>NZ_CP165734.1:0-5680000 GCF_041200145.1 Bradyrhizobium sp. LLZ17
TGAGGCGCGGGTCGAGATCGGACTGTCGGCGAGGATCTCGTCAACAAGAACGCTTGATCGCCTCGCGCCTCGAAGGTAGCGGAAGATCGACAAGATGGAGCCGGCAGCGGTCGCGGCTTGATGTAGCAGATCGCGAAGGAGCTGATCGGCTGGACCGTGCAGGCGGTGTGACGCCTTCTATTCCAGCGTCTTCAGGTAGGACAACAGGTCGTGGATCTGGTCCGGATTGAGCTCGAACGCCGGCATCGGCATGGCCGGTGTAGATGCCTTCGGCCAGCGCCTCCTCGATCGGATAGCGCCGGTGCAGGGTGCGCGGTAGGTGCGAGCCCAGGCGGACTTGCGGAAACGCGGTCGATCGCACAGCGGGTGTGGTCCGCGCGAAGGCCTTGCCGCGTTGTTCGGCGGTCGGGGCGGCGGCGAACGCGGGCGTGATCAGAAGCGGGGAAATCAGGCCGTGACGGGGAGCGCGTTTCGGCATGGAAGGACACCCCATAAGGCTGTGGAGGCAGAATAAGGTGGGGAGCTGCGCCAAAATTTGATCTGGGTCAATCGGCTTTCGTGCGGTGCAGTAAAATGCAGACCGCGCGGTGGACAGCCCCGATCGAGGCAGCCGGCGCTTGGAGCGGTGGATGAAGGCTTCCGTGGTGACGATCGAGCCGAACGGGCATTTCTGCAGCGATTGTGCGGTCCGCGCATCGGCAGTTTGCTCGTCGCTGAATGCGGTTGAGCTCAGGGAATTCGAGCATCTCGGCCGCCATGTCCATTTCGGCAGCGGCGAGACGGTGGGGGGGGAGGAGGATATCGCGACGTCGTTCTTCAGCAAGCAACTGGGCGTAAACGGCTGTACAAGCTGCTGCCCGACGGCCGTCGCCAGATCGTCGGCTTTGCCTTGCCGAGCGATTTCCTGGGGATCGGGAGGTCGGCACAATTTTTCGGCCGATGCGATCGGCGCGGTGACCGTACACAGTTTGCGAAGGCGCCCTTCGGCCGTTTCATCGAGGGCCGGCCGCATCTCCTCAGGCGCATCAACGGGCTCGCCATTCGCGAGTTAGCCCAGGCCGGTGCCCACGATCAGCCGTTCCTGCTCGGCCGCCGTTCGGCCCATGAGAAGGTCGCAGCCTTTCTCCTCGGCTGGCGTGAGCGGTTGTTCTCGCTCAAGGGTCCCTCGGACACGGTGTGGCTTCCGGTGAACAGGCCGGCAGGATATCGCCGATTATCTCGGCCTGACCATCGAAACCGTCAGCCGCACCTTGACCAGGCTGGAGCGCCGCGGCGCGATCGAGATAAGGCACGGTGGCCTCCGGCCTGCTCGATCTCGCCAGGGTCGAAGCCTTGGCCGCCGCCTGACGGCCGTTCCAAAACGCTTCCCGATTTTGATCGATCAATGACGTCGGCCGGACGAAGTGATGCGAATACTGCCCGGAACAAAGTTTGGGAGGGGCGAACTGCGCATGCCGACCGAAGCGCTGCTCGTGATGAAAGCCGTCGTGGCCGTCTTTGTCGCATTCGCGCTGCGAAAGCTCTTGTGGCCTGCGGCGGGCCTACAGACCAGCGGCAGCGCAAGCGAGCCACGGTTCGGGTGCCAAGCGCAGAGCTTCCTGAAGAATAGTCCGGTTTGGACATGCCAAGCGCGGGCGCTGGGCCTGTCGCCTATACGGCAGCGCCTCAACGCAATCGCGGCTTGCCAGCCCTGCAACTCTGCATCGTCCGAAATGCATCGCCGCAGCTTGCGGGTGCGGCGTCTCGGCGCATTCGCGGCTTTAGCGGCACTTGCCTAAAACCGTGTCTGTGCTTTCCGGTTTAAAAGCCCGGCAACGTTGACTACGCAGGAACTCCACTGCCTCGCAGTCTTAGAGTCCCGGCGTGCCTCAGGATTAAGACCGGCGATCCCCGACAGCCGTCGGGCAACAAATTATCGGTGCTGCGCAAGCATCCGATATTCGCAGATCTGGAACCGGAGGCGCTCGACCAGCTCTGCCGCTACGCCAAGCAGAGCACGGTCAAACGCGGCGCGACGATCGCCGCAAAAGGCGATCCGCAACCCAATCCTGGCGCTTCGCGCCGTGAGGTAGTCGCGGGCACCGTGAAGATATCCTCGTCCCTCGCCCGACGGCCGAAACGCCATTCCCTAATCTGATCGGCCCCGGCGGAGATCTTTGGTGAGATCGCGGTCCTCGATGGTGCGCCGCGCTCGGCGGGACGCGACCGCCAACACCATTGCGAGCTCTACATCATCGACCGTCGCGACTTCCTGCCGTTCGTGAAGAGCCAGCCGGCGCTGGCGATGAAATTCATCTTTGCCGACTTTGCTCCCGGCTGCGCTGGACCAGCCAGCAGGTCGAGCAGGTAATCCCTGCAGAATCTGCCGGGCCGTTTGCGAGCGCGCTGCTCGGTCTCACCGAAGAGCGCAAATTCGACCCGGCAGCGGCACGCTCGCCATCACGCAGCAGGAGATCAGCCGAAATGGTGGGGATGACGCGCGAGAGCATCAACAAGCAATTGCGCGCGTAGTCCGGCCGCAACTGGGCAGGTTCGTCTCGAGCATGGTGCCATCGTTGTGCTCGACACCGAGGCATTGCGCGAGCTCGTCGAAAGCGGCCTCGACGGCAACTGACCGCGCGCACCTAATCGTCGATGATCGCGACCGCGCGGGTCCAGCCCGCGGAGGCGCGCGCGATTTTCACCGGGAAGCACGAGACCATAAAGCCCGTCGAGGGCAGCTTGTCCAGATCGTGCAGCTTCTCGAGGTGGCAATAGCCGATGTGCCGTCCCGCCTTGTGGCCCTCCCAGATCAGGCCCGCATCTTTCGTTTCGGCATATTTCCTTGCCGTGAAGACGAACGGTGCGTCCCAGCTCCAGCCATCGGTTCCGGTCAACCGTACGCCGCGGTCGAGCAGGTACATGGTCGCCTCATATCCCATGCCGCAGCCGGAATTGACGTAGTCCGGCCGGCCGAATTTCGCCCCGGCACTGGTGTTGACGACAACGATCTCGAGCGGCGAGAGCGTGTGGCCGATGCGCTTGAGTTCTTTTTCGACGTCGTCGGCGGTGGCGACGTAACCATCCGGCAGATGCCGGAAGTCGAGCTTCACGCCGGGCTGGAAACACCAGTCCAGCGGCACCTCGTCGATGGTCCACGATCGCTCGCCGCGATTCATAGTCGGATGAAAATGCCAGGGCGCGTCGAGATGCGTGCCGTTATGCGTCGACAGCGACACCTGTTCAACGGCCCAGCCCTGACCGTCCGGCAGATCCTCCGCCTTGAGACCGTCGAAGAACTGCAGCATGCGCGGCAGTCCCTGCTGATGGTCGATATACTGGATCGTCGGGTGATTGCCCGGCGGATCGGCCGGCACGTCGTTCTGCAACGGCACGGAGATGTCGATCAGCTTCCGCGACATGGACTGTTTCCTCGGGGCGTTTCCTCGAAATGTTCCATCATGTTCGGAGCATCTTGAGGGCGCCGCGCCGGCGACGTCAAGTGACGCGCCGGCGCAAGGAGTTTTAGCGCAAATGCGGCGCGGCAGCCAGAGCGAGATCTCGGGCAGGTAGGTCACGAGCATCAGCACGAACAGCATGACGCCGTAGAACGGCCAGATCTTGCGCATCACCTCTTCGAGCGAGACCTTGCCCACCGCGCAGCCGACGAACAGGATGGCGCCGACCGGCGGATGGCACAGGCCGATGCCGAGATTGAGCAGCATGATCATGCCGAAGTGCACGGGATCGACGCCGAAGTTCTGCATCACCGGCAGGAGGATCGGCGTCGCAATGAGGATCGACGGCGCCATGTCGAGCAGTGTCCCGAGCAGCAGCAGCAACACGTTGAGCAGCAGCAGGATGACGTATTTGTTGCTGGAGATCGACAGGAAGAACGCCGTCATCTTCGCCGGCATCTGCGTCAGCGCCATGATGTAGCCGACAGCGGACGCGCAGGCGATCAGCGTCATCACCATCGCGACGGTACGCAAGGTCCGATGCAGGAGCACCGGCAGGTCGCGCCATTTGTAATCGCGATAGACGAACATGGTGACGAAGAATGCCCAGATGCAGGCGACAGCGCCGGCCTCGATCGCGGTGAAGATGCCGCCCAAAATGCCGCCGAGAATGATCACCAGCGTGATCAGGCCCCAGGCCGCGTCGATCGTGATCTTGATCGCTTCCTTGGCCGGCACAGTGCGGCCCTGCGGATGACCTTCGCGATAGGCGATCGCGACGCACAGTACGATCAGCGAGAAGCCGAGCAAGAGGCCGGGGAAAACGCCCGCCATGAACAGCGCGCTGATCGAGATGGTGCCGCCGGTCGCGAGCGAATACAGCACCGCGTTGTGGCTCGGCGGCACCAGCAGGGCCTGCACCGAGGACGAGATGGTGAGATTGGTCGCGAACACGCGCGGATAGCCGTTCTTCTCCATCTGCGGGATCATCACCGAGCCGATCGCCGAGGTGTCGGCCACCGCCGAACCGGAGATGCCGCTGAGGAACGTCGTCGCCAGCACGTTGACGATGGAGAGACCGCCGCGCAACCGCGTCAGGCCGACCAGCACGTCGGCAAAGGCGACCAGCCGCCGCGCCATGCCGCCTTCGGCCATGATGGCGCCGGCGAGCACGAAGAACGGAATCGTCAGCATCGCAACCTTGCTGACGCCATCCGAGATCTTCAGCATCAAGGCTTCCAGCGGAATGCCGACCGAGAGCGCGCCGGCGATCGCCGCCATCGCCAGTGAATAGGCGATCGGCATGCCGATCAGGAAGCACGCGATCATCGTGCCGAGGAGGATGAAAATGTCCATTGCGATGACTCCCGGCTCACTCGAAGGGGGCGGTTTCGGAATGCTTGCCGATCGGGTCGGGCGGCACGCCGAGGAAAATCCGTTCGATCACGAACAGGAGCAGGCAGGCACCGCCGATCGGGATCGGCAAATAGGTGACGCCGACCGACAGCGACGGGAAGTCGGGGATGGTGTTGTACCAGGTGACCTCGACGAGACGTTCGCCCCAGATCACCATGAACAGCGCGATCAGCGCCATGAGCAGCTGAACCAGGATCTCTGTGGCCCGTTGCAGCGGGGGAGGGAGTTTGTTGGCGAAATAGGCGACGCTCATGTGCAGGTTGAGCCGGTAGCCGGCGGCGGCGCCGATGAAGGTCAGCACGATCGTCAGCAGCACCGCCGTCGGCTCGGGCCAGGAAGCCGCACTGTTGAGCACATAGCGCGTGAACACCGCCCACGGGATTACTGCGGAGATCGCGACCAGTGCGGTGCAGCCGACGATCACGCACAAGAGGTAGAGATAGTCCATCGCTCGGCGAAACAGTGCGGCCATCCGCGTTTCCTGCTCTGTCAGTGGTTCAGATTGTCGGGGCCAAAGCGCGACGAGCCGTCATCGCGCTTTGGCTTTGTCGTTCAGAGCGCCTGGATGCGCTGGATCATGGCCTGGTATTTCGGGCCATACTTGTCCCAGACAGGTTTGACCGCATCCTGGAATGGCTTCTTGTCGGCGATCTCCACGATCTCGCAGCCGGCGGCCTTGGCCTTCTCCATCGCCGTCGTTTCGTACTTCTTCCAGAGCTCGCGCTCCTCGAGCTGGGCTTCGCGCGCGAACTTCTTGATCAGCGCCTGATCGTCAGCCGACAGCGCGGTCCAGGACCGCTTGGAGAAGCAGAGGATCTCGGGAATGATCAGGTGCTCGGTCAGCGAGTAATATTTCGCCGCGGTGTAGTGGTTGCTGAAGACGTAGCTCGGCGGATTGTTCTCGGCTCCGTCGATCACGCCGGTCTGGAGCGAGGAGAACACCTGATCATAGCCCATGGCGATGCCGTTGCCGCCGAGCGCGTTGACCATGTCGATGAAGATCGGATTGCCGATGACGCGAAGCTTCAGCCCCTTGACGTCCGCGATCGATTTGATCGGATGCTTGGTGTTGTAGAAGCTGCGCGCGCCGGAATCCATCCAGCACAGGCCGACCAGATTGGCATTGGGGCTCGCCGTGATCTTCTCCAGCAGCTCCTGGCCGACGTCGCCATCCATCATCTTCCAGGATTGCGCCACGTTCTTGAACAGGAACGGCATGTTGACGACGTTGATGTCGTCGACGATCGGACCGACCGCGCCGGCGCTGACGCGCAGCATCTGGATGGCGCCGATCTGGGTCTGCTCGATCGTCTCCTTCTCGGCGCCAAGCTGCGCGGAGGGATAGGTCTGGATCGAGAGGCGGCCTTGGGTCGCTTCAGCCAGCTTCTTGCCCATGCTCTCGACGGCGGCGACCGTCGGATAACCGACCGGCTGCACGTCTGCGGCCTTGAACACGGCCTTGGTCTGGGCGTGGCCGGACGAGATCGGAGCCAGTGTTGCTGCTCCAAGTCCGGCGCTCAATTTGATGAAATCACGACGTCTCATTGTAGTCCTCCCTCATTGCTTTTGGTGTGTGTCGTTGTCGGGCCGTGGTCCGGTCATTCGGTGCTGGCGAAAAACTCCGGATTGGTGTGTTGCGTCTCAGAGATATCGAGCAGCAGCCGATCGAGATGCCGCTCCATGGCGATGCCCGCGCGTTGCGGATCGTGGGCCTCGATCGCCGCGAGGATCGGCTCGTGCTCGGCGATCACCTCGGTCATGCGCCCGGCCACCGGCAGGGTCAATTGGCGATAGCGATCAACGTGAACCTTCACATGCTGGATCAACGTCCAGATTCCCGGATGTCGCGCGATATCGGCGATGACGGCATGAAAAAGCTCGTCGGCCTGGTGGAATGCGACACGGTCGCCGGCCGCATCCGCCTCGCGCTGGCGTTCGACGATCGACCGCAATTGCAGGATCTGGCTTGCGGTGGCGCGTTCGGCGGCAAGCCGCGCGGTGGTCTCTTCCAGCGCCTTGCGGATGATGATGGCTTCGGGCAAGGCGGCGAGCGGAATGCGAGAGACGAAGATGCCCGATTGCGGGAAGACGTCGAGGAGGCCTTCGTCGGACAGTTTGAGGATCGCCTCGCGCACCGGCGTTCGGCTGACGCCATAGGTGACGGCGATCTCGGCTTCCGACACCACTTCACCCGGCCGGCGTCGCATCGACACCAGTTCGTTCCGCAGTTCGGTGTAAATCCGCGACGACGCCGTCGCCCGCTGCGGTGGCTTGCCGCGGCGTGGACTGATGGCGGCCGGCGTGGGCGCGGCCTGGGCTTTCCTCGTGGTGCGCGCGGGCATGCTTATGGTTATCGTTGAAAGTGATATATTAGTATACGAGAAAATCTCGGAGAAGATCAACTGGTTAAATCTGCTCGATGGTGCGCTGCGGCAGGATTGGCCAAGTCACGACGCGTGATGAGAGACCAGCCCTCGTCGCGTTCGGCGGATAGCTCCGCGTTCATGCGTTCCTCCTTGAATCCATTCCCCACCGCCTTCCTAGGGTCGCGCGGAGCGGCGAGTCCAAGTTGAAGGGGGTATCGATTGATGCTGATTTTGAATTGATCATCGGCCGCGACGGCACCAGCACGTCACTTGCTCCGTCTTCGCAGGCGAGGATGAGTGCGCTACCACGCAAGTTCGAAACCATGGGAAGGATGACAACGTGACCGACTATCGCAAGCTCTTCGATCTCACCGGCAAGAGCGCGGTCGTGCTCGGCGCCGCATCGGGCATCGGCAAATCGTCGGCGGAAGCGCTGGCCGGGCTCGGTGCCCGCGTCGTCTGCGCCGATCGTGCGCGCGACGCGGCCGAAGCGACCGCGGCCGGCATTCGCGAGAACGGCGGCTGGGCAGAAGCGGCTGCGTGCGACGCTGCGAGTGCCGCCGATGTCACGGCGCTGGCCGCAACCGTGATGCAGAAATTTTCCCGGCTCGACATCGCCGTGACGACGCCGGGGCTCAACATTCGCAAGACCATCCTCGACTACACCGAGGAGGATCTCGACCGCGTCGTCACGCTCAACGTCAAGGGCACCGTCTGGTTCTTCCAGGCCTTCGGCCGCATCATGGTCGAACAGAAGGGCGGCAGCATCATCGCCTGCTCCTCGGTGCGCGCAGTGACCATCGAGCCCGGGCTTGCGGTGTACGGCTCGACCAAGGCCGCGATCGGCCTGTTGGTGAAGGGCTTCGCCTCCGAGGTCGGCCGCTCCGGCGTCCGCGTCAACGCGATCGCGCCGAGCATCGCCGAGACGGCGCTGACCGGCCCGTTCAAGCAGCGCCCCGACATCTACAGTCTCTATGCCGGCCACACCGTGTTCAACCGCTGGAGCAGCGCCGACGAGGTCGCCACCGCCGTCGCCTATCTCGCCTCGGATGCCGCGAGCTATGTCAGCGGCAGCACGCTGTTCGTCGACGGCGGCTGGACCGCCGTCGATGGCCCGCCGACCGGGCTCACCCAGATGAGCAAGTAGGGCGATCCGGCTCTAGCCGGCGAAGCCCACGCGCTGGCGCAGCCCTCTCTGATCTGCGCCGGCCAGCAGCGCGACCAGCGCGGCCGCCTGCTTCGGATGCGCGGCGCGCTCGGTTATCCCGGCCGTGTACATCGTGACGAGTTCGTATCCGGGCGGCAGCGGCCCCAACAGTGCGATGCCCTCGGTGGCGACGATTTCGGTTGCTTGCGTGCAGCCGATCGGCCTTGCGCAGCGGATGCCGCCAGCTCCCGCATCGCGGCTGCGCCGTCCGAAAAGATCTTGAGCCGCGAAGCCAGCTCATAGGCGATGCCGAGCTGATCCAGGACTCTTGCAACGTGCCTGCCCGCGGTCGAAGCCTTGATATCAGGGACGAAGATCGCATCTGCGGCTCGCAGCACGTCGCGCAGATCGGATTCGGTCCTGACCGTCAGCCTGGGATCATTGCTGCGAACCGCCAGCGCGGTTTCGACCCGGCCGACATTCGCGATCGAGGCGGCCACGACCAGCTTCTCCTCGGCGAGCCTTGCGATCAGCGCTTGCGTCAGGATCATGAGATCGGCGGGCTCGCCCGCGCGCAACTTGTCCGCCATGGCGCCGACCGCGCTGAACTCGCCGTCGATCGCGAACCCGGTCTGGGCCCGGAAGGCCTCGGTGAGACCGCGGACGAGGCCTTGCGCTGCGCCGCCGCTGAGGATGTTCACCGTGTCCACGATGCGGCCTCCCTGATGTCGTTCTTGTCGCTCGGCACTGTAGCCACGCGGCGCGCGGGCTGTCGACGCCTCACGCTGTCAATCGGGGCTGGAATATCGGGCCGCTTGCGGTGTGGTTGTGCGGTGTTCGCGACCGCGGCAGGAACCGGCGGAGCGCGCGGCTTGAGCAAATCGCATGGGCATTGCCGGATAAATGCGCTCGGCCGGCTGGTATTTTGGTGTTACGAATCTGGCCATGAACCAGCACGCCAACATCGAGATCCGCCACTCCACCTGTCCGCATGATTGCCCCCTCGGCATGCGCCCTCGATATCGAGGTGGTCGAAGGCCGCAGCATCGGCCGCGTCCGTGGTTCGAAGCAGCAGACCTACACGGCCGGCGTGGTCTGCGCCAAGGTCGCCCGCTACGCTGAGCGTATCCATCACCCCGAACGGCTGATCTATCCGATGCGCCGCACCGGCCCGAAAGGCTCCGGCCAGTTCGCGCGCATCTCGTGGGACGAGGCGCTGGACGAGATCGGCCATCGTTTCAACCAGGCCGAGCGCGAGTTCGGCGCGGATCTGATCTGGCCCTATTACTACGCCGGCACGATGGGCCTGGTGATGCGCGATGGTCTCAATCGCCTCGCGCATGTGAAGAAATACTCGCGCTTCTATTCGACCATATGCGCCAACGTCGCGCGCGTCGGCTTTGCGATCGGCACCGGCAAGATCGCCGGCGTCGATCCGCGCGAGATGGCGGTCTCCGACCTCGTCGTGATCTGGGGCACCAACCCCGTCAACACGCAGGTCAACGTGATGACGCACGCCGCGCGTGCCCGCAAGGAGCGTGGCGCGAAAATCGCGGCGGTCGACATCTACGACAACGAGACCATGAAGCAGGCCGACATCAAGATCCTCCTGCGTCCCGGCACCGACGGCGCGTTCGCCTGCGGCGTCATGCATGTCCTGTTTCGCGACGGCTATGCCGATCGCGCCTATATGGACACATACACCGATTGCCCGGCCGAGCTCGAGGCGCATCTGAAGACGCGCACGCCGGAATGGGCCTCGGCGATATCTGGCGTGCCTGTGTCCGAGATCGAGGCCTTTGCCAGGCTGGTCGGCCAGACCAAACGGACCTTCTTCCGCCTCGGCTACGGTTTCACCCGCTCGCGCAACGGCGCGGCGCAGATGCATGCCGCGAACTGCATCCCCGCGGTGACCGGCGCCTGGCAATACGAAGGCGGCGGCGCCTTCTTCAACAATTACGCGCTGTGGCACTTCAACGAATCCATCATCGAAGGCCACGACGCGATCGACAAGAGCACGCGCGCGCTCGACCAGTCGCAGATCGGCCGCATCCTCACCGGCGATGCCGAGGCCTTGCACGGCAAGGGTCCGGTCAAGGCAATGCTGATCCAGAACACCAATCCGATGACGGTCGCGCCGGAGCAGGCGCTGGTGCGGCAGGGGTTTGCGCGCGAGGACCTGTTCGTCGCGGTGCATGAGCAATTCATGACCGAGACCGCGCAGATGGCCGACATCGTGCTGCCGGCGACCATGTTCATGGAGCACGACGATCTCTATTACGGTGGCGGCCACCAGCACATCTCGGTCGGCCCCAAGCTGATCGACCCGCCCGGCGAATGCCGCTCCAACCATCAGGTCCTGCAAGCGCTGGCGCCGCGGCTTGGCGCCATGCATCGGGGCTTCGAGATGACGCCGCGCGAATTGATCGACGCGACGCTGAAGCTGAGCAACCATGGCGACATCGCCAGCCTCGAGGCCGACCTCTGGCGCGACCTGCAACCGGATTTCCGCACCGCGCACTACCTCGACGGCTTCGCGCACGCCGACAAGAAATTCCATTTCAAGGCCGATTGGGCAAATCCGCCGTTCGGCTTGATGATGGGCGAGTTCGAAAAGATGCCGTCGCTGCCGGACCATTGGGCCGTGATCGAGCACGCCGACCAGGCCCATCCGTTCCGGCTTGCGACCAGCCCCTCGCGCAGCTTCCTCAACACCACCTTCAACGAGACGCCGTCCTCGCAGGCGCGCGAGGGCAAGGCGAGCGTGATGATCCATCCGATGGATGCTGCCGCGCTCGAGATCGCCGAGGGCGACGCCGTGACGCTCGGCAACATGCGTGGCGAGACCACGCTGATCGCACGGCTGTTCGAGGGCGTGCGGCGCGGGGTGCTGATCGCCGAATCCGTTCATCCGAACAAGGACCATATCGGTGGTCGCGGCATCAACATGCTGACCGGCGCCGAGGCCGTCGCGCCGATCGGCGGAGCCGCGTTCCACGACAACAAGGTCTGGATCAGGAAAGCGGTCGCGGCCTGAGCGCGCGCTTCGATCGCACCAAATTTGTGTCGAGGCGCTAAAGCGGCGTCTCGCCGCAGATTGCCCTTGCACCTCGCGCCGGAGCTGCCGCAAATGACGGCAAAACGGCAGCAAGGAAGCGACGTCATGACCGACACAGCGAGCGTCATCACCGAGAAGCGCGGGCAGGCGTTCTGGATCACCATCAACCGGCCCGAGAAGCGCAACGCGCTGAACGGCGACGTGATCGCCGGCATCAGCAAGGGCTATCGCGACGCGCACGAGGACAAGGACGTCCGAGTCATCGTGCTGACGGGCGCGGGCGACAAGGCGTTCTGCGCCGGCGCGGATCTGCAGAACTCCGGCGCGGCATTCGCGATGGATCATTCCAAACCAAACGTTGACTATGCCGACCTGCTGCGGTTGTCGCAGAACGCGACCAAGCCCGCGATCGCCCGGGTCGGCGGCGTCTGCATGGCCGGCGGCATGGGGCTGCTCTGCATGACCGACATGGCGCTCGCCGCCGATCACGTCGTGTTCGGACTGCCGGAGGTGAAGGTCGGCGTGTTTCCGATGCAGGTGCTGAGCCTGTTGCAGGCGATCGCGCCGCGACGGCTGGTCAATGAATGGGCGCTCACGGGCGAGCCGTTCGATGCAACAGCTGCGCAGGCCGCAGGCCTTCTGAATTACGTCGTGCCCAAGGCCGAGCTCGATGCCAAGGTCGACTGGCTGATCAGCCGCATCGTCGACAAGTCACCGACCGCGATCCGCCGCGGCAAATACGCGATGCGCGCCATCGCCGCGATGTCCTTCGACGAGAGCATCGCCTACACCGAAAGCCAGATCGCGCTGCTGGCGATGACGGAGGACGCCAAGGAGGGGCTGAAAGCGTTCAGCGAGAAGCGCAAGCCGGTCTGGACGGGTAGGTGAGGACTCGCTCTCTCCATCGTCATTGCGAGCGCAGCGAAGCAATCCAGAATCTTTCCGCGGGGGCAGTCTGGATTACTTCGCTTCGCTCGCAATGACGGGAGCAAGGAGCCAGTCGGCGCCTCCACGCGCAAACCCCGGATTTCGCTACGCTCCATCCGGGCTACGGAAGAGACCTCAGCCCGCGTTGGCCTTCAACCCCGCTGCCTGGATACCCGCAACCGCACACGCTTCGTCATTGTCGGAGGTGTCGCCGGAGACTCCGACGGCGCCGAGCAGGGTCGCGCCGTCCTGGATCAGCACGCCGCCGGGGACCGGCACCAGCGCGCCCTTTGCAATCGTGTTCACGGCGTCGATGAAATAGGCCTGCTCCTGCGCCCGCTGGTACAGCGCGCGCGAGCCCATGCCCATGGCGAGCGCGCCATAGGCCTTGCCGTGGGCGATCTCGGCGCGCATGAGGCTGGTGCCGTCTTGTGCGGCGGCGAGCTTGAGCACGCCGCGCGTGTCCAGAATAGTGACGACGAGCGGTTTGAGCTTCAACTCCGTGGCCTTTGCGAAGGCGGCATCGAGGATCTTGCGGGCGGTGTCGAGGGTCAGTTCAGCCATGGCTGGGTTCCTTTGCAACGGGAGTGGTGGAGTGGGTTTTGGCGCGATCGAGGCTCATCGCCAGCACGCGGGCGACGTGAAGGGCTTCGCGTTGCGCGCCGTCCTGGATCTGGTGCCGGCACGAGGTGCCGTCGGCAACGACCAGCGTCGCCGGGTCCGCGCCGCGCACGGCCGGTAGCAGCGACAGTTCGGCCATCTCGATCGAGGCATCGTAGGTCTCGGCACCATAGCCGAAGGCGCCGGCCATCCCGCAGCAGCTGGACTCGATGGTTTCGACCTTCAGGCCGGGCACGAGACGCAGCACCTGCTCGACCGGCTTGAACGCGCCAAAAGATTTTTGATGGCAATGGCCGTGTACCAAGGCCTTGTCGGCGACAGCTCCGAGCGGCAGTTGCAGCCGGCCGGCCTCGGCCTCCCGCATCAGCAACTCCTCGAAGGTCAGCGCATGGGCGCCGACCGCCTTGGCGTCGTCGTCCTTGCGCAGTGAAGCGAGCTCGTCGCGCAGCGTCAGTAAACAGCTCGGCTCCAGGCCGACGATCGGCACGCCGCGCGCGGCGAAGGGCGCGAAGGCGGCGACCAGCCGGTCAAGTTCGGCTCTGGCTTGGTCGACGAGACCGGCCGACAGGAATGTGCGGCCGCAGCAGAGCGGCCGGCCGCCGCTTGACGGCTTCGGCAGATGCACGCGATAGCCGCCCGCCGCGAGCACGCGCAGAGCAGCGTCGAGGTTCTCGCGCTCGTAGATGCGGTTGAAAGTGTCGGCGAACAGCACGACCTCGCGCCCGGCCTCCGGACCGACGGCATCCGCGGACGGCGCGAACACGTCGCTGCGGAAAGCGGGCAGCGCGCGGCGCGCGCTGATGCCGGCAAAGCGCTCGAACAGCTTCCGCAAAAGCGGGCTGCGGTTGCGCAAATTGGCCAGCGGCGCGAAGCGCGACGCGAGGCCTGCATAGCGCGGGAGATAGCCGACCATGCGGTCGCGCAGTGTCAGGCCATGGGAAGCCACGCGCGCGGCGAGCACCTCGATCTTCATCTTGGCCATGTCGACGCCAACAGGGCATTCATGGCGGCAGGCCTTGCAGGAGACGCAGAGTTTCAGCGTCTCCATCATCTCATCCGAAGACAAAGCATCCGGGCCGAGCTGACCGGAGATCGCCAGCCGCAGTGTGTTGGCACGGCCTCGCGTGACATCCTTCTCGTTGCGCGTCGCGCGATAGGACGGGCACATCACGCCGCCCTCGAGCTTGCGGCAGGCGCCGTTGTTGTTGCACATCTCGACCGCGCCCTGGAAGCCGGCGCCGGCGCCGGGATATGCGGACCAGTCGAGCTTGGTGTTCAGCTCGCCGACGCGATAGTCCGGCCGATAGCGGAACAGCGAGCGGTCGTCCATTTTGGGCGCATCGACGATCTTGCCGGGGTTGAGGACGCGGTCGGGATCGAAGCGCTGCTTCACTTCCCTGAAGTCGGCGACCAGACGCTCGCCGAACATCGCTTCATGGAATTCCGAGCGCACCAGGCCGTCGCCATGCTCGCCCGAATGCGAGCCCTTGTACTCGCGCACCATCGCGAAGGTTTCCTCGGCGATGGCCCGCATCGCCTTGACGTCCTTCTCCAGCTTCAAATTCAGCACGGGACGGACATGAAGGCAGCCCTCGGAGGCATGAGCATACATCGTGCCGCTGGTGCCATGCTTTGCGAACACCTCATTCAAGCGCGCGGTGTAGTCGGCGAGATGCGGCAGCGGCACCGCGCAGTCCTCGACAAAGGAGACCGGCTTGCCTGCCTGCTTCATCGACATCATGACGTTGAGGCCCGCGGCGCGGAAATCGGCGATGCCGCTCTGCAGCGCGGGCTGGGTGATCTCCACCACACCGCCCCATTTGCGCTTGTCGTTGCTCCAGCCGAAGCCGAGATCGCCCATCAATTCGCCCAGCTGCTTCAGGCGCGCGAGATTGTCCGCCTGGTCTTCCTCGGCGAACTCGACCACCAGCACGGCGTCCGGATCGCCCTTGATGGCGGTGGAGATGATCGGCCGGAACATCGCGATGTCGCGGCCGAGCGCGAGCATGGTGCGGTCGACCAGTTCGACAGCGATCGGCTTCAGCTTGACCAGATGCTGGGCCGCGTCCATCGCCTGGTAGAAGCTGCCGAAATGGCAGATGCCGAGCGCCTTGTTGCGGATCACCGGCCACAGCTTCAGCTCGACCTTGGTGGTGAAGGCCAGCGTCCCTTCGGAGCCGACCAGCAGATGCGCCATGTTGTTCGGCGCGTTGCGCGGCACCAGCGCGTCGAGATTGTAGCCGCCGACGCGGCGCTGCACCTTGGGAAAGCGCGCCGCGATCTCGTCGGCCTCGCGGGCGCCGAGATCGAGCATGTCGCGGAACAGCGCGCGGGCGCCGTTGCCCGCATCGACATCGGAAAGGTCGCGCGAGACCTCGCCATAGTGCGCGAGCGTGCCGTCGGCGAGCGCCGCCTCCATCGACAGGGTGTTGTCGCGCATGGTGCCGTAGCGCAAGCTGCGGCCACCGCAGGAATTGTTGCCGGCCATGCCGCCGATGGTGGCCCGCGACGCCGTGGAGACGTCGACCGGAAACGACAGGCCGTGCTTCCTGAGCTGGCGGTTGAGGTCGTCGAGCACGATGCCGGGCTCGACCACGCAAGTGCGGTTGTCGACGTCGAGCGACAGCATGCGGGTCAGGTGCTTCGAGAGGTCGACGACGAGGCCGTCATTGACGGTCTGGCCGCATTGCGAGGTGCCGCCGCCCCGCGGGGTGACCTTCAATCCCTCGTCCCGGGCGATCGCCAGCACTCGCAGCGCCTCGTCCATGGTCCTGGGCACCACCACGCCCGCCGGCATGATCTGGTAGAACGAGGCGTCAGTGGCATAGCGGCCGCGGCTGAAAGGGTCGAACAGGACGTCGCCGGTGATCTGTCGGGCCAGACGTGCCGCGATGCCGTCCGTTTTGGCCGATTCCTGTGATTTCCCGGGCACTTCCGCCGCCATGGTCCGCTCTTGCCTGTTCGCCGTCCCCGTCTTGCCTACGGTCACGGTCCTTGGCAAGGCGAGCCCTGCTTCTTGTGCATTGACGGACCCCGCCCGGCGAGGGACAAGCCCGGCGAATAGTGATATTCGAGCGGCTCGCGCAGCCCCCTTCAGGCCAGAAGGCTCGAAGTCAAGCTGGGCTCAAAGCCAAGACACACTCGAAAGACAGACTCAAAGACCGGGAAGGACGCCGATGACCGTGCACACTGGAAGGCATTTTCTCCAGATTCCAGGACCGACCAACGTGCCCGACCGGGTGCTGCGGGCGATGGATATGCCGACGCTGGATCATCGTGGTGCGGAGTTCGCGGAGCTTGGTTTCGCCGCGCTTGCCGCGATGCAGCGCGTGTTCCGCACCAAGCAGCCCGTGATTATCTTCCCGTCGTCCGGCACCGGCGCCTGGGAAGCAGCAATGGTCAACGTGCTCGCCCCCGGCGACAAGGTCTTGATGTGCGAGACCGGCCAGTTCGCCGTGCTGTGGCGCGGCATCGCCGACAAGTTCAAGCTCGACGTCGACTTCATTCCGAGTGACTGGCGCCATGGCGCCGACCTCGCCGAGATCGAGCAGCGCCTTGCCACCGACAAGCAGCACAAGATCAAGGCGGTCTGCGTCGTTCACAACGAGACATCGACCGGCTGCGTGACGCCGCCGCTCGAAGTGCGCAAGCTGCTCGACCGCGTCAAGCATCCGGCGCTGCTGATGGTCGACACCATCTCCGGCCTCGGCTCGATGGAATACGAGCACGATGCCTGGGGCATCGACGTTTCGGTCGCGGGCTCCCAGAAGGGCCTGATGCTGCCGCCCGGGCTCGGCTTCAACGCCGTCTCGGAGAAGGCGCTCGCCGTCGCCAAAGCCAATCCGGGCATGCGCTCCTATTGGGACTGGCAGGAAGTCATCAGCTTCAACAAGCTCGGCACCTTCCCCTATACACCCGCCACCAATTTGCTGATGGGCCTGCGCGAGGCCGTCAAGATGCTGGAGGAGGAAGGCCTCGAGAACGTGTGGGCCCGTCACAAGCGTCACAGCGCAGCGACGCGGGCCGCGGTCAAGGTCTGGGGCCTGGAGACGCAGTGCGCCGATCCGGCTGCGCATTCGCCGGCGTTGACCGGCGTCCGCGTGCCCGACGGCCACGACGCCGATCACTTCCGCAAGGTGGTGCTGGAGAATTTCGACATGTCGCTCGGCACCGGCCTGAACAAGGTCAAGGGCAAGGTGTTCCGCGTCGGCCATATCGGGCATTTCAACGATCTGATGCTGATGGGCACGCTCGCCGGTGTCGAGATGGGCCTGGACCTTGCCAAGATCCCGCACCGGAGCGGCGGCGTGTTGGCGGCCATGGACGTCCTGAAGGGACGCGACACGGTGCCGATGGCCAAGGCCCAGGTGGCCTGATCTATCCAACTGAAAAAGAAGTGAGCGCGCGATGAACGCACCGACGACGACCAACGAAGACCTGCTCTACTCCGTCACGGACGGCATCGCGCGGATCACCTTCAACCGCCCGCAGGCACGCAACGCGCTGACCTTCGCCATGTATGAGCGCATGGCGGAGATCTGCCAGGAGATCAACGCCGACCGATCGATCAAGGCGCTGATCCTGACCGGCGCCGGCGACAAGGCATTTGCCTCCGGCACCGACATTTCTCAGTTTCGTGCGTTCAAGACCGCGCAGGATGCGCTCGACTACGAGGCGCGGATCGACCGCGTGCTTGGAACCCTGGAGCACTGCCGCGTGCCCGTGATCGCGGCGATCGCCGGTGCCTGCACCGGCGGCGGCGCCGGCATCGCCGCCTGCTGCGACCTCCGCATCGGCACCGAAACAACCCGCATCGGCTTCCCGATCGCGCGCACGCTCGGCAACTGCCTGTCGATGTCGAACATCAGCCGCGTCGTCTCGCTGGTGGGACCTGCCCGCACCAAGGATTTGATCTTCAAGGCCCGCCTGGTCGAGGCGCCGGAAGCGCTCGCGCTCGGCCTGCTCAACGAGGTCGTGCCCGACGTCGAGGCGCTGCAGCGCCGTGCCGACGAGACCGCAAAGCTCGTCGCAAGCCATGCGCCGCTCACTTTGGAGGCGACCAAGGAAGCGGTGCGCCGCATCCGCCGCACGCTGTCGCGCGAGGAGGGCGAGGATCTGATCCTCAAAGCCTATATGAGCGAAGATTTTCGCGAAGGCATGGATGCCTTCCTCAACAAGCGTACGCCGAACTGGAAGGGCAAGTAGCCACCGCTCCGGCCCCGGCTTCGTCAGCCGAAAGTCATATGCGGCGGAACGCCCGCCTCCTTGAACTCGCCAGCACTACCCCGCACAATGCGCAGATGAATTCCCGGCAATACAACGCCAATAATAACAAGGGGACGAAGCGCGTGCGAATTCCAGTGAAAGCCGTCAGCGCGGCGGCGGCGCTGTTGATGTGTGCACCGGCGGTCGCCGGCTGGGAGCCGACCAAGCCCGTCGAGATCGTGGTGGCAGCGGGCGCGGGCGGCGCCTCCGATCAGATGGCGCGGATGATGCAAGCCGCAATCCAGAAGAACAATCTGATGAAGCAGCCGATCGTGGTCTCGCTCAAGGGCGGCGCCTCGGGGGCGGAAGCGCTGATGTACATGAAATCCAGCGAGGGCGATCCGAACAAGGTGCTGATCGCCTATTCGCTGATCTACATGCTGCCGCTGTCGGCCAAGATCCCGTTCAACTGGCGTGAGCTCACCCCGGTCTCGGTGATTGCGCTCGACCAGTTCGTGCTGTGGGACAACAGCGCCGGCCCCAAGACCGTGAAGGAATTCGTCGAGGCCGCCAAGGCGGCAGCCGCGCCGTTTAAGATGGGCGGCACCGGCTCCAAGCGCGAGGATCACGTGCTGACCGTCTTCCTCGAGCAGAAGACCGGCGCGAAATTCTCCTATCTGCCCTACAAGTCCGGCGGCGAGGCCGCGACCCAGCTCGTCGGCAACCACACCGAATCCAACGTCAACAATCCGAGCGAGAATCTCGAAGTCTGGCGCGCCGGCCAGGTGCGTCCGCTCTGCGTGTTCGACAAAGAGCGCATCTCCTACACCGGCAAGGTGACGGACACGCAGTCCTGGGCCGACATCCCGACCTGCAAGGAGGAGGGCGTCGACGTGCAATATCTGATGCTGCGCGCAACCTTCCTGCCCGGCAAGGTCACGGCTGAGCAGCAGGCGTTCTATGTCGAGCTGTTCCACAAGGTGACGCAGACCGCGGAGTACAAGGACTACATGGAAAAGCAGGCGTTGAAGCCGATCTTCCTTACCGGCAAGGACATGGTGCAATTCCTGGAAGAGGACGATGCAGTCAACAGGTCGCTGATGACGGAAGCCGGATTCGTCGCGAAGTAACCGTCGCTCTTCTCCCTCTCCCCATTCTTACGGGGAGAGGTGAACACGCTCCAGCTTTGCAGCAGAGCTCATGTCCCAAACCGATCTTGAAATCGTCGTCGAGGATCCGACCGCGCCTGAAGACGACTCGCCCGTTATGGCGCGTTCCGGCACGATGGAAATCATCGTCTGCCTCCTGCTGCTCGGGCTGGCCGCAATCCTCGGCTACGACAATTGGCGTACCGGCGTCTCCTGGGATTCGACCGGGCCCGAGCCCGGCTATTTCCCGTTCTATCTCTGCATCATTCTCGGCGGCGCCAGCCTCTATGGCCTGATCGCGGCATTGCTGGCGCGTGGTGCGGCGCGCCAGACTTTCGTCACGCGCGCGCAGGCGCGGCGTGTGATGGCGGTGTTCGTGCCGACGCTGCTGTTCTGCCTGGTAACGCAGCTCCTCGGCCTTTACGTCGCGAGCTTCCTCCTGATCGCGGCCTTCATGCGCCTGGTCGGCAAGATCGCGACCTGGAAGTCGCTGCTCACCGCGTTCCTGTTCACGGCGGTCATGTTCGTCACCTTCGACATTGCCTTCGACGTCATCATGCCGAAAGGGCCGCTTGAAGCGGCCTTCGGCTACTAGAGCGGATCGCGATGGAAGCCTTTGGCTTGTTGCTTCACGGTTTCGCGGTCCTGCTGACGTGGAAGACGCTCGCGCTGATGATGGTCGGGCTGGTGCTCGGCATCTTCGTCGGCGTGCTGCCGGGGCTGGGCGGCCCCAACGGGGTGGCGATCCTGCTGCCGCTGACCTTCACGATGGATCCGACCTCGGCGATCGTGATGCTGTCCTGCATCTATTGGGGCGCGCTGTTTGGCGGTGCCATCACCTCGATCCTGTTCAACATTCCCGGCGAAGCCTGGTCGGTTGCGACCACCTTTGACGGTTACCCGATGGCGCAGCAGGGCAGGGCGGCCGAGGCGCTGACGGCTGCCTTCACCTCCTCGTTCATCGGCTCGCTGGTCGCCGTGCTGCTGATCACCTTCCTGGCGCCGATGATCTCGTCCTTTGCGCTGAAGTTCGGCCCGCCCGAGTTCTTTGCCGTCTATCTCCTGACCTTCTGTTCCTTCGTCGGTCTCGGGCGTGAGGCGAAGCACAAGACGGTCATCTCGATGTCGCTGAGACTCCTGCTCGCGAGCGTCGGCATGGATACCGTGTCCGGTCAGCTGCGCATGACCTTCGGCTCGACCGAGCTGCTTCGCGGCATCAACTTCCTCGTTGCCGTCATCGGCCTGTTCGGCATCAGCGAGATCCTGCTGACGATGGAGGAGCGCCTGGCGCTGCGCGGCCACGCGGCGAGCATCTCGCTGCGGATCGTGCTGAATGTGTGGAAGGACCTGCCGAAATATTGGCTGACGCTGCTCCGCTCCTCCTTCATCGGCTGCTGGCTCGGCATCACCCCCGGCGGCGCCATCGCGGCGTCCTTCATGGGGTACAACCTCGCCAAGCGCTTCGCTAAGGATCCCGAGAGCTTTGGCAAGGGCCGCATCGAGGGCGTGTTCGCGCCGGAGACGGCGGCGCATGCCTCCGGCACCGCGGCGCTGCTGCCGATGCTGGCGCTCGGCATTCCCGGCTCCGGCACTGCCGCGATCCTGCTCGGCGGCCTGATGGTGTGGGGGCTCAATCCCGGACCGCTGCTGTTTGTCGAGCACAAGGATTTTGTCTGGGGCCTGATCGCCTCGATGTATCTCGGCAACGTCGTCGGTCTTGTGCTGGTGCTGACCACGGTGCCGATCTTCGCCTCGATCCTGCGCGTGCCGTTTGCCGCGGTGGCGCCGATGATCGTGGTGTCGTGCGCGATCGGCGCTTATGCGATCCAGAACGCGATGTTCGACATCTGGCTGATGCTGGGCTTTGGCGCCGTCGGCTACGTCTTCAAGAAGATCGGCATTCCCTTGGCGCCGTTTACCCTCGCTCTCGTGCTCGGCAGCCGCGCCGAGGATGCCTTCCGCCTGTCGATGATCGGCGCGGGTGGCGACCTCAAGGTGTTCTGGTCGAACGGCTTGGTCGGCTCGATCACGACGCTCGCGATCGTGCTGCTGTTCTGGCCGGTGATCGACCGCTTGCTGGGCCGCATCGCATGGCTGCGGCGGGCGAAGCCCGCGCCGGACTAGACCCCGGATAGATCTCTGCGGATCCTAAACCGTGGCGACGGTATTGTGGTGCTGGCGCGGGGAACCGAATGTTGCTGGCTGTTGCTGGTGCGTGACAGCCTTCCGGCCACCCTCAGCGTATGTTGGGCAGATATTCGGGGCTGGAGGGAATTTGATGAAACGGATTGTGATCGGAATGGCGGCGGCGATGACGCTGTTCGCAACGGGCGCGGTGGCTGCAGACTTGGCGGCAAGGCCGTACGTCAAGGCACCCGTCATGGTCGATCCGGGCTACAACTGGAGCGGCTTTTACGTTGGTGGCAATCTCGGCTACAGCTGGGGTCGTGAACGCGACGATGGCACGCTGACAGGCAGCCAGAGCGTACAAGTGTTTCGCACCGCCGGGCCCACTCCGGTCGGACCTCCGGTCGTGACGGCGCTGGCCGCGACTCCGATCTGGGGCCGCTCGAACGTCAATGGCATCCTCGGCGGCGGCCAATTCGGCTACAATTGGCAGCAGAGCAATTGGCTGTTCGGTCTCGAGGCCGACCTCCAGGCCGCGGACGAGAAGTCGACCGGCAATATCTGCGCGGCGGTCGGCTGTCCGGCCGGTTCAGCGCTGTTTCCGGCCGACTACAAGCTTGACTGGTTCGGCACCGTGCGCGGTCGCGTTGGCTGGCTCGCCACGCCGCGCATGCTGCTTTATGCGACGGGAGGCTTGGCCTATGGACATCTCGCCGCGAGTGCCCCCGCGGTTGGCATCGGCTGGGGTGGTACGAAAGCCGGCTGGACGGTAGGCGCCGGTGGCGAATACGCGATCGACCACAATTGGTCGGTGAAGGTCGAATATCTGTATGTGGATCTCGGCTCCTTCAACGGCGCTGCGGCCAGTGCGACCACCGTCGCGAATGCACTCAGCACGCCCGGCGTCGGTTTCAACACCGTGACCACGACAACGACAACGGCAAACTTCGGCACGCGCTTCACCGACAATATTGTTCGCGTCGGTGTGAACTATCGCTTTTCGGGACCGGTCGTCGCCAAGTACTGAGGCAAGGCCCGGGGGCCTCGCTCCGCACTCGTGGCAAAGCCCGGCAAGCGCCGGGCTTTGTCATGTCAGGACACGCGTCGGTCCGTTGCGAGTGGGCCTATATTACTTTGGCGTCTTTGAGCCGCGCAATCTCGTCCGCGCCGAAGCCGAACTCGCTCGGCACTCCTCCGTCTGCATGCCGAATTCTGGCGGGCGCGCCACCATCTCGCTTGGCGTGCGCGACAACGTGACGGGCTGGCCGACCAGGCGAATGCGACGGTCCTCGTCGTTCGGCACGTCCTGCGCAATGCCGAGATAACCGGAGCCAGGCTTTGGCCATCCCGACTGGGCGTTTGGCCCTTTGGGAAGGTTTAGGGGTGGTCAGCTATACCGCGTACTCGACGGCCACGCCGTCACAGATCGTTCTCATCAAGCCAAGCCTGCTCGGTCGCGAAGACCTTCATGTCCTCGCCCATCGCAAATCCAGACCGTCATTGATCCCTCTTCAGCTTGCGCCGACCCCAATGCACAGCGGCGGGTCAACTGGCCGTAAGGGTAAAACCTGTTCGACGCTGCTCCGCCGCGGCGGAAACGAGCAATTTCATGGGTGGGATCAAGAACAGCGGCCCGAACGCCAGCCCGCTGAAGTTGGCAAGTGCGGCGGCCAGCAGGGGCAGCAGCAGCACCAGTGCCGCCCCGGCTTCGAACCAGCGAGCGTCGATTTTTGAGTGCTGCTGGGCGTTCTTGAGCCACACCGCCACGAATGCGCCGATGACGAGGTCGTAGTCCTGAAGATAGGGCGTGGCGAGACAGGTCCCGACCACGACCATGGCGTTGCGAATATGCGGAGGATCGTTGCGGAGCCAACTCCAACCAACGAGTAGCGCAGCAGCGATCCCAACGGCCATCTGGAGCTCGTAGGACAATTCAACCCCGCCTCCCAGGCGCCGGACAAATACGAACACCGAAACCATGCGGTGCCAGACCCCGGAACCATCCTCGAGGATGACTGCGCGCAGCACCGAGAGATTGTGCTGATATTCGACCCAAACGGCAGGACCAAAGACCACGACGCTAGCCGCGATCAGCAGGAGGGCGGTGGCGCCGGCAGCACCGGTGACGCGCCAGCGTCGGCCCGCGATCATCGCAACAGGCAGCATCATTGCGAGGTGCGGTTTGTAGACGAGCAGCCCAAACAGAATTCCCGCCACAACCGGCCGGCGGTCAACCAGCAGCAGCCCCCCTCCCAGAAGCGCCGCCGTCAATGCCCCGTTTTGTCCGGTCGCCGCGTTGATAAATACCGCTGGCGCCGCGAGCGACAGCAGCAACGCCTTGTCACCGGCAGCGAGCTTCAGTGCACGATAGAAGCCGTACCAGGTCGACACGAGCCAAACCACGTTCGCCAGCACATAGGGAAGAACCGCGAGCGGTACAGTCAGCAGAAGAAGAACTGGCGGGTAGGAGTAGTGAAGGAAATCGATCTGAGGCCCGACCACGGAGCTTTCGAACTCATGAAAGGCGACGAAGTTGTAAACCTCGGCCGCCCGGCCATGCAGTGCGAGATATGCCCCCGACCAATAATTGATGAAGTCGCCGCCGAAAGGGGTGCGAATGCCATCGGTCAGGCCGACGCGCATTCGACCAAACAGACCAACTACATAGGCAATCGCCGCGACCACGATCCAGCATTGTGCGACAAGCCTCAGCCGCTCCGGATTGAGAAACTCGATGGCGGAGGCCTGCGACCGCGGGCCCAGAGGTCCTGCCGGCTCATCCACAGATGTCATGGGTTTCCCTGGCCGCTCACAAATTCGGATCGAACATGTAGCAAGGCCGTTAGAACCTCGTTAACAATCCACAATCTTCGGGGAACGATCGAGCGTGCAGGTCATCCTACTGCAAGAAAGGCCCTGGATCGCTCCAGGGCCCCGCGCCGAAGCCGAACTCGTTCAGCACCTCTCGTTAGGGCCGGCGGGCGTCATCACGCCAATTCGAGCGTGGCTTTGAAGTAGGCGATCGTCTCCTTTAGGCCGTCCTCAAGGGCGACCTTCGGCTCCCAATCCAAAACTGCCTTTGCGTTGCTTAGGTCGGGCTGGCGCTGCCGCGGATCGTCCTGCGGCAGCGGCTTGAATACCAGTTTGGAACGTGAGCCCGTGAGCTCGATGACCTTCTCGGCCAGTTCGCGGATCGTGAACTCGGAATTGTTGCCGAGGTTGATCGGGCCGGTGACATCTTCCGCGGATACCATCAGTCGCATGATGGCCTCGACGAGATCGTCGACATAGCAGAACGAGCGGGTCTGGCCGCCGTCGCCGAACACGGTGATCGGCTCGCCCTTGAGCGCCTGGACGATGAAGGACGACACCACACGGCCGTCCTCGGGCTGCATGCGCGGCCCGTAGGTGTTGAAGATGCGCGCGACTTTGATCGGGAGCCCGTGCTGGCGCCAATAGTCGAAGAACAGCGTCTCGGCGCAGCGCTTGCCCTCGTCGTAGCAGGAGCGGATGCCGATCGGATTGACGTTGCCCCAGTAATCCTCGGTCTGGGGATGAATCAGTGGATCGCCATAGACCTCGCTGGTCGAGGCCTGAAAGATGCGCGCCTTGAGCCGCTTGGCGAGGCCAAGCATGTTGATGGCGCCGTGCACGGAGGTCTTCGTGGTTTGCACGGGGTCGCGCTGGTAGTGGATCGGCGAGGCCGGGCAGGCCAGGTTGAAGATCGCGTCGACCTCGACGTAGAGCGGGAAGGTGATGTCGTGCCTGACCGCCTCGAACAGCGGGTTCGCGATCAGATGGGCGATGTTGCGCCGGCTGCCCGTGAAATAATTGTCTGCGGAGACTACCTCGGCCCCCGTCGCGAGCAGCCGCTCGCAGAGGTGGGATCCGATGAAGCCGGCGCCCCCTGTGACCAGGATGCGGCTGGTGCTGTAGCTGTCAAACGGCATAATCGGTTCCAGTGGGCTCGGAGAGGACCGGCAGAGTGGTGCCTGCCCAGGGGGCGGTAGCGCCAAACTCGGAAATAGGAGGTGAATGGCGATCAAGTGTTACAGGGCCAACTCCAATTGGGATGGAGCCCAAGGCTGTTCAGCTATTATCCCCTGGTTCTTCCGTGCCTTGCTCCGCAACTACTTCCGACCGCCAGGATCTATGTCACAGGTGAAAACCTGGCGCCAGCCACGCAGTGTCACAAGAGCAGAGATCAGCCAAGGTTGTAAATGTGCCACTTTTGTGCGCAATTGCTCGCGTCCATTTTGCAACGACCTTGTTGCTGAGCCAAGTCAGAGTTTCGGAAAAATGCGAGTAGAGCGCCTTCATCTGCTGCTTTTGGGAGGTATGTTCAAGCTGCTGGACCAATGGAAAGTCCGGCGGATGCCCCTTGCTTGTCCAAAGTGTCTGAAGCCCTCCTCTCAGCGCGCCTTCGCGCGAGGACGGTGGCTCGTGAGTGAAAAGAAACTGGGCTGCGACCGTTGCGGTGTTGCCAGTGACATTGCGGGATGGCGTCTCGCGGCGGACTATCAGGACCATGGTGATAAATTCCCGATATCTTAGCCAAACTGACGAGCGATATGGGTCTATCGCTTCGGCGGAGGCGCTACTTACTGGGAGCTAGAACGTCTGGTCGATAATACGGCGAGCGCGCGCGGATCTGGTTGGGCGCATTCCTTGTGGTTTCGCGCTGAGGCATTGTTGAGCTCGGCGCAAAGATCTGCGTGACCGTGACCGTGACTGCAGCGCCTTTCAATGCCAGTCCGTGTAACTCAGCCGGTCAGGCGTCGATATTCTTTCCCTTAGGCCACTGCGAACAACGCCAGAGCAAAGCTGGTTCTGGACCGATTGTATCGATAAGCACTTCGACATCTATCATTGGACGCTAGACTGGCTAGCCCAAGTGCTCTGAAGATTGAAGGAATCGTCGTGGAGAACGGCAGCGAAACCGCAGCGAATAGCAGCGACAATATCATTCTGCTACACGGCTCGAAAGAAGCGGGATGTCGCGCGTTTCTGACCAAGCCGCACGATTTGGCAGGTGTGCTGGACAAAAGAAACTTGCTTCGATCGTCCCTCAAGGGCGCGCATAGGAGCTGGCGCCCACGATGCGGTAAACCTAGTCGAATTGTGAGGCTGCCTCAAATCACTCGGGCGTCTCGCAGCATCGCAATCTCGTCCGCGCCAAAGTCGAATTCCTTCAGTACCTCGTCCGTCTGCTCGCCGAACTCCGGCGGCCGCGCCGCCATCCGACTCGGAGTCCGCGACAGCGTGACGGGCTGTCCGACCAGGCGAATGCGGCGGTCCTCCTCGTTCGGCACGTCCTGTGCAATGCCGACATGCTTGACCTGCGGGTCCTCGAACATCTGGTCGATGGCGTAGATCGGCCCGCAGGGCACGCCGGCATCGTTGAGCTCCCTGACCCAGGTCTCGGTGGACTTCGTCAGGGTGCGCTTCTCGATCTCGGCGTTGAGCGCGTCGCGGTTCTTGGAGCGGGCTGGCGCCGTCGCATAGTCGGGATGGCTGTAGAGCTCGGGTGCGCCGATCGCCTGCGCGCAGCGCTCCCAGATCCGGCCGCCTGTGGTGGCGATGTTGATGTAGCCGTCCGAGGTCTTGAACACGCCGGTCGGGATGCTGGTCGGGTGGTTGTTGCCGGCCTGCTTGGCGACCTCCTTCTCCATCAGCCAGCGCGCCGCCTGGAAGTCGAGCATGAAGATCTGCGCTTGCAGCAGCGAGGTCTGCACCCACTGGCCTTTACCCGAGACCTCCCGCTCGAGCAGCGCGGTGAGGATGCCGATCGCGCAGAACAGGCCCGCGGTGAGGTCGGCGACGGGAATGCCGACCCGCATCGGGCCTTCGCCCGGCGCGCCGGTGATTGACATCAGCCCGCCCATGCCCTGCGCGATCTGATCGAACCCGGGCCGCTTGTGATAGGGGCCGTCCTGGCCGAAGCCGGAGATGCTGCCATAGACGATGCGCGGGTTGATCTTGGCGAGACTGTCATAGTCGATGCCGAGCTTCTTCTTCACGTCAGGCCGGAAGTTCTCGACCACGACATCGGCCTTGGCGGCGAGGCGCTTGAAGACCGCAAGCCCGCGCTCGTCCTTCAGGTTCAGCGTGATCGCCCGCTTGTTGCGGTGTAAATTCTGGAAGTCGGCCCCGTGCCGCGGGCCGCCCGGCTGCTCGCCGCCGGCATCCTCGGTGAGCGCGTCGATCTTGATGACGTTGGCGCCCCAATCGGCGAACTGCCGCACGCAAGTGGGACCCGACCGGACGCGGGTCAGATCGAGCACGGTGAAGCGGGAGAGGGCCTGTGAGGCATGCGGCACTGGCATTCGGAGACTCCAGGAGGGCGGGGCTACTGCAATCTTTTGATCGGGCAAATTCAGCGCAAGTTCAATGGCCCTTGATGGCGAGGCTGACCGGGGAGCAGGAACGATGGTTCCGCACGCACCGGCAACGGCCCGGTAGTTGCCCGGATCGGCGAGCATTTTATGATTGATAAAGGGTTTGCGCCACCGGGCGCATTTGTTGGTTCCATCGAAACTGGAATTTAACGCCGCCAAGTCAATCCTTTTGGCTTGAGTCATGATATTTCCGGCGTCGAGCGTGGCGAGTCGTTTTTGGCCGGGCTTTCGCAAAGTCCGAGGGCCGCGACCGAAGTCGAGGTGAGAGAATGACAAGGGCATCTACCCAGGACGAACTCCTTTCCGACGATCCCTTCTACACGGTTGTCGGCGGCGACATTCAGGGAAGCTATTTCCCGGACACCGCGGGAGCCACTCCGAGTTCGACCACCACGACCGGCTCAGTCATGTCGGTCACCTCCGGTGGGATCACGATCAACTTGATCCTCGACGCCGCGGCGCAAGCTGCGCCGGCAAGCTTCAAGAACGGCCTGCAGCAGGCCGTCGCGATCCTGGCTGCCAACATCAGCGACAAGATCACCGTCAACATCAACATCGATTACAGCGGCATCGGCGGCGGCGCCGCGGCTGGCCCTGATAACGGCCTATATGAAACATACGCGTGGACCCGCTCGGAGCTGGCCACCAATGCGAGCGCCGGCGACACCACGTTCAACAGCCTGCCTACCGGCTCCACGATCCAGGGGCAGTCGAATGTTGCGGTGTGGAATGCACAGCTGAAGCTGTGGGGTGTGATTGGTGCCAACGACACCACGACGGACGACGCCAGCGCGAATTTCTCCACCGACATCAATCCCAATCTGCTGGTTGGCGTCGCGCTGCACGAACTGACCCATGCGATGGGCCGCGTGCCATATGGTTCGGCGCCGGACGTCTTTGACCTCTTCCGCTTTACGAGTCAAAACGTTCACCTGTTCCAGGGCGCCGCGACCGCGCCGGCGGCCTACTTCTCCCTCGACAACGGTGCGACCAAGATCGCGGATTACGGCCAGACATCCGATCCCAGCGACTTCCTCAACAGCGGCGTGCAGGGGCCGAACGACCCGTTCAATGAATACTACACGAGCAGCACAATTCAAGGATTGACGTCGGTCGACCTAAAGCAGCTTGATGTCCTTGGATTCCACCTAGCAGTCAATTCGCCTGTCACGATTGAGTCGTATGGGTCCACCTCCCTGGTGCAGGCCGGCACCAACTATTTTATGAATCCAACGACGGGCGGTGCTGGGCCATCGCTGAAGTATGGCGGCGTATCAATAGTCCCTGGTCAGTTCTCGCCGATGGTGCCCATTGCTGCGGAGCAGGTCGGAAGCGGTTACGATCTCGCCTGGAAGGCATCGGGTGTCGATCAGTACATGGTCTGGAGCGTTGATAGCAATGGCAACTTGGTCGCTAATCTAACCGGCACCATATCTGGCTCTAGCTACTCGCTGACTTCGCTTGAGGCTACCTTCCATCAAGATCTAAATGGTGATGGTGTGATCAGCGCTCCCGATCGGGAAGTCACTGTCTACGATACGCAAAACAACCAGAGTTGGTCGTATGAGATCTTAGGTTATGACGCCCAGAACCGGCTCAATCATCTGACTGCAAAGAACGATGATGGAACAACAACCTTGACCGACTACAATCCATCCCATCTTGAGAACTTCCAGTGGGCGGTGTCGCAGTACAACGCTGCCGC
The DNA here is from genome assembly GCF_041200145.1 of Bradyrhizobium sp. LLZ17. Classification (NCBI taxonomy): domain Bacteria; kingdom Pseudomonadati; phylum Pseudomonadota; class Alphaproteobacteria; order Hyphomicrobiales; family Nitrobacteraceae; genus Bradyrhizobium; species Bradyrhizobium zaerense. The sequence goes on from NZ_CP165734.1 coordinate 29,556, forward strand.
CCAATCGACCTCAGTTTCTATCTACCCGAACGATCCGAATCATTCACTCCTGGTCACGAGTTACGATCCTCAGCATCTTCAAAGTTGGAAAGACGCAATCTCCGGCTACAATGCCTCAGGGCAATTGGCGTACGTGACCGTCGAAAAATATGATGGAACCTCAGCATACACGGTCTACGATCATACCGGCAGTGGCATTGACTATACTGTGTACGACTACGCCGCAAACGGACACCTCACAAGCACTCACATCTATCACCATGATGGCACCATCGTATCTGCTTAGCGTTGAGTGGCTCGGTCGAGTAACTTCGCTAAGCGATTAGTAGCAGGCGCTTGCCAGGGATTTGCCGACCAGCGTTGCTGCTTCAGTGTAACCATGCGCTGTAGGCCGCAGGCGCGCTGGTCTATCCAGTTAGCGGTTAGATCTCGTCGGACTCTTCGATCTTCGGCTTCATCATCGCAGCGAGCGCTCGGCGGCGTTTTTCGATGATGCTGGGCGTGTCCTTGTGGATTGCGATCAGCTCTTTGAGATTCTCGATCCCGTCATCGGTGAACGCCATCACCCCGTCTTCACCGACGCCGACGACCCATAGCTGGCCATCCTCGGTGTCCATTTCTTCGGCGACCTCGAACAGCCATTCCTCGTCTTCACCGAGTATCTCAGCGACATGGCTGAGAGTGAACACGTGGCTGACTTTGTTGACGTGCCCCATCAAGCCGCCTGCGCCGCAAGGCCTTGCTGTTGCGCAGTCTTCCAGTTCCAGGGCAGCAGCTCATCGAGCCTGTGGGCGGGGTGGGTGGCGATGCGAGCGAGTACATCGGCGAGCCAGGCCTGAGGGTCAATTGCGTTCATCTTGGCAGAGACGATGAGGCTATACATGGCGGCGGCTCGGCGCCCTCCGCGGTCGGATCCACAGAATAACCACGACTTTCTGCCCAATGCGATGCCGCGCAGCGCTCTTTCGGCGGCATTGTTCGAGAGGCAGACGCGGCCATCGTCGAGGAAGCGCGTGAAGGAGGCCCAGCGCTTGAACATATAGTTCATGGCCTTGGCCAGATCGTGACCGCGGGAGAGCTTCGCGCACTGCTCGCGCATATAGGCTTCCAGATCGGCGACGAGCGGCGCGCTCTGCGCCTGGCGAACAGCCTTTCGTTGGTCGGCGTTTTGGCCATTGATAGAGCGCTCGATCTCGAACAGAGCGTCGATGCGGCGCACGATCTCCATGGCAACGGGCGAGATGACGATCTCCTTCTTTCCGGCCGCTTTGCGCCGCGCGTTCTCCTCAAGATCCGCCATGGCGAAGAACGGGCGTCGGGCATGGACCCAACAGGCCGCTTCCCTGATCAGCCCAGCACTTCGCGCGGGCTCGTAGAGCTTGATGTATCCGCCGAAGGCGTCGGCCTGGAGGATCCCGGTGTAGTTGGCCAGATGCGCCTGCGGATGCTCACCACTTCGATCGCGCGAGTAATAAAACATCGCCGCCGGCGGATCTGAGCCGCCGAAGGGGCGGTCGTCCTTCACATAGACCCAGCATCGAGCGACATCGCACTTGCCCAAGGCCAGCACGGGCACGGTGGTGTCGTCGCCATGGAGGCGTTCGGCTGCCATGACGTGGGCTTCCAAGAGCCGCGACAGCGGCTCCAACACCGTGCAGCACGCCCCTACGGCGTCTGCCATGGTCGACAGCGCGATTGGCACGCCTTCCAGAGCGTAGCGCTCGGCCTGACGGTTCAAGGGCTGATGCTGACCGAACTTCTCGAACACGATCATGGCCAAGAGGCTTGGGCCGGCCCACCCCCTGGCGATGGCGTGGAACGGCGCCGGTGGCTGGCTGATCTTCTCGCAGTCACGGCAGGAGAACTTCTCCCGCACCGTCTCGATCACCTTCCACTGGCGCGGCACCACTTCCAGCGTCCGCGTCACGTCCTCGCCGAGCTTGCGCAGACGGTTGCTGCCGCAGCATTCACAAGCTGTCGGCGGATCAATCACCACCCGCTCGCGTGGCAGATGCTCGGGGAAGGTCTGACGCTCGGGGCGCTTGCGCGTAAATCCGCGCACTGTCGTCGTCTTGGCCACGGCTCGTTCTGCCGCAAGCTCGTCCTCGGTGGCATCGGCCTCCAGCTCTTCGAATGTCAGCGCCAACTGCTCGATCAGGCGCGAAGAACGCTCCGACCGCTGTCCGTAGATCTGTTGCTTTAGCTTGGCGATCTGCAGCTTCTGCTGGGCAATCAGCGCCTCGTCTTCCGACGCTTTCGCGCGGGCGACCGCGAGTTCAGCGGCGATCTCCAAACCCTTCGCGCGCTCGACAGTCAGCGCCTCCTTCAGGGCGGCAATGTCATCCGGAGCAGCGTCGCGATTAGCATTCATGCGACGCAGTGAATCACAGATTGGACGCGATGTGACTCCCCAAAATGCAAAAAAAGGCTGCAGATTATTCTGCTCAGCCTGCGCTCTGCGGCCGCCAGCTTAGTTGGGGATTCCTCCAGTCGATGCCCTCAAGCATGTAAGCCATTTGCGCCGCTGAGATCGATATCGCGCCGGCCGATGCCGAGGGCCAGATGAACTTTCCGCGGTCTAGGCGCTTGGCGTAGAGCGACAGGCCCAACCCGTCATGCCAGAGAATCTTGACCAGATCACCGCGGCGGCCACGGAAGATGTAGAGATCGCCAGCGTGGGGATCGCGCTTCAGGCTCTCCTGAACTGTTAGAGCAAGGCTTCGCATGCCACGACGCATATCGGTATGGCCAGTGGCGATCCAAACCCTGACGCCGCTCGGAATCGGGATCATCGTCGCCGCAGGAGTTCAAGAACTCGCTGCAGCGCCTCAACGTCCACGTCGCGGTCAACGCGAACGCGACAGCCGCCAAGCTCGATCTCGATGATTCCAGTCCTTGCACGCTGCGCAGGCGGTGAAGACGGTGGTTGTGGCACGCCGTTCGAGATCGGAGCCGCCACGGGTATGATCTCGACGGGAACAAGAGCAGGCGCGGCATCTCCGCCCAGTCGACCCTGGCGCGCTTGTCGACGCCACGTAAACAGCAGGCTATGAGCCACCCCGTGCCGGCGCGCGACGCCGCAGACCGTCTCGCCAGCATGCAAGGTCTCTTCGACCAGGCGAACCTTCTCGTCGTAACTCCATCGCCGCCGACGCTCGGCGCCCAGCACATTGACCTGCATTCGCCACGTGACCTTAAAGCTAGACCTAAGGTCAAATCCTCGGCCCGCCTCTCAAACTACGCAAGGCGGCCGCCGCCGGAGGAATACGCTTCAGTGGCTCGCGATAAGCTAGCATCATAAGGGTATCGGTCAGTCGTGGTCCGGTATAAGGGTCTAAATCCTCGGACGTTATTTGTTGTCCGGCACGAGCGTCGGGATGACCGTCGGCACCCTGGTCCGATCGCCTGAGCCGCGGGGGGCGCACTGTCGTCCCGGGAGAGCCGAAGAGCGACGTGCTGGACTGGTTCTTTGGAGATGTTGCGCGCGTTCACGGGCGCGCAGCAATGGCCTTGGCGAGAACCGCAGCTGAAGACACGGCTGTGTCAACCTTAAGTTCCGCAACGGCGCTGCGTATCGAGGCCGCCACGGCTGCCCGTCAACCGATCTCGAGGGTTCTAGTCGATCCCGAGAGAGAAGGGGCTCAAATCAGGCATTGGAAGTCGTGAACGAGCTCCCTTTAGATGCTAAGGTGATGGAAAGTTTCCGTCAACCCGCGGACAGTCTATGGCTTCGGTCATTATCAGCACGTCATGGACTTGCCTGGTTAATCAACGCGCGGCCCTGGTAGACCGTCCCGAAGGTCGAAAGAATCTTGAGCTAATCTCGGCGCTTTGCGAGTCGATTGATACAGGAGAGGATGTCCCCTACGGTTCACGCCACGCTTAAGCCCGCTGGGCCAAATCAATAGTCCATTCGGCGAATGCGTTCTTGGAGCATATATGACGATTTCCGGCGATTTCCCTTCTCGCGACCAAGTGCGACGCCTCAGAATCCTCTTTTACATAGATTCTGGCGCGATGTGGGCTCATTGCGTGACTGCCGCCGAACTCATCAGAAAACAACTTAAAGTAGATGTCGTGTTCATGATCGTCAATGCGGGAAGCTATCTTGATGAAACGATGAAAAATTATCAGGTCTACGATTATTCCAGTCTATTTAAGGCTGGCTCTGAATTTGCACCGGTCTGGCCGACGGAAAAAACAAGCGGAGGTTTCGGAAGCCGTCTACGCAATCTGCTGAGAAGCCGATCCGTGCAGTCGGCCTCTGGAAAGATCGGGATCTCGATCAAAAATTGTTCAAGTCACCCTGTTGCCGGGCCTATTGGTATTGGTGATCGCTTTTCGAGTCCTGAGACTGGCGCGAAAGATGCGACGCCAACTGCATCTGGGATATCGTGTGAAGAAAGCATTGCGCACGCGCATTTTATCGTCGTCGGGCGCGTCCCTTGCCCACAACGCACTGCGCGCGGTGCTCGCTCCTCTCTTTCTGTTTTTTCGTGGAGGCCTGCGTTCTGCTCTGCGAGGCGTACGAACGAAGCTGCGGGAAGTGCTGTTTGACCTGCGGAAGACGCAGGCAGGACAGTTGCTTCAGCAACTAAAGCACCTGTTTCGGGGAGCGAGAGGCGTAGAAAAATTTCTCAGGGCCATACAACCAGATCTGATTATGCTGCCGGAGGACAATGTCGAAACGCTGTCGACGATCTTTGTGGCCAAAGGTCGTCGACTAAATATTCCCAGTATGGTCATTCCATTTACAATCCCGAACCCGCTTGAGCCAGCGCGCTATTATTATGACAATCCAATGTATCAAGCGCGTGGGGCCGTTGCACGGCGACTTGTTCACCGGCATCCCAAGTGGCGATTTAATCACGAGGGCAGGGATCTGCTTCGTCAGCCTGCCATCAAGGCATCATGCCAGGAATTTCTTGGACTATCCTCTCCTGCTCCATGGGTTCTGAATCGCGGTAGCGCGGTCAGCATAGCGCTCGATAGTGACGCGCAGCGTGACCTTTATATAAAATTGGGGTTTCCTGTCGAACAGTTGAAAGTCATCGGTGATTTAAACGGGGCGATGTTTCATCATGTTCGGAGTCACAAGCAGCGGTTCGTTGAAGAGATTTGCTCGAAGTACGGGTGGCAATCCGATCGGCCACTGATCCTTTGTGGTTTTCCCCCGATCAGTATCAAGGCACGGATACAAGCAGATTTGAATTTCCCGACTATGATGCACTCGTCGAGGCCTGGATGGCGAGCTTCAGAATGCTCGCCACACGGGCGAATACCCTGATCAGGCCGCATCCGCGTATTCCCCTCGAACGCCTCTCGGGCTTCGAGGGCCCGAATGTCAAAATCTCGCTTCAGCCCACCGCTGAATTAATTCCTCTCTGCGATCTCTATGTCGCCTCGATATCTGCGACGATCCGATGGGCCATCGCATGTGGGATTCCTGTTATAAACTACGATACATACCGCTACCGCTACGCCGACTACGAGTCCGCTGCGGGGGTTCTTAGTGTAGAAGAACTGGGAGATTTTCGGTCGCTGATGACACGATTTGTCGACGACGAGAAGTTTGCTGCCGCCTTAAAGGAGAGACAATGCAGTGTCATGAAATACTGGGGGCAACTGGATGACGGAGCCGGACGACGGCTGTCGGCCTTGGTGTTGGATGCCGTTAACGACCGCATTAATCCAGATGAGGAGAAGCAATGGATTTTGAAACCCGCCGAATAAGAATTGTGGATGTGGCATCCGGCGCGCGGGTCGTGGTAACCGAGCCTTGCAATCTTTATGGCTGCAAGCTTGGTGACGACGTTTTCGTCGGTCCCTTCGTGGAGATCCAGAAACAGGTGGTAATTGGCGCGCGCTCTCGTATTCAGTCACATTCGTTCGTATGTGAACTCGTCACCATCGGCGAGGATTGCTTCATTGGTCACGGCGTCATGTTCATCAACGACGAATTCAGTAACGGCGGTCCGGCTCGAGGCGACAGGTCGCTTTGGAAACAGACCAGCATCGGCAACAACGTCTCGATCGGTTCGAATGCCACCATCTTGCCGGTCAGGATTTGCGAGGGCGCCGTGATCGGCGCCGGCGCCGTTGTCACGCGCGACATTACCGAACGGGGAATCTATGCCGGAAACCCTGCTCGCAAAATCCGGAACATCTCGTGATCAAGTTTCTCGATCTTCAGGCGCAGTACCTTTACATCAAGGACGAGCTTGACGCCGCGGTTGCTGCGGTCATCCAGAGTTCGGCCTTCGTCGGAGGCCCGTTCGTCCCGGCATTCGAACAGGACTTTGCCAGATGGATCACGGCGTCATACTGCATCGGCGTTGGCAACGGCACCGATGCGTTGGAAATCGCGATCGAAGCCTTGGATTTGCCGGCAGCGTCTGACATTATCGTGCCGGGAAACAGTTTTATCGCGACCTCGGAGGCTGTTAGCCGCTGCGGTCACCGCGTGATCTTCGCCGATGTCGACCCGGATTGTTACACTCTCACTGCCGAAAACGTCCGTGCTAAGCTGACGGCGCGCACGGCGGCTATCATTCCCGTCCATCTGTATGGGCACCCCTGTGACATGGCCTCGCTGCAGCAGATCGCGCTGGAACGACGTTTGAGGATTGTCGAGGATTGCGCTCAGGCCCACGGAGCCGAGTTCAACGGCCGCCGGGTCGGCACGATCGGCGACGTCGGGACTTTCAGCTTTTATCCTGGAAAAAATCTTGGCGCCTACGGGGATGCCGGGGCCATCGTGACCAATGACGAGGTTCTGGCACGGAAGATGCGGATGATCGCCAATCACGGGCGGATCGCTAAATATGATCACGAATTCGAGGGGCGCAGTTCGCGCCTCGACGGACTGCAGGCTGCGATCCTGAGCGTCAAGCTGCGGCATCTTGACCGCTGGACGGAGCACCGGATCGCGATTGCAAATCGTTATCTCGACCTTCTACGCGACATTCCCGAGCTCACGCTCCCTGTGCGCAAGAATTGGGCGCGGCAGGTCTATCATTTATTCGTGGTGCGAACGAAAGCACGCGATGCGCTCGCGGCGCATTTGCGCGCGAAGGGAATCCAGACCGGCATTCACTATCCGATCGCGTTGCCAAAGCTCCAGGCTTACGCATCTTTTGGCCAGGCTGACGAGGACCTCTTTGTCAACCGCAGCGACGCGCAACTCCTGAGCCTTCCGATCGGAGAGCACATGACAATGGACGACGTAGATGTTGTCGTGGCGGCGACGCGTGACTTTTTCAAATGAGAGAGAGATTGCGTCCGTGTCGCTGGATGAATTCAATCTGCCGGCTAGATAGGTTGAAGCGAGGAAAGGCATGTCGGCTCACTGCGTTGGTACAGACGGCAGGATCAAACGTGACTCTTTGAAGCGAGCGAAGCTAACGCTCGAATCTCAAAAATCGGGATGCTCTGCAATGTTCCGGTACGAGCTTCGAAGTCGAAACGCTCAAGGATGTGCTGGGCGCCTTTCGGGCGCATACCGACGGCATCCTGGAAATCGGCTGTGGCGACGGTCGCAAGCTCGAAAAAATGGCCGCGTTCTTCCAGGTCGACTCTGCCGGAATAGATACTTTCGACAGAAGGGGTCGCGGCTGGTAGCGAGCGACTGAGCGATTCGGACTGGGCGACGGTCGCGCTGTCGGCGGCCACTGCTGACAATTTCCATTCGCGACCGCTGAGTTCGATTTGGTGGATTTTGGCTTCCCTTTGTATGTCGTGTCGCGAACGAATTTATGCTTAGGTGGCGCAGCCGGACGCGTGCTGGGGGCCGGTGGCTTTCATACGATGTTCGATTTGATCCGTCCGGAATGCATAGGCGAAGCGAAGTTTCTCACACGCATGCTGGGAGGGCTGACACCTTTTCGACGATGGGCGCGTCCAGATCGACAACAAAACCGTCGAACGCTCCATCGGGCCCATCACGCCCAATCGAAAATTGCATTGTTTGCAGGCTCCGATGGGCCGCCCAACACTGGGCCGCCCCCGCCTCGCTGATCGAGAAATGTAAGCTGAATGACATGGATCCGCTTGCCGATCTGGCTACTCCTGACCAGGATCGTCAATGGTCAACCGAATCGAGAGGTCGATTGATTGTCGCTGACCGGATGAAATCCGATCAAGTCCCGGCCGCCCTCAATCGTGAAACTTTATTATTTTCGCGGTAGCAGCGACCAATTTCTCTGCACCCTGCCGGCTGAGATGGTCGGTATCGGTGTAAAATATTTCGTCATTTTCATGGGTAGCGCATCGTCCCGAGACGGCACTGCAAAACGTTTTATGCGGATATATCGGGATGATTTTTGGATTATCTTTGAACTCGTTGAGGATGTCGAACACCTTTTCATTTCGCTTCAGATAAACCGCTAGGCTCGTCGTCAGTGGAAGGTGTCCCTGGGCAATTAGCTTCACCAAGGTCCGCGGAACATTCCAGCCGACTTCGGGTACCGGCAGCACATAGTACACGACAATATTGTTTTCGGCCAACCGCCGGAGCGTTTCACGCAATTGGCTTGCCACCGCCAGAGTCCTTGCGTGGTCGTCACCCCTAAATCCGACTGGTGCGACTGGGAATGGTAGTCCTGGTTCTATCCCACCTTCCTGGTTATCGAAGCGGGTACCCAGCATATACGCAGTGCTTCGGTCACTGATAATAACATCTGATACCTGATTGGCCTTTAATGCCTGAAACGCGTCATTGTTGTATTCATCGCAATGGCTATTACTATTCTGTTCGACAACACCGATGATAAATGGACATCCTGCGTCAGTGTATACATACGCCGATGCAGAATTCCTGTTAAGCAGGTCGGAGAGGGGACCGGTGAGTGTTTCGGCGTGGCTGTCGCCAAGCACCGCGAAATGCGGCTTTGTACCTGGCCTTCCGATGATGCAGGCATCGACAATTGCTCTCCTTGTGCAGGTTCTTCCCTCCACATACGCTATCCCGCGTTCGGGCGTGATTTCCAGCAGGTGTTGCTGAACCTGGGAATATCTCCCAGGAAAGCCGCCCGTGAGAAGTGAAGAGAGTCCCGCGGCAACGAGCATCACAACGGTCAGGATCGCGGACGCAGCCAGTTGCTCACGGTTGATTGCAGCATGCCGAAACGGCTGTTCAACGTAGCGCCAGCTTAAAAATGCCAATGCAAAGCTTGCCGACAGCAGCAATGTCAGTGTGGAGCCGCCTGGAGCATTGACCAGATATGATCTTCCGAGAGCCAGTATTGGCTGATGCCAAAGATAAAGCGAATAGGAAATAAGGCCGATCCAAACGAGAGGCCGCCGCGTGAGCAGCCAGAATGCGGGACCACGATCGCCAACAATGATAAGCGATGTTCCGATCACTACTGTTATGGAGCCCATTCCGATTGCACCTCGCGATCCAAGCAAGACGAGCGAACAGAGAACAAGCCCCAAACCAATGACAGGAAGCACTGCACCAAAAGGATGCCGTGAATCTCGATGGTCTGCGCGCATTTTAGCGAGAACAGCGCCTATCAGGAACTGCCATGCCCTGTAGTAAAGGAAATAAAACGTGCCCGCAGCATCAACTGCGCCGTTGTGAAAAGCCAACAGGATTGAACTTGCCGTCGCGACAATCATCAAGCAAAGAGTCGCTTGTCGCCCACACCGCCAGACCAGCAGCAACATTGGCGGGAACAGAAGATAAAATTGTTCTTCTACCGCAAGAGACCAGAGGTGCAGCAGGGGAGTCAGTTCGCCAGGCTCTGAAAAATAATCTATTCGCCACCAGAAGAAAATATTGGCAGCGAAAAAAATGCTGGCAACGAGACTGCGAGAAAAGTCAACAAGCGGTTGCGGTACGAGGATCAACAGTGCGAGACAAAGGGTGACGGTGAGAACCAGGAAGAGGGCTGGCAGTATTCGTCTTGCGCGGCGAATGTAGAAATCACGGAGCGAGAAGGTCTGGCGCCTGAGGTCAGTGAGCACCAGCACTCCGGTCAGGTACCCGGATATCACGAAAAATATGTCGACTCCTAGATAGCCACCTTGGAGGGCGTAGGCATTGGACGATCCGAAATTGGCGTGAAACAACACCACGGCGAGGACCGCGATCCCTCGCAGGCCATCGATTTCTGGTCTGTATCGCCGCTTCTCGGGCGCATGTTGATCAGTGCTGCTTTGTAAGCGGTCTTGTGACATCGGATTCAGCTGCATCGTTTCAGATTTTGCGTACCCTACTGCTGAACGTTAAGCCACAGTGGAGTTGAAGGTTGTCGCCAAGCCGCCTTGGGTGGCGAGAGCCACCCTGTTGATTCAGGGTAACAAGGTCGATTCGACAATGGTTGACCTGAAACGCCGGGTGGTCCAAATCTCAGCGGGTTGGGAGCAGGAGAATCGAGAAACGCTTGCTGTGCTGACGAAGCATCACTGGAGCACGCTGTTGGTTGCCATGTTTGGGCGTAAAATCAAAGGTTACAAGGCCGTTTTTTCGCTGGCTTGGCGCTACAGCCAAAGCCACCGGAAATTACTGTGGTTATTCGTGGGCCTCGCGGTATTCGGCACCGTGACAGAGAGCTTTGGTGTCTTCCTTCTGGTGCCGTTGTTGCAAACGATGGGTAACACGAATGTCTTTGCCAACGTTCCTCTGTTGGGTCGGATGTCCGTCCTTTTTAATGATCTCCCCGTTGACCGACGGCTGCTCTGGGCTGGCGCTCTTATGTTGGTCGTTGTCCTGCTGAGAGGGGCGTTGCAATTCGCCCAGGAGTTCGTGGGATATGCCATCCCGCACCGGATCGATCTTCATCTTCGGTTTCGGGCGTATTCTGCGTTTATTAAAACAAGCATGAAGTTTGTCGATACGATCGGCGCGGGCGAGATATCAAATATCACGGTCAATCAGCCGGCCCGCATCGGGATCGCCCTGAGATTCTTTGCTACTCTTGCCGCGAACGTCGCCGTCTTGTTCAGTTACATTGCCGTGTTGAGCTTCGTGGCACCGCTTCTATTTCTTGTTGCGTTCGTGTACGTGGTTCTCGTCTCGCTTGTTTTTAGGGCTATGACGACAAAGCTGGTTCACAGCGTTGGCCTGGAAGTGTCGCAGGCGAACTTGCAGTTTGGCCAGCTTTTTTATGAAACGCTCTACGGCGGAAGATTAATTCGCCTAGCCGGCGCCACTCAGGACGTTCAGCGCGATTTGAAGGCTTCGCTGAAGGACCTGGAGCGTGCGCGCGACAAGACCGTTGCCGTCGAAAACATGACGGTGCCATTTTTCAGCACGGTTGGTGGCATTCTGATTTGCGTCATCGTGATGCTTGCCGGCACTTTGGATCCTGATGTCGTGGGGCAGGCGGTTGGGGTTCTCGTGATTTTCTTTATCCTGCTGTTTCGAATTCTGCCCCCACTCAGCATCATCAACATTTCTCGAAACAACATCATCATTCATCTAGACGCATTCAGGGAATTTGATGCGTTTCTTGAAAAAGCCGAAGCAGCCAGAGAGCGGGATGGACACATTCGTGTAGACAACTTCACGAATGAAATTCGATTTGAAGATGTATGCTTCGCCTACGAGGAAGGCAGGCCGAACGTTCTCGACAAAGTCAGTTTCGTTGTACCAAGAGGTCACATGGTCGCTATTGTTGGCCCTTCTGGTGCGGGAAAGTCGACCATTATTAATTTGATAACTCGCTTGTACGCCCCCAACTCCGGTACCGTGTATGTGGACGGCGCAAGTCTTAAGGATATCGAGATCGCTTCCTGGTGGCGGCGCCTTGGCGTCGTTACTCAGGACATCGTGGTCATGGATGACACAATCAGGGCAAACCTTTGCTTTGGTCTCCGGAATGAAGTTTCACTGGACCAGATGCGTTCTGCAGCCAGGCTGGCTGCAATCGATGAATGGATCGAGAGTCTGCCCGACGGTTACGAGACGGTGATGGGTGACAGAGGGTCTCATCTTTCCGGCGGGCAACGCCAGCGTATTGCGCTCGCGCGCGCCTTTCTTCGTGATCCCGATGTCATGATACTTGACGAAGCGACGAGCGCGCTCGATACGCTGACCGAAAGAACGATCCAGAAGCAGCTGCTGGCACTGTCGCGCCGCAAAACCATGATTGTTATTGCCCACCGTCTATCCACCGTGAGGCGGGCGGACACCATAATGCTGATCGACCGTGGACATGTTGTCGAAGTCGGCTCTCACAATGAGCTAATAGCCCGGCGCGGAAGGTACTGGAACATGATCGAGTCCCAGTCATTGGACCTTGTGGAAGACGAAGAAAGCTGATGCTCCGGTATCCAGCCATTAGTCGGGACGTTGGAGTTTTGAGACCGCTGTCCTTGCAAGTACGGGCCGTTTTCGGACCAATCCCGTTCTACTCTCAAGCGATTCGATCTTTGCAGCCGATCTTGACCGAGCGCCAGCGCGAGGTGATGCCCCATGGTGGGGATCGTTGACGATCGACTGCCAGGGCGGTTCTCTGATTGGCGCTGGAATTGTCGGAACCGCAAGCGGGGGAGTGACTTCTACGCGACGGCTTCGGGCAAAAAAAGATGGAACTGTAGATACATAGGGCGTATCTGTTATACCAATGAGCTTGCTAGAATCTGTTATACCAATGAGCTTGCTAGAAAATCGTTGCTGGTTCTACTACAGCGTCTGCACCGCCTGTCGTAAATACCGGGGTGTGATAGCTTGGTTGGCAACCAGAATGGCGCGTCGGATGGGAGTCGCGAACAATGTTGCAGCAGATTTCAGATATTTCGTCCGAGATTGAGCGCAACGGATTTTACGTTTTTAAGAATAGCCTGGAACCACAACTCGTGGATAAGGCACGCGCCGAAATACAGGCTTGGTTGGACAGGGACATTCGGGAGAGGCAGGACGGGGGAGTGGAAGCCGCTTGGTTCACGGGTGACGCCGGCATTTCAATTCTCACCAAGCCGACCCAGATTTTGCTGGACGCCTACGCGAAGAGCCCCGCCCTCGATCTCTTGGTGGAGCAAGTTTTGTCCGACCCGCTGTCGTCGGGAGTGTTGAAGCAATTGGCCGGGGAGAATATCAAGTTTCGGGGCTATAACGTTCAAAGGATGACAGGTGAGCCCGATCCGAGACCAATGATCGGGATCTCTCCTAACCCGCACGAGTGGCATCGCGACAGCCCAGGAGAGTTCGGTATCGCTCTCTTCTTGGAAGATATCCCGGGCCCCGAAAATGGTGCGACGTCCCTCGTTCCAGGCTCCCACTACTTTCCGTATTGTCCACGTTGGAATTGTTTGTTCGGCCCTCCTTTCAAAACCAAAGAGGGAAGGGGGGGCCTGGACTTTTTCCTTCGTTTCAATATCGCGAACAGAATGCTCGGCCGTCGCATCAATGGTCGGGCGACTGGCGCGTATGGCAAACAGGGGGACTTTTATTTCTTTATCAATGACGTCTGGCATGGCCGCGAACCGAACATGAACGGGCGTGCCGGCATCAAATTCATGATCGGCGCTTTTCCGGCCGATGAACCATTTCCTGATAAAGTGGTGCCTCCCGACGAAGAGACACTCGCGAAGCTTCCTCCGTTGGTACGGAAGGCTGCGAGTCTAGCGTCGCCCGCGCCATCATCTGAGACGCCGAATACGATCCTTCAACGCGTTCGAGGACACCGAGCCGAGAATGCTCCAGCGAACATTTTCAAAATGGCCCAGTATGAACGGCAATTTGCCGAAAGCCTTTCTCGTTTGGCGTACAAGTTCAGTGAGGGAATGCGGACGCTAACCAGCCCGTTTGCTGGTCGCTTCCCCTGGTCAGCGAAATCCTGACTGATTAGAACTAAGCATAGGCGTCTTAGTTCTGACTTGATCGGATTCTCGCGGCCAGCTTACAACGAAGTGATTCAGACTAGGCGCAGATCAGCCGCCTCAATTGCAACTAATCGCGATCATTTTTGGAGCGATAGCGAGATGAAGCCACCGAACCTGGTCCCGCGAGAGTGGCGCTTGCATGCCAGGAGCCGAGAGTTTAGATCGGTCTCGCCTACTTAATTCTACTAAATTGAAATGGCGTTGGAGTTGGCCGGCTCATCCGAAAGCGGACTGGGGATGACCTGGCGTCGTTGCTTGGAAGGCATAATCGTCGTAGCAACAGGCCGAAATCATGAATGTTCGGCAGCCAGCTTTGATCTAGTCAGGGTAAGGTATGCGCTGCCATTGGAGACTTGGATGAAGCTTTGTGTGATCGGTGTCGGACGCATGGGGCGCCGGCATATTATCGCTGCCCGCAATGCCGGATTTGAGCTTGCCGGCATTTTCGACGTGTCGGTGGACGCGCTTGCGACGACGATGACCGAATGCCATGTAGACAAGGCATTGGCGTTTGACGATGCGGTCCGCATGCTGAAATCGATGCGACCTGATGCCGTGGTGATTTCGACAACGGCGCCCAGCCATTGTGAATTCGTTTGTGCGGCTGCTGGCGCCGGCGTGCGCTATATCCTGTGCGAGAAGCCGATGGCGTCCTCGTTGGAAGAGTGTGACCGCATGATCGCTGCGTGCCGCGCGGCCGGGGCAAGGCTGGCGGTTAATCACCAGATGCGATTCATGGAGCAATACACGGATATCAAGGCGCTTACAGAGACGCCGGAATTCGGTGGATTGCGGTCCATGGTCGTCACCGCAAGCAATTTCGGTCTCGCCATGAATGGTTGTCATTACTTCGAGGCATTTCGCTACCTAACCGACGAAGAGGTGGCTGAAATCTCCTGCTGGTTCGACCCGAACAACGTGCCCAATCCCAGAGGTCCGCAATACGTTGATCGATCGGGCCAGCTGCGCGGCATCACGGCCTCCGGCATACGGTTGATGATTGAACTCGGGGCCGATCTCGGGCACGGCATCGAGGTTATTTACGGATGCCGCAACGGGCAGATCCTCGTCGACGAACTGGCTGGACACGTTCGTGGCATTCATCGATTGCCCGAATACCGGGACCTCCCGACAACCAGGTACGGGATGCCGGCGACCGAATTTCAACGAAAGATCGCCCAGGCCGACGTGACCAAGCCGACAGAAGACCTTTGGCGCGCGATGCTTTCGGGTGGGGTATACCCCACCGGCCAGAACGGGCGGCATGCAGTCGGTGTGCTGGTAGCGGCAAACCTTTCAGGTGAAAACGCCGGCCGCACGGTCGCTCTCGGACATGGATTGCCGATCGAACGTAAATTCATGTGGGCGTGAGGAGATAGGATTTGGCTTGCGGATTGAAAGTCGCCTTCGTCGGCGCGGGCTATATGGCCGAAGAGCACATGCGGGCCTTCGCCAGTCTGCCCGACGTGATTATCGTCGGTGTCTACAGCCGTACCCGCGAGCGCGCCGAAAAGCTCGCGGCCGTCCATGGCACCAAGGTCTACGAGTCCGTTTCCGACCTGTACAGCAAGACGCAAGCGGACCTCGTCGTCGTGACCGTCATCGAGCTTTCGATGGCGGAAGTCGCCGCTGCCTGTTTCGAGCATCCATGGACCGTGTTGCTCGAGAAGCCCGCCGGCTACGATCTTGCCGATGCCACCCGCATCCGGGACGCGGCCGATCGCAACGGGCGGCGGGCATTCGTGGCCTTCAATCGCAGGGCCTATTCCAGCACGCGGCAGGCGTTGGAGCTGCTCAAGGGTAGCTCCTCGGAAAGGTTCATCAAGGTCATCGATCAGCAGGACCAGCAATCCGCGATCCTGGTGAACAAGCAGCCCGAACTCGTGGCGCGGAACTACATGTTCGCCAACTCGATCCACCTGATCGACTACTTCCGTGTTCTTGGCCGCGGCGAAGTCGCAAGCGTCGAGCCGATCGTGCCCTGGAAGCCGGAACGGCCCGGGCTGGTCTTGGCGAAGATCAACTTCAGCAGCGGCGACGTCGGGCTTTATGAAGGAATCTGGGACGGTCCCGGGCCCTGGATCGTCACCGTCAACACGCCTGAGCAGCGCATCGAACTGCGGCCGGTGGAGCGGGTTTCCGTGCAGCTGCGAGGTACCCGGGCCGTCACCGCGCCGGATATCGATGCCGACGACACCGCCTACAAGCCCGGACTGCGTTATCAGGCGGTGCAGGCCATAGCGGCGACGCGCGGCGAACCGGCCAATCTGGCCACCATTGGAGATTCTTGGCACTCCATGAAGCTGGTCGCGGATATCTTTGGCCTGACGTGAATGGCGTCATTCCCGTCACCCCGATCGGAAGCTGAAGTCAATGCCGTTCTGGAGGAGTTTGAGCGGCGTCATCGGGTATTTGAGCTGACGATCGGCGGGATGTCGCTCTGGCGGATTCTTCGGTTCGAGATTTCGTTTACCATGCAAAATCTCGGGCTCTCGCGCCCGATGGCTTCGAAACGCGAAATATTGGCGAGTATGTTTTCCGCCGCCAGACAGCTTTTCGTGGCGCCGGGCGGCACTCAATATCTCGGAGCCACCATGAGTTCGGCCCTGCGCACGTTCGATCAGCGTGGATGGCACGACATCTACTTTGATCCGATCATCGATGCCATCGGTGGTGGCGAAAAGATGCTGTATGTCGACGCGCCCGGATTTGAGCAGCATGCCAGGCACGCATTTCGTCAGCCGGTTTTCAACGACACCTCCGTGGTGGCGTTGAGCGCCGTTCTGGGGCGCATCTTCGGCATCCGCGGCCATGATGATGTATTCCAGGCGTTGTCACAAATCATCGCCAACGATCTCGGTCTCTCCGAATTCACGGCAGAACGAATTCGTCGCAAATACAGCGTTCTGATCTGGCGAAGCTGGCTCTATCGCATTGTTCTACGCCGGCTCCGGCCTGGGTGCGTCATGATACCGAACTCCGGACAGTTCGCGCTCTTTCTGGCTGCGCGCGCGCTGGGCATTCCCTTTGTCGAAATGCAACACGGCATTTTTAGCGAAAACCATCCGGATTCACTTCCGGCCGCAGCGCTCGAATTCGATCGAGACTCGATGCTACTGCCGGATATCCTGACAGTCTACGGCTCGTGGTGGGGCGACCTGTTGAAGGATTCGGCGCTGGGCCGGCTTGGCCGGATTCGCGAGGTGGGCGCTTCGTGGATAGAGTCTGCGCGGGCCTTGCGCTTGCGTCAGTTCTCGACCGATCCGGACCGCCCCGTAGTGACACTGACCTCACAGGGAACCGGCGCGGAGCAAGTGGCTGATTTTATAGCAGCGTTCCTGAAACTGTATTCGGGAGCCCTGCTATTCAATATCCGGCTGCATCCGGGCTATGAGATCGGTACAAACCACTACGACAGATTTTCCGACGATGAGCGGGTAAAGCTGTGGCCTGGGAATTCCAGGCCGGACACGTTCGAGATGATTGCCATGTCCGACCTGCATCTAAGCGTTTCCTCCGCGTGCCATTACGAAGCGCTTGGCATCGGCACGCCAACCGGTATTCTGGCGTTACCCGGACACGAGCTGGTGCTTGACCTTGCGAGGCGCAACAACGCCGCTCTGGTGGACAATCCCTCTGCGTTGGCCATGATGGTGAAGAAGCGTTCCTGGCCCCCCATATCGGACAGCATTTCGGATCAATATTTCCGTGGGGGCCATATTGACAATATACGGGCGCTTCTTTCCGAATGCCGCGATATGGAGAAGGTCAAGTGATTACGATCATCGATTATGGGACCAGCAACCTCGGATCGATGCAAAACATGCTCAAGAAGATCGGTGCACCGTCCAGGATTGCGGCATCGCCAAATGATCTTGACGGGGCCACCAAGATCATTGTGCCCGGGGTCGGTTCCTTCGATGCGGGCATGGGCAAATTGCGCGCATCCGGCATGATCCCGGTGCTGAATCAAAAGGCGCTTGTCGACAGGATTCCAACCCTCGGAGTCTGCCTCGGGATGCAATTGATGACAGAGCGCAGTGAGGAGGGAGTGCTGTCCGGTCTCGGCTGGATCGAGGCAGAAGCCGTCCGGTTCGATCAGAAGGCGGATCCCGGTCTCAAGGTCCCGCATATGGGCTGGAACGAAGTCGTTCCGGCCAAGGCGTCCGCACTCACCGCGAATTTCCCGGCCGAGACGCGGTTCTATTTTGCCCATTCGTATCATGTGAAGTGCAAGGTGGTGGACGACGTCCTGCTCGGAGTGTCGTATGGCGCCGGTACATTCACCGCGGCATTCGCGCGGGGTAACTTGTTCGGTGCTCAGTTTCACCCGGAAAAGAGCCACCGGTTCGGAATGGCATTCCTCAGGAATTTTGTAGAGCGATGCTGAAGACCCGCGTCATTCCCGCGCTGCTGCTGCGTGGTGCCGGACTTGTGAAGACAACCGCGTTCAAGAGTCCGGTCTACGTTGGGGATCCGATCAATGCGATCAGGATATTCAACGAAAAGGAAGTCGACGAACTCGTCCTGCTCGATATTGCGGCCTCGCGCACCGGCAGGGGACCCGCATTCAGCACCATCGAAAGCATCGCCAGCGAATGTTTCATGCCGGTCGCTTATGGCGGAGGAATAAGCTCCGTCGAGCAGGTGCGAAGAATATTGGGGTTAGGTGTCGAGAAAGTTGTCATCAATGCTGCCGCGCTGGCCGATCCGCAAATCGTGCGCGCAACAGCGGATGAATTCGGCAGTCAGGCGATCGTCGTTTCGATTGATGTCAAACGCAAGCTGCTGGGCCGCTACGAGGTTTATGGCGACAGCGGCACCAGGTCTACGGGGCACGAGCCGGCTGCGTACGCCAGGATGATGGCGGATCTTGGTGCCGGCGAAATTCTCCTGACCGCGATCGATCGCGACGGCACAATGAAAGGTTACGACATCGAGCTGGTGTCTAAGGTCGCTTCGGCGGTGAGCATTCCCGTCATAGCTTCCGGCGGCGCGGGCACGATCGCCGATTTCGGCGTTGCGTCGAAACATGGCGGCGCCGCGGCGGTGGCTGCGGGAGCGATGTTTGTGTTTCACGGCCCCCACCGCGCCGTGCTCATCACCTATCCCTCGCATGCCGAACTCTCCGCGGTCCTCAGTTGAAAGGGACGCGCGCAAGATTGCCGCGATGAGTTCGAGCTCCTCCAGATAGTCCAAATCGGTATTTCTCGAAGTGCCGGATTTGCTTTAAGCAGGGTGCGCCGCAATGAAGTCCGGCCATGTGTTCAAGAGGACCTAGAGAGTGACAGTCTGCACGAGATGCATCATGGATACGACCGATCCGGACATCTCTTTCGATGCGGCGGGTGTCTGTAATCATTGCCACCGCTATGAGGAGGTCGCCCGTCAGCGGATCATTCCGGCGGGACAGCGCCAGGAGCGTCTCGCGCAACTGGTTGCCGAAGTGAAAAGGGCGGGAGAAGGAAAGCCTTACGACTGCGTTATTGGGGTGAGTGGAGGCGTGGACAGCACCTATGTGGCGTGGGTAGTGAAGGATCTGGGATTGCGCCCGCTGGCGGTCCATCTTGACAATGGCTGGAATTCCGAACTTGCCGTCGCCAATATCGAGAAGACTCTCAACAAGCTTGGCATCGATCTCTATACCCATGTCATCGATTGGGAAGAGTTTCAGAATTTGCAGATTTCATTTCTTAAGGCGTCGACGCCCGACGGCGAGGTGCCAACAGATCATGCGATTTTCGCGCTGTTGTATAAGATCGCCGCGAAGCAGGGGCTGAAGCATGTCATCACCGGCACCAACGTGATCTCCGAAGCGATCCTTCCGGAGAAATGGGGGTACGGATATTTCGACTGGTCCTACGTGAAGGATGTTCACCGCCGTTTTGGTTCGGCGAGGCTTTCAACCTATCCTCATTTCTCTTTGCTACATTTGTTTTACTACGTATTTCTTCGCCGCATCCGCATGGTGTCGGTGCTCAATTTCATCGACTACAACAAGAACCAGGCGATGGACATCCTCAAGAACGAACTCGGCTGGGTGTATTACGGCGGCAAGCACTATGAATCGATCTACACCCGCTTTTACCAGGCTTATTTGCTGCCGCGTAAGTTCGACATTGACAAGCGCAAGGCGCACTATTCGAATCTCGTCCTGTCCGGCCAGATGACACGGCCCGACGCGCTCGATGCAATGAAAGCGCCGGTTTATCCCGCCAATCTTCTGGAGGAGGACCGTCAATACGTCATCAAGAAGCTCAATCTGGATGGGCAGCAGTTCGAAGAAATCATGAGCCTGCCACGTAAGACGTTTCTGGACTATAAAAACAACCGCAATGTGTTTGCCTTTGCGAAACGACTTGTGAATTCGTCGCGGCGGCTGATCGGGTAGCGTGAAAGACTTTCAGAACCAGCTTGGGTTCGCAAAACGCTGCGTTGGTCGGCTCCCGCACCGTTGGCGATCTGCGCGTGGGCTGGCGTTGGCGAAAATCGTGTCATGAGAGTCCTCTATATCCATATGACAGGAGCTTTTGCCGGTGGTTGTCGCAGCCTTTACGAGGTCGTGCGCGCGTTGCCAGCGGGCGCCGTTGAACCGGTGTTCGTCGCGCCAAGAGGCAGCATTCATGCCTTCCTATCCAGACTCGGGGAAATGATCGAGACGGCCGGGATCAGCCAGTTCGACAACACGCGGTACGGTTACTATCGCGGACTGCGCTGGCTGGTTCTGCTTCGCGAGATCGCTTTCGTTCCGTCGACGATCGCGGGGCTGCTGCGGGCCCGCCGTCAATGGAAATCCGTCGATCTGATCCACATCAATGAGATAACCGGCTTGCTGCCGTGGTTGCTTGCCAGGTGCCTGTTTGAGGTGCCGGTCGTCGTGCACGTTCGTTCGGTGGTCAGGGATGACCGGAAATCGCTTCGAACCAGCTGGATCTCACGAATGTTACGTGACCGGGCCAGCGCCGTCATTGCCATCGACGAAAATGTGCGAGCCAGTCTGCCGCCGGACCTGCAGGTCGATGTCATTCACAATTCGCTGTCGCTGGATCCTCCCGAGAAGTCGGCCGCCACGCTGGCATACCAGCTCAAGTTGAGGCCGGAAGCATTCAAGGTTGGATTCGTCGGCAATCTATTGCGTGTGAAAGGCATTTTCGAACTGATTGAGGCCGCGCGACTGACGCGGGATCGCGGCCTCAATCTCGAATTTCTCATCGTCGGTGGTGATGCGAGCGGCTCCGATTCGTTGATGGCCCGTATTCTGAACCGGCTGGGGATCGGACAGGACGTGGGCACCGAGGTAAAGGCCAAGATCGAGGAGTATGGGTTGGCCGATCGCGTTCACATGGTTGGCTTTATGGCAAACATTGCGCAGGCCTATGCCTGCATGGACGTTCTATGCTTTCCTTCGCACTATGACGCGCCTGGCCGCCCGATCTTCGAGGCCGCGTTTCTCGGGGTTCCCAGCATCGCCGCGGTCAGGAAGCCGCTGGCGGACACGTTGGTCCATGGCGTGACCGGGTTGGCGGTTCCGCCGCATGATGCCGAGGCCTTGGCGGATGCCATCGCCAAGGTCGCGTCCGACCGGGCGCTGGCGGCGCGGATGGGCGAGGCGGCCTATCAGATGGCGGTATCCAATTTCCAGGCCGTCAAGAACGCTGCCAAGCTCCTAGATGTCTACAAGCGGGTGACCGGGGCGTCTCGCGCCTAAAGGCGGGTTGCAAAGCCAGCGCTGCGGTCCCGCTTCTCACGCCTGCCCGTGGAAAAACCAGCTAAAGCCCTAGATCATTGAGCAAAATCGGCTATTTTGCTCCGCAATAATCATTGGTTTTTCCGTCTCCAATGGCTTAAGAAGCCGCTCAATCCCGAAATCTGGTGGAGCTTGCGACCGGATGGTTGTTGGCTGCGGACAGACGGCTTCGACGCTGGCGAGTTAGAGGTTCCCGCATGGACAAGATTCAGGCCCCCCAAAACGTAGACAAGTCGCTCTTTGCGCCGGACGCCACTAATCTGAGCACCCGGTTCGGCCTTCCAAAGAAGGTGGTGTTCTGCAAGCGTTGTGTCATTTCGAACCAGCGGCCGAATTCGGCGGTCGAGTACGCCCACACCAAGGAAACGCAGAAGAAGACCATCTTTTTTGACGCCGAAGGCATCTGCGACGCCTGCCGCTTTGCCGAGAAGAAGAACGCGACCATCGATTGGGACGAGCGGGAAAGCCAGTTGCGCGACCTGCTCGACCAACATCGCAGCCGCGACGGCAAGTATGATTGCATCCTGCCGGGATCGGGAGGCAAGGACAGCTTTTATGCCTCCCACATCCTACGCAACAAATACGGCATGCACCCGCTCACGGTCACCTGGGCGCCGCACATCTATACCGACTGGGGTTGGAAGAACTTCCAGAGCTGGATACACGCCGGCCACGACAACATGTTGATGACACCCAACGGACGCGTGCATCGGCTGCTGACTCGGCTCGCAGTCGATCTCTTGTTCCACCCGTTCCAGGCGTTCATGTTTGGACAGAAGTCGCTGGCGCCCAAGATGGCGCTCCTGCACAAAATACCTCTGGTGATCTACGGCGAGAACGAAGCCGAATACGGCAATCCGATCGGCGATACTGATACTGCCAAGCGCGACTGGTCCTACTTCACCTCTGATGACCAATCGAAAATCTATCTCGGCGGCGTTTCGATCTCCGACCTGAAGAACCAGTTCGGGGTGGAGCATCAGGACTTGCTGCCCTATCTGCCCGCCGATCCCAACGAGATCGAGCGGCAGAAGGTCGAGGTGCATTATCTCGGCTATTATTTGAAATGGCATCCGCAGAGCTGTTACTACTACGCGGTCGAGCACGGCGGGTTTCAAGCTTCGCCGGAGCGAACGCCGGGTACCTACAGCAAGTACAACAGCATCGACGATCGCATCGATGACTTCCACTACTACACCACCGGGGTCAAGTTCGGCATCGGTCGTGCGAGCTACGACGCCTCGCAGGAAATTCGATCCGGCGACATCAATCGCGAGGAGGGCGTCGCGCTAGTCAAGCGCTTCGATCACGAATACCCGTCACGCTTTGCCGACGAGATCTTCCGCTATCTGAGCATTCCCGAAAAGGAGTTCCCGGAGGCGAGTAAGATGTTCGAGAGCCCGATCATGACCGAGCAGTATTTTGCTCGCCTTGCCGACAGTTTTCGCTCCCCCAATCTGTGGAAGTGGGTCGGCAACAACTGGCAATTGCGTCATGCGGTGTGGGAAGAGTAGGGTCAGGTCTGGCAGGTCATCCGACGTGAGCAACCTCAGAATCATTCCTCGGCTGGACATCAAGGGGAAAAACCTCATCAAGGGTGTCCAGCTCGAGGGTCTGCGGGTCATGGGAGACCCGCAGGAGTTCGCGCTTGACTATTACCGCGCCGGCGCCGACGAACTGGTCTACATGGACATTGTCGCCAGCCTTTACGGGCGGAACAACCTGAGCGACATCATCCGGCGGGCCGCTGACCAGGTTTTCATTCCCATAACCGTCGGGGGTGGGATTCGCTCGGTCGATGATGCCAGGCACATCCTGAGGTCGGGGGCCGACAAGGTTGCCATCAACACGGCCGCCATCGCCCGTCCAGAGCTCATCGGTGAAGTTGCGCGCCATTTTGGCTCCCAGGCCATGGTTTTGTCGATTGAGGCCAAGCAGGTCGGCCAGGGCAAATGGGAGGCCTACACCGACAATGGAAGGGAACGGACGGGATTGGACGTCATGCAATGGGTCCGGCGCGGCGTGGAAATGGGGGCCGGCGAGATTCTGTTGACCTCGGTTGACAGGGAAGGCACCCGAAAGGGGTTCGACATCGATTTGGTTAGCCAGGTCAGCAAGCTCGCAACGGTTCCTGTCATCGCCAGCGGTGGTATGGGGAGCATCCAGGACTTCCTGAAGGTGGCCGAATCGGCCCGGCCCGACGCGATTTCTATGGCCGACACCTTGCACTATAAGCGCGTGCAATTGGGAGAGATCCGGGCTGCCGCGCTGAAGGCCGGATTGGCTGTCAGGCAGGTTTAATGGGCACGAAGATCACATTGCTCGACTACGGCATGTGCAACATGCTGAATGTTGCCCGCGCGCTGGAGCACGCGGGCGCCGACGTCCATGTCACCGAAGACCCGAAGGATGCCGTGGCGGCCGAACGGCTGGTGGTTCCCGGGGTCGGTGCGTTTTCCGAATGCATGCGAGCGGTCAACCGTCTTGGCCACGGCGAAGCCATCCACCAATTCGTCAGGTCCGGGCGTCCGATGCTAGGCATCTGCGTCGGCATGCAGATTCTGTTCGATGTGAGCGAGGAATTCGGCGAAACGCCTGGCCTCGGTATTCTGCCCGGACGCGTGCGGATGATTCCCAACACCAACACCGATGGCGTCTCGCAGCGCGTACCGCATATCGGCTGGAATCATCTGATCGAGCCGCAGGCAGGCCGCAGCTGGGAAAAAACCTTGCTTGAGCCCTTTGGCAATGAAGGCCCTGCAGTCTACTTTGTCCATTCGTTTGCCGCCCAGCCGGCGAATGACTATGACCGGCTTGCCGATTGCGACTACGGCGGTCACCGCATCAGTGCGATGGTCAAACGCGACAATGTCACCGCAACCCAATTCCATCCCGAGCGTAGCGGAACAGTGGGGTTGCGCATGCTGAAACAATTCCTCTCGTGATAGCGGGGTTCGCACGTGAAGACGCTGGCTATCATTCCGGCTCGCGGTGGTTCGAAACGCTTGCCGGGCAAGAACACGAAAAGCTTTCTCGGCGTTCCCTTGATTGCCTGGTCGATCCGCTTTGCCCAAAGGCAGCAGCGGTTCGACACGATTATCGTCTCCACCGACTCTGAAGCGATCGCTGATGCCAGCCGGGCCGAAGGGATCGACGTGTCATACCTGCGGCCGGTGGATCTTGCATCCGACACCGCGAGTTCGGCGGCGGTCGTGCTCGACGTCTTGGCGCGGGAGCGGCAGAGCGGAAACAGCTTCGATCTGGTCGCGTTGCTGCAGCCGACCTCGCCGGTCCGCGAGCCGTCACGCTGGAGTGATGCTTTCGCCCATATCGATACCGGCGCCGCCGATGCCGTGATCGGCGTCACGCCGGCCAATCCCCATCCGAATCATGCTTTCCATTGGGAGGAGGGCGGCAAATTGCGACCCTTCGCCGATGGGAAGCAAATCATCTTGCGGTCGCAGGACCTTCCGCCTGTGGTCCATGTCGCCGGCAACATGTACCTAATCCGCTCGACTGTGCTAGAAGCGCAGGGAAGTTTTTTTCCTCCTCGCACTGTCGGGGTTCTCTGCGACCAGCCTTGCGAGGCGGTCGATATCGATACCGAGGCAGACTGGGTTGCCGCCGAGGCCCTGGCAAAACATCACGGCAAATCGCCATGAAAACCTTCATCATCGCCGAGGCCGGCGTCAATCATAACGGCGACGAAAAAATGGCCCTGAAACTGGTCGAAGCCGCCGCCAAAAGCGGTGCCGATGCTGTCAAGTTCCAGACGTTTTCTGCCGACAAGCTGGCGCGTAAGGGCGCCGAAAAGGCCGAGTATCAGAAACAAGCCACCGGCGATGGCGACCAGCACGGCATGCTCAAGACTCTTGAAATGTCCCAGAGTCTACATCAGCGCCTTTTCGCACGTTGCACCGAACTCGGTATCGAGTTCATGTCCACGGCGTTCGATGACGAGTCGCTCGATTTTCTGGTCGCTCTCGGCATCAAGCGCATCAAAGTCCCTTCAGGCGAAATCACCAACGCGCCGCTGCTCCGGCACATGGCGTCTAAGGGGTTGCCGCTGATCGTTTCAACCGGGATGGCCGAGCTTGACGAAGTCGTCGCCGCCATCGGAATTATCCGCACGGAGCGGGAAAACCGTGGTTTCGCCGAGCCATTGAGCGACATCGTCACCATTCTTCATTGCACCTCGAACTATCCGGCAGAAAGCGCAGACGTCAATCTGCGGGCCATGAACACCATGGCGCGAACCACCGGCCTGCCGGTGGGCTACTCCGACCACACGTTGGGTCTGGCGGTCTCGACCGGCGCTGTCGCTCTGGGCGCAAGAGTGATCGAAAAGCATTTTACCCTTGATTCCGAGTTGCCGGGACCAGACCACAGGGCCTCCCTCGAACCCGATCAGCTTGCGGCATTGGTGTGGCAGATCCGCGATATCGAGCAAGCGCTGGGTTCCGATATCAAGGCTCCGACCTCCTCCGAATTGCCGGTGCGCGACCTGGTGCGGCGCAGCGTCACCGCGGTTCGTGCGATCAATGCGGGCGTCGCAATTGCGCGAGAAGACCTCGCCCTGATGCGCCCGGGGACCGGGATCCCGCCGGTCAACCTAGAGAATGTGATCGGCAGGAAATCGGCGCGCGCCATCGCCGCGGGCGAGACGCTGGTCTGGTCGGACCTCGCATGAGACCGCGCAGAGTGTGCTACATCTCGGGTGCCCGCGCGGATTTCGGCCTGATGCAGTCGACCCTGCAACGAATCCACGAGTCAGATGCATTTGAACTCTCAATTGTCGTCACCGGTATGCACCTCCTAGCGGAGCATGGCTTCACCCTTAGGTATATCGAGGAGGCAGGCCTGCCGATCGCGGCCCGTATAGCGGTCAAGGAAGGGCCGCCATCCGGCGCGCTGATGGCCAGCAATATAGGACGTATGCTCATGGGGTTCGTCGATGCACTAGAGGCGATCCAGCCGGACGTCGTTCTCGTGCTGGGCGACCGCGGCGAAATGTTGGCCGGCGCACTGGCCGCGATCCATCTCAACATTCCGGTCGCGCATATCCATGGCGGGGAGCGGTCCGGCACTGTTGACGAGCCGGTGCGGCACGCCATCTCGAAGCTTGCCCATTTTCATTTCGTGGCCACTGACGAAAGCAGGGAGCGGCTGGTTCGCATGGGCGAGGTGGCCGATCGCGTGTCGGTCGTCGGGGCGCCTGGATTGGACGACCTCGCCTATATCTCGCTGGCGAGCCGTGATGACCTCTGCCGGCGGATTGGTTTCGATCCGCGAGGGCTGATCGGCCTTTTCATCTACCACCCGGTGCTGCAGGAGACGGCGCTGTCCGAGGAGTACGCCAAGCGCGTTGTCGATGCGATGCTGGCCAAAGGCCTTCAGGTCATCGCGCTAAGACCCAATTCGGATGCGGGAAGCGCGGGGGTGAAGTGGATGCTGGAGGCGCGCGCCGCCGCAGGCGAGATTCATCTCGCGACCAATCTGCCCAGGGAGGAGTTCCTGTCATGGTTGGCCGCGACGGATCTAATGGCGGGCAACTCGAGCGCCGGCATCATCGAGGCCGCGAGTTTTGGCACGCCGGTTATTAATGTCGGATCACGGCAGAATTTGCGTCAACGCAACCCCAATGTCTTCGACTGCTCCACCGATCGCAGCGATCTGGATCGTGCAATCGAGACCGCGCTTTCATCATCGCGGGGCGACGGGACCAATGTCTATGGCGACGGCCGGGCCGGCGAACGTATAGTCAATCTACTCGCCGGAATCGATCTTGCCGGCGCTTCTTTGGCGAAGACCAATGTCTATTGAGCGGTATCTTCTGCTCGGCGCGGGTGGCCACGGTATGGTGGTGCTGGATGCGCTTCAGTCGTGCGGACCACAGATTGACATCTGCGTAGTCGACGAATCCGTCGACCTGATAGGCAAGAGGGTGCTGGGAACGATCGTGGAGCGTTTCGATCCGACCGTGAAGAGGACTGAGCAGCGTTTTCATGTGTCGATCGGTGGCAACGCCGTCCGGGCCAGAATATTCGAAGCGCTGAAGGTGCTCGGCGGATTACCGTCGACAATTGTCCATCCGATCGCGACGATCGCTCGAAGCGCCGTCATCGCAGACGGTACGTTCGTGGCCGCCCGGGCCATCATTGCACCAGCAGCAACGATCGGTGAAGGGGTGATAGTCAACCATGGTGCGATCGTTGATCATGAATGCGTGGTTCACAATCACTGCCATATTGCGCCAGGTGCAACACTGGCCGGCAATGTGCGGCTCGGATCGCGGGTTCTCATTGGCGCGGGAGCGAATATACTTCCGGGCATCACGATTGGCGACGACGCGACAATTGGCGCGGGTGCCGTCGTCACTGTCGATGTTCCACCTGGAATGACCTATGCGGGCGTGCCAGCCCGCAAGATCCGCTGAGGGCTGTCGCATGGATATTTCGAGAATCTGCATCACACGCCAGTCCACCCTGCGCGAAGCGCTCGACATGCTTGATCGCAGCGGTCTCGGCGTTCTGCTCCTAGTCGAGGGCGACCGCCAGTTCGAGCGGACGGTGACGGATGGCGATCTGCGTAGGCTACTGCTCGATGGCGCGTCGCTCGACCAGACTCTCGCGAGTGTATCGGAGCGCCGCTCGATCGTCGTGCCGGAAAACCGGACCAGACGAGATGCCCTCGGATTGATGCAGAAACACACGATCGATCATCTTCCAGTGGTCGATGCTTCGGGCCGGGTCGTCGATCTCATAGAACGCCGCGGCATCGACGAACAGATACTGCTCTCGACCCCGCACATGGGAGATGCCGAGCGAAATTTCGTGGAAGAGGCGTTCCGTACAAATTGGATTGCTCCTCTAGGTCCGAACGTTGACGCCTTTGAAGCCGAGCTTGCAGAGTTAGTGGGGGCGAATAGCGCTGTTGCGCTGAGTTCAGGCACCGCCGCGATCCATTTGGCCCTAGTGCTCTTGGGCGTTGGTTCAGGCGATTGTGTATTCTGTTCTTCGCTAACTTTTGCGGCGAGTGTAAATCCAATTGTTTATCAGAACGCCGAGCCCGTACTGATCGATTCCGAACCAAACAGTTGGAACATGTCTCCGATCGCGCTTGAACGAGCGCTGGAGAGTGCGCGCAAGAATGGACGCCTGCCAAAGGTAGTCATAGTGGTCAATCTATACGGCCAGAGCGCAGATATGGAGCCACTACTGGCGCTCTGCGATAGATATGGCGTGCCGATGTTAGAGGACGCGGCGGAGTCGCTAGGTGCCAAATATCGAGGGAGGCATTCCGGCACTTTTGGACGAATTGGTGTCTATTCATTCAATGGCAACAAGATCATTACGACCTCTGGCGGCGGTATGCTGGTTACTTCCGAGAAGGAGTTGGCTGATCGGGCCCGTTTTTTGGCAACGCAGGCCCGTGATCCCGCTCCGCACTACCAGCATAGTGTAATTGGCTACAACTATCGCATGAGCAATATTCTTGCCGGCGTCGGACGAGGGCAGCTAAAGGTGCTCGAAGAGCGCGTTCAAGCGCGTCGCAATATATTTCGGCGCTATGCCGAGGCATTCTCGAATGAGAGTTGGATCCAACTTATGCCTGAGCCCGAATGGAGTTTATCTACGCATTGGATTTCGGCAGCATGCCTCGTGCCAGACTCACGGATTACTGGCCAGCTACTTGTTCGGCATTTGTCAGATGAGTTTATTGAGGCACGTCCAGTTTGGAAACCGATGCATCTTCAACCCGTCTTTGCGCACTGTCCGTATTTTTCGCACGGGAATAGCTCCGTCTCAGACGACATCTTTGAGCGGGGGATTTGCCTTCCATCAGGTTCTAACCTCACCATGGAACAGGTTGACAGGGTCGCTGATGCTGTATTGAAGATTGGCAGACGTCTGGCGTAGCGCCTGTGCCTGCATGTTCTTCATTGCTCATCAGAGTGTGATTTTTCTCTGAGGATAGTGAACGGACAAGATTTGGAATTTTCCTACTTTGGTGGTTTGTAGTGCCTTGGTTTTGGGAATCTCTGACGAGAGGCCTTTAACTTACCCGTGGGCAAAGTCCTGATTGCGCTGGTTATTTGGTAAAACCGGAGGCGCATTCTTTGCATGTCGAGGGTCTTCAATCTGCAAACGACGAACCGCGTCAATGCCCTTGCTGAGCCCGAAGCGTCATTTCGTCCTGGTTGAGGGGCGCGCCGATCAATCTAGCAAGCTAGAACTGCTGTTGAGGGTGATGACAACCGAGCAGGGTTTCAGTGACGGTGTCCTCTAGTTGTGGAGCCTCAAAAGGTTGTTCCTGGTCAAACCAAGTCGGCTGATCGGGATTTGTGAGTCTCATACCACCATGGGGACGGTGCCAGTTGTATTGATGCAGCCAGATCGGCAGCTCTTGAGCGCGCCGATCTGATGTTGGGTAGGCTTTGGCGTAAGCCCATTCCCGAAGCGCGGTCTGGATGAAGCGCTCGGCTTTTCCGTTTGTTCGCGGCGTGTAGGGTTTGGTACGGATGTGCTTAATGCCCAGGTCCCGGCAGGCGTCGCGGAAGGCAAAGGACTGGTAGCAGCTGCCATTGTCGGTCATGACGCGCGTGACGGTGACGCCGAGGCTTTTGTAATACGCCACAGCTGCCTTAAGAAAGGGAACAGCGCTGTCGGCCGTCTCGTCGGGCTTGATCTCGGAGAAGGCGACGCGGGAATGGTCGTCGATGCAGACGTGGACGAACTCCCAACCAGCGCCGCGGCTCTTGTTCGGACCACTCGGATCGCCGGTGATGCGATGACCAATACGCGCGAAACGTCCGAGCTTTTTGATGTCGATGTGAATGATCTCGCCTGGGGTCTCGCGCTCATAGCGGCGTTCCGGTTCGGCCGGCTCCAGATCGCGTATCCGGTTGAGTCCCAAGCGGCGAAGGACGCGGCTGACGGTGGCAGGTGATACCTTGACCTCGGCTGCGATCTGCTTGCCGGTGTGGCGCTGCCGTCGCAACGCCTCGACGACTGTACACGTGGCTGGCGGGGTTTGGCTCGGCGATGAATGGGGCTTGGAGGAACGATCTCGCAACCCAGCAACACCTTCAGCGCGGAACCGCTTGACCCATTTGGCAACCGTCTTCGACGAGATGTTGAACAGGTCAGCCGCGGCGGCTTGCGTCAGCCCGCCCTCGACCACGCTTCGGACCATCGCCTCTCGACCTTTGGGCGTCAAAGGCGCATTCTTGTGGACGTTCATCTGGTCTCTCCTCGGAACACTGAAGCTTCGCAACCTCAGCTTCCTCGGTTCAGACCAGATGGACAACCTCCTGACAGACCACACCTAGGCCGTGGTCGGGACGGCTAGGCGGGTTGATCAATGACTTTAGCTCGACGGCTCTGACTCGTAGCGTGATCGGCGCTGGCGTGACGCGGGATGGTGATCCGGGCCGAGCTGGCCGAGGCGAAGGTGGGAGAAGCAGGTTCCTGAAAGGCCGCGCGGCTGGCAAGTCTCCTGCTGGCAAGTCTTTTGCCGGCAAGTCTTTTTCTGGCAAGCCTTGTGCTGGCAAGTCTTGTGCTGGCAACTCCCGTCGAGATGGGTTATCAGCGCGGTCAGGTTGCAACTCACGGGATATTCATCGGTCGGCGGATGAGGCGTCTTTCGCATCTTACCTCGCGCAATTATCTGATCGCGCTCCACGACCTGCTGGCGACCGCGGCGGCGCTGTTCGTAGCGTTTTATCTGCGTTTCGAGGGCGGTGAGGGCTTCTACGACCGCTTGCCGCTGCTGTTGCGGATCCTGCCCTACTTCCTCGCCTTCAGCGTGGTCGTGTTCTTCATCTTCAACCTGACCACGACGAAATGGCGCTTCATCTCGCTGCCGGACGCGCTGAACATCATCCGCGTCGCGAGCGTGCTGACGGTTGCGCTCCTCGCGCTCGACTACATCTTCGTTGCCCCCAACGTTCGCGGCGCCTTCTTCCTCGGCAAGGTCACGATCGTCCTCTACTGGTTCCTTGAGATCTCCTTTCTCAGCGCCTTGCGCATGACCTATCGCTACTTCCGCTATACGCGGGTGCGACGCCGTGCCAGGACCACGGATGCTGCGCCGACGCTGCTGATCGGCCGTGCCGCGGACGCCGAGGTGCTTCTGCGCGGCATCGAAAGCGGCGCGATCAAGCGCATCTGGCCGGTCGGGGTGCTGTCGCCGTCGAACGCCGATCGCGGCCAGTCGATCCGCAACGTGCCGGTGCTGGGCGGCATCGACGACATCGAGGACGTCATCGCCGACTTCGCCAAGCGCAACAAGGCGATCGCACGAGTCGTCATGACGCCGTCGGCGTTCGAGCCGGAGGCTCATCCGGAATCGATCCTGATGCGGGCGCGCAAGCTCGGGGTGATCGTCAATCGCATGCCCTCGCTCGAGAGCGGCGATACGCCGCGGCTGACGGCCGTAGCGGTCGAGGACCTGCTGCTGCGCCCGAGCGAGACCATCGACTATGCGCGCCTCGAAGCCCTGATCAAGGGCAAGGCGGTGATCGTCACCGGCGGCGGCGGCTCGATCGGCTCCGAGATTTGCGAGCGTGTCGTCGCCTTCGGCGCCGCGCGCCTCCTGATCGTGGAAAATTCCGAGCCGGCGCTGTACGCGGTCACCGAGGCGCTCGCGGCGCGTGGCGCGGCTGCCGCGATCGAAGGCCGGATCGCCGACATCCGCGATCGCGAGCGCATCATGCGCCTGACGGCCGAGTTCAAGCCGGATATCGTGTTTCATGCCGCCGCCCTCAAGCATGTGCCGATCCTGGAGCGCGACTGGAGCGAGGGCGTCAAGACCAACATCTTCGGCTCGATCAACGTGGCCGATGCCGCGCACAATGCCGGCGCCGAAGCCATGGTGATGATCTCCACCGACAAGGCGATCGAGCCGGTGTCGATGCTCGGCCTGACCAAGCGCTTCGCCGAGATGTATTGCCAGGCGCTCGACCACGATCTTGCGGCGGGTCACGGCGGCCCCAGGCCGCCGATGCGGCTGATCTCGGTCCGGTTCGGCAATGTGCTGGCCTCGAACGGCTCGGTGGTGCCAAAATTCAAGGCCCAGATCGACGCCGGCGGCCCGGTGACGGTGACGCATCCCGACATGGTCCGCTACTTCATGACGATCCGCGAGGCCTGCGATCTCGTCATCACGGCGGCAACACACGCGCTCGGTACGCAGCGTCCGGACGTCTCGGTCTACGTGCTCAATATGGGCCAGCCGGTGAAGATCGTCGATCTCGCCGAGCGCATGATCCGCCTCTCCGGCCTGCAGCCCGGCTACGACATCGAGATCGTGTTCACCGGCATGCGGCCGGGTGAGCGCCTGCACGAGATCCTGTTCGCGTCCGAGGAGCCGACCCGCGAGATCGGCGTTGCCGGCATCATGGCCGCGCAGCCGAACGAGCCGCCGATGCAGACCCTGCGCAAATGGATCACGGCGCTCGAGCAGGCGATCGCGCGGGACGATCGGGCGACCATCAGGACCATCCTGAAGGATGCGGTCCCCGAATTCGGGTCGACCGCGGCCTGATCATGCAGTCTCAAGGCAAGATCGTGGTCGCGAGCCAGCATTACCCGCCGGATCCGAGCACGACCGCCGCGATCATGGCCGAGATCGCCTGCCGCCTCGCCGCCGACCACGTGGTGGTGGTGCTGTCGGGCTCGCCCGGCGCGCTGCCGGTTGCGCAGACCGGTCCGGGCAAGCCGCGCGTCGTTGCGGTCAGGAACCGGATGGCGGAAAAGGCGGCACTGGTGCAACGCGGCCTGTCTGAACTGCTGTTCGTGCTGCGCACTTTCTTCGCGCTGATGCGGGAGCTTCGGCGAGGTGACGTCGTGCTCACCGTCACCGCGCCGTTCATGCTGCCTTACGCGATCGCGGCGGCGGCAAGGCTCAGGGGCGCGCGCTCGGCGCTGATCATGCACGATCTTTTTCCGGACGTGCTGGTGATGGCCGGGCTGCTGAAGCCCGGTTCGATCGTGGCGAGGACGATGCGCGCCGCCAACGGCCTGATGTTCCGTGCGCTCAACGCCGTCATCACCATCGGCCGCGATGCCGAGCGGCCGCTGCTGAGCTATTCCGGCATGACGCGGAACAAGATCCGCTTCATCCCGAACTGGGCGACGCTCGTGCCGGCGCCGCGGCCGGTGACGCCGGACAATCCGTTCCGCAAGTCGCTCGCGGCCCGCTTCATTGTCGGCCTGTCCGGCAATCTCGGCTTCACCCATGATCCGGGGATCGTGTTCGAGGCGGCGCGCCTGCTCAAGGACGAGCCGGATATTCACTTCCTGCTCTCCGGCTGGGGCATCGGCTTCGAGCGGCTGAAGCAGTTGCAGGCGGCTTTGAGCCTGCCGAACGTTTCCTTCGTGGCGCGGGTCGAGGATTCCGAGCTCGAGCGGTTTCTCGCTGCCGCCAACCTCTGGATCATTCCGTACCGGAAGGACGTCGCGGGGGTGTCGGTGCCGAGCCGGTTCTATAATGTGCTGGCGGTCGGCCGTCCGGTCGTGCTGGTGTCCGAGCCGCAGGCCGAAGCCGCCTTGACAGTGGTCGAGAACGGGCTCGGCTGGGTGGTGACGCCGGGCCGCGCCGATCAGCTCGCCGAGGCCATCCGTGCCGCGTCCCGCTCTGACGACACCGGCATTGCGGAGCGTGCCGTGAAGGCGGCATCGAAGTTCGATCGGGCCGTCGCGATGAACGCCTATGCCGCGCTGGCCGACGAACTGCTGCGCAACCCGGACCTCAGGGAGCAACGATGAGCGAGAACAAGCCGGTCGTGCTGGTGACGGGAGCGAGCGGCTTTGTCGGCCGTCACGTCGTGCCCGCGCTGATGCGTGCGGGATGGTCGGTGCGCCGCGCGGTCCGCAACCCGGAAGGCCTCGCCGACGAGGTCGTGATCGAGACGATCGGCCCCGACACCGATTGGCAGGCCGCGCTCGACGGCGTCGATGCCGTGGTCCATCTCGCCGCGCGCGTGCATCACAAGCATGAGGAGCATGCGGTCCAGCTCTACCGCGACGTCAACATCGCCGGCACGCTGCACCTGGCGCGCGGCGCCGCCGCGGCCGGCGCGCGCCAGTTCATCTTCATCAGCACGGTTCTCGTGCATGGCAGCAGCAATGAGGGCCGACCTCCCTGCACCGAGAACGACGTCCTCACGCCACGCGGGCTTTACGGCATGTCGAAGGCTGCGGCCGAGGCAGGGCTCAAAATGCTTGCGCGCGATTGCGCGATGAAGATTTCGGTGATTAGGCCGCCGCTCGTCTATGGTCCAGGTGCGAAGGGAAATTTTGCCTCGCTAAGGCGTGCGGTGGAGTTGGGTTTGCCACTCCCGTTCGCCGCAATCCGAAACCAGCGCGCCTTTCTGGCGGTGCAGAATCTCTCGTCATTCATGCTGCGCCGGCTTGCCGACCTCGACTCGGCGAGCAATTTCGAGATCTTTCTGGTGGCCGACGGGGAGCAGGTCTCGACCCCTGAATTCATCCAGCGGCTGGCCCGAGCCTCGGGCAAGACCCCGCGGCTCTTCAGCGTGCCGCCCGAACTGTTGGACTCGCTTCTTGGTCTCGCCGGACGGCAGGACTCGCGCGATAGCCTGATCGGCTCGCTTGAGCTCAACGTCTCAAAGGCGATCGCGACGGGATGGCGGCCCAAGGTATCGCTCGATGAAGGCTTGCGGCTCGCGCTGTCGGCTCAGGACGCCTGAGCGGAGTAGCAGCGCACGTCGATGTGGATCGCGTTCTCTACTCGCCAGCAATAGTGATGTTCTAGCCGCCGCACTTACTGAACTAGCAGCGTCGCAGCTGCTACTGTAAAGCCGTTTGCAATAATCACGAGCAGAGGCAGATCGCATCCTACTCGAGGCGCTTGCAGGATGAGCCAGCGGAAGCAGTTGGCTACACCTCCAGATCATTTTTGGCTGGCGGGAGCTGTGGGCAGCCGGCTGGGCCGGGCTCATTGACGAGGGCTCCATTTCCCTTGATCAACAAGAAAAATAGTACGAAAAAGACATTCGTTGGATGAAATACACTTCCCCAGTTCATCATTGTAAAGATTATAGCAGGGAAGCACGCGCACGTCCAAATGTTGCCGGAGCGCGCAGCGCGTGCAAGTTGGCCGAGGAGATAAACGACGAGAAGTAGGGCAGGAAGCCCGTAGGACGCTAAAAGACGCGTCGGAAAGCTTTCCGAACCTGAAGCTCCCAGCCCGGGCAGCAGGTTACTTGAAACATGGTCAAGAAGGTTGAAATTGCCTAGTCCCATCAGGTAGGGGCTCGAAATGAAAATCGAGGTGTGCTCTTTCCAAAGCCAGGGACGATAGAGCTGCTCATAGATCGCGAATGTACTAAGGCCCTCCTGTCCGCGCAAAAGAAGCCTGGAGACGAGAGGATTTCCCTGCAGTGTGTCCAGAACCGGAAGGATGAACCACTCGCAGCCGATACTCGCTGCTGTAATCAGAACGGTAAGAACAAATAGAACAGATGGCCGTTTGATCCGGGTTAGGCGGTAGATGACGTAAACGGCCAGGTAGAGCACTGACGCAACGAGGACTGTACGGACGAAGCTAAACAAGATGAAGTAGATGCAAAGAACCAGGGTAGCCCTGTAAGCTCGAAGTTCGTTGACGCTGCGTGTCAGGAACATCAGCAGTATCAACGAAAACACGGCTGAATTCGCAATATGCGGAAAGAATGATACTCGCCAGGCGCCATAGTCGACCCTAGTGTGCCCCGGAAAAAGCCCCCAAGGGTTGAGATCGGTCGACAGCGAGATGAGTGCGCCAAGAAAAATGGAAGCTATGAATATTGTGGCAATGTCATCGGTCGACAAACGTACATCTGCGCAGGCACACCATGCGATTACCCAAATTAGAAGACAGAGCTGGGCAACTGTCTGGAACTCACTTCGAGCAGCATGAAAACTGCCAGCGCATACCAAGAAGACTAGAAGTGCCATGCCCCGGCCAAGCAAAAATTCCGCGATCTGCCTCAAAGAGCTAAGGGGAATGATCAATGCAGGCAGGACCAGGGCCCAATAGATACCTGAAAAACGGGCAATCACATCATCCTGCCCAACAATCATCTGAATAACGATTGAGTTGCAGACGAAAAGCAGCAGCGGAGGATTGCTGGAGCTAGAAGAAGCCTGAAGCTGAAAGAGTGGTGAGGCGAGCGTTGCGCACCTACTCCACCACGCCGGCTTAATAGTCTTCTTCATCTAAGCCCGTCTCGTGAAATCAACAGATTTGCCAGTTCTCCGTTTGACTGGTTCTTTGCAAAATCGTAGGCGCTGTAACCTTCCTTCGTTCTCAAGAGAGGGTTTGCGCCATACGAAAGCAGCAATTCAACAGCGGCTCGGTGCGATGAAGATGATGCGGCTATGAGCGCAGTCACCCCTTCCTCGTTACTCGAATCGACATCGGCACCTTCAATCAAAAGTTTTGTAATCAGTTCGAGATTTCCTGCAAACGACGCGGCGACCAAGTAATGGGATTCGCTCTGCTTCACCGTCGTTGTCTTTGTCGAGAGCACCCACTTATTTGGCGCGATGAAAATTGACGCGTATGCAAACATTGCGAGCCCTGTTGTCGCTGCTTTAGCGTACGAAGTCGCGTCAAACGCAATTGCGCTGAACCACGGCATTGGTCGGCAGCGCTGCGCAAGGGCCCATGCACCGAAAAAGAAGAGAATCTGGGTTGTCAGGAACCCTTCAGCGGCGCCGATTAGCCCGTGAAGACTGATCATCCAATAGGTGATCACGAGGTTCAGGGTGCCGGCTATGATAGTTAAAATAGCAAGGTAGGCTGTTCGCTCGGCGTAGAAGATGTAAGTGGCAACCATCAGATACATACCGCTGAACGCTTGGCCGACAGCAATGAAGATGAATATCGAGCCGGCAGCCTGAAATTTCTGACCGACCAGAGTGGCTAATAGGGTAGGCACCACTGCCGCAAACAGGAGAGCGACAAAGATTAGAACTGCAAAGTAGACATAGGTGAGCCGAACGACATTTCTGTCGCGATGGAGGTCGTTGTGCTTGAGCGTCTCGATCAAAAGGGGAGAATAGGCGCGGTTAAGCGCGTCATTTGCGAGATATAGCACCATTCCCAACTGCGACGCGACCAAATAGATGCCGGTCAAAGAAACATTGAGAAGACTTGTAATTAGGAGGCGGTCAGAAAACATGATGAGCATTCCACCCGTTGCGTGTGGCAAGAGTGGCAATCCAAAGCGTAAAGCATTTCGCATATAGCTTGTGTCTCGGGGGAGACGTAGCCAGCGGCCGCGGAAGAGTGAAACTAAGGCGCAGGCTGAAGCTGCAAGGCCTCCAAGAACAATACCCGCAACACGGCCTTGCCAGCTCAATCCCAGCATGAAGACCAAAACAACGGACGACGACAATTCGACTGTCCCCTGGAACGCTCGGAGTGCCCCAAATTTGGCCGCGCTTTTGCTCGACTGCCAAATTGAGAGTTGAACTTGGACGATAAAGCACGATGCGGAAAAAATGACCGCAATGAATAGCCAAGTGCCGGGAAGTCTCGTGAGGCGCTCGAGGGGCTCGAGAATGATCCAGGTCGCGAGTAGCGTCAGAGCGGTGCTCGCTAGCAACAAGATCAGGCAAGATGAAACAAAGCGCGGGAAATCTATGATGTCGCGGTCGAAATATTTCATCGCAACTGCGCCGTGTGTGCTCAATCCCGTTGCGATGCCGAATAGCTGAACGGTGGCGGAAAACATTGCCAGCTTGCCGTATTCCTCTGGTGTCAATATGCGGGTGAGAAACGGTAATAAAACAATCGGAGCTCCGGCCGTGACAGCTGCAGTCAAAAGATAAATTACGGACGCTTTGATGACTGGGGCATTCCTCTCCAGATACCGGCAAGTGCGCGAACAAATGATTCCCGCATTTTCCATGCAGCCTCTCTTAATGCCAGCCGCTACTTACCGGACCACGGGATCTTTGCCACGATTCACGCAAGGTCTTCAAGATTGCCAGCCGGCCCATAATTCTGAGTTCCACCCTGTGAGTTCTGCGGTGATCAAGGGGAGGCCACGTGGACAGTGATTGCTCTCAACGTGAGAAGGGCGCCTCAAAATTCGTCGAGTTCCGGCGAAAGCCGCTCTACGTTGGCGAACATAGAGAATCGTAGCCGGGTGGGCTCCTAGTCCGCGCTGGATTCTGGCCCTCGCGTTTGACGCGTGGTACCCTGACGTTTGAACTGTTGCTGGGCGGGCGATTATGGGGCTTCTGACACTCAAACGAAAACTCCGCGAGAAAATGGCGCTTCGTGCAGCGGTGCGGCGGCGCCGCGTCGAACTGGAGGGCTGGAATCACATGCTCCGCGCTTGTCACAATTGGGCCGATGAGATTGGCCACGAACCATCGCGTGAGGCTCTTTTAGGAATCGCAGAGAATTATCGGAAGGCGCTAGAGAATGCGGAAAGCCTCGAATTGGAAAAGTAGATATCGCTAATCGCGTACCGAAGGGTTTGGCTGCTTGCCCGATCGGCCCTTCCGCCATCCGATGTGCCTCCCTGCTGCGGGATGCCTTGCGGCCGGAATGTTTGGACTACTCACGGCGAATCGGCAAGCCATTGAAGAGTTATGACATAGCCGTGGCTCAGGGTTCGCGGCCGGGCCGAATATCCTCCGAGTTCGCGCTGACGAGGCACGCCGGCGCAGGGTGTTGCTTCCCGTGACAACTTGCACTTGGCGCAGTTTGTACGCAGGCCGTACAGGGCCATACTAGCAGAGACCGCGCCCAATGAGCCTTTCCGGTATCATACGATTACGTCCGTGGGGACAAGTATGCTTGCTGCGCACACGACGGGCGCCTTGCAAGAGAGGCCATACACTCCAACATAGGGTCGAACTGGGCGCCAAAGTTAGGACTCTGCGCTGCCGAGCGGGATGCGACTAAGCAGCCCGCCGATGGATGCAGGGCACATCTACTTCAGCGGCTGCGCTTCCAATCTGCGCCTGCATTCCCATCGAGCGGACGCGTTGCACCGGTTCAGAGGCTCCAAGAGCACTCTCCGCCTTCATTCAGGTCGGGAAGAAATCTTAGCGCGCGTGGCAAAGTTCACTTAGAGAGACCCCACGGTTGCTGGTCCTCGGCTACATGGTAGTTCAAATAGAAGTCAGCAATCAGTATCGGGATCGACAAAGGCCGCCCTCGTAGTCAAAAGCTTCGGGACACACAGCTGAGCCACTGCGCGTCCATCGTGGTCGAACGACCTGACTGCCGCCGCGCCCATAACCCTGCCGATATCCTCCACGGGGCCAGCATGCGCCGCGAGAATAGTCGTGACCCTCAGGGCAGACAGCGGAACCGTCGTAGGTCCATTGTGGGCGCACTTGGGCGGATGCCGGGTGCATTCCGCCAACCCCAGCAATGGCCAGCAACGTCGCCCCGAGTATGGTTTTCATGATTGATCCTCCGCCTCACTAACTGTCGACCGCCCCCCGGGTTCCCCGTGCTGCTATGGCTTGTGTATCGCGGCTATCTTTCGCTGCGTTTCAATGCTGCCCCTGCGACGCGAGTAGCACATGGATAGGCTGGTCGGCTCCATCGTGCTAATACGCCCCTTCAGCTCGTAGAAAGATCCGGGTTCTGAGAGAGAGTCGGGACTACAAAGGGCTTAGGCATGCAGGGGGCTGTCAGTTGAGGTGGTGTGGCCTGGTAAACCAAACCGCACGGCCGCGAGGCGCCGACGGGCGGCATTGCGGGGTCACTGGCACCCGTCCGGCGGGGTCGAGTTGCCGCACGCCAACGCGAACGAGAAACCATCCAAGACGAAGACATAATTTACCTGCGCAAGCGCTGGTCTGTCCTGGGAGATGATCGGCCGCCCAGCGGCTTTCGGAACATGCGAGCTCTGGCGAATGATCGTCGACCGTCTAGCCAACGCAACGGCGACGGGATTTGGAAGAGCCGTGCCGGCGCGTCCGAGTTATCTCGTTCCGAACTCAAATTGCTAATCTCCTATCCATTTGGATGATATTAGCTGCAAAAGCGCAACCTCTAGCCAAGCCTTGGTCAGCGCCATGAGAGGTCCTGCGGACGGTACATGACACTGGAGACCGTCGGCATCCGGCGATGATCCCCGCCAGCGCTGAGTCTGGGGCAACATTGTGTTGATCAGCAACGAATTTTTCGAATATACGGTTTGGCGTCGGCGTAGTGGGTTGCGCGATAAGTCGGTTCCGCAAGGCCAGCCGAGAGGAAGATTGAATGATCAGATTTGGTCTGCTGGGTTGCGGGCGCATCGCCAAACGCCATTCCGAGCTCCTCGGTGGCAATCATATCGATAGAGCGAGCTTGGTTGCAGTTTGCGACAGCGTCAGGTCTCGGGCCGACGCACTCGCAGCCAAATTCGGGGTCCCCGCCTACGAGGATCTGGAGGCGTTTCTCGACCACAAGGACATGGATGCCGTAGCCGTCCTCACGCCCAGTGGCTTGCACCCGCAGCATGCGATTGCGTGCGCTCGCGCAGGAAAACATGTCGTTGTCGAGAAACCCATGGCGCTTCGACTGCAGGATGCAGATGACATGATTCGCGCCTGCGACGAAGTCGGTGTGAAACTGTTCGTTGTCAAGCAGAATCGCTTCAATGTTCCTGTTGTCAAGGCGCGCGAGGCGTTGGATGCGGGAAGGTTTGGCCGCCTCGTGCTCGGGACGGTGCGAGTCCGTTGGTGTCGGGACCAAGCCTATTATGACCAGGACGCATGGCGCGGCACCTGGGCCTATGACGGCGGTGTGCTGACGAACCAGGCGAGCCACCACATCGATATGCTGGAATGGTTCTTCGGTGATGTGGTAAGCGTCCACGCACGGGCAACGACAGCGCTGGTGAAGGTCGAGACAGAAGACACCGCCGTCGCGACATTGAAGTTCCGCAACGGGGCGTTGGGGATAATCGAAGCAACCACAGCGGTCCGGCCAAAGGATCTCGAAGGGTCTCTTTCGATCCTTGGAGAAAGGGGCGCAGTGGAGATCGCCGGCTTTGCGGTCAACCAGATCAGACACTGGCACTTTGTTGATGAGTTGCCGACCGACAAGGTGGTCGTCGAAAAGTTCTCGGTCAATCCGCCCAACGTCTACGGCTTCGGGCATCAGGCCTATTATCAGCATGTCGTCGATTGTTTATTGCATCAACGAGCCGCCTTAGTCGACGGTCTGCAGGGCCGCAAAAGTCTCGAACTGATTTCTGCACTATACGGATCCATTGAGACGGGAGAAGAGGTCGCGCTTCGCTTTGAGCCTCGTCGGAGCAAGCTTGGTTTGATCTCGTGAGATACCAATCTGCAAATGCATCGAGCCGGCGCGCCTGATCGGTCGCTAACGGCGAGCATTGCTCTGCTACATTGAGCTCAGGACGGCGGTAGAGACTTCGTCCCGATCGATCGTCGAAAGTTGTGGAGTTCTTTTAGCAAGAGGAGACGTCTAAGCTGCGCGCCGTTCAGCAATGACTCAAACAGAGACAGCACCTCGCGTGCCTGGACATAGACCTCCATGCTGACGGCATGCTGGTCAAACCCGTAAGCGGCGAGCCGGGATTCAATGTCGTTCGCCGCAATCGGATCGTGCTGCCAATCCCGGGCATTTTGTAAGGTGTAGAATTCGGCCATATCTTGCAAGTCTGGCGCGATGGCGACCATATCGATCCGACGAAGCGCCATCTCGATCGCTTTCTGTCGATAGGTGTTTAGGAGCCGATGTCGCAGCACTCGATAGCGTTGCATTTCCCAAGATAGTGCAGCGATATCGATTGCAAGGAGCCATTCGATCGCTGACCGTGGAGCGATGTCCTGAAAGATAACTGCTTGGAGCGCGCGGTACTGGTCAAGACTCTCTCCAGGCAGCAATTGAGGTGCGGGGCACAACGGTGCGAACTCAATTGGTACCAAGGTGAGGCTTTGTGGTTTGGCGCTGTCGAAGGGTCCGTTCATTGACGCGGCGCCTCCGAGCGTGGTGATCCAGCTTTCGGATCAATCGTGCTTGCATCGCCAGCCGCATGGACCGGACTTATTTCCCACAGCTCCTTCGCGATCGGGAGCGGCGAGATTTGCATGTTGGTCCACCATGCCTTCTCGTTCCCGTTTCGATGGAGACCTTGGTGGTGCGATCTGCAGAGCGGGACTGTGAATTCGTCGCTGACTTTGCGTCCGAGCGTTCGTGGTTGGGCAAACTTCAGGTGGTGGGCGTCAGCCGGAGTCTTTTTGCAGACCAGACAAGCTTGGCTACGGATAAACGCGAGATGCGCCTTGCTTCGTTTTCGTGGTAGCTCCTTCGGAAAAGCGAGGCCGACCCGCTGCGTCTCAGAGCGAGAGCCGCCATCGGCCCCGCCGACTCCTTTCGAGAGCCGTTGGTCTTCTCGGGCCTGATCGGCCGGTGGCGGCGAGCGTTGCTCTGCTACATTCACCTCAGGAACGGCGGGCTCGTGCAACTTCTCTTGGTAGGCAGCTTCGAGAATGCGAGCGTCCGCCGCCTGTAGAGTGTTCTTCAGGGGCAGGTTGACCTTAGCCCAGGAGAGCAGGGCATCGCCGTCGTGCTGGGCGGCAAGTTCACCAAGGAGCCGCTCCAATAGTTCAGCGGAGCGTTCAGGCGGCAGAACCGGGGGACGGTTCAGAACGCCCTTGGGCGGCTTTCCCCTCGGCCCTGGGGCGGCTTGTGGCTCGGTGGCTGCCAGGGGCCCGGCGGCCACGTCCGGTGCGTCCAAATCATCCTCTCCGGCGATCCCAACCAGGGCGAACAGGGCATAGCGCCGGGCGTAGGTCAGAGCCGCCCCCATCCGGTGCGGCGCCTCAACCTCCTTGGCGGCGCAGACCGGCCAGTCCGAGGAGATCCATTCGCCGGAGGCATGAGCAAGCAAGGTCGTGAGGTGGATTTGGCCCGCGGGCTGCTCAACCCGGGTGGTCTGGATGGTTGCGATCTCCTGCTGGCTTAACGTCTTGCGAACCATGTCTAGCCCGCTGGCAAGCGAAGCATAGCGGAAGGTCCGGTCATCCTCCCGCGGGAAGGGAGACCGGATGACCGCGGTCAGGGTCTTCTCCGGGTTCATCAAGTCAGCCTGGGCCCGGGCGAGCGCCGCGGCTATTGCCCCGATGCTTTCACTGGATTGGTGCACGGGACGCCTCCACCAGCTGAGCCTCGAAGCTGATCGCTCCGGACTTGGAGCGCTTGGCCTTGATGCCGTGGCCGGTTGCCTCTTTGGCATCCTCCGGCATCAGCTTCTTCAGGTCGGCCTTGGCGGTCTCATGCTCGCCATGCGCCTCGCGGGTGCGCAGATAGGTGGCCGCCAAATCCGCCCACTGATTGGAAGTCGACATGTCGACGACCTTGACCGCTTCCAACCTGGGTCGCGGGGTTTCGATATTGAACAGGACAGGCGGCTCGCCGCTCTGGACGCAGCGCCAGAACTTCTTCTCGGCCGTGAGCAGCAGATGCTGGTAGAGCGGATCGGCATGGATCTTGATCTCGACCCATTTACCGCCACCGGTGATGATTGAGAGCACCGAGCTGCGGGAAGCCGTAACCCACATGTTGTGCTGCAGCTGCGCCATGTGCTTGTCGGCCGCGGCCTCCTCGGTGAAGGCCCATGGCAACATGAACTTGGCCTCGAACACCGCGCCGGTCTGCTCGACGACGCCGTCGAGCGTCGCTCCCATCCATTTGTGCACGGGATGGCGCACGCGCTTCTGGATGTCCTTAATGGTTTGCCCGGAGGATCGTTGGTACCAGGCGCGGTTGAGGACCTCGGTTATGGTGCCGAGTTGGACTATCAAATTGTCCGAGAGGTCTTCTGGGTCGATCTCGCCGCGCTTCTCCCGCCAGAGGCGTAAAAGCGAGTCCTGATCGTCTCCCATGATGGTCCGCGCATCCGAGCCGCCGATGAAATGACGGCGGTCGTTAGGGTTAAACCGAACAATGTGATTGGGCGCATCAGCGCCGTTAGTTTGAACCGTTGTCACCGATATCTCCTACGCGAAAACAAGCGGCGCTCTTTCGCCGCACTGCCGCGAGCCCCGCGTCCGCGAGGCGAGATACCGGCGCTGCGATCAGCGTTCCCACCCGGTC
Organism: Bradyrhizobium sp. LLZ17; assembly: GCF_041200145.1. Classification (NCBI taxonomy): domain Bacteria; kingdom Pseudomonadati; phylum Pseudomonadota; class Alphaproteobacteria; order Hyphomicrobiales; family Nitrobacteraceae; genus Bradyrhizobium; species Bradyrhizobium zaerense. Next base: position 74,224 of record NZ_CP165734.1, read on the forward strand.
GAATCAGTAACGCTCCGATTGCGGACGAATGCCAGTCCTTTCTGTAGCAAGAATGTTGCTCGTTTTGACGATCGAAGTAGCTCTTATTCTCGGGCGCCTGAGGGAAAAGAGCGAAGCAGGTTCAGGAGTGCAAAAAACGACAAAACGAAGCCAATCGGGTGAATGAGCACCGAACCAACAGGGGCAAGACCAGCGCTGTCGAGCCACGAGTCCTGCCCTAACGCGATGTATTGAAAAGAAGCGGTGATTATCGGAAGATGTTGTATGAGCTCGGTCGAATTTGGGGCAGTGCGAGTTATGCGTCCGGCAGTTTTTTTCGATCGTGATGGTGTCCTCAATGAGGACGACGGCTATGCCTCTGATCCGAATAAGATCCGCTGGGTGGAAGGGGCCCAGCAGGCTGTCAAGGCTGTCAATGATGCTGGGTATTTCGCATTTGTTGTGACGAACCAATCAGGAATCGCCAGGGGGCTCTATGAGGAGCGGCATGTTCGAAGTCTGCATGAATGGATGTCGCATCAACTCGCCATGATTGGCGCACATATCGATGCTTTCGAATTTTGCCCACACCATCCCGATGCCCAGATTGCGCGATACCGAGTCCTCTGCAGCTGCCGCAAGCCGCAACCTGGAATGATCAATGCGCTGCTTGCGCGGTATCCGGTCAGCATGAGCGATAGCTTCATGATAGGTGACAAGCAGAGCGATCTTGATGCTGCGAAAGCGGCTGGTATTAAGGCTTATCTGTTTGACGGGACAAACCTCCAATCCTTCATCACACCGCTTTTGACACCGCGCTGCCATCCTCATCTCACAACGAAAAAGAGGGAAGAGCGGAAGCAATAGCCGAGGATTGCCACCCCGCCTCTCAGCAAGTTTTTTTCTCGTTGGCGGAGGGGGATGACATCGGTGTCGCTAGGGGAGGCTGTGCAGTAGGATCGAGGAGGCCGCAATCGCATCAAAACGACAAATCGAAGCCGCCCGGGCGAACGCCGCGAAGAGTAGCGGCCCTCAGACAAGCGCCGGCAAAGCCGCGTCGAGCCGCAATGCTTATCGACACGGCTTGTCTCGTTGGGATGAAGCTGCTGGTCCGGCTTTCGAGGCGCTCAATGCAGTCCTTATGAGGGAATTCGACGGCTCCTCGATGGAGCTCGGGCTGCAAGACCTTACTCAAGCCAGAAATCGGCAGGGGCAGATCCGAACTCTTCGGCTAGATCTGATCCTCGCCCTTATTCCCTTATTGACTGTCCGGAACAAAGGCAGATGAGGGATTTGTTGGGTCTGGAACGGTACGAGAAGGCTGCGCGGTCGAGGCAGCGACGTGGGTTCAAACGCCTCAACCGCGACAAGAGATGACCATCCGAAGTGGCAGGGAGCGGTGCATGGATGCTCACAAACAGCCTGTCATCGCCCGGTCATCTGCGATCGTTAGGCTCTCGGTTGCGCGCCGACAGACCGCCGCCTCTGCCCCTTCGGACGGAGTGACATCTTCCGCAGCAACGGGCGGCGGTCCAGCTCGGGTTGTTGCCGGATCAATCGTTCGATCCGATGGAGGCCATCCGACATCCTTCGGCAAGCAAGATCGTGCCGGATACCTGGTCCGTAGCGTAGTTGGGCTAGCGCCCTCTGATCGAGCTCACACACTACAGTCGATTCTACCTACAAGAATGTGTCGAACATCCACTTCAGGTTTGGGCCGCCCAGCCTGTGATCTCTAACGATGTACCTCCGGTCGCCTCTTTCCAGAACTCCTCTCGGCAGGTCTGTTCTCGGAGCGTCCCGGGTTCGCCCATCGCTCTCAATTCATCGGCTCTGTTCGGCTGGCTGCCATGATGGTACGTTGGCGCATGATGATCGTCAGGGATCCACGAGCCGTATTGAGTTGATGGGCATCTGGGCCTGCTTCGGGCTGATGCTGTGGCTGCTTGCGAAGCTGTGGCCGGTTTTGCTTGTCCTGGGCGGTTGATCTCCTTCGCGGCCCGCCGGACTACGATCACGTGTTTTCGCGCGCGCTTCTTTCAGGGATCCCGCATCCGGTCCAGCGCCCGTTGCAATTCGCGGAACGAGCGCGGCCCAATGCTTTCCGCTAGTGCCTTTTCGCTTTCGACGATTGCGGGCCGCAAGTGCCCTAAGAGTGCGGCCCCGGTTTCCGTCAAAGAGAGCACATAGTAGCGGCGGTTGACGGCGGAGGCGGAGCGTTGCACCCAGCCGCGCCGCTCCAGATGATCCACCAGCCTGCCGAGCCCTGCGCGCTCAATCGACAACGATTGTGCGATCGCGAGCTGATTAAGGCCCGGATTGGCTTCGATCACCGACAGCGCGAACAGTTGCGACGGGCTGATCTGAAAGGCGGCTAGCCGCCGGCTGACATCTTTGAAGATCCAGAGCTGGGCCCGCCGGATGCGATAGATCAGCGAGTGGGACAGATCTGCTGAGACAAGCGGCGGCTGTGGCGGTGCGGCCTTTGCGACTGCCGCAGTTTCAGGCAAGGTGCGCGACGGCTTTGCGATCAGCCGTGTCTGCGACGCTCTTTTTACGCTCCGCCTGCTGCCACCTCCCTTGTCTGCCTTCATCCGCACTATCTTTCACAAGCCGGCGCGGAGGTGTCCGACCGGTTGTCCAAGTCGATTGCAGAGCCTACCGCAGCGTACGCGAATCGAGAAGTGAGCGGCGCACCAGGTGTCGAGATTCAAATATTTATGGCGGATGGGTGAGGAGTGGGTGCACGTATTGACAGAGCAAATCCGTCGGCACCGTCGGCCGGCTCTTCTTTGCTCATGCCAAATTGGCCGATGGTCCAAAGCATGCATCTCGTCGGCATGGCCCCTTGTTGCGCGTAGACGATTGCTGCGCCAGTTCCGGAGAGCTGGTCCCGGTTGTCTGAACAGATTTTCGGCGTCGATAAGTGGAGCCTCTGCCGGGGTTAGGCCGCCGCGCGGAGCGGCGGAAGGTTGAAGTAGGCTTGATCCGGGGTCATGTCGTCAAGACTCGAATGCGGACGTCGTCCGTTGTAAAAATCGAGATACCGGCCAATCGAATGTCGTGCCTCGCCGACGGTTTCGTAGGCTCGCAGATAGACCTCCTCGTATTTGATGCTGCGCCACAGCCGTTCGACGAACACATTGTCCCGCCATGCGCCCTTGCCGTCCATGCTGATTGCGATGCCGTTGTCGGCGAGCACGCCGGTGAAGGCCGCACCGGTGAACTGCGAGCCCTGGTCGGTGTTGAAGATGTCCGGCTTGCCGTGACGAGCCAAGGCATCCTCCAGCGTCTCGACGCAGAAGGCTGCTTCCATGGTGATCGACAGCCGCCAGGACAAAACCCGGCGCGTCGCCCAGTCGAGCACGACGGCGAGATAGACGAAGCCGCGCGCCATCGGGATGTAGGTGATGTCCATGGCCCAGACCTGGTTCGGCCGTGTGATCTCCATGCCGCGCAGCAGATACGGATGGACCTTGTGGCCGGGTTCCGGCTTCGTCGTGCGCGGACGGCGATAGAGCGCCTCTATCCCCATCCGCCGCATCAGCGTCTTGACATGCCGGCGGCCGATCTTGCACCCCTCGGCAGCCAGCAGGCCTCTCAACATTCGCGAACCGGCGAAGGGAAACTCCAGATGCAGCCGGTCGAGACGCCCCATGATCGCGAGATCGGCGTCCGGCACCGGACGCGGCAGGTAATAAACGCTGCCACGGCTGATCTGCAAAACCTCCGCCTGCCTAGTGATCGACAGATCGTGCTCACGGTCGATCATCGCTTTGCGCTCAGCAATCCCGCCTTGGTGAGCGCTCCTTCTAAAAAATCGTTCTCCAGCGTCAGTTCTCCGATCTTGGCGTGCAGCGACTTCACGTCGATCGCAGGCGCGGCGGGCGACATGCTGCCCGAGCCGAAAACCCCGGAAGCGCCGCCTTCCAATTGGGCCTTCCAGGCCGTGATCTGATTGGGATGGACATCAAAGTGTTCGGCCAGTTGGGCTATCGTCCGGTCGCCCTTGACCGCGGCAAGCGCCACCTTCGCCTTGAAGGCCGGTGTGTGGTTCCGGCGTGCTCGTCTGCTCATCGTCGCTCCTGATTCGCAGGCATCAGCGTGCCCGCTGTCAGGCAGAAACTCCACTTATCGACCCGTTCAGATTTGCGGAGCCGGCTCTCGGTCTTGAAGATCGGCGGCACTCTACTTAGAGGTTTTTGAAGCCTTTGAGGGTCGACCAAGTTTGGGTCGCGGTAGCTCCGACCTGTGTGGAAGCGCGACGATAAGGAGCCGAAGCTGCATCGCCGCGAGGACCTTCAAGATTCGGCTGAGATGTGGGTCCACGGCGCCGCCGAATGTCTTGTACATCGTTCTCCGCTCGATGCCTGCAGCCCGCGCAAGGGCGGAGACATTCTGCGAGAGCACGGCTTCTCTCAATGCGAGGAGTGCCTCCTCGAAGCTATTGCCGGCGAAGCCTTGCGTGAGTCGCTTTGCGAACGCTTCGGAAGCATCGAGCGCCGCCCAGCCGGGTGCAGTCTGCTTCTCGGAAGGATCCGCTAGCACCACGCCGGCTTGCACGTTGACCGCAACGAACAGCCTCAGGATTCGGCTGAGCTGAGGGTCGATTCGGCCACCAAATGTCCTGTACAGGGTATCCCGCCTTAGACCGGCATCTCGCGCTAACATCTGCACGTTTTGAGCCTGCATGACGAGGCTGAGACTCGTCCGCGCGGCATCAAAGTCATTTTTTTTCATGCTTTCAGTTAGATAGCTGGCGATTGCCGCTGGATTGTCGCGGAATAGTTCAGCCAGGACTGCCTTGTTGCTAGCCAGCATCGCCCATGATTGCCCATCAGTGTGGCCCTTGGGTTACAGCATTTTGGGCCGTTCGAGATAGATTACGCCGGACATCGACGCACACTGCTTGGGGATTTTTATCATGAAGAAGATTTTGCTGGCTATGACCGCGGTTGCGGCGATGACCGGTTCGGCCTCGGCGGCTGATCTCGGGGCGCGGCCCTATGTGAAGGCCCCGATGGCGGCACCGGTTGCCAACTGGACCGGCTTCTACATCTTCGGCGGCGGCGGCGGCGGTCTGTGGAATGCGGACAGCAATGTGAACAGCACTGGCGTGGTGGGGCCGTTCGGCAGCTTTGGTCCCGCTGGCACCGCCCTCACTCGCGATCAGCGCTTGGGCGGCAGCGGCTGGTTCGGAACGGTCGGCCTCGGCTATGACTGGCAGGTTAGCCCAAGTTGGGTCATCGGCGCCTTCGCCGACGGCCAGTTCGGCGACATCCGCGGTTCGCTCAGCGATCCCTTCTTGGGTACGGAAGGTCGCGAGAAGCTTCGCACCAGCTACGCCGCCGGCGCGCGTCTTGGCTATTTGGTTGCCCCCAATGTCCTCTCCTACGTGAATGCCGGTTACTCGGGTTCGGAGTGGTCTGGCACAACGCAGACCTCCATTTTCCTACCCGGGACCGGCGCTGCGCAGACCACCACCGGTTCTTTCCATCGTGATGGCTGGTTCATTGGCGGCGGCGTCGAGAACAACCTGAACATTTTCGGCATCTCCGCCCCAGGCTGGTTCATGAAGACCGAATACCGCTCGACCTTCTATAACCGTATTTCGCTGCCGACGACATTCGCTGCGGGCAATACCTTCCTTGCCCCCGCCGGCAGTCTTACGGGCGATGCGATCACCTTCAAGCCGTGGACCCAGACCATCAGCACCTCGCTGGTCTATCGCTTCAACTGGAGCGGCCCGGTCGTCGCGAAGTACTGATCCGAACGCAAGTTCAGACGGCAAAGCCCCGGCATCGCCCGGGGCTTTTTCGTTGTGGCGTGCATCTGCCTCGACTAAGCGCGAAGGTTACGATGCTGCCGGAGGCTCGGACCATTTGCACCGAACAGTACGGTACCTCAACCAAGCAGAGGCAGGCTTCTCGGCGCAAGCCCGAAGCCGAGGTGCTCGTCTATTTCTCATCTCGCGGCGGAACTTGCGCCGGCTCGCAAGGCCGATGGTTTCTTTTGGAAGCCAAGCTGACACAAGCCTTTTTCAGACGTAGGCTGCTCGACAGTCGCCCTTTCGGTCCGAGCAAAAGATGAAGAGACTGCTAGCCGTCGTCACCGTTCTGCTTCTGCCGATAACGTGCCTGAACGCTGGATCAACCATCGTCGGCGCTGGCTCTCAGTCTTGCAAAGCCTGGATAAGCAGGAAGAAGAACCCCGTCGTGAAGGAAGCGTTCGAATCCTGGGTCATGGGCTTCGTCAGCGGGCTCAATGTCAGCGGTGATAGAGAGATTGTCGGCGGCGGCGATTTCTCCGCGATTGTTGCCTGGATGGATCGGCGCTGCAGCTCCAATCCTTCAGATCAAATCGGGGTCGCAGCTCTGGATCTTGCCATGGAATTGGCCGGTAACGCGAAGCACTGATCTTATCGGGCCGCCGGTTCACGCTGGTGGTTGTTAACCGAAGCAGGCTATTTTCGGGGATCTGTAGGATCGATTTCGGCCATTGCCCCTGGCTCTCGACTCATTTCCTCTATCCGACGGGCCAACCCGGACTCAAAAAACCCGCCGACCTTGCGACCGGCGGGAATTAACTGAGATGCGATCACACGTGATCGCATGTAGCTGTTAGCAGGCGAAAGAGAAAAGGCCTACTTCTTCATGCAGAGGCCGACCGTCGGCGAGGTGCCGCATTTTGCGCCATCCGATGCTCCGCCGCTCGGGCAGAATACGGAAACCAACGTTTCGCTATTGTCGCAATTTACAGCGCCATCTGCCTGCACCACTCGGATGTTCGTAGTGGCCGGATCCCCCTTATCCCCCTTGTCGCCCTTCGGCCCCTGCGGGCCCTGGGGCCCTTGCGCGCCGGCAGGTCCTTGCGGGCCCGGAACACCCTGTACGCCTTGCGCGCCTTGCGGACCGGCCGGACCTTGTGGGCCAGGATCCCCCTTGGGACCAGGATCTCTTCCGCAGCCTGCAAGGGCGAGAGCGGCGACAAGCGCGAGAGCCGTTGTCAATTTGTGCATGTTTCTCTCCCTACAATCGCTTCATTAAATCCGTTGCAGTTAGATCCAGCAATAGCAGCCCGAAGGCGGGCCACCTCCGAACGGGCCTCCTAATTCCAGCCGCAGAGGCCAACATTCTCGACCGGCTGCCGACGCACTGACCGTTTGCAATCCACCTAGAGCCCGGAAATCAGCGTCTGGATCGTTTGCGGGGAGTACCTTTGGCAGCAAATCAGGCGAAATTTGAGAGCGGTACCTATTGGGCTTTGGCTCTTCTGCTTGGGTATCTTTAGCCCGCTTGTTTTCGCAGTCCAGTCTTCAGCTCGAGTTAGCAGCAGCTCGCTCGTCTCGCCGAATGTCATTGGAATCTCAGCCGGTAAGTGAGGGCGGAAAGTGCGGCCGTGACACTGAGGACGAACGCGAGTACCGGTACAAGCCAGCAAGAGCTTCCCTCCTTCCAGAGGCCGAACGGATCAAGCCCGCGCGCCTTGGCCAGGTAGACGGAATCGAAGACGGCAAAGTGCAGCAGATCGGCGCTATAGCTGACTTTTCCGAGCGAGCAGACGGCTCGAAAACGATGAACTGGGACCGCGCGAACGGAAGGTAGTGCGCCATCACGAGCCACTACATCACTACTCCAGTGTGACGCGAAACAGAGGCCGCACGAAGAATGCAGCGGCGCAGTCCTGTCGCGCATGCCACGACATCGTCAGCGTGAAAGCACTAGCCACACAAAACAGCTGCACGCCCCTCGCACCTTGCTCGATCAGGGTTTCAGTATCCTGCTGACGAACAGGATGCGCCTCGGCGGGGTGTAGGACGACCTATCAAGGGAAGGACGGCATGTTTCGGTTCGATCGCAGCATTCTCATGCACATGCGGACCGATGTTCATGTGTTCTCTTAGCGCCCAGGACGGATCGGTCCACCTGCGAGCCGCTGGCTCCTGATTTCGCGGAGCAGCAGCATACGCCTTGTTTGTGCGGCATTGAGCAGACCTTCGAACAGCACGAACATCTCGCGCGCCTGCACGTAGACTTCGGTGCTGATGGCAAGCTGGTCGAAGCCATGGGCGGCAAGGCGCGTGTCGATTTCGGTGGCAGCCATCGGATCGATCCGCCAGCTCAGGGCGTTTTGCAGCGTGTAATACTCGGCGCCATCTTGGCATTCGGGTGCGATACCAACCAAGTCGATGCGCCGTAGCGCGGCCTCGATCGCCTTGTGACGACAGCTCTCAAGAAGCTTGTGTCGTAACAGCCGATAGCGTTGGATCTCCCAGGACAGTTCAGCGATATCGATCGCGAGCAGCCATTCGATGGCGGATCGCGGCGCGAGGTCGGCGAAGATCGCATGTCGCAGCATCTGGTAGTGCTCGAGGCTCTCGCCCGGCAGCAGCAAAGGCGGCGCCGCCAAGGCCTCAAACTCGATGGGCAGCGCGGTCGCGGTGAGCGGGCGCGCGGTCGGGAATGGCCCGTTCATCATGGTGAGGCCTCCGAGCCGAGGTGCGTGGTGGGAGCCGCGCTGGCGATTGCGGTTTGATCGTGGACCGGGCTTGCCGCCCACAGCTGTTGCGCGCAGGGCAGGGGCGAGATCTGCAGGTTGGACCACCACGCACGCTCGTTGCCTTGGCGGTGCAGCTCCTGGTGATGCGCGCGGCACAACGGCACCGTGAACTCGTCGCTGACCTTGCGGCCGAGCGCCCGCGGCTGGGCAAACTTCAGATGGTGGGCATCGCACGGGGTTTGCTGGCAGACCAGGCAGGGCTGCCCGCAGACGAATAGCAGGTGCGCCTTGCTGCGCTTGCGGGGCGACTCCTTGGGATGAGCGATCCCGGCTTCGGGTGCGGCAGGCAGCGCTAGCTGCAACGCAGCCTCGTCGTCAGCCGCAGGGACCGGCGCTGCCGCCGCGGAAGGCGCGGCCTCCTCAAGCTTGGCCTGATAGGCCGCCTCGACGATCCGCGCGTCGGCTTCCGATAGCGTGTTTTTCAGCGGTAGGCTGGCCTTGCACCAAGTGAGCAGGTCTTCGCCGGCGGTCAAGGATGCGAGCTGGTTCACGAGCTGAGCCCGGAGCTCCGCGGACTGCGGCAGCTCCAGGACCGCGTCTCGATTGAGCCGGCGGTTGGCGGGCTTGGCTTTGGCGCCGCTTGCTGCGTGTGGCTGCGCGGCTGGCGCGTCGGCCACCACGTCGGGAGCATCCAGATCGTCCTCGCCAGCAATGCCGACGAGCGTGAACAGCGCATAGCGCCGGGCATACGTCAGCGCTGCGCCCATGCGGTGTGGCGCGGCAGTTTCAGTGACGCCGCACACCGGCCAGTCGGAGGCAATCCATTCGCCCGAGCTGTGCAGGAGGGTGGTCGTGAGCTTGATCAGCCCGGTCTCGGCATCGATCGTGGTGGCCTGTACGGTGGCGATCTCGTGTTTGGTGAGGCACTTGCGCACGATCTCGAGGCCGCTGGCGAGCGAGGCATAGCGGAAGGTGCGGCTCTCCTCGCGCGGGAAGGGCGATATGATGGTCGCGGTTAACAGCTTCTCCGGGTTTTCCAGCTCGGCCTGCGCCCTGGCGAGCGCGCTGGCGAGCTGGCTGAGGGTCTCACTGCAAGGCTGCATGGCGCTGTCCGCTGCTCAAAGTTAGCGATGGTTGAGGACGTCCAGCTGCATCGTCAGGACGAGCCCGGCGGCGACCAACTGGTGCTCCAGGTGACGGATCAGGACGAGAAGGACGGGGTCCTGCGCGCAGCTTGGCTCAAGCCCGCGCAGTTTGGCCCACAGTTCGCTGAACAGCTCGAAGACGGCTCGGTACGGCTCCGGGGGATCCAAGGACGGATCGAGATGGACGAAGTCAAAAGGCGACGGCATCGGCATATCCTGCGAAGCATCGGAGATGGAGCCGGACCAAAGCTGCGCGACCCGGCTGAGCTCGGCCTTATGCGGCGTCGATTACGTCGAAACTGATCGCACCCGCCTTGGAGCGCTTAGCACGCAAGCCGTGGCCCCTCGCCTCCTTGGCGTCTTCCGGCACCAGCGCCTTGAGCTCCGTCTTCGCCCGCTCGTGCTCGAGCGCCGCGCTGCGGGTTTTGCGATAGAGCACGGCAAATTCCGCCCAGGCGTTTGAGCCACTCATGTCCACGACCCGGATCGCCGCCAGCCGCGGCCGCGGCGGCTCGATGCCAAACAGCTGCGGTGCCTCGCCGCTCTGCACGCAGCGCCAGAACTTCTTCTCCGCGGTGAGCAACAGCGGGTCGGCATGGACCTTGATCTCCACCCACTTGCCGCCACCGGTGATGATCGACAGCACCGCCGAACGGGCGGCGATCACCCACATGTTGTGCTGCAGCTGCGCCATATGCTTGTCGGCCGCGGCCTCCTCGCTGAAGGCCCAGGGCAGCATGAACTTGGCCTCGAACACCGCGCCGGTTTCGGCGACGATGCCGTCGAGCGTGGCCGCCATCCAGCGGTGGACCGGATGCCGGACCCGTTTCTGAATATCCGTAACGGTGGCACCCGACGCGCGCTGGTACCAGGTCCGGTTGAGGTCTTCGGTCACGGAGCCGAGCTGCACGATCAGGTTTTGTGCAAAATCTTGCGGCGCGATCTCGCCGCGCTTTTCGCGCCACAGACGCGTGAGATCGTCCTGATCATGGCCCATGATGATGCGGGCATCGGAGCCGCCGATGAAGGCGCGCCGGTCACTCGGGTTGAATGTGATGATGGAACAGGGCGCCTCGGCGCCCTCGGTTGGAATGGTGGCCACCAGTATCTCCTCAGGTGTGACGCGGCCTGACGCCGCACCAGCAAAAGCCCCGCGATTGGGAGGGGAGATACCGGGGCCTTGGCGCGCCCGGTCCGACTCAGTAACGCTCCTTTTGCCGCGGAATGCCAGTGCTTTCTGCAGCAAGGTTCTTGCTCTTTTGGCCCGGTGCACGGCATCGTTAGCGGCTTTGAACCGGCGCGCTGCCGCCTTGATCTGGCAACGCCAAACTAGCTAGCTTCACCAGACGAGATCGAGCTGCACGCTGAGCACGAGGCCCGCAGCGACCAGTTGAGCTTCAAGGTGACCGGTCAGAGCCGTGAGAAACGGATCGTCGTTGCAATCGGCGCGAAACGCGCGCACGCGGCCCCAGACATCGGCCAGCAGCTCCGCCGCCGCTTGGTAGCGCTCCGGCGGATCACAGGCGGGATCGAGATGGGCAAATTCGAAGGGCGGCTCCATCGTTGTCTCCGGGACAAAGGCGGCTCAGACTTGGTCAGTAACGCTCCGTTGGCGCAGCAATGCCAGTGCTTTCTCCAGCAAGATTGTTGTTTTTTGACCGGCGGCCTGCTGCGTTGGTTCGGAGTGGCTCCGATGCGCTCGGTCCGCCATGTCAGGGCGAGGGCGGTTTGGCTCTCGGCCCCGTGGAGCGGGTCTAGCATCCGAACGGGTCTTTGCTGACGGAACTACAACCCATATCGGAATCGTTGACCATTGCACGCGTGGCCGCCCAGTTGAGGAATTGCGAGGTGCTATCGACCTGGTCATCGTGCCTTCCGTAGGGAAAGGCCAGAAGCTCCAACAAATAGTCATCGAGCCAAGGAGCATCGGACGGCAGGTGCACTTGTCCAGCCTCGATCCGGGAGGATGGCGCCGCCATTCGATCGATTTTGCTGCCCTGCGGCTTGATGCCGGTCGGACGCGGCATTCCATCCAGCAGATCGTGTTGCAGGTCTTGCAGCATCGCCATGCCAGGACCCGCGTCCTCGATCAAAACCGCTTCTACCTGATGTCTTGCGGCCAGCGCCGCCGCGGCGCGGCGCAGGTCGGGATATTGCTGTCGCACGCGGTAGACATCGATGAGATAATAGTCTCTGCCTATCAATCGCCAGGTGGTGCAAACCGAAAAGTCATTTCCGCTTCCGGTCATCACGGCGGTATCCCAGCTCTGCACGACACGGTCGCCGCTGCGAGCGGGTGGCAGCTGATCGTACCGCCGAAACCAGTCCCGCTTGATGAGATTGCCTTCGAGCGGCACCGGCCGTTGCTGGTATTGTGCCGAGAATTGCAGGCTGCCGATTTCGGCCTTGATCAGCTCCAGCACCGGCTTGCTCTCGCGCTGCGGGTGCAAAAGGTCGCCGGCGCGGCGGTGAAAGACGCGATCCTTGCCGATGGCGATGATGCTATCTTCGACGGCGATGGCCGGCAGATCAAGGTGATGCCAGCCGCCGGTTTGCAACAGATGACCGGCGAGATCATCTTCATGCAGGCGCTGCATCACCGCGACGATGCGGCCGGTTTCCTTATGGTTCAATCGCGACACCAGGGTGCTGCCATACCAGTCGATGACGCGCTGGCGCGCGGGCTCCGACATCGCCTCCTCCGCCTTGAGCGGATCATCGATGATGATGAGGTCCGCACCCCGCCCGGTCAGGGTCCCGCCGACGGAGGTTGCATATCGGCTGCCGCCCGCCGTGGTCACGAGTTCGGTGCCGGTATCCTTGGCTGCGCACATGGCCGGAAACAGCTCCTGGTACCAGGCCGATTCGACCAGCATTCTGAACTGGCGATGCAGCTCGGCGGACAGCTCGCTGGCGTAGCTGACGACGATGATGCGGCGGGCGGGATCGTGACCGAGCAGCCAAGCCACGAACGCGACCGAAACGGAGAGCGATTTCAGCGACCGCGGCGGCTGGTTGACGAGAAGCCGACGGCAATCGCCGGCGTGGACGCGCATGAGCTGGAAGACGATGGCGTCGATGTGCCAGCCATGAAGATACTCGGTGCCCGGAAAGACGGTGGCGAACACCCTTTGGATGAAATAACGCAAATCGGTTCGGAGCAGCGCCGCCAGGCGCGGCATCATGTGTCGTCGTCCTCGTCGTCGCGCTGGAGCGGAGCCGCAGCGCGCGCCAGGATGTCCCGCTCATAGGCATCGAGGATGGCCTGATCGTCGGCCGACAAGCTCTCCGGGGTCTCCTCCGCCGCGCTACCGTTTGCTGTCGCGGCCAAGGCGAGCAATTTGTCCAGCGCTCTGACGTCTTTACCCAGTGCTTTCTCCATGAGACAAAGCAATGCCGCCCGTTGCGTTGTGACACGTCGTGGCTTGCCACCCTGATTCAGAGTGACCATGATCCGAAGGGTGTTTTTCAGGTCGGTAGCAAAATTCGAGTGGCCCTTCGGACGGCCGCGGGGGTTTCCGGATTGCCCCGGCTTGAAACGGCTGTGAAGCGGCGGTCTGCCATAGCCGGCGTTCTTAGGCGATTTTTTAGCCATGCGTTTGCTCCAGGGTCGCGGTGCCAGTTGACGCGAACGGCTCGCCGGATTCGGCGTGCACCGCCACCTTGCCGGTCAGATGTTGCCAGCGCCGGATCGTGACATCGACATAGCCCGGGTCGAGTTCGAGCAGCCGGGCCCGGCGCCGGGTCCGCTCTGCGGCGATCAGAGTCGTGCCGGCGCCGCCGAACGGGTCGAGCACGATGTCGTGCTCGTTGGTGCAATCGCGGATCGCATCGGCAATGAGCGCGACCGGTTTGACGGTCGGATGCAGCGCAAGCTTGGATTTCGGCGAACCGGTCCAGCTGTTTTGGTGGTCCCACACGTTGCATCTGTTCCGACCGTTGCGGCCGAGCTCGACGTTGTTGAGGTGGGGCGCACGGCCCTTCTTGAAAACGAAGACGAGCTCATGCTTGGAGCGGTAGAAGCTGCCCAAGCCGGCGCGCGGCTTGTTCCAAACGCACAAATTGAGCTGTTGATCGTAGATAGGGCGGGTTGCGTTGAGCAGTTGGCCCATGCCGCGCCAATCCATGCAAATGAAGTGCAGTGAGCCATCGACCGCGTGCTCGCAGGCCAACGCACAGAATGCGGCCAGGAACGCCTCGAACTCGGCCAAGGACATTTCTCCCGAGGCCATCGCGAAGTCAGGGTGCTTGGTCCTGCCCTTCCCAGACGCATTTCCATCGATCGCGACGTTGTAGGGCGGATCGGCGAACATCATGCGGGCGTGCTCGCCCTGCATCAGCCGAGCATAGCTCTCCGCCTGGCGCGCATCGGCGCAGATGAGACGATGCTGATCCAAAAGCCAGAGGTCGCCGGGCTTGCTGACCGCGGGGCCACGATCGCGTGGCGGCAGCGCGTCCTCCAGATCGTCTGCGTCCGACAACAAAAGGTCGATTTGTCCGATCGAAAATCCGGTCAGTTGCAGCTCGACTTTTGGCTCGAGGGCAAGCAGCTCGGTCAACTCGACGCGCAACCCCGGCATGTCCCAGGTGGCGTCCTCGCTCAAGCGGTTGAGCGCTAGTCGCAGCATCCGGAGCTGCACCTCGTTGAGATCGTGCAGGGTGACGACCGGCACCTCATCGAGCCCGAGCTGCCGGGCGGCTGCGACCAGCGCCCAGCCGGATACCACCCGGCGCTTGGCATCGACGACAATCGGAAGAACGAATCCGAACTCCTGCAGGCTGGCCGCGAGCTTCCCAATCTGGCCCTTGGCGTGTCGGCGCGTTTGCTGGCCCAGCGGCTTGAGCTCGTCAATCCGCACACGAACGGGGGTGAGGTCATGGCGCAGCGGATAGCCATTGGTTCGTACATCGCGATGCTGCATCGGTTCGCCTTGGCAAGAGCTAAGCGAGTCACGCTGCCAATTAAATTCGGCGAGGGTTAACGATTCAGCCCAGCGCGCCAACGCCGACCTTGCATCAGCGGTTATCCACAGGACGATTGTGGGAGCGCGATGGGCGGGAGCCGCAGCCGATCCGTTGCCCGCGCATTTCCTTGTTTGTCCGGCTGCTTGCGTTGCAAATTACCTGTTCGCGCGCGAAGATTTCCCTGTTCCGATTTGGCGCAGCGCAGGTGCAACCGTCGGGATCGCTTCGCGATTCCAAGGTCTTGCCCAGTTTGGGACCGCGCCGGCGAGCTGCGGCAGTCGCGCATTTCCCTGCACAATTCCCTGTTCGCAGGGATTTACCGTTCATCCGCAATGATCTTGCCGTCGTTCGGCAGGGCGCCGGGGCCGACCAGCTCGACATTGCCGCCGAGCTTCGTCACCGCGCGCAAGCTGGCGGCGATCTCCTCGCGCAACACGTCGCTCGATGCATTTGTTTCGGCCTTCAATGTCATCGCATCGGTCTCGGCCTGGCGCGTGACGACCAGGCGCAATCTCCCGAGCGCGGGATGGCGCTTGCCGATCTCGGCGACCTGCTCGGGACGGACGAACATGCCTTTCACCTTGGTGGTCTGGTCGGCGCGGCCCATCCAGCCCTTGATGCGCATGTTGGTGCGCCCGCAACGGCTCGGGCCCGGCAGCGCCGCGGTGAGGTCGCCGAGCGCAAGCCGGATCCAGGGATGATGTGGATCGAGCGAGGTCACCACGATCTCGCCGACGTCGCCGGCAACGACGGGATCGCCGGTGCCGGGCTTGACGATCTCCATGATCAAATCCTCGTTCACGACCATGCCGTCGCGCGCCGCAGTCTCGAAGGCGACGAGGCCGAGATCGGCGGTGCCGAAGGCCTGGTACGCGTCGATGCCGCGCGCCTTGATCTCGGCCTGGAGCGAGGGCGGGAAGGCGGCACCCGAGACCAGCGCGCGTTTGATCGAGGAGACGTCGCGGCCCGTACTTGCGGCGGCATCGAGCAATATCTTCAAGAAGTCCGGCGTGCCGCTATAGCCGACCGGCCGGTAGGCCTCGATCAGCTCGAACTGCTGCTCGGTATTGCCGGGCCCGGCCGGGATCACGGCGCAGCCGAGCGCGCGCGCCGAGGAATCGAAGATGAAGCCGCCGGGGGTGAGATGATAGCTGAAGGTGTTGAGCACGACGTCGCCCTCCCGGAAACCGGCCGCGAACAGCGCCCGCGCGCCGCGCCACGGATCGGGCTGCCGTCCTTCCGGCTCGAAAATCGGGCCGGGCGAGGTGAACAGGCGGGCGAACGACCGCGGCGTCGCCGCCACGAAGCCGCCGAAGGGTGGGGACGCCCTGTGCAGGGCCGGCAGTTCCGACTTGCGCAGCACCGGCAGACCCGCCAGCGTCGCCCTGGAGGTCACGGCGGCCGGATCGACGCCGCTGAGCCGCTCGGCATAAGCGGGCGCGGCCATCGCGCTGCGCAGCACGTCCGGCAGGCGGGAGAACAGCTCGGCCTCGCGCGCGGCGTGCTCGCGCGTCTCGAGAGCGTCGTAATGGGCGGTCATGGCTGATCTTCCCGGGTTGGCATCCGTTGCACGCCGCCGCTGGCATCGGTATCAGACGGCCATTGTCGGGGATTGAAGAGGACGTGATGGCGGAGGAACGAATGGTTGCGGCGGACGAAACGGCTGACGTGGTCGCGCGCCTGAAGCGCCGCATGATCGGCGAGGCGCTGCCGCTGTGGTCGACCGTCGGCTGGGACGCCGCCTCGGGAGGGTTCATCGACCGGCTGCACCGCGACGGCACGGCGGATCCGGCCGCGCCGCGCCGCGTGTTCGTGCAGGCCCGGCAGATCTATTGCTACGCCAAGGCCGCGCAGATGGGCTGGTACCCGGAGGGCCGCGCCATCGCGCTGAAGGGGCTCGAGCACCTGCTCGCCAAGGCAAAGGCTCCCGACGGCCAACCCGGCTATGTGCACCGGCTGACGCCGGAGGGCGCGGTGCTGGATTCGCGGCGGGACGCCTATGACCACGCCTTCATCCTGTTTGCGCTCGCAACGGTTTATTCGCTCGACAAGGACGCCCAGATTCGCGCCGAGATCGACGCGCTGCTCGCCTTTCTCGACGGCCATCTGCGTTCGCCGCATGGCGGTGTCCACGAAGGTCTGCCGGTCTCGCTGCCGCGCCGGCAGAACCCGCACATGCACCTGTTCGAGGCGATGATCGCGTGTTTCGACGCGACCCACGATCTGTCGTTCCAGAACCGGGCCGGCGAGTTCTTCGCGCTGTTCCTCGCCAATCTCTACGACAAGCAGACGCGCGCGCTCGGCGAATATTTCGAGGAGGACTGGTCGAAGATCGAGCCTGTTAGCGTCGAGGCCGGCCATCAGGCGGAATGGGTCTGGCTGCTGAAGGGGTTTGAACGCATCACGGGCTGCCCGACCGGACAGCGGCGCAGCGAACTGCTGGCAACCGCGCTGCGCTACCGCGACACGGCTACCGGCTGCCTGGTCGACGAGGGCGACGACACCGGCAACATCCGCCGTAGTACGCGCCGGCTGTGGCCGCAGACCGAGATCGCGAAGGCGTGGATTGCGCAGGCTGAATCCGGCGAGGCGGGCGCGGCGGAGGAAGCGCGCGCGGCGCTGGTGCGGCTGGAACGGCATTATCTCAGCCATCCCGTGCGGGGCGGCTGGTACGATCAGTTCGATCGCGACGGCAAATCGCTGATCGACACCATTCCTGCGTCGTCGTTCTATCATGTTCTCTGCGCAGTCGCGGAAGCGGAGCAGGTGTTGGAAGGTTAGAGCTCTTTTGTTTCGACGCGTTTTCTTCACGCGAACGGGTTCCCACTTCGCTTGAAAACGCTATAGCCAGCGCTTGCGGCGCTTGAAGCTCTTGAGGTTCTTGAAGCTCTTGCGTTGGTCGCCGGCGCCGCCGAGATAGAACTCCTTGACGTCCTCGTTGTCCCGGAGTTCGTCGGCGGTGCCGTCGAGCACGACCTTGCCCTGCTCCATGATGTAGCCGTGACTCGCGACCGACAGTGCTGCGCGCGCGTTCTGCTCGACCAGCAGGATGGTGACGCCGAGGTCGCGGTTGATCTTCTGGATGATCGAGAACACCTCTTTCACCAGCAACGGCGACAGGCCCATCGACGGCTCGTCCATCAAAATCATCTTCGGGCGCGCCATCAGCGCGCGGCCGATCGCGAGCATCTGCTGCTCGCCGCCGGAGAGATAGCCGGCAAGGCCGGTGCGCTCCTTCAGGCGCGGAAAATAGTTGAAGACCATATCGAGATCGGCATCGACCTCGCCGTCTCGGCGCGTAAAGGCGCCGAGCTTGAGGTTCTCCAGCGATGTCATGTCCGCGACGATGCGCCGGCCCTCCATCACCTGGAAGATGCCGCGGCGGACGATCTTGTCGGGGTCGATGCCGTTGATCCGCTCGCCTTCGAACAGGATTTCGCCACGCGTGACCTCGCCATCCTCCGTCTTGAGCAGCCCCGAGATCGCCTTCAGCGTCGTCGACTTGCCGGCGCCGTTGGCACCCAACAGCGCCACGATCGCGCCCTTGGGCACGTCGAGGCTGAGGCCGCGCAGCACCAGGATGACGTCGTCATAGACGACCTCGATGTTGCGCACGCCGAGCAGCGGCGGCGCGGGCACGATGCTGGGCGAGGAGCGCTCGATGTGGGCCGTTTCACTCATGGTCAGATACTCTCTCGATGTCGTCGCAGCTTCCTCCAGTCATTCCGGGGCGGTCCGCAGGACCGAACCCGGAATCTCGAGGTTCTCAGGTGCGCAATTGCGCACCATAGTTCGATGCCGCGCATCGCCCCGGAAGACGAGCTGGTTACGTGCTCACCACCCCAGCAAGTCCGGCTTGCGCGGCAGCTCGACGGTCTTGACCTTCTCGAGCTTGATCGCGCCCTTGGCCATGAGATCATTGAGGTCGCCGTCGGTCGCGCCTGATATCTTGGTGCGGTAGAGATCGACTTTCAGCGTGCCGCGGTGGTCCTTGTCGGTCCAGGTCGACGGGTTGCAGACGCCTTCCAGGCCGGCCGGCACCCAATCCTTCTTCTGGTAGAATCCCTTCACGACGTTGTCGCCGCTGGCGCCGCCGTTCTTGGCGGCCCAATCGAGCGCCTCCTTCATGTACATCGCCGAGCAGACCGCGGCGACGTAATGCACGGGGCGATAGACCTTGCCGGTGGGATCGGACATCTTCGAGATTTCCATCACCGTCTTCATGCCCGGCGCATCGCCGCCCCAGCTCACCGCGGTGCGCAAGGGGAAGATCACGCCGTTGGCGGCATCGCCCGCGGTCTTGGCGGCGTTCTCGTCCATGCCCCAGACATTCCCGAGGAACTGGATGTCCACACCGGCGGTCTTGCAGGCCTTCATCACCGAGATGTTGGAGGCCGCGGTGTTGCCGAGATAAGCGTAGTTGGCGCCTGATGACTTCAGGCTCAGGCACTGCGCGCTGTAGTCACCCGGCGCCAGCGCGAACACCAGCGGCGGCAGCACTTCGAAGCCAAGCTCCTGCGCCATGGCTTCGCCGGCGGCCTTCGGCGCGTTCGGATAGGGATGGTTGGCGCCCATATGCACGAATTTCGGCTTGCCGGGCTTGCCTTTCGCCTTCCAGTCCTCGGCCGCCCAAATCAACATGGCGCGCAGCGAATCCGAATAGCTCGGGCCGTAGAAGAAATTGTAGGGCGCGGGCTTGGCCTTGCCGCTGACGCCTTCGGGATCGGTCAGCGCCGCGGCGTAGGAGCCGGACATGTCGGGGATCTTGTCCTGGGCAAGGAAGCCGGTCAGCGCCTCGGTGTCCGCCGTGCCCCAGCCCATGATCGCCGCGACCTTGGAGTCCGGCGCCGACCATTTCTTGTACAGCGCGATCGCCTTCGGCACCTGGTAGCCGTAATCGTTGGTATCGACGCTGAGCTGCTTGCCGCCGATGCCGCCATTCTTGTTGACCCACGCAAAGGTGTCGGCGACGGCCTGGCCATAGGGCGTGCCGACGTCGGAGGTGCCGCCGGAGTAATCGGCGAGATGCCCGATCGCGATCTGCGCCTGCGCGCTCGCCGAGAACGCGGCGATCGCCAGCACAAGCGATGCGGTGCTCAAAAGAGATTTTGTCTTCATGGGTTGCCTCCTCCTGTTTGTTTGTTGGTTGGCGAGTTTGCCCGCGCTCAATGCGAGAACGGGTAGAGTTTCCAGTAGGCCTTGATCTGCCGCCAGCGATGCGCGAGGCCGTCAGGCTCGAACATCAAAAACGCGATGATGATCACCCCGATCGCGATCTCGCGCAGGAAGGTGATGTTGTTGTTGAGCGAGAGCGCCTTGTCGATCGCGCCACCCTTCAGTGAGAGGCTGATGAACTCCATCGCTTCCGGCAGCAGCACCACGAAGGCGGTGCCCATCAGCGTGCCCATGATCGAGCCGGTGCCCCCGATGATGATCATGGCGAGGAACAGGATCGAACGCTCGATGCCGAAGCCTTCCTGCGAGACCACGAGCTGGTAATGCGCGTAGAGCGCGCCCGCGATGCCGGCGAAGAAGGCGGCGAGGCCAAACGACAGCGTGCGGTATTTGGTGAGATTGATGCCCATGATCTCGGCGGAGAGATAGTGGTCGCGAATTGCCACCAGTGCGCGGCCGTCGCGGGTGCGCATCAGATTGGTGACAAGGACGTAGCTCGCGATCACATAGGCCAGCACGACATAGAAATATTGCCTGTCGCCGCGCAGCGCGTAACCGAAGATCGAGAACGGGTTGGCGCTCGCCGGCACCGAGCCGCCGGTGAACCACTCCGCGCGGGAGAAGAAGTCGAGCAGGATGTATTGCGCGGCGAGCGTCGCGATCACGAGGTAGAGCCCCTTCAATCGTGCTGCCGGGATGCCGAAGACGAGGCCGACCAGCGCGGTGACGGCGCCGGCGAGCGGGATCGCGAAGAACACCGGGATCGGCGCGTTGTTGGAGATGTAGGCCGAGGTGAAGGCGCCGAGCAGGAAGAAGGCGGCGTGCCCGATCGATATCTGGCCGGTGAATCCGACCAGGATGTTCAGCCCAAGCGCCGCGATCGAGAAGATGCCGATCTGGATCAGGATGCTGAGCCAGTAGCCGCCAAGGATTTGCGGTACGAGGCAAAGCAGAAGCACGCCGACGATCGCGAAGTTGCGGCTGGTCGTGGTGGGGAAGATCGTGGTGTCCGCGGCATACGATGTGCGGAAATCACCAGCAGGGATGAGGGCAGGGCCGGCCATGGATCAGATCCGCTCGATGTCGTGGGTGCCGAACAGGCCATACGGCTTGATCATCAGCACGATGATGAGGACGTAGAACGGCGCGATCTCATAGAGATTGCCCCAGTGCAGATATTCGCTGTCGACATATTGGGCGATGTTCTCGAGCAGTCCGATGATGATGCCGCCGAGCACGGCGCCGCCGACGGAATCGAGCCCGCCGAGGATCGCCGCCGGAAACACCTTGATGCCATAACTCGCAAGGCCCGACGACACCCCGTTCACCACGGCGACCACGACGCCGGCCACCGCCGACACCGTCGCCGAGATCGCCCAGGCCATCGCAAAGACGCTCTTCACGGAGATGCCGAGCGATTGCGCCACCTGCTGGTTGAATGCGGTGGCGCGCATCGCAAGGCCGTATTTCGAGGCGCGGAAGAACCAGGCCATGCCGATCATCATGGCGATCGAGACCACGAGGCTCATGACATAGACGGTCTGGATCTGGAGGCCGAACAGGCTCACCGACTGGCTCTCGAACACACGCGGGAACGGCTGCGGATTGACGCCGAACATCCATTTCAGCGTGGCCTGGAGCACGGTCGAGAGACCGATCGTCACCATGATCACGGAGATGATGGGTTCGCCGATCATCGGCCGCAGGATCAGCACCTGGATCGCGATGCCGAACACGAACATGAACACCAGCGTCAAGGGCATGCCGACCCAGAACGGCACCTGGTATTTCGCCAGCAACGTCCAGCACACCCAGGCGCCGACCAGCAACAGCTCGCCCTGCGCGAAGTTGACAACCTGCGTGGCCTTGTAGATCAGCACAAACGACATCGCGACCACGCCATAGAGCGTGCCGACCACGAGGCCGTTGACCAGGAGCTGGATGAGGAAGGCGGTGTTCATGTCGCTGTCCGCGCAAAATGCCAAGACGATGACGGTGCACCCTCTCCCCCTGTGGGAGAGGGTGGCTTCGCGGAGCGAAGCCGGGGGAGGGGTTCTCTCGGCAGTGTCGGTGCGGGGAGAGCACCCCTCACCCGAGTGAGGTTGTGGCTGATGGCGGAGATGCCCTCTCCCACAAGGGGAGAGGGCGCATTAGCTCGCACCGCGCTGATTGCCAGGGAAGCGCTCACTCCGCAGCCTCCGCCAGATGCCCGTGTCCGCCGAGGTCGACCACCCGTAATGTCGTACGCACGCGCTGGGTAGTGCCGTCCTGAAACCGGATCGTCGTGTCGACGGGGATATCGGAGTCGCCGCGGTAGATCGCGTTGATGATGCCTTCGTATTTCTCGTTGATGACGCTGCGGCGTACTTTTCGGGTGCGGGTGAGCTCGCCGTCGTCGGCGTCAAGCTCCTTGTAGAGTAGCAGGAAGCGCGAAATGCGCTGCGCCGGCGGCAGGGTGGCATTGACGGTTTCGACCTCGTTGCGGAGCAGGGCGTAAACCTCCGGCCGTGAGGCGAGGTCGCTGTAGGTCGTGAAGGAGAGCCGGTTCTTCTCCGCCCATTTCGAGATGATGGAATAGCGGATGCAGATCATCGCCGCGAGCGCGTCACGGCCGGCGCCGAGCACCACCGCTTCCGCGATATAGGGCGAAAATTTCAGCTTGTTCTCGATGAACTGCGGCGAGAAGCGCTCGCCGCGCGAGGTTTCGGCGAGGTCCTTGATGCGGTCGATGACGACGAGCTGGCGGTTCGCGTTGAAGTATCCCGCGTCGCCCGACAGCATCCAGCCGTCCCTGATGTCGGCGGCGCTTGCTTCCGGGCTCTTGTAGTAGCCCAGGAACATATTGGGATGCCGCACCACGATCTCGCCGACGCCATGGACGTCGGCATTGTCGATGCGGATCTCGATGTTGTCAGCCATCGGCACGCCAGTGGTATCAGGGTCGACCTTGCCCTCGGGATGCAGGGTGTAGGCGCCGAGCAGTTCCGTCTGGCCGTAGAGCGTGCGCAGCGGCACGCCCATCGCCTGGAAGAATTTGATGGTATCGGGCCCGAGCGCCGCGCCGCCCGTTGCGGCCGAGCGCAGGCGGGTGAAGCCGAGGCGGTCGCGCAGCGCACGGAACAGGATTGCATCGGCAAAGCCGGAGCGCTTGCCGTGGCCGAGAGCGGCGAGGCCCGTTTTCATGCCCACGTCGAACAGGCGTTGCTTGAACGGCGTCGCGTCCATCACCTTGGCGCGGACGTCGGCCGCGATCGATTCCAGACGCGTGGCGCAAACAGCACGAATGTCGGCGCGATCTCGCGCAGATCGTTCATCATCGTGTCGGGCTCTTCGACGAAGTTGATCTTCATCCGGCACAACAGGCCTTTGCCGAGCACATAGACCTGCTCCATGATCCAGGGCAGCGGCAGCACGGAGACATATTCGTCGTCCGGTCCCTTCGGGTCGAAGGCGAGATAGGTCGCGCAATGGCGGAGCACGCGGCCGGCGGCGAGCATCGCGAGCTTCGGATGCGAGGTGGTACCCGACGTGGTGCAGAGGATCGCAACGTCCTCGCCCCTGGTCGCGTCCACCAGCCGGTCGTAAAGCTTGGGTTCCCGTACAGCGCGCGCCCGGCCGAGCTCGGCAAACGTGTCCGCCGACATCAGCCGCGGATCCTCATATTTCCGCATGCCGCGCGGATCGGAATAGATGATGTGCTTCAATCTTGGCACGCGGTCGGCAAGCATAAGCAGCTTGTCGACTTGCTCCTCGTCCTCGGCAAAGACGAGCTGCGCTTCGCCGTAGTTGAGGAGATAGGCGGCTTCTTCGTCCAGCACATCGCGATAGAGCCCGAGGCTCAATCCGCCGATCGCGTGGGTGGCGATTTCCGCCGCGACCCAGTCCGGCCGGTTGTCGCCGATGATGCCGATGACATTTTCGCGCCCGAGGCCCAGTTCGACGAGGCCGAGTGCGAAGTCGCGCACCCGCGCCTGGTAGTCGTTCCAGGTGAAGGGGCGCCACAGCCCAAGATCCTTCTCGCGCAGCGCGATCTCGTTGCCGTGCTCCTTCGCATTCAGCCGGAGCATCTTGGGATAGGTGTCGGCCTGCGCGACGCGGCCCGCATAGTCCATCATGCCGCGCTCTCCTGCGCGGCCGGCGTATCGTCGGGATCGACCAGCACCTCGTCCTCTTCGCCGAGATAAGCGCGCCTGACGTGAGGATCGGCGAGCACCGCGGCCGGATCGCCCTCGGCGATCTTGCGGCCGAAATCCAGCACCATGACGCGGTGGGAGATGTCCATCACCACGCCCATGTCGTGCTCGATCATCACCACCGTCATCCCGAACTCCTCGTTGAGATCGACGATGTAGCGGGCCATGTCCTCCTTCTCCTCGAAGTTCATACCGGCCATCGGCTCGTCGAGGAGAATCAAGCGTGGTTCCAGCGCCATGGCGCGCGCGAGCTCGACGCGCTTGCGCAGGCCATAGGAGAGAGTGCCGGCTTGCGCTTTGCGCACCGACTGGAGGTCGAGGAAGTCGATGATCTCCTCGACCTTGCGGCGGTGCGCGAGCTCTTCCTTGCGTGCGCCGGTGAGCCAGTACAGCGAACCCGTGAGAAAATTGTTGTTCAGGAGGTGATGGCGGCCGACCATGATGTTGTCGAGCACGCTCATGTGGTGGAACAGCGCCAGATTCTGGAACGTGCGGCCGATGCCGAGCGAGGCGCGGGCGTTCGGCGTCAGGCCGGTGATGTCGCGGCCCTGGTAGAACAGCTGGCCCTCGGTCGGCTTGTAGCGGCCGGAAATACAGTTCACGATCGAGGTCTTGCCGGCTCCGTTGGGCCCGATGATCGAGAACAACTCGCCGTCCTTGATGGCGAAGCCGACATCGGTCAGCGCGCGGACGCCGCCGAACCGCAAGGACACGCCGCGCACTTCAAGACTGCTAGCCACCAAACAAATTCCTCCCCGGTGATGGCGCGTTCAGTGGCGCTCTTCGTCCGTTCCCGTCGGTCGATCCTAGTACGGCCGTGCCGGTGAGGCCATGCAGCAGATGGTCTCGACCGGACCGCGCGGCTCTCGTTCCCGTTTCGGATCGAAAGCCGCATCGCCCAACGTGGCTCTCAATAGGGGAAAGCGCTATTTTGAAATGTCTCCGGCCTGACAATTCTGCGACAAAGTTTTTTCGGGCGGCAGCGGCCTTGATCTTTCGTCCGATGGCGGCCGAAGCGATTGTGCTGCACTGCAATAGAACGACGGAGCGACGAAACGGTGCGGCTGGCTGCAGGATCATGATTTCAGAGGACCAACTGAAGCGGGTTGCCGCGTGGTCGCGCGAGCTCACCCAAGCGGAGATCGAGGTGGCCCGCGCCGGGATCAACGAGCGGTCCTACGGCACCGGCGAGACGGTGTTCATGCGCGGCGACACGTTCGACTATTGGGCCGGCATGGTGCGCGGACTTGCCCGCATGGGCGGGGTCTCGCGCGACGGCAAGGAGACCAGTCTCGCAGGATTAACGGCAGGTGCCTGGTTCGGCGAGGGCAGCGTGCTCAAGAACGAGCCGCGCCGCTACGACGTGGTCGCGCTACGCGACAGCCGCGTCGCCCTCATGGAGCGATCTGCCTTCATGTGGCTGTTCGAGAACAGCGTCGGCTTCAACCGCTTCCTGGTGCGCCAGCTCAACGAGCGGCTCGGCCAGTTCATCGGCATGCTCGAGGTCAACCGCACGCTCGATGCCACCGCGCGGCTTGCCCGCAGCATCGCCTCGCTGTTCAACCCGATCCTCTATCCGGAATCGACTGCGCATCTGGAGATCACCCAGGAGGAGATCGGCGCGCTGTCCGGCATGTCCAGGCAGAACGCCAACCGCGCGCTGAACCGGCTGGAGAAGGAGGGCCTGCTGCGGCTCGAGTATGGCGGGGTCACCATTCTCCACGTCGAGAAGCTTCGCGGGTACGGGGATTAGCGATTGCTTTCTCCGCCGTCATTGCGAGCGCAGCGAAGCAATCCAGAGTCTTTCCGCAGTGACAGTCTGGATTGCTTCGCTGCGCTCGCAATGACGGCGATTGTTGAAGCATCTCCCTCTCCTGCGGGGAGGCGGCCTGTTTACTTCGCCGCTCTCGGCTTCCGCCCCGCCAGCGCCGCCGCCATTGCCGAGATCAGCGGGCGCATGAAATAGGCTTCGTCCGCCGGCGAGATATCCGTACGCAATCCATGCGCTGCGAGCTCGCCCGACACCGCCGGCCCTACCGATGCGATCAGCGTGCGCTCGAACCCTGCGCGCAATTTCGCTTCGCTGCCATCCGCCTTCGCGGCTTCGATCAGGCGGCGGACCTGGCCGAGATTGGTCAGCGCGATGGAATCGATCCGACCCTCCGCCATGCTGTTGATGGCTGTGACGATGTTGGCATCGGCCGCCCTGGAATCGTAGACGTAAGGCAGCACGGCATCGACCACGGCGCCTTGCGCCGAGAGCGCGCCGGTCAGTGCGCTGTGGTCCTTGTCCGGATAGAGCTGCAACCCGAGGCGCCTACCTCTGAGGTCGAGTTTCCCCAGCATCTCGATCACGCCCTCGGTCGTCGGCTTTTCGGTGGTCTGCTGCGCCTCGAGGGAGATCTCGCGCAGCGCCTTGCCGGGTTTCGGCCCGCGGGTGAATTTTCGCGATCTGGCGAGAGCTGCGACAAGCGGCTGGTCGAGGCCGCGTGCGCGCGCGAGCTTCATGATCCGCCGCAGGCCTTCGCCGGTCATCAGCACGAGATCGTCAAAGGGCTTGTCGATGGCGCGGCGAATCCAGGCTTCGACAGGGGCGGGGTCCGGCGCGTCATGGATGGCGAACATCGGGCACTGCACGACCTCGGCGCCCCGTTCGGCTAGAAGTTTCGAAAACTGCGCCTCCTCACGCGTTTCCAGGATCAGGATGCGGTAGCCGTTCAAGCGGTCGGCCATTGGTGTGCTCCGGTCAGTCGATCGCAATCGTCCGTTCATCCTGACTCGGTCGCCGGGATTGGCGCAAGGGTCGCGTCGGTGCTAGAGCAGGGGCGCAAATCGCGGGTGTTCCGCGGTCTTTGCCCAAACCTTCATCAAGAGCTATTTTTCAACAGCCATGCCTGATCATCAGTATGTCCTGACCCTGTCCTGTCCGGATCGCCCCGGCATCGTCTCGGCGGTCTCGACGTTTCTCGCCCACAATGGACAGAACATTCTCGACGCCCAGCAGTTCGATGACGTCGAGACCAAGAAGTTCTTCATGCGCGTGGTGTTCACGGCTGCCGATCTCGCGGTGGAGCTTGCAGCGCTTCAGACCGGCTTTGCCGCGATCGCCGAGCGTTTCGGCATGGAATGGCAGATGCGCGACCGCGCCGCGCATCGCAAGGTGATGCTGCTGGTGTCGAAGTCCGACCACTGCCTGGTCGATATTCTCTATCGCTGGCGCACCGGCGAATTGCCCATGACCTTGGCTGCGATCGTCTCCAACCATCCGCGCGAGGTCTATGCCGGGCTCGATTTCGGTGGCATCCCGTTCCACTATCTGCCGGTGACCAGGGAGACCAAGCGCGAGCAGGAGGGGCGGATCGTGGATCTGGTCGCCGAGACCGGCACCGATCTCGTGGTGCTCGCCCGCTATATGCAAATCCTGTCCGACGACCTGTCGGCAAAATTGTCCGGCCGCTGCATCAACATCCACCACTCGTTCCTGCCGGGTTTCAAAGGCGCAAAACCCTATCACCAGGCCCACGAGCGCGGGGTCAAGCTGATCGGCGCCACCGCCCATTACGTCACCCGCGACCTCGACGAGGGCCCGATCATCGACCAGGACGTTGAGCGCATCAGCCATCGCGACACGCCGGAAGATCTCGTGCGCAAGGGCCGCGACATCGAGCGCCGCGTGCTCGCCCGCGCGATCCGCTACCATCTCGACGACCGCGTCATTCCCAATGGCCGCAAGACCGTGGTGTTCATGGATTAGCCACCGTCATTCCGGCGCGATGCGTCAGCATCGAGCTATGGTGCGCAATTGCGCACCTGAGAATCTCGAGATTCCGGGTTCGCCTCTTCGAGGCGCTCTGGAATGACGGCGTGTGGCTCAGTGCACCGCGTCGCCTGACGTGGAGCCCGTCGAGCCCTTCTGCACCTGCTCTTCCTTCTCGCGATCGGCGGCCGGCAGCAGCCGCTTGCGCTCGCGCTCTCTCATGTAGGCGTCGTATTGCGGTGTGCCTGGTCTCGGCGGAGCGTCCGCCGGCAAGCCGCCGGCCCATTGCGGGACGTAGTCGCCCATGCCGGCCGAGAGTTTTTCGTTGACGGTGCCGCAGCCGGACAGCCCCACGGCGAGCGCGGGGAGGATCAGGAGGGAACGGAGGGAACGGAGGGACTTCGGCATTATGTCGGCACGCGGGTTCGGTCTGGTTAGACGCCAGAGGTCAGGCTGGTGCCGGGACAGTAGCTTTCAACAAGGTAAAATAGACTTATTCGAGGTAGGTAATATGTTACCGAGCTATGGTCAATGCGGCTTTTGCGATGTCCAAATTCTGCAAAAGAAAGACGGAATCCTCCATCCCCGCCGCCCATCGCGCTTCTAGACTGCGGCACCGACTTTTCGGCAAAGCCTCGCGACAAGATGGCTTGATCGGCGAGGGCTTTTTCGTTGACAGGTCCATTTCATTTGTACAATCGTACAAATGAAATGGCGAGGGTCGAGGACGAGGGCGCGGGTCACCTCGACACAACCGCGACATGGCTTCTTGCCGTTGGAAATCGGGACGCTCGGCTTGCGCCGAATGGTCGCCAAACGTCCGATTGACAAGGACGGCACCAAGGACGCCATGTGGCGCGCGACATCACTCGCGCGTGAGCTAGAGTGGGGTCAAGGATCGGGCACTCGGTCCGGCACACAAGAGGACAGGAATGAAGGGGAGGGACGTCTGATGTTCGAACGCAAGCCGCTTTCAATGATCGCAGCCGTTGCGGTTGTCGCGGGCCTCGCGGCCGCCGCGCCCGCCGGGGCTGAGGATACCGTCAAGGTCGGTCTGATCCTGCCGATGACCGGCGGCCAGGCCTCGACCGGCAAGCAGATCGAGAACGCGATCAAGCTCTATATGCAGCAGAAGGGCGACACTGTCGCGGGCAAGAAGGTCGAGATCATCCTCAAGGACGACGCGGCGATTCCGGACAAGACCAAGACCGCCGCGCAGGAACTGATCGTCAACGACAAAGTCAATTTCATCGCCGGTTTCGGCGTCACGCCGGCCGCGCTCGCGGCTGCTCCGCTCGCAACCCAGGCCAAGATTCCGGAAGTCGTGATGGCTGCCGGCACCTCCATCATCACCGAGCGCTCGCCCTATATCGTGCGCACCAGCTTCACGCTGGCGCAGTCCTCGACCATCATCGGCGACTGGGCGGTGAAGAACGGCATCAAAAAGGTCGCGACGCTGACCTCGGACTACGCGCCAGGCAATGACGCGCTCAACTTCTTCAAGGAGCATTTCACCGCTGGCGGCGGCGAGGTGGTCGAAGAGGTCAAGACGCCGCTCGCCAATCCGGACTTCGCGCCGTTCCTCCAGCGCATGAAGGATGCCAAGCCCGATGCGATCTTCGTGTTCGTGCCGGCCGGCCAGGGCGGTAATTTCATGAAGCAATACGCCGAGCGCGGTCTCGACAAGGCCGGCATCAAGGTGATCGGACCGGGCGACGTCACCGACGACGATCTCCTCAACAACATGGGCGACGCCGTGCTCGGCACCGTGACCGCGCACATCTACTCGGCGGCGCATCCCTCGCAGATGAACAAGGACTTCGTCGCCGCCTACAAGAAGGCGTTCGGCACGCGTCCCGGCTTCATGGCGGTGAGCGGCTATGACGGCATCCACCTGATCTACGAGGCGCTCAAGAAGACCAATGGCGACACCGACGGCACCAAGCTGGTCGAAGCCATGAAGGGCCAGAAGTGGGAGAGCCCGCGCGGCCCGATCTCGATCGATCCGGAGACGCGCGACATCATCCAGAACGTCTACATCCGCAAGGTCGAGAAGGTCGACGGCGAACTCTACAACGTCGAGTTCCAGACCTTCGAGGCCGTCAAGGATCTCGGCAAGACCAAGAAATGACGCCGAACGTGCGTCATCCCGGGAGCCGTCTCTGCTCACCTCTCCCGCTTGCGGGAGAGGTCGGCGCAAAGCGCCGGGTGAGGGCTCTCTCCTCTGGGGGAGTCTTCGTTGTTGAGGCACCCTCTCCCCAGCCCTCCCCCGCAAGCGGGGGAGGGAGCGCAGCATGATCCCTGGCCACACCTGAGATGATTTTCGATCCTCGATGACATCAATCCTCACCAACCTGTTCGATGGCGTTGCGTACGGCATGCTGCTGTTCGTGCTGGCCTGCGGGCTCGCGGTGACGCTCGGGCTGATGAACTTCGTCAATCTCGCCCATGGCGCCTTCGCCATGGCCGGCGGCTATGTCTGCATGGTCTTGGTCAACCGGATGGGCTGGCCGTTTTTCGCCGCGCTGCCGCTCGCCTTCGTCTCGGCAGCACTGATCGGCATCGTGCTCGAACGGCTGCTCTACCGTCATCTCTATGCGCGCAGCCATCTCGACCAGGTTCTGTTCACGATCGGCTTGACCTTCATGTCCGTCGCAGCCGTCGACTACATCCAGGGATCGTCGCGGGTCTTCATCAATCTGCCGGCCGCGCTTCAGGGCCAGTTCGACCTGTTCGGCGTCGGTATCGGCCGCTATCGGCTGATGATCATCGTGATCTGCGGCCTCCTCACCATCGCGCTCCAGATGGTGCTGGCCAAGACCCGTTTCGGCAGTCGCCTGCGCGCCGCGGTCGATGATCCCCGTGCCGCTAGCGGCCTCGGCATCAACGTGCCGCAGGTGTTCGCCTTCACATTCGCGTTTGGATGTGGGCTCGCCGGTCTCGGCGGTGCGCTCAGCGCCGAGATCCTCGGGCTGGATCCGTACTTCCCGCTGAAGTTCATGATCTACTTCCTGATCGTGGTCACGGTCGGCGGCTCGTCCTCGATCACCGGACCGTTCCTCGCCTCACTGCTGCTCGGCATCGGCGACGTCGCCGGCAAATATTACGTGCCGAAAATGGGCCCCTTCGTGATCTACACCATGATGATCGTGATCCTGATCTGGCGCCCGAACGGCCTTTTCGGCCGCACGGCCGCGCGTTGAGTTCGCCGATGAGCGCTGCTTCCGATGTCGGTTCTCACGCCCAGCGCCAGGCACGCTGGCACTATGGCGAGGCCGCCTTCTGGCTCATCGTGCTGGCCTGCGGTTTCGCATTTCCCACGCGCTACCTGATCATGACCGACATCCTGCGGCTGGCGCTGTTTGCGATGTCGCTCGATCTCATCCTCGGTTATGCCGGCATCGTCTCGCTCGGCCATGCCGCGTTCTTCGGCGTCGGGGCGTATGCCGCGGGCCTTCTCGCCTTGCACGGCATCGTCAACGAGCCCGTGCTGGCGCTGATCGTCGCCGGGCTGGCCGCGATGGTGCTCGGTTTCGCCACGAGCTTTCTGGTGATCCGCGGCGTCGACCTGACGCGGCTGATGGTGACGCTCGGCATCGCACTGCTGCTGGAGGCGCTCGCCGAGCGCTTCTCGGGTATCACCGGCGGCACCGACGGCCTGCAAGGCATCGAGATGCAGCCGATCTTCGGCCAAATTCCGTTCGACATGTTCGGCAAGGCCGGCTTCTTCTATTCGCTCGCCGTGCTGTTTGTCCTGTTCCTGCTCGCCCGCCGCATCGTGCACTCGCCGTTCGGCCTGTCGTTGCGCGCGATCAAGAACAATCCGCTGCGCGCCGCCGCGATCGGCATTCCCGTCAACCGCCGCCTGATCGCGATCTACACCCTGGCGGCCTTTTACGCCGGCATCGCCGGAGCGCTGTTCACTCAGACTACGGCAATCGCGTCGCTCGACGTGTTTGCCTTCGAGCGCTCCGCGGACTTGATGCTCGTGCTCGTCATCGGCGGCACCGGCTATCTCTATGGCGGGCTGATCGGCGCGGTGTTGTTCCGCATGCTGCAGGAATTGTTCTCCACGATCACGCCGCAATATTGGCAGTTCTGGATCGGCCTCGTGCTGGTCGTGATCGTGCTGGTCGGCCGCCAGCGCCTGCACCGCTGGGCGCTGTACCTACCCAACCTGGTCATCAGGCAGGTCGCTGGCCGCAGGGCCGTCGTCGCCGTGCCGGAGAGCGACGCATGACCATCGCGCTCGAAACCCAGAATCTCGAAAAGCAGTTCGGTGGGCTGCGCGTCACCCGCGACCTGTCGCTGAAGATCGAGCAGGGCGCACGTCATGCGCTCATCGGCCCGAACGGCGCCGGCAAGACCACCGTCATCAACCAGCTCACCGGCGTGCTCAAGCCGAATAGTGGGCGCATCCTGCTCGAAGGCCAGGACATCACTGACCTTCCCGTGCACAAGCGCGTGCTGCGCGGCCTGTCGCGCACCTTCCAGATCAACCAGCTCTATCCCGACCTGACCCCGCTCGAGACCATCGGTCTCGCGGTTTCCGAACGTCTCGGCCATGGCGGCGACTGGTGGCGGCGGATGGGCACGCGCGGCGACGTCAACGGCGAGATCGCCGATCTCCTCACGCGTTTCCATCTGCTCGACGTCATGAACGAGCAGACGGTGACGCTGCCTTACGGCAAGCAGCGCCTGCTCGAGATCGCGGTCGCGATCGCGGCCAAGCCGCGCGTGCTGCTGCTGGACGAGCCCGCCGCCGGCGTGCCCGAGAGCGAGCGCCACGATATTCTCGCCGTCGTAGGCAGCCTGCCGCGTGACGTCACCGTGCTGCTGATCGAGCACGACATGGACCTCGTGTTCTCGTTCGCCGATCGCATCTCGGTGCTGGTCTCCGGCGCGCTGCTCACGGAGGGCCCACCCGAGCAGGTCGCGCGCGATCCGCAGGTCAAGGCCGTCTATCTCGGCGAGGAGGCGGTCAATGTCTGACCTGCTCGCGATCGACGCGCTCCGCGCCGGCTATGGCGAGGCGGTGGTGCTGCCCAACATGTCCCTGCGTCTCGCCGAGGGACAGGTGCTGGCGCTGTTGGGGCGCAACGGCACCGGCAAGACCACGCTGATCAACTCGATTGTTGGCGTCACACGCCGCTTCTCGGGCTCGGTCGTGCTCGCCGGCACTGACGTCACGAGTCTGCGGCCCGACCAGCGGGCGCGCGCTGGCATCGGCTGGGTGCCGCAGGAGCGCAACATCTTCCGCTCCCTCACCGTCGAGGAGAACATGACCGCGGTGGCGCAAGCTGGGCCCTGGACGGTGGAGAGGGTCTACGAGATGTTCCCGCGGCTGAAGGAGCGGCGCAGCAACTTCGGCAACCAGCTCTCGGGCGGCGAGCAGCAGATGCTGGCGATCGGACGCGCGCTGACCCTCAATCCGAAGGTCCTGCTGCTGGACGAGCCGACTGAGGGCCTTGCGCCCATCATCGTGGAGGAATTGTTGAAGGCGATCGGCACTATCACCCGGGCCGGCGGCATCTGCTCCATCATCGTCGAGCAGAATGCCCAAAAGATTCTGGGGCTGGCCGACCGTGTTGTGATATTGGAGCGCGGAACGATCGTCCACGACGCCCCGAGCGCCGCGCTGAAGGCCGACCCGTCGGTCCTCGAGCGCCACCTCGGCGTCTCAGGGGCGGCGGCCCACTAGAACTTCGGGAGAGACAAGAATGCAGCGAACCAAAGCCCCCTTCCGCGCCGACGAGGTCGGCAGCCTCCTGCGTCCGGCCAAGATCAAGGAAGCCCGCAGCCGGCTCGAGAAGGGCGATATCTCGGCCGACGATCTGCGCAAGATCGAGGACATGGAGATCGAGAAGGTCGTGCACAAGCAGGCCTCGCTCGGGTTGAAGCTCGCGACCGACGGCGAATTCCGTCGCTCCTGGTGGCATTTCGATTTCCTGGCGAAGCTCACCGGCTGTGAGCTGTTCCACCCCGAGACCGGCATCCAGTTCGCGGGCGTGCAGACCCGTCACGATGCGGTGCGTGTGATCGGCAAGCTCGACTTCCCCGACGATCATCCGATGCTGGATCACTTCCGTTTCCTGAAAAAATGCGCCGACCAGGCCCACGTCACCGCCAAGATGACGATCCCCTCGCCGGCGGTGCTGCACTTCCGCGGCGGCCGCAAGGCGATCTCCAAGGACGTCTATCCCGATCTCGACGCCTTCTACGAAGACCTCGGCAAGACCTACCGGAAAGCCGTTAAGGCGTTCTACGATGCCGGCTGCCGCTATCTCCAGTTCGACGATACCGTGTGGGCCTATCTCTGCTCGCAGGACGAACTTCAGAAGGCGCGTGAGCGCGGCGACAATCCGGAAGGCCTCCAGCAGATCTACGCGCGCATCATCAACTATGCGCTCGCCGAGAAGCCTGCGGACATGGTCGTGACCACGCATGTCTGTCGCGGCAATTTCCGTTCGACCTGGATCTCCTCCGGCGGTTACGAGCCCGTGGCCGAGACCATGCTCGCGGGCACCAATTACGACGGTTACTTCCTGGAATACGACAGCGACCGCGCCGGTGGCTTCGAGCCGCTGCGTTTCCTGCCCAAGGGCAACAAGGTCGTCGTGGTCGGCGTCATCACCTCCAAGTTCGGCGAGCTCGAGAGCAAGGACGCCATCAAGCGCCGTCTGGAAGAAGCCGCCAAGTTCGTCCCGCTGCAGCAGCTCGCGCTGTCCCCGCAATGCGGCTTTGCGTCGACCGAAGAGGGCAACATCCTCTCCGAGGAAGAGCAGTGGGCCAAGCTGAGCCTGGCCGTCGAGATCGCGAAGGAAGTGTGGGGCCAGTAGGTCCCCGCTAGCTCGCTGTCATTCCCCGCGCAGGCGGGGAATCCAGTACGCCGCAGCTTCTCCGTACCTCTCGCCCTCTCTGGAATACTGGATCGCCCGGTCAAAGCCGGGCGATGACAGTTGAGTGTGTGGCGCGTCGAGCGACGCTTCTCATACGCAGCGCCCAAGCGCCCCCTCACTTCTCCGCCAGGTAAACCTCGCCCAGCAGCGACGAGTTCGACCACGGCACCTGCTTGTTCTTCGTCGTCGAGACCACTTCCGCTCGCACGCGCGTCAGCATCTGCTGCACTTCCAGGCCCGGCGTGCCGAGGTGGCGGGACAGCGCTGCGGAAAACGGGGAGTTGGCGCCTTCGCCGTCGAGCGCGACCTGGCCAGGCGCTGTGGCGAAGGCGATCAGCGTGCCGGCGCCCAGTGTCGCGCCGGAGCCCAGGCTCGAGGGCGCGGCGAGGCCTGATACGCCTTCGATGCCGCGACTGCTACTGGCAGCTGTGACCCGTTGTGCCATCGGATTGTTGCGGCAGGCGTCGAAGATCAGGATGTTGGTGCGGACCTGATCGTCGAGCCCCGCCATGATCGTGTCCATGTCGATCATCGACTCGGTCATGCCGGTGCCCGGCTTGAACTCGACGTCGACGGGGATGAGATAGTTGCGGCCGTCGACCTGAACACCGTGCCCGGCATAATACACCACGACGACCTGCGCTCGCGCCGCGCCAAGCAGGAAGTCGCGCGTCATCTTCTGCATCGTCGCGCGGTCGAGATCGACTCCCTCCGACACGGTGAAGCCGATGTCGCGCAAGCTCCTGGCAACGGCGCGCGCATCGTTCGGCGGATTGGGCAGCGCCTTGA
Organism: Bradyrhizobium sp. LLZ17; assembly: GCF_041200145.1. Lineage (NCBI taxonomy): Bacteria > Pseudomonadati > Pseudomonadota > Alphaproteobacteria > Hyphomicrobiales > Nitrobacteraceae > Bradyrhizobium > Bradyrhizobium zaerense. The sequence continues at coordinate 109,625 of NZ_CP165734.1, forward strand.
CATGCGCATAGGCCCCATTGCCGATCACCAGCGCCATGCGCGTCCCACGCGCAGTCGGAGCGGGCGAGGGCGCTGGTGCCGCGCCGGTCTGCTGCGGCGCTGATGCGGCCGTCTGCTGTGTCGGTGGTGAGGGAGCGTCACGCGGAATCGGCGTGCTCGCATCGGTCAGCAGCGACAGGCGCACCTTTGCGGTCGCCTGGTTGGACTTGCTGCCGGCATCCGAAGCCACGATCGCCAGTGCGGCCTTGTAGTCATCTCTCGCCCGCGCGTAGTCGCCTTTCGCCTCATAGGCCAGCGCGCGTTGGGTGTAGCCCGAGATCAGCACGCTGTTCGGCGGTGTCATGATATTGACCGGCGGCTTTTCCTTGGCAAGCCGGATCGCCTCGCCGCCGTCGGCAATGGCGCGATCGAGATCGCCCCTGGCGCGCCAGATCGCGGTGCGGTTGATCAGCGGTTGCGGCAGCGTCGGGTCGAGCCGGATCGCCTGGTTGATGTCGGCGAGCGCGCCGTCGAGATCGCCCAGCGCCTCCTTCGAGATGCCGCGGTTCTGGAACGAGAACGCCGATTTCGGATCCGCCTTGATCGACGTATCGTAATCGGCGATCGCCCTGGCATAGTCGCCCTTGCCGCGCCAGGCATTGCCGCGGTTGTGGAAGATGGTGCCGCTGGGCGGGCCGAGCTTCAGCGCATCGTCGAAATCGGCGATCGCAATGTCGTAGTCGCCCTTATCGTAATAGGCCGATCCCCTGAGATTGTAGACCGCCTGGCCCGGCTGGAGCCGGATCGCCTCGGTGGCATCAGCGATGACCTTTGCGTAATCGCCCTTCTTGTTCCAGCCGACTGCGCGCCAGAAATAGACCGTCGCAAGCTGCTCGCCCTTGAACACCTTCAGCGCGATGATCTTGGTGCAGGCGTCGACCATCTGGTCCGCAGCCGCCGTATCGCTGGTGCAGAGCGGCCCGAGCTGGTTGCGTGCCTGTGCCAGGGCCGGCGCGGTCGACAGGGTTGCGACGAGGAGCGAGAGCGCGACGAGCAGGCGGCGCATGGCAGGGGTCCGTGAGAGGGAGGAGCTCTTGTTGGTTGCCCCGGACAGAGCCACGGTTCATCGCTCCCGTTCCCGGGAACGCAGCGGGGAGGGATCTCGTCCCCTATTTCCCAGGTGGGCAGAATTTGCTAAGAGGCTGTCCCCACCCATTCTGCCCACTCCCGTCCCACTGATGAAAAACGACGAAATCCTCAGCCAAATCACCGAGTTCTGCCGTCAGGCGGACATGGCGGAATCGACGTTTGGCCGGCGCGCCGTGAACGATGGGAAACTGGTGCATCGCTTGCGCGAGGGCAAGCGGATCACCATCGACACGCTGGACCGGATCCAGGCCTATATGGCCGCGTCAACGACCGGCGGCCTGCCGCCGCCGCGGGGACTTCAGGTGCCGCCGGAGAAGCGTGATCCGCGCGGCAATTTCCGCTTTTTCGAGAACCGGCAGAAATATCTGTTGTTCGTGCACACCTGTAGCGAGAAGCGGGTGGTCGCCGAGCGCGTGGCGCTCGAACTCGCCAGCATCCATCCGCGGCCCCCGGCGCTGCGCGTGTTCGATGCCGGTGTCGGCGACGGCACGGTGCTGGCGCGGGTGCTGCGCTCGATGCACCAGCGCTTTCCGCACATGCCGTTCTATGTCGCCGGCAAGGAGCTCAGTCTCGAGGACGTGCGCCTGACCCTGGACAAGGTGCCGGACCGCCTGTTCGAGCATCCCGCCTCGGTGTTCGTCTTCACCAACATGCTCTATGCAGAGGCGCCCTGGCTCACGCCGGCCTCACCTGCGGCCGCTGCCGCCGCCGTCTGGCACGAGGTGCCGCTACGGGGAGACTCATCCGGTGATTTCGAGACCCAGATTGCCGAGCTGAAGCCGTTTCTGGAGCAGAATTGGCGCGCGGCCATCAGCCCACGTACCGGCATGCCATTATACGAGCGGCCGGTCGTGCTGGTGCTCTACCGCGAGGACCACAGATTTCTGCTGGATTCGACCATTCCCCGCCCCGGACAAGCCGAGGCCAATTTCGACCTCGTCATTGCATCCCAGCCATATCGGGCCCTGTCTTCGGTCAATTTCAGGGCAAAGCGGATCATTGCACCGCTGGCGCGGGCATTGCGGGCAGGGGGGCGTCTGATCGGAATCCACTCCCATGGCCAGGATCCCGGCATGGAAATGATCCAGGCCGTCTGGCCCGGAGAAAATCCTTTCGCCGTCAGCCGTCATGAGCTATTGCGCGCCGTTAAGTATGAGCTCGGATCGTTGGGCCGCGACCTAAACTTTAATGTTTATGCGGATAACCGCTCGATCTTCAGGTATGATATGGAAGCGCTGCCCAACGAGGTGACGGGTACCATCGGAACCTCGACGGCCTTTGCAGCGTGGAATGCGGCGGTGTATGTCGCCCAGATCGAGGACGACCGTTTGGCAGATATGACTCAAAACGGCCGTACTCTGGATGCCGCCAGGGACGTGCTGCGAAAGTACAACGGGCTCTGGTTTCTTGACGAATCCTACGTCATCTCGCGCCGGCGTGATTGACATCATCCGAGAGTAAACATCGCAAACGCCCGCCCTGATGTGGCGGAACAAGGGGTTACTGATGCGCGCGTCCTATCTCTTCACCAGCGAGTCCGTGTCCGAGGGCCATCCGGACAAGGTGTGCGACCGGATCTCCGATGAGATCGTGGATCTGTTCTATCGCGAAGGGCCCAAAGCTGGCATCGATCCCTGGGCCATCCGCGCCGCCTGCGAGACGCTCGCGACCACCAACAAGGTGGTGATCGCGGGTGAGACCCGCGGCCCCGCATCTGTCACCAACGAGCAGATCGAAGCTGTCGTTCGTGCCGCAATCAAGGACATCGGCTACGAGCAGGACGGTTTCCACTGGAACACCGCTGATATCGAGATCCTCCTGCATCCGCAGTCGGCCGACATCGCGCAGGGCGTCGATGCGCTTCAGCCGGGCGAGGTTAAGGAAGAAGGCGCGGGCGACCAGGGCATCATGTTCGGTTACGCCACCAACGAGACGCCGGATCTGATGCCGGCGCCGATCTTCTACGCCCACAAGATCCTACGCCTGATCTCCGAAGCGCGTCACTCCGGCCGCGAAAAGGTGCTCGGTCCGGACCCAAGAGCCAGGTCACCGTGCAGTACGAGAACGGCAAGCCAGTCGGCGTGCGCGAGATCGTGGTGTCGCACCAGCATCTGGTCGAGGACATCTCGTCCAAGCAGATCCGCGACATCGTCGAGCCGTATGTCCGCGAGGCGCTGCCGAAGGACTGGATCACGCCGAACACCATCTGGCACATCAACCCGACCGGCAAGTTTTACATCGGCGGTCCCGACGGCGACACCGGCCTGACCGGCCGCAAGATCATCGTCGACACCTATGGTGGCGCGGCTCCGCATGGCGGCGGTGCGTTCTCCGGCAAGGATCCGACCAAGGTTGACCGTTCCGCGGCCTATGCGGCGCGCTACGTCGCCAAGAACATCGTTGCCGCCGGTCTCGCCGACCGCTGCACGCTGCAGCTCGCCTACGCCATCGGCGTGGCGCGTCCGCTCTCGATCTATATCGACACCCACGGCACCGGCAAGGTGTCGGAGGACCAGCTCGAGAAGGCGGCGGCGCAGGCGATGGACCTCACTCCCCGCGGCATCCGCAGCCATCTCGACCTCAACCGCCCGATCTACGCGCGCACCTCGGCCTACGGCCATTTCGGCCGCACGCCCGACAACGAGGGCGGCTTCTCCTGGGAGAAGACCGATCTGGTCGAGCCGCTCAAGCGCGCGCTCTAAACGCTCTTACCTCGCCCCGCTTGCGGGGAGAGGTCGCCGCGAAGCGGCGGTGAGGGGACTCTCCACTGGCCGAGTTGCGCGGATGGAGCCCCTCACCCCCAGCCCCTCTCCCCATACGAATTGGGGAGAGGGAGAAGACTGTGCCGCAAGGCGCTTCGTTTGCTTCGTTACTGACACGCCAGACCCACCGACTAGGAAACAGACATGAACGCGAAGCCCGGCTTCACCGATTACATCGTCAAGGATATTTCGCTCGCCGATTTCGGCCGCAAGGAGCTCTCGCTGGCCGAGACCGAGATGCCCGGCCTGATGGCCACCCGCGAGGAGTATGGCCCGAAGCAGCCGCTGAAGGGCGCGCGCATCGCCGGCTCGCTGCACATGACGATCCAGACCGGCGTGCTGATCGAGACGCTGGCAGCGCTCGGCGCCGACATCCGCTGGGTCTCCTGCAACATCTATTCGACGCAGGATCACGCCGCCGCCGCGATCGCGGCCGCCGGGATTCCGGTGTTCGCCGTCAAGGGTGAGAGCCTTACCGAATACTGGGACTACACCGCCAAGCTGTTCGACTGGCACGGCGGCGGTCACCCCAACATGATCCTCGACGACGGCGGCGACGCCACCATGTACGTCCATCTCGGTCTGCGCGCCGAGAACGGCGACACCAAGTTCCTGGACAAGCCGGGTTCGGAAGAAGAGGAAGTCTTCTTCGCGCTTCTGAAGAAGCAGCTCAAGGAAAAGCCGAAGGGCTACTTCGCCGAGATCGCCAAGAGCATCAAGGGCGTTTCCGAAGAGACCACCACGGGCGTGCATCGTCTCTATGACATGCAGAAGGCCGGTACGCTGCTGTGGCCAGCCATCAACGTCAACGACAGCGTCACCAAGTCGAAGTTCGACAACCTCTATGGCTGCCGTGAATCGCTGGTCGACGGCATCCGCCGCGGCACCGACGTGATGATGTCGGGCAAGGTGGCGATGGTCGCGGGCTTCGGCGACGTCGGCAAGGGTTCGGCCGCCTCGCTGCGCCAGGCCGGCTGCCGCGTGATGGTTTCTGAAGTCGATCCGATCTGCGCGCTCCAGGCGGCGATGGAAGGCTACGAAGTCGTGACCATGGAAGACGCCGCGCCGCGCGCCGACATCTTCGTCACTGCGACCGGCAACAAGGACATCATCACCATCGAGCACATGCGTGCGATGAAGGATCGCGCCATCGTCTGCAACATCGGCCACTTCGACAACGAGATCCAGATCGCGGGTCTGCGTAACCTGAAGTGGACCAACATCAAGCCGCAGGTCGACGAGATCGAATTCCCCGACAAGCACCGTATCATCCTGCTGTCGGAAGGCCGCCTCGTGAACCTCGGCAACGCGATGGGCCATCCGTCCTTCGTGATGTCGGCCTCCTTCACCAACCAGACGCTGGCGCAGATCGAACTCTTCGCCAACAACAAGGACGGCAAATACAAGAAGGAAGTCTACGTGCTGCCGAAGTCGCTGGACGAGAAGGTGGCCCGGCTGCACCTCGCCAAGATCGGCGTCAAGCTCACCGAGCTGCGCAAGGACCAGGCCGACTACATCGGCGTGAAGCAGGAAGGTCCGTACAAGTCGGATCACTACCGCTATTGATCCGCTGATTACATGAATCATCGACGCGAGGCCCCGGAGCGATCCGGGGCTTCGTTGTTTGGCGGCGGCGCACACGTCTGCGTGCGCGTGTGGACGGAGCCGATTGCTAGTTGACGGGCGCTGCCGCCGGTCGGACAATCCTCGACGGCGGAGAAAATCATGTCCCAAGACCATTTCGACGTGCTGATCGTCGGTGCCGGCCTGTCCGGTATCGGCGCGGGTTATCACTTGCAGAGCAAGTGCCCGACGAAGAGCTACGTCATTGTCGAGGGCCGCGATTGCATCGGCGGCACCTGGGATCTGTTTCGCTATCCCGGTATCCGCTCCGACAGCGACATGTTCACGCTGGGCTATTCCTTCAAGCCGTGGACCGATCCGAAAGCGATCGCCGACGGCGCGCAGATCCTGAACTACGTGCGCGAGACCGCGGCCGAGAACGATATCGAGAAGCACATCCGCTTCCGCCACCGCGTCAGGCGCGCGGCGTGGTCGACGAGCGAGGCGCGCTGGACCGTCGAGGCCGAGCGCATTGCCGGTGATGGCGCAACCGAGTTCGTGCGCTTGACCTGCAATTTCCTGTTCATGTGCGCCGGCTACTACAAATACGAAGCTGGCTACACGCCGGAGTTCAAGGGCGCTGAGGATTTCGCCGGTTGCATCGTGCATCCGCAAAAATGGACCGATGACATCGACTATTCGGGCAAGCGCGTGGTCGTGATCGGCTCCGGCGCGACCGCGGTCACGCTGGTGCCAGAGCTCGCCAAGAAGGCGGCGCAGGTGACAATGCTCCAGCGTTCGCCGACCTATGTGGTGTCGCGGCCCGCGCAGGATCCCGTCGCCAACAAATTGCGCCGCAACCTGCCGACGCGGCTTGCCTATCACGTCATCCGCTGGCGCAACGTGCTGTGGGGAATGTTTTTCTTCCAGCTCAGCCGGCGCAAGCCCGCCAAGGTCAAGGACCTGATCCTCAAGGGCGTGCAGATGGCGCTCGGTCCCGATTACGATGTCGCGACGCATTTTACGCCGCGCTACAATCCATGGGATCAGCGGCTGTGCCTCGTGCCGGATGGCGATCTGTTCAAAGCCATCCGCGAACAGCGCGCCGCGGTCGTGACCAACGAGATCGATACGTTCACGCAGAGGGGAATCCGCCTCAAGGACGGTCGCGAGCTGGAGGCGGACATCGTCGTCACCGCCACCGGTCTGGTGCTGCAAGTCGTCGGCGGGCTCGAGGTCAGCGTCGACGGCCGCGCCGTCGATTTCGCCAACACGCTGACCTACAAGGGGATGATGTATGCCGACGTGCCGAACATGGCCTCGGCCTTCGGCTATACCAATGCGTCCTGGACGCTGAAATGCGATCTCACCTGCGAATATGTCTGCCGGCTGATCAACTACATGGACCGGCATAATTTCCGGCAGTGCATGCCGCACAATGACGATCCGACCATCACCGCGCAGCCGTCGCTCGATTTCAGCTCGGGCTATGTGCAGCGCTCGGTCGCTAAGATGCCGAAGCAAGGCTCGAAGCGGCCGTGGCGGCTTTACCAGAACTACGCCTTCGATATCGTCTCGCTGCGCTTCGGCCGGATCGACGACGGTGTGATGCAGTATTCCTGATCACTGCCATCATGTGAGCATTGGGGCGCGCTGAGCGGCTGGGACCGGTACCGCGCTGCAACCACAAATACGTTGTTCTGCGTATTCGGGCCTCCAGGCTGAATCGGCCATCCTGCCCAAACGGTTAACGCCGGATTAACCGGTGAGTCCTAGGCTGTCTCGGCCGGGTTACTCGCGAGGCCGAGGTGAGCCCAATGGAAGCCCAGAAGATCGCGGTCGACGCCGTCGTGGCGCTGACCGATTGCGACCGCGACGCCGTCATCGCCTTCATCCGCCGGCTCTATATGGCCGGCGTCACCGACCCCAAGCGCCTGACCTTCAAGGGTCTTCAGGCGCTGTCACGGGCTTGATCCGGCTGGTTTCGGCGCTCAGTTCCCTCGTTTTGCTCCCCCCGCGTGAACGCAACGGTGCGGTGAATATCTTGCCGCTGCGGCTATGTCGGAGTAGATCACGTCCCCGGTTCACTCGGGAACTGGGGAAATGCTGAAACAGCTTTTTGCGCCGCAACTCGTCATTCTCTATGTGCTGGCGGCATCGACGATTTACGTTCACTTCCGGGGCAAGCAGCGGCTGCGCTTCGCGCGCCAGCTCGGCGACCACTCGACCTATCTCGCCCCCTACAACGTGCTGATGTATGCGGGCTCGGCGGTGCCGAACAGGCCGGTCATTGCGGTCGAGAACTTCCCCGAATTGAAACCGCTCAGCGACAACTGGGAAACCATTCGCGACGAGGCGGTGCGCCTGTTCGACGAGGGCTTCATTCGCGCGGCTGCGAAGAACAATGACTGGGGCTTCTATTCCTTCTTCAAGAGCGGCTGGAAGCGCTTTTACCTGAAATGGTACGACGACTTCCTGCCCTCCGCGCGCACCTTGTGCCCGAAGACGGTGCAACTGCTCAACTCGATTCCGAGCGTCCACGGCGCGATGTTCGCGATGCTGCCGCCGGGCGGCAAGCTGGGTGCGCATCGCGATCCCTTCGCGGGCTCGCTGCGTTATCACCTCGGGCTGGTCACGCCGAACTCGAACAAATGCCGCATCCTCGTCGACGGAGTCGAATGCGTCTGGCGCGACGGCGAGGCCTTCATGTTCGACGAGACCTTCATCCACAGCGCCGAGAATGCGACCGACGTCAACCGCATCATTCTGTTTTGCGACGTCGAGCGTCCGATGAAGTACGGCTTCATGACCGCGATCAACCGCTGGGTCAGTCACCACATCGTCAAGGCGTCGGCAACCCAGAACGTCGACGGCGAGAGCGTCGGTGTGCTCAACAAGGTGTTCGGCAAGCTCTACGAGATCCATCTTGCGAGCCGCAAGGTCAAGGAATGGAATCGCAGCGTGTACTACACGCTGAAATATTCGCTGACGGCCCTGATCCTCGGCCTCATCGTGGTGTCGGCGTTGCGGTGATGGAGCAGATAGCCGCGCCTTTGCCGGCCGCGAATGCCGAGATTGCGCAGTTCTTCCACGTGTGGCTGGAAACCTTCGCGGGCTATGTCCGCGAGGTCGACTACGCCGCGGCGCGACCGCTGTTCCATCCGGATGTGCTTGCCTTCGGTACGCATAACGACGTCATCCCCGGTCTGGACCAATGGGTTGCCACGCAATGGAACAACGTCTGGCCAAAGACGACCGACTTCCGATTCGTGCTCGAGCAGACCGCGATTCTGACCTCACCCGATGGCGCGATGACGACGGTGGTCGCGCCATGGACGAGCACGGGTTATCATCCCGACGGCACCCCGTTTCCGCGTCCCGGCCGTGCGACGATGGTGTTTTCGCGACATGGCGATGGCTGGCTGTGTATCCATTCGCACATGTCGCTCAATCGCGGTGTGCCGCAGACAAGCCATGCCGATCGGCCGGTGAAGGCCTGGTAGATCGGGATCGTCGGCAATCGAAATGAAAAGGCCCCGGACATGCCCGGGGCCTTCCGATTTCCACTCGCTGAAATAAGCTACTCGGGCTGGCCGATCGACACTTTCAGCGAGCCGACTCCGTCGACGCCGCATTCGAGCTTGTCGCCGGGCTGGAGCTGCGACACGCCAGCCGGCGTGCCCGTCATGATGATGTCGCCAGCGGCGAGCTTCACCTGCTGCGAAAGCTGCCAGATAATTTCAGGCACGTTCCAGATCAACTCGGTGAGGTCGCCCTTCTGGGCTTCCTTGCCATTGACTGTGAGCCAGATACTGCCTTTGGCGGGATGGCCGATCGTCGATGCCGGCTGCACCGCGGAGCAGGGCGCGGAATAGTCAAACGACTTGCCGACCTCCCACGGACGTTCCTTCTTGCGCGAGGCGATCTGGAGGTCGCGGCGGGTCAAGTCGATGCCGACAGCATAGCCGTAGACATGGTCCAGCGCCTTGTCGGCCGGAATGTTCAGCCCGCCGCTCTTCATCGCGACGATCAGCTCGACCTCGTGATGCAAATCCTTGGTCAGCGGCGGATAGGGGATGGTGGCGCCATCGGGCACCAGCATGTCGGCGTGCTTGGCGAAGAAGAACGGCGGCGCGCGCTCGTCATTGCCCATCTCGCGGATGTGTTCGAGATAGTTACGACCGACGCACCAGATGCGGCGCACCGGATAGCGGCCGGGCTCTCCGACGACGGGAAGCGACGGCTGCGACGGAGGCGGGATGACGTAGGAGGCGGCGTTCATGAAGCGGTCTCGCTGCTCTTGGGGTGAAACGAACTCTATGCGGTTGCGCTGATCGGCGCCAGAGCGCCGGCGTCGTGATGTTGCAGCCGGAAGAACGAGGCGTAGCGTCCCGAGCGGCGCAACAGCTCGTCGTGCCGGCCCTGCTCGATGATCTCGCCGCCCTCGACCACCAGGATCGCATCCGCGTGCATGATGGTGTGCAGGCGATGCGCGATCACGATGGTGGTGCGGTTCTGGCACAGATGCTCGATCGCCTCCTGCACCTGCTTCTCGGACTCGGAGTCGAGCGCGGCGGTGGCTTCGTCAAGCAGGATGATCGGCGCGTTCTTGATCAGCGCGCGCGCGACCGCGATGCGCTGGCGCTGGCCGCCCGAGAGTTGCGTGCCGTGCTCCCCGACGGGTGTGTCGTAGCCGAGCGGGAAGCTCATGATGAAATCATGCGCGCAGGCCGCCTTCGCGGCATCGGTGATTTGCTGTTCTGTCGCGCCCGGCCTGCCGAAGGCGATGTTGCTGCGAATAGTGTCGCGGAACAGATAGACGTCCTGGCCGACATAGGCGGTCTGCTCGCGCAACGACTTCCGCGAGATCGCGCCGATCGACTGACCGTCGATCACGATCGCTCCTTGCGTCACCTCGTAGAAGCGCAGCAGTAGCGCCAGCACGGTCGACTTGCCGCCGCCGGACGGGCCCACCAGCGCGGTGACCTTGCCCGGCTCGGCAACAAAGCTCATGTGGTTGAGCACGGTCTCGCCGGAGCGATAGCAGAAGCTGACGTCGCGCAGCTCGATCTTCGCTTCAGAGAGCTTCAGCGCCGGCTTGTCGTCGTCGGAATGCTCGCTCGCCGGACTGTCGACGACCTCGAGCAGCATGCGCGCGCCGACGAGCTGGCTGTTGAGATCGATATTGAGCCGCGCCAGCCGCTTGGCTGGCTCGGTCGCCATCAGGAAGGCGGTCATGAAGGAGAAGAACTGGCCGGGTGTGGCACCGAGCGCGACCACGCTGTAGCCGCCATAGAGCAGGCAGCCGGCCACCGCGAAGCCGCCGAGCATCTCCATCAGTGGATTGGAGCGGTTGGCGACGCGGGCCATCTTGTTTGCGTTGCGCTCGACGATCGCGATGTTCTCGTCGATGCGGTTCTGCATCGTCTCTTCGAGCGTGAACGCCTTGACCGTGCGGATGCCCTGGAGCGATTCCTGCATCGTCTCCATGATGTCGGCGGTGCCGGTGAACTGGTTGAAGGCGAGGCCCTTGATGCGCTTGACCAGCTTGCGCAGCACCAGCATCGCCGGCGGCACCGCGACGAGGCCGATGAACGACATCAGCGGATCCTGCCAAACCATCACGCCGATCATGGCGAGGAGCATCATGAGGTCGCGCCCGATGGCGTTGACCAGCATGTTGAGAACGTCGGTGATGGACTTTGCGCCGGCCGTCAGCCGCGCCAGGAATTCAGAGGAGTGCCGCTCGGAGAAGAAGCCGATGCTCTCGCGCATCAGCTTGGTGAAGAGCTGGCGCTGGTTGGTGGCGAGGATGGCGTTACTGATCTTGGTCAGGATCACCATGTGGCCGTAGGTCGCCACGCCCTTGACGAAGAGCAGGATGACCGTGACGCCCGAGAGCATCGCGATGCCCGGGATGTTCTTGTCGACATAGGCCTGGTTGATGACCTGGCCGAGGACGTAGGTCGCGGCCGCGGTCGATCCGGCAGCGAGCGCCATCAGCGCGAAGGCGACGAGGTAGCGCCGCCAGTAGACGAACCCTTGTTCCGTGACCAGGCGGCGAATCAGGACCGCTGCCGCGTAGGGATCGTCGGTGATTTTCTTTGGAAACTGCGCCATCCGGTGTCCATTGACGGCGCAGGGAAACGCCTGCCCGCGCGTCAGGGATCGAACGGCCTCTGTGCCCGCTAAAGCCACGGTTTTCAAGCCCAATTAGGGGCTTGCGTCCGGATGGAATCTAGGCCGAGGCGGCGTGGCGGAGTTCGCCATGGGACTCCCGGAACAGCTTGTCCTCCCAGGCCAGCGCATGCGCTGCAATGGTCTCGAGGTCGTCGTATTGCGGCCTCCAGTCGAGCAGGCCGCGGATCCGGCTGGTATCGGCGACCATGGTCATGATGTCGCCGGGGCGACGCGGAGCGTATTGCACGGCGAAGCTGCGGCCCGATACCCGCCGCACCGCATCGATCGTCTCCAGCACCGAATAGCCCCGGCCGTAGCCGCAATTCAGCGTCGTCGAGGCGCCGCCATTGCGCAGATAAGCAAGCGCCGAGCGATGGGCCTGCGAAAGGTCCGTGACGTGGATGAAGTCGCGGATGCAGCTTCCGTCCGGAGTCGGGTAGTCGGTGCCGTACACGTCGATCTTGGCGCGCTGGCCGGTCGCGGCTTCAACCGCGATCTTGAGCAGATGCGTCGCGCCGACGGTGGCGAGCCCGATACGCGCCTGCGGATCGGCACCCGCAACGTTGAAATAGCGCAGCACGACATATTGCATGCCGTAGGCGGCGGCGACGTCGTGCAGCATGATCTCGGTCATCAGCTTCGACGAACCGTAGGGCGACAGCGGCCGCGTCGGTGCATGCTCGGGCACCGGCACCTGGTCCGGGTCGCCGTAGACAGCCGCGGTCGAGGAAAAGATGAAGCGGTCGATGCCGCGCTTGACTGCGACGTTGAGCAGGCTGCGTGCGGTCATGAAGTTGTTGCGGTAATAGCCAAGCGGATCGCGCATCGATTCCGGCACGACGACCGAGCCGGCGAAATGGATGATGCTCTCGATGTCGTGCTGGGCGATCACGCCTTCGACCAGGTTCTCGTCGCCGGCGTCTCCAATGAACAGCGGCACGCCTTCGGGCAGACAGGTAGAGAAACCGGTGGAGAGATCGTCGATGACGACGACGTCCTCGCCGGCTTCCGCCAGCGCAAGGACCGTGTGACTTCCGACATAACCGGCGCCGCCGGTGACTAGCACAGTCATGCTCTCACCCGTCTTCCAATCGATGCTGTAAGCTAACGTTTACGTGGTGAAGAGGGGGTATCGGCGCCGCTGAACTGGTCACTATGCTTAATGTTGAGTATAGGGGACTTCCGAAACGGAGCGTGACGTGGCGAACTTCCCCGGTGATCTCCAGGTGATCGTGCCAAATCTGCACAGGCGCTATTCCGGGGTCACCGCGACCAACCGGATGGTGGCGCCGCGGCTGGCGAAACTCTATCGCGCGGCGTGGTTCGGCTCCGACGCCCCGGAGGGGATCGCGCGGCTGAGCACAGCCGATTTCCTGAGGCTATGGCGCCGCGAGGCGCCGCTGATCTGGCATGCGCGCCGCAACAACGAGATGATCGCGGGCGTGGTGCTGCGCGCGCTCGGCTGGCCGCTCAAGCTCGTCTTCACCTCGGCGGCGCAGCGGCACCATAGCTGGATCACGCGCTGGCTGATCCGGCGCATGGACGCGATCATCGCGACCTCAGGGATCTCTGCGTCGTTCCTGAAGGTGAAGGCGAGCGTGATCCCGCACGGCGTCGACACCGAAATCTACGCGCCGCCAGCGGATCGCACGGCTGCCTTCACGGAAGCCGCGCTGCCGGGCGCTTACGCGATCGGCTGCTTCGGCCGGGTGCGTGCGCAGAAGGGCACGGACGTGTTCGTGGACGCGATGTGCCGGCTGTTGCCGCGTTATCCCGATTTCACCGCTGTCATCGTCGGGCAGGTCACGGCGGAGCAGACCGCCTTTGCGAATGATCTCAAGCAGCGCATCGAGGCTGCCAACCTGCAATCGCGTATCGTCATCACCGGCGAGCTGCCGATCGAACACGTGCAGCGCTGGTATCAGCGGCTGTCGATCTACGCCTTCACGTCGCGCAACGAAGGCTTTGGCCTGACGCTGATCGAGGCGATGGCGGCGGGCAGCGCGCTCGTCGCAGCGCGCGCCGGTGCAGCCGAGCTCGCGGTCGAGGATGGCGTGACTGGCGTGCTGATCCCCACTGGTGATGCTGATGCGCTCGTTGCGGCGCTGGAGCCGCTGATGCGCGATCCCGCCGCCGCGCTCGCCATGGGGATGCGTGGACGGGCACGGGTGCTTGCGCAGTTCAGCCTCGATGCCGAAGCGGCGCGGATCGGCGAGGTCTACCGGCCGCTGCTCTGAGCCAGTGCCGGCGTGTGGTCGCGAACAAAAACCGCGAAAACAACCCCATGCACAGTAGACGGTGACTGCGAAATCAATGGTTTGAGCGGCGGCGCGATGTCTTTGCGGATTTTTCGAAATCCGTTTGACGCGTCGGGCAAAACACCTGTAGAAGGTGATCGTCGCAAGTTCGCATCGCGCCGGCCGCGGCCCATGCGGGAGGCCGCGCCGTCATCGCAGCGATCGCCAACCGATCTCGGCTCCAATTCCATCTAGTCCCGCGGCTCACTGATTCGCACCGGCGAGCGCGTGCCGGAGGGCGTGGAGGTCGAGAGCTTCCCCGAGGAGGTCTATCGCGAGGCGCCGACCTTGCGCGAGTACCGCTACATCAACCGCGATAGCCACACCTATATCGTGGAGCCGCAGGAGCGTCGCATCATCGAAGAGATCGATTGATCCTGCCCGCGAAGGAGAACGAAGGGCCGCTCTCGCAGCGGCCCTTTTTAATGTCGTTCCGGGAAATTAGGACACGTTCGGTTCCGGTATAGGAACACCGTGCTATTGCGGATTCCTCAGCTCCGTTGGAGGAGTCAGGATTGCTCCTGCCGGGGCTGCGATTTCATTCCGAGCAAATTTTTCCGGCGGGGGTCGCGCGAATGCGGCCCTTTTTTACTTCACAGTCGCGGGGGTAAGACACCGATGCGGCCAACACGAACGCCAACGCAACTGACGATCGATTTTGCTGAAGATGAGCAGGATTTCGGTACCATACGGTGAAGGCCCCTTGGCGTGAGGTCTCGCGCGCAAAGATGTGAGCCCGCCAAATGGCAGGTTACAAATTGGCGGGACACAGATGACGACAGTTGCGGTTTTGTCGGATTCTCTGCGGCCGGTGTAAGCTCGGCGCCATCAAAAGGGAGCCTGACAATGACAAGGCAGGAGAAGCTTGTGCTGATCGAGCGCTTGCACGACATCTGGAGCACGGGCGATACCCGGTCGATCCACGAGGTGTATGCCGAAAGCTTCGTCGCCCACATGCCGAAGGGTTGGGGGCCGGCCCCATCCCGTGACGGACACGACGGTATCCGACAGGCAATCGAGCGGCTCCGTTCCGGCTTTCCGGACTGGCGCGAGCACATTGACGACATTGTCATAGATGAAGACAGAGTGGCCGTTCGATATCACTCTACGGGCACTCATCTCGGTGCGTTCGCGGGCATGCCCGCCAGCTGTCGTCGTGTTGAGGTCGATGAATTGTCGATCTTCCGAATCAAGGAAGGACGCGTTGTGGAGCAATGGTGCCTCAACGACGACCTTGCCTTCGGAAAGCAGATTCGAGGCGAACCTCTCAGCTAACCGAGGGCTGCTGTCCGCCATTCTCAACATTCAGTGTACGATCCCGTCAACGCCCCGGGGTTTGGGCGAATGGCTGGCTGTGCTCAGGCAGCGTGAGCGACGTTCTGAGGACGCCAGTTCCAAGGCAGAAGTTCGTGAATACGCTTTGCGGGGTGGTCCGGCAAGCGGGCGGGCACGTCGGCCACCAAGCCTGCGCATCAATGTCGTCGAGCTTGGCACTGGCAATCCTGGGTGTAGATCGAATTTCGCCAAGGGCCTGTAGAATGAAAGAGGCCGCCCAACCTGGCGGCCTCACTTATTTGCGGAGGCGCGGTCTGTCGTGCTGGTTCCGTGTTATAGTGAATTGTGACAACCGGAGATCGTCCAATGTGGACGTGGACATTTGTCGTCGTTTCCTTGGCTTCGATACCGCTTGCAACCCATATGGCGCATGTCCGCGACAGGTCACCCCGAGCTTGGTTCTGGATAGCTGCCGTCGTTGGTCCTTTGGCGCCTTTGGCGCTCCTTGCTCTTGGCCGAGGCAAGCATCCCGCGCCGGCGAACTAGGTGTGGTGGCCTCGCGCCTAACCCTTCACGGCGGGTACGGGCGGCACCGGCAGAATGATTTCGGAAGCGACCTTCCAGTCCTTCCCGACGCGAAGCCAATTGATGATCATAAGAAACGGCTTGGCTGTTCCATCCTGCCCCGCATAAGAGACCGTGATGTTCATCGGCACGTAGGACTCGGCGACGTCGCGCGTCAGGCCGACAACCTTGAGCTTCGAATAATCGGGCTCGAGCACGACCGGACCGGAGCCGCCGATATCATGCAGCTTTTGATCAATCGCCTCGTTGCCCCAATAACCGGCCCAGTTGCCCTCGGACTGGATCGCGCTCTTAGCCACCAATAAGGTCGAGGGCGATTGCCAGAACATCTCATGCAGAGCCTTGAAATCGTGCTTGTTGGCAAATTCCATCAGCCTGCCGAACTCCGACTTGATGGTACCAAGGGTCGTAGAATCGAGCGGCTCCTCCTTGACAGCGGAAGCAGCCCCGATAGTGCCCGTGGAAAGCGCCATGGCGGTGAGAGTGGTAAGAAGTGTCTTGTACATGCGGGAATTCGCTTCCAGGTCGGTGGCTATGGGTCTGGTTCAGATCACAACGATGCCAGTCACTTTGCGCGATGGAGATGAGACACTCACTTCCATCGGCCGAGCACGGCTTCAGGACGTTAACTTGTACATTCGCGTAGCAGAGTTACGATTTTCGCATCGAGAGTTCGGGCGACGGCGAGGGCTTCCGAACTGCCGTAATGCAGCAGGTAACTCTCCATTTTGTCATAAGAGACGTGAACGCTATCGGGACGCTCATCAATGAGGACCGTGACTGGCGCGTAAGATCCAGCATCGGGCACGTGCCTGACCATTTCTTTCATGATAAGCGGATTGCCGACCACAAGCCGTATGATCTTAGGCGTCTTGGATCCCGTTTCGCGACGCAAGATGTCGCCCAAGTCGAACTCCGCGAAGAGCATAAGGTCGGTGCGGCCCACGCCGCTTTGGACAATGCGCTCAAAATCCGGGAAGGATTTTGCTGCCCTCGTCGCCCTAAAAAATTCGGCAATGTCAGGCTGACCGACCGCCGACTTGAGCGCAGCCACGACAGCGTCGAAAGGTTTTGAACTCGTGAGGCTGAAGCGCTCAACTTCTATTTTGGATTGTCATCTTATCTTCCGTCCCAACGCTCATGATTGAAGTGGCTCGATCGCATCAGAAGTATCGGGGATCACGCAACCGAGGGCCGAGCGTCCAGGAAAGTCCGGACGTGGCTGACGAAGATCTCGTGGTGCTGAAACAGGGCGCCGTGCCCTGAATCGGGATAGAGGACCAGTTGAGCGTTGCTTAGTTCCCTAGACATCGCGTAGGCATTGCTCGCGGGCAGCATGGTGTCGTGGCTGCCGCTGACCACAAGAGCCGGCTGGCGGATGGCGCGAAGAATGGCGTGCCCGGGATCCGGCGTGGCGCACCAGGTGATCAGCGCTCTAGCTTGCGGATCGGTCACTGCGCTGCCGTTATCGGTGTCCCGATCGTCCTTACGCACCTTCGTCCGCTTCAGGAATGCCAGGCCGGACAACCGGCTGGCGGACGAATTCGTGAAGAAAAGCGGCAGGCGGGGGTCCGGCGCATCGGTTTGAGAGAACGCCTGCTGCAGAACCGCTAACAGGTGTTCCTCTCCGCCTTTCGGCGCGGTACCGACGAGTATGAGCTTGCGGACAAGCCGTTCGTGCTCGGCGGCAATCTCTTGGGCAACGCAGCCGCCGAGAGAAAAGCCCAGCAGGTCGACTTCAGAAGCGCCGAGTAGGTTGATGAAGGCTACTGCATCTCGCCATCGCTGCGATATTGTCAGGCGTTTGGCCGGTCGAGCGACCGACCCCGGCGTTGTCGAATGCGATTACAGGGCGATCGGTGGCGAGAGCGTTGACGACGGCGGGATCCCACGCATCGATGTTGCCCGAAAAGTGCTGCAGGAGAACCAGCGGAGTTCCGGTCGCGGGGCCGAGACGGCGATAGGCGAAGCGGATTCCGTGGCCTTCGATGTAACGGGTTCGTGCCGTTTCGAGTGTGGGACCGTCCTGGTTCGCGATGTCGAGTTGAGTCATATCGTACTCCGAATGCTTGGCATGAAATGATCGAGCGGGTGACCCGCGAGCGCGGCGAGCGAGGCATTCCTCTAGGATGCCACTGGCGCTTCTGCGCCTTTGCCAGGTTTGCGCCATCGCGGTCTGAGGCGTTCTGCATTCCTCTGAGCGAGCGTGCGCGCTCCCGGCGCGAAAGCGCCGGGAGCGGTACAGTCACCTCGCGAGCGCCGCCTTTTCGATGACCTCAGCGACTTGCTTCGCATGGACGACGAGCGAGGCATGGCTGCCGGTGACTTCCGTCGTCTGAGCATGGATCCTGGCTGCGAACGACTTCTGGGCCTCGGGCGCGAGGACTTTGTCCTTCGTGCTGATGACGTAGAAATTCGGCTTGTGATGCCAGGCCGCAATGTCGACAGGGGCTTCGAATGCAACGTGGTTCAGCGGAAGTTGCGAGGTGGCCAGATGCGCGGCGATCTCCGGGGGAAGGTCGGCCGCCACCGCGGAAGGAAACACCTTCGGGTCGATGTAGAGGTTGCCCTTGTCGTCGGGATGAATAGCGTTGCCGCCTTCGGTCGGCGGGCCGGCTTTGGACAGCGACGCCAGAGACTCTCCGACGTCGGGCGCGAACGCGGAGACATAAACCAGCGCCGAAACCTTGGGATCGTCCCCTGCTTGCGTGATGACGATCCCACCCCATGAGTGGCCGACCAGAACGGTCCTGCCGTCCTGATTCGCGAGCGCCTGCTTGGTGGCATCAACGTCTGCGGCGAGCGAAGTGAGCGGATTTTCGACGAGCGTGACGTGGTAGCCTTTTTTCGTAAGAATATCGGCAACGGGCTGCCAGCTCGTCTGGTCAACGAAAGCGCCGTGCACGAGCACGATATTGTGGGCTGCCCCCTTGGGCAGTTCGGCGGAGTGGACGGAGCCGGCCAATGTCGTGCCGGCCAGCAGTACGGTGGCGGCGGAGAGGAGGATATTTCGCATTGATTGTTCCTGTTGGTATGTCGGACGAACACGGTCCGGGGAAATGGACAGGCGTTTCCAGCAAGGTCGCGGTTCTTCCATCTGCCGTTGGCGAAATGGTTGCCGCACGTCACGTCGGCCCGCCGTGGCATGACCTATTCCGCGGACCTCTCGGACGATAGGGACCAATCGTCCGGATCTTGTGTCCGATCGTCCACTGCTCTAGTCTCGGTGGATGGATATACTCACCCAGGTGCTCGATCGGGTTCGTCTCGGCGGGACGCTGCTCTTTCATTTCGAGCTCGGCCATCCCTGGCATCTTGAATTGCCGGCGCGCCCCTACGCCCTGTTTCACTATCTCAGCCAGGGTTCAGCGACCCTCGCGCTCGAACAGGGAGAGGAAATCCAGATCACCGGGGGCGATTTTGTCGTGATCACACGTGGCGAGCCCCATGTGTTTTATTCGGATCGCCGGGCCGAGCCTTTGCGCATCGTGGATATCGAACGGTCGTCGCCACGCCTCGGCTTCCTTCGCCACGGCAACGGTGCAAAACCGCTCTCGACCATGCTCTGCGGCAATTTTACGGTGTCGCGGCCGATGTTTGGCAGCGTGCTGGAGTTGCTTCCACCCGTGCTCTTGCTGAAGCCGACCTCGGACCGTGGTTGGCTCGAAGCCATCCTGCGCCGCATGATGAGCGAGTCCGCGCTCGAGCGTCCTGGCCAAGGCGTCGCGCTTTCACGACTGACGGAAGTGCTGTTTGTCGAGGTGCTCCGAAGCTGGATCGCGTCTCTCAGTCCCGGACAAGGCGGCTGGATCGGGGCCATTTCTGACCCCCATATCGGACCGGCGCTGAAGCTGATTCACAAAAGTCCGGAGCAGCTTTGGACGCTGAGCGATCTTGGCCGTCGCGTCGGGCTCGGCCGCTCGGCATTTTCGGCGCGCTTCAGCAGGCTCGTCGGCCAGCCCATGCAACGTTATGTGATCGAACGCCGGATGGCGGAGGCGGCGTTCCTGCTGGAAACCAGCGACGAGCCCATCGCACGCATCGCCAGCCGGGTTGGTTACGAGACAGCGGCGGCCTTTTCAAAGCTGTTTCACCGGCATCACGGACTGTCGCCCGGCCGATACCGGGCCGCTCGACGACTTGATGGAAGTCGCCCGCAACCGAACAGTTCGGCAGTACAAGCATAGCCGACCTTCGGCGTCTTTTCCGGTTCGGTCGCTGTCGGGTTCAATCTGGAGATGCGCGGCGACTTCACCGAGCCTGGCCCGCGATCCAACCTCGTCAAACTCACCCGTGAGACGTGCGACCAGGCTTCATTTCCAATTTGTAATCGATCATTGGTGAACCAATGCAGTCGTCGGACGCAACTGAGATTTGTGACCATCGATATTCAGTGGAGAATTTCCGATGAAGCGTCTCGTTCTTGCGGCGATATTGTTGATGAGCGCTTTAGTCGGTGCCCAAGCCGACTCAGAGTATGCGAACACCCAAAAACAGTGGCGCGGGGATGATGCCCTCCATGCCGATGCACAATATTGCGATCAGCGCTTCGGAGTGGTGCTGGACGGCGCCGCAACTTCAGCCGCCTATAAGAAATGTATGCTCGGCCGGGGTTGGCGGTACAGGCGCTCCACCCACCCACAGACCTGGATTGATCCCGAAATTGGTGACACCTGCCACGACATCCTTGGCGGGCTTGGCTCGTCTTGCGGGAATTTCTAGTGAGGTCCCGCAACACGAGTGACCCAACGCAGGCTTGCGGATGGTCCCGCAACCCCGCTCGCAAGGGCAATTTGTCCTGGCGCGCGGGTGCGGTCGGTGTCAAAGCAAAGCGGATATCACACCGATTTATGAGTACGCGCCCCAGGACACGAGGGATCAATACGGAGCCCCGAGTGGCTGCGGGAGGGTCGCCATGTCGCCTAAAGATTACCGACTTCGCGGCCGAGGTTCAGCTCAAAGTCGCCGGCGCTTCCTATGCCTCGCGCGCGCAGCTTCGGCATGCGCTCGGCTGCGCCTGGCCAGCGGAACGTGGTGAAGAAGGTGTCCTGCGTCGCCTGCAGCTGAGCGGGGTCCGGCAGGCCGTGCTGGTTGATGGTCGCTTTGCAGGTGCTCAGCGCCTGTTTGTCGAACGACAGGATGCGCCCCACGAAATTCGCGACGAACTCATCGAGGTGGGCTTCGGGGATGGCGCGGTTGATCCAGCCGTATCGTTCGGCGGTCTCGGCATCGAAATCGTCGCTCCCGAGGATGATCTCCATCGCGCGCGAGCGGCCCACCAGGATCGGCAGGCGTTGAAGCGCCCCGCCGCCTGGGATGAGGCCGCATCCGACCTCAGGCTGGCCAAAGATCGCCTTTTCCTTGCTGGCGAAGCGCATGTCGCAGGCCAGGGTGAACTCGCTCCCACCGCCGCGCGCCCGGCCGCGGATCACCGCAACGCTGAGGACGTTGCTATGAGCCAGCTTGGTGGCCGGTTCGATCCAGCGTGGCGCGCCGAACCGGCTGCGGGGCTCGGCCGTGCTGTAGTGAGCGATGAAGAAGTCCGGGTTGGCGCTCTCGAAGGTCACGACCTTCAGCGCATCGTCCGCGTCGATCTCCTCCACCAAATCGTAGAACTCGTCGTAGGTGCGATCATCGATCGCGTTGATCGGCGGGTTGTTGAAGGTCACGCGCCAATAGCCCGGCGTGGACTTGTCGATGCTGATCCTGGTGGGGATGTCGCTCATGGTTGCCTCCGTTCCATGGACTTGTTGAGTGAGCCTTGCGTCAGGGGACGATGACGAGCTTCCCGCGCGTATGTCCGCCGGCTAGAATCTCGTAGGCGGCAGCGAGCTGATCGAAGCCATAGGTCGCGCTCACGGAGGCGCGGATGGCGCCGGTGTCGATCAGGGCCGCGATCTCCGCCAGTTGAGCGCCGTCCGGCCGGGTGAGGGGGCCATGGAACTCCGCCTTGCGGGCGGCGGCGCGCGCGATGAACGGTCGAATGGCCGCCGAAGCTTGCTCGGCCACCGGAGGCGGGAAGCCGATTTCGCGATAGCTCTGGGCATCGGCGGTGCGCACCAGGCCGACATAGCGGCCGCCCTCGCGCAGGGTGTCGATGCCACGCTCGATCAGCGGACCGCACACACCGTCGTAGACGACGTCGAATGGGCCGGCAGCCTCGAAGCTTTCGGTCGTGTAGTCGATCGTGCGGTCCGCTCCGAGCCCAGCCATGAACGCCTGGCTGTCCGGTCCGCCCGTCGCAACGACGTAGGCCCCCAGGTGCTTCGCGAGCTGGATGGCGAAGGCGCCGACGCCGCCCGCGCCTGCCTGGATCAAGATCCTTTCGCCGGCCTTGAGCTGCGCGCGCTCCACAAATGCCTGCCAGGTGGTCAAGGCGACCGTCGGCAGGCTCGCCGCCTCCTCGAAGGAAAGGGTGCGCGGCTTGTGCGCCAGGAGACTGAGTGGAACGGCTGCGCGGTCGGCATAGGCGCCGGGACGCCGGTTGGGCAGGCGGGCGTAAACCTCGGCACCTGCCTTGAACGCCCCGCCCGAGGGCGCGGAGACAACAACGCCGGCGACGTCGTAGCCCAACACCTGCGGAAAGGTGAATGGAAAGGCGGCATGGAACAGACCCTGCCGCATGGCGATCTCGACGGGATTCGCACCGGCGGCCCGGACCTCGATCAACGCCTCGTCGGCGCCCGGGACAGGATCGATGACCTCCCCGTAGCCGACCACGGAATTGTCGCCATAGCCCGTGATGTACGCTGCCCGCATTTCATTCTCCTCGCGCTAGGTCGTCCGACCAATTAGTCTCATTATTGAACTTTTATGCGCTTGAATGAACGTTGGCAAGCCCCGTCGGGGCGCCGGCGTGAATGAGAGCGTTTTCGAGCGAAGTGAATGCCGATTCGCGTGAAGAACACGCGCCAAAACAAGACTTTAGAGCTTAGGTTCTGATTCACTCAGAACCGAAAAGCTCAGAGGTTGCCGGCCCGGGCCTTCGGCTTACCCGCGGCGCGCCGGCGCAAGCGAAGATCGGCAAGCGTGATCTCGCGCCCAAGGGAGGAGCGGACCTTTATCGGGTCCAGTTCGCTGCCGTCGACGCCGTCAAGCATTTGAATCGGGGGCGGATCGGGCCGGAACAGCCATCGGTCACCCCATTGGCGCAGTGCGATGATGGTCGCAAAGAGATCCTCGCCCATTTCGGTCAGAACATACTCGTGCCGCCGCGCTTCCTCGGCGATGGGCCGGCGTTCGAGAATGCCAGAGGCGACGAGTTTCTTCAGTCGGGCGGTCAGCAGGTTCCGCGACATCTCCAGCTCCTTCTGGAAATCGTCAAATCGGGTCGTGCCGCCAAAGGCCTGGCGCAGGATCATCAAACTGCCCCAGTCGCCGATGACGTCAACGGAGCGGGCCATGGGGCACTCGTACGAGGCCCAACTTTTCCGCTGCATGGACTGATCTCCTTCGCCGGTGTCGCCTGGGCAGGAATTAAAGTCCCATGCGACAACCGACAAGGTTGCCACAAACTCCTGCCGTCGTCTCTCCCACGGAGAGGGTGCCCCACCTAGGCCCCAGCCTCCCTCAACACCCGCTCCGCAATCGCCACCACCTCGCTTGCCGCGATATCCCGCATGCAGCGGTGGTCGTTCATCTTGCAGATCGTGCTCTGGCAGGGTTGGCAGGCGAGCACGCTCTTGTCCTGCACGACAGTGGCGGCGAGGCCGTTGAGGGGGCCCAGAGATAGGGGCTGGTCGGGCCGAAAATGCCCATGGTGGGCGTCCCCAATGCGGCTGCGATATGCATCAGGCCGGAATCGTTGGAGATGGCGGCGCCGGCCGCGGCCATGGCCAGCACGCCGTTGCGCAGGTCGGTGCCGGTGAGGTCGCGGACACCCGGGCCGCCTGCCGCGACGATATCCTGGGCGAGGCCCTTTTCCGCGGGGCCGCCGACCACCCAGACCTCCAGCCCGCGCTCGACCAGCAGCCGGGCGGCCTCCGGATAGGAGGTCCAGCGCTTCGAGACGCCGACCGAGCCGGGGGCGAGCGCCACGGCGGCGCCCGCACTCAAGCCGTTGGCCTGCCGCCAGCGGGCGATGTCCTCGGACGGGACCCGCAATTGCGGCACCGGCCATTCCGGCGGCAGCGGCGCGCCGTCGGGCTGGGCCAGCGCGGCGTTCTTGTCGATGAAGCGGGGAAGCTTCTTCTCCCCCCAGCGCCAGCGGTTGAGCAGGCCGAACCGGAACTCACCGACGAAGCCGACCCGCTCGGGGATGCCGGCCAGCGCCGGCGCGATGGCCGCCTTCCAGGTCCGGGGCAGCACCAGGGCGGTACCGTAGTTCCGCGCGCGCAGGAGCTTTGCCAGCCCGAACTGGCGGCCTACGGCAAGCTGGCTGCGCGGCAGGTCCCAGAGGATGCCCTCGCGCACGCCGGGCATATAATCGACCAGCGGGGCACATAGCGAGGTGGTCAGGAGATCGACCGGCCGATTCGGCCATCGCTCCTTCAGGACCCGCACGACGGTGTGATTCCGGACGAAATCGCCGATCCACATATAGGGGACGATCAGGATCGGGCGCGTGTCGCTCGGGTCCTCATTTCCGCCGAATTGCAGATCTTTGTTCATTCTTAGGGAGACCACGGGTGCTCTGATGTGGCGGTTCGGTTAGCTGCTCCGGGGCGCCGGGTAAAGCGGCGGCAGCGCCGATCCCAAAACCGCTTACACTTTGGCAGATCATGCGCTAGGGCAGAACCGGACCTTAAAACTCGGGCAGGGATGCTGGAATGTTGCTGGTGACCGGCGGGGCCGGTTTTATCGGATCGAATGTCGTGGCCGCGTTGAACGACGCCGGCCGCAGCGACGTCGTGGTCTGCGATCGCCTCGGTACCGACGGCAAGTGGCGCAATCTCGCCAAGCGACAGCTTGTGGATATCGTTCCGCCGGCTGAGTTGCTCGACTGGCTCAAGGGCCGCAAGCTCGATGCGGTCATCCATCTCGGCGCGATTTCCGAGACCACAGCCACCGACGGCGATCTCGTCATCGAGACCAATTTCCGCCTCTCGATGCGCCTGCTGGATTGGTGCACCGCCAATGCTGTGCCGCTGATCTACGCTTCGTCGGCGGCGACCTATGGCGACGGGACGGAAGGCTTCGACGACGATTCTTCGCTGCCTGCGCTGAAGCAACTGCGGCCGATGAACCTCTACGGATGGAGCAAGTATCTGTTCGATCTTACTGTTGCCGAGCGCGTCGCGAACGGCGACAAGCTGCCGCCGCAATGGGCTGGCTTGAAATTCTTCAACGTGTTCGGCCCGAACGAGTACCACAAGGGCGCGATGATGAGCGTGCTGGCGCGCCGCTTCGACGACGTCAAGGCGGGCCGTGTCGTGCAATTGTTCAAGTCGCACTGCGAAGGCATCGCCGACGGCGATCAGCGCCGCGATTTCATCTATGTCGACGACGTCGTGCGCGTGATCATGTGGCTGCTGGCAACGCCATCGGTCTCCGGCATCTTCAATGTCGGCACCGGCAAGGCCCGCAGCTTCAGGGACCTGATGCTGGCCGCCTATGCGGCGCTCGGCACCAGGCCCAACATCGACTACATCGACATGCCCGAACAGATCCGCGGCAGCTATCAGTACTTTACCCAGAGCAAGGTCGATCGTCTCCACCGCGCCGGCTATAATGGCGGCTTCACGACGCTGGAGGATGCGGTGAAGGCCTATGTCGGGGATTATCTCGACCGGCCCGATCGCTTCCGCTGAGGCCCTTTGATGATGCCGACGCCCATTCTCGATTTCGATGCACTCGCGCAAGACTTCACGCGCCGCACGGTGCTGTGCATCGGCGACATCATGCTGGACGAGTTCGTGTATGGCGACGTGTCGCGGATTTCACCGGAAGCGCCGACGCCGGTGATCAGCGCCCAGCGCAGCGAAATCCATATCGGCGGTGCGGGGAATGTCGCGCGCAATATCGCCTCCCTCGGCGCGCGCTGCGTCTTTGTCGGCCTCGTCGGCGACGATGAGCCGGGCAGGCGGCTCGCGGCCGCGCTTGCCGACCAGGCCGACATCGAAAACCTGCTGGTCTGCGATCCGTCGCGGCCGACCACGCGAAAAGTGCGCTTCGTCTCCGAGCATTTTTCCACGCACATGCTGCGCGCGGACTGGGAGCAGGCGGCGCCTGCTTCCGATGCCGTCGAGACCAGGCTGATCGAGACGATCCTGCCGCAGATCGCGCGCGCCGACGTCGTGCTGCTGTCCGACTATGCCAAGGGTGTGCTGACCGCGCGCGTGATCCGCCACACCATCGACGCCGCGCGAAAACTCGGCAAGCCCGTGATCGTCGATCCCAAGAGCCTGAACTGGGCAATCTATCGCGGCGCCACGCTGCTCACGCCCAACCGCAAGGAATTTTCGGAAGCCACCCGCAGCCGCGCCGACACGGGGCAGAGTATCGTCGCTGCCTCGGAAGACGTGATGCGGCTTGCCGATTGCGAGGCGATCCTCGTCACCCACGGCGAGCACGGCATGACGCTGGTGCCGCGCAACGGCGAGGCCGTCCACGTTCCCGCCTTTCCGGTCAAGGTGCGCGACGTGTCCGGCGCCGGCGACACTGTCGCCGCCGCGCTCGCGGTCTCGCTCGCGGCGGGCGCGCACTGGGACACCGCGTTGCGGATCGCAAATGCGGCAGCCGCCGTTGCGGTCGGCAAGCAGGGCACGGCGAGCGTGAGCGCTGCCGAGCTGCGGCGGAAGATCTTGCCGCACGCCTATCTCGCGGCCGAGGAGAAGATCGTGCTCGAGGCCGGAGCACTCGATGCGCAGCTTGCGGAATGGCGCAGGCTGGGCTTGCGGGTCGGCTTCACCAATGGCTGTTTCGACATCCTGCATCCCGGCCATGTCAAGGTGTTGACCGCGGCGCGCGCCGCTTGCGATCGCCTGATCGTGGGGCTCAACAGCGACGCTTCGGTGCGGCGCCTGAAAGGCGCGGACCGTCCGGTCCAGGACGAGCGCGCGCGGGCCGAAGTGCTGGCGGCGCTCGAAGCGGTCGATCTCGTCGTCATCTTCGAGGAGGACACGCCGATCGAACTGATCACCCGGATCAAGCCGAGTGCGCTGGTCAAGGGCGGCGACTACACCCGCGAGCAGGTGGTCGGCTACGAGGTCGTCGAGGCCGCAGGCGGCAGCGTCGTGCTGGTCGACATTCTCCAGGGCTTCAGCACGACGGCGCTGGTTCATCGCGCGCGGGGAGATGGCAAGTGACGATGCTGGCCCGCGAGACCACCGGTCAGATGCTGTGGCAGCGTCTGCGCAGTCCGGCGGCCTGGGGCGAGACGGTCGACCTGTTCGCGATCCTGACCGCGGCGTCGCTGCCCTGGTCAACCTCGCTTGCGGGCATATTCAACGCGCTCATGCTGCTCTGCATGGTGCCGTTCCTCGACGTTCGCGAGTTCCTGCAATCACTCAAACGTTCGATCTGCGCCGCGCCGATCGCGCTGGTCCTGCTCGCGCTGGTGGGGACATTGTGGTCGGACGCGGCCTGGGGCGCGCGCTTTTACGCGGTCAATCCCACCGTCAAGCTGCTGATGCTTCCGGCTCTGCTGTTTCACTTCACGCGGTCGCGGCGCGGGCATTGGGTGTTCGTCGCCTTCCTGGCGTCCTGCGCACTGTTGTCGGTGATGTCGTGGCTGGTCGCCTTTTACCCCAACCTCGCGCTCAAGACCGATCCCGCCGAACGCGGCATCTTCGTCAAGAACTACATCGACCAAAGCCAGGAGTTCACCCTGTGCGCGGTCGCGCTGGCCTATCCGATCGTGATGCTGCTGCGCCAGAAGCGCTACTGGATCGCCGGTTTGCTCACGGCGCTGGCACTCAGCTTCTTCGTCAACATGGCTTTCGTGGTGGTGTCGCGCACCGCGCTCGTTACCATCCCGATCCTGTTCGGCGTGTTCGCGCTGCTGCACCTGAGATGGCGCAGTATCGCGATCATCTCCGTCGCTCTGCTTGCGGGCGCCGCTGTCGCCTGGCAGGCCTCGCCGCAGCTGCGCAAGACCGCCGACACGTTCGTGAGCGACTACACCCGCTACAAGGAAAGGGGCGAGCCGACCTCGGCCGGCTTGCGGCTGGAATTCTGGCGAAAGTCCCTCGGCTTCTTCGCGGAGGCGCCGATCATGGGGCACGGCACCGGCTCGACGCGCGGATTGTTCGAGCGCGTCGCAACCCCCGGCGGTCAGTACCTGGCCTCCGCCGAGGTGATCGGCAACCCGCATAACCAGACGCTGAACGTTGCCGTGCAATGGGGCATCATCGGCGTCGTCGTCCTCTATGCGATCTGGATTCTGCACCTTCGGCTGTTTCGCGGCGATGGACTTGCCAACTGGGTCGGTCTGCTGGTCGTGGCGCAGAACATCTTCACCTCGCTGTTCAACTCCCATCTGTTCGACTTCCACGAGGGCTGGATGTACGTCCTCGGCGTCGGCGTCGCCGGCGGCATGGTGATCCGGGCTCAACTGGCCGAGACGAAGCTGGGGGAAGCAGGTTCCTGAACGGCCGCGCGGCTGGCAAGTCTGTTGTTGGCAAGTCTGTTGCTGGCAAGTCTCTTGCTGGCAAGTCTTTTTCGAGCAAGTCTTGTGATGGCAAGTCTTGTGCTGGCAACTCCCGTCGAGATGGGTTATCAGCGCGGTCAGGTTGCAACTCACGGGATATTCATCGGTCGGCGGATGAGGCGTCTTTCGCATCTTACCTCGCGCAATTATCTGATCGCGCTCCACGACCTGCTGGCGACCACGGCGGCGCTGTTCGTAGCGTTTTATCTGCGTTTCGAGGGCGGTGAGGGCTTCTACGACCGCTTGCCGCTGCTGCTGCAGATCCTGCCCTACTTCCTCGCCTTCAGCGTGGTCGTGTTCTTCATCTTCAACCTGACCACGACGAAATGGCGCTTCATCTCGCTGCCGGACGCGCTGAACATCATCCGCGTCGCAAGCGTGCTGACGGTTGCGCTCCTCGCGCTCGACTACATCTTCGTCGCCCCCAACGTTCGCGGCGCCTTCTTTCTCGGCAAGGTCACGATCGTTCTCTACTGGTTCCTTGAAATCTCCTTTCTCAGCGCCTTGCGCATGACCTATCGCTACTTCCGCTATACGCGGGTGCGACGCCGTGCCAGGACCACGGATGCCGCGCCGACGCTGCTGATTGGCCGTGCCGCGGACGCCGAGGTGCTGCTGCGCGGCATCGAAAGCGGCGCGATCAAGCGCATCTGGCCGGTCGGCGTGCTGTCGCCGTCGCACTCCGATCGCGGCCAGTCGATCCGCAACGTGCCGGTGCTGGGCGGCATCGACGACATCGAGGACGTCATCGCCGACTTCGCCAAGCGCAACAAGGCGATCGCACGCATCGTGATGACACCGTCGGCGTTCGAGCCGGAGGCTCATCCGAATCGATCCTGATGCGGGCGCGCAAGCTCGGGGTGATCGTCAATCGCATGCCCTCGCTCGAGAGCGGCGATACGCCGCGGCTGACGGCCGTGGCGGTCGAGGACCTGCTGCTGCGCCCGAGCGAGATCATCGACTATGCGCGCCTCGAAGCGCTGATCAAGGGCAAGGCGGTGATCGTCACCGGCGGCGGCGGCTCGATCGGCTCCGAGATCTGCGAGCGTGTCGTCGCCTTCGGCGCCGCGCGCCTCCTGATCGTGGAAAATTCCGAGCCGGCGCTGTACGCGGTCACCGAGGCGCTCGCGGCGCATGGCGCGGCTGCCGCGATCGAAGGCCGGATCGCCGACATCCGCGATCGCGAGCGCATCATGCGCCTGATGGCCGAGTTCAAACCGGATATCGTGTTCCATGCCGCCGCCCTCAAGCATGTGCCGATCCTGGAGCGCGACTGGAGCGAGGGCGTCAAGACCAACATCTTCGGTTCGATCAACGTGGCCGATGCCGCGCACAATGCCGGCGCCGAAGCCATGGTGATGATCTCCACCGACAAGGCGATCGAGCCGGTGTCGATGCTCGGCCTGACCAAGCGCTTCGCCGAGATGTACTGCCAGGCGCTCGACCATGATCTTGCGGCGGGTCACGGCGGCGCCAAGCCGCCGATGCGGCTGATCTCGGTCCGGTTCGGCAATGTGCTGGCCTCGAACGGCTCGGTGGTGCCGAAATTCAAGGCCCAGATCGACGCCGGCGGCCCGGTGACGGTGACGCATCCCGACATGGTCCGCTACTTCATGACCATCCGCGAGGCCTGCGATCTCGTCATCACGGCGGCAACGCACGCGCTCGGTACACAGCGTCCGGACGTCTCGGTCTACGTGCTCAATATGGGCCAGCCGGTGAAGATCGTCGATCTCGCCGAGCGCATGATCCGCCTCTCCGGCCTGCAGCCCGGCTACGACATCGAGATCGTGTTCACCGGCATGCGGCCGGGTGAGCGCCTGCATGAGATCCTGTTCGCGTCCGAGGAGCCCACCCGCGAGATCGGCGTTGCCGGCATCATGGCCGCGCAGCCGAACGAGCCGCCGATGCAGACCCTGCGCAAATGGATCACGGCGCTCGAGCAGGCGATCGCACGGGACGATCGGGCGACCATCAGGACCATCCTGAAGGATGCGGTCCCTGAATTCGGGTCGACCGCGGCCTGATCATGCAGTCTCGAGGCAAGATCGTGGTCGCGAGCCAGCATTACCCGCCGGATCCGAGCACGACCGCGGCGATCATGGCCGAGATCGCCTGCCGCCTCGCTGCCGACCACGACGTGGTCGTGCTGTCGGGCTCACCCGGCACGCTGCCGGTTTCGCAGACCGGTCCGGGCAAGCCGCGCGTCGTTGCTGTCAGGAACCGGATGGCGGAGAAGGCGGCACTGGTGCAACGCGGTCTGTCCGAACTGCTGTTCGTGCTGCGCACCTTCTTTGCGCTGATGCGGGAGCTTCGGCGAGGTGACGTCGCGCTCACCGTCACCGCGCCGTTCATGCTGCCTTACGCGGTGGCGGCGGCGGCAAGGCTCAGGGGCGCGCGCTCGGCGCTGATCATGCACGATCTTTTTCCGGACGTGCTGGTGATGGCCGGGCTGCTGAAGCCCGGTTCGATCGTGGCGAGGACGATGCGCGCCGCCAACGGCCTGATGTTCCGCGCCCTCAACGCCGTCATCACGATCGGCCGCGATGCCGAGCGGCCGCTGCTGAGCTATTCCGGCATGACCCGGAACAAGATCCGCTTCATCCCGAACTGGGCGACGCTCGTGCCGGCGCCGCGGCCGGTGACGCCGGACAATCCGTTCCGCAAGTCGCTCGCGGCCCGCTTCATTGTCGGCCTGTCGGGCAATCTCGGCTTCACCCATGATCCGGGGATCGTGTTCGAGGCGGCGCGCTTGCTCAAGGACGAGCCGGATATTCACTTCCTGCTCTCCGGCTGGGGCATCGGCTTCGAGCGGCTGAAGCAGTTGCAGGCGGCTTTGAGCCTGCCCAACGTTTCCTTCGTGGCGCGGGTCGAGGATTCCGAGCTCGAGCGGTTTCTGGCTGCGGCCAATCTCTGGATCATTCCGTACCGGAAAGACGTCGCGGGGGTGTCGGTGCCGAGCCGTTTCTATAATCTGCTGGCGGTCGGGCGTCCGGTCGTGCTGGTCTCCGAGCCGCAGGCCGAAGCTGCCTTGACGGTCGTGGAGAACCGGCTGGGTTGGGTCGTGACGCCGGGCCGCGCCGATCAGCTCGCCGAGGCCATCCGTGCCGCGTCCCTGTTCCGACAACACCGGCATTGCGGAGCGTGCCGTGAAGGCGGCATCGAAGTTCGATCGCGCCGTCGCGATGAACGCCTATGCCGCGCTGGCAGACGAACTGCTGCGCAACCCGGACCTCAGGGAGCAACGATGAGCGAGAACAAGCCGGTCGTGCTGGTGACGGGAGCGAGCGGCTTTCTCGGCCGTCACGTTGTGCCTGCGCTGATGCGTGCGGGATGGTCGGTCCGCCGCGCGGTCCGCAACCCGGAAGGCCTCGCCGACGAGGTCGTGATCGAGACGATCGGCCCCGACACCGATTGGCAGGCCGCGCTCGACGGCGTCGATGCCGTGGTCCATCTCGCCGCGCGCGTGCATCACAAGTACGAGGAGCATGCGGTCCAGCTCTATCGCAACGTCAACATCGCCGGCACGCTGCATTTGGCGCGCGGCGCCGCCGCGGCCGGCGCGCGCCAGTTCATCTTCATCAGCACGGTTCTCGTGCATGGCCGCAGCAATGAGGGCCGCGCCCCGTTCAGCGAGGACGACATCCTCACGCCGCGCGGTCTCTACGGCATGTCCAAGGCCGCAGCCGAGGCCGGACTGCGGACGCTCGCGCGCGACAGCGACATGAAGATCTCGGTGATCAGGCCGCCGCTGGTCTACGGCGCGGGCGCCAGAGGCAATTTTGCGCTGCTGACGCGCGCGGTGGACCTTGGACTGCCGCTGCCCTTCGCCGCAATCCGCAACCACCGCGCCTTCCTGGCCGTGCAGAATCTCTCGTCCTTCATGCTGCGCCGGCTCTCCCACCCCGATTCCACGAGCAATTTCGAGATATTTCTGGTGGCCGACGGAGAGCAGGTCTCGACCCCCGAATTCATTGAGCGTCTCGCCAAGGCATCCGGTAGGAGCTCGCGGCTGTTCGGCGTGTCGCCGGAGCTGTTGAGCCGGCTTCTCTGCGCGATCGGCCGGCAGGAGATGCATGACAGCCTGATCGGTTCGCTCGAGCTCAACGTTTCCAAGGCTCTCGCAACCGGATGGCAGCCGCAGGTCTCCCTCGATGAGGGCTTGCGGCTCGCTCTGTCGGCTCAGGACGCCTGAGGGCGGGAGAATCGCATCAGCACGTAGCCGATCGCAAACGCGCCTGCCAGCAGCGCAACCAGCGTGATCGCCAATGAGCCGGCGCGTACGGTGGCAATGGCAAGGCCCGCGAGCACGACATTGAGCGCGAACACCGCGCCGATCACGCGGGGGACCGTGAAGCCGTTGTCGGTGGCGCGCTGGTAGAAATGCGAACGGTGCGCTGACCAGAATGGTTCGCGCCTTGCGATGCGACGGACCAGCGTGACGGTGGAATCGACGAGGTAGTAGGCTGGCAGCAGCAGCGCCGCCGCCGGCTGCCGATGCCAGGCAAGCTCGAGCAGGCACCAGCCGAGCAGAAGCCCGATCGGCAGGCTGCCGACATCGCCCAGGAAAACCTTTGCGGCCGGCTTGTTGAAAGGCGCAAAGCCGAGCATGGCGCCGCACAGCGCCGCGGCGACCAGCGCGGCCGGCCGGGACAATTCGCCGAGCCATCCCAGCAGCAGCAGCGCCGCCGTGACCGGCACCACTTCGGCCACCGTCATCAGGTCGAGCCCGTCCATGAAGTTCACGAGGTTCACGAACCATATTCCGGCGAGCAGGATCACGCCGCGCTCCAGCGCAAGCGGCAATGCCGGCACGATGCGCGCGGTCTCTGGCGCGGTGAACACGACGGTGCCGACCGCTGCGGCTTGCAGCACGAGCCGCACCAGCACCGGAAGCGACTTGATGTCGTCGGCAAATCCGACCAGCGCGATCGCGACCGTCGCGCCCACCAGTGCCGGCGGGATCGCAACATCTGCGAAACTACCCCAGGCCGATGCGACCAGCAGAGTCGCCGAGATCACCGCGATGCCCGCGCCTTGCGGGGTCGGAATGCGATGCGAGGATCGCGCGTTGGGCCGCGCCAGCGCGTAGCGCTGGAGCAGGGGGCGGCTGGTCCAGGTGATGAGCGCCGAAATCAGCGCGGCGATCGCAAGGGCAAGCAGCGACGGCACGACGGCGAGGGTGCTCACTCCGGCACCCCGAGCGGGGCCGATCCTTGCGCGGCTTTCTCCGCGCTGAGGATCCAGACCAGGCCGCCGAACGCGCCGACGATGAAGAAGACCGCGCCGAACAGCAGCGAGACGTTGACGCCTTCGGTGGCGGCGAGTCCCGCGAAGCCGAAGGCCAGGCCCATGGTGGCCTCACGCACGCCCCAGCCGGCGATCGAGATCGGCATCAGGGTGATCAGCATGACCGGCGGCACCAGCAGGAAGACCTGGCCGAAGCTGACTGGAGCGGCGATAGACTGCACCACGCACCAGGCGATGACGACGGCCAGCACGTGAATGGCCAGCGACAGGATCGCGATGATCGGTCCGCGCTGGGCGTTGAAGATCACACGGTTCGCGATCACCGCGCAGGCGTGGAGGTGATGGGTCGCCCACCAGGTTTTCAGCCATGGCCATTTCAGCGCGCCGAACACCAGGAAGCCGAGGCCGCCCGCGAGCGCCGCAAGGTCGAGGAGCAGCAGCGCCGAACGCCCATTCGGATCGGTGATGAGGGCGTAACTCCAGGGCAGGCTCGCGACAATGATGATGGCGAGCGCGATCAGGCCGATCGCGCGGTCGACGAAGATCGAATAGGTCGCCGCGCGCCATCCCGCGCCGGCGCGCGCAACCAGCCACAGCCGGACCGCGTCGCCGCCGATTGCCGACGGCAGGGTCTGGTTGAAGAATGCGCCGATCACGTTGTAGCGCATCGCGCGGCCGAGCTCGAGCGGCGCGCCGCATGCGGAGCTGATCTCGCGCCAGCGCAGCACGCCGACGAAGATTTGCAGGAATGTGACCGCGATCGCCATCGCAATCCAGAACAGGCTGTTCGCGGTGAAGCGCGAAAACAGTTCGGTCAGATCGACCTTGCGCAACGCCAGGTACAGCAGCGCCGCGGAAATCAGGATCTTGGCCGTCGACAACAGGATCCGGCGCATCTCGCCCGCATGAACAGGGTTTGCGAAGATTTGAGGCAACCCGACGCGAGGCGTCGAATTCGGCCGCTTTGGTATGGTTTTGGCGCCGATCTTGCAATAGCTGTCGTGAAGGGGAGCCAAGCGAACTGCAGCGGAGCTATTGCGGCCCCCGCGATGCGGCGGGTAAACAGGCGGTACAGGCTGAGGCGGCTGTTGGGAACAGGATGACGGATCAGGCGATTTTGGTCACGGGAGCCGCGGGCTTCATCGGCTTTCACGTCGCCCGGCAACTGCTCGCCGAAGGCCGGGCCGTCGTCGGGCTCGATAATCTCAACAGCTATTACGATCCGGCGCTGAAACAGGCCCGCCTGGAACTGCTGCGTGCCGATTCCGGTTTTCGTTCGTCAAGGCCGATCTCGCCGATCGCGAGACCATCGCGGCGCTGTTCGCGCGGCATGGATTTTCAGAGGTCGTGCATCTCGCCGCGCAGGCCGGCGTGCGCTACTCGATCGAGCAGCCGCAGACCTACGTCGAGTCCAATCTCCAGGGCTTTCTCAACGTG
Source organism: Bradyrhizobium sp. LLZ17 (assembly GCF_041200145.1). Taxonomy (NCBI): domain Bacteria; kingdom Pseudomonadati; phylum Pseudomonadota; class Alphaproteobacteria; order Hyphomicrobiales; family Nitrobacteraceae; genus Bradyrhizobium; species Bradyrhizobium zaerense. The sequence goes on from NZ_CP165734.1 coordinate 144,691, forward strand.
CTCGAGGGCTGCCGCAACAACGGCTGCCGTCATCTCGTTTACGCCTCGTCGTCCTCGGTTTATGGCGCCAACGCCAAGCTGCCATTTGCCGTGCAGGACCGCACAGATCATCCGGTCAGCTTCTACGCTGCGACCAAGAAGGCGAACGAGGTGATGGCGCAGTCCTACAGCCATCTGTATCGGCTGCCGGTCACGGGGCTGCGCTTCTTTACCATCTACGGCCCGTGGGGCCGGCCCGACATGGCCATGTTTCTGTTCGTGAACGCCATCATCGCGGGCAAGCCGATCCGGCTCTCGCTCTTTAACCATGGCAAAATGCGTCGCGACTTCACCTATATTGGCGACGTCACCCGCGTGGTATCCAAACTGATTGATCTGGTGCCCGCGGATGACCCGGCTGCCGCAAATGCGCCGTCTAAGCTCTATAATATCGGTAATCACCATCCGGAAGAGCTGATGCAAGTCGTCGGACTTCTGGAACACGAGCTGGGTCGGACGGCGGTCAAAGAATTGCTGCCGATGCAGCCGGGAGATGTCCTGAAACGTTCGCGGATGTCGAGGATCTGATGCGCGACACCGGCTTTGCACCGTCAACGCCGATCGCGCACGGGATTCATAATTTTGTCACCTGGTATCGCGACTATTTCAAGGTTTGAAATGACGATGGACAAACGCATCATCCCCCTGATCATGTGCGGCGGTGCCGGCACGCGGCTGTGGCCGGCTTCGCGCGAGGTACGCCCCAAGCAATTCCTGCCGCTGTTCGGCACGCGCTCGACCTTTCAGGACACGCTCTCGCGCGTCTCCGATCCCTCGCTATTCGATCGTCCGATCGTCATCACCAATGCGGCCTATCGCTTCATGGTGCTGGAGCAGCTGGCCGAGATCGGCATCGAGGCCGACGTGATCCTCGAGCCGATGCGGCGTGACTCCGGGCCGGCGATTGCCGCGGGCGCGGTGTTCGCGCAGAACCGCGCCAAGGACGCGATCGTGCTCGCGCTCGCCGCCGACCACGTGGTGCAGGACAATGCCGCCTTCGTCGCCGCCTGCCGCGAAGGCCTTGTTGCGGCCAAGGCCGAGCGCATCGTCACCTTCGGCGTCAAGCCGGAGCGGCCGGCGACCGAATACGGCTATATCAGCCCGGGCGAATTGATCTCGGGCGAAGTGCACGCGGTCGCGCGCTTCGTCGAGAAGCCCGATGCGGTGAAGGCCGCCGACTACGTCAATTCGGGCTATCTCTGGAACAGCGGCAACTTCATGTTTCCCGCGACCCTGCTGCTCGATGAATATCGCAAAGTGGATGCGGCGAGCGTGCAGGCGATCTCCGATGCGGTCACCAATGCCGGCCGCGATCTCGGCTTCGTGACGCTGGAGCCGCAGGCGTTTGGCGCGGCGAAGGCGATCTCGATCGACTATGCGGTGATGGAAAAGACATCGCGCGCAGCAGTGGTGCCGGTGTCCTGCGGCTGGTCCGACGTCGGCTCCTGGCACGCGGTGTGGGAATTGTCGGACAAGGACGGGCACGGCAACGCCGCGCACGGCACTGCGGTGTTCGAGGATCCGCGCAACTGCAACGTCACCAGCGATTCCGCGCTGGTAGCGCTCGAAGGCGTCGACGATCTCATCGTGGTGGCGACCGCCGATGCGGTGCTGGTCTCGCGCCAGAAGGATGCCAACGGCCTGAAGCGGCTGGTGACCAGGCTCAAGACAATCGCGCCGAAGGTCACCGAGGAGCACCTCAAGGTGCATCGGCCCTGGGGCAGCTATCAGTCCGTCGACAACGGCGAGCGCCACCAGGTCAAGCGCATCGTAGTCAAGCCGGGCGGGCGGCTGTCGCTGCAGAAGCATCATCATCGCGCCGAGCACTGGATCGTGGTCCGCGGCGCGGCCCGTGTCACCGTCAACGAGACCGTCAAGACGGTGCACGAGAACGAGTCGATCTACATCCCGATGGGCGCGGTGCATCGGATGGAGAACCCCGGTAAAATCATGCTGGAATTGATCGAGGTCCAGACCGGCTCCTATCTCGGGGAAGACGACATCATCCGGATTGAAGACGACTATCAAAGGTCGTAACCAGCCAACTCCGAATCACGCGATCCTGGCCAGGAGGCGCTGCCTTTTGGCGCTAAGGCCCGGGGAACGTGTAATTTTTTGAATCAAATCGTGTCCGGTCGGTTCGGCCGGCATTCGCCACAAATGTGGCGACCGTGCTAGAAGCGGCGCGGGGATTTGCGGTGAATCGGGGTTCGATCAGATGAGTTCCAAAGTGTCTGCACCGGCAAAAGCCGGCTTGCGCGTCGGCGTCATTGGCGCGGGCGTGATGGGCAGCAACCACGCGCGCGTGCTCGCGGGGCTTCCCGGCGTCAGTCTCGTCGGTGTGGTCGATCCGTCGCCGGCGCATCTGGCGCGCACCGCGGAGCTCGCCAACTGCCGGGGTTTTGAGACGCTCGACCAGCTCATCGCCGAAGGCGTCGATGCCGTCACGATCGCGGCGCCAACTCATCTGCATCACGAGGTCGCACTCGCCTGCATCGCCAGGAACATCCACGTGCTGGTCGAGAAGCCGATCGCCTCCACCGTGGCCGAGGGCCGCGAGATCGTCGCCGCCGCCCAAAAGGCCGGCGTCACGTTGATGGTCGGCCATGTCGAGCGCTTCAATCCGGCGGTCGCCGCGGTCAAGCAGGCGATCGCGGGCGAGGACATTCTCTCGATCGCGATCACGCGCGTGGGTCCGTTCCCGCCGCGCATGTCCAATGTCGGCGTCGTCATCGATCTCGCCGTGCACGACATCGACCTGATCCGCTGGTTCACCGAATCCGACATCGTCGAGGTGCAGCCGCAATTGTCGAGCGCGGTGGCCGAGCGCGAGGACATCGCGCTGTTGCAGTTCCGCACGGCTTCCGGCGTGCTCGCCCATATCAACACCAACTGGCTGACGCCGTTCAAGGCGCGCAGCGTCACGGTGGCGACCCGCGGCAAATACGTCATGGGCGATCTTCTCACGCGCCAGGTCACCGAATGTTTCGGCTTCAAGCCGGACGGCAGCTATTCGATGCGGCATCTGCCGGTCGGCCACGACGAGCCGCTGCGCGCCGAGCTGATCGCGTTCCTCAAGGCCGTGCGCCATGGCGAGATCCCGGCGGTGACCGGCGACGAGGGTGTCGCCAGCCTCGAGATCGCGACGCAGTGCCTCGAAACACCGGCGCGGCCCGCGGCCAATTCGTCGGCGGCCCGCAGGCCCGCGCCGCGTCGCCGGCTAAAACCCCTTTCCATGTCAACCATTCAAGAAAGCGCCAAGAACGAGACCATGAACCAGCATCTGCGTTCGGATCCCATTCCCTTCATCGACGTCGGCTCGCAGCGCCGCCGGCTCGGCGCGGAGCTTGATGCCGCAGTCAAGCGCGTGATGGATCATTGCCAGTTCGTCAATGGACCCGAGGTCTTCGAGCTCGAGAAGCAGCTTGCGGCATATTGCGGCGCCAAGCACGTCGTGGCCTGCTCCAGCGGCACCGATGCGCTTTTGATGGTGCTGATGGCGAAGAATGTCGGGCCCGGCGATGCCGTGCTGTGTCCCTCCTTCACCTTCATTGCGACCGCGTCGCCGGCGGCGCGGACTGGCGCCACGCCGGTCTATGTCGACGTCGATGAGACGACCTTCAACATGAGCCCGGAATCGCTCAAGCGCGGCATTGCGGCCGCGCGCAAGGCCGGCCTGACGCCCGTGGCGGTGATTCCTGGTCGATCTGTTCGGCCAGCCGGCCGACCACGATGCCATCGCCGAGATCGCCAAGGCCGAAGGCCTGTTCGTGATCGACGACGCGGCGCAGAGTTTTGGCGCGAGCTACAAGGGTCGCAAGCTCGGCACCTTCGGGCTCGCCACCACCACCAGCTTCTTCCCGGCAAAGCCGCTCGGCTGCTTCGGCGACGGCGGCGCGATTCTGACCGATGACGACGAGCTCGCGGCGACGCTGCGCAGCATCCGCGTGCACGGGCAGGGCGTCGACAAATACGACAACGTCCGCCTCGGCCTGACCGGCCGGCTCGATACGATGCAGGCCGCAATCCTGATCGAGAAGCTGAAGATCTTCGACGACGAGATCGCCGCCCGCAACAAGGTCGCGGAGCGTTATGCGCGGGGACTGTCCAACGTGGTCACCGTGCCGCGCCTCAGCTCCGGCAACACCTCGGTCTGGGCGCAGTACACCATCCGCCTGCCCAGGGGTACCGACCGCGATGGCTTTGCCGCCGCGCTGAAGGCCCAGGGCGTGCCGACCGCGATCTATTACGGCAAGTCGATGCACCAGCAGACCGCTTACAAGCAGTATCCGGTCGCCGACGGCGGGCTGCCTGCTTGCGAGAACCTGTCGCAGGACGTCATCAGCCTGCCGATGCACCCCTATCTGACCGAAGCCGATCAGGAGCGAATCATCGCCGCCGTGCGGGGCGCGATCACGGGCTGATCTGGCCGTTCTTCCCCTCTCCCCTTGTGGGAGAGGGTGGCTCGCCGCGATAGCGGCGAGACGGGTGAGGGGTCTCTGTCCGCACGGAATGCGCGGAGAGAGACCCCTCACCCCAATGAGTTTGTGTCTACTCGCGGCGCTGCCCTCTCCCACAAGGGGAGAGGGCACAGCCATGCGCATCGCAAGATGCAATCGACCTCTGTTCGATAAGTCTCTAAAGCAGACGCATGCTCGGACGTATCTTCACGGTTGGCGGATATACGCTGCTGTCGCGGCTGACGGGATTTGCCCGCGACATCATGCTCGCGGCGATCCTGGGCGCAGGCCCCGTGGCCGACGCCTTTTTCGTGGCGCTGCGGCTGCCCAATCATTTTCGTGCGATCTTCGCCGAAGGCGCGTTCAACGCCGCCTGGGTGCCGGCCTACGCCCACGTCCATGGCGAGCGCGGGGAGGCATCCGCGCGCCTCTTTGCCGACCGCATCTTCACGCTGTTGCTGGCCTCGCAAGTCGTGCTGCTGATCGTTGCCTGGCTGTTCATGCCGCAGGCCATGAGCTTACTTGCGCCCGGCTTCAGCGAAGATGCCGAGCAGCGCAAGCTCGCGATCGAGCTGACCCGGATCACCTTCCCGTATCTTTTGCTGATCACGCTGGTGACGCTCTATGGCGGCATGCTCAACGTGATGCAGCGCTTCGCCAGCGCTGCCGCCGCGTCGATCTTCCTCAACGTGGCGATGATGATGACGCTGGCGCTCGCCGCCTGGTTTCCGACCGCAGGTCATGCCGCGGCCTGGGGCGTCCTCATCTCCGGCTTCCTGCAATATTTTCTGCTTGCGGGCGATCTCGCGCGCCATGGTGGCCTGCCGCGTTTTGCGCCGCTCAAGCTCGACGAAGACGTTCGCGGCTTCTTCAGGGCGCTTGGGCCTGCGACGCTGGGCTCGATGGGCACGCAGCTCGCGCTGTTCGCCGACACCATCATCGCGACCTTCCTGCCGGCGGGCGCGCTGTCGGCGCTGTATTATGCCGACCGGCTCAATCAGCTCCCGATCGGCGTCATCGGCATCGCCATCGGCACCGTGCTGCTGCCGGAGATGTCGCGGCGGATCACGGCCAATGACCAAGACGGCGCGATGAAGGCGCAACGCCGTGCCTTCGATTTCACGCTGCTGTTCTCGATCCCGTTCGTCGCGGCCTTCCTCACCGTGCCCGATGAGATCATGCGCGCGCTGTTCGCCCGTGGTGCCTTCTCGAAGGCGGATGCGGCCGCTGCCGGTGCGACGCTCGCGGCCTACGCGATCGGCCTCATTCCGTTCGTGCTGATCCGCAGCGCGGTCGCGACTTTCTATGCACGCAAGGACACCGCGACGCCCGTCCGGGCCTCGCTGACCGGCATCGCCGTCAATGTCGCCCTGAAAATTGCCCTGATGGGCTCGCTGGCCCAGATCGGCCTGGCGCTGGCGACCGCGATCGGCGTCTGGACCAATCTGCTGCTGGTGCTGTTCTTCGCCGTGCGCCGAGGCTTTCTCGTGCTGGACCGCGGCTGGCTGTTGTCGCTCGCCAAATTTTTGCTGACCGGCATCATCCTGGCCGCGAGCTTCTGGCTGATCGCGCGCTTCGGCGGTTCTTCTCTCGGCTCGATGCACTTCCGGGATGAACTGATATTGGTCCTGCTGGCGTTCGGGGGCACGATCGTTTACACGCTCGCGATCCTCGCGCTGTTCGGTCGCAGCTGGCTGATCTCGCTGGTGCGCGGCTAGGCGAGCTTCAAATGCGCGAGAGCGAAGTGCTCGCCTCCAGGATGTAGCTTCAATCCATACATCTCTTGATTTCGCGCGATTGCCGTGCTATTGGCGGCCTATGTTCAAATCAATGCGCAAACTCAACTGCATTCACATGACCCGCTTCGGCCGGGCCGTGGAAGGAGTCGTGCGCTAGGAATTCGACGACGACATCTCTTCCACCAGGCCCCGCCGGCATCGGACGGGGCCTTTTGTTTGGCCACGCTTCCCTGCCGGCACAACAGCAGGAGCATCCGATGCCACCCCAACAGACGGATATCATATCCAAGGGCGATGCCGCGGCGCTGCGCCCCGACATTGCATTGGTCGGGCGCATTTTCAGCCTCATCAGGCGGTACTGGCGCGCGCTTCGGGAGCGGCGCTGGCGGCGGCCCCCGCAACTCACCTTGCAGGATCTGAGCGACAGGCAATTGATGGACATCGGCCTGACGCGTGGCGAGATCGACTACATCACGCCGGACCGGGCTATCGATACGTTGAGAAATAGCGCAATCCATCTATGGAGCCGTGGAGGGATGTAGGTGTTGAGGAGCTTGGCTGAGTGCTTCTTCGCGGCCCATCCTTGGAGACGCCCGCCTATGGCGGGCCCTCAGGATGAGGTCGCGTGGCGGCGAGATATTAAACCCTCATGGTGAGGAGCCCGCCAAAGCGGGCGTCTCGAACCATGCAGGCCGAGTTCGTTCTACAGTCACCGGTTGCCATATGCGATAGCCCGGTGGTGACCGAGGCGCGGCGCGTTCCCTTGCCTGCAATCACCTGCCTCTCTAAAGCCGTTTGCCTTGCCTGTTTTTCCACGGCAATATGCCGGCAAAACAACCATGAGAACGGGAAGAGAAAATGGCGGCTCCCATCAAATTCGGCGTTGGCCAAAGCGTGTTGCGCAAGGAGGATGACGCGCTCATCCGCGGCAAGGGCCGCTATACCGACGACTACGCGCCGCAGGCCGCTCTGCGCTGCCTGGTGCTGCGCTCGCCGCATGCGCATGCCAAATACAGCATCGATGCCAGCCGCGCCCGCACCCTTCCCGGCGTCGCGCTGGTCCTGACTGCGGATGACGTCAAGGAGCTCGGCAATCTGCCTTGCCTGTTCAACCTCGAGACGGATCCGTTCACCGGACCGCCTTATCCGATCCTTGCCAGGGACGAGGTGCGCCATGTCGGCGATGCCGTCGCCTTCGTGGTCGCCGAGACCATCGACCAGGCCCGCGACGCGATCGAGGCGATCGAGGTCAAGTGGACGCCGCTGCCGGCGGTGACCGGCGTCGTCAACGCCATCAAGAAGGGGGCGCCGCAGGTCTGGCCGGACAAGCCCGGCAATGTGCTGTTCGACGTCTCGATCGGTGACAAGAAGGCGACCGAAGCCGCATTCGCCAAGGCGCATGCGGTGGCCGAAATCTCCATCGTCAATCCGCGCGTGGTCGCAAGCTTCATGGAGACGCGCGCGGCGGTCTGCGAATACGACCCGAAGGCCGATCATCTGACGCTGACGGTCGGCAGCCAGGGCAGCCATCGGCTGCGCGACATCCTTTGCCAGAACGTGCTCAATATCCCGACCGAGAAGATGCGGGTGATCTGCCCCGATGTTGGCGGCGGTTTCGGCACAAAGCTGTTTCCGTACCGCGAATATGCGCTGTTGGCGGTGGCCGCGCGAAAACTGAAGAAGGCGGTGAAATGGGCGGCCGATCGCTCCGAGCACTTCATGGGTGATGCGCAGGGCCGCGACAACGTCACCACCGCGAAGATGGCGCTGACTGAAGACGGCAAGTTCCTCGCCATGGATTGCGACCTGATGGGCGACATGGGCGCGTATCTCTCGACCTTCGGGCCCTACATTCCGCATGGCGGCGCCGGCATGCTGCCGGGCCTCTATGATATCCAGGCGTTCCACTGCCGGGTGCGCACCATCTTCACCAACAGCGTGCCGGTCGATGCCTATCGCGGCGCGGGCCGGCCCGAGGCCGCCTATGTCATCGAACGCCTGGTCGACGCCTGCGCGCGAAAACTCGACATGACGGTGGACGCCGTCCGCCGCAAGAATTTCATTCCGCCCAAGGCGCTGCCGTACAAGACCGCCACCGGCAAGGTCTATGATTCCGGCGACTTCGCCGCGCATCTCAAGCGCGCGATGGAGATCGCCGAGTGGAAGGAGTTTGGCAAGCGCGCCAAGCTCGCCAAAAAGCAGGGCCTGATCCGCGGCATTGGCCTTGCAAGCTATGTCGAGGTCTGCGGCGTGATGGGCGAAGAGACCGCCAATGTGCGGCTCGATCCCAATGGCGACGTTACCGTCTTGATCGGCACGCAGTCGAGCGGGCAGGGCCACCAGACCGCCTATGCGCAGATCGTTGCCGAGCAGTTCGGCCTCCCGCCCGAGCGCGTGCATGTCCGCCAGGGCGACACCGGTGAGATCGCGACCGGTCTCGGTACCGGCGGCTCGGCTTCGATTCCGACTGGCGGTGTCTGCGTCGAGCGCGCATCGAGCGAACTCGGCAACAAGCTGAAGGAGCTCGCCGCGCAGGCCCTGGAAGCCAGTATCGGCGATCTTGAAATCACCGATGGCGTGATCCGTATCGCCGGCACCGACCGCTCCATCTCGTTTGCCGATTTGGCCAAGCGCCCGGGCGCCGATCCCTCAAAGCTGAACGGCAGCGCGACCTTTGCCAGCGCCGACGGCACCTATCCCAACGGCACCCATGTAGCGGAAGTCGAGATCGATCCGGCCACCGGCATCATCAAGATCGTCAACTACGTGATCGTCGACGATTTCGGCATGACGCTCAATCCGCTGCTGCTGGCCGGCCAGGTGCATGGCGGCGCCATGCAGGGCATCGGCCAGGCGCTGATGGAGCAGGTGGTCTATGGCGCCGGTGACGGGCAGCTCATCACCGCGACCTATATGGACTATGCCCTGCCGCGTGCAGCTGATGGTCCCGCCTTCGTGTTCGAGACCGCCAACGTCCCCTGCAAGACCAATCCGATGGGCGTGAAGGGCGCCGGCGAGGCCGGTGCGATCGGCTCCTGTCCGGCCGTCGTCAACGCCATCGTCGACGCCCTGTGGCGCGAATACAAGATCGATCACATCGACATGCCGGCGACGCCGGAGCGGTTGTGGATCGCGATCAACGAGCACCATCGCCGCCACAGCCTCTGACAATCCCCAATCTGCCCGCGCGGGAATAAACCTCGCGCGCGGGGTTCTAATCTGGACGGACGGACACCCGTGAACCGGGTGGATCGTCTGTCCCAAAATCTGTGATCCGGAGAACAAAGAATGAAACGGATGATGATTGTCGCGGCGACCCTGCTGTTGGGCGCCGGCGCCGTGACGGCACAGCAGCAGGTCGCGGTTCAACAGGACAATCTGATGCGCTCGCAGGCCAAGAGCCTCTACAGCGTGATCCTCAAGATGACCAAGGGCGACATTCCCTACAACCAGAAGGCCGTCGACGAGGCGATTGCCAATCTCGAAGCCGACGTTGCCAAGATCTCCAAGACCTTCGAGATCAATCCCAAGCAGGACGTGGTGAACGCGACCTATGGTGCGTCGCCGAAGGTCTGGCAGAACAAGGCCGATTTCGATTCCAAGATCCCGCCGGTGCAGAAGGCGATCGCCGAGGTCAAGGGCAAGATCACCGATGTCGCGACCCTGAAGGCCGCCTACACCAGCATCAACGATCGCTGCAACGACTGCCACGAGACCTATCGGGTCAAGCTGAAATAGGCGTTGGGCGTTCGTAGCCCGGATGGAGCGAAAGCGAAATCCGGGTGAGCTGTCGAGCTCGATAGCTGTCGCGGATTGCGCCGCGCTCCATCCGGGCTACGGGAATCATGCTGGTCTGACCGCGTTGGCAAATTCTGCTCGCATGGCCTGACGGATCGCCGTCGGAGTGGTTATGTTTGCTCGCGCGGTCGCTGCGTCGATGCCTCACGAGGTCTGGAGTTCCGACGCGCGGCGAGGATCCTAGTCAACAGCGAGACAGGCCATGGCAAAACCGTTCCCGTCGAAAACCCATATCGGCAACCATCTGCTGCATCCGGAAACGCTGATGCTGACCTATGGCTACGATCCGCAATTGTCGGAAGGCGCCATCAAGCCGCCGGTGTTCCTGACCTCGACCTTCGTGTTCAAGACGGCCGAGGACGGGCAGGATTTTTTCGACTACGTCGCCGGCCGGCGCGAGCCGCCGGAAGGCATGGGCGCTGGCCTGGTCTATTCGCGCTTCAACCACCCCAACAGTGAAATCGTCGAGGACAAGCTCGCGGTCTATGAGCGCACCGAGAGCTGTGCGCTGTTCTCGTCCGGCATGTCGGCGATCGCGACCACGATCCTCGCGTTCGTCCGCCCCGGCGACGTCATTCTGCACTCCCAGCCGCTCTATGGCGGGACCGAAACCCTGCTGACGAACACGCTCTCGCGTCTCTCGATCGGCGCCGTCGGCTTTGCCGATGGCGTCGACGAAGCGGCGGTCAGGCAGGCCGCGGAGGAGGCCATGCGCAAGGGACGGGTCGCGATGGTCCTCATCGAAACCCCGGCCAATCCGACCAATGGCCTGGTCGACATCGCGATGATCCGCTGCATTGCCGACACGATCGGCAAGGCCCAGGGACATACGCCGATCATCGCCTGCGACAACACGTTGCTCGGACCGGTGTTTCAGCGGCCGATCGAGCAGGGCGCGGACGTTTCGCTGTACTCGCTGACCAAATATGTCGGCGGTCATTCCGACCTGATCGCAGGCGCCGCGCTCGGCGCGAAGGCGATCATGAAGGGCATCAAGGCGCTCCGCGGCGCCATCGGCACCCAGCTCGACCCGCACACCTGCTGGATGATCAACCGCTCGCTCGAGACCTTGAGCCTGCGCATGGAGAAGGCCGACAGCAACGCGCGCCTCGTGGCGGACTATTTGCGCGACCATTCCAAGGTCGCCAAGGTCCATTACCTCGGCCACCACGAAGAGGGTTCAGCGGCCGGACGCGTATTCGCGCGGCAATGCCTCGGCGCGGGATCCACATTCTCGTTCGACATCGTCGGCGGCAAGGCGGCGGCGATGAAATTTCTCAACGCGCTGCAGATCTTCAAGCTGGCGGTGAGCCTCGGCGGAACGGAGTCGCTGGCGAGCCTGCCCGCGACGATGACCCATTCCGGCGTCCCGGCCGACATCCGCCAAAAAATCGGCGTCCTGGATTCCACGATCCGGCTCTCGATCGGCATCGAGAACCCGTCAGACCTGATCGCGGACCTCACGCAGGCGCTGAGTGCGGCTTAGGCCTGGTTGCCAAAGCGCGATGCTCTGACTCGAAAAGGCCGGACGCGCCCTCCGCGCGTCCGGCCTTTTGTCGACGAGGCAGCCGTCTGACGAAGCAGCGTTGGCTTACTTCGTCACCTGACCGCGGATCTCGCCGCCCGGGTTCGCCGCCGTGTGAATGTTGACGTAAAGCTTGCCGCCCAACAGATCGGAGGCCTGCGCGTCGGTCAGCGTGGCCGAGCCTTCGGCCGGGCTCGATGCGATGCCCGGGATCGGGACCGCGACGCCGGCATTCTTGCCGGGCTCGGCGGGGCCGTGGAAATGGGCGGCGGTGGCGGGGCCGGACAGGCCGGAATAGGTCACCTTCCAGGAGAGCTTCTTGCTGGCGGCGTCATAGTCGAGATCGGCCGTGCCGGTGCCGCTGCTGGTGGTCGCCGGGACTTCGGACTTGCCGTCAAGCGTCGCCTTCAGTTTCTCCGCGCTGGCCGGGGCGGCGAATGCGACGGCGGCTCCGAGTGCCAGCGTGGCAAAAAGGACTTTGTTCATGGGTCTCTCCCTGTTGACATCTGATTGCTGTCGATTTGCAAACAGTGCAGTTCGGACTTTATTCCCGGATTCCGATCAAACCATCTAAATTATTCGTGGCTGGAGCGGACACCGGATGATCCGTAAGTTCGAGCGCGATGGGATTCTCGATGCCGCGACGAATTATTTCTGTCATCCTGATCGCCGCCGTCGCGGCCTTCGCCGTCTATTGGTGGTTGACCGCGCCGACCGTGCTGGCATTGCCGGCACCAACGCGCGGGCCCGATCTCGCCAATGGGCAGGAGCTGTTCAATGTCGGCGGCTGCTCGTCCTGCCATGCGGTGCCCAACCAGCCCGACCGCCTGCGGCTCGGTGGCGGCCTGGCGCTCGGCTCACCGTTCGGGACGTTCTATGCGCCGAACATCTCCTCCGATCCCACCGACGGCATCGGCCGCTGGAGTGAGGCCGATTTCGTCAACGCCGTGACGCGCGGCGTTTCGCCGGCGGGCACGCATTATTTTCCGGCGTTTCCCTACACCTCTTACCATTTGGCAAGGATCGACGACGTCCGCGATCTCTTCGCGTATCTGAAGACGCTGCCGGCCGTGTCGGGCCGGGTGCGCGACCACGATCTGCCGTTCCCGTTCAACATCCGCCGCAATGTCGGCATCTGGAAACTGCCGTTCATGGATGTCAGGCCGTTCGCGCCGGATGCAAATCGCTCCGCGCAATGGAATCGCGGCGCCTATCTCGTCAACGGCTTTGGCCATTGCGCCGAATGCCACAGCCCGCGCAATTTTCTCGGCGGCGTCATCACCTCGCAGCGGTTCGCCGGCGGTCCCAATCCGGAAGGCGAGGGCTGGGTGCCGAACATCACCCAGAAGGGCATAGGTAGCTGGAGCGAGAACGACATCGCCGATTTCCTCGAAACCGGCGACATGCCCGAGGGCGACAGCGCCTCCGGCGCGATGCGGCCGGTGATCAAGAATCTGGCGCAACTCAGACCTGAGGATCGCGCCGCGATGGCCGCTTATTTGAAGTCGCTGCCGCCGGTCGACGGGCCGACGCCGCCCAAGCGCAAAGAGGGCGGCGGCTAGCTCGCGCCGAACGCCTTGAAGGTGATGATGGTGAGGGTGTCCTGGATGCCCGGCAGCACCTGCACCTTCTCGTTGACGAAGTGGCCGATGTCGGTGTCGTTGTCGACGTAGAACTTCACCAGAAGATCGTACTGGCCGGCCGTGGAGTAGATCTCGGAGGCGATCTCGGCTTCGGCGAGCGCGTTGGCCACCGTGTAGGACTGGCCGAGCTTGCATTTGATCTGGACGAAAAAGGGAACCATTGCAGTCACTCCGAAGGCATATCTGGCGGCTAATAGGCCAAACCCGGCCGAATATAGCAAGCGGACTTGCCGGCTGCCGGCAGCAGCAGCCGTTTTGCGCGCAGATACCAGTCCTGCGCTAGGGCGTCACGGTCGCGGCCGCGAATGCGTCCCTGAGCCGCTGCGCCAGCTCGGCCTTGCGATAGGGCTTTCTCAGAACGACCGCCCGCGCCTGGACACGGCCCTGCTCGACCAGCGTCTCCAGTGCGTAGCCGGAGGTGAACAGGACCGGGAGACCCGGACGAATCCGCCGGGCCTGTTCGGCGAGCTCCCAGCCGCTCATGCCACCCGGCATGATGATGTCGGTGAACAGCATGTCGATGCGGGGATCGTCGCGCAGCCGCTGCAGGGCCTCCGTGCCGTTGACGGCGGCGACGACCCGATATCCGAGAGCCTCGACCCTTTGGGTCACCGAGGAGCGCACGAACGGATCGTCTTCCGTGATCAGGATCGTCTCGCGCCCGCGGGGCGCCGCCTCCTCATTGTCCGGCGTATCGGCCGGCGATTCGCCCGCGCCGGCGCGCGGCAGGTAGATCCGGACCGTCGTCCCAAGGCCCGGCTCGCTATAGATCGAGACATGGCCGTCGGACTGTTTGGCGAAGCCATAGACCATGCTCAGCCCGAGCCCCGAGCCCTTGCCGACTTCCTTGGTGGTGAAGAATGGTTCGAAGGCGTGCTCGATGACGTCAGGCGTCATGCCTTCGCCGTCATCGGTGACGGAGATCAACGCGTAGCTGCCGGATGCGAGTTCCGGGTGCAGCGCGTGATAATGCTCATCGATTGCAGCCAACTCCGTGCTCAGGGTCAAATGCCCTCCGGCCGGCATGGCGTCCTGCGCGTTGAGCACCCGGTTCAGCAAGGCAGATTCAAGCTGGGCGCGGTCCGCGAATGTCTGGATCGTGCCGGGCCCGAATGCCGTCTCGATCTCGATGTTTTCGCGCAAGGTGCGCTTGAACAGCTTGAGCATGGATTCGAGCAGCTCGCGGCAATCGATCGCCTTCGGCCGGAGCAGCTGGCGGCGGCTGAACGCGAGCAACCGCTGCGTCAGCTCCGCGCCGCGTTCGCCGGACTCGCAGATGTCGTCGGCAAATTGCCGCAGGTCCGGCCGGGCCTTGAGCTCTTCGCTGAGGAGCTCGGCGTTGCCGATGATGACGGTGAGGAGATTGTTGAAGTCGTGGGCGATGCCGCCCGAGAGCTGGCCGACCGTCTCCATCTTCTGCGCCTGCTGGAGCTGCTGCTCCGTCAGCTTGCGCGCGGTCAGATCGTGGACGATGCCGACATAGATCAGATCGCCGTCCTGCCACGCCTGGCCCACCGACAGATCCATCGGAAAGGTCGAGCCGTCCTTGCGCAGGCCGACGGATTCCCCGGTTGCGAAGCGCCGCGCATGAGCTGTGGACGAGGGCCTCTCGTTGGACATCAGCATGCTGACGTCGAGATTCATGACCTCGTCGGCGCGATAGCCGAACAACCGTTCGCAGGCCGGGTTGAACAGCAGAATGCGGGCTTGCGCATCGAACAGGATCACGCCGTCGACCGCGGTCTCGACGACAGCGGTGAGGCGCGTCATGCTTTCGCGCATCGCGCGCTGCGCGTCTCCGAGCTGCTGGAGCAGCAGCGTCGCGTCCCGGCTCTTGATTTCCTCCTGTTCGAGCGCGGCCTGGACCTTTTGAAGCTGAAACGGGGAGGGGATCGTCAGGATCTTCGGCAGCAGCGGCCAGAGCGCGCCAGCCGTGAAGACCGACGCCACCGCCGTCACCGCCTTGACGATGCCCTCGATGCCATAGGCCGGGACCCAGAGCGTGTAGATCGACAGCAGGTGCGTCAGGCCGCACGCCGTGATGAAGACCGCGAACGCCCAGTACACCCAGCCGAACTGGAGGTCGCGCCGCTTGATGACGAGAATTGCGAGAGCAAACGGAATGGAGAAATAGGCAGCCGCGATACAGGCGTCCGAGACGACGTGGAGCCAGATCAACTCGGGCTCCCACAACAGGCAGATGCCGTGCGGTGAAAACATCGAGGAGTCGAGGATGCGTTCGAAGTAGGCCCACATGATTCCACTCCGAGAGGCTTGCGGGCCGAGGTCGGCCCGCAACGTTGGTGTCGCTGGACTGATTCCGGCACCAACGTGTCACTCATCGATCTGGACGCCAAGGCCCGCAGCGGGATCAAGGCCATTTTTTGCAACCTCTGCACGACTGCGGGACGACAATGCCGCGTCGGATCGCGACTGGCTGATTCGCCGGGGCCGGTTTTGCGCGCCGCGAATGGCGGCCGGTGCGGCTTGCTGGGGCTCCCTGAGCGCGGTAGGACAGGCCATGGCGGTGTCCCCCTCAAGCAAGCGTATCCCGCGATGACCACGCCCGTGGCGCTCACAATTGCCGGCTCCGATTCGAGCGGCGGCGCCGGCATTCAGGCTGACCTGAAGACCTTTGCCGCGCTCGGTGTCTACGGCGCCTCGGCCATCACGGCGCTGACGGCGCAGAACACCAATGGTGTCACCGGCATTCACGCGGTGCCGGCCGAGTTCGTCACCGCGCAGATCGACGCCGTGTTCGCCGATCTCGATGTCGGGGCGGCGAAGATCGGCATGGTGGCGCAAGCCTTGAGCATCGACGCGATCGCAGCCGCGCTGTCGCGCTGGGCTCCGCGAAATGTGGTGCTCGATCCGGTGATGGTCGCAACCTCCGGCGATCGGCTGCTGTCACCGCAGGCCGTCGAGGCCCTGCGCAACAAGCTGGTGCCGCTCGCCTCGGTGATCACGCCGAATCTGCCGGAGGCCGCCGCTCTGCTCGACGAGCCGGTCGCGCGTAGCGAAGCCGAGATCGAGAGCCAGGGGCGGCGCCTGCTCGCGCTCGGCGCTCGCGCGGTGCTGATCAAGGGCGGCCACGGCGAGGGTGCCGCGAGCATCGACTATCTCGTCAGCGCGGAAAGCACGATCGCACTCGCCGCGCCGCGCGTCGCGACCAAAAATACCCACGGCACCGGCTGCTCGCTGTCCTCGGCGATCGCGGCAGGTCTCGCCAAGGGCGACACTCTTGAGCAGGCGGTGCGCAACGCCAAGGCCTGGATCAGCGCCGCGATCGCCGCCGCCGACCGCTTCAGCGTCGGTCATGGCCATGGGCCGGTCCATCATTTCCACAAATTTTACTGACGCGGGCGAGTTCGACCTCTTCCGCTTGCGGGTAGGGCAATCGCATATGGGTCCTCGCGGCCATCCTTCGAGACGCCCGCCGTTGGCGGGCCCTCAGGATGAGGACCGAGTGTGCGGCAGCAGTTTCAACGGGCACCGATGCCGCTTAGCCTCATCCTGAGGAGACCGCGAAGCGGTCGTCTCGAAGGACGAGGCGTGCGTTCAGCCCTCCCAAAATACCATATGCGATTGCCCTGCCCGCAAGCGGGCGAGGGAGCGCACCTGCGATCGTGACTTACAGTGTGAATCTGATCCTGGGCGGGGCGGCTGCGGCGCCATGTCGCCTGATTGTCGCATGCGGCTGATATTCGCAGGGAGGGCGAGGCGAGTTTGATTCGTATCTGAGGGTGCCTCAAAGGTTTCGATCGTTCATCCCCCTGTCACGGGATATTGTTACAGGCTGTCGCATGGGAAGTTACGATATGAGTGACGAGAGCCCTGAAAGGCGCTTTCGCACCTTGTTCATCTCCGACGTTCATCTCGGAGCCCGCGGTTCGCAAGCCGACCTTCTGCTGGATTTCCTGCGCTACCACGATGCCGACACCATCTATCTCGTCGGCGACATCGTCGACGGCTGGGCGCTGAAATCGAGCTGGCACTGGCCGCAATCGCATAACGACCTGGTGCAGAAGCTTTTGCGCAAGGCGCGCAAGGGTGCCAAGGTCATCTACATTCCCGGCAATCACGACGAGTTCCTGCGCAACTATTACGGCACGCATTTCGGCGGCATCGATGTGGTCGAAAACACCGTCCACACCGGCGTCGATGGCAAGCGGTTTCTGGTGATCCACGGCGACATCTTCGACCTCGTGGTGCAGAACGCGCGCTGGCTCGCCCATCTCGGCGACAAGGCCTACGACTTCGCCATCCAGATGAACCGCTTCGTCAACTTCTTCCGGCGTATGTTCAAAGTGCCTTATTGGTCGCTGTCGCAATGGGCCAAGCAGAAGGTCAAGAACGCCGTCAATTATATCGGCGCGTTCGAGCAGGCGCTCGCCGCCGAGGCGCGCCGCCACGACGCCGACGGCGTGATCTGCGGCCACATCCATTATGCCGTGATCCGCGACGAGGGCGGCATCCGCTACATGAACTGCGGCGACTGGGTGGAGAGCTGCACCGCGCTGGTCGAGCACGACGACGGCCATTTCGAGATCATCACCTGGGCGGATCACGCGCAAAAGCCGGCGGAAGTCCCCCAGGTGGCGGCAAGGGCGGCCTGATGCGCATCCTGGTCGCGACCGACGCCTGGCACCCGCAAGTCAATGGTGTGGTTCGGACGCTGACCAAGCTCGCTGACGCCGCGAACGGCTTCGGCGTCGAGCTCACGTTTCTGACGCCGCAATCGTTCCGCACCTTCGCGATGCCGAGCTATCGCGACGTGCGGCTCGCGATGCCGCGCCCGGCCCGGATTGCAAAGCTGATCGAACAGGCCCAGCCCGACAGCATCCATATTGCGACGGAGGGGCCGATCGGCCTGATGGTCCGCCGCTTCTGTCGCCAGCGCAGGCTGCCGTTCACGACCAGCTTCCACACCCGCTTCCCCGAATATGTCCGCGCCAGGGTGCCGGTTCCGGAATCCCTGATCTGGCGCGCGCTGCGGCGCTTCCACAGCGCCAGCCGAGCGGTGATGGCGGCAACCCCGGCGCTCGCCCGCGAACTGACCGAGCGCGGCTTCGCCAAGGTCGTGCTGTGGCCGCGCGGCGTCGACACCCATTTGTTCCACCCGCGTGCGATCGACCTGTGCCTTCCGGCCCCGGTGTTCCTTTCGGTCGGTCGCGTCGCGGTGGAGAAGATCTCGAAGCCTTCCTCGACCTCGACCTGCCCGGCACCAAGGTGATCGTCGGGGATGGCCCCGCCCGCGTCGCGCTGGAGGAGGCATATCCGGATGCGATCTTTCTGGGGGAAAAGCACGGCGAGGAACTGGCGGACATCTACGCGGCCGCCGACGTCTTCGTGTTTCCCAGCAAGACCGACACCTTCGGCCTGGTCCTGCTCGAGGCGCTGGCAAGCGGCTTGCCGGTCGCGGCGTTTCCGGTGAAGGGTCCCCGCGACGTCATAGGCGATGCGCCGGTCGGCGCGCTGGATCATGATCTGCGCGATGCCTGCTTGGCAGCGCTCGACGTTTCCCGCCAGGCCTGCGTCCAATTCGCCTCCAATTACACCTGGGAGGCCTCGGCCCGGGCTTTTGTCGACAGCATTCTGGCGGTCGGCGCGGTGCTGCCCGGCCGGAACAGCGCGGATCAGCCACGCTTCGTCGCCTGACCAGGCGAAATCCTCGCGCGGAGATGTCTTGCCCGCGGCTCCTCCGCCGCGATAACATCTGACATGACCGAACAGCTCCTCCCGATCGGCCCAGCCGATATCGATGCCGCAGCGCGCGTGATCGCACCCTTCGCCGTCCGCACCCCGCTGTTGTCCTTTCCCGTGCTCAACGAGCGCGTCGGCGCGAAGGTCTTTCTGAAGCCGGAGATGCTCCAGCGCACCGGCTCCTTCAAGTTCCGCGGCGCCTTCAACAAGGTCGCCTCGATTCCGGAGGACAAGCGCGCCGGCGGCGTGGTCGCGTTCTCCTCCGGCAACCACGCCCAGGGCGTGGCGGCCGCGGCAAAGATCCTCGACATGCACGCGACCATCGTGATGCCGGCAGACGCGCCCTTGTCGAAGCGCGAGCGCACCAAATCCTACGGCGCCGAGGTCGTGCTGTATGACCGTGACCGCGACGACCGCGAGGCGATCTCGCGCGGTATCGCCGAGAAGCGCGGCGCGACGCTGGTCAGGCCCTATGACGATCCCTTCGTCATCGCCGGGCAGGGCACTGCCGGCCGCGAAATCGCGGAGGATATGGCAGCGCTCGGCCTTAAGCCGGACATCGTGGTCGCGCCGGCCTCCGGCGGCGGCCTGATCGCCGGCGTTGCGACTGCGGTGAAGGCGCGCTTTCCGCTCGCCGAGATTGTGGTGGCCGAGCCCGAGGCCTTCGACGATCACGGGCTGTCGCTGACCGCAGGTCATCGCGAGCCGCATGCGCCGGCAGGCCGCACCATCTGCGACGCGCTGATGGCCTTGATCCCTGGCGAGATGACCTTTGCCATCAACAGCAAGCTGCTGGCGCGCGGCGTCACCGCCTCGGACAAGGAAGTCGGCGCGGCGGTCGCCTTCGCCTATCGCGAGCTGAAGCTGGTCGTCGAGCCCGGCGGCGCCGTCGGCCTCGCCGCGCTGCTCGCCGGCCGCCTCGACGTCGCCGGCAAGAATGTCGTCATCGTGCTCTCCGGCGGCAATGTCGATGCTGATCTGTTCGCCGAGCTGGTGGCCTGATCATCTCACATGAAGAAGGGGCAGCGCGTTGCGGCGCTGCCCCTTTCTCGTCTTTGGGGTTTGTCGTGATCAGTGCATGAAGCCGCGGTGGTTGTTGCCGCCATTCATGACTGGCGACTGGTTCATCGACTGGCGGAAGTTGCTGCCGCCACCATTGCCGATCGCATTGAACTGCGGACGGTTGTTCTGCTGGTTGTTCTGCACCTGCACCTTGTTCACCGGGTTGTTGTTCAGTTTCACGTCGTTGTTGACGTGGATCGGATTGGTCTGCGTCTGGACTTTCGTCGTCTTCACGTCGGTCGTCTTGACCTCGATGTTCGAGCCGCCTTTGCCGACATTCACCGGCATGCTCACGATCTTGCCCGGGTTAGCGTTGGCGTTGCCGGCATTTGGCGTAGTGTTGGTCACCGGCAGCGTCACGATCTTGCCGATGCTGCCGTTGTTCGTCGTCGTGTTGGTCGGCGCGGGCAGGGTGACGATCTTGCCGCCAGCGCCGCCAGTGCCGATCAAATTGCCCTCGCCCTGCTTCTGCACGACCGGCAGACTGCCGTTTGCTTGCGCATGATCATTGCCCTGCTGCATCAGCGGCATGTATTTGGGCTGGCCGAGATTGCCGAGCTTCAAGGTCGGGGCGATATTCTGCGGAGCCAAGAACTTCGTCGCCTGCATCAGCGGGATCAGCTTCGGCTGCTTCTCGAGCTTCAGCGCGACCTGCGCATAGGGGCTGTTGCCGTAGCTGTCGTAGAAGCTCTTGTAGCCGAGCGGCGAGTTCGCAAGCACCGCCTTGTGCCAGGCCTGCGAGATCAGGAGGTTCGACAGCAGCCAGCGGATGTGGTCGCACAGCGGGTCGTGCGGATACATCTCGATGAACTCCTGATAGTATTCGGGCCGGCCTTCCGACAGCACATAATCATAGGCCTGGCGGGTCGAGCGGCTCGGCAGGTTGGAGGCCATCTGCACCACCGGCGCATTCACCGGCGCGCGGTTGGCGGCGACGGCGGTGTCGCCGAAGAAGGTGAAGTCGGAGGTGAGCGACGAACTCTCCCACGGATCTGCGCGCCGCTGGTGGTCTGGTTGACCTCGAGACGCACGCGCTTGAACAGCTGCTCGATCGGCACGTTGGGTTCGCGCGCGATGTTCAGGAAGGCCTGTGTGTAGGGGCTGTGGCCGCCGGCACCGTCGAGCGCCTCGGCGCCCGGCGCGGTGGAATAGCCGACGATCGAGCCGTTCGGCGCATCGACGATGGCGAGACCGCGGCTGGCGTCGTTGACGTTCGGGAACGGGTTGTTGCGGCAGGCATCAAGGATGACGATGCGCATCCGGCTCGGGATCGTCTCCAGCGTCGACATCACGTCGACCAGACGCACCGAGTTGTTGACGAGCTCGGTCTGGTTCGAGACCTTCGCGTCGACGGGAACGAGATAGTTCTCGCCGGCGAGCTGCACGCCGTGTCCGGCGTAATAGACCATCGCCACCGTATTCGGACCGCGCGCGGAGACTTTTGCCGAAAAATCCTGGACGACGCGGAGCATGTCGTTCTGGGTCAAATCGGTCGCCGAGATCACCTCGAAGCCGGCCGAGTTCAGGAACTGCGCCATCGATTGCGCGTCATTGTCGGGGTTCGCCAGCTGCGGCGCGTTCTGGTAGTTCGAATTGCCGATCACCAGCGCGACCCGCTGCTCCGGGCCTTGCAGCGCGGTCGGGGCCGGCTCGACCGGGGCGACTTGTGCGGAAACAGGGCCGCAGGCGAAGCCGAACAGGCTTCCCAGCAGGCCCGTGATCATCAGGAAAGGCTTTAGGCGGAACATGGCGTGCTCCTTTGGCACTCATCTCGATGCGAGATTGGTTGCGCCGAAGCTTGGCCGCGTTCGAGCCTTGGGTCCGTGATTGCGATCACTCTGGGTGCATGCGTGATCTGAATCACGCTGGTCCCGCCATCATGAGCATAGGGGGTTGCAGGAGAGCGAGCGCCGCTTACGAGAAGAACGCGATCTTTTCGGCTTGCGTCATCCTGCGGATTGGCGCCAGTGCGTCGTTGGCCGCAGTGCGGGGCTTTTGCAGCATGCCGCTGGCCAGGATGGTTGCGCCGAGTGATTGCTCGGGCAGGGGCGAGGGCATGGGCAATGTCGCGGTCGGCGCCGCGCCGAACGTTGCCGTGGCCGCCATTGCCATGGCCGGCTGCTCCATCACTTCGGCGGCGGCTTCTGCTATCGCATCGGTGAGGCGGGCGAGCGATTCCATCGCGATCGGCGCCTCGATGACGGGCTCCTCAACCTGCGGTGCGACGGCCGGCTCCACAGCGACCGGCTCAGGAACGTCGACGGCAACCGGCGGCGCGACGTCCGCGGCCACAGGCTCCGGGATCTCCGCAGCCATCTCCATGGGCTCGACGATTTCGTCGAACTCCGGATCGGGCGCGGCCATCTCCATCGCGATCGCCGCGAGCACGGCGTCGTCTTCGGCCTCCGCAGCGGCGTCGAGCGAGAACTCGTCCGTGATCTCCGCGACAGCGGCAGGCTCGGCGAGGCTTTCCTCAACCGCAGCGAAACTCTCTTCAGCCGCGACATGGGTCTCGGCAACCTCCGGCGCGACGGTGACGTCCGTCGCTTCCTCGGCGAGGGACATCGCGTCAGCAGCGCCGGCGGGTTCGTGCTCAGGAGCGACAGCGACATCCTGCGGCGCCTCAGTAAAAGCCACGGGTGCTTCGCTCGTCGGCGCTTCCGCGACCGGAGGCTGCGATTCCTGCACGGGAGCCGGGCCAGGCTCCACCGCCAAGCCGTTCGCGTCGGTCTGGTCGACCCGGTCTCTCAACAGATCGAAGGCGACCTTGAGGTCGCCGCGCGGGTCTAAGATGGAAGCCTGGGCGCAAGCCGCTTCCATCGAGGCGAGCTGCAGATCAATCAGGTCGCAGATTCGGCTGTCGGCGCCGATCTCGCGCCAGCGCCACGAGATCTCCTTGATGATGCGCACCCCGCGCGGGATCGCCGAGAGGCTGGCCTGGATCGCCGCGGGATCGACGGCCGCGATCGCGATCGTCTCGGCCTCGCGGATTGCGCGGCGGATCTCGACCAGCGCTTCGGGCAGGCGGTCCTCGACGAGGGGTTGCCGCTGTGCCGCAAGGGTTTCCTCGATTTTCGCGACGGCGTCGAGCACCATGCTGGTATCGGCGTTGCGGTTGCGCTTGGCGAATTCGCCGAGGAACCAGCGGCCGCGCGCGGTCTCCATAAAGGCTTCGCGGATCGCGTCGTAATCCTGCTCGTTCGGCTCGGCCGCACGGGCAGACATAGGCGAGAGGGCGAATGCTTCAGAGGCCATGTCAATCTCGTCGCGCAAATCACGGCGCGTTACAGTAACGATCACCACGATATCGACCGAATCGCAATTGGTTTGATGCTACCCGAATCACAAATCCCCACCACAGCGTCCGAGAAGCGGCGATTCGCCGTCCGCCTGGCGCTGTTCTATTCGGCGATGTTCGCGGTCTCGGGCACCCATCTGCCGTTCTTTCCGGTCTGGCTGAAGGCGGTCGGCGTCGATGCAGCCTGGATCGGCATCATCAACGCGGTGCCGGGAATCACGCGCTTCACCACCTTGCCTTACGCGACCGCCTTTGCCGAAAAGCGCCATGCGATTCGCGCCGGGATGGTGGTTTCGGTATTTGCGACCGCGGTGGGATTTGCGGTGCTCGGCATGCTGCACCAGCCGCTGGCGCTGCTCCTGGTTTATGGGCTGATCTGCATCGTGTGGACGCCGGCGGTCCCGCTGACCGATGCGTACGCGCTGCGCGGGGTCGTTCGCTACGGCTTCGACTATGGGCCGGTGCGGCTGTGGGGATCGGCAGCTTTCGCCGCCGGGTCGCTTGCCTGCGGCTATCTCGTCGACAGCATCGCTGCGCGCGAGCTGATCTGGGTCATCGTCGCATGGGCTGTTGTAGCTGCGATCGCCGGCCTGTTGCTCGAGCCGCTTGTCGATGTCAGGCGAAAGGTCGCCGACAGGGACGCCGGCAAGGCGCTGCTGCGCGATGCCGGCTTCTGGCTGGTGATCGTGTCAGCCGCGCTGATCCAGGGCAGCCATGCCGCCTATTACGCGTTTTCCGCGATCAGCTGGCAGGCCCGGGGCCTCGGTGGGCTCACGATCGCAGGGCTCTGGACGCTGGGTGTGATCGCCGAGATTGTCGTGTTCGCGCTGTCGCCGCGCTTTTCGCTGCATCCGTCGTCGCTCATGGCGATCGGTGGTGCAAGCGCCGTCCTGCGCTGGGTGATCACAGCGCAGGATCCGCCGCTCGCGCTGCTTGCGGTGGTGCAGTTGGGACACGGGCTCAGCTTCGGCGTGACCATCGTCGGCACCATGACCCTGCTGGTGCAGCGCGTGCCCTCACATCAGATCGCGCGCGGGCAGGGCTATTATGCGGCGTGCAGCGGGCTGCTGGGCGCGACCACCTCGATCGCGTCAGGCGCGATCTACGCCCAGATCGGCGAGGGCGTGTACTACGTCATGGCGGCGATGGCCGGTGCCGGCGCGCTGCTGATCTGGTCGGCGCGGCAGCGGCTGAAATCTCAGCCCCAGAGCGAGGGCGCCGGCGGATAGACGAGGCTGTCGTCGTACCGCAGGGCGTGCTCGCGATCGCGCGCCAGCAGCAGGGGGCCGTCGAGATCGACGAAGCGCGCCTGCGGCGTCACCAGCATCGCCGGCGCCATCGACAGCGAGGTTGCGACCATGCAGCCGATCATGATCTCGAAGCCGAGCGCCTGCGCGGCATCGGCCATGGCGAGGGCCTCGGTGAGGCCGCCGGTCTTGTCGAGCTTGATGTTCACGGCGTCGTAGCGCTCGCGCAACGGTGCGAGCGAGTTACGGTCATGCACGCTCTCGTCGGCGCAGACCGCGAGCGGCCGCTTGATCCGGGCGAGCCGCCCGTCCTTGCCGGCCGGCAGCGGCTGCTCCACCAGGGTGACGCCTGCGGCCTCGCAGGCGGCGAGATTGTGCTCCAGATTGGCCTCGGTCCAGGCCTCGTTGGCATCCACGATCAGCTCGGACTCGGGCGCGGCCTTGCGCACCGCCGCGATCCTGGCGTCATCACCCTCGCCGCCGAGCTTGATCTTGAGCAGCGGCCGGTGCGCCGCTTTCGCCGTCGCCGCCGCCATGGCCTCGGGGGTGGCCAGCGAGATGGTGTAGGCCGTGGTGCGCTCGCCCGGCACCGGGCGGTCCAGGAGGCTCCACGCCCGCAGGCCCGCGGCCTTGGCCTCCAGGTCGATCAGGGCGCAATCCAGCGCATTGCGGGCCGCCCCAGGCGGCATGGCGGCCTGGAGCGCCTCCCGGTTAAGGCCGTTTGCCACAGCCGCCTGCATGGCCTGGATGGCCGCGAGCGTCGCCTCGGGGGTCTCGCCATAGCGGGGATACGGCACGCATTCGCCGCGGCCGGTCAGGCCGTTTTGGCTCACTTCGGCCACGACGGTCACGGCCTCGGTCTTGGCGCCCCGGCTGATCGTGAAGGTCCCCGCGATCGGGAAGCGTTCGATCCGGGCGATCAGGGCTGGAACTTTGCTGGAAGTCATTTTGAACTCTGGCGAAATCTGAACCTGCTGGTTACCTCTAGCAACTAACAATGGCCAGTTGGGGATACCTTTCCAGGTAAGGGCGCGTGCGCAACCATCCGATTTTGTCCGCCTCGGCACGGGAGCGGAGATCTTGAGCGGCGATCCGAAGCTGGAACGGATTGCCAAGGGCAACGCGCTGGCCCTCTGCGCCACTGGAACCTGGACCGCGAGCTTCGCGCCGGTCCTGGAGCGGATGGTCGCCGACGCGGAGAAGCTTGCCGGCGGCCCGCAGAGCGTGTTCATCGATGTCTCCGAGGTCTCCAAGCTCGACACCTTCGGCGCCTGGCTGATCGAGCGGCTGCGCCGCAGCCTCACGAAAGGCACGGTCGAGGCGCAGATCGCCGGCCTCTCGACCAATTATGCGAGCCTCGTCGACGAGGTGCGCCGGGTCCGGGCGACGCCCGTGATCGACGCCACCTCGATCACCATCACCGGCATGCTGGAGCAGATCGGCCGCGCTGTGGCCGGCGTCGCGGAGACGGTTGCCGGCCTTCTCGACATGCTCGGCGCAGTGCTCGCGGCGGCCGGGCGCACCCTGATTCACCCGCGGTCGTTCCGCCTGACCTCGACCGTGCATCATCTCGAGCAGGTCTGTTGGCGCGCGGTGCCGATCGTGGTGCTCATCACCTTCCTGATCGGCTGTATCATTGCGCAACAAGGCATCTTCCATTTCCGCAGGTTTGGCGCCGACATCTTCGTCGTCGACATGCTCGGCGTGCTGGTGCTGCGCGAGATCGGCGTCCTCCTGGTCGCGATCATGGTCGCGGGCCGCTCGGGCAGCGCCTACACCGCCGAGCTCGGCTCGATGAAGATGCGGGAGGAGATCGACGCGCTGCGCACCATGGGTTTCGACCCGATCGAGGTGCTGGTGCTGCCGCGCATGCTGGCGCTGGTGCTGGCGCTGCCGATTCTGGCCTTCCTCGGCGCCATGGCCGCGCTCTATGGCGGCGGTCTCGTCGCCTGGCTCTATGGCGGCGTCGATCCCGAAGCCTTCCTGCTGCGCCTGCGCGACGCCATCTCGATCGACCATTTCATCGTCGGCATCGTCAAGGCGCCGGTAATGGCCGCCGTGATCGGCATCGTCGCCTGCGTCGAGGGGCTTGCGGTGCAGGGCAGCGCGGAATCGCTCGGACAGCACACGACGGCATCCGTCGTGAAGGGCATCTTCTTCGTCATCGTGATGGACGGCGTGTTCGCCATCTTCTTCGCCTCGATCGGGATGTGACGATGGCGCAAGAACTTCAAAACGCGATCCAAAATCCCATCATTCGCGTCCGCGACATCACCGTGCAGTTCGGCGCGACGCGCGTGCTCGACGGGCTGAACCTCGACGTCAGGCGCGGCGAGATCCTAGGCTTTGTCGGACCCTCCGGCGCTGGCAAGTCGGTGCTGACGCGCACCATCATCGGCCTGGTGCCGAAAGTCGCCGGCAGGATCGAAGTTTTCGGCGTCGATCTGGACTCCTCCAGCACGTCGCAGCGGCGCAATGTGGAGCGGCGCTGGGGCGTGCTGTTCCAGCAAGGCGCGCTGTTCTCCTCGCTGACCGTGCGGCAGAACATCCAGTTTCCGATGCGCGAATATCTGCGCGTCTCGCAGCGGCTGATGGACGAGATCACCATCGCCAAGCTCACCATGGTCGGCCTCAAGCCCGAAGTGGCCGAGCGCTTTCCCTCGGAGCTGTCCGGCGGCATGATCAAGCGCGTGGCGCTGGCGCGTGCGCTGTCGCTCGATCCGGACCTCGTCTTCCTTGACGAGCCGACCTCCGGCCTCGATCCGATCGGCGCCGGCGACTTCGACGAACTGGTCAGGACGCTGCAGCGGACTTTGGGCCTGACGGTTTTCATGGTAACGCACGACCTCGACAGCCTTTACACAGCTTGCGACCGCATCGCCGTTTTAGGGAACGGTAAGATCATTGCGGCAGGGTCGATCGCCGACATGCAGGCCTCGCAGCATCCCTGGCTGAGGCAATATTTCCATGGCAAGCGCGCTCGCGCGGTGATGGGCTGAGGTGCCGGAGTAGCTGATGGAAACGCGCGCAAATTACGTGCTGATCGGGTCGTTCACGCTGGCTGTCATCGCCGCCGCGATCGGCTTCGTGCTGTGGTTCCAGTCGCTGCACACCACCAAGCAGCGCAGCCCCTTCCGCGTCGTGTTCGAGGGCCCGGCGGCGGGCCTGCGCAACGGCGGCAGCGTCAATTTCAACGGTATCCGGGTGGGCGAAGTGGTCTCGGTGAAGCTCGACAACCCGCGGCGGGTTGTCGCACTCGCCATGATCGAGAACAACACGCCGCTGCGCAAGGACACCCTGGTCGGCCTCGAATTCCAGGGCCTGACCGGCGTTGCCGCGATCTCACTCAAGGGCGGCGAGGAGGCGGCACCGCCGCCCCCGCTGGACGAGGACGGCATCCCGACACTGACGGCCGATCCCAACAAGCTCCAGGACGTCACCGAGGCGATCCGCGGCACGCTCCAGAACATCAACAAGATCGTCGCCGACAATCAGAATCGGTGAAGAACTCGCTGAAGAACCTCGAGACCTTCACCAACTCGCTCGCCCGCAACTCCGAGAAGATCGACGGCGTCATGGCCAAGGTCGACGGCGTGATGCTCAAGGCCGACAACCTCATGCTCGGGCTCAACACGCTCGCCGGCGGCAAAGACGGGGGCGAGCTGTTCCTGGCCGTGAAGTCGATCCGCGAACTCGCCGACGATTTCGACAAGCGCTCCGGCGCACTGATGACCGATGGCCGCCGCACGCTCGGCGACATCAGCCGCGCCGTGAACAATTTCGACCGCAACCCCACCCGCGTGCTGTTCGGCGCCAGTAACAACGCGCCGCCAGCCGCAGCTCCGCCGCCGGCCGAGCCGCCGAAGCCGGCGCCGGCGAACGAGCGCAGGCGGCAGTAGGGCATCTCTCTCCTCCGTCATTGCGAGCGAAGCGAAGCAATCCAGACTGTCTCCGAGGAGGCAGGCAGCCTGGATTGCTTCGTCGCAAGGGCTCCTCGCAATGACCGAGCTTGTGGGGGCGTTGTAATTTCCCAACGCGCAGGCGTCGCTGCTCCGATGACGAGCCCAAACAAAAACGGAGGCCGTTAGGCCTCCGTTTTCTCATTCCTATTCGGCGCTATCCGCGTCTTACCCCAGCCGTCCCCCGGCGTGCGCGAGCAGGGTGTAGACCAGGCCCGTCTCCGAGGTCAGGTGGTTGCGCAGCTCCTGCGGGCCGCGGCCGTCGCGGGCGACTTCGTCGAGCAGGCGTTCGAACTCGACGACGTAGCGGTCGACCGTTCCCTTGAAGTTGCGGTCGGAGCGATACTTGCGGGCGACCTCGTCGAAGGCCTTCTGGCCGGCGGGCGTGTAGAGGCGCTTGGTGAAGGCCTTGTTCTCGCCGCGCTGGTAGCGGTCCCACATCTCGGCGGCGAGGTTGCGGTCCATCAGCCGGCCGATGTCGAGCGACAGCGATTCCAGCGGATTGCTGCCACCCTGCGGGGACTGCGGAGCGGGTGCCGCGCGGCCACGCGGGGCCTCACGTCCGCTCGGAGCGGCCGGGTTGCCGTCGGTGCGGTTCAACAGGTCGGACAGCCAGCCGTCGCGGCCCTGGTCGCTATTGCCGGCAGGCGCGACCGGCGGCGCTTCGGTGCGGCGCGCGGCAGGTCCGCCGAGGTCCGGCGGCGGCAGCGTTGCGGCGCTGGCGCTCTCGCGGATGCGGGTCTCGGTGCCGCGGCCGCCAGCCGTTGCCAGCATCGGCTCTTCCTGGCGCTGCACGGTGGCCCGACCGGTCGTGGTGACGTCGAGGCCGCGGCCGTGCTGGGCCACGATGCGGTTGAGCTCGGCGAGCGCCTCGATCTGGTCGACGATCACCTTGCGCATCTGCGCAGTGCTCTCGGCGGCCTCCTGCGGCATTTCGAGCACGCCGCGGCGCAGCTCGTTGCGCGTGGCTTCGAGCTCGTTGTGCATCTCGAAGGCCATCTGCTTCATGCTGGCGACGAGGTTGCCGAACTTCTCGGCCGACTGCTTGAACATCGCATCCGCCTCGTCGGTGGTCTGGCGGTAGATGTCGTGCATCGATTCGATGGTCTGGCGATGCTCCTCTTCGGATGCCGACCGCACCGCCTCGAACTGGCGGGTGATCGCGGCGGAGCCTGCGCCGGCGGTCTCCGCCACCACGCGGGCGATGTCGCGGGCACGCTCTTCGGCGGCGGCCAGCGATTCATCGAGCAGGCCGGTGAAGCGCGACAGACGCTGATCGAGATCGGTCGTGCGCAGGTCGATCGTGGTGACGAGCGATTCCAGCGCCTGCTTGCGTTCGGCGAGCGAGGCGGTGGTGTTCTTTGTGCTCTGCTCGACCACCTGGGCGGCATCGACCAGCGCCTTGCCGTGCGCGTCGAACTGGGTCGACAGCTCGCCGAGATCCTGCAGGGCCCGCGTCGTCTTCGTATTGAAGACGTTGAGCTGGTCTTCCAGGTTCTGCGTCGCCGCGCCGTTGCGCGAGGTGACGTCGTTCATCGCCGAGACGAAGTCGGCGACCCGCGTCACCAGCGCCCGCTCGAGCGAGTTGAGGTTGTCGTGCGCACCGGTCAGCACCTCCTGGAGGAGGATGTTGCCTTCGCGCAGACGCTCGAACAGGGCGACCGTGTCGGTGCGCAGGATCTTGCTGGTCTCCTGCATCTCGGTGACGGCCGCGATCGAGACCTGGCGCGACTGGTCGATCGCCGCGCGCGAGGACTGCTCGAGGTCCTTGAGCGACTTGTTGACTGCGCCGGTCGCTATCTCGCTCGCCGCGTTGATGGTGCGCGCCACTTCGGAGCCGTTGCCCATCATCGTCTGCGAGAATGCGTGGCCGCGCGTCTCGATCGACTTCAGCGCGTCGGAGGTGACGCGATCGATGTCGAGCGTGAGCTGGCTGGTCTTCGAGCCGATCGCGTCCACGAGCGAGCCGCGCTTGGCATCGATCATGTTGGCGAGACGGTCGGCCTGCTGCTGCACATAGGTGACGATCTCGTCGGTCTTGCCGGTCATGGCCTGGCCGAAGCTGCTCGAGGCGGCGAGCACCGAGCGCTCGACGTCCGCCG
Source organism: Bradyrhizobium sp. LLZ17 (assembly GCF_041200145.1). Taxonomy (NCBI): domain Bacteria; kingdom Pseudomonadati; phylum Pseudomonadota; class Alphaproteobacteria; order Hyphomicrobiales; family Nitrobacteraceae; genus Bradyrhizobium; species Bradyrhizobium zaerense. The sequence goes on from NZ_CP165734.1 coordinate 175,266, forward strand.
AGCTCGACTTCACCCGCGAGCTCGCCTCGTTGGAGGCATTGATCAGCGCGTTCTGGGCATTCAGCGCGCTGGTCTGGATGTCGTTGGTGGCGTTGGTCGTGGCGGTGCTCAGCGTGCGCTCGATCTCGGTCGAGATCGTGCGGATCTGGCTGGCGGCGTCGGCCGATGTCGACGTCAGTGAGCTCTGCGCCTCACGCGCGCTGTTCAGGATGGTCGAGGCGGTGTCGGCGCCGACCGAGGTCAGCGTGCGCTCGATATCCGTGGTCAGCGACTTGATCTGGCTCGCCGCGTCAGTCGACGCGGAGATCAATGTGCCCTGGGCTTCGCGCACGCCGCTGGTGAGCGCCTCGATGGTGGCGCCGCCGGCGGTGGCCAGCGCGCGCTGCATCTCGGCTGCGAGCGAGCGGACCTGACTGGTCTGCTCTGCCGAGACCGAGAGCAGGGTGCTCTGGGCGTCGCGGGCGCTGGTGGTGATCGTCTCGGCGGTCGACTGGCCGACCTGCGAGAGCGAGCGGTGCACTTCGGCCGCGAGCGACTTGACCTGGCTAGCCGCATCCGAGGATGCCGTGACGAGTGTGTTCTGCGCTTCGCGGGCGCCGCTCGTGATGGTCTCGGCCGTGGCGGTACCCGCCATCGAAAGCGAGCGCTGCACGTCGGAGGAGAGTGCCTTGATCTGGTTGGCGGTCTCGCTCGATGCCGCGATCAACGCACTCTGCGCGTCGCGGGCGCCGGCGGTGATCGATTCCGCCGTGGTGCTGCCGGCCAGCGACAGCGAACGCTGCACGTCTGCGGTCAGCGTCTTGACGTGGTTGGCTGCGTCCGAGGAGGCGGTGACGAGCGTGGTCTGCACCTCGCGCGCGCCGGCCAGGATCGAGGCCGCGGTGGCCGAACCTGCCGCCGACAGCGTGCGTTCGACGTCGGCCGCGAGCCCCTTGATCTGGTTCGACGCATCGCCCGACGCTGCGACCAGGGTCGATTGCGCTTCGCGGGCGCTGGTCAGGATCGAGTTCGCAGCACCGGTGCCGACCGCGGTCAGCGCGCGCTCGACCTCGGCGGAGGTCATCTTGAGCTGGGCGTTGACGTCGGAGGAGACCGTCATCAGCGACTGCTGGGCGGTGCGGGCGCCGGTCTGGATGGTCTCGCTGGTGTTGACCACGAGGTTGGTGAGCGAGCGCTCGGCGTCCTCGACATGCGAGCGGATCGCGGTCGAGATCATCTCGGCGCGGGACATCATGTCCTCGCTGGCCTGGCGTCCGCTGCTCTCGATGCGGCCGGCGACCGCCTCGACGCGCGAGCCGAGCAGGTCTTCGAACTGCGCCACACGGACGTCGATGTCGCTGGCGACAGAGCCGACCTTGGTCTCGATGGCGTGCTGGATGTCCTGGAAGCGCGCCGTGACCGTGTCGGTCAGGTGCATGCTGCGGCCGTCGATCAGTTCGGCGACGCTGGTGATGCGGCGGTCGACCGACTCGATCGCCTGCGCGGTGCCGTCGGTGAGCGTCGAGGTCAGCAGGGTCAGGCGGGTGTCGATCGACTGCACGGCCTGCGAGGCGCCGTTGCTCAGGGCGCTCGTCAGATAGGAGAGGCGGCTGTCGACGGACTCCAGCGCCTGCGATGCGCCGCTGTTGAACGTGGTCGTGAGATGCGTCAGCCGCGTATCGATCGCCTGGATCGTCTGCGAGGCGCCGTCGGTGAGCGTCGTCGTGAGATTGGTGAGACGGGAGTCGATGGATTCGAGGGCCTGCGATGCGCCACCGGTGAGCGTCGTCGTGAGGTGCGTCAACCGGGTGTCGACCGACTGAATAGCCTGCGCGGCACCATCGGTCAGCGACATCGCCAGCGTGTTGAGACGCCCGTCGATGGTCTCGGTGACGGATTTGGCGCGGGTGTCGAACGACTCTTCGAGTGCGGCGACGCGGCCGACGAGCTGCTCGTCGAACGTCTTGATGTGGCCGCCGATCGTGCCGTCGAGGTTGGCGATCTTGCCGTTCAGCGAGGCATCGAGGTTGGTGACACGTTCGCCGATCGTGGTCTCGAACTGCACCAGGCGCTGGTCGAGCACAGCCGTGATCGCGCCGCCGTTCGAGGTGAAGCGGGTGTCGAAATTATCGACATAGGTCTTCAGGGTTTCGGCAATGTCCTGCGTGCGCTGGCCCATGCGGTCGACGATCTCGCCGCCGAAGGTCTTCACGGTGCGGTCGAACTCGGAGATGTGGCGCGTGATCAGCGCACCCAGCGTGCCGGAATCGCGGGCGAACTTCTCGACCAGCTCCGAACCCTGGTTCTTCACCAGCTCATCGAACGCGCTCATCTGGAGCGAGAGCGAGTCGTGCGCGGTCTCGGTCTGGCTGACGACCTTGGCGACCAGCGTGTTGACGGTGGCGTCGAGCGCCTCGCTCGCCTTGTCGCCGGAGGTCATGATCTGGCCGGCGAGCCGGTTGCCGGCGTCGTCGATCTTCGCGGAAATGTCGTTGGAGCGCAGCTCGAGCTCGAGCAGCAGCGAGTCCGACGAATTCTTCAGGCTGTCGTGCACCTGCTCGGTGCGCTCGGAGATGCCGTCGACGATCGCGGCGGAACGCTGTTCGAACTCGCCGGTGATGCGGTCGATGCGCTCGTTCAGCATCTCGTGGACGCGGTCGGCGAGGTCGACGAACTCGTCGTGGACATGGCCGGTCTTGAAGTTGAGGCTGGTGGTCAGTCGCTCGCTGGCGTCGAGCACCGCGCGCGTGGTCTCGGCGCTGGCTTCCTCGAGGCGATCGAGCAGGTCGCCGCCGCGCTCGCCGAGCGCCAGGATCATGTTGTCGCCGGCGTTGCTCAGTGCCCCCGTGATGTGGGCGCCGCGCTCTTCCAGCGCGCCGGTGATGGACTTGGCAACCTCGTCGACGCGCGAGGCGATAGCATCCGAGATCAGCGCGATGTCGTGACGCAAATCGATCTGCACGCCGGAGATGGCGCTGCGGACCTGTTCGGCCTGGCCGACCAGGTTGTCGCGCTGGTGCGCCATGTCCTGGAGCAGGGCGCGGATGCGCACTTCATTGTCGGAATAGGCGCGTTCGAGCGCCGCGACCTCGTTGGCGACCAGTGTCTCGAGCTCGCCGGCGCGCGCAATCGCGCGCTCGATGCCGTCGCCCATCGCCGCGACCTCGCGGCGGATCGCCTGACCGACCGTGACCATGGAATCGGAGGCCGAGCCTTCCGGCTCGGAGAAGCGGATCGCTACCTGCGCCATCGCCTGCGCGACCGAGCTCATTTGCTGGCCGCGCCAGACGAGGCTCGCCAGGAAGAAGAACAGCATGATCGGCGCGAAGAACATCGTGACGAGGCCGGCGATGGCCAGCACGCCGCCGCTCTGGCCCATGGCGGCCTGGATCGAGGGCAGGAAACCGACCGTCAGCGCGGCGCAAGCCGCAAGCCAGATCACGGTGAAGATCGTTGCGCCCGTGTAGACGCTGCGGGCAGGGCGTCCGGTTTGCAAGGACTGGAGCAGCTGGCCGATGGTCTCGCGGTCGTCATTGGCGGCGCGACGCGACGCGCGGCTCCTCGACCGGATCGAACACGTTGCGCTCGTTCGCGGCAGGCCGCGTGTCGAACGCCGGCTCGTCGAATACGGGCGGCATCGGCGGCGCCACCGAGGGCGCCGATTCGTTCCGCGCCGAGGCGCTGCGGCTGGTATCCGCGGCCGTGTCGCTGATGTTCAGAGCTTCCTGGATCGCAGAAAGCGCAACTTCTGTGGGGTCTTTGACCTTTTTCGGAGTGTTCGCCATGTTCAGTCCGAGCCCTCGTTACTTGTACGCGTCCCCCCGCGAGCCCTGCGCGCTACGCAAGCCCACAGACCGGATCATGCCGCTTGCGCGGATCTCCGAGCCGTCCCCACCCGGACGGCTTGTCCGCCAATTTCTCCAACATCCTATTGGCAGAGCGTCGCGAATGAAATGGCTGCGATTAAGACAATCTTAATCATCGTTAACAGGATCGGGCCGTAACGCCTTAGCCCTGAATGAAATTTTCCACCGAACTCGCCGGATTGCGGCAACTTTTCGTCAATAAACCGGCGGAATTGAGTAAAACCGCCCCAACGCTTCGTTAACCATTTCCATGCTTGGGTGAGGCCAAAGCTCACCGCCGGACCGGCGGACATCCGCGATGCCGGGGCCCGCGCCATGACGCCTGAACTGCAACGGATGGACTGGATGCCTTCGCCCCCGCTTGCGCCCATCGACCGCCCGCTCGATTTCGACCACCTCTCGCGCATGACGCTTGGCGACACTGAGCTGGAACAGGAAGTGCTTGCGATGTTCGCCGAGCAGGCGGTCCGCCTGCTTGCGGCGATGACGGCACTGCCGGCCGAGACCGGCGCGCTCGCGCACAAGCTCAAGGGCTCGGCGCGCGGGATCGGCGCCTTTTCGGTCGCCGATGCGGCCGCAAGCCTCGAGACCGCGATCTGGACCGGCCACAACCGGCCCCATGCCTTCGCCGCGCTGAAAGAGGCGGTGGCCGAGGTCCGCGCCGCGATCGCCGCCATCCTGAAGCATTAGGCCGGCGACCCGCCCTGTACGGATGGCTTGCGCACTAGCGCCGGCCTGACCGACCCGTTATAGGACAGCCCGGACCCTCCTTTTTCCCAAGATCGCGGCAGCACGAGCACACATGGCCAAAATTCACTTTGTCGATCACAAGGGCGAAACCCGTACGGTGGACGTCGAGAACGGCGCGACCGTGATGGAAGCCGCCATCCGCAACAGCATTCCCGGCATCGAAGCCGAATGCGGCGGCGCCTGCGCCTGCGCGACCTGCCATGTCTATGTCGACGAAGCCTGGCGCGAGAAGGTGGGCAGCCCGACGCCGATGGAAGAGGACATGCTCGACTTCGGCTTCGACGTGCGCCCGAACTCGCGGCTGTCCTGCCAGATCAAGGTGTCCGACGAGCTTGACGGGCTCGTGGTGTCGACGCCGGAACGTCAGGCCTGAGCACGCCTCTCTTCCGTTCTATGCGGCTGGCGGCGCGACCTCGATGCCGCGCTTGTGCCAGGGTCTCAGTTTCTCGATCACCTCTGCGGTGAGCGGCGCGGGCCGCCGTGTCGCTTCGTCGAGCATGACGCCGACCGAAATCGCCGACGCGATGCATTTGCCTTCTGAAAACACGACCTGCTCGAAGGTCACGGACGTTCGTCCCAGCTTCACCACCCCGAGGCCGAGCTCGATCGTGCCCGGCCAATGCAGCTCCGCGCGAAAATGGATGTCGAGCCGCACCATAATCCAGGCAAGTCCCGGCGGGGTCAGCCCGTATTCGGGAAGCTTCATCAGCGTGACGCGGCCGGTCTCGAAATAGGTGGCGTAGACCGCGTTGTTGACGTGCTGGTTGGGGTCGAGGTCGCCGAAGCGGACATTGTCGCTGAGGCGAAACGGAAAGTCCTCCAGGCGCGGCGTCGTATCGAGGCGGCTTGGTGCGTTCACCGATTGATCTCCGTCATATCCATCCACCTTACATCCCAGTTATTTTGAGCGGGCAAGTGGGGGCGGTTGCGGGGCGCTCCTGCTTTTATGCCTTCCCTGATCCATCCCCGTTGGTTAGACAGGCAGGGTCACCTCTGCCCGCCGGGCGCCGTCCAACCGATAATGACCGATAAAGAGACGAGATGAGCGACGTGATCAAAACCGATGTGCTGATTATTGGCGCCGGCCCCTGCGGTCTGTTCGCCGCCTTCGAGCTTGGCCTTCTCGACATGAAGGTGCATTTCATCGACATCCTCGACAAGGTCGGCGGTCAGTGTGCCGAGCTCTATCCGGAAAAACCGATCTACGACATTCCCGGCATTCCGCAGGTCTCCGGCCAGGGCCTCACCGATGCGCTGATGGAGCAGATCAAGCCGTTCCACCCGACCTTCCATCTCGGCGAGATGGTCGAAACCGTGGAGAAGATCGGCGATCCCCTGTTTCGCTGCACCACGGACACGGGCAAGGTGTTCGAGTGCAAGGTGGTGGTGATCGCGGCCGGCGGCGGCTCGTTCCAGCCCAAGCGCCCGCCGGTGCCCGGCATCGAGGCCTATGAAGGAAGCTCGGTGCACTACGCGGTGCGCAAGATGGAGATTTTCCGCGACAAGAACGTGCTGGTCGTCGGCGGCGGCGATTCCGCGCTCGACTGGACGCTCAATCTGCATCCGCTCGCCAAGCGCATCACGCTCCTGCATCGGCGCGACGATTTTCGCGCGGCTCCCCACAGTGTCGAGCAGATGCGTGCGCTGGTCGCGGCCGGCAAGATGGATCTCCGGATAGGCCAGGTCACTGCGCTCTCCGGCGCCGACGGCAAGCTGGCCGGCGCCACCGTCAAGGGCAACGACAACGCCATCACCGAGGTCGCCTGCGATGCCATGCTGCCGTTCTTCGGACTGACAATGAAGCTCGGTCCGGTCGCGAACTGGGGCATTGCGCTCGAAAACAATCTGGTGCCTGTCGAAACGTCCGCGTTCGAGACCAACGTGCCCGGCATCTTCGCGATCGGCGACATCAACACCTATCCAGGCAAGATCAAGCTGATCCTGTGCGGCTTCCACGAAGGCGCGCTGATGTCGCAAAAAGCCCACCGCTACGTCTATCCGGAGAAGCGGTTGGTGTTCCAGTACACGACCTCGTCGTCCAGCCTGCAAAAGAAGCTTGGTGTCAACTAACCGCCGCGAGAGCGAGAGGGCACGCCCCATGTTTCGGGTGCTGGAATCGTTCGCGAAATCGCCGTAGTGTCCGGCCATTCAGTCTTGGCTAGCAAGGTCGTTGGCTCAGCAGGGTGATCATAATGCGGACTCTCTTTACCGGCATTCGGCTGCTTCCGTTTCTCGCGCTCGCGCTGTCGCTCGGTGCGACGAACCCGGCCGCGGCGCAAGCGCCGGCCCAGCCGACCGCCGCAGGCCTCTGGCAGAAGGTGGAAGACGGCAAAACGGTCGGATGGTTCCTCTTCATCGACCACAACGGCGTATTCGAAGGCGTGATCGCGAAAACCTTTCCGCGTCCCGGCGACGATCCGAACGAGGTCTGCGCGAAATGCACCGACGATCGCAAGAACGCACCGGTGCTCGGCCTTTCTTTCATCCGCGACATGAAGCGCGACGGATTGAAGTATGACGGCGGCAATGTGGTCAATCCGCGCGACGGCAACATCTGGAAAGCCAAGATGACCGTGAGCCCGGACGGCCAGACGCTGACCATGCGCGGCTTCCTGGGCATCTCCCTGTTCGGCAAGGACGAGACGTGGACGCGGCTGCCCGACGCCAACATCGCCCAGGTCGATCCCGCCATCGTCGCGAAATATTTGCCCGCACAGGCCGCCGCCACCAAGCCGCCGCCCGCGCCGTCGGCGAAGAAGGGCGGCGCGATGATGCTGGCGCCGGCCGCGAGGCAGTAGGGGCACTCCACGCCGCTGTCATTCCCGCGGAGGCGGGGAATCCAGTACGCCGCGGCTTCTGCGAATCCTCGCCGCCTTCTCCGGAATACTGGAGCGGGCGACGACGGCCGAGTGTGTGGCTCGCGCCGCGCTGTCGCGGCAGTAGTTCCCCGGAATGTGCGTTGGCGCCGGATTTGCATAGCGTTCGTCAAAGCCGCTGGGGGAATGAGTCGCTATGTCCACGCCTGCCGCCATCGCGCGGGGCGCGAACGGCGTTGGCTGTCCCTCGCGGCGGTGTCCTCGATCCGCGGGAAGACGACATGAGACCTGCAAGACCGTGTGCGGCCAGTTTGCTGGGGCTGATGCTGGTGCTGGCGACATCGGCGCTCGCGCGAGACGACGGTCGCTACGCCAACTCCCCCTTAAAGCCCTGGTTTCAGGGCCTGCGCAGCGAATACGGGCAGTGCTGCTCGGATGCCGACGGCTATATCGTGGCCGACGTCGATTGGGAGTCCGATCAGGGGCACTACCGCGTGCACCTTGACGAGGAGTGGGTCATCGTGCCCGACGGCGCCGTGATCGCCGAGCCGAACAAGATCGGCCGCACCATGGTCTGGAAGCACTATATCGACGGCCACCCGCACGTGCGCTGCTTCATGCCGGGCAGCATGACCTAGGACTTGCGCGTCATTCCGGGTTCGCGGCGCTGCGGCGTCGGACGACGCCGTGTCAATCAACCAGCCTGGCTCGCCGCGCTTAAGCTGCCCGCGCTCAGGTCACCGGCGCCGGATTGAACAGTGTGAGATCGTTGTGGATGCCCCAGCGGTCCGACCACGGCTTGGTGCGGCCAGAGGCGACGTCGAGGATCAGACGGAATAGGTCCCAGCCGGTTTCCTCGATGGTCTTCTCACCAGTCGCGATATGGCCGGCATCGAAATCGATCAGGTCCTTCCAGCGCCGCGCGAGCTCGCTGCGGGTCGCGACCTTGATCACCGGCGCCGCCGCCAGGCCGTAGGGCGTGCCGCGGCCGGTGGTGAACACTTGCAGCGTCATGCCGGAGGCGAGCTGAAGCGTCCCGCAGATGAAGTCGGACGCAGGCGTCGCCGCAAACAGCATCCCCTTCTGCGTCGCCTTCTCGCCGGGCGAGAGCACCCCGGTGATCGCGCTCGAGCCGGACTTGACGATCGAGCCCAATGATTTTTCGACGATATTCGCCAAGCCGCCCTTCTTGTTGCCGGGCGTGGTGTTGGCGCTGCGGTCGGCGCCGCCGCGGGCGAGATAAGAATCGTACCAGGCCATCTCGCGCACCAGCGCGCGGCCGACGTCCTCGTTGATGGCTCGCCGCGTGAGCAGCTGGATCGCGTCGCGCACCTCGGTCACTTCCGAGAACATGACGGTGGCACCGGCGCGCACCAGCAAGTCGGCGGCGAAGCCGACGGCGGGGTTCGCGGTGACACCGGAGAAGGCGTCGCTGCCGCCGCATTGCAGGCCGATCACGAGATCGGAGGCTGGGCAGGTCTCGCGGGTGCGCTTGTCGAGGATCTTCAGCCGCGCCTCGGCCTGGGTCATGATCGCGTCAACGATAGCGCCAAAGCCGTCGAACGCCTCGTCCTGCATCCGCACGATGGCATCGCTGACGCCTTCCGGCACCAGCCGCTCGGGCGCGAGCTTTTCGCATCCCAGGCTGATGACCAGAATCTCGCCGCCGAAATTCGGGTTGAGCGCGATGTTTTGCAGCGTGCGGATCGGAATCACCGCATCGGGCGCGTTGATCGCGACGCCACAGCCATAGGCATGCGTCAGCGGCACGACATCGTCGACGTTCGGATATTTCGGCAGCAACTCGGCGCGGATGCGCTTCACCGCATATTCCATCGTGCCCTTGACGCATTGCACGGAGGAGGAGATGCCGAGGATGTTCTTGGTGCCGACCGAGCCGTCGGAGTTGCGAAAGCCCTCGAACGTGAAACCCTCGAGCGGCGGCAGCGGTGCGGGCACGGCCGTGGAGATCTCGAGCTTGTCGAGGGCAGGGGCCTCCGGCATGCGGATGCGGGCTTCGTCGACCCATTCGCCGGCGAGGATCGGGGCGAGCGCATAGCCGATCACCTCGCCATAGCGGACGATCGGCTGATCTTGCGCGATGTCGACCAGCGCCGTCTTGTGCCCTTGCGGGACGAAGGCGCGCAAGCTCAGCCCGCAGGCGAAGCGCGAGCCGGCGGGAAGCCCGAAATCATTGACCACGATCGCGACGTTGTCGCGCTCGTTGAGCTTGATGTAGCGGGGTTGCTCTTTCGCTGCGATGTCCTGGTCCATCTGCTCTCACCTCAGAAACCGATGTCGTAGGGTGGGCAAAGGCGCAACGCGCCGTGCCCACCATGCTTCACACCGAACATCGCGGTGGGCACGCTTCGCTTTGCCCACCCTACGATATCTTGCCCGTGGTTAGCCGGGGAAGGTGTAAGCCGTCTTCACCATGGTGTAGAACTCGCGTGCGTAGGAGCCCTGCTCGCGGGCGCCGTAGCTCGAACCCTTACGGCCGCCGAACGGCACGTGATAGTCGACGCCGGCGGTCGGCAGATTGACCATCACCATGCCGGACTCGCTGTTGCGCTTGTAATGCGAGGCGTATTTCAGGCTGGTGGTGCAGATGCCGGAGGCGAGGCCGAACTCGGTGTCGTTGGAGATCGCGAGCGCCTCGTCGTAGTTCTTGGCGCGAATGACGGTCGCCACCGGCCCGAAGATTTCTTCGCGGGCGATGCGCATGTTGTTGTTGGCTTCCGTGAACAGCGCCGGCTGGAGGTAGAAGCCGGGTGTCTCGCGCTTGAGCAGTTCGCCGCCCCAGGCGAGCTTGGCGCCCTCGTCCTGGCCGATCTTGATGTAGCGCAGGTCCTGGTCGAGCTGGCTCTGGTCGACCACGGGACCGATATGCACGCCGGCCTTGAGTGCGTCGTCCACCGACAGGCCTTTCAGGCGCTCGGTCATCGCCGCGATGAAGCGGTCGTGAATGCCTTCGGTGACGATCAGGCGCGAGGACGCGGTGCAGCGCTGGCCGGTCGAGAAATAGGCGCCGTTGACGGCGACCTCGACGGCGGTCTTGAGGTCGGCGTCGTCGAGTACGACCAGCGGATTCTTGCCGCCCATCTCAAGCTGGAATTTCTTCATGTTGCTCGAGGTCACGCAGGCCTGCGCGATCTTGCGGCCGGTCTGCACCGAGCCTGTGAAGGTGATCGCCGCGACGTCGGGATGTTCGAGCAAGGTCTGACCGACCACCGAGCCGGAGCCGACCACGAGATTGAACACGCCGGCGGGAATGCCGGAGCGACTGATGATCTCCGACAGTGCATGGCCCGAGCCCGGCACCAGCTCAGCCGGCTTGAACACCACAGTGTTGCCGTAGCAGAGCGCGGGCGCGATCTTCCAGGCCGGGATCGCAATCGGGAAATTCCAGGGCGTAATCATGCCGACAACGCCCATCGGCTCGCGGGTGAGCTCGACGTCCAGCCCGGGACGGACGGAGGCGCCCTTTTCGCCCATCAGGCGCAGCGCCTCGCCGGCGAAGAACGCAAAGATCTGGCCGGCACGTCCGACCTCGCCGATGCCTTCGGGCAGGGTCTTGCCTTCCTCGCGGGCGAGCAGACGCCCGAGCTCTTCCTTGCGGGCGAGGATTTCGAGCGAGATCTTGTTCAGCGCGTCAAAGCGCTCCTGCGGGGTCGAGCGCGCCCAGGCGGGGAAGGCGGCCTTGGCCGCGGCGATCGCCTTCTCGGTCTGGGCCTTGTCGGCCTTGGCGTATTCGCCGACCACGTCACCCGTATTGGAGGGGTTGATGTTCTTGGTGATTCCGGAGCCATCGACCCATTCGCCGCCGATGAAGTTTTTCAGGATCGCTGTCATCTTTTTCCTCCAGGGAAGGTTTCTTAACGCACGAGGCAGGGACGCTTGTCGTCGAAGGTCCAGCCGGGGATCAGGTCCTGCATGGCAATAGCGTCATCGCGGGCACCGAGTCCATGCTGCTTGTAGAGCTCATGAGCGGCCTCGATGGCGGCGCGGTCGATTTCGATGCCGAGGCCGGGTTTGTCCGGCACCATGATCTTGCCGCCCTTGATCTGGAGCGGCTCCCTGGTCAATGCCTGGCCGTCCTGCCAGATCCAGTGGGTGTCGATCGCGGTGACCTTGCCCGGCGCAGCGGCACCCACATGCGTGAACATGGCAAGCGAGATGTCAAAATGGTTGTTGGAATGCGAGCCCCAGGTCAGGCCGTTGTCACGGCAGGTCTGGGCCACGCGCACCGAGCCTTGCATGGTCCAGAAATGGGGGTCGGCCAGCGGAATGTCCACCGCGCCCAGGCGCAGCGCATGGGAGAGTTGCCGCCAATCGGTCGCGATCATATTGGTCGCGGTCGGAAGACCCGTGGCGCGGCGGAACTCGGCCATGATCTCGCGGCCGGAGAATCCGGCCTCGGCGCCGCAGGGATCCTCAGCATAGGCGAGGATGCCGTGCATGTCCTTGCAGAGCCGGATCGCCTCGTCGAGCGACCAGGCGCCGTTCGGGTCCAGCGTGACGCGCGCGTTGGGAAAACGCTTTGCGATGGCGGTGACCGCCTCGATCTCCTGCTCGCCGCGGAGTACGCCGCCCTTCAGCTTGAAATCGGCGAAGCCGTAATGATCCTGGGTGGCTTCGGCGAGCCGCACCACCGTCGCCGGCGTCATCGCCTCCTGGTGGCGGAGGTTGAACCAGTCGGGCTTGCCGGACTCGCCCTTGACGTAGTCGAGCTTTGATTTGCTGATGTCGCCGACGAAGAAGAGATAGCCGAGCGTCTCGACGCTCTTGCGCTGCTGGCCTTCGCCGAGCAAGGCCGCGACGGGCAGATCGAGATGCTGCCCGAGCAGGTCGAGCAGTGCGGACTCCACGGCCGTGACGGCGTGAATCATGACGCGGAGATCGAAAGTCTGCTTGCCGCGGCCGCCGGCATCGCGGTCGGCGAAGGCCGTGCGGATGTCGGCGAGGATGTTGTTGAGCGCGCCGACGGTCTTGCCAATCACGAGATCGCGGGCGTCCTGGAGCGTCTGCCAGATCCTCTCGCCGCCCGGCACCTCGCCGACCCCGGTGTGACCGGCATTGTCGGTGAGGATGACGATGTTGCGGGTGAAGAACGGCGCGTGCGCACCGCTCAAATTGAGCAGCATGCTGTCGCGGCCCGCGACCGGGATCACCTGCATCGAGGTGACGATTGGTGCACCGCCGACTGACGCGCCGATGTCGGTCCGGGTCATCGTACGCTCCTCCTTGTTGGCTACTGTTATTCTGCGGCCTGTTGTGTCGAGGAGATGGCGGGCAGGTTTTTCACCAGCGCTGCTACTTCCGCGATCTCCTGCTCGGTGAGATCGGTCAGCGGCGGGCGGACCGGGCCGGAATCGCGACCGATCACCTTCATGCCGGCCTTGACGATCGAGACCGCATAACCCTTCTTGCGGTTGCGGATCGCGATCAGCGGCAGGATGAAATCCTTCAGACCGGCGTGGATGGTCGCATGATCGCGCTTGCGCACGGCGGCGTAGAAGTTGGTGGCGAATTCCGGAACGAAGTTGAACACGGCCGAGGAGTAGGTCGTCACGCCCATGTCGAGATAGGGCAGCGCAAAGGTCTCCGCGGTCGGCAGGCCGCCGATATAAGTGAGGCGATCGCCGAGCTTGGTGTAGACGCGGGTCATCAGCTCGATGTCGCCGATGCCGTCCTTGTAGCCAACGAGGTTCGGGCAGCGTTCGGCCAGGCGCGCCAGCGTGTCGGGCTGGAGGATCGCGTTATCGCGATTATAGACGATGACGCCGATCTTCACGGAGGCGCAGACCGCCTCGATGTGGGCGGCGAGGCCTTCCTGTTCGGAATGAGTGAGATAGGGCGGCAGCAACAGGAGGCCGTCGGCGCCGGCCTTCTCGGCGCCGATCGCGATCTCGCGCGCGATCGCGGTGCCGTAGCCGGTGCCGGCCAGCACGGGCACGCGGCCCTTGGTCTCGTCGACGGCAATCTTGACGATGTGCGGAACCTCGGTCGGGGTCAGCGAGAAGAACTCGCCGGTGCCGCCGGCGGCGAACAGGCCGGCGACGTCGTAGCCGCACAGCCAATCCATGTTGGCGCGGTAAGTCGTCTCGTCAAAGGAGTAGTCAGCCTTGAACGGCGTGACGGGGAAGGACAGGAGGCCGGATCCGATCTTCTGGGCCATTTCCTGCGGGGTCATCTTGCTCATTTGGGCGCTGCTCCCTTCTGTCGTGTTTGTCGGGGACGCAAATCAGGCGGCGTCCATGCCCAGGTGTTTAAGAGCCCGTTCCATGCGCGTCCAAGCCAAAGCCTATATCGACCGATGCGAAATCAGCATCAATCCTCCAGCACCTCCGCCGAGGATAATTCGCTCGCGATCTTCACCAGCGCGGCGAGCAAAGGATTCTCGTCGTCACGGCGCCAGACCATGAACAATTCGACGGGGACGCGGGTCCGCAGCTTCAATGGGCGCAGGCGGACGTCGGAGATTTTCAGGCCTGCAGCCGCGGCCGGCACGATGGCGAGGCCAAGGCCGGCGCGCACCATGGCAAGGATGGAGTGGATCTGGCTCAAATGCTGCACATAGCGCGGCAAGATGTCGGCGCGGGTGAACAGCGCCACCAGCAGGTCGTGGAAGTAGCGGCTCTCATAGGGCGAATACATCACGAAGGGCTGGCCGTCGAAATCCTTGATGGTGATGGTTTCGGCATTCGCCAGCGGATGCTTTTTCGGGATCGCGGCGAGCAGCGGCTCGGCGACGACGCGGCGGCTGGCGATTTCCGGGCGCGCGATCGGCGGCCGCAACAGGCCTGCATCGATCTGGCCCGAGGTCAGCGCCTCGAACTGGTCGCCGGAGACCATTTCCTTGAGCGAGAAATCCACCTCAGGCAGCTTGGCGCGGCAGGCCGCCACGAGCTCGGGGAGGAAGCCGTAGGCGGCGGCGGCCGTGAAACCGATCTTCACCGAACCGGTCTTGCCGAGCGCAATGCGGCGGGCCACCTGGGAGGCGCTTTCCGCAAGCTTCAGGATTCGCCTCGCCTCCGGCAGGAAGCTGCGCCCGGCAGGCGTCAGGCGCACCGAGCGGCTGGTCCGCTCCAGCAGCGGTGCGTCGATGATATGCTCGAGCACCTGGATCTGCCGGGACAGCGGTGGCTGGGTCATGTTCAGCCGCGCGGCGGCGCGGCCGAAATGCAGTTCCTCCGCCACCGTGACGAAACAGCGGAGCTGGTTGAGGTCGAACATCGATACATGCCTTGGATGGATAAGGCGTTTCCCGGGCACTTCTAGCATCGATCATCCCCAAAACAAAGACGGCGGCCCACAGGGGCCGCCGCAAGTTGCCTGGTCCCGCTCCGGATCACCGGAGCGCTCAGGAGGAACTCGTGAGCACGACCCGCTCGATCTTTCCGACGATCACGAGATAGGCGAAGGCCGCCACCAGCGCATTGGCGCCGACGAACACCAGCGCGCCATTGAAGGAGCCGGTCGCAGCCAGGATGTAGCCGATCACAATCGGGGTCGAGATCGAGGACAGATTGCCGAAAGTGTTGAACAGGCCGCCGGAGACGCCGCCGGCTTCCTTCGGCGAGGTATCGGAGACGACGGCCCAGCCGAGCGCGCCAATGCCCTTGCCGAAGAAGGCGAGCGCCATGAAGCCGACCACCAGCGCCTGGCCGTCCACATAGTTGCAGGCGATGATCGACATCGACAGCAGCATGCCGCCGACGATCGGGATCTTGCGCGCCATGGTCAGCGAGCCCGTCTTGCGCAGGATGGCATCGGAGATGACACCGCCGAGCACGCCGCCGATGAAGCCGCACAGCGCCGGCAGGGTCGCAACGAAGCCGGCTTGCAGGATCGAAAGGCCGCGCTCCTTCACGAGGTAGACCGGAAACCAGGTCAGGAAGAAATAGGTCAGCGTGTTGATGCAGTACTGGCCGAGATAGACACCGAGCATCATGCGGTTCGAGAGAAGCTGGCGGATGTGGTCCCAACGGGGACCGGTCGCGGCTGCGCGCTCGTTCTTCGAATCGTTCTTCGGGGAGTCGAGATCGACCAGCGCGCCGCCTTCCTTGATGTAGTCGAACTCGGCCTCGTTGACGCCGGGATGCTCCTTCGGCGCATAGACGGTCTTGATCCAGGCCATGCCCATGATGACGCCGAGGGCGCCCATCACGAAGAACACATAGCGCCAGCCATAATCGTGCGCGATCCAGCCCATCAACGGCGCGAAGATCACGGTCGCGAAATATTGCCCGGAATTGAAGAAGGCGGACGCAGTGCC
This sequence comes from Bradyrhizobium sp. LLZ17, assembly GCF_041200145.1. Taxonomy (NCBI): domain Bacteria; kingdom Pseudomonadati; phylum Pseudomonadota; class Alphaproteobacteria; order Hyphomicrobiales; family Nitrobacteraceae; genus Bradyrhizobium; species Bradyrhizobium zaerense. The sequence continues at coordinate 190,955 of NZ_CP165734.1, forward strand.
GCGCTCATTGCCGGGAAACCAGGCCGCCACGATACGGGCATTGGCGGGGAAGGAGGGCGCTTCGGCGATGCCCACCAGGAAGCGCAGCCCGAACAGGACGGTGATCGCGGTCCCCGCGCTGAAGAAGCCGACCCAGCCTTGAAGCGTCGTGAACAGCGACCAGACGATGATGGAGAAGGCATAGACGAGCCGCGAGCCGTAGCGATCGAGCAGCCAGCCGCCCGGCACCTGCGCGATCACATAGGACCAGCCGAAGGCCGAAAAAAATGTAGCCCATCGCGACGGGGTCGAGATGGAGTTCCTTGGAAAGCGCGGGGCCCGCGATCGAGAGCGTGGCGCGATCGGCATAATTGACCGTCGTGACCAGGAACAGCATGGTCACAATGAACAGCCTGACGCGAGACCTTCTCACGTCCGCTGCGGACACAACTGCGCTCATCAGGCGCCTCCTTAAAACTTGAAACGTTTCCTCACCACGACTCCTAGAGGCGCGCGCAGGAAACTGTCCAAGTTGAAGGGAGTATCGATTGATGCTGTTTTTGAATTGATGGAACGGCAGCTTTTGGGAACGCTGCTGGAAATCGCGAGTGATATGGCCCGAGCTTCAATTCCGGCATCGCGAGCGTAGCGAAGCAATCCAGTCTGCCGCCGCTGAGGGACTCTGGATTGCTTCGCTGCGCTCGCAATGACGGATATGGCGAGAGCTCGTTCTGGGTTCTACTGCTGCACGCTCGGCAGCAGTTGCGGCAATAGTCCGCGCGTGACACCCGGAGGCACCGCATCGAGGCCGAGCACGGCGCTTGCGGCGGGCAGCGTGGCATCGGCCATCGCGGCGTGGCCTTCGGCGGTGGGGTGCACGGCGCCGCCATAGACGGCCGAGAGCACGCCCCAGGTCGCATCGTGGATATCGGTCGGCTGGCTCGCCGCCGGCAAGCCCTGCGGATAGGTCATCGCGGCAAAATAGCTGTCATTGGCGTCGCGGATCCAGCGCGCGCGCGGCAAATAGGCACGGTATTCCGAGGCGCTGCGGCCGCACAGCATCGGCTGGCTCGCCGCCGCGACGATATCCGGATTGAAGCTCTGGCCGTTTTCGGCAAAGCAGGTGCGGTCGAACTCGGGATCGTTTCCGGCATGGGCGCAGAAGCCGTGATCAGCGAACGCGGCCTGATGCGTATCGACGAAGGTCATGCGATCAGCTTCGGGGTCGCGGCACAGCGCACCGTTGGAGCAGGTGGCGAGCCCCTTCAATTGCGGCAGGAACTCGGTATCGACGAAGGTCGAGACGCGCGCGAGCCGCTGCGGATCCGCATTGAACGCGGGATGGATGTCGAAGCCGCCACGCCCGCCGCGGCAGGGTACGCCGCCATCCGCCAGCGCCGGATTGGCGTAGGAGACATAGACCACGTGCGAGAGGTCGCCGCCGACCAGCGGCTTCAGCGCCTCGCGCAGCTTGACGAAATTCTGCGGCAGCTCGCGCGCCAGCGCGTCGCGGGATTCGTCGACGCTCGCCATCACGCCGGAGCGGCGGAACAGCGCGCGCTCGGTCGGGGTGTCGACGATGACGTCGGCGACAAGGCCCGAGAAATAGACGTCGTTCGCGCCGACCGAAAGCAGCACCAGGTCGAGCGTGCGATCCGGCTGACGTTTCTTCGCCGCGGTGAGCGCCTCGCGCAACTCCGCGATCTGGGCGTTCACGCTGGTCTGGCAGGTGCCGGTCTTGCCGGGCGGGCATTCGCGGGCGCGCTGCGAGCCGAGCAGTCCGTCGCTGATGCTGGCGCCGGTGCAGGCGAGCGGCAGATAGGTCACTGCGATGTGGCTGTAGCGCACCGCGAGCGCCAGCGCGGTGCGGGCCTGGTAACTGTACAGCGAGCGATGGCAGGGCGAGTTGAACCAGAGCGCGCCGTAGCGCTGCCAGTTCGCAAGCGTATCCGGCGCCTCGCAGGCGCGGCCCCCCTTGAAGCCGGCACGGCTCGGCCGGTAGTACTGCGCGCCGGCGGCGCCGAGATAGGAGCGGAAGCAGAAACCTTCGTCGGAGAGCGCCAATGGCCGGTCCGGATTGCCTTCGCCCGAGGCGATGCTGTCGCCCAGACCGGCGATGAAGATGTCGCGGACCTGGATCTCGGTCTGCACGCGCTGGGTCGGATCAGAGCCGGAGGAGACATCGACGCTCGCGACCGTCTGCTTGCCGTAGCGGACGCGCAGATTGACCGGCTCTGCGCAGTCGAAGGTCGAGGTTTGCGGCCCGTCGCCGTCGTCGAAGGACCAGGCGCAGATAGCCCCGACCGGCACCGCGCCGGTCAGGCGCACGGTGACGGGGTGGTCGAGCGGCGTGATGTAGTTCTCTTTGACGTTGTCGCGGGTGCAGGGCTGGTTGACCCGGCCCTGGAGGTCGATGCAGAGCCGGTTGACCATGTTGCGGGCCCAGCCGCGGCCCTCGCTCTGGAGCTCCAGCGACTGCTCGGCGGCGAGAATGCTGCGGTTACGCGCATTCTCGACATGCAGCAGGAAGTCGCGCTCTTCGCGGAACAGGCGGAAGCGGTTGCGCACCTCCCAATTGATCTGCATGGCGCCGGTATCCTGCGCGGCAACGCGCTGGAGCGGCGAAAAGCTCAAGATCCCGGCAAACAGCAGGACGCAAGCGGAGAGGGTACGAAGAGATACAGGGATCATGGCCCGCGTCTTCAACGGCAAAGTTGAGGCGGAAATAAGAGAGGATTGCTGCTCCGGGCGCAACCTTTGTCCGGCGGTCGCGCGGACCGCCCGCCTTACCCGGTTGTTGGCATCACCGTTTGCTGGCTTGGCGCAGCGCCCGCTCGCGCTCCATCGGCGTCACCTGGTTGGGCAGGTTGGCCTGCGCGCAGGCCTCCGCCAGCCGCCGGCGCTCCTGCCAGGGCTCGACCACGTTCATCCACAGCTCGCGCGTGCCCATGATGGAGATGGCCAGACCGAACGGGATCACGAAATAAAGGATGCGGAAGACCAGGAGGGTGGCGAGCAACTGCTCGCGGCCGAATTCGGGAAGCGCCACCAGCATGGCGGCGTCGAACACGCCAAGGCTGCCGGGAGCATGGCTGGCGAAGCCCAGCAGGGTTGCCAGGATGAACACCACGGCGAGCGACAGGAAGTCCATCGGCGGGTTGGCCGGTACCAGCAGGTACATCGCCATCGCGCAGAAGCCGAGATCGACCACGCCGATCAGGATCTGCACCAAGGTCAGCGGTGCTGACGGCAGCACCACTTTCCAGCCCTTCTGGCCAAGTTCGCGTCGCTTCTCGCCCGTGCAGAGCCAGACCAGATAAGCGACGATCGAGGCGAGGCCGCCGAGTGCGATCAGCCGGTTGATCGGCGACGGGAGCTGATCCATGTAGGAGGCCGCATCCGGATGGATGACCATGCCGATCGACAGCACGAAGATGTTACCGAGCCAGAAGGTCAGGCCGGAGAGGAAGCAGATCTTGGCGACGTCGATCGCGTTCAGCCCGTAGTCCGAATAGATTCGGAAGCGGATCGCTCCGCCGGTGAACACGGTGGCGCCGATGTTGTGGCCGATCGAATACGACGTGAAGCTGGACAGCGCCGCGATGCGGTACGGTACGTGCTTCTTGCCGATCGTTCGCAGTGCAAAAAAGTCGTAGAAGGTCAGCGTACAAAACGCGAAGAACACGCACATCGCGGCCAGCCCGATATTGCCGCGGGGGATATCGGTCAGCGCCGTCAGGATGACGCCAGTATCGATGCCCTTGAGGGTTCGCAGCAGCGTCGTGACCGCGAAGGCGATGATCATGACGCTCGCCGCGATTCCGACCCGGCGCCAGCCGATCCATCTCTTGAAACCGCGTTTCAGCGCGGGCAGCATTCCGTGCATTCATCCTCCCGGCGGGGGGCAAGACCAAACCGGTCAGGCATTGACTGGTCGGGCGCGACCGCTGCGCCCAAGAGGGCGCCGATCGCTAGGCATGATGTAGCTCATTTAGGGCAAAAACAGCAACTTGTGCAGGCCTTGACAAGGACAGCTTCTGCGCTGGAGCGGGCGTTCCTGTCATACGTGGTTCACACGGCTCGCGCGTTAAGCATCTGAGTCGAGGCCCCGGCCTGGATCGCGCGTCCGTGTGTTGAGATGGTTTCAGATCCTGAAGCCGCAAGCCTTGTTCCGGCGCAAACATGCGGAGTTTTTCTGGAAAGCAAGTCTTTTGTGGAACGGCGGCCGCGCCCGCAGGTTAGCCGAGATCAGCAACCGAACACGGCGAAATGCGGCTCTCGTGCGAGCCGGCGCCGCCGTGTTCCCAAAATCTGCGAGGATTTGGAACGATGGGACTGTTCACAAAAGACATCAAGACCATGAACGACCTGTTCGTGCATCAGCTGCAGGACATCTATTACGCCGAGCAGCAACTCACCAAGGCGCTGCCGAAAATGGCAGACAAGGCCACTGATCCGCAGTTGAAGCAGGGCTTTTTGACGCATCTCGAGGAGACCCGGCAGCACGTCAAGCGTCTCGAGGAAGTGTTCAAGATGCACGGCGCGGAGGTGAAGGCGGTCGATTGCCCGGCGATCGACGGCATCATCGAGGAAGCCAACGAGACCGCTGGGGAAGTCGCCGACAAGACGGTGCTCGACGCCGCCCTGATCAACGCGGCGCAAGCGGCCGAACATTACGAGATCGTGCGCTACGGAAGCCTGATCGCCTGGGCCAAGCAGCTCGGCCGCAACGATTGCGCCAGCGTGCTTGCCAAGACGCTCGAGGAAGAGAAGGCGACGGATAAAAAGCTCACCAGCATCGCCGAGAGCAAGGTCAATCTGCGCGCCGCGAGTTGACGGCGCAAGCTACCCTCTGTGTCTGGAGGCGCCGCGTATCCGCGCGGCGTCTCTTTTTTCTTGTCGGCTCCGTCTAGCCAGATCGGTATTTCAGCCCGAACACCAGCGCAACGGCCGCAAAGACCGCAATCGTCGTGGCGAAGACGAGGCTGGCCACGGTCGAACTGATCAGGGTCGAGAGGATACCGATACCGATGACTGGAAGCGCGTTGCCGAGAAAGCAGCAGATGAAATAGGCCGACACCACTTCGGCACGACGGTCATCCGGTGCGATCTGGTTCACCACCTGCAGGCTGCCGCGATAGCCGAGACCCGCCGCCACACCGCAGGTCGCGGTCGCCACGATCATGACGCCGAGCGATCCCATGAGCTGTGCGGTCACCAGCAGGGCAAGGCTCGGCAACATCAGGCCGAGCGACCATAGCATCGCGGCGCGGCTCGACACCGAGCGCGTCAGGGCAATGACGAGGGCAACGGCGGCGGCAAGCTCGAGGAAGATCATGCCCGCGACCGCGTGGCTGGTGACGTGCAGCTCGCTGGCGAGCACGCTCGGCGCGAGCGCGGCGAAAAAGGCAACGAGGGCCATGGCGCCGAAGCCGGTGACCGCAGGCGCTACGAACCTGGACCGGATCGGCGACGGAACGCCGGCGCGCGGCCGCACCGACACTTGTGCGAAGGAGGTGAGGGGACGATTCACCGTCTCGCGAGCGAAGGCAACAAGGATCGCGACGACGACCAGCACGGCGAGATAGGCGATGAACGGTATTCGCAGCGGAAGCGCGACATATTCGGCAAGCAGGCCGGCGATCAATGCGCCAAGACCAAGGCCGGTGAAGTTCGCGATCGTTGCGATCACGGTGGCGCGGGAGCGGTCCCGTTCGGCGATCAGTTCGGCAAGCCAGGCGGTGCCGGTTCCGGCGCCGAGCCCGATCGCAAGACCGCTCAGCACCCGGGCGACGTAGAGCGAAGCGATTCCGTGTGCGAACAGGAACACGAGGGCGCCCACGATGGCGATGCCGATGGCAATGACCGCGGTGCGCCGCCGCCCGACCTGATCGGACATCCGGCCGAATATCAGGAGCGCGGTCAGGTTTCCGACGACGTAGACGGCATAAATCAGCGTCAACGTGATCTGGGAGAAGCCCAGCTGTTGCTTGTAGATGACGTAGAGTGGGGTTGCGACCGTGCTGCCGGAACAGCACGCCGATCATGCTGGCGACGGAAACGATGGTTGCAGTCTTGCCGAACTCCGATGGTGCGGCCGACGGAACCGAATTGTTGCCAACTCTTGCCATGACTTCGCGACCCTGAAGGGAAGATGTAGAGCCCAACACGAAGCAATCTTGTGACGTTCCCATTCGCTGCGTGCGGACGGGGTTTGCATGTCGCGCAGAGCGAGAGACTTCGACGTTTCAGCTGCAGCATGCGATGCGGCTCTGCAACGAAGCTTCGATCAGAACCGAAGCATGGAACGCAACGGAAGCCTCATGGCAGCGTTCACCCGCGAACATGAGGTGGATCATGCCGGCAGAATTTTTTCAGATGCAATCCTTTCCGAAAGCGTGGAACGCGCGGAGTACGCAAGCTGCGCCCGCGCTGATGCTAACTGCCATGAGCCTCGGTTATGGCGTGGTGCAACTCGACGTCACCATCGTCAACACTGCGCTCGATGCGATGGGCAAAACGCTCGGCGGCGGTGTCGCGGAGCTGCAATGGGTGGTCAGCGCCTACACCATCGCGTTTGCCGCCTTCATCCTGACGGCGGGCGCGCTCGGCGACCGCATCGGCGCCAAGCGCGTCTTCATGGCGGGCTTCGCCATCTTCACGGCGGCATCGCTCGGCTGTGCATTGTCGCCCAATGCCGTCGTGCTGGTCAGCGCGCGGTTGGTCCAGGGCCTGGCCGCGGCGATCCTGGTGCCGAACTCGCTGGCGCTGCTGAACCATGCCTATGCGGACGACCGTGAGCGCGGCCGCGCCGTCGCGGTCTGGGCCGCCGGCGCGAGTCTGGCGCTGACCGCAGGTCCGTTCGTCGGCGGCGCCCTGATCACCCTGGTCGGGTGGCGCGCGATCTTTCTGGTCAATCTTCCGATCGGCCTGGTCGGGCTGTGGTTGAGCTGGCGATACGCGAGCGAGACGACGCGCGCGCCCTCGCGCGAGATCGATCTGCCCGGCCAGCTCGCGGCGATCGGCGCGCTTGGGGCGCTCGCGGGCGCGATCATCGAGGGGGCGCGCTTGGCTGGCGGCATCCGCTCGTGCTCTCGGGCTTCGTGGCGTCTGCCGTGCTGGCCGTGCTGTTCGTCTGGCGGGAAAGCCGCACGGCCCAGCCGATGCTGCCCTTATCGCTGTTCGGTCACCGGCTGTTTACCCTCACCAGCATCGTCGGACTTCTGGTCAACGTCGCGATCTACGGCCTGATCTTCGTGCTCAGCCTGTACTTCCAGAGGATCAACGGCCTGTCGGCATGGTGGACCGGGCTCGCCTTCGTGCCGATGATGGGCGCGGTGCTGCCGATCAACCTGCTGGCGCCGCGCCTGGCCGAGCGTATCGGGGCGTGCCCGACCATCGTGGTCGGCGCCTGCGTGTCGGCGCTCGGTTGCCTCGGCTTGCTCTGGATCGGGGCCGGAACCAGCTATTGGACGATCTGCGCGCAGATGATCGCGATCAGCGGCGGACTGGGTTTGCTGGTGCCGCCCTTGACCTCGACTTTGCTCGGCAGCGTCGAGAAGGCGCGCTCGGGCATCGCCGCCGGCGTATTGAACGCGACGCGCCAAACCGGCAGCGTGCTCGGCGTTGCGCTGTTCGGATCTCTGATCGGGAGCCAAGGCGCGTTCATGCAGGGCCTGCATCTCTCGCTGGCGATTTCGGCCGCCGTGCTGCTGCTGGCCGCTGCGGTGATCGGGTTCGGTGCGCGAACCGGAGATGAACACGAAGGTTGAGCAATATGAATAACGTCACAAATGCTCTGTTCACCATACCCAGAACCGCCGCATAGCTGGTTACCGACTGTCCACCTCTGCCGGTTTTAGTGCGGGTGGAACAGGGGCCGGCAATGTATCAAGTTCTCTACTGTCTCACCGATCAGCATGACTGGCGCCTGGTCGTGCTCGGAGGCGCAGTGTGCCTGCTGGCCAGCGCGGCGGCAATCAGCCTGTTTCACAGGGCGCGTGCGACGCAGGGACCGGGGCGGCTGGTCTGGATCTCCTTGGATGCCGTCGTCAGCGGCTGCGGCATCTGGGCGACGCACTTCATCGCGATGCTCGCCTATGGGCCGGGCAACTCTGGTGCCTACAACATTCCTGTGACCGTCCTCTCTTTGATCTTCGCGATCTCCGTCACCTTCGTGGGACTGAGCATCGCAGTGTCGTCCTTGCGGGCGTCATGGGTGCTGCTCGGCGGTGCCATTGTAGGCGGCGGCGTCGCTGCGATGCATTACACCGGCATGGCGGCGCTGGAGATTTCGGCACGCGTGAACTGGGTCGAAGGCACAGTCATCGCTTCGGTGCTGTTTGGCGTTGTCTTTGGGGCGCTCGCTCTATTCGTCGCTGCGCGACGCGATGACCGCGTCCATGCACTTACCGCGACTGGCCTTCTGACGATCGCCATCGTCACGCATCATTTCACCGCGATGGGCGCCGTGCTGCTGACTCCGGACCCGTCGCTCGCAATTAGCGGGCGGTCGATCCCGCCGGCCTCGATGTCGTTTCTGACCGCCAGCGCCGCAGTCGCGATCATTGCGATCGCGCTGGTTGCGGCGCTGCTCGACCGCCGGGCCAAGGGTGAATTGGGACGCCAGCAGATCGTGCTCGACACCGCGCTACAGAACATGTCGCAGGGGCTGTGCATGTTCGATGCGGAAGGCAAGATCATCCTGTTCAATGAGCGCTATGCGTCGATGTTCCGCCGCTCGCAGATGCAGCTCACTGGCCGCCCGCTCGTGGACGTGTTGAGGGAGGAGCAGGCGAACGGTCAGTGGACAGGTGATCCCGATCAGTTCTTCGCGCGGCTCGTGGCGGACGCGCGCGATGGACGCACCACGACCGACGTCGTGGAGCGGTTCGGCTGCTCGATCCGCGTCGTCAACCAGCCGATGCAGGGCGGCGGTTGGGTCGCAACCTTCGAGGACATCACCGAGTGGCTGGAGGCGCAGGCGAAGATCTCGCACATGGCTCGCCATGACGCGCTGACCAATCTGCCGAATCGCGTGCTGTTTCACGAGGAGCTCGAGCAGGGACTGCGCCGGGCGGGTTCGAACGACCAGCTCGCGGTGCTCTGCCTCGATCTCGATCGTTTCAAGGACATCAACGACTCCCTCGGACATCCGATGGGCGATGCACTGCTGAAGGAAGTCGGCGCCAGGCTGACGGCCACCGTCGGAGAGCACGACACCGTGGCGCGGCTCGGCGGTGACGAGTTCGCCGTGGTCCAGATCGGCCGCTCTGGAGGAAGCTGCCGCGGGAGCTCTTGCTGGCCGACTTGTTGAAGCGATCTCCGCCCCCTACGAGATCGACGACCATCACATCGTGATCGGCGTCTCGATCGGCATTTCACTGTCGCCGCAGGATGCCAGCAATCCGGACGAACTGTTGAAGAACGCCGACCTCGCGCTGTACCGCGCTAAGGCGGACGGCCGCGGTACCTATCGGTTCTTCGAGACCGGCATGGATGCGCGGGCGCAGGCGCGACGCCTGTTGGAAATGGATATGCGCGCGGCGCTGCGGTGCGACGAGTTCCAAGTCTACTATCAACCGATCCGCGATGTCGCGAGCGATCGCGTTGTCGTTTTCGAGGCGCTATTGCGCTGGAATCATCCGCAACGCGGGCTGATCTCGCCCATCAATTTCATTCCGCTGGCGGAGGAGACCGGCCTTATCGTTCAGCTTGGCGAATTCGTGCTGCGCAACGCCTGCGCGGATGCGGCAACCTGGCCGGACGATGTCGATGTCGCCGTCAACCTGTCGCCGGTTCAGTTCAAGAGTCCGAACCTGATCGCAATCGTGACCGAGGCATTGGAGGGATCGGGCCTCGCGGCGCGCCGTCTCGAGCTCGAGATCACGGAATCCGTATTGCTTCAGAACAGCGAGGCGACGCTGACCACCCTGCATGAGCTGCGCGGTATGGGCGTGCGGATCTCGCTCGACGATTTCGGGACAGGCTATTCGTCGCTGAGCTATCTGCGCAGCTTCCCGTTCGATAAGATCAAGATCGACCGCTCGTTCGTATCCGAGCTTGCGACCCGTCAGGATTCCATGGCGATCATCCGCGCCGTAACCGGTCTCGGCCGAAGCCTCGGCATCGTCACGACGGCGGAGGGTGTTGAGACCGACGCGCAGCTCGAACTTCTGCGGCGGGAAGGCTGCACCCAGGTCCAAGGCTTTCTGTTCAGCATGCCACGGCCAGCTTCCGAAGTGGTGTTTATGCTGGAACGCCCGCGACTGCGCGCTTTGGCCTAGGACGATCTAGCCCCGCCGCAGCGCGAAATGCGCGCCGCAGAATGCCATCACCGCACCAAGGCAGAGCGCGGCAAGGCCGGCGAGCACGCCGGAAATGGTCGGGATCGGGCTTGGCGCCGAGGCCGCTTGTCCTGCGCCTGCGAGCAGGAGCACGCCGACCGCGATCAGGAACTGCCGCATTCGCTGCGGAATCTGCCCGGAGACGGCGCTCTGCATCAATGTCGCCGTGAAGTAGCCGCCGGTGAAGCCGACCGTTGCGATCAGCCACCAGGCGATCGCCGCGCCGGTCGGCATGAGCTCGTGTGTATCGGATCGCCACAGACCGCCGAGGTCGAGCCCATAGCGCGCGCCCAGCATGTGCACCGCGAGCGCGAGCAGCACGCCGGCGATGACGGCGGCGCCGAGAATCAGGCGGCGCGGAAAAAGGTCGTCTCGGCCATCCCTCGCTTGTAGGATGGGCGAGGGCGATTGCGCAAGCCGATCGAGAACGGGATTGGCGCGCACGGGATCGATGATCGAAATGCAGGATTCGGAACCTGAGGCCGCTCCAGCCACCAGCTACGCCTATAAGGCGTCGCTGATCGGCTCGGCGCATCGCTTCGAGTTGACCGATGAGGGCCTGTCCTGGCATATCGCCGGCCGTTCGGGCGTGTGGCGCTACGACGAGATCAGCGCGATCCGGCTGTCGTTCCGCCCCGTCTCGATGCAGCAGCACCGGTTTCGCGCCGATGTCAGCCATGCGGGCGGTGGCCGCATCGCGATCCTGTCGACGAGCTGGCAGACAGCGGCGCTGATGGCGCCGCAGGACCGCGGATTTCGCGATTTCCTTGTCGAGCTGCACGCGCGGATGGCGAAGGCCGGCAGCCGCGCCGAGTTGACCGCGGGCCTTGGCCGCAAAACCTATGCGGCCGTGCTCGCATTCCTGGCGGTGCTGGCGGTGGCGATGACGGGGCTGTTGATCCGCGCACTGATGATCGGCGAGTTCGCCGGCGTGCTGTTCATCATCGGATTTGCCGCCCTGTTTGCCTGGCAGGTCGGCGGCTTCGTGCGGCGCAACCGGCCGCAGAGCTACAGCTTCGAGCGCGTGCCGAGGTCCTTGTTGCCTTAGGTGCAATCGGTCGCAATCAAACGTGACTTCGCGCGCCTGCGCGGATGTCGCATCGTGCTGCCATGTCCCTCCTCGATCGCAGTACTCGCCTGCCTACGGCGGATGAGATAACCAGGATCAACCGGACGCATTTGATTGACACGCCGCTCCGGCCGGCCGACCTGTTGTTCTTGTTCGGCACCCGCGAGGACGTTGCGCTGCGCGTCGACACCGCGGTGGGGCTGTGGCGCGCGGGCTATTTCCGCTGGTCGATTGTCAGTGGCGGCGTGACGCCGGGCTCGGAGCAATCCGAATGCACCATCATCAAGGCGGCGATGGTTGCCGCAGGTGTTCCCGCGGACCGCATTCTCGAGGAACATCGCGCGATGAACACCGGCGAGAACGTGATCTTCTCGCTGCCAATCATCGATGCCGCGCTGGGATTGCAAAATGTCCGCAGCGTGATCTGCCTCGGCAACACCTGGACCGCGCGACGTTATCCGATGACGCTGCATCGGCACTGGCCGGAGGTCGAGAAGATGCTGCTCACCGTCGACAGCTTCGCGACACCGCGCGAGCGCTGGCACACGGACGCCGAATTTCGTCGGCGAATCCTGCACGAATGGGACAAGATCGAGTCGTACAAGGCGAGGGGCTTTATCGCGGAGTGGCCGGGGCGCTGATCGACACACGCTTGCTACTCCGTCGAATCGAAATCCTCTTCCTTGGTGCCGAGCAGCGACACGATCGTGCGCAGGCCGGAATCAAACTGCTCGAGCGAGGGCGGGGCGAGCGCGAGGCGGACCGCGTTCGGCGCATGACCATGCGCGATTGCAAAAGTGGAGGACGGCGTCAGCGCGATGCCGCGACGGGCTGCGGCGGCAACAAAAGTCTGCGAGCGCCAATGCGTCGGCAGCGTCAGCCAGAGATGATAGGAGCGCGGATCGGCCGAGAGCTGGTAGCCGGCGAGCAGCCTTGCCGCAGTCTGCTGGCGCCGCGCGGCATCGATGCGTTTCAGCCGCGTCAGTTCGGCGACGGTGCCGTCAGCCATCAGTCGCTGCCCGGACGCGATCGCGTGGCCCGAGGCGATCCAGCCGCCGGTCCGCACTGCGCTCATCACGCTCTCGCGCAGACGCGGTGGCGCGACCAGGATGCCGAGCGCAATGCCCGGCGCGACCTTCTTGGACAGGCTGTCGATCACGATGCACCGATCAGGCCCGAGCGCGGCCAGCGGGGTGTCGTCGGCGAGGAAACCGTAGACGGCGTCTTCGATGATGGTGAGATCGAGCTTTTCGGCGACACGCATGATGTCGGCGCGTCGTGTCGCGTTCATGGTGACGCCGAGCGGGTTCTGGATGATGGGCTGGAGATACAGCGCCGACAGATGCGACTCGCGATGCGCCTTCTGGATCGCGTCGGGCCGCACGCCGTACTCGTCCATCGGGATTGGAACGAGCGTCACGCCGAGCCGCGCGGCGATGCTCTTGATGTAGGGGTAGGTCAGCGCCTCCACGCCGCAGCGGCCGCCGGTGGGAACGAGGGCGACGAGCGCGGCCGCAAGCGATTGCTTGCCATTGGCGGTGAAGACGATCTGCTCGGCCTGCGGTATGAAATCCTTGCGCGCGAGATAGGCGGCGGCGGCATTGCGCGCGCTCTTGGTGCCGGTGCTGGTCGAAACGCGCAACGCGGATTCGAGCGCGTCGACGCGCTCGAGCCCGGCGAGGCTCTTGGCGATCATCGCCCATTGCTGTGGCAGCAGCGGGTAATTGACCTCGAAATTGATGCGCGCATCGCGCGGCTCGCTCACGGCTTCGACTTCGCGCCTGATGTCGCCTGAGATGAAGGTGCCGCGGCCGACCTCGCCGACCACGAGGCCGCGGCGGAGCAACTCCGTATAGACCCGGCTCGCGGTCGAGACCGCAATGCCACGATCATAGGCAAAATTACGCTGCGGCGGCAGCCGGTCGCCGGCCCTTAAGGTACCGTTAGAGATATCCGAGGCAATGGCATCGGCAAGCTTCACGTACTCGAACTTGGACATTATTGCACCGAGAGCAATGTTTCACTTGCTCCGAGTAGTGTACTGGAGCATTTAAGTTCCATCAAGGTCCGCGATTGAGCCGAGGGGAGCGAGAGCAATCCGACGGCAAATGAGGTGCAGGCGCTCACAGCGCGTGCGCCAACGGCATTCCCTTCGCCGCGTGGACAGAAGGCCGGAGAAGAACAATGACCACGATCTCGCAAACTTCGGGGCGGAGTTTACGCCCATCCTCGTCGGGCGGATTTTTTCGCACCTTCGCCAACGTCGCCTATGCGCTGTTCGACCGCCTCGATCAGCGCTCGGCGATCAAGACGCTGAACGAGCTCGACGACCGCGCCTTGCGCGACATCGGGATCACGCGCAGCCAGATCGAGGACGCGGTCTACGGGCAGTTCAAAGCCGAACTGACGCGGTATCTGTAAGCGACTTCCACGCGCATCGCGCCTGACAGGTCCAGGCACGATGACCTCTCAACAGATGTGCGGGCAGGATCAGGCCAGCGCGGCCTGGCCCCACATGCTGCCATAAGCTCGATCGTCCTCGGACTGGTCGGGCTGGCGAGGTCTCGCTGGAGCCCCACGCTGGCGCCGATGGCGGGCATCGCGCCGCTGCATGCGTCCAACGAGGCTGCCGGCGAGGGAGACAATCCGCTCCGACGCCTGCCTGACGACGAAGAGGATCGTCGTGATGCGACTGAGCACGCCGACCAGGAACAGCACCGAGAAAATATCGATATAGGCGAGGAAATCGCCGACCAGCATCAGCTCCGGTGGAATCGGAATGCTGTGATAGTAGGCGGCGATAAGGATGACGACGGGGATGAAGGCAATGACCTTCCGCACCGTCACCCTGTCCAGCAGCGCGGCGAGTTGCACGACCAGCACCTCCCATAGCGCATCGCCGATCGCAAGCGGGACCTCGTAGGTCCATCTCCGCCACCAGTGCTTCACCACATTGCTCCGAGCTCAGTGCCTGACCACCAGCACCGAGCACTTCGCGTAGCGCACCACATGCCCTGCGTTGGAGCCGAGGAAATAGGTGCGCATCGCCGGCCGGTGCGAGGTCATCACGATCAGATCGGCCTTCATGTGAACGGCCTCCTCGAGGATCTCGTGATAGATGCCGCCCTGGCGGACCACGCTGGAAATCCGCGCGGCGTCGATGCCGGATTCACGTGCGACGATGGCGAGCGCCTCTTCCGAGGTCTGGCGCTGCTGCTCGTCGAAATCCGCAGGCACGTATTCGGCCAGCATCACCGGCGTCATCGGCAGTACATTGAGCAGGCGGACCGTGCCGCTCCAGGTCTCCGACAGCGTTGCCGCGGTCGCGATCGCCGGTTTGGCGAGATCAGTGTCGGCGAGGTCGATGGGCACGAGGATGGACTTGAACATCTGCGCCTCCAAATCTTCCAATCAGGTCTTGCCGGCACGTCGCGCGATCATCCCAGTCGAAGCAGCTTGGGGCTGACGAACAGTACCAGTTTGCCGCGGCGGTAGGCCACGTCACCCCAATCCTTCACGTCAAAGTCGAAGATCGCAAGCCCCGCCGTGGGCAGGTTGTCGGCGAGCGCCTTCGCGCCGGCCGGATCGCCGCTGCCGATCAGCATCAGCGCCGCCTCATGCATGCCGGGATTGTGGCCAACCAGCAGCAATTGCCGGGGATTGGCCGGGATGGTTGCAGTGCGAATGGCTTCCAGGATCTGCGCGGGGTCGGCCCCGTAGAGTTCCGGCACGATCTCGACCTGCGGCGCGGCGACGCGGTCCTTCATCGCCTCCCAGGCGATGTCCCAGGTCTGCCGGGCGCGGACGGCGTGCGACACCAGCACGGTTTCGGGGACCGGTGGATGACCGGCGATCCAGTCGCCGATCTCTGCGGCATCCCTCTGGCCACGCTCGTCGAGCCGCCGGTCCTGGTCGCGGCCGCTTGGCGCGTCAGTCTCGGTCTTGGCGTGACGCAGCAGCATCAAACGGCGCATGGCATTCTCGAATCGTTACGCGTCCAGAATAATCTACAGGTCCCGGTTGAGGGCAAGGTGACAAGGGCCTGCACGGTCCTCTAAGAAGAAACGATATGACCGAGACTTTCACAAGCGTGTCCCAGGAAGAAGCCGGCTTTCGCGACCGCACCCGGCTGTCGTTCGATCTCGACGCCGACATCTGCGTGATCGGGGCCGGGCTGGCCGGGCTCTCTATCGCCCTGCAGGCGGCCCGGCTCGGGGCCAGCGTCGCGGTGCTCGAGGGCCGCCACATTGGCTGGAACGCCTCCGGCAACCAACTCGGCACGGTGATGCCGGGCTTTGCGCTGCCGCTCACCGACCTGATCGTGCGCATCGGGTTCGAGGACGCGCGTGAATTATGGACGCTGTCGAAGGAGGGCGCCGAGTTCGTCCGCGCCAACGCCACCGAAGAGAACATGCCGGGCATCGGCCCGAGCAATGGCGTGCTGGAAGTATCCAACGTCGATGCCGGCGACCGGCTGATCAGCCGGTTGCAGATGCTCAATGAGGATTTCGACACCGAGGTCGAGGGCTGGCAGGCCGATCGTGTCCGCACGGTGCTCAAGACCGATCATTACTTCCACGGCGTCTATTATCCGAAGGCATTCCAGCTCGACGGCCGCAAATATGTGCACGGCCTCGCGGCGCTGGCGCGGCGGGCCGGTGCGCGCATCTTCGAGGACACGCCGGTCGTCAGCATCGATTATTCCGGCATTCGCAAGCGCATCGTCACGCCCTCGGCCCGGCTGCGTGCGACCCACATCGTGCTCGCCGGCAACATCCATCTCGGCGCGCCGCTGAAGCGGCTGTCGCAGACGCTGCTGCCGGTCTGGCGCTATGCCGGAATCACCGCGCCGCTCGGTGAGCGCGTCAACGAGTTCATCGCCTTCAAGGGATCGGTGATGGATTCCGACGGCATCGACCATTTCCGTATCGTCGATGGTGACCGGCTGATGTGGCAAAGCCCGGAGACGACCTGGGCGGCACGGCCGCAGCGGTTTGCAGGTAGCGTCAAGCGCAGAATCCGCACGATCTTCCCCCAGCTGGGCAGTGTCGAGATCACCGATACCTTCGGCGGCGCCACCGGCCAGACCGTGCACGGCATGCCGCAGATCGGCCAGTTGCGCAAAGGCCTGTGGGTAGCGAGCGGGTTCGGCCGCCAGGGCATGAACACGTCCGCCATGGCCGGGCAGCTGATCGCACGCAGCATCCTGGCGGGCGACGAGCGTTGGCGGCTGTTCTCGCCATTCGAGCTGGTCTGGGCGGGCGGCGCGACTGGACGGGTTGCGGGCCAGCTGGTCGGGTCTGGGCCAGGGCGAGTTCCGCCGCCGCGGGCTCGCTCGCCCGTTACCGCGAGCGGGCACGGGTCAAGGACAGGGAACGCGAGGCGCGGCTGGCCGAAGCCAACCGGGCTGCCGGCACCGGGCCGCGCCGTCCGCCGCCCGGGGTTCGGCCGCGGCTGGTGCCAGCGCGGCGGACGGGTGAGGGCGAGGAACCCGTCTCCCAAGACCAGGGCGTCTCGCAATAAGTTGAGAAAAATCCCGCCTGGACGTGTAACGTCCACGGCTAGAAGCCCGTATCTCAGGGCGTGGATTTCCTGCGCACGGAGAATGAGATGTTTGACCGCCGCATCCTTTTGACGACTGTCGCCGGCCTGTTTGGCCTCTCAGCCTTTCGCTGGCTGAGAGGCACTCCGGCTCTGGCTGGCGAGAAGGGCGCCGAGAAGTTCGAGATCGAGAAGACCGACGCCGAGTGGCGCGCCCAGCTCACGCCGCAGCAATATGAGATCCTGCGCAAGGAGGGCACCGAGCGGCCGGGCTCCAGCCCCCTGCTGAAGGAGCATCGCAAGGGCGTGTTCGCCTGTGCAGGCTGCGACCTGCCGCTGTTTTCCTCGGACACCAAGTTCGAGAGCGGCACGGGGTGGCCGAGCTTCTACCAACCGATCGAGGGCAATGTCGGCAAGACCGAGGATCGCACGTTCGGCATGCTCCGCACGGAGGTGCATTGCCGCCGTTGCGGGGGGCATCTCGGCCACGTCTTCGACGACGGTCCGAAGCCGACCGGGCTGCGCTACTGCATCGACGGTTTTGGACTGGTTTTCCATCCGGCCACAGCCTCGGCGACGTAAGCTTGATCCCGGCAATTGTTGCCGGCCCGGCAATTGTGCCCCGGTCATCAAGCCGGGGCCTTTGTATTTAAGCTATTGATTTAATTGAAGTCCCCGCATTGGCATAGGCCTTGCGAAGTCTCCTCCGAATGCGGCCATGGGTCCGGCGGCCGCCCGAGATCGGATTTGGAGACAAAGTTATGGGTATCTTCGATGCAATGAACACCTCGGTTGGTGGTCTGCAGGCGCAGTCCTACGCCCTTCAGAACATCTCCGGTAACATCGCGAACTCATCCACCACCGGTTACAAGGGCATCGGGACCAGCTTCGAGGATCTCATTCCCGACTCCTCGGTGCCGAGCAAGCAGGTCGCCGGCGGCGTCACCGCGCATGCGCAGGCGACCATCACCACGCAGGGCACGATCTCGGCCTCCAGCGTCGCCACCAACATGGCGATCACGGGTGACGGCTTCTTCTCGGTGGAGAAGGCGACCGGCGTCGTCGACAACGCGCCCGTGTTCAACGGCGTCACCAATTACACCCGCCGTGGCGACTTCCAGCTCAATGCCAACGGCAATCTGGTCAACGGCGCCGGCTATTATCTGATGGGCGTTACGGTCGACGCGAAGACCGGCAATCCGCAAGGCAACGTGGCGACGGTCCTGAAATTCCAGAATAACTTCATCCCGGCCCAAGCGACGACTTCGATCCAGTACGCGGCGAACCTGCCGACCCAGCCGAACACGGTGGCGAGTTCGACCGCTTCGAGCGGCTCCCTGCTGGCTGCCGGCGGGATCAATCCCTCGGATTTCACGGCGAACCCGCTGCCGGTCGGCACGCCGCCGGCGCCCTATACCAATGCGACAGTCGCCGGCGCGGCGGCCACCGGCAACATCCGCTCGGCCTATTCCTCGACAAGTGCGACAAGCACCGTTGCGCTTCAGAACAACTCGGCTGCAGCGGCGTCCACGACCACTTCCCTCGATGCCACTCAGCCCGTGCACCTCGCCTCGAGCATCCTCGCGGGTTTGAGCGGCCAGACGCTGACGGTCAACGGCAACACGATCACCTTCAACAACACCGCCACCGTCGCGACGGTCGGCAGCAACACCACGATCGGCCTTGGCGCGGGCACCACCGCCACCGTGGCCAGCATCCTGAGCGCGATCCAGACTGCCGGCGGCGCCGGCGTCACCGCGACGCTCAGCGCCAGCGGCAACATCCAAATCTCAACCGGTACCTCGACCGACGTGCCGGTCAACAGCGGCACGGCAGCGACCGCGCTCGGCATCAGCAGCATCACGCGCGGCGGCAACGTGCTGTCCGCGCCCGCGATCTCGGGCTCGACGGTGCTGAGTGGCAGCGCGGCGGCCGGTGGCGCGCAAGTGCTCTCATCAGGCTTTGCCGCGGGCGACATCATCACGGTCGACGGCCAGGCGCTGACGTTCATGGCCTCCGGCGCCGCGGGTGCGAACCAGATCAACGTGACCGACAACATCACGACCCTGCTCGGTAAAATCGATGCTCTCTCCGGCGCTTCGGGGTCGTCGGTCAGCAGCAGCGGCGTGATCACCCTGAATACCGGCACGGTCTCCAACCTGTCGGTATCCAGCTCCAACAGCTCCGCCTTCGCGGCACTAGGCTTCACCTCGACCATCACCAGAATCGCGACGGCGGCGGCACCGCCGGTACCGGCACCGTGATCGGCAACGACATCGCGACCTTCACCAAGGAATCGATCAGCGGCGGCGCGGTTACCGCCTACAACGCAGCCGGTACGCCGGTGAACCTGCAATTGCGCTGGGCCAAGACCGACAGCGCGTCGCTTGGCAACGGCCACACTGACAGCTGGAACCTGTTCTACCAGACCGATCCGTCGCCGGCCGGCACGGCGCCCGGCTGGGTCAACACGGGGCAGACCTTCACCTTTGCCGCCGACGGTTCACTGCTCTCGCCGAGCGGCTCGGGCATCACCATCAACAACGTCTCCGTCAGCGGCCAGCAGCTCGGATCGGTCGCTTTCAACATATCCTCGGGTGGACTGACGCAATATGCGAGCACCAGCGGCGCGGTGACCATCAACACCATCACCCAGAACGGCTACGCCGCCGGCCAGCTGCGTTCGGTCGCGGTCAACAACAACGGCCTCGTGGTCGGCACCTTCTCCAACGGCCAGAACCTCGACCTCGCCTCGGTGTCGCTGTCGCACTTCAACGGCACCAATTATCTGAAGGCGCTCGATGGCGGCGCCTACGCGGCGACGGATCAGTCGGGACCTGCAATCGACGGTGCATCGGGGACGATCAGCGGCTCGTCGCTGGAGGGATCCAACACCGACATCGCCGACGAATTCACCAAGCTGATCGTGACCCAGCAGGCCTATTCGGCCAACACCAAGGTGATCACGACGGCGAACTCCATGGTGCAGGATCTCCTGAACGTGTTGCGCTGATCGGTCTTCCGGCACGTAACGTAACCAAAGGCGGCAAGTCACCATGGGTTTGAGTTCAGCCCTCGCCAGTGCGATGAGCGGTCTGCGCGCCAACCAGGCCGCGCTTTCGATCGTCTCCTCGAACGTCGCAAACTCGCAGACGCCTGGTTACGTCACCCAGACGCCAAACCAGATCGAGGTCACCACGGGTGATTTCGGATCCACGGTAGTCACGACCGGGGTCAGCCGCGAGCTCGACACCTACGTGCAGAACCAGCTCCGCACCGAGACCGGCGGCAGCGGCTATGCCGACCAGATGGCCAACATCCTGAAACAGCTTCAGAATGTCTATGGCACGCCCGGCAACAGCGGCACGCTCGAAACAGCGCTGAACAATTTCACCAGCACGCTCCAGGCGCTGTCGACGAGCGCGGGCTCGTCGTCGGCCCAGACGGTTGCGCTCGGTGCGGCACAGGCGCTGGCGACACAGCTCAACGTCACCACCAAGGGCATCCAGTCGCTGCGCTCCAACGCCGAGCAGGATCTCAACACCTCGGCACAGCAGGCCAACGCGGCGATGAACACGATCGCCGACATCAACACCAAACTTCAGGGACTGTCTTCGAGTGATCCGTCCGCCGCAACGCTGATGGATCAGCGCGACCAGGCCATCAACTCGCTGTCCAAATTTGTCGACGTCCGCGTCACCACCGACGGATCGAACCAGGCCAACATCTTTACCACGACGGGCATCCAACTCGTCGGCGCGGGGCTCGCCTCGCAATTCACGTTCGCTTCCGCCGGCGCACTCTCGGCGACCTCGCTCTACAATTCCGATCCAGCCAAGTCCGGTGTCGGCGCGTTCAACATCAAGCTTCCGAACGGCGCTCAGCTCGACGTCGTCGCCAACAACGTGGTGTCCTCCGGCCAGATCGCGGCGGATCTGAAGTTGCGCGACCAGACGCTGGTGCAGGCACAGACCCAGGTCGACCAGCTCGCCGCGACGATGTCGAGCGCGCTCTCCGACAAGACCACGGCCGGCAGCGCGATCGCAGGTCCACCCGCGGGTTTCCAAATCGATCTCGCCGGCGTCGCACCGGGCAATACAGCCAACATCACCTACACCGACACGACGACCAACACGCAGCGCCAGATCACGCTGGTCAATGTGACCGACCCGGCGGCGCTGCCGCTTCAGAACGCCACCAACGCCAACCCCGTGCAGGTCGGGGTCAATTTTTCGGGTGGCATGGCCTGCAATTGCGGCGTCCCTGAACAACGCGCTTGCCGGGACGCACCTGACATTCTCCCCGGCCCCGCTGCCTGCGACTGCCACAAGCTTGCAGGTCACGGACGACGGTACCGGCCTCGCCAAGGTCAACTCGTCCACGATCACCAAGACGATCTCGTCGCTGACCTCGGGCAGTCCGCAACTGCCGCTGTTCACTGATGGTGGTCAGGCGCTCTATACCGGTGCGATCACGGCATCGGGTTCGCAGATGACCGGCCTTGCCGGTCGCATCGCCGTGAACACGCAGCTCACCAACGATCCGACTCGGCTGTCGGTCTACAGCACCTCGCCGGTGACGCCGGCAGGCGACACCACGCGCTCTGACTTCCTCTATTCCCAGCTCACCTCGACGGTGTTCTCCTATTCACCGCAGACGGGACTCGGCTCGGCGAGTCAGCCGTTCAGCGGCAGCGTCTCGAACTACCTGCAGCAGTTCCTGAGCGTCCAGAGCAACGCATCGACCCAGGCGACCCAGCTCCAGCAGGGCCAGAGCGTCGTGGTGTCGACGCTCCAGGCCAAGTTCAACTCGACCTCCAGCGTCAACCTGGACTCGGAGATGTCGAACCTGATCCAGCTTCAGAACGCCTACGCGGCCAATGCCCATCTCATGTCGGTGGTGCAAAGCATGATGACCACGCTGCTCCAGGCTCAAGGGTAACCACGCGTATCAAGTGTAAGGGCGCCGCAACATGTCGATCAGCAGCATCAACTACTCTTCGTCGGTCCTCGGCGCGCAGATCCGCAACATCAACCAGCAGCTCACCGACCTGTCGACGCAGCTCTCGACCGGCAAGCTGTCGCAGAACTATTCCGGCATGGGGACCAACGAAGGCTTTGCGATCGCCTCGCGCTCACAATTGTCCGACATCGCCGCCTATACCGACACGATGACAAACGTCAACGTCAACATCAACCTCGCCAATACGGCGCTGCAGTCGCTGACGACGATCCGCAACACCGTGCAGACGGGTTCGGCCACCTCCTCGCAGGCTCTCAACGTCAACGGCCAGACGGTGGCGCAGAACACCGCCGCCGCACAGTTCGGCTCGATGGTCGGCGTTCTCAACACGCAGGCGGGCAATCGCTATCTGTTCTCCGGAACCGCGGTCGGCACGCAGTCGGTCGCCAACGCCGGCGATATCATCAACGGCACCACGACGCAGGCGGGATTCAAGACCGTCATGGCGGAGCGCCGGGCCGCCGACCTCGGCGCCAACGGCATGGGGCGGCTGGTGCAGACGCAGCCGACGCCGAGCTCGGTGAAGGTGTCCGAGGACGTCGCGGGATCGCCATTCGGGTTGAAGATCGCCGCGGTCTCCTCGACGTTGACGGGCGCGACCCTCACCGGTCCGAGCGGCTCGCCGGTGTCGTTCTCGGTGGATCTCAACGGCGTCAACCCGAACAGCGGCGACAAGCTCAGCGTGCAGTTCACGCTACCCGACGGCTCGACGGAGCAGATCGACCTGACCGCGTCCAGCGCGACACCGACGCCGCTCGGGAGCTTTGCGATTGATGCAAGCACCCCCGTCAACCCAAACAACACCGCGACGAACCTCAACACCGCGCTGAACACCGCCATCACGAAGCTCGCCAACACGTCGCTGGTGGCGGCATCCGCCGTTACCGCCGGCGACAATTTCTTCAACACGGACAGCTCGGCGATCGGTGCTGCCAAGACCAACCAGGCGGCCCCGGTGGCACCTATCAGCGGCGCCACCGCGCTGTCGGGCACCGCGCCGTCGGACTCGATCTCGCCCGGCTTTTCCGCCGGCGACACCATCACCGTCAACGGCACCACGCTCAGCTTCGTCGCCTCCGGTGCGACCGGCAACCAGCTCAACGTCACCGATAGCATCCAGACGCTGATGAGCAAGATCGACTCGATCACGGGCACTTCGAAGCCGTCGACGATCCACGGCGGCGCGGTCACGATCAATACCGACGATGCGGCGAGCCTGAGTATTTCGACCAGCAACACGCTGGCAATGAACGCGCTCGGATTCGCCTCGCAGCCGATCACCGCGACGCAGCCGCCGCTGCGTGTCGGCTCTTCGCCGGCGAGCTCGGCGACGACGCTGGTGAACGGCTCGGCCACGACCGTGAAATGGTACACCGGCAATGACGGGCCCGGCTCGCCGCGCTCGACGGCCGTGGCACGGGTCGACGATTCCGTCACGGTGCAATATGGCGCGCAGGCCGACGAGGATGCGATCCGCCGTCAGTTGCAGGCGATTGCCGTGTACGGCACGTTCTCGACGTCGCCGACCGGGCAATATTCCGGCGCCCAGGTGACGGCGCTGAGCCTGCGCACCACTCAGGCGCTGACGCCGCAGCCCGGGCAACAGCGCGTCGAGGACATCCAGACCGATATCGCGATGGCCCAGAACACGATGAAGGACGCGACCACGCGCCAGACCCAGGCCAAGGCGCAGCTTCAGACCATCATCGATCAGGCGGAATCGGCTTCTCCCGACCAGGTCGCGAGCGAAATCCTGTCGCTCCAGAACGCGCTCCAGGCGTCCTACCAGACTACCTCCAATCTCGCGCAGCTCTCGCTCGTCAAGTACCTGTAAGGGCGCATTAAGGCGCCGTTAACCATGCCTGTTTACCTCTTGGTGAGGATTTGAACGGGGGCGGAGCCGTCGATGTCGGACAAGGTGCAACTGGTGGTGGCCACGCCGTGTTTCGGCGGGCAGGTGTCGAGCATTTACGCGAGCTCGATCTTCGCGCTCCAGCGCGCCGTGCACGGCATGTCCAATCTCGAGCTCAAGGTGCACTTGCGGGACGGCGATGCGCTGATCACGCGCGCAAGGGCCAATCTGGTCACACTGTTCCTGGACGATCCCAAGGCCACGCATTTCCTGTTCATCGATGCCGATATCGGGTTCAAGCCGGAGCAGGTATTTCGGCTGGTCAGAATCCGGGGCTGATGTCGTCGCCGGGTGCTATCCGATCAAGCGGGTCAACTGGGACAAGGCGAAGCGGGCGATCCAGTCCGGCCGGGCCGACGTACCGGCGGCCTCGCTCGATTACGTGCTCGAGATCGAGGACCCCGACCGCATCGTGGTGGTCAACGGCTTCACCCGCGTGCGCTATGCCGGCACCGGCTTCCTGATGATCCGTCGCCAGGCGCTGGAGGCGATGTGCCGCCATCCGAACTATGCGGGCTTGCAGTTCTTCCGCGAGCATTCGCACGACGCGCTGGCGACGAGCCAGAATCGGTTCGCATTGTTCGAATGCATGATCGATCCGGCCACCGGCACCTACCTGTCGGAAGACTTCGCCTTCTGCAAGCGCTGGACCGACATCGGCGGCGAGATCTGGGCCGATATCCAGAGTTCGCTCGACCATGTCGGCCCTTCGGTGTTCCACGGCGACATCACCTCGCAATTCGCGCCGGCACCCGCGGTTGCAGCCGATGCGGCGTGAGCCTTTCGGGATGAGCGCCGGCGCATCCCGTCTGTCAGATACCGAGCGAGCGTCCGACGGCGGCTCGCGCTACCGCCTGCGCGATCTCTTCACACCGCTGGATACGCTGCTAGTGTCCGGCGGAGACCAGCGGCTGGCGCTCGACCCGAAACATCGCGTCAACGCCTATGGCTGCGCGCCGTCGCCCGCGCCGGATCTCTGGAATTTCGCCTCGTCGACCGCATCGCCGATCTCGCAGGCTGCCTATGATCGCGCCGCGCTGGCGCGCGAGGAACTGGTCCACAAATCGTTGTTCGACGAGGTCGAAATTGCCTTCGACAGGCGCTGCGAGGACATGCGTGACGAATTGCGCGGCTACCTTCAGCTGCCGCCGCGCGTGGACATCGTGTTCTCGCCGTCGGGCACCGATTCGCAGCTTCACGCGCTGTTCCTGGCGCGCGCCGCACTCGGCGGGCTGCCGGTGACGATCGTGGTCGGGGCCGACCAGACCGGAAGCGGCACCGCGCATACCGCGCGCGGCCGCCATTTCGGCACGGTGACGGCGAGCGGCTTCACGGTGCGCAAGGACAGTGCGGTCGCGGGCCTCGCCGGCGAAAGCATCGCGGTGCCGCTGCTTGACGCCGAATCCGACATTGCGATGCGTCCGGATGCGGATGCCGCGGTGTTGCGCGCGGTCGAAACCGCGATCGCGCAGGGCACGCCCGTGCTGCTCCAGATCATGGATTCGTCAAAGCTGGGCTGGCGCGCGCCAAGTGCCGCCTGCCTCGACGAGATCGCGCGGCGCTGGCCCCGCAAGGTCCAGATCGTCGTCGACGCCTGCCAGGCGCGGTTGGGGCGGCGGCGGCTGCGCGCCTATCTCGACCGCGGCGACATGGTGTTGATCACCGGATCGAAGTTTTTCGGTGGCCCTGCGTTCAGCGGCGCGCTGCTGGTGCCAAAAGGTCGGTCACGGTCGCTCGACCGCATTGGCGAGATCGCGCCCGGCTTCTTCGACTATGCCGGCCGCAGCGACTGGCCGATGGCATGGACGGCGCTGCGCTCGCGCTTCGCGCGCCGGCCGAATTTCGGTCAATGGCTGCGCTGGGAGGCGGCGCTGGCGGACATCGGCAACTATTACGCGGTGCCCGGAGCATTCCGCGCCAGGGCCATGGCCGAGCTTGGGGCCGGTATCGACAGCATGATCGCATTGTCGCCGTCGCTTCGGGCCGTTCCGACCGCGTTCGACAAGGCCGGCGTGGATGACCAGGAATTCGCCCACCCCACGATCTTTCCGTTCACGCTGCTGCGCAATGGCAAGCCGGCCTCCATCGCCGACACCAGCGCCGTGCATCGCGCGCTGGCGCGCGACGTGAACGATGAGATCGGCGGCAGCGCGGCAGACCGGGGGGTCGCCGCGCAGCGCTGCCTGGTCGGCCAGCCGGTTCGGCTCGAGCGGTCCGATCATGCGCCGCAAGCGGTACTGCGGCTATGCGTCGGCGCAGGGCTGGTGACGGAAGCCTGGTCGGCGGACGAGGCGCAAGCGCGACCCAATCTTCAGCATGTCCTCGATCAAATCGCTCATATCATGGTGAAGGTCGAACTGGTGCTCGACCGCGCCATGGGCGCGGTATCGCCGGATACGCCTGTCCTCGGGTTTTGAAATGCAACATCCAGTTCAATCGCCGATCTCAACCACCGATGCCCCGTTTGCCGAGCGCATCGGTTTTGCGCAATTGACGCGCCAGGCTTTCGAGGGCGTGGATCTGCTCCCGTTGCGCGATCATCTCGTTGCGAGGATTTCCGAAGGCACAGCGCACGCCGGCGAGGGGCTTGATCTGTCGTTGATCGTCCAGCTGCTCGGCGACAAGCAGGCGGGGCTTGCCATCCAGGCCGAAGTGCTCACCTTTCATCGGCTGTTTCGTTCGCCTTGCACGGTCGAGAAGCCGCGTCTGCGGGTGCTTGCGCTAGCGGCCGCGATCGACATGGGCGGCAATACGCCGATCGAGTTTCTGCTCGAGCAGTCCGAGATCGAGCTGTTGACGCTCTATGTGGTCGATGGCGTCGGTCTGCCGGAGCAGCTGCCGGACCACGACGTCGCCATCGTCGTCGCATCCGATTCCGAAGAATGCCGCGAGGCGCTTGCCGGGATCGAAAAGGCCGCGCCGTATTGGCCGCGGCCGCTGCTCAATCGCCCGGGTCTCATCGGCAATCTCGATCGCGACAAGCTGTATCGGCTGCTGATGGGCATTCCAGGTCTCGAGATTCCCGCGACCATCCACGCCAGGCGTGCGCAACTGGCGGACCTCTCCGCGGGCCGGATTGCTTGCAAGGACATCGCAAGCGAACTGCGCTTTCCGATGATCGCGCGGCCCCGCGGCACGCATGCCGGCGTCGGGCTCGCGAAGCTCGACGACGCCTCGGCGCTCGCTGCCTATCTCGTCGAGCGCGAAGAGCATGACTTCTTCGTCGCGCGCTTCGTTGACTATGTGAGCCCCGACGGGCTCTACCGCAAATATCGTCTCGCGATGGTCGACGGCAAGCCTTACGCTTGCCACATGGCAATCGCTGAACGCTGGGACATCTGGTATCTCAACGCCTACATGGCGTTCAGCGAGGAGAAGCGTGCTGAAGAGGCCGTCTTCATGCTCGACTTCGACCACGCCTTCGCTGCGCGCCACAAGAGCGCGCTCGACGAGATGAGCAGGCGCGTCGGCCTCGATTATTTCATCGTCGATTGCGCCGAGAACCGGGAACGCGAGCTGCTGGTGTTTGAGGCTGATAACACCGCAGTGGTGCACAACATGGATTCGCCTTTGGTGTTTCCGTACAAGCCGCCGCAGATGCGCAAGATCTTCGCCGCGTTCACGGCGATGCTGTCGCGCCATGCGAAGGCAGGCGAGGGGAGTGCAAGATGAACGAGATCGTTCGCGACGCGCAGGCAGCCGTCACCGGCACCTCGCTCGACCCGCAGGACTGGACGGAGTTTCGCGCGCTCGCCCATCGTATGCTCGACGAAACGATCGATGGCATCGCCAATGTACGCGCGCGGCCGGTCTGGCAGCCGATTCCCGATGAGGTTCGCGCGGCGCTTCGGGCCGAGGTGCCGCGCAACGCCACCGATCTGGCCGAGGTCTATCGTCAATTCTCCGAGCACGTCGCGCCTTATGCGACCGGCAATGTCCATCCCGGCTTCATGGGCTGGGTGCATGGCGGCGGCACGGCGGTGGGCATGCTCGCGGAGATGCTCGCGGCGGGCCTCAACGCCAATCTCGGCGGACGCGATCACATGCCGATCGAGGTCGAGCGCCAGATCGTCGACTGGATGCGGCGACTGTTCGCATTTCCGCAAGGTGCGAGCGGCATCTTCGTCACCGGCACGTCGATGGCCAATCTGATGGCGGTGCTGGTCGCGCGCACCGATGCGCTCGGCGCGCTGGCGCGACAGCACGGCATCGGCAACGATGGCGCGCTGCTCACGGCCTATGCGTCGAAAGCGGCGCATGGCTGCATCTCCAGGGCGATGGACATTGCCGGGTTCGGCACCGATGCGCTGCGCAAGATCAACGTCGATGCCGATCATCGCATCGACGTCGCCGCGCTGCGCGCGCAGATCGCGACGGATCGTGAGGTCGGCTTCAAGCCATTCCTGGTCGCGGCGTCTGCCGGCACGGTGGACATCGGCGCGATCGATGATCTCAGGGCCATCGCGGATTTGTGCCGAGAGGAGGGAATCTGGTTTCACGTCGACGGCGCCTTCGGCGCGCTCGCTATCCTTTCGCCCGAGCTGACGCCGTTGCTCGACGGCATCGAGCTTGCGGATTCGATCGCGCTCGACTTCCACAAATGGGGCCAGGTGCCTTACGACGCCGGCTTCCTGCTGGTCCGCGACGGTGAACGGCATCGGCAGGCCTTTGCGCAGCCGGCGGCCTATCTCCAGCGTGAGGCGCGGGGACTTGCGGCCGGCGCGGTCTGGCCCTGCGATCTCGGACCCGATTTGTCGCGCGGCTTCCGCGCGCTGAAGACCTGGTTCACGCTGAAGACGTTTGGCACCGACCGGCTGGGCCAGGTGATCACGCGAAGCTGCGCGCTGGCGAAGTATCTCGAAGCGCGTGTGCTCGCAGAGCCGCGGCTGGAATTGCTCGCGCCCGTCAATCTCAACATCGTCTGCTTCCGCTACCGCGCGGACAATGCAGTCAATCGCGAGATCGTCGCCGATATTCAGGAATCCGGTATCGCTACGCCGTCGGGGACGACGCTGGACGGCAGATTCGCGATCCGCGCCGCAATCGTCAATCAT
Source organism: Bradyrhizobium sp. LLZ17 (assembly GCF_041200145.1). Lineage (NCBI taxonomy): Bacteria > Pseudomonadati > Pseudomonadota > Alphaproteobacteria > Hyphomicrobiales > Nitrobacteraceae > Bradyrhizobium > Bradyrhizobium zaerense. The sequence goes on from NZ_CP165734.1 coordinate 219,878, forward strand.
CGCACGGGCGAGACCGATATCGATGCGCTGCTGGCAGCCGTGCTGGAATTCGGCGCACGCCGGACGGATGGAGGCCTGATCGAAATCGAGGCGCCGCCACTCGCGGCGCAATGAGCCATCCGCTGGAACGACAACGGCCCCGGAGATTATCCGGGGCCGTTGTCGTTTGCGCTGGTGTTGGAACCAGGGATCAGGCAGCCGAGCTGACGTCGGCCTTGGGATGCGTCGCCTCGTACTGATCCCGCAGCTTCTCTTCGTAGGCGATCAGCTTGCGGGCATCCTTTAGTGCCCGGTAGAGATCACCGCTCATGATGTGGTTGTTGATGCCCTCGATGATCGGCCAGGCGCTCGGCACGGCGGTGACGATGTCGCGCACCAGGTTGAAATAGGTGCCGTGCTGGGTCTGCGGATCCGGCGAGATGTACATGAGCTGGACCGCGAGATAGACCAGCTTGGCCGGCGTATCGGCCGTCTCCGGCGTGAGAATGTCGCGCTCGCGCAGGATCGGGACATTCTCGCCGTCGATCAACAGCCGGGCGCGCTGGTCGGTGTTGGTGATCACGCAATTGCCGACAATGATGCGTTCGTGCGGTTTGAGCTCGACCTTGAGAGCCATGCCTGTTCTCCATCAACCCTTTTGTAACGAGCGGCGCGCGTGTCGCTGCCTGCTCCGATTTGGGTCCAATCCTTGCCCAATGTGGTTAACGGGTCGTAAACATCGGCCGTCGCGCCAAAAGATGAAGCTATTTCAGTATCTTGCGTAACGACGAGGAGGGCGCTCGAAAGTTTGCGCCAGGGCATTTTGGGCGCGACGCGGACAAACCGGCGGTTTCATTTCACGGATTGTTAGAGGCTTGGACGCACCGTGCGGCCCGTCGTTTGATCGATCTTGGTCAGACAGGACGCGTAGCTACCAGAAAGGTAACAGTATGTCCGGTATCGTTCTCTCCTCCTCGGTTCGCCAGAACCTGCTCTCCCTCCAGTCCACCGCCGACCTGCTCGCCACCACCCAGTCCCGTCTGTCGACTGGCAAGAAGGTGAACTCGGCGCTCGACAACCCCACCAACTTCTTCACGGCACAGTCGCTCGACAACCGCGCCAGCGACATCAACAACCTGCTCGATGGCATCGCCAACGGCGTGCAGGTGCTGCAGGCCGCCAACACCGGCATCACCTCGCTGCAGAAGCTGCTCGACAGCGCCAAGTCGATCGCCAACCAGGCGCTGCAGACCACGGTCGGCTACTCGACCAAGTCCAACGTCTCGACCACCATCGCGGGTGCGACCTCCACCGACCTGCGCGGCACCACGACCTATTCGAGCGCGACCGCGCTCTCCAACGTGCTGTTCTCCGGCGCAGCCGGCGGCGTCACGGCGGCGGTTTCAGGAACCACGCTGGGTGCAACGGCCGTGGCGACCTATACGGGCACCGCGATCAACGCGGCGACGACTGCCGCCAAGCTCTTGAACGGTGCGGCTGCCGGTGACGCCAATGCCGGTGTTGTCGCGGGCGATACGTTCACAGTCGACGGCAAGACCGTTACTTTTGCCTCCGGCGATGCTCCGACGACTGCGCCGACGGGTTACACCCAGATCGCGGCTTCGGCCGGCGTGACCACCGGCAATGTGTTCACGGATGCGAGCGGCAACTCGCTGGTCTATCTCGGTTCGACGACGAAGGCCTCGATCGGCGACGTGCTGACCGCGATCGATGTTGCCAGCGGTGTGCAGAGCAATGTCGCGGGCACGTTGACGGCAAACACCGGCCAGACCGCCTCGAGCGTCAACGGCAGCGGTGCGTTGCTGCTCAAGAGCTCGACCGGCGCGGATCTGAGCGTATCGGGCAAGGCAGACATCCTGAAGGCTCTCGGGCTGACCACCGCGACCGGCACGGGTAGTGCCACGGTCACGGCGGCCCGCGTCACTGCCTCGGGCAGCCTCGGCTCGTTCGTGCAGGATGGTTCGACCCTGAACGTCAACGGCAAGACCATCACGTTCAAGAACGGTGGAACCCCCGCCGCAGCACAGGTTGCGAGCGGCTCGGGCGTGAGCGGCAACATTGTCACCGACGGCAGCGGCAATTCGACGGTCTACCTCAACCAGGCCTCGATCGCCGACGTGCTGAAGGCGGTCGACCTCGCCACTGGCGTGCAGACCGCATCGAACGCCAGCGGTACGGCGACCCTGAGCACGGCAACCGGTCAAACCAACTCCTCCCTGGTTGCCGGTTCGCTGCACATCTCGACCGGCGCGAATTCGGATCTGTCCATCACCGGCACCGGGAACGCGCTGTCCTCGCTCGGTCTCACCGGTTCGACCGGCACCGGCACCGCTTTCACGGCGAGCCGCGCCGCTGCGTCCGGCGGCGTCTCGGGCAAGACCTTGACCTTCTCCTCCTTCAACGGCGGTACGGCGGTCAACGTCACCTTCGGCGACGGCACCGGCGGCACGGTCAAGACGCTCGATCAGCTCAACACGGCTCTTCAGGCCAACAACCTGTCGGCCACGATCGACGCCAATGGCCTGCTGACGGTCTCAGCGACCAACGACTACGCGTCCTCGACACTCGGATCTGCCACCGCTGGCGGTACCATCGGGGGCACGCTCACGACTGCCTTGACATGGTCGAATCCCACCGCTCCGGTTGCTGATGCTGTTGCTCAGGCCACCCGTACCAACCTGGTGTCCCAGTACAACAACATCCTGACGCAGATCGACACGACTTCGCTGGATGCTTCCTTCAATGGTGTCAACCTGCTCAACGGCGACCAGCTCAAGCTGGTGTTCGACGAGACCGGCAAGTCCAACCTGAACATCACCGGCGTGACCTTCAACTCGAAGGGTCTGGGTCTGGCCGGCCTGGTGCAGGGTACGGACTTCATCGACAACTCCTCGACCAACAAGGTGCTCACCAACCTGAACACGGCCTCGAGCACCGCTGCGTTCGGAAGCCTCCACGCTCGGTTCGAACCTCTCCGTGGTGCAGGTGCGTCAGGACTTCAACAAGAACCTGATCAACGTGCTCCAGACCGGGTCGTCCAACCTGACGCTGGCCGACACCAACGAGGAAGCCGCCAACAGCCAGGCACTGTCGACCCGCCAGTCCATCGCGGTCTCCGCACTGTCGCTGGCCAACCAGTCGCAGCAGAGCGTGCTCCAGCTGCTCCGCTAAATCGCGGCAGACATCAAAAACCTGACAAGGCGGCGGGGCTTCGGCCCCGCCGCTTTTTGCGCGAGCGCTTTGAGCGTCTTCGATCGAGCTCCGAAAAGTAACCGTCGGTTATGGTTAATGAAGCGTAAGCGCAAAAAACCGCCAACGAATTCAGTGTGATTTCCGGCGCTCGCAACGTGCACCATGGGTTCATGGTGAACCGAGGCTTATACCGGCGACGCGTGTTTCACCCTTTGTTAGCCATGTTCGCGCAGGCTGTGCTCGTCACTCGATCCATTGCGATCGAACGAAGACGCGTAAACCAGAAGGGTAAGAGTTATGTCCGGTATCGTTCTCTCTGCGTCGGTTCGTCAGAACCTGCTGTCTCTCCAGTCCACCGCCGACCTGCTCGCCACCACCCAGTCCCGTCTGTCGACTGGCAAGAAGGTGAACTCGGCGCTCGACAACCCCACCAACTTCTTCACGGCACAGTCGCTCGACAACCGCGCCAGCGACATCAACAACCTGCTCGATGGCATCGCCAACGGCGTGCAGGTGCTCGAGGCCGCCAACACCGGCATCACTTCCCTGTCGAAGCTGCTCGACAGCGCCAAGTCGATCGCCAACCAGGCGCTGCAGACCACGGTCGGCTACTCGACCAAGTCCAACGTCTCGACCACCATCGCGGGTGCGACCTCCTCCGACCTGCGCGGCACCACGACCTATTCGAGCGCGACCGCGCTCTCCAACGTGCTGTTCTCCGGCGCAGCCGGCGGCGCCACGGCGGCGGTTTCAGGAACCACGCTGGGTGCAACGGCCGTGGCGACCTATACGGGCACCGCGATCAACGCGGCGACGACTGCCGCCAAGCTCTTGAACGGTGCGGCTGCCGGTGACGCCAATGCCGGTGTTGTCGCGGGCGATACGTTCACAGTCGACGGCAAGACCGTTACTTTTGCCTCCGGCGATGCTCCGACGACTGCGCCGACGGGTTACACCCAGATCGCGGCTTCGGCCGGCGTGACCACCGGCAATGTGTTCACGGACGCGAGCGGCAACTCGCTGGTCTATCTCGGTTCGACGACGAAGGCCTCGATCGGCGACGTGCTGACCGCGATCGATGTTGCCAGCGGTGTGCAGAGCAATGTCGCGGGCACGTTGACGGCAAACACCGGCCAGACCGCCTCGAGCGTCAACGGCAGCGGTGCGTTGCTGCTCAAGAGCTCGACCGGCGCGGATCTGAGCGTATCGGGCAAGGCAGACATCCTGAAGGCTCTCGGGCTGACCACCGCGACCGGCACGGGTAGTGCCACGGTCACGGCGGCCCGCGTCACTGCCTCGGGCAGCCTCGGCTCGTTCGTGCAGGATGGTTCGACCCTGAACGTCGACGGCAAGGTCATCACGTTCAAGAACGGTGGAACCCCCGCCGCAGCACAGGTTGCGAGCGGCTCGGGCGTGAGCGGCAACATTGTCACCGACGGCAGCGGCAATTCGACGGTCTACCTCAACCAGGCCTCGATCGCCGACGTGCTGAAGGCGGTCGACCTCGCCACTGGCGTGCAGACCGCATCGAACGCCAGCGGTACGGCGACCCTGAGCACGGCAACCGGTCAAACCAACTCCTCCCTGGTTGCCGGTTCGCTGCACATCTCGACCGGCGCGAATTCGGATCTGACGATCACCGGCTCCGGAAATGCGCTATCATCGCTCGGTCTCACCGGTTCGACCGGCACCGGCACCGCTTTCACGGCGAGCCGCACGCCCGCGGCCGGCAGCATCTCGGGCAAGACCTTGACCTTCGCTTCCTTCAACGGCGGTACGGCGGTCAACGTCACGTTCGGGGACGGCACCAATGGTACGGTCAAGACCCTCGATCAGCTCAACACGGCTCTTCAGGCCAACAATCTCGCGGCAACCATTGACGCGAATGGCCTGCTCACGATCTCGACGACCAACGAGTACGCATCGTCGACGATCGGTTCGGCCGCTGCCGGCGGCGCTATCGGGGGCACGATCACGACTGCGCTGACCTGGTCGAACGCAACGACGCCGACGGTTGACGGGGTGGCACAAGCGGCCCGTTCCAACCTTGTCTCTCAGTACAACAATATCCTGTCGCAGATCGACACGACGTCGGTGGACTCCTCGTTCAATGGTGTCAACCTGCTCAACGGCGACCAGCTCAAGCTGGTGTTCGACGAGACCGCCAAGTCCACCCTGAACATCACCGGCGTGACCTTCAACTCCAAAGGTCTGGGTCTGGCCGCGCTGTTGCAGGGCACCGATTTCATCGACAACTCGGCGACCAACAAAGTGCTCAACAGCCTCAACTCAGCTTCGAGCACGCTGCGCTCGGAAGGTTCAAGCCTGGGTTCGAACCTCTCCGTGGTGCAGGTGCGTCAGGACTTCAACAAGAACCTGATCAACGTGCTCCAGACCGGGTCGTCCAACCTGACGCTGGCCGACACCAACGAGGAAGCCGCCAACAGCCAGGCACTGTCGACCCGCCAGTCCATCGCGGTCTCCGCACTGTCGCTGGCCAACCAATCGCAGCAGAGCGTGCTCCAGCTGCTCCGCTAATAACCGACTGAAATAGCTGTACTAAAACGGCGGCGGGGCTTCGGCCTCGCCGCTTTTTTGCGTTCGCACGGACCGTATAGATCCCGCGCGCTGGGCGGAGGAGGGGCGCTAACCCGGCATTAACCCTATCCCTTAAACCGCCGTTAACCATACTTTAAAGGACAGCCCCTAAAACTGGACGAAAGCCCGCTTTCCAGATCGGCGAGCCCCGATTCGTTACCCGGTTCAAGAGGAAGACCTGCCAATGTCCAACATCGTTCTCTCGGCGTCGGTTCGCCAGAACCTGTTGTCGCTGCAATCGACGGCCGATCTGCTGGCTACGACGCAGCAGCGCCTCTCGACCGGCAAGAAGGTCAACACCGCGCTCGACAACCCTACCAATTTCTTCACCGCGCAGGGGCTGGACAACCGGGCGAGCGACATCAGCAATCTGCTCGATGGCATCAACAACGGGGTGCAGGTTCTCCAGGCAGCCAACACTGGCATCACCTCGCTGCAAAAGCTGATCGACAGCGCCAAGTCGATTGCCAACCAAGCGCTTCAGACCACGGTCGGTTACTCGACAAAGTCGAACATCTCGACCACGATCCCCGGCGCATCGCCAGCCGATCTTCGCGGCACGACGAGCTATACATACACAACTGCAACCGGCAATGTCGTCACCGACGGTACTGCCGGCGGTACGCACGCGATTACAAGCGCGATCACCCTCGGTGGCATCTCGCAGCCACTGACGGGAACGGCTGCTCCCGACGGCGCCGGCACGGCCGCAAGCCTTGCTGCGGGTCTCACTTTGGCCGGTGCGCCCAGTGCGACCACGATCGCCGCGAACGGCGCGCCATCGGATGGGGACGTGCTTGTCGTCAACGGCAAGACGATCACGTTCAGGGCTGGCAACGTGCCTGCAGCGGCCAGCGTTCCCGCCGGCTCCGGCTTCAGCGGCAATGTCGTCACTGACGGCAACGGCAACTCGACCGTTTACATCGGTACCACAGCTGCCCCGACCGGAACGGTTCAGGACGTTCTGAATGCGATCGACCTGGCGAGCGGCGTGCAAAAGGCCGCAATCACCGCCGGCACGGCAACGCTGTCGAATTCGTCGGGCACTAACGCAGCCATCGCGGGAGGTGTTCTGACCCTCACGACCGGAACAGGCGCCGACCTGAGCATCACCGGCAAATCCGACTTGCTGAAGGCGCTCGGCCTGACCACCGCGACCGGCTCCGGTAATGTCACCGTTACCAAGGCGCGCCTGACGACCTCGGCGACGCTGGGCACGCTCGTTGATGACGGCTCGACGCTGAACGTGGACGGCAAGACCGTCACCTTCAAGAATGCGGCCGCGCCTGCCGCCGCCCCCGCGGGCTCGACCAAGATCGGCAGCATCGTGACGGACAATAACGGCAACTCCGTCGTCTACCTCCAGGGCGGCAGCGTTCAGGACTCGCTGAACGCGATCGATCTGGCGTCGGGTGCCGGCATCGTCAGCGGCGCCGCCGTGGTTGCCGCGCCCGGCTCGTCGCTATCGTCGGTGGTCAACGGCGCTCTCAAGCTCAGCACCGGCACGGCGGCAGATTTGTCGATCACCGGAACGGGCAACGCGCTGTCCTCATTCGGTCTCACCGGTCCGACCGGCACCGGCACGGCCTTCACCGCGGGTCGCGCGCCGGGCGCGGGCAGCATCTCCGGCAAGACCCTGACCTTCACCTCCTTCAACAGTGGCACGCCCGTGAACGTCACCTTCGGTGACGGCACCAATGGCACGGTCAAGACGCTCGACCAGCTCAACAACCAGCTTCAGGCCAACCATCTGACGGCGACGATCGACGCGAACGGTGTGCTCACGATCACCACCGTCAACGAGTACGCGTCGTCGACACTCGGCTCCGTGGCCGCCGGCGGCGTGGTCGGAGGCACGATTACTGGCACGGTTGCGTTCACCACCGCGCAGCCGCCGATCCAGGATCCTGTGGCGCAGACGGCGCGCTCCAACCTAGTCAGCCAGTTCAACAACATCCTGGCGCAGATCGACACGACTTCGCAGGACTCCTCGTTCAACGGCGTCAACCTGCTCAACGGCGATACGTTGAAGCTGATCTTCAACGAGACGGGCAGCTCCACGCTCGGCATCAACGGCGTGGTCTTCAACGCGGCGGGCCTCGGCCTGAGCAATCTCGTCACCGGCGTCGACTTCATCGACAACGGCGCTACCAACAAGGTGCTCACCAGCTTGAACGCAGCCTCGAGCACGTTGCGGTCGGAAGGCTCCGCGCTCGGCTCCAACCTGTCGATCGTGCAGGTACGTCAGGACTTCTCCAAGAACCTGATCAACGTGCTGCAGACCGGCTCGTCGAACCTGACGCTCGCCGACACCAACGAGGAAGCGGCCAACAGCCAGGCGCTGTCGACCCGTCAATCGATCGCGGTCTCCGCGCTCTCGCTCGCCAACCAGTCGCAGCAGAGTGTGCTGCAACTGCTCCGCTAATATCGCAGCGCAGAATCGCTAGTCGACACATCGCGGCGGGGCTAATGCCCCGCCGTTCTTTTAGCGAGATCGCTAAGACAAGATTAGCTCAGATCAGCGCATGATGAATGCGATCGTTTACAGCGCACGCACTCGCATCTAGCTTTGAAGTGAGAAAGAATCCGTGCCCCGTAATTGTCCGGAGCGCTTCCACTCTCTCACGTAAGCAAATCTTAAGCGGTGCTGCCTAGGGTTGGGAAAGAAATCCTTAAGCCTGTTCAACGGGCTAGGAAACCTCCAGGGTGTGATTGATGTCGAATTCCGCTGCCTCGGCTTACGCGCGCGTTGCGACGACCACTGCATCTCCTCGCGACGTCGAGGCGCAGACGCTGCTCAAGGCCGCGAACAAGCTGCAGGACGCCGTCAACAATGCCGACCCGCTCAGCGAAGAGACCAGGCACGCCCTGATGTTCAATCGCAAGCTCTGGACCATCTTCCTCAGCGAAGCGATGCGCGACACCAATCCCCAGCCCATTGAAGTCCGGCAGAAGATCGCCAACATCAGCGTGTTCGTGCTGAGCCAGACCGCGGCGCTCCAGATGAGCCCGCAGTTCGATCACTTCCGTCCGCTGATCGAGATCAACCGCAATATCGCCGCCGGCCTGTCCGGACGTCCCTGACGGAGAGTTGCCGTGGCCGACCTGATGAGCATCCTGTCGACCGCGTACAAGTCGGCCGTCACGTCGGTTCCGAGCAAGACCAAATATGTGGCCGTCGATCCGACGCTCTATAAGGGCACATGGACCGGCAAATATCCGGACGGCAAGACGTTCTCGCTCGGCATTTCGAACGTTGACGGCTTTCGCGCCCAGATTCACTACCAGAGCGGCGATACATCGCAGTATCAGCAGGTCCTGATCAAGGACTTCTCGTTCCGCTTCGGCAATACGAAGTTTACGCTGACCAATGTCGGCAAGGCGGAGATCAAGAACGTCGTGACCGATCCCGCGACCGGCTCGACCTATCTCGATACGGCGCAGGCCACGCTCCAGACCTGATGATCAGGCACTGAGGTCCGTGTTGAGCGGGCGCGAGGGCTCGGACTTCAAATCCAGTGCATGGAAATAAGCCCGCCGCCGCAGCATTGCGTCGTCCGGAAACTGGTTGACCACCGCGTCGGTCTTTTCGTTGAGGATCTGGAAGACGAAGGATGCGGCCGCCTGATCGAACACGACTTGGCGCGAGATGTTCTCGTTGCTTTGCAGATCATTGCGCACAGCCGCGCTCGTATCGCTCGCGGCGACCGTCTGGCTCACCGGCAAATCAGTTTGCACGGCCTCGTTCGCCGCCGCATTCGACGTCGTTACGATCTGCGCAGGGGCCGGTATCCCCACCGGCCTGATGCTGAAATCTGTACTCATGGCAGCCTCCTGGTTGCCTCGCGTGAGTCAAATCCCAACCCCTCTCAATAAGCAACCATGGAACACCAGGATTGAAGACCCGGTAAGGAAACGTGCCTAACCGCGCGACGACATCGCCGCGCGGTTTTTCGTAAAATTGCAGCTTGTTGCCTGCGTACGCTCAGAGCGAGCGGCTGACCGCGAGCGGAGTGATATGGCGCGGGCCCGGCGTGGCGCGACGTCCCGCCGCGGTATAGGTGTTCGGCACGTTGCGCTTCTGGATCTCGGCATTGACGCCGCGGACGACGCTTTCGGAGACCGCATGCGCCGTCGCGAGCACGGTGAGGTTGACCTGGAGCATGGCGCGGAAGGCGTCGTGGTGCCGGTGCAGGGTCGAGAGGAGTTCGGGCGCGGATTTCGCGAGCTGATCCTGGCTCGCCTTCAGCCGGCTGACGGCCCCGACATAGTTCCGCGACAGCTCCTGCTTCTTGCTCTCGAGCGTCATCGCTTCACGAACCTTGCCGGCACGCACGAGTTCGGTCTCGCGCTCGATCAGGCCGAGCAGGGCGCTCATCGCGTCCATCAGATCCTCGGCAAGCTTGCGTGCCTCGGCGCTGCCGGGCGCGGTGCTTGGGCGCTGCGCTTGCATCGGTCGACGTGACGCGTTGAATTGGTTCATGTCGTTTGACCTTATGCCGTGCGGATGGTTTTCGCCTGCTGCATGATCAGGGTGCGGTAGACTTCGCTCGCGACGCCGACGCCGCCGGCTTTGGCGAAGTTCTTGGAATATTGCTCGGTCAGCATCGAGCGCCACACACCGGTGCCCGGCGTGTCGCCGAACGGCCCTTCGCCCTTCAGGCTTGACGTCATCTGCGAGAACATGCTGTTGAGGAACATCGCCTCGAAATCGGTCGACGTCTTTTGCGCCTTCGCCTGCTGCTGCGGCGAGACCTTCTGAAGCGCGGCCGCGAGCTCGAAGTCGGGCCGGCCGTTGCGACTCTCTACCGAGAAGGCGGAAGAGGTCGCGAGGTGTGCGGTGTTGATCAAGCCGGCCTGCATCACATCACCTCGATGTCGGCTTCGATCGCGCCCGCGGCCTTGATCGCCTGCAGAATGCTGATGAGGTCGCGGGGGCCGATGCCAAGGCCGTTGAGGCCGTCGACGAGCTGCTGGAGCGAGACGCCGTCCTTGACGACGGCGAATTTCTTGCCGTCCTCGGTCACGCCCACGCTGGAGCGCGGGGTGACCACGGTCCGTCCCCGCGACAGCGGATTGGGCTGGCTCACCTGCGGGCTCTCGGAAATCGTCACCGTGAGATTGCCCTGGGCGACCGCGACGGTGGCGACGCGGACGTCGCGGCCCATCACGATAATGCCGGAACGCTCGTCGATGACGATCTTGGCGGCGAGATCAGGATCGACTTGGAGCTGCTCGATCTCGGTGAGGAAGGCGACCACATTGCCCTTGAACTCCGGCGGAACCGACAGCTGTACCGTGGAGGGATCGATCGGCTCGGCGCTCTTGACGCCGAGATAGTCGTTGATCGCGGCCGCGATGCGCTTGGCGGTGGTGAAGTCGGCATTGCGCAATGCGAGCCGCACGTTCGGCAGGCGATTGAGCGCGAACTCGATCTCGCGCTCGATGATGGCGCCGTTGGCGATGCGCCCGACCGTCGGCACGCCGCGCACGATCTTGGCCGCTTCGCCTTCGGCCTGGAAGCCGGAGATCGCCAGCGAGCCTTGTGCCACCGCGTAGACGTTGCCGTCGGCGCCGAGCAGGGGAGTGACCAGCAGGGTGCCGCCGCGCAGATCCTTGGCATCGCCGAGCGCGGACACCGTAACGTCCATGCGTGTGCCCTGGGTGGAGAACGCCGGCAGGTTGCCGGTCACCATTACGGCGGCGACGTTGCCGGTGCGGATGGTGGCGCCGCGGATATTGACGCCCATGCGCTCGAGCATCGCTTGCAGCGACTGCTTGGTGAAGGGGATGTTGTTGAGGGTGTCGCCCGTGCCATTGAGGCCGACGACGAGGCCGTAGCCGATCAGCTGGTTCTGCCGCACGCCTTCGATATTGGCGAGATCCTTGATGCGCGAGGTCGCACTTGCGGACGCGACCGAGAGCGTCAGCGCTGACAGCGCGGCGCAGGCCACTCCCAAAATCCTCAACCAACGAACGCCTGGCATCCTCTGCTCCCCGAGGCTCCTCAAATCTCGGACCGTCTCGACACTCCCATGACGAGCTGGTCCGACGCTTTCCTTGCGAGCGCTGTGCCAACGCGGGGCAGTGGGGTTAGGCGGTTGATCAGGTTGAATAAATCTATTTCGATCGGTGCCAAGATGCGTTCGCCCTGAGGAGCGAAACTGCCGCCTCTCGGCAGATTTTGCCGGGCTGTTTACGCCTCGTTAACCATAAAACGGCGAAGGTGACGGTATCGATCACCCGGATTGCTTCGATGCGCATCTACGGACCGAACGGCACCACGCTTGGAGCGCCGGCCAACCAGGCCAGACGGACGAGCTCCGGCACGTTCGTGTTGCCCGAGACGTCCTCGGCACAGGAGACGCGGGCGGCAGCAGCGCCGAAGGCGGCCGCGAACATCGACGCGCTGCTCGCCCTGCAAGGCATCGAGGAAGATCCGGTCGAGCGCCGCAAGCGCTCGGTGACCCGCGGCAAGACCGCGCTCGACGTCCTCGACGATCTCAAGATGGGACTTTTGTCCGGCAATCTCGACGCATCCACAGTCACGCGGTTGCGGGATGCCGCGGCGAATCTGAAATCGTCATCCGGCGATCCCGGCCTCGATTCCGTCCTCTCCGAGATCGAGTTGCGCGTCGAGGTCGAACTCGCCAAGGCCGGCCAGGCCTGATCGTCATCCGATCCGTGCAGCGCGCGCGGAGCTGCCTTACGCCGCTTCTTCCTTCTGCTGCGAGATCGTAGCGGCGCTGGGCGGCGAGCACGTCTTTCAGATTCTGCTCGGCCCAATCGCGCAGCGGATCGACGGCGCTGGCGAGCGTCACCCCGAGCTGGGTGATGGAATATTCCACCGTCACCGGCACGGTCGCGATGGCGTGGCGCTTGATCAGGCCGTCGCGTTCGAGCGACTTGAGAACCTGGCTCAGCATCTTCTGCGAGATACCTTCAATCGTGCGGCGCAACTGATTGAACCGCATTGACTCCTCGCGCAACAGCAACAGGATCAGCACCGCCCATTTATCCCCGACGCGATCGAGGATCTGGCGCGTTGGACACTCTGCTGCATAGACGTTGGGTTTCATCTCCGCTCCTCCTGCTCCGTACCGCTTGCCGGTTACTCCCGCGTAATCAGGTAAACACAAAGTGCTCTCTTAACACCAGCATTCTTTGAGATATCTAGTAACTGATAGTTACTTTAGAAGCAAAGGAGCCTTCCATGAAAATCGCAGTTGCCGGTGCGTCGGGCCGGGCCGGGTCGGAGATCACCAAGGAACTGGCCCGTCGCGGCCATAGCGTCACCGCCATCGCCCGGAACCCCGAGAAGGTCGCAGGCCTGCCGAACGTCACGCCGACCAAGGGCGACGTGCTCGATCAGACAGGCCTCACGAAGCTATGGGCCGGGCACGATGTCGCAGTGAGTTCCGTGCACTTTCTGGCCAGCGACGCGCACAAGCTAATTGGAGCCGCCAGGGCCTCCGGAGTTGGACGTTATCTCGTCGTCGGTGGGGCCGGCAGCTTGGAGGTCGCCCCCGGCGTGAAGCTGGTCACAACCCCCGGTTTTCCGGCCCAATACAAGGCCGAGGCCGAGGCGGGCTCTGCGTTTCTCGACCTGCTGCGGCAGGAAAAGGACCTGAACTGGACCTTCATCTCGCCATCGGCGCTGTTCGTCGAGGGCGAACGGACTGGCAAGTTCCGGCTCGGGACCGACCAGCTTCTCGCAGATGCGAGCGGGAAGAGCTGGGTCAGCTTCGCCGACTACGCCATTGCAGTGGCCGACGAAATCGAGCGGCCGGCTCATCCGAGGCAGCGTTTCACGGTAGGCTACTGAGTTTTGCGAGTTCTTGGCCGCCCCCGGGGTCTGCCGGATAAACCTTCCGGTGCAAGGGTTTGGGGGCGGTAACCCAGCGATTAAGGAAATATTGTCTGTCACGGGAGGTCGCTATATAAGCCCCGGCTCAACGGACTTCGTTCCGTTCACGAGTCGTTGCTTCAGAAGATGGGCTGCCCTTGGAAAAGTTGAAAAACTACCGACCGACCGAAAAAGAGCCTTTCATGAACGACCGGCAGAAGGAGTACTTCCGTTTGAAGCTCCTCGCCTGGAAGGATGAGATCCTCAAAGAGTCCAAGCTCACCCTGCAAGCCTTGCAGGAGGAGAACGTGAACCACCCCGATCTCGCCGATCGGGCATCGTCCGAAACCGACCGCGCCATCGAACTCCGCGCCCGCGACCGCCAGCGCAAGTTGATCGCCAAGATCGACGCCGCGCTCCAGCGCATCGAGGACAACACCTACGGCTATTGCGAGGATACCGGCGAGCCGATCTCGTTGAAGCGGCTCGAGGCCCGGCCCATCGCGACGCTCTCGGTGGAAGCGCAGGAGCGCCACGAGAAACGCGAGAAGGTCTATCGCGACGAATAGAGGCCGAGCCGCAGCGATGCGGCTCTTTGTTTTTGGGCTCAAGGCGCCGCTTCGCGCCGTGCTCCGCATGTTGCCTGCCGCGTGCAGCGGCGCGCGTCAGCTCACGCGTGCAATCGCGAAATGTGAATCGGGATCAATAACATGGAGTCTATTCCTCCGAGCTCACGTGAGTTCACATGAGAAACAGCCTTCACTTCGGGTGGGGAAGGTTTTGCGAGTCGCATCAACGAGATCGACTCTGCTGTTGAAGCGCTGATCGAGCAGCATCAAGCATCGCTGCAATCACGCCTCTCGCGTCACCTGCAAGGCTGCAAGCTGCGCGCCTCCATAAAGCTTCGACCAGCTCAACATTTCCTTAAACGCCGGCGTCTGCGTTTGCGGGCGATTGTTGCGCGGGAGACGAGAGACGAGCGCGGCATCGGGGTCTCCGGCTTGCCTGGTGAAGACGCAAGGCCATCCGCGGCCCGCGCTTGTCAGGCCTGGGCGGGGATGCTCCACTGTCGCGCATGATCGCGTAGCGTGGGAGGCGGCGCCGATGGACAAAATTCTCGCAGCCGCAAAGGCGATCGCGCTGGCGCGGCGGAACCATGCGCCGCTTGCGGCGCTGGAGGTTCCGCCAGCCGACGAGGCGGAAGGCTACCAGGTCCAGCGCGCGCTGCACGATCTCCTGCTGCCGTATGTCGGGCCACTGGTCGGCTACAAGATCGGCTGCACCAGCCAGGTGATGCAGGACTATATCGGAATCCCGCATCCCTGCGGCGGCGGCGTGTTCCAGAAGGGTGTTCACGACAGCGGCGTGGAGCTCACGGCTGCCGACTATGTCCGCGTCGGCGTCGAATGCGAGATCGCGGTCCGGCTGAAGCGCGACCTCGCCGCCGGCGAGGCGCCGTTCACGGCTGAATGGGTCGGCGAAGCCGTCGAGGCCTATCAGCCCGCGATCGAGATCGTCGACGACCGCTACGTGAAATGGGAGATGATGGGCGCGCCGACACTGATCGCGGATGATTTCTTCGCCGCCGGCTGCGTGCTCGGTCCCTCGATCCCGCGCTCGGCGGTGCCGGACCTGAAGGCCGTTAAAGGCCGCGCCATCGTCAATGGTGAAGAGGTGAGCCAGGGCACCGGTGCGGACGTGCTCGGCCATCCCCACAACGCACTCGCCTGGCTCGCCAACCATCTCGCCGCCGAGGGCAAGGGCCTGCACGCGGGCCAACTCGTGCTGACCGGGGTCTGGTCAAGACGTTGTGGCTGAAGGCCGGCGACAAGGTGCGGATGGAACTCGATGGGCTGGGGACGGTCGAGGCGGAGTTCACCTGACCTGCCCCGCCGTCATTGCGAGGAGCCCTTGCGACGAAGCAAATCCAGAGTCTTTCCGCGGATGCAGTCTGGATTGCTTCGCGACGCTCGCAATGACGGAGGTTGTGCCGCACCATGGTAAGAAACATGCGGCCTCCGGCAGGGGAGCTACCGGAGGCCGCGTCGTACATCGTCGCTCGCGCCTAGGTTCGCGAACACGATGTGGGAGCTCTTGCAGAAAGGCTAGAAGGGCAGCAGCACGTCCATGACTTGCTGGCCGTAGCGCGGCTGCTGCACGTCCATGATCTGGCCGCGGCCGCCGTAGGCGATGCGGGCCTGCGCGATCTTGGTGGAATCGATGGTGTTGTCGCTCTGGATGTCCTCGGGGCGGACGATGCCGGCGACGATGAGCTCGCGGATCTCGTAATTGACGCGGATCTCCTGCTTGCCTTCGACCACGAGATTGCCGTTCGGCAGCACCTGGGTCACGACCGCGGCGACGTTGGTCTGCAAGGCTTCCTTGCGATCGACGCTTCCCTTGCCCTCGCTCGACGCGGTCGAGTCGGCGGTGAGGATACGGCCGGGCAGGACCTTCTGCGCCTGCGCTCCCAACGTCTTGGCACCGATGAAGTCGGTAATCCCGGAATCTTCCTTGTTGGTACGGCTGCGCTGGGTGTCGTTCTCGATATTGGCCTTGTCGGTGATGTTCACGGCTACCGTCAGGAGGTCGCCGACCTGATGGGCGCGCTGGTCCTTGAAGAAGGCGCGGCTGCCGTTGCGCCACAGCGAGTTCGGATTGTAGGAGGCGACTTCCGGCTTCGGCATCGGCATTTGTACCGGCTTGTAACCGGGTTGCGTCGTCGGATTGTCGATGGCCGACAATTTTGGCTGCTCGCCGATCTGCGACAGGCGATCGATCGAGGAGCAGCCGCTCGCCAGCGCGCAAGTGGCCAGCAACAGACCGGAGAGCGCGACGCGACGAAGACGGGAAGCCGAACTGAAAGCGGACATGACTTACTCTGACTTTGCTTGAGCTTGCAGGAACTGGGCTGGCGGAATCTGGGCTTGCGAAACCTTGGTCGGCGACACCGCTGCTGGGGCCGCCGGTACCGGCGTCTCCCGCTGCAGCGACGAGGTCTGGTCGGCCGGCTCGACGGCAGGCGCCGTCGGTGTGGCCTGGCTCGCGCCTTGCACCGTGACCTGGCCGCGGCCGGTGACAGTTCCGGTCAGCGTGCGCTTGGTCTGGACATTGAGCACGCTGATGGTGTCGCCTTCGGCGCCGCTCTCGGCGGCCTTGCCGCGCGTGGTGAGATAGAGGCCGGGCACCCGGTAGATGATGGTGACGCTCTGGTCGCGCTGCACGAATTCGGGTTTGGCGATGTCGGCGACGCGGATCGGCATGCCCGCCCGCATCGGCCGGCGAAGTTGCATGCCGACCGCGCGCTCGCGCGTGGCGGGCTCGCCGGTTACTTCGGCCCGGGGCCTGCGCTCCTGCGCGACGTCGGAGGATTTCAGCATCTCGGTGCGTTCAATGTCGCGCGTCAGGACGGCGACCTCGACAGTCTCGATCGCGGTGCCGGCGAAGCGCAGCTTGGTCGGTACCGGATTGTTGTCGTTATTGATCTCGAAGGTGATATCGAAACGGCCGCTGCGGGCGTCATAGCGGGTCGCGACCGGCTGGAGCGCGCCGGTGTTGGCGGCATCGAGCCGCATGTCCGAGATGCCACGGTCAAAGGTGACGCTGATATTCGCGGCCTCGCCGAGGCCGAAACGGCGCTCGAGCGCGGTGGCGACCGCGTTTTCCAGGTCCTTGCTGGCGAGCGTTCGGGCGAGCCGGGTGACCGACACCTCCTTGATGTCGCCGGTCATCACGCCGATCACCTGTTTTCCGCGCAACACCGAGAGCACCTGGGCGACCGGCAGCGCGCCGGTGGTGCCGAGATCGGGCGAGCGGTAGACCGGGATCAGCGCAGCCGAGCCGGCATTGTCGATCAGATCGCCGACCCGCACCACGTCGGAGGTGACGGTGACGCTGGCGCGCAGCATCGGCGCGGCGATGCCGTCGTCGGCGGCCTGCGCCGGCAGCGCCAGCGCGAGCAGGGCGGAGATGGTGGCGAGCGTGGTGCGGAGCGTCATCATCATCACCTCAGCGGAACAGCGCCGTGGTCGATTGCATCATCTGGTCGGCGGCGCTGATCACCTTGGCGTTCATCTCGTAGGCGCGCTGGGCCGCGATCAGGTCGCTCATTTCCGAGACGACGTCGACATTGGCCTGCTCGAGGCTGCCCTGCGTGATCTTGCCGTAGCCTTCCGAGTTCGCAGTGCCATCCTGCGGCGGACCGGAGGAGGGCGTCTCGGTGAACTGATTGCTGCCGACGGGCTGGAGGCCGGCCTTGTTGATGAAGCGGGTGAGGCCGATCTGGCCCTGGACGGCCGAGGTCGACGAACCCGGCAGCGTGACCGAAACCTGGCCCTGCTCGTTCACCGTGAGGCCGGAGGCGTTGTTCGGGATCGTGATGGTCGGTTGAACCGGGTTGCCCTGGGCGGTTACGACGCGGCCCTGATTGTCCATCTGAAAGGTGCCGTCGCGGGTGTACTGGAAGGTGCCGTCCGGCATCAGGATCTTGAAGAAGCCTTCGCCTGAGATCGCGAGGTCGAGATCGTTGCCGGTCTGCGACAGCGTGCCCTGCGTCATGCTGCGCGGCGTGCCGACGGTCTTGACGCCGCCGCCGATATCGACGCCGACCGGCACGATGGTGCCCTGGTCCGAAGCCTGCGCGCCGACGCGGCGGACGTGCTCGTAGATCAGGTCCTGGAACGCCGCCGTCTGCTTCTTGAAGCCGGTGGTGCGGAGGTTGGCGATGTTGTTGGAGATCACCTGAACGTTGAGTTCCTGTGCCGCCATTCCGGTCGCTGCGGTGTGAAGCGCCTGCATATCAGTTCTCCCTCAATCAGGCCGGAACGTCGGCGAGTTTTTCGATTGCCGATTTGTGGAGGTCGCTTTGCTGCTGGAGCAGGTTGGCGACGGCGGTATAGCTGCGCATCACCTCGACCATGTGGCTCATCTCGCCGACCGAATTCACGTTCGACTTCTCGATGTAGCCCTGTTGCACGATGGATTTGGTGTCGGCCTGCTGGTTGGCGGAGCCGACGTCGTAGAGATTGGCGCCGAGCTTGGTCAGCTTGGCCGGATCATCGAACGACACCATGCGGACCTTGCCGCGGATCGGATCGGTTTTTGCGGAGCCTTCGAGCACCGTGACGGTACCGTCGGGGGCGATGTTGATGTCATGGTCGGTCGGCTGGAAGGTGATCGGACCGGCAGTGCCGAGCACGAGGTTGCCGTCGAGGTGACCAACTGGCCGGTGTTGTTGAGCGAGAATTTGCCGTCGCGGGTGTAACGCTCGCCGCCATTGGCCTGCACCGCGAAAAAGGCGTTGCCGTTGATCGCCATGTCGAGCGGATTGTTGGTCGGCTCCATCGGCCCGGGGCCGACATCGCGGTAGGTGCCGCGGTCCTGCACGTAGGACACCCGGCGGTCGGAGCTGATGAAATTGTCCTCGTGCGCGTTCGAGTTCAGAAACTCCTCGAACAGCGAATGGTCGGCCTTGAAGCCGTTGGTGTTAACGTTGGCGACGTTGTTGGCGATGACATCCATCTGCCGCTCCAACGTCATCTGCCGTGACAGGCCGATCAGAAGCGCGTTCTGCATCGGAAATCTCCCCTGAGTGAGATCTGCCAGCTCGCTCTCCCAAGCGCCTTGGCGGACCTCGTGAACGAGACCATCCGGTTCTCCCAAACCAGCGGTCTCGGTCCTCTCTCAGCGAAAGCCGTGCCAACACGTAAAACCACGCCATTACAACGGCTTGACTATTTTTCAGAGTCGTTTGGCGGGGGCAGAAAGGTTCTGTTAGTCATGTTTGCCCGGCAGATTTTTCCTAGTGCCGGCTCAATCGAAAGGTTCCGTTAACCATTATTACCGTAGCGTTTGCATGTAAGAGGAGCGCTTTGCGCTGGGGCATTTGTATCGCGTTATTGTCTGCCAGGAGGCTTCGCTCTTTCGACCCTTTTTGAGATGAGCGAGCACTACCGACCATGGCAGAGAATGAAGCGGAAGGCGGGGCAGCCGCTGATGGCGCGGAAGCCGCTCCGCCGAAGAACAAGCTCAAGCTCATCATCATGGCCGTGGGCTTGCTCGCCGTCCTCGGTGGCGGCGCCGCGACCTGGTTCTTCTTCTTCCGCCACGGCGACGATGAACACCATGCCGACGCCGCGCCCCCGCCGAAGCCGCCGGCCTTCATCGACGTGCCTGACATGATGGTCAACCTCGCCGGCGCGCCCGGCGAGCGCGTGCAATATCTGAAACTGAAGATCGTGCTGGAGCTGAAGGAAGAGAAGCAGATCGAGGCGATCAAGCCGACGATGCCGCGCATCACCGACATCTTCCAGACCTATGTGCGCGAGCTGCGCTCCTCCGACCTCAACGGCTCCGCCGGCATCTTTCGCCTCAAGGAAGAGCTGACCAAGCGCGTCAACGCGGCGGTCGCGCCGGTCCAGGTCAGCGCGGTGCTGTTCAAGGAAGTCGTGATCCAGTGAGCATGGTGGGCTAGGGATCATGGCAGGCAACGACCAACCGGACCAGGATGCAATTGCCGCCCAATGGGAGGCCTCGCTCGATTCCGAGGACCCCGCGGAGGCCGCAAAGGCTGCTGCCGAAAACGAACTATCCGAGACCATGGCCCTGCAATGGGCGGCCATGGTCGAGGACGGCAGCCGCGATCTCGGTAACGGCAAGAACTCCGGCGAGCGGGTGCTGTCGCAGGAGGAGATCGACAATCTCCTCGGCTTCACCGTCGGCGACGTCACGCTCGACGACCATTCCGGCATTCGCGCGATCATCGATTCGGCGATGGTCTCCTACGAGCGTCTGCCGATGCTCGAAATCGTCTTCGACCGCCTGGTGCGGTTGCTGACGACAAGCTTGCGCAACTTCACCTCCGATAACGTCGAAGTCTCGCTCGACCGCATCACCTCGGTGCGCTTCGGCGACTACATGAACTCGATCCCGCTGCCCGCCGTGCTCTCGGTGTTCAAGGCCGAGGAGTGGGACAATTTCGGCATGGCGACGGTCGATTCCAGCCTGATCTATTCGATCATTGACGTGCTGCTCGGTGGTCGCCGCGGCTCGAGCCAGCTTCGCATCGAGGGACGGCCCTACACCACCATCGAGACCGAGCTGGTCAAGCGGTTGGTCGAGGTGGTCCTGACCGATGCGGAGCAGGCATTCCGGCCGCTGTCGCCGGTGACTTTCACGATCGACCGGCTCGAGACCAATCCGCGTTTCGCTGCGATCAGCCGTCCCGCCAACGCCGCCATCCTGGTGCGTCTGCGCATCGACATGGAAGATCGCGGCGGCAACATCGAGCTGTTGCTGCCTTATGCGACGATCGAGCCGATCCGGGGCGTCCTGCTCCAGATGTTCATGGGCGAAAAATTCGGCCGCGACCCGATCTGGGAAGGCCATTTCGCCACCGAGATCGCCCAGGCCGAGATCGCGGTCGATGCCGTGCTCTACGAGGCCGACATTCCGCTCAAGCAGCTGATGCGGCTGAAGGTCGGCGACACGCTGCCGCTGGACATCCGCGCGGATGCCAACGTCACTGTGCGTTGCGGCGACGTCATGATCACCGAAGGACGCATGGGCCGGGTCGGCGATCGCGTCGCGATCCGCGTGACGAAACCCTTGCGCAAGCCAAGTACGACACTTGCGATGTTCGAGAAGGTGGACGAACAGAACAAGCTGATGGAGGCCCCATGAACCACTCTCTAGGAATGGCGATCGAGACGCTGGTGGCCATCCTGCTGATGCTCACGATCGGCTACTGTATCCTGCTCAACAAGCGGCTGACGCGGCTGAAG
This sequence comes from Bradyrhizobium sp. LLZ17, assembly GCF_041200145.1. Lineage (NCBI taxonomy): Bacteria > Pseudomonadati > Pseudomonadota > Alphaproteobacteria > Hyphomicrobiales > Nitrobacteraceae > Bradyrhizobium > Bradyrhizobium zaerense. The sequence continues at coordinate 241,295 of NZ_CP165734.1, forward strand.
GCGGACGAGCATTCGCTGAAGGCGGTGATCGGCGAGCTGATCACCGCGACCGAGATCGCCGAGCGCGCGATCGGCGGGCTGAAGCTGGCGGTACGCGACGTCAACGAGAATCTCGGCAGCCAGCTTGCTGCCGCCACGCAGATGTCCGAGCAGCTCTACAAGCAGCTCGGCGAAGCCGACAACGTGGTTCGCCGCCTCTCCAAGATCGCGATCGCCGCGCGCCCTGTGACGAATCCGGAAATCGCGGCCGCACCCGCAGCCAAGCCATCCGCGGCGAAGGCGGTCGCGGCGGCGGCCGAAGCCTTCTCCGAGCGCCGAAGGTCCAACGGTCTTGCCGCATAAAGTCGGGATATGAAGTCCTTTCGTAACATCCGAGTCATTCCGGTCGTCCTGGTTGCGGTCGCGGGTCTCGCCACGCTGAAGATCGCGGGCCTGGTGATCAATGGCGGCTATGTCTTCGACTACCAGCCGAACAATGTGAAGAAGTCCTGGGCACAGGAAAATCTGAACTTCCCGACCGGGCGGGAGGATCCTGATATCACCGGCTCGACCCATGGCGCGCCGGAGGCACCGAAGGCATCCGCCCCCGAATCCAAGCCCGAGGGCACCATGGTCAAGGTCGAGGAAACCCAGCCGCAGATTTCGGCTTCCGAACGCGCGATCCTGGAACGGTTGCAGTCGCGCCGCCAGGAGATCGAAGCCCGCCAGCGCGAGATCGACATCCGCGAGAGCCTGCTGAAGTCGGCCGAGAAGCGCATCGAAAACAAGGCCGAGGAGATCAAGGCGGTGGAATCGCGGATCTCCGCTACGCAGGCCGAGCAGAAGGCAGCCGAGGCCCAGCGCATGAAGGGCCTCATCACCACCTATGAGGGCATGAAGCCCAAGGATGCCGCGCGGGTGTTCGATCGGCTCGAAATGGGCGTGCTGATCGAGATCGCCAGCCAGATCGCGCCGCGAAAGATGTCCGACATCCTGGGTCTGATGTCGCCCGAGGCGGCCGAGCGGCTGACAGTCGAGATGGCGCGCCGTGCAAACGGCGGCGGGGATCAGTCCGCCTCGGCCGGCGAACTCCCGAAGATCGAGGGCAAGCCGACCCAAAAGCCAAATTGAGGGCTCATACTTAAGAAGTCCTTAATTGGCAAAATCTACAGTCGACGGTACGGGCCGGCGCCAGTGCCGGCATGGACCGCCGAACCGGAAGAAAATGCCGCCAATGGCGCGAGAGGCTGCCGCTGGATTGTTGTCGCGAGCCCGCGCCCTGGCGCTGGGGCTGGCGCGTCATGTCCGCAGCGTACCGGCGCTGGCGGCCTGCCTCCTGATCGGCGTTGGTGCCGCCCGCGCGGCCGATCCGATCCGGGGCGAGGCGAGTTTTTCGGCCAGCGGCGGCTTTGCCCGTCTCGTCATCAAGCTCGGTGAGGACGTTCCCTCCGAGGTGACGACCGCCGGCTCCATCCTCATCATCCGTTTCGATCGGCCTGTCGACGTTCCCGTCGATCGCGTGCCGGAAGGCGGGCCCGATTACGTCAACTCCGCCCGGCGCGATCCGGATGGCGGCGCGATCCGGCTGTCGCTGGCGCGGCGCGTCACCGTCAACACCATGAATGCCGGCGAGCGCACCTTCGTCGACCTGCTGCCGGAGGGCTGGAAGGGGCCGCCGCCGAGCCTGCCGATGGACGTGGTGAAAGAGCTGGCCGAGCGCGCCCGCGTCGCCGAGCGTGCGCTGCGCGCCCAGCGCGCCGCCGCCGAGAGCAAAAAGCGTCCGCAGATCCGCGTGCGCGCCTCGGTGCAGCCGACCTTCGTGCGCTTCGTGTTCGAGATGCCTGACGGCGTCGGCGTTTCCTCCGTGCTCAACGAGCAGAAGCTCACGCTCGCCTTCAACGCCAATCTCAGTTTCGACCTTGCGGATGCGGTCGTCGCCGCGCCCCCCAATGTCGCCTCGATCAAGCAGAAGGCCGATATCGACCAGACCAGCGTCGAGATGGCGTTGATCGGCGACTCAGACGTGCACTCGTTCCGCGACGAGAAGAATTACGTCGTCGACATCTCCTTCCAACCCGACAAGGGCAAGCTTGCCGCCACGCCTGAGGCCGCGATTGCGCAGGCCAAGTCTGGCGGTCACGGACCGGCACCGGTCGCGGAAAAGCCGACGGCCGGCAAGCCGAAGGACGCGCACGGCGAGATCACGCCGCCGACGTCGGAAACGATCGCGCGCGAAGCCAGGATCGATGTCAAGCCCGAGGCGAAGCCGGAAGCTGCCGCAGCAGCGCCGCTTCCCGAAGCGCCGAAATCTGGGCCGGCACCCGCCGCACCTGCGACCGAAGCCGCGCACGCTGCGGAAGCGCCCAAGCCCGCGCCGCCGGCAATGGAAGCGGCTGCACCTGTCGCTCCCGCCAAGCCGGCCATGCCCGCGCTGGCCGAAGGGCCCAAGGAGGCCGTGAGGGACGCCGCGAGGAGCCGGTCAAGGAAGAGCCCAAGGAGGCTGTCAAGGAAACCAGGGAAATCATCAGGGAAGCTCCCAAGGCTGCACCTGCCGAGGCTCAAGCCGCGCCAGCGCCTGCTGCGGCGAGCGTCGATGCGCGCCGCGACAGCGACGGCCTGCGCGTGACGTTCCCGCTCCAGGTCGCCACGCCTGCGGCGGCGTTCCGCCGCGGTGACACCGTGTGGCTGGTGTTCGACTCGCAGAAGCCGATCGACGTCGAGGCGATCCGCGCCAGAGGCGGCGCGATGATCGGCGAAGTCAGCCGCATGCCGCTCGACAAGGGGCAGGCGGTACGCATCCGTCTCACCCGTCCGCTGGTCTATTCGCTGACGAGCGAGGAGGTCGGCAAGGAGACCAACTGGCTGCTCACGCTGGCCGACAAGATCCAGGCGACGCCGCTGCCGCTAATGATGTCGCGCAACATCACCGATCCAGCGCTCGCCAATATCGCGATCCCCTTTGCCAATCCGGGCCTCCTGCACAAGCTCACCGATCCCGACGCCGGCGACACGCTCTACGTCGTCACGGGACCGCGCCCGGTGCGCGGCTTCATCAAGCGGCAGGATCTCGTCGACCTCTCGCTGCTGGAATCTGCGCACGGCATCGCGATCCGGCCGAATTCCGACGAGATCGGCGTCGAGGTCGGATCCGACAAGGTCATTCTCGGCAAGAAGGGCGGCCTGACGCTGTCGCCGGTCGACGTCTCCGCCGAGCGGGCGCCGACCGCGGTGCGGCCGGTCTTCAATCCGGATGGCTGGCGCAAGGGCCAGTCGGAAGACTTCTGGACCCGTCAGAGCGAGCTGATCACGGCGATTTCGGCCGTCGAGCCAGCGCAGCGCTCGCTGCCGCGGCTCGATCTTGCGCAGTTCTATATGTCGCGCGCGATGTATCAAGAAGCCAAGGCCGTGAGCGAAGTGATGCTGGGCGATCCCCTCAACAAGGAGGAGAGCGGCGCACTGATCATGCATGCGATCGCGAGTATCCTCGTCGGCCGGCCGGCGCAGGGCCTGAAGGATCTCGCCAATCCCGTGATCGGCAACAGCCACGATTCCCAGCTCTGGAAGGCGCTCGCCTATGCGCGCCAGGGCAAATGGGCGGACGCGCGCGAAAAGTTCAAGAACGTCGAGTTCGCCATCGCTTCCTTGCCGCTCGACATCCAGCGCATCGTGACGATGGACGCGATGCGCGCCTCGCTCGAGGTGAAGGACTATGCAGGCGCCTCCAAGCGGCGCGGCGAGATCGAGGTGGTCGGCGTACCGCCTGAAGCCGCGCCCGGCTTTGCAGTGCTGCGTGGCCGATTGGCCGAGGCGCTCGGCCACGACAAGGACGCGCTCGACGACTATAACTTCGCGGTCGCCTCGAAGGACCGGCCGGCGGCGGCTGAAGCCAAGCAGCTCGAAATCGCGCTACGGCAGAAGCGCGACGAGATCAGCAAGGAAGATGCCCTGCGCGAGCTCGAGACGCTGTCGATGACCTGGCGCGGCGATTCGATCGAGGTCAAGACGCTCCAGATGCTGTCGCAGATGTACTCGGAGAACGGGCGTTACCGCGATGCGCTCACGGCTGCGCGCACTGCGACCAAGCTGCAGCCGAACGCCGACGCCTCGCGTCAGGCGCAGGACCTCGCCTCGGATCTGTTCACGCAGATCTTCCTGGGGCCGAAGGGCGACGAGCTGCCGCCGGTCGAGGCGCTCGGAATGTTCTACGAATTCCGCGAGCTGACGCCGATCGGCCGCCGCGGCGACGAGCTGATCCGCCGTCTTGCCGATCGCCTCGCCTCGATCGATCTGCTCGACCAGGCTGCCGAGCTGCTGCAATATCAGGTCGACCACCGCCTCGAAGGCGCCGCGCGCGCGCAGGTCGCCGCGCGGCTTTCCATGATCTACCTCGCTAACCGCAAGCCGGACATGGCGATCACGGCGCTGCGCGCGAGCCGCATCAGCGATCTCTCCGGCGAATTGCGACAGCAGCGCCTGCTGCTGGAAGCACGCGCGCAGAGCGACGTTGGCCGCCACGATCTTGCGCTCGATATCGTTTCCAATGTCTCGGGCCGCGAGGTGCTACGGCTGCGATCCGACATCTTCTGGGCGGCGCGACGCTGGCGCGAATCCGCCGAGCAGATCGAGCTCTATTACGGCGAGCGCTTTCGCGATTTCAAGCCGCTGAACGCGGTGGAGAAGAGCGATATCATCCGTGCCGCCGTTGGTTACGCGCTCGCCGACGACGCGATCGGGCTGTCGCGCTTCCGGGAGAAATACGCACCCTTGATGAGCGAGAGCGCCGACCGGCTCGCCTTCGACATCGCGAGCAAGCCGGCAGGCGCCTCCAGCGCCGAATTCGCCGACATCGCCAAGCTTGCGGCAAGTGTCGACACGCTCGACGGCTTCCTGCGCGAAATGAAGCAACGCTTCCCCGACGCGACCGCCCGCACACCGGCCGCCCCGCAGGCGAAGGACGAGACCGACCACACCGGCTCGCTGCCCACGATTCCCGTCGTGCGGCAGATCAAGATGACGCGATAGGATCTCTGTCGCCGCGCGAAGCGCGGCCCGAGACAGCTCCATTCGCCATCATTGTGAGCGTAGCGAAGCAATCCAGAATCTTTCGGCGGAGGGATTCTGGATTGCTTCGTCGCAAGGGCTCCTCGCATGACGGGGAGGGGGCGGGGCTACTTCGGACGTAGAGGGGACGCGCTGCCGCATAGTGCATTTCGCTGACCCTCGTCGGTCTCTATCCCCCGTAACTCTGCACCAGACTTCCCGCGACCAGCGACCAGCCGTCGACCAGCACGAAGAAGATCAGCTTGAACGGCAGCGAGATCGTTGCGGGCGGGAGCATCATCATGCCCATCGACATCAGCACCGATGCGACGACGAGGTCGATGATCAGGAACGGGAGGAACAGCAGGAAGCCGATCTCGAAGGCACGCTTCAATTCGGAGATCATGAAGGCGGGGACAAGGATGCGCAGCGCGAGTTCGTCGGGCGTAGCCGGCGGCGGCTCGCCGGAGAGATCCAGGAACAGTTTCAGGTCCTTCTCGCGCACGTTCTTCTGCATGAAGCCGCGCAAGGGCACCGAGGCGCGCTGGAGCGCGTCTTCGACACTGATCTGGTTGGCGACGAGCGGGCGGATACCGTCGTCGTAGGATTTTTGCAAAACGGGTCCCATCACGAAGAAGGTGAGAAACATCGCAAGCGCGAGGATCACCGAGTTGGGCGGGGCAGTCGCCGTGCCCATCGCGGTGCGCAACAGCGACAGCACGACAACGATGCGCGTGAACGACGTCATCATGATCAGGATCGACGGCGCGATCGACAGCACCGTGAGCAGCGCGATGAGCTGAATCGCGCGCTCGGTGACGCCGCCGCCGCCCTGGCTCCCGAGATTGATGCTGATGTCCTGCGCATGCGCAGGGCCTGCGAGCGAAGCCGCGGCGATCAGGACAGAAAAAAGGAAAACTCTACGCGGGAGGGTCAGCAGCCTCACGAAGACGGCTTCGGACGGCCGAGCAGCGAGGCCATCTCGTCTTCGAGATTCTCGAAGCTGGTCTTCTCCGGAGCCGGCCTGACCGGCGGGGGCGGCGGCGGCTCGTTGCGTGCCGCGCGCGGCGGAGCTGCCGGCGGCTCCGGCGCAACCGGAGGCGCGACGGTCTCGCCGGCCGGACGGCGCAAGGCGGCCTCGAGGCGCTGGGCCATTTCAGCGAGATTTTGTTCGGCGCTCGACGGCGCGGCAGCAACCGGCGGCACGGGCGGAGCCTGCGGCACCGGCGGCGGTGGCGCGGCGGCGCGCTCGGCACGCAGCGGAGGCGCCTTCGCCGGATCGCTCTGACGCGGCGGGCGCGGCATCAATGGCGGTTCGTTGCGGGCAACGCGCGGCGGCACCGGCTCCGGACGCAGTTCGCGTTCGGGCCGCGGGGCGATCGGCTCAGGCGCAAAGCCCGCCAAGGGATCTCCGCGATCGCCGCGGCGCTCGGCCAGGGCAGGCGCGGGCCGGCGGACTTCGTCGGCGAAGGAGGGGCGCGCGGGCCGCGGCGGCGGCTCCGGCATTTGCGGCTCGGGATGGTCGAGCACTTCGGGCCGCGGTGCTTCGTCAGCCCACCCGCTGGTGTCGGGCATCGGGGCGAGGCGCGGCGGCTCGGCCGCATTGGAGCGCTGCGGAAGCTGGTCGCGGCCAGGCGCGGCGCGCACGATGTTCGGCTCGACGACGATGTCGGTGGGGCCGCCGATCATCAGCAGATGCTCGACATTGTCGCGCCGGACCAGCACCAGGCGCCGGCGGCCATCGACCGCGGCCGCGTCGATCACGGCGAGCCGGGGCATCCTGCCGCGCTGGGTGTTGGCGCCGAGCCGGGTGGTCGCGAATCGGCGGACCAGCCACGCGGCGACGCCGATCAACGCCAGAACGACGATGAACGCGACGATGAAAGTGATAGGGCTACCGTTCATACCTGTCCCCGGTAAATGGCGCTTCTCTCGTGCCTATGATCGGATGCGCCGACCACCGGCGTGCGATGCCCCAAAAACTGCGATCTGTTAACGTCCCGCGGCAAGTTTTGCCGTCCCCGACCCTTAATAACCCATGAATCGCCCGATCCAAAACGACTTCTTGCCCGTGTACACGCCGCCAAGCGGTTGGGTTAACGCCGCTTTTGGAATGCGGGAATCATGCGGCGAAATGATGTCCCAAACGGAAACATCGATCCACCGCAGCTTTAACCACCTGTTAACCATATACGCGGCAAATTCTGCCTAGCTTCGGACCATGGGTCCTGCGAGGCGGAAGGAGCCGCAACGATGTCGATCAACGATCTTCCGGTGCTGTCGGCGCTTCGCACCAAGATGCAGTGGCACCAGGAACGCCAGCGCGTCCTGTCCGAGAACGTCTCAAATTCCGACACCCCCAATTTCAGGCCGCGCGAACTGGTCGAACCGAAATTCGACAAGACCGGCGCCGCCGCGGGCTCGATGGGGCCGCTGGCCATGGCCGTTACCAGCGCGTCCCACATGACGCCGTCCGGCGCGGCCTCAATCTTCGACCAGAACAGGAATGCGGGCTTCGAGACCCGCCCTGCGGGCAACGCCGTCAATCTCGAAGAAGAGATGATGAAGTCCGCCAGCAACCAGATGGACTATGCCGCGGTGACCTCGCTCTATTCGAAGAGCCTGCATCTTCTCAAGACGGCGATCGGCAAGGGCTAGGATTAAAGGAGCCGTATCATGGCGAATGACAGCAGCGACTTTGCCCGTTCGATGGCGATCGCAACCTCCGGGTTGCGGGCGCAGGCCGGGCGGATGCGGGTGATCTCGGAAAACATCGCAAATGCGGATTCGACGTCGCAGTCCGCCGGCGGCGATCCCTACCGGCGCAAGGTGCCGACGTTCTCCTCGGCGCTGGACCGCACGCTCGATGCCCAGGTCGTCACGCTGGGCAAGATCAAGCCCGACCAGTCCAACTTCCGCGTCAAATACGAGCCGAGCAATCCAGCGGCGGATGCCAGCGGCAACGTCAAATATCCCAACGTGAATTCGGTGGTCGAGATGACCGACATGCGCGATGCGCAGCGGTCCTACGAGGCCAATGTCAACATCATCAGTGCGACGCGCCGGATGATCCAGCGCACGCTCGACATCCTCAAATCCTGAACGGGAAACCTTGAGCCATGGCAACACCCTCAATCGCCGCCAATGCTTATGCCAGTCTTGCCCGCGTGCTGGAAAACAGCGGCGCTGGCAAGGGCAGCGAGGCAAACGGCCAATCCTTTGCTTCGCTGCTGAAAGACGCCGTCGGCAGCGTCATGGAATCCGGCCGCAAATCGGATGCGCAGACGGTGGCGATGGCCGCCGGCAAGGCCAACGTGATGGACGTGGTGACGGCGGTCGCCGACACCGACGTCGCGGTGTCCACGCTGGTCTCGGTCCGCGACCGCGTGATCGCGGCCTACGAAGACATCATGAAGATGCCGATCTGAATGGGGTTGTCATTCCGGGGCGCGACGAAGTCGCGAGCCCGGAATCCATGGTGCCACCGACGCTGAGGCCGGATGGATTCCGGGCTCTCGCTTCGCGAGCCCCGGAATGACGAAGTAACGAAGTAACCGAGAGCGAGAAATCAACATGACCGGACCTGAAACCCTCGACGTCGCGCGTGATGCGATCTGGACCATCGTGATCGTGTCATCGCCGCTGATGCTGGTGGGGCTTGTGGTCGGTGTGGTGGTGTCGCTCTTCCAGGCGCTGACGCAGATCCAGGAACAGACGCTGATCTACGTGCCGAAGATCTTGGCCATCTTCGCCACGATGCTGCTGGCGCTGCCCTTCATGGCGGACGCACTCCATTCCCACATGCTGCGGATCTCGTCGCGAATCGTCGGCGGCTGAGGCACAATGCGGGCGTCATGCGCATCGACGTCTCGCTGCTGCCGGCGCTTGCCGCAGCCTTCATGCTCGCCTTCGCCCGGGTCGGTGCGATGGTGATGCTGCTGCCGGGGCTCGGCGAGACCAACATCCCGACGCGGGTCAAGCTGTCGATCGCGCTTCTGCTCACGCTGGTGATCCTGCCGCTGCATCGCAATGCCTACCATGTCGATATGGGCTCGCTCGCGCCACTTCTGGTGCTGATGCTGCATGAGATCGTGATCGGCATCGTGCTGGGTGCGACGGCGCGCGTGACCCTCTCGGCGTTGCAGGTCGCGGGCGCCGTGATCGCGCAGCAAATGGGACTGGGCTTCGTCACCTCGGTCGATCCGACCCAGGGGCAGCAGGGTGTGCTGGTCGGCAATTTCCTGACCATGCTCGGGGTCACGCTGCTGTTTGCCACCGACAGCCATCATCTGGTGATCGCGGCGCTGAACGACAGCTATGCGATCTTCGCACCGGGCGAGACCGTGTCGAGCGGCGACGTTGCTTCGCTTGCCACAAGGGCGTTCTCCGCAGCGTTCCTGCTCGGCCTGCAGCTCTCCGGGCCGTTCCTGGTGTTCGGCCTGGTGTTCAATATCGGACTCGGCGTGCTGGCGCGGCTGATGCCGCAGATGCAGGTCTATTTCGTCGGCGTGCCGCTGTCGATCTTCGTGGGCTTCCTGGTGCTGGCCATGGTGCTCACGGCGATGATGGGCACTTACCTCGATTACTTCATCGGTGTCATGCACCAGATGATGCCGCTCAAGTAAGGAGTGATCGATGGCGGATGACAGCGATCCAGAGAGTCAAACAGAAGACCCGACGCAAAAACGTCTTGAAGAGGCGCTCGAGCGTGGCGACGTCGCCAAAAGCCAGGAGATCAACACCTGGTTCATGATCGCGGGCGGCACTCTCGTGGTTTCGACCTTCTCGGGCTCGGTCGGCAGCGGGCTGGTGACGCCGATGCGCAACCTGCTCGCCAATTCCTGGATGATCAAGACCGACCCCGGGAACCTGCTCGTGCTGGTGCAGCAGATCGAAGGCGCGGTGCTGGCGGCCGTCGGCATTCCCCTGCTGATGCTGGTGCTGGCGGCCATCGCCGGCAATATGCTCCAGCACCGGCTGGTATGGTCGGCCGAATCGCTCAAGCCCAAATTCAGCAAGCTCTCGCCCGCCGCCGGCTTCAAGCGCATCTTCGGCAAGCAGGCAGCCGCGAACTTCCTCAAGGGGATTGGCAAGCTGATCGCGGTTGGCGTCGTCATGACCACGATCCTGTGGCCGGAGCGGCACCGCATGGAGGCGATGGTCAAGCTCGATCCGTCCGGCATGCTGGGCGCCACCACGGGCATGACCATCCACATGCTCGGCGCGGTGGTCGCGGCGCTCGCGATCGTCGCCATTGCCGACTATTTCTTCCAGTACCGGAGCTGGTTCCAGCGGCAGAAAATGTCGCTCCAGGAGATCAAGGACGAGTTCAAGCAGTCCGAAGGCGATCCGCACATCAAGGGCAAGATCAGGCAATTGCGGCAGCAGCGCTCCAAGAAGCGCATGATGGCAGCGGTTCCAAAAGCTTCGGTGATCATCACCAACCCGACCCACTATTCGGTGGCGCTGTCCTATGAACGCGGCATGTCGGCGCCGATCTGCGTCGCCAAGGGCGTCGACAATATCGCCTTCAAGATCAGGGAGGTCGCGCGCGAGCACGACATTCCGATCGTCGAGAACGTTCCGCTGGCTCGTGCGCTCTACGCCACCGTCGAAATCGACCAGGAAATCCCGATGGAGCACTACCACGCAGTCGCCGAAGTCATCGGTTACGTCATGCGGATGAAGCGCGGATTTAGTGCCGCACGGCAATAACCCCCGAAAAGTACCGGAAATGGCCGTAAACTGGGAATCAGCGTACCTTTCCCCTATGGCGCCCTTGCGCCTGCGGGTCCGATTCAGGCAGGGAGGACCCCACGTGCCCCGAAGCGCGTTGATTCTCTGCCGACAGGCTGCACCAGCGTGAAATGACTGCCGAGACCGACCACGACCTGTCCCGCGAGCCCGTTGCGGCGCATGAGCCGTCGCCGCGCTCGGGCAGCATTGCGCTGGTGCTGCTGGTCGCCACCGGCCTGGTCGCGGTCGCCATCGGGCTGATGACGCTCGGGCGCGCGCAGGCGCAGCCCTATATTCTCGGCATCCTCGCCGTGCTGGCGATGATCGGCCTGTTCAACCTGTTCGCCTTCGCCGCCGGCATCATTCGCTTTGTCGACCGCAATCTCGACGATCCCGTGATGGGGCGCATCGCCGATCACGCCTTCGACGGCCTCGCGGTTACCGATCCGCGCGGCCATGTGGTCTATTCCAATGCGGCCTATCTGACCCTGACCGGCGCCTCCGGTCCGCAAGACGTGCGGCCGGTCGAGCGCGTCTTCATCGGCAATCCTGATGTCTCCGAAGCGGTGTTCCGTCTGCTCAAGGCGGCGCGCGAAGGTAAGCGGCAGCAGGAAGAGGTACGCATTTCCGGCCACGACGGCAGCCAGGGCCGCTGGCTGCGGATGCGCGTGCGCCCGCTCGGCACCGGCAAGCGCGAAGCCAAATATGCGGTGTGGTCGATCGCCGACATCACCCGCGACCGCGAACGCCAGGAGGACGTGTTCCAGGAGCTCCAGCACGCGATCGAATATCTCGACCACGCGCCTTGTGGGTTCTTCTCGGTCAATCCCGCCGGCGAGCTCGCCTATGTCAACGCCACGCTGGCGAACTGGCTCGACTACGACCTCGCCGAGATTGGTTCCGGCGGCCTCAAGCTCGCCGACATCGTCTCCGGCGACGGTGCCTCGCTGCTCAGCTCGATCGTGGCGGTGCCTGGCGAGGTGAAGACGGAAATCTTCGACATCGACCTGCGCATGCGCACCGGCAAGACCATGCCGGTGCGGCTTTATCACAAGCTCGCTTTCGGCGCCGACGGCGCGCCCGGCCCGTCGCGCACGCTGGTCATCAGCCGTGCCCGCGACGAACGCAGCGATCCCGACCGCGCCGCCGAAGTGCGCTTCATGCGCTTCTTCGATCATACCCCGATGGCGATTGCCACCGTCGACCGCGCCGGCAACGTCGTGCGCGCCAATGCCCGCTACGCCAAGCTAGGTCAAGCCCTCGGCCTCGACAGCGCCAGCAAGTCGATCTTTCGCGCGGTCAATTCGCGCGACCGGCACCTGCTGATCGCGGCCATCAACCAGGCTGCCGAAAACCAGGCCGACATCGCACCGGTCGAGGTGGCGCTGGAAGGCACCAAGGAGCGCTGGGGACAGTTCTTCGTGACGCCGGTCGACGGCGGCGAAAACGACGCGGAAGCTGCGATCGTCCACATGCTCGAGACCACCGAGCGGCGTGCGCTGGAGAACCAGATCAACCAGTCGCAAAAGATGGAGACGGTCGGCCAGCTCGCCGGCGGCATCGCGCACGATTTCAACAATGTGCTGTCCGCCATCATGATGGCCAATGACTTCTTGCTGAACGCGCACAAGCCGACCGATCCGTCGTTCCAGGACATCATGCAGATCAAGCAGAACGCGACGCGCGCCGCGACCCTGGTGCGGCAGCTGCTCGCGTTCTCGCGGCGACAGACGCTGCGGCCGCAGGTGCTCGATCTCGGCGACGCGCTGTCCGATCTCACCATGCTGCTGCGCCGGCTGATCGGCGAGAAGGTCAAGCTCGACCTGATCCACGGCCGCGATCTCTGGCCGGTGAAGGTCGACGTCTCCCAGTTCGAGCAGGTGATCGTCAATCTCGCGGTCAATGCGCGCGACGCGATGCCGGACGGCGGCAAGCTGATCATCCGCACCGCCAATGTCGGCAGCGCGGACGCGGGCAAGCTCGCCTACAAGGGCATGCCGGCGGCGGACTATGTGCGGATCGAGGTCGCCGATACCGGCACCGGTATCCCTGCCGACATCCGCGACAAGATCTTTGAGCCGTTCTTCTCGACCAAGGAAGTCGGCAAGGGCACCGGGCTTGGGCTTTCGACCGTCTACGGCATCGTCAAGCAGACCGGCGGCTTCATCTATGTCGACTCCCAGCCGGGGCAGGGCACCTCGTTCCATATCTTCCTGCCGCGCCATCATGCCGAGCCGGACCTCCAGCTCGAGCCGCCTGCGGCGGTGACCGTTGGCGCCGCGAAGGAAGCTGCATCTGCAGCGGAAGCCAAGCCGCGCACCGATCTCACCGGACAGGGCACCATCCTCCTGGTTGAGGACGAAGAGGGCCTGCGCGCGCTGAACGCGCGTGGCCTGCGCTCGCGCGGCTACACCGTGGTCGAGGCCGAGAACGGCGTCGAGGCCATGGAGGTTTTGGCCGAGCAGAGCGGCGGGATCGACCTCGTCGTCTCCGATGTCGTCATGCCCGAGATGGACGGCCCGAGCTTGCTCAAGGCGATGCGCGAGAAGAATCCCGACATCAAGTTCATCTTCGTCTCCGGCTACGCCGAAGACGCCTTCGAGAAGAGCCTGCCCGAGGGCCAGCAGTTCGACTTCCTGCCAAAACCGTTTACGCTCAGCCAGCTCGTGGCGGCGGTGAAGGAGACGATGGCGAAGCAGGGGTGAGTTGGCGTTAAACGAGGGACGCGCAACAATCTCCGCCGTCGTCCTGGCGAAAGCCAGGACCCATACCGCGTGATCTATCGAGTGGGCACGCTGCCAGTCCCGAATGCCCAATCGTCGCCAAATTGCTTCCTGGGGTAATGGGTCCTGGCTTTCGCCAGGACGACATTGGGGAGGGAGCGGAATTCCCGTCGTAAACCCGCCGGTAACCCGCAACCACGGTTCCGCCGTGCGTTGCCGCCAAACCCCCGCGGTATAACGATTTTTACCACTTCCCCGCGACTGAGGGCCGCAGCCACGGGTTCCGAAACCGGCTTCACTTTTTGCGAAGTCTACCCATCTTAGGCGCACGTCCCCATGCCGGGGATTTGGGAAACGCACATGAATTTCTCGCAATGGTCCCGCACTCTCGTGAAGACGATTGCCGTCGTGTTGGCGCTAGCGCTGCCGACCGCGCTGGCGATCTCGTCCGCTGACGCCCGCGTCGGCGGCGGCTTCTCGTCCGGTTCGCGCGGTTCGCGGACCTTCTCGGCCCCGCCGTCGACCACGACCGCGCCGGGCTCCACCTCGCAATTCAATCGCACCTTCACCCAGCCGGGCGCTGGCATGAATTCGGCTGCCTCGGCTCCTGCGCGTGGCGGCCTGTTCGGTCGTGGCGGCGGGTTCCTGGGCGGTCTCGCGGCCGGCTTCCTCGGCGCAGGTCTTCTCGGCATGCTGTTCGGTGGCGGCCTGTTCGGTGGCCTCGGCGGCCTGTCGTCGATCCTGGGCCTTATCATCCAGATCGTGCTCGTCGTGTTCGTGGTGCGGTTGGCAATGTCCTGGTGGCAGCGCCGCAACGCGCCGCAGGCGGCCTACGCCGGTGCTGATTCCGGCGGTGGTCCGGGAGCGCAGACGAGCTACCGCAGCGGGCTTGGCGGCGGCTTCGGCTTCGGCGCCAACAATGCGCCGCTCGAAATCCGCCCCGACGACTACGAGGCGTTCGAGCGCCTGCTCGGCGATATCCAGACCGCCTGGTCCAACGAGGACGTTGCAAAACTGCACACCCTCGCGACGCCGGAAATGGTCTCGTATTTCGAGAAGGATCTGGCAGAGAACCGCGCGCGCAACGTCGTCAACAAGACGTCCAACGTCAAGCTGTTGCAGGGTGACCTGGCGGAGGCCTGGCGCGAGGGAGACACCGAATACGCGACGGTGGCGATGCGCTTCGCGCTCACCGACAAGACGGTCGACCGCGGCACCGGCGCCATCGTCGCCGGCGGCGAGCAGCCGGGCGAGGTCACCGAAGTCTGGACGTTTGCCCGTCGCCTGGGCAGCGCCTGGGAATTGTCGGCGATCCAGCAGACCAACTGATCGCTGGCGACAGCAGAATCCAAGGCGTCGTGCTCCGGCACGGCGCCTTTCGTCGTTTGGAGACGCGTGGTTGCGAGCGCAGCGAGGCAATCCAGAGTCTTTCGGCGGTGGGATTCTGGATTGCTTCGGTTGCGCTCGCAATGACGTGTGGTGACAGCGTTCCGACTCGCCGTAAGGGAACTTGCGGCGACGTGCTAGGCTTATCCTGAGGCACTCTCCCTTGGGGATTCCGTGATGAAATACGAGCTCTATTACTGGCCCGAGATCCAGGGCCGCGGCGAATATGTGCGGCTGGCGCTGGAGGAGGCAGGTGCGGCCTATGTCGATGTCGCGCGCGGTCCGCGCGGCACGGCTGCGATGATGAAGATGATGGATCCGCACAAGGGCACGCCACCGTTTGCGCCGCCATTCCTGAAGGCCGGCAAGCTCGTCATCGGCCAGACTGCGAACATCCTGCTCTATCTCGGCGCGCGCCATGGGCTTGCGCCCACGACGGAAGCTGGACGACTCTGGGTGCACCAGCTCCAGCTCACGATCACGGACTTCGTGGTCGAGATCCACGATACCCATCATCCGCTCGGACCTTCGCTCTATTACGAAGACCAGAAGCCACCGGCGAAGAAGCGTACGGCCGATTTCTGGAGAGCGCGCGTGCCGAAATATCTCGGCTATTTCGAAGAGCTTCTCGACGAGAATGGCGGCAACTACCTCACCGGCCGCAGGCTGAGCTATATCGATCTCTCGTTGTTCCAGGTCGTCGACGGCCTGCGCTACGCCTTTCCGAAACGCATGAACGCGTTCGAGGACGAAATCCCCGGTCTCGTCGGCCTGCACGACCGCGTCGCGGCGCGACCGAACATCAAGGCCTATCTCGAAAGCGAGCGCCGCATTCCCTACAACGAGCAGGGCATCTTCCGCCGCTATCGCGAGCTCGATAATTAGCCGGTCCGGACCGAGGCTGGCGGCGGATTGCCCGCGCTGTCGGGCAAAGTTGTGAGCGGACACGCGAAAGGCCCGATCAACCGGATCGGGCGATCCACCGTCGGCGAACCCGATCAGGCGAGCTGATCGATCCGCGTGCCCTGGCCCGGCGGCAGCGGCGCGGGCGGCGTCGGCTGATAGGTCGGGTCGTTGTCCTTGGCCTTGACCTGCTCGTCCTGCTGCTTGGTCGTGTCATAGCTCGGGACTACGATCGTCACAGGGGGCGGCGCAACGCTTGAAACGCTCATCCACAAATCCTCACAGATTGAACAATTGACCCTGCCCTGCGAGCGACGAAGCTTCCGTCAAGCCAATCGTTAAAATGCGAGGGATCCGTGCGTGGTGAGGCGCTGTTCTCGCGCCTCTATTGGCGATGTCCGCGAGACGATGAACCTCCCCTCGTCATTGCGAGCGCAGCGAAGCAATCCAGTATCCCTCCGCAGAGATAGTCTGGATTGCTTCGCTGCACTCGCAATGACGGAGTGTGTGGTCAGCGACGTCGCGATATGCGCGTGCCGCTTCCGCGGCGAGAGCGCAGCCTACTCGTCCTTCGGCCGCGTGATCGCGATCGATGCCTCGGTCTTGGTGCGCGTGCATTCCATGTTGAGGCGCTTGTAGCGCATCGAGACCTTGTCGCCGCGCAGCAGGCCCATGCGCTTCAGGCAGCGCGTCGCGCCGGTCGTGGCATCGTCCTTTGGCAGGGTGAAGGTGATGGCTGCGGCGGAGGCGACAAGATCAAAAAATTTCTGGGTCGGCTTGCGGTCGCCCTTGGCATAGAGCTCGTTGGAATAGTTTTGTCCCTGGGCGCGGCAGCCGAGCGAAAGCTCCTTCGCGGCCGGGTGGGTGAGATAGATGATGTTGGCGGCCTTGAAGTTGACCTTCAGCCCATCGATGCCGCCCGCCAGCTGCTTGGCGATGTCATCGCACTGGTCCGCGCGCGCAGGCGCGGCCAGGGTGACAAGGCCGGTGATTGCGGCGGCGACAAGCATCGCGCCGCGGACGTCCAATTTGAAAGTCATGGTGAGAAGCCCCTTGGGACGCGCATTCAAGCGTCGGCGAGCGCGAAGCGCAAGGGGTGCAACCGAGCTGTACAAACCGGGATCATGACCCCGCCGTCAGCCCAGGCGATCGGGGAAATCACCGCCGTGGCGCCGAATCGGGATGCCCCAACCGCACCGGAGCGGCTTCCCTTTACGACAAAAATGCTTAGAACGCTTCCATGCCAGGGGCCGCGCGAGGGCTCCAAAACCCGAGATATCCTCCATGAACGCTCCCACCGCTTTTCCCGATCCGTCAAAGTCCGTTCCGCCGTACAAGCACACCCCGCTGTTCCCGCTGGGCAAGGACGAGACGCCCTACAAGAAGATCACGGCCGAGGGCGTCCGGGTGGAGAAGGTTTTGGGGAAGGACATGCTGGTGGTGTCGCGCGAAGCGCTGCGGGCGTTGTCGGAAGCGGCTTTCGGCGACATCAACCACTATCTGCGGCCGGGCCATCTGAAGCAACTCCGCGCGATCCTGGAGGACGGCGAGGCCAGCCCCAACGACAAGTTCGTCGCCTTGGACTTTTTGAAGAACGCCAATATCGCGGCCGGCGGTGTGCTGCCGATGTGCCAGGATACCGGCACGGCGATCATCATGGGCAAGAAGGGCTGCAACGTCATCACCGACGGTGACGACGAGGCGGCGCTGTCGGAAGGAGCGCGCGATGCTTACCTGCGCCGTAATCTGCGCTACTCGCAGGTCGCGCCGCTGTCGATGTATGAGGAGAAGAACACCGCCAACAACATGCCGGCGCAGTGCGAGATCTATGCCGAAGGTGATGACGCCTACAAGTTCATGTTCATGGCCAAGGGCGGTGGCTCCGCCAACAAGAGCTTTCTGTTTCAGGCAACGCCCTCGGTGCTGACGAAGGACCGGCTACTCGCCTTCCTCAAAGAAAAGATACTCACTCTGGGCACCGCAGCGTGCCCGCCCTATCACCTCGCCATCGTGATCGGCGGCACCTCGGCCGAGCTCTGCATGAAGACGGTGAAGCTCGCCTCGGCGCGCTATCTCGATGCGCTGCCGACCCACGGCTCGCCGGACGGTAACGCCTTCCGCGACGTCGAGATGGAGCAGGAAATCCACAAGATGACGCAGTCGCTTGGTGTTGGCGCGCAGTTCGGCGGAAAATATTTCTGCCACGACGTGCGCGTGATCCGCATGCCGCGCCATGGCGCCTCGCTGCCGATCGGGTTGGGGGTGTCCTGCTCGGCTGATCGCCAGGTGCTCGGCAAGATCACAAAGGACGGCGTCTATCTCGAGGAGCTCGAGCACAATCCGGCGCAGTATCTGCCGCAGGTCGAGGAGTCGCTCGGCGGCGAGGTCGTCAAGATCGACCTCAACCAGCCGATGGAGGACATCCTGGCGACGTTCTCGAAATACCCGACCAAGACCCGTGTCTCGATGACCGGCACCATGATCGTCGCGCGCGATTCCGCGCACGCGAAAGCTGCGCGAGCGGCTGGAGAAGGGCGAACCGCTGCCGGATTATTTCAAGAACCATCCGGTCTATTACGCCGGCCCGGCCAAGACGCCCGAGGGCTATGCTTCCGGCGCGTTCGGCCCGACCACGGCCGGCCGCATGGATTCCTTTGTCGACCAGTTCCAGGCCGCCGGCGGCTCGATGGTGATGGTCGCCAAGGGCAACCGCGCTCCGGCCGTGCGCGAGGCCTGCAAGAAGTATGGCGGGTTCTATCTCGGCTCGATCGGGGGCGCGGCGGCAAACCTTGCCGAACACTGCATCAAGAAGGTCGAAGTGCTCGAATATCCCGAACTCGGCATGGAAGCGATCTGGCGGATCGAAGTCGTCGACTTCCCGGCCTTCATCATCATCGACGACAAGGGCAACGACTTCTTCAAGGAGTTGAATCTGGGCTGAGGAGGCGTGCTCGCTTCGGAGCAGAGGCTGACGTCTTTACGGTCCATCATTGCGAACGAAGCGAAGCAATCCATCGTTCTTTGCACGAAGAAGAGTCTGGATTGCTTCGTCGCAACAGCTCCTCGCAAAGACGCGTGGAGGCTCCGGCGTGTTCGTCGGTAGAGCCGAATTAAGCCTTCGTCCCCTTGAACGGAAAACTGCCCATCGGGCCGATGCCCATCTCGCCGCTCATGCTGTCGCCGGAGACCTTTCCGATGAACTCGAGCGTCAACGGCATCGGATTGGTGATGGAAACTTTCCAGTTGACGGCGTCGCCGCTGATGGTGCCGTCGAAAATCTCGGTGGTTTGGCCTTCCGCGCCCTGCGTGCCCGTCAGCGTTCCGCCGGAGCTCAGCAGGGTCAGCGTCGCCTGGCGCTCGCCCATCGGCGTCGTCATGGTCAGATTCCAGTTGCCGTCTACGGCCATTCCCGTCTCCCGAACGATCCCGGCGGGCCGCGACGATCCGCAGCCAGTCCTGGACCGAGCGTATAGCGCAACTGCTGGCGGCTGACCAATGTCGCGTGGACGCCATCAGGCGCGGGCGGCAGCCCGCCGGCGGCTGGTGACGATGAGCCGGAACACAACATACTGCACGGCGAAGGCCAGGATCTTGGCGCCGCCGGCGACCACCGAGATGTAGAACGCCCACAGCTTCAGATCGCCGGTGGATGCGACCGCGATCGTCCCGGCGCCGATCACGAACATCAGCGCCGCCCAGGCATAGCCGGCGCCAATCACATATTCCGGCACGGTCTCCGCGACCATCGGCGGCATGTAGCGCAACATCCAGCCGCGTTTGAGCATGATAACTCCAATCGCGAAATGTGCGATCGAGGGCTTCGCCAGCATGAAGCGGGGATCATTCGTCAGCAGCGTTATCGTGCCCAGCACGACCACGAGCGCCAGGCTCGCATAGGTCATGTAGCTGAGCTGCCGCCCCCTGACGCGGGCATAGATCACCTGCGCGATCGCACCGGCAATCGCCACCGACGTCGCCAGGATGACGTTGTCGGTGATGAGATAGATCGCTAAAAAGATGATGGCCGAAAGGAAGTCGGAGGCGAGGCGAGCGAATACGTCCTTCATCGTCGATCCTGTCTTACGGGGTGTTCGGCAGTACGGCGGCCGGCGCACCGTACTTGATCTGGCGATATTCGGGATACCATTTTGTGAAGTAGATCGCGCTGTTGCGGGCGGCGAAGGCGACCGCAAGGCCCGACCAGACTGGCAGGCCCGGGAAGTAGAGCAGCACGATGTTGGCCGCCATCATCAACAAGGCGGCCGCGGTCCCTGCGGCGGTGATCATGTAGTTGGCGGTGAGAAAGCCCGGCATTGCCGCGGTCTCGGCGGGAACGGACTCGATCGCATATTGCAGCGTGAAGGGACGACGAACCAGGATCGAGCCGAGCGAGATCACGAAGATACCGATATCGACCGACAGCTTGACGCCGAGCGTGCCGAGCTTCGGATCGAACAGCGCGAGGGTGAGGCCGATTGCGGCGAACAGGACCGCCGAGCCCGCAGCCAGGATCTTCACCGAGCGACCGCGCGCAACATCGATCGCGATCGTGACAAGGCAGAGCGCGGACGCCGCAAACACGCTGATCGTGGCCGACGTCACCAGCATCAGGAGGGTGTAGACGCCATAGGGGGCAAGGATCAGGAAAATCGTCATGGGCCGCCTCGGTCGAGCCAATCTTTACGATGTCAAGATTGATAGTTCGGCACCGGCGCCGGGTCAAGCAAAATCTTTACAGTGTCAAAATTACGTGAATGACTCGTAAAAACTCAATCGTCGCAATGGCTTGATCGGAGAGCTCATCGGCGACTGCGATCCAGTTCAGCCGCGACAGGATGGTCAGCGCGCTGGCGATCAAGAGGCCGATGCTCAGCGCGATGCCGCCGCCGCGGCAGATCAGAAATCGGAGCGAGCCCGGCGTTGCGTACATGCCGAGCGGATGCAGCAGCCGCGACAGCAGAAGCAGGCCCATCAGCACGTGAATGCGCAAAGCTGATGCGCCGGACATTTCGAGTAGCGCCACCGTCAGCGCGATAATGGGAACATATTCCATGAAGTTGCCATGGGCGCGGATTGCGCTGCGCAGGTCGCCATTGCCGCCGTCGTCGAACGCGGTTTTGCTGTTCCGTCGCAGCCGGACGACTTGCAGCCCCAGCGCGGCGTAAATCAGCGCGAGGATCGCGAGATAGTTCGCCGTGATGGTGGGGACTTGCATGCGAGGCGTCCTCTATCCGTCACTCCGGGGCGCGCATCATAGCTCACGCTTCGCGCGCCCCGGAACGACCAGGGGGAGCTACTGCGCCCGCACCCAATTGCCGTGAAAGCCGTCCGGCACGCGATGGCCGAGCTGCACCAGCGCGACCGGGCCGGCCTCGATGTCGGTGGCGGTGAACACGGCGAGGTCGCTGCGGTTTTCATCCGTGCGCCAGACCACCGCGAGCAGCCAGCCGTCGCCTTCCGCCGCGTCTTTCGACCGCTCGACGAACACCGGCTCGGAAATGGTGTCGCCGGACGGCAGCAGATAAAGGCCGAGCCGTTTGCCATTGCCGTCGACGTGGGCGATGCCGGACAGCGCGCCGATTACCGGCAGTTTTGGATTGGAGCAGGCGTACCAGCCGTGCCGGCTCTTCAACCCCGCACGGCGATCGTCGACACGCGGGAATTCGCCGGTGAGATCATCCAGATAAGCCTGCTGGAAGCGGTCGGTATTCCCGGCAAGATCGAAAGTCCAGCGGCAATGGCGCGCAAAGGATTTTTTGGAATCGGTCGGCCGCCCGTCTGCACGCGGAAACAGCGGTGCCTCCTCGAACTGCATGACGTCGGCGACAATGCGGTTGCCGTCCTCCCATGCATTCATGACGTGAAGGACGTAGCAGGTCTCGGCGCGGAACCAGACGATGTCCTTGCTCGATCCCTTGCGCTTCATCACGCCGACATAGGCGCCCTTGTCTGGCTCCCAGGCATAGGGCGGCCGTCCGCTGGTCGCGCGCTCCATGCTGCCGGTGAGGGGCAGGACCGGAAACAGCACGTGGTTCTCCGTGACGATGAAGTCGTGCACCATGCTGGCATAGGGCGCCTCGAAGCGCTCGAAGCGCGTCACGTTGCCGGACGCATCGATTGATCCGTAGGAGAGGGCGGGCGTCAGCGGCCCCGCGGCATTGTAGCCGAAGAACACCAGCTCGCCGGTGGTCGGATCGATCTTCGGGTGCGCGGTGAAGGCGCCGGCGAGGCGGCCCTGATAATTGTGATAGCCGCGCGTCGCCAGCGTGCCCGGCTCGATCTCGGTCGGCAGATGTGCCTCTTCGAGCGCGAGCAGCTTGCCGGCATGGAAGATGATGTTGGTGTTGGCGGCGCCGCCGTCGGTCAGGTTTGCCGGCGCATCCGGCAGCTTGCGGCCGAAGCCTGCGAACAGCGCGCGGCCCGCGTCATGCTCGGCCAGCCATTTCGGCGTGCGGACCCAGCGATTGCGGTAGCTGGCGCGGCCGTTCTCGAGGTGAAAAGCATGCAGCATGCCGTCGCCGACAAACCAGTGCGCGCCGGGGGAGTCGAACTGCGGGTTGGGACCGTTGCGATACAGCGTGCCGTTCAGTTCGCGTGGCAATTCGCCGATAACCTTGAGGACGGGCGCGTCGGCCTCGAATGGAATCGGCCCGCGGTTGCTGCGGTGTTCGGCGATAGCATCCTGCTGCACGGCGTATCTCCCTTATCTTTACATCGTAAAGATTGGATAGTGACGTTTGCAGTGTTCGTCAAGCGAAATCTTTACACTGTCAATATTGCGTCATATAGCTTGCCCATGGCCAAGACCGACACCAAGACCCACACCAAGAGCGAAACAGCGCGCAGCCGGCGTGCCCCCAGAGGAACATCGTCGGCGTCGCGCCCGGCGAGCGCGAAAGGCGACACGCCCTATCACCACGGAGCGCTGCGCGAGGCGCTGCTGCAGGCGGCCGAACGGGTTCTGGAGCGCGACGGGCTCGCAGGCCTGACGCTGCGCGCGGTGGCGCGCGAGGCGGGGGTGTCGCATGCCGCGCCCACCCATCATTTCGGCGACCTCACCGGGCTCGTCAGCGAGCTCGCGGCGATCGGCTTCCGCCAGTTCAACGCGGCAATGGCGTCAGCCTGCGACGCCGCCACCTCGCCGCTGGAGCGGGCGTTGGCGCGGCCGAAGGCCTATGTCGCCTACGCCCAGGCCCATCCCGGCATGTACGGGCTGATGTTCCGCACCGAACGCCTCGACTATTCCAGACCCTCGCTGCACGAGGCGGCGGAATCCTCCTTCGCCGGCCTAGCCAATGCCATCGGCGCGATGCGGCATGAGCCGATCAGCGGCGACGCGCTGACCATCGAGCAGGGCGCCGCGATCGCGCGGGCCTGGTCAATGGTACATGGCTTCACCATGCTGCTGCTCGACGGGCGGCTCCAGGACATCCTGGAGCGGCTGCCGCCGGGCACCACGGCCGAGCAGCTGCTGGAAGCAATTCTGAAGTCCACGGTAGCGGGGAAGCTGCCCGCATCCTGATCGAACGGAAAGGACGATAACTTCTGCCATGCGTTGAGTGTTCGATGGTAGTTGGCGCGCCCAACGATTGGGCATCGGCGGAAGATCAAGACCAGGGGTGCGCGCGATGATGCGGAACCCGCAGCCTCAAGCATCCTCCAAGCATATCTTCACTGTGGGCAAGGCTCAAACGTACCCCGGACAGACCTGACAGCGACGCGGAATCGTTCTAGAAGAGTGGCTTCGCTTGGGCTTATCCAGCCTGGTTCGCGTCCTCGTTTCTCTTGATCATGCCAGCCATATCGTCGAACAAACCCTATCGCGTCGGCCGCTCCAAGACCGGGCTTGGCCTCTTCGCCACCAAACCGATCAAGAAGGGAACCCGGATCATCCGTTATTTCGGACCGATCCTGGATTCGCGCATTCCCGCGCACGACGATATCGAGAACAAATATCTGTTCGAGCTCAACGGACGCTGGACCATCGACGGCTCGGTACGCAAGAACCTTGCCCGTTACATCAACCATTCCTGCCGGCCCAATGCCGAATCCGATGTCCGCCCGCGCGAGCGCAAGGTGTTCATCCGGGCCATCAGGAACATCGAGCCGGGCGATGAAATCAACTACGACTACGGCACCGATTATTTCAAAGCCTATTTGAAGCCGATCGGCTGCAAGTGCGATCTTGCGAGAAGAAGCGCAAGAAGCTGCGCGCCGAGGCGCGGGTCGAGCGCGCCAAGGTGAAGGCGCGCGCGGAGCGCAGGGCCGAGAAGGCCAGTGCGAAAAGCACCTCGGCGACAAAGAAGAAGCTGAACGGCAAGCACTTCGCCGGCAAGGTCGGACGCGCCAAGGCGTAGCCTCGACCTCGCTGTCATGCCCCGCGCGGACGGGGCATGCAGTACACTGCGGCTTTCGCATATGACGACCGTCTTTGAAGTGCTCGGTCGCCCGCTCGACCGGGCGACCACTGCATTTGTAACGGTGTCAGGCCGCTACGGCGTCGCCACTCCTCCGCAAGCCCAGATATTGCAGCTCCGCAAACACGCCGGTCGCGATCGCCTGGGCCACCACCATGATCTCGCCAAGCAAGTTCGGCGATACCGCGCCGGAGAACAGCAGTGCAACACTGCCGACCGTCCAGGCCGCGTTGCCGATCACGACCAGCAGCACGAGCGGCTTCGGCACAGAGCCGCGCGAGGCGAGCCAGCCGACCAGTGCGGTGTAGGCGATCAGAAACACGCCGGTCTCGCGCAGCAGCGCCTCAGGCAGGTTGAACAGCGTTGCGAACGCGCCCGCACCAAGAGTGAAGCCTAGCGCGGCGACGCCGCTGAAGATTGCGTCGGCGAGCAGCGCGCGGCGCAGGAAGGTGGATGCGTCAATCATCGTCGGTCTCCATGGTTGGCTTGGGGTGAACTCGGCCCGGTCCACGCCACCAGGCGCGGAGCAGGCGGACGGGGCGGAACGGAGAGAGGCTCTTGCCGACGCTGTGCTCGAACGCGGTGACCTGCGCGACGACATAGGCGCCGGTCGAATGCAGCAGCGGCTCCGGCATGTTGAGGCTGCGGGCGAGCATCCGGGTTGCCAAATTCATGGCCCAGGGTGCGACGTGGTCGGCGAGAATCCGGTAGAGCAGCAGCGCGATCATGGTCATCTCCTGTCGCACCAAGAATGCGTCGCGGCAGGACGTAATTCGATTACCTCGGGGGTAATGGAAGGGCTCAAATCCGCATGCTAGGTTTTCGATCATGAACGCACATGCATCCACGGCACGCGCCGAAAGCAGCCAGCCGATCCATATCGGCGACCATTTGCGCGAGTGGCGGCAGCGCCGCCGCATGAGTCAGCTCGACCTTGCGGGCGAGGCCGAAATCTCCGCACGCCATTTGAGCTTCGTCGAGACGGGCCGCGCCGCGCCATCGCGCGACATGGTGCTGCGGCTCGCCGAGCGTCTCGAGGTGCCCTTGCGCGAACGCAACGTGCTGCTGGTCTCAGCCGGCTATGCGCCAGCCTTTCCGCAGCGTCCGCTGGAGGATCCCGCCTTGAAATCCGCTCGCCAGGCGATCGACCTTGTCCTCAAGGCGCACGAGCCCAATCCGGCGCTGGCCTATGACCGGCACTGGAATCTGGTGTCCGCCAACCGCATGGTGGCGCCGCTGCTCGAGGGCATTCCGCAGCGGCTGCTCGAGCAGCCCTTGAACGTGCTGCGGCTTGCGTTTCACCCCGAAGCGCTGGCGCCGCGCACGGTCAACGTCGCGGAGTGGTGCGGGCATCTGCTTGAGCGACTGCACCGGCAATGCGAGGCGACCGCCGATCCGGAGCTGATCAAGCTTTACAACGACCTGAAGAGCTACCCGATCCCAGCACGATCGGCGCCGTTGTCGAGCGACAATGTCGCGATCCCCTTCAAGCTGCGCCATGACGGAAGGATACTGAGTTTCTTCTCCACCACCATGGTGTTCGGCACGCCGGTCGACATCACCCTGTCGGAGCTGGCGCTGGAGACGTTCTTTCCGGCCGACGAGCGCACCGCCGAATGGCTGAAGCAGACGGCCTCGAATATGGCCTAGCGCTCTTGCCCCAGGCCCCGCTCGGCTTATCTTCGGACCAAACCGCAAGTGCCCGAAGGAGGCGCCCATGAGTTCGTCTGATATGAGCCCACTGAAACCGCTCCAGATCGATGTTGTCTCCGATGTGGTGTGCCCCTGGTGCTATATCGGCAAGCATCGTATCGAGAGCGCGCTTGCGCTCGTGCCCGACGTACCCGTCAAGCTGCAATTCCGCCCCTTCTTCCTCAATCCCTGGGTGCCGCGCGAGGGCATCAGCCGCGAGGCATATCTCACCCAGAAGTTCGGCTCGGTCGAGGCCTATAAGGGCATCGCGGGGCGCGTCGTCGCAGCCGCAAGCGAGGAGGGCCTCACCTACCGGCCGGATCTGGTGCAGCGTCAGCCCAACACGATCGACTGCCACCGCTTGATCCTCTGGGCCGAGGCGGCCGGTAAGGCGCCCGAGATGAAGCAGCGCTTGATGGAGCTCTATTTCCGCGACGGCGGCGATCTGACCGATCTGAGCGTGCTGGTGCAGGCTGCCGCCGATGTCGGCCTCGACGCCGACCACGTGCGCCGGCGCCTCGCCAGCGATGAGGACGTCGCGCGCGTCTCGGCCGATGCGCAGGAGGCCGCCGAAAAGGGCATCTCCGGCGTGCCGACCTACGTGTTTGCGCAGAAATACGCCGTCTCCGGCGCGCAGGACCCAAACATGCTGGCACGGGCCATCCGCGAGGTCTCGGCGGAAATCAACGCGCAGGCGGCGGAGTAATCTTCTCTGATTTGCGCAGCAGGTGAATCGCGCGCCGCGCCGCCGCGCGTGCGGTCTCTCGCGCAGCGAGAGCTCCGCGGATCAGCGCCATAACGGGGTCTTTGCGCCGCAGCGGAATCAGCACGTCGCCGACCGCGAAACGGGCGCGCCAGATCGGGTTGATCATCGGGTGGTCGGCGCTCGCGGTGGAATCTGCGCTGGTGATCGAGGGGTCAGCGCAGAGGTGCCGCGTCAGTTCGAGCGTGAGCTGCACGCCCGGCGAATATTTTGCGAAGCGCTCGTCGATGCCGAGCTTGAAGAAGAAGGCGCGATCCTGGTGCCGCAACACGATGCCGGCGGCGATCGGCAACGTGCCGGCGCGGAGCGTGATGATCTCGCATTGCGCGGTCTCTGCGAGCGTCGGCACGGCGCGGCGGATGAAGGTCGCATCGCCTGCGTCCTGGACCAGCGCGGTACCACGTATCCCCTTCCAGCCGCTGGCCTCGAGCTGCAGAAATGTTTCGAGCGCTGGCCTGACCTCATCCGGCCTGCGCGCGACCTCGAACAGGACAGGGCCGTGCTCTTCGAGACGACGGCGCTGCCGGCGCAGCTCTTTGAGCTTTTTCGCGCCGAGCGCCTCCTGCAACCGCTTCTCGCCATCCTGCGTCGCGTCCAGGCTGGCGCGGAAGTAGGAGCCGAGCACGCGCGGCTTCAGGCCGGTGCGGCCGAGGACATCTTTGAGCGATGCCATCGCCGCGCCATCGAGCGCAATGTCGCGCAGGATCAGCGCATGCGCGCCGGCCTCGCGCGCCTGTTGCAGCAGCCGGGTTGCGGACTCGATCGCGGCGTCGCGATCGATCAAGGGGCTGCACAATGTGCCATAGGGATGTGCGCTCACCAGCGCGGGCAGGGGGATGTTGCAGGCGCGCCACAGCGAGATCACCGGAATCAATCCGATCAGCCGGCTCGAACATCCGTGGAACGCGCGCAGCGCCTGCGCATCCGTGCGGCCGAGTGCGGTCGCACTGACCGCAAGCTCCCAGCCGGGCAGGTAATAACCGTTCGGCTCGATGGCCCGCTGCGCAAGCGCGCCATTGGCCAGGGTCGATCGCAGTGAGTGGGACGAGCGCGCGCGACGTCGCGGCATCCTCTGCCGATGCCGGATCGATCGCAACCTGGTGCGCGATGTCGTTCACGTCCCGTCGTCCCCGCTCGCGCGGCCGAAGCCGGCGTTACGCGGTCATGCATAGCGCAAAGTTTGGAAAATCCCGTTGGGACGCCGCTTCAATTCGGGTGATATTGTTAACGCCTCATTGAGCATTCCGGACGCTGGGCCGGATGCTTTGATGCAAGCTCTCGATCCGGAGGATCACGATGATCGCCACGCCTTTCACACCGATTGCCTCGCTCCTGGGAGGGGCGCTGATCGGGCTTTCAGCTGTGCTCCTGATGTGGGTGACGGGACGGATCGCCGGCATCAGCGGCATCGCGGCACGACTGTTTCCACCCTACGAGGATCACGAATTTTTAGGCCGGCTCGCCTTTGTCATGGGCCTCATTGGTGCGCCCGTGCTGGTGCGGCTCGCCACCGGCAGTCTGCCCGCGCAGACGATTGCGGCGGGAACGCCAGTGCTCATCATCGCCGGATTGCTCACCGGCTTCGGCACCGTATGGGGGAGCGGCTGCACATCCGGCCACGGCGTTTGCGGGCTGGCGCGGTTTTCGGTGCGCTCGCTGGTTGCGACCATCACCTTCATGGCGGCGGCCGTCGCCACCGTCTTTGTAATGCGGCACTGGAGCTGACGGCGATGAGCATCCTCGTTCAATTCGTGATCGGCCTGATCTTCGGCCTCGGCCTCATCGCCTCCGGCATGTCGAATCCAGCAAAGGTACTGAATTTTTTGGACGTCGGCGGCATACCCGCAGGAACGTGGGATGCGAGCCTCGCTTTCGTGATGGCGGGCGCAATAGCCGTGACCTTCATCGGCTTCAACCGCGTCCTGAAACTCACGCGCCCGGTTTTCGCAGAAAGCTTCTACGTGCCAAGGCGCAATGACATCGATGCAAGAATTGTCGTCGGTTCCGCCATCTTCGGCATCGGCTGGGGGGTTGGCGGGCTTCTGTCCCGGGCCGGCGCTGACTGCGCTCGGATTTGGCTCTGCTTCGGCATTCATCTTTGTCGCCGCCATGTGCGCCGGCATGGTGCTCGCCCGCTTCATCGCTCAATTGCCGTTGTCGACGCCCATCGTCACGCCGGCCGATGCGCTCGAAACATGACGCGGACAAGACCGGACGAATTGTCTCGGCCGGTCCCGCCTACGATGTCTTATCAATAGCGGTCGTCGCCGACACCGACGCCCACGCTGACGCCGGGCGTGCGAATGCCGACGCCGGCACGCGGGCCGTCATCCCAGTCGCGATATGTGCGGCGCTCGTAGTAGCGCTCGCGCGGCATCCTCGCGTAGGTCACGCACGATCACACGCGCGCCACCATGGGTCCGGTAGCAATTGCCGACGTCATCGCAGACCAGCCGGACCTCCTGAATGAGATCGGGGCTGGTGTATTCGCTGGTGGTGTAGAGATCGGCGGCCTTGGCGCCCCCAATCGCGGCCAGGGCGCCGACGCCGGCCACCAGGGTAATCGCGAGTGTCCTCATCATCTGCTCCTCCGAAACTGCCCTCGGCGGTAACAAGAAAGCGAGCCGGTGATCGTTCCGGCGGAACTGCATGTTTTTCCCAGGCCGCATCTTGCGTCGGCATCATCCGTTGCTAGATCGGTTCGTAAATTTCCGACCCGCAGATGTCGTCAGCTTCGGCGCGCCGCCGATCGACGACCTTTCCCTCGGCGATTGTCACGATGTAGGTCTGGAGGCCGAGCGCCGAGCCGGTCGCGGAGGTCAGTTGCGCGCGGACGCAGGCTGTCCAGCCAGGTCCACGCACCTCGTGACGGGGCGGGGCGACGTGTACCTCGCGCGGATAGGACGTGTTGAGGAAGACCACGTCGATCTGCTCGCGGACCACGCGCTTGACATCGGGGGGCGGTTCGGGAGGCGGCTGCTCGGCCTCCTTGATGCGCATGAATTCGGGCACGGGCGCGCGACTGTCGGCAAAGCCGCAAGCACCGAGCGTGAGCGCGCCAACCAGCAGCGCCATATGAGCAACAATCCGCAACATCCGTGAAGTTCCCCCCGCGGGCCAACAGATAGGCGCGAATACGACCGGGCGAAGTCCTGGCTGATCAACATTTGCTGAAGCGGTGGAAGCTGCGGCATTTGCTATTACGGGATTGCAGGCTAGTTTGTACCTCGGACGAGGGGGATTGCGCCAATGAGGATTTTGGTCACGGCAGCCGCGGTGTTGGCGCTGACGGCGGCCTCGGCGCAGGCCCAGATGGGCGGCGGCAGGCGCGGGCCCAACGAGGGACCGAAGACGGACAACAAGCCCAAGGTCGACGAAAAGGCCTACAAGGCCGCGCTCGAGCGCATTCCCGAATCCAAGGAGAAGTATGATCCCTGGAGCGGGGCCCGCCCAAGCGACCCCGCTAAGAAGTCGAAATAAGCAAAGCGGGAGACCGGCGTTGCTGACCCGCCTGCGACATCTGGTCGGCGTTGTCGCGCTCCTGCTGCTGGCGGCGCGACCCTGCTTCGCCTGGGAGAGTTGGGGCGGCGATCCCGGCGGTTCGCGCTTCTCGCCATTGCGAGAGATCACGCCTGACAATGTCGGCAATCTGATTCGGGCCTTCGAATTTCACACCGGCGATCTGGCGGCGCGTCCGCCCGAGGTGATGCGGCGCACCAAGTTCGAGGCGACGCCGCTGTTCGTCGAGGACAGCCTGATCCTCTGTTCACCTTTCAACGAAGTGATCGCGCTCGATCCCGGCACGGGCGCGCAAAAGTGGCGATACGATCCGAAGATCGCCACCGATCAGCGTCCGGCCAATCGCTATGTCTGCCGCGGCGTCACCTACTGGGTCGATGACAAGGCGCCTCTGGATGCCGCCTGTCGATCGCGCATCTTCATGGGTACGAACGATGTCCGCCTGATCGCGCTTGATGCGAAGACCGGAATCCCCTGTGCCGGGTTCGGCAATGGCGGTGAAGTCAGGCTCGAGATCGGCATGCCGCTGGAATGGCCTGGCGAATTCCAGATCACCTCGCCGCCGGCGGTGGGCCGTGGCGTGATCGTGGTTGGCTCCTCGATCGGCGACAATCGTCGCGTCGATGCGCCAAGCGGCGTGGTGCGCGCGTTCGATGCGCGCAGCGGTCAGCCGCGCTGGACTTTCGAGCCGCTCAAGCGCGACGGCATCGAAGCGGGCCACGCCAATGTCTGGGCGGCGATGTCGATTGACGAAGCGCGCGGACTTGTGTTCCTGCCGACGTCCTCGCCATCGCCGGATTTTTGGGGCGGAAAACGACCCGGCAACAACGAGCACGCGAATTCCGTGGTGGCGCTGCGCATCGAGACGGGCGAGCTCGCATGGGCGTTCCAGACCGTCCATCACGACGTCTGGGACTACGATCTGCCGGCGCAGCCGACGCTCGCGCGCATCGACACCGGCGAAGGCCAGCGCGATGTCGTGATCCAGCCCACCAAGCAGGGGTTTGTCTTCGTGCTCGATCGCGACACCGGCAAGCCGCTGTGGCCGGTCGAGGAGCGCGCGGTGCCGCAAGGCGGGGCGGAAGGCGAAAAACTATCGCCGACGCAACCGTTCCCGACCCACGTGCCGGCGCTGACCTCGCAGACGATCTCGACCGACGATGCGCTCTCGTTCCCGCCTGGCCTGCGCAGTTCGTCCTGCGAACAGCAGTTCGCACAGGCCCGCAACGAGGGGCTGTTCACACCGCCCTCGACGCAAGGCACGCTGGAGTTTCCGTTCACCGGCGGCGGCGTGAACTGGGGCAGTGCGGCATTCGATCCGGTCAACCAGATCCTCTACGTCAACACCAGCCGTGCCGCGCATCTGATCAAGCTGATCCCGCGCGCGGATGCGGCGGGCTTCAATCCGCCGCCGGGCCATGATTTCGGTCGGCAGCAGGGCGCGCCGTTCGCGATGTCGCGTTCGGTCGTAACGTCGCGGCTCGGGATGATCTGTGTAAAGCCGCCCTGGGGCGAGATGGTCGCCGTCGACCTCAAGGCTGGCAAAACGCTCTGGCGATCCGCCGTCGGAACCACCGAGGATCTGGCGCCGCTCGGGATGCCCTTGCCGTGGGGCACTCCGCTTCTGAGCGGCGTCGCCATTACCGGAGGCGGCCTGGTCTTCACCGGCGCGATGGACGCGTACTTGCGCGCTTTCGATGCGCGAAGCGGCAGAGAGCTGTGGCAGGGCCGCTTGCCGGTGCCCGGCGTCGCCAATCCGATGACCTATCTCTGGAAGGGCGAGCAGTATGTGGCGATCGGCGCCGGCGGCCATTCCGAAGCCGGCACCTCGATCGGCGACAGCGTCGTTGCGTTCCGGCTGGCGCGGCCGGGCGAGGGGCCGTCGTTGTGGTCGCGCACGATCGATCGTCCCGGTGGACGATTTTTTGCGGGGTTGTCAGCGCTTGCGCTCGCGATCATCGCGCTGGTCATCGCGGGCCTGCGCTGGCGTCGCCAGCGTCGTATCAGGCGGGATGAAGCTTGCGCCGCGCATGTGATGCGAACGTTCGTTCACATCACGGATGTCACTGCACGAAGGTGAGGCCGAGGCGCTTGTCGCTCCGCCAGATCGTGCGGCAATTTCGCACGAAATTGTCGCGCGAGATCGACAGCGTGAAGGATTGCGGCAGTATGGCGAGGCCGTCGAGATCAACCGCGGCGCCGCCGGCCGACATATTACGCACCGTGCACGCGATGCCGCCGCCTTGAAAGGTGATCCTTCCACCCTTGAAAACACGGTAGCGCTGCGCTGCACGCTTTTCGGTCATTCGCGTTAATCCATAACGACGAATGTAAATTAGTGTATAGAAATTACGTTGAACTAAACTCAATACTGGCGCTACTTGCAGAGCTCTTCAGACTGCGTTTACCACGTTGAAGCGGAGAATTCCTCCGTCGACTTTCCCCAAGAGGCTTTCCTTTATGGCGTTACGCGCCCCATGGAGATTACTGATGAAGACCACATTTTCGATCTTGTTCGTCGCAGCCCTCTCGCTGTCGTCCGTTCCCGCTCACGCCACCAAGCTCGACCTCTCGACCATGAGCTGCAAGCAGTTCCTCGAGAGCGGCGACGACACCATCAAGCTGGTGCTGACCTGGATGGACGGCTGGTACAAGGGGGACGAGGACAACGCCATCATCGATACCGACGTGTTCGTCGACAACGCCAAGAAGTTCGGCACCTATTGCGGAAAGAATCCGACGGTGAGCATCGTCACCGCGGCGGACGAAGTGCTCGGCAAGTAAGGCTTGAAAAGCAACGCCTGAGCGCGCTAGCGCTTCGGGTTGCCTGCGTGATCTGCATTGAGAGCCGCGGCGCATTTGGCTTGCACTGCGGCTCTCGTCGTTTCGGATCATCCGGGCAGCATCGCGAACGCGCTCGACACCATCGCCACCTGCTTGTTGTCGCTGGCGGAAAGCAGGGTGACGCGGCCAAAACTCATGGTGCGTCCGAGCCGCACGACGCGGGCATCCGCCAGCACGTCCGATGACGAAACCGCGCGCATGAAAATGCGTGGTCTGGTCCACCGTCGTCATCGGACGATAGCCGCGGTTGGCGGCCAGGTTCGCGATCACCATCGCGGTGTCGGCAAGCGCCATCAGCGCCTGGCCGCATACCACGCCGCCGTGCCGGCACAGCCGTTCCGAAAACGCCATGCGTAACAACGCGCCCGGCTGCCAGTCCGTCGCGCCCGGCGGCGGGACGTGATCGATGCTTTCGACGGAGGGATCGAGATCCTGGACCCAGGGCGCAAAGACCTCACCGAGGATGCGTCTGGCGTCGGCGATGCCGAACTCTGCTACTGGCTGCGATGGCACAATGGCGGTTTCCTCGCGTGTTGCCGGATGTTTCGGCCATTCTGCCCGCTTTGGCGTGGCAAAGTCACCCGGTTCTGCGTCGGCTTGAAAATGCCCGACTTCGCCCGCTATGATGGCAAGCTTGGGAGCGGGTGGATGATGTTGCGTCGATGTGTGCTCGTGTTTTGCCTAGCGGCGCAGGGTCTGGCGCTGAATGGGTGTACCAGGTGCGGGCCGATCTGGGATGACTGGCTGCATTCGCCGAAATCGTGCAGATCGGATCGGCTCTAGCGGCCGTGAGGCTCCACCCCCCCATCGATGATCAAGGAGTAGATGATGAAGCTTTTCCGTATGGCGGCAGTGTTGCTGGCTGTGCTGGCGGGACCGGCCTATGCGCAGGAAATGCCCCATATTAATTTGATGCAGGATGGCCCGGCCAAGACCCCGGAGGAAGAGG
The DNA here is from genome assembly GCF_041200145.1 of Bradyrhizobium sp. LLZ17. Lineage (NCBI taxonomy): Bacteria > Pseudomonadati > Pseudomonadota > Alphaproteobacteria > Hyphomicrobiales > Nitrobacteraceae > Bradyrhizobium > Bradyrhizobium zaerense. Next base: position 275,246 of record NZ_CP165734.1, read on the forward strand.
CCGCGCAGGCCGAACGCGACAAGGCTTACAAGGAAACGCTGAAGAAGATTCCGGACGCCAAATCGTCCAACGATCCCTGGGGCGGCATGCGCTCCGACCCTCCGAAGCAGGCGGCAGCGCCGAAAGCGTCCGCGACCAGCGCGCCCAAGAAGACCAAGGCCGGCACCGCGGCCAATTGACCGCAGCCGCGGTCGGGACCGCTGACGTCTCCGGCGGGACTCCCCTTCGCCCGGCCCGCAACCTACATTCGCAACAAGTGTTGCGTCGAGGAGGCAGGATATGGCGGATCGTCCGCGGGATCTCGCCGAGCGGATGGCGCGCCGGCACAAGGCGGCTACAAAACCGGGCGACCGGGCGGGCGACGGCTATCTGCGTGAGAGCTTCACCTTGCCGCGCGCCGCCGCGCGGGCAAGAGCGCAGGCCTTCTTCGCCCGCTATCCCAAAGCCGGCTATATGAGCGAAGTCGAGACCTGGCGCGAATTGCCGGGCGGCGACATCGAATTCACCATGCGGCGGCTGCCCAGCGCCGACTAGCGCCGGTCGGCCTAGTCGAGGGATTCGGCGACGATGCGGATGCGGAACACCGGCTCCTTGGCTTCGTCGAGCAGTTCCATGTGCCATTCCGAGTTTTCCTGGAGCTTGCGGGAGATGCCCGCGGCCATGTCGGCGCAGACGGCGGTCATTTCCTTCCAGGCCGAGGCGCGATCGGCGAACTCAGTCGCATGCTCGGCGCAGCCGGAATAGTGGCCGTTCCGGATTCGAAAGAAATAGAGTGCCATGGCTGGTACCGATCGCATATGGCCGCGCCCCGAGCCCATATGGGCGTCCCAGTGCAATCCCAAACCGCGGGCAGATCAATTCCGGTCGTCTACGGAATACGCCTTGCGGGGGCGCCGCGGCCCGGTTGCCCGCGCCCGTAGCGGTCCAGCCGATTCCGGCCGTCTTGCTCAGGCCGTTTTGCGCGCGAGGGCCTTCAGCTCGCGATCGATACGCAGTTGCACGCGACGGATCGCCAGGAGTTCGATCTTCGTCTCGGTCCTCCCCGTTTTGGTCTGGTCGCCAATCCGGAATTGCCACTGCCAGACCCCTGGAATGGCTGTCCTTGCAATCGTGAACTCTACTCCCCTGCGATTCATGGTCACCTCCACGATCTGACTTTCCATGACTGCTAACATGTCGGGAATCCCGATATTCCGCTGACGCGCAAAAATTTCCCGGTAAGTCATGGATACTTCACGGAAAATCCTGAAAGCGCGCGCGGTTCGAAACAAGCGAAATCAAATTCCGAAAGGCGACGCTGCCGCACCCACGGAACGGACACCGCAGCTGCCCTTTCGGTCAGGAACTCCGTTCATGGCCGGAGAACCACGGATGATTTCGCGGTTCCAATACGGGACCGCGGCCATTCGATGGAAATGCCGGTCTCCGAGCTTTTCCACCTTTGCGTGCGCTGCTACTATGCCCGTGACGTGTGGAGGCCGCGCCGGCGATCGCGCGGAAGGGGAAGACGTGAACTGGCTAAGACATCTCGCCGTGCGCTGGGGCGCACGAAATTTCTCGTTGGTCTGTCCGCACTGCCGGCGGCCCGCCTCCTCCCTTGCGTTCAAGCGTGGGCGCTTCATGCTCGGTGACGAAAATCTCGTGTGCGAGCGGTGCGGCGAGACCGGCCTTGTCACCTTGTGGCGTTTCGAGGGATTGTCGGGCCAATCCGGTTGCACTGATGCGCGCCAAGGCGGGACGCTGGCGAATTCCCCGCACGGATTGCACGCAGGCGAAGCGCGGGACGAAGAAGCGTTCGAACTCGCCACGACACATGCCACGAAAAGAGCCCCGCCTGGGCAGAGCCAAGCGGGGCGACAGGTTATTGGAGGCTGAGGTGCTGGGCTGCAACACCATAGCCAAGCGACCCTAGCCCGCTCAGCTTACGGCAGCCTGACAAGCGGGACGAATGGGATCCGAAACTGCCGGCGCATAGGTTGCCGTGCTGAGAGAGGCTCTCGCATCCCAATTCAGACATCCGATCGCACAACTTAGGACACAACCGTTGGCGACACTTTGAACGCACGGCAAAGCCATGGGGGAAACGTGGCGGGCCGATAGCGGGGTGCATCATGGACAGGGTAGAGCGGTCATTCGCCGCCGCGACGGCGGCTGGATTTGTGGTGTTGATCATCGGCATCGTGCTGCTGGCGCTGATGTAGGGCGCGGGCGGGGAGGCCGCTGATGAAAATCGCGAAAACAACCCCATGCAAAGTAGAATCGGGGTTGGCTCGGTCATCGTTCAAGCCGCAATTGAGGTGGTATTCTACCTTCATTGCAATCGATCCGCCCGTGGTGGCTTTTTTCGCGATTGATTGAGCTTGGGGATGAAAGAGGCCGCCCATGAGGCGGCCTTACTTCGGGATGCCGAATTCCTTAGCGGCTACCTTGGCAATTTCATTGGGATCGTGAGTGCCAAGTGCGTCAATCTCGATGATCTTGCGGGCGACGATCTCGCAGAGCGGGTCGTCGCGATCCACGAGGCTCAGGCTGCGCAACGTGAATGCAAATGCCCGATTCAGCCGTTCGAGTTGTTCCGGCTCGATCTTGCCTTCCCTGAAAAGCCGATTGATCGGCATGGCCCCTGCACCCGTGCACGCGGCACTGCGTACTTGGGGAACCTATCCTGAAATGAGGCCACTGCAAAATTCAAACTAGGTCACTAGGGTTAAAACGGCCAGCGCCGGATTTGGGTACTGGCCTGTTTCCGAGCGCAGTGGCCTGGTTTGGTTTTGGGGGTGGCCTATTTTGCGAGGTATCAAAACGCAAAGCCCTGCCGCGAGGTGGGGCTTTGTTGTCTTCGCACCCGAGCAGCGGCGCTGGGTTCTTGTGTGATGGCCGTCACTGCGGCGCACGAGCGGACGGAATATTGCTGCGACCACGGCTGCAAGAGATTGGCTCTGCAGCCCAACCAGAGAGAGTAGAACATGGATAAGCAGCAGCGCGATGTTACCGAGCTTGAATTGACGCTTGAAGACCTGAACGAAGTGAACGGCGGCGTTCGAAATAATCAGACCGAAGCCTGGGCCGCCTTTGCAGGGGGGATCCTTAAAGGTTTTATTGAGGCTGGTGGCCACCCGTCCTGCCAGTTCGGTTAGTGATCACAAAAAGAGGCCGCCTCAGTTGGCGGCCTCATTCATTTGAACACGTCGTTCTCTTCGTCGTCCTGATCGGAAGAATCTCTTTGTCGAGTTCAAGATTCTTAATCAGCTGCTCGATGCTGCTTCGCAGTTAACGGGTTCTTAACGGAGCTGTTCCGGGGAGTGGCCTGTTTCGCATTTGCGAGTGGCCCATTTCGGCGCGCGCCAAAATCCGGAAAAGAACATATTGCGAACCAAGAACAAATAGGGTACATTGCTTTTATCGACGAGCTGCCTCGCCAATCGTTTGTCCCTCAGCCGAATCCTCGCCATAAGGAGCACGACCCGATGTCCACCACTGCCCTGCGTATCGTCGAAGGATCTTCCATGGACAAGAGTAAAGCTCTCGCCGCCGCGCTCTCCCAGATCGAGCGCCAGTTCGGCAAGGGCTCGGTGATGAAGCTCGGCAAGAACGACCGTTCGATGGATGTCGAGTCGATTTCCTCGGGCTCGCTGGGGCTCGATATTGCGCTTGGGATCGGCGGACTGCCGAAGGGGCGTGTCGTCGAGATTTATGGGCCGGAATCCTCGGGCAAGACCACGCTGGCGCTGCATACGGTGGCGGAAGGGCAGAAGAAGGGTGGCATCTGCGCCTTCATCGATGCCGAGCACGCGCTCGACCCGGTCTACGCGCGCAAGCTGGGCGTCAATATCGACGAGCTTCTGATTTCGCAGCCCGACACCGGCGAGCAGGCGCTGGAAATCTGCGACACGCTGGTTCGCTCCGGCGCGGTCGATGTGCTGGTGATCGATTCGGTCGCGGCCCTGGTGCCGAAGGCCGAGCTCGAGGGCGAGATGGGCGATGCGCTGCCGGGCCTCCAGGCGCGGCTGATGAGCCAGGCGCTGCGCAAGCTGACCGCCTCGATCAACAAGTCCAACACCATGGTCATCTTCATCAACCAGATCCGGATGAAGATCGGCGTGATGTACGGCTCGCCGGAAACCACCACCGGCGGCAATGCGCTGAAATTCTACGCCTCGATCCGTCTCGACATCCGCCGCATCGGCGCGATCAAGGAGCGTGACGAGGTGGTCGGCAACACCACGCGCGTGAAGGTGGTGAAGAACAAGCTGGCGCCGCCGTTCAAGCAAGTCGAATTCGACATCATGTACGGCGAGGGCGTCTCCAAGATGGGCGAGATCCTCGATCTCGGCGTCAAGGCCGGCATCGTCGAGAAGTCCGGCGCCTGGTTCTCCTACGATAGTCAGCGCCTCGGTCAGGGCCGCGAGAACTCGAAAGCGTTCCTCAAGGCCAACCCCGACATCACCGCCAAGATCGAGACCGCGATCCGCCAGAACTCCGGCCTCATCGCCGAGCAGATTCTCGCCGGCAGCCCCGAGCGCGACGCCGATGGCGAGGAGCCGGCGGACGAGTAAAGCCTAAACACGAAGAGTGTTTCGCGAGGAGCGGGCGCTGAGGACGTTGAGTTGCCGACGTCGTCAGTGCCCGTTTCGTTTTGGCGGCTGGACCCAAATACATTCTCAGGCTGCATTGTGATGGTGGCCAAGTCTAGGCTTGGCTGATGCTTGCTAGCGCCGGTTCGTAGTCAAGGGAGCAGCCTATGCTTGTTGTTCAAACGCGGCACGCCAAAGCGCACGCGCAAATATTCGATCCTGATGGGGATCGTTCTATTGGGAATTGGTTCGATAGCCGGGATCGGCGTACTTCTCACACTGCGCTGGGATTCCCTCCCGAAGAAAAAGTAGAATCAATCGGGAAGAAAGTAGGACCGATCAGGGAGAGGGGCATGTCCCATTTGATTCTGACGACAAATGACCTTGCACCACTTCAATTGCAGCCGACGCGTTTGGCGAACGTTGTCCTTGGATTCTCTGTTCGCTTCGTCATGGACCGGCTGCCGTCCGAGGAACAGCTCATGATGGGGCTGGAGCCGCGATCGGCAAAGTACGGCAATGTCGGCGATCACTAGCTCGACGACGCTCGGCGGTGCTGGCTGAAAGATTTCGGTACACGGGATAGTGGCCTTTTCGGGCTCTGCGAAAAATTCGATTCGATTGCATTGTGGATCGATCCTCAGCCCAACGATCAACTCGTGCTTGTCTGGTTGCTCAACCTCCTTCGCCCGCACAAGGAAATCACGACGAAGCTCAGCCTGGTGCACACGGATGACGTCGTCGCGAATTATCGTGCGGAATCGTTGGCGAAATGGAAGCTGCCGGTGTTCAAAGTCACGGACGATCACGTGGCGCTGGCGAGTCGCGCCTGGAACGCCTGGCGTGCCCCGACACCTCAGTCCTGTTTCGATCTGCTGATGGAGGATTTGACGATGCTGCCGCGATTGCGGTCGGCTCTTATCGCCCTGTTCGAGGAGATGCCTGACGTATCAACAGGTCTTGGCGCGAGCGAAATGGCGATGCTCGGCTCCATCCAAGACGGGTGCACCGATCCTCAAGTGGCGCGGATGGCGGCGCGGCACCAAGAGGTCTTTGATGAGCGCGAGGCCGGCGAATTGCTGGACGATTTGGCACAGTGTCCAGCGCCGCTGATTTTCGGGCTGGGCGAGGCGCCGTTCGAAAAGGATGAAGTCGCTCGTCATCATCGCTACAGGAAGAGTCAGGTTGGTTTGACTGAGCTGGGGCGAGCGGTTGTCGCCGGCGAGGACGATTTCTGCCGCCACAACCTGATCGACCGCTGGTGGGGCGGCACGCACCTGACCAATGGACGGCTCTGACGCTGGGACCGCGAAGGCCGTTCGCTGGTTGCGCCGTAGATACGCATCAGAACTGTAGGGTTGGCAAAGGCGCGCTCTTCGCGCGCCGTGCCCACCATCTTTCCGCGAGTGTTGCAGCAATGGTGAGCACGCGTTCGCTCTTCGAGCTACGGCGGACAAGCCGCTTTGCCCACCCTACGAAACCTTCGTCTGGTCCTACTCCGCTGCCTCCGCATAATCGCTCACCGGTGGGCACGAGCACACCAGATTGCGGTCGCCGTAGACGTTGTCGACGCGGCCGACCGGGCTCCAGTATTTGTCGGTGCGCGAACTCCCCGCGGGGAAGCAGCCCTCAGCGCGGGTGTAGGCGCGGGCCCAGCTGTCGTCGGCGATGTCGTGCACCGTGTGCGGGGCGTGACGCAGCGGCGATGCTTCGATCTTGAAGCGGCCGGCCTCGACCTCGGCGATCTCCTTCCGGATCGCGATCATGGCGTCGCAGAAACGATCCAGTTCCGCTTTGGACTCCGATTCGGTCGGCTCGATCATCAACGTGCCCGGCACCGGAAAGCTCATGGTGGGCGCGTGGAAGCCGTAGTCGATCAGGCGCTTTGCGATGTCGTCGACGGTGACGCCGGACGTCGTCTTGAGCGCGCGGGGATCGACGATGCATTCATGCGCGACGCGGCCCGTTTCGTTCTTGTAGAGCACCGGGAAGTGCGCATCGAGACGCGCGGCGATGTAGTTGGCGTTGAGGATCGCGATCTCGGTCGCGCGCTTCAAGCCGTCGCCGCCCATCATCAAGATGTAGATGTAGGATATGGTGAGGATCGAAGCCGAGCCGAACGGCGCGGCCGAGACCGGGCCGACTGCCGCATCCGCTTTCGCCAAGCGATGGCGATTTTCGGGGTGTCCGGGCAGGAACGGCGCGAGATGCGCCTTCACGCCGATCGGACCCATGCCCGGGCCGCCGCCGCCATGCGGGATGCAGAAGGTCTTGTGCAGGTTGAGATGGCTGACATCGGCGCCGTAATCGCCGGGCCTGGACAGGCCGACCTGCGCGTTGAGGTTGGCGCCGTCGAGATAGACCTGACCGCCATGGCCATGGACGATCTCGCAGATCTCGCGAATGTGCTCCTCGAACACGCCATGGGTCGAGGGATAGGTGATCATGACCGCGGCGAGATCGGTCGAATGCTTCTCCGCCTTCGCCCTGAGATCATTGACGTCGACGTCGCCGTTCTTTTCGCAGGCGACCACCACCACGTCCATGCCGACCATCGCGGCCGAGGCCGGATTGGTGCCGTGGGCCGAGGAGGGGATCAGGCAGATCTTGCGATGCGCCTCGCCGCGCGCGGCATGATAGCCGCGAATGGCCAGAAGCCCGGCATACTCGCCTTGCGCGCCTGAATTCGGCTGGAGCGAGATCGCGTGATAACCGGTGATGTCGCACAGCCATTTTTCCAGCCGCGCGAACAACGCATGATAGCCGCGTGCCTGCTCGTGCGGCGCGAACGGATGCAGCGAGCCGAATTCCGGCCAAGTCAGCGGCATCATCTCGGTGGTCGCGTTCAGCTTCATGGTGCAGGATCCCAGCGGAATCATCGCGCGATCGAGTGCGAGATCGCGGTCGCTGAGTTTGCGCATGTAGCGCAGCATCTCGGTCTCCGAGCGATGCGCGTGGAACACCGGATGGGTGAGGAAGGAGGTACCGCGCTTCAGCGTCTCCGGCAGCGCCTCGCGCGTGGTGGCGTCGATCTCGGCGTAAGCGAGCGTACCGCCGAAGGCGCGCCAGACCGCTTCGACCGTCGCCGGCGTCGTGGTCTCGTCGAGCGCAATGCGCAATGTGCCATCGCCGAGACCGAGATTGATCTTCTCGGCGGCCGCGCGCGCGACAATCTCGTCACGCTTGCCGCCGGCGTCGACCGTCACGGTGTCAAAGAAGCTATCGGACTGTAGCGCGAAGCCGAGCTTGCGCAGGCCGGCCGCGAGCACGGCCGTGCGGCGATGGGTATTGCGCGCGATCTGCGAGAGGCCTTCGGGCCCGTGATAGACCGCGTACATCGAGGCGATCGCTGCGAGCAGCACCTGCGCGGTGCAGATGTTGGAGGTCGCCTTCTCGCGGCGGATGTGCTGCTCGCGGGTCTGGAGCGCGAGGCGATAGGCCGGCATCCCGCGCGAATCCACGGAGAGGCCGACGATGCGGCCCGGCAGCGAGCGCTTCAGCGCATCGCGGACCGCCATATAGGCCGCGTGCGGCCCGCCATAGCCCATTGGCACGCCAAAGCGTTGCGCCGAGCCGATCGCGATGTCGGCCCCGAGCTCGCCGGGCGAGGCGAGCAGTGTCAGCGCCAGCAGGTCGGCGGCAATGATCGCGAGCGCGCCCTTGGCGTGCAATGTCGCGATCGCGGGCCTGGAGATCGCGCACGGCGCCCGACGAGCCCGGATATTGCAGCAGCGCACCCAGCACGTCGGTCTTGTCGAGATCGGTGAGGGGATCGCCGACGATCAGGGACCACCCCAGGGGCTCCGCGCGGGTGCGCATCACCGCGAGCGTCTGCGGATGCACGTCCTTGTCGACGAAGAAGGCTTTCGCTTCGACCCGCGAATGCCGCTCCGCGAGGGCCATGGCCTCTGCCGCGGCGGTCGCCTCGTCGAGCAGCGAGGCGTTGGCGACGTCGAGCCCGGTGAGGTCGCAGATCATGGTCTGGAAGTTGAGCAGCGCCTCCAGCCGGCCCTGGCTGATCTCGGGCTGATAGGGCGTGTACGCCGTGTACCAGGCCGGATTTTCCAGGACGTTGCGCTGGATCACCGCGGGCAAAATCGTGCCGGAATAGCCTTGGCCGATCAGCGAGGTGAAGACCTGATTGTCGCGCGCTAGCTCGGCCATGTGCGCAATTGCCTCGGTCTCGCTCAAGGGCTTGCCGAGATCGAGCGGCGCGGCCTGCCGAATCGAGGCCGGCAGCGTTTCCGCCATCAGCGCGTCGACGCTTTTGGCGCCGACCGTCTCCAGCATCGCGGCGACGTCGCGCGCCGACGGACCGATATGGCGGCGAACGAAACTGGCGGTGTCGCCGTTGGATTTGCGGTGCGCGGTCATCATGGGTCCTCGCTTTAGATCATCTGTCGCCGTCATGCCGCGCCTTGTGCGTACTTGCGCACTGGAGCGGGGCATCCAGTACACGCAGGCGCTTCGGCTAGGGCCGATGGGCCGCGGCGTACTGGATCGCCCGCCTGCGCGGGCGATGACACCGAATATGAGGTCAGAGTTCGCTTCATCTCACGCCGTGTGCGCCTTGTAGGCGGCTTCATCCATGAGGCCGCCGAGCTCGCTCTTGTCGGCAATCTTGATCTTGAAGAACCACGCCTTGCCTTGCGCGTCCGTGTTCACTAGCGCCGGCTCGCTCGCGAGCTCGGGGTTGGTCTCGAGCACCTCGCCGGTCACAGGCGCGTAGACGTCGGACGCGGCCTTGACCGATTCCACCACGGCGGCGGCTTCCGCCTTCTTCAGCGTGCGGCCGATCTTGGGCAACTCGACGAACACGACGTCGCCGAGCTGCGACTGCGCGTAGTCGGTGATCCCGACGGTGGCGACATCGCCCTCGATGGCCAGCCATTCATGGTCGGAGGTGTACAGCATCGCGGTCATTGTCTCAGTCCTCAGCGTTTGTAGGTGTTTTTCACGAAGGGCATGGCGGCGACGGTGAGCGGCAGGCGCTGGCCGCGCACCTCGGCGAACAGTTTGGTGTCGAGCGCCCTCAGGCTTGCGGGCACATAGCCCATCGCCACCGGCGCGTTCAGGCTCGGGCCGAAACCGCCCGACGTGACCTTTCCGATCGGCTCGCTTGATGTCGCATCTGCAAACAGCAGCGCGCCCTCGCGCACGGGCGCGCGGCCTTCGGTGCGCAGGCCGACGCGGCGGCGGCTCGCGCCCTGGTCGAAATGCGCGAGAATCTTTTCCGCACCGGGAAAGCCGCCGGCGCGGGCGCCGCCGCTGCGGCGGCTCTTCTGCACCGACCATTCCAGCGCGGCCTCGACCGGCGTGGTCGTGATGTCGATGTCGTGGCCGTAAAGGCAGAGCCCGGCCTCGAGCCGCAGGCTGTCTCGTGCGCCCAGCCCGATCGGCAGCACGTCGGGATTGTCGAGCAGCGTCTTGGCGAGGCGCTCGGCGTCGGCTGCGGGAACCGAAATTTCAAAACCGTCCTCGCCGGTGTAGCCGGAGCGCGACACGAAACAGTCGATGCCGGCAACCTTGTGCGGCCCGGCATCCATGAACTTCATGCCGGGCGCATCTGCACACAATTTCGCCAGCGCCGATTCCGCCTTCGGCCCCTGCAGCGCGACGAGTGCACGGTCGGCCAGCGAATCGATGATGCAGTCGTCCGAGAGATGCGCGCGCAGATGCGCCTCGTCCGCGGCCTTGCAGGCGGCATTGACGACCAAGAACAGGTGATCGCCGAAATTGGCGACCATCAGATCGTCCAGAATGCCGCCATCCGCATTGGTGAACTGGGCGTAGCGCTGCCGCGCGGGCACAACCGCGACGATGTCTTGCGGCACCAGCCGCTCCAGCGCGCGGGCGGCGTCCTCGACGTTGCCCGACTTCGGCCTGAGCGCGATTTGGCCCATATGGGATACGTCGAACAGGCCGGCCGAGCTGCGGGTGTGCAGATGCTCTTTCAGGACACCGGCGGGATATTGCACGGGCATGTCATAGCCCGCGAACGGCACCATCTTGCCGCCGAGCGACACGTGCAGGCCGTGAAGGGGCGTACGTTTGAGGGTCTTGGTCGTCGCGCGCAAGCATCACAGGGGCCCTCGGCGGTTCCCCGGGGAGGATTCCCCGATGGACACCAGTCGAAGCCCCATCTGTCGCTGTGCCTGAGAGTATTATCCCGTCGGCGGACGTCGTCCGGGTCTTAAGCCCGTCGGCGCCTCTTTCCAGATGCTGTCAAAGCCACGCGGTCCTTTTGCCTGAGAGTTTCCGGGGCGGTTGCTCCTTCGGCGCCGGCTACCAGTGCCGGTCTCTCCCGACGTGGCCGTACGATACAGATGGGTACAGACCACAGCCCGGCCAAGCCTGTCAACGCGCAGCTGGCGGCTTTCAACTGGGATTGCAACCGGATTGCGCGGCTGCGGCAACCCTCTGATCTCTCTGCACAGTTTCTGGACAGCGAAGCTGGCCTTGTCTAAAAGCGCTTCTGTCCGCAGATATCAGCCCAAACTTGCGGTTTGGATGGCGTGTTGGCGGGCCCAAGCACACCCGATTGGATGAACATGAGCGGCGTCAACGAGATCAGGTCGACCTTTCTGAACTTCTTTGCCGAGAACGGGCACGAGATCGTGTCGTCCTCGCCGTTGGTGCCGCGCAACGACCCGACGTTGATGTTCACCAATGCCGGCATGGTGCAGTTCAAGAACGTCTTCACCGGAGTCGAGAAGCGCCCCTATCAGCGCGCCACCACCTCGCAGAAATGCGTGCGCGCCGGCGGCAAGCACAACGACCTCGACAATGTCGGCTACACCGCGCGCCATCTCACCTTCTTCGAGATGCTCGGCAACTTCTCGTTCGGCGATTATTTCAAGGAGCGCGCGATCGAGCTGGCCTGGACGCTGATCACCAGGGAATTCGGGCTCAACAAAGACAAGCTGCTCGTCACCGTCTATCACACCGACGACGAGGCGGCCGGCCTCTGGAAGAAGATCGCGGGCTTTTCCGACGACCGCATCATCCGCATCCCGACCTCGGACAATTTCTGGGCGATGGGCGACACCGGCCCGTGCGGGCCATGCTCGGAGATATTCATCGATCGCGGCGAGCACATCTGGGGCGGACCTCCGGGCTCACCGGAAGAGGACGGCGACCGCTTCCTCGAATTCTGGAATTTGGTGTTCATGCAATACGAGCAGGTGACGAAGGAGGAGCGCGTGCCGCTGCCGCGTCCCTCGATCGACACCGGCATGGGCCTGGAGCGCATGGCCTGCATCATGCAGGGCGTCGACAGCGTGTTCGAGACCGATCTGTTCCGTCACCTCATCGATGCGACGGCGTCCGCGCTCGGCAGCGGACCGGACGAGAAGACCCTGGCCTCGTTCCGCGTCATCGCCGACCATTTACGCTCCTCGGCCTTCCTCGTCGCCGACGGCGTGCTGCCTTCGAACGAGGGGCGCGGCTATGTGCTGCGCCGGATCATGCGCCGCGCGATGCGGCATGCGCAGCTGCTCGGCGCCAAGGAGCCGCTGATGCATCGCCTGGTCTGGGCGCTGGTGCGCGAGATGGGCCAGGCCTATCCCGATCTGATGCGCGCGGAGAATCTGATCGAGGAAACGCTGCGGCTGGAAGAGACCCGCTTCCGCAAGACGCTGACGCGCGGCCTTGCCATCCTCGATGAGAAGAGCGCTTCGTTGAAGAAGGGCGACATGTTCGACGGCGATGTCGCCTTCACGCTCTACGATACCTACGGCTTCCCGCTGGACCTGACGCAGGACGCGCTGAAGTCGCGCGGCATCGGCGTCGACCAGGCTTCCTTCACCGACGCGATGGAGCGTCAGAAGGCGAAGGCGCGCGCGTCCTGGGCCGGCTCGGGCGAGGCGGCGAGCGAGGCGATCTGGTTCCCGCTGCGTGAGAAGCTCGGGGCCACCGAATTTCTGGGTTACGAGACCGAGAGCGCCGAAGGCGTCGTTGCCGCGCTGGTCAAGGACGGCAAGGAAACCGACAGCCTCAAGGCCGGCGAGACCGGGGCGCTGCTGCTGAACCAGACGCCGTTCTACGCGGAGTCCGGCGGCCAGGTCGGCGATACCGGCGTGCTGACAGGCGAGGGCGGGATCAAATTCCGCGTCACCGACACGCAGAAGAAGCTCGGCGATCTCTTCGTCCACATCGGCACGTTAGAGAGCGGCGAGCTGAAGCTCGGCACCGCACTGCAGCTCGAAGTGGATCACGGCAGGCGCTCGTCGATCCGCGCGCACCACTCGGCGACGCATCTCATTCATGAGGCGCTGCGCCAGGTGCTCGGCGATCACATCGCCCAGCGCGGTTCGATGGTCGCGCCGGATCGTTTACGTTTCGACTTCGTGCATCCGAAGCCGATCACGGCGGAGGAGCTCGCCCGCGTCGAGGACATTGCCAACGACGTGGTGCTGGAGAACGACGAGGTCACCACCCGCGTCATGGGCGTGGACGAAGCCCGCGAAGCCGGCGCGCGTGCGTTGTTCGGCGAGAAATATGGCGACGAGGTTCGCGTCGTCTCGATGGGCCGGACCGCGCGCGAGCGCGGCGCCAATGCGCTCGGCTGGTCGGTCGAGCTCTGCGGCGGCACCCATGTGAGGCGCACCGGCGATATCGGCCTGATCACGTTGACGGGCGAGAGCGCGGTTGCCTCCGGCGTCCGCCGCATCGAGGCGCTGACGGGCAACTATGCGCGCAGGCACGCCAACGACACCATGGCGCTGGCAAAGACCGCAGCGAACGAGTTGCGCACCTCGATCGACGACGTACCGGGGCGCATTGCCGCGCTGATGGACGAGCGCAAGAAGCTCGAGCGCGAACTCTCCGACGCCCGCAAGAAGCTGGCGATGGGCGGCGGTGCGTCTTCGAGCAACGGCGCGGCCGCTGGCGTGCGTGAGGTTGGCGACGTCAAGCTGATGGCGCGCGCGGTCGAGGGCATCGAGATGAAGGATCTCAAGAGCCTGGCCGACGACGGCAAGAAGCAGATCGGCTCCGGCGTGGTCGCGATCGTCGGCGTCACCGAGGACGGCAAGGCCGGCGTGGTGGTCGGCGTCACCGCGGACCTCACCGCGCGCTTCAACGCGGTCAATCTGGTGCGCGTTGCCTCCGAAGCACTCGGCGGCAAGGGTGGTGGCGGCCGGCCCGACATGGCGCAGGCCGGCGGTCCCGACGGAGCCAAGGCGGCGGCGGCGTTGTCGGCCATCGAAAAAGCCATGATCGGCGCCTGAGGCCGTGGGCCTCGTTCCGCGAGGACGTGGCTTGCGCGATCCCAATTTGAGGGATCGCCTCTACGAATTGCTGGAGCACGATCCGCTGGCCTACTCGGTCGGGTCGCGCTTCATCCAGCTCGTCATCGCCGTCATCGTGCTCGACGTGGTCGCGATGATCCTCGCTTCGGTGCCGGAGTTGGACGCGCAATTCGGCGCGCTGTTCGCGGGCATCACCATCTTGTCCATCGTCGTGTTTGCGCTCGAATACGCCGCACGGATGTGGACGGTGGCGGGCCACACCCAGCGCAAGACCTCAGCGCTCGCCGACCGGCTGTCTTACGCTTTCTCCGCGCTCGGCATCATCGATCTCCTCGCGTTCCTGCCGGCCGCGATCGTGCTCGCCACGGGCCGGCATGCGACGCTGGCCGCGCTCGGCGTGCTGCCGTTCTTCAAGCTGGTCCGCTACTCGCCGGCGATGCGGTCGCTGCTCGCCGCCGTCCATGCCGAGCGGCGGGCGCTGATCGGCTGCATCGTCATCCTGATCGGCGCGGTCCTGACGTTTGCCTCGCTGCTCTATGCCATCGAGCGCGACGTGCAGCCGGACAAGCTCGGCACCATTCCGCAAGCGATGTGGTGGGCGATCGTGACGCTCGGCACCGTCGGCTATGGCGACGTCGTGCCGGTGACGGCGCTCGGAAAGTTCATCTCCGTGTTCACCATCATCAGCGGCTTTGCCATGATTGCGCTGCCGGTGGCGATCATCTCCACCGCCTTTGCCGAGGAAGTGAAGCGGCGCGATTTCGTCGTCACCTGGGGCATGCTGGCGCGGGTGCCGCTGTTCTCGCACCTTTCGGCCTCCGAGATCGCCGACATCATGCGGCTGCTGCGGGCGCGCACCATCGAACAGGGCGAGATATTGGTGCGCCGTGGCGACGCCGCCTCGTCGATGTATTTCATCACCGCCGGCGAGGTCGAGATCGCGCTGCCGAACCAGCATGTGCGGCTCGCGGACGGCACCTTCTTCGGTGAGATCGCGCTGCTGCACAAAACCAAGCGCAGCGGCACGGTGACGGCGACGCGCAAGACGCGGCTGCTGGTGCTCGACGCGCAGGATTTTCACGCCCTGATCGCGCGCATGCCGACGCTGGCCGCGCATGTCCACAAGACCGCGAAAGCGCGGATCGAGGAGAGCGGCGATGTTGCGGCGGCAGAACTCGCGCAAGGCGAGCGCGAGGGCACGGATCGCTGATCGGTCAGCCCTTTTTCAGGAAGACATACTCGGCCGAGTAGGGCACGCTTTTGAACTCGCCGGCCTTGTCGCAGGCGCCCTCGAGCTTGCCGCCGTGGGTGTTGATGCGCTGGACGGTGGTGACCGGCGTCAACACGCCGCTGCCGCGGCGGGAGGCGACCTCCAGCTTCAGCCAGGCGATATCGGCGGCGGATGCGCCCGGTGCATTGCCGACAACCTTGCCCACGACCGCGCTGCCGTCGGCGTGCTCCCAGTTCGGCCCGGCGTAGTGCCGGCCGATCGTCTTGCCTTCATTGAGCAGCGTGGCGATCGGCTCGCGAAAAGTCCAGGCGAGCTTGCCGTCGGCGCCGGCCTTGCATTCATAGACCTGCGCGCCCTCGGCATGGACGCTGAGCACGACGCTCTCGCCGGGGGCGGCGATGGCGTCGGGGAGCGCGTCGGCGGCGAACGCGGAGGTGCTGGTCAGTGCGAAGGCTGCGAACGCAAGGCGCTTGAGTGTCGGCATGATATTTCCTTCGCCCTAGGTCTCGTCATTGCGAGGAGCCCGCGACAAAATTGCAGAGCAATTTTTGCGCTGGCGACGAAGCAATCCAAACTATTTCCGGGGAGGGATTCTGGATTGCTTCGCTGCGCTCGCAATGACGGGGTGAGAGCTGGCTTACGCCAGCGCCTTCTCCAGATTCTGCGCGACCTTGTCGAGGAAGCCGGTGGTCGAGAGCCAGCGCTGGTCGGCGCCGACCAGGAGCGCGAGGTCCTTGGTCATGTAGCCTTCCTCGACGGTATCGACGCAGACCTTCTCCAGCGTGTTCGCGAACTTGGCGAGCTCGGCGTTGTTGTCGAGCTTGGCGCGGTGGGCGAGGCCACGCGTCCAGGCGAAGATCGACGCGATCGAGTTGGTCGAGGTCTCCTTGCCCTTCTGGTGCTCGCGATAGTGGCGGGTCACGGTGCCGTGGGCGGCTTCGGCTTCCACCGTTTTGCCGTCGGGGGTGAGGAGGACCGAGGTCATCAGGCCGAGCGAGCCGTAGCCCTGCGCGACGGTGTCGGACTGCACGTCGCCGTCGTAGTTCTTGCAGGCCCAGACGTAGCCGCCGGACCATTTCAGCGCCGAGGCCACCATGTCGTCGATCAGGCGGTGCTCGTAGGTCAGGCCCTTGGCCTCGAATTCCTTTTTGAATTCGCGGTCGTAGATGTCCTGGAAGATGTCCTTGAAGCGGCCGTCATAGACCTTGAGAATCGTGTTCTTGGTCGAGAGATAGACGGGGTAGTTGCGCAGCAGTCCGTAGTTGAGCGAGGCGCGGGCGAAGTCGACGATGGAATCGTCGAGATTGTACATCTCCATCGCGACGCCGGCGCCGGGCGCCTTGAACACTTCCTTCTCGATCACCGTGCCGTCCTCGCCGACGAACTTCATCGACAGCGTGCCCTTGCCCGGGAACTTGATGTCGGTGGCGCGGTACTGGTCGCCATAGGCGTGGCGGCCGATGATGATCGGCTTGGTCCAGCCGGGAACCAGGCGCGGCACGTTCTTGCAGATGATCGGCTCGCGGAAGATGCAGCCGCCAAGGATGTTGCGGATGGTGCCGTTCGGCGACTTCCACATTTGCTTGAGGCCGAACTCCTTCACCCGGGCTTCGTCCGGGGTGATGGTGGCGCACTTGACGCCGACGCCGACCTTCTTGATGGCTTCGGCGGCATCAATGGTGACCTGATCGTTGGTCTGGTCGCGGTACTCCATCCCCAGGTCGAAATACATCAGCTCGACATCGAGGAACGGGTTAATCAGCTTGTCCTTGATGTACTGCCAGATGATCCGGGTCATCTCGTCGCCATCGAGCTCGACGACGGGATTGGATACCTTGATTTTTGCCATGATCGGGGAAGCCCTCTTGGGAACGGCGCCTTTTGGCGGCCGCGGTGGAAATCTCCCGCGCTATAGCACCGCCCGTTGGCGGGCGGAAGCGGACCATTTATGCACTTTCAGCCCATCTTTGCGCCGAGAACCGCCATTCCGAACAGGTCGGAATGACGGCTGTAGCACCCTAATTGGGCATGTGTCCCTCGAGCGAACCAGCGCCGTCCGAGAACACTCCTAAAAAGGCAGCCTGAGTGGCCGTGCCTGCCACGATATACCAAGTCACGAACAGGCCGGAGATCAGGGCGCCCGGCAGGCTCGATCCGGTCCGTCGCCAGGTGAAGGTCGCAATCACGGCGACGATCGCCAGCAGCGGCACAAACTGGATGGCGACGATGGTCGAGAGGGGCACGAAGCCGGGGTCGGGGAGCGGGTTGAAAAGCTTTCCGGTCAGCCAGAGCGTGCCATATTGCAGGACCAGCAGTACGATGAAGCCGAACGTCAGCGCCAGTATATTGGTCAGATAGAGCGTGAGCCGCGGCGTCTCCATCGTCGAGAAGTTCCGGTGCAGCACGTGCAGCGCCACGACGAAAAACGCCGTGAACGGAATCAGGTAGATCAGGAAGATCACAAACTGCTTCGCGTTCATCAGCTTCAACGCGACGATCCAGAAGCGGAAGTCGATCTTGAAGGCGAGGTCGGCGAGCCACAGCGCGGCATAGCCGACCGCGACCGAAGCGACCGCGATCACCACGGATTGGCCAACCAGTCCGGTCCGGGCGGTACGCCTTGGGGCGAAGCGCATCAGCGCCAGCGTGATCAGGCCGTTGATGACGGCCCAGATCAGGATCTGGTTCGTGATGCCCTGCGGCAGGAACGCCGTCGGTGGCGCGAAGCTACCGGCCAGCGCAAAAGCCGGATAGTAGGTCAGCGCCGGGATGAAGGCCGACAGGATCAAAGCCGCGGTCCAGCGCCGGCCGGTGGCGGCATGATGCGGCGGCGTGGTGCCGTCAGTGACCGCGGGCAGGCGGAGACGAGAGAACATCTGCGCTTCGAGCAGGCCGTCGAAAGTGCCGATCAACAGCGCGACGAAACCGGCAAACGCGATCAGCGTGCCGAGCTCCTTTCGGAACCAGATCTGGTCGTCGGCCGGCCGCGGCGCGCCGCCCTGCAAGGTCTTCGCGAACCAGTCGAGGCTGTAGCCGATCGCCTCATGCGAGATGTGCTCGGCCGGGTGAGTGATCGCCGGCGTGTACAGAACCCTGGCAGTGCCGGCCGCCGGGTCACCGTAAACCTTGCCCGGCTCGACCGGCCCCTGCGTGCCGAACATCGCCCACAGCTTGGGGCTCTTGGTGACATCGCGGGCGCGATCGACGCCCCACATCAGGGTGGAGAATTCCTCATACTGAGCAAACACCAAGGCGGTGTTGCGCGGCCAGCTGGGGGTGCCGTCGGCAGCGAATGGCTTACCGGTCGAGGAGCCCTCCAGCACCATCGACTTGTAGTCATTCGGCATCGCGGCGGCTGCGGCCAGCACCGTCCAGCCACCCATCGAGTGACCCTCGAGGCCGATATTGGCCTTGTCGACAATGTCGAGGCTGCGAAGGTAGGCGAGGCCGTCAGGGCCGCCAAAGCCGTTGGCAAAGGCGGGCGGGTCACTATAGCCATGGCCGGTCTGGTCCAGCGCCAGCACGACATAACCGCGGCGGGCGAATTCGATGGCGAAGCCGTCCTGGGTCTCCCGCGAGTTGATGTAGCCGTGGACGGCGAGAATGCCTGGTGCCCGGGTCTGTGCGGTGGCATTGGCAGGAACGTAGAGCAGGGCACTCATCGTGTTGCCCTTGGCACCCTTGAACCTGACATCCTGAATCCGGATGCCGCCGGCGGTCTGCGTCAAATGGGCGATGAGGCCGCCCACCACGATCAAGACCGCTCCCAGAATTGCCAAAGTCCATCGACCGCGCATCGTCCCCCCCTTGAATTGCGACTTTTAGCTCCGCCCTTTCGGCTTCGCTTTAGTTGTGGTTGATAGCCATATCCGAAGGCAAAGCGCGCACAAGCCGGGGAGGAAACCGTCCCCAGTTGAGATGCGATTGCGGATTCGCAAACGGCGCTAACCCTGTTATCTCCGCTGAGAAATTGCGCCGCACGGAACGCGGGCCGGCGGCGTGGATGAAGGCTTCGATCAGCGTCGTCAGACAGACGTTCAGGCTCTTTCGGAAGCGCAATGAGACGAACACTGAAGCAGAAAGTGAACTGAGATGTCCGGCACCGACAAGAGCAAGATGGGCCTCGCCCTCGACGGCCCCATCGTGATCCTGGTCGAGCCGCAGCTCGGCGAGAACATCGGCATGGCCGCGCGCGCCATGGGCAATTTCGCGCTTGGCGCTTTGCGCATCGTCAACCCCCGCGACGGCTGGCCCAACATCGCCGCCCAGCGCGCCGCGGCCGGCGCCGACCACATTCTGGAGAAGGTCGAACTGTTCGACACGGTCGGTGCGGCCGTTGCCGATCTCGACCTGCTGTTCGCCACCACCGCGCGCCCTCACGACCAGGCCAAGCCGGTGGTCGGGCCGGAAGCTGCGGCAGCCGAGATTTCGGCGCACGTGGCGACCGGCGGCCGGGCCGGCATTCTGTTCGGCCGGGAGCGCTGGGGCCTCACCAACGAGGAAGTCGGCCTCGCCAACCGCATCATCACCTTCCCGGTCAATCCGGGCTTCGCCTCGCTCAACCTCGCCCAGGCCGTACTGCTGGTCGGCTATGAATGGTTCAAGCAGGCGACCTCGGGCGCGCTGCCCCACGCCATGCCGGAGCGATCCGAGCGCGCCTCGCAGCATCAGATCCAGGCCTTCTTCGACAATCTGATCCGGGAGCTCGACAAGGTCGAATTCCTGCGCCCCGCCGAGAAGCGCGACACCATGCTGGTCAACCTGCGCAACATCTTCACCCGCATGGATCCGACCAAGCAGGACATGCATACCCTGCACGGCGTGGTGATGGCGATCGCCGAGGGCCGCAAGGGCCCGGCCAAGGGCGGCGTGCTCGATGGCGAGCAGGCGACGCGGCTGCGCGCGCTTCTGGCCGAGCACGGGCAGGGTGGAGCGCCCGACAGCGGCTCGACGGTGCGCGGGCTCGCGCGGCTGCTTCGCCGCAACCCGACCGACGCCGAGCGGCTGCTGTGGCAGGCGCTCACCCGCGACCGCCGCTTCGCCGGTCAGTTCAAGCGCCAGACCCCGGTGGGGCGGCACATCCCGGACTTCGTCTCGTTCCCGCACCGGATCGCGATCGAGCTGGTGAACCCCGGCGAGAGCGAGACGATCGCCGCCGACCGCGCGGCGCGGCGCACGTGGCTGGAGGCGCGTGATTATCGGGTGCTGGAGATGCGCGCCGCGGATGTGGAGCGCGAGCTGGAGACGGAGCTGGCACGGTTGCAAGGGATGGTCGCGGAAGGACCGGACGCTCCGTAGGCGATAGTTCTGGGCGTGTGCTCATAAGCCAATCATGATAGGTTGGCTGTCGGCAGAGGAAGTGTTCACCCGGTCCTGGACAACAAGGGGGCCTACCAGTGAAATCCTATTTTCAGTCGCCGGCCGTCGACGCGTTCGCCGCTGGGAGAGCTGACGTCCTGATCTTGATTGGCCGCATTCTACTGGCCTGGGTGTTCGTCGGAAGCGCCTACGGAGCGCTGGCCAACTTCAGCGGATCGGTGGGCTATTTCAGGTCGCTGAATCTTCCAGCAGCTGGGCTGTTCACTGCCGTGAATATCGTCGTGGAAGTATTGATATCCGTCGGTTTGATATTGGGTATCGGTACGCGCTACTGCGCGGTGCTGACGTTCCTGTTCGTGTTGGCGGCAACGATTGTTGCACATCGCTACTGGGAATATCCTCCCGGTGCGC
The DNA here is from genome assembly GCF_041200145.1 of Bradyrhizobium sp. LLZ17. Taxonomy (NCBI): domain Bacteria; kingdom Pseudomonadati; phylum Pseudomonadota; class Alphaproteobacteria; order Hyphomicrobiales; family Nitrobacteraceae; genus Bradyrhizobium; species Bradyrhizobium zaerense. The sequence continues at coordinate 296,032 of NZ_CP165734.1, forward strand.
AGCAGGCGGGACAATACAACAATTTCTTGAAGAACATCTCGATCATGGGCGGCGCGCTGTTGATCTTCGTCACCGGCGCGGGCCGTTTCAGTTTCGATCGCGCATCGTAGCTTTCATCGCTTCAGCTTGAGCTTGAATGCGTCCTCGAGCGCGCGACGGATATTCTTTAGGAGCGGCTTCAAAGCGTTGCCCACGAAGGCGGAGAGAAGCATCAGCCACGTCGCGAGCGCGGCACACCACAGCACGACTTCCACTATGTCAGGCATGATGCCCTCTCGAAAAATGACTTCTCTGAAATGAGGCGAGTGTCGCTCAATGGGGCCGACACCGCAAGTCGTCCCCAGAGTGGTGGCGGGTCGAAACACTCGGAATAGACTCGAAGATTGCGGCTTGCGCGCAGCCTTGCGCCAACGGAAGCGGGCCGGACCTGCAGCCGCGAAGTATGATCGCAGTCTCGTAGTCTGGTAGGGTGGGCAAAGCGCAGCGTGCCCACCATTCTTCGATCGTTCTGCCGAGGTAGAAATGGTGGGCACGGCGCTTTGCGCCTTTGCCCACCCTGTGGGACCTACACCGTTTCGAGCTGATCCGCTGCGCGCTTCTTCTTCGCCTTCGGCTGGGTGAGCAGGGGGCCGGCTGCAAGCGCGGCCGTATCGGCCACGCCCGGATCGCGCGAGATCATCGCCGCGACGATCGCGCCGTCGATCAAGAGCCCGAGCTGGTGCGCGAGCACTGCAGGCTCGCTCGAGCCGAGCTCAGCGGCGAGCTTCTCGATGTGGCCGAGCACGATCTTCTTGTGCTTCAGCGCGATGTTGCGGAACTGCTTCTGGTCCTTGTCGTGCTCGCCGACCGCATTGATGAACGGACAACCGTAGAAGCGATCTTCCGCGAACCAGCTCTTCAGCGCGGGGAAGATGCGCGCCAGCTTGGCCTGCGCGTCGCCCCCGCCTTCTTCCATGGCGCCGATGAACCATTCGCGCCACTGCTTGCCTTCGCTCTCCAGCACCGCGTTGACGAGATTGGTCTTGGAGCCGAACAATTTGTAGAGCGTGGTCTTCGCGGTGCCGGCTTCCTCGATGATCGCATCGATGCCGGTGGCGTTGATTCCGTTCTTGCAGAACAGATACGTCGCGGCGCTGAGCAGGCGCCCGCGTGCGGTCTCGTCGTCGCCGGCACCGGCGTGCGGCGAATTGGATTTCTTCTTGGACGACGTCTTGTTCAGCAAGGATCTGGCCATAGGCCGCAACTTAATCGCAGCCGCGCCGCATCAGCAAGCCGCATCTGTTCCGCGCTGAAAAGATTCGCACGGCAAAGCGCTTCTGCATCGCCTTTAAGCAGGAGGCGGCTGACCAATCCGCAGGCAGCGCGGCTAACCGGCTCCAATGCTTCGCGTTTCGGTCCTGGCCTCCTCTGGCACGCTCCGTGCAGGGAAACAGACCGTTCGGTACACTGCCGATTTCCTCGGCTGCCAGGGAGAAAACTGATGACTGCCGTCGTTCAAAAAACAGTGCTGACGGGTTGCCTCGCGCCCATCGACAAGAATGGCCTCGAGCAACTGATCGCCAACGGCAAGGCCAATCCGAAGGTCGTCAAGACCTTGAAATGCAAGACGGTCGCGGAAGGAAAATTCCGCCACGCCAATTACATCCGCAACCTGCCGCCCTACATCGTCGACGAGCCGCCGGGCCTTCTGGGCGACGACACCGCACCCAATCCGTCGGAAGCCTCGCTCGCCGCGCTCGGCTCCTGCCTCGCTGTCGGCCTGCACGCCAACGCCGTGCATCGTGGCTGGATCGTCAACAAGCTCGAGCTCGAGCTCGAAGGCGACCTCAACATCACCGCCGTCTGGGGCACCGGCGATATCTCCGACAAGCCGGTCGGCTTCACCGATGTCCGCGTCAAGGTCGACATGGAATGCGAGGATATCTCGCAGGACGAGATCAATGCGCTGGTCGTCCATGTGAAGCAATGGTCGCCGGTCGCCAACACCTTCATCCGCCCGGTCAATCTCGAGGTCGGCATCTGAGCCGACGGCAATAGGACATAAGGTGCGGGAGACGGTCATGGGTTCACTGGCTTTATCGCGGGTCGAGGCTGCAGATCAGCCCGCACCTTCCATTGCGGGCGAGGTGGCGCGGATCGCGCGGGAGCGGCTCGCGCCGCTCGCCACCGGCATCGATGACGGCTCGGTCTATCCGGCCGACGTGCTGCGCGAGTTCGGCGCGGTCGGCGCCTGGGGCAGTCACATGCCTCACGACGGTCCTGCGGATTTGCGCTGCGCGATCCAGGCGATGGCGGCGATCGGCGAGGTCTGCGGCGCCACGGCCTTTATGGCCTGGTGCCAGAACACGCTGGTCTGGTACGCCGCCAACTCGACCAACATGAAGCTCGCCAAACGCTTCGGCGATGCCTTCTCGACCGGCCGGGTGCTCGGCGGCACCGGGTTGTCAAATCCGATGAAGAGCTTTTTCGGAATTGAGAAGCTGAAGCTCAGGGGACGCAAGGTCGACGGCGGCTACATCGTGCGCGGTGCGCTGCCCTGGGTCTCCAATCTCGGCCCCGGCCATTATTTCGGGACCATCTTCGAACGCGAGGACGAGCCGGGCATCGCAAGCGGCGAGCCGGGGCAGGTGATGTTCTTGGCCGACTGCTCCGATCCCGCGATCACGCTGACGTCGTGCAAGCCATTCCTCGCCATGGACGGCACGGGCACCTATGGCGTGCAGTTCCGCGACGTCTTCGTGCCGGATGAGCTGATCCTCGCGGATCCCGCCGCGCCCTTCGTCAAGAAGATCCGCGCCGGCTTCATCCTGCTCCAGGCCGGCATGGCGCTCGGCCTGATCCGGGACTGCATCAACATCATGGACGAGGTCGATGGTTCTCTCGGCCATATCAACCGCTATCTGCCGCAGCAGCCGGTGCATTTCCGCGATCTCGCAGCCGAGCTCGAAAGCGAGACCATGGCGCTGGCGCGCGATCCCTACAACGAAGAGGAAACCTACTGGCGCAAGGTGATCGCGCTCAGGCTTCGCGCCGGCGAGGCCAGCGTCGCGGCGGCGCATGCGGCGATGCTGCATTGTGGCGCGCGCGGCTACTTGAAGAGCCACCGCGTGCAGCGGCGTCTGCGGGAGGCCTATTTCGTCGCGATCGTCACGCCCGCCACCAAGCAGCTGCGCAAGATGCTCGCCGACGCCTGACCTTCACGAGTCCACCCCCACGTCCACCGAACCTCAACGGAGAGGCTGCCATGACTGACGTTCTCATTAGTGCCGTCGAACTTGCCGATCTCTTGAAAGCCGAGCCGTGTGTCATCGTCGACACGCGCAATCCCGACGCCTACGCCGCCGGGCATCTTCCCAACGCCGTCAACGTGCATGAGATCTTCACCTTTCTGGCGACCTCGACGCCGGAAGGCATGGCCGAGCTGAAGACCAAGTTCGCCGAAGCTTTCGGCGGCGCCGGTCTTTCCGGCAAGGAAACAGCCGTGATCTACGAGCAGTCGATGAATTCCGGCTTCGGCCAGTCCTGCCGCGGCTACTATCTCCTCACCATGCTCGGCTATCCCAAGGTGAAGGTGCTGCATGGCGGTTTCGACGCCTGGTCGGCCGCGGGCTTTCCGGTGACGAAGGATGTCCCGGCGCCGGGCAAGGCGTCGTTCTCGATCGTGCCGGAAGCCGGCGAGATCCTGATCGATGCCAAGACCATGCTTGGCGCCGTCGGCAAGCCCGGCATCGCGATCCTCGACGTCCGCGACGTCGACGAATGGATCGGCGACAGCTCGTCGCCCTATGGCAAGGATTTCTGCCCGCGCAAGGGCCGCATCCCTGGCGCCGTGTGGCTGGAATGGTATCGCATGATGAAGCCGACCGCCGAAGGTCCGCGGTTCAAATCCAAGGACGAGATTCTGGCGGAATGCGCCACCGTCGGCATCTCGACGACCACGCCGGTCTATCTCTACTGCTTCAAGGGAGCGCGCGCCTCCAACACGTTCCTCGCGCTCAAGAACGCCGGCGTGAAGGATGTCCGGATGTATTTCGGCTCCTGGAACGAATGGTCGCGCGATCCCTCGCTGCCGATCGAGCAGGGCCTGCCGATCGCAACGGAGGTGACGACCAAGGCGGCGTGAGCGCGCGCCCGGTCCCGCACGTGTCCCCTTCTCCCCTTGTGGGAGAAGGTGGCGCGGAGCGCCGGATGAGGGTTGTTTCCGCGGGCTCAAAATGCAGATGACCACGCGCGGAAAGAACCCCTCACCCAAGTGAGTCTGGGTCTACCGGCGTTGCTGCCCTCTCCCACAAGGGGCGAGGGCACATCAACGTGCACCTCGCTCAGTGCGAGAGCATTTCATCTTTCCAATCTCATCATGCTCTAACCGTTGAAGCCCGCACGCGCACGCGGCGCTATTCCGAGCGCCTTGATCCGCGAGGCCAGGGTGGTCGGCTTGATATCCAGCATTTCCGCCGCGCCAGCGGGACCGAACACTTTCCCCGCGCAGGCATCGAGCGCGGCCAGGATGTTGGCGCGCTCGTTGTCGCGCATCTCGGACGCGGTCATCACCGCCGGGCGTGCGTCGACCTTCTGGCGCGCGGTGCCGGGTGCGATCTGGATGCCCGATGCATCCGGCAAATCGATGCGCAGCCGGCCGTTCTGCGACAGGATCGCGGCGCGCTCGATCACGTTCTGCAATTCGCGGACGTTGCCGGGCCAGTCATATCGGGCGAGCCGCCTTGCATCGCCCTCGGACAGTCGCAGGTTGGATTTCAGCGCCTTGCTCTCGCGGGTCAGGAAGTGCTGGGCCAGCAGCGGAATGTCCTCGCGCCGTTCGCGCAAGGGCACCGTCTCGATCGGAAACACGTTGAGGCGGAAATAGAGGTCCTCGCGAAACCGTCCGCGCTGCACCTCCTGCTTGAGATTGCGGTTGGTCGCGGCGATCACGCGAACATCCACGGTGCGTGTGCGCTCCTGGCCGACGCGCTCGAAGTTGCCCTCCTGCAGCACCCGCAGCAGCTTGCCTTGCAGCTCGATCGGGATCTCGCCGACCTCGTCGAGGAACAGCGTGCCGCCATCGGCGAGCTCGAAACGGCCGATGCGATCGCGCATCGCGCCCGTGAAGGCGCCGCGGACGTGGCCGAAAAATTCGCTTTCGAACAATTCGCGCGGGATCGCCGCGCAGTTGACCCGGATCAGCGGGCGGTCGCTGCGGGTGGAATCTTCGTGGATGGCGCGCGCGATCAGCTCCTTGCCGGTGCCGGATTCGCCGGTGATCATCACCGCCGCCGTGGTCGGCGCCACAAGCTTGACCTGACGCAGCGTCTTCTGCACCGCCGCGCTCTGACCGATGATGCCGCGGGGATTGGTCTCGATCCGGATCTCTTCCTGGAGATAGGCGTTCTCGAGCTCGAGCCGCTCGCGCAGGCGATCGACTTCGGCGAGCGCCGCGTGCAGCTTCTCGTCGGCCTCGCGCCGCTGGCTGACGTCGCGAAACACCACGACCGCGCCGACCACCACGCCGCGGTCGCGGATCGGGGTGGAGGTGTATTCGACCCAGGCCGGCGAACCGTCTTTGCGCCAGAACACTTCGCCATCGACCTGATGCACGGCACCGTCGCGGAAGGCTGCATAGATCGGGCAGTCATGGTCGGGATAGTGGCTGCCATCATGGTGGGTGTGATGCACGATCGGGTGGATTTCCTTGCCGACCAGCTCTTCGGCGGTCCAGCCCAGCATCCGCTCGGCCGCCGGGTTGACGAAGGTGGTCTTGCCCTCGGCGTTGACGCCATAGATGCCTTCGCCGGCGGCGCGCAGGATCAGCTGGTTCTCGCGCTCGATGTCTTGAAACACCCGCTCGACCCGCTGCCATGTGGCAATCCCGCCGCGCATGTGGTCCTCGGCTGCGGCATCGACATTGCGGCGGCGCCGCGCTTCGAGATCGGTGAGGGTGAGTAGCAGCAGCGTGCGGCCGTCATGGGGCACGAGGCAGCCGGCATATTCGAGCCGGAGACTTTGGCCAGTCGCGTGGCGCGGTGTCAGCGCCGCGGTCCAGTAGGCGCCCTTGTGCAGCACCGCCTGGGTGAACACGGTCAGTGCCGGGAGCTCGCCGGTATGAAGGGTGCTGGCCCTGGTCTGCTGTAACAGCGCGCGGTCGTAGCCGAGCAGGGCGCAGGCGGCTGGATTGGCGTCGATGATCTGGTCGCCATAGGGGTCGACCAGCAACATTGCCTCGACTGCGGATTCAAATGCGGCAACGCGCAGATCGATGGCCTTGACGGCTTCGTCGGGGGCGGACATTGGCGCCGTTGCCATTGCGAAATCTCGTAATTTGGTTACGATTTTTCGTATAGCACGAGTTTTCGTAGTGACCAAGCGGGAGCGAAATCGCTGCGTCATCAAGGCTCTGGCTCGACCAAAGCCCGTGGCATGCTCCTTGCGTAATTGCTCCTGCAATGACGCGCAGGAGGTTCGATGTCCACATTCGACGATCCGTTTGATCCCGATCGCAACCTTCGCGCCGGCTGCGTGTGCGGCGAGCATCGTTCCGCCGCGGAGCATGAACAGGCGGCTGTGGCGCCACGCTGCGATCCGGCGGAGAGCGAGGAGAAACGCTACGAGAGCGTGGTGGCCTCGGCCGTCATGCGCGCGATGTTTCCGCAGGATGTGGCGCGGCGCGCGTTCCTGAAATCAGTCGGTGCGTCCACCGCGCTTGCTGCGTTGTCGCAGTTCTTCCCGATCAAGACGGCGACCGAGGTGTTTGCTGATACCGGTACGCTCGAGAAAAAGGACCTCAAGGTCGGCTTCATCCCGATCACCTGCGCGACACCGATCATCATGGCGGCGCCCTTGGGGTTCTATGCCAAGCACGGTCTCAACGTCGACGTGGTCAAGACCGCCGGCTGGGCGGTGATCCGCGACAAGACCATCAACAAGGAATACGACGCCGCCCACATGCTGGCGCCGATGCCGCTTGCGATCTCGCTTGGCCTCGGCGCCAACGCCATTCCTTTGCGGTGCCCGCGATCGAGAACATCAACGGGCAGGGCATCGTGCTGGCGACCAAGCACAAGGACAAGCGCGATCCGAAAGACTGGAAGGGGATGAAGTTTGCGATTCCCTTCGACTACTCCATGCACAATTACCTGCTGCGGTACTATCTCGCCGAGCACGGGATCGATCCCGATACCGACGTGCAGTTGCGCTCGGTGCCGCCGCCGGAAATGGTCGCGAATTTGCGCGCCGACAACATCGACGGCTTCCTCGCACCCGACAATATCTGCCAGCGCGCGATCTATGACGGCGTCGGCTTCATGCACCTGCTGTCGAAGGATATCTGGGACGGTCATCCCTGCTGTAGTTTTGCGGCCAGCCGCGAGTTCATCACGACGGCGCCGAACAGTTTTGCTGCGCTGACGCGCGCCATCGTCGATGCGACGGCGTATGCGTCAAAGGCCGAGAACCGCAAGCAGATCGCGGAGGCAATCGCGCCGGCCAACTACATCAACGCGCCGGTGACGGTGCTGGAGCAGGTCTTGACCGGCACCTATGCCGACGGCCTCGGCGGTGTGAAGACCGACGCCAAGCGCGTCGATTTCGATCCGTTCCCCTGGCAATCGTTCGCGGTGTGGATGCTGACGCAGATGAAGCGCTGGGGCCAGATCAAGGGCGATGTCGATTACAAGGCGGTGGCCGAGCAGGTGTATCTGGCGACCGACACAAAGAAGCTGATGACCGAGATGGGCCTGACGCCGCCCACCACCGCCTACAAATCGTTCGCGGTGATGGGGAAGAATTTCGATCCGGCCAAGCCGGAGGATTATTTGGCGGGCTTCAAGATCAGGAAGGCGTCGTGAGGGGCCGCGCTGCTTCTCCGCTGTCGTCCCGGCGAAGGCCGGGACCCATACCGCGTGATCTATCGATGGCGGAAGGTAGTAGTACGGAACAACGACTCTTCGCCAAATTACTCCCTGGGGTTATGGGTCCCGGCCTTCGCCGGGACGACGTGTGGAGAGGTCTTGCGCAATGACGGCCTCCCTCCGCCTCCGCGCCGGCCTTGTCTCCATCGTGCTGCTCGCCGCATTCCTCGGCATCTGGCACCTTGCCACGCGCTCGACCGGCACTGTGGCCACGATGAGCCCGGAATACGCCAAGCTGATGGGCCTGACCGCGACGCAGGGCAAATCCGCCATGCCCGGCCCGCTCGACGTCGGCGCAAAGCTCTGGGAGCATCTGAGGCGGCCGTTCTACGACAACGGGCCGAACGACAAGGGGCTCGGCATCCAGCTCGGCTATTCCATCGCGCGCGTCGGCATCGGCTATCTCCTGGCCGTGCTCGTCGCGATCCCGCTCGGCTTCCTGATCGGCATGTCGCCGCTGTTGAGCAAGGCGCTCGATCCCTTCATCCAGGTGCTGAAGCCGATCTCGCCGCTGGCCTGGATGCCGCTCGCGCTCTACACCATCAAGGATTCCTCGATCTCCGCGATCTTCGTCATCTTCATCTGCTCGATCTGGCCGATGCTGCTCAATACCGTGTTCGGGGTCGCGAGCGTACGCAAGGAATGGATCAACGTCGCGCGAACGCTCGAGGTCGGAACGATCAGGCGCGCCTTCTCCGTGATCCTGCCGGCGGCGGCGCCGACGATCCTGACCGGCATGCGCATTTCGATCGGCATCGCCTGGCTTGTGATCGTCGCGGCCGAAATGCTCGTCGGCGGCACCGGCATCGGCTACTTCGTGTGGAACGAGTGGAACAATCTGTCGATCACCAACGTCATCATCGCGATCCTTCTGATCGGGGTCGTCGGCATGCTGCTCGACCAGATCCTCGCGCGCTTCACGCGCATGGTCACGTTTCCGGAGTAGGGCTGTGACCGAGAAATTCATTTCCATCGAAGCCATCGCAAAGCGCTATCCGGGCGCGGGCGGCGCGACAACGGCCGTGTTCGAGAATCTGTGGCTGTCGATGCCGCGCGGCGAGTTCGCTTGCGTCATCGGTCATTCCGGTTGCGGCAAGACCACCGTGCTCAACATCCTCGCCGGCCTCGACGCGCCGAGCGAGGGCGCCGTGATCGTCGACGGTCAGGCGATTTCGGGCACCAGCCTCGACCGCGCGGTGATCTTCCAGAGCCATGCGCTGTTGCCGTGGCGCACCGTGCTCGGCAACGTCGCTTACGCCGTGACCTCCAAATGGCGCAGCTGGGACCGCGCCAGGGTGAAGGCGCATGCGCAGACCTTCATCGATCTCGTCGGGCTGACAGGTTCGGAGCACAAGCGTCCGTCGGAGCTGTCCGGCGGCATGAAGCAGCGCGTCGGCATTGCGCGCGCGCTCTCGATCACGCCGAAGATCATGCTGATGGACGAGCCGTTCTCCGCGCTGGACGCGCTGACGCGCGGCACGCTGCAGGACGAGGTGCGGCGGATCTGTCTGGAGACCGGGCAGACCGCGTTCATGATCACGCATGACGTGGACGAGGCGATTTACCTCGCCGACAAGATCTTTCTGATGACCAACGGTCCGGGCGCAGTGCTCGCGGAAGTCGTCGAAAATCCGCTGCCGAAGGATCGCGGCCGGACCGACCTGCACCGGCATCCGCTGTACTACGCGTTGCGCAACCACGTCGTGGATTTCCTGGTGACGCGCAGCAAGACATTCACCGCCGAGACGCCCGATCACGATCCGCGCAATGTGCCAATGGTGCAGATCGGCAAGCCCGGATTGACGCTCGCCGCCAGCGATGAGCCACGACAGACACGGATACCCGGGACTGGTCCCGGACTGACTGCTCAAGAAAGGGAGAGCCTGACATGAAACGCGAAGACCTCACCGAAAAGCTGCTCGACATCAAGCGCGAGAAGGGCTGGAGTTGGAAACACATCTGCGAGCAGATCGGCGGCTATTCGGAGGTGCTGATTGTTGGCGCCATCCTCGGCCAGATGAAATTGACCAAGCCGCAAGCCGCCAATGCCGCTGAGCTGTTCGGCCTGTCGAAGGCCGAGACGTCCATGCTGAACGAGACCCCGATGCGCGGCATGCCGATGCCGCCGACCGATCCCCTGATCTATCGCTTCTACGAACTGGTCATGGTTAACGGCCCGGCGTGGAAGGCGCTGATCGAGGAGGAGTATGGCGACGGCATCATGTCGGCGATCGACTTCGACATGGTGATGGAGCGCTTGCCGAACCCAAAGGGCGACCGCGTCAGGATCACGATGAGCGGCAAATTCCTGCCCTACAAATATTACGGCGCCAGCGGCAACGTGCCGGAGTACGGCTTCAAGGAGGAGTGATCGATCCCTCCGTCATTCCGGACGCCGCGATAGCGGCGATCCGGAATCTCGAGATTCCGGGTTCGGTCCTACGGACCGCCCCGGAATGACAGTGCGTGCGGATGCCACTTTCACCTTACTTCCCCGCCTTCACCTCGGCGGCCGCCACAGCCGCGAGCTCGTTCATTTTGGCGCGAATCGCCTGCTCGGTGAGGGCCACGGTTTTGGCGGCGAAATCGGCCATGATCTTGCCCGGTACGCCGCCGGCCTCCTCGAACTCGGCGGCGACCACCTCCCTGGCGTAGGCTGCCGCGGCGTCGCCGGTGATTCCGAGCTTTTCCGCCGCCCACAGGCCCAGCAGCCGGTTGCGGCGGGCTTCCGCTCTGAATTTCTGCTCCTCGTCGAGGGCGAACTTCTTCTCAAAGCCTTCTTCGCGCTCGTGGAACGTGGTCATGGCTTTTCCATTCGTGCTGACTGGAGCCGGTTGGCCCTCGTTGCGACGGCCGCGACACATGCCTAGATAGGGGGCACGAATCGGCAAAACAACGAGCCGTTAAGCCGCAGGCAAGGCGGTATAATTCAGCGTCGGATGGGCCGGATCGATTGTGCTGGGACAGCCAATCGGATAGGTTGCCTAAGGCTTGGTTCCTGTTCTGTTTCCAAGGGTTGCAGATGGGTTCCCAGCTGTTCACGGCAGCTCCGCTGTGGGTCGTAGTTCTCGTCAACCGGAGCACACCAGATACATGGATTTCAACAAAACACGGTACATCCCCATGAGCCGTCGGCGTCGCATTTATGAAGGCAAGGCAAAGGTTCTTTACGAAGGTCCGGAGCCGGGTACCCTGATCCAGCACTTCAAGGATGACGCCACCGCGTTCAATGCGAAAAAGCATCAGGTGATCGAGGGCAAGGGTGTCCTCAACAACCGGATCTCGGAGTACCTGTTTCAGCACCTCAACGACATCGGGGTGCCGACCCACTTCATCCGCCGCCTCAACATGCGCGAGCAGCTGATTCTGCGAGGTCGAGATCGTGCCGCTCGAGGTCGTGGTGCGGAATGTCGCGGCCGGCTCGCTGTCGCAGCGCCTCGGCATCGAGGAAGGCACGCAGCTGCCGCGTTCGATCATCGAATTCTACTACAAGAACGACCAGCTCAACGACCCCATGGTGTCGGAAGAGCACATCACCGCGTTCGGCTGGGCGACGCCTCAGGAGATCGACGACATCATGGCGCTCGCCATCCGCGTCAACGACTTCCTCACCGGCCTCTTCCTCGGCATCGGCATCCGCCTCGTCGACTTCAAGATGGAATGTGGACGGCTGTTCGAGAACGAGATGATGCGGATCATCGTCGCCGACGAGATCTCGCCGGATAGCTGCCGTCTGTGGGACATCAAGTCGAACGAGAAGCTCGACAAGGACCGTTTTCGCAGAGATCTCGGCGGGCTGCTGGAGGCCTATACCGAAGTCGCCAAGCGGCTCGGCATCCTCATGGAGAACGAGCGTCCGGCGGGCTCCGGCCCGGTGCTGGTCAAGAGCTAAGAGGGATTTGACGTGAAGGCACGTGTCACCGTTACGTTGAAAACGGGTATTCTTGATCCGCAAGGCAAGGCCATCGAAGGCGCGCTGAAGTCGCTCGGCGTCGACGGCGTTGCCAGCGTCCGGCAGGGCAAGGTGTTCGACATCGAGCTCGCCGGCGCGGACAAGGCCAAGGCCGAAGCCGCGCTGAAGGATGCCGCCGACAAGCTGCTGGCGAATACCGTGATCGAGAATTATGCGATCGAGGTGAAGGCTTAAGGGACGGCCAATGCCCGAGGTGACGGCAGAGCTGATGTTCGAGGTGTTGAAATCGATCCAGGCGCGGCTTGCGCAGGTCGATGGCAAGATCGACGAGATGAAGCAGGAAATGCTGGCGTTGCGAACATCGCAAAATGCGGCTCGCCAGGAGATCACCAGCGTCTTTCAGGAAATTGCGGGGGTTCATGCCACGCTGGTCAGGCATGAGGGCCGGCTTGACCGGATCGACCGCCGGCTTGAACTCAACGATGCGTCTGTCCAGTAAATTCGGCCGCCTTCACAGCCACCCGACGCGGCGGAAGCGCCAGTACAATCCTATGCAGGTCAGCGCCATCAATCCCATCACGATGAAGTAGCCGTATTCGAGCTGCAGCTCCGGGATGTACTTGAAGTTCATCCCGTAGATGCCGGCGACGGCGGTCGGGACTGCGAGGATCGCGAGCCACGAAGCGAGCTTTTTCGAGACCGCGGTCTCCTGCGCCTGGCCGACGAGGAGGCTTGCCTCGAATGCGAAGGCCAGCACCTCGCGCATGGAATCGATGCGCTCCTGGATGTTGCGGACGTGATCGGTGACGTCGCGGAACAGGGTCTGCATGGCCGGGCGGACCATTGACAGCTCGTCATGCTCCAGGCGCCGGCAGACCTCGACCAGCGGACCGATGGCGTTGCGCAGGCGCAAGAGATCGCGGCGCAGCATGTAGAGCCGTTCGATCTGCGCCTTGGTGATCGCATTCGAGAGCACGTAGTCCTCGATCTCCTCGATTTCCTCGTGAATGCTCTCGAGCACGGGGGAGTAGTTGTCGACGATGAAATCCAGGATGGCATAGAGGATGTAGTCCTCGCCGCGCGCGAGCGCGCGCGGGCAGCTCTCGCAGCGTTCACGCACCGCCGTGTAGGAGGTCGAGGCGCCGTGCCGGACCGTCACGAGATAGCCGTCGCCGATGAAGATGTGGGTCTCGCCGAACGCGATCCGCCCCTCGATCAGTTGCGCCGTGCGCGCCACGATGAACAGGGCCTCGCCATATTGCTCGATCTTGGGCCGCTGATGGGCGTGGTTGGCGTCCTCGATGGCGAGTTCGTGCAGATCGAACTGCTTCTGCACCGCGCCGAGCAGCGCCATGTCGGGCTCATGCAGCCCGATCCAGACCACATGGCCGGGTTTCGCCCGCCAGCTCGAGGCCTCACTGATGGCGATATTGGCGACGCGCCGGCCGTCGACATAGGCGCCGGCGGCGACGACACCCTCGGCGGATAGCGGTTCGGACTGGGGCGCGGGCAGCGTCGGGACGTTCATGGCTTCAATCCCGGGCAAATCATTCGGCGAAAATGCCGTGGCTATGGCCTGTGCACAAAGCCGTCCGGCAAGGCTAGCACTGGTAAAATCTCCGTCAAATGGTTATGTCTGCTGGCGATTTGGCCCGCTGGCCAACCCGATTCCAGCCATCCCTTCGGAACCTCGATCATGAAAGCCGCCATCCTCGTGTTTCCCGGAATCAATCGCGAGCGCGACATGGCGCGCGCGCTGAGGCTGATCTCGGGCAACGAGCCGGCGATGGTGTGGCACGCCGAGACGTCGTTGCCTGATGGCACCGACCTCGTGGTCGTGCCCGGTGGCTTCTCCTACGGTGACTACCTTCGCTGTGGCGCGATTGCGGCGCGCGCGCCGGTGATGGATGCGGTGCGCGACTATGCGGCCGAGGGCGGCCTCGTGCTCGGCGTCTGCAACGGTTTTCAGATCCTGTGCGAATCCGGCCTGCTGCCGGGCGTGCTGATGCGCAACGCGCAGCTGAAATTCGTCTGCCGCGACGTGCATCTGCGCGTCGAACGCTCCGACACGCCGTTCACCCGCGGCTACAATGCGGGGCAGGTGATCCGTGTGCCGGTCGCGCACGGCGAGGGCAATTACGAGGCGGATGAAGAGACCATCAAGCGGCTCGAAGGCGAGGGGCGGGTGCTCTATCGCTACTGCTCGGCCGACGGCGTCGTCGACGAGAGCCACAACATCAACGGCGCGGCGCATTCCATCGCCGGTCTCGTCAACGACAAGGGCAACGTGCTCGGTATGATGCCGCATCCCGAAAATCACGTCGAAGACATCATGGGCTGCACCGACGGCCGCGGCCTGTTCGTCGGCCTGGTCCAGCACCTGAACAAGGCGGCGTGATTTCATTCGTGCTGAAGCGCGTCCTTGGTTCTAGCGCAGTTTCATCCGCTCCACCGGCACCGTCATCGCGGCGACGCCCGCCATGACCAGCAGCACTCCCAGCACGAGGTTCGCCGGCACGCTCTCGCCGAGCAGCAGCACAGATAGCCCCACGCCGATCGGAATGCGCAAGTACCCTTGCGCGTTCGTCGTCAGCGTGCCGAGCCGTCCCAGGCACATGTAGAACAGCATCAGTCCTAGGGCACTGGAGACGATGCCCATGACCATGGTGGCGACGATCGCCGTCGCGCTCGGATGCAGCGTCCAGGGCTGGTCGATGATCAGCGAGGGCGGCAGCAGCACGAGGCCGCCGAACAGCAGCGAACCGGCCGCCACCACCATCGGATCGTAATCGGACAGCCGCAGGCCGAAGATGGTGGCGCAGGCAAACGAGATCGTCGCAAGCAGGATCGCGATCTCGGCCACGATCTCGCTACTGAGACCGCGCAGCGCATCGAGGCCGACGATGACGATTGTGCCGGCGAGGCCGAGGATCGCGCCCGCCAGCTTCAACAGCGTCGCCGGCTCGTGGCGGGTGATCAGCGACGTGATCAGGAAGGCAAAAATCGGCGTCGTCGAGGCCAGCACCACCGTGTTCGAGGCCGGCACATAGAGCTGCGACCAGGTGATGATCAGGAACGGAAAAGTCGAGTTGATCAGCTGCTGGACCGCGAACAACTTCCAGGCCTTGGCGTCGGTGGGAATCCTGACGCCACGCATCCACAGGATCGCGAACAGGAAGGCGGCCGCGATCAGCGAGCGCACCGAGATGAAGGTGATCGGCGGGATCGTGTCCAGCGCGAGCTTGGCCAGTGGATAGGTCGAGCTCCAGCAACACGCGAGCGCGAACAGCAGCGCGTAGTCACGCCAGTTGCGCGCGCCGATGGCGCTCACGGACGGTGACGGCGATGCTTCGGATGCTGCCGTTCGCCCCACCCTCGATGTGCTCTGCGGCACCTTGATCTTGCTCCCAGCGCGACAGCGCTCGGATCAAGTCTGGGCGAGGGGGCGTCAAAAGGGAAGGCGGCGAGCTATGCGTTTGCCTGAGGTTGTGCCTTCCGCTTCACCCGCTTGATCGTCCCGGAAAAGGTGAACAGTGGCCGCCCGCCGGACGTCAGCTTGCCGCGCAGGAAGATCAGCGAGCCGCCGGCGCGGGAGACCTCGCCGACGCATTCGATCAACTCGCCTTCGCGCGCCGCATCGAGGAAGTCGCAGGCAAAATTGGTGGTCACCGCTGGCCCGTCGAGTTCGTGGGTGGCGATCGCGAACAGGCAATAATCGGCGAATGCCATGAAGCATCCGCCATGAACGTTCCCGGAGCCGTTGAGGTGCTTTTTCTCGACCCGGAAGGCTGAGCGGACGCTGCCGTCCTGCTCGATCTTGTGCCAGAACGGGCCGATATGGCTCTCGAAACTGTCGCGAATCCAGGTCCGCCAGCCCGCAAATTCGCCCTCGGTGGCGATGTGGAGGTCGGGGCGGCGGGGCGGGGGCGCTTTGGTCAATTCGTGCAAGGAAATGGGCCTTCAATTGCGGGTCTCTAGCCCTTAAATCCGATCTGTCCGCGCCGTGCAATTCCTGTTCCCGCGACCCCCGGCCGCAAAACGTGGGACAGCGGGAAAATGCGCCATAAAGGGCTTTTCCAAGTCCCCTGATGTTCTTAAGAACGGCCAACTGCTGCCGAAAGCCCCGAATCCATGAAGAACGAACCCAAGATCACCCCCGAGCTGATTGCCGCCCACGGGCTCAAGCCGGACGAGTATGAGCGCATCCTGAAGCTGATCGGACGGCAGCCGACCTTCACCGAGCTCGGCATCTTCTCGGCGATGTGGAACGAGCACTGCTCGTACAAATCCTCGCGCCTCCATCTGAAGGGCCTCCCGACCAAGGCGCCCTGGGTGATTCAGGGCCCCGGCGAGAACGCCGGCGTGATCGACATCGGCGACGGCCAGGCCGTGGTCTTCAAGATGGAGAGCCACAACCATCCGAGCTACATCGAGCCCTATCAGGGCGCGACCACCGGCGTGGGCGGTATCCTGCGCGACGTCTTCACCATGGGCGCGCGCCCGATCGCCTGCCTCAATGCGCTGAGCTTTGGCGCGCCCGAGCACGCCAGGACCCGGCATCTGGTCTCCGGCGTGGTTGCCGGTGTCGGCGGCTACGGCAATTCCTTCGGCGTGCCGACGGTCGGCGGCCAGGTGCGCTTCCACACCCGCTATGACGGCAACATCCTCGTCAACGCGATGGCGGTCGGCCTCGCCGAGACCGACAAGATCTTCTATGCGGCCGCCTCCGGCGTGAACATGCCGATCGTCTATCTCGGCTCCAAGACAGGGCGCGACGGCATCCACGGTGCTTCGATGGCCTCGGCCGAGTTCGACGACAAGTCCGAGGAGAAGCGCCCGACCGTGCAGGTCGGCGACCCCTTCGCCGAGAAGCTGCTGCTAGAAGCCTGCCTCGAGATCATGGAAGCCGATTGCGTGATCGCGATCCAGGACATGGGCGCGGCGGGCCTCACCTGCTCGGCGGTCGAGATGGGCGCCAAGGGCGACCTCGGCGTCGATCTCGATCTCGACGCGGTGCCGACCCGCGAGACCGGCATGAGCGCCTACGAGATGATGCTCTCGGAGAGCCAGGAGCGCATGCTCATGGTGCTCAAGCCCGAGAAGGAGAAGGAAGCCGAGGCGATCTTCAAGAAGTGGGGGCTCGATTTCGCCGTGGTCGGCTACACCACGCCGAGCAAGCGCTTCGTGGTCAAGCACGGCGGCGACGTCATGGCCGACCTGCCGATCAAGGAACTCGGCGACGAGGCGCCGCTCTATGACCGCCCGCATGTCGCCTCCGCCGCGCTGCCGGTCGTGCACGCCCGCGAGGTGCCCGCGCCAATGGGTGTCGGTGCCGCGCTGGAAAAGCTGATCGGCACGCCGGACATGTGCAGCAAGCGCTGGGTCTGGGAGCAGTACGACCACGTCATCCTCGGCAACACCATGCAGCGCCCCGGCGGCGATGCCGCAGTCGTGCGCGTTCAGGATGGACCGAAGGGCCTGGCGCTGACCGTCGACGTCACGCCGCGCTACTGCGAAGCCGATCCCTACCAGGGCGGCATGCAGGCGGTGGCGGAAGCCTGGCGCAACATCACCGCCGTTGGCGGCAAGCCGCTCGCGATCACCGACAATCTCAACTTCGGCAATCCGGAGCGCCCCGAGATCATGGGCCAGTTCGTCGGCTGTCTGAAGGGCATTTCGGACGCCTGCCGCGCGCTCGACTTCCCGGTCGTCTCAGGCAACGTCTCGCTCTACAACGAGACCAATGGCCGCGCGATCCTGCCGACGCCTTCGATCGGCGGTGTCGGTCTGCTCGACGACTTCACCAAATCCGCGTCGCTCGCCTTCAAGGCGGAGGGCGAGGCGATCCTTTTGATCGGCGAAACTCATGGCTGGCTCGGCCAGTCCGTCTATCTGCGCGACATCTGCGGTCGTGAAGAGGGTGCGCCGCCGCCGGTCGATCTCGCCGCCGAGAAGCGCAACGGCGATTGCGTGCGTGGCATGATCCATGCTGGCACCGCCACCGCCGCCCATGATCTCTCGGATGGCGGCCTGCTGGTCGCACTCGCCGAGATGGCGATGGCCAGCGGCATCGGCGCGAAGCTGCTCGCGGCGCCAGCTGCGCTCGTGTCGCAGGCCTATTGGTTCGGCGAAGACCAGGCGCGCTATCTCGTCACCGTGCCCGAAGCAGAAGCCGGCCGAGTGCTGGCCAAGATGCGCGGCTGCGAGGTGCCCTGCGTGCGGATCGGCACCACCGGCAGCGAGGCGATTGCGATCGCCGGCGAAGCACCGGTTGCGATCGACACGCTGCGCGCCTCGTTCGAGCGCTGGCTGCCCGAGTATATGAGCGGGAAGGCGGCCTGAGGGGCTGCCTCAAACTCCGTCAATGCGAGGACCGTAGCCCGGATGGAGCGCAGCGTAATCCGGGAGCGTGCCGAAGGGCGAGAAACCCGGATTACGCTGCGCTCCATCCGGGCTACGGGTCACGTCTACAACACGTGCGAGGCGCCCGGAATCTTTCGCAGCGCCGCCGTCAGGCCCCAGCTCAGGATCACCGTGAGCACAAAGACGACCGCGGCCTTCACGATCGCGGGCAGTGCGTAATCGAACAATGCGTATTGCAGCCACAGGGCGATTGGGTAGTGCACCAGGAACATGCCATAGGCATCCCCCTGCATGCGATCGAGCAGGTTCTGCGCCGGCGACTTCTGGTGCAGGAAGAAGGCGAGGATCGCGAGCAGGATCGCGGCCGAGAACAGCGCGAGATACGTGCCGTAGATCGCCTGGTACCAGTGCGGCAGCACGTCGGGATTTCCGAGGATCTCGCGCTTGACGTAGATCATGCCCCACATCAGGCAGTAGGGGACCAGCGTCGCGATCACCCATAGCCAGCGGTTCTTCGGGAGCTGGCCGTCGGCGCTGAGGATGCCGCGATCGAAATTCGCCGCGCCGACGCTGACGCCAATGAAGAAATAGGCGAAGTAGAGCAGGATGCGGCTTGCCTGCACCGAGAAGGGCCCGAACTCGAACCATTTGTTGGCGCCGAAATACATCAGCACCGGCACGTAGACGCTGACGGTCACGACCGCGAGCATCAGCCAGAACAGGGCCGGGCGCTCAAAGCCCGCGAGCGAGACGCGATTGCCCGGATCGACCAGATGCGCCGAAACCCGGTAGAGCAGGCTCGCGGTGAGGTCGAATGCCAACAGCACCCACACGAACCAGATTGGGCCGCTCGGCCACGGGCCGACGGTGACGGTCTTCCACCAGAACGCCGCGAAGGTCAGCTCAGGATTTTCGCGCAGCGCGATCGCGTAATAAGCGAGCGGAATGACGGTGAAAGCCGCGATCGCGAACGGCAGTCCCAGCCGCAGCAGGCGGTCGCGCAGGAAGACCGATGGCGCCTTGCGCGCGATGCCGGACCACGTGAACAGGCCCGACAGGAAGAAGAACATCGCCATGAAGAAGCTGTCGGTGGCGAGCACGACGATGTCGAACCCGATCCAGGAGGTCGGGTCGGTATGGCCGAAATAGGTATAGGGAATGACGGCGTGATGCAGCAGCACCACCAGCGTCAGGAAGGTGCGGGCGCGGTCGAGCGAGAGGTTGCGCGCCTTGCTCGTGGCGCCAGCGTGAACCTCCGCACCGACCGCGGCAGAATGTGACATCGTGATCATGGTCGCCCCAGTCGCGCTCTTGTCTCGCCCGGACTCTGCAACCGGGAACCCGATTCAGCAAGGCCGGTTTCGGCCGGGCCACTCCGCAGCGCACCGTTAGGAACCAGTTCCGCCTGCCGAAGTTAGCGTCCACGAAAACGGGTGCGGACTGCGTAGCCGCGGTCAAGGAGATAGCGATGACGATCCTGAAATGGGCGCTGATTTTCCTCTTGATCTCGATCGTGGCCGGCGTGCTCGGCTTCACCGGCATCTCGGCCGCATCCGCCGATGTCGCCCGCTTCCTGTTCTACGTCTTCGTCGTGATCTTCCTGGTGCTGCTGATCCTGGGGCTCACAGTCTTCAGGGCGTAGCTTCCCACGTTGCCACGTACTCAATCGTCATGCCCGGGCTTGTCCCGCCTGCGCCGCCGAAGCCGCTTCGGCGAGGCGAAGGCCCGGGCATCCACGTCTTTCGTATCGGCAGCGGTCAAGAACGTGGATGGCCGGGACGAGCCCGGCCATGACGATTGGCATACAGCGCCGGCTTACCCCACTTCCTCGATTTTCACCTTGTCCGGATAGAAGGCGAGATGGCCGGAAATCTCGGTCATCGCGGGGAAGGGCGTCTCGTAGGTCCAGATCGCGTTCTCGAGCGTGTTGCCGCCGGCCTTGATGCTGTAATAGCTCGCCTCGCCCTTGTAGGGGCAGTGGGTGGTGCGGTCGGTGCGCTCCAGCAGCGCCATGTTGGCGTCTTCCCGCGGTACATATTGCACCGCCGGATATTTGGCCTCCTTCAGCGTCAGCGCCTTGGCGCTATCCGCGATCACGATATCGCCGGCCGTCACGCGGACGCGCCGGGGGTTTTGGGTGATGGTGATGGGATGGTCCGGGCCGGGAAGCTTCATGATTCACGCCTTTTCGATCAATCTGCCGTGCGCGGCACTTTGTCGTGCCTTTATCCTGCTGGAAGCGGGAATATAGTGGGTCGGTGCGTGACCTAGAAGACCGTTCACGCTAAGTTTGGCCGCCGGTCCGGGGACCCCGGCAGCGATTCCAGGCCGAGACTGATTCGAAAGCTGAGAGAGAAGGAGCGAGACCCGAATGCCAATGGACGCCCACGATATCGAGGCGATGATCAAGGCAGCGATCCCCGATGCCGAGGTGACCATCCGTGACCTCGCCGGCGATGGCGACCACTATGCCGCGACCGTGATCTCGGAATCCTTCCGCGGCAAGTCCCGCGTCCAGCAGCATCAGATCGTCTATCAGTCGTTGCGCGGCCAGATGGGCGGCGTGCTGCATGCGCTGGCGCTGCAAACCGGGGTACCTGGACCCGGGGTGCCGGGCACTTGAGCTGACCAGCATCTGATCTGATCGCGCTGCGGGGGAACGAGGATGGCTGCGGACAATCCGCGCGGCGCGATGTTTCGCGTGATCGTGCCGAACCAGCCGAGCCGCGTCACCAATGCGGAGCTGTTCTTCGACCTCGTCTTCGTCTTCGCGATCACGCAAGTCTCGCATACGCTGCTGCACCACTTCACGCCGCTCGGCGCGGTCGAGGTCACGCTGCTGTTTCTCGCAGTGTGGTGGGTGTGGGTCTACACGGCCTGGGTCACCAACTGGCTCAACCCCGAGTTGACGCCGGTCCGCATCCTGATCTTCCTGATGATGCTGGGCGGCCTGGTGCTGTCGACGACGATCCCGACCGCGTTCGAGGGCCGCGGGCTCTGGTTTGCCATCGCCTATGCGGCCATGCAGGTTGGACGCACCGCGTTCTGGCTGTTCGCAACCCCGCGCCATCGCACCGCGGTGCGGCACAACGCGATCCGCATCCTGGTCTGGCTCTGCGGCTCCGCGATCCTCTGGATCCTGGGCGGTCTGGCCCATGGCGAGGCGCGGCTGTGGTTCTGGGTCGTGGCGTTGACGATCGAATACGTCGCGCCCGCGGTTCGGTTCTGGGTCCCCAAGCTGGGCTTCTCGTCGGTCGAGGCCTGGGCGGTCGAGGGCGGCCACATGGCCGAGCGCTGCTCTCTCTTCGTCATCATCGCGCTCGGCGAGGCCGTCGTCGTCAACGGGGCGACCTTTGCCGAATTGGACTGGACCGCGGACAATATTCTGGCCTTCGTCTCGGCGCTGGTCGGCAGCATCGCGATGTGGTGGGTCTACTTCCACAAGGGCGCCGAGGCCGGCTCCGAGCGGATCTCGAAGGCTGCTGAGTCGGGTCGGCTAGCGCGGCTCGCTTACACCTATCTGCACATGCCGATCGTCGCCGGCATCATTCTGACCGCGGTCGCGGACGAGCTGGTGCTGAAGCATCCGACCGGGCATTCCGACCTCCGGACGATCGTGAGCGCGGTCGGCGGGCCGCTGGTGTTCCTGGTCGGCACCATCCTGTTCAAGCATTCGATCCGCGGCTTCCTCCAGCTCTCGCACGGCATCGGCATCATCCTGCTGCTGGCGCTGTCCTGGTTCGCCGCCGATCTTTCGCCGCTTGCGCTGTCGGTCGCGACCAGCGTGATCATGATCGTCGTGGCGGTGTGGGAATCGGCGTCGCTGGGATCGAGGCCGGAAGAGGCGGCGGAGCGCTGACCGCGGCTGGGGGCGATCACATGTAGCTTTCTGCGCGCCTCGTCCTTCGAGACGACCGCTTCGCGGTCTCCTCAGGATGAGGCTAAGCAGCAATCGCAGCCCGTTGAAACTGCTGCCGCACACCCGGTCCTCATCCTGAGGGCCCGCCAAAGGCGGGCGTCTCGAAGGATGTGCCGCAAGGAAACCGCTCTCCAATAATCCTCCGGCTGGCCGCTCTAGCGAAGCGGTGGAGCGTTTACTCCGCCACCTCCAGTGCGTGCACAGAGAACATTGTCGCTGCGTCCGTCCAGCTCTCGCGCACCCGCCAGCCGGCGCCTTGCGCCAGCGCGGCGAAGCGCTCGAGGCTGTATTTGTAGCTGTTCTCGGTGTGGATGCTCTCGCCCGCGCGGAACGAGAAGCTGGTCCCGAGCAGGCGGACGGTCTGGCTCTTCTTGCTGATCAGATGCATCTCGATCCGATGCCGCTCGCGATTGTAGATCGCGCGATGGGTGAAGGCGGAGAGGTCGAAATTGCCGCCGAGCTCGCGGTTGATCCGCACCAGAACGTTGAGGTTGAAACGCGCGGTGACGCCGGCCGCATCGTTATAGGCGTCGTGCAGCACGCGCTCCTCCTTTTCGAGATCGGCGCCGATGATCATTTGTGCGCCCTCGCCGAGAATCTTGCGTGCGCTCTTCAAAAACGCCTGGGCCTGCTCCGGCTCGAAATTGCCGATCGTGGAGCCGGGGAAGAAGCCGACCTTCGGCATCGACGCGACCGCCTCCGGCAGCTCGAACGGGGTGGTGAAGTCGGCCGCGACCGGATAGATGCCGAGCGAGGGAAAATCCCGCTTGAGGCCGTTGGCCTGCGCCTTCAGGAAATCGCCGGAGATATCGACGGGCACATAGGCTGCGAATTTGCAGTGCCTGAGCAGCAGGCGGACCTTTGTCGTGGCGCCTGCACCGAATTCGACCAGGGCCGCATGTTCCGGAATGATTTTCGCGATCTCGCTGCCGCGCTCCGTCAGGATCGCAAGCTCGGTGCGCGTCGGATAATATTCCGGCAGGCGCGTGATCGCCTCGAACAGCTCCGAACCCGTGGCATCGTAGAAATATTTCGGCGACAGCTTTTTCGGCTGCTGCGACAGGTCCTCGATGGCCTCGCGGGCGAATGCGGTGGTTTGCTCGTCGGGAAGATGGGCTTCGGCCAAAGCGCTGGCGTGCACATTCATGATACTCTCCTGAACGCGCTGTCCGGCGCGCATTTGTCGGATCAGAATTCTTACTGGTAGTCGGCGAGCCGCAACCCCGTGAATTGCCAGCGGTGGTGCGGATAGAAGAAGTTGCGATAGGTGACACGGCTGTGACCGTCGGGCGTCGCGAGCGATGACCCGCGCAGCACCAGCTGGTTCACCATGAACTTGCCGTTGTACTCGCCGAGCGCGCCTTCGATGGCGCGATAGCCGGGGTAGGGGGAGTAGGAAGATCGCGTCCACTGCCAGACGATGCCGAAAGCGTCGTTGAGCTGGCCTGCGCGAGCGGCAACCTCCCATTCCATCTCGGTCGGCAAATGCTTGCCCGCCCAGCGCGCGAACGCGTCGGCTTCGTAATAACTGACATGGCAGACCGGTGCGCTGAGATCGACCGGCTTGAGGCCGGCCAGTGTCATCGCATGCCACTCACCGCCGATCTCGCGCCAATGCCCCGGGGCGTCCCAGCCCTCATTGCTCACGGTGGCAAAGCCGTCCATCAGCCACAGCGTCGCGGTCCGATAGCCGCCGTCGCGCATGAAGGCCTGCCATTCGCCATTGGTGACCAGATTGCGGGCGATCCTGACGGGACCGACGAGAGCGCGATGCGCCGGCTTCTCGTTGTCGAAATGAAAGCTGTCGTCGACATGGCCGACGGTATGGATACCCTCGTTCAGCGTCAGCCAATCCTCGGCGGTTCGCGTCGAAGCCGGAAAACGCCAATCCGGATCATAGGCCGGCGGAAGTGGGTTCTGCGCAAACGCGTGCAGGATGTCGGTGAACATCAATTCCTGGTGCTGCTGCTCGTGATTGAGCCCGACCTCGACCAGCGGCGCGATCCCCGAAGCTTGTCCTCGCCGGCCTCGCGGAAGAATTTGACGACGGCCGCATCGACATATCTGCGATAGGCGCCGACCTGATCGGCGCTGGGCCGGGTGATGTCGCCGCGACGATGGCGGGAATGACGGGGGCCGGCGCTGACGTAATAAGAATTGAACAGAAATGCGAAATCGGGGTGAAAGGGCCGATAGCCAGGGGCGTGCTCGCCGAGCAGGAATTGCTCCCAGAACCAGGTGGTATGCGCCCGATGCCATTTCGTCGGGCTTGCGTCCGGCATGGACTGGATCTGCTGGTCCTCGGGCGACAGCGGCGCGGCCCGGCGTTCGGTCTCGCCGCGGACGGTGACAAACGCGTCCTGAAGCCGCTGGGCGAGGTCACCCGGGCCGGAAGATGGTGACGAAAGCGCGGGGGCGGCCGTGGCGGAGGCTTGTTTCGTCACGTTTTTCTCCAGACAGGACAAGAGAACGTTGTTGGCGTTGCCGGGTTCCAAAACCAAGGTTCGTCCTAGATAGGGGCTCCGTTACGGTATGAAAGTCCTCCTCCTCGATGATATTAGTGTCATCAGCCCATGGCCGGGACCGGCTGTCCGGATCTCGTCGCCGCCATTTTACTTTGGATGCACAACGGTTTGGGCTACATATATAGGCAGGTATCGGGTTAGATCGGCCGAGCCGGCCCGAAGAGATTGGTCTGGGCTCGGCCCCAGAAGGACATGGATATGAGCATCGAGGAATTTATCGCCAACGAAGTGAAGTCGAACGACGTGGTTCTGTTCATGAAGGGCACGCCGCAATTTCCGCAGTGCGGTTTCTCCGGCCAGGTCGTCCAGATCCTCGACCATATCGGCGTCGGTTATAAGGGCCTCAACGTCCTCGAGTCCGCCGAGCTGCGCAACGGCATCAAAGACTATTCGAACTGGCCGACCATTCCGCAGCTCTACGTCAAGGGTGAGTTCGTCGGCGGCTGCGACATTGTCCGCGAGATGTTCCAGGCCGGCGAATTGCAGCAGCTCTTCTCCGAGAAGGGCGTCGCCGTCGCGGCCTGACGCTTGGCCACGCTGACGCGCCGGATTGGCGGCGCACAGCTCGAGGTCATCGTTGCCGACATCACCACGCTGAGCGTTGACGCCATCGTCAACGCGGCCAACAACTCGCTCCTTGGCGGCGGCGGCGTGGATGGTGCGATCCATCGGGCGGCCGGGCCTGATCTCCTCGCCGAATGCCGGATGCTCCACGGCTGCCAGACGGGCGACGCCAAGATCACCAAGGCCTATCGGCTCAAGGCAGCGCATGTGATTCACACCGTCGGGCCGGTCTGGAACGGCGGCACGCTCGGCGAGGACGATCTGCTCGCCTCCTGCTATCGCCGTTCGATCGAGCTTTGCGGAAAGCTCAAGCTGAGATCGGTGGCATTCCCCGCGATTTCGACCGGCGTTTTCCGGTTTCCTGCCGACCGCGCCGCCGATATTGCGGTGCGCACGACAATCCAAATGCTGCCCGCGGCGCCGTCCGTCACCCATGTCGTGTTTTGCTGCTTCTCCGAGCCGAGCGCCAGGCTCCATGCCGAGGCGCTTGCGCGGCACGGTGGGCCTTGTACCTGATGGCGCGGTCAGTACACTCCTCTCGGCCATGTTCCGGGGAGGGGATATGATTTTACGTTCTGGATTGCGCTCGTTGGTCTGCGGCACTCTGGCATCGCTGGCCGCGATCTCGCTTGCGCGCGCTGAGGGCACCTACGAAATTCCAGCCGGCGCGCATTTCAATCAGGAGAAGCTCGCCAAGATCAGCGACTTCTTCAAGAACGAGGTTGCGACCGGCAAGATCGCCGGCGCCACCGTGCTGATCCAGCAGCACGGCAAGCCGGTCTACCACGAAGCCTTCGGCGTGCAGGACGTGGTCAGCAAGGCACCGATCACTGACAAGACGATCTTCCGCCTGTTCTCGATGAGCAAGGCGATCACGTCCGTGGTCGCGGTCCGGTTGATCGAGGACGGTACGATCAAGCTCGACGATCCCGTCTCGAAATACATCCCGTCCTTCGCCAATGTGAAGGTCGGCGTCGAGAAGAAGGCCGAGGACGGCACCAAATCGCTTGAGCTGGTGCCGCCGAACCGGCCGATGACGGTGAAGGATCTGATGACCCAAACGTCGGGCATCACCTACGGCTTCTATGGCGACAGCCTCGTGCGCCAGGCCTATCGCGCAGCCAATATCTATGCCGGCGATTTCGATCTTGCCGAGTTCGCCGAGCGCATCGCAAAATTGCCGCTGCACAACCAGCCCGGCGCGCTATGGCAATACGGCCATTCCACCGACATCCTGGCGCGTGTCATGGAAGTTGCAACTGGCAAGCCGCTGCTGGATATCGAACGGGAGAAGCTGCTCGGCCCGCTCGGGATGGTCGATACTGGGTTCTTCGTCACCGACCCCGAGAAGCGAAAGCTTCTGGCGCAGCCGGTGCCGAACGACAGCGATTTCCGGGTTGGCCGGATCAATGATCCGACGGTCGTCAAGAAAATCCAGTTCGCCAGCGGCGGCATGGTCACCACGATGGCCGATTATGAGCGCTTTACGCAGATGCTGCTCAATGGCGGGACTCTCGATGGCAAGACCATCCTCAAGCCCGAGACGTTCAAGCTGATGACGACCGACCAGATCGGCCCGAACTCGGGCGTCGATCGCGATTATTTCTACTTCCCCGGCGACGGCTTTGGCTTTGGCCTCGGGCTCGCGGTCCGCACCGATCCCGGCAACGCCAAGCCGCCTCCGCCCGGAGATCTCGGCGAACTGAAATGGGACGGCGCCTCCGGCTGCTATTTCGTGGTCGATCCCAAGCAGGACATGTTCTTCGTCCTGCTGGAGCAGACCCCGACCGAGCGCCAGCGCGTGCAGCGGACATTGAAGCAGTTGATCTATGAGGCCATGGAGAACTGAGGCTCTCGTTGGAGCCGTTCTCGTTGCCGCCCTCGCCCTGCTGGTCGGCGCGACCCGGCCGGTCCGTGCCGAAGCGCCGGTCGCGCGCAGCTTCTCGACCGCGGGACTTGCGCGCGTCAGCGCGTTTCTTCGCGGCGAGGTGGCGGTCGGCAAGATTCCCGGCGCGATCCTGTTGATCCAGCAGCACGGCAAGCCCGTGCTCTCCGAGATGTTCGGACTGCGCGATGCGAAGGCGGCGCGGCCGATGACGAATGACGCGATCTTCCGCCTCTATTCGATGTCGAAGCCGATCACCTCGGTAGCGGCGATGATGCTGGTGGACGATGGCAGGCTCGCACTCGACGATGCTGTCGCGAAATACATTCCGGCTTTCGCGGATGTGCAGGTTGGCGTTCCGCAGGCCGACGGCAAGCTGGCGCTCCAGCCGCTCGCGCGGCCGATCACGGTGCGCGACCTGCTTCGACATACCTCTGGCATCACCTACGGATTCTACGGCAGCAGCCCCGTGCGCAAGCTCTATGCGCAAGCCGGGCTGTTCGACGGCGATCCGGACAATGCGCAATTTGCCGAGCGACTCTCGCGCCTGCCGCTGGCCGAGCAGCCGGGGACGCTCTGGGACTATGGCCATTCCACCGATGTGCTCGGCCGCGTGATCGAGGTTGCAGCCGGCCTGTCGCTCTATCGATTCGAGAAAGAGCGGCTGCTCGATCCGCTGGGGATGCGGGATACCGCGTTCTTCGTCGCCGACGATGCCAAGCGATCGCTGATCGCCGAGCCCTTGCCGGGCGACTGGTTCGATCATCCCGTCGCCGGCATCAAGGAGGCGACTGCGCCGCATCGCTGGGAATCCGGCGGGGCCGGGATGGTGGGCACGATCGGCGACTATGCGCGCTTCGCGCAGATGCTGCTCAATGGCGGTGAGTTCGAGGATCGACGCTATCTCAGGCGCGAGACGCTCGCGCTGATGGTGTCGGACCAGATCGGCGAGGCAACCGGAGTGAGGAAGGATCCCGAATTCTACTTTCCCGGGGCCGACAGCGGCTTCGGCCTGGGCTTTGCCGTTCGTACGCGAGCCACGCCACTGCTTCGGGCGGGCGAGTACCGTTGGGACGGTGTCGGCGGCACCTTCTTCTTCATCGATCCCGCCGACGACATGTTCGTGATCTGCATGATGCAGTCGCCGTCGCAGCGCGGTCCGATCCAGGACGACTTGAAGCGGCTGATCTATCAGGCGATGGCGCGCTGATCTCGGATTGGCGTAGCCCGGATGGAGCCAAGCGCAATCCGGGGCGGTCTCACCAAGCGAACAGAACCCGGATTACGCTCCGCTCCATCCGGGCTACAGACTTACGCTCCGCGCACGATCTCGCGCACGTAGCCGATCGTCTCCTCGATCTGGCCGGTATTGACATCAAGATGCGTGCAGGCGCGGATGCGGCCGTCCATCATTGCGAGCGTCACGCCGCGCTGGCGGAGTGCCGCGACCATCTTGTCGCCGGGAATACCGGCGCCGTCGGGTTTGAAGAACACGAGATTGGTCTCGGGCTCCTGCACCTCGACGCCTGCGATCTGCGACAGTCCGCGGGCGAGCGCGCGGGCATTGGCGTGGTCGTCGGCAAGGCGGTCGACGTGATGGTCGAGAGCGTAGATGCAGGCTGCCGCACAGATTCCGGCCTGCCGCATCGAGCCGCCGAGGCGTTGCTTCCATTGCCAGACCGCATCGACGAAGGCGCGCGAGCCCGCGAGCACGCCGCCGATCGGCGCGCCCAGGCCCTTGGAGAAGTCGATCCAGGCCGAATCCCAGCCGGCGGTCATATCGCGCGGCGAGATGCCGCTCGCGACGGTGGCGTTCAGCAGGCGGGCGCCGTCCATGTGGGTGACGAGGCCGTGTTGCCTGGCGATCGCGACGATCTCGTCGAGCGCGGCCTTCTTCCAGATCGTGCCGCCGCCGATATTGGCGGTCTGCTCGACGCTGACGACCGTCTGCGGCGGCTGGTAGCGCGTGCGCGGATGCAGCGCCTTGCGGAACGTCTCCGGCGTGAACTGGCCATCGGGTCCCTTTAATTGCGTGACCTGGAAGCCGCAGATCGCGGCATGCGCACCGCCTTCGCGCGCGATGATGTGCGCGCTCTCATGCGCGAGAATCTCGTCGCCGGGACGGCAATGCACCAGCGTCGCGGTGACGTTGCACATCGTGCCCGACGGCATGTACACGGCGGCCTCCTTGCCGAGCAACGCGGCGACGCGCTCGCACAGCGCATTCACGGTCGGATCGTCGCCGACCTGCTCGTCACCGACCTCCGCCCGCGCCATCGCCTCGCGCATCGCGGGCGTCGGCTTGGTCTGCGTGTCCGACAGCAGATTGATGCGCACCGGCGGCGCTTTGGGATCAACGGGGGAGGGGTGTAGAGCATGCGATGCCTCCTGAAGCAGGACGGCCACTGACGTGGCTCTTAAGCAAAAAGGCCCCGGCGAACCGGGGCCTTTCGATAATCAGATCTTAGCGCGAATAGAATTCGACGACCAGATGGGGCTCCATCTGCACCGGGAACGGCACGTCGGAGAGGCCGGGGATGCGGATGTATTTCGCGGTCATCTTGCCGTGGTCGACTTCGAGATAGTCGGGCGTGTCGCGCTCGGGGAGCTGACTTGCCTCGAGAACATGGGCGAGCTGCTTGGAGGCTTCCTTCACCTCGATGACGTCGCCGAGCTTGACCTGGTAGCTCGAGATGTTGACCTTGCGGCCGTTCACCTTGATGTGGCCGTGGTTGATGAACTGGCGGGCGGCGAAGATCGTGGAGACGAACTTGGCGCGGTACACGACCGCGTCGAGACGGCGCTCCAGCAGACCGATCAGGTTCTCGCCGGTGTCGCCCTTGAGGCGGCTCGCCTCGACATAGATGCCGTGGAACTGACGCTCGCTGATGTTGGCGTAGTAGCCCTTCAGCTTCTGCTTGGCGCGGAGCTGCACGCCGAAATCGGAGAGCTTGCCCTTGCGGCGCTGGCCGTGCTGGCCGGGACCGTACTCGCGGCGGTTGACGGGGCTCTTCGGGCGGCCCCAGATGTTCTGGCCCATACGGCGGTCGAGCTTGTACTTGGCTTCACTGCGCTTAGTCATCGCGTCCTCTGTGGGTTCACGGTTTGAGGAAACGCGCCCTCCTGTGTGACGGGCAAGCCCGGCACCGACAGGTCCGATCCCCAAAGCATAGAGGGCAGGACCACGGGTCGCGAAACAATTCGCGGGCCGAAATCGGCCCGCGAGCAAGCGGCTTTTAGGGGAGATTGGCCCGTTCTGTCAATGCGAATAGCCGCGAAATCAGGTCCCGACGGCCCGGATCGGCTTTGGGCCGGTTGCGCGCAATTCGGCAGCGATTTCAGTGTTCAGGACCTGTTCCAGCCGGGTCAGGACCCGGGCGATCGGGGCGCCGTCGGTCACGCGGTGGTCCCAGCGGATCACAACTTGGATGGTCTGGTCCGGCTCGACCACCCCATAACTGACGATGAAGGGGCCGGGGGTGATGGGGTGAAGCTCGCCGCCGCCATAGGCGGCCACCGAGCTCACGGCGAAGCTGCCGAACCAGTTGCCGCGCTGCCGGCCGAAATTCAGGCCGATCGCCCAGGACAGGCGCCGCAGCGGCAGCGGCAGGCGGGTTGCCCGCATGATCTTGCGGAACATCGGGACCTCGTCGATGGGTGCCGTCTTGGCGCGCCGGATATCGGCATCGATCGCGGCCAGCGCCATGGTCTCGGGAGCCGCGATCTGCTGCGGCATCACGCATTCCTCGCCGCCCTCGACCCGGGCGACGGCCACCAGCGCCACGCTCTTCGGCAGCTCGTAGAGCATCGGCCATGGCCATTTGGCGTAGACGGTGCGCAGGACCGGCTCATCCCTCGCAACCAGGGCGAAGGCTTTGACGAACATCGCGGCCCAGCCGGCCGGGGCAGCCGCCCCGGCGCGGGCCTCGAGCAGCGGACGGATATTGAGGGAACGGGATAGCGAGACGAACGGCACACCCATCGAGGCGCGCATGAGGTCGATAATCAGGCGACGCGGCAGCGAAATCTTGTTTGGTTGACCGCGCATCGTTCTCCGGTTCCGGCAAGGCTGAAATAAGTGCGGGGAGGAGCCGCCCGCGCGCTGCGTGCTTTAGCATGAACCAACCCGCTTGGGGCCGGCCGGTTCGCCGCATCAGGGGGACGGCGAGGCAAACGGCTTGATTCCGGTGTCGACAAAAAATCTAACTTATATCAATGACTTATGCCGCAGGTTTGGGACCGCTCAGCGCCTGATCCCCTCGAACGCCGCCATGATGCCGCGCTGGAACAGCGACCAGTCGAAGCCGAGCGCGATGGCGCGGTAGCCGCGGTCGATCAACGCGTTGGCCTGGTCTGGGGTGCGGGCGACCCCGCCAATCGGGACGCCGCTCTTGAGGATGCCGGCCTCGGCGCGCGCGATCAGCTCCAGCAATTCCGGATCGTCCATCTGGCCGCGCTTGTTGATGGAGGTGGCGAGATCGCCGGGACCGATCACTGCGACGTCGATGCCGGGCGTGGCCATGATCTCGTCGATGCAGTTGACCGCGTCGACATGCTCGATCGTGATCATGCAGATCATCTCGTCGTCGGCGCTGGCCATATAATCCGGCATCGATTGGCCCCAGCGGAACGGTGCATGGAAGGGACCCCACAGACGATCGCCGCGCGGCGGGTAGCGTACGCTGCGCACCGCCTTCTCGGCATCGGCGCGATTGGTGATCATCGGAAAATTGATGCCAAAGGCGCCGATATCCATCGGAGCTTTGGCAAGCCATGGCTCGTTGGCGGCGATCCGCACCAGCGGCGTGCAGGGCGTGCCGGTCGTGGCAGCGATCATCGCATGCGCTTCGGTCAGCCCGATCGGCCCATGCTCGAGGTCGACGATGATCCAGTCGAGCGAGCGCGCCATGATCTGCACCGTCTGCACGCTCGGGATGGTCGCGATCGCGCCGAAGGCGGGCGCCCCTCGCGCCAGAGCTGGCGGAGACGGTTCAGCGGCGGAGTCGGGACCGACATGGGATGACCTGAATGGGAGATGGCGACGGCGGAGCCTAGCAGCGCGCCGGAGAGCCGCAAAGTCAGGCGAGCACGCGGCCGCCGAAGAACGGCGTCAGTGCCGCTGCGAGACCGTGCGTGCGGTTCGAGGTGAAGATCATCTCGGCTCCCGGCTGCGCGATGCCGCTGCTGGGCGGTCCGAGCACATCGGAGACACGGCGCGCGATCGCGGGCGCCGGATCGATCCAGTCCACCGGCCAGGGCGCCAGCTTCTTGAACCGGTCGAGCAGCAGCGGATAATGCGTGCAGGCGAGCACCACCGTATCGGTGCGCGCGCCTGCGTCCGCGGGATCGCCGACGAAACAGGGCGCGAGTTCGGCGAGAATGTCGCCGTCGCTGATCGGTTGACCGCCGAGCTCGCGTTCGGCGAGCGAAGCGAGTTCGGGCGAGCCGACCAGCGTCACCTCGCAGCCTTGCGCGAAATCGCGGATCAGCGCGTGGGTGTATTCGCGTTTCACCGTGCCCTTGGTGCCGAGCACCGAGACGCGGCGGCTCTTCGATTGCGCGCAAGCCGGCTTGATCGCCGGCACCGTGCCGACGAAGGGCACGGAATAGGCGGCTCGCAGGTGCGACATCACCAGGGTGGAGGCGGTGTTGCAGGCGATGACGACGAGATCGGGATCGTGCGTGCCGATCAGCTCGCCCATCAGCGGCACCACGCGGGCGATGATCTCGTCCTCGCTATGGTGGCCGTACGGGAAGAAGGCGTCGTCGGCAACATAAACATAATGCGCGTCGGGGCGCGCGGCCACGACCTCGCGGAGCACCGTGAGCCCGCCTAGGCCGGAATCGAATACCAGGATCGTCGGGGAATAAGTCACGCCGTCACCCTATCACTGCATGGTTACCATTCGGTTTTTAGGGCCGTTTTGCGGCGGCGGCCTGGGAGGCTGATTTTGGAACTATTCCATTTCGTGATCGCCGCATATTCCCGTTATCAGCAGTGATGTCGCGCTGCGGTTCTGGGGCACCCGCAAGTTCTTTGGGGGGAGCTGACATGATCAGAAATACCAATGCCGGTTGGGGCAGTGTCGCCCGGTGGCTGCACTGGATTTTGGCGCTGGCGATCGTCGGGACCATCGCCTTCGGCTGGTGGATGAACCACATCCCGGCGCGTCCCGACAAGTTCTTCTATCGCTCGATCCATGCCGATATCGGCTATTCGATCCTGCTGCTCACGATCATCCGCCTGGTCTGGCGCGCCTTCAACCCGACGCCGGCCATGCCGGCCGAAACCTCGCGGTGGCAGAAGATCGCCGCCCATGTCAGCCATGGCGCGCTTTATCTCGTCGTCATCCTGGTTGCGATGCTGGGCTGGGCGCATTCCGGCGCGCGCTCGCCCAATTACTCGGACTTCTTCGGCCTGTTTCACGTGCCGCAATTCACCTCTCCGGACAAGGCGGCAGCTGACGCCTACGAGGAGCGCCACATCTTCTTTGCCTATGTGTTGCTGGTCTTGATCGCGGTTCACGTGATCGCAGCCCTCTGGCACCACTTCATCCGCCGCGACCGCGTCGTGGCGCGCATGGTGACAGACGAGGTGGGGTAGTGACGCGCTCTCTCCACATCGTCATTGCGAGCGTAGCGAAGCAATCCAGAAATCTTTCCGCTGAGGCGGTCTGGATTGCGTCGCTGCGCTCGCAATGACGGAGTATGATACAGCATCACGACTGATCTAATTTACGATCGTAGGGAGACGCTATGCTCACCGTCCATCACCTCGGCAAGTCCCAGTCCGAGCGTATCGTCTGGCTTTGCGAGGAGCTCGAACTTCCCTACGAGCTGAAGCACTACGCGCGCGATTCCATCACCATGCTGGCGCCGCCCGACTACAAGGCGCTGCATCCGATCGGGGCGGCGCCGGTCATCACCGACGGTGATCTCGTGCTCGCCGAATCCGGCGCCATCGTCGATTACATCATGGCCAAGCACGGCAACGGCCGTCTCCTGCTCCGCGCCGATGATCCCGATTTCGCGCAATTCCTGTACTGGTTTCACTTCGCGAACGGCACGCTGCAGGCCGGCATGGGCCGGCTGATGCTCCTGAACCGGCTCAAGCTCGCAGAAGACAATCCGATGCTGGCCGCGACCAAGGCGCGCGTCGACCGCGCCTTGGATCTGGTCGATGCGCGGGTGCGCTATGCCGACTATCTGGCGGGAAGCACATTCACCACAGCTGATATCATGATCGTCTTTTCGCTCACCACGATGCGCTACTTCCAGCCCTATGATCTCGCGCGCTGCCCGAACGTGGTCAAATATCTCGCCCGGATCGGCGCACGGCCGGCGTATCGGCGCGCGATGGAGAAAGGCGATCCCGGCATGGCGCTGCTCTTGAGTTGAGTCGCTGCGCCGGACCGCGGCGCCGGTTCACGCGATCCTGTTCGTGGTCGCAGCCCGCTCGGTCGCGAGCTGCGTCTGCAAGCGCTCGATGTTCTGCAGCAGACGCTGGCTGGTCAGCACCAGGAAATAATAGCCGAACTGCGGATCCTGAAAGTAAATCTCGAGCAACCGGTCATAGGTGATCGTCAGCGCCTGTCCGTCCTCGATGCACTCGATCGTTCCGGTGCGCCGGTTGTCCGGCGTCAGGAAGCCGAGCTCCCCCATCAGCGCGCCGGGCCCGATCTCGACGTTGATCTCCTTGACCAGGAACTTGCCGGTGACGGTCAGGAGCATCTCGTGGGCTGGATCGCCCAGCTTGAACAGCGTGTCGCCGCGGCGATATTTGCGCTCGGTCATGAACGGCTTGAGCCATTCGATCGACATGTCGCCCTCGGCCGCATGTCGCGCCTTCTTGACCAGCTTGAGCATCTGCCGCAGGCGCACGGCGTTGATCGGGAGCAGCAGCAGGTACAGGACGAACGTGGAGACATTGGCGGAGAGCGCACCGAAAATGGCGAAGAAGGCACAGCCGATCATGTTGGCGACGCGCAGCGGCACCATCGTCCGCATCAACAGGGTGGCGACGAAGAAGCCGGCGCCGACCGTGGCGAACATATTGGCCAGAGTGATGTTGTGGACAAATATCTCCAGCAACCGATTGAAGATCGCGTCGTAGGTGACGTTGTTCGGATCAAGGCCCATCTGGACCAGGATCTTCGCAATCCTGAGGTTGTCGGTTGCCGCGTCGAGAATGCGGTCGAGGATCGACGAAATGTCTGCGCTGCCGGACGGCATGGTATTGTCCCCGCGTGAGGCCTTCAGTCCTGGTCGGCATGTTCGGCAGGTATAGCCGAAATCGAACGACGACCGCTTGAATGGAATGTTCGGTCGCCCTGCCGCAAGAGGCAAATTTTAGCCTGAACGGCGCTTTGGGCAATTGTCCGTTCGCTGCGGGTATGGCCGAACGCGCCCGTGATTCGGGCTTTCGAGCGCACGGGCCGCCCGCGAAGCCCCGGCAAGACCGCCGGGACGAATGGGACGGCCGGCGAGATCAGCCCTACGGCTTGCTGACAGGTTGGACGATCTGCTGCTCGACGAGGGCCAGACGGCCCGGCAGAGCGCCGGCGCGCAGCAGCATGGCGACGCTGTTGGCCTCCTCCATGGTGAAATTACCGGAGATCTGGACCGAGCCGCCGGTGATCGGCTCGCGGATCACGGGGGCAGAGATCACCTTGTCGTCGAGGACGATGGCGAAAGGCTTTCCCATGTTCTCTTCGGTGACGTGGGCTAAGCGTCGCGTGCCCCGTCCATTGAAGCGGAACGAGGCGACCGGATCCTTGGTCCCGGTCGCAAAACCCGGACCGGCATAGATGATGTCGTCGCCGTCGAGCGCGCTGTCCTTCGCGACCAGATAGGCGCGCTTCTCCTTGAATCCGAACAGGACCTCGGAGCCCGCGGGCGGCGTGCCGAGCTCGGCCTGTTCCGCCGGCATCGTGGTGTCCACCATGCGGAAGCTGACGCGCACCTTCCTGGCGAACACCGCGGTCACACGCTCGGGGTCCATCACACCCGGCAGGAAGATGCGAATGCGATCGGTCCCGTCCGGCTGCACGCTGGCGAGCTTGACGCCGGAATCCTTCAGGCGCTGCTCGACCATCGCGATCGCGTCTTCGACCAGATCATGCTGCTGGCGGGCGAAAGTGGCATCCGCCGGCGCAAGCCTGAGCAGGCCGTCGCCGCCGTCGGTCACTTTAAGCGAGCGTGGGGGCGCTGCATCCGTCGTGAGCTTGCGCACGAGCTGGCTCCGGCTGTTGGCGTCCGCGATGGTTACTTCGACGCTGCCCTCGCTCACCTTGAGGGCCGAAAATGCCGTGCGGCTCTCCTTGAGGGCCTTATAGACGTCGTCCCGCAAGTCCGTAACCAGCACATCGCGCAAGGCGTCGCTGTCGACCTTGTAGATGATGCGTGAGCCGCCCTGCTTCTCCATCAAACTGCCGACGAACGACGCGATCTTCGCGCGCATCTTGTCGAGTTGCGTGTCCTCGGCGGCGGCAGCGCGGGGCAGGGCGATCGCCGATGCAACGGCGAGCGTGGCGATCAGCCGGGTGATGCGGTCCCGCAGGGGCGTGCTCATGGATGTCCTCGCGTCTTGCGGCAGGGCGCTGGCCGCCAGTCTTTGGTCCCGCTGCCGAGCAGGGAGGTTCAAAGGGCGGTTGGATCTGGCCGCATCGCCGCAGCCGTTAAGGAATGGACGAACGCCAAATCATCCATCATTCTGTCTCCGTTCGACCGGTTGCCAGCGGCGCTGCCGGTCCGGTCGAAGCCTCGCCTGAATCAACGTCAAAAGACAGGGGCTGAGGACATGAATAGAGGGAGGACGAAATTTCATGGCGGGCATCCACGCGCTCGATCGACTGATCGGCAACGACTATCCGGAGCTAGCGACGGACGCGGAGGTTCGCGCCTTCGAGCAGGTGCCTTACGCAGATCGCGTGGCGGCCGAGAGCACCTATGACGCCATCCGGCTTGGCGCGGCGCGCAACCCGGACGGGGCGGCGATCCAGTTTCTGCAAAACGCCGATCCCGCCGACGTGCCCGTCGTCGTCACCCATCGCGATTTCATTGCGCGCGTGACGCAGGCCGCCAACATGTTTCACGCGCTCGGCGCGGAGAAGGGCGACGTCATCAGCTTCATGCTGCCGCTGGTGCCCGACGCGTTCGTGACGCTGTTCGGTGCCGAGGCCGCCGGCATTGCCAATCCCGTCAATCCGCTGCTCGAGCCGCACCAGCTGGTGGAGATTCTGGAAGCCGCGAAAACCAAGATTTTGGTGGCGCTCGGGCCGATGCCGGGCGCCGACATCTGGCAGAAGGTCGAGCAGGTCAGGCCGCAACTGAAACACCTCAAGGCGATCGTGCAGGTGTTTGGCGGCGGCGATCCGGCGAACGGCATCTTTGCCTTCAACGACCTGATCAAGCAGCAGCCCCCGGACCGGCTGGTCAGCGGGCGCAAGATCGCGGGCCACGACATCGCGGCCTACTTTCACACCGGCGGCACCACCGGCACGCCAAAGCTGGTCCGGCACACCCATGCCAACCAGGTCTATCAGGCCTGGGCGCTGGATCTGCTGCTGAAGTCGAAGCCGGGCGCCAATCTGCTGTTCGGCATGCCGCTGTTTCACGTCGGTGGATCGCTGACCCAGGTGCTGACGATGCTGTCGGCCGGCGGCTCGCTGGTCGTGCTGTCGCCGAGCGGATGGCGCAATCCGAATTCGGTAAAGAACATCTGGCAATTGGTCGAACGCTTCAAGCCGGAGGCGCTGTCGAGCGTGCCGACGGTGCTTGCCGCGACGCTTGCGGTGCCGCCGGGCACCGCCGACATCTCCAGCCTGAAATATGCCGCCGGCGGCGGTTCGGCGATCCCCGTCGCGGTGGGCTCGGCGATCCAGGACAAGCTCAAGCTGCCGGTGGTCGAGGTCTACGGCATGACGGAGACCTCGAGCGTGCACACGCTGGCCTATCCGTCGCGGCCGATCCGGCTCGGCTCGGTCGGCTTGCCGATGCCTTATGCGCGCGTGCGCATCGTGCAGCTCGATGCCGACGGCCGGCTGATCCGCGACTGCGCGCCCGACGAGATCGGAGTCGTCATCATGGCCGGGCCCGGCGTGTTCGGCGGCTACCTCAACGACGAGCACAACAAGGGCGCCTTCGTCGACGGGGTCTGGGTCAATTCCGGCGATCTCGGCCGGCTCGATGCCGACGGTTATCTCTGGATCACCGGCCGCGCCAAGGACCTGGTGATCCGCGGCGGCCACAACATCGATCCGGCGCCGATCGAGGAGATCATGTTCCGCCATCCCGCCGTCGGTTTTGCCGCGGTGGTCGGCCAGCCCGACGCCTACGCCGGCGAGTTGCCAGTCGGATACGTGCAGCTGAAGCCCGGCGCGACGGTCGAACCGGGCGAGCTCGAGACGTGGGTGCGCGAGCGCACGCCCGAGCGCGCCGCTGTTCCCGTGCAGGTCATTCCAATCGATCCGATGCCGGTCACCGGCGTCGGCAAGGTGTTCAAGCCGCAATTGCGCTGGGACGCGGCGCAGCGCGTGTTCACGAAAGTGCTGACGCCGCTCATCGCGCGCGGCATCGATTGCAAGGTCAAGGTCGGTGCCCATGGCAGCCACGGCTCGATCGCGACCGTGACGTTGGCGGGCCTGCCGGCCGATCAGCGCGAGCTGGTTGCGAACGAGGTGCACGCGCTGCTCGCGCCGTTCGTGATGCGGCATGAGGTGGTGCAGGCGTAGGTGAGTGCGGAGCGCCTTTGACGCTCATCCCACGCCATCGAAAAATAGCAAATAGACAGGACTTAGCATTTTTGCTAAGCTGCCGCTAATGTGGTCCGTTGAGTACCTTCCGGCAGCAGCTGATGAGGAAGCGGCGCTGCCTGTGGACATGCAGGCGCGTTTGGCCCGCATGTCAGATACGATTAGGCAGCATGGGCTCCTTAACCTGCCCCGCGATTGGGTGAAACCGCTCGGCGATAAGCTCTGGGAATTGCGGGTCACTGGCAGGGATGGCATAGCGCGCGCCATCTTTGTGACTGCGGCCGGGCAGCGCGTGGTGATTGTCCGCATCTTCGTCAAAAAGACGCAGAAGACGCCGCACCGTGAACTCGACCTGGCCAGACAGCGAGCGAAGGAAGTGAGATGAGATCGAAGACCATCAAAGCAGAGGCCATTCACGCGCGGCGTATGAAGAGCAATTCCGCTTACCAAAGGGCCTATGATGCGCTTGAGAGCGAATTTGCACTGGTCGACGCCCTGATCCGGGCGCGCACCCGTGCTCATCTCTCTCAGGCGGAAGTCGCAAGCCGCATGGGTACGACAGAGAGTGCCGTATCTCGGCTTGAGAGCGGGCGCGTCAAACCATCGACGCGCACGCTGGAGCGCTACGCCGAGGCCACCGGTCACAAATTGCGTATCAGCCTCGAACCAGCGTCACGCTGACACTCGACACCAAGCTACGTGATCGAAAGGCGCGAGGCGCCGTGCTGACCTTTGCTCAAGATACCTTCGTGGAGGGCACGCTCCGCTTTGCCCACCCTACGAGACCGACACTAGCCCGCCGGCATCGTCGTCTCGATCAGGCGCACCCAGAACGACGCGCCGTGTCCGAGGATGTTGTCGTTGAAGACGTAGGACGGATGGTGGCACTCGTTGCCGTCACCCATGCCGACCAGGATCATCGCGCCGGGACGGGCCTCCAGCATGAACGAGAAATCCTCGGCGCCCATCATCGGAACGAACTTGTCGTTGACGCGCTCGGCGCCGACGATGTCGCGGGCGACGTCGGCGGCAACGCCGGCTTCGCGGGCATGGTTCATCGTCACCGGATACATCCGCGTGTATTTCGTCTCGGCCGACCCGCCATAGGCGCGGGCGACGCTGTCGGCGACCTCGCCGATCCGGCGCTCGACGAGATCGCGCACCTCGGGGTCGAGCGTGCGCACGGTGCCGCCGAGCTCGGCAGTCTCCGGAATAATGTTGAAGGCGGTGCCGGCGTGGAATTGCGTGATCGAGATCACGGCCGATTTCAGCGGATCGACGTTGCGCGCGACGATCGATTGCAGCGCGCCCACGATCTGCGAGCCGATCAGCACACTGTCGATTGCCTTGTGCGGACCGGCGCCGGCGTGGCCGCCCTTGCCGTGGACGGTGATCTGGATGTTGTCGGAGGACGCGAGCATCGGACCGGGCGTGGTCGCGAAATGGCCTTCGGCGAGACCGGGCATGTTGTGCATGCCGTAGACCTCCTGGATGTTCCAGCGGGCCATCATGCCGTCCTCGACCATCGCCTTGCCGCCACCGCCGCCTTCTTCCGCGGGCTGGAAGATCACCACAGCGGTGCCGTCGAAATTGCGCGTCTCGGCGAGATATTTTGCCGCGCCGAGCAGCATCGCGGTGTGCCCGTCATGGCCGCAGGCGTGCATCTTGCCAGGGACCTTCGAGGCATAAGCTACGCCGGAGGTTTCCATGATCGGCAACGCGTCCATGTCGGCCCGCAAACCGATGGTCTTGCCGGAGGCGGATTTGCGGCCGCGGATCACGCCGACGACGCCGGTGCGGCCGATCCCCGTCACCACCTCGTCGCAGCCGAATTCACGCAAGCGGTCGGCGACGATGCCGGCGGTGCGGTGGACTTCGTAGAGCAGCTCCGGGTTCTCGTGGAAGTCATGACGCCAGGCGGCCATTTCGTCGGAGAGGGCGGCGATGCGATTGACGATGGGCATGGGGCGGATCCCGTCTGTTTTGAATTTTGTCGCCATTCCGGGGCGATGCGAAGCATCGAACCCGGAATCCGGAGATTGTAGAGCGAGATTCCGGGTTCACGCTTCGCGCGCCCCGGAAATGACAAGTATATCAGCTCTCCCCGAACACGCGCTTGAAGATCGTGTCGACGTGCTTGAGGTGATAGCCGAGGTCGAACTGCTCCTCGATTTCGGCATCGCTGAGATATTTCTTCACCTCGGCGTCCTTCTTCAGCAGCTGAAGGAAATCGCCTTCGCCGCGCCAGACCGGCATGGCATTGCGCTGCACCAGCTTGTAGGCGTCCTCGCGGCTCGCGCCTTTCTGCGTCAGCGCCAGCAGCACGCGCTGTGAATGAACGAGGCCGCCGAGGCGGTCGAGGTTCTTCTGCATGTTGGCGGGGTACACCAGCAGCTTGTCGATCAGGCCTGCAAGGCGCACCAGCGCGAAGTCGAGAGTCACGGTCGCATCGGGACCCATCATGCGTTCGGCGGAGGAGTGCGAGATGTCGCGCTCGTGCCAGAGCACGACGTTCTCCAGTGCCGGCGTCACATAGGCGCGCACCATGCGGGAGAGGCCGGTAAGATTTTCGGACAGCACCGGATTGCGCTTGTGCGGCATCGCCGATGAGCCCTTCTGTCCCTCCGAGAAGAACTCTTCGGCTTCCAGCACTTCGGTGCGCTGCATGTGGCGGACCTCAACCGCGAGGCGCTCGACCGAGGCGGCGATGACACCGAGGGTCGAGAAATACATCGCATGGCGGTCGCGCGGGATCACCTGGGTCGAGATCGGCTCCGGCACCAGCCCCATGGCTTTGGCGACATGCGCTTCGACGCGCGGATCGATCTGGGCGAAGGTGCCGACCGCGCCGGAGATGGCGCAGGTCGCGACTTCCTTGCGTGCCGCGATCAGGCGCTCCTTCGCGCGCGAGAATTCGGCGTAGGCATAAGCGAGCTTGAGGCCGAACGTGACGGGCTCGGCGTGGATGCCGTGGCTGCGGCCGATGGCCGGCGTCATCTTGTGCTCGAAGGCGCGCTTCTTCAGGGCCGCCAGCACCTTGTCGAGGTCGGCGAGCAGCAGGTCGGCGGCGCGGGTGAGCTGGACGTTGAGGCAGGTGTCGAGCACGTCGGAGGAGGTCATGCCCTGGTGCACGAAGCGCGCCTCGGGGCCGACGATCTCGGCGAGGTGAGTCAGGAAGGCGATGACGTCGTGCTTGGTCTCGCGCTCGATCTCGTCGATGCGGGCGACGTCGAAAGTGGCATCCTTGGCCTTGGCCCAGACCGTCCTGGCGGCCTCCTTGGGGATCGTCCCGAGCTCGGCCAGCGCGTCAGCCGCATGCGCCTCGATCTCGAACCAGATCTTGAACCGGGTCTGCGGCTCCCAGATCGAGGCCATTTCCGGACGGGTGTAGCGGGGGATCATGTGACGGCTCCAAAGAGGTGGGCGGGCGCCCCAGGGGACACCGGCCAAAATGCTTTTTACGCCGTGATTTAGCAGAGGGGGGGAGGGCGAAACAAACGGCGCAGGCAAGGTAGCGGGGGATGGCCGGGCTATTCACAAGCCTCGGCTTCTCGCCTGACGCGGCGGATCAGAAATTAACTGTCAATCACGGATCATTGAATGACAGATATTGAAATCTGTCAGCGGGACGTGTATATCCGTTCCCGGACGCTCCGATTTGGGCGTCTCGCGGCCACCCCCGGAAGCCCTGACGTCCGAAAGTGCGGATCGAGGGACGAATTGAAGAGAGGGACCCGTGGATCAATGGAGACTTACGACAATGACGACCGAAATCATCAATTTGACCGGGACGATTGGGCACTGGCTCAATCTACTGGTGGCGCGCCAGATCGCGGCGCAGGCTGCAAAACTGCCTCATTGAGGCGAGAGCTTTCCGAAACGGCCGGCAGGGGCGCTTCGGAAGCAGCTCCATCGCCGGGTAACTGAGCCCTCAACGGGAAGATGGTGCTGGCATGAACGAAGTGGTTGTCTTGACGCCGGAGCGGATCCTCGAAGTGACCGAGGACGTATTGCGGCGCTACGGACTTGCCAAGGCCACCGTCGTTGACGTTGCCCGTGCACTCGATGTGAGCCACGGCAGCGTCTATCGCCATTTCCCGAGCAAGGCTTCGCTGCGCGAGGCCGTTGCCAAACGCTGGCTCGACCGCATCGACGCACCGCTGCGACAAATCGCCGGGGAGCAGGGACCGGCCCCGGCGCGGCTCGAACGCTGGCTGCGCACGCTGTTCGCCGCCAAACGTTCGCGCGTGCTCGACGACCCCGAGATGTTCGAGACCTATCTGACACTGGCACGCGAAGCCTGCGCGGCCGT
The DNA here is from genome assembly GCF_041200145.1 of Bradyrhizobium sp. LLZ17. Classification (NCBI taxonomy): domain Bacteria; kingdom Pseudomonadati; phylum Pseudomonadota; class Alphaproteobacteria; order Hyphomicrobiales; family Nitrobacteraceae; genus Bradyrhizobium; species Bradyrhizobium zaerense. The sequence goes on from NZ_CP165734.1 coordinate 339,167, forward strand.
GAGGTGTCACAAGGACACGATGATCGACCAGATCACGGCGATCCTGTCCGACGGCGTGAAGCAGGGCGTGTTCCACGTTGCCGACACCAAGGCCACCGCGCGCGCAATCTTCGATGCGACGGTCCGCTTTCATCATCCGGCCCATGCCGGTGAGTGGAAGGATGCGGACCTGCCGGCGCGCGTCGATGCGACGCTTGCGCTGCTCTTGCGCGGGCTTCAAGCCGCCTAGACCGACCAACTCCCATCAGTTCGCAAGATCTGTTTCAGCCTCTCGCCTTGTGGAGGGGAGCATTTCCGCGCGCCGCCGACCCGTGAGAGGCCCGCCTCGTCGCATGAAAGGCGCCATCCGCCGGCACGACCGGCGGGCTCTCCGGATAGGCGTTGACTTCAACCTCGACAAGATCCTTTGATCGCTTCCGCAGCCGGTAGAATGCCAGCTCCTGATCGAGCATCGGACAACGGAAGCTGACGACGGCCGTATCCGGCAGCCGGCAAAGCTCGTCGATGAGCTCGCCTACCGTGATGATCGCGGGATGGGCGGCTAACTTGTGAATGGCCTTGGTCATGGCGCTATTCCTCCACTCCGCTACCAACCGAAGCCGAAGGGACTCGGTTCCAAGCCGTCCGGCAATAACAGGACGGCAAGCATCGGAAACCTCACACAAATCCGAGCGCATCCGGCGTGAGGCGCAACCCTCTCCGTGCGACAGCATCGCTGCTAGATTGTCGTGAGCCCGCAGCTTGCAGCCAGCCGCACCAGCTGTGCGTCCGTGCGGGCGCCGGTCTTTGTTTTGATCAGATAATGATAGTTCTGAACCGTCTTCACACTGAGATTGAGACGGGCCGCGATCTCCTCGGTGGTGGCGCCGCCGGCGAATTGGCGCAGGATCTCGATCTCGCGCTCGCCCAATTGATCCAGCACTGATCCGGTCGGCGACAGGCTGTCCTCGGCCAGCACATGCGCGATGTCGTCGCTCATGGCGCGCTCGCCGCGCGCGACGCTTCGGATGGCGTTGACCACGGCGGACGGCTCGCTGCTCTTTGTGACGAAGCCAGAGGCGCCGGCATTGAAGGCGGCTTTCACCAGCACGGCCTCGTTGTGCATGGTGAAGACGAGAATGCGAGCCCGCGGACTGCGGGCGCGGATGTTGCGAATTGCCTCGAGGCCGCTGGCGCCGGGCATCGAGATGTCCATCACGACGACGTCGGGGTCATGCGCCTTGAAGGCGCCGTAAGCATCCGCAGCGTTGTCGGCCTCCCCCAGAACGTGCAGATCGCCCTGGCTCTCCAGCACGCGCCGGTAGCCTTGGCGGACGATGGGGTGGTCGTCGACCAGCAGCACGGAGATCCCTGTTGCCGCGACCTGGCTCATTTGGACTTCACGCAGCGAGCGGGATGGTGGCGGCGATGCTCAAGCCGCGATTGGCGGGCAGGATCGACAGCGATCCGCCGGCTGCCGCCACGCGCTCGCGGATACCGGTGAGACCGAAGCCGGCCGATTGCGCCACGCGCGCCGCATCGCCGCCGCCATCGTCCTCGACGCGGATGAGAAGCGCATCGTCCTCGCCCGCGCGCCGCTCGACCCGCAGGGAAATCTCGCGTGCCGCGCCGTGGCGCAGCGCGTTGGTCAGGCACTCCTGCGCCACGCGATAGGCGGTATTGGCGGCGGGGCCGCTGATGTCGGTGAAGTCGCCTCTGAGGTCAAGCTGGATCGTCGGTTGCGTCGCACTCTGCGAGCGCCAGCTGTCGACGAGATTGACGAGGCTCGCCTCAAGACCGAGCTCCTCGGGCAGTGGATTGCGCAACCGCTTCAGCGCATCGCGCAGCGAGGCCATCAACTGATGCGTGGCCTGCGAGATCATGCGCGCGTCCTGCGCGATGGCGTCATCCCTGTTCTCCCTGGCGCTCGCCATCTCGATCGTGTTGGCGAAGGCGAGGATGGCCGAGAGATTTTGCCCGAACTCGTCGTGCAGCTCGCGGGCCAGCGCGCGCCGTTCTTCGTGGCGAATTTCGATCAGGCGTCGCGTCAGCGCCGCGCGTTGTTCGGTGCCCTCTTGCAGGCGGCTGCCGAGCGCATCGACCGCGCCGCCGATCATCGCAAGCTCCATCGAGCGAAAACGCGGCAGTTCCGTGCGATACTGGCCGCGGGCCATGCGCTGCAAGGCGGTGACGATGTTGCGCGCCGGCGCGAGCGCATGCGCGATCGCGAGCGAGGCAAGCACCCCGATCGCCGCCGCCATCAGCAGGGCAACGTCGATGACATTGAGGATGTACTCCCAGGCAAGCGAGATCGCGGCGGCGGAATCCGGTGTCGCAACCACGGTGCCGGCGGCAGCAGCTCGGGGGCTGACAGGCCGCACCACCTCGGCGTGGCTACCGAGCAAGGTCGGCACGATAGCGGCAAACCAGGGCGGCGGCGTCTTGCCGATGCCTTGGCTCTGGCCGCAGAGCGGCTTTTCGAATGCGGCCGCCGGCTGGAACTCGATGCAGACGCCTGGGGAGATCAGTTTCATGATCTCAAGCGTGCGCCAGTCAGGGACGGGCAGAAGATGCTCGCGCGTTCTGCTGCTGCGCAACAATAGCTCGTGCCAGTACAGCGCCTGAAGCGCCTGCGCGACCCGCTGCGCGGAGGCCGCGGTTGCCCGGTCGACGCTGCGATAGGCATCGACCGTGGCCCATACGGTCGCGGCTCCCAGGCACAGCGCGACGATCAGAAGCAGGCGGGCGACGAGCTGAAGCACGAGGCGCATGCGATCACCCCAAAGTTTGGTAAGCTCACAGTAACAACGCCGCCGCGCCTTGCCAATCGCAGGCGGTGCTGGAGGACGTGGCTCGGGCAAATTTCCCGAGCCAATTTGGGCATGGCTCTTTGGACCGAGAGCAGGGGCTTTGATCTAATCAGCAACGCAGATCGTTGCAGGCCGGGAGCGATGCAGCATGAGTTCGATGACGATTGGTCCGACCGCGCGGCAACCAGCCGATCCGTCCGAGCGAAGCGCGCTCCTGTTCTGGATGATCTTCACCGGTTTGTCTGTCTTTGCCGTGGTGCTGCTGTGGCGGTTCGGCCTGATCCATCTGATGCTCACTTCGGACCGGACCTATATTTCCAGCGTGATTGCGTTGCTTTATGTCGTCACCTGCGGTCACTGCTTTCTGCGGACGCGGGCGATTGCGCGCGAAGGCGCTGCGGCGCGGCGCTGTCGCACGGTGCTGTCGGCGTCCGACGGCAGCCGGGCGCTCGACGCAAGCGCGACGTCGCTGCCGCGCGGGCTGGTGCGGGATCATATCGAGAGCCTGGTGACCAAGGCGGCCGCGCAGGATTACCGGCCGGTCGACCAGACCTTGCTGCTGCGGACGCTGGCCGACCGCTTGCGCGGGTCCAACGGGTTCGGCGCCTTCGTCTCGGATACGCTGATGAAGCTCGGCCTGCTCGGTACCATCATCGGCTTCATCATCATGCTGGCGCCGATCGCCGGGCTCGATGCCGCCGACAAGGTCGCGATGCGGTCGTCGATGGGGCTGATGAGTGACGGCATGGCGGTCGCGATGTACACGACGCTGGCGGGTCTCGTCGGCTCGATCCTGGTCCGCATTCAATATTACATGCTCGACGCCGCGACGCAGCGAGTGTTCTCGGATGCCGTGGTGCTGACCGAGACTTATGTGACGCCGGCTCTCGAGCGCAGGCGTCCGGGACCGCCGACATGATGGATGATTTCGGACTCTATCCACGCGAGGAGCCGTTTGATCCCCTGGGCGTGATGCTGTTCAAGGCGCTCCAGGTGGTCGCTTTCCTGTTCTTCCTCGCGCTGCTCGCGGTCTCCCCGGATGCCAAGGAAGGCAAGATCGACTCCAAGGCCGAGTTCATGATCACGCTGGACTGGCCGGACAACCATCCCGACGATCTCGACCTATTCGTGCAGGATCCGGCCGGCAACATCGCCTGGTACCGCCACCGCGAGGCCGGCTTCCTGACGCTCGATCGCGACGATCGCGGCGGGGCCAACGACTTCATCATGGTCAACGGCAAGAAGATCGCTTCGCCGATCCGCGAGGAGATCGTTACGGTGCGCGGCATCGTCGCCGGCGAATACACCGTCAACGTCTCCCATTTCGTCGCCACGACGGGTCAGCCGGTCCAGGGAAACATCAAAGTTCAGAAGCTCAACCCGGTCGCGCAGGTCATCTTCGACAACAAGTTCACGGTCGACCACACCGGTGACGAGAAGACGGCGGTGCGGTTCCGGCTCGACGCCGAGGGCAAGGTGATCAATGTGGACCAGCGGCCAAAATCGCTGCTGGAGACGTTCCGCAGCGGCTGGCGCAACGGCGCCGATGTCGATCCGAAGACCGGCGTGAGGGTACGCCGTGAGTAATCTGCAAACGGTGATCCTGACGCTGTCGATCGCCTACGCCGTCATCGGCGCACTGCTGCTGGTCGTGCTGGTCTATGCACGCCTGCACTGGTCGCTGAAAGCGGTCGCGGTGGTCGTGACCAGCGCCTTTTATGTCGTCAGCTTCACGGAAATCCGCGGGCTGCTCGGCTGGGCGAGCACCGACCGGCTGCCCAGCTCCTTCAAGCTGCTCCAGGCCCGTATCGTCGAGCCGCATTCGCTGGAGGGCGATCCTGGCTCGATCTATCTATGGGTGGAGGAGCTCGACGAGGATCACCGCCCCAGCGGCATCCCACGGGCCTTTCGCGTGCCCTACAACGACAAGCTGGCCGACAAGACCCATGCGGCGGAGAACGAGATCGCGGCGGGGCATCCGCAGGGCGGGCGCGCCGCGGATTTTGGCGGCGGCGAGGGCAGCCTGATCGACATGGTGCGCGAATATGTGACGCCCAAGGTCGTCCTCGAGACCAGCGGCGGGGACTCCTCGACCGGCGAGTTCAATGCGCCGCCGGCCGGCGCTCAAGGCGCCGTGTTCACGCCGTTGCCGCCACCCCGGATGCCGCCCAAGGACGAGCAATAGGCCTCTTCACCATCACATCGGTGCTGTGCTGGTAAACCGTCCCGCGCTGGCGCATCCTGTTGACCTCCCTCAATTTGGCCTTATGGGCTTTCGATAAGAACCTGAGGGTGGAGGATGCGTGCTTCTCGCTGTTTTCTCGGATATCCATGGCAACCGGCAGGCGTTCGAGGCATGCCTGAAGGTCGCTCGCGCGAAGGGCGCGGAGCGCTTCATCCTACTCGGCGATTTCGTCGGCTATGGCGCCGATCCCGAGTGGGTGGTGGATACTGCGATGGAGTTGGTCGCCCAGGGTGCCGTCGCTGTCCGCGGCAATCATGACGAGGCCGTCAGCACCACGACCGAGACCATGAATGCCGAGGCGCAGATCGCGATCGAGTGGACCCGCGGGCGCCTCGACATCGCGCAGCGACGCTTCCTGGCCGAGCTGCCCACGCTCGCGCAGGACGGCGACCGCCTCTTCGTGCACTCGGAGGCCTCGCAGCCCACGCGCTGGAACTATGTCCGCTCGACCACGGATGCGGCCAAGAGTTTGATCGCGACGCCGTCCCATGTCACGTTCTGCGGCCATATCCACCGGCCCGCGCTCTATTCGATGTCGGTGACGGCGAAGATGACGAGTTTTGTGCCCAAGACCGACGTCCCGGTGCAGCTGCTGCGCGGGCGGCAATGGCTTGCCGTGCTCGGCTCGGTCGGCCAGCCTCGCGACGGCGATCCGGCCGCCGCTTTCGTGCTGTTCGAGACGGTCTCATGCCAGATCACCTATTGCCGCGTGCCCTATGACATCGCGAGCGCTGCGAACAAGATCCGCGAGAACGGCCTGCCGCCCTGGCTCGCCGACCGGCTGTCGCAGGGGCGCTAGGGGCCAATGCCAAAACCCCTGGTTAAATCCGGCGCGGAGATCGACGGCTACACCATCGGCGAATGCGTCCATTCCGGCGGCATGGCGACGCTCTGGACCGTCACCCATCCCGGCATCGACGTGCCGCTGCTGATGAAGATCCCGCGGGTGTCGGAGGGCGAGGACCCTGCCGCCATTGTCTCCTTCGAAATGGAGATGATGATCCTGCCGCGGCTCGCAGGCCCCCACGTGCCGGCCTGCTTCGGCACCGGCGATTTTGCCCACCAGGCCTACGCCGTGATCGAGCGCATTCCCGGGACTACGCTCTACAAGCGCCTGCCCGACCTGCCGCTGCCTTACGAGGAGGCGCGGCTGCTGGTGTCGAAGATTGCGGCCGCGCTCGCCGATTTGCACCGGCAGAACGTGATCCATCACGACATCAAGCCGAGCAGCATCATGTTCCGCGATAGCGGCGAGGCGGTGCTGATCGATTACGGCCTGTCGCACCACGACCATTTGCCCGACCTGTTGCAGGCCGAGTTCCGCCTTCCTTACGGCACTGCGCCCTACATGGCGCCGGAACGGCTGCTGGGCGTGCGCGACGATCCCCGCAGCGATCTGTTTTCGCTTGGTGTGCTGCTCTATTTCTTTACGACCGGCGAACGGCCGTTCGGCGAGGGCGAGACGTTGCGCGCGATGCGGCGGAGGCTGTGGCGCGATCCGCAGCCGCCGCGCAAATTGGGCGCCGACTATCCGCCCTGGCTCCAGGAAGTGGTGCTGCGCTGCCTCGAGATCGAGCCGGTCCGGCGCTATCCGACGGCGGCCCAGCTCGCCTTCGATCTTGCTTATCCGGATCAGGTTAGACTCACCGCGCGCTCGGAGCGGACGACGCGCGATCCCCTCAGCGTCGCTTGGCGGCGCCGCTTCAACCAGGACGCCATGCAGCCGCGCGCGAAGGCGGATGTCGCCGAGCAGATCGCCTCGAGCCCCATCCTCGCCGTCGCGCTCGATACGGAGGAAGGCGCGCCGGAGCTGAACGAGGCGCTACGCGTGACCACCGAGCGGATCCTGGCAACCTTGCCATCGGCGCGGCTCGCCTGCGTCAATGTATTGAAGCTCAACCGGATCGCCATCGATCGGACGTTGGACGAGCAGGGCTCCAACAAGCATATCGACCGCCTGGTGGCGCTCCGACACTGGGCCACACCGCTTAAATTGGATGAGAGCCGGTTGTCGGTTCACGTGCTGGAGGCGGTCGATCCCGCCGCCGCGGTGCTGGAGTTCGCCGAGGTCAACCAGGTCGACCATGTCATCATCGGCGCGCGGCAGGGATCGTTCAGGCGCACGCTGCTCGGCAGCGTCTCGGCCAAGGTGGCCGCGGAAGCGAGCTGCACCGTCACCGTGGTGCGGCCGCCGCGAATGGCCGCGGACGCGGCTGAGGCCGACGAGGCGGCCGGCTAGAAGGATCAGACCGCGTGGGCGGCGTGGACGACGCGCTTGCGGCGGATAGGCCAGGTGAACTGCGGACCAGCTTCGCCAAGATCCGGGCAGCCGCCGAAGTACTGGATGATCTCGCGGCAGGGTTCGCAGTTGAAGAGATTACGCGACGCGGATGCCTTGGTCATTTCCTTGAGGCAATTCGGGCAATGCGGTTTCATCGGTCTTGGTCCAGAAAAAAGGTTTCAATGCCGGCGCGGCGACGGATGATCCGGGTCTGCCGTCTCGGGCCCAGTGTCGTCGCGCATGTCGCCCTTGGTGTGTTCGAGCCGGCCGAAGAAATAGTCGAGGTTGGGATGCGGGCGTCGCGGGATGCGGCACCGGCGCTTCGGCTGACGCTTCACGAGTGCGATCTGCATGGCGTCAGGCCGGATAACGGTTGCGACCGATGCTAGGGGAACGCGCCGCGACCTTCACCGGTCCGGCTGATGGGCCAAAAACAACAAATGCACTAAAACCAAGCCACAACGCCACGCCAGTCCAAACCAGGGTCGTCGTCATGATGTGCTCCCGCCAAATCAGGCAGGAATCACTAGCGGTGATTTGCGCGAATCAGGGAAGTCCGGAGGAGTACGGATTCAGGTTGCAATTTTAGGCATTGCGCGCCGCAAACATCCGTAAGAACCGCAGATTGCCGGCGCAGCTGCGCTTCAGATCGCCTCGCCGCGTGCGGCTGCGGCGGCGTTGCGGATCGCCCCGATATTGGTCTTGTACGCCTCCTGCGTGCCGCCCTTGAACACCGAGGTGCCGGCAACGAAGGCGTTGGCGCCGGCCGCGGCAAGCGCGCCCGCCACCTCAGGCCCGACGCCACCGTCGACCTCGATATCGATCGGCCGGCCCGCAACCATGGCGCGGATGTCGCTGATCTTGCCGATCGCGGAGCGGATGAAGGCCTGACCGCCGAAGCCCGGATTGACCGACATCACCAGCACGAGGTCGACCAGGTCGAGCACGTATTCGAGCGCGCCGACCGGCGTGCCCGGATTGAGCGAGACGCCGGCCTTCTTGCCGAGCGCGCGGATCGCTTGCAGCGAGCGGTGAAGATGTGGACCCGCTTCCGCATGCACGGTGATGTGGTCGCAACCGGCCTTGGCGAAGGCCTCGAGATAGGGATCGCAGGGCGAGATCATCAGATGCGCGTCGAAGATCTTCTTTGTGTGCGGGCGCATCGCCTTGATGACGTCGGGGCCGTACGAGATATTGGGAACGAAATGCCCGTCCATCACGTCGAGATGAATCCAGTCGGCGCCGGCGGCATCCACCGCGCGCACCTCTTCGCCGAGCCTCGAGAAATCGGAGGCCAGGATCGAGGGCGCAATTGCCAGGGGTCGGGGGGCGAAGGCTTGGGTCATGGTGCTGTTTCCCGTGGCGGCCGAAAGAGCAATGGGCCTCGCCTAACATGGGCCTTCGCGCCCGGCAATGCAGGGGCGGTGAGCTTCCTGTGGGCGGAAATTCTTGCCGTCTCCGGCATGAATTGCCGATGGTCCCACGCCCCGCAAGGCGCGGTGGAGGCGGATTTCATTGAGCTTTTTGCGCTGGCACGACGCTTGCTGCTTGACCGCCGGAACATTGGCCGCGGCATGCCGCATCGGTTGGAGTTGTGCAATGTTGTTTGCGCTTGGTGCCGTCTCGAGTGCGCTTGATGCCATTCAGTCGCTGACAAACTCGAAATCCTCCTCCTCGGCGCAGAAGACGGGATCGTCGCAAGGCGCGGGCGCCAATCCGTTTGCGATCGACAGCGGCAGCAACAGCACGACCACCTGCGCGATCTCGTCGGTCAATTCCGGCAACGGCGCGCAGATCGCGCCGGAGACGATGAGCGCACTGATCGCCGCACAGAGCCAGTCGTCGGACAGCGCGACCAGCTCGACGTCGTCGAGCTCGGCATCGGCGAGCCGCGACGCTGCGCTGAAGGATCTGTTCTCGCAGATCGATGCGGACGGCGACGGCAAGATCACCAAGTCCGAATTCGAGAAAGCGCTGGGCGCCGGCGGCACCAACACCGCGCAGGCCGATGATGTGTTCTCGAAGCTGGACAAGAATTCCGACGGCAGCGTCAGTCTCGAGGAGATGTCCAAGGCGCTGAAGAGCGGCCATCGTGGCGGCCACCATCACGCGGGCGGCGCCAGCGGCTCCGGCGATGCGTCCGGCAGCGGCTCGGACTCCTCGTCGCAATCGAGCGGCGGGTCGACCTCGACCACGTCGACGGGTGCTGACGGCTCGACCACCACCACCGTCACCTATCCCGACGGTTTCAAGATGACCACGACGGTACCTGGCACGTCAGCCACCGGCAACTCGCCCTACGACTTGTTCGCACAATTGATGCAACGCCAGGGGCAGGCGTCGTCCGCGTCCTCAGCTTCATCGACATCTATGAGCGTGTGACGCGCGTTCTGAGGCACTAGCCAAACTGATCCTTCCACGCCGGCAGCGCGCCTGGCAATCGCAGCGCAGCTGCTTCGTAGATGCCGCGTGCGATCGCGCGGGCGACCACGTTGGCGGCGACCGTGCCGAGCTCGGTGAGGCCTGCAACGGGCTCGATCGGTTTCGCGCACGTCGCGGCGGCAAACAGCACGTCGCCGTCGGTAGGGGCGTGCACCGGATAGATCGCGCGGGCAAAGCCCGTGTGGGCGATCATCGCCAGCCGCTTGGCTTGCGGCTTGGTCAGCACCGCATCGGTGACGATGACGCCAATCGTGGTGTTTTCGCGCTCGCTTGCGGTAGGCCCGCCCTTGATGCGCATCTTGAGCATGTCGTCCGTGAACGCAGCGGGCAGTCCGTGGCCACCGAACTCGCGGTTGATCTCGAACGGCGCCGCCCAGAACCACGGCCCGTCGCCGACAGTGACGCTGCCCACCGCATTGACGGCGACGATCGCCGCGACCTTGACGCCGCCGGTCGTCACTGCCGAGGCCGAGCCGAGCCCGCCCTTGAACGTCGCGGTGGTGGCTCCCAGACCGGCGCCAACGCTGCCAAGCGCAAACTCCGTGCCGGCGCAAGCCGCCGCGGCGTAGCCGAGGTCGCGATAGGGTGAAAAACGGCCCCAGGCCTTGTCGCCGCCATTGAGAAGATCGAACAGGATCGCACCCGGCACGATCGGAATCAGCGCCTCGCGGACGCGGAAACCGCGCCCCTGTTCGGCGAGCCAGGCCTGGACCCCGCCGCCCGCGTCGAGGCCGAAGGCGGAGCCGCCCGACAGCGCGATCGCATCGACCCGCTCGACTGTGCTGGCGAGATCGAGCAATGCGTCCTCGCGCGTGCCGGGGCCGCCGCCACGGACGTCGATCGCCGCCACCGCCGGGGCATCGAAGATGATCGCGGTCGTGCCGGAGGCGACTTTTGCGTCCTCGGCATGGCCGACGCGAACGCCGGCAACATCGGTGAGAAGGTTTTTCAAGGACCGCACTCCATGCCGTGCCGTCTCAGCGATAGCGCACGGACGCCGCAGGCTCAACTCGCCAGCGCCGTCCTGAGCATTTTGGCGAGCTCGGACTTGCGGTATGGCTTTGCCAGCAGCAGCACGCCGGAATCGAGCCGGCCGTGGTGGACGATTGCGTTTTCGGTATAGCCCGACGTGAACAGAGTCTTGAGGTCGGGGCGCCGCCGCGCCGCCTCGTCCGCGAGCTGACGGCCGTTCATGTTGCCGGGCATGATGATGTCGGTGAAGAGCAGGTCGATGTCCTTGTCGGCATCGATGATGGTGAGCGCCTCGGCCGCATTGGCGGCTTCGAGCGCGGTATAACCGAGGCTCTTGACCTGAGTCATGACGTATTGCCGTACCAGCGCGTCGTCCTCGACGATCAGGATCTTCTCGTCGCCGCCGGTGATGGGCACGTTCTGGAGCGCCTCGTATTCGGTCTCCTGCACACCCGTGGAGCGCGGCAGGTAGATCTTCACGCTCGTGCCGTGGCCTTCCTCGCTGTAGATCTTGACGTGTCCGCCGGACTGCTTGACGAAGCCGAACACCATGCTGAGCCCGAGTCCCGTGCCCTTGCCGACTTCCTTGGTGGTGAAGAAGGGATCGAACACCCGATCGACCAGCTCGGCCGGAATTCCGGAGCCGGTATCGCTGACCGCGATCATCACGTAATTGCCGGGAGCGACGTCGGCATTCATGCTGGCATAGCCGTCGTCGAGAAAAATGTTGCGTGTCTCCAGCACCAGCGTGCCGCCTTCCGGCATGGCGTCGCGTGCGTTCAGCGCAAGGTTCAAGATCGCGGAGGTGAGCTGGTTGGGGTCGACCAGCGCGGGCCAGGCATCCTCGGTCAGCTGCGGCGTGATGGTGATCTGCTCGCCCAAAGTGGGATGCAGCAGCTTCGCGGCTTCGAGCGCCAGGGCATTGACGTCGATCTCGCGCGGCTGGAGCGGCTGCTTGCGGGCGAAGGCGAGCAGATGCTTGGTCAGCTGCGCGCCGCGCTCGGCGGCGTCGTCGATCAGCCTGGTGATGGCGGCGAGCTCGGGGCGGTCGGCAACGGCGTCCGCCAGGATGCCGATCGTGCCGGTGATGACGGTCAGCACGTTGTTGAAATCGTGGGCGACGCCGCCGGTCAGCTGGCCGATGGCGTCCATCTTCTGGACCTGCCTGAATTGTGCCTCTGCGGCTTGTTTGTCGGTCAGGTCGCGGCCAATGAAGAAATGGCGCTTGACCGGCTCGGACCACGTCCCCATCCAGTTCAGCGTGACCTCGTGACCGTCATAGTGGTAGTAGCGCGCCTCGAAGCTGCGTTTGATCTGGCCGCGGCGCGCCTCGCGCATCTCATGGCGGGTCCTTTCGAGATCGTCGGGATGGATGAACTCGGTCGCGCTGTGCCCGATCATATCGTCCGGGCTGAAGCCGAGGATGTCCTTCACGCTCGGGCTGACCTGGATGAAATTGCCAAAGCCGTCGGTCACCAGGATCAGATCCTGCGAGGTCTCGAAGATGCGCTGGCGCTCCTCGATTTCGCGGCGCAGTTTCTCCCGTGATTGTTTCTCCTCGGTGATGTCATGGGCGATCTTGGAAACCCCGATGATCTCTCCGCTGGCCGATCTCAACGGGGAAATATTCAGAACGACATCAACTTGGCGGCCGTCATTCCGGATACGGACCGTCTCGTGCTGGCCGATCGACTCGTTGCTGCTGATCCGGTTGAGAATACCTCTGACTTCGGCCTTCCGGTCCGGCGGCACGATGAGGTCGATCGGCTGCCCGACCGCCTCACTGGCGGAATAGCCGAACAGGCGTTCGGCAGCACTGTTCCAGCCCGTGATGACGCCATCCAGCGACTGGGTGATGATGGCATCGTTGGAGGATCTCGACCACGGCACCGTACAGCGCAAGGCGCTTGCCATAGAAGTCACGGTCCAGGGCCGATTGTTCGCGCAGCCTGCCGACCAGACCGACCGTTTGCGCCTGGAGGCGAACGTTCTCGATCAGCAGCACGGCGAGCACGAAGCTCGATGCGCCGAGGCTGTAGAGGCGGCCGGCGTAGAAGCCGAGATCGTAGCGAGCGACGTTGACGATCGCCGACAGGCCGATGTCGAATAGCCAGGCGCACATCGTGACCATGAGCCAGACGTCGATCACGCTGTGCGGTTTGCGGAACCACAGCGCTATCAGCGCTGCGAAGCTCAACGACCAGATGAACGATACCACCCCGGTCATGGTCGTGGTGTAGCGACCGTCTTTGAGCAGGACTGGCAGCAGATCGTGCTGCGCCGTAGCCACCCAGGTGATGGCGGTCATCGCCACGACCACACCGAGGACGGCGAGCGCGATCGAACGCTCGGTCGATCCCTCGATCTTGTTGCCACCGCTACCGTCCTTCAGCCAGCTATAGGCCAGCACGAACAGCGGGAACCCACCGTGACAGATCATGTAGAGCCAGATCGAGGTCTGTGAGCTGGCGCCCAGCAGTCCGGCCGGGGCGAACAGCCCGGGAAAGGTGAGGGCGTGGCTCGTAGCCGCCGCGGCCGTGAACAGATATCCGGCAGCCAGCCACAGCAGCGCGCGGCTGCGCAGGATCGCGAATTGTGACAGCAGCAGAACTGCGGTGATGATGTCGATGACCGCGAGGGCCGACTGGCAGCTGGCCAGGAACGCCGGCATTTGCATCAGCGGCGTACCCGCGAACGGAGCGGCCACCGCGAACAGGATCGTGGAGATGCCCACAATCGCCAATGCTGCAGTGCGATCGCTCTGCGTGGCGGGCAGCGTCGAAAGGAAAGTGCTTCGATCGTTCTTTGCGTGCACGTTGACCTCTCGCTCGGTCGGCATAGGGTATCTTTCAGAACTTCGTCGGCCGGCTTGCCCTAGTCTCCATGGTAACGCGCTCCGGGCACCGTTCCCAAGAGGACATGCCCACGACTCAACCGAAGGTTACAGTTTACTTAATTTGCGAAGGGATGCGGAACAGGAATCGGTAAGGTTGGCTTTACTGAACGGACCCATACTGCCTTGGCCAGGCCGCCGTTGGATTGAACCAATTAATGTTACGAGATCCGGGAGTTGTTCCCATGCCCCGTGTCCTAATTGTCGACGATCAGAAGGACGTCCGCGCCATGGTCGCCATCGTGCTCCGGGTCAACCACTATGACGTGGTCGAGGCGGACAGCGGGGCGGCCGGCCTGAAGGCCTTCAGCGAGAGCGCTTTCGACGCTGCGATTGTCGACATTTTCCTGGCCGAAACCAGCGGCGTCGACCTCATGGCGACCATTCGCGAGCGGGTTCCAGGATTCCCGATCGTGGCGATCTCCGGCATGACGGCGCTGGATTTCATCGGCGAAGCGCCCGGCCTTGCCAATGTGGTCTGCCTGCAAAAGCCGTTTCGGCCCAACGACCTGCTGCAGGCGCTCCAGAAGGCGCAACAAGCGGCGCGCGGAGAATTTTCCGCGGCCGTCTGACCGCGCTTGAAAAGACAACGCCCCGGCGGACCGGGGCGTTGGTGACATCTGGTAAAAGGTCAGGCGTTCTGTCTCAGGTGCCGTTGCCCTTGATCTCGGAGTAACCGCCCTTGGCGTCCCACTTGTAGACGACATAGTCGAGCTGCTTGATGTCGCCCTTGGAGTCATACTCGATCGGGCCGATCACGGTGTCCCACTTGCCGGCCTTGATGGCCGCCATGACCTTCTTGGCATCGGTGGTGCCGGCCTTCTTGGCTGCCTGCGACCAGACCTGCATCGCCGCATAGGTGTAGAGCGTGTAGCCCTCAGGGTCGATGTTCTTGGCCTTGAAGGCGTCGACGATCTTCTTTGCGGTCGCCTTCTCGCGCGGATCGGGACCGAAGGTGAACAACGTGCCTTCACCGGCAGGGCCGGTGATGGAGGCGTACTCCTTGTCGGCAAGCGCGTCGCCGGCCATCAGGATCGTCTTGAGCCCCTGGTCGCGCATCTGGCGCAGGATCAGGCCGCTTTCCTGATGGTAACCGCCGACATAGACGAGATCGATATTGTCGCGCTTCAGGCGCGAGACGATCGCGTTGAAGTCCTTGTCGCCCTTGTTGTAGGACTCGTACATCTTCTCGGTGATGCCGGCCTTGTTGAGCGCCTTCTTGGTTTCATCGGCCAGACCCTTGCCATAGGTGGTCTTGTCGTTGAGGATCGCGATGTTCTTGCCCTTGAAGTTCTTGGCGATGTACTGGGCCGCGACCAGGCCCTGCTGGTCGTCGCGGCCGCAGACGCGCGCCACGTTCCACAGTCCGCTATCGGTGAACTTCGGATTGGTGGAGGCGGGGGTAATCTGGAGCACGTTGCCGTCGGCATAGGCCTCCGAGGCCGGGATCGACGAGGACGAGCAATAGTGCCCGGCGACGAACGGGATCTTCGCGCTCGCGATCTTCTCGGCGACCGAGCGTGCCTGCTTCGGATCGCAGGCGTCGTCCTCGATATCGAGCGCGAGCTTCTTGCCATTGACGCCGCCGGCCGCGTTGATGTCAGCCACGGCCATTTCGGCACCGTTCTTCATCTGGCGGCCGAAGGCCGACTCGCCGCCGGTCATCGGGCCTGCGACTGCGATGGTGACATCCTGCGCGAACGCCGCGCTCGACAGCGCGATAGACGCACCGAATGCCAGACCGATGAGCTTGAGTGATTTCATGAGATACCTCGCGGGGTGGTCGCCTGTGGAAGTTGCCGGGGATGCCCGGTCCAAACCGGCGCCATTGTTGAATGAATCTTCGGAGAAGTCACCGGCAAAATACGGACATGCGCGGAGATATCGCCATATTCGGCCGGACGGGGTCCGGCATTGGGCGGCCTCAGCCGTGCCGCCCGCCTTCCAGATAGGCGGCGCGAATTTCGGGACGCTGCAACAACTCGGCGCCGGTTCCCGCCAGCGTAATCAGGCCATTGACCATGACGTAGCCGCGATGCGCGAGCTTGAGCGCATGGTTGGCGTTCTGCTCGACGATCAGGACGGTCAGGCCATCCTGCCGGTTCAAGGCGCGGATCGCGTCAAAAATCTGCCGGGCGATCAGCGGCGCCAGCCCGAGCGAGGGTTCATCGAGCAGGAGCAGGCGAGGGCGGCTCATCAAAGCGCGGCCGATCGCCAGCATCTGCTGCTCGCCCCCGGACAGCGTGCCGCCGCGCTGGACGTAGCGCTCCTTCAGCCGCGGAAACAGCGAGAAGACGCGCGCAAGCGTCGCCTCCCGCTCGGCCTCGGTGCATGAGGTGGCGTCCGCTCCCATCTGGAGGTTTTCCGCCACGCTCATGCGCGGGAAGATGCGGCGGCCTTCCGGCGCTTGCGCGATGCGCAAATGCGCGATCTCGTGGGTCGGAACGTCGGTGATGTCGCGGCCTTCGTACAGGATCTGGCCGGCGCGGGCGCGCGGCTTGCCGAAAATCGTCATCATCAGCGTCGACTTGCCGGCGCCGTTGGCGCCGATCAGGGCGACGATCTCGCCGGCATTGATCTCGACGTCGACGCCCTTGAGCGCCTCGATCTTGCCATAGGCGGCATGCAGGCCACGGATCGCGAGCAGGGGAGCAGGCGCCATCACGAGCCGCTCTCCATCACGGCCACGGCCTCTTCCTCGTCGGTGCCGAGATAGGCTGCGATCACCTTGGGGTCGTCGCGGACCGCGCGCGGCGATCCTTCAGCGATCTTCACGCCATGGTCCATCACCACGATGTGGTCGGAGATCTCCATCACCACGGACATGTCGTGCTCGATCAGCAGGATCGAGGTGCCGAGTTCGTTGCGGATCGAAAGCAGCAGCTCGCTCAGGGCGGCGCTTTCACGCGCATTGAGGCCGGCGGCGGGTTCGTCCAGGCACAGCAGCGCGGGCTCGGTGCACATCGCGCGCGCGATCTCGAGCCGCCGCTGGTCGCCATAGGCGAGATTGCCGGCGGCATCGTCGGCGCGGTCGAGCAGGTTGATCCGCTTGAGCCAGTCAGTGGCGAGCTCGATCGCGTGCTTTTCGGCGTCGCGGTAGGTCGGCGCACCGATCAGGCCGAGGAAGGTGAAGCCGGAGGCGAGCATCAACGCGTTGTGCTGCGCCACCATCAGGTTTTCCAGCGCGGTCATGCCGGGAAACAGGCGGATGTTCTGGAAGGTGCGGGCCACCTTGGCCTGCTTCGCGATGCGAAAATCGTTCAGCCGCTCCAGCGCGATGACCTTGCCGTCGTCATGGGTGAGGCGGATGGTGCCGCCGCTCGGCTTGTAAAAACCCGTGATGCAGTTGAACACGGTGGTCTTGCCGGCGCCGTTCGGTCCGATCAATGCCGTGATCTTGTTCCGCTCGGCCGCGAGCGAGAGCTCCTGCACGGCGACGATGCCGCCGAAGCGCATGGTGAGCTGGTCGACCTTAAGGATTGTCTCGCCGCTCATCCGTGCCCTTCCTTGACGAGGTCGGACGAGATCGCCTGAGCCTTGGTCAGAAACACGGTCGGCGCGCGATGGCCGATCAGGCCGCGCGGCCGCCAGATCATGATCAGCACCATGGCAATGCCAAACACCAGCATGCGGTAGGTCTCGAGGCTGCGGAACAGCTCGAAGCCGCCGATCATGGCGAGTGCTGCGAGCGCCACGCCGAGCTGCGAGCCCATGCCGCCGAGCACGACGATGGCGAGCACCAGCGCCGATTCCTGGAAGGTAAAGGATTCCGGGCTGATGAAGCCCTGCCGCGTGGCGAAGAATGCGCCGGCAAAGCCGCCGAACATCGCCCCGGTCGCGAACGCGGTGAGCTTTGTGGTCGTGGTGTTGATGCCGAGCGCGCGGCAGGCGACTTCGTCCTCGCGCAATGCCTCCCAGGCCCGGCCGATCGGCAGGCGGCGCAACCGGATCGTGACCCAGTTGGTGAGAAGCGCGAGCGCCAGGATCAGGTAAAACAGGAAGACGATGCGATGGGTCGGCGAATATTCGATGCCGAGCTTGGCGGCGAGCCCGTTGTCGCTGTTATCGAGCGGGATGCCGAAGAAGGAGG
Source organism: Bradyrhizobium sp. LLZ17 (assembly GCF_041200145.1). Taxonomy (NCBI): domain Bacteria; kingdom Pseudomonadati; phylum Pseudomonadota; class Alphaproteobacteria; order Hyphomicrobiales; family Nitrobacteraceae; genus Bradyrhizobium; species Bradyrhizobium zaerense. The sequence goes on from NZ_CP165734.1 coordinate 356,879, forward strand.
GGCGCGGAATGTTGGAGACACCGTTGGGCCCGCCGGTCAAATCCTGCCAGTTGATGATGACGAGGCGGATGATCTCGCCGAAGGCGAGCGTCACGATGGCGAGATAATCGCCGCGCAGTCGCAGCACGGGGAAGCCAAGCAGTACGCCCCAGAACGCGGCCAGGATGCCGGCGAGCGGCAGGCACACCCAGAAAGACCAGCCGAAATTGGTGGCCAGCAGCGCGTAGGAATAGGCGCCCACCGCATAGAACGCGACGTAGCCGAGATCGAGCAGGCCGGCGAGGCCGACCACCACGTTCAGCCCCCAGCCCAGCATCACATAGGTGAGCACGAGGATCGCGAGGTCGAGGATGTAGCGCTGGTCATAGAAGATCACCGGCACCAGCACCGTGAAAATCAGGAGCGCCGGGGCGACATAGCGGCCGAGCAACGACATTCCGCTTTGCACCGCGGGTGGCACCAGCTTTTCGGCACCGGTCGGAGCGATCCACTGCCGCAACAGCTCGATCACAATCGAACCGCCAAAAACGGCAGCGACAATCGATGCAAGATCGCCGAAGCGGGTCCAATAGGTGAGTTGGCCGTCGGAGCCCGCCTCGGTGCGGATGCCGATCATCAGCGAGAACAACACCAGCGCGATCAGTGCATTGATGAAGGCGGTCTTCAGAAGGGCGGGGATGCCGGCGGTGCGACTGGCGTGCGTGGTCTTGGGCGGAGTGGGTGTCACGCGGCGGCCGTCAGACTTTTTCGACTTCGGGACGGCCGAGCAGGCCGGTCGGCATGAAGATCAGCACGACGATCAGGATCGAGAACGCCGCGACGTCCTTGTACTCGACCGAGAAATAGGCCGACCAGAACGTCTCGATCAGGCCAATGGCGAGGCCACCGAGCATGGCGCCGGGGAGCGAGCCGATGCCGCCGAGCACGGCAGCGGTGAACGCCTTGATGCCGGCGACAAAGCCCATGAAGAAATCGACCAGGCCGTAGTAGAGCAGGTACATCAGGCCCGCGACCGCGGCGAGCGCCGCACCGATCACGAACGTCATGGAGATGGTGCGGTCGACGTTCACGCCGAGCAGCGCCGCCATGGTCTGGTCCTGCTCGCAGGCGCGCATGTCGCGCCCGAGCCGGGTGTGCGAGACCAGCCAGGTGAAGATCGCCAGCAGCACGATGGTGGTGACGACCACCATGATCTGGATGTTGGAGAGCTGGATCACGAAGCCGTTCGCGCTTTCATGCAGCGTGTAGCCGCCGGTGATGAAGGGCGGGATCGGCTTGACCCGGGCGCCTTGCGCCACCTGCGAGTAATTGGTCAGCACGAAGGACATCCCGATCGCCGACAGCATCGGGGCGAGGCGGAAGGAGTGGCGGAGCGGCCGGTAGGCGATGCGCTCGATGGTCCAGCCGTAGAGGGCTGTGATCGCCATCGAGACCAGCAGCACGATGAGCAGGATCACCGGGATCGCGGTCAAGCCGGTCGAGATCAGGAGCAGGAAAGTGATCAGGGCGACGAAGCCGCCGATCATGAAAATGTCGCCATGGGCAAAGTTGATCATGCCGACGATGCCATAGACCATCGTGTAGCCGATCGCGATCAGGCCATAGATCGAGCCGAGCACGAGACCGTTGATGAGCTGCTGGGTGAAATAATCCATAGGCTGCCGTTTACCCTGACACCGCTCAAAGGGAGCTCTTGAGAAAGAGTTCTTCAAGTTTTCTTCTTGGGCCCCGGCAGCCCTTGAGCATTCTTCCCGTTTTGTAACAGGAGGGAACTGGCGCCCGCAACTGGCGATGCGGGGGCATGATAGTTTGTACAGAGGTCATTTTCGTGTTCCGCTCTCCCGTGTTCTGGAGGAAACCGGGGTTCCGTATCCGGCGGACGGGGCGATTAAGGTAAACAAAGGGTTTAAATTGCCGCCACAGTCCGATGCGAGTTAGCTCCCCGCAAAGCCGTCGCCTTCCGTCGAAGGCTTCAGGCCAACGAAGCGGGAAGCGGATGTTCAGGAACTGGCGGATCGGCTCGGTCAACGGCGCGCTGCTGGCGGCGTATTTCATTCCGGCCTGGACGCTGGTCGCCTTCAACATCGTGGTGGCGCCGGTGCACGGCCTCTACGAGCGCCCGAGCGTCGCGGTCGCACTGTTCCTCAGCGACAATCTCCAGATGTCCGGCATCGGCACGGTGCGCGCCGCCTGGCTCCTGGCACTTGGACGACTGACCGTGGTGGCGTTCTTTGCGATCTATCTCGCGCTTCTCTGCATTCCCCGCACCCGCAAGTCTGGCGGCAGCGACGAGGCGCTCGGCATCGGGCTGGCGATCGGCAGCCTGATCTCGTTTGCGAGCATGGTGATGGCCTCGAAGGTCGGCGAGATGGCCGCACTGCGGCTGCACGCCACCGAGCTCCTGCTCTTGCTCGGTGCTGCCATCGTCCTGGTGATCGAACGCCCGGAGGCGCCGCCGCGGACCGCCGCGGCTGCGGCGCCGCTAGCTCTTGAGCAGGCCGAGCTCCTGCACAATCGCTGAGGCTTCCTTCACGGCGTGGTTCGCCGCCGGGACTCCGCAATAGATCGCCTGCTGCAGCAGAATTTCCTTGATGTCATCGGGGGTGAAGCCGCCTTCGGCCAGCGCCGCGCGCACATGCAGGCGGAATTCGTCCCATTGCCCGAGCGCGACCATGGTGCCGATCACCAGCACCCGCCGGGTGCGCTCGTCGAAATGCGGCCGGGTCCAGATCTCGCCCCAGGCGTAGCGCGTGATCATGTCCTGGAAATCGGTATTGAAGGCGTTGCGGTTGGCGATCGACTTGTCGACCCAGGCATTTCCGAGCACTTTTCGGCGCACATTCATGCCGGCATCGCGGCGCTTCTGGTCGTCCATGGTCTTTCCTCCGGATCAGTCATTCCGGGGCGCCTCGGAGAGGCGAACCCGGAATCTGGAAGTGGGTGAAATGCGGATCGAGATTCCGGGTTCGATGCTTCGCATCGCACCGGAATGACGATGGCGCGATCAGCGCTGCGTCAGGAACCCCACCACCGCGTCGGTGAACGCGTGCGGCTGCTCGACATTGGAAATGTGGGCGGCGTCGATGATGGTCATGCTCGCGCCGGGAATTTTTGAGCGGATCAGTTCGCCCGCCGAGATCGGCGTTGCCATGTCGTGGCGGCCGGCGATCACCAGCGTCGGGCTCTTGATGCGGGCCAGCAGATCGCGCTGGTCGAGCGTCGAGAGCGCCTCGCAGCAGGCGAGATAACCCTCGACGGGGCTCGCGAGCAGCATCGCCTTCATCCTGGCGGCGATCTGCGGCTCGCGCTCGCGGAAATCGGCGGTCAGCCAGCCGGCGATGACGGCGTCGGCCACCGCTGCGATGCCGCCTTTCTTCACCGCCTCGATGCGTTCCAGCCATTTGGTCGGCTCCGCATAGTAGCAGGAAGTGTTGGCGAGGATCAGTCTGCCGAATCGTTCAGGCGCGTTCGCGCCGAGCCATTGCCCGACCATGCCGCCCATCGAAAGGCCGCACCAATGCACCTTCTCGATGTTGAGATCGTCGAGGATCGCGAGCACGTCGCGGCCGAAGCGTTCCATAGAGTAGGGGCCGGACGGCACTCCGGACTTGCCGTGGCCGCGGCGGTCGTAGCGGATGACGCGGAACACCTGCGTCAGCGCCTTCATCTGCGGCTCCCACATCTGCAGCGTGCAGCCGAGCGAGTTGGAGAGCATCAAGGTCGGCCCGCCGTCGCGACCCTCGACGGAGACGTTGAGCAGGCAACCGTCGGCATCGATCATGGGCATTGCGACGTCTCCATTCTATGTGCGCTCACGGCTGCTCTATTCGCGATCGAGGCTGTCGAGCAGCCGGTCGATGAGAGCTTGCGAGACGCCTTGATAGGCCATCGGTTCGAACAATGCCGCAATTTTCTGCGGCGCAAGATGCGCCGTGACCTGCGAGATCGCCTGACAGGACCTCGCGCAGATGCTTCTTCTCCGCGAGCGCGCGCTTGCTCGCGGCCTCGACCAGATGATGCGCATCGCTCTTGCCGATCTTTTCGGCCAGCGCAAAGGTGACCGCTTCGGCCATGATGAGCCCGTGGGTCGCATCGAGATTGCTGCGCATGCGCGCGACGTCGACCTCGAGCCCTTCGGCGATGTCGACGACGGCCGTGAGCGCGCCCGAGGTGACCAGCATCAGCTGCGGCAGCGTCGGCCATTCCGCATGCCAGGGCCCGGCGCTGCGCTCGTGGTCCTGCACCTGGGCCGCAAAAATTGTCGCGGCGAGCTGCGGGGCCATGGTCGCACAGCCGAGCGCGCTTGCGGCCGCGACCGGGTTGCGCTTGTGCGGCATGGTCGAGGAGCCGCCGCGGCCCTCGCCGGCGGGCTCAAAGGCTTCCGCGACGTCGGTCTGCATCATCAGCGAGACGTCGCGTGCGATCTTGCCGCAGCTTCCGGCGAGAATCGCGAAACACGACGCAGCCTCCGCGATCCGGTCGCGATGGGTGTGCCAGGGCGCCTCGGGCAGCGGCAGATTGAGCTCCTGTGCCAGCCGTTCGGCTACCATGAGCCCCCTGTCGCCGAGCGCTGCGAGGGTGCCGGCGGCACCGCCGAATTGCAGCGCGAGCCCGTCGCGACGCAGCCGCCTCAGCCGGCAGCGCGCACGGGCGAGGCTTGCGGCATATTCGGCGGCCTTGAGCCCGAACGGCATCGGCAGCGCGTGCTGGAGCCAGGTCCGTGCCACCATCGCGGTGTTGCGATGAGTGCGCGCAAGCGCGGCAAAACCCTTGATGGCACGGCTGAGGTCGGCGTCCAGCGCATCGATGCCTGCGCGCAGCGTCAGCATGGTCGCGGTGTCGATGACGTCCTGGCTGGTCGCGCCCCAATGCACGTAGCGCGCGGCCTCTGCGTCGGTCTTGCCGGCATTCGCAGTCAGCGCCTTGACCAGGGAATCGCCAGATTGCCCGAGCGCACCGCGGCCTGCGCCAGCGCGGCGAGGTCGAAAGTATCCGCCTTGCAGGCGGCTTCGATCGGGCCCACTGCGCTCCCGGGGATCACGCCCGTAGCGGCTTCGGCCCGGGCCAAAGCTGCCTCAAAATCGAGCATGCTCTGCAGGGTGGAGCGGTCGTCGCAGACCGCGCGCATGGCCGCGCTCGACAGCATCGGCGCGAGCAGGGGGAGAGGGATGTGCTCATGTTGTGCGCGACCTAACCACCATGGGCCGGCTCTGCCAATCCCAAACCGCGCGGCTAAGCATTTTGCGGTTGCGAATATGCATTGCACGTGGCCGGGCTTGCCCTTTCCTTTGCGGCGTCCGTGCGTTACTTGAGCAGCATTATAGTTTCGCGATCCGGGAGGCGCCCCCATGGCCATGACGATGAACGGCGAAGTCCAGCTTGCGGCGCCGCGCGAGGCCGTCTGGGAGAAGCTCAACGATCCCGCCGTGCTGAAGGCCTGCATCCCCGGTTGCGAGGAGCTGGAAAAGACCGACGACGGCGGTTTCCGCGCGACGGCGAAAATGAAGGTCGGCCCGGTGTCGGCGCGGTTCAAGGGCAAGGTCATGCTGAGCGATCTCGACCCGCCGAACGGCTACAAGATTTCCGGCGAAGGCGAGGGCGGCGTGGCTGGCTTCGCCAAGGGTGGCGCGGTGGTGAAGCTCGCGGAGAAAGACGGCGGCACACTGTTGTCTTACGAGGTCGAGGCCCAGATCGGCGGCAAGTTGGCGCAGCTCGGCCAGCGCCTGATCAACGGCACCGCCAAGAAACTTGCCGACGAGTTTTTCGCCAATTTCGCCAAAGCCGTACAGGGCTGAAGGCCTTGCCTTTTGTCATGGCGGCTTGCGTCCCGGGCGATGTTGCCCCAGCGGACAATGGCCCATATGATGGGTTCGAATAATTATAAAAAACCGCTTCGACGGGACCCGTCGGGGCGCTGAAGAGAGTGCTTATGGCGAAAATCTCCCTCATCGTGAACGGCAATCCTGTAACCGCCAATATCGATCCGCGTACGCTGCTGGTGCAGTTCCTGCGCGAGAATCTGCGGCTGACCGGCACCCATGTCGGCTGCGACACCTCGCAGTGCGGCGCCTGCGTCGTCCATCTCGACGGCAAGGCAGTCAAATCCTGCACCACGCTTGCCGTGATGGCCGACGGCCACGAGGTCAAGACAATCGAGGGACTGGCGGCGGACGGCGCGCCGCTGCATCCGATGCAGGAGGCCTTCCGCGAGCACCATGGCCTGCAGTGCGGATTCTGCACGCCCGGCATGATCATGACCGCGATCGACCTCGTGCATCGCAAGGGCAACGAGCTCGACGACCACACCATCCGCGAGGAGCTGGAAGGCAATCTGTGCCGCTGTACCGGCTACCAGAACATCGTCGCCTCGATCGCCGCCGGCGCGAAGGCGATGGCGAAATCCGATCTCGCGTAACCCACGCGCACTCCGCGATCAGGACATTCACATGTACGAATTCAAATACCATCGCCCTGCAACCGTGCGGCAGGCGGCCAACCTCCTGGTGAAGAACGAAGACGCCAAGCTGATTGCCGGCGGCCATGCCCTCGTTCCGGTCATGAAGCAGCGCCTTGCCAGCCCCCCTCATCTGGTCGACCTCTCCCATATCGAGGGGCTCAACACGATCGAGATGAAGGGCCGCGCGCTGGTGATCGGCGCCACCGCCAAGCACGCCGAGGTCGCGACCTCCGCCATCGTCGGCGAAGCGATCCCGGCGCTGGCCAATCTTGCCGGCGGAATCGGCGATCCCGCGGTGCGCCACAAGGGCACCATCGGCGGCTCGCTCGCCAACAACGATCCGACCGCGGACTATCCGGCCGCCGTGCTCGCGCTCGGTGCGACCATCGTCACCAACAAGCGTCGCCTGAAAGCGGAAGAGTATTTCCAGGGCCTGTTCACGACGGCGCTGGAGGCCGACGAGATCATCACCAAGGTGATGTTCCCGGTGCCCAAGAAGGCGGCCTACGTCAAATTCCGCAACCAAGCCTCGCGCTATGCGTTGGTCGGCGTGTTCGTGGCACGGCGTCCGTCGGACGTGCGTGTCGCCGTCACCGGTGCCGGTTCCGAAGGCGTGTTTCGCGTTACCGCGTTTGAAGAAGCCTTGAAGAAGCGCTTCGCCGCGAAGGCGCTCGATGGCATCGAAGTGCCGGCCGAGGGGTTGAACAGCGACATCCACGGCAGCGCCGAATACCGCGCGCATCTCATCGGAGTGCTGACCCGGCGCGCCGTCGATGCCGCCAACGCCAAGGAATAGATGGGTCTGCCGATTGGCCCAACACTTGCCCCGTGTCAGGGCGTAGCGAGACTGGCTCTTTCATGAATTCAGCGGCCAATACCTCCGGTGCCTTGCCGGCATCGGTCGAAGCGATGCTCGAACTCCTGACCTCGCGCGGCTACCTCGCCGAGCGGTCGCTCGCCACGGTGGCGTATCTCGCGCTGCGCATGGGCCGGCCGCTGTTCCTCGAAGGCGAGGCCGGCGTCGGCAAGACCGAGATCGCAAAGGTGCTATCGGCGGCGCTCGGGCGCAAGCTGATCCGCCTGCAGTGCTATGAAGGCCTCGACGTCTCCTCGGCCGTCTACGAATGGAATAGCGCCGCGCAGATGATCGCGATCCGGATGGCGGAAGCCGCCGGTGATACCGATCGCGATCAATTGTCGTCGGACATCTTCGCCGACCGCTACATGATCAAGCGGCCGCTGTTGCAGGCGCTGGAGCCGGATGTGGCGGGGCCGCCGGTGCTGCTGATCGACGAGCTCGACCGCGCCGACGAAGCGTTCGAAGCCTATCTGCTCGAGATCCTTAGCGACTTCCAGGTGACGATCCCCGAGTTCGGCACCGTGAAGGCGCCGCATCCGCCGATCGTCATCATCACCTCGAACCGCACCCGCGAGATCCACGACGCGCTGAAGCGGCGCTGTCTTTATCACTGGGTCGACTATCCCGCCGCCGACCGCGAGCTTGCGATCGTCAAGTCGCGCGTGCCCGGCATCTCCGCAAAGCTGTCGCAGCAGGTCGTGCGCTTCGTGCAGGCCCTGCGCAACCAGGATTTCTACAAGTCGCCGGGCGTCGCCGAAACCATCGATTGGGCCACCGCGCTCTCGGAGCTCGACGCCCGCGCGCTGACCCCGCAAGTGGTCGGCGATACGCTGGGCGCGCTGCTCAAGTACCAGGACGACATCACGCGGATGCAGGGCGATGCCTTGGAGAAGGTGCTGAAGGAAGCGACGAGCGAGAATTGACCACCGTCGTTCCGGGGCGATGCGAAGCATCGGACTATGGTGCGCAATTGCGCACCTGAGAACCACGAGATTCCGGGTTCGCTCGTTTCACTCGCGCCCCGGAATGACGGGGAGGATAGCTGAACCATGGCCATCAACTACCTGGCGCCCGAGCGGACCGAGCAATTCGCCGACAACATCGTCGGCTTTGCCCGCGCGCTGCGCGCCGCTGGCATTCCGGTCGGGCCGGGCACCGTCATCGATGCCGTGAACGCGCTCCAGGTGATCGACATCGGCAGCCGCGCCGACGTCTTCGCCACGCTGGAGGCGATCTTCGTCAAGCGCCGCGAGCATGCGCTGATCTTCAAGCAGGCCTTCAACCTGTTCTTCCGCGCCTCGGAAGAGTGGAAGCACATGCTCGACTCGGTGCCGCTGCCGGATAGCGCGAAGAAGAAGCCGCCGGCCGGCTCGCGCCGCGTGCAGGAGGCGATGTCGCAGCCGCGCATGACGGAGACGCCGCAGCACCAGCAACAGGATCTGCGTCTGTCGGTGTCCGACAAGGAGATCCTCCAGAAGAAGGATTTCGCGCAGATGAGCGCGGCGGAGATTGCCGAGGCGCTGCGCGCGATCGAGCGAATGCGGTTGCCGCAGGCCGAGCTTCTCACGCGCCGGCATCGGCCCGATCCACGCGGCCTGCGCCTCGACCTGCGCCGCACCTTGCGCGCCTCGCTTCACACCGGCGGCGACATCATCGACATCCACCGCCTCGGGCGTATCGAGAAGCCGGCGCCGATCGTGGCGCTGCTCGATATCTCGGGCTCGATGAGCGAGTACACCCGCCTGTTCCTGCATTTCCTGCACGCCATTGGCGACGCGCGAAAACGCGTCTCGGTGTTCCTGTTCGGCACTCGCCTCACCAACGTGACCCGGGCGCTGCGCCAGCGCGACCCCGACGAGGCGCTGGCGAGCTGTTCCGCGGCGGTGGAGGACTGGGCCGGCGGCACGCGGATCTCGGGGTCGCTACACAATTTCAACAAATTGTGGGCGCGGCGCGTGCTGAGCCAGGGCGCTATCGTGCTGCTGATCTCCGATGGGCTGGAACGGGAGGCCGATTCCAAGCTCGCCTTCGAGATGGACCGGCTGCACCGCTCGTGCCGGCGGCTGATCTGGCTCAACCCGCTGTTGCGGTTCGGCGGCTTCGAGGCCAAGGCGCAGGGCATCAAAATGATGCTCCCGCACGTTGACGAATTCCGCCCGGTACATAATTTGAGTTCGATCCAGGAGCTGATCAGCACGCTCTCCCGGCCGCTGCCGCCGCATCACCGCAGCCTGATCCGCTCCGCAGCCTGAGAGGTCAACCATGCTCGATCGCGACGAGGATATCCTGAAGGCGGCAGAGGACTGGCAAAAAGCCGGTCGTGGCGTCGCTCTGGCGACGGTCGTGGACACCTGGGGCTCGGCACCGCGTCCGGCGGGCTCGAGCCTCGTCATCAATGACGAGGGCACGTTCCTGGGGTCGGTCTCCGGCGGCTGCGTCGAGGGCGCCGTGGTCACCGAGGCCATGGATGTGATCCAGAGCGGCAAGCCGAGGATGCTCGAATTCGGCGTCGCCGACGAGACCGCCTGGAACGTCGGGCTGTCCTGCGGGGGCACCATTCGCGTCTTCGTCGAAAAGGTCGGCTAGCCGTGAAGCTCGAGATCTTGCACGAACTCAACGCCGAGCGCGCCGCGCGCCGGCCGGTGATTCTGGTCACCGACACGGAGAGCGGTGAGCAGCGGCTGGTGAAGGCAAAGGACTTCGCGAAAGACCCGCTGGCTGCCGAGCTGGACAAGCAGCTTCGCATGGGCAAGAGCGCCAGTGTCGAGGCCGGGGGCAAGAGGCTCTTCCTCAACGTCTACGCGCCCACGGCAAAGCTGGTCATTGTCGGCGCGGTCCATATCAGCCAGGCGTTGGCGCCGCTCGCACGCTCGCTCGGCTACGACGTCACCGTCGTCGATCCGCGCACGGCCTTTGCGAGCCCCGAGCGCTTCCCGGATGTTCCGCTCGTGGCCGAGTGGCCCGACACGGCGCTGCCGCCGCTCAATGTCGATGCCTACACCGCCTTTGTCGCAGTGACGCACGATCCCAAGATCGACGATCCCGCGCTGCTGCACGCCTTCGAACGCAACTGCTTCTATATCGGCGCGCTCGGCTCGCGGAAGACTCATGCCAAGCGCGGCGAGCGGCTGCGGGCGCAGGGTGCGACCGAAAGCGACATCGCGCGGATTCACGCGCCGATCGGGCTTGCCATCGGCGCCGTCTCGCCGTCTGAGATCGCGGTGTCCATCATGGCGGAGATCACGGCCGTGCTTCGCCTGCCGCCCAAGCAAAAAGAACAAGCGGCATGAAATTCGGTCCGGCGAGCCCCAGGGATGCGATCGGCGGGGTGACCGTCCACACCCTGCGCCAGGGAGCGCTGGTTTTGAAGAAGGGCACGACCATCGGCGCTGCCGAGGTCGAGGCGCTCGAGCGCGCCGGTATCAAGGACATCGTCGTGGTGCGGATGGAGACCGGCGATGTCTCCGAGGACGTCGCCGCCTCCAGCATCGCGCTGGCCGTCGGCGGCGACGGCATCCATGTCGAGCGCGCCTTCACCGGCCGCGCCAATCTGTTCGCCGCGCGCCCCGGCGTGTTGGTGATCGATCGCGCCGCGGTCGATCGCATCAACAATATCGACGAGGCCATCACCTTTGCGACGCTCTCCGCCTACAAGCCGGTGGTCGAGGGGGAGATGGTCGGCACCGTCAAGATCATCCCGTTCGGCGTGGAGCAAGGCTTGCGCGACGCCGCGGTGAAGGCCGCGGGCAAGGACGTGCTCAAGATCGCGCCCTATGTGATCAAGCGCGTCGGCGTGGTCTCGACGCTGCTGCCGGGGCTGTCCTCCAAGGTGATCGACAAGACGCTGCGCGTCACGGCCGAGCGGCTCGCACCGGCCGGCGCGGGCATCATCGCCGAGCGGCGCGTCGCCCATGAGGAGCGCGCGTTGTCGGCCGCGATCAAAGAGCTGCTCGGGCTTGGCGCCGAGCTCGTGATCGTGTTCGGCGCCTCGGCCATCGCCGACCGCCGTGACGTGATCCCGGCGGCCGTCACCGAAATCGGCGGCGAGATCGAGCATTTCGGCATGCCGGTCGATCCCGGCAATCTGCTGCTGATTGCGCGCGCCGGGGGTGTGCCGGTGCTGGGCGCGCCGGGTTGCGCGCGCTCGCCGGTCGAGAACGGTTTTGACTGGGTGCTGATGCGACTCTTGGCCGGCATCAAGGTGACGCGGTCCGAGCTGATGGGCATGGGCGTCGGCGGCCTCCTGATGGAGATCGTCACCCGGCCGCAACCGCGCGCCAAGCCGGAGATCGAGGGCAACAGCCGGGTCGCGGCCATCGTGCTCGCGGCAGGCCGCTCGACGCGGATGGGTGGGCCCAACAAGTTGTTGGCGGAGTTCAATGGCAAGAAGCTGGTGCGGATCGCGACCGAGCAGGCACTCGCCTCGAAGGCCTCCGAAGTGATCGTCGTGACCGGTCATCAGGCCGATCTGGTCGAACAGGCGCTTGCAGGATTAAAGGTGAAATTCGTCCGCAATCCGGATTTCACTGGCGGCATCGCAAGCTCGGTCAAGGCCGGCATCGCGGCGGTGCCTGACGGCTGCGACGGCGCATTGGTCTGTCTCGGCGACATGCCGCTGATCGATGCCAGCCTGATCGACCGCCTGATCGACGGCTTCGCGCCGGACCGCGGCAATCTCATCGTCGTGCCCGTCAGTGAAGGCCGCCGCGGCAATCCGGTGCTGTGGTCGCGGCGCTTCTTCAAAGAGTTGATGACACTCGACGGCGATGTCGGCGCGCGGCACTTGATCGCCAAGCATGCGGAGGCAGTCGCCGAAGTGACGGTCGACGGCGAGAGCGCCTTCCTCGATATCGACACGCCGCAGGCGCTGGACGCGGCACGGGGGGCGACGGTGCCGTAGGGTGGGCAAAGCGGAGCGTGCCCACCAATTTTGGAATGATGGTGTGGATGGTGGTGGGCACGGCGTTCGGCCTTTGCCCACCCTAATGGCTTTTCAATCGCTCGTTCACCATCTGGAAACGACCGCCGCTTAGAGTCTTCTCCACCTGCCTTGGGGGGAGGGGTTCTCCATGACTTCGAACGTCGTCGCGCGCCGTTGCGCGATGTTTTTCTTTGCGCTGTCGGTTTGTGTCGCCGGCGCCCGCTACATCACTGAAGCCCACGCCGCCGGTGCGTTTGCAGTCGGCAAGTGCGGCGCCTATGGCCAGGCCTTTGACTATGGCGCCGAGCACGAGGCTCGCGCCGCGGCGCAAAAGCAATGCAAGGGTGAATGTACGACAGTGACGATGAAGCGCGCCTGCGCGGCGATGTCGGTCGATCTCGCCAATCCCTGCGGCGCCTACGGCTATGCCGTCAAGCCGAAGATCTCGGCCTCGCTCAATGCCGCCACGCGCGAATGCTACAAATTTGGCGGCAAGGAATGCGTGATCCGGGCCTGGGCCTGCGACGCCAAAGGCTGAAGGCTCTTAGCAGTCGCTGGCCCGCCGATCATGCCTCCGCTTCGGTCGACCAGGGCACCTTGGTCTTTACGAAGTCCGACCATGCCTTCCGCAGCCGCGGCTCGACGCCGACCATCGCGTGGGCCTGCCAGCCCGCGATCGCGGCTGCCGCAGTGGCGCCGGCCGAGGACTCGATGCCGATATCCGCGAGCAGCGAAGCCGTCGTCGCCATATCGTTGTACAGTCCGAGCTCATGTTGCAGGACGGCCAGCGCTTTGAAAAAACGCTTGGCTGATTTTCGCTGCCCGTACAGCGGCAGCAGGAAGTCGGCGACGTAACGCAATTTTTTGGCAGCGAGCCGCACCTGGTGCAGCTCTTCCGTCGTGCGCGATTTGAAACGGCGGCCGCGCTTGAGCAGTTTCGCATGCTGAGCCGAGAGAATGCGGTGTGCGAAATTCAGGGCGGGCTCGGCCAGTTGCGCCAGATGTTCCGGAGCGGCGTCGCTGCGCCAGCCGCGGGTTTCGATCCAGCTGCCAAGCCCGATCAGGAAATACGAGGCGCGGCGATCGGCCAGCACCAGGCGGACCTTGTCGTAGCACGCGCCCCGGCGTTGCTCGACGGCCGCCTCCAATGCGTCGAAGCCCGCGATCGCCGGACAGCCTTGCGCAACGACACCCAGGGTCTGGTGCTGGAACACGTCCCAGTCGCGCGCGGGGGATAGAGTTTGCGCCAGCCATTTGGCCTCTGAGCGCAGCAGGTCGACCTTGCTCAGCGACACCACCGATCGCATCAGGTCCAGTACGGATCGCAGGCGTCGCAGCGCCACGCGAAGCTGGTGAATGCCCTCGGCATCGCGCCCGTCCTCGGCGGCGGGCAGAGACTGGAGCAGATGATGCAGACAGGCACGCAGGATCGCCGCAAACGCCTCGTCGAGCGATGCGGAGGGATCAAGGCGTATCTTGCGCGGCCTTGTCGCGGCTGGTGGGTTGTCGGCCGCAAGGTCAAATCCGCGCGCCGATTTGCTGCGAATGGACGGCCTGGCCGGCCCATGCTCCGCCAGCCGCAGCGCCAGCTCGTAGATGGCGGATGGGTTACCACCTTTGAGTTCCAGCTCGATCTCGCTGACCGGCATCGATCGGTCGCCGGATGTCAGATGCCCCCGGTCGAAGGCGACCTCGACCGTGCCGGACGGCAGGTCGACGACGCGCTGATGCCGGCGAATGTCGGTGGTGAAGATCGCTTCCAGCGGCTGCCGTTGGAGTTCGGCGCGCAGCTTGTCCGGGATGAAGGGCAGCACCAGCGCGATGTCGGGAGCCATGGACGAGACGCTAGCTTCCCATTCGCCGCGGCGCAGCGGATCGTTGCCGAGTTCGGCCTTCACCGTCTGCGTGAAACGCGTGCCGCTCTGGCGGACACGAAAACTCAATCCGTTGCGCTGGAGCGTACGCTTGGGCGTGTCGTAGTAGACGGCCCTGAGGTGTTTCCGTGAACCCTTGTTGCGCGCGTTCGCGACGATGACGGGCGCCTTGCCGAAATCCGCCAGGCGATCCGCGTTCACAAGCAGCTTGAGCTCGATCTCGGTGGCACGTGGGGCAATCTCGCCAGAGGTTTCCCCGCGCATCGGTTCGGCGCGCGTTTCATCGGCGGAACGGCCGACCTGCACGCACGCTTCGGGCGAAACCCCGTCGTTGCGGAACTCGGAACCAGACCTTGCGCTGGAAACGGCGGAGTTCTTGTTTGCCTTCCCGTCCACCGGCAACGGATGACCATTGGTCTTCGTCGGACGCTGCGCGGGTTCGAAGGATCGCTTGATGGCGCCAATTTCCGACATTCGCAATTTGTGACAGTTCGATGACAGGGGCGCGCGAGATATAGCCCGCCTGACTCGCGAGGAGAAGTGCAGCCGAGCGCATCTCGCTTGAAATTTCCGAACTGTGATCGATAGGTCAATCCGAGTTACATTCGCAGCCGCAATCGTCGCGCGAGAAATCCTGCTGTCTTTCTCGGCGGTTGGAAGCGTGTGGGAGAATTCATGCTGTTCGACACGAAAGTCGCCGTTGTCATTCGCAACGATCTCGAGGCCTGGCAGAAGCTCAATGTCGCGTCGTTCCTGACGAGCGGCGTCGCTGCCGCGTTTCCGGAATGCATTGGCGATGCCTATGAGGACGCCTCTGGAACAAGATATCTTGCGATGATCGGCCAGCCGATCCTGATCTATGGCGCCGATGGTCCGGCCTTGTCGCGCGCACTCGATCGTGCGCTCACGCGCAACGTCGCGCCGGCGGTTTACACCGAGGGCATGTTCAAGACCACGCACGACGCGGCCAATCGTGAGGTGGTGAAGGCGGTGGCGCGTGCTGACCTCAATCTCGTCGGCATCGCTATGCGCGCCGAGCGCAAGGTGATCGACAAGATCGTCGATGGATTGAAATTCCACAGTTGACGAAGGTGCCGGTGTTGGCCGTTGAGGCTCTCCCGCAAGGCTTGCGGGGGAGGGAGCGCACCTTCCGCGCGGCCGCGATCAACCCAATCAATCGCTACCGCGGCGGCATGGTCTCGAATTTCGTCAGCTCCGGATCCAGATGATCCCAGCCATGTCCGCGCGCGGCGTAGGTGACGACCTGCGGCTTGAAGCGGGCCGGCTCGTCGAGGCTCGCTGCGCGGATGGTGAAGATTCCGGGCTGTGCTGCGAAGGTCATGTAGACCGGCACACCGCACACGGCGCAGAAGGCGCGCGTCTTCACGCCGCCGCTGTCGCTGACCATGTCCCATCGGCTGGCCTCGCCCGTCAAGGTGACGCCGTCGCGCGCGAACGTGGCGTAGAGCCGTGGCCGGTGCCGCTCTCGCGCTGGCAGTCCCGGCACTGGCAGTGATTGGCGAATAACGGCTCGCTGGCTATCGAGTAGCGGATCGCGCCGCAGGCGCAGCCGCCGGTATAGGGCTTCTTCATCGCGATAATTCCTTACTTGGCTTCGCCGCTGATCTCGTCGAGCTGGCGAACCACCTTCTTCCAGCCGCCGCTCATGCCCGTGTAGGCCGTGTCGTTCCCGGGCAGAACGAAGCCCGCATGAACCAGCCGGATGCGCGTGCCGGCTTCGACCGGGGTGAGGGACCAGGTCACGACCGTATCGAGCGGTGCGCCGTAGCCGGTGTTGCGCGCGTCGCCGCCCTTCCAGGCGTAGACGAGGCGCCGGTTCGGCACGACCTCCAGCACCCGGCAATGGATCACGCCGTCCCAGGCGCCGCCCGGGGCGGTCTGGTACGTGAAGGTGTTGCCTTCGACGGCTTCGAAGCCGGTCGGCGGCATCAGCCAGCGTGCGATCAACTGGGCACTGGTCAGCGCTTTCCAGATCGTCTCGGGCGCGTGAGGGAACACCTCATCGATCACGATGTCCCGGATATCTTTTTGGATAGCTTGTTGGGCCTCGGCTTTCAGCTCGGCAGCACTCACGGGTCGATCTCCTTCAAGAGGTCACGCAGGTTCTGGAAGCGCTCGCGCCAGAAGACGCCGTAATGATCCATCCAGGTGACCAGCGGCTCGAGTCCTTGCGGCGCAGCGCGGTAATAGACGTTGCGACCATCGGCACGCTCGGCGACCAGGCCCACCTGCTTTAGCGATTTCAGGTGCTGCGAGATCGCGCCCTGGGTCACGCCCGAGCCGCGCGTCAGCTCGGCGACGCTGATCTCCTTGCTCTCGAACACGCGCTCGAACACGGCACGCCGGGTCGGATCGGCGAGGGCGCGCATCACGGCGGTGACGGGGTTTGGGGCGGTTTCGATCATGCCGACTAATTAGCGTAGGCTAATGCATTAGTCAAGACTAATGTCTTCCTCGGTCGGGAGCGCTCATCTGATTGACAGTGACTGACTAGTCAGTCATAATAGCGCCATGACAAAAAAGCCCGCCAAAGCCGTCACAGCATCCGCAGTCCACGCACGGAGCGGCGCGCCAGCTGAAGAGAAAGCCGCGCCCGCCTCGAGCCGCGCCGCGCGCGCGGAGGAGCGGCGCGCCGCGATCGTGGACGCCGCGATGGAGGAGTTCATCGCCCGCGGCTTTGCGGCGACGCGGCTCGACGACATTGCCAAGCGCGCAGGCGTGGCCAAGGGCACGATCTACCTGCACTTCAAGGACAAGGAATCGATGTTCGAGGAGCTGGTGCGGATCGTGATCGTGCCGGTGGTGGCGCGGCTCAACGCACTACCGCCGCCGACCGGCTCGGTGCGCGATCTCGTCGAGACCTTTGCGAGCAACTTCCTGAAAGAGGTGATCGGCACCAGGCGTGGCGATCTCGTGCGCCTGATCGTTGCAGAGGGGCCGCGCTTTCCGTCCGTGGCGGACTTCTACTACCGCGAGGTCGTCTCGCGCGGGATGGCCGGCATGCGCGCGCTGATCGAGCTCGGCATCGCCCGCGGCGAGATCCGCGAAAAGGATCTCGCGCGCTTTCCGCAGATCCTGGTCGCGCCGGCGCTCATTGCGGTGATGTGGCAGAGCCTGTTTGCGCAGCACGCGCCGCTCGATGCGCAGGAAATGCTGCGCGTTCATCTCGATTTGATATTTGGGAAACGGAGCACGACATGACGTCGTCGCAAAGCACCTTTCACCCCATCCTGAGGAGCGCGGAACGCGCGTCTCGAAGGATGAAGGCCCGGCTGTGGCTCCTCGCCCTTCGAGACGCCGCTTCGCGGCTCCTCAGGGTGAGGGTGCAACAGCGGTTTCGGCCGCGCCTCGGTTCGATCGCAGTTCTGATGCTCGCCATCGGCCTCGCCGGCTGCAACGAGAAGCGTGATCCCGGCTTCCAGGGCTGGGTCGAGGCCGACATGATCTTCGTCAGCCCGGACGAAGCCGGACGGGTCACCAAGCTCAACGTGCGCGAAGGCGACGAAGTGAAGGCCGGCGATGCCTTGTATTCCGTCGACGACGACCTCCAGCTTGCCGATCTCAACCAGAACAAGGCGACGCTCGCCAATGCGCAACAGACCTATGACCGTGCGGCCTCGCTGAGCAAGACCGGCTCGGGCACGCAGGCCAATCTTGACTCCGCCGTCTCCGCCTTGCGGGTCGCGGAGGCGCGGGTGGCGACGTCACAGACGCGGATGGCGCGGCGAAAAGGTTTTGCGCCGGTCGCCGGCACCATCCAGCAGATCTACTTCCGCGAGGGCGAGATGGTGGCGGCGCAGCGGCCGGTGCTCTCGATCATGCCGCCCGGCAACATGAAGCTGCGCTTCTTCGTGCCGGAGACCGAGCTTCCGAAGCTTGCGATCGGCGACGAGGTGCGCGTGACATGCGACAATTGCGGCGCCGATCTCACGGCAAAAATCTATTTCATCGCGACCACCGCCGAATACACCCCGCCGGTGATCTACAGCCTCGATGAACGCAACAAGCTCGTCCATCTGGTCCAGGCGCGGCCCTCGCGGCCGGATGCCCTGCGCGTCGGCCAGCCGATCAGCGTCTATCTCAACCCGAAAACG
Organism: Bradyrhizobium sp. LLZ17; assembly: GCF_041200145.1. Taxonomy (NCBI): domain Bacteria; kingdom Pseudomonadati; phylum Pseudomonadota; class Alphaproteobacteria; order Hyphomicrobiales; family Nitrobacteraceae; genus Bradyrhizobium; species Bradyrhizobium zaerense. The sequence goes on from NZ_CP165734.1 coordinate 375,105, forward strand.
CCGGTGGCGGACAAGCGATGAACGGCGGCAACGGCATTGCGATCGACGTCAAGGGCCTGAGCAAATCGTTCGGCGGCCGCGAGGTCGTGCACGATCTGTCGATGCAGGTGAAGCGCGGCTCGATCTACGGCTTCCTCGGACCCAACGGCTCGGGCAAGACCACCACCATCCGCATCCTCTGCGGCCTGCTCACGCCTGACAGCGGCGAGGGCACCTGTCTCGGCTATGACATCTTGCGCGATGCCGAAAAGATCAAGCGCCAGGTCGGCTACATGACCCAGCGTTTCAGCCTGTATCAGGACCTCTGCGTGCGCGAGAACCTCGAATTTGTCGCGCGGCTCTACGGCCTGCGCGATCCGCGCCGCGCTGCGCGCGACATGATCAGACGGCTCGGTCTTTCCGGCCGCGGGGAGCAGCTTGCCGGTGAGCTCTCCGGAGGCTGGAAGCAACGCCTTGCGTTAGGGGCCTGCACGCTGCCCAATCCGCAATTGTTGCTGCTCGACGAGCCGACCGCCGGCGTCGATCCCAAGGCGCGGCGCGATTTCTGGAACGAGATCCATGCGCTTGCCGCCGATGGACTGACCGTGCTGGTTTCCACCCATTATATGGATGAGGCCGAGCGATGCCACGAGATCGCGTATATCGCCTATGGCCATCTGCTCGCGCACGGCACGGTGGACGAGGTCATCGCGAAATCCGCGCTCACGACTTACACCGTGACCGGCGAGGACCTCAACAGCCTGACGGCCCAGCTCACCGGCAAACCGGGCGTCGACATGGTGGCGCCGTTCGGCACCTCGCTCCACGTCTCCGGTCGCGATGTCGCGGCACTGGAGGCGAGCATCGCGCCGTGGCGTGAAAAGACCGGCCTGCACTGGCATAAATCGGCGCCGTCGCTGGAGGATGTCTTCATCGAGCTGATGGGCCGCTCCAAGGATAATTTCCAATGAGTGCCGTCGATCATTCGGCCCCCGCCCGCGAAATCCGCGAGCGGTTCGGCTTCTGGAAGCGCTCCTATGCGATGCTGATCAAGGAGTTCATCCAGCTCAGGCGCGATCGCGTCTCGTTCGCGATGATCGTGATGCTGCCGGTGATGCAGCTGTTGCTGTTCGGCTATGCCATCAACACCACGCCGCACAATTTGCCAAGCGCGGTGTTGTTGCAGGAGGACTCCGATCTCGCCCGCTCGGTGCTGAAGGCCTTGGAGAACACCGCCTATTTCCGCTTCATCTACCAGGTGCACGACGTCGATGATTTCGACAACCTGCTGAAATCCGGCAAGGTGCTGTTTGGCGTCGAGATCCCGCGCGGCTTCGAGCGTGCGGTGCGGCGCGGCGACAGGCCGGCGCTGCTGGTCGCGGCCGATGCGACCGATCCGGTTGCGGCAAGCGCCGCGCTTGGCTCGCTCGGCATGATCGTGCAGACCGCGCTCCAGCACGATCTCTTTATTGGCGATCCCCCGGCCATGCCGTTCGAGATCCGCGCGCATGCCCGCTACAATCCGGCGGCGGTCTCGAGCCTCAACATCGTGCCGGGCCTCGTCGGCACCATCCTGACCATGACCATGCTGATCTTCACCGCGCTCTCGGTGACGCGCGAGGTCGAGCGCGGCACCATGGAGAGCCTGCTGTCGATGCCGATCAAGCCGGTCGAGGTGATGTTCGGCAAGATCATCCCTTACGTGCTGGTCGGCTTCGTCCAGGCCTTCCTCATCATCGGCATCGGCGTGTTCCTGTTCGGTGTGCCCGTGCTGGGCAATCTGTTCCTGCTGGCGCTGCTCTCGACGCTGTTCATCACCACCAATCTGGCGATCGGCTACACGATATCGACGGTGGTGCAGAACCAGCTCCAGGCCATGCAGATGTCGATGATGTTCTTCCTGCCGAGCATCTTGCTCTCCGGCTTCATGTTCCCGTTCGCGGGGATGCCGGCCTGGGCGCAATATGTCGGCGAGGCCCTGCCGCTGACGCACTATTTGCGCATCGTCCGCGCCATCATGCTGAAAGGCGCGAGCATGCAAAACCTGCGCTTCGATGCGCTGGCGCTGGCCGCCCTGATGCTGCTCGCCATGACGATCGCCGTGACGCGCTTCCGCCGCACGCTGGATTGAGGCAAGATGCCCCCTGATGTCATTCCGGGGCGCACGAAGCGCGAACCCGGAATCTCGAGATTCCGGGTTCGATGCTTCCGCATCGCCCCGGAATGACTGGGGGTGGAATGGTCAGTTTTGCGAGCAGGAAAACCCGGCAGCGTGCCGTTTTGTCGGACGAATTCGAGCGCGAGCTGACGCGGGAGGTGCTGCGCACCGAGCTGTTGCGGGTGAAGGCGCTGATCATCACTGGCTGCGTGATGATCTTGTTCCTCACCTCGACCTACCTGATCGACCCCGCCATCGTGAACCGGATCTGGCGCGGGACGGGAGGTCTTGTCCGCGAATACATCCTCCTGGCGGGCTTCATCCTCTTCGAGGTCTGGGTCCACAGCCAGATCACGCGAAACCTCAAGCTCGATCGCGACCTGCCGGTGATCAGGCGCTATATCGGCGCAACAATCGAAACATCGCTGCCGACGATCATCCTGATCCTCCAGATTCGCAGCATGGGCGCTGGGCCCGCGCTCGGCTTCGTGCTGCCACTGGCCTATTTCATCTTCATCATTCTTTCGACGCTGCGTCTCGATTTCTGGCTGTCCACCTTCACGGGATTCGTGGCCGCAGCCGAACTCCTGGCCGTCGCGCTGTACTACAATTCGGCTGACGACGCCGGCGAACCCCTGATCTACTTTCACGCCGTGCGCAGCACCATCATCCTGATCGGCGGCGTGCTCGCGGGCGCCGTCGGCGCGCGATTGCGGCGGCAATTTGCCGCGAGCATCGCGGCCGCCACCGCGCGGGACCGGGTGACTAATTTGTTCGGCCAGCACGTCTCGCCTCAGGTGGTGGAACGATTGATGGCGGAGGGCACAAGTGCTGCCGGCGACCTCCGCCGTGTCGCCGTGATGTTCGTCGATTTCCGTGGCTTCACCGCCGGCGCGCAGTCGCGCACGCCGCAGGAGGTGGTCGACCGGCTCGACGGCGCCTTCGCCGTGCTGGTCGACATCCTCGATCGGGAGGGCGGCATCGTGAACAAGTTTCTCGGCGACGGCTTTCTCGCGCTGTTCGGCGCGCCGCTGGAGGCCTCCGACGCCGCCCATCGCGCGGTCGCCGCCGGCCGCGAGATGCTGAGCGCGATGGACCGCATCAACGCGCAGACCAGCTGGCCGCTCAGAATCGGCATCGGCATCCATTTCGGCGAGGTCGTCGCCGGCAATATCGGCTCGCCCCGGCGCAAGGAATACACCGTGATCGGCGACACCGTGAACTTTGCCTCCCGGCTTGAGGCGCTGAACAAGGAGTTTGGCTCCCAGCTCCTGATCTCGTCCGCCGTGCGCGAGGCGCTGGGCGATGACGGCGGCGATGCGGTGGCGCTCGGTGAGGTCACGGTACGCGGTTACGAGCAGCCGATGGCGGTGTTTCAGCTGGGGTGAGGGAGGCTTTTGGCGTCCTCGCAAGCCGCTCGCGTTTGTTTGAAGACCCGCGATGAAATATCTGCGGCGGCATTCCGCTCCTGCACTCAGGACGTCGAAATCTTTCGGCTTCCGTTTGTCACGCGGAGAAGATCCATGATCCGATTGAGCTTCGTCTCGGCTGCCCTGATCGCCGCTTCCGTCTATCAAGCCTACGCCGTGGCCGCTGCGCCGGCGCGGCGCGCCGCACTCCACACAACGGGCGACTGCGTGAGGGCTCCCGCAGAGGGCGCCTATGCCACCGCGCCCTACAAGGAGCCGCCTTGTATGCCGAAGACCACGAACTGACGATCGAGCTGGGCGCGGCCGGGTCGGCGAAGTCTGCGATCCGGCCGCGGGTCTTCTGCGGCGGGCTCGAACATCGTGGTATTTTCGTAGTGCTTGACTCCGAATTCATCTAGTCATCTATATGACCAAATGAGTTCAGCGCCGCTCGACGACCGCCTGCCACGCTACCAGCGCCTGCGCGACGATCTCGCCGCGCGGATCAACCGCAATGAATGGCGGCCCGGCGAGCCGATCCCGTCCGAAGCCGAACTCGCTGCACATTACGGTGTTGCCATCGGCACCGTCCGCAAGGCGATCGACCAGCTGGTCTCGGATGTGGTGCTGGAGCGCCAGCAGGGCCGCGGCACCTTCGTGCGGCGGGCGCGCTTCAATTCCTCGCTGTTCCGCTTCTTCCGGTTCCAGTCCGAGAGCGGCGAGCGCCGCGTTCCGAAGAGCCGCATCATCCGACGCAAGAGCGTGCCGGCGACGTCGGCTGTCGCATCGGCGCTACGCATTCCCACAGGCGAGCCCGTGATCAGCCTGTCGCGCCTGCGTCTGATCGACGACGTACCGCTGCTGGCGGAAGAGATCTGGCTCCAGCAATCGCGCTTCGCAAAAATCCTCGAGATCGACACCGCCGAGTTCGGCGACCTGCTTTATCCGCTCTACGAAGAACGTTGCGGCGAGGTCGTGGTTTCGGCCGAAGAAATCTTGACGGTCGAGACGGCCAACGAGATGCAGGCGCGGCTGCTGCGGCTTGAGGCGCATGCGCCGCTGATCGTGATCGAGCGCCTCGCGTTCGATCTGGAGCGGCGGCCGATCGAATGGCGACGGTCGCGCGGACCCGCCGATCGCTTCCGCTACCACGCCGAGATCCGGTGAGAGCGGGCTTCAGCAAGATCAATCAATAACGAATTCAGGGGGAAACAATGGCGAACTGGTACAGTGAATGCTCGCCGCTTGAGAAGCGGACGTTTTGGGCAAGCTTTGGCGGCTGGGCACTGGATGCGCTCGATGTCCAGATGTTCGGCCTCGCGATTCCGGCGCTGATCGCAGCGTTCGGCATCAGCAAGGCCGATGCCGGGCTGCTCGGCTCGGTGACGCTGTTCTTTGGCGCATTCGGCGGCTGGCTCGGCGGCGCGCTCGGCGACCGCTTCGGCCGCGTCAAGGCACTCCAGATCACGGTCGCGACGTTTGCATTGGCGACCTTCGCCAGCGCGTTTGCGATGAGCTACACCCAGCTTGTCGTACTCAAGGCGATCCAGGGCGTCGGTTTCGGCGCCGAGTGGGCCTGCGGCGCGGTGCTGATGGCCGAGATCATCCGCCCCGAGCATCGCGGCAAGGCGCTCGGCTCGGTGCAGAGCGCCTGGGCTGTCGGCTGGGGCGCGGCCGTGCTGCTGTCGGCGCTGATCTTCACCTATGCGCCGGCGGATATCGCCTGGCGGCTGCTGTTTGCGATCGGGCTCTTGCCTGCGCTTCTGATCATTTTCATTCGCCGTGGTTTGAAAGAGCCGCCGCGTGCCGCAGCAGCCGACGCAAACGCGCCGTTCCTCGCCACGCTCTCCGGCATCTTCCATCGCGACGTGCTGCGTTCGACCCTGGTCGGCGGCCTGTTCGGCATCGGCGCCCATGGCGGCTATGCCGCGCTGACAACCTTTCTGCCAACCTATCTGCGCGAGGTGCGGCACCTGTCGGTGCTGGGCTCCAGCGGCTACCTCGCCGTCATCATCCTTGCCTTCTTCTGCGGCTGTATTGCAAGCGGCACCATCAGCGACCGCATCGGCCGCCGCGCCAATGTCGCCTTGTTCGCGGCGGCCTGCATCGTGACGGTGCTGGTCTATATCTTCGCGCCGTTGACGGACGCGCAGATGCTGGTGCTCGGTTTCCCCCTGGGTTTCTTCTCAGCCGGAATCCCTGCCAGCATGGCCGCACTGTTCAGCGAGCTCTATCCCGCAGGCGTGCGCGGCACCGGCGTCGGCTTCTGCTACAATTTTGGCCGCATCGTCTCCGCCGCATTCCCGTTCCTGGTCGGCTTCCTCAGCGATCACATCGGGCTCGGAGCGGCAATCGGCATCGACGCGGCCTTCGCCTATTCGCTTGTGCTGATCGCGGTGCTGCTCCTCCCCGAAACCCGCGGCAAAGTGTTTGAGCAGACTGCTGCGGCGCGCGCCTGACGAAGAATGAGGAGCAATCACCATGATGTTCAGCCAGCGTGGCCTGACCCGCCGCCAGTTCGGCGCCGGCCTTGTATCCCTCGTGCCGGCGTTGGCCGCCGCGGGCCAAGCGATGAGTGAGACGAGCTTGAAGACCATCGATACCCACGCCCATGTCTTCCATCGCGGGCTAAAACTCGCGCCCGGCCGTCGCTATGCGCCCGACTATGACGCGCCGCTGTCGCTCTATCTCGAGCAGCTCGACCGCAATGGCATGACCAATGGCGTGCTGGTGCAGCCGAGCTTTCTCGGTACCGACAATTCCTATCTGGTCGAATGCCTGAAGCAGACCAGCGGCCGCCTGCGCGGCATTGCCGTCGTCGACCCTAAAGTCGCTGCCGATGAGCTGCGTGCGCTCGATCGTGCCGGCGTTGTCGGCATCCGCCTCAACCTTGTCGGCCAGCCCTTGCCCGATCTCGCCGCCCCCCGAATGGAAGACGCTGCTTGCGGAGGTGAAAGCGATGGGTTGGCAGGTCGAGATCCAGCGCAACGCCTCCGATCTCGCCGAGCTTGCGCCGAAGCTGCTCGATCACGGCGTCGCGGTGGTGCTCGATCATTACGCGCTGCCCGATCCGAAACTCGGCGTTGCCGATCCCGGCTTTCAGTCGGTGCTGAAGCTCGGGGCGACCCGGAGCGTCTGGGTCAAGATCTCGGCGCCGTACCGCAACGGCGCGGCGGGCGAGAGTTTTGCGAAAGAGGCCTATCCGCTGCTGCGCAACGCTTACGGGCTCGATCGCCTGCTGTGGGGCAGCGATTGGCCGCACACGCAGTTCGAGGCAACGCAGAATTACGCGAAGAACCGCCAATTTCTCGATGCGCTGATCGTCGACAAAGACGAGCGCGCGAAAGTGCTGGCCTCGCCCCAGCCGCTGTTCCGCTTCTGAAGCTCTCCGCGATTGCTCCGAATGCTCCGAATTTTGGGGCATGACGGACGATGTTCACGCCTTGTAGAGTGCTGCGCGAGGCGGCCGGTTGCGGCACGCCATTTGCGTGAGGGTTTTACATGCAGCGCCGCTACATCACCGTCGACGTGTTCACTGGCCGCGCCTTCGGCGGCAACCAGCTCGCCGTGGTGCTGGATGCGGCGGGGCTTTCGACCGCGCAGATGCAGGCGATCGCGACCGAGTTCAATTATTCCGAGACGACCTTCGTGCTGCCGCCGCGCGATAAGGCCAATGACGCCGAGGTGCGCATCTTCACGCCGGTGCGGGAGCTGCCGTTCGCGGGCCATCCCAATGTCGGCACCGCCTTCGTGCTCGCGACGATCGCGAAGGAGCCGAAGCCGCGTCTGCTGTTCGAGGAGAAGGCTGGGCTCGTGCCGGTTGAGATCGTGCGGGAGCAGGGCCGGGTGGTCAGCACCGAACTCACGGCGCCGCAGCCGCTCTCGCGGCTCGCGCAGTGTTCCGCCGAAGAGGTCGCGGCCTGCATCTCCTTGACCGCGGAGGACATCAAGATCGATCGTCACGCGCCGCAGGTTGTCAGCGTGGGAACGCCATTTCTGGTGGCTGAGCTGCATTCGCGCGATGCGCTCAAGCGCGCCAGGCCCGACGCGGCGGCGTTCGGCAGGGTTCTTCCGCGCGACGGTGCGTTCTCGGTGTGGTTCTATACGCGCGACGTGCCGGCGGCGGAGGCGCCTTGCGAACGCCAAGCGCGGATGTTCATGCGCGGCGCCAGCGGTCTCGTCGAGGACCCCGCCACCGGCAGCGCCACCGTCGCAGCAGCCGCGTTGTTCGCCGATCTCGATCGCACGCCTGACGCCGAGTTGAAGCTCACGGTCGGGCAGGGCTATGACATGGGCCGCCCAAGCCTGCTCCTGACGCGCGTGCGCAAGCAGGACGGCAAGATCGTTTCAGCCCATGTCGGCGGCAACTGCGTGCAGATGATGGAAGGGACGTTCCGGCTGGCGGGGAGGGGTAGAGGCGCATCGTCTAGCACGCTCTCTCCAGTCGTCATTCCGGGGCAGCGCAAAAGCGCTGAGCCCGGAATCCATTCATCGATTGACTCTGTGGCTTGATGGATTCCGGGCTCGCGCTATGCGCGCCCCGGAATGACATGCAGACTACACCTGTCGCCCCGCCAAATTCTTCACCACCACCCCATCCCGCTCCTCGATCACCTCCGCGATCATCTGGCGATGGCAGTGGGTGTGGTCGCGCTCATAGCAGAGCAGGCAGACCGGGCCGGCCTTCTTCACCAGCGCCGAGAGCTCGTCGATCTCTTCTTTGGCCTGCGGCGTCTTCAGGTGTTTCGCGTAGATCCTTTCGAGCATGTCGTAGTGCCCGCTGCGCGCGGCGAGGCGGCCTTCCTTGGGTGTACCGAGCGCGGCGAGATGGACGTAGGCGATACCGCGTTCATCCAGGCCTGCGGCAAGCTGCTTCTTCGAAAAGCCCGGGCGCCGCGACGATGTCACAGCGCGGACGTCGACCACGAGCTTGACACCGGCCTGCTCCAGCTCGTCCAGCACGGCCTTGGGCGGCGTCTGCTCATAACCGATGGTGAAGAGCTTCTTTGTCTTTGCCATGAACCACCCGTCAGGCAACGCGCGCGATCAGTTCCATGGCGCCGGCCGGTGCGCGCACCTTGCCTTCGTGAATGACATACGCGAACACGTCGCGCGGTTCCTTCTTCGGCTTGGCCTTGTCGACCTTCGGCAAATCGTCGGGTTCGCTTCCCTCGGCCCAGGCCTGAAACCGCTTGCTCCAGGCGTCGAGCTGCTTCGGCGGGTAACAGGTCTTGATCTCGTCATTACCCTTCTGAAGCCGCGCGTAGACGAAATCACCGGCGACGTCTGCGATCGCCGGATATTTGCCATGCTCGGCAAATACCACCGGCGTTTCGAATTCGCGGATCAGCGCGACGAAGTCCGGCGTACAAAAACTGTCGTGGCGGACCTCCACGACATGGCGCAGCGCGCGGCCGTCGAGCTTGCGAGGCAGCAGCTCGAGGAACTTGCCGAAATCGGCGCCGTCGAATTTTTTGGTCGGCGCGAACTGCCAGAGCACGGGGCCGAGATGGTCGCCGAGCTCCAGCACGCCGGAATCGTAGAACCGCTTGATGGAATCGCCGGCCTCCGCCAGCACGCGGCGATTGGTGGCAAAGCGTGGCCCCTTGACCGAGAACACAAAACCTTCCGGGACTTCGCTTGCCCATTTGCGAAAGCTCTCTGGCTTCTGCGAGCCGTAATAGGTGCCGTTGATCTCGATCGAGGTCAGCTTCGAGGCGGCGTAGGAGAGCTCCTTCGCCTGCGTCAGCTTTTCCGGATAGAACACGCCGCGCCAGGGCTCAAAGGTCCAGCCGCCGACGCCGATGAAGATGTTGCCGGATTTTTTTGACGCGGTTTTTGCTTTGGCCACGGGCGCAACTCACATCGTCGAGGAGGGGAGGGCCGTCATCCTAATCAAACCAGATGTGATTGGCCAGTTGCCGTCTCCCGTCTAAGCTCGCGGTGGAATCTGCAAAAAAAGGAGAACAAGATGCGGATGCTGATGATGGGAGCGGCGCTCGCAATGATGACATCTGCCGCCATCACTTCTGCCGTCACGACATCAGCTGTCATGGCGGAGGACAACGATGCGAAAGGTGCGCAGAAGCTCGCGATGCAGGGCCGCGACGATTACTGGCATTGCCTGGCGCGCGAATATTCGCGGAATAGCAATCAGGGCCTGTCGGAACAGGATTTTGGCCGATCGGTCGCGGGGGCCTGTCCGTCGGAGCGCCAGTCCTACCGGGTGGCGCTGCTTGATTATCTCACCGCGCAGTATCCGACCATCGATGCCGGCGCCCATCTCGCGACCGCGAACAGGGCGGTGGAGTCGGCGCAGAAGGACATCGTGACGGCCTTCGTCAAGCACCGGCCGCCAGTACAGTAGGGGAGTGGCGGACCCCTTCCGGCCGCGCGTTCATCCGTGGTATTACTGGGCCGATCTGGAACGGGGACGGGTTCGCATGTCGTCTGAGTCGGTAGGGGGCATTTTTGGCGCGATCGTCGCCGCGGTGGTGCTTGCGGTCGCTGTCGTGTTTGGGCCGATCGGCCAATATGGCAAGCCGCCCAAGCCGGTGAAGTCCGACGCAGCCCCTGCTGCGGCGCCCGCGGCCCCCGCCGCGCCCGCACCGCGCGGCCCGGTGATCCGGGAAGTCCCGAACCAATAAGGGCCTGAAAAAGGCAGTTCCGACCCCTTGCGAGGCGCCCGTGCCGTTCCTATTTAGGCTGAGACGGCAACGTTGAGTGACAATCTCCGTTGTCGAAACGACCTTGGAATAGCTTGGCCCGCGCCGGATGTACGCGCGGTCCGCCGTTCCGGGGTCGTTGGCATTTTGCGGCCCTTTTGGGCCGATCCCCAGAGAAACCCCGGCTTGGCAGCGCAGGACGCGGCGGATATACGCTGCCGTCATGAATGAAGCGATCAGACCGGGCCCCGAAAATCCCCCCCAAGCGAGCTCGCGATCGCCGGAAGTTTCGGTCATCGTCCCGACCTTCAACGAGCGCGACAATGTCACGGTGCTGTACCGGCGGCTTGAAGCGTCGCTTGCCGGCGTTGCCTGGGAGGTCGTGTTCGTCGATGACAATTCGCCCGATGGCACCTGGGACGTGGTGCGTGCGTTGGCGCAGCGCGACAGCCGCGTGCGCTGCATCCGCCGCATCGGCCGCCGCGGCCTGTCCGGAGCCTGCATCGAGGGCATCCTTGCCTCCAGCGCACCCTATGCGGCCGTGATCGACGCCGATCTCCAGCACGACGAGACGCAACTGCCGAAAATGCTGTCGCTGCTTGCAAGCGGGCAGGCCGACCTCGTGGTCGGCAGCCGCTACATCGAGGGGTACAAGAGCGAAGGCTTCAACAAGCAGCGTGCCGGCGCCAGCGCGCTTGCGACCGAGGTCGCGAAGAAGATGCTGCGGGTCGAGATCGCCGATCCCATGAGCGGCTTCTTCATGGTTCGCCGCGACCGTTTCGAGGAGTTGGCGCCGAAACTGTCGGTGCACGGCTTCAAGATCCTGCTCGATTTGGTTGCGACCGCGCATGGCACGTTGCGCGCCGTCGAGATTCCCTACACCTTCGGTCAACGCCAGCACGGCGAGAGCAAGCTCGATTCCATGGTCGCGCTCGATTTCATCGGCCTGGTGCTGGCGAAGCTGAGCAATGACACCGTCTCGCTGCGCTTCATCCTGTTCGCGATGGTCGGCGGCATCGGTCTCGTGGTGCATCTCACCACGCTGTTCATTGCGCTCGAGCTGATCAAGGTGCCGTTCGCGGAGGCGCAGGCCGCCGGCGCCATCGTCGCCATGACCAGCAATTTCGTCCTCAATAACTTCCTGACCTATCGCGATCAGCGGCTGAAGGGCTTTGCGCTCCTGAGCGGCCTGATCATGTTCTACGTGGTGTGCAGCGTCGGCCTGCTTGCCAATGTCGGCGTCGCCTTCTCGGTCTACGACCAGGAGCCGATCTGGTGGCTGGCCGGCATGGCCGGCGCGCTGATGGGCGTGGTGTGGAACTACGCGATGTCCGGACTGTTCGTCTGGCGCAAGAAATAGCGCGCCGAGGAATCTGGCATGGGCGGGGCTGACGCGCGGATCATCCGCAATACGGCGCTGGTGATCCTTGCGCTGCTCGGCTTGCGGCTCGTTGCGGCCGCCTTCACGCCGATCACCTTCGACGAAGCCTATTACTGGATGTGGTCGAAGAGCCTGGCGGGCGGCTATTACGACCATCCGCCGATGGTCGCCTATGTGATCCGCGCCGGCACCATGATCGCCGGCGATACCGAGCTCGGCGTCCGCCTCGTCTCGGTCCTGCTTGCTTTGCCGATGAGCTACGCGATCTACCGCTCGGCTGCGATCCTGTTCGGCGGCGCGCGGGTGGCGGCGACCAGCGCCATCCTGCTCAACGTCACGCTGATGGTGGCGGTCGGCACGCTGATCGTGACGCCCGACGCGCCGCTGCTGGTGGCCTCCAGCTTCGTTTTGTTTTTTCTGGCAAAGGTGCTCGAGACCGGCCGCGGTGCCTGGTGGCTCGCGGTCGGCGCCGCCGTCGGCGCGGCGCTGCTGTCGAAATACACCGCCATGTTCTTTGGCCCTGCGATCCTGATCTGGCTCGCGGCGGTCCCGAAGCTGCGGCGCTGGTTTCTCTCGCCCTGGCCCTATCTCGGCGGCCTCGTTGCGCTCGCGCTGTTTTCGCCGGTGATCCTCTGGAATGCGGATCATCAATGGGTCTCGTTCGCAAAGCAGCTCGGGCGCGCGCGGATCGAGGATTTCCGGCCCGTCTTCATCGCCGAGCTGATCCCGACCCAGATCGCGTTCGCAACCCCGCTGGTCTTCATCCTCGGTGCCATGGGGCTGCACGCGCTGACCTGGCGCCGCGCCGGCGCGCTGGCCTCGCGCGTGCTGATCGAGGCGTTGTTCTGGACCATCGTCGGCTATTTCGTCTGGCATTCGCTGCATGCCCGCGTCGAGGCGAACTGGTTCGCGCCGGTCTATCCGCCTTTTGTCGTCGCCGCGGCGGCCGCCGCCAATCTCGTGCAGTGGAAACCGCGTGCGCGACGGCTGGTGGATTTTTGTCTGCGCTGGGCGGCGCCAGCCGGCATCGTGATGTTCGCAGCGCTCATCGTGCAGGCCAATACCGGCTGGCTGTCCGGCTACCGCCGCGATTCGACCGTGCGCAGCGTCGGCGTCGGCTGGCGCGAGCTTGCCGCCGGCATCGAAGCCGCGCGGGTCCGGACCGGGGCGACTTGCGTGCTGGCGCCGGATTACGGCACCACGGGCTGGCTCGCCTTCTATCTGCCGCGCGGCACCTGCGTGGTGCAGCGGAACCAGCGCATCCGCTGGGTCAACATGCCCGAGCCCGATGCAAAACTGCTGGCGGGCAAGCTGATCTATGTCGACGAGCCGCGTCCCGATGGCCAGCCCTTCCTCAGGGACCTCTTTGCGCAGGTGACGCGCGTTGCGGAATTGCAGCGCAAGCGCGGTCCGCTCGTCATCGAGACCTATGCCGTTGATCTGCTGGAAGGCGCCAAGGGCGACGTGCTGGACCGCTCGCCACCGCCGGAAGCGCAGCCGTAGCGGCGCGACCCGCTCAGCTTGCCACGTCGGCTTCGGCCGCCGGCTGCCTCGATTGGCTCTCATCGCGCCAGAACCAGACGGCGACTGTGCCGGAGCGGCCGCGGATTTGCGTGCGGAGCGGCCCTCGCAGTGTGCTGTCGCGATCGCCGAGGTAGTCGGCCGCATCGAGCAGCGTATCACTCAATGCGAGCCGCGCGCCGTTCTGGGTCGCGACTTCCATCAGCCGGCTCGCGACGTTGACGGTGTCGCCGTTGGCCGTGATGTGCTGGTGGCTCTCGCCGAGACGGGAGGCGACGATCGGGCCGAAATGTGCCCCGATCTTGAAACCGAGCCGGCCGCCGATCGCGGGCGGCAGTGACGCGATCCAGCGCTCGACGCCGCGATGCAGGTCGATGGCGCATTTCAGCGCGCGTGCCGCGTCGTCGGGCATCGCCGCTGGCAGGCCGAACAGGATCATGGCGCCGTCGCCCAGAAAGCTGGTGATCATGCCGCCGCAATCGACCGAGGTCTTGTCGATCAGCACGTGGAACGTCTTCAGAATGTCCTGGAGCTGGTCGGGATCGATCCGTTCGCTCAGCGCCGTGAACCCGGAGAGATCGATGAAGATCACCGCCGCGTCCTGGCGGACTGGTGTGGCGAGGAAATCGGGATCCTGCGCCAGCCACTCCTGAACTGCCGGCGACTGGAATTGCGCCAGCGACCGGCTCCTCGCTGTGAGGTATTGCGTGCGGCGGTCGCCCGCCCACAATTGCACGCCGGCAAAGATCGCGACCGGCGGCACCGCGGCCGCAAGCGTCGTCGCGGCATTCAGCCAGACGCCGTGCGTGAATGCGATCAGATTGAGCGCCGCCCAGGCGATCACCACCACAGCCGCTGCGATCAGGCCAGGCGCGCTGCGCCGCCACGCGAGCAGACCCACCAGCAGCATCGGCAGCAGGATCGCCGCGAGCGCGTCCGCGGTGTGAACCCTGCGGTCTCGCACGATGCTGTCGCCGGCAACGAGATGCGTGATCGCAGTCGCGACCACCTCGACGCCCGGCATCAGGGTGTCGAACGGCGTCGGGAAGAAATCGCCGCCGCCGGCGACCGCGGCGCCGATCACGACAATGCGGTTCTCGATCGCCGCGCGGTCCAGCGTTCCGTCAAAGATGCTCTGCGCGCTGACGGTGCGGATGGTCCGGCGCGGGCCGTAATAGGTGATCGGCAACGCAAAATCGGTGTCGGTCGGCACCGCGCGATCGCCGAGCATGAGGTGATCCGGCGCGATCGTCAGCGGCTTGTTGAGCGCGCGGCTCGCGACTCGCAGCGGAAATGACAGCTCGACCTTGTCGTGCGTCCGGAACAGCATGGGCACGGAGAGGGGAGAGCCCGACTGTCCCGTCGCAACGTTGACGATTCCGACATCGGCGTGATCGGCGAACGCCGGCAGCGGTAGCAGGAAGCGCTCGGCCTCGGGCAGGGCGCCGAGCAGGCCCTCGCTGCTCGGCGCCACCGTCTGATCGGCGCTCGGGAAGATCGCCGCGGCTGCAAGGACCATGGGACCGGTGGCGAGCGTATGCGCCAGCGTGGCGTCGCCGATCGCGGCACTGCGGTCGACCAGCAGCAGGTCGATCCCCAAGACTTTCGGCTTGAACTGCACGATGGTGTCGACGATGCGCGCGAGATCGGCGCGCGGCAACGGATAGCTGCCGCCGCGCTTCACCACGGTGTCGTCGATCGCGACGATGGTGACGAGATCGGGCGGACGCTGCACGCCACGGGCGAGCGTGCGCAGGTCGGTCAGCGTGGCCTCGAGCCGATCGAGAAAGCGCAGATGGCCGCTGGCGTGGGCCGCATAGATGCTGCCGCCCCATAATGCGGTGAGGACGAGGGCCACCAGGATCTGAACGCGTCGGCTCATCATCACGTCGTACTGCAATCTTCTAGCCTTATTGTCCAAGCCTTGTTGTCCAAGCCTTGTTGACCGAGCCTTATTGACCAAGCCTTATAGTCCAAGCCTTGCCATCAAGGCGTCGATGCGCGGCTGGCCCCATGGCTTGACGGCCAGCGGGCCGGTCGCTTCCACGTCGACGCCTTCGCCGGGGCCGAGTACGACGCCGCGCCCACGGGCCCTGCGAATTACGCCGACGCGCCCATTGGCGACGAAAACGGACGTCTTCGCGTCACCGACGTCGACCGCCCATTTGGTGCCGCGCACCGCTGCGATCGCCTGCGGCGTCAGCACCTTGAAGGGATTGCCGCCGGGCTTCTTCGGCACCTCGACCAGCAGGGCTTTGCTGCTCAACTCGATGGAGTCAATATGTCCGTCGCGGTTGGCGTCCTTAAGTTCAAATCGGGCGCCATTTTCAGCAACGATGGTGATGCCGTTGTCACAGTGCCAGGTCTGCGTGCCGGCAGCCGACGCCGAGGACGTACAGCCCGCATTGGCCGCAGGCTGCGCGGCAGCCGACCCCATCAACACGAGCGAGCACGCCAGGGCAAAAAATCCGGCGCGCGCAACCTTTGTCATGCCAGCCTCCATTTCAGCGCTCGGCACATTTCAAGGGTGAGGTTGATAGGGAATAGTATCGTACGTGGAGGCCGCCGAGAATGCGTTGCCTGCAGGTATTTTGTCGCTGCAGTCTTTGCCAGAGCGCGCGCGATCAAGTTTCGGTCAGCCGAAACGCACCAGCTTGGCGCAACGCTGGGTCGCTATGATTCTGACGGCATGGAAGATCACGGAATGGACGCAGTTGGATGCGTCATAGGCTGCGGTCGGAGACGCCAGATCATTGCGTCGAACCGGCCGAGAAACATGGTTAACAGTGCCGCGTAAGTCCGTAGTTCTGCGGGATTTTTTCTCTAAATGGGACACCTCTGGCCGGTTGCCCCAGCTCCGCCAGAACTTAATCCGCATTTAACTAAAAGTCGCCTTAATGCCGCTCCGAGCCTCTGCGAAATGCTGTCTCCGGAACGTGACCAGCGGCACTTCGAAGGGGGACTGAGTGACACCGTCCTGGACGCAAGGCGAATGAGTACGAGTATCGCTGCGCAGAGTAACGCGGCACGGAAGCCCAAGAATCCAAATCGGAAGTCTTCCCGGAAAATGGCCACCCACAGCGGGCTTGGCGCCGCATTGATCGGCTGCGTCGTGCTTGGCGCCGGCTGGACCGTCTACACCAACATCCTCGCCGCGAGCGTCTATCCGACCGTCGGCAGCATTGGCTACGACGAGCCCGTGATCAAGCGCGCGCCCAAGGTTGCGCTGCGCGAGGCAGGTGAGGCGATCAAGGAAGCCTTCTCGCTGCTGCCCGACCGGGTGCAGGTCGTCACGCCGATCTCGCGCGAAATGTTCAACGAGCGCTTTGCTGCGGCTGCGACCCAGGGCGTGGACTCCAACGCCGCGAGCGCTGCGCCGGCAACGAAGGTCGCCGAAGCCAAGGAGTCCACCAAGGAGCCCGCGAAGCCCACCGTCGTCGCGAGGGTCGCGGAAGCGCTGAAGCCGCTGAACCCGTCCAAGGTTGCTGAAAAGCTCGCGGATGCCGCCAAGCCCAAGCGTGCCGATGCCCCGGTGCAGCTTGCTTCGGCCGATCCGGCCGAGATCGTGCCGGCGCCCGCGCCGAAGCCAAAATCCTTTGCCGATCGCGCCAAGGCTGCGGTGATGTCGATCACCGGGCCGCGGCAGTCGATGGTCGAAAAGCTCTGGGGCAAGCGCGAGCCCTCCGGCGGCCTGCTCGCCTATGCGTCGGCCGATGCCAGCGTCACCGCGAGCATCGCGCCGAAGGAACAGAACCCGATGCTGGGCGGTTCGGCGCCGTATGACCGCTCCACCGCGGTCTACGACATCACCGCCAAGACGGTGTATCTGCCCGACGGGACCAGGCTCGAAGCGCATTCAGGCCTCGGCTCCAATCTCGACGATCCCCGTTCGTCGCGCGTCCGTATGCGCGGCGTGACCCCGCCTCACATCTACGACCTTAAGCCGCGCGAAGCGCTGTTCCACGGCGTGCCCGCGCTGCGGCTGATGCCGATCGGCGGCGAGAGCGCGATCTACGGCCGCGACGGCCTGCTCGCGCACACCTTCATGCTCGGACCGAACGGCGATTCCAACGGCTGCGTGTCGTTCAAGGACTACTACGCGTTCCTCGATGCCTACCGCAACAAGGGCATCCGCAGGCTCGCGGTGGTCGCGCGGATCGATTGATCCGCGCCTAAACTGCGACGGTCTTCCGAAGCGCGCTTTCGGTGGCAATCGCTTCCCGCACGGCGGGCCTCGCCTGCATGCGTTCGAGATAGCTGACCAGCGACGGGTGGCGGTCGATCTCGACGCGGGCGTAGCGAAGCAGCAATAGCGCCCAAGTCAGATGGGCATCGGCCACCGTGAAACGATCCCCGACCAGATGCGTGCGGCTGTTCAGATGATCGGCCGCGAACGCCACGCTCTCCTCGATCCGCACGCGTGCCGCCTTGGCTGCCTCGTCCTTGTACCAGAAGGTCGGAAACAGAAATCCCTTGTGGATCTCGGCTCCGATGAAGCTCAGCCATTCCTGGAGCCGGTAACGATCGACGTGGCCGGGAGGCGGGGCTAGCCCCGTCTCCGGCCTCAGGTCGGCGATATATTGCAGCACCGCCGCGCTCTCCGTCAGCCGCTCGCCATTCTCCAGCACCAGCACCGGCACTGCGCCTTTCGCCGAAATGCCGCGGAAATCGGCATCATCCTCGATGCGCTTCTTGGTCACGAGATTCACGCGATGATAGCGCGCCTCCAGGCCCGCCTCCATCAGCGCGATGCGGCTGGCGAGCGAGCAGGCCATCGGCGAAAAATAGAGTTGCAGCATGTGGCCTCCCGGATCAGACGAGCGCGTCACTGCGCGCGATGAGGGCGAAATGGTCCGACCGCAAGACTACCGCGGGCACGGCCTGCCATTGTGCAGGACTATTGGCAGCGTATGGCTGCGAATTTGCAGGACCGGTGGGCGCCTGCTAGGCTGGGCGGACGATGAACTGGGACGATCTGCGCATCATCGCCGCGGTGAGGGACGAGGGCACCTATGCCGGCGCCAGCGCGCGGCTGCGCATCGACGAGACCACCGTTGGCCGCCGGCTCGCGCGCATCCAGCGCGACCTCGGTGTGCCCTTGTTCGATGCCGTTGACGGCTTGCGCCGGCCGACGCGGCATTGCGAAGCCGTGCTCGAGCACGTCGGCGCGATGGCCGCGCATGTCGCGGCGATCGATCGCATCGGTGAAAGCCAGCCCGGCCCGGTCGGCCGCATCCGCATTGCCTCGACCAATACCGTGGCCGAGCAGCTGCTGGCGCCGCATGCGCCGGGCTTCCTGCACGACAATCCGGGGCTGACCCTGCAATTCCTCACCGCCAGCGGCAACGTCAAGTTCTCGCGCTGGCAGGCCGATCTCGCGATTCGGCTGCGCAAGCCGGAGAAGGGCGACTTCACGATCTCCAAGCTCGCCGATCTGCGGCTGTATTTCTTCGAGCCCGTCGACCGCGCGGGCGGCGAGCCGATCGCTTGCGTCTTTCCGGATGAACTCGACGCCATTCCCGAGGCGCAGTTTCTGCGCGCCAGGCGGTTGAAGAACGCGCGCTGCGTGACCGATAATTTCCGCGTGGTCAGGACCATGATCCAGTCGCATCAGGCGATCGGCGTGCTGCCCGAACTTAGCTGCGCCGACCTGCTCGCCGACCGCAGCCTGCGCGCAACGCTGCTGACGAAGCGCCGCGACGTCTGGCTCCTGGTGCAGAACCATCTCAAGCGCGATCCGGCGACTCGCCTTGCGATCGAATGGGTCCGCCACTGCTTCAAGGATCTGTCACGCAACTGATCGCTTGCGGAATCGGGAGGCTCGGTGCGGTTGAACGCAGCCCGAGAGCTGCACGACCAAATCGACGAAGCACGGGATTCGCCTGCGGGTTAGACGCCGGCGCGAAAATCAAGCGCTGGCGCGAGACGCTGCCGAACGGCGCCAGCTATTTGACTTACGACTGCATCGATGGCGGTTACCTCGACAACAGCAGCGTCTTCACGGTGCCAGCGGGTCACTTCTTCGCGCTCGGCGACAACCGCGACAACTCCACCGACAGCCGCATGACGTCGGCGATGAGCTTCATTCCCATGGACAACCTCGTCGGCCGGGTGACGCGGATCTTCTGGTCGCAGAACGACAGCGGCGAGTTGCGCTTTAAGCGACTGGGAAAAATTCAGTAGGCGCCTCGTCATTCCGGGGCGGCGCGTAGCGCCGCGCGGAATGTGTCCCAAACAAAACCCCGGCATCGCTGCCGGGGTTTCGCATTCTCGAGTTTGCCTGAATGGCTGGACTTAGAAGTCCATGCCGCCCATGCCGCCGCCCGGGGGCATTGCGGGGCCGGCGCCGGCCTTCTTGGGCAATTCGGCGACCATGGCTTCCGTGGTGATCAAGAGAGCCGCAACCGAGGCTGCGTTCTGGATCGCGGTGCGGACCACCTTGGTCGGGTCGATGATGCCCTTCTTGACCAGGTCGGCATATTCGCCGGTCTGGGAGTCGAAGCCGTAGGCGTAGGTCTTGTTCTCCAGGATCTTGCCGACGATCACGGAGCCGTCTTCACCGGCGTTGATCGCGATCTGGCGAGCGGGCGCGGAGAGCGCCTTGCGCACGATCTCGACGCCGGTCTTCTGGTCGTCGTTCTTGGTGCGCAGGCCCTTGAGCTGCTCGGAAGCACGGAGCAGGGCGACGCCGCCGCCCGGGACGATGCCTTCCTCGACCGCCGCGCGGGTCGCATGCATCGCGTCATCAACGCGATCCTTGCGCTCCTTCACCTCGACCTCGGTCGCGCCGCCGACGCGGATCACCGCGACGCCGCCTGCGAGCTTGGCGAGACGCTCCTGGAGCTTCTCACGGTCGTAGTCCGAGGTGGTTTCCTCGATCTGCGCCTTGATCTGGGCCACGCGCGCTTCGATGTCGGCCTTCTTGCCGGCGCCGTTGACGATCGTGGTGTTCTCCTTGTCGATCATCACCTTCTTGGCGCGACCGAGCATGTTGAGCGTGACGTTCTCGAGCTTGATGCCGAGATCTTCCGAGATCGCCTGACCGCCGGTCAGGATCGCGATGTCCTGCAGCATGGCCTTGCGGCGATCGCCGAAGCCCGGAGCCTTGACGGCCGCGACCTTCAGACCACCGCGCAGACGGTTCACGACCAGGGTCGCGAGGGCTTCGCCTTCGACGTCCTCGGCGACGATCACCAGCGGCTTGCCGGTCTGCACCACGGCCTCGAGCAGCGGCAGCAACTCGTTCAGCGAGGAGAGCTTCTTCTCGTTGATGAGGATGTAGGCGTCGTCCATTTCAACGCGCATCTTGTCGGCGTTGGTGACGAAGTAGGGCGAGATGTAGCCGCGGTCGAACTGCATGCCTTCGACGACGTCGAGTTCGGTCTCGAGCGACTTGGCTTCCTCAACTGTGATGACGCCCTCGTTGCCGACCTTCTTCATGGCGTCGGAGAGGAACTTGCCGATTTCGGCATCGCCGTTGGCGGAGATGGTGCCGACCTGGGCGATCTCGTCGTTCGAGGTGACCTTCTTGGAGTTCTTGACGAGGTCGGCGACCACGGCTTCCACGGCCAGGTCGATACCACGCTTGAGGTCCATCGGGTTCATGCCGGCGGCAACCGACTTGGCGCCTTCACGAACGATCGCAGCCGCGAGCACGGTTGCGGTGGTGGTGCCGTCGCCAGCCGCGTCAGCCGACTTGGAGGCGACTTCGCGCACCATCTGCGCGCCCATGTTTTCGAACTTGTCGTCGAGCTCGATCTCCTTGGCGACGGTGACGCCGTCCTTGGTGATGCGGGGAGCGCCGAACGACTTGTCGAGCACGACGTTGCGGCCCTTGGGGCCGAGCGTCACCTTGACGGCGTTGGCGAGGATGTCGACGCCGCGCAGCATCTTGTCGCGTGCATCGACGCCGAATTTGACTTCTTTGGAGGCCATCTGAATTTTTCCTTGAGGGTTTGACTGGAGAGGGTGAGGCTCTTAGGCCGCCTTCTTCTTGGACTCGCTGACTTCGAGAACGCCCATGACGTCGCTCTCCTTCATGATCAGCAGGTCCTGGCCGTCAATCTTGACTTCGGTGCCGGACCACTTGCCGAACAGCACGCGGTCGCCGACCTTGAGGTCGATCGCGATCAGCTTGCCGGCTTCGTCGCGGCCGCCGGGGCCAACTGCGACGATTTCGCCCTGCGAGGGCTTTTCCTTGGCCGTGTCGGGAATGATGATGCCGCCAGCGGTCTTCTCTTCTGCGTCGATGCGCTTGACCACGACGCGGTCGTGAAGCGGACGGAATTTCATGCAGTCCTCCTAAGCAATTGCTCGGGTTGATGATTTCGGGGTGTTAGCAGTCGATACCCGCGAGTGCTACGCAGGCAAGCTTCAAATAGGGCAGGATTTTTGCGGGGGCAAGGGCTTCTAGCAGAAAAATAAGCACTCGGAAGCGCCGGCTGCCAGAATTCCTTGCCATCGTTAACCAGCCTTGAGCCGGGCTATAGGGACCGTATTAGCACGGTGCCCCTTCTGCTGCTAACGCATTGAATTTCAACAGCTTGTTAAACTTTTGGGCTTGAGATGGATTGTCAGTTTGCGTCACATTTGTCTCATGTGAGCGCATCTCCACCGGGTGGCTCCCGGTGAAACCGAGCCACCCCTGAATATGCGCTCCTGCAAAGGAGGTTGGCATGGTCACGCGGGTTGGGGTTGTTTCGGACGATTTCCGCAAGCAAGTGCTGGGGTATGGGCTGACGACGGCGCAAATTCTCTATCGAATGCCGGATCATCCCTCGCTGCTCCAGACCTATGTCTGGCAGAACTACGACATGTTTCCGAAATTCCCGGCGCTGAAGGATTTCCTGGCCTTCTGGCAGGAGAAGCTCGATGGTCCCCTTCATTCGGTGACCGTCGCGCATTCCAAGCTGATCAAGCCGGCCGAACTGCGCGCCGTGGACGGCGTGTTCAGGCTGCATTGAGCGAGGTCCTGCAAGGTGGGCGACTGGGCGCGCACTTCGCGCGCCGTGCCCACCATCTCTCCGCGATCGCGTTTTGCTAATGGTGGGCACGCTCCGCTTTGCCCAAGCTACGAAATCGTTTCCGTGCTAGCGTCTCCCCCACAACAAAAGCGGGAGGCGGCCCATGGCCAAGAAAGCAAAATCGCGTAGCGCAACGCAAGCCGCGGTGAAGAAACGCAGCGGAGCCAAGGCTGCGGCGCGATCATCGGCGCGCAAGGCGGTGAAGGCGAAGGCTCGTGCTGTCACTCCGAAAAAAGCTGCGCGCCCGAAGCAGCGGATCGCGATCAGCCATTACCGCGAGGAAGACTTCAAGGCCGACGGTCTGCGCGCCTATGCGAAATACCGTGACCTCGGCATCGCCGCTGCCTCCCACGGTCTGGCGCAAGCGCACGTGATCCGCCTGCAAGGCCCCTGCAATACGGAGGAAGTGTCGAAGCTCCACTTCCATGCCGTCGACTTCCAGATGGTCTACGTGCTCAAGGGGTGGGTGAAGACCTACATGGAGGGCGAGGGCGAGACCCTGATGAGGCAAGGCAGTGCCTGGACCCAGCCGCCGAGGATCAAGCACATGATCCTGGATTATTCGGATGACGTCGAGCTGCTGGAAGTGATTTTGCCGGCGGAGTTCAAGACGGTGGAGTTGAAGGCGTGACCTCCTTGTCATTCCGGGGCGCGCCGCTTGGCGCGAACCCGGAATCCATCGGGCGGCATCACGCGAAGTGAAATGGATTCCGGGCTCGATGCTGCGCATCGCCCCGGAATGACGGCGGGGAGAAACCTACGTCAACACCCCCACCACCGCCCCCATCAAACACGTCGTCAGCGTGCCCGACACGATCGACTTCAGCCCCAGCGCGTTGATCTCCTCGCGCCGCTCCGGCGCCATCACCCCCAGGCCGCCGATCATGATGCCGAGGCTGGCGAAATTGGCGAAGCCGCACATCGCGTACAGCATGATCAGCCGCGAGCGCGCATCGAGCGCGTCCGGCGCAAGTTTTGACAGGTCGACATAGGCGATCAATTCGTTGAGGACGGTCTTGGTGCCCATCAGGCTTCCCGCCGTCACCGCCTGATCCCAGGGCAGTCCCATCAGCCAGCACACCGGCGCCATCACCAGCCCAAGCAGGCGTTGCAGCGAGATCGCGCCGCCGCCGATGTTCGGCAGCAATCCGAGGATCGCATTGACGAGATAGACCAGCGCCACCAGCACCAGCAGCATGGCGACGATGTTGAGCAGCAGCTCGAGGCCTGCGCCGGTGCCTTTCACGATCGCATCCATGGTGCTGGAGACTTGCATCTCCGGATCCTCGAGCGCACCGCCGGTGCGCTTGTCGCTGGTCTCCGGCACCATGATCAGGCTGACGAGGATCGCCGCCGGCGCGCCTAGCACGGAGGCGATGACGAAATGCGCGGCCGCGTCAGGGATCAGATGAGCAAGCAGCGTCGCATAGAGCACCAGCACGGTGCCGGCGATCCCGGCCATGCCGCCCGTCATCACCAGGAACAATTCGCTTCGGCTCATCTGCGCCAGATACGGCCGCACGAACAGCGGCGCCTCGACCATACCGAGAAAGATGTTAGCCGCGGTCGACAGCCCCACCGCGCCGCCGACCCCGAGCGTGCGTTCCAATAACCACGCCATGCCGCGCACGATCGGCGGCAGCACACGCCAATAGAACAGCAGTGTCGTCAGCACGCTCATGACCAGCACGATCGGCAGCGCCTGCAACGCCAGGATGAAGTCGGCGCCCGGCACTTTGACCTCGAAGGGCAGGGTACCGCCGCCGATATAGCCGAACACGAACGAGGAGCCGGCGCGCGAGGCCGCGGAGATCGCGCTGACCGCGTCGTTGATGGCGCCGAAGGCGTGCGCGACGACGGGCACCTTCAATAGCACGATCGCGGTGACGAAGGTCATGGCAAGACCGATCGCCGCCTGGCGCAGCGAGACGGCGCGGCGATTCTCCGCCAGCGCGAAGGCGATCAGCAGCAATGCGAAAACGCCGAGTGCCGATTGCAGCCGCAGCATGATGTCCCCAATCCCGCAATGATTATGGCAGCGCCTGCGTTGCAAAGGCAATGCCGGGAGGCCGCCAAAACCGCCCGCTGTTGACAAGCAGGTCCGCGTCGGCCACGCGGGGCGCGTCGATATCAAGGGGCGGATCGTCCGGGCGTGACCGAACAGGCAAAGACAGAGCAGCTGATCTCAGCAAATCAGCCGGTCAGCGCCCGCGCGCTCCTCTCCCACCGCGCCTTCCTGTTCTTCCTGCTTTCGCGCAGCCTGTCGCGCTTCTCCAGCCAGATCGCGGCGGTCGCGATCGGCTGGCAGATCTACGATCTCACCGGCTCGGCCTTCGACCTCGGCATGGTCGGCCTTGTGCAGTTCCTGCCCACGGCGCTGCTGGTGTTCGTTGCCGGCCACGCCGCCGATCGCTACGAGCGCAAGCGCGTGGTCCAGCTGTGCCAGCTGGTGGAAGCGGCGACCGCGCTGTATCTCGCCATCAGCACCTATCTGGGCGCGGTCGGCGAGGTGCAGATTTTTGTCGCGACCTTCGTGCTCGGCATCGCCGGTGCCTTCGAAAGCCCGACCACCGCGGCGCTGCTGCCGCTGATCGCGCCGCAGGGATCGCTTCAGCGCGCAACGGCCATCGCGAGCGGCGCGGGGCAGGTCGCGACCATCACCGGTCCCGCGCTCGGCGGCTTTGCCTACGCAATCGCGCCGCATCTCGCCTATGGCCTGATGCTGCTGTTCTGGATTGTTGGGATGATCCTGACCGGCTTCATCCAGCCGCGCCCGCAGGCGGTCGCCAAGGAGGATAGCACCGACAACATCTTTGCCGGCGTCCGCTTCATCCGCGGCAATCCGGCGATCCTCGGCACCATCTCGCTCGATTTGTTCGCGGTGCTGTTCGGCGGCGTCACTGCGCTGTTGCCGATCTATGCCCGCGACATCCTCCAGACCGGCCCGATGGGGCTCGGCATCCTGCGCGCCGCGCCGGCAGTCGGCGCGCTGCTGATGACCATGGTGCTGGCGCGTCACGCCATCACGCGGCATGTCGGCATGCGCATGTTCCAGGCCGTGATCGTGTTCGGGATCGCCACCATCGTGTTCGCGCTGTCGTCCTGGATGTGGCTGTCGGTGCTGTCGCTCGCCGTTCTCGGCGCGGCCGACACGATCAGCGTCGTGATCCGCTTCTCGCTGGTGCAGCTCGCCACGCCCGACGAGATGCGCGGCCGGGTCGGCGCGGTCAACTTCCTCTTCATCAACGCCTCGAACCAGCTCGGCCAGTTCGAAAGCGGAGTGGCCGCCGCGCTGCTCGGTGCCATGCCGGCCGCGGTGTTGGGCGGCGTCTGTACCGTCGCGGTGGCGCTGCTGTGGATGAAGCTGTTCCCGACCCTGCGACGGGTGGAGAGCCTGGAGTAGGGGCCGGACGAGGCTTGAGGACGCCCGATATTGCGGCGCCCAGCCCAGAGATGTCAAAAGAGTATCGGTTCGGCATCTGAATCGTGGTGGCGGCAGCGGCCACCACTCGCTAGGTTTCGAGCAATAGCGAGAGCTGAGCAAATTCAGCCATCGGGGACGAGCCCGGATATTTAGAAACCGGGGCCGGCCAGGAGGGAACGGGCATGGAACCAGACCTGGAAGTCGTCCAGATACGGCGCGGCGAGTCGTTTAAGGCTTGGTCGCACGGATATCCGTTCCACACCGTCAGATGGCATTTTCATCCGGAATATGAGATCCACCAGGTCGTGGCGACCAGCGGTCGGTATTTTGTCGGCGATTTCATCGGCCAGTTCGAACCGGGCAATCTCGTGCTCACTGGACCTAACCTGCCGCACAATTGGGTAAGCGATCTGCCGGCGGAAACGACGATCCCGCTGCGCGGCCGCATCATCCAGTTCAGCGAAGAATTCATCGGCGACACGATGAGGCTGATGCCCGAGCTGTCGGGTCTCGCCGCGCTGCTGGAATTCTCCCGACGCGGTGTCCTGTTTGCCGGCAGCACAAGCAAGGAGCTGGCCCCGCTGATGGAGGAGATCGTGGCGGCCAAGGGCGTGCGTCGGATCGAGCTATTCATGATGATCCTGGGAACGCTCTGCCGCGCCCGCGGTGCACTGCCGCTGTCCAGCCCGAACTATTTGCCCGATCCGTCCGGCTACATGTCGGCTGGAACGAACAAGGCGCTGGCCTTCATCCGCGAGAACCTGACGCAGCCGTTCGGCGAAGCCGATCTCGCGGCGATTGCCGGTCAGTCGCAAAGCGCGTTTTCGCGTTCGTTCCGCCGGCACACGGGAATGTCACTTGTGCAATACGTCAAGCGGCTCCGCATCAATCTCGCCTGCCAGATCCTGATGAGCGACGAATACGCTTCTATCACCGACATCTGCTTCCAGGTCGGCTTCAACAATCTTTCCAATTTCAACCGTCAGTTCCTGGCCGAGAAGGGCATGCCGCCCTCGCGCTTCAGACGATTGCTGGCCGACAACATCAACGCGGCACGCGCCGCCTAACCGGGAGGAGCAAGGGAGGAGGACGATTACGGAAAGAATGACGTGGGCGTGCCGATGGCAGCCTGCGAAGGAGATTGTCTGTCCGGAAATTCCGCATGGCTTCGAAGGACTTCGGCGGTGACCGCCGTCGTCATCCGGCTGCAGAAGCAGGGAGGACGTGTCTCCGAAATATCAACGAGCAGCACTTTAACACCCAGTTTCTGAAAGGGAAGTCCGAATGACCAAGCCCTCGTTCAAGACTACATGCTCCGCCGCTGTCGCCCTATCGCTACTCGGCGCAACGGCCATGTCCTCGCGTGCCGCGGAGGTGAAAGACGCAACCGTCGCCTTCCTCATGCCCGACCAGGCCTCCACCCGCTACGAACAGCACGACTATCCAGGCTTTGCTGCCGAGATGAAGAAGCTCTGCCAGAGCTGCAAGGTCGTCTATCAGAATGCCAGCGCGGACGCCGCGCGCCAGCAGCAGCAATTCAACTCGGTGATCTCGCAGGGCGCCAAGGTGATCGTGCTCGATCCGGTCGACTCGGCCGCCGCCGCTTCGCTGGTCAAGATGGCACAGTCCCAGGGCATCAGGGTGATCGCCTATGACCGCCCGATCCCGGATGCCAAGGCCGACTTCTACGTTTCCTTCGACAATGAAGGCATCGGCAAGGCCATCTCGGAATCGTTGGTCAAGCACCTGAAGGACGCCAAGGTCACGCCGAAGGACGGTGAAGGGGTGCTCGAGATCAATGGATCGCCGACCGATGCCGCCGCGGGGCTGATCAAGAAGGGCATTCACGCGGGCCTCGACAACAGCGGCTATCCAATTCTCGCCGAATACGACACGCCCGAGTGGGCGCCGCCCAAGGCGCAGCAGTGGGCGAGCGGCCAGGTCACCCGCTTCGGCAAGAAAATCCTTGGCGTCGTCGCCGCCAATGATGGTACGGGCGGTGGCGCAATTGCCGCTTTCAAGGCCGCCGGTATCGACCCGGTGCCTCCCGTAACGGGCAACGATGCGACGATTGCCGCGCTTCAGCTCATCATCGCCGGTGATCAGTACAATACGATCTCCAAACCCAGCGAGATCGTTGCGGCCGCCGCGGCCCAGGCGGCGGTGGAATTCCTCTCCGGCGCCGCGCCCAAGGCGGAAACCACGCTCTTTAACACGCCCTCGAAGCTGTTCATTCCGGCGGTCGTGACCCAGCAGAACCTGAAGGCGGAGATCATCGACAAGAAGATCCAGACAGCCGATCAGCTCTGCACGGGCCGATATGCCGCCGGATGCAAGAAACTCGGCATCACGCAGTAAGCGAAGCAGCATCCCGGCCGCTCGATGCGGCCGGGATGAAAGAAGGGAAGGCGGGACGCGAAAATGTCCACGATCTCGGATGTCGATCGCGCGCAGGAGGGGCCAGGCGAACCCGTCCTGAGGCTTCGCGGCATTTCCAAGAATTTCGGCGCCGTGTCCGCGCTTGCCGACGTCGATCTCGACGTGCATGCCGGAGAGGTCGTGGCGCTTGTCGGTGACAACGGCGCCGGAAAGTCGACGCTGGTGAAGATTCTGGCCGGCGTGCACCAGCCCACCTCGGGGACAATCGCCTTCGATGGCGAACATGTCGTCCTGCCCGATCCGGCCACGGCGCTTCGCCTCGGCATCGCCACCGTTTTCCAGGATTTGGCACTCTGCGAGAACCTCGATGTGGTCGCCAATATCTTCCTCGGCCGCGAGCTCAATCCAATCAGGCTCGACGAGGTGTCCATGGAGATCCGGGCCTGGACATTGCTCAACGAACTGTCGGCCCGCATTCCGAGCGTGCGCGAACCCGTTGCGTCGCTGTCGGGCGGGCAGCGCCAGACCGTGGCGATCGCGCGTTCGCTGCTGACCGAGCCGAAGCTTATCTTGCTCGATGAGCCTACCGCAGCGCTCGGCGTCGCGCAGACCGCAGAGGTGCTCGACCTGATCGAGCGCGTGCGCGCCCGCGGCTTGGGCGTCATCGTGATCAGTCACAACATGGAGGATGTGCGCGCCGTCGCCGACCGGATCGTGGTGCTGCGCCTCGGCCGCAACAACGGCGAATTCGGACCCGACGTTTCCAACCAGGATCTCGTCACGGCCATCACGGGTGCCGACGAGAATTCGGTCTCCCGGCGCGCCAGCCGACGCCGCGCGCAGCAACCGCGGGAGGTGCGACCATGACCGACAACACGCAACGGGTTTCGACCGCTCGGTTGCTGGACCGTCGCGACGAGCGGGTCGCACATGCGGACACGATCGGCGGCACCATCGGCGCCTTTGTCGACCGAGTGCGGTCGGGCGACCTCGGCTCTCTGCCGGTGGTGGTCGGCCTGCTGATCATCTGCACCGCATTCCAGAGCCTCAACCCGGTCTTCCTGGCCCCTGACAATCTGGTCAATCTGCTGTTCGATTGCTCGACCGTAGGCGTCATCTCGCTCGGCATCGTTTGTATCCTGATGGTCGGCGAGATCGACCTCTCGGTTGGTTCGGTGAGCGGGTTCTCCTCCGCACTGGTCGGGGTGCTGTGGGTCAATCAGGATTGGCCCCTGGCGCTGGCGATCGTCACCGCGCTGGGGCTCGGTGCCGCCATCGGTGGCCTCTATGCCTTCTTGTTCAACCGTCTTGGCATGCCGAGCTTCGTCTCGACATTGGCCGGCCTGCTGGCGTGGCTCGGCCTGCAACTCTATCTGCTCGGCTCGTCCGGCTCGATCAACCTTCCCTATGGATCTCCGCTGGTCAATTTCGGACAGATGCTGGTCATGCCACCGGTCGTATCCTACGCGCTCGCAGCACTTGCCGGCGCGGTCGTATTCGCGACCGGCTATCGGATGGCCGCGCGCAGGCGAGCGGCGGGACTATCTGCAAGTTCGCTCGGCCGCCTTCTGCTGAAGGGTGCGCTAGTCGTCATCGTGCTCGAATTCATAGTGTACTATCTCAATCTCGCCCGCGGCGTTCCATGGATGTTCGGCCTGTTCGTCGGCTTGTGCGTGGTCATGAACTATGCGCTGAAGCGAACCAAATGGGGTCGCTCAATGAGCGCGGTCGGAGGCAATCGCGAGGCCGCCCGTCGCGCCGGCATCAACGTTCGCCGCATCCATGCGAGTGCCTTCGTGCTGTGCTCCACGCTGGCAGCTGCCGGCGGTATCCTTGCAGCTGCGCGGCTCGCATCTTCCAGCCAGCAGGCCGGCACGGGAGACGTGAACCTCAATGCCATCGCCGCGGCGGTTATCGGCGGCACCAGCCTGTTCGGGGGCCGTGGCAGCGCCTATTCCGCACTGCTCGGCATCATCGTCATCCAGTCGATCGCCAGCGGCCTCACGCTGCTCGATCTCTCGTCGTCGCTTCGGTACATGATCACGGGCGCCGTACTTGCCGTTGCGGTCATCGTCGACTCGCTGGCACGACGCTCGCGTGTCTCCCATGGCCGAGCCTAGACAACTCCAACAAGAGGATCGACCGTGGGCCAGGAACTTGCAGGAAAAGTTGCCGCGATCACCGGCGCCGCCTCGGGCATCGGTCTCGAATGCGCCAGGACGATGATCGGAGCTGGCGCGCGCGTCGTGCTGGTCGACCGGGCGGAGGATGCGCTGAATAGCGTCTGTTCCGAGCTTGGCGAGAACGCGATCCCGCTGCGCATAGACCTGACCGATCATGCGAGCATGGCGGGCATGATGCCGCAGGTGCTGGAAAGGGCCGGCCGGCTCGACATCTTCCATGCGAATGCCGGAACCTATGTTGGTGGCGAGGTGCTCGATGGCGACCCCGACGCCTGGGACCGCATGCTCAACCTCAACGTCAACGCGTTGTTTCGCTCCATCCACGCGGTGTTGCCCCACATGGTCGAGCGCAAGAGCGGCGACATCATTGTCACCAGTTCGATCGCCGGTCTCGTCCCTGTCGTCTGGGAGCCGATCTACACAGCCTCGAAACATGCCGTGCAGGCTTTTGTCCATACCGTGCGTCGGCAGGTCGCCAAGTATGGTCTGCGCGTCGGCGCCGTGGCACCCGGACCGGTCGTGACCGCGCTCATCAGCGACTGGCCGAAGGAGAAGCTCGAGGAGGAGATGGCGGCAGGTGGACTGATCCAGCCGACCGAAGTCGCGCAGGCGGTGCTCTTCATGTTGACCCGTCCGAGAAATGTCACGATCCGCGACCTCGTGATCCTGCCGCAGAGCAACGACCTGTAACGCTTCCGCATCTTCGATCTGTTGCTTTATCGGTGAGGGCATCCGAGGTGACTCGTCATTTTCTTGGCATCGACGTCGGTACTGGCAGTGCAAGAGCCGGCGTCTTCGATCGCTCCGGCAGACTTGCCGGCACCGATAGGGCTGACATCACGCTTTGGCGCGAGGCCGGCGACATTGTCGAGCAATCGAGCGAGGACATCTGGCGTGCCGTGTGCCGCAGCGTGCGCGGCGCGGTTGGAAAGGCCGGCATTGCGCCGGACAGCATCGCCGGTATCGGTTTCGATGCGACCTGCTCGTTGGTGGGCGATTGGGGACGCAGCACAGGGATTTAGTCGACCTCACTCACCCTGCTTGCCTAAGGCAGCTTGCAACCCCATGCCGCCTACTGTGCATGGGGTTGTTTTCGCAGTTTTGGTTCAGCCCCGTCCCACGAACGGCATCTTGCTCGCCATCACCGTCATGGTCAGCACGTTGGCATCGAGCGGCAGGCCGGCCATGTAGGCGACGGCATCGCCGACCGCCTTGGCATCCATGCGCGGCTCGTGCTTCATCGTGCCGTCGGCCTGCATCACGCCGGGACCGGCGACCATGCGGTCGGTCATCGGCGTTGCGGCATTGCCGATGTCGACCTGGCCGACCGCGATGTCGTACATGCGCCCGTCGAGGTTGCTCGCCTTGGTCAGGCCGGTGATGGCGTGCTTGGTCGAGGTGTAGGGCGCCGAGAACGGCCGCGGCGCATGCGCCGAGATCGAGCCGTTGTTGATGATGCGGCCGCCGCGCGGAGTCTGGTCCTTCATGATACGGAAGGCGTGCTGAGTGCACAGGAACGGGCCGGTAAGGTTGGTGTTCACCACCGCCTGCCATTGCTCGAGGCTCAGATCCTCGAAATTCACCGGCGGCGCGCCCATACCGGCATTGTTGAAGAGCACGTCGAGCCGGCCATAGGTCGCCTTGACCTTGTCAAACAGCGCGGCGATCTGCTCCGGCTTGGTCATGTCGGCGGTGACACAGAGGCTTTTTCCCGCTGGACCGAGCTTCGCCGTCTCCTCGAGCATGTCGAGCCTGCGGCCGGCGAGCACCACGGTGAAGCCGGTGTTCATCAGCGCCAGCGATGCTGCGCGTCCGACGCCGGTGCCGGCGCCCGTCACCACTGCGATCCTGTTTGCTTCACTCATCGTTTCCTGCCTTTTCTGTTAGGTCTTGTTGACTAGGTCTTGTTGATTAGCTCTTGGGCTCTTTTTCGTTCTTGTAGGGCGGCCGCGGAATGTTCTGGTGCGCGGCGCGCAAGGCCGCCGACCAGCGCGAGCGCAAATCGTGAAAATACGGCTCGCCCGCCTCGATGCGGTGATTGAGATCGGCGTCGCAGGCGTCCGCCCGCACCACCAGCACGTCGATCGGCAGGCCGACGCCGAGATTCGAGCGCATGGTCGAATCCATCGAGATTAGTCCGGTCTTCAGTGCTTCATAGAGTTCGACGTCATAGTGCATTGCGCGGTCGAGCACCGGCTTGCCGTATTTGTGCTCGCCGATCTGCAGGTAAGGCGTGTCGGTGGTGCATTCGATGAAATTGCCGGCGGTATAGACCATGAACAGCCGCATGCGCGCGCCCTTGATCTGGCCGCCGAACAGGAAGGAGACGTCAAACGAGACATCCTCGGACTTTAGCGCAGGGCCCTCGGTCGCATGCACCGCCCGGATCGCCCGGCCGATGCGCTGGGCGGCCTGGAACATGGTCGGCGCGTTCATCAGCGTTTCGATCTCGCCCGTGTTGGGATCTTCCAGGCCCTCGGTCAGGGTGGACAGCACCGATTGGCTGATGGCGAGGTTGCCGGCGCTGGCAATCGCCATGATGCGGTCGCCGGGCTTGGTGAAGATGTGGAGCTTGCGGAAGGTCGAGACGTTATCGAGGCCGGCATTGGTGCGGGTATCGGCGATCATGACGAGCCCGTCCCGCACCAGAATTCCGCAACAATAGGTCATTTCCAATCCCCGAACGCGTTTGCGCGGAATTACTAGCCAATTTCAACAGCCGCTCCAACCCCAATTCCCGCGATCCTCATGGTGAGGAGCGTGCGAAGCACGCGTCTCGAACCATGAAGGCCCGGATCTCGCCCGCGGCCATCCTTCGAGTCGGCGCTTGCGCGCCTCCTCAGGATGAGGTGTGTGCGTGTGGCGCGGCTCAGCTCTGCCGTTGTGATTGCGATTGCGATTGTCCGCCGCGGCCGGCCTGCTCGACCTTGACTTCGACCGACAGTGTCTCCGCGCCGCCGCCGTAGCGGGTGCCGCGCACGGGGGCGGCGCCGAGATAATCGAGCCCGATCGCGACGCGGACATGGGCATCGGTGGTGCAGATGCTGTTGGCGGGATCGAAGCCGACCCAGCCGAGACCGTCGACATAAGCCTCCGCCCAGGCGTGGCCGGCCTCCTGATGCACTGTGCCGTCAGACCGCAAAAAATGTCCGGAGACGAAACGCGCCGGCACGCCGCCGGTGCGGGCGCAGGCGATGAAGATATGCGCGTAGTCCTGGCACACGCCGCGCTTGAGCGTGAACGCTTCGGCCGCCGAGGTGCCGCTGTTGGTCGGGTCCTCGTCGAAGGTCATGTGCTCGCTGATCTGCGTCATCAACGTGTGCAGGAAGCCAAGCGTGTCGCTCTCCGCCTCGCTGCGCAACTGGCGCGTGACCGCCGCCATGGCAGGATTGACCTCGGTCAATTCGGTGGTGCGCAGGAACATGCCGGCCGGGAAGCGCTCGTCCGCGCCGCGCAGCACGCCGCCGGTGTCGTGGGTCTCGATCAGGCCCTCGGCCGTGATCCTGATGTCGTCGACGGGGCCGCAGGACAAGACATGGGTGACGTTGCCGAAGGCGTCCTCATGAGTGTCGAGCTTGGTGTCGGTCGAGACGTCGATCTGCCATTCCGCCACATACTGTCCGTCATGGCTGCACGGCGTCATGCGCAGGATCTGGATGACGCTGGTGGCCTGCGGCTCGTAGCGATAAGTCGTGATGTGCTGGATCTCGCAGGCGCATGGTGAACCGTTGTTCTGGCGTCATT
Source organism: Bradyrhizobium sp. LLZ17 (assembly GCF_041200145.1). Lineage (NCBI taxonomy): Bacteria > Pseudomonadati > Pseudomonadota > Alphaproteobacteria > Hyphomicrobiales > Nitrobacteraceae > Bradyrhizobium > Bradyrhizobium zaerense. Next base: position 408,971 of record NZ_CP165734.1, read on the forward strand.
CCCGGGCGGTGCGCAGCACCGGACCGGGAATCTCGAGATTCCGGGTCTGGTCCTTCGGACCATCCCGGAATGACGGCATGGATCAGATCAAATACTGCTTCGTGATGATTTCGCCCAGCCTGGAATTGTCCGTGATGAATTCCTGAATGAATTCATGGACGCCATGCTGGAAAATGTCGTTCATATTGCTGTGTTCGAGCCGGTTGCGGATGCCGCGGGCGTGGCGCTGGGCCGGGCCCTGGCGGCCATAGGCGACGCCGATCTGGTCGAGATTGCGCACCAGATTGCCGTAGCAGCTTGCCAGCGAGCGCGGCAGCGTGTCGTTGAGGATGAGCAGATCCGCGATCAGCCACGGCTTCAGCGTCTCACGATAGACCCAATGATAGGCCGTCAACGCGGAGACCGAACGCAGGATCGAGGTCCACTGATAGAAATCGAGCGGGCCGCCGACATGTTCCTCCTCGGGCAAGAGCACGTGGTACTTCACGTCGAGAATGCGTGCGGTGTTGTCGGCGCGCTCTAGATGCAAGCCCATTCGCGAAAACCAGTAGGCGTCGTTGCGCAGCATGGTGCGGTAGGCCGAGCCGTCGAAGCGCAGCGAGGTCTCCTGGACGAAGCGCAGGAATTTGGCCAATTCCTCGCGGGTCGAGGTGCCCTTGCTCCAGACCTCCTGCAATTCGATCCAGGCCGAGTTGATGGTGTCCCACATCTCGCTGGTCAGCGCGGTACGCACCGAGCGCGAGTTCAGCCGCGCCGCCTCGATGCAGTTCCGGATCGAGGACGGGTTGTTCGGCGAGAACGAGAGGTATTCGACGACGTTGTGCTCGTTGGCTTCTTCATATTGCTGATAGAAGCTCGCGGCGACGCCGGCGGTGAGAAGCGCCGAGTCCCATTCATTGGTCTTGCCGATATAGGCGGCCGGCAGAGCGGTAACGCGCAAGGTCGCATCGATGGTGCGCGCGAGATATTCGGCCCGTTCGACATAGCGGGCGAGCCAGTAGAGGTTTTCGGCGGTACGCGACAGCATCTCTCTACTCGTCCAATATCCAGGTGTCTTTGGTGCCGCCGCCCTGGCTCGAATTCACCACCAGCGAGCCTTCCTTCAGCGCGACGCGGGTGAGACCACCCGGCACGATCGTCGTGCTCTTGCTGCCGGTGAGCACGAAGGGCCGCAGGTCGACATGGCGTGGCGCGAGACCGGATGCCGTGCAGGTCGGACAGGTCGAGAGCGCCAGCGTCGGCTGGGCGATGAAGCCTTCCGGCTCGCGCTTGAGCTTTTCGCGGAACGCTTCGATGGTCGCCTTGGTCGCAGCGGGGCCGATCAGCATGCCGTAGCCGCCGGAGCCGTGCACTTCCTTCACCACGAGCTCGCCCAAATGATCCAGCACATAGGCGAGATCCTTCGGCTCGCGGCAGCGCCAGGTCTGAACGTTCTTCAGGATCGGCTCCTCGCCGAGATAGAATTTCACGATATCCGGCATGTAGGAGTAGATCGCCTTGTCGTCGGCGATGCCGGTGCCGACGGCGTTGGCGAGCGTGATGTTTCCGGCCGCATAGGCCGACATCAGGCCGGGCACGCCGAGCGCGGAATCGGGGCGGAAGGTGAGGGGATCGAGGTAATCGTCGTCGACGCGGCGGTAGATCACGTCGACCCGTTTCACCCCTTCCGTCGTCCGCATGAACACTTCGTTGTTCTTGACGATGAGGTCGCGCCCTTCCACGAGCTCGATCCCGAGCTTGTCGGCGAGGAAGGAGTGCTCGTAATAGGCCGAGTTGTAGACGCCGGGCGTCAGCAGCGCGACCGTCGGCTCGCCCGAAGCGCTCTGCGGCGCGACCGAGCGCAGCGCGGAGAGCAGCTCGTCCGGATATCGCTCGACCGGCGCCACCCTGTGGCGGGCGAACAGATCCGGAAACAGCCGCATCATGATCTCGCGGTTTTCCAGCATGTAGGACACGCCGGACGGCGTGCGTGCATTGTCCTCCAGCACGATGAAGTCGTTGGCGTCGACCCGGACGATGTCGATCCCGGCGATGTGCACGTAGACGTCGTGCGGCACCTGCTGGCCGTTCATCTCGGGCCGGAACACCGGGTTCTGGAAGATGAGGTCGTCGGGCACGATCTCGGCACGGAGAATGTCGCGGCCGTGATAGATGTCGCGCAGGAACATGTTCAGCGCGCGCACGCGCTGCTTCAGGCCCTTTTCCAGCAGCGCCCATTCCTTGCCGGACATGATCCGCGGGATGACGTCGAAGGGAATCAGGCGCTCGGTCGACTCGGCCTCGCCATACACGGCGAAGGTGATGCCGATCCGGCGGAACAGGAGCTCGGCTTCCTGGCGACGATATTCGAGCGCCTCGGGAGGCGTCTCCTTGAGCCAGCGCGCCAGCTCCTGATAGGCGGGGCGAAGGTCCCCGCCGGGAATGTTCATTTCATCAAACGCGACTGCCATAGATCCCGACTGTTTTCCCCAGGCGCTGCGCCATTGCTCAGGTCGTGTCGGTCCTGGTGAAGACCGCAACGTCCCGAGGCCATGCGGCGAGAGTGCATGACTTTCCTAGGCGGTAGCAAGGGCCGGGCCAGCGCGATAAGCATGGACTTGAGACATTTGGCTGATATCGCCTGGGGCTTGCCTGAAAAAATGGCTGAGGACTGCTTATTTCGGCAGCAAAACCGCGTGACTTCAACGCGTTACCCCGGCAAATTCGGCACGACAGGTAAGGGACGTAATTTATGAGCGAGATCGTCACGGCGGGCATTCTGGTCATCGGGGATGAAATCCTGTCCGGCCGGACCAAGGACAAGAATATCGGCTTCATCGCCGAATATCTGACCAATATCGGCATCGACCTGAAGGAGGTCCGATCGTCTCCGATGACGAGGACGACATTATCGCCGCCTTGAATGCGCTGCGGCATCGTTACACCTACGTCTTCACCACCGGCGGCATCGGGCCGACCCACGACGACATCACCGCCGACAGTGTCGCCAAGGCTTTTGGCGTCGGCATCGACCATCACCCGGAGGTGGTCGCCCGCTTCCGCGAGCGCTGGAGCGAGCAGGACCTCAACGAGGCCCGCCTGCGCATGGCCCGCATCCCCGATGGCGCCGAACTGATCCAGAGTGCCACTATCCTCGCGCCCGGCTTCAAGATCGGCAACGTCATCGTGATGGCCGGCGTACCGTCGATCATGCAGGCGATGATGGACATCGTCTCGCCCAAGCTGAAATCCGGCGTCCGCATGCTTTCCGAATCGGTCCGCGCCAACGCGCGGGAGGGCGACATCGGCAGCCCGCTGCGAGCGATCGCCGCAGATCACCCCGACACCATCATCGGCAGCTATCCTTTCATGGACGAGGACTCCAAGCCGAACACCAATCTCGTGGTGCGCTCGCGCGATGCGGACAAGCTCGCAGCCGCGATGGCGGCTGTGAAGGAAATGCTGGCAGGATTGAACATCACCCGGTAGCAGGAGCCGCCGGCAGACGAATGGCAGGAGACGATAATGGCTGGTGAACCACCCGAACTGAGCGCGCAGGAGCGCGCAGGCAAGGCCTTCCCGGTATCGTGGGACCAGTTCCACCGGGATTGCCGGGCACTGACCTGGCGCCTGAACGAGGTCGGTCCGTTTCATGCGGTGATCGCGATCACGCGCGGCGGCCTGGTGCCGGCCGCGATCGTGGCGCGCGAGCTCGGGGTACGCGTGATCGATACGGTCTGCATCGCCAGCTACGATCACACCAAGCAGGGCGACCTTCAGGTTCTCAAGGGCATTTCCGACGCGGCGATGAAGCTCGGCGGCGGCACCGGCAAGGGGCTTCTGATCGTCGACGACCTCGTCGACACCGGCAAGACCGGCAAGCTGGTGCGCGAGATGCTGCCCGATGCGCATTTCGCCACGGTCTATGCCAAGCCGAAGGGACGCCCGCTGGTCGACACCTTCATCACCGAAGTGTCGCAGGACACCTGGATCTTCTTCCCTTGGGACACCGCGCTGTCGTATCACCCGCCGCTGCGTGATGGCGCGGCGTGACTATCGCCGTCATTGCGAGGAGCCACCGGGTCCGCGCAAAGCGCGGCCCGATGACAGGCTCCGCGACAAAGCAATCCAGACTGCTTCCGCGGATGCATGTCTGGATTGCTTCGCTTCGCTCGCAATGACGGGCAGAGGCAGCCATGCCCCTGCAAAATCGCGTCACGCCGACCGGCGACATCATCGCCACGCCACATCGCGGGATGTTCACCGGCAATCGCGGCATCATCCACGATCCCGCGACCAAGACGCTGCTGAAAAGGCGCTGGTCATCGCCGGCCTGGATCACGTGCCTGTGTGAATTCCGCGGCTGGCGGCGGCCGGTGATGGCGCGGCGAAGCTGGACCGAGCTGTTCTTTCTCGATGAGGCGACAGCTCTTGCCGCGGGCCACCGGCCCTGCTTCTTCTGTCGCCGCGAGGATGCCATCCGGTTTCGCAACGCATGGAAAGCGGGGAATGGTGCAACCGACCTCAGCGCCAAGGCCATGGACGCAGTGCTGCACCGCGAGCGGCTCGATCGCGGCAACAAGCGGCTGCATGCGCTGCCGATGCCGCTCGCTGAATTGCCCGATGGCGCGATGATCCAGCAGGGCGATGAGAGCTTTCTGGTGACGCGTGGCAAGACGTTGCTGTGGTCACCCGCGGGCTACGCCCCGCATGCGGGCACCCTTGATCGCCCGATGTTGCTGACGGCACCTTCCACGCTGCGGGCGATGATCGCGGGATATCGGCCTGTGTTGCATCCGACGGCGCGCGGCTAGCGCAGCGGCTTACCGTCTTCGTCGACGCTGGTCCGCGCGTCGCGCAGCGCCCATTCGCGGATCACCTGGCGGCAGCGGGTCAGCTCGGCTTCGCTCGCAGCATGCGCATCCTTCGACGCGCGCTCGACCATGGCCTTGCAGTTGCGCAGCACGGAGCGATCTTCCGCGTGCGTCTGCATCGTGGTCGTCGCAAGCGCTGCGACAACAAAGCGCAGCCGGATCGCCGGCATCACACCAACTTCTCGCGCGCCAGCGCGGCGCCGGCGCCGAGCGCCATCAGCTTGGCTTCGGCGATGTCGCGCCGCATCGGCGCCATGCCGCAATTGGTGGTCGCGATGATGTTGCTCTTGGGCACGAATTTCGATACCGCGTCGATCACCTTGACGACGTCCTCGGCGGTCTCGACCGTGTCGCTGGCAACATCGATCACGCCGGCCTGCACGATCTTGTTCTGGAGCAGCGCGAGCAGATCGAGCGGCACCTTCGAATTTCGGCACTCGATCGCGACCTGCTGGATCGGACTCGCATCGATCGCCGGAAAAATCTGCTCATACTGCCGCCATTGGGTGCCGAGCGTTTCCTTCCAGTCGGTGTTGGCCTTGATGCCATAACCGTAGCAGATATGCACGGCAGTGGCGCAGGTCAGGCCTTGCGCGGCGCGCTCCAGCGCCTTGATGCCCCAATCGTTGACCTCGTCCATGTAGACGTTGAAGGCGGGCTCGTCGAACTGCACGAGATCGACACCATCGGCCTGCAACGCCTTGGCTTCTTCATTCAGAAGCTCGGCGAAGGCGAACGCCATCTTGACGCGGTCGCCGTAGTAACGGTCGGCGATGGTGTCGATGATGGTCATCGGGCCGGGCAGGGTGAACTTCAGCTTTTTCCTGGTATGCGTGCGCGCCACGCGCGCCTCGTCGGCATGGACGCGCCCCTTGAGTCGGAGCGGCGCCACCACCTGCGGCACCATCGCCTTGTAGCGGTCCTTGCGGATGCCCATCTCGACCTTGTGGGCGAAGTCGATGCCCTCGATCTTCTCCAGAAAACCGTGCACGAAGTGCTGCCGCGCCTGCTCGCCCTCGGTGACGATATCGATGCCGGCGTCCTCCTGGATTTTCACGGCAAGCATGGTCGCGTCGCGCTTGGCGCGGACAAGCTCGTCACCTTGCGACTTCCAGGGCGCCCAGAGCATGTTGGGTTCGGCAAGCCATTCCGGCTTCGGCAAGGAGCCGGCGATCGTGGTTGGAAACAGCATGGCGGCCCTCCAGCGGGGTTGTGTTGCGCCCCTTCCTGCCATGTCTTAACGTCGAGGTACAGGACAACAAAAGTCGCGCCTCGGACCGTAATCGTCATTGCGAGCGCAGCGAAGCAATCCAGACTGTCTCTGCCGAAAGATTCTGGATTGCTTCGCTGCGCTCGCAATGACGGAGGATAAAGCGAAAGACACACGACAAAACAGGAAACGCCATGATCGAATTCTTCTTCGACTGTTCCAGTCCCTGGACCTATCTCGCGTTCCACAACATCCAGCTATTGGCCAAGGAGCTCGGCGCCGAGATCATCTGGCGGCCGATCCTGGTCGGCGGCATCTTCAACACGGTCAACCCGAGCGTCTACGCGCAGCGCGAGACGCCGGTGCCGCTGAAGGCACGCTACATGAAGAAGGATCTCGCCGACTGGGCGCGCTCGGCGGGGCTCGCAATCAAGATGCCGCCGACGGTATTTCCGGTGAACAGCGTGAAAGCCATGCGCGGCTGCATCTGGCTCGGCAAGGACATGGTGCCGTTCGCGACCGCTGTGTTCGAAGCCTATTGGGGCGGCGACAAGGACATTTCGCAGGATGCGGTGCTGGCCGAGATCTGCAAGAAAGTCGGCATCGACGAGCAAAACTTCTTCGCGGGCATTTCGGAGCAGGCGATCAAGGACCAGCTCAAGGCGAACACGGAGGAGGTCGTGGCGCGCGGCGGCTTCGGCTCGCCGACGATCTTCGTCAACAAGGTCGACATGTATTTCGGCAACGACCGCCTGCCGCTGATCCGCGAGGCCCTGCTGCGCAGCAAGGCGAGCGCGGCCTGATGGTGCGGGCTGTCGTTTGCCGCGCGCTCGGTGCCCCCGAGACGTTGCGGCTGGAGGAGTTTCCATCGCGCGCCCTCGAGCCGGACGAGGTGCGCATTGCGATCCGCGCCGCCGGGTTGAATTTTCCCGATGTGCTGATGGCGGCCGGCGAATATCAGCTCAAGCCCGAGTTGCCGTTCACGCCCGGCATGGAAGCCGCCGGGGATGTCACCGAGGTGGGCGCGGAGGCGAGGGGCGTCGCCGTCGGCGACAAGGTCATCGCGAAAATGCGCCACGGCGCATTCACCGATGAAGCCGTTGTCAGGCCGTCGCAGCTCACGCCGATGCCGTCGACGTTCGACTATGCGGAAGCCGCGACTTATCTCGCCGGCCACGGCACCGCCTATCACGCGCTGATCGATCGCGGCCGGGTGGAGCCGGGCGAGGTGCTCTTGGTGCATGGCGCCGGCGGCGGCGTCGGCCTTGCGGCCGTCGAGATCGGCAAGATGCTCGGCGCCACCGTGATTGCGACCGCCTCCAGCGACGAGAAGCTCGCGATTGCCGAGACGCGCGGGGCGGATCATCTTATCCGCTACGACCGCGAGCCGTTTCGCGACGCCGTGAAGCGGATCACCGATGGCCGCGGCGCCGACGTCGTGTTCGATCCGGTCGGCGGCGAGGTATTCGAGAACTCGATGCGCTGCATCGCCTGGGGCGCGCGGCTGCTGGTGATCGGCTTCACCGGCGGCATCGGCTTGGCGAAAACCAATCTGCTGCTGATGAAGGGCGCAAGCGTCCTCGGCGTACGCGCGGGCGAAGCCGTGCGGAAAAATCCCGCGCTCGGCGAGGTGCGCCTGAAGGCGCTGCTCGCATGGGCAGAAGAGGGCAAGCTGCGTCCGAACGTGTCGCACCGCCTGCCGCTGCAGGACTATGCCAAGGCGATGCGGCTGCTGCTCGATCGCAAGGCGATCGGACGGGTCGCGCTGGTGATGGATTAGCTTCTACCGTCGTCATTCCGGGGCGCCCGCAGGGCGAGCCCGGGATCTCGAGATCCCGGGTTCGACGCTTCGCATCGCCCCGGGATGACGCTTCGCGTCACTTGTATTCCCGCTCTGTCCACCACGGAAAATAGTCCGGCATATCGCTCGATACCTTGTTCTTGAATTGCGCGGGGCGCTTCTCCAGGAACGACACCACGCCTTCCTTCACATCCTCGGAGCGCCCGCGCGCGTAGATGCCGCGGCTGTCGACCTTGTGGGCTTCCATTGGATCGTCCGCGCCCATCATGCGCCACATCATCTGCCGGATCAGCGCCACCGACACCGGCGCGGTCTTCGCCGCGAATTCCTTGGCGAGCGCGCGCGCGGTCGGCAACAGCTCATCCGGCGGCACCACCTTGCTGACAAGGCGGCCGGCGAGCGCTTCCTGCGCGGGAAACACCCGGCCCGAATAGCACCATTCCAGCGCCTGCGAGATGCCGACGATGCGCGGCAGGAACCAGCTCGAGGCGGCCTCCGGCACGATGCCGCGCTGGGAGAACACGAAGCCGAACCGCGCGGCGTCCGACGCAATGCGGATGTCCATCGCGAGCAGCATGGTGACGCCGATGCCGACCGCCGGGCCGTTGACCGCCGCGATCACCGGCTTCAGGCATTTGAAGATGCGCAGCGTCACCTGGCCGCCGCCGTCGCGCACCTGCGGATCGCTGTAGTCGACCTTGCCGTCGGCGAAGCGTTTCACCGGTCCGCGCCGCGCGTCGCGGTCAAAGGTGTTGACACCCGAGGAAAGATCGGCGCCTGCGCAAAAGCCGCGGCCTGCGCCGGTGACGATGATGGCGCGGACGTCGTCGTCCTTGTCGGCGGCGTCGAACGCGTCGATCAATTCGGCCTGCATCTGTCCGTTGAAGGCGTTGAGCTTGTCGGGCCGGTTCAGCGTGATGGTGAGGATCTGCTCGGCGATCTCGTACTTGATCGTCTCATACGCCATGGTGGTTTCCTTCCCTTGTTTCTTTGTTGATCTCTCTAGCATGTCATTCCGGGGCGCGCGAAGCGCGAGCTCAGGTGCGCAATTGCGCACCTGAGAATCCATTTCTCCACACGACTATGCGGATGAATGGATTCCGCGCTTGCGCCAAGAGGGCGCAACCCGGAATGACGCCGGTGCGATCAATCAGCCGGCGGGCTCGGCCACGGCCGCTGCGGGCCGCGCAGGCCTTCGAACGCCTTGGCCATGCCGAGCACGCCGATGTCGTCGAAGCGGCGGCCGACGATCTGCACGCCAATCGGAAAACCCTTGGCATCGAAGCCGCCGTTGATCGAGACGGCGGGATTCTCGGACATATTCCACGGCACGGTATAGGCAATATGCTCGAACGGCTTCATCGGATCGTTGAGGGGTGAAGCCCATTCCGCCGGAAAGTTGACGTTCGGCGCCGTCGGCGAGATCAGATAATCGAGCTCGCAGAACAGTTTTGCCGCGGCAGCGCGGATCGCCATGGTCTGGTTGAAGCCGCGGATCACGTCGACGCCGGACAGCTTTGCGCCGGACTCGCCCCATTTGAAGATGTAGGGCAGCACCTTGGCCTGGTCGGCGGGCGTCAGCTTCGACAAATCGTCCCACATCCGCGCGCGCCAAAAATTGTCGAGGCCGTCAAGCATCTCGCGCGTGAGGATGCCGTCGACTTCGGTGATGACGGCGCCGGCGGATTCGAACGCTTTCGCGGCCTTCACCGCGACGTCACGGACCGGCTTCTCCAGCGGCTGACCGACGCCGGGATCGAGCATCAGCCCGATGCGCAATTTGCGCGGGGACTTCTCCAGCCCCTTCCAGTTGAGGGGTTCGGCGGGCAGGCTGGTGCCGTCGCGCCGGTCCGGCTTTGCGATCACGCTCATCATCAGCGCGCAATCGTCGACGGTGCGGGTGATGGGTCCGGCGACGCGGCCGACATAGGCCGGATCGAGCGGCACCCGGCCAAAGCTCGGCTTCAATCCGACCAGGCCGCACCAGCCCGCGGGCAGGCGCACCGAGCCGCCGATATCGGTGCCGAGATGCAGCGGACCGTAGCCGGCGGCGGCTGCAGCGCCGGCGCCCGCGCTGGAGCCGCCGGGATTCTTGCTGAGGTCCCAGGGATTGCGCGCGAGCGCGTGGAAGCTGGAGAGCCCGGAGGACAGCATGCCGTAATCGGGCATGGTGGTCTTGGCGAAGATGATCGCGCCGGCCTCGCGCAGCCGTGCCGCGGGCGGTGCGTCCTTCTCCGCCGGCACCAGCTTGACGCTGGCAGCCCCCAGCGGCACCGGCACGCCCTTGGTCGCGATGTTGTCTTTCACCGTGACCGGCACGCCGTCGAGCGGGCCGGAAGGTTCGCCGCCGGACCAGCGCGCCGTCGAGGCCTTGGCGGCCTCGCGCGTGGAGTCGGGATCGAACGCATAGAGCGCCTTGAGGTGCGGCTCCCACGCGGCGACGTGCGCGAGCACATCCTCCAGCACCTCGCTCGGCGAGAACTGCTTTGCGCGATAGCCGGCGATCAGATCGACCGCGGAGAGATCGTGCAGCGGGGTGACCGCCTCTTCGACGTCCTTCTTACGCATGGGCACCGACCGGCATGCGCGTCTCGATGATGCGGGCGAACATGCTGGCGCCGATCGGCAGGATCTTGTCGTCGAGCACATAGCCGGGGTTGTGCACCGGCACCGAGCCGTCGTGGCCGACCCAGAAATAGGCGCCGGGAATGGTTTGCAGCATGTCGGCGAAATCCTCGCTGCCCATCTTCGGCTGGGTGCGGGTGATCACCTTGGCGGGGTCGACCACGGTGCGCGCGACCTCCTCGACCACCTTGGACTGCTCGACCTGGTTGACCAGCACCCCGAAAGTGTCGCGGATGTCGACGTCGATCTCGCACTGATACGCGGCCGCGATGCCGGCGCAGATCGTGCGGACACGTTCGCTGATCAGCGCGCGAACTTCATTCGAGAAGGTGCGGATGGTGCCGCAGAGATGCGCTTCGCCGGGGATGACATTGTAGGCGGAGCCGGCATGGATCTGGGTGATGGACACGACGGCGGCCTGGAGCGGCTCGACGTTGCGGCTGACGATGGTCTGGATCGCCTGTGCCAGGGTGGTCGCGATGATCACCGCATCCTTGGAGCGCTCGGGCATCGCGCCATGCGCGCCATAACCGCGGATACGCAGATCGAAGAAATCGGCGCCGGCCATCGCCGGGCCCGGCAGGATCGCGATCTCGCCGAGATTGAGATCGGGCGCATTGTGCAAGCCGTAAAGCTCGTCGCAGGGAAATTTCTCGAACAACCCGTCCTTGATCATCGCGCGCGCGCCGCCAAGGCCTTCCTCGGCCGGCTGGAAGATCAGGTGCACGGTGCCGTCGAAATTCCGGGTCTCGGCGAGGTAGCGCGCGGTGCCGAGCAGCATGGTGGTGTGGCCGTCATGGCCGCAGCCGTGGAAGCGGCCGGGAACGGTCGAGCGCCATTTCAGATTGGTGTTCTCTTCCATCGGCAGCGCGTCCATGTCGGCGCGCAGGCCGATCCGCTTGCCGCTCGAACCCTTGCCCTTGATGACACCGATCACGCCGGTGCCGCCGAGGCCGCGATGCACTTCGACGCCCCAGCTCTTCAGCTTGTCGGCGACGATGCCCGAGGTGCGGATCTCCTCGAACCCGATCTCCGGATGGGCGTGGAGATCGCGGCGGATCGCGGTGAGTTCGTCGGCATAGCCGTCGATGCGGTCAATGGTGGGCATCTGTCCTGTCCAGTTAGCGTGATGGAGGATTGAAAACGGGGCCGTTCGGCTTGATGCGGATGCCCGGCCGCAGGCGCGTCCAGGGCAGCGTAGCGGTGTCGGCCGGCATCGCGCCGGGCGCGGCGCAGATCATCAGCTTCGCTGCGATCGGCTCGAAATCGGCGCGGAAATGCACCGAGCTCTTGTTGACCAAAATCTTCTGTTCGGTCGGCTCGATGCCGACATAGCGATACATCGCCTGGTCGGCGAGTTGCGCCTTGTGCGAGCTCACGACGATTCGGACGTCGCCGATGCGCAAGCCTGCGGAGGGGCCCATCTCCATCTCGCGGCCGCCGTAATAAGGGCCGGGCGCGATGAAGCGGCCGTCGGAGAGGTTTTCGACCAGGAAGGTCTCGCGATAGGGCTCGTCGCCGGGAATGCCGGACTTGCCGCCGAGCGACAATGTCACGGTGGCGCCGACGCCGGCCGCATGCGCGGCCTTGGCCGATTCCGGATCGTAGATCGCGCCGGTCGCGGCACTCGCCTTGTTGCGCACCAGCGCGCGCAGCATGCCGGTGGTGTCGGAATCGCCGCCCGCGCCGGGATTGTCCTGGGTATCGGCGATGATGATCGGCTTGCTCGCGGCCTTCGCGAGTTCCATGGCGTGGCGCACGCCGTCGTCTGGCGACCAGATCTTGCCGTCGAAATCGTCCTCGTGGCTTTCGATCAGTTTGACGATCGCATCCGCTGCGCGGTCGGCGTCTCCCTGCGTCCTGCCATAGGCGAACACGCTTGGCCCGCAATCGCGGAAATCGGCGGCGGGGAAGCCGGGCGCGAACGAGAGTGTCGGAACCACGTCGCTCTCCAGCGCGGCAAGCCTCTCGTAGATGCCCTTGGTCGGTTGGTCGTTGGTGCACTGCCAGCTGATCGGAATCAGGAACGGCAATTGGCGGAATGATTTTGCGAAGCGCTGCTTTGTCTTGAGGAGCAGCGCGAGATGTTCCGCGCAGGCGCGGCCGGTCTCGGCCATGTCGACATGAGGATAGGTGCGGTAGGCGATCAGTGCGTCCGCATGTTCCATCATCTCCGGCGTGACGTTGGCGTGGAGGTCGAGGCTCGTGACCAGCGGAACGTCGTGGCCGATGACGCGGCGCACGCGCGCCAGGATCTCGCCTTCGCCGTCGTCGAGATGCTCGGTGACCATGGCGCCATGCAAATCGAGATAGACGGCATCGAGCGGACCGGCGGCGGCGATGCCGTCGACCATGACCGTCACGATGCGTTCAAAGGCATCGCTGGTGACATGCGCGGACGGGCTTGCGCCGCAGGCGATGGTCGGGATGAGTTCCCAGCCGTTGGCTTCAGCACTATCCACGAATCCGGCAAGGCCGACATTGATGCGCCGCATCACCCTCAGCACGTCGGCGCCTTGCGTCATCGCCGGCCAGCCACCGCCATGCTGAAAGTCTGCGAACGTCGCCTTTGTCGGGGCGAAGGTGTTGGTCTCGTGCAGAAAGCCGCCGACGGCGATACGTGTCATTCAGTTCAGTCCCACGCAAATGATGCGCGACGTTAGCCTTGGCTTTGACGAGAGAGCAAGGTGGAGAGCTCATGCCGCCGCGCATGGCTTTACGTCATTTTCGAATGCTGGTGATCGCCCCCCGTCATTGCGAGCGAAGCGAAGCAATCCAGAGTCTCTCCGCAGCGGCAGCCTGGATTGCTTCGCTGCGCTCGCAATGACGGAGTATGCGGCTTAAACCGTGGCCGCCACACCTTCCGCCACCGGCCGGAAGTTCGCAAAATCCCAACCGCGGCCGGGCGCGGCCTCAAGCAGGGCCCTGGTATAGGCCTCCTTCGGATGGGTCAGCACTTCGGCGGCGGGGCCCTGTTCGACCACGCGGCCGTGCTGCATCACCACCACCTCATCGCAGATTTGGGCGGCGACGCGCAGATCGTGGGTGATGAACAGGATCGCGATGCCGAGCCGCTTCTGGATCTCGTCGAGCAGTTCCAGCACCTGCGCCTGCACGGAGACGTCGAGCGCCGAGACGGCCTCATCCGCAACCAGCACGTCCGGATCGAGCGCAAGCGCACGCGCGATCGCGATGCGCTGGCGCTGGCCGCCGGAGAACTGGTGCGGATAGCGTGACACGGCGTCGGCGGGCAGGCCGACGAGCTCGAGCAGCTCGCGCGCGCGCTTGATCGCGTCCGCATGCGAGGTGCCGTAATTGACCGGCCCTTCCGCGATGCTCTCGCCGACGGTGACGCGCGGGTTGAGCGAGCGGTAGGGATCCTGGAACACGATCTGGATCTTCTGCCGGTGCGGCTGCAACAGGCGCCGCGAGATGTCGGAGATCTCGCGGCCGGCCAGGCGCACGCCGCCGGAGGTTGGGTCGATCAGGCGGACGATGCAGCGCGCCACCGTCGACTTGCCCGAGCCGCTTTCGCCGACGATGCCGAGCGTGCGGCCCTTGCGCAGTGTCAGCGTAACCTTGTCGGCGGCGACGACCTCGCGGCCTTTGCCGAAGAAGGCGCGCTCCTTGTAGACCTTGCCGAGCTCGTTGGCCTCGAGCACCACCGGCTCCCTGCTGTCCTCGCGCGGCGCGCGCGGCACCAGGCTCGGCACCGCCGAGAGCAGATTGCGGGTGTACTCCATGGTCGGCTTGCGCAGGATGGAATCCAGCGTACCGGTCTCGACCAGCCGGCCCTGGCGCATCACCGCCACCCGGTCGGCGATTTCCGCGACGACGCCCATGTCGTGGGTGATGAACAAGACGGCCGTGCCGTGATCGCGCTGAAGATCGCGGATCAGGGTCAGGATCTGCTTCTGCGTGGTGACGTCGAGCGCCGTGGTGGGCTCGTCGGCGATCAGCAGCTTCGGTTCGAGCACCAGGGCCATCGCGATCATGATGCGCTGGCGCTGGCCGCCGGAGAGGCGGTGCGGGTAGGAGGCGAAGATGCGCTCGACCTGGGGCAGGCGTACCTGCTCCATCATATCGAGGATGCGCTGCTTGCGCGCTTTTGCGTCAAGGCTGGTATGGGCGCGCAGCACCTCGTCGATCTGGCGGCCGACCGGGACCACCGGATTGAGTGCGGTCATCGGCTCCTGGAAGATCATCGCCATCTGCGTCGCGCGGAGCTGGCGCAGCCGGCGGTCGGTCGCGGTGAGAATCTCCTCGCCGACCAACTTGACGCTGCCGCCGGTCGGAACCAGCGTGCCTTTCGGCAGCAGACCCATGGTGGTGAGCGAGGTCACCGACTTGCCCGAGCCGCTTTCGCCGACGAGGCACAGCGTTTCGCCTTGGTGGACCTGGACCGAGATGCCGTCGATGATGTTGGCGCCCTTCGGTTTCTTGCCGATGGAAACGACGAGGTTGTTGATGTCGAGGATTGGGTTGGTCATGCGAGGTCTCCACCGTCGTTCCGGGGCGCGCGCAAGCGTGAACCCGGAACCTCGAGATTCTCAGGTGCGCAACTGCGCACCATAGTTCGGTGCTTCGCACCGCCCCGGAATGACGGGATAAATTGTTTCACTTCCCCTCCCGCTGCTTCATGCGGGGATCGAGTGCGTCGCGGGCGGCGTCGCCGATCAAATTGATGCTGAGGATGGCGATCGAGAGCAGAAGGCCTGGCCAGAAGATCAGTGTCGGCTTGAGCTGAAAATACTGGCGGCCCTCGGCCATGATGTTGCCCCAGGTCGGGGTCTCCGGCGAAATACCGGCGCCGAGGAAGGAGAGAATGGCCTCGGTCAGGATTGCGGACGCACAGACATAGGTGCCCTGGACAATCAGCGGTGCGATCGTGTTCGGCATCAAATGCCGCCACATGATCTTCGGCAGCGAGGAGCCAAGCGAGATCGCCGCCTCGACATAAGGCTCTTCACGCGCGGACAGCACGACCGAGCGCACCAGGCGCGCCACGCGCGGGATCTCCGGGATGGTGATCGCGATCAGCACGGTCCAGATGCTGGCGCCGGACAGCGACACCACGGCGATGGCGAGCAGGATGCTCGGCATCGCCATCAGGCCGTCCATGACGCGCATCAAGACCGAATCGACCAGCTTGAAGAAGCCGGAGACCAGGCCGATCGCGAGCCCGATGACGATCGACAGGATCGCCGACCCGACGCCGATCAGGAGCGACACGCGGCCACCATAGGTGACGCGTGACAAGAGGTCGCGGCCATAGGCGTCGGTGCCGAGCAGGAATTGCGCCGACGAAGGCTTCAGCCGCAGCGACGGCGACAGCTGGATCGGATCATGCGGCGCGATCAGCGGCGCCAGGATCGAGATCAGCACGATCAGCGCCAGCAAGATCGTTGCGGTAGCGATGATCGGCGTCGAGGTGAGGAATCAAAGCGCGGCCGCAGCGGCGACGTGATCGGAATGGACGACTGGGGAAGGGTATCGACCGACATTTTGTCCTTATCCTTGGCCCTAGTACCGGATCCGCGGATCGAGCAGGGTGTAGGCGACGTCGATCAGAAGATTGACGACGACGTAGATCAGCGAGGTCAGCAGGATCATCGCCTGGATCACCGGATAGTCGCGCGCCAGCACCGCGTCCACCGTAAGGCGGCCGATGCCGGGGATGTTGAATACGCTCTCGGTGACGACGACGCCGGAGATCAGAAGCGCAAAGCCGGTGCCGATCACAGTGATCACGGGCACGGCGGCATTGCGCAGCGCATGCCGCATCATCACGGCGACCTCGTTGATGCCCTTGGCGCGCGCGGTGCGGATATAGTCTTCGCCAAGCACGTCGAGCATCGCCGCGCGCGTCATGCGCGCGATCAGCGCGACGTAGATGAACGAGAGCGCGCAGGTCGGCAGAATGATGCGTTCGAAGAACGGCCCAAAGCCCGCGCTGATGCTCTTGAAGCCCTGCACCGGCACCCAGCGCAGATCGATCGCAAAGACCTCGATCAGGACATAGCCGATCACGAACACCGGCACGGAGAAGCCAAGCACGGAAAGACCCATCACGAAACGGTCGATCCAGGTGCCGTGCTTCCACGCTGCGATCACGCCCAGGGGAACTGCGACGACAACGGCGAGAATGATGGTCGACAGCGCGATCGAGATCGACGGCTCGACGCGCTGGCCGATCATCTTCATGACCGGGAGGTTGGAGATCAGCGACGTTCCGAGATCGCCATGCAGCAGCTTGTTCACCCAGGTGATGAACTGCACGATCAGCGGCTCGTTAAGGCCGAGCGAGGTGCGGATGCGCTCCAGCCGTTCCGGCGTTGCATTGTCGCCGGCGAGAATCGCGGCGGGATCGCCGGGCGTGAGGCGGAGCAGGAGGAACACGAACAGCGCGACGACGCCCATCACAGGCACCGCGGCGAAGATTCGGCGAACGAGATATCCGAGCAAGTTGAATCCGTCAGGTGAGAGTCAAATCGGGGGCAGCGGTCGTGGCCTGTTCTGCCACCAGCCTAACATTTCAGCAATTCCCGTGCCATCAGGGCCACAGATATTGCAGTGCGGCCCGTCGTTTTCAGTGCGACGTTCCCCGCGGCGTCATTCCAGGGTGGCCAACAGTCCCGCCATCAGGCGGCCGCGTTCGGCGAGGCTCTCGACCTCGATATATTCCTCCAGGGTGTGGGCATTGCCGCCACGCACGCCGAGGCCATCGAGTGTCGGGATGCCCATTGCGCCGGTGAAATTACCATCAGAGCCGCCCCCGGAGCTCGCATGCGGCAGCTCAGTGCCGAGCGATTTGGCGACGCCGCGCGCCTTTTCATAGAGCGCCATGGTCCCGGCATCCGGCTCCCAGACTGGCCGCGTGACGCCGCGCGTCACCTTGAAGCTCACGTCATTGCTGGTGCCGGACAACGCCAGCATCCGCTCGACGCCGCGGTCGAGATCGGCCTGGCGCTTCGCCATCGAGAGCGCCTCGCCGGTGGCGGTCGTGGCAACGCAATTGACCCATTGGCCGCCATGCACGACGCCGACCGAGAAGGTGCAGTCCTCGGTCGTCATCGCGTCGATCGCAAGAATCTGCCGCGCCATCTCGCGGATCGCCGAGCGTCCCGCCGACAATGTCGCGCCCGCGTGACTTGGCCGTCCGGTCGCCTCTAAATTGAATCGCGCAATGGCGTAACGTCCGGTGGTGACACCGTTGTCAGCGCGTCCGGGTTCCGGCACCAACACATATTTGTTGCGCGCAGCTTCCGCCTCGATGATGTCGCGGGTCGAGGGCGTGCCGACTTCCTCGTCCGGGGTGAACAGCACGGTGATCGGCAGCGGTGTCGTGAAGGAAGCGCGCGCGAGCTGCCGGATCGCTTCCAGCGAGAGATAGTTGCCGCCCTTCATGTCGTAGATGCCGGGGCCGTAGCATTTGTTGCCTTCGCGCCGCCATTTCAGCTTCTCGATGGTGCCGACGGGGTGAACGGTATCCATGTGCCCGGCGATCAAGATTCCCGGCTCACCCTGCTTCGGATGCGGGAAACGCGCGCGGACGACGCCGCCAAAGCCTTGGCGGCCGGCGATGCGTTCGATCGTCGCACCCATGATCGCCATGTCCCGCGCTGCAATGTCGAGCATGCGGTTGACCGCGTTCGCGTCCCAGGTCGGGCTTTCGCACTCCACCCAATTGTGCAGACCCTGGAGCATGGCGTCGGAATCAAAGGGAAGATTGGCTGGATTCATCGGAAGGTCTCTCAAGCTTTGAAAGATGAAGCGCGCATCGCACCCGCGAAAGCTAGGACAAGGGGACAGCGTTGTAGAGCTAATCCGTTGCTTGCGGAGCCCCATGCGCGCGCCGCCGTGGACTGCAGCGAAACCGGATTGACGCGCTCGACGCTGTCTGCAAGTCTCGAAAAGATAAAGGCATTGCATGAGGTTAGTTCGCCTAAAGAACAATCCGAATGCTCAACCAATAACCTGCCTTTGACCGGTTTCACGTCAGGAGAAACTTTCAATGTTCGATTTGATGCGCATGGGGCGTCGCGCGTTCGCCTCCAAGCTTGCGCTGTCGGTCCTCGCGCTCTCGACCGTGCTGGCCTCGCCAGTGCTTGCGGCCGGCAAGACCATCACCGCCGTGATGCATTCCGATCTCCGCATCATCGATCCGATCTTCACGACCGCCTACATCGCGCGCGACCACGGCTACATGGTTTACGACACGCTGATCGCGACGGACGCAAACTTCAAGATCCAGCCGCAGATGGCGGACTGGAAGATCTCCGACGACAAGCTCACCTACACCTTCACGCTGCGTGACGGTCTGAAGTGGCATGACGGCGCACCGGTGACGGCGGAAGACTGCGTCGCTTCGCTGAAGCGCTGGGCTGCGGTCGACGGCATGGGCCAGCAGATGATGCAGTTCACTGCGAGCATCGAGGCGACCGACGCCAAGACCATCACGTTGAAGCTGAAGGAGCCTTACTCGCTGGTGCTGGAATCGATCGGCAAGCCGTCTTCGCGCGTGGCCTTCATGATGCCGAAGCGTCTGGCCGAGACGCCGCCGGACAAGCAGATCCCCGAGCAGATCGGCTCCGGCCCGTTCAAGTTCGTGCAGAGTGAATTCCAGCCCGGCGTGAAGGCGGTCTACGTCAAGAACACCGACTATGTGCCGCGCAAGGAGCCGCCGAGCTGGACCGCCGGCGGCAAGGTGGTGAAGGTCGATCGCGTCGAGTGGATCACCATGCCGGATGCGCAGACCGCGGTGAACGCGCTGCAATCGGGCGACATCGACTTCATGGAAGTGCCGCCGTGGGATCTCCTGCCCGTGCTTGAAGGCAATTCCGACGTCAAGGTCGAGACGCTGAACAAGTTCGGCTACCAGACGCTCGGGCGTATGAACTTCCTCTATCCGCCCTTCGACAATCCGAAGATCCGCCGTGCAGCGCTTCTGGCGATGAACCAGAAGGACGTGCTCGACGCGCTGGTCGGCAATCCCAAATACTACAAGATCTGTGGTGCCTTCTTCATCTGCGACACCCCGTTCGCGACCGATGTCGGATCCGAATCGCTGGTCAAGGGCAACGGCATGGCGGAAGCCAAGAAGCTGCTTGCCGAGTCCGGCTATGACGGTACGCCCGTCGTGGTCATGGTGCCCGGTGACGTCGTGACTTTGAAGGCGCAGCCAACTGTCGCGGTGCAGCTGCTCCGTGAAGCCGGCTTCAAGGTCGACGCGCAGGCGACCGATTGGCAGACGGTGGTGAGCCGTCGTGCCAGCCAGAAGCCCCCGAAGGACGGCGGCTGGAACATGTTCTTCACCAACTGGGTCAGCGCCGACGTCTCCAACCCGATCTCCAATCTCTCGATCGGCGGGCAGGGCAAGAAGGGCGGCTGGTTCGGTTGGGCGGAAGATGCCAAGATCGAGAAGCTCAAGGACGACTTCGTCCGCGCTGCCTCGCTGGACGATCAGAAGAAGATCGCGACCGAGATCCAGAAGGAAGCCTATGATCAGGTGATCTACATTCCGCTCGGCCAGTATCTGGCGCCGAGCGCGTGGCGGAAGTCGCTGAGCGGTGTGCTCGACGGTCCGGCGACCCCGGTGTTCTGGAACATCGACAAGTCGGAGTAAGGCAACGCCGACTAGAAACAGGGCGTCCTGCCCTTCGTCCCATCGTCACGCGGCGCCGCTATCATCAGCGGCGCCGTTGTCTTTTGCGGGCGTTGTGCCGCAGGCCTCTGAGCTTTGACCGTTCAAGTCTGCGATTGTTGCTATTTGTTTCCAATCTGACCTAGATGGTCCGTCGTCAGACGACTTGCTTTCCCTCCCTCGATTCGAATCCCGTGCCGATCGATTTTGCATTCCAGGCGATGGCCGAACGATCAGATCGCGCCCCGGCGCTCTGGCGGCGGCCATTGCTGCGTTGGCTCGAGGGTGTCGAGGCGGGCTGGGCGGTGCCGTTGCTGCTGGTCTGTTTCGTTGCGGTCTGGACGCTTTACCTCGCCGTCGCCTATGCCGGCGGCGGCCTGCATCCCGACACGCTCGAGGCCTGGACGCTGGGACGGAATTTCGCGTGGGGCTATCTCAAGCATCCGCCGCTGATGGGTTGGAGTGCCGCGGCCTGGACCGCGGTGTTTCCGCTCAGCGACTGGTCACTGCAACTGATGGCGATGGCCAATGCCGGGCTTGCGCTGTTCTTCGTCGATCTGGTCTCGCGGCAGTTCGTGAGCGGGCACAAGCGCATCCTGGTGCTGCTGCTTTTGATGCTGACGCCGGCCTATCAATTCCACGCCCAGCGCTTCAACGCCAACGCCGTGCTGCTCGCGGTCTGGCCGCTGGCGACCTGGTGTTTCCTGCGCGCTTTCGAGACCCGCAGCACGTTCTGGGCGGTTGCGGCCGGTTGCACAACGGCGCTGGCAATGGTCGGCAAATACTATTCAGTGTTCCTGGTGGCGAGCTTCGCGTTTGCCGCACTGGCCCATCCGGCGCGACGCGCCTATTTCACCTCTGCGTCACCCTGGATCTCCGTCGTCACCGGGCTTGCTGTGCTGTCGCCGCACATCCATTGGCTCGCAACCACGGGCGCCTCGACCTTCACCTATGCGCTGACCCACGCCAACGGCAATACGGTGAGCTCGCTCAGTGACGTGAAGAACTTCCTGTTGGGCCTTTTGGCCGCCATGAGCGCGGCGGCGATCGTTTGGGTGCTCATCGCGGGGACGCGGCTGAAGCAGTTTCCGGCTGACTTCGCTGCCATGAGCCCGGGCCTGCGGCTTCTCGTCTACGTCTCGATTGGCACAATCGTGCTGCCGGTCGTGACGTCGCTCGCGATGGGCACCGATCTGCCCTCGCTGTGGGCGTTGCAGGGGCTGTTCCTGTTTGTGGTGCCGGTCGTGTGCGGCACCGGTTACCCGATCGAGCGATTCTACACCGTCAACCTCGCGGTCGTCACGGTAGTCGTCGCGGCTGCAGCCGTGTTCATTGCCGCGCCGATCCACGCGGCGTACCGCAACAGTCAGGGCTACGAAGAGGGCCGCAATTTCTATGCGCCGGCCGCGATCGAGCTCACCCGGCAATGGCGTGAACTGACCGGCGAGCCGCTTGGCGCCGTGAGCGGCGACGATTCGCTGGCGTTCGCCACGGCCTTCTACAGCCCGGATCACCCGCATTACGCGCGGCCCCTCGCGCATCAAGACGAATGGGGGCTACCGCGCAAGACGACGCTCCATCGCGGCTGGGCCGCGCTCTGCTTCCGTGACCAGGACGATTGTGGTCGCTGGATGGAATGGGTGTCCTCGCGCGCCGGAAATTTTGTCAGGCGCGAATTCACGGTGCAGGCGTCACTGTGGGGAAAATCCGGTTTGGCGCGCGACGTGGTGGTGCTGATGGTGCCGCCACGTGCGAACAGGGACGTATCGCCTGAAAGCGCCGCACAGGATTTCAGCGCCAGCAAGCGCAGTTCGGACTAGAGCGCATCTCAGCAGTGGCTGTCGCGAACGCCCTCAAGCCCCTCGCTGGCGAACGGCGGCGTGACGGGCTGCTCTGCGGGCGTACCCTGCGTCTCAGGCACGTCCGTCTCTTGATCGGCTTCGTTGAGTTCCGGTTCCATAAGGCGGCCTTTCGAATTGCTGCAGGACAACATCGAAAAGCGCGCGTCGTTCCTCACGCGATGGCGCGATGATGCGGCTTGAATA
The DNA here is from genome assembly GCF_041200145.1 of Bradyrhizobium sp. LLZ17. Classification (NCBI taxonomy): domain Bacteria; kingdom Pseudomonadati; phylum Pseudomonadota; class Alphaproteobacteria; order Hyphomicrobiales; family Nitrobacteraceae; genus Bradyrhizobium; species Bradyrhizobium zaerense. The sequence goes on from NZ_CP165734.1 coordinate 431,148, forward strand.
GCTGCCCCTTCTCCACGACCAGCACGATGACCAATGCGGCAAGCGTGGACAGGAAGAAGCCGACCGAGAACGGAAGCAAGGTTCCGTCAAAGCTTTGACCGATCGCCGTGCCGACCACGATGCCGATCAGCGTCGTGATCGAGCCGTAGAGCGAGGACGCGGTGCCGGCGATGTGGCCCTGCGGCTCCATCGCCAGCGCGGTAAAATTCGCGACCATCATGCCGAACGAAAACCTCATCAGGGCCGACAGCACCATGAACAGGGCAAGCGGCAGCATGCCGAGGCTTTCCGTCAGCAGCATCACGCCGGCCACAGCGGTATAGAGCGTCAGCGCACCGTGCGAGATCACACGCATGCCGAGGGTCCCGACAAACCGCGCGTTGAGGAAGCCGGCAATGGCGGTGCCGGCCGCGATCGCGGCGAAGGCGAGCGGGAAGTATTGGCCGAGGTGGTAGATGCCGGTGAAAACCTGCTGCGCGGAGAACACATAGGCGAACAGCGCGCCCATGACGCTGCCGGCCGCCGTCGCATAGCCGATGGTCTGTCGATTGGTGACGGTCTGGCGAAAGGCTGAGAGCACGTCGGCAGGTGCAAGCGACCTGCGCTCCGATTCGGGCAACGTCTCCGGCAGCCGCCACACGCTCCACGCCAGCGCCAGCAGGCCATAGAACATCAGCACGACGAAGATGCCGCGCCACTGCGTCACCAGCAGCACCGCTTGTCCGAACGAGGGCGCGATCACGGGCACCGCGATGAACACCATCATCGCCAGCGACATCACGCTCGCCATGCGGCGGCCGGCGTAACAATCACGCACGATCGAGGTCGCGATCACGCGCGTTGCCGAGGTGCCGAGCCCCTGCAGCGCGCGGGCGAGCAGCAGTGTCTCGAACGAGGGCGCCGCGACCGCAAGCACGCTCGCGACCGCATAGACCGCCATGCCGCCGAGCAGCACCGGGCGCCGGCCGAACCGGTCGGACAGCGGCCCCATCACGAACTGGCCCGCGCCAAAACCGATCAGGAAGGTCGACAGCACGAGTTGGAGATGGTTGGCGTTGGGAATGTCGAAGGCGGCGCCGATATTGGGCAGCGCCGGCAGCATCATGTCCATCGCGAGCGGATTCAGCGCCATGATGGACGCGATCACGATGACGAATTCGGGAAAGCCCATCGGACGGTGTCCCGCGGACACCCAGTCATCGGCATTGATGTCGGACAAGAAGCTCACCTCTGATTTCAGAGGCGTTATCTATCGTCCATGCTGCAATGCACAACCCATGTTTTGGGATGGCTGTCAGGCAGGTCGGTGTCGGACAAGAATTGGTGAGGAGCCGTTGCTTCCAGACGTTGGCGGCGTTCGCGCTACTGGCTGGAAACCAAGGATTCACCATAGGGGCGGGACCGCACACGGAGGAGATGAATCCGCAACCCATCCTGTCCATTGTGCCCGGAATGAGCGCCGGCAAGGCGCTGAGGAATCGCCGCCAAACAAGGTACCGCCGTGTCCGACACCACCAGTACAGCACGTTGGTTGGAGCCGCCCGCCGGCATGGCGGCGAGGCGCAACATCTGGCTTGCCTGCCTGATCGCGCTGGTGACGCTGCTGGTGCTTGGCAATCTCGCCAACGACACGGCGCTGGACGTGAGATATGGCTGGGATGTTCGCGTCAATTGCGCGGCGGTCGATGCGCATGCCGACGCGCTCGATCCTTATTTCGTCAAGAATTTGAAGGGCACGAAACTCTCTTATCCCTACCTGCCTGTGACCTTGGACGTTTTCCGCCCGCTGTGCGCGGGCGGCATTCTCGTCGGTGATCACAGGGGCGTCTTTCTGGTCCTTGCCCTGCTCTGCGGCCTGCTGCTGCCTGGTCTCGGCCGCCCGCGCAGCTTGCGGGACATCGGGCTCAGGGTGCTCTGCGCGCTCGGCGCTTTCGTCGGCTTCGAGTGGGTTTTGGCGTCGGGAAATTTTGCGATCCTGAGCGGCGTCCTGACCGCCGCCGCGCTCGCGCTTCTGCTTCGCCCGGCGATGTCTGCGGCACACGGTGATCGAGCTGACGTCCCTCGTCTCGCGGGGGCTGCATTGCTCGGTCTTGTCATGTCGTTCAAGCTGGTGTTCTGCCCGGTGCTGGCGGCGCTGTATTTCCTGCCGCTGCCGCGGCGGCGGAAAATCGTCCTGATCGCGGTGGCGGGCCTCGGCTTCGCGCTGCCGATCCTGATCTCGATCCTGTTCTATTCACAGCTGTGGTCGAGCTGGTTGCTCGCGATCACCGGAGGGATCCCAGATCAGCATTCGGTCCAGCTCGAGGAAACCAATCCGTCGCTACTGCTGCTCGCGCAAAGCGTCGTGGACCGCGTCGGCCTCCTCGACAGCAAGCCGATCGTGTTCGCCGTCTATGCGCTGGCGGCGGCCGCGTTCGTTCTCGCGCCGCTCGGGTGGTCGCTGCTGCGCGCCATCCGCAACAATCAGGGATCGTTACTGGGCCGCCTCGACCGCTGGCTGATCGATCATCCGGATGCTGCGATGCGCGTCACCGTGCTCGCGATGTACGGGCTTTATCTCTGCTCGCCGCGCCTCAAGGAATACGCGTTTTTCGAACTGGCGGTCTATGCCGCCGTCCTCATCGTCGATCTTCCGGCCGCGGCTCTTGCGGCCGTGCTGACCATCGGCATTGCCATTCCAACGCTGGTGTCGATCACGGGGAATCCGATCGAGGGCGGTTTTGTCCAGGTCGCGGTTGCGCTGATCTGCTTCTGGATCATGCTGTTGGCACAGTTCGCGCCGTCAGCTCTGGTGGTGCGGGCAGCCGGGGTCGAACCGGCACAGCGCTTGCGCACCGAGGGATTTTAAGTCCCTTGCGTCTACCAATTCCGCCATGCCCGCTTGATCCAACGAGATCAAACACTTAAGTCCTGCCCGGCGGTCTGGAATTGGCGCTTGTGGTGGCCCGGGCAGGCGGTTCTTCCTTAAGCGAGCCGGCCGCACAAGGCAAAGCCTCAATCCGGACATCTGGCCCTGCTTTAGGCATTCTCAATCCACGGGGACTATTCATCCGGCATGTCTGCTTCGCCTTCCTATCGCCTGCGCCTGTGTTGCACGGCTGCCGCGCTGCTCGCGGCCGGCTTCGCGTTGCCCGGCTGCGCCAGCGTGAGCGAGACGATCGCTCCAGCCTTTGCCGATCCCGCCAGGTACGAATTGTACGACTGCAAACAGATCGAGGCCGAGCGCAAGGGGCTCGCCGCCCGCACCGCGGAGTTGCAGAGGCTGATGGACAAGGCGGAGACCGGGACTGGCGGAGCTGTGGTGTCCGAACTTGCCTATCGCAACGACTACATCGCAGTGCGCGGCTCGGCGCAGCTTGCCGAAGACGCTTGGCGCCGCAACAGGTGCCGGGAAACGCCGCCTGATGCGGTCCCAGCGGCCTCGGCGCCTCAGCGGCCGGACATCAAGCCCGCCCCGCAATCCAGAGGCACGGCTCGCTGAGCACGCTGCGCCGGCGCTCGTGCGTCACGGACGCCAGCCGTAAATCCAGTCCTGGCGGGCCAGCATGCGCTCCGGCCCGAGTGCGCGGATCGCAAGATCGCGTGCGAGCGCAAGCGGGCCGCCGAGATGATAGATGCGGCCCTGCTGCCGTGCGGTCCGCTGCACCCGCCTGACGCGGGCCTGACGCGCCCGGCCGTATTGCTTCAGCGCCACCGCAATGCCGACTGCGCTCTCGGCGGCCTCGAGGCTCAACTGGCGGGCGAGCACGGCTGCATCCTCGATCGCCATGCCGGCCCCCTGAGCCGCGAACGGCAGCATCCCGTGCACGGCGTCACCAAGCAGCGCGACCGGATCTTTATTCCAGGGGCAGCCCTCGGGCACGCCGAACAGCGCCCATTTGCGCCAGCTGTCGACGGCCGCGAGCATCATCCGCGCCGTCGGTGGCCAGCGCGGCGCGGCGAAGGCGTCCATCACCTCGAACGGATCGCCCGGCGTGCTCCAGCCCGGTCTGTTCCAGGTGCCCGGCAGCACCGCCACGACGTTGATCTGGCGGCCGCCGGCGATCGGATAGGCGACCAGATGGGCGTTTTGGCCCATCCAGAGTTGCACGCGCCGCGCGGTGTAGTCCTTCGGCAACTGCGTGGCGTCGAGCGTGCCGCGCCAGGCGATCAGCCCGGAGAAGCGCGGCCGCACCTCCGGAAAGATCTGCTGGCGTACCGTCGACCAGATACCGTCGGCCCCGATCAGCGCGCTGGCCAGATCGCTGCGGCGGATCGTGCCGCTGCGATGGACGACCGTCAGTCCCTTGGCGTGAGGCGCGACATCCTCGAACATCGCGCCGAGTTTCAACTCGACATCGGGATGGTCGGAGACCGCGCCCGCGAGCGCAGCTTGCAGGTCGGCGCGATGCACCACCCAATAGGGCGCGCCGGCGCGGTTGGCGGCGGCTTCACCGAGCGGCATGCGCAGCAATTCGCCGCCGGCACGCGCGCTCATGATCGAGACCGCCTCCGGGACGACCGCGCGCAGCTTGAGCCGCTCGGTCAGGCCGAGCTCGACCAGCACGCGGCTGGCATTGGGGGAGAGTTGCAGGCCGGCGCCGACTTCCTCGAGCCGCTCGGCCTTTTCCAGCACGACGATGCGAAAACCGCGGGCCGCCAGCGCAAGCGCGGCCGTCAGTCCTCCGATTCCGGCACCTGCAATGACGATTGTTCGGGAGAGCGCCACTCCTGACCGATAAGACCGGTCAGGCCACCTTGTCCTTCAGGACGCATTCCGGCGGCCGGGCATCGCCAGCCTTCAGGTCGGCGGCGAAGCGGTAAAGCGTCGAGCAGTAGGGGCAGATGATCTCGTTGTCGTTGCCGAGGTCGAGGAAGACGTGCGGATGGTCGAACGGAGGGTTGGCGCCCACGCACATGAACTCTTGCGAGCCGATCTCGATGACGGCAACACCGGCATCGTTATGGAAGTGCGGGACGACATGATCGGACATCGTAACTCATCCTGGAGTGGCAACGGCGGTAGACACAATCAACGACTGGCGCGGCATCTTTAAGGCGCCGCGGACCATACTGGCGGGTGCAGATGATTGCTAGTCCAGCGGAACCGAAACGTCCGCAATGCCCCATGCTCATTTGCTCATGCAAATTCGACACAATCTTGCGGCCTGAGAGAAGCCCTTCTTTCGTCGGGGACGTTGTGTCGCAATTCTGGCATACTATGTCTCTGGACGCGTGTAATTGCGGCAAAAGACGAACCATCAGGCGCAACCGATCTTAGGACCGTCCAGGCTTTGGCATGAAGTGGCTGCGAATCACCACAGCGTTGACCGGAATCGCGGCGTGCGGCCTCGTGCTCGCGCAGGTAGCGCCGCAGGCCCGTGAGGCCGGAGCGGTTCTCACCGTTCAGGACGATCCGGCCGCGCTCTCCGAACTCAAGCTCGACGCGGCGCTGCGGAAGAACGACCGGCTGATCGAGGACAACATCGAGGCCGCGCTTGCCGCGGGAGATTCCGATCTCGCCGACAGTTTTGTCGCGCTCGCGCGCGACCGCAACCTCGCGCTTCCCGACGACCTGCTGAGCCGCGTCGGCGATGCGGTGAAGGAGGAGGGCTCCAGCTCGCATTTTGCAAAGCGCTTCGCCATCGGTCTCGTCACCGGCAATGCAGACGATGTTGCGAGCCTGTCCGGGACGGTGGCCGGCGATCTCTTCGTCATCGGCGATATCAGGGATGTCGTGCGCGAGGGTAAGCATCTCGCCATGGGCGAGGACACCGACCGCCTGGTGCTGGGCCTCGCCACCGCGGGGCTTGCGGTCACCGCCGCAACCTATGTCTCCGTCGGCGGCGCGGCGCCGGTGCGCGCGGGGCTGACGCTGGTGAAGGATGCGCGCAAGGTCGGGCGGCTCGGCGAGGGACTTGCCGCTTGGGCCGGCAGGTCCGCCCGCGAAGTGGTCGATACGCCAATGCTCCAGAACGCGGTTGCCTCGGGCTCTGTATTGCGCCCGGGCGAGACCGTGAGCGCGATCAAGGCCGCGTTCCGCGCCGAGAAGGCTGGTGCGCTGGTCCGGCTCGGCAAGGACGTCACGCGCGTCGCCGAGAAGACCGGCACGCGCGGTGCCATGGACACGCTGCGCATTGCCGAAGGCCCGAAGGACGTCGCCCGCGCGGCGCGGCTCGCGGAAGCGCAGGGCGGCAAGACACGCGCGATCATGAAGCTGTTCGGCCGCGGCGCCTTGCTGCTCATCGGCGGCGCGTTCGATCTGGCGCTCTGGCTGTTCGGCGCGGCGTTGACGCTGTTCGGCCTGTTGGCTTCCATCAAGGCAACGACGGAGCGCCTGACCCAGGCCTGGTGCGATCGCAAACGGGCGCGCCGGCTCCGCCGGGCGCAGCTCGCCGCTGAAGCCGCTCTGGCAAGCGCTGCCGTCGCGGCCTGAAGCGCGAAGCGCTTCAGCCTATTCTTTTGAGCATGATCTTGCCGGAAAACCGCTGCACAGTTTTCCGGATCATGCTCCAAGATCCACTTTCAAGATCAACCTTCAACATCAACCTTCCCCTCAACGACTTGCGGAACTGCTGATGCCGAGCTTTCACAACGGCGCCGTTGAAATTGCCTATCTCGACGAAGGCGAGGGCGATCCGATCCTCCTGGTGCACGGCTTTGCCTCGAGCAAGAACGTGAACTGGGTCTATCCGACCTGGGTCTCGGAGCTGCGCAAGAATGGCCGCCGCGTGATCGCGCTGGACAATCGCGGCCATGGTGAAAGCGCGAAGCTTTACGAGCCCGCGCAATATTCGATCCCGACCATGGCCGGCGACGTGCTCGCGCTGATGGACCATCTCGCCATCCCGCAGGCCGACATCATGGGCTATTCCATGGGCGGGCGGATGACGGCGTGGCTCGGGCTCAACGAGCCGCAGCGTCTGCGCTCGGCGATCCTCGGCGGCATCGGCATTGGCGGCCTGATCGAGGGCAGCGGGCCCGGCGAGAATGTGGCGAAGGCGCTGGAAGCACCCTCGCTCAATGACGTCACTGATCCCGTCGGCCGGACGTTTCGCGCGTTCGCCGATCAGACCCGCTCCGACCGGGAGGCGCTCGCCGCGTGCCTGCGCGGCACGCGTGAGCTGATGACGCGGGACGAGGCCGCGCGCATTGAGGTGCCCGTGCTGATCGCGGTCGGCACCGCCGACGACGTTGCGGGATCCGCGAGCGCGCTCGGGGCCATCATCCCCGGCTCGGAAGTGCTCGACATCCCCAACCGCGACCACATGCGCGCGGTCGGCGACAAGGTCTACAAGACCGGCGTGCTGGATTTCCTGTCACGCCGCGGCTGACCGTAAGCGGCCACTGGTTCCGGCGCCTCTCTCCAGATAGTACCCCACCGTGACGTCCGTTTACTGAGGTATGGCGGACAAGATTTGCTCAGGTTGAGTTCTTCGCATTTTGACCCGAAGCGGGCATTTCCGCATGGCTCGAAGCTTTCGAGCCATGCTGTCGATGTTTGGGACATTGCTGCCGGGAGGGTCGATTAACGGTGGCCCGATTGCCTGGCTTCGGCGACTAGCTTTTCGCCGGGCAACTTGCCGCCAGCCAGCAGGCTGGTGCAAATCCACCGAGACTCTCTGGGCGTCGCGCCAAGGAAACCCTTGGTCTCTACGCAGTGCGCGTAGCTGTTGTAGTTGAGTGTGTCTCGGCAGGTCGGCGAGAACGCGCTACCATCAACCCCTCCCTGGCCGGAAAGGCTACATCCAACCCATGGGGCGTTGCCGACCCTGTAACTTGTTTCGCAACCACCGTTGCAACTGCTCGCCGATCTCTCGAGCTTGGCAAGCCTGCCCAAGGCCGTATTCGGCCCGAACACCGGATTTTGAGCGGCTGACAGGCCGGTCGCACGATGGCCGGTTGCCCGATGGGATGTCGCGGTCGTTGGCCCCTGCCTCGGCACAACCGTTGGTCTTGCCTTCGGCGCTTCGACTGAGACGGCGGGAAGCGAGGAGTTTGGTGTGGGCTGCGACATTGCCGTACCGCTTGTGCTGCACAACAAGATAGCTGACAAGGTAACGACCATTGACGGCACGGCGAAGCCTAGTGACGATCTCATGAGGTACCTCCCAAATGCGGGACGGAACGGCCGCCCCAACAGCTAACGGTTGTATCACAACGTTGCGATACGGCCAATTTGGAGGCGAAAGCCCATTTGAGGATGAGGCGCCATCGACATGATCGCTCACCGAGCGCGGGCCGCTCGCGCCGTTGCGATGTGGTCTATTGGCCCGAAGGCGAAGATCGCCACTGCGTCCGGCACGTCGGCAGTCGAAACCAGACCGGACATCGGGAAGACGCGAGGAAATCGACGCGGATGACCCATTGCTGACGCGGAACTGGAGCGCTTCAATGTTGAACCCAGCGGGCTATTGAGCTCAATTAGAATACGATCGTACAAGATCGCGGAAGATCGGCTTTCGTCGCTGGACTGGGGGGATTATTCATGGATGTCCGATTGGGCCTGTTTGTAGCGACAATCTTGGTCTCGGTTTTTTCCGTGAGTCTGGCCTTTGGCGGGGAAACCTCGCCCGATTCCGCCGGATATCAGTATTCCCAGCCCATAGAACCAACTTTTTCCGATCTTCCCTATGCGACCCAGTCGCCGTCACAGAAGCTCGATCTCTATCTGCCTGTGGTGAAAAACGGGCCGGCACCATTAGTGATTTGGATTCACGGCGGCGGTTTCCGTGTCGGTGACAAGCACTCCATGCCCAGACACAATTTCGGCCCTGCACCCAAACCAAAAGGGCCAGACGGGCCTTATCAAATCCAGGTCCCAGATGTGGCCGCGCTGACCCGCGAAGGTTATGCGGTCGTCAGTCTCAATTACCGCCTCCTTCGCCGTCCTGGTGACCGTTTTGTCGATTTTGCCCGTCCCGCAGTTCAAGACGGCAAGGCCGCCGTGCGCTTTCTTCGCGCCAATGCGGCACTGTACGGTCTTGATCCTGGAAAGTTCGCAGTCTGGGGCAATTCGGCCGGAGGCTTCATCGCCGCGATGCTGGCGGCGACCGGAGACGATCCGACGATTTTCGACGATCCGGCTCTCGGTAGCCCCGACGTCTCCGGCGCGGTCCAAGCCGCCGTCATCTGGTATGGCGCGATTGAGGTCGACGACTTGAGTATTGCTCGCTACATTTCTGCAGCAAAAACCATCCCGCCAATCTTGATCGGCAATGGCGATGCCGACACCAGCGTTCCCGTAGTCGAAGCGATCCGGCTCAACGACGAACTGCTGAAGAAGGGGGCGAAATCCACCCTCACGATTTTGTCGGGTGCCGGTCATGAGGATCCGGCCTTCATGGCCACGCAGATGCTTCCCACGTTCAAGTTTCTCGATGCGGCTTTCGGCCGATGACAAAGCAGTGAACGTCGCTTCTTGGCCCGAAGGCGAAGATCGCCATCGCGTCCGGCACGTCAGCAGTCGAGGCCAGACCGGACATCGGGAAGACCCGAACAAATCGACGCGAACGACCCTAAGCAGTCATCGAGGAGGAGCCGTCCGCGACTGTGGAAGACCCGCGTAGCACTCGATGCCGAGTGATAGATCGAGCTCCACAAGTCGAGCAAGCATTACGCTGGACAATTCATCGGCGAGAAAGCCGTCCATGAATTGAATAATGATGCTTGCAGTTCCGCCGTTGGCTTTGATCTCCGAAAAGAACGCCTTGTGAGGCCCAAGTGCGTCGATCAGACGTGACAATTCAGACGCAAAGCCTGGATCTTCGACGACGTGTTCCGTGCTGCGCCGCCATCGCGTGTTAGCATACGTTCCGGATAGAGGCGTGCCTTTCGGGGTTGTTCGGGGAGCGCCGACACAATGAGTGACGTCGGGCTCCATTCCTAGGATTTTGGTGATTTCGTCCGGCAGCAAGGTTGGATGCACGATGAACAGGTCGAGAAAGAACCTGTACTCACCCGCGCTGCTGGATTGTTCGGCCATCGGGCGCTCCATAGACTGAGCGGTTGCTTAGTCGAGCGCAGCCACGAATGTCAATTTCCGGTTGTGGCCCATCGCTTCGGTTGGCGGTGCAGCTTTATGTGGGCTCGCAGGGGGAGACCGGAAGTTTGCATCCGTACGCCAAACCGACGCGAATGACCCAGATCGGACACCTCCGTGTCTAATTCCGTCAGCGACCCGCGTTCACTGACCTAGCTTTTTGATGCAAATCGGTTGGCCATTTGGGACAGGGGTGCAATCCCAATCCGGACCGAAGCCGTTATTCGTCTTAGAAGTTGGAAACCAATAGAAGCCGAAAGCGATAAGGCACAGCAGAACGACGATGAATAGAATACCCATCACATCACCGCGCCTTGGATACGCCAGTGGCCATCTCATGACAGTGTCTCATCCTCCGTCGCGCTGTTTGCATGCAATCCGCCGCGCCACGATGACAACCTTTAGGCGAAGCGCTCTTTCGCGTCGCTTAAACGCTTAATTCAAATCGTGCTGAATACCGGCTTCCAGGGGATAGGTCAAAAGTTTGCAACCGACCGTCAAACCGGTGCTTTTGACCCACAACGAACCAAAGACCTCATTTTGAGGCGATGCTGTCAGAGGCAGTTAGTCATTGTCAGGTACGAATTTGGAAAGCGGTCGTCGCTTTATCAAGCAATTCGATGGCACTGAGATATCAAACCCGAGACTGCAAAGCTCCCCAAGAGCCAAGGCTGTCCGCTTCGTCCATCAACGCTAGAGGAGGCCTTAAAACGCGCCGGTATTTCAATTGACGTCTATCTCAATCGACAGCCGGGCTCGCTGTTTGACGCGCATTTTTGGCCGCCCGGGCCCGATGTACCGTATGAACGCCTTTACATTCGTGTCGGCTCGATCCCGGTAGAACAGGTGGGGGCCGTGCGTTGCGAATTTGAGGCTAAGACAATTCCTGTGCTGGTGAAGTGGATTGCAGGCATTCTAGCGCAGGACCTAAAATCACCTGCTCGGCGTGAACAGCAGGTGCTCGACCTCCGGGTGGGCTAATGTCCGCTTCTGTGACTAAGCGCTCATGACCAAGAGCCCCTCGGATCTCCGTTTCGGAACGCAAACCGGTCGTTGCCCGTTCGAACCTGAAACGATGGACTTGATGGGTACAATCCCTAGCCGAATGGTTGAACGAGCAAATCAAGGCGCTCACACCTCTTTCATCGCTCTACGTTGGGACATTCAGACCACTTCCCGGGCAAGAGGAGCTGCCTGATGGAATTTTGCACGAAGTCGAAGTCGCGTGGCAACCGACGCCCAAAGGGCGTGAGTCAAGTGGGCGGGGAACGCGTCGGCGTGAGATAATGCTTAAACAAAAAGCCAAGCGCGATGACGCTGCATCCTAATCTCATTGCGCTTTGACGCCGTCGCCAAAGCGGCGCGCCAGCGCCATCAGCACCACGAAAGTCGCAACCCACACCATCCGCGCGCCGTAGCGGTCGTGCGGGCCCGAGATCACGCCGCAGATGAAAGCGTTGCCGAGCAGCGCCAGCGTGATCGTCGCCGCCAGTAGTGTCAGATCGTCCAGCCGGCGATTTGCGAGCGCGTGTCCGAGGAGCCCGACCAGCGCCAGCATCGAGACCAGCGCGACGGGGACGTGCAGCCAGTTGACATAATCGAAATTGATGCCCCAGTTTTGTTGGCGCGCCGCGCGCATCGGCGCCACTTGCGCAGGGATGTAGCGTTCGATGATGCCGTAAGTGTGCGGGATCCAGACACTGGCGCCTTCGCCGGTGGCGACATGCAGCAATTGCTGGCCCATCGCCCGCAGTGCTGCACCGGCCTGCCACGCAGGATAGTCGGCGAGCGAGTGCACGACGATGTAGCCCATCTCGTCGTTGAGCCCATCGAAGCGGCCAAGCGAGTTGAACATGCTCTTGCCCCACAGGAACTCGTCGGCGGTCGCCGGCAGCTCGTTGCGATAGGGACAGAGCTTGAAGGTCTCGCGCGGGCAGTGGTCGTTGAGATAGCGCGCGACGATGCCGTCCTGCATCATGCGGCCGAAGGCGACGCCATAGCCGCCGGGCGTCCAGGCCCATTTGCCCGACAGCGCATGGTTCGCCGAGACCAGCATCAGGCCGCCGACAACGATGGTCAGGCTCGCCTGCGTCAATCCGGCGAGTGGCAGCCGAGCCCTGAGGACCGGCCGCATCATCCAGCCGACGGCGCAGAGCCCGAGCAGCACGCCGAGCGTGGCGCTGTGGGTCGCGGCGGCAAAGGCGGTGAAGACGAACAGCGCGATCTTTTCGAGTCCAGAGAGCCGGTTGCCCCCGACGACCAGAAGAAACAGCGACAGGATCGAAAGCCCTGCAAAGATGTCGGTGAGCAGCATGCTCGCGAGCCAGGGCAGCGCCGTCGACAGGATCAGCACGACGCTGATCGCGACGAAGCGGGACGTCTGCATCAGCCCGAGCACGCGCAGGGTGAGCTGCACCAACCACAGCGTCGTCAGCGACTGAATGGCGAGGTTGATCCAGAACCCGGAGCTCTCGCCATAATGCAGATAGAGGCCGAACACGGTGGAGCGGCTCGGCACGAGATAGCCCTCGTACCAGCGCGCCAGATAGCCGCCGGTATCCCATTGAAGCAGGGGGTAGCCGTTCCAGAACGCCGGCGCGATCATCAGCAGGGGAGGGCCAGCGCGGCGAGCCGCAGCCAGATCGAGCCCGCTCTGCGCGCGCGTAAACTATCGCTGATGATGGTCAAATCTGCTCCGTCCTCGCTCACGACCATGCCCGCAATAATGGTTGAGACGAAATTCACCAATAGTTTGACGCCGCCCGGCTTGAATTTGGCTAAACTCTGACCACTTCAAGCCGACCTTGCCGCCCGGGGCGTCAGAAGAAACTGAGGTGATTCAACGCTTTGGCGTTCTTTCTGAGGGCAACGCGCTGTTCACTCTCAGGCAAGCCCGTCGCGACTTTGTCGCCTAGACTGTGCTATACAACCTACAAAGCCAGCCAATTCGAAAGAGCAGATTCCATGGCAGTGCATCAGGTCAATCCGGGAGGAAAGCTCGCTTCGCTCGATCCGATCTGGGAGCGGATCCGGGGCGAAGCGGAGGACATCGTTCACCGCGAGCCGGAGCTTGCGACCTTCATCTATTCGATGGTGCTGCATCACAGCCGCCTGGAAGATTCGGTGATCCACCGTCTCGCCGACCGGCTCGATCATTCCGCGCTGTCGGGCGATCTGGTGCGCCAGACCTATGACGAAGCGTTGCGCGACGATCCCGACCTCGGCAACGCCTTCCGCGCCGATCTCGTTGCCGTCTACGACCGCGATCCCGCGACCTCGCGCTTCATCGACCCCTTGCTCTACTTCAAGGGCTTTCACGCGCTCCAGACCCATCGCCTCGCGCACTGGCTGTTGCTGAAGGGCCGCAAGGATTTCGCCTACTACCTCCAGAGCCGCGCGTCTGCGGTGTTCCAGACCGACATCAATCCCGCCGCGCGCATCGGCCGCGGCATCTTCCTCGACCATGCCACCGGCTTCGTCTGCGGCGAGACGGCTGTGATCGAGGACGACGTTTCGATCCTGCATGGCGTCACGCTCGGCGGCACCGGCAAGGAGAATGAGGACCGTCATCCAAAGATCCGCCACGGCGTCTTGATCGGTGCGGGCGCGAAGATCCTCGGCAACATCGAGATCGGCCATTGCGCGCGTATCGCCGCCGGCTCGGTCGTGGTGAAGCCGGTACCGCACAATGTCACCGTCGCTGGCGTGCCCGCCAAGATCGTCGGCGAGGCCGGCTGCGCCGAGCCGTCGCGCACCATGGATCAGATGATCAACGCCATGGGACTGTGACATGGGGCTTTGATAAGGGACTTTGATACGGGGCTTTGAGTTCGAACAGGGCCGGTTTCCGGCCTTTTCATGCCCCTAATTCTTTGGCAATTGCTGCTGGCGGTTCGTCGCGTCTCGTCCTAAAAGCCCGCCAACCCAGATTTCGATTGGAGACTTGCCGTGGACGTCAAAGAAGTCAGAAAGCTCGACGCCTATCTGAAGCGCGTGTTCGGCAATCCCAAGCTCCGCGTCGTGCCGCGGCCGAAGAAGGATGACTCCGCCGAGGTCTATATCGGCGAGGAATTCATCGGCGTGCTGTTCGTCGACGACGAGGACGACGATCGCTCGTTCCAGTTCCAGATGGCGATCCTCGAGGACGATCTGGTCGACCAGGAATAGCGGGGGCATTTCGTAGAGGGAACTTCGACCCTCACGAACTGGTGTCCGCGGCGGCCGTGCGATCGGCTGTCGGTCCCCCTACATGCCGCTCATGAAAACTGTGCTGATCTCCGGAGCGGGGATTGCTGGTCCCACGCTTGCATTCTGGCTGAAAGCCGCTGGTTACGAACCGACGCTGGTCGAACGTGCGCCTGCGCCACGCAGCGGAGGCTACGTCATCGACTTCTGGGGGCTGGGCTACGATATCGCCGAGCGCATGGCCCTGACCCCGGCCATTACCGCCGCCGGCTACCACGCCCAGGAGATGCGCATCGTCGGGGACGACGGCCGCCGGATCGCAGGCTTCGGCACCACGGTCTTCGACGAACTCACTGCTGGCAGATACGTGACGCTCGCTCGAAGCGATCTGTCGCGCCTGCTTCTGGAGAAGATCAGCGGGTCGACCGAAGTCATCTTCGACGACGAGATCGTCGGGATCGACGAGCAATCCGACGGCGTCCGCGTCCAGCTGCGGCGTGGCGGTCAGCGTCGATACGACCTGGTTGTCGGGGCCGATGGATTGCATTCGGCGGTGCGGCGACTGATGTTCGGGCCCCAGGAGTCGTTCGAGAAGAATCTCGGCTACGCCGTCGCGGCGTTTCAGACCATCGGTTATCGGCCGCGCGATGAGAACGTCTATGTCATGTACGGACAGCCGGGGCGAATGATCGGGCGCTTTGCGCTGCGAGACGATCGCACCCTGTTTCTCTTCGTGTTCGGAGCCGACACTGAAGATCCGGCGGTCTCTGCGGACAAACACACGGCGGTCCTCCACCGCGTCTACGGTAACTGCGGCTGGGAATGCCCGCACATCCTCGCTGCCCTGGATCGCGCGAACGGACTGTATTTTGATCGCGTCAGTCAGATCCGGATGCCGAAATGGTCGCGGGGCCGCACGGTCCTGATCGGCGACGCTGCGTTTTGCGTTTCTCTGCTCGCCGGACAGGGCTCGGCGCTGGCGATAATTTCAGCGTATGTTCTTGCCGGTGAGTTGCGGAAGGCGGACGGAGATTACCAGCAGGCTTTCCGCGCCTACGAGTCTCGCCTCCGCGCCTATATCACTCGCAAGCAGCGGGGAGCCGAGCGCTTCGCAGCCGCCTTCGCGCCGAAGACCCGATCCGGGCTATGGTTCCGCAACCAGGTGGTCAGGGCGTTCGCGTTACCGGGCATTGCAAAGCTCGCGATTGGCAGGGACATCGCCGATCGGCTGGATATTCCCGTCTACGACTGGCGCTTGCCTGACTAGATCTTCTTCGATGGCATTATGCCCCTGTTTTGCCCGACGGCGCAAGCCTTACTTCGAAAAATACGAAAATGCTCCGTCCCGCCGATACTTGGCTACTGTGCATGGGGTTGTTTTCGCGTTTTCTTATCGGGAGGCCTCGGGCCGTCTCGGCGAGCTGATCTCGTAGCGAGCAGGGAGGCAGCGGATCAGCCCTTCGGCCCGCGCAACTGCGCCGTCAGCCGGTCCATCGCTTCCGCCACGTCGCGCCATTGCGAGAGCCAGCTCCGCGGAAAGCGGAAGGTGAGGTCGGCGCCGTCGACGCGGCGCTCGGACAGGCACATGCCCGGTGTGGCAGCATCGCGTGTGCAGCGCGCCGTGAGCGCTGGGCTCGTCCCCGAATACAGATCCTCGCTGCCATAGGGCGTATCGGCTCGGAACATCCGCATCGTCAGCCCGTCCTCCGGCATTGTCGCGGCCTGGTCGAGATAGCGCGGATAGATCGTGGCCATGCGTTGTTCGGGCGAGAGCGCATCGTGATGCGCCGCGATCGACAGGAAGATGCGGTCGATCGGCTGCATCGCGGCGTCGACGCTGTCGGCCGTAACGTGCTTCGCGACGACCGGCGGCTCCAGCGAGGGATAGAGGAAATCGAGGTCGATGCGCTCCTGCGGCCCGGAGTGCCGCTGGATCTTCATGCGGATCGCGGATGTCGGCAGGTTGAACAGCGTGCCGCCGACGCTCACCGGCAGCTTGTCCGGGGCGTCGGCGCCGCCTGTGCTCCAGGTCGGCCACAGCAGATAGGCGACCAGCGCGATTGCGCCAACCGCGAACGCGCCGCTGAGCGCGATCGGGACGAGATGCGACCGCGTCCAGGAGGACCGAGGGGAGGCTGCCGAAAACACCGTCATGACGTCGCGCGATGAGCCCATTGGTCGGCCGATGGCCGACGAATCAGCGGCGACTATGCCATGGGGCGGCAGTTTCGCGGAGCGCTCAGGGCTGGCGGCAATGGGGGAGGGCTCTGCGCGGAGGGGGCGCCGCTGTTAACCTTCGCTTAAGGATAATGTAGCGTTAACCGGCGCTTTTTGTCACAGCAAGCTTCCGGCGTTGCGTAAGGGCGGACCGTTCCCATGACACCTGAAGCTCTCAATACTTTCTTCTCGATCTGCATCGGCTTTGCGCTCGCGGGTGCCCTCGTGAGCGGATACCAGGCGGTGGCGGAACGGCCGGCCGGCTTCGGGCTGTTGCAGCAGGGCGTCGCTCCGAGAACGTTCGCGGCGGTTCCTTTTCTGGTGTTCGCCGCGCCCTTCATCATCATGCGCAACACCTTGCGCGGGATGCGGGTTGAGAGCCGCCGCTTCGAATTCGTGATGATGGCGACCGTCATTGCCGGCTTCTGGAGCATGATGAGCGGCACGTTCTTCCTGATGACGCTGCGCGCCGCCGGCGTTCTGGTCTGACGCGGATATTGCAGAGCTGCCCGGTGAGGCGGCCCTTTGCGTCCGCGCCGCCGTTTCGCTATGGCTTCGTCAACGCGACAGGAGACCTCCATGGCGATCTACGAGCTCGACGGGCAGGCGCCCGATCTTCCCGCCGACGGTAACTATTTCATCGCGGAGACCGCGACCGTGATCGGCCGCGTGCGCCTGAAGCCGGGTGCCAGCGTCTGGTTCGGCGCGGTGCTGCGCGGCGACAATGAATGGATCGAGATCGGCGAGGGCGCCAACATCCAGGACGGCTCGACCTGCCACACCGATCTCGGCTTTCCGCTCGTGATCGGGAAGAACTGCACCGTCGGCCACAACGTCATCCTGCACGGTTGCACCATCGAGGAGGGCGCACTGGTCGGCATGGGCGCGATCGTGATGAACGGCGCCAAGATCGGCCGCAACAGCATCGTCGGCGCCGGTTCCGTCATCACCGAAGGCAAGCAGTTTGCCGAACGCTCGCTGATCATCGGCTCGCCCGCACGCGTGATCCGTACGCTCGATGATGTCCAGGTGCAGAAGATGGGCAGTGCCGCGCGGTTCTATGTCGCCAACGGCCCGCGCTTCCAGAAGGGTCTGAAGCGGATCGGGTGAGATGGAGGCATCAATCGCGGGGGGCGTGTCAGCTTCCCTCGGACTCGCGAGCTTCTCTCGCGCTCGCAATCTTTTCGTGGCCGGCCGCCCACAGCGCATGCTCGTCGCTGCCGTCCTGATACGGGTTGGCTTCGGCCGGAATATTGTCGCGGGCGGCGCTTTCGCCCTCTGCAAAGGGATCGCGATTGGTCACCGTGATTTTCCCTTTCTGGCTTCGGGAGGCGCTGTGGCTGGCTGCCTGTTTCAAGCCGATGTGACGGCATTTGTTCCGAAACGCCTGTGATGAATGCCCCAATGACATTAGGCTGGCGCTGCTTTGATGTGTGGAGCGTTTCCACGCGGGGGATTGAGTGATGTTGCGCAAGACGATCATGGCTGCACTGGCCATCGCGACCGTGGGCCTCTCGGCACCTCAGGCTGCACAGGCGGGGGGCGGTCATTGGGGAGGCGGCGGCGGTTTCCACGGCGGAGGCTGGGGCCACGGCTGGCACGGCGGCGGCTTCTGGCCAGGCGTCGCCATCGGCGCAGGCATCGCGGGCGCGGGCTATTATGGCGGGTACTATGGTTACGGCTATCCGTACTCCGGTGACCCCTATTATGACGGCGCCGGCTATGGCGATGGTGGCTATGACGGGCAGTGTTACCTCGTGCGCAAGCGCGTCATGACGCAATGGGGCTGGCGAATCCGCCGCGCCCAGGTCTGTGAGTAAGGTCTTGCGAGGTGCGTCGAGATCCGGCCAGGCCACAAAAAACAAGGCCGTTGACGCAGTATACCGTCAACGACCTTGCCAGCCCCGGACATTGAAATCGGCTCACGCCATCCGGTCCGGCGAGCATCGCGCGGAATCATACGGACGAATGTGATCCAGTTCACAAGTGGCGAAAATAAAAGGCGGGGCGCCCCGCCGATCAGCCGTGAGAGCGCTTGCGCGCGCTGGCATGGACGCGGAGACGCGCCGGTTTCCTCCGGGTAACCGACGGCGTGTCGGCCTCGGTCGTCCGGACGCTGGCGAAGGATTGCCGCAAACCGTCGATGGACTCGTTCAACGTAGCGACCTGCTCCGAGAGGCGCTTGGTATCGGCCTGCTGCGAAGCGAGCAGCCGCTTCATTGTCTGTAGCTGGTCCTGCACGACCTGGAGCTGGTCGATCGATTCCTGCTGGGTCGCCTCTATTCCCTTGGTCTTTTCGACGAGTTGCTCGGAAGCCTGCGCCGTGCGGGCTTGGAGTTGCCGCGAGGCGACCACCCGGTCGGTCTCCGGTGCGGCGCCGGTATAGGCACGCCAGATCGCGATCGAGGTGACGGCGGCGATCAGGAGCAGAAGCGCCGCGGCGGTCAGCGCAATCGGCTGAGCGCCAAGGCGAAGCAGGGGATTGGACGTTGTGTCCTCGGCGAGATCGATCATCGCTGACAAAACCCAAATTGAAACTTGGTGATTGGCGAAGACCGGCAGCCCAAGAACACAGAGCAAGGCGGCCGGGGCGTCCCGAAAGTGTTACCCTTCAGCAACAATTAGGACGAAAAAGAGGCTGCGAACGAAAAAACCAGCGAAGGCCTCAACCCGAGCGACTGAATCAGGGCTGAAACGGCGAAAACGGGCCGGAATAGGCTTTTGAACGCGGCGCGGCGTACGGGCCGAGCCGCGAAGTCTTCAGCCCGAGCCGGACCAGCCCCTCGGCAAGCGTCACCGCGGCGGCCACGCCCTCGACCACGGGCAAGCCATGCTTGCCGGCGAGCTCCGCCGCCAGATCGGCCATGCCGGCGCAGCCGAGCACGATGGCCTCGGCGCGGTCGTCGCGGATCGCGGCGGTGATCTCGGCGGAGATTTTTCCGAGCGCCTCGGCATTGCGCTCTTCGAGTGCCAACACCGGTACCTCGGCGGCGCGGACGCGCGCGCAGCGCTCGGCGAGGCCGTATTTCCGCAAATTATGCTCGATCGGCACGATCGAGACACCGAGCGTCGTTACCACGGCAAAGCGCGCCGCGATCAGGCTTGAGATGTGGAAGCCGGCTTCCCCGATGCCGATCACAGGTGCTTTTGCCGCCGCGCGCGCGGCATCGAGGCCGGTGTCGTCGAAGCACGCGATGATGTGGGCGTCCGCGCCATCGCGATCGGCTTCGCGGATGCAGCCGAGCATGCCGGGCACGGCGAAGGCTTCATCGTAAAAGCCCTCGATCGAGACCGGTCCCATGGTCGGCTGGCGCGCATCGATCACGGTGTCGGGCAGTGCGATCGCGCGCGCCGCAGCGGCGATCTTCGCCGTCATCGACGCCGTGGTATTGGGATTGATGACGTGAAGTCGCATCAGATCAGACAAGCCCCTTGCCGGCGTCCGAGCCTTTGGCCGCCTGCCGCTTGTTTAGCATGTGGATGGTGCCCAGCGAGAGCGCGATCACCGCGAAGGACACCGCCGAGATCACGGTGCCGAGCGCGTAGATATCGGGGTTCGTCACGGTGGTGGTGAGGCCCTGGAGATCGAGCGGCAACGTATTCACCGCCCCGATCGCCTGGCTGGAGCGCGCGAGCTCATCCCACGACAGCGTGAAGCCGAACAGGCCGATGCCGATCACCGAGGGCAAAATAATCGGCAGCACGACGTGGCGGAAGGCCTGCCAAGGCGTCGCACCGAGATCGCGCGCGGCTTCCTCGAGCCTCGGATCAAAGCGGTTGAAGATCGCGAACATGATCAGCAGCCCGAACGGCAGCGTCCAGGTCAGATGCGCGCCCAGCCCGGAGGTGAGCAGACCCATCGAGGTCTCGAAATTCTCGTTGAAGAAGCCCTTGATCACATCGTCGATGATGCGGAATTCAAGCGAGATGCCGAGCGAGGTGATGATCGACGGGACGATGAGGCTCGCGATCGCCGAGTAGAACAAGATGCTCTGCGCCTTGAACTTCCTGCGGAACGCCATGCCCGCGGCGACCGACAGCACGACGGTGACGGCCATCACGATGACGCCAAGCAGCAGCGAGCGGCGGAAAGCCGCGCCGAGATCGACGATGCCGGTGCCCTGGAACAGCTTCGACAACCAGTAGGTCGATACGCCGTTCATCGGGAAGGTGAGGCCGCCCTGCGGGCCCTGGAACGACAGCACGTAGATCGCGATCATCGGGCCGTAGAGAAACAGCACATAGGCCGCGAAGAAGATCGCGAGCACATAGAAGCTGCGCGGGCGTCCCTCCGTCATTGCCTAGAGCTCTTTCTTGATGTCGACGATGCGCGACATCATGGTGATGATCAGGAAGGTGATGATGAGCAGGATCACGGCGTTGGCCGCTGCCGCCGGGAACTGCAGCGCGTTCACCCGTGTCTCGATGATCTTGCCGGCCGAGGCGATCTGCTGGCCACCCATCACGCCGATGGTGATGAAGTCGCCCATCACGATGGTAATGACGAAGATCGAGCCGATCACAATGCCGGGCTTGGCAAGCGGAATGATGACGTTGACGAGGGTCTGAAAGCCGGTCGCGCCGGCGTCGTAGGCCGCCTCGATCAGCGATTTGTCGATCCGCACCATCGAATTGAAGATCGGCACCACCATGAAGAAGGTGAACAGGTGCACCAGCGCCAGCACCACGGAGAATTCGGAGAACAGCAGCCATTCCAGCGGTTGGTTGACCAGGCCGGTCTTCATCAGCCCTGAATTCACCAGGCCGTTGCGTCCCAACAGCGGAATCCAGGCGATCATGCGGATGACGTTGGAGGTCCAGAACGGGATCGTGCAGAGCAACGACAACCCCATCTGCCAGGTCTTGGACCTGACGTGGAAGGCGAGGAAGTAGGCGACCCAGAAGCCGATGAACAGCGTGATGGCCCACACCGTCACACAGAGCTTCAGCGTCTTCACATAGGTTCGCCCGATCGTGCAGAGATCAGGCAACTGGGCGATGCAGCCTTCGAACGTGTCGGTGTAGCCGCGGCCCGAGAACGCCGGCAGCAACTGGTATTCATTGTAGTCCCAGAACGAGACGATGACGACGAACACCAGCGGGATCAGGAAGAAGGCGAGAAACACCAGCATCATCGGCCCGGCCTGGAGCCAGGAGATGAAGGACGGCGACAGGCGCGCCGCTTTTGCAGGGCGCGCCTTCTCCGATCCCCGGACAAGGTCCGGGGATGCCTGTTGCAGGATGTCCTCCGACGTATCCATCACGCGGCGATGAACTCGTTCCACTTGCGGACCATGTAGTCATTCTCGTCCATCACGGCGTTCCAGCACGCAACGCCGCCCATGCGGTCCTCATAGGAGCCGCCGTCGCGCACCGCACCGGCCTTCTCGAGCAGCGAGCCGTCGGGCGCCTTGATGTCCTTCTCGGCCGGCTTGCCTTCCATCCAGTACGCCCACTCGTAGGGCTCCATGTTGGCCTTCGCGGTCGAGAGCACCGCCGAGTAGTAGCCCTGGCGGTTGAGATAGGCGCCGGCATAGCCGGACAGGAACCAGTTGACGAACTCATAGGCCCAATCGAGCTTGGCGCCCGAGACGCCCTTGGAGACGCAGAAGCCCGAAGCCCAGGAGCGATAGCCTTCCTTCAGCGGCTGGAAGGTGCACGCAATGCCCATCGAACGCACCTTGGTCACCGCCGGCGACCACATCGATTGGATCACGGTTTCGCCCGAAGCCATCAGGTTGACGCTCTCGTTGAAATCCTTCCAGAAGGCGCGGAACTGGCCGGCCTTCTTGGCTTCCGTCATCACCTTCATGGTGAGATCGATCTCTTCCTTGGTCATGTTGCCCTTGTCGGCATATTTGTACTTGCCGGCGGCTTCCACGACCATCGCGGCATCCATGATGCCGATCGAGGGGATGTTGAGGATCGAGGCCTTGCCCTTGAACTCGGGGTTGAGAAGTTCAGCCCACGAACTGATCGGGCGCTTGATGATGTCGGGGCGGATGCCGAGCGTGTCGGCGTTGTAGACCGTCGGGATCAGCGTGACGAACTCGGTGGCCGTCTTCGAGAAGGTCTTGGAGTCCTTGCCTTCCAGATAGAGCACCTTCCAGGGCGCTGTTCCTTGGCCGCCGATCTTCTTGCCGCCGGGCGTCTCGCCCTTGGTGAAGACCGGGGTAATGTTGTCGAATTGCTTGATCTTCTTGGAGTCGAGCGCAAGGATATTGCCCGAGGGCACCAGCTTCTTCAGCGAGAAATATTCGGTGTCCAGCACGTCGAAGGAATTCGGCTGGGTCATCACGCGCTTGGTGACGTCGTCGGTGGTCGCCGTGATGTACTCGATCTTGATGCCGGTGTCCTTCAGACACTGCTTGGAGATGTCGTCGCCTTCGTTCACGGCGGTGCCGAGATAACGCAGCACCTTCGGCTCGGCCGACATCACATAGGGAAAGCCGGTGATGGCCCCTGAGCCGGCGGCAAGGCCCGCCAGACCCGCGGTGCTCTTCAATAGCGTGCGGCGGCTCACGCCGGTCTTTTTGGTGGTCTCGGTCATGCTCTTACTCCTCTGTTGCGCATTTTCATGAACGGCGGGCGCTATTGCAGGCGTTGCGCCTTGGCGGGATCCCAGGTGGCCAGCACGCGATCGCCCGGACGGAACGGGTGGACGTCGAAGGCGGCCTCGGGGAGGTGGGAGAACAGGGCGGTGCCGTCATCCAGCGTGAGCGAGACGGCGACATAGGAGCCCTGGTACTCGGTGTTGGTCAGCAGCGCCGGCGCGCCGAACACGCCATCGGCGAGCGGCTTGATGCCGAGCTGATCGGCGCGGACCGCGATCAGCTTGCCGGAGTCGCTGAGCACGTTGTGGCCGCCGATGAAGCGGGCAACGAATTCGGTGCGGGGATGGTGGAAGATGTCGCGGGCCGAGCCCTGCTGCTCGATCTTGCCCTGGTTCATCACCACGATGTGGTCGGCGAGCGCCATCGCCTCTTCCTGGCCGTGGGTGACCTGGATGAAGCTGATGCCGAGCTCGCGCTGGAGCCGCTTCAATTCGCCCCGCATCTTTACCCGCAGGAACGGATCGAGCGCGGAGAGCGGCTCGTCGAGCAGAAGGATCTGCGGCTCGGTGATCAGCGCACGGGCCAGCGCGACGCGCTGCTGCTGGCCGCCGGAGAGCTGCGCCGGAAGGCGGCCTGCATAGGGGCTCATCGCCACCAGCTCCAGCAGCTCGCCGGCGCGCTTGTGCCGTGTCGCCCGGTCGATGCCGCGCATTTTCAAGGCAAATGCGACGTTGTCGAGCACGGAGAGGTGCGGAAACAGCGCGTAGGACTGAAACATCATCGCGGTGCCGCGCTTGGCGGGCTCGAGGTCCGTGACGTTCTGCGGTCCCAGGATGATGTCGCCCTCGCTGACCGCTTCGTGGCCGGCGACCATCCGCAAGGTCGAGGTTTTGCCGCAGCCGGACGGGCCGAGCAGGCAGCAATAGGTGCCGGCCGGGATCTTCAGGTTGACGTTGTCGACCGCCAGCGTCGTATCGTAGCGCTTGGTGACGGCGACCAGTTCGAGAGCGGCGGGAGTGGCCATGGCGTGTCCGAAGGAGGGCGATGCTCGGCGTCTCTCCGCAAGGTCCGTGCCAACAGCGCCCGGTCGGCCGAATTCGAAAACTGTGCAGCGGAGTCAGATCGTTAGATCGAATCCGGCGAAATCACAGGGGTCGCAGGGCGGCCAGTAATGTGCACACAAAATGAGCGCGGATTGTATAAAGTTTCGCCTGTGATTGGATACAGCTGGTCGACTAATATTCGAGGCTGAACTTCGCCGATCGAGCCCTCACATCCATGGCTGCCAAAACCCGACCAAAATCCGATGCCCCAGACGCGAGCGACCGCGTCAGCCGGATCAGGGAGGGCGTGACCGCGGCGATCCTCGAGCATCGTCTGCTGCCCGGCATCAAGCTCGGCGAGGACGAGATCGGCGAGATCTATGGCGCCAGCCGGACGCTGGTTCGCACTGCGCTCCAGCAACTCGCGCATGAAGGCATCGTCAGCATCGAGAAGAACCGCGGCGCCTTCGTCGCACGACCGTCACCGGCCGATGCCCGTGAGGTGTTCGAGGCTCGCCGCCTGATCGAGCCCACCATCGTCGACCACGCTGTCGAGGCCGTCTCGCCGGCCTGGATCAATCGCCTCCAGCAACATCTGGCTCAAGAACGCGAGGCGGAGCTGCGCGGCGACGCGCGCGCGTCGGTGCGGCTCTCCGGTGAATTTCACCGGATCGTTGCCGAGATGAGTGGCCACAGCGTTTATCTCGGCTTCCTGAAGGAGCTGATCGCGCGCTCCTCGCTCATCATCCTGCTCTATCGCCGTCATGACACGCCGGGCTGCGGCACCGATCATCACGCCGAGATCGTCACCGCGATCCGCAAGCGGGACAAGCCGGCCGCGCGCGTGCAGATGCTGTCGCATCTGACGGAGATCGAAGCCGAGCTGTTCCTGAAAGATCCCGCCGCCGACGAGATGCGGCTCGCCGACGTGCTCGGAGCGTGAGCCGGATCGCGTTGCCGGCTAGGGCGGCGAAGATCTCTCGTTCCGCCTGACGATCTTCAGCACGAGCAGGCCGGCTCCAAGCACCAGCAACAGCACGCCGACGAAAGTCGTGCCGCCGGATTCAAGAGCCACGCCGACCGCGGTCAGCAGGCATCCGAAGATGATTGCGAAAAGCCCGCCGAGCTTCTTGACCAGCAGGACGTGACCGTCACTCGTTTGAGCCACCATGTTACGCCTCGTCGCTTGATGTCGTAGTCTGCTTTCAAAGCCCGCTCCTCGCTCCCTGATCCTCATCTCTTCTCGCGCAGACCGCGCGCATTGTACCGTCCCGAACGAGAGCTGCAATCTTGCGTTGATCACAACTCGAGTCCCGATTGCTACCCTTTTGAGTAGAGTTCGATGCAAGCGAGGCAGCAGCACTTACGCACCTTGCGGAGAGGCCATATTCGAACCGCGCGTCCAATGCACCTCTGATCGACTCGTATGGCTGAATTGCAGAATCGCTCACTGGTTGTAAATTGACTTGAGGCGCTGATCGGCATCAACTACTCCGTGCACGTCGAGTTCTCGAACGGAGCCGACATGAGTTAGATCCGTTCTGCGGAGTGGTGCGATGGTGTCGCGCTCGGTCGTCCATGAACGAGAGCCGGCCTACGTTTCGACCGGTCATTTGCCAGCTGCGGAGACTGTACAGTCGCTGGTGAACGAGGCGCATCGCCGGTTCCAATCAAATCATGACGGCGAAAACTCGCAAGTTTACCCGGCGCTTGCGCGGGTTCCGAACGAGCTGTTCGGCGTCTGTGTCGTCGGCACCAGCGGGCGCATCTACGGCGCTGGAGACGTCGACTACGAATTCTCGATCATGAGCGTGTCAAAACCGTTCCTGTTCGCGCTCGTCTGCGAAACCATCGGACCTGAGGATGCGCGTGAAAAGCTCGGCGCCAACGCGACCGGGCTTGCTTTCAACTCGCTCGCCGCGATCGAGCAGGGCGGCGGCCGCACCAATCCGATGGTGAACGCCGGCGCGATTGCCACCACCAGCCTGGCGCCGGGCTCGACCGCTGCGGCACGGTGGAAGTTCATCCATGAAGGGCTGTCGCGCTTTGCCGGCCGCGAGCTGCCGCTCAATGAAGAGGTCTATGCGTCAGCGTCGCAGACCAATTTCCGCAATCGCAGCATCGCGCGGCTTCTGGAGAGCTACGGTCGCATCTATTGCGACGCCAAAGAAGCGACCGATCTTTACACACGCCAATGTTCGCTCAACGTCAGCGCCCGCGACCTCGCAGTCATGGGCGCGACGCTCGCTGATGGCGGCGTCAATCCGGTCACGAAGCAGCGCGTGGTCGATGCCGAGGTCTGCCATTATGCGCTCGCCGTCATGATCACCGCCGGGCTCTACGAGACCTCGGGCGACTGGCTCTACGACATCGGCCTGCCCGGGAAGAGCGGAATCGGCGGCGGCATCGTTGCCGTGTCGCCCGGCAAGGGCGGCTTCGGCACCTTTGCCCCGCCGCTCGATGCGGCCGGCAACAGCGTGCGGGGACAGCTCGCCGCAAAATTCCTGTCGCAGCGGCTGGGGATGGATCTGTTCGTATCGCAACCGGAACAATGAATGCGCAGGAGATCGGGCAGGCTCTCGGGCCTGACCGATCGGAACGCCGATCAAGCCGGAGGACGCCATGGTCACACAGACAATCTCGATAGACGGCATTCACGGAGAAGAGCGCGCGTCATGGATTCCCATGATTTCGATCGCGCTCGGCCAGATGATCATGTCGTTCAACGTGGCTTCGCTTCCGGTGGCAATGGGCGGGATGGTCGCGAGCTTCGGTGTGGCGCCGACCACGGTGGCGACAGGGATCGTCGCGTACTCGATGCTGGTCGCAGGCTTCGTGATGCTCGGCGCCAAGCTGGCCCAGCGTTTCGGTTCCCTGCAGGTGTTCCGCATCGCGGTCGTTGTCTTCTTCGTCTCGCAAGTGATGATGACGTTCAGTCCGACGGCCACGGTGATGATTTCGGCGCAGGCGCTCTGTGGCGCGTCAGGTTCGGTGATCGTGCCCTCGCTCGTTGCCCTGATTGCCGAGAATTACGCCGGCCGCCAGCAGGCAACGGCGCTCGGCGCGCTCGGCTCGGCCCGCGCGGCCGCCGGCGTGCTCGCCTTTGTCATTGGCGGCGTGCTCGGCACCTATATCGGCTGGCGGCCGGCGTTTGGCATCCTGATTGCCGCATCGGCGATCGTCTTCCTGATGAGCTTCCGCTTGAAGCCGGATCGCGGCCGGCCCGACGTGCAGATCGACCTGATCGGTGTTGCCCTTGCCGCGAGTGCAATCATCCTCATCAGCTTCGGCTTCAATAATCTGAACGGCTGGGGTCTCGCAGTTGCGACCGCCAACGCGCCGTTCGATCTGCTCGGCCTTTCGCCGGCGCCAGTGATGATCCTGCTCGGAATCGTGCTGGGCCAGGCGTTTCTGCTGTGGACGCACCGCCGCCAGGCCGCAGGCAAGACGCCGCTATTGGCGCTGGAGGTGATCGACTCGCCGGAAGAGCGCTCCGCCGTGTTTGCGCTGTTCGCGGTGGTGGCGCTGGAGGCCGCACTGAACTTCACGGTGCCGCTCTACATCCAGATCGTGCAGGGACGTTCGCCGATCGCGACCGCGATTGCCATGATGCCGTTCAATCTCACGGTCTTCTTCTCGGCGATGCTGATCGTCAACGTCTACGAGCGGCTGACGCCGCGCCAGATCGGCCGCTACGGCTTTGCACTCTGCACCATCGCGCTGATCTGGCTCGCCTTCGTCGTGCGCAATGACTGGAGCGAGGTGCCCGTGCTGTTCGGACTGGTTCTGTTCGGCATCGGTCAGGGTTCGCTGGTGACTTTGCTGTTCAACGTCCTGGTGACGGCATCCCCGAAGGCGCTAGCCGGAGACGTCGGGTCTTTGCGCGGCACCACGCAAAACCTCGCCGCCGCGGTCGGAACCGCGGTCGCGGGCGCGCTGCTGGTCGGCCTGCTCAGCACCATCGCACTCGGCAAGATCACGGCGAGCCCGGTGCTGACGCCGGAGCTCCAGGCCCAGGTCGATCTCGGCAACATCACGTTCGTCAGCAACGATCGTCTGCGCAGCGTGCTGGAACGCACGAGCGGGACGCCGGAGCAGGTCGCGGAGGCGGTGCGCGTGAACATTGAGGCGCGGCTGCGGGCGCTGAAGATCGGGCTCCTGATCATGGCTGGTCTCGCGCTGATCGCGATCGTCCCGGCGGGACGGCTGCCGAACTATCTGCCAGGTGAGATTCCCGGCGAGGGGTCCGCCGCAAAAACCTGAGTTGGAAATCGGGCAGGGATTTCGAAGGAGAGCTTCATGAGTGAGATGGATCGCCGCGATGCGCTGCGCACCCTGTTTGGAGGCGTGGTCCTGGCTGGTGCAGGTGTGAGCCTGTGGTCGCGGGATGCGGCTGCGCTGGCCGAGGTGACGCAGACCGACCAGCCGGGTTCAACCAGGCGTGACTCTGCCGGCCGCATCTATGCGCAAACGACCCGTCCACGGCCAACTCCGGCCCACCGCCCGCCATCCCGGCCGAGGCCGCCGTCCTGGCACCGGCGTCGTCGGCGCTGGGTATGCTGGTGGCATCGTGGCCGCCGGCATTGCGGCTGGCGTTGGCATTAAAAAACAGAGGGAGGATGTCATGACGACTTACGACCATAGTGCGCCGATGGGCGCAACCGGCTTGCCGCAACCGCCCCGCTGGATCTGCGTCCTCCTGGGTCTCTTCATGGTGTTCACGGGACTGATGGTGCTGGGCGACGTTGCGTTTTTCACCGTCATCAGTGCGCTGTTCATCGGCTGGATGGCGATCGCCACCGGCGCCTTCGAGATTTTCCACGCGTTCTGGACCAAGGGATGGGGCGGCTTCGTCTGGCAGGTGGTGCTCGGCATTCTCTACATCGCCTTCGGCATCGTGCTCGTCAGCCAGCCGCTGACCGGAGCGCTGCTGCTGACTTACGCGCTCGGCCTCGCGCTCCTCGTCTCCGGTATCGTCCGCATGCTGATCGGCATCGGCCGTTGGCAACAAGGCGGCGGAATCATGCTCGCGTCCGGCCTGTTCGGCGTGCTCGCAGGTCTCATTATCCTCACCGGTTTTCCCACGACCGGGCTCTGGGTCTTGGGAATGCTTCTCGGCATTGACCTGTTGTCGCACGGCATCGGGTGGTTGACCTTTGCATGGCGGCCGGTGGCCGCAACCACGTAGCAGCGTATTGACCTGGAGACCGAACATGTCGGGATTGAAGGCGCAGGCCGCACTCGCGGCGCTGCTTACAGCGTTTCTCTGCAGCGCGCTGCCTGCATCGGCCCAGCAGGACTCCGCCATACTGTTCCGCAACGTCAAAATCTTTGACGGAAAGAGCGGCGCGCTCACAGCTCCATCCAATGTCCTCGTCAGGAACGGGAAGATCGAGACGATCTCGACCGCGGACGTGATGGCCACAGGCCAAACGACCGCCGCTCAAACGATCGACGGTGGCGGGCGCGTGCTGATGCCGGGGCTGATCGATGCCCATTGGCACGCAATGCTGGTGCGTCCAACCCCGATGGCGGCGCTTGCAGGCGACATCGGCTACAACAATCTGGTCGCGGCGAGCGAAGCGACCGCGACGCTGATGCGCGGCTTTACCACCATACGCGACATGGGCGGCCCGACTTTCGGGCTCAAGCAGGCCATCGACGAGGACGTCGTCGCCGGTCCGCGCATCTACCCCTCCGGCGCCTTCATCACCATCACCGGCGGCCATGGCGATTTCCGGCAGGTCTCGGACCTGCCGCGAACCATCGGCGGTATGCTCAGCCGCATGGAGCGGATCGGCGGCAGCATGGTCGCCGACAGTCCCGACGAGGTCCGCGTCCGCGCACGCGAGCAACTGATGCAAGGTGCTTCACAGGTCAAGCTCACGGCGGGCGGCGGCGTCGCGTCGCCCTTCAGTCCGCTCGACGTCTCCACCTTCACCGAGCCCGAGCTGCGCGCCGCCGTCGAGGCCGCTGACAATTGGGGCACCTATGTCGCCACGCATGCCTATACGCCCGTCGCGATCCAGCGCTCGATCGCAGCCGGCGTGAAATGCATCGAGCACGGTCATCTCATGGACGAGGCCAGCGCCAAGCTGATCGCGGAGAAGGGCATCTGGCTCAGCACTCAGCCATTCCTGGACATGTCCGCGGCCGCCGCGCTGGGACCTTCGGAACAGGACAAGATGCGGCAGGTGGTCGCCGGCACCGACAGGGTCTATGAGCTCGCAAAGAAATACCACATCAAGACCGCGTTCGGCACCGATGTCCTGTTCTCGAAGGCCATGGCGGAGAAGCAGGGCTCAATGCTGGCGGCGCTGACGCGCTGGTACACGCCGGCGGAGGCGCTGACCATGGCGACGTCGACCAATGCCGAACTCCTGAGCCTCTCGGGCCCGCGCAATCCCTATCCCGGCAGGCTCGGCGTGGTTGAGGAGGGCGCGCTCGCCGATCTCCTGCTGGTCGACGGCAATCCGCTCGACAACATTGGCCTGGTCGAGGACCCCGCGAAGAATTTTGTGGTGATCATGAAAGCCGGCAAGGTCTACAAGAACATCCTGCCGCACTGATGGGCGGGCGTCGATCGCGTCTTGTGAGTTCCGTCACCCCAAAAAAGTTGCGCCCAGCCATTGGGGGATGGCTGGGCGCGCGCGAACCGGTCTGGGACGGGGAGGGGTGGGGATGTGACCGGGTCGCGTATCTCGTTCCTTGTTGACGAATGATCGACTATTGATCTCTTGCGCTGGCGGTGGAGACCGCCGGCTTGGTATCGCCAAGCGAGACCCAGACGTTGGGATCGCTCTGCGACTGGCGCTTGACGAACCGGTAGCCGGTCTCAGTCCAGGCAACGACGTTCTCGTTCTGATTGTCGAGAACGAACTCGCCCTTGTCGGTCTTCACCGTCAACACCGCGTGTCCTTCACCTTTCTTGTCGCGCACGACGGTGATGAGCAGGGCCTCGCGCGGCCATCCGGCATCCATCAGCATCTTGCGCTTCAACAGCACGTAGTCTTCACAGTCGCCGTAACCATCGGTCGGCAGCGACCACTTCTCGATCACGCCCCAGTGCTCCTGGTCAGTCAAAGGCTTCACGGTCTCGTTGACCCAGCGGTTGACCTTGGTCAGGTCGCGCCACGCGGTCTGCGACATCACGATGTCGCGCGGCTGCGTCGCCCCGCCCTGACACTGGGCGGCATTCTCCGAACAGAACTCGACCCAGCCAATCGGTGCACGCGTGGTGTCACCGAGGCTCGCGTAGAGCAGTCGGCTTTCGCCGGCCTGCGCTGCCGCGCCGATCCCGAAAAGCATGGCGGCGATCGCCAGCGCTTTTCCCTGTCCCCTGAAATGAAACATCGCGGCCCCCGTTTCTTGTTGGGACCACATTTCGCATGGAGCTTTTGCGTTGCCGCTAAGTCAGCCAAGTCAAGTCGAGACGAATACAAGTAAAACGAGCGGAGAATTCGATCTATACTTGAACGATATTTGAATAAAATTTGATATGACTGGAATTGATTCAAATTGGAGCGATTAACGCGGGAAGACTGATGGAACTGCTGTTTCGCCCGCGAACGGGCCGCGCGTTAACCCATGCAGGGCCGTCTCAACGCATGAAAAAGGCGGCGTCCGCATCGCGAAGGCCGCCTTTGAGCTTGGAAAAACCGGGGTTTTGACGTCGTCGCGCTTTACCGCGCGGTAACGCTCTCTTCGAGTGTCTCGATCGGCTGAGAGTGCAGGAACTCCAGCGCGAAGCCGTCTTCGAGGTTTCGAACCACGCGGCCCTGGACCCGGCCGAGCAAAACCGTCGATTTGAGCGGCGGGCGGTTCTCTGCGGCGATGGCCGCGCCCGACAGCGAGAGATCGATGATGCGGCAGGTCATCTTGGTGCCGTCCTCGAGCGTCAGCACCGCGATCGGGTTGCGCGGCACGATACGGTCGTGGCGGCGGTCTTCCGGCAGGTTGAGAATGTCGCGGTTGGCGAGCCAGGTCAGCTGTGCCGCGAGCTTGTCCCGCTTGCGGGGCGTCGCCCCGACCGTCATGGCGAAGCCGTTGTCGATGATCCGGGTGATCTTGCCCTCGACCCGGCCGATATGGTCGAGATAGGCGACCACGCGGTCGCCGACATTGCCGATGCCGGGCGCGAGCAGCGCCAGCCCGCCCGGCGACATGTTGATCACCTGGCAGGGGAATTCACGGCGGTCCGGCAGCATGTAGCGGCCGAGCAGGTGAACCTTCACCCGCTGGAAACGCCGACGTTCCTCGGCGGCCGGAAGAAATTTTTGTTCGCCAACGCCATTTTCACTACCCGACCCCCGCCTGGCGGAGTCCAGGACGACCCTAAGGCGCATAGGGTTAATGCTGCGTTATGATTTCGCGCGACGATTGCGGACAGACACAATCCATTCGAAAAGCCACATCAGCGGCGGGCAGGCCAGTACGGCCAGCGCGCCCAGGTCGAGCGCGACCGCGGCGCTTCCGGCCGATTTGGCCAGCCGTCCCGCCACCGCCGGTCCCAGCATCATCGCGGCATAGAAGAGAGTGTAGAACACGCCCATCCCGATCGCCCTCGTTTCCGGCACCAGCACGCGGGCGGTCAGGCTCATGATCGGCCCGGCCGGATGGCCGCCGATCAAGCCGATCAGGAC
Organism: Bradyrhizobium sp. LLZ17; assembly: GCF_041200145.1. NCBI lineage: Bacteria > Pseudomonadati > Pseudomonadota > Alphaproteobacteria > Hyphomicrobiales > Nitrobacteraceae > Bradyrhizobium > Bradyrhizobium zaerense. Next base: position 463,810 of record NZ_CP165734.1, read on the forward strand.
GAGAATCGTGATCACGGCATCCGAGCGGGTCAGCCAGGTCAGCAGGGCGGCCACCGCGAGGCTGGCTGCGATCGCCAACACGAATGGCTGTTTGAAGCGATCGGCCAGATAGCCGCCTGCGGGCACCGAGATCACCGACAGCCACATGACGACGCTGATCGCCGATCCGGCCGCGGCAATGCTCCAGCCGCGTTCGGCTAGCAGCGACGGGCCGAACGAGAAGATCATGGCGAAGCCGACATTATAGAGACCCCAGATCAGGCCGGCGACGATCACCGCCAGCAGCGCGAGGGGATCGAGCCGGCCCGAGCCGATTGTGCTGACTGTTGGCGCCGGCGGCGGTTGATAGAACATGATCAGCACAATGCCGATCGCGGTCAGTGCGCCGGCCGCCAGAAACACGGCGCCCGCACCATAGGCGGTGCCGATCGCCGGCAGCACCAGCAGCGAGATCGCGACGCCGGCCGGCCAGGAGTTGACGAAGATCGCCATCGCGGTTGCAATCTCTTTCCCGGCAAACCAGTCGGTGCCCATCTTGGTGAGCTGCACCGTCAGCAGCACGCCGCCTGCGCCGGAGGCGAGCCGGCCCGCCATCTGCCACCCCCACAGATCCGCCGTGGCCATGACCAGGCTGCCGGCGGTCATCAGCAGCAGTGCGATGATGGTTGTCTGTTTGTCGCCGAGGATCCGTCCGATCGCGCCGCCCGGCAGCGCCAGCACGATGCCCGGTGTGAAGTAGAGCCCGATCAGGATGCCGATGTCGGCGAGGCCGACGCCAAAGGTCTGTTGCAGCAGCGGCGCGACCGCGGCCACGCTCTGGAACTGGAATGCGATCGTCAGGCGCACAAAGAACAGGATCGCAAGAATGCCCCAGCGACTGCGCAATGCCTCATCTCCCCAAGCCCTGCGCGAGCGTGCGGTGGGGAGAAGCCGGAGTCAACCGGCCGTCTTCCTCGTCGCGCGCCCGTACAGGAGACACAGCAGCGCCAGCAGAACGGCGGCCGAGAGGCCGAGCGACCAGTGAATCCCGATCGCCGCGCCAAACAGCCCGACCGTGATGCCGCTGAACGCCCGCATCCCGAGGCCTGCCATGTTGTAGAGGCCGACGACGCGGCCGCGGATGTCGGGCGGTGCGTTCAACTGCACCAGCGCCTGCGCCATGGTGTTGAACGACAGCTCGAAGAAGCCGGCACAAAACAGCAGCACGATCGCAACGGGATAGATCCGCACCGAGGCGAAGCCGAGCAGCGCGACGCTCCAGAACATCGCAAGCATGATCGCGGTGCGCGGCGTGCCCTTGAGCCGCCCCCAGGATTCCAGTGCAATGCCCGAAAGCAGCGCGCCGGCCGCATCGGCCGCGAGCAGCACGCTATAGGACACGCCGGGATCGCCGTGGCCGAGATCGCCGGCGAAACCGGGCATCTGCGCGTGATAGGCGTTGCCGATCATGAAGGAGGTGAGGCCAGCGAGCCAGGTCATCGCCGTCAGCACCGGCTGCGTGCCGATGGCGCGGATGGTCAGGATAATGTCGGCAAAGCCGCGCACGGCGAAGCGCCGCACCGCGATACTCTTGTCGCGCACCGGCGCCCAGAACAGCCACAGCAGCATCGGCAGATAGAACAGCGTGTTGAAGATAATGCCATGCGAGGTGCCGAGCGTCAGCATAATTACGCCGCCGACCGCAGGTCCGACCAGAATGCCGAGATAGCGCGCCATCGCGTTCAGCCGTACTGCGCTCGGAAGATCAGCCGGGCCGACGAGGTCGTAAAGCAACAGCTGATTCGGCGTCTGCCACAGCACCCCGGCGCAGCCGTGGATCACCAGCAGCAGCATCGCGTGCCACATCTGGATCGTATCGGTGATGAAGAAGAAGCCCCAGCCGCTGGAGGCCACGATGAACAGCAGCATGCCGCACTGAATGATGCGGCGGGGGTCGAACCGGTCGGCAAGCCCGCCGACCGCGACCGAGAACAGCAGGAACGGCAGCCAGTGCGACAGCACCGCAAAGCCGGCCAGCGCCGGCGAATGGAATTTCTGGAACACCACCCAGTAACTGATCACATGCTCGATATTGTCAGCCATCATCGCCAGCACGTAAGCGATGAACTGGAGACGGTAGGGCACCGACTTCATGGCCGCGAACGAGCCGGACGCGGCAACTGGATTTTGGGGGAGGGGGTTCAAGGGGCACCTGGGCAGGACTTGGGCCGTCCCTACACGTTCAAGTGTAAGTGCTCAAGACACTTGGGTGTGCTGCGCCACGGCTCCGTAGCCCGGATGGAGCGCAGCGCAATCCGGGGCCGCTCCCCGCATTCCGCTTCGCTTCATGCGGGCTACAAGGCTGCACCTTGGCACCCGCGCCCGTCTCACATACGTTTCGCCTGAGCCCGTACAAATCAATCATAACGCATGGGCATCGAGGAAACAGCGATGGACCAAATCCGCGTCTGCACTCACGCAGGACCGGGCAGCGAGCCCGTCATCCGCACCGTGCCGTGGCCGAAGGTCGGCAAGAAGGGTGCGCTGATCAAGATCGGGGCGTGTGGCGTCTGCGGCACCGATCTGCACATCCTCAAGGGACACTGGCCAAAGCAGTTGCCATGGCCGTTCACGCTGGGCCACGAGCTTGGCGGAATCATTGTCGAATGCGGCGAGGAATTCACTGAAGATTTCATGAGCAAGCCGCTACGCGTCGGCTCCAAGGTGATGATCCCGCCGCTGATGCCCTGCGGCCGCTGCTATTACTGCATCCACTATTCGCAGACCGCCAACAAATGCCTGACGCCGGTCTATTACGGCCGCTATCTCGGCTTCGACAAACCGCCTCACATGTGGGGCGGCTGGGCCGAATATGTCTATGTCGATCTCGACATGCTGCCGGGCACCAAGATCTACAAATTGCCCGACGACATGTCGCTGCGGCTGGGCGCTCTGTCCGAGCCGCCGACCTCCTGCATCCGTGCCTTTAATCGCGCGAGCCGCGCCGGCGGCTTCAGCTGGGGCGACACGGTGGTGATCCAGGGTTCGGGTCCGATCGGCATTCTCGCTGTCGCCGCGGCACAGGAGATGGGGGCAGGGCGCGTCATCTGCGTCGGTGCGCCGGAGGAGCCGCGGCTCAAGCTCGCGCGCGAGTTCGGCGCGGAGACCACCGCCAACATCGAGGAGCTGAAGACGCCACAAGAGCGCATCGCGCGGGTGCGCGAGATCGTCGGAGGCTTTGGCGCCGATCTCGTCATGGACTGCTCGGGCCATCCGACCGCCGGGCCCGAAGGCATCGAGATGCTGCGTGACGGCGGCACCTATGTCGAGATGGGCCAGTTCACCGACGCCGGTTCGATCGAGACCTCCTGGCACCGCATCTGCACCAAGGATATCAATCTGCTGGGGTCCTGGGGCTTTACCGCCAACGACCTGCCGCTTGGTGTCGACATGCTGTACCGCACGCGGGACAAATATCCGTGGCTGAAGATGCAAACGATCTATCCGTTCACGGAAGAAGGCGTCGCGCAGGCGGTGAAGGATGCGGTGGCGATGAAAACCGTGAAGTCGACGATCGTTCCGTGGCCGGAACTAGTGGAGTAGGCAACGCCATCTGACGACGACGCCACCTGGCCGCGCCGCTGCTTCCCGGCTCCAGAATCTGGTAGCCCGGATGGAGCGCAGCGCAATCCGAGATCCTCGCTCGCGGCTCCCCGTATTCCGCTACGCTCCATACGGTCTACGTGCGGGCGTTTGGAATGAAGGACACGATCATGGACGAGAAGATACCCGAACCGAACCAGAGCCCCCGTTCACCCTTCAGCGCCATCCGCGCGATCGACTACACCGTCATCTTCGTGCGCGACATGCCGGCGGTGCGCCGCTTCCACGAGGATGTCCTCGCGTTTCCGCGCCACATTCTCCAAAAAGTTCCATCTGAAATCCGCGAACTATTCACGCTGAGGTGAAACTTAGGCCCCAGTTCCGGCTTTCAGTTCACGGGAGAGTTGACCGTGAAGCGAATCCTGAAACCCGTCACGTATATTCTGGCCGCCATCTACTTCCTGGTGGATGCGCTCTTCATGGCCGTGGCCGCGCCCATATCCCGCTGGCTTGCGCGGCATTTCGAATTCAAGCGATTGCGCGCCTGGATCAGGTCGCTGCCGCCTTATCCGTCGCTCGCCTTGTTTTCCGTTCCTGTGATCATTCTGGAGCCGATCAAGCCGGTCGCGGCTTACCTCGTCGCAACCGGCCAGTTCCTGAGCGGTGTGGCGGCGTTCATCGGCTGCGAACTGCTCAAGCTCGTGCTTGTCGAGCGCCTGTTTCATCTCACGCGCGACAAGCTGATGCGGATTCCGGCGTTCGCCTGGGCTTACGGAAAGTTCGTCGAGGTGAGGGCATGGCTCCAGGCAACCGAAGCCTGGCGCGGCATCCGCGCCTTGAGCCGGGCGGCAAGGGACTATGTTTTGCGGGCAAGAGCATGGCTGGTCGGCGGCGTCAGCAAGCTCGTGACCTCCAGGGACTAGCACCTGACCAGGCGTTCTCGTTCGCCTCCACGGCGAAAATCCTCTGCCTGGGCGCAAATTCTCCCTACATGCAGCAAAACGGCTCGAAAACTCTGGATGTAGTGGGTCAGGCTGGGCCGGTAAGCTTGTTCTCGGCTTCGTCAAAGCCATGCGTCACAGGCATGGTGATTTGCCCGCTCTTGGCGTAAAGAGCATCCAAATCAAATCGCCATGCGTGCTGCCGGGCCGTTTGCCCGACGCGCAAGCTTCAGGTCGCGCGGGCTCGATGTTCCGCGCCTGGACCAACCAAGGTTTATCCCGTGTCTTTTCCGACCATGAGTCCGCCGCTCGCCCGAGCCTTGGCCGAGCGCAACTACGACCGTCCGACCCCGTTCAGCTCGCCGTGCTCACGCAGGACGCCGCCGACCGCGACCTGCTGGTCTCGGCCCAAACCGGCTCCGGCAAGACCCTCGCTTACGGCCTGGCCATGGCCAAGGACCTGCTGGGCGAGGCGGAGCGATTTGAACGAGCGGGTGCACCGCTCGCCCTGATCGTCGCACCGACCCGCGAGCTCGCCTTGCAGGTTCATCGCGAACTTGCCTGGTTGTATGAGTATGCGAATGGGCGCGTCGTCTCCTGCGTCGGCGGCATGGATCCGCGGCGCGAGCAGCGGGAGCTCGCTGCGGGTGCTCACATCGTCGTCGGGACCCCGGGGCGGTTGTGCGATCATTTGCGGCGCAGCCGTCTGGACATCTCGGAATTGAGGGTTGTCGTCCTCGACGAGGCCGATGAGATGCTCAATCTCGGTTTTCGCGAGGATATGGAGTTCATCCTCAAGACCACGCCGGAGACGCGCCGCACCTTGCTGTTCTCGGCGACGTTTCCTCGCGGCATCGTGGCGCTGGCAAAGCAGTATCAGCAACAGGCGTTTCGGATCGAGGTCGCGGGCGACGAAGGCGGTCACGCCGACATCGAGTACCGCGCAATCCGGGTCGCTCCCGGTGATGTCGAGCATGCTGTCGTCAACGTCCTGCGCTTCTTCGAGTCGCCGAGCGCGCTGGTGTTCTGCAACACGCGCGATGCGGTCAGGCATTTGCAGGCCGCCTTGCTGGAGCGCGGCTTCTCCGTCGTGGCGCTCTCCGGCGAACTGACGCAGAACGAACGCACCCAGGCGCTTCAGTCGTTGCGGGACGGGCGCTCACGCGTCTGCGTGGCGACCGACGTGGCGGCGCGCGGCATCGACCTGCCGAGCCTCGACCTCGTCATTCACGCGGACCTGCCCAATGACGCCGAAGTCATGCAGCATCGCTCGGGCCGCACCGGACGTGCGGGCCGAAAGGGTGTCAGCGTCCTGCTGGTGCCGCCCGTTCGTCGGCGGCGCGCGGAGGTGCTGCTGAATCTGTCCGGCATCGACGCGATCTGGGGAACGGCGCCCCAGGCCGATGAGATCCGCAAGCTCGACCACGACCGCATGCTGAAGGATGCTCTGTTCTCCGAGGAGACGACCGCCGAGGATCTGGTTCTCGCGCAGGCCTTGCTTGCTGAGCGCTCGGCCGAGGATATCGCGGCGGCGCTTGCGCGGCTTTATCGCGCGCGGCTTCCGTCGCCCGAAGACATTCTCGATCCCGGCGAGGCGCGTGGCCGCACCCGTGACGATCGTGGCCGCAACGATGTCCGCACGCCGCGCGACGATCGCACGCCGCGCGACGATGCGCGTGGCTCGCGTGGCGATGATCGCCCTGCCGGTCCCCGATCGAAGCCGGGCAAATCCTCGCCGCGTCATGGCATGGAGTCCAGCGTCTGGTTCCGGGCCAACATCGGACGCAGAAAGAATGCGGAAGCTCGCTGGCTGTTGCCAATGATCTGCCGTCGTGGCGGCATCGACAAGGGCGACATCGGCGCCATCCGGATCATGGACACCACGACCGAGTTCGAAATCTCCGAGCGGGTCGCGGACTCCTTCGCTGCCAAGATCAAGCGGCCGGACAAGGAAGACAATATCCGCCTCGAGCCGATGACGGATGCGCCGCAAGCGCAGGCGCCTTCGGAGAAGCGGCCGCACACGCCCCGGCGCGAAGCCGGCGAGAGCGATGATCGTGCGCCTCGAAGCGATCATTCACGTGCCGCGACCGGACCGAAGCAGCATGGCAAGCCTTACGTGAAGCCTCACGGCAAGAGCGGCTCGAAATTCGGCGACGAGCCGGGTTTCGGAAAGAAAAACAAGCATCGGGACAAGCCCGGTCAAGCAACCGAGTGGTCTGCGAAAGCCTCATCTGGCAAGAAGGCAAAGAAGAAGCACCGCGGCGGCTGATCGAGGCCGGTTCGAGGCTCTAAGTTCACGCCCGTGTGAATCGGCGCGACCGCGGACGGGCGGCTATCTGACGGGGCGTTGCGAACCGGCAAGATCGCGCAACATGTAAGCCGCACTTTCGCCGTAGCACGCGAGCTTTGCGCGCAGCTCCGCATCCGGCGTTACAGCGTGAAAGCCGAAATGTTCCCACAGCGGTCGCGTGCCGTAGACCGACACCAGCGCAAGCGTCGCGATGCCTGATGATCGCGCAAGTCCTTGGATCGTCGCGACGTAAGCGCGCGCGACGCCGCCGCCGCGGAAGTGGGGCAGCACGGCGACGTCGTGCACGTAGAGGCAGTCAGATTTGTCAGGCAATGTTTCCAGGAAGCCGTCGAGTGGCGGGATCTGATGCTGCATCCACGGATGCGACAGCCCATAGCCGGCGATCTCATTCTTTGCGACGAGCACGCGGCAGCCATCCGGACAAAGCAGCATCTTCTCGGCGAGCACGTCGAGACGCTCAGTGAGATCCGGATGCATCCGCGCCGCGATCGCGCCGATCGCGGGTAGGTCGGTGGCGTGCGCGCATCGCCAATGCGGTTTGCTCATGTCGGACCGTTGTTCTGTCGTCCATTCCATTTTATTCCGTTGCGAAGCTGCGCGCAGCCAAAAATATCTTTGCGGCCGTCTCAGGAATACGACGCGCGATGCGGCGTCCTACACATGCAAGTCAATTCGCAAGCCCATTTGCAAGCCCATTGCATGACAGGAGACACCATGACGACATCCTCGATCCGCCTCGCGCTCACGCTCGTGGCGTCACTCGCGCTCACCTCGGCTGCATTCGCGGCGCCGCCGACCAAGACCGGCAAGACCGACAAGGGCAGCGTGCTCACCGACGCCAAGGGCATGTCGCTCTATACGTTCGACAAGGACATGGACGGCAAATCCGCTTGCAACGGCCCGTGTGCGACGAACTGGCCGGCGCTGAAAGCCGAGGCCAGCGACGCACCCGGCGAGGGCTACACCATCATCACCCGCGATGACGGCTCCAAGCAATGGGCCCTCAAGGGCAAGCCGCTCTACACCTTTGCCAAGGACACCAAGCCCGGCGACGTCACCGGCGATGGTTTTCTCAACGGCGCCTGGCATCTGGCGATGCCCTGATTGAACGCGCTTCCTTCGCTGCCTGCGCGGCGAGGGCGGCCAGTGCAATCCGCCTGCGAGCTCGGCGAGCGCGCGGAGCGCTGCGACACGAGAAATCCGGCTGACTGCCTTGTATTCGGTGGTTTCGTAGCCATTTCGAGTTGGCAGCAGCCGGAAAGGCGTTTCGATGAAGTTTCGTGTCGGATTCGAAATGCTCTACGATTTTCCGCAGCCAACGCCGATGATCATGGTGCTGGGCACGCATTTCACCCGCGCTTCGGATGTCATCAAGCCCGACTTTCTCACCTCGACGCCTGCCGTCGAGATCACACCCTATCGAGACGTGTTCGGCAATTGGTGTAGCCGCATGGTCGCGCCGGCCGGCCGTATGCGCCTTGCCGCTGACGGCGTCGTTCGCGACAGCGGTCTGCCGGACCCGGTATTTGCCTCGGCCATGCAGCACAGCATCGAAGAGCTGCCTGCCGATACTCTGGTCTATCTGCTCGGCAGCCGCTACTGCGAGACCGACCGGCTTTCGGAGATCGCCTGGAAGTTGTTCGAGAAGACGCCGCCGGGTTGGGCACGGGTGCAGGCGATCTGCGATTTCGTTCATCGCCACATCGTCTTCGGCTACGAGCATGCGCGCGCCACCAAGACGGCGTGGGAGGCGTACCAGGAAGGCAAGGGCGTCTGCCGCGATTATGCGCATCTCGCCATTGCGTTCTGCCGCTGCATGAATATTCCCGCGCGCTATTGCACCGGCTATCTGAGCGATGTCGGCACACCGCAGCCATGGGCGGTGGGTGACTTTGCCGGCTGGTTCGAGGCCTTCATCGGCGGCCGCTGGCACACCTTCGATCCGCGCAACAATGAGCCGCGGCAGGGACGGATCCTGATCGCGCAGGGACGCGACGCCTGCGACGTTCCGATCACGCAGACCTTCGGCCCGAACGAGCTGGTCAGCTTCAAGGTCTGGACCGACGAGATTGGGTAATGGCCGATCATTCCCCGCTCAGCAAGGTCGGCTCGGTCGAACGCCGAGGCGAGATTCCCAATCTGCTACGAGCGTCTCGTGGATGTGAGCTACGCAATGAAGCGGCTCGACGATCTCGAACTCACCGCCGCTGGCATCAGGCGCCAGGACGATAGGGTTCGCTACCTCGGCCCCCACGCTTTGGAATTGCTTGGCAGCGCTGATCTTAAGTTGGTGCATGCAATGGCAGCAACTTCAAAGACGCGGAATGCTGCCTGCGCCGCTGCGTTGCATCAATCGAACTAATTCGAATCGAGAGTCTGAAAGCGAACCGAAGCTTCCACTCTCGTCGGTCATAGTTGGCTCCGGCAGGGGGCGAGAGCTGCATATCCGCAGCAGCATCCCACCATCGTGAAAGTAGGAGCACTGGTGTCCCGGTGCAGCAAGCATCTGGACGCGTCGGGGAGTCTTCAATCCATCATCTAGTTTCGCTTGAAAGGATGAATGCCCGTGAGTGATGCCAATGTGAACGCCGAAACGAACGCCGCTCCGCTGAACGGAACGGCCAGCACAAGTGAAAAGCTCCAATTTGACACGCCGTTTTTCGGCATCCACGCGATCTTCGGCGGTTTCGCCGAGCCGGCGATCACGCGAGCCAAGGCAAATTTCGAGCAGATGAAGGAGGCTTCCGAGGCGGTCACCGCAGGTCTCTGCGACGCTTGTTCGGCCAGTGCCAATCGTGCTGCCGAGTACGGCACCAAGGTCATCGAAATCTCCAACGTCAACACGAGCTCGGCGCTGCAATTCTTCTGCGAGCTTGCGAATGTGAAGTCGTTTGCCGATCTTGTGAATCTCTCCACCGCCCACACCCGCAAGACCATTGAAGCGTCTTCCGCCCAGAACCGGGAGCTTTGGCACCTGGCTCGGGAGGTCGCGACCGAGACGGCCGATCCGATCAAGAAGAGCTTCAACCGGGTTCTGCACAAGGCTGCTTGAATCGAGGCTTCTGGCCGCGTGGATCGACTGGACGAGCGTCTCCGCAAGAAGAGACGCCGTCCAGTCGACGGCGGCCATCGCTGGGTGATGTCAAGCTGGAGGAAATCAGGATGGGTATGGTGATGATCAAGTGCCCGGAAACGGGAAGCGTCATTCCGACGGGCATTGAGATGGATCGTGAAAGATTTCGATGCAGTCCAGTGTTCTTTTCGCGCACCTATTGCCGGATGTGCGCAGCGACGCACGAGTGGTTCGCCCGAGAGGCGTGGGTCTACGAGCCGGCCTTGGCATACGGGAAGTCCGGAGGCGGGCAGCCGTTCGGCGCCGGCGCGGCGTGAAGGAGCCTTACCGCATCCTGCGTAACGATCCGATCGATCCTGCGGCCCATCACCTTGTAGCACTCGCATGCGACGACCTCGAGCCGTCGCCTGTCGATCTCGAGTTGGCCGCGCCGACTGGATTTTATGGCCCTTGATGTTCGAAGCGCGCTCACGGCGTGCGTAACCGTGGTGCGCCGCACGCCCAGCAATTCCGATAACGTTTCTTGCGTCAAGGGCAGGATGTCACCGCCTGCCGTCCGATCGTGAATGTGAAGCAGCCAGCGGGCCAGGCGCGCTTCGACGGAGTGTAGTGCATTGCAGGCCGCGACGTGCTGGAATTGTGTCATCAGCGCTCTCGAGAGAAGCTGAACTGCTCTTGCGATGGCGGGACTGCGTTCGAGCGCCGCGTGAAATCGTGTGGGCGAGATCTGCAGTGCGGTCCCGGCAACGCGGACAACCGCGGTCATGGGTGACCGGCCGGGACCAAATGCTGACATAAGGCCGACGGCTGCGTCGTTGCCGATCACGCCGGTTGCGGCCGTCTGTCCGTTCGGCAATTCCATGATGAGGGCGACCGCGCCGCTGCACGGGAAGTAAAGGTGTTCGATCCGGTCGCCCGATTGAACGAGCACTACGTCGCGCTGGAGAGGTACTTTCCGCAAATGTGGCGCAAGCAAAGCGAAGTCGGCCGACGGTAACGCAGCTAACAAGCGATTACTAACTCTGGTCGCGTGCTCCATCACGGGAATGGTCCCTCGACGGAGGCCGGGCTGGCAAACGCATTGTCTACAGCCGAGCCGCGTTGCCGTAGCGATAGTAGCAAGAAGGCGAACGCACCGTAGCAGGTAAGGTTCCAATGAAGGATCCATGCCCGCGCGCCGGCCCGCGTCTGAATAGGGATGAAGGGGGCCGTTTGCACACGCAGCGCGCACGCGGCGAGCGTTGCTCTACCTCAGCCCCTCATACACCATCAGCCCGCGTGCGATCTGCAATTTGCGGATGGCTCGCGGCAACAATTTCTCCGGCTGGTGCAGATAGCGCCAGGAGATGACGGTGAAGGGGCCCAGCGTCCCGCATTCGTCGTTGAACGGCGCGAGCACACCAGTGACGCTGAGAGGCGTGTGCGGCCGGGCGTTGAAGGGCAGCAGCAGCAGCTCGAGATGCGCCTTGCTGCCGTCCTCGCGCATGGCGCTGACGCCGGCGATGGCGCCGAGCGTCTCGTCGGCGACGATCGTGGTGATTTCCTCGATCTCGCCGCGGCTGGCTTCGGTGAACAGCGCCGCAAAGCTCCGGTCCTTGAGATCGCAGCCGGCGAGCGCACAGACGCGGGTGCCGGCGACCCGGAATGGAAAGCCAAGCTTCGGCTCGCAGGACAGCACGAAGATGTCGCCAAGCAGCTCGCGAACGGCGGCCGGATCGATATCGGATCTGTCAGGTGCCCGCGCAGCGCCGCGCTTGTTGTCCCAATACGCGAAGAACGCGCGGCTCGACGGATGTTTCATGACTGAACGCTTACCCCGGGGTCGCACCATCTGGGACAAAGCTGTCCCGCTTCAGTGCACCCAAGATCCCTTTGTTGTTGTGCAGGAGGGGATTTGCAGCGTCTATGCCGCGGCGGCGTTTTCGGCCCGACACCAGCACCTTTGCGTCGTTAACGTTAAATTTACCAAGCCGGACCCTACAGGCTTTTAGGGCTAAAGCCACAAAGGGTATGTTGTTGATTTAACTAGTTTTATTGTCACTGAACGGTGTTAAAGTTGTCCCGTTAAAGCACCATTTGGCGGCCTAAAGGCGAGGATTGCCTTATTGGGACCGCCCCAGCCTGGGGAACGGGGCATGCCGATTACGAAGTTAACTCAAACCTTCGTTGACAAGTTACGCGCGCCGCATCCCAGCGGACTGCAGGTGGTCTATTTCGACACGCTCACGAAGGGCTTTGGTGTTCAGGTATCAGGCAAGACGACTGCAAAGGACTACATCGCGCAGCGTGACCTGCCCAACACGGTTAAGGGCGCAAGGAAGCAGACCCGCCGTGTCAACGTTGGACCGGCAGAGGCCTTGCTTCTAACAGTGGAGGTAGCGCGCGAGCGTGCCGAGGAGGCGCTGGACCAGATTCGGCGGGGCATCGATCCCAAGGCCAAGGCCGAGCCCGGCCCCCAAGCGACGATGTACACGCTTCGCGAAGCGAAAGAGAAGTATTTCGTTGCCAACAAGAAACTGAGTGCGGGGAGCAAGCGTGCCTACGGCCAGATAGATCGTCACCTCGCAGACTGGATGGACAAACCACTGTCGTCGATCACCCCCGATGTGGTTGAGGAGCAGCATCAGAGGATAGCAGCCGCAATAGCTGCGAAGGGCGGTCGCTACGACGGCAAGACGACCGCCAACGCCACGATGGTGACGCTCCGCGTTCTGTGGCGTTGGGCCGCGAAGCGCGTTGCGCTGCCAGCATGCCCAGTAAGTCGAATGCAGGATGAGGACGCATGGTTTCCCGTGCAGCGTCGGACCAGCCGAGTGCCTGCCGATAAGAAACCCGCGTTCTACCAGGCGGTTTGCGGACTTGAAAACAGGACTTCGCGCGACTTCTTGTTGCTGCTCATGTTCACGGGTTTTAGAAAAACTGAAGCATCGCGACTGAAGTGGAGCGACATTGATCTTCTCCAGCGCATCATGACGCTTCCCGCTCCAAACACGAAGACAAAAAAGTCCGTCGAAATACCAATGAGTGATTTCATTTACGACCTGCTGGTTTCGCGCCGTGCGCTCGGCGACAAGTCCGAGTACGTCTTTCCTGGCCGCCGGGTGGGCAAGCCGATCCGCGATACGCAGCGGCCGTTTGCGAAGGTAAACGAGTCAGCTGGAGTGGCCGTCAGCGCCCACTCCTTGCGCCGGGGTTTTCTCAAAGTCGGAGCGTCCGCCCGAGTAAACATCGTGTGGCTGAAAGTGTTGTGCAATCACGCGCTTCCGGCCGATGTCACTGCCGAGCACTACTTGGCCCCCGACATTGAGGATCTTCGCGAGCCCGCCCAGCAGGTGTGCGACAAGATGCTGGCGCTGTGCAGTGTCCAGGCTGTCGTAGGAGGCAACGTCGCAAAGTTGCGCTAAGCCAGGGTAGCTTGTCGGCGATCGACTTGGTTCGGGGACGCCAGCGTTGCGCGCAAAAAGGTAGCCAATTGCTGCGCTGTGCGCGCGCCAAGCCACCCTGTCTCGGGCCAACACCTAAAGCAACGTTAGGTCAAGGGGTTACGTATACTTGCCCCAAAGGGTTATGTTGTTGTATATTATTGGTACACAAGACTACCTTGCGGAATCGTTCGGCGAGACCGCCGCAAGCTGGTGCATCCCATAGGCACACCCTTGAATCGCCGCTGCCAGAGGATCCAACCTCTCGCGGGACGTCAATCGGCACACACTGCCGAGACGGGCTTTAGCACGGAGGCGCGTCACAGCGCATTTAATGCCGGGCCAAAGTGCAGGGGTTCTACCAGAGACGCGTTGGGAGAGCGCGTCGCTAGCGGGCTAAGGCTCGCAACGGTAGGACTATAGATGGCTTCAACAGATCAACGGGGCGAGACCAGCAAGCCGCTGGGCAAGCTGCTAATCGACCGGCGTGCGCATCGCCTTGTCAACGCAGATTTCCATCGAGAAGAAATCCTCACGACAAAAGAGCTCGCAGCGTGGCTGGGAGTCTCTGTGCAATTTCTCGAAATCGGGAGAACGCGCGGCTACGGGCCGGAGTTCAAGCGGCTTACGGACAAGATAATCCGCTACCGTGTGGGTGACGTCATCGACTGGCTAAAGTCGCGGACGCACGCCTGTACTAGCGACTATCATAAGGGGGCGAGGTGAAGCCCCATGAATCAGAAAAACGAGCACCCCGCCGCAGTGGCAACTGCGGGGGGGGCAAGGGGCATTGCAGTATTTTCTCAGAATACAAACATAGCCCAAACTGTTGCCTCCGCCAATAGCCCAAGTATCACCAGCATCCGACGCGGACCGGGCGGCTGGGCCGAGTGGGTTGTTTCGATTAAGGGTGATGTCTGCGCTGAAGTGCATGTGGTCTGCACCGACGTACCTGTGAGCGATCAGTGTCTGCGAACATCCAAAAGATTTTGTAACGTCCTCTGGTATCGGTTCGGCGTCAACTTCAACCCGATGCCGCAGTCCGCCTGGTCGGCCATTGTCGAGGCCGCGATTGCGAAAGGCGGTGCATCATGAAGGCGGGTACTTCGCCCATGCTTGGCATCGCGCTGGAATACATCGCGCGCGGCCTTGCTGTCGTTCCGATCAGCTACAAGCAAAAATCACCAAAAATTAAGTCATGGGAAAAACTGAAAATCACGGCCGACAATGCCCCAATGTTTTTCAACGGTGCAGAGCAGAACATCGGCGTTCAACTAGGAGTAAAATCAAATGGCCTAGCCGACGTCGATCTCGATTGCGCCGAGGCCGTGAGATTGGCTCCTCGCTTTTTGCCTCGCACCGACGCGGTGTTTGGTCGAGCTACCAAGCCGTCCTCACATTATTTGTACTATATCGGCGATGCGCCGGAAAAGGCGACCGAGCAACTCAAGGACGAGAACAAGCAGACCATCATTGAACTGCGCATGGGGGTGGGACGGCAGCAGCGCAGACGGTTTTCCCGGGCAGCATGCACCCGAGCGGAGAAGCGATCCAGTGGGTAAAAAATGGTGCTCCCTCTACATCAAATTACCAAACGCTAAAGGAAGCGATTACGAAGATAGCCATCGGCTCCATCCTTATACGTCAGTGGCCAAAGGGTAGCGGCCACGAAGCCGCGCAAACAATAGGCGGCGTTCTAGCGCGCTGCGGCTGGGAGGCGGAGGAAATCGGTGACTTCGTCGGCATCCTTGCAAGCGTAGCTGGTGAACTACCAACCGAGGACGACAATAAGCGGACAGCAAGAAACGCCGCCGAGGCCCACATCAACGGACAGCATTCATTCGGCCTTCCTAAACTCACGGAGGACTGGGGCGAGAAGTCCGCCAAGGCCATCGCAAAGATCCTCGGATACAAGGGCGAGAAATTCGCGCACGCAACAGCTTCGACCAGTGGTCCTGTATGGCGCGAGAAGCGGGCCAACGGCATGCCGCGGCCAACCATGCATAACGCGCGGGTGGCCGTAACTGCGCTCGGTATCGAGTGTCGGCACGACATTTTCCATCACAAAATTCTGTTTGGTTTTCGGGGCGATGAGGTACGGCACGAGATGCAGTCGCTGGTCGGTGAGGTCACGGACGACGGCATCATTATGCTTCGTCAGTTGATGTCCGATCGGTTCGGCGTCGATTTCCTTAAGAACCCAACCATCGATGCGGTGATGTCACTGGCGAACCAGCATCGCTTCGATCCGGTTCTGGACATGCTGGCGAAGGCCGAGGCCGAGTGGGATGGTAAGCCACGTCTCGACCGCATGGCCGTTGACTACTTCAACACCGACGATACGGAGTTCAATGCGGCCTCACTCCGCATTACCATGATTGCCGCCGTACGCCGCGCGCGTCACCCCGGGTGCAAGTTCGACGAGATTACTGTCACCGAATCTCCAGAGGGGTTCGGCAAGAGCGGTGCGTGGCGCGTGCTGGCTGGAGACGATAATTTTAGCGACCAGAGCATTCTGGGCAAAAATGGTCGAGAGGTGCAGGAGCAACTTTCTTCGATATGGATTCACGAGAATGCTGAACTGGCCGGTTTGGGCAAGACGGAAATCGAATCCGTTAAGGCCTTCGCCAGCCGTCAAGAGGATATCGCGCGCCCTGCATATGGCCGGTTTGTCTACAAGCAACCGCGGCACAGCATCGAGGTCGGCACCACCAATGACGATGAATATTTGCAATCCCAGACGGGCAATCGTCGATTCTGGACACTCAAAATACGCAGGGCCATCGATCTAGATAAACTGCTTGCGGACCGCTTGCAGTTGTGGGGCGAGGCCGCAAAACGCGAAGCGCTAGGAGAGAGCATTAGGCTCGACGAGAAGCTTTGGGCGGTCGCCAGCATCGAGCAGGAAAATCGCCGCATCAAGGATGGCTGGGAGGACATCCTGGCGAATATACCGGCGTGGGTTTCCCTGCTTTTAAGGGGAACGGCGAACGTGACACGTATCAAGTTGTTCATCTGTCCGCCGATCAGGAAAAAGTGAGAAGCGCCGATATTCTAACTTACGTGCTGAACATTCCTGTCGAGCGACACAGCTCAGCGTACACAATGCGCATTGCGAAGATCATGAAGCGGAACGGCTGGCAGCGCCCCTCGAACGGCAAGGTCAGCATACGCGGCGAGCAGGCTCGCGGATACGTTCGCCAGCGCGACGGGGTTTTGCCACTTTCACAGAGCCCGTAGTTGCCCGAGGGAGGTGAGAGGCAAATAGCCGCCCTAACCGCCCAGCCAGGGATGTTTATAAACTGCTGGCGGGCGCCGTGGTGCGTGCCGGTGGCGGCTCGCTGCGATATCAGACAACCACCACCCGACAAGTTTCACCAAAGGGTGGCTAGGGCGGCTAGGGCGGCTACTAGCCTGGTAGTGTGGCAACTGCATTGCGGTGGGATGGCTAGGGCGGCTAACACCGCGCCCGGCCGCGCGCGCGGGTAGCGGGTCAACTTTGGCCGCCAGCCAAGCCCGCCTAACCCGTGCCTGACGCAACGGGGTACCCCCGGCCGCCTTCGCATTTTTTGTTGGGCCTCGCCGAATTTGCAAGAATCCGTAATATTCAATGGCTCTTTAATATTATCCGGGTATAATTTTCTCCGAGGGTGACAACCGGAAAGCGTCTCGGCAGATGGCATGTAGCTCGTTGAAATGCCATGGCTGCTCACGGGTCTGCAACGGATTGTCGATCCTGACGGGCTTGTGTGGGTCGCCAGCCGCCCGCGTGCCGATACGCCAGTGGCCTGTTGCCCGTAAAACGCTGCGTTTCGTCGCGGCGGTGCGGTAGCAGATTAAGCTAATTTAGGAAGGGATAGCTTAGCTATGCCTCGTCACAATAACCAGTTGAAAAAGTTCAAGCCGGGGGAGCGTCCGGTGGGTCGCGCCAAGGGTACTCAGAATAAGTTCACGCGCGAGCTCAAGGAAGCCATCATCACGGCGGCCGAGTTGAGCAAGCATTCGAAGAAGAAGGGCCTCGTCGGCTATGTCACGTATCTCGCGGACGACAAGCCAGGGCTGTTCGCGAGTCTGCTTAGCCGCCTGATCCCGCTGCAGGCGAGGGTGAATGTCGAGGGGAACGTCGAGCACACCATCATCAAGGCCAAGCCCGAGACCAACATGAGCCCGCAGGAGCTGGCAGACTACTACAGCAAGCTGTGCGCATTGCCAGCGAGTTCGAAGCCCCTCGTCGTCATCGACAGCGATACCGGCGAGCCGCTGTACTCGAAGGCTGCAAAATGATTGTGCCTGCTCTGCTGCAGTTGCTGGCCGAGCGCGACGAGCCAGTATTCGCTGGCCCCGCGACCTTGCACCTCCGAAAGCAGAGGCATTATGGCTCCGCGCTCATGAGAAAGCCCCGACGCCGCTTGGCTCGCCGGGGCTTTCCTCTTCGGATCGCCGTGGTTGGGTACTCAAGCCGCAATACTATGCTACGATACCGGACTGTCACCTGATGATCCCATATTCGAGCAATCTCTTGGTCGCCGCCTCGACGACACTTGGCTCAAACTGATCGCGATATTTCACAATCAGAGATTCGGCCGACATATCGGCCATTCCGAACTCGACTAGCTTTTTGAATCCCACCGACGGAGTCGGTTTCAGTGCGAGATCGGAGAGCGTTTTATGGATTCCGGCTCGGCTCAACTTTTGTCGCGTCCGATTCAGTCGCTTGGTTTTTCCCGCCTCCTGGGTAAGAGCTTCTTCAAGGGCCCGCATCACGACCGCGAACTCCGACTCTAGCGGATCATCAATGTTTCTGCCCTCAACCCTGCAGAGTTGCCGAAATGCGCTTTCGTAAACGTCGCTTCTGCCGAGGCGCTTTGCATTGTCCATCAAATTTCGAAGCTTTTGTCTGTCCCATTCGTTGGTAATCTGAGTGGTAGTTATGCTCATATGCCACCATTCAAATTGGAACTGGTCACCGAAAAACGTGAACGTTGCCGACGAGAGCGGCAGTACTGGTGTGCTCAGGGCTGCGCCCGCAGCGGATTCCGTGAGATGATTTTCGGGCATACAGCGTCCAAGGGGCAAGCGCCACAATCGGGTGTACCAGCGTGACACCACTGCCGCCCGACACGCCAGGTAGGCATATCAATCTCCCCCGGTCTTTCGGGACGTAGTGTGCGAGCCACGGAAATGATGTGATCTAATTCGTCGCGCTGCGCCAAGCCGGTTCGAAGAAAGACACGGCGAACATGCACGTCGTACGCTACATCGGAGCCTCCCATCGCAGAGATGGGTATGCTCAAATCGCGTTCGAGGATTTCGACTGCCATAGCGGCTTTCTTCTGGCCGATGCCTTCGAACTGATCTAGCCGTTCGAAGACTTCGCGAGCGGTAGGTTTGCCCGTCCAGACCCTAGATGCGTCTCCACCGTATTGATCCAACACGCGCGTCGCTCCCGCAACGATCCACTCAGCATATTTTTTAGGAAAGCGATGCAGAGAGGGCGGCCCGCGCACCGCAGCTTCCACGGCCGCTTGGTCGGCGACGATGCGGGAGGGATCGAGGTGACCTAATCGACGGTACAGGCCGTAAGGCAAGTACCAAGCGCGCTCTGCGGGCATGCCTTGGTCAGCGATGACTGCGCAAAGAAATGCCAGTGCATTTGATCGCAGAAATTCATTTGCACCGGTGTCTGGAGTTGGCGCAAATTTCGGTTCCCACTCTGGGCGGGCGAGGCTCCTTCCGAAAGTTAGCAGTGTGTCGACAATCTTACTTGGGCTGGCCTCGCCGATGCTCGATAGTGGCAGCGCGGTTTCCGGCGGTTTGGTTGTTCGTTCTGCTGATCGGACCAGAGTCAGCCTTTTCACAAGAACAGCTCGAATTGCTGCGTGCGTTGCCCACGCCGGCACGTTATCTTCCACGATCTTTATCGCGAGTGAGCGTGGGCTATGAGGCGCATTGATTTCGTCGCGACAGCTTACAATAGGAAAATCGTCATATTCCTTGGCAACATCAGCATCAGTTCTAGCGTGCTTCTTGTCATCTCGCCGTATCACGCTAAGCAGACCACGGGAGGTGCGATAGTCATCCGTCTCCACTCCCTCCACCACTGGCGCAGCTCCCAGCCACGTGACAGTATGGACTCGGTCCTTACCATAGACGTGTCGATGGCCGACAGCATGGCGAAACTCAAATGGGACTCCGTCGATTGCCACACGCCCCCGCCACGAACGATGAAATTTTTCGACCGTACGCGATGGCCATAACCACTCGAACTCGCCCGCTGGGGCATAATTGATTAGTCTAATTTCCACGACCTGCCCCCAACGATTGCTGAAAGCATGATTGTCGTAATTCAGTGCGCAGCAAGCAAGAGGCCCCAAGCGGGGTACTTCCGAAGAGCAGACGGAAAAAAGGTCGTGTTCGTAGCCGACCCGGCGCGGGCACCGGCGTCCTCGGATGTTATTTATGCGCGGCCGGACGATCCCGCCGACGATGGCGCTACGTGGCGAGAACAGGTCGCGCGGTACAACAGAACGCCTGACGTTAATCCGTTCGGCCTGAGTCGCGCCTACGAGCTATATGAGAACCAGACCTATGGCGAGCTTGTCCGCGGGTTTGGCCTCGATAACACGATGATCTTGTCCGCCGGATGGGGACTTATCACGGCTCGCTTTCTCACGCCACGGTACGACATTACGTTCAGTGCAAGCGCTGAGAGCTACGTACGTCGCCGAAAAACGGAGCCCTATAGAGACTTTTGCAGTTTGCCGACTGAGGCAAAAGGTCCAATCGTCTTCTTTGGCGGCAAAGAGTACGTGCCACTCTTCGCTTCGCTAACTGCACAGCTCGATCACAAGATCGTCTTCTACAATTCAGCCTCTCCGCCCTCGGCTCCGGGCTGCTCCGTTAGGCGTTTCAACACCTCGACGCGCACGAATTGGCACTACGAGTGCGCTCGGGCATTTGCGGCTGGAAGCTTGGACATATCTTGAAGGCTAATCATTGGCTGACATCGTGGTGGCCCGGTGAGGAATAATAGGACACTCGAGCAGCGGGGCCATGCCCCACATTTTTGTGTTGGTTTCGCTCGGTTATGCCACCCTAACCTTAGCGTTCGACTTTTCAGCTCGATGCATCTCAAGGATCTGTTCGCCCGGCGTCGCGGGCCTCCCTATCTGCCAGGCCTTTCGCCCAAGCTTTGCCTTGGGACGTATTAGGATCATAGGGATTGTCGGCGGCAAGTTGCGATAAAGGAAGATCGCGCCTGCAGTGCTTACAAACGATGGCCTCGCGTCTGATGGACTCTGCGCAGTAGGGACACTGCCTTGCCCTGCCTTCACGACGCTCCACCCATGACAAGCGTTCGGTCTCCTGGAAAGGCAAGGGGAGCGCTACGAGTAGAATGATTCGCCAGTAGGGGAGATATTACACATGCCAGAACAAACCAGCCCACCGGGTTTCTGCCACGACCGTTTGCAGCAATAGCGACAACGACCGCGAAGATACCCCAAAATACAACTACGCTCGTCCCCATCTGAGATACCTCGTCTTTGATGTCGTCGCTCACTACAAATGTCGCACACGCGGCGCCTGAAGACTACTGAACGTGCTTGCGGATTCGCCAGAGGCTCGGCTGGAGCGCAGAGCACGCGAAGAGCCATTGCGACTCGGTTACAAGCCTCAGGCAAGATGGACTACAGCAAGCCTCAACCGGCGATCGCGCAATGTGATCTACTCGTTAGCCTTACCGGACGGCTTGCGGTCGTTTTTCGGGATGCGTTTCTCGATATCCGCCATCATTCTGGCGAACGCTTCGCGCAGCTGCTCCGCGTGAGCTGCGCTCTCCGGCTCACTGAGATATGCAATCTTGATCAGCAGCCTGTTCAACAGATAGGTGATGCGTAGATTCTCCGAGTGCCGGGATCGCAGGGCCGTGATCTGCCGCCGCATCTCGCCGAGATCGAGCGTCTCGTGTTTCGACGGCCTCTTCAAAACGATACTCGCGCTTGGCCAGCGAACGAAGCCGACGCGCCGAGTATGATGGCGCGAAGGCTCGCCCGGGTGGACCCGGACGGGGCAATGTCCGGTGCGCAAACCTAACGCTCCAATGCGCCGCCGCAATCAAAGCCTCATATTAAGATTGATGTCCGTGCTGCGGGTTAATTCTGAAACTGGTCAGGCTCAATCTGCTCACGACGATTCTGCGGGGTGAGGTTGACTCTGTTTCGCCGCGATGCTCGGAGGTTCATCCAAAGCAGCATCAAGCCTGCTGTGATGAAAAAGACCGTGAGGAAATTCAGCAAAAGCGGAATCACGAAACCGATCTCGATCCTATTTGGCGGCCGATGCATGGCGGGTGTGGCCTGTTGATAATGTAGCGTGTATTGCAGCCTAGCAATATCCGACAGCGCCTTCTGCCTTGATTATGGCCCTCATCCGGTCAGTCATTTAACCAGCGAGACCGGCTAGGCTCGGCACATTGTTTCGGCGGGGCTGTGTGCCGAGCCGCCGCTGTGCGTCGTAAACACCGCGGGTGGAATCCCGCCAGTGCTGCGGCGGAGTACGGCGCGCAGTTCCGCAGCGATGTCGAGACCTTTGTCAATCGAGAAGCCGTGGAAGCGTGCGTCTCAGTGGGCGTCCAAGAACGTTCACCGATATCCGGCGTCACCTATTCGGCATTCGTTGATCCGAGCGGCGGAAGTGCTGACAGCATGACGCTAGCGATCGGCCACTGGCAAGACGACGTTGTCGTAATCGATGCCGTGCGCGAGCGTCGACCACCTTTTAACCCCGAAGACGTGGTGCTTGAGTTCGCCGCAATCCTAAAGAGCTATCGCATTTCGGCCGTGACCGGCGATCGCTACGCTGGCGAGTGGCCACGCGAACGCTTCCGGGAGCAAGGGATTGCCTACGAGCTGGCGACGAAGCCAAAGTCGGACCTCTACCGGGAATTTTTGCCCGCGATCAATTCGCGGATGGTCGATTTACTCGAAGACGCGCGACTTTTCGCGCAGATTATTGGCCTCGAGCGTCGTACTGCACGAGGTGGCCGCGACAGCGTCGACCACGCACCGGGCGCGCACGACGATTTGGCCAACAGCGTAGCAGGCGTGGTTGCTGCGCTGGCCTCGCGCGGGCACGGATATGATAGCTCGATGGAATGGGTCAGCGGACCCGAGCCCGGCCAAGGCCGGTCTCTCTGGGAGCATCCCTACTTCAACGGCGGGCGATCCCGGTGGTAGCAAGATGCATCTTCGCTAGTCATCCAGCGACAACGGAGTTGAGACGTCATGGTTCTTCCGTGAGATATAGGAACGATAAGGGCACGCGCGTGCGGCCCGTGATCGACAAGCAGCCTGAGCGCACGCGCTGTCCCAACCTCGCGGACGCCGTGGTCATGTACTGCTGGCCCGTCGACGAGCTGGCCTACGACACCGGAACGACGGCGCTACTGCGATGAGCCGGGTGGGCCCCATACAGCGTCTGGCTCGGCCGCGGGGGCCCACGTGGGCAACATCGGGATTCGCAGTGCCAGGGGCCCCAGCAACCGGCCTCCGGGCCCGGTCCAAGTGGCCGTCGCCAGCCAGAGGCCTCCTGCCGGTGCGGCGGCCCCCCGCAGGTGCTGCTTTGGCGACTTCCGCCGAAAATCTGCCACCGCCCCGAGGGGGCTTGTAAGGCCTCGCCTAGCTGGTAAAAATCTTACAAAAAGGCATTCAATTACAGTATGTTACGACGATTGCAACACGCCAACGCCGGTTGCCGTGTTGTACCTTTTAGGATTATAGTCTCATGACCAAGACCGCAATTGCGTACATTCGCGTTTCGACCGTGCGACAGGGGAAATCGGGCCTTGGACTCGAGGCCCAGCAAGCGGCGCTGGCCCGGTTCGCCGAAGCCGAGGGCTACGACCTAATCCAGACCTTCAAGGAGGTCGAAACCGGTAAGGGTGCAGATGCCCTCGATCGCCGACCGCAACTCGCGGCGGCGCTGAAGGCGGCTCGGAAGCTCAAATCGCCGATCATTGTTGCCAAGCTCGATCGGCTGAGCCGAGACGTTCACTTCATTAGCGGGCTAATGGCGCACAAGACGCCGTTCATCGCCGCGGAGTTGGGCGCTGACGCCGACCCGTTCATGTTGCATCTCTACGCCGCGTTGGCTGAAAAAGAGCGCGCGATGATTTCTCGTCGTACCAGGGACGCGCTGGCGGCCAAGAAAGCCCAGGGTGTCAAGCTGGGCGGACTGAACGCCAAGGGCATCCAGAACCGCGACGAGGCCAAGGAACGCGCTGAGCAGTTGCGTCCGATCTTCACCGAACTCACGGGCCGATCCGCGCGAGCTATCGCCACGGCACTGAATGAGCGCAAGATAGCCACGCCAACCGGTGGGAATTGGCACGCAGCGACTGTAATCCGCGTTCAAAAGCGGATTGCAGAAGGTCGTTCAGCCTGATGGGCGCAGTTTAGTCGTCGCCAACATGACTCTTTGTCCATGCTCGCTCACTGATGCGGTTTGCTAGCTGTGAGCTTTCAGGATAGTTCAGTAAATGCATTGCCGCACCCAGTAGCCACCGCTCACCCGTATCCACTGGCATGGGCTTGGAGGTGGCTCCTTGATGATCGGCCACCCGTGAATATCGATATTCGTCGGCGCGGTGATGCCGCGCCAATACACCGCATTCGCTTCGGAGGAACGGAAAACGAGGGCAGCCGCTAGACAGACAATGGCAACGCCGACCAAAAACAATCGATGCATTGGTTCTATCCGCCGAGATAAGTGGTTCCCGATGTTACCCCGGCTCCGCGACTAGGCCAAGAGACGGCGCCATATCGACAAGCGCGCTAAAATTCCTTGAGCAGGCTTTCTTGTCCTACCCCTCTTTATCCCTTGAGGGTATGCGGAGGGACTCTCAAAATGTCTGGGATATTAAAACGCGAGATCGGGCTGCATTCATAGAAAAGATCTCTTCGACTTCGAGACGCATGGTATCGCGGCATTCGCACGCCACCGTTGCGAGCCGCGATGGGTCGATCTCGATTTCGCCTCGCCGTACAGATCTGATCGCTCCGGAAGCGCGCAGGTTGCGCATCAGGAGCGTCACCGTCGTTCGTCGCACACCCAGTATTTGCGAAAGCGCCTCCTGGGTGAGCGGGAGGACGTCGTGGTCGATGCGGTCGCGAAGATGGAGCAGCCAGCGTGCCATGCGGGCTTGAACCGGATGCAGCGCATTGCAGGCTCCGCCGACTTGAAACTGTATCAGCATCGCCTTGAAGTGAATCTGGACAGCGTGACGGATCGCGAGGCTCCGGCTGAATGCGGTGTGGAATCGCGATGCCGGGATTCGCGAGGCGGTGCCCGCGGCACGAACGATGGCAGTAACGGCCGCAGGGGACGGCCCCAGCACGGAAAGAGTGCCTATGGCTCCCTCGCGCCCTATTACGGCGCTGGCGACCGTCTGCCCGTTCGCCATATCGATCATCACCGAAATGGCGCCACTATGAGGGAAGAAGACGTGCTCGGTCTGGTCACCCGCCCGCGAGACGACCGCATCCCGATCGAGCGCGACCATCTCTAGCTCCGGTGCCAGCAGATCGAGGTCCGCCGCCGGTAGTGCTGCCAGAAGTCGGTTACCAATTCCGCTTGGAAGCGTCACTGTAGCCCGCCGCGAAACATCCGCTGCATGGCATTTCGAGCGGTACAGGGCGGCAGCTTCAAACTTTGTTTAAATCCGCCTACGCTACGCGCTCCGAAAGTCAGTTCAGCTGCGGAAGCTCTCCATCGCAAAAATAAAACTCCAAACCCGACCGCGAGGCGAATTTCTGTCTCGCAGGATCGTTGAGAGGTTTAGATTCAGGGGCTACGCGGCACAATTGCAAAATGCGTATAGGTAACACCATAGGGAGTTCCAATTTCTGGGGCGCGGCAAATGCTGCGGCGATCTCGAAAGGGTGGTGCGCAGAATCACGCCGCGGACCGCGATCGGCGCGTTGATGCGCGCAAGCTACTGGAAGCTGGCGTCCAGGGACTCCGCCGACCCGTCCCGCCGAGACAGACGATGCCTGCATATCTCGCGCATGCGGACCAACCAGTCGTTCGGTCCGAAAGGGTGGCATCAGCGAAGTAGCGGCAGTGTTCTATGAGGTCCGCTCAGCGAGGCACGGCGGACCAGATTTTCTCACGTTGAGTTTTCCGCGTTTCACCCGGAACGGACATCGGGAATTCTGCAAGTGCTGCTCCTGTCGCCTTCCGAGGATGACCTTGGAGGTTACAATGACTCATTCATGGTGCTTGGGACGGACGTGAAGTAGTGGCCATTCATGCTTCTTGATGGCCGTGCAACCGATGCGGTGCGGGTCCGTGAATGTGATCGGCGTAACCATAGGAGCGCCTCCGGAAAACGCAAATCCGCCCGGACGCGACGAAGGTGTCGGCGGCTCTCAGAGGATGAGATCGTGTTGGAAGGGTGGGTGTCCGCCCTGGCCAGCAGCCTCCTGCTCGCCGAAACGCCAACCCTCCGGCGTTGGATCGGCCCGATGGGGCCATGCGGCTGTGGCGGAATCGTGCTCCGGATCGAGCACGGCGACGGGGGCCGAGGAAGCGACTGCCGGCGACGTCAGGCGCGCATGTTGTTGTTCCAAACTCGTGTCGAAATGGAAGGCGGACTCGACCCGGTCGGCTAAGCCGAGATTGTCGGCGCCGTGGATGACCACGGTCACGACCTGGGGGGTGCCGTCGATCGTGGTCACGGTGAAGGTGTCGGTCAGCGCGTCACAAGACCTCAAGGCCTGGACCGCAGGGTTGTCGGAATTGAGGACATATGTCCACGTGCCGCAGGTGGTCATGGTGAAATTCCCGTAGCCGTGGTCGCTCCCCTGCGGGCATGTCGTGGCTGTGAAGGTGTCGTCGGGATTATCGACGTCCCTGTCGGACAGAGTGCCGCTGGCGCGTGGCGGGGGGCGCAGGAGTTGCTTGGCTCGGTCACGCGTGCGCAAATATCGCCGCAGACGACCGCGGCGTCGTTGGCACCCTCGATGGTGACGGTTACCGTCTGTGCCGTGCCGTCAGCGGCCCTCACGGTGAAATCGTCAGTGAGCGACTGACCTGCGTTCAGCGCCTGCACCGCGCAATTGCCGTTGTCGAGCGCGAAGCTCCAGTGCCCGTCCGCGGTCATGGTGAAGCTGCCGTAACCGTGGTCGCTCGGCTCTGGACATTTGACGGGAACGAACGCGTTCGACGGGCCGTCGACGTCGGTCGCGGTCAGAAGGCCGCCCGCGGTTGGGACGCCCTGCGCGGAATTGTGGACCCCGCCCGCTTCGACCACGCGACCATGCGTGTCCCCGGAGATGACGGCCGGATCGTCGGCGCCTTGGATGGTCATCGTGACGACCTGCGGCGTGCCGCCGATCGTGGTCACGGTGAAGGTGTCGGTCAGGGTCTGGTGCGCTGTAAGCGCCAGCACCGCGGCGCTGGCGGAATCAAGCGCGTAGGTCCAGTGCCCATCGGACGTCATCGTAAAGCTGCCATAGCCTTTGTCGCTGGCCTGCGGAGAACTCACCGCCGTAAACGTGTTGGCCGGATCGTCGACATCGGTGTCGGCGAGCTTGCCGGTCGCGGTTGGGACGTCGTGCGCCATGGCCGCCGCCGCGATTGCGGCGGCAGTCATGGCGATCGCGGCGACGGATCCGCCGGTCTCACCGCTTATCGCCGCCGCGTCGTCGGTGCCGGCGATGTCGATCGTGAAGGTCTGGCTCGCCGAGGCGAAGCCGTCGGACGCCGTGATTATGAAGCTGTCGGCGTTCGGCGCCTTCAGCGCGTTGATGGCGTCGTTGTTCGGTACGTAGGCGTAGGAGCCGGTCGCACTGTTCAAGTACAGGATCCGAACGAGCCGGCCTTCTCGACATCATAACTTGCGCCCGCGTCGGTGAAGGGGCCGACCGCGCCGCCCGCGATGCCAAAGGTCGGCGTCGTGCCGGAGCCGAAGCTCGTGGCCGAGAAGCTGCCGCTGCTCGCCGAGAACTTATCGAACGCGACTGTGTCGATCTCGACCGGGCCCGACCCGAGCGTTAGTGTCGGTGGCGAATGGATCAAGGGCCCATCCGGCACGATGCTGGCCGGCACCACCAGCCCGGGAAGGGCATGTTGGGGACTGGGCCCGTCCGGCGCCTGGAAATCGATCGGCTGCGGCGCCTCATCAACCGCTTCGCCCGGAGGCGTGCCGGATCCGGCCGGCCCATGGTCCTTCGAGTAGTTGGCAAGCACGTCCTGCTGCTGGCGCTGCAGGTCCTCCATCCGTGACGCGTTGTTGCCGATCTGCGCGAAGCTGACGGACGATCCGGTGTTGCTCAGGACGACCGTCTGCCCTGGATCGTCGACGATGATGTGTCGCGGCACCGCCTCCTTCGTGACGAGTTCGAAGGTGCCATGCTCGAACCCTTTGTAGGTGATGGAGGCGTCGTCGAACACGGCGAGATCGGGATCAGCCGCCGACGCTTCTTTCACCGCCGACAGGATCAACGCGACGAAGGACAGCCCTCCGGCCCATCCGAGTCCCGCGACGACGGTCGACTCCACAGCGCGGCGGCCGCTGACGGACGGCGGACTGCGTTGGTCCGGCGCCGGCAAAAGACCACTGAACACACGTGCGAGCGACATCCTGAACGCCTCGCATACTGCCGCTTCCGCCGAAGAGATCGATGTAGCGTGAGTCAACGCGTCGGGGTTTCCGGATCGACGCCCCAAAGTAGGCTTTCTCGTCCCGGCGCCCCTGCACCGCAATGTCGACTCAGTACGCGCAAATGCGCTCTTTTGTTAGCGCGGAGCGGTCAGGACCGCCGTCCGCCTTGACTAAAAAGGGGTAGTCACATTTTGCGATATGGTGCGCCGGGCGCGGCTCTGGCAACATTGGCGCCGGGGTGGATCGGGCTCTCAACTGACGGGAGCGGCCGCATGCGCGGACAAAGGACGGTTGCAGGGCTTCTGGGCCTTTTGCTCGTGACGGTGGCGTGTTCGCCTGCGCCGGTTCGGGCGCAGGACGTCAAGCCGATCGGCAAGGTCGTGACCGTCGCTGGCAAGGCAATGATCGAGCATATCGATGCCGCGGTTGTGCAGGCGAGACTGTCCGACGATGGGGCCAGCGCGAAGGTCGGCGATCCAATCTATCGGGGCGACGTCGTCAGGACCGGCGCCGACGGCCGCCTCGGCATCAATTTCGCGGACGGCAGCTCCTTCAGCCTGTCGAGCAACGCCAGCATGGAAATGAACGAGTTCGTCTACGATCCGGACGGCAAGGACAATTCAACCTTGATCAGCCTGACCAGAGGCACCTTCACCTTCGTCGCCGGCAGCGTCGCCAAGACCGGAAGCATGAAGGTGGACACGCCCGTGGCGACGTTGGGGATCCGGGGCACCACGCCTCACATCGAGATCTCCGACGACGGCACGGTCAAGTTCGCCACCCTGATCGAGGAGGGCAAGGACGCCGTCATGAAGCGCAAGGCCGGTCCGGCTGTTGCGCCTCCCCGGCAGCGGAGGGCCGACCGCGCGCTCGGCGTCTGCCGGGGATGCTGAAGGTCTTCGGGACGGCGCCGGTGATGATCCTGTTACTGGTCGCCCCCGCGTCGGCGCAGAAGCCGGAAGGTCAATTCCGGAACGTCGAGCTCTGCAACGCCACCTCATCGCCCGACCGCAGGATCGAGGCCTGTTCAGCCTTCATCGTAGGCGGCCGTGGTGGGCCGCAGGCCATGGCCATCGCCCACAACAACCGCGGCATCGCCTACGCGGCGAAGGCCGACTACGACCGCGCCATCGCCGACTTCGACGCGGCCATCGACATTGATCCGAGCTTTGCCAAGCCCGTCAACAACCGCGGCGCGGCGAGACTGAGGACAGGGGACTACGACGCCGCGATGGAGGATTTCGACCGGGCCATCGCGCTCCAGCCGGCCTACCCCGGCGCCTTCGTCAACCGCGCCGAGGTCTGGCTGAAGAAGGGCGATCTCGTACGCGCCGAAAGCGACTACGCCACGGCGACTCGTCTGAACGCCGACATGGAAGGGGCCTGGAGCGGCCTTTGCTGGATCCGGGCGAGCACGGGCGACCCGCAAGGCGCGGTGGAAGCCTGCGACAGGGCGATCGGGTCGGGCGCGCATACGGCCGCGACCTACGATTCCCGCGCGCTCGCCCACCTGAAAGCCGGACGGACCGACGCGGCCATCGCCGACTACGACGCCGCACTGCGCATCGACCCCGGGTTTGCCGCAGCGCTATATGGCCGGGGCCGGGCGAAGATCCGCAGAGGCGAGACGGTTTCCGGAGAAGCCGATGTCGCGGCCGCGAAAGATATCCGGAGCGACATCGGCGAGGAATTCGCGCGCTACGGGGTACGGTAGTCCGTCCTCAACGCGTGCTCGTCGGAGAATGCCTTCGCCGCCGCGACGCTCGCGCTGGTGGGAGCTAATAACTACGGGCGATGCACAACGCGCTGCACTTGAACTGCGGCCATTTACCCTTTCGCCGAGTTGGAATGCCAAACTCGTTAAGAGCTGCTGCAAGCTCCCTCAGCGTACGCAGCGAGCCTTAGCTCCGCTCATCGGGGCTACGTCGACAGCGATGTCCTTAGCGCGATTTTGCGGGGCTTCTCACGCCCATTCCCGTGTTTTGCTCCCAGCACGACAACTCAATCACGAGCGGTGGGCAGATGAATACCAAGCGATCTCCCAGTGGAGTTTCCCACCAAGCTCGAACTGATAGTCAACAACAAGGCCGCCAAGGCGCTCGGATTGGAAATTCCACTGTCTGTCCTTGTGAGGGCCGATGGAGTGATCGAGTGAAGTCTGAAGTCATCGCGCCAAGCGGGCCCTTGGTCTCACCATTCCAAGCTCCGTCCTTTTGCGAGCCGACGAATTGGTCGAGTGACGCCGTTCAGTCTCAAAAAACATATGCGCAAACTCAAGACCCGAACTTCCGCTATTGGCCCGAATGCGAAGTTTGCCGCTGCACCGACAAAGTCAGCTTGTCAGCAGACCGGAAGCCATCAGCCCTGTGCCTAACCCGCGCTTTTGACCGATGCCAGACATCATTGCCCAATAGACATGCCCAAGGTCCGGCCATAGGCTTTCTGCTGATACTTCGGTACGGATGAGCTGAGCCGTCCCGCGATCTTTTCTATGGCGTCACGGAAGGCACTACAATGGCTGAACTTATCAAGGTTGGCGAAATGCAATTGCGGTTTTTGCGCACCAAGTATGATACCAGCGGGGCGCTTGATATGTTTGAGGTGGTGATCCCGCCCAACTCCCGTATGCCGGTCCCGCACCATCACCGTGACTGGGAAGAAACGATCTATGGTCTTGAGGGCGTCATCACCTGGACGGTCGCCGGCAAGCGCATCGAGATCAAGCCCGGAGACGATCTCTTCATCCCGCGCGGTGTTGTCCACGGGTTCGTCAACGAGACGCAGGCGATTGCGAAAATGCTTTGCGTTCTCACGCCAGGCGTTCTCGGGCCGGAAGTCTTCCGAGAAATGGCGATAGCCGTCGGCGGCCCTGCGCCTCCTGATCCTGCCCGGATGGGCGAGATCATGAAACGTCACGGCCTGATACCTGCGCCATCTTGATTAAGTAGGCCGGCTGCATTCGCGCTCTGCTCGCGAACCGCGTGTTATTTGTGAATGTCGCTTGTTGGCCCACCCAACTCGGACCTCCCGACCGGCGCCCGTGATGTCCGCCCGGTGCTCAACCCGAAGTGAGCAGCCGAGGATACGGAAAGCCGCTTGTGACCCAACGCGGACATTGGGCCTAGCTCGACAGCAGCCCGACCAACCCCGGCAGACAGGTCCCGTTGGGAGTGCCGATGCCAAGACACCACCTACGCATAATCGCGCCATCTACGAACGGTCGCAGTCATGTAGCAGATTGCTGGGTCGCAAAATCAATGCACTCAAGAGCTACGTGCGGGCTCATGACTTGGGCGGCGTGAGGCCGCCCAACTGGATCATGAGACCGAGAAAATCTGCACTGGACCAACGTTCAACAACACGGTCGCCAGAGAAGCGCATCATCGTGATACCCGGCAGCACTATTGGCCGGCCGGTCGTTGCAACTCCCATGAAGGAACCCCGGTGTAGACCTGTCATGGTAAAACGGCAGCAATAAAGATCGCCGTCCGTCATTACTTCATGGAATTCCAACGGGGGAGGATCGCCGAACGAAGACCAAATCTGTTGGTAGAACCCGCTCACGTCGGCCTTGCTCATAGGCTCGGGCGCGTAACCGTGCAGCTTGATTGTCTCGTCATAGAGCCTGAGATATCCCGGCAGATCGCCTTCATTCCAACGCTGACGCGCCTCTTCAACACGGCTGGCGATCGCATTCATTGCTGCCTCCTATCGCAGTCACTGAATTATTCATTCTGTCCGTTCAAATTCTCAAACCCGCCGGCCAAGCGTGTTATTCATCGTCAATTACCGCGTAGCCGCAGCAGCAGGCTAAAGGAATGCAACAATTGCGAAAAGGGCCGAGAAGTCTCTTTCTGTCCCATCTGCGACTTCGGAGGGCATCCGCTCATCGCCGATGTGGGCGGTGAACCGAACATCAGGCGGCCAGCCGCCTAATAGCTACGTGCTCTAGTCCGGCGCCGGACCACGAAAATAGTTTGTTAGCTTGTGCGTGTGAAACTTGGAGCGTGCCGATTACCGCCGATTGCGGCACATGGAATGGGAATACCGGCCCCGGCTGTTTTCTCCCAACCTGCGGCCGGGACCGTTTGAACTTGTGAGGCATCGTTCAACCCGGTCCACAACAATGTTTAGAGGCGTTGCTATCGCGCTATTTGGGCTGACCATTCTTTCGCAGCTCGATCAGGCGCTCTTCTATGGACGAAATACTGACGCTGCTCTCAGACTTGTGCGGGAGATTAGTCGCGGCTTTGGGCTGTAGGACGGCGCCGCGCATTCATCGGGCCACGCGCCAGCGGCGGCTACTTCTTCAACAGCAGCCCTATCGTTCGCGCCATTCGCCTCACTGATCCTGCGTGACGGCCCAGCTCCGTCTCAGCAGCGTAGCGGTGTAGCAGAACCACCTGCGATTGGGCTGCTGATGCTATGAGGTCCGGACACGCTGTCCGGCCCTCGCCCCTAGTCGCCTAGAGGTGTCGAGACAATCCGGAGACACGGAAGGCACCTGTATATGCGCGCACCTTTCCGATCTCCAATGGCAGGCAATCTTCCGATTGGCGTCATTTCGCGAGTGCACTTCTCGCATTCGGGAGGTCGCTTAGTACCGTCATCGACTGACATACTTGAGCCATACCAGATCGGGCGACGGCGCGGTACTTGGGACATTTACGGATGGGCGACTTACTCTACGCCAAGATCGGCTTGGCTCAGGGTGAGGCTAGTCACTGCGAAGACTTCGCGGTCGCGGATCAGAATTTGTTTTCCGCACGGCACATAATTGATGTAGCCTAATAGTACAGCCGCCAGCGGGTAGTGCCGAACGCCCGTCTATTTTTCAGCGGTATGTTGCCCCACGGCGGGGTCTATGGTCCTGCACTCGACGCGGCTTTAGCCGCCTGTTTGTTGAGCTCGAAGTAAATCTGACGCCTTAATTTCTGAACATTCCCCGACAGGAGGAAGTCACCATGCATTTTTGTATGACAGGGCAATACACACCAAAATCTCTCAACACCATCATGGAAAATCCCAAAACCAATCGCTATGAGGCGGCCAAGAACCTTATCGAAGCCGCCGGTGGAAAATTGATATCAATGTATAGCACCGCTGCCGAAGGCCCCGGCGTCTTGGTCATCTTCGATGTGCCCGATCCCAGCGCAGCACCGGCCATTTCCGGCACAGTGGTAGCAGCCGGCGCCATCCACAATGTGAGCCTCATTAGGCTTTGGACACAGGACGAAATTGCCAAAGTTCGTCAAACTGCAAGCCAGCTTCGCGGAAAGTACTCCCCGCCCGGCAGCTGAAGATATCGGGCGCCTGTCCACAGCCAAACTAAGTAGTTGCTTCAATGTTGGTGGCAGTCACTCTGCCAGCAACTGCCGACCAACGTACTCAGCGAAGCTGTCTGTTGCAACAAAGTCAGCTTGATCTAATTTCGAAAAGGAGATTTTCGTGAAGTACATGATTGAATACACAATCCGTGCAACTGGGCTAACTCACACCGAGAACTTTGCGAGCGCTCAGGCTCTATTGGCCGCGTTCGGCAAGTGGAAACCCGAGGATGGATTGACGGTCCACGCTTTCACGTCAAACCTCGCTGGCAACGCAGGCTACGTTTTCGTCGAAACAACCGATCCGAAGGTCATCGTCTCGTTTGTCTCGAAGTACAATTTTTGGAACGAGGTCAAAGTAGTGCCTGTGATCGATGTCAGCGAGGCGGTGCCGGTAACAGCGGCCTCTCTAGGTTGGGCTCAGAGCGCATCAAAGAGCTGATCACCGGACCGGCATCTGCAAGCTTGGACCGGCGCTTTTGATGAGCATCGCGGCTTTCCAGCGGCGACTATTCTGGTATGAAAAGCCGACTACCGTTCTTGTGTTTATTTCGAAATCGTTTTGAGGTGGGCATATGTTTGTGACCGTTGTCGCTGTGCTTTGCCATTTTTCATCAACCGCTTGCATCGAAGAAATCGTCACCAGCTCGGCGTTAGACAGCGCCGTGACGTTTCAGAGCTGCGCCATCGGAGGTCAAGCGGGCCTAGCCAAATGGAAGGAAGATCACCCGGTCTATCGTTCTGAGAATTGGCATATCCAGCGGTACAAGTGCGTGCCGGGGGATTACAAGCTGATTGCTCAACATAAAATCTAGGCGGCCGAGATCGGCGCGGATAGATCGCGCATGCTAAAGCGATGC
This sequence comes from Bradyrhizobium sp. LLZ17, assembly GCF_041200145.1. Classification (NCBI taxonomy): domain Bacteria; kingdom Pseudomonadati; phylum Pseudomonadota; class Alphaproteobacteria; order Hyphomicrobiales; family Nitrobacteraceae; genus Bradyrhizobium; species Bradyrhizobium zaerense. Next base: position 497,994 of record NZ_CP165734.1, read on the forward strand.
GCCGTCATCATCGTTCTTGCCGACGAACTTGCCCTGTCCACCGAGATCGCCGACATCATGAGGGCAACAGCAACAGGGCTGGAGGAGCGTCGATCTCGATCTCGAACATATTGCAAGCAAGCTGACTGCTCTCCGGAGAGAGGACCGCGTGGGGAATGGTGCAACCAGTATTAGTAGGGCAGCCATCGCCCTTGCCTTTTGGCGTGGTGAGGATGCGGGAGCATGTCTCCCCTCGGCAGGCATTCAACGGCCTCTGTTAATTTCTTAGCCGGACCCGCTATAGAGGTGTATGGTTCAGTCGCTACTTTGAGCTGCCACCGAGAATGTGCCGAGCATTCACTTTTCACAGGCAGCGACAGGGCTATCGGCAGGCAGCAAGGCTGTCCAAAGCCAAGCGACTTTATTTGGGCTGTTGCCCTCGATCAATTCTGCCAAAGCACACTCGATTGCAGGAGTAAATTCAATGAGAAAGCGTTTTCTGTTGACGGTTGTGGGTCCCGCACTCGCTTTGATCAGCACGTTCGGAATGGCGCGGGCCGAGACTATCGGGCGGTATGATTGCAACATCGTTGGGGCGGCCAGCCAAGACCCCATCGGAGACCACGATGGGCATCGCATCACCGGCACGCAATATGCTTGCGTCGGCGTTGAGGGCCTCCTGAAAGGCGCGCTTTACACCGGAAGTTCTACGAGTGAGTGGGATGGTCCCAAGGGGCGGTACTTGAACGGGATCGGTATGCTGCGGTCGCCCGATGGGATTGGGGTCACAATGGTCACGGAGGGCGTCGGCTCGGTGGTCATGAAGGACGGAAAGCCAGTCGGAAGCGAAAGCACGGGGAAGGCGATCTATCAATTCGCAACTGGCGTATTTGCGCCGCTCTCTGGAAAAGCGGTTAAATGGGCCGTTCGACCCGCAGGCTTTAATCGGTTTAGCCTCGAAGTCATGACAGACGACGAACTGACCACTGCCGCTGCGAAGCAATAGTTCTTGGCGCTCGAGGGGCTCCGTCTTGAGAAGGGTTTCAAGGCGGGGCAGCGGGCAATCGGCGCGAAACTACCCTTGAGCGGACGTTTCGCGGCGCCACGCGTACGATCAACTTAGATTTCGTGTCGTATGCCGTGCCACCGCGCCAACTCTGCTCTGGATCAATACGAGCAGGCAGTCGATGAGATCGCCGCCGCTTGTGACGGTGATTTGCGCGGCGCGCTTCGAGCGCTGATGCTCCTCAATGAGCAGCTAGAGCAGGAGCTGGAGCTAGTCAGCGGGATCCATCCTCCTCACCAGCGGCTGCACTAGTCGAGCCGATGCTTATGTATGTCCTCACCCCCAGAATGACCCCCCTCTCTTCTGCGGGCTCGTTGAGCCATATCAGAGCCTCCCGTGGTTCTAGAAACAAGACGCGCTCTTCCGTGATGGATGGCGCCTCGCCCCTGGAGAGGTAAAGGATGAAGCCTTTGCGCTTGTCGTGCAGCAGCGCTTCTCTGGCGTGGCTCTCTGAGAGAGATTGGGTATCGATGTACGGAATAGTTCGAGAGGAGATAAGCTGCACTTTAAGGCTCATCTACTGTGAACGAACGAGGCGCTTTTCTGTGCTCGCCTTGCCCTTTGTCTTTGCGGTGACGAAATGCACGCCGACCTGAGAGCCATCGACCCAAATCAGCGCGCACCTCCGAAATGCCAGACCAGTGGAGGACAGAACCAGAAAGAATTCCTGCGCTTTGAGGGGGTCGATCGAGCCCTCGACCTCAAGTTTGGCGCCACTTGCAGAGGCGTCGAGAAGAATGCAGCTTCGCCGCCATGTCCCATCGACACCCATGATGCTGACGGTGTGCTTGTGTTCAAACCGAACACGGTTCGCCTTTCGATTGTTTCCGATCATTTGCAATTCTCCAGTAACAAATCATTTTTTTTAAAATAGATGCGGTGCCTCCTTGCGCACTGCCTCAATGAGCTGCCCGATCCTCCCAGCCTGTGTCATTAACGTCGTTCTGGCTATCTCATCCATATCGGTCTGCCTGATAATCAATCGGATGGAGATATTCGCGAGATCAAGAATGAAGATGGCCCGGCGTAGGTCCTCCGTCGTTTGAATTTGTAGAGCTTCAACTTGCGCCACCAGAGCAGCGGTCGTCGCCCAAATGTTGAACGGCGTTGGGCGCGAGAGGCTTGGTCCGGATTTCCGCTGCTGACATCGCTGAAATTTTAGAACGTTAGGCACCGTCGAAATCCTCTCCGGCGTATCGCAATCACTTACGGCTTCGCTTCTCGAAGGCAAAAAGGACGATAAAAACGCAAGCTCTCTACGGCCCACCAAGCGTCGCTTGAAGTACGCGAACTTTGACCAGCTTTGCCCAGACCGGGGCTCCGCCAATCCAGTGCGGGACAACCAAGTTTAATGCTGGGAATTTCACGTCCAACCGGTTAACAAAAACCTATCAAGTTGCGTCGGCCGGTATCGCAGTATTGAAAGTTGAATAAGTTACGTTGTCGAAATTTGGCAATCTTTGGCGAACCGTCGTTTCGTCGCCAGTTGCTCAACGGTACTATTCCGGGGAAATCTTCCGATGAGAGAGACGTCAGGCCCCCTGACACGGACAAATAGCCAAGGTTTCCCACGGCTGGCGCCGAAAATATATCGCTTTACCGATCTCGATCAGTATCGAACTGCCGTCCGAAATCTGGACGTGGAATTTACACCTCTCGTGCGGAGGATTTCTGCCGAGCAAATCATTCTAAATTTGCCAGGCTGCGACATCAATTTCGCCAAGTCCTTTCCACGTATCGCCCATGGTCGGCTTGCTCAAAATTCCACCGCTATCGGCTTCTCGATGGACGACGGCGTCCCCATTCGCTTCAATGGAGCGGAAAGAGATCATTCGGCCATCGTGATTGGAAGCAACGGCGCCGCATACACCACCGTCGAACGGGCCGAGCGGCAATTTACGTCCATTATTTTCACTCCGGAGATACGGGGTCGTGGCTGGCCGGAAGCAGGTCCAAATTGGAGAGTGTTCGAAACGAGTGCCGCTGCGCAGCATCAGTTGCGGGAGCTAGTAAGGCAAGTCATGTCGATTTCCCCGAGCTTCTATGGGTATGAGGCGAGCGACATTTCCTCTGCGATAAAGGAGTCCGTGCTTGCCGGCGTCGATGCCGCATTTTCACACTTGGTTGACGCAAGATGGGCTTCTCGTGCGAACTCCATTCGGCATTTCAAAACTTATCGGAATATTCTCGCGGTATTGTCTGGCAACATTGGCCGTCCGATCTACAGCGAAGAACTTGCGCGGCAAGTCGGTGTCTCCGTACGCAGCATGCAGGCTGCGATCCAGCTATACCAGGGAATGAGCCTGCATCTATATTTGCGCCTGAGGCGGCTTTGGCTCGTGCGGCAACGGCTGTTGGCCGGAGCGGATAGTGTAAAGGCGTGTGCACTCGCTTTCGGATTTTGGCACCTGGGCGATTTCGCCAGGAGCTATCGCCTTCACTTCGATGAAACGCCCTCGGCCACTCTGGCAAGATCGCGTCAGTTGTGATGCGGGTTCGTAGAACCGCCGGTCGCGAACGTTGCGTCGGCGCCCCTTGCTCGAAGGAAGCAAAAGCCTCGGAACCGCCGATCTGGGTCCGGTACGGTGGTTGTCGGTGCGGATCGCCCCGCCGGAGTTGTTCGGGACACTATAGGGACACCAAAACCCAACCATTTGAACCATACGACCAGTTAGAGTGACACCTTCTCCCATAAGAACGGGAGAACGTGAGGTCGTCCCTATCGAAGGCCGTGGGCGCTGTTTTGAACCAGCAGCTGGACGCAACGTAAGACGAAATCGCCAGTTTAATAATCACCATGCGACAACAGAAGATCACCTTCGGCGAGCTGCGCGAGATGGGCGTTCACGGCGTCCTGATCTATTGCGCGGATTGCAGTTGCAATGACCCAGCCGGAATGCGGCGCGCGCTCGCTGAATTAATTGCGAGGGCTTAGTTTATTGATCTCGACGGCAAAGATTCATCGCGCCGCGGCCACCAGCAACGCGCATCATATGCCATCCATCGCGGACCCAGTGCCATTTTTCCTGATAGAAACCTGGCCTCGCTTGATGGCTCATGACAAAGCCATTGCAGTAGCAACCAACCCCAGGGGCCGTTCTGGGGCCGCAAGGACCAATTCCCATTCCTGTCGTCATCTGAGTTTCTATAACTTCGGCATCTTCTTGCGCATTGAAATAAACTCCCTTGCTCACATACGACGGATCGAATTCCGCGTGGGCGAAAGAGAACCAGCTAGTTAAACACAACAGGAGAGGTAAAGCGGTTTTCATCGTCGTTCCTATTCTTACGAAATGGATTTAACTCGCCTTGGGGGATGTCCCTGGTAATCGGCGTCCGGATGCCTGCAAACAGCTATTCCCCCGACCACTCAGCTTCGTTCGCGCCGCGATGGTCGTCTCGATCTCCTGCACCATTTCTCGGAGCCGTGCGGCGAGGCGTTCGAACAGCGCGCGTCTGCCTGTCCAGCGCTGTTCTGGCCGATCGAGTACAGTGGTCCGCCTCTGCCCGAAACTTGTCTAGCAGACCAATCAGTTCCTCCATCCCTTGCGTCTCACCCGCTGGTGCATTCAACAGCGGATATGTAGCGACCAGCGCCAGGGTGGACACTTGGCAAATTTCCCAGGGTGAGAGCTACAGTTGTGCCGCAGGACAAACCGGGGATGAGTGCAGCGACCTCTCCTCGATGACGCGCTGAAGATCGTCGCGCGCAGGAGCGGCAAGGAACTTGCCGAAAGGCGAAGTGGCGGAGTGAAGTTTGCAGCCAACCGCCTGTTCGCCGACCCGGAAGCCGCCGCCGCCAGCTCGTTCAGCTCGCGGCGAGCATTGAGCCGGTACAGGACGGTCGAATCCACATCGAGAAGATCAATTATCCGTTGCTCTGCACGCTCCACGTAAGCGGCGCGGAGTTTGGCGCCGGCATCAGGTGCGCTGTCGAGAAGGGCTGGCTGGAGCTGCATGAGAGCGGGACTACTTTCGGCTGTTGGCGCCGGGCGAGGAATTGTTGGGGTGCTGAGAGGAACCCGCCGGGCATGTTTGGCTTGAACCCGCGCTGGCTCGCCGCCTGAGTTGGCGGAGCGGTCCCGGCGTCCCCCTGCATTAGCCCCGAGCCGGGGCCGTCTCTCCGCCGCCTGAGTGCATTTGTTCACGGAGTCCAGCTACGCTCCCATTTTGGCTTGTTTACCTGTGAGGTGTTTGAGTGGTCAAAACCAATTGCGTCATTGTACGAGCTCACGGCAGGCAACTTGATCTATTGCGTGGGGAAGCTTCTCGTGTTGCTCGGGGAAGCAAGCTCGACTGGTGGATCGAGCGAGCTGACAAGGGCACGCGCTTTTGCTTCGAGGATGCTGAAGCGAAAAAGAGCTTTGCCTTGATCTGCGAAAACTTCGCCGTGCCGTGCCTTGATGGGTAGCGAAGCATCTGCCTGCTACCGTGCTCGGCGGGCCCTTTAATTAGAGTTTTTGCCGGCGATTCACCTAAGCTAAAGCCGGATATGGCTTCCAAGCTAATGCGAGTGCCCTGCCGCGTTGCGTATTGGCAGGCCTCTGGCCCCAGCGCTCATCTCCTCCAGAGATTGTGCAAGGCGCTGGGGCCTTCGCCCGGGCTGTTCCCTGCTCGACGGCAGGGCTCATCAGCGATTGCTTTCGCTCAGATCGCGCCAATCTTCAGGCAGATCACGTAAACAACCATGAACGCGGTAAGAGCACCGAAAAACCAGACCACATTGTCCGCACCGCGGTCGGATGCAAACTCGCGGTTCGCATCCATCTCTCTAGCATGAGGCACGATCGAGAGGACCCGACTTGGACGCATGCGTCTGGATGCCCGCCTGAGGAGCTGTTTCACAGCAGCTTTTTGCTCGCTCGTGACCTGGGGACCGATCGTCATCGACGTACTCCTCTCACCTAAACTCTGGGAAGATCAAGCCGGCCTACTGCTTCTCATCAGGAGCGCTAGCGCTAGCGCCTCTCAGCGGTTCAGGCGGAGCTGCGGCCGGACTGTCCTGCGCCGCTGGTGCCGCAGCAATGCAGTCGCCCGCCCAGATCTTGGTGCCTCGTACCGTACCGACGACTTTGCAACCCAACGGCGTCTGCTGCTTGGTCTGAACAGCCGGCTTCTTAGCGGGTTTCGGTGGAGATTGAGCAAGGGCGGCAGTTGTAAAGAGCGGCACGAGGAGTCCGATTAGCGGCTTCATGTTTCTTCTCCTCAGCACTTCATTTCCCCTTCGCCTTTGGCTTAAACCACTTCAATGGGAGCCCGATTGCGTAGGCGCGGGCCTTGACGCTGTGAACTGACCGATTCAGCACCTTCGCGATCAGTTCAGGGCGAATGTTTGCCTCTGCCATCTTCCGAAAGGCATCATCCTCCGCTGGTGTCCACCGATTGCCGCGGGTAGAGCTCATCACACCAGCTTTTTGCGTATTGCTCATTTCGCCTTCAGCCCCGGTCTCGACCAGACGGCGGATCGCCTCGGAGCGGGTCACGCCGTTCGCCTCTGCCCACGCGTCAAGATCGGCTGCTCCGCACGATCAATCTAAATCGACCAAATACACTGGCAGCCCCGCATCCGCGGATCGCGCAGCCGTCTGCTCTCGGAACCGGTTTTTTTCGTCTGGATTGGCTAGTCGAACGCGCAAGATTGCCAGATCGTCGCAAAGAGGTTTTCCGCCCGATCGCGTCACGCTGAGTTTAGCGCGTATCCTATTGTCGGCACAGATCGCCTCGGCATCCGAATATTTTCGAGCTGAAAAAGCAATGACCGGCATTCGATCCACCTCGATTGTGAATAGCGAGAGCGAAAGCTTGTCGTCGATCATGCCTAATCCCTAAACTTCACGCCCCTTTTTTCGCTGCACCACGGCCATCAATCTCGCTAGCCGCCTGATCCGCCGGACGCTGTCAGCGAAACCGCGGCGAGGGAGTTCGCTTCTTGATCTTGAAAACTAAGCTTCGAATCCGACTTAGCATGAAATCACGTTCGTAACTTGTTGTCTCACGCGACCGCCGGCTCACGTTGGCGGCCCTTTCAGTTTTTGGATTAGCTGCGGCACGAGCGGCCCCCCTTAAAACCGCGTCGAGGGTCTTGAGCCGCATACCTGGACGAGATCTTCCTCTTTTGCCGCTTGGGCACGGATGATCGGGACACTCGGGCAACTAGCCACAGATCGCTGCCGCAGCTGGCGCATTCATACAGCTTCAGCTCGTAGCCTTTGGCCACGGGGAAAATAGCTTTGAGCAGTCGAGCTTGGCTACAAACCGTGCATCCAGCTTCGCCGTTCACGATTGCCCCCCGCCAGAAATTTGATGATCCGAATGAGAACTGAGTCTCGGTTCAGGAGCAAGAGCGGGCTCACGCTCGCGGGGCCTGTTTTGATGCGGGCGGCCGGTAGTCGTCCGGAGATGTAAGCGCCGGCCAATCGAATTACGGTCGTCATATTTGGGCGGACCGGTAATGGCGCGCGGCGATCACACGGACAACCCACAAACCCTCATCTGCGGCAGATGTCAGCGGCCGATGGATTATCTCGCGATGCTGCCGGCAACTGCAAGCCTACCCGCCGCTTGCGTTTACAGGTGCATGCCTTGCCTTCGAGTTGAAACTATCGTTCTGGGCTGAGGGAAGGCACCGCCGGGGCTGGGCTGTGGCGGGCCTTCCCCCAAGCACAAGGCCGCGTATGTCCCCTCGGCCCCGTCTCACAGGACAGCCTGCGCCGGTTGCGTTAATCGCCGGTTGCGCAGAGCCGGGTTCACACCGGCGGGCCGCCGTTGCCTATTTGGCACACTTCACGATTATCGCCCGGCCAATCGTCCGTATGTAAGGTAATCGACAGACAGCATCGGGAAGAGGCGAGTACGGTTGAGGCGGGTTGGTAGGCGTATTCGCGTCACTTCGCCATGTCGGAAACTGCACTACGATTCCACCGGTTAGCCGAGGTGTGTAGGGAACGAGCGGCCCAAGCCCGACACCCCATCGATGCAGAGCCGTGGCTCACACTTGCCGACGACTGGCTCGAATTAGCACGAGCCTACCAGCAAGGGTCCCACAAAACGGCGAGCCTAGGAGACCGCGCTGCATCCGATGAACGGCGATAAGAAGATCTCTGGCCGCTCGAGCACTTCCACCAGCCTGTCCAAGATAATGCGCTCGTTGTTTCGGAGCCTCGGTTCTAAGTATTCCTCGAGAATGCGCTGCGCATGACTAACAGCCTGGAGAGTTAGCTGTTCATCCGACATCACCTCCAGTGGACCATTCAGGACGGAGAAAACTTCCGTCTAAAGAAGTTCCAGATCCATTAATTGCCGCTCAGGGTTGCTGGAACCGAATGCACGATACTTACATTTCGGTTCCGGTGAAATCAGTTTACGTTGACGGCGAAGTTAGGGTCACGATATTTCGACAGGGTTGGCTGCATATTGGACTTGTATATTTAACCTGTTTTTCAAGTAACCTCCCGCTGCGGCCTTCGTATTGCGCGGTAGGCCAAGCGCCCGCTTGTCGAAAGGCGCTTGAACGAGAGCAATCGAAGCTGCGAATATTGGGCCGCAAGCTTATTCCGGTCGCACGCTCGAGTGCGAACAAGTCGTCACGAGCAGCAATGTTCGGCTGCATTGCCACTCTTGTCCCAAAGTCGGTTCAATTACTCCGCGAGGAGTGCCGATTGCCATAGTAGCACCAGCGGCCACCAGAACGACGACCGTCACTGCGAACAATCGACAGGTTGTCAATTTCCACGTCATGGCACTTCCCTCCAGTGGAAGCGCGCACGCTACGCTGGGCGATACCGGCCGCTTGTGAACTACTTCACACAATGCGCATCACACGCGCGTGCAGGAGGCCCGCCAGCGTGAACCGGAGGGCCTCTTCGCGCCACGCAAGAAATCATTTCGCACCCTCGGCGAAATCACCCTGAAACAGAACCATTCGACAGTGGCAGCGTCGAACACAGGGATGCCAACATGCTATTCCTGATGAACCTGATCTGGCGGCGACTTGCCTACACGGTGCTGATCGGTATGCGGTCCAAGCTCGTCAGGCAGTAAGGGCAACGCGTGCCGTTGGCGCCTTTGGGCGCGCGCCTACGGCCGCCTACGCTCCGCCCAAGCATCGATATATTTGGCCGCTGCGAACGTGAGGCCTAGAGCTAAAAAGCCTACGCCGCCCGTAATCAATAGCCCTGCTACTATAGGCGCAAGTATTCTCGCGCAGGCATCAGGACGAGAATACACCAATATTAACCAATTGAAACAGCTAGGCCCGCCAGTGTGAACACGCGGCCCTTTTGATCAATTAAGCTATCGCGGCCCGGTGCGCCCTTGTCCGGTGAGGCGCGCCGGGCCTAACCATTCCCCGCTTCCCCCGTGAGGTTTGGCTGAGCCAGCATAAGGCGATTCTAGCAACGGCCTCATACGTGTCTGTGCAATCCGAAGCACGGGGAGCCGAGGGCGTCGGCGCCCGCCGACAGCGGGCTCATGATGCATGGACCTCGTCGAGACGCAACAGAAGTCGCGCAAATTGTGGTGGCGGCCGAGCAGCAACTGCCTCGGGGTAGGTTTGAGGTAGGCAAGGCGCCCGGCCGCCGGGTCGCGGGGCGGCCGCGACCGGCATCACAATGATCTCGACTCGGATTAGATGCGCCCGCTTTTGATAGCAGATGATTGAATTTTCGACGTACCTCCGAAGCGGCTGGCCCCTTCTAAATTTCCCGAGAAGGCGCTCGTTTAGGTAGTGGCATTCTTCCTGGCCTTAGACACCGCTCCGATCGGGATCGCACTTTTCGCGATTATGCCCAACGCCAAGCGCTTTCGGTTGCGACGGGCACCAGCGCTCGCAAAAGCCAAAAGAAACGACCGTCGGGCTGAAGCATCTGGCCGATGTCTGCACCGGCCGCGCGAGCGCGGGGCGAAGCCCGCGGCACGGACTTTGCTGAGGCTTAGCTGCTCGCCATTTCACAGGCCCAGATTGAAACAGGGCGCGGCCGGGACACTGCATTTCGAGCTCGGAGGCGCGTCTTTTAGGGACCAGTGGCACAACCGCCCGGCCGGCAGAACTGAACGGCTGTAAATGAAATGCGGATTTTTTTGATGATGGTTCGCTTACCTATAGTCGTTGTCATCTCGCCCGACGGGGAAAGGTCGTATTGGGTTGCAGCAGTCGAACCTGAGAAGGCGACCGAAGCGGTTGCGCGGGTCGTCGGTCACGGGCACAGCACGAGGTTGTTGGAGCACCGTCAGCGCGTGAAATCAGATGCGCTTCGACCAGGCGAAGTCCGCCGCCTCACGTTCTGACCAGAAGGCGTACCCACCAAGCGCATTTATCCCCTTCAAAAGAGCGGAGTTCTGGGTTTCTCAGCCGGTCTATTTATCGGGCGCTACATTCGCGGAGTGAGACCGGGGTTCTCGCTGCCGTCCCTTGAAGCGGGAGGTGCGGATGACCCGATTCTTTTTCCACGTTCACAACGGCATTTCCGTCTTTGACGATGTCGGATTGGAACTTCCGGACATCGAAGCTGCGGAAGCAGCCGCGATCGAATTGTTCGGAGAAATTCTCAACGATGGACCGTCCGGTCCATTGTGGCAGAATAACTCATGGCGTGTCGAGGTTTCGGACGGTCCAGGACTCCTCGCGCGGACTTTCCTGAAGGTTCAATTTTCGATCACGCGCCCGACAAACAATCGTACCGCGGTAGCCGGCTGAAGTTCTGCATCAAGGTGAAGAGCCGTAGCCATCCCGCGATACGGGCCATAGTTGCATCCACTGGTCGATAGACGCCTCGAGCGAGCTTCCGGATGCCCTCCAATGATCCACGATGGTTCGATCGGCGAAGGCTCGAGATCCACATTGCTTCGCTTACGGGCAGAGCGGAACTGATCGGCTCACTTTTCGCGGAATCAGGCGGCCAACTCCTCGTCATACATGCGATTGATTCTGTATCGCATCACGGCGTAGCACTCGCAGGCGATCTTCTCGAGCCGCCTTCGATCGATCTCCAGTATTCCGCGTCGGTCGGATAAGAGGCCGCCGGCAGCTCGAAGTCTGCGCATCGTTAGCGTCACGGTCGTTCGGCGGACCCCGAGAAGTTGTGCTAGCGCCTCATGCGTTAGCTGGATTCCCCTGTGCGCGGCGCGGTCGTGAATCTCAAGCAACCATCGAGCCATACGGCACTCAGCGGGATGCACCGCGTTGCAGGCTGCGGCGTTATTTAGCTGCAATAATTGCGTGCGGAGATGGAGCCGTAGAACACGCCTAATCGTGGAGCTTTGCTCAAAAGCAAGCTGCAACTGTGAAACAGGGACCTGGAGCGCGGTTCCAGAGACGTAGGCAGTTGCTGTGACTGGGGAGCGCGAGGGACTTAGAACCGAGAGAGCGCCGACCGCGCCTTCCGAGCCCATGAGAGTTGACGCGACAATGCGTCCGTCCGACATTTCAACTAGGAACGCTATGGCCCCGCTCATGGGGAAATAGACCTGCTTGAACTCATCTCCCGTTCGCACCAGTACGGTATCAAGGTCGAACGACTTTTTTTGGGTGTAGGGCGCGAGCAAGTCAAGATCCGCGGGCGGCAATGCAGCCAGCAGCCTATTCCCAAGGCCATTCTGGAGCGACATCGCCGATATTCCTCTAAACCACGCAGAAACAATCACGGCTCAAACCGTCGCTCAGGAGGTCTGTTCCAATTTGCTGGCATTTCTACTGGCCAATTTTCCGCGCGCCTCGGCCCCAATTTCCAGTCGCGGTGAGAAGCAGCGGGGGGGTGGGGCGGACCCAACTACCTCGCACCGGAAAGCGAGGTGCCGGAGGCTCGGCCGACCGCGCTATTTCGGCTGATGAGGGACTTGACCTTGTTGACGGCGGCTAGGGAAACCCAGCGGGCTCGCCTTAGACACCAAAACCCCGCAGGTCTCCATCATAGCGGCGCCGCTAGCCTTCAGGAGTGTCGCCGGTCAGCAACACGCTCGTGAAAAACAGCGTGAGCAAACATTTAACGTTACAATCCGCACCGACCGAGCATCAGCACTCCGCTCCACTTGATCCGTTGCCCAGCACCTAAAGCTTACTTGCGATCAGCTCGGCGCGAATGCCGAGCTTATTCGCTAGATGTCCTCATTCTTGCTCGGAATCAGTTCTCGAGAACGCTATCGTTTCCCTTCGGTCCCGCGGCGGTCTCACGCTCTGGGGGCCGCTGCGTGTGATAGCGCGACTCCCGCTCGCGCGGAGGCGGGCGTTCGGACGGATCGCGGCCGATCTTAGCCCGGAGCTCGATGAGGTCGGTGAACACGTCGGCCTGGCGGCGCAGCTCGTCGGCGATCATCGGCGGCTGGCTCGCGATGGTGGAGATGACGGTGACCCGAACCCCGCGCCGCTGTACCGCCTCGACTAGGGACCGGAAGTCCCCATCACCGGAGAACAACACCATCTCGTCGATCTGCTCGGCGAGCTCCATGGCACTGACAGCGAGCTCAATGTCCATGTTGCCCTTCACCTTGCGCCGGCCTTCAGCGTCGATGAACTCCTTGGTCGGCTTGGTGACGACAGTGTAGCCGTTATAATCAAGCCAATCGATCAGCGGACGGATCGAGGAGTACTCTTGGTCCTCGATAATGGCCGTGTAATAGAACGCGCGCAGAAGCGTACCGCGGCTCTGAAATTCGCTCAGCAGCCGTTTGTAATCGATATCGAAGCCGAGCGTTTTTGCGGTGGCATAGAGATTGGCTCCGTCGATAAAGAGCGCAATCTTACTGGCGGGGGACATATCGTAATCTCGGAAGCATGAAGTGCCATGCTGCGGGGAGCATGAACCCGCCAATGAGGTGGCACTTCCAAAGCTTTCATCAAAGCCGGGAGCTTCCGATGCTATACCGGGCTCCTTTAACCCTCAAACAGTTTTGCTCGGACCAAAATTAAATTCACAACGCCCCGGTCCTACGAAAATTCCCCCCCGGGCGACGTAGAAGAGTATGTCCGCCCATGCTGGATTGGGTCGGCTGCTTCGGCTATTCTCGACCTGTCCGCAATTTTGTGCAGCGCAGTGCCTGACCGATTCGAACTCTTTGATATTGCCGTAGAGCGCCGAGGTCGCGGATGGACTTGGTGCGTGTGCACCAGCGAAGAGAAGACGTTGATGTCCGGACGCGAGGACAGCCGTGCCGCTGCCAGATACAGAGCGGCTAGGGCGCTTTTCCTGATGCTGCTCTCAGCTTCGTATGGATCTAAGAGAGCAAAAGCGTCCAAGAAGGGTCCGGGTCAACGAGCAAAACCGCCTGACCAGTCGCAGCGAAGACTGGCATCATAGCTGATCTCGCGCGAAGCTTATCAGAGCCCTGAGGCGGTCGTTTTCTTATCCGGTCCGGAGTGTGTGTTTCGATCTGGGAATGCCTGAGGTCGCCGACGCCCTGGCCCAGCGCGCCCTCCAGGCTGTCATCGCGCCAATGTGACGAGCCGTTTCGACTTCAGCTCGTCCTTGCCGCTGCGCGGCTCCGCTTACTGCGTTGCGTGTTTGCAGGCCTCTGGCCGCAGCGCTCTTCTCCTCCAGAACAATGTGCAGGCGCTGGGGCGTTCATCTGGGCTCCCCTGCTCCATGCCAGGCTGGCCAGCGAGAGGCCTCGGCCGTCAAGTCTGGCGGCAAAGGCCGGCCCAAGAGGATGAGTCCTGGCCCGAAGTTCTACGCGTCCGCTCCGAGACACTGCCCGAAGTTGGAGACGAATGCGCCCCGATTGCCGGTTGTTCGAACTCGCAAAATTCGGAAAAACGCCTATCTTGAATGGCGTACGAGCTCTGCCTGGCGGGCCGCAGCTTAGTGCGAGATGATCATACAGGCCCGCCACTAAGGTGCGGCCGCAACTCGCAACAGCGTCATTGTTTCAGGCGTGCCCTTCCGCAACGCAATTGTGCGTGATGTGAGGTGAGCATGCTGGCAGAGACGGTTCTCAGACTTTGTCGATGATGCGCAACGTCCGCGTTGCGCGGACCACAGCGCACAAATAGCGCCGCCGGGCTTCTGTCCCGTGTGTTCGTTTAGGACCATGGCGGCTCTTCGCCTGTCCCTGCTGCCTCGTGGTGGATCGTGACACCCGCCGAGCGCAACCCGGTCAGCAATACAGTTCTTACAGAGGCAGGATCAAATCCAATATCCTTGGCGTTTGGTGGATGCGCCTCGCTGTCGTTCAATCGGAGCGCCAAGTGCAATTGCTCGCAAAGATGCTGAACGACGAGAGTGACCTGATCGTCTGTCATGATCAGCTTCTCCTATCATTGTCTAACAGTCTAACAAACTAGGTAGCACACATGAAAATAGGGCGGTACGTGATTGGACCTCGCCAAGGATCAAGCCAACGCGATTGCCCATGAGTGGGTCCCATCGTCGCGCGTCGGGCTACACTCCGTATCCGCGCGCATCCAACGCAGCGACCCCGCCTCGCTTGAGCTTGGCAGGGCCGCGTGCTCTCCGGGCCGGGGCTGGGGGGCAGGTCAAACCCGGTTAGCACGGGCAAGTCTACGCCAGAATTTCAGAAGGAAGGACTGATCAAAAGAGGCACCTCTCTGGAACCAGTCCTAATTCCCTCTGCAACTATCAACCGAGCATCCACATCGCGAACGGGCGCGCGGGCAGACCGTCACCGCGGCAAAGAACCGGTCGGTTTTATCCATGCCGATCACCCTTCGGATCACTGCATACAAGTTGACGGTCAGAAGTGGCACTAAGATGGCGTGTGCAGGTTAAGCAATTTGTTACCAGTCATCGTCACCATATCGGCAATTGCATATGCGCCGCGATTTGCGGCCCATGGAATTCCTGAAGTGGTTTGAACCTGGGCAAGCCGGGTTAGTGGTCTCTTTCAAGAGGAGAGGCCCCGATGTTGAAGGGCTTCGCGGTCGTCGTTATGGCGCTGATCAGTACAGCGCAGGTCGATCAATACCTAACCCACGGTCGGTACACCGACGCGGCGATGGTCATGCTGCGGCAAATTCGTCATGCGTTTGGATTTTAGATAGTTGTTTGCGACGGAGACGCGTCATGGACGGCATCTCATGGGCCGATCTCGATAGGGATGAACAACGCGCCATGGCGCTATTGGGAGCCGGTCTTTCCATTGAACTGTGCAGCCCCCTTGCTCTCCTGACGTTAGCTCGGCTCGGTCTGATCATAGGATCTCATTTGACGGCTGCTGGAGACACTTTGCGGAGAGATGCCGTTTTGAACGGTTTAGCAGGGTAAGGCTCAGAACGGCGCTCGGGTATGCCAAACGCGATCGAACTCATTGTAGAGGGTTACGTGAGCCTGCAAGACCGGAGGGCTCTCGACGATTTGCGCATGCAGCGCCGCAAGCTGGCCGTGGACTAAAGGCGCTTACCGGTTTTGATTGCCGGACGACGATCCAGCAGATCGAGGAAGATATCGTCGTGATCGAGGCTGGGCTGGCGCGGGTGGATGACGCGGCGACGAGCTAAGCTGCCAAAGGCGTTATAGACAAATGCGGCCCGGCTGTCTGGCTTGGACTTGGCGCCACGGTTCGCCCGGTGCCAGTGCGGTCGCGATGCGTGTGTGTGTCCCAATTCCCACGGTCGCGACTAGAAGAGCATCCGTTTGTCACCTTTCGAACAGACAGCCCAAATCCACTCCGTTCCAACTCCGCCATTGGAAGCAGTCATCGGTAGGGGAGGCGAAATGGAACGTTCCCTGTTAGTTGACATGGCGCGCGACAAATATGTCGAGCGGTGCAAGCAACGGGCCTTCGATCATCTCGAACGAGACGATCTTAGGAACGCGGTCGCCTCGTTTGTCGGCAATATGAACGCGCGTCCCGATTGCGAACTGCCACACTACTTGGCAACGCTTGGCGCTTCGCTGCTAACGGCAAATGATGCGCTCGGCTGGAGGACGCTCATTGAGGGATTGAGGTGATGACCGATGATCCACACGCGGGATCGGCAATGACCGAGCGCGACAGGGCGTCTCCTCCATCGAGGTTCTTGGTTCGCCTCAGGTCCAAGGGCTGGATGGTTTACGATCGGCAACGTAGGGGACCGGCCATGATTGGGACCAGCCTGGCAGTCAATTTGACCAAGGAACAAGCCGAGCGCGTCGAGCGGGCGCTAGTGGATAAGTGCGAACGTGGGATCATCCCTGACTAGGGCAGAATTCTATTACGGCGTTGGGTTGATTGTGTGCAACAAGATAGTAGGAGGCTTAATGACATATTGTATAGTCGTCAGAGCATCTGGGCGACAGCTAGATCGCCTGCGGACACATGCTGCACAAATTGCGCGCGCTCAGAAATCAGATTGGTGGGTGGAGGCAACTGAGAAAGGAAAAGCGTTCTGCTTTGAGCACGCAAACGCGAGGGCATCATTCAGTGCGGCCTGCGAAAGAGACAGTATTCAGTTCACTGAAGTCTAACCGGCAGAGAGGGGCGCGAGGATAACGGCTTGGTTGGTCGTGATGCTGTAGAGATTGCGCAAATCGAGAACACCGGCTCGCCACCTACTCCAGCTCGATCATTCGGTCCTTGGTGACCCGCAGGCTGCGGAGGTAGTAGCCTTGTGCCTGAAGGGCTGACTTGATTTCGTGGCTGACCTTGAGAACTCGTTTTCTGCTCTTGCGCCACTTATATGCAGAGTAAAGCACGGGCACGGCAGAGCCCGTACTTAGAACGAGCAAGTCGCGCTTGTCGTTGCGATAGACATCAAACATCTTTCTCCCCGCTGATCATATTGAACTAAGAATGAAATATGTTTCGGTTGTCTCAGTTGTTGACCTTAGTATCTCGAATGGCTGTGTAGGTTGGAAATCTGCAACGGCCCCCCGAATTTGCTTCACCGCGTTCCGGATTTGGAACGAACAGAGCTGGTCCCGGTTGTCTGAACAGAGTTTCCGCGTCGATAGGCGAGCCTCTGCAGGGGTTAGGCTGCCATGCGGAGGGGCGGGGGTGAAGTAGGCTTGATCCTGCGTGATGCCGTGAACGGCACAAGGCAACGGTTCTTTAGCCAGCCGCGCAGCGCGACGATGACGTGTTGCGGATGGGCTGTCGCCGTTCGAGCCCGATCCGATTGCCCGCGCTTGCTGAAGGCCGAGCAGGCCAAGAAGAACTAACACCGTGGCATAAAACGCTACAATCCGGAGTGACCGAGTTCCTTCTCTCCTCTAGGCTGCGCCGCAGGGTTGCCTAGAGGGGGAAATCGATGCTGCGCTTCGTTGGCTGTCTGCTGCTAGCCGTTCTTTGGAATTGTCAATCTGTTTTAGCGGAGGAAGTCCGCATCGGGCATCTCGAGACGAATGACGATACGGGCATCAACTGGCTTTACTTCAATTGCCAGAAATCGGGTTCTGCGCAAATGCAATGTGACATTCTTCAAACATTGATATCGAAAAAGAAGACTGATGTCGAAATCGACGCAGAGTTGAAGGAGCTAAATGGAACGGACTCTTTGGCCCAGTTTAACAAAATCTTCGGTGAAGGTTGCAAGTCGCTCGTCGCAAATGAAGGGAAGCTTCGGTCGGCTCAGAAGTCCGGAATAGGAGTGGATGGCAAACCAGTCAATCTGCGGATCGCGGCGGCTGGTTGGCCGATGATGTTTGGGATGCTTGATGTCTGCAAAACACCGACCCAAGAGAGTGCAAGTCGATTTTTCAAGTTAACGACGGACGAGGAGCGACGAAGCTGCAAAGTGCATACTTTTATGTCGAAAGCATCGTTCACCTTCATCCGCGAAACCAATTCATGGACAACCAAAGAAGGCCCAACCGGGCCGTGCGGAACGTTTGTGCTGGGCACACTGACCCAAGACCAAAAAACCAGTTTTTGGTCCTACGTCGAGAAAACACTTCGGACCAATCCTAAAGGTGTTCTTCCCCTCGGGCAGTCGTGCTCTCTATTTCCAGAACACACCGCTAATTATTCGTGGCGGACAACAAGAACTTTAGCGGCCTGTGATTTTATCGAAAGCGAGCCCGATTGAGCAAAAGCGCCGCAGCCTGGGCAGCATCAGCGAATCGCTCGTGTCTGATCGCGTGTCGTCCGCGAGTCGCAGCGCGAGCAACATGCCCAGCCGCGCTACCGCAACGGGGTGACAGAGTGGAGGTGAAGGAAATCGACTTTGCATTTGCAAGGACTCCGCAATTGCGGGCGCGGGGCGGGAGCCTAGCTAATCGAAATCGTCCGGGGATACTGGCTCTGTCGCGGTGCCAAGCGACAGAATATCCGCCATCTCCGTCAGGAGCACACGAACTTTCGCCCTCTCGATCTGGTTCATCGCATGAAGGACCGTGTCCAATTCGAACTCCCTTGGACGTAGGGAAGCAGCTTGCTCCCGAAGTTGGCGCGCCGCTCGGTCCCGGACTTCCTGTTTCGGCGCATCTGGCTCATTCAATTTTTTCGCGGCTTCTGATTTGAGCCACGGAATCAACTGAAGCTCGTCCTTCCACAAAACGAGGGCGACCAAGGCGATCATACTGCGGCCAAGAGTTCCCCAACCAGTCTCATGCCGACCGGCCTTGAAAGCCCAGCCGATCAGCAGATTACTACCGCTCTTTGTTACGAGTAGGCTGGCTCCCTCTATTGCGTCAAGAGTTGCCTCGAATAGCAACTCGATCATCGAGAAACTCTCAACGAATTGGGTCGTTTCCTTATCTCCAGGTATCCACGAAATTACGGAGATCAAGCAGTCGGCATTCTTCTCAAGTGCCGTTCGGGTATGCTCGTCGGCAATTGGCGCTCGCGCAAACGCAACCAGTAACTTGGTGACGTGCGCTATCCAGTGCAGACTATCGAAGGTAAACTGTGACCTCTTTTCAATCGCGAGTAACAGTAGCGTCTTCTCGGTGCGATATAGTTCATCCGACCAAGTCTTTATGTTTCCTATGATGCGTCTGGCGACCTTGTCGTCATTTCCAGCATCGATGAGCGCGTTACTCAGTTGGATGAGTTTATCGCCCAGCGAGTCAGTCTTCGTGAGGGAGTAATAGGGTGCAAGGTAGCTGCTGTGAATGTTGGCGCGAGGCGCATCTGGAACGCCGAGAAAAATCTGAGCGACGAGTTCAACGTGTTCGCGAAGACGCTTTGCAGCAAAGCGAATATCATGTGCGTCCGTGCGCAGTAAACCAAAAGTCAGATTCGCTAGCTGCTCCATGCCAGTGAGTGTCAGGGCCCGGTAGTCAGGCTTTACAGCGCCTGCAATGGAGAATGTTGAAATCTTTTCTACCAGTGAGATTATTTCATTCGGTTGGCCGACAACCAGAAAAGCGTGAGCTGAACCTCCCGTAAGGCGGATACCTTCCATTATTACATCCGGTAAATCACGCGGCAGGACACCATCAACTGCGGCTGTTAGGTAACCAGCAGCAAGCTGGGCATGTTCCTTACTCTTTGTGTGCGGAGCCGCATAATCGATAGTCATGTAGACTTGTATAAGCGCCGCGATTGTTCGGAGAGTTTGCCGGATTGCCTCTTCGTCGCCACGCGAGGTCGAGGTGTGCGCAAACCGCCTCAAGTGCTCTAGCGCCTCGTTGATGAAATTGTCGTTAGCGTGCGAGGTTTCAAGGAGCGGATTGGAAGCAAAGAATGTTCGTCCCTTCGTTGCCACGTAAGTAGAGTTGATAAGGACGACTACTTCTAGAGCGCGGCCAGAGACCTCAAAGTCACCTTGCTCGGCATAGCGTCGCGCAAATGAGACCGCATGTGCCATCGCATGGCGCGCTTCGCTGGTCCATTGAGGATTTGCTTTGAAAAACGCCATGCGTGGCAAGTCGTGTTTCGAACTATGGTCATCCTCCTTTTCGGCACTTGCAGGCGCGTTAGCTACTAGCGGCGCCATGCGTTGTGCGCGCCGTGCCCAGCGGCGTAAATCTTTCTGTGCAGTTGCTGCGACGAGGCGGAGTTGAACAGTTGGATTGATGAGATCGAGAGCCCTGCGGTAGCCATAAAAAAAGAGCAGTAAGATTAGGATGGTTGCCCATGTCGCGGAAATTAGGGCGACTGCTGTCCAACTGGCGTCCGGGACTAACGAGAGTGCGGACACACCGATTGCCAGCAGGAACGTCATTGCAAACGAGCCAAGCAATCTGAAGTCGGAACTTAGCTTTCGGAATAGACCGTGAGGCATACGAGCAAAATTCAGCTGAACCGCGATCATCACTACTGAAAAACCGATCGCAGTCGCACCTACCAATGCTCCGCCAGTGGTCGCTAAGAGGTTGCGCAGTAAGAGCAAGCGATCGGCAGTGAAGTACGATTCAACAACACCCTGAAAGGCAAGCGCAAACGAGTAACTGGCTAGGATCAAGGCAACGAGTGCGATACCGGTGCCGACGCGACCGTGCCTTGCTAGTCGGTTTTGCAGCGTGTAGCGGGTAAGGATTATGCGTCGTTCCGTTAGGGCCAAATGCCTTCGCGCTGTAACGCGAAGCTTCGGAAGGTCATTTTGCACATCGTCGCGGATGAGGATTATTCGCCGTCCTATCAGCACCAGATGCTTTCGCGCCCTTGCGACATGGTGCTTCGTGAAAAAAGACTCGTCAGTCGAAGTTTACGAAGCCCGCGTGCGGCACGAATCGTCTGCCACGGGACGAAAAGGCGGACTTTCGTAGACAGGTCACGTCGCCACTTGGCGGACAGAAACGATCTCAAGATAAAGTCTCTCTCTGTGCCGCGCGGCAGAACTCCGCAACGATAATGGACTCACTATTCGAGGTTGGTGTTGAATTATCAAGCACGTTGCGGCTGCTGATACCCAAGCGCGCTTAGTGTGTTCACAACGGGAATCATCCTACCGGGTCGCGAAAAACCCGGTAGGAGACACCGAGCGCGCTCTCCGTCAGCGTCTACCGCCATCCACGGCTGCATCGGCATTCATATAATTTTATCAGCCTGAACGCCCCCGGAATCGCGACATGTAGACAATGCGGCATCATATCGTTGATATAACTAGGCTTTTAATGCCAGCAGTAGAAGACGCGCGCGACACATCATCCGTTTGTGCGGCGCGAAAGGATTTGCCGGCGCGAAAGGATTTGCCGCCTCGCGCTGTCCGTAATCTTACGGACGTTGCACATCTGCAAGTTTCGGCGTCTTGATTGTTATTATGACGATCTGATTTCCAGACGAGAAGGCCCATCAGCGTCAAAGCCATGATGGCGACGATCCTCTAAAACCAATTGACGTTGCACGGCGTGCATTCATTGACGACTTCCCACTGCCAAAAGATCATAGAACTGCTGATTGAGCACCAGAGGGCTGAAGCTAAACTTGGCCGCGCGCGAGATAGCCGACAATCGCCAGCCGCGATAGCGCGGAATCAGCCAAACGTGTGGTCGGCCATGCTTCTTGCGAGGTCACCCAGTTCACGCTGCTGCTCATTGCGAGGGGACGAGATGACCGAGAAGCAGTTGGCGAGACTACCTCGCTTTGCTCGGTTCGCCCGCGCTGCGCATCAGGCGATCCGCCTTCACCAGCACTCGATCGTCGGCCGACTGCGGCCGCAGCCAAGAGCTGATCGCGCGACGAACGCCAAGCAAAGCACCAAGCCCACCGCCATCACGCGCCGGTGGGTCGGTCTATCAGCATTATGAAACGATGGGATCATTTGGGCACCTCATTGAGGCGGTCCTCGGGACACCCTTCTTATTTGTCGGCCTGGGAAGAGATGAGGTTCAAGCCTGAGCCCACCGGCTGGCGGCCGTTTGTCGCGATCGGTGACCAGTTCACAAATGCAAAAGGCGTCGTCTGCTATTGGTGAGCCATTGCTACACCAAATCATTGCTCGAAAACGCCCCCAGCGCGCGACGCTGGGGGTTTTTGTGAGCTGGTCCCGTTTGTCTGAACAGAATCTCCGCGTCGATAAGTGGAGCCTCTGCCGGGGTTAGGCCGCCGCGCGGAGCGGCGGAAGGTTGAAGTAGGCTTGATCCGGGGTCATGTCGTCAAGACTCGAATGCGGACGTCGTCCGTTGTAAAAATGGAGATACCGGCCAATCGAATGTCGTGCCTCGCCGACGGTTTCGTAGGCTCGCAGATAGACCTCCTCGTATTTGACGCTGCGCCAGAGCCGTTCGACAAACACGTTGTCCCGCCATGCGCCCTTGCCGTCCATGCTGATCGCGATGCCGTTGTCGGCGAGCACGTCGGTAAAGGCCTGGCCGGTGAACTGCGAGCCCTGATCGGTGTTGAAGATGTCCGGCTTGCCGTGACGAGCCAAGGCATCTTCCAGCGTCTCGACGCAGAAGGCTGCTTCCATCGTGATCGACAGCCGCCACGACAGAACACGACGGGTTGCCCAGTCCAGCACCACGGCGAGATAGACGAAGCCGCGCGCGCCATCGGGATGTAGGTGATGTCCATCGCCCAGACCTGGTTCGGTCGCGTGATCTCCATGCCGCGCAGCAGGTATGGATAGATCTTGTGGCCGGGTTCCGGCTTCGTTGTGCGCGGACGGCGATAAAGCGCCTCTATCCCCATCCGCCGCATCAGCGTCTTCACATGCCGCCGGCCGATCTTGCACCCCTCGGCAGCCAGCAGGCCTCTCAGCATGCGCGAACCGGCGAAGGGAAACTCCAGATGCAGCCGGTCGAGACGCCGCATGATCGCGAGATCGGCGTCCGGCACCGGCCGCGGCAGGTAATAAACGCTGCCGCGGCTGATCTGCAAAACTTCCGCCTGCCTGGTGATCGACAGATCGTGCTCACGGTCGATCATCGCTTTGCGCTCAGCAATCCCGCCTTGGTGAGCGCTCCTTCTAAAAAATCGTTCTCCAGCGTCAGCTCCCCGATCTTGGCGTGCAGCGACTTCACGTCGATCGCAGGCACGGCCGGCGCAGCGCTGCCAAGTCCAAAAACTCCGGAAGCTCCGCCCTCCAGCTGAGCCTTCCACGCCGTGATCTGATTGGGATGGACGTCAAACTGCTCGGCCAGCTGAGCTATCGTCCGGTCGCCCTTGACGGCGGCAGGCGCCACCTTCGCCTTGAAAGCCGGTGTGTGGTTCCGGCGTGCTCGTCTGCTCATCGTCGCTCCTGATTCGCAGGCACCAGCGTGCCCGCTGTCAGGCAGAAACTCCACTTACCGACCTGTTCAAATTTGCGGAGCCGGCTCTTTTGCTTGCCCGCTCCTGCGCCCTCGACCTAGGCTGTTGCCATTATTCAACCGGAGGCGGACGTGCCGACAGCATTGTGAAGTGGTTCAACGCGACCAAGGGATTTGGTTTCATCCAGCCCGATGACGACGGCCAAGATGTTTTCGTGCATATCAGCGCAGTAGAGCGCGCTGGTGTATCGGGCTTGGCTGAGGGGCAGAAGGTATTCTTACGAGATTCCAAATGGATCGGAAGCGCGGCAAGAGCAGCGCGGAGAATCTAAGGGTTGGCTAGCGATCATGGCCTGTCGGCATGAAATGAAATCGGATTTCCTACGCTGCCCTGCGAACATCAAGATGTGGTGCCTTACAAAGCATAGCCTCAGAGAGTGAGGCGATCACGCACTAAGCGGGCTGTTTAACCCGCTGCCACAATCGCCTTGAGGCTTTCGAGAGCCTGCGCCGTCCCGGTGTCGGCCGCGTCGAGATTGTACATCACAAGGAGCTCAACAGGCGCAGTGCGGCCAAGCTGTTGAAATCTTCCGTAGACCTGCTCCAGGGTAGATCTCGTCTGTGGCAAATCATAAAGTATGACGGTGTCAACTTGGGGGAGAGCAACACCTTCGGTCATGGTCGCTACGGTGGCAATCAATACGCCACCTTCCGCCCCGAAGCATTCAATTCCTTGACGTCTCTCATCGACGCTCATCGATCCGTGAAGAATGATGCTTCCAAACCCCAGCTCCTCCAATTGTGCCTGGAGATAGAATAAGGTCGAACGGAATTCAGTAAGGACTACCAGTCTAAACCGAAGCGCGCTCGTGGCCCGAATCGCTGAAAACTTTTCGAGAAAGGCTTCGAGTTTGGAGTCTCCTGGTAAGCAATCGATCTCCATTAAGCAGTCGTCCAAGGCCTTAGCCAATTCCTTGTCTGACGACGCTGACGGGATGGGGGTGTCACCATCTTCGTCGGTCGTCTCGGGCGAACTAGGTTGGAGCAGTCCCGACGCGAATCGGTCGCGGAGCCGACGCACAGTTCCCTCCAACGCAGATGGGCTCGAAGCTAACGACCTTCGAAAGATTGTAACGATAGACGGCGCGTTAATTGTCTTGGGAATTCTCGCTGCAAGCTCCTCGACCACAAATTCGCGCACGAATTGGTCTGCTGCACTTTCGTGAAATTCGATAAGCTCAACGAGGTTCCTTATTCGTGTAAATAGCGCCTTGCCGGTGTGGTCTACGGCCATCGATCGATGCCAAGTGGTCGTCTCGACCTCATCGCCGCCGAACAAATGCGTGTATCCATGGCGTCGTAAAAGCGCGATCGCGTCTCGGACGATCGTTTCGGGCGGAATAACGAGAAGCTGTTGCTTTTCCGGGATGATGCGATTGATGCGATGAAATAGCTCCGAGACTGGGTCAAGCTCGCGTGAGACACTTGGGTCATCGAGCACCCGGAGCTGAGCGAAACCAGTCATTTCCGCTTTCCATTCCATGCTGGTAATCGCAAGGGCAGCGCGGCGACGGTCGCCGCCTGGCCCGCATGCCGCACTCGTTCCGAAGGCAGCTCGCGGGTTGAAGGATGCGCGGTTTGAAACGGGTCCCAGGCCTTTATCGGACGTCCGTTGAGAATGATCGCAAGCTTGGTTGCATCACCGTTGATGAACCGATGAAAGACCATGCCGAGGTGAGCCCGGATATCCTCAAGACGAAGATAGAAGGCCTCTTTTCCGAGTCCTGACAGGCCGCCCAGCGAGTCCATCCGATCCCACAGGACCAGCGTGCCATGTTCAAGCTCGAGCAGCTTGGCGACGAAGGGGTGCTGCGGCATGGGCGCCGGAACAGTCGCGAACCATCCACGCTTTGCTATCTCATCGACATCCAGGACCAGAGCCGATGTCTTGCTGGCTGTTCTGCTGATGATTGTAAGCTGACGGCACTGTGATAATGACGCCGTCTTCAGCCCCAGACCGAACCTGCCCAGATCACTGGCGGCACGCGTGGCGGATGGACCCATGCCGCCGAGGCGCAACGCCTCGGCCAGTGTTGCACGGTTCATCCCATTGCCGTTGTCGAACAGAGCGACCTCGGGATGGCCGTCGTTCCACTCGATTGCAAGTTCGATGGTTGCGGACTCTGCCGCAATGCTGTTGTCGATCAGGTCGGCGATGGCCGTTTCTGGTGAATAACCCAGTCCTCTGAGAGACTCTATCAGAGCTGCTGCCGACGGAGTGATTTCGACGGGCCGCTCCTTAGCCATCAGGCAACCTGACGATCGCTGGAGCTGTCCAGGTTCTTGGCAGCGTGGTCCAGCTGTTCACGCAGGACTCGGGCAACGGCAAGGCCAAGCAGAGGAGGCACTGCATTTCCGATCTGTCGGAAGGCCGCGTTCATCGCGCCTGCGAAGACGAACCCGTCCGGGAAGGACTGCAGACGTGCGGCTTCGCGCACGGAAATGGTCCGGCATTGCTGGCTGTCATAGTGGATGTGCGAATAGGTATCCTTGCCCATGTGAGCCGTCAGGGTCCGTGACGGCTTGGCAGGATCAACCTTCCACCACTTGTTTGGAAATTTCTCGGGATCGTAGGGCGGCACCATTTTGGCTCGAAGATCACGATAGGTCGCAGAGTTCTTGTGAATGCTGGTCAGGCGCTTTTTGCGCAGGGCCTGCTCGAACATTTCTTCGGCGATCCTTTTCGCCTGGGGATAGTCCGCGCCGTGATGCATGGCTTCAAAGATGGGAAAGTCGCGGGGCGTGAGACGCACAAGGTGCCCGTCAGTCATGGTCCCCGCGGCGAAGCCTTTCCACTCCCGCATCGCGCGGGCGTATGGCCGATCCGCGCTCGGTGATCGCAGAGGACGATGGCGAAGGGATACCAGAAGCCCAGATTGCGCGCGTACTCGAAAGAGGTGGACGACTGGACCAACAGGGTTCGGGCAGGGGGCGTGGCTTGGCAATCGCCCAGGATGTCCGAAGCAACAACCCCGATTCCAACGGCTGACATTCCTGCCCCCTGTCGTTGATCCCACTACGACAGATGTGGCGATCACGTTTGTGATTTGGAGCCAATGTCTTGGGAATATGCGCCACTCATTCCAGCGAGCGTAAACATGGTGCTGGCCCGCTGCCAAAAGCTTGGCAGCGCGGTATGTCGCGAGGCAAGAGGGGTACCCATCTTCGGAGCGCCAGCCCCCCAGTAACCCAAACATCCTCACTACGGTGTCGACGCGCTCCCCGCCTAACGCGGTAGACGGAGGCGCGGCCAATGCGCACTCCTTAGCCATTGGAGATTCACGATGCTGCCACGCTGCACATCGAGAAGCGCTTCGCGGCATCGTTCGTTTGGACACACGCGCTGCTCACCGCGCAGATGTTGCTGGCGGGGTAGGCCAATTTGCCGCCTAGTTGCGAAGCGTTGGTAGCGAAAGGCGTACAGGGCGTCTTTCGCGCTGCCCGCGCTAGGCGCGCCCCGGCCGAAAACGCGCGCCAGCGGAGTCCCTAACCCAATTGCGGTGCGGTTTGGCACGACGTCAAACGGCCATTTACAGGGCGGCAATTGCCTTATTGGTTCACCACCTCAATAAGGCGCGACCAAATAGATGAGTCGACACAATGGCTTGCAGGTTGGGGTCGCCTTTGCGTCGTTAACGTTAAATTAACGATGCGCTTTGCGTGGCCTGCACGCCTGCTATGGTGATCGCGGTCGCAAGCTTCGCCGCTTTCTTCCAGGTTTCCGGCGAGGCCTGTACACGGGCGTCAAACAGTTTGGTCACTGGCCGCGGGGAGGGGTGGGGATACTCCTTATTCCTCTAAGCATGATCCGGAAAAGTTTTTCCGGAAGGATCATGCTCAAACGACAACCTGAAGCGCGGTGAGGCGCTTGAGGTGCCGGGAAGATCGACACGGACAGGCAGGGCTCTCCAAGGCCCTGCCTTTTCCTTTGTGCACTTGCACTGGGTGGGTAAAGGCGACTATCTCCAAGGTCGGTCGTAAAGGCCTGTCGTTAAGATCGTTGCTCCGATCGCCCCTGAAAGCGCAGCCCTTGGATTCCCCGCCACAACCTCCGTCGGACGAACCGGTCTCAATCGAGCGGGCTCCACCGCGCGAGCCGATCCTGACGCTGCCGCTGGCGCTGACCGCCTATGTCGTCCTGCTCGCGCTGGTCCACCTGCGGGTGCTGCTGCCGCCGGAGCTCGAGAACTGGACCATCGACGTCTTCGGCTTCATCCCGAAGCGTTACGATTCCTCGCTCGCCAATTTGCAGATTCCCGGCGGCGCCGGCGCCAAGGTCTGGAGCTTCTTCACCTATTCGCTGCTGCACGCCAATCTCACCCATCTTGCCTTCAACGTGCTGTGGCTTTTGCCGTTCGGCAGTGCATTGGCACGACGGTTTGGCCCGGTGCGGTTCTTCCTGTTCCTGGCGGTAACGGCCGTCGCCGGCGCGCTCGCCCACCTTGTCACCCATGAGCATGCGGTGGTGCCGATGATCGGCGCCTCGGCCTCCGTCTCTGGCGCGATGGCGGCGGCGATCCGGTTTGCTTTCGTGCGCGGCAGCTTTCTGTCGTTCAGCCGGTCGGATGCCGATACCGCCGCCAAGGTTCCGGCGCTGCCGCTGCTGCGCGCGCTGCGCGACAGGCGGATCGTCGGCTTCCTCGTGGTGTGGTTCGCCCTCAACATCATCTTCGGCGTCGGGGCAATCGGCGTCGATAGCGAAAGCGCGGGCGTGGCGTGGGAAGCGCATATCGGCGGCTTCTTCGCAGGGCTGTTGCTGTTCGCGCTGTTCGATCCGGTGCCGCGTGTGCGAAGCGATGCTGCGGATGCGTCATCACAGGACATTTCAAACGGTATTTGAAGCGGCGCTTGCGGCGCGGCCCGATTTCATCCATCATTCTCGTGAAGAATGTTCCGAAGCGACAAGCCGCTAGCGGCTTTGTCTCGCACGACGCCTGAGCGTGAAACCGGCGCCGAAACTGTTACTTGAAGACTCGCGAACAAGTCCGGACCGCGAAACGCGGACGGGTCCGATTCAGGGAGGCGACAATGACGGTACGTTCGATTCTCAACACCAAGGGCCACCAGATCATGAGCGTCGAGCCCGACGCGAAGCTGGCTGCCGCAGTCAAGCTGCTCGGTGAGAAGAAGATCGGCGCCGTGCTGGTGATGAACCAGAGCAGGCTCGAGGGCATCCTGTCCGAACGCGACATCGTCCGCGTCATCGGCGAGCGCGGCGCGACCGCGCTGGAGGAGCCCGTCAGCCAAGTCATGACCCGTAAGGTCGTGAGCTGCAGGGAGACCGACACGGTCGCCGAGCTGATGGAGATGATGACCACCGGCAAGTTCCGCCATCTGCCAGTGGTCGAGAACGGCAAGGTGGTCGGCCTGATCTCGATCGGTGACATCGTGAAATGGCGCGTCCAGGAATACGAGGCCGAGCAGGAAGCCCTGCGCGATTACATCAAGACGGCCTGATCCTCACTCGGTCGCTTTCGGCGCGGCACCCTCGGGCGGCGGCGCCAGCACGTGGATCGCTTCCTGAATCAGATCCAGCGCGCGCTCGGCGGCGCGGGCTCCGAGCGCGATGAGGTCATCGGCGCGGTGGAAGTCGAACCAGCCGAACTGGCCGACCCGCGGCGTGATCAGCAGGTCGGGCGGATCGCCGGCGAGCCGGGCGCGGGTGATGCGGTCTTGCATGATGTTGAAAGCGTCCACCATCACCGAGGAGAGCCCGGGACGATCGCCACCGCCGCCGAAGAACTCGCGCTTCACGGTCTTCTCCGCCGAGAAGAATCTCGGAAAGCGCCGTTTGGCCGTCGTCTCTTCGGCTGCAGGAACCGCCGGCTCGGGCGCCGGGCCGTGCGAATAGACCGTGGTGGAATAGGTGAAGATGTCGCTGGAAAGATTTGCAGCGATGACGATTTCCGCGCCGAGCGCGCGCGCAGCCGAGACCGGCACCGGGTTCACCAGCGCGCCGTCGACTAGCCAGCGGTCGCCGATCAGGATCGGGGAAAAGATGCCGGGCAGCGCGTAGGAGGCCCGCATCGCGTCGACAATGCGGCCGCGCGTCAGCCAGATCTCATGGCCAGTGCGGACCTCGGTCGCCACCGCGGCGAATTTCACCGGAAGATCCTCGATCAGGGTCTGGCCGATCGACTCCTGGAGGCGGGTCGCGAGCTTTTCGCCGCCGATCAGGCCGGAGCCATTGAGGCGGATGTCGAGATAGCCGAGGATGTTGCGCACACCTTGCAGGCTGCGACCCCAGTCTTGGAGCGTATCGAGCTGGCCGGCCGCATAGGCACCGCCGACCACGGCGCCGATGGAGGTGCCGACCACGACATCAGGCACGATGCCGTTGGCGAGCAGGGTCCTCACGATCCCGATATGGGCAAAGCCGCGCGCCGCTCCGCCGCCGAGCGCCAGGCCAATGACCGGCCGGCGGATGCTGCCGAGCCCGACCTTCTCGCCACTGGAGCCGTTTGCGCTCCGACCCTTCAATATGTCCAGCACCGAAACTCTCCTACGCCGGGCCAGCCCTGAGACTAGGCAGCGGACTTGCACTCCGCCACAACCCGGGCGAAGCATGGTTTATGCCGCTTTGGAAAGCGCGCGGGGCGGGAGTATGGCAGTCGATGCTTGCCTGCGGACTAATCACGCAGGCGTCAACGAGGTTCCAAATGTCCGTATTCCCTGGGGCCACTGAGGCTTGAATTTGCCGCGTTTTCAGTGAAAAGCAGGTGACATGACACTCGGGGGTGACGGCATCATCGGATGGCGGCGCAGCGCATCGCTGCTGCCGGGGCTAATCGTGGCCGTGTGCCTCCTCACCCTCGGCCAATTTACCCTCGGCCAAGGCGCTGCGCAGGCGCAGCTTTTCTCGGATCGCCCACCGCCGGTGCCGCCGGCTTCAGTGCCCGACCCCGGCGGCGCCGTCAGCCTGGCGCCGCCCTCCGGGCTGGGGTCTGCGCCCCCGAGCCTGCCGCCGACCCTGATGCAGCCGGCTTCCCCCACCATTCCTCCGGCGCTGACCACCGTGCCGCCGGTCGCGCCGCTCAATGCGGCGGTGCCCGGACAGGCCGTGCTGTCGCTCACCGCGAAATACGGCAAGGACACCCCTCCGATCACCAGCGGCCTGGTCTGGCGGGTGTTTGCCGACCGGCCCGACGAGAACGGCACTTTCAAGCTGGTCCGCGAGGACCGCAACGCCACGCCCAACATCGTGCTGCCGCCCGGCAATTACGTCGTGCACGTCGCCTTCGGCCTCGTCAGCGCGGTGCGCACCGTCAGCCTGAAGGCCGAGACCGACCGCGAATCCTTTGTGCTGCCGGCCGGCGGCCTGCGCATCGAGGGCCGGGTCGGCACCAGCCGCATTCCGCTGAACCAGATCTCGTTCGCGATCTACAAGGGCAGCCAGTTCAGATCCGGCGAGCGTGCCTCGCTGGTGCCCAATGTCGCCGCCGGCGACGTCGTGCTGCTGCCGGAGGGCACCTATTACATCATCTCCAATTACGGCGATCCGGCCAGCCTGGCGAACTCGGTGGTGCGTTCGGACATCCGTGTCCAGGCCGGCAAGCTCACCGATGTCATCGTCACCCACCGCGCCGCGGTGATCACGCTCAAGCTCGTCAGCGACAAGGGCGGCGAGGCGCTCGCCAACACCGCCTGGTCGGTGCTGACACCGGGCGGCGACGTCATCAAGGAATCGATCGGCGCCTTCCCGCGCGTCGTGCTCGCCGAAGGCGAATACCGCGCCGTCGCCAAGAACGAGGGCAAGGTCTATGAGCGCGGCTTCAACGTCGTCAACGGCGTCGACGGCGAGGTCGAAGTCGTCGCGCGCTAGTCAACTCGGACGGCGCTGTCAGTTCGGCTCTCTCGCACAGCTCCGCCACCGTTCGGCACGTGTGATCCGGAACATTGTACCGCACTTCCCATCGCGCGCACGAAAAGCGAGTTAGAGCACCTCTGTCAGCGCTACCAAGCGTCTCGGAGAGATCTCCGCTACACCAGCGGCGGCGGCTTATTCCCGAACCACCGCGACTTCGTCATGACCGGTGCAACATACTTATTTCCGATCATCAATTTCATTCTCTTTCCGTCCTGCTGCGTTATATGTCGGGTCTCCTATAACGGGGCATGCCGGTGCGAGACCGGCAAGGAGCAGGGGACCAAGCGGTCGGCATGTTCGAAGTGATCCTCACCAGGCGCAAGCGCTTTGGCTGGCGATGGCAGGTGTGCGACCAGTCCGGCAAGATATTCGCCGATGGTTTCGAGCGCACCCGGCCGTCGGCCAAATATCATGGCGACCGTGCGTTGTTCTTCCTGTTGTCGCAGGCCTATCTGCGCAATCGCTCCGCCGCGTCGAGCGAGGACTAGCGGCCTCCGTCGGTTCCGTAGAGCCAATTTGGTGGTCAGGCTACAAACCATTGCGTTGCCCGACGGGCAAAACATCCCGGCGCTAGGTCAACACACGTCGTCAAAAATATTCCGCTTTACCGAAATTCGGAAACGGCGTATCTGTCGCCGCGACCCGGCCCAAGGAAGAGGGGCGTATCGCGATCGTCACGAACGCGGGCCGGGCGGCGGTGGACGTAAGCCACATCGGCGCGAAGGTGATCGCAGGGCGGGCAACCGTGAGCGAAGCGCATCGCGCGCACGACCGGTGTGGTTCGCGTACGGCAAAATCGTGTGGTCCTGGCGCCCGGGGTCTGTGCGCCAAGTCTTGCGGTGATGTGGCGGCCCAACCGGGCACGCATGTCAGTCAGCCGTGAGGCGACGGGGGCAATAGTGCATCGCTCCCCGGGGAGAGCGCGACATAAGCCGTCAAACCACTGCGCAGGGAAGGCCGTGTGTTGGGCTTCACCTGTATGCCGCTGTGCAGATTTCCTACTGCAACTTCGCACAGTGGACCGCGGGTGCCAGCCGGCACCCGGTCTTCCCTGCGCCCTCTTTCATTTGAGGGTAAGGCGACGAAGCAAGACTCGGGCGAATGCGCCGCGAGAATGCGAAGGTGCGTCTGCAATTGAAAATGCGCGCTGCAGAAGCGACGTCGATGCTCCTTGCTCCGTCATTGCGAGCGCAGCGAAGCAATCTAGAAATGCATCTGCGGAAAGACTCTTGATTGCTTCGCTACGCTCGCAATGACGATGTTGAAGCAGTTGCGCGAGATATGTCCCCACCTTCGCCGGAACGACGCCGAGGGCCAGCACGTCTCACGGGTGGCGTAGCTCCGGCGGAAAGGTGTCATAGACCAGGGCCTTGAACGCCGGCGTGATCCGCCCGCGCTCATTCTGGGTCTGCTGCATCAAGATGTAGACCATGTCGAGCTTTGGATCGACGCCGAAATACGTTCCGCTGCCGCTGTCCCACTTCAACTCCCCGATCGAGCCCGGCGGCGGCGGCTTCGCATCGCCGGGATCGGTGCGCACCGCAAGGCCGTAGCCATAGCCAAAGCCGTCGCCAGGAAAATAGAAATAGTCGCGGCCGACGCCGGAGCCTGGTCCGATCTGGTCGGTCGTCATGTCCTTGAAGGCGGCCGGACTGAGGTAGCGCTTGCCGTCGAACTCCCCGCCATTGAGCAGCATTTGCGAAAAGCGCTGATAGTCGGTCATGGTCGAGAGCAGGCCGC
This sequence comes from Bradyrhizobium sp. LLZ17, assembly GCF_041200145.1. Classification (NCBI taxonomy): domain Bacteria; kingdom Pseudomonadati; phylum Pseudomonadota; class Alphaproteobacteria; order Hyphomicrobiales; family Nitrobacteraceae; genus Bradyrhizobium; species Bradyrhizobium zaerense. The sequence continues at coordinate 530,710 of NZ_CP165734.1, forward strand.
CGCCGCCGGATTGCCATTCCGGATGGGCGAGACGTTCGCGCTCAGCGTCGAGCAGGATCTGGTCACTCGGCAGCGGCCGCGCCATGCGCTCGAGTTCATCAGGCGTTGTCAGCACGAATTTGGTGCTGGTCATCCCGAGCGGATCGAAAATGCGCTGCTTCAGCGCGTCGTAGAGCGTCTGGCCGGTGATGATCTCGATGACGCTGCCAAGCACGTCGGTGGAATGCCCGTAGCGCCACAGCGTCCCGGGTTGGCGCGCCAGCGGCAGCTTGGCGACGCGCTCGGCGAATACCTTGTTGTCGAATTGACCCGCGAAGATGTCGGCTTCCTTGTAGGCGAGCTCGACCCATTTGCCGCCGATATAGTCGTAGCTGATGCCCGAGGTGTGCCGCATCAGGTCCCTGATGGTCACGGGATGGATCGGCGGCACGAGGTCGAGCGCCAGGGAGCCGTCGGGCTTGGTGATTTCGAGTCCGACCTTCGTGTCCGCGAAGAGAGGGATGTATTTCGAAACGGGGTCAGTGAGCGCAAGCTTGCCTTCGTCGATCAGCATCATCGCAGCCAGGCTGGTGATCGGCTTGGTCATGGAATGGATCGCGAAGATCGTGTCCGGCGTCATCGACAGGCGGGTCCGGACGTCGCGGACGCCGAACATCTTGAAATAAACCGGCTTGCCGTGCTGCTGGATCAGGACGATGGCGCCCGGCAAACGGCCGGTGGTGACCTCGTTCTCGAAGAACGAGGTGACGCGTTGCAGCTTGTCGGCCGCCGGCGCGGGAATGTCGACGGCGCGGCTCCGCGCCATCGTGCCGGCCAGCATCGCCGCCCCGACCAGAAATTCACGACGCTTCATCCGGACTTCCTCCCTCGTCGGGAACAAAGCCGCAAGACGTCAGGGGCGTCAACAAGACTTCGATTAAAAGCGCGTCACGATCTCAGACAGCACCGGTCGCGGGCGGTCCTCGCTCGGCTTGGTCGGCGTGCCCATATGGACGAAGCCGGCAAGCTTCTCGTCCGGCTTGAGGCCAAGCCCGTCCAGCACATCGCGGTCGAAGGAAAACCAGCCGGTCAGCCAGCAGGCGCCGTAGCCGAGCGCGGTCGCGGCCGTCACGATGTTCATGACGCTCGCGCCCGCGGACAATTCCTGCTCCCACGCCGGCACCTTCGGATGCGGCCGGGTGAAGCTGACGATGCCGATCACCAGCGGCGCGTCGGTGAGGCGCTTGCGCTCGACCTCGACATCGGCCGCGGGCGCACCGGGATTCTTCCGGGCAAACACCTTCGCGATCACCTCGCCGGCGCGCATCCGGGCGTCGCCCTCAAAGATGATGAAGCGCCAGGGCGCAAGCTTGCCGTGGTCGGGCACGCGCGCGCCGATGGTCAAGATGGTTTCGAGCTCGGCCGGCGAGGGGCCGGGCCCGGTCATGTCGCGCGGCTTGATCGAGCGGCGGGTCTTCAGGAGTTCGATGGCGTCGGGCACTGGGGCTTCCTCTTCGGCTGGTCGTCGGGCGTGCACGCCCCAGATAGGAATGCACGCCCGCAACCGAAACCGAGTTTAGACCGATTTCAGGGATCAGGCCCGCTCGCGCATCCGCCGGACATCCGGCGGGGTGGCCTCGTCGACCAGCGCGGCGATCGCCTCGGCCGTCGGCATTACCTTCTGCCCGTCACTGCCGAGCCGGCGGACCGAGACCGAGTGCGTCTCGGCTTCCTTCTTGCCGACCACGAGCAGCGCCGGGATCTTTGCCAGCGAGTGCTCGCGGACCTTATAGTTGATCTTTTCGTTGCGCAGGTCGATCTCGACCCGAAGCCCGGCCCGACGCGCGGCTTCCATAACCTGCTTGGCGTACTCGTCGCCTTCCGAGGTGATGGTCGTGACCACCGCCTGCACCGGCGAGAGCCAGAGCGGGAAGTTGCCGGCATAGTGCTCGATCAGGATGCCGATGTAGCGCTCCATCGAGCCGCAGATCGCGCGGTGCACCATCACCGGCGGTTTCTTGCTGCCGTCGTGGTCGATGTAGAACGCACCGAACCGTTCCGGCAGGTTGAAGTCGACCTGCGTGGTGCCGCACTGCCAGTCACGCCCGATGGCGTCGCGCAGCACATATTCGAACTTCGGCCCGTAGAACGCGCCCTCGCCCGGATTGATCTCGGTCTTGATGTGATTGTTCTGCGACTGGATCTCGCGCAGCACCGTCGCCATCACGCGTTCGGCGTGATCCCACATCGCATCGGTGCCGACGCGCCTCTCCGGCCGGGTCGACAGCTTCACGGTAAGCTCGCCCGTGAAGCCGAAGTCCGCATAGGTCGACAGGATGAGGTCGTTGATCTTCAGGCACTCGTCAGCGAGCTGATCCTCGGTGCAGAAGATATGCGCGTCGTCCTGGGTGAAGCCGCGCACGCGCATCAGCCCGTGCATGGCGCCGGAGGGCTCGTAACGATGCACCACGCCGAATTCGGCGAGCCGCAAGGGCAGGTCGCGATAGCTCTTCAGGCCGTGCTTGAAGATCTGAACGTGGCCCGGGCAGTTCATCGGCTTCAGCGCGAACCAGCGCTTGTCCTCGGCCTCGTCGCCGGCGGACTGCGCCGCGAACATGTTCTCGCGATACCAGCCCCAATGGCCGGACGTCTCCCACAGCGACTTGTCGAGGATCTGCGGCGCGTTGACCTCGCTGTAATCGCCGGTCAGGCGACGGCGCATATAGGCGATCAGTTGCTGGAAGATGGTCCAGCCCTTGGGGTGCCAGAACACGACGCCCGGACCTTCCTCCTGGAAATGGAAGAGGTCGAGCTCGCGCCCGAGCTTGCGGTGGTCGCGTTTCTCGGCTTCCTCGATCTGCTTGAGGTAAGCGTCGAGATCCTCCTGCTTGGCGAACGCCGTCCCGTAGATGCGCGTCAGCATCGGGTTGTTGCTATCGCCACGCCAATAGGCGCCGGCCACCTTCATCAATTTGAAGGCGTTGCCGACCTTGCCGGTCGAGGTCATGTGCGGGCCGCGGCAGAGATCGAACCAGTCGCCCTGATAATAGATCTTGATCGGTTCGTTGCCGGGAATGGCATCGACCAGCTCGACCTTGAAGGCTTCGCCCTTGTCGCGGAACACCTGTTTGGTCTTCTCGCGATCCCAAACCTCTTTCGTGAAAGGCTTGTCGCGCGCGATGAGCTCGCGCATCTTCTTCTCGATCGCGGCAAAGTCTTCCGGGGTGAACGGCTCGTTGCGAAAGAAATCGTAGTAGAAGCCGTTCTCGATCACGGGTCCGATGGTGACCTGGGTGCCCGGCCACAGCATCTGCACGGCCTCCGCCAGCACGTGGGCGCAGTCGTGGCGGATCAGCTCCAGCGCGCGCGGATCGTCGCGGTTCACCAGCTCGATCTTCGCGTCGTTCTCGATGGCATCGTTGAGGTCGGCGAGCTCGCCGTCCAGCGCCATCGCCACCGTGCGTTTGGCCAGCGACGGCGAGATGCCCTTGGCGATCTCCATCCCGGTCGTGCTCTTGGGGTATTCGCGCCGGGCGCCGTCGGGGAAGGTGAGGGTGATCTTTTCGGGCGGGGTCACGGGTCTCAAATTGCTGAGGCTGTACTGGAAGCCGGATTCGGACTTGGGCTGGTCGGTCATGTCTTTTCTCCTGAGGCTCACTCCTGCGAACGAGCGCAGGTAAGCGGGAACGAGCGATATATCAGGCGATTCGGCCTGTGCAATCCGGCAATTCCAAGAAAGCGGCCGCCACAGGCCGGTGTCTTGCACCAACTATTTCGCATGGCGGCCCTCAAGTCGCGGTCTTGTCGTGCTGGAGCTGGTCCTGGCGGTCCTGGCCCCGGCCGGCCGCTGCCGCTCCGGCCTGAGGCCAGCGTCTCCCCTGCGCAAGGCGCTTGGCAAACCGCCGGAGACAGCGCTAGAAGCCAGTCATGGGGACCAAAGAGAGTTGACTGAGATGAGGATCATTCTGGCGGTTGCTGCGGTGCTCTATTCAGCCTCCGCGCTTGCACAAACCGATAAGCCACCGATGGTGGGGGACAAGCCGCTGATGCAGGTCAAGCCCAAGGGGACCAAGGGCACCAAGGAGGCCGCCGCCAAGCCGGCCGCTGCCGCGCCGAAGGGCAAGCCGCAGTCGATCGCGGTGCGGCTCCAGGCCTGCCTGGACCTCGATGACGGTACCAAGGACCGCCTCAATTGCTACGACGCGGTGATCCCGCCGGCGCCGAAGCCGAAGCCCCCGAAGGCCAAGGGCGTCGCCGATTGTCGCCTCTTCAAGGAAGAGGACGAGCGGCTGGCCTGCTTCAACGGCTTTGCCGAGAGCATTCCCAAGCTGCCGAAGACTTGAGCGACAACAATCGAGGATCACGCGCTGCGCGTCTGCGTGATCCTATCTGAACGACGTCGTCATTGGAGCGCTGGACGCAACCGCCAAACTAGCGGCCCGATACCGATGATGTGGTGGCGGCAACGCGCGTGAGCGCCAGGGCCGGCGTCGCCGACATCTTCACCAGCACATCCTTGAGCGGATATTGCGTCCATGCGCGGTTGACGTAGTCGCGATGGGTAATGCCGTCGCCGGTTTCGACGAACACCACGCTGCCAGGATGTAGCGGCCCATCCATCTCTTCGGAGACGCTGATGCCCTTCTGCCGCAGCATGCTCATCAGCTCGCGGTCGCGCCGCGCGGTGTAATGGGTATAGGAGCTGACGAAAAAGCCGGAACGGTGGCTCTCGATCCAGGAGGCGAACTTGTCCATTTCGCCATAGACCGCATCGAGTAGAACGACGCCGCGAACGCGGTCGCTGATGCCGCCGACCTCGAGGCTCCAGGCGGTCGGCAGGAAGCCGCCGCTGTAGCCGACGATCACGATCGGCATATCGGCGAAGGCGCGCGCATTGTTGGGATCGCCGGTGAGGCGGGCCAGATGCTCGGCCGATTCCGTCATGAAGCGCTTGAGGCCGCCCGGCTGCCAGAACTTGCCGGCGCTGGAATCTGCGGCGTCGACCGCCATCTGCGGTGCGAGGAGCACGGCATTGGCGCCGGAATCGCTGATCTGCTGCGGCACCAGTTGCCGGTCGCGCACGTCCCGCTCCAGCGTCGCCCCATTGCCATGGAAGAACACCACGATGACGCCCGGCTTGCGCACGTCGAAATGTTCGGGAACGTGCATCAGCACGCGGCTGTCATTGTAGGTCTCGTCCTGCCAGAACACGCGACCGGAATAGCTGCGGTGGCCGCGGCGGTCGCCCTTTGAGATGTTGAGGAAGGGCGCGTCGGAAGCCGGGTTGTTGCCGAAATACGGGAAGGCGGACGACTTCATGCTGACGAGGGTGGTCAGGTCTTCGCGCGGCGGACGCTGATAGGGGACCTGCGGCGCGAGCGAGGCGACCTTGTAGGGTGCCTGCTGGGGCTGCTGCTGCACGGCGCGCTTGGGCGAGAAGTCCGACATCTGCCGTTGCAGCAAGCTCTCGCTCGCGGCGGGGAAGCGCTCCCTGAATTGCGGAGCAGGGAAGCGATCCTCGAACGTATCGCTGCTCGCGACTTGCGAATTGGTCTTGGCGACGACCTGAACGTTGGCTTGTGAGTTCGCGGCGAGCGCCGCCGGATTGGGCGAATTGCCGCATTGAACCAGCATCAGCGAGATCGGCACCAAGGCTGAGATCAGGGTGAACCGGAGCGCACGACCGCGTCGACCGGACCTCGTCCGATCAGCACGCATGTCAGCTCTCACGTTAGCAACGGCCCCGACCATCCACCCATGACCCCAAGCCATGAACCCAAAGTCCAGCGGCAATCTTTAAGCAAATTGAACCGACTGGCATTTAGGCGGCGTTAAGTGTCCGGACAAACTTCCCCACATCCGGAACGATCAAAAGGACCATGCAATCGTGTCGTGATTGTGGGGAAGGGGAACGGGATTCTCCGGGCTCTGGGAGTCTTATTGCTTAAGGGCGTCCACGCGCGGTGTTGTGGTACCTATTTCGTTTGCCTCATTTAACCCGTGTTAACCCTGCTTGAATTGACTGGACCAATCTGCACGATGCATCCCATCAGGCGCGATGCCTGAGCTTAAGGACCCCGATGACGGCATCAGATGCGGCAACCGTGCCCTGGACTGGCCGCTTGACCGGAGGCGGCTCCGGGGTCTCCGTTCTGGTCGCAACCGCCATCGTGGTCGCCGACATGATCGGGGTCGGCGTCTTCACCAGCCTCGGTTTTCAGGTCAAGGATATCCCGTCCGGCTTCTCGATCCTCCTGCTGTGGACCGTCGGCGGCATCGTCGCGCTGTGTGGGGTGTTCTCCTATAGCGAGCTGGGCGCGATGTTTCCGCGCTCGAGCGGCGAGTACAATTTCCTCGGCCGCGCCTACCATCCCGCCTTCGGCTTCCTCGCCGGTTGGGTTTCGGCGACGGTCGGTTTTGCCGCGCCGGTGGCACTCGCCGCCATGGCCTTCGGCGAATACGCCAAATCGGTCATTCCCGGCTTGCCGCCGATCCCGCTCGCCATCGGCGTGGTGTGGCTGGTCTCGCTCGTGCAGCTGACCGGCGTCAGGCACTCCGCGAGCTTCCAGCTGATCTCGACCATCCTGAAGGTCGTGCTGATCGTGGCCTTCCTGGTCGCCGGCTTCGTCATCGGCACGCCACAGCCGATCTCGTTTGCTCCGCAGGCCGGCGATCTCGCCCACGTCGTCAGCGCACCTTTCGCGATTGGGCTCGTCTTCGTGATGTACTCGTTCTCAGGCTGGAACGCCGCGACCTACATTATCGGCGAGATGAACACGCCGGAACGGAGTCTTCCGCGAGCGCTGCTTGCGGGGACGCTGATCGTGCTCGTGCTGTATGTCGCGCTCAATGCGGTGTTTTTGTACTCCACGCCGATCGGCGCGCTGGCCGGCCAGCTCGACGTCGCAAGCATCGCCGGCAGCGCCATCTTCGGCGGGATTGGCGGCAGGGTCGTCGGTGCGATGATCTGCGTCGGGCTGATCTCCTCGATCAGCGCGATGATGTGGATCGGCCCGCGCGTGATGATGACGATGGGGGAGGACATTCCGGCGCTTCGCGTGTTCTCGCGCAAGTCGACGAGGGGCGCGCCGGCCTATGCCATCCTGTTTCAGCTCGCGGTTTCGAACCTGCTGCTGTTCACGCGCAGTTTTGAGGCGGTGCTCGACTTCATCCAGTTTGCGCTGCTGTTCTGCTCGTTCTTCACGGTGGCCGGCGTCATCAAGCTGCGCATCAGCGATCCCGACCTGCCGCGGCCCTATCGCGCCTGGGGGTATCCGTTTACGCCGCTGGTTTTCCTGCTCGTGACCGCGTTCATGATGTACTACCTCTTGACCGAGCGGCCGGTGCAGTCGCTCATGGGAATGCTCGTGATGTTCTCGGGCCTGTTGATTTATGCTGTTTTCCGCGGGCGGCCGGTCGCCGCTGCCAATCCATTACATCGCGAATAGATATGTTCCGATCTCTGAGAATTGCGGCCGCCGCTATTGCGCTGCTGGCCGCGGCCATCTCCTCCGCGCGTGCTGCCGAGGTCACCTTCGACGACACCGCGCGCTTCCTTGCGGGCATGCAGCCTTCGGCGGATTCGCCGCTGGTGGCGCTCACGAGGGACCCGTCCTGGCAGCATCACGCAAGATTCTTCGATAGTGCTTTCGCCCAGCTCGAGCAGCGGCAATTGTCGAAGATCCGGATCTGGTCCGATGTCAACCTCGCCGCGCCCCGGCCGACCATGTTCTACATGTTCAGCGGCCCGGATTTTCTCTACGCCAATGCGTTCTACTCGAAGGCCAGCACCTATGTGCTCGGCGCGCTGGAGCCGGTCGGTGCAGTGCCTGACCTGTCCAGGCTGCCGCGCGGTTCGGTTGGTGCGGCGCTCTACAATGTCGAGCGCTCGCTCGGCTCGATCCTGAGCTTCTCCTTCTTCATCACCAAGCAGATGAAGGTCGACCTGCACGCCAACCAGGTCAACGGCACCTTGCCGATCCTCTATGTCTTCCTGGCGCGCTCCGGCAAGACCATCCGCAACGTCGAGATGGTCGCGGTCGACGACAAGGGCGGAATGCACACGGGCAGCGACAACCCGGGACCGAATGCCACCCGCGGCGTCCGCATCGTTTTTGCCGGGAGCGACGGTGAGGCGCGCACGCTGTATTATTTCTCGACCGATCTCTCGAATTCCGGCGCGCGCGCAGCCGGCTTCCTGAAGTTCTGCGAGACGCTCGGGCCCGGCAACAGCCTGATCAAGAGCGCGTCCTATCTGCTGCATGGCGGCAACTTCACCGTCGTTCGCGACTGGCTGCTCGCCAACAGCTCGAGCATCATCCAGGACGATTCCGGGATTCCGCTGGCGAACTACAATGCGCGGCAATGGCGGTTCTTCCCGTTCGGCCGCTATCTCGGGCCGATCAATGAATTCCCCGGCCGCTATCAGGAGCGATACGCGGAATTGTTCACGCGCGCGCAGCCGATCGATTTTGGCGTCGGCTATCGCTGGCGGATGCACGAATCGAATTTGCTGCTGTCGGTGAAGGTGCCGGGGAGCGAGATCGCGCCCACCGGGGAGACCACCTCGTCGGCCGAGCCGCCGCCGAAACCGCCACGCCCGAAACGGCCGCGTCCGCCCGAGCCGATCCCGCCGCCGCCGGGGCGCTTCTTCTGGTTTCGCTAGCTACCAGTGCACGCTCTGGCTTGGCACAATGAACGCGGTCGTGCTGACTGGCGTTGCAAAGCTCGTGGCGAGGTACCAGCCGGAGCCTAGGACGAGCACGAGCAGGGCGACCACGGCGACCATATCGATGGCTCTGGGATCGCAATCCCTCGGATTAAACCTGGGACGCGCACCAAGCCCGAGGTGAAGATGAGGGCTGATTTTCCAGCGCATTGTTGTTTCCTCCCTTAGGGAGCATCACAACAACGCGAGGCAACAATTCAGGTTCCGGTCAGAGCAGTGATGCGCAAAGCGCCGCAGCATGTGGCTAGGATGGGTTGACGCCGCGCCACCGAGCGTAACGCCAGGGCCGATACCAGCTTGCGCCTGGCGGTGCGGTGAAGGGCACGTTGTCGATTCCGGACGTGCCGAAGGGATTGCAGCGCAACAGGCGCGCCAGCGTCATCCAGCCGCCGGCCCAAAGTCCAAAGCGCTCGATCGCCTCGTCGCCATAAACGGAGCAAGTCGGCAGGTGCCGGCAGTTGTACCCGACCAGTGGCGAGAGAGTGTGGCGGTACAGCCAGATTAGCGCACGGCCGAATCTGCGCGGCAGTCGCAGCGTCTCGGCCATCGGACCGGAACCGTGCTCGCAGGTTGAGTGCTTCATGTGCGCTCTGCCGCCGTCCTGTGCGCCCCGATGTGCAGTTCCCGTGCAGGGAACTGCAAGCTGTTGTTCGTACGCCATATTTTGCCTGCTTTCACGGAGCAGTGCAGCAAGTACCTATGGACGATCTGTATTCCCCCGGATACCATTTTTGTGACGTCCGTGTGAGACTCAGGGAACATCGGGGCTTGCCTGAATCGGCTCAGACTTAACCGCTTGGGGCTTGGGGAAGGGACCAGTTTGAAACTTCTGAAGTCGCTTAATCTTCGCGGCTGGTTATTGGTGGGAACCGCCGCTTCTGGAGTCGTGCTGGCTGGCGCCGTCGCGACTTTCGGTTCGTCGGCCCGCGCCGGCGGCTCTCTCGAAGAGCGCAAGCTGCCGATGAAATTTTCCTGGGTCGCCTGCGAGCCCAACTGCCGCGGCTGGGTCAGCGCGGTCGGCATCATCACCACTGACACGCCGAAGGATTTCGACGATTTTGCTCGCGGGCGGCAGATCGGCGGCGCGACTGTCGTGCTCGACTCGAGTGGCGGTTCCGTCAACGACGCGATCACGCTCGGTCGGCGCTTTCGCAATCTCGGCCTTTTGACCACGGTCGGCATCACGCAGCAGAACCGCGGCGCACAAAGCGCCCGTCCTGCGGTCGCCTCGGACGCTTATTGCAGATCGATGTGCGTGTTCCTGCTGCTGGCCGGCAAGAAGCGCTACGTGCCGGAAGCCGCGCACGTCCGCGTTCACCAGATCTGGATGGGCGATCGCGCTGACGACGCCAGAGCGGCGAGCTACAGCGCGCAGGACCTGATGATTGTGGAGCGCGACATCGGCCGACTCGCCAAATACACCTTTGATATGGGTGGCTCTGGTGACTTGCTGTCGCTCGCGCTCAACGTGCCGCCGTGGGAAGACCTGCACGAGCTCGACACAACCGAGCTGAAGCTCACCAACCTCGTGACGACCGATCTGGTGACGGACGTGCTGCCGCATGTGGACGTCGCAGCGCCGGCGGTGGCGGACCTTGCGCCGAAGACGCAGGCAAGGTTCGGCGAGGAACCGGAGCAGAAGCAGCCTGCCAGGTCGACCAAGACGGCGGAAGCGATGGTACCTGTCGGAACTGCGCCGGTCGCGCCGGCATCGGCAGCGCAAAAGTAAAAGCTTCAACCCTGCGCCGCAGCCGGCTGCTTGGCCTTGGCCTCGATCTGGCCAATGGCATCGACCACGGCATCGAAGGTGAGAAGGGTCGAGGCGTGGCGCGCCTTGTAGTCGCGGACCGGCTCGAGGAACTTAATCTCCTCCCATTTGCCCTCGGGCGGCGCGCCATTCTCCTTCAGCATCTTGCGAACGGTTTCGCGTAACTCACGGAGTTCGCTCGCAGTCGAGCCGACAACGTGACTTGCCATAATGGATGAAGAGGCTTGCCCCAGCGCACAAGCCTTCACGTCGTGGGCGAAATCGGTGACCCTGTCCCCCTCCATCTTGAGATCGACCTTCACGGTCGAGCCGCACAGTTTGGAATGGGCCGTGGCACTAGCATCGGGGTCCGAAAGCCGACCGAGACGCGGAATATTGCCGGCCAGCTCGATGATGCGCTTGTTGTAGATGTCGTTCAGCATGTGATGGAGTCCAACGCTTCCGGGCGGGATCGGCCTTGGCGGGCGCCGTCCACGGTCCTATATAGGGGCGGAACAGGCGGAAAAACAGTCCAGCAGTCCGGCGGCGCTGATCCAGAAACACGCGGCGGCCGTTAGAGTTGTAGGGCTTTTCGCCGAGACTATTCTCTTCAGGCGTCCGGCGGGCTTGCCGCCACGTCTGCCGGTGACACTCCGGCCGTAAGGCCGTCGAACGGAGTCGACATGGACGCTACGATCAAATCCATCCGCCCCAGCAAGTCTTCCGACAAGCAGCCCGAGAGCCGCCCGGCAGAGCTTGATCCGTCCGAATTCCTCGCGGCCGCAGTCCGCGCCGATCAGCCCCGTCCGGCGCGCGCCGAGGCTGAGCAGGCGGTGAAGACGCTGCTCGCCTATATCGGCGAGAACACCCAGCGTGAGGGCCTGCTCGACACGCCCCGGCGCGTGGTCGAGGCGTTCGACGAGCTCTATCAGGGCTATCACCAGTGCCCGGCTGAGGTGCTCGACCGCACCTTCGGCGAGACGGCTGGCTATGACGATTTTGTGCTGGTGCGCGACATCGAATTCACCTCGCAGTGCGAGCATCACATGATGCCGTTCTACGGCAAGGCGCACATCGCCTATACGCCGGTGGAGCGTGTCGTCGGCCTGTCGAAGCTCGCGCGCCTGACCGATATCTTCGCCCGCAGGCTCCAGACCCAGGAGCATTTGACGGCGCAGATTGCAGCGGCGATCGACGAGGTCCTCAAACCCCGCGGCGTTGCGGTGCTGATCGAGGCCGAGCATACCTGCATGTCGGTGCGCGGGGTCGCCAAGCATGGCGCCTCGACGTTCACCAGCCGCTTCACCGGCATGTTCCGCGACAATCCGGCGGAGCAGGCCCGCTTCCTGTCCTTGGTGCGGGGCACGCGCTGACCTCGCGAACGCGTTTGGCGAGGATGACCGTGTCCGCTCACTCTCATGAGATCGAGGAAGGTCTAACTTTCCTTCCCAACTTCGATGCTGCCGGCCTCGTGACCTGCGTTGCGACCGACGTCGCCACCGGCGACGTGCTGATGGTCGCTCACATGAACAGCGAGGCGCTGCACAAGACCATTGCGACCGGGGAAGCCTGGTACTTCAGCCGTTCGCGCAACGTCTTGTGGCGAAAAGGTGAGACCTCGGGTCGGACTCAGCGCGTGGTCGAGATCCGCACCGATTGCGATCAGGACGCGGTCTGGCTTCGCGTCGAGCAGATCGGCGCGGCCTGCCACACCGGACGCCGGTCCTGCTTCTACCGCAAGATCGAGGCGGGGGGGGCGGCGCCAAGCTCGTCTTCGTCGATGCCGAGCGACTGTTCGATCCCAGCGACGTTTACAGGAAGTAGCAGCCATCATTCCGGGGCGTGCGAAGCGCGAGCCCGGAATCCATTCTGCGGCACCATCTGCGGTCAGATGGATTCGGGCTCATCGCTGCGCGATGCCCCGGAATGACTCGGGGAGGGGATCAACCCCAGAATTTAACCCCGCATTAACCATAACTGTCCCACGGTGGGACGACAGGGCGTCCGAATTGCCGGCGCCGTTCAACGCCGCGCGGGGCGGGCACTCCATCATGTCGGTCGACAATTCCAGTGCCATGCAGACGGCCGCGACCGAAGGCTCGAAGCGCGTCGCTGGCGCCATCAAGCAGGCCTCGAGCCAGACCGGCGTCAGCTTCGAATACATGCTGACCACCGCGAAGATGGAATCGGACTTTGATCCGAGCGCCGGTGCCACCACCTCGTCCGCCCATGGGCTCTACCAGTTCATCGACCAGACCTGGCTCGGCACGGTCAAGGAGGCGGGCACCCAGCTCGGCTATGGCAGCTATTCCGACGCCATCAGCAAGACATCCTCAGGGACCTACACCGTCGACGATCCCACGATGAAGCGGTCGATCCTGAAGCTGCGTGATGATCCCGAGGCCGCCTCGAGCATGGCCGCGGCGTTGACGCAGTCCAACAGTTTCAAGCTGACCGGGCTTCTTGGCCGCAGGCCGAGCGACAGCGAACTCTACATGGCGCATTTCATGGGTGTCGGCGGTGCCGCGAAACTGATCGCCAATGCCGAGGACAATCCGCAAGCAGTCGGCGCCCGGCTGTTTCCGAATGCGGCGTCAGCCAACCGCTCGATCTTCTATGCCAAAGACGGCCGTGCGCGCAGCGTCTCCGAAGTCTATTCGGTGTTGAACGCCCGCTATGCGAGCGCCGCGAATGCGAAATCGACCCGCAGCGCGATGGCAATGTATGGCGACACGCCGTCGACGACGCAGGTCGCGAGCGCAAATGGCGTGCAACCCTCCGCGCCCTTGATCAATGGCGCTGCCTATCTCCAGACCTTCCCGGACACGCGCTCGGTGGCGCCCGTCAGCGCAACCTCGACGACGACCGTCGCCGACAATGCGCCGGGCACGCCGGTGTTTCGCTCGATCTATCAGCCCGCCGAAGCCACGCAGCCGGTCTCGACGACGGTGCAGAAATTGTGGGGCAACAACGCCTCGCTCACCTCGGTCGCGTCAGCGACCTCGGCGACGCCCGACGTGCGGCCGCCGCAGCCGCTCGATCTGTTCAGCGATCGCACCGGCACGTTCTCGAGCTAACGTGCTGTCACACGGCGAGAGCGCTTCCCGTCCTTAACAAAACGTCAATAATACCAGCCAGTTATGGTGAACGCTTTATTAAGCGTCGTGGTTTATTTTGTGTCGCAGGTGACAAGCCGTCACCGCTTCGTCTTCGTAGCGTAAGCCGGAAGCAGCATGATCGTTCGGCAGTTCATCAATTGGATCAGGACCGCGTCCGCCGGTGAGCGGGCCGAGGCGACGCGGGCATTGGCCCGGGCCTGGCTGATCTCGGACCTGTCCCATGACGACCGCGTCGCGGCCGAGGGCGCGCTGCTGATGCTGCTCGACGATCCGTCGCCCCTGGTGCGACAGGCGATGGCGGAGGCTTTTGCGCGCAGCACGGACGCGCCCGCGGCGATCGTGCGGGCGCTGTCGGCCGACCAGCCGTCCGTCGCGCTTCCCGTGCTCGAACATTCGCCGCTGCTGATCGATGCGGACCTCGTCGACATCGTCGCGACCGGCAATGACGAGGTCCAGTGCGCCGTTGCCCGCCGTGTCGCGCTGCCGGCTTCCGTCTGTGCCGCGATCGCCGAAGTTGGCTGTGCAGCGGCCGCCCTCGAGCTGATTGAAAATTCCTGCGCCGAGCTCGCACCGTTCTCCTGGAATCGCATCGTCGAGCGTCACGGCCATCTCGCCGCGATCCGCGAGGCGATGCTGGTGCTGGAAGATCTGCCGGCGGCGACGCGGGCCGCACTGGTGGCAAAGCTCTCCGAGACACTGGCGCAGTTCGTCGTGGCGCGGAACTGGCTGAGCCCTGACCGCGCCGACCGCATGACGATCGAGGCGCGTGACCGCTCCACCATGAACATTGCGGCGCGCTCGCGCGGCGAAGACATGCAGGATCTGGTGCGGCATCTCCGTATCACGGGCCAGCTCACCGCGGGCTTGATCCTGCGCGCGCTGCTGTCGAGCAATCTCGAATTGTTCGACGCCGCACTCGCCGACCTGGCCGATCTGCCGCTGGCGCGCGTCTCCGCGCTACTGCACGATCGCGGCGGCAATAGCCTGTACGCGCTGCTGCGCCGCGCTGGGCTTCCCGAGGCGACGTACGCGGCCTTCCGGGTCGCGCTCGATGCCTGCCACGAGCAGGGCTTTGTCGATACCGACGGCAGTGCGGCCCGACTGCACCGGCGCATGGTCGAGCGTGTGCTCACCCATTGCGAGACCGATCGTGGCGCCACCGAGCCGCTGATGGTCCTGTTGCGCCGCTTCGCCACCGAGTCCGCGCGCGAAGAGGCGAGACTGTTCTGCGACGAACTGGTGGCGGATGATGCGATCGATCCGATGTATGAGGATCTGATCGCGGCATAGTTCGAGGTCGGTCCCGCAAACTCCGTCATTGCGAGCGCAGCGAAGCAATCCAGAATCCTCCGTGGAGACAGTCTGGATGGCTTCGCTGCGCTCGCAATGACGAGAGGGGGAAAGAGTTGAGCCCTTACTCCGCCGGCACGATGCTCGACGCCATGATCACCTCGAGATGCTCGGGGCGATCGCGATTGACGTCGGCCAGATAGTCGTCGGCGACCTTGCGCAGGCGGCGGCTCAGCTCGGCAGAGACGCTGACGCTATCGAGCTTGGTGTTCTCGTGCACGATGGCCAGGATGGCGTTGATGTGGTGTGTGAACAGCTCGGCCGGCACTCTCTCGAGATCCGGCGCGTGCTCGATGACGCGGCACAGGCTCTCGGCAACTCCCGCCGCCGCAGGAAAGCCGAATGTTGCGGCGTCGCCCTTGATGTCGTGCGCGGCGCGGAACAGCTCGTCGCGCCTCTCCTTGGTGAAGCCGTCGTTGCGTATCGCCACGTAGGCGGCTGACAGCCGGTTGACCTCGGTCGCCATCCAGTCCTTGAACTCGCCGGACAGGCCTGCCAACGCCTGCTCGGCGCGACCGACCGGATCGTCCATATCCTTTTCCTCGACCCGGCGCAGTACCTTCCGCAGCGGATTGGGCTGTGTGATCAATTGGTGCGTGGCGAAGGCCTTGACCTCGATGTCCCGTCCACTGTTCTTCGCCATTGGTAGTTGCCTCGTCGCTGAAGACGTTGCGCTAGATGGAGGAGCGGGCCTTGTCGAGCAGCGAAGGCTGCTGGAGCACCTCGTGCTTTTCGCCGACGCGGCGCTCGGGTCCCATATAGGCAGTATTGGTGTTGCGGCGCCGGTCCGGCCCGAAATAGGTCTTGGTCTTGATGAAGGGCCGGGGACTGGCGACCACGTTGAGGATGCGTTGGTAAAGGCCCTTGGCCGAAATCGGCTTGGCCAGGAATTCGGTGACACCGGCATCGCGCGCAACCGTGACGCGGCGCTTCTCGGAATGACCCGTCAGCATGATGATCGGCGCGTAAGGGTTGCCCTTGGAGTCCGGCTGCCGGATCATCTGCGCGAGCTCCAGCCCGTCGAAGATCGGCATCGCCCAATCGGTGATGACGATGTCGGGGACGTAGTGGCTGTACATTTCGAGCGCAGTGGCACCGTCCTCGGCCTCGTAGACTTCGCGCGCGCCGAACGAATGCAGCAGCGTCCGCAGAATGCGCCGCATGTGCGGGTTGTCGTCGCAGACGAGGAAACGGAGCTTGTTGAAGTCGATGCGGAACATGACGCCTGGGCCAGAGCGGTCAACCTTCGTTAACCATATCGTGCCGAGGGTTAACGAAGCGTTGCGACCGGGACGTCCCGCCGCGCCGTGCAGGCAGCTCAGGAGCCGAACTGCTCCCGCAGGATGCGCTCTTCCAGGCTGTGGCCAGGATCGAACAGCATGTGCATCGAGATGGTCTTGTCGGTGAGCACTTCGACGCGGCGGACGTCGCGGACCTCATCATGGTCGGCCACCGCGGCGACCGGCCGCTTCTCGTCTTCCAGCACCTCGATCACGACGTAGGCAGTGTTGGGCAAAAGGGCGCCGCGCCAGCGTCGGGGGCGAAAGGCGCTGATCGGGTCAGTGCGAGGAGCGCGGCGTTGATCGGCAGGATCGGTCCCTGCGCGGACAGATTGTAGGCGGTCGAGCCGGCCGGCGTCGCCACCATGATGCCGTCGGCCATCAACTCGGGCATGCGCTCGCGCTCGTCGATCACGATCCGCAAGCGCGCCACCTGATAGGTCTGACGGAACAGCGCGACCTCGTTGATGGCATGATGCAGATAGACGCGGTCGTTGACGTCGGTCGCGCGCATCAGGAGCGGGTTGATCTCGGATTCCTGCGCCGCCTCGAGCCGGGCGCGCAGATCGATGGTCGAGTACTCGTTCATCAGAAAGCCGACAGTCCCGCGGTGCATGCCATAGATCGGCTTTCCCGAGTGCATGTGCTGGTGCAGCGTCTGGAGCATGAGCCCGTCGCCGCCGAGCGCCACCACGACGTCAGCCTCCTTCGGGTCGCAATTGCCGTAGCTTTGGGTGAGCTGGGTCAAGGCGACCTGCGCTTCGCTGCTCGAGCTGGCGACGAAGGCGATCCGGTCGTATCGCGATGGCTTGGTCATGGCTTCCGGGGCAGGGCCGCTGGCTCGAGAAAGTTCCGCCGAGGTCGTCTATACGACCTGGGCCGGCATTGTCGAGGATGACCGTCCGGCAAGGCAAACGCGGGCGTCTCGGCTTGGGGCAAAAGCCGGACGGATCGGACGCGGAAAGCCCGCCCGGGGCCTCTGATCCCCCAAACCGTCGCAATTTGCGGCTAGAATTGCGGCCATGCTGATCTGCGAGCGCCGCGGCGCAGGGAGAATAGTCATGATGATGGGTTCGCCGGCGCTGCGCCGCGCCGGGCTGGTGCTGGCAGTCTCTGCTTTCGCGCTCGCAGGCCTGGCGCGGGCGGACGATCCGCCGCAGCCACGCAATGAGGCGACCGCGCCCGCGGGACAGAAGGGCGGCCGTGGCGGCAATGCAGCCCAGTCCGCGCCATCCGCCGCCGAGCAGCACCGTCTGCCGGCAGACTCGACCACGAAGCAGACCCTCGATCTGCCGGGCCGGACCCTCAATTTCGCCGCGACCGCCGGCTCGATCCGTGTGTTCGACGATAAGGGCGAACCGCTGGCCGACATCGCCGCCACCTCCTACGAGCTCGACGGCGCCGACCGCGGTACGCGCCCGGTGACGTTCCTGTTCAACGGCGGGCCGGGCGCCTCGTCGGCGTGGCTCCAGTTCGGTGCGGTTGGGCCATGGCGGCTGCCGCTCGACGGCGAGCGGCTTTCGCCATCGGCCTCGCCCGAGGTGAAGCCGAACGCGGATACCTGGCTCGACTTTACCGATCTCGTCTTCATCGATCCGGTCGGCACCGGCTACAGCCGTCTCATTGCGAGTGGTGAGGATGCGCGGAAGCGGTTCTATTCGGTCGATGGCGATGTCAATTCGATTGCGCTGGTAATCCGCCGCTGGCTCGAGAAGCACGACCGGCTGACCTCGCCGAAATACGTCGCGGGCGAGAGCTATGGCGGCATTCGCGGGCCGAAGGTCGTGCGCCAGCTGCAGCTCCAGCACGGCGTCGGCGTCAGGGGATTGATCCTGGTGTCACCGCTCGTGGATTTCCGCGAGTTCACCGGTAGCAGCCTCCTGCAATATGTCGCGACGCTGCCGAGCTATGTGGCGGTGGCGCGCGAAGCCAAGGAATCGACCAAGGGACCGGTCACACGCGCCGCTCTCGCCGACGTGGAGGCTTACGCGCGCGGCGAATTTCTGAATGACCTCGTCAAGGGCGAGGCTGACAGGGAGGCGACCACTCGTCTCGCCGACAAGGTCGCCGAGCTGACTGGCATCGACCAGGCGGTAAGCCGCAGGCTTGCCGGCCGGTTCGATGTCGGCGAATTCCGCCGCGAATTCGACCGCAAGAACGGCAAGGTCACCGGACGATACGATGCCTCCGTGCGCGGCTTCGATCCCTATCCGGATTCGAGCAGCTCTCGGTTCGGCGATCCCTCGGGCGATGCGCTTCAGGCGCCGCTGACAAGTGCCGCGGTCGATGTCCTGACACGCAAGCTCAACTGGCGGCCCGACGGCTCCTACGAAGTGCTGAACGGCGCCGTCGAGCGCAACTGGGACTTTGGCGGCGGCATCAACCCGCCGCAATCGCTATCGGAGCTACGCCAGATTCTTGCCACCGACGCCAAGCTGAACGTGCTGGTCGCGCACGGCCTGTTCGATCTCGCCACGCCCTATTTCGGCACGAAGCGGGCGCTCGACCAGTTGCCGGCCTTCGCGACCCAGCGCGTCAAATTCGTGGTCTATCCCGGTGGCCACATGTTCTATTCGCGCGACGGCTCGCGGCAGGCGTTTCGCAGCGAAGTCGAGGCGCTTGTCAGGGAATAGGGCGGCGTTTCCGTGGTGGGTATCGGCGCGCGATCTCGCGCGCGACGACACTCGCAGGCTTGACGTTGGCGCCGGCGAGCCAGATGTCGCTGACCTTGCCGTGCTTGTCGCGGACACGGCGCACCGGCTCGCCATGGCTGGAGTACCCGGCGGCCGAGGCAAGCCTGCCGGCGTCCCGTCCGGTCACCTCGATCTCGGCGGCATCCATGAACGGGTTATTGAACTGCGGACTGGCGACGAGCACGCGCTTGCCCATCGGCACCAGATCGGTCGCGCCCCAGATCGTCCACCAGCGGCCGGTCCAGTCGCGGACTCGACGGTCGGGTGCGCCACGGCTCTCGAAGACGCGCAGGATTTGCATTGCCCCGTCCATCCAGAACGGCGCTGCGCCATCGATGGAGTTGCTGAGGATGCTGATCGCCAGCTCGCAGGCTGGGATGGAGCAGGTCGAGAGATATAGCCCTGGAAACCGCCGCCATGGCCAAACCAGTCCCAGCCGTCGGTCTTGCCGGCGTTGACGCCCAGGCCGTAATAGGCCTCAAAACTTTGCGGTACGCGCCAGTGGTGCCGCGTCATCTCGCGGCGGCTTGCGACCGACAGCACGCTCTTCCTGGCATTGGGCGAAAGCTGCGCAAAGAAGCGGGCCGTATCGGCCGCGGTCGCGACGAAACCCGCTGCGGATGTCATTGCGTGAGCGGGATTGTCGCCGGGGATCACGCAGCGCTCGCCCAGCGGCACCTTTCGCGTATGGCCGCGCGCGAACGCCGCACCCTTGGGAAGCGGCGCGTCCGGCTCGGTCTCGCGCAGACCCGCCGGCTCAATGATCTCGCGCTTGATCCAGGCGGTATACGGCTCCCTTGTCACGGCTTCAATCACGAGCCCGATCAGGCCAAAGCCGTGATTGGAATATTGAATCGGGTGCCGGGCTCGATCGCGGTGGGCAGCTTCAAGTCCGCACGCAACTCCTTGTCATTCAGATAGGGGCGGCTGTCGATGAACTGGCCTGAGTCCGCGCCATCGCGCGTCAGTCCGGCGCTGTGCGACAGCACCTGCGCAATCGTCGTCTCGGCGACGCGCGGATGCAGGCCGCCGACATGCTGGCCGATCGGGTCGTCGAGCCGAATCTTGCGCTGCTCGCGCAGCTTCATGATGCCGGCCGAGGTAAAGCTCTTCGAATGCGAGGCGATGCGGAAGCGGTGGCGCGGGGTAAGCTTTTCGCCGGTGTCGAGATTGGCGAGGCCGAAGGCATGCTCGGCGACGACCTCGCCGCGATGGGCGAAGGCGATGATGACGCCGGGCTGCTGGATTGCGGTCTGCTGGAATTCGATCCAGGAGCCGATGTAGTCGATCGCGGATCGCAGCCACGTGTCCATTGCGCACCACTTGCCGGGGAGGATGCGCGGAGGCTAGCCGAAAAAGCAGAACCGGCACAACCCGGAGGTTGTGCCGGTCCTATGGTTCGGAAGGGAGATGCTCAGTAGACCAGCGTCGCGCCGGTCGGCTTGTCGAGCGCGGCGGCAAGCGAGCGATACTCGGAGCTGTCTGTGCCGGCGAGCGAGGCGATCTTGTTCAGATGATACTGCGCCTGTTCGCGGTTGCCCTGCTCGAGCTGCCACAGGCCGTAGTACTGCCAGGTGCGAACGTGGTTCGGGTCGTCCTTCAGCGCGAGCTCGTAATAGGTCTTCGACGACTGGTAGTCGCCGAGCTTGCGATAGGAGTAGCCGATCAAATTGGCGACGTCGGCGACGTCGTCGCGCTTGAGCGATTTCAGCTGGCCGATGGCGCTCGTATAGTCGTGGTTGTCGTAGATCGTGGTGTAGGCGGTGCGGTAGGCCGCGAGGAATTTCGGATCAGTGACGGAAGAGCTCTTCTTCTTCTTTTCTTTCTTGGTCGAGGTATCCGACTTCGGCGGCGAGGAGGGCTCGTCGCCGCCGGCCGCATAGGCGCTCGTCAGCACCGGCCCGGCCGCCAGCGCCATCGAGACAAGTCCCGGTACCAGAAGCATCGAAAGTTTGCGCATCTAAGTTCTCCCGAATGGAACGCGGCGATCCTACACGATTGCCTGAAGACGGGAACACCCGTCAGGCCAAAACATTCCCCGCCGTCCGCGGCTGTTTCGCCCTCGGGCGCCAGGATGACAAACTTGTCATCCAGATGAACGGGAGCCTGCAGCCGGCTTCAGGGTGGGTTCAGCGCGCGCCATCTAGGCTCTCCCCATGATCGAAGAGTTGGCGAGAGGGCGCCGCCTCAAGATCCTTTCAAGAGGAGACCACCATGCTGAAGACCATTTCCGCAGCTTTGCTCGCAGCCTCCGTCATCGCAGCACCGGCCTTCGCGGCCGAGGCCGGCAAGACCGCCACAAATGCGCCGGTGATCAAGGCGGACCAGAACCAGACCAAGGTGTCGAACACCGCGGCGAAATCCGACACCGGCCTCAAGGCCGGCGCGAAGACCGCCGATGTCAAGTCGGACGCCAAAGCAAAGGCCATGAACGCCAATGCCGCGATCACGCCCGACGAGCACAAGCTTGTGCGGACGCATCGTCATCACCACAAGCATCTGTCGGCCAGGAAGTCGCTGAAGGCGCAGCCGGACGTCACCAAGCCCATGACCACCGAGAAGCGCAGCTAACTACTGAGCCCGCGAGGCGGCATTCCTAAGCATTGCCCCGCCGCCTCGCGCGGAGTTCAGGCCCGACCCGTCCCGTCATGCCTCGCGCGAGAGCTCGAGGCCGGGGCGGGTCGGCGCGTCTTGTGCCCGGCCGAGGAAGCGAATTCCCTTTGCGCAAGCTTGGAGCTAGAACACCTCCGGGTCTGTTGGGTCGGAGAATGTGGTTCCTTGGGGCGATTGGCGAAACGCGCGGTGATCCTGGTGCTGCCGCTGGCGCTTGCGGCATGCTTCGGCAGCGACGGCGACCGGCCGTCCCTGATGGAAGGGACCCAGGCCGGAGGTCCGCAGCCGTTTCCGGATAATTTCCGCGGCGACACGCTGGCGCTGATGCGCGCTTATCTCAACAATCCGGTCGGCGTGCGCGAGGCCGGCCTTGCCGAGCCGGTGCTGCGCGAGATCGGCGGCCGGCAATTCTACGTGAGCTGCCTGCATTTCACGCCTCGCGAGGCCGACGGCAGCTACAAGGCGATGCGCGAGCGCGCCGCTATCTTCGTCAACGGGCGCGGCGATCGCGTCACCGACCGCACCACCGAGTTCTGCGCTGGCGCGGTTTACACACCCTTTCCGGAACTGGAAAAGATGGCGCGATAGCGCAAATCCCGCCTTTATCGGGCGGTGTTAAAACCAGGACTGCCGGAGCCGCTGGATCACATTTTGGCGAGCTTCGAACTGGACGGGTTTGGCTTTCGACACATCGTTACGGCAGGCCTGCGCGGACGACAAAATCAGTCGTGCAACGGGACGTGACGGAACAAAATGCCGTTGTTGCCACGCCGTCACAGTTACGAACGATCAACGTTCCGGCATCGCCGCGAAGCAACCCAATTCACGCCACGTTGTTTCCTGAGTGTCGAAAATGAAAGAACGGGGATGATCATGAAGACGATTTTGCTGGGCGCAGCCGCGCTGCTGGCGCTGGCAGCGCCAGCCGTAGCCGCCGACATGCAGCCGCGCACCTACACCAAGGCTCCGGCCTATACGCCGCCGCAGGTGATCTACAACTGGACCGGCTTCTACATCGGCGGTCATGTCGGCGGCGCGTTCGCCGGCAACAGCAGCTTCCAGTCGAGCGACGCCCGCTTCCTCGGCGGCGTGCAGGGCGGCTTCGATTACCAGTTCGCGCCCAACTGGGTGGTGGGTGTCGAGGCGCAGTATTCCTGGCTGCCGACCAACAACAATGGCGTCACGTTCCCGCTGGGGACACAGGTGACGTCCAACACCGACCAGATTGGCTCAGTGACCGGCCGCCTTGGCTACACCTGGGGTCCGGCGCTGGTCTACGCCAAGGGCGGTTACGCCTGGCGCAACGGCGGTCTCGGCGTCAATGTCGCCGGCGTGCCGCAGGCCTTCACCGCCACCGGCAACAGCAAGGACGGCTACACCGTCGGCGCTGGCCTCGAATACATGTTCGCGCCGAACTGGTCGGCCAAGGCCGAGTACCAATACTATAATTTCGGCAGCACGACCTTCACCTCCGGCCCGGCCGATGTCGTCGGCGTTCGCGGCCGGGAGGACGAGCATACCGTCAAGGTGGGTGTGAACTACCGCTTCGGCTGGGGTGGTCCGGCAGCTTCGCGCTACTGACTGCCCGCGGAGACCACGAACTGATAAAGGCCGGCTTCCGCCGGCCTTTCGTTTGCCGCCTTGTCCGTGTTGCCAGGCGTGGACAATCTGGCGCGTCGTTTGCACGCAAACGTTCGACGCGCGCCTTCTCACGCGCGTCACGGGGCTGAGGTAAAGCAAAAATAATTCTTGCGGCTTACGGAACTCGTGCTCCGGAGCGCGTTATTATCGGATTGCCGGGCGGGTGGAACAACGAATATGCGTATCTTGGCGTCGGTGGTGGTGGTCTCGTGCTTCGTCGCCCTGCCGTGCTCTGCACAGACAATCCTCAAATCCGAGCCTCTCATGCTGGCACCCTACGAGGTGGCCTTCGTGAAGGACGCCTCCTGTCCATCCGGCAAGGTCCTGAAGGTCACCGGCGCGATCCGGGGGCTGCACCGCCGGAAGGCCTGTGTGGTTCTTGCCGACGAGCAGGCCTCCCTGGCGACCGCGACGCCCTGAGGCGATCCGGCCTGGGGCCGGATCTCACGAACTCAGCTGAAGCTCCATCCGGGACTCCCGCTCGGCCTCCGCCTTGTTCTCGGCGGGGTCCTCGTCTTGGGCTGGCCGGCAGGACTTGATCTCATAATCGTTGTCGAGCACCCGGCGCGGCCCCGGCCGCTCCTGGTCGGTACCGACGTCCACGACCAAGCCGCTCCGCTGCGCGAATTTCCAGACGTCGGCCTCGCTCGGATAGGCTTTGCTGATCTGGCTGTCATTGCAGAACAGGGCGTACGGCATTCTTTCCGCTCCCATAAACCGCGTTAACGGTCTGCCGCAGGGAGGGTTTCCGGCACGGCGGCTCGATCACGGGGCCGTGATCGAGGTGGCGGACCCTGAGTCGTAAACGAGTCCTGAATCCGCAAAAAAGAATCCCTGGGACTCTCCAGCCGGAATCAGCGGATGTTTCCGGCCATGACGACCGACCTGAAAACCTCCTGCGGGCACATGCTCCTGCCGCTGACGCTGGCACTGGTCGGTGCCTGTGCGGCCAATCTCTGGCTGGTGTGGTCGTGGCTGTGAGAGGCCTAAGTCCGCCTCACTTGTGCGCCGGCGGGCGGGCGGAGGGATCGCGGATGGCAGCGCGGAGCCTGGTCAGGGTCGCGGCACAATATTCCTCGCGCTCGCGCTCGAAGCGCTCCTGATGCTTCCTGAAATTCGCGATTCGGGCCTGCATCTCGCTGCGGAAGTCGCCCGTGGACCGCGGCGGGAGAGGCAAGGGCGCGGGCTCGGGCGCCGGGCGAGCCGGTTGGGGCTCGGCTTCGACCGCTAAAGCCTGGACGGTCACAATCTCCGTGGTCAACGTGAACGCAGTCAGGGGCTCCGGCGGATGGAGGTCATCCTTCTTGCCGGTTACCGATTGGACGAAGGCCAGTGTCTGCGCGATCAGCGCGTCGCGTTCCCTGATCCACTTCATGGTCCACCCTTGCTTCAGGCTATTCCAGCAAAGCTGGGGCGCCGAATCAAGGCGGTCGCTGCAGGGGATTGCATATTTTTCCCGCTCGCCCGACATTGGGCGGATGGAATCATGGGATAGCCAGTCGGACGAAGCGCAGGGGTTGCGGCTCGTGCGCGCCTTTTTATCACTGCCGCCCGACAAGAGGGCGGAGGTGCTGGCGTTCGTCGAGGACCTGCTGATCGCCCACGGCCGGCCTGAAGAGGGCCAGGAGGCTTCTCCGACCTGAGCCGGATTGGCGTTGGGCACGAAGCTAGCGCGCCAGCAGCAATCCCATTGCGATCGCAAACAATACGGCCGTCATGACCACGGCTGCGACGGCGCCGGCGGCGATCCTGGCTTTCTCTCGGGTGGTATAGGGAAGCATGCGACGTGCACTTTACCTCGTGTTGAAGCCCGATCCAATCTGTCGTCAGTAGCCGTCCCGCGCAACGCGCGACGAACATCTGTGTCCGAGCCCCGACGCGCGGTCAGGCGGTGAGCTTTGCCTGCAAGAACTTCGTGACGCGATCGATCGCGTTTGAGGTCATTGGGTCGGTTTCGGAGAAATCAAAGCCGTGGGCTCTGCCTGGATAGGTCACGAACTCGGCCTCGGCGCCGACCGACTTGCCAAGCTCTAAACGCGTGATGCACAGGCCAAGCACCTGCTTCGCAACATCCTAACGTGTGTGCCGCATCGCGACGCTGTTCGGCTTTCGAGCCGAACAGCGCCGGTTTTACAATCGATCTATATTCTGCCGGTAACCTGCCCCGGCTTGCTTTGCGATCAAGCGGGTCAGGGGTTATGGAGTGGCAAGAAAACACGCTGGATAAGCGAGTCGTATTCGAGCGGCCCATCGAGGCGCGCTTGATGGCGATTGATGGCACATGGCAGCGGGCGTGCAAGATTCACGACGTATCGGAATTGAGCGCCAAGCTGGTGATTGACGGCGCTATCAACGACATTGGCCAGAGGGAGTTTTTCCTCGTTCTGTCGCCTACCGGGCTTGCCTATCGGCATTGCGAACTCGCGTGGGTTAACGGCGAATTTGTGTGCAATTTCTAAACCGTGGAAGAGCGTCGAAGAGAGCTCGGCGCGGCGAAACGTTGGTGACATAGGTTGGGCGCGCAGCGTGCGCATCGATGCCGAAGCTGACGGTGCCGGATCTGTTCTTATCGCTAAAGCACTGGTGCCGGCTGAGGGGATTGAAGGGTACATCAAGCGAAGCACGTTGGATTGGGTGATCGTCCGCCCCGGGCGGCTAACAAAAAGACCATTCACGGGGAGATATCGGTTCGGTGAGGATGTTGCGGAGAGAACCCTGCTGGCGTCTATCTCAGGTGCCGACGTGGCAGATTTTATCGTGAAGCAGTTTACGTGCCAGCTTCAGGTCGATCACCGCTGAAACATACCTCGATCGCCCCAATCACTCCTTCGCTTTCCGTGCTGAAGAAAACGCCGACTGCGAAAGAGCGCGCCACGGGCGCGCCCCTGTTCTTGCGACCATCCTGTGCGGGGCGCAGGTATCAGTGCGTGACCAGCGGACAAGCTGAGTCGGACAACTTCCCGAACGCCTCTTCTCCCGACATGGTCTGAATCAGCTTGTAGTAGTCCCAAGGTTGTTTGGATTCCTCGGGTTTCTTGACCTGCATAATGTACATCTGATGCTCCATCAGGCCGTCGGCGCGGATCTTGCCGCTGCTGGTGAACATGTCGTCGATCTTCATCCTCTTGAGCTCGGCCATGACCTTGTCTGAATCCGTGGTGCCCGCAGCCTTGACAGCATTGAGGTAGGTTAGGGTCGCCGAATAGTAACCCGCCTGATTCATGGTGGGTTCGCGTTTGGTTTTTTCGTAGTAGCGTTTCGCAAAGGCGCGAGTCTTGTCGTTGAGATCCCAGTACCAGCCTGTGGTGAGATAGAGGCCCTGTGCGGTCTTGAGCCCCAGACTGTGGATGTCGCTGATGAAGGCCAGCAATGCTGCCGGCTTCATCGTCTTGGCAATGCCGAACTCGTCGGCGGCCTTGATCGAGTTGGTGAAGTCATTGCCGGCGTTGGCCAGTCCCAGGACCTGGGCCCCAGCGTTTTTGGGCCTGGAGAAGATAGCTCGAGAAGTCGGACGTGGAGAGCGGAACGCGCACCGCACCGATCACCTTGCCGCCATTCGCTTCGACCACCTTCGAGGCGGCCTCCTGCAATTGGGTGCCGAAGGCGTAGTCGGCCGTAAGGAAGAACCAGGTCTTGCCGCCCTGGTTCACCATGGTCTTGGCGGTGCCATTGCCGAGCGCGGTCGTATCGTAGACGTAGTGCACGGTGTAAGGTGTGCAGTCCTTGCCGGTCAGCGACGCGCCGGCAGCACCGATAGCGATGAACGGAATCTTCTTCTCCTTGGCTACATTGTTCATCGCCAGGCTCACTCCGGTGTTCGATCCGCCCAGAACCATGGTGATGCCGTCGCGGTCAGCCCATTCGCGAAATTTCTGGGCTCCAGCGTCGGGCTTGTTCTGGTGATCGGACACCATGAATTCGATCTTGCTGCCGAGCACGCTCCCACCAAAATCCTCGATAGCCATCTTGGCCGCCTCGACGCCGCCGGGACCGATCACGTCGGCATAGAGGCCGGACATGTCGTCGATGTCGCCGATCACGACCTTGTTTTCGGCTGCGTACGCACCTGTTGCCGCCATCGACGCTACAAGCAGCCAAGGGACGGTTCTTACCGCAATGAATCTCATCTGGAGCGTTCCTCATCTTGGTTGGAGTTCGGCGCGACGTTAGAAAGACGATGCGTCAGCTCCAATTGGTCTTTCGTCGACGATAGAAGGCGAACGCCGGCCGATAATTTCTTGCGTGCCATAAATGCCCGTTGCCGGCGCGGGCGCTGAGATCAGTTGCAGAAAGCGCGCCATCCTTGGCGATCCTTCGCGCAAAGCACGCCTCGTAGCGAGCTTCGAAAAGGGCCTCGGCGTGGCGGTACTGCCAACCGTGAGACCGGCAACGACAGCTGGCGCTCAAAAGCCGCGACGATGTTCAAACAACCCGCGCTCGCGCCGTCTCCGCAACCCCGACCAGCTCCGACGGCCCGAGCGCCACCAGCAGAGCACGCCGATCAAAGGGGGCCCTTTTGGATGCCGATTAGGGGGTGCCAGTCGAACGCCGATTGAGACGCTGGCGGTTCCGGTTTGGCATATCTATCGAAATTCGTCTTTTCCGACCCGTAACGCGCCAGAGCCAGACGGCCGAGACAGTTTGGTCCGCTTTTCAGCGCGCCTGACGTTCGACCATATCCGCTATTGGCCAATTTTGCTGCGAAAGGCGGTCGTGGCACGCCGTACCGAGGATCATTTGGTGCAGAGTTCTGGTGTGGACGATCGGCGCTGCCGTTCATCCCGCCCGTCGATCGATCCGTCCGGTCAACTGCGCAACTGGCACTCCGCTCCGCCCAGCCTAGGGCAAGGACACTTGGCTTTTGCCCCTCATCGTCAGGGCCGCACTGCTCCGGGCCATCGGGCCTTTAGCCAATGTGAAGGCGACGCACTCCTGGACGTGAAGGACGAGCACATCTTTGGCGGTCCGGACGTCGCGCTTGAGGGCGCATTCAAGCAGCGCGCGATGCTCACGCGCGGTAACCTCACCGCGAAAGACGACCGCGATGAGCAGGTAACGCAGATATTTGTCGAAGACCGCCGAATGGGTCTCGAGCAGCACCTTCGAACCGCAAGCCGAGAGCAGTGCATGGTGGAACTCGAAATCGTAGCGTTTCCAGGCGTCCGCCCCCGCGCGGTTGCCGGATAGCATGCGGCTTTCGACCAGAGAAAGCTTGTGATGAGCCGCGACCACCCGGCCTTCCCAGTCCATGTCGCCGGCCGCGAACGATTCCTCCAGCGCATGGATTTCCAGAAGCTGGCGCAGGTTCGCCACTTCCTTGAAGTTCTGGACGGAAATCGGCGCCACCTCGAAGCCACGCGCGCCCTCGGCGACGATGAGGCCCTCAGAGGTGAGCCGGTTCAGGAGTTCGCGCAGTGTACTGATGCTGACGCCGTAGGTCTCCTTCAGGCCATCGAGCCGCAGCCGCTGCGACGGCTGCAGGACTCCACTTACGATGTCGTCCCGAATGCGGCGATAGGCCTTTTGGCCCGCCGTCTCAACAATGCTCCGATGATCCTCAGTCCACATGTTTCACCTGACGATCGCGCGTCTATCTGACGATTTCATTTTTGCGTATTGAAGTCGTCTCCG
This sequence comes from Bradyrhizobium sp. LLZ17, assembly GCF_041200145.1. Classification (NCBI taxonomy): domain Bacteria; kingdom Pseudomonadati; phylum Pseudomonadota; class Alphaproteobacteria; order Hyphomicrobiales; family Nitrobacteraceae; genus Bradyrhizobium; species Bradyrhizobium zaerense. The sequence continues at coordinate 559,491 of NZ_CP165734.1, forward strand.
CAAGAGCGAATAGTTTTCGCAGGATGGACGCTAAAAGTGCCACCGCCGGGAGGATAGCAATGACAACGACCTATTCACGCCGCAGCGTTCTCGCTGCCGGCGCGTCACTATTGGCCACAGCAACGATGGCGCCGCGGACCGCACACGCCGCGACCAAGCTGCGCTTCAGCTCCGCGTTCACCGAGACCGACCTGAGGGCGCAGGCCTACAAAGACTTCGCAGCGGCGATCAAGGACGAGTTCGAATTCGAGCCGTATTGGGGCAACACTCTGTTCAAGCAGGGCGCCGAGCTGGTCGCGCTCCAGCGTGACAACCTCGATCTCTGCAATCTCGCGCCTGCCGACATCTCGAAGCAGATTCCTGCCTGGTCGCTGCTGACTTCGGCGTTCCTGTTCCGCGATGCCGACCACATGACGAAGACGTTCAAGAGCGACGTCGGCAAGAGCTTCATCACGATGGCGAAGGACCAGCTCGGCATCCAGGTCATCACACCGATCTACTTCGGCTCGCGCAGTATCAACCTGAAGCCCGCCAAGGAGATCAAGACGCCAGCCGATATGGCCGGCATCAAGCTGCGCATGCCGCCCGGCGAATTCTGGCAGTTCCTCGGCGAGTCACTCGGCGCCAACCCGACGCCGGTGGCGTATGCCGAGCTCTATACGGCGCTCCAGACGGGCACCGTCGACGGCCAGGACAATCCGGTCGTCGCCTCGAAGCTGATGAAGTTCGACGAGGTGACGACGCAGTTCGTGCTGACGAAGCACGTCATCGCCTACGATGTGATGGTGATCCGCTCCAAGATCTGGGACACCATGAAACCGGAGCAACAGGCCAAGTTCCAGGCCGCGGCGGACAAGATCTCGGCGGAGAACATCAAGCGCTTCGATTCGCAGGAGGCCGAGACGCTCGATTACTTCAAGAAGGAAGGCAAGAAGGTCTATACGCCGGACGTCGCCTCGTTCCGATCGTTTGCGCAGAAGAAGTACATCGATCGCTACGGCAAGGACTGGCCCAAGGGTGCGCTCGATGCGATCAACGCCATCACCTGATGCCTGCCGCCTTTCGCGGAAGCGCGCGCCCGGCGTTCGGCAGCCGGTCGCGGGCCCGAGCAATCTCGCCTGACGCGCGATGCCCGGGAGATCGCCGATGCATGCCCGTCTCATCGCCGTCGCACACTGGCTCCGTCGACGCGCCGAAAACGTCGCCGTCGCGCTGCTGGCGGTCATGTTCGGCGCCTTCATCCTGCAGATCTTCTTTCGTTACGTGCTCGGCAATCCGCTCGGCTGGTCGGAAGAACTCATCATCGCCACCTGGTTATGGACGGTGCTTTGGGGCGCCGCGTTCACGCTGGGCGAGTCCGAGGAGATCCGCTTCGACATCATCTACTCACAAATTTCGGAACGGACGCGCCGCGTCTTCACGGTCATCACCGGATTGGCTCTTGTGCTGCTCTATGGCATCTCGCTTCCGGCGGCCTACAATTACGTCAGCTTCATGAAGGTCGAGCACTCTGCGTACCTGCGCGTGCCGCTGAACTGGATGTACTCGGTCTTTATCATCTTCATGGTTGCCTGCATTGCCCGCTATTGCTGGCTCACTTGGCGGGCTGTCCGCGGCGACAAGTCGCCCGAAACCGATCCGGCGAAGATCGGGGAGTGATCATGGTGATCTCGCCCTTCGCCCTCTGCATCGTCAGCATCGTCCTACTTGGCGCGCTCGGCCTGCCGATCGGGCATGCGATGATCGTGTCGTCCGTCTTGTACCTTCTGCTCAGCGGTCTCGACCTCGGCACTGCCGCCGAACAGATCCTCAATGGTCTGTTCAATAGCTACGTACTGCTCGCCATCCCGCTATTCATCCTGGCCGCCGATCTGATGAACGTCGGCAGCCTGACCGACCGGCTGCTGCGCTTCTGCCTGGTTCTGGTCGGGCGCTTCCGCGGCGGGCTCGGCCACGTCAACGTCGTCTCCAACATGATCTTTGCGGGCATGTCCGGCTCCGCGATCGCCGACGCGGTTGGCATCGGCCGCATTATTATCGGCATGATGACCAAGGACAATCGCTATCCCGTGGCCTACGCGGCGGCGATCACCGCTTCCGCCGCCATCATCGGTCCGATCATCCCGCCGTCGATCCCGATGGTGGTGTATGCGCTCGTCTCCGACACCTCGATCGGCTATCTCTTTCTCGGCGGCTTCGTGCCGGGCATCTTGCTCGGTCTCGGCTTCATGATCATGAACTCGATCATCGCGCGGCGGCGGAATTATCCGGTGGAGCCGGCTATCCCGCTCAGCGAGATGCCGCGCATCACGATGCGCGCCTTCCCGGCGCTGATGCTGCCGGTGATCCTGCTGTTCGGCATTTACGGCGGCGTCATGACACCGACCGAAGGCGCCGCGGCGGCCGCCTTCTATGCGCTGATCGCCTCCACGGTGCTCTATCGCGCCGTCACTTGGAAGCAGCTCTATGAGGCGGTCCTGACGAGCAGCAAGGCGACCGCCTCGATCGGCATGCTGATCGCCGGTGCCATGATCTTCAACTATGTGGTCACCATCGAGAACATCCCCGCCTCGCTGGCGCGCTTGCTGCATGGCCACGACATGAGCGCACCGGTTTTCCTGCTGGTGGTGAACATCCTTCTCCTGATCCTCGGCTGCCTGCTTGAGGGTACGACGATCCTGCTCATCATCGTGCCGATCTTCATCCCGACGGCGAAGCTGCTCGGCATAGACCTCGTGCAGTTCGGCGTCGTGGTCGTCGTCAACATCATGATCGGGCTTCTGACGCCCCCCTATGGTCTTTTGCTGTTCGTGCTCGCCAACATGACGCGGCAGCCGCTTGGCGCCATTGTGCGCGAGGCCGTGCCCTTCATCCTGATGTCTCTCGCCGTACTTGCCATGATCACTTTCATTCCCGATGCCGTGCTCTTGCTGCCGCGGCTGTTCGGCTACAAGGGCTGAAACCATGCAGAACGCGATTTATGTGCTCAACGGACCTAACCTGAACCGGCTCGGCAAGCGCGAGCCGGAGATCTACGGCCGCACGACCCTCGCCGAAATCGAATCGATGTGCCGCAACGAAGGCGGCAGCCGCGCGCTCGAATTTCGCCAGACCAATCACGAAGGTCAGATGATCGACTGGATCCACGAGGCGATCGATGATGGCGCCGCCGGCATCATCATCAACCCCGCGGGATGGACGTTCACCTCGATCGCGCTGATGGACGCGCTGAAGATGTTCCCCGGGCCGATCATCGAGCTGCATATCTCCAATATCCACCGGCGCGAAAGCGTCTATCACAACTCGCTGGTATCCAAGGTCGCGACCTCGGTGATCGCCGGGCTCGGTGCGAATGGCTATCGCACGGCTGTCGCAGCGATGAAGGAGATGCTGGTTTGAGCCGTCGGCGGCCACGATGCCGGGCTTATTGCAGAGTCTTGAGGAGGAGCGGACATGCCGCTTAAGGGCAGAGCTTTCATGGCGATCTGGCACGATATCGAAGCCAGCGGCGAGGCGGAATACAGCGACTGGCATACGCGCCAGCACATGCCGGAGCGGCTCGGGGTTCCCGGCTTTCTGGCCGGCCGGCGCGGCGTCGACTGGGACTTGGCCCATCAGCGCTGGTTCACGCTCTACGAGACGCGCACGCTTGAAGTCCTGAGCTCAGACGGATATCGCGCGCGGCTCAACAACCCGACGCCCTGGAGCAACCGTGTCCAGCCGAATTTCCGGAACTTCGCGCGCTCGGCGTGCGTCCTGTCGGCCAGCACTGGACGCGGTTTCGGCGGCGCCATGGCCACCATCAGGCTCAACACGCGTGAAGCTGAACTGGCTGGGTTCGAGGCGGCCGCCGACCGTCTGGCGCATCGGATCGCTCTCATCGATGGCGTGTGTGGCGCGCATCTGGGCGTGGCCGCCCCGCAGACCACACGCGCCAAGACCCGGGAAAGCGAACTGCGCGCCTCGACCGGCGAGGACGTCTTCGATGCGGTGGTGCTCGTGGACGGCGTCGGCCGCCGTGAGTTGAGGCGGGTTTTGCCCGACGTTCAAAAGCTCCTCGATGCAGCATTGACCATCACGTCGCATCTGGCTGGGATCTACGATCTCGCTTATCTCCTGACGGCAGAGGACGTCGCGTGAAGATCGTCGATGGCGCGACGAGGGTGCTCGGGATCTTCGGCGATCCGATCGCGCAGGGCGCGCGCTCCGGAGGTTTGGAGTGCGCTCGTCCGCGCCAATGGCGTCAATGCGCTCTGCATCCCCTTCCACGGCCGCGGCCGCATGCGGCTGCCACGTGCAGTCGGGAACGGTGATGATGGATCAACAACTCGTGGCCATGCAGACATTTCTCGGATTCGAGAACGGCGACTACACGCCTGCCGCGGTTCGCCGCGCCTACGGCGAGGAGACGATTTGAACGCGCGATTGGCCCGATGCAACCGTCGCTGCCGATCATGCCGAGGGGCCAGGCAATGGAAGGCCGTGATTAATGCCGCCGCACCGGGAACAGCCGTGGGACCTCGAGAGTGATCTTCTTGTTGTCGGGGCTGGTGCCGCAGGGATGACTGCGGCGCTGGTCGGCGCGCTCGAAGGGCTCAAGGTCGTGCTCTGCGAAAAATCGGACATGGTGGGTGGCACCACCGCGTTTTCGGCAGGCAGCGTCTGGATTCGGGCAGCAGCCAGAGTCGGAGCGCAGGCACACCGGATACGACCGAAGCCGCCAGGACCTACCTCGGTGCGATACTTGGCGAACATGCGAACGACGCCCGGCTGGACTTCTACCTCAGGATGGCTCCGCGCGCGCTCGACGACCTCGAGGCACGAACCAGCCTCCGATTTGCCGCGCCGCCGGTCCATCCCGACTACAAGGCGCTGCCGGGCGCCGCCGTCGGCGGCAGGGCGCTCGCGGCCATGGCTTTCGACGGTCGCAAGCTCGGCGCCGACTTCGACCGGCTGAGGCCACCGCGACGCGAGTTCATGGTCCTCGGCGGCATGATGGTGGGAAAGACTGATGTAGAGCCGCTGCTGCATCCGCTTCGATCATGGAGCAATTTCACCCACGCATTCCGGCTCCTGTGGCGACAATCCCTGGACCGCATTCGCTACCCGCGGGGAACGCGGCTGGTGATGGGCAATGCGCTGGCCGGCCGGCTGTTCTACGATCTGCGCAGAACGGGTGTCGACGTGCGGTTCGATACCGCCCTGCAGAAGTTGGTTGTCAAAGACGGCCGCGTGACCGGCGCGATGTTCACGAGTCGTGACGGCACCCTCTCCATCGATGCAAGCAAGGGCGTCGTACTGGCGACGGGCGGCATAGGGTGGGGCGCGGGGCTGCGCGCACGGCTGCTGCCGCCTCAGGCGCAGCGCTTTTCGATGGCGCCGCCATCCATTACCGGCGACGGGCTTTCGGCGGCGGAAGCAGTTGGCGGCGAGATCATCTCAGATCTGGAGAGCCCCCGCTCTGTGGATGCCGAGCTCGGTCATGCGGCAGGCGGACGGGCATCTTTCGGTCTTCCCGCACATTATCCTCGATCGGGCAAAACCGGGGCTTGTTGCCGTGAACGGCGCCGGCCGGCGTTTCGTCAACGAGGCCGACTCTATCACGACTTCGTCGTAGCCATGCTGCGGGCCGACGGCAACACATCCGGAGTGCCGTCCTTTCTGATTTGCGACCGGCGCTTTATTCGCGACTACGGGCTGGGGCTCATCCACCCCGGAACGCGCAATCTCAACACCTTCATCAACGCCGGTTATCTCCGCGAATCCGATACGGTCGAAGGGCTGGCACAGGCGATCGGCACCGATCCGGCCGAACTTCGCGCCAGCATCCAGCGCTATAACCACTACGCAGAGAGCGGCGTGGACGAAGAGTTCGGCCGCGGCGAGAGCGAGTTGAACCGGTTCAATGGTGACCCGTCGAACAAGCCGAACCCGTGCCTGCGCAGCATCGGGCCCGGTCCTTATTACGCTCTGGCGGTTTGGCCATCCGATCTCGCCAGCAGCGCGGGCCTGCGGACGGATGTGCAGGGGCGTGTGCTCTTGAGCGATGGCGAGCCGCTGGGCGGGCTCTATGCCGCGGGAAATGATGCCGCCTCGATTTTTCGCGGGACCTATCCTGGACCGGGAGCCATGTTGGGACCAGCGATCGTATTCGGGTGGTGTGCCGCAATGGAGGCCGCGGGGGCGCTGAACCGACGCCGGTGGTTATGACCGCATTGGCTGCGCTGCTGGGTTTCATTTCCCTCACGCATTCCATCTTTTCGCGGCGATGGTCTATAGGCTGATCGGCGGCACCGCGCTGATCGGGCGTCTCACTCGCCAGATGTCTTGCGGTGGCCGATATCTTCGCTCGCTGCTTCTTCGTCGCTGCGATTGTCGCGCGATTGCATCGACGTTCGCGCCATGGAGTTAACCTAGGTTAATCGCGCGCTTTCTCCCGCCGCTCTTCAGACCCATTTCAGCCAAATCATTATTGGTTGTTCTTATCGGGGCAGGACCCTCCAACCCAGAGTCCTGCAATGATCAAGCAAGTTGTTTCCGCGTGTCTCGCTATTGCCGCCAGCTCCATTGCCGCGGAAGCGCGGCCCTCTCGGAATCTTCAAGCGCCGGAGTGCAACGTCACCATGCCCTGCGATTTCTCGTATGCGCAGCCGCGCCGCGGGCGGGCTCAGAGGCCGTCATTGCAGGCCTATGGCGCGACACAGATGTCGGTGGCCAATGCGGGTTACACCGCCACGACGATCAGCGTCTCCGGCGAGCGCGTCATCGGAGGCCGGCCCGCCGGTTGCCCGTCGTCGTTCTGTGGCTGCGGCGCCGCGCTGCACGTGTTCGGCCATGTCGTGCCGGAATTGAATCTGGCATCCAACTGGCTGCGGTTTCCACGCGCCGCGCCGGCGCCAGGAATGGTCGCGGCGCGACGGGGTCATGTCTTTGTTCTCGAGCAGTCTCTCGGTGGCGACATGTGGATGGCGTATGACGCCAACTCGGGCGGTCACGCCACACGCATGCACGCGCGTTCGCTGCGAGGCTACACCATCGTCAACCCGCGCGGCTGAGGAAACGGCGAGGTGCTCGGCCTCCATCACACCCGCAGCACCTTGCCCGGATTCATGATGTTCTGCGGATCGAGAGCGCGCTTGATGGTGCGCATGATGTCGAGCTCGGTCTTCGAGCGGTAGCGGCTGAGCTCGTCGAGCTTTTCGATGCCGATGCCGTGCTCCGCCGAGATCGAGCCGCCCATGGAGGTGATGAGGTCGTTCACGGCGCGCGTGATGGCGGCGGTGTATTGGTTCAGCGTCTGCTGATCCATGCCGATCGGTCCCATGAACGAGAAATGCAGATTGCCGTCGCCGATATGCCCGAGCGGATAGGGGCGAATGCTCGGGAGAATGTCGAGCACGGCCTTGAGCCCCTTGTCGATGAACTCGGGAATCCTGGAGATCGCCACCGACACATCGTAGCTGATCCCCGGTCCCTCGGCGCGGGAGGCCTCGGCCATGGCTTCCCGGATGCGCCACATGTTGCGCGATTGACTGACGGTTTGCGCGATCACCGCGTCGAGCACGCGACCTGCTCCGAGTTGATCGGCGAGAAACTGCTCCAGCTTCTCCGACATGCCGTCGGCGCCGTCCTGTCGTGGACGCGAGGACGACCATTCAAGCAGCAGGTACCATGGTGTATCCGCCCTGAGCGGATCCTGGACCCCGGGAATGTGACGCATCACGAGGTCGACGGCCGCGCGGCTCAGCAGCTCGCAGGACCCGACATTGTCCTCGGATGCCGCATGCGCTTCGGAGAGGATCTCCAGTGCCGCGCGCGGATCGCGAACGGCCAGCCACGCCGTGCAGACATCCTTGGGCGCCGGCCACAGCTTGAGCACCGCCTTGGTGATAATGCCGAGCGTGCCTTCGGCGCCCATGAAGAGGTGCTTGAGGTCGTAGCCGGTGTTGTCCTTCTTCAACGCGCGCAATCCGTTCCAGATATCCCCATTGGGCAGCACGACTTCGAGCCCGAGTACGAGATTGCGGGCATTGCCATAGCGCAGCACCTGCACGCCGCCAGCGTTGGTCGAGAGGTTGCCGCCGATCATGCAGGATCCCTGGGCACCGAGGCTGAGCGGCAGGAACCTGTCATGACTGGACGCGGTCTCCTGAAGCGTTTCCAGCACACAGCCGGCCTCGACCGTCATGGCATAGCCGACGGGATCGACGTCGAGCACGCGGTTCATCCGACCGAGCGACAGCACGATGCCGGTGTGCGCGGGCCAGGGCGTGGCCCCGCCCATCAGCCCGGTGTTGCCGCCCTGCGGCACGATCGCGACGCCGTGCTCATGGCAGAGCCGGACGACATCAGAGACTTCCTCGGTGCTGCCAGGACGAACGACAGCCCCGGCGCTGCCAAACAGCAGGCCGCGCCAGTCCGTCACGAACGGCTGCATGCCGTGCTCGTCCTCGATAAGACCCTTCTCGCCCACGATCGCGCGCAACGCATCGTGCATCTCTGCGGTCAAGGGAACGGTCGGAATTGCGGGGACGGGCGACGGGAAGGCAGTCGGCATGTGTTTCCTGGGGCGCATCTTGATGTGCACTGCGCGCGCGAAGCGCTTGAGGCTGTATTGTTCACGTTTAGGCCGCGAAAGTCTAACGGCGCGGCTGACCAAACCGGCGCCGATTCACCGGAAACGTTCTCATGTGAGGAGCATCCGGCGATTCCAGGCGGTGAGTCCCGCGAATGGTTTGCTGAACCATTCAGCGTTGGTTGACGACTCGGTGAGCCGTCGCGTGCAACGAGCCGTTGACGGTCTTTGCGGCGGATGCTTTGCCGAGTTTGGGAGTGCCAATCCGACGGGCGAGGTACGAATGTGGTGCCCTACGGACTTCATTATCGGAGTGTAGCCCGTGTATCCCTAAAGCCTAGATGCGGCGGGCGAATGAAAAAGCGGGGCTACATTTATCAGCTAAGCCATTGTAAACACTGGTGCCGGCTGAGGGGATTGAACCCCCGACCTTCGGTTTACAAAACCGCTGCTCTACCGCTGAGCTAAGCCGGCAACGCTTCGAGGAAGCGGGCAGGGGCCGCGCCGGGCTGCCCGCCCGCGCGTCGCAATACCAGACCTGGTTGGAAAGTGCCAGAACCCGCGATCAGCGTGGCGGCATGAATCAGGCGGCCCGGAGGCCGCCTGATTCCGTCCGAATGCAAACGTTTACTGGCAGATGTGGCGGCGGCCGTCGTCGCCCTTGAACCAGGTGCCGGGCGTGCAGACGAAGCCGTTGCGCTGAGCGTAGCTGCGGTTGTCCCAACCGCGATTATAGGAATTGTCGTAGGCGTAGCTATTGTCCATGGCCCGGAACGGAGCGGTGGCGATCGCTCCGGCCGTGCCGATAGCTGCGCCCGCAACGTCACCCGCGACGTCGGTCGGCCAGAAGCCGGTATGGGTTCTGTTCCAATCGTTATAGTCGCCACGGTTCTGGCGATAGCTCACGCGGTGATGGCGATAACCGCTGCTGGTGTAGGGATTGCCGGGTCCGAAATTCTGGCAATTGGCGTTGGGGAATTGCGCCTCGCAGCGGCCCGGATTGCCCACGACCCCCTGGGCCATGGCGGAGCCGGTCAACATGGTCGCTGCGACAGCGGCGGCGCCGAGAAGCTTCATCTTCGTCATCGTCGTCTCCGATCTGATTGCGGTTCGGGCTAAACGTCGAAGACGCGAGACGTTCCGCTGAAACAGGGATGAATTCCCGCGCCGGCGGTCAAACGGATGTGAGCGCGTCGAAGGGTTCCGCCGTTAACGCTTCGCTAGTGCGCTTGAGAGCATTTGAGCTGCTATCGCCCCTTGCGCATTAGGCTTACCGGCATTTGGTCAAGCGGCTTTAACCCTCTCTGCGTCGCGATCGGATAGTTCTGTTCCCGACAACCGGAACCCTTCCATGCGCGCTCTGGCGCTTACGGCCTTTCTGATCGGACTGCCCGCGACGGCTTTCGCCGGTGGCGGCTTCGATATCGTCGTGCCCGGCCGTCCCGGCGTTCCCATCATCATCAATGGCATCGACGCATCCTATACCGTCGTCGAAGGCGTCTGGGGCCTGGGCAAGAACGTCCAGGTGCAGCCCACGATCTATGGCGGGCGCTATATCGCCGAGCGGCAGCCTTCCGATGTCGGCCACTATTATCCGAGCATGGGTTTGCAGCCCGGCTATGGCCGGCTCGAGGTCGAGCCGCCCGCGAAACGCAAATTGCCGCAGCCGGCCGAGAGCTATCACCAGAGCTGGGGCGCGCATTCCGCGCCGCTACCGGCGCAGATGGATGTCCCCATCAACCCGCCGCCGGTGATCCTTGCACCCGAGATCAACGTCGATCCGCAGCACCATCGGCGACGACCACGTGCCGAGGGGCCCGCCAAGCTGCCCGATCACGACGAGCCACGCGGTTAAGAAACGTCAAATCCAACGAAACGGAAATCAACAGGAGAGAGTAATGCGTCAGATGATTTCGGGACTGGTCGCGGCGGCTGCCGTGATGATCGCAGGGGCCGCGCCGGCCATGGCCTGCGGGTTCAATCCGTGCCAGCCGGTTGCGCCGGTCTATTCCGGCTGTAACACCGGCTGCGGCGGCTACGGCGTTGGTTATGGCTATGAGCGCCTCGCCGAGCCGACGAGCCAGTACTATTATGTCAATCAGGGCCCGACCTATACCGGCCCGGGCTCGTTCGCGCCGTACCCGACCTATCGTGAGGATGCGGTCGTTGCGCCCGCTGAGTACGGCTATGGCCGCGGTTACGGCTACGGCTATCGCGGCGCTGCCGCGGTCGAAGGGCCGGCAGCCTATCCCTATCGCCGGTCGTATTATCGTCCGCATCGCTATGGCTACGGTCCGCGCTACAGCTACCTGCCACGTCCGCATTACGGCTATGGCCCGCGTTATGGCTACGCGCCCCGCCACGTTCCGTACTATGGCGGCCACCGCGTGCTGCGCCGCTATTACTGATCGCCTGATCGGTTGAGTTGAGTTCACAAGCGCCCGTTCGCATCCGCGGACGGGCGTTTTGTTTTGCTATCGCTTCATCAGCCCGAGCCGGCTCGCGCCGACATAGAGCGAGAGCACGGCGGCGTTCGATACGTTGAGGCTCTTGATCTCGCCGGGCATGTCGAGCCGCGCGACGACACTGCATGTTTCGCGTGTCAATTGCCGCAGGCCCTTGCCTTCCGCGCCCAGAACCAGCGCGAGCGGCTCGCGCAACGCGACGTCGCTGAGGTCCTCGCTGCCTTCGCTGTCCAGACCAACGGTCTGGAAGCCGCTGTCGTTCAGCTCGTTCAGCGCGCGGGCGAGATTCTGCACGGTGATCATCGGCACGAGCTCGAGCGCGCCCGAGGCGGCTTTCGCCAGCACGCCGGTCGCTTCCGGACTATGGCGGGCGGTGGTGACGATCGCCTTGACCGCAAACGCCGCGGCCGAGCGCAGGATCGCCCCGACATTGTGCGGATCGGTGATCTGATCGAGCACCAGCACCATGCCTTCCTGCGCCAACGTCTCGATGTCGGGTGAGGGCAGGGGATCGGCCTCGGCAAGCAGGCCCTGGTGCACGGCATCGGGTGACAGCAGCCGGTCGATCTCCTGCGGCCGGACGATCTCCGGCGCGATACGGGTCTCGATGTTTTCATCCGCCAGACGGCGGGCGGCGTTCTCGGTCAGCGTCAGCTTGCGGATCTGCCGCTGCGGGTTGGCGAGCGCCATGGTGACCGTGTGCCAGCCATAGAGGATGACGGGCCCGTCGGTGTCCGAATCGCGATCGCGCCGGGCCGGGCGACCAGCCGATTTTCCGGGCCTGTTGAAGGGCTTAGACCCACCGCGGGGGCCCCTCGGGTTGAATTTTCGATCCTTCATGGGCTCGCTTGTGTCACGGGTCCCGGAATATGGCAATTTGGGTGGTGTCGGGGCGATTTTAGCTGTTCGCCTCGGTTGACTTTACCCCACCGCTTCGCCGATAACCGCGCCCGGTCGCGCCCCCATCCGGGCTGTCGCGGCCTTCACGTTCCATGGCCGTCTTCGGTCGCCGGCAAGGTCCGGCCCGATTGTGCTGCCGTCGAGCGGGGGAGTGTCCCGAGTGGCAAAGGGAGCTGACTGTAAATCAGCCGCCTTATGGCTTCGCAGGTTCGAGTCCTGCCTCCCCCACCATCCTTCGCTCGCTTCGCGAGCTACGGCTGGGCAAGCCAACCCACCCGCTCAACCCACCATCTCCCGCACCAACGGCACGACCTTACGCCCGTAAAGCTCGATGCTCCGCATCAGCTTCTCGTGCGGCAGCGGGCCCGCCGAATATTTCAGTTGAAACCGCGAAATCCCGAGCGTCTTCGCCGTCTTGGCGATCTTGCGCGCCACCGTCTCGGGCGAACCGACATAGAGCGAGCCGTGCTCGGCTTCGCTGACGAACTCGTCGCGGCCCATCGGCGGCCAGCCTCGCTCCTTGCCGATGCGGTCGCGCATGGCCTTGTAGTCCGGCCATAGCTCTTCGCGTGCCTGTGCGTCGGTGTCGGCGACATAGCCGGGCGAGTGCACGCCGATCGGTTTTGCGGGCCGGCCGAATTCCTTGAAGGCACGGTGATAGAGATCAACATAGGGCGCAAAGCGCGTGGGATCGCCGCCGATGATGGCGAGCATCAGAGGCAGGTCGTAATGCGCGGCGCGCACCACCGATTGCGGGCTGCCGCCGACGCCGATCCAGGTTTTGAGCGGGCCATTCTCGACCGGGGGATAGACCAGCTGGTCTTTCAACGGCGGGCGCAGCTTGCCCTCCCATGTCACCGGCTGCTGCGACAACAGTGCCGCGAACAGGTCGAGCTTCTCCTCGAACAGCGCCTCGTAGGCCCGCAGGTCGAAGCCGAACAGCGGAAATGATTCCGTGAACGAGCCGCGGCCGAGAATCACCTCGGCGCGCCCGTTCGACAGCGCGTCCAGCGTGGCAAAGCGCTGGAAGACGCGGATCGGATCGTCGGAGCTCAACACCGTTACGGCCGAGCCGAGATGGATGCGTCTGGTGCGCGCGGCAATTGCGGCCAGCACGGTCTCGGGCGATGAGATCGCGAAATCGGCGCGGTGATGTTCGCCAAGCCCAATGAAATCGAGCCCGAGCTCGTCGGCCAGCACCGCTTCGTCGACGACGTTGCGGATCACCTGCGCATGCGCAAGCATGGCGCCCGATGCATCCCTGGTGACATCGCCAAAGGTATCTAGTCCGAATTCGAGCGGTGCGGTCATCGATCAGGTCTCTGTGGGGAAGATGGGCGAGAGGTAGTAGGTGACTGCTGCCTCACAAGGCCGACATTCGGAAATGCTCGGTTTCTGTTTGCCGACCTACCGCCACATCCCCCGCATCCGTGCGCCGATATCGACCTTGGGGCCCTGCGCCGCGGTGCGGGCGGCGCCTGCGGCGGCCTTCGGCCATGCGGTGCGCTCGAACAGATGGACCACCTGCTCCGGGATGAAGCGGGTGCGCGAGGCGTAGACGTGGCGGTCGCCCCTCGCGGCCTGGCCGTGAACGAAGAAGCGCTGCGGCACAATGAGGTGCAGATCGTCCTTGGCGCGGGTCATTGCGACATAGAGCAGCCGCCGCTCTTCCTCCAGCTCGGCGCTGGTGCCGGCGCCGAGATCCGAGGGCATGCAGCCGTCGACGACGTTGAGCACGAACACCGATTTCCACTCCTGCCCCTTGGCGGAGTGGATGGTGGAGAGGATCAGATAGTCCTCGTCGCGCAGGGGTGGCCCGGATTTGTCGCTTGTCGCATCCGGCGGATCAAGCGTGAGCTCGGTTAGGAATTTTTCGCGCGAGGCATAGCCGCTTGCGATCTGCTCGAGCTGCATCAGATCGGAGCGGCGCGTTTCGGAATCCTCGTGGAGGCGATCGAGATGGGGCTCGTACCACAGCCGCACGCGCTCGAGATCGGCCGGCCATTCCGAATAGCGGAGGTTTTCGACCGTGCGGGCGAAGTCGGTCCAGTCCGCGCCGGTGCGCGGCGGCGCCGGCAGCTGGCTGAGCGCGGCAATCGGATCGGGGCTCTCTGCCATCTGGTCGAGCACGCGTTGCGCAGTCGCGGGGCCGATGCCCGGCAACAGATGCAGGATGCGAAAGCCTGCGACGCGGTCGCGCGGATTTTCGGCGAAGCGCAGCAGCGCCAGCACGTCCTTGACGTGCGCGGCGTCGAGGAATTTGAGCCCGCCGAATTTCACGAAGGGGATGTTGCGGCGGGTCAGCTCGATCTCCAGCGGCCCCGAATGCGACGACGTCCGGAACAGCACCGCCTGGTGTTTGAGCAGCGCGCCTTGCTCGCGGTTGGCCAGCACTTCGTCGACGATGTAGCGGGCCTGGTCGGCCTCGTCGTGCACGGTCACGAGCTGCGGTTTTTGCGAGGAGGCGCGGTCGGTCCAGAGATTCTTGGTGAAGCGCTCGCGCGCCAGCCCGATCACGCCGTTGGCCGCCGCCAGCACGGGTTGCGTCGAGCGGTAGTTGCGGTCGAGCGTGATGATGTCCGCGCGCGGCGAGAAGCTTTGCGGGAAGTCCAGGATATTGCGCACGGTGGCCGCGCGGAACGAGTAGATCGACTGCGCGTCGTCGCCGACCACGGTAAGGCCGCGTCCGTCCGGCTTCAGCGCCAGCAGGATCGAGGATTGCAGGCGGTTGGTGTCCTGGTATTCGTCGACCAGCACGTGATCGAAGCGGCCGCCGATCTCTTCGGCGATCAGCGCGTCGCTCATCATCTGCGACCAGTAGAGCAGGAGGTCGTCGTAATCGAGCACGTGCTGGGCCTGCTTGGCCTCGACATAGGCCGCGAACAGCCCCTTCAGCTCGGCCGCCCAGCCCGCGCACCAGGGATAGTGTTGGCCGAGCACCTTCTCGATCTCCATCTCGGCATTGACGCAGCGCGAGTAGATCGCAAGACAGGTGCCCTTGGCCGGAAAGCGGCTCTCGGTCTTCGACAGGCCGCGCTCGTGCCGGACCAGGTTGATCAGGTCGGCGGAATCCTCACGATCGTGGATGGTGAAGGCGGGGTCGACGCCGATCCGCTCGGCATATTCGCGCAACAGCCGCGCGCCGATGCCGTGGAAGGTGCCCGCCCAGGTGAGTGCGTCGCGCATGATCGCGGCATTGTTTTCGCCGAGCACTTTGCGGGCGATGCGCTCGACCCGGCCGGCCATTTCAGCCGCCGCGCGGCGCGAAAACGTCATCAGCAGGATGCGGCGCGGATCGCTGCCCGCAACGATCAGATGTGCGACGCGGTGGGCCAGCGTGTTGGTCTTGCCGGAGCCCGCGCCTGCAATGACGAGCAGAGGCCCGCCCACGGTCGCGCCATCGGCCACGCCGTGCTCCACGGCGCGGCGCTGCTCCGCATTGAGCGTGTCCAGATATGACGCCACGAATCGCCCCGGTGAAACGGCGAGGGTCGGCGATTTGCTTGCGAATCGCAATGCGGCGCGGTGGAACCGGGGCTGGGACTTTGTGGCCGCGCGCCGGGCGGGCACGGACACGCAAGTCCGGCGCTTATTTGCCTGGCGGCGTGGCGCCGAACCCATCGGCGGGCAGGAAAAGCCTGATCGGGCGGATCTCGTAAATCGCGCTCGGATTGGCCTTGCGCAGCTCGCGCGCCGCCGCAATAGCGCCGTCGTCGCTGTCGAACTCCATGACGTAGAAGCCGAGAAGCTGCTCCTTGGTCTCGGCGAAGGGGCCGTCCAGCACGATTCCCGCACCCGGCCCGCGGAGCGTGCGAGCCTTGCGGGTCTCGTCGAGCCGGGCGGTCGGCCCGAAATGGCCCTTGGCCCGTAGCGGCTCGCGGACGGCGCTCAAGTTGGCCATGACGGTCGCGTCCTCCTCGGCCGTCCAGGACATGACCTCGTCTTCCACATGGTAGGCCAGGATGGCGTAGAACATCGTCACCTCGTTGTTTTGGCTTGCGCGGGCCCAAAGGACGTATCGGCACAGCCAAACCCGACAATGGCGAGGCACAAAATATTACGTGGTCAGGGTTGCGAACAAGCGATGCCGGAACCCGATCGATCAGGCTGCGTCAGGGCGCGCTCAGGACCTGCTTGACGATGCTCTCGCGCAGCGTTGCCAACTCGCCGCTCGTCTCCATCTGCTCGATCACCTTGCCGACCTTGGGCACCAGATCGCGATGGCGCTCGTGCAGGTAATGGTAGATGCGGATGCGCTCAAGCGGCGGGGAGAGCGGGTAGATCCTGGCCTGCAGGTTGAGTTTGCGGACCGCCACCAGTCCGCTGAACAGGTCGGTGACCATCACGTCGAACCGGTCGGCATCGAGCATACTGACCATGTTGTCGAGGCTCGTGGTCGCCGTGACGCGGGTCATGCCGCGCGTACCGGCTTCCGACGAGCCGACGCCGCGGACGATGCCGATGCTGTAGTCCCTGATCGAATTCCAGCCGTCGACGTCGAAATGAAGTTTTGCGGTAAAGACGGCGGGCTCGATGTAATTGATCGCGGGCCTCACCTGGATCAGCGTCGGGTAGTCGCGCGAGAGCGTTCCGATCCGCTGGATCTCGCCGTCGACCTCGCCGGCGCTCGACAGCGCGAGCGCGCGCTTGCCGGGGACGTCCTCAAACTCGAGCTTGATGTTCAGCTTGGCGTAGACGGCACGCAGCATCTCGCCGCCGACATATTGGTCGGGGATGTCGGCGATGCGCGCCAGCCGGATGACCTCTTGCGCCTGCAACGGGCCGGCTGCGAGCAGCGACAGACAGACCACGACTATCCGCCACATGACGCGTCTCCCTCGGCATGCCTTCTGGCGCGCATTGCCACTACTGGATTCAGATGCCCGCACGATCTACCGGAGATGGCGTCTGCGCCGGGCCGCAACGCTCACACCGCGCCCGCCGCGCGGGCGATTCCGGACTTTCACCGATGTCATTCTAGCATGCGAGATGGTAGTTTGCGCGAGATTCCTGTCGCTGGGCGCAACATATGACCCCGCCGACCTCAAGCCGCCCATGGGCCGACAGGATCACTGCGCGCATCGCGCGCTGAGGCAGAGTCTCGATCGTTGAACTTGGTCGCGGCTGCGGTCGGCAGCTGAGCAGGGTATCGCCATTTTCGGGGACGTGGTGCATGGGCAGCGCAGGTGCAGGTAACGAGGATCCCAAGCGCGGCCGCGCCGTTGTGCCGGCGACAGCGAAGCAGGATTTGACCGGCATTGGCCCCGCACTCACGCCGCCGATGTTCGCGGCGCTGCTGTCACGGATGTTCAACTGGTCGCGCAGCGGCATCGGGCCCCGCTTGCTGGCGGCCGTGCTGCTGTTCTCATCCGTCGTGACGCTGACACTGACCGCCCTTCAACTCTATCTGGATTACGATCGCGAGATCGGACTGATCGCGACGCGGCTCGACGAGATCGGCCGGAGCACGACGGGCAGCCTCGAGAGAGTCTGTGGAATCTCGATCAGAACCAGCTCAAGCTCCAGCTCGACGGCATTCTGCGGCTGCCTGATATCCGTGCGGCAGAGATCCGCGAGGTCGCCGATCGGCCCAATCCGATCCGCGTCGAAGTCGGCGAGCGAAATACCCGTTCGGTCATGACCCGGGAATTTCCGCTGACCACCATGGTGCAGGGGACCTCGCGCGCCATCGGCACGCTGCGGGTCGAGGCCACGCTAGCCGAGGTCTATCAGCAATTGCTGAACAGGGCGCTCGTCATTCTGGCAAGCCAGGCAGCAAAGACGTTCCTCGTTTCCCTGTTCATCATCTACATGTTTCATCTGCTCGTGACGCGGCACCTCGTTGCGATCGCCGAGTTCGTCGGCAAATACAGCCTCGGACGGCCGCCGCCGCCTTTGCACCTCGATCGCCGGCCGCCTCGCGATCCGGACGAGCTGGACAAGGTGATCGATGCCTTCCACGCGATGTGCGCCAACCTCGAACGTGCCTATGGCGAGCTGCGCGAGGCCAACGGGACTCTCGAGCGTGACCTGAATATTCGCAGACGCGCGGAGGAGGATGCACGCGCGAGCGAGCAGCGCTTCCGCGACTATGCCGAGACCGCATCCGACTGGTTCTGGGAGACCGGACCGGATCACGTGTTCACCTACATTTCGGATCGAGCCGATGCTTTCGGCATGGACCACAAGGCCCTGATCGGCAGGCGCCGTTCGGATGCCGCCTTCGACCGCGATGCCGAGCCGCAGAAATGGCGCGGTCACCTGGCGACGCTGGATCGCCACGAGCCGTTCCGCAAGTTCGAATATCGCGGCCGCGATGCGACCGGACACCCGCGCCATTTCAGCGTCAACGGCCAGCCGGTGTTCGCGGCGGACGGGCGCTTCATGGGCTATCGCGGTTCGGCCACCGATCTCACCGAGCAGCACGAGACCGAGGAGCGGCTTCGCCAGTCGCAGAAGATGGACGCGATCGGCCAGCTCACCGGCGGTGTCGCGCACGATTTCAACAACGTGCTCACCGTCATCACCGGCACCATCGAGATCATCCAGGAGGGACTTGCGGACAAGCCTGAGCTTGCCGCGATCGCCCAGCTCATCGACGATGCGGCCGCGCGCGGCGCGGAGATCACCTCGCAATTGCTGACCTTTGCGCGTCGTCAGCCGCTGGAGCCGCGTGAGATTGACGTCAACGCTCTCGTGCTGGAGACGGCGAAGCTCTTGAAACCGATCCTGGGCGAGCATGTCGAGATCGTGACCCGTCTCGCGGACGATGCGTGGCCCGCGATGGCCGATCCGTCGCAGCTCTCGTCGGCGATCGTCAACCTCGCCGTCAATGCGCGCGATGCGATGCGGGGCGGCGGCAGGGTCACGATCGAAACTGCCAACCGGGAACTCGACGGGACGGGCAACGGCGACGCCGAGACCGGGCCGTTCGTCATGGTCGCGGTGGCCGACACCGGCCATGGTATTCCGGCCGACATCCGCGACCGCGTGTTCGAACCGTTCTTCACCACCAAGGGGGTTGGCCGCGGCACCGGACTTGGACTGAGCATGGTCTACGGCTTCGCCAAGCAGACCGGCGGCACCGTTGCGATCGAGAGTGAAGAAGGCCGCGGCACCGTGATGCGGCTGTTCCTGCCGCGATCGGCAGGCGAGGCGCCCGCCAGGACGGGGCCGGTGCAGGCGCCGGTGGCGGCGCGCGGGCACGAGACAATCCTCGTGGTGGAGGATGATCCGCTGGTGCAGGGCTATGTCATCGCCCAGCTCGGCAGCCTCGGTTATCGCACGCTCACCGCCAGCGATGGCGCAACCGCGCTCGCGCTGGTCGAGCAGGGCGCCAGCTTCGATCTCCTGTTCACCGACATCATCATGCCCGGCGGCATGAACGGGCGGGAATTGGCCGAAGCCGTCCGGCTGCGCCAGCCCAGGGTGAGGGTGCTCTACACCTCCGGCTACACGGATGACGCCATTGTCCATGAGGGACATCTCGATCCCGGCGTGGCGCTGCTCAGGAAGCCTTACCGGAAATCGGACTTGTCGCGGAAGATCCGCGAAATTCTCGCCGGCGAGCCGCCCGCCTGAGCGGCGCACCCGATATCAACGACCCGATACAACGAAAAAGGCGCGGCGGGGAGAGCCCCGTCGCGCCCGATTTCTTGCTCGCTGGTCCAGGGCCGAGAGCGCCCCGATGCCAAGCCCTTTTCAAAGCTTAGCGGGCGATCCCAGCGAGGTGACAGCGCTTGGTAAGAGACACTGGATCACCTCCTTTCGTTGGTTGCGGAAGACATCAATATAGGCGGCAACGCCGCGCTTGTTAAGGGGAGGCGGCCGGGAAGCAACGATGGCCATCCACCAAGGCCCGGGAACGCTGCCGAAAGCCGCCTCCTGGACAGTTGAGACCACCGCCCGGCCGTGTTAGGGAGCCCGTGATGCGGGTGTAGCTCAATGGTAGAGCAGCAGCCTTCCAAGCTGAATACGAGGGTTCGATTCCCTTCACCCGCTCCAGAGTTTCAATGACTTAGCTCCTAGACTTAGCGAGAGGGTCGGATTTCATTCTGACAAATGGGCTGCATTACACGTTCTGGTGCTCGCTTTCCGATCGACGGCTTCACGTGTCGCTTGATGCGCTGTCGTATTCCCCGCGCTACCCCGGACCTCTTGAGGTACGAACTCATCAAAACCGAATCTCCTGGTTTGGAGAAGAGCTACTGAACGCGCGTGCGGAAATCGGCGACAGTGGCGTAAGAAAGGACGGATCGAACACAAGCTTCGCGAAAATTTGCGCGGATGAGTGGTCAGACGATCAGTCGGCGTAGTGTCCTGCGACGGTGATCTGCGCCTCAGCTCCCGAACTGAAGTTGAGCTGCCGGGATTTGACCAATCGCTTAAACCAGGCTCCTGACATCGATCCGAGCGATCCTTTGAAGTTAATGCTGCCTAAAGCTCAGAGCAATGAGGTCAACGCCGTCGTGGTCGCCACCGCGTTCACTGTTCCGGCAATCCGGCATCGACCTCGGCCTGAACGACGCGATCCCAGGCTGCGATACAGACCGGACTTGCGTTCTTCATCGGCGGCCAGACGGTGAGCCTGGTCGTGCCGGGCCGCAGCCTCAGTCCCTCCGCGACCGCCGCCTTCGCCTCCTCGAACCGACCCGATCTCTGATAGGCGGCAGCAAGCAGCAAATGCGAGCGCCCGGTCGCCGGCGTTACGGCGATCGAACGTTGCAACCACGGCAGCGCCTCCTCGTCGCGCCCCATCAGGACATTCGCAAGGCCCGCGCCGAGCAACCAGGTCCAGCGCGAGGCCGGCGGCGTGTCGTAACGATCGGCTTGCTGGAATATCGCGAGCGCATCGTCGAAGCGGCCGAGATAGATTTGGCCTAAGCCGATCAGATAGAGCGCAGAGCCGTTCCACGGATCGAAGCTCAATGCCTTGCCGCAGGTGACGAGACTTTCCACGAAATGATTGGTGGCGCTGAGGAAGCGGCAATGGGCCTCGAGCACCGGAATCGAATTCGGCTTCGACCGCAGCGCCTGCTCGAGCGTCGCATTGGCCTTGGCCTCGACCGCGACGGCCTCCTCCGGGCTGAACCAGACCATCTGGATGCCGCGCAGCTGCAGCGAGGCGAGCGCGACGGCGAGATCGACGTTATCAGGGTCGTCGGTGAGCGCCTTCTGCAGCATGCTCTGCGCCGCGCCAAAACGCTCGCGCGTGGTCTGGTTGATCGAGGCGAGCGCCTGCTCGACGGCGACCCTGTCGCCGCCCGCCGACGATTTGCGCGATGACGATGCACTCGGCTCCAGGATTTCATTCAAGCGGCGCGCAAGCACATGGCCGGCGCCGGCAGCGAGCCGCGATTGCGCTAGCTGCGCATCCGCCTCGTCCCCATTGACCGAAGCTGCAACAACCGACTGAACCTCGCCGGTGCCCGCCTTGATGATGCGCGCCCGCAGCGTCCAGGATTGATCGCCGTGCTGCAGTTCGCCACGCAGTTCGTAGCCGGATGAGGTGGCAGGTATGGTAGCGCTTTCGCCCCCCGCCACCACCGCCAATCGTGGCGCAACCACGCTGATGTTCTGGATCCTGGCAAAACCGTCCGTGAGACGAGCAGTGAGCTCGGCGGCCATCACCGCGCCGCGCGGGTCGTTGCTGGCATCGACGATTGGCATCACGGCGAGCCGCGGCGGTGTCCGCTTGAACAGGAGATCCGGCTTCAGCACGGGCGCGGCAACCGCAAGCCCTATGATGACCACGCAGAGCCCGGCCGCGGCAGCGACCGTGGCCTGCCGGCCCAACCCGAATCTGACGCGCCCGGGCCTCACGGCCACCGCGACGATCTCGGCCGGCGGTTCGGGTTCGGTCCCCCTGGTCGGAGCCGAGCGCGGCACCTCGGCTTGTGCCGGGACCTCCGGCGCCTCCACGACCTCCGTCGCCAGCAGATAGCCGCCGCCGGAGGCGAGCTTGATCAGCTGCCGCCGCTCGTCATGAAGCGTCGTACGAAGCTCGCGGATGCATTGAAACAGGCTGTCCTCGCCGACATGGACGTTTGGCCAGACGGCCTCCATCAGCTCCTGCTTGCTCAGCACCCGGCCGCCGCTGGTCGCGAGCAACCGCAGCATCTCGAAGGTCTTGGGGCGGAGCTTGATCGGCGTGCCATTGGCCCCGCGCAGCTCGGCGCGCTGCTGGTCCAGCTCGAAGCCGGCGAAACGAAGCAAGCTATCCCCCAAAGCGTCTCTCAAGGCGGCTCATATAGCGGAAGTCTGCCGAAAATACCCGAAAATCGGCTCTGAAAGACAAATATCAGAAATCTTCAGAATCTGACCACCCCCTTATCAGGACACCAGCCCGGACCCGATGCGAAGAATCCTGTCGAGGACTCGCGGGTCGCGTGCTGGGGGAAGTGGTGAGAACGGGGAAAGATTGTTTCGCGGCGACTCGCCGTCTGCGGGCCGCGCTGTTGACGTCGTCAGCGCTGGCCTTGGCCTGGGCGCTGCCGGCTGCGCCGGCGCGCGCGTCGGATGGCACCTGGCTCACCTCTCCCGCTAGCAACGACTATGGCACCGCCTCCAACTGGGATGGCGGCTTTGTGCCATCAGGCACGGCCACCTTCGGGACCTCGAATACCACCAGCCTGTCGATTTCGAACGCCGGTGTGAGCGGCTGGACCTTCAATGCCGGCGCCTCGAACTACACGTTTGATGTCAGCGGCCAGTTGAACATGGCGGGCGCCGGAATCACGGTCAACAGCGGCAGCGTCACGATCAACTACAACGGCGTCAACGCGTTGGGCAACTTCGTTGGATCAAGCACCGCCGGCGCCGCCACCATCAACGTCAACAACGGCGATCTCCAGTTTTTTGACCACAGCACGGCCGGCAATGCCGCCCTCAACGTGAGTGGCCTAGGTCAAATTCTATTCCTGACGTCGGGTCCTGTCACGGCCGGCTCGATCGCCGGCGCCGGGACATACGACCTTGGCGGCAACCAACTGACGGTTGGCTCGAACAATCTGTCAACCGTCCTAACCGGCGGCATTATTCTGAACGGTTCGCTGGTCAAGATCGGTACAGGCACGCTGACGCTCGCCGGCGGGTACCAGACCATGGCCGGCGACGTCACTATCAACGGCGGCACGCTACAACTCGGCTCTGCCAGCATTGGAGCCAGCCAAGCCATCCGCGGAGCGGTCACTGTCGGCGCCGACGGCACCTTCGCCGTCGTCAACTCGGACCTTGCCGGCACCACCAGCATCTCCAACAGCGGGACCGTGACCTTCCACAACTCCCGCTTCGGCTCGAGCAGCGCCAGCTCGGCTAGCATCTCGAACAGCGGCACCCTCTCCTTCTACGACGATGGCACGGCCGGGACCTCGACCATCACCAACACGGGAAGCGGCACCGTCAACTTCTACGACCGCAGCACGGCCGGAAGCTCCACCATCGCCACCGATCCCGCCAGCGGCAACCGCGTGACCGTCAGCTTCAACGATTCGAGCACGGCCGGAAACGCCAGCCTTACCAACAATAACACCCTGGCCTTCAACAATTCGAGCACGGCGGGAAGCGCTGGCATCACCAACAACGGCATTATGAATTTCCGCGACAGCAGCACGGCCAGCAGCGCGACCATCACCAACAACGGCGGCTTGATATACTTCTACGGCACGAGCACGGCCGGCAGCGCCGCCATCACCAACAACACCTACGGCCAGCTCATCTTCAGCGATACGAGCTCCGCCGCAAACGCCAACATCACCAGCGGCTACTACGGCTTCGTCGGCTTCGACAATTCGAGCACGGCGGGCAGCGCCACCATCAACATCAACAGCAATGGCGGCACGTTGAATTTCCACGGCACCAGCACGGCCGGCAGCGCCACCATCACCAACGCCGGCAACGCGATCTTCTACGACACCAGTACCGCTGGCAGCGCGACGATCAACAATAGCGGCATGCTTTCCTTCTACGGTTTGAGCACGGCCGGAAATGCCGTCATCACCAACACCAACTTAACCAATTTCAACCAAGCCAGCACGGCCGGAACCGCCGGCATCACCAACAACGGCGTCTTGAGTTTCGGCGGCTCGAGCACGGCGGCAAGCGCAACCATCACCAACAACGTCGCGACGTATTTCGACGGCGCCAGCACGGCTGGCAGCGCGGCCATCACCAACACCTATAATCTCGTTTTCAGCGGCACCAGCACGGCCGGCAACGCCGTCATCACCAACAATGGCGGCGGCATCTTCAACAATTCCGTCGGAACGACCACTTTCCAGGGCAACTCGACCGCGGGCAATGCGCAGCTGATCAACAACGACCCGAGCGCCGTCTTCGATTTCTCCGGCAGCTCCGGCCCGAACGGCGACAACAAGCTCAGCGCCGGCTCGATCGCCGGCGACGGCACCTTCTATCTCGGCGCCAACGAACTCACGGTCGGCAGCAACAATCTGTCGACCACCGTCAGCGGCGTGATCGCCGATGGCGGCTACAGCGGCGGCGCGGGCGGCTCGCTGGTGAAGATTGGCACCGGTACGCTGACGCTGTCAGGCGCCAACACCTATACCGGCGGCACCACCTTCGCCGGCGGAACGGTCAGCGTCTCCTCAGACGCCAATCTCGGCGACCTCGCGGGCAGCCTGACCTTCAACGGCGGGACCCTGCAGGTCACCGGCACGGCATTCAATGCCACCGCACGCACCATCAATCTGGGTGCCGGCGGCGGCACATTCGATATTGCGGACGTCACCAACGATTTCGTCATCAGCCAGGGTGTCAGCGGCAGCACGCTGACCAAGTCCGGCGCCGGTACCCTGACCTTGACCGGCGCCGAAAGTTTTTCCGGCGCGACGGTTTCCGCCGGCACGCTGGCGTTCAGCGCCAATGCCACGGCCGGCAATGCGGCCATCACCAACGCCGCCCAGTTGGTCTTCGCCACCAGCGCTACGGCCGGCAACGCCACCATCACCAACAACAATCAATTGACGTTCTACGGCCACTCCACGGCCGGCAACGCCATCATCATCAACAGCAGCAACGTGCTGTTCGACGGCGACTCGACGCCCGACAACGCGCAGCTCACCAATGTCGCGCCCGGCGCCGTCATCAATTTCTACACCCCCGGCCTGAACAGCGACGGCAAGATCAGCGCCGGCTCGATCGCCGGCATCGGCCGCTTCGACCTCAACGGCGCTGCGCTGACGGTTGGCAGCAACAATCTGTCAACCACTGTCACCGGCGTGCTCACCGGCGACGGCATACTCACCGGGACATCGCTGATCAAGGTCGGCGCCGGCACACTGACGCTGGCGGGCATCAACACCTACACCGGCGCCACAATTGTCGATGGCGGCGCGCTCGGCGTGAGCGGCTCGATCGCCGCCTCGAGCGGCGTCACCGTCACCAGCGGCGCTGCCCTGGGCGGTGGCGGCACGGTGGGCACCACAACCGTCAACGCCGGCGGCACGCTCGCGGCAGGCAACGGCGCCGCCAACTCGTCATTGAACGTGGTGGGCAGCCTCGCCCTGCAGTCCGGTGCCTACTACATGGTGCAGATCAATCCGGCGACGTCGAGCTTTGCCAACGTCACGGGCACGGCGACGCTGGGCGGATCGACGCTCAAGGCGGTCTATGCCAATGGCAGCTACGTCGCCAAGCAATACGCCATCCTGACCGCCGGCAGCGTCAGCGGCACGTTCGGTTCTGTCGTCGAGACCAACCTGCCGTCGAACTTCAGCCGCACGCTGAGCTACGACGCCACGCACGCCTATCTGAACCTGATCCTGGACTTCGTCGCGCCGCCGGGCAGCGGCCTTTCCGGCAATCAGCAGAAGGTCGGCAATGCGATCATCAACTCGTTCAACGCGAACGGCGGCATCTCGCTGGTCTATAGCGGGCTCACCGCCGCCGGCCTGACCCAGGCCTCCGGCGAGACCGCGGTGGGTTCGCAAGGGACCACGTTCCAGGCCATGGGCCAGTTCATGGGCCTGCTCACCGATCCCTCCGGCGCGGGCCGCGACACCGGCGGCTCCGTTGCGCCGGCCTATGCCGACAGCGCGCCGGCAGGCGCCGCGCGCGACGCCTTTGCGATGCTGGCCAAGGCGCCACCGACCAGGACCTTCGAGCAGCGCTGGAGCGTGTGGGCTTCCGGCTTCGCCGGATCGCAGACGACGGACGGCAACACCGCGCAGGGATCGAACAGCGCGACCAGCCGCCTGTTCGGCACCGCCGCCGGCGCCGAATACGCCTTCTCGCCGCAGACACTGGCCGGCTTCGCGCTCGCCGGCGGCGGCACCAGCTTCTCTGTGACTGGTGGCGGCTCCGGCCGCTCCGACCTGTTCCAGGCCGGCGCCTACGTCCACCACACCAATGGCCCGAGCTATATCTCCGCGGCGCTGGCCTATGGCCGGCAGGATGTCACCACCGACCGCACCGTGACACTCGCCGGCGTCGATCGCCTGCGCGCCGAGTTCAACGCCAATGCGTGGAGCGGCCGGCTCGAAAGCGGCTATCGCTTCGTCTCGTCATGGATCGGCGGCATCGGCCTCACGCCCTATGCCGCGGGCCAGTTCACGACGTTCAACCTGCCGGCCTATGCCGAAACGGTCGTCTCGGGCAGCAATGCGTTCGCGCTGGCCTATGCCGCCAAGAGCGTGACCGACACCCGCAGCGAACTCGGCCTTCGCGCCGACAAGTCCTTTGCCATGCAGAACGGCGTGCTCACTCTGCGTGGCCGTGCCGCCTGGGCGCACGACTTCAATCCGGATCACTCGGTGGCCGCGACGTTCCAGGCGCTGCCCGGTGCGAGCTTCGTCGTCAGCGGTGCGCGGCCGGCAGCCGACTCCGCGCTCACCACCGTCTCAGCGGAGATGAAATGGCTGAACGGGTGGTCGGCCTCGGCCAGCTTCGAGGGCGAGTTCTCCAACGTGACGCGCTCATACGCCGGCAAGGGTACGGTGCGCTACGCCTGGTGAGGCCGGCGGAGGACCTGCCTTGAGGGGCAAGCCAAATCTCAGGGTGGGTGGATAGGGCGGTTGGCTAGGCAAGCCGTTGAGGCCAGGGAAAATCACGAGCGGCGGGAGTCTGTGGGGGCATCTGTTGTACCTCGCCGATTGAACCTATCTCGACCCGAGCCAAATGTTCTGCAACATGGGACTCGCAACCGCCATTCTGACAACGAGAAATTCCGCAATGATCTCAATGGGCCAAAAAAGCCGAAAATGTCAGAACGGCTTTTGGAAACACTGCGAAAATCCGAGACTTCCAAGCTGAATACGAGGGTTCGATTCCCTTCACCCGCTCCAGACGTTTCAATGACTTGGCACGATTTTCCAGATTCCATTCCGACAACACGGCTGACACAGATCTAAACTCGGCGGTTTTCTCGGTCTAGCGAAGCGACGTTATCACCACGGTAACTGATCGCACTTCCGGCGCACGGTGTTCGCGTGCATGTGTGCCAGAGACGTTGGGTAGCGACGGAGTCCCGGTGCCGAAGTCGGCGCCCAGGCTTTGCCATGGACGGATACAAAATCCCCTACCGACGGCTGTAACCTTTTGGCGGAAAGATCCGAACATTGGATCACAAGCCCGGCTGCATTTGCTGGGCGTTCACAAACTGCCAGGAGATTTGCAATGCATTTTTCGAGAACCATGGCTGTGGCCGCCTTGGCCCTGGGCCTTTTTGCGGGGCTAGGCCCTGCCGCTTTCGCTGCGACGGAGGTACCGTTCACGCAGCAGGTGTTTGAGGCCAGCCAACACGAGGGCAAGCCAATTCTGGTCCACATCACCGCCCCCTGGTGCCCGTATTGTGCCAAGCAGAGGCCGATCCTGGACAGTCTGGAGAATGAAGCCGCGTTCAAGGATCTGGTCGTCTACAACGTCGATTTCGACACGCAAAAGGACATTGTCCGGGCCATGGGCGCCCAGAAGCAAAGCACGCTGATCGTGTTCCACGGTGCCGCCGAAAAGGGTCGCTCAACCGGTGATACCGATGCCGGTTCGATCAAGGCGCTGCTTGAAAAAGCGAACGACTAGCTTTTTGTTTTGACGCGTTGCTTCGCGCGAACCGGGGCTAGCTTCGCTCGAAAACGCAACTTGAGGAAACATCGGAGTGACCTTGCCATTCGTCAGCATGGGGTTCGGGTTTATCGCGGGAATGCTCTCGACGCTATCCCCGTGCGTGCTGCCACTGCTGCCGCTCGTGCTCGGGCCTGCCCTCGCCGTGCATCGACTGGGTGTGCCTGCATTGCTCGCCGGCCTGGTGCTTTCTTTCGCCAGCATCGGATTGTTCGTCGCTACGGTGGGATTCGCGATCGGTCTCGACGGCGACGTGTTCCGCGACATCTCCGCTGTGCTGTTGGCCGGATTGGGCGGCATCCTGCTGAGCGGCGCATTGCAGCAACGCTTCGCGATGGCTACCGGTGGCGTCAGCAACGCTGGAAGCCGGCTCATCGCCCGCATGACCCCGACCGGTGTCAAGGGGCAGTTCGTGGTGGGCGTTCTGCTGGGCGCCGTCTGGAGCCCCTGCGTGGGACCCACACTCGGCGCGGCGTCCGTGCTTGCGGCGCGGGACCAAGATCTCGTAAGCGCGGCAGCGGTTATGGTCGCATTCGGATTAGGGACGTCGGTCCCCTTGCTCATCGCTGGATTGCTGTCCCGAACGGCGATGATGCGCTGGCAGGGCAAAATGATGAATGCCGGAAAGGTTGGCAAGCTCTTGCTCGGCGGAAGCGCGGTGACGGTTGCAGTTCTAATCCTGACCGGTGCGGATCACGCCCTGGAAGCCGCGCTTGTCGCCGCGTCACCCGCTTGGCTGACCGATCTCACCACGCGGTTTTGAGGTGTCCGGTTTGCGCGCGACGGATCCGCAGCAGTGGACGGCGCTCATGGTGCGAGGGCAATGCGGCGACACCGACGCCTATCACCGCCTGTTGCTCGGCATCACGCCTTATTTGCGGACGATTGCGAACCGGGCGCATCGCAATGCCAGCGATGCCGAAGATACCGTCCAGGACATCCTGCTGACACTGCATGAGGTTCGGCAAACATACGACCCGTCACGCCCGTTCAAGCCCTGGCTGGCTGGTATCGCACGGCACCGTGTTGCAGATCGCTTGCGCGCTCTCGGGCGCGTCGCGGCAGGAGAAGTGATGTTGGAAACCAAGCATGAAGCCTTTGCAGCCCCCGACCAGACGAGTGAGCACGCGCTGGATAGCCACACCGTGGGCGTCGCCCTGCAGTCTCTTCCGACTGGCCAGCGTCAGGCTATCACGCTGTTGAAGTTGCAGGAGCGGTCGTTGAGGGAGGCTGCGGAGCAGAGCGGAGTGTCTATTGCGTCTTTGAAGGTTTCTGCCCATCGGGGCATCAAGGCGCTCAGGCGCCTTCTGGGCGAGGGAGGCAACTAGATGGAGACCACAGATCTCATTCAGACCCTGGCGAACGCGGCGCGACCAGTGCGCGTCATTCGCCCTCCGCTGTTCCGTGCCGGCTGTTGGCTTCTGATCGCGCTCGTCGTCCTGATCTTGCTTGTTGTCGAACATGGTCTTCGGTCAGACATTGCAAATCAGCTACGCAACCCGTCTTTCCTCGTTGGGACGACGGCCTCCTGCGTGACGAGTGCGCTGGCCGCATTCAGTTGCCTGATGGCAAGCCTGCCCGACCGTTCGCGGTTCTGGCTGCTGCTTCCGCTGCCCTCGCTAGCGGTGTGGATGGCGACCCTCGGCTATGGTTGCCTCACGGACTGGGTGAGCTACGACACAGGCAGCCTGCGGATGGGCGTCGCTTTTCAGTGCTTCGCCACGGTGCTCCTCATTAGCCTACCGCTGTCGGTATCGATTTTTGTGATGTTGCGTCATGTAGTCCGCCTGCGCCCCGCCTTGGTGACGCTGGCGGCCGGACTGGCTGTCGCCGGCATGACTTCGACAGCCATGTCGCTTCTCTATCGCCTCGATGCCACCATTATGAACCTGATCTGGAATCTTGGAACGGCTGCATCGATTGTCCTCATTGAGGCCATCATTGGACGGCCTGTCCTGACAAGGATGGCGGACTCGGCCGAACGCTGATCCGAGCCGTGAAATGCGTCCACCTCCGTCGATTGGTGGCGTCTTATTTTTGACCGCTCAACCGGCACGACAACTCCTGCTCGAAGGAACTGATAAAGCAATCGCCGGTGCAGCAAAGCGCTCTGGGCTGCTGGCACGGTCGTGTTCGCCCGCTCGACGCGGCGCCGCGCAAGCAGCGCTACTTCTCGGGTGTTCCGGCACGATCAGGAACGGATCGGCCGTTTCCGGTTTGTCATGTGCTGTGCCGGCAATTCCAGTGCGGTCGCAAATGACCACGGATCGCTGGACCGGGTCACTTCGAACACTGCAGCTCGGTTTAACTTATGAGCAAGAAAGATCCTGTCGACCGCGTCTGGGACATTATCCAAAACGTCGGCGTGTGCATGCTGACGACGCAGTTCGGCGATGGACTGCGTGCGCGGCCGCTTGAAGCGAGACCCGACCGCGATGCCGGCGTGATTTTCTTCGTAACCGACCTCCATAGTCCCAAGGAGGACGAAATCGAGGCCGCGCCCGATGTCGGGCTGGTCTTCATCGATTCGAGCGCCAACGCCTACCTGTCGATCACCGGTCGCGCCTCGGTCATGCGCGATCCCGACAAGATCAGGGCCGTGTGGCGAAAAACCGACGAGGTGTGGTGGCCGGGTGGCCCGACCGATGCAGACGTATCTTTGTTGCGGGTCGAGCCTTTCACCGCGGAATTGTGGGACGGACCGGCGAGCTCCGCCGTTGCGGCATTCGAGTTTGCCAAGGCGAGGTTGACCGGCGAGAAACCTAATCTCGGTGAGAACCGCAAGCTGACGATCAAGATGTGAGTACGCGGACCGAGCTCATCCCGCGCAGAATCGAGGACTTGTGAGCCGCAGCCGCGATCTGCACCCCGTCAATAGGCCTTCAGCCTCATTGAAGAGGTCGCGCTTTCAGAGCATCATGCCGCGATGTTGTTGGGTTTGGCGATTGTAGGAGCCATCGGCCTCGTTGTGCTGGCGGAACGGAGTGCCGAGCAGCTTCTGTTTGCAATGGCCGCACTGTTGTTTACCGCCGCCCTGATGCTGGTTTTCGTTGCGGATCTTGAGAGGGCGGTGCTGCTGTCTTGCCTTCTGGTGATCGCGATTGCCGGACTATCGATCGTCAAATTCGATCACAGCGCACTCAAACTCACCGTGTCCGACTTGCCGCTCGTGTTCGCAGGGACGGTCCCATTTTTTGTGTCGCAATACCCACGCATGATGTTGGGTGTTCTGGTGGGAAGCTTCCTTTTCGCCTTTGCGTCGGCCGCGGTGTTGTTCTACGCCGCTGGATCTCCCATTTCGATCGAGCTTCGAATTCTCCTGTTCGGTCTCGCCCTCATTTGCTTCGCCAGCATCTTTGCGAAAGGCGCGTCGTCTTGGCGGCTGACGCTGTCCCAGCCGCGCTGCTTCTACTCGAGCTTCATGGCCTCGCTCGTCGACCCCGCTTCCTGGCAGCAGTTCGGCCGGCTGACGCTCAGTGACATCGCAATCGAGCCACTGCCGCTCAGGGCGGCGGTGCCGGCGCGCTCAACCCGCTTTCCCGACATTATCGTGATCCAGCACGAATCGGTTTTCGACCCGCGCGTTTTTGGCTTGCCGATTGAGCCCGCCGTCGAGGCCTTCCTGTCCCCTGAAGACGGTGAACACGGGTGCCTCAACGTGGACATCTTCGGGGGCGGATCGTGGCAGTCTGAATTCAGCCTGCTGACCGGTCTTTCGAGTGCAAGCTTCGGGTCGAGTGCCTACCAGCTCTTCAGAAAGGGCGCAGGTCGATTCCACAGCAGTCTCACCCATTCGCTGGCCTCGCTCGGCTATCAGACAACGCTGATGTCGAGCTGTCGCCGCAGTTTTCTCAACTATGATGAATTCTACAGCTCGATCGGGATGAACGAACGCATTTTCATCGACGACATTCCGCCACCGTTCGATATCAGGCGTTTCGAGGCGACAAATTCCGACGCGTTGTTCCTGGAGGCGGTGATCGACGGCTATGCAAGCAGCATCGCCGACAATCCGGCAACGCCTCGATTTCTGTATGTGCTGACCAACTTCAATCATGGCCCGCATGACAGGCGCCTGGTTGCGCCGGGACAGTTTGAAAGCGAGCGCGCTTTCGCTATGGCGCACCTGCCGGATCGCAGATACGCCGAGTATTATGCGCGGCTGGTGGAGACCGCCTCAACCTGGCAAAAGCTCAAGCTGAAGCTGGAAACAACCCTTCCAGAGCGCCCGCTTCTCGTGGTGCACTATGGCGATCACCAACCCGTATTCACCAATCAGATCGATCGGCAGCTAAAGCTCGCGGCCGACGCGCGGCGTGCGTTCCGAACATTTTACGCGATGGAGGCGTTGAACATCACTCCCGAGCAATTCGGATCGGGACGAGGCGCGGATCTCGACATCGCCTTTCTTGGAACTGTGGCATTGCAGCGCGCAGGCCTCCCGCTCGATCCGATATTCTCGACCCGCGCCAGCTTGCTTGAGGATTGCGGGCAAACCTACTTTGCGTCGGCCTCCGAACGGAAACGCCGGTTCCACCGCACGTTGGTCGATATGGGCCTGGTAGACCTGGTCCGAAATGTTCGACAGGCGGGCTAGTCCAGCCTCGATGATCAGCTTGGGAGGCGCGCGTCCCTTGACGCGATCAGCCTTCTTGGATTGATTGGACGATCCGACGTCGCGGCGCGCGTCGTCCATTTCGACGCCAGCAATTGTAAGCATCCATGTATCTCGGCATCGATCTCGGCACGTCGGCGGTCAAGACTGTTCTTGTCGACGGCGCCCAGCGCGTGATTGCAAGCGAGAGCCGGGCGCTGACGTCCGCCTCACCGCTATCAGGCTATTTCGAGCAGGATCCCGCGCAGTGGATCGACGCGGCTTTTGCCGCCCTGGACGCCTTGCAGGCGAGGCATGCCAGAGAGTTGGCGGCGGTCGAAGGGATCGGACTGTCCGGCCAGATGCATGGCGCCACGCTGCTTGACGCGCGCGCGAAGCCGTTGCGGCCCTGCATCCTGTGGAACGACGGACGCTCCGCCGCGGAGTGCCGCATTCTGGAACAACGCTGGCCCGCTTTGCGTGCGACAACTGGCAACAAGGCGATGCCAGGATTCACCGCGCCCAAGCTGCTCTGGATCGCTGCGCACGAGCCTGAGATTTTCGCGGCGACGAAGCTCGTCCTGCTTCCCAAGGCCTATCTGCGCCTGGTGCTGACGGGCGAAGCGATCGAGGACGTTTCGGATGCATCGGGCACGCTGTGGCTCGACGCCGCGCGCCGGGACTGGTCGGATGCGGCATTGGCGGCGACCGGCCTGTCACGCGTGCACATGCCGCGTCTGGTCGAGGGCTGCGCGCCCGCGGCAACATTGCGCAACGAGCTCGCGCAGCGCTGGGGCATGACTAAGCGGCCGATGATCGCGGGCGGCGCCGGTGACAATCCGGCGGGCGCCATCGGCATCGGCGCGATCAGGCCTGGAAACGCCTTTATTTCGCTGGGGACCTCGGGTGCCTTGCTGGCGCCGACCAGCACGATCGCCGCCAACCCCGACCGCGTGGTCCACACCTTCTGTCACGCGATCCCGGCAATGTGGATCCAGGCCGGCGCGATCCTTTCGGCGGCCTCCTGCCTGGCCTGGGTCGCGCGCCTGTTCGGCGTCGCCGAGGCCGAGCTGCTGGCGCCGCTTGGGCCGCGCCCGCAGGCGCCGTCCACCGTGAACTTCTTGCCTTATCTCGCGGGCGAGCGGACCCCGCACGACGACCCGCCGTGCGCGGCATGCTCGACGGGTTGAGCCACGGCACCGATCGCACGACGATCGTGCAGGCCGTGCTTGAGGGCGTCGGCTTCGCGCTCGCTGACTGCCGGGATGCGCTAGCTCACGCCGGCATTGCGGTCGCGGAAGCAGACGTCATCGGCGGCGGTTCACGATCCCGGTTCTGGCTGTCGGTGCTGGCCAATGTTCTGGATATTCCGATCCATCGCTTTGCCGACGGCGAGACCGGTGCAGCGTTCGGTGCGGCGAGATTGGGGCGGCTTGCTGTCACGGGCGAGGCAGTCGAGGCCGTCTGCACGCCACCGCGACGGATCGAGACATTCGAACCTGAAAGCCTGCTCGTCGATGCCTATGCCGAGCGGCTACCGGCGTGGCGCGAATTATACAGGCCGCGCCACTAGCATCATTCAATTTCACATTCCTCGCTGTTCGGTATTGCCGTGCGCCGCGGCCTTTTGTTTAATGCGCGAACCGCGCTGGCAGGACACGAGACGCGGGTGGGAAACGCGTTGTGCGCCGGGAGGCACGATGAACGATCCGATCCTCGAGATGCGCGGGGTCTCAAAATCCTTCTTCGGCATCAAGGCGCTGCGTGCGGTTGACCTGACCGTCTATGCCGGCGAGATCCATGCGCTGATGGGGGAGAACGGGGCCGGTAAATCAACCCTGATGAAAATTCTATCGGGTGCCTACCGGCCCGATGCCGGGGGCGAGATCCGCATCGAGGGCAAGCCGGTGCGGATCGAAGGCCCGCTCGGCGGCCGTGCCGCGGGCATCTCGATCATCTATCAGGAACTGTCTTTGGCCCCCAATTTGAGCGTCGCGGAGAATATTTATCTCGGTCGCGAGGTGTCCCGTTCCGGATTTTTGGCGCGGGGCGCCATGCGCGAGGGCGTTGGCCCGATCCTGGAGCGGCTGGGCGCGGATTTCCTGCCGTCGACCTTGGTGGCGCATCTCTCCATGGGCCAGCGCCAGCTCGTCGAGATCGCGCGTGCGCTGCACGCGAGGTCAAAAATCCTGATCATGGACGAGCCAACCACCGCGCTGTCGGCCGGCGAGAGCGAGCGGCTGTTTGCCCTGATCCGCCAGCTCCGTGCCGAGGGGCTCGCCATCATCTACATCTCGCACCGCATGGACGAGGTCTATGCGCTCGGTGACCGCGTCACCGTGCTGCGCGACGGACGCCTGGTCGGCTCGCTCGACAAGCAGGATATCCGGGCCGACACCATCGTCCGCCTGATGGTCGGGCGCGACGTCTCCTCCTTCTACAAAAAGGATCATGATCCCGGGGCCGGAAAGGGGCACCCCGTGCTCGCTGCGGTTGATATGGCCGACGGGCAGCGCGTCAAGGGCTGCTCGCTCACCGTGCACGCCGGCGAAGTGGTCGGGCTCGCCGGCCTGATCGGTGCTGGCCGCACCGAGCTTGCGCAACTCATCATCGGCGCGGCGCCAAGAACATCGGGACATCTCGAGCTAGAAGGCCGCCCGATCGACATCCGAACCCCGGGCGAGGCGCTCGAGGCCGGCATCGCCTATCTCACGGAGGACAGGAAGGCGCTCGGCCTATTTCTCGACATGTCATGTCTGGACAACATCAACCTCGCGGTGCTCGGGCGTGATGCGAAGCTTGGCTGGTTCCTGGATCGCGACAAGGCGCGCGAGCGCGCCAACAGAGCCTTCACGGGGCTCAGTATCCGCGCCGCCAATGTTGGCGTCTCCGCAGGTGGCCTGTCCGGCGGCAACCAGCAAAAGGTGCTGTTGTCCCGGCTGCTTGCCATTGCGCCGAAGGTGCTGATCCTGGACGAGCCGACGCGCGGCGTTGACGTCGGCGCCAAGTCGGAGATCTATTCGATCATCGACAATCTCGCCAAGGCCGGCACCGCGATTCTTGTCATTTCGTCCGATCTGCCTGAAATCATCGGTATCTGCGATCGCGTCCTGGTCATGCGGTCGGGGCATATCGCTGGCGAGGTCAGGCGCGGCCCGACTTCGCCGCTGACACAGGAAGACATCATGGCGCTTGCGACTGGGATGGAGCATCTCGATGCCTGAAAATGGAGCCTCGAAGGCCCAGCCCACACCAACGACCAATGGTGCTGCCGCAGAGACGAAACGACTGCGGGTGAGGGCCCTGATCAGCGCACTCGGCATGCTGCCGGTACTGCTGCTGCTCTGCATCGGCTTTCACTATTTGTCGGAGGGCCGTTTCTTCACCGGCCAAAATCTCGGCATCGTCCTGCAACAGGCGGCCGTCAATACCGTGCTTGCCGCGGGCATGACCTTCGTCATTCTCACCGGCGGCATCGATCTCTCGGTCGGCTCGATTCTGGCAGCAGCGGCGATGGCGGGCCTGACGATGTCGAAACTGCCCGAGCTGAGCGCGCTGTGGCTGCCGGTTGCGGTGCTCACTGGGCTCGGCTTCGGCGTCGTCAATGGCGCGCTGATCGCGCTGTTGCGTCTGCCGCCGTTCATCGTCACGCTGGGATCGCTCACCGCGGTGCGCGGTCTGGCGCGGCTGCTCGGCGCCGACACCACCGTGTTCAATCCATCCATTCCCTACGCCTTCATCGGCAACGGCTCACTGACACTGGTTCCGGGCGTCGTGTCGATCCCCTGGCTCTCGGTGATTGCTCTGCTCGTCATCCTGTTTTCGTGGCTGGTGCTGCGCCGGACCGTGCTCGGCGTGCACATCTACGCCGTGGGCGGCAATGAGAGCGCGGCGCGGCTTGCCGGTATCAAGGTCTGGGCCGTCCTGATCTTCGTCTATGGCGTGTCGGGATTGCTGGCTGGGCTCGGGGGTGGCATGCAGGCGGCGCGGCTCTATGCGGCCAATGGCTTGCAGCTCGGACAAAGCTACGAACTTGATGCCATCACCGCGGTCATCCTCGGCGGCACCTCTTTCGTCGGGGGCATCGGCTCGATCTGGGGCACACTGGTCGGCGCGCTGATCATCGCCGTTCTCTCGAACGGCCTGATCCTCACCGGCGTCTCCGACATCTGGCAATATGTGATCAAGGGTCTGGTGATCATCGGCGCCGTGGCGCTGGATCGCTATCGGCTGCAAGGCTCCGCCAGAACCTGAGGCTCCGGCAGAAGTTGAAGGCTCCGCCAGAACCTGAAGGCCCGGTGCGCAGCTGAGTGCGTAGGGTGTGACGCGAGATTCCGTTACGGCGACTGGTCTGCCGTGCCGGATTGAAGATAGACCAGGGAGGAAGCCAATGTTGAAGACGATCACGCTCGCCGGCGCCGCGATGGCGCTTGCCCTGAGTACCGCGCCGTCCTTTGCCAAAGAGCTGAAGTCGATCGGCGTCTCGCTGGGATCGATGGGCAACCCGTTCTTCGTCGCGCTGTCGAAGGGCGCCGAGTTCGAGGCCAAGAAGACCAATCCCAATGTCAAGATCACTACCGTTGGCTTCGAATACGACCTCGGCAAGCAGGTCACCCAGATCGACAATTTCATCGCCGCCGGCGTCGACCTGATCCTGTTGAACCCCGGTGATCCCAAGGCGATCGGGCCGGCGATCAAGAAGGCGCAGGCGGCAGGCATCGTGGT
The DNA here is from genome assembly GCF_041200145.1 of Bradyrhizobium sp. LLZ17. Classification (NCBI taxonomy): domain Bacteria; kingdom Pseudomonadati; phylum Pseudomonadota; class Alphaproteobacteria; order Hyphomicrobiales; family Nitrobacteraceae; genus Bradyrhizobium; species Bradyrhizobium zaerense. The sequence continues at coordinate 596,827 of NZ_CP165734.1, forward strand.
CGTCGCGGTCGACACCGCGGCCGAAGGCGCCGATGCCACCGTGACCACCAACAACGTCCAGGCCGGCGAGATTTCCTGCCAGTACATCGTCGACAAGCTGGGCGGCAAGGGCGACGTCATCATCGAGAACGGACCGCAGGTTTCCGCGGTGATCGACCGCGTCACCGGCTGCAAGAATGTTTTCTCGAAGAATCCCGGCATCAAGGTGTTGTCCAGCGACCAGGACGCCAAGGGCTCGCGCGAAGGCGGCCTCACGGTCGCGCAAGGCTATCTGACCCGCTTCCCCAAGATCGACGCTATTTTCGCCATCAACGATCCGCAGGCGATCGGCACCGACCTCGCGGCGCGCCAGCAAAACCGCACCGGCATGATCATCACCGCGGTCGATGGCGCGCCCGACATCGAGGCCGCGCTCAAGGACCCGGCGGCGGCGCAGATCCAGGCGTCCGCTTCGCAGGACCCGTTCTTCATGGCGCGGCGCGCGGTGCAGATCGGTGTCGGCATACTCAACGGCCAGAAGCCGGCCTCGACGGTCGAGCTCCTGCCCTCGAAGCTCGTCACCCGGAACAATGTCGCCGAATACAAGGGCTGGACCTCGGACCGGTCGCAGTAACAGTCCGGATTCGCGGGCTGCGGCCCGATTCAAGCATGGCATCCCGGGAAACCCGCCCGGGCTTGCCTGTGAAGTTGACCCCAGCGTCCGATATGTCAAAGAAGGAGGCGGTGTTTCGACGGTGGCGTCGACCGAGATCGCAGTCGCCCGACGCGGGGCGGTCGCGGGAGCAAGGGTACATATGCGTGAGCGGATCGCTCTCATCACTGGCATTACCGGGCAGGACGGCGCCTATCTCGCCGAATATCTGCTGTCGCTCGGCTATGTCGTGCACGGCATCAAGCGGCGCTCGTCCTCGTTCAACACCGCGCGTGTCGACCACCTCTACCAGGACCCTCATGTCGGGAACGTGCCGTTCCTGATGCATTACGGCGACATGACGGACTCGACCAATCTGATCCGTCTGGTGCAGCAGATCCGGCCGACCGAGATCTACAATCTCGCGGCGCAAAGCCATGTCGCAGTCAGCTTCGAGAGCCCCGAATACACCGCCAATGCCGACGGCATCGGCGTGCTGCGGCTCCTGGAAGCGATCCGCATCCTCGGCATGGAGAAGGAGACGCGGTTTTATCAAGCCTCGACCTCCGAGCTCTATGGCCTGGCGCAGGAGGTCCCGCAGAAGGAGACCACGCCGTTCTATCCGCGCTCGCCCTACGGCGTGGCGAAACTCTACGGTTACTGGATCACGGTGAACTACCGCGAAGCCTACGGCATGTTCGCGGCCAACGGCATCCTGTTCAACCACGAGAGCCCAATCCGCGGCGAGACATTTGTCACCCGCAAGATCACCCGCGGTGTCGCGCGCATCGAGGTTGGACTCGAGGAGACGCTCTATCTCGGCAATCTCTCGGCCAAGCGCGACTGGGGCCACGCCCGCGACTATGTCGAAGGCATGCACAAGATCCTGCAAGCGGAGAAGCCTGACGATTTCGTGCTCGCCACCGGCGAGACACGGTCGGTGCGCGAGATGGTCGAACTGTCGTTCGCGCAAGTAGGCCGCCGCATCGAATGGCGCGGCGAGGGCATCGACGAGACCGGCGTCGACACGAAGAGCGGCAAGACCGTGGTGAAGATCGATCCCACTTACTTCCGCCCGACCGAGGTCGATCTCCTGGTCGGTGACGCCAGCAAGGCGCGCGACATGCTCGGCTGGAAGCCGAAGCGAACGTTTGCGGAACTCGTCGCGGAGATGATGGCGAGCGATCTGGCCGAAGCAAAGCGGGACGCTGGCAGTGCCAAACGCACCGTTTGAACTGAAGGGCAGGAGCGTCTACGTCGCCGGCCATCGCGGCATGGTCGGCAGCGCGCTGCTGCGCCGGCTGGCGCGCGAGGAGGTGAATCTCGTGACGGTGGACCGGCGCGAGGTCGATCTCTGCAACCAGGCCGCCGTGTTCGACTGGTTTGCGAGAACGCGGCCGCAAGTCGTATTCCTTGCCGCCGCCAGGGTCGGTGGCATCGTCGCGAATGCCACGCTGCGCGCCCAGTTCATCTACGATAACATCGCGATCGCAGCCAATGTGATCCAGGCCGCGCATCAGAACGGGGCCGAGAAGCTGATGTTTCTGGGCTCCTCCTGCATTTATCCGAAGCTGGCGCCGCAGCCGCTGCGCGAGGACTCGGTGTTGACAGGCCCGCTGGAACCGACCAACGAGCCCTATGCGATCGCCAAGATTGCGGGCATCAAGATGGCGGAGGCCTATCGCAGCCAGTACGGCAGCGACTTCATCAATGTGATGCCGACCAATCTCTACGGTCCCGGCGACAATTATCACCCCGAACTGAGCCATGTCGTCGCAGCGCTGATCCGGCGTTTCCACGAGGCGAAGCTCGCGGGCGCCAAGAGCGTCGTGGTGTGGGGCACCGGAACGCCACGGCGCGAGTTCCTCTATGTCGACGACATGGCGGATGCCTGCGTGCACCTGATGAAGACTTATTCGAGCGCGGAGCTGGTCAACATCGGCACCGGCGAGGACATCACCATCGCCGAATTCGCTCGCGTCGTCGCCGAAATCGTCGGCTACAGCGGCGAAATCAGTTTCGACACCTCGCGGCCCGACGGCACGCCACGCAAGCTGCTCGACGTCAGTCGTCTCGCAAAGCTCGGCTGGCGCGCGACCACCTCGCTTCACGACGGCTTGAGGCGGGCGTACGAGGCCTATCTTGCCGCCCCAAATCTCTCCCTGCCTCATAGCACCCAGCTGTTCAGCGCAATTATTTCGTACCCTTCTCCTCGCGATCTTCGCGGGCGCGATCGACGGCGCCGCCTTGCGGTTGTCAGCTCACCTTCACGCCAGGACGATGATCGATCTGACATCTCGTTCAAGCTCGGCGATCTATTCCCTGTGGTCGTCGATTTCGGCTGCGACCTGTCCATAATTCAGCAGGGCGACCAGGGTCGTTCCGCCCAGGATGTTGCCGAGCAGGGTCGGTAGAAAGAAGTCGAAGGCGTACTGAGTCAGGGACGCCCTGCCGCTTTGCACCAGGAAGGCGCACTCGACGGAGCCGGCGATGATATGCGCGAACTGGCCGAGCGCGACAACGTAGGGCATCACGACGACGATGTGCGCGCGAGATCCCTTGGTGGCTGGAAGAAGCCACGCCATCAAGGCGATCAACCAGCCCGCAAAGATCCCCCGGACGAGCGTCTTCCCGAATGTCCCCTCGACGGTGCGGCGGCTGAGATCGAAGAAGGCATCCAAGATGCGGGGTTCGAAGATGCTGGTGTGAGCGAGCACGGATCCGACCCCCAGGTTCCGGCGATGTTCGAGGCGAGAACCAGGACCCACAGCCTGAGTACGCTCCCCAAAGTGCCGAGATCCCGGTTGTGCAACAGCGGCAGGATCGGTGTCAGCGTGTTCTTGGTGAAGAGTTGTTGGCGTCCCAGCACCACGATAGCCGAGCGGGGCAACCAGGCGGCGAACCGCTTCATCCGAGATCAGCGTGGGATTTCAAGGCGGCGAAGCTCGCCCGGTTCCTGTGAGTGTCTGGTCGCTCTGAGCCGTTTGCGGCCTACGGAAGCCCAGGAACCTTCGCGCCGAGCAAGAGTTGGCCGCAGGGACGGGGCGAAAACTCACACGAGGCCAACCGTGCAAGAAGCTGTGCGCGTGCGGTCCACCGCACAAATCGCAGGCCATCCGATTCATCCGATGCTGGTGCCCATCCCGATCGTGTGCTTCATCGGGGCATTGCTGACCGACATCGCCTATGTCGTCAGCGCCGAGATCATGTGGGCGGATTTTTCCGCCTGGCTCCTTCTCGTCGGCGTCATCTTCGGCGTGCTGGCCGCCATCGCTGGCCTGACTGATTTCCTTGGTAACCGCCTGGTGCGAGCGCAGCCGCCGGCCTGGCCGCATCTGATCGGCAACGCGGTGGCGCTGATCCTCGCGATCATCAATGCGCTCATCCATACGCGCGACGCGTGGACCTCGGTATGGCCGTGGGGGCTCGTTCTCTCAGTCTTGACTGTCCTGATCTTGCTGGTCACCGGCTGGCTCGGCTGGGCCATGGTGTACCGCTACGGCGTCGGAGTCGCGCGATGACCTTCCCATTTGCCCGCGCACTGCTGTGCTCCTCGCTGCTGTGTCTTGCCGGCTGCAACGACGGCAGCGGCGATCCCAAGGCGCAAATCGGCGCCAACCCCGTGCTGCCTGACATCCAGCAATATCTGCTGCCGCCGATGCACATCGCGCGGATTGTCGGCTGGAAGAAGGACGAGACGCCGACCGTTGCGCAGGGCTTGCAGGCCAAGGCCTTTGCGACCGGCTTGCAACATCCGCGCTCGCTCTATGTGCTGCCCAACGGCGACGTGCTGGTGGTGGAATCCAAGGCGCCGAAGGCCGCGGCGATCAAGCGGCCGAAGGAAATCGTCATGGGTTTTGTCGAGTCCTGGGCGACATCCGGCGGCGATCCCGGCGAGAGCAACCGCATCACGCTTCTGCGCGACAGCAATGGCGATGGCGTGCCGGACACGCAAAGCGTCTTCCTCGACCATCTCAACTCGCCCTTTGGCGTAGCGCTCGTCGGCAACGATCTCTATGTCGCCAACACCGATGCGATCGTCAAATATCCCTACACCGAGGGCGATACGAAAATCACCGCACCCGGCACCGTGCTGACGCCGCTCCCGGGCGGACCGATTGATCATCACTGGACCAAGAGCCTGGTGGCGAGCCCCGACGGTTCAAAACTCTACGCCGGCGTCGGCTCCAACAGCAACATCACCGAGAATGGGTTGGAGGCCGAGCACAATCGCGCCGACATCCTCGAGATCGACCGCGCCACCGGCCGCTGGCGGATATTCGCGAGCGGCTTGCGCAATCCGAACGGTCTCAGCTTCGAGCCGCAGAGCGGCGCGCTGTGGGCAGTCGTGAACGAGCGTGACGAGCTCGGCCCCGATCTGGTCCCCGACTACATGACATCGGTGAAGGATGGCGGCTTCTACGGCTGGCCCTACAGCTATTACGGCCAGCACGTCGATCCCCGGGTCAAGCCGCAGCGCCCCGATCTCGTCGCCAAGGCGATCGTGCCGGATTACGCGCTGAGCTCCCACGTCGCGCCGCTGGGCCTTGCCTTCGCCACCAGCGCCAGCCTGCCGAGCGCTTATCGCGGCGGCGCCTTCGTTGGCGAGCATGGCAGTTGGAACCGGCAAGTCTTGAACGGCTACAAGGTCGTGTTCGTGCCGTTCAGCAACGGCAAGCCGAGCGGGCCGGCGCAGGACGTCGTCACCGGATTCCTCAACAGCGACAACCAGGCGCGTGGCCGGCCGGTCGGAGTCGCCATCGACAAGACCGGTGCGCTGCTGGTTGCCGACGACAGCGGCAACACGGTTTGGCGGGTGACAGCCGCGCAGCCGCAGGTCACGCAACGATAGGAGGTGGATGATGGGCCTTGCTCAATACGCGATCGTGCCGGTCGAGGACGAATGGGGCGTGCTGCACGATGGCAACGTCAACGGCAAATACGCCACCAAGGAATCGGCGTTCGAGTCGGCGGTAGCGGCCGCCTCGCTGGCGCTCCGCCAAGGGCACGAGGTTCACGTCAGCGTACCCGGCCGCGAGAAGGGCGACAACGCGCTCGGCATATAGGGCCTGCGCACGTGCAAGAGGAGGAGGCCGCGATGACCAAGCCTCGTGAGCCGAATGGCATCGAGCCGTCCCGGTCTGAGGACGACATCCAACGCGATCAGCTCGGTCCGCGTGGCGTGCCGGGCGCGCCCGATCCGACCAAGATGACCCCGCAGCGCGAGAAGAAGACCCCGAAGCAGGTCGATCCCGGCCACACGGCCTGAGACCCCCGAACAGCTAGCCAGCACCTCACACGGCGCAGATGCGCCAACGTTCGTCGCCTGCGCCCGGATGCTCCGCAGGGCGCACATAACATCATGTTAGGTTTCCCGTATAACAGGGTAATTGTGTTACCTGGCGGCAGGCCTATTCTCGCACGCAATCGGACACGTATCGGCAGTGACAAGCGCTCCGCGAGCTGGCGCTGCGCGCCCGGTGAGTGCTGACCAATTTCGACGAAGCCCGCCAACGGGACGTCACGCAACCAGGTGGAGGAATTTCTGAGATGACCACGACGCGCGCGATTCATGACACGGGCCAATCCAGAAAGGCCGCTGCGAGCGGCTGGATCGGGTCGGCTCTCGAATATTATGACTTCTTCATCTACGCGACCGCCGCGTCGCTGGTCTTCCCGCAAATCTTCTTCCCGTCTCAGAATCCAACTGTCGCGATCGTGGCGTCGCTGGCGACCTATGGAGTCGGGTATGTGGCCCGGCCGATTGGCGCGTTCGTCCTCGGACATTGGGGCGACACCCATGGCCGCAAGACGGTTCTCATTGTCTGCATGTCCTGATGGGCATCTCCACGATGGCGGTGGGTATCCTGCCGACCTACCAGCAGGTCGGCATCCTGGCGCCAATTCTGCTCGTCATTCTGCGCCTCGTGCAGGGATTTGCCGTTGCCGGCGAGATCTCAGGCGCAAGCTCGATGATCCTGGAGCACGCGCCGTTCGGTCGGCGCGGTTTCTACGCCAGCTTCGCCCTTCAGGGCGTGCAGGCCGGACAGATTCTCGCCGCAGCAATCTTCCTGCCCCTGGCGGCCTATATGCCGACCGAGGCCTTCAACAACTGGGGCTGGCGGATTCCCTTCCTGCTCAGCTTCTTCGTCATCGTCGCGGGCTACATCATTCGTCGCGAAGTCGACGAGACCCCTGCCTTTGCCCGCGAGGGCGAACGGGGAGAAACGCCGCGGGCGCCCATCGTCCAGGCTATCAGGCTGAGCTGGCGCGACATGCTCAGGGTCATCTGCATGGCGCTGATGAACGTCATTCCGGTGGTTGCGACCATCTTCGGTGCGGCCTATGCGGTCCAGCCCGCCTATGGCATCGGCTTTGCCAAAGACGTCTATCTCTGGATCCCGGTCCTCGGAAATATGCTGGCCGTGTTCGTCATTCCCTTCGTCGGCAATCTCTCCGACAAGGTCGGTCGCAAGCCTCCGATCATCGTAGGCGCGCTTCTCTCCGGCTTGCTCGCCTTCTGCTATCTCTATGCCATCAGCATCAGGAATGTGCCGCTGGCAATAGTGGTGTCGCTGCTGATGTGGGGCGTGGTCTACCAGGGCTACAACGCGATCTTCCCGAGCTTTTACCCGGAGCTGTTTCCGACGCGCACCCGCGTCTCGGCCATGGCGATCTCGCAGAACATCGGAACGACCATCACCGCATTGCTTCCCGCCCTGTTTGCGACCGTGGCGCCTCCCGGCTCGACCAACATTCCGTTGACGGTGGGGGCGATCGCCTTCGCCATCACGGTCATCGCGGCGCTGGCGGCCCTGACCGCGCGGGAAACCTATCGGATCAGGATCGACGATCTCGGCAATCCCAATGCCGTTCCGATGCCGCGGGCAGATTATGACCGGCAGCGTGCCGACGCCGCGGTGAGCGGGGCTGCCACGGTTCGGACCTGAGGGGTATGGTAGAGGCAACTGCCGCCGCGATCGATGATAGTCGCGGCGGCAGGGCCTCACTGGAGAGCCAGACTGCCGATTCGAATTTGGTGCGCGTGAGCGCGATCGATATGAGGTTGCAAGATGAACCCTGCTGTCATTGCCGTCGCGATCACCGGCTCCGTTCCGCGCAAGAAGGACAATCCCGCGGTACCGATCTCGCCGTCCGAGCAGATCGACTCGACGCACGAGGCCTTCGAGGCCGGCGCCACGCTTGCGCATATCCATGTTCGGAACGATGACGAGACGCCGTCATCCGACCCGGAGCGGTTTGCCTTGGTGCAGGAGGGGATCAGGAAGCACTGTCCGGGGATGATCGTTCAGTTCTCGACCGGCGGGCGCGGCCGCGATCCCTCGGCGCGCGGATCATCGCTCTATCTGAAGCCGGACATGGCCTCGCTGTCCACCGGCTCGGTCAACTTTCCGACCATCGTCTATGAGAACAGCGCGGCTCTGGTCGAGACGCTCGCCACCAGCATGAAGCAGGGCGGCATCCGTCCGGAGATCGAGATCTTCGATCTGTCGCATCTGCACGGCGCCCGCCGCTTGATCGAGGCCGGGCTGATCGACGCGCGTCCGCACGTGCAGTTCGTCATGGGCGTCAAGAACGCGATGCCGGCCGACGAGCATGTCCTCGACATCCTGCTGGGAGAGCTCAGGCGGCTGATTCCGAAAGCGACCTGGACCGCGGCCGGGATCGGCCGCCATCAGGCCGAGGTCATGGGATGGGCGCTTGCGCGGGGCGCCGATGCGGTTCGCACCGGGCTCGAGGACAATATCAGGATCGACAAGACGCGCTTGGCCGCCAGCAACGCGGAGCTCGTGACCATCGCCGCCGCGGCTGTCACCCGCCACGGCCGCCGCGTGGCGACTGCGGCCGAGGCGCGATCCATGCTCGGGATCGCGGGGGAGCGACGCGCGTCCTTGGCCTGACATGCTCCCGGCCGCCTTCTGCCATTCGGCAGCCGGCGTTCCGCTGCGCCCAAACTCCCGCTATGACGTGTCTGCGCGCATCGCATGATCTGGCGCAGGCAACGGGGCGGAATGCGGTTTCTGAAAACTGACGGCAGGCTCTTCACCGTCCTGGTCGTGCTTGCAATCACCCAGCTCATCGGATGGGGCACGATCGGCCTTCCGGCCGTCGTGGGCCGCGACCTTGCGGCCGATCTCGGCCTGAGCCTGCCGGCGGTGTTCGCCGGCAGTTCGGTCCTCTATGTCACCATGGGGCTGTGCGCGCCCTGGCTCGCCAAGGCTTTTGCGCGGCACGGCGCGCGCAGGGTGATGATGGCGGGCACGATCGTTGCCGTGCCGGGTTACGTCGTTCTCTACTTTGCGCGCGAACCGATGCTCTATTTCGCCGGCTGGGTCATTCTCGGCATGGGCGGCAGCGCGACGCTGTCGACCGGCGCCTACATCATGCTCAACGAAGTTGCCGGACGGCAGGCCAGGAATGCGATCGGCGCGCTCATGCTGGTGACGGGCCTGTCCAGCAGCATCTTCTGGCCGACCACCTCGTTCCTCAGCGGTCATTTCGGCTGGCGCATCACCTGCCTGGTCTACGCGGCCATGCTGATCCTGGTCTCGCTGCCGCTCTATGCCTTCGGCGCACCGCGCCGGAGCGTGGTGAAGCAACACGGCGGCACCGCAGCAAAGCCCGCCGCCGCGCCCGCGATTGCGAGAAGCACGTTCAATCTCGTCGTCTGCGCGATCACGCTCAATGCCTTCGTCAATTTCGGCCTGGGCGCCATCCTGATCGAGCTGTTGCGGGCCGAGGGCCTCGGGCCGGCGCAGGCCATCGCGTTCGGCTCGGCGCTCGGCGTGATCCAGGTCAGCGCCCGCGGGCTCGATTTCCTCGGCGGCGCGCGGTGGGACGGGATCACGACCGGGCTTGTCGCAGGCACGGCGCTCCCTGTTGCGATGCTGCTGCTGATGATGAGCGAGGGGTCGACCTGGGCGGTCGCGGTCTTCATTCTGCTTTACGGCGCCGGCAGCGGCGCAATGGCGGTGGCACGCGCGACCATCCCGCTGGTGTTCTACGACCAGGCCGAATTCGCCAGGGCGATGTCGATGATCGCGCTGCCGCTCAATTTCGCCTCCGCGATCTCGCCACCGCTTCTCGCCGGCTTGCTGACCGAGTTCGGCAGCCGCGGCGCGCTTGCGCTGACGCTGGTGTGCTCCTGCGCAACGGTGCTGATCCTGGTCCTGCTCGGCCGCCGCCGTCCGCACGCGGCGGCAGCCACCGCGACCTGAGGCAATATCGCGGCGCGGAAATTCGCTGATGCTTCTGCCGCGGGGGATGGCCGTATGCTGCCAGTGCAGTGCTCAGGGCGCCAAAATGGTGTATCCGCAGGGAGCGCGGCCCGCGATCTCGCCGCCGCGCCAAGATTCAGTTCCCGGAGGACATCGACATGTCGGCCTTGCCGCTCTCAGGCATCAAGATCCTTGACCTCACCCGCGTGCTCGCCGGGCCCCTGTCGGCCCAGATGCTGGGCGATCTCGGCGCGGAGGTGATCAAGATCGAGCGGCCGGGCACCGGCGACGACGCACGCGCCTTCGGCCCGCCTTACCTGACCGATCCCGAGGGCAAGGCGAACAACAACAACTCATTTTATCTCTGCGCCAACCGCAACAAGAAGTCTGTCACCATCAACATCGCCAAGCTCGAGGGGCAGGCGATCATCCGCGAACTCGCCAAGGACGTCGACGTCTTCATGGAGAACTACAAGTTCGGCGATCTCAAGCGCTACGGCCTCGACTACGAGACGATCAAGGCGATCAACCCCGGCATCATCTATTGCTCGGTGACCGGCTTCGGCCAGACCGGCCCCTACGCGCCGCGCGCCGGGTACGACGCCATCCTGCAGGCGATGGGCGGCCTGATGAGTGTCACCGGCCATATGGACGGCGAACCGGGCGAGGGCCCCATGAAGGTCGGTCCCTCCATCGTGGACTACATGACCGGCATGAACACGTCGATCGGGATTCTCTCGGCGCTCTATCACCGCGACGCCAATGGCGGCGTAGGCCAGCATCTCGACGTCTGCCTGCTGGACACCGTGATCGCCTCGCTCAGCCATTGGCTGCAGATTTACCTCGTCAACGGCACGACCCCGCCGCGCCGCGGCACCTGGGGCAATGGCGGCATGCCGGCCGGCGTGTTCCGCTGCACCGACGGCGAGCTGATGCTGGTGGTCGGCAATGACGGCCAGTTCCAGCGCACCTGTGCGGTGCTTGGCGAGCCCGAGCTCGCCAATGACAAGCGCTTCGTCAGGAACAACGACCGGGTCGTTCACGGCAAGGAGATCATGGCGATCTTCGCAGGCCTGTTCCTCAAGAAACCGGTGGCGTACTGGCTGGAGGAGCTCGAGAAGGCCGGCGTGCCCTCAGGTCCCATCAACGATTTCTCGCAGGTGTTCGCCGATCCCCACGTCCAGTCGCGCGGCATGCGGGTCAAGACCGAGCACAAGTTCGAACCGCAGCTGTCGCTGATCCGCAACGCGCTGACCTTCTCGGAGACCCCGATCGAAACCTATCGTGCGCCGCCGCTGCTGGGTGAGCACACCCAGGAAGTTCTCGGCGGCAAGCTCGGCTACGATGCCGGCAGGATCGAGGCGCTGAAGCGGCAGGGTGTGATCTAGCTCCATCTTGCCGGCTTGCTTGTGCGAGGCTTGCGCACAATCCCCAGATGATTCCGGTCCGTAGTCGACACGGCTTCCACTTTTCGCCCGACTCTGATTCGATATTGATCATCCGATGCATCAGCGTTCGGGGGGAACAAACAAATGTCCTACACGATCGGGTTTCAAGCCAGGAACCAGAAGGCAGTTCTGGCCACAGAGGCGGCCACGGCCAACCAGGCCGTCGCCATTGTTGCCGCGCTGCGGCAAAGTGCCGAGGAGATAAAGTTCATCCGCTCACCGCAGGAAGGCGACATGGGCATCGAGATGCTGCTGTTGCTCGCCAAGGAAGAGGCCGAGGAGATGCCGCAGCGGGTCTAGCCCCGCGGTTGCGGTCACATTTCGATCGGATGCGAAACATGCCGACTGCAACATAATGTAGTCAGGCGCTCATCTCGCTCGAACCGAAGGTGGCCGCCCATGAAACGCGAAGCGCTCCGCGTCGAACCCATCTCGACGTTCCTCGACCGCTGGAAGGCGCCGACCTCGCCGGTGACGCGCGCCGGCAACATGATCTTCGTTGCCGGCCTGCCGCCGTTCGATCCTGACACGGGCGAACTCGCGCAGATGCCGATCGAGCGGCAGAGCGAGCTCGTCATCGAGCAGATGAAGCTATGCCTCGAGACGGCGGGCGCGAGCCTCGACAACGTGATGAAGTGCAATGTGTATTGTACGTCGACAAAACACTTCGCCGCCTTCAACGCGGTCTATGCGCGCTATTTCCCGATCGATCCGCCGGCACGAATTTTTGTCTGCACGCCGGAATGGTTCGGCCCCTTCGATATCGAAATCGACTGCATCGCGATGATGTGACCATAGCCGCCGCAGCGCCAGTGCGCTTCCTCGCCCCGCTTGCGGCACGGCCATCGCATATGAGGCAGATTTCTTTGTGGCCATCCTTCGAGACGCCCGCCTTTGGCGGGCCCTCAGGATGAGGACCGAGTTTGCGGCAACAGGTTCAACGGGCTCCGATTGCCGCTTAGCCTCCTCCTAAGGAGACCGCGAAGCGGTCGTCTCGAAGGACGATGCGTGCGCGCCGTCGCGCTCCTGCGTCAGCGTGCGTCTCTCGCCAGCGCGCGCGCCGGTGCCTTTACCCCCGTCCGTCCGCTGGTCAGCGCCATCGTCGCCACGCTGACCACACGCGCAACCACGTCTTCGACGTCGTCGAGGTCGCACTTGCCTTCCGACAGCTTCGTCAGCCGTTCGCTCTCGCGGATGGTGTGGTGCGCCATCGCAAGTGCGAAGTTGAGGCCCCAGTAGATCTCGACGTCGCTGCGATCGGGCAGGGAGCGGCGCATGGCGCCGACGAATTTGCGCAAATGGTCGATCTCGCGGTTCTTGATGCGGCGGATTGGCGGCACGGATTCGATCGAGGCGCGGATCATGAAGCGCGCCGCGGTCGAGCGCTGGTTCTCCGGGCCCAGGCAGCCGCGCAAAGTCGGGCCGACCAGGGCGCGCAAGATCACCTCGATCGGCGCGCGGCCGCCGCCTTGCTCCTCCGCGGTTTTCAGTTCGTGCAGGCGTTCGCGGTTGGTTGCGATCGACCGGGTGACGAACAGCTCTGCGATCAGTTCGTCCTTCGAACCGAAATGATAGTTCACTGCCGCAAGATTGACATTCGCCGCCGCGACGATGTCGCGCAGCGTCACGTCGCCAAAGCCGCGATCGGCGTAGAGCCGTTCCGCGGCGGCAAGGATGGAGGTCCGGGTGTGATCGCTGGCCATGGATGCCCTCAGCGAGGGAGTTGCATTTCAAACACTTGTATGAAACTATCGTTTGAAGGTCGGAAAAGTCAATCCGCAATCGGGACTCGTTCGCAACAAGATCGGTTCCGTAGCCTCGCAAGCTGCGCATTCATGCTTGCGGGCCGCGCGCGGCGGAACGACAGTCCGGCGCAAAAGCGATCTGTGAAAAGAGAACCGAGGAGCGTCCCATGGATTTCGATCTGTCCCCCAAGCAGAAGGAATGGCTCGACCGCGTGCAGTCCTTCATGACCAGGCACGTGCGTCCGGCGGTGCCGATCTACAATGAGCAGGACAAGAGCGGTGATCGCTGGAAGGTGATCCCGGTGCTGGAAGAGCTCAAGAAGAAGGCGAAGGCCGAAGGCCTCTGGAACATGTTCATGCCGCCGAACGAGCATGAGGACGATGAATTCCGCGGCGCGGGATTGACCAATCTCGAATATGCGCTGCTGTCGGAGCAGATGGGCCACATCTCCTGGGCTTCGGAAGTGTTCAACTGTTCCGCGCCCGACACCGGCAACATGGAAGTTTTCATGCGCTACGGGTCCAAGGAGCAGAAGCGCAAATGGCTGCGGCCGCTGATGGACGGCGAGATCCGCTCCGCCTTCCTGATGACCGAACCGGCGGTGGCATCGTCGGACGCCACCAACATCGAGACCAGCATCGCGCGCGACGGCGATCACTACGTCATCAACGGCCGCAAATGGTGGTCGTCGGGCGTCGGCGATCCCCGCTGCAAGATCGCGATCCTGATGGGCAAGACCGACTTCAAGGCGGCCAAACATCAGCAGCAGTCGCAGATCCTGGTTCCACTCGACACCCCCGGCATCAAGGTGGAGAAGATGCTCCCGGTGTTCGGTTTCGACGATGCGCCGCACGGCCACGCCCAGGTGCTGCTCGAGAACGTGCGGGTGCCGAAGGAGAACATCCTGTTAGGGGAGGGCCGCGGCTTCGAGATCGCGCAGGGCCGCCTCGGTCCGGGCCGTATCCATCACTGCATGCGCACCATCGGCAAGGCCGAGGAAGCGCTGGAGAAGATGGTGAAGCGGCTGATGTCGCGCACCGCTTTCGGCAAGAAGATCGTCGAGCATTCGGTGTGGGAGCAGCGCATTGGCGAAGCCCGCACCAACATCGAGATGACGCGCCTGTTGTGCCTCAAGGCCGCCGACATGATGGACAAGGTCGGCAACAAGACCGCGCAGGCCGAGATCGCCATGATCAAGGTCGCAGCACCCAACATGGCGCTGAAGATCATTGACGAGGCGATCCAGGCCTTTGGCGGCGCCGGCGTGTCCGACGAGGCGGGCCTTGCCAAGGACTATGCCGGCATCCGCACGCTGCGGCTCGCCGACGGTCCGGACGAGGTGCATAATCGCGCCATTGCCAGACTTGAAGTTCGGAAGTATGCAAATTCTCCCGCGCGCTAATCAAATGGGGGAGAGCGCAAGCCGCTCTCCGCGCCGTCATTCCGGATTCGCCTCTTCGAGGCGCCCCGGAATGACGGACAAAGAAAAATGAGGGAGCGTCACATTGGCTGACGGCGTCAGGAAAGACGAGGAGTTCTCGGGCACCAAGCCGGTCGAGGAGCGTCATCGCTTCGACGAGATGCGGCTCGAAGCCTGGCTGCGGGACAACGTCGACGGCTATGAGGGGCCGCTGGTCGTCCTTCAGTTCAAGGGCGGCCAGTCGAACCCGACCTACCGGCTCGACACGCCGAAACGTTCCTACGTGATGCGCCGAAAGCCGTTCGGCAAATTGCTGCCGTCGGCCCACGCGGTCGATCGCGAGTATCGCGTGATTGCGGCGCTGGGAAAGCAGGGCTTTCCGGTCGCGCACGCCTATGCGCTGTGCCAGGACGACAGTGTCATCGGGGCCGCTTTCTACATCATGTCGATGGAGGAGGGGCCGGGTGTTCTGGGATCCGTCGCTGCCGAGCCAGACGCCGGAGGATCGCCGAAAGATATTCACCAGCAAGATCGAGACGCTGGCCAAGCTCCACATGTTCGATCCGGTCGCGATCGGGCTTGGCGATTTCGGCAAGCCCGGCAATTATTTCGCGCGCCAGATCGACCGCTGGACCAAGCAGTACCGGGCCTCCGAGACCCAGATCATTCCGGAGTTCGAGAAGGTGGCCGAATGGTTGCCGAAGACCGTGCCGGAGCAGGCGCGTGTCTCGATCGTCCACGGCGACTACCGTCTCGACAACATGATTTTCCACGCGACGGAACCCCGCGTGCAGGCCGTGCTCGACTGGGAACTGTCGACACTCGGCGATCCCATGGCCGACTTCACCTATCTGTTGATGCAGTGGGTGATGCCGGGATTGCAGGGTGTCGATCTCAAGGCGCTGAACATCCCGAGCGTCGAAGAGGCCGCGCAGATCTATTGCAACGTCACGCGGATGAGCGTGCCGGATCTCAACTGGTATTTTTCGTACAACCTGTTCCGGCTCGCGGGCATCACGCAAGGCATCGCCGGCCGCATCCGCGACGGCACCGCCGCCAACGCCAAGGCGCTGGAATCCGCCAAGCGCACCGTGCCGCTGTCACAGGCGTCATGGGACTACGCGCAGAAGGCGGGCGCGGTTTGAAGAATCCAAAGGCGCGGCTGACGGCCGCGCCTTTGCTTGCGTTCCTCTCGTGTCCGGGACACGGGACAGAATGACGAGAGAGCTGCCCGCATGATCGACCACACCACGCTAATCACCTACATCCTCATCGTCCTCGGCTTTGTCTTCATTCCAGGTCCGGCGACACTGCTCACCATGGCGCGTGCCGCCAGCTCGGGAACCAAGGTCGGCATCGCGACGGGCGCGGGGATTGCGGCTGGTGACGTGGTCCACACCACCATGGCGATCGTCGGCCTCTCTGCGATCATCGCAACTTCGGCGCTCCTGTTCAGCGCCGTCAAATATGCGGGCGCAGGCTTCCTGATCTATCTCGGCATTCGCGCCATGCTCGACAAGACGCCGCTTGAGGTGAATGGCGGCGCGCCCGCGATCAGCGCAGCGCGGGCATTCCGGCAGGCCGTGTTGACCGAGGTTCTTAATCCGAAGACCGCGCTGTTCTTCCTTGCGTTCCTGCCACAGTTCGTCCGGCCGGAACACGGCTCGATGACGCTGCAGCTCGCGCTGCTCGGCGCTGTCTTCGTGTTGCTCGGCCTCGTCAGCACGGTGGTGTTCGCCGTCGGCGCCGGCCGTCTTGGCAATTTGCTACGTCGCCATCCAGCCGTCGTGAAATGGCAGGGCAAGGTGGTCGGGACCATCTACTGCGCGATTGGCGTGCGGCTGGCTTTGCAGGAGCGCTGAGGCGTGGGGCGGATCAGCAATTCTTCAGTCGCTCTCGTGTCCCGGACGCGGTGCAGCGCGTAGCGCTGCTCCGCAGGGCCGGGACCCAGTCACGTCGCCAACGTATTCAGTTCGTCCGTAAGATCGCGCCAATCCGGATTGAGTTCTTCGATCAGCTTGAGCTTCCACGCGCGTCGCCAACGCTTCAGCGAATGTTCGCGTGAGCGTGCCTCGAGTACGGACTCGAAGGTTTCGAAGTAGACAAGCAAGGTCACGCCATATTTCTGCGTGAAGCCGGGTACGAGTTTGGCCTTATGCTCGGTCATTCGCCGAGTAAGGTCATTGGTAACTCCGACATAAAGAGTTCCGTTTCGTTTGCTCGCAAGGATGTAAACGAAAAAGGACATGTACACGCAATCGCTGGTTATATACGTCCCGACTTAAGATTGCATATTTGAACGGCGTCGCCAAGTGCTGGGTCCCGGCTCTGCGGAGCGTCACTTCGTGCCGCACCGCGTCCGGGACGCGAGATCGCATTTCCCGGCGTCTATATTCCGTCGTGGCGAGATGCGTGAGCGTTGCTGCGCAGAGCCGAGACCCAGGAATTGCGAACTCCGCTTACCCCTTCGCGCAATGCGCGATCAGCTTCTCCACGAACACCGCGCATTTCTCCAGCTCCGCCATCTCGACGAACTCGTCCGGTGTATGCGCCTGGGCGATGGCGCCGGGGCCGATCACCACTGAGGGGATATCAGCCATGCTGGCGAACAGGCTCGCCTCGGTGCCGAAGGCGACCTTGGCGTGGTCGTTGCGCCCCGCGAGGCTCTTGGCCAGCGTGACGATCGCGGCATCCGCCGCGGTGTCGAGAGCGGGATAGTCGAGGATCTCCTCGAAATCGATGCCGCACTCCGGATGTCGCGCCTTAATTGCCGGTTCGATCTCGGCCTTGGCCCAGGCGACGATCGCATCCGTCACCTCCCTGGACTCGGTGATGCCGATGCCGCGGCATTCGAAATCCACGGTACAGGTGTCGGGCACGATGTTCAGCGCCGCGCCGCCATGCACGATGCTGGTGAGCAGGGTCGAGTGCGGGACGTCGTAGAGGCTGTCGGTTGATTTGGTGGCCGCAAGTTGCACCGCGCGCCGGCGGATCTCGACGATCAACTCGGCGGCATATTCGATCGCGTTGACGCCGTCAGGCGCGATCGAGGAGTGGCGGGCGAGGCCCCTGAATGTCGCGCGGACGCCGTGCTTGCCCTTGTGGCCGATGATGACCTTCATCTCGGTCGGCTCGCCGATGAAGGCGCCGAGCGGCTTGATCGGCTTCTTCGCGACCTCGCGCAGCATCGGCCGCACGCCGACGCAGCCGATCTCCTCGTCATAGGAGATCGCGAGATGAATTGGCGTTTTGAGCTTCGCTTGCAGCATCTCCGGCACCATCGCGAGGCACACGGCCACAAAGCCCTTCATGTCGGTGGTGCCGCGGCCGTAGAGCTTGCCGTCGCGCTCGACCAGCTTGAACGGATCATGGCTCCAATCCTGGCCCACGACCGGCACGACGTCGGTATGGCCTGACAGCACCATGCCCGGCCGATCTTCGGGGCCGATCGTGACCCACAGCGAGGCCTTTTCCCCAGTCGCGTCGGTGATGCGCTCGCTCTTGACGCCGAGCGCGGCGAGGTAGCTTTCGATATGCGCGATCAGGGGCAGGTTGCTGCGGTCGCTGATGGTGTCGAAGCCGACAAGGTCGGCGAGGAGATTGCGGATACGGTCGGGTCTTGAGCTTGGCATTGTCACTTCTTGTCAGGAATTGCAGAGGATAGGTCGCTTGCATGAACCATACCAAGGCAGTAGCTGGTCGGGCAAATCAACATCTCAAGCGTCATTCCGGGGCGATGCGCAGCATCAAGCCCGGAATCCATTGGCCCGCATCATCTGCTGCGAAATGGATTCCGGCTTCGCGCCTTCGTCGTACCCCGGAATGACGACGGATGCTACCGGCCCTTGCGTTGCCCGACGGGCAAAACACCCAGGCTGCTGGTCAACCCGTGCCGTCGAAAATATTCCACTTTACCGAAATTCGGAAATGGCGTATCTGTCGCCGCAACCCGGCCCAAGGAAGAGGGGCGATCGCGATCGTCACGACGCGGGCCGGGCGGCGGTGGACGTGGGTCACATCGGCGCGAAGGGTTTTGCAGGGCGGGCGGCCGTGAGCAAAACCGTCGCGCGCACGACCGGTGTGGTTCGCGTACGGCAAAATCGTGTGGTCCTGGCGCCCGGGGTCTGTGCGCCAAGTCTTGCGGTGATGTGTGTGGCCCGACCGGGCAGGCACATCAGTCAGCCGTGAGGCGACGGGGGCAATAGTGCATCGCTCCCCGGGGAGAGCGCGACATAAGCCGTCAAACCACTGCGCAGGGAAGGCCGTGTGTTGGGCTTCACCTGTATGCCGCTGTGCAGATTTCTTACCGCAACTTCGCACAGTGGACCGCGGGTGCCAGCCGGCACCCGGTCTTCCCTGCGCCCTCTTTCGTTTGGGGGTGACGGCGACGAGCAAAACTCGGGCGAACAGGCCGCGAGGATGCGAAGGTGTGTCTGCAATTGAAATGCGAATTGAAGCAGCGACAATGTCACCCACATTCCGTCATTGCGAGCGCAGCGAAGCAATCCAGAATCCCTCCGCGGAGACGGTCTGGATTGCTTCGCTACGCTCGCAATGACGATGTTGAAGCAGTTGGGCGCAGAAACCGCGGTCGCGTGCACCGGACGCAGCACGCGTCGGGGACACGAGAGCCCCTGCTAAACCGGCTTCCCCGCATACGGCATCGACGCCGTCAGCCCGCCGTCCACCGGGAATGCCTGGCCGTTGACATACGACGCCTCGTCGCTGGCCAGGAACAAGCCCATGGCGGCGAGCTCGTGCGGCTGGCCGGGGCGCTTGAGTGGATTGAGCTGGCCGATCTTGTCGGCGGTGCCGCGCTCCTTGGCGCGATCGAAGATCGGCTTGGTCATGCCGGTTTCGATCAGGCCGGGGCAGACCGCGTTAATGCGCACGCCGGTGCCGGAGAGCGAATAGGCGGTGGTCTGCACCAGCGAGATCACGCCGGCCTTGCTCGCGGCATAGGGATGACCGCTGGCGCCGGCCTTGAGACCCGCGACGGATGCGGTCAGCACGATCGCGCCGGACTGTTGCTTCACCATGTGCGGCATTGCATGCTTCACCGCGAGGAACGGGCCGATCAGATTGATCCGCAAAACTTCCTGCCATTGCTCGACGGTCTGCTCTCCGAGCGGCACCAGCCCGCCGCTCACGCCGGCATTGGCCCAGATCACGTCGAGCCGGCCATGCGTCGTCACCGCCTTTTCGATCACGGCGATGACGTCCGGCTCGGAGCCGGCATCCGCGACCATGGCTTCGGCGATGCCGCCGGCCTTTTTCACCTCGTCCACGGTCTCCTTCACCGCCTCGGTGCGATCGACCGCGATCAGCTTGGCGCCTTCTTTGGTGAACAGCAGCGCAGCCGCGCGGCCGATGCCGCTGCCGGCGCCGGTGATGATGACGGATTTGCCTTGCAGGCGGCCCATGCGTTTCTCCCTCGTGCTGCTCGCGCGACGCTTGCCGCGCGATGGAATTTCAAACAAGATTTCAAACGGTAAAGTGTCTTGAGACACGTTCGCTACTGACGTACAGCGACATCACACCGGATGGAAGGGTTTCGATGACAGCCGCAGACAAGCCGAATGTGGTCACGACACGGTGGTGGTGGGTCCGCCACGCGCCGGTGCGCAACGACGGCGGCAACATCTACGGCCAGACCGACATCGCCTGCGATACCAGCGACACCTACGTGTTCAACGCTGTTGCCAAGGTGCTGCCGCGCAATGCGGTGTGGTATTCGAGCAACCTGATGCGCACGCACCAGACCGCGGAAGCGATCTGGGCGGCCGGCTTTCCGAGGCCGGCGACGATGACGTGGGAAGCGGACCTCGCCGAACAGAATCTCGGCCGATGGCAGGGCATGAACCGCGCCGCATTCATCGCAAGCCGCCCGGTGGGCTCGAGCTGGTTTGCCGACATCAACGAGCCCGCGCCCGGTGGCGAGAGTTTCATGGATCTCTACAACCGCACCCGCCGCACCGTCGAGCGCATCAACCATGATGCCGCCGGTCGGGACGTCATCGCGGTCGCGCATGGCGGCACGATCAAGGCCGCGCTGGGATTGGCGCTCGATGGCCAGCTCGAGAAGGCGCTGTCGTTCGACATCGACAATTGCTCGATCACGAGGCTGGACTATTTTGCAAGTTCCGAGCGCTCGGTCTGGCGACTGCCGATGGTGAACCAGCAGCCGTGGATCGCGGACGATGCGCATGCGGAGATGCATCAGCTCGCAGGACCGGAAGTCAAGAAGCTCGCCTGAGCGAGCTGTCATTCCGGGACGGTCCGCAGGACCGGGCCCGGAATCTCGAGATCTCAGGTGCGCAATTGCGCACCATAGTTCGATGTTTTGCATCGCTGCGTAACGACAATGAACACGACAATTGATCTGGGAGAGAAACATGAACTTGTTCGACATGAAGGGCAAAGTCGCCGTCATCACAGGATCCACCCGGGGCATCGGGCTTGCGATTGCCGAGCGGATGGCCGAGCACGGCGCCAAGGTGGTGATCTCCTCGCGCAAGGCCGACGTCTGCGACCAGGTCGCCAAGGGGATCAACGACAAGTTCGGGAAAGGCACGGCGGTGGCGATCGCCGCCAACATCTCGTCGAAGGAGAATCTGCAAAACCTCATCGACGAGAGCAACCGCGCCTTCGGCAAGATCGACGTGCTCGTCTGTAATGCAGCCTCGAACCCGTATTACGGTCCGCTCGCCGGCATCTCCGATGATCAGTTCAGGAAAATCCTCGACAACAACATCGTCGCCAATAACTGGCTGATCTCGATGGTGGTGCCGCAGATGATCGAGCGCAAGGACGGCTCGATCATCATCGTGTCCTCGATCGGCGGCCTCAAGGGCTCGACCATTCTCGGCGCCTACGCGATCTCCAAGGCCGCCGACATGCAGCTCGCGCGTAACCTGGCGTGCGAATATGGCCCGCACAATATCCGCGTGAACTGCATCGCGCCCGGCCTGATCAAGACCGATTTCGCCAAGGCGCTATGGGACAACCCGGAGAACCTGAAAGCTTCCACCGCGCGCTCGCCGCTGTTGCGCATCGGCATTCCGGACGAGATCGCCGGCGCAGCCGTGTTCCTCGGCTCGAAGGCCGGCGACTTCATGACCGGCCAGACCATGGTGATCGACGGCGGCGCGACGATTAGTTGAGGCGATAGAGCGTCATCCCGGGGCGCGCTTAGCGTGAACCCGGGATCTCGAGATTCCGGGCTCGGTTCTGCGGACCGCCCCGGAATGACCCTTCGGGTCAATCCACCGCCGCGTAAACCAGATCGCGCACCAGCGTGCGCGTGTAGTCGCGCTGGCCCGGGCCCTGGCTCATGAACACGACGAACAGGTCCTCTTTCGGATCGATCCAGAAGAACGTGCCCGCGATGCCGCTCCAGAAATACTGGCCGACGCTGCCGGGGAACGGGGCGATGCCGGCGTCACGGCGCACGGCGAAGCCGAGGCCAAAACCGTGGCCGGGCGACAGAAGCGTGCCGTTGGTCACCACGTGAGGTCCGAGGTGATCGGACGCCATCAGCTCCAGCGTCTTGCGGCCGATGATCCGGTTGCCGTCGAGAGCCCCGCCATTGCGCAGCATCAGCGCGAAGCGGGCGTAGTCCATGGTGGTCGAAACCAGCCCGCCGCCGCCGGACTCCATCACGGGCTGCTCCAGCATGTTGAACAGCGCCACCTTGTCGCCGGTCCAGGGGTCGGCGGCGAAGGGCTCGGCGAGGCGGCCGGCGTTGGCCTCGGCCGTCGCGAAACCGGTCTCGGCCATCTGGAGCGGCGCGAGGATGCGGTCGGTGAGGTAGGCGCCGAGCGATTTGCCGCTGATGACCTCGATGATGCGGCCGAGGATATCGGTGGAGCGGCTGTAGTTGAACTCGTCGCCGGGATGGCAGACGAGCGGAAAGCTCGCCACCAGCGCGGCATGCTCGGCATTGGTGATCTTGCGGCTGCGCACCCGCGAATCCTGGTAGAGCTTGTGGACGGGGCCGTCGCCCTGGTGCTCGTAGGTCAGACCCGAAGTGTGGCGGAGCAGGTCCTGCACCGTCATCGGCCGCTTGGGCGGAACCAGCTCCAGCTTGCCGCCGCTGACCAGCCCGACCTTCTGGTCGGAGAATTCGGGGATGAATTTTGCGACGGCGTCGCTCAGGAGCAGGTGGCCGTCCTCGACCAGCGCCATGATACCCACCGACACGATCGGCTTGGTCATCGAGAAGAGCCGGAAGATCGAATCATGCGCCATCGGCGCCGTGCCCGACGGGCTCTGTTTGCCGATCGCCTCGAACCAGCCGACCTGGCCACGCCGGCCCACCAGCACGGTGACGCCGGGCACGGTTCCCTTGTCGATCTCGCGCTTGAACGCATCCGACATCGCCTGGAGGCGGGACCGCGACAGCCCCAGCGTCTCGGGCTTGGCCTCGGGCAAAGGCGGGGTTTTCGGCGCGATGGCGGCGTGAGGGGCGGCTGTGGCGGTCATGTTCACTCCCGGGGCACTTTATCCTTGGTAGCGAACTGTGGCCCAGAAGCCGCGGCACAGACAAGCGAGGCCGACGCGCTTCACCCTTGCAATCCGTCCTTGCAATCCGGCCGCCCCTTGTGCTTGAAAGCGCCCTTGATCCGCGGCGACGCAGGGTCCGTAGGAGTGTAGCTCAATTGGTAGAGCACCGGTCTCCAAAACCGGGGGTCGCAGGTTCGAGCCCTGCCACTCCTGCCAAGCAATCTCAATGACTTAGCAGGAATTCGACGGGGCCGCGCTACCGGAAAATTGGCCCTAGGTAGCGCCCGGGTAGCAGCGCGATAGTTGTCCGCCATCTCCAGCAGGTCGGCTCGTTCCAATCTTTCGCCAGTTCCGGTTCAGCCGCTCGATGCGCCCGAGCTCGTCGATGTCGTGCCGGACTTTCGCGACCGAACCGGGACGGGAGTGGCTTTACGAGAAATTAGGACCGATTAGGTCTTATCCGTCGTTCGACTAGATCGCCCAAGTCAACTCTGCGAAGGTCGGGTACCGACATCCTTCCGCGCCACATAGATACTGCGTAACATAGCCGCGAAACGCCGCGAGGTTGCATGCCATCTGAAAAGAAAATTAAGATTGAGTTCGTGCCAGGCCAAATCGTTGAAGGCCACGAAGTGAGTGTGGACGAGTCGACTGAGAAGTGGAGCGAATATATGCTGTCCGATGGTACCGTCTTGCGCGGTAAGATCACGATCATCGGCGCCGTCAGGGTCGAGGGCCATTGGGATCCTCAAGGAAACCCCATGTACCAGATGAACATGGCGCCCACGGTCGTAATTTCGAGTTCTCCTGACAGGTTGAAGCAGAGAACAGGCAAATGAGATTGCGCACTCAAACCAACAAATTGGTTACTCAATACGCGGTCAATGCTTGTGCTCTCGAAAAGGTTCGGGAGACTGAGCAGTTTAGCCTGCTAACTGGGGCTTCCTTTGCGCCGATCGAATGTCGCACCATCTCATTCATGGGTTATCAGACCATCGGCCTGACGGTAGTGTGCGAGATGGACAGCACAAAGGTGCTGGTAGATCACGACTGGGCACTCTTCCAGGAGCTGGTGCGGCAATGGCATAGTCAGCGGGGCACAACATCTTCGCCGCTCGACATGGCGATGTGTCCTGCCTATCAGCAAATGCTCGCAATGGGCGAGCGCGCTGTACCTCTTATTCTGAAGCAATTAGAGCTTGAAAGCGATGACCCAGATCATTGGTTCTGGGCACTGAATTTTCTTACCGGTGAAGATCCCGTCCAAGATGAAGATCGCGGAAATATGAGAAAGATGAGTGCCGCATGGCTGCGCTGGGGCCGCAACAACCTACTTGTGATTTAACCGGGGGAAGTTGGAGGCAGGCTGACCATCCAAAACTGAATGACAATAATGGTCGCGTCACCAGTCCGAAGAAAAACTCCTACAACTGCATAGCTTGGGCCGCCACCGGGTCTACGGAGTCCGAGTGGTGGTGGCCCACGCTTCCGGGCATGCCAAAAGTTAGCTATTGGCCGCCTGAAGCGCCATCGGAACTCACGATCTCAGCGTTCGAAAAGGCCTTCCAAAGCGTGGGTTATGCCAGCTGCAAGGATGGCAAGCCTGAAGAAGGATTCGAGAAGATCGCACTTTATGCGAAGAAAACTCCATCCGGACCGATCCCAACTCATGCGGCCCGCCAACTCGCTGGTGGGAAGTGGACGAGCAAAATGGGACCCCTTCAGGACATAGAGCATCACAAGCCGGGGCACGTGACAGGCCCCGTATACGGAGCAGTAGTTGGTTACATGAAGCGGAGGCTTCAGGACCCTCTGACAACCGCGGAGGACGCCGGTCCTTCGCAAGCTAACGAAAGCTGATAGCCCGAAGATACTAAGCTTATCCCATTTTCCACACCCACGACGCGCAGTAGCTCTCGCGCGCTCCGAGGCCCAAGCCATTGACGATTTGACTCTCGCCGGCGCCTCGTTTGGATGGCGGCATGAGCAAGGCGGAGAACCGGGCGGCTGCGAAAGCCTATCACCAGGAGCAAGAACGGAAGCGCCGAGAACTAGCACGGGCTGAAGCTATCAAAGCGGACCTGGTCGAGCTCGAGCGGCTTCGGCGCTACCTGATGTTCGGCAAGAAGGTCGGCGAACCGGCGCACGAGCTCATCGACGCAATTGATGACTATGTGCAGAAGCTGACCGGTGACCGCACGACGCTCCACACGCATAACCATCGGTGCGGATAATGGTCCCCCGGAAGCTGCGGCAAGCGCTGCGCCCCTTAGGAACTCGCGCCCGGGACGCTGCTTGATGTTTGCCGGCTTGCCCCAGAGCTGGCAGAGCGGCCCCGGCGGTAACCCCATCTCCCTTGAAGGCCGGGGCCGTCTCTCCGCCTTGACGTGGAGCTGTCTGAAGAGACAGGGTACTGTCCCATTCTTGTGTTTTCTATTTTCCTCCGAGGTGTTTCCATGGCCAAAACGAATTGTTTGATTGTCCGGGCCTACGGCAGAAAACTGGATCATCTGCGTGGTGAAGCCTCCCGCATTGCTGGGGGAAGCAAGGCCGATTGGTGGGTCGAGCGAGCTGACAAGGGCACGAGATTTTGCTTCGACGATGCTGCTGCCAAGAATTCCTTCGCCTTGATCTGCGAAAACTCCGCCGTCCCGTGCCTTGAAGCTTAGGCCCGCCAGCGTTAACCAAGGCGCCTGAGGCTCGCCCTCTCAGCTCTTGTGCCGCTGCCTCCGTGATATAGTCCCTGGCATGCGTCTCCGACACTTTGCAATACAGATGCTGGTCTATTGGCTGTCAGTCGCCCTCGGCTTGTATCTGATTGCAACTGCGACCAGCGTAGCGGTGCTTTTGCTGATCATAGGCGGCCTTCTACTCGGATGGCTTTACTGGTGGGCCATTTTACGCGTCCGATGGGACATGCAATGGAAGCGTGACAGGCTTCGTCGCATCCGCGAAATCCAAGCTAACTCTAATCAGTTCTGGAAGGAGCCGCCGGGTCAACATGCAGCCGATGGGCAGCACAGGGTTGGCTTCTAGGCCTGGGGACATTGACCAACAGACTTGCTAAAGTCGGCCAATTCCCGGGAGGCTCTGGTGAAAGACGTCAGTTTTTGGATTGCGACGCTTGCCGCCTTTTCATCTGCGGTTCTTGGAGTAAGCGCTGGAGTGCTGAGAATGCGTGACAATGAGGACAAATTGATCGACGATCTAAGGCGGCAGTCTCACCTCGCTGCATGGGCAGCAGCCTTCGCTGGCATATCTGTGCTCGCGCAGGCGATCGAACGAATGTTGAAGTAACAGCCAACCGTTCAGATCTTGCGATCGTCGACAGGGCAACACCGCGGGGCCGCAACCTCGCTCCCCCTACTGCGGCAGGCACAGTCCGGTGTACGCGTGGAAGTCGTACCCCTCCGGGCAGACCGCTGAGCCAAGCCGATTCCAACGCGGTGGAACGCCCCCGCCGTAGCCGCCGCCGGCGTACCCGCGGCGACCGCCAGAATACCCGCGGGAGATACACAGACCATCGCCAGCGTAAAAGTCGAAGCCGTTCGGGCACACGGCCGAGCCCTGCCAATTCCAGCGAGGCGGCACAGCTTGCTGGGCCGATGCGGCCCCATTGGATACCGAGAAAACAGCCATTGCAACTGCAGCGGCGGCTACGGATTTCACGACCAATCTCCCCTCGTGACGGCGAGCATCTCTCCTGACCGCTGAACTGTAGCTGAACGACGAAACGGTCCGCCCGTAAACCGGCGACGAATTCAGGAGGTGTTCAGGTTGTTAGCCCTAAGTCGCGGACCCGGAGAGGTACATGTCGATACTTCAGGTAGTGCTGACGGTTGCTTTGACTTTCCTGGCCGCGGGCCCGGCTTTGGCTGGGTTGATTGACGAGCCTCGAGCTCCGTTACCTGAGGTTCGAGCATCTTGGAACAGGGCCGGTTCGGCCGTCTGCCCGCCAGATTACGATTACGTTGCACGGATTCGTCGCTGTGTTGCGCGTTCGGCTATGGTGGGCGCCGTCCCTGCGCAGCGAAATCGCAGCGGCTCGGCTGTTTGCCCGCCGTACTACGACTACTTGGTGCGGTACAGGGTCTGTCTTCCACGATAATCTCGATTATCGAGGAGCGAGCAACCCGTGAAATCTCAACGAAAAACCCGCCGGCTACCGGAGCCGGCGGGTTCTCAATGCCCATGCGTACCACGGTACTCGTCACCAATCCGCGATGATCGATCGTACCGCGCACCCGTTGACGGCTGGTTACCGCCTCAGCCGCCTTCTATGCGTCATCAGCCGCTGCCGGTCGCGCTTTCGGTGGATCTTGCGCCGGCGCTTCATAGTCCGCGCTCCCTCAAGATCCGGTCGACCATGGACTCGATCTTGCGTTTCTGAGCGTCCGGCAAGGTCCGCACCACCGCCGCAAGCTCTGCACCTGTCATGTTGGGGCCCAGCACGATCGGATCAGCCTCGAAGACGCGCCCCTTGCCTCCGAGCAACCATTCCACGTTGACGCCGTGCTTCTCGGTGAACTCGGCTATCGCGTGATGCTTGAGCGAGAGGGTCGGTTTAATCTCCTGGTGCGACAGGTCGCGAGCCGCGGCGACGTGCCTGATGCGCTGCCGCATCGCTGCTTTGAATTCCCGCCGATGTTCGAGCTCCTCGGTTTTAGAGCGGCGCTGTGGTTCAATGAGTGGTGCCGGCGCAGGGGGCGACGACTGGGCTGCGGCAATCGCGGCCTGGAGTTTGCTTTCGGCGGTCGTGAGTAACTTGTCGCGCGCGGCCGCGTGCTCCCGGTCGCGCTGCAATTGCTGTTGGATGGACCTGAGCTTGGTCCGCGCCTTGCCGATATCCCGACGGACGTCATACGATAGAGCCGCCTCGTCAGCTTTCACGATCGAATTGTAGCTGCGGAAGACCAGGGTGTGTATGGCCGGTCCGCTTTGCCTGCGGCTGACGGTCTGGCGGAAATTGCCGGGCCGGTCGTTCTCGGAAGACAGAGCACGGGCAGATGGCCGGGCGAACAGTTCGAGGATGTTGCTCATGCCCGCACCCCGCTCTGTTCGATCGCCGCGGCGACGCTCGTGCAAAGCGTCTTCACGACCTTGACGCTGCCGGACTCATCGAGCCCTGGCGGCATCTGCCAGTCCTCGAGCGTCGTAATGTATTTCAGCAGGGCTGCGACGCCGGCGAGAGTCGAGGGCCGGAACGTGAAAAGGACATCTATTTGCTCAAACAGCGCGTCGCTCGTCCGCGAGGTCTCGTCCTCCGCATCCGAACGGTCCGGGTGCGCGTGCTCCAACGGCGCCCACCTGTCGACGGCGGCGGTGTATTCGACGGAAAGCAGTTTGTACCGATCGATCGCCGCAAAGACGGGATCGGGCACAGCCGCGGCGGCCGGCAGTGCAACGGGCAGCACGGTCAGGGCGCCGAGCATGCTCCGGCGGGATAGGCCCTGAGCGGGCTTGCGGCACTCGCTGGCGCGTTCGGGATTTTCCCGCAGTCTGGTGGCGGATTGGGACGGAAACGAATCCACGGACTCCGCTCGCGGCGGATTAGGTCTTTCGATGGTCATGGTGGTGCTCGCGGTTTGAACCGGCTTCTGAAGGCCGGGCGCCAGCGGGACGGCACTGGCACCGGGAGTTTCAGAACACGTCCGCGAGAACGTGCGCCATCGGCCTTTACCCCGAAGGGCTGTTGCATAGCCGTGGCACTCCCGGCATAGTGAGCCGGTCGCAGCCCACGGCAAAATGGGCGCGGTACAATTTCAGCGGACAAGGAAGCCCGGCAAGGCTCTTGGCCCGCCTATCGCGGATGAAGCGCAATCCCCGGCAAGGGACCGCTTCGGGAGTTCTGAAGCTCCGCGATCATCCCATCATGATTTGCTTAACGAAGTCCATCCCCTTTCGGGGCCGAGCCACGGACGACGTCGCCCGGGGGCCCGCCTCAATCGTGCAATGTCGCGGCCTGAACCCGTTTCGCAATGTAGCCCGCTGACCGCCAGATGCCGTAGGCGAATATTTCAAGCTGACTTGGAACCTCGCAATTGGGGGCCTAGTTGATCATCTTTGTACGTGCTCACGTTGATGGAGGAGCCATGCTTGAACTAGTGTTCAAATGGGGACCGCCCATCGTAGGCGTGATGACACAACTCGTGAAGGCCTTCGATGACAGATCGACACTCCCAGAGCGCGTCCGCCGCATCTTGTACAAGGAGTTTTTGACCGGTCAGGAGGAGCTTGATCGTGCCAAGGCGGCCGAAGAGGATATCAGAAAGGTAGCAATCGAGCAGGACGAAGAAAAAATTCGCGGCCTGTTGGAGTATCGACGCCTCCGCCTTGAGCACGCCATGAACCTCTTCGCAGTTGCGGCCAACGCGCTCAAAGGAGTAGAGCGAGCTTGGTCACTCTATTATTTCGCGATCTGCGCCGCCAAGCTGGGCTACTCAATACCAGCGGAGCGCGAGCTTCTGAAGGCGAAAACTGAAAGCAAGAAGCTGCGGAAGGATCTTCTGGCGAAGGCGCCGGGAAGGATTGGAATGCTTACCGTCATGTTTGCAATTTCGGCAGGCGTTCTAACTTCACTGGTATGGGGCTGGTGGTTACCCGGATTATTGGTCGGGCTCATTTGGCTGTTCGCGGCCGCTGTGTTCAACAGCGCGAACCCAGAAGATGCCGCTGAACTGGTCGCACTACGCGAGCTGGACGAAACGATTGCACCTGATGATCCGAAATCACGATGGCCCGTGCCGCGATGGGCTCTGCAGTACGCAAGCGCCAAGAGTTAAAGGCGTTCTCGGTTCTGACATCGCACAACACGCGCGCATCGGCCATCATGCCGATTGCCGGGCATGATGAGATCAATACAGCCCGCCGATGCCGCTGGGGTCTCCGACCGCTGATTTTGCCGCTTGGCCGACAACCGCAGCTTCTGGGGCGACGAACAAGGACGCAATCTTGAACGCCGAGCTGATAAAATCGCCGGCAGCTCCAATCTTGCTTGCCGACCTGGTGTCGCTCGCAAGCTGGTCAGTTTCCGACGCGATATGCTGCTCGCCAGCCGCCGTGGTGCGCGCCGCATCTGCCATTGCCTTGTAGGAGTCAGCCTGTTCCTGATAGCCGGCCTCGGTGATCAATCCTTGCTGCCCGAGCACGGCCTTGGTGAGCGCGCCCTGCGATGCACTGTCGCGAAGGATGTCGAGTGCAGAACCAGACGCTGCAAATCCGGCGCCGGCAAAGTCCGCTCTCTGCTGGCCGATCTGCATGGTATTGCTGCGCTCCAGTTGCATTTGCTGGATTGCTGTCGACTGTTCGGTGAATTTCTCGTTTGCCTCGGCAAGCGAAGTCGCGCGATCGTAATTCGTCGCCTCGGCAAGATCGCCGGTGGCCTTCAACCGCAGCCCCTCGGCCTGGATGTTGAGGCCCTTCGCCTTCAGGTTGCCTTGTGCGAGGTCGCCGAAGCCGCTGAACAAGCTGGAAACCGCGTCGCCCCCATTGTCGAACGTGGACGACGAGACGGAAGGAAGAAGGTTCGGCATCGCCTAAGCCCACACCCCAATCAGGTCGTGAAGGGTCTGCCGTGGGCCATCGAGCCCATTGACCGCAGCGGATGCTAAAATCGAGCGGCAGTGTGCAACGTCCGCGGCTTTCACGGCCGCAGCGTATGCTGCATAAGTCGCCGGTGTGCCGTCGTACGCAGCCTTTGCCGTCCCGAGCGCGGCCTGCCTCGTGCCTTCTGCGGCGACGATGTTCGCTTTGTGGGCCGATTCTTGTGCCGATGTGGTCATTGCGATCTTCTCCTGTCAGGAAAGATAGACTTGCTTCGGTGGCTCGCTGTGCAGAAAGCCAGCGGGCACCTCCGAATATGCTTTTCGCAGCGCGTAGGCCTCCGCGGTGACGTCGGCAGTTTCGCACCCCTTGTGCCGGCGCAGGCTCTCAATCGATCGGCATTCCTCTGAACTGAGCGATGCAACGACCGTTCTGCATTCGCCCGTGGTGCGGTGTTCAAATTGGCACTGGTATCGCATTAGGCTTGCTCCGTTTTCAGTGGGGACGACAAGATCACGTTCGCGACGAGCAAATGACGCTTCGCCTCGACATCGCCACTCATCAGGCGCTTCACCCAGTCGGGGTTGCTCATGTGATCGGCTTTCCATTTCGTTGCCATGTCGATCTCGGCCTGGCTCGCCGGGCGGCCTTCCAGCGTTTCCTGGATCGAGAGCGGCGTGAAGCCGGCATCCTTCAGCAAACTCGCGGTGCCAACCATTGCCCTCAAATCGGACGACGACATCTCCGGCAGAACGCCGGCCATTGCGGCGCCTACATCGTCCGCCTTGGCCGCAATTTCGTGCAGATCCTGAAACTCGCGGACTTGGGCGGGGCCGCCGGCCAGAAACCCATCCCGCCATTTGGGGTCAGATTTCAATTGGTCGAGGCGGGTCACCGCTTCGGCGGGGGTCGCCGGCAAGGCCGGCGTCGGAACAACTGGCTCAGTCATTTGGCACCTCGTGAATGTTCCTCACGCCGATGGCCTTGCAAGCGTCGGCATAGCGCGCGAGCACGGCGGGCGTTTTCAGGGCTTTCTGAACACCGCACATGAGGGGATGGGCGCAGTACGGCATCTCGGTGATGACGCAGCGCTCGGCATTGCAGCCGGCGGGGCAGGTCTCTTTCGTCATGCCCTTGAAGTCGGTCATTACGCGGCCTCCCGTTGGGCATTGGCTGCAGCCATGTCGCGCTCGTTCAACCGTTGGACCTGCTCCTCGAGGCTGCTGAGGATCGCCTGATCGGCAAGCCGTAATTCGTCGGCGCCCGGCGGGACTGCTTCCGGCTTCATCCGCACTAATTCCGAGGTGGGCTTGGCGAACTCCATCACGATCCTTCCGAGGCCGTCCTTGCGCTCTGGAGCGAGCCGCCACAGTTCCGCCAGCAGCAGGCGGGAGGCCGGACCGAACGCAGGGCCATAGGCTCCTTCAGGGCCAATTGCCATTTGCGGGATGGTGGTCCCGGTGGGCACCGCTATCTGTGCCGTGAGGGTCGCTTCGGCAAACCCGCCGTATTCGGCAGCGGCCTGGCCGAGCAATTCCAGTGCGCGGGCCATTTTCTTGCCTCGCACCTCCATTGCCTTGCGAAATGCCGACAGCTGCTCGTCACGCATCTGCGCCGCGCCCGCGGCGGCCGCCTGCCGATCAAGCCGCTCTGCCAGGGCAAGCGCGCGCGTCAGTTCGGACACGCGCAGCTCAGCCGCGGAGAGCGCAATACGGTGTTCGGCGAGGGTCTTCTCCGCATCTGGTCCGCCTTCAATGTGGTCGAGCGCGAGCGCGGCGACGTGGGTATCAAGAGCGGCGAGGGCGGCGATCGCCTCGTCGAGCTTCTTCCGCGCCAGAGGAGCACGGAGCCCATCGGGCGCTCGACGCTCCGGTGACGTTTCCAGGCGCGGGGGCATCTGGGGCGAGGAGGGCGGCTTCCGCGACAGAATCGCCATGCTAGGCCACCATCGCATTGGACTGCTTTGCCGCCTCGAGGTGATCCTTGACCAGGCAGCGCAAATAGTTCGCCAGTTTCCGATGCTGTGCCGCCGCAAGCCGCTCCAGCGCTTGCCGGTCGTCCTTCTCCACCCGCAGCACGATCTGCTCGTCAAACTGCTTCATCTTCACTTCTCCGAATTCGAAGCGCCTACATTGCGTTCGGCGGCCATCTCCAGCAACGCACCACGTGTTCGCCGCGGCCGCATCTTGGGACGAAGGCGCGGGACCCAGCGCGACCGCATGCGCGCCGCTATTTCGGGATCTTCGACAAACTCAACTCTCGCGATGCCGAGCGCGAGCGCGCCGAGGATCAAGCTGAGCGACTGCGGCCCCAGCCGCCTCAGCGGCTCCGGCGAGAGGACCTTGCTGGCATAGCCAGACGCCCAACCGGTCAGGTGGTCGATCGATTCGTGCGTCAGGGAAAGGGCGTCACGGCGCCGGCGGATCAAGTCGAGCAGTTCGTCCGGCGTCGTGACGACACGCGGCACCGCCGGAGGCTCTCCGGGGCCTGCCGGAGCGGCCGCTGGTGCGCTGGCATTTGCTGGAGGTGGTGTGAACTCCGCCTGAACTGGCGCCGCTCTTGCAGCCTTCGCGCGCTCGAACTGCGGCGGCACGCTGAGTGCACCGGCGCGCCACCGCTGTTCGCCGCGCGTGCCCTCGTTCGACGTGAACGCGCTCTGCCCGATGATTTCCTCGAGGAGGTCCAGCTGCTCACCCATTGCGGCTGGCCAACGCAGTCGATTGCAATGCCGGACCGGATTTTTTGAAAGCCGCCGCCAAAATTTTCAGTGGCGCTTCGGCAACAGGTTTTTTGGGGGAGCCGCGAAAGAGAATGGGGAGGTCGGTAATACAGACAGTGGTTCGATCTTCCCCCACCCCCCGTACCACCCCGGTCTTTTTCGTTGAAATCATCGATCTATCGGCCATCGCCATGCTTGGCGGCCGCGCCAACGATCGTCTCGCGCGTCTGCTTCCAAGAGTTGTTCGGTTCATGAGAGAGCGCGCGCGTGAAATGGTTCGCCGCTCCATCGGCTCGATACCTGGCCGTGATCTTCCCATGGCTTCCGGTGCTACCTGTGCGCTACCGATTGGCGAGCAAATCAGCGCTGGCAGAGCTTACACCACAGTAAACCATTGAAGCAATTGACATGCATTGCAATTGGCTGCAAAGCGGCACCTGTCCACAAGACTGATGGTCTACTGATAACGGTGATAACTGGTTATCATTGCCGGCTTCAGCGAAATGCGAGCCTTTGCCGAGGGCTGAGCGACAAGCCGGAGAGCGAAGCCGGATCTCGCGGTTACGTGTGTGTGGGTCAGATTGAGTTTGTTCTAGACCCAAGACTTCCACCTCGGCAAAGACCTCGATCGGCTAGCTCGGTGTGAGACAACTCCGTGAGCAGCGTATACAGAGACCCTTACGCTGCGCATGGACTTGTCTCAGCGGCCGGCTTGCCCAGGCGATACCAGCGAGCACGGCTCATGCCGAGGGCTTCCCATGGCTTGCTGCGGCTCACCGATTGAGCTTCGTACTCGGCGCGTGTCTTGGAACCATTGGCACGTCGGCGTTGCTCCTCACGCTGCCGAGCGCGCTGCTTGCGGCGGGCCAGACGTTCGGCCTTCCCTACGTCTACGCCACCGATCGTGGTGATCTTCAACCGGGTCCGGTCGACGTCCATCAGGTTCAGACGCTTGCCTATGGTATCAGGGCCCCATCTGTAAGGCTTGGCGATGAGCTTGGCAGTAAGGGCCTGCACCTCGTCGGCGGGCATCCATGGTGCCCAGAGAGACAGCCAGGACGGAATTCGCCGTTGGGCGTTCGGCCGCCATGCCAATGCATTCACCATGACGAAGGCGTCGTCCCGGCCGGCATCATCGTCGGGCAGCTCACGACCGTATCGGTCCGCGAGAATGCGTTGGATCTCGTTTGGGCGTGCCGCGGCCACACTGAAAGGCTCCCGGTCGCGCTTGCGCCGGTCGCTGGCGTTCCGCACGTCTATCTCGTGCAGCTTCGCCTTGACGATGTGCGGGGCGGGGCGGGTCATCCGCGGAGCGCGTCGTTCCAGTCGGTGCCGACGCGATCCGGGATCCGCACATCTACTACAACTCGTCCGGCGAGCCGCGCGGCGAGGGCATAGGCGGCGCGCTGGCCGGCGCCGTTGAGGTCGTGGTCGCCGAAGATCACCAGGCGGCGGACCTCGGCCGGTGGCTCGAACTTTTCCACACCGCCATCGCTCAGTGCCGCCCAGGTCGGGACCGAAAACAACTGCATGGCCGCAAAGGCGGTCTCGATACCCTCGGCGACGCCCATCTCGTCAGCGGGCGCGACCAGCCGCACCGCGCCGCCGGCGGGGACCATGCCCGGGCAGAACATCCTGACCTTGTCGACCGGGGCCTTCTTGCCGTCGCTGGTGATGTAGGTCCGATGGATGGTTGCCGGCCGGCCTGATGCGTCCGTGACCATGGCTAGCATGCCGGGATGCCACGACACGGGCGGGCCGCTGTGGCGCACCCTGAGCGCGGTGCGGAGGGGTCTGGGGTAGGTGCCTACATGAAGCCCGCGTCCAATCATCCACATGTCGGCGGGGTCGCCCGGCTGTACTGGCCGGCTTGCCTGCCAAAGCTTATTGAGGGCCGCGCGCTGCTCCGCTGCCGACCGCTCGGTGGCGATCTGCTCGAGCGGCGCTTCTCCCAGGATGCGCTCAATCCGCGTGGCAAGTTCCTTGAAGGGCTGGCCGGTGAAGCGCAGTGCGAGGGTGATCCCCTGGCCGGCCCCGCATTGCGAACAAATCCACGTGCCGTCGCCGCGCTTGTTGTCGAACCTCCAGCGATCGCGGCCGCCTGGGCAAAGAGGGCAGGGTCCGTTTTTTCCGCTGAGATAGCTTTTGTGGATGCCGAGGGCCGGCAAGATGGAGGTCCAGCGCCCGCGGGCGCGCTCGTGCAGCGGCGTGTTGTTGTAGGTCACCGCCATGACGACGACCCCTTCGCCTTCGCAAAAGCGATCTGCCGCGACTTAACCCACGAGCGGGTTGCTGCAGATGCCGCGAGGGTCGGATGGTTGTTCCAGTTCCATGGCGGGAAGTGGCCGAACTTGACCTTGTACTGCTGAGCCGCCCAACCGTCCTTGTAACCGCGCTCCTGCGCGATCGACCTAAGTTCGCTGTAGAACCTGAACTGCTCCTGCTGCTCAGCCGATTTTACAGCACTGCGTGATCTGAACTCGACGAGCTCGCCGTCCTTGCTGACGACATCGCACTTCGGTTCGGGCTTGAAGCCGCAAGCCGGGCAATTCGGGGTCTTCGGCGGCTTCAGGAACGTACACTTCGGGCACTTCTTCGGCAGCACCTCCTTCGCCTTCGGCTCCGCCTTCTGGCGCTCCCTGCCGTCGTCGAGCTTGTCGTGGTGGATGTCGGTGACAAAGCCGAGGCGAAGGTGATTGTCGCTGTGGTCGAGGATCAAGCAGTCATCTTTGCCGTCGGCCGTACGCAGGCCGCGACCGATCATCTGGACGAACAACATCTCGGACTTGGTTGGCCGGGCGAGGATGATGGCGCGAACGTCCCAATCGACGCCAACCACCAAGACGCCGACGTTGCAGACGATCTCAACCTCTCCGGCGTGAAACCGCTTTGCGATAGCCTGGCGTTCCAACGCCGGGGTGTTGCAGTCGATGTATTCCGCGACGACGCCAGCGGCGACGAACTTTTGCTGTAGGTTTTTCGCGTGCGCCCGATCGACGGCGAAGCACAGCGTCGGCCGGCCACGCCCGCGCTCCATCCAGGTGTCGACGACGTCCGCGACGAGTGCCGACTTGTCCATCGCCTTCGACAGGTCGTCCTGTTGATAGTCCCCCGCCTGTGTGCGCACGCCGGTCAGGTCGGGCGAGGAGGGGGCAAACACGCGGAAGCGCGAGAGGTAGCCGGCGTCGATCAAGTCCTGCGTAGTCGCCGCAATGATCAGCTTGTTGTAGATCTTGCCCAGCCCCTTCGACCACGGCGTCGCCGAGAGGCCGACGACCGGGATGTTCGCCATGTCGGGTCGCGCCAGCCAATCCTTGATGAACTCGAATTGCTGGTGTGCCTCGTCGATGATGACGAGATCGAAATCTTGTATGTGCTTGCGGCGCGCCAACGTCTGCACGCTCGCGACCTGGACCGGCCGGCTGTAATTCGTAAGGTGGTGATCTGCCTGGATGACACCGAGATCGCGAATGCCGTCGGCGTAGAAGCGCTGCACCGTCTGGTTGATGAGCTCAATAGCGGGGACGATGAAGATAATGCGCCAACCTGCAGCGAGCGCCTCCAAGATCAGCTCGGCCGCAGTCTTGGTCTTGCCTGCACCGGTCGGTGCCATCAGCATAATTCGGCGTTCGCCTTCCTTGATGGCAAGGCGGATTTCGCGAATAGCTCGCTCTTGGTGGGGACGTAGGGTCGCGCCCATGAGGTGCCTTTCGGCGGGCGGGCCTTGCGAACGACTGCGGGAACGATTACGACAACAGCGTCGATGTGGTGGTCGGCAAGCTGAAACGTTCCCACGGTCCGTGTGCGAAGACCTCGCGCGCGGGCTGTGTCGTTTTAGGAGGCTGCGGGAACGACGCCCTGCTCAACCTCGAGCTGGCGCATGTGGGCGTCGAGCAGCGACTGGCGCCACAGGAGCTTGCCGTTGATGCGGGTGGGGCGGGGCACCTTGCCGGTGCGCACCAAAACGCGGAAATGGCTTTCCGAGTAGCCGTAATAGCTGGCTGCGCCCGCCGTCCCAAAATAGGGGTCGCGAACTGCGATGTTGTCGTGCGTAGAAATCTGCATTTCCGTCACCGATTTGCGGTTATCGATGACGATGGGGTACGGCCCTGTCGGCGAATCGTCGGACGGCAAGGGCTGGTAAAGGCCGCTATCTAGTTGCCGGCCTCAATCGATTTGAGCAGGCGAGGAACTTGCTCGCGAATGCGCGCCTCGCCGAGCGACTCATTGCGATGGTCGAGCAACTCTGCCACCCAGCGCTCAACGTCAGCCTGCCGGCGCCAGCCAGGATCATCATTTTCGTCCGTTGGCGGCCCGCGCCGCCCGACTTCCTCTCGCAAAGCGAGCTCAACGGCATCCCAATCGGCCTTGGGACGCCGGCCCCCTTCGCCTTTGGGCCTGCCTGCGACGTCCCGGGCTGTCGACCTAGCCAGTCGAGCAGATCGTCCTCGCTTATGGTCGATCGAGCGGGTACGGGCGTCAGATCGTAAGAAGTTTTATTACCATCTGCGTCGATGCCAGCCTTTAACTGCGCACCGGGCCGCATGTTCATGCCGACAATGCCGTCGTCGGCCATCAGCAGCACAGATCGATCTGGGCTTGTTCTGAAGCGAACTTCACCGGACGCCTTAGCATCTCGCAGTATTTTTTGGGAGCGCCCAACGCTGCCCCCGGCGCGGGTTCGAACCAATTCCATAGCTTCATCGGGGGAAAGCCACCGCTCGCTCATGCCGCGGCCTCCGCGGGCTGCTCGGTCACGATCCTGTCCAGATGCTTAGCCCAACGGTCGAGTGCTATGCGCTTCTCGTCGGCGTAGAGGTAGGTCTGGTAGGTTCGCTCAAGTTTCGGCGGCAGATGATTCAAGCAAGCTTCGACGATGTGCGGCTCAGTTCCTATTCGCTGCAGTCCGTTTGCAAACGAACGCCTCAGATCGTGAATTGTCCACGGCGTGAGCTTGTGCCCGGCCTCGGCGATGCGCCTGTCGAGCGCCGCCTTCGCTTTTGACCATCCCGAAAAACCGCGCGTTGTGCCGTGACCGAAAACAAAATCTTCGCGCGCTTCCACTGCGGCGGCCAGAAGCTCTACTGCCAGATCGGAGAGCGGGACCATGTGTTCGCAGCCGTTCTTCGAGCGAGCGGCGGGCAACATCCATTCAGCTTTTGCGAGGTCAATCTCTGAGGTAGCTGCGTGGCCAACCTCATCGCGACGACCGCCGGTGAGGAGAAGTAGCTTTACAATTTTACCGAATTGATCGTCGCGACACGCCTTCCAAACAATGGCAAGTTCTGAATCGCGGAGGGTGCGCTTGGGCTTGTCATCCTTTTCCGCGGCGCCGTCATAGAGCGCAAAGACGTTCTTCTCGAGTATCCCACGGCCCATGCACCAGTGCATGAATGCGCGACCGGTCGACCACACATGGCTGGCAGCGCCTGGGCCGGCGCTCCGCGAGATCTTCTTATACAAGCTGGCGATATCGTCCTGGGTGATAGTGCGAATTGCCCTAGATGAGAGCGGCCTGCAGTGGTCTTCCAGATGACGCTTCACCTCAGCATAGGAGCGAGGGCGCATCGGCTTCTTGTTTTGCTTAATTGGGTGCAGCTTCTCGTCTAGGTATTCGGCGACAAGCTCGCCGAAGTGGTCTTTGTGCTTGGCCTGAGCCTGCCGCCGCAGATCGATAGGGTTCTCACCCTTCGCCACATGTCCCGCTGCGATCTTAGCCTCAGTCTTGGCTTGCTCGCGATTGAATTTGGCAACGTCGCCGATTTCGAACTTGTAGGTGCGACCGCCCTTGGTCATCCGATACTGGTAGACCCACTTTTTCCTGCCGCTGCGATAGACCCTGACGCCGAAGTTTTCGATCGAGTTATCGAAAAAGATCTTACCGTCCGGATCATCGGTAGCGAGAGCCAGTTTCTTCACAGCATTGTCGGTGAGATTCATAGGCTGCTTTCGGTAGCGCACAGGTAGCGCTGGCACCATCAGGGAACATCAAAAATCGCTACCCATGATCACCGAAAACTGATGGTAGTCTACAAAAATCGGCTATTATGCACAGCATAGATACCGATAAGCACCGATCGTCACTAGGACCATCAAACTCCAAAACCGGGGGTCGCAGGTTCGAGCCCTGCCACTCCTGCCAGCTAATCCCCGCCGCCTGCGACCAGAACGCCCGGAAGCTCGTGCCGCGGTTCACCATGACCGGGTAAGCCATTGATCCCGATCAGGTCCGCAAGTCGCGGCCGCGAGCATGCCGGCCGGCTCGCATCTTGACCTTTGGCGGCATCCGCAGTATCTACCCCGCACTCGCAGCCGGCCCGTTGAGATGCGGATATCCGGCGCGGCTTTGAAATCCCCGAACAATCGAGCCCGGTTTCCGGCTCATCCTTCGAGACAGAGGGCTGGGCCAACGGCGGCTGTTCGGATCCCCGAAATTCATTCGCGTCTGTCGACGGACGTTGGACATCAAACGATGGCAGTCAGCCCGTTCAAGTTCTTGCAGGAAGTGCGCTCGGAGACCGCCAAGGTCACCTGGCCGACCCGCCGCGAGACGACGATCACCACCATCATGGTGTTCATCATGGTCGCCGTGGCGTCGGTCTTCTTCTTCGCTGCCGACCAGATCATCCGCTACCTCATCACTTTCCTTTTGGGCATTCACTGATGGCAACAGCCGCTGCAACCCAATCGTCCGACAAGCGCTGGTATATCGTCCACGCCTATTCGAACTTCGAAAAGAAGGTTCAGGAATCAATCCGCGAACAGGCCAAGCAGCGCGGGCTTGAGGATCTTTTCGAGCAGATTCTCGTGCCCACCGAAAAGGTCACGGAAGTGCGCCGCGGCCGCAAGATCGACGCCGAGCGCAAGTTCTTCCCGGGCTACGTGCTGGTGAAGATGAAGCTGACCGACGAGGCGTTTCATCTGATCAAGAACACGCCGAAGGTGACGGGCTTCCTCGGCGCCGAAAACAAGCCGATGCCGATCTCGGAAAACGAGGCCATGCGCATCCTGCACCAGGTGCAGGAGGGCGTGGAACGGCCGAAGGCGTCGGTGTCGTTCGAGATCGGCGAGAACGTGCGCGTGGCCGATGGCCCGTTTGCCTCGTTCTCGGGCGTTGTCGAGGAAATCGACGAGGCGCGCTCGCGCGTGAAGGTCGCGGTGTCGATCTTCGGCCGCGCCACGCCGGTCGAACTGGAATTCGGTCAGGTCGAGAAGGTCTGATCGGACGGAGGCGTGAGGCTTCGGTCTCACGCAACAAGAGGCCGTGGGGAGGGAGAGGGCGGTTGCCAGCCGCATCCGACCCAGACCACGAACCTGAAACCGCTGGCCCCGCCGGCACAACAGGAGTGATACATGGCAAAGAAAGTGACCGGATACCTGAAGCTTCAGGTCCCGGCCGGTGCGGCGAATCCTTCGCCGCCGATCGGTCCCGCGCTTGGTCAGCGCGGTCTCAACATCATGGAGTTCTGCAAGGCGTTCAACGCCCAGACCCAGAAGGAAGAGAAGAACACCCCGATTCCGGTGGTGATCACGATCTACGCCGATCGTTCGTTCACCTTCGAGATGAAGACGCCCCCGATGTCGTTCTTCCTCAAGCAGGCCGCCAAGATCCAGTCCGGTTCGAAAGCTCCGGGCCGTGACAAGGCCGGCGCGGTGACCAAAGCGCAGGTGCGCGAGATCGCCGAGAAGAAGATGAAGGATCTCAATTGCGACTCGATCGAATCGGCCATGAAGATGGTCGAGGGCTCTGCCCGTTCGATGGGTCTGGAAGTGGCGGGGTAAGGGCTCATGGCAATCGGAAAGCGTTTGAACAAAGCCCGCGAAGGTGTTGACCGCGAAAAGCTTTATCCGCTCGCGGATGCCATCAAGATGGTCAAGGAACGCGCGAAAGCGAAGTTCGACGAGACCATCGAGGTCGCGATCAATCTCGGCGTCGATCCGCGTCACGCCGACCAGATGGTCCGCGGCGTCGTGACCCTGCCGAACGGCACCGGCCGTACGCTCCGCGTCGGCGTGTTCGCCCGCGGCGCCAAGGCCGATGAGGCCAAGGCTGCGGGTGCCGACGTCGTCGGCGCCGAAGACCTGGTCGAGAAGGTGCAGAACGGCACGATCGAATTCGACCGCTGCATCGCCACTCCCGACATGATGCCGCTGGTCGGCCGTCTCGGTAAGGTGCTCGGCCCGCGCGGCCTGATGCCGAACCCGAAGATCGGGACCGTGACCATGGACGTCACCGGTGCGGTCAAGGGTGCCAAGGGCGGCTCGGTCGAGTTCCGCGTCGAGAAGGCCGGCATCCTGCAGGCCGGCGTCGGCAAGGCCTCGTTCTCCGAGGAGAAGCTGGTCCAGAACATCAAGGCTCTGGCCGACGCTGTTTCGAAGGCCAAGCCCGCCGGTTCCAAGGGGACCTACATCCAGCGCGTTGCGGTGTCCTCGACGATGGGCCCCGGCGTGAAGGTCGAGCCGGGCACCATTCTCGGCTGAGGTTTGGAAATTGCATGAGTTGAGGGGCGGAATCGGGCAACCGATTCCGCCCCTCATCGTTTGTGGCGGCGTTTACCGGAAACAACAACAATGGCTGACAAGGTCCTGATCTACTCCCGCTTTCCCAAGTCGATGATGGCGCGCTTCGCGGAGCGATTCGACCTGCTCGACACCGGTGGCAAGCCGGCGCCGGAGCTGTTTTCGGCCGACGAACTCGGCGGCGTTCGCGCGATGCTCACCGCTGGCGGCACGCCGCTCGAAGCCGAGGCGATGGACCTGTTTCCACAACTCGGCGCCATCGTCTGCTACGGCACCGGCTACGATGGCATCGACCTTAAGGCGGCCGCCGCGCGCAACATCGCGGTTGGGCACAGCCCCGGGGCCAATGCGGCCTCGGTCGCCGACATCGCCATGACCCTGATGCTTGCGACGACGCGGCGGATCCTGGTCGCCGATCAGTATGTTCGCAGCGGCGATTGGGCTGCGTCGAAACCGTCGCCGATGATGCGGTCGCAGGCCGGCATGCCCGGCCGCCGCATAGGCATCTACGGCATGGGCGAGATCGGCCGCAAGATCGCCGCGCGCTGCGCGGCTTTCGAGAGCGAGGTCGGCTATTTCAGCCGCAGCAAGTACGATCTGCCGTACAACTATTTCCCGTCGCTGGAAGCGCTCGCCGACTGGTGCAGCGTGCTGATGATCGCGGTCCGCGCCGGTCCTGAGACCCAGCACGTCGTCGACGCCGGTATCCTCAAGCGTCTGGGCGTGGACGGCTATGTCGTCAATAT
This sequence comes from Bradyrhizobium sp. LLZ17, assembly GCF_041200145.1. Classification (NCBI taxonomy): domain Bacteria; kingdom Pseudomonadati; phylum Pseudomonadota; class Alphaproteobacteria; order Hyphomicrobiales; family Nitrobacteraceae; genus Bradyrhizobium; species Bradyrhizobium zaerense. The sequence continues at coordinate 639,343 of NZ_CP165734.1, forward strand.
CTCCCGCGGCTCGGTGATCGACGAGAAGGCACTCGTTGCGGCCCTGAGCGACAAGGTCATCGCCGGGGCCGGCCTCGACGTCTACGACAAAGAACCGCACGCGCCCGACGCGCTGACCGCCCTTCCCAACGTGGTGCTGGCGCCGCATATCGGCGGACACACCCTCGAATCGCATGTTGCCATGCAGAATTGCGTGCTGGCGAACCTGACCGCGTTTTTCGAGGGCAAGTCGTTGCCGTATGAAGTCAAAACGCCCTGAATCGGTCCTTTTGGGCCAAGATCAAGCCCCGGCACCAATCGATTGGAACTGGTGCGAATTTTGCTCTTGGCAATCAGGCCGAGAGCGGTTAAAGAACCGCCTCCGGACGCACCGGCCTTGGCTGGCGCGTTCGTGCACGCATTCCGAAAACCCGACACGACAGGAGATCATTCCTTTTCAGGACATCCGCAAGGATTTGCCGGAAAGGAAGGAAAGCCATCGGTTGGTGGGATGCGGGCAGAGGTCAGGCGGTTCGCCGGCTGGCCTTGTCCTGTCCAAGACTGCAGGCGCCCGCGGGAAGTTTCGATTTCCCAACGGCTTAATCGCATGGCCTGCATAGACGGGTGAAGACCGGATTTCACGTCGCGCTTCGCCTTCGGGCAGGTGCGAAATGGGTTTGGTTCGGACCTCGACACGCCGTGGGCTCTAGCGGGCTCCCGGAGGGCAGGCTTTGAATTGTCGTCTTGCCCGGCGTGTCCGATGGGTTTTGACCCTGAGGTTCAGGTTTGGGCGGGACGATGGGTGCAACCCGGCGGTCCCGCTTTTGCGATGACCGCCAACCGGAAAGAGCTTGCTGTGGAACGAGCGGCAAAAAAGGAAGCGGTCGAACAGCTCAATGGGGTCTTCAAGGCCACGAGCGTCGCGGTCGTTGCCCAATATTCCGGCCTGACCGTTGCCCAGATGCAGAAGCTGCGTACGCAGATGAAGCAGGCTGGCGCCTCGGTGAAGGTCTCGAAGAACCGTCTCGCCAAAATTGCTCTTGAAGGCACTGACGTCGTTGCCATCGGCCCCATGCTGAAGGGACCGACCGTGATCGCTACTTCGAACGATCCGGTAGCGGCGCCAAAGGTCGCCGTCGAGTTCGCCAAGGCGAACGAAAAGTTCGTCATCATTGGCGGATCGATGGGAACGACCGTCCTGAATGTCGACGGCGTGAAGGCGCTTGCCTCGCTGCCGTCGCTTGACGAACTGCGTGCCAAGATCGTCGGCCTCCTCGTGGCCCCGGCGACCAAGCTTGCGCAGCTCGCAAACGCGCCCGCGGGCAAGCTCGCGCGCGTCATTCAGGCTTATGCCTCAAAGAGCGAAGCGGCCTGACGCCCTTCGCAAAACTCAAACCCGAACCAGACTAGTTAAGGAAACAGAACAATGGCTGACTTGCAGAAGATCGTTGACGACCTCTCGAGCCTCACTGTGCTCGAAGCTGCCGAACTCGCGAAGCTCCTCGAAGAAAAGTGGGGCGTGTCTGCCGCTGCGGCCGTGGCCGTTGCCGGTCCTGCCGCTGCTGCCGCCGCTCCGGCGGAAGAGAAGACCGAGTTCACGGTCGTTCTGGCCGCCGCCGGCGAGAAGAAGATCGAGGTCATCAAGGAAGTCCGCGCTATCACCGGCCTGGGCCTGAAGGAAGCAAAGGACCTCGTCGAGGGCGCGCCGAAGCCTGTCAAGGAAGGCGTGAACAAGGACGAGGCCGAGAAGCTCAAGGTCCAGCTCGAGAAGGCTGGCGCGAAGGTCGAGCTCAAGTAAGCGCAGCTTACTCGAGCGAGATCCCGGGCAAGCGTCAGCGCGACCCGGGATCCCGACCCGCAGATTCAGTGGCTGTTTCCAGCCATGGAGCGGCGGGTCTGATGCAAAAGGCGTGCGACGGAACATCCCGACGCAGGCCGAACACGAAAAAGTGTGGGGATTTGAGGGTGTACCCCTCGGATCTCCACTATTGTCGCCCCATATCGGGTCGGCAGCACGAAAGCGCGGTGGGCAGGGATGCGATTTCCCTGGAAGCCGTTGGGAGAGCAGGCTATTTCGGGCTTTTGCAGTCCGTGAAAACGATCGTTGTGACGGGCGGGCGTGCCTATGCGCCCCGCGCGTCGTTTTGCGTTTTGAAGGTCTGAAGAACAGATTCAGGACATGACGGCCTGAAACTGGACTTTTGGTCCCCAAAACGGGTTCGAAAAATTCAACCCGGGGAGCGGCGGCAGCTGCGTTCCGGAGGGCGCGCCCACACCGGGCGCCGAAATGAGAGGCCACGATGGCGCAGCAGACATTCACCGGTCGCAAACGCGTTCGCAAGTTCTTCGGACACATCAAGGAAGTCGCCGAGATGCCGAACCTCATCGAGGTTCAGAAGGCGTCCTATGACCAGTTCCTGATGGTCGACGAACCCCAGGGCGGGCGGTCGGACGAGGGCTTGCAGGCGGTGTTCCGCTCGGTGTTTCCGATCTCGGACTTCTCCGGCACCTCGATGCTGGAATTCGTGCGCTACGAGTTCGAGCCGCCGAAATACGACGTCGACGAGTGCCGCCAGCGCGGCATGACCTTCGCGGCACCGCTCAAGGTTACGCTGCGCCTCATCGTGTTCGATATCGACGAGGAAACCGGTGCGAAATCGGTGAAGGACATCAAGGAGCAGGACGTCTACATGGGCGACATTCCGCTCATGACGATGAACGGCACCTTCATCGTCAACGGCACCGAGCGCGTCATCGTCTCGCAGATGCACCGTTCGCCCGGCGTGTTCTTCGACCACGACAAGGGCAAGACCCATTCCTCGGGCAAGCTGCTGTTCGCTGCCCGCGTGATTCCGTATCGCGGCTCCTGGCTCGATATCGAGTTCGACGCCAAGGACATCGTCTATGCGCGTATCGACCGTCGCCGCAAGCTGCCGGTGACCTCGCTGATGTTCGCGCTCGGCCTCGACGGCGAAGCGATCCTCAGTACGTTCTACAAGAAGATCCTCTACAAGCGGACCAAGGAAGGCTGGCGCGTTCCGTTCGATGCCAACCGTTTCCGCGGTTACTCGACCATCAACGATTTGATCGACGCCGACACCGGCAAGGTCGTGCTCGAGGCCGGCAAGAAGCTCACCGTGCGCGGTGCGCGTCAGATGCAGGAGAAGGGCCTGAAGGCGCTGCGCCTGTCGGACGAGGAGCTCGTCGGCAACTACCTCGCCGAGGACCTCGTCAATCCCAAGACCGGCGAGATCCACGCGGAAGCCGGTGAAGAGATCACCGACAAGTCCATGAAGGCCCTCAACGAGCAGGGCTACAAGGAGCTGCCGCTGCTCGACATCGACCACGTCAATGTCGGCGCCTACATCCGCAACACGCTCGCGGCCGACAAGAACATGACGCGTGAGGACGCGCTGTTCGACATCTACCGCGTGATGCGTCCGGGCGAGCCGCCGACGCTGGATTCGGCACAGGCGATGTTCCAGTCGCTGTTCTTCGACGCCGAGCGCTACGACCTGTCCGCGGTCGGCCGCGTCAAGATGAACATGCGTCTCGACCTCGATGCGCCCGACACCCAGCGCACGCTGCGCAAGGAAGACATCCTCTCCGTCATCAAGACGCTGGTGGATCTGCGCGACGGCAAGGGCGAGATCGACGACATCGACCACCTTGGCAACCGCCGTGTGCGTTCGGTCGGCGAGCTCATGGAGAACCAGTACCGCATCGGCCTCCTGCGTATGGAGCGCGCGATCAAGGAGCGCATGTCCTCGGTCGACATCGACACGGTCATGCCGCAGGACCTGATCAACGCGAAGCCGGCGGCTGCCGCCGTGCGCGAGTTCTTCGGCTCCTCGCAGCTCTCGCAGTTCATGGACCAGACCAACCCGCTGTCGGAGATCACCCACAAGCGTCGTCTCTCGGCGCTTGGACCGGGCGGTCTGACCCGCGAGCGCGCCGGCTTCGAGGTGCGCGACGTGCATCCGACGCATTACGGCCGTATCTGCCCGATCGAGACGCCGGAAGGCCCGAACATCGGTCTGATCAACTCGCTCGCCACCTTCGCGCGCGTCAACAAGTACGGCTTCGTCGAGACGCCTTACCGCAAGGTCAAGGACGGCCGCGTCACCGACGAGGTCGTGTACCTCTCGGCGATGGAGGAGGGCCGCTACACGGTCGCGCAGGCCAACGTGCCGCTCGACGCGAAGGGCCGCTTCACCGAAGACCTCGTGGTCTGCCGTCACGCCGGCGAAGTCTTGCCGGTGACGCCGGACAAGGTCGACTACATGGACGTGTCGCCGAAGCAGCTCGTTTCGGTCGCCGCGGCGCTGATCCCGTTCCTCGAGAACGACGACGCCAACCGCGCGCTGATGGGCTCGAACATGCAGCGCCAGGCGGTGCCGCTGGTTCGCGCCGAAGCGCCGTTCGTCGGCACCGGCATGGAAGGTGTCGTTGCGCGTGACTCGGGTGCTGCGATCGCGGCGCGCCGTTCGGGCGTGATCGACCAGATCGACGCGACCCGCGTCGTCATCCGTGCGACCGAAGATCTCGATCCGACCAAGTCGGGCGTCGATATCTACCGGCTGATGAAGTACCAGCGCTCCAACCAGTCGACCTGCATCAACCAGCGTCCGCTGGTGAAGGTCGGCGACATGGTCAAGAAGGGCGACATCATCGCCGACGGTCCGTCGACCGATCTCGGTGAGCTCGCGCTCGGCCGCAACGTGCTGGTCGCGTTCATGCCGTGGAACGGCTACAACTTCGAAGACTCGATCTTGCTCTCCGAGCGGATTGTGAAGGAAGACGTCTTCACCTCGATCCACATCGAGGAGTTCGAAGTGATGGCCCGCGACACCAAGCTCGGGCCCGAGGAAATCACCCGCGACATTCCGAACGTCTCGGAAGAAGCGCTGAAGAACCTCGACGAAGCCGGTATCGTCTACATCGGCGCGGAAGTCCGCGCCGGCGACATCCTGGTCGGCAAGATCACGCCGAAGGGCGAAAGCCCGATGACGCCGGAAGAAAAGCTTCTGCGCGCCATCTTCGGCGAAAAGGCCTCCGACGTTCGCGACACCTCGCTGCGCGTTCCCCCGGGAGTGCAGGGCACCATCGTCGAAGTGCGCGTGTTCAACCGTCACGGCGTCGACAAGGACGAGCGTGCGCTGGCGATCGAGCGGGAAGAGATCGAGCGTCTGGCCAAGGACCGCGACGACGAGCAGGCGATCCTGGACCGCAACGTCTATAACCGTCTTGCCGAGCTGCTCGAGGGACGGCAGGGCATCGCCGGTCCGAAGGGCTTCAAGAAGGACACCAAGATCACCCGTGCGGTGCTCGAGGAGTACCCGAAGTCGCAGTGGTGGCTGTTCGCTTCGCCGAACGACAAGCTGATGGCCGAGATCGAGGCCATGCGGAAGCAGTACGACGAATCGAAGAAGGGGCTCGAGCAGCGCTTCCTCGACAAGGTCGAGAAGCTTCAGCGCGGTGACGAATTGCCGCCCGGCGTGATGAAGATGGTCAAGGTCTTCGTCGCGGTGAAGCGCAAGATCCAGCCCGGCGACAAGATGGCCGGCCGCCACGGCAACAAGGGTGTGGTGTCGAAGATCGTGCCGATCGAGGACATGCCGTTCCTGGAGGACGGTACGCATGCCGACATCGTGCTCAATCCGCTGGGCGTGCCTTCGCGCATGAACGTCGGGCAGATCCTCGAGACGCATCTCGGCTGGGCTTGCGCCGGGCTCGGCAAGCGCATCGGCCAGACCGTCGATGCGTATCTGGCGAAGCAGGACATCAGGCCGCTGAAGGAAACCTTGAAGAAGGTCTACGGCGAGGACGAGACGATCAAGTCGCTCAACGACGGCGAACTGATCGAGCTCGGCCGTAATCTGAGCCACGGCGTGCCGATCGCGACGCCGGTGTTCGACGGCGCCAAGGAAGCCGACATCGAGGAGATGCTGAAGCTCGCGGGTCTCGACGCATCGGGCCAGTCGACCGTCTATGACGGCCGCACCGGCGATGCCTTCGATCGCAAGGTGACCGTGGGCTACATCTACATGCTCAAGCTGCACCATCTCGTCGACGACAAGATCCACGCGCGTTCGATCGGTCCGTACTCGCTCGTCACCCAGCAGCCGCTGGGCGGCAAGGCGCAGTTCGGCGGCCAGCGCTTCGGCGAAATGGAAGTGTGGGCGCTCGAAGCTTACGGCGCGGCCTACACGCTCCAGGAGATGCTGACCGTGAAGTCGGACGACGTCGCCGGCCGTACCAAGGTGTACGAGGCGATCGTGCGTGGCGACGACACCTTCGAGGCCGGTATTCCGGAATCGTTCAACGTGCTGGTCAAGGAAATGCGCTCGCTCGGCCTCAATGTCGACCTGCACAATTCCAAGGTCGGGCCGGGGACGGCGGAAGCGGCCGAGTAACGCGATCTATCATGCCCGGCCGCCTCGGCCGGGCATCGGCGCCCCTCCCAAGGCCTTGAGGGCAGGGCGCCCCGCATAGTGATTTTCGAATTTGCTGCCGGAGGCGACCGGCACGCGAGGAGAAGACGATGAACCAAGAAATTATGAATCTCTTTAACCCGACGACGCCGGCTCAGGTCTTCGACCAGATCCGGATTTCGATCGCGAGCCCCGAGAAGATTCTGTCCTGGTCGTACGGCGAGATCAAGAAGCCGGAGACCATCAACTACCGTACCTTCAAGCCCGAGCGCGACGGCCTGTTCTGCGCGCGCATCTTCGGGCCGATCAAGGATTACGAGTGCTTGTGCGGCAAGTACAAGCGCATGAAGTACAAGGGCATCATCTGCGAGAAGTGCTCGGTCGAGGTCACGCTGTCGCGCGTCCGGCGCGAGCGCATGGGCCATATCGAGCTCGCGGCGCCCGTTGCCCATATCTGGTTCCTGAAGTCGCTGCCCTCGCGCATCGGCCTGCTGCTGGACATGACGCTGAAGGATCTCGAGCGGATCCTTTACTTTGAATATTACGTCGTGCTGGAGCCGGGCCTCACCGCGCTGAAGGACCGTCAGCTCTTGTCGGAAGACGAGTATCTGAAGGCGCAGGACGAGTACGGCCAGGATTCCTTCACCGCCATGATCGGCGCGGAAGCGATCCGCGAGCTGCTCAAGGGCATGGACCTCGAGAAGCTCGAATTGAGCTTGCGCGCGGAGATGCAGGAGACCGACTCCGACATCAAGCACAAGAAACTCGCCAAGCGCCTGAAGATCGTCGAGGCGTTCCGCCATTCCGGCAACAAGCCGGAATGGATGATCCTGACCGTGGTCCCGGTGATCCCGCCGGATCTGCGTCCGCTGGTGCCGCTGGACGGCGGCCGCTTCGCGACGTCGGATCTCAACGACCTCTATCGCCGCGTCATCAACCGCAACAACCGCCTGAAGCGGCTGATGGAGCTGCGCGCGCCGGACATCATCATCCGCAACGAGAAGCGCATGCTTCAGGAGGCCGTCGACGCACTGTTCGACAACGGCCGCCGTGGCCGCGTCATCACCGGCGCCAACAAGCGTCCGCTGAAGTCGCTCGCCGACATGCTCAAGGGCAAGCAGGGCCGCTTCCGCCAGAACCTGCTCGGCAAGCGCGTCGACTATTCGGGCCGTTCGGTGATCGTGGTCGGTCCCGAGCTGCGCCTGCATCAGTGCGGCCTGCCGAAGAAGATGGCGCTCGAGCTGTTCAAGCCGTTCATCTATTCGCGGCTTGACGCCAAGGGCCTGTCCACCACGGTGAAGCAGGCGAAGAAGCTGGTCGAAAAGGAACGGCCCGAGGTCTGGGACATCCTGGACGAGGTGATCCGCGAGCATCCGGTGCTCCTGAACCGCGCCCCGACGCTGCATCGCCTCGGCATCCAGGCGTTCGAGCCGGTGCTGATCGAGGGCAAGGCGATCCAGCTTCATCCGCTGGTCTGCGCCGCGTTCAACGCCGACTTCGACGGCGACCAGATGGCCGTGCACGTTCCGCTGTCGCTCGAAGCGCAGCTGGAAGCGCGCGTCCTGATGATGTCGACCAACAACATCCTGCATCCGGCCAACGGTCAGCCGATCATCGTGCCGTCGCAGGACATCGTGCTTGGTCTGTATTACGTCTCGGTGATGCGTGAAGGCCTGCCCGGCGAGGGCAAGCGGTTCGGCGACATGGCCGAGCTCGAGCATGCCCTGCACGCGAAGGTCATCCACCTCCACACCAAGATCAAGTATCGGTGGCAGGGCATGGACGAGACCGGCAAGGTCTCGACGCGCTGGATCGAGACCACCGCAGGTCGCGTCATGCTCGGCAATCTGCTGCCGAAGAACCCGAGAATTTCGTACGAGATCATCAACAAGCTGATGACCAAGCGCGAAATCTCCGGCGTGATCGACCAGGTCTACCGTCACTGCGGTCAGAAGGAGACGGTGATCTTCTGCGACCGCATCATGGCGCTCGGCTTCTACAACGCGTTCAAAGCCGGCATCTCGTTCGGCAAGGACGACATGGTCGTGCCGCACTCGAAGTGGAAGATCGTCGATACCACCCGTACGCTGGCGAAGGATTTCGAGCAGCAGTACAACGACGGTCTGATCACCCACGGCGAGAAGTACAACAAGGTTGTCGACGCCTGGTCGAAGGCGACCGAGGAAATCGCCAAGGCGATGATGAAGGAGATCTCCTCCACCAAGAAGACGGCAAGCGGAGCGGATGCCGACATCAACTCGATCTACATGATGGCGCACTCCGGTGCGCGCGGTTCGCCGGCGCAGATGCGCCAGCTCGCCGGCATGCGCGGCCTGATGGCCAAGCCGTCGGGCGAGATCATCGAGACGCCGATCATCTCGAACTTCAAGGAAGGCCTCTCGGTGCTCGAGTACTTCAACTCGACCCACGGCGCCCGCAAGGGCCTCGCGGACACCGCGTTGAAGACCGCGAACTCCGGCTACCTGACGCGGCGTCTCGTCGACGTGGCGCAGGACTGCATCATCACGCAGGACGATTGCGGCACCAAGCTCGGCATCAAGATGCGCGCCATCGTCGATGCCGGCACCGTGGTCGCTTCGCTCGGCTCGCGCATCCTCGGACGCACGGCCTGCGAAGACGTGCGTGACAGCTCGGGCAAGGTGATCATCAAGCGCGGTACGCTGATGGAAGAGAGCCATCTGGATGCCATCCACCAGGGCGGCGTCCAGGAGGTGAAGATCCGCTCGGCGCTGACCTGCGAGCTCGTCAACGGCATCTGCGGCAAGTGCTACGGCCGCGATCTTGCTCGCGGCACGCCGGTCAACCACGGTGAAGCGGTCGGCGTCATCGCGGCGCAGTCGATCGGCGAGCCGGGTACCCAGCTCACCATGCGCACCTTCCACATCGGTGGTGCGGCGCAGCTCAACGAGCAATCGTTCGTCGAATCCAACTTCGACGGCAAGATCGTGATCAGGAACAAGGCCATCGCCCGCAACAGCGAAGGCCATCTGGTTGCGATGGTGCGCAACATGGTGGTCGCGATCGTCGATGCCGACGGCACGGAGCGTGCGACGCACCGTATTCAGTACGGTTCGCGCCTGCATGTCGACGAAGGCGACACGGTCAAGCGCGGCCAGCGCATCGCCGAGTGGGATCCCTACAGCCGTCCGTTGCTCACGGAAGTGGAGGGCACCATCGGCTTCGAGGATCTGGTCGAGGGGCAGTCGATCACGGAAACGCTGGACGAAGCCACCGGTATCGCCAAGCGCGTGGTCATCGACTGGCGCTCGCAGCGCGGCGGCGCGGATTTGCGTCCGGCCATCGTGGTCAAGGGCAAGGACGGCAAGGTCCTCAAGCTCGCCCGTGGCGGCGATGCCCGCTACATGCTGTCGGTCGACGGCATTCTGTCGGTCGACGTCGGAGCCAAGGTCCAGGCAGGCGACATCCTCGCCCGTGTCTCGACCGAAAGCGCCAAGACGCGTGACATCACCGGCGGTCTGCCGCGGGTGGCGGAACTGTTCGAGGCACGGCGTCCGAAGGATGCGGCGATCATCGCCGAGATCGCGGGCACCATCCGGTTCGGACGCGACTACAAGAACAAGCGTCGCATCTCGATCGAGCCGATGGACAAGACCGACGAGGCGCGCGAGTACCTGATCCCGAAGGGCAAGCACATCCACCTTCAGGACGGCGACGTCGTCGAAAAGGGCGACTTCATCGTGGAAGGCAACCCGGCACCGCACGACATCCTGGCGGTCAAGGGTATCGAAGAGCTCGCGGCCTATCTGGTCAACGAAATCCAGGAGGTCTACCGGCTCCAGGGCGTGCTCATCAACGACAAGCACATCGAGGTGATTGTCCGTCAGATGCTCCAGAAGGTGGAAGTCACCGACCAGGGCGACACCGACATGATTTCGGGCGAACAGATCGACAAGATCGAGTTCGACCAGATCAACGAGAAGACCAGGGAAGAGGGCAAGAAGATCGCCACGGGTACGCCGGTTCTGCTCGGCATCACCAAGGCGAGCCTCCAGACCCGCTCCTTCTTCTCGGCGGCTTCGTTCCAGGAGACCACCCGCGTCCTCACGGAAGCGGCGGTCAACGGCAAGGTCGATCCGCTCGAAGGTCTCAAGGAGAACGTCATTGTCGGCCGGCTCATCCCGGCAGGCACCGGCGCCTCCATGGCCAAGATCCGCGAAGTCGCCGTCAAGCGCGACAAGATGATCCTCGACGAGCGCGAGAAGCAGGCTGCCGTCGTGCCGCCGGCGCCGGAAGTGGAGCCGATGGCGCTGCCGCCCGCGGAATAATGGTTCATCCGTAAGAATACCGAGGACAATGAAAAGGCCGGCGCAAGCCGGCCTTTTTGCTGCTTTGTTTGCCTGTTGCGTTGCGGCGCCAACCTTTGTTCATCTTTCCTTCAGGCGCAAAAGCGCTTCTGCTAGGGAGCTTAGACCGGTGGTCCCGCGGGGGGCAGGGCCGGAGACCACGGAACTGACATGCTTGATCTCGCAATCGTAGGCGGCGGCCCCGGCGGGCTGATGAGCGCCTGGTATCTGAAGCGTAAGCTCGGCGACCTCTGCCGCATCACGATCTATGAGGCCTCCGACCGGCTCGGCGGCAAGATCGTCACGCGCAAATTCGATTCCGCACCCGCAATGTACGAGGCGGGCGTTGCGGAGATCTACGACTACTCGATGACCGGGCCCGACCCGTTGCGCGAGCTGATCCAGCATTTTGGCTTGCAAACCATTCCGATGGACGCCGAGCAGGTGCAGTTCGGCGGCGAGCTCCTCAACGACGTCGCCGGCATGCGCCGCAAATACGGCGCGAAGACTGCGGCCGCAATCGAGGCGTTCCGCCAACGTTGTGCCGAGAAGATGTCGCCGATCGAGTACTACGAAGGCGTCGGCGCGCACGACAACGAGAACCCCTGGGCCTACAAGACGGCCGAGCAAGTGCTCGACGAGGAGGTCGAGGACGAGACCGCAAAACGATTTTTCAAGGTGATGGCGCGCTCCGATATCGCCACCGAGAGCCACAACACCAACGGGCTCAACGCGCTCAAGAATTATTTGATGGATGTCGACGGCTATATCGGCCTCTACTCCATCCAGAACGGCAACGAGCAGATCATCGAGTGCCTCCAGTCGGAGGTCGATGCCGACATCCAGCTCAATCACCGTGTGCTCGCCGTCGGCAAGGCGCCGACCGGGCGCTATCAGCTCAAGATGATGAACGGCAAGGGACCGGAGACGCGCGACTTCGATCTCGTGCTGGTCTGCCTGCCGCATTCATGGCTCGCGACCATGGGCTGGGAGGGCGAGCAGCTTCGCAAGTCGATGGTCAAGCACGTCTCCTATTTCGACCGGCCGGCGCATTATTTGCGCGTCTCGATCCTGTTCGATTCCCCATTCTGGGGCGACAAGATTTCCGGCGCCTGGTTCATGTCGGAAGCCTTTGGCGGCTGCTGCGTCTACAACGAGGGCGCACGCCACGACGTCGGCAAGCACGGCGTGCTGAATTGGCTGATTCCCGGTTCCGATGCGCTCGCCTTCGCCAATTTGTCTGACCAGGAGCTGATCGACGCCGCGCTGAAATCGCTGCCGGCTTCCCTCGGGAATGCGCGCACGCATTTCATGGAAGGCAAGATCCATCGCTGGCTGTCCTCGGTGAACGCTATACCGGGCGGCCTGCCCGTGCGCGACGTCATGACCAATCACCGGCCCGAGCCGAAGGAACATCCCGGCATCGTGGTGGTCGGCGACTATCTGTTCGATTCGACACTGAACGGTCTGCTCGACTCCTCGGATGCGGCGACCGACATCATCCTGACCGAGATGATGCGCCTGCGCCGCGTGCGCAGCCAGGACGCCAAGCCGCTGTCGGACAAGATCGACCGCGACTATTTCGAGAACTATCGCGGCCAGGGACCTTACAGCGAAGCGTGGCAGCGCTTCACCGATCCCGACTATTTGACGAAGCTGATCGGCATCGTCTGGGGCAAGGCGCAGGGTGCCAAGCTGCTGGTCGCGGGCTCGGCGAGCGGCGAGCTGGTCGGCGCGCTCCGCGAACGCGGGTTCGATGCCTTCGGGATCGAGAACAACCGCGCCATCCACGCCAAAACGCCGAAGGCGCTGAAGAAGTACAACAAGCTCGGCTCGATCACCGACATGCCGTTCAAGGACGGTGCGTTCGACTTCGTGTTCGAGACCAGCCTCTGTCATATTTCCCCGAAGCAGGTGGTCCGTGCGATCCGCGAGCTGAACCGCGTGGTCAAGACCGGCCTCGTATTCGGCTCGATCACGTCCGACATGGCACCGGCGCTGATCGACCGTTACGACCTGTTGCGCGGCGTCAAGAAGCTCGGCACCTGGTGGGAATGGTCCGAGCTGTTCTTCGGCAACGGCTTCGACCTTGCGATGCACCGCAAGGACTGCACCGACGCGCTCTGGGAGGCGACGCTTGCCGCGAACAAGGGCCCCGGCCAGTGGTATGCCGACGCCGACAGCTTGCGCTATTCCTTCTTCGACAAGATCGAGGACGAAGACTAGCCGTTTGAGATCGGATGAGCTCGTCCAATTGCTTTGCCGAATTCACCCTGATCGCATAGAATCGGTGCAGTAGCGGCTTTCCGCTATTTCTCTCCTTTTCTCTGCGGTCATGCCGGCCGTCAGCATCGGTTGGTTTCATGGCGTCCAGGCCTCTCTCTCCCGACAAACAGAAGCTCGCCGCGCAAGAGGCGGCAGAGCTGGAACAGAAGATCGCCGCGGTCGAAAGCCCCGACCTTGAAGAGGACGACGAAGACGAGGACGACGAGCTGGAGCTCGACGACGAGGATGAGGACGAAGACCTCGTCGTCTTTACCGCCCGCGAAGCCGCCGGCGCGCTCGCAACCATCTGGGGTTTCGTCAAACCCCATCTCGCCAATTACAAGCGGATATTGGCGTACGTGGCGTTCGGCGTACTGATCGAGACGCTGTTCAACGTCATCATGCCGCTCAGCCTGAAATTCCTGATCGACGACGCGCTCGGCGAGGAGGATTTCCAGGCGCTCTACAAGATCCTCGGCGTGCTCGCGGTCGCGGGGATCTTCACCTCGATCGTGGCGGTCTGGTACGAGCGCTGGGACGCGCGGTTAGCCGCCTGCGTCATCTCCGACGTCCGCAAGCGGCTGTTCGAGCACGTTCAGGACCTGCCGGCGGCGTATTTCGGGCGTACCAAGCGCGGCGAGATTCTGTCGCGCTTTTCCGTCGACCTCGCCGCCTTCGAGGGCTCGGTCAAGAGCTTCGCCAACAGCGCGGCGTTGCCGCTCCTGGAGTTGATCGCAGGCATCATCCTGATGTTCTTCCTCAACTGGCAGCTCGCGTTGGTCGCGCTGCTGGTGTTTCCGATCACGCTGATCGGCCCCCGCATGCTCACGCCGCATGCGGTGCAGGCCAATTACGAGCAGAAGCTCAACGAATCCGCGCTGCTCGGCATGGTGCAGGAGAACGTGGCGGCCCAGGCCGTGATCAAGGCGTTCAGCCTGCAACGCAGGATGTTCGGCTTCTTCACTTTCCGCAACGATGCGACCCGCAACAGGATGGCGTCGGCGGCGTTCCTGTCGACCATGGTGGAGCGCACCGTCACCATCTCGGTGCTGCTTTTGCACCTCGTCGTGCTCGCGATCGGTGCCTATCTCGCGACCAAGGGCCAGATCACCATCGGCACCTTCGTGACCTTCGAGAGCGCATTCTGGGAGGTGTCCTACAACATCGCCCACGTGATGCACTTCATCCCGGTCTCGATCTCCTCGGCCGCGGCCGTCCGCCACATCCAGGAACTCCTGGACGAGCCGACGCGCGGCGCCGATCGTCCCGGCGCGCCCGATCTGCCGCGCATCAGCCACGACATCACCTTCGACCGTGTGACCTTCCGGTACGAAGGCAGCCAGACGCCGGTGCTGGACAATCTCAGCCTCAAGCTCGACGTCGGCAAACGAATCGCCATCGTGGGCCCCAGCGGCTCCGGCAAGAGCACGCTGCTCAATCTGATCCTGCGCCTCTATGTGCCGGACGAAGGGCGCCTCACCATCGACGGTGTCGATGTCCGCAAGGTGACGCTGGAATCGCTGCGCCGGAGCATGGCCGTCGTGTTCCAGGAGAACATGCTGTTCAACATGTCGATCCGCGAGAACATCCGCCTCGGCAAGGAGGGCGCGACCGACGAGGAGGTGGAGGAGGCGGCCAGGAAGGCCGAGATCCACCGCTACATCGTGAGCCTGCCGCAGCGCTACGACACGTCGGTGGGCGAGCGCGGCGATACCCTGTCGGGCGGCCAGCGCCAGCGCATCGCGATCGCACGCGCGATTATCCGCAATCCGTCCGTGCTGCTGCTCGATGAAGCGACCTCGGCGCTGGACCAGACCACGGAAGCGGCGATCAACCGCACGCTGCTGAAGGTTGCGAAGGGGCGCACCATGATCTGGTCGACCCACCGCCTGACGTCGGTGGTGGAGATGGACGAGATCATCGTGATTTCAGGGGGCCGGGCGATCGAGCGCGGCTCGCACGCCGAGCTGCTCAGCAAGAACGGCACTTATCGCAAGCTGTGGGACGATCAGACCCATCAGCCGCACGGCGCTCCGGCTCACGCCGAGGACGACAGTGACGACGATCTCGACGAGGATGATGAGGACGAGGACGACGAGGAGGAGGAGTGACCGAGGAAGTTCGGCTCCAGATGGATCACGCCGCCAAGCCGCCGCAATAATCCCTGGGCCGACCACGCAAAGAAGCGCGCCCAGCGCTGCGCCATCCAGTAGGGGCTGGTCGCGATCGAAACCGAGCGGAAGTCGAACGCCTTTGCCACCGACCATTCATCGCAGGCCCGCTTGACCGGATCGGCATAAAAGGTGGCGATCTTGTCCGCGTCCATCCCATCGGAGGCCAGCCACTGCGGAATGTAGACGCTGCAAAGCCGTTCGACGTCGGTGAACACCTTGTCGCAGCCGGTGCCGGCGACCGGGCAGGAGGTCGAGAAGGCATCACCCACCAGCACCAGGCCAGGCTGATGGCTGGCGTCATTCACATAGAGATCAACTGGGCGGATCCTGATCTCGCCGGCGATGTCGAACGGGCCGGTGATACGCTTGAGCCGCGGCAGGGCGGCATCCAGTGTCGCAGCCGGCGCCCGGCGTAGCTCGCGCAGCCAGGGATCGTCGAAGCCGCGGTAGACGAACAAATTGGCGCGCATCCGCGGGCCGATCGGAAACAGCGAGATGTAGGGGATGCGGTCGCTCGGCCGCTCCGAGAAATAGGTCAGCGCCGGGAAATCGAACGAGGTCCGCTCCGTTGGCACGATGTCGAACCCGATCGAGATCGAATGGCAGGCGCTGACGATGTTTCGCGTGATGCCGAGCTGGTGGCGCAGGCCGACGTTCAATCCGTTCGCGAGCACGACCAGGCGGGCGGAGATCGTCGCGTCGTTGGCAAGGGTGATTCTCTGCCGCTCCGGGCTTGTTTCGATCGACACCGCCTTGGCCCAGACGCGCTCGACGTTCTCGGGGATCTCGTCGCGGATGAC
The DNA here is from genome assembly GCF_041200145.1 of Bradyrhizobium sp. LLZ17. NCBI lineage: Bacteria > Pseudomonadati > Pseudomonadota > Alphaproteobacteria > Hyphomicrobiales > Nitrobacteraceae > Bradyrhizobium > Bradyrhizobium zaerense. The sequence continues at coordinate 655,320 of NZ_CP165734.1, forward strand.
GTTGACCAGGCAATCGTAGAGAATGTTGAACTGCCGGCTCGGCGCCTTGTCGAGCAGGCGACCGAATCGCGCGATCCAGTTCTCGCCGGCAAAAGTCGCGTGGCGCAGCACTGACTCGGCAATTCCAGTGCGCGCGAATCGCTCGATTTGGATGTGACCGCTGAGTTTTTCGACGCGAAAATCGGCCGGATAGGTGGCATGCGGATCAATCAGCACCGTCGAAATACCGGCGCGGCCGAGCATTGCAGCGGCCGTCGAGCCGGCGAGCCCTCCGCCGATGATCGCAATGTCGGTGTACCGCATGACGCAAATCTCTGCCGAACGGGTAGATTGACGCTCGAAGAGGAAAAAAAGCCTTAGTAGCGGTTATAAAAGTATATTTCATCCGGGTATAATGTGCATCTGGGCTGGTGAAGAGGCCGCGGCTCACTATGTCGGTAGGGTGTGCGGGGAGGGGCGCCAAACGCGGTGTGGCTCCGGCGCAAGCTGCGCTCCTGACTGTGGTTTCACCTTGACTCGACTGATTCCGACTTATAGAAAGCGCATCACTTAACGACAGGCGGTGAGCATCGCCAGCGTCGGTACGGAGCACCTGCCTGACCCCCTCGGGGTCGCCTGGCAGGCACCAACCTCGACGAATGCCGCTCAAACGCTGTCGATCATAGCTAGGCAATGCCAGGCGTTTTAGTTCTCTTGAGCATGTTCTCTTGAGATCGAACTCGGATGCATGACCTCGGTGCGTGGGCTGCGGCATTTCGCTGATCAGCTCAAGAATCGCGGTCCTCTGTGGCGTCGAAGCGCTTTCCGCTCAGTGATGAGTGGTTGGCGCGATTTCGCTTTGTGCGGTTGTTCCGTGCATGGCGGCCTCGTCGGGCGGGTAGCTTGAGAAGAATTTGCGGACCCGGTGACGGGCCGCGGCAGAAAAAGGGTGAAGGCCAGAATGCCGACGATCAACCAGCTGATCGCACAACCGCGGGAAGTGCAGAAGTCGCGCAAGAAGGTGCCGGCGCTGCAGCAGTCGCCGCAAAAGCGCGGCGTTTGCACGCGCGTCTACACCACGACCCCGAAGAAGCCGAACTCGGCGCTTCGTAAGGTCGCCAAGGTGCGCCTGACCAACGGCTTCGAGGTGATCGGCTACATCCCGGGCGAGGGCCATAACCTCCAGGAGCACTCCGTGGTCATGATCCGCGGCGGTCGCGTCAAGGATTTGCCCGGCGTGCGCTACCACATCCTCCGCGGCGTTCTGGATACCCAGGGCGTCAAGAACCGTAAGCAGCGTCGTTCGAAGTACGGCGCCAAGCGTCCGAAGTAAGCGGGAACCAGATCCATGTCTCGTCGTCACTCAGCGGAAAAGCGCGAAGTTCTGCCGGATCCGAAGTTCGGGAACATTATCATTACGAAGTTCATGAACTCGGTGATGTACGCCGGCAAGAAGTCGGTTGCCGAAGGCATCGTCTACGGTGCGCTCGGCCTCATCGAATCCAAGACCAAGCAGAACCCGCTCGGCGTGTTCGAGCAGGCACTCGAGAACGTCATGCCGACGATCGAAGTGCGCTCCCGCCGCGTCGGTGGCGCGACCTACCAGGTTCCGGTCGAGGTTCGTTCGGTGCGCCGTCAGGCGCTGGGCATTCGGTGGCTGATTTCGGCTGCGCGCGAGCGGAACGAGAAGACGATGACCGAACGGCTTTCGGCGGAGCTTCTCGACGCATCGAACAGCCGCGGTAACGCCGTCAAGAAGCGCGAAGACGTGCACCGGATGGCGGAAGCCAACCGCGCCTTCTCGCACTATCGCTGGTAACGGCGACACACTCGGACTCGCAAGGAACGCCTATGCCCCGCCAACATGCCATCGAGGACTACCGCAACTTCGGTATCATGGCGCATATCGACGCCGGCAAGACCACGACGACCGAGCGCATCCTCTATTACACCGGCAAGAGCCACAAGATCGGCGAAGTGCACGAAGGTGCCGCGACGATGGATTGGATGGAGCAGGAGCAGGAGCGGGGCATCACGATCACCTCGGCTGCGACCACTGCGTTCTGGGCCGGCAAGCGACTGAACATCATCGATACCCCGGGCCACGTCGACTTCACCATCGAAGTCGAGCGTTCGCTGCGCGTACTCGACGGCGCCGTCTGCGTGCTCGACTCGAACCAGGGCGTGGAGCCCCAGACCGAGACCGTCTGGCGCCAGGGCGACAAGTACAAGGTTCCGCGGATCGTCTTCGCCAACAAGATGGACAAGACCGGCGCCGACTTCTTCAAGTGCCTGGCCGACATCGTCGACCGCCTCGGCGCCAAGCCGATTGCGATCCAGCTTCCGATCGGCGCTGAGAACAACTTCAAGGGTCTCGTCGACCTCGTGAAGATGAAGGGCATTGTCTGGAACGATGAATCGCTCGGTGCGAAGTTCGACTATGTCGACATTCCGGAAGATCTCGTCGAGCAGGCCAAGGAATACCGCGAGAAAATGGTGGAAGCCGCCGTCGAGCTCGACGACGATGCGCTTGCTGCTTTCCTCGACGGCAACGAGCCGGACGAAGCGACGCTGAAGCGGCTGATCCGCAAGGCGGTGCTGACCGGCGCGTTCTATCCCGTGCTCTGCGGCTCGGCTTTCAAGAACAAGGGCGTGCAGCCGCTGCTCGACGCCGTCGTCGACTATCTGCCGTCGCCGATCGACGTGCCCGCGATCAAGGGCACCGACGACCGCGGCAATGAGGTCTTGCGCAAGGCCGACGACAAGGAGCCGCTCGCGCTGCTGGCGTTCAAGATCATGGACGATCCGTTCGTCGGCACCATTACCTTCTGCCGCATCTACTCGGGCGTGCTCCAGAGCGGCACCGGTGTCGTGAACTCGACGCGCGAGAAGAAAGAGCGCATCGGACGCATGCTGCTGATGCATGCGAACAACCGCGAAGACATCAAGGAAGCCTATGCCGGCGACATCGTCGCGCTGGCCGGTCTGAAGGAAGCGCGCACCGGTGACACGCTGTGCGATCCCGACAAGCAGGTGATCCTCGAAAAGATGGAATTCCCCGAGCCGGTCATCGAGATCGCGATCGAGCCGAAGTCGAAAGCCGACCAGGAAAAGCTGGGCGTGGCTCTGGCGAAGCTCGCCGCGGAGGATCCGTCCTTCCGCGTGTCGACCGACCAGGAGTCCGGCCAGACCATCCTCAAGGGCATGGGCGAACTCCACCTCGACATCAAGGTCGACATCCTCAGGCGCACCTACAAGGTCGACGCGAACATCGGCGCACCGCAGGTGGCGTTCCGTGAGCGCGTGACCAAGAAGGCCGAGGTCAAGTACACCCACAAGAAGCAGACCGGCGGTACCGGTCAGTTCGCCGAAGTGTCGATCATCGTCGAGCCGAACGAGCCCGGCAAAGGCTACGAGTTCGAGTCGAAGATCGTCGGCGGCGCGGTGCCGAAGGAATACATCCCCGGCGTCGAAAAGGGCATCAACAGCGTCTTGAGCTCTGGCGTCGTGGCGGGCTTCCCCGTGGTCGACGTCAAGGTGCAGCTCGTCGACGGCAAGTATCACGATGTCGACTCGTCGGCGCTCGCCTTCGAAATCGCGTCGCGCGCGGCCTTCCGCGAAGCCTTGCAGAAGGGCAAGTCCGTCCTGCTCGAGCCGATCATGAAGGTCGAAGTGGTGACCCCGGAAGACTATACCGGCTCGGTCATCGGCGACCTGAATTCCCGGCGCGGTCAGATCCAGGGTCAAGACATGCGCGGCAACGCCAACGTCATCAACGCGATGGTGCCGCTCATGAACATGTTTGGGTACGTGAACAACCTGCGCTCGATGAGCCAGGGGCGCGCGACCTTCACCATGCAATTCGATCACTACGCAGAAGCGCCGGCAAACGTGTCGGCAGAAGTCCAGAAGAAGTTTGCCTGATTGTCGTCGGTCTCGAACTGACGATTGAACGGAGAGTCAAATGGCCAAAGCAAAGTTTGAACGTAACAAGCCGCACTGCAACATCGGCACCATCGGTCACGTCGACCATGGCAAGACGTCGCTGACCGCGGCGATCACCAAGATTCTCGCCGAGACCGGCGGTGCGACGTTCACGGCGTACGACCAGATCGACAAGGCGCCGGAAGAGAAGGCGCGTGGCATCACCATCTCGACCGCGCACGTCGAGTACGAGACCAAGAACCGCCACTACGCCCACGTCGACTGCCCCGGCCACGCCGACTACGTGAAGAACATGATCACCGGCGCTGCCCAGATGGACGGGGCGATCCTGGTCGTGTCGGCTGCCGACGGCCCGATGCCGCAGACCCGCGAGCACATCCTGCTCGCCCGCCAGGTCGGCGTGCCCGCGCTCGTTGTGTTCCTCAACAAGTGCGACATGGTGGACGATCCGGAACTGCTCGAACTGGTCGAGCTCGAGGTCCGCGAGCTGCTCTCCAAGTACGAATTCCCGGGCGACAAGATCCCGATCATCAAGGGTTCGGCGCTCGCCGCTCTCGAAGATTCGGACAAGAAGCTCGGCCACGACGCCATCCTCGAGCTGATGAAGAACGTCGACGAGTACATCCCGCAGCCGGAGCGTCCGATCGATCAGCCGTTCCTGATGCCGGTTGAAGACGTGTTCTCGATCTCGGGCCGCGGCACCGTCGTGACCGGCCGTGTCGAGCGCGGCATCGTCAAGGTCGGCGAGGAAATCGAGATCGTCGGTCTGCGCGCGACCCAGAAGACCACCGTCACCGGCGTCGAAATGTTCCGCAAGCTGCTCGATCAGGGCCAGGCCGGCGACAACATCGGTGCGCTGCTCCGCGGCACCAAGCGCGAGGACGTCGAGCGTGGCCAGGTGCTGGCGAAGCCGGGTTCGGTCAAGCCGCACACCAAGTTCAAGGCCGAGGCCTACATCCTCACCAAGGAAGAGGGCGGTCGCCACACCCCGTTCTTCACCAACTACCGTCCGCAGTTCTACTTCCGCACCACCGACGTGACCGGTGTCGTGCATCTGCCGGAAGGCACCGAGATGGTGATGCCAGGCGACAACATCGCGATGGAAGTGCACCTGATCGTGCCGATCGCGATGGAAGAGAAGCTCCGCTTCGCGATCCGCGAAGGCGGCCGTACCGTCGGCGCCGGCGTCGTCGCCTCGATCATCGAGTAATCACGCGAATAGGGAATGGCGAGTGGCGAGTGGATGAAATCCATTCGCTGTTCGCTACTCGCCACTCACTAAGAAAGACACGGCAATGAACGGCCAAAATATTCGTATCCGTCTCAAGGCGTTCGACCATCGAATTCTCGATACGTCGACCCGCGAGATCGTGAACACGGCGAAACGTACCGGCGCGCAGGTTCGCGGACCCATTCCGCTGCCCACCCGCATCGAGAAGTTCACCGTCAACCGTTCGCCGCACGTCGACAAGAAGAGCCGCGAGCAGTTCGAGATGCGCACTCACAAGCGCCTGCTCGACATCGTCGATCCGACCCCTCAGACCGTCGACGCTTTGATGAAGCTCGACCTGGCCGCCGGTGTCGACGTCGAGATCAAGCTCTAAGATTTTTGGATCACGTTCGCGCCTAGCGGACAGAAAGAACAGGAAGCACGCCGATGCGCTCCGGAGTGATCGCACAAAAGGTCGGGATGACGCGGGTCTTTACAGAGGCCGGCGAACATATCCCCGTGACCGTGCTGAAGCTCGGCAATTGCCAGGTCGTAGCCCACCGCACTGAAGAGAAGAACGGCTACGTCGCGCTCCAGCTTGGTGCCGGCAGCCGCAAGACCGTGTATCTGCCCAAGGCAGAGCGCGGCCAGTTCGCGGTCGCCAAGGTGGAGCCGAAGCGGCAGGTCGAGGAATTCCGCGTCTCCGCGGATGCCATGATCCCGGTTGGTGCCGAGATCCTGGCCGACCACTTCGTCGTCGGCCAGTTCGTCGATGTCACCGGTACCTCGGTCGGTAAGGGTTTTGCCGGCGGTATGAAGCGCTGGAACTTCGGCGGTCTGCGCGCCACCCACGGCGTGTCGGTCTCGCACCGTTCGATCGGTTCGACCGGTGGTCGTCAGGACCCGGGCAAGACCTGGAAGAACAAGAAGATGCCCGGCCACATGGGTGTCGATCGCATCACCACGCTCAACCTTCGCGTCGTCCAGACCGATGTCGAGCGCGGCCTGATCCTCGTCGAAGGCGCCGTTCCCGGCTCCAAGGGCGGCTGGATTCGCGTGCGCGATGCCGTCAAGAAGCCGCTGCCGAAGGAGGCTCCGAAGCCTGGCAAGTTCAAGGTTGCCGGCGGCGAAGCCGAGGCTGCGGCCCAGCAAGAGGGAGCGTGAGATGGAATTGAAGGTCACGACCCTCGAGGGCAAGGAAGCCGGCTCGGTCCAGCTTTCCGACACCATTTTCGGCCTTGAGCCGCGCCAGGACATCCTTGCACGTTGCGTGCAGTGGCAGCTCAACAAGCGTCAGGCCGGCACGCACAAGGCCAAGGGCCGCGCCGAGATCTGGCGCACCGGCAAGAAGATGTACAAGCAGAAGGGCACCGGCGGTGCTCGTCACGGCTCGGCCCGCGTGCCGCAGTTCCGTGGCGGCGGCCGTGCCTTCGGTCCGGTGGTGCGTTCGCACGCCACCGGCTTGCCGAAGAAAGTCCGCGTGCTTGCGCTCAAGCATGCGTTGTCGGCCAAGGCCAAGGACGGCGATCTGCTGGTGATCGACAAGGCCGCGCTGGAAGCCGCCAAGACCAAGGCGCTGCTCGGTCACTTCTCGGGCCTCGGCCTGACCAACGCGCTGATCATCGACGGTGCCGAGCTCAACAACGGTTTTGCCGCTGCCGCTCGCAACATCCCGAACATGGATGTGCTGCCGATCCAGGGCATCAACGTCTATGACATCCTGCGCCGTCGGAAGCTGGTTCTGACCAAGGCCGCCATCGATGCGCTGGAGGCGCGCTTCAAATGACGAAGAACATCGAGCCCCGCCATTACGACGTGATTGTCGCCCCGGTCGTGACCGAAAAGGCGACGCTGGCGTCCGAGCACAACAAGGTCCTGTTCAAGGTGGCCGCGAAGGCGACCAAGCCGCAGATCAAGGAAGCGATCGAGAAGCTGTTCGACGTCAAGGTCAAGAGCGTCAACACGCTGGTCCGCAAGGGCAAGACCAAGATCTTCCGCGGCAATCTCGGCTCGCAGTCGAATACCAAGCGCGCGATCGTGACCCTCGAAGAGGGCCACCGGATCGACGTTACCACCGGTCTGTAAGGTCGCACGACGATGGCACTGAAGACATTCAATCCCACGACGCCGGGCCAGCGCCAGCTGGTCATGGTCGATCGTTCGGCGCTCTACAAGGGCAAGCCGGTCAAGGCGCTCACCGAAGGCAAGCACTCCTCGGGCGGTCGCAACAACACCGGCCGCATCACCGTGCGTTTCCGTGGCGGCGGCCACAAGCGGACGCTGCGGACCGTCGACTTCAAGCGTGACAAGATCGACGTTCCCGCGACCGTCGAGCGGCTCGAATACGATCCGAACCGCACCGGCTTCATTGCGCTGATCAAATACGAGGACGGCGTGCAGGCCTACATCCTGGCGCCGCAGCGCCTGGCCGTGGGTGACACCATCATCGCCGGCAACTATGTCGACGTGAAGCCGGGCAACGTCATGCCGCTCGGCAACATGCCGGTCGGCACGATCATCCACAACATCGAGACCAAGATCGGGAAGGGCGGCCAGCTCGCGCGTTCCGCGGGCACCTATGCCCAGCTCGTCGGTCGCGACCAGGACTACGTGATCATCCGCCTGAACTCGGGCGAGCAGCGCCTGGTGCACGGCCGTTGCCGCGCCACGATCGGCGCGGTGTCGAACCCGGATCACATGAACACCTCGATCGGCAAAGCCGGCCGCACACGTTGGATGGGCCGTCGTCCGCACAACCGCGGCGTCTCGATGAACCCGATCGACCATCCGCACGGCGGTGGTGAAGGTCGTACCTCGGGCGGTCGCCACCCGGTGACCCCGTGGGGCAAGCCGACCAAGGGCAAGAAGACCCGCACCAACAAGTCGACCAACAAATTCATTCTCCTAAGCCGCCACAAGCGGAAGAAGTAAGGAACGCCGGACATGGTTCGTTCAGTCTGGAAAGGCCCGTTCGTCGAGGGTTCTCTGCTCAAGAAGGCAGATGCCGCGCGCGCTTCCGGCCGTCACGACGTCATCAAGATCTGGAGCCGTCGCTCGACTATCCTGCCGCAGTTCGTCGGTCTGACCTTCGGCGTCTACAACGGCCAGAAGCACGTGCCGGTGGCGGTCAACGAGGAAATGGTCGGTCACAAGTTCGGCGAGTTTTCGCCGACCCGTACTTTCCATGGCCATTCGGGCGACAAGAAAGCCAAGAAGGCTTGAGGATTAAACGATGAGCAAACCTAAGCGCGAACGGAGCCTCGCCGAGAACGAGGCGAAGGCGGTCGCCCGGATGCTGCGGGTGAGCCCGCAGAAGCTCAACCTGGTCGCCCAGCTCATTCGCGGCCGGAAGGCGTCTGCGGCACTCGCCGACCTGCAGTTCTCGCGCAAGCGGATCGCGGTCGACGTGAAGAAGTGCCTGGAGTCGGCGATCGCGAATGCCGAGAACAACCACGACCTGGACGTCGACGATCTCGTCGTGACCCAGGCTTTCGTCGGCAACGGTCTCGTGATGAAGCGCTTTGCACCGCGCGGCCGTGGCCGCTCGGGCCGTGTCTACAAACCATTTTCGCAGCTGACGATCATTGTGCGTCAGGTCGAAGCCGAAGCAGCAGCGGCTTAAGGGACGCAGGAGAAAACGATGGGTCAAAAGATCAATCCGATCGGTCTGCGTCTGGGCATCAACCGGACCTGGGATTCCCGCTGGTATGCCGGCAAGCAGGAATACGGCAAGCTGCTGCACGAGGACGTCAAGATCCGCGAGATCCTGCACAAGGAGCTCAAGCAGGCGGCCGTCGCCCGCATCGTGATCGAGCGTCCGCACAAGAAGTGCCGCGTCACCATCCACTCGGCTCGCCCGGGCGTGGTGATCGGCAAGAAGGGCGCCGACATCGACAAGCTGCGCAAGAAGGTCGCGGACATCACCGCGTCCGACGTCGTCATCAACATCGTCGAGATCCGCAAGCCGGAGCTCGATGCGACGCTGGTGGCCGAATCGATCGCGCAGCAGCTCGAGCGCCGCGTCGCGTTCCGCCGTGCCATGAAGCGCGCCGTGCAGTCGGCGATGCGTCTCGGCGCGGAAGGCATCCGCATCAACTGCTCGGGTCGCCTGGGCGGTGCGGAAATCGCGCGCATGGAATGGTACCGCGAAGGCCGCGTGCCGCTGCATACGCTGCGCGCCGACATCGACTACGGCGTTGCGACCGCGTTCACGACCTTCGGCACCTGCGGCGTCAAGGTCTGGATCTTCAAGGGCGAGATCCTCGAGCACGATCCGATGGCCCAGGACAAGAGAATGGCCGAAGGCGAGACGGGCGGCGGTGGCGGCGGCCGGCAGCGCCGTGACAACGCTGCGGCCTGACGCCAGCACAGAGAATTTGAGGGCTTGAAGCCATGATGCAACCTAAGAAAACGAAGTTCCGGAAGGCGCATAAGGGCCGTATCCACGGCGTGGCGTCTTCGGGTGCGACGTTGGCGTTCGGCCAGTTCGGCCTGAAGGCGACCGAGCCTGAGCGCGTCACCGCGCGCCAGATCGAAGCCGCTCGCCGCGCGCTGACCCGCCACATGAAGCGCGCCGGCCGGGTCTGGATTCGCGTGTTCCCCGACGTTCCGGTGTCGAAGAAGCCGGCCGAAGTCCGCATGGGCTCCGGCAAGGGCGCGCCGGAACTGTGGGTGGCGCGCGTCAAGCCGGGCCGGGTGCTGTTCGAGATCGACGGCGTCAACACCCAGACCGCGCGCGAGGCGCTGACGCTGGCGGCCGCCAAGCTGCCGATCAAGACGCGCTTCGTCGAACGCATTGCGGAGTAATGGCCATGGCCCAGATGAAGATCGAAGACATCCGCGCGCTGAGCCCCGACCAGCAGGATGATGCTGTGCTGAACCTGAAGAAGGAGCGCTTCAACCTGCGCTTCCAGCGCGCCACCGGCCAGCTCGAGAATACCTCGCGGCTGCGCGAGGCCCGTCGTGACATCGCCCGGATCAAGACCGTCGCCGCGCAGCAGCGCGCGAAGAAGAAGTAAGAGGCTTACGAAGATGCCAAAACGTACTTTGCAAGGCGTGGTCGTCAGCGACAAGACAGCCAAAACCGTCGTGGTGCGCGTCGACCGCCGCTTCACGCACCCGATCTACAAGAAGACGATCCGCCGTTCGAAGAACTACCACGCGCACGACGAAGGCAACGAGTTCAAGCCGGGCGATGTGGTGTGGATCGAGGAATCGAAGCCGATTTCGAAGTTGAAGCGCTGGATCGTGATCCGGGGCGAACACAAGAAAAGCGCCTGATCTGTTGGCTTTGGCCGACTGACTTCAGGTAAATGTTGAGCGCCGGCTAGGCTGGCGCAAAGAGAAGAGGACGAGGTGCATCAATGATTCAGATGCAGACCAACCTCGACGTGGCCGATAATTCTGGCGCACGCCGTGTCATGTGTATCAAGGTGCTCGGGGGCTCCAAGCGCCGCTACGCCACGATCGGCGACATCATCGTCGTCTCGATCAAGGAAGCGATTCCGCGTGGCAAGGTGAAGAAGGGCGACGTGATGAAGGCCGTCGTGGTGCGCGTCCGCAAGGACATCCGCCGCGCTGACGGTTCGGTCATCCGCTTCGACCGCAACGCCGCCGTCCTGATCAACAACCAGGCCGAGCCGGTCGGCACCCGTATCTTCGGGCCCGTGCCGCGCGAGCTGCGCGCCAAGAACCACATGAAGATCATCTCGCTCGCGCCGGAGGTGCTGTGATGGCTGCGAAGATCCGCAAGGGCGACAAGGTCGTCGTGCTGACCGGTCGCGACAAGGGCCGCACCGGCGAAGTGTTCGAGGTGCGTCCGGACGCCGGCACGGCGCTCGTGCGCGGCATCAACATGGTCAAGCGTCACCAGAAGCAGACGCAGGCCCAGGAGGGCGGCATCATCTCGAAAGAGGCGCCGATCCAATTGTCCAACGTCGCCTATATCGGCAAGGACGGAAAGCCGACGCGCGTCGGATTCAAGATTCTGGCGGACGGCAAGAAAGTTCGCATCGCCAAGAGCTCGGGAGCTGAGATCGATGGCTGAGACCGCTTACACCCCGCGCCTGCGCGCGGAATACGACGCGAAGATCCGGACGGAGATGACCGAGAAGTTCGGTTATGACAACGTCATGCAGGTTCCGCGGCTGGACAAGGTCGTGCTGAACATGGGCGTTGGTGATTCCGTCAACGACCGCAAGAAGGCCGAGAACGCCGCTGCCGAATTGACCCAGATCGCCGGCCAGAAGGCGATCGTGACCTATTCGCGCGTCGCGATCGCGACCTTCAAGCTGCGTGAGAACCAGCCGATCGGCTGCAAGGTCACGCTGCGCAAGGCCCGTATGTACGAGTTCATCGATCGCCTGGTGACGGTCGCGCTGCCGCGCGTCCGCGACTTCCGCGGCCTGAACCCGAAGAGCTTCGACGGCCGCGGCAACTATTCGCTCGGCATCAAGGAACACATCATTTTCCCCGAAATCGACTTCGACAAGGTCACCGAAGCCCGCGGTATGGACATCACCGTCTGCACCACGGCCAAGACCGACGACGAGGCGAGGGCCTTGTTGACCGCTTTCAATTTCCCGTTCCGGCAGTGAGACGCTGACCTAAAGCCTCTCAAACGCGGATACCCAGGAGCCAAGCATGGCAAAGAAGAGTTCAATCGAGAAGAACAACCGGCGCAAGCGGATGACGAAGAACGCCGCCCCGAAGCGCGAACGGTTGAAGGCGATCATCGGCGACAAGACGCTGCCGATGGAGGAGCGGTTTGCCGCGACCCTGAAGCTTGCCGAGATGCCGCGCAATTCGTCGGCGACGCGCATTCGTCTGCGTTGCGAGCTGTCGGGCCGTTCGCGCTCGAACTATCGCAAGAACAAGCTGTCCCGTATCGCGCTGCGCGAACTTGGCTCCAAGGGCATGGTCCCGGGCCTCGTCAAGTCGAGCTGGTAAGGAGGGTCGTTTAGATGTCCACGCACGATCCAATCAGCGATCTGATCACCCGCATCCGCAACGCGCAGATGCGCGCCAAGAACAAGGTCTCCACGCCTGGTTCGAAGATGCGCGAGAACGTCCTCGAAGTGCTGAAGAGCGAGGGCTACATCCGCGGTTACGCGACGCTCGAGCATTCCTCGGGCCGCAGCGAGATCGAGATCGAGTTGAAGTATTTCGACGGCGAGCCCGTCATCCGCGAGATCGAGCGGGTCTCCAAGCCCGGGCGTCGCGTTTACGCCTCGGTGAAGAACCTGCCGCGGGTCAATAACGGACTCGGTATTTCGGTGTTGTCGACGCCGAAGGGGATCATGGCCGACCACAGTGCGCGTGAAGCGAACGTGGGCGGTGAAGTCCTCTTCACGGTGTTCTGGAGAAGGATTTTTGATCCATGTCACGAGTTGGCAAAAGGCCGGTAGCGGTGCCGTCGGGTGTGACCGCGTCCGTCGACGGGCAGACCGTCAAGATGAAGGGGCCCAAGGGCCAGCTTCAGTTCGTCGTCCATGACGACGTCGAGGTGAAGCTCGACAACGGCCAGGTCAAGGTGAACCCGCGGGTCGAGACCAACCGCGCGCGGGCGCTGTACGGTACGGCTCGCGCCCAGGTGGCGAATCTGGTCGAAGGCGTCACCAAGGGCTTCGAGAAGAAGCTCGAAATCACCGGCGTCGGTTACCGCGCCGCGCTGCAGGGCAAGAACCTGCAGCTCGCGCTCGGCTACAGCCACGACGTGGTCTACACGATTCCGGAAGGGATCACGATCACCGTGCCGAAGCCGACCGAAATCACGGTGACGGGCAGCGACATCCAGCGTGTCGGCCAGGTCGCCGCCGAGATCTGCTCCTATCGTCCGCCGGAGCCCTACAAGGGCAAGGGCGTGAAGTATGTTGGCGAATTCATCTTCCGCAAGGAAGGCAAGAAGAAGTAACGGAGCCGGTCATGTCGAAAGCCAAGGTTACGAATGCCCGGCGCAAGCGGAGTGTGCGGCTGAAGTTGCGCCGCTCCGGTGGCGGCCGTCCGCGTCTGTCCGTGTTCCGCTCGTCGAAGCACATCTACGCCCAGGTCATCGACGACCTGAAGGGCGAGACGCTGGCCTCTGCCTCCTCGCTCGAGAAGTCGATGCGCGACGGCGGCAAGACCGGCGCCGACATCGATGCGGCGAAGGCGGTCGGCAAGCTGCTGGCCGAGCGCGCTGCCGAGAAGGGCGTCAAGGAAGTCGTGTTCGATCGCGGCAGCTATCTCTATCACGGGCGCGTCAAGGCGCTGGCCGACGCGGCGCGTGAGAGTGGGCTGAGCTTCTAACAGAATTTGAGGATTGAGGCGCAAGCCTCTGAAGGATTGGAAAAATGGCAGAACGCGAACAACGTGGTGGACGCGATCAACGCGGCGGTCGTGACCGCCAGCAGCGCGAGGAGCGTGACAGCGAGTTCGTCGACAAGCTGGTCCACATCAACCGCGTGGCCAAGGTCGTCAAGGGCGGCAAGCGCTTCGGTTTCGCAGCGCTGGTCGTGATCGGCGATCAGAAGGGCCGCGCCGGCTTCGGTCACGGCAAGGCACGCGAAGTTCCTGAGGCGATCCGCAAGGCCACCGAGTCCGCCAAGCGCAATCTGACCCGCGTGTCGCTGCGCGAGGGCCGCACGCTGCACCACGACATTGCGGGCCGTCATGGCGCGGGCCGGGTCTATCTGCGTGCTGCTCCGGCCGGTACCGGCATCATCGCCGGCGGCCCGATGCGCGCCGTGTTCGAGACGCTCGGCGTCCAGGACGTGGTGGCGAAGTCGATCGGCTCGTCGAACCCGTACAACATGGTGCGCGCGACTTTCGACGCGCTGAAGCACCAGGATTCGCCGCGTTCGGTCGCAGCCCGCCGCAACATTAAGGTGTCCACCCTGCAGGCCCGTCGCATCGGCGGCGATGCCGAAGTGGCTGCCGAGTAACGGAATCTTTTCGGAGTAGACCACGATGGCCAAAGCCGCAAAGACGATCAAGCTTGAGCAGACCGGCAGCGCGATCCGCCGCCATCACTCGCAGCGTTCGACGCTGATCGGGCTCAAGCTCAACAAGATCGGCCGCGTCAGCGAACTGCCGGATACTCCGGCCGTCCGCGGCATGATCGACAAGGTTCACCATCTCGTCCGCATCGTCGACGAGAAGTAAGCAAGGCGCGTGATCCCGCAAGCCGGGTACCGGTTTTCGGGCGAGATCATGAGCAGGAAACAAGGAGCAGGGCGATGAAGCTCAGCGATATCGCCGACAACGCCGGCTCGCGCAAGAAGCGTATGCGCGTCGGCCGTGGCATCGGTTCGGGCAAGGGCAAGCAGGCTGGCCGCGGTGGCAAGGGCCAGACCGCGCGCTCGGGCGTGCGCATCAAGGGTTTCGAAGGCGGCCAGATGCCGATGCATCGCCGTCTGCCGAAGCGCGGCTTCACGAACATCTTCCGCGTCGAGTTCGTCGAGATCAACCTCGACCGGCTCCAGGAAGCGGTCGATGCCAAGAAGGTCGACGCCGGGAGCGTTGTGAACGTCGAGGCTTTGGTGAAGGCCGGCGTGCTGCGCCGCGCCAAGGGTGGTCTGCGGCTGCTTGGCCGCGGCGAGCTCAAGGCCAAGCTCAACATCGAAGTGCACGGCGCCTCGAAGACCGCGATCGCGGCCGTTGAGAAGGCCGGCGGCTCGGTGAAGATCCTCGCCGCTCCCAAGGAAGAAGGCGAGGCGGCGTAACAACTGCGTCATTGGCCCGCGCCTTGCGGGCCATACGCATGCGGGACGATGGACTTATCGAAGCCGAGCACCAGATAATGTCCGGCGTCTGCCGATTTGCCCGGCTGCGGGCATGACGGCGCAAACGGCGGCGGGAGAAAGTCCAAAATGGCCTCAGCAGCGGAACAACTGGCAGCCAACCTCAATTTCGGCGCGTTCGCCAAAGCCGACGAGCTGAAGAAGCGCATCTGGTTCACCCTGGGTGCGTTGCTGGTCTATCGGCTCGGCACCTACATTCCGCTGCCCGGCATCGACCCCAACATCTGGGAGCAGGTGTTCAAGTCGCAGGCCGGCGGCATCCTCGGCATGTTCAACATGTTCGCCGGCGGCGGCATTCACCGCATGGCGATCTTCGCGCTGAACATCATGCCGTACATTTCGGCTTCGATCATCATCCAGCTCCTGACCACCGTCTCGCCGCAACTCGAGGCGCTGAAGAAGGAAGGCGAGTCGGGCCGCAAGCTGCTGAACCAGTACACCCGCTATCTCACGGTGATCCTGGCCGCGTTCCAGTCCTACGGTATTGCGGTCGGCCTCGAAGGCGCCGGCAACGTCGTCAGCGACCCCGGCATGTTCTTCCGTCTCTCCACCGCGATCACCCTGACCGGCGGCACCATGTTCCTGATGTGGCTCGGCGAGCAGATCACCTCGCGCGGCATCGGCAACGGCATCTCGCTGATTATCCTGTCCGGCATCGTCGCCGAGCTGCCTTCGGCGCTCGCCAACATGCTCGAGCTCGGTCGTCAGGGCGCGATGTCGACCGGCCTGATTCTGGTCGTGATCGTGATGGCGGTCGCCGTGATCGCCTTCATCGTGTTCATGGAGCGCGCCCAGCGCCGGCTCCTGATCCAGTATCCGAAGCGCCAGGTCGGCAACAAGATGTTCGAGGGCCAGTCCTCGCATCTGCCGCTCAAGCTCAACACCTCGGGCGTCATCCCGCCGATCTTCGCATCCTCGCTGCTGTTGCTGCCGACCACGGTTGCGAATTTCAACGCGGGCCGCGGTCCGGAGTGGTTCCAGTGGATCACGACGCAGCTCGGCCACGGCCGTCCGCTGTTCCTGATTCTCTATCTCGCGCTGATCGTGTTCTTCGCGTTCTTCTACACCGCGATCGTGTTCAACCCGACCGAGACCGCGGACAACCTGAAGAAGCACGGCGGCTTCATCCCGGGCATCCGTCCCGGCGAGCGCACCGCCGAATATATCGACTACGTGCTGTCGCGCATCACCGTGCTCGGTGCGATCTACCTCGCGATCGTCTGCTTGATCCCGGAGATCCTGATCTCCTACGCCTCGGTGCCGTTCTACTTCGGCGGCACCTCGCTGCTGATCGTCGTCAGCGTCACCATGGACACGGTGGCGCAGGTGCAGGGCTATCTGCTGGCGCATCAGTATGAGGGGCTGATTCGGAAGTCGAAGCTGCGGGGCCGCCGCCGCTGAGGCGCGGCGTCCTCTTTCGACTTATATCGCCGATTCACCGCGCCCAGCTGCGCGGTTTCCGCGAGATGCGGACGGACCGTTCGGTCACATCGGCAGCGCTGCTTTCACTGCGCTTCAATCACTGATTTCAAAGCCGTTGTTGGCGTCCGGGCATCCGCTCCCCTATGATATGGGTAGCGGTGTGGCGCCGATTATGGTTTGCACTGTTGCTGATCTTCAAACACAGGTGCGCGACATATCGCTCACCAATCCGGGGGGCGTACGCCGATGAGAATTATACTTCTGGGGCCGCCGGGGTCGGGCAAGGGGACCCAGGCGCAGCGGCTGGTGCAGCGCTATGGCATCATCCAGCTCTCGACCGGCGAAATGTTGCGCGCGGCCGTGGCGGCCGGTACGCCGGTCGGGCTGAAGGCCAAGGAGATCATGGCCCGCGGCGGCCTCGTGCCCGACGACGTCGTGGTTGGAATCATCTCCGACCGGATCGACCAGCCCGACGCGCGCAATGGTTTCATCCTGGACGGCTTCCCGCGCACCGTGCCGCAGGCGGAAGCGCTGGATGAGCTGCTCAAGCACAAGCACCTCAAGCTCGACGCCGTGATCGAGCTTCGCGTCAACGAGAGCGCCTTGTTGAACCGCGTCGAGACCCGCGTGGCGCAGATGCGGGAACGTGGCGAGGAAGTCCGGGTCGACGACACGCCGGAAGTCCTGACCAAGCGACTCGCCAGCTATCGCAGCCTGACGGAACCCCTGATTCACTACTATTCCGAGCGGCGGAAGCTTTCGACCATCGATGGCATGATGGCCATCGACGAGGTGACCCGCGCCATCCACCGCCAGTTGCTGGCGCTGGGGGCGGTCGAACCCAAAGGCCACGCCCGGAGCTCGGTCACAGCAGCTGCCGGCAAGAAGGCGGTCACGAAGGCCAAAGCTGCCAAAAAGCCGGCGAAAACGGCCAAAAAACCTGCCAAAGCGACCAAAAAGCCAGCGAAGAAGGCTGTGAAGGCGACCAGGAAGACGGCGAAGAAGGCGGCCAAGAAGGCCGCCAAGAAGGCTGTCAAAAAGGGGGCCAAGAAGGCCGCAAAAAAGGTCACGAAAAGGCGAGCTAAGCGCTAGCAGCGGTTGACGAAAGCCCCCTGAATCCCTTAATAAGCCCCGCATCCAAGTCGGATAGTTTCAGACGATGCCGGGCCCCAGGAAGACCAGGGGTGGGCGTCGTGTTCGCGTTTGTGAACACCTGCCCGAGAAACCAAGCACTTAAAGCCTGATTCCTGACGAGGGATCGGCAACAGGAGAGAAGGCCGTGGCCCGTATTGCCGGCGTGAACATTCCCACCAACAAGCGCGTGCTGATCGCGCTTCAGTACATCCATGGCATCGGCGAGAAGATTGCCGGCGAAATCATCGAGAAGGTGAAGATCCCGGCGGATCGTCGTGTCAATCAGCTCAGCGATGCCGAAGTGCTTCAGATCCGCGAAGTCATCGACCGCGACTACCTCGTCGAGGGCGATCTGCGTCGTGAAGTCGGTATCAACATCAAGCGTCTGATGGACCTCGGCTGCTATCGCGGCCTGCGTCATCGTCGCGGTCTGCCGGTGCGCGGCCAGCGTACCCACACCAATGCGCGCACGCGCAAGGGCCCGGCCAAGGCCATCGCCGGCAAGAAGAAGTAAACTCGCGAATAGGGAATGGCGAATGGCGAGTAGGGAGCATCCCTATTCGCCATTCGCAGCTCACCATTCGCATCCACAGGTGTAGCCGCTGGCATTACGGCGGCGT
Source organism: Bradyrhizobium sp. LLZ17 (assembly GCF_041200145.1). Classification (NCBI taxonomy): domain Bacteria; kingdom Pseudomonadati; phylum Pseudomonadota; class Alphaproteobacteria; order Hyphomicrobiales; family Nitrobacteraceae; genus Bradyrhizobium; species Bradyrhizobium zaerense. Next base: position 673,409 of record NZ_CP165734.1, read on the forward strand.
TTGAGATCTCCAGGAAAGGTACTCTATGGGCAAGGAAGCCACCCGCGTTCGTCGTCGTGAGCGCAAGAACATCGCCTCCGGCGTCGCGCACGTGAACTCGTCGTTCAACAACACGACCATCACCATCACCGACGCGCAGGGCAACACCATTGCCTGGTCCTCCGCCGGCACGATGGGCTTCAAGGGCTCGCGCAAGTCGACCCCGTACGCCGCGCAGGTCGCAGCTGAAGACGTGTCCAAGAAGGCGCAAGAGCACGGCATGCGCACGCTGGAAGTCGAAGTCGCCGGTCCCGGTTCGGGTCGTGAGTCGGCGCTCCGCGCGCTCCAGGCCGCAGGCTTCACCGTCACCTCGATCCGCGACGTGACCACGATCCCGCACAACGGTTGCCGTCCGCGTAAGCGTCGGCGCGTCTGATACGAAGTTGCGGGCGCATCGTCGCCCGCAATGACTTTTTGCAAAGCCGCGGGAATGACCTGCGGCCTTTCTCCAACGCCAGTGTCTGCGACAGCAGTTTGACTGGCCTGTATGGGTGAAACAGTGACGATCCAGAAAAATTGGCAAGAACTGATTCGGCCGAACAAGCTCCAGGTCCAGCCCGGCAGCGATTCGAACCGTTTTGCGACCATCGTCGCGGAGCCGCTCGAGCGCGGCTTCGGCCAGACGCTCGGCAATGCGCTGCGCCGCATTCTGCTCTCCTCGCTCCAGGGCGCGGCGGTGCAGTCGGTGCATATCGACGGCGTGCTGCATGAGTTCTCCTCGATCGCCGGCGTCCGTGAGGACGTCACCGACATCGTGCTCAATATCAAGGACATCGCGATCAAGATGCAGGGCGAAGGCCCCAAGCGCATGGTCGTGAAGAAGTCCGGCCCCGGCGTGGTCACCGCCGGCGACATCCAGACCGTGGGCGACGTCGTGGTGCTCAATCCGGATTTGCAGATCTGCACGCTGGACGAGGGCGCCGAGATCCGCATGGAGTTCACGGTCGCGACCGGCAAGGGCTACGTGCCGGCCGAGCGCAACCGTCCCGAGGACGCGCCGATCGGTCTGATCCCGGTCGACAGCCTGTACTCGCCGGTCCGCAAGGTCTCCTACAAGGTCGAGAACACCCGCGAGGGCCAGATCCTCGACTACGACAAGCTGACCATGACGATCGAGACCAACGGCGCGCTGACGCCGGATGATTCCGTGGCCTATGCCGCGCGCATCCTCCAGGACCAGCTCAACGTGTTCGTCAACTTCGAAGAGCCGCGCAAGGAAGTCGCCCAGGAGATCATCCCGGACCTCGCCTTCAACCCGGCCTTCCTCAAGAAGGTGGACGAGCTCGAGCTGTCGGTGCGTTCGGCCAACTGCTTGAAGAACGACAACATCGTCTACATCGGCGACCTCGTGCAGAAGTCGGAAGCGGAAATGCTCCGCACCCCGAACTTCGGCCGCAAGTCGCTGAACGAGATCAAGGAAGTGCTGGCCCAGATGGGTCTGCATCTCGGCATGGAAGTGCCGGGCTGGCCGCCGGAGAACATCGACGAGCTCGCCAAGCGCTTCGAGGATCACTACTGATCCGAACTCACCACAGGCTAAAGCGCGAAATCATCGCGCTTTAGCGGGCGAACGCAGGCAGCCCACCTGAGCAACATGTCCGACGAACCGTCGCGGCAATCTTTACGTAAGGAATAGACACATGCGTCACGGCAAGGTTCATCGGAAGCTCAACCGCACCGCCGAGCACCGCAAGGCGATGTTCGCCAACATGGCGGCCGCGCTGATCAAGCACGAGCAGATCGTTACCACGCTGCCGAAGGCCAAGGAGCTGCGCCCGATCGTCGAGAAGCTCGTCACCCTCGGCAAGAAGGGCGGCCTGGCCATGCGCCGCCAGGCGATCTCCGAGATGCGCGACAAGGATCAGGTCCGCAAGTTGTTCGACACGCTGGCCACCCGCTACAAGGACCGCCAGGGCGGCTACACCCGTATCATCAAGGCTGGCTTCCGCTACGGCGACAACGCGCCGATGGCCGTCATCGAGTTCGTCGACCGCGACGTCGACGCCAAGGGCCAGGACTCCGGTCCGGTGCAGGCGAAGGAAGCCGAGGCGGCGTAAGCCGGTCGGTATCAAGTTTCGAGAAAGCGGCGCCTTGGGCGCCGTTTTTTTGTCGGCGCAGTTGTTTCATCGGCTACTGAGGTGTCGTCCCGGCGAAGGCCGGGACGACACTATCCATCTTCCCTCACGCATCGGTGAGCGCTGATTGCCAGGACGCTGGCAACGCCCAATATCTCCGTCGACATCAACGGAGATCGCGCATGAACATCGACCTTTCCGGAAAGACTGCCCTCGTGACCGGTTCGACAGCCGGCATCGGCCACGCCATTGCCAAGGGCCTTGCCGCGTCGGGCGCCAGCGTCGTGATCAACGGGCGCGGCCAGGACAAGGTGGATGCGGCGGTGCGCAAGCTGGAAACAGCGGGGGGCAAGGTTCGCGGCATCGCCGCTGACGTCTCGACCGCGGCCGGATGCAAGGCGCTTGTCGCGGCGCTGCCGGAGGTCGACATCCTCATCAACAATGCCGGCATCTTCGAGCCAAAGGACTTTTTCGACATCCCCGACGAGGACTGGAGCCGCTTTTTCGAGGTCAATGTGATGAGCGGCGTGCGGCTGTCGCGGGCGTATTTGAAAGGCATGCTCCAGCGCAATTGGGGCCGCATCGTCTTCATCTCCTCGGAGTCCGGGCTCAACATTCCCGTCGAGATGATCCATTACGGCATGAGCAAGACGGCGCAGCTCTCGGTCGCGCGGGGCCTGGCGCAGCTCACCGGTGGCACCGGCGTCACCGTCAATTCGGTGCTGCCGGGTCCGACCATGTCGGAAGGCGTCGCGACCTTCGTGAAGGATCTGGCCAAGCAGAACGGGCAGTCGGTGGATGAGGCCGCGGCCAATTTCGTCAAGCAGCATCGGCCGAGCTCGCTGCTGCAACGCTTCGCCAGCGTCGAGGAGATCGCCAATATGGTGGTCTACGTCGCGTCCAAGCAGGCGTCCGCGACCAACGGCGCGGCGCTTCGCGCGGAAGGCGGCATCGTCAATACGATCGCGTGAGGCGTGCAGATGCCGGCCTATGTGATTTCCGAGGTCGAGGTGCGCGACCAGGCCGCGATGCAGGCCTATCGCACGCTCGCCGCACAAACCATTGCGCGCTATGGCGGCCGCTACCTCGCGCGCGGCGGCGCCACCGAATTGGTGGAGGGCGGCCCGCCGCCCAAGACCATCATCATTGTGGAGTTTCCTTCGATGGCTCGCGCGCGCGAATGGTACGCATCGGCTGAATATGCCGAGGCCCTGAAACTGCGGCGAACGGCTCTGGAGCGGCGGCTGATGTTCGTCGAGGGCGCAGTTCCGGACTGACTGGTCTGCTCGCTTGCCGCTTTCATTTGCGCTGCGACCGGCTAAAGATCGGCCTCATGATCATGGTCAGGTCTCTTCGCAACAAGCGGCGGTTGAGAATCACGTCTGCCCGCTGGCAGCGGCGGGCGATTTTTCTGTTGGGCGGGATTGTCGTTGGCGCCGCGGCCGTGGCCCTGGCCCAACTCGCCGACCTCGCCCAGCACGCCTTCAGGCTGCTGCTTGCCTATTCGCGCTATGCGGTCCTGCTGGTGACGCCGCTCGGCTTCATGCTGTCGGCCTTTCTCACCATCCGGGTGTTTCCCGGTGCCCAGGGCAGTGGAATTCCGCAAGCCATTGCCGCGCGGCATCTGAGCGATCAGGCGGCGCGGGGGCGGCTCGTCTCGATGCGCATTGCCGTTGGCAAGATGATCCTCACCCTGTTTGGACTGCTGTGCGGGGCATCGGTCGGGCGGGAAGGGCCCACGGTGCAGGTCGGCGCCTCCGTCATGTTCGCGATCGGCCGCGTCTCGCCGCGCCGTCAACCCGGATTGATCCTGGCCGGCGCGGCAGCTGGGGTCGCCGCGGCGTTCAATACCCCGCTGGCCGGCATCGTGTTCGGGATCGAGGAGATGAGCCGCGCTTTCGAGACGCGCACCAGCAGCCTCATCATCGCCGCGGTCATCGCGGCAGGCCTGACGTCGTTGGCGTTGATGGGCAACTACACCTATTTCGGCAGCAGCGCGATGTCGCTCGCCCGCGGCATCGACTGGCTGGCGGTGCCCGCCTGCGGCGTGGCTGGGGGTGTGCTCGGCGGGCTCTTCAGCCGAACCGTCATCACCATGTCGCGGGGGCTTCCCAATTCCGTTGGGCACGCCATCAAGGCCCACCCGCTGTGGTTCGCGCTGGCCTGTGGCTTTGCCGTTGCCGGCTGCGGCCTGGTCTCCGGCGATACCATCTATGGCACCGGGTACGAGCAGGTGAAGATGTCGCTGGAGCACGGTTCGCCTCTGCCGCAGGATTTTGGCGTGCTCAAATTTCTCGCGACGACCTTCGCCGCGATTAGCGGCATCCCCGGCGGCATCTTCTCACCTTCGCTGGCCATCGGTGCCGGCCTCGGCAGCAATGTCGCGCAGCTGTTTCACGATGCACCGCTCGGCGCGATCATGCTGCTCGGCATGGTATCCTATTTTGCCGGTGTCGTGCAGGCGCCGATCACCGCGTTCGTGATCGTGACCGAGATGACCGACAATCACGGCATGGTGGTGCCGTTGATGACGGCGGCGCTGATTGCGCACTTCGTGTCTCGATTGATCTGCGAAGAGGGCATCTATCACGCCCTCGCAAAGGGCTTTATCGAGCGGGCGACGCTTTCGCCGGAGACGAAGCCGCCGCCCGCCTCGGATTGAAGCCTACCACCCCTCCAGCACGATCTTGCCGCGCGACTTGCCGCTCTCGAGCAGCGCATGGGCGCGCTTGAGGTTGGACGCGTTGATCGTGCCGAAGGTCTGGTCGAGGGTGGTACGCAAGACGCCCTTGTCGATGAGGTCGGCGACGTCGCCCAGCAGGTGATGCTGCGCGATCATGTCCGGCGTCTGGAACGAGGAGCGCGTGAACATCGATTCCCAGTGCACCGAGATCGCCTTGCCCTTGAACACGCTCACGGTGAATTCCGGGGGATCGTCGATCAGGCCGAACTTGCCCTGCGGCGCCATGATATCGGCGATCGCCTTGTAGTGCTGGTCGGTGAAGGTGAGGCTCGCCACCAGCGCGACGGGCGGCAGCCTGAGCTTCTCGATCTGCTCCTTCATCGGCTTGCCATGGTCGATCACCGCATGCGCGCCGAGATCGAGGCACCATTTTTGCGATTCCGGCCGCGTCGCGGTGGCGAGCACGGTCAGTCCGGTCAGGCGGCGGGCGAGCTGGATCAGGATCGAGCCGACGCCCCCGGCACCGCCGGTGATCAGCAGCGTGCGCGGATCGACGCTCTTGCCGGGCACCGCGCCGAGCCGATCGAACAACAATTCCCACGCGGTGATGGAAGTCAGGGGCAGGGCGGCGACCTGCGCGAACGAGAGCGACTTCGGCTTGTTGCCGACGATGCGCTCGTCGACCAGGTGGAATTCGGAATTGGTACCCTGGCGCAGGATCGAGCCGGCGTAGAACACCTCGTCGCCCGGCTTGAACAGCGTCACCTCGGACCCGACGGCGTCGACCACGCCGGCGGCGTCGTAGCCCAGTATTTTCACCTCACCTTCGGGCGGGGCGGCGCGCTTGCGTACTTTGTAATCGACCGGATTGGCCGAGATCGCCTTCACGGCAACACGGATGTCGCGTCCCTTTGGCTCGGGTTTTGCGGTCTCGAAATCGATCAGCGAATTCGTATCCTCGATTGGAAGCGACTTTTTGTAGCCGACGGCCTTCATGGCTTGTCTCCATCAATGGTAGATCGCATCAGAACGCAAATTGCGTGCGCATCGCCACGGCATCGAATTTCGAACCGACATCGGCGGTCGAGACCGGCGAGGCCTGCTTGGAGATATTGCCATGCAGGTAGTCGAGCATGAAGCGGACATTGCCGTTGACATACCAGTTGAGCGCGAGCGTGTAGACGGTCTGGCGTCCACCGGCGACGCCACTGGCGGTCGCGAGCTGATCGTTGAGGTCGATCTGGCTCACGCGTCCAGCGACTTCCCACGCGCCCCAGCCGCCGCCGTCGAGCGAAAACGGATGCGCCGGCTTGACGCCGTTATAGGCGGCGTTGGCCGCGTTGTAGCTGCGACCTTCGCCTGTCAGGACGTAGCCGGCCTGCGCGTAACCGCCCTGGAACTTCAGGCTCGAGGCACCGACCAGCGGCACGCCGGTGTTGGCGGTGCGATCGACATTGTACCAGAAATACTCACCCTGGAGGATCAGCGGACCGTAGGTCGCGGCCGCCTCGAGACTGTACACCTGCGCGCCCGAGACATTGGCGATCGCACCGGTCGACACCAGCGTCGTCGGGTCGAGACGCAATTCCGGACGGTCGCTCAGCGTGACCGTCTGTGTGTTGGCGATGAGATTGCGCGGCGGCTGCATCAGCCACTGCGCATCGGCGCCGAGATGCACCGAATAGTCCTTGCCGCTGATGGGATTGCCTGCAACACGCGCCACGGCCCCGTACTGCTCGCTGGTGCCGGCTGGCGCGGCGCTCGAGGCGGAGTGGATCGCGCCCGCCGCAGGTCCCGTGACATAGCCGCCGATCCAGAGCTGGTCGTTGTACCACCGCGTGCCGGCCGCGGAGCGGAAGTCGCCGGCGGCGATGTTGGTGGCGATGACGCCAGGCGAAGCCCGCTCCATGAACATGATGTCGTTGGAGCTCGTGGCTTCGTCCAGCGTGTAGGGCAGGTCCATGATGCCGGCTTCGACCGCCATCCTTCCGCCGAACGGCTTCAAGCCGGTGTAGCTGAGATAGGCGTTCTCGAGGCCCGAGATGCCGCCGCCGGGCAGCGATCCCGGAGCTGCCCCGCCAAATCCGTCGGAGGTGCCGCCGAAATCATAGACCAGTGCGAAATTCCAGTCGTTGAAGAATTTGCCGGCGAGCCCGATGCGGGCGCGGCGGACGTTCTCGCCGCTGTCGAGCCTCTGCGGCACGGTGGCCGCGGTGTTGGGACGATAGTCGTAGCCGCCGACATCCCAATGCACGCGCCCGGTAATGGCGACGCAGTTCGCCTGGTCGGCGGTGCAGATCGTCGGCCGGTTGTTCGGCATCGTTACGACAACGCCGGATGCCGGTGCAGGGCCCTTGACTGGAATCGCAGCATTGGCGTTGGCGACGACGGCCTTCGCTTCGGAGCGGGCTTCGGCTTTGGCTTCAGCCTTTACCTCGGCCTTGGTCTTCGCCGTGGCCGCTGCGTTCGCAGTGGTCTGGCTTTGCAGTCTGTCGAGCTTCTGCTCGAGCATTTTCAATTGCTGCTTCAGCAGTGCGATCTCCTGCTCGCTATTGCTCGCCGATTCTGCCTGCACTTGCGAGGCCGCCAGCGCGCCCGCGAGACCAATCGCCGTGGCCATGAATCTTGCTTTGCTCACGTCATCACTCCTTCGGTTGACGAGCTTCCCAAGTCGAAAGCGCAGAGCCTAAGAACGATCGATGACTGCTCCGCGACGGCGCATCACGGTTGCCGGTTCCCACTGATGTAAATTCGTCGCAACCGAATCCGTCCGTCCAGAATGCAAGATGACGGGCGTCATGCCAATGCGCGGCGAGGCAAATTGTCGGCCCGCTCGCAAAGCTTGCAGCCCGAAAGGCGCCAGAAGCGGGCTGAATATTGCCGTCCGGCGGCCTTCTAATGGGGGGCGAACGCGCCTATATTCCGGCGTCTTTTCCGAGAGGTAGGAATGTTTCGATCGATCTGGACCGCCGTCGTGACGGCATCGTGCCTTGCTTTTTCGGCCAGTCTCAATCTGGCGTCCGCCCAGGACCGTCGCGTCCCGTCGTCGCCGGCAGAGCTGCGGTTGTCGTACGCGCCAATCGTCCAGCGGGTGCAGCCCGCGGTCGTCAATGTCTATGCCGCCAAGATGGTGCAGAATCGCAACCCGCTTCTGGACGACCCGATCTTCCGTCGCTTCTTCGGCGTCCCGGGCCAGCAGCCCGAGCAGATGCAGCGTTCGCTCGGCTCCGGGGTCATCGTCGACGCTTCCGGCCTCGTCGTCACCAATGTCCACGTCATCGAAGGCGCCGACCAGGTCAAGGTGTCGCTGTCGGACAAGCGTGAGTTCGAGGCCGACATCGTGCTGAAGGATACCCGCAGCGATCTCGCGGTGCTGCGCCTGAAGGACACCAAGGAGAAGTTTCCGACGCTCGACTTCACCAATTCGGATGAGCTGATGGTCGGCGATGTCGTGCTGGCGATCGGCAATCCGTTCGGCGTCGGCCAGACCGTGACCCACGGCATCATCTCGGCGCTCGCGCGCACCCAGGTCGGCATCACCGACTACCAGTTCTTCATCCAGACCGATGCCCCGATCAATCCCGGCAATTCCGGCGGCGCGCTGGTCGATATGAGCGGCAAGCTCGCCGGCATCAACACCGCGATCTATTCGCGCTCCGGCGGCTCGCAGGGCATCGGCTTTGCGATTCCGGCGAATATGGTGCGTGTGGTCGTCGCCTCCGCCAAGGGCGGCGGCAAGGCGGTGAAGCGTCCTTGGCTTGGTGCACGTCTCCAGGCGGTGACACCCGACATCGCGGAAAGCCTCGGCTTGCGCTCGCCGTCCGGCGCGCTGGTCGCAAGCGTGGTCCCGAATGGGCCGGCCGCCAAGGCCGGGTTGAAATCCTCCGACCTGATCGTTGCGATCGACGGCCAGAGCGTGGATGACCCCAACGCGTTCGACTATCGCTTCGCGACGCGGCCGCTGGGCGGTACGGCGCAGATCGACGTGCAGCGCGGCGGCAAGCCGGTGAAGCTGGCGGTGGCGCTGGAGACCGCGCCGGATTCGGGCCGCAACGAGCTCGTCATCACGACACGCTCGCCGTTCCAGGGTGCGAAGGTCTCGACCATCACGCCTGCGGTTGCCGACGAGCTGCATCTCGATGCCGACACCGAAGGCGTCGTCATCACCGAGCTCGGCGACGACTCGCCGGCAGCCGGTGTCGGCTTCCAGAAGGGTGACATCATCCTCGCCGTCAACAGTCAGAAGATCGGCAAGACCGGCGATCTCGAGAAGGCGGCGGCCGCAAGCCAGCGGCTGTGGCGCATCACGCTGGTGCGCGGCGGCCAGCAGATCAACGTCACGCTGGGCGGATGAGTCCGAAGCGACCACAGGAGACGCCGACGCTGTTTGCCGCGGCGGGGCTCGATCACGAAGCTCCGCATCCGCTGCCGGACCGGCTGCGGCCGCGTGCGCTGGCGGAGGTCGTCGGTCAGGATCACATCCTCGGCCCCGATGGCGCGCTGACCCGCATGCTGGAGACGCGCACGCTGGGCTCGCTGGTGTTCTGGGGGCCGCCGGGCACTGGCAAGACCACGGTGGCGCGGCTGCTGGCGGATGCGACCGACCTGCATTTCGAGCAGATCTCCGCGGTGTTCTCCGGCGTCGCCGATCTCAAGAAAGCCTTTGAAGCCGCGCGCGCCCGCCGCGAGATGGGAAAGGGCACGCTGTTGTTCGTCGACGAGGTGCACCGCTTCAATCGTGCCCAGCAGGATTCATTCTTGCCGGTGATGGAAGACGGCACGGTCGTCATGGTCGGCGCCACCACCGAGAATCCGTCCTTCGAGCTCAACGCGGCGCTTTTGTCGCGCGCGCGTGTGCTGGTATTTCATTCGCTCGACGCGGCTGCGATCGAGAAGCTGTTCGTGCATGCCGAAGCGGTCGAAGGCCGCAAGCTGCCGCTCGATGCGGAAGCGCGCGCCGTGCTCGTGCGCATGGCCGACGGCGATGGCCGCGCCGCGCTGACGCTCGCCGAAGAGGTCTGGCGCGCCGCCCGCAAGGACGAGATCTTTGACGCCGCCCAATTGCAGGACATCTTGCAGCGCCGCGCGCCGATCTACGACAAATCCGCCGACGGCCACTACAACCTGATCTCGGCCCTGCATAAATCGGTGCGCGGCTCCGATCCCGACGCCGCGCTGTATTATCTCGCGCGCATGCTCGATGCAGGCGAGGACCCGCTGTTTCTGGCCCGCCGCGTCGTGCGCATGGCGGTCGAGGACATCGGGCTCGCCGATCCGCAGGCGCTCGTCATCGCCAATGCCGCAAAGGATGCGTTCGACTTTCTCGGCCATCCCGAGGGCGAACTCGCCATTGCGCAAGCGGTGGTCTATCTCGCCACTGCCCCGAAATCGAACGCGGTCTACACCGCCTTCGGCGCCGCCATGCAGACGGCAAAGCAGGCTGGCTCGCTGCTGCCGCCAAAACACATCCTGAATTCACCGACCAAGCTGATGAAGTCGGAAGGCTACGGCGCGTCTTACGAATACGACCACGACACCCCGGAGGCCTTTTCGGGGCAGGACTACTTTCCAGAGGCCCTCGGCCGTCAGACCTTCTACGACCCGCCGGACCGCGGTTTCGAGCGGGAGATCCGCAAGCGGCTGGATTACTGGGCCAAGCTGCGCAAGGAGCGGGGCGGCTCGCGCTAGAAACGGCCATTTCGCCGTGACGGGGGCCGGCTTTTAGGGTACGCAGGCAACCATGAGCCGCCGCATCAAGAGAATGAACCCAAAGCCCCGTTCGCGTGACGAGCGCGACGATTCACGCCCGTTCAAGGCCCGTAGCGTGAAGAAGGCCGGGCCGCGACCGGGTAGCAAGTCGGGTGCAAAACCGCCGCGGTTTGCGGCGGAGCGCGCCGAGCGGCGTCCGCCAAAAGCCGAGCTGGAAAGGGTTGCGCCGGCCAAGCCTGTCGAGGCGCTGCCGACCAAGGTGCAGACCGTCACCGTCACCGCCGACGAGAACAACATGCGCGTCGATCGTTTCCTGGAAGCGCGCTTTCCCGGCCTGTCGTTCTCCCACATCCAGCGCGTCGTCCGCAAAGGCGAGCTGCGCGTCGACGGCAAGCGTGTCGACAGCAAGGACCGGCTGGAGGAGGGGCAGAGCGTCCGCATTCCGCCGTTGAAGCTGGATGCGCCGAAAGCGGCGCCCGGCTCGCTGTCGGAAGCCGCCCAGAAGACGCTTGCTGCGCTGAAGGAGATGACGATCTACGAGGACGACGACGTTCTCGTGCTGAACAAGCCCGCCGGGCTCGCGGTGCAGGGCGGCTCGGGCCTGACACGGCACATCGACCAGATGCTCGAGGTGATGCGCGATTCCAAGGGACAGAAGCCGCGCCTTGTGCACCGGATCGACCGCGAGACATCGGGCTGTCTGCTCGTCGCCAAGACGCGCTTCGCCGCGAGCCATCTGACTGGCGCCTTCCGCTCGCGCTCGGCGCGGAAAACCTACTGGGCGCTGGTGCCGGGCCTGCCGAAGCCGAAGCAGGGCCGCATCTCGACCTTCCTTGCCAAGGAGGAGAGCGAGGACGACACCATCATGCGCATCGCGCAGCATGGCGACGAGGGCGCGAGCCATGCGGTCACTTACTACGCGGTGGTCGAAACCGCCGGCAACAAGCTGACCTGGGTCTCGTTGAAGCCGGTGACGGGGCGCACCCACCAGCTCCGCGCGCACATGGCGCATATCGGTCATCCCATCGTTGGCGATCCCAAATATTTCAACATCGAGAATTGGCAATTGCCGGGCGGCTTGCAAAACCGGCTGCACCTGCTGGCGCGCCGCATCGTGATCCCGCATCCGCGCGGCGGCGTGATCGACGCCACCGCGCCGCTGCCGCAGCATATGCAGCAGTCGTGGAATCTGCTCGGGTTGGATGCAACCCGGTTTGATCCGATCGAGAACGCGCCGGAAGAGTAGTGGTGCTATGAGGCGCCGCTGCTAGCCCCGTCATTGCGAGGAGCTCTTGCGACGAAGCAATCCAGTCTGTCCCCGCGGAAAGACTTCTGGATTGCTTCGCTGCGCTCGCAATTACGGCGTGGAGACAGCGGTGGTTGGTGCCGCTCACTTCCGAAACTGCTCCAGAAACATCCGCAGGCTGTCATGCGGGCTTTCGACATCCGCGATCAGCCATCCCTCCGGCCCGTTGACCAGGATGAAGTTCAGCGTCACCGGCCGGCCGTGATTGTCGAACTTCGCCGCGACGTAGGTCTTGTCGTATTGCTTGCGCAGGATTGCGATCGCGACCGGGCCGAGCTTCCAGCTTGGGCTCTGCACCAGGAAGTCATAGGGCTCGGCCCTTGGCGCGGACCACGCCTTGCGCAGGCTGGGGTCGAAGAATTGCCGCGCGGTCGCGGCATCCCGCGGCAGGCCTTTGGACAGCTCCGGCGTGCCCTCGCCATAATAGGCATAGACGTTGCGCACCAGCGATTCCGGGCTGCGGAAGCCGGCCTGCGCGGTGGCCAGGCAAAACCCGGCGAAGAGCGCCAGAATGCCTGCAAGTTCCCTCATCCCGCCGCTCGCTTTATCGGCCGCCGGTCTTATCTTAAAGGCCTAGCATTGTGCGTCCGGGGCCAAAAACCAAATGCGTGAACTTTTCGACGAGATGGCGGGGCGATCCCCGCTCGATCCGCAGGAGGCGGTCCGCCAGGCCGCGCGCAAGCCGCAGCGCAAGCGCTTTTATAAGGAGGCTGGTGTTGCCGAGGCCGAGGGCGGTTTTGCCATCACGCTCGACGGCAAGCCGATCCGCACGCCCTCGGGCCGCCAGGTGGTGATCCCCTCGCGCGCGCTTGCCGATGCAGTTGCCGCGGAATGGGCGGCGCAGGGGGAGACGATCGCCCCCCTGAGCATGCCGCTGACCCGGATTGCCAACAGCGTGGTCGAGGGCGTCGTCGATCGCGTCGATCTCGTCACCGACGACCTCGCCAACTACCTTCAGTCCGACCTGCTGTTCTACCGTGCCGGTCATCCCGAGGGGTTGGTCGCCCGCGAGGCCGCGCATTGGGATCCCGTGCTGTTCTGGGCCGCGGAGACGCTTGGGGCCCATTTCATTCTGTCCGAAGGCATCATGCACGTGAAGCAACCGGATGAGGCCATTCAGGCTGCGCGCGCCGCACTGCCACAGGATGCGTGGTCGGTGGCAGCGCTCCACGTGATCACGACCCTGACTGGTTCGGCCCTGCTGGCGCTGGCGCTGGCGCACGGGGTGCGCGACGCGGACCAGGTCTGGGCGGCTGCCTACGCCGATGAGGACTGGAATGCCGAGAAGTGGGGCGTGGACGAGGAATCGGCCGCCCGCCGCGCCGCCCGTCTGAGGGACTTTCAGGCCGCCGTGACGGTTCTGACGGCCATGCAGCCCACGACGGCCGAAGGTCCTTAACGAGAGGTTTACGACGCTGGCGGTAGGGTGGCCCGTGCTCCTGGGCTCCTGAGATGGCAACGCCGATCAGCTCCATTACTCCGGTCAGCGCTGCCAGCCCCGTGGCTGATGCGGCGACGCCGGACCTCGTGCTTCAGGCCGGTAGCGTCGTCGACGCCAGGGTCGTGAGCCTGCTCGCCGACAATCTGGTGCGGATCGCGATCGCAAACCTGTCTCTGGACGTGATGTCCGAAGTGCCGCTGACGCCAGGGCAAAATCTCCAGCTTGCGGTGTCGCAGAACGACGGCACCATCCGGCTCGCTGTCATCAACGGAGCGGGCGAGGCTGCAACAGCGGATCAGATCACGCTGACGCCGGGCGCGGCCTCGCTGGTGGAGAGCCCGTCGCTTGCGCCGTCCGCCACCACGGCTCGCAATCCTCTGACGCCGTCCGAGCAGGTCGCCGTCACGTGGGCCTCGGCTGACGCCGTCACCAAGCAGGGCAGCCAGGCCCCCTTGTTCGCCAACCTGGCCTCCGTCGTCATTGGCAGCGACTTGCCGGCAGGACTGAAGCAGGCGGTGCTGGACGTGCTGGCGCAGCAGACACCGCTCAATACCGGCCTTGACGGAGCCGACATCCAATCCGCCTTCCAGAAGTCCGGGCTGTTCCTCGAGGCCTCACTCGCGGCGGGCGCTGCGCCATCGCCCGTGCCCGACCTGAAAGCCGCGCTGCTCGTGCTGCGCCAGACGCTGACCGCGACCTCCGGTGCGCTCGAGAGCGGCGTGCGGCAGATGGCAACGCAAGGCGCCGTACTCCCCGCGAACTCCGCGGCCACGCCGCAGCTCGCAGGTCCGATCGCTCAAACTGTGCGCGAGGCCACGCAGGTGATGTCGCCGGCAGTTGACGTAGAGATCGCCCCATCGCTGCAAACGCCGCGCGGCGCCAATCTCGCGACCGCCGTGTTGACTGAGATAGCCGCGGGAGCCCAGCAGGCGCTCCCGCGCACCATGTCCGCCGGTCTGGCCGCAAGCCTGCTGCAGGAGGTCACGCAAAACCTGCCGCGCATGATCGGCAACGTTCCCGGCTCGAACAAGGCCGTGCCGGATGGCCACATCTTCGAGGCGGCCGCGCGCGTCACGCCGCCGCCGTTCCGCGGCGCGCTGCCATCGCCGCAATCTATCGCGTCACCATCGCTCGCGCCGGATACGCCGCTCGCCGCAGCCGTGCACCGCCTGCTCGACGACGCCGATGCCGCGATCGCGCGGCAGACCTTGTTGCAGGTCGCCTCGCTTCCGGATCGCGTCGATGCCAGCGGCCATCGCGTCGATCCGACGGTGCCGCAGTGGAATTTCGAGATTCCCTTTGCAACCCCGCAGGGCACTGCGATGGCGCAGTTCGAGATCTCGCGCGACGGCGGCAACGAATCCGCCGATCCTGCCAGACGCGCCTGGCGCGCGCGCTTCTCGCTCAATGTCGAACCGACCGGCCCCGTGCACGCGCTGATCACGCTCAATGGCGACAAGACCTTTGTGCGGATGTGGGCGGAGCGGCCGGCGACGGCGCAGCAGCTACGCGCCGGTATCGGCGAGCTCAGCCAGGCGATGACGAAGGCCGAGCTCAAGCCCGGCGACATCGTGGTGCGGGACGGCACTCCGCCACAGCCCGCACCGGCCCGCGCCGGGCACTTTCTGGATCGTGCCACATGAGCGACGCCTCCAAGCTCGCGATTGCGCTGCATTACGAGAAGGGCAGCGGCGCGCCGGTGGTCGTCGCCAAGGGCAAGGGCGCGATCGGTGCAAAGATCGTCGAGATCGCCAAAGCTCACGACATCCCGATCGAGGAGAACGAGGTCCTGGCCGGCGCGCTGTCCAAGATCGAGCTTGGCGAGGAGATCCCGCCCGACCTCTATAAGGCCGTCGCCGAAGTGCTGGTGTTCGTGCTGCGCCTGTCGGGACGGGTGCGGTAGAGCGTGATCCGGACCCGTGCTGGTCCGCGCGGCGCGGAAGCATGGAGCGGCGGCCTGTCTCATGGCTGGCAGAAGTAGCAGGAGCCATTCAAATCCGGTGAACCGTAGGGCTCGTCATTGCGAGGAGCTCTTGCGACGAAGCAATCCAGACTGTTGCCGCGGAAAGATTCTGGATTGCTTCGCTGCGCTCGCAATGACGGAGCATGGGGGCGGCCCGACTCTCCCACCCTGCATCGGCGCGGACCGGGCAGTCTCAACCGAGCTTGAACAACACCTGCAAAAACTCCACCACGGCTTTGCGCGACTCGGCGGCGGTCGTCGGATTACCGCCGACATGCGGGTTGAGCTCGATGCAGGAGTCCTTGTAGGTGAAGGGTGCCTGGGTGTCGGCGTTGACGAGCACGCCGCCGTCGCCTTCGCGGATGTGGCAGTTGCGCGCGGTCTGCGCGCCGGTTGAGACGGTCACGGTGTTGACGCCGAGCAGGCCGCTGTCAAAACCGTGCGCGCTGTCGGGATATTCCGTCAGCACCACGTCACGCCCAGCCGTCTTGAGTCGCTCGACGAAAGCCTTGCAGCTCTTCACAGGATTATAGTCGTCGGGCGTGCCGTGGAAGACCCGGATCGGGCGCGCCGCGACTTCGGTATCGGTCTGATAGGTCGTCGAGCAATCCGGATAGAACGGGATGTAGGCCGCGAACTGGATGCCGGACTTGTTCCAGAGCTTGTTGAAGCGGTCGAGGCTCGCATAGAGGGCGGCCTGGCCGCCGCGCGAAAAGCCCATCAGCACGATGCGGTCGGGATCGACGCGGGGATGCTTCGCAAGAATTTCAAGCGAGCGGTAGATGTCCACGATCAGATTGAGCCGGCCGAGCAGGGCCTGGTTCGGCCCGACCACCGTCAGCCCGCGGCCGGTAAAGCCGTCGATCACGAAGGTCGAGATGCCCATTGAGTTGAATTCGTGCACCCAGGCTTCGGTGGTGGCGCCGACGCCGCTCGATCCGTGCATCAGCACCACGACGGGGAGCTTTCCGCTTCCTTGCGCAACGCGGAATTCGCCCGCGACCGTCACCGGCTTCCCGGCCGCCGCATCGCCGTTGAGGAATTGCTGGTCCGACAGTGTGAGCGAGGGGAACGGGAAGATCTCGGTCCGGCTCGCGGCGTCCCTGGGAAGGGATTGCGCGTTGGCGGCAATGCCTGCGAACAGCATAGACATGCAAAGCGCCATGGCGACGCGGAATGCCGTTGGCATCGGATCCTCCCTTGTTATTTTGCCGAGTAGAACAACAGGCTCGTGCGCTGTCAATTTAGGGCCGCGGCGATTGGCTCCAGCGTCATGGCCGGGTCCCGGCCATCCACGATCTTTCTCCAATGCGCCAAAGAACGTGGATGCCCGGGCCTTCGCCTCGCCGAAGCGGCTTCGGCCGCGCAGGCGGGACAAGCCCGGGCATGACGACCAATCGCGAGGTGATTGCGTCAGTCTCAGGCTTTGTCGGCTTGCTTCTTCACCGCCAGCGCCTGATCAATCGCAAAGCCGCCGATCTCGCTCATCGCCTGCGAGATCACGTGGCCCTTATGCGCAAAGCCGCCCGAGAGATAATCGAACTGCGTCCGCGCCAGCCGCAGCACCTCGATCGGCACGGAGACCACGGTCTCGTTGAAGCTGTCGACGGAGGCGCGGAGCGTTTCGAGCTCGGTTGTCAGCTTGCCGATATGGCTTTCCGCATCCTGCATCAGGCCGAGCAGCTTGCCGCGCTCGGTGTCGAACGCGGTCCGCTCAGCGGTGGCCGCCGCCGTCACTTCGGCGAGCTGTGTCCGCAGCGCGGCGATCTGGCCGACCATGGCGTCGGAGGCAAGCTCGGCGGCCTCGTGCCGCTCGGCGTTGCGCGTGCTTTCTTCCTGCGCCTTGTGAAAGAGCCGCTCGGCCGTCATCGCCCGTTGGGTCAGGGACTCGATCAGCGCGGCGGCACGCAGCAGCATCTCGCGGTTCCGCCCCGACACCATGCTGGCCATCCGCCGCAGGAAGCCGGTGGTTTCGGACGACGAGTTCGGCGGCAGCGAGACGACCGTGGCGGACATGGGTGATGCCAGACGTGATGACCGCCGCCGTACCGACTGAGCTCACGCAACATTCGGCGCCTGATCCTGAAGCGTGAGCAAGCCTGAATCGGCTGCGCCGGTCAACCGGCCGCCGCCGACAAAATGGCTGCAATCCCGCCGCGAAAGCGCGCAAGGATCAGGCGCCTGTTTGCCGCCCGATCCGCCCGAGATGGGTGAAGCCGAAGCCGGCCGCGTATTTCAGGCCGTACCCGAGCGCCCGGTCGATGCCGATATGGGCGAGCCAGATCAAGGCGATGGACAGCGTCAAGGGCGAGGCGAAGCCGAAGCCCAGCGTCAGCAGCGTCACCGGCGCCATGTAGCTGTGGGCGGCATTGTAGACCGTCGCGCCGAACCGCGCGTCGGCGAGGTACGCGAGGAAGCTGAGATCCGGGACGAAAAACAGCAGGGCGAACACCAGCCAGGAGCCGCCCCAGGCCGCGTAGAGCATCACCATGCCCACGAACAGGGTCAGCCCCTCCAGGCGAAGCAGGATCTTGACGCCGCCGGTCACCGCGCCGGTCTCGGCAGCTCGCTCGTCCATGGTCGTCTCCTCCGGCAAAACTTTGTAATCCCTCACGCTTTCGGCACCGGCAGGGCAGCCCTGCGAGCCCGAAAGGGCGCTTTCCGGCCCGCAAAACGCCGTGTTAGAACCCCGCATCAGTTAAGACCTGGCGGGAGCAAATGAAACATATCCTGGACGCCCTTGAAGACCGTCGCGCCGGCGCCAAGCTCGGCGGCGGCGAGAAGCGCATCGAGGCGCAGCATGCCCGCGGCAAGCTGACCGCGCGCGAGCGCATCGAGCTCTTGCTCGACAAGGGATCGTTCGAGGAATTCGACATGTTCGTCGAGCATCGCTCCACCGAGTTCGGCATGGAGAAGAACAAGGTGCCCGGTGACGGCGTCGTCACCGGCTGGGGCACGGTCAACGGCCGCAAGACGTTCGTGTTCGCCAAGGATTTCACCGTGTTCGGCGGCTCGCTGTCCGAGACCCACGCGCTGAAGATCACAAAGCTTCAGGACATGGCGATGAAGGCGAGGGCGCCCATCATCGGCCTCTACGACGCGGGCGGCGCCCGTATCCAGGAGGGCGTCGCCGCGCTCGCCGGCTATTCCTACGTGTTCCGCCGCAACGTGCTCGCCTCCGGCGTGATCCCGCAGATCTCCGTCATCATGGGCCCCTGTGCCGGCGGCGACGTCTATTCGCCGGCGATGACCGACTTCATCTTCATGGTGAAGAACACCAGCTACATGTTCGTCACCGGCCCCGACGTGGTGAAGACGGTGACCAACGAAGTCGTCACCGCGGAAGAGCTCGGCGGCGCGAGCGTTCACGCCACGCGCTCCTCGATCGCGGACGGCGCATTCGAGAACGATGTCGAAACGCTGCTGCAGATGCGGCGCCTGATCGATTTCCTGCCGTCGAACAACACCGATGGCGTGCCGGAATGGCCGAGCTTCGACGACATCGGCCGCGTCGACATGTCCCTGGACACGCTGATCCCCGACAACCCGAACAAGCCTTACGACATGAAGGAGCTGATCCTGAAGGTCGTGGACGAAGGCGACTTCTTCGAGATCGCGGATGCCTTTGCCAAGAACATCGTCACCGGCTTTGGCCGCATCGCCGGCCGCACCGTCGGCTTCGTCGCCAACCAGCCGATGGTGCTCGCTGGCGTGCTCGACTCTGACGCGTCACGCAAGGCCGCACGCTTCGTTCGTTTTTGCGACGCGTTCAATATCCCAATCGTCACCTTCGTCGATGTGCCCGGCTTCCTGCCGGGCACCGCGCAGGAATATGGCGGCCTGATCAAGCACGGCGCCAAACTGCTGTTCGCCTATTCGCAATGCACCGTGCCGCTGGTCACCATCATCACCCGCAAGGCCTATGGCGGCGCCTTCGACGTCATGGCCTCCAAGGAGATCGGCGCCGACATGAACTACGCCTGGCCGACCGCGCAGATCGCGGTGATGGGCGCCAAGGGCGCGGTCGAAATCATTTTCCGCAGCGATATCGGCGACCCCGACAAGATCGCCGCGCGCACCAAGGAATACGAAGACCGCTTCCTGTCCCCCTTCATCGCCGCCGAGCGCGGCTACATCGACGACGTCATCATGCCGCACTCGACACGGAAACGGATCGCGCGGGCGCTGGCGATGCTCAGGGATAAGAAGGTCGAAACGCCGGCGAAGAAGCACGACAATCTGCCGTTGTGAATGAAGCGTCTGGTGGGTCAGGCGAAGCCGTAGCCCACCAGGACGCAATCGATGCAGGTAGCCGAAGACGAGCCTGATATGCCGAATGTCTTCGACTTGCCTGAAGATCATGCTCCGCGCGTTATGCACAAGACGTGCATCGCGACGATTTGAAATCCTATGACCGAAGACGATCCGACCGACGAGATCTCCGACATCGAAGCGCGGATCGAGGCGCTGGCCGAGATCGCCGAGCGATGCCGCAAGTACATTCTGGCCTCCAAATTCGCCATCGGCGCCGGCGCAGCATTGCTGCTGGTGACGGTCCTCGGCGTGTTTGGCTTCGGTCAAACCGCGGCGCTCGGATCGATCGCTCTGGTGCTTGGCGGAATTGTCTCGCTCGGCTCGAACGTCAGCACGTTGCGGCAGACGGAGGACGCGATCCGTTCCGCGGAGGCGCTTCGGGCACAACTGATCGGAAGCATCGACCTTCGCGTGGTTGCCGATACGCCGATGAAGCTGGTGTGACGCCACGTTTGCGGGCGCACTGCATGCATCAAGCCGCAGCCCTGTGCGTCAGCTCCTGTAACTCCGTGCGGCATTCGGCTGCGTAGGCCTGAAGCCGCTCCACGGTCTGCTGATCGAGGATGGCTTTCGCCAGCCGCTCGGCGCGGGCCAGTTGCTCTCTCAGATATTCGATGCGGGCCATGGGTCACCTTCCGCTGCGATAATTTGAAGCAAATTGCTTGGTTCCGGCGGCTGTGATCCTATGGTTATCGCCGGGTTAATGATGTGCGGCTCGTCACGTTCCGGTGCGCGCTGCGTCCGCCGCGGTTCTTGTAGGATGGGAAAGGCGCGCTTGCGCCGTGCCCACCATTTTTGCGGTGGCCGAGGTGGTGGGCACGCTGCGCTTTGCCTACGCGATCGCTGGGTTTCGCTTACTGCCAAGCTTCGTTGGCGCCAAACAACAGGAGGACATCCGATGCCTGCCGCCTTCTTCGTCGTCCGTGCCATCGTCACCGATCCCGGCAGGCGCGCCGCCTTCGAGACATGGTACGAGACGGAACATTTGCCCGACGCGGTGAAGGCGTTCGGCGTCACCATGGCCTGGCGGTTCTGGGTCTCGATGATCCATCGCTGCATCAGGCGATGTATCAGTTCGACGACGAGGCCAGGCTTGCGGCCATGCTGAAAGGCGACGCGCTGAAGCAGTTGGTCGCCGATTTCAATCGGGAGTGGCCGGATGTGAAACGCACGCGCGAGACGCTGGTGCTGATGCAGGAATTTGGGACGTAGCTGCGCCAATCTGAACGTGCGATTCAGTTTCGGTTCATGTCGTCACGGCGACACTTGCCTCTGCATCACGGGCACGATGATCCAAGAGGAAGATGTTCATGGAACGCCGTAATTTTCTCAAACTGGCCATTGGTGTCGCGGCTGGCGCCGCCGCGTTCACGGCCGCCGCGCAGGCCGCGCCGCTGTCACCGCAACCGATCGACGGTCCGACCCACCTGCCGGACGCGAACACCGATCTCCGACCGGCCGTCACCAGCAGCGAGGAAGTGGCCGGCATGAAGCCGGAGCAGGTGCGCTGGCACGGCCATTGGCATCATCGTCACTGGGGTTGGCGCCACCGTCACTGGGGCTGGCGTCGCCGCTGGCATCGCCGCCACTGGCGGCACTGGTAGCCGCGTTCTGGAACGGAAAAGGGGATCGCGATTACGATCCCCTTTTTCCGCTGCGGGTCTCAACGAAATGGCCGCGCAGGCTTTCGCCGCCCGG
This sequence comes from Bradyrhizobium sp. LLZ17, assembly GCF_041200145.1. Classification (NCBI taxonomy): domain Bacteria; kingdom Pseudomonadati; phylum Pseudomonadota; class Alphaproteobacteria; order Hyphomicrobiales; family Nitrobacteraceae; genus Bradyrhizobium; species Bradyrhizobium zaerense. The sequence goes on from NZ_CP165734.1 coordinate 694,637, forward strand.
CCATTTTGCTGTGTGAAAAAATCAGAACGGGCGGCAGCGGCCGGCGTACCAGCGGAAGCCATAGGGGCACACGCGCGCGCGCGGCACGACCACGACAGGGGCCGGCGCAACCACGATCGGACCCGGGCGGACAACGACCGGACCGCGCATCGGGCGGCAGCCGCCATAGGGGCCTCGGTACCAGCCCGGACCGCAACCGCCGGCGGCGCTGGCGGCCTCGCTGAAACCAACGACCGCGCTGGCGAGCATCACGGCGGCGAACAGATATTTCATTGATGGTCTTCCTTCTCGTGCTTGAGGGTGGATCTTGGAGGCAGGTCTAAGGGGAGAGAGCTTGCGGCGCAGAATGAATCAAAAGAGAGGATTCGACACGTTAAAATTAGTGCAACGTGCCGAGACGTCGCACCCCAAACCTGCCCACCACGACCTGAATGCGGCATGAACGCTGCCGGCATCCCGCTTGAGGCGACAGCGATGGCGTTAATGGCCGAGAAAGCCCAGCACCAACTCCTTGTACCTCTCCGGCGCCTCCAGGAAGACGAGGTGGCCGGTGTCCGGAATGACCTCCGCCCGCGCATTCGGCATCTTCGCGGCAAACGCTTTCGCGAGCTCGGCGTTCTGCCCCATCTTCGCCCGCAGCGCCTCCGGTGCGTTCGGCCGTCCCGGCGCGTTGTGGTCGTCGGCGCCCATGATGAACAGCGTCGGTGAGGTGATGAGCGCGATCTCGTGCGCGACCGGTTCGCGATAGATCATCTGGCCCGAGCTGACGAAGGCCCGCAGCCAGCGCGGATAATCGGGGCTGCCCTTGATGTTGAAGCGGGCGTCGATGAACGGCGTGATCGCCTCGGGCGGCAGCTTGATCGCGTAATTGGTCTGGAGCTGCTTGCGATAGCCCTCGGCGGTGAGCTTGTCCTCGGCCTCGATGATGCTCTCGGTCCGTGTCGGCGGCACGTAGAGGCGGTAATCCTCGAGCCCAATGGGCGCGGTCAACACCAAATGCGCGACGCGATCCGGATAGGCGCGGGCGATGCGCACCCCAAGCATGCCGCCGAGTGAATGGGCGACGATCTCGGCCTTGTCGATCTTGAGATGATCGAGCAGCGCCATGGTGTTGCGCGCCAGCGTGTCGAAATGCAGCTCGCCTTGCGGCTTGGAGGATTTGCCGAACCCGATCTGGTCCGGCACCACGACGCGGTAGCCGGCCTCGGCCAGCATCTTGATGACGGGCGCCCAATAGCTCGACGGAAAGTTGCGGCCATGCAGCAGCACCACGGTGCGGCCGTTCGGCTGCGCTGGGGCCACGTCCATATAGGCCATGCTGAGCTGCTCGCCGTCGTTGACGACCGGCAGCAGGTGCACGGGATAGGGGTAGGCAAAACCTTCGAGCGCGATGCCGTAAGGCTCACGTAGCGCGTTGTCGGCGGCTTGTGACGCAAACGGGATAGTAACAAGAGCGACTGCAAGCGCTGCCGGGAGGATGCGATACATGGAGATTCTCATAGCTGATGGCGTCGTTCCGGGGCGCGCGGAGCGCGAACCCGGAACCTCGAGATTCCCGGTTCGATGCGTTGCATCGCCCCGGAATGACGGAGGCCATAATCCCGCGGACGGCCTAGTCAAGCCCGGCCATGGTGAGAGACCCGTTCACACGCGATTGTGTGCGGTCACGCATCTTGCGCGATCAGTCGTTGCCATTGCCGAACAGCGCCGCGAACTGCTTCTCGCCGGTGCGGGTGAAATTCACCACGCGGCTGCCGGGGGTGGCATCGCGCGCGGCCCATTTCAGCTCGGCAAAACGCTGCATCATGGCCGCACCGAGCGTGCCGGCCAGATGGTGGCGGCGTTCGCTCCAGTCGAGGCACGCCTTGCAGACCGGGCGGCGCGGATGGGCGAGCATCTCCGGCGAGATCTGCAAATGGTTGGCGAGGAAGCGCTCGCCTTCCGGCGTCAGCTCGATCTCCTGCTTCTTCTGCCTGACCAGGCGCCGTTCGCGCAAGCTGTCGAGCATCTGCACGCCGAGATCGCCGGCGAGGTGGTCGTAGCAGATCCGCGCGCGGCGCAGCGCCGGATCCTTCGGCCCGGTGCGCACGCGCATGTGGCCGGTCCGTGCGGCAAGGCCCGCAAGGCCTTCGAGCACGCCGGCAACGTCGTCGTCGGTGAGACGGTAGTAGCGGTGGCGGCCCTGCTTCTCCGGTTCGACCAGCCCGCCGGCCTCGAGCTTGGAGAGATGCGAGCTCGCCGTCTGCGGCGTGATGCCGGCCTCCTGCGCCAGCTCGCTCGCGGTGAGCGCGCGGCCGTTCATCAGCGCCGTGAGCATGTTGGCGCGGGCGGGGTCGCCAACCAGCGCGGCGACCATGGCGATGTCGGGTCCTGATTTCATGCTTCGATGATAACCGAAGCATTGAAGTCGATCAAGGGCGTAGCGTGTTGCCACAAACACGTCATTGCGAGCGAACGGCGTAGCAAAACTGAAATCTCGATCCTCACCCTGAGGAGCGCGCTCTTGCGCGCGTCTCGAAGGGCGAGGCCACCGGCGGGGCCTTCATCCTTCGAGACGCTTGCTGCGCAAGCTCCTCAGGATGAGGAACTGGCGCTTCGCTCGCGCAACAAGAAAGGGGAAACTTAGATGTCCATCACCGTCTTCATTCGTTACCAGCTCGATCCCTTCAAGCGCGCGCAGTTCGAGGACTATTCGAAGCGCTGGCTCAGCATCATCCCGAAATGCGGTGGCGACCTGATCGGCTATTTCATGCCCCATGAGGGAACCAACAACATCGCGTTCGCGCTGATCACTTTCGAAAGCCTTGCCGCCTACGAGGCCTACCGCGCAAGGCTGCGGCAGGATGCCGACGGCATGGCGAACTTCCATTTCGCCGAGGACAATAAATTCATTCTCGCGGAAGAGCGCACCTTCCTGCGCAAGGTGGTATTGTAGGCCATCAAGTTCAGGAGATGCCCATGATCGCCGTGATCTTCGAAGTCTGGCCCAAGCCCGAACACCGCCAGGATTATTTCGAACTCGCAGCAGATCTGAAGCCGATCCTGCAAACCATCGACGGTTTCATCTCGGTCGAACGTTTTGAAAGCCTGACCGAGAAGGGCAAGATCCTGTCGTTGTCATTCTGGCGCGACGACGAAGCTGTCGCCGCCTGGCGCAACACGATGGAGCACCGGCGCACCCAGGCCAAGGGCAGGGCGCAGATCTTTGCCGATTATCATCTGCGCATCGCCAGCGTCATCCGTGACTACGGCATGAATGATCGGGAGCAGGCGCCAAAGGACAGCCGCGCGGTGCACGACGCGCACTAGCGTTGTCTCGGGCGCGTGCCTATGTCTGCGCGGCTAACAAGGGAGAGAAACATGCAGGTCACCACCGCAAACAAGCGCGCGACATTCAAGAAGATGCACGAGAGCGGCTGCTTCATCCTGCCCAATCCGGTCGATATCGGCAGCGCCAAGGCGTTGCAGCATCTCGGCTTCAAGGCAGTGGCGTCATCGAGCGCGGGCTTTGCCTGGACCATCGGCAAGGCCGACAATCACGTCAGCGTCGAGGAGGTCTGTCAGCATCTGGCAGCATTGTGCTCGGCGGTCGACATCCCCGTGAACGCGGATTTCGAAGGCGGCTTTGCGGTCGAGCCGGACAAGGTCGCGGATCACGTCGAGCGCGGCGTGCGCACCGGCGTCGCCGGTCTGTCGATCGAGGATTCCACCGGTGACAAGGACAAGCCGATCTATGAGCGCGCGCTCGCCGTGGAGCGCATCAAGGCCTCGCGCAAGGCGATCGGCGACAGCGGCGCGCTGCTCGTCGGCCGCTGCGAGGCGTATCTGTGGGGCGTGACCGATCTCAAGCTCGTCATCGACCGGCTCACCGCTTATGCAGACGCCGGCGCCGACTGCCTCTATGCACCGGGCCTCAAGACCCGCGAGGACATCGCTGCGGTGGTGAAGGCTGTCGCACCGAAACCGTTTAACCTGCTGATCGGCGGCTCCGGCCTGTCGTTGCAGGAAGCCGCGGATCTCGGCGTGCGCCGGATCAGCGTCGGCGGCTCGCTCGCCCGCGCGGCTTGGGGCGGCTTCATGCGCGCTGCAAAAGAGATGGCGGAGAAGGGCACCTTCACTGAGCTCGGCAGCGGTTATCCCGGCGGCGAGCTCAACAAGATGTTCAGCTAGAGGTCAACGAAAAGCGGCGGGACTTTCATCCCGCCGCTCTCGTATGTCGTGATCGCCGCTACTTGGCGCCAGACGGCGGCGTCTGCGCATCCGGGGCTGGCTTGCTCGGTGCGGCACCCGTGGTCACGCCCGGCGCGGTATTGTTGCGCGGGGTCACGTCACGCATGCTCGGAGGCGCGGCCGGATTGGTGGCCGGTGCGGTCTGCTGAGCAGTCTGCGTCGACGGGGCGTTGCTGGCCTGGTTCGGCGTGCTCGAATTGTTGAGCCCGTAGAATACGGCACCCAGCACCAGGGCTATTGCGACCGCAAACAACGCGATCTTGCCGCTGGAGGCGGGGCCTTCGCCGAGTTCGGGATCGACCTGGAGGTCGGCATCCCGTCGCGCCGCACTTCGATACGCATCGTCGGCGAGATTCGGGCGATACGGATCGTTCGGAAAACGGTCGTCTGCCATCGATTGGATCTCCTCGATTATTGCGGCTGGACAACCCGGGGATGCGAGGTTCTGTTCCCCGGCCTTTATGCTTTCGTCGCATGTTGCTCGCGCCTCAGGAATCGGGAACCTGTTCATCCGGGAACTCCGGACGTAGGTTGCGCTGCGAGATCAAGGGAACAAGGCGATGTGGAGCCTGCCGCCGGGCGATAGCGTGCTGCATCTTTTGACGCTGGTCGCCTTGGCGTCCCAGGGCATGACGGCAGCGCTGGCTGCCGGCCGGCGCAGCATGGACTATGTCGGCGTCTGCATGCTCGGCAGCATCACGGCGCTCGGCGGTGGCACGCTGCGCGACCTGTTTCTCGGTCATTATCCGTTGGCCTGGGTCGCGAACCCGGTCTATCTCGTGCTGCCGGGCGCGTCGGCGCTGCTGACGATCCTGATCGCGCGGCTGGTGCATCGGTTGAGCGTCGCTTTCATCGTGCTCGATGCCATCGGCCTCGTCGTCTTCACCATGACCGGATGCGACGTCGCCTGGCAGATGGATGCTTCGCTGCCGATCGTCATCGTCTCCGGCATGGTGACGGGCTGCGCCGGCGGCGTATTGCGCGACGTGCTCTGCAATGACGTGCCGCTGCTGTTCCGCTCCGAACTCTACGCCAGCGTCTCGGTGGTGACCGGACTGTTCTATGCGACGGCGTTCGGACTTAATCTCAACGCCGAACTCTGGACCATCCTCACCTTCATTCTCGGCATCAGCTTTCGCTTGCTCGCAGTCCGCTACAAATGGGACATGCCGAAATTCGTGTTCACGGGGGACGAGGAGCGGTAACTTCTCTTCGCCTCTCCAGCTTGCGAGTGAGGGGGAGTCTCCGCGAGTCGAGCTGGTCGGCACACGCGCACTGCTTTTCAGCGTCGTCATTGCGAGCGCAGCGAAGCAATCCAGTCTGTCCCCGCGGAAAGACTCTGGATTGCTTCGCTGCGCTCGCAATGACGGCGAGGAGGCGCCATGAGGGCGTCGGCTACGGCTCCTGCCCACGCGCCTTCGCCACTTGCGCCGGTGTCACCAGCGGCGCGGCATTGCCCCAGGAGTTGCGGATGTAGTTCGTCACCGCCGCGATTTGCTCGTCGGACAATTGCCCGGCATAGCCTGGCATCTCGCCGGTGTTGGGCGCGCGCGGCGTCGTCACGGTGTGAGCGCCGTCGAGGATGACGCGGAGCGTGGAGGATGGGTTGATCGACTGCAGCAGCGCATTGGCCGGCAGTGGCGGATAGATGCGCGGCGCGCCGGAGCCGTCGGCTTCATGGCAGGCGATGCAGAGTTTTGCGTAGACGGCCTGACCGGCCTTCATCTCGGCCTCATCCGGCGGCATCACCTTCGGCTCGCGCCGTGCCGGCGGCAGGTCTTTCAGATACACCGCGATCGCATGCACGTCGGCGTCGCTCATCTTCGACGTCGAGTTCACGATCACCTCGGCCATCGGGCCGCCGGCATGGCTCCTGGCGTTGCGGCCGCTCTGCAGATACTCGACGATGTCCGCTGCGCTCCACGACTGTAACCCGGTGCGGGCAGCGCCATCGAGCCGCGGCGCGAACCAGCCGCCGATCTCGCTGCCGGAGAGCGCCTGCGCGGTCTTGTCCGCGCCAAAATAGTTCTTGGGGGTGTGGCAGGCGCCGCAATGGCCGAGCCCGGTGACCAGATAGCCGCCGCGATTCCATGCCCCGGTCTTGCCCTGGTCGGGCTCGAACAGGCCGGGCTTGAAGAACAGATAATCCCAGACCCGCATCAGGCCGCGATAGCCGAGCGGCCAGCGCAGCTCCGGCGGCTTGTTGCGGCTGGCGACGGGCGCGAGCGTGCCGAGATAAGCCCGGATCGCCAGCGTGTCGTCCTTGGTCATCCTGGTGAAATAGGGATAGGGGAACGCCGGGTAATAAAGCGAGCCGTCCGGCGCGGTGCCGTAGCGCACGGCGCGGGTGAAATCGGCATCGGTCCAGGCACCGATCCCGGTGTCGCGATCAGGCGTCAGGTTTGGCGCATAGATCCCGCCGAACGGGGTGTCGATGCGCTTTCCGCCGGCGAACGGCCTTGCGGGATCGGCGGTGTGGCAGCCCGCGCAGTCGCCGGCCTCCACCAGCGCCTTCCCGCTGGCGATCAGCTCCGGTGACGGCTCGGCGGCCAAGGCGGCACGCGCAACCGCACTGCACAAGAGCACCACAGCCAGAATCGTCCGCATCGAAAGCCTTCTTCCCGCGACCAATCGTCAAGTGCCGGAGTATAGCGGCGTCACGTCATTGCGCGACAGCCGGGTAGGGTGACAGAAACTGAAAAGGCGTGCGCCCTTTCCGGCCACGAAATTGCGTTTTTTTCCCGTCGGCAGGTCGAGCCCAGATTTGTGGTGCGGAGCGTTAAATATCCGACATAGAGTGGCGCGGATGGTCGGCGCGCCCTAGCTAAAAACAACGGGCAGGCAACGGCTTAAGCAGCCAGGCGCTCAAAAGGGCGGAAGAGGACAACGATGGGCATCAACCAGGGTCCGATCAGTCTCGATCAGAAATATACCCAGCAGACCGGTCACGTCTTCACCACGGGCATCCAGGCGCTGGTTCGCCTGCCCATGGCCCAGATCCGGCGCGACCGTGCCAGTGGCCTCAACACCGCGGGCTTCATCTCCGGCTACCGCGGCTCGCCGCTCGGCGGCTACGACCAGCAGCTCTTCGCCGCCCGCAAGCACCTCGAGCAACACAACATCAAGTTCCAGCCTGGCGTAAACGAGGATTTGGCCGCGACCGCGGTCTGGGGCTCGCAGCAGCTCAACCTCTCGCCCGGCGCCAAATACGACGGCGTGGTCGGCATCTGGTACGGCAAGGGCCCCGGCGTCGACCGCTGCGGCGACGTCTTCCGCCACGGCAATGCGGCCGGCTCGGCCAAGAACGGCGGCGTGTTGTGTCTCGCCGGCGACGACCACGGCGCAAAATCGTCCACCGTTCCGCATCAGTCCGACCATGCCTTCATGTCGGCGCTGATGCCCTATCTCTATCCGTCCAGCATCCACGAGATGATCGAGATGGGCCTGCTCGGCATCGCCATGTCGCGCTACTCCGGCTGCTGGGTCGGCATGAAGGTGATCACCGAGACGGTGGAGACCACCGCCGAGATCGACCTCACCGACGAGATGACGCCGTTCGTGATCCCCACCGATTTCGAGATGCCGGAGGGTGGCCTCAATCTGCGCTGGCCCGACGACCGCTTTGCCCAGGACCGCCGGCTCCAGGACTACAAGGGCTTTGCCGCGATCGCGTTCGCGCGTGCCAACAGGGTCAACCGCGTCACGATGGATTCGCCGAACGCCCGCTACGGCATCATGGCATCCGGCAAGAGCTATGAGGACGTGCGGCAGGCGTTGCGCGAGCTCGGCATCACACCCGAGGTCGCCGCCAAGATCGGGCTTCGATTGTACAAGATCGGCATGCCGTGGCCGCTGGAGCCGGAAGGCGTCAGGCAATTCGCCGTAGGGCTCGAGGAAATCTTCATCATCGAAGAGCGCCGCGAGATCGTCGAGAACCAGGTCAAGCAGGAGCTGTTCAACTGGCGCGACGATGTCCGTCCCCGCATCATCGGCAAGATGGACGATCACGACAAGCGCTTCCTCCCCTTTGCCGAAGAACTCAGCGTCGCCTCCCTGGCCAGCTCGCTGACCGAGCGCCTGCTTCGACTTGACCTCAATCCCGAAATCGCAGCCATGCTGCGCGCCAAGGCCGACTGGTTCAACGGTCGCCAGGCCACGCAAATGCAGGCGACTGCGCCTGTCTCCCGCACTCCGTATTTCTGCTCCGGCTGCCCGCATAACACCTCGACCAAGGTGCCCGAAGGCAGCCGCGCCTTTGCCGGCATCGGCTGCCACTTCATGGCGCTGTGGATGGATCGCTCGACCGAGACCTTCACCCATATGGGCGGCGAGGGCGTGCCGTGGGTCGGTGTCGCGCCCTTCACCAAGGAAGAGCACGTGTTCGCCAATCTCGGCGACGGCACGTATTTCCACTCCGGCAGCCTTGCGATCCGCCAGGCGATCGCCTCGGGCGCCAACATCACCTACAAGATCCTCTATAACGACGCGACCGCGATGACCGGCGGCCAGCATGTCGACGGCGAATTGTCGCCGCAGCAGATCACCTTCCAGCTCCACAGCGAAGGCATCCGCGAGATCTATCTCGTTTCGGAAAATCCAGACGCCTATCCCGCCAACGAGATCGCGCCGGGCGTCAAGACCGCGCATCGCGACGAGCTCGACGCGGTCCAGAAGACGCTGCGCAAGGTCAAGGGCGCGTCCGCGATCGTGTTCGTGCAGACCTGTGCCGCCGAAAAGCGCCGCCGCCGCAAGCGCGGCACGCTGGAGGATCCGGCGCGCCGCGTGCTCATCAACCCGGCGGTGTGCGAAGGCTGCGGCGACTGCTCGGTGCAATCCAACTGCATTTCGGTCGAGCCCCTGGAAACGGAGATGGGGCGCAAGCGCGCCATCAACCAGTCGAGCTGCAACAAGGACTATTCCTGCGTCAAAGGATTTTGCCCGTCCTTCGTCACCATCGACGGCGGCCAGATGCGCAAGCGCGCGCCGGCGGGCGTCGGCGACATCGGCGATCTGCCGGAGCCGGCGTCGCGGCCGACGCTGGAGCGGCCCTACAACATCGCGGTCGGCGGCGTCGGCGGGACCGGCGTGCTGACGATCGGCGCGCTGCTGGGCATGGCCGCCCATATCGAGGGCAAGGCCTCGATGATCCTCGACATGTCGGGTCTCGCGCAGAAAGGTGGCGCGGTGCTGAGTCACGTGCGGCTGTCCGATCATCCGGCCGAAGTGACCTGCTCGCGCATCGTCACCGGCACGGCCGATGTCGTGCTCGCCGCCGACGAGGTGGTCGCGGTCGCCAAGGACACCATCTCGCTCTGCGACAGCAGCCGCACCCGCGGCATCATCAACAGCCACGTGATTCCGACCGCCGACTTCGTCCTCAATCGCGATTTCAACTTTCAGACCCGCAAGCTGGACGGGCTTTTGGAAACCGCTCTGCACAAGGATTCGGTGTTCTTCGACTTCACCAAGCCGGCCGAGCAGCTGCTCGGCGACAGCATTGCCACCAACATGATGATGATGGGCTACGCCTATCAGAAGGGTCTCTTGCCCTTGTCGGCCGACTCGATCGAGCAGGCGATCGAGGTCAACGGCGTCTCCATCAAGATGAACAAGGAGGCTTTCCGCCTCGGCCGCCTCGCGGTCGCCGACCCAGTCCGGCTCGCCGGCATGCTGAAGGGAACGGACGAGGTCGTCGCGCCCAAATCTTTGGACGCCATGACGTTGGACGAGATCATCGAGCACCGCGCAAAGCATCTCACCGCCTACCAGAACGGCCGCCTCGCAAAAAGCTATCGAAAGCTGGTCGACCAGGTCCGTGACGCCGCGGTCAAGGGCGGCTATGGCGATGCACTGCCGCGCGCGGTGGCGATCAACTACGCAAAGCTGCTGGCCTACAAGGACGAATACGAAGTCGCGCGCCTCTTCACCGACGGCGCCTTCGAAAAGCAGCTCCGGGACCAGTTTGAGGGCGACTTCAAGTTCAACTTCAATCTCGCCCCGCCGATCCTCAGCAGCGGCGTCGACGCGCTCGGTCGTCCGAAGAAGCGCGCCTTCGGGCCGTGGATGCTCGGTGTGTTCGGCGTGCTGGCCAAGCTCAAGTTCCTGCGTGGCACGCCGCTCGATATCTTCGGCTATAGCGCCGACCGCAAGCTCGAGCGCGACCTGATCGTCGGTTACGAGAAGGACGTCGCCACCGTGCTCGTCCTGCTGTCGCCGCTCACGATCGACACCGCGGTCGAACTGCTGTCGCTGCCCGACCGCATCCGCGGCTACGGCCCGGTAAAGGAGAAGGCGGTTGCGGACGCCAAGGCCCGCTACGCCCAACTCGCCGCCGATCTGGCCAACCCGCCGCCCGCACCGAGGCAGATCGCGGCGGAGTAGCCGGTCTCGTAGGGTGGGCAAAGGCGCAAAGCGCGGTGCCCACCATCTCACGAGAATTGAATCAGAAGAGGTGGGCACGCTTCGCTTTGCCCACCCTACGAATTCCTGTTTGAAATCAATCCCCGCTCTACTGTGCATGGGGTTGTTTTCACGAATCGAGTTGCTTCGGCAAAACGAAAATCGCTTGTGTCGTCGGGCAAAACACCTTTAGGCTTCTGCCCGTCGTTCCCGTCATTGCGAGCGCAGCGCGCAGCGAAGCAATCCAGAAATGCATCCGCGGAAAGATTCCTGGATTGCTTCGCTCCGCTCGCAATGACGACTGCGGCAGCAGGGCCCTTCCACCGCACCTTGGGATGATGCAGCGGCGATTTGCGCCAGCCCGCTGCCCTCTCGCCCGACGGAATATTTCCGCGCTTGCCAACAGGGCAACGGCGGTTCAGAAAAAACCGGAAGTGAGAACGCCAGCGGAGACCTTATTTGACCATCAAGGGCAAGGCCTACATTGCCGGGATCTACGAGCACCCGACCCGGCATGCGCCGGACAAATCCACCGCGCAGCTCCACGCCGAGGTCGCCAAGGGCGCGATCGAGGATGCCGGGATCAGCAAGGACGACGTCGACGGCTATTTCTGCGCCGGTGATGCCCCGGGCGGCGCCTGGCCGATGGTGGATTATCTCGGGCTGAACACCAATAAGCTCCGCCACGTCGATTCCACCGAAACCGGCGGCTGTTCCTACATCATCCATCTCGGTCATGCCGCGGAGGCGATCGCGGCGGGCAAGTGCTCGATCGCGCTGATCACGCTCGCCGGCAAGCCGCGCACCGGGGCAATGCCGCCGCGCGCCGCCGGCGCGGAAGCCGATTTCGAGACCGCTTACGGCGCGACCACCCACAATGCCTATGGCATGTGTGCCATGCGCCACATGCACGACTATGGCACCACCTCAGAGCAGCTCGCCTGGATCAAGGTCGCAGCCTCGCATCACGCGCAATACAATCCGCATGCGATGCTCAAGGACGTCGTCACCGTCGAGGACGTCCTGAACTCGCCGATGATCTCCGATCCGCTGCACCGGATGGATTGCTGCGTAGTCTCCGACGGCGGCGGCGCGCTGATCGTGACCACGCCCGAGATCGCGAAGAGCCTGAAGAAGCCGCTGGTCAAGCTGATCGGCCATGGCGAGGCGATGAAGGGCCCGCGCGGCGGCAAGGACCTCGACCTCACTTACTCCGCCGGCATCTGGTCCGGGCCGCGAGCGTTCGAGGAAGCCGGCATCACGCCGAAGGACATCAAATACGCCTCGATTTACGACAGCTTCACCATCACGGTGCTGATGCAGCTCGAGGACCTCGGCTTCTGCAAGAAGGGCGAGGGCGGCAAGTTCGTCGCCGACGGCAATCTGATCTCGGGCGTCGGCAAGCTGCCGTTCAACACCGACGGCGGGGGCCTGTGCAGCAACCATCCCGTCAACCGCGGCGGCATGACCAAGATCCTCGAGGCCGTGCGGCAGTTGCGCGGCGAGGCGCATCCGAAGGTGCAGGTCAAGAACTGCGATCTCGCCATCGCCCACGGCACCGGCGGCCTTCTCGGCGTCCGCCACGCTGCCTCGACGGCCATTCTGGAGCGCGTGTGATGAGTGAAGCGAAGAAATATCCAGCTCCCGTGACGAATCCGGAGACGGCTGCGTTCTGGGAGGCCGCGAAGGCCGGCAAGTTCATGATCAAGCGCTGCACCGCCTGCGGAGAAGCGCATTACTTCCCGCGCGCGATCTGCCCGTTCTGCTACTCCGACAAGACCGTGTGGGAGGAGAGTTCGGGCGAGGGCACGATCTACACCTATAGCCTGATGCGGAAGTCGCCGACTGGTCCTTATGCGATCGGCTACGTCACGCTGAAGGAGGGTCCTTCGCTTCAGACCAACTTTGTCGATTGCGATCTGACGGCGCTGAAGATCGGCCAGAAGGTGAAGGTGGTGTTCAAGCCGACCGATGGCGCACCGCTGCCGTTCTTTACGCCGGTGTAGTTGCTTTCTTCCTTCTCCCCTTGTGGAAGAAGGTGGCGCGAAGCGCCGGATGAGGGGTATCGCTCTGCACGAGGAGTCTCGCTGCGGAACCAACCCCTCACCCAAACGAGTTTGCCGCACGGCTCTCGCGGCCCTCTCCCACAAGGGGAGAGGGCACTTCGACTGGCAGCGGCGCAGAGACGTCCGAGAGGAAACAAACAAAATGTCCGCCAGATACGAAGAACTCAAGGCCCTCAAAAACACCGGCCAGAAATACGCCTACACCGATCGCGATGTGATGCTTTATGCCTACGGCATCGGGCTCGGCGCCGATCCGATGGACGAGAACGAGCTCGCCTTCGTCAACGAGGGCACGCTGACGCCGCGGCCGCTGAAGGTGGTGCCGACCTTCGCCTCCGTCGCGGCGTGGGGCGCAGGGCCGGGCGAGATGAACCTCAACCGCGTCATGGTGGTCGACGGTGAACGCGATATCACCTTCCACCAGCCGCTGCCGGTGGCCGCGCATATCACCGCCGACTCTTCGGTGATCGAAGTCTACGACAAGGGCAAGGACAAGGGCGTCATCATCAGCCATCAGACCGTGCTGAAGAACGAGAAGGGCGAGAAGCTGGCAACCTTAGTGGCTTCGCGCTTCGCCCGCGGCGACGGCGGCTTTGGCGGACCGAGCCTGACCCAGCCCGACCCGCACAAGATCCCGTCGCGGTCGCCTGACAAGACGATCGACATCACCACTCGTCCCGACCAGGCATTGATCTATCGCCTCTGCGGCGACCGCAACCCGCTGCACTCAGATCCCGAGTTCGCCAGGAAGGCCGGCTTCCCGCGGCCGATCCTGCACGGCATGTGCACCTACGGCATCACCTGCCGCGGCGTGCTCCAGACCTATGCCGATTACGATGCGTCGGCCTTCCGTCAGCACGTCGCGCGGTTCTCCTCGCCGGTCTATCCCGGCGAGACCGTGACCATGGACCTCTGGAAGGACGGCAACGTGATCTCGTTCGAAGCCAAGGTGAAGTCGCGCGGCGTCACCGTGATCAAGAACGGCAAGACGGTTTTGGGTTAGCCTTCGCTGTCATTCCGGGGCGCGCGAAGCGCGAACGCGGAATCTCGCGCTACACCTCTGGATTCGGGTTCAGCGCTGCGCGCTGCCCCGGAATGACAACAACAAAAACAGGGAGAAGCCACCATGGGATTGCTCGATGGCAAGGTTGCGCTGATCACCGGCGCGGGCGGAGGGCTCGGTGAGGCCTACGCAAAACTGTTCGCGCGGGAAGGGGCATCCGTCGTGGTCAACGACCTCGGCGGCCCCCGCGATGGCTCCGGCGCCGACACCTCGATGGCCCAGCGCGTGGTCGACGCAATCAAGGCCGAAGGCGGCAAGGCGGTCGCCAACGGCGACGACATTTCCAGCATGGAGGGCGGCCAGTCCCTGTTCGACGACGCCATCAAGCACTTTGGCCGCGCCGACATCCTCGTCAACAACGCCGGCATCCTGCGCGACCAAACCTTCGCCAAGGGCTCCGAAGCCGATTGGGACAAGGTCATCAAGGTGCATCTGAAGGGCACCTTCTGTTGCACCATGCCGGTGTTTCGCTGGATGCGGGAAAACGGCGGCGGCGTCATCGTCAACACCTCCTCGACCTCTGGCCTGATCGGCAATTTCGGCCAGAGCAACTATGGCGCAGCCAAGGGAGGCATCTGGGGCCTGTCCAATGTGCTGGCGATCGAGGGCCGCAAGTACAACATCCGGATATGGACGCTGGCCCCGGGCGCGCTGACCCGCATGACCGCAGACCTGCCCCGCTACAAGGAGAACCCCGGTGCGGCGCTGGGGCCGGACGGCATCGCGCCGGCCGTGCTATACATGGTCAGCGACTTGTCGGGCGACCAGACCGGCAAGGTGCTGGGCGTGTCCGGGCCCCGCGGCGTGCGCGAAATGCGGATGATGGAAATGGAAGGCTGGAAACCGCCGCATACGGGCTGGAAGGCCCAGGATATCGCTGATCATGCCAAAGAGATCTTCTTCTCCGAGGAACAGATCAAGATGGGCGCGCGGCGGTTTTAGGCCATGGTCGTCCCGGGGCGCGCAGCGCGCGAACCCGGGACCTCGAGATTCCGGGTCCGATGCTAACGCATCGTCCCGGAATGACGAACAAGAGGATAGAGGACTAATGAAACTCACCGCCGACGCCAAGGGCACCTTCGCAATCGCGCCGACGCCGTTCCACGATGATGGCCGGATCGACGAGCGTTCGATCGACCGCCTCACCGAGTTCTACGAAGAGGTCGGCTGCGATGGTGTCACGGTGCTGGGCATCCTTGGCGAGGCGCCGAAGCTCGATGCCGCCGAGGCCGAGCAGGTCGCCATTCGCTTCGTCAAGCGCGCCAAGACAATGCAGGTGATCGTCGGCGTCTCCGCGCCGGGCTTTGCCACCATGCGTGCGCTGGCGCGGGCCTCGATGGATGCGGGCGCCGCCGGCGTGATGATCGCGCCGCCGCCCTCGCTCCGCACCGACGACCAGATCGTCGGCTATTACAAGCAGGCCGCGGAGGCCATCGGCCCCGACGTGCCCTGGGTGCTGCAGGACTATCCGCTGACACTCTCGGTGGTGTTCACGCCCGCAGTCATCCGCAAGATCGTCACAGACAATCCGAACTGCGTGATGCTCAAGCACGAGGACTGGCCGGGCCTCGAGAAGATCTCGACCCTGCGCGGTTTCCAGAAGGATGGCTCGCTTCGTCCGCTGTCGATCCTCTGCGGCAATGGCGGGCTTTTCCTCGACTTCGAGATGGAACGCGGCGCAGACGGTGCCATGACCGGCTATGCTTTCCCCGAACTCCTGATCGACGTCGTGCGCCTGTCGAAGGAAGGCAAGCGCGACGCCGCGCACGATCTGTTCGACGCGCATCTGCCGCTGATCCGCTATGAGCAGCAGCCAGGCGCGGGGCTTGCCGTGCGCAAATACGTGCTGCAGAAGCGCGGCGTCATCGCCTCGAGCGCGCAGCGCAAGCCCGGCGCGACGATCACGCCGGCGGCGAAGGCGGAGGTCGACTATCTGCTCTCACGCGTGGCGAAGACCGACAAACGCGCCAATCTCCAGCCGCAATCCAGCGCCGCAGGTTGGTTGCATGGCCGAGACGGCAGCATCGCGCCCAGCTTCGACGATCCTCCTGCTCCGCGACGGCGCGGATGTCGACGGCAAGAGCCGCGGCGAAATCGAGGTCTTCATGATGGTTCGCCATCATCAGATCGAGTTCAACTCGGGTGCGCTGGTGTTCCCCGGTGGCAGCGTCGATGCCGGCGATCAGGAGATCGTCAAGCGAGCCGACCTGTATTCGGGCAGCGAGGGCTTGAGCGAAGCGGACTGCGGTTTTCGTATTGCCGCGATCCGCGAGACGTTTGAGGAGAGCGGCATCCTGCTGGCGCGGTCGAAGCATTCGGGTGCGGCTGTTGATGCCAAGCGCGCCGGCGAGATTGCGGACGCGCATCGTGTCGCGCTCAACGAGCACAAGATCGGCTTCCTGGATATCCTCGCCGACAACGGCCTCCAGCTTGCGCTCGACACGCTGGTGCCTTACGCGCACTGGATCACGCCGGAGGGCATGCCGAAGCGGTTCGACACCTGGTTCTTCCTTGCCGCGGCGCCGCCCGACCAGCTCGGCGCCCATGACGGCGAGGGAGTCCACCGACTCGATCTGGGTCTCGCCGCGCGAGGCGGTAGAGGGCGGCGACAGCGGCCGCTTCAAGCTGCCGTTCCCGACCACGCGCAATCTGATCCGGCTCGCCAAGCAGTCGAGCGTGAGCGCGGCGCTGGAGCACGCCCGCGGCATGTCTGTCGTGACGGTGATGCCTGTCATGACCAAGACCGATACCGGCCGCCAGCTCCGCATTCCCCCCGAGGCCGGCTATGACGGCGAGGTGTTCGAGGTCGGGGCGGTCGGCTAGGACAGTTCGACACACAACGAAGTATCGGCGAGGGCAGACGCGCTAGGTTCCGTCCCTGACAACGGGATCGAGCGCGCGACATGGACAACCGGCAGGACAACAACATTGCCGTCGAGCTGGCGTTGCTGGTGGCGCTCGCGACGCTCTGGGGCGGCTCCTACACCTTCATCAAGCTCGGCGTCGCCACCATTCCGCCGATCACGCTAATCGCGGCGCGCACCACGATTGCGGGCCTGCTGCTGCTCGCGATCATGTGGGCGCGGGGCATCAGGATGCCGGCGGATGCCGCGACCTGGCAACGCTTCGCCTTCCAGGCCGTGCTCAACAGCGTGATCCCCTGGACGTTGATCGCCTGGGGCGAGCGCCACGTCGATGCCGCGCTCGCGACCATCCTCAACTCGGCCGGCCCGATCTTCACTTTCCTGCTCACGGCCGTCGTGACGCGTCACGAGGCGACGACACCGCGCAAGCTGGTCGGCGTGGTCGCGGGCATGACCGGCATCCTGCTGATCGTCGGCGTCGATGCCGTCCATGACGTCGGAAGCGGCCTCGTCGCGGAGGCCGCCATCGTTGCGGCCACCATCTGCTACGCCTGTGCCGCGATTTTCGGCCGCAGCTTCAAGGGCCTTGATCCCATGGCGCCCGCGGCCGGCTCGCTGCTGGCGGGAGCGGCGGCGCTGATCCCGACCTCGCTCATCGTCGAGCAGCCCTGGACATTGTCGCCCTCGCTGACTTCCGTGCTGGCCCTGGTCGCGCTGGCGATTTTCTCGACCGCCGCGGCCTTCGTGATCTATTTCCGCCTGATCCAGAGCCTGGGCTCGGTCGGCACCACCGCGCGGGCCTATCTCCGGGTGCCGATCGGGGTTGCCATCAGCGTTGCCTTCCTCGGCGAGAGCCTGAGCCGGACCGCCTGGATCGGCCTTGCCTGCGTCGTCCTCAGCGTCGCCGCCATGACCATCCCGGCGCGGCGGTCGGCCGGCGTCAAAACGTCATAAAGTCGAGGCCGAGGCGGGCGGCAGGGCGGTAGTATTAAGGATATTCGGCCGCCAGACGCATGTTCCCCCGGGACCGCAATACGTCGTATATTGGAGCTCCAATAGCCCGGTCCTCACATCACCGATGTCCGCCGAATTGACGCAGACCCCTGAGAAAAAGCGAACTTTTTCGCTCTCCATCGGCCAGCTCACGTTCGGCAGCTTTCTGTTGGTGCTGCTGGTGATCATGGTCACCTCGACCGCGAGCGTGATCGCGATCCGCCACATCGACACGACCTTTGCCGAGTTGCAGCGGCTCCAGAGCGTCGGCGACCTCGCCGAGGATATCGACCGCCGCATGAACGAACTGCGCCTTGCGGCGCGCGACTTCGTCACTGATCCCGGCGCCGGCATCCAGTTCAAGCAGGTCGGCGAGGCCGCCGCGACCCTCAGCGACATCCTGAAGAAAACCCGCATCGAGCTCGCGCCCGAGCAACAGGACATGATCGACGGGGTTACGGAGCGGCTTGCGACCTATCGCAGCGGGCTGGAGCGGATCTCCACTCTGATCGACCGCCGCGCGCAATTGCTCGCTGGCTTGCCGCCGCTGCGCGACCAGTTCGACGCTGCGGTCGCGGGTGCTGCGGACCGCGAGCTCGCCTCCCGCCTGTCGGAAGCGCAAAGCCGGATCGCGCTGGGGCTGCTCGCGCGCAATCCGTCTGCTGCCGAGCAGGCCGCGCAGAGCATGCGGACGATGGCTACCGCCGATGCCGCGCTGAAGATCGCCGTCGACAACTACGCCGACGCCATCATTGCCGTCGCCGTCCGCGAGCGGCAGATCGCCGATATCGATCGCGAGGTCCTGGGAACCGAGGGCCGGCTGATCGGGCGCGTCACCGAATTGCTGCGCGAAGTCAGTGCGCGGCGCGGCCATGTGCTGTCGCGCGACTTCGCCCGCACGCTGACCGAGGCGCGGTGGCAGAGCATCGTGCTCGGCAGCATGGGCGTGTTGATCGGCATTCTCGCAGCCGGCTTCGTGGTGCGGCGGACGGTGCGTCCGCTGGCTCAGATCGCGCGCTCCATTCGCGCCCTTGCGGCGGGCGAGAAGGATACCTCGATTCCGTCCGCCGACGTCGACAACGAGATCGGCGACATCGCGCGCGCTGCCGAAGTGTTCCGCCGCGCGCTCGACGAGGCGGACACCGCGCGCGAGGCGGCGGTGCGCGCGCTCACCGAGCAGCGGCTGGCCGAAGAAAGCTATCGCAAGCTGTTCGAGGGCTCGGTCGACGGCATCTACGTCACGACGCCCTCGGGCGATCTCCTCAACGCCAATCCGGCGCTGGCGCGGATGATGGGCTATGACAGCCCGGAGTATTTGATCGACAGCATCAACGACATCGCCCACACCATCTACGTCGATCCCGAAGCGCGCGCGGAATACCAGCGGCTGATGCATCGCGACGGCATGGTGCGCGAGTTCGAATACCAGGTGCGTCAGCGCAGCGGCAACATCCTCTGGCTCTCCGATAGCGCGACCGGCGTGCGGGACGAGCAGGGCCAGATCGTGCGCTACGAGGGCACGCTGCGTGACATCACCGACCAGAAGCGGGCGGAAGACGCCATCGCCGAAGGCCGGCGCCTGCTCCAGCAGGTCATCGACACCGTGCCCGCCGTCATCAACGTCAAGGACCGCGAGCTGCGCTATGTGCTGATGAACCGCTACATGGCGGGGATCTTCGGCATCGAGCCGGGCGACGCGCTCGGCCGCACCACGGCGGACCTGATGTCGCGCTATGGCGCGGCCAAGACTGACGAGAACGACAAGCGCGTGCTCAGTTTCCGGAAAGGTCTCGGCTTCTATGAGGAAGAGTACAAGGACGCTTCCGGCGACATGCGGCAATGGCTCGTCAACAAGCTGCCGCTGCTCGATGCCGAAGGCGAGATCGAGCGGATCGTCACCGTGGCGCTCGACATTGGCGAGCGCAAGCGCGGTGAGCAGGAGATGCGGAAGGCGAAGGATGCCGCCGAGACGGCGTTGCGCAATTTGCGCGAGACCCAGGCCTCGCTGATCGAGGCGGAGAAGCTCGCCGCTCTCGGTCGTCTCGTCGCCGGCGTCGCGCATGAGGTCAACAATCCCGTCGGCATCAGCCTGACGGTTGCCTCCGCGCTCGAGCGCAAGACCGCGATATTCAGCGCCGAGGTCGAGCGCGGCGAACTCCGCCGCTCGACGCTCAACGACTATCTCAACACCAGCCGCGACGCGTCCTCGCAGCTTGTCTCCAATCTCAACCGCGCCGCCGAGCTGATCCAGTCGTTCAAGCAGGTCGCAGCCGATCGCAACTATTCCGACCAGCGCAGTTTCGATCTCGCCGACCTTACCGAGCAGGTGGTGATGAGCCTGCGGCCGGGGCTGCGCAAGCAGAACCTGACGCTCAATGTCGATTGCCAGCCCAATCTCACCATGAACAGCTATCCTGGTCCGTATGGGCAGGTGCTGACCAATTTGTTCCTCAACTCGGTGGCGCACGCGTTCCCGGACGGGCGGCCCGGCATCATCGACATCCAGGTGCGCGAGTCCGGCAAGGACAATGTCGAGATCATCGTCGCCGACAATGGCTGCGGCATGAGCCTCGACGTGCGTCGCCGCGCGTTCGATCCGTTCTTCACGACGCGGCGCGACCAGGGCGGCACCGGTCTGGGGCTGCACATCGTTTACAGCATCGTCACCAACCGGCTGGGCGGGCGGCTCGATCTCGATTCCGAGCCCGGCCGCGGTACGCGGATCCAGATGATTCTGCCGCGCACAGCGCCGCTCGAGCAAGCGGCGGAATAGCTCGCGCTCAGTCGACGTCTGCGAGCTTGTGCAGCGTGGCGCCAAAGATCTGGCTGGCCTTGCCGACGAGCGCCGTGCCCGTCATGTCCGCGCGCGTATCGGTGAAGGTGCCGCTGACGCCGATGCCGACTGCCGCAGGCCCGCCGAACAGAGGATTGTCGTCGCCGCGCGGGGAGGTGTGCCGCTGCACCAGCACCTCACCCTTGAAGGTGTTGTCCTTCGCCGTGTAGCTGCCGGTGTAATAGAGATAGGCGTCGCCGCCGACAATCTTGCCGTCGCGGAAAACAATCACGCCGCTGCCCTTGCCGGCTCGACCATCGAGCAAGGTCACGTGAATCGAATAGAGGCCGTTCTTCATCAGGTCCCGCAGGCCGGCCGCCGCCGCCCAACGGCGTAACCGGTGAGGCTTTTATGCCAAAGCGCAATCCCTCGCGCAACGCGGCAGTTTGCCGGCCGCTAAGCCAGCCCCCAATCACGCGAGCCGTAATTGTCCCGTCTTGCCTGTGGCGCGGATATGACGGTTTCATCATGTGGCGCGGCCAGTCGTTCCGAATCAGAGTTGGCCCGCGAAATGCATAACCATTGTTGCACTGGCCGCGGGGTGCTGGAGCAAGACAAACGTGACCAACTGGATCGATTCCGGCGGCCATGAGCCGCGTCTGTACAGTGCGCGTCCCACCAATTGCGAAAGACGACAACGGCGAATTCGCCACGCGACACGCAGGCGAACCATGACAAGGTTCGGCTGTACCTTGCTGCTGATTGCGCTTGCTGCCCCGTTCGGGCACGCGCGCGATCGGGGCCAGTTCGTCAACACCAGTGCCGAATTGAAGGCCTGGTTCGACAGTCTGCGCAGCAGCAAGGGGCCATGCTGCTCCGATGCCGACGGCTCGGCGATCTCGGACTCCGATTGGGAGAGCAAGGACGGGCACTATCGCGTCCGCGTCCCGCGCTATGGCTACATGCGCGAAGGCCAGCAGCAAGAGCTGGTCTGGGTCGACGTCCCCGAGGAGGCCGTGATCTCGGAGCCGAACCGGGTGGGGCGCACCATGGTTTGGCCGATCTACGGCTACATGGGCGTCGCGATCCGATGCTTTATGCCCGGAAGCATGACCTGACCGGGCAATAGCTCGCCCGGTCTCGGTGGCGCTCGATGCGGCCGTGCCGTCTCAAGTGTACTTCTTGTCGCGCTCGAGCAGCTCGATGGAGATGCCTTCGGGACCGCGGATGAAGCACACGCGGACGCCCGGCCGGAGCGTGGTCGGCTCGCGCGTGAAGACGACGCCCTTGGCCTTGATCTCGGCTGCGACGGCATCGATGTCCTTCACCGTGAGCCCGAAATGGTCGAGGCCCTGATGCGGATGCAGCGGCGGCGGGCTGACCACATTGTCGCCCTCCAGCGGCGCGATGAAGATTTTTGCGCCGCCGAGCTGCACGTCGATCCGCCCCGGTGCGCGCACGATCTCGCCGCCGAGGATATCCCGCAGCCAGGCCGCCGTAGCTTCCGGATCGGGGCTGCGCAGATGGACGTGATCCCAAGTGACGGCGAACGGCATTTCAACTTCCTCCCAACGGTCTTGCCAACGGATATTGGCGGCGTTGCAGCGCATGTTAGCGATCCGGACCGGTGATCGCCACCATGCGTCTTACCCGCGATTCGCTCGCCCGCGGGAACCTTAGTTCGTCCCGCGGATTGAGAAGATGCCCTGGCCGGCATTCGGTGATGCACCCATGAACGCAAGGTTTGGCCGGATCGGAATGGGAAGCCGCGTCAATAACGGCGAGGATTTGTCACGGACCGCGCCTGCACCAAGCATCTGGCTCAAGCGCGGCCTGCTGTGGCTGCTGGCCGCGATCATCACCGGCTGCGCCGTCTCGATTCTCATGCCGCCCTCCGAAGGCAATGTCGGGCAAACCGAGCCGGTGAGTTTGGCGCTCGCAACGATTGATCCGACTGCCACGGCAACGGCGTCGGAGACTTCCGCTGCGGAGCCCGTGGGGCTCGACCGGCTCAAGATCTCCTCGCAGACCTGGCGCCGCGGCGGGCTCGGTTCGAAGGCCCTGGTGACCTTCACCGTACGAAATGACAACGACTATGCCGTAAAGGATGTCGAGATCGTCTGCGCCTTTGCGCGGCGTGACGGCAGCCATCTGACCGACCGCAGCCGCGTGCTGGCCGACACCGTGGGTATGAAGAGCCGCAAGACCTTTACCCGCGTTCCCGTCGGCTTCGTCAATGTGGATGCCGATCAGGCCAAGTGTTCGCTGGTCACGGCGCGGCGTGCGTAAAGGCCGCGTTTCACTAGCGGAAAAGTTACCGTCCTTGCCTCTTGGTCAAAAAACTTGGCGTTGCCATTTGAACCATCGGGCAGGGGGCAGGAACAAACTAAAAGATCGCCTGTTAAGGCGAAGAGCCCGCGCGGATGCGGGGGCGGAGCGCGGTCAATGCCCATCTTTCGCTATTTCATGTTCGTCGGTGGAGCGCTGCTCGCACTGTTGTTCGCCGCGGATTTCGTTTGGCCGGCGCCGCCGGTTGCGCAGGCCGTCGCGACAGCAGGCTATGACCAGCCGTTGATCCGGATTCGGTCCGATCGCCATCTGCCTGATCGTATCGTGCTCGACACCACTCAGCCGACGATCGCAGCGCCGGTGGTGAGGACGGCTGCCGTCGCGGCGCCCGAGCCGCCGGCGCAGGCGGACAAGCTGGCCGAGATGTCGGCGAAGGCGCGGGTGCGCGAGACCTTCGCCCAGTTCACCCCTGCCGGGGGGAAGGCCGATGCGTCCTCAGCCAAGAAGGCCGACGCCAAGCCGGAACCCCAGGTCCAGGTGTCGCAGGTCCACGCTCCGGCCCAACCGAGGCGCAAGGTGGCCAGGACGCATCTGGCCCCGCAGCGCGGCCAGCCGATGATGCTGGTGGCACAGCAGCCGCATTTCGGTCTGTTCGACATGACCTGGTGAAGAAGGGGTCTGATCCGCCCCAGGAGGGCGGCTGGGGCTTTTTATTGTCTCACCTCTCTGCTAATTCGAAGCCATCCGAATGCCCCGGTGCACTGGCTTGCCAGCGATGACCCGGGGTATTTCGGTTGTGGCCCAACACGCGGTCAGGCGCTCGTAGCTCAGCTGGATAGAGCATCGGATTTCGATTCCGAGGGTCGGAGGTTCGAATCCTTCCGAGCGCGCCATTTGCGAGTATGCGCATCGGGTCCTGAAGGCTTCGACGGGCGCCCTATGCGCGAGCCGCTAGGTGGCCCGAAGGCTGGTCTGCCGGCCTCGCGCCAGCGTCTCCGAGGGGGTC
Source organism: Bradyrhizobium sp. LLZ17 (assembly GCF_041200145.1). Lineage (NCBI taxonomy): Bacteria > Pseudomonadati > Pseudomonadota > Alphaproteobacteria > Hyphomicrobiales > Nitrobacteraceae > Bradyrhizobium > Bradyrhizobium zaerense. The sequence continues at coordinate 718,320 of NZ_CP165734.1, forward strand.
TCGTGGAAGGTCGCGCGGTAAGCCGCGGCAAATTCGCCCAGATGATGAAAGCCCTGAGCACGCGCGCAAGTCGCGACCGTCGTGCCGCCGCCTCTGAGCAGGCGCGCTCGGGTGGCCCACAGCCGCTTCAAGCGGATGTACCGATGCAGGCTCATGCCACGCACCTTGGTCAAGGCGCCGCTTAGTGTCCGAATTGAAACGCCGAATTCGTTGGCGAGATTCGCCGTGTAGATCGGTGCGGTCGGATAGGCCGTCACGAAATCGTCGATCCGCTGCACGAGCCTGGCGGATCGCGCGCCCGCAATCGAGGCGCTGCGATTCGACCGCGGATCAATGTGTAACAGGTCGTCCATCGCGAGCAGCAGGCCCTCCTGGAGATGCGCGGCGACATCCGTGGCTTCGAACATGCGGGGCTCCACGGACGCGGTGCGCAGTATGTCGAGCACAAGCTGTCGCGCGTGGAGCAGAGCAGTGCCCTCGCCGATGCTGGTCCACAATGTGTCGGCCCGATCGAACCACCCGCGATCCCTCAGAGCGGGCGAGAAGATGATCAGCGCGTGATAATTGGTTTGAAACTCGACGAAATGGCAATCATCGTTACCGCGCAACGCCAGGAAAAAGCGTGAGTCGAGACTGATCCCGTTCGAACTCGCTCGCAGATCGTCGCTCATCGGCAGGATCACCATGCCGCCCGGCGCGCGATACGCGGTATCGAGGATGCGCGCAAATGATCTCGCCACCACGATCTGGCACGCCGGCAGGCTGACGATTGCCCGCGCCGCCGCGAAGTTGGTGACATCGAGAGGAATGCTCCGGGCATGTTCGATCGACTCCACCGGCCGAAACGCGTCGACGTCGGCGAACTTGATCAGCTGGAGCGCGGAAGACGGGGCGAGAGCGTCGAAGAACATTTGTCTGGCCGGAAATTGAAATGTGACAATGAAATGAGCGGCAGTGCAGTCCCATCAATGACCAAACATCGCGATTCAGTAAACGGGATACCGGTCCGTAGTATTACTGTTATCATCTCATGGGGACGTCGGATTGAGGCTACCATCAACGTTCTCGACTCATCGGTTGACCGGAGGCGAGGTCGATGAAATGGAGGCGCGTGCAGGCGGGACAGGCAAACGCCTCAAAGCTCCGCCCTTCCTGTCTTTGCTGCTTCTCGAGATGCGTCTGCACGTTCATACCCGTCTGAGGGCATTGGAAAACGATCAAATCAGCCATCGGTGCAGAATGACGGCACGACGAATTTAATCTTTGATCTAGATCAGTTTTGGACGCTCCCCGCCCCCCCCCTCCGACGCGCGCCCACGCAACACGCTTCTCTAAAAAGCGAAGGGGCCTCAAGGGCCCCTTCAGATCTCACCAGCGGCGATAGCCGTGATAGCCGTAATAGCGCGGACGCGGTGCGTAATAGCGCGGCGGCGCATAATATCCGGGACCATAGCCGTAGCCGTAGCCATAGTTCGGACGCCACCAGCAGCGTCCCCAGGCATTGCAGACCATCCGGACCTGCTCGACGTTGCCGGCCTGCGGTGTCGCAGGTGCAGGCGCAATAGGTATGGCGGACGCCACCGACGATGCCGCGAGGGCACCCAACAGGGACGCGGCGACCAGGCCAATCTTCAACTTCATGATGTCTTCTTCCTCTGCTTACGCAATACAGTTATCGAAGATGTTCTGATCAAATTGTGGCGGACTCAAAATGTAACGCTGATGAACAAACCGCCAGCCATCCGCCGCAGCCCTGATCCAGCGCCGCCAAGCTATCCCAGGTTTGCGCCGATCGCCAATGCCAGGGCCTGAGCTGCAGCCTTCCGGATCGTCGCCGCCATCCTTTGATCCTGCGCAATTCGCACGGCCCGCTTCCAACTTAGTCTTGTCGCGATAGGCCGCCTTTCCTGGCATTCGAAGCGCATGTCCGGCCGGCCTCACAGATTGTTTGGAGCAGTGCAATGAACAAGATGAGGATCGACAAGGGCGACTGGCTCATCGTGTGCGACGGCCGCAAGGCGCTCATCCTGGAAAATCTCGGCGACGAGATGTTTCCGAACCTTCACACCAGGGAGGTCCACGAGCAGGCCAATCCCGCCACGGCCGCACAAGGGACTGATGCACCCGGCAGGCTGCATGCGGCGGTCGGCGGCGCCCGGAGCGCACTCGAGCAGACCGACTGGCATGATGAGGCCGAGCGGGCCTTCCTGCGTGGCCTCGCCGGACGGCTCGACATCGCGCTCAGCTCAGGGGAGACCTCAGCCCTGACCATGGTGGCCTCGCCGCGCGCGCTGGGCATGATCCGTATGGATTATTCGGACGCGGTGCGCAAAGCGCTTCGAGGCGAGGTCGGCAAGGACCTCGTCAAGCTGCCGGTCTACGAAATCGAGAAGCAATTGCTGCTGTCGGGGGCCGCCGGCTAAGGCGCCCGCCCGTAGGGGCACGCCGTCGGCGCCACTCAGTAACAGGGGTGCCGGCGACGGTCCTGGCCGACATAGGCGGCGGCGCTCTGGTAGCAGTGATTGGTCGAAGGGCCGTCGTAATAGGCGAAGGTGCCGGCGGTGAGCCCGGGGCCGTAATTGTGCACATAGCTGATCGGGTAGGGCAGCGGATTGGTGTAGTGGTGATGGTACCGGTGATGCACCCGTGCCTCCGCGAGGCCGGGGGCTAGGATTGCGGCCGACAGGGCAGCAACCGCGGCAACAAATTTCAGCTTGCTCATCTCGATTCTCCGGAACCCACGCTTAGAGGTCGGTTCCTTATAGCCATTTTGGGCGGGGTGGGCACCCATCCAGAGGCCGTAAACGGGCGCTCATCCCGCGGATTCCCGGGCGGGTGTGGCCGAAATGCCGGAGCCGGGGGGCGCGATCCGCCCATTTTTGGCCTTTTCGGGATGCTTAACGAATTCCCCACACAAGTATGGCCAAAGAGAATTCGGTCAAAGATTGCTCCCGCCGGGCCTTTGGGGTGCTGTTCAGGCCGGTTCGTTCCTCGCAAGGTTTTCGCCGACACGCTGCCATGCGCATCACGCTCCTCAGCCTGCTGTTGTTCTTCGTCGCGGCCGCCACGCCAGCGCGGGCGGAGCTGCACATCACCCGCGACCACGGCGGCTACGTCGAGGAGTACAAGGCCAAGTACAAGCGCGTTCGCGAAAAAGGCGAGCGCGTCATCATCGATGGCATCTGCAACTCGGCCTGCACCCTGGTGCTCGGCATCGTGCCGATGAACAAGATCTGCGTGACGCCGCGCGCGAGCCTCGGCTTCCACCAGGCCTATTACGACAAGGCCTTCACCTTCGGCATCAAGGTCACCAGCTCGGAAGGGACGTCGGACCTGATGTCCTATTATCCTGATACGGTGAAGGACTGGATCCGCCGTAATGGCGGGCTGACCACCGACATGAAGAAGATCAAGAACGGTGTCGAGCTCTGGAAGATCATCGATCCCTGTCCGGACGAATGGTGAGCGGCTGATCCAGCCGCCGCGCGCGCCGTCGATCATGCAGCGCAACATTCAACAGCCGGAAATTCGCGTTGCCGCATCGCCCTTGGTCGGGCATTGAGAGCGGCAATGAATCAAAATCAAGACTCCCTGACCGCGCGGGCGGCGCCGGTCCTGTTTGTGGTGCTCTGGAGCACCGGATTCATCGGCACCAAATACGTCGTCAACAATGCCGATCCCTTGACCTATCTCGCCATCCGCATGGCGGTGGTGGTCGGCCTGATGGCGATCATCGCCGCCATTGCCCGTCCGAAATGGCCTGATCGCACCGGCATCGCCCACAGCGCGGTCTCCGGCATTCTTGTCCACGGCTTCTATCTCGGCGGCACCGCGATCGCGATCGCGCACTCGATTCCGGCCGGGCTCTCCGCGCTCATTCCAGGGCTTCAGCCCATCCTGACCTCGACCATCGCCAATCGCTGGCTCGGCGAGAAGGTGACGCCGGTGCAATGGGCCGGGCTTCTGCTCGGCCTTGGCGGCGTGGTGATGATCCTGCACAACCGCCCCATGACCGGCGAGGCCGGGATCGGTTGGCTCGCCTCCGTGGTCTCACTGATCAGCATCACGCTCGGCACGCTTTATCAGCGGCGCTACTGCAACCAGATCGACTGGCGCGCCGGCAACCTCGTGCAATATGTGGCCGTCACCGTCTTCTTCGCGGCCGGAGCCTTCCTGTTCGAAGATCGCGTGGTGCATTGGACGCGCGAGTTCGTGCTGGCGCTCGGCTGGCTCGCCGTGGCGCTCTCGATCGGATCGATCGGGCTGCTGTATTGGCTGATCCGCCACGCCGCGGCGACCTCGGTCGCGAGCCTGTTCTATCTGGTGCCCGCCGTCACGGCGCTGATGGCCTATCTGCTTTTCGACGAGAAGCTCGACGCGCTGGCGATCGCCGGCATGGCGATTTGCGCGGCCGCGGTGTTTGTGGTGAACCGACGCTCTTAGATCGAGGTTCGGCCCTCGATATGCATCCCTGACGTGCGCGGCGCGTCGTGCTAGGCTCGTCGCATTTCAGCTTCCTTTTCGGCACGGTGACTTCCATGAAGAAGGCCAAAAAGAGCGTCGGGCGCGCACTGCTCGGCAGGTCCACCAAGCCGGTTCGGATCGCCTGCATCAACTACGCCGGGGGAGATCGACGACCGAACGATGGGCAAGCTCACCGCGGCGCTCCAGAAATGCTACGACGACCATTTCCTGCCGGTGTGGGGCTATCCGGTCGAGCTCTACGTCACCCGCAAGCCGAAGCGGACCGACTGGCAGCTCGTCTATTTCGACGACGCTTCCCACAAGAACATGCTCGGACGCCATGAGCTGACACATCGGGGACAGCCGATCTCGAAGATCTTCGTCAAGGCGCTGGGTGACGAGCCGGTCAGCGTCGCGGCCTCGCACGAGCTGTTCGAGATGGTGCTCGATCCCATGGCCAATCTGTGGGCCGACAAGAATCGCCACACGCAATATGCCTACGAGGTCTGCGACGCCGTCGAGGAGGATTCCTTCGTGGTCAGCGGCTTTCCGATGTCGAACTTCGTCTATCCCTCCTGGTTCGAGCCGTTCAAGCATCCCCGCGGCACCAAATTCGACCACAAGGGGACGCTAAAGGAGCCGTTCTCGATGACCGAGGGCGGCTATCTCATCAAGAAGGTCAACGGCCGGAAGGTGATCAGGGCGTTTGGCTCACCCGAGAAGCGGCGGCGCTTCGCGAAAGAAGACCGGCGCGGCCATCGCAGCGAATTTCGCGATCCGCAAGGGGTCCATCATCCGGGCCGGCGCGCATCCAAACGGGGAGCGTAGGGCCACAGCGGAGGATGATCTCCGGGCGCGCGCCGCACCCGGAGACCCGCTCGAAATTGCGGTCAGCGCTTGGCCTTGCTGGCCTTCTTTTTCGACTTGGCGGCTTTCTTCGGAGCTTTCTTGGCGCCTTTTTTGGCGGCCTTCTTCACGCTCTTCTTGGCTGTCTTCTTCGCCGACTTCTTTGCGGCTTTCTTCGTTGTCTTCTTGGCCTTCTTTTTGGAACGCCTTCGCCTTCTTCGACGCTACTTTCTTCCCGGCCTTCTTGGCGGCCTTCCTGACCTTCTTGACGGCAGTGACTGCGGCGTCCTTGGTCGCTTCCACGGCGGTGGTGATCGTCTCCATCGCCTGTTCGGTGATCGGCTTGTCGTCGTCCATAACGTCCCCCAATGCTTGAATGGCGCGACAACGATAGCGGGTTTCAAAATTGTGTCAAAGCAGTGCTCAACCTTTGCGGATCCTGGCGTAGGCGGTCAACGCACGCTCGCGCCCCTCGGCATGATCGACGATCGGCCGCGGATAGGTTTTGCAGAGGGTAATGCCGGCACTCGCCAGCTCGATCGGTGTTGCTTGCCAGGGCTGGTGAATGAGCTTCGCCGGCAGCTCCTTGTTCCGGCACCCAGCGCCGGACATAGGCTCCATCAGGGTCGAACGTCTCACCCTGAATCATCGGATTGAAGATGCGGAAGTAAGGCGCGGCGTCAGCGCCGCAGCCGGCGACCCACTGCCAATTGGCTGGATTGCTGCCGGCATCGACCAGCGTGTCCCAGAACCAGCTTTCACCCTCGCGCCAGGCGATCAGGAGGTGCTTGACCAGGAAGGAGGCGACGACCATCCGGACTCGTTATGCATGACGCCGGTGTGCCAGAGCTCGCGCAGGCCGGCATCGACGATCGGATAGCCTGTGCGCCCGCGCTGCCAGGCGGCGAGCGGCTGCGTGTCAGCTTTCCAGGGGAAGTCATCGAAGCTGGTTTGCAGGTTTTCGGTGGCAAGGTTCGCTTGGCGTGATCAGGAGTCTCCTCGTTTACAATCTGTAAAGCATGTCGCAGTGCGAAGGCCGTTAATGCGACCGTAAGCCGATTGCACGAATATGCACGAATTACGGGGGTCATTCCATTCATGTCCAAACTCGCGACGGCGAAATTCCTGCCGCAATTCAAGCTGGGCACCAAGGCCGTGCTGTGCGCCGTGCTGCTGATCGCCGTGAATACGGCGCTGGTGGTCGGCGCCGGCTATTGGTCGCTCACCACAGCCATCAATGATCGCGCGTTGCGCGACATCGAGGTCAATCTGCGCACGCTGGCGCTCGCGTTTGCCGAGACTGCTTCCGACGCCAGGATCACCATGAAGGATGGTGCTGTGGCGCGCGCCGAGATTCCCAAAATGCCCGACTTCAAGGATCACGCCATCGTCGATCGCGCGGTGTCCTATGTCGGCGGCACCGCGACCCTGTTTGTGTTTGACGGCGCCAGCGGCCAGTTCGTCCGCCGCTCGACCAACGTGAAAAAGGAGAATGGCGAGCGCGCGGTTGGCACCCAGTTGGCCGCCGACCATCCGGCGCAGGCCCTGCTGCGCCGTGGCGAGGCCTACAAAGGGCCGGCGACCTTGTTCGGCAAAACTTTCATGACCGCCTATCTCCCGATCGCAGATGCAAGCGGCAAGGTCGCCGGCATCCTCTATGTCGGCATCCCGATGGCGCAGTTCGAGAGCATGTTGGCCCAGGCGATCGCGAGCATGGCGGTCGCGGCAGCCGTCGCGGCGCTGCTGGTCCTGATCCTCACCATGCTGGTCGTCCGTCGTGTTACCCGGCCACTCACCTCGGTCACGCACTCGCTGACGGCGCTCGCCAATGGCGAGAGCGACGTCGCGATCGATTGCGAGGACCGCGCCGACGAGATTGGCGAGATCGCCCGCACGGTCGCGGTGTTCAAGAGCAATTCGTTGGAGCGGGCGCGCCTGCGCAGCGAACAGGCGGCGGCCTCCGCCGCCGCGGTCGAGCAGCGCAAAGCCGACTTGCGCAATTTCGTCGAGGAGTTCCGCGGCAGCGTCGGCGGCATCCTCGACGAGGTGCTGCACTCGTCCGGCGAATTCGAGCGCGTTGCGCGGCAACTGACCGACACCGCACGCTCCACCGCCGATCTGTCGGCGCAGTCGGCCGGCGCGTCCGAGACCGCCTCCGACCACGTGCGCTCAGCGGCCTCAGCTTCCGACGAGCTGTCCCAATCGATCTCCGAGATCACCCGCAGGGTTCAGGAATCAAACGCGATCTCCGCCGAGGCGGTGCAACAGGCCGAGGCCACCGACCGGCGCATCGCGCAGCTCTCGGAGGCAGGCGCGCGCATCGGCGATGTCGTCAAGCTGATCACCTCGATCGCCGAGCAGACCAACCTGCTGGCGCTCAACGCCACCATCGAGGCGGCGCGGGCGGGCGATGCAGGCCGCGGTTTCGCAGTGGTGGCCCAGGAGGTCAAGACGCTTGCCGGCCAGACCGCCAAGGCGACCGACGAGATCTCGAACCAGATCGCCAGCATGCAGCTCGCGACCGAGGAGTCGGTCACAGCCGTCAAGGCGATCGGCCAGACTATCGAGCGCATCAGCGGCATCGCGGGCTCGATCTCGGCTGCGGTCGAGCAGCAGAGGAGCGCGAGTCAGAATATCGCAGCCAGCGTTCGCGCCGCGGCGTCCGGCACGGCGGATGTCGCCGTCAACGTCCGTCATGCCGCCAAGGGTGCGAGCGAGACCGGCGAGACTTCGAGCCGGATGTTTGCTTCGGCCCAGGCGCTGTCGGGCGAGAGCCTGCATTTAAAGGCCGAGGTCGACGGCTTCCTCGACCGCGTGCGTGCGGCTTGATCTAGATCGTGATGACCGCGGTCTCCTCGACCGCGGGTCTGTTGCTGGCGGACCGGTTGACGGCGTGAGCCGTCACTTTTGGCCGTTATTTGGGCTGCGGCACGATCCGGATGTACGGCTTCGGCTCTTTCCAGCCCTGCGGATAGATCGTTTTGGCCTCGTCGTTGGAGACCGAGCCCGCGATGATCACGTCGTCGCCCTGCAACCAGTCGGCCGGGGTTGCGACGCGATGCTTGGCGGTGAGCTGGAGCAGAATCGATGACGCGCAGGATTTCCTGGAAGTTGCGGCCCGTTGTCATCGGATAGACCAGCACCAGCTTGATCTTCTTGTCCGGCCCGATGATGAAGACGTTGCGGACGGTCTGGTTGTCGGCGGCGGTGCGGGTGAGGGGATCGCCCGAGATCGCGGCCGGCAGCATGCCGTACAGCTTGGAGACGTTGTAATCGGTGTCGCCGATCATCGGGTAGTTGGGGTCGGCACCTTGGGTCTCCTTGATGTCCTCCGACCATTTCGAATGGCGGTCGACCGGATCGACCGAGAGGCCCATCAGCTTGACGCCGCGCTTGTCGAATTCCGGCTTCAGCTTGGCGAGCGCGCCGAGCTCGGTCGTACAAACTGGCGTGAAGTCCTTGGGGTGCGAAAACAACAGCGCCCAGCTATTGCCGATCCAATCGTGGAACTTGATCTTCCCTTCAGTTGTCTCGGCTTCGAAGTCTGGGGCGGTGGCGCCGATCGGAAGTGTCATGGTTCTACCTCATCGCATTGAATTTGCTTCGGAATTTGTGTCGGACCGTAATGGCTAGTATAGGGTCTGGGCGACCCCAAGTGAACTGCTTAAAGCAAAATGTGAATTTCTTCTCTGAAACGCCGATTTCCTAGCACCTTTCTGTTACAGGAGCGCCTGCGGCGAAACATCTCCACCGAGGGGCACACGGTCTCGATTGCCCCGATAAAGCCTTTATGACCCGCATCACGCTCGCCCGACGTTTGATGGAACCAAAAAGGTCCTGATAGCGACCAATTGGCAACCATTGAGAAAAGTCGCGATCCCCGTATCGAATCATTAACCACCCCTTTACGCCCGCATGAAAATGCTGGTCGATCAGAAGAAATCTGGAAGTGAACTATGTCTGCCGTACTGCCTAAGTCAGTTGAGTCGCCGTCCCTCGAACCGTCCTGCCGCGATACCGCAGCTCATGCACTCTCCGTCGTGCGCGACGGCGTGATCACGGGCGAAGGCCCGACCACCAAGGGCCGGGTGCACTTTTCCCGCTCCATCGATGCCGATGATACCGCCTGGTGCGCGCGCATCCTGACGGCCGCGGCCGTCAACGACCAGCCGGTCAGCCGCGGCGAGGCCGAGGCGCTGTTCGAGATCAACGAGGCCGCGACCGAGCGCACCGACGGCGGCCGGTTCGATGACCTCCTGGCCAAGGCGGTGGCTCACTACGCCGCGAGCGCTTCGGGCCTCAAAGTGCCGCCGCGCAGCGTCGCGCTCTCGGCCGAGTCCGACATCGAAAGCTGGGCGCCGTCCTATGCGTCCAAAGTCAACAGCGAGATGCTGGAGTGGATTGCCGGCCAGATGCGCGGCAAGCGCCACAACAACCGTCGCCTGATGGCGATGGTGGCGACCTTCCTGGGCGCCACCGCGCTGCCTCTGGCGGGCCAGTTGCCGAACGTGTTCGACATTGGCATGTAAAATTCGCGCCTGAGATTTTAGCGCGCGAGACAGCGGCGGGGTTATTTCCCCGCCGTTTTTTGTTTGCCGGCGTTCGGCTCAAGTCCCAGCGTGCGGCCAGGGAAGCCGGCAGCATCGAAATAGCGCTGGCTGCCGACGCGCTGGAGGTTGAGCACGGTCTGAAGTCCGTTTTCGGACATCTTTGATTTCTCGACGGCCTTGTAGGCCTTCGGCACGATCCCGTTCGGCAGCGCTTCCGACATCACCCGGCCGACTAGGCCGCCATTGTGCGAGCCGCGCAGGCCAAGCAGCTGGGCGGCGGTCATGCCGACATCGGCATTGCTGACCGGCAACTCGTCGACGAAGCCGGCTTTGAAGTCCGGTCCGATCGCAGCCATGAAGTTGAAGGTATCGCCGCGGCTGAAGCTGCCATGCATGCCCTGGCCCTGCCGCAGCACGGTGTCGGCGACCTCGACCGAGCAGTTGGTCGGCGCCTCGCCGCAATCGCTGGCATAGGAGCGGAAATTGACGACGATCGCCGGCGTCGGCGTCGCCGCCTTGCCGCGCAGATTGATGCTCGACAGCGGCAGCGTGCCGGGGAAGCGGCCAAGTGAATCGTCGACAAACACGCCGGAGCCGTAGTCCTGGTCGAGCAGCGCCTTGATGGTCTTCGCCGCCAGTTTCTTGTCCTTGTTCGGCAGATAGATCAGGTCCGAGCCGCCATTGGTGGCGACGACGAGCTCGGGCTTGGCCGGATCCTTGCCGAGCACGCCATTGCCGGCCTTTGGATGCGCATTGCCCGTGACGGCCGCGTTCTTGTCGTTAGGGTCGAACAGCGGCAGGTCGAGCGCCTTGGCCAGATCGAGAGCGACGAAGCCCATGGGCAAGAAGTCCTTCGGCGTATCGTCATAGCTGACCTTCGCCGAGGGGCTGGTCTTGCTCTCCTTGGAAATGGTCGAGAAGCCGTGGTCGGCCTGGACCATGATGTTGGTATTGGCGGCAAGCCCAAGCTCGTCCAGTGCCTTGCGGAGCTGGGCGAGGTTGTTGTCGGCGTTCTTGATACCGGCCATCGAGGTCGGGCCGTTGATGCCCGGCAGGATGTGGTTCAGGCTGTCGCCGGTGTTGTGCTGGCTGCCGTCGGGATCGCGCGACCAGAACACGAGGACGAACGGCTTGTTGCGGGCCTTGAACATCGGCAGCACGACCTTGGTGGCGACATCGGCGAAATAGGCCTGCTGCCTAACGTTGGCGACCGTGGTGCCCGGCGTCTTGGCATCGCCCGCCTTGGCATTGTCGCCACGTGACGGAGCGGCAACAGGCAGCCCGGCGTTGGTCAGCGCCGCCTTCACCTCGTCCGAGAGCGGTACCCCATTCTTGCCCCCGGTGGCATCGTCGAACACGACCGAATGCAGGCCGGGCTTGTCGGCTCGGTCGGTGTGATCCCATTGATAGGTCGGACCATGCTTGCCCAGCGCGGCGGTGCTGAAGCCCTTGTCGCGGGCCAGCTTCAGGATCGTGTCCTCATTGAGATAGTCGCCCTTGAAATGCTCGTCGATGTCGCCGAGCACCGCGTCGTTCTCGATGAAGGGGACCACGGTGTCGCCGGCCGGGACGGATGTGTAGTTGGTCCAGATCGTGTTGGAGAACACGCCGGTGTCGCCGAGATAGTGGCCGGTCGACATCGCCGAGCCATTGGCCATGGTGAACGTCGGGAACAGCGAATGCGAATTCTTGAAGTTGACGCCCTTGTCGCGGACCTCGGCCATCGCCGGTGCCGTTTCGGGCGTGATCTTCAGCGCGCGCAACCCGTCAGGGATGAACAGGATCAGGTTGCGCGGGGTGTTGTTCTGGGCGGAGGCAAGCCCGCTAGGAAGTCCGGTGGACAAAACTGTCAGTCCGGCGGACAGCAACACCAGTGAGCGGCGCATCAAATCTCTCCCTGCCTGCAATGAGGCGGCTTGGCGGCCGACCCCGACCGCCGCCTTCGTTTAGTTTGGCTAAATGACAGTTTAGTTACAAGAGCCACCGGCCATGCAACAGGTGCAGGGAGAGCGACCTTGTTGCCATGGTCTCGTGAGTGCTCCCAGGGTGAAGCAGTGGATCGTTGCGCGGCGCGGTTAGGCCGCCTCTCAGCGGAACGAATCGTCGAAACCAGATTTCCAAATTCAAATCGCTAGAAAATTTTTGCTTGTTGGTATCGTCAATCAAGGCATGAGGCTGGCGGTCACTCTGGCGCGGTGAGCACTCGTGGATCTTGGGTAGGCACTGGCCCGGGCTTCGCCGTCACCGGATCGCCTTTGGAATTGGCAAGATCGCGCTGTAGCGAACGCGGCGCCGCCTGGAGCGCGAAGATGATGGCGATCTGGGTTCGGTTATGAAGGCGGTATTTGCGCATGATGTTGCCGATATGCGCCCGCACCGTGTTCTCGGAGATATTGAGCTCGAAGGCGATGTTCTTATTCTGCAATCCGCGCGCGATGAGCATCATCAGCTCGCGCTCGCGCGGCGTCGGTCTGATCAAGTCTTTTGGATCCGGGCTCATGACTGGCTCCTCCCTGGTGTTGGTTTGATGGTGTGGCCATCCCGGCCGTTCTCACTCCGTCTTGAGCGCCTCGATTGGACTGAGCTTGGACGCCTTATGTGCGGGATAGAAACCAAACAGGAGGCCGGTCGCGATCGAGAAGGCGAGGGCCAGGGCAATTGCTTCACTGTCGATTGAGGTGATCCACCCGGCCATGCGCGCGACCGTCATCGAGAGCGTGACGCCGCCGAGAACGCCGATGGCGCCGCCGAGGAGGCAGAGCACGAGTGCTTCACAGAGAAACTGGAGACGGATGTCCCGCATCCGTCCTCCGAGCGCGCGGCGGATGCCGATTTCCCGGGTGCGCTCGGTCACTGACACGATCATGACATTCATGATGCTGATGCCGCCGACAAGCAGCGAGACCGATGCGATCGCGACGAGCAGGAGCGCCACGGTCCGGATCGCGCCCTGCTGCGCTTCCATGGCGGCGGCTGGATCCTGGACCTTGAAGTCGTCCTCCTGGCCGGCGGCGATCCGATGCCGCTGCCGCAGCAGGTTCTCGATCTCGGATCTCGCCCCGGTCATCTGACCGTCGGCGGCCACCTTCGCAATGATGTAGGCGACCGATCCCGGTTGATGTTGCTCGCGCTGCCGAGGAAGCGCAGCTTGGCCGTGGTGAGGGGGACGAACGCGACATCATCCTGGGCCGGTCCCTTGCGATCGAGCACGCCGACCACCTCGAGCGGGACCTTCATGATCCTGATCTGTGCGCCGATGGGATCATCGCCCGGCGCGAACAGTTCGCTGGCGACCGTGCTTCCGAGGATCACGACTTTTCCGGCGGCGGCCTCTTCGGCGCTGGAAAAGTAGCGTCCGGACGCGAGCTGCCAGTCGCGCACCATGAAGTGCCCGGTCGTCGTGCCATTGATCGTCGTGTTCCAGTTCTTGCTCTCGTGGATAATTTGAGCCGTTCCTGCGATCGAGCCGGCCGCGGCCTGGATCTCCGGAATTTGCTCGATGATCGCCTGTACGTCACTTTCGGTCATCGTCAGCTTGGTGCCTTCCTTCAGACGCACGCCACCCTGATAGACCGCGCCAGGCGTGATCATCAGCACGTTGGCCCCGATCGAGCGGATCTGCTCCTGGAGACGCAGTTGCGCGCCGGCGCCGATCGCGAAAACCGTCACGATCGATGCGACGCCGATCACGATGCCGAGCATGGTGAGGAAGCTGCGCAACGGATTGAGGCGCAAGGCGTGCAGAGCGATCTGGAACCCCTGGAGCATCGTCATGACACAACGCTCCGCTTCGGCACCACCGGGGCTTGCGTCTCGTCGCTGACGAGTTCGCCGTCGTGCAGGCGGATGGTGCGCCGGCACCGGGTTGCGATGGCCGGATCGTGCGTGATCATCACGATGGTCTGGCCGGTCTGGTTGAGCGCGGCGAACAGCGCCAGGATCTCGGCACCGGTGCGGCTGTCGAGTGCCCCGGTGGGCTCGTCGGCGAGCACGATCAGCGGGGAGGCGATCAACGCGCGCGCGATCGCGACGCGCTGCTGCTCGCCGCCCGACAGCTGTCGCGGGAAATGATGCGCCCGGTGCAGCATGCCCACTGCTTCCAGGCTCTGTTCGGCGCGGGCAAGGCGCTCCTTGTGGCCCACGCCGCAATAGACCAGCGGCAGGGCGACGTTCTCGATCGCGTTGTGGCGCGCGAGCAAATTGTAGGACTGGAACACGAAGCCGATGCTGCGGGCGCGCAAGGTCGACCTGCGGTCTTCCGAGAGCTCGGCGACGTTGGCGCCCTCGAGATAGATCGCGCCCTCGCTCGGAAGATCGAGCAGGCCGATCATGTTCATCAGCGTAGACTTGCCGGACCCCGAAGGTCCCATCACGGCGAGGATCTCGCCCGGCTCGATGTCGAAGCTGACATTGCGCACCGCCGTCACCGCGACGCCGCCCGTGCGGTAAGTCCTGCCTACGGATCGGAGGCTGATGAGGGGCGGGAGCGCTGTCATGATCCGAACCTGATGCCGAGAAATTCCATGCCGGCCGGCCGGATCGCCTGTCCGACGGCGACCTGGCTGCCCTCGACGAGCTCTCCGCTCTTGAGCGCGACCTGTTCGGTGCCCGCGGCACCGACGGTCACGGGGATACGCTGAAGCGCGCCATTGGCGGTGCGCACCCAGACGCCGCTGCGCCCAGGAGCCGTGTCTGCCCGCGCGCCCGAGGGCTGGAAGCGCAGCGCGGCCAGCGGCACTTTCAGCACGTTGTCCTGCTGCTCGATCACGATCTTGACCAGGGCAGTCATTCCGGGGAGCAGCGCGCCGTCGAGATTGGAGGTCGCCAGCACGACGGTGTAGGTGACCACGTGCTGCTGATTCTGCGGCGCCTTGCGCACCTGGCGCACCACCGCCTCGAAGCGGCGGTCGGGGTAGGCGTCCACCGTGAAGTGCGCCCGCTGGCCGGCAGCGATGCGCCCGATATCCGCTTCGTCGACCTGTGCGTGGATTTCCATGTCTTCCAGGCGATGGGCGACCACGAAGGTGGTGCGGGACTCTAGGCCGACCGCCAGCGTCTGGCCTTCGTTGACGAACCTGCCGACCACGACCCCGTCGATCGGCGAGCGGATCACGGTGCGGTCGAGATCTGCCTGGGCCGCCGCAAGGACCGCGGCCTTCTCCGGCACCGCCATTCGGGCCTGGTCCAGCTCGGCCTCGATCCGGCGGACGTCGGCCTGCGCGCCGTCGACGGCGTAGGCATTCAGGGACATGAGGATCTCGGCCTCGCGCTCCTGGGCCATGCGCGCGGTGAACTCCGTCTGGGCGTCGTCGACCGTCGACGTCGCCACGACGTTTTGCGACTGGAGTGCCAGCTTGCGTTGCAGGGTCTTCTGCGCCGACGCTTTGACTGCCTGAGCGCTGTCGAGCTTGGCTGCGAGTACGTCCCTGCTGCCCTTGGCGTTTTGCAGGTCTATTCTGGCACGATCGAGCTTGGCCCGCTCGATGTCGACGAAGGAGTCGGCGACCGCCAGCGCGGCCTTGGCTTCGTCGACCTTGGCTGCGAAGCTGCGGGGATCAATCAACGCAAGCGGCTGGTCCTTGCTGACCGTGTCGTTGAAATCGACATAGACCCGGGCGAGCTGCCCGGACAATTGCGAGCCGACCTCGATGGTCTTGACGGGTTGCAGGGCACCCGTGACGGTCACCGACTGTTCAATGCTGCCGCGCTGAATTGCAGCGTAGCGGAACAGGGGCGCATCCGAGCCGAAGGTCGGGGTTTCGCCGCCAGGCTTCAGGAACTGCTTCGTCGACCGATAGGCACGGCTGGCGCCGTCCGCGGCGCTTCCGGCCGCGCCCGCGACGAGGTCCGGTACCGCGCCATAGATGGCGGCGAGGCCGCATGCAGTTCCAAACAGCACAATGACTGGCACAAATCGCATATCAAAAGCCGCCTTCTTGAAATGACTATGCTGGCGGAAACGTAGAACACTCGCGCAATGGTTGTATTCAGCCCGAGCTAATGCTGCTGTCTCGAGGATATGTCGTCATTGATAGTGCGACGGTCGGGTGCTCTCCATGATCCAGAAGTAAAACCAACGGTTGCGACTTTTCGTGACTTGCGCACAACCCATACTCGCCGTATCAAAAACATGCGCGCGGTATCGAACTCGACAAGCTCACTGAACGTCCCGTCTGGTCTGGCCCAATCGGCTGCCCGTCGGCGTTCAAGTCGGCGCATGAGTAGCGATGCCATGACGCAGCTGGCGATATCTCGGCCGCAACGCCTGATCACCGCATTCCGGATCGCCACATTCGTGATACGGCGCCTCGCCATGGTTCCGCGGTCGGCGGCGTCAAGTCTTTCAGATCACGAAGCCCGATATGTGAACGCCTTCACTCGTCTTGGGCGCGTGCCCGCCGTAAGACCTCACATCGGCGAGTCGTCGCGACGCGACTCGACTCTGTTCTCGCCGATGCACTCAAGCACCTTGTTACCGCTTGCAAGAACAATGGTTGGCTCGTTGCTGGAACATCGAGCGCCAAGTCCGGGAGCGTATTGCTATGAGTTCAAATCAAGCCACAGTTTATGTTGTCGACGACGAAATCCAGATAAGAAACGCGCTTGGCAGCCTTTGCGAGGAGACGGGACATCAGGTGAGGCTTTTCGCCTCGACGGACGAGTTCCTCACCGAGAGTCTTTCCGGCGGACCGTCATGCCTCGTGCTCGACGTCCGCTTTCCCGGCACGTCGCCGACCGGGATCGAGCTTCAACGCAGGCTCGCTGAATCGGGCGTGCCGATCCCGATCGTCTTCATCAGCGGCCATTCGGACGTCCGTATCACCGTCGAGGCAATGAAGCGCGGCGCCGTCGAATTTCTGCCGAAACCCTTCCGTGAACAGGAGATCCTCGATGCTATCAGGCACGGTATCGAGCGCGATCGCAGACGGATGGAGCGCGAAGACTCGGTGCGCGAGGCCCGTCAGCGCGTCGAAACTCTGACCGCCCGAGAACGGGAGATCATGCTGCTGATGGCGGAAGGACTCGTCGCCAAGCAGATCGCGGCAAGACTCGGGGTCAGCGAGGTGACCGCGAAGGTCCATCGCGCCAGGATGATGCGAAAGCTCGAGCTGCGTTCGCCGATCGAAGTGGTGAGGTTGATCGACAGCATGGGTCGCGAGATGCCGCACAACGTCTAGTCCGTACCGATTAGCATGAACTGCAGTCTGTCGCGCAGTCCGCGATCGGTTCAGAGTGATCCCACGATGTCGACCTCCTCCAAGACCGGCATCTTTAACTTGGTCAGATCACTTGAACAGAAAGGGATTACTCCATGCGCAAATTTCTCCTCGCTTCCGTTGCCGTGTTCGCTCTGTCTTCCGCGGCTCAGGCCGCCAACACCTCGACCACGGTACAGCTCGGCATCGTCAATGGTTCGAGCACCACGCAGAACGGGCTCACCAATGACAGCTCGTCCACCACGCAGGTCGGCCTCCTGAACGGTCAGACCACGATGCAGGGCGCAAGCTCGCCCTCGCTCAACAACGCCAGCACGGTGAACCAGATCGGCATCCAGAACTCGTCGAGCACTGGCCAGGTGGCCTTCGGCAACAACGGCAGCTCCGTCACCCAGAATTCGTTCGGGCCTGCTGCCCTCCAGAACAATGCCGCCGGCATCGCGCAGATCAGCGCCTTCGGCGTCAACTCCAGCACCGTCTCGCAGACGGCGCACTGAACCAGCCCCGTTTGGCCGGGCGCGCCACAGCGCGGCGCGTCCGGGCCATTCTCGAAAGCACCGCAATCGGGCCGGTCGACCCAATGAGGCGTCGCTCGCCGGCTTTCGCGGAGGAAAATGACATGAGAACCAAATTTATTGTCGCGACAGCCGTCGCAATCAGCTTGATGACCGCTGTCGATGCCCAGGCCGGCAACTCGGCCAGCGTGTTGCAATTCGGCGCAACCAACAACTCCTTCATCTCCCAGAGCGGCGGGACCAGCAACAGCGCCACGACGTTGCAGTTCGGTGCAACCAACACCGCGACGACGCTGCAGATGGGCTCGCTCGCCACCGTCAACAATTCGGTGACCGGGCAGGGCGGCACCACGGCGACCGCGACCAACACGGCGCTGACCGGACAAGCCGGCGGCTCCAACACGAGCTTGATCGGGCAGATCGGCGCGAACAACGCGGCTGGCGTCGCCCAGCTCGGAATCCTGAACGGCTCGACGATTCTCCAGCAAGCTCCGTAATCCCGGCGAGGCATGTCATGAAACATATTCCAGGGCTCGCCTGCGTTGCGCTTCTCGCGCTCGGTTGTGCAGGCGCCGGATCGGCGGATGCACAGACCGCCGATATCAAAACCATCGTGTCGATCGGCGGCCCGCCCGTCGTGCTGAACCAGAACAGCCAGCTCAATGCCGCAGGCGTGTTCATGATCGGCGGCAGCACCAGCGCGACGGTCGTCCAGAACGGCACCAACAACGCCACCGGAATCCTGCAATTCGGCGGAACGAATTCGGCCTCGGTCGGGCAGGCGGGCGTGAACAATATTGCCTTCGTCGGCCAGACCGGCCAGTCGGCGACGAGCCTCGTGTCCCAGCTCGGCACGATGAACACGGGGACCATCGCGCAATTCGGCGCGGTGAACTCATCGACGGTGATCCAGAAAAGTCCGTGAGAGACGCGACCTCGCCGTCGTCGGGTGTGAAGTGTTGATGGGGCAAGGCGATGAGATATAGTAGCGGGCTCTTGGCACTGGTGACGTTGTCGGCCGCCATCAGCGTTGCGTCAGAGGCATCCGCGGGATCCAGGCCAAGGCCGCCTATTGACGGATTCGCGCACTCCCAGACCAACGCGAACGTGAGCATCGAGACCGTGGTGGAGTTCGGCAATAATCCGCAGCCGATCACGATCGTCGAGAATAGCAGCAACAATATCGCCCGGGTGATCGAGATCGGTACGGGCACCGTCGATGCGACCATTGTGCAGAATGGGACGCGCAACTATGTCGATGTCATTCAGGTCGGCGGCACCACCAATGCGTTGATCGGCCAGTCAGGGGTGAGCAACATTGCGGATATCACCCAGGTCGGCAACTCGACGAACGCGTTGCTGCTTCAGGTCGGTGACATGAACACGGGAGCCGTCAGCCAGTTGGGACGCTTCAACTGGTTGGCCATATTTCAGTTCGCACGATGATGCCATATTCCAGTTCGCACGATGATCAAGACAATGAGGTATGAGATGAAATTCCTCCTGCTCGCATCCGGAATGGGCCTCATGACCGCGATTGCGATGACACCGGCCGGGGCCGGGGAGGCCGGCGACGGCCACACCACCGTGGTCCAGGACGAAAACGGAACGGCCATCATCACACAAAGCGGCGATCCGGCGCAGGCCGAGGTCAAGGTCGACAGGGAGCCCGGCCGCACCACCGTCTATCGCCGCAGCGGCGGCAATACCGCGATCGTGTCACAGGGCACGGGCAATGCGCAGGACATGCTGGATTGGCTCCGGAAACAGCAGGGCCGCTGACGCGCCCCAGCCCCGCGCCCTGTTAAGCCTGTGCCTTAACCAATAATTAATTATACATTTGCGGGCGGGCGATGGGCCGGCCTAGCGTGCAATGGGGAGCAGTATCGCGAAGCCAAACGAGTTGGTGCGTATCATGATGTCCAGACCATATGGGGCGTTGCTCGCCTCGCTCAGCGCAGCCGCGCTGCTCCTTGCTTCCAGCGACAGTTTTGCAAGACCCGGTGGTGCCCCGCATGGCGTCGTGGCCGCTGCCGCGCCACCGGCCGCAGCACGTCCGCCGATCGCGCCGGGAGCGCGGTTCCGCGGCCGCAACAATGGCTTCAATAATCCTTGGGTTTACTGGCCCGGTGGCGGCGGTTTCGTCTACGACGGCGCGACCTACAGCGATCCTTTCGCCAATGCCGGGCAGCCGGTCTCCAACGAGGTGCGCTACACCTACACCTATGACGTTCCCTGGGACTGGGCTCACCGCTTCCCGCCGAATGTCGTGCCCTCCGACCGGCCCTATGTGCCGAGCTGTCCGACGGAGTCCGTGACGGTGCCTGGCCGCGGCGGCGGCGAGCACACCGTCAACGTCATGCGTTGCTATTGAGCGGCGTGCTTTGTTAGAGAATTCCTGCCGCGGCGGCGTGGTCGCGGTCGGACTGCTTGCGCCTGACCGTCGCTAGCTCGCGGCTGCAGGCCTCAAATGGTTTGGTATCCGGGCGCAAGCCGAACTGTCCGCAGACATCACGATCCTCGTCCGCAATGACCCGTGCCAGCTCCGCCTCAGCGCTCTCGCGCATCGCGGGACCCAAGATCAACAGCGTGTGCAGCCCGAACGCCGCCAGACGGCAAGCAGCAGCGCCGTCGCGAGCGCGGGGCGCGCCAGATCGCCTGCAGTGTGCCGAGGAGGGCGGACCCTGGTTCTGGCTTCGGTCATGAAATCCTCACTTCAATGAAAATAGCGATTGGCGAAAAAAAGACATCGAGCAAAAGGGTCTTCGAGCCGGCCCCGCAAAGCAGGGATCCTCACCCCTACACGCTGGGCGGCCGCGGCTATGTGAAACAGATTACAATAATTCCAGTCGGGCTAGCTGAGTCCTAACAGGACGTGGTCGCGACAGGCTCGCGGCCCCATGATGATACCTTCGGCGATGGACCTGCCGGCAAGTCCGGCTGTAGAAGGCTCCCATGACAGGCGGACTGCTGGCTCGCCTCAACGGTGTCAAAAGGGATGATCGGCCATGGCAGTACAAAAAGTAGCACTCGTCACCGCGGGTGGCAGCGGCATGGGAGCGGGGGCTGCGCGTCGGCTTGCAGCTGACGGCTTTTGCGTGGCGATCCTGTCATCCTCCGGCAAGGGCGAAGCGCTTGCGGCCGAACTCGGTGGGCTCGGCCTCACCGGCTCGAACCAGTCGAGCGACGATCTCAAGCGCCTCGTCGACGGTACGATGGCCAAATGGGGGCGCATCGATGTGCTCGTCAACAGCGCCGGCCACGGGCCGCGCGCGGCGATCACGGAGATCACCGACGACCAGTGGCATACTGGCCTGGACACATATCTTCTCAACGTGATCCGTCCGACGCGGCTCGTGACGCCGGCGATGCAGGCTCAGAGGGCGGGCGCCATCATCAACATCTCGACCGCGTGGGCGTTCGAGCCGAGCGCGATGTTTCCGACCTCGGCGGTGTTCCGCGCAGGCCTGGCTGCGTTCACGAAGATATTCACCGACACCTGTGCCGCGGACAACGTCCGGATGAACAACGTGCTGCCGGGTTGGATCGACAGCCTGCCGCAGACCGATGCGCGTCGCGACAGCGTGCCGATGAAACGCTACGGCAAGGTCGAGGAGATCGCGGCGACGGTCTCGTTCCTGGCCTCCGACGGGGCGGCCTACATCACCGGCCAGAACATCCGCGTCGACGGCGGACTGACGCGCTCCGTCTGAAGCGCGCAACGTCCGTTGATCGGCCATCCCAGACGTTGGTCACCATCCCGGCGTGGAAAGCCCCCGCTCAGCCCACCCTTCGGCTTTGAGGTTCAGCCGCCATGCGCGGCCACCAGCTGAGCCAGCGCGGGCAGGATCTTGTAGCGGGCGATCTCGTGCGGATATTCGCCGCGATTGGCCAGCAGCACGATGCCGATCCGCCGTGATGGCACCAGGCCGATATAGCCGGAGGCATTGTTGAGGCCGCCCGGCTTGTCGACGACGGTGACCTCGGGAAGATGCACCGTCTCCCAGGCCATGCCTTGCCCGAATTTCTCGTCGACCCGGAAGGCCTCATGCTGGGTCATCCGCAGTGCCTCGCGCAGATTCGGGTCGGCCGATCGGCCGTCGACGCATGCGGCCGCGAATGTCGCGATGTCCCGCGCCGACGAGAACATCTGCCCGGTGCCGGGAAGATCGAAATAGCTCTGCTGATCGCCGGCTGGACCGAGCGCGGCGCCCTGGTCGAATAGCCTTGCACCACGCGCTGCATCCAGGTCCCGTCCATGACGGCGCGGTTGTCCGGTCCACGTTCCGGAACGAACGTCGCCTGCATTCCGAGCGGCTTGAGAATGCGGCTCTCGATCAGCTCGCGGATCGGCGCGCGGTAGCAGCCTTCGAGCACGAGTTGAATCAGCACGTAGCCGGCATGCGAGTAGATGCGCTGCTTGCCGGGCGCGACGCCTGCGGGCGGTGTCCAGCCGTTGAGCATGTCGATGAATTGCGCGCGCGTGAAGGATTCGTTCGGCCAGGGCGGGTGATCGGTCGGCAGCAACAGTCCCGACGTGTGCGTGACGAGCTCGCCGACCGTGACGTGGCGGATGGTGTTGCCGTGGAGCTCCGGAAGATATTTCGGCAGGGGATCGTCGAGCCGCAACTCGCCGCGGAGCGCGCCGAGCGCCACCAGCGTCGCCTCGAAAGGTTTTCGCAAGGACGCGAGGTTGAACAGCGTGTCGGCTGTTACCGGGCGTTTGCTGGTCTCGTCCGCGAAGCCATAGCTGAAGAATTCGACATGGCGGCCGGCGTAGAGGGCAGCCGCCAAGCCGCCCGGATGATCAGGGGTCGCCGTGGGTGCGAGCTCGGTGGCGACGATGTCGCGCATCTGCTGGATCATATCGGAATCCGCCGAGGCGCGGCGCGGCCGGGGGGAGCGCGATTGCGAAGGGAACAAGCGCCGCCCGAGCGAGGGTCCGCCGCGTGATGTGCGATGAGATGACAATAGCCGGCACGTGCCCTGCGAAATGCTCTGATGCGCCCCGGTCTCTTTTAGCGGGGAGAGCCCGGCATCCCAACTCACGATTGCGCGTTCCGGGTTCCGCGGCTGCGGCCCCGCGGAATTGGGCGCGCGCTCCGCGTGCGCGTCAGCGCTGTTGACTCTCGGGGACCGCAACTTCATCGAATCGCAAGGCGAGAGAATCGAGCGCGGCTCTCATCTCCGCACCTTGCATTGCCGCACCATGGCCGGTCACGACAATCTCGGGACCAAGTGCGGCAAGCTCGCGCACCGATGCTTTGGCACTGACCCAATCCGGTGTGAAATACATGGGCGGCCCATGCATCTCAGGGGTTTGCGTCACGGCGGCGTAAACCGACTCCTGCCGCGTTGTGATGAAGGCATCACCCGCGATCAACACGCGGTCGCGTTCGCGCCAGAGCGAGACGTGTCCTGGCGTGTGGCCGGGGGTCCATCGCCAATCCTGCATGAATGGCACGCTATGATCCGAGGGAAGGTCATAGAGCCGCGATGCAACGTTGACCGGCTTGGTGGGAAACAGCGGAGACAGCCGGGCGAGCAACCCGCCGCCGACGCTCGGATCCGCCGGCGGATAGGACTGGCTGCCGTCGAGATAGGGATGCTCGGCCGCGTGCGCATAGACCGGCACGTCCCACTCGCGCGCTAGCGTCTCCAGCGCGCCCACATGGTCGAAATGAGCATGGGTCATGACAATGCATGCCGGCCGGCCTTGTCCGCCGAACCGTGCGCTCGCTGCCGAGCGTATCGCCTGCGCCGAGCCGGGAATGCCGGCGTCCACCAAAACCCAATTGCCGTCGCCGGCGCTCTCCAATCCAACAAAGATCACGTTGACGATCGCAAGCTGCCGGTAGGCCACGTCGGCCACGATCTGCCTCGTATTGTCGTTGCGATCGAGATCGAATTTGGGATGTTCCGCTTCGGCGGCGGAAGAGAGGGGAATTTGTGTCATCTGCGTTCAGCCCGATACACCCGATCTCGATGATCCCGATGCGCCAGATCTTCTTCTGCAGCAGCATCACTCCGTAGGGTGGCCGTACGGTCGAAGTCCCAGAGTTGCCGTGAGGCACGCGGAAAACGACGATTCCGTCGCGGACGTTCCTAAGGCGGAGCGCTGTTTTGTCGTCTGCTATCGCAGGTTAGCTCAAGGTCCGAAGGCCGGAACAGCTCGCGATCTCGGCGCAATCAGCATAGGAACCATCCGCAACCATCGCGGGTTGGCGGCCACGAAGCCAGCCAGATGGAGGACCAGGAAATGGCTAACGAAGCCCGCGATACGTTCGTGGTTGGACTACGCAACGCGCATGCGATGGAAATTCAGGCGCGAGAGCTGATGGAACGACAGTCGGAGCGGCTGGACGAATATCCGGAAGTCAAGGCGAAGCTCACGGCCCACCTTCAGGAGACCAACGAGCAGCTGAAGCGATTGGAAAAGTGCCTGGAGGCGTGCGGCGAGAGCACGTCCAGTCTGAAGGACACCGCACAATCGATGATGGCCAACGTTCAGGCGATGGCGCACGCGACGGCCGGCGACGAGATTCTCAAGAACACGTTCGCCAACAACGCGTTCGAGAATTTCGAGATTGCCGCCTATAAGTCTCTGCTTGCGCTCTGCACCGCCGCCGGCATAGCGGAGGCCAAGGGACCGCTGGAGACGTCGCTGAAGGAAGAGCAGCGCATGGCGAGCTGGATCGACTCCAATGTCGAGAAGGTGACTATGGAATACCTCTCACACCAGCGCCAGGCGGCCTGACAGGCTCGCGTCGAGGCCAGAACCACCGGCGCGCCAGGCGCGACCGGTGGTCCTGCGTATCCAGCTCTGCTGCTCGTGGGCAAAAAGACCGACAGGAACGCGGCCGTTCGTTTCGGTTTGATACAGATGGCGCACATTATCTTCAGCGACTATCGCAATCCCGCTGCTGAACAGGCCTACGAGATCGCGTGGGACTTTCTCGCTCGCACAGGGGTCATCCGCGACGAATTCGAAGCCTGCGTGTTCCTGGCCCAGCGGGTCACGGTGATGGTCGACCAGGGCCAGACGAACCGGATTAGGATGGCCAATCGCGCGATCACCGAATACCGGGATTACGTGGAGGAACGTGACGATCTGATCCGCTCCGGCGGCTATCGTCGCGAGCGCCGCTGACCGCCAGGATCCGCTTCCGTCCGCGCCTCAGGCAATCGCTTCCTTCCGCGGGCGCGAATCCGTTCCGACTGTTGACAAAATACGGCATCGGAGCGATCGGACGCGCGGATTTTTGTAGTGATTGCAAGCCATCTTGTGACAGTATTATTACCACAGGATGTCAGGTTCATTACAGCGGAGCGGCTCGATGTTGCGGTGGCAGGCGCGGTCAAATCCCCTGGCGTGGTGGTGGGGGTCCCTGACGCTGGTCAGTACCGCCAACATCGTCGTCTGGTTCATGCTGTACCGCGAGTTTTATCCGACACCCGCAAGCAGCCTCGGCGGCGGCTCCAGCATCGGGCTGATGCTGCTGCTTTGTGCAGGCTATGTGTTCGGCTGCGCCTTCCGTTCGTTCCTGCCGCGCGCCGATGTGCAGCGCATCTGCCTGTTCGACACCTGGCTCTCCAGCGTGTTCGTCGGCCGTTCGGTCGCGACTGTGGCCGAGCTGTGCTTCGTCGCGCAATGGGCGATCATCCTGCACCAGCTCGGCACGATGACGGGCGCCGATACCGTCGTGAACATCGCATGGGTGATCGTACCCATCATCATCATCGCGGAGTGCTTCTCCTGGTACGCGGTGGTGACCACCAATTTTCTTTACAACGCGGTCGAGAACTCGCTGTGGGCGGTGACGTTCTTCATCGCAGGAATCGCGCTGTGCCGGCTGATGCCGGAATTCCAGGGACCGGTGCGCTGGGCGCTGATTGCCGGCATCATCGGCATCGCCTGCTTCCTCGCCTTCCTCGTCACCGTCGACGTGCCGATGTATCTGAGCCGCTGGCGGGCTGGCCATGCCGAGGGCAACACCTTCCTCGGCTTCCTCGAGGGGCTGCACGACGTCTCGACGCGGTGGGTCGTGACCCACGACATCGCGCACTGGAGGGGCGAGCTGACCTGGATGTTCCTGTATTTCACCGCCGCGGTGTGGTCGAGCCTCGCACTCTGCGCGCTCTACGCCATGGACGGCTATCTCACGCGCTATCTCGCCTGAGCATCAGGCCTCGCCGAGATCGATTAACCTGAGGCTTCGACCAGCGTCAGAACGTCAGCTGCACTTTCATCGATTGCGCGCGGTCGCTGGCGAGCTCGAAGGCGGCGACCGCGTGCTCGAACGGCATGGTCGCCGTGATCAGCGGCTTGACGTCGATCAGGCCTTCGCCCATCAGCCGCACGGCGAGCTCGAACTCGGGATCGAAGCGGAAGGTGCCGCGGAGCTGCAGCTCCTTGGCGACGATGGAATTGATCGGCAGCGTCATCTCGCCGCCGAGACCGAGCTGCACCAGCGTTGCACCGGGCCGCAGCACGTCGAGCGCGGTCCGCAGCGCGGCCTGGTTGCCGGAGGCTTCAAACAGGGTGTCGAACACGCCCTTGCCGGTGCGCCAGGGATCGAGTGCAGCGGCAACGCTCCCGACATTGATGGCGTGAGTGGCCCCGAGCTTCCGCGCAACCGCCAGCGGTGCGTCGGCGACATCGGTCACCACGATCTCGGCGGCGCCGCCGAAGCGGGAGACCAGGATCATCAGCGCGCCGATCGGGCCGCAGCCGGTGATCAGGACGCGCTTGCCGAGCAGGGGGCCAGCCTGCTTTCCGGCATGCAGGCAGACCGCGAGCGGCTCGGCGACAGCTGCTTCCGCCAGCGACAGCTTGTCCGCGATCGGCACGGCCTGCGTGGCATCGATCGTCAGAAATTCGCGAAAGCCACCCTGTACATGGGGAAAGCGCATCGCGCTGCCGAGGAAGCGCATGTCGAGGCACTGGTTGCGCATGCCCTCCCGGCAATGCAGGCACTGGCCGCACGGCTTGCTCGGATTGACCGCGACGCGTGTGCCGGCCTTCACGTTGGTGACGCCGTCCCCCACCGCTTCGACCACGCCGGCGATTTCATGGCCGAGCGCCATCGGCTGCTGGATGCGCACGACGCCAAAGCCGCCGTGATGATAGTAATGCAGGTCGGAGCCGCAGATACCGCCATTGGCAATCTTGACGCGGACCTCGCCAGGGCCTGGCGCCGGATCGGGGTAGCTGTCGATCCGCAGGTCTTTCGGTGCGTGGATGACGACGGCGCGCATGGGCTCGTTCCCTCGGAGTTTCGCGATCACATCGCGGCGATCATGCCGCCATCGACATAGATGATCTGGCCGTTGACGTAGGTGGAAGCGTCCGACGCGAGAAAGATCGCGGCGCCCACCAGCTCGTCCGGCCTGCCCCAGCGCTTTGACGGAATGCGGCCCATCAACCAATTGTTGAAGTCGGTGTTGTTGACGAGCGCCTCGTTCATGTCGGTCAGCATGTAGCCGGGGCCGATCGCGTTGGCCTGGATGCCGTGCTGGGCCCATTCCACCGCCATCGAGCGGGTGAGATTCTTGATGCCGCCCTTGGCCGCGGTGTAGGGCGCGATGGTAGGACGCGCCAGCTCGCTGCCGAGCGAGCCGATATTGATGATCTTGCCGCGCTTGCGCGGGATCATGCGCTTGGCCGCCTCGCGGCCGATCACGAAGGCACTGGTGAGATTGGTCTCGATCACCTTGCGCCACTCGTCGGTGGTGAACTCCACCAGCGGCTTGCGGTGCTGGATGCCGGCATTGTTGACGACGATGTCGATTGCAAGTCCGGTCTTGTCGAAGTTTTCGAAGGCGGCGAGGATGGCTGGCTCGTCAGTCACGTTGAAGGCGGCGCCTTCGGCCTGATGCCCGGCAGCGCGAAATTCGGCCACGGCCTGCTCGACCCGCTTGGGATCGACGCCGTTGATGATCAGTTTCGCACCGGCCTTGGCCATGCCCTCGGCGATGGCGCGGCCAAGCCCGCGGGAGGAGCCGGTCACGAGCGCGGTGCGGCCGGAAAGATCAAAGAGGGCAGTGCTCATCTCAAGAATCCTTAAGAGTTGGAGCGGCGCACGGTGAGATCGCTACGATCGAACACCGCGGGCAGCAGATCGACGCCAAGGCCGGGGCCTTCCATCGGGAAGACATAGCCGTCCTTGATCACAGGCATCGTGGTGACGAGCTCATTGTACCAGCCCTTGTAGAAGGCGCGCACCGATTCCTGGATCAGCGTATTGGGCTGGCTGAACGACATGTGGATCGCGGCGATGAAGCCGATCGGGCCGATGCAATCGTGCGGTGCAAAGGGCCGGTGATAGGTCTCGGCCATCGCGGCGATCTTGCGGCCTTCGGTGAGGCCGCCGGTCCAGCACAAATCGGCCATCACCACGTGCATGGCGTCGCGGTCGAGCATGTCCTTGTAGGGGAAGCGCGACCCCAGCGTTTCGCTGGCGCAGACCCAGACGTCGGTGGAGCGCGCATATTCGGCGAGCGCCTGCGGCGAGTTCATCCGGATCGGGTCTTCGTACCAGGTCGGCTTGTAGGGCTCGAGCGCGCGCGCGATCTGCTTTGCCGTCGGCAGATTCCAGAGCGAATGGAGCTCGACCATGATCTCCATCTTGTCGCCGACCGCTTTGCGGATCTTCTCGAACGGCTCGATTGCCTGCTTCATCTGAGCGGCGGTGATGTAGAGGCCCTTGTTTTCCTGCGCCGCCGGATCGAACGGCCAGATCTTCATGGCCGAGATGCCGCTTTCCAGCAGGCTTTCGGCCAGCGCATCGGCGCGGGTCATAAAGGCGTCAAGATCCTCGTAGGGGCCTTCGGAGGCACCGAGATTCCAGTTCGACACCGGGCTGATATTGGTGGAGCGGACATATTGGGTGCCGGCGCAGGTGTTGTAGATGCGCTGCTTGTCGCGGCAAAGGCCGCCGAGCATCTGGTGCACCGGCTGATTGCAGACTTTGCCGAACAGGTCCCACAGCGCGATGTCGATCGCCGAGGCAGCGCGGTATTCCACACCGGTGGAGGACTGCGCCATCGGCAGGTTCAGCATGTCGCGATGGATCGCCTCGATGTGCAGGGGATGGCGGCCGAGCAGGCGGCCCGCAAAGGTGTCGTGGATCTGCGCCTCGACTGCGCCGGCGCCATAGAAGGTCTCGCCGAGACCGATCATGCCCGTATCGGTGTGAACGCGGACCCAGATGACGTTGGAAAATTCCTCGGTGCGCAGGGTCTCGATCGACGTGATCTTCACCGCAACATCCTCCCATCGCCGGCGCGTTGCGCCCGTCTCGTTGTCATTGTGCGCCGCAATAGCTAGCGGGCCAGCAGACGTCTTACGCTCGCTTGTAATATATCACAACATGTTTTAAGGGTGTCACAAATAAGGCGCCGCGCTGCGAAGCGACAGCAGGCGGCCGGGAGGACAATGTGATGGCACGGCGCAAGCGCGCGCTTGAGGTGGTGAGAACGGACCGCGACGGCGAGGGCAAGCCGAGCCGACGCAACCGACTCAACTTCTTCGAGCTCGCCTATCAGAAGATCGAGGAGCTGCTCGTCCACTGCGAGCTCAAGCCTGGCCAGTTCATGACCATGCTGGAACTGCAGCAGATCACCGGCTTCGGCCGCACGCCGGTGCATCACGCCGTCAATCGACTCTCCGCCGACACGCTGATCATCATCCGCCCGCGCCATGGCCTGCACATCGCGCCGATCGATCTGGCGCGCGAGCGCATGCTCTTGGGTTTGCGCCGCGACATGGAACGCTTCGTGATCCGCCTTGCGGCCGATCGCGCCAGCCTCTCGCACCGCAATCAGGCACTGCACATCGAGCGTCTCCTGCGCGAGCGCCGCTCCAGCCTGACCCTGGACGAATTCAACAGCATTGACCGCCGCATCGACGCGCTGGTCCTGGATGCGGCGGGCGAGCCTTTCCTTGTGCACACGCTGCGGCCGCTGCACACGCTGTACCGCCGCATCGGCTACATCCATCACCGCTTCATGCCTGGGCAGGCCGAGCTGTCAGGAACGATTGATCGTCATCTGGCTATTCTCAGGGCGGTCGCCAATCGCCGCGTCGGCGACGCGGTGAAGGCGAGCGATGCCCTGATCGACTACATGGACCAGATGTTCGAGGGAATGGAGACGGGGATCGATCCGCGTTTGCTGGATTGCAGCATCGAACCGCTGCTCGGCACGTAAAAAGGTTTAGGAGGACCAAACATGTCAACGATGGCGATGCCACAACCGACCGCGAGCGAAGCCGCGGTCCGCTACCTCATTACGAACTACAGTCCCAAGGGCAACAAGGTCGGCTGGCTGATGATGGCCTCGATCCTGGTCGAAGCCTGGGACCTCTATTCCATCGCCTTCGTGCTGATCTTCATCAAGGAGCAGTACAATCCCGACCCGCTGATGCTGGGCCTTGCCGCGGCAGGCACGCAGGGCGGCGCCCTGGTGGGCGCGCTGCTCGGCGGCTGGCTGTCCGACAAGATCGGCCGCCGCGTGATGTTCCTGGTGACGATGGTGATGTTCATCGTGCTCGCCGTGGCGCAGGCCTTCGTGCCCAGCGTCGGCTGGCTGGTCGTGATCCGCTTCCTGCTTGGGGTTCCCCTCGGTTCCGACATCTCGACCGGCTACACCTACATCATGGAATCCATGGCCAAGGGTGAGCGCGAGGTCATGGGCAACCGCTGGCAGTTCATGTTCGCCGTGGGCGAGGTGCTCACCATCGGCGTCATCGTGATCTTCCTGCTGCTCGACATCCAGCACGAGATGCTGTGGCGGGTGACGCTCGGCCTCGGCGCGGTGCCGGCGCTGATCATCCTGATCATGCGCCACGACGTGCCGGAAACCGCGGTCTGGCTGGTGCAGAAGGGACGCTTCCGCGAGGCCAAGATGGTGGCGCGCGAGATGTTCAACGATGATCTGGCGATGCTGCCGGACCGGGATGTGGTGGTGCCGAAGGTCAGCACCCGCGCCTTCCTCGCCGATCTCAAGAAGGATCCGATCCGCTGGCGCGCCACGATCTACGGCTGGATCGCCTGCTTCGCGCAAGGCAGCGAGTTCTCGACGTTCGCGTTCTACCTGCCGGTGCTGTTCGTGATGGTCGGCGTGTCGAGCGTGCTCGGCAACAATTTGGTGACGATGGCGCTGTTCTGCCTCGCCGCGGTGTCGGGCTGGGTCGGCCCGCTGCTGACGCCGAAGATCGGCCATCGCGGCATCGCGATCGCCGGATTCGGCATCGTGCTGGCCTCGCTGCTGGTCGCGGCCTTTGCGCTCTACACCGACAACAAGATGCTGCTGCCGTTCGCGGCCGCCGCGATGCTGTGGGGCCATTACTGGGATGCGTCGAACTGCATGACGATCCCGACCATGGTCGCGAAGCCGAAATATCGCGGCACGGCGAGCGGCTTCGCCTACATGTTCGTGAAACTGCCGTCGTTCCTGGCGATCTTCCTGTTCCCGTCGCTGTTCGCCGCGATCGGGCAGGCTGGTGCCACGTTGTTCGTCGCGATCTTCCCGCTGATCGGATTGCTCGCCGCAATCTTCATCCTGCCGGAAGTCTACGGCTACGAGAACGACTAAGAAGCACGCTACCTGATCGCGGCCGCGAGCGCCGCGATCAGGGCGGGCGGCGTCACCAGCATGCCGAGCTTCAGGAATGGCCAGGCGCCGACCTCGATCTTTTCCCGGCGCAGCGCGACGAGCCAGAGGATGGTCGCGAGCGAGCCGGTCACCGACAAATTGGGTCCGAGATCGACACCGATCAGGATCGCGCTGACGACAGCCCCTGGCAGATGATCGCTGGCGGCAACCGAGCCTGCGACGAGGCCAACCGGCAGGTTATTGGCAATGTTGGTGGCGACTGCCGTCGCAATGCCCACGCTCCAGGCGGCTTGTGGGATTGATTGCGCGACCGCCTCGTGCAGCAGCGCGCTGAGCTGTCCGATGACGCCGGTCTTCACCAGGGCTTCCACCATCACGAAGAGCCCGCCGACCAGCGGTAGCACGCTCCAGGAGACGCCCCGCAGCACAGGCAGGGGCGACTGCCAGTTGAACAGGAGCACGATCGCGGCGGTGATCACGCCGCAGACGAAGGTCGGCAGCCCGAGCGGCTTGTCGAGCGCGGAGGCCGTGACCAGCACGACGCCGATGGCCACGATGCCTGCCGCCGTCAGCCTGCCGCCGCGACCGAGTTTTGGATGCGGTACCTTGCGCGCAATGGTCTCCTCCTTCAACGCGCGGTGCTGGGTCAGGCGCAGCACGACATAAGTGAGCAGGATCGAGGCCGCCGAGGGCAGGGCGAACAGGCGCAACCATTCGGTGAGCTGCGGCATGCGCGCGCCGAACACCACGAGATTGGCGGGGTTCGAGATCGGCAGCACGAAGCTCGCGGCATTGGCGATGAAGGCGCAGACGAACAGATAAGGCAGCGGTTTTGCGCCTGCCGCGCGGGTCGCGGCGAACACGGCCGGCGTCAGCACGATTGCGGTGGCGTCGTTGGAGAGCAGCACCGTCACGAGCGTGCCGACGAGGTAGATCAGCAGGAACAGCCGCTGCGGCGAGCCGCCGGCATATTCCACCGCGAGCGCGGCGAGATAGTCGAACAGGCCCTCGAGCCGGGCGAGCTCGGCGATCAGCATCATGCCGATCAGGAAGAGATAGACGTCGATGCCTTTCTCGAGTCCCGTCAGCGCATCCTGCCACGGCAACAAGCCGAGCAGCACCAGTGCGGCGGCACCGATAACGGCCCAGATCGCCTCGGGCAAGCGAAACGGGCGGATGATGACGCCCGCGGTCGCGGCGACGATGATGCTCCAGGCCCAGATGGCGTCATGCGGCACGGTCAGTCCTTGAATGGATTGGGTTCATTCGGCAGCGATAGCGGAAGCCGCCGCCGCTGTCTTCCCCCGCGGATTCGGGGCGCCATGGGCGACTTGCGTGTCTCAGGCAGGGGATTTCGCGACAGCTTTGTTCCGCCTCAGAATTTCACCGCCAGCAGCACCGCGCCGGCGCCGATCATGGCGATGCCGACCCAGCCTTGCGCGGTCGGGCGCTCGCCGAGAAACGTGAAGGCGAACATGGCAACCAGCACGACGCTGAGCTTGTCGATCGGCGCTACGAGCGTCGCGGGTCCAAGCTTCAGCGCGCGGAAATAGCACAGCCAAGACGCGCCGGTCGCAAGCCCCGAGAGCACCAGGAACAGCCAGGTCTTTGACGAGACCGCCGATGGCGCGGCGAACTGCCCGGTGAAAAACAATAAGATCGAGAAAGCGAGCAGCACCACGATGGTGCGGATGAAGGTCGCAAGGTCCGGGTTAATATTCTCGACGCCGACCTTGGCGAAGATCGCTGTGAGTGCGGCAAAGCAGGCGGAGAGCAGCGCCCAGGTTTGCCAGGCAGAGAGAAGGGCGGTTTTCATATCGTTCAAAAGCCTGTCGGGTTGGGGCGGCGCGCCAGCGCCGTCATTGCGAGGAGCTCTTGCGACGAAGCAATCCAGACTGTCGCCGCCGAACGATTCTGGATTGCTTCGCTGCGCTCGCAATGACGAAGTCTGAGGAGGCGTCTCGCGAACTTCACTCTCACCCCGACACCGACAGCTTCTCCGAGATCGCCTTGCGCAAAATGCGCGACAGCGACTCCACCGAATATGGCTTCTGGATCAGCTCGAAGCCGCGATGCGCGTTTTCGGCGAGCACGTTGCTGTAGCCGCTCGTGAGCACGACCGGGAGACCCGGATAGCGCTCGCGGATGATGCCGGCGAGCTCGACCCCATTCATGCCGGGCATGATGACATCGGAGAAAACGAGGTCGACGGCGAATTCGTTCTCGCCGAGGATGCCCAGCGCCGCATTGGCATTGGCGACGCGGCGGACGACGTAGCCGAGATCTTCCAGAAGCTCGGTCGAGAACTGGCCGACATCGTCATTGTCCTCGACCACCAGCACGCGATAGCCGCGTCCGGTCGTGGCGGCTTCGTGGGTCAACGCCGCGGCTTCCTTGTCCGCGGCGGGGCTCTGCGCCTGCGGCAGATAGATGGTGAAGGTCGCGCCCTTGCCCGGTGCACTCGTCACCGCAATGTCGCCCTCGGACTGCTTTGCAAATCCAAAAGCCTGACTGAGGCCAAGGCCGGTACCCCTTGCCGACTTCCTTGGTGGTGAAGAACGGCTCGAAGATCGAGTCGAGGTGTTCCGGCGCGATCCCGCTGCCGGTATCGGCGACCGAGATTGCGACATAGTCACCGCTGCGCGCCGATTGCGAGCGCAGACTCGGGGTGCCCAAAACCTTGCGGACCGCAATGGTGAGGCGGCCCTCGTCTTCCATTGCATCGCGGGCATTGATGGCGAGGTTGATCAGCGCGGTCTCGAACTGGGCGATGTCGGCGATGGTGTAGCAGTCGGAATCGTGCACCTCCACGGCGATCTCGATGCGGCCGCCGACCAGTGGCCGGACCAGCTGTGCCACGCCCTCGACCTGACTGCCGACATTGAATATCTGTGGCTTCAATGGCTGCCGGCGCGCAAAGGCCAAAAGCTGCGCGGTCAGCTTGGAGGCGCGCTCGACGGTGTCCGAGATCGCGTCGACATAGCGACGCCGGCGCTCCTCCGGTAGCTCGCGCCGGCGCAGGAAGTCGGTCGCCGAGCGGATGATGGTGAGGAGATTGTTGAAATCGTGCGCGACGCCGCCGGTGAGCTGGCCGATCGCCTCCATCTTTTGCGATTGCCGCAGCGCTTCCTCGCCGCGGCGCCGCTCGGTGATGTCGACGGCTTCGGGCACGGCGCCGGTGATGCTGCCGTGGCGGTCGAGCACCGGGCGCATGCCGAACTCGAAATCGCGCTCGCCGACGGGAAGGCGCAGGCGGATCTCCATCCTGACGGCTTCGCCCTTGAGCACGGTCTCGAACGCCTCGCGCACGATCGCGCTCATGCCTTGGGTGCCGGTGAACCAGGCTGTCTCCCAGAGTGGCTTGCCGATGACGTCCCGCGCTTCCGCGCGTATGTCATCGAGTGCGGTTTTGTTGGCGTAAAGCAATTCGCCCCTGAGATTGACCAGGCCTTGATACTGGTTGCTGGTTTCCAGGATCGCGCGCAGCCGCGCCTCATTGGCTTCGAGCTCGGCGGTGCGCTCGATGATGCGCTCCTCGAGTGTCTCGTTGAGCCGGCGGAGCTCGATCTCGGCCTGCTTGGCGGCGGTGATGTCATGGGCGACACCGATGAAGCCGATATGCTTGCCGGTCGGATCCCAGCGCGGCTGGGATTCCGAGCGCAGCCAGCGCCATTCGCCACTGGCGTCCTTGTAGCGCGCTTCCAGCACGAACGGCTTCAGGGAGGCTTCGCCCTGCACCGATTGTTGCAGCACACGCGGCAGGTCGTCGGGATGCAGCACCTTGCGCCAGTCGAAATCGATGGCCTGGTCATAGGGCAGGCCGAGGAAGTCGACATAGGCCTGGTTGGCGAAGGAGCGCTTGCGGTCGAGCTTTGTGACCCAGATCGGCACCGGCGCGCTGTCGGCGATCAGCCGGAAGCGCTCCTCGCTCTCGCGCAGCGTCTCGCGCGCGACCATCTGGTCGGTGATGTCGATATGGGCACCGACCAGGCGGATAGCGCGGCCCTCGCTATCGCGCTCGATCTTGGCGACGACACGGATCCAGCGGGTCTCGCCGTCGCTCGGACGAATGATGCGGTATTCGGCCGTATAATCCTCGTTGGTCCCGGCGAGTGCCTCGAGGAAATGCTTGACGGTCGCGTCGCGGTCGTCGGGATGGATGCGGCTAACCCAGTCCTCGTGCGATTCGTCGACGGCCTCGAGCGGCAGCCCGTGGATCATCAGGTATTCAGGCGAGCGGCGATTCTTGAAGCCCTCGCGGAAGTCGACCTCGAGCCCGCCGACCTTGCCGATGCGCTGGATGCGCGCGAGCTCGGCCTCGCGCTCCTGAAGCGCGTGATAGGCATTGTCGCGCTCGCGCGCGATCTCTTCCAGGTGCTGGCGCAGCCTTTCGGCGGCGATGGTCTCGGGCAGGGGATCGTTCAAGGCGTCGGCCGTTGTCATGCGGGTGCGCACGTGCCGGACTGATACTCACACAGAAGGAGCGTGATGGCCATTGCTCAAAGGAAAATATCGAGAGGAGGTCCTGCGCCTTGTGAAAGGCGGGAAAAGTCCGTCCAGTCAACCTCCGGGCTGGCATTTTGTTCCCAGGGTTGGAACGATCGGCCCGCCGCGGCGTCTTCGCGAGGCGCCGAGCGATCCGCTATAAAACTCCCTTTCCGAAGAGGCCAAATCTTGAAGCTCTTTGTCTGCCAGGCCTGCGGCAACGTCCTCTATTTCGAGAACCGCGCCTGCGAACGCTGCGGCCACCGGGTCGCCTTCCTGCCGGAGAAGGAGACGATGTCGGCGCTCGAGCCCGATGGGGACGGCTGGGCCACGCTCGCCGACAAGGGCAAGGGACGCATGCTGTGCCGCAACGCCGAGTATGATTCCTGCAACTGGCTGACGGATGCGGGCGATAGCACCGGCTATTGCCGTGCCTGCCGCCATAACGGCATCGTGCCGGACCTGTCGGATTCCGCCCAGCTTGCCGGCTGGCGCGAGCTGGAGGTGGCGAAGCACCGCTTGTTCTATTCGTTGATCCGCTGGAAGCTGCCGCTCCAGACGCGGCACGACAATCCCGAACACGGCCTGATCTTCAACTTCCTCGCCGACGATCCGAGCAGCGGCGAGAGGATCATGACCGGCCATGACAACGGCCTGATCACGATCGCGCTCACCGAGACCGACGAGATCGAACGCGAGCGGCGCAGGCTGGAGATGGGCGAGCCGTACCGGACCTTGCTCGGGCATTTCCGCCACGAGGTCGGCCACTATTTTTGGGACGTGCTGGTCCGTAATGGGGGCAAGCTCGACCAATGCCGCGCGGTATTTGGCGAGGATTCAGTGGATTACGGCCAAGCCTTGCAGCGCCACTATGCCGAAGGCGCTCCGCCTGACTGGCAACAGAACTACGTCTCGGCCTACGCCACGACGCACCCCTGGGAAGATTTCGCGGAAACCTGGGCGCACTATCTCCACATCGTCGACACTCTGGAGATGGCCTCCGAGTTCGGCATGGAGGTGCGGCCACGGGTCGACCGCGACGGCGAGCTGACCGCGCGGATCCGCTTCAACTCGTACCAGGCCAAGGACGTCGAGGTCCTGGTCAATGCATGGCTGCCCTTCACCTTCGCCATGAACAGCGTCAACCGCGCCATGGGCGCGCGCGACCTCTATCCCTTCATCCTGTCGCCCGCGGTGGTCACGAAGCTCGGCTTCGTTCATGCCCTGGTGCGGGACGCGGCCAGGCCCAAAGGACCGTAGCGCGAAGCAGCGCGTCGGCGGGATCCGTGGGGCCGGGTTCGGTCCCGTCTGGTACGCCAGGGGCCTGCGGATTTTGACCGTTGCCTCCGCCCAATTTTGATGTACCACGGGAGCCACACGGCCCGTCCCGATAGGCCCCAACGGCCGGGGAAGGGTCCCGCCCAAGGTCGAGACTCAAGAAAAGCATGTTCAAACGCATCCTGATCGCCAATCGCGGCGAAATCGCCTGCCGGGTCATCAAGACCGCGCGCCGCATGGGAATTGAGACGGTTGCGGTCTATTCCGAGGCCGACCGCGACGCCCTCCATGTCGAGATGGCCGACGAGGCCGTGCTGATCGGGCCGCCATCAGCGGCCGAGAGCTACCTGGTGATCGAGAAGATCGTGGAGGCCTGCCGCAAGACCGGCGCGCAAGCCGTGCATCCCGGCTACGGCTTCCTGTCCGAGCGTGAGGCGTTTCCGCGCGCGCTGGAGGCCGCGGGCATTGTCTTCATCGGCCCCAACCCGGGCGCAATCGCCGCGATGGGCGACAAGATCGAATCCAAGAAGGCCGCCGCCAAGGCCAAAGTCTCGACCGTGCCCGGCTATCTCGGCGTCATCGAGGACGACAAGCACGCGGTCCGCATTTCGGATGAGATCGGCTATCCCGTGATGATCAAGGCCTCCGCCGGCGGCGGCGGCAAGGGCATGCGTATTGCGCATTCGAGGGCCGAGGTCGCCGAGGGCTTTAATCTCGCCAAGGCCGAGGCCAAGGCCTCATTCGGCGACGACCGCGTTTTCGTCGAGAAGTTCATCGTCGATCCCCGCCACATCGAGATCCAGGTGCTGGGCGACAAGCACGGCAACGTCATCTATCTCGGCGAGCGTGAATGCTCGATCCAGCGCCGCAACCAAAAGGTCATCGAGGAGGCGCCGTCGCCCCTGCTCGATGAGGCCACCCGGCGCAAGATGGGCGAGCAGGCGGTCGCGCTCGCCAAGGCGGTGAATTACGATTCCGCCGGCACCGTCGAATTCGTCGCCGGCCAGGACAAGAGCTTCTTCTTCCTGGAGATGAACACGCGCCTCCAGGTCGAGCATCCCGTGACCGAGCTCG
The DNA here is from genome assembly GCF_041200145.1 of Bradyrhizobium sp. LLZ17. Classification (NCBI taxonomy): domain Bacteria; kingdom Pseudomonadati; phylum Pseudomonadota; class Alphaproteobacteria; order Hyphomicrobiales; family Nitrobacteraceae; genus Bradyrhizobium; species Bradyrhizobium zaerense. Next base: position 756,366 of record NZ_CP165734.1, read on the forward strand.
TCACCGGCGTCGATCTCGTCGAGCAGATGATCCGTGTGGCCGCCGGCGAGAAGCTCGCGATTGCGCAGAAGGACGTCTCGCTCAAGGGCTGGGCCGTGGAATCGCGCCTTTACGCCGAAGATCCCTTCCGCAACTTCCTGCCCTCGATCGGGCGCCTGGTGAAATACCGACCGCCGGCGGAAGTGAGCAAAGACGGCATCACCGTGCGCAACGACACCGGCGTGCAGGAGGGTGGCGAGATATCGATCCATTACGATCCAATGATCGCCAAGCTGGTCACGCATGCGCCCTCGCGTGCCGCCGCGATCGAGGCGCAGGCGACAGCGCTGGACTCCTTCTATGTCGACGGCATCCGCCACAACATCCCATTCCTGTCGGCCTTGATGCACCATCCGCGCTGGCGCGAGGGCAACCTCTCGACCGGGTTCATCGCGGAAGAATTTCCCAAGGGCTTTGCGGTGCGCGTGCCCGAAGGCGAGGTCGCACGTCGCATTGCGGCGGTCGGCGCCGCGATCGATCACGTGCTCGGCGAGCGCAAGCGCCAGATCTCCGGCCAGATGGGCGGCCGCATCGTGCAGCGCGAGCGCCGGCGCGCGGTCTGGCTCGACCGCCAGGAGATTTTGCTCGAAGTTGCGCGCGAGGGCGAGGCGATCGCCGTGCGCTTCGTCGATGCCGACGGCAAGGCCGGCCAGGCGCATCTGTTGCAGTCGCCTTGGAAGCCGGGCGATCCGGTCTGGCAGGGCACGATCGACGGCCAGGTCGTGGCGGTGCAGGCGCGTCCGATCGCGAACGGCCTCCGCCTTGCGCATCAGGGTGTCGAGGTGCCGGTCTATGTCTGGACCGAAGCGGAAGCTGCATCGGCACGGCTGATGCCGGTGATGACGGCCGCCGATACCGGCAAGAAGCTGCTCTGTCCGATGCCCGGGCTCGTGGTCTCGATCGCTGTGACCGAAGGGCAGGAGGTCAAGGCCGGCGAGACGCTCGCGGTGGTCGAAGCCATGAAGATGCAGAACGTGCTCCGCTCCGAGCAGGACGGCACCGTGAAGAAGATCCACGCCAGCCCCGGCGCCACGCTCGCGGTGGATGCGTTGATATTGGAGTTTGCGTAAGGTGTGAGTGGGGCTCTCGCCCGGGCCCCACCAACTTCGTCATTGACGGAGTATGTTGCGACGGCGTTGCACTAACCGAGACAGCACCATGGCCTTCCGTTCCCGCCGCGAAACACTGCGTTCGATCTTGTCGGGTTCGGCCTGCATCCATCCCGGCTCCGTCTACGACGCCATCTCGATCCGCATCGCCGAGGATCTCGGTTTCCCGCTCGGCATGTTCGGCGGCTCGGCTGCCTCGCTCGCCGTGCTCGGTGATGCCGACGTCGCGCTGATCACGCTGACCGAACTCGCCGAGCAGATGCGGCGGATGTCGCGCGCCGCAACACTTCCGGTGCTGGTCGATGCCGACCACGGCTATGGCAATGCGCTCAACGTCCGCCGCACCGTGCAGGAGCTGGAGACGGCGGGCGCGGCCGGCCTCACCATCGAGGACACGCTGTTGCCGGCGGCCTTCGGGGAGACGAAGGCGCAGTTGATCTCGCTGGAAGAAGGTGTCGGCAAGATGAAGGCCGCGCTCGATGGCCGCAGCGATCCCTCGCTTGTCATCATGGGCCGTACCGGCGCGGCGTCGATCACCTCGCTCGACGACGCCATTTGTCGCGCGCAGGCCTATGAAGCCGCCGGAGTCGATGCCTTGTTCTTCACCGGGATCAAGTCACGCGCCGAGCTCGATGCGATTGCGGCGGCGACGCGTCTGCCGGTCGTGCTTGGCGGCGCGCCGGAGGAATTGAACGTGCTCGACTATCTCGCCGCCCGGCGCGTCCGCATCGCGCTCCAGGGCCACGCGCCGATCGCCGCCGCAACGCAGGCCGTTTACGACACGCTGAAGGCGTTGCGCGAAGGCACGTCGCCGAAAGCGCTCAAGGGATTGGCGTCTGCCGAACTGACCAGCCGCGTCATGCGCGAGGCCGACGTCAAGGCGCGCAGCGCCGATGTCCTCGGGCTGAAGAAATGAGCCGGGCGATCCTGCAGGTCGTGATCCGCGGCCGCGTCCAGGGCGTCGGTTATCGGGCCTGGCTCGAATCCCAGGCGGTCAGCTGCGGGCTCGAAGGCTGGGTCCGCAACCGCCGCGACGGCAGCGTCGAAGCGCTGTTCGCTGGCGCGCCAAAGCATGTCGCCGAGATGGTCGCCCTGTGCCGCCACGGCCCGCCGTCCTCGCGCGTCGACAATGTCACCAGCGAGACGGCCGGTGTGGACGAGTTGAACTTGCGCAGGGCAGGGGAAGCGTTCTCGGTGCTGCCGACGGTTTGAGGGAGGCTCGCGTTACCGCGGCAGCTTGGCGATCGCTTCGCTCAATTCGTGGATTTCATACGGCTTGCGGAGGATCGGAAAATCGCCGCGGACATCGGCGGCGGCTTCGCTGTAGCCGGTGGCGAGCAGGATCGGCAGGCCGGGATGAACCTGGCGCAGATGGTGAGCGAGACTGAGGCCATCCATCTTGCCGGGCATCACGATGTCCGAGAACACGAAGTCGACGCCGTTGTGCTCGAGTTCGCGCAGCGCGGCTTCGGCGTCGGGGACACGGCGGACGCGGTAGCCGAGCTGCTCCAGCAGGCCGACACTGACGACGGCGACATCGGGATTATCTTCGACCAGCAGCACCGTGCCGCTGCCGCGGAACGACGGCACCTCTGCCGTTTCCCGCACCGGCGCGTCCGTTCCGCGCGGCAACAGGATGGTGAAGGTGGTGCCCTTGCCGAGCTCGCTTGCGACCTTCACGGTGCCGCCGGCCTGGTGGGCGAAGCCGTGCACCTGAGAGAGACCGAGACCCGTGCCCTTGCCGATCGGCTTGGTGGTGAAGAACGGTTCGAAGATCTTGTCGACGACGTCGGAGGGAATGCCGAGCCCAGTGTCGGCCACGCCGATCGCGACGAACTCGCCCCTCAACAGCGTCTCGTCCAGCACGAGGTTGCGGGCGCTGATCGTGACGGTGCCGCCCTCGGGCATTGCATCGCGGGCGTTGATGACCAGATTGAGCAGCGCCGTCTCGAGCTCGGAGGCGTCGGTCCTGATCGCCCAGACCTCGCGGTCGATGTCGAAGGCGAGGCGGACGGAGCTGCCGACGCCGGCATCGAGCACCTCGCGGATCGCGGCGATGCGTTCGGCAAAATCGATCGGCTGCGGATTGACGCTCTGTCGGCGTGCGAAGGTAAGGAGCTGGCTCGTCAGCGCCGCGCCGCGCTTGGTCGCGGTCTCGATTGCGGAGATCGCTCGATGAAGCTTGGGATCGTCGGCCGCGCCCTTCTTCAGCATGTGAAGGCTGCCGCTGATGATCATCAGGAGATTGTTGAAGTCGTGGGCAACCCCGCCGGTGAGCTGGCCGAGTGCGTCGAACTTCTGAGACTCGGCGAGCTGCTTCTGCATCGCCTCAAGTTTCAGCTGCGCATCGCGCCGTTCTGTGATGTCGCGTGTGATCTTGGCAAAACCGATGAGCTGACCGTCTTCGCGGATTGGGTCGATGACGACACTCGCCCAGAAGAAGCTGCCGTCCTTGCGGACGCGCCAGCCTTCCTCCTCATAGCGTCCCTTGTCGCGCGCAATGCCGAGCGCCCGGGCCGGCTTGCCGTTCGCCCGGTCGACCTCGGTGTAGAAGCGCGAAAAGTGCTGGCCGAGGATCTCGTCGGGCGAATAACCCTTGATGCGCTCGCCGCCGATATTCCAGCTCGTGATGATCCCCGATGGGTCCAGCATATACAGTGCGTAGTCGGCAACCCCTTCAACCAACAGCCGAAAACTGCGCTCGCTTTCGAACAAGTCTCTCTGCTGACTGGCCTTTTTGAACATTCCGGAACCCCGCCTGAACGGAAGCAAACGCAGCACGGGCCGATATGTTCCCGCTGCTGGGACAATTTTAGGCAGATTCTGCTGACCCGTATGCAGGCTTTAACGGCGCTCCGCCTGCTTGAATGGGTATGTCCTGTATCGAGCGCGACGATCCGATCCGGCTGATTGCCTATGTCGCCGCAAGGCTCCGAAACGTCGCCGCGATCGCGCGTAGCGCGGCTACCTTGGCGGGATCGCTGACCTTCGAATGCAGCATCACCTTCGAGCTGCCGAGTTTTGGCAGCTTGTGGGCGGGCCCGATATCGATCAACCCGGGAGGCGCGATCCGCCGCGCCAGCGGTGCGATCGCAAGGCCGGCAAGCGTGGCCGCAACCACCGCGGTGACGCCGCCGCCGACAAAGCGCTCGCGCCAGGCGACCCCGGCTTTGTCGAGCGCGCGCACGGCGATGGCGCGGACGCCGCAGGGAGGGGCGAGCGTTGCGAGCGGCAGCGGCTCTCCCTTCGGCAGCGTGAAGCGCCTCGCCGCGAACCAGCCGAACTCGTCCTCGGTCAGCTTCTCGCCGCCACGGCGGCTGCCTTCCTGGCGGACGACCACTGCATCGAGCCGTCCTGCGTCATAGGCATCCTGCATCTCGCGCGAGAAGCCGATGGTGACGGCTAGGGTAAGCTGCGAGGACATCGCGTGCAGCCGCTCGAGCAGCGGTACCAGCTCCGGGCCGGCGGCGTGATCGGAGATGCCGAGCGAGAGCGATTGCACGGCAGACGCCTCGCCCGACAGCGCGCGGTCATGCGCCTGCATCAAGGCGCGGGCACGATCGAGGAACGCGGCGCCATCCGCGGTGAGCCGGAGTGCGCGTGGCGACCGTTCGACGAGGCGCTTGCCCAGCAGCGTCTCCAACCGTTGCAGTTTCAGGCTGATGGCCGCCTGGGTCGTGCCGAGCACTTCGGCGGCACGCGTAAAGCTCTGGAGGTCGGCGACCAGCAGGAAAGCGTGGACGGTGGCGATGTCGAGGGTGGCTGCCATTACGAATACTTATCATTGATATCAACAATCATAAGATACCAAAATGATTGGCGGAGGTCTAGCTTCTCATCAACGCCGCGCAAGCCGCGCGACATTTGAGGAGAACGACCATGCCCCTGATCACCGTGTCCTACACCACCTCGCGGCAATCGCCCTCGCTGAAGGCCGACATCGCGAACGCCGTGTCCGAACTCACCGCCGAGATACTCCACAAGGATCCCAAGGTGACGGCCGTCATCGTGAAAGCGGTCGCGGCGAGCGACTGGTTCGCCGGCGGCAAGTCGCTCGCAGAGGAGAGGCTCGCGAGCTATTGGATCGACATCCATATCAGCGAAGGCACCAACACCAAGGACGAGAAGGCGGCCTATCTCGCGGCGATGTTCAAGCGCATGGCCGGGATCCTGGGCCCGCTGCATCCCGAGACCTACCTGCATGTCGACGAGGTCAAGGGGATGCCTACGGTTTCGGCGGCCTGACTCAGGAGCGGCGCTATATCGCCGGCAAGCTCGAGCTCTCGCCGGAGAAGACGTGAAGCCGCAAGCCGCGGGTGAGCGATCTCACCCGCGGCCATTACCGCTTGCAAGGGAGATATTCAGCTCGCTGCGCGGAACTGAACCTCGGCATCGTTCAGGAAGCAGGTCTTGTCGAACAGCTTCAAATCGAGCGGGTTCGGCAGCCTGACATCGCTGAGATCGGGGCAGGGCTTGACGGAGGGATCATAGGACCGGTCGATCTGGGAGATGAAGACGACGATCAGGCCCTTGTCGCGTGCGAAGGATTTCAGCGCGCGCACCTGGACGGTCAGATCGGGGTTTTCCCGCCGCTGGTCGAGCAGTTGCAGATAGTCGATCACCACGACCGTGCCGGGGAGCGCCGCGGCCATCTGCTTGACGACGTAATCGGCGCTGATCGCGTCGGAACAATCGACCTCGAACATGTCAGCGAATTGCGCCGGGTCCACGCCGATCGCGCGGATACGGTCCAGCACATCGCGCTCGGTATATTCGAGCGAGAAGAACGCGGCTCGACGTCCCGACCTCATGGCCTCGACGGCAAGTTCGAGGCTCATCAGGGTCTTGCCTTGGCCGGGACGCGCCCCGACCAGCACCAGGTCACCCGGCTGGACGTGGGGGAACAGTCGGTTGGCCGGCGTCACTGCGGCGGCTTTCGCCGCGAGCATGCTCCAGGCCGAAAACCCTTCGCTCACGGCAATGCGGTCGAGCGCATCGTGCAGCGGAATGCCTTCTCCGCGGGACAGGCGCTTGGCCTTGCGCTTGAGATGATAGATCGGTGCGGACAATCTCATCGTAGAAACCTCCCATTGCGAGCTGAAACGCAATCCCTCCTTATGCCTGGCGCTCGAACAGTCGGTCCGATGATCAACTCGCCCGGCATGACATGTACTTTCCCGGCGGAGGGGGAGGCGTGGGCGACACCGATTCAAGCGTAGCTGATTCCGCCTCAACGGAGAACGGGCATCGGTGCGTGTCCAACGAGAACGCGCTAGGCGGCGGCTTCCGGCACCAGCGCTCTGGTCGGGCCGAACAGCTCTTCAAAGGCTTGCCGGAGCGCGATGTCGACATCGGCCATGGTCACGAGCTGGCCGAGATCGACCAGCGAGGTGACGCCGTAGCGAGGATCGGCGACGCCGCAGGGCACGATGCCGTCGAAGTGCTCCAGCTCCGGCTCGATATTGATGGCGATACCGTGGAATGACACCCAGCGTTTCAGCCGGACGCCGATCGCGGCGATCTTGTCCTCGTGCTCCGTCCCCTTGTCGGGCCGCTTGACCCAGACACCGACCCGATCCTCGCGCCGTTCGCCGCGAACGTTGAACGCCGCGAGCGTGCGCAGGATCAGTTCCTCCAGGCTCGCGACATAGGCCCGCACGTCCGGCCGGCGCCGCTTGAGGTCGAGCATGACATAGGCCACGCGCTGGCCGGGCCCGTGATAGGTGAGCTGCCCACCGCGACCGGTCGCAAAGGTCGGGAATCGGGGGTCGAGCAGGTCGGAAGCCTTGCCCGAGGTGCCGGAGGTATAGAGCGGGGGGTGTTCGAGCAGCCAGACCAGCTCCGGAGCCTCGCCTGCGGCGATCGCCGCCACTCGGGCCTCCATCACGGCCACAGCCTCCGGATAGGGCACGGGCGCGTCCGAAATCCGCCACTCCACGGGTTCGCCCGTGGCGGCGGAAAACGGCGCTAGATCGAGGTCCTGGCGAGGGTTCTGGGGCGAGTTAACCATTGGCTAACCATAGCCAGGTGATGATTGCAGGCGCAAATGCCGAGTCCATAGTCTCAAGTCCAGTCTCAAGTCCCAAGTTGCGGTGGTGCTGACAGTGCCTACTCTCGATAAAGTCACCGTGGATCTCATGGTCGTCCTCGGGACGACCACCATGCCGATCCATCAAGTATTACGTCTTTCCCGCGGTGCCATCATCGAGCTGGACGCAACCGAGGCCGACGAGGTCAAGGTTTTGGCCAACAACCTGCCGGTCGCGTCCGGCGTCGTGCTGGTCGACCGCAACCGCATCGCAGTCGAGGTCAAGCAGATGCTGCCACGCACGACCGGCACGCGGTAAGCGGCCGGGGCACGCGGTAGCGGGCCGGGCGCCAGGTCAAGGCCGGATGGCGGAAGGAACTTTCTTCCCAAGCTTGTGGAATTCGGGGCCTTTGCAGGCTTGTACCCCTCTGATGGATTTGTTAGATCGGCGCCATTGATCCGGCAGGCCTCAAGCCTTAAGCCGGTATCCCCAAAGCGCTCGTGGCGGAATTGGTAGACGCGCTGCCTTGAGGTGGCAGTGAGTAAAATCGTGGGGGTTCGAGTCCCCTCCGAGCGCACCACATCCCAAAAATCCTGATCTGACGAGAACTGGCTCGGCCCGGGCCTGTCAGCCATATTCCTCGCCGATCCCGTATTCCTTGTAGATCTCCAGCGGATCTGTCTCCGGAAACAGCCGGCATTTGGCCTGGGCAAGATGCAGGGTCACCGCCGCCGGTTCCTTGCCGCTTGAGAGCATCTTCCGGATGTCGTCCATATGGGTGCTCGGCTGATGCTTCGGCTTGAGCTGCTCCAGCGCCACCAAAGCGGTCGCCAGCGCCTCGGTCAGAACCCAATCGTCGTGGCCCGTGATTCCCTTTTTCGGCATCGGCAGACCCCGTATGCGAGTTGCGGCGACACTCTATCGCGGCTTTTGCCGAATCTCCATCGAGCCCGTTGCGCGCGCGTATGTAAAAGGTGGCCCGCCCTGGTTGCTTGCAGGATGGCCGAGTGTGGCTAAAAGGCGTCCGGCACAGGGGTGATCTTATTCTTGCCGCAACGAAGTTAGCGTAGATCCGCTGCATGGCATTCGGGCTGGCCGTTCCAGCCTGCAGGCCGACACCCCCCTGAAATCGCAACAACTGCCCGGTTGCGCGCCTTCTCTCGGCTGGAGCCAGCATGGCCTTTCTAAGCATCATCTACCGCTTCCTGACCAACTTCGCGTTCATGGCGATGGTGTATTTCAGCCTGAACTTCATGGAGAAGTATCCGAACAGGGCGATGCTCGCGATCCTGGTGCTGGTCTACAGCGCCATGCGCGGGGCCTCGACGCTGCGCTCGTTCTATTTCTTCCAGAAGATCGAGAAGCTCGAGGCCGAGACGCGGCGCCTCCAGGGCCCGATCAATGACGGGAGCGGCGGGACGAACGCGCGCAAGCAGGTCGTCACCGACGTCGCGCGACTGCGACGCGACGGCGAGATCAAGTCCTATATGGACCTGTTCTTCCTGGCGCTGATCGTGCTGCTCTGCGTCGCCAACATTATGCGGCAGTAAGCAACGCTACTGCGCCCGCTTCTTCAGGCTGGCGACCCGCGTCGGCGGCGGCGTAGCGCCGTTGGCCTGGCTTACGTGTTTCGGCGCGGCATGCGCAGCGCGCGCCGTCCGCCGCGCCTGCATCCTGGCTGCCTTGCCTTTGCCGGCATGAGGCGTCTCGGCCGCCATGGCGAGCCGCGTCGCGGCGCGCCGCGACAATGTCGTCGACAGCAGCACCTCGATCGATCCTTCCGGGATCGCGAAGAGATCGCGGCCGGGCACGGGCAGGGTGGCCGCGACATCCGCCTGCGCCATGGTCCTGCGCGGCAGTAGGGCCTGGTGCACCGCTTGCACGTTGAGATCAGCAACGGCGGGCGCCGGAAGCGTCCGGGTCTGCATGAACACGAAATTCGGCACCGCCGGCCAGCGCGCGATCGGCGTCGTCTCCGTCGGCGGATGCAGCAGCCATTCCACCGGCGCGGTCGGCGTCGCCGGCCGGTCTGCGGTGGCGGGCACCACATGCACGATGCGATAGCCGCGCGCCTTCAGCTCGCGGATGATCTTTGGCAGCGCCGCGACCGTGCGGGGCTGGATGTCGTGCAGCAGCAGAATGCCCTTGCCCTTGGCCTCCAGCCGCTGGATCGCGAGCTGGTAGACGCGGTCAGGCGACACGTGGCGCCAGTCGTCCGCCGGGAAATCCGCGCTCCACACCTGGATGCCGCGCGAGATCAGATACTCCTCGACGCGTTCGGCGCGCATCAGTCCGGGAATCCGGAAAAACGGCGCAAGCTGCGACGGATCGGTCATCGCGGCCGACGTCCACTCGATGCCGCCATTGATCTCGGCCTCGGCCTTCTCGATCGGCATTCTGTCGAACGTCAGCGGATGGGTCATGCTGTGCGTGGCGACGGTGTGGCCGGCTGCGACCAGCTTGCGCACACCCTCGGGGTTGGCCTTGGCCTGCGCGCCGATGGTGAAGAAGGTCGCCTTGATGCACTCGTCAGCCAGGATCTTGAGCACCTGGTTGGAATATTTCGGCAGCGGCCCGTCGTCGAAGGTCAGGACCACTTCGTGGTCCTTCAGCGGCAGCGTCTCGCGGTACTGCATGGTGCCGATGCGCGGATGCTCGCGCGGATCGACAACGATGGTACGGGACGTGCCGAGCGCGCCCGGATGACCCGGACAATCGGCCGCAAGCGCCGCCGGCGAGCCCGTGGTCAGCAATCCCAGAAGCAGGACGGTCCATGATCGCGTCTGGAGAGCACCGCTACTGCCGATCATGAATCCGGTCTACCCTCATATGCGACTGTCGCCATCATAGGTCGGAGGCGCCGAAGAACGGTTCAGGCGCAGGACCCCTTGATCATTGCACGGCGTAGCATGAACGGAGTGTTAATAGGGCTCAAATCACCCCATTTTGCACCGGCGTGACATTCCGGCATCAATGCGCGTCGGCATTCTTCTGCGCCGCGCCTGCCGGTATGATGTGAACGACGTGGTAGCCGTTCTCGCGCAAATACCGCAGGAAGGCCGGCATCATGGCCGCAGTGCGCGCCTTGGGATCGTGGAACAGGATGATGCCCTTGCCGGCCGCGGCCAGGCGCTCGGTGATGAGCTTCAGTTCCTCGTCCGGCGTCATCTCTTCCCAGTCGCTGGCCCAGAGATCGGCGCCGAACACGGCGATGCCGCGCGACTGGAGCAGGTCGAGCTCGGCCTGCGTCTGTTCGAAATAGGGGAAGCGGAAAAACGGCGTCGAAGGCGTCGTCGTCGCGGCCCCGTTCAGCGCCATCTCGTCGGCAGCGATGCCGCGGTCGATCTCGGACGTCGCCTTGTCGAACGGGATCCGCGCCATGTACGCATGCGACCAGGTGTGGTGGCCGATCGTGTGGCCCTCGCGGGCGATGCGCTTGACCATGTCGGGATGCTCAGAGGCGGGCAGCCCGACCAGGAAGAAGGTCGCGCGCACGCATTCCTGCGCGAGCGCCGCCAGCACCTTCGAGGTGGTCGGCGGATTTGGACCGTCGTCGAAGGTCAGCACGACCTCGTGGTCGGCGAGCGGCAGGGTCTGCGGAAAGCTCTTCAGCCCCACGCGCGGCGTGGTCCTGGCATCGACGCTCAGCACCCGCGAGGTGCCGAGCGTGTCCTTGCGCGGGCAGTCGGCGGCCGAGGCGGTGCCGACGAGCGCGGCGAGCGCTACGGCCACCGACATCGAGGTGCAGCTCAGTCCAAGTATCTTTGTCATTGCGCTCGCAGCCGCCTTGTGGGTATTGCCTGAACCATCAGCTCAGCCCACTCGTTCCAACCTGTCAACGGCGAGGCGCGCCATGGATGAACATATGGACGGTGCCGCATCCGCCGAGGCTTCGGTACTCGACCACGTTCCGATGCGCAATGAAGACGGCGAAATTCGTCACGAATTCGTCGAGGAGATCGCGCACGCGATCGAGGCCGGCGACAGTGCTGCATTGCGAGCCTGCGTCGCCGAGCTGCACGAGGCCGATCTCGGCGACCTGATCGGGGCCCTGGAGCCTGACGACCGCGTCCGCCTGGTCGAACTGACCGGGCGCGACTTCGACTTCTCGGCATTGAACGAGCTCGACGAGGGCGTCCGCGAGGAGATTCTCGAGGAGTTGCCGCCGGAGACGGTCGCCGAAGGCGTCCGCGAGCTGGAATCCGATGACGCGGTCGAACTGCTGGAAACCCTCGACCAGGCCGATCAGGAGGAGATCCTCGAGAAGCTGCCGTTGCAGGAGCGCGTCGCGCTCGAACGCAGCCTGCTGTATCCGGAAAACTCCGCCGGCCGGCGCATGCAGACCGAGTTCATCGCGGTGCCGCAGGACTTCACGGTGGGCCAGGCGATCGACTACATGCGTGACACGCCCGATCTGCCCGAGCGCTTCTACGAGATCTACGTCGTCGACAAGGACCAACACTGGCTGGGCGCTGTCTCGCTCGACGCGCTGCTGCGCGCCCGCCGGCCGGTGTCGCTCACGGAGCTGACCGATGAGGATCGCCGCCGCGTCTCCGTCCTGGAGGACCAGGAGGAGGTGGCGCGCATGTTCGGCAAATACAACCTCGTCGCCGCACCCGTGCTCGACACCCAGGATCGCCTCGTCGGCGTGATCACCGTCGACGACGTCGTTGACGTCATCGAGGAAGAGGCGGACGAAGACCTCAAGGCGCTCGGCGGCGTCAACAGCGACGAAGAACTCTCCGACACCGTCTTCACCATTGCACGCGCGCGGTTCAACTGGCTGCTGGTCAATCTGGCAACGGCGTTCCTGGCGTCCTCGGTGCTCGGCCTGTTCGAGGGCCAGCTCGAAAAAGATGGTGGCGCTCGCCGTGCTGGCGCCGATCGTCGCGAGCCAGGGCGGCAACGCCGCGACCCAGACCATGACCGTCGCGGTGCGCGCGCTCGCTACCCGCGAGCTCGGCTCGTTCAACGCCTGGCGCGTGGTGTTGCGCGAGGCCCTTGTCGGCATCGTCAACGGCCTGGCCTTTGCCGTGATCACCGGCATTGCCGCGGTGGTCTGGTTCAGGATCCCGGGCCTTGGGATCGTCATCGGGCTCGCGATCATCTGCAATCTTGTTGCGGGCGCGCTCGGCGGCATCCTGATCCCGATGGCGCTCGACCGGGTGCGGGCCGATCCGGCGGTCGCCTCCGGTACGTTCGTGACGACCGTGACCGACGTCGTCGGCTTCTTCTCTTTCCTGGGCATCGCAACACTCTGGTTCGGGCTGAAGTAGGCGGTGGTTTGAGGCACATGCTCTCTCCTCGTCATTGCGAGCGAAGCGGCGAAGCGAAGCAATCCAGAATCTCTCCGCGGCGGCAGTCTGGATTGCTTCGTCGCAAGAGCTCCTCGCAATGACGGGGTGCGGCCGGCGCCCCCCCATCGTGTCCCGGGCGCGCTGCGCTGGGTCCGGAGCGCGAGACCAACCTCGCCACCTTTAATCCGAACTTAAGCGTGCTGCCGCATCATCCCGCCTGCTTGGGGGAATGAGCATGCGTGTGCGGCTGAAGGCGGACGGACGGATCGTCGAGTTGCGGGACGGGCAGGAGTTTCCTGTTCAGCCGTTTCCAATCCAGCCTGCGACCAACGCGGCGCCGGCTGACGCTGGCTCGCTTAGGGTGCGCGACCTGCGCCGCCGGGCCTGCCTCACCCAGATGGAGTTCGCCGCAAAGCTCGGCGTGCCCGTCGAGACCATCCGCAACTGGGAACAAGGCAAGCGCGCCCCGCGCGGTCCGGCGAGGGCGCTGCTCGCGGTCATCGCGCATGCGCCCGATATGGTTTTCCAGGCGCTCGCCAAGGCATGACGAGAAGGTATGACGAGAAGGCCTGACGAGAAAGCCTGACGCGAACCTCGCGTTGGCATTGCCCAGAATATCCATTCCCGCTGCCGCGGCATTGGTTGGCAGCATCGCGGGCCGGGTCCATAATGCATCGGGGGCGACCGCAACTGGGAGGCTTCCTCATGCTGTTCGTCGAGGCCAACGGTGCAAGCATCCCGGCGATCGGGCTGGGGACCTGGGAGTTGAGCGACCGGACCTGCGCGCGCGTTGTCGAGCAGGCGCTGCGGCTCGGTTACCGCCACATCGACACCGCGCAGGTCTATGACAATGAGCGCGAGGTCGGCGACGGCTTGCGCGCCTCCGGCGTGCGTCGCGAAGACGTTTTCGTCACCACAAAAGTCTGGACCAACCATTTCGCGCCGCATGATCTCGAGCGATCGCTCAAGGAGAGCCTGGTTCGCTTGCGGCTTCCTTCCGTGGATCTCGCGCTGTTGCACTGGCCCAATTCGCACGTGCCGCTGGCGGAGACGCTGGGCGCGCTGTCGCATGCCAAGCGTATGGGCCTGACGCACCACATCGGCGTCTCCAACTTCACGGTGGCGCTGATCGAGCAGGCGGTTGCACTGTCGCCGGAGCCGCTCGTCTGCAACCAGGTCGAATATCATCCCTATCTCGACCAGGCGAAAGTGAGGGCGGCCTGCGACCAGCACGGCCTGGCGCTGGTCGCCTACAGCCCGATCGCCAAGGGCCGCATCAAGGCTGACCAGACACTCGCCGAGATCGGGCGCGCCCATCGCAAGACGCCGGCGCAAATCTGTTTGCGCTGGCTCGTGCAACAGAATGTTTCCGCGATTCCCAGAACTTCGCGCGTCGAGCGCCTATCGGAAAACATCGAGATCTTCGATTTCGAGCTGGCGGAGGACGAGATGGCCCGGATCGCATCGCTGGCCAATCCGAAGGGCCGCCTGACTGATTTCGGCTTTGCGCCGAAATGGGATTGAGGGCCGGTTGGGTTATGCTACGACCAGCCGGCAACCCAAGATCGGGCGATGGAAACGCGGAAGATCATACGGACGGATATTGCAGCGTCGGCGATCGCGCATCTGACGCTGGTGGCTCTGGTCATCCTGGTCAGCGAGGTCCGTCCGTTTCATCCGGCGCCGCCCGAGGCTGTTACGGTCGACGTCGTCACGCCGGAGCAGGTCAAGCAGGAGGAGGCCAAGGCCGAGGAGAAGGCGAAGGAGAAGGCGCTGGAGACGCTCCCCGACCTGAAGCTGCCGAAGCTCGATTTCACCGAGAAGGACAAGGCTGAGGCGGCGGCGCAACCCTCGGTCAAGCCGCAGAAGCCGTCGCAGCCACAATCCGCGCCGAAGCAGCGCGAGGCCAACGCTCAGCCTCAAACGCAACCGCCGCAACCACAGGCCCAGCAACCGCAACAACCGCCAGCGCAATCGCAGTTGCCTGCGCAACAGTCTCCGCCACAGCCTCAGCCGGCCTCGCAGCCTCCCGCAATGCCGCAGCCGGGCCCGCCGGCCTATCAGCCGCCGGAGCCTGATGTCACCATCAAATACGGCGTCCTGCTGGGCTTGCCCCCGGAACTGCCGGCCGAACCAAAGGACGACGGCGGCGATGCCAAGGATACCACCGCTACGAAACTTGCCCCGGAGGTGATCGCCGAGCTTCGCCGGCATCTCAGGAGTTGTGCAAAGCTTCCGGCCGGCGTCGCAGTAACCGACAATGTGCGCATCAAGCTGCGCGCGGTGCTCACCACCGACGGCACCCTGGCGCGCCCGCCGATCCTGATCGAAGCGCCGCCATCCGCCAAGGGCGTTGCCGTCGTCAAGTCCGCGATGAGCGCGCTTCAGGCCTGCCAGCCGTACAAGATGCTGCCGGTGGACAAATATGAGGAATGGAAGGTGTTGGATTTGCCGTTCACGCCGCAGGATTTCGGCGGGTAGCGCCTCCATGCGGTCCGTTCGGGCTACAACAGCTTGGGTTGATCGTCGGGCAAAACGCCCAACCGCTTGGTCAATCGGCTCACTTCAAAATATTCCACTTTACCGAAATTCGGAAATGGCGTATGTGTCGCCCATCCCGGCTCATCCTTGAGGGGCGATCTCGTTGTCGTCTTGATTGCGAGCCGGGCTTGCGGTGGACGCGGCAGCGTCGGCATGAGAGGTGCAGGCAGGGCGGGTAGTCCCTGTGAGTCCGCGGCCGCGTGCGGACGAGCGGCGCTGTCAGGTTCGTCTCGCCAGCATGCTTTCGGCAACGTCGACAACGCCGGGAGATCATGTGGCGAACAAGCGAGCCGCGCGTACGGCAAAACCGTGTGGTCCTGGCCGTCGTTGCTACGGTCAAGTCTTCGCGAAGGTGCGAGCGAGCCCAACCGGGCGGACTGCATCATCCAATTCGCGGGACGAGGGAGGCCAGAAGGAACTCGGCTCCCGGGAGAGCACGGCATAAGCCGTCCAACCATCGCGCAGGGAAGGCCGAGTGATTGGCGCCACCTGTATGCTGCTGTGCGGTTCTTTTGCGCTACATCTTCGCGCAGCGGACCGCGGGTATGAGGTCAGCACCCGGCCTTCCCTGCGCCCTCTTGGCTTGAGAGGGTGGAGCGACGAAGCAATGCTCGGGCGAAATGAGCCGCGAGGACGCGAAGGCATGTCTGCAACCATACAATCGCTGTCATCGCCCGGCTTGACCGGGCGATCCAGTATTCCAGAGACGGCTGCGGTTGAGCCGAGAAGCCGCGGCGTACTTGATTCCCCGCCTTCGCGGGGAATGACAGTGGTATTTGGAGGACGAAGCCGTCCTCATACTCCGTCATTGCGAGCGCAGCGAAGCAATCCAGAGTCTTTCCGCGGAGGGATTCTGGATTGCTTCGCTGCGCTCGCAATGACGACGTGGAGAGAGTTGAGATCAATGAGCGCGCTTTCGCATCTCCTCGCCATCTCCCACCACCTCCGGCGCCATGGCCTCCCACGCGCTCGACGCGAACTGCCGGCGCCAGGTCACGATCACCACCGCTGCTGTGGTCACGAACAGCAGCCACGGGCTGACGAACCAGCCGAGATAGCCGAGTGCGAAGAAGAAGGCGCGCTGGCCGCGGTTGAAGTGACGGCCGGCGGATTCGAACACGCGGGTGGTGCGGATGACGTGGGCTTCGGCCTGCGGCGTATCGCGCTGCGAGGCCGGCGGCATGCCGCCGAACAGGATCGCGACATAGTTGAACAGCCGATAGGCCCAGGCGAATTTGAAGAAGGCGTAGACGCAAATCAGCACCAGACCGACGCATTTCAATTCCCACAGCGCCGGCGAGGGGCTGAGATCGATCGGCAGCTTGCCCAGGATGGTGATGGCGTCGTTGGTCGCATGCAGCAGCGCCAGCGCGCCGCCGAGCGCGAACAGGCTGGTGGAGGCGAAAAACGCGGTGCCGTTCTGGAGCGAGGCCATGATCTGCATGTCGACCATGCGGGTGTCGCGGTCGAGCAGCCGGCGCACCCAGACCTCGCGATAGCGGTTCATGCGGGCCGACAGGCTGTCGCGGCCATAGGCCGAGTGCTCCAGCGTCAGGGCATAGGCGGTCCATTCGATGATGAAGAAACCGACCGCGGTGATGTCGACCCAATGCCTGCTCATGTCGCTCTCCTGGGCGAGGATCGCCACGATTGCCATGCATGGTGAGTTGCGGCAACGATTGATTGGCGGCAGGCGATGGCGCTAAAAGCAGCCGCATCCGCGAGACTCGGGAAGGATTGGTGATATGGCAGCGCTAAAGCTTGCGATCGGCAACAAGAACTACTCGTCCTGGTCGATGCGGCCGTGGCTTGCGTTGCGCGCCAACGACATCCCGTTCGATGAGACCGTGATTCCGCTCTACACCGACGATCCCGCGGACAAGGCCAAGATCCTCTCCTTCAGCCGCGCCGGCAAGGTGCCGGTGCTGGTCGACGGCGACATCACGGTGTGGGATTCGCTCAGCATCATCGAATACATCGCCGAGCGCTATCCGGACAAGAAGCTGTGGCCGGATGATGTGGCGGCGCGCGCCCATGCCCGTTCCGTGTGCGCGGAGATGCATTCGGGCTTCGTAGCCCTGCGCAGCGAATGCGGCATGAACCTGCACCGCCCCGTCCGTCCGGTGGCGCTGTCGGCGGATGCGCTGGCCAACATCGCGCGGGTGCAGGAGATCTGGCGCGAATGCCGGACGCGCTATGGCGCCAACGGGCCGTTCCTGTTCGGCCGCTTCGGCGCGGCGGATGCGATGTATGCGCCGGTCGTGCACCGCTTCCGCACCTTCGCGATCGAGGTTGGGCCCGAGGCCAAGACCTATATGGACACCATGATGGCGCTCCCGGCCTTCCAGGAATGGACTCGCGACGGGCTCGCCGAAACGCTTGTCATCGAAAAGTTCGAGACCGTGTGAGCATGATTGTGATTGAGCCCAGCTTGACGGCATGCCGTCTCGCGGCGCTCAATCAGAGGGAATGACGGCTTGGGAGAGGGCACGGCCATGGGAATTCTGGACTCGCTGGAAAACAATCCAGCATTGCGCAGCGCGCTCGGCCAGCTCGGCGCCGCGGTCTTGCCGGCCGTGCTGAGCGAAGTGCTCGGCAGCAATAACCAGGGTGGCCTCAGCGCCATCGTCGCAAAGCTTCAGCAGGCGGGCTTGGGCGACCAGGTCAAATCCTGGCTTGGCAATGGCCAGAACATACCGATCTCGGCCGACCAGCTCCGCGCCGTGCTCGGCAATGACACCGTCCGGCAGCTCGCCGCCCGCTACAACATCCCGGTCGATCAACTGAGCCAGATTCTGGCCCAGGAGCTGCCCAAGGCGGTGGACCAGGCAAGCCCGGAGGGCCATCTGCCCCATACCGCCTGAGCCCGGTTCCAGCGGTATTAAACGGCAGGCCGTTGTTCTCGTTATCACCCTGATAGGACTTCAAAATTGGCCCGTTTGCCATGCTCGCATGAGGCTGGCCAAAAACGCCGCATGCGTGCTATATGACGGCCGGGCTTTCGGCCGGCCGCCGCAGTGGGACCATGTGCGAGGCAGGCGCTGTTTGAGTGATGGAGAGGGTGTTGAAGCACAAATTCCCCGTTGGAACGCACGTCTTGTTCACGGCCAGCAATGTTGCGCGCCCGGCTGCCAGCGGAGCGTATGAGATCATCCGCCTGCTGCCGACCGATGGCGACGACTGCCAGTACCGGATCAAGAGTTCGACCGAGGCGTTCGAACGGGTCGCCAAGGAAAGCCAGCTCGCACTCTCCTGAAGCGTGGACGGCACGATGCATTGACGTCGCGGACCAATTTGCTCCGCTCGCCGTCAAAAGGCCCGCTTCGCCTCGACAAGGTGGACCGGGGGCAGTTGCCGACTCGCGGTGCTCGCTTTGACCATTCGCTCTTTGCTCGCGTGAGGGGACGTCGCGCATGAACTGGGCATGGACCACTTCGCTCGACGAAATCTGGCGCTCGCCGGCCTTTCCGATGTGGATGACGCTGGCGGCTGCCGGCTTCTTCGGACTGATTCTCCTGATCACGCTGGTGCGTGCCGAGAAGTCGGTCGCCAACGGCGCGCTGACCGTCATCACGCTGCTCGCGATCGGCATCGCGGTGGCCGCCACTATGCGCGTCTATGGACCGACTGGGCCGACCACGCCCAGCGAAGTCCGCGCCCAGGCGGTGGCAGCGGCGAACTTGCCGGCGCTGTCCTGCCTCGACGATCTCGCCGGTGATGCCGTACTCGCCGGGTGCGAGAAGGCGTTGTTCGGCTCGCCCGATGCTGCGGCTGCCGCCGTCTCCTACACCGCGGCCCGAATCGATCGGCTGACCGCGCTCGGCGATGCCGCCTCCGCGGACAAGAACCTGACGCCGGACATGAAGGTGCTGCGCAAGTCGCTGGAGCGGGACCGCTACGGCTTCGTCGCGCAGGTGCTGGTCGCGCGCGACGGCTGCACCCAGTTCGATTGCGCCACCTTCCGCTCGCTGAGGGATCAGCAACAGGTCGCCGCCAACATGGACGCCCATCTCTACGACATGCTGGTCGCGCGCTACGCGCCGGCCTGGAACACGCCCGCCACGGGACCGGCGATGCCGGCCGCGGCCGCGCTCGCGGCGCTGCCGCAGACGATGCCGACGGGCAAGCCGACCAATGCTGAGTTCCCGAGCGCCTCGTCGACGCCACCGGTGAGCATCATGAATCCGGAGCCGGCGACGCGCCCGGCGCCCGCCGCAAATGCTGCTGCTGCCCCGGCGCCGCGCGCAGCGGCCGCAGCTTCAGCTCCTGCCGCGAAGAAGCCGCCGGCGCCGAGGGCCGCGCGTGCCAGCGCTCCGGTTCCGCTGGCGCCACCGGCCGCCGCACCGGCTCCCGCGGCTGCGGATAACCAGTAGATCGGCTTTGAAAACCCGCGGCCGGCCCGTTAATGCTGGGGCATGCCACTTCATCTGATCAAGCTTGCCGTCGGCTGCGACTCCGTCAAGGAATTGAAGGGGTGGATCGCCGAACGGATGCAGACGGCCAAGAAAAAGGGCCTGCCGCAACATCACATCCACATCACCCGCATGGTGCCCAAGCGTGACGCCGAGATCCTCGCGGGTGGCTCGCTCTATTGGGTCATCAAGGGTGAGGTCGCCGCCCGCGAAAAGATCATCGGCATCGAGCCGTTCCGCGACAAGGACGGGATCGGGCGCTGCAGGATCGTGATGCAGCCCAAGGTGATCTCGGTGTCGCCGCGGCCGATGCGCCCGTTCCAGGGCTGGCGCTATCTCGCCGACGATTCCGTGCCGGCCGATCTCGGCAAGTCGGCTGCCGGCACCATCGCCGCGATGCCGGAGCCGATGCGGCGCGAGCTGCGCGATCTCGGATTGCTCTAGACCGCGATATTGTCGATCAGCCGCGTCGTGCCGAGCTTGGCGGCGACCAGGATCCGCAACGGTCCGTCCCCGCTCGAGGTGACCGGCACCAGCATCTCGGCATGGCGCAGCTCGAAATAGTCGAGCGCAAAACCGGCCGCCTTGATCATCTCGGCGCCGCGCGCCATCGCGGGCGCGATCGGTTCACCGGCCCGGATGCGCCCGGCGCTCTCCTTCATGGCGCGGAAGAGCATGGTCGCCGTCTGCCGCTCGTCGGCTGAGAGATAGACGTTGCGCGAGGACATCGCGAGCCCGTCGCGCTCGCGCACCGTGCGCGAGCCGATGACCTTGACGCCGAGGTCGAGGTCGCGCGCCATCTGCGCCACCACCCGCAATTGCTGAAAGTCCTTCTCGCCGAAGATGGCCACGTCCGGCCGGCATTGCGTGAACAGCTTGCCGACGACGGTGGCGACGCCGCCGAAGAAGTGCGGCCGAAAGCGGTCCTCGAGGCCGGCGAGCGCCGGTCCCTCCGGCACGATACGGGTCGCAAAGCCCTCCGGATACATCGCTTTCACGCCTGGGTGCCAGACGATGTCGACGTCTTCGGCTGCGAGCCTGGCGATATCGGCCTTCCAGGTTCGCGGGTAGGCGCCGAAATCCTCGGTCGGCGCGAACTGGGTCGGATTCACGAAGATCGAGACCACGACGCGGCCGGCGCGCCGCTTGGCGAGGCGAACCAGCGACACATGGCCGTCATGAAGCGCCCCCATGGTCGGCACCAGCGCGACCGTGGCGTTTCGCTTGCGGAGATTGTCGAGGGCGCGTCGCAGGGTGGGGACCGTGCGGGCGATCAAGGGGCCTGCTGACATCAGTACTCGAGGTGGTTGGGCGCGACCGCCTAATCTTAACAAGCGGCGATCGTGGACGCCACGCATCGACATGCGGCACAGCATCCCGCGCAGCGCCGCGCGGGAGTTCGCGACATTGTGGGCTGGATCACAGACGCGATACGGCAGCGCGATTCATGATGAAGAGCGGCGCGCTGCGATTTCGTTATCCTGTCACGCATTTAACTTGACCGCAGACGCGGCCAACTCGAAGATATTCGTTAGGGGTGTTGAGGATCGCTATGCTTGTGCAGGCTAGCCAAGGGCAATCCGGCTCGGCGCACGTCGTCGTGCTCGGCAACGAGAAAGGCGGCTCCGGCAAATCGACCACCGCCCTGCACTTCGCGGTTGCGCTTCTGAAGGCCGGCCAGCGCGTCGCTACCATCGACCTCGACTGCCGCCAGCAAAGCTTCACCCACTACATCAACAATCGCTCTGCCTGGGCGCGCCGCACCAGGCTCGACCTCGAGCTGCCGGTGCATCGCTGCATCAAGCTCGGCGAGACCATGCAGATTGCCGAGAACGAAAATTCCGAGTTCCAGCAGTTCATGGAGGCGGTCTCGGCGGTCGAGAGCAGCTTTGACTTCATCGTCATCGATACGCCCGGCACCGACAGCTACCTGATGCGCCTCGCGCACTCGATGGCCGACACGCTGGTCACGCCGATCAACGACAGCTTCCTCGACTTCGACGTGCTCGGCACTGTCGATCCCGCCAATTACGCGGTGACGGGCGAGAGCCATTATGCCGAGATGGTTCGTGACGTCAGGCGCAAGCGCCGCCAACTCGACGGCTCGAGCACCGACTGGATCGTGGTGCGCAACCGCCTCTCGATGCTCGGCTCCCGCAACAAGCAGCTCGTCGCCGACGGCTTGAAGGATTTGTCGCTGCGGCTCGGCTTCCGCTACGTCGACGGCTTTGCCGAGCGCGTCGTCTATCGCGAATTCTTCCCGCGTGGCCTGACGGCGCTGGACGAGATCGACGAGGCGACGCTCGGCATGCGGCCCAATCTCGGCCATCTCACCGCCCGGGAGGAGGTGACGAGCCTGCTGCGCCAGCTCAAGCTGCCGCTCGACGAACGCGGCCGCCGCCGTGCGGCCAATCGCGCCGAGTGGTTCAGCCAGGTCGACAGGCCGCTCGAGGTCCACGACATCCTCGGCGCCTGACGGCGGGCGGTACGGTGCTACTTGTGCGCGATTAGCACCGTCGGCTCCCGCCGGAACCGAGTCCGCGCAAACCCGTTTTCACCCGACGTTCACCCTGAAATTGAACGCGGCGGAGACGAGTTGCGTCGGATGATAGCCTGTTCCCTGATTTAGCCATTTGAGACGGGATGCCTAACAAACGTGTGCGTCGCACAATGAAAGGGCTGCCGGTTCACAAAATTTGGCCTTCCTGTCACGCTGCTGTGACGTATATTGGGGAATAGGCGCGAGGGGGCCAAAGAGCTCCCCGAACAAACACGGTTTCGACAGGGACTTCAGGTGAGACAAGCCTGAGGCTGAGGACGAAAATGAAGCGTGGAATTGCCGTTCTGGTTTGTGTCACTGCCCTCTGCGGCGTCGCCTATTTCACGGCGAGCAAGTGGGCGATCAGGCATGAGACCATCACTTTCTACGATGCTTCGCGCGACAACCGTCCCGTGCCTGTCGACATCGCGATCCGCCGCGACAAGGAAATGCAGGCCAATGCCGGTATGATCACGATGCCCGTCGCAGTGATCAATCACGGCAACACCGTCAAGAACACCGAGTACGGCTTCCTCGCCAACATTTTCGCTGCGCGCGGCTACCTCGTGGTCAGCCCGCAGCATGATTTGCCGACCGATCCTCCGATGGTGACCAAGCCCGGCGAACTCTATGTCGGCCGGCTGCCGCAGATCCTGCGCGGTGTCGCCAACATCCACCTCGCGATGCAGGAGATGAAGAAGGTTCAGCCCAACGCCGACTATGAGAGGGTGACGATGGTCGGCCACTCCATGGGCGGCGACATCACGATGTATTTCGCCAAGCAGTATCCTGACGAGGTGAAGAAGGTCGTGACACTGGATAATCTCCGCGTGCCGTTCGTGACCGCGGGTAAGTTCAAGATCCTCTCATTCCGCTCCAAGGATCCGCAGTTCAAGACCGACCCGGGCGTGATCCCCACTGAAGAGGAATGCGAGAAGGCCGGTATCCAGGTCGTGAAGACGGAGTTTCAGCATAACGACATGCGCGACACAGGCCCGGATGACGCCAAGAACTCGATCCAGAGCATGCTGGACAAATTCCTGAGCGATACCGATAGCGCAGTAGCCCCGGTGGACACCACGTCGTCTCCGCCGAAGATCCTTGAGCCTGGTCCGGTCGCCCTGATGGCGCCCGCCAAGAGCTGAACGCCCTCGGGCATCGTCGAAAACAAGTTCAAGGCCTCTGCCGGCATCCGCCTGCGGCGGCTTTGCTCATTGACCGGGCAGGCCGCGCTATCCACATTGGTGGCCTTGGGACCAATTGCGACCGCGGATGTCCGGCGAACCAGTCAAACCACGCAACAGCGATAGCGTTTCGGCGAAGGCCGAACGAGACGGCGCGTTGCCGCCGGCAAAGACATCGACTTCGGAGGACGTCGCCGCCTTCGTCGCTAAAGCGCGTGCGCTATCGCCGCATGCGCCTGGCGCGAAGGGGCGGCTTATCTTTGCGCTCGACGCGACGATGAGCCGGCAGCCGACCTGGGACATGGCCTGCGCGCTGCAGGCGGACATGTTCCGCGAGGCCGGGGTGCTCGGCAGCCTCGACATCCGGCTGGTCTATTATCGCGGGTTCAACGAATGCCGCGCCAGCGGGTGGATCTCCGACAGCGGCAAGCTTGCGGCGTTGATGAGCAAGATCGACTGCCGCGGCGGCGACACCCAGATCGGCAAGGTGCTGACCGAGGCGCGACGCGAGGCGGTCGCGTCCGGCGTGCGCGCAGTGGTCTTCGTCGGCGACGCGATGGAAGAGAAGGTCGACGAGCTCTGCGCCAAGGCCGGCGAACTCGGCATGCTCAAAGTCCCGGTGTTTCTGTTTCAGGAAGGCCATGATGCCGTGGCCGAGCAGGCGTTTCGCGAGATCGCGCGCCTGACGGGCGGGGCATGGTGCCGATCCGATCCCGGCGCGGCCGCGCAGTTGCGCGAGCTGTTGCGGGCGGCTGCGGCCTACGCCGCCGGCGGGCGCGAGGCGCTGTTGAAATTGTCCCGGACTGCGAGCGGTGCGGCGAAGCTGATCGGCCAGATGAAGTGAGCCGCGCTGGCGACGCTCGCGGCTGTCGCATGCATTCCGTGTGCGAGGGGTCTATATTCGGGCCATGACACTGATCGCCGGCGTTGTCGCCATTATCACCCTTTATCTGCTGCTCCAGATGTTCCGCGCCGCCAATCCGGCGGTGCTGGCGCGTACCATCAAGCTCGGCGGCGGCGTGGTGGCGCTCGCGGTTGCGGCCTTCACGGGCTTGCGGGGCGAACTGGCGGTTGCGATTCCGCTGGGAATATTCGGAGCCGGGCTGCTCGGCTGGACGCCGCTGGCGAATGCTGGCTTCGGCAATATCGGTGGACTATTCGGCGGCGGCGCCACGCGCCCGTCCGGCAAGACCTCGCGCGTGCGCTCGCAATTCCTCGACATGCGGCTCGACCACGATTCTGGCGAGCTCACGGGCGACATCGTCGCCGGGCCGCACGCAGGGCGTGGTCTCCACGAGTTCGATCTCGCTGGCCTGCTGGCGATGGTCCCGGCGTTCGACGCCGAGAGCGTGGCGTTACTGGAAACCTATCTGGACCGCCGGTTTCCCGCTTGGCGTCAGAACGCGCAGGGCGACGCGGCAGGGGGGCAGCGCCGCACGGCGGCGAGCGGCAAAATGACGACGGAGGAGGCCTATCAGATCCTTGGCCTGCAGCCGGGCGCGGGGCGCGACGACATCGGCCGGGCGCACAAGTCCCTGATGAAGAAACTGCATCCCGACCAGGGGGCTCGACGTACCTCGCTGCCCGTGTAAACGAGGCCAAGGATACTCTGCTTCGTACGCATAACGGCTGACTCCGGCACCACGCTACAAACGCTCGTACCGCGTGAGCTCCGCTGCTCTGTTCGCCGTCGCCGATGCCCGCCATTGCGGCGTGGTTGATCCCTTGCGTAAAGTTTTAACCGTAAATCGTTGACGAGAGGTTGTCGTGGGAACAGCGGCATCACCGCGTCCCAAAAACAAAAATGCCCGCGTAAGCCGCGGGCATTTTGATTGGGGCCGGGCGAGAGATCAGTTGCGCACGGTCATGCAGGAGATCTCGGCGCGCTTCAGGGCGCGGCATACGGCCTCGGCCTGATCCCGCTCCAGCCCGGCGAAGCGGGCGCGATAGAGCTTGCGATTGTCCTTGGCCACGACCGGCTCGGTGAACGGATCTGCCCTGCTGAGCAATCCACGGGCCGAGCTGCGCGCTGCGTCGATGCGCTGCTGGGCTTCGTTCTCGCTTTCGAGCGCGCCAACCTGGACGATCCAACCGCTGTGGGTGACGACCGGCCTGGTCGGGGCGCTCATCTGGACCGGCAGCGGCGCCGGATCGGCCGAGGCGAGCTTGGCGGCCGCGGGAGCGGCCGGCAAGACGCCCAGGATGCCGTTGCCGGTGCCGAAGCCCGCCGGCTGCTCAGGCAATTCAGCGCGGGCAGCCTCGGCTCTAGCTGGCTCTGGCTTGTTGGCGATATCGGCCTTGGCGACGACCGCGCCGGAGGTCTCCGCGACGTCGTTGCGAGGCGTAATCGTGTTAGTGACCTGCGGCGCGACTTGTGTCGGAGCAGCGGACGCGACCTTCACGGTGCCGGCCTTGACCTGGACCGTCTTGACCCGGACCGGCTTCATCGGCTCGGACGATCCCGGAATGAGCGAGAGCGGCTGGCTCGAGATCACGCCATTGGTGAGCGGCGCGGGCTCGATCCTGGATTCGGTGGACTTGGCCTCAGGCTTGGGCTGGGCCGGCGGCATCGCGGCGGTTGCGGCGGCTGCCAGCGCCGACAGGCGCGAGGCCGGACGAGGCGCGGGTGCCTCGGGTGCGGCCGTGGCCTGAACCTGCGGAGCGAGGCGGGCCGGGGTGTCGGAGGCGTCGGCGACATCGGTGCTGGCGTCGGCGCCGCTGCGCTCGGTGACCGCCACGACCGTGTGAGTGGTCGCGCCCTTCTCGAGATTCTCCGCGAGCAAATTGCGCATGATGGCGTCGCGCGAACCGCCGCTGCGCCCGCCGAGCACGACCCCGATGAGGTGGCGGTTGCCGCGGCGCATCGAGGTCACGAGGTTGAAGCCAGAGGCGCGGGTGTAGCCGGTCTTGATGCCGTCCACGCCCTCGACGCTGCCGAGCAGGTGATTGTGGTTGCGGATCGACTCGCCGCGCCAAGTGAATGAGGTGGTCGAGAAATAGCGGTAGTAACGCGGGAAGCGTTCCTGGATGGCGCGGCCGAGCGTGGCCTGGTCGCGCGCGGTAGTGACCTGCTCGTCGTTGGGCAGGCCGTTGGCGTTGCGGTAGATCGTCTTGGACATGCCGAGCGCGCGCGCCTTGCGCGTCATCATCGCGGCGAAGTCATCCTCGTCGCCGCCGATCGCTTCCGCGATCACCACCGCGGCGTCGTTGGCGGAGCGGGTGACGAGACCCTTGATCGCGTCCTCGACGCGGATGGTCTGGCCCGCACGCAGATTGAGCTTGGTCGGATCCTGGTCGGCGGCGCGCTGCGACACCGGCATCTCGGTGTCCAGTTTCATCTTGCCGGACTCGAGACGCTCGAACAGCAAATAGAGCGTCATGATCTTGGTGAGCGAGGCGGGATGGCGCAGCGCGTCGGGGTTGGTCGACTGGAGCACCGCGCCGGAATTGCCATCGACGATGATCGACGCGAATTGCGGGCTATAGCTCTCGGAATCACCGTGATGCACCCGGTGGTGCGCGTAGTGGCGCCGGAAGCGCCGTGCGTCCGCGGCATCGGTCGTGAAGATCACGGCTGTGGTGACCGTGAGAAGTCCGAAGATGCCAACCCGCGCCAAGCGCGAGGAAGACCAGTTGTTACGAAGCATGGAACCCCGTCCCCGTTTGTGACTTGATCACCGGCTCGTGAGGCGAAATTGTGCCCTGCGGACCCGGGATCATTACCTGCTCAAGCTGTCCCTCCGCCGTTGCTCGCTGCGCGGGACGTTAGCCTGAGCCGCTGTTCTGGCTAAGGTGGTGTTCTCAAACGGCTTTTGACCGTCTGCGGAAGGTGAACACGTGCGGGAATCAGGGTAGGGGCCCGGGGTTTCCAAAAGCTTAAGAAAGCATTGCGGGAACAATCGGGAATTTCTGCAACTTGCATTCATTTTTGTGCGTCGCACAAGATTGTTGACTTTTTTGTGCGTTGCACTAATCGTGGGCAGAGTCAGGGAGCCGGGCTTCCGGACCAAAGCCAGGGAAAAGGGATCCAAGATGTTCAAGGTTGAAGACTTTCAGAACTACGGCAAAGAGCATTTCGAGCAGTACGTCGCCTCCGCCACCACGGTGCAGCACGGCATTCAGGCGATCGCCAGCGCCTATGGCGACTACACCAAGAAGTCGTTTGAAGACACCAAGTCCTTCGTCGAGAAGCTTTCCGGCGTGAAGTCGCTGGACAAGGCGATGGAAGCGCAGACCGATTTCGCCCGTTCCGCCTACGAGACCTTCGTCACGGAATCGCAGAAGATCGCCGGCCTCTACAGCGATCTCGCCAAGCAGGCGTTCAAGCCGGTCGAGACCATCGTGTCGAAGTTCACCCCGGCCGCCAACTGATCTTTCTGGAAGTCCTGGAATCAAAAGCCCGGCTGAAGCAGCCGGGCTTTTTTTAGTTCGGGAGCGGCGGCGGCTCCTAGGTGTGACGCGAAGCTTCGACGCAAGTTTGCCGATGTCCTTGAACACGAGACGGTCTGGGCCGCCGAGGCGATCAGGTCGAAATTCTCGGCGCTGCTGGCGCAACATTGCAGCACGCGCGCTGCCATTGCCGCAGTCATTTTGGGCCACGCCGTTGAACTACTGGCAAGTTGGACCGTAGAAAAGCGGAGCCACTCCTCGCGCCAAACCGCTGCGGTTCATGCGCACTCAGGTTCCTGGTCTCGACGTTCCAAGCAATCACGTTGGAAGCTTTTGTCAAATCAGTCCGGATTGATTAACGTTCGCGGGGATCGCCGGGCCGGGAATCGGGGCTTCCGCGACGCATCGGCCGGATCTTCGCACGCTTGCGGCGAGCCGGAAGCGGCCCCATATTCCCTGCAATCGATCCGGGTTGAACCGGACCGGTTGGAAGCGGCGATCCACCAAGGCGGCGCGCCTGTGCGAGGCACCCAAGTCGCGGGCCTGCGCGGCGGACCGTCATTCGCTTCCGTGGGGAATTTGAACGCCTGAGCCATGCCGCAACTGACTTCCAGACCAGACCTGTCCGCGGCCGCCGCCGCCCACGCTCCCCGGATGAGCAACGACGAGAACCGTTCCGGGGGCCCGACGGGTCCGAACACGTCGGTGATCACCAAGGTCAAACCGAAGACCAAGCGGCCGAACCTTTATCGCGTGCTGATCCTGAACGACGACTACACGCCGATGGAGTTCGTCGTCCATGTGCTGGAGAAGTTCTTCCAGAAGGACATCGAGGCCGCCACCAAGATCATGCTGCACGTCCATCATCACGGCATCGGGGAGTGCGGCGTGTTCACCTACGAGATCGCCGAGACCAAGGTGACGCAGGTGATGGATTTCGCGCGCAAGCACCAGCATCCCCTGCAATGCGTGATGGAAAAAAAGTAGGCGATCACGGCCTTCCTGGCCGGCGCTTGTTCTGTGTAACAGTGTAATCGTCGCGTGATGCCTCCTGCATGTCCGTTGCGGCCGGCAAACGGGCGGAAATTTGTGCCCGCGCCAATCCCGCCCAAATGGGAACGGGTTTTGCATCGAAAATACCGCAGGTACGTCGCCGCCGACTCGCGGAACCGGTCTTACGCCGCGATCTTGGATAACTATATGTGACAAAGGTTGTTGTTGCCTGACCGGGCGATGGCGATCATGATGGTGGGGGCCATAGAGGACGCGAATGCCGACTTTTTCTCAAAGCCTTGAACAATCCCTGCATCGTGCACTGGCGATCGCCAACGAGCGTCATCACCAATATGCGACGCTCGAGCATCTCTTGCTCTCCTTGATCGACGATTCCGATGCAGCCGCCGTCATGCGCGCCTGTAGCGTCGATCTCGACAAGCTCCGCACGAGCCTCGTCAATTATCTTGAAACCGAATTCGAGAATCTGGTGACGGATGGCGCCGACGATGCCAAGCCGACCGCCGGCTTCCAGCGCGTGATCCAGCGCGCGGTCATCCACGTGCAATCCTCCGGCCGCGAAGAGGTGACCGGCGCCAACGTCCTGATCGCGATCTTCGCCGAACGCGAAAGTCATGCCGCGTATTTCCTGCAAGAGCAGGACATGACGCGCTACGACGCGGTCAACTACATCAGCCACGGCATCGCCAAACGGCCGGGTGTCTCCGAGGCGCGGCCGGTGCGCGGCGTCGACGAGGAGACCGAGACCAAGGGCAGCGAGGACGCCAAGAAGAAGGGCGAGGCGCTCGAAACCTATTGCGTGAATCTCAACAAGAAGGCCCGCGACGGCAAGATCGATCCCGTGATCGGACGCAATTCCGAGATCAACCGCGCGATCCAGGTGTTGTGCCGCCGGCAGAAGAATAACCCGCTATTCGTGGGCGAAGCCGGCGTCGGCAAGACCGCGATCGCGGAGGGCCTCGCCAAGCGCATCGTCGACAGCGAGGTGCCGGACGTTCTGGCGGCTGCGACCGTGTTCTCGCTCGACATGGGCACGCTGCTCGCGGGCACGCGCTACCGCGGCGACTTCGAGGAGCGCCTGAAGCAGGTGCTGAAGGAACTTGAGGCGCATCCGAATGCGATCCTGTTCATCGACGAGATCCACACCGTGATCGGTGCGGGCGCGACCTCGGGCGGAGCGATGGATGCATCGAACCTGCTCAAGCCGGCGCTGGCCTCGGGCACCATCCGCTGCATGGGCTCGACGACCTACAAGGAATACCGGCAGCACTTCGAGAAGGATCGCGCGTTGGTGCGGCGTTTCCAGAAGATCGACATCAACGAGCCGACGGTCGAGGATGCGATCGCGATCCTCAAGGGTCTCAAGCCGTATTTCGAAGACTACCACCGGCTGAAATACACCAATGAGGCGATCGAGGCTGCGGTGCAGCTCTCCTCGCGCTACATCCACGACCGCAAGCTGCCCGACAAGGCGATCGACGTGATCGACGAGTCGGGCGCGGCGCAGATGCTGGTCGCCGAGAACAAGCGTAAGAAGACCATCGGTATCAAGGAGATCGAGACCACGATCGCCTCGATGGCGCGGATCCCGCCGAAGAGCGTGTCGAAGGACGATGCCGAGGTGCTCAAGCATCTCGAGCAGACCCTGAAGCGCACGGTGTTCGGCCAGGACAAGGCGATCGAGTCGCTTGCGGCATCGATCAAGCTGGCGCGCGCCGGCTTGCGCGAGCCGGAGAAGCCGATCGGCTGCTACCTGTTTTCGGGCCCGACCGGCGTCGGCAAGACGGAGGTGGCAAAGCAGCTTGCGGCAAGCCTCGGCGTCGAGCTGTTGCGCTTCGATATGTCCGAATACATGGAGCGGCACACCGTGTCGCGCCTGATCGGCGCACCTCCCGGCTATGTTGGCTTCGACCAGGGTGGTCTGCTCACCGACGGCGTCGACCAGCATCCGCATTGCGTGGTGCTGCTCGACGAGATCGAGAAGGCGCATCCCGACCTCTACAACGTGCTGCTTCAGATCATGGACCACGGCCGGCTCACCGACCACAACGGCAAGCAGGTCAACTTCCGCAACGTGATCCTGATCATGACCACGAACGCGGGCGCGTCGGATCTGGCCAAACAGGCGTTCGGCTTCACGCGATCCAAGCGCGAAGGCGACGACCACGAGGCGATCAACCGGCAGTTCGCGCCGGAATTCCGCAATCGTCTCGATGCCGTCGTGTCGTTCGGCCATCTCAGCGTCGAGGTGATCGGCACGGTGGTGGAGAAGTTCGTGCTCCAGCTCGAGGCCCAGCTCGGCGACCGCGACGTCACGATCGAGCTGTCCGAACCGGCCAAGGCGTGGCTGGTCCAGCACGGCTATGACGAGCAGATGGGTGCGCGGCCGATGGCCCGTGTGATCCAGGAGCACATCAAGAAGCCGCTCGCCGACGAAGTGCTGTTCGGCAAGCTCAAGGGCGGCGGTCACGTCCGCGTCGTCCTGGTCAAGGACGAGGCCGACGAGACAAAGGACAAGATCGGCTTCGAGTTCGTCGAGGGACCGGTAACGCCGAAGCAGGAAAAACTGCCCGCCCGCAAGCGTCCGCCGGGCAAGTCCAAGCCGGGTGGTCCCGGCGGCTCGAAGGGGCCGACGTCGAAGGGACCGCTGGTCAAGGTCTGATCGCAGCTCGCAGGAATCGGAAAGGCCGGCTGAGAAGCCGGCCTTTTTCGTTTTGGCACCACGCGGGCTCTCACCTGCCGGCTTCGGGTGCCTCCCTTATTCGCCGCGCAGGCGCTGGTCGTCTTGCACGCGGACATGCTCGGCGCCGCGCGCGCCCGTGGGTGAGAGCCGCAGCATGCTCAGCATGGCGCCGCACAGGGCGAAGCCGACCGCCGTGAGTAGCGCGATCCGGGTTCCCTCCAATGGATAGCGGCCGAGGAAGAGCGCCACCAGTGCCGCGCCAGTGGTCTGGCCGAGCAGCCGGGCCGTGCCGAGCATGCCGCTTGCGCCGCCGGAGCGCTCACGCGGCGCGGCAGCTATCATGGTGCGGTTGTTCGGCGTCTGGAACAGGCCGAAGCCGGCGCCGGCCAGCGCCATCCGCCAGATGACGTCGAGCGGTGTCGGCGCTGCGGGCAGGAAGGCGAGCGCGCCGAGGCCGCAGGCAAACAGTGTCAGCCCGATGCCGCCGAGCAGGCCCGCTGGATAATGCTCGACCAGACGGCCGGCGAGGGGGGCTGCGAAGGCCACCGCGATCGGCCATGGCGTGATCAAGAGGCCCATATGCACCGCCGAATAACCAAACCGGCTCTGCAGGTAAAAGGGGATCGCGACGAAGGCCAGCATCTGCCCACAGAACGAAGCGATCGACGTCGCAATCGACAGCCCGAAGACGGGGATGCGCAGCAGATCAATGGGGAGAAGCGGCGAGGCCATGTGGGTTTCGCGGTAGATCAACAGCAGGCCGGCGACGACGGCGATTGCGAACTGGACCAGGCAGGTGACGAGCGCCTCGCCATGACCGACGCTGTCGATCGCGGCGATACCGATGCCGAACGTGATCGCCGAGAGACCCGCGCTCTGCCAGTCGAAGGAGCGGTCCGCGAGCTTGGTGTGGGGCAGGCTGCGCCAGCCGAACGCCAGCGTCACCACGCCGAGCGGCACGTTGATGGCGAATAGCCAGGGCCAGCTTCCAACCGCGAGAATGCCGGCCGCGATCGTCGGGCCGACTGCGGCCGAGAAAGCCACGACGAGCGCGTTGAGCCCGATGCCGCGGCCGAGCAGGCGACGCGGATAGGTGAAGCGCACCAGCGCCGCGTTGACGCTCATGATCCCGGCCGC
Source organism: Bradyrhizobium sp. LLZ17 (assembly GCF_041200145.1). Taxonomy (NCBI): domain Bacteria; kingdom Pseudomonadati; phylum Pseudomonadota; class Alphaproteobacteria; order Hyphomicrobiales; family Nitrobacteraceae; genus Bradyrhizobium; species Bradyrhizobium zaerense. Next base: position 788,739 of record NZ_CP165734.1, read on the forward strand.
GCCGAACCCCTGCACGATGCGCGCGATCGTCAGCAGCGGCAACGTATGCGCCAGCGCACAGAACGCGGATGCAAGCGTGAACAGCACGAGCCCAACCAGGTAGACACGACGATAACCGACGATCTCGCCCAGAGAGGCCAGCGGCAGCAGCGAGATCGTGATCGCGAGCTGGTACCCGTTGACGATCCAGATCGAGAAGGCCGGGCTCGCGTTCAGATCGGCCGCGATCGTCGGCAGCGCCACGTTGGCGATGGCGCTGTCGACCACGGCCATGATGATGCCGAGCGCAATGGTCAGGACCGCCTGATTGCGCTGCGGCTGCGGCAGGCCATCGGCATGCTCGATCGGGACAGATGACATGGTGGAGGCGTGGTTGATTCGAGCCGTAACTGATCTCCGGACTAGGAAATTGCGAGATGCATCGCAACCCGGCAGGACACGGACAGTTCCTGCTTCGGGAGCGGGTCCCCCGGCGCCGCGGGCATGGATCAGGACGGCTTTCGCGGCTTCACCAGCGCGATGCCGACTTTCCGAAAAGAAAGAGCACGACGAGGCCCACCGTCACCGCCGTCGAAGCGATCAGGACAGTGCGATCCCAGTCGATCCGCGTCCGGTCCGAGCGGTTGAAATTGAGAGCCGTGAACAGGGCCTTCATGGCAAATCGGCGCATCGGGCGGCCTCGCGAGGGCCTGCACGATGCCACGCCCGGTGCCGGCCGGCTTGATGCAGCTCAACTCAATGCCGCAACTGGCTCTGCCGGAAGTCGCGCGGCGACATGCCAAAATGCTCGCGGAAGACCCGGCCGAAATGCGAAAGATCGTTGAAGCCCCACGCGAAGGCGATCTCGCTGATGTGACGGTGGGCGAGCACGGGCGAGGCAAGGTCGCGCCTGCATTGCGCGAGGCGCTCCGCCAGCACATGGCGTTGGAACGAAGTGTCCTCGTCGGCGAGGAGATCATTGACGTAGCGCGGCGAAATGCCGAGCGCAGCAGCGGTCTCTGGCAGCGAGAGGTCGGGATCGGCAAGGTTACTGCGAATGTGCGCCTTCAACCTGTAGAGCAGCGCGGAGCGATGGGTCGAGGACGGCAACGAATGGTTGCCGAGCCGTTCGCTCAGCGACATCGCCAGCAGATCGACCGCCTGCTCCGACAGAGCGGCGGCATTGGTCGGCGCCAGCCGGTCCACGCTCTGGCAGAGCCTGAAGATAAAATCATAGGCGAGCCGCTCGAGCGGAACGTCGGCGCCGAACGAGATCGCGGTGAGTGACTCCGTGCCGCCGAGCCGCCGCTGCAACATCTCGCGCGGCACCTTGAAGATGGTCTGCGTGAACGTGTCGTTGAACTTCAGCTCATAGGGACGCGTGGTGTCGTATAGGGCGAACTCGCCGGGATGGATCAAAGTCTCGCGGCCGTCCTGGACGACGCCGCCGTCGCCGCAATTGCCGAGCGCGACGAGAACGAAATCCTGATCCGAGCGCGCGATGCGCGACGGCGTGCGGAAAACGTGCTGGCGGTCGGAGCTGACCTCGGAGCACACGGCCTTGCCGAGCGAAGCCTGCGTGACCGAGCCGTGAAAGGCGCTGCCAAGGTCCGACTTGCAGTCGAGCCCGACAAAGACGTCGCAGACGATGTCCTGCCAGAGGGCGAGCCGGCGGTAGCCCGGGCTGCCTTCCGTCGTGAACTGGATTGGCATCGCGCAACCCTCCCTTTCACACCCAGCAAAACCGCATGGTGGCACAGATCCAGCCTGACCGCAGGCAAGTTCCGTACCGGGGTGGCAATTCCTTCCGGTCGAGTTTTTGTTCCGTCCTGGTCGAGCGCCCGGCCTCCCGGCTTGCTCAAACAGACTGCATCGGACGTGGCTTCCGATCAACCGGCAATGGAGGTGGCAATGGGCATCGAACATCCGAAATACAAGGTGGCGGTGGTGCAGGCGGCGCCTGCCTGGCTCGACCTCGACGGCTCGATCGAGAAGTCCATCGCCCTCATCCGGGAGGCGGCCGAAAAGGGCGCGAAGCTGATCGCGTTTCCGGAAGCTTTCATCCCTGGTTACCCCTGGCATATCTGGATGGACTCGCCGGCCTGGGCCATCGGCCGCGGCTTTGTGCAGCGCTATTTCGACAATTCGCTCGCCTATGACAGCCCGCAGGCCGAGAAGCTGCGCGCCGCCGTGCGCAAGGCGAAGCTGACGGCCGTGATCGGCCTGTCCGAACGGGACGGCGGCAGTCTTTATCTGGCGCAATGGCTGATCGGGCCCGACGGCGAGACCATCGCAAAGCGCCGCAAGCTGCGGCCGACCCATGCCGAGCGCACGGTCTATGGCGAGGGCGACGGCAGCGATCTCGCCGTTCACGCGCGATCCGACATCGGCCGCATCGGCGCGCTGTGCTGCTGGGAGCATCTCCAGCCGCTGTCGAAATACGCCATGTACGCCCAGAACGAGCAGGTCCATGTCGCGGCCTGGCCGAGCTTTTCGCTCTACGATCCCTTTGCGCCGGCGCTCGGCGCCGAGGTCAATAACGCCGCCTCGCGCGTCTACGCGGTCGAAGGCTCGTGCTTCGTGCTGGCGCCTTGCGCGACAGTATCTCAAGCCATGATCGACGAGCTCTGCGACCGGCCTGACAAGAACGCGCTGCTGCATGTAGGCGGCGGGTTCGCCGCGATTTACGGACCCGACGGCAGCCAGATCGGTGACAGGCTGGCGCCGGACCAGGAGGGGCTGTTGATGGCCGAGATCGATCTTGGAGCGATTGGCGTTGCCAAGAACGCGGCGGATCCCGCCGGGCACTATTCGCGGCCCGACGTGACGCGGCTGCTGCTCAACAAGAAACGATACCAGCGCGTCGAGCAATTCGCGCTGCCGGTCGACACAGTCGAGCCAACGGACATCGCGGCGGCGGCGAGCTGAGCATCTCGGGAGAGCGTATCGCCATGGACATCGAATCCGCAATTCCCGTGCACCTCAGATCGACGCGCTCGCGCCACAAGCGGGTGCCGGATGATTACCAGCCGCCATATCCCTCGTTCGTGGCGCGCTACAAGCCCGCAATCAGCCACGTCGTGATGGCCTATTTTGGCGTGCAGCATCGCGGCGCGCTGCCGGCGGCAGCGACGGAAGCGCTCGCGGAAATCGGCCGGTGCTTCACGGCCGAAGCCAGTCCCTCGCATTGGGACCGCGCGCACTATGTCGATCAGGCCGGCTACGACAACGTGGTCTCGGTTGCCTATTGGGACGACGTCGCGCGCTTCGATGTCTGGTTTGCAGCGGCGCGCGAGGCCTGGACCGGAAAGCAGCGAGACGGCATCGGCACTTTCATCGAGGTGCTGCGCCCGTCAGTCGCGCGGCACGAGACCTTGTTTTCGTCGCTCGGCCGGCCCGAGGGGTCGCCGCCATCGCCGACGGCATGAGCGGGGAGGTGCAGGAGCACGCCTATTGGGGCGGTATGCGCGACCGCATCCCGCTGTCGCAGACCGACGCGATGGCGCCGGCCGGTGCGCCGGAGCTGATCCGCGATGGCGCGCGGCTGCGGGTTCAGGCGAATGACAATGTCTGCCTGATCCGCTCCGGTCAGGACTGGAGTGACACAGAGGCGTCGGAGCGGAAACTTTACCTCGACGACGTCGAGCCGGTGTTGCGCGAGGGCATGGATTTCCTGCGCGACGACGGCCTCGCGATTGGCTGCTTTGCAAACCGCTACATGCGCGTGCTCTCGGCTGACGGCAGTACGAGCGAAAAATCCTACGGCCAGAGCTGGTGGAAGAGCCTCGCCGCGCTGGAACGCTGGGCGGAGTCGCATCCGACCCATGTCAGGATTTTCGGCGCGGCGATGAAATATCTTTCCGCGCTCGGGCCGTCGGCAAAACTGCGACTCTATCACGAGGTCACGGTCGCGACCGCGGACGAACAATTCTTCGAATATCTGAATTGCCATTCGAAAACGGGCATGTTGGCGGCAGTCGAGACCGTAGGCGCCTAAGCCAGGCAATGGCCGAGCAGTTCGGCGTGTGCGGCGCAGATGTGATGCGCGCCGGCATCCCTCAGTTCGGCCTCGCTGCCATAGCCATAGAGCACGCCGATCGCGGTCATGCCATGGCTGCGGGCGCCGATGACGTCATGGCTGCGGTCGCCGATCATGATGGCGCTGCTCGCATCGACTTTGGCCTCGTCGAGCGCGTAGCGGAGGAGGTCGCGCTTGTCGACCCGCGTGCCGTCGAGCTCGGAGCCGAACACCCGCTCGAAATACGGCTTCAGGCCAAAATGCTCGACGATGCGGGTGGCATAGACCGCTGGCTTGCTGGTGGCGACGAACATGCGCGGCGTTGTCGCTGCAAGCGTCGCCAGGGTGTCCACGATACCGGCATAGGCTTCGTTCTCGAACAGGCCGATCTCGCTGAAGCGTTCGCGATAGAGGAGCAGCGCGCGATCGGCCAGCTCGTCGCTCCCGGTGAGCCTTTTCAGGCTGGCGTGCAGCGGTGGTCCGATGCACCAGGTCAGCTCGTCCTCGGCCGGCACCGCGAGGTCAAGCCGCTGCAGGGCGTGCTGGATCGAGCGCGTGATCCCGGGCTTTGGGTCGGTCAGGGTGCCGTCGAGATCGAAATAGATTGTAGCCATGCTGGCGCTGCCCGTGTTGATAGTGGCGTCTGTTGATGCCCGTACCGCTTTAAAGCTCGCTATTGATGGAGGGCAAGCGTAGAGTCGTACGATCACCGCCCTTCCCACGGCTTCCATAAGTCTTGTGACTGCCCGATCCTCCGCAAGTCCGAAAGCGGCGCGCTACGGACGGCAGCGAGACCGGCATCGAACAAGTTCGCCGTCCCTGGTCGGGGTCGAGCAGATAATGGCGGAGGAGCACAGATGAACCAGCGACTTGAAATATTGAAGAAAGCCCGCGATCGCATGATCGAGGACCGAGACCCCCATGCGAAAGTTCTGGCCGCTCCCTTCGATCATGACAAGGCCGAGCGGGCGCGGAACAAATTCGTCGAGCTCCAAACGCTGATCGATGCCCTGGACCGCGCAATCACCGCAGAAATGCCGGTCTCGCCGCAGGACCGAAGCGGGCAGTAGCCGAAACCTTATTGCTGTCCCGCCCATTCGACGATCGCGGCCGCATCCGCACCGGCCCGGGCTTTCCAGGTCGTGATCGCGCCCGTTGCGGCCGTTCGAAGCGCTGCGATGAGCGACGCCGGCGCGGGCTCTGCGATGCGGACGCCGTTGTCGCGCATCCGCGCATAGTTCTCGGAGGTGCGATGAGCCAGCAGCGCGAACTGGCTCTGCTCGGTTTCGGCTGCGGCGGCCAGCACCTCGCCCTGCATCGGCTCGGACAGCGCGGCGAATGCCTCCGCTGCGGATGAAGGCGATCGAGACCGGCATCGCGTAGTTGATGGCCGTGAAATACGGCAGGAAGTCCCACAGCTTGCGTCCCGCACCGCCATCACCTGAGGTGAGGAACGCATTCAGCCGATGCTCCCTGAGCGCCGTGATGGCCATGTCCATCGGCAAGAATTGCGCATTGGCGCCGGCCGCGCGCATCACCTCGGTCGAATTGCTGTCGTAGCCTCGCACGTTGAGCTTCGGTAAATCGTCGGCCCCTGCAAGCGACCCCTCCGACCAGAGGCCCGTCGCCGGCCAGATCGTCAGATAGAGCAGCTTGAGGCCGCGCGCTGCCAGCGCCTTCTCGTAGAGCGGGCGCGCCCGCGCATTAGCGATGCGGGCCATTTCGGCCGATTGGACCAGGAAGGGCAGGGTGGACAGACCGAGGACCGGGTCGAGCCCGGAGAGCGCGCCCGCCAAGGCATCGCCGCCGGCGATCCGGCCGTCCAGCGCCGCGCGCGGCATCTCGCCCGAGCTGATCTTGAGCTCGTTGTCGAAGGCATTGGTGACGCTGACGAAACCCTTCGTCCGTGCGGCGACGCGATCGGCGAAACTGGTGAGCCCGATCCCGGAAATGTTATTTTGCGGGTATTCCGTGGTCATCCGCCAGTTGACCTGCGCCATGGCCGGCGCCGCGGACAGGACGAGCACGGCGAGGGCAAGGATCGCTTGGATCCGTTGGGCAGGGGAGCGCATTGGGAGAAGCGGGTCAGGCCGCATATATTACCAACTCGTCGAACCATGGCACGATGCCACAACATGGCAGATCACCTTGTTGCATGCTGCGCCGGCGCGCGCCACCATCCTGCCTGCACGTGGTTGGTGCAGATCGTATTGCGCGTCATCGGTGTGCTGCTTGTCTCGCTCACACAGGCGGCGGCATGGGACAGTTCACCGGCAAAAACCGACGTGGCGGTGCCGAGCGTCGAGGAACTTGCGAGGCCGCCGGAGAAGCCGGCGGATGCCCGTGGAGCGACACCCGGAGTCGATCTGCCTGATCATCGAGGCTGCCGCGCGCGACGCCAACCTGCCGCTGGAGTTCTTCGCCCGCGTGATCTGGCAGGAAAGCCGCTTCCAGGCCGATGCGGTGGGTCCGACCACGCGCAGCGGCGAGCACGCGCAGGGAATCGCACAGTTCATGCCGGGCACCGCGAGTGAGCGCGGGCTGCTCAATCCGTTCAATCCGGTGCAAGCGCTGCCGAAGTCGGCGGAGTTTCTCAACGAGCTGCGCAACCAGTTCGGCAATCTCGGCCTGGCTGCCGCGGCCTACAACGCCGGGCCGCGGCGGGTGCAGGAATGGCTGGCCGGCACCGGTGGGATGCCGGAGCAGACCCGCAACTACGTCTATGCCATCACTGGCGCGACGGTCGATGCGTGGGCCAAGGCAGGCGCGACCGGCAAAGGGCCGTCGAGTTCGCCGCCGACGAACTGTCGCGATCTGATGGCGCTGTTGAAGCGGGCGCCAAATCCCTTCGTCGCCGAGCTCGAGCAGCATGTGCAGCTTGCCGCCGCCAAGGTCTGGGGCGTGCAGCTCGCCGCCGGCTTCGACCGCAACAAGGCGCTGGCGATGTATTCCCGCGCCGTGACGCGCCTGAACGCCGTAATCGGTGACCGCGACCCGAGCCTGCTCTCCTCGGTGATGCGCAGCCGCGGCACGCGCCCCTTTTATCTGGTCCGCATCGGCGCCGAGACCCGCAGCGAGGCCGATGACCTCTGCAATCGGATCCGCAAGGCTGGCGGCGCCTGTTTCGTGCTGAAGAACCGGGCCTGAGCGGGCAGGGGGCGATCTCTCTCCCCGTCATTCCGGGGTGCGCCTCTTGGGCGCGGATCTCTATGGCCGAATGCATTCCGGACTCACGACTTCCTCGTGCCCCGGAACGACGGGTAGTGTCTTTGCCGGAGTGGTCGCCGGTGAGGTCTTCCTGCTGGCCGGCAAGTGGTGGTTGGGCTAAAACCGCTTCCGAACAGCAAGGAAGTGGAAGTATGGTTCGCCAAAACGAGCTCCGCGAGGGCGAGGTCGCGATCGAGTTGCCGCCGACGCAGGATGCCGGGCTGGTCTTCATTGGCCGCATCCGCACGCCCTGGACGTCACGGCTGGAGACGCCGCGGCAAGGCCGTCACGACGGCCCGGTGTGCCGGCTCGAGATTTTCGATCCCTTCGTTCCGGCGATCAAGGGTGTCGACTTCTACAGCAATCTCGAAGTGCTCTACTGGCTCGACAAGTCGCGTCGCGACATCGTTTTGCAGAGCCCGAAGAACAACCAGAACACCCGCGGCACGTTCTCGCTGCGCTCGCCGGTGCGGCCCAATCCGATCGGCACCTCGATCGTCAAGCTCGTCGGTATCGACGGCAATACGATTTTGGTTCGCGGCCTCGACTGCATCGACAACACGCCGCTGATCGACCTCAAGCCCGACCGCTGCGAGTTCACGCCGCTCGCTGCGCCGCAGGCGGGAGACTTTCAGACGGAGTAGTCCGCCATTCCCGGGCGCGCCGAAGACGCGAGCTATGATGCGCAATTGCGCATCTGAGAATCCATCGGGCATCAGAGACGGTGGTGAAATGGATTCCGGGTTCGACGCTTTGCGTCGCCCCGGAATGACAGGTGGAGAAAGTCAACCCGCCTGCAACGCCGCGATCAGCTTGGCCGCATTTTCTTCCAGTACCTTGACGTCTTCCTTGCGGCTCGCGGGCGGCAGCATCGCCACGCCGTCGTGGCGGGGCATCACGTGCATGTGGAGATGAAAGACGACTTGTCCGCCGGCGGGCTCGTTGAATTGCTGTACCGTGATGCCGTCGGCCTTGAACGCCTTCATTGCGGCAGCGGCGATCTTGTGTGCGCCGCGGGCGACATGGGCGTAGTCGTCGGACTTGATATCGAGGATGTTGCGGGCAGGCACCTTCGGGATCACCAGCGTGTGGCCGGGTACGCGCGGCATGATGTCGAGGAAGGCGAACACGTGCTCGTCCTCATAGACCTTATGGCAGGAAAATTCGCCGCGCAGGATCTTTGCGAAGATGTTGTTGGGGTCGTAGGCGGTCATGGCAGCTCCTCGGCGGCTCCCTCAATTTTGCGCTTACTGTCACCAGCCAAAGCGAACCGTCAAGGCGCCTCGTCGGAGCCTTTCCGGAACGGGCCGAGCTCGGCCAGCTCCCGGCCTGCTTCCGCGACGTAGGCGCGCTCGCGCTTGAGGTAATCGTCGATGGCGCGGCGCAGGCCCGGATCGGCGATGAAGTGGGCGGAATGGGTCGTCTGCGGCAGGTAGCCGCGCGCGATCTTGTGCTCGCCCTGCGCGCCGGCCTCGACGGCTCTGAGCCCGTGCTTGATCGCAAAATCGATCGCCTGATAGTAGCAGACCTCGAAATGCAGGAACGGATGATGCTCGACTGCGCCCCAGTTGCGCCCGAACAGCGTGTCCGAGCCGATGAAGTTGATCGCGCCCGCGATCCAGCGATTGTCACGGCGTGCCATCACCAGCAGCACATCTTCGCTCATGGTCTCGCCGATCAGTGAGAAGAATTCGCGCGTCAGGTACGGCCGCCCCCATTTGCGCGAGCCGGTCTCCATGTAGAATGTGAAGAACGCATCCCAGGCATCTTCGGTGATGTCTTTTCCCGTTAGCCAGTGAATGGTGACGCCGGCGGCGAGTGCGTCGCGCCGCTCGCGCTTGATCGACTTGCGATGGCGTGAATTGAGCGTTGCCAGGAAATCGTCGAAGCTTGCAAAGTCCTCATTGTGCCAGTGGAACTGCTGGTCGGTACGCTGAAGGAAGCCATGCTCCGCGAGCAGTTTCCATTCGTCCTCGCGGGCGAAGGTGACGTGCACCGAGGAGGCCTTGCTGACGCCGCACAGCGCGATGAGCCCGCTCGCCAGCGCCTCCGCAATGCGCTCGCGATCGACGCCGTCGCGGATCAGCAGCCGTGGCCCTGTCGCCGGTGTGAAGGGAACCGAGACTTGCAGCTTGGGATAATAGCGCCCGCCGGCGCGCTCATAGGCGTCAGCCCAGCCTCGGTCGAAGACGTATTCGCCCTGTGAGTGCGATTTCAGATAGCAGGGGACGATTCCGGCGACACGGCCGCCGATCTTGGCCACGAGATGCCGCGGTCCCCAGCCGGTCCGGATCGTGGCAGAACCCGATTTCTCGACAGCTGACAAAAACGCGTGTGAGACGAACGGGTTGTAGGCGGGTTTCAAGACGCTGGCGGAAGTGCCTGGCGGTCCGGATGAGGTTCCCGCGCCATGCCCGTTGCAAGCCTTGCCGGGATTGGCGCAGGCGTTCCAGTCTTCCGGCGACACTTCGCCAATCGAAGGTACGGCCTCAAGGGTGATTTCGGGGGATGTCATTGCGTCAAAGATCGTGCATTGCAGCAGCGACTTCAAGAGGGCGGCGCTAGGGTACGAACCCCTCAAAAATCATCTGATCGGCATACTGTCCGACGCGCGTCCGCTGCTCCGGCGTGCGCACGGTCCAGGCGAGCAGCGCGCAGCCGAACAGGTTCCGGGCGATCCATGGCGCCGGGGCCGGGAGGTGGTCGACCTTGAAGGCAACGAAGTGCGGCTGGGTCTGAAAGCCGTGGCGCAGGTACAGCATGTTCTGGCGTTGGACTGGCGTCAGCTTGGCCCAGTACTCGTCCTCATAGCTCCGCTGCGCGACGATGCCGCGTGGCCGCGACGGCAACAGCTCGCGCAGCGCCAGCACCTGGTCGGGATCGAAGGACATGCCGACGGCCGGGCCGCTGTATGTCGAGAGCACCTCGGCCATCCGCTTCACCAGCTTGCGGTCACCGTCAAAATGGCTCTTCAGCTCGATCACCAGCGGCACGCGGCCGGCGACGATGGTGCAGAGGTCACTGAGCGACATCATCCGCTCAGTGGTGTCCTTGAACCTGAGCGCCTTCAGCTCCGCCGCGGTTCTCTCGACCAGCTCGCCGGTGGCCTCGGTGAGGCGGCCGAGCGCGTGGTCGTGATGCACCATGGCTTCGCCGTCGGCGGAGAGCTGGATGTCGACTTCGACCGAGAAATTGCCGGCGATCGCAGCCTGCACCGCGCCCGGCATGTTCTCGACGATGCCACGCGAAATCTCATGCAGGCCGCGGTGGGCGACCGGCCGGGCTGTCAGCCAATCCGGAGCACGCATCGGCCTCAGGCGACCTCAAACACGCCTTCGACCTCGACCGCCGCATCCGCGGGCAGCGAGGCGACGCCGACGGTGGTGCGCGCGTGGCGGCCCTTGTCACCGAAGGCGGCGACCATCAGGTCGGAGGCGCCGTTCAGTACTTTCGGCCCGTCCAGGAAATCGGGCGCCGAGTTGATGAAGCCGCCGAGGCGCACCACGCGCACCACCTTGTCGAGGTCGCCGACCGCTGCCTTGACCTGGGCGAGCAGGTTGACGGCGCAGCCGCGCGCGGCCGCCGCACCATCTTCGAGCGAGACGCCGGCACCCAACTTGCCCTTGGCGATCAGTTTGCCGTCGGGTGCGAAGCAGACCTGGCCGGACACGAACAGCAAATTCCCGGAGCGCACGAACGGCACGTAGTTGGCCACAGGGGTGGGCGCCTCGTGCAGCTTGATGCCGTGTTCCGCCAGTTTCTGCTCGACCGTACCCGCCATCTTCGACCTCGTTGTCCAGGAATTCATCAGCTCCGGACGTCTGAATTTCGCGGCCGGACGCGCCCTGTTTCGCCCATCGCGCCGCCACATGCAAGCAGGCCGGCAGGGCAGGAGGGGCGGGCCGAATTGCGTTTTCTTGAGGCAGGTCAGCGGGTTCAATGACGAGGCGCAACTTTACGTGAAACTGCCGCAGTTGCGACGCAATGGAACGGTCATTAAAGTGTCGAATCTGCGCTTCCCAAGGGACAGACATGGTGCACCTTTTCCGAACATCGCTCGGTGTGATGGCGCTCGCGGCGGCCGGTTTCGGCACAGGCGGTGGGGCTCACGCGGCCAATGGTCCGTTCCTTCCGCACCAGGCGCTGTATGATTTGAGCCTCGTCAAATCGCGCTCAAACTCGATCAACACGCGCGCGGCCGCATCCTTTACGATTTCGCCGGCAGTAGCTGCGAGGGCTACACCTCGGAATTCCGCCAGGTCTCCGAGCTCGACAGCGGCGAAGGCAAGATCACGCTCAGCGACCTCCGCTCCAATTCCTGGGAGGACGCCGCGGGAAAAAGCTACCGCTTCAAGATCGAGACGCGGATGAACGAGGCCGATTCCGGCCAGGTTGACGGCTCGGCGGAGCGCGACGGCGACCACATCAACGTCAAGCTGAAGCTGCCGGCGCCGAAGAATTTTACTCTCGACGGCAAGATCGTGTTCCCGACCGAGCAGATCCAGCGCATCATCGCCGCCGCCAAGGAGGGCAAGCCGCTGCTGGAGCTCTCGGTGTATGACGGCTCCGACGATGGCCAGAAAGTCTACAATACGCTGACCGTGATCGGCCAGCCGATCCCGGCCGATCGCACCGCTTCGCCCGATCCGTCGACGTCGGACGAGCACATGAAGTCGCTCAAGCGCTGGCCGGTCACCGTCAGCTATTTCGACCGCGACGTCCAGCAGAAGGAAGGCGAGCAGACGCCGGTCTATGCGATGTCGTTCGAGCTCTACGAGAACGGCGTCTCCCGCCAGCTCGTGCTCGACTACAATGATTTCGTGATCTCCGGCGCGATGGGCAAGTTCGAGGTCAAGGACAGCAAGCCCTGCAATTGAGGCTTTCGTCGTCATTGCGAGCGTAGCGAAGCCATCCAGAATCTCTCGGCGGAAAGATTCTGGATGGCTTCGTCGCAAGAGCTCCTCGCAATGACGGCTGGTTCTCCGCTGCGTCTCCCGCTAGTCTGCTCCCAACCACAAAACCTCGGGAGCCAGCCCATGCCCAAACTCGATCACCTCCGTCCCAGCGGCCTGCATCACAATCCAGCGTATTCGCACGTCGTGACCGCAACGGGCGCGCGGACCATCTACATCTCGGGCCAGGTGTCAGTTGACGAAGAGGGGCGGATCGTCGGCGAGGGCGATATCGCCGCGCAGACGACCCAGGTGATGCAGAATCTCGGCCACGCCCTGAAAGCGGCCGGTGCGAGTTACGCCAACATCGTCAAGATCACGACCTTCGTCGTGAATTACAAGCCGGAGCTGCGCCCCATCATCGGCAAGGCCCGCAGCGTCTTCTTCCAAGGCATGGAGCCGCCGGCCTCGACCCTCGTCGGCATCTCCGCGCTCGCCGCACCCGAATGGATGATCGAGATCGAGGCGATCGCGGTCGCGGATTGAGGCCGCTCACTCCTCCGCCTTCTCCGGCCCTTCATACGCAATGCCGCGGATGACCGCGGCACTGCCGAATTTCTTCCGCAGGCTGTCCACTGCGCGCTCGGCGTGCGCGGCGCGGCGGTCGAGCATGTCGGTGTCGTCGGCGGCCGAGCCTTCACGCAGCGCGCTGACGCCGGCGCCCATCAGGCGAAAGGCGGTGCCGTCGATCTCCTTGGCCAGCATCTTGCGGCAGATCGCGAAAATCTTTGCGGCGAGCTGCGTGGGCGCCGCGATCGACTGCGAGCGCGTGCGCTGGCGGAAGTCGGCGGTCTTCAGCTTCAGCGTGACGGTCGAGCCCGCGAGTTCGCTGCTCTTGAGCCGCGACGACGTCTTCTCGCACAGCCGCCACAAAATACGTTCCAGCGTCGCGAAGTCGCGGATGTCGGTCTCGAACGTGGTCTCGCTCGAAATCGTCTTGGCGCCGCGGTCTGGCTCGACGCGGCGATCGTCGATGCCGCGCGCGAGCCGCCACAGCCTGCGGCCCTCGCTGGGAAACTGCCGCATCATCTCGATCTCATCGGCGTTCTGGAGATCGGCGATGATACGGAAGCCGCGCTGCCCCAGGCGCTCCTGGGTCGCGGGCCCCACACCAAAAATGAAGCCGACCGGCCTCGAAGCCAGCATCACGCGCGCCTCTTCCTGGTCGAGCGCGGCAAAGCCGCGCGGCTTGTCGAGATCGGAGGCGATCTTGGCGAGAAACTTGTTGCAGGACAGGCCGACCGAGACGCTGATGCCGATGTGGCGCTCGACGTGGCGGGCAAAGCGCGCCAGCACCTTCGCCGGGATCATCCCGTGAACCCGCTCGGTGCCGGAGAGATCGAGAAAGGCCTCGTCGATCGACAGCGGCTCGACCAGCGGCGTCAACGCCTGCATGGCCTGCCGCACCTCGCGGCCGACCCGCACATACTTTGCCATGTCGGGCCGGATCACGGTTGCATGCGGGCAAGCTTCCAATGCCTTGAACATCGGCATCGCCGAGCGCACGCCATAGGTGCGCGCGATATAGCAGGCAGCCGACACCACGCCGCGCTTGCCGCCGCCGATGATGACGGGCTTGTCGGCGATCTCGGGGTTGTCGCGCTTCTCGACCGTCGCATAAAAGGCGTCGCAATCGATATGGGCGATGGTCAGCGCCGACAGCGCGCGGTGGCGGACGAGGCGGGGGGAACCGCAGGCGGAGCACCGCCGCACGCCCATGTCCAGATCGGCCAGACAATCCCGGCAGAAGCAGCGAGGCCCGGCCGGATCGGAGGCGCTCACGGCACGTCGCGCTCCCAGGTGCGGTCGCCGAGCGCATCGCCCAGCACCTGCCGCGCTGCGGCAACGTTGGTGGGGTGTAGTTCCGATGCGGTCGCAAACGCCTTCACGGTGGCATCGTCGCGCATCACGAAATCGAGCACGCTGAGCAGGAAATTCGGGTCCGACGCGGCGTTGCGAAGGCTCTCCGGACCGACGCCTGTCTCAGCCAGGAACAGGCCCAGCCGCTCCGAATCGCCAGCGACGAAGGACAGCACCTGAATCGCAACGATTTCAGCGACTTCGCGAGGGTTGTGAACAGGCTTTTTCACGGGCCCGGTTTGCCTTTCCGTTAACTTTCGGTGTCTACTTTGAGCTCATCATGCCCGAGTCTTGCGACCAAGTCTCTGGCGACCGAGTCTTGTCCGGGTCTTGCGGCCCCCAGGCAAGCAACTGGAAACCACATCGCAGAAAGTCGGCCGTCGAGTTTAACGAAACTCAAGCAATCTGAGGCTAGTTTGAATCCAGTTTTCGAAGCGCCGGCAAGCGGCGCCTGAGGCGTCACATGCATTGCTCTCCTTGCCAATCAGGAGGACGGGATGGCTAAGACCGTCCTGATCGTGGAAGACAACGAGCTCAACATGAAGCTCTTCCGCGACCTGTTGGAGGCGCACGGCTACCAGACCTCGGGCACCAGCAACGGCTACGAGGCGCTCGACCTCGTTCGCAAGATGCGACCCGACCTCGTGCTGATGGATATCCAGCTGCCGCAGGTCTCGGGGCTGGAGGTGACGCGCTGGATCAAGGACGATCCGGAGCTGCGCGCCATTCCCGTCGTCGCGGTCACAGCCTTCGCCATGAAGGGCGACGAAGAGCGCATCCGCGAGGGCGGCTGCGAAGCCTATTTGTCCAAGCCGATCTCGGTCGGCAAATTCATTGAGACGGTCCGGCGTTTCATCGGATAGGAAGTGAGTTCAGAGTGTCCGCGCGTATCCTCGTTGTCGACGACGTCCCTGCCAACGTCAAACTGCTGGAGGCCCGTCTCTCCGCCGAATATTTCGACGTGATGACCGCCTCGAACGGCAACGAGGCGCTGGCGATCTGTGCCCGCGCCGAATGCGACATCATCCTGCTCGACGTCATGATGCCCGACATGGACGGCTTCGAGGTCTGCCGCCGCCTCAAGTCCGATCCCACCACCCACCACATTCCAATCGTGATGGTCACCGCGCTCGACAGCCCCGCCGATCGCAACCGCGGGCTCGAGGCCGGCGCCGACGACTTTTTGACCAAGCCCGTGTCCGATGTCGTGCTGATCGCGCGGGTGCGCTCGCTGACACGGCTGAAGATGATGACGGACGAGCTGCGCATGCGCGCCGTCACCTCGCTCGAGATCGGCATGCAGGCGCCGGAGCGCACCGCGGTGGCCGATACCGGCAAGGGCGGCCGCATTCTGCTGGTCGACGACCGCCAGTCCTCCTATGAGCGGCTGGCGACGCTGCTCGCGGCCGAGCACACGGTCGACGTCGAGCCCAATCCGACGGAAGCGCTGTTCCACGCAGCCGAAGGCAATTACGATTTGCTGATCGTCTCGCTCGATCTCAACAATTTCGACGGGCTGCGGCTGTGCAGCCAGGCGCGTTCGCTGGAACGCACCCGGCACGTGCCGATCCTCGCGATCGCGGAGGCCGAGAACGCGACGCGGCTGCTCCGCGGCCTCGAGATCGGCGTCAACGACTATTTGCTGCGCCCCATCGACAAGACCGAGCTTTTGGCGCGCGCCCGCACCCAGATCCGCCGCCGCCGCTACACCGATCATCTGCGCGACAACGTGCAGAACTCGATCGAGATGGCGATCACCGACGCGCTCACCGGCCTGCACAACCGCCGCTACATGGAGAGCCATCTGGCGACGCTCGCCGAACAGGCCGCGACCCGCGGCAAGCCCTTGGCGCTGATGATCCTCGACATCGACTATTTCAAATCGATCAACGACAATTACGGCCACGACGCCGGCGACGACGTGCTGCGCGAATTCGCCGTGCGGGTGCGCAAGTCGATCCGCGGCATCGATCTCGCCTGCCGTTACGGCGGCGAGGAGTTCGTCATCGTGATGCCCGAGACCGATCTCCACGTCGCCGGCATGGTCGCCGAACGCCTGCGCCGCTCGATCGCCGGCGAGCCCTTCGCCGTCCACAAGGGCACCAAGCGCATCGAGGTCACGATCTCGATCGGGCTCACCACGCTGGAGCAGAAGGGCGAGGCGGTGGCCGACGTGCTCAAGCGCGCGGACACCGCGCTGTACCGCGCCAAGCATGACGGGCGAAATCGGGTCGTCTCGCACGCGGCGTGAGACGGGCCGAACATAAAAGACGCGAAAACAACCCCATGCACAGTAGCCGGCGCTAGCGGGATCAACGGCTTACGTGCGTCGTGCAAGGACCTGCGCTGAACCGCAATGCCGTTTGACTCGTCGGGCAAAACAGGAGCATTAATTTATCATCGGGCAGTGATGCCGATCTAAGACGAATGCTGTCGCTCCATGACCAGCGTCGTCCCGGCGCAGGCCGGGACCCATAATCCCAAGAAGGGCTTATGGGCGAGCTGGCAACCACGAGTTCTCGTCAAATTGCTTTTTGTGGTTATGGGTCCCGGCCTTCGCCGGGACGACACTGATTATTTTGGCGCGCGCTTGTGCTCCCCCACATCCACCCCCGCATTCCGCAGCAGCACCTTCGCCGCTTCCTTCGCCGCGCGGGCCATTGCGGGATCGTCGCGGACGAGGTCCTGCGCGATGGAGCCGTCGACCAGCAGCACGAGCTGGGTCGCGAGCGCCTCCGCCTCCGCGACGCCGAGCTCGTTCAGGCGGTCGCGAAACCAGATGCGGCGGCTTTCCTTGAAGGCCTTGGCGATCTTCTTCACGGTGCGGACCTCGCCGCCGACTTCGGCAACCGCGTTCACGAAGGGGCAGCCGCGAAAATCGGATGACGCGAAGCGCCGCTCCAGCAGATCGAAGGTCGCGAGGATCTGCTCCAGCGCCGACTTCGCCGAGGCTGCGGGCTGCGATGGCGGCGGGCGCACGAAGCGGCGTTCGAGATAGGCGGCGATCAGCGCATCCTTGGACGGGAAGTGGTTGTAGAGAGTGCGCTTGCTGATGCCGATCTCGGCCGCGATGGTGTCGACGCCGATGGCGCGGATGCCTTGCAGATAGAACAGTTTGTCGGCGATCTTGAGGATGCGTTCCTTCATGTCGGATTTTTCGGCAGACGGCATAACACAGACCTGTGTAACAGGCGCCTTGACAGCGGCGCGCCGTTGCATTCTATATTACACAGGTCGGTGTAATCAAGTCGCACCGCGTCGGTTGCCTCGATCGTGCCGCCAGAAAAAGACCAGAAAAAGAACAGGGAGATCAACCATGCCGCTGCTGCAAGCGCTTCGCCCGACGCTGCCGATCCTGATCGGCGCCTCGCTGATGCTGACGCTCAGCATGGGCCTGCGGCAGTCGCTCGGCATCTTCATGCAGCCGCTGACCCATGACGTCGGCATCTCCGTGTCGGACTTCACGCTGGCAATCGCGGTGCAGAACCTCGCCTGGGGCTTCCTCCAGCCGCTCGCGGGCGCACTCACGGTGCGTTACGGCTTTCGCGTCATCATGATGGCCGGTGCGCTGCTCTACATCGCCGGCCTCGCGCTGCTGACGGGCGCCCAAGGCATGATCTCGGTGATGATCGGGGCAGGGGTGCTGATTGGCATTTCGCTCGCCTGCACCGCCGCGGCGATGGCGATGTCGGTCGGGGCGCGCGCGGCGCCGAAAGCGTGCGCTCGACCGTGCTCGGCATCGTCTCCGCGGCGGGATCGCTCGGCGCGCTGTTGTCGGCACCGATCGGGCAGGTGCTGGCCGAAAGCTATGGTTGGCGGTTCGGGCTCGGCGGATTCGTGCTGCTGTCGCTGCTGATGCTGCCGGCGGCGTGGTTTGCCGGCCGGATCGACCGGATTCCGCTGCCGAAGAGCAGCGGGCTCGGCGATGTCTCGGCCGCGACGGCCACCACCACGGCGTTCGGCAACGCCTCCTTCGTGGTGATGACGGCCGCCTATTTCGTGTGCGGCATGCAGCTCGTCTTCATCACCACGCATTTGCCGTCCTATCTGGTGATCTGCGGCATGGACCCGATGCTGAGCGCCAAGACGCTGGGGGTGATCGGCGGCTTCAACGTGCTGGGTTCGCTGTTCTTCGGCTGGGCCGGCCAGCGCTGGAACAAGCTCGCGCTGCTCGGCGGCATCTACGCCACGCGCTCGCTGGTGCTGGCCTGGTATTTCATGCTGCCTCCCACGGAGGCCTCGACGCTGGTGTTCGGCGCGCTGATGGGTTTTCTCTGGCTCGGCGTCGGGCCGCTGGTCGCGGGCGCGGTCGCGGAGATGTTCGGCCTGCAATGGCAGGCGATGATCCAGGGCCTCGCCTTCATGAGCCACCAGCTCGGCAGCTTCGTCGGCGCCTATGGTGGCGGGCTGATCTACGATGCGCTCGGATCCTACAACATGGCCTGGCGGATCGGCGTCGCGGTCGGGCTTGCCGCCGGCATCGTCCAGATCGCGTTTGCGCTGATCCGGCCGACCGCGCCCCGCTGCTGCGGACGGCATAGGCTGTCGCCGGACCGAACTGCATGCCATGGGGATGGTCCGTCCCGGATTGCGCTGCGCTCCATCCGGGCTAAAGCGAGCGGATGGAATTTCCGTAGCCCGGATGGAGTGCAGCGCAATCCGGATTTCGTGCGACGTGATGGAACCGTTGGCAGCGAGAGACGGCAATTGCGCGTGTGGACCTCCACACGGATTCCGGCAGTATCGGTCCGGGTCGATGGAGAAGCAGGGCGCTGCATGACGGAAGAACGATCAGGCTTGCCGGTTGTTGGCTTCGCGGATCAAAAATCACTCGAAAGATGGCTCGCGGCTCAACCAGCCGATGCCGTCGGCGTTTGGATCAAGTTCGCCAAGAAGGCGGCGACAACAGCGAAACTGACGAAAGCAGAAGCGGTTGACGCTGCGCTCTGTCACGGCTGGATCGATGGAAAGCTGGAAAAGTATGACGACCAACACTGGCTAGTTCGCTTCACGCCACGCAAATCGCGTAGCAAGTGGTCGGCGCTGAACCGCAACAGAGCGCTCGCGCTCATCAAGGAAGGGCGTATGAGACCTGCGGGCCTGGCGCAAATCGAAGCCGCAAAAGCAGATGGCCGGTGGGAGGGCGCCTACGCTCCGGCGAGTCAGGCCGAAGTCCCCGTCGACCTCCAGAAGGCGCTGGACAACAACCCGAAGGCGTCCGCATTCTTTGCAACAGTGAATAGTCGAAATCGCTACGCAATCCTGTACCGAATAGGCAACGTCAAAAAAGCGGAGACGAGGGCGCGCAAGATTGCGGAATTCGTAGCCATGCTCGAGCGTGGCGAAACAATTTACGGCTAGGAAAGCTGCCGATGATTGCGTGCCGAGCCCGACGAGCTAGTCCCACATGAGGCTTTTGGGAATCGCACTTGGTCCACTGTGTGCCCATCTCGGACCTCCTGACCGGCGCCGGTGATGTCCGCTCCGGAGCTCAATTGGAAGTAAGCAGCCGGGATGCCGAAAGGCCGCTTGTCACCCATAAGCGACATGGGCGGATTGAAAATCCTTGCAGTGCAACAGGCCGTGCAGCATCGGATGGCTCGCGAGGACCTGGCGAAGCTGATAGATTGCCATGGTCAGGAGGTGATCGATGACATCCATTGACGAGCGTCTTCTCGAAAGCAAGATGACACAGATCGAGCAGGCCCGCACCTGGAGCCCGCGGGTCATCTCCAAGTTCGAAACGCTGATCCGCAGCGCTGACGACGTCAGCCTGTACCGCGCCAATCCGCTGGCGTTCGCCCGTGATCGCAGTGTACCTGAGCCGGAGTCGATCGATCTGTTTCTCCATGCCGCTCGCGCGGGGCTGGTCGACATGCATTGGGACATTCTCTGCCCCCACTCGGGTCTGGTGCTAGAAAGCTTCGGGAGGCTGCGTGCGCTCCGCAGTCATTTCGTCTGCGGGCTTTGCGATATCGAGGGTCAAACCGAACTCGACGACTTCATCGAAGTGTCCTTCTCCGTCTCGCCGCAAATTCGGCGCCTCGCCTTGTATGACGTCGATAATCTCTCGATCGAAGATCTGCACTGGAAGCTCAAGTTCGCCAGCAGCGGACGGCTGCCCGGCGGACACACCCGATTTGTCGATGTCTTGCGCGGTTTCGTTCGCGGAATGACTTATCTGCCATCCGGCCTGACAACGACGCTACAGGCCGATATTGGGCAAGGCGCGGTCTCAGGCGTCAATGTCCAGACGCAGGCGGGCTTTACGCTCCCGGTCGCGTTCGCTCCCGCTGCCGTGCAGACGCCGGATACTCCGACGATCGTTCGTATCACCTATGACGGACAGCGGTTTACGCCCGCCGTTTCGGCCGTCCCGTCGGGGCCTGTCGTCTTCGAAATCAGCAACGCCGGCCCTAAGCGCGGTTCGTTGCTCCTGATCAACTGGCCGCCCGAAATCTTGGAAATGCCAGAGAAGCCGACGCTCGAATTCGATCCCTACGTCTCGGGCGGGATGCTGCTGACGCGTCAGACCTTTCGCAAGCTCTTCCGCTCGGAGCGCGTGGATGAGGAGGAGGGCCTCGGCGTTCGGCAGGTGACGTTCCTGTTCACGGACCTGAAGGGTTCGACCGCGCTCTACGAGCGCCTCGGCGATCTTAATGCCTATGCTCTCGTGCGCGAACATTTCGCTCTCCTCGACGCAATTGCCCATCGGCATGGGGGTGCCATCGTGAAAACCATCGGCGACGCCGTCATGGCTGCGTTTTTCCGACCGGTGGATGCCGTGGAGGCGGCGCTGCACATTCTGCGGGACATCGGGCAGTTCAACTCCGCGCACGGCCAGCCCGCCGTCGTGCTCAAAATGGGGGCACATTGCGGGCCCTCCATCGCCGTGACCCTCAACGAGAATCTCGACTATTTCGGCCAGACCGTGAATATTGCCGCGCGGGTGCAATCATTCGCCGACGCCGGCGAAATCTGTCTCACGGAAGCACTCTACACTGCGCCCGCTGTTCGCCAGCTGCTGGCGGGCCACGATGTCGAGGAGTTCGACGCGCCGCTGCGTGGCGTCGAGGGCGAGGCGCGAGTCTACCGGATCACCGCCTGATTATAGCCTAGGCTCTGCGCAGTCCGCGCTAGCGTAGCGATCGAAATGTATTTCCAACCTCTGGCCGCCGCGAGCCGGCTTTTCTTGGACGACAAGAGCAAACGAGTCTGCTCGTGGCCCGAACCGAACTTCGCGCCGTCTGCATGCAAAATTCAATCGACTCAACGATTCCGGCGCATGCGAAACCAATCAAACAATCCGCCGCCACTCACATTTCGAGAGTAATTGAGCCATAGGAATGCCGGGTGGTCGCCCGGCATAAGCCGATCGATGACATCCGGCATGATCGCCATCCCGTTGGAGCCATTCGTGAAGACAACAAGGGCAGAATGATCCTTCATTGATCCGATCACAAACGCCTTGAACTGGCCGTTGTCACCCCAGTGGAAGAATGAACCCCCATCGGGTTCTAGCCCCCAGCCCAAACCCCATGCGATGTGCTGATCTGAGTCCGCTGCATCGGTTGCAAGACATTGAATGCAACGCTGTCGAAGCCTGACTTGCGGTTCGAGCCATTGCTTCGCAGTGTCAGGTTTGAGACGAGCACCGGATAGAACCGCTTGCAGGAAGCGGGCGTAGTCCGCCGCCGTCGTGTGCAGGGTGGAAGCGCTTCTGGCTTTTGAAGGCCGCTCTTTATGACTCGGCGCAGGTTCGGCGTCGTGTGGAAGCGCAAAATCCGCCTCAAAGTCCGCCCGCCAGATATAACTGGATTGCCTCATCTCCAGCGGATCAAAGACCAAACGTGTCACGACTTCATTTAAAGGCTGACCCGTCATTTTCTCGACGACGCGCTGGAGCCAAACAAATCCCTCGCCCGAATAGCTGAATCGTTCGCCCGGTATGAAATACGTCCTGAGAGGATTCGTCTCGCTACGCCAGTTCGGTAAGCCCGATGATTGGCTGAGAACATCGCGAACGGTGATTAATGCCGCACGTGGATCATCTTTGACGTAATTGGGCACGTACATCGAGAGGGGGTGTCCAGCGACAATAGCCCCGCATCGACAAGTTGCAACACGGCATAGGCAAAAACCGGTTTGGATAATGAAGCGGCTTCGAAGATCGTGTTCCCGTCGACCGGCGCACCTGTCGATGCGTCACGTACACCTATGGCTCTTGTTTCGGCAATGCTGCCGCCGCGTACGATAGCAAAAGCGAGCCCGGGTACTCGACCGTCTTTGAGAAGCTGCTCAATATCTGCGGCGCGACCTTGGCTGGGCCCGATTACACATAACCAAATGCAAACCGAGACCATCGCGACACAAAGAAACCGCATCTCAAGGCACCTGCTTTGTAGCGACGCTTTTCGTCATCTGTAACACGTCGCGTTGTCAAATTCCGCCGACTTCCGAATTGGCCCTCAGCCGGAGGTCGCCTTAAGACATCTCATGTCGGCTGCCGCAGGCAAACCGGACGTCGATCCAGCCTGGCGTCTACCGCCGCTTCCGGGCCTTCGGTGCTGAGCCCAAGAGATTTTTGCTCACCACCCAGCTGCGGATGGCCTGGATGAGTTCGGCCTTGCGTTCCAGCGGCAGCCAGTGTCCCGAGGGCAGACTCGTCACGGTAAGGTCCGCGCAGGCCGCGCGCATCGGATCGGCTTGGCGATTTCCAGTGATGCTGCAGATCTGGTCAAAGTCGCCGTTGACGAACAGCACCGGCTGCGACAGGCGGCCGCCATTCGGCGCCCTGCGCGCGTAAGCGATGTTGGCGTCATCGTTCAGGTACCACGCGCAGGAGGGACGGAAGCCGTGAACCCTGAATGCCTGCACCAGCACGTCGAAGTCCGCCGGCGGCCAGAGCGCCGGGTCGGGTTGAATCAGCGATGCGCGGTGCGCGGCGCCAAAGCGCCCGCCGTTGCGCGTGACCACCGCATTCGGCGAAACCTTGCCGACGCCCGCGGCATCGCCTCGCCGGAAGATCGAAGCCAGCGATGCCGCCTGGTCTGCATCGAGGTCGGCGACCGCCGCCTCGAAATGCGTCGTGTAGTAGCGGTAGTAGTCCCATTGACCATCAGGATACTGGTCAGCCGGATAAATCGTCCGGTCTACCAGAGGGACGACCGTGCGTAAGACGTGCCCGTCTGGCTGATAGGCCAGCGAAGTCAATACGACGCCACGGCTGCGCTCCGGCTCATGCGCCGCCAACTCAGCGGCCACGACAACGCCCCAGTCGTGGCTGACCCAGATCGCAGGCTTGCCGCCGAGATGGTCGTGGAGCTCTGTCATGTCCGCCACGACTTCCTCGATGGCGTAAGCGTCGTTGGATGCAGGCGCGGAGGAGCCGCCGAAACCACGCAGATCAGGCGCGACGCAGTGCCAGCCGTCGGCGGCGAATGCGTCCATCTGGGCGCGCCACATCAAACCGATGCTCGGCCAGCCGTGAAGGAAGATCATCAACGGTCCGTTGGCCGGCCCGCACGCGATGTAGTGCGTTGTCTGACGCGGCGTGCTGAAATTGTGAGAAATCAGCGTGGAAGGTTGCGTTCGCGGTGCTGCGGCCGAAGGGGGCGTGGTCAGTGCAGCTTCAGGACCGGGCGGGTGAAGTGGTGCTGTCATGGTCAAGCTCCGGTTGACTCACATCGCCCATTGAAATGCAGACCTCGAGGAGGGGCGGGCGTTCGCGATAACGCTTGGGCTAGCGGGCCGTTCACCCTGCCTCTCCCAGGGCTATCGCATATGGAGCCGATTTCTCTGTGGCCATCCTTCGAGACGCCCGCCTTCGGCGGGCCCTCAGGATGAGGACCGAGTGTGCGGCAGGAGTTTCAACGGGCTCCGATGCCGCTTAGCCTCATCCTGAGGAGACCGCGAAGCGGTCGTCTCGAAGGACGAGGCGCGCGCTCAGACCGCCGAAAATGCCATATGCGATCGCCCTGCTGTCTCTCCCGGCCCGGCCTGCCTTCGTCGAACGGCCCTGGCGAGAGGGACCGCGCGCTCAACCACATTCGTCATTGCGAGCGAAGCGAAGCAATCCAGATCCCTGCGCGCAGGCACTCTGGATTGCTTCGTCGCAAGAGCTCCTCGCAATGACGGCGCGGAGAAAGCGTAGCGCGTCAACTTTGGTCTCGTGCGCGGACGTCGCGCGCTGGCGCGCTCGCACGTTTTGGTCGCGAGGGGAGGCCAAAAATGAAACGGGGCCCGCAAGGGCCCCGCAAAAGTCTTCAACGTCCCGCGATGTTACTTGATCTTGGATTCGCGGAATTCGACGTGCTTGCGCGCGACCGGGTCGTACTTCTTCTTGACCAGCTTGTCGGTCATGGTGCGCGAATTCTTCTTGGCGACGTAGTAAAAACCGGTGTCGGCCGAGGACACGAGCTTGACCTTGATGGTGACCGCTTTGGCCATGTTCTGAACCTCAGGAAATAGGGAATCTGGAGCCGGCCAAACGGCCCGCGTTGGCCGGCAACCTAGCCAGAAACCGCTTGGTGTCAAGGTTTTTGGGCCCAAGAACTACTCAAATCGGCCCAATCACCCCTCGAAGAACCGGTTTTTCGGTCGCGGCAGGCCCAGATTGTCCCTCAAAGTGGGCCCTTCATAGTCTTTGCGGAAAATCCCGCGGCGCTGCAGCTCCGGGACGACCTTGTCGACGAAATCGTCGAGGGCCGCCGGGACGAACGGGAACATGATGTTGAAGCCGTCGGAGCCGCGGCCGACCAGCCATTCCTCCATCTGGTCGGCGATGGTCTTGGCCGTGCCGACGAAGGACAGCCCGCCATAGCCGCCGACGCGGTGGGCGAGCTGGCGCACGGTGAGCTTGTCGCGGGCGGCGAGATCGACCATCCGCTGCCGCCCGCTCTTGCTGGCGTTGGTCTCCGGGATTTCGGGGAGCGGGCCGTCGGGATCGAAGCCGGAGGCATCGGTGCCGAGGATGACGGAGAGCGAGGCGATGGCGCTTTCGTAATGCACGCGGCTGTCGAGCAGGGCGCGCTTCTCCTTGGCCTCGTCGACGCTGTCGCCGACCACGACGAAGGCGCCGGGCAGGATCTTGAGGTGCTCGGGATCGCGGCCAACCTTCTCCATGCGGCCCTTGATGTCGGCATAGAGCTTCTGTCCATCGGCGAGGCTGCCGCCGCCGGTGAACACGGCTTCCGCCGTTTCGGCCGCGAGCTGCCTTCCGTCTTCGGACGCGCCGGCCTGCACGATCACCGGCCAACCCTGCACGGGACGGGCGATGTTGAGGGGCCCGCGGACTTTCAGATATTTGCCCTGGTGGTCGAGCACATGCATTTTCGACGGCTCGAAGAACAGCCCGCTCTCGACGTCGCGCACGAAGGCGTCATCGGCGAAGGATCCCACAGGCCGGTGACGACGTCGTAGAACTCGCGGGCGCGCTTGTAGCGCTCGGCATGTTCCATGTGGTCGTCGAGGCCGAAATTCAGCGCCGCGTCGGGATTGGATGTGGTGACGATGTTCCAGCCCGCGCGGCCGCCGCTGAGATGGTCGAGCGAGGCGAAGCGCCGCGCCACATGATAGGGCTCGTCGAAGGTGGTCGATCCCGTCGCGATCAGCCCGATCCGCGCGGTGACCGCGGAGAGCGCCGACAGCAGCGTGAACGGCTCGAACGAGGTCACGGTGTGGCTGCGCTTGAGCGCGTTGACCGGCATGTTCAGGACGGCGAGGTGATCGGCCATGAAGAAGGCATCGAACTTGCCGGCCTCGAGCTTCTGGATCAGCGTCTTGATGTGGCCGAAATTGAAATTGGCGTCAGGCCAGGCCCCCGGATAGCGCCAGGCGCCGGTGTGGATGCTGATCGGGCGCATGAACGCGCTAAGCTTGAGTTGCCGTTGTGCCATCGCGCGGTGTCCGTTCTGGGTGTTGTCGCCGAAGACATAGGGATGCCGCGGAACTCCGCCATCGTCGGGGCGGGAAGATTATTTTGTTTTTCGCGACACCTTCAGCACAATCCCGTCATTCCGGGGCGTCGCGTAGCGGCGAGCCCGGAATCCATCAGGCCGCAGACATCGTGGAGAGATGGATTCCGGGCTCGCGCCAAGAGGCGCGCCCCGGAATGACGGTGGAGAGTGGGGCTGACGCCTCGAACCGATCCGCCGCTCGCGCCGACCAAGCCATGAGCTCGTGGGGAAGCATGACATGGCCGACGCAATGACCGATGACAGGATCGTCCGTATCGACCGGCCGATGCCCTGGATCGGGCGGCTGCTGTCGCTGCCGCTGCTGGCGGCAAGCGTCTATCTGCTGTGGAACGTCGGCCTCGGCCTGCGCCAGGATTTTTCCGGCTTCGGGAGACTGGCCGATGATCTCGTGCCGGTGCTGGTGTTCACGGGGCTCGGGCTGCTCGTCGGCATCCCCGGCCTCATCCTGCTGACGTTTCGCACTTTTGTCGTGCTCAACGAGACGCTGCGCCAGATCGTCATCACCAGGCAGTTCGGCCCGCTGAACATTCGCAATCACCGCAATCTCGCCGACTATCACTTCGTCAGCATTACCGACGATGATGATCCGGAGCTGACGAGCTATGACGTCAATCTCTGCGGCAACAAGGGCACCGAGGCCATCGCGCTGATGAGCTTCACCAAACGCGACGAGGCCAACCAGTTCGCCAACGAGCTCGGGCGGTCGCTGAAGCTTCCGGTGCGCGACTATGTCGGGACCGAGCCTGATGATTCCTGATTAAGGCCAGTCACGAGCTGTTGCTACCCATTGCGGAAATTGCCATCCTCGCGGCCGAACACCGCAATGGAAGGCAAAGACCTCAGTGAACGATTCCATTCCCGCGATTCTGCCGCGCGGCAAGGGCCACCAATTTCTTCTCTATGGCGACTCCTGTTCGGGCGTGCCCGCTGCACCGCACGAACAGACCTTCGCCTCGGTCAATGCGGTCGTTCAACGTCTAAGACCGCAACCTGAATTCATTCTGTTTCCGGGCGATGAAATCATCGGACTAACGCCCGATCCGGGCGTGCTGCGCGCGCAGTGGCGCTACTGGCTGGATACGGAAATGGCATGGCTCGACCGTGCGGCCACCCCGATCTGGCACACAACCGGCAATCACACGACCTATGATCTGATGAGCGAGGCAGTGTTTCGCGCGGTGCTGGACCTGCCGAACAATGGGCCCCCCGGGGCAAGCCGGCCTCTCCTATTTCGTGCGGCGCGGCGACCTCTTGATGGTGTTCGTCAACACACTCTGGAGCGGCCTTGGCGGTGAAGGCCATGTCGAACTCGCCTGGTTGGAAGCAACGCTCCGGGAACATGGCGACGCCCGACATAAGCTCGTGCTTGGCCATCATCCGGTATTTCCGATCAACGGCTTTACGGGGACGTATCAGCGCGAGATCGGCCACGAATATTCTCGCCCGTTTTGGGACATCCTGGTGAACCAAAACGTGCTGGCCTATCTGTGCAGCCACATCCTCGCCTTCGACGTGCAGGCGCATCGCGGCGTCCTGCAGATTTGCACTGCGGGCGCGGGAACGGCCCACAGGATGCCGGAAGGCGTCGAGTACCTGCATTGCGTTCAGGCTGCGCTTGACGAGCAAGGCCTGCGTTATCAGGTGCTCGATATCGACGGCGCCGTCAGGGAGCGGATGGAATGGCCGTTGCCCGATCCTGATCCTGCCGGGTGGAGAGAGCTGCCGCTCGGAGATGTCGAAGCGCCGTTGAGCGGGTGTGTGCAGAGCGGAGGTCGGATCGAGCTGAGACTATTGGGGCAAAGCGCCGCGACCGATGTCGCGTCGGCCCAGACGATTTTGACGGCCTTCGCGCCTGGTTCGATCGCGCCGTTCTGGCTCGGGCTCCGCGGGCCGAAGCAAACCCTGACAGCGATCGTTGGTCGTCAGCCGGGGCGTAGTCCGTCCTATTGGTTTGGACCTGATCTTCCAGCAGGCGACGGTTTCGATATCCACGTCACGATCTATCCGGATATGGGTCCCGGCGGTCTCCTGTACCGCCATCACAACTCCTCCCTCTGGTCGTCGTTCACTGCTGCGGCGGCGCAAGGCCTGGAGCAGCTTTCGTGGCCGCGGCATTGGGCGATCGGTCACGGGCAAGGCGGCAGCGAAGACCGCGCCTTCAGAGGTGCGGCCTTGAATGTGCTGATCGCGTGAGCGGGCCTCAAAAAATCTGCGGCTGGGTCAGCTCAAGACATCCTTCTGCATCTTGCCGCCGTAGAAATGGAAGAACGGCACCGGCGCGTCGTGGCGGAGCGGGCCGGTGGCAAGGCGGGTGTCGAGCTCGTTGAGCACGTTGCGCGTCATCGGATGCAGATCGGCAAGCGGCTTTGAGCCGAGCTCGACCCAGACCAACTCGACCAGCTCAGCGTCCGCATGAATCACGCCCTCGACGCGGTGGGTGATCGCGGAGGCATCCGCCGTGAAGAAGCGCGTATCGAACCGCTTGACGCGGCCGGGCGGGGTGATCGCGCGCGCGATCAGGAACAGGCTTGATGGGTCAGGCAACAGGCCCGCGTCCGCAAACGGCTTCCAGTTGCCCTCGAGCTTCGGCACTTTGCCCTCCGCCTTGCGGCCGAGGCAAAGGCCGGTCTCCTCGCAGGCCTCGCGGATCGCGGCGATCGCCAGCGACTTCGCGCGCGAGGCCGGTGTCTTCGGACTGCCCTTGGCGAGGTTGGCTTCCAGCTCGGGCGTGATGGGCGCCGCGCAGGGCACGCGATGGTCGTCCTTGTCGACACGGCCGCCGGGGAAGACGAATTTTCCGGGCATGAACACCACCTTGTCGTGGCGCTTGCCGACCAGAACCTTTGGAATGGCGCCGCTGCGATCGACCAGGATCAGTGTCGCGGCATCCTTCGGGCGGAAATAGGGATGGTGGTCGGCTTCCTTGCCCTCGTGAATCTTGGCCTTTTCCCCTTGCGCAATATCCGTCATGTCCTCACCCGCAACCGCTTTTGCTTATTTGGCTACACCGGCGGAATACCATCCGGCGGGCTGTCGTCAAACCCGTGCATGCGCAGAGCCCATTGCAAGCCGACCACAGCTCCCTTCACCGGTTGCAACAAGGCCAGCGAGGCGACGAAGGTGAAGGGCAGATAGGCCGCGAAGCTGAGCCAGATCGGCGTGGTGTAATTGGTCTCGATCCACAAGATGGAAGGCACCACGACGTGGCCGACCATGACGATGACGAGATAGGCGGGCAGATCGTCGGCACGATGCGGGGTGAAGTCGAGGCCGCAGGCCGAACAATTGTCCGCCGTCTTCAGGAAGGCGCGGAACAGCTTGCCTTCGCCGCAGCGCGGGCAGCGGCCGCGAAAGCCGCGCCGCATCGCGCTCCAAAGATCGCGCTTTTCGATCAGGCCGGTCTCGCGCGTCCAGATCTTTGGGACCGTGTTCATCGCTACCAGGCCTTGCCCTTTCCGCTCTTGCCCTTGCTTTTGCCCTTCTTCGCCTTGCCGGATTTCTTCTCCGGCTTGCGCTTGCTCGGGCTGCGTCCGGGATGCGCCATGAACGAGGGACGGCGCTGCGGACTGGATGACCTGCGGCCGCGCGGTGCGGTCTCGCCGCTCGACGACAGCAGCTCGAAGCGCAGCGCGCCTGCGATCGGGGCTGCTTCGATCAGCCGGACGTCGACCACGTCACCCAGCTGATGCATGGTGCCGCTGCGCGTGCCGACCAGGGCGTGGCGGCCCTCGTCATAGTTGAAATATTCCGTGCCCAAGGACCTGATCGGGATCAGCCCGTCGGCGCCGGTATCAGCGAGCTTGACGAACAGGCCGGCGCGCGTGACCCCGGAGACGCGGCCCTGGAAGGTCGACCCGATGCGGTCGGCGAGGTGATGCGCGATCAGCCGGTCGACCGTCTCGCGCTCCGCCTTCATCGCGCGCCGCTCGGTCACCGAAATGTGGGCTGCGACTTCGCTTAAGGTTTCCGGCGTCTCGCTGTCGGGCAGCGCACCCTCGCCAAGACCGAGCGCGCGGACCAGCGCGCGGTGCACGACGAGATCGGCATAGCGGCGGATCGGCGAGGTGAAATGCGCGTAGCGGCGCAGGTTCAGGCCGAAATGACCGTAATTCTCCGCGGAATATTCGGCCTGCGCCTGCGCGCGCAGCACGACTTCGCTGACCAGCGGGAAGTGGTCCTGGCCTTCGAGCTGCGCCAGCGCGCGGTTGAACAGAGCGGGGCGCAGCGCGCCACTTTTGGCGAAGGGAACGTCGAGCGTCTGCAAAAACTCTGCGAGGGCGTGGACCTTCTCCAGCGTCGGCTCGTCATGCACGCGGTAGATCAGCGGCAGCGACTTCTTCTCCAGCATCTCGGCGGCCGCGACATTGGCGAGGATCATGAACTCCTCGATCAGCTTGTGCGCATCCAGCCTGTCAGGCACGATGACGCGATCGACCGTGCCGTCGCTCTTGAGCAGGATCTTGCGCTCGGGCAGATCGAGATTGAGCGGATCGCGCTCGTCGCGGGCGCGCTTGACGCAGGCATAGGCGGCATAAAGCGGCTTCAGGATGGGCTCGAGCAGGGGACCGGTGGTGTCGTCCGGCCGTCCGTCGATCGCGGCCTGTGCCTGCGCGTAATTCAGCTTGGCCGCGGAGCGCATCAGGACGCGGTGGAAGCTGTGCGAACGCTTGCGTCCATCCGGCGCAATGATCATCCGCACCGCGAGTGCGCCGCGCGGCTCGCCCGGCACCAGCGAGCAGAGATCGTTGGAGATGCGCTCGGGCAGCATCGGTACGACGCGGTCGGGGAAATAGACCGAATTGCCGCGGTCGAGCGCGTTGCGGTCGAGCGCGGTGCCCGGCCGGACGTAGAAGCTCACATCGGCGATGGCGACGTCGACGATGAAGCCGCCCTTGTTGTTCGGATCGGGATCGGGTTGCGCATGCACCGCGTCGTCGTGATCCTTGGCATCGGGCGGATCGATGGTGACGAGCGGAACGTCGCGCCAATCCTCGCGTCCCCTGAGATTTGCGGGCTCGGCCGCTTCCGCCTCGCGCTCCGCCGCGGGCGAGAATTGCAGCGGGATATCGTGGGCGTAGATCGCGATCAGGCTGATCGCCTTCTCCGACTTGACCGAGCCGAGCTTCTCCTTCACGCGCCCGGAGGCGAGGCCAAAGCCGCGCGAGCGGACGATGTCGACGCTGACGAGGTCGCCGTCCTGCGCGCCGTGGGTCTCGGTGGGGGCGATGTTCAGTTCGCGGTCGGCAGACTTCTTGTCCACCGGGATCAGCCGTCCACCGCCTTCGGGAAGCTCGCGGAACACGCCGAGGATGCGGGTCTTGGTCTTGTCGAAGACCTTGATGATGTGGCCGCGATAAGCCGGGCCTTCGCTCTCGTTCGACGGCTCGACGTGCAGCAGCGCGCGATCGCCGACGCCGGCTGCAGTGCCGGGCTTGGGCCGGCGCGGCATTTGGATGATGATTTTGGGGGGCTCGCCGCTCTCGACCTCGTCCCATTCGGTGGGGGAGGCGATCAGCTCGCCGTCGGCGTCGCGGCCGGTGATGTCAGCGACGAGCGTCGGCGGCAGGCTGTCCGGCTCCGAGATCTTGTGGCGTTTCTTCTTGACGACACCATCATCGGCGAGCTCGCGCAGCATGCGCTTGAGCTCGACGCGATCGGCGTTCTTCAGGCCGAACTCCCGCGCGATCTCGCGGGTGCCGACATTTCCGTGGTTTGCCTTGATGAAGGCGACGATGGCGTCCCGGTCGGGAAAGCCACGGTCATTCTTGCGTTTCACTTAGCCTCTTAAGTCGTGCCGGCACTCTTCTTGGCCGGAGCTTTGGCGGCAACCGCCTTGGTCGCCGACGCCTTGACGGCCGAAGTCTTGGCCGTCGACGACACGGCTGCGCGCGCCTTGCTGGTGGATTCGGATTTGGTTTTGGCCGCGGCTTTCTTCGCGGCCGGTTTCTTCGGCTTTGGCGCGGTGTCCGCGCCATCGGCGGCTTTGGCGGCCTTCGCCTTCTTCGCAGGCTTGGCGGCCTTCTTCGGCTTGCCGCCACCCTTGGCCGCGCGTTCGTCGATCAGCGCGATCGCTTGCGCCAGCGTGACCGAATCCTTCTCGAACTCGCCGGGAATGGTCGCGTTGACGCCGCCGGCGGTGACGTAGGGGCCGTAGCGGCCGCCCTTCACTGTGACGGTGCCGAGGGTGGGATGATCGCCGATGACCTTGCCGGGATCGGCGCCGAAACGGCGGCTCGGGCCCTTGGCAATTTTCTCGGCAATCAGCGTCACGGCGCGGTTGAGGCCGATGTCGAAGACCTCATCGCCGGCCTCCAGGCTGGCGTAGGTTTTCTCGTGCTTGACGAACGGCCCGAAGCGGCCGAGGCCTGCGGTGATCGGCTCGCCGGTTTCCGGATGCTTGCCGATCTCGCGCGGCAGCGACAACAGCTTGAGCGCATGCTCGAGCTCGATATCGCCGGGCGAGGTACCCTTGGGGATGCCCGCGCGCTTCGGCTTCTCGCCTTCGGCATAGTCCTTCTGCTCGCCGAGCTGGATGTAGGGGCCGAACCGGCCGGCCTTGACCCAGACGTCGCGACCCGTATCAGGATCCTGTCCCAGCGACCGGTCGGCGCTGGCCTCGCCGTCGGCGGCGAGCTGACGGGTGTAGCGGCATTCCGGATAGTTCGAGCAGCCGACGAAGGCGCCGAACTTGCCGGCCTTCAGATTGAGCCGGCCATTGCCGCAACTCGGGCACTGCCGGATGTCGCCGCCGTCGGTGCGCTGCGGATAGATGTGCTGTCCGAGGAGGTCGTCGAGCACGTCCAGCACCTGCGCGACGCGCAGATCCTTGATCTCGTCGACCGCGCCGATGAAGCCGGTCCAGAAATCCTTCAGCACCTGCTGCCAGGAGATCTCGTTATTGGAGATGCGATCGAGCTGCTCTTCCAGATTGGCGGTGAAGTCATACTCGACATAGCGGCTGAAGAAGCTTTCGAGGAACGCGACCACGACGCGGCCCTTGTCCTCGCCGTGCAGGCGCTTCTTCTCCAGCTTGACGTAGCCGCGGTCCTTCAGGACCTGCAGGATCGAGGCGTAGGTCGAGGGCCGGCCGATGCCGAGCTCTTCCATGCGCTTGACCAGCGAGGCCTCCGAAAAACGCGGCGGCGGCTCGGTGAAATGCTGGGTGACGGCGAGCGACTGCCGCTTCAGGGCGTCGTTCGGGCTCATCGCCGGCAGGCGGCGGAATCCTCATCCTCTTCGTCGTCGCGGCCTTCCTGATAAAGCGCGAGGAAACCGTCGAACTTGACGACCTGGCCGGTGGCGCGCAGCTCCAGCGTGCGGCCGCCGACCTTCGCGGTGATATCGACCGTGGTGCGCTCCAGCTCGGCCGATTCCATCTGGCTCGCGATGGTGCGCTTCCAGATCAGCTCGTAGAGCCTGGCCTGATCGGAATCGAGCCTGCGGCTCATGCTGTCGGGCCGCCGCGACATGTCGGTCGGGCGGATCGCTTCGTGCGCTTCCTGGGCGTTTTTGGCCTTGGCCTGGTACTGGCGCGGGGCCTCCGGCACGTAGGCGTTGCCGTAATCCTCGCCGATCACCTTGCGGGCCTGGGTGATCGCGGACGGATCGATCTGCACGCCGTCGGTCCGCATATAAGTAATGAGTCCGGTGGTCTCGCCGCCGATGTCGATGCCTTCATAAAGGCGCTGCGCGATCCGCATCGTGTGCGCCGGCGCAAAGCCGTATTTGCGGCTGGCTTCCTGCTGCAGCGTCGAAGTGGTGAAGGGCGCCTGCGGATTGCGCCGGGCCGGCTTGGCGTCGACCGCGGTCACCGCGTAGGCGGCGGCTTCGAGCGCCTTCTTGAAGTCCTCGGCTTCCGCGCCGGTGCCGATGTCGAGGCGCTGGATCTTCTTGCCGTCGGCGCCGACCAGACGCGCCTCGAAGGCATCGCCGCGCGGCGTCAGCAGCGTCGCGATCAGCGACCAATATTCGCGCGCCACGAATTTCTCGATCTCGAGCTCGCGGTCGCAGACCAGCCGCAGCGCCACCGACTGGACGCGGCCGGCCGAGCGGGCGCCGGGCAGCTTGCGCCACAGCACGGGGGAGAGGGTGAAGCCGACCAGATAATCCAGTGCGCGGCGTGCCATATAGGCGTCGACCAGCGCGCCGTCGATCTGGCGCGGATGCTTCATCGCGTCCGTGACGGCCTGCTTGGTGATGGCGTTGAACACCACGCGCTCGATCTTGTGATCCTTGAGCGCGCGCTTCTCCTTCAACACCTCCAGCACGTGCCAGGAGATGGCTTCGCCCTCGCGATCAGGGTCGGTGGCGAGAATCAGGCGGTCGGCGCCCTTCAGCGATTTGGCGATGTCATTGAGCCGGCCGGCCGCCTTGGGATCGATCTCCCAGATCATCTTGAAATTGGCGTCCGGATCGACGGAACCGTTCTTGGCGGGCAGGTCGCGGACATGGCCGAACGAGGCCAGAACCTCGTAGGACGAGCCCAGATATTTGTTGATCGTCTTGGCTTTCGCCGGCGACTCCACAATAACGATATTCATGTAGTTCCAGTAACTTACGGGGAAATTATGGGCCGAATTCGACGAGATTCGCGTCGGCCGCTTCGACCCGAACATGGGTGGTGAGGCCTCCGCTGTCAAATCGGAGGGTGTTGAAAGGCTCCCGGATCGGAAAAGTTTCATATCGGGTAAGTTGTAGAATACCACCTTGGAGTTGCGGTCGGTGTCAGCGTACAGTTTCGGCGGGGATGGATTCGGATGGGGTCTGTTGGCAAAGCCAAGAAAGAAACGGGGGCGCGCCGCGTCTGGCGTGCAAGGACGCGCGCGCCACGAGGAACCGGGTGAGGGCGGGGCGGATGAGGCCGTCGCCTTCATCGCCGAGCAGGTGGCCGTACTGCGCAAGCTCGCCGAGCGCCACAGACTGGACGTGCTGCATCATCTCCTGGGAATGACGCAGCTGGAGGCCGACGAGCATTTGCGGCTGCGGACCAGGCGCAAGCTGTCGTGAGGGGCGAGGCGGCTACCGGTCGGTCATCCTGCGGCGCGAGTGGCGCGATGCCAGGCATCGCGCCCGGAGCCTCGAAGGATGAACGGCCAGAATGCAGCCGGGCCGTCGCCCTTCGAGGCTCGCCGTGCGCTGCAGGCCGAGCACCTCAGGATGATGGTGAGAGATTTGAGCGCGCTGCGCGACCCCCGGCATTGCAATGACGCTGCGGACGAGGCGCAAGCTCGTGAGGGGCGCGATTCTAAAGTAGCCCGGATGGAGCGCAGCGAAATCCGGGGCGTCCCGTCGCGGAGAGACTTTCCCGGATTGCGCTGCGCTTCATCCGGGCTACGCGCGGATCCGTCACGCCGACCGCCGGCGCTGCGCGGGGCGCGGCTTCAGCGTGGTGTCGGCCTGGCTGAGCAACCGTCCGTCCGCCGCGCGCAGTTCGAGCTTCCGCACCGGGCGGCCTTTCGCGCGATCGACCAGGAAGGTCGCGATTTCCTCCGGGCGATCGTCGAAGGCCTCGCTCCATTGCCGGAGCGCGACCAGGATCGGGAAGGTGCCACGGCCCTTCGCCGTCAGCACATATTCCTGATAGGGGCTGCCGTCGGAGGCGGGCGCGGTCGCCAGGATGCCGTGGTCGAGCAGTGAGCGCAGCCGCACGGCCAGGATGTTCTTCGCCATGCCGAGCTTGCTCTGGAATTCGCCGAAGCGGCGGACGCCGCGCAGCGCCTCGCGGATGATCAGCAGCGACCACCAGTCGCCGATCGCTTCCAGCGACCGTGCGATCGGGCAGGCATCGCCCTCGAAGCTCGTTCGTTTCACCATGGTGTCGTCCCGCTCATTCGACCGGATCCCCGGCGCCGATCACGCGCTTGTGTGGTTGCATCATAAAACCATATGCCCTAGATCGCAAGTGTAGTTTCATTATGCAACCACTGGAGGCGAGCGTGAGGCTCAGCAAAAAGACGGCACTGATCACCGGCGGCAACAGCGGCATCGGGCTTGCGACGGCAAAACTGTTCGTGGCCGAGGGCGCCAAGGTGGTGATCACCGGGCGCAACAAGGAGACGCTCGAGGCCGCTGCGAAGGCGCTCGGGCCGAACGCACTCGCGCTGGCGGCCGATGCCACTGACATCGCCGCCACCGAAGCCGCGATCAAGAAGGGCGCCGAAAAGTTCGGCAAGTTCGATATCGTGTTCGCCAATGCGGGCATCGCAGGCGGTACGCCGCTCGGCTCGGCCACGCTGGAGACCTTCGAGAAGGTCATCAGCACCAACCTGACCGGCGTGTTCTTCACGGTCCAGTCGGCGCTGCCTTATCTCAACGACAATGCCTCCATCGTCCTCAACGGTTCCGTGATCTCCGTGCTCGGCATTCCCGGCTATTCGGCCTACGGCGCCGCCAAGGCCGGCGTGCGCGCGATGGCGCGGATCATGGCGTCCGAGCTGTCGCCGCGCGGCATTCGCGTCAACGTCGTTGCGCCCGGCGCGATCCGCACGCCGATCTGGGGGCCTGCGACCGCAACGCCCGAAGCCGAGAAGGAGTTCGAGAAGCGGATCGCGCTGTCGACTCCGCTCGGCCGCATCGGTGAAACCGATCACGTCGCGAAAACCGTCTTGTTCCTTGCATCGGATGATTCCGCGCACGTGCAGGGCCAGGAGATCTTCGTCGATGGCGGTTCGACGGGATCGCCCGCGGGCGCGCCGATCTATCGCGGTTGATCAATTCAAGTGAAAATTGAATCGGCCGGTGCATCGACAGCGGTTGCGCCGGTCGGTTCCCGCATCCAGCGAGATGTATTTTCTGAAGCTTGCGTGATGCGTTGAACCTTCACGCGTGCTGCCAAGACCTTTTTACGGGCCGGGATTATAAGATCACCCATTTAAGGGAACCGTCATGCCGAAGGCAGCTCGCATTCTCTCACCGATTTCAGTGCCGCGTATTTACACCGAAAAAACCGCGACGCCCGCGAAGCGCTCCGACACAGCCGCGACATCTTCCGCGAAGCGCTCCGACATGTCGGAGTTCGTCGGCGTCGCGCTGTTCTCCGGGATCGGGCTGCTCATTTCGCTGGTTGCCGTCATCCTCGGCGTGCAGGGCGCCTGGTTCTAGCTTTTGCGGAACATCCGCCGGTCCATCAGCCGCCGCAGAAATTCTGGCGGCTGATGATGTCGGCGTGGCCTC
Source organism: Bradyrhizobium sp. LLZ17 (assembly GCF_041200145.1). Lineage (NCBI taxonomy): Bacteria > Pseudomonadati > Pseudomonadota > Alphaproteobacteria > Hyphomicrobiales > Nitrobacteraceae > Bradyrhizobium > Bradyrhizobium zaerense. The sequence continues at coordinate 825,905 of NZ_CP165734.1, forward strand.
AGGCCGCGTGCAGGGTCGTTGCCGCATGGAGCGCATTGGCGAGCGACTTCTCCCGATGCTCGGGGCCGACCTGGATGCCGTCGGCGATGATGAATTCCGGATTTGTGATGCCCATGAAGGCGAGCACGCCGCGCAAATAGGTTTCGAGGTGCTCCAAAGCTGCGGCTGGCGTGCCGGCGCCGTAATAGCCGCCGCGCGAGATCGCCACGATCACGCGCTTGCCGCCGGCCAGGCCCTCCGGCCCGTTCGCGCCATATTTAAACGTCTTTCCCGCCGCCATGACGCGGTCGATCCAGGCCTTGAGCTGGCTCGGGATCGTGAAATTGTACATGGGCGCGCCGATCACCACGATGTCGGCATCCAGGAACTCGTTCAGAACAGCCGCGCTCGCGGCAAGGTCGGGGCCGAGTTCCGCCGGTGCCGGCGCACCTTGCGCGGCGGCGAGGTGGGGTCCGGAGAGGTGGGCGAGCGGGGTCTGGGTCAGGTCGCGATAGACGATATCCAGCTGCGGCGTCGCCTGACGCAGACGATCGACGATGGCAGCGGACACCTGTCGGCTGACGGAGTGCGGGCCGAGCACGCTGGAGTCGATATGGAGGAGTTTCATTGAGATCACCCATGGTATATGTTTGTAACCAGAGCTACATGAGTGACTGTCGAAATCTCCGCAAGAACGCACTTTTTGAGCCATGGGCACATTATTGAAACCTGCGCACACCGATTTGCCTGCCCCTCCGGCGCGGCCGGACCCCAACCACGCCGGTTGTCGCGGCGTCGCCTCGGTGCTCTCGCGCGTCGGAGACAAATGGAGCGTGTTTGTCATCATGGCGCTTGGCGATGGACCGAAGCGCTTCAACGAGCTCAAGCGCATCATCGACGGCGTCTCGCAGCGGATGCTGACCCTGACCCTGCGCGGGCTCGAGCGGGATGGACTGGTGACGCGAACGGTGTTTCCGACCATTCCGCCGCGGGTCGATTACGAACTGACCGGACTCGGCCGCGGCCTCGCGGACCCCGTGCAGGCGCTCGGCAAATGGGCATTCTCGCATCTGCCGGAGATCGAGGGCGCGCGGACGCGCTTCGACCAGAGGAACAACACCTAAAGCAGCGAGACCAGCCCGCCGCCATGGCGTTCGAGCCGGCCGGCAAGCTCGAGCTCCAGCAGCACCGTGCGCACGATCGCGGGCGAGGCGCCGGACATCCGCACGAGGTCGTCGATCGAGATCGGGGTGGGGCCGAGCAGGCCGGTGATCCGTGGCCTTGCGGATCGTTCTCGAACGGCTCGCTGTCGGGCTCACCTGCGCTGCGCATCACCGGCCGTTCCATGATCGGCTCGACCGCGTTGATGATGTCGGCGGCTTCCGTGACCAGCGTTGCGCCCTGCTTGATCAGATCGTTGGTGCCGGCGGCGCGCGGATCGAGCGGCGAGCCGGGGACAGCGAACACCTCACGGCCCTGTTCGACGGCCATGCGCGCGGTGATCAGCGAACCGGAGCGGTGCGCCGCTTCGACGATCACCACGCCGAGCGCAGCGCCTGAGATCAGCCGGTTGCGGCGGGGGAAATCGCGCGCGCGGCTCGTGGCCCAGCGGCATCTCGGAGATCGCGGCGCCGTTGCGGTCGAGGATCGCCGCGAGCAGGTCGCCGTGCTCGGGCGGATAGATGCAATCATGGCCGCCGGCGAGCACCGCGATCGTGCCGCTCTCGACGCTGGCGCGGTGCGCGGCCTGATCGACGCCGCGCGCCAGTCCCGAGATGACGATGAAGCCGGCTTCGCCGAGCTGGCGCGCAAGCTGGCCGGCGAATTTCAAGCCGGCGCCGGAGGCGTTACGCGAGCCGACGATCGCGATCATCGGCCGCATCAAAGTGTTTGTGTCGCCGCGCACGGCGAGCAGTGGAGGGGCGTCGTCGAGCGTCGCCAGCCGAGGGGGATAACCATCCTCGCCAGGCGCGAGCCAGGCGATGCCGAACTTGCGGCTCGCGGCCAACTCGGCCCTGGCTTCATCCGCACTACAGATGCGCCCCGATCGCGCCGCCCCGCCACGGCGCGCCAGATCAGGCAGCCGCTCCAGCGCGGCGCGCGCTGAGCCGAAATGATCGACCAGCGACCGAAACGTGCGTGGCCCGACATTGTCGGACCGGATCAGCCGCAGGCGATCGACCCGCTCGGTCTCGGTCAGCTCCACACTCGGATTGATGGCGTCCACGGCAGCTCCTTGTGGGAGTAGCATGGAACAACCTGAGCGCGTGGGCAACAGGGGCGTGCGCTTGCGCGGTCTCGCATGGCGGAAGAAACAGAGCCGGCGCGGGGCACACTCCCGCAACATTCTTCTTTGCGTGTATTGCGGCGCTGGAACCCGAAAGGGTAGCATTGGAGAGATTTAGCGTCGATTCTTGATTTCAACGAACAAGATCATCGTTCCGATGCCACCAATAGCGACGATCGTCGCCGCAGCGACTAGCGAAATGGCCAGCCACAACGGAAATGAACCGTGGATTTCTCTGGAGTCGGCCGCTTGGTGGTTCGACAAATCCAGCATCGTACTTGCAGTCAGCCTGTTTATTGGCTTCGTCTGCACCGTCATCATCATCGTCACCGGTATCGCCAAGGAACACCACTGGGATTTGGCGCGTGAAGCGGCTGCAAGAAAAACCGAGCTATTGCGGGCGGAAAATCTGGCGTTTGAAAAATATATCGGACCGCGTTCAGTTGACGAACGGGCGCTTGCCGGGGCGCTGGCCGGCCATCCGGCTGGGCAAATTGAGGTGGTTCTACTCAACCATGTGTTTGACGGACAGAAGCTGGCAGAGCCATTCGTTAGACTACTACAAAAAGGCTGGTTGGGGAGTGACGTTAATCTCCCCGGAAAATTCAAGCGAAGAAGAATTGACTTCCATTGCAAGAATAATCACCGATCCTCGCGGCCTGATACTGTTATACTCCGCTAGTTCTCCCGACCGATATGACGCTCCGGGCAAAAAGCCGGGGAACGGTTGGACCGGTTCGTTGAAAACCGCGCTAAATGCCATGGTAGCGTCCAAGGCGGATTCTGCCGGACGACTTAAGGAAGACGGCAGGCTAGCACCTGACACACTCCGGATTTTGATCGCGCCAAAGGACCCGCATTAGCCGGTCGGGCAAATAGCCAATATTGCAATTCCCCGCATTGACCACTCCCTTCAAGTGGTCGGTGCGATGGCGCCTGAGGGCGTGGGCAACAGCCGCGTGCGCTTGCGCGGTCGCCTCGCGATGCTAAAAGCGATGCCGATAAGAAGGGCATTGCCATGATCTCACTCGCCGACCTCCAGCGCCGCATCGAGAGCAGCGAGCTTTCGCCTGATGCTGCGATCGCGCAATCGCTCGCGGCGATCGAGGCCAGGGAGAAGGACGTTCACGCCTTCGTCCGCCACGACACATCCGCGAAGGCGCAGGCGTCCGGGCCGCTGCGGGGCATCGCGGTCGGCATCAAGGACATCATCGACACCGCGGATTTTCCGACCGAGATGGGCTCGGAGATCTACCACGGCTGGCAGCCGCGCGCCGACGCGCCTGTCGTAATGATGCTGAAGCGGGCTGGCGCCACCATCATCGGCAAGACCACGACCACCGCGTTTGCCTCGCGCGATCCGACGCCGACGCTCAATCCGCATAACCTTGGCCATTCGCCGGGCGGCTCGTCGTCCGGTTCGGCGGCAGCGGTCGGCGCCGGCATGATCCCGCTGGCGCTGGGCACCCAGACCGGCGGCTCGGTGATCCGGCCCGCCGCCTATTGCGGGGCTGCCGCGATCAAGCCGTCGTTCCGCATGCTGCCGACGGTCGGCGTGAAGTGCTATTCGTGGGCGCTCGACACGGTCGGCCTGTTCGGCGCGCGCGCGGAGGATCTCGCGCGCGGATTGCTGGCGATGACCGGCCGCACCGAGTTCTCCGGCATCGTCCCGGCGAAGTCGCCGCGCATCGGCGTGGTCAGGCAGGAGTTTGCCGGCGCCGTCGAGCCCGCGGCAGAGCAGGGGCTACGGGCCGCGATCAAGGCCGCCGAACGCGCCGGCGCCAGTGTGCAGACCATCGAGCTGCCCGAGGCGGTGCAGGAGGCCTGGCGCATTCACGGCATCGTCCAGGATTTCGAGGCGCATCGCGCGCTCGCCTGGGAGTTTTCGGAGCATCACGACGAGATCGCGCCGATGCTGCGCGCAAGCCTCGATGCAACGGCCGCATTGACGCCAAAGGAATATGACGAGGCGCGCCGGATCAGCCGCCGCGGGCGCCGCGAGCTCGGCGAAGTGTTCGAAGGCGTCGACGTGCTCCTGAGCTATTCGGCGCCGGGCACCGCACCGGCCAAGGAGCTCGCCTCCACCGGCGACCCCAAATACAACCGGCTCTGGACGCTGATGGGCAATCCTTGCGTCAACGTCCCCGTGCTCAAGGTCGGCGGCCTGCCGATCGGCGTGCAGGTGATCGCGCGCTTTGGCAACGACGCGCGCGCGCTCGCGGCAGCGTGGTTCCTGGAAGATGCGCTGGCGACATCAGGCTAAAGCGGGCTCGGCGGGGGCAACGCGCTGAACTGCCGGCGACGCCACGCCGGCACTTGTACCTTGCCCGAGCCAGCGCCCGGCGGCTTCGCGGCCGCTCCGATGCAGCAGGCGGATGAAGCCACGGCCGAGATCGGCCGATGAGCGCTGCGCCAGACCGTCGATCGATCTTCCGCGGCGATTTTGGAGAGCCGCAGCGAGGGCATTGCCTGCGATTGCGCCCATTCGATCGCCGCGATTTCGGCATTGAGCGCGGCATTGGCCGTGATCTGGTCGAGCCGGCGGTCGATCGCGGCGAGCGTGATCGGCACATAGCTGTCGCGCGAGGGCGTGAGCTGGATCAGCAGCACGTCGGTCGCAGAACTTTGCTGCACCAGCTTGATGAGCGGCGGATTGCCGCCAAAGCCGCCATCCCAATAGGCCTCGCCATCGATCTCGACCGCGCAATGAACCAAGGGCGGACAGGTCGACGCGAGCGCGACGTCGGCGGTGACAGTGTCATTGCCGAAAATCTGCTGCTGACCGTCGCGGATCCGCGTGGCCGCGATCAGCAGCTTCGGGCAGTTCGCGTTGCGCAGCGCTGCAAAGTTGATGTCGCGCGACAGCGCCTGCCGCAGCGGATCGAGATCAAAGGGATCGAAATGTCCGGAGCGCAGCGTCGGACCGAACGCGACCGAGCTTCCCGCCGGCGAGAAACCGCCGACCAACATCAGCGAGCGGAATGAAGCCTCGTGCATCAGCCGGATCCAGAACCGGTTGAGCCGGGCGCGGGCGCCTTCGCGGCCGCCCTCGGCGAATCCGGAGGCGAGCAGCAGCGCGTTGATCGCACCGGCGCTGGCGCCGCTGATGCTGTCGATCTCGATGGTTGGATGTTCCAGCAGCCGCTCCAGCACGCCCCAGGTAAAGGCGGCAAAGGTGCCGCCGCCCTGGAGGGCCAGCGACAATTTCCGTGGCGGCCATTTCTGGGGCGGTGATCGCGTCGGTCCCTGATCGCGCGCGATCGGCGCGGCGACGCTTACAATTTCGACCAGTTTCGACGTGTCCAGGATCGGATCGGGCTTGGGCGATGCTGGCGAGACGGGAGCAGGCTGTGGCGCTGCAAGCGGTGAGGGCACGCCGGACCAGATATCCGTCGTCGAGAGCAGCCGGCTTGCCGCGGTGCACGCTGCACCTTGCAAACCGCCTTCGTCTTGCACGCCGACAATCTTCTCGCTCATTCTGAGCAACCGCGTAGAGCCATGCCCACGATCGGGACGACAGCCCAGGAACCCGTTCGTTCATTCAGCCGTGATTCGGCCGCAACTAGCGAACGGCATTTGCGATATAATGCAGAAGGGGTGCCGCGGTATCCGTAGACCCCCGGTCTATCCCTTCTCGCCGATCCGGCTTTCCTTGCCCGATTGCAATCGCTTGATGTTCTCGCGATGCGCATAGAACAGCAGCAGCGTGAGCACCACCGCCAGCGCCGCGAGCGCGAGGTGACCGAACCACCACAGGAACAGCGGCGTGATGAACGACGCCACCAGCGCCGAGAGCGAAGAATAGCGGGTGGTGAAGGCGGTTGCCAGCCAGAGCACGCAGAACACCAAGGCCGCCGGCCAGAACAGTCCGAGCAGGATGCCGATATAGACGGCGACACCCTTGCCGCCTCTGAACTTCAGCCAGACGGGAAAGAGATGGCCAAGGAAGGCGCCGAGGCCTGCCACCATGGCCGCATTGGGGCCTGCGATGTGGCCGGCAATCAGCACTGCCGCTGTGCCCTTGAGCGCATCGAGCAGCAGGGTGGCGGCGGCAAGGCTCTTGCGGCCGGTGCGCAGCACATTGGTGGCGCCGATGCTGCCGGAGCCGATCGAGCGAATATCCTCCGTGCCGGCGAGTTTGGTCAGGACCAACCCGAACGGAATCGAGCCGAAGAGGTAACCGATGACGAAGGCCACCGGCAGGAAGGCTTCAGGCCCCATGTTGACAAATCCCTTGGCCGCATCCGCATGCTGAACGGCGACGCCACGCATGATCACGCCTTGAGCGGTCACGGCACGCGGCGAGACCCAAAACCGTCTCCCTAGACATGCTCATAGACCGTCCGCCCGCCAACGATGGTCCGCATCACGCGGCCTGTAAAGCGGGCTTCGTCGAACGGGGTGTTCTTGCAGGGCGATTTCAGATCGGCGGGATCGACCACCCAGGGGACATCGGGATCGATCACGATGATGTCGGCCGGGCTGCCTGCGCGCAGGGTTCCGCCTGGCAGGCCCAGGATCTCGGCCGGCCGGGTCGACATCGCCCGGATCAGCGTCTTCAGGTCCAGTTCGCCATTGTGCACGAGGCGAAGACCGGCCGGCAGCATGGTTTCAAGTCCGATCGCGCCGGGTGCTGCTTCCGCGAACGGCAGGCGCTTGACCTCGACGTCCTGCGGATTGTGGTCGGACATGATGACCTCGACGAGGCCGGCGGCGACGGCTGCGACCAGCGCACGGCGGTCGTCCTCGGTGCGCAGCGGCGGCGACAGCTTCAGGAAGGAACGGTAAGGGCCGATGTCGTTTTCGTTCAGCGCAAGGTGGTTGATCGAGGCCGAGGCGCTGACGGCAAGGCCTGCGTCGCGGGCGCGCTTCAGGATCTCGAGCGACTCGATGCAGGTCAACGAGGCCGCGTGATAACGGCCGCCGGTGAGCGCGACCAGGCGCATGTCGCGCTCCAGCATCACGGCCTCCGCCGCGTTCGGGATGCCCATCAGGCCGAGCCGGGTCGCGAACTCGCCCTCGTTCATCACGCCTTCGCCGACGAGATCGGGATCCTCGGTGTGGTGCACGATCAGCGCGTCGAAATCGCGGGCGTAGGTCAGCGCGCGCCGCATCACCTGCGCGTTGGTCACGCTCCTGTCGCCGTCGCTGAAGGCAACGGCGCCGGCGGCCTTGAGCAGGCCGAACTCGGTCATCTCCTCGCCGCGCATGCCCTTGGTGAGCGCCGCCATCGGCAGGATGTTGACGATCGCGGTATCACGGGCGCGGCGCATCACGAAATCGACCGTCGCGGAATTGTCGACGACAGGCTCGGTCTCGGGCTGACAGATGATGGTGGTGACGCCGCCCGTCGCCGCCGCCAGGCTCGCCGAGGCAAAGGTCTCGCGATGGCTGAAGCCGGGCTCGCCGACAAAGGCGCGCATGTCGACCAGGCCGGGCGCCACGATCTTGCCGGAGCAGTTGACGACGTCGGTGCCTTCGGGAACGCCGGCCGCGCCGATGCCGCGGCGGGCCTCGCGGATGAGTCCGTCGGCGATCAGGACGTCACCGGGGCCGTCGAAATCGCGGGAGGGATCGACGATGCGGGCGTTGGCAAGCAGGATGGGGCGGCGGTCGGTCAACATGAGCATCACGCGTTCGGCAGGTTGCGGGCGAGCGCTTCGAGCACGGCCATGCGCACGGCCACGCCCATCTCCACCTGCTCGCGGATCAGGGACTGCGCGCCGTCGGCGACCGCGGTGTCGATCTCGACGCCGCGGTTCATCGGGCCGGGATGCATCACGAGCGCATCCGGCTTGGCGTAAGCGAGCTTCTTCTGGTCCAGCCCGAAATAGTGGAAATATTCGGAGGTCGACGGCACGAAGGAGCCGTTCATGCGCTCGCGCTGCAGCCGCAGCATCATGACGATGTCAGCGCCGTTGAGCCCCTCGCGCATGTCGCGCGCAACCTCGACACCCATGCGCTCGAGCCCCGGCGGCAGCAATGTGGTCGGACCGACCACGCGGACGCGGGCGCCCATGGTGTTGAGCAGGATGATGTTGGAGCGGGCCACGCGCGAATGCAGCACGTCGCCGCAGATCGCGACCACCAGGCCCTCGATCCGGCCCTTGTTGCGGCGAATGGTCAGCGCGTCGAGCAGCGCCTGGGTCGGATGCTCGTGCGCGCCGTCTCCGGCATTGATCACGGAACCGTCAACCTTGCGGGCCAGCAGTTCCACCGCGCCGGAGGCGTGATGCCGGACCACCAGGATATCCGGGTGCATCGCGTTCAGCGTCATCGCGGTGTCGACCAGCGTCTCGCCCTTTTTCATGGACGAGGAGGAGACCGACATGTTCATGACGTCGGCGCCGAGGCGTTTTCCCGCGAGCTCGAACGAGGATTGGGTCCGGGTCGAGGCCTCGAAGAACAGGTTTACCTGCGTCCGTCCACGCAGGACGGTGCGCTTCTTGTCAACCTGGCGGTTGAGCTCGACATATTCTTCGGACAGGTCGAGCAGGCCGGTGATATCGGCCGCGGAAAGGCCCTCGATGCCCAGCAAATGCCGGTGGCCGAGGACGAAGGTCGATTTCGATGTCATTAAAGCGAGAGCTATAGGCGGGGATGGCTGGGGGGGCAAGGGCCAATGCCGGGGCGGGGAGTTATCCCCTGATCTGTACCTTGTCGTCATTCCGGGGCGATGCGAAGCATCGAACCCGGAATCTCGAGATTCTCTGGTGCACGAGCCCGCACCATAGTTCGGCTCGTCGAGCCGCCCGGAATGACGCCGGAGAATGTGGAAACATCGTGAAAACAGGTCTTACTGCATTTGTAGCAATCGGCTTCATCTCATCCGCCCACGCCCAGTCGCTTCCCGGCGGCTTCGTCCATTTGCGCGACATCGATCCCAGCATCATCCAGGACATTCGCTACGCGGGCTCCAACAATTTCATTGGCCGTCCCATGAGCGGCTATGGCGCGGGCGAGTGCGTGGTGAAGCGCGAGGTCGGGCTGCGGTTGAAAGCGGTCCAGCAGGAGCTGGCGGCGCAAAACCTGTCGCTGAAAATGTTCGACTGCTACCGGCCGGCGCGGGCGTCGCTCGACATGGTCAGATGGTCGCAGAACGGCCGCGAGACCGCCGCCGAGCGGCGCTACAATCCCAAGATCCCGAAGACCGAGCTGTTTCGGCTTGGTTACATCGCGAGCCGCTCTCAGCATTCGACCGGTGCGGCGCTCGACCTGACCCTGGTCGATCTCAAGGCGGACAATTCCGCCAGATACGATCCGTCAAAGACCTATGCCGATTGCACCGCGCCGGTGGCGGCGCGAATACCGGAAGCCAGCGTCGATATGGGCACCGGCTATGACTGCACCGATGCGAAGGGACATACCGCGGCAGCCTCGATCACGCCCGACCAGCGCGCCTGGCGCAAGCGGCTGGTGGCTGCGATGGCCAAGCAAGGCTTTGTGAACTATTCGAAGGAGTGGTGGCATTTTTCCCTGCCGGGGGCGGGCGGGCCGGCCTATGATTTCCCGATCCAGCCGCGGCGGAACTGATTCCGGTCCGAGGAAGCATGATGACCCAGCAGAGCTTCGCAACCCACGAGGTCTTCAACCAGTCGCCGCCCTTCGAGAACGTCGATCTCTTCGCCGTGGATCGGCCGCTGGTCGACGCTGTGACGGTCAATGGCGGCGCGGCGGCGGAACGGGAGCTGTCCGAGTTCGGGAAACACTGGGGCTCGGCGGCCATGGCCGAGCGCGGGCGTCTGGCGAACGAGAACATTCCGAAGCTGCGCAGCTTCGACGCAAAGGGCAACCGTCGCGATCAGGTCGAGTTTCATCCGGCCTATCACGAGCTGATGGCGCACAGCGCCCATGCCGGCGTGCACAACTCGACGTGGACTACCGAGGGCACGCCTGCGGGCGATGCGGCCGAGGTTATTCGCGCGGCCAAATTCTATATCGCCGCCCAGGTCGAGACCGGTCATCTCTGTCCCATCACCATGACCCGCGCCTCTGTCGCGGCGTTGGCGGTGCAGCCGGATCTGCGCGCGCGCGTGATGCCGGTGCTGTCGACGAAGAGCTACGATCCGAGCTTCGCGCCGTGGTGGGACAAGCGCGGCATGACGCTCGGCATGGGCATGACCGAGAAGCAGGGCGGCACGGATGTGCGCGCCAACATGACGCGCGCGGTGCGCGACGGCGAGGCCTATCGCATCACCGGCCACAAATGGTTCATGTCGGCGCCGATGTGCGACGCGTTCCTGGTGCTCGCGCAGGCCGAGCACGGTCTGACCTGTTTCTTCATGCCGCGATTTGCGCCGGACGGCTCCGTCAACGCGATCCAGTTCCAGCGGCTGAAAGACAAGCTCGGCAATCGCTCCAATGCATCCTCCGAGGTCGAGTTCGTCGGCGCTTACGCCGAACGGATCGGCGAGGAAGGCAAGGGCATCCGCACCATCATCCAGATGGTGCAGCTGACGCGGCAGGATTGCGCGATTGCCTCCGTCGGACTGATGCGCTCGGGGCTGGCGCATGCGCTACATCACGCCCGTCATCGCAGCGTGTTCCAGAAACATCTCGCCGACCAGCCGCTGATGCAGGCCGTGCTGTCGGACATGGCGCTGCATGTCGAGGCAAGCGTCGCCCTGGTGATGCGGCTCTGCCGCGCTTTCGACCGCACCCCGCATGATCCGGCTGAAGCGGCCTATATGCGGCTGCTGACGCCCGCGATCAAATACTGGACCTGCAAGAGCGCGCCGCCGTTCCTCTATGAGGCAATGGAATGCCTCGGCGGCAATGGCTATGTCGAGGACGGCATCCTGGCGCGGCACTACCGGGAATCGCCCGTGAACGCGATCTGGGAAGGCTCGGGCAACGTCATGTGCCTCGACGTGCTCCGCGCGCTGGCGCGCGAGCCGGAGGCGGCGATGGCCGTGCTGCAAGAACTTGCGGCTGCGACGAAAGATTTGTCCGGGGCAGGCGAGGCGACCACGTTCATCGGCAAGAGCTTCCGCCGCGCCGACGGCGAACGCGTCGCGCGGCTCGCGGTCGAGAAGCTGGCCCTGCTCGCCGCGGCTGCCGCGCTCAACGCCGTGTCGCCGCACCATGCCGAGCTGTTCGCCGCCACGCGGCTCGTGGCCAATCACGCCAGCATGTATGGCGCGGTGGAGCTGGAGAGCGCGGACGTTCGCGCGCTGCTGGAGCGGGCGCTGCCTTGAACCTCCCTCACGAAAGCCTTCTGATGGACTCGCTGAATCCCGACCATCCGCCGCTGATCGTGACGCCGGCGACACCGGGCGTCTGGAAGTTCTGGGGCACGGCGCTGTGGGGCCTGCTCATCTTCATCGCGATGTTCGTGGGCCAGATCGGGGCGATCCTGCTGCTGGCGGCGCTTCGCGGCCTTCCGATTGACATTGCGTCGATCCAGCTCGTCGGCCGCGAGCCGCAAGCGCTGGCGTTGTCGGTGATCATGGGCCTGCCGGCGACGCTTGTCGCGGTCTGGGTGGCCATCCGGTTCAAGAGAGCGTCCTTCGTTGATTATCTGGCGCTGCATTGGCCGTCCTGGAAGCAGCTCCTGCTTGGCGCCGTCGGTCTGATCGTGATCGTGCTGGCCTGGGAGGTCGTCTCGCGCTCGCTCGGCCGTGAGGCGACGCCGGGTTTCATGACCGACCTTTTGAAATCGGGACGCGATAACGACGCCGCGCTGATGCTGCTGTTTGCCTTCAGTGTGGCCGCGCCGATGTCTGAAGAAGTTCTCGCGCGCGGCTTCCTGTTTCGTGGCTGGTCGGCGAGCTTCCTGCGGGTGCCCGGCGCGATCATGCTGTCGTCGCTGGTGTGGACGGCGGTGCATCTGCAATACGATTTGTACTTCCTCGCCGAGGTCTTCTCCATCGGCGTCTGGTTCGGCTACATGCGCCATCGCGCCAACTCGCTCTGGCTCACCATCGTGCTGCATGCGCTGAACAATCTGACGGCCGTGGTGCTGACGATGTGGCTGGGGAGCTAAGGCCTCACACTCCGTCATTGCGAGCGCAGCGAAGCAATCCAGAATCGTTCCGCCGAGGCAGTCTGGATTGCTTCGTCGCAAGAGCTCCTCGCAATGACGAGGAGGGAGTGGCGCGCTCGCAACGATGAAGTCTAAGCCACCAGCGCGATCGCGATCGGCGTGACCGCCGCCAGAATCGTTTGCAGCGTGATGATCTGCGCCAGCAGCGGGGCATCGCCGCCCATCTGGCGGGCCAGGACATAGGCGCTGGGCGAGGTCGGCACCGCCGCGCAGATCGCGACGATCGCGAGGCTGTCACCTGAGAGCCCGAACCACGCGGCGAGCGTCAGCGCGAGCGCGGGCATCAAGACCAGCTTCAACGCCACGCCGAGCGTCGCGCTCACGCTGGGGCGAAGCAGGCCTTTGAGTTGCAGGCCGGCGCCGGTGACGAGCAGGCCGATGGCGAGCGACGAGCGGCCGAGCGCGTCGGCGACCTCGTGCCAGATTTTTGGTAATGGCAAATGGATGACGTTGACGAAGAGGCCGATGGCGCAGGCCCAAATCAGGGGATTGCGGATCAGGGTCATGACGATGGCACCGGCGGACTTCTTCTCATGCGAGGCGTAGTGCGCCAGCACGGCGACGCTGAACACGTTGACCAGCGGAATGATCGCGACCATCGCCACGGAGGCCAGCGCCAGCCCGACATCACCGAACATGTTGGCAGAGACGGACAGCCCCACATAGGTCTGCCAGCGGACCGCGCCCTGGAAGATCGAGGAGAAGGCCGGGCCGTCGATCTCGAGCCGCGCCAGCGCGGGGCGGAGCGCGAGGCAGAGCAGCGACATCGCCAGCGTCGACAGCAGCAATGCGCCGCCGACGCCGGCGACGGGCACCCTGGAGAGATCCGCCTTCACCAGCGTCTGGATCAGCAGCATCGGAAACAGCACGAAATACGTCAGCCGCTCCAGCCCGTGCCATTGCGTGTCGAGCCGCATCAATGTGCGTTTGAGCACCACGCCAAGCACGATGAGGATGAAGACCGGCAGTAGCGCCGCGATCACGACGGCCATGGATCAGCCATTTTCGGAGGCGGCGCGGAGATTGGCGAGGCGGTCGAGCGCGCCTTGCAGGATGAAGATCGCGGCGTGCTCGTCGATCACTTCGGCGCGCTTGGCGCGACTGACATCCATGCCGATCAGCTCGCGCTCGACCGCGGCGGTCGAGAGCCGCTCGTCCCACAGCCCGATCGGAAGCGCGGTGAGGCCGGCAAGGTTACGGGCGAAGGCGCGGGTCGATTGTGCCCGCGGCCCTTCGCTGCCGTCCATGTTGATGGGCAGGCCAAGCACGAAGCCGACCGCGTTGCGTTCGCTCGCGATGGCCAGCAGGCGGGCGGCGTCCTGCTTGAACGCCTTGCGCTGGATGGTCTCGACCCCCGTGGCAAGCCTGCGGTCCGGATTGGATACGGCAACGCCAATGGTCTTGGTGCCGAGATCGAGGCCGACCAGCCCGCCGCGTTCGGGCCAGTGGGTTGCAGCATCGATCAGGGGCAGAATGAGAGCGGGCATGATCTAGCGCATATCACGCGTCGCGCTGCGGCGTGAACCCGGAACATGGATGCACTAGCGTTATTCCGCCTGTTTGCATCAGGCCGCGATGACCGCGTCGTCGCTGTTCAGGCAGGACACGAAGCCGGCGAGGGCGCTGTATTGATGCCCGGCACGGCGCTGGATGAACAGGGTCTCGACGCGGGCATGCGAGGGGCTCAGCGCGTGGATCGACACGCTGCCGCTCATCGCGCTGCGTTCGACCACAATGCGCGGCAACAGCGTCACGCCCATGTCGGCGGCGACGCAGCCGATCATGCCGTCGAGCGTGCCGAGCTCGAAGCGTACGGCCGACGGCCAGCCGAATTCGACCAGGATCTGCTCGAGCCGCTGGCGATAAGTGCAGCCGGTACGGAATACGAGCGCGGTCGGCCCGGATTCCGGCGTGCCGGCGCGCAGCTCGGTGAGCGAAGACCAGCGCCGCGCGCTGACCAGCACCAGCTCTTCGCGGAATGCGCTTGTTGTGACGAGGTCGGCATGGGCGATCGGGCCGGCGACAAAGGCGCCGTCGAGCGTGCCTTCGAGCACAGCGGCGACGAGGTCGGTGGTGGTCGCCGTGCGCAACGCCAACCGTACCGCCGGGAAGCGACGGTGGAAGTCGGCAAGCAGCGGCGGCAATCGAACCGCGGCGGTGGTCTCCATCGAGCCGATCGCGAGCGGGCCCTTCGGTTCGCCGTGGTCGCGCGCGGCGAGCACAGCCTCGTGCGACAGCGCCGCCATTTTTTGTGCGTAGGGCAGCAGGCGCTTGCCGGCAGCGGTAAGCGTCATGCCGCGGCTGTGACGCTCGAACAGCGCGGTGCCGATTTCAACCTCCAGCGCCTTGACGCGCTGGGTGACATTGGACTGCACGGTGTTGAGCTCTTCGGCGGCGCGGGTGATGCCGCCGGAGCGAACGACCGCGGCAAAGGTCTTGATGTCGCTGAGTTCCATGGTGCCGTTTCGTTTTTCAGATGACAGCGTTCGCTAGAATTCAATTTTAGAGAATGGTAGTCGGCCGTATTGTTGATGTCCAGACCGGGGAAACCACCATATGCCGATCACCACGCCACTGACGGAGCTTCTCGGGATCAGGCATCCGATCCTGTTAGCTCCCATGGACACGATCGCGGGCAGCAGGCTGACCCGCGCCGTCAGTGAGGCCGGCGGTCTTGGCATCTTGGGCGGTGGTTACGGCGACCGTGCCCGCCTTCAGGCTGAGGCCGCGGAGCTGAAGGGCTTTGCGCCATTCGGGATCGGCTTCATCACCTGGAGCCTGGCACAACAGCCCGAGCTTCTCGACATCGCGCTCAATGCCCGCCCGCAGGCCGTGATGCTTTCGTTCGGCGATCCCGCGCCGTTCGCCCAGCGCATCAGAGCGAGCGGCGCACGATTGATTTGCCAGGTGCAGAGCGAGGACATGGCGAAACAGGCGCTCGACGCCGGCGCGGAAATTTTGATCGCGCAAGGAACGGAGGCGGGCGGTCACGGCGCGTCGCGCACGACCGTCGACATTGTGCCTGCCATCGTCGATTTCGCCGCCGGGCGCGTGCCTGTTGTCGCGGCCGGCGGCATCGCCGATGGCCGGGGCCTCGCCGCCATGATGATGCTCGGTGCATCCGGCGTGTTGGTTGGCACCCGCTTCTATGCGAGCGTCGAGGCCAATGGCTCCGCCGAGGCCAAGCAGCGCATTCGCACGGCCGATCCAAACGACACCGTGCGCGGCGTCATAGTCGACTGGTCGCGGAGCCTGTTCTGGCCAGCCCCCTTCACCGCGCGAACCCTGGTCAACGACCACATCAGGCGTTGGACCGGTCGTGAGATCGAGTTGATGCAGCGTGCTAGCGAAATTGCCAAGGAATATGCCGCCGCAAAAATGGCGGGCGATCTCGAAATCGCGGCCGTTTTTGCGGGCGAAGCCGTCGGACTGATTCATGATATTCTACCAGCCGCCGAGATCGTCGAACGGATTGCGGCCGAGGCCGAGCAGCTCATCGCTGACCGTCGCAATTCCATCGCTTCCGCAGTCTGAAACGCGAGAGACAAAACCATGTGGCCTGACCGTCGACTGATCGATCTCTTCAAGACCGAATTGCCCATCGTGCTGGCGCCGATGGCCGGCGTGATGGATGCGGAGCTGGTGATCGCCGTCGCGGAAGGCGGCGGGCTCGGCTCGCTGCCAAGCGCGATGCTGTCGCCCGAAAAGGCGCGCGAGCAGGTCAACATCATCCGCCAGCGCGTCCGGGCTCCCGTCAACATGAACTTCTTCTGCCACACGCCGGTCGCGCTCGAGGCGGCGGCGGAAGCGCGCTGGAAGACGCGTCTTACCGGCTATTACAGCGAGCTCGGCCTCGATCCGGCCGCGCCGATCAATGCGGCGAACCGCGCACCGTTCGACACGGGCTTCTGCGAGGTCGTCGAGGAGTTGAAGCCGGAGGTCGTGAGCTTCCATTTCGGACTGCCGGATCAGGCGCTGCTCAAGAGGGTCAAGGCGGCCGGCTGTCTCGTGATCTCCTCGGCGACGACGGTGAAGGAAGCGGTCTGGCTCGAGCAGCACGGCGCCGATGCCGTGATCGCGCAGGGTGCGGAAGCCGGCGGCCATCGCGCCATGTTCCTGACCGAGAATATCGGCGAGCAGCCCGGCACCTTTGCGCTGGTGCCGCAGGTGGTCGACGCGTTGAAGGTGCCCGTGATTGCGGCGGGCGGCATCGCGGACGGACGCGGCATCGCGGCCGCCTTCGCGTTGGGCGCGGCCGGTGTCCAGATCGGCAGTGCCTATCTGCGCTGTCCGGAATCCAAGGTCACACCGGGCGGCCGCAAGGCGCTCGCCGAGGCGCGGGATGATTCCACGGTCATCACCAATGTCATGACCGGACGGCCCGCCCGCGGCGTGCAGAACCGCGTGATGCGCGAGGTTGGCCCGATTTCGGCGGACGCACCCGCATTTCCGCATGCGGCGACCGCGCTGGGACCGCTGAAGGCAGCTGCCGAAAAGCAGGGCAGGGTGGATTTCACCAATCTCTGGGCCGGACAGGCTGTCGCCCTGGGCCGCGACGTCCCGGCGGCCGAATTGACCCGGGACCTCGCCAAATCGGCGCTGGCCCGCCTCCGCCAGATGGCTGGCTAGTTCCCAGCGCCGGTTGCGGCGCAAAAGCGGCCTCTGCTATACGGCGGATAGGTTTTTGCCGTCCGAGGCCCCATATAATGTCAGTCGACGCTGCCACCGTCCGCCGCATCGCGCATCTCGCGCGCATTGCCGTTCGGGATGACGAAGTTTCGCACCTGCAGGGCGAGCTCAACGCCATGCTCGCCTTTGTCGAGCAGCTCTCGGAGGTCAATGTCGAGGGCGTCGAGCCGATGACGTCGGTCACCCCGATGCAGATGAAGAAACGGGCCGACGTGGTCAGTGACGGCGAGATCGCCGATGATATCGTTGCCAACGCGCCCGCGACCGAAGGTCACTTCTTCCTGGTGCCCAAGGTTGTCGAGTGACATAGCGTTTTCGAGCGAAGTGGATCCCGGTTCGCGTCAAGAAAACGCGTCAAACAGAAGAGCAATTCAGGACGCTGTCCGATGTGCATGCTTTGCGACGACGAGAAGGCCTATCAGGCCTACATGAACTACCTCGACAAGATGGAGCGGCAGGGCAAGGCCGCCGATCCCAATGTCGCCGTCAATGCCGTGCTCGACGAGATCGAGGCCGCTGCGAACGCCGCTGCCAAGAAAAAGACGACCCGGCCAACGACAAGACCCTGTCCCCGTTCTTCTGCAGCCCGATCAATAAATGACCGATTTGACATCGCTGACGCTCGCGGAGGCCCGCAAGGGCCTCGCGGCCAAGACTTTCACGTCACTCGAGCTGACCGACGCGCATTTGTCCGCGATCGAAGCCGCCCGCGTGCTCAACGCCTTCGTCATGGAGACGCCGGACCAGGCGCGCGCCATGGCGCGTGAGGCGGACGGCAAGATCGCCAAGGGCGACGGTGGCCCGCTCGCCGGCATCCCGCTCGGCATCAAGGATCTGTTCGCGACCAAGGGCGTGCGCACCACGGCCTGCTCGAAGATCCTCGGCAATTTCGTGCCCACCTACGAATCGACCATCACCTCGCAGCTCTGGCGCGACGGCGCGGTGATGCTCGGCAAGCTCAACAACGACGAATTCGCGATGGGCTCGTCGAACGAGACCTCCTGCTTCGGTCCGGTCGCCAATCCCTGGCGGCGCGACGGCTCCAACGCGACGCTGGTGCCGGGCGGCTCGTCCGGCGGCTCGGCGTCGGCGGTGGCTGCGCTCTTGTGCATGGGCGCGACTGCGACCGATACGGGCGGCTCGATCCGCCAGCCGGCGGCATTCACCGCGACGGTCGGCATCAAGCCGACCTATGGCCGCTGCTCGCGCTGGGGCATCGTCGCCTTTGCCTCCTCGCTCGACCAGGCCGGCCCTATCGCGCGCAGCGTGCGGGATAGCGCGATGCTGCTGCGCTCGATGGCCGGCCACGATCCGAAGGACACCACGTCGGTCGACATTGCGGTGCCGGATTACGAGGCTGCGATCGGCAAGTCCGTGAAGGGCATGAAGATCGGCATCCCGAG
Source organism: Bradyrhizobium sp. LLZ17 (assembly GCF_041200145.1). Taxonomy (NCBI): domain Bacteria; kingdom Pseudomonadati; phylum Pseudomonadota; class Alphaproteobacteria; order Hyphomicrobiales; family Nitrobacteraceae; genus Bradyrhizobium; species Bradyrhizobium zaerense. The sequence goes on from NZ_CP165734.1 coordinate 844,308, forward strand.
GGAGTATCGTCTCGACGGCATGCCGGCCGAGATCGAGAAGCTCTGGAGCGAGGGCGCGGACTGGCTGAAGGCGGCCGGCGCCGAACTCGTCGAGGTCTCGCTGCCGCACACGAAGTACGCGCTGCCGGCCTATTACATCGTGGCGCCGGCGGAGGCCTCATCCAACCTCGCGCGCTATGACGGCGTACGCTACGGCTTGCGCGAGCAGGGCAGGAACATCAACGAGCTGTACGAGGACACCCGCGCCGAAGGCTTTGGCGCGGAGGTGAAACGGCGCGTCATGATCGGCACCTATGTGCTGTCGGCCGGCTATTACGATGCCTATTATTTGCGCGCGCAAAAGGTGCGCACGCTGATCAAGAAGGATTTTGAGGATTGCTTCGCCAAGGGCGTCGACGCGATCCTCACCCCCGCGACGCCGTCGGCGGCCTTCGGCATCGGCGAGAAGGGCGGCGCCGATCCGGTCGAGATGTATCTCAACGACATCTTCACGGTGACCGTGAATATGGCGGGCCTGCCGGGCATCGCGGTGCCCGCCGGCAAGGACGCGCAGGGGCTGCCGCTCGGGCTTCAGCTGATCGGCCGTCCCTTCGACGAGGAGACGCTGTTCTCGCTTGGCGAAGTGATCGAGCAGGCGGCCGGGCGCTACACGCCGGAGCGGTGGTGGTGACGCTGGCGGCTTACATCGCCAGCCTCGACGGCGCTTCGCCTGCGCCGGATCTCAGCGCGCCGCTTGCCGGTCTCTGGTGGGCCGCCAAGGGCGACTGGGACCAGGCGCACAAGATTGTCCAGGACGAGAGCAGCTGTGAGGCCGCCTGGGTGCACGCCTATCTGCACCGCGTCGAAGGCGACCTCGGCAATGCCGGCTACTGGTATCGCCAGGCCGGCCAGCCTGCGGCAAAGGATTCATTGCAGGCGGAGTGGGAGCGGATCGCTGCCACGCTGCTCGGGAGCAAGACATGAGCACGGCCACGCACAAGCTTCTCAAGGGCGCAACCGGTGACTGGGAGATGGTCATCGGCATGGAGATCCATGCCCAGGTGACCACGAACTCAAAATTGTTCTCGGGCGCCTCCACTGGGTTCGGTGGCGAGCCGAACAGCCATGTGTCGCTGGTGGACGCGGCGATGCCGGGCATGCTGCCTGTCATCAACGAGGAATGCGTCAGACAGGCTGTCCGGACCGGGCTGGGGCTGAACGCAAAGATCAACCTGCGCTCGGTGTTCGACCGGAAGAACTATTTCTATCCGGACTCGCCGCAGGGCTACCAGATCAGCCAGTACAAGTCGCCGATCGTGGGCGAGGGCGAGGTGATCGTCGAGCTCGACGGCGGCAAGACTGCGACCATCGGCATCGAGCGGCTGCATCTGGAGCAGGACGCCGGCAAGCTGCTGCACGACCGGTCGCCGACGATGTCCCATGTCGATCTCAACCGCTGCGGCGTGGCGCTGATGGAGATCGTGTCCAAGCCCGACATCCGCGATGCCGAGCAGGCCAAGGCCTATGTGACCAAGCTGCGCTCGATCCTGCGCTATCTCGGCACCTGCGACGGCGACATGGAGAAGGGGTCGTTGCGCGCCGACGTCAACGTCTCCGTGCGCAAGCCCGGTGCGCCGCTCGGCACCCGCTGCGAGATCAAGAACATGAACTCGATCACCTTCATCGGCCAGGCGATCGAGCACGAGGCGCGGCGCCAGATCGAAATCCTCGAGGAGGGCGGCGCCATCGACCAGGAGACGCGGCTCTACGATCCCAACAAGGGCGAGACGCGCTCGATGCGCTCAAAGGAAGAGGCGCATGACTACCGCTACTTCCCCGATCCGGATCTGCTGCCGCTGGAGTTCAACCAGACGTTCGTCGACGAGCTGAAGGCGAAGCTGCCGGAGCTGCCGGACCAGAAGAAGGCGCGCTTCGTCGCGGACTTCGGACTGTCGGCTTACGACGCCAGCGTGCTGGTCGCCGAGCGCGAGAGCGCATTGTTCTACGAGACGGTGCTCGACAGGCTCGCCAACCGCGCCCGCGACGGCAAGATGGGGGCGAACTGGGTGATCAACGAGCTGTTCGGCCGTCTCAACAAGGAAGGCCGGGATATTACGGGCTCGCCTGTTACGTCGGAGCAGTTGGCTGCGATCGTCGACCTGATCGGCGAGGGCACGATCTCCGGCAAGATCGCCAAGGATCTGTTCGAGATCGTCTGGCAGGAGGGCGGCGATCCCCGCGCGCTGGTCGAAAGCCGCGGCATGAAGCAGGTCACGGATCTTTCGGCGATCGAAAAGGTTGTCGATGACATCATCGCGGCCAATCCCGACAAGGCCGCGCAGGTCAAGGACAAGCCGCAGTCGCTCGGCTGGTTCGTCGGCCAGGTCATGAAGTCGTCGGGCGGCAAGGCCAACCCGCAGAGCGTCAACGACCTGCTCAAGTCCAAGCTCGGCATTTGAGTCACGCGTTCGGACGAGGTGATGGACGATCTTCGTCGCCTCGCTTCAGCTCGAGACGCGACCGCGCGCGTCATCGGCGGCCAACGTCATCCCATTGAACCACGCGGCGGCGACCGAATCGCCGTGACGCGATTCGCGCAAAACGGCGGCTTGCGCGCGCTCCGACGAGCGCTCGCGGCGTTAAGCATGAAAATATTTTCGTTGCCAAAAACCGCGACTCAGAGTCCGCGAAGCGCCTCCGCGAAGCGATCGGGCTATTCGCGGCGTACGCCACCGCGTTGATCACGCATCATGCGCAAGTGCAGAAAAATACTTGCTGCATAGAGTTTTTTTGCAGTCGCTACTGTTGCCGACATCGATGCAATGACCGCTCCGCGCGATCGCGAACGCATGTCTCTGCGCGCACTTGCATCGCGCTCGCCAAGCCCAGGCGCTCTGCTCCGTCAACACTTCCTTAAGTGAGAAGATGTTTTTTTCGTCGTGTTGGTGTATTCGGGATGAGTGCATTCGATCCCCGAATGCGCGCAGCGATTAAAGCCATCTCACACATCGGAGGGCAACATGGCCAAGAAAGCAAAGAAGGCGAAGAAGGCGAAGAGCGCAGTGAAGAAGACTGCGAAGAAGACCCGCAAGGTCGCCAAGAAGAAGAAGTAACTTCGCTTCTGAAGTTGCCGGCTCCTAGAGAGCCGGCACGTCATCAGCGCCTCTCAACAGGTTCTGGTCGACGATAGAGGGTGTCGGCGAGACATCAGGTCAACGGTCGGATCGTTCTCTTTCGCGGGTTCGCTCGCCAAAGTCCGGTCCGGCAGAAGAAACAAGTTTTCTTCGTTCGGTGCGGCTCCGGTATTCCGGCTCCGCAATTTCACGAGTAGCCTCGCGGTCAAAGTGGAATCTGGTCCTGACGTGTTCGCCGACGCCCTCGTTCCCTTGAAGCCGGGGCATTGCCGGCATTCCCTTTCCCAACATTGCTGATCTGACCCTAGCGTGGTCGCGCTGCCTTGACCGTCCCGGCTGTGGGCAGGCGAGGGCTGCGGCCCGATTGCACGCTGCTTGCGCGGCGCTTCTCCATTCGCGTTGTCATCGCCCGGCTCCGACCGGGCGATCCAGTACGCCGAGACGGCGGTGGCTGCACCGACGAGCTGCGGCGTCCTGGATTCCCTGCCTGGGCGGCGAATGACAGATGGGCCTGGCCACCCTCCGTGCGCGATGGTTATCGTTCTCCCAAGATCACGCAGTAAACCAAATCTGACCAATCCTGGAAGTGCCTGCAAAGCGTGAGCTTTTTGCATTCGACCCGCGCGCGCCGCGCTGTCGCGTTTACGTCTGCTTCATCGCGATGCTTAAACTGCCATTCAAATTTGCCCGCCATCATCGTCTCCAACAAGCCGGCAAACGGCACGAACGAAAAAGAACTCGGGGATGAGTTGAACAGCGCTTGATCCAGATTGGATCAGGCAAATCAGAGATGGACGGGAGCCGCGCTCGGGGGACGGGGCGGCATAAGAAAAAAGGGGATGCGTGATGTTTCAGGGTACTTTCGATCTGGAGACGGCGACGGCGATCGACACGAGCGCGCTGTCGGACGTGCTGTTCGAGCGCGGGATGTATTGGGCGAGCGGCCGTTCCGGCCTGGTCGATCTCGTCGCCGCGCATAAATGGTTCAACCTCGCCGCGCTGAAGGGCCGCAAGGACGCCGTCACGCTGCGCCAGGAAGTGGCCGGGCAGATGTCGGATAGCGAGATCTCGGCCGCTCAGCGCGAGGCGCGGGCGTGGGTGTCCGCGCACTGAGCGGCGCGAGGCGGCCTAATTCACGGATGGCGAATGGCGGCCCATTAATACGAGCTGGAACTCGGGCGGCCGCGCAGAACGGGCATTCTGCGCTGAACCCCCGGACTGCGCACCTCTTGATCTGGACCTTCCACGCCGGCGCAGCTCGGGCTGCCGGCTGACACGCCGATTCCAGCGCCGGGCCCGTGCGGCCGTCGCGATGCCGGCTTTCAGGTGAAAGAACGCGACATCCTCAATTCTGCCGCTTGCGGCTCGCCGCCGGGTCGGGCATACCGCGCATATTGGAGACGTGGCCGAGTGGCTGAAGGCGGCGGTTTGCTAAACCGTTATAGGCTTGTAAAGGCCTATCGAGGGTTCGAATCCCTCCGTCTCCGCCAGCCCCCAATCAAGCATTTGATTTAGTTCCGCTTTTCCGGCTCGTGCGCTGCCGCCAGCAATGCTGCGCCCCAGCTCAAGTCAGGCTGCGGCCCGTCTCAACATCCGTCGACGAAAAACGTTGCGCTCCGGCCCCCGAGCGGTCGCTGCCGACAAACGGGGGCAGGGACGCGGCTATTCCACGCTGCCGGCGCCGCGGCGCAGATCGGCCTCGATCTGCAGCCGCGTGCCGCCGCCGAAACGGGCGCGGTAGACCTGCAGGTTCTCCATGATCCGCTGCACGTAGTTGCGGGTCTCGGAGAACGGGATCAGCTCGACCCAGTCGACCGCGTCGATCTTCGGGTCGCGCGGGTCGCCGTAACGGTCGATCCACTTCTTCACGCTGCCGCGGCCGGCATTGTAGGCCGCGAACGTCATGATGTAGGAGCCGCGATAGTCCTCGAGCAGTCCGCCGAGCTCGGCCGAGCCGAGCGTGGCGTTGTAGGCCGCATCGTTCTTCAGCCGCGAGATATCGTAGGTGGCGCCGTGCCGCTTGCAGACATAGCGCGCGGCGTCCGGCGTCACCTGCATCAGGCCATAGGCCTGCGCCGGCGAGACCACGGCCGGGTTGAACGCGCTTTCCTGCCGCGCGATGGCGTAGACGATGCTGCGCTCGACCTCGGGACCGATCGGGGTGAACTTCGGAATGCCGTTGACGGGATAGGCGTAGAAGTCGAACGGCAGGCCGCGATTGAGCGCGGCCTTGCCGACCAGCAGCATGCCGCGGGCGTCGCTGTAGTGCTGGGCCAACTCGCCAAGCCCGGCGAGCGCCTCGGGATCGCCGTTCTCGCCCATGTCGGCGAGCATCGGCACCGCCAGCTCCCGCTCATCGAGCTCGTACAGCAATTGCGCGGCGCGCACGATCTCCAGCCGCTCGGCACCACGGCCGCGCGGCGGGCTGTTGAGTTCGATCTGCGGCAGGCCGAGCTTGGCGCGGGCGAGCTGGCCGTAATAGCTGGTCGATTGTTCGGCGGCGCGGGCATAGGCGTTGCGCGCTTCCTGTTGGCGCCCTGCGGCTTCGGCCGCGCGGCCCTGCCAGTAGCCGGCACGCGCCAGCGTGGTCGGATTGACGCTGCCGACGCCGATGCGCGCGAAATGCTGGGCGGCGGCCGCGGGATCGTTGAGGAAGCGCAGCGCGATCCAGCCCGCGGTGAACTCCTGCTCGGTCTTGTAGATGTCGCGCGTGGGCAGCGCCGCGTCGCGCGCGATCAGATAGGCGCTGCGGAATTCCTCGGTGTCGATCATCTTGCGCGCCAGCAGGCGCCGCTCGATCCACCATTCGTCGAGATTGTAGAGCCGGTTCGGATCCTTCGGCGCCGACAGCATGAGCTGGGCGGCTTCGGCGAATTTCTCCTCGCGGCGCAGGAGCTGGATCTTGCTGAAGATGAACCCGGGATCGCTGTGCAGCTCGCGCGGCACCTCTTCGAGCAGCGCGCGCGAATTCGGCGCCTTCTTGTAGGAGGCGATGCGGGCCCTGGCGAGCGCGACATAGCCGGCGCCGAGACGTTTCGCGGCGCGCAACGCCGCCTCGTGCTCGCTGCCGTAGAGCAGCGTGTCCATCCGTGCCTTCTGGTCGCCGGGCGTGAGCAGCGCCCCGAACTGGTCGAGCGCGTTGTTCTCGGTCTCCTCCGACATCGGATCGCTGCGCCAGGCCTCGCGCACGAGCCGTTCGGCATTGGCGCGGTCGCCGCGCGCCAGCATCGCCTTGGCAAGCGTGAAGCGGCCCTTGGCGGAGACCGGGGATTCGTTCTCGAACCACGACCAAGCGACCGAATCGTCGCGCCTGTCGTCCCACATCGCCGCCTCCAGCCGCCGGCGCAGGAAGGTCTGCGACGGCCAGCTCGGATTGGCGGAGAGGAAGGCGCGGTAACGCTCAACGCTGGCGCCATTGTCCTCGCTGCGCAGGATGATCCATTCCGCCAGTTTTCGCGCGACGGGATCCGAGATCGTCGCTGCTGCGTCGGTGGCATCACCCGGCCTGCGCCTGCGCACGAGCTCGATGACGTTTTCCAGCGTGGCCTTGTCGGCTTGCGATGTCGAGGAGGTCGCAGCCACGGCCGCTGGCGTGACCGGCTTGCGCGGTGCGGCGTGCTGGCGGGTCGCCGGTGCCAGGACGGGAGCCGCGACCGGCTTGGCGACGGCCGGGGCGGCCGGTCGGATGGTGGCCGTCACGGCCGGCGCCGCCTTGGCGGCCGGACCGTTGGCGGTCGATCGCGATTTCGGAGTGGGCGCCGCTGCTGCAGGCTTAGGCTTGTCCTTTTCCTTGCCGGCGGCCTTGGGGGCCGTCTTGGCGGCATCCTTGGCCGGGCCTTTGGTCGCGCCCTTACTGCCTTCCTTGGCTGCTTCCTTAGCGGTTTCCTTGCCAATTCCCTTGTCGGTTGCCTTGCCAGTTGCCTTGCCAGTTCCCTTGGCCGATCCTTTGACAGGGACCTTCGCGCTGTCCTTGACGGCTGGCTTGGGGGTGTCCTTGGCCCCTTGCTCGGTCGTCTCGTTGGATTTGTCGTTGGACTTGGCCAAGGCGGCGCAGCCGACCGACAGCCCTGCCATCAGGCAAACGACCAGACCGGTGGATCGCCACGCGGCACGAGGAAGGAAAATCACGGCGTTACGTCGCCCCGAATCAGTCAACTGGCCCAGACCTGCTTGTACAAGATTTGGCTGTATTTGATTGAATATGCGGGCAAAATACCAACAGCCCCTTACCGAGGACCGCTTTGCACCACCACCGCGGCAAAATCGCGGCTTAAACGGTGCGTCACGCGGATGCGGCCTTTTACCGGCCGGACAGACCCGATATGTATGGCGCTTGCTCTAAAATCTCGCCGCGTACGGAGGAAGTCCATGGCAGCCAAGACGAAATTCCGGGGGTCCTTCACCGCCTTGGTCACGCCCTTCAAGAACGGCGCGCTGGACGAGGCGGCATTCCGCTCGCTGGTCAATTGGCAGATTTCCGAGGGCACCAACGGCCTGGTCCCGGTCGGCACCACTGGCGAGAGCCCGACGCTCAGCCATAACGAGCACAAGAAGGTGGTCGAATGGTGCATCGGCGAGGCCAAGGGGCGCGTTCCCGTGATCGCCGGCGCCGGCTCCAACTCGACGACGGAAGCGGTCGAGCTTGCCCAGCATGCCGAGAAGGCAGGCGCCGACGCCGTGCTGGTGGTGACGCCCTATTACAACAAGCCGACGCAGGAGGGGATGTACCAGCACTTCAAGGCGATCAACGACGCGATCGGGATTCCGATCGTCATCTACAACATTCCGCCGCGCTCGGTGATCGACATGTCGGTCGACACCATGAAGCGGTTGTGGGAGCTGAAGAACATCGCGGGCGTCAAGGACGCCACCGCCAGCATGGTCCGCGTCTCGCAGCAGCGCGCGGCGATGGGCGAGGATTTCAACCAGCTCTCCGGCGAGGACGCGACCATCCTCGGCTACATGGCGCACGGCGGCCATGGCTGCATCTCGGTGACCTCGAACGTCGCGCCGCGGCTGTGTTCCGAGTTCCACATCGCCTGGCAGAAGGGCGATCATGCCACTGCGCTGAAGCTGCACGACAAGCTGATGCCGCTGCACAACAATTTGTTCATCGAGAGCAATCCGGCGCCGATCAAGTATGCGTTGTCGCTACTCGGCAAGATGGACGAGACGCTGCGGCTGCCGATGGTCCCGGTCTCCGAGCCGACGCGAATTGCCGTGCGCAGCGCCATGGTGCACGCCGGCCTGATCAACTGACACGTTCGCTTTTCGGGGAGCTTTCATGGGCGCGGTCGACGAAAAGGGCAGGCGGATGCTCACGGAGTTCCGCGACTTCGCCATGAAGGGCAACGTCGTCGACCTCGCGGTCGGCGTCATCATCGGCGCGGCCTTCGGCGCCATCGTCAACTCGCTGGTCGGCGACGTGATCATGCCGATGATTGGCGCCGCCACCGGCGGTCTCGACTTCTCGAACTACTTCACCCCCTTGTCGGCGAAGGTCACCGCCACCAATTTAGCTGACGCGAAAAAGCAAGGTGCCGTGCTGGCTTGGGGCAGCTTCCTGACGCTCACGATCAACTTCATCATCGTCGCCTTTGTGCTGTTCCTGGTGATCCGCGCCATGAACACCTTGAAGCGGAAGGAAGAGGCGGCACCGGTCGCGCCGCCGAAGCCGTCGGCCGAGGTGGCGTTGCTGACCGAGATCCGCGATCTCCTCAAGAAGTCTTGACGCGCGCACTTCATCCAAACTGTTAGCGTCCGACGCGCATCTCGATCGGGTTTCTCTGCCGGGTTTTTGAACGAAGATGGCCGATAAGAAAGAACGTCCGATCAAGGTCATGGCGGAAAACCGCAAGGCCCGCTTCAACTATGCCATCGAGGATACGGTCGAGGCCGGCATTGCGCTGACCGGGACCGAGGTCAAGTCGATCCGCAACGGCAAGAGCACGATCGCGGAATCCTACGCCGATCTGAAGGACGGCGAGATCTGGCTGATCAACGCCACCATTCCCGAATATCTCCAGGGCAATCGCTTCAATCACGAGCCCAAACGGCCGCGAAAACTGCTGCTTCATCGCAAGCAGATCAACAAGCTGATGGGTGCCGTCGACCGCGAGGGCATGACGCTGATCCCGCTCAAGCTCTACTTCAACGAACGCGGCCGGGCCAAACTGCAGCTCGCGGTGGCGAAGGGCAAAAATTGCACGACAAGCGCGAGACCGAGAAGAAGCGGGACTGGAGCCGGGAGAAGGGCCGGCTGATGCGGGCGAGGGGATAGCGAGATGAATCAGAAAAACCTGATCGAGGTCGACTGGAGCAAGATCCCGGCACCCGCTGACGACGGCGGCGCTGCCCATCTGAGAGGCCTGACGCTGCCCGCGATCAGCCTGCTCGCGACCGACGATACATCGGTGACGCTGTCGGCGCTCTCCGGCCGCACCGTGGTGTTCGCCTATCCGCGCACCGGCGAGCCCGGCAAGATCTCGCTGGTCGACGACTGGGACATGATCCCGGGCGCGCGCGGTTGCACCCCGCAGACTTGCGCATTTCGCGATCTGTTTGCCGAGCTGAAAGTCGCGGGCGCTGCCCAGGTGTTCGGCCTCTCGACGCAGAGCAATGCCTACCAGACCGAGATGGCGTCGCGGCTGCATCTGCCGTTCCCGGTGCTCTCGGATGAGAAGCTGGTGCTGACACGCGCCCTCAATCTGCCGACCATGGGAGTCGCAGGTCTGACGCTGATCAAGCGTCTCGCGCTGATCATCGATGACGCCGAGATCGTGCAGGTGTTCTACCCGGTGTTCCCGCCCGACCGGAACGCTGGCGATGTGCTGGACTGGCTCAAGGCCAATCCCGCCAAGGCCTGACTCAGGACCTGATCCAGGCTAATCGAGGTCAGCCTTCACCTTCGCGAACACACTTCGGAACATGTCCGGCGTCAGCACGCGGGTGTTCGTGTTGTAGCGCGAGCAGTGATAGCTGTCGTAGAGCTTGAACGCGCCGGCCTGATGCACCGCGCCATGGCCGAAGAGGGGCTTGCGAGGCCTTCAGATTGAGCGGCTTGAGCACGCTGTCGTGCGCAATCCGCCCGAGCGCGACGATGGCGCGCAAATTCGGCATCGTCGCGAGATTGGCCACGAGAAACTGGCGGCAGGTGTTGATCTCCGCCGGCAGCGGCTTGTTCTGCGGCGGCACGCAGTGCACGGCGTTGGCGATCCGGCAGTCGACCAGCCGCAATCCGTCGTCAGGCCGCGCTTGGTAGCTGCCCTTGGCAAAGCCGTATTCGATCAACGTCGCGTAGAGCAGGTCGCCGGCATAGTCGCCGGTGAACGGCCGGCCCGTGCGGTTGGCGCCCTGCATCCCCGGCGCAAGGCCGACGATCAGCAGGCGCGCCTTGGTGTCACCAAATGGCGCAACCGGCGCGTTGTGCCACAACGGCTCCCGCGCGCGGTTCGCCTCGCGAAACGCGACCAGGCGCGGGCAGAGCGGACAGTCGCGATCGGGTACGAGTGTGAGGGCCCGGCGGCTCAGCCGGGCCGTCTCATTCCTCGAAATCGTCATCGCCCCTCGGCGCCATGGTGGTCGCGCGCTGGAGGAACTGCGGGGCGTGGTGGCGTGCTTCGCGCTCGCCGCGATCGCGCGGGCGGGGCGCTCGGACGGATCGCGGCCAAGCTTGGACTGCAGCTCGACCAGATCGGTGAAGACGTCGGCCTGGCGGCGCAACTCGTCGGCGATCATCGGCGGCTGGCTGGCGATCGTGGAGATCACCGTGACCCGCACGCCGCGGCGCTGCACGGCCTCGACCAAGGAGCGGAAGTCGCCGTCGCCCGAGAACAGGATCATCTGGTCGATGTGCTCGGCGAGCTCCATGGCGTCGACCGCAAGCTCGATGTCCATGTTGCCCTTGACCTTGCGGCGGCCGGAGGCGTCGATGAACTCCTTAGTCGCCTTGGTGACGACGGTGTAGCCGTTGTAGTCCAGCCAGTCGATCAGCGGACGGATCGAGGAGTATTCCTGATCCTCGATGATCGCGGTGTAGTAGAACGCCCGCAGCAATGTCCCGCGGCTCTGAAATTCCTTCAGCAGGCGCTTGTAATCGATGTCGAAGCCGAGAGTTTTCGCTGTCGCGTAAAGATTGGCCCCGTCGATAAAGAGCGCGATCTTGTCGGTGGAGGAAGGTGACATTCAGTTTGCTCGCGTAGAGTTCGTGATCAATCGTTTTTTGTTGGCGGCGCAAGCCGCGCAGCTCAAGGTCCTGCCGAAACCCGTCGAAACCGCAAATCCGGAGAAGTCGGGGCAATCAAGGTATAGTTATGGCGGACTTTCACACACCCGGCGCCACCATCAATGGCAGCCCGGGAAACCACCCATCCCAGCCCCAATGTGGGGTTAGCAGAGCCGTTTGGCGAGGCCAAATCACAAATTGGCCTTGCGAAACGGTCTTGGTCCCTATAACTACCCCCAATCATCCACATATTTTGTCCCACCCACAGCGGAGCGACAGTCCATGGCTCGCGTCACCGTAGAAGATTGTATCGACAAGGTCGACAACCGGTTTGACCTGGTCCCGCTGGCCGCCCACCGCGCCCGCATGATCTCGTCCGGTTCACAACTAACGGTTGACCGCGATAACGACAAGAACCCTGTTGTATCTTTGCGTGAAATTGCCGACGAGACCATCTCGCCGGAGGATCTCCGCGAGGAGCTGGTGCACTCGCTCCAGAAGTTCGTCGAGGTCGACGAGCCTGAGCCGGATACGGTGCCGCTGATCGGTTCCGCGGGTGCGAGCGTCGATGCGGACGATACCGAAGTTGCCGTGGAACGCATGACCGAAGAGGAGCTCCTGAAGGGCCTCGAAGGGCTCGCGCCGCCGGAAGAGCAGCCCGAGGAGGACGAGTAATCGTCCCATCGCGATCGTCGAATTGTTGTGATCTTATCAAAGGCCCGAACGCTCGTTCGGGCCTTTGCTTTTGTTGGCGTTTTCGTGGTTACCATAGCGTTGTCGGTTGGCGCCGCACCTGTCACTGAATTGATCGGACGCGGGCGCGATCGGAGCTAAGATGTATACAACGGGCTGTTTTATGGTCCGTTTGAAGGCAGGACGGCATGGTGTATCGACGCCGCGGACTAACGCAGATGCAGGCCGCAACCGAATCGGTTGCCGTGGCCCCGACTGCGCCGGTGGCGCGGCCGGCGAAGCCGCGCGCCCGCATGATGCGTCAATATGACCTCGTCGAGCGCGTCCGGTCCTACAACCCCAACACCAACGAAGACCTGCTGAACCGGGCCTATGTCTACGCCATGAAGGCGCACGGCTCGCAGACCCGCGCCTCCGGCGATCCATATTTCTCGCACCCGCTCGAAGTGGCGGCGATCCTCACCGACCTGAAGCTCGACGATGCGACCATCGTCGCCGCGCTGCTTCACGACACGATCGAGGACACCGAGGCGACGCGGGCCGAGATCGACCAGATCTTCGGACCGGAAATCGGCGCGCTGGTCGAGGGCCTGACCAAGCTGAAGCGGCTGGAGCTGGTGTCGCGCGAGGCCAAGCAGGCCGAGAACCTGCGCAAATTGCTACTGGCCATTGCCGACGATGTCCGCGTTCTCCTGGTGAAGCTCGCCGACCGCCTGCACAACATGCGCACGCTGGAATTCGTGCCGACGGAATCGCGAAGGCGCATTGCCGAGGAGACGCTCGACATTTATGCGCCGCTGGCCGGCCGCATGGGCATGCAGGAAATGCGCGAGGAGCTGGAGGACCTGTCCTTCCGCACCCTCGATCCCGAAGCCTATTCGGTGGTGATGCAACGGCTCGACGCGCTCGCCGAGCGCAACCGCAATTTGATCGGCGAGATCGAGGCGCAGCTCTCCAACAATCTGCGGCACCGGGGCTTGGGGGCGCGGGTCTATGGCCGCCGCAAGAAGCCGTTTTCGATCTGGACCAAGATGGAGCGCAAGTCGGTCGGCTTCGAGCAACTGTCCGACATCTTCGGGTTCCGTGTCGTCGTGAACGACGTCGAGTCCTGCTATCGCGCGCTCGGCATCGTCCACACCACCTGGCCGGTCGTGCCGGGCCGTTTCAAGGACTACATCTCGACGCCGAAGCAGAACGACTACCGCTCGATCCACACCACCGTGATCGGTCCCGGCAACCAGCGTGCCGAGCTCCAGATCCGTACCGAGGCGATGGACCAGATCGCCGAGCGCGGCATCGCGGCGCATGTGTTCTACAAGGAGGGCGTCGGCTCGCCGACCGAATTCCTCAAGCGCGAATCCAACGCATTTGCCTGGCTGCGCCACACCGTCGGCATCCTCACGGAGAGCACCAATCCCGAGGAATTCCTCGAGCACACCAAGCTCGAATTGTTCCACGACCAGGTGTTCTGCTTCACCCCGAAGGGCAAGCTGATCGCACTGCCGCGCCACGCCAACGTGATCGACTTCGCCTATGCCGTGCATACGGACGTCGGCAACAGCGCGGTGGGCTGCAAGATCAATGGCAAGTTCGCGCCGTTGTCCTCGGAACTCCAGAACGGCGATGAAGTCGAGGTGCTGACCTCAGAAGCGCAATCGGCGCCGCCGTCCGCCTGGGAAACGCTCGCGGTCACCGGCAAGGCGCGCGCCGCGATCCGCCGCGCCACACGCACGGCCGTGCGCGATCAATATGCCGGCCTCGGCCGACGCATCGTGGAGCGCCTGTTCGAGCGCGCCAAGATCGAATATGCCGACGACAAGCTGAAGGGCGCGTTGCCGCGGCTTGCGCGCGCCTCGATCGATGACGTCATGGCGGCGGTCGGCCGCGGCGAGATCAAGGCCTCCCACGTCGCGCGCGCGATGTATCCCGACTACAAGGAGGAGCGCGTCGCGCGCTATGGCATCAAGAAGGGGCTCGCCAAGCTCAAGGAGAAGGTGACCTCCGGGCCGCCCCGCAGCACGGTCGCGATCCCGATCCGCGGCATCAATTCCGACCTGCCGGTGAAGTTCGCGCCGAACGGTGGCGCCGTGCCCGGCGACCGCATCGTCGGCATCGTGACGCCGGGCGAGGGGATCACGATCTATCCGATCCAGTCGCCGGCCCTGAAGGACTTCGAGGAGGAGCCGGAGCGCTGGCTCGACGTCCGCTGGGACATCGAGGACCTGTGCCGCAGCGCTTCCCGGCCCGCATCAAGGTCGAGAACGTCAACGAGCCTGGGGCGCTGGCCCAGATCGCGACCGTGATCGCCGAGCATGACGGCAACATCGACAACATCAGCATGCAGCGCCGCTCGCCGGACTTCACGGAGACCACGATCGATCTCGAAGTCTACGATCTGAAACATTTGAGCGCGATCCTGGCCCAGTTGCGCGCCAAGGCGGTCGTCGCCCGCGTCGAACGTGTTAATGGATAGGCGTCTTTCGTATTCGCCTGTCCCACCGAATTTGTGAGCCTTGCAATGCCCGCTCTTCCGCTTCGCCTCGGCGTCAATGTCGATCATGTCGCGACCCTGCGTAACGCGCGCGGTGGCCGCAAACCCGATCCGGTGCGCGCGGCGCTGCTGGCGATCGAGGCCGGCGCCGACGGCATCACTGCGCATCTCCGCGAGGATCGCCGGCATATCCGCGACGACGACATGGCGCGGCTGAAGGCGGAGATCTCCAAGCCGCTCAATTTCGAGATGGCGGCGACCGACGACATGCTGCGCATCGCCCTCGCCACCAAGCCGCATGCGGTGTGCCTGGTGCCGGAGCGCCGCCAGGAGGTGACGACCGAAGGCGGGCTCGACGTGGTCGGTCAGCACAATGCGCTGGCGCCTTTCATTGCGCGGCTGAACGATGCCGGTATCCGGGTCTCGCTGTTCATTGCAGCCGACCCCGCACAGATCGAGATGGCGGCGCGGCTGCGCGCGCCGGTGATCGAGATCCACACCGGAGCCTGGTGCGACGCCGTGGTTGACGGTCATGCTGACAAGGCTGACGCCGAATGGCAGCGGATCGTGGCCGGCGCCAAGCTCGCGAAGGCGGCGGGGCTGGAGGTCCATGCCGGGCATGGGCTCGATTATGCGACGGCGGAGACGATCGCGGCGCTGCCGGACATCATGGAGCTCAACATCGGCTACTACATGATTGGCGAGGCCTTGTTCGTCGGACTTGCCGAGACGGTGCGAAGCATGCGCCTGGCGATGGACCGCGGCCGGAGCCGGGCATGATCATCGGCATCGGCTCCGACCTGATCGACATCACCCGCGTCGCCAAGGTGATCGAGCGCCATGGCGAGCGCTTTCTCGATCGCATCTTCACTGCGGCCGAGCGGGCCAAGGCGGAGCGGCGGGCCAAGAACGAGAAGATGGTGGTGGCGACCTATGCCAAGCGCTTCGCCGCCAAGGAGGCCTGCTCCAAGGCGCTCGGGACCGGCATCCGTCGCGGCGTCTGGTGGCGCGACATGGGGGTGGTCAACCTGCCGGGAGGCCGGCCGACCATGCGGCTGACCGGGGGCCCTGGCCCGGCTCCAGGCCCTGACGCCGGAAGGTTTCGAAGCGCAGATCGATCTTTCGATCACCGACGACTGGCCACTGGCGCAGGCCTTCGTCATCATTTCCGCCATCCCGTCGGCGAAGCCCTGACGGCGCGCTGGTAATTTTATAATTCTTGTTGAAATTCAAGAAGTTATGCGTTTTTCATGCGATCCTCGATTGCGTGGCCAGCGACAACCGTCTAAAAGTCCGCGAACGCAAATCAGCCTGGGCGAATTCGGCTTTACGCCGGAATTGGCCCTCACTATCAGGACAATCTCCGTGGCGCCGCGCAGCGATGGGCCGTTCGCGGCCTGGGAGGGCGCTCTGTGACCGCCGGTCGGAATTGAGAAAGCAATGAGCGTGACTTCGGGAACGAAAACTGAAAGCGGCGTCGGCGAAACGATCCGGGTCGTCATCCATGCTCTTCTGATCGCGCTGGTGATCCGCACCTTCCTGTTCCAGCCCTTCAACATCCCGTCCGGCTCGATGAAGGCGACATTGCTGGTCGGCGACTATCTCTTCGTCTCGAAATATTCCTACGGCTACAGCCACTACTCGATCCCGTTCTCGCCGCCGCTGTTCTCGGGACGGATCTGGGGTTCGGACCCGAACCGCGGCGACATCGTCGTGTTTCGACTGCCGAAGGACGATTCCACCGACTACATCAAGCGCGTGATCGGCCTTCCCGGCGACCACATCCAGATGAAGGACGGCCTGCTCTACATCAACGACACGCCGGTCGAGCGGCAGCGCATGAGCGAATTCGTCGGCGAGGATCCGTGCGGCTCCGAAGGCGGCGGCATCTCGCGTGTGAAGCGCTGGAAGGAGACGCTGCCCAACGGCGTGTCCTACGAGACGCTGGATTGCGCCGACAACGGCTACATGGACAACACCAACGTCTACACCGTGCCGCCGGGCCACTTTTTCATGATGGGCGACAACCGCGATAACTCGACCGACAGCCGCTTCCTCGGTCAGGTCGGCTACGTGCCGCAGGAGAACCTGATCGGCCGCGCCCAGATGATCTTCTTCTCGATCGGCGAAGGCGAGCATGCCTGGATGTTCTGGCGCTGGCCATGGGCCGTGCGCTGGAATCGTTTCTTCAAAATCGTGCGATGAAAGACGAAGCCAAGGACATCACGACCGAACCAATCGAGGCGCCAGCAGGCCCTGAGGGCGCAGCTGTGCCAAAAGCGGCCGCCAAGAAGAAGCGGACGCGGGGCGGCAAGGCGAAGGGGACGGATGCGAACGCGGCGCTCGAGGCGCGCATTGGCTACAGCTTCACCGATCCGAACCAGCTGATCCAGGCGATCACGCACGTTTCGGCGCTCAAGTCCGGGCGCAAGCGTGGCGACAGCTATCAGCGGCTGGAATTTCTCGGCGATCACGTGCTCGGGCTCGTGGTTTCCGACATGCTCTATCATGCCTTCCCCAACGCCGATGAGGGCGAGCTGTCGAAGCGGCTTGCCGAACTCGTGCGCAAGGAGAGCTGCGCCGACGTCGCCAAGTCGCTCGGTCTGCTCGACGACATCAAGCTCGGCTCGGTCGGCCCCAGCGCCGACGCCCGGCTGCGCAAGTCCATCCTCGGTGACATCTGCGAGGCCGTGATCGGCGCCATCTTCCTCGACGGCGGCCATGCGGCCGCGGACGAGTTCGTCAAGCGCAACTGGACCGAGCGCATGCATAAGCCGCGGCGGCCGCTGCGCGATCCCAAGACCGTGCTCCAGGAATGGGCGCAGGGAAAGGGACTGCCGACGCCGGTCTATCGCGAGGTCGAACGCACCGGTCCGCATCACGACCCGGAGTTCCGCGTCGCGGTGGACCTGCCGGGACTGGCGCCGGCCGAAGGCACCGGCGGCAGCAAGCGCGCGGCGGAGAAGGTGGCGGCCTCGGTCATGATCGAACGTGAAGGTGTTGGCGGCAGCAATGACGGTTGAAGCAAGCGGCGAGACGCCCGCCGCGACGCGCTGCGGCTTCGTGGCACTGATCGGCGCGCCCAATGTCGGCAAATCCACGCTGGTCAACGCGCTGGTCGGGGCGAAGGTCACGATCGTCTCGCGCAAGGTGCAGACCACGCGCGCGCTGATCCGCGGCATCGTCATCGAGAACAACGCGCAGATCATCCTGGTCGACACGCCCGGCATCTTCTTGCCCAAGCGTCGGCTCGACCGCGCCATGGTCTCCACCGCCTGGAGCGGGGCGCACGACGCCGATCTCGTTTGCGTGCTGCTCGACGCCAAATCCGGCATCGACGAGGAGGCCGAGGCGATCCTCGCCAAGGCCGCAAGCGTCAAGCACGACAAGATCCTGGTCATCAACAAGGTCGATTTGGTCCAGCGCGAGAAGCTGCTGGCGCTGGCGCAGGCCGCCAACGAGCGCATGGCCTTCACAAAGACCTTCATGATCGCGGCCATTTCGGGCGACGGCGTCGATGACATTCGCAGCACGCTCGCCGAGATGGTGCCGCCGGGCCCGTTCCTCTATCCCGAAGACCAGATGTCGGACGCGCCGATGCGGCATCTCGCGGCCGAGATCACCCGCGAAAAGATCTATCGCAAGCTGCACCAGGAATTGCCGTATCAGTCCACGGTCGAAACCGACAAGTGGGAGGAGCGCAAGGACAAGTCCGTGCGCATCGAGCAAACGATCTTCGTCGAGCGCGAAAGCCAGCGCAAGATCGTGCTCGGCAAGGGCGGCGCCACCATCAAGTCGATCGGCGCGGACTCGCGCATCGAGCTCGCCGAGATCCTCGGCGTGCCGGTGCATCTGTTCCTGTTCGTCAAGGTGCGCGAGAACTGGGGTGACGATCCCGATCGCTATCGCGAGATGGGCCTGGAATTTCCCAAAGAATAACCAAGAAAAGATCGGTATTTGATGAGTCTGCCCCGCAATGTCCAGCGCTTCGAAGCGTTGCTCTATGCATCGCTGATGCTGGATGCCCTGTCGGTCGCGGTGCAGGACCGCACGCCCACCGCCGACATGACCGAGCAAATGATCATGACCTCGACGCTGCTCGCCGGCGCGATGATTTCGCTGCTTGTCTATTTCGTCTGGCTCGCCGCGCATGGGCGCAAGAACTGGCCGCGCTGGGTGCTGGCGGCGGCGCTGGTGCTGTCGGTGATCTCGCTCGGCCAGATCATCGGCGAGAGAGGGCTCGAGCTCGACAGCGTCATCGAAATCGCCTCCTGCGTGCTGACGGTGTGCGGGCTGTATTTCTCCTTTAGCGGCGACGCGCAGGGCTGGTTCAACGCGTGAAGTCAAATGGGTGGGTACGCTTCCGCCTTCGATCTTCGATCTACGGCGGACAAGTCGCTTTGCCCACAATCCCTCGAAATGCGCTACACTTGCGCCCATGGAATGGACCGACGAAGGCATCGTGCTGGGGGTGCGGCGGCATGGCGAAAGTAGCGCCATCGTCGAACTGCTGACACGCGAGCACGGCCGCCATCTCGGCCTCGTGCGCGGCGGCGCCGGCTCGCGGATGCGTCCGCTTTTGCAGCCGGGGAACACCGTCCGGGCGGTGTGGCGGGCCCGCCTCGACGAGCATCTCGGCACCTATGCGATTGAGGGCCTGAAGCTGCGCGCAGCGACGCTGCTGGCATCGTCCCATGGCGTCTATGGTGTCACCCATCTCGGCTCGATCGCGCGGCTTCTTCCGGAACGCGATCCGCACGGGGAGATCTTTGCGATGCTCGAGCATTCGCTCGACGATTTCGACGATGTCGGCAGCGCCGCCGTGCACGTGATTCATTTCGAGCTGGCGATGCTCTCCGAGCTCGGCTTCGGGCTGGCGCTGGAAAACTGCGCGGTGACCGGGGAGACGACGGACCTGATCTACGTCTCGCCAAAATCCGGCGGCGCGGTGTCGCGCACCGCAGGTGAGCCATGGCGCGACCGGCTGTTGCGGCTGCCCCGTTCCTTCGCCAGCGCGAGATGCACGCCGACCTCACCGATCAGGATCTCCAGGATGGGTTTCGACTGACCGGCCTGTTCCTGCTGCGCCATGTGCTGGAACCGCGCGGGCAGGGCCATTCCGACGCGCGGGCTGGCTTCATCAACGCGCTGACACGGCAACAGGCGCGAGCGGCGGTTCCAGCGCCATGAGCTAGTCGCGGATCCGCATTGCGCAAAAAGGGGCGACCTTGGAGGAACAAAACCGGGTTTCCCGGATTGGCCTTTCGGGTTCCAACCCGGGGATAATCTGATGCTGATCAAGGGATTTGTGATCGCGGCAGCGCTGATGGCGCTGGTGCCGGACGCCCTCGCAGGCGAGCAACCGGGACTGTTTCGCCGCGCCTCCTGCACTGTCGTCAGATACTATGTGGCCAAATATTCGGCTGCTGCCGCAGAGGCATGGGCGCGGTCCAAGGGCGCGACCGAGGCTGAGATCGAGACGGCCCGGCACTGCCTGACCCATGCGCCCGCCGGGACACAGGCCAAAAATCCGCAAACCACCCCGACCTTCACCGCTGGCTGGGCCGGGCAATAGCGGCCGCCCCGGAACCAATCGATCCTTGCCCGATCTGCTCCCACGGTTTAACCGGGCGGCATGGGAAAACGATTGATTCCGCCGGAAGAACCGGCCGAAATTCACGATGTGCCGCTGCGCGACGCGCTGGAAGAGCGCTATCTCGCTTATGCGCTCTCCACCATCATGCACCGGGCGCTGCCGGATGCGCGCGACGGCCTGAAGCCGGTTCACCGGCGTATTCTCTATGGCATGCGCCTGCTCAGGCTCGATCCGGGCTCGGGATTCAAGAAATCCGCAAAAATCGTCGGCGACGTGATGGGTTCGTTCCATCCGCACGGCGACCAGGCGATCTACGATGCCATGGTGCGCCTGGCGCAGGATTTCTCCTCGCGCTATCCGCTGGTCGACGGCCAAGGCAATTTTGGCAATATCGACGGCGATAACCCCGCCGCCTACCGCTACACCGAAGCCCGCATGACCGACGTCGCGCGGCTTCTGCTCGACGGCATCGACGAGGACGGCGTCGAGTTCCGCCCCAATTACGACGGCCAGTCGAAAGAGCCTGTCGTGCTGCCCGGCGGCTTTCCCAACCTGCTCGCCAACGGTGCGCAGGGCATCGCGGTCGGTATGGCGACCTCGATCCCGCCGCACAACGCCGCCGAGCTCTGCGATGCCGCCCTGCATCTGATCGAGAAGCCCGACGCGAAATCCAAGGCGTTGCTGAAATGGGTCAAGGGTCCGGATTTCCCGACCGGCGGCATCATCGTCGATTCCAAGCAGGCGATTGCCGAGGCCTACACGACCGGCCGCGGCTCGTTCCGCGTTCGCGCCAGGTGGGAGCAGGAGGAGGGTGCCCGCAACACCTGGGTGGTCGTGATCACCGAGATCCGTTCCTGGTGCAGAAGTCGCGCCTGGTTGAAAAGATCGCCGAGCTTCTGGATCAGAAGAAGTTGCCGCTGGTCGGCGATTTCCGAGACGAGTCCGCCGAAGACGTCCGTCTCGTGATCGAGCCGAAGTCGAAGAACGTCGATCCTGCTTTGATGATGGAATCGCTGTTCCGGCTGACCGAGCTGGAAAGCAAGATCCCGCTGAATCTCAACGTGCTGCTGAAGGGCCGCGTCCCCAAGGTGGTCGGCCTTGCCGAAGCCCTGCGCGAATGGCTCGACCATCTGCGCGACGTGCTGATCCGCCGCACCAATTATCGCAAGGCGCAGATCGAGAATCGGCTGGAGGTTCTCGGCGGCCTGCTGATCGCTTATCTGAACATCGACGAGGTGATCAGGATCATCCGCACCGAGGATGAGCCCAAGCCGGCGTTGATGAAGGCGTTCAAGCTGACCGAGGTGCAGACCGAAGCCATCCTCAACATGCGGCTGCGCTCCTTGCGCAAGCTCGAGGAAATGGAGATCCGCTCCGAGGAGAAGAACCTTCGCAGCGAACTCAAGGGCATCAACGCGCTGCTCGCGTCCGAGCCCGAGCAGTGGAAGAAGGTCGCCGAGCAGGTTGGCAAGGTCCGCGACATGTTCGGACCGAAGACGCCGCTCGGCAAGCGCCGCAGCACCTTTGCGGACGCGCCCGAGCACGATCTTGCCGCGATCGAGGAGGCCTTCGTCGAGCGCGAGCCGGTTACTGTCGTCGTCTCCGACAAGGGTTGGATCCGCACCTTGAAGGGCCATGTCGAGGATCTCTCGGGGCTGGCCTTCAAGCAGGACGACAAGCTTGGCCTTGCCTTCTTCGCCGAGACCACCTCGAAGCTGCTGCTGTTCGCCACCAACGGCAAGTTTTACTCGCTCGACGTCGCCAAACTGCCCGGCGGCCGCGGTCACGGCGAGCCGATCCGCCAGTTCATCGACCTTGAGCCCGAGGCCGCTCCCGTCGTGCTGTTCGTCAACAAGGGCGGGCGCAAATTCCTGGTCGCGAGCCACGAGGGCCAGGGCTTTGTCGTCAACGAGGACGATTGCGTCGGCACCACCAAGAAGGGCAAGCAGGTCCTCAACGTCGATATGCCGAACGAGGCACGCGCGGTCACCGAAGTGCTCGGCGACACCGTTGCGGTGATCGGCGAGAACCGCAAGATGTTGATCTTCCCGCTCGACCAAGTCTCGGAAATGGCGCGCGGCCGCGGTACGCGGCTGCAGAAGTACAAGGATGGAGGTCTCTCCGACATCGCCGTGTTCGACGCCAAGGCGGGCCTGACCTGGAAGGACTCCGCCGGTCGCGAATTCTCGGCCACCATGAAGGAGCTCGCCGAGTGGCAGGGTAGCCGCGGCGACGCAGGCCGCCTGCCGCCGAAGGGTTTCCCGAAATCGAACAAGTTCGGCAGGGTGATCGGGTAGGGTGAGAGCGTCGCTTCGCTCGCAATGACGGGGAGGAGGCACGGTCTTGCTTTGATGGCCGGTTTGCCCAATCCGATGCCGTCCGCTATCCCGGTTCTCTGCAACGTTGAGAACTAGCCCATGTACGATGTCATTGTGGTCGGCGGCGGCTCTGCCGGTGCTGCGGTTGCGGCGCGGCTCTCCGAAGATCCCGCACGCCGCGTGCTTCTGCTCGAAGCAGGGCTCGACTGGCGCGCCGACGAGGCGCCCTGGGAAGTGATGACGCCCAATCCCATTCCGATCATCCACAAGCGCGAGTTTCAGGAGAAATGGCAGTGGCCGATCTGCTGACGCGCCGCGTGGCCGGGCAGGAGCCGCGCTTCTACTGGCGCGGCAAGGGTCTCGGCGGCTCATCGATGATGAACGGTCAGATCGCCATCCGCGGCGTCGCCAATGCATTCGACGAATGGGCAGCCAATGGCTGCACCGGATGGTCGGCCAGGGATGTGATGCCGCTGTTCTCGGTGATCGAGGACGATCTCGAATTCGGCGACGCCCCGGGACATGGACGCGGCGGACCGTTGCCGGTCTATCGCGCGCCGCCGGAAAAATGGGGCCCGATCGATCGCGGCTTGCGCGATGCGGCGCTGGCGAGCGGCTATCCCTGGTGCGCCGACCTCAACGGTCCCGACGGAGAGGGCGTCGCCTGCTATCCCATCAACAGCCGCGACAGCCGCCGCATCACGACCAACGAGGGTTATCTGGAGCCCGCGCGCGGTCGCGCCAATCTGGAGATCTGCGGCCATGCGCTGGTCGATCGCGTGCTGATCAGGGAAGGTCGGGCGACCGGTCTCCGCGTGCACGTCGAGGGGCAGGGCACGAGCGAGATCAGCGCGCGCCAGATCGTGCTCTGCGCCGGCGCCATCCACAGCCCGGCGATCCTGTTGCGCTCGGGCGTCGGACCGGCCGGCGAGTTGAAGGCGATGGGCATTGCGGTCCAGCAGCACTTGCCGGTCGGCCGGCACTTCTTCGACCACCCGCTGTTTCGCGCGACCATTCAGCTCCGCGAGGATATCAGGCCCACCGATCCGGATACCCGCCACACCAATTGTTGCGTGACCTATTCCTCGGGCCTCGCCGGTGGCGGCAAGCGCGACATGATCCTGATCGCCTTCAATCATCGCGGCATCGGCGTGCCCGGAGCGATCGGCGCCGGGCTGTTCAACGCCTATTCGCGCGGCACGCTCAAGCTGGCCTCAATCGATCCCGAGGTTGATCCGATCGTCGAGGAGAACATGCTGGCCGATCCTCGCGACATGCTGCGCATGATGGATGCGGTGCGACGGCTTGCTGTGATTACCTCCCAGCCGGCGCTGGCCGGTATCGCCGACTGGATAAAGCTGGCCGACAGCGAACTGACGCTGCCGCAGGCTGCAGCACTGCCTGATCACGAGCTCGATGCGTTGCTGCGCCGTGAAACCGGCGACATCCAGCACGCCGCCGGCAGCTGCCGCATGACCGGCTTCAAGGACAGCGATGGTGTGGTCAATCCCGACGGCGCCGTGAAGGGCATCGCCGGCTTGCGCGTCGCCGACGCCTCGATCATGCCGTCGGATTGCCGGGCCAACACCCACTTCACGACAGTGGTGATCGGCGAGGCGATCGCGCGGATGATGATGCGATAGTCCAACACGCCCATCGCCGACGCGGATGTAACGGTGAGGACCTAGCGTTCGACGGCCAAGCCGAACAGCGGCCGAAGCTGCGTTCCCAGGATATTGCCGAGGAAAGCCGCGACCAGCCAGCACCAGCCGTGCAGGCTGCCGGAGGCGATCCCGCTGAAATAAGCGCCGATATTGCAGCCATAGGCCAGCCTGGCACCATACCCGAGAAGCAGGCCGCCGAGGATAGCGGCGACCAGCGAGCGGCCGGAGATGCGCCAGGTCGGATTGAACTTGCCGGCCAGGCCTGCCGCCAGCAACGCCCCGATGATGATGCCGAAATCCATCACGGAAGTGACATCCGCGAAGATGCTCTGGTGGAGCGATGCAGCGCGGGCGCCCTGCCAATAGGACCATGACGCCACGTCGACGCCGCCGAAGCTCATCAGGACCTTCGATCCCCAGAGCGCAAAGGCCGAGGTGATGCCCCATGGCCGCCCTGCGAGATAGAGCGTGGCGAAATTGCCGATCGCAAGCAGAACCGCGCCCCACAGCAGCGGCCACGGCCCCTGCATGAAACGGCGCGCGCCGCGCAGCTTCGTCCGCGCTCCCGGCTCAAGGTCGCCGTGCCGCCGGATCTCGGCCATTCTGGTCAGGACATAGATGGCGGCCATCACGGCCCAGCACAGCACAAGCGCCGGCAGCCATCCCAAGCTCTCGATCAACGACACTGTCCCGACGTTCGGGAGCGCACTCCACCACGGCAGATGCAACGCCCCCAGAGTAGATCCGGCAATGAAGGCTGCGAGCGTCACCAGCATCCGGGTGTTGCCGCCGCCGGCGGTATACAGCGTTCCCGAGGCGCAGCCGCCGCCGAGCTGCATTCCGAGGCCGAACAGAAATGCCCCGGTCACCATGCCGATGCCGACCGCGCCAAGTTCGCCGTGCACGGCCTCGCCGAACAGCGAGCCTTGCGCCAAGGCGGGGAAGAATAGAGCTGTCGCCAGCGCAAGCATGACCATTTGCGCGCGGAGTCCCGCGCCTCTTCGGGTCACGATAAAGACACGCCAAGCCGAGGTGAACCCGAACAGCGCATGGTACAGCGTCAGGCCGAGTGCGCCTCCGAGAAGAAACAACCATCCTTGACGCCAGGAGATCGTGCCTGACAAAGCTACTGCGCCGGCGAGAAGAATTGCTGCGGCGACAGCAACGATGATGAGATTGGCGCCGTGCCGATCATTGTCAGGAGCAAGCAACCGCGCATCGATGGACAGATCAGTCATGTCTTCACCGGAAGGAACCCCCTCGTGGCAATGGGAGCTAACCTTGATGAACACGCACTGTTCCAATTCTCTCGCCGTTCCAAGCGCGAGTCGATCTGTCTTGGAATTTATCTTGGAACAAGTCCAATGAGCGACAAGGGCCTTCGGTTGGCTTTGTTCCGATCGCCCGAAGCCTTGCTAAATCAGCCCCGCCAGTCGCAGCGCCACGCCTGCCGCACAGCTGCCGGCGAGCACGGTCAGCATGCCGAGCTTGAAACGGAAGATCGCGGTCGCGGCTGCGATCGAGAGCACGAGCGCTGGAATATCGACGCTGGTCAGCACCGGCCGGTCGAAGGCGAACGGGAAGGCCTGGACCGGCACGGTCTCGCGGAACAGCGTGTGCAGCGCGAACCAGATCGAGAGGTTGAGGATCACCCCGACGACCGCAGCCGTGATTGCGCTGAGCGCGCCGGCAAGGCCGGTGTTGCCGCGCAGCCGCTCGATATAGGGGGCGCCGGCGAAGATCCAGAGAAAGCAGGGCGTGAACGTGACCCAGGTCGCGAGCAGCCCGCCGAGCGTGGCGGCCAGCATCGGCGACAAGCCGCTGGCGTCGCGGTAGGCCGCCATGAATCCCACGAACTGTAGCACCATGATCAGCGGACCGGGCGTGGTCTCGGCCATGCCGAGGCCGTCGAGCATCTCGTGCGGCTTGAGCCAGTGATAATGCTCGACCGCCTGCTGGGCAACGTAGGCCAGCACCGCGTAGGCGCCGCCGAACGTGACCAGCGCCATTTTTGAGAAGAACAGCGCGATCTGGCTGAACACGTTAGCCTGTCCGAGGGCCAGAAGCAGCGCGATCACCGGAATGAGCCAGAGCGCCAGCCAGAGCGCGCCGACGCGGATGGTGCGGGCGGTGTCGGGGCGGACGTGATCGGGCACGGCTTCGCCGAGCATGCTGTCGATCAAGGCGGCGCCGCCGCCATGACCGTGACCGGCCGGCGCGAATTCCGGGCGGCCGCTTCTTGCGCCGATATAGCCGATCACAGCGGCGGCGATGATGATGATCGGGAAAGGAACAGCGAAGAAGAAGATCGCGACGAAAGCGATTGCGGCCAGCGCAATCATGATGCGGTTCTTCAGCGCGCGCTTGCCGACCCGCACCACGGCCTCGACCACGATGGCGAGGACCGCGGCCTTCAGCCCGAAAAACAACGCCTCGACGAAGCTGACATTGCCGAAGGCGGCGTAGACGTAGCTCAGGCCCATGATGGCGATGATGCCGGGCAGGATGAACAGCCCACCGGCCATCAGCCCGCCGGCGGTGCGATGCATCAGCCAGCCGATATAGGTGGCGAGCTGCTGTGCTTCCGGACCCGGCAGCAGCATGCAGTAGTTCAGCGCATGCAGGAAGCGGCCTTCGGAGATCCAGTTCTTCTCCTCGACCAGGATGCGGTGCATCACCGCGATCTGGCCCGCGGGCCCGCCGAAACTCAGACAGGCGACCCGGAGCCAGACGCGAAACGCTTCAGCGAAGCTGATGCCGTGACCGGCATCAGCTTCTGCCTGGACCGCGCGAGTATCCATTACGGCTTCGCCTTGTTGGTCGGCCAGTTGTGGGTCTCGCCGGTGGCGTCACGGCACCAGCGGTAGAAGGCGTCGTAGAGCAGCATGCCCGCCTCGAGCTGTTCGAGATCGTCGTCATACATCCGTGACAGCCCGAGCGAAGCGGCGAGCAGGCCGGGAGCCTCCGGCGCGAGATCGGGCCGCGCGGTGTCGGCGCCGCGCACCAGCGTGGCGAGCCGGAGCAGCGGCGGCGCGGCGATCCCGAACTCCTCGATCATCACGTCGAACGTGCAGAGTTCGCCACGGTGGCTCCAGAACACGTTCTCGATATCAAA
Organism: Bradyrhizobium sp. LLZ17; assembly: GCF_041200145.1. Taxonomy (NCBI): domain Bacteria; kingdom Pseudomonadati; phylum Pseudomonadota; class Alphaproteobacteria; order Hyphomicrobiales; family Nitrobacteraceae; genus Bradyrhizobium; species Bradyrhizobium zaerense. Next base: position 871,522 of record NZ_CP165734.1, read on the forward strand.
GGGCGCGGCGTTGAAGCGTTCGCCGACGGCGACCACTTCGGAAGGTGCCACGAACAGGAATATCGCATTGGGATCGACGAAACGCCGGATCAGCCAGGGGCAGGCGATGCGGTCGACTTTTGGCCGCGCCCGCGTCACCCAGACGGTGCGTCCCTTGGCGTCGCGCGGCGGCAGCTTGCGGGCGTCGACGAGCGGCAGCTTTGCCGCTTTCCAGCCCTCGAAGCCGCCTTCCAGCGTCTCGGCCCCGACGCCGAGTTGCCTGAGCCAGGCTGCGGTGCCCTGCGCAAGCTTTTCGCCGCGGAAGCATGAGACGATCGCGGAGCGGCCGGCGAAGTCGGCCGCCCAGTCCGAGACTTTCTCGTGGCTGAGCTTGATGGAGCCCGGGATCAACCGCCGGTCGGCGGCAAAATCCTCGTCCGTGCGCACGTCGATCAGGGCAGGGGCGTTCGCCGTGCCAATCAGCCGTGCCAGTTTGTCAGATGATATCGTCGTGTAGGAAGACATGATGCGCCCTCGTAAAATCAAACGGGACGCGATACTTGGGCATGTCGCCTCGTGGGGAGATCGCTCAAATCCCCATGGGCTTCATTACACCGAAACACCACCGGCCTGTCAATCGGCTCGTTTCGCCGGATTTTGCCCCGGAACACCTGCAGGTCTATATTGCGGTCAACACGCCGGACCTTCTCGGAGAAATTTTCAATGCATTCCCATTCCATCGATCAATGGACCCATGAGCACGCCTTCCTGGGCGAGAAGCATGACGAGAACGAGCGGCGCACCTGGCTGGTCGTCGTCCTGACGCTGGTCATGATGGTCGGCGAGATCGTCGGCGGTTCGCTGTTCGGCTCGATGGCGTTGCTCGCCGACGGCTGGCACATGGGCACCCATGCGGCGGCGCTCGGCATTGCCGCGTTCGCCTACCGCTTCGCACGGCGGCACCTGGGCAACGCGCATTTCACCTTCGGCACCGGCAAGTTCGGCGATCTCGCCGCCTTCTCCAGCGCGATCATTCTCGGCTTGATCGCGGTCGAGATCGCTTACGAGAGCGTGCTGCGGCTGTTCACGCCGGTGCCGATCGTCTACGGCGAAGCGATAGCGGTCGCAGCCCTTGGGCTGTGCGTCAATCTCGCTAGCGCGTGGCTGTTGCGCGGCAGCCATGATCACCATCACCACGGACATGATCACGGCCACGGTCATGCGCATCATGATCACGACCATGATCATCACCATCATCACGACAACAATCTTCGCGCGGCTTACGTGCATGTCATGGCGGATGCGGCAACCTCTGTGCTGGCGATCGGCGCGCTTGCGGTTGCGATGTATTCGGGATGGGTCTGGGCTGATCCGGCCGTCGGCCTGATCGGCAGCGCGGTGATCGCGAGCTGGGCGTTCGGCCTCGTCAAGAGCTCGGGTGCGGTGCTGCTTGACGTGCGTGCCGACGAGAAGCTGGAGCGGGTGATCCGGGCCCGCATGGAGGTTGGCGACGACCGCGTCACCGATCTGCACCTCTGGCAGGTCGGCCCCGGCCATTGCGCCGTGCTGGTCTCGGTGGTGTCAGACAAGCCGAAGCAACCGGCCGTCTACAAGAAGCGCCTCGCCGGGTTGAAGAGGCTCAGCCACGTCACCGTCGAGGTCGAAACCTGCCCGCATTGATGTGATCGGCGGAACCGGAATTCTGGAGAGAGGCCGGGGTTGATCCCCGGTCGCAGCACGACTAACCGCTGCAAGGAGAGACCAAGGATGATGCCCAGGATCGCGAAGATCGCATTCGCCTCACCGTCACCGCGCTCGCGCTGTCCAGCCATACGGTCGCGGCACAGGAAAAGCCGGGCGTCGAAAAGCTCTACATCCTCAATTGCGGGGAAGGTATCACGAGTGACGTGTCGCGCTGGACACCGGGCATGAACGAGGGCAAGCCCATGGCGTTTGTCGACACCTGCTATCTGATCAGGCACAGCAAAGGCTGGTTCCTGTGGGACACTGGGGTTCCGGACGCGGTTGCGTCGATGCCCAATGGCCTTGTTCCCTCGGACCCCAAGGCGACGGTCTGGCGCAGGCCGAAGACGCTCGCGGCCCAGCTCGACCAGCTCGGCGTCAAGCCCGGCGACATCAAGTGGATGGGCGTCTCGCACACCCATCCGGACCATACCGGGAATGTCGAGATGTTTCCGCAGGCCATACTCTACGTGCAGAAGGTCGAATATGACTGGCCCGGGGCCAACAACGAGCCGCGCTTCAAGCCCTCGCATCCCGTCGAGCTGTTGTCGGGCGACAAAGACGTGTTCGGCGATGGCAGCCTGACCATCCTGTCGACGCCCGGACACACGCCTGGACACCAATCGTTGCTGGTGAAATTGCCAAAGACCGGCGCTGTGGTCCTGTCAGGTGACGCCATCCATTTCAAGAGCAACTGGGATAACCGCGTGGTGCCGGGCATGAACGTCAGCAAGGACCAGACGCTCGCCTCGATGCAGAAGATCGCCGACACGCTCGACAAGGAGAAGGCGCAGCTTTGGATCAACCACGACAAGGCGCAGCGCGACAGCCAGAAGATGTCGCCGGAGTTTTACGACTGACGCGCAATTAGCCTTTCGGCGCGGTGACCGCCGGTGAGCTCGCGTCCGGCGTCTTCTTCGGTTTCAGCGTGCCGGCGTAGAAGGAGACGAGCCAGACCAGGATGATGGCGAGGAGATAGACGCCCCAGGCCTGCGGTGGCGTCGTCGCCCAGCGCAGCAGGCCTTTGAACGTGCGAGGCGGACGGTTGTCTTCGGTCATGGTGCGCTTGTGCGCGAAAGCAGCAGTGCGGTCAATCCGGCCGCGGCTCGGCGCGGATCATGAACAGAGCGGCCAGCGCCGAGAGGCTGAGCGCGGATGAGACCATCAGCACCTTGGCTCCCATGACGTCGATGAGCAGCCCGAAAGCCAGCGGCGCCACCGCCTGCGCCATCCGCGCCGGCGCGCCGATGATTCCGAGCCGGTAGCCGAAATCCTTTGGGCCGAAGATCGACAGCGGCAGCGTGCCGCGTGCGATGGTGAGGATGCCGTTGCCCGAGCCGTGGAACAGCGCGAACGCGCTCGCCGCCACGCCGCCGAAGATCGCCACGACCACCGCGCCGATCGGATGGGTCAGGCAGGCAAGCCGCGTTGACCACAGCGGATGAAAGCGGCTCAGGAAGCCGGCTTCGAGCAGGCGGGCGCCGACTTGCGCGGGCCCGATCAGCGCGCCGGCCGCGATCGCTTCGACCGGCGTCGCGCCCGTCGTCTCCAGAATACGCGGAAAATGCGCGGCCATCGCGCCGGTGACGGTCCAGACCGCGGCGAAGACGAAGGCGAGCAGGATCGTGGTGCGATCGAGCGGTACGTGCGGCTTTTCCGCGGTCGCCGCGGTCTGCCTTGCCTCCTTGACCGGCGGCAGCATGAAGAAGTTGAGGGGGAGGCCGATCAGGATGTTGGCGGCCGCCCAGGCGAAACAGGTCTCGCGCCAGCCGATATGGGCGAGCCCCCAGGCCGTGAGCGGCCAGCCGACCGTCGAGGCAAAGCCCGCCATCAGCGTGATGCCGGTGATGGGCCTGCGCGCCTCGGTGCCATAGATGCGGCCGAGCGCGGCGAAGGCGGCATCGTAAAGCCCTGTCGCCATGCCGAGGCCGAGCACGAGCCAGGCGATCACCATCACCGTGACCGATTGCGAGAGGCCGAGCAGCGCGAGGCCGGCGGCAATCATCAGGTTCGAGGCGGATAGCACCTGCCGTCCGCCGACGAGGTCGATCTGCCGTCCGATCCGCGGGCCGAGCAGCGCGGAGATCACCAGCGAGGCCGAAAACGCGCCAAAGATCCAGTTCGAGGAGACGCCGAGATCGCGCGCCATGGGATCCGCGATCAGTGCGGGCAAATAGTAGCTCGAGGCCCAGGCCAGTGTCTGCGTGGTGCCGAGCGTCACGATGATCGGAAGCTGGCGCTGGCTCATATCCCTGTGCTTCTGGTCGGTGATCTCATCGGTTCCGTTTGCAGCGATGGCGAGGGCGCGTCAACAGCATCCGCGGCATACTCACCCTGCTGTGGGCGGGAGCCTTGGTTGTGCGACGTCGGCGCGCGAGCTTTCGCTCGTCACGAATGCACGCCATAATGGCGTATGCAATTGACCTCGCGCCTTGCGCTGATGAACTGGTTGGCCGGCCAGGGGCTCACCGGCCTGCCCGAACCCGAACTGCTGCGTGGCTTCTGCGAGTGCTGCGCCGAGGGGCTGGAACTCTCGCGTGGGCTGGTCGTCATCGATACGCTGCACCCGATCTATGAGGGTCGCGCGTTCCGCTGGAGCGATACTCCGAGCAACGAGAGCGACGTCGTCGAATACGGCTCGACGGCCGAGGGCGACGCAGCGAAGAATTGGCGCCGATCGGTGTTCTATCATTTGCTGGAGCATGGTCATGACGAGATGGTGATCGACCTCGCCGACGCGCCCTCGCTCGATTTCTCGCAAATCGGCGACCTCGCCGAAACGGGTCACCGCCATTTTCTGGCTTTTGTACACCGCTTCGGGGAGACCGGAGCGCTCGGGCAGATGGACTGCCTCTACTCCTACTGGACGACGCGACGCGAGGTTGGCTTTACCGAAGCCGAGCTCGCCGCGCTGCGCGATGTGGTGCCGGTGCTGGGACTCGCGATCAAATCGGCGCAGCAGGTCGACATCGTGCGCACGCTCGGCCGCGTCTATCTCGGCCGCGATGCGTCAGAGCAGGTCTTGCGCGGACGTATCTCGCGCGGCGTCACCGAGCGCATCAATGCCGTGCTCTGGTATTCGGATCTGCGCGGCTCGACCGGGATCAGCGAGAGCATCGGCCCCGACGAGATTATCCCGTTCCTGAACGATTATGCGCAAGCCGTGATCGATGCGATCCACGATGCCGGCGGCGACGTGCTGAAACTGATCGGCGACGGCGTGCTCGCGATGTTCACCGGTGAGGATATGGCGCATGCGCGGCGCGCCGGGCTACGGGCCGAGCACCTGTTCCGCAAGAACGTCGCAGCGCTGAATGCGCGCCGGGAAGCGGATGGCCGTCCCACCACGTCGGCCTATATCGGCTTGCATGTCGGCGAGGTCCTTTACGGCAATATCGGCAGCGAGGACCGGCTGGACTTCACGGTGGTTGGCCCGACCGTGAACGAGGTCAGCCGCATTGCCTCGATGAGCCGCTCGGTCGATCGCGAACTGCTGGCGTCGTCCGAGTTCTACAAGGGCCTCGACACCGCCGGCCGGCGCTATCTCGTCTCCACCGGTCGCTACGCCCTGCGTGGCATCGGCCGCGCGCAGGATCTCTACACGCTCGATCCGGAGATCGACGTGAGCGGGCCGGTGACGGGGAGTTACGAGCGGTATCTGTCGAACTAGTCCAACTACCTCAGCATACTCCGTCACTGCAAGGAGCTCTTGCGACGATGCAATGCAGACTGTCTCCGTGGACGGATTCTGGACTGCTTCGCTTCGCTCGCAAATGAGGGTGCGGCTAACACCGCACCGCCGCGCCGTCCTCCACCATGTCCGGCTGCCGATCCAACGCGACCGCAGGCGAGAGCCAGATCACCAGCGCCTGCACGCCGAATACAGCGGCTGCCAGATAGAGACACGCTTCCGCACTGTAAAACCCGCCGACGATTGCGCCTAGTGCCGAGCCGAGCGGACGGGCGCCGTAGCTCATGATGTTGATGGCCGAGACGCGCCCCAACAGGCGCGGCGGCGTCACCGACTGGCGCAGCGTCGTGGTCGAGATCACCCACAGGATGGGCCCGACGCCGAGCAGGAAGAAGCTGAGGCCGGCGAGCCAGGGCGAGGGGACCGGCACCGTCAGCGCCATCACCACGGCGGCGACGAAGCCGGTGACGGGGCCGAGGCCGACAACGGTGCCGAAGGCGATGCGCTTCATCACGCGGGTTGCGAGCAGCGCGCCGATCACCATGCCGACGCCGTACATGGTCAGCACCGTTCCGACACCGGCGGCGCTCAGGCCGAGATGACGCACGGCGTAAGGCACGAACACCGCGATCTGCAGAAACCAGCCGGTGTTGAAGATGAACTGAGTGATGAACACTGGTCGCAGCAGCGGGTGGTGGAACACGAATCCCGCGCCTTCCCGGATGTCTTGGAACGGATGGCGCCGCGGCGTGGGCGCGCGCGCCGGCTCGTAGATTCCGGAGAGCAGTACGACGGCGATCGCCGAAAGTGCCGCGGCAAAGCCGAAGGCCGGGCTCGCGCCCCACCAGCCGACCAGCGCACCGCCGAGCGCAGGACCACTCGCGAAGGCGACGGTGCGCGCGAGCTCGATGCGGGCATTGGCGGCCGGCAGCAGGTCCGAACTCACCAGCGAGGGTACCAGGGCCGGCGCGGCCACGCTGTAGACGACCGTGCCGCACACAGCGGCGAAGCCGAGCAGCGCCAGGAGGAGCAGGTTGAGCGCGCCGAGGGCGAGCAGAAGGACGATAGCGGCTAGCGCCACCGCCCGCAGCGCCTCGGCGCTCGCCATCAGCGAGCGGCGCGAGATGCGGTCGGCGAGCAGGCCGGCCGGAATGGCGAACAGCACGAAGGGCAACGTGAGCGCGGTCTGCAGCAGGCCGGTCCGGCCTTCGGCCACGCCGAGCGTCAGCACGGCGACAATCGGGGCCGCCGCCAGCGCGATCTGCTCGGCGGATTGTGCCGCAAGGTTGGACCAGGCGAGGCGGTTGAACGTGTCGGGGAGGCGGGGCATTTTTGACATGGCGCATTTCCTGCGAAGTCGGTTGGCGCCAGTATCCGCCCCAGGCGACTGCCAAACCCACCCGCTTCCCGACAGCCGGGGATCGGACCGCGGCGGGAACTAACGCAGCCAGATGCAGTTGCAAATGAGTTGCAATAAGGTCCAGCTTCGGTATTCTCGCCTCATGGATGCCCGATCTCCCGATCTGATCCCGGAAGCCCCCGGCTGGCGCGCTGACGCGCCGACCATCAAGAGCCTCGCCGAGGTGAATGCCTCGGTTGCCCTCCCGGCGTCCGGCCGCTGGTGGCGGCGACTGCTCGCTTTCGTTGGTCCGGGTTACATGGTGTCGGTCGGCTACATGGACCCCGGCAACTGGGCGACGGATCTCGCTGGCGGATCGAAATTCGGTTACACGCTGCTCTCGGTCATCTTGCTCTCGAACCTGATGGCGATCCTGTTGCAGGCGCTGGCGGCACGGCTCGGGATCGCCACCGATCGCGACCTCGCGCAAGCCTGCCGCGCGACCTATTCGCCTGCAACCAACTTCATGCTGTGGCTCGCTTGCGAGGCGGCTATCATCGCCTGCGATCTCGCCGAGGTCATCGGCACCGCGATCGCGCTGAAGCTGTTGTTCGGCATTCCTCTGCTTGGCGGCGCGTTGCTGGCTGCACTGGATGCCTTCCTGCTGCTGCTCCTGATGAACCGCGGCTTCCGTTTGCTCGAAGCCTTCGTGATGGCGCTGCTTGCGGTGATCGCGGGTCTGCTTTGCGGCCCAGATCGTGGCCGCGGCGCCGCCGGTCGCGGACGTCCTGCACGGCTTTATGCCGAAGACCGAGATCTTCACCAATCCGGACATGCTCTACATCGCCATCGGCATCATCGGCGCGACCGTGATGCCGCATAATCTCTACCTGCATTCGTCGATCGTGCAGACGCGCGCCTATGAACGCAACGATACGGGCCGTCGCGAAGCGATCAAATGGGCGACGACGGACTCGACCATCGCGCTGATGCTGGCGCTGTTCGTCAATGCCGCGATCCTCGTCGTGGCCGCTGCGACGTTCCACGGAAGCGGCCATTCGGATGTCGCCGAGATCGGCCAGGCGTTCGAGCTGCTCTCGCCCCTGCTGGGTCTTGGCATCGCCTCGACGCTGTTTGCAATTGCGCTGCTCGCCTCGGGCCTCAATTCGACGGTGACGGCGACGCTCGCCGGCCAGATCGTGATGGAGGGTTTTCTCGACCTGCGCCTGCCGAGCTGGGCGCGCCGCCTCTTGACGCGGGGTATCGCCATCGTTCCGGTGATCGCCGTCACCGCGATCTATGGCGAGCGCGGCACCGCCGATCTGCTGGTGTTCAGCCAAGTCGTGCTGTCGATGCAGCTACCGTTCGCGGTCATCCCGCTGGTGCGGTTCGTCTCGGACCGCCGCAAGATGGGGAAGTTCGCGATTGCCAAATGGGTCGCCGCGATCGCGTGGATCGTGGCGGGCGTGATCGTCGTTTTGAACGTGAAGCTGCTGGCCGATATGCTGTTCGGGTGAGGGCGGCTAGTCCTGCGGCTCGGACGCCGCGTCGCCCTGCGCGTCGATGCGCAGCCAGCCTGAGGGCGCGAGGCGCTGCTGCGGCAGGAAGCGAGCCTTGTAGTCCATCTTCTTGGAGCCCTCGATCCAGTAGCCGAGATACACATAAGGCAGCCCTTGCCGGCGGGCGCGCGCGATGTGGTCGAGGATCATGAAGGTGCCCATCGAGCGGCTGACCTGGCCCGGCTCGAAGAACGAATAGACCATCGACAGGCCGTCGCTGAGCACGTCGGTGAGCGCCACCGCGATCAGCTCCTCGCCCCGGCCGGTGATGCCGCTATCGGGGCCGCGCTTGCGGTACTCGATGATACGGGTCTCGACGTGGCTGTCCTCGACCATCATGGCGTAGTCGAGCACGGTCATGTCGGCCATGCCGCCATGGCGGTGGCGGGAATCGAGATAGGCGCGGAACACCGAATATTGCTCGGAGGTGGGCACCGCGCTGCGCTGCTCACCGATGATGTCGGAATTGCGGGCGATCACCTTGCGGAAGTTGCGGGACGGGCGGAACTCGTTCGCGATCACCCGGACGGAGACGCAGGCGCGGCACTGGTCGCAGGCCGGACGGTAGGCGATGGACTGGCTGCGGCGGAAGCCGCCATGGGTCAGCAGGTCGTTCAGGTCACCGGCACGCTCACCCACGAGGTGCGTAAACACCTTGCGCTCGTGTCGTCCCGGCAGATACGGGCAGGGGGACGGCGCCGTCAGGTAAAATTGCGGGGTGTCGCGCGAGTGCTGGGTCACGGGACGTCGTGGGCCTCCGAAGTGAGTATCAGCATCGCGCTACGAAGGCCCCTGGTCAATCGGTCTGCTCGGCAGATCAGCTCAGACAACTTATTCGGTCCTGGTTGATAGGTTATGATCAGTAGGTTCTGGTGGCCTGAGGCACGGGTGCACGGACGGAATTGTTGATGAGGACCGTTCCCAGCACGAAATCGTGCAGCAGGCGCCGACGGCCGTTGAACAGGCCGACCAGGACCACAAAGGGGGACAGGAACGACACCGTCACCCAGAACAGCACGGCGTGGGTGGCGCCGAGCACGAAATAGCCGGGTGCGCCGTACCAGGTGCGCAACTCCAGGTCCATCACCCGCATACCGATCGTCGCCGAGCGGGGACCACCGATGCAGGCGCCGTAATAGACGATCGCCCAGACCACGGATGCCGGCCATGCCAGCCAGAACAGGGCCCAGCCGATGCCGAGCGTGACCACGCCGAACACGGCGATGAAGAGATAGCCGAGGATGACAGGGACGGAGATCACGACCATGTCGATCAGGAAGGCAAACACCCGCCGAGTCGCCACGCCGCGGAACAGTTCCGGGTTCAGATAAGGGTCGTAGGCATGCGCCCCGCCGTCATTGCGCCAGGCATTGTCCGAATCCGAATACGACATGTCCGTTCTCCCGGGGAAAACTCCCGTGGAAGGACATGGGAGCAGGCGATCCGCGTGCCAAGGGCGCGTCAGGATTAACAAGCCGAAATATTCCGGCGATTCTGGGGGCGGCCTGCTGGGAGCCACCGCTACCAGCTCACACTCGGTGTCGTCTCGGCGAAAGCCGGGATCCATAACCACAGGAATTGGTTTGGCGAAGACTGGTAGTTTGTCCTTCGCCGGTACGACGGCCTGCTTACCCCCTGCGCCCGCAGCTTCTCGGCAGCCTGGGCTGCGAAATAACTGAGCACGCCGTCGGCGCCGGCGCGCTTGAACGCGAGCAGGCTTTCCATCATCGCGCGTTCGCCGTCGAGCCAGCCGTTGTTGGCCGCAGCCGCGATCATCGCGTATTCGCCGGAGACCTGGTAAGCGAAGGTCGGCATCGCAAACGTGTCCTTTACGCGGCGCAGCACGTCGAGATAGGGCATGCCGGGCTTCACCATCACCATGTCGGCGCCCTCGGAAATGTCGAGCTCGACTTCGCGTAACGCCTCGTCGGTGTTGGCGCTGTCCATCTGGTAGGTGCGTTTGTCGCCGGTCAACGCCTTGGCCGAGCCGATGGCGTCGCGGAACGGGCCGTAGAAGGCGGAGGCGTATTTGGCGGCGTAAGCCATGATCTGCACGTCGAGCAGGCCCGCCCGATCCAGCCCCTCGCGGATCGCTGCAACACGGCCGTCCATCATGTCGGAGGGTGCGATGATGTCGCAGCCGGCTTCGGCCTGCACAAGTGCCTGGCGCACGAGCACGGCGACCGTCTCGTCGTTCAAGATCCTGCCGTCGGCAATCAGGCCGTCATGGCCATGGCTGGTGAAGGGATCGAGCGCGACGTCGCAGAGGATACCGAGATCGGGAAATTCCTTCTTGATCGCGCGCACGGTCTTGCAGACCAGATTGTCCGGGTTGGTGGCCTCCGAGCCTTCCTCGTCGCGCAGTGACGGGTCGGTGTAGGGAAACAGCGCGATGCAGGGAATGGTCAGCTTCATCGCACGCTCGGCGTCGCGCACGGCCTGGTCGACGCTCAGCCTGTCGACGCCCGGCATCGAGGCGATCTGTTCGCGCTTGTTATGGCCGTCGATCAGGAACAGCGGCCAGATCAAATCGTCGGTGGTGAGCACGTTCTCGCGCACCATGCGCCGGGCCCATTCGGCCTTGCGGTTGCGGCGCGGGCGGATGGTCAGATCGAGGGCAGGGGAGGCTCCCGCGCCGTCCCCGCGCGAAACCTCGCGCAATTCGATCGGACGTCCGTATTTGATCGCCATCAACTCTTCCTCCGGCTGGAATTATTCTTATACCAGTTCGCATCCTTCCCGTCACCGCGGCTTGACCTGCCGCAAGGGATAGCGGCCGATTGATTTTGCGGGGCGAAACAGCCAGAAGGGGGCATGTCCGATATTTCCAGCCGCGACGCGGCGCGCGACAGCGCCAATGCCAGGGATACTGCCCGCGACAATGCAATGTCCGTGGCGGCGATCTCGTCGGAGCGCCCGGAGTCCGACGACAATGTCTGGACGCGCCGGCTCGTGCTGTTCTTGCGGGTGATGGCGCTGCTCTCGATCCTCAAGGGCCTCTATCACTGGGCGCAGGTGACGGGCTTCGTCGGCGGTGAGGACGAGGCGTTCGAGAACCAGTCGATGGCGTGGCAAGCCTCGACGATCTACTTCGCCGTGATCGAGCTCGTCGCCGCCGTCGGCCTGTGGCTGGCCACGCCCTGGGGCGCGGTGGTGTGGCTGACCACCGTGGTGTCGATGGCGGTGATCGAACTGATGTTCCCCGGTATCTACGGCGGCAGCCTGGTCGTCGTCGCGGTCGAGGCCATCATGCTCGCCGCTTATCTGGCGCTCGCCTGGATGGCGGCGCGCGAACGGCCGCCATAGTTGCTGTTCAGCTTCGGGACGCGACGCGGTTTCACGCGAGCTTGGTTGACCACTCGTTGCTTCAAATTCGAGGCAAGTTTTCGTTGACCTGGCGCGATCCGCCATAGCTGTTATGGGCACGTTTCGAAACGGGGCGGGGCTGTTCTGGAATGCGACACAATGGTCGGACGGAGGGTGAACAGGACCTTGCCACGGTGAACAGACGGTTGCGAAAAGTGCTTGTGGCACAGGCTTAATCCGCAATTCACTGTCTTAAATTCATGATCTCTTTATTCTCTTATTTAAGCCGATCTTCAAACGGCGCCCCTTAAGTTGCACCTATCAGACGGGACACAAGTTTCGTCGAATGAGTGTCGATAAAAACGACAACAGGGGAAGTGTCATGATGAAAGCCGTCGCAACTGCGGCAGATACCGCGGAACGCGTCTCCGGCCAGCAGGGCTCGGTGCAGACGCTCTATCTGGAAGCCTTGACTCTGGTGGAGCGGCTGCATCGCCGCCTGCTCGACGTCATCAAGGACGAGTTCGATCGTCGTGGCCGCGCCGACATCAATTCGGTGCAGGCGCTTCTGCTCTACAACATCGGCGACAAGGAGCTGACTGCGGGCGAACTGCGCACGCGCGGTTACTATCTCGGCTCCAACGTCTCCTACAATCTGAAGAAGCTCGTCGAGCTCGGCTTCCTCGATCATCAGCGCTCGCGCGTTGACCGCCGCTCGGTTCGCATTCGCCTGACCCCGCAGGGCCAGGAAGTCCGCCGAATTGTCGACTCGCTCTACCAGAAGCACGTCAAGACGGTGGAGCAGGTCGGCGGCATCTCGGGCGAGGAGTTCTCGACCCTGAACAAGTCGCTGCACCGCCTCGAGCGGTTCTGGACCGACCAGATCCTGTATCGGCTCTGAGTTCCCAAGAACGACGAGGGCCAAGCCGGCCCAACAAGACCGGCGAGCCTTCCAAAAGTGTCTCACTTCCCCAAGCGCATCGGTCCGGCTACTGCCCGGACCGGTGCGTTTTGCCGTTTTTGCAGTTGCGAAAAAAACCTCACAGCCGATCGGAACCAGTTCCCTTTTTGGCGGTTATGTCCGCGGATCGGAGGACGTGATGCTGGTCGAACGCGGGTTGCAGGCTGTGAACGTCGAACTCGTGAGCGATGCCTACGCCATCGCGGCGAATTACCTGCGCCGCTCCGGCGCGATCCCCGATACGCTGGTCACCAATGAGGGGCTGCTCGAGATTATCATCAAGCTGCTCCAGCACGGTGAATTCAACAGGATCAGGCTGGCCAACAAGGCCATCGCCAGGTTCGAGGCGCAAGCCGAGGCCAGAGCGGTTGCCTGATCAAAACTCCGAAAATCTCCCAAAATCAGAGGGTGCCATGGAAGCCACCATCGACCGCATCATGCAAACCTATGACCTGCTCGCCAATCGGACGTCCGCGGCGAGTGCAGAGGCGCGGGAAAAGGTGACAAACTACCTTAACACTCTGATGGAAGCCGGTGAGAAGGACAGCCACAGGTTGACTGTGTGCGGCCTGACCTATCTGCGCCAGCTGGACGGCACCGTGGACCCGGTGAAGGCGGGGTATACCGGGCTGTAGAGAGCGGACGAGCACCATGGGACGACCTTGGCGTTAAGGTCCAGATCGGCCCTTTTGGATGAGGCGAGACCGGAAGGTTCGCGCGAGCTCGCCCATGGTCCGTGTCCCCACCACCATATCTTGCATAAATATCCGGCCCGACCCGCAACTACTTGGCCGGGGGCGGGCAATGTGGTAGATCGCGCTCGCCGCTTCCGATCGCCACACCAGACCCGCCCGTAGCCCGCCAAAAGGCTGCGGCGGTGGAGATATTCGCAAGATGACCTTCGCCAAAACCGCCTCCGCACCCGATTCGTTTTTTACCGCCCCGCTCGACCAGGCCGACCCGGAAATCGCCGCCGCCATCAAGGGCGAGCTCGGCCGGCAGCGCCATGAAGTCGAGCTGATCGCCTCCGAGAACATCGTCAGCCGTGCCGTGCTGGATGCGCAGGGTTCGGTGATGACGAACAAATATGCCGAGGGTTATCCGGGCGCGCGCTACTACGGCGGTTGTGAGTGGGTCGATGTCGCCGAGAACGTCGCGATCGACCGCGCCAAGAAGCTGTTTGGCGCTGGCTTTGCCAACGTCCAAGCCAATTCCGGCAGCCAGATGAATCAGGCGGTGTTTCTGGCGCTGCTCCAGCCCGGCGACACCTTCATGGGCCTCGACCTTGCGGCTGGCGGCCATCTCACCCATGGCTCGCCCGTCAACATGAGCGGCAAATGGTTCAAGGCTGCGCACTACACCGTGCGCCGCGAGGACCAGATCATCGACATGGACGCGGTGGCCAGGCAGGCCGAGCAGGTCAAGCCGAAGCTGATCATCGCAGGCGGCTCGGCCTATTCGCGCACTTGGGATTTCAAGCGTTTTCGCGAGATCGCGGACTCCGTCGGCGCGTACCTGCTGGTCGACATGGCGCACTTCGCAGGGCTTGTCGCGGGCGGCGTGCATGCTTCGCCTGTCCCGCACGCCCACGTCACCACCACGACCACGCACAAGTCGCTGCGCGGTCCGCGCGGCGGCCTGATGCTTTGGAATGACGAGACGCTGACCAAGAAGCTCAACTCGGCGATCTTCCCCGGCCTCCAGGGCGGGCCCTTGATGCATGTGATCGCGGCCAAGGCGGTGGCGTTCGGCGAAGCGCTGCGGCCGGATTTCAAGGTCTATGCGAAGAACGTCGTCGAGAACGCCAAGGCGCTGGCCGAGACGCTGAAGAGCCACGGCTTCGATATTGTCTCGGGCGGCACCGACAATCATCTGATGCTGGTCGACCTCCGGCCGAAAGGCCTGAAGGGCAATGCCTCGGAGAAGGCGCTGGTTCGCGCCGCCATCACCTGCAACAAGAACGGCATTCCGTTCGACCCCGAATCGCCGTTCGTCACCTCCGGAATTCGGCTCGGCACGCCGGCTGCGACCACCCGCGGCTTCGGTGTCGCTGAATTCCAGCAGGTCGGCGGCATGATCGCCGAGGTCCTGAACGCGATCGCGCAATCCTCCGACGGCAAGGCGCCGCTGGTAGAGGCCGCGATCAAGGAGCGGGTCAAGGCGCTCACCGATCGCTTCCCGATCTATCAGTAAGATCCAAGTGAACTGGTAAGAAAACCGGTCAAGGTAAACGGATGCGCTGCCCGAACTGCAACAGTCTCGATACGCAGGTAAAGGACTCGCGTCCGACCGAGGACTCGTCCGTGATCCGCAGGCGGCGCGTGTGCGTCGCCTGCAATTTCCGCTTCACCACCTTCGAGCGCGTGCAGCTGCGCGAGCTCACCGTGATCAAGCGCAACGGCCGTCGCGTGCCGTTCGACCGCGACAAGCTGATGCGCTCGGTGTCGATCTCGCTGCGCAAGCGCCCGGTCGAACCGGAGCGCGTGGAGAAGATGGTCTCCACTATCGTGCGCGAGCTCGAGACCGGCGGCGAGGCCGAGATCTCCTCGGAGGTGATCGGCGAGACCGTGATGGAACATCTGCGCACGCTCGACGACGTCGCCTATGTTCGCTTTGCTTCAGTCTATCGCAATTTCCGCGAGGCCAAGGATTTCGCCGACGTGCTCGGCGAGCTCTCCGGCGAGGAGGAAGCGCGGCTTGCAACGGTACGCAAATGATCTTCCGCATCCTGGAAGATCAATTTGCGCAGAAGGCCCGCGAGACCAAGGACGCCGATCGCCGTTTCATGCAGCTTGCACTGGCGCTCGGCCGGCGCGGGCAGGGCCGGACCTGGCCTAATCCGGCCGTGGGCGCCGTCATCGTCAGGGACGGCGTGATCGTCGGCCGGGGTTGGACGCAGCCCGGCGGTCGGCCGCATGCCGAGCCTGAAGCGCTGAGGCGCGCGGGCGAGGCGGCGCGCGGCTCGACGCTCTACGTCACGCTGGAGCCGTGCTCGCATTTCGGCAAATCGCCGCCCTGCGCCGACGCGGTGATCGCGGCCGGCATCAAGCGGGTGGTGGCGGCGATCGAGGATCCCAATCCGGAGGTGGCGGGTCAGGGCCATGCCCGCTTGCGCGCAGCCGGTATCGTGGTGGATGTCGGGCTATGCGCCGACGAGGCGGCATTCGACCATGCCGGCCATTTCCGCCGCATCCGCGACAAGCGCCCGCAGGTGATCCTCAAGCTCGCGGTCTCGCCCGACGGCAAGATCGGCGCGGCCGGCGGCAAGCCGGTTGCAATCACCGGCGACGCCGCGCGCAACCGCGTGCATCTGTTACGCGCCTCGATCGACGCCATTTTGGTCGGCATCGGCACGGTGCTGGCGGACGACCCACTTCTCACCTGCCGCCTGCCGGGCATGGCCGCGCGTTCGCCGGTGCGCGTGGTGCTCGACCAGAGCCTGCGCATTCCCGCGTCGAGCCAACTCGTGCGCACCGCGCGCGAGACGCCGCTCTGGGTGCTCGGCTCGGAGCTTGCGGAAGCCGCCGCAGCGACACGGCTTGGCGCTGCGGGTGCGCAGATCATCCGCATACCGCCCGCAAGCGCCTCCGGGCTTGATCTTCCGGCTGTGCTGCATGCGCTGGCCGAGAAGGGCATCACGCGGCTGATGGTCGAGGGCGGCAGCCGTGTTGCCGCATCCTTCGTCGCCGCCGAGCTTGCCGATCAGATATGGCTGTTCCGCGGGGCGGAAGGGGTCGGCGCCGATGGGGTTGATGCGCTCGATGCATTGCCCCTGTCGAAAATCACGCAGTCGCAGGGATTCCGCGTTCATGCTAGCGAGACATTCGACAGCGATACTCTCACCATCTACGAGCGCGCATAAATGTTCACCGGCATTGTCACCGATATCGGCGAGATCGTCAGCCTGACAGCTGTGGCGCAGGGGCAGTTGCACCGCCTTCGCATCGCCTGCCGCTACGATCGTGCGACCATCGCCGACGGCGCATCGATTGCCTGCAACGGCGTCTGTCTGACAGTGGTCGCCTCCGGTGTTGACGGCGCCAAAACCTGGTTCGACGTCGATGCTGCGGCCGAGACGCTGGCACTGACGACGGCGAAGCACTGGAAGGTCGGCTCAAAGCTCAATCTGGAGCGCGCTCTGAAGATCGGTGACGAGCTCGGCGGCCATATCGTGGCCGGCCATGCCGACGGGATCGCGACCATCGTCAGCCGCGAGGACTTGCCCGACATGGCGCGGTTCGAGCTTAGCACCACGCGCGAGCTGGCGCGTTTCATCGCCACCAAGGGCTCGATCACGCTCGATGGGGTCTCGCTGACCGTCAATACGGTGAAGGATGTGACCTTCTCGGTGCTGATCATCCCGCACACGCTGACGGTCACGACGATCGGCGGCTGGAAGGCGGGCGCCGAGGTCAACATCGAGGTCGATTTGATGGCCCGCTATGCGGCGCGGCTGACGGAAATGAAGTGACGGCGTAGCCGTCATTCCGGGATGGTCCGCAGGACCAGACCCGGAATCTCGAGATTCCGGGTTCGATGCTTCGCATCGCCCCGGAATGACGGTTTAAAACTTGGCTTAGCCCCTCGCGGCGACTACATAACGCCGACCCTCTGAAACGGATTTGACTATGGCAGACGCGCGGCGCGCACCCCTGAAGGACCAGACCGACATTTCCGGCGCGCGCGCGCTGATTGTCGAGGCGCGGTTCTATGACGATCTCCAGGACGCGATGCTCGAAGGCGCCGTGGCTGAGCTGAAGGCGGCCGGCCTGACCCACGACGTCATCACAGTTCCCGGCGCGCTGGAAATTCCCGCGGCGATCGCCATCGCGGTCGACGCCGCGGCGGGCAGCGGCAAGCCCTATGATGCGGCGATCGCGCTCGGCTGCGTGATCCGCGGCGACACCATCCATTTCGAGATCGTCTCGCAGGAATCCTCGCGCGCGCTGATGGATATTGCGGTGGCGCGAAAGCTGCCGCTCGGCAACGGCATCCTGACCGTCAACACCGAGGCGCAGGCCTGGGCGCGGGCGCGCGCCAGCGAGCTCAACAAAGGCGGCGACGCCGCGCGCGCCGCAATTGCGATGCTGCGCATCAAGCGCCGGCTGGCGCGAGCTTGATCATGGCCGACAACAGCAAAAAGCCGCCGGCTGGCACGGAGAAGAAGGCGAACCGACGCGGTGCGGCGCGGCTCGCAGCCGTGCAGGCGCTGTACCAGATGGATGTCGGCGGCGCCGGAATCAACGACATTTTTGCGGAGTTCGAGAGTCACTGGCTGGGCAACGAGGTCGAGGGCGACACTTATCTCCCCGCGGAAGCAGCATTCTTCCGCGACGTCGTCTCCGGCGTCGTGCGCGACCAGAAGAAGCTCGATCCGCTGATTGACGAGGCGCTTTCAAGGGGCTGGCCCTTGAAGCGGATCGAGGCGATTCTGCGCGCGGTGCTGCGGGCAGGGGCCTACGAATTGGAACACCGCAAGGACGTGCCGGGCCGCGTCGTCGTGTCCGAATATGTCGACGTCGCCAACGCCTTCGTCGACCGCGAGGAGACCGGTATGGTGAACGCGGTGCTCGACCAGATCGGCCGCCAGTTTCGCGGTGACGAGTTCGGGCGGGGGTAGGACGAGACGCAGGGCGGTGAAGTGATGCGACGTGGCTGCCCCATATTCCGTCGTCATCACCCGCGAAGGCGGGTGATCCAGTACTCCGCGGCGGTCGTGCTTGAGCAGAGGCGGCTCGGCGTACTGGATCGCCCGGTCAAGCCGGGCGATGACAGCGATGTGTGTGGCCGACGCTGATGGCAAGCCCACAGAATCCCTCCGGCGAAGACTCCCTCATCGCGCGCTATTTCAAGCCGCTGGCGACCGATCCCGGCGCGTTGGGGCTGGTCGACGACGCCGCGATCCTGCAATCGCTCGGTGAGGACATCGTCGTCACCACCGACGCCGTGGTCGAAGGCGTGCACTATCTTGCCGGTGATCCTCCCGATACCATCGCGCGTAAGGCGCTGCGGGTGAACCTGTCCGACCTCGCCGCCAAGGGTGCGATACCGGCCGGTTTCGTGCTGACGCTGGCGCTGCGCAGCAAGGAGGATGCCTGGCTCAGGCCATTCGCGGAGGCGCTGGGCGAGGACGCCAAGACTTTCGCCTGCCCGCTACTCGGTGGCGACACGGTATCGACGCCGGGGCCGCAGATGATCTCGATCACCGCCTTTGGCCGCGTGCCGCGGGGGCGGATGGTCGGCCGTAGCGGCGCCAGACCGGGCGACCGTATCCTGGTGACGGGCACAATTGGCGACGCCGCGCTCGGTCTCGACGTGCTCACGGGCGGTGCGCTGGCCGGGGCGCTTGCGTCCGATCCCGCTGCAAGGGATGCACTGGTCTCGCGCTATCGCGTGCCGCAGCCGCGCAATGGGCTGGCGCGGGCCGTGCGCGACGATGCGACGGCCGCAATGGACATCTCCGACGGGTTCGCCGGCGATCTAACAAAACTCTGTGCGGCGTCGGGCGTCTCGGCCACGGTCGATGTGGCGAGCGTGCCGCTCTCAGCCATTGCGGCAGGTCTGGTCGCGCGCAACGCCGTTCGCCTCGAGACGCTGCTTGCCGGGGGCGACGACTACGAGGTGCTGTGCACCGTGCCGGCCGCCCAAAGCTTTGCGCTGATTACCGCCGGGCGGGCTGTAGGGATTGGCGTCACGGCGGTCGGCACGATCATCGAGGGCAATGGACGGCCGCACTTCCTGGATTGCATGGGCCGGGAACTGGCATTGAAGCGGCTGTCCTACAGTCACTTCTAGGACTTGCTCCAGCCTGGGTCCAAGCCCTTGGGACGAGGCTAAATACCTGCCGAGATCGGTCTTTTCGGCCGCTTACGGCGTTGCACACGCATTCTGATTTTGGCAAGCTTGTGGCTGAACAGGGCCGCCCCTTCGGGCAGGGGCGGCCCTGTTCAACATAAAGGTGCCGCACCGCAAGACGGAAGAACAAAGGCGCCGGGGGTACGTTCATCAAGGATCTGAGGCAAAAAATCACATGACAGCATTATGGTTGATTGTGCTCTGCGGAGTGCTTTCCGTCGTCTACGCGATTTGGGCGACGTCTTCGGTGTTGAGCGCGGATGCGGGGTCGCCGCGCATGCAGGAGATCGCGGGTGCGGTGCGTGAAGGCGCACAGGCCTACTTGCGGCGTCAATACACCACCATCGGTCTCGTCGGCATCGTCATCTTCGCGCTGCTCGTCTACTTCCTCGGTCTGTATGTTGCGATCGGTTTTGCCATCGGCGCCATCCTGTCGGGGGCGGCCGGTTTCATCGGCATGAACGTCTCGGTCCGCGCCAATGTGCGGACCGCCCAGGCTGCGACGACGTCGCTGGCGGGCGGGCTCGAGCTCGCCTTCAAGGCGGGTGCCATCACCGGCATGCTGGTCGCCGGCCTCGCGTTGCTCGGCGTGACGCTCTATTTCGGCTTCCTGGTCTATTCGCTGAAGCTCGCGCCTGACAGCCGGGTCGTCGTCGACGCCATGGTGGCGCTCGGCTTCGGCGCCTCGCTGATCTCGATCTTCGCCCGTCTCGGCGGCGGCATCTTCACCAAGGGTGCGGACGTCGGCGGCGACCTCGTCGGCAAGGTCGAGGCCGGCATTCCCGAGGACGATCCGCGCAACCCGGCCACCATCGCCGACAACGTCGGCGACAATGTCGGCGACTGCGCCGGCATGGCCGCTGATCTGTTCGAGACCTATGCGGTGACCGCGGTCGCCACCATGGTGCTCGCGGCGATCTTCTTCGCCAAGACGCCGATCCTCATGAACATGATGACATTGCCGCTCGCCATCGGCGGCATCTGCATCATCACATCGATCGTCGGCACCTTCTTCGTCAAGCTCGGGCCGAGCCAGTCGATCATGGGCGCGCTCTACAAGGGCCTGATCGCAACCGGCGTCCTGTCGCTGGTCGGCATTGCCGGCGTCATCTACACCCTGATCGGCTTCGGCAAGCTCGACGGCGTCGAGTTCACCGGCGCGGCGCTGTTCGAATGCGGCATTGTCGGCCTCGTCGTCACCGCATTGATCATCTGGATCACCGAATACTACACCGGCACCGACTATCGCCCGGTGAAGTCGATCGCGGCGGCCTCGGTGACCGGCCACGGCACCAATGTGATCCAGGGTCTGGCGATCTCGATGGAGGCAACCGCGCTGCCTGCGCTCGTCATCATCGCCGGCATCCTTGTCACTTACAGCCTTGCCGGCCTGTTCGGCATCGCGATCGCGACCGCCACCATGCTGGCGCTCGCCGGCATGGTCGTCGCGCTCGATGCGTTCGGTCCGGTGACCGACAACGCCGGTGGCATCGCCGAGATGGCGGGTCTGCCGAAGGAAGTGCGCAAGTCGACCGACGCCCTCGACGCGGTCGGCAACACCACCAAGGCGGTGACGAAGGGCTACGCGATCGGCTCTGCCGGTCTCGGGGCTCTCGTACTGTTTGCGGCCTACAACCAGGACCTCAAATTCTTCATCGCGGACTCGGCGCACCACGCTTATTTCGCCGGCGTCAATCCGGACTTCTCGCTCAACAACCCCTATGTGGTTGTCGGCTTGTTGTTCGGCGGTCTGCTGCCCTATCTGTTCGGTGCGATGGGCATGACCGCGGTGGGACGCGCGGCCAGCGCGATCGTCGAGGAGGTGCGCCGGCAGTTCCGGGAGAAGCCGGGCATCATGCAGGGCACCGACAAGCCGGATTACGGCAAGGCGGTCGACCTGCTGACCAAGGCGGCGATCAAGGAGATGATCATCCCGTCGCTGCTGCCGGTGCTGTCGCCGATCGTGGTCTACTTCCTGATCTACGCGATCGCGGGCGGTGGCGCGGCCGGCAAGTCGGCGGCGTTCTCGGCCGTTGGCGCGATGTTGCTCGGCGTGATCGTGACAGGCCTGTTCGTCGCGATCTCGATGACCTCGGGCGGCGGCGCCTGGGACAACGCCAAGAAGTATATCGAGGACGGCCATTACGGCGGCAAGGGCAGTGATGCCCACAAATCCGCTGTTACCGGCGACACGGTCGGCGATCCCTACAAGGATACGGCCGGCCCCGCGGTGAACCCGATGATCAAGATCACCAACATCGTGGCCCTGTTGCTGCTGGCGATCCTGGCGCACTGAACCTGTCAGGCGTCCCGAACGACAAACCCGCGGTGCAAGCCGCGGGTTTTTTCTTGTCGGCTTTACAGGGGACCGTCGCCATGACGTTCGAGACCATCAAGTGTATCCAGTGCGGCTGCGACATGCTGGCGGCCGATACTGTCTGTCCGGCGTGCGGCAAAACGCAAAGAGGCTCCCGGCAATCCGGGCCTCGCACTTTGCTGGCGGCCGCGCTGGCGGGGGCTGTTCTCTTGGCTTTCAACTGGTTCAAGGCGCCTGCGCCGCACGGGGGACAGGCTACTGCACATCCATCTGCAAGCCTTCCTTCTCGATGATGCCGGCGAACTTCTTGGTCTCGGCATCCACGAAGTCGGAGAACTGCTGCGGAGTGCCGTAATCGGCGCGGGCACCCATGGCGGTGATCTGCTTCTTGATGTCCTCGCGCTCCAGCATCGCCTTGACTTGAAGATTGAGCGCTTCGAGCACCGGAGCGGCGGCGCCTTTCGGCAGGAACACCGCGAACCAGGACGACACGTCGAAGTTCGCAAGCTCCGGCGCGCTCTCGCGCATGGTCGGCAGGTTCGGCGCGA
Source organism: Bradyrhizobium sp. LLZ17 (assembly GCF_041200145.1). Lineage (NCBI taxonomy): Bacteria > Pseudomonadati > Pseudomonadota > Alphaproteobacteria > Hyphomicrobiales > Nitrobacteraceae > Bradyrhizobium > Bradyrhizobium zaerense. The sequence continues at coordinate 893,820 of NZ_CP165734.1, forward strand.
GCTCGCTGCGCTCGGTCGTGGTGACGCAGAGGCCGTTGAGCGTGCCGTTCTGGCACCTGCGGTAGGCTTGGGTAGAGATTGTCGAACAGGATCTGGATGTCGCCGGCGAGGGCAGCCTGGAGCGCGGGGCCGGCACCGCGGAACGGAATGTGCGTCATCTTCAGCCCGGCAAGCTGGAGGAACCAGGCGCCGGTGAGGTGAGGGCTCTGGCCGACGCCGGAGGAGGCGTAGCTGAGCTTGTCTGGATTGGCCTTGAGGTATGCGATCAGCTCGGGAATCGATTTGATGCCGGTTTTCGGATGCGCCGAGACGATGTTCGGGATCCGGATCATGTTGGAGACCGGCTGGAGCTGGTTCGGCTTGTAGTTGAGGTTCTTGAAGATGCTGTAGGCGATCGCGTTCGGTCCGGGATTGCCGATCAGGATGGTGTGGCCGTCAGGCTTCGAGCGCACCACTTCCGCCGTGCCGATTGTGCCGCCGCCGCCCGAGCGGTTCTCCACGACGGCAGTCTGGCCCCAGGCGGATTGCAGATGAGCGGCGAGCAGCCGGCCCATCACGTCGGTCGAGCCGCCGGCCGCGGCCGGCACGATGATGCGGACATTCTCGGTCGGCTTCCAGTCGGCGAAGCTCGATCGCGGCAGGATGGCTGCCGCCGACAGGCCTGCAGCACCGGTCAGCACGCGACGACGCGACAGCAACTTCTCGGACACGAATCCACTCCCCACTGCTTGTTTTGCAGAGAGCGTAGGGAACCCGGCGCACGACGGCAAGCCGCACGAGGCGGCACGACGCCGCAGGCTGAAGCCTCAGTTAAAGCTCAGCAGCTTGAAAAGCGGCGCGAGATAGCTCATCTCCTGACCCGAGGTCGGCGTAGTCCGGCTGATGAAGTCGAAGATCTTGCCGTCCTGGAGGCCGTAATTCGCAAGCCGGCGCACGCGCCGGTTCTTGTCGAAATAGATCGCGATGACGCGCTGATCGACCAGCTTCTGGTTCATGAAGGCGACCGGCCGCTCCGAGCGCTGCGAAATGTAATAGAACACCTCACCGTCCAGCGTGGCGACGGTGGAGGGCGTGCCCATCACGATCAGCACCTGATCCTGGCTCGCGCCGATCGGAATTTGCTCGAGCGCGCCGGGCGGCAGGATATAGCCCTTCTGGAATTGCTCACCGGTGCAGCCGGCCAGCGCCGCGCCAACCAGGGTCACGGCCGCGAGCATGCGCAGGCCGCGCCAGCGCGAATTCAAGGCGCGCCAGCGCGAATGAAGGCCGCGCGGTCTGTCGGCGCGCGGGCGGCTCTGGTTCGTTATCGTCATTGCGGAACTGATTCCGTCCCCTTGCGTCGCGCGAGGCGCTGAAGTACCGGGCGGAGGCTCTGAATGCAACACGCGCGCGCCCGCTTGCGGAAACCACAATGCTTTGGCCGTTCAATCACTTCAGGAAACCCCGGCTAACCCCGGCCGGCACCATTGAGGCCATCTATGGCATGATCGTGACGCAGGCGCGAGAACCCATATTTTACCGGGACTTGGGCGTGCCGGATACGGTTAACGGCCGTTTCGACCTATTGCTGCTGCATCTTTGGCTGCTGCTGCGGCGCCTGCGGACCGCCCAGGACGGCGTGGAGCCGTCGCAGGTACTGTTTGACCGCTTCTGCGAGGACATGGACGACAATTTGCGCGAAATGGGCGTGGGCGACCAGACCGTCCCGAAGCGGATGCGGGCCTTCGGCGAGGCCTTTTACGGCCGCGTTCAGGCTTACGACCAGGCGATCGATAGCGGCGCTGAGGCGCTGGCGCAGGCGATCTGCAAGAATATCTTGAATGGCGCCGGGATCGATCGGGCGCGGCGGCTCGCCGTTTACGCGCAGGCCGCGGAGGCGGCTCTCGGCTTGGCTGGCGAACAGGCGCTGCTGCTCGGATCCTTCAAGTTTCCCGCGCCAAATGGGAAGGACGTGACGCCATGAACCGACCGATGACCGAATCCAAGCCCGACCCCTGGCGCGCGCCCGTGATGGTTGCCCATATTCCGGACACCGGCCTACATCGCGAGCTCGAGGCGTCGCCCGCCGAGCGTCAGGCTGTGGCCGAGTTTGCCGGCCTGCGCGAAATTCTGCCGCTCCACGCCAGTTTCGACGTCGTGCCGAAGAGCGGCGGCCGGGTCCATGTCACAGGCCACGTCCGTGCCAAAGTCGGCCAGACCTGCGTGGTGACGCTCGATCCGATCGAGAGTGAAATCGACGAAGAGATCGATCTGATATTCGCGCCCGAGGCCGAGGTGCGGCGGCTGGCCGATCTGATCGAGGAAGGGCGGGACGATCAGGAGCCCCCCGAAGTCGCCGATCCGCCCGAGCCGATCGTCAACGGAATCATCGATCTCGGCCGGCTTGCCACCGACGCGCTGTTCCTGGCGATTGATCCCTATCCGCGCAAGCCCGGTGCCGTGTTCGAGGCGGAGGTCACCGCTCCCGATCCCGAGGACAATCCCTTTGCTGCACTGAAGGCGCTTCAGGACAAGAAGAAGGGCCCGTAGCTCGGCCGTCCCGCGGGGCCGTTTTGCGCCGTCGCGCGAGGTGCTTGCCTGGGCGGATTGAAAGGTCGTGCTATCTGCTTGATTTGTCCATATTTCCTTCAAACTTGCTGACTCGTGGCCAGATCGTCCGCAATCCAAAAGACTGGGGGCAAGAGGTTGTTTCGGGATCACAAAACGCTATTGTCGCGCCCCGGTCGGAGCGCGTCGCCGCGCTTGGCCGGTCGCCATGTTCGTGGCGTACCCATTTCGCGGCCCCGCTAGTTGACGACCGCACCAGACCAGGTTTCCGGGATTTTGATGCCAAGCAAGGTTCGTATTGCGCTTGACGCCATGGGGGGCGACGTGGGCGCCGCCGTGGTCATTCCAGGCGCGGCCATCTCGCTCGGCAGGCACAGCGGGACCGAGTTTCTGCTGGTGGGTGACCGCGCCAGGATCGAGCCCGAGCTTGACCGTTACCCGGAGCTCAAGGCCGCCTCCCGGATCATCCACACCGACGTCGCTGTCAGCATGGAGGACAAGCCGAGCCAGGCGCTGCGGCGCGGCCGCAAGACCTCCTCGATGTGGCTCGCCATCGAGGCGGTGAAGAAGGGCGAGGCCGATGTCGCGATCTCCGCCGGCAACACCGGCGCGCTGATGGCGATGGCGCGCTTCTGCCTGCGCACGCTGCCGGGGATCGACCGTCCCGCGATCACGGCGGTATGGCCGACCATGCGCGGCGATTCCGTCGTCCTCGACCTCGGTGCCACCATCGGCGGCGATGCGCGCCACCTGGTGGCGCTCGCGCTGATGGGCGCGGCGATGGCGAGCGTGCTGTTCAACAAGAAGCGTCCGACCGTCGGTCTGCTCAATATCGGGGTCGAGGAGATCAAGGGGCATGAGGAGATCCGCGAGGCCGGCGAAACCCTGCGCGCGATGAACCTGCCGCAGCTCGATTATATCGGCTTCGTCGAGGGCGACGGCATCGCCAAGGGGCTGGCCGACGTGATCGTCACCGAGGGCTTCAACGGCAACATCGCGCTCAAGGCCGCCGAAGGAACCGCGCGGCAGATCGCGGCCTTGCTCCGCGAGGAGATGCGCCGGAGCTGGATGTCGAAGCTCGGCTATCTGTTCGCGCGCCGCGCCTTCCAGACCCTGCGCGAGAGAATGGACCCCAACAAGTCCAATGGCGGCGTATTCCTTGGATTGAACGGGGTGGTGGTCAAGAGCCATGGCGGAACCAACGCCGAAGGCTTTGCCTATGCGATCGATGTTGGCTATGAGATGGCCAAGTTCGATCTTCTGAACAAGATCAATCAGATGCTCAACCGAGATGGGGGTGCGCTCAGTTCCGTGCCAACCGCTCCGGAGGATGTTTCGTGACGACAATTCGTTCGGTCGTGCTGGGCTGCGGTGCCTATCTGCCGGAGCAGGTGGTGACCAATGCCCAATTGGCGGCGCGCATCGACACGTCCGACGAGTGGATCGTGCAGCGCACCGGCATCCGCGAGCGGCACATTGCGGCCGACGGCGAGTTCACCTCGCATCTCGCCATCAAGGCGGCGCAGGCCGCACTCACCGATGCAGGCATCGATGCGCAGTCGATTGAGTTGATCGTGCTCGCGACCTCGACGCCTGACAACACATTCCCGGCAACCGCGGTCGCCGTGCAGCACGCGCTCGGCATCAACCGTGGTGCGGCGTTCGATCTGCAGGCCGTGTGCTCGGGATTCGTATTCGCACTTGCGACCGCCGACAATTTCCTGCGCACCGGCGCCTTCAAGCGGGCGCTGGTGATTGGTGCGGAGACCTTCTCGCGCATTCTCGACTGGAACGACCGCGGCACCTGCGTGCTGTTTGGCGACGGCGCCGGCGCCGTGATTTTGGAGGCGCAGGAGCAGCCCGGCCAGGCCGCGACCGACCGCGGCGTGGTGACCACGCATCTGCGCTCCGACGGCCGTCACAAGGCGAAACTGTTCGTCGACGGCGGCCCGTCCTCGACTCAGACCGTCGGCCATCTGCGCATGGAGGGCCGCGAGGTCTTCAAGCACGCCGTCGGCATGATCACCGACGTGATCGTCGATGCCTTCGAGGCGACCGGCCTCAATGCCGACAGCATCGACTGGTTCGTGCCGCACCAGGCCAACAAGCGAATCATCGACGCGTCCGCCCACAAGCTCCATATCGCGCCGCAGAAGGTGGTGCTGACGGTCGACCACCACGGCAACACCTCGGCGGCATCGATTCCGCTGGCGCTGTCGGTGGCGCGCAAGGACGGCCGCATCAAGCGCGGCGACCTGGTTTTGCTCGAGGCAATGGGCGGCGGCTTCACCTGGGGCTCCGCGCTCGTGCGCTGGTAAGGCCACAGTCGATAAAATTTTGCCGGAATTAGCTCCGATTATCGATGCGTCTGCATTGATGAGCGCTGTTGACCGTCGTATCGTAACCTCATAATTTCAGACAAGAATTGTTCGCCGTGATGTGGGGCAGGGCGATGACCGATACAAGCAAAACCGTAACGCGTGTTGATCTCTGCGAGGCCGTCTACCAGAAGGTGGGACTGTCGCGGACGGAATCGTCTGCCTTCGTGGAACTCGTGCTGAAGGAGATCACCGACTGCCTTGAGAAGGGCGAGACGGTGAAATTGTCGTCATTCGGCTCCTTCATGGTCCGCAAGAAGGGTCAGCGCATCGGCCGCAACCCGAAGACCGGTACCGAAGTGCCGATCTCGCCGCGCCGGGTCATGGTGTTCAAGCCGTCGGCGATCCTGAAGCAGCGCATCAACGCCCAGCATCGCACCAACGGCGACGGCAGCAAGGTTCAACCGGAGGCGTAACCGCTCTCCAGAAGGATTTGGCATTTGGACAAGGCGCCGGATGCGTTCCGAACCATCAGCGAAGTAGCGCAGGAACTCGACATTCCGCAGCACGTGCTGCGGTTCTGGGAGACACGATTCTCACAGATCAAGCCGATGAAGCGCAGCGGCGGCCGCCGCTACTACCGCCCCGACGACGTCGACCTGCTCAAGGGCATCCGCCGTCTCCTCTACGGCGAGGGCTACACCATCCGCGGGGTGCAGCGGATCCTCAAGGAACACGGCGTCAAATCGGTGCAGGGCTTGGCCGACAGCGCGGCCGCGGTCTCGTTCGGCGCGATCGAGGACGCCATCGGGGCGAGCCTGATGGAGCCCGAGGAGGAGACCGGCGTCCGCGGCAGCCGCGACACCGACGATGACGATTTCCAGGGCGAGGAGGCGGAAGGCATCGACTTCCGCTTCTCGGAGACCGATGACGAGGAAATCCTGACCACCTTCCGCAAGGGCGGCACCGCGGCGCCGGCGGGTCCCAGCGCGATCGACCGGGAGCGGCTGGGACGGGTGCTGAGCGACCTCGTCGCCTGCCGGGACATGCTCGATCTGGCGCTGAAGGACGGCTGAGGGGCGGTCCGCCGGCTTTGCGGGCGGTTCCGGGCACTATCGGCGGAGACACCAAATTGGTGTGACCTCGCCTTGCGCAAAGCAGCGATCCTAGCTAATGGAACGACGTTCGGAGCGTGGCGCAGCCCGGTTAGCGCACTAGTCTGGGAGACTAGGGGTCGGAGGTTCAAATCCTCTCGCTCCGACCAAATTATCCAATAAAATCAGATCTGTTTCGAGGGCGGTTGTTTTCCATCAACCGCCCTTTGCCAAATCTTTGCCAATTCTGTTCGTCGAGTGTTCCCGATTGGCGTGCTGAAACAGCCACGGCGTCGAAATCTCTGATTCACGATAACGCTTTTTTCAATCACGATATGTGATATCGGATGTAGTACTATGGATCGCAAGAAACTAGATCAGCTATGGAAGGACTTGAAGGCGGCGCGTCGCAGTCCGCAAAAGGCGAGTGCTCTAGAGGCTTTGGCAAGGGACGCGGGAAGGACGGTGCAAGCTGGAGGAAATCATCCGATGTGGAAAAGCGCTTTCGTCGCACATCGAGCGTTTCCGATAGGACGCCATGGGGGCAACCCAGACCTCTCTCCTCGCGTGCGGAAGGTAATACTCGACCACTTGGAGGCTGATGCCGCTGCGTGGGAGGACTGGCTCGATGAGAAGAATGCCGAGCCCGAAGAAGAGGGAGAAGAATGATGGACGCACATGATTATTTGAAGCGGGCTTATGCCCGTATGGTGGTGCCAGACGAGGATGGAAGTTATTTTGCCGAGATCGTCGAATTTCCGGGCTGCTTTGCCACGGGGCAATCAGCGGTCGATGCACTGTCAAATCTCGACGACGTTGCCGTTGATTGGATCAACACGGCAATTGCTCAGGGGCAAAATATCCCTGATCCGATGGATGCAGCCGATTACAGCGGGAAGCTGGTTCTGCGGATGCCAAAGGGATTGCATAAGCGGGCTGCTCTTTGGGCAGAGCGCGAAGGCGTAAGCCTCAATCAGCTAATTACGACTTGCCTTGCTGAGGCCCTCGGTGAACGCGCGCGGCCAAGTCGCGTCGCGGCTGAGGTATCGCATTCTGGAGTCGCGTATCAAACGATCCGAGTCGCGACCGCCAGCGTGAGCATGCAGCAACCGCTGGGAAACCATCTCGTGCTCAATCAGCTCTTTGCGGCGAATGGCTCGTCGGTTGCTAAACTTCCGATTGCAATTTGGCAGCATCAGCGAGACCAGGAACGACGGCATGGCTGAGGTTAATTCAATTACCGTCCAGCAGAAAGAACTGGTCGAACTTCTTATCAAAAATGCGGGCGTGCATGAGGGGAAGTGGATGCTCTTAGTAAACTTCGGGTTCGGCGCGATGAACGGTGGACCGTCTCCCGACCAGATGATGCCCACTGCGGTAGTAGCCTTGCAAAGCATCGGTATCCAGAGAGCGGAAGAGGGCGCGCCTCCATCGATGGTGGTTGATGCAGCTCAGGTTAACCCTTCCGCTGATGGCAGGGAAAGCGCTGGCAAGGAGGCCCGCGCACCTAAGAAGCCTCGGACGAAGTAGTGTCAGTGATGCTCGTCCTGGGCCGTTAGGATCCGACGCTACAGGCGGTTTACAGCTATGGGGCGGAAGCAGTGACCGATTTGATCGATTTCATAAAGAGTGTGCCAGGTTTGGCGAAGGCCTTTACGGAACTGGTCGGTGATGTCGGGCGGCTGGGCTCTTCAATCGCAAAGCTTGGCACTACTAAGGTTGATCAAGGCAGAAAAGCCATCGAAGATCAAACCAGTCGCGATAGCGCCCTCTCACATGCGAAAACCGAGAGCGACATCCGGATCGGCAACGCGCTCACTAAGGCCGCTGCCCAATATATTCAGGCCAACGCGATGGACTTGGGTGAGCGCGCCTTGGAACGCTGCGTACACTCCATGATCAAGCACCAGCTCAATCGAGAGAAGGTTGTCGTCACGACTGGCGAGATTTTGCGCCTTAATCCTCCAAAGACAACGGAAATGCCTTCCGAGGACTGGCTAAACGTTTTCGGGAAATATGCGGAGAATGCCAGTTCGGAAAAAATGAGAGACCACTGGGCGTATATTCTTTCAGGAGAAATTCGAAGGCCGGGATCGTTCTCCTTTGCGGCCCTTCATCTTGCCTCGATCATCGACACACGTATTGCGGAGAAAATCGAGAGATTCCGCCCTTGGTTGATCGGAAATTCGATCCCTTTGATTCCGGCGACGAAACAGGCGGGTGGTTACGACGACCTTTTGATCTTGGCTTCGATCGGCTTCCTCAATCTAGGGGGAGCTCACATCAGAATTGTTGAGGACGGAGCAGAGAAGGCCGAGTTCGAGCTGGAAGGTTGCAAGCTTCTGGTCACCCCTAAGCCACAGGTAAAGCTTGGCAATCAAGTCATGAGCAACGGCGTGTCGATTGCAGTTGCGGTTGTGGGACCTGCTGGGGACGAATTGTTGAGCGTACTCCCTCCGGTTGCTCAAGATTCAAGGCTCCCAGAATTGCTAGTAGAAGATCTGCGGCCACTCTGCGCAGACGTCGTGATAGTGTCGAATGACGAGAGTGAAATGGGGCCGCCGCCTACCGTCCTTTAGGCATCCTCTCCCGATATACCTCAAGTTTCGCAATCGCGTTCGCCGCCAGTACCCCGCGACGGGCTAGATAGGTGTCAATAATCCGCTGCGCCTTGTCCACGGTCCAAGTCAGCGCCTCGGCTATCTCGGGCGCCGTAGCGCCGGCCTCGGCAAGCAGTGTTGCGGCGGTGCCGCGATTGTCATGAAAATTGAGGTCTCCGGCCCCAACAGCGTCCGCGTCCTCGCGCCAGTGCTCATTGAAATAGCGGCGCTGGTAGGCCTTCCCGCTCGGGGTGAGCATCACAAGCGCGCCGATGCGCGGAAGGCTATCCAAATGCTCCCGCAGCTCGCGCGTTGCTGGTATCCATAGCCACTTCTTCCCTTTGCTTGACCGGATCTGAACGCGCTGGCCGTCGTAGCGGGTCCAGGCGAATTCGCGGATATCCTTCGCCCGCATAGCCGTGTTGCGAACCAGGATCATGGCCGTTTTCATCGCAAGGCGCGCGGTGCTGATGAATTGCTGTTGCAGCTCGGGCGGCCATACCTTGTCGGCCCGCTCGCTCTTGTAGAGCCGTTCAAACGACGGGATGGGGTGGAATTTGATGCGGCGCTTTTCCTTCGCGAAGCTCAGAACGCGGCAAAGCGCCGACATGAGATTGTCGGCGGAGCGGTGCGAGGTCTTGCCCAACTCCTGATGCCATGCGAGCGCGTCCGCTGCGAAGGCGTCCGCGTCGTCTTGGTTGTTGAAAGTCTCCTCGGGGACGGTGCCCCAGCGCTGTTCGACCCGCTTTAACTTCCAGGGATACTGCTTCCGCACCTCATCGCTGAGTGAGGCGAAGGTCTCGGAAGTATCAAAAAACCGTACCAGGTCGGTCAGGGTCCTTTGGCCAGCCCGCCGCTTCTTCTTCTCGGCTTCGGCGAAGCTCTCGACCAAGCGCGTTTCGTCCAACGGCGCGCCGGTGGTTCGGTGATAGAGGTAAATCTTCACTGAACCGTCTGCCATTTTCATGGCAACCCGCTTGACGCCTTTGATCTTAAGCGGCTTTCGTTTTAGTCGTGGCATCCTGGCCGGCTTTCCAACGCTGATACGGCGACAAGTCGGACGATTCTGTCACAATGCCCGACGCAAGGTCTAGTGCCCGGTCGATCGCCTTCCGGTCCCACCGATTGGTGCCGGGGATCGCATCCGGGACAATGCCCTTCGCCCGCCACTGATCGAAGGCGGCGAGGGTCTTGCAGCCGCAATATTCTGCGGCCTCCTGCTTCGTCAAAACGCGATTCACGGCCTAGAAACCCCTCCACTTCTCGATTGGCGATGACGCGCGGCGCTGCTCTGGCACCTTCTCGAAACCGCGGCTCTTGATCTTCTGCCGCGGCTTCGTGAGGCCAAGATGCGCCGCGCGCTTGCGGTACACGCGCGATTTCTCGGCGACGTCCTGGGCGGTCTTTTCCTTGTGCGGCTTGCCTCTCAGGATCGGCGCCATGTTGCCTTCGCGGTTCTCTCCGCCGTTGATGAGCGCGATCACATGGTCAACATCCCAATGATCTCCGGGCCGGATTGTGATTCCGGACCAATGGCACTTTCCCTTGTAGCGCTCGAAAATGCGCAGCCGCACATGCGGCGGCGGCCTGGTGTCCGGCGTCTTGCCGATCCACTCCTTGGTGCTGCGCGCGGTCTCGGTCATGAGCCTTGCTCCTGGCTCTCGCGCATCTTCGGATCGTTCCACTGGATTCCGTGCTCGGCGCCGAACGCGAACATGGACTCGATGAGGTCCGACATTTCCTTGATTGAAAGGTCGGAACTCGATTGGCCGTAGGGGATGAACTTCCCGTCAAGCGATGGGATGAACTGCGCCTCTCGCCCTAGCTCGTGCAGGAAAATCACCTTCCATTGATCGGTGGTCCACTTCCGGCCGTTCAACGTCGCTTGCGTCGCAATGTCGGTCAGCATCGCCCACATGCGATCGGACTGCTCGACGGTGCGCTGTGGTCCCTTGAAGTCCAGGCGCGTATGGGGCGGCGCCTGCTCGATCCAGCGGTGCGCCTTCTGGCGCATCCCCGGATTGCTCAAGACGATCTGCGCCCGGTCGGTCATGCGGCCACCGCTTCGCCCCGCCGGCGGATTTCCGCCACAACGGCGTCAAGCTCGTTATTGAAGCGATTGACTTCGGTGGCGAGCGCCTGGATATAGTTTTCGTCGCGATAGGCGCGCTTCGTGAACAGCGGAACGCCGCGATAGTAGACGGCCAAATCCCACCATTCGCGCTTCGTGACCCAAAGCGTTCCCTGCACCTGGGCGACATGCTCGGACGGGAATTGATCCTTCAAAATCGCTTCGATCAGAAGGTGCGGCAGCTTCGTCTTGATCTCCAACCCACCGACGTCGCCAATGAGCAGATCCGGCGAGCAACCGGCGCGGCCGTTGCGCACGAAACCGACACGGCGCAACTCGGCGCCGGTCTGGAAGGTGTAGAGGTCGCGCGCTTCGTCCTCCATCGCGTGGCCGCGCTCGGTGTGCTCGTTAGAAAAGCTCTCCATCGGCTCGCCGGTGATGATCTCGCCGGCGAGTTTCAGCATGTAGGTCCGCCGCGTCTTGCCTTCGCCCTTCGCGAGCAACTGGCCAAAGGCGGAGGCGGTTGGAATGCCCATCCGCGCGCGGAGCCATTCGGGCGAGTTCTGTTCAACTTCGAAAATCTGCACTGTCCTGGTCCCTTACTTGCCGGCGAGCATGTCGGCATACATGTGAGCGGCGAGGGCGAGCCCGGCGGCGCATCCAAGCCAAAGAGGATTGATCGGATCAACGGGCGCCTCAGTAGTTGACGGCGACGTGAGGGATTCGGCCGTCGGTGAGGGCGGCAACGATCTCGTTGGCGTGGTCTTGGGTCGCGCCGGTCGCGGCGATCAGGGCCGCGGTGATCTCGGCGTGAACCTTCTCGCGGCGCCGCTTGCTCTCGGCGCGCTTCTTCTCGGCGGCGGCCTGCGCTGCCTCCTGGGCGGCAACCCGTTGGCGCTCCTGCTCGACGGCGCGGGCGGCGGCTTCCTCTGCCTGGCGCTTCGCGCGCTCCTCCTGCTCGGCCTTCCAGGCTGCAAGCTGTTCTTGCCGGGCCTTCTCCTCCGCCTCGCGGCGTGCCTGCTCGGCCTGCTCGCGCTCGACCTTCTCGGCCGCGAAGATCGAGCACCAATTGCCCCGTGACGAGAAGCTGGCAACTGAGATTGCCGACGTTCTCGCAATGATCGGCTGAGCCATGACGGGGCTTCCTCTGTTCGATTTCACAGACCGTAGCGTCGCGACAGCTGCGCGTGATGACGGGAAGGCGAGCGCGAAAGAACGGCGGATCACTGAGCGCAAGTTTGCGAAAATCGGTTGGCAAGTCGGGAACAAGCCCGGTCAACACCGTTGCCCATCCTGCGTCTCTGCTGCTCTCAATCGTTCAACGTCGAATCAGCGCGCGATTGGGGGACAGGATGCAAGAGCCGCAAGTTTCGTTTAACGGTCCGCAGTGGTTTTGCCTGGTCGTTGATCCAGGCTGTCACCGTCAAATCGAAAGCGCGCTCGCCATGCTCGGCTATCGGCCGTTCTCGCCGAAAGTCAAACGCTGGATCAGCCATGCGCGCGTTAAGAAGGTGGCCGAACGTCCTTTGCTCGGCCGCTACCTGTTCGTTGAGATCGATTATCCTCGGCAGTCGTTCGCTCCGATCATGGAGCAACGCGCCGTGCAATATGCGATCTCGGTTGCCGGCGTGCCCTGGCCGATGCCTCGGCCGGACGTTGAAGCGCTGTTGCATCGCTACATGGCCGGCGAATTCGATGAGGTCGCCTACGGCCCCGTTCCGGTCGGCGCTCGGGTGGCGATCGTCCAAGGCCAGTTCGAAAACTGGCTCGCGACCGTAACCGGGCAAGAGCGCGGCGGAAAGCTGACGTTGAAGCTTCTCGGCCGCAACGTCCAAGTTAGCCGGGTGTCCCCGCATGATGTGCGGCCGGCCTTTGGCTTTGATCTCGATCGGCAGAATCCGGATGAGGTGGCCGCTTGACTGGCACCGCGACTGCCTGGCGCGGGGCGGCTCGATGAGGTCCGCGCGGGCCATTAGCCTCCGGCGGAAATCGTGCGCAGAGTTCTACCTTTGATGCAAATTTTCGAATTCCTGGTGGTGGGCGCTCGATGTGCGCAGCGCGAGCGCCCTTGGCGTGGACCTCTTAAGGAGTGACAGAAGATGTCACCATTTGCCGGTGGCCGAGATCGTCAGCTATTTTTGGCAACATATTATTCAGGTACGTCACTCGAGCTGCAATCGGACTCTCCTTTACCAAGAAATGGAAGCTGTCTTTTTCTCCAGCAAACATATGGGTATCATTGAATGCCCAGATTTCTGATGACGGTTTCGTTGGTGGATTCCAGCTAATAGTAAAGCCGGGAATGTTTTTAACGCCCTTAAAAGGCGGCTTTGAATCGGAGAACGATATATTTTTTGCGAACTTCATCGTCCCAACAATTTCAAATCCTTTACCCACTCTGACGGCGTGTATGGTTTCGTCCTGAAACCAAATTAGCCAAGTGATCGCCAGGTGGAGCGAAAGTTGTCCCGGATTGTCAAGCCCATAAGCTTTGGTGATATCGCATACTACTGGACAATAAACCCCCTTATACTTGGCAAACTGGCCAGAGTTTTCCTTTTCTGCGCGATTAAAAAAAACAACCATTCTGTCGATCACATCATGATAGAGCCGGCTCCGCAAATCTGAACGGGTCGATAAGTGGAGTTTCTGCCTGACAGCGGGCACGCTGATGCCTGCGAATCAGGAGCGACGATGAGCAGACGAGCACGCCGGAACCACACACCGGCCTTCAAGGCGAAGGTGGCGCTTGCCGCGGTCAAGGGCGACCGGACGATAGCCCAACTGGCCGAACACTTTGATGTCCATCCCAATCAGATCACGGCCTGGAAGGCCCAATTGGAAGGCGGCGCTTCCGGGGTTTTCGGCTCGGGCAGCATGTCGCCCGCCGCGCCTGCGATCGACGTGAAGTCGCTGCACGCCAAGATCGGAGAACTGACGCTGGAGAACGATTTTTTAGAAGGAGCGCTCACCAAGGCGGGATTGCTGAGCGCAAAGCGATGATCGACCGTGAGCACGATCTGTCGATCACTAGGCAGGCGGAGGTTTTGCAGATCAGCCGTGGCAGCGTTTATTACCTGCCGCGTCCGGTGCCGGACGCCGATCTCGCGATCATGGGGCGTCTCGACCGGCTGCATCTGGAGTTTCCCTTCGCCGGTTCGCGAATGTTGAGAGGCCTGCTGGCTGCCGAGGGGTGCAAGATCGGCCGCCGGCATGTCAAGACGCTGATGCGGCGGATGGGGATAGAGGCGCTCTATCGCCGTCCGCGCACGACGAAGCCGGAACCCGGCCACAAGGTCCATCCGTATCTGCTGCGCGGCATGGAGATCACACGGCCGAACCAGGTCTGGGCCATGGACATCACCTACATCCCGATGGCGCGCGGCTTCGTCTATCTCGCCGTCGTGCTCGACTGGGCGACGCGCCGGGTTTTGTCCTGGCGGCTGTCGATCACCATGGAAGCAGCCTTCTGCGTCGAGACGCTGGAGGATGCCTTGGCTCGTCACGGCAAGCCGGACATCTTCAACACCGACCAGGGCTCGCAGTTCACCGGTGCGGCCTTCACCGGCGTGCTCGCCGACAACGGCATCGCAATCAGCATGGACGGCAAGGGCGCATGGCGGGACAATGTGTTCGTCGAACGGCTGTGGCGCAGCATCAAATACGAGGAGGTCTATCTGCGAGCCTACGAAACCGTCGGCGAGGCACGACATTCGATTGGCCGGTATCTCGATTTTTACAACGGACGACGTCCGCATTCGAGTCTTGACGACATGACCCCGGATCAAGCCTACTTCAACCTTCCGCCGCTCCGCGCGGCGGCCTAACCCCGGCAGAGGCTCCACTTATCGACGCCGAAAATCTGTTCAGACAACCGGGACCAGCTCTGATAGTCGGCCCAAACTTTGAATTGGTTTGGCGCCAAAAGGTGCTGTTTCAAAACAAATCCAGACCTTCCATCGTCGGTAACGATCCGCACCCAGACGTGATCGATAGCTGTATGCGGAAATTGATCGTCAAGATTGGAATAGTTCAAATTGTACTCTGCAAGTGCCGTCACCTGTGATCGTACCGCAAGCCTGAACAGGCCGGCAGCATTCTCGTCCGGCCCGCGTCGCGCCTGAGTATTGTCGTGAATCACAAGGTATTTTGTAGACTCGGGAGCATTGATCTGTGCCTTGATGGATGAATCAGGGACAAGATCCTGGTGAGGCGCTTCTATAGGTGCAGCTTGAACTCTGCCTCGCAAATAAAATTCGCCCGTGATGGAAAGGGATAGCTCGGGTAGCTGCTTTTGGGAGGTTGAATCGTACACGTCGTTGCTGATACGGCGGAAAATAGTGCCAATCTCTTCCTGATCTTCAATGTGTCTCAGGAATGCCTGCGTGTACGGGCTGTTCCGTCCGCTTCCGTCCTCAGCCGTTCTACCGGCCTGGGTGGCATAAGACAGGATGACCCCCTGTGCGTCGATCTTTGCCAGCCCACTTTGCAGCGAGAGTGCCCTAGTAGTTGCAATTGACCTCTTCAGTTGATCTGCCAGCGGATTGTCACGGCAAGCATCAAGGACTAGGATTCGCAGTGACTTCGCCTGCTGGAGATCTGAAACGACCTCATCCACTCTAACCATGCGGCGCAAATCGGCTTCGTCGGCCAGCTTGATGTCGATCGGCGCGAGATAATTCACGCCAGCGAACTGGAGCGCATGACCGCTGTAATAGAAGATGGCAACGTCGGCGTCCCGAGCGGCCTTTGCAAAAGCGATGGTCGCATCCTCCATCTTGTTCTTTTCGAGATCGGTTAGGACAGTTGTCTGAAAGCCATCCCTCTGAAGGGCAGCACCCACGTCCCTCGCATCGTTCGGAGGGTTCGGTAGTGTCGGTGCGTTCACATAGGCACCGTTGCCGATCACCAACGCCACCCGCACCTCGGCTGACGCCTGGCTGGCAACAACGCTGGGCATCGTAAGCAGTAGGAAATAGCAAAGCCGCAACATTTTCATATGAACCCTCGTCCGACGTCGCGACGATGCGCGCGCGATCCAAAGTTGTCTGTGATTCATATCACGCCCGCAGCTGCCGTTCCAGCGGGCGCCGCAATACCAAACGGGCTGCAGGTCGCCTTTGGCTCCTAAATAGACGTACTCAACGGGCCTCCCGTGTCTGCTTCCGAGGCTAGTGGGAAAGTGCCCTTGATAGCTACCAACCACAGTTGTTCCGGACTTGTGCACCGATACCGCGAAGCGGGCGCCTTCGACGTCTTGATGCGCCAAAGCAAATCGCGTTGAGGTCTCGTCGCTGCGGTTGACGGTGAGCGATGATCTGCGATTGCGCGAACAGCTCCCGGCCGTTGGCGGCTGGTATCAGGGCGTTCGCCGCGACTACGGGGCGCAATGATGTCCGAAGGCGACAAAAACGGCGCGCATCACCCGATCACGTTCCAAATTTTGGACAAGCTCGCACAGGTGCAAAGCCAGCTCGCCGGGCTCGCCGCGCAAACTGCCGCAATCCTGTCGGAACAAGCCCGCGCGAATGACGGGCGCCGTGAAGTCTATGCGCGCCTTGAAGCGCTCGCGCTCAAAGGTGCGGAGGTCGATCGCATCGCCCCCCTGGTCGACAAGCACGAAATCGCACATCAGCGGAACGCTGGAGTTGGCCGCTTCGTCAATGCGGCCTGGATGGCCGTTTCCGGCGCGGTGATTGCCGCGGGGACGCTGCTCGCAAATCACTATCTAAACGGGCCTCCGGCCCACTGACATTCCCGCCGGGCGGCTCCCGGCATCTACGTCAATTATTTCTAAGGTTGCTTTGTCCTCGTTCGGGTGGGCCGCGAAATTATCGAAGTTGCGAATGGCATCAACTGTTTCGCGTAGCCTTCTAGGAAGAGCCTTTAGCGGATCGGTTTCCGCGAGCAGACGATCAATCTCCTGCGGCAAATCCTTGGCCTTACGCGGGCGATTGCTGCGGCAACTGCTCCAGCTTCACGATGGTCCGAAACGGCACCTGCCTGAAGTGCGAGACGTGCGGCGAAACCACGGGGTGCTGGCCATCGACGCCAAACGAGCATTGATAGCGATCTGCTGTCGATTTACTGTCCTGGTATGTGGAGCCAGCCCCAATGAGCAGCTTCGGGTTGTTTTTGGCAATATTAATATGTCTAGCTGTATTGCTGCTCATGACCTATGCAGCTTACACGTTGAGTCTGGGTCATTCCGGCGAACTATATGTGATCTTTTATATCTTCTCTTTATTCGCCTTTGTTTCCTTGCCTTTACACGCTGCTGCCCTTGCAAGCGGCCAAGAAATCGAAGATTTTTTGGGTCCATTAAAATTCGCGTATAGCGTTTTGACAAATACGGAAGACGAAATTTACTTCGTTCTAGGTATACTATACCTGGGCATTGGTCCCCAAATACTGACGTATGTCCTAAGCGGCTTCTTCGGCTCAGCTGCATTGCCGATGTTCGTTCGACAAATTCAGACGATCGCCATTCTGAGCCTAGTAAAATTTATGGCAGGTCTAAGTGGAATTATGTCGGGAAAGGTGCTCGCGAGCGTGTATTTCGGCCGGCCCACGGCTGTAGATACAATTCTTGCACTCGTGTCCCTTTACATCGCTTTGTGGGGTGCGTTTATTCATTACTTCGGAAATGAACTTTTTTAAAGCTTCTTCGCGGCCGCATCAGTCGCCCCATTCTCCGGTCGTTCTATGCAATTCATCGTTCGTTCACGAGACGCAGTCGGCCACCCAGTCCTAGGCGGCCGCCGCTCGTTGAGCGACTTGTTGCCAAAACGAGTGACGCGAGCAGAATTTTTAGGGCCCGCTGCCGGACCCTGTGCCGGTTGATTGCGCGCGCGACGTCATAGAGGTGCTGATCGTAGACTTCCGACAAATGGCACCAGGGCTATCCCCAGAACCCACCGTTCTGTTAGCGTTTGACCACGGCGGCGGAGCCGAGCGAATTCCCAATTGTCGTGAAAATGTATTCCGCAGTGAGGGCAGATCTGACGCACCTTGCGAAGAGGAGAGGCCTAATGGCTGCCGCGGACTACGCTAAGGGGACGCATCATCCCGATTCTGGAAGGCATCGTCGGCGCTCGGCAACAAGAGCCTCCGCCGCGGCCTGCCAATGCGGCGCCTGGTGCTCCCGGCGGGGCAAAGCGGCGACGGCATCGCGGAAGATGATGAGTTCGCCGCCGCAGGGCAGGGCGATGGGGGTCAAACGTGCTTTTCCAGCTCAACGGCTGGCTTTCAGCGCCTCGCGCTCGGCTCGAGCAAGCTGCTTGGCTTGTTCCTCGGCCTCGGCGCTCGTGAGCAATTCGGGTCTCAGCCGCCGGCTTGGAACGTCATCCCAATAGAAGAACCGGCTCGGGCGGCCGTCCCCGAAGCGAACCTCAAAGCTTCCGCATTCGGCAATGATCTGGTGTCGGAATATGCGGATCGGATCGCCTTGCATGCAACCGATGTCTTTGCCAAACCGGATGGATAGTCATTAGAAATCAGCAGCGGGATTTTTTGCAATTTGCCACAAAAAGGCGAGCAAAAACAACGATCGCCCCGCGCCTGGGAGACTAGGGGTCGGAGGTTCAAATCCTCTCGCTCCGACCATTTTTCTCAAATCATCTGTCGGTGGATTGAACGGTGGCATGGAGCCATCTGCTGCCGGTAACGCATGCGCCACGGTCGTATCGGCTGGCTGCTTCTGTGGCCGGCAAACCAAAATGCCGAAAACAACCCCATGCACAGTAGCAGTGCCATTGGCGGGATACTGTTTTTCCGAAGCGATTTGACGCGTCGGGCAAAACAGGGGTATGGTGTCATCATGCTGGCTGTGGATGCGGAAGTTTCTACGACGGTTCGGTCACTGCGTTCTGTCCCGTGAATTTTGGAGCGCGGTCGTCCGGAGCCCAGTTAGCGCACTAGGGGAGAGAGGGTGGGAAGTTCCGGTCCCTGCTCCGACCAAATATCTATTAAAATCAACCAGATATTTGAGCGTTCGGTTTGCAGCGGATTGCCCGTTCGCAAAGTGTTTGCGGTTCGGTTCGTCCGATGTTCAAAGGCGCCCAAGAGTCGGCGGCCGGACAAGGGCGATATTAAGCCTTTTCCAGCATGGATGGCCTGCACTCACCAATCGGCCAAGTTGTGCGATCGGATTAGTTTCGCTACGAGTCCCGCTGAGGGCAAAGGGTTCAGAATGTCGTTTCGACCAGCGAACGAGCAGCATGCGATCCAGGTGGCGGCGTTCGCCATTGGCCTGAACAAGCCGGTTGCGTGGAATTCAGTCGAAGCCTTGATCAAGGGGCCGGCTGAATGGCGCAGGTCTCTTCCGGCCATGGACCTAACCCACGTGGTCGACGTTCAGGTGAACCCCCAGAGTGGGGCACCGGTAAACAGGGTATTCCGAGGCGTCGAATTCTCTCACAAGCGACCCGACGGGTCCGCTGAATGGCAATTGAGCGTGGTAGGACCGGAGCTGAAGGTGGAAACCACCGCCTACACACGGTGGAATGACGTCTGGGCGAAGGCGGGCGACATTCTGATCAATGCCGCAGGCTTGATCGGTATTTCCGAAATGAATAACGATCTAAGAGTCGCCAGCCTCACAATGGTTTTCTCGGACGTATTCTTCACTTCCGATGCCGAACCGGACTTTGGTGAATTGTTTTCGCGATCGTGCGACTTGTTGCCGCCCGCCATCTTTCAGCGCGGCCCAGTGTGGCATGCATATACCGGATGGTTTGAGGAACGACCGGAGGGAAATGTCCTCAACCAGCTGAACATAGATGTCCGAAAGGGACTACCGGAAGGGACCCTAGGCGCAATGCCGGGTGATCAGATCGCCGTAACGGTTCAACATAACCAAATCTATCGGCCGGGGGCCGTGCTGACTTTGCAACCAGAAGAAGGTTTGAACGCGATAGAGAACCTACTGTTGCAGGAAATCCCTTTGATGCATACTTACAATAAGTATCTGATACGGCAGCTGCTCGTTTCTGGAATACAGAATTTGATCAACATCAATGTCGACAATTAGCACATCTCAAAAGATTGGTTCTTCGGCACGTCGGCAGCCGCGACAGGCTGCTGCCGCTGCGGCGGCTGCGATTGCGGCTGCCTCTGGTGCAGCGCAGGCAAGCTCTCAAGAGCCAACTCGTGCCTCTCTCAAGCTGGACGCGGCTTGGTTTTTCGATGAATCGAGCGCGATAGGTTGCGACGTTCTTTTGAAGGACTTAGTCGAGCGTAATCTGTTTCAACATGCTCGGTATAAATTTCGGGTGTCTGGTCCTCTAAACACGATTCCTCAAATCGAATTGGCATCAGGGCATTTGGCCGTCGTGGGACTTGGTAGCTATGGAGACACAGCTTCTGGGCTTACCAAAGCGCTGACGGGCAGCGCTATGCGGCGGATCGGAAAAGATGCGCTCGCGCTCGAAGATGATGATAAGATCAATGTCCTGAATCTACGGCCCTTGCAGTCTCTCCATTTGCCATTTGGCCACGGTTCAGCCACGGATGATCTGGCTCATCGCCTGTCCAGTTGGGCGGGCATGCTGACTGTCGATTCAAAGCATGAGCTCCTTCGTGGTTACGAGCAGTATTCGGCAAGCAACTGGGACGGCGATGGTGCCGAGGCCATCACTAAAGAAACATTGGATTACGCTCATCTCCTTATGGTGGGGCTTCCGGACAACTTTGGTCCTCCAGAAGTCTCACCTGGGCTGGACGGCTCCATCGCGCTCGAGTGGGTGCCGGAGAATCACAGAAATCTGCACAAACTCTTTTTGGACATTGGACCAGGGCCGCGCTGGCGCGCGTATTGGAAACTCAGGAGCGGTGAATTCGATCGGGTGACGGGTGAGACAAGCGAGGTTCGCCCGATATTACAACCGTTGTTCGACAAACTGAGCTAGCACCATGCCCCTTCGGGAAGGCGAGGTTGCTCCCGATGGAGACGTGTGGTTTCGCCTGATCACCAGCGAATCACACATCAGCCGCGGCAAGATCAAGCATGGTGCATTCAAGGGAAAATTCTTAGGGCGCGCCAATTCTGACCGTCCCTATACTACGGAGATATCTGGTCGGCTGCGATCCGAAGCGGGAAGCATCGATGAAATTCGTGCTCATGCGGAAGCGTATTGTAAGGCTAAGGGCGAGCTCTGGGCAAAAGTTCGCAGGCCTAATGTTCTGCCAGAAAGCGGCTGCCGCAAAAGTCTTCGACCAGTTCTCTATGAACGTCTATTTTACACCGATCACCTCCGAGCCCGACGTGGACCCAGCCCACTCCGATATCGGCATCGCCGGTCCGCCAATTGTGGACGGCTCGCCGGAGTATGATCGGTTGGTGATAGAGCTGTCAGACCTTTTGCGAGGATTACACAGCCCCGACCAAATTGACCTACTTCCAGAAGCTATTGCTGATGGACCACCATCAACAGAGATGTCTCAGACGGAACTTGAGCCCGGGGCGGTCGCATCGGACAGTTTGCCAACGAAGATCCTTCGTTTCCTAGGAATACGCTGATCGAACCTGCACTCTCGCAACCATTTATTCCGGTGTAGCTCCTGTTTTCGATCGCATTCGTTGCGAGCGTGCCCTCGCGTGCTGTGTAGGTCCCAACCATTTTCTGAGAGCGGTCCAACGTCCAGCAAAGTGCGTCCGCGATCTCGTGCGGGACGCACCAGGTCTTGCCGCGGTGCCCCCGTTGTCGTGCTTCGAGTGAAAGAGCGTCGTAAGTCAGTTAGAAAGGCAATAAGAAAAAAGCAAGTTGCTCCGACAACAGCTCCGCCTGGGCAATGGATCCGCCGAGACCGGATTACGGTGACAGTGCACTTAACTGATCTAACGCGCCGCCCGATAGAGTCGCAGGGCTCTGCCTTGATTCAATGAGGTGCACTGGACTGCACCCCGTAAGTGAGACGCGGTAAATTTCTGTGACAGGTTGTCTCCAAGGGTGACCGATGACAGACAAAATGGCGACCCGAACGTTTCCCACGGCGTTCAAGTTGAAGGCGATCAAGCGTGCCGAGGGAGGCGAAGGCGTTCTGCCTGTGGCCCGCAAGCTCGGCAAAACATGTCGCGCTGTTCGAGGCAGCCGGCTCGCGAGCGGGGGCCGGATGAACGCCTCTTACTCCATCCCGCCTCCCGATCCGCATAGAAGCGTTTCGTCAGGCACTAAATACCCATCCTCTCTTTGGCCGTCTCGGCCTCTTTTCGGGCCGAGGCAATAAGAGGTGCGCGACGTTTTAGGATCTCCTGTGTCAGCGCCGGTCCGGCGCCCTCTGGGCTGCCGGCGGCGAACGGTGGCTTTGGATCGTATTCGATCAGAAGCTGGATCCGCTTGGCGGTTTCCTCATTCGAGAGGCGAGCCGCGAGCGTCAGCCCAAAGTCGATCCCGGAGGTCACGCCGTCAGCAGTGATGCGGTCGCGATCCTCGACGACGCGCTCTGCCTTGAGCGTAGCGCCCATCAAGGGCAACAGCTCGCGAACATACCAGTGCGACGTGGCCTGATATCCTCTCAGCAGGCCTGCGGCGCCGAGCACCAATGATCCCGTACAAACGCTCGTCACATAACGAGCGCGAGCACCTCTCGAGGCGACGAAGGCGGTGACTTCCGCGTCCTTCATGCAGGCGATGGATCCCCGAGACCGCCAGGGACGAACAGGACATCCAGATCCATCGGACATCGCTATCCATCATGACAAGGCCTTCAAAGCGCATCCATCAGGTTGTGGCTGCCGATTCATGAGTCCGCGTCCTGGTTCTCGGTAAGGCTTCCCGGCGCAGCAACATTACCTCAAATACCCGACCACCATCCGCGTCGTCTCGTCCACCAGCGTCCGCACCATCTTCTCCGACAACAGCTCCGCCTGGTTCAGAACCGCGTTGTGCGCCACTGCTTCGATCGTGCTGACGCAGATGAAGGTGGCGAGCCCCGGATCGATCCTGCGCATCTCCTTGCGGCGGCTTTCGAGATAGGCGCGGACGAGGGTGTGGACTTCGCGGTTGAAGGCTTCGACGTAGGCGAGCTGACCGGTGCGGGGAATCTGCTCGGCGAGCACGCGATGCAATTTTGGGTCGATGCGGTGAGCTTCGACCGCGACGGTCACGAGCTTGCGCACGGCTTTCTCGATCGGAAAGTCGGCGACTTCGGCGAGCGCGGCGCGCACGACCTGCATGATCTTCTCGTTGTGACGGTCGATCACCGCCGCGACCAGCGCCTCCTTGCTGGGAAAATACTGGTAGAGCGAGCCGACGCTGACGCCTGCGACTTCGGCGATGCGGTTGGTGCTGGCCTTCTCAAAACCTTCCTTGACAAGAATGCGAGCGGTTGCCTCGACCAAGGCGTCGACGGTGACGCGGGATCGCTCCTGCGAGGCATTTTTCCGGGGTTTTGTGGGCGGTTTGCTGGCCACGACCTTGTGATCTGAATGCGAGTAGGAAAAGCGAGTGAATGCTCGCATTATAGCGGCAAATGGCGGCGGGTCGGCAAGCCTCTCTGTCGCCCTGCCGAAAGAGCCAGATGGGGATGTAGCCATGAGTTTTGCAAAAATGAGCGTTGCAAGATGAGTGTTGCAAGACTTGTGTCGGCCTTGCAGTTCTGTCCGGGCGGTTGCGTCTTCAGTGCGCCGTCCCGGCGCGATCCCGCACCAAGCCTGCAAAGCCGCGCCTTCAACATGCTGCTGAGGCAGCTTCCCTACAAGGCACAGCTCGCGTCCGCCGAGGCGGTGCAGGCGCACGTGCAAAAGCTCGCGCTGGAGCCGGCCTCGTTTGAACCGACGGGGCTCGGGCGCGGCGTCGAGGCGACGTTGACCAAGATGGGAGGGTGGCCGGTCTATTACACGGCGCCGCCATTGGGCCATGAGGGCTGCAACTACGTCATGTTCCTGCATGGCGGCGGCTACATCAACGAGATCGTGCCGGCGCACTGGCGCTTCGTTGGCCAGATGACGCGCAAGGCGGGCGTCGTCTGCGTGGTGCCGATCTATCCGCTTGCGCCGCGCGCGACCGCGAAGGACGTCGTGCCGGCGACGGCCGAGCTGTTGCGGATGCTGCTGGAGGATGCGGGTCCCGCAAAAGTCACCGTGGTCGGCAATTCGGCCGGCGCGGGCCTGGCGCTCGCCGCCTGCCAATGGCTGCGTGATCACGGGCATCGGCAGCCGAACCGGCTGGTGCTGATCTCGCCCGCGGCGGATGCGTCGATCAGCCGTCCGGAGCAGGTCGAGATCGCCGCGCGTGATCCCATGCAGGACATTCCGGGGATTGTCGAAGCGGGACGGCTCTATGCCGGCGAACTCGATGTCGGCCATCCCTTCGTCAGCCCGCTCAACGGCGCGTTCCGCTCACTCGCGCCGATGACGATCTTCTCGGGCACGCGCGATCTGCTTTACCCCGATAGCGTCGATCTTGCGGAGCGGGCGAGGGCGGTGGGCGTGCCGGTTGACCTGCAGCTTTTGCGTGATCAGCCGCACAATTATGCGCTGATGCCGACGCCGGAGGGGCGGCAGGCGCGTGCGATCATTCTGCGTGCGATTGCTTGAGGGGAAGGCGTGATCGTTGTCACAGAGCGCGCTGCCTCAAGCGGCTGGCGCTAGCGGTGCCCATGCGGAGCGACAAGGCGGCCTCCGGGGCGTCTCCTCGATAGCAGTAGTTTTGCGTGGCCCTCAGGCGTGGCCCTTGATCTCGTAGTGGCCCGGCACGCATTTGTAGCGGTCGAGGCGCCAGTTGGCGTGATAGATCGGATGCTCGCCCATCCATTTCGCAAGCGGAGCCTGTGCGCCGATCGCGCACTGCATCATCGACATCTCGGGCGTCATGTTGCTGTCGGTCACGATTTCCTCGACACAGCCGCCAGAAGCAGCTGCGCCGAGCCGGCAGAGCACGGCAACGACGGTTATGAACATTCCAGTTACCTCATCGGTCGTTTCTGATGACGAAGAGGATGCAAGCGGAGTGCCAGAGCCTGTGACACAAACAACACGCTGGCCTGGCCGACTCGACCCAGCGTCCACCCCCATTTGGCGATTCGGATTGTAAAAAATTTCCCCTTAAACCGAAGCCGGACAACTACGGGGAACCCAACGAATAACGGCAGGAATGACCGATTGTGGGGGCAGCGCCGCGCGGGAGGACCTTCACAGGCGTCATGCAGCCGATAGGCTCGGAAGCATGCGGATGCCCGTCAAAAGAGCGGGGCCGCCACAGGGTATTGGAAACGCGAGGACAGAGCATGAAGGTACGACCGACCGGCGTGATCCCGCCGATGACGACGCCGTTCCGGAAGGATGGCGAGATCGATCACAAGCTCCTGGCGCCGCAGGTCGACTGGATGATCGCTGCCGGCGCCCATGGCGTTGCGGCCGGCGGTTCGACCGGCGAGGGCCACACGCTCGACCATGAGGAATATCGCGACCTGATCGCCGCGACGGTGGACGCGGTGCAGGGACGCATTCCCGTGATCGCCGGCATCATCGTCGACTCCACGCGCGATGCGATCCGCCGCGGCAAGCTCGTGCGCGACATGGATGTCGCGGCCCTCCAGGTCACGCCGGTGCACTATCTGTTCAAGCCGGATGACGAGGCGATGGTGAGGCATTTCCGTGCCATGGCGGATGAGACCGGCATGCCCATCATCATCTACAACGTGGTGCCGTGGTCGTATTTGTCGCCGGCGCTGTTGACACGGATCATGACCGAGGTGCCGCTGGTCGTCGGCGTCAAGCAGAGCGCAGGCGACCTCAAGCTGTTCGCCGACCTCATGATGATGGCGCCGGACAAGCTGATCTACAGCGCGGTCGATGCGCTGATGTATCCGTCCTACACGCTGGGCGCCCATGGCTCGATCGCCGCGATCCTGACAGCGGCGCCGCACGCCTCGGTCGCGCTGTGGGATGCGGTGAAGGCGGGCGATCACCCGCGCGCGCTCGAGCTGCACAAGAAGCTGCTGACGCTGTGGAACGCGATCATTGCCGACAATCTGCCCGCTTGCACGCGTTACGCGCAGATGCTCCAGGGCCTGCCCAGGACCTATCCACGCGCGCCGATGCCGGAAGCCTCGCCCGCGCAGCAGGCCGCGACCCGCAAGGCGCTGCAGGCGCTCGGCGCCTTGAACGGCGCGGGGGTCGAAGCGGCCGAATAGTCCGCACACTGAAATCATCGACGCCGAAGCCGGCAGCGCCGATCCGCTTTTACCTGCGGATGCGGCGCTGCTACATTGGATCCGTCGCCGCGGCGCGCCGAGGATGAAGAAAACAAACTGACAAGGGGAGGGGCCGAAGTCCCGATGAAGGAATTTGCAGGAAAGATCGCAGTCGTCACCGGTGGCGGCACGGGAATGGGGCGGGAGCTCGCGCGGCAGCTCGTGGCCGAGGGCTGCAATGTCGCCATGTGCGACATCTCGGAGGCGGCGATGGCCGAGACCAAGCGGCTCTGCGAGGCCGAGAAGCTGCCGCAGGGCCTGCGCGTCACCACGCATGTCGCCGATGTCTCGATCGAGGATCATCTCAAGCGCTTCCGCGACGAGCTTGCCGACCAGCAGATGACCGACAGGATTCATCTGCTGTTCAACAACGCCGGCATCGGCGGCGGCGGCAGCCTGTTCACCAACACGCGCGAGCAGTGGGAGCGCACCTTCAACATCTGCTGGGGCGGGGTCTATCTCGGCGTGCGCACATTCCTGCCGATGCTGGTGAAGGCGGACGAGGCCCATATCGTCAATACCGCGAGTGTCAACGGCTTCTGGGCCTCGATCGGCATGAACCAGTCGCACACCGCCTATAGCTCTGCGAAGTTCGCCGTGAAGGGTTTTACCGAAGCGCTCATCAACGATCTCCGCCTGCACGCGCCGCACGTCAAATGCTCGGTGGTGATGCCAGGCCATATCGGCACCTCGATCGTCTCCAACTCGCGCAAGGTGCAGAGCGCCGATGGTTCGGAACGTCTCAACCCCGACGAGGTGGCGCTGACCCGCACCCGCATGGTCGCGGCCGGCGTGCCAGATGCTGACAAAATGTCGGACGAAGACATCCAGGCTGTATTTGCCGAGCGCGCCCGCAGTTTCCTCGAGGATGCACCGACTACGGCTGCGCAAGCCGCGAAAATCATTCTCGACGGCGTGAAGGCGGAGCGATGGCGCATTCTGGTCGGCGAGGACGCCAAGCGGCTCGACGAGCGCGTGCGTGCGACGCCCGAGCAGGCCTACGACCGCGCCTTCTACGAAAGTTTTACCCAGGAGGTCGGCTGGCGGCTTGGCTGAGACCGTCAACGATGGCGCGCCGATATAAGTATGACGTTCATCATGACAAGAGGCGCGCAACTAATTTATGCGGCGTCGGGTCGCATGCATTCGTCGTCGTATGTCGCAAGGGAATGTCATGGATGTGGGAATCATTCACGCGTTCAAGAGATGGTGATCTCGGACGCGTCTCATTCGGCGCAAGCCAGCTTGGTCGGCGAATTAAAATAGTTTAATGAATCGGGGTAGCGCCACGATCGAGCGTAGCTCCCGATGATACCCGCATGCCTCTCCGACGACTGGACCCTCTGCCCGGAGAGAGAGGATATCTCCGCTGAATTCACGCGGCTGCTCACCGCGGCCCAGGAGGGCGGCGCCACCATCGCCGAATGCCTGATGATCGCCCGGCAGCTGAAGCGCGGCGACGAGCAGTCCTGGCATCGCGAGTGGAAGAAGCTGGCGCGGGCCAATCGGCAGCGCGCCGAGGCTGCGTTCGCGGAGGGCCATTTGGCGACCGCGCAGCGCAATTGGCTGCGCGCCATGAACTACTACAGCGCGGCCGCGATGCCGCTCGATGCGGCCGACGAGCGCCGCTGGGTTGCGGTGCTCGCGATGCAGGATTGCGCCCGCCGCTTCCTCGCGGCGCGCAACCCGGCCGGCGAAGTCGTGACGGTGCCGTGGGTCGAAGGGCATTCGCTACAGGGCTACTTCCTGCCGGCGCCATCCGCCAACGGGCGGGCTCCGACCGTGATCTGCATCGGCGAGCCCGGCCATCGCAAGGAAGAGTTTCTGTTCAAGCTTGCGCCGCATGCACGCGAGCGCGGCCTTTCGATGCTCGCTCTCGACCTGCTTGGCGAGCAGCGCGACGATCACCTCGACCAGGTGTTGCAACGCCGGGATCTCGAGAGCTCGATTGCCGGCGCGATGGATTATCTGGAGACGCGCAGCGACGTCGATGTTGATCGCGTCGCGATCGTGGCGGACGGGTGGGGCTCTTCATTTGTCACACGTGCGGTGTTGCAGGAGCCGCGGCTCGCTGCAGCCGTGTGCGATGGCGGCCTGTGGGATCTGCACGAGCGGTCCTTCTTCGCCAGCCGTTTCGCGATGCGTGATCTCAGCATCGTTCCGGTGCCGCATTCGCTGCTGATGGCCTCCAGCGTCGACTGTCCGGTGCTGATCACACTTGGCGAGGACGGTTGGCTTGAGGCCGACCGGGCGCGTCAGATCGTGCAGGAATCGGGCCTTGCCAGTTCGGATCTCGTGCTGAAGGTGTTCACCGCAGCGGAGACCGGCGCGGCGCAGGCCCACGCGGACAATCCGAGCCTTGCCAACGAATACATCTTCGACTGGCTCGAATCGCAGCTCGGCGCCGCGGGCCGGGGAACCTGAGCGGAGCGTCCTAGTAGTCGAGCGACATCCGGACGCAGGCCTTTTCGAGCCGGGACTTCAACGTCGCGAGCTTGGTGGTGAATTCGGTCAGCTCGTTCTCGTCGAATTCCTGGAAGACGAATTCACGGATCGTCTTGTACTGCTCGTTGAGGCTCGCAATATGCTTCTGCGTCTTGTCGAGCAACGATAGGCGCACCACCCGCGCATCGGTGGTCGACGGCCGCCGCCGCAACAGGCCCTTCTTCTCGAGCAGCTTGGATTGGGTGGTGACGAAGGAGGGATCGACGTGGAGGAGCTTCGAGACCACGTTGACGGGGACGCCATCGTCCTTGTCGAGATCGGAGATGGCCATCAGGATCAGCCATTGCGGTCCGCTGATGCCGAGCGTCCTTGCCCAGAACTGACGCAGCTCCTCCAGATACATGTTGATCGACGATATCTCCCAGGTGAATCGCCTGATGATATCGAGATTGCCGACGGAGCGGAGACGCGCCCCTTCTTTCCTCGTCGCTGACACGGCGTCACTCCCGTCGGCCAATTTCTTTCTTTCCGGTGTTCGCGAGCCATAGTCCACGCAACTCTGCCCTGACGCAAGTGCAGAGCAGGGTAATTGTCTCATGGAAATTACAAAGATGATCAGGACAGGCTTTTTCGCCGAGCCCTGGGTGTGTTGCCTTGCAGACACAGAGTTACTGAAACCGGAAAGCTTATCTAATAAAGTATTTTGATTAGAAGAACGCCACATGCATATTGATCCGTGGCGGTGGGGGGTACTCGATCGTCCCGTTGCAGGTGGTCCGCTCACGTCCCTCGCGTCTCAGGCGGGTGTGTCCGAAAGCGCGAAGCGGCCGAGCGGATTTAGGAGACGGGGATCTGGGGGGCCTCACGGTCCGGTCTCCGTAAAATGAGCAACTTGGAGGTTTTAAAATGAGAATGGTGAAGAGCGTTTTGCTCGGCACTGCGGCGGGTCTGATCGCCGTCGGTGGAGCGCAGGCGGCTGATCTTCCGTTGAAGGCCAAGGCCGTCGAATATGTGAGGATCTGCTCCCTGTACGGCGCGGGTTTCTACTACATGCCAGGCACCGACACTTGCATCAAGCTCGGCGGCTATGTGCGTGCCGACATGATCCTCGGCGGCGCAGGCGATTATAGCTTCCAGCAAGGCACGCCCGCAGGCGCGAACAACCGTCTGACCGACTACTATCATTCCCGCGCTCGTATGGACTTTACCGTCGATACGCGCACGGCGACCGAGTATGGTGTGGTTCGCACTTATGCCGATATGGTCTTCACCTGGGATACTCCGTCGGTCACCGGCAGCACCCCGTCGGCGTTCGGCACCGGTTCGGCTTCGCTCGGCCTCTACCACGCGTTCATCCAGTTCGCCGGCTTCACCTTCGGCCGCACGGTTTCGTTGTTCGACGCTCCGTGGCAGAGCTATCCCGCTGGCGGTCCCGATACGCTTCCGGGCGGCAGCAACCACGTGAACGGCGTCAACCAGGTTGCCTACACGGCTGACTTCGGCCAGGGCATCACCGGTTCGATCGCGTTGCAGGACGAGACGTCGGCGAATGGTGGCCAGTCGAACCTCTGGAACACCACGTTCGCCACGCCTGCTGCTGCTGGCGCTGCGTTCGTGACGGGCACCTATGGTGCCAACGATTGGGGCGGCACGCGTACCCCTGACATCATCGGCCAGGTTCGCGTCGATCAGGCCTGGGGTCTGGCCCAGATCTCGGCTGTCGCGCATGAGCTCCATGCCGCCTACTACGGCGCGACCGAACCCAGTGGCCATCCCGAGGACAAGTGGGGCTGGGCGGTTCAGGGTGCGTTGTCGATCAAGAACATCCCGACCGGAGCTGGCGACAGCATCAACTTGCAGGCTGTCTACACGGATGGCGCGACTCGCTACAACTTCCAGAGCTTGTTCCCGCAGAGCTTCTTCATGTTCGGCGGTAGCGGCACGGCCTACCAGAGCGTCGGTATCGCCGGTCTTGCTGACGGTGTCTTCGGCGTCGGCACCGGCATCGATACCGTCAAGACCTGGGGCATGCGCGGTGGCTACACCCACAACTGGAACCCCTACTGGTCGACCAGCATCTACGGTGCGTATGCTCAGTTGAAGTACGGCGATGCCGGCAAGGCGATGATTTGCGGCAACTTCGCTGCGATCGCGCTCCCGGGTTCGACTTGTAACCCGGACTTCAACTTCGCAGCCATCGGTGGCAACGTCGCCTGGACCCCGGTCAAGAACCTGACCTTCACGGGAGACCTGAGCTATTCGCATCTGGATCAGAAGTATTCGGGTACGATCGCGAGCCCGGGCATTGCCGCCGCCGCCAAGCCGGCAGCTGTCTATGAACTGAAGGACCAGAACTCGGTCACCATGATGCTGCGCGCTCAGCGCAACTTCTAAGATCGAGTCTCGCGGATCGATCAGAGAACCCCGGCGGGAAACCGCCGGGGTTTTTTTGCGAAGCAAGCGAGCTTTCGAATGGCAGAAGCTTCTACGCAAACAGGAAGACAGCCATGCGATTCCACCGCCACCAAATTTATTTACTTAGCTGAGTTACTAAGCTATATAGCTCTCAGCCGATTTCGAAAGTCACGGCTCTTGGCTGATGCTAAGCCTCCAGAAACCTCCGGCGATGCCCCGCCGGAGGTTTTTCATTTTGGGACAAGATGACCCGGCCTCAGCCGCGCGCGACGCGCGCGCGGGAGTTCGGCCGGTAGGCGAGGCGGCTGTGGCCGGCGCAATAGGACTGCCCGTCAGGTGCAGCGTTGCCGCAGAAGCAGAAATCTTCGGCACCCGGCGTCGAGATCGGCCAGCGGCAGCGGTTTTCGCCGAGCTCCAGCAGCGAGCAGCGGTTGGCGTCGTCGATCGGCCGGTCGATCGCGGGCTCGCTGGTTTCGCCGTAGATCGTGGCGAGCATTTCGAACTGCAGGCGGGGCACCGCCTTCGCGCGCGCCGGCGGAAAATTCCTGTCCTGAAGCCTGCGCTCGTCGACGGAGCGGCCGCGCGTGAGATTCAATCGGGACAGCTTGCCGATCACGGCGTTGCGGCTGACGCCGATATCGGCGGCGATCTCGCGGCAGGACAGGCCGGCCTCGAAATGCTGCTTCAGAAGTTCGATGCGTTCGTCGGTCCAGGTCGGTGAAAGAACAGGCATTTGAACGGTCCCAGGTTGCAGATGTCGGCCATCCGCCGCTCGAGATCCGTCCGCTTCACGCTCGCTGCGCGCTCAGGTCCTGCCATTGTCGCAGATCGACAAAAGCCCGTCCTTGATGGCGAGACGGATGCCTTCCTCGATCAAAGTCCGTGCGACGCCGGGAACGCTGGTGCCGTGGGTGCCCTGTCTCACCAGTTTTTCCAGATAGGTGATGGTCGAGAGCGCCAAGGTTACGGGAATGCGGTCAGTCTCGGCTTTTTCGGTGGCCATGTCCGAACGCTAGCCTCATACGCGGGTACAGAAAAGTAACGATTAAGACTCTATTTAGGTTCGATAGCGGAAGTCAAATCCCGATCGCGGCTATTCTTGAGCTTGTTGGAATCGCTGGAGAAAACGTCCACGACGTCGGGCGCCGCGCCGGTATCCGGTGCGGCGGTGGAGCTGGACGCGGAGAAGGGAGAGGGGCTGAGCTAGCTGTGCACGATGGTCTTTTCGATCATGCAGTGAATGCCCTTGGAGCCGTTCACGGTCTGCGTCACCCGCAAATCGGCGGCGAGACTGCACAGCGTGTAGGCGTCCTCGCGCGACAGGTTTCGCCTTTCGCCGAGCAGTACGATCATGTCCCGCAACGCCCGCACCACGCACTGGTCGAGGTCGGGGTCCATCGCCATGGTCATGTAGTGGGTCGGCGTTTCACCGCGCGGATAATCGAGCCGCAGATCCTTGCGCAGCGTCAGCCGGAAGCGGCCCTGCAACGCGGTCTCGATCGCGGTGACGCAGACTTCGCCGTCGCCCTGCACGCCGTGGCCGTCGCCGCAGGAGAACATCGCCCCCGGCACGAACACCGGCAGATACAGCGTCGCGCCCGCGCCGAGCTCCTTGTTGTCGAGATTGCCGCCCATCGCGCGTGGAATCAGCGAGGTGATGCGGCCCCAGGCCGGCGGCGGCGCCACACCCATCACGCCGAAGAACGGCTTCAACGGCAGGTCGAGGCCCCACGGCATGCGGCCGACCATCCGCGCCCGGTCCAGCGGGATGTTGAGCAGGCGCGTGTCGGGAAAATCGTCGGGCAGGGTGCCGGCAAGCGGCTTGATCAGATTGTAGCCCCAATCCTGCCGGAGCTCGATCTCGAGAATCTCGACCGCGAGCACGTCGCCGGGTTCGGCGCCATCGATTGCGATCGGGCCGGTGAGGATATGGCCCGGGAGCATCCGTTCGGATTTCGCATGCACCTCGAACAACTCGGGCGGAACGTGAAACCGGCTGCGGTCCGGCACCACCTCCGGGCCACCGCTGATGGTGTCGATGGTGACCTCGTCGCCGCTCTTGATGGTCAGAACCGGCTTGAGCCTGGCCTCGAAGTAGCCCCAGTGGCAGGTGTCGGGGCTTGCATGCAGGTGGTGATGGGTCATTGGCGGTGTCCGGTCGTTTTCATTGACGGCAGCAGGAGAACTTGTCACGGCCGGGCTTGACCCCGCAATCGATCCTCTTCAAGAAGATTTCCGAAGACGGGCGGGCAGGTCAAGCCCGCATGTCATAGGCTCGATCATTTCAGCGAGGTTCTCCTGTTCTTCATCCTGTCCAAGACGCTCGGTGCCGCGCTGCTGCCGATCAATCTGCTGGTCGAGCTTGGCCTCGTGTCGCTCATTCTAATGGTGACGCGCTTTGCGGCGTTGGGTCGCAAGCTCGCCGTGACCACGCTGATCTTGCTGGCCTTGGCCGCGTTTTCTCCGCTTGGCAATCTCCTGCTCTATCCGCTCGAGTCGCGTTTTCCGCAATGGGATCCGTCGCGCGGTGCGCCGGATGGCATCATCGTGCTCGGCGGCTCCGTCGACACGGACCTGTCGGCGGCGCATCACTCGCCCGTCGTCCCGCATGCGGCCGATCGCCTGTTTGCACTGGCCGAGCTCGCGCGCCGCTATCCCAATGCGCGCATCGTCTTCACCGGGGGCAACGCGAACCTGGTTTCGACCGATGCCCGGGAATCCGACTACTCTGCGCCGATCCTCGAAAACCTGGGGGTGCCGAAGGAGCGCCTGGTCCTGGAACGGAATTCGCGCAACACCTACGAGAACGCGATCTTCACCAAACAATTGGTGGCGCCGAAGCCGGGCGAGCGCTGGCTTCTGGTGACTTCGGCGTTCCACATGCCGCGATCGATGGGAATTTTTCGCAAAGCCGGATTTGACGTCGAGGCCTATCCGGTGGACTGGCGGATGGGCGGACGCGACGAGCTTTTCGCCTTCACCAATATCGGCGCGGACGGGCTCGGCCGGACCGACGTCGCCATGCGCGAATGGATCGGCCTTGTGGCCTATCGCCTGATGGGCCGCACCGGCGAGTTGCTTCCCGGACCAGCCAGGGACTAGAACCGGAACTGGAAAAACAACAACAGCACCGGCGCGCGATCGCCGGCCCGGAGGAACGCCATGCCGCAACAGAGCGCCGAGACGATCGACCTTGCCGGCCTCGTCACCGATCTCAACAGCCTGTTGCGGCTGAAGACGACGGTGATCGGCATGAAGCTGTTCGCGCGCGTCGCGGAGATGGAGGCGATCCCGAAAATCCGGCGGCCGAACGCGGTCCATACCACCGACCAGATCGTCAGTATGGCTTCGCGGCTCGGCTGGACCGTCGGCATCACCGCCGACGATCTCGTAGGCCACCAGTGCCGCGCCGTGATTGGCCTCGCGCCGCAGGACGAAAAGTGGCTCGCCGGTGAAAACTATGTCGGCGTCTGGCACGGCACGGCGGAGGACGCGCGCAAGCGCCAGGAGGCGCTGGACGTGGTTCCGTTCGGCCAATACCAGGCGCTGGCGGTGAGCCCGCTTGCGAGCGGCCGGCTCGATCCGCCCGACATCTGCCTCGTCTATGCCACGCCCGGCCAGATGATCATCCTGATCAACGGGCTGCAATATACCGGCTACAAGAAATTCGAATGGGGCGTCGTCGGCGAGACGGCTTGCGCGGATTCGTGGGGGCGGGCGCTCAAAACCGGCGAGCCCAGCCTGTCCTTGCCATGCTATGCCGAACGGCGCTATGGCGGCGTGCCGGACGAGGAGATGCTGATGGCGCTGAAGCCCCAGCACCTCGCCAAGGCGATCTAATGCATGAAGGCACTGGCCAAAAACGGCCTGCGCTATCCGATTCCACCCTATGGTATTCAAAGCGATGTCCGTGCCGGCATGGGCGTGAGCTACGCGAAGAAGTAAAGGCCGACCATGAGCTCTGCGAAATTCGACATCGTCGTCTACGGCGCGACCGGCTTCACCGGCCAGCTCGTCGCCGAATATCTGACGCAGCATTACAAGGGCGACATGGCGCCGAAATGGGCCATGGCAGGCCGGAGCCTCGGCAAGCTCAAATCGGTCCGCGATGCGATCGGCGCGCCCGGCAATACGCCGCTGATCGTCGCGGATGCGTCAGACGCCGCCTCGCTCAGGGCGATGGCGGAGCAGACCATGTCGGTGATCACCACCGTCGGTCCGTATCAGCACTATGGCGAGGAATTGTTAGCTGCCTGCGTCGCCACCGGCACGGACTATTTCGATCTCTGCGGCGAGCCGATCTGGATGCGGCAGATGATCGACAAGTACGAGGCTGAAGCGAAGGAGAGCGGCGCGCGCATCGTGTTCTCCTGCGGTTTCGATTCCGTGCCGTTCGAGCTCGGCGCGTTCTTCGTGCAGGAAGAGGCCAAGCGCGTGCTCGGCGCACCGGCCGCGCGCGTGAAAGGCCGTGTGCGCGACATGCGCGGCACGCTCTCGGGCGGCACCGCGGCGAGCGCGAAGGCGACCTTCGACGCGGTCGCAAAGGACATCAGCCTCATCACCATCCTGAATGATCCGTTCGCGCTGACGCCCGGGTTCACCGGTCCGAAGCAGCCGAGGGGCAACAGGGCGGCCTTTGAGGAGGATCTGCAATCCTGGGCCGCGCCGTTCATG
The DNA here is from genome assembly GCF_041200145.1 of Bradyrhizobium sp. LLZ17. NCBI lineage: Bacteria > Pseudomonadati > Pseudomonadota > Alphaproteobacteria > Hyphomicrobiales > Nitrobacteraceae > Bradyrhizobium > Bradyrhizobium zaerense. The sequence goes on from NZ_CP165734.1 coordinate 929,179, forward strand.
ATGGCGTTGATCAACACGCGCAACGTCCACCGCTCCAACATGCTGATGGGTTTCCCCTACGGCCAGGACTTCGTCTACGACGAGATGGTCCTGACCGGTCCCGGCGAAAAGGGCGAGGCCAACGCCAAGCGCGTGATGGCGGCGAACGCCGAGAAGACCGGCCCGAGCGCGCCGAAGCCGGGTGAGGGCCCGTCGAAGGAAGAGCGCGAGACCGGCCGCTTCGACGTGCTCTATGTCGCGATCGCGCCCGACGGCCGTCAGGTTCGCGCCGGCGTCACCGGCGATCGCGATCCCGGCTACGGCTCGACCTCGAAGATGATTTCAGAATGCGCGATGTGCATGCTGCGCGATGTGACGGACGTCCCGGCCGGCTTCTGGACGCCGGGCGCAGCGATGCAGCACAAACTGATCAAGCGGCTGCAGGAGCATGCGGGACTGACGTTCGGAGTCGAAGCCTAAGTGAGCTCGGGGCCGCCTTTGTCATCGTCCAAATTCGATATCGTCCTCTACGGTGCAACCGGGTTCACCGGCCAGCTCGTCGCCGAATATCTTGCTGCGCGATCAGAGGACGACAAGACGTTGACATGGGCGATGGCCGGGCGAAGCAGAGACAAGCTTGCCTCGGTGCGCGACGCGATAGGCACGGCGGCTGATACGCCGCTCATCCTGGCTGATGTCAGCGATCCCGCGTCGTTGCAGGCGATGGTCGATCAAGCGAAGGTGGTGGTCACCACTGTCGGTCCGTACCAACTCTACGGCTCCGACCTGCTCGCCGCCTGCGTTGGCTCCGGGACCGACTACATGGATCTCTGCGGCGAGCCGATCTGGCTGAAACAGATGATCGACAAGCATGAGACGGCCGCAAAAGCGAGCGGCGCGCGCATCATGTTCTCCTGCGGCTTCGACTCGGTGCCGTTCGAGCTCGGTACGTTCTTCGTGCAAGAGGAGGCCAGGCGAGTGTTCGGTGCGCCGGCGCCGCGCGTCAAGGGCCGTGTGCGGGACCTCAGCTGGAAGTTTTCCGGCGGCACTTCGGCAAGCGCAAGGGTCACCTTCGAGGCGGTTGCGCAGGATCTCAGCCTGGTGTCGATCCTTAAAGATCCGTTTGCCTTCACGCCGGGATTCGAAGGTCCGAAACAGCCGCGCGGCAACAAGCCTGTGTTCGAGGAAGACCTGCAGTCCTGGTCCGCCCCGTTCGCGATGGCGACGGTCAACACCCGCAACGTCCATCGCTCCAACATGCTGATGGGATTTCCCTATGGCAGGGACTTCGTCTACGACGAGATGGTGCTGACGGGAGCGGGAGACGAAGGGCAGGCCAACGCCAAGCTTGTCATGGCGGCCAACGGCCAAAAGACCGGTCCCGAAGCGCTGAGGCCTGGCGAGGGGCCGTCAAGGGAGGAGCGCGAAAACGGTCATTACGATCTGCTCTATATTGCAGTCGCTCCTGACGGCCGCCAGGTCCGAGCCGGGATCAAGGGAGACCTCGATCCAGGCTACGCGTCGACCGCGAAGATCATCTCCGAATGCGCGATCTGCCTGTTGCGCGATGTGACGGACGTGCCGGCCGGCTTCTGGACGCCGGGCGCAGCGATGCAGCACAAGCTGATCAAGCGGCTGCAGGAGCATGCGGGACTGACGTTCGAGGTGGAGAATCTAGCTGCCGGCTTCGCCTCTCCCCGCTTGCGGCAGGGCAATCGCATATGCGTGCACGGTGCAGCGTCATCGGCAGTCGGCCCCCTCTCCCGCTTGCGGGAGAGGGTTGGGGGAGAGGGTATGTCCGCGTCGGGATTGTCGAGAATTGCGGAGATTGTCCTGCGTGGTGAGAGCCCTCACCCGCCGCGCGCGGGACGATGCTTCGCATCGCCCGGGGCGCGTCGGCCTCTCCCGCAAGCGGGAGAGGCCGAGCAAGCCGCGCGGTCCTCGTGTAATCCATATGCGATTGCCCTGCCACTTGCGGGGAGAGGCCGGATTGGCACAGCAATCCGGGTGAGGGGGAGCCTCAGCGAGTCAAACTCTCAGCGCTCCCGCCGAGGCAGCCCCTCACCCCAGCCCTCTCCCCCGTAAGAACGGGGAGAGGGAGAGAGGCGGCTACACCGCCCGCGCGTCGTACGCGTACATGAACTCCATGCTCTTGGAGCCCAGCGGCAACAGCCATTTCATCATCTGATTTCGCACCCAGGCGCCGGTGGCGCTGAATTCGCGCTTGCCGTTGCCGTTGCGGCGGGCCAAGGCGACGATCTTTTCCGCGCGCGGGCGCCGCTCTGCCTCGAAGGCCTGGAAGGTGGCGCTGAGCTCCTGGCCATCCTGCATCAGACGGGCAAGCCGCATCGCATCCTCGAGCGCGAGCGAGGCGCCCTGGCCGGCGTGGGGGCTGGTCGCATGCGCGGCATCGCCAATCAGCAGCGAACGCTTGCGCGACCAGGTCGGCAACGTGGCGACGTCGAGCGTATCGGTGACCACGATGGTCTCGGCGGCCTCGATGATCGCGGGGATCGGATCGTGCCAGCTATGGTGGAAGCTGCGCAGATGCTGCTTCAGCGTCCGCTCATCGAGCGCGCGGAACATCGCGGCGTCCATGCCGTGGGCGGGCTGCGTGCTCCACCACATCACACCGTCGCTGGGATCGGGGCTGCAATAGCCGTAGCCGAAGAAGCCGCTCTGACCGAACGTGGTTTCGACGTGGCGGCCGACCGGCCTGCCGTCAAGAACCGAGTGCGGAACGAAACCGCCGAAGCCGATTAAGCCGGTGTTGAACGGCTGCGGCCCGTCCGGCACCACCTGGCGCCGCGCCACCGAGTGCACGCCGTCCGCGCCGATCAGGAAGTCACCTTCGGCGGTGGTGCCGTCGGCAAAATAGGCGATGATCGACTGGTCGCCGCGGTCCTCGACCTTGATCAGCCGCTTCTCGAAATAGAGCGACACGCAGGAGCACCAGGCCTTGTCGATCAGCATCTCGTTCAGCGTTGCGCGGCAGACGTTGACCGCGGGCTGGCCGAAACGCCGCGCCATGTCGCGGTTGATCGAGCCGAGCCTTCGGCCCTCCTGCGAATAGAAGTTGAAGGACTCCGCGACCGAGCCGCGGCTGATGAGCTCGCCGGCGAGCCCGATCTCGTCGATGACCTGCATGCCGTTTGGCGCGATCTGGAGGCCGCCGCCGATGCCCTTGGAGTAGGGCCAGGTTTCGTAGATCGCGGATTCGATCCCGGCGCGGCGCAGCAGGATCGCGGTGACGGGCCCGGCGATGCCGGCGCCGATGATCAGGGCCTTGCGGGGACGATGGGACATGGCTTGCTCCGGGGGCTTCCGCGGTGATAGGAGAAATCACGGTCGCTAAATATCTTAGTGGCTAAGATATATATTCGGTAAGATATGAGGTCGGCCGTGTCAAGGGCGAAGGCGCGCGCGTTGTTGTTGGAAGAGCTCGAGGAGGCGATGCGGCGGTCGTCCGCGCAAGGCGTGCTCTATGGCCAGGCCGTTGCGGACGTTGCCGGAATTGCCAATTCCGACCTCGAATGCATGGACATCCTCTACCTGGAAGGCCGCGTCACCGCGGGCCGGCTCGCCGAAGTCACGGGGCTGACGACCGGCGCCATCACCGGCGTGGTCGACCGGCTCGAGAAGGCCGGTTTGGTGCGCCGCGAGCGCGACGAGACCGATCGCCGCAAGGTCTTCATCGCCGTGGTGCCGGAGACGGCCATGAAGATCGGCCGGCTCTACGTGCCGATGCAGCAGGCGATGGAGAAGGTGTTCAATGCCTATTCCGACGACGAGCTGCGGCTACTGCTGCGCTTCGCCAACGAGGGCTACAAGGGCGTGGTTGCGGCGACAGCGGCGCTGAAGGGCCTGCTCGATACGCCTCCGGATAAGCGCCCCGATCTCAAGCTGAAGAAGCGTCGTTAGTCTTGTAGGCCTGTGCGGCCGCGATCATGCCCCACATCGCGCCCAGCATCATCCAGAAGTGCCGCCAGTGGTCGGTGTCGATCACGAAGCTTTCGCCGACGGTGCCGACGAAGGCCGAGAACACCGCGAGATAAGCGCGCTGCCACGGCACCCGCACGAAGATGTGGCGGAAGCCCATCATCACCGTGGTGAAGACCAGCGCGGGATAGCACACGCCCGACAGCCAGCCGCCGGACATGAAGGCGTTGAGGTAGGAATTGTGCGTGTCCTCGGGGAAGAAGCGGTGAAATTGTAGCGGGCCGATGCCGAACGGCAGGTCGAGCGCCATCTCGGCACCGAGGATGTGCCGGCCGAACCGGCCGAAGCGGCCTTCGTCATAACTCTGGTCGAAGCTCGCGCGCTGCTTGAACATCTCGGCGATGCTGTCGAATGACAGCAGCACCGCGATCAGCGCCAGGCCCAGCACCACGGCAACGATCGCCATGATGATGATGCGCGAGCGCTGCGCGTTGGTGCGGCTGGTCAGCACCATCAGCGCCAGCATGAAGGCCGAGGTCAGGACCAGTCCGCCCCAGGCGGCGCGGGAGAAGGCGAGCAGGATCGCCAGCGACATGACGCTGAACGCAATGAGATTGCGGAATGCCTTGCCCACCTTGTCCGAGACCACACTCTGGAGCGAGAACAACGCCGGCAGGATCAGGAAGGCGCCAAGCACGTTCGGATCCTTGAACGTGCCGCGGGCGCGCTCGTACAGGGTCAGAAGGTCGTGGCCGCCGGGAACGAGGTTGAAATAGCCCGCGACCGCCGAGAGCGCGGCGACCATTGCGCCGATCACGAGGCCGCGGCGCAGCATGTCGAGCCGGGCTGTCGTGTCCTCGGACATGACCATGGCGAAGAACACCACGGTCACCGCCATGTACCAGGAGGTCGCGATCCAGCTCGCGACCTCGGACTGATCGAGCAGCGGGATCGCGCTGATGGTGTAGCCGACATTGAGCAGCACCAATGCCAGCAGCAGCGGCATCAGCACGAGCTTGAGCCGCAGGCCGGTGGCGAAGAAGGTGACGGTGGCGAGCAGCGTCACGATCTCGTAGGGGCTCGGCTCGATGAAGACGATCGCGCCGGACGCGCCGACCAGCCACACCAGCGCGCGCTGCAGGGCCAGCACGCCGGGCGCAGCGCGAACCGCTACACTCATGTCCCCGGTCGTTGCCGCATACGCCATTACACGCTCACACGTTTACGCAAACTGGTACACACACACGCTCGCTGTCATCGCCCGGTCGAGCCGGCGCATGACAGAGAAACTCAACTCAATACGCGTTCTCGTTCTTGGTCAGCAGAGCGATCGGCGTTTTCAAGAGAATGACCAGGTCGAACAGCACTGACCAGTTCTCGATGTAGTAGAGGTCGAACTCGACGCGCTTCTGGATCTTCTCCTCGTTGTCGATCTCGCCGCGCCAGCCATTGACCTGGGCCCAGCCGGTGATGCCGGGCTTGACACGGTGGCGGGCGAAGTAGCCGTCGACGGCCTCGTCGAACAGCCGGCTCTGCAGCTTGCCCTGCACCGCGTGCGGCCGCGGGCCGACCAGGGAGAGATTGCCGGAGAAGATAACGTTGAACAGCTGCGGCAGCTCGTCCAGGCTGGTCTTGCGAATGAAGCGGCCGACGCGGGTGACGCGCGGATCGTTCCTGGTCACGACCTTCGAGGCCGTCGGGTCGGCCTGGTGATGATACATCGAGCGGAACTTGTAGACGTCGATGCGCTCGTTGTTGAAGCCGAAGCGCTTCTGGCGGAACAGCACGGGGCCGGGACTGTCGAGCTTCACCGCCACTGCGACCAGCGCCATCACGGGGAGCGCGGCCAGCAATGCGAGGCCGCCGACGATACGGTCGAACAGCCATTTCATCACCAGATCCCAGTCGGTGATCGGCGCCTCGAACACGTCGAGCGTCGGCACCGTGCCGAGATAGGAATAGGAGCGGGGACGGAAGCGCAGCTTGTTGGTGTGCGCGGACAGCCGGATGTCGACCGGCAGCACCCAGAGCTTCTTCAGCATCTCGAGGATGCGCGTCTCCGCCGAGATCGGCAGCGCGAACAGCACGAGATCGACCCGGGTGCGGCGGGCGAACTCGACGATGTCGTCGACCTTGCCGAGCTTGGGCGCGCCGGCGCAGGTGTCGAGCGCACGGCTGTCGTTGCGATCGTCGAACACGCCGAGCACGTGGATGTCGGAATCCTCCTGCGCCTTGAGCGCCTCCACCAGCTGCTCGCCATTGTGGTCGGAGCCGACGATGATGGTGCGGCGATCGAGCCGGCCCTGACGCGCCCAGTTGCGCACCAGCGCGCGCAGCACGAGGCGCTCGCCGACCAGCCCGGCCAGTCCAAGAAAGAAGAAGGAGGCGAGCCACAGCCGCGACACCTCGCCGCCGAGCTTGGCGAAGAAGGACGCGCCAATGAACAGCAGGAAGACGAAGGCCCAGGACGAGATCATCCGCGTCATCTGCCGCAGCTGTCCGCGGAACAGCTGCACTTGGTAGATGTCGGCGGCCTGGAAGCAGACGACCGCGGCAGTGGCCACGGCGAAGATCGCCGCGAGATAATCCCAGCGGAATCCGGCGAGCGGTATGATATAGCCGGCATAGACCACGATGCCGATGAAGCTCAGCAGCAGGAAATCGGCAGCGCGCGCGATGCCGGTGATCACGATCGGCGAATAGGCGCGGGCGACCTTCTGATTGACGATTTCGAGCGCAGCCGGCGTCAGCCGGCGGCGGCGTTCGACGAAAGCTGTTTCAGCCGGGTTGGCCGCGGCGCTGGTCGCGGCATCGAGCATCGAGCGTGCGTTGAGCGGTTCCACGGGCGTCCCGTCCATTCCAACAGCCCCGGGCCACGGCTTGGCGTCCCGGGTGAGCATCCCCCGGGCTCATCGCTATCCGACAAATCGGAAGATTCTCTAAAGCGGTCTTAAGAATGGTTAATGATTTGCAAATGCGGCGCGGTACCCCGCGAGCACGCCGTCGACCATTGCCTGCTGGGAGAACTGCGCCGATATCCGCTCGCGAAGCGTCGCCGCTCGTCGTGCGGTCGCTTGCGGGTCTCCAAGCGCGGTCGCGATGGCTTCGGCCATCGCATCGGGATTGCTGGCGGCGAACAGGGCTGGGCTCTCCGCGCCAAAGATTTCGGGGATGCCGCCGACGCGCGCCGCGATCATGGGGATTCCGGCCGCGCCCGCCTCGATCACGACATAGGGCATGGAATCGCCGCGCGATGGCACGACCAGGAGCCGCCCCTTGGAAAAACCGTAGCGCGCCTTGACGTGGCCGATGAAGCGGATCGATCCGGTCAGGCCGAGCTTCTCGACCTGTGCCTTGAGTGCGGCCGTCTCTTCGCCGTCGCCGCCGAGCGTCAGCGTGACCTTCTTGCCGCCGGCATGCAGCCGCGCCACCGCATCGACCAGCAGGTCGGCGCCCTTGATGTGCCTGAACTCGCCGACATAGGCGAGGTCGGTGGCGTCCTCCGCGACGACGACGGGCTCGAACTCTTCCGGTGTCACGCCGTTGAAGACGCAATGCACCACGCCCTTGGGCGTACCGACGATGCGCTGGTAAGTGTCGCGGGCAAAGGCGCTCTCGAACAGGAACAGATCGGTCGCATGCATCAGCGCCCGCTCGAGCCGCGCGTAAAACTCGCCTTTGAAAGTGTTGAGCGGGTAGTGCAGCGAGCCACCGTGCGGGGTGTAGATGCGAATGGTCTTGTCCGAACGCCGCCGCATGCGCACGAAAGCGCCGGCCTTGGCGCCGTGGCCGTGCGTTACGTCGGGCTTGAGTTGCGCGATCAGGCGCCGCATCCGAAGCCACACCAGAAAATCCGCCGGCGAAGGCTCGCGGTGGATCGCCAGCCGATGCACGCCGAGCTTCAGCCGCGGCGCGAGCTCGGCCAACGCCTTGTCGGCGCGCTCGCCGCCGGTGAGACTGTCGGCGAGAATGCCGACATGATGACCGCGATCGACCTGCCCGTTGGCGAGATCGAGGATGTGCCGGATAATGCCGCCGACGGGTGCGCGCACGGCGTGAAGGATACGAAGCGGCTGGTCGGGAGAGGGGGGCATGATCAAACCAGCGCTCGACGGCGAATGCCGAACAAGTTCTCGGATATCGAGACGGATTAAGGGCCTTCATGGTTAACAAACGGTGACGAGCGCGCGCGTGGCGGTTGTGACACGCCACGATTAACCCAGCGGCAACCTTAATCGAGTGTAATCGCCCCGCTTGAGGTGGTTTGGTGGCGTTGCCCCCACGGGAGTGTTCGATGCGTTTAGCGTTCTGGCGTGCCGGCAAGGACAGGGCGGTAATCGAGCGGGTTGTGTCGAAGCCCAAAGCCGAAGCCAGGCCCGAGGCAAAGCCCAAGATTGAAGCCAGGCCCGCGCCCGTTGCCGCGAAGCCGGCGCCAGCCGAATCCGGTGACATCGATCTGCACGCGCTCGGAGGCGCGCTGGGTCGCAAGCGCAGCTGGATCATCGTGCCGACGGTACTGGTGCTGGTGGCCTCCGTCGCTGTCGTCAACCTGGTGACACCCCGCTTCAAGTCGGAATCACGCATCCTGATCGACGGCCGCGAGAACGTATTCCTGCGGCCGAGCAGCGACCGCAGCACCGAGGAGCGGCAGGCGCTCGACCCCGAGGCCGTGACGAGCCAGGTCCAGCTGGTGCTGTCGCGCGATCTCGCGCGCGAGATCATCAGGAAGAACAAGCTTGCGGAGCGGCCGGAGTTCGATCCGGTGCTGGGAGGCGTGTCCCCGCTGAAGTCGCTTGCGGCGCTGGTCGGCATCGGCCGCGATCCGTTCTCGATGACGCCGGAAGAGCGCGTGCTCGACGCTTATTACGATCGCCTCCAGGCCTATGCCGTCGACAAGTCGCGCGTGATCGTGGTCGAATTCCAGTCGGCCGATCCGGAGCTTGCCGCGCGCGTCGCCAATTCGATTGCCGACGGCTATCTCGTTCTGCAGCAGAATGCGCGGCAGGACCAGGCGCGCAGCGCCAGCCAGTGGCTTTCGGGTGAGATCGAGAATCTGCGCAAGAAGGTCTCCGATGCCGAGGCAAAGGTCGAGGATTTCCGCTCGAAGTCGAGCCTGTTCATCGGCACCAACAACACCACGCTGTCGAACCAGCAGATGGGCGAGTTGAACACCCAGCTCAACAATGCGCGCGCGCTGAAGTCGGACGCGGAATCCAAGGCACGCCTGATCCGCGAGATGCTCCAGAGCGGCAAGCCGATCGAGGCCTCGGAGGTGGTGAACTCCGAACTGATGCGGCGGCTGTCGGAGCAGCGGGTGACGCTGCGGGCGCAGCTCGCCGAGCAATCATCCACGCTGCTCGGCAATCACCCGCGGATCAAGGAGCTCAAGGCGCAGCTCGGCGACCTCGACAATCAAATTCGCGACGAGGCGGCCAAGATCTCGCGCTCGCTCGAAAACGACGCGCGGATCGCCAGCGGCCGGGTCGACGGCCTGACCGCGAGCCTCGAACAGCTCAAGAAGCAGGCGACCTCGACCAACGGCCAGGACGTGCAGCTCCGCGCGCTCGATCGCGAAGCCAAGGCCCAGCGCGACCTGCTCGAGACCTATCTCGCCAAGTACCGCGAAGCCAACGCCCGCGAGACCATCGATACCGCGCCGACGGAAGGCCGCATCATTTCCCGCGGCATCGTCTCCAACACACCGGCCTATCCCAAGAAGCTGCCGATCGTGCTGATCGCGACACTGGCCACGCTGCTGCTTTCCTCCGGCCTCGTCGTCACCGGCGAACTCCTGCGCCAGACCGCCCCGCGCGCCGTAGCCGCGCTGATTCCGGCAGCGGCTCGTCGTGAACCCGCCGTGGATTCCGTGGTGGCGGACTCCGTGCCGCTTCAACCGGAGATGACAGCCGATGCCGATGTCGGCGATTTCGCGGAGATCGGGCGGCTGGCCGAGAAGCTGCGAGCCGCCGGTGCTGCGGCGAAGAAGGTCACGGTGCTCGGCACCGCATCGGGCGATGCCATCACGCTGTCGGCGCTGACGCTCGCCCGTCATCTGGCGCGCGACGCGCGTGTGGTCGTGGTCGATCTCGCCGGATCTTCGCCGATGATTGCCGCGGTGTCGGCCGATCCGATGGCTCCCGGCCTTGCCGAACTGATGCAGGGCGAGGCTTCGTTTGCGCAAGTCATCACCAAGGACAGGCTCTCGCGGCTGCAATTGGTCGTCGCCGGCCGTCCTGGCTTCGACCGCAGCCTGCTTCAGTCGCCACGGGTGACGCTCGCGATCGACGCGCTGCTTCGCGCCTACGACCATGTGCTGATCGATGCCGGCAGTGCCTCCGATTTGCCGGCCGAGCTGCTGACCGCGAATGCCCGCGCGGTCGTGGTGCCCGATAGCGCGATGGAGCCGGATGCGCGCGCGCTGATGTGCGAGCAGCTGAGAGCGGTAGGTTTCAGCGAGGTGACGATGCTCAGCAAGCCGGTGCAGCCATCCAATCCCGGCGAGCCCGCCCGGCGCGTGGTGGCGGCGTAGTTCTTACCTTCCCCTGCGGGAGAGGGGGCTCGCCGCGATAGCGACGGGTCAGGCATCTATCTCCGCGAGTTCGGGATCGTAGGGTGGGCAAAGGCGCACTTGCGCCGTGCCCACCATCTTTCAACGATCGCGGTTGACAGGGTGGGCACGCTCCGCTTTGCCCACCCTACGACAGTTCGGCGCTTACCCGAACGCCTGCCGCAGCCGCCGGGCCAGATCGAACAGCATCTGGTTCTGCTTCACCAGCCGCTTGCCGCGGTTGAGCGAGGACATTGCCATGGCTGCGAGCTTGCCGCGCGAGGTCAGCGGGACGAAGCTGTCGAAGATGTCTTCGTCATCCTTGCAGAACATCCGCTTGTAGCCGTCAGAGCCGATGCCGAGGTCGAGCGAGCGGTAGCCCCGCTCGCCGTAGCGGTCGATGATGTTGCGCATCAGGATCAGGCCGGGACTGTAGCGGGCCTGCTCCGACAGCGTGTAGGTGTTGAACATCATCGAGAAGCGCTGGCCGTCGGCGACCCCGGCGAAGATCGCGATCACCTCGTCGTCGCATTCGAGCGCGTGGATGTCGATGATGCGGCCTTCGCCGCGCGGTGACAGGCATGCGCTGCGGATGAACGGCTCGACGCCAGGATCGGCGAACACGTTGGGTAGCTTGTGTTCAGCCATCCGCGCCGGCTTGACCCGAAAGAACCAGTCGAGCAGGCGGGTGATCTCTGCGTCGGTGGTGGCGAGGTGATAGCGGTAGCCGCCGAGTGCCTGGAGCTTCTTCTCCTTGCTCTTCAGACGGCGGCGGAACGAATTGCTGATCCGCGATGCCGGCGGGCCGCCGGGCTGCATCACCAACAAGGGGCAGCCGTTGATCGAACTCTGCCGCGGTAGAAGCGCAAACGGATTTTGCCGGTCGTGCCATTGCTTCGGCTGCTGCATCAGTGCGAGGACGTCGACGTGCTCGCGCAGCGGCGCCATCAGCGCGTCGAGATCGGCGAGCACCGCCTGCGCGGCGAACTCGGCGTTCCACAGCCCCATGTTGAAGGTCGTGTGCTTGCCGCCCATGAAGCAGGCGGTGCGCACGCCGTGGCTTTGGCGCAGCGAGAGTGGCAGCAGCGCGAGTGGCTTTTGCTCGGCATCACGGGCAATCACGATGAACGGGCGGGCGCCCTCGATCTCGCCAACCAGCCGCTGCCAGGGGCTCAACAGATCGAAGCGCTGATACGGCGTGAAGAAATGACCGGGCTCTTCGAAGGCGCGCCAGACCGGCTCGGCGCGGCCGAGATCGGCGACGATGTCGACATGCGCGATGCGGCTCGCTTTCGACCGCGCTGGCGCTCCTGCCGTCCGGCCTTGCATCGCCGCAGCCATGGTCATTCACGAAACCTGTCGGGAAAGCAAAAAATGCGTATTTCGGCCTGTGGCCGACCTTTGCAAAGAAATGTCAACAAAGGGTAATGACAATGAGCGCGGAGACCGGCCGCCGGCGAACCCGAAGGTGGGATATTGGCATCCGACGACAGATGGCTGGAGCGGTTGCGGCTTGAACTGGCCTGGTTCACCGGCCAGCCGCTGCTGCGCAGCCGCGGCGAGGGCGCCATCCTTCGCTTCCAGCGCGTGCGGCCACGGCGGCGCGGCGGGTTTCAGCCGCTGCGCAACAACGAGATCTCGCCGCAATTCCTCGACCGCGCCATTCGCGCGCTGAAGCGCTGGAAGTATGATTTCGTCGGCATGGACGAGGTTTGCCGGCGCGCGGTCACGCTGCCGGAGAAACGGCGCTTCGTGGCGCTCACCTTCGATGGCGCGGCCAAGGACGTCATCAGCTTTGCCTATCCCGTATTGGCCCGCCACGCCGTTCCCTTCACCATCTACGTTCCCACCGCCTTTCCCGATGGCGTCGGAGAGGCGTGGTGGCTCGGGCTCGAGCACGTGATTGCGCGCGAGGACCGCGTCAGCCTGTTGATGGGCGACAGGGAGCAGCGCTTCACCGTGACCGGCAATGCCGAGAAGCAGGCGCTGTTTTCGTTTCTCGAGGGCTGGTTGCACTCGTTGCCGCCGGCGGAACTGTCGGCCGCGATTGCCGACCTCTGCACGCGTTACCGGATCGATCTCGCCGCACTCTCGCGCGAGGCGTCGATGAATTGGGAGGATCTGGCGAAGCTCGCCGCCGACCCGCTGGTCACGATCGGCAGCGCGACCGTGAACTATTTCGTCCTGGCCAACATGAAGGATACGGCCGCGCTGCGCGAGATCACGATGGGCAAGGCGGTGGCGGAAGCGGCGTTCGGCCGCGAGATCCGGCATCTGGCGTTTCCGTTCGGCGATCGTGCCTCGTTCCGGCGCAACCACGTCGTGATGGCGGAGGAGGCGGGCTTTGCCAGCGCTGTGTCGACGATCCCAGGCATCGTGGATGCGGAGGGGCGAACCAATCTGCGCGCGCTGCCGCGGATTTCCTGGGACGGCCGGGTGCGCTCGCTGCGCATGATGCGCGTGCTGATGTCCGGAGTTGCGTTTTCGCCGGTGAAACCGACCGGCGGCGCTACGAGCTAGATTTGACGCGGTCGGGCCGCTGCATCCAGCTCACGATCGGCATCGCGGGCAACACCCAGCCCATGCCGACCACCACGTAGTAGATCGCCTGCCGCCAACCGGACTCGGCAATCCACGGCACCTGCGCCAGCGCCATGCCGAGCAGGGCCCAGACGGTGGCGAGCACCAGCAGCAGGATGGTGCCAAGGAACTTCCGGGTGCGGCTGGACATGATGGACTGTTGTGGCTTTGCGTAACTTGCGCTGCGGGAGCGGGGGACTATAAGGGGCACGCTATCCGGTTCAAGTCTCAACGGTTCAAGTCTCTTGGATTCGAGTTCCTTAGATTCACGTTCTGGTTTCGACCCCGAAATGACGACGATCTCCACCCCGTCTGAGCCGCATCGCGCCGTGCGCTGGTGGCTGATCTCGGTAGCCGCTTTGATCGCGCTGATGGTGCTGGTCGGTGGCGCAACGCGGCTGACGGAATCCGGGCTCTCGATCGTCGAATGGAAACCGGTCACCGGCAGCTTGCCGCCGCTCTCGGCGGCGCAATGGACCGACGCCTTCGAGGCCTACAAGAAGATCCCGCAATATCGCGAGCTCAACGCCGGCATGAGCCTGTCCGAGTTCAAGGAGATCTTCTGGTGGGAATGGAGCCACCGGCTGCTCGGCCGTTTCATCGGCGTCGCCTATCTGCTGCCGTTCCTGTTCTTCCTGTGGCGCGGCGGATTGTCCGGTGAGTTGAAGCGGCGTCTGTGGTTCCTGTTCGCGCTCGGCGGCCTCCAGGGCGCGGTCGGCTGGTGGATGGTGGCATCTGGCCTCTCCGAGCGCGTCGAGGTCTCGCAATACCGGTTGGCGACGCATCTGGTGCTTGCGCTCTTGATCTTCGCCGGGATCGTCTGGACAGTGCGCCGGCTTGCCGAACGGCCACCGATCGCAGCGCCTGCGCGGTTGCGGTTGACGAGCGCGCTGCTGCTCGTGATGACTTTTCTGCAGATCTATTTTGGCGCGCTGGTCGCGGGCCTGCGCGCCGGGCGCGCGTACAACACCTGGCCGGCGATCGACGGCGCGTTCATTCCGTCGGCCGACCGGCTGTGGTTCGAGACGCCGTGGTGGCGCAACATGTTCGACAACGTGCTGACGGTGCAGTTCGAGCACCGCATGACCGCCTACGCGCTGTTCGTGCTTGCGGCCTTGCATGCGTTCGATGCGGTGCGATCGCGTGCGGCGGCGGGCGGCGCGTTGTGGCTGTTCGCGGCGGTGAGCCTGCAAGCGGTGCTCGGCATTCTCACGCTGCTCAACCAGGTGCCGATCGGGCTTGCGCTTTCGCACCAGGCCGTGGCGATCGTGGTGCTGACGCTTGCGGTGATGCAGGCGGAACGGCTTGTGTCGCGGCAGGCTGCCGAAGCGCAATCGCGCGCGGTCGCGGTTGGTCAGGCCGGCTGATCAGACCCAGCCGTCAGCAATAGCCGTAGACGCCGCAGGCGTAGGGCAGCCGCCAGAAATAGTCGACCTGCTTCCCGCCGTAATACGAGCCCTGATAGTCGTAGTCCCAGGGCCGGCCGTAATAGCCCGGCAGCGTGTGAGAGCCCGGCAGCAGCGGCGTGCCCGGCAGATTGCGGATGTAGCTGCCGATGCCATAGGCCGGAGAGATCAGCGCGTCCGGATCGGTCTCGACATAGACTTTGGGCGGTTCTGGCGTAGCGCCGGCGCGCCGCTTCGGTGTCGCAGGCAAATCCGCCGCGAGCGCGCCTGAAACCGTCAGCATCGCCGCAAGGGCGGGCATCATCCAGCGCAGCAGCATCGTCGGCTCCAGATCAAAGGGGCGATCCCAAGCACGATGTATGTGGCCGCTATGGTTAACGACTATTAACCGGCGATCGTCATTCCGGGGCGGTGCGAAGCACCGAACCCGGAATCCAGAGATAATTATGCCACGTCAAGATTCCGGGTTCGCGCTGTCGCGCGCCCCGGAATGACAAGAGCTACGCCCCCAGCGCCTGCTCCAGATCGGCGATAAGGTCTTCCTTGTCCTCGATGCCGATCGAGAGCCGGACCACGTCGGGGCCGGCGCCGGACTTGATCTTGGCGGCGTCGTCGAGCTGGCTGTGCGTGGTCGAGGCGGGGTGGATCACCAGCGAGCGGGTGTCGCCGACATTGGCCAGATGCGAGAACAACTGCAATTTCGAGACGAGGCCCACACCCGCGTCATAGCCGCCCTTCAGGCTGAAGGTGAACACGGCGCCTGCGCCCTTGGGCGCGTATTTGCGCGCGAGCTGGTAGTATTTGTCGTTCGGCAGGCCCGCATAGCTCACCGAGGCCACCGCCGGATGCCCGGCGAGGAATTCGGCGACCGCTTTGGCATTATCGCAGTGCTTCTGCATGCGCAGCGGCAATGTCTCGATGCCTGTGAGGATCAGGAAAGCATTGAACGGTGACAGCGCCGGTCCGAGATCGCGCAGGCCGAGCACGCGGCAGGCGATCGCGAAAGCGAAATTGCCAAAGGTCTCCTGCAGCCTGATGCCGTGATATTCGGGCCGCGGCTCCGAAAGCATCGGATATTTGCCGCCGGTCGACCAGTCGAAGGTGCCGGCATCGACGATGATGCCGCCGATCGAATTGCCGTGGCCGCCGAGAAATTTCGTCAGCGAATGCACGACGATGTCGGCACCATGATCGATCGGGCGGATCAAATAGGGCGAGGCCAGCGTGTTGTCGACGATCAACGGCACGCCCGCTTTGGTCGCCACGGTCGAGATCGCCTCGATATCGGTGATGCTGCCGGCGGGATTGGCGATGGACTCGATGAAGATCGCCTTGGTGCGCGGCGTGACCGCACGTTCGAAGCTTGCGATGTCGTCGGGGTCGGCCCACACCACGTTCCAACCAAAGCTCTTGAACGCGTGCGTGAACTGGTTGATCGAGCCGCCATAGAGCTTTCGCGCGGCGATGAACTCGTCGCCGGGCTGCAGCAATTGCTGCAACACGACCACCTGCGCGGCATGGCCCGAGGCGACCGCGAGCGCGGCGGTGCCGCCTTCGAGCGCGGCGACGCGCTCTTCCAGCACGGCGTTGGTGGGATTGCCGATGCGGGTATAGATGTTGCCGAACGCCTGCAAGCCGAACAGCGAGGCGGCGTGGTCGGCGTCGTTGAAGACGAAAGACGTGGTTTGATAAATCGGAGTCGCGCGCGCACCGGTGGTCGGGTCGGGCTGTGCACCGGCATGCACGGCGAGGGTCGAAAATCCCGGAAGGCGATCGCTCATTGAGGGCGTCCTGTTCTTGTTGTCCTGAAATCGCGCGGCATGCTGATCGGCGCCGCGCCCGCCGTCAAGGCGCCGGTTCACATCAGGGCAATCGTGCTACGCATTGTCGCGTTCGCGAAATGAATGCTTCGCAATTGCGTCAGCTTTGCTCGCTCTTGTTTTTGGCGGCGCGGTCCGACGCCGCGGTGTCGCCACCGCCCACACTCATCCGATTGAGGGATAGCCGCATGCCCTGCGTCGGTGCTGGTGCGCGCTTGGAACTGAGTGTGCGCGAATTCACGCCCATCCAGGAGATTTCGGACGACAGGCGGCCGTATTCGATCTTGGGGCAGCGGTTCATCACCACCTTGATGCCAACCGCTTCCGCCTTTTCTGCCGCCGCGTCGTCACGCGCGCCCAGCTGCATCCAGATCACCTTCGGCAGCGGATCGAGCCTCAGGGCTTCCTCGACCACCGGCATGATGTGGCTGGAATTGCGAAAGATGTCGATCATGTCGATGGGATGGCCGATGTCGGAGAGCGAGGCGACGAACGGTTTTCCAAGCAGGTCCTTGCCGACATGGCCGGGATTGACCGGGATCATATCGTAGCCGCGCTGCGCCAGATATTTGAACGCAAAATAGCTCGGCCGCACGTTGACCGGCGAGGCGCCGACCATCGCGATCGACTTCACGCTGTTGAGGATGGCGCGGATGTAATTGTCGGGATAGGCGTCGTGGTTCATCTTTTTCTTTCGTTCGTCGTTCCGGGGCGATGCGCAGCATCGAACCCGGAATCTCGAGATTCTCAGGTGCGCAATCGCGCACCATAGTTCGGCTCTGCGAGCCGCCCCGGAATGACGGTGCAACAAGTACAGTCACTCATCCCGCCATGTCGGCGTGCGCTTATCGATGAAGGCGCCGATGCCTTCCTCGGCGTCGCGCGCCATCATGTTCTCGGTCATCACCTCTGCCGCATAGCGATAGGCGTCCGCAAGGCTCATTTCGGCCTGACGGTAGAATGCCTCCTTGCCGAGCTTGACCGTGTAGGCCGACTTCAGCGCGACCTGCTGCGCCAGCGCAATCGCCGCGTCGCGCTCGGTGCCGGCGGCGACCACGCGATTGACCAGACCAATCTCGCGGGCACGCACGGCCGGGATCGGCTCGCCCGTCAGCAGCATTTCCATCGCCTGCTTGCGCGGCACGTTGCGCGACAGCGCCACCATCGGCGTCGAGCAGAACAGCCCGATGTCGACGCCCGGCGTGGCGAAGCTCGCTGTTTCCGATACGACCGCGAGATCGCAGCTGGCGACGAGCTGGCACCCGGCCGCGGTCGCGATGCCCTGGACGGCGGCAACAACTGGCTTCGGCAGGCGCACGATCGCCTGCATCATCGCGCTGCAGGCGTTCATCATGTCCGCGAAGAAGGCGCGGCCGCGATCGGGATCGGCGCGGCGCGCGGTCAGCTCCTTCATGTCGTGGCCTGCGGAGAAGGCGAGACCGTTGGCTGCGATCACGACGCCGCGGACGGCCTTGTCGTCCCTGACGGCATCGAGCTCTGCATGCAGGCCGGCGATCATCGCCTCCGACAGGCTGTTGCGCGCGTCCGGGCGGTTCAGCGTGAGAACCGCGATGCTGCCGATAGTCTCACGCAGCAGGATCGGCGGTTGCGGGGAAGGGGTACGGGCGGCCTGGACGGACATTGACGCGATTCCGCTGGATCATTGCAATTGGATGACGCAGATAACTTAATGTAGCAGGCGCAGTGAAGCGAGGGTGGGGAACAGCATGGCGTTGGCGAAAATGAGCGTGGCGGAGCTTGAGGACTTTCTCCGGAACGAATTTCCCCAGGCGTTCAGCGGCGACGACATCACGATCGAGAGCGCGGACGGCCAGACCAGCCTTTTGCGGCAGCGCTACGGTGAAAAAATGCTCCGGCCCGGCGGAACCGTGTCGGGCCCGACACTGATGGCGCTGGCCGATTTCGCCATGTACGTGGTGCTGTTGTCGGCCATTGGGCCGATCGGGCTCGCGGTCACCACCAATCTCAACATCAACTTCCTGCGCAAGGGCCAGCCGGGCCAGGACGTGCTGGCGGAGGCGCGCCTGCTCAAGCTTGGCAAGCGCCTGGCGGTCGGGGAGGTGAACCTGCTGTCCGGCACCTCGCCCGATCCCATTGCCCATGTCACATCGACCTATTCCATTCCAAATGTTTGATCTTTTTGCAGGTAACATCGCACCATATTTTTAAACCTTTGATATTGCTTCTATAATTTCAATCGTTGGGCATTGACCGTTGCGCGTCAGTTCTCTAGAAAGCCGCGCAGTCCGGTGCGGTGTTCGCGCCGATGCCTCCCGTCCACGGAAACTCTGACATGAAAACCTTTTCGGCAAAGCCGGCCGAGGTGACGAAGAAGTGGGTGCTGATCGACGCCAAGGGTCTGGTCGTCGGCCGCCTCGCCACCATCGTCGCCATGCGCCTGCGCGGCAAACACCTCCCGACCTACACCCCGCATGTTGATTGCGGCGACAACATCATCATCATCAATGCCCAGCATGCTGTCCTCACCGGTCGCAAGCGCGAGCAGAAGACCTATTACAAGCACACCGGCTATGTCGGCCACGTCAAGGAGCGCACCGCGCGCCAGATCCTCGAAGGCAAGCATCCCGAGCGCGTGCTCGAGAAGGCCGTCGAGCGCATGATCCCGCGTGGTCCGCTCGGTCGCGTCCAGATGGGCAATCTCCGCGTTTACGGCGGCGCCGATCATCCGCACGAGGCCCAGACGCCCGAGAAGATCGACATCGCCAAGTTGAACCGCAAGAACACGAGGGCCGCATAATCATGGCCGAATCCATTCAGTCGCTCGATCAGCTCTCGCAGCTCAAGACCGCAGCGGCGCCCGACGCGCCCAAGCACGAGAAGAAGGTCGACAAGTTCAACCGCGCCTACGCCACCGGCAAGCGCAAGGACGCGGTCGCCCGCGTCTGGATCAAGCCGGGCGCCGGCAAGGTCACGGTCAACTCGCGCGAGGTCGAGGTCTATTTCGCCCGTCCCGTGCTGCGCATGATGATCGAGCAGCCGTTCTCCGTGGCCGCGCGTTCGGGCCAGTACGATGTGATCTGCACGGTCGCCGGCGGTGGTTTGTCCGGCCAGGCCGGCGCCGTCCGTCACGGCATCTCCAAGGCGCTCACCTATTTCGAGCCGGAGCTGCGTACCGTGCTCAAGAAGGGCGGCTTCCTGACCCGCGACTCCCGCGTGGTCGAGCGCAAGAAGTACGGCAAGGCCAAGGCCCGCCGCTCGTTCCAGTTCTCGAAGCGTTAATCGCTTCGGTCACATTCGCTGCGAAAGCGGCTTCAATGAAATGCAAAAGGGCGCTGATTTCAGCGCCCTTTTTGTTGTTCGTTTGTACGCAAATTGATGACGTGTTTCCGGAAAACTTGGCCTCGCGTGAAAACCTCAATGGAACTTGCGGGACATAGCGTCGCATCTGGAAGGGCGCGCAAACCGGTTGAGCCGATCGCGCAACTGCTATGTTCAAGAGGGGGCCGACATGATGTCGCTCGATAGCATCACGCTCTATTTGGTTGCCACGATGGTCGCCGCCTTGCTCGGCGCCATGATGGTATTTTTCGGCAAGCAGGAGAACAGTCCCGCGCTGAAATGGTGGGGCACCGCATATCTCCTCGGCGCGGCGTCCGTCGCGCTGTGGACGGCGACTGGCGACAAGCTCGGTCCGTACCTCTATCTCGCGCTGAATGCAGTGGGCTTCGTCGCCTGCGGAATGGTATGGAATGCGGCGCGCGTCTTCCACGGCCGCAAGCCGAACTGGCTCGGTCTCGTGCTCGGCGCGCTCGCCTGGGTCGCGACAGTGACGTTGCTCGATCCCGCCGCCTCCATGCTGCGCATGATCATCGGCGCCGGCATCGTCTCGGTCTACGCGGCGCTGACCGCAAGCGAGCTCTGGGTCGAGCGGCGCAAGAGCCTGCAGCGGCGCTGGCCGGCCTTCGTGGTACCGGTGATGCACGGCTGTGTGCTGATGCTGCCGATCCTGCTCGGCAGCGTCCTTCGCCCGAACGATGCCGGGTTTTCCGGCAGCGTCTGGGTCACGGTGTTCGCGGTCGAGCTCGTGCTCTATGCCGTCGGCACCGTGTTCGTGATCTTCATGCTGGTGTCGGAGCGCACCGTCACCGCGCACCGGACCGCGGCGTCGACCGATCCCCTGACCGGCATGCTCAACCGCCGCGGCTTCTCGGAAGCCTGTGCCCGCGTGATCGAGCGCGAAGCCAAGGGCGGCCGTCCGGTTACCGTGATGATCTTCGACATCGACCACTTCAAGTCGATCAACGATCGCTTCGGCCACCCCGCCGGCGACGAGATGCTGAAGCTGTTCTCGACCGTGGTCGTCAGCAATCTGCGGATCTCGGACCTGTCGGGCCGTATCGGCGGCGAGGAGTTCGCGGCGCTGTTGCCGTGTTCGCTGGAGGAGGGGGTGGTGGTCGCCGAGCGCGTGCGCGAGGCATTCGAGACCTCCGGCGTCGTGGTCGACGAGGGCCCGGTCGACACCACCGTCAGCATCGGCGTGTCCGGCGGTCCGGCCGGCACCGAGCTCGAGGTGCTGCTGGCTTCGGCCGACACTGCGCTTTACCAGGCCAAGCGCGGCGGGCGTAACCGCGTCGAGGCGGCGGAGGAGTTGCCGTTGTCGCTGGAGAACTGGCGCCGCCAGAGCGCCGCGCGGATCGGTGTGCCCAAGACACAATCCAAGGCACAGCCGGCGACGGCTTAAGCCACAGAAGTCTCGCGGTAATCCTCTGTTTACCATTCGGTTCCTACCATTGCGGTCATGGAATCGATCCGTCGACGGAATCCGCAGGCCGCCCTGCTATCGCTCGAAGCCGCTGCTGTCTCGGCACGCGGCGGCTTCGCCTGCCTGTTCTCGACCGCAGACGAATACGAGAGCGCAGTCATCACCGAGCGCCGCGCGCAGGGGCGCTATACACAGAGCCGCAGCGCCTGGCCGCTCACGCTGTTCGTCGGTTGCGCCCTCGTCGTGGCAGGCGCGGTTCTGCTGTTCGCCTGAGAGCGCCGCGTTTTGAGCCGATCAGGGCGCCGTTCGGGCGCCTTTTTCTTTGTCCCCGGCTGCGGTAGATACGCCCATCAAGCAACAAGGGCGGAAACGATGATCACCGAGATCGCGCAAATCGACATCAAGCCGGGCAGCGAGAAGGATTTTGAGGCGGCTGTCGCCAAGGCCAAGGCCGCCTTCGGCCGCTCCAAGGGCTTTCATGGTTTCGAGCTGCACAAGTCGATCGAGAAGCCGCAGCGCTACCGCTTGATGGTGAAGTGGGAGACGCTGGAAAATCACACCGTCGATTTCCGCGGCTCGGAGAATTTTACCGAATGGCGCGGGCTGGTCGGCCAGTATTTTGCCTCGCCCCCGGACGTCGAGCACACCGAGACCGTGCTGACGACCTGAGGGCTTTGTTTCAGGAGCATGATCTCCGCGCAAACGCGTTCCGCGTTTGTCGCGAGGGAAAACCGCGCCACACTTTTCCGGATCATGCTCAGGCCGCCTCTGCCAAAGGCGGCGGCTCATACGTCTTGAAATGGTCGATCATCACCTTGGCGATGGCGACCAGGGGCAGCGCCAGCGCGAGGCCCCAGATTCCGAAGACGACGCCGAGCAGGATCTGGAACGCGAACAGCGTGGCCGGCGGGATGTCCAGCGCCTGGCGCTGGAGCAGGGGCGTCAGCACGTAGCTCTCCATCGCGTGCACGCCAAGGAACAGGACGAAGGCGGATAGCGTCGCGATCCAGCCCGAGGCGAGGCTCGCCAGCACCACGACGACGCCGGCGATGATGGCGCCGACGGTCGGGATAAAGGCGAGCAGGCCGGCCTGGATCCCCAGGATGAACGAGCCGGGGATGCCGATGATGGCGAGACCGATCCAGGTCACCATTCCGACCGCGAGCATGACGATCATCTGGGCGATCAGCCAGCGCTCCAGCGTCTCGCCGATATGGTCGATGACGAGGGTGGCGCGGACACGGTGTCTCGCCGGGACGAGGAACAGCAATCCGTCGTGATAGACCGCGGGCTGCGCGGCAAAGGCCAGCCCCAGGAACAGCACGATGAAGACGTTGCCGACGGCGCCGATCGTGCCGAGCAGCAGCTTGAAGGTCTGGCTCACGATGGCGCCACCGCTGGAGGCAAGCGCGCCGGCGCCCGGCAAATTGCCGTGCGAGGCCGGGCTCGGGGAGGGAGTGGGTCCCGCGTCGGTCGAGGCGTCGGCGCCGGCGTTGCCGAGATCGAACACGCTGGTGTCGATGCCGTGGCTGTCGAGGAAGGACTTCACATTGGTGATCTGGGACTTAATGGTCTTGCTGAGCAGCGAGGCCTGGTCGGCGATGGTGGCGCCGCCGAGATAGGCGACGCCTGCGAGCATCAGCGCAAGCGCGACGCAGACGATCGCGAGCCGGAGGGCATGCGGCAGGTGAACGCGGCGCCCCAGCGCGTTCGTCAGCGCATTGAGGCCGACGCCGAGCAGCATGCCGGCGAAAATCAGGAGCAGGGTGGTCGCAAAATACCAGGTGAAAGCGAGTAGCGCGGTGAACAGCACCACGCCGATGCCGCCAACCGAAATCGCCCAAGCCAGATCAGAGCGGGTCCCGGGCCGTCCATCCGTGGGAATCATCACGTTGTATCCTTCTCGTCGGCCTTGTCGGGCAGTCTTTCGTGAAATCCCGCAAAGGAGCAAGCGATCCAGCGATCCGGCCGAAGCCCGGACCCGCGCGCTGGTTGGACGCATCCGCGGCCCCTCGGGCCAACGGTGAGGGGCTAGACGAGTGGCACAATTGCCTCCGGCCGGACGTTTGCGCGAAATAGCATTGCCGTCCCGCGATCCCTTTGGTTGAATTTGTTCCATCGGAAGGGCATGTTTGCAGAATCTTCTTAACGGGAGGTCGGAACGGGAGATGAGAAAGCCGGTCGTCGGCGTGATCGGGAACGCCCATCGCGTCGAGAATCGATTTCAGGTGCAGATGGTCGGCGAGCGCAACTTGCGCGCGGTTGCCGAGGTCTCCGGCGGCTTGCCGGTGATGTTTGCGGGCTCCCCTGACATTACCGATATCGGCGCACTGCTCGATGCCGTCGATGGCATCGTGCTCACCGGTGCCCGTGCCAATGTCCATCCGACCCGTTTCAACGTGGACCCCTGCGAGAAGCACGAGCCCTACGACATCCATCGCGACGAGGTGGCGCTGGCGCTGTCGGTGGCCTGCGTCGCCCGCGGTATCCCGATATTCGGCATCTGCCGGGGCTTGCAGGAGATGAACGTCGCCTTCGGCGGCTCGCTGCATCCCGAAATCCGCGAAATTCCCGGCCGCATCAACCATCGCATGCCGCGGCTGGAGAACGGCGAGATCCATCCGGACCCGACCGTGGTGTTCGCCGACCGCCACGACGTCGACCTCACGCCCGGCGGCGCGTTCGCAAAACTGCTCGGTTGCGAGAGGATCCGGGTCAATTCGCTGCACGGGCAGGGCATCCTCGATCCCGGCAAGCGCGTGCTGATCGAAGGCGTCGCCGAGGACGGCACCATCGAAGCCATCCGCATCGCCGAAGCGCCGAGCTTTGCGCTCGGCGTGCAATGGCACGCCGAATACGACCCGCAGCGCAATCCGATCAACCGCAAGCTGTTCGAGGCGTTTGGCGAGGCCTTGGTGGAGCGGCAGCGCGCGGCGGCGTAGCGGTCCGAGCCCGCAGCGACTCCTCTCGCTGCTTGGCTTGGGTGGTTGTACAAGACCACGACCTCGAATCCGTTCGTGAGCCGATATGGACCGACGCGGGCTAATTTTGGGATTGGGCCTCATCGCGGCGTTTTCAGGCGCGATGCGGGCGGCGCGGTCGGCCGAGGGCAAGCGCGTCGCATTGGTGGTCGGCAACGGCGCCTACAACAACGTGCCGGAGCTGCCCAATCCGCCCAATGACGCCAGCGACCTCGCTGCGGCGCTCGGGCGGCTCGGCTTTGCGGTCACGCTTTTGACCAATGCCTCCTTCGAGGAGATGCGTCGCGGCTTGATCGCGCTGGGCCGCGAAGCGGCGGGCGCCGACATGGCGGCAGTGTTCTTTGCCGGGCACGGCATGGAAATTGTCGGCGAAAACTGGCTCATTCCGGTCGACGCGGAATTGAAGAAAGACACTGACGCGGAGAACGAGGCGATCAGCCTCCGCAGCGTGATGTTGCAGGTCTCGAACACGACGAGCCTTGGTCTCGTCATTCTCGACGCCTGCCGGAACAACCCATTCACCGCGAAGATGCGCCGGTCCATGGCCCTGCGTGCCGCGCCTGGCCGGGGCCTCGGACCGATCGAGCCGGTTGGCAATGTGCTCGTCGCCTATGCCGCTCGCGACGGCACGACGGCTCTTGATGGTGATGGGCGCAATAGCCCCTTCACTGCGGCGCTCCTGCGCAACATCGAAGCGCCGGACGTCGAGGTCACCTTCATATTCCGCAACGTCCATGACGATGTCATGGAGGCGACCAGGAACGAGCAGCAGCCATTCGTTTACGGCTCTCTCTCGCGCAAGGCGATTTATCTCGCAAGGACCTCATTGGCCGACCAGGCCAGCCAAAAACAGGCCAATGCTGCATCGGCGATTGCAGCTGAACCGTTGAGGGGGCCCACGCCTGCTCTCCTGGTTGATCCTGCCCTCGTCGGGACATGGGAGATCACAGTCCCGAACGATCGCGGCTTCTCGCGTTGGATCTGGCACATCATGCGCGACGGCACCTACAAATTTCGCGCAGAGGGATCACGCGCTGCACCGGCGCATGAAGGCACGATGACCGCCACCAACGGTCACTGGACGTTGCATGCGACCAAGGGACTCTCGAACTATAACGATGGAGGCTCATACGAAGTACGGGACGCAACTGCGGTGATCACCGGCAAGCTCGGGACTGGCCACTGGCGACAGAGCGGCTTGTGACCCGAAACAGGCTATCTGCGCCGTAACTTCCAGCTCGTTTCCAGATTGGAATTGCATGTCGATGATACGCAATGCGGCCGCTGCCACTCTTGTCCTGCTCACATCGCCCGCATTCGCGCAAACCGCGCGGCCGCAGGGAGGTCCGATCACCTGCGCTTCGCCAATTGCACGTGACGACCCTGAAACGAGCCTGAAGCTGCGCTTCGGCAAGGAGGCGGTGGTACAGGACCTCGCGGACGCCGAGGGCGAGACCCACAAGGGGCTCGTGCTGTTTCCGAACGCTGCGGACCGGCGCATCGAGGTCTCCTTCTCCGAAGACAACGCCAGGCGCGTCTCTCGCCTGGCCCTGCGCGACACCGCCGAGACCAGCCGCTGGAACGTCAATGGCGTCACGATCGGCTCCAGCCTTCTTGATGTGCAGAAGGCCAACGGCAGGCCGTTCCTGGTCAACGGCTTCGAATGGGACTATGGCGGTCTGGTCACCGACTGGAAAGGCGGCGCGCTCGGCCGGCCGCTGCAAGGCGGCTGCACGGTCACAATCCGTTTCGACAAGAATGCCGCCGCGCCCAAGTCGCTGCTGGGTGACAGCGTGAAAGCGGCCTCCGACGACGCGGCCCTAGTGAAGTGGGCGCCGCGGGTGAGGGAGATCGGGGTCAACTTTCCGGAGAAGTGACGCCGCCGTGAAAGGGCACGATATGGATGTCGATGCGACTCTCACCGTGTAGCTTGGGGGACGCCATGGGCTACCGCAGTCGCCCCGCGCATTGCATCGCACAACGCAGCTGCAAGCCACCGCATTGAGGTTTGGGAGGCGCACACCATATCTGAGGCAAGGGAGCCCTTGCCGTGCAGACTATGAAGGCGGCCCTCGTTGCGGCGATCGGCATCGTCGCTTTTCTTGCTTTTCTCCTTCCTGGCTCAGCGGAGGAGAACAGACGTGTTGCACTCGTCGTCACCATCGATGGGGCCATTGGCCCGGCGTCGGCCAGTTACGTCAGGGAGGCGTTGCTCAGGGCAGGCCAACGACGCGCCGAGATCGTGATTCTGACAATGAACACGCCTGGTGGTCTCAACTCCAGCATGCGCGAGATCATCGCGGATGTGCTCGGCTCGTCTGTTCCAGTCGTCGGCTACGTCGCGCCGGCAGGCGCCCACGCGGCGAGCGCCGGGACCTACATCCTGTATGCGACCCATATCGCGGCGATGGCGCCAGGCACCAATATCGGTGCCGCGACGCCGGTGCAGATTGGCGGACCGCTTCCGGGCCTGCCGAGCGGCACACCCGACAAGGACAGCAAAGACAAGAAGGATGAGCCGAAGGACGCGATGACGGCGAAGGTGACGAACGACGCCGTCGCCTTTATCCGCAGTCTCGCCGAACTGCGCGGCCGCAACGCCGATTGGGCCGAGAAGGCGGTCCGTGAAGCCGCCACCCTGTCCGCCAACGGCGCGTTGCAGGCGCACGCCATCGACCTCGTCGCGCGTGATCCCGCCGAATTGCTCAGGCAGATCGATGGTCGCCTCGTCGAGGTCGCGGGTGGCAAGACGCAACGCCTGGCAACGCAGGACGCCGTCATCGAAGCCGTCGATCCCGGGTGGATCTCTCGATTCCTGGCGGTCATCACCGATCCCAACATCTCGTTCATTCTGCTGATGGTTGGCATCTACGGCCTGATCTTCGAGTTCGTATCCCCCGGCGTCGTCGCTCCGGGAGTGGTCGGGACGATCTGCCTGCTGCTCGGCCTTTACGCCCTCAACATGCTGCCGATCAATTATGCCGGCCTCGGCCTGATGCTGGTCGGGATCGGGCTCCTCGCCATCGAGGCGTTTAATCCAACCATCGTGATCGGCCTCGGAGGCGTCGTTGCCTTCGTGCTTGGCGCCGTCATGCTGGTCAGGGTCGAAGCGCCGGGCTACCGGCTCTCGTGGTCGGTCATCGCCGTCGTCGCAGCGATGTTCACGGGTTTCGTTCTGGTCGTGCTCGGCGCGCTTCGGCGCGCCCGCCGCGGTCCGCCGCGGGTCGGCGCGCAAGCCATGCGCGGACTGATCGCCGAGGTTCTCGACTGGAACGAGAACGCCGGGCACGTCTTTACGCATGGCGAGCGCTGGCAAGCGCGCGGCGCGGATACCTTCAAGCCCGGCGAGAGGGTCGAGGTCGCCAATATCGCCGGTTTGACGCTGGTGGTTCGGCGTCCGAGCGCTGCGAGCGGTGAAGGAGGTCAGCTCTGATGTTTGAATATTCGATCTATGCAGCGCTTGCGCTGATCGTCATCCTGTTTCTCACCCAGGCGGTTCGCATCCTCAGGGAATACGAGCGCGGCGTTATCTTCACGCTCGGCCGCTTCACCGGGGTGAAGGGGCCGGGTCTCATCATCCTCATTCCGGTCGTGCAGCAACTCGTCAAGGTCGACCTCAGGGTGATGGTGCAGGTCGTGCCGCCCCAGGACGTGATTTCGCGCGACAACGTCTCGGTCAAGGTCAATGCCGTTCTCTACTTCCGCATCGTCGATCCCGAGCGCGCCATCATCAAGGTCGGCGACTACATGGCCGCGACGAGCCAGCTCGCCCAGACCACGCTGCGCTCGGTGCTTGGCAAGCACGAACTCGACGAGATGCTCGCCGAGCGTGACAGGCTGAATGCCGATATCCAGGAGATCCTCGACAAGCAGACCGACATCTGGGGCATCAAGGTCACGGAATCGAAATCAAGGACGTCGACATCAACGAAACCATGGTGCGCGCGATCGCCAAGCAGGCCGAGGCGGAACGGTTGCGGCGGGCGAAGGTGATCAACGCAATGGGCGAACAGCAGGCCGCCGAAAAGCTGGTCGAGGCCGGCCGGATTCTCGCGCAGGAGCCGCAGGCGATGCAGCTACGTTATTTCGCGGCTCTGCACGACATCGCCGGCGAACGGTCGTCGACGGTCGTGTTTCCGCTGCCGATCGGCCTGCTCGATCATCTGTTGCCGCGGCGGGAGAAGCCGTAGCGTGAAGGCCCTCCGCTCTCAAACAAAAAAGGCGCCTCCTTGCGGAAGCGCCTCTTGCCTGTCGTGTCCTGTTCGAGCCGATCAGCCCGAATAGTACATGTCGAACTCGACCGGATGCGGGGTCATCTCAAAGCGGGCGACTTCGGTCATCTTCAGCTCGATGTAGCTGTCGATGAAGTCGTCGTCGAACACGCCGCCGGCCTTGAGGAAGGCGCGGTCCTTGTCGAGGTTTTCAAGGGCCTCGCGCAAGCTGCCGCATACGGTCGGGATCTGCTTCAGCTCTTCCTTGGGCAGGTCGTAAAGGTCCTTGTCCATCGCCGGACCCGGATCGATCTTGTTCTTGATGCCGTCGAGGCCGGCCATCAGCATCGCGGCGAAGCCGAGATAGGGGTTGGCGAGCGGATCGGGGAAGCGCACCTCGACACGCTTGGCTTTCGGCGAAGCTGTGTAGGGGATGCGGCAGGACGCCGAACGGTTGCGCGCGGAGTAGGCGAGCAGCACCGGGGCTTCATAGCCGGGGACCAGACGCTTGTAGGAGTTGGTCGACGGGTTGGTGAAGGCGTTGATCGCCTTGGCGTGCTTGATGATGCCGCCGATATAGTTGAGGCAGGTCTCGGAGAGGTCGGCATATTTGTTGCCGGCGAACACCGGCTTGCCGTCCTTCCAGATCGACTGATGCACGTGCATGCCCGAGCCGTTGTCGCCAAAGACCGGCTTCGGCATGAAGGTGGCGGTCTTGCCATAGATGTGGGCGACCTGGTGGATGCAGTATTTGTAGATCTGCAGATGGTCGGCCATCAGCGTCAGCGTGTCGAACTTCATGCCGAGCTCGTGCTGGGCGGAAGCGACCTCGTGGTGATGCTTCTCGACCTTGACGCCCATCTTGGCCATGGCGCCCAGCATCTCCGAACGCATGTCCTGGACGGAGTCCTGCGGCGGGACCGGGAAGTAGCCGCCCTTGGTGCGAATTCGATGTCCGAGGTTGCCGCCCTCATATTCGGTGTCGGTGTTGGTCGGGAGCTCCGAGGAGTCGAGCCGGAAGCCGGTGTTGTAGGGGCCGGAGGAGAAGCGCACGTCGTCGAACACGAAGAACTCGGCTTCGGGACCGACGAAGACGGTGTCGCCCACGCCCATCGACTTCACCATGGCTTCGGCCTTCTTGGCGATGCCGCGGGGGTCGCGGTTGTAGGGCTCGCCGGTGGTCGGCTCGAGCACGTCGCAGGTGATGACCATGGTGGTCTCGGCGAAGAACGGATCGATCGTCGCGGTCACCGGATCCGGCATCAGGCACATGTCGGACTCGTTGATCGCCTTCCAGCCGGCGATCGAGGAGCCGTCGAACATCGTCCCTTCGGCGAAGATGTCGTCATCGATCATGCTGACGTCGAACGTCACATGCTGCCACTTGCCGCGCGGATCGGTGAAGCGCAGGTCGACGTATTTGACGTCGTTGTCCTTGATCGATTTCAGGACGTCTTTGGCGGTCTTCATGCATACCCCTTTTGGCTCTGCGGGTCGGTTTCCAGATGAGCAAAATTATTCTCGCTTTCGGCGAGTTTTGCGCGACCGCATAAACGAAATCAGGCCGCCGAAGCAGCCTTATTTCCTATCAGAGTGTCGCAAAATGCGGGATAGCACCCGGCTCAGATAGCGTCCAGCCCGGATTCGCCGGTCCGGATGCGGATCGCCTCTTCGATATTGGAGACGAAAATCTTGCCGTCGCCGATGCGCCCGGTCTGGGCGGCGCGGCGGATCGCGTCGATGGCGCGCTCGACCAGGTCGTCGCCGATCACGATCTCGATCTTCACCTTGGGCAGGAAGTCGACGATGTATTCTGCGCCGCGGTAGAGCTCGGCATGACCTTTCTGACGGCCAAACCCCTTGGCCTCGGTCACGGTGATGCCCTGAAGGCCGACTTCCTGAAGCGCTTCCTTCACCTCGTCGAGCTTGAATGGCTTGATGATGGCTTCGATTTTCTTCACTGCGCGCCTCCCGGCCTTTCGAACAAATAGCAACGTCTTCGTCAGGATGCGCTTTTCTCAACGCACGAGATTCGCTGTGCCGTGATCCCTGACCAGCCCGGCAACGACGGCCGGCCACACCCAGATAATGCCCGTGAGCACGACGAACCGAAGCGACTTCCTCGAAAGCAGGGTCTATGCCAAGTTGCAAATCCCCTGATTGTTGAAGTGTTATCAGCCTTTTAACGAGCATCTCGGATGGGTGGACCCGACCGGCACAAAATACCGCAGACTACGAAATAGGCAAACGGTCAATGTGTGTGCAGTCATCTGTTCCGTGTATGGGATCGGCACGGAAGATGCCTGTTGAAGAGGCGTTTGTACCAGGGAAGTGGCATGGAAGTTCTGACCAACGCTGAAATGCAGCGGGCCGACCAGCTCTCGATCGCGGCCGGTACGCCCGGGTTCAAGCTGATGCTGAGCGCCGGCCACGCGGTCGCGGAAGCTGCGAACGCGCTGGTGGAGCAGGGGCCGATCCTGATCGTGGCCGGTCCCGGCAATAATGGCGGCGACGGTTTTGTCGCAGCCGCCGAACTCGCAGCCCAGGGGCGCGAGGTCTCGGTGATCCTGATGTGCGAGCGCGACCAGCTGCAGGGCGACGCGGCGTCGGCGGCGCGCGGCTGGAAGCATCCGGTGCTGCCGTTCACGCCGCAGGCGATCGGCAAGCCCGCGCTGATCATCGATGCGCTGTTCGGCGCCGGGCTCAGCCGTCCCATCGAAGGCGAGGCGCGTGCGATCATCGAGGCGATCAATTGCAACGGCGCGCCGGTGCTCGCGGTCGACCTGCCGAGCGGCATCAACGGCACCAGCGCGGCCGTGCTCGGGCTGGCGGTGAATGCCACCGAGACCGTCACGTTCTTCCGCAAGAAGCCGACGCATCTTCTGCTGCCGGGCCGGGTGCATTGCGGCCGCGTCCGCGTTGCCGATATCGGTATCGAGAGCCAGGTGCTCGACGAGATCGGGCCGCGGATCTTCGAGAACGATCCGGATTTCTGGGGCGCAGCCTTTCCGGTGCCGCGCATCGACGGCCACAAATACGCGCGAGGCCATGTGCTGGCGGTCTCGGGCGATGCTGCGGCAACCGGTGCGGCGCGGCTCGCTGCGCGCGGCGCGCTGCGTGCCGGCGCGGGCCTGGTGACGCTGGCGAGCCCACGCGATGCGCTCGCGATCAATGCAGCCGCGCTGACCGCGGTGATGGTCCGCCCGGTCGATACCGCGGTCGAGTTCGGCGAACTGCTCGGCGACAAGCGTTACAACACCTGCATGATCGGACCCGGTGCCGGCATCGGCGACCGCACCTGCGATTTCGTCCACACGGCGCTTAACGCGCAGCGGCATCTCGTGCTCGACGCGGACGCGCTGACGAGCTTTGCCGCGAACCCCGAGCGCTTGTTCGAATCGATCAAGTCGTCGCACGACAATGCGGTGGTGCTGACGCCGCACGAGGGCGAGTTTCCACGGCTGTTCTCCGACCTCAGCAACAAACATCCGGGACGCTCGAAGCTCGAGCGCGTGCGCGCCGCCGCCGAACGCTCCGGGGCAGTGGTGCTGCTGAAGGGCCCCGACACCACGATCGCCGCGCCCGACGGCCGTACCACCATCGCTGCCAACGCGCCGCCATGGCTCGCCACGGGGGCGCCGGCGACGTGCTCGCCGGGATCATCGCCGGGCTGCTGGCGCAAGGCGTTCCGGCGTTCGAAGCCGCCAGCATCGGCGTCTGGATGCATGGCGAAGCCGCGAACGAAGCCGGCCCCGGCCTGATCGCGGAAGACCTGACCGAGACGCTGCCCGCCGTGCACCGGCGGATTTATGGTGCGCTAGGGGTGGAGTACTAAATTCTGGCGTGTTTCAGGGGGATGCGAGATGGCCGCGAAATTGACGACCTATGATCCTGCCGACGATTTACAAACCAATGAGGCCTTCGCCGTCTTTATGGAAGAAGCCTTAAAGACCGAAGACGAAGCTTACGTCTCGCACGCTCGTCGCGTCGTTGCCCGTGCGCGAGCCGCACGGCAAAACCGCTAATCACTCCACCGCGTACCAGCGAACCAGCCGCGGGGCGGCCCAGTCGGTGACGACGGATTCGATCAGCCATCGGCCGGGCGCGGTGGCCGCGAATGCAATGCGCTGGGTCTGGGTGGGCTCGATGGCGAGCGTGTCGAGCCAGTAGGGCTTCCAGCCGTCGTCGAGACGGTCGAGCAAGCGGAAATGGTGGCCGTGCAGGTGGAAGACGTTGGTGACCGGCCCCGGATTCTTGAGGGCCAGCACGACGGTGCGACCGGCCTTGGCGCGGAAGGCGGGGCTCGACGAGGTGGAGAAATTTGCAGGCCGGGTCCAGCCGCCATCGGGTGCGCCGAGCGCGACATCGAATCGCAGGGCGCCGCTTAGATCGAGCTTCTCGGGAAGTTCGTTCGAAGGCAGGGGCTGCGGCTCGAGCAGCGGAGCGCGCCGCTCTGACCAGCCGGTAACCGCGAGAGCGCCGATCTGGTGCGCCTCCTTGCCGTCATGCAGCAGGAATGGAGCCGATTTCGTCGTATCGACAAAGGCGTCGGCGCGCGCGCCCGGAGCCAGCATCAGGGCGCCATTGCGCGCCGGGAAGGGCTCGGCCGGCTGTCCGTCCATGGCCATCACGCGGACGTCGTGGTTTTCCAATTTTATCGCCAGGACAGTGCGTTGCGAGCCATTGATGAAGCGCAGCCGCAGCCGCTGATTGCCCAGCGCCGAGAGTTCGAATGAAGTCTGCCCGTTGATTGTATAGAGCGGGGTCGTGTCCTTCGGGTCGCGGCCCGGGGCAAGCGCGGTCCCGTCCGGCCGCAGCCGCCATTCCTCGATCAGCAGGACCTCGTCGCGATCGACCACGACGGGATTTGTCTCGGAGGCGATGATCGGAAGCGGGCGTGCGGGCTGCTTGAGGCCATCCTCGAAGAGGCGGAAGTCGGCCAGCAGGGTCCCCGCGCTAGGGATTGAAATGATTGATGTTTCGGTCGCGTCGGGCGGGGTTGGCGCACGTCCCCGCAGCGGGTCGCCCGCGGCGGCGCCATCGAGGCCGTACCAGACTGGCGCAAGCGGCACAGGCAAGTCGTTGCGAAAGACCACTTCGCAGCGGTCGCCCCGCTTGAGATGGACATTCCCGATATGGCTTACGGCGGCCAGCTCCCAGGTCGGCGTCGCCGCCTGACCCGGCCGCAGCGCCAGGGTCGCGGGGCGGGCCTGGAGGGCGAGCTGGGCGGTCGCGGGCGCCGTTGCGCCACCGCCAAGCAGCCCTGTCGCCGCAGCTCCCAGGCCAGCCAAAACCTCGCGTCGGGTGGGGGCAAAAATCTGCGCGCTCATGCTGCCGATGCGGACCACGGCGCGCTGGATAAGTCCAGCGGCCATGCCTACTTCAAGCTGGCGTCCACACGGGCATTTTTTTGCTGCGAACAGGCGGGCACATGCTATAAGCCCGCCGCCCGCGGCATCGCGGCCGGTCTTGATGCAAATTTACGCGGGCGTGGCGGAACTGGTAGACGCGCTGGATTTAGGTTCCAGTGACGAAAGTTGTGGGGGTTCGAGTCCCTCCGCCCGCACCAAGCGCTTTCAGCGTTTGCACGGATTACTGACGGGCCTGCTTCTGGCGGATGTTTTTCCGTCTGGGGCCGGGTCCGATGAACCCGCCGGCGCAGGGGCATTTGGCTTCGCGCGCCGGATCGATTGATGACAGCGTCCCGACGCATGCGTGCCGGGACCGAACGAGAAGAAGATTGGACGCCATGCAGGTCACAGAAACGCTCTCGGAAGGATTGAAGCACGAGTTCAAGATCAGCGTTCCCGCGTCTGATCTCGACGCCAAGGCTGGCGCGAAGCTCGTCGACCTCAAGGACAAGGTCCGCATCAACGGCTTCCGTCCCGGCAAGGTGCCGGTGACCCACCTCAAGAAGGTCTATGGCCGCTCGGTGATGGCCGAGACCATCGACCAGACCATCCGCGACACCAATACCCAGCTGTTCTCCGAGCGCGGCTTCCGCCTCGCGACCGAGCCGAAGATCACCATGCCGACCGAGCAGGCCGAGGTCGATGAGCTGCTCTTGGGCAAGTCCGACCTGACCTACACGGTCGCGATCGAGGTGGTGCCGTCGATTGCGCTCGCCGACTTCAAGGCGTTCAAGGTCGAGAAGCCGGTTGCCGACGTCTCCGACACCGATGTCGACGAGGCGATCAAGCGTATCGCCGATTCGAACCGCGGCTACGCGGCGAAGGCCGAGGGCGCGAAGGCCGAATCCGGCGACCGCGTCACCATCAACTTCAAGGGCTCCATCAACGGCGAAGTCTTCGAGGGCGGTACCGGCGAAGGCATCCAGGTCGTGATCGGCTCCAACACCTTCATTCCGGGCTTCGAGGAGCAGCTCACTGGTATTGGCGCCAACGAGACCCGCACGCTGAAGCTGGCGTTCCCCAAGAACTACACGAACGAGAAGCTCGCCGGGCAGCCGGCCGAGTTCGAGACCACCGCGACGCTGATCGAGGCGCCGCAGGACGTCGCGATCGACGACGAGTTTGCCAAGACGCTCGGTCTGGAATCGCTGGACAAGCTCAAGGAAGCCGCACGCGAGCGGCTGGCCGCCGAGTTCGCGGGTGCGACGCGCCAGCGCGTCAAGCGCGCGCTGCTCGACCAGCTCGACGAGGCACATCGCTTCGAGGCGCCGCCCTCGCTCGTCGACGAGGAGTTCAATCTGATGTGGAACTCGGTCAAGGCCGAGATGGACTCCGCCGGCAAGAGCTTCGCCGACGAGGACACGACGGAAGACGCCGCCAAGGAAGAGTACCGCAAGATCGCCGATCGCCGCGTGCGCCTCGGCCTCGTGCTTTCCGAGATCGGCGAGAAGAACAAGATCACCGTGACCGACGACGAGGTCGGCCGCGCCGTGATCGAGCGGGCGCGTTCGATGCCGGGCCGCGAGAAGGAAGTCTGGGATTATTACCGCAACAACGCCCAGGCGTTGGCCCAGCTTCGTGCACCGATCTACGAGGACAAGGTGGTCGACTTCATCCTCGAGCTCGCCGACGTGAGCGAGAAGAAGGTCTCGCGCGAGGAGCTCTACAAGGACGACGAAGCGGAAAAGACCGCCGCCTGAAGGCGTTGAGAAAGCTTTCTGTTAAGGATGATCAGCCAAGGGATCCAGCTAGCCAGGTGGCCGGCTGGGCCTCTTGGCGCGAATCAGTTTCAATCGCCGCTTGGATTAAGCCTTAATTCGTTCGGCACTTGTCTGGCGCGAATTGGGTTATATCTGTCGCTCCACCCCTCTACCCAAGTTCCTGCATCACGGGACGTCCATCGGCCTTCCGGCAAATCCAGCCAGGAGACTGGCAGCCGAGACTGCGATGGTCGCGCCCGAAAAACCTAGGTGACTCATGCGCGATCCGGTTGAAACTTACATGAACCTCGTGCCCATGGTGGTCGAGCAGACCAACCGTGGCGAGCGCGCCTACGACATTTTCTCGCGCCTGCTGAAGGAGCGCATCATCTTCCTGACCGGGCCGGTCGAGGACGGCATGTCAACGCTGGTGGTCGCGCAGCTGTTGTTCCTGGAGGCGGAAAATCCGAAGAAGGAAATCTCGATGTACATCAACTCGCCGGGCGGCGTGGTGACGTCGGGGCTCGCCATCTACGATACGATGCAATTCATCCGCCCGCCGGTGTCCACGCTGTGCACGGGGCAGGCGGCCTCGATGGGTTCGTTGCTGCTCGCCGCCGGCGAGAAGGACATGCGCTTCTCGCTGCCGAACGCGCGCATCATGGTGCATCAGCCCTCCGGCGGCTTCCAGGGCCAGGCCACCGACATCATGCTTCACGCGCAGGAAATCCTGAACCTGAAGAAGCGGCTGAACGAGATCTACGTGAAGCACACCGGGCAGACCTACAAGGCGATCGAGGACGCGCTGGAACGCGACAAGTTCCTCACCGCGGCCGACGCCAAGGAGTTCGGCCTGGTCGACAAGGTCATCGACAAGCGCGCGGAAGAACCGGCGGGCGCGAAGAGCCCGTAGCACGACGGGACGCAACATCGATCCCGGGGAACACACGGTGAATTCCTGGGGATCGGGAGTTCGACGTTGACGTTAACGGCGCACTTCACACGGGGCGCAAAACGCGATTTTGCGCCCTGCGGCAGGCAGAAAGTTCCGCTTTCGTGCTTGTTTTTCGTGGTAATCCAGCAACGCCGGGGTGATTTCGATCACTTCGACCGTGCCAAGACCTGAAATCACGGTATTGTCACGGGTAGCCGGCGGCTCCCTGATTAGCGAATTCTTGATAGTCGGGTGACAGCATGGTTGGCTACGATTGATCGGCTATGATCGCGGAGAATCGAGCGACCGTGATTCGCACGGGATGTAACGCGTAGGGTCTTTTTTGGTACGGAATTTGCTCTATTTGAATAACTGTGCCGGCTGTCGTGCCGGAATAGGGCGATCGAGCGGACGGGATCGAACCGCGGACGGAGACATGAATGAGTAAAGTCGGCACGAGCGACTCCAAGAACACGCTGTATTGCTCGTTCTGCGGCAAGAGCCAGCACGAAGTCCGTAAACTGATCGCGGGTCCCACGGTCTTCATTTGCGACGAGTGCGTCGAGCTCTGCATGGACATCATCCGCGAGGAAAACAAATCCTCGCTGGTCAAGTCGCGCGACGGGATTCCGACGCCGAAGGAAATCTGCAAGGTGCTGGACGATTACGTGATCGGTCAGAGCCATGCGAAGAAGGTCCTGTCGGTCGCGGTGCACAATCACTACAAGCGCCTCAACCATCAGACCAAGCACAACGACGTCGAGCTCGCGAAGTCGAACATCCTGCTGATCGGTCCGACCGGCTCGGGCAAGACGCTGCTCGCGCAGACGCTCGCCCGCATCCTGGACGTTCCGTTCACGATGGCGGATGCGACGACGCTGACCGAAGCCGGCTATGTCGGCGAGGACGTCGAGAACATCATCCTGAAGCTGCTCCAGGCCGCCGACTACAACGTCGAGCGCGCCCAGCGCGGCATCGTCTATATCGACGAAATCGACAAGATCAGCCGCAAGTCCGACAACCCCTCGATCACCCGCGACGTGTCGGGCGAGGGCGTGCAGCAGGCGCTGTTGAAGATCATGGAAGGCACGGTGGCCTCGGTCCCGCCGCAGGGCGGCCGCAAGCATCCGCAGCAGGAATTCCTGCAGGTGGATACCACCAACATCCTGTTCATCTGCGGCGGTGCTTTCTCGGGCCTGGAAAAGATCATCTCGGCACGCGGCCGTTCGACCTCGATCGGTTTCGCTGCGCAGGTGCTCGCACCGGAAGATCGCCGCACCGGCGAAATCTTCCGTCATGTCGAGCCCGAGGATCTCCTGAAGTACGGCCTGATCCCCGAGTTCGTCGGCCGTCTGCCGGTCGTGGCGACGCTGGAGGATCTCGACGAGGCTTCGCTGAAGAAGATCCTGGTCGAGCCGAAGAATGCGCTGGTGAAACAGTACCAGCGTCTGTTCGAGATGGAGAACATCGAGCTGACCTTCGCCGACGAGGCGCTTGGCGCGGTCGCCCGCAGGGCGATCGAGCGCAAGACCGGTGCGCGTGGCTTGCGCTCGATCCTCGAAGCGATCCTGCTCGAGACCATGTTCGACCTGCCGGGCCTGGAAGGCGTGGAAGAAGTCGTGATCTCCCGCGAAGTCGTGGAAGGCACGGCGCGTCCGCTCTACATCTACGCCGATCGGTCCGATCGCGCCGTCGAGAACGCCAGCGCCTGAGCGGCGCTGGAACGCTCCAATCGTCCTGCGAATTAAGGCTGCGGAATGTATCTCCGCAGCCGGTGTTGCGTCGCTTATCCGCGTGCGTAAGCGCCTGATGGCGCGCGTCTTTCAATGACTTGACACCCCCCGGGTCGATAGCCACCTAATGTCGGCGGCGAGCGAGAATTCCCTTCAAGATTCGCCTCAGTTCCGATCCGGCAGGCCCGGTCCGCCCACGAATGGTAGACCGGTTTTGCGGATCAATACGGCACCTTGTGGCGGTTGCGCATGAGCAAGCGGACTGCGTGCGAGGGGGCAAAGCAAAAGGAAAAGGCCATGACCAATCCCAAACCCCGGCCAACCATCGTCCATGGCGAAACGCACGCTTATCCCGTGTTGCCGCTGCGCGACATCGTCGTCTTCCCGCATATGATCGTTCCGCTTTTCGTCGGCCGCGAGAAGTCGATCCGCGCGCTCGAAGAGGTGATGAGGAACGACGCGCTGATCATGCTCGCGACGCAGAAGAACGCGTCGGACGATGATCCAGCGCCCGATGCGATTTACGAGACCGGGACGCTTGCCAGCGTGCTTCAGCTCTTGAAGCTTCCCGACGGCACCGTGAAGGTGCTGGTCGAAGGGCTCGAGCGTGCGCGCGTGGAGAAGTACACTGAGCGCGCCGAGTATTACGAGGCAACCGCAATTGCGCTCGCCGACACCGATGCCAAGTCGGTCGAGGCGGAAGCGCTGTCGCGCTCGGTCGTGTCGGACTTCGAGAGCTACGTGAAGCTCAACAAGAAGATCTCGGCCGAGGTCGTCGGCGTCGTGCAGGCGATCACCGATTTCGCCAAGCTCGCCGACACCGTTGCGTCCCACCTCGCCGTCAAGATCGCGGATCGCCAGGGCATCCTGGAGACGCTGTCGGTCACGCAGCGCCTGGAGAAGGTGCTGGGCCTGATGGAGAGCGAGATTTCGGTGCTCCAGGTCGAGAAGCGCATCCGCTCCCGCGTCAAGCGGCAGATGGAGAAGACCCAGCGCGAGTACTATCTCAACGAGCAGATGAAGGCGATCCAGAAGGAGCTCGGCGACGACGACGGTCGCGACGAGCTCGCCGATCTCGAAGAGAAGATCTCCAAGACCAAGCTCTCCAAGGAAGCGCGCGAGAAGGCGCAGCATGAATTGAAGAAGCTGCGCCAGATGTCGCCGATGTCCGCGGAAGCGACCGTCGTGCGCAACTATCTGGATTGGCTGCTGTCGATCCCATGGAACAAAAAGTCCAAGGTGAAGAAGGATCTGGAAGCCGCGCAGGCGGTCCTGGATGCCGATCATTACGGGCTCGAGAAGGTCAAGGATCGCATCGTCGAGTATCTCGCGGTGCAGTCGCGCGCCAACAAGCTGACTGGGCCGATCCTCTGCCTGGTCGGGCCTCCCGGCGTCGGCAAGACCTCGCTCGGCAAGTCGATCGCGAAGGCGACCGGACGAGAGTTCGTGCGCGTTTCGCTCGGCGGCGTGCGCGACGAGGCCGAGATCCGCGGTCACCGCCGCACCTATATCGGCTCGATGCCCGGCAAGATCATCCAGTCGATGCGGAAGGCCAAGTCGTCGAATCCGCTGTTCCTGCTGGACGAGATCGACAAGATGGGCGCCGATTTCCGCGGCGATCCGTCTTCGGCGCTGCTTGAGGTCCTCGACCCCGAGCAGAACGCGACCTTCAATGACCACTATCTCGAGGTCGACTACGATCTGTCCAACGTGATGTTCATCACCACCGCGAATACGCTCAACATTCCCGGCCCGCTGATGGACCGCATGGAGATCATCCGGATCGCGGGTTATACCGAGAATGAGAAGGTCGAGATCGCGCGCAAGCACCTGATCCCGAACGCGGTATCCAAGCATGGCCTGGATTCCAAGGAGTTCTCGATCGACGACGAGGCGCTGCTGCTTCTGATCCGCCGCTACACCCGCGAGGCGGGCGTGCGTAATTTGGAGCGTGAGCTTTCGACACTCGCCCGCAAGGCGGTGAAGGAGCTGATGATCTCCAAGAAGAAGTCGGTCAAGGTCACCGAGAAGACTCTGGAAGAGCTCCTGGGCGTGCCGAAGTATCGTTACGGCGAGATCGAGAGCGAGCCGCAGGTCGGCATCGTCACCGGCCTTGCCTGGACCGATGTCGGCGGTGAGTTGCTGACCATCGAAGGCGTCATGATGCCTGGCAAGGGCAAGATGACGGTCACGGGCAATCTGCGCGACGTGATGAAGGAATCGATCTCGGCGGCGGCGTCCTATGTCCGCTCGCGCGCGATCGTCTACGGCATCGAGCCGCCGCTGTTCGACCGCCGCGACATCCACGTGCACGTGCCGGAAGGCGCGACGCCGAAGGACGGTCCGTCCGCGGGCGTGGCGATGGCCACCGCAATCATCTCGGTCATGACCGGGATTCCGGTCCGCCATGATGTCGCGATGACCGGCGAGATCACGCTGCGCGGCCGCGTGCTGCCGATCGGCGGCCTCAAGGAGAAGCTGCTCGCCGCTGCCCGCGGCGGCATCAAGACGGTGCTGATCCCCGAAGACAACGCCAAGGATCTCACGGAGATTTCCGATGCGATCAAGGGCGGAATGGAGATCATCCCGGTCTCGCGCCTCGACGACGTCGTCGCCAAAGCGCTGGTGAAGAAGCCGGTGCCGATCGTCTGGGAAGAGGACACCAAGGTCACCGTGAAGCCGGACGGCGACGAAGCCGCCGGCGGCCTGACCGCTCACTGAGATCGCAGCTCGCAAAAGATGATAAAACGGCGCCTTCGGGCGCCGTTTTTGTTTTGGGCAGTTCTTTCTGGAGAACAGTTCTTTCTGGAGAACAGGGTCATGCAGATCGACGGGCAATGCCATTGCGGGCAGATCAGCTTCGAAGCCGAGATCGACCCCGAGGCGGTTGCGGTGTGCCATTGCACGGATTGCCAGACCCTGACGGGCTCGCTGTTCCGTGTGACCGCCGTCTGTTCCGGCGCCGACGTCAAACTGACCCGCGGTACGCCCACGATCTACGGCAAGCGCGGCGACAATGGCCGGATGCGCTTCCAGCACTTCTGCGGCCATTGCGGTTCCCCGCTGTTCACCAGCGGCGAGGGCGACGAGGCCGACGATTGGGGCATCCGCTGGGGCAGCATCCGCCAGCGCAACGCCTTGCGGCCAAGCCGCCAGATCTGGTGTCAGTCGGCAGCGCTGTGGATCGATGCGGTGCCGGGGCTGCCGGGCAGGCCGAAGGATTGATCCGGGGCCCCTGCAGGGAAGACCGCAGTATCCCGGATGTGCTCAACCTGGAAATTAGGACAGTGTGTTGGAACCTTTGTTCCTCTGGGAACTTGGACAGGTCCGGACCATCTCACTGCCTCCCGTCCGGACTGGAGTGCCGGCCCCAGCGTTCCAGCCCCCGCTGGGGCCGCTTCCACGCCCTTAGCCGATTTGAATTAGGTCAGTGCATCCGACGGTAATTGTCCGGATTCCCTCCATCATCACAGTACCGCTATCGTGGCCTTCGCCGGGGCTGGCATTTCATCCCGAACAAGATTTCAACCGGCAAGGGGTCGCTGAAACGCGGCCCCTTCTGATTCCGACATGGTGGAGGACGGCTAAACTCCTCGCGCAGATCCGGCGGGACGGATCATCGAAAGCTGCGCCCGGTCTTGATGGACGCGGCCGCCCGTCCCGTCCCCGTGCGGCTGCGGCCCCGAAGGTGATTTTGGAGGCTGGCGTGCCAGCATCATGCGCGAGGAATGGTGGGCGGTGCAGGGATCGAACCTGCGACATCTTCGGTGTAAACGAAGCGCTCTACCGCTGAGCTAACCGCCCCGACGGCGCCTCTTTAGCGCTCCGGCGG
Source organism: Bradyrhizobium sp. LLZ17 (assembly GCF_041200145.1). Lineage (NCBI taxonomy): Bacteria > Pseudomonadati > Pseudomonadota > Alphaproteobacteria > Hyphomicrobiales > Nitrobacteraceae > Bradyrhizobium > Bradyrhizobium zaerense. The sequence continues at coordinate 970,996 of NZ_CP165734.1, forward strand.
GGGAGGGGCAAGGGGGCGATCGGTAGCGCAGACCGCGCCTGATTTTGACCGCTTGAGCGGCTTTCGACATGGTATCACCGCCCGTGAAAGCGAAAGAGGGTTTGATGCAACAGCCAAGCGGACACGAACTCAACGCCGATCAGATCGCCTATTGGAACGGGCCGAGCGGACAGCGCTGGGCCGACCGCCACAAGGTGCAGGAGACGTTGCTCGGACCGATCGCGGACGTCCTGATCGATCGCGCCAGGCCGAAGCCGGGCGAGCGCGTGATCGACGTCGGCTGTGGCTCCGGCGCGACCACGGTCGCGTTCGCGAAGGCTGTCGCGCCTGATGGCTTCGCGCTCGGACTCGATGTCTCCGATCCGATGCTGTCGCAGGCGCGTGCGTTTGCGCCAAAGGGCCTGCCGCTCGATTTCATGCTGGCGGACGCGACAGTGCATCCGTTCGAGCCGGCGAGCTTCGTTCTGCTGGCCTCCCGCTTCGGCGTCATGTTCTTCGCCGACCCGATCGCGTCCTTCACGAATCTCCGTCGCGCGCTGAAGTCGACGGGACGGCTTGCCTTTGTCTGCTGGCGCGAGCCGAAGGAAAATCCCTGGATGATGACGCCGCTGATGGCGGTCTACAAACACGTCCCGAAAATGCCGCCGGTCGGGCCGGAAGAGCCGGGCCCGTTCGCCTTCGCATCCGAAGAGCGGGTAATGCGCATCCTGAAAGGTGCCGGCTTCGTCGACGTCGCGATGGAGCCGCACAATCTCCCGATGGATATCGCAATCGGCGGCGGGCTCGATGCCGCCGTCGATGGCGCGCTCCAGATCGGCCCGGCCAGCCGCGCGCTTCAAGGCCATCCGCCCGAAACCTACGAGGCCGCCAAGGCATCCATCCGCGAGACGCTCGCGCCGTTCCTCAAAGGGGACTCGGTAGCGTTACCGGGCGCGATCTGGATCGTGACGGCGAGGGTGGCGTAGGCGCGATTGCGGTAGTCGGTGCCTCACACTCAGTGTCGTCCCGGCGAAGGCCGGGACCCATAACCACAAGGAGCAGTTGTCGCACGAAGTTGGCAACTCCGAGTCTTCGCTAAACCACTCCTGTGGTTATGGGTCCCGGATCTACGCGCGCTTTGTGCGCGCTTGTCCGGGACGACAGCAGAGATTGAGGCTACGGGTGCAAACGAGCCCTCACACCACATCATCCGGCGCGAGCGCGCAGCCATTGTCGGGGTGGGTCTCCACCTGAAGCGTGGTGTGGCCGATGCGGAAGGAGGTCTTCAGCAGCCGCGCCGTCTCGATCAGAAACGCGTCCCCGGTGGTGCCGTCGGGCATCACGAGGTGACAGGTCAGCGCCGTCTCGGTGGTCGAGATCGGCCAGACGTGGAGGTCGTGGATCCCCGAGACGCCGGGGCGCTCGAGCAGAAACGCCTTGATGGCGGCAAGGTCGGTGCCGCGCGGTGCTGCCGCCATCGACATGTCGATGGAGCCGCGGAGCAGGCTGGTCGTGCTCCAGAGGATGGCAGCGCAGATGACGAGGCTGGTGACCGGATCGAGCCAGAGCCAGCCGGTCCAGATGATCAGCGCCGCCGAAACCACCACGCCAAGCGAGACCGCGGCATCGGCCGCCATGTGCAGATAGGCGCCTTCGATGTTGATGTCGTCCTTGCGTCCGCGCGCGAACAGCATGGCGGTGAAGCCGTTGACGAGGATGCCGATGCCGGCGACCACCATCACGGTGACGCCCGCGATCGGCTCCGGCTCGCGCAAGCGCAGGATCGCCTCCCAGCCGATCGCCCCGGTCGCGACCAACAGGAACACGGCGTTCGCCAGCGCCGCCAGGATGGTCGAGGCGCGCAGGCCATAAGTGAAGCGGCCGCTCGGTGCGCGCCGCGCCGCGATCGAGGCGCCCCAGGCCACGATCAGGCCGAGCACGTCGCCGAGATTGTGGCCGGCATCCGCAAGCAGCGCGGTGGAGTTGCCGATATAGCCGTAGACAGCCTCGGCCGCGACCAGCGCTGTGTTGAGCGCAATGCCGATCGCGAACGCTCCGCCGAAACTGGCCGGCGCATGGACATGCGCGTGGCCGGAATCATGACCATGGTCGTGGTGGTGACCATGATCATGCGCGTAGCCGGCATGGTCATGATGACCGTGATGGTCGTGGCTGCCCAATTCGAGCGCTCCCCGGAAGCTGTCAAATCAGGCGCCATTGTAGGCGTTTCGCGCGCCCCGTCACGCGGTGCGATTGCTACGTCTCTGGACCGGTTGCCGCAGCAGCAGCGCCTCGCTTGCGACCGCTGTCATTGTCGCACGATGACGTCCCGTGCGCGGCGAATGTCTGGATCGTCAACTGCGCGCACCGATTCCGGAGCCGCGCAGCTATCGCCGCGCTCGACCGTAATGGCGGCGCGGCAGCCCGCTTCCCTCGCGCGCTCCAGCCATTTGATGGCCTCGTCGATCCATTGGTCGTGGTTCTCGGGATCGGCGAGGGCCTTTTCCCGGAATGCGTCCGCCTGTTGCAAGCAGGCCGTTCTGCGATCCACGCGGCTCTCCCGATCTGGAGGATCCGCCCCGATCGCATCCTGGATGATCCCGGCGTCCGCGTCGTTAACATGGGACAAGCCAGGAAACTCCCCAAGCAACAGGCCAAAGAACTCGTGATGGCGATGCAACGCACGGAAAGGCCCCAGCTCCGGGGCTGACCGGCTGGGGCCTTTTGTGCTCACAATCTTCATCCTCGGGACTTGAGCAGATAATCCGCATCCCGCAGGTTCGTTCCCGCGCGGATGCAGAAATTGGAACGTTCGTCACTCCTCCTGATTAGCCGACCAGGAGTTTCGAGGAGGACGGACTATGGACGGACTGATCTATCTCATCGGCTTGATCGTCGTGATCATGGCGATCTTGTCGTTCTTCGGCCTGCGCTGAGAGAACCGCGATGACAATGGAAACGCTTGTGCGGGAAGATGTCATGGAAGGCGGCATGGCAGCCGCCGGGGAGCGCCGGAGCATTCAGTGGAGCTCTATCTTCGCCGGTGCGCTCGCGGCCGGCGCGATGTCCTTCATTCTGATCGGCTTTGGCGTCGCTATCGGCCTCGGTGTCAGTTCGGCCTCGCCGACCTGGCGCGATGCTTCGGCGGCGCTGGCGCTGTTGTCGGGGCTGTATCTGATCCTTCAGGCGATCATCAGCTTCGGGTTCGGCGGTTATATCGCTGGCCGTACGATGCGACCGGAGCCCGCGCTCGCAACCATCGAGGAGGACGGCGAGCGGCGGGACGGGGTTCATGGGCTGATGTCATGGGCGCTCGCCGTGCTGATCGGCGCGGCGCTGCTGGCGATCCTGGGCGCGTCCGCGATCGACCGTTCACCGGCGCGCAGCTCGACCAGCAACGCGACGTCCGCCGAGCCGCTGTTGAGCTATGAGCTCGACAAGCTGTTCCGCGCGCCGCGGCGGCCGCCCAACACCGACATGCGGGAGGCCCGCGCCGAGGCCGGACGCATCCTGATGACATCGTCCAGCCATAGCGGCCTCGGCAGTGATGACCGAACCTATCTGGTGCAGCAAGTTGCCACGCTGACCGGATTGGCGGCGCCCGATGCAGAGCGGCGGGTCGACACGGTGATTGCGGACTCCAAGGTGGCAATCGACCGCGCGCGCCGCAACTCGATCATCGTCGCGTTCTCGGTCGCGGTGGCGACCCTGATCGGCGCCGTGGTGGCGTGGGCTGCGGCCGTTGCCGGCGGGCGGCACCGCGACGGCGAGCCGCTGCCGAACTGGATGGCGAGTTCAAATCGCTTCCATCGCAATCCTCGCGTGATGCCGGTGCCGTAACGCCCACGAAATGGCCGGGAGCAAGCCCGGCCATTGCCTCGGTGACACGCGCTACGCCTTCTCCTCCCAGATCATCGCCAGGTGCACGATGGTCTGGACCGCCTTCTCCATGTCCTGCCGGCTGACCCATTCGAGGCGCGAGTGGAAGGCGTGTTCGCCGGCAAAGATGTTGGGGCAGGGCAGACCCATGAAGGACAGGCGCGAGCCGTCGGTGCCGCCGCGGATCGCGGTACGCATCGGGCGGAGACCCGCGCGGCGGATCGCCTCAATGGCATATTCGAGGATGTGCGGGTGACGGTCGATCACCTGCTTCATGTTGCGGTACTGCTCCCTGACCTCGAACTTGTAGCTCGAGCGCGGGTAGTCCTTCATCACGTCCTTGACGATGTCCTCGAGCAGGATCTCCTTCTCCTTCAGCCCTTCCTCGGTGAAGTCGCGGACGATGAAGGAGAGTGTCGCCTGCTCCAGCGCGCCCTCGATGCCGACCGGATGCAGGAAGCCCTGCTTGCCTGAGGTCGTCTCCGGCGAGCAGCCTTCCTTGGGCAGGCGCTCAACGATGGCGGCGGCAATCTTGATCGCGTGCTCCATCTTGCCCTTGGCGTAGCCGGGATGGGCACTGACGCCGTTGATGGTGATGGTGGCGCCATCGGCCGAGAACGTCTCGTCCTCGACGCTGCCCGCGCTCTCGCCGTCCATGGTGTAGCCGAAGTCGGCGCCGAGCTTCTTGATGTCGACATTGTCGACGCCGCGGCCGATCTCTTCGTCGGGCGTGAACAGGATCTTGATGGTGCCGTGCTTGACGTCTGGATTGTTGATGAAGAAATGCGCGGCATCCATGATCTCGGCGACACCGGCCTTGTTGTCGGCGCCCAGCAGCGTGGTGCCGTCCGAGGTGATGATGTCGTTGCCGATCTGGTTCTTCAGCGCTGGATGCTCGGCAAAGCGGATCACCTGGCTGGGGTCGCCCGGTAGCGTGATGTCGCCGCCGCGATAGTTCTGCACGACCTGCGGCTTGACGTCCTTGCCGGTCACATCGGGCGAGGTGTCCATATGCGAGCAGAAGCAGATCACCGGCACCTTCTTCGTGGTGTTGGCCGGGATCGTTCCGTAGACGTAGCCGTAGTCGTCGAGATGGGCGTCCGCGATACCGATGGCCTTGAGCTCGGCGACGAGCACGCGGCCGAGATCCTTCTGCTTCTCGGTCGAGGGCGAGGCCGGCGATTCCGGATCGGACTGGGTGTCGATGGTGACGTAGCGCAGGAAGCGCTCGGTCACGGTATGCGTGAAGGTGAGGGAGGACATTTCTGGTCAAACCGCCGAGGTCAGGGGGAGCAAGCGGTATACCAGAAAAGAGGGCCAGGTTGCGGCCGCAACGACGCCTGATCCGGCTTAAAGAACGCAGCGCTCAGATCGCTTCCTTGAGTTCCTTCACCGGGCGGAACGCGACCTTCTTGCTGGCCTTGATGTGAATCGGCTCGCCGGTGGCCGGATTGCGGCCGGTGCGGGCGGCGCGCCTGCGGACCTGGAGGATGCCGAGCCCCACGATGCGGACGCGGTCGCCCTTCTTGAGATGCTTGGTGATCAGGTCGATCGTCTCGGTCAGGACGGCCTCGGCGCGCTTCTTCGAGAGGTCCTGGCTCTCCGCAATGTCGGCCGCCAGATGCTTGAGCGTGATGGTGGCTGGAGCGGCTGCCTTCTTCGCCATGCTGTCTGGCTCCTCCATGGTCGCAGGGAGCGCGCAAGGCTCCAATCCGCAAGTCCGGCAGGCCTAGACGATTCGGGCTGGGACTGACTACGCCAGCCCTCCGGCGACGCCGATCGGAGCAGCCGAATCCGGGCGTTCTTGCCGGAGACAGGGAGCGGAAACACCGCGATCTGGCGAGACGCCGCTGATCAGGCTGAGGATAATCGGGTAAGATCTTGGGGTTGCTGCCAAAAATGGCGCGAGAGACGGGGCTCGAACCCGCGACCTCCGGCGTGACAGGCCGGCGCTCTAACCAACTGAGCTACTCCCGCGTGGCTCGCTGAAAGCGCGCGGAACGAGGGGGGACTTAAAGGGGGACATGGTGAAGTCAAGGACGTTGCGCTTTGCTGGCGCGGCCCGGCTAAGTATGGCTCCGGAAAACGAAAAGGCCGCCCGAGGGCGGCCATCGGTCTTCCCGGAATGGGGCCTTGTCAGCGAACCGCCGAAGTGCCCGCGCTGGTGATCACCACCGGCTTGCCGGCCTTGATCACATGGGTGGACTGGGCGGTCTGGCTGTAATCGGCGTTGGTGCGGGCTGCGATGCCGAAGGCGGCTACTGCGATGCCGGCCACCAGCGCCACAACCACGATCTTCATATGGGTACCACGATCAGCAGAGTGAATTGAGTGGTTCATCTGAGCCTCCCGACGGGCTTTGCCGCCGTCTGTTGGCTCTTTTCTAGAGATCATCTGTTTCGGGATGGTTTCGCGGGTTCCGCAAAATGGTTTCATCTGGCCGTTTGGTTGGTTTCTCCCCGGGGCGGCTGAAAGGCCTTCAGCGATCTTACCTGGCGCGTAATCGCGCAGGTGGCCCCGCCTCGTCATGATCGCTTCCATCGGCCGCGAACGATGACCCGATCCGGCAAGGGAGAAGCCCCATGAATCGTCCAACCGTCCTCGAAGCCACGGTGTTTGGAAGCGCGCTTGCGGCGTCAGCGGCCGCGAACGCCCCTGTGGCAGCGGCCCAGCAGGCTCCGCGGTCGCCCTATGTGACTGCCAGGGATGGCACCAGGCTGTTCGTGCAGGATTGGGGCAGCGGCCGCCCGGTGCTGCTGCTGTCCGCCTGGACCTTCGACGCCAGCACCTGGGGCAACCATATTGCCGCGCTCAATGCCAAAGGCTTCCGCTGCGTTGCGCCCGACAGGCGTGGGCACGGCCGGTCCGAGATGCCGTCCACCGGCTACGACCTCGACACGCTGACGGACGACGTGGCCGCATTGATCGAGGCGCGCGACCTGCGAGACGTGACGCTGGTCGGCTTCTCGATGGGATCGGTCGAGGCGGTGAACTATCTGGCGCGATACGGATCGGACCGGATCGCAAGGCTCGTGCTGGTCGCGCCGACGACGCCGTTCCTGGTCAAGACCGACGACAACCCGGATGCAATTCCGAAGGCCATGATCGAGGCCGAGCAAGCGACCATCGCGCGCGACTTCGCGAAATGGATTGCGGCGAACGAATCACCGTTCTTCACCGCGGAGACGCCCGAGATCACACGGACCTGGATTCGCCAGATGATGCTGAGCGTGCCGCTGCCGGTCGCACTGGCGTGCCGCCAGCCCATCTCGTTTTCCGATCTGCGCATGGCGGCCGCCGGGATTGATCGTCCGACGCTGATCCTTCATGGCGACAAAGATGCCAGCGCGCCGCTGCCGCTCACGGGTGCCAAGACCGCCAAACTGATCAAGGGCAGCAAGCTGATCGTTTACGAAGGCGGGCCGCATCCGTTGCCGCTGACGCATGGCGAGCGCCTGCTTGCGGACATGCTCGCCTTCATGAGCGACTGACTTATTGTTTGAGCATGATCTCTTCGGAAAACCGCAGCACACTTTTCCGGATCATGCTCAGCTCGCCCGTGTGATGTCAGCCCGGATGGTTCGCGCCGCCCACACGAAGAGAATGGCGCCGAGCGTCGTCGTGATCGCCGCCGAGAGCAGCGAATAGCGCACGGCGTCGGCGCCAAAATTGCCCTTCAGGGCGTCGTTGACCACGCCGACCGCGAGCGGGCCGACGCCCTGGCCGAAGCAGGTCGCGGTCAGCGCGATCAGCGCGGAGGCCAGCGCCCGCATACTGGGCTTTGCCACCGTCTGCGCGATCGCGAAGATCGGCCCGAGGTGGAAGCCGACCAGGAACGAGGTCAGCGCCAGCATGGCGACCATCATGGCGAAATCCTGCGTCAGCATGCACACGGCAAACACCGGACCGGCGAGGCCTGATGTGATCGCCGGCGCCCACAGCTTCCAGCGGTCGTCGCGACGGCTGATCCTGGCCACCACGAAGCCGCCGAGCAGGGTGCCGGCCATGCCGGCGAGCCCCTTGAACGTGCCGGCATAGGTGCCGATCTCGGCGCTCGACAGATGGTGCAAGCGGGCGAGGAACGGCGGGATCCAGGCTGAGGTCGCGTAATTGGTATACGTCGTCAGGCAGAAGCCGATCAGCACGATGACAAAACTCTGCTGCGAGGCGAGGAAGCGCAGCGTCGGTCCGAGCGGTTCGGGCACGAAATTCTCCCGCATGGCGCCGCGCTTCGGCTCGGAGACCGTCAGCCACAGGATCAGCGCGAGCAGGATGCCGGGCACGCCCGCGACATAGAACGCCATCCGCCAGCCATAGTGCTGGTTGACATAGCCGCCGACGAAATAGCCGAGGAAAACGCCCAGATAAGTACCGACGGCGTAGATGCCGAGCGCGCGCGGGCGCTCGTTCTTGGCGAAGAGATCGGCGACGACGGATTGCGAGGCGGGAGAGCCGGCGGATTCGCCGATGCCGACGCCGATCCTGGCGAACGCCAGCGCGGTCACGCTCGACGCCATGCCGCACAGCGCCGTCATCGCGCTCCAGAACGCGAACGCCATTGCCACGATGTTGCGCCGATTGAATCGGTCAGCCACGCGCGCGATCGGGATGCCGAGCAGGGAATAAAACAGGGCGAAGCCGAAGCCTGCGAGCAGGCCCATCATGGTGTCGCTGAGCGCAAACTCCTTCTTGATCGGCTCGATCAGGACATTGAAGATCGTGCGGTCGAGGAAGTTTAGGGCATAGATGATGGTGAGCAGGCCGAGCACGTAGTAGCGCCGCGCCGACGGCTCCGCCGCGGCGGCCGTTTGCACCGGCATTTGTGACGCCACATCGACCATTGCTTCCCCCCAACGTGTCCTGTTGTTGTCACTGGTCCAGCCCTTGTGGGGCTTGTCAGCCTTCGCGGATGTAGTTCCCCGCTTCGAACGCGACCGGCGGCGCGCCGGCATCGAACGACACGCCGATGGGGTGGCGGCCGTCGGCGATTGCCTCCAGTTGCTCGCCCAGCATCCGCCGGATCATCAGGATGCCGCGATCGCTCTGGCCAAAATGCTCCTCGGAATGGAGGGTCTGCGCGCCCTGGCCGACCTGGGCCTCGTAGTCGCCGGGCAATTGCTGGTGCTCGGCCTCAGTCATGTCCCACCAGAACTTTCCGTTGAACTTCGAGCGCATGCGGCCGATGTCACCGGAAGTCTTGACGCGGCCGGCGACGTAGATGCGGAACGACGTATCGTCGATCGGCAGCGTCCAGCCGATCGACTCGACCCGGGCGAACTGCGCCACGCGCGGGTTCGGCACGACGCGCAAGGTGGGCAGCGCGGCTTCAGTGACGCGGTAAAACACCTTGCCGTCGTCCTGCTTGCGGATCGAGCGGACGGCGATCCCGCGCGGTGTTTTGTCGAATATCACCTCGGGCATCGAAGCCATCATGTTGGTGAATTGCGGGCCCGAGAACGAACCGTGCAGGACAGGCACATGATAGGGATCGACCACGTTTTCGAAATGCTGGAGCCAGTTGCAGGGGATGATCGCAGGGCCGCCGCCGCCGATCGATGAATCATCGGCGTCGACGAACTCGCCGTCGTCCATGGTCTCCAGGCATTCGTAGCGCGGCAGCACCGGGCGTTTCTCGGCCGGGCCCATATAGGCGAAGATCAGACCGTAGCGCTCTTCGACCGGATACCAGGGCTGGCGCACCTTGTCCTTGAACGGGCCGCCATCGGGCTCGCAGGGCTGCTCCAGGCAGTGACCCTCGGTGTCGAACTTCCAGCCATGATAGCAGCAGCGGATGCCGTCCTCTTCGACCTTGCCGTAATAAAGCGTGGTGCCGCGGTGGCAGCAGCGCGCGTGCAACAGGCCGGCGCGGCCGCGCTTGTCGCGGAACAGGATCAGATCCTCGCCGAGCGCGCGCACCTTTTTCGGCGTGTCGGTGGCGTCGCTCACAAGCCCGACTGGATGCCAGTAGCGGCGGAGCAGCTCGCCCATCGGCGTGCCGCGCACCACCGCAGTGAGCTCGGTGCGCGTATGCGCCGGCTTCATCGCATAGGCGGTGCCGAGATCGAGATCCCGCTGGGTGACGCTCATGCTGATCCTCCCGCCGCAGGCCTTGGATGGCCCGGGTCGCTTATTCATCTGTTGACCCAGTGAAATATAGATCGTTGATAATGTCAACGATGTCGGTATAGCTCTTCATTTGGACGACCGGACGGGCTGCGGCGCGCGGGCTTGGCAGGCCACGGCTTTCTTGGCAGAGGTGGCCCATGAGCGAGACACAGAGCAGGGAGGGGCGCCCATCGCCCGAGGCCGACGACAGGGGGTCGCCCGCACCGATCACCTTGATGCTGTCGTCGCGGCTGATGGTGCTTGCCAATCTGCTCAAGCGCGGGGCCATCCTGCGCTACAAGCGTCTGGCCGGATTGTCCTCGGTCGAGTTCGGTCTGGTCGCTTCGCTCGGCCGCCGACCGCCGATGAGCGTGGCGCGGCTCGCCGAAGCCGTCGGCCAGGACAAGGGACAGATCAGCCGCGCGCTGGCTGGGCTGGTCTCGCGCAAGCTGATTGCGAAGTCAGAGAACCCAAGGGACTGCCGCGAGGTGCTGGTGTCGCTGACACAGGCCGGGCTCGCCGCGCATGATGCGATCGTCGAAGGTGCGCAGCAGCGCAATCGCCTGCTGCTGGAACAACTGAGCGATGACGAGTTGGAGACGCTGCTTGCGCAGATCGAGCGTCTCACCGCGACGGCAGAGGCGATGCTCGAAGCGGAGAAAGCTCCGCGCTGATCTCTTGGCAATCTGCGGAAAGGTGGATCGAGCTTCCGATCGACAGCGGTTTATATTCGGGCAGGCTTCGACGGAAGCGAGCCAGCACTGACGCATTCGCCACACGAGCCCCGATGCCGTCCTGATGCATGGCTGGTCCGATCCATCGCGCCTGTGGATAGATGTCTGTGCTGCACCTGTCCTGCCGGCGGCTGCGTGACGGTGGGCGCGCCTGTCATCATTGTAATCTGGACTTTGCTGCGTCGCGGCCTAGATAAAGTGAGCTTCTCAAAACGTGGATATTGCGGCCAAGCGCGCCTGGACTGATCGGGGTCGCCCTTGCTGGGGCGATCGATCTGCTCCATACCAGCCGCGGGGCGATTCCGGGATTTCTACCGTTCTGGGGGCGGCAAGGGCCTGAAAATAGCGTGTCTTGCGCCCATTGGTGCACTGCGCTAAGGCTCAGAATAATTCCAAACTGGACGAATCCGTGGCTGTCCCGAGGTCGCGGGAAAAAGGGCTCGCCAATGAGCGGCATTCTGCAGAACTATCTTCCTCTCGTGGTCTTTATAGGGGTGGCAGGGCTCATCGGCCTCGTGCTGCTGATCGCGCCCTTCGTCGTCGCCTTCCAGCAGCCGGACCCGGAAAAACTGTCGGCGTATGAGTGCGGTTTCAACGCCTTCGACGACGCCCGCATGAAGTTCGACGTTCGCTTCTACCTGGTCGCCATTCTCTTCATCATCTTCGACCTCGAAGTGGCGTTCCTGTTTCCGTGGGCGGTGGCGTTCGGCAAGCTTGGCGCGACCGGGTTCTGGTCCATGGTGGTGTTCCTCGCCGTGCTGACGGTCGGGTTCGCCTATGAATGGAAGAAAGGGGCACTCGAATGGGATTGAACCCAGCGCCGTCCGCCGGTCCGGTTCTCGCGCCGGCTCCCAAAGGCATCCTCGATCCGTCGACCGGCAAGCCGGTCGGGGCCAATGACCCGTTCTTCCTCGAGGTCAACTCCGAGCTGTCCGACAAGGGCTTCTTCGTGGCCGCGACCGACGACCTCATCACCTGGGCGCGCACCGGTTCCCTGATGTGGATGACCTTCGGCCTGGCCTGCTGCGCGGTCGAGATGATGCAGATGTCGATGCCGCGCTACGACGTCGAGCGCTTCGGCTTCGCGCCGCGCGCCTCGCCGCGCCAGTCCGACGTGATGATCGTTGCCGGCACGTTGACCAACAAGATGGCGCCGGCGCTGCGCAAGGTCTACGACCAGATGCCGGAGCCGCGCTACGTCATCTCGATGGGCTCCTGCGCCAATGGCGGCGGCTATTATCATTATTCCTACTCGGTCGTGCGCGGCTGCGACCGCATCGTTCCGATCGACATCTATGTGCCGGGCTGCCCGCCCACCGCGGAAGCGCTGCTCTACGGCGTGCTGCTGCTTCAGAAGAAGATCCGGCGCACCGGCACCATCGAACGCTAAGGTTTTACGTCATGGACGATGGCAAGCTCGACGCCTTGGGGCAAACGATCGTGAGCGCGCTTCCGGGCGCCGCCACCGGTCACAGCGTGGCCTTCAACCAGCTCACGGTCGATGTCGAGGCCAGCAAGATCGTCGAGGTGGTCAAGTACCTGCGCGACGATGCGAATTGCCGCTTCATCAGCTTCACCGACATCACGGCGGTGGATTATCCGGACCGCGAGAAGCGTTTCGACGTGATCTATCATTTTCTGTCGCCGACGCTGAACACGCGGATCCGGCTCAGGGCCCAGGCCGACGAGACCACGCAAGTGCCGTCGCTGATCGAGGTGTTTCCCGGCGCCGACTGGTTCGAGCGCGAGGCCTATGACCTCTACGGCGTGATCTTCGTCGGTCATCCCGACATGCGCCGCATCCTCACCGATTACGGCTTCGAGGGTCATCCGCTGCGCAAGGACTTTCCGCTCACTGGCTTCGTCGAGGTCCGCTACGACGACCAGGAGAAGCGCGTCGTGTACGAGCCGGTCCGGCTCAACCAGGAATTCCGCAAGTTCGATTTCCTCTCGCCATGGGAGGGCGCTGACTATCCGCTCCCCGGTGACGAGAAGGCGGGGCCGAAGGTCTGACCATGAACGAGCAACCCGAAAACCTTCGCAACTTCACCATCAATTTTGGTCCGCAGCATCCGGCGGCGCACGGCGTCCTGCGCCTGGTGCTGGAGCTCGACGGCGAAGTGGTCGCGCGCGTCGATCCCCATATCGGCCTGCTTCATCGTGGCACCGAGAAGCTGATCGAGGCGAAAACGTACCTGCAGGCGGTGCCGTATTTCGATCGGCTGGACTACGTTGCGCCCCTGACCCAGGAACACGCGTTCTGCCTCGCGATCGAGAAGCTGCTCGGCATCGAAGTGCCGCGCCGGGGACAGCTGATCCGCGTGCTCTACCATGAGATCAGCCGCATTCTCTCGCACCTCCTCAACGTCACCACGCAGGCGATGGACGTCGGCGCGCTGACCCCGCCGCTGTGGGGTTTCGAGGAGCGCGAGAAGCTGATGGTGTTCTACGAGCGCGCCTCCGGCAGCCGCATGCATGCGAATTATTATCGGCCCGGCGGCGTGCATCAGGATCTGCCGCCGAAGCTGATCGACGATATCGAGGCCTGGTGCGATCCGTTCCTGAAGGTGGTCGACGATCTCGACCGGCTGCTCACGAACAACCGCATCTTCAAGCAGCGCAATGTCGATATCGGCGTGGTGCCGCTGAGCGAAGCCTGGGCGTGGGGTTTTTCGGGCGTGATGGTGCGCGGCTCCGGCGCCGCCTGGGACCTGCGCAAGGCGCAGCCCTACGATTGCTACGCCGAAATGGACTTCGATATTCCCATCGGCAAGAACGGCGACTGCTACGATCGGTACCTGATCCGCATGGAAGAGATGCGTCAGTCCGTCCGCATCATGAAGCAGTGCATCCAGAAGCTGAAATCGGCGGACGGGCAGGGCCCGGTGCTGGTCCAGGACAACAAGATATCGCCACCCCGGCGCGGCGAGATGAAGCGCTCGATGGAAGCGTTGATCCATCACTTCAAGCTCTACACCGAGGGCTTCCACGTGCCGGCCGGCGAAGTCTATGCCGCGGTCGAAGCGCCGAAGGGCGAGTTCGGCGTCTATCTCGTCTCCGACGGCACCAACAAACCCTACAAGTGCAAGATCCGCTCGCCCGGCTTTGCGCATCTCCAGGCCATGGACCACATCTGCAAGGGCCATCTGCTCGCCGACGTCTCCGCGATCCTGGGTTCGCTCGACATCGTGTTCGGAGAGGTCGATCGGTGATGGCGCAGGCGCCGATCCAGTTTGACCGTGCCTCGGGGGCCCTCGAAGGGGCCAACCTGTGGGAGCGGACGGCTGCCTTGGCGCTGGTGACGGGATCGAAGATCTCGTCGCACTTCTCGCATATGGGCTACATCGCTTGCGCCAATCTGCTGCGCAAGACGCTGCCCGAGCGCAACATCGCGATCAAGCTCAATCCCGACGCCGTGTTCGAATTCCCCTACGGCGACGGTTATTGGAGCAAGCTGCTCAACCGCGCCTATCATTACGAAGACGAGCTGGAGCTGCTGTTCGCAGACTCCATCGACGTCGATTACACCTTGCTCGATTGCGGCGCCAATTACGGCTATTGGTCGGTGCTGATCTCGAGCAAGCCGTTCGGCTCGCACAAGGCGATCGCGATCGAGCCGTCGGGGCAGAACTACCCGAAGCTTGCCAACAATGCGCGCGTCAACGGCAACCGCTTCGAGGCCCTGAAATGCGCGATCGGCGCGGCCCGCGGCACCGCGCGGCTGTCCGGCACCAAGCACGAGGCCTTCAGCATCGCCGGCAATCCGTCTGACGGAGGCGAGGACGTGACGGTCATCGCGCTCGATAATCTCATCGACGACGGCAAGGTCGCCGCCAACGGCAAATATCTGATCAAGCTCGACGTCGAGGGCGTCGAGATCGAGGCGATCAAGGGCGGCGCCCGGCTGCTTCAGGCCGACAGCGTCATCATGTGCGAGGAGCATGGCAGCGACCGCTCGCACGCGGTGTCGCGCTACATCCTCGAGCAGACCCCGCTGAAGCTGATCGTGCTCGATCCGCGCAGCAACCGGCTCGAGACCGTGAGCGATCTGTCAATCCTCGACCGCATCAAGGTTTCGACCCACGTCGGCTACAACGTTTTCGGCACCGCAAGCGCATTCTGGCAGGACAGGATCGATGCCCTGAATGCGAAAACCGCGCGCCGTATGCAGTGAGAGAATAAGCGATGTCCGTCCGCCGATTAGCACCGAAGGAAGTCCAGCCCGCGAGCTTTGCGTTCACGGACGAAAACCTTGCGTTCGCGAAACAGCAGATCGCGAAATATCCGGCGGGGCGCCAGGCCTCCGCGGTCATCGCGATCCTCTGGCGCGCGCAGGAGCAGCACGAGGGCTGGGTGTCCGAAGCCGCGATCCGCGTCGTCGCCGACATGCTCGACATGCCCTATATCCGCGTGCTCGAGGTCGCGACCTTCTACACGATGTTCCAGCTCGCCCCGGTCGGCAAGAAGGCCCATGTGCAGGTCTGCGGCACCACGCCGTGCCGGCTGCGCGGCGCCGAGGATCTGATCCATGTCTGCGAGAGCCGGATCCATCACGATCCCTTCCACCTTTCCAAGGACGGCAATTTCAGCTGGGAAGAGGTGGAGTGCCTTGGCGCCTGCGTGAACGCGCCGATGGTGCTGATCGGCAAGGACACCTATGAGGACCTGACCAAGGAAACCTTTGGCAAGGTGCTCGACGGCTTTGCCTCCGGCAATCCGCCCAAGCCCGGTCCGCAGAACGGCCGCCAGTTCTCGGCGCCGATCAACGGGCCGACGACGCTGAAGGAGGTTTCCTGATGCGTGATCTCGCGACGCCGGCAAGGGGAGGGAACGAGGCCGTGAACAAATGGGGCTTCGTCGCCATGCACGCCGCGGGTGCGGCTGCTTTCATGTTTCTGATTCAGCGCTTCATGATGAGCGCGTCGCAGGAAACCAGTCTGCTCTGGGCGCTGACCTTCGCCGTCTGCGCCGCCGGGCTTGCCTACAAGCAAGCCAACCGTTGATCGGAAAGCACTGATATGCTCGAGGACAAGGACCGCATCTTCAAGAATCTCTACGGCCTCCACGATTGGGGCCTCGAGGGTGCGCGGCGCCGCGGCGCCTGGGATGGCACCAAGGGTATCATCGAGAAGGGTCGCGACTGGATCATCAACGAGATGAAGGCGTCGGGCCTGCGCGGCCGCGGCGGCGCCGGATTCCCGACCGGCCTGAAATGGTCGTTCATGCCGAAGGAATCGACCGACGGCCGGCCGAGCTATCTCGTGGTCAACGCCGACGAGTCCGAGCCCGGCACCTGCAAGGATCGCGAGATCATGCGGCACGATCCGCATCTGCTGATCGAGGGCTGCCTGATCGCGAGCTGCGCGATGAACGCGCATGCCTGCTACATCTATGTCCGCGGCGAGTTCATCCGCGAGCGCGAACATCTCCAGGCCGCGATCGACCAGGCCTATGAGGCCAAGCTGGTCGGCAAGGACAACGTCAACGGCTGGCCGTTCGACATCTATGTCGCGCACGGCGCCGGCGCCTATATCTGCGGCGAGGAGACCGCGCTGCTCGAAAGCCTCGAAGGCAAGAAGGGCCAGCCGCGGCTGAAGCCGCCGTTCCCGGCCAATGTCGGCCTGTACGGCTGCCCGACCACCGTCAACAACGTCGAGTCGATCGCGGTCGCGCCGGACATCCTGCGCCGTGGCGCGGCCTGGTTCGCCGGCATCGGCCGTCCCAACAATGTCGGCACCAAGCTGTTCTGCATCTCCGGCCATGTCGAGCGCCCCTGCAACGTCGAAGAAGCCATGGGCATCCCGTTCCGTGAGCTGATCGAGAAGCATTGCGGCGGCGTCCGCGGCGGCTGGGATAATCTGAAGGCCGTGATCCCCGGCGGCTCCTCGGTGCGCATGGTGCCGGCCGAGCAGATCATCGACACCCCGATGGATTTTGACAGCCTGAGCAAGCTGCGCTCGGGTCTCGGCACCGCGGCCGTGATCGTGATGGACAAGTCGACCGACCTGATCCGCGCCATCGCCCGCATTTCCTATTTCTACAAGCACGAGAGCTGCGGCCAGTGCACGCCGTGCCGCGAGGGCACGGGGTGGATGTGGCGCGTGCTGACCCGCATGGCGGAAGGCCGCGCGCATAAGCGCGAAATCGACATGCTGCTCGAGGTAACAAAGCAGGTCGAAGGCCACACCATCTGCGCGCTGGGCGACGCCGCCGCCTGGCCGATCCAGGGCCTGATCGCGCATTTCCGTCACGAGATCGAAGCGCGCATCGACGAATATTCGCACAAGGCAGACATCGACGATGCCGGCGTCCGCGATCCCGTGAACATGGCCGCGGCGGAGTGATAGCGATGTCGCAGCCGAGCTCCTGGTGGCAGAGATACGGAACGCTGGCGCAGATGGCGCAGGCGAGCGTCGCGCTGCTCGGCTTCGTTGCGATCCTGTTCCAGATCAACGAGATCCGCACCGGCAACCGCGCCGCCAGCGCGCGGCAAGCGTTTCTCAGCTACACCGACCTGGCGTTCAAGAATCCGAAGTTTGCGCAGCCGGATTACGAGAAGATCAAGGCCAGCG
Organism: Bradyrhizobium sp. LLZ17; assembly: GCF_041200145.1. Classification (NCBI taxonomy): domain Bacteria; kingdom Pseudomonadati; phylum Pseudomonadota; class Alphaproteobacteria; order Hyphomicrobiales; family Nitrobacteraceae; genus Bradyrhizobium; species Bradyrhizobium zaerense. Next base: position 988,265 of record NZ_CP165734.1, read on the forward strand.
GCCACGACGAGCAGGTTCAGTACGAGAGCTTCGTCACCTATTTGCTCTACGCCTGCGAGGAAGCGATCAGCGCGTTCTCGGGAAAGCGCGAGTGGCTGGCGTCCTGCGACTATGACCTGAAGCCGCATCTGCCATTCCTGTGCGAGATGAGCGCTGCGCAGCCGGCCTACCTGTCCACCTACGGCACCGAGACCCAGCAATGGATCAAGGCCTCGCTGAAGACCGCCAGCATTACACCGCCAGATTGCAAGCTGGGAAAGACTTGAGACCGCAATGACCAAACTCATCATCGACGGCAAAGAGATCGATGTCCCCGCGGAGTACACGCTGCTGCAGGCGTGCGAAGCCGCCGGCGCCGAGATTCCGCGCTTCTGCTACCACGAGCGGCTGTCGATCGCCGGCAATTGCCGGATGTGCCTGGTCGAGGTGAAGGGTGGCCCGAAGCCGGTCGCGAGCTGCGCCTGGGGCGTGCGCGATTGCCGTCCGGGCCCCAAGGGCGAGCCGCCGGAAATCTCCACCCGTTCGCCGATGGTGAAGAAGGCGCGCGAAGGCGTGATGGAATTCCTGCTCATCAACCATCCGCTGGATTGCCCGATCTGCGATCAGGGCGGCGAGTGCGACCTGCAGGACCAGGCGATGGGCTACGGCGTCGACACCAGCCGCTTCGCCGAGAACAAGCGCGCGGTCGAGGACAAATATCTCGGCGCGCTGGTCAAGACCTCGATGAACCGCTGCATCCAGTGCACGCGCTGCGTCCGCTTCTCGGCGGAAGTCGCCGGTGCCCCCGAGATGGGTGCGACCGGCCGCGGCGAGGACATGGAGATCACGACCTATCTCGAGCACGCGCTGACGTCCGAATTGCAGGGCAATCTCGTCGACATCTGCCCTGTCGGTGCGCTGACCTCGAAGCCCTATGCCTTCGCGGCGCGGCCCTGGGAGCTCGGCAAGACCCAGTCGATCGACGTCATGGACGGCGTCGGATCTGCGATCCGCGTCGATACCCGCGGCCGTGAGGTGATGCGGGTGCTGCCGCGCATCAACGAGGCCGTGAACGAGGAGTGGATCTCCGACAAGACCCGTCACATCGTCGACGGCTTGCGGACCCAACGGCTCGACCGGCCCTATATCCGCGAAGCCGGCAAGCTGCGCGCGGCGAGCTGGCCCGAGGCCTTTGCCGCGATCGCCGCCAAGGCGGCGCGCACCGACGGCAGGCGGATCGGCGCGATCGCAGGTGATCTCGCCGGCGTCGAAGAGATGTTCGCGCTGAAGGATCTGCTCGCCAAGTTCGGCTCGGCCAATCTGGCGGTGCAGGGCGGCGACGCCTTCGATCCCGCGCTTGGCCGCGGTTCCTACATCTTCAATCCGACGCTTGTGGGCGTCGAGCAGGCGGATGCGCTGCTCATCATCGGCGCCAATCCGCGCAAGGAAGCGGCCGTGTTCAACGCCCGTATCCGCAAGCGCTGGCGCACCGGCGGCTTCAAGGTCGGCGTGATCGGCGCCAAGCCCGATTTGACCTATGACTACGATCATCTCGGCGCGGGCACCGACACGCTCGGTGAGTTCGCGGCCGGCAAGCACTCCTTCATGGACGTGCTCAAGAACGCCAAGAACCCGATCATCCTGGTCGGCGCGGGCGCGGCCTCGCGTCACGACGGCGCCGCCATTTTGGCCGCCGCCGCCAAGCTCGCGCTCGATGTCGGCGCGGTGAAGGACGGCTGGAACGGCTTTGGCGTGCTGCACGAGACCGCCTCGCGCGTCGGCGCGCTCGATATCGGCTTTGTCGCGGGGCCCGGCGGGCTGAATGCCGCGCAGATGACGACGTTTGGCACGCTGGATTTGCTGTTCCTGCTCGGCGCCGACGAGATCAAGGCGCCGGACGGCACCTTCGTGGTCTATATCGGCACCCATGGCGATCGCGGCGCCCATCGCGCCGACGTGATCCTGCCGGCGGCGGCCTACACCGAGAAGTCCGCGATCTATGTCAACACCGAGGGCCGCGTGCAGATGACCGGCCGCGCCGCATTCCCGCCGGGCGAAGCCCGCGAGGACTGGGCGATCATCCGTGCGCTGTCGGAGGCCGTGGGCAAGAAGCTCGGCTATGACTCGTTGTCGGCGCTGCGCCAGGCCATCTTCAAGGCGGTGCCGCATCTGATCCGTCTCGACCAGATCGAGGCCGGCTCCGCCGATCAGATCAAGAAGCTGGCGGGCAAGGGCGGCACGACGGAGAAGGCGCCGTTCAAGCCTCTGATCGAGGACTTCTATTTGACCAACCCAATCGCGCGTGCGTCCGCCGTGATGGCGGAATGCTCGCGGCTTGCCTCCGGGCAGATGCTGACCGCAGCGGAGTGAGGTGATGGAATTCTTCGCAAGCGCATTCTGGACCGGCTTCCTCTGGCCGCTGATCATCATGATCGCGGAGAGCGTGCTGGTGCTCGTCGTCCTCCTGGTCGCGATCGCCTACATCCTGCTCGCCGACCGCAAGATCTGGGCGGCTGTGCAGATCCGCCGCGGCCCGAACGTGGTCGGGCCCTGGGGCCTGTTCCAGTCCTTCGCCGATTTGCTCAAGTTCGTGCTGAAGGAGCCGATCATCCCGTCCGGCGCCAACAAGGGCGTCTTCCTGCTGGCGCCGCTGGTATCCTGCGTGCTCGCGCTGGCCGCCTGGGCGGTGATCCCGACCAATCTCGGCTGGGTGATCTCCGACATCAATGTCGGCATCCTCTTCATCTTCGCGATCTCGTCGCTGTCGATCTACGGCATCATCATGGCCGGCTGGTCGTCGAACTCGAAATACCCGTTCCTGGCGGCGCTGCGCTCGGCGGCGCAGATGGTGTCCTACGAGGTCTCGATCGGCTTCGTCATCATCACGGTGCTGCTCTGCGCCGGCACGCTGAACCTCTCGGCGGTGGTCGAGGCCCAGCATATCCGCGGCCTTGCCAGCCTGATCGGGCTGCCGCAGCTCACGATCCTGAACTGGTACGTCTGGCCGCTGTTTCCGATGTTCGTGGTGTTCTACGTCTCGGCGCTGGCGGAGACCAACCGTCCGCCGTTCGATCTCGTCGAAGCGGAATCCGAGCTCGTCGCCGGCTTCATGGTCGAATACGGCTCGACGCCGTATCTGCTGTTCATGCTCGGCGAGTATGTCGCGATCGTCACGATGTGCGCGATGGCGACCATCCTGTTCCTCGGAGGCTGGCTGCCGCCGGTGGACCTGCCGCCCTTCAACTGGGTGCCGGGAATCATCTGGTTCTCGCTGAAAGTGTTCTTCATGTTCTTCCTGTTCGCGATGGCAAAGGCGATTGTGCCGCGCTACCGCTACGACCAATTGATGCGCCTCGGCTGGAAGGTGTTCCTGCCGCTGTCGCTGGCGATGGTGGTCGTGGTGGCAGGCGTCCTGCAATTCGCCGGCATCGCGCCGAAGTGAGGACCGTCATGGGTATCAACATCAACGCCACTGCACGCTCGCTTCTGCTGTCGGAATTCGTCTCGGCGTTCTTCCTCGCCATGCGCTATTTCTTCCAGCCGAAGCCGACGCTGAACTATCCCTTCGAGAAGGGGCCGATCTCGCCGCGCTTCCGCGGTGAGCACGCGCTGCGCCGCTATCCGAACGGCGAAGAGCGCTGCATCGCCTGCAAGCTGTGCGAAGCGGTGTGTCCGGCCCAGGCCATCACCATCGAGGCCGGCCCGCGCCGCAACGACGGCACCCGCCGCACGGTGCGCTACGACATCGACATGGTGAAGTGTATCTATTGCGGCCTGTGCCAGGAGGCCTGTCCGGTCGACGCCATCGTCGAAGGTCCGAACTTCGAGTTTGCGACCGAGACCCGCGAGGAACTGTTCTATGACAAGGCCAAGCTGCTCGCCAACGGCGATCGCTGGGAACGCGAGATCGCAAAAGCGATCGAGCTCGACGCGCCGTACCGGTGAGATGAGAGCATGATCCTTCCCGCGCTGTTCTTCTATCTGTTCGCCGCCGTCTGCGTCGCCTCGGCGGTGATGGTGATTGTCTCGCGCAATCCCGTTCACTCCGTGCTGTTCCTGATCCTGGCCTTCGTCAACGCCTCCGGCCTGTTCGTGCTGATGGGTGCCGAATTCCTGGCGATGATCCTGATCGTGGTCTATGTCGGCGCGGTCGCGGTGCTGTTCCTGTTCGTGATCATGATGCTCGACGTCGACTTCCTCGAGCTGCGCGAGGGCTTCATCGAGTACTTGCCGGTTGGTCTCGTGATCGGCGGCATCTTCCTGTTCGAGCTGCTGCTCACCGTCGGCTTCTGGGTCATCAATCCCACCGTGAGCAAGACGATAACCGCGGCGATCCCGACCAACGTCTCCAACACCGAGGCGCTCGGGCTCGTGCTCTATACCAAGTACATCCACTACTTCCAGCTTTCGGGCATGGTGCTGCTGGTCGCGATGATCGGCGCCATCGTGCTGACGCTGCGCCACAAGGCGAGCGTGAAGCGGCAGGACATCAACGTTCAGAACGCGCGCACGCCGGAGATGGCGATGGCGATGCGCAAGGTGGCACCGGGGCAGGGGCTTTCGGACGCCGATGCGGCGGAGTGGGTGAAATGACGGTCGGGCTCGGGCACTATCTGGCGGTCGGCGCGATCCTGTTCACGCTCGGGATCCTCGGCATCTTCCTGAACCGCAAGAACATCATCGTCATCCTGATGTCGATCGAGCTGATCCTGCTCTCGGTCAACATCAATCTGGTGGCGTTCTCGACCTTCCTCGGCGACATCGTCGGCCAGGTCTTCGCACTGCTGGTGCTGACCGTCGCTGCCGCCGAAGCCGCGATCGGTCTCGCTATCCTGGTGGTCTATTTCCGCAACCGCGGCTCGATCGCGGTTGAGGACGTCAATCTGATGAAGGGCTGAGCTCAGTTATGGTCCAGGCAATTGTCTTTCTGCCTCTGCTGGGCGCCATTCTCGCCGGCCTGATCGCCATTTTCGGCGCGCATGCCCGCAATCCGAGTGGCGACACGGTCGAGCATCACGATGACCATGGTCACGGTGCGCAAGCCCATGCGTCCGATACGATCAACGAGGATGCGTCGGTCATCCACGAGACCCATCACGAGCCCGGCGATGGGCACGACGACCACCACGTCTCCGAGCCGCCGGCGGCGGGCTCGCGCGGGGCGGAGCTGATCACGACGGCGCTCTTGTTCGTGGCGGCCGCGCTGTCCTGGATGACGCTGGTCGATGTCGGCTTCAATGGCCACGACGCCCGGATCCAGCTTCTGCCCTGGATCTTCTCCGGCGACTTGCAGGTCTATTGGACGCTGCGGGTCGACACGCTGACCGCCGTGATGCTGGTGGTGGTGACGACCGTGTCCTCGCTCGTGCACCTCTATTCCATCGGCTACATGGACGAGGACCCCTACCGGCCGCGCTTCTTCGGCTATCTCTCGCTGTTCACCTTCGCCATGCTGATGCTGGTGACCGCGGATAATCTCGTGCAGCTGTTCTTCGGCTGGGAAGGCGTGGGTCTGGCGAGCTACCTCCTGATCGGCTTCTGGTACCAGAAGCCCTCGGCGAACGCAGCGGCGATCAAGGCCTTCGTGGTCAACCGCGTCGGCGATTTCGGCTTCGCGCTCGGAATTTTCGCGATCTTCTACCTGACCAACTCGACCGATTTCGAGACCATCTTCCACCAGGCGCCCGGCCTCACCGGCAAGACCATCGACTTCCTCGGCTGGCATGCCGATGGGCTGACCCTGACCTGCCTGCTGCTGTTCATGGGCGCGATGGGCAAGTCGGCCCAGTTCCTGCTGCACACCTGGTTGCCGGACGCGATGGAAGGCCCGACCCCGGTGTCGGCGCTGATCCATGCGGCGACCATGGTCACCGCCGGCGTCTTCATGGTGGCGCGGCTGTCGCCGCTGTTCGAGCTCGCGCCGAACGCGCAGGCCGTCGTGATGTTCTTCGGCGCCACCACGGCGTTCTTCGCGGCGACCATCGGTCTGGTCCAGAACGACATCAAGCGCATCGTCGCCTATTCGACCTGTTCGCAGCTCGGCTACATGTTCGTGGCGATGGGGGCAGGGGCCTATTCGGTCGGCATGTTCCATCTGTTCACGCACGCCTTCTTCAAGGCGCTGCTGTTCTTGGGCTCCGGCTCCGTGATCTACGCGATGCATCACGAGCAGGACATCCGCAACATGGGCGGCCTGTGGCGCAAGATCCCGTATACGTTCGGGGTGATGACCGTCGGTACGCTGGCGCTGACCGGTTTCCCGCTGTTCGCCGGCTACTTCTCCAAGGACGCGATCATCGAGTCCGCCTACGCCTCGCATAATCCGTTCTCGATGTACGCCTATCTGCTGACGATCGCGGCCGCCGGCCTGACCTCGTTCTACTCCTGGCGTCTGGTGTTCAAGACCTTCTTTGGCGAACCGCACGACCAGGAGCACTACGAGGCCGCGCACGAAAGCCCGATCTGGATGCTCATTCCGATCGGCGTTCTCGCGATCGGCTCGATCCTGGCCGGCTTCCCGTTCAAGGAGATCTTCACCGGGCCTCACGGCGTGGAAGAGTTCTTCCGTGAGTCCGTGAAAATGAACCCGCATATCCTCGAGGATATGGAGCACATGCCGGCGCTGCTCGGATGGCTGCCCTTTATCATGATGGTGCTGGGCTTCGTGGTGTCCTACACGTTCTACATTCGCAAGCCCTACCTCCCGGTCGAGCTCGCGAACACCCAGCCGATGCTGTACCAGTTCCTGCTCAACAAATGGTACTTCGACGAGCTCTATGACGTCATCTTCGTTCGTCCGGCGAAGTGGATCGGGTACCAGCTCTGGAAGAAGGGCGACGGCTTCATCATCGACGGCTTGGGCCCCGACGGCATCTCGGCCCGCGTGCTGGATGTCACCCGCAACGTCGTGAAGATCCAGACCGGCTATCTCTATCACTACGCTTTCGCCATGCTGATCGGCGCCGCCGGCCTGATCACCTGGTTCATGTTCGGCTTTGGAGGCCAGTAAATGACGACCTGGCCCATTCTATCGGTCACGACCTTCCTGCCGCTGGTCGGCGCGCTGATCGTTTATCTCAGCCGCGGCGATGACGAGGCCGCCCGGCGCAACTCGCGCTGGATCGCGCTGTGGACCACGCTGATCACTTTCGCCGTCTCGGTGCTGCTGGTGCTGCGCTTCGATCCGTCCAATGCGGACTTCCAGTTCGTCGAGAAGGCGAACTGGCTTGCCACCGGCATCACCTACCACATGGGCGTGGACGGCATTTCGCTGCCGCTGGTGATCCTGACCACCGCGATCATGCCGTTCTGCATCATCGCGAGCTGGAAGGCGATCACGAACCGCGTCCGCGAATACATGATGGCGTTCCTGATCCTGGAAACGCTGATGATCGGCACCTTCTCGGCGCTCGATCTCGTGCTGTTCTACCTGTTCTTCGAAGGCGGCCTGATCCCGATGTTCCTGATCATCGGCGTCTGGGGCGGCCCGCGCCGGGTCTACGCATCGTTCAAGTTCTTCCTCTACACGCTGCTCGGCTCGGTCCTGATGCTGCTCGCCATCATGGCGCTGTACTGGAATGGCGGCACCACCGACATCCCGACCCTGATGCACACTGCCGTGCCGCGGTCCTTGCAGACCTGGGCCTGGCTGGCCTTCTTTGCGTCCTTCGCGGTGAAGATGCCGATGTGGCCGGTGCACACCTGGCTCCCCGACGCGCACGTCGAGGCGCCGACCGCGGGCTCAGTGGTGCTGGCCGCGATCCTGCTGAAGATGGGCGGCTACGGCTTCCTGCGCTTCTCGCTGCCGATGTTCCCGCTGGCCTCGCATGACTTCGCGCCGCTGATCTTCACGCTCTCGGCCATCGCCATCATCTACACCTCGCTGGTGGCCTTGATGCAGGAGGACATGAAGAAGCTGATCGCCTATTCCTCCGTGGCGCATATGGGCTTCGTCACCATGGGAATCTTCGCCGGCACCATGCAGGGTGTCGCCGGTGGCGTGTTCCAGATGATTTCGCACGGCATCGTCTCCGGCGCGCTGTTCCTCTGCGTCGGCATCGTCTACGACCGCATGCACACCCGCGAGATCGCGGCCTATGGCGGCCTCGTCAACCGGATGCCGCTCTACGCGCTGACCTTCATGGTCTTCACCATGGCCAATGTCGGTCTGCCCGGCACCTCCGGCTTCGTCGGCGAGTTCATGACGCTGCTCGGCACCTTTAAGGTCTCGATCTCGACCGCGTTCTTCGCCACCTTCGGTGTCATCCTGTCGGCCTGCTACGCGCTGTGGCTCTACCGCAAGGTCGTGTTCGGCGCGCTGATGAAGCCGTCGCTGGCGAGCATCAAGGACCTCACCTTCCGCGAGGGCCTGATACTGTTTCCGCTGATCGCGCTGACGATCCTGTTCGGCGTCTATCCGAAGCCGGTGCTCGACATGTCGGCGGCCTCGGTCCAGCAACTCGTCAACAACTACAACACCGCTGTGACGGCCGTGAAGGCCGCCGCACTGCTCCAGTGAGCGGGCAGGTCAGGATATCGCCATGAGCTTTTCGACTGCAGGTTATCAACTGGCGCCGGTGCTGCCCGAGCTCGTGCTCGCGGTCGGCGCCATGGCGCTTCTGATGCTCGGGGCCTATCGCGGGCAGGGCGCCACCAAGACGGTCACGACGCTGGCGGTCCTGCTCCTGATCCTGGTCGGCGTGCTCGAATATCTGCTGCCCGCGGGCAAGCAGGTCACGTTCGGCGGCAGCTTCATCGTTGACGATTTCGCGCGCTTCATGAAGATCCTGGCCCTGATCGGCTCGGCGGTGACGCTGGTGCTGTCGACGGAATTCCTGTCCGATCCGTCGCGCCGCATTTTCGAATATGCGATCCTGGTGCTGCTCTCGACGCTCGGCATGATGGTGCTGATCTCGGCCGGCGATCTGATCTCGCTCTATCTCGGCCTCGAGCTGATGTCGCTCGCGCTCTACGTCGTGGCGGCCTCGAACCGCGACAACGCCAAGTCGACCGAAGCCGGCCTGAAGTATTTCGTGCTGGGCGCACTGTCCTCGGGCATGCTGCTCTACGGCGCCTCGTTGGTCTACGGCTTCACCGGCACGATCAGCTTCGCCGGGATCGCGACGGCGGCGACGGCCGCGAATGTCGGTCTGGTGTTCGGCCTCGTCTTCCTGCTCGCCGGCCTCTGCTTCAAGGTTTCGGCGGTGCCGTTCCACATGTGGACGCCTGATGTCTACGAGGGCGCGCCGACCCCGGTGACCGCGTTCTTCGCCTCCGCGCCCAAGGTCGCCGCGCTCGCGGTCTTCACCCGCGTCACGCTGACCGCATTCCCGGGCATTGTCTCGCAGTGGCAGCAGATCCTGGTGTTCGTGGCGATCGCCTCGATGGTGCTCGGCTCGTTCGCAGCGATCGGCCAGAGCAACATCAAGCGTCTGATGGCCTATTCCTCGATCGGCCATATGGGCTTTGCCCTGGTCGGTCTCGCCGCCGGCACGGTCGAAGGCGCGCAGGGCGTGCTGATGTACATCGTGATCTATGTCGCGATGACGCTCGGCTCGTTCTCGATCATCCTCGCGATGCGGCGCAACGGCCAGGCCGTGGAGCAGATCAGCGATTTCGCCGGTCTGTCACGCACCAATCCGCTGCTCGCCTTCATGTTCGCGATGCTGCTGTTCTCGCTCGCCGGCATTCCGCCGCTCGCCGGCTTCTTCGCCAAATGGTACGTGTTCGTCGCCGCCATCAAGGCCAACCTGTTCACGCTCGCTGTGGTGGGCGTACTCTCCAGCGTCGTCGGCGCCTACTATTATCTCGCCATCGTCAAGACGATGTATTTCGACGAGCCGGCCGGCCAGGTCGATCCTGTCAGAGTCGAGGTGAAGACGGTGCTGGCGGTCGCAGGCTTGTTCAACATTCTCTTCGCGGTGTTTGCGGGCCCGGTGGTAAGCGTGGCCTCCGCCGCCGCAAAGTCGTTGTTCTAGGATGGGCTTCGCGCTCGGTCCTCGCGCTCTGTCGGCGGGCTACAAGCTCGCAGCCTTGGAGCGGACCGGCTCGACCAATACCGACGCGATCGAGAGCGCACGCGCCGGCGAACGCGGGCCGATCTGGTTCGTCACGTCTGAGCAGACCGCCGGCCGCGGCCGGCGCCAGCGCGCCTGGATCGCGCCGCGGGGCAATCTGGCGGCCACCGTCCTCGAATTCGTCGACGTCGCTCCCGCGGTTGCCGCCACGATCGGTTTCGCAGCCGGGCTGGCGGAAGAGGCCGCGCTGGAAAAGGTCAGCCTCGAAGCCGCGCTACGGCTTGGTCCTGACCGGCCCCGATACGCCCTGAAATGGCCGAATGACGTCCTCGCGAACGGCAGGAAGCTGGTCGGCATCGGGCTCGAGGCCGAAGCCATCGGCGATCGCCTTGCCGTCGTCGTCGGCATCGGCACCAACGTCGTGGCGGCGCCGGAGGGCACGCCGACGCCGGCGGTGTCGCTCGCGGCGCTCGGCGTGCAGATCAGCGCGGAGGAGCTGTTTTCAGTGCTGTCGGACGCCTGGGTGGAATTCCGCGGCATCTGGGACAATGGTCGCGGCTTCGCGGAGATCCGCCGGCTGTGGCTGGAGCGCGCCGCCGGTCTCGGCGAGCGGGTTGCGATCAACACGGGAGCGACGACGCTGGAAGGCATTTTCGACACGATCGACGACACTGGTTGCCTGATCGTCCGCACCGCTGACGGCCGACGCCTGCCGGTGGCGGCCGGCGAGGTGTTCTTCGGCTCGGCCGCCTCCGTGGGAGCTGCGTGATGGCGAAGTCTGACGAACTGGTCTTTGCGCCGCTCGGCGGTGTCGGCGAGATCGGCATGAACCTGTCGATCTACGGCCTCGGCAACCGCCAGCAGCGCGCCTGGCTCGCGATCGACCTCGGCGTCTCCTTCGGCGACGAGGAGCATTTGCCGGGCATCGACCTGATCATGCCCGACATCAGCTTCCTGGAGAAGGAGCGCAAGAACCTGATGGGCCTAGTGCTGACCCACGCCCATGAGGACCATTTCGGCGCCATCATCGACCTCTGGCCGAAGCTGAAATGCCCGATCTATGCGACGCAGTTCAGCGCCGCGCTGTTCGAGGCCAAATGCGCCGCCGAGCGCAACGCGCCGAAGATCCCGGTGACGGTGGTGCCGTCGGGCGGGCGCATCGATGTCGGTCCGTTCAACGTCGAGTTCATCCCAGTCGCGCATTCGATTCCGGAATCGCATGCGCTGGCGATCCACACCGAGATCGGCACGGTCTTGCACACCGGCGACTGGAAGATCGATCCGACGCCGATCATCGGCCGGCCGACCGACGAAAAGCGGCTGCGCGAACTCGGCGATGAGGGCGTGCTCGCCCTGATCGGCGATTCCACCAATGCCGTGCGCGACGGCCGCTCGCCGTCCGAATCCGAAGTCGCCAAGACCATCGCCACCCTGGTCAAGGCCGCCAAGGGCCGTGTCGCCGTGACGACCTTCGCCTCCAACGTCGCGCGTATCAAGGCGGTCGCGGACGCCGCCAGGGCCGCCGACCGCGAAGTCGTCGTGGTCGGACGGGCGATGGAGCGCGTGTCGCAGGTCGCGCGCGAGACCGGTTATCTCGACGGCGTCCAGAGCTTCCGTTCGACCGACGTCTACGGCCATCTGCCGCAGGACAAGGTGCTGGCGCTCTGCACCGGCAGCCAGGGCGAGGCCCGCGCGGCGCTGGCGCGCATCGCCAATGACGACCACCCCGAGATCACGCTCAATCGCGGCGACTGCGTGATCTTCTCCTCGCGCACTATCCCCGGCAACGAGAAGGCGGTCGGCTCGATCATCAATAATCTGATCCTGCAGGGGGTCGAGGTCATCACCGACCGCGACCATCTGGTCCACGTCTCCGGCCATCCCCGCCGCGACGAATTGCGCGACATGATCGGCTGGGTCAGGCCACAGCTCCTGATCCCCGTCCACGGCGAGGCCCTGCATCTGCACGAGCATGCCAAGCTCGCGCGGGCCGCCGGCGTGCCGCGCGTGCTGGTGGTCCGCAACGGCGACCTGATCAAGCTCGGCCCCGGCGATCCCGGCATTATCGGCGAACTGCCGTCCGGCCGTCTCTACAAGGACGGCTCGATCCTGGAGGATTCCAAGTCGCGCGCGGTGATCGAGCGGCGCCGGATGGCGTTTTCCGGCTGCGCCTTCATCGCCGTCGCCATGACCGCGCAGGGCGAGCTCGCCGACGATCCCGAAGTGGATCTGGTCGGAATCCCCGAGAAGAACCGGGCGGGCGAACCCTTCGACGACCTGGTTTTCGATGCGGTCATGTCCACGATCGAGGGCCTGCCAAAGGCCCGCCGCCGCGATCCCGATGCGCTGGCGGAGTCGGTCCGGCGCGCGGTGCGGGCCGTCATCAACGAACATTGGGGCAAAAGCCCCCCTGTCTGGTCCATGTCCTGACAGTCTAATTTGGGCATGATCTTTTAGGAAAACCGCTTCACACTTTTCCGGATCATGAACTAACGGGAGAGAAACATGCTGGGCCGGCTCAACCATGTCGCGATCGCGACCAAGGACGCCGTCAAGGCGGCCAGGATCTACGGCGCCGCGTTCGGCGCGCAGATCTCGGAGGCGGTCGGACTGCCCGGGCACGGCGTCACCACCGTGTTCGCGACGCTGCCCAACACCAAGATCGAGTTCATCGAGCCGCTCGGCGAGGGCTCGCCGATCGCGAAATTCCTCGAGCGCAATGCCGACGGCGGCATCCACCACATCTGCTACGAAGTCGTCGACATCATCGCCTCGCGCGACACGCTGGTGAAGGAGGGCGCCCGGGTGCTCGGCGACGGCGTGCCGAAGATCGGCGCCCACGGCAAGCCGGTGCTGTTCCTGCATCCGAAGGATTTTTCGGGCGCGCTGGTCGAAATCGAGCAGGCGTAGGGCCGAACCATGGCCTATCAAATCTCGACCGGTCTCGCGATCTACTTCGTCATCTGGTGGATCGCACTGTTCCTGACGCTGCCGTTCGGCGTGCGCAGCCTGCACGAGGACGGCGGTGGCGCGCCCGGCACCGATCCCGGCGCCCCGATCCTGACCGGCATGCGGCAGAAGCTGATCTGGACCACGATCATCTCGGCGGTCATCTTCGCGCTCGGCATGGCGGCCTATCAGGCCGGATATCTCCAGATCGAACGCTTGTCGAAATTGATGGGCATGCCGTTCTAGCGGCGTGATCCGACGAGAGACGAGGATTGTTGACCAAGCTCGCGATGACGCCGGAGATGCTTCGCATACCGAATCGAAGTGGGGGGATGCAAATGACCTTTCAGAAAATCGTCGTCGCGCTTCTGGTGCTGATCGTCGCCGGGCTTGGCGGCATCGGCTATTTCGAGTGGCGGATGGCGGCGCAGGTGCGGACGCTGAAGGCGTTCGTCGAGGGCTATGTCTTCAGCGACGCGGTGATGGCCTGCGAGCGGGCGCAGAGCTCGACGCCGTTCAAATGGAACGGCGGCAAGAGCACCTCGGTCATCGGGCTGAACTCGGTCAAGGCCGACAAATACACGGTCAGCGCCAGCTACACGCTGGTGGCGGACAACGTCTATTGCGATTACGATCCGATCAAAAGAAAGGCCGAGATCGGCTCGAGCTTCCTGGAGCGGGAGTAGCGATCCGGCCGTACCAAGCATGGAACGGGATCGTCATGACCGAGGGGCGAGGGGACTACCGGATTCTACAAGAGGCCGCCTTGCGGGATTATCTCGCGGGCGTTCCGGAACTGGCGGCGTTGCTCGGCGGTGAGCCGGCGTCCTGGTCGATCACCGAGGTCGGCGACGGCAATCTCAATCTCGTCTTCATCGTGAAGGGCGCAAGCGGCGGCGCCGCCGTGAAGCAGGCGCTGCCTTACGTCCGCCTGGTCGGCGAAAGCTGGCCGCTGCCGCTGTCGCGGGCGCATTACGAGTATCTGGCGCTGTCGCGGCAGGCCCAGCTCGCGCCCGGGCTGGTGCCGGCGCTGCTGCATCACAACGAGGCGCTGGCGCTCACGGTGATGGAGCTGCTCGAACCCCACATCATCATGCGCAGGGGCCTGGTCGCGGGCGCGCACTATCCGCGCTTCGTCGAGGACATCACGACCTTCATGGCGCGGACGCTGTTCTTCACCTCCGATCTGGCGCTCTCAGCCGCCGAGAAGAAGCAGGCGATCGCGGCGTTCGCCGGCAACCATGCGCTGTGCAAGATCACCGAGGATCTGATCTTCACCGATCCCTACCGCGTCGCCGAGCAGAACCGCTGGACCGCACCGTATCTCGATGCAGTCGCTGCCGAGTTACGCGAGGACATGGAGCTGCACGTCGCGATCTCCCGGCTGAAGCTGAAATTCATGGCAAGCCCGGAGGCGCTGCTCCATGGCGACCTCCACACCGGCTCGATCATGGTGACGGAGAACGAGACGCGCGTGATCGATCCCGAATTCGCGTTCTATGGCCCGATGGGCTTCGACGTCGGCGCAGTGCTGGCCAATCTCCTGATGGCCTATTTCGCCTCCGCCGGCCACGAGCGCTCGCCGGGCGAACGGGCCGCGTTCGAAACGTGGTTGCTCGAGACGGTCGAGAAAGTCTGGAGCGAGTTCGCCCGCAAGTTCCTCGATCTCTGGCGTGACGGCGCCGTGGGCGACGCCTATCCGCTCTCGCTCTTTGCCGGCGAGAAGGGCGCTCTGCGGCTGGAAGCCGAGCGGCAGGCCTATGTGCAGCGGCTCTTCGCCGACACCGTCGGCTTCGCCGCCGCAAAAATCATCCGCCGCATCTTCGGCCTCGCCCACAATATCGATTTCGAGCTGATCGAGGACCCGAAGCAGCGCGCTGTCAGCGAAGCCCGCGCGGTGCGGCTGGCACGCGCGATGATGGTGGAGACGGCGGCGTTTCGGACGATCGCCGAGATCACCGCCGCCGCGCGAAAGCTGCGGGACTGGCAGCCGGAATTATCAAACTGAGGTCGTCGCGAGAGCACTCCGTCATTGCGAGCGCAGCGAAGCAATCCAGACTGCCTTTGCGGAACGATTCTGGATTGCTTCGCTGCGCTCGCAATGACGCGGTGAGGGCACGTCAATACAGCCGCAGCGGAAGCAGGGCGCCATCCGGGCCGACCAAGAGACCCCAGGTCTCGTTGGCCGCGACCTCGACCTCCCGATTCTGTGCCGCGCTTCCAGCCACCTCGAGCGTAACCTTGTATTTGCCCGGCGACAGATCGAGCTTCTGGCTATCAGACAGTTCGCCTGCCGCATCGTCGGAGTTTGCCAGTTTCTCTCCGGCGTGCGCCGCCAATCTGATGGTTTGTTCGTTGACGGTGATGACGGCCTCTTCATCGGTCTTGTGCCGAGCATCAGCTTCACTTGTCCGGGCTTCGGCAGCAGGCCGGCCGTTGCGACCGCCCGCTTGCGCTGCGACAGCTCGCTGATCGTCTTGTCGTCCTGACGGGAGAGCCGAAGCAGGGCGGGTCCATGGGCCGTTCATAGTTGTCCACGATCGTATCGACAGCGCAAGACGTTGGTCCGCCCGTAGATCGTTGTTTCCTCTCCCGATTCTCTGACCTCAAAGATCCGAGGAGCCTCGCCGAAGCGGGCACCTCGAACATGGTCTGCAAGGAACCGCGCCATCAAGACGAAAGAGAAGCTTGCGTTCGACGTGCGCTGAATGGTCAACTCGCGAACTGGAATACGCCTGCATTGCCGGAGGGACCATGATGTTCAGGATGATGGCGATCGTCGCGGCTTTGGGATTGGCGCTTGCCGGATCAGTGGAGGCCCAGACTCCACGCAGGGGCGGGACCATCCGGATGACGGCGCCTTATGGGTCGAGTTTCACCAGCCTGGACATCCACACCACCCAGCGCGCCCAGGACGAGATCTTCGCCAAGGGTCTGCACCGGTCGCTCTACATCTGGGATTCCGCGGAAGGAAAGCCGGTTCCGGAATTGGCCAAGGAGGTCGTCGTCTCCGGCGGCGGCCTCGTCTACACCTTCAAGCTGCGCGACGACGCCTATTTCCACAATGGCCGCAAGATGACGGCCGACGATATCATCTGGTCCTACAACCGCATCATGGACGGCAGCAAGGCCTATCCCGGCGCGCGTTATGTCCGCGTCATCGAGGGCGCGGCCGACGTGGAGAAGGGGAAGGCCAAGGAAATCTCCGGGTTGAAGAAGATCGACGACTTCACCCTCGAAATGAAGCTGACCGAGAAGGTCGATCCTGGCTTCTACCTCTTCACCGCGCTGACCTCGATCTATCCCGCCGACGAGGCGGTCAAGGACGGCTTCATCCAGCATCCGATCGGGCTTGGACCGTTCAAGTTCGTCGAGCACGTGCCGGGATCGCGCATCGTCCTGGAGCGGTGGGACCGGTTCTACAAGCCCGGCAAGCCCTATGCCGACAAGATGATCGTGTCGGTCATGGGCGAGGCCGCGGCACGCGATGTGGCCTTCCGCAACAAGGAGATCGACACTTCGGTGCTGGGACCTGCGCAATATGTCGCCTATCAGGCCGACCCCAACCTCAAGGGTACCATCGTCGAGGTCGCCGAGGTCTTCACCCGATACATGGGGATGAATCCCGCGTTCAAGCCGTTCGCCGACAAGCGCGTCCGGCAGGCGATCAACTATGCGATCGATACCGATTTGATCATCAACAAACTCGTCAAGGGCAAGGCCTATCGCGCCACCAGCTGGCTGCCGCTGACCTCTCCGCTCTACGACAAGACCATGAAGCCTTACCCGTTCGATCCCGCCAAAGCCAAGCAGCTGCTCGCCGAGGCCGGCTATCCCAACGGCTTCGAATTCGAATGGACCACCAGCCAGAATGAAAGCTGGGGCCTGCCGATCGTCACGGCGGTCATCCCGATGCTGGACCGGGTTGGCATCAAGGCCAAGGTCAAGCAGGTCGAGGCCGCGGTGCTGTCCGAGGTGGTTCGCACCGGCGACTACCAGGCCTTTATCTATTCCCAGCAGACCGGCCCGGATCCCCAGGCGGCGCTGAAATGCTTCCACTCGTCGACGCCGCCATCGGCCTGCAACTACATGAATTTCAAGAACGCCGAGTTCGACAAGTTGATCGACGAGGCCGGGCAGAGCGACGATTCCGCCAAGCGCGGCCAGCTGCTGCAAAAAGCCAACGCGCTGCTCTACGACGAGGCGCCGGTCTGGTTCTTCAACTACAACAAGGCGGTGATGGCCGTGCAGCCGTGGCTCCACGGTGTTCAGCTGAACGCGACCGAGCTGACCCACCAGAATGTCGAAGACCTCTGGGTCGACGAGACCTCGCCCGCGAAGTGACACGCGCCCGCGCGCTCCCTCCATCGCGACGTCTGATGGAGGGAGGGAAGAAAAATGCCGATGCTCTCCTTCCTGATCCGTCGTCTCCTGCAAACCATTCCGACCGTGCTTGCCGTCGTGCTGCTGGTGTTTGCGTTGTTCAGCGTCGTGCCCGGCAGCATCGTCTCGACCATGAGCGACGACAGCGATCCGCAGGTCGAGGCGCGCATGAAGAAGCAGCTCGGCCTCGACGAGCCCGTCTACATCCGCTTCGGCTCCTACATCGCCAAGCTTGCCACCGGTGATTTCGGCACCTCGTTCCGGACGCGCGAGCCGGTCACGGCCATGATCGCCAAACGGGCCTGGCCGACGCTGCAACTGATCTTCGCATCCATGGCGTTTGCAGTTCTGATCGGCGTGCCGCTCGGCTTCGTCGCGGCATTGCGGCCGGGCGGCATCGTCGACAGCGCGGCGATGGTCCTGGCGGTGTCGGGCCTGTCACTGGCCAAGTTCTGGCTGGGGCTGCTGCTGATGTACCTGTTCGCGCTGAAGCTCGGCTGGCTGCCGAGCTTTGGCTATGGCGATGGCGGAGGCAAATATCTGATCCTGCCGGCCGTGACCCTCGGCGTGTCGCCGATGGCGCTGCTGGCCCGGACGACGCGCGCGGCCGTCCTTGAGATCATGACCGCGGATTTCGTCCGCACCGCGCGCTCGAAGGGCATGAGCGAGACCCGGGTCGTGAAATGGCACGTGATGCGCAACGCGCTCGTCCTCATTCTCACCACCATGGGCCTGCAATTCGGCGCGTTGATGGGGCAGGCGGTCGTCGTCGAGAAATTGTTCTCGTGGCCGGGCATCGGCTCGCTGCTGGTCGACAGCGTTCTCCAGCGCGACATTCCCGCCGTGCAAGGCTCCATTCTCGTGGTGGTGCTGTCCTTTCTCGCACTCAACCTGTTGATCGACCTGCTCTACGGCGTGATCGATCCCAGGATCAGATACGCATGAAGCTTCGCGCCAATCTCGTCATCGGCGGGGCCTTGTTCGCGCTTGCGATCGTCGTCGGCCTGCTTGCGCCCTGGCTGGCGCATACGGATCCCGTGCTGGATGCCAATTTGATGAACGCGGAGGAGGCCCCGAGCTGGACCTGGTGGTTCGGGACCGACGGGCAGGGCCGCGATATCTATTCCCGCGTCGTCTATGGCGCGCGGATTTCGCTCACGGTCGGCATCGTCTCGCAGCTCATCAACAGCGTCATCGGCGTGGCGCTGGGCCTGAGCGCCGGCTATTTTGGCGGCTGGTGGGACGATGTCGTCAACGGCCTGACCAATCTCATGCTCGCGATTCCCTCGCTGATCTTCGCGTTGGCCATCATGGCGGTGCTCGGGCCCGGCCTGACCAGCCTGCTGATCGCACTCGGCTTGACCAACTGGTCCTTCACCTGCCGGATCGCACGGGCCTCGGCGCTGTCGCTGCGGAGCCAGGGCTATGTGCAGGCCGCAACCGTGCTTGGCTACGGCGATGTCCGCATCATGCTCACGCAGCTGCTGCCGAACATGCTGGGGCCGATCATCGTCATCGGCACTCTCGGCATGGGCAGCGCGGTGTTGTCCGAAGCCGCCTTGTCGTTCCTCGGCCTCGGCGTCCGGCCGCCTTACCCAAGCTGGGGCAGCATGCTGTCGGAGGCCCGCGACCAGATCACGACGGCGCCGTGGCTCTCGGTTTTTCCGGGCCTTGCCATCTTCCTGACGGTGCTCGGCCTCAATCTGCTCGGCGACGGCCTGCGTGACATTCTCGATCCACAATCGCGGAGCCGGCGCACATGACGGGCCCGCCGCTGATCGAAGTCGAGAACTTGCGCATCGATCTCGACGACGGATCGAGGCGCGTTGCCGCGGCCGAGGGCATTTCATTCCGGATCGATCGCGGCGAGACCTTCGGCCTGGTCGGCGAATCCGGCTGCGGCAAGAGCATCACCGCGCTCGCCTTGATCGGCCTCTTGCGGCAGCCACTCTCGATCGGCGGCGGTGTCATCCGGTTTGACGGCCGGGAGATCCAGCACCTTTCGGCGGCCAAGCAGCGCGAGCTGCGCGGCAATCGCATCGCCATGATCTTCCAGGAGCCGATGACGGCGCTCAACCCGGTGTCGCCGGTGGGACGGCAGATCGCCGAGATGTTCGTGCTGCACAAGGGCAAGAGCTGGCGCGAGGCCAACCAGATGGCCGTCGAGGCACTGGCGAATGTCCGCGTGCCCGCGCCCGAGCGGCGCGTCAAGGACTACCCGCACCAGCTGTCGGGCGGCATGCGCCAGCGCGTGATGATCGCCATCGCGCTCGCCTGCGGTCCGGATCTCCTGATCGCCGACGAGCCGACCACCGCGCTCGATGTCACGGTGCAGGCGGAAATCATCGAGCTGATGCGGAATTTGTGCGCCGAGCGAGGGACGGCCATTTTGATGATCAGCCACGATCTCGGCCTGGTCGCCAATGTCTGCCGCCGCGTTGCCGTGATGTATGCCGGCCGCATCGTCGAGCAGCGCGGCTCGGCCGACATCTTCCGGGCGCCCGCGCATCCCTATACGCAAGGCTTGGTGGACTCGCTGCCGCGGCTGGGCAGCCGCGCTGCGCTCGGCCGCAGCCGGCTCAGGGAGATCGCGGGCGTGGTCCCGGCGATCACGAATTTTCCGGAAGGCTGCAGGTTCAATCCCCGTTGCGCACAGGCGACCGATATCTGCCGGACGGTCGCGCCGGAGACGGATTCGCTGAGCGCCGGCGGTCTGGTGAGGTGTCACCACCATGCATGAGGGCAGGGCAATCGCCTATGGATTTCACGAGGACCTGGCGGGCTTGCTCCGCCTCTCCCGCTTGCGGGAGAGGCCGACGCGCCCCGGGCGATGCGAAGCATCGTCCCGCGCGCGGCGGGTGAGGGCTCTCACCCCACAGGGATGTTCTCCGCAATTCTCGACAATCCCGACGCGGAGACACCCCCACCCCAGCCCTCCCCGCAAGCGGGAGAGGGAGCCCCGTGCCGATGCCGCCGCATCGTGCACACCATATGCGATTGCCCTGATGCATAGAGGCAAGCCGGACGACGATCTCATTCTCAGCGTCGAGGATCTCGCGGTTCATTTTCCGCTGGGTGGCGGCTTGCTGGGCGGCGGCCGGCGGCTGCTCCGCGCCGTGGACGGGGTCGATCTCAAGCTGAAGCGGGGCGAATGCCTCGGTCTGGTCGGCGAGTCCGGCTCCGGCAAATCGACCGTCGCCTTGTCGATCCTTGGCTTGTTGACGCCGACGCGCGGCCGCATCGTTCTGGACGGGCAGGTTGTGACGAACCGGCAAGCCGGCGATCGAAAGTCGCTGGCCCGCACCGTGCAAATGGTCTTTCAGGATCCCTACGCCTCGCTCAACCCGCGCCAGACCGTTCGTCGCACGCTGGAAGACCCGCTGCGCGTGCACGGCGTGACCGCGGCAAGCGAAATCAAAGACCGCGTCGCTACGATGCTGCGGCATGTCGGCCTGCGGCCCGAACAGGCCGACCTGTACCCGCATGAATTCTCCGGCGGCCAGCGCCAGCGCATCGGCATCGCGCGCGCCCTGATCCTCAGCCCAAAGATCGTTATCTGCGACGAACCGGTCTCGGCGCTCGACGTCTCGATCCGCGCCCAGATCATCAATCTGCTGCTGGAATTGAAGGACACGCTTGGCCTCTCCTACATCATGATCAGCCACGACCTTGGCGTCGTCGAGCACATGAGCGACCGGGTCGCCGTGATGTATCTCGGCCGCATCGTCGAGAACGGCCACTGGGGCGAAATCTTCGAGCGGCCCGCGCACCCGTACACGCAGGCCCTGATCGCCGCCATCCCCGATCCGCTGCGCCATGCGCCGTTAGGGACGACCGGTGGCGATCTCCCCAACCCGCTCAATCCGCCGAACGGATGCGCGTTCAGCCCGCGGTGCCGGTATGCCGAAGCGGCGTGTCGCCGCGAGCCGGGGCCGTTGCTGGAGACGCGGGTGGACGGGCACGCGGTGAGGTGTTGGCGGAGCGAGGAGATTGCGGGGCAGGCGGCCTCTAGCGAGCCGAACTCCGTGCCCTAGTCCTCAAACCGACCGCTGCGTGCCCGGCTCTCTGCTGCCTCGTCTTTTTCGCTCTTTGGCGATCCACTCCTGGAGGTCAGCCTTGGCTTTGCTTATGGCATTGGCAAGGTCTGGAGCGTGATCGGTCGGAAGCTTTTCAAGCAGCTTCAACCGTTCTTCCAGTTTCGTCGCAAGTGATCCGCTCCAGCTCCACGGACGTAAGCGGCGCACGATCTCATTCAATACGGCATCAGGATCGGTGCTCTTGTTGAGCAGCTTCGAGGCCAGGGGGAGCCACTCATGCGGTTCGTTGTTCGCAGGACGCTTAAACAGGCCCGCCGATGCCGCCATGAGGGGATAGCGGACTGCCGGATCAGCATCGCACCATGCGAGAAGGACGTCATCCGGCACGACGCCCAGCGGGTTCTTGTGAAAGCGCTGGAAATCGAGGAAGACCTGCACGGCTTTTTGCCGCGCCTTGGCGTCGCCCGAGAAGGCCTCGTCGAGCACGATCTTCGGATGAACGCGAAGCAGTCCGGTTACTAGATCATCCTGATTGTATGCTCGGATGTCGTAGCGGCCGACCGCGACCATCATTTTCCGGATGATGCTTCGCACGATCGGAACGCCTTCGTCGCCGAATAACGACACATGCGCAATTCGCCCTAGCTCCCGATCCTCCCGATCCGTGCGGCCATTCTTCTCATGGAATTCAAAAGCATCGAGGAGAACGCGTCCAGTCTCGGCAACCTCGGGCACCGGCTCCCGCTTGTCGATCCCATTTGCAACCAAACGCATCGACAGGATTTCCAAAGCGACCGCCAGGCCACCGGGCTTGCCCGCAATGGCAAGGAGAAGGTCTCGGAACTCCGGTCCCGAAATCTCTTCGCTCGCGCGGCCGTGAGTCAACGCGTAATATTGGGTGATGTCCGCTTTGCCGAGTTCGAGGGCCCGGTGCAGGCGCTGAACGCCTTTCTCATCCACAATGACCCGCGCCTGAAGGTGCGGAAAATACACCCCAACTGATGGGTGTTCGACGGCCTCGTCCAAAATTTTGTCGGCCAACATGGCATTCCGCTTTTGCAGACCCGTTAAGAATCCGCCCATCAGACCTGTGTCGGGCTTATCCGCTACCGAGAATTCGGTCACGAAGGCCTGCCAAATCTCGTAGGGCTTCTCTGTGGTGCTTCCGAGGCCGACGCCGAACAGAGGAACGCGAGAACCGCCGCGCACGAGGCCCGGCAGCAGCGCTTTGAATGCCTCATCGTCGTTCGCAACATCCTTTCCGAGATTTTCGACTGTCTGATTCATGCGCACCATCGCGCCCTCGTAGTCGTCATTTTCGATCTCGTCGAGATCATCCAGGTCGATGTTGCGCCCCGATCCCAGGACCACGCCGTTCACCTTGTCGACGAGATTCTTAGGACGAAGAAATTCCTCTAATGCCGACAGCCGCTCGCGTATCTCGGCAGGCATGTGTTCGGCATCAAAAATTCGCGTCTGATGCACGGCTACCCAACCTTCGCGCCAGAATCTCTTGCTTGCGATTTGCCTCATTAGCGCTTCCAAAGCGTCCGCTTGGCCCGCGTTGCACCAGAGACCCCGGAATTCATGAGCGATGGCAGTGCGGACACCGGGCGCAGCTGGGGCATCGGATAGCGCAAGGGGTGAAATCAGGTGCAGCACTGCCGCGAACCAATCCTGCACATCCTGGCCGGTTGGCGGATAGTAGCCGTAGTCACGCGAACGCGCGCCGAATTCAAAACTATGGGCCGAGGAGAAATGGTCGGTCTTCAGGACGGCGTCGAGGGATTTCAACCCCAGCGCGCTACACCCGGGCTCGTCGGACTTTAGCAGACCTTCCAGAACTTTCAGCCGCATGACGATCGGCGCATGCGTGCCGGACAGAACAATGTAGAACAGCGACGGCGCGATACCCGCGGCGCCGCTGTCATCATCGTCATTCGCCGCCAGGGCGATCTTGATCAGCAAGGCGATCGCCCGCTCGAATTGTTCCGGCTCATAGGCAAGCGAGCGAAGCAGCCGCACCACATGCGTGGCCCTGGCCAGCGTAGGCTCGTCGGCGTCCTTCAAGACGCGCTCGATGGCTGCCAGGGTCTCATCCGGCATGACAGGCGCGACGTTTGCCAACATCGTTCGTTCATCTTCGCCAAGATTGGTGATGTCCGCGAGCATCCCTCCCGGGGCGAGCCAGGCCTGCACGATGGACCGGGCCTCCATGCTGCCGTCGAGATATCCAAGCCTTCGCGAGAATGAACGCCTAAGGCGCGGAGGTGCATCGCTCACCAGCGTCTTCAAGATCGTCGCCGCGGGAATGTTCTGTAAGGCGAGCGCAGCAAGGCGATTGGCAATTGCGTGCGGCAGCACCGCGCGCCATTCTGCGCGTTCCTGCAACAGATCGCGTCGTTTCAGTTCGGCGACCGCAGCGTAAACCTCCGATACGGGCTTGCCGATGAGCCCTGCAACAATGGGCAGCTCGGCACCTTTACCTTCTGTTTTGACACCTTCGAAGGAATAGACGAGCGAGCACGCCTGGGCTATCAGGAGCAAATCGGGGTCGTGTTCATGCCGCTGCTGAAAGAGCCGCTTGAACAGATCCGCATCGCTGAGCTTGCTGATGGAATCATTTTTCCCAATCGTGGTGGCCAATGCGAGTGCCACGCGCGCGTTGCCGCCCGAGAACTGCGCAATGGTTCCTGCGTCGATTTGTGAGACCTGGGGATAGCGCCGCGCGACTAACTTTTCGATAAGGGGAAGAGAGGACGTATCCAGTGCGAAGAGATCCGTGCCCTCAGGCTGATCATCACGGATATCGTACTCGACCGTGATCACGCTGATAGTCGAGTTCGCCTCGCGCGCGACCTTCGCCAATTCACCGTGAAGCTCGAAGGGACAGTTGTCAATGACGAGGATACCACGCCTGCGCGCGGCAATCAGGTCGGAGGCAAGACCGATGGGTGGCGGGTTTGGATCTTCAGCAACATTAGTGTAGTAGGCCAGTGAAGGATCAAGCCCTCCGTTGCCGACTTTGTCTTCGAACAGCGCTTCACAGAGCCGGGTCTTGCCCACACCTGAAAGGCCAACGAGCCGGACCACCTGTCTCGGCTGACGCAGAACGTCACGGATACGGTTGATGCCGTCGATCGCGCTCAGTCCTTCGCCCTCTTTTTCATCGCCGGTCTTGATACGGGCTTCGCCATCGACCAGATATGAATCATCGGTTCCGCCGGGCGCCCGCGACCAGGAGCCGAACGACTGCCAGCCCGGGATAGATTTGCCGATCAGGCATCGCACCCACGGAATGAGCCCGGGATGATCACGGAGCCACGTCGCCACGCGGTTGCGGTCATAGAAATCGAGCACGAGCTTCGATGCGTCGGCGATGCCCTCGACCGCATCAGCCATCGCCTTCTTGCGGTTCTTGAGAGCCGAATGAGCCGTGGACCCCGTCGCACTTACGATGATGTATGAACCTGACGCCTGGGCGAGCTCAACAAGGATAGGACGCACCACGCCGTCCGGCTTCATCTCATCGAGAATTTCCTGTCTGGGCATATCGGGCTTCTTTACCTGAAACCCCGTCTCTGGCCGGGGGATGAAGCCGTTGATGCTGGCGCCGGTCGGCAGCCCCACATGCACATCAAGCCCGCCGTCCTTGGCAGTCTGGCTGCCACCCCACGTCACGTGGGACACGGGATGACCTTGCCGGCGCAACTCGGCCTCGCAAAGCCGTCCGATCAGCGCGCGTAAATCCGTGTCATTCAGAAGGGCAATATCGTCGCCGGTGATCTCAAACATGATTCGAAGCTAGGTATGCCGCGGTCTTGCGTCAACTACAGATGGAAACGCTCCGCCTGATATCCCGCCTGCTTCGCGCCTCCTCAATTCCTAACGCCAACCAGACGAGGGCGGCGATCTGCAAGCGGCCTCTCGACCGGCAGGGCACGCAGCCATTCGCGGACGCTGACGATCTCGGGACAATCCGCGGTACCCTCAGGCGCAATCAGCCAATCACCCAGACCTGATCCCTCATCGACCCGGTCGCAGCGATAGCCCGGATGGTGGCCAAGACTGCGAGCGATCAGCAGGTCGACCTTGCCTTCGACCAATTCGTGCAGGCCGGCCGGATGCAGCACCCGCAAGCCGATCTCCGCATGCGTGCCCCGAAACGCTGCGAGATCGAGGCGGCGGAGGTCGAAGCTGCCATGGACGCCCAATTGCAGCAGCACGGCACCTGCCGGTCTCAATTGCGAGGTCGCTTCCGCAATGTGGCGAAAGCCTTCGGAGACCCCGGGCAGATAGGCCTGACCGGCGACGGTGAGGATGAGCTGCTTATGCAGCCGCTCGAACAGCTGCACGCCGAGGCGCGCCTCCAGCGCCTTCACCTGCTGCCCCACTGCGGCCGGCGTCACGTGCAACTCGTGTGCGGCCAGTTTGAAGCTGAGATGCCGGGCGGCGGCTTCGAACGCGCGGAGCGCGTTGAGTGGGGGAAGGGCGTAGGTCATCACACTCCATTTTGACACTGATGGGTTGCGGGCTTGCAATAGATTTTCTTGCGCTGAACCGCAGCAATGATGCTTTGCGGAGCGGTGATGGCGCTGGATACGGTCGAGCACAATCCGGAGAAACCCTATGCCGCCAGCGCATATCGTCAGCCACAACCCCGCAACGGTCCATCCTCCCGCCGGCGGCTACTGCATGGGGCTTGAAGTGACCCAGCATCGACGCCTGTTGTTCATCAGCGGTCAGGTGCCGGAGAGACTCGACGGCACCGTTCCCGACGGTTTTGAGGCGCAATGCGAGCAGGCCTGGCGCAACGTGATCGAGGTGCTCGCCGCCGCCGGCCTTGGCGTCGCGCATCTGGTCAAAGTCAACACGTTCCTGACCGACCGCGATCAACTTGTGATCAACCGCTCCATTCGTCGCGCGATGCTGGGCGAACACCAACCCGCGCTGACGGTCGTGATCGTCGAGACCGTCGACAGCAAATGGCTGCTGGAGATCGAGGCGATCGCCGCCGAATGAAACCGGCCGACATCCCAATGAACCAATCATATCAGGTGCCCCGTGGCTGAGATCATCCATCCGTTTTACGAAGCGCATCGCGGTGCGATGGAGGCTGCCATGCGCGATCGACTCGACCTTGCCGAGGCGATGTTGCGCGAGCGCGCGCATCTCGCCGGCATCGACGGAATCAAGCGAGAGGTGATGGACGAGTTCGAGATCGTGCTCACCCAAATGCCCTATATCGGTGGCGCGGCAAGTCGCATGAGCGATTTCTTCATGCGTCTGACGGGCTTTATGGCGATCAGCCGCGTATTGCGACGACACGGCGTGCCGCTGCCTGTGATGGGCGAGATCGAGCGGGAAACCTACAAGGCGCAATTGCTCACCGGTTCAGAAGCGGAACGCCTCGCCTCGGGCCGTCAATTCATGTCGCCGGAGAACCGGGCTTTGCTGCGCGAGCAGGCAGCAAGAAGCGTTGCTGAAAGCCATCAGACCGAGTTTCCGGAAGATTTCGTCTACGATTTCGTCGAACCCGGACCGGGGGACGGTTTTGAATTCGGCATCAACTACAAGGCTTGCGGCTTCTGCAAACTCGCGGAGCGCCATGGCGACAAGGACATCCTGCCGAACATCTGTGGGCTCGATTTCGTCGCCTACGCAACGCGAGGCATCCGCCTGGAGCGGACACAAACGTTGGCCGGCGGCGCGAGCCATTGCGACTTCCGATTCTCGTGGCTCCCGTCGGGCGAGAAGGCCGCGAGTTAAGCGCCTCCTCATGCTCCGCGAACGAGATGGTTCTGGACTACACCCGTGTTGCCAAATCGTCATTGCGAGCGCAGCGAAGCAATCCAGACTGCCTCCGCGGAAAGACCATGGATTGCTTCGCTGCGCTCGCAATGACGGAGCTTGGGGCATTGGTCCTGAGCCTATAAAGCTGTCTTCGTAACGCGGTGGTGGGATTGATGCAGACCTCGGGGCGTTACACCCCGGTCAGGCCGCGATTGAACCGGATATCGGAAATTCGACCATGGCTTCACCGGCCGCGACGTGTTCGCCGTTTTGATTGCGGACCAGCACGTCGATCAGCACCCAACGTGATTTCTGTGTCGACTGCTTGGACTTCACGATACCCAGGGGCTGAATGGTGTCCCCGGGTTTGACCGGTTTGAGCCAGCGCGTCTCCAGGCGACGCAGAATGGCGCCGGCAGGATAGGCCCAATCGGTCAGCATCCGGGTGATCAGCCCGAAATTGTTCATGCCGTGCATGATGATGCCGCCGAAATTGGTCTTGCCGAAATTGTTCTTCATGTAATCGTCGTCGAGATGCAGAGGGTTGTAGTCGAGCGACCCGTCGCAGAACAGACGGATGGATCGCGTGTGACGTCGAACGTTGGACCGTCGATCGTGTCGCTGACGCTGAGGTTTTCGAAGCTGGTGCTCATACCGTGTTTCCGTTGTCTGTCGTCGCGATCATGCGGGGCGGATGGTCTGGCCGCGGCCGGAACAGATGACGTCGCCGTGCTGGTTGAAGAACACGTTGTCGTGGACGACGAAGAGGCGCTCGCGCTTGATGAATTTGTCCAGTGCGCGGGCCTGCAGCGTGATGGTGTCTCCGGGCCGTGCAGGCTTGTTGTAGCACCAGGATTGGCCGGCATTGATCGTCCCCGGCGTTCGCATCCAGTCGTCCATCGGGGTGCAGGCGAACATCAGCAGGATGTGGATCGACGGCGGTGCGATCAGCCCGCCATAGTGCGTTGTCCTTGCGTAGGCCTCGTCGAAATAGAGCGGGTGATCTTCGCCGACGGAGCGGCAATAGAGCTGGATCGCTTCGAGCGTCAGCTTGTAGGGGATCGTCTTGCGCGGCTCACCCGGGACGATCTCGTCCCACACCTTGCGCAGATTGGCGTCCTTCCAGAAATCGGTCTCGAATGATGACATCGTGCTCCTGTTTTGCCCGACGAGTCAAACACCGCCAAGAAGCGGGTTCAAGGCAGCTCACACCAAGTTCGCCAATGATTTGTACTGTGCATGGGGTTGTTTTCGCTTTTTTTATCTCGAGGGCCTTCTACTCGGCCGCCTTCTCCCGCAGCCGCTGCGCATAGACGTTGATGACCAGCGCTGCCAGCAGGATCAGGCCGCGGATCAGGATCTTCAGGAAACTGTCGATGTTGACGTGGTCGAGGCCGTTATTGAGAACACCGAGGACGAAGAGCCCGACGATGGTGTTGCCGATGCCGCCGCGGCCGCCGAACAGGCTGGTGCCGCCGACCACGACGGCGGCGATGGAGTCGAGCAGATAGGTGTCGAACTCGTTCTGCTGCGCGCTGCCGAAATGGGCGACGCCCAACATGCCGCCGATGCCGGAGCACACCGCCGAGATCACCATGACGGCGCCGAGGATGAGCTTGACGTTGAGGCCGGAATATTCGGCCGCCTCGCGATTGCCACCGACCATGTAGACGTAGCGGCCAAAGCGCGTGTAGGTCAGCACCAGATGGCCGCCGAGCAGCATGATCGCGGCGACGATGACGATCCAGGGGATGCCGCCGATCGCGCCGGAGCCGAGCGTGGTGATCAGATCAGGCACCTTGTAGGCGATCTGTCCGCGCACCAGCAGCGCCGAGATGCCGGCCGCGATCTGCATCATGGCGAGCGTCATGATGAAGGAGGGGATGCCGATCACGGTCAGCCCCAGCGCGTTGACGAGGCCAAGGGCCGCACAGAGCAGGATCGCGAGCAGGATCGCGGCTGCGCCGGGCAGGGGAATGTTGGGAATGTTGACGTAGGATTCCTGCAGCGTGAAATAGGCAACCGCGATGCCGGTGACATTGGCGATGCTGGCGATCGATAGGTCGATCTCGGCGCAGAGGATCACGAAAGTGAGGCCGACCGCGATGATGCCGGTCACCGACACCTGCGTCAGGATGTTGCCGAGATTGTCGAGCGTCGCAAAGGAAGGGCTGGCAAGGGCGAAGAAGGCCGACAGGAAGATCAGCGTCAGGAACGGCGCGATGTTGCGCATCTGAGAGCGCAGGAACGGCGCAAGGCCCCGCGCTCGCCGGGCCGCCGCTGGAACCGTCTCACTGCTTGCCATTGGCTTCTCCGTCACGCCGCCTCCAGCAGGCGGTCCTTGCTCACAGCTTCGTTGGCAAATTCCCGCACCAATGCGCCGCGTTTGAGCACGAGGATGCGGTCGGCCAGCGACAGTACCGTTTCCGGCTCGGTCGACAGCACGATGATCGCGAGCCCCTTGGCGCGGAGGTCGCGGACGATGTTGATGACGTCGTTCTTGGCGCCGACATCCATGCCGCGCGTGGGTTCACATAGCACGAGCAGCTTCGGCGGATAGGTCAGCCACTTTGCCAGCGCGACCTTCTGCTGGTTGCCGCCGGAGAGCATGCCGAGATCGAGGCCGACCACCGGCGGCCTGATCTGCAACTGCTCGACCTGTCGCCTGGCGATGTCGCGCTCCTGCGCCGGCTTGAGCAGCAGCGTGGAGATACGATCCAGAATGCTGATCGAGATGTTCTTGTAGACCGGCTCCTGGTGGAACAGCATGGCGCGCCGGCTCTCCGGCACCAGCGCCACGCCGGCCCGCCGCGCGGCCGCCGTGCTGGCAAAGGTTTTGGCCTTGCCGTCGACGACCAGCGTTCCGCCATCCGGCTTCAGCTTGCCGAACAGGATCCGCGACAATTCCTGCTGGCCGCACCCCATGAAGCCGTAGATGCCGAGCACTTCGCCGGCGCGCGCCTCGAAGGAGACATCCTGCAGGCTACGAGCCAGCGAGAGCTGGTCGACCTTCAGGACCACCGAGCTGCCGCTCGGGCGCGGCAGCATCAGATCGTCGCTGTAGCTGTGCTCGAGCGCTTCGCCGGCGCGGCCGATCATGGCCTCGATCAGCGCGCCCTTGCTGGTCGCGGCGGCCGCGGTCTCCGCGACTTTCCGACCATTGCGGAACACCGTCACCGTATCGGACACGCGCAAGATGTCCTCGATGAAATGGGAGATGAAGATGATGCCGGTGCCTTGTTCGCGCAGGCGCCGCAGCGTCGCGAACAGCCGCTCGACTTCGGGCGGGGAGAGGGCGGAGGTCGGCTCGTCCAGGATGACGATGCGGGCGCCTGAGAACAGCACGCGGGCGATCTCGATCAGCTGCTGCAGCCCGATCGGGAGGTCGCCGAGCCGGCTCATCGGATCGACGTCGATGCCGAAGCGGGCGAGCTGCTCGCCGGCCTCGCGCGCCATGCGCCGCCATTGCACCAGGCCGAGCCGGTTGGTCGGCTGATTGCCCAGGAATACGTTCTCCGCGACCGTGAGATCGGGCGCGACCGAGAGCTCCTGATGCACCATGGCGATGCCGGCCGCGTGCGCATCGCGGGCCGAGCGGAAATGCGTCTCCTGGCCGTCGATCAGGAAGCGGCCGGAGAATTCAGCGTGCACGCCGGCGATGATCTTCATCAGCGTGCTTTTGCCGGCGCCGTTCTCGCCGACGAGACCGTGGATCTCGCCGGGTGAAAGCGCAAAATCGACGCCACGAAGCGCTTCGACGCCGCCGAAGCTCTTCGTGATGCCTTTCAGTTCCAGAATGGGCGAACGACCCGTTGTCATGAAGGATCAGATCAGGAAGTGATCTTCCATCCACTGCATGCCGGGGGCGTTCGCCTTGGTCACGACCGGGCCGTCGGTGACGACGTTCTTGGGGATGCCCTGTCCGCTCTTCTCGCCGCCGACCACCGCGGCGACGCCCGCGATGATCGCGCCGCCATGAATGCGGCAGGACGGATTGCGCACCGTTGCGAACATCCGGCCTTCGCTCACCGCCTGGATTGCCGGCGGCATGGCATCGACGCCGCCGATCAGGATGTTGGTGCGGTTGTGCGCCTTCATGATGTTGGCGGCGGCGAGCGCCATGTCGTCATTGTGGAAGAACGCCGCGTCGATCTGCGGATATTTGGTGAGATAGGTTTCCCAGAGCCGCGCGGTCTTCGACACGTCCCAATCGGCCGGCTGGGTGTCGAGCACCTCGATATTGGGGAACTGCTTGATCACCGAGTTGAACCCTTTGGCGCGGCCCTGCGCACCGGTGTGACCAAGCGCGCCCTGCGTCATGATGATCTTGCCCTTGCCGCCCATGGCCGTGCACAGCGCCTGCGTCACCGACGCGCCCATGAACTCGTTGTCGGGGGCGAGGAAGGAGTGGACGTTAATTTGATCGAGCGGAGCAATCAGCGTGTCCATGTCGATCACGGGCGTGCCTGCGTCGATCATCTTCTGCACGGGCTGGGTCAGGGTGCCGATGCCGAACGCCTGGATCGCGACGAAGTCCCATTTCTGCGAGGCCATGTTGTCGATCGCGGCGCGCTGCTTGACCGCATCGAGCTGGCCGTCGAACCATGTGACTTCGACATTGAACAGCTTGCCCCAGAATTCCGCGGCCTGCTTGCCCTGCGCGCACCAGGTGGCCTGGAGGCCGGCATTGGAGAAGGCCGCCTTCAGCGGCTTCTCGGATCGTCCGACTTCGGCAGCAAGGGCGGGGTTTATGCCCATGCTGCCGAGGATGGCAGTTGCGGCGCCGGCGGTCGCTGCCGCCTGAAGAAGATCGCGCCTGGTCGTCGAAAAATCTTTCGTCCCGGACATCGCTCGCTCCCATATATCTTGTCGTCGGCGCGTCATTGATTGCGCGACCGATGTCCGAAAGTGTCTCACAATCGCTGGGTTCGCGCCACCCAATCTGCAACACGCGAAGAGCAAGCCGGGCCGCGTTGGTGCAGCGCAAAGCGTTACGCTGCGACGCCAGCGAAGGCGTCGAGATCGGCGAGCAGTTGGTCCCATGCAAGCGCAATGTCCGGCCCCCATTCATGGCCGAGGAGATCTCGCAGCGTATCCCTGATGACGGCGAAGAAGGCGATGAACAGCTCGCGCGGCGTGCCATAGGCATCGTGCGAGGCGACTTCGCAGGCGATCAAGCGGAAATGCCCGCGGCGCTCGCCCCGAAGTCGAGGATCGCCTCGATCGTCAGCGCGAGCATCGATCCCTTCACGAGCTCACTGCCTTGCGTGCGGAACATCGCCTGCGTTTCGGGATGCTCGCAGAACAGCCGTCGGTAAACCAGCGGGGTGAGATCCGCGCAGCGCATCGCTGCCAGTTCGAAGCTCCGTTCAATCGGGTTGGAAGGGAGGTCCATCGGGCGCATCAGCCCCGCAGACAAAAAAAGAGCGGGGCCCTAGCCCCGCTCAAAAATTGTGTCGACCCTATTATCCCCGATTCTAAGATTTGATCTTGATTGGCGGGGCGACGCTGCGTTTTGCGCGCCAGGGGCTCCTCCCGAGACTTGGACCACCAGACTTCGACCTCACGGCCAGTCTGAGCAAGAGGGATGCTAGATCAACTTTTCTCACTTGTCATCATTTTCGGCAACGATTGTTCAAAATTCGAGCAATTGACGAAATGATCGGGCTGATCACCCGATAAGCAGCTGAAAAACATGAGAAAATTTCGGCTTTATGGGGTGCTGCCGCTGCCTCTCCGGCCGCCGGCCGGGCAGTTGGAACACAGTTCGCGAGAAACTTGCGCCAGCCCAAGTAGACAGGCGAAGCGATCTCGACTCGGAACGGGTGTGATGTTTAGTTAGCAGGCGAACGAATGGTTCGGCGGATGCGTGCAGGCCTGCAAAAATTCCTACCGGTTGTCCTGCTCGCTCTGGTGATGCAGGTGCTGGCGCCGATTGCCGCCTGCTGGGCGGCGGGTCAGGCTGTTGCCGATCCGCTTACGACTGGCCTCATCTGCCACAGCGTCGGCGAGCAGGGCGGTCCGGGCGACCAGAACGGCTCCCCCACGGCACATGCCGGTGCGTGTGCGCTGTGTTGTCTGGCGCAGGCCAACACGTCGTTCGATTCGCCGCCGCAGGCTGTACTCTCCATTCCTTTCCGCCACGCCGAGCGCGTGGTGTGGCATGCGGCGGACGTATCCGTCGACGCTGCCCGCAAGGGCGCGAGCGCCCAGGCACGCGGGCCTCCGCAGTTTTCCTGACGACCTTCGGTGTCGCCGCGGTCCGTCCGCCGGCGATTGATGTGTCAATTCACCGGCGATCTGTGCCGGCGCCAGGAATGCACCATGTTATCTCGTCATGCCCGCCGCGGCGTGAGCGTCGTCGCCGTTCAGGCCGCGCTGCTGGTCTCGTCAAGCGGAGGTTTTGCACAGTCCGCCGAAAGCGCGCTGCCGGCGGTGACCGTCGATGCACCTGCGACGGTGAAACCGAAGCCACGCAAGCCCGTCGCTCAGGCGGCTGGAGTCAGGAGATCATCGGCAAAGCCGGTTACGGCGCAGCCGGCCCCGGTCGCCGCGACCAATGACCAGGGCGCTGGCAGCCCCGGAGCTGCGCTGGACCAGCCGGCGGCTGCGGCGCGCTATCAATTGCCCCAGCGATCCTTCAGCGTCACCGCGAAGCAAATCGACGAGACCATCAACCTCAAGGATCCCGAAGACGCGGTCAAATACATGCCGAGCCTTTTCGTGCGAAAGCGCAACGACGGCGACAATCAGGCGGTGCTGGCGACGCGAAGCTGGGGGCTGAATTCGAGCGCACGCACGCTGATCTACTACGACGACCTGCTGATCTCGGCCCTGATCGGCAACAACAACTCCGGCGCCTCTCCGAAATGGAACCTGATCTCGCCCGAGGCGATCGGACGGGTCGATTTCCTCAATGGTCCGTTTGCCGCGGCGTATCCGGGCAATTCGATCGGTGGCGTCCTGCTGATCACGTCCAAGATGCCGGACAAGCCGTTTGCCGTGGCCAAAGAAACGGTCTCTGTGATGCCGTGGAATCAATACGGTACCAAGGACACCTACGTCACCAGCCAGACCAGCGCCGCCGCCGGTAATCGGGACGGCAAGTTGTCGTGGCTCGTGAGCGCAAACTATCTCGACAGCTACCAGCAACCGCTGACCTACACGACTTTCGGCAGCATCCCCGCAGGCGCCACCGGCGCTTTCGCGGCAAGGAACAAGGTCGGGCAGGAAGCCGATGTCGTGGGTACCGGCATTCTCGCGCATTCGCAGCAGACGTCCGGAAATCTGCGGCTTGCCTACGATCTGTCGCCACTCGTGCAGGCAACCTACTCGTTGGGCATCTGGAATAATCACCAGGTTTCCGACCCGCAGACCTACTTGCGTTCGACAGTGACGGGGGCACCGACCTTTGCCGGTATCAGCACGTTTGCGAACGGGAAGTACATCTGGGACGAGACCCACTTGAGCAACGCAGTCGCCCTCAAGAGCGACAGCAAAGGTATGTTCGATTTCGATCTCTCTGCGTCCAGCTACAATTATCTTGAGGATACTCAGCTCAATCCGTTCACGGTAACCAGCGGTGTCGGGTTCTCGCAGAACGGCAAGATCACGCGCATGGACGGAACCAACTGGCAGAATGCAGACGCCAAAGGCATCTGGCGTCCGTTCGGGTATGACGGCCCTCACGAGATTAGTTTTGGCCTGCATGGTGATCGCTACCGCCTGGAGAATCCCACTTATGCCTCGACGGTCTGGTACCAGACCTCTTCCACCGGCACCGGGCAGCTCTATGCAAGCGGCGAGGGGGAGACACGGGCCGGCGCACTGTGGCTTCAGGACGCTTGGAAGATCCAACCGAACCTGAAGCTCACCTTGGGAGGGCGGCTGGAGAGCTGGAAAGCGTTCGATGGGTTCAACGTCGTGACCGCGACCACGGCGGCGGGCGCGATTGCCTCCACCTTCGCGACGAACCAGCCGGGACTTGCATCGGCGAACTTCTCGCCCAAGGCTTCGTTGTCGTACGATCCGAATAAGGATTGGAACGTCACCGCCAATTTTGGCGAGGCTTACCGCTATCCGACAGTTCTGGAACTCTACCAGAACGTGACGGTCGGCAGCACCATCACGGTTGCCAATCCTTTCCTGAAGCCTGAGCAGGATTTTACGGGTGAGCTCAACATTGAGCGTCACTGGAGCGACGGCCGGGTGCGCCTGACGCTGTTCAGGGAGCGGACCAACAATGCGATCATCTCACAAACCAACGCGATCAACGCAACGCAGACGGCCACGACGTTCAGCAATGTCGACGCGGTCAGGATGCAAGGTGCGGAGTTGTCCGCCGACAAGGATAACGTCTTTATCCAGGGCCTTCAGCTTTTCGGGAGTCTGACCTATGTCGACTCGCGCATCCTCGCCGATGCAAGCTGGGCTGGCAAGGATCCCTTGACGGGTGTTCCGACAACGGCAGCCGGCAAGCGTGTGCCCAATGTGCCCGATTGGCGCGCCAAGTTCGGCGTGACCTATCGACCTAACGAGAGCTGGGCTTATACGGTCGCGGCGCGCTACAGCGGCAAGCAATATTCGACGTTGGACAACACCGACAGCGTTTCGCACGTCTACGGCGCCTTCGATAATTTTTTCGTTGTGGACATGAAGATCCACTACAACGCGACGAAGAATTTTGCGTTCGATTTCGGGATCGATAATCTGTTCAACGCGCAGTACTTCCTGTTTCATCCGTTCCCGGGACGAACTTTCGTTCTCGCCGGCAAGTACACGTTCTGACCGGCGGGACAATCTCAACGGCGACAAGAAAGGCAAACGACATGAACAACCTCTCACGCATCCTTGCTCTCGCGACGCTCTCGGCCGTCGTGATCGCCGCGCCGGTCCGCGCCGACGAGGTCAAGGCCGGCGATCTCGTGATCTCGCAAGCCTGGAGCCGGGCAACCCCGAGCGGAGCAAAGGTCGCCGGCGGCTATCTCACGATAGAGAACAAGGGGACGGCGCCGGATAAGCTCCTCAGCGTCTCGGCCGAGATCGCGGGCAAGGCAGATCTCCACGAGATGACGACGGAGAACGGCGTGATGAAGATGCGCCCGCTGGACAAGGGCCTCGTGATCGAACCGGGCAAGACCGTGAAGTTTGCACCGGGCGGCTATCATTTGATGCTCCAGGAGCTCAAAGCGCCGCTCAAGCAGGGCGACAAGGTGCCGGTCACGTTGGAGTTCGAGAGGGCGGGCAAGATCGCGGTATCACTCGACGTCCAGGGCGTCGGCGCGCAGGCGCCCGGCGGAGGCGGAAGCATGATGATGAAGAAAATGCCCGATCATTCGGGAATGAAAATGTGACGAGCGTGATCCAGCTCTCCGGGAGACCAAACATGTCGAAGACATCCTGGCTGGTCCTGATGGCTGCGCTCGCCGCATCGCCCGCGGCGGCGCACGTCTATCTGGAAGGCAAGCAGGCTACGGTCGGCGCGTCCTATAAGGCCGTCTTCGCCGTGCCGCATGGCTGTTCGGGCTCGCCCACGATCAAGATTCGTGTGCAGATCCCCGAGGGCGTTATCGCAGTGAAGCCGATGCCGAAGGCTGGCTGGAGCGTCGATGTGGTCGAGGGCCAATATGCCGGCGATTACGATTATCACGGCAAGAAGCTGTCCTCGGGAGCAAAGGAAGTGGTTTGGTCCGACGGCAAGCTGCCGGACCAGAACTATGACGAGTTCGTCATGAGCAGCTTTCTCACTGACGGTTTGAAGCCGAACACCACGCTGTACTTTCCTGTGGTGCAGGAATGCGAGAAAGGAATCAGCCGCTGGATCGAAATCCCTGCGGAAGGAGCAGGGCACTCACATGAAGAGAAGTCCCCGGCGCCAGGCGTGAAATTGCTGCCAAAGCCCTAATGCGCCTGATCGCTGCACTCACGACACTGCTGGTCCTTGTCGGTTGTACGACCGGCGCGTTCGCGCATGCGGCCCTGATCGCAGTCGAGCCGGCTAGCGGCAGTATCCTCGCGAGTGCTCCGAAGGCGGTGGAGCTGCGCTTCAACGAGGCGGTGACGCCCGGCGCAATCCAGTTGATCGACGGGACGGGCAGGGCGCGTGGCGACGTGCGAGTCACCATTTCGGGCGAGAGCATCTCTGTCGCGATGCCGCCGGACCTGCCGCAGGGCACGGCGGTCGTGAGCTACCGCGTGATCTCGCAGGACGGTCATCCCGTCGCCGGGTCCGTGCTTTTCTCGGTTGGCGCTCCGACCGCGACGAAGCCGCCGGCCAATGCGCAGGGCCGGCTGAACGCACTGATCTGGCTGGCGCGAGTCGGTCTCTATCTCGGGCTTTTTGTCGGCGTTGGCGGCGTGTTCTTTGCCCGCTGGTTTGCGGGCTCGACGACGGGCATGACCGTGCCGCGCGTCGCGCTCCTTGTTGGTCTCGCGAGCGCTGTTGCCTCTGTTGGCGTACTTGGCCTCGATCTCCTCGGCCTGCCGCTGGCGGCGGTTGTGACGGCGCGCCCGTGGATGATCGCATTTGCGACCAGCGCCGGTCCCGCGTTGCTGGTTGCCATCGCCGCGATGCTGCTCGCGCTGATGGCGCTGCGCAGCGCGTGGTACGCCCGTGCTGTTGCCGTCGTCGCGTTCGTCGGCGTTGGCCTGTCGCTCGCCATGACCGGGCACGCTGCAACGGCGCCCCCGAAATGCTGACGCGCCCTGCGATGTTCCTCCACGGCCTCGGCGTCGCCTTCTGGATTGGCGCACTCGCGCCGCTGACAGCACTGGTATCAAAGCCAACCGCCGCAACCTTGCCAGTCCTGGACCGCTTCTCGCGCATCGCAATGCCGGTTGTGGCAGCGCTGGCGCTGACCGGCCTGTTGCTCGCGATCATTCAGCTCGAAAAGCTGTCGGCGCTGGTGGAGACCAATTATGGCCTCATCCTCGCGATCAAGCTGGCGCTGGTCTTCTTCCTTGTGGCACTCGCCGCGCTCAATCGATTCCGGCTGATGCCGGCGCTGGCGCACAATCGCAAGGCCGCGCCTGCGCTTAAACGCGCGATCCTGCTAGAGTGCGGGGTCGCGGTCGGTATCTTCGCCGTCGTTGCCGGCTGGCGCTTCACGCCGCCCCCGCGGACGATCGTTCCCGAGACGCCGCTGGCGATCCACATCCACACCGACAAGGCGATGTTCCAGGTGCTGGTGTCGCCGGGCAAGCCGGGTGTGGACGATTTCGTGCTCCAGCTCATGACCGGAGAGGCGACGCCGCTTCAGGCCAAGGAGGCGACGCTGACCTTGAGCCTGCCCGAGCGCGGTATCGAGCCGATGGAGCGCGACGCCGAGCTCGGACCCGATGGCTACTGGCACGTGCGCAACGTGGAGTTGCCTTTCGCGGGCCGCTGGCGTCTGCGTATCGATGCGCTGGTGACCGATTTCGAGAAGATCACGCTCGAGGACGAGCTCGAGGTCGCGCCGCCTTGATGTTGCCCGGTTCAAGCTGAACCTGAAGTCGACGGAAAAATGACAGGAATTCCGCTGCGTTAGCGGCTTTTCCTCATTCCCGGTCTTGTGTTTTCGCTCCCAATCCGGTTTCACTGCAAGCCGTCGCTGATTCTTTGAGTGTTGCCATGCGGTTGTCACGGTTCTTTCTGCCTATCCTGAAGGAAAATCCGAAAGAGGCGGAAATCGTCTCGCATCGCCTGATGCTGCGTGCCGGCATGATCCGTCAGGAGGCTGCCGGCATCTATGCCTGGCTGCCGCTCGGCTTTCGCGTGCTGAAGAAGATCGAGCAGATCGTGCGCGAGGAGCAGGACCGCTCCGGCGCGCTGGAGCTCCTGATGCCGACGCTCCAGCTCGCCGATCTCTGGCGCGAGAGCGGCCGCTACGACGCTTATGGCCCGGAGATGCTGCGCATCGCCGATCGCCACAAGCGCGAGCTGCTGTATGGACCGACCAACGAGGAAATGATCACCGAGATCTTCCGTGCCTATGTGAAGTCCTACAAGAACCTGCCGCTCAATCTCTATCATATCCAATGGAAATTCCGCGACGAGCAGCGTCCGCGTTTCGGCGTGATGCGCGGCCGCGAATTCTTGATGAAGGACGCTTATTCCTTCGATCTCAACGAGGCGGCGGCACGGGTCGCCTACAACAAGATGTTCGTGGCCTATTTGCGCACGTTCGCGCGGATGGGGCTGAAGGCGATTCCGATGCGGGCCGAGACCGGGCCGATTGGCGGCGATCTCAGCCACGAGTTCATCGTGCTCGCCGAGACCGGCGAATCCGGCGTTTTCATCAATCGCGATGTGCTGGATTTGCCGGTGCCGGGCGAGGACGTGGATTATGAAGGCGATCTGACCCCGATCATCAAGCAGTGGACGTCGGTCTATGCCGCCACAGAGGACGTTCACGATGCCGCGCGCTTCGAACAGGAAGTCCCCGAGGACAAGCGGCTGAACACCCGCGGCATCGAGGTCGGCCAGATCTTCTATTTCGGCACCAAATATTCCGAGCCGATGAA
Organism: Bradyrhizobium sp. LLZ17; assembly: GCF_041200145.1. NCBI lineage: Bacteria > Pseudomonadati > Pseudomonadota > Alphaproteobacteria > Hyphomicrobiales > Nitrobacteraceae > Bradyrhizobium > Bradyrhizobium zaerense. Next base: position 1,027,926 of record NZ_CP165734.1, read on the forward strand.
GGCGATGGTGGCCGGCCCCGATGGCGTCGACGTGCCGATCCATGGCGGCTCCTACGGTGTCGGCGTCTCCCGCCTGCTCGGCGCCATCATCGAGGCCTGCCATGACGATTCCGGCATCAAATGGCCGGAGGCCGTGGCGCCGTTCCGAGCCGTGGTGCTCAACCTCAAGCAGGGTGACGCGGCGGTCGATGCGGCCTGCGAAAAACTCTATGCCGAGCTCTCAGCCAAGGGCGTCGACGTGCTCTATGACGACACCGACCAGCGCGCCGGCGCCAAATTCGCCGCCGCCGATCTGATCGGGATCCCCTGGCAGATCATGATCGGGCCGAAGGGCCTCGCCGACGGCAAGGTCGAAATCAAGCGCCGCAGTGACGGCGCCCGCGAAACGATGTCGCCGGCGGACGCAGTCGCTCGCCTGGTCGGCTGAATAGTGTTCATCGCGCGATAATGGGCCGGCAATCCGGCCACAATTGACCCCAGATCATGGGATTATCAAGCGATGGATGAGACCATGACCGAGACTGCACACACCGCGCCTTTCGCCCCCTTCGAGTGGATGCTGTCGGCGCGCTATCTGCGCGCGCGGCGCAAGGAGGGATTCATTTCGGTCATCGCCGGGTTCTCCTTCCTTGGCATCATGCTGGGCGTGGCGACCCTGATCATCGTCATGGCCGTGATGAACGGCTTCCGCAAAGAGCTGCTCGATAAGATATTGGGCCTTAACGGGCACATCCTGGTGCAGCCGCTGGAATCGCCGCTGACCGACTGGAAGGACGTGGCCGAGCGCATCAGCCAGGTTCAGGGCGTCCGGCTCGCAGCCCCGGTGGTCGATGGTCAGGCGCTGGCGTCCTCGCCCTGGAACGCCTCGGGCGTCCTGGTGCGCGGCATCCGTTCCGACGACCTCAACAATCTCACCTCGATCGCCAAGAACATCAAGCAGGGTTCGCTCGAGGGCTTTGACGACGGGCAGGGCGTCGCGATCGGCCGGCGCCTCGCCGATCAATTGTCGCTGCATGCCGGCGACAGCGTGACGCTGGTGGCGCCGAAGGGCGCGGTCACCCCGATGGGCACGACGCCGCGCATAAAACCCTACAAGATCGTCGCGGTGTTCGAGATCGGCATGTCCGAATATGATCTCGGCTTCGTGTTCATGCCGCTGGCGGAAGCGCAGGCCTATTTCAACCGCAGCAGCGACGTGACCTCGATCGAGGTGTTCACCACCAATCCTGATCGCATCGACGCATACCGCAAGGCGGTATCGGAGGCTGCCGGGCGTCCGGTTTTCCTGGTCGACTGGCGGCAGCGCAACTCGACCTTCTTCAATGCGCTCCAGGTCGAACGCAATGTGATGTTCCTGATCCTGACCATGATCGTGCTGGTCGCCGCGCTCAACATCGTGTCCGGCCTGATCATGCTGGTAAAGGACAAGGGCAGCGACATCGCGATCCTCCGCACGATGGGGGCCTCCCAGGGTTCGATCATGCGGATATTCCTGATCACGGGCGCCTCGATCGGCGTGGTCGGCACGCTGGTCGGGTTCGTTGTCGGGCTGGTGATCTGCCTCAACATCAGATCCATCCGCCAATTCCTGTCCTGGCTGACCAGCACGGAGCTGTTCTCGCCGGAGCTGTACTTCCTTTCGAAGCTGCCTGCCGAGATCGACGTCGGCGAGACCACGGCCGTCGTCGTCATGGCGCTGACGCTGTCGTTCCTTGCGACACTGTACCCGTCGTGGCGCGCCGCGCGCCTCGATCCCGTCGAAGCGCTGCGGTACGAGTGAGGGGCTGATGGAGCGGGAGCAGGGGGCGGAAGATGTACCGGTCATTTATCTCCACGAGATAAAGCGGCAGTACTTGCAGGGCGAGGCGGCGCTGACGATCCTGGACGGCGCCAAGCTTGCGCTGTGGGCGGGCCAGTCGGTCGCGCTGGTGGCGCCATCGGGCTCCGGCAAGTCGACGCTGCTGCATATCGCGGGCCTGCTCGAAGCGCCCGATTCCGGCGAGGTCTACGTCAATGGCGCGCCGACCTCGCAATTGCCCGACATCGAGCGAACCCAGCTTCGCCGCACCGATATCGGCTTCGTCTACCAGTCGCATCGACTGTTGCCGGAATTCTCGGCACTCGAAAACGTCATGATGCCGCAAATGATCCGCGGCCTGAAGAAGTCCGAGAGCGTCAAGCGCGCCAAGGAGATCCTCGGCTATCTCGGGCTCGGCGACCGCATCACGCATCGCCCGGCCGAGCTGTCGGGCGGCGAGCAGCAGCGGGTGGCGATCGCACGCGCGGTGGCCAACGCGCCGCGGGTGCTGTTCGCGGACGAGCCGACCGGCAATCTCGATCCGCACACCGCCGACCACGTGTTCCAGGCGCTGATGCAGCTGGTCAAGGCGACCCGGGTCTCGATGCTGATCGCGACCCACAACATGGAACTGGCCGGCCGCATGGATCGGCGCGTCTCGCTGGCGAATGGCCAGGTGATCGAGCTCGACTAAAAAGTCGAAAACAACCCCATGCACAGTAGCCGGCCGTTGCCGGCGACAATCGGGGTGGCGCCTGCCAGCCATTTGACGCGCCTGGCAAAAGTGCGGCGACGGCGCACCGCCGCCGCGTCAGGCGGGTTATGGCCGGATCACTGTCATGTTGAACGGGCCGGACTTGGCGGCCGCATAGGCCACGGCGTCGTTGGCATGGTCGAGGTCGAAGGCCGTCGTCTCGTAGTGATCGAGGCGCAAGAGCCCTGCGCGGACCAGTGCGATCAGCCGGACGGCCGCGTCGGGCGGGTACATCCAGACGCCGTGAATGGTAATGCATTCACGCATGATCCAGTTATAGGGCAGCTCCAGGCCCGGGCCTCCCAGCATGTTGACGCCGCCCATCAGCACCACACGCCCGTAGGGCCGCACCGTCATGATCGCGGCGCGCACCACCGTCGTCGAGACCGAAGGCGGCATGATGTCGAATACGCAATCGATCGGGCCCGGCGCGGCGCGCTCCATGCGCTCGCGGTCGTCGGCCTCGTTGTCCGAGAGCTTCACCGGCCTCACGCGGTCACCGAAACGACGCACGAGCTCGGCGAGCACGCTCTCATTACGGCCCGGCGCCACGACGCAAGCAGCCCCCATCGCCAGCGCCACCGTCACGGCGGCGCTACCGAAATTGCCGGTGGCGCCGCTCACCAGCACCGTCTCGCCGGGCCGGAGGTTGGCGGCCAGGAATCCGCCATAGGGCACGAGCATGTTGCCCAGCGCACACCACTGTGTCGCTTCCGCCGCGTTGATGTGGCCCAGCCGTTTCACGTTCTCGGTCGGCACCCTCATCTGCTCGGCAAAGGAGCCGTCGCGAAAATACTTCTGCAGCCGCATGCCGCCTTCGCCGCGCGCGCTCGCGCCCTGCAGTGTGATGTCGGGCGCTATCGCATCGTCGCGGGAACGCACCGTCGGATCGCAAATCACCCAGTCGCCGACGGCAAGTTTGGTCGCGTCCGGTCCGATCGTGCGCACGCGCCCGACGCAGCCGGCGCCGGGGATCACCGGCAGGTCGAGCAGATATTTGCGCTCGCCGCTCAAAACCTCGTTCGTATAGGACAGCACGCGAGTTGAAACGACATCAACGACAACCTCGCCGGTGCCGATGACAGGCTCCGGGACGTTCTCTATGACCAGTGGGGATCCAAACGATTTGAGCACGGCAGCTTTCATGACATTCACCTCGGAGGCTTCTGGTGCACGGCATATGTCGGCATCTTGCGCTCCCAGGAAGCCCTGGTATTATCCTAGTATTGTTCAGACCCTCTCTGGCGAGGTGAGCTCTTGTCCGATCCGCGCCGCGTCGAATTCGGCGACTTCCTGCGCTCGCGCCGCGAAAAGCTGTCGCCGAAGACCGTAGGCCTTCCCGCAGGCCAAAGGCGGCGCACCATGGGCCTGCGCCGCGAGGAAGTCGCGCAGCTCGCCGGGATCGGGGTCGACTGGTACATCCGGCTTGAGCAGGGCCGCACCGTCAGCCCGTCGGTCACGACCGTCGATGCGCTGGCGCGCGCGTTGCGCCTCAGCAAGGCCGAGCATACCCATCTCAAGGCGCTTGCGCGTGACGGCGACCGGCGTCCGTTCGTGCGCGAGATCGTGCCGCCGCCGATCCTGAGGCTGATCGAGAGCCTGACCCAGCCGGCCTACATCACCGGGCGGCGCTGGGACGTGCTGGCCTGGAACGCCGCCGCCGAAGAGGTCTTCGCATTCGGGCGATTGCCGGAGGAGGACCGCAACACGCTGCTGCTGATGATGACTAACAAGCAGACGCGAAGGGCTTACGGTGCCGGCTGGGCCGAGGTCGCCAAGCGCATGGTCGCGATGTTTCGCGCCACCTACGACGTCTGGGCGGGCGATCCTGCTTTCGTGGACTTGACGGCGCGGCTGCGGCAGGGCAGCCCGGAATTCGTCAAATGGTGGGGCGCGCACGAGGTCCACAGCACCCTGTCGGGCCGCAAGACCATGTCCCATCCCACCAAGGGCGTGCTGCATTTCGAGCACACCAGCTTCCAGGCCAATGATGATCCGGCGCTGAAGCTCGTGATCTATACGCCGGTGAAGGGAGAGGGGAGCGCCGCGCACGTTGTTGGATCCTCGATCAAACAGCGCTCCGAAAGATCAGATTGAGGCAGGCTCCTGCGATAGATTGGTTGGCTGCGACGCTCTAGATGCGCTCGAAGGTGTCGACATTGGTTGTCACGGCGCGCCACCAGTTCAAGGGCTTGAGCTTTGCGGGATCGCCTTCTCGGGCGGCGCTCAGCGCTTGATCTGCGACCACGAACCAGACGGTCTCCATTTTCCCGTGACGCAGCAGTCCCGTGTACGAAACCACTCGGTCGCCCGCGGCAGACGAGCCCACGGCGACAAAGCCAATACAATTGCCCTTGTGAAACCCGATGATCGGAACTGTTTGCCCGTAAAAGCCGCTGTCTTCGAGCGCGGTTTCGAAATTGCCGTCGATGCGGCCCTCTGCATCGCCGGTGATGCGCAAGATCGAACCGAATTGATTTTGCCAATTGCCGACCCACGTCATGATGGTCTCCCAAGGTCACTTGTTCGGCTGAACACCCAGGCGGCGCAATCGGCGCAGATCCTTTGATGCGTGCTCGATCAAGTCCTGAGCGGCTTCACGTTCCTGCCCAATGATGAATCCTGCCGCGAATGCCTGGGCGCGCCGATTTGCGGGAGGCGCCGCCAGCGCTGCCTCGATCGCCAACTCGCGATGCGCCATGAAATCGTTCAACGATCCCAAGGCGGACTGAATCCGTTTCAGCCGGGCGGAAAAGCCGGCGAGCTCGTTTCGGTCGCTATCCCGGTAGAGGCTTTCGAAGAAGTCGACGGCATACCGGATCTTCTTGATCCTGATCCGCAATTTGTGGCGCTGTCGCGGATCGAGATCGCTCAGCTGCTTGCCTTGCTTTCGCGCCTTCTTGACCCGCCGGTCGAGCACTTCGGCGCCGTAGGCAGCGATCGTTCGATCGTCAGCGGTGCGGGGGCGTTCGGTTTCTATCCACTCGGCCGCATCGATCAAAAGTCGGCGGTAGCGGCCCAGAATCGACCGCGTCGCGGGCGTGCCGGAAGGCAGCCATGCGCTGCTCCGAGAACGTCTTGCGGATCGCGCGAGACCCACGCTTCGGGACGTCCTGCTCGGTGATCGGCTGAATACTTTCCTTGAGAAAAACGTCGATCTCCCGCGCCGGCGCAAGCTCGTCCGTGAGCCATTTGAGCTCAGCCTTGATCCGGCCGGTGCTCGCGCGCGGCAGGATGTCGTCGAAGAGGGAGATGGCCGCCCGCAACCGCCGCAGACCGACGCGCATTTGATGGACGCCCTCGGGATCCATGTTGCGCACCGGATCGGCATTGGTGGTGATGTGCCGAAGTGTCGAACGCGCGATGACGCGGAAGGCATCTTGCGGTGAAAGCTCGGGCTTCAGCCGGATCGGTTCGGCGTGTTGCGCGCCTTCGCCCTCCCGCGTCAGGAGCCGGTAACCCCGCTCGGATTTCGAGCGCAGGTCGAGCTCCGCCTCCGTCTTGCGTTCGATGTCGCGCGCCAAGCGAAACAGATCTGCGACATGCCCGGACTTCAGCTCAAGTTCAAGCTCGGCGATAGGTCGCGAGCGGCGGCCGGCTCCGATCCGGCCGCGGTCCACCGCGAGCTCGATCTGGCTCCCCCGGACCCGCCGTACCTCGGCCGTCCGATGCACGTTGGTCTGGAAGACCGGTTTGAGCTTGTGCGAGAGTTTCTCAGTGGCCACGCCGTCGAGCGCTGTATCCCTCGCTTGCTTGAGGTCAGGCTTTGGGCCGCTGACCTCGTGCTCCCATTCGCCACGCGTCAGGCTCCCCGACGAGCCGTTCGCCTTCACGGTTTGGACGTAGCGGCCTTCGACCTTGCGAACCCGAAGCGTGAGGCCGTTTCGTTTGAGCTTGTGCTTGCTCGTATCATAATAACTTGACACGAGCGCCTGCTCCGATAGATCGCGCCCTCTGCTGCCGCTGCGCAAGATGGAGGCCAGCTTTCGTGGCGCAACCTGGAATTTGAGTTCCGTTTCTGCGTTCATGGCGCGCGCTTTCCGTCACTCGATCTCAAAGTGGCGCGACGGAAAGAAGTTCCGCGTTAGGCCACCGGATCCTTGTGATGATGCGAACGGGCCCGGTCGTCCGGTGCCAGCGGCGGCGCCGCGCGCGAGGGTGGGGTCTCCACCGGCGCGGCGTCGCGTCCCGTGGACTCCTTGACCGGAGCGGCTCTGACGTCCCGGTAGGCGATCAGCCAGATCAGGAAGCCGGCAAGCGCCAGAGCGGCGCCGACTGGACCGGTGGAGGTCCAGCCCAGCCCATGGCGAATGGCAATGCCGCCGAGATAAGGGCCGAGTGCATTGGCGGTGTTGAAGGCCGAATGGTTGAGTGCGGCAGCGAGCGCCTGCGCGTCCCCTGCGACGTCCATGAGCCGTGTCTGGAGGATGGCTCCGAGCGACACGCCGGCGCCGATCGCGAAGACGTCTGCCGCGAGCAGCCACGGATTGCCGGCGACAAGCGGGAACACCAGCAGCGCGCCGGCCGAGAACAGCAGGATGACGCCCGCCGTCGGCATCAGCGCGCGGTCGGCGAAGCGCGGCACGAACAGATTGCCGAGTGTGGCTCCGATCCCGAACACCGCGAAAAAAAAATGGGATGACCGCGGGGCTGACCCTGGTGACCTCCATCAGTGTCGTCGCAAGATAAGTGTAGACGGCGAACATGCCGCCGAAACCGATGGCACTGATCGCCAGCGTGATCCAGACGCGGCCGCTCTTTAACGCGCCGAGCTCTCGCAGCGGATCCGACCCGCCGGCCCGGTCGCGCGGCGCGAACAGGGCGCACAGCAGCACGGTGAGCAAGGCCAGCAACGACACCAGGCCGAAGCTTGCGCGCCAGCCCATTGTCTGACCAATCAGGTTGGCGAGCGGCACGCCAATGATGGTGGCGCAGGTCAGGCCCAGCATCACCTGGCCGACCGCCCGAGAACGGCGATGTTGAGGAACGAGCGAGGCTGCGACCAGCGCGGCGATACCGAAATAAGCGCCATGCGGCAATCCCGAGAGGAAGCGGGCCACGATCATCCAGCCATAGCTCGGCGCCAGCGCGGTGAACGCATTGCCGAGCGCAAACACGACCATCAGAACCAGCAACTGCGTGCGCCGGGCGAACTGTGCACCAAGCACGGCGATCAGCGGCGCGCCCAGCACCACGCCGAGCGCATAGGCGCTGATCACGTGCCCGGCGGTGGGTTCGTCGATCTTGAGGTCGGCCGCAAAAAACGGCAGCAAGCTCATCGATGCGAATTCGGTGGTTCCGATCGCAAAGCCGCCCATCGCGAGCGAGAAGAGGATGATACCGAGGTGAGGGGACACCGAGGCCGTAGTCGCGGAGGGCGATGTCGTCATGTGTCCTGCATTGGTGGCGTCAACGGGAACCAGCCCAGCGAACGTTGCCACCCTGCATTATTTGTCTACGGTACTTAGACCGGGATCAGCTCGCGTCAACAACAGAAGCTCGGCGAAGGCAGATTGCATATCTGCGTCCCGATTGCGTCTGGCCAGCGCTCGAGCAGCGCGCCGCCGTGTCACACAATGCAGGGCGCCGCGACAGGTTTGTCGGCCTACGGTGTGGCCGAAGGAGTTGCGCTGACGCTCGGCGACAGAGTTGCGGGCCCAGGAGCTGTCGGCCACGGACTCGCCGGCCAAGGACTCTTCGCGCTGATCATGGCCGATGCGCACGATGCCGAGAGCTGTGGCCATACTGGCGCCAGGCTCGTCACCTCGATCTCGAATGTTGTAGCGTTGGGCTTTCCGTCCGGCATCGGCGTGGTTTCGCGGACCTGGAGGGTGCGCGAGGCCAGCATCGCCTTGACCATGTCGGAGCCGAGGGCGCCGCTCCAGACCTCGTACTTGCCAACGCGCAGCGGAAACCCTCCGGCTTCCTGCTTGGTGTCGGCGCTTGCCGCCATCAGGATCGTGCTTTTGCCGACGGCGGTCTCGTCGATCTCGGCCGCGGATCGCAGCGGCACGCGGTCCTTGTTTTCGCAGGACAGGCGCCACTCCATCATCCGGAACGAGGCGCCGTTCTCCTTCTTCAGCATCGCGAACTTGCTGATGGAGGGCCGCGCTCCCTTCTCCAGGGTCCACGTCGTCTCGGCCAGTGTTCGCGTATCGATGCCGAAGCGATGGAGCTCGCCTCGCGTCAGCGTATGCGGGCTCTCGAACTTCACTGTCCGGATCAAATCATCAAGCTCGTGGCTGATGCCCATCGCCGCCACGAACGCAGTCCGCGCGCGGTTTGACGTCTCGATTTGACGCTGCCTGGCATCCGCGACCAATTTCGCCGGCGGATGCCCGTGGATGACGAGCATCAGCCTGGAGTTATGGACCGCCATCGCCGCGTCCGGCGCCACCTCGCGAGATGTCGCCCCGAGAAACAGGTAACCGCAGGCCGAGTTGCACATCGCATTGCGGGTGGTGAGTTCAGCCTCGACCTCGCCGCCTGCGTTCTTGATCTTGAGGCATGCGGCGTCCAGCTGCGTGCCCGCGGCGCACGCCGTCGCAATCGTGCGGCCGACGCGCGCGACCGCCTTGCGACTGCGCAGCAACCGCCCGATGACGTAGGACTGCTCCACGTTCCCGCCCGGCGAATGCAGGTAGATCGGTCGCTGCATGTCCTTGACGCCGGCGAGGAAGCGTCGAATGCGCGGGCCTGCGTCCTGGTCGACCTCGCCCTCGATGGCAATCCAGCGGTCGCAGCCCGGCCCGCATGCGTCAGGGCCCCCTTCGCAAGGTAGATCGTCAGCCTGGACTCAAATCCGGCCTTCTCGGCCGGGAGTCCTTCTGCATGCAATGCACCGGGGATCGACAGCGAGGCCACGAGAAGAAAAAATGCGGGCAAGCATGCAATGAGGGGACCGCGCGGGGAAAGACACGTGCGGACGTTATACGATGATCGGCGTGACCACAACTTTCGGTAGCGTATTGGGTGCGCTCATTCGGCGACGCTACGCCGCCCATCAGCCGCGTGAAGCGCGTCGGGCGGTTGATTCCCGTGCGCGGGAGGCAAGCGCTAGGCATGTCATCGCGCGATCGCAAATGTGGCGAACGCGCGCGAAACTGTGGCGAGAATGGGGAGAGAAAATATTGTGCGCATCGCCAACTTCAAATCACACGATTGTGCGCGCGACGTTGTTACGCGCGCTCGCGCAAAACGTGGTCCAGTGAACATTGGAACTGCGGAAAACTCTTGTTTCAAAGGGTTTCCGCGCACGCGTCGCTAAACCTTCGTTAATGAAGCGCGGCCCTTTGGGGCGAAGTGTTGCGTCGAGGTTACAGCAATTCCGTCGATCGCTGATATGACGACGCCAGGCCCGGGGGCCTAACGACGAAACTGGAACGGGATTAAAATGAACAAGAATTTGTTGCTTGCCGCTGTCAGCCTTGTCGCGCTCAGCGCGGCTGCGCCGGCGGTGGCTGCTGATCTCGCGGCGCGGCCTTACACCAAGGCGCCTGCGATGGTCGCCACGCTCTATGACTGGAGCGGCTTCTACATCGGCGTCAACGGCGGCGGCGGTTCGGCGCATTCGACCTGGGATCTGGTCGGCGGCGGTCGCGAGGGTTCGCATGATGCGACCGGTGGCACCGTCGGTGGTCAGATCGGCTACCGCTGGCAGTCCGGCCAGTGGGTGTTCGGCGTGGAAGGCCAGGGCAACTGGGCCGACTTCTCCGGCGACAACGTCAGCGCGCTGTTCGCGACCCGCAACCGCTCGAAGATCGATTCGTTCGGTCTGATCACCGGTCAGATCGGCTACGCCTGGAACAACGTCCTGCTCTACGTCAAGGGCGGTGCGGCTGTGACCGGCGGCAAGTACGAGGTGTTCAGCACGGCCACCGGCGCGCTGCTGGCCTCGAACGACCAGACCCGCTGGGGCGGCACCGTCGGCGCCGGCATCGAGTATGGTTTTGCCCCGAATTGGTCGGTTGGCATCGAGTACAACCACATCTTCCTGCAGGACAAGGACGTCACCTTCGCGCTGGTGCCGTCGACCGACCGCATCCGTCAGGACGTCGACATGGGCCTCGTTCGCCTGAACTACAAGTTCGGCGGCCCGGTCCTTGCGAAGTACTGAGACCAGTCGCTCCGTTTGAGCGATCGTCGAAGCCCGGCCTGATGGCCGGGGCTTTTTATTGTCTGAATTCATCGAGTTAACCATCCCATTTCGAGATGGCTGAGAGATGCTTGACTCCCGAGAACAAAATGAGAACAATGTTCTTCATACGTTCTCAATATGGAGTGAGCCATGTTCAGGATTTTCGTGGAAGAAGCCGCCGCACTGACCTCGATCGCGCTGTTCGTCGGGATGATCGCGATCTGGGCCCAGGTACTGCCGCAACTCTGACTCGTGCTCGGCGCAAAACACTTGCCTGGGAACTCGCGGATGCGAGCTTGGGGAAAACCGGGACGACGCGGCCGATCGGCCGCTCCGGCGTGGACTCCGGCGTGGCGAGCCCTCACCATTGCGAGGCGAGTCGGCCGGGCGAGTGCATGATGCCTTGAGGAGCCGGTGACCGCTCCATCTCATCTGCAAGAGGCCGTCACGCGAAATGCCGAGCGCCGGATTTGTCCACCTTCACGTTCACTCGGCCTATTCGCTGCTCAAGGGCTCGATCAAGATCGCCAAGCTCGCCGAGCTTGCCAAGAAAGATCACCAGCCGGCCCTGGCGCTGACCGACACCGACAACATGTTCGGAGCGCTGGAGTTCTCCGACAAGATGGCGGGCTCGGGCATCCAGCCGATCGTCGGCTGCGAACTCGCGATCGATTTCGGCGATCAGGATCCGAATGCCCGCAACGCGCTGCTGCCGTCGCGCATCGTGCTGCTGGCGGCGCAAGAGCGCGGCTATCGCAGCCTGATGCGGCTGAATTCGCGGGCGTTCCTGGAGACGCCCGACACCCACGCCTGCCACATCAAATTCGACTGGCTCGAGGGCGAGACCGAGGGCCTGATCGCGCTGACGGGCGGTCCGGACGGGCCGATCTCGCTGGCGCTGGGCGCCGGCCATCCCGAGCTTGCCGCCGCGCGCTGCGAGCGTCTCGCCAGCCTGTTCGGCGATCGCCTCTATATGGAGCTGCAGCGTCATGGCCTGGACAAGGAACGGCGGGTCGAGAGCGGCCTGATCGACATCGCGTTCGCAAAAGGCCTGCCGCTGGTTGCGACCAACGAGCCGTATTTCGCCGCGACGGACGACTACGAAGCGCATGACGCGCTGCTTTGCATCGCCGGCGGCCGGCTAATCGCGGAGACCGAACGCGAGCAGCTCACGCCCGATCACCGCTTCAAGACGCGGGCCGAGATGGCGGTGCTGTTTGCCGATGTTCCGGAGGCGCTGGCCTCCACCGTCGAGATCGCCGAACGCTGCTCGTTCCGGCCGATGACGCGCAAGCCGATCCTGCCGTTCTTCACCGTCGGCGCCGCGTCGAGCTCGGATGCGGCCGCGGTCGAGGCGGCGGAATTGAAGCGGCAGGCGGAGGAGGGGCTCGCCAATCGGCTGCGCGTGCACGGCCTGTCGCAGGGCACCACCGAGGAGGACTACAGCCAGCGGCTGGCGTTCGAGCTCGACGTCATCATGCGCATGAAGTACGCGGGCTACTTCCTGATCGTGTCCGATTTCATCAAATGGGCCAAGGGCCAGGGCATACCGGTCGGACCGGGCCGCGGTTCAGGCGCGGGCTCGCTGGTGGCCTGGGCGCTGACCATCACCGATCTCGACCCGATCAAGTTCGGGCTGCTGTTCGAGCGCTTCCTCAATCCGGAACGCGTCTCGATGCCGGACTTCGACATCGACTTCTGCCAGGACCGCCGCGGCGAGGTGATCCAGTACGTCCAGCAGCGCTATGGCCGCGACCAGGTGGCGCAGATCATCACCTTCGGGACGCTGCAGGCGCGCGGCGTGCTGCGCGACGTCGGCCGCGTGCTGCAAATGCCTTATGGCCAGGTCGACAAGCTCACAAAACTGGTGCCGCAGAATCCGGCCGCGCCGGTGACGCTGGCGGCCGCGATCGAGAGCGAGCCGAAGCTGCAGGCGTTTCGCGACGAGGACCCGGTGGTGGCGCGCGCCTTCGACATCGCGCAGCGCCTCGAAGGCCTGACCCGCCATGCCTCGACCCACGCGGCCGGTATCGTCATCGGCGATCGCCCCCTGAGCGAACTGGTGCCGCTCTACCGCGATCCCAAATCCGACATGCCGGTGACCCAGTTCAACATGAAATGGGTCGAGCCGGCCGGCCTCGTCAAATTCGACTTCCTCGGCCTGAAGACGCTGACCGTGCTCGACGTCGCGATCAAGCTGCTCAAGCCGCGCGACATCCACGTCGATCTCGCCACGTTGCCGATCGACGATGCCGAGAGTTATCAGATGCTGGCGCGCGGCGACGTGGTCGGCGTGTTCCAGGTTGAAAGCCAGGGCATGCGGCGCGCGCTGATCGACATGCGCCCCGACCGTTTCGAGGACATCATCGCGCTGGTGGCGCTGTATCGCCCGGGTCCGATGGCGAACATCCCGACCTATTGCATGCGCAAGCACGGCGACGAGGAGCCGGAATATCTGCATCCCGTGCTGGAGCCGATCCTGAAGGAGACCTTCGGCGTCATCATCTACCAGGAACAGGTGATGCAGATCGCGCAGGTGATGTCGGGCTATTCGCTCGGCGACGCCGACCTGCTGCGCCGCGCCATGGGCAAGAAGATCCGCTCCGAGATGGAGAAGCAGCGCGAGATCTTCGTCGCGGGCGCGGTGAAGAACGGCGTGCCGAAGGGGCAGGCCGACACGATTTTCGAGCTGTTGGCGAAGTTCGCCGACTACGGCTTCAACAAGAGCCACGCAGCGGCCTATGCGCTGGTGTCCTACCACACCGCCTACATGAAGGCGCATTACCCGGTGGAGTTCATCGCGGCGTCGATGACGCTCGATCTCAACAACACCGACAAGCTCTCCGAATTCCGCTCGGAGGCGCAGCGCCTCGGGATCAAGGTCGAGCCGCCGAACATCAACCGTTCCGGCGCGACCTTCGAGGTCGGCGACAAGACCATCTATTACGCGCTCGCCGCGCTGAAGGGCGTCGGCATTGCCGCGGTCGAGCAGATCATCGCGGAGCGGACCAGGAACGGCCTGTTCACCTCGCTGGCCGACTTCGCCGCACGCGTCAATCCGCGATCGGTCAACAAGCGCATCATCGAAAGCCTCGCGGCCGCCGGGGCCTTCGACACGCTGGAGCCGAACCGCGCCCGCGTCTTCGCCGGTGCGGACTCGATCCTGGCCGCCTGCCAGCGCGCGCACCAGGCCGAGACCATCGGCCAGAACGACATGTTCGGCATGTCGGCGGACGCGCCGACCATCATGCTGCCGCAGGTCGAGCCGTGGCTGCCGGCCGAGCGGCTGCGCCGCGAATATGATGCGATCGGCTTCTTCCTGTCGGGCCATCCGCTCGACGATTACGCGACGGTGCTGAAGCGGCTGCGGGTGCAGAGCTGGGCGGAGTTTTCGCGCGCGGTGAAAACCGGCGCCACCGCCGGCAAGGTCGCAGCCACCGTGGTGTCGCGCATGGAGCGACGCACCAAGACCGGCAACAAGATGGGCATCATGGGGCTGTCTGATCCCACGGGCCACTTCGAGGCGGTGCTGTTCTCGGAGGGGCTCGCGCAATATCGCGACGTGCTGGAGCCTGGCGCAGCCGTGCTGCTCCAACTCGGCGCCGAGCTCCAGGGCGAGGACGTTCGCGCCCGCGTGCTGCACGCCGAACCGCTGGATGAGGCCGCCGCCAAGACGCAGAAGGGCCTGCGCATCTTCCTGCGCGACACCAAGCCGCTGGATTCAATCGCCAAGCGTCTGGCCGGCCCCGAGATGGCCGGCGCGAACGGCGCAGCACCGAGGGTCGGCAGTCCCGGCATCGCACCGCGCTCCAACGGCGACGGCGAGGTCTCGCTGGTGATCATGCTCGACCTCGAGACCGAGGTGGAAATGAAGCTGCCAGGCCGCTTCAAGGTTTCGCCGCAGATCGCCGGCGCCATCAAGGCGGTCGCGGGCGTGGTGGACGTGCAGCAGGTCTAGCAACACGCACGACGGTGCGGCCGATTGCATGTTTTGCGCCGGATCCGTGCCGCTGCTGTTGCAACCAGGCGGTGTTTTTGGCTAGCATGCCCTCGGGAATGAATTGGGGGCGTGATGTTACTGCGTGGGCTGGTGCTGCTTACGGCGGCCGTTTTGCTGTGTGGCTGCGAGACGGCGAGAAATGGGCTCGACTATTCCGAGACGGTTCGAAAGATAGGTCCGCCGAAAGCCGGGCAGACGCGCGTCGTGGTGTTTCGCGAGAAAGGTTATGGCGGCATCGGCGATTCGGACTGGGTGTTCTCTCTCGACGGCGCCCCGATCAAGGGACTGAAGACCGGGACGTATGTCTATGTCGATCGCCCGGCGGGCCAGCACCAGTTCGTGGCAGAAGAGGCGGCCCTCGGAACCACGCGCGTGGACTTCTCGGCTCAATCCGGCCAGACCGTGTTCTTCGTGACGCGCATGAGCGAGCGCAAGAGCGCCATGATCGCAAATGCAAGCACGGGCTTGCTGGGCTGGGGTCTCACGCTCGCGATGACCTCCGGTTACAAGAATCAAGGACCGCTCGATTTCCTGCCGCTGGACGAACAGGCGGCAAGGACGACGATCGCGGAGCTTAAGCTGGCGGAATAGGTCGGCCGCGCCAGATGGCTGGCGCGCGGCGCGGTCGAGCTTGTGGTTTCGTCACATCATTGCGAGTATGATCGTTACAATGCGGCGCGCCTGCGAGCACGCGTTCGTTGCGCCGCGAGGAATCGCGATGTGTGACAGGTGCTCCGAATCTGCGCAGGACAGAATCGCGCCATCGCGGCGATCCGCGATGCTGCTTGCCGCCTCCGCCCTGAGCCTCGCCTTCGCCGGTCGAGTGCTCGCCAAGGAAACCAGGGCGCCGCCCAAACCGCAGAACGTGCTGTCGCCGGACGCCGCGCTGAAGCGGCTGATGGCGGGCAATGCGCGCTATGTCGACGGCGTGTCGCGGCGCCACGATTTCAAGCATGAGCGTGAGGTGCTTGTCGGCGGGCAGAATCCGTTCGCGGCGGTGCTAAGCTGCGCGGACTCGCGCATCGCGCCGGAATACGCCTTCGACACCGGCCGCGGCGATCTCTTCGTCTGCCGCGTCGCCGGTAATTTTGCCGGCGTCGAGACCATTGCCAGCATGGAATATACGGTGGCCGTGCTGGGCTCACCGCTGATCCTTGTGCTCGGCCACGACAATTGCGGCGCGGTCGATGCGACGCTGAAAGCGCTCAAGGACAACAAGCCGCCGCCGGGACACATTCCCTCGCTGGTCGATGCGATCGCGCCCGCGGCGAAAGCCGCGATGCAGCAGGGCGGGGATGTGCTCGACAACGCGATTAGGCAGAACGTAATCGACAACGTCGCGACGCTGAAATCGGCCGCGCCGATCCTCAACGCGGCCGTGGATCAGGGCAAGCTGAAAATAGTGGGCGGCATCTATCGGCTCACGACGGGAACGGTAGACCTGATCGCACAGGGCTGAAGCTAAAAGGCTGACCCTGACATACAAAGGGCCGAAGCTGACGCGGAGCTGACGCGACTCGCTGCGGCTGGCCGGGTGCCATGCCGCCGCCTTAATCCCAGCCTTTCGTTCAAGTGCCGTTCATCCGGCCGTGCGCCTCATGCGTGGCGATGACTCAACAAGCAATAGCGGGCAAGCAAGCCATGCGTGGGACACACAAGGTCTTCATCTGCTTCCTTCTGCCGATTCTGCTGCTTGCTGCGGGCACGCCCGATGCGGCACGCGCGCAGCAGCAGGAAAAGCGCATCGCGCTCGTGGTTGGCAACGGTGCCTATGCCAAGTCGCCGCTGGCAACCACCGCGAACGACGCCGGCCTGATCGCGCAGACGCTGCAAGCAGCGGGCTTCGACGTGGTCGGCGCGCGCGATCTCGACGGCGACACGCTGCGCAAGAGCTTTCGCGATTTCATCCAGAAGGCGCAGGCCTCCGGTCCCGGCACCGTCGCGATGGTCTATCTGGCCGGTTACGGCGTGCAGCTTGCCGGCGAGAACTATTTCATCCCGGTCGATTCCAACATCACGCGCGACACCGACATTCCGACCGAAGGCTTGCGCATCAGCGACTATGTCCGCCAGCTCGCTTCGATTCCGCTCAAGGCTGACATCGTCGTGCTCGATGCGGCGCGCGCGCAGCCCTTCATCGAGGGCGGCCAGCCGATCGCGAGCGGACTGGCATTGGTCGAGCCGGATCCGAACATGCTGATCGCCTTCAACGCTGCGCCCGGCACGGTCGCGCCCGAGGAGCCTGGACCTTACGGCGCCTACGCGCAGTCGCTGGCCGAAATGATCCGCACCGGCGGCCTGTCGCTTACCGAGGTGTTCGACCGCGTTCGCCTGCGCGTCAATGACGCCTCCAAAGGCGCGCAGGTGCCCTGGGACGACCAGAAGATCAGCGCGCAATTCTCGTTCTTCGAGCGCGGGCCCGATGCGCCGCCGCCGCAGTCCACGCCGGATCAGGTCGCTGCGACCCGCAACAAGCCGATCCGCGATCTCGGCGTCCAGGATGCCTATGCGGCCGCGCTCGAGCGCGACACGCTGCCGGCCTATGAGGAGTTTCTCGCGGCCTATCCCGGCGACCCGCTCTCCAAGCGCGTGATGGCGATCGTGGCGGCGCGACGCGAAGCCATCACCTGGCGGCGGACCTATCGGACCGACACGCCGGAGGCCTATTGGTCGTATCTGCGCCGCTATTCGCGTGGGCCGCATGCGGGCGATGCACGCCGCCGCCTGGCGATCCTGACGGCACCGGTCGAGCCGCCGCCGAGCTTTGCGATGATCGACTATGACGTGCCGCCACCGCCGCCGGACGAGATCGTCTATGTCGATCGTCCGGTGCTGCTGTTCGGCGATCCCTTGTTCGGCTTCGCACCGCCACCGCCGCCGCCGGTCTACTATCTGCCGCCGCCGCCGGCGGACTTCGTCGTGCTGGCGCCGCCGCTCGCCGTCGTCGGCCTGTTCGTGCTGCCGCAGCCGGTATTCGTGCCGATCCCGGTGTTCGTCAGGCCGCCCGTCTATGTCGCGCCGCCGCCGAACAACATCATCTACCAGAACATCCACAACACCACGGTCATCAACACGGTGATCAACCGGCCGCCGCCGACCGGGGCAGGCGGGCTTGCGGCAGGGAGCCTTGCACCTGCCGTCGCCGGCCGCGCGACAGCCGCCGGACCGGCCGTGCCGCAGGCGGTTGCCCAACGCGCCGCCCTGATCCAGCAGGGCAAGGCGCCGATGCCGCCAAGCGCGGCCATCCATGCGACCGCGCGGCCGGGCACGCCTCCGGTAACGCCTGCGAATGTCGCTCCGACGGCCCCGCCGCAGACCCGGCTGCCCGAGGCCAACACGCTGCCGGTCCCGGGCGGCCACGGCGGCCCGCCGGCGCCGGTCGGGGCAGGGCCCAACGCTCGGCCCGCGCCAGCGACCGCGACTGCGCCGAACACGACGTTGCCGACCCATACGGGGGCACCGGCCGCTGCCGCGCCGGCCACCGCTACGCCTGCCGCGGGCACCGCGGCGACCGCACCCGGCCAGCCGCCGAAGGTCCCGGTGGCGCAGACCCCGGCCGCGGCCGGCCCTGCCGAACGGGCCAACGAACGCGCCAATGAACGGGCGAAGGCCGCAACACACCAGCCGGCCGGCTCGCCATCTCCGGGGTCCCGGTTGGGAAGCCTTCGGCCAGCGCCGCAAAGCCGGTGACGCCGCCGGCATCGGCTGCGCACGAGCGGATCAAGCCGCAGAATCAGCCCGTGCAGGCGGCAAGGCCTCCGGCGGCACCCCCGCGGCCTCAGGCCGTGGCGAGGCCCACGCCTCCGCCGCCGCGTGCGGTTGCGCCGCCGCCCCGGCCTCCTGTCGCCGCCGCGCGACCCGCGCCGCCGGCAGCTCGGGCGGCCCCGCCACCACCGCCGCCGCCACGGGTGGCCGCAGCCCCGCCGCGTCCGGCCGCTCCGCCACCGCGCCCCGCTGCGCCGAAGAAATGCCCACCCAACCAGCCCAGGTGCTAGGCTTGGTGTCTGGCCAACCGCCAAGTGGGCGGGCGGTATTCGGGAACGGGCCTTTCGCGGGCGACAAACGCCCTTGAAAGGCCCTTATTTCCTTGCTTCTGGCCGAAATCGCGGTATACAGCGCGCCATCTCACACGGAAGCATGGCTCACAAGGCCGTCCGGTGGCAGCCGGGGCGACAACGCTCCGTTTTGCTCACACGCTTCCGGAGGAACCAACCGGAGAATTAGAACGATGGCACTACCCGATTTCACTATGCGTCAGCTGCTCGAGGCTGGCGTGCACTTTGGTCACCAGTCCCACCGCTGGAATCCGAAAATGGCGCCGTTCATTTTCGGCGCCCGCAACAACATCCACATCGTCGACCTCGCGCAGACCGTGCCGTTGCTGCATCACGCATTGCAGGCGGTCAGCGACACCGTCGCCAAGGGCGGCCGCATCCTGTTCGTCGGCACCAAGCGCCAGGCGCAGGACGGCGTTGCCGATGCGGCCAAGCGTTGCGCGCAGTACTTCGTCAATTCGCGCTGGCTCGGCGGCACGCTGACCAACTGGAAGACGATCTCCGGCTCGATCAAGCGCCTGCGTCACCTCGACGAAGTGCTGGCCGGCGGCGATGCCAGCTCCTACACCAAGAAGGAGCGTCTGACGCTTCAGCGCGAGCGCGACAAGCTCGACCGCTCGCTCGGCGGCATCAAGGACATGGGCGGTCTGCCCGACCTGATCTTCGTGATCGACACCAACAAGGAAGACATCGCGATCCAGGAAGCCCAGCGGCTGAACATCCCGGTCGCCGCGATCGTCGACACCAATTCGGACCCCAAGGGCATCACCTATGTGGTGCCGGGCAATGACGACGCTGGCCGCGCGATCGCGCTCTATTGCGACCTGGTCGCGCGCGCAGCAATCGACGGCATCGGACGTGCCCAGGGCGATTCCGGCATCGACGTCGGCGCGTCGGCCCAGCCGGTCGTCGCCGAAGAGCTGCCGCCCACGACTGGCGGCTTCCAGGGCCTCGCCGGCCCGCGCGGCACCGCCGACGACCTCAAGAAGCTCCCGGGCGTCTCGGGCGCGATCGAGAAGAAGTTCAACGACCTCGGCATCTTCCACTTCTGGCAGCTCGCCGAGCTCGATCACGACACCGCGCACAAGATCGGCGAAGAAGTCGGTCTGCCCAGCCGCGCGGATGCCTGGGTGGCCAAGGCCAAGGCGCTGACCGCGGAAGCGGAATAGTCAAAAAAGAGCGATGGGTTGGCCGGATAAGCTCCGGCCACCATTTCAGTTGACGCGAATTCCTGAAATGGACCGCGGCGGGGCAATTGGATGCCACGCCGCGGCAAACCGGCAGGCAAAAGGGATTTTCAACGATGGCAACGATCACAGCAGCGATGGTCAAGGAGCTGCGCGAGTCGACCGGCGCGGGCATGATGGACTGCAAGGCCGCGCTCACCGAGACCAACGGTGATTTGGAAGCGGCGCAGGACTGGCTGCGCAAGAAGGGTCTCTCGAAGGCCGCCAAGAAGTCGGGCCGCGTCGCGGCCGAGGGCCTGATCGGCGCGCTCACCAAGGGTAGCAAGGGCGTCGTGGTCGAGGTCAACTCCGAGACCGACTTCGTCGCGCGCAACGGTCAGTTCCAGGGCCTGGTCAAGATGATCGCCCAGGTCGCATTCGACGTCGGCGCCGATGTCGAGAAGATCAAGGCCGCAAAGGTCGGCGACGTCACGATCGAAGCCGCGATCAATGACGCGATCGCGACCATCGGCGAGAACATGTCGCTGCGTCGCGCTGCTTCGCTCGAAGTGAGCCAGGGGGTGGTGTCGAGCTACGTCCACGGTGCCGTCATCGACGGCGCCGGCAAGATGGGCGTGATCGTGGCGCTCGAATCGCCCGGCAAGAGCGACGAGCTCGCGACGCTGGGCCGCCAGATCGCGATGCATGTCGCTGCCGCCAACCCGCTCGCGCTCGATCCGTCCGGTCTCGATCCGGCGGTCGTGAAACGCGAGAAGGACGTGCTCGCCGACAAATATCGCCAGCAGGGCAAACCGGAGAACGTGATCGAGAAGATCGTCGAGTCCGGCCTGAAGACCTACTACAAGGAAGTTTGCCTGCTCGAGCAGGCCTTCATCCACGACACCGGCAAGTCGGTGGCGCAGGCGGTGAAGGAGGCCGAGGGCAAGGTCGGCGGCCCCGTGAAGATCGCGGGCTTTGTGCGCTATGCTCTCGGTGAGGGATCGAGAAGCAGGAATCGGACTTCGCGGCCGAGGTCGCGGCGGCCAGCGGCAAGAAGTAAGCGCCGGAACGTTCCTTCCGGCGTGCCGCCGGAAGCGGCGCCCGGACGAGGAAAGTGCTCATGACTGATCCGGTCTATCGTCGCGTCGTGATCAAGTTGTCCGGCGAATACCTCGCGGGGCAGCAGGGCTTTGGCATCGATCAGCCGACCATCGACCGGGTTGCGGACGATCTGATCGCGGCCCGGCATCTCGGCACCGAGGTCGCCGTCGTGATCGGGGGCGGCAATATCTTTCGCGGCGTCGAAGTCTCCTCCCGTGGCGTGTCACGCCCGACCGGCGACACAATGGGCATGCTCGCCACCATGATGAACTGCCTCGCGCTCGAAGCCACAATCGAGCGCAAGGGCACTCCAGCGCGCACGCTGTCGGCCTTCGTCATGCCCGAGATTTCCGAGCTGTTCACCCGCACCGCAGCACACAAATACCTCGCGGAGGGGCGGATCGTGCTGCTCGGCGGTGGAACCGGTAATCCGTTCTTCACCACCGACACGACGGCGGTGCTGCGCGCCGCCGAGATCGGCGCCGAGGCGGTGCTGAAGGCGACCAATGTCGACGGCGTCTACTCGGCCGACCCGAAGAAGGATCCGACTGCCACGCGATTCGACCGGCTGACGCATTCGCAGTCCGTCGAGGGCGGCTATAAGGTGATGGACGCGACCGCCTTCGCGCTTGCCCGCGAGACGTCGCTGCCTATCATCGTGTTTTCGATCGCGGAGCCCGGTTCGATCGGCGCCATTCTGCGCGGCGCCGGCCACGGGACGATCGTCGCCGGCTGACGGCTCACGGAAAAGAGGGCGAGGGGCGTGCCGCCGGTTTTTTGAAGGAGAAGCGAGATGGTCACGGGAAATTTCGATATCAACGAAGTGAAGCGCCGCATGCAGGGCGCCGTCCAGTCTCTCAAGCACGAACTCGGCGGCTTGCGCACCGGCCGCGCGTCCGCGTCGATGCTGGATCCGGTCCAGGTCGAAGCCTATGGCAGCCACATGCCACTCAACCAGCTCGCCACTGTCAGCGTGCCCGAGCCGCGGTTGATCTCGGTTCAGGTCTGGGACAAGTCGATGGTCAAGGCGGTCGAGAAAGCGATCGTCGATTCCAATCTCGGCCTGTCGCCGGCGACCGAAGGGCAGGTGTTGCGGCTGCGCATTCCGGAGCTCAACGAGGAGCGGCGCAAGGAACTGGTCAAGGTCGCGCACAAATACGCCGAAGCCGCCAAGGTCGCGGCGCGTCATGTCCGCCGCGACGGCCTCGATGTTCTGAAGAAGCTCGAGAAGAACCACGAGATGTCAGAGGACGACCAGGAGCGTCTGGCCGGCGACGTGCAGAAGGCGACCGACAGCACGATCACCGAGATCGACCAGTTGCTGGCTGCCAAGGAAAAAGAAATCCTCACCGTCTAGAGCGCGACCAATCGCGCTTTAGGTTATTGTTCGCGCATGATCTTTTTCGGAGAACCGCTTCGCACTTTGCGCTAGTGCGGCGCTTCGGGTCCGGATCACGCTTTAGGGCCGCCTTCATGTCCAACGCCGCCGCGCCCGTCACGGAAGGACCCGACAGGTCCGAGGCGCCCGCGCATGTTGCCATCATCATGGATGGCAATGGACGCTGGGCCGCCGCGCGCGGATTGCCGCGGGCCGAAGGCCATCGCCGCGGCGTAGAGGCATTGCGCCGCGTGGTTCGCGCCTCGCACGAGCTCGGCATCCGCTATCTCACCATCTTCTCCTTCAGCTCGGAGAACTGGTCGCGGCCGGCGAGCGAGATCGGCGATCTCTTCGGCCTGCTCCGCCGCTTCATCCGCAACGATCTCGCCAGCCTGCATCGCGACGGCGTCAAGGTGCGCATCATCGGCGAACGGGACGGGCTGGAAGGCGACATCTGTGCACTTCTCAACGAGGCCGAGGAACTGACGCGCGACAACACGCGCCTGACGCTGGTCGTCGCCTTCAATTACGGCTCGCGGCAGGAGATTGCGAAGGCGGCGCAAGTGCTCGCGCGCGAGGTTGCGGAAGGCCGGCGCGATCCGGCCTCGATCGATGCCGAGACACTTGGTGCCCATCTCGACGCGCCGGACATTCCCGACCCCGATCTCATCATCCGCACCAGCGGTGAGCAGCGCCTGTCCAATTTCCTGATGTGGCAGGCCGCCTATAGCGAGCTCGTGTTCGTGCCGATCCACTGGCCCGATTTCGACAAGGCGGCGCTCGAAGGTGCGATCGCCGAATTCGCCAGACGCGAGCGCCGTTTCGGCGGCCTCGTCGCGAAAACCGCCTCGTGAGCGAACCCGACGCCGCACCGGCCGGCTCCGCGCCCGCCTCGAGCAATCTCGTGATGCGAGTCCTCGCAGCGCTCGTGCTGGCGCCGCTCGCCCTTGTGCTCGCTTATGCCGGTGGCTGGCTCTGGGCGCTTCTCGTCACGCTGGCCTCGATCGGATTGTTCGCGGAATGGCTGACGGTGGTGGGCGCGGCGGGCTCGGTGGTTCTGACCGCGTCCGGGACGGCCGTCCTCGCCATCATGGGCTTCTGCGTTGCCTTCGGCGCGCTCAAGACCGCCGTCATCACCGGCCTCGTTGGCGGCGCGATCGTGACCCTGCTTGCGCGGGGCATGTTGGTCTGGGCCGCCACTGGTTTCGCCTACGCATCGGCCGCGCTGCTGGCCTCGATCCTGGTGCGACAGGATCCCGTGAACGGCTTCGCCGCGCTGATGTTCGTGCTGCTCGTGGTGTGGGCGACCGATATCGGCGGCTATTTCGCGGGCCGCGGCATTGGCGGACCGAAGCTATGGCCGCGGGTCAGCCCCAAGAAGACCTGGGCCGGCGCGTTCGGCAGCTTTGCCGCGAGCCTTGGGGTTGCGGGCGGCTTTGCCGCCTGCGGGATAGGGAAGGCTATTCCGCTGCTGCTCGTGAGCGCTGTCCTGACCGTGGTCTCGCAGCTCGGCGATCTCTTCGAATCCGCCGTGAAGCGGCGCTTTGGGGTCAAGGATTCCAGTCACTTAATTCCCGGCCATGGCGGGCTTCTGGACCGTCTGGACGGCTTTGTCGCTGCCATCCTGGTGGCATGGATTATCGGCTTTCTCCGCCATGGTGTGCATAGCGCCGGAAGCGGTCTTATGGTTTGGTGAGGATATGAGCGCGGTCCCATTGCGTAACAACAAGGCTGCGGCGACGAGCGTCCGCAGTGTCACGGTCCTTGGTGCCACCGGCTCGATCGGCGACAGCACCATGGACCTGATCCGTGCAGCGCCCGAACGCTACCGGGTGGAGGCGCTGACTGCGAACAGCAATGTCGAGGCGCTGGCAAAGCTCGGCAGAGAATTTTCCGCGCGCTTCGTCGCGATCGCCGACGCCTCCAAGCTTGCTGAGCTCAAAGCCGCGCTGGCAGGAACCAGCACGGAATGCGGCGCCGGCGAAAGCGCGGTGATCGAGGCCGGTGCGCGTCCGGCCGATTGGGTCATGGCGGCGGTCAGCGGTGCGGCCGGACTGAAGCCGGCTTTGGCGGCGGTCGATCGCGGTGCCCACGTTGCGCTCGCCAACAAGGAATGCCTCGTTTGCGCCGGCGACTTTTTCATGCAGCGCGCCGCGAAAGCGGGCGCCTGCATCTTGCCGGCGGATTCCGAGCACAATGCGCTGTTTCAGGCGCTCGGCTCAGGCAATCGCGATGAACTCGTCCGCGTCATCATCACCGCCTCGGGCGGTCCGTTCCGGACCTGGAAGAGCGCCGATATCGAGCAGGCCACGCTGGCCCAGGCGCTGAAGCATCCGAACTGGAGCATGGGCCAGAAGATCACGATCGATTCCGCTTCGATGATGAACAAGGGGCTCGAGGTGATCGAGGCGTCCTATCTGTTCGCGCTGTCGCCGGACGAGATCGACGTGCTGGTTCATCCGCAATCGATCATCCACGGCATGGTCGAATTCTCCGATCGCTCGGTGGTGGCCCAGCTCGGCTCGCCCGACATGCGCACGCCGATTGCGCATTGCCTCGGCTGGCCCGACCGCATCAAGGGACCGGCGGCCAAGCTCGATCTGGCCAAGATCGGCCAATTGACCTTCGAGGCGCCGGATTACGAGCGCTTCCCAGGCCTTCGCCTGGCCTTCGATCCGCTCCGGACCGGGAAGGGGGCGACCACCGTCTACAACGCCGCCAACGAGGTCGCGGTCGCCGCGTTCATTGCCGGCAAAATCCGGTTCGGCGCCATCGCGCGGCTGGTCGAAGCGACGCTCGAGGACTGGGTCGAGCGGAAACCAGGCGCCCATGACCTCGGCGGATGACGCAATATCCGTTGACCATGTTTCGCGAAATAGGGCCGCCGCCCTATTGCCTCAAATTGCCTTAAAGGCATCCTAGGTAGTTCGGGGCCAGGGCCTTGCGGCGCTGGATGAGGGAATTCGATGATCGACTTTTTCGTCCACAGTTTCAATACGTTGAGCCATGGGCTCCTCGGTTACGCCGTTCCCTTCCTGTTCGTCCTGACCATCGTCGTGTTCTTCCACGAGCTTGGCCATTTTCTGGTCGCGCGCTGGGCTGGGGTTCGGGTGTTAACCTTTTCGCTCGGTTTCGGGCCTGAGCTGGTTGGCTTCAACGACCGCCACGGCACGCGCTGGAAGATCTCGGCGATCCCGCTCGGCGGCTATGTCAAATTCTTCGGCGACGAGAGCGAGGCCTCGACCCCGTCCGCCCAAACGCTCGCGGCCATGACCGCCGAGGAGCGCGCCGGCAGTTTCCACCACAAGAAGGTCGGCCCGCGCGCCGCCATCGTCGCGGCCGGTCCGATCGCCAATTTCATCCTCGGCGCGCTGATTTTCGCGGGCATGGCCTTGTACTATGGCAAGCCGAGCACGATCGCGCGTGTCGACGGCATCGTGGCCGACGGCGCGGCGGCTTCTGCCGGGTTCAAGGTCGGTGACGTCGTCGTGCAGATAGACGGCAAGCCGATCGAGAGCTTTGCGGACATGCAGCGATCGTGGCGACGAACGCGGGTTCCGCGCTCGTCTTCGAGGTGAAGCGGGACGGCGCACTCGTGTCATTGACCGCGACGCCGGCGCTGCTGGAGCGCAAGGATCCGTTCGGCAACAGCCACCGCCTCGGCGTGCTGGGTGTGGAGCACAAATCTCAGGCCGGTGAAACGTCGACCTCGCCGGTCGGTGTGGGCGAGGCGCTGAAGATCGGGGTGGACCAGGTCTGGTTCATCATCAGCAGCACGTTCAAGTTCCTGGGCTCGCTGTTCGTCGGAAACGGCAATCCGAACGAGGTCAGCGGCGTCCTTGGAATCGCGAAAATGTCGGGGCAGGCGGCCAGCGCCGGGTTCCAGTTCGTGATCAATCTCTGCGCCGTGTTGTCGGTCTCGATCGGTCTGTTGAACCTGTTCCCGATCCCGCTGCTCGATGGCGGTCACCTTCTGTTCTACACAGCTGAGGTGGTCCGCGGTCGTCCGCTGTCCGAGCGGACCCAGGAGATGGGGTTCCGGATCGGGCTGGGTCTGGTGCTGATGCTGATGGTGTTCGCGACCTACAACGACATCCTTCGGATGGCCTCGTCCTGATAGGGGCTTTTTTGTGACGTTGCTCTTGGGCAACGTCTTGGATTGAAATTGAAATTGGGGCGCGCTCGGCCGTTTGCGGCGTCGGTGAAATTGGCTACAAGCGGCTTGAACTTGGGGATTCTCCAGACCGGCGTTGGGGTTGGGTCTGGAGCGGAATGATGAGGGCGCGTTGCGCATGATGTTTGGACTGCGACTCCGGGGCGGCTTGCTTGCCACCCTGATCATGTTCGGCGCGGCGGTGGTTGCCCCGGTCGGGGCTGTTTTTGTGTCCTCGTCTGCGCTTGCGCAGACCGTGCAGTCGATTTCCGTCGAGGGAAATCGCCGCGTCGAGGTGGAGACGATCCGCTCCTATTTCAAGCCGGGACCCGGGGGCCGCCTTGATCAAGGCGCCATCGACGACGGCCTCAAGGCGCTGATCGAGACAGGCCTGTTCCAGGACGTGAAGATCAACCGCGGCCCGGGCGGCCAGATCATCGTTTCCGTGGTCGAAAACCCGGTGATCGGTCGCGTCGCCTTCGAGGGCAACAAGAAGATCAAGGACGAGCAGCTCACCGCGGAAATCCAGTCCAAGGCCCGCGGCACGTTCTCTCGTGCCATGGTGCAGTCGGACACGCTGCGTATCGCCGAAATTTACCGTCACTCCGGCCGCTATGACGTGCGTGTCACGCCGGAAATCATCGAGCAGCCGAACAACCGCGTCGACCTCGTCTTCACGGTCGAGGAGGGCGTCAAGACGGGCGTCAAGTCGATCGAGTTCGTCGGCAACAACGCGTTCTCGTCCTACCGCCTCCGGGACATCATCAAGACGCATGAATCGAATCTGCTGAGCTTCCTCGGCAGCAACGACGTCTACGATCCCGATCGGGTCGAGGCCGACCGCGACTTGATTCGCCGCTTCTATCTCAAGAACGGATCGCCGACGTCCAGGTCGTGGCCGCGCTCACCGAATATGATCCGGACAAGAAGGGCTTCAACGTCACCTTCAAGATCGAGGAAGGCCAGCAATACCGCGTCGGCGCGGTCGATTTCCGCACCAGCATTGCCAATTTCGACCCGACCACGCTGCGCTCCTTTTCGCGCGTCAATGTCGGCTCGCTCTACAACGTCGAATCGGTCGAGAAGTCGGTCGAGGACATGCAGATCGAGGCCTCACGGCGCGGCTTCGCCTTCGCCGTCGTGCGTCCCGGCGGCGACCGCAATTTCGATGCGCACACCGTGTCGGTGGTGTTCAACATCGACGAGGGTCCGCGTACCTACATCGAGCGCATCAACATCCGCGGCAACACCCGCACGCGCGATTACGTGATCCGTCGCGAGTTCGACCTCTCGGAGGGCGACGCCTACAACCGCGCGCTGGTCGACCGGGCCGAGCGGCGCCTGAAGAATCTCGACTATTTCAAGAGCGTGAAGATCACGACGGAGCCTGGCTCCTCCAGCGATCGCGTGGTGCTGATCGTCGATCTCGAAGAGAAGTCGACCGGCGATTTCTCGGTGTCGGGCGGTTACTCCACGACCGACGGTGCGCTGGCCGAAGTCTCGATCGCCGAGCGCAACCTGCTCGGCCGCGGCCTGTTCGCCAAGGCGTCGGTGACGTACGGGCAGTATGCGCGTGGCTATTCGCTGTCGTTCGTCGAGCCGTACCTGCTCGACTATCGCATCGCGCTGGGCCTCGACTTGTATCAGCGCACCCAGCTCTCCAACAGCTACATCTCCTACGGCACCAAGACGCTGGGCTTCTCGCCGCGCCTCGGCTTCTCCTTGCGTGAAGATCTGGCGCTGCAGCTGCGCTACTCGGTCTACCAGCAGCAAATCACGCTGCCGTCCTACCTGGCGAATTGTAACAACATCGTCGGTTCAGGGGCGTTCAACCCGTCGCCGGCATACGCCAACACGCCGCAAGGTGCCGCCGACATCGCCGCCAGCGGCTACAACTTCGCCGCAACCAACGGCCTCGGCTGCTACAGCGACGGTGAAGCCTCGCTGCCGGTGCGCAAGGAGCTCGCGAATGGCAAGACGCTGACCTCGGCGCTCGGCTATTCGCTGACCTACAACACGCTCGACAACAACAAGAACCCGACCGACGGTTTGATCGTCGACTTCAAGCAGGACTTCGCCGGCGTCGGTGGCGACGTCTCCTATCTGAAGACCGCGGCCGATGCGAAGTACTACCAGTCGCTGGTGTCGGACCTGGTCGGCCTCGTCCATCTCCAGGGCGGCGTCCTGACCAAAGTCGGCAGCGACCTGCGCATGCTCGATCACTTCCAAATGGGTCCGAACCTCGTCCGCGGCTTTGCCCCGAACGGCATCGGCCCGCGCGACCTCAATCCCTACGGCACGCAGGACGCGCTCGGCGGCACCAAGTACTGGGGCGCTTCGCTCGAATTGCAGATGCCGTTCTGGTTCCTGCCCAAGGAAGTGGGCCTGAAGGGTGCGGTCTATGCCGACGCCGGCGGTCTCTACGACTACCAAGGCCCGACGACGTGGGCACTCACTGGCGAAACGACTCGCCCGCCGTCCTGTACGCCTTCGACGATCAATCCAGCGACGCCCGGCACCTGTACCGGCCTGGTCTACGATGACAGCAAGGTGGTGCGATCGTCGGTTGGTGTCGGCTTGATCTGGGCCTCGCCGTTCGGTCCGCTGCGCTTCGACTACGCGGTGCCGCTGACCAAGGGCAAGTATGACCGCACGCAGGAGTTCCGGTTCGGCGGCGGCACGACGTTCTAGCTCGATCAGCAGGGCATGACCCGGCCCTTCGGGAATTTGTCCGGAATTCCTTTGGGGGCGGGTCTCCAAAAAGATCGTTCTCAATCCACGAGATGAGGCATGATGCGGCCTGGCCGCTTCATGCCGAAGCCGGACCGCGAAGGGGTGGAATGGCGCAGCCGACCTTCTTCACAAAACCGCCGGCCTCAGCGCTGGCTGACATCGCCGCGCTCGCCAAGGCGCAACTGGTCGATCCTGCCAAAGGCGACCACGTCATCACAGGCGTCGCTTCGCTCGACGAAGCCGGCCCGATGCATCTGGCGTTCTTCGACAACCTGAAATACGCCGACGAGCTCAAGGCCACCAAAGCCGGCGCCTGCTTGGTGAGCCCGCGCTTTGAGGCCCAGGTGCCGGCGCATGTGGCTGTGCTGCGGGTGGCGCAGCCGTTCCGCGCCTTTGTCAGGATCGCGCGCGAATGGCACGGCGACGCGCTCAGGCCGCAATCCTGGGTGGGCCATGACGGCATCGCGCCGTCGGCCATCATCGATCCCTCGGCGCGGCTCGAGGACGGCGTGGTCGTCGATCCGCTGGCCGTGATCGGTCCGGGCGTCGAGATCGGTAGCGGCACGGTGGTCGGCGTCGGCGCGGTGATCGGCCCGGGTGTCAAGATCGGCCGGGACTGCAATGTCGGCGCCCGCACGGCGATCCAGTGCGCCCTGATCGGCAACAATGTCCTGATCCATCCCGGCTGCTCGATCGGCCAGGACGGCTACGGCTTCATCTTTTTCGGCCCCGAGGGCCATCTGAAAGTGCCGCAGACCGGACGGGTGCTGATCCAGAGCGACGTCGAGGTCGGCGCCAACACCACCATCGACCGCGGCAGCTTGCGCGACACGGTGATCGGCGAGGGCACCAAAATCGACAATCAGGTCCAGATCGGCCACAATGTGACCATCGGCCGGCACTGCCTGCTGGCGGCCCAGATCGGGCTCGCGGGCAGCCTGACCCTCGGCGACAACGTGGCGCTGGGAGCGAAGGTTGGCATCAACAACCACGTCAAGATCGGCGACGGGGCTCAGGTGACGGCCATGAGCGGCGTCAAGGACGACATTCCCGCGGGCGGGCGCTGGGGCGGCTTTTTTGCCAAGCCGACCAGGCAGTGGTTCAAAGAGATTTTGGCGGTGGAGCGCCTGGCGCGCGACGGCAAGGCCGATTCGAAGGATGAGGGACGGGAATGACGGAGGAAGCACCGGTCAGGTTCGCGCTTGTGGACATCAACATGATCCTGCAAACGCTCCCGCACCGCTTTCCGATGCTGCTGATCGACCGCGTGATCAACATCCGCGCCGATTACAGCGGTATCGGCATCAAGAACGTGACCTTCAACGAGCCGCCGTTCCAGGGCCATTTCCCCGATCGTCCGGTCTATCCCGGTGTGATGATGATCGAGGCGATGGCGCAGACGGCGGGCGTGATCGGCATCAAATCGGTCGAGGGCACTGGAGAAGCCGCGGGCGGTCTATTTCCTCACCATCGACAAGTGCAAGTTCCGCAAGCCCGTGATGCCCGGCGATACCATCGAGTACCACATGCGCTCGATCGGCCGCCGCAAGGCCATGTGGTGGTTTCACGGCGACGCCAAGGTCAACGGCGTGGTCGTCGCGGAGGCCGATGTCGGGGCCATGCTGACGGACTGAGGACGACTGGCGAACGGCGAGCAGAGAGTGGCGAATAAGCTGCTCTATTCCGCTCTATTCGCCCATTCGCCGTTCGCTTTGAAACGAGCCGAGATCATACGTCACTGGACAGATCGGCCGAAGTCGCGCTAACCACCGGAAAACCGAGCAACTTCAACACATAGTCAGATCTTTTTGATGAGTAAGATTGATCCCGCCGCGCGGGTGGAAGACGGCGCATTGATCGGCGAGGGCACTGAGATCGGGCCCTATTGCATCATCGGCCGCAACGCCAGGATCGGGGCGAACTGCAAGCTGATCGGACAGGTTACCGTCATCGGCCACACGTCGATCGGTGATGGCTGCGTGATCTCCCCGTTCGCGGTGCTGGGCGGCGCCCCACAGGATCTCAGCTACAAGGGCGAGCCGACCACGCTCGAGATCGGTTCCGGCAACATCATCCGCGAAGGCGCGACGATGAACGTCGGCACCGTCAAGGGCGGTGGCAAGACGCGCGTCGGCAACGACGGCTATTTCATGAACAACAGCCATGTCGGCCATGACTGCATGGTCGGCAACAACGCGATCTTCGCGACCTCGGCGACGCTCGGCGGCCATTGCGAGATCGGCGACGCCGTCTATGTCGGCGGGCTATCGGCGGTGCACCAGTTCACGCGCATCGGGTCCTATGTGATGGTCGGCGGCCTCTCGGGCGTGCGCGACGACATCATCCCGTACGGGCTCGCCAACGGCCAATATGCGGTGCTGGAGAGTCTCAACCTGATCGGCATGAAGCGGCGCAAGTTCACCAAGGAACGCCTCGCCACCGTGCGCGCGTTCTATCAGAAGCTTTTCCACGGTCCCGGCATATTCGCCGAGCGGCTGGAGGCGGTACGGCCGCTTGCGAGCGACGATCCGGCCATCGCCGAGATCATCGACTTCATCGGCAAGGGCAAGCGCCCGCTGTGTCTTCCCGCCGTCGAAAAGTGACCTTGGGATGGCCGCGGACATGACATCGGCGGCTTCGGAGATTTCATCGCCGGTCGGCGTGGTCGCAGGCGGCGGCGCCATGCCGTTCGCGGTCGCCTCGTCGCTCGCCGCGCGCGGCATTACCCCGGTGCTGTTTCCGCTGCGCGGCGCCTGCGATCCGGCACAGCTCGAAAAATTCCGCCACCGCTGGATTTCGGTCGGCCAGCTCGGCCGCGCGATGCGGCTGTTTCGGGAGGAAGGCTGCCGCGACCTGATCTTCATCGGCACGCTGGTGCGGCCTTCGCTGTCAGAGATCCGGTTCGACTTCACGACCTTGCGGCTGCTCGGCAACGTCATCCGCGCCTTCCGCGGCGGCGACGATCATCTGCTGTCCGGCGTCGGTCGCATTCTCGAGCAAGGCGGCTTCCGCATGGTCGGCATCAAGGACGTCGCGCCCGACCTCCTGATGCCCGAAGGCTGCATCACCCGCGCCTGGCCCAGCGAAAACGGCAAGAGCGATATCGAGCGGGGGCGTGCGGTGCTCACTGCGCTCGGGCCGTTCGACATCGGCCAGGCCGCTGTCGTGATCGACGGCCACGTGGTGGCGGTCGAGGATATCGAGGGCACTGATGCGCTGCTTGCGCGCGTGGCGCGCCTGCGCGAGGAGGGGCGCATCCGCGCCGCCACAGGGCGCGGCGTGCTGGTGAAGGCGCCGAAGAGCAGTCAGGATTTGCGCTTCGACCTGCCGACGATTGGCGCACGCACCATCGAGGGCGTCGCAGCCGCCGGCCTCGCCGGGATCGCCGTGATCGCCGGCAACACCATTGCCGCCGAGCCGCAGGCGATGATCGCGCTCGCCGACGCAAAGTACCTGTTCGTCATTGGCCTGCCGGCGTGATGCAGAGCCGCGATCCCAAGCGGAAGATCTTTCTCATCGCGACGGAGGAATCCGGCGATCGGCTCGGTTCGGCGCTGATGAAGGTGCTGCGCCAGCGGCTCGGAGACGGCGTGCAGTTCGAAGGCGTCGGCGGCAGCACCATGGCGCGGGAAGGGCTGGTCTCGCTGTTCCCGATCGATGAACTGTCGATCGTCGGCTTCGCCGCGGTGGTGCAGCAACTGCCGAAGATCCTGCGCCTGATCCGCGAGACCGCGGCTGCGGTGACCGAGGCCGCGCCCGACGCGCTCGTCATCATCGACAGCCCCGATTTCACCCATCGCGTCGCCCGCCGCGTGCGGGCGCGCAATCCGGCGATCCCGGTGGTCGATTACGTTTCGCCGTCGGTCTGGGCATGGCGGCCGGGCCGGGCGCGCGCCATGCTCGGCTATGTCGATCACGTACTGGGTCTGTTGCCGTTCGAGCCGGAGGAATATCGCAAGCTGAGGGGCCCGCCTTGCAGCTATGTCGGCCATCCCCTGATCGAGCAATTGCCGTCGCTGCGGCCGAACGCCGAAGAGCAGTTGCGCCGCGACGAAGAGCCGCCGGTTCTGCTCGTGCTGCCCGGCAGCCGCCGCAGCGAGATCAGACATCACCTCGAGGTGTTCGGCGCGACGCTCGGCCGATTGCGCGCCGAGGGCCGCGCGTTCGAGCTGTTGCTGCCGACCATGCCGCATCTCGAATCCACCGTCCGAGAGGGCGTCGGCAGCTGGCCGGTCAAGCCGCGGATCGTGGTCGGCGAAACCGAGAAGCGCGCCGCCTTCCGCGTTGCGCGCGCGGCGCTGGCGAAATCCGGAACGGTGACGCTGGAGCTCGCGCTATCAGGCATTCCGATGGTGACGGCTTATCGGGTCGGCGCGATCGAGGCCTTCATCCTGCGCCGCGCCGTCAAGGTCTCGTCTGTGATCCTCGCCAATCTCGTGATCGGCAGGGACGTGATCCCCGAGTTCCTGCAAGAGGACTGTACGCCGGAGAAGCTCGCGCCCGCGCTGTCCGAGGTGCTGACGGATTCGCCGTTGCGCCGGCAGCAAGTCGAAGCGTTTGCCCAGCTCGACGCCATCATGTCGACCGGCAACACATCGCCGAGCGTGCTCGCCGCCGACATCGTGCTCGCGACGATGCGCAAGGTGCGGCGATAGACGATGATCTTGTCGGGTGGGCACGCTGCGTTTTGCCCACCCTGCATATTAGCCGAGACCGCCGTCGACCTGAAAGCATTGGCGCGTGATGCGCTGGCTCGCGTCGGAAGCCAAAAACAGCGCCATGTTCGCGATATCGTCGGGCGTCACCGCATCGGGAACGGCTTGGCGCGTGCGCAGCTCGGCGATCGCCTGCTCGTCCGGATACCATAGCCGGCGCTGGCGCTCCGTGATGACCATGCCCGGCGCAATCGCGTTGACGCGGATGCGGTCGGGGCCAACGAGCCGCGCCAGCGAATTGGTGAAGCCGACGATCGCAGCCTTGGCCGCCGCGTACACCGGAAGTGCCGGCGCTCCGCGTATCCAGGCAATCGACGACATGTTGATGATCGAGCCGCCGCCTCGCGCCCGCATCTGCGGCACCACCGTCTGTGCGGCAAAGAAGACGTGCTTGAGGTTGACGCCGATCATCCAGTCGAATTCGGATGGCGTGACGTCCGTGAGCACCTGGCGCTGATCATTGGCAGCGTTGTTGACGAGGACCGCGGCATCGCCAAGCGATCCCTGGATTTGGGCCATGGCGGCGCGCAAGGCGTCGATGTCCAGGAGGTCGCAGGGCACGAACAGCGGCGCGGCGCCGGAGGTGCCGGCCAGCTCCCGAACCAGCGCCTTGCCGGCGTCCGCATCGACGTCGAGGAAAGCGACACGTGCGCCCTGCGCTGCGAATGCGCGCACGAAGGCAGCGCCGATGCCGCTGGCGCCCCCGGTGATCAGCACCACGCGGTCCGCGAGGCCGGCATAGCTCGTCTTGGTCATGCGATTAGTCGCTCCGTCTCGGGGTCGAACAGGCAAATACGGCGGGTGTCGAGCGCGAAGGGAGCAGGCGCGCCCGGCGTGGGGCGGATATCCGGCGTGATGCGCGCCAGCGCCGGCTCGCCGCCGAGCCGCAGCAGGACAATGGTCTCCGCGCCGGTGGGCTCGACCATCTCGACAGGCGCGGAGACGACAACGGGCGCACCCACGGCACCGGAGAACACGCGGTCCCCCTCGGCGATGCATTCCGGCCGGATTCCGAGTACGACCTCGCGGCCGACGTAAGGCGCCGCGGCATCGTAGCCTTGCAGACGGAGGCGCACCTCATCCGGCCGTCCCGCACCGATCACGATCATTGGCCCGCCGGCATCGGCCTCGAGCCGGGCCGGCATCGTGTTCATGGGTGGAGAGCCCATGAAGCGGGCGACGAACAGATTGGCGGGATAGCGGTACACCGTGTCCGGATCGGCGAATTGCTGCACCACGCCCCGGTGCATCACGGCGATGCGCGTTGCCATCGTCATCGCCTCGATCTGGTCGTGGGTGACATAGACGATGGTGGCGCCAATGCGCTGATGCAGCCGCTTGATCTCCATCCGCATCTCGACCCGCAGCTTGGCATCGAGATTGGAGAGTGGCTCGTCGAACAGGAAAAGCAGGGGATCGCGTACCAGCGCTCGGCCCATCGCCACGCGCTGGCGCTGGCCGCCGGACAATTGCGACGGCTTGCGGCCGAGCAGGGGCTCGATCTGGAGCAGCCGGGCCACATTCGCCACGGCCTTCTCCTGCTCCGCCTTGGCGACGCGTCGGCATTCCATGCCGAAGGTGATGTTCTGGCGCACCGTCATCGAGGGATAGAGCGCATAGGACTGGAACACCATGGCGATGTCGCGGTCCTTGGGCGGGACGTCGTTGACGACGCGCCCGCCGATTTCCACCGTCCCTTCGCTCGGACGGTCGAGTCCGGCGATGATGTTGAGTAGCGTGGACTTGCCGCAGCCGGATGGCCCGACCAGCACGGTGAATTCGCCGCTCTCGATGTCGAGGTCGATGCTCTTCAGAACCTCCAGATTGGCGTAGCGCTTCGACAGGGCGCGAATGCTCAGTGCTGCCATGACAACCCCATCATTTCACGGCCCCGGCGGTGAGGCCGCGCACGAAATACCTGCCGCCGAAGAGATAGATCAATAAGGTGGGCAGGGCCGCGATGATCACCGCAGCGCTCTGCACGCCATGCTGCGGGATATCCGCCACCGCGGCAGATAGTGCGATGAGAGCGGCCGTGACGGGCTGCTGCTGCCCCGTCGTGAATGTCACGCCATAGAGGAACTCGTTCCAGATGTGGGTGAACTGCCAGATCACTGTCACGATCAGGATGGGAGACGAGAGCGGCAGAATGATGCGCCAGAAAATGCGGAAGAACCCGGCGCCGTCGATGCGCGCGGCCCTGATCAGTTCATGTGGAATGGCGATATAGTAGTTTCGGCAGAACAGCACTGTAAAGGAGAGCCCCTGGATCGTGTGGATCAGCACGAGGCCCGACAGGGTGTTGATGAGGCCGGTGTCCCGCAGCACGATGGTCCAGGGCAGCAGGCGCATCTGCTGGGGAAGGAACAGGCCGAGGGTGACGATGCCATAGATCCAGTTGTCGCCGCGAAAACGCCAGAGCGACACGGCGTAACCGGCGACAGCACCGAGCAGGGTCGAGAAGATCGTCGCGGGAATCGTGATGAGCGCGGAGTTCAGCATGTACGGCCGGATGCCGGCGCAGGTCTCGGCGACGCAGAATCCGCTCCAGGCCAGGGCATAATTGCCCCAGGTCAAATGTTGCGGCCAGCCGATCATCGAGCCCTGCGCAATCTCCTCATTGGTCCGGAGCGAGTTCAGCACGACGACGATCAGCGGCGCGAGATAAGCGGCGGCGAAGAATGTCACGACGAGATAGATGACAATCCGGCTCGGGGCGAAGCTGCGGTCAGGCATGGGTGGCCTGCCGTCGCTGGACATAACGCCACGCTGCATAGGGCAGCAGCACGGCGAGAAGGATGAGCAGCATGAGCACCGCCGCTGCCGCACCCCGGCCGAGCTGGCCGCGCTGGAACATGAGGTCGTAGACAACAAGGGCCGGCAGCTGGGTCGCTATGCCGGGCCCGCCATTGGTGAGCGCGCGGACGAGGTCGAAAGCCGAAATGGCGAACTGCAGCTGGACGACCACGACGGTGATGGTGATCGGCCAAAGCGTCGGCAAGATCACACGCCAATAGGTCCGGATCGGTCCTGCGCCGTCGATCTGCGCGGCCTTGATGATGTTGGCATCGACGGACCGAAGCCCGGCAAGGAAGAGCGCCATCCCGAAGCCCGAGGATTGCCAGATCGCGGCGATGACGATGGTCCAGATCGCCATGTCGCGGTTGACCAGCCAGTCGAAATGGAAGGAGATCCAGCCGAGGTCGTGGGCAAGCTTCTCGATCCCGATACCGGGATTGAGCAGCCAGCTCCACACCGTGCCGGTCACGACGAACGAGACCGCCAGGGGGTACAGGAAGATGGTACGCAGCACGTTCTCGCCACGAATGCGCTGATCGAGCAAGATCGCGAGCACGAGACCGGTGATCAAGCTCAGCAGCACGAAGGCGATGCCGAACAGCAGCAGATTGTCGAAGGCGATTTGCCAGTTGCGCGACGCAAGGACCGAATTGTAGTTGCGCAATCCCACCCAGCCCGTGACCGGCACAAGCGTGGACGGCGTAAACGACATCCAGATCGTCCAGATCGAGAACGAAATGAGGTGCGCCGCGGACAGCAGCAGCGGCACCCAGATCATCAGATATTCGGGCAGCCGGCCGACCACGGCTGGTATTGCCGGGCGGCCGGGCTGCGTTGCTGTGGAGACGATGTCGGTCAACGGGCGCCCTCGACAGCCTCGGCAAGGCGGGTGACCGCCTGATCCGGCGTAATCGTCTTGTTCTTTGCGTATTCGGTGAACACGTCGATCATCGCAGCGGTCAGGCCATTTTCCTGCGCCATGTTGTGCGCGAGGCTCAGGACGGCCTGATTGCTGGCGACAGCCTCCTTGAGTGCGGCTGCGGTTCGCCTTTGACCATCGGACCAGCCTTCACCGGACAGATCGACGTCGGTGCGCACCGGGATCGATCCCGTGATTTGCGAGTACATGGTCTGGATCGCCGGATCCATCACGAGCTGGGCCATCAACGTCTGTCCGGCCTGCAGATCGGGCTCCTTGCGCTGCCAGAAGATGAAGGCGTCGGCATTGAGCAGGAACACCGGCTTGCCATTGTCGCTGGGACCCGGCGCGATGGTAAAGTCGTCCAACTTGAAACCGGCGTTGCGCAACACGCCCTGCGCCCATCCGCCCATGATCAACATGCCCATGTCGCCATCGATGAAGCGCTTCAAATTGGTGGCATAGGGTTGGGCGCCAACATTGGGGTCCATCCAGTTGGTGATCTTGCGCATCTGTGCGAAGGCCGCCTTGATCTCGGGACCCTCCAGGGCCTTCTTGTCGAGATTCATCGCGGCTGCGCGATATGCGGTCGGACTGATGCCGGCGAGCGAGGCCTCGAATTTTTGCCCATCGTCGGCGCGGGTGCCACCGTTGGCGACCGGAAAGGTGACCCCGGCGGCTTTCATCTTCTCGGCAAGATCGTTGAAGTCAGCCCAGGTCACGGGGGGCTTATCGGCCTTGGCTTTGTCCATGGCGCGCTTGGAGAGAAATAGCATGTTGGTGCTGTAGATCTGCAGCGGCAGGGCAATCCACTTGCCCCCCGGCTTGTGCAATTTTGCAAGGTCCGGCGCGACGACCTTCTCGTAGCCGGCGGCCGCGACAAGTGCGTCAAGATCGACGGTCGGAGCGATCTTCGACCAGGCTGCGATCTCGGGGCCCTTGAGTTGCGAACAAGCCGGCGGATCGCCGGCGATGATCTGAGCACGTAGCTTGTTCATCATCTCGGTGGTGAACCCGGGGACCGGCGAGTGCTGCCACGTCCCGCCCTTCTCCTCGAATTTCTTGCCGAGTGCGGTGATCGCCGCGCCGTCGCTGCCGGCGGACCATTGCGAGATCACGGTCAGGCGCGGCTTGACCGCGCCTTGCGCGCGGGCAAAGGCAGGCAGCGCGAGCGCAGCGGCAGAGCCAGCAAGAAGACGACGCCTCGTTGTGGTGATCGGCATGGCAAGTTCCTCCCGGGTGTGAACTCTTCGCGCGAGAGCCGCGCAGCATCAGTATCTCAGGCAGCCTCCGTCGACGCGGCGGGCATGCCACCGCATCTCGCCAGGCAGTACGCAGCGAAGGCCAACGCGGCATGCGGATCATTGCCGGTCGAGGGTGGCACGAAAGCGAGCGACACCTGCGCCAATTGCCGTCCGCCGAGCAGAGAGGCGTCGATCCCTTCGATCACGGCCTTGCGATCGTCGTCAGCGAGAAGCGAGGGCCAGCCGCTGATGGCGACGCCGCGGCAGGGTTTCACGTTCAGCGTATTGCCGATCGCCAGGCCAAGCCGGAACAGCCGCTGGCGCAGCTCCTGGCGCACACGCGGTGAGATCGGAATCGTGGTCACCCAGTCGTCGCCGAGCTGGAGCAATTCGGCTTCGCCCACGCCAAGCAGCTCGGCCAGGGCCGGAAGGGACGCATAGGCTTCGACGCAGCCATGATGTCCGCAGCGGCAACGCGGTCCGTCAGGCCCGAACACCATATGGCCGAGCTCGACCGGCTGCAGCGTGTCATCCTCGATCGGATCATCCATCCAGGCGCCGGCAACGCCCTGGCCAACAAAGACGAACAGATGCGGGCTGCTGAATGGATAAGCTTCCGTGCGGCTGCGGTGAAAGGTGGCATGCGCGACCACCGAGTTGGTGAAGTCGACCGGCACGCCGGCAAACATCGCGCCGACCACGTCGCTGACACGATCGATGTCAAGGGAATGATCGGGTTGCCGAACTCGCTCAACCGGCCGAGGCCCGGAACCGAGACGCCGATGTGTGCGAGCCTGATGCGCCGCCGCCGCGTCCAGTCGCGCAGCAATGTCAGCGCTTCCTGGAACACCCGGCCGACGGACTCGACGGTCAGCTTTGCCGGCAGCGGTACACGCTCGGTGTAACGCAACTCGCCCGACAGGCTGCCGACGCCGACGCTGAGCCACTGAGCGGTCAGCTCGACCGCTGCAAGCGCCACCGAACGATCGAGCGACACCAGAGCCGTTGGCCCGCCGACATACGGGGCAGGGCGCCGCACCTCCTCGATCAGGCCTTCGGCCTTGAGGTCAAACAGGATGCGCGAGAGGCTCGCTTCGGACAGGCGCACGGCCTTGGCCAGCGGCGGCCGAAACGAGCCGCCCGACTGAAGCAGGTGGGTCAAAATGGCAGCGCGCGTCTGCCGCCGACTTCTCGGCTGCTCCGGCATTTCCGTCCCTGTCATCATTCTTACTTACTGTAAGGATGCGCGCGGGGCATTGCGGCTGTCAAGCGTCGGCCGGCGCGACGAGCCGACTTGTTATTGTGCGCGGCAGCAAGGATCCGCACAAACGAAAACGGCGCCATCTTGCGATGGCGCCGTTCCGTTGGATCCTACAGTCCGATGTTACTTCCGATCCTTGATCGCCACGTAGTCGCGGCGGGTGACGCCGGTGTAGAGCTGGCGCGGACGGCCGATCTTCTGGTGCGGATCCTCGATCATCTCGCTCCACTGGCTGATCCAGCCGACGGTGCGGGCGACCGCAAACAGCACGGTGAACATCGAGACCGGGAAGCCCATCGCCTTGAGCGTGATGCCCGAATAGAAATCGACGTTCGGGTAGAGCTTGCGGTCGATGAAGTATTGGTCGCTGAGCGCGATCTTCTCCAGTTCGAGCGCAACCTTGAGCATCGGATCGTCGCCATGACCGGTCTCCTTGAGCACGGCGTGACATCTTCTGCATGATCTTGGCGCGGGGATCGTAGTTTTTGTAGACGCGGTGGCCGAAGCCCATCAGGCGGACTTCAGAGTTCTTGTCCTTCACCTTGGCGATGAATTCCGGAATCTTGTCGACCGAACCGATCTCGGCGAGCATCGCGAGGGCGGCTTCGTTGGCGCCGCCATGCGCCGGGCCCCACAGGCAGGCAATGCCGGCGGCGATGCAGGCAAACGGGTTGGCGCCCGAGGAGCCGGCGATGCGCACCGTCGAGGTCGAGGCGTTCTGCTCGTGATCGGCATGCAGGATGAAGATCTTGTCCAGCGCGTCGGCCAGCACCGGATTGATCTTGTACTCCTCGCACGGCACCGCGAAGCACATGTTGAGGAAGTTCTCGGCGAACTTCAGCGAGTTTTTCGGATAAATGAAGGGCTGGCCGACCGTGTATTTGTAGGCCATCGCCGCCAG
The DNA here is from genome assembly GCF_041200145.1 of Bradyrhizobium sp. LLZ17. Classification (NCBI taxonomy): domain Bacteria; kingdom Pseudomonadati; phylum Pseudomonadota; class Alphaproteobacteria; order Hyphomicrobiales; family Nitrobacteraceae; genus Bradyrhizobium; species Bradyrhizobium zaerense. Next base: position 1,069,040 of record NZ_CP165734.1, read on the forward strand.
CGTCGGGATCTTGGCGATCATCCGCATGGAGGCGATCATGCGCTGCTTTGGATCGTTGATGTCGGTGGAGTCGTGATAGAATGCGGCGAGCGCGCCGACAGCCGCCACCATGATCGCCATCGGATGGGCGTCGCGGCGGAAGCCCTGGAAGAAGCGGGCCATCTGCTCGTGCACCATCGTATGATGGATCACGCGATCGTCGAAGTCCTTCTTCTGCGCGGCGGTCGGCAGGCTGCCGTAGAGCAAGAGGTAGCAGGTCTCGAGGAAATCGCCGTTTTCGGCAAGCTGCTCGATCGGGTAGCCGCGATATTCCAGCACGCCCGCGTCGCCGTCGATATAGGTGATTTTGGACTGGCAGCTCGCGGTGGAGGTGAAGCCGGGATCGTAGGTGAAAAGGCCGGACTGGCCGTAGAGCTTGCCGATGTCGATGACTTCAGGCCCGACGCTGCCGCTGAGGATCGGGAGATCGTAGTTCTTATTTCCGACCGTCAGCGTGGCGGTCTTATTGCTTGCTTTTGCGTCCATCAGAGGTCCCCGATGTATGGTGAAACGGGCCGGACCCGGAAGGCCCCGATGAGATCGTGGGCAGGCCGGATATTCCAGAAGCTACGGTCAAGATGGGTATATTATTGCTGTGTGCGCTGCAAGATGGCGCCACGCATGCTCGACTTACGTCGTACCCGGTCCTTGGTGGGCAAAGGCTTGAGCCTACCCTGGGCCTAGCCCTTGGCCTGGTCCTTGAGCCGGTGCAAACTTTCCTGGCGTCCAAGCACGTCCAAAACCTCGAAAATCCCCGGCGAGGTGCTCCGCCCCGTGAGCGCCGCCCGCAAAGGCTGCGCGACTGCGCCGAGCTTGAGATTATTTTCCTCGGCAAAAGCGCGCAGCGCAGCCTCCGCAGAAGCCGCATTCCAGGCCTCCACATTCTCCAGCGCGGAATGCAGCTGGCCGATCAGCTTGCGGTTCTCGGGCGTCAGCAGCGCCGCCGCCTTGGGATCGAGCTCGAGCGGCCGGTCGGCGAAGATGAAATAGGCGCTGTCGATCAGCTCGATCAGGTCTTGGCGCGTTCTTTCAGGGCCGGCATGGCCTTGAGCAGCTGCGCGCGCGTGGTGTCGTTTAGCTTGGCCTTGATCTCGTCGCGGCTGGGCACGACGTGGTCGAGCACGTCCTCGAACATCTTCACGAGTGATTGATCGTCCGCATGGCGGATGTAATGGCCGTTGAGGTTTTCCAGCTTGGCGAAATCGAAGCGGGCGGCGGCGCGGCCGACGTTCGCAAGGTCGAAGGCCGCGATCATCTCCTCGGTCGAGAAGATCTCCTGGTCGCCATGGCTCCAGCCGAGGCGGACGAGGTAGTTGCGCAATGCTGCCGGCAGGTAGCCCATGGCGCGGTAGGCATCGACGCCGAGCGCGCCGTGGCGCTTGGACAGCTTTGAGCCGTCGGGACCGTGGATCAGCGGGATGTGGGACATGTTCGGCAGGGCCCAGCCCATCGCATCGTAGATCTGCTTCTGGCGCGCGGCGTTGATCAGATGATCGTCACCGCGGATCACGTGGGTGACACCCATGTCGTGGTCATCGACCACCACCGCGAGCATGTAGGTCGGATTGCCATCGCCGCGCAGCAGCACGAGGTCGTCGAGGTTCTCGTTCTGCCAGACCACGCGGCCCTGGACCTGGTCCTCGATCACGGTCTCGCCGGTCTGTGGCGCGCGCAGCCGGATCGTCGGCTTGACGTCGGTGGGTGCGGTGGCCGGATCGCGGTCGCGCCAGAGGCCGTCATAGAGGCGGGTGCGGCCCTCCGCCCGGGCCTTCTCGCGCATCGCGGTGAGCTCTTCGGCGGTGGCATAGCAGCGGTAGGCCTTGCCCTCGGCGAGCAGCTGCTCGGCGACCTCGCGGTGGCGCGCGGCGCGGCTGAACTGGTAGATGACATCGCCATCCCAGCCGAGCTCCAGCCATTTGAGCCCGTCGAGGATGGCGCCAATCGCAGCCTCGGTGGAACGCTCGCGGTCGGTGTCCTCGATCCGGAGCAGCATCTTGCCGCCGTGCTTCTTCGCATAGAGCCAGTTGAACAGCGCCGTGCGGGCGCCCCCGATATGGAGGAAGCCGGTCGGGGAGGGTGCGAAGCGTGTGACGACGGAGGAGGTCATTCTTGGCAGGGCCTATGCATTGGAGGCGGTGGTATATAACAGGACCGGAGCATAACTAAAGCCCGGGAGCGGACCTGCCAGGCCTTGCTTAAGCCCTTGGCTCAGCCAAGCGAATTTGGCAGAAGGGCCGAAGATTTCCCGACAGGATTGCAGGATGAGCACAGAACCGGTGGCGAACGAGGTTGGGCGCGATTTCATTCGTGACATCATCCAGGCCGACCTCGACCAGGCCAAATACAGGGAGATCGTGACCCGGTTCCCGCCGGAGCCGAACGGCTACCTGCATATCGGTCACGCCAAGTCGATCGCACTCAATTTCGGCATCGCCCAGGAGTTTCCGGGCCGCTGCCATTTGCGCTTCGACGACACCAATCCGGTCAAGGAAGAGCAGGAATATATCGATTCGATCCAGGCCGATGTGCGCTGGCTCGGCTTCGACTGGGGCAAGAACCTGTTCTTCGCCTCCGACTATTTCGACCGCCTCTACGAATGGGCGGAGAAGCTGATCCGTGACGGGCTCGCCTATGTCGACGACCAGACCCAGGACGAGATCCGCGCCTCGCGCGGTACGTTGACCGAGCCCGGCAAGAACTCGCCGTTCCGCGACCGCTCGGTCGATGAAAATCTGGACCTGTTCCGCCGCATGAAGGCCGGCGAATTCCCGAACGGCGCGCGGGTGCTGCGGGCGAAGATCGACATGCGAGCGGGCAACATCAATTTGCGCGACCCCGTGCTGTACCGGATCCTGCACGCGCATCATCCGCGCACGGGCGACAAGTGGTCGATCTATCCCAGCTATGACTATGCGCACGGCCAGTCGGACGCGATCGAGGGCATCACGCACTCGATCTGCACGCTGGAGTTCGAGGATCACCGGCCGCTCTACGACTGGTTCATCGAGAAGCTACCGGTGCCGTCGAGGCCGCACCAGTACGAATTCGCACGGCTCAACCTCACCTACACGCTGCTGTCGAAACGCGTGCTGACCCAGCTCGTGCGCGAAGGCCATGTCGCGGGCTGGGACGATCCGCGCATGCCGACCATGGCGGGGATGCGCCGCCGCGGCGTACCGCCGGCGGCGCTGCGCGAATTCGTCAAGCGCATCGGCGTTGCCAAAGCCAACAGTGTCGTCGATGTCGGCATGCTGGAGTTCTGTATTCGCGAGGAGCTGAACCGCACTTCGCAGCGGCGCATGGCGGTGCTGCGGCCGCTGAAGGTCGTGATCGAGAACTATCCGGAAGGGCAGGTCGAGGAACTCGACGCCATCAATCATCCCGACGATCCCTCGGCCGGCACGCGCAAGATCACGTTCGGCCGCGAACTCTATATCGAGCACGACGACTTCATGGAGAACCCGCCGAAAAAGTTCTTCCGGCTGTCGCCGGGCAACGAGGTGCGGCTGCGCTACGCCTATTTCGTCAAGTGCACCGGCGTGATCAAGAACGCCAGCGGCGAGGTGGTGGAGCTGCGCTGCAGCTACGATCCCGCGACCAAGGGCGGCAATGCGCCCGACGGCCGCAAGGTCAAGGCCACCATGCACTGGCTCTCGGCGGCGACCTCCAAGCCTGCGGAAATCCGCATCTACAACCAGCTCTTCGCCAACCCGAGCCCGGACGCCTCGAACTTCGCCGCCGATCTCAACCCGCAGTCGCTGGAGATATTGTCCGACGCCCGGGTCGAGGCCTCGGTCGCCGAAAGCAATGCGACCGAGCCGATGCAGTTCGAGCGGCAGGGCTATTTCGTGCGCGACAAGGACTCCACGCCCGGCAAGCCCGTGTTCTCGCGAACCATCGGTCTGCGCGACACGTTCGCCAAGGAAGTCGCCAAGGGCTGAGGCGCATATGAGCAACGAAGCCGACGAAATCGTTTCCGCGATCATCGCGAAATGGTGCGCCGGCTTCGCCAGGCTCGATGCCGCCGCGCTGTCGTCGCTCTATTCGACCAACGCGTTCTTCTTCGGATCAAACCCAAGACTCTACCGGGGCAGGGACGGCGTTGCCGAGTACTTCAACGGCCTGCCGCGATGGCGCAAGCCGAGCGCGGCGTTTTCCGAGGTGCAGGTGGTGCGGGCGGGGCCGGACTTGATCAACATGGCTGCGACCATCTCGTTCGACCTCCCCGGCGAGCGACCCGATCTCATCGTCAAGATGAGCTGGGTCATCATCCGCGAGGCCGGCGACTGGAAGATCGTCAATCACCACGCCTCGTCGCAGGCACCGCTGATCTAGCCTCGTAATTGGGTGTCGTCATTCCGGGCTCGCGCCGATAGGAGCCCCGGAATCCCGGCAGAACCGAACCGCGTCTCACGCGTTGATCGGGTCCAGAAGAGGATCCCCCATGCAGAACATCGCTGAACATATGGAAGTCATCGGCGCCGATGGCGTCCACATCGGCACGGTCGACAAGATCGAGGGCAATCGCATCAAGCTGACCAAGAAGGACAGCGGCGAGGGTAGCCACAAGGGCCATCATCACTTCATCGACAAGGGCCTCGTCGCCGACGTCGAGGGCAACAAGGTCCGGCTCTCCGCCAAGGCGGATGTGGCCGTGACGATGGAAGAGGAAAAGTAGGCTTTTAAGCCGTTCGTTCCTGATCTGTACCGCTATTCGCCTGCCTACACGTTCCGGTAGCTTCGAGCTCCGTTGCGTATTGTCAGGTGTAACGATGGCGGAGCCCGGGCGGCCAGTACGCTCCCAAGGGATCGCACAAGGGATCGCGGGAACTTGGCCCGTGGGCCGCCCCGCGTCCGCCGGCGGCTTTGCGCCAGCGGGCTTCGGCGTCTGGCCTTCACTGGTCGAGACGCTGCGCGAATGGGGGCGGGCTGAGGCCGGCGCCGGGCGGCTGTTTCCCTGGGTCCCCATCGCCTTCGGCTGCGGGATCGCGCTCTATTTTGCCGCCGATCGTGAGCCGGTGCTTTGGGTCGTAGCCGCGACCGCGGCCGTGCTCTCGCTCGGCGCTATGCTGTTGCGGCGAGGCCGATTCTTCGCGCCAGCCATCATGATCGCGGCGGTCGCGGCCGGCTTTGCGATGGCGACCTGGAAGACCGCGCGCATCGCTCATGCCGTGCTGGCAAAGCCGCTCTATTCCGTGTCGCTGTCGGGCTTCGTCGAGACGCGTGACATCCGTGAGCGCACCGACCGGTTCGTGCTCCGCGTCACCGCGATGGAGACCCAACGCGGCGACATCCAGCTGGAGCGTGTACGGCTGTCGGTGCGCAAGGGGACGGCCCCCGAAGTCGGCAGCTTCGTGCAGTTGAAGGCGCGGCTGATGCCGCCGCTCTCGCCATTGCGGCCCGGCAGCTACGACTTCTCGCGCGACATGTTCTTCCAGGGCATCGGTGCCTCCGGTTTCGCGATGGGGGCAATCACGGTGGCGCCCCCGCCCGAAGCCGGGGGCATCAGGCTGCGCTACGCCGCAATGATGCAGGGGCTGCGCGACGCCATCGACGCACGCATCCGTGCCACCCTCGACGGCGACAACCGCGCCATCGCGACCGCGCTGCTGACCGGACGTCGTGACGCGATCACCACGCCCGTCAATGATGCGATGTTCATCTCGGGGCTCGGCCATGTGCTGTCGATCTCGGGTTACCATATGGCCGTGGTCGCCGGCGTCGTGTTCTTCGCGGTGCGGGCGCTGCTCGCGCTCATTCCGGGATTGGCCGCCGCCTTCGCAATCAAGAAATGGTCGGCGGCGGCCGCACTGTTCGCCGCCGCGTTCTATCTCCTGCTGTCGGGCGCGGAAGTGGCCACGCAGCGATCGTTCTTCATGACGGCGGTGGTGTTGATCGCCGTGATCGTCGATCGCCGCGCCATTACTTTCCGCACCCTGGCGGTGGCAGCCCTGATCGTGCTTGCGGTCGCGCCGGAGGCGCTGGTGCATCCGAGCTTCCAGATGTCGTTCGCGGCAACGCTGGGGCTGGTGGCGCTGGTGCAGGTCGGCATGCCGAACCTGTTTGCCTCGCCGGATCATTCGACCACTGCGCGGATCGCGATGTGGGGCGGGCGCGAGATCGCGATGCTGTTCATGGCCTCCATGATCGCGGGGCTTGCGACCACGCCCTACGCAGCCTTCCACTTTCACCGCGTCACGCCGTACGGCGTGCTCGCCAATCTCGGCGCCATGCCGGTGGTTTCGGCGCTGGTGATGCCTGCCGGGCTGTTGGGATTGCTTGCGGCGCCGTTCGGACTGGACGGCGTGTTCTGGTGGCTGATGGGGATCGGCATCGATTGGATGATTGCGGTCACGCGATGGGTCGCGGCATTGCCGGGCGCGGTCGGCCATATCGGCGCCTTCGGCACCGCGCCCCTGGTCGCGGCGAGCCTCGGGCTCGTCCTGATGGGATTGTTGCGCACGCCGCTGCGTTGGTCGGGCGCGCTGGTGCTGCTGGTTGCGATCCTTTGGGGCTTGTCCGTCCGGCAGCCCGACATCCTGATCGCCGGTGACGGGCAGAGCGTCGCGGTGCGGGGCAGGGACGGGCAGCTGCATCTGATCAGGATGAACAAGGACAGCTTTCTGCTGAAGGAATGGCTGGCGGCCGACGCCGATCCGCGTGATGCCGGCAGCGCGTCGCTGGCCGATGGCGTCTCGTGCGACGATTTGGGCTGCGTCACGCCGCTCGCCGACGGGCGCCTGGTCGCAGTGGCGTTGCGCATCGACGCGCTGGCCGATGATTGCAATCGTGCCGCGCTGGTGGTGATCGCCCGGCCGGCGCCGCCGGATTGCACGGCGATGGTGGTCGATCGGCAGCGTCTCGCAAGCCAAGGCGCGCTCGCGCTGATGCGGCGTGGTGATGGTTTTGCCGTTCAGGCGGTGAAGGCAAGGGGCGCAGACCGTCCCTGGTCGCCGGCTGCCGCAGGCGCGGCGGATTATGATGGCAGCCTTGCGCCGAAGACGAAGACAGCCTCTCCCCGGAGCAATGACGCAACGCCGTCCGAGGCCGATCTCCAAGCCGAGGACTGAAAGCCGAGGGCTGGATTTGACCTCTCAGCCGATCGTCAGGCCGGAATGGCTGGCCGTCCGACATGCGGCGGGCGGATCACTCGATCGGCTTTGCGAGACGCAAACCGCTCCACTTCGCCGGCCTCGGCCGGCGATGGGCATTTCAATCCGGGCCTCGACCCCTCGTTGGGTCGGCGGCGTCAGCCGATCGGCAGGCGGGTGATCGTTGGCTGCCTGTCGGCGATCTCTGGCTTTTGCTCCCGCTCGCCGAGCGGCTGGGTCACCGGCAATTGCAGCACGGTGGCGCGCTGGCCTTCGACGAGCTGCGTCACCAGCACGTATTTGCCGTCCGGAAATTCGATGGCGTCGTGATGGCGATCGGGAATGTGCGGATCGACCTTGCCGAACTTGCCGACGCGGGAGTTGATGGTGCGCGTCCAGATCCAGCGATTGTCGTATCGGACGCTGTCGGCGAAGGCGAGCTCCGTTCCCGGCAGCAGGCAGACCGCGACCGACATATCGGCTTCGGAGGCGAAGCCGCGCGTCGAGGTGCCGCGGAAAGTTGTCGTGACGATTGTCTCGCCGACTTCTGCGGGACGCGTCGCGACGGCGTGCAGGCTGTAGTCACACATCGGGGTGCTCCTCAATCAGGATAGCGACCCGCGCCTCTTCTGAGGCGCAGGCCTCTATCAGAGTAGAAGCCTGCAAGCGTCTGCTTGGTTGTGGGCAAATCTGCGGCTTGGTCCGCGCGCTGCAATCACAATATCTTTTTCAATTGCGCGAGGAACAAAGCCTGCTCCCGTGCATTCGGGCAGTTTCGCCATTAGCGGCCAGCGGGCGCCGACCAGCCGGAATATTGCCAGGCCCGTTGCGACGGCTGCTCGACCGCGTTGCCGGCATTTCGGAATTGCTCGCTCGTCGCCAGTGGCACTTTGCGGACGCGGGGCTGCGTTTGCGCCGCGAGGGCTTGCGACGCTGATGCTGCGATCAGCGCCATCGCGACAGTGCTCAGAAAGATGTTGCGCATGGTTGTCTCCTCGGTCTCTCAAAGGCCTGCGAAGCGGTGCGCGCTTCGTCGCGGCGTGCCGAGGATGTAGCGCCGGAGGGGTGGCCGGATAATCTGCGCAAAACCAGAAAGACTATCCAGCCGGAGCGGACAATCGTCCGCTCCAATCGCTCGTGCGCGGCGGCCGACCGACCGTCCGCAGCCGGCTCAATACTTCCGGTAAAGCCCGATCAGCTTGCCCTGAATCTTCACCCGGTTGGGCGGCAGGATGCGAACCTCATACGAGGCGTTCGCCGGCTCGAGCGCGATCGAGGCGCCGCGGCGCCGGAAACGTTTCAGCGTTGCCTCCTCGTCGTCGATCAGCGCCACAACGATGTCGCCGGTATCGGCGCTCTCGTTACGCTGGATCAGCGCCATGTCGCCGTCGAGGATACCGGCATCGACCATGGAATCGCCGCGCACTTCGAGCGCGTAGTGCTCACCGGAGCCGAGCATGTCAGGCGGCACGCTGATGGTGTGGCTGCGGGTCTGCAACGCTTCGATCGGCGTACCGGCCGCGATCCGGCCCATCACGGGCACCGCGACGGGGCGCTCGCCGTCATCCGCCGACCCGCTGGAGCTCGCGCGGACCTTGCCGAGATTGCCCTCGATGACGCTGGGCGTGAACCCGCGGCGGCTGCCGGCCGCGGCCTGAAGCTCCGGCAGCTTGATCACCTCGATGGCGCGGGCGCGGTTGGGCAGGCGCCGGATGAAGCCGCGCTCCTCGAGCGCGGTGATCAGGCGATGGATGCCCGATTTCGAGCGCAGATCGAGCGCGTCCTTCATCTCGTCGAAGGAGGGCGGCACGCCGCTTTCCTTCAGCCGCTCGCTGATGAACCGCAGAAGCTCGTATTGTTTGCGCGTTAACATCTCGACCAAATTCCCCCGGTTGATGTCGTTCGATTCCGAGACGCTGAGTTCAGCGATGAGCCGCTACATGCTCGAAACAAATCATGAACGGACACTATATGTTCGATATGTGTTCCGCAACTGGTTAATTTAGCGTGAACGCGACAAACTTCGCGGAACGCGAGCGAGCGACGCGTTCAGACCGGCAATCGCAGCACCTCGCAGCGCGTGCCTGCCTCGGCCTTCGGCGCAAACGGCGCACGTACGAGAAGTGCCTGTGCGGCAGCCAGATTCGCGAGCAGCGAGGAATCCTGATGACTCACGGGATGAGCGATGAGGGTGCCGTCGTCGCGCAATTCAAGGCGCGCGCGAAGATAGTCCTCGCGCTGGTCGTTGGCACCGACATCGCGGCCGAGCACGGCGCGTTCGCGACGGTGGTGAATCACTTCGCGGCCCGAGAGCGCGCGAATCAGCGGCACCATGAACAGGAACGCACAGACGTAGGACGACACGGGATTGCCGGGCAGGCCGATCACGCGCATCGCGCCGAGCTGACCGTGCATCATCGGCTTGCCCGGGCGAATCGCGATCTTCCAGAACGCCATCGAGATGCCTTCGGCCTCGAGCGCCGGCTTGACCAGGTCGTGGTCGCCAACCGAGGCGCCGCCGGTGGTGATCAGGACGTCCGCCCCGCTGTCGCGGGCGCGGCGGATGCCGGCCGTGGTCGCCTCAACCGTGTCGGCGGCGATGCCGAGGTCGATGGTCTCGGCGCCTTCGCTGCGCGCGAGCGCGTGCAGGGCATAGCCGTTGGAATAAACGATCTGACCCGCGCCGGGGGTGACGCCGGGCATCACCAGCTCATCGCCGGTTGCGAGGATCGCAACTCTCGGCCGGCGGCGGACGGGCAGGCGCGGGTGGTTCATCGCGGCCGCGAGCGCCAGGTCACGCTCGGTGAGTCGGGTTCCTCGCTTCAGCAGCAAATCGCCTTCGCGAAAATCGACGCCGGCCAGGCGGATGTGCCGTCCGATGAGGGCGGCTTCCTTGATCGTGACGCGCTTGCCCTCGACCGCAGTATCCTCCTGGATCACGACCGCATCCGCGCCATCGGGAACGACGCCGCCTGTGAAAATCCGTACGGCTTCGCCAGCGCCCACCGTTCCCGCGAACGGCTGGCCGGCTGCGACCTCGCCAATCAGATTGAGCTGTGCATCGATCCTGGCCGCGTCGGCGGCGCGCACTGCGTAGCCGTCCATGGCCGACATCGCCTGCGGTGGCTGCGTACGGCGCGCCGCGAGATCGCGCGCCAGCACCCGGTGCCAGGCCTCGTCGAGCGCAACCATCTCTTCCGCCAGCGGCTCTGCGCCGGCAAGCACCGCGGCAAGCGCGTCGGAAACCGGCATGAGGGCCACGGTGAAAACTCCTGCTCGGGCAATACGACAATCGGGTCGCGGCAAGCGTTCTAGCCGACAGTGGCCGTCGAGGCAAAACGGACGTGCATGCGCGTGGACGCAGCTTATCTATGGAGCAATAGCCGCACCAGTTCGGCCTGCCGGTTCACGCCCGTCTTGTCGAAGATTTTCGACAAATGGCTGCGCGCGGTTCCGTCGGTGATCCCTAGCCGTTCCGCCGTCGCTTTGCGGCCGCCGCCCTTGACGATCTCGAGCGCAAAGGCGGCTTCGGCACGGGTGAGGCCGTAACGCGTGCGCAAAGCGTCGAGTCTTGATCTCGCGTCCGGCTCGGGGTCGGTGATGAGCACCATCGCGCTCGATCGCCAGCCGGAGGCAAGCGGCACCGAACTCTCCGCCCAATCTGTGCCGACTGGCGTCACCTGCACGTGCAGCGGCATGCGGCCTGGATGCCGCCGCAAGCTCATCTCGCCGCCGATGCGATCGGGATGATCGATGCTGCACGAGCCGATCAGTGATTGCAGAGAGCGGCCGTCTTCGCTGTTGATGGCGCTCAGCGCGCCTGCCTCAAGCACGATGCTCTCGGCGGCATCGAGCCATTCGCGCGCGCGGCGATTGACGAAGATCGGGCGCGCCTCAGCGTCTGCGAGAACGAAGCCGTGGTCTAGCCCATCCAGTCCCGCTAGCGCAGCGCGGCCGGTGACGTCGAGCTGGTGGGTACGCCGCTGGATGGCAACGGCGCGTACGAGATGCTGCGCCAGCGTCGCAAACAGCCGCCGTGCGTTATCGTCATATGAAGGCAAATTGGACGGCCGGTGGCTGGTCAGGATGCCCGTGGCGTTATGATCGACCAGCAAATTCGTCGTCAACGGCTCGGTATCGAAGCCGGCTGGCTGCCACCATTCGTTGTAGTAGTCGGTCGCGGTGAACTCATCGCGTGTGATGAAGTCGCCGATGGTGAAGACCTCGCCCGGCGTCCTGCCGATGCCAAGCGGCAACAGGGGATTGCGCGGCGCCCAGCCGAGCAGCTCTTGCACGCGGTCGGGGTCGATGCGCGGCGACACCAGGCTGGAGAGGCCGTTTGCGGGGTCATAGACACCGAACAGGATGCGACCGCCCATCGCCTCGTCGATGCGCGTCAGCACACTTTCCCAGCGGCTTCCGTCGAGCGCGGCCTCGTAGATGGCGCCGATGAGGTCAAATACGGAGTCGTTGGAAATATCGTCCGTCCCCAAGACAAAATGCCTCAAAATGCAATGAGGCATCTCAGCGCAGCGCCGCGCCAGGGCAAGGACAGAAAAAGCGGCAGTCGAGCCGATGTTGCCGCAAAGCAGCGCGGCATCGGGAATCTGAGGTTCGCGAGTGGCGAAGGCGAGGTGCAATGCTGAATTGCAAGCATATTGCGGGATGTTGCTGCGATGTCTCACTCCTCAAACATTCAGGTCGAAAGGCCCGCTTTCCCTCCGATCTCTGACGAACGTCAGATGCGATCGTCCTGCGGCTTGGAGAAGCTGCCCGGAGCGGTAGGTCAATCGACAGAATCGGGCCGTCCGTTCGAGGGGCTCTCATGTACGCGCATCGGCGTCACGACACTATTTTTGGGGCACTTAGGCGCCTGTCTCGCAAGGCCGGCTTGCTCGCCAGCAGCATGCTGACCGGCGTGGGTGTGCTGGGTGCCGGTGCGGTGCTCTACCCTTCGGCAGCTCTTTCTGCCGACTACGCCGCCGGCGGCGGCGTGATCAACGCGCCCAGCGGCAACGCGACAGCGGTTGGCAGCGGGGCCACCACGACCGGCTCCGACGCGACGGCTTACGGTGCAGGCAGCATCGCGAGCGGAGACGGCGCGACGGCGACAGGACATGTCAGTCAGGCCAAAGGCATCTCCGCGACCGCAACGGGAGAAAGCAGCATCGCAAACGGCGCCTACGCGACGTCGACGGGACAAAACAGCTTTGCGAACGGCACGTTCGCGACCGCAACTGGACAGGTCAGCACCGCAGACGGGACCAACGCGACGGCAACGGGACAAACCAGTGATGCCAACGGCACCAACGCGACCGCGACAGGCCAAGCTAGCTTTGCTAACGGCACCAACGCGACGGCGACGGGACAGGCCAGCACCGCCAACGGCGCGGACGCGACCGCGACCGGTAGTCTAAGCAAGGCAAATGGCTTTGATGCAACGGCAACAGGTATTCAAATTTCTGCAAATGGCACCTTCACGACTGCGACGGGCGCCCAGAGCGTCGCCCACGGCGACAGCGCGACCGCGACTGGCCAAGGCAGTTTCGCAAATGGCGATTTCGCGACCGCGACTGGTCAAGGCAGCAACGCAAACGGGACCAACGCGACGGCGACGGGACAAGGCAGCGTCGCGAACGGTGTGAACGCGACCGCGACCGGTAGTCTCAGCAACGCGAATGGTACCAACGCGACCGCGACGGGTGCCCAGAGCGTCGCCCACGGCGACAGTGCGACCGCGATCGGCCAAGGCAGTTTCGCAAATGGGGATTTCGCAACCGCGACTGGTCAAGGCAGCATCGCCAATGGCCTGACAGCGAGCGCGTTCGGCCGAAACAGCAACGCCACCGGCGACGCCACGACCGCGATCGGCCAGGGCAGCACGGCGAGCGCCACCGGCGCGACGGCGGTCGGTGCGGGCGCCACGGCGACCTTCGCCAATTCGACCGCGATCGGCGCGGGTGCGACAACATCAGCGCCCAACCAGGTCTCGATCGGCACCAGCACGAACACCTACCGCATGTCCGGCCTCACCTCGGCCGCGAGCCTTGCCGCACAATCCGGCCCGACACAGGTGGTGACAACGGATGCCGCCGGGCATCTGGCCGCCGCAAGCTTCAGCGGTGCGGATATTTCCACGCTGCAGTCCAACGTCTCCACGTTGCAGACGCAGATGCGGCAGGCCTTCGAGGGCACCGCCATCGCCATCGCCATGGGCGGCTCGGCGCTGCCATCGGACAAGCGGTTTGCGGTCTCCACCAACTGGGGCACGTTCCGCGGCCAGAACGCCATGAGCCTGGGCGCCCAGATGCGCCTCAACCAGTATGTCGTGCTCAATGGCGGTGTTGCGGCCGGGTTCGCGCAAGGCGGCGTCGGTGGACGCGCCGGAGTGACGGTTGCGTGGTGATGGCGGCGTGCTGAGCGGAAAGCAACGGGCGTGGCGGGCGTTAATGCTTGGGGCTGCGCTGATCGCGGCGGCCGCCGCCGGTCATGCGGAAACACCTCCGCCGGCGCCAAAACCAGCGCAGATCGACCGCAACGGCGTGCTGATGCTGGTCCGTTCCTCGCTGCTCGCACTCGACCACGCCAACAAGACCGGCAATTACACGGTGCTGCGCGATATCGGCGCGCCCGGCTTTCAGGTCAACTCGGCGGCGCGGCTGAGCGAGATCTTCGCCAAGCTGCGCAACGACAATCTCGACCTCTCGGGTGTCGCCGTGATCGATCCGCAGCTCAATCTACTGCCGCAGATCGAGGCCAACGGACTGATGCATATGGCGGGCTTCTTTCCCTCGGTCCCGAACCAGGTCAATTTCGACCTGGCCTTCGCACCGGTGAACGGACAGTGGCGGCTGTTCGGGATCTCGGTCTCGATCGGACAGAGCGGGCCGGCGGCGCCGACCGCGCCCGAGCCGCGTGTTGAACAAAAACAGACTCCGACAAATCCCAGCAAGCAGCCAGTGGCGGCCGTCAAGCCCGCACCGGCGAGCAAACCGCCGGAGAATGCGCCGAAATAGACGCAGCAACGCGGCCTGACGAGCGAGAAATGCTACCCGACGAAGCGCTGAAATCGATGAAGGTGATGTTCGCGACGCCGTGCTACATCTCGGCGGTCAGCATGCATTATGTCACCAGTATCTTCGAGCTGACTCATCACTGTAACCGGTTCGGGCTGCAGTGTATCCTGCACATGCATTCGGAGAGCCTGATCACCCGCTCGCGCAACAAGATGGTGCTCAAGTTCCTGTCCGACGAAACACTGACTCATCTGTTCTGGATCGATTCCGACATCGCCTTCACGCCGCAAGCGGTGTGCCGCCTGCTCCTGATCGATCGCGACGTGACCGCCGGCGTCTATCCGATGAAGAACTTCAACTGGCCGGAGGGTGGCCTGCCGGCGGCAACGACCCGACAGCAATTCGAAGATCGCTACACCGAATATCCCTTCAACCCGATCGGACATGGCGCCGAGCGCGTCAGCACCTATGCCGATGCCGATGATTTCGTGGAGGTGGCGGAGGCGCCGACCGGTTTCATGTGCATCAAGCGCGACGTGTTCAGGCGGATGATGGAGCACTATCCCAAGCTGAGCTACGTCCCGGACGGCCCGCCGAACAATCCGCTGGCGCATCTGCACTGGCTGTTCTTCGACTGCATGATCGATCCGGAGTCCGGCCGCTATCTGTCGGAGGATTATGCGTTCTGTCGCCGCTGGCGCGATATCGGCGGCAAGATCTGGGTCGACCTGCAGTGCAAGTTGCTCCATCTCGGTCAGCATAATTTTCGCGGCGACCTCGAAGCGAGCCTGAAGCTTCAGGGCCGCTGGTGAGCCGGGGCTGCCTGAATGGGCCGAAGCGGCTCAGATGCTGAGCTCGTGAGAAAAAAAACGGCTGAGAGCAGGATGGCCGGGGGACGGCCCTCAGGCTGTCCCGGTTCCATTTTCACGATCAACGTCCGGCGCCTTGAGATCCCGATCCTTGTCGGGCAGCGGGTCAGCCTGAGACTTCAGATCGGCAGCCTTGCTGATCAGCTTGGCCGAGAGCTCCGAATCCGAGGTGGTTCTGGCGAATTGGAGAAGGAGAGGCTTGCTTGGTAAGGTAGGTCTTGCCCAACACGATGATGCGTCCGTCCGTAGAAGTACCGACGGATTGAAGAGTCCGGAGGCCTGCATTCCGTTCCCGGAACTCTGTATAAAAATGCACAAAGTGATTTGGTTCCTCATTCCGAGCCAAATTAGTTCCGGGAACCGCCGCACCTAACGCCCTTCACGACGTCCGCGGTCAGACTCCCAGCGCCTTCAGCGCATCGCCGACATCGAGGGGCGAGGTCACATGCACTGCGGTCAGCCCGCGGGCGCGCGCGCCTTCGACATTCTCGGCAAGGTCATCGAAGAACACGATGCGTTGCGCCGGCACGCCGATTGCGGCCACGACGTGGTCGAAGGCTTCCGCATCCGGCTTGCGCAGGCCGATGCTGGAGGACAAATACAGCTCGCGGAAATGGCCGAGCACGTCCGCATATTGCTTCGAAAAATAGTCGATATGCGGCCGGTTGGTATTGGAGAAGACATAGAGCGGCAGATGCCTGGCCGCGCGCGGCAGCAGTTCCGCGATGTTAGGCATCTCGCCGGCGAAGATTGCGTTCCACCCTTCGAGGAACTGCGCATCGGAAATGCGGATCCCGAGCGAGGCGCGCAGCGTCTCGAAATAATCCTCGTCGCTGATCTTGCCGACCTCGTGCAGCCGGTAGGCTTCGCTGTCGCGCACATAGCGCATGACGATGGCCTCCGGCTTGCAACCGGCATGTCCCGCCCAGCAGGCGATCGCCTTGGAGAAATCGATATCGAGCACCACGCGCCCGAGATCGAACAGAAGCGCATCCGCGCTGCCGGGAGAGAGCGATGTCATTGCTTTCCTTTGCACCTCAGTGTCTGTAGTTGGCGGTCAGTACCGGTAAGGCTCGTGGTCAAACAGCGGGAACGCGCTGAATACGCTCGGTGCGTTGGTGGCGGTTGCCGGATGCAGGCAGGACTTGTTCACCTCGGCGAACGAGGTGGCCCCGAGCAGGCCGAGACAGCGCAGCACCTCGTCCTCCAGCAGTTCCAGCATGCGCGTCACGCCGGCTTCACCCGCCGCCGCCAACGCCCAGCATTGCAGCCGGCCGACGCCGACGAGGTCGGCGCCCGCCGCGATCGCCTTGACAATATCGGTGCCGCGGCAGATGCCGCCATCGACCATGACCTTGGCGCGGCCTTTCACGGCGTCGACGATCTCGGGGAGCACGTGCATGGCGCCGCGGCCGTGATCGAGCTGCCGCCCGCCATGGTTGGAGACGTAGATCCATTCGACGCCGTGATCGACCGCGATCTGCGCGTCCTCGGCGGTCGCAATCCCCTTGAGGATCAGCGGCATCTTGAACTTGTCTTTGATCATCTTCACGGTCCGCCACTCCAGACCCTTCTGGTAGTCGCCGCCGGTGGCGCGCAGGCGGCTCTCGCGCACGTAGCGCTTGGCGATGTCACGCTCACGACGGCTGTAATGGGCGGTGTCCACCGTCAGGCAGAAGGCCGCATAATTGTGCTTCCCGGCCCGGCTGACGACATCGGCGACGAAGGCATCGTCCCCGCGGACATAGAGCTGATAGAGCCGCAATGCATCGGGCGCGGCTTCGGCGGTCTGCTCCAGGCCGGGCTCGGACACCGAGCTCAACATATGGGCGGCCCCGAAGGTGCCGCAGGCGCGCGCCACGCTGGCGGCTCCGTGCGGGTCGAAGATTTCCAGCGCGCCGACAGGGGCGAGCACGACCGGCAGCCGCATCTTGCGGCCGAACTGCTCGACAGAGCCGTCGACCTTGCGCACGTCGCGCAGCACGCGCGGGCGGAAGGCGATCTCGTCCAGGGCCATGCGGTTGCGGCGCATCGTGGTCTCGGTCTCGGCGGCGCCGACGATATAGTCCCAGGCGTTCTGGTTGAGGTTGGAGCGCGCCTTCCGGATGAGTTCGTGCAGGTTCTGGAACGGCTCGTCGCTGGAGCCAAGTTCGACATTCCTTTGCGGGATGCGGGGCGCTTCGTTCATTGTTGTCCTCCCGAGAATTTGAAGCCTTATGTCATCGCCTATCCCGTCCGGAGCTGCAAAACCATCCTAATATCGCATAGCTGGAGGGCGCGAACGGGCAGGCCGATTCGCTCCCGCGGCGAGACGGTTTCGGAACGTTGCCAAAAGTTTAGGCCGGGGCGAGGGGGATTTTGACAATCTACCCGCCAGCGTGGCATGCCGGCCTTGAAGAAACCAGAATGATATTGTGAGAACCGGGATGGATCGCCATTTGCATGGCGCCTCCCAAGCCCAAGAGAACCGCCAAGCAAAAAGGCCAACCATTCCATGCGGAAAACCCTGCTGTTCCCCCTGGGCGCGCTCACCGGAGCATGCCTGACCCTTCTGGTAGCCAGTCCGCACGGCGGAGTCTGGGCGGCTCGGGCGGCAGCGAGTGCGGATGACGCCTATTCCCAGCTCAATTTGTTCGGCGAGGTCTTCGAGCGGGTGAAGGCGAGCTATGTCGAGAAGCCCGACAATGCCAAGCTGATCGAAGGCGCGATCACCGGCATGGTGACCTCGCTCGATCCGCATTCGCGCTACATGAACGACAAGGCCTGGACCGAGATGCAGGAGACCACCTCCGGCG
The DNA here is from genome assembly GCF_041200145.1 of Bradyrhizobium sp. LLZ17. NCBI lineage: Bacteria > Pseudomonadati > Pseudomonadota > Alphaproteobacteria > Hyphomicrobiales > Nitrobacteraceae > Bradyrhizobium > Bradyrhizobium zaerense. Next base: position 1,086,850 of record NZ_CP165734.1, read on the forward strand.
AGTTCGGCGGCCTCGGTATCGAGGTCACCATGGAAGACGGCCTGGTCAAGGTTGTCTCCCCGATCGACGACACGCCGGCTTCGAAGGCCGGCATTATGTCGGGCGATCTCATCAGCAAGATCGACGGCGATGCCGTGCAGGGGCTGACGCTCGAGCAAGCCGTCAACAAGATGAAGGGCCCGGTCGATACCAAGACCAAGCTCACCATCGTGCGCAAGGGCGCCGACGCTCCGCTTGACGTGGCGATCACACGTGAGATCATTCATGTGCGCCCGGTGCGATTCCACGTCGAGAACGGCGACATCGGCTACATCCGCGTCACCTCGTTCAACGAGCAGACCACGGACGGCCTGAAGAAGGCGATCGCCTCGATCTCGCGAGACGTCCCGCCGGAGAAGCTCGCGGGCTATGTGATGGATCTGCGCAACAATCCGGGCGGACTGCTCGACCAGGCCGTGTCGGTATCCAGCGCGTTCCTGCAGCGCGGCGAGGTCGTCTCGACCCGAGGGCGCAATCCGGAAGAGACCCAGCGCTTCACCGCGCATGGCGGCGATCTCACCAAGGGCAAGCCGCTGGTGGTCCTGATCAACGGCGGCTCGGCATCGGCCTCCGAGATCGTCGCCGGTGCCCTGCATGATCACAAGCGTGCGACCATCATAGGTACGCGTTCGTTCGGCAAGGGTTCGGTGCAGACCATCATTCCGCTCGGCGCCGGCAATGGCGCGCTGGCGCTGACCACGGCCCGCTACTACACGCCGTCGGGCCGCTCGATCCAGGCGCAGGGCATCGCGCCCGACATCGAGATCCTCCAGGACGTGCCGGCCGAGCTGAAAGGCCGGATGGACACCATGGCGGAATCCCAGATGCGCGGCCATCTCTCGGCCGCCGAAGGCGCCGAGCAGACCGGCTCGCAATCCTACGTTCCGCCTGAAGAGAAGGACGACAAGGCGCTTCATGCGGCCGACGACTTCCTGCACGGCGTCACCGTGAATGCGGCGGCTGCGAAGCCGGCGCCGAAGACGACGGTACCGAACTAGCCTTTGCCGCGCTGCGTCGCGCTCTCTCGTCCCGCAAGCGGGGCGAGGGGGCACGGAGAGCTCCTCGAGAGACCGAACTGATGGCTAGCCCGCCTCGCGGCGGCGGCCTTGATGGGCGCCGTGTTGGGCGAGGCGGCTGCGATGCAGCGCGAACAGCTCCAACACCTTGTCCGCCGGTTTCGCGGCACTGAACAGATAGCCCTGCATCTCTGTGCAGCCGAGCGTGCGCAGCAGGCGCTGCTGTTCCTCGGTTTCGACGCCCTCGGCCGTGGTCGCCATGCGGCGGGCGCTGGCGAGATTGACCACGGCCTGCACGATGCTGGCGGAGCCGTCGGGACCCGCGATGTCGCTGACGAAGCAGCGGTCGATCTTGATCTTGTCGAACGGGAAGCGGTGCAGGTAGCTCAGCGACGAGTAGCCGGTGCCGAAATCGTCCAGCGCGATGCGCACGCCGATGGCACGGAGCTCGTGCAGGATCGCGAGCGCCGTGTCGTCGTCGCGGATCAGCACGGCCTCGGTGATCTCGAGCTCGAGCCGGCTCGCGGGCAGGTTTGAGGCGGCCAGCGCCGCCATGATCTTCAGCGCCAGCGTGCCGCTCTTGAATTGCACCGGCGAGACGTTGACGGCGAGGCGGATGTCGTCGGGCCAGGTCGCCGCGTCGCGGCAGGCGGTCGTCAGCACCCATTCGCCGATCTCGTTGATCAGGCCGGTATCCTCCGCGATCGGGATGAATTCGGCCGGCGAGACCATGCCTCGTTCGGGATGACGCCAGCGCACCAGCGCCTCGCAGCCAGTGATGCGATCGTCCTTCAGGCTGAGGCAGGGCTGGTAATAGACCTCCAGACCGTCATGGGAGATGGCGTGACGCAGATCGATTTCGAGCTGACGCCGTTCGCGGACCTTGGCGTCCATCTCCGGCTCGAAGAAGCGATAGGTGTGACGTCCCGCGGATTTGGCGGCATACATCGCCAGGTCCGCGTTCTTCAGGATCTGGTCCAGCGCGGTGCCGTGCCCCGGCGCCAGCGCAATGCCGATGCTGGCGTCGGCGGTGAGGTGATGGCCCATGCAATCGAACGGGGTGCGAATTGCCGCGAAGACACGCGCAACGAGGTCGTTGACCTGGTGCTGCGACGTCAAGCCACTCTGTACGATCGCGAATTCGTCGCCGCCGAGCCGCGCCACGAAATCCATCGGACCCGTGCAACGGCTGAGGCTTGCGGCAACCGACTTCAAGAGCTCGTCGCCGACGAGATGGCCGAGCGCGTCGTTGACGCCCTTGAACTCGTCGATGTCGATATAGTGGACCGCAAGCTCTTCGCCGTCGCTCAGCGCGAACAGCTCCTCGCGCAAATGTTCGTGGAACATGGCCCGGTTGGGCAGGTCGGTCAGCGCGTCGTAATGGGCGAGGTGAGTGATGCGCTCTTCGATGCGTCGGCGCTCGGTGATGTCCTCATGCGTCGCCACCCAGCCGCCGTCACCGAGAGGCTCGTTGAGGATCTGGATCGAACGACCGTCGCTGGTGTCGACCACCATGGAGTTGCGCCCATGGACGTCGCGCAGCACCCGCGCGACATACTGATCGACGTCGCCCGTGAACGAGCCTGTGGCTTTGCGATGCGCGATGATGTCGTGGAAACTGCACCCCGGCTTCACGATCTCGGCCGACAATCCGTACATTTCGATGTAGCGCTGGTTGCAGATCACGAGATGTTGCGACGCGTCGAACAACAGCAGCCCTTGCGTCATGTTGTTGACGGCGCGGTCGAGCCGCTGCTTCTCCAGCATCAACCGCTCGCGCGAGAGACGATGCTGCTCCAGAAGTTTGCGCACGATCGCAATCAGCACGCCCGCGATCGCGAGCGCGGAGGCGCCGGCGACCGAAATCAGGATACCGATCTGCTCGCGCCAGTCCGCCAAAGCGGCCGCGCGCGTCGTGGTCGCCATCATCAGGATCGGGAAGTGGGGCAGGGCGCGCGCGGAAATCAGCCGGTCCTCGCCGTCAACCGGACTGGTGAGGCGCCCGGCGAAGTGATCGAGCCCGAAAACGCGTTGCTGCTCGAACGGGCCGGTCTTGAAATTATGTCCCATCAGGTCGCTCGAATGGGGATAGCGGGCAAGCAGCGTGCCGTCCCGGTGCAGCATCGAGATGGTGGCGCCTTCGCCGAGCACCACGGTTTCGAAGAACTTCTCGAAACCGGCGGGCTCGATGCCGCGCCCGATAGCCCCTATGAACTCGCCATTGGGGCCGACGATCTTGCGGACGATCAGGATGGTCCATTCCCCGGAGACGCGGCTGTGCAACGGCTCGATCAGCATCTCGGGCGAATGGGGATCATATCGGAAGGTGCGGAAATAGGCGCGGTCGGCAACGTTGACCTTCGGAGCCGGCCAGGCCGTCGACGAATTGATCAAATTGCCGTCGGCATCGATGATGTTGACACCGCCGATGTAAGGCAGCGCCTCGATCTTCGAGCGCAGCATGCGATGGATGTCCTGGCCGGACAGCCGATTGCGATAGTCCTCGGCGTTTGTGATCCCGCTCGCGCGAACATGGTCGATGAAATCCTTCTGGATGACAGCGAAGTCCTGCAATTGCTGATCGAAATGTTGGGCGAGCAGCAGCACGGTGTTTTCCAGCTCGCGGCCCGAGTTGCGCAGCGCGCGCTCGCGGAAATTCTGTGCCATCAGCACCGCGCCGACGGCGATCGCCGCAATCAGGAGTGTGCCGCCCACCACCAGCCAGCGGATCGGTCCGCTGCGCGCGAAGGCCTGTTCAAAAAGGCGACTGCCGTACTTCGTCTTCATGTCGATCGATGCCGCGCACACGTCAGGGTCAACTTCCGGCCCTGGAAACATCCGTTGGTTTACGGGAACGATGTGGAGGCGAAGTTAGCAAGCTGGGTTAATGCGACATGAACTGAAATGAGAAAAATCGATCGACGGGGATCGAACCGAATACGGTCCGATCGCCGCCAGTGTCCCGCCTGCCATCATCACTGCGGGGATCGATCAGCGCGTCGCCGCGCTGACCGCGTGTGTCCTGCTGCGCGCCAGTATCGCCACCACGATCAACGCCGCGACCATGTTCGCGGCGGCGCTGACCAGGATTGGCAGCGTGTAGCTGTGATTGACGTCGTAGGCGAAGCCAGCGGCGCTCGGGCCAATGAGCGTGCCGAAGGCGATGCTGGTGTAGAGAATGCCGATGATTCCGCCGACATTGCGTCCTCCGAAATAGTCCATCACGACGGCGGGCAGGACCGCGACCCACCCCCGTAGAAGGTGCCATAGACGAAGGCGAAGGCGGCGAGAGCCCAGGTGTTTGCCGCCACTGCCCAGATCGCCATGGCGAGCGCCATTCCGATCAGCACGATGATCAGCGAGCGGTCGCGGCCCACGCGGTCGGCGAGTGCGCCGAGAAAGAAGCGGCCCGCAGTGCTGCCGACCCCGATCATTCCGAGCAGCGCCACGGCAGACGATGCCGTGACGCCATGGTCCCGTGCATAGGGCACGAGATGGACGAACGGGACGAAGGCGCCGAACGAGCAGACCAGACAGGACACGTAGAGGCCGATAAAGCGCGTCGACCGGACGGCCTCAGGAACCGAAGCACCGCTGGGCTTGGTCGCACCCGATGTCTCGCGGAGTGGGTCGCCGTCGGGACCAAGGCCGCGGTCCTTCGGGTCATTCTCGATCAGCAGTGAGAGCCCGCCGCCGAGCACCAGCGCGATGGCGCCTAGCGCGAGATAGGCGCCGCGCCAGCCCGCCCATGCGATCAGCAGGGAGGCGAGCGGCGGCATTGCCAGGGTGCCGAGCCCGATACCGCTGACGGCCAGACCGGAAGCAAAGCCGCGGCGTTTCACGAACCAGCGCTGCACCGCGCCGATCGCCGGAACATAGGCGCAGCCGACGCCGAGTCCGACACCAAGTCCGTAGGCGAGGTAGACCTCGACAAGGGAACGCGCAGTGCTCGCGGCCGCAAGTCCGGCTGCGACCAGGATCATGCCGGCAACGGCGAACGGGCGTGAGCCGAACCGGTCGGCAAGGGGACCGCTGACGATGCCAAGGGCGAAGTACAGGAAGCCGGCGATCGAGAATACCAGCGAGATCGAACCACGAGAGGCGCCGAAATCGCGCTGGAGCGGTTCCAGAAATGCGCTGAACGTGTAGGCGGATCCGAAGCCGACGAACATGATCGCGAACGCGCCGGCGACGACGAACCAGCCGTAGAAAAAGCTTCGATGAGCCTGGGCGAACTGAATGGTCAATGTTGCCTCCGTAAGGTGAGGGCGGGATGGCGACGATGCCATGAGGTGGCGCGCTGGAATGCCGCACCAGCGCGTAAGAGCACGGCTTCCTTGAGATGACCGGCGACGAGCTGGAACGCGATCGGCATTCCGTCGGCCGATGCTCCGCCCGGCAGTGTGATGGTGGGATGACCAGTCATGTCGAACGCGCAGGTGTAGCGCTGCATTTTCGCGATCAGGTCCGGCTGCTCGCCGAGCGTCCGGATCGGGGCGAGCGTCACGGGCGGAAACGGGTGCACCGGGATCAGCAGCAGGTCGATCGTCTCGAACAGTGCGGTCACACGGCCGCGCAGTGCCAGCCGCCGCAGCAAGATCTTTTGATAATCGAGAGCCGAGAGCGCACGACCGGCCTCGATGACCGACGCGAGGATCGGACCATACTGGTCCTTGCGGGCGGGATAAGTCGCCTCGTGCGCGACGGCAGCCTCCACCGCACAATTCGGCGTCCAATCGACGACCGCCTGCTTCACGTCCGGAAATTGGACATCGACAATGTCAGCCCCATGTGTGCGGAAAGCATCGATGGCGTCGGACAATACACGCTGCGTCGCAACGTCCACGTCGTTGCCGTTCCAGGCTGCGTCGACGCCGATACGCAAGCCTCGTACGTCCTGTATGGCCGCGGCCAAATAGTCCGGCACCGGATCGAGCAGCGAGGTCGGGTCGCTCGGGTCGTGTCCGGCGATCACGCCGAGCAGCGCGGCGGTATCGACAGCGCTGCGGCCGATCGGTCCGACATGGTCGAGGCTCGCTGCCAGCTCGAACGTGCCGTGGCGGCTAACACGGCCCCAGCTTGGCTTCAGCCCGGTCAGTCCGTTGGCGGCGCACGGCCAGCGGATCGAGCCGCCGGTGTCGGAGCCAAGCGAGCCGAAGCAAAGTCCGGCGGCCGTCGCGACCGCCGAACCGCTCGACGAAATGCCCGGCCAGTAATCCGCGTTCCAGGGATTCTTCGGCGGCGTCACCAGCGGATGGTGGTCGGAATAGGCGCCTTCGGTGAGTTGCAGCTTGCCCAGCACAATGGCACCCGCGTCCTTGAGCCGGCGCACGACGGTCGCATCTTCATCGGGTCGAAAGTCGCGATGCAGGGTGGTGCCGGCGGCGGTCGGAATGCCCTTGGTCCAGAACAGATCCTTCAGCGCAATCGGTACGCCATGCAGCGGACCGCGGTAGTGGCCACAGGCGATTTCGGCGTCCGCAGCTTTCGCCTCGGCGATGGCCGATTCCGCCATCACGTGAACATAGCTGCCGAGGTCGCAATCCAGGGCACAGATGCGGTGGAGCTGCGAACGCGTCACGTCCAGCGCGGAGATTGCGCGCGCCTTGAGGCGTGCGGCGAGCTCGGTAAGTTCGAGATAGTGCAGGGCATCAGCCACGGCTCGCAATCTCCAGTCTCGTTGTCGCAACAGATCGACACCTGTATATAAATTATACTGGTTTCGGTTGCTGTCAACCGGTAAAGCTGCTTTAATGGTGTTCCAACGCTTGGTGTTCCGATGTCCAAAGAGTCGCGCAAATTCAAAGTTCCCGACGAGTTGGCGAACGTCTACGATTTCGCCAACACGCTCGATGCTCGGCACTTCACGCATTTCGGCGTGGAGCACCCGCAGGGCGATGAGCTCGGCGGGCCGAAGCAGCTTGCGGAGTGGATGCAGGAACGCGGGCTCGATACGGGCGGCGGTCGTGTCACGCTCCCGATGTTCGAGACCGCCCTGCGGCTGCGCGGAGCGTTGCGTGCCTATCTGCAATGCGAGCCGGCAGAGCGGCGTCGGAACAAGGATGTGCTCGGTGCGCTCGATGACGCGCTGGCGCCGTTTCCGTTACGGGTGGAGGCGCGTGCGGGGCGGGGTGCGATCTTGTCGGCGGTGCGCGAGGATGCGCTCGCGGGACTCTCCGCCATCGCGATCGAGCTGCACGATGCAACGCTTACGGGAACGTTGGATCGATTGAAGATGTGTGCCTCGGAGGAATGCCGTCGGGTGTTCTTCGACCGGTCGAAGCCATCGACGCGACGATGGTGCATGTCGACGCTATGCGGCAACCGGATGAAGACGCGCGCCTATCGCGAACGACAGCGCGAGGCGAGATAGATCGCGTCAGGCGCGATAGTGGCCCGACTTGCCGCCCAGCTTCTCGACGAGGTGAATGCCTTCGATGCGCACGCCGCGTTCCACCGCCTTGATCATGTCGTAGATAGTGAGGCAAGCGACCGTAACAGCCGTCAACGCCTCCATCTCGACGCCGGTCGGGCCCGTGACCTTCACGCTGGCCCGAACAAGGCAGCCCGGCAGTTTTGCATCCGGCTCGATGTCCACCGTCACCTTTGACAATGCGAGCGGATGGCAGAGCGGGATCAGCTCCGAGGTGCGCTTGGCGGCCATGATGCCGGCGATACGCGCGGTGCCGAGCACGTCGCCCTTCTTGGCGTTGCCGGAGACGATCAGGTCAAGCGTCGTCTTGCTCATGACGACCCGGCCCTCCGCGACTGCGAGCCGCTCCGTCGCGGGTTTGTCCGAGACGTCGACCATGCGCGCCTCGCCGGAGGCGCCGATATGGGTAAGGCCAGGGCCGGCCTTCGCGGTCGCGAGGAGAGACTTGGCGGACTTGGTGTTCGACGGCTTGCGCGCCATGTCAGCGGGTACCCGCGGCGCGCGGTGCGGTCTCGCGGGCGAGCAGCGTGCGTGTAGCTGCGGTCACGTCGGTTTGCCGCATCAGGCTCTCGCCGACCAAGAAGGTCGACATGCCGACGCGCTCGAGCCGGGCGAGATCCGCCGGTGTGAAGATGCCGCTCTCGCCGACCATCAGCCGGTCTTGCGGAATCAGCGGCGCCAGCATCTCGCTGGTCGCAAGCGTGGTCTCGAAGGTGCGCAAATTGCGATTATTGACCCCGATCATCGGCGAGCGCAGCTTCAGCGCCCGGTCGAGCTCGGCGCGGTCGTGAATCTCGATCAGCACGTCCATGCCATAGGCGAGCGCCGCGTCCTCGAGATCCCTCGCCGTGGCATCGTCGAGCGCGGCCATGATGATGAGGATGCAATCGGCGCCGTGCGCGCGCGCCTCGACCACCTGATAGGTGTCGAACATGAAATCCTTGCGCAGCACCGGCAGTGAGGTTGCGGCGCGCGCCGCCACCATGAAATCGAGATGGCCCTGGAACGAGGGCGTGTCGGTCAGCACCGACAGACAGGCGGCGCCGCCTGCTTCATAAGCCTTGGCGAGCTCAGGCGGATCAAAATCCGCGCGGATCAGTCCCTTCGACGGCGAAGCTTTCTTCACCTCCGCGATCAGCGCGTAGTCGCCGCTGGCGTGCTTGGCCTTGATCGCACGCAAGAAGCCGCGCGGCGCGGCTTGCGTCTTGGCCTTCGCTTCCAGCGCCGACAGCGGCTGCGCGCGCCTGGCGGCAGCAATCTCCTCGCGCTTGTAGGTTTCGATCTTGGTCAGGATGTCCGACATGTCAGGCTCAGCCGTTCGAGATCGCGATCAGATGTTTCAGCCGTGCGCTAGCCGCGCCGCTGTCGAGCGACTTCGCGCCGATTGCGACCCCGTCCTTGAGATCCTTGGCACGTCCGGCCACCATCAACGCGGCGGCGGCGTTGATCAGCGCGACGTCGCGATAGGGGCTCGGCTTGCCGTCAAGCACGCTCTGGAGTGCGAGGGCATTGGCGTCGGCGTCACCGCCCTTCAGGGCGCCGGGCTCGCAGCGCGGCAGGCCAGCCTCCTCCGGCGTCACCTCGAAATTCCGGATCTCGCCATTGTGGAGCGCGGAGACGAAGGTCGGGCCGGTGAGGGTGATCTCGTCCAGGCCATCGGAGCCGTGCACGACCCAAGCGGATTCGGAGCCGAGGTTCTTGAGCACCTGCGCCAGCGGCTGCACCCATTGTCGCGAGAACACGCCGACCATCTGTCGCTTAACGCCGGCCGGGTTGGACAGCGGTCCGAGCAGATTGAAGATCGTGCGCGTGGCGAGCTCGACCCGGGTCGGGCCCACGTTCTTCATGGCCGGATGGTGGGCCGGCGCGAACATGAAGCCGATGCCGCATTCGCGCACGCAGCGGCCGACCTGCTCGGGCTTGAGGTCGATCTTGACGCCGAGCGAGGCCAGCACGTCGGCTGCACCCGAGCGCGACGACAGCGCGCGATTGCCGTGCTTGGCCACGGGCACGCCTGCGCCCGAGACGATGAAGGAGGCGCAGGTCGAGACGTTGACCGAGCCGGAGCCGTCGCCGCCGGTGCCGACGATATCCATGGCGTCAGATGGGGCCGTCACGGTCAGCATCTTGGATCGCATGGCCGAGACCGCGCCGGTGATCTCGTCCACGGTCTCGCCGCGCACCCGCAGCGCCATCAACAGGCCGCCCATCTGCGAGGGGGTGGCTTCGCCGGACATCACTGCGTCGAAGGCGGAGGCCGCTTCGTCACGCGACAGGCTGGCGCCGGTCGCCACTTTTCCGATAATCGATTTCAGGTCGTCCATCGCGTGCTTTCAACTCACTGGTTCGCGCCCGTCACCTGCGCGAAGGCGGCCTGATTAATGCTGGTCCCGATCTCGGTTTCAAGCTTGTTGACGTAGGAGGCAACCTGCTCGTCGGTCAGCGCCCGATCGATGCTGTCCTTCAGCTTCTTGACGGCATCGGAGGCGGCGTCCAGCGCGGGATCGACGATGTCGGTGACGCGGAAGACGATGACTTCGCTGCCGCCGGTCACGGGCGTCTGTCCGACGCCGTCTTTGGCGGTGCGGAAGGCGGCCGCGACCAGGTTGGTGGGCACGCCAGCCGGCTGATCGTCGCGCTTGAAGCCGTTCGCGGTCTCGACCTTGGCGCCGATCGCCGCAGCCTCGTCGGCGAGCTTGCCGCCTTGTTCGAGCTTCTGCACCATCTCCGTCGCCTTGGTCTTGAGCTTGGCGGCGATCTGGTCCTGGCGCCAGCGCGCCTCGACCTGGTCGCGGACCTCGTCGAGATTGCGGTCGCGCGAGGGGGTGATGGCCAGCACGTCGTACCAGACATAGCCGCCGCGGAACGAGATCGGGTCGTTGTCGACGCCGACGTCGCTGTTGAAAGCCTGCGACACCACGTCGAGGCCCTGCGGAATGCTGGCGACGGGTTGGCCATCCGGCGCGCGGCCGGAGCGATCGACAGCATCGATGGTCACGGCCGTGAGCCCGAGCTTCTGCGCCGCGTCGACCACGCTGGTGCCGGCGCCGCGCTCGTCCTCCATCTTGTCGCGGAGCTCCCCGACCTTGACGCGGGCACGCTCGGTCGCGATCTCGCGCTTGATCTCGCCGGCCATGCTGGCGTAGTTCGGCTCGACACCCGGCTCGATCTTGTCGACCTTGACGATCGCGGTGCCGAGACGGCCCTGGATCGGTTGGCTGATCTCGCCGACGGGAAGTGCAAAGACGGCGTCGGCGATGGCCGGATCGAGTGAGGACTTGGTCACCAGCCCAAGGTCGACGTCGGAGGCGCTCAATCCGCGCTCCTTGCCGAGATCCTCGAACGACAACCCGCCGACAAGACGCTCGCGCGCGGCCTGCGCCTCAGCGACGTTGGGGAATACGATCTGGTGGACCTCGCGCTTCTCCGGCGTGCCGAGCCGGTCCTTGCGCTGGTCGAACAGCTTCTTCGCGTCCTCGTCGGAGACCTGGGTCCATTTGGCGATCTCTTCCGGCGCGATCACGACGAAGGCAATCTTGCGGAATTCGGGCGCGCGGAATTGAACCTTGTGGTCCTCGAAATAGGCGGCGAGCGCCTCGGGCGAGGGCGCATCGATGGTGCCTGCCTGCGCCGCGTCGAGCTTCACGAACTCGATCGCGCGCTGCTCGTTCTGGAAGCGCGTCAGCACCTCGAGCATCGCCTTCGGCGGCTCGAGGCCGGCGCCGATCGTGCCGGTGATCTGCCGGCGCAGCGACACCTTGCGCTGGTCGGCAACGTAGCGCTGCTCGGTGTAGCCGAAATTGCGGATCACGGCCTGGAAGCGGTTCGGATCGAAATTGCCGTCGACGCCCTTGAAGTTCGGATCGTTCATGATGAGCTGGCGGACCTGATCGTCGGACTGACCGAGTCCGAGCCGGCGCGCCTCTTCGTCGAGGGCTGCTTCCGCGATGGTCTGCTGAAGCACCTGGCGGTCGAGTCCGAATGCGCGCGCCTGGTCAGGCGTGAGCGGGCGCCCAACTTGGCGGCCGATCTGCTGGAGGCGATCGGTGTAGATCTGGCGGAACTCGTTCAGCGAAATCTCGGTGTGGCCTACTTTGGCCACTGTGGACTGCCCGAAGCCACGGAAAATGTCGGCGATGCCCCAAACGCCGAAGCTGATGATCAATACGCCCATCACTAAGGCCATAATGGTCTTGCCGACCCAGTTTGATGAGGCCTTGCGCATTCCTCGAAGCATTTGGTCCAACTTGTTTGTCAGGAGGGGAACGGGAGCGCGTCTTAATGCAGATTCCGCAAGAGCGCGTCACCAAATTGATATGCCATCATAAAGTGGCGGCTTTCCCCCGCAACCTCAGGTCCGGCCCGTCGCTGCTTCTGCGGTTAAAAGCCCCTGGTCTCTGGAACTGCAGCAGGACCTCTGCTAGCGCATGCACAAACCTCATTTCGCTGGAAATTGACATGACCGATGCCCTCCGACCGCTGATCGCCGGCAATTGGAAAATGAACGGCCTGAGGGCCGCGACTGCCGAATTCGACGCCATGCTCAATGGCGCGGCAGAGGTAAACGGCAAGGCCGATCTGCTGGTCTGCCCGCCGGCGACGCTGATCGCGGCCTTCGCCGATAAGGCCCGCGGCAAGGCGATCGCTGTCGGGGCGCAGGATTGTCATCCCAAGCCTTCAGGGGCCCATACCGGCGATATTGCCGCCGAAATGCTCGCGGATGCCGGCGCCAGCGCCATCATCGTCGGCCACTCCGAGCGCCGCGCCGACCACGGCGAGAGCGACGCTTTGGTGAGACAGAAGGCCGAAGCGGCCTGGCGGGCGGGGGTGCTTGCGATCGTCTGCATTGGGGAGACGCAGAGCCAGCGCGATGCCGGGCAAACCCTGGACATCCTGCGCGGCCAGCTCAATGGCTCGCTTCCTGACGGCTCCACGGCTGCCAATCTGGTCGTGGCCTATGAGCCGGTCTGGGCGATCGGCACGGGACTCACCCCCACCGCTGGGGATGTCGAGCAGATTCATGGCTTTATCCGGGAACTCCTGACCTCCAGGTTCAAGGCCGACGGTGCCACGATGCGCATCCTGTATGGCGGCTCGGTCAAGCCGTCGAACGCGTCCGAGCTGATGGCGGTCAAAAACGTCAACGGCGCGCTGGTCGGTGGCGCCAGCCTGAAAGCGGCCGATTTCCTTGCGATCGCCAAGGGCTGTCCCTAGCTAAGCCAGGAATGCGAACGGGACCGATCGGGGGTGGCAATGCCGTTTCCGATCGTGTAACACCGCGCAACTTCAGGAAAACCCGCGAAGCGCGATCGGCTGCCGGTACCGGCGCTGTCGGCTTGTGACGGAAGGATACCATGCAGACTGTTGTCATCGTCATCCACCTCATGATCGTCGCCATCATGATCGGTGCCGTGCTGCTCCAGAAGTCGGAGGGCGGTGGCCTCGGCATGGGCGGAGGCGCGGGCTTCATGTCGAGCCGCGGCACCGCGAACCTGCTGTCGCGCACGACTGCGGTGTTGGCGGCGGGCTTCTTCCTGACCAGCCTGTTCCTGTCCTGGTACGCCGGCTACAACCGTGCGCCCTCATCGATCATTGGCGCGCCGGCGTCGCAGACGCAGCCGGCCGGAGGCGCGCCGGTCGCGCCGCCGACCTCGGGCGGCATCCTGGATTCGCTGAAGAAGGCGGACGAGCAGCAGCAGGCCCCGGCGCCTAGCGGCCCGCAGGTGCCGCGCTCGCAATAAAGCAGGGGGCTATGCAGGGCGGCTGCTACCGTTCTGCATCAACAGTCCCCATCAAGACCCTGTCACTACTCTTAGTTTTGGCTCACCCACAGGCCCGCAGAATCTTTGGGGCGGAATACAGATCGCTTTGGCGAATCGAATTCGAGGGATTAGAGGTTAAGCCCCATGGCGCGGTACATATTCATCACCGGCGGCGTGGTTTCTTCGCTCGGCAAGGGTTTGGCTTCAGCGGCGCTCGGTGCCCTGTTGCAGGCCCGGGGCTACAAGGTCCGCCTCCGCAAGCTCGATCCCTATCTCAACCTCGATCCCGGAACGATGTCGCCGTATCAGCACGGCGAAGTGTTCGTGACCGATGACGGCGCGGAGACCGATCTCGATCTCGGTCATTACGAGCGCTTCACGGGGCGGCCTGCGACCAAGCAGGACAACATCACCACGGGCCGCATCTACCAGGACATCATCACCAAAGAGCGCCGCGGCGACTATCTCGGCGCAACCATCCAGGTGGTTCCGCACGTCACCAACGCCATCAAGGAATTCGTCCTCTCCGGCAACGACGATTACGACTTCGTGCTGGTCGAGATCGGCGGCACCGTCGGCGATATCGAGGGCCTGCCGTTCTTCGAGGCGATCCGCCAGCTCAAGAACGAGCTGCCGCGCGATCACGCCGTCTACATCCATTTGACGCTGCTGCCGTACATTCCGAGCGCCGGCGAGCTCAAGACCAAGCCGACGCAGCATTCGGTCAAGGAACTGCGCTCGATCGGCATCCAGCCCGACATCCTGCTGTGCCGCACCGACCGCGAGATTCCGAAGGAAGAGCGGCGCAAGCTCGGCCTGTTCTGCAACGTGCGCGAAAGCGCCGTGATCGAGGCGCGCGACGTCGACAACATCTACGCTGTTCCCGAGGCCTATCACAACGCGGGCCTCGACGACGAAGTGCTGGCCGCCTTCGGCATCGGCTCGCGGATTCCGCCGGCGCTGCAAAGCTGGCAGCGCATCAACGAGCGCGTCCGCAATCCCGAGGGCAACGTCACCATTGCGATTGTCGGCAAATATACCGGCATGAAGGATGCGTATAAGTCGCTGATCGAGGCGCTCTCGCATGGCGGCATCGCCAACAAGGTGAAGGTCAATCTCGACTGGATCGAGAGCGAGATCTTCGAGAAGGAAGATCCCGCGCCGTTCCTCGAACACGTCAACGGCATCCTGGTGCCCGGCGGCTTCGGCCAGCGCGGCGCGGAAGGCAAGATCCGCGCGGCGCAGTTCGCGCGCGAGCGTGACGTGCCGTATTTCGGCATCTGCTTCGGCATGCAGATGGCGGTGATCGAGGCGGCGCGAAACCTCGTTGGTATCGAAGAGGCCAACTCCACCGAGTTCGGCCCGACCAAGGAGCCCCCTGGTCGGCCTGATGACGGAATGGCTGCGCGGCAACGAGCTTGAGAAGCGTTCCAACGCCGGCGATCTCGGCGGCACGATGCGGCTTGGCGCTTATCCGGCGGCGCTCAATCGCGGCAGCCGCGTCTCCGAGGTCTATGGCGGCGCGACCGAGATTTCCGAGCGCCACCGCCACCGCTACGAGGTCAACACTGCGTACAAGGACCGTCTCGAGCAGCACGGTCTGAAGTTCTCCGGCCTCTCGCCCGACGGCGTGCTGCCGGAGATCGTCGAGTACGAGGATCACCCCTGGTTCATCGGCGTCCAGTTCCACCCCGAGCTGAAGTCGCGCCCGTTCGAGCCGCATCCGCTGTTTGCGTCGTTCATCCAGGCGGCAATGGTGCAGAGCCGGTTGGTCTGAGGCTCAAGCTGGGGTGGTGTTGTGACGCTCCAGTCGCATCAGCTCCGGCGAGACTGGCGTTGAAACGTCCGGCGCGAGCGATCCCACAACGAGCTTCATCTGCGGCCGTCGCGTCAGCTTGTAGACGGCGGCAGGCGGCACGTTCAGCAAGGTGCGATCCACGAGCTTTGCGCGCAAGCCGAGGCGGTCGAGCACCGGCCGCGGGATTGGACAGCCCACGCCGTAGGTGAACTGGTAGAACGCGCCGCCCGGGCGGACATAGCTGAACGCGCCACCGATGATCGAGACGACCTTGCGGGTCGACATGTTGAGCAGCGGCAATCCGCTCACGACCGCGCCAACGGGCGCGCCGTCATAGAGGCGCTTCGTCGTCAGCCGCCCCGCATCCATCCACAACACGCGCGCGCTGGGAAAACGCAATTGCAGAAGCTTCATGAAGTCGGATCCGTATTCGACCAGCGTGAGATCCTGCTGGCGCACGCCGCGTTTGAGGAGCTTGTAGGTGAAGGCGCCGGTGCCAGGGCCGAGCTCGAGAATTGGGCCGCTCGATGCCGTGATCTCGCGGGTGATGAGATCGGCCAACGCCGCGCCCGACGGAGCGACCGCGCCGACCTGACGTGGGGCCGACATCCAGGATAGAAAGAACGAGAGGAAATCGTTGGGCATGAGCACTCCGGCATCTTGGTTGCACCTCGCGCGATCAGAGGTGAGGCGGATCCAATGTCGCGGGAGTGCATTGCGACAGCATTGCGCTTCAGAGGCGGAGGCGAATTGAATCAGCTCTGCCGGATCGGCGGCAGCGAAATCCTGAAGCAGGCGCCGCCGTCGGGACCGTTTTCGACCGAGACGTGGCCGCCATGCAGGAGCACGATCTCGCGAACCATATTGAGGCCAAGGCCGGCGCCGCGGTCGCGCGGCGTGAGCCGATAGAACGGCTCGAAAATCTGTTCACGCTGGTCGGCCGGAATGCCGGCGCCTTCATCGGTGACTTCGATGGTCGCGGGGCTGCTGACACGAATGCCGATGGTGCCGCGGCGCGGGCCGTGCTGGATCGCATTCTGCACGAGGTTGGTCAGCGCGCGTTCCAGCGCGGCTGCGTCGCCGATCGTCTCGATCGGCGTGGCGGGCGCATCGAGCCCCAGCTCGTAGCCGGCGGCAATCGCCAGCGGCGCGAGGTCGGCCGCCGCACTTTGCGCGATCGCAACGAGGTCGATGCGCGCAAATGGATGGGCGCAGCGGTCCAGCCGCTGGATGTCCAGCAATTGCTCGGCGAGCGTTGCCAGCCGCGCGGAATCCTCCAGCAGCCGGGCCTTGTCCGGTCCTGATGGAAGCGACTCCAGTCGCGTGTTCAGGATCGCGATCGGCGTACGCAATTCGTGCGCGGCATCGGCCACGAATCGCTTGTGGCGGGCGTAGCCCTGGTCGAGCCGCGCCAGCGCGTCGTTGACCGCATTCACGAGCGGCACGACCTCCAGCGGAATACTTTCCCGCGACAGCCGCGCGCCGCGCTGATGGATGTCGATGCGCCGTGCCTGGTCCGCGGTGCTATCGAGTCCTCTGAAGGCACGCCGCACGATCATTGGTGTTGCGATGGAGTCGCCGTTGCCATCACCAGCAGGCCGGGCAGGGCGATGCCGAGGAATGCAAGCGAAGTCATGAACAGCGCCTTGGTACCGGTGAGTCTGCCTTGTGTCGCCGTGATGACCTGCACGTTGCCGGCGTCGGTGTCGACCCGCTTCAGCCGCGCCGCTGGCTTGCGCGGATCGTCCTCAAAAAGCTGCCAGCCGAGTCGCGCCTGACTGATCTGGTCGAGGCCGCCGCCGATCGCGGCGAATTCGGCCGGCACGGCACCTTCGGAGAGCGAATGTCCCTGGCGGTCGCGGACCAGGAACCAGAGATCCGGTGCCTCGCCTCGCAACTGCTTCAGCTCGGGCGTCGGCCGCAGGATCAGTCCACCTTGCGGGTGGCGCGCGAGTGCGCGCTGCACGACGTCGATCACGCGATCCTCATCGCGCTCGGCGAGCACGAAGCCGGATGCGCACAACGCTCCGACGACGACGGCCACCATCGCCAGCAGCAGCGCGGCCTGGAGCGAGAGCAGCCGCCAGCTCAGCCGCGAGCGCAGGCAATAGGGATCGTCGTGCTCGCTCATGGTAGTTTCTTCAGGAGATAGCCGACGCCGCGAATGCCGTGGATCTCGATGCCGGCATCCGCCTCGGCAAGCTTGCGGCGCAGCCGCGAGATGTGTGTCCAGCGCGTTCGACGCGATCTCGTCGTCGAAATTATAGACGGCCTCTTCCAGCGCGGAACGCAGCACGGAGCGGCCCATGCGGCGGATCAGGGCTTCGAGCACCAGCAGCTCACGGCGCGGCAGCTCGAACGGTTGGCCGTCGATGCTGGCCTCGCGATGGCCGAGGTCGAAGGCAAGGCGGCCCGCGCGGATGAGGTCCGGGGAAAGGCCTGCGGGCCGCCGCAGCACGGCGCGGAGGCGCGCCAGCAGTTCCTCGACCGCGAATGGCTTGGCCAGATAATCGTCGGCGCCGCTGTCGAGGCCGGCGACGCGGTCGGCGAGCTCGCCACGTGCGGTCAGCACGATGATCGGAACGCCGCCAGCGCGCGTCGAAGCTTCGGGATCAGGGCGAGGCCGTCGCCGTCGGGAAGCTGGCGGTCGAGCAGAACGGCGGCATGGACATCGGCGGAAATGGCCTCTTCCGCCTCCGCAAGGGTCGGGACATGGTCCACCACCATGTCGTAGCGCTTCAGCGCCGACGCCAGCGCGCCGGCCATCTCCGCCTCATCCTCGACGAGTAAAATCCGCATGATCCGCACCTGAAACGCCACTGGGCCATTCTAGCGGCCTGATCATTGCGGCAGCATTGCGGGAACCGGGCACGCGGTGCGTTGCGCGAGCCTGCCCAGCCATGCGCGAAACGCCTCAGGGGCGCCCGGGTGGTGCTCAAGACAGCGTCGTGGCCAATCGCTATAACCGCCGCACTGTTCAGGGAGGAACACGAATGATCTACGAAATGCGGATCTATCGCTGCGTGCCCGGCCGATTGCCGGCGCTGCTGAAGCGGTTCGAGACGGTGACGCTGAAGCTGTGGGAGAAGCACGGCATCAAGCAGGCCGGGTTCTTCACGACGCTGATCGGCGAATCCAACCAGGAGCTGACCTATTTCCTCGCCTGGGAGTCGCTCGCCGACCGTGAAGCGAAGTGGGGCAAGTTCATGACCGATCCGGACTGGGTGAAGGGGCGCACCGAGAGCGAAGCGGACGGCCAGATCGTCGCCAACATCGTCAGCCAGCTCCTGACGCCGACCGCCTTCTCGTCGGTGAAATAACGCCTCCTGGCGCCGCCGGGGCCTTGCGAACAGCCCCGGCGCAACCCTGATATTCGAACGGCCCGGGCCGAACAGGGTTGATCGGCCTCTCATCGCCGCTATGGTCGCGGCGAAAGCGGGGAAAATTCATCGTGAGCTCTTCGATATCAGCGGCGCCAGTCGTCACCATTGGTGCGGTAAAATTCGGGAACGATCTGCCGATCTCGATCATTGCAGGACCCTGCCAGCTCGAAAGCCGCCAGCATGCGCTCGAGGTGGCCGCCGCGCTGAAGGAGATCGCCGCGCGGCTCAATGTCGGCCTCGTCTACAAGACCTCCTTCGACAAGGCCAACCGCACCAGCGCCTCGGCTGCGCGCGGCCTCGGGCTTGCGCAGTCGCTGCCGATCTTCGCCGAAATTCGTTCCTCAATCGGCCTGCCCGTCCTGACGGACGTGCATGATGCCGCGCAATGCGCCGATGTGGCCCAAGCGGTGGATGTGTTGCAGATCCCGGCTTTCCTGTGCCGCCAGACCGATCTGCTGCTGGCCGCGGCCGCAACGGGCAAGGTCGTGAACGTCAAGAAAGGCCAGTTCCTGGCGCCGTGGGACATGGCGAACGTCGTGGCCAAGATCACCAGCGCGAACAATTTCAATGTGCTCGTCACCGAACGCGGCGCGTCCTTTGGCTACAACACGCTGGTCTCGGACATGCGTGCGCTGCCGATCCTGGCGCGCACCACCGGTGCGCCCGTGATCTTCGACGCCACCCATTCGGTGCAGCAGCCGGGCGGGAAGGGGGCTTCCTCAGGCGGCGAGCGCGAATTCGTGCCGGTGTTGGCGCGCGCGGCTGTTGCGGTCGGAGTCGCCGGCGTCTTCATCGAGACCCATCCCGATCCCGATCGAGCCCCCTCGGACGGGCCCAACATGGTGCCGCTGCGCGAGTTCGAAGGGCTGATCCGCACGCTGATGGCGTTCGACGCGCTGGCCAAAAGCACCACGCGCTGATGCACCAGCCTGTGACCGGGCCGTCCTCCGACCAGAAGTTTCCACCTGCGATCAACATCATTGCGCTTGCCGGGTTCTCGGCGGCATTGTCGACGCGTGCGCTTGATCCTGTGCTGCCGCACGTCGCGGAGGATTTTGCGATCAGCATCACGACGGCCGCAAGCATCGCGGCCGGCTATGCCCTGATTTACGCGCTGGTCCAGCCGGTGGTCGGCGCCGCCGCCGATCTGTTCGGCAAGGCGCGATTGATGACGTTGTGTCTGGCGCTGCTCGGTGTGTCCTGCATTCTGGGCGCGCTCGCCACCTCCTTCTCGGGCCTGTTCGCGAGCCGCATCCTCGCCGGCATCGCATCCGGCGGCGTGTTTCCGGTCGCGCTCGGCCTGACCGCCGACCTGGTCGCGCCGGCCAAGCGGCAGGTCGCGATCGGGCGCACGCTGGCCGGTTCGATGACCGGGAACCTGCTCGGCGCGTCGGCGTCCGGCATCATCGGCGATTTGATCGGCTGGCGCGGTGTGCTCGTGGTCCTCGGTGCGCTCGGCCTCGTCGCGGCCGTTGCTGTCGCCGCGGGCTTTCGCGGTGCCGCACTTGCGGCCCCGCCGAAGACCGATCTCAAGACTTTGCGGCAGGGCTACCGCACCATCTTCAAGAATCCCAACACGCGTTACTGCTATTCGGCGGTGTTCGTCGAGGGCTGCTGCGTGTTTGGCCTGTTTCCGTTCATCGCCGCTCTTCTGTTTGACCTCGGTGAAAAGTCGCTCTCGATCGCCGGCATCGTGATCGCGGGTTTTGCGATCGGTGGGCTGTTCTACACCTTCACGGTCTCGCGCTTCCTGCCGTGGCTCGGCGTCAGGGGCATGATGATTGCCGGCGCGAGCCTCGTGGCGCTGCAACTCAGTGCGCTGGCTTTCGGTCCGGGCTGGAAGCTCCAGTTCCTCAGCATGCTGGCGATGGGCTGGGGCTTCTACATGATCCATGGCTGCTTGCAGGTGTTTGCCAGCGAGCTCTCGATCGGGGCGCGGGCGACGGCAATGTCGCTGCACTCGTTCTTCTTCTTCATGGGACAGACCGTCGGACCACTGGCCTATGGCCTCGGCCTTCAGCACGGCGGCAAGGTGCCGACCCTGATCACGAGCGCCGCGATCATGGTGGTGCTGGGCCTCCTCTGCGGCCGGATGCTCAAGCCTCGCGCTCCGGCTGATGCACGCGCCTGACGGAAGTAGCCAATCGACCTCGCTCGTCAGCGAGCCGCGAACGATAGCGTAGGGCGCCGGGCGGCGCGATCAGGCAAGGTCCGTCGCCGCGTGATGCGATTTCATCGTCATTCGTCCCCAGCTAGCCCCGCCCGCGATAGGGCGCGACGCCTTGCTCCGGCACCCACAGCCCTTTCGGCACACGGCCGGTCTGCCAGAACACGTCGATCGGGATGCCGCCGCGTGGATACCAATAGCCGCCGATGCGCAACCATTTTGGCTTGATCTCGGAGGCGATGCGCTTGCCGATCATCACGGTGCAGTCCTCGTGGAAGGCGCCGTGGTTGCGGAAGCTCGCGATGTAGAGCTTTAGCGACTTCGACTCCAGCAGCCACGGACCGGGTGCGTAGTCGATCATCAGATGCGCGAAATCCGGCTGGCCCGTCACCGGGCACAGCGAGGTGAACTCCGGCACGGTGAAGCGGACCAGATAATCGGTGCCTTTCTGCGGATTGGGCACGTGGTCGAGCTGGGCTTCTTCCGGAGTGTGCGGCCATTCGACCGCGCGGCCGAGCTGGAGGGTCTTTTTCGCCATCGTGTTTGCGTCCTTTTGGGACGCTTCTTTAGGCGATCGTCTGGACCATGACCACCCTGTCGTTGCCGGACTCGCAGCCCCAGAGTTCGCCGGGCCGACCATCGAGCTGGCGGACATTGGCGTTGGCGCGGTCGCTCGGGAAGCTGGTGAACTTTTCTGTCGCGGGATCGAAGCGGACGATCGCGTTGGCCGAAAAATCGGTCAGCCAGACCTTGTCCTTGTCATCGACATAGATCGCATAGGCACGCGGGCGCTCGCCCGGCAGCTTCCATGTCTTCCAGGAGACTTCCGCGGGGTCGTGCACCGAGACGTGACCGCTATTCCACTCGCTGACCCAGATCCGGCTCTTCGAATCCGACCAGACCCGCCGCGCGCCTTGGTTCGGCGTCGGCGGCTCGACCACTTTGGCGTTGCCGGTTGCAAGGTCAATCTTCGCGATATAGCTGCCGGCGAGCGAGGCGTACCAGACATCGCCCCTGGGCGTGACCGCAATGCCGTAAGGACCGACGCCCTTCGGCGCCTTGAACACGGTCATCTCGCCGGACTTCGGTGCCAGGCGGCCATAATAGCCGGACTGGCCGGTGAACCAGTAGGTGCCGGCCTTGTCGAACACGCCGGTATTGAGATTGGCGTAGGCGAATTTTTCGGGCAGGTGGAACAACGTGACCTTGAGATCGGAAGGATCGACCCGCGCAATCGCGTTCTGGCCACCTTCGGTAATCCATGGCGCCCCGTCGGGTCCGATCGTCACGCCGTGCGGGGCGGCGCCTTGGCCGAGGCTGATGGTCTTGAAGGTGCCTTCGCTCGGATCGAGTCTGCCGAGCAGGCCCTTGCCCTGTGCGGTGAACCAGACCGTGCCGTCGGACGCGGGGGCAAGGTCATGCAAGCCGATGCCGGGGCTAATGGGAAAATATTTTGTTCGGAACGGGCCTTCCTGCGCAAAACTTGGGCGGGTTGCGAGGAGGGCGGCGCTTGAGGCAAGAAACTGGCGGCGATTCATGGCGTTACCCCGACTGTTTCAGAATGAGGTTGGACGCGCAGACCAAGCGGCCTCAAGCTTAGCCCTGAGCGCTTCAAGCGTCAGTCGAAGCGGGGTATCCAAGCGTTCACATTTGCTTGCGCTCCGTGTAAGACCCGCGGCGAACCGATCAGCTCCAACGAACGGAAGTGCAACATCATGACAGCCATCGTCGATATCATCGGACGCGAAATCCTGGATAGCCGCGGCAATCCCACCGTCGAGGTCGATGTCGTGCTGGAAGACGGCGCGCTCGGGCGCGCCGCCGTGCCATCCGGCGCCTCCACCGGTGCCCATGAGGCGGTGGAGCTGCGCGACGGCGACAAGGCCCGCTATCTCGGCAAGGGTGTCACCAAGGCGGTCGGCTCCGTCAATGGCGAGATCTTCGAGGCCCTGAGCGGCATGGATGCCGAGCAGCAGGTCCAGATCGACCAGATCATGATCGACCTCGACGGCACCGCGAACAAGAGCCGGCTCGGCGCCAATGCCATCCTCGGCGTCTCGCTCGCCGTCGCCAAGGCGGCCGCGAACTCGCTCGACATGCCGCTCTATCGTTACGTCGGCGGCACCTCGGCGCGACTCTTGCCGGTGCCGATGATGAACATCATCAATGGCGGCGTGCATGCCGACAACCCGATCGACTTCCAGGAGTTCATGATCCTGCCGGTCGGCGCGTCCTCCTTCGCCGAAGGCCTGCGCTATGGTGCCGAGGTCTTCCACACCCTGAAATCGGAGCTGAAGAAGGCCGGCCACAACACCAATGTCGGCGACGAGGGCGGCTTTGCCCCGAACCTGCCGTCGGCGGACGCCGCCCTCGAGTTCGTCATGAACGCGATCGGCAAGGCCGGCTACAAGGCGGGCACCGACATCGTGATCGGCCTCGACTGCGCCTCGACCGAGTTCTTCAAGGACGGCAAATACGTCTATGAAGGCGAGGGCAAGTCCCGCTCGGTGTCCGAGCAGGCCAAATATCTTGCCGACCTCGTCCGCCGTTATCCGATCGTGACCATCGAAGACGGCATGTCGGAAGACGACATGGACGGCTGGAAGGAGCTCACCGACCTCGTCGGCAAGAAGTGCCAGCTCGTCGGCGACGACCTGTTCGTCACCAACGTCAAGCGCCTCGCCGAAGGCATCAAGGCGGGCCGCGCCAACTCGATCCTGATCAAGGTCAACCAGATCGGCACGCTGACCGAGACGCTCGCCGCCGTCGAGATGGCGCACAAGGCCGGCTACACGTCGGTGATGTCACACCGCTCCGGCGAGACCGAGGATTCCACCATCGCTGATCTCGCGGTGGCCACCAATTGCGGGCAAATCAAGACCGGCTCCCTTGCGCGTTCCGATCGCACCGCCAAATACAACCAGCTGCTGCGCATCGAGCAGCAACTCGGCAAGCAGGCGCTCTACGGCGGCAAGGCGGCACTGAAGGCGCTGGCATAAGCCAGCGTTTGGACGAAACAAGGGGAGGATCGACATGAGCGACGGTAAGACCGGACTGCAACTGCGTTCGCTGATCAAGGCGAGCGGTGAGCTGGAAATCTCCCTGCTCGACGTGCCGACCCCCGAACCCGCCGCGGACGAGGTCGTCGTCCGCGTCGAGGCGGCGCCGATCAACCCGTCCGACCTCGGGCTTCTGATCGGCGCGGCCGATATGAGCACGGCGAAGGCATCGGGCGCGAAAAGTCTCCGGTCGTCACCGCGAAGGTGCCGGAAGGCGCGATGCGGGCGATGGCGGGCCGGCTCGACGAATCCATGCCGGTCGGCAACGAAGGCGCCGGCGTCGTCATCAGGACAGGCTCGTCGGATGCCGCGAAGGCGCTGATGGGCAAGACCGTCGCCATGATCGGCGGCGCGATGTATTCGCAGTACCGCACCCTGAAAGTGCGCGAGTGCCTGCCGCTGCCCTCAGGCACGACGCCGGCCGAGGGCGCATCCTGCTTCGTCAATCCGCTGACAGCGCTCGGCATGACCGAGACCATGCGGCGCGAGGGTCACAAGGCGCTGGTGCATACCGCGGCCGCCTCCAATCTCGGGCAGATGCTGAACAAGATCTGCATCAAGGACGGCATCCCGCTGGTCAATATTGTGCGCAGCAAGGAGCAGGCCGACATCCTGCACAAGATCGGCGCCAAATACGTCGTCGACTCCTCCGCGCCGAGCTTCCTCGGCGATCTCACCAACGCGTTGGTCGAGACCGGCGCCACCATCGCCTTCGACGCCATCGGCGGCGGCAAGCTTGCCGGCGATATCCTCAATTGCATGGAAGTCGCGATCAACAAGACCGCGAAGGAATACAGCCGCTACGGCTCCAACGTGCACAAGCAGGTCTACGTCTACGGCGGCCTCGACGTCCGCCCGATCGAACTCCCGCGCGGCTTCGGCATGGCCTGGGGCGTCGGCGGCTGGCTGCTGTTTCCGTTCCTGATGAAGATCGGGCAGGCCGACGGCGCCAAGCTGCGCCAGCGCGTGGTCGACGAATTGAAGACGACCTTCGCGAGCCACTACACCAAGGTGGTGTCGCTTTCCGAGACGCTCGATCCGGCCAATATCGCGGTGTACGCCAAACGCGCCACTGGCGAGAAATTCCTGATCGCTCCGAATAAGTAACTCCGTTGGCCTGTGGGCCAACGATCTGACGAAACCACATTTGCGCCGAAGATCAGGCCGCCGCTTGGCGGCCTGATCGTTTTGGGCAACGATCTCCTTTGGCGAAACGCTGCGTTTCCAAATCGGATCGGTTCATGCACTTGCATACATCGGTCGGGATCGATTAACTGCCGGCCCGGCACTCCCGCTCAAGATCTCCGGGACAACACATCAAGGACAACCCATGGCCTACAATATCGTCGTGATCGCCGGCAGCCTGCGCAAGGACAGCTTTTCGCTGAAGGTCGCCAACGCGCTCGCAAAACTCGCGCCGGCCTCCCTCAGGCTCGAGGTCATCACCCCGGCGGGGATCTCGTTCTTCAACCAGGACCTCGAGGGCGCCCCGCCAGCTGACTGGCTCGCGTTCCGCGACAAGCTCCAGAAGTCGGACGGCATCATCTTCGTCACGCCGGAATACAATCGCTCCATCCCCGGCGTGCTCAAGAACGCCATCGACGTCGCCTCGCGGCCCTATGGCAAGAGCTCGTTCAACGGCAAGCCGGTCGGCATCATTTCCAACTCGCCGGGTCCACTCGGCGGCGTCAGCGCGGCCAAGCATCTGCAGACCATCCTGCCGGGCATTTCCGGGCCGATCCTGCAACAGCCGGAGGCGTATCTGAACGCTGTCGGCGACGCCTTCGATGCCGGCGGCAATCTGGTCAAGGACTCCCTGAAACCGGTGCTCCAGGCCTATGTCGACGCGTTTGCCGCGCACGTGGCGAAGCATCACGGCTGAGGCCGACTTCGCCGCGCCCGGGTGGCGAGTTCTTCATCCTGGAGGCGATCGCACAGCGGTCGTCTCGAAGGGTTCGCGACGGCACTTCGCGCGCGCCGCCTCACCATGAGGATCCGGAAGCGCGCGTGCAGGGGACATTAGCAGTCCCTTAACCAAGCTGCCCCATCTTGCCAAAATGGTCTCGCGCGCGCGCCTGAAATCGATCCTGACCGGTCTTGCCCTCTATGCGATGGCGGCTGCGATCGTCGGCTATTTCGGCGTCAACGCCTATACCGGCAAATACGGTCTCAACGCCCGCCAGGAACTCGATCAGGAGATCATCGCGCTCACGAGCGAACTGGCGCAGCTCAAGCGCGAGCGCGCCAGGAACGAGCAGCGGGTCTCGCTGCTGCGCTCGGAGAAGATCGATCCCGACACGCTGGACGAGCAGGCGCGGTTTCAGCTCGACTATGTCAATCCGCATGATCTCGTGCGGATGATCCCGCCGAACTGATCAGAGCGTCGCGAGCCTGGCTGCACCGTCGGCGGCGACCTTTTGATGAATCCCACGCTGCACGCCAGGTTTGACGCAGATCAATCAGGCAGCGCCGGCACACTCTAGATTGCCGCCCGGAGGAACAGTGATGAATGGGCAAACCCCCGGCATCACGCGGCCCGCGTCGAGGCTGCCATCGCGTCAGGCCAGGCGGCTCGCTCCGCGCTCGTGGCCTCGTGGCGCCGTTCGTCCCGGCTGCATCATCTCGATCCCGGCGGCCGCCACGCGCCGATGCGGCTGAGCGAAGCCGAGTTGCGAGCGGCGCGCGAGCGCATCGCGCCGCTACTGTGCGCCGCGCGCGGGGCCATGGACCGGCTCTATCAGGCGGTCGGCACCGCCGGCTGCTGCGTGCTGCTGGCCGATGGCGACGGCGTGCCGGTCGATCGTCGCGGCACTCCGGCCGACGATGCCACCTTCGACTCCTGGGGGCTGTGGACCGGTGCGCTGTGGAGCGAGGAGCACGAGGGGACCAACGGCATCGGCACCTGCGTCGTCGAGCAGCGTCCGCTGACGATCGACCGCGATCAGCACTTCTTCACCCGCAACACGTTGCTGAGCTGCACCGCAGTTCCGATCTACGATCATGACGGGAGGTTCGCCGGTGTGCTCGACGTCTCCTCTTGCCGCGCCGACCGCACCGATGCCTTCGCCAGTCTGATCGCGCTCGCGGCCGGCGAGGCGGCCAGGCGGATCGAGGCCGACCTGTTTCGCAACGCGTTCGCCCATGCCCGCATCGTGCTGACACCGGCCATTGATGGCCAGTGTGGTGGTCTGGTCGCAGTGGACGCGGATGATCTCGTCATCGGCGCGACAAGATCCGCCCGGATCGGACTTGGAATTGCGCCCGGCCGCCCGTTGCAGCCGGTGCCCGCGGCCGATCTTCTCGGCGGCGATATCGCGCACGATCACCTGGCCCGCGGTCAGCGCGCGGTGCTGCAGCGGGCGCTGCTCCGCGCCGGCGGCAATGTATCGGCCGCCGCCAAGGCGCTCGGCGTCAGCCGCGCCACGCTGCACCGGAAGCTCAACCGGTTCGGGCTGAACCATTAGCGTTCGCGGTCGTCCGTCGTCACTGTCGCAGAACTGCGACAGGTCGGCTCGATCGTCGTCTCCGCCCGGGCTGACAGAACACCACTCCCGCGACATGGTCGGCGCAAGTCGTGAGCACACGACGGATTGCGCAAACAGCAAACATCGGGAGTGATCAATGAACAAGGTGGAATTCCTCAGCGTCACCAAACATCCCTTCGCCGCACGCTACGACAATTTCATCGGCGGCAAGTTCGTCGCGCCGATCTCGGGCCGGTATTTCGACAATGCCTCGCCGGTGAACGGCCAGATCGTGTGCAAGATCGCGCGCTCCGACAGTCAGGACGTCGAGGCCGCGCTCGACGCCGCGCATGCGGCCAAAGCTGCTTGGGGACGCACCAGTATCGCCGAGCGCGCCGCGATCCTGAACAAGATCGCCGATCGCATGGAAGACAATCTCGAGCGCCTCGCGATTGCCGAGACCTGGGACAATGGCAAGCCGATCCGCGAGACCCGCGCCGCCGACCTGCCGCTGGCGATCGATCACTTCCGCTATTTCGCCGGCGTCGTGCGCGCCCAGGAAGGCTCGATCGGCGAGATCGACCACGACACCATCGCCTATCATTTTCACGAGCCGCTCGGCGTCGTCGGCCAGATCATCCCCTGGAACTTCCCGCTGCTGATGGCCTGCTGGAAGCTCGCGCCCGCGCTCGCCGCCGGCAATTGCGTGGTGCTCAAGCCCGCCGAGCAGACGCCGGCCTCGATCATGGTCTGGGCCGAGATCGTCGGCGACCTCCTGCCGCCCGGCGTGCTCAACATCGTCAACGGCTTCGGCCTCGAAGCCGGCAAGCCGCTGGCCTCGAGCCCGCGGATCGCCAAGATCGCGTTCACCGGCGAGACCACGACGGGCCGACTGATCATGCAATATGCCAGCCAGAACCTCATTCCCGTGACGCTGGAGCTCGGCGGCAAGTCGCCGAACATCTTCTTCAAGGACGTCACCGCCGAAGACGACGACTTCTTCGACAAGGCGATTGAAGGCTTCGTGATGTTCGCGCTGAACCAGGGCGAGGTCTGCACCTGTCCGAGCCGCGCGCTGGTCCATGCGGACATTTATGACCGCTTCATGGAGCGGGCGCTCAAGCGGGTTGCCGCAATCAAGCAGGGCGATCCGCGCGAGGCCGACACCATGATCGGCGCGCAGGCCTCTAGCGAGCAGTTGGCAAAAATCCTCTCTTACATCGACATCGGCAAGCAGGAGGGTGCGAAGGTCCTCGCCGGGGGCGGACGTGCCGAGCTGCCAGGCGATCTCGCCGACGGATTCTATGTCCAGCCGACCGTCTTCGAGGGGCACAACAAGATGCGGATCTTCCAGGAGGAGATCTTCGGCCCCGTCGTTTCCGTCACGACCTTCAAGGACGACGACGAAGCGCTCGCGATCGCCAACGACACGCTTTATGGCTTGGGGGCCGGCGTCTGGAGCCGCGATGCCAACCGCTGCTACCGCTTTGGCCGGGCGATCCAGGCCGGGCGGGTCTGGACCAATTGCTACCATGCCTATCCGGCGCATGCGGCCTTCGGCGGCTACAAGCAGTCGGGCGTCGGGCGCGAGAACCACAAGATGATGCTCGATCATTACCAGCAGACCAAGAACCTCCTGGTCAGCTACAGCCCGAAGAAGCTCGGCTTCTTCTGACGGGCACGAGAGGGCGGCGCCTTTCTGGCGCCGCCCTCTGCCGCAAACGGCCGCGACGGGAGAAGCCACGCAGCGCCGGTGATTAAATTTGTTGCCGCATCAGCGCCAAAGATTTTCCAATATTTCGATCACGTTGCAGTGCGGCATAATGAAAGTGGTGCCATGCCGCCGCGGCGCTTTCGCGCGCGATTGAGTTAGGTTAGAGAGGGCTTAGTTTTCTCTGACCCGGAATTCCTATGGCCGCACCTAAGAAAGCCGCCGCAAGCACCTCACACGACAAGACCAACGGCGGCTCGCCCCCGGAATTCACCAGGGAGCAGGAGCTGAAGGCGCTCCGCGACATGCTTTTGATTCGGCGGTTCGAGGAGAAGGCCGGCCAGCTTTACGGCATGGGCGCGATCGGCGGCTTCTGCCATCTCTATATCGGCCAGGAGGCCGTGGTGGTCGGCATGCAGATGGCCCTGAAGCAGGGCGATGAGGTCATCACCGGCTATCGTGACCACGGTCATATGCTTGCCACCGGCATGGAGGCCAAGGGCGTGATGGCCGAGCTCACCGGCCGGCGCGGCGGCTATTCCAAGGGCAAGGGCGGCTCCATGCACATGTTCAGCAAGGAGAAGCATTTTTACGGCGGCCATGGCATCGTCGGCGCCCAGGTCTCGCTCGGCACCGGGCTTGCGTTCGCCAATCATTATCGCGGCAACGACAATGTCAGCGTCACCTATTTCGGCGACGGCGCGGCCAACCAGGGCCAGGTCTATGAGAGCTTCAACATGGCGGAGCTCTGGAAGCTGCCGGTGATCTACGTCATCGAGAACAACCGTTATGCCATGGGTACGTCGGTCTCACGCGCCTCTGCGCAGCAGGATTTTTCCAAACGCGGCGCGTCCTTCAATATTCCCGGCATGCAGGTCGACGGCATGGACGTCCGCGCGGTCAAGGCCGCCGCCGACGAGGCCACCGCCTGGTGCCGGGCCGGCAAGGGACCGATGATTCTGGAAATGCAGACTTACCGCTATCGCGGCCACTCGATGTCCGACCCCGCAAAGTACAGAACGCGCGAGGAGGTCGAAAAGGTCCGCCATGACCAGGACCCGATCGAGCAGGTGCGCAACCGCCTGCTCGCGGCCAAGGTCAGCGAGCAGGATCTCAAGGCGATCGACGCGGAGGTGCGTGAGATCGTCAACGCGTCCGCCGATTTTGCCCAACACGACCCCGAGCCGGATCCCGCCGAGCTCTGGACCGACGTTTACCGCTGAACGCGCGCAAGCTTTCCCTTGGAGTCGATATGCCAATTCAAGTGCTGATGCCCGCGTTGTCGCCCACGATGGAGAAGGGCAACCTCTCCAAATGGCTGAAAAAGAGGGTGAGACGATCAAGTCCGGCGATGTCATCGCCGAGATCGAGACCGACAAGGCCACCATGGAGGTCGAGGCGACCGACGAGGGCACGCTCGGCAAGATCCTGATCCCCGAGGGCACCGCCGACGTGGCCGTCAACACGCCGATCGCGACCATTCTGGCCGATGGCGAGAGCGCGGCCGATCTTGCGAAAACGCCCGCGCCTGCGCAGCAGCACAAGGCCGCGGAGTCCGCGGCTCCTGCCGCCGCAAAGGCCGAAGCGCCGCAGCCCAAGGCCGCACCGTCCGCGCCGCAAGCGGTGGCCGAACCTGATCCGGAGGTGCCCGCCGGCACCGAGATGGTGACGCAGACCATCCGTGAAGCCTTGCGCGACGCCATGGCCGAAGAGATGCGCCGCGACGCGGACGTCTTCGTGATGGGCGAAGAGGTCGCCGAATATCAGGGCGCCTACAAGGTCACGCAGGGGCTGCTCCAGGAATTCGGCGCCAAGCGCGTGATCGACACGCCGATCACCGAGCACGGTTTTGCCGGCATCGGCGTCGGCGCCGCGATGACCGGATTGAAGCCGATCGTCGAGTTCATGACCTTCAACTTCGCCATGCAGGCGATCGACCAGATCATCAACTCCGCGGCCAAGACGCTCTACATGTCCGGCGGCCAGATGGGCTGCTCGATCGTGTTCCGCGGCCCGAACGGCGCCGCCGCGCGCGTTGCCGCCCAGCATAGCCAGGATTACGCATCCTGGTACTCCAACATTCCGGGCCTGAAGGTTGTCGCGCCGTTCTCGGCGGCCGACTACAAGGGTCTGCTCAAGGCTGCGATCCGCGATCCCAATCCGGTGATCTTCCTCGAGAACGAGATGCTCTACGGCCATACCGGCGAAGTGCCGAAGCTCGACGACTTCGTGATCCCGATCGGCAAGGCGCGCATCGTACGCTCCGGCAGCCATGTCACGATCATCTCCTGGTCGAACGGCATGAGCTATGCCCTGAAGGCGGCCGACGAGCTCGCCACGGACGGCATCGAGGCCGAGGTCATCGACTTGCGCACGCTGCGGCCGATGGACACCGAGACCATCATCAACTCGGTCAAGAAGACCGGCCGTGCGGTGACGGTGGAAGAGGGCTGGGCCCAGAGCGGCGTCGGTGCCGAGATCGCCACGCGCATCATGGAAAACGCCTTCGACTATCTGGACGCGCCGGTCGCGCGGGTCACCGGCAAGGACGTGCCGATGCCCTATGCCGCGAACCTGGAGAAGCTCGCGCTGCCCTCGGCGGCCGAAGTGGTCGAGGCCGCCAAAGCCGTCTGCTACAGGTAGGCCATGGCGGGCCCGAAGGAGCAGCCATTGCCGCCCGACGTCCTCGCCCGCGACGATGCGGTCGAGATTCTGCGCGTGTTCGTGCTGGACGGCGGGTTGTCGATGGCGTTCCAGCGTGCTTTCGAAGAGCCGGATATGTGGGGCCTGCTGTTGGTCGATCTCGCCCGCCATGCCGCGCGCGCCTATGCGCGCGAGAGTGAATATACCGAGGAGGACGCCATGAACCGTATCCTCGAGATGTTCCAGGCCGAGATCGAGCGACCGACCGACACCGGAACGACCACACCACGGGCGAAGGGACACTGACCGTGGCAGTTGAATCCCGCCACTTCGATTTCATGCTGGAGGCGATCCGCGAGGCGGAAGCCTCGATCGCGCAGGGCGGCCTGCCGATCGGCGCCGTGTTGACGCGCGACAACAAGATCATCGCCCGCGGCCATAACAACCGTGTGCAGGAGAACAATGTCATTCTGCACGGCGAGATGAGCTGCTTGCGCGAGGCCGGCACCATCTCATTCCACGACACCGTCATGTACACCACGCTGTCGCCATGCTCGATGTGTGCCGGCGCGCTCGCTTTGTTCAAGGTCTCGCTGGTGGTGATCGGAGAATCCGTCACTTTCGCGGGCTCCAAGGACATTCTCGACAAGTTCGGGATTCCTGGATCGACCTTGCCGACGACCGCTCGATCACCATGATGAAGTCGTGGCGTTCCATCCCTGCCAATGAGCGCCTCTGGCAAGGCGACATCGGCAACTAACCTGGTCTGTTCGTCCTCGCTCCCGGGGACGAATTTTTGAAAGTTCTTCGTGAGGTCAGCATGCCCATCAACATCCTGATGCCCGCTCTTTCGCCAACGATGGAGAAGGGCAACCTCGCCAAGTGGCTGAAGAAGGAAGGCGACAAGGTCAAATCCGGCGACATCATCGCCGAGATCGAGACCGACAAGGCGACCATGGAGGTCGAGGCCATCGACGAAGGCACGATCGCCAAGATCCTCGTCGCCGAGGGCACGCAGGACGTCCCGGTCAATGACGTGATCGCGGTGCTGGCCGGCGAAGGCGAGGATTTGAAGGCGGCAAGTGCGGGGGCTGCGAAGCCCAGCGCCTCCGCTGCGCCACCCAAAGCCGCTGCAGCTCCCGCTGCTGCGCCGGCGCCCGCACCCGCTGCTCCGAAAGCTCCGCCGCCTGCCGCCGCACCGCAGGCTGCGGCTCCGGCTGCACAGAGCAACGGCCATGGCGGTCGCGTATTCTCCTCACCGCTGGCGCGCCGTCTCGCCAAGGATGCCGGTATCGATGTTGCGATGGTGACGGGGAGTGGTCCGCACGGCCGCGTCGTTGCGCGCGACGTCGAGCAGGCCAAGTCCGGCAAAGGCCTTAAGGCACCCGCCGCGGCTCCATCCGCGGCGCCGTCGGTTGCGCCGACCATGTCGGACAAGCAGATCCTGTCGCTGTTCGAGCCCGGCTCCTACGACGTCGTCCCGCATGATGGCATGCGCCGCACCATCGCGCAGCGCCTGACCGCGTCGATCCAGAACGTGCCGCACTTCTACCTCACGATCGATTGCGACATCGGCAAGCTGCTCGCCGCACGCGAGGAGATCAACGCGGCTGCTCCCAAGGACAAGGAGAAGAAGCCGCTCTACAAGATCTCGGTCAATGATTTCGTCATCAAGGCGATGGCCGTGGCGCTGCAGAGGATCCCGAACTGCAATGTGAGCTGGACCGAGTCCGGCATGGTCAAGCACCACCATTCCGACGTCGGCGTTGCGGTCGCGATGCCGGGTGGCCTGATCACGCCGATCATCCGCAAGGCCGAGACCAAGACGCTCTCGACCATCTCCAACGAGATGAAGGATTTTGCCGCCCGCGCCCGCTCGCGCAAGCTCAAGCCCGAGGAATACCAGGGAGGCACCACCGCGGTCTCAAATCTCGGCATGTTCGGCATCAGCCACTTCACGGCCGTGATCAATCCGCCGCATGCGACCATCCTCGCGGTCGGCACCAGCGAGGAACGCCCCGTCGTGCGCGGCGGCAAGATCGAGATCGCAAATATGATGAGCGTGACCTTGTCCTGCGATCATCGCGCCATCGACGGCGCGCTCGGCGCCGAGCTGATCGGCGCGTTCAAGCAGCTGATCGAAAACCCCGTCATGATGATGGTCTGAGCCGAGAGCTGTGAATACGTAGGGTGGGCAAAGGCGCAAGGCGCCGTGCCCACCTTGTTTCGTACGCGTTAAACGGCGGTGGGCGCGCTTCGCTTTGCCCACTCTGCGAAGTCAGTTGAACGGGAGCCCGCATGGCCGACACATCCTTCGACGTCATTATCATCGGCTCCGGTCCTGGCGGCTATGTCACGGCGATCCGGGCTGCGCAGCTCGGCTTCAAGGTCGCGATCGTCGAAAAATCCTATCTCGGCGGCATCTGCCTGAACTGGGGCTGCATCCCGACCAAGGCGCTGCTGCGCTCGGCGGAGATCTATCACTACATGCAGCACGCCAAGGATTACGGTCTGTCGGCCGACAACGTCTCGTTCGATCCGAAAGCCGTGGTGCAGCGCTCGCGCGGTGTCTCCAAGCGGCTGAATGATGGCGTCGGCTTCCTGATGAAGAAGAACAAGGTGAGCGTGATCTGGGGCGCGGCCTCGATCGACGGGCCCGGCAAGGTCACGGTGAAGAAGTCCGACGTCGAGGGGCCGAAGGGCGCGCTGGGCGAGGGCAGCTATCAGGCCAAGCACATCATCCTCGCGACCGGCGCGCGGCCGCGCGTGCTGCCGGGGCTCGAGCCCGACAAGAAGCTGATCTGGACCTATTTCGAGGCGATGGTTCCGGAGCGGATGCCGAAGTCGCTGCTGGTGATGGGCTCGGGCGCGATCGGGATCGAGTTCGCATCTTTCTTCAAGACGATGGGCTCTGATGTCACGGTGGTCGAGGTGCTGCCGCAGATCTTGCCGGTCGAGGACGCCGAGATTGCCGGTCTGGCCCGCAAGCGCCTTGAGAAGCAGGGTATCAAGATCCTCACCAACACGGGTGTAACGAAGCTCGAGAAAAAGAGCGACAGCGTCGTCGCAACGCTGGACGACGGCAAGGCCAAGCAGACCGCGGAATTCGAGCGCGTGATCTCGGCCGTCGGCGTCGTCGGCAACATCGAGAATCTCGGCCTCGAAAAGCTCGGCGTCAAAACCGATCGCGGTTGCATCGTGATCGACGGTTACGGCAAGACCAACATTCCCGGCATCTACGCCATCGGCGATGTCGCAGGCCCCCCATGCTCGCGCACAAGGCCGAGCATGAAGGCGTGGTCTGCGTCGAGGCGATCAAGGGCCTGCATCCGCATCCCATGGACAAGTTGATGATCCCGGGCTGCACCTACTGCCAGCCGCAGGTCGCCTCGGTCGGCCTGACGGAAGCCAAGGCCAAGGAGAACGGCCGCGAGATTCGCGTCGGCCGCTTCCCCTTCGTCGGCAACGGCAAGGCGATCGCGCTCGGCGAGGACCAGGGCCTGGTCAAGGTGATCTTCGACAAGAAGACCGGCCAGCTGCTCGGCGCCCATATGGTCGGCGCGGAGGTCACCGAGTTGATCCAGGGCTACGTGGTCGCCATGAATTTGGAGACCACGGAAGAAGAGCTGATGCACACGGTCTTCCCGCATCCGACCCTGTCGGAGATGATGAAGGAGGCTGTGCTGGATGCTTATGGGCGGGTGTTGAATATCTGATGGGCGCGCGTCGCATCTGCCAGTCCGTCATCCTGAGGTGCGAGCTGCGCGGTGCGCAGCGCCGTGCAGAGAGCCTCGAAGGATGAACGGCCGAGATGCAGCAGCGGGGCTGTCGCTCCCCATACGGCGCGATGCGCCGCATGGCTCGCACCTCAGGGTGACGGTCTAGTAATGAATGGATCAGAATAAGAAGAGGAAATCACCCCATGCACGACAACGACAACCTCACCATCGAGCGTCCGACCTTCGTCACCCATCTCGAATGCGCGATGGAGGGCGACCACTACGCCGCTGACCAGGTCCACAACCTCTCCAAGGCCGGCAAGCCGCTGCTGGTGCGCTACGATCTTGCTGGCGTCAAGAAGTCGCTGACCAAGGACGCACTAAGCCAGCGCCCCGCCGACATGTGGCGCTACCGCGAGCTGATGCCCGTGCGCAAATGCAAGGACATCGTCTCGCTCGGCGAGGTCACGACGCCGCTGATCCGGCTGCCGAAGCTTGGCGCAAAGCTCGGTGGCGGCGAGATCATCGTGAAGGACGAGGGACGGCTCCCGACCGGCTCGTTCAAGGCGCGGGGCCTCGTGATGGCGGTGTCGATGGGCAAGGCGCTGGGCATCAAGCATATGGCGATGCCGACTAACGGCAATGCCGGCGCGGCGCTCGCGGCCTATGCGACGTCCTGCGGCATCAAGACCACGATCTTCTGTCCGGCTGACACGCCGGAGGTGAACGTCAGCGAGATCGAGCTTCAGGGCGCGACGGTTTACCGCGTCAACGGCTATATCGACGATTGCGGCAAGATCGTCGGCGAGGGGAAAACGAAAGTCGGCTGGTTCGACACCTCGACGCTGAAGGAGCCGTATCGCATCGAAGGCAAGAAGACGATGGGCCTCGAACTCGCCGAGCAGCTCGGCTGGGACGTGCCCGACGTGATCTTCTATCCGACCGGTGGCGGCACCGGCCTGATCGGCATGTGGAAGGCGTTTGACGAGCTGGAGAAGATCGGGTTCATCGGCTCGAAGCGCCCGCGCATGGTCGCGGTACAGGCCTCCGGCTGCGCGCCGATGGTGCGCGCGTACGAGGCCGGTACGGAGCATGCGACGCGCTGGGAGGACGCTCACACCATCGCGTCGGGCATCCGCGTGCCGCAGGCGATCGGCGACTTCCTGATCCTGCGCGCGGTGCGCGAGAGCAAGGGCTTTGCCATTGCGGTCGACGACGACAAAATTTCGTCGGCGCTCAACGAAGTCGCGCGCGAGGAGGGGCTGTTGCTGTGCCCGGAGGGCGCCGCCACCTACGCCGCTTACAAGGACAGCCTCGCCGATGGCCGCGTCAGCAAAAACGACCGCGTGATGCTGTTCAATTGCGCCACCGGTTTGAAATACCCGCTGCCGCCGGTGACCCGTACGCTCGATCGCCACAAGCCAATCGATTATTCGCAGTTCTAGAACTTCTCCCTCGCCCCGTTCCCCGTAAGCGCGGCGAGGTGAAGAAAAACAAAAGCGACAATGCTGGGAGAGAACAATGACCAAGGCCGTCTCGGCCGCACTGATCGGCATTCTCGCTCTCACTGCCGCCGCGCGCGCCGACAATTATCCCTCGCATCCCATCACCATCATCGTCCCGTTTGCGGCCGGCGGTCCGTCGGACGCAATGGCGCGGGTGCTGGCCGACCGGATGCGCGTCACTCTCGGTCAACCGCTGGTGATCGAGAACGTCACCGGCGCCGGCGGCTCGATCGGCGTCGGCCGCGCCGTGCATTCGGCGCCCGACGGCTACACCATCTCCTTCGGCCATCTCGGCACCCATGTGGCCAATGGCGCCGTCTACAAGCTCAACTACGATCTCGTCACCGATCTCGAACCTGTCGTGCTCTTGCCGAGCAACCCGATGATCGTCGTCAGCAAGAACGCGGTGCCGGCGACCTCGGTGAAGGAATTGCTGGCCTGGCTGAAGTCGCGACCGTCGCCGCCGACGGCCGGCACGGCTGGCGCAGGCTCCGGCAGCCATATCGCCGGCGTCTATTTCGAGAACGTCTCCGGCATCAAGCTGCAATATGTGCCGTATCGCGGCACCGCGCCTGCGCTGAACGATCTCATTGCCGGCCAGATCGACATCATCGTCGACCAGACCTCCAACTCCATCAACCAGGTCCGCGCCGGCACCATCCGCGCCTACGCCATCACCGACGACAAACGGCTTGCGTCCGCGCCGGAGATCCCGACCGCGGAGGAGGCGGGGCTGAAAGGCTTCAAGATGACGCTGTGGTCGGGCCTCTGGGTGCCGAAGGGTACGCCGAAGGAGATCGTGACCAAGCTCAACGCCGCCGCGGTGGAAGCGCTGAACGATCCCGCCGTGAAGAAGCAGCTCGAAAGCCAGGGCCTCGAGATGACACCTTCGGATCAGCTCACCCCCGAAGCCCTCGGCGCCCGCCAGAAGGCCGAGATTGCGAAATGGTGGCCGATCATCAAGGCGGCGAATATCACGGTGGAATGAAGGCGAACTCGCGTGTCTCGGCTCACTCTCCGACCTCATCCTGGGGAGGCCGTCACCGGGTCCGCGCAAAGCGCGGCCCGATGACAGGCTCCGCGGCCGTCTCGAAGGATCGCCGCGGGCGAGAGCGGGGGCCTTCATCCTTCGAGACGCCTGCCTCGCAGGCCCTCAGGATGAGGCGGTAGAGCGGATGCCCGCCAAACTTATTCCGGTCCCGTATATCCCACCGGCGTCGCCTTGGCGCTCGCATCATGCGTCACCACGCGCTGGTCGCTCTTCCCCGCCACCACGCCACTGCCCTCGAACCGCGCGCGATAGACCAGCACGTTCTCCATCACGCGCTGGACGTAGTTGCGCGTCTCCGACAGCGGAATGCGCTCGACCCAGTCGACCGGGTCGACCTTGGGATCGCGGGGGTCGCCATGCGCCTGCACCCATTCGCGCACCCGGCCTCGGCCGGCATTGTAGCCGGCGAAGGTCATGATCTGGCTGCCGTGATATTCCGACATCAGCGCGCTGAGCTCGGCCGCGCCCATCTGCGTGTTATAAACGGGATCGGAAACCATCCTGTCCCAGTCATACGTGACGCCGAAGCGCTTGGCGGTGTCGCGGCCGGCTTCCGGCGTCACCTGCATCAGGCCGACGGCGTTGGCGGCCGATTTGTCGCGCTGGTTGAACGAGCTTTCGGTGCGCGCCACGGAATAGATCACGCTGGTCTCGATCGCGGGCGCAACCTGCTTGTGCTCGGGAATGCCGATGGTCGGGAAGGCGTACTGGTCCAGCGCCAGCCCGCGTGCCAGCGCCGACTTGCCGATCTCAAGCATGACACGTGCATCGTTGCGTCGGCCGGCGAGTTCGGCGAGTCCATTGAGGGCGGCGACGTCGGTGCTCTCCTTGGCAAAATCCTCGGCGTAATAAAACACCAGGTCGCGCTCGCCGATCCCGTAGAGCATGTCGGCGGCGCGGACGCGCTCGTCCGCGGGCGGCGTGTCGGCTGAGGTCAGCACCGGCGAGGGCCCGCGCAGCTCGATTCCCTCGAGGCCAAGCCGTGCACGGGCAAGCTGGCCGTAATAGGCGGTTGGATAGCGCGCGGCCGCTTGATAACTCAGACGCGCGTCGGCCGTGGCGTTCATCGCCTCCGCCGCTCGGCCGCGCCAATAATGCGCCCGCGACAATGCGATCGGATTGGCCGAGCCCTCGTCGATCGCGGCGAAGTGCATCATGGCCGCCTTGGGATCGTCGAGATAGCGCAGTGCGATCCAGCCGCACATGAAGTGATAGTCAACGCGGTAGACCTCCATCTCCGGGATCGCGGCCGCGCGCACCACGTCATAGGCGGTCTTGAACTTGCCCTGGTCGAGCAGCTTTCGCGCAAGCAGGCGGCGCTCGCGCCACCACGCATCGGTGTCCTGGGCCGCCATCGTGTCGGGCGCGGCGGCCAAAATGACATCGGCAGCGTCGTCGATGTGGTCCTTCTGGAGCTGCCATTGCGCGCGGCACAGCACATAGCCGAGATCGCGGCGCGCCTCGGTGGAGACCTCGTCGAGATAGTCCTTGGCTTTGTTTTCCTTGCCGTTGACCGCGGCGCAGGCCTTGACGATCGCCAGCGCGTCCTCGCCGAGCCGCTTGGCGGCGCGCCGTGCACCGGCATAGTCCTTGGCGCCCAGGCGCTTGTCCATGCGGGCGCGATGATCCTCGGCGCTCAGGAGATCGTGGAACGCTTCGTAGAATCCTCCTCGCTGCGTTCGGACAATTCATCCGTGCGCCAGGCCTCGCGCACGAGACGTGCGGCCCTGTCGCTGTCGCCTTCCATGAGCAGCACGCGGGCGAGCGCAAATTTGCCTTTGGCGCTGGTCGGTCGGTCCATCGTGAATTTGTGCACGGTGGCTGCGTCGCTCTTTTCCTGCCACAGCCGCGCCTCGGCGCGCCGGCGCAGAAGCGCGCTGCTCGGCCAATCCGGATTGGCGGCGAGGAAGGCGGCGTAGCGCTTGAAATTCGCCGTGCTCTCGGAATGGCGCAGCATGAACCAGTCGGCGAGCTTTTGCCCGGCGGGATCGGCGATGCGGTCGCGCGCCGCGCTCGCCTCGTCGGTCTTGCCCTTGCGCGCGAGGTCGATGGCGTCCTTCAGCGCGGCGAGATCGCCCGTGAGCGGCGGCGGTGCCGGCTTGTCCGCGGGCTCATCGTCGTGCTTCTTCGATTTGCGTTTGGCCTCGGCATGCTTGCCGTGCTTGCCGGCCTTGGCCTCATGCGTCTTTTTCGACGCGGATGATTTGTGACTGCTCTTGGCTGCCAGCTCCGTCGGAACGAGCGCCAAGGCAGCCATGGCAACGACACACGCGAGCGAGCGTAGGCACTGGTTCATTGCGTGGTCCCCCTGCGAAACCAGTACAAACCAAATCCGCGACGACATGCGGCTCGAGAATCAAAACGCCATCAAAAACGGCGACGCAGCATCGTTTCGCATTCCTCACGCTTCCGCAACAATGCGGCAAAATACGGATGGACGGCGGGAACTTGTACAACGGGCGGTAGAACGGGCCTTTAATCTTCATTAACGAATAAGGCTGGTGCGACAGGAGAGGGCGGCGCTCGGGGCCGGAATTGGCCAGATTGCGCGTATTCCCGGGCCCAAAACCGGTGTATTGAGTTCCATATCCGTCCTTTCAGCGTTTGCCCCGCACATATGCCGATTTTCAACCAGTCGATCCGTCGCAAGATCGTCGGGATCGCCCTCGGGCTGATCGTCCTGATGCTGGTCACCTCTGTCCTGTCGATGGTGATGTCCAGCCAGGTCGGCATCCTCCTGGACGAGCTGACCAACCGCTATATCCCGGCCTATGGAGATCTGGCACGTGCCAATATCCATTCGCTGGAGCGGGCGGTGGCGCTGCGGCGGATGGTGATGACGAAGATGGAGTCTCCGACCGACGAGGAGACCTATGCGGCGCGCCTTCACGAGTTCGAGGAGGCCGACCGCAACATCGAGCAGGAGGCCGAGAGCGCGCGCAAGAACATCAACGCGATCATCGACGATCCCCGGACCCCGTCCGACAATGCCGCGCTGGCGCGGATCGAGACCCGGATCGAGACCGCGGTCAGCGAGCTGCGCCGCGATCAGAGCCAGGACCACGCAAAGCTGCTCAAGCAGATCGACGCCAAGCAGATGGTGGAGGCCCGCAGCACGCTCGAGCACATCGATGCGTTGCGCGATCAGTTCAACCAGAAGATCGACGCGATCCGCGGCGACATGCTGAACCAGGTTTTTTTCAGCACGTCGCAGGTGACCCGCCACCAGCGCCAGGCGATCATCATTTCGGGCATCGTGACCCTGCTTGCGGCGATTGTCGGCTTCGCCTTTGCGCTGCTGGTCAGTGGCGGCATCACGCGCCCGGTGCGGCTCTTGCTCGCCGGCACCCGCGAGGTCGAGGCGGGGCGTTTCGACAAGACCATCGCCGTCTCGACCCAGGACGAGATCGGCGAGCTCGCCGCCGCCTTCAACCGCATGGTCGAGCAGTTGCGCCAGAACGAGCGCATCCGCGAGACGTTTGGCCGCTACATCGATCCCAAGGTGGTGCAGGGGCTGATCGACCGGCCGGAGGTCGCCGTCGACGGCCAGCGCCGGGTGATGACCATCATGTTCTGCGACATGAGCGGCTTCACCTCGATGAGCGAGGGCATGACCCCGCGCGGCCTGGTCAAGGTGATGAACCACTATTTCACGCTCATGTCCGGTCCGATCAGGAGCAATCGCGGCATCATCGACAAGTATATCGGGGACGCCATCATGGCCTATTGGGGGCCGCCCTTCGTGGAGGAGGACGAACAGGCTCTCCTTGCCGGCGCTGCAGCAATCGAGATGACCGATCAGGTGCCCGCACTCCAGAAGCAGCTGCCCGACCTGCTCGGAATCCGCACCATGCCGGCGCTTTGCGACCTGCGGATCGGCATCGCCACTGGCGAGGTCCTGACCGGCAGCATCGGCTCCGAGCTGATGATGAGCTTTACGGTCATGGGCGACGCGGTGAACCTCGCCTCGCGGCTGGAGGCCGTCAACAAGCTCTACGGCACTCGCATCTTGATCTCGCAGGCAACCGCGGATGCGATCGGATCGCGCCTGGAGCTGCGCGAGATCGACCGTCTTGCGGTCGTCGGCCAGAGTGCACCGCAGCCGGTTTTCGAGGTGATGGGCAGGACAGGCGCGCTCGCCGCCTCGCAGGGGAACCTGCGGCAGCGTTACGCCGAGGGGCTCGCCGCCTACCGCGCGTGCCGCTTCGATGCCGCACGCACCGCGTTCAACGCCGCGCTGGAGAGCGTCCCGGGCGACGGCCCGTCGCTGACGATGCTCGCCCGCATCGCGCAGTTCGAGGCCAGTCCGCCGCCGGCCGATTGGGACGGCGCCTGGCGGATGGAGAGCAAATAGAAGTCTGCGCCGGGAAAAATTGATTCTACCCGATAACGATGTTGGCCATGACGTATTTCGCGGGCTTAGGCTTGTCGTCCTTGAGGCGTTTGATGGGGATACGCCGATGACTGATCTTGAGGACAGGTTGGAACGGTTCGAGACGCTCACCGCCGAATGCGAGTTGATCACGAAGCTCGCCACCGACAGCCGGAAGCGCGAGTTTTACCTGAAGCTTTCGGAACAATACCGCATGCTGGCGATGGATATGCGGCAGGCAATCGCGACCAAGGCCGCAGCCTGACCACGCTGAGAGGCGTCAGTCGGATCGAAGCTGGATGCCGGGCATCCCTGTCTTTACGGGATCTCGCGCGATCGCAAGCCGTTCTTAACGTTTGGCACGCATCCTCAAAGCGGATGTGAGGGATCTTCGTGGCGATTCCTCACGCTGGGAATGCCGGGGCTCATTGCGATGCAGTGACCTCCGCGAACGTCGCTTTGCCGTTGGCTCACGGTGCGGTCCCATGCGTCTTCTTGCGGTCATCATTTTCGCGCTCATGACGGCGGCCTGCAATCAGGAGCAGGACGTCACCGGCTCGACCGCGGTTTGCCAGCTGCGGAACTTCAGCTCCTATAATCCCCGCGACATGAACCAGTGCGTCAACGCCTGCAAGTCGTGCGATCACGGCAACACGGTGACCTGCACCACCTCCTGCACGCTCAAGGGCGCGCACTGAGGACCGCACGAGGTGCTTGGCCGCATCGCGGCAGTTCATCTCCCGGCCAATGTGCTAGGATGGCCATCCATGGCCGCCGACATACAATCGCCTCACGCAAACCGTTTCCGGCTTCACCCGATCGCCCTCGCTCGCGGGCGTGCGATATCGACTTGAGCGACGAAGCTCAATGGCGTGACGACATCGCCTCCCTGGCCTTTCCGGTCGGGGGGCACGGCGCATTTTGCGCCGTGCATCGCGGCGCATTCCGGACCTTGATCGGCGCGGAGCCCTCGCCGCAGGATTGCCTCGGCTATTTCCGCCGCTACGAGACCGCATTCCGCGAGGCGGCTCGCGCCAAGATCGCCCGCAAGGGCATTTCGCAGGGGACAAGCCTGCATCTTACCAGTCGCGACGTTGCCCGGAAGCTGATAGAAGACCACCAAATCGCCCACGGAGAACAGTCATGAGCCAATCCCAGTTGTCGAATGCCCAGTTCTCGAACGCCCAGTTCTCGAATGCTCAGGTCGCGCATTTGCCGATCGCCGCCGGGCAGGTGGGACGGCTTTCGCAGGCTCTGATGGCCATGGTGCTGGGCCTGTTCGTCGTCGGCGTGGTTGGATTCTCGCATATCGACGTCGTCCACAACGCCGCGCACGACGTGCGCCATTCGAACGCCTTCCCCTGCCACTAACCGGGGCGGCATGAGCACGTTTCGTTCGATCGTTTTCTCCTCGATCATTGCCGGTTTCATCGTTGGTCTCGTTGTCACGGTCGCCCAGCAGTTCGGTACCGTCCCCCTGATCCTGAAAGCCGAGGTCTACGAGAAGGCCGCGGCGACCCATCTGCATGAGGCCGTGGCGGCGCCGCAGGCGGCCGCAGCCGGCCATGACCATGCAGCTCATGACCACGCTTCCCATGATCATGGCGCCGAAGCGTGGGAGCCGCGCGATGGGTTTGAGCGCAACGCCTACACGGCTGGCGCGAACGTGCTGACTGCGATCGGCTTCGCGCTGCTCCTGGCTGGGTTCTTCGCCATCCGCAGCGGTGCGACTGGCGAAACAGTCTCGTGGCATCAGGGCCTGATGTGGGGATTGGCGGGCTTTGCCGTATTCACCATCGCCCCCGGTCTCGGCTTGCCGCCGGAGCTGCCGGGCGTGCCGGCCGCAGCGCTCGTGTCGCGCCAGATCTGGTGGACGGCCGCTGTGCTGTCGACCGCTGCGGGCCTGGCCTTGATCGTCTTCCGCCGTTCGGTGCCGGCGGCCATTGCAGGCGTGATCCTGCTGCTCTTGCCCCACCTGATCGGCGCGCCCGAGCTGGAGCATGTCGAGACCAACGTGCCGTCCTCGCTGTCGCATCAGTTCGTCACCGCGGTCACGGCGACGAGCCTGGTGTTCTGGACCCTGCTCGGTGCTGCGACCAGCGCGATCTTCGCGCGTTTCGACCATGGCGCGGATGTGCGCGCCTAGACCCGGCTGGACGCCGATCGCGACTCACCTCAACTCGCCCCGGGACGGGTAAAGGGGCGCCGGCCTGCTCTAAAATCTGAGGTTGTGGACGCTCTCTCCACGAGGGTATCGCAGTAAGCTTATCCGTGTCCTCTGAGCCACGATTGTG
Organism: Bradyrhizobium sp. LLZ17; assembly: GCF_041200145.1. NCBI lineage: Bacteria > Pseudomonadati > Pseudomonadota > Alphaproteobacteria > Hyphomicrobiales > Nitrobacteraceae > Bradyrhizobium > Bradyrhizobium zaerense. Next base: position 1,131,266 of record NZ_CP165734.1, read on the forward strand.
CTGTCTATGCAACATTCACGGGCGATTTAACCCTCATCGCAGTCGGTTCGCATGGACGCCGCTTTTTGGCCACACCCAAACATGAATAAAATCACTCGAATTATTGAGGGGCAGCGGCAACCGACGAAGGCGGCGGGAAATCCCAAGGTCGATTCAAATCTTGGCTCTGATTTTCCGGGTCTGAAAGGGTTAGCCGAGGAAACTGGTCGCGATGGACGCGAAGGCCAACATCAAGCAGAGGCTGCCGAGCCGTCACGTGACGGAAGGTCCCACGCGCGCGCCGCATCGCTCCTATTTTTACGCGATGGGTCTGACCACCGAACAGATCCACCAGCCCTTCGTCGGCGTCGCCTCATGCTGGAACGAGGCTGCCCCCTGCAACATCTCGCTGATGCGCCAGGCGCAGGCGGTGAAGAAAGGCGTGGCGTCGGCCGGCGGCACGCCGCGTGAATTCTGCACCATCACCGTCACCGACGGCATCGCCATGGGCCACGACGGCATGCGCTCCTCGCTGCCGTCGCGCGAATGCATTGCCGACTCGGTCGAGCTGACCGTGCGCGGCCACGCCTACGACGCTCTGGTCGGGCTCGCCGGCTGCGACAAGTCGCTTCCGGGCATGATGATGGCGATGGTCCGCCTCAACGTGCCGTCGATCTTCATCTATGGCGGCTCGATCCTGCCCGGCAATTTTCGCGGTCAGCAGGTCACCGTGCAGGACATGTTTGAAGCCGTCGGCAAGCACTCCGTCGGCGCGATGTCGGATGAGGACCTCGACGAGATCGAGCGCGTGGCGTGCCCCTCCGCCGGCGCCTGCGGTGCGCAGTTCACCGCCAACACCATGGCGACCGTCTCCGAGGCGATTGGGCTCGCGCTGCCTTACTCTGCCGGTGCTCCCGCACCCTACGAAATCCGCGACGCCTTCTGCATGACCGCGGGCGAGAAGGTGATGGACCTGATCGCGTCCAACATCCGCCCGCGCGACATCGTCACGCGCAAGGCGCTGGAGAATGCCGCGGCCGTTGTCGCGGCCTCCGGCGGCTCGACCAATGCTGCGTTGCACCTACCAGCGATCGCGCATGAGGCCGGCATCAAGTTCGATCTGTTCGACGTCGCCGAAATCTTCAAAAAGACACCATATGTCGCGGATTTGAAGCCGGGTGGCCGTTATGTCGCCAAAGACATGTTTGAAGTTGGTGGCATACCGCTTCTGATGAAGACGCTGCTCGACAACGGATTTCTCCACGGCGACTGCATTACGGTCACCGGTCGAACGATCGCCGACAACCTCAAGAGCGTGAAGTGGAATCCGCACCAGGACGTGGTGCACCCGGCAGACAAGCCCATCACCGTCACCGGTGGTGTGGTCGGTCTGAAGGGAAATCTGGCGCCAGAAGGTGCGATCGTGAAAGTCGCGGGAATGTCCAACCTGAGGTTCACCGGTCCGGCTCGCTGCTTCGACCGGGAGGAGGACGCGTTCGAGGCCGTCCAGAACCGCACGTACCGCGAAGGCGAAGTCATCGTGATCCGTTACGAGGGCCCCAAGGGCGGCCCCGGCATGCGGGAAATGCTCCAGACCACCGCGGCGCTGACCGGCCAGGGCATGGGCGGCAAGATCGCGCTCATCACCGACGGCCGCTTCTCCGGCGCCACCCGCGGCTTCTGCATCGGCCATGTCGGGCCCGAAGCTGCCATTGGCGGCCCGATCGCCCTGTTGCAGGACGGCGACATCATCGAGATCGATGCCGTTGCCGGAATCCTTAACGTAAAATTGAGCGACGCCGAGCTCGCTCAACGCAAGACCAAATGGAGCCCTCGCGCGACTAACCATACGTCGGGCGCGCTCTGGAAATATGCTCAGCAGGTTGGGCCAGCGGTCGATGGGGCAGTGACCCATCCGGGTGGCGCGCACGAGAAACAGTGTTATGCGGACATCTAGGCGTACCATCGTTGCGTTTGTGTTGGGGGCTAGCGTGCTGGCTATGCCGGCGCTCGCCTTTGACGGCGCGCCGGTCAACCAGAAGGATGCGACCATCCCCGTGGTGACCACGTTGCCGGGCGCAGCCGGCGCGGTGCGCAAGTCGGCGCCCCCGGTCGCGACCCAGGAAACAACCCTCAGCGCGCTGCAATATGCCGCCGAGGGCGGCCATCCGATCGCGCAGTGGAAGCTCGGCCGCATGTACGCCAATGGCGACGGTGTGGCCCAGGACGACGTGCGCGCCTTCGAATATTTCAGCCGGATCGCCAACGCGCATGCCGAGGACAGCCCGTCGGCGCCGCAGGCGCAGGTCGTGGCCAACGCTTTCGTGGCCCTCGGCCGTTATTATCTGAGCGGGATCCCGAACTCGAAGGTCAAAGCCGACCCGGACCGGGCGCGGGAGATGTTCTCCTATGCCGCGTCCTATTTCGGCAACGCGGATGCGCAGTACGATCTCGCCCGGCTCTACCTGAAGACGCCGGACGCCTCGCGCGAGGATTTCCGCTACGGCGCGCGCTGGCTCGGCCTCGCCGCGCAGAAGGGCCAGCATGAGGCGCAGGCGCTGCTCGGACAGATGCTGTTCAACGGCGACCGCCTGCCGCGGCAGGCCGCGCGTGGCCTGATGTGGCTAACCTTGGCGCGAGACAGCGCCGGCGCCGACGAGACCTGGATCAAGGAAAACTACAACCGCGCCTTGGCCAAGGCCTCGGACGACGACCGCGCCATGTGCCTGCAAATGCTGGAGCAGTGGGTGCAGGGCCGCCACGAGTGAGCCTTTAGAACGTTTTCGAGTGAAGTGGGCACCGGTTCGCGTAAAGAAAACGCGAGGCGGCGTCACGCCGCCTCCAGATCCAGATCCGCCCACACCGGCACGTGGTCCGAGGGCTTCTCCCAGCCACGCACATAGCTGTCGATGCCGACATTGGCGAGCCGGTCACTGGCCTGCGGCGACAACAGCAGATGGTCGATCCGCAGGCCCTGGTTCTTCTGCCAGGCCCCGGCCTGGTAGTCCCAGAAGGTGTAGAGCCCGGGCTCGTCGGTCACCGCCCGCAGCGCATCGGTCAGGCCGAGGCCGAGCAGCGACTGAAAGCTCTCCCGTGTCTCGGGCTTGAACAAGGCGTCCTCGATCCAGGCGGCGGGATTGTGCACGTCGCGGGCGGCTGGAATGACGTTGAAGTCACCGGCGAGGATCAACGGCTCCTCGGCTTTGAGCCGTTCCTTCGAATACTCAAGAAGCCGCGACATCCAATTGAGCTTGTAGGGGTATTTCTCGGTCCCGACGGGGTTGCCATTGGGCAGATAAAGACAGGCTATGCGTAACACCCCGCGCTTGAGCGTCACCACGCCCTCGAGGAAGCGGGCATGCGCATCCTCGTCGTCGCCGGCGAGCCCCGACTTGGTCTCGTCGAACGGCAGTTTTGAGAGGAGAGCGACGCCGTTGAACGTCTTCTGCCCGTGCGTGACCACGTTGTAGCCGAGCGCCTCGATCTCCAGCCGCGGGAACGCCTCGTCGACGCATTTGATCTCCTGGAGGCAGACGATGTCGGGCTGGCACTCCCTGAGCCAGGTCAGGAGAAGATCGATCCGCTGCCGGACCGAGTTCACGTTCCAGGTGGCTACTCTGATGGACATTGCGGGAAGCTCCAGACGAGGGGCCTCGTTAGAACAAACTGCAAACGCGCCCGTCAAGGACGCCGCAAAAACTCCCACAAAATTAACCCGCCTTAAGCAGGCCGCAGGCCATTGGTGCGGAAGAGGTTCCGCGGATGGGATGGCCCGACAAATCCACCAAGCAGACTGAGCCGCAAGACGGCCTGATCGGCACGTTCCTGTATTGGCTGGGCGGCTTCGGGATCGAGGACGGTCTGACCGCCAATCTCAGCGAGCGCGAGCAGCGTCGCATCCGTGCCAAGCAGATCGAGGCGGTGACGCGGCTGATCCCGGTGGCGATGGCCGTGACCATGCTCAATGTCGCCATCGTCCTGATCCTGTTCTGGGGCAGGGGTTGGAACGACTTCCTCGCGATCTGGGGCCTGACGCTCGCGACCACAGTCTCGCTCGCGGTTCGCGACTGGCGACGCTCTCATCAGCGCCCGCCCCACGAGGCCTCATCCGCGCAGCGCGGCAGATGATGCGCCAGGCATTCTTCCTTGCCGCGATCTGGGGCGCGCTGCCGCTGGCGCTGTTTAGCCGCCTGGAGCCGACCAGCCAGCTGGTCCTGGCCTGCCTGATGGTCGGCATGATGTCCGGCGGTGCCTTCACGCTCTCGACCTTCCCACGCGCCGGCCTCGTCTATCTCGCGACCATGACCGTTGCCTGCGCCGGCGCGATGCTGTTGTGCGGTGGTGGTCCGTACGCCCTGACCTCAGTGCTCCTGTTGCTGTTCGCGTTCTTCATGGCGCGCAACATCGTCTCGCAAGGCAATCTCTTCCTCGGCAACCTCAAGGCACAGCTCGAGCTGGAACGGCAGACCGAGATCATCTCGCTGCTGCTCAAGGATTTTCAGGAGAACGCCAGCGACTGGCTGTGGCAGACCGATGCCGAGGGGCGTCTCACCGACGTGCCCGAACGCTTTGCTGACGTCGCGCAGCTGCCGCTCCAGCTCCTAAAGGGATCGCATTTTGCCGACGTGCTCGACATGCTCTGCCCCGACGACAAGGCGGCTGCCTACAACGTCGTCGGCCTGATGGATCACGTCGAACCGCTGCACGAGATGAACATCAAGGTCGTTGCCGGCGGCGAGGCGCGGCTTTGGTCGCTGACGGCGAAGCCAGCCTACGACCGCGATGGTCAGTTCCTCGGCTACCGTGGTTTCGGCCGCGACGTCACCGAGCGGTGGCGCGCGGAAAAGGCCGAGGCCGAGAGCCGTGCGAAATCGGATTTCCTGGCGGTGATGAGCCATGAAATCCGCACGCCCATGAACGGTGTGCTCGGGCTTGCCAGCATGCTGCTCGAGACCAAGCTTGATCCGGAGCAGCACGATGCCGTCGCCAGCATTCACCAGTCCGGCGACAATCTCCAGCGCATCCTCAACGACATCCTCGATCTTTCCAAGCTCGAAGCTGGACGTTTCACGTTCGAGGCGATCGACTTCGCCCCGCAAATGCTGGTCGAGACGGTTGCTGCCATCGTGCGCGCCGGCGCCAAGAGCAGGGGGCTTGCGGTCAAGGTCGAGCTCGACCCGAACCTGCCGCCGACCCTGCGCGGTGACGTCGCGCGCATCCGCCAGGTGCTGCTCAACCTCGCCTCCAACGCGGTGAAGTTCACGGATCAAGGCGAGGTGACGATATCAGCCACTTGCCAGGCTCGCCGCGACCTGCTCGCCACCGTCGAATGGACTGTGACCGACAGCGGGATCGGCATCGCGCCCGAGAAGCTCGGCCAGCTCTTCAGTGACTTCGCGCAGGCCGACGCCTCGATCAGCCGTCGCTTCGGCGGCACCGGGCTTGGGCTGGCGATCTCGCGGCGCATCATCGAGCAGATGGGCGGCACCATCGGCGTCACCTCGACGCCGGGCGAGGGCTCGAGCTTCAGCTTCACACTGGTGCTGCCCTGGAGCCAGGTGCAGGCATCCGACCAGAACGCGGACCGCGACGAAGCCGACGAGCTCAAGGTTCGGATTGCCGGGCTCGATCGGTCGTTGAAGGTGCTGGTCGCGGAGGACGATGCGGTCAACCGCATGGTCGTGAGCAAGATGCTGGGTGCCTTCGACGTCGAGCTGCGCGTCGTGACCGACGGCGTTGAAGCCGTCGAGGCGGTCTCAGACGGCGACTACGATGTCGTGCTGATGGACGTGCGCATGCCCGAGATGGACGGCCTCGCCGCGACCCGCGCGATCCGCGCCGAGGGCGGACGCTTCGCGGCCTTGCCGATCATCGCGCTGACCGCCAATGCCTTCCCCGAGGACGTCAAGATCTGCCGCGAGGCCGGCATGTCGGATTTCCTCGCCAAGCCGCTGCGCAAACCCGCGCTGGTCGCGGCTCTGCTGCGCGCGCTTGATGGACATGGGATGGCGGAAGACGCGCCACTCCAGCCGGAGCTCTTGCCGGTCGAGGTGGAGTGGACCGATGAGGAAAGGCAGATGACGGGGGCGTAGGCGTTAACCCCGTGCATGAATATGCGTGTCGCATCGGTTGGCCGGACGCAGGCAATTCAGATGCACCGTGTTACCTTTCAGCGCCATGCGCCTGGTTGCCCTGCTTCTGATCTTGTTCACCGCCTCCGCCCGCGCCGGCGACGGGCCGCTGATGAGCGCGCATATGATGTTGCCTGTCGTGATCTCCGGCAACAAAGTGTCGCTGGAAAGCTTCGTCATTCGTCCTGATCGCCCCGGCAAATTTCCTCTCGTCGTGATCACTCACGGAATGCCTCACGGTGTCGGCGAGGAATTCTTCACTGAAATCCTCAACCGCTCTCCGGTCGACTACAACAAGGCCGCCGTTGCCTTCGCCCAGCGAGGATATGCAGTGGTCTCGATCATGCGTCGTGGCTATGGCCGATCCGGGGGCGGGTTCTCCGAGTCTTTGCGGCAGGCCTGCGACTATCTTCCGGCCGTGCGCTCTGCCAGCGACGATGTCATTGCGGCGGTCGCTTCACTGCGTCGTGAGCCCTGGGTCGACGCTGAGCATGTTGTCTTGCTTGGTCATTCCGTTGGGGGGCTCACGGTGATGGCCGTCGCCGGACAGAACATACCGGGGGTCGTCGGCGCCGTGAATTTTGATGGCGGTCGGAATAGCTTCTCCGCACCCAACCAACCTTGCTCGCCTGATAATTTGGTCGATACAGTCGCCGCATTGGGGCGCACGGCCCGTATCCCCGTGCTTTGGCTCTATGCCGAGAACGATCAATTCTACGGTCCAGACTTGGCACGGCGCATGTTCGCGGCCTACAGCGCTGGCGGTGCGCCCGCGCAGTTGCATGTGCTGCCTCCGTTCGGATCGAACGGCCACAATACCGTCATGCTCGCGCCGGCAGACACCTGGTTTCTGTCCGTCGACCCCTTTCTTGAAAAGTTAGGTCTTCCAGCCAGGACTGTCGTAGAGGCGCCGTTGTTCGCACAGCTGCCAATCCCGCCGGGGGCTGTCGCCGCGTGCCAGGAATCGTTCGCGGCCTACCTCGCCAATCCCGATGATGCCAAGGGCTTCGCGGTGAGCACGCGCGGCCACTGCGGGACTGGATTTGGCCGCACAGCTCTCGAGGCGCGCGAGCCTGCGTTGATGAAATGCAAGATCAATTCGCGCGGCGACGATTGCAGTCTTTACGCGGTCGGACAGAAGCTTGCGGGGGATTGAACCACAGTCCATGCGATCCTTTGCAAGATGCGGAATCTGACTCTGGCCCATTGTGACGAAGTGCACCGCAGCACGGCTTGGTTGCTGTTGGAGCAGAGCGAGCGCGAACCAGTACTCTATCCAGGTGGACGACAGCCGTCAGTGTAAACGCGCCGCCGCTACAGTTTTCCATGGACTCGCGCGGCGACCACCTTCAGGCGCTCGACCGAGCCGGACTCCGGATGCGGCTTGACCGGCGCGAACAGGATCGAAGCCTGCCTGCCGTTCTTCCAGACGAAGATGTTGACGGCGTTGCCGTTGCCCTTGGTGCAGGAATGCTCGCCGAACGCTTCACTGCCGAGCTCGGGGATCGCGACGTGCTGGCACGGGCCGGTGCGTTTCATCATGCTGACGGCCGTGTCGCGCGAGATCGCGATCACCGCGACTGCCATGGTGTTGGCTTCGCGATCGAACATCATGCAGCTTCCTGCGCCGGTCCGCTGGACCTGCAGCGTGCTCTTGTCGAGAAAGCCGTCGGCATCGGCGGCCGTGAGCCATTCGCAAGTGCCGAACCGCTCGCTGGTCTTGCTCACATTGCCAATGGCGACGCGCGCGGCTTGGGTGGTCGGTCCGAGCAGTGCGTCGTCGGCACGCCGGCCGATCGGATAGACGCTGATCTGCAGAATGTAGTCGCCGGACAGAGCAACGACGGAGGCCTCCTGGCGCTCCGCGCCGGCCGCGCTCGTTCCGCCCTGGCCTTCGTCGCCGATACCGGACACCGCGTTAAGCGGCATGCGCTCGCCAAGCGTTTTGACGAAGGTCGCGTACAATTCCTTGGCGCGGTCCTTGTCGGGATTGCGGAACACGGTCAACATCATGGTGTCGCCGCGTCCGCCCTGGTAGATGCAGCCGCGGCCGTCCTGATTTGAAATCAGCGACCATTTGAGCGCCGGCATCGCGCCAGCGAGCTCCTGGGTGCTGATGAACGGGCAGGGCTCAGTAGCGTGCACGGGAAGCACCGGGATGGCTGCGATTGCAAGGAATAGAACGAAGCAACAGAACAGACGATCGATCATGCGCATTTGATAATTGACTTCCGCTATTGGTACGCCACGGCCGATCAAGATGGGCACTATTGCTTCGCCGTGGCGCTATGATGCCGCAGTCAGGCATGCGCTCCAAGCGGCAGCATGCTCGATCTTGTCGCGGGGCGAGGATGTCTCGTGATATTGTATGTTTGACAAGCGTTGGGGGCATTGGCGCGATGAACGGGAGGGTGTCAACGGAGAATGGGGCGATCTCAGCGGAAGCTATTGATAGAAGGCGCAGATCAGAGAGGATCCTTCAAGCCGAGGGCGTACCTTTCTTTGCTGCATTACCGGTTATTGAGACCACGGCTGAGGCGCTGAAGCGATCTAAAGAAGAAGTCGCGCTGCGCACTCTTTGTCTCCTTTTCGTTGCTGCAAAAGGCGAAGGACTTGACGAGGAGTTAGTTGAACGAATTCTAGAAACATATGAACTCCGGCCACATCTAACCCCCAAGGAGCTCTCCTTCGTGCTCGACAATTCTCCCTCGCAGCACGACCGAATTCAATTCACTTGGAGGCACGAAGCCGCCTGGACTCTGCTTTGGGCATTGGGCTTCGTTGCGCAACTAGGCAAGCCAGCGCAGATTTGCGATGTGGAATTCGCCGCAGGGACAATGGCCGAAAGGACAACCTCTCAATTCATCGAAGACCCGAACTTCGTCCGATCGCCGAGATTCTTGATCAGGCCGATCTGATCTACAGGTATCACTGGGCTGTTACGAACGCCCGTATCAAAGGACAGCAGGTACCGGCAGCTCTAGATCCTGGCGTCACCCAAGAAAGACACTATGCTTTGAACTGGCTTGTCGGATACAGCGAACAACCGTGGGATCAGGTCACGACTGACACTTAACCACCATTCAGAATCTGCGGACGGCTCGCTAAGCCAAACTTGCGCGATCGCTCAATCTCGTCGATTTGCGATGTGGACTGCGCCAGGGGCCGCATCGGCGTTGGGCTGTATCGAACCCACCACGTGTGTGCGCCGTCGAGCCCCCGTTGGGGACCTCGCGATGATCACACATTACCCCTGTTTTGCCCGACGCGTCAAATGATTTTCGCAAAAGCCGAAATGCGCGGTGGCGGCATCCCGGCTACTTTGCATGGGGTTGTTCTTCAGATTTTGAGTTGGGCTAGATCGAGAAACTGGTTCCGCAGCCGCAGGAGGCGGTCGCGTTCGGATTGTTGACGCGGAACGAGGCACCGATCAGGTCGTCGACGAAATCGACCTGCGATCCCGCCAAAAACGGCTGGGACGCGGAATCGACCAGCACCACCGCATTGTCCTGCTCGATCACGAGATCATCGTCGGTGCGGGCACGGTCAATGTCGAACTTGTACTGGAAGCCGGAGCAGCCACCGCCCTCGACCGAGATCCGCAGCATCGCGCCAGACCCTTCGCCCTTGAGGATCTCCCCGATCCGGCGCGCGGCCTTGGCACTGATGGTCACGTCAGTCGTCATGGTTCGTCTCCGATCGTCCGGCGGTCATATCAAGGTCAATTGCCCAATTCGATTGGTATCCCGCACGCGACATAGTTATGTGTCACCATACGCAGAATCAAATGGATAGGGACTAAATTCGCCGTGTCCGTCGGAATGGCTGCCCCCGCGCATCCTATGCCTGTGACCCCGATCGCAGCCGCGGCCGGCTGGTCGCGGAGCCGCCGAGCCAGACCCGCAGCCCGTTCCGGCGGGATTGCGACCGGGTGATCCACTCCACCGCGTTCCGCCGCCTGAAGTACAAGACCCAGGTGTTCGTGTTCCACGAGGGCGACCATTACCGCACCCGGCTGACCCACTCCCTGGAGGTGGCGCAGATCGCCCGTGCACTGGCGCGTCAGCTCGGGCTGGACGAGGACCTCACGGAAACATTGGCGCTCGCCCACGATCTCGGCCATCCGCCGTTCGGACATGCCGGCGAGCGGGCGCTGGATGCCTGCCTGAAGGATTTCGGCGGCTTCGACCACAACGCCCAGACCTTGCGCGTCGTCGCTTCGCTGGAGCACCGCTACCCCGAGTTCGACGGTCTCAACCTGACCTGGGAGTCGCTGGAAGGCATCGTCAAGCACAACGGGCCGCTGACGGATGGCAGCGGTGCGCCGGTCGGGCGCTACCGTGAGCACGGCGTTCCCGTCGGGATCGCCGACTACGTCAAGACATACGACCTCGAGCTCTGGAGCTTCGCCTCGCTTGAAGCGCAGGTCGCGGCGATTGCCGACGACATCGCCTATGACGCCCATGACATCGACGACGGCCTGCGTGCCGGCTTGTTCCACCTCGACGATCTCAAGGTGATGCCGCTCACCGCCGAGATCATCGCCGAGACCTCTGCGCATTATCCTGGTCTCGAAGACGTCAGACGCGGCGCCGAACTGGTGCGCGAGCTGATCTCGCATCTGATCGGCGCGGTATTCGCGGAAGCGCAGAAGAACCTTGCCGCGGTCAGGCCGCTATCGGCCGAAGATGTGCGCGGGCAGAGCCGGGCGGTCATCTCCTTCCCGGCGGCGGTCGCCGAGGAGGAGGCCGCGATCAAGCGCTTTCTCTACCAGCATATGTACCGCCACAAGCGGGTGGTGCGGGTGATGCGGGAGGCGGAACAGATCCTGTTCGACCTGTTCGCAAAATACCTGACATCCCCGGGCGAACTGCCGCCGGAATGGCTGGTGGAGGCGGAGGGGGACGACGAGGCCGACCGGGCCCGCCGGATCGGCAATTTCATTGCCGGAATGACCGACCGTTTCGCCCTGACCGAGCACCAACGGCTCTTTGACTCGACCCCGGATTTGCGTTAGGCGGCGGCCATGCCCGACACATCCTCTTCGCTGCATCTGTTCGCCGACGTGCTCGCGCGCGTGCGCGCCGCCTGCCGCGCGCTCGCGGCGGAAGCCAGCTGGCCCGAGGGCATCGACTTTTCGCGCGTGGTGGTCGAGCCGCCGCGCGATTCCTCCCATGGCGACATGGCGACCAACGCCGCCATGGTGCTCTCGAAAGAGGCAAAGGCGAAGCCACGCGATCTCGCCGAAAAGCTCGCCGAGCGGCTCCGCGCCGACGCCCTGATCGCCAGGGTCGATGTCGCCGGTCCCGGCTTCATCAACCTGACACTGAAGCCCGCCGCTTGGGCGGAGGCGCTACGGACGGTGCTGCGCGAGGGGGCCGATTACGGCCGTGCCCGTGGCGGCTCCAAGGCCAACGTCGAATACGTCTCGGCCAATCCGACCGGACCGATGCATGTCGGCCATTGCCGCGGCGCCGTGTTCGGCGACGCGCTGGCGAGTCTGCTTGATTTCGCAGGTCACGACGTCACCCGCGAATACTACATCAACGATGCCGGCGCTCAGGTCGATGTGCTCGCGCGCTCCGCCTTCCTTAGGTATCGCGAGGTGCTTGGCGAGGATATCGGCGCCATTCCGGAAGGGCTCTATCCGGGCGACTATTTGAAGCCGGTGGGCGCGGCGCTCGTGAAAGAGCATGGCGATAAGCTGCTCGCGAAGAGCGAGACCGCGTGGCTGCCGGTGGTTCGCACCAAGGCGATCGCGATGATGATGGACGAGATCAAGGACGATCTCGCCGCCCTCAACATCCGCCACGACGTGTTCTTCTCGGAGCGTTCCCTGATCGAGAACGGGAACAACAAGGTCGCTCAGACCATCGATTTCCTGCGCGCCAAGGGCGACGTCTACGAAGGCCGCCTGCCGCCGCCGAAGGGGCCCCGGTCGAGGATTGGGAAGACCGCGAGCAACTGCTGTTCAGGTCGACGGCTTACGGCGACGACGTCGATCGCCCGCTGATCAAGTCGGACAATTCCTACACCTACTTTGCGTCCGACATCGCCTACCACAAGAACAAGTTCGACCGCGGCTTCGCCGAGATGATCGACGTGTGGGGCGCCGACCATGGCGGCTACATCAAGCGCATGCAGGCGGCGGTAAAAGCTACGACCTCCGGCAAGGGTGCGCTCGACGTCAAGATCGTCCAGCTCGTCCGGCTCCTGCGCAATGGCGAGCCGGTGAAAATGTCCAAGCGGAGCGGGGACTTCGTCACCTTGCGTGAGGTGGTAGATGAAGTCGGCCAGGACGCCGTCCGCTTCATGATGCTCTACCGCAAGAACGACGCGGTCCTCGACTTTGACCTTGCCAAGGTCATGGAGCAGTCGCGCGATAACCCGGTGTTCTACGTCCAGTATGGCCACGCCCGCGGTCACTCGATCTTCCGGAATGCGCGAGCCGACGTGTTCCCGGAACTCCCGGAGGACTCCGACAAGCGCATTGCGTGGCTCCGCGAGTCGGCGGTGGAACGGCTGTCAGACCCGGTGGAACTCGAACTTCTTAAGCGCCTCGCAACATATCCGCGCATGCTGGAAGGGGCCGCCAGCGCCCATGAGCCGCACCGAATTGCCTTCTATCTCTATGATTTAGCCAGCGAATTTCATGCACTTTGGACGAAGGGGCGCGATTTGCCCTATTTACGCTTCATTATCAATAATGATGCAGATCTAACGAAGGCGCGGCTGGCCATGGTCCAGGGCGTCGTCTCCGTCCTGGCATCGGGCCTCGCCATCCTCGGCGTCCATGCCCCGGACGAGATGCGGTAGTTTTGGGGCGAACTACTTAATGGGAATTTGGGGATACCGGCAGAAGCTGGATCGCTTAGACTTGGTTGAAAGCCTTGTGGGTCGAAAGCCGCGCCTTGGTCGAGGGGCGCGCGGCTTTCCCGAAGGGACGCATCATCACGATGGCCGATCGATATCACGACAGACCGTTTCCTTCCGACGACTTTGGTCGCGGTGCCGATCAGCATGCCAAGGCGGAGAACGATCCGCTGGCCGAACTCGCCCGCCTGATCGGGCAGACCGATCCCTTCGCTGCACAAGGCCGACCGGGTGCGCGGCCGGGGCCGGCGCCTGCGCAGAGCTATCAGGAAGACAATTATCCGCAGGACGACGACCAGCAGGACTATGCCGAGCCGGCGCCGCCGCAGCAGTCTGGACCGCCCTCATGGATGCGGCGTGCCAATGTGCAGCCACAGTCTGCTCCCGCTTCCGAGCCCGAATATCCCGTCTCAGTAAACCCGGTTCATCCGTTGCACCGTTATTCGGCCCAGCCAACCGCGCCCGAGCCTGATTTTCGTCAAGCGCACGCGCGTCAGGATCACGCCTACCAGGATCAAGCTTATCAGGACCCGGCCTACCGTCAGGAACAAGCCTACCAGGAGCAACACGAGCAACCGGATCCGGCGCGCTACGATGATGCGCTCTACGGCCGGCTGGAGGCGGGCGAACAGGATCTTCAGCGCGAGCCGGCCTATCCGGACGATCCCTACGCCTTCCAGAGCGAGTATCCCGAGGCCGATCTCGACGAGCCCAGGAAATCGCGCGGCGGCATGATGACGGTCGCGGCGATCCTGGCGCTGGCAGTGGTCGGAACCGGCGGCGCCTTCGCCTATAAGACCTATATGGGCTCGCCCCGCAGCGGCGAGCCGCCGATCATCAAGGCCGACAACACGCCGACCAAGATCGTGCCGGCGCCGACGGATTCCTCCGCCAAGGTGCCGGACCGCATGGTCACTGGCGACGGCAGCGAGAAGATCGTGCCGCGCGAGGAGGCGCCTGTGGATGTGAACACCAAGGCGGCCGGTCCGCGCGTGGTGTTCCCGGCGCTGAACCAGAACGCCAGCCCGCCGCCGGTCGCAAGCGTATCGCCGTCCACCGTTCCACCGCCGAGCGCCGGTCCTGTTCCGAGCAACGGAACGATGCCGGGTAACGCGCCGCGTTCCGTCAGGACCGTGGCTGTGCGGGGCGATCAGACCGACAGCACCGCCCCGCAAGCGGCTGCGCCGTCCGCCGCAAAGCCTGTCGCCGCCCCGAAGCAAGTCGCCGCGCCGCGCACACCGCCGACCTCGGCCAACGCCAGTGCTAATCAGCCGCTCTCGCTGGCGCCGCAGGCCGCGCCGGCTGAGCCGCCGCAGCGGATGGCCGCAACCAATCCAACGCAGATCGCGCCGGCGACCAGCGGAGGCGGTGGCTATGTCGTGCAGGTGTCCTCGCAGCAGAGCGAGGATAGCGCCGCCGCGTCCTACCGGGTTCTGCAGAGCAAATATGGCAGCGTGCTTGGCTCTCGCGGACCGGTGGTCAAGAGGGTCGACCTGACCGACAAGGGCAAGGGAATCGTCTACCGCGCCTTCGCCGGGCCGTATGGTTCGCTCGAAGAAGCGACGCAAGCCTGCAACAATCTCAAGTCCGCTGGCTTGCCGACCTGCTTCGTCCAGAGGAATTAGCGGCGGTTTCCTTGACCCCCTCACGGGGCAGGGTTAATCGGCGGTCATGAGCACGCGGGCCTTCATCACCGGCGTTTCCGGAACCGGACTGACCGCCGCCGAGCGGGAGTTCATCCGTGCCGAGCGCCCGTGGGGCTTCATCCTCTTCAAACGCAACGTCGAGAGTCCGGCCCAAGTTGCTGCATTGGTTGCGGAATTGCGCGCGGCCTCCGGCGCCGCTGGCGTTCCCGTCCTGATCGATCAAGAGGGCGGACGGGTGCAGCGGCTGGGCCCGCCACATTGGCCGCTCTACCCAGCGGGCGCGGTTTTCGGGACGTTGTACGACACTGATTCGGCGCTCGGACTGACCGCTGCACGTCTCAGCGCCCGCCTGATCGCGGCCGATCTGGCCGACCTCGGCATCACCGTGGATTGCTTGCCGTTGGCCGACGTCCCGGTCGCGGGCGCCGATGCCGTGATCGGGAACCGGGCCTACGGCACCGATCCGGGCAAGGTCGCGGCCATCGCCCGAGCTGTGACGCAAGGGCTGGAGCAGGGCGGTGTGCTGCCCGTGCTGAAGCACATTCCCGGCCACGGCCGGGCCACCGCCGACACCCATTTCAAGCTGCCGACCGTCGATACGCCGCGGGACGAGCTGGAGCGGACCGACTTCGCGGCGTTCAAGCCGCTCGCGGATCTGCCGATGGCAATGACTGCACATGTTGTGTTTAGCGCCGTGGACCCCGCCCATCCGGCGACGACTTCTGCGACAATGATCGCTCAGGTGATCCGTCACGCGATCGGGTTCCAGGGTTTGTTGATGAGTGATGACGTGTCGATGAACGCGCTGGCTGGAAATCTTGCCGAGCGCACTCGCGCCATCTTCGCCGCAGGCTGCGACATGGTCTTGCATTGCAACGGCAAGATCGAGGAGATGCGCGACGTCGCCGCCCAGACGCCCGAATTGTCAGGCATCGCGCTGGCGCGGGCGAACGCCGCGCTCGCCGCGCGCAAGCCGCCGCAGCCGTTCGACCGGACGGCCGCACGCGCCGAACTGGACGCATTGATCGTACGGGCAAACACGGCCTCCGCATGACCGCAGAAATCCTATCGTTTGAAACCGGGCGGCCCGCCGAGCTTGCCGACGGCGAGCCGGCCTTGGTGGTTGACGTCGAGGGCTACGAAGGCCCGCTCGATCTGTTGCTCGCGTTGGCGCGACAGCAGAAGGTCGACCTGTCCAAGATCTCGATCCTGGCGCTGGCCGACCAATATCTCCACTTCATCGAAGCCGCGCGAAAGATCCGGCTTGAACTTGCCGCCGACTATCTCGTAATGGCGGCCTGGCTTGCCTTCCTGAAGTCGCGTCTGTTGCTGCCGGAGCCGCCGTCCGCGGAAGGGCCGAGCGCGGAGGAGATGGCCACCGCGCTTGCCAACCGGTTGCGCCGGCTCGAAGCCATTCGCGAAGCGGCCAACCGGCTGATGAACAGGCAGCAATTGCTGCGCGATATCTTTCCGCGCGGCGAGCCCGAGCATATCGCCGAGATCAGGCATCCGAAATATACGGCGACGCTTTACGACCTGCTCACCGCCTACGCCGCGCAGCGCCAGTCGCGCGTGCTGGCGAACGTGCATCTTGCCAAACGTACGGTGTGGTCGCTCGCTGAGGCGCGCGCCACGCTGGAGCGGCTGGTCGGCAGCATCACCGAACAGGATGACTGGGGCGTCCTCGACGACTTTCTGCTCCAGCACGTCGCTGACCCGACGCAGCGCGCGACGGTGCTCGCCTCGAGCTTCGCCGCGGCTCTGGAATTGGTGCGTGAAGGTCAGCTGGAGCTGAACCAGAAAGAGGCGTTTGCGCCCATTTATTTCCGCAAGGGACGCCATCAACCGGTTCCGGACGCAGCTCCCGCGCCCGACGCGCCGGTCGGCTAAGTGCAAGAAGGAGAAGCTGCCATGGCTTTGGCGGAAGTTCGCGTAGAAGAGGTCGAGCCGATGGAGAACGAACCCCAGGCGCGCCCGGAAGAGTTGCGGCTGCTCGAAGCGCTGCTGTTTGCTTCGAGCGAACCGCTGGATACCGCGACGCTGGCCAAGCGCATGCCGGAAGGCGTCGATGTCAAGGTCGCGCTGGCACAGCTGCAGGCCGACTATGCCACGCGCGGCGTCAACCTCGTGCGCGTCGCCAACAAGTGGACGTTCCGTACTGCCGGCGATCTCGCCTGGCTGATGACGCGCGAGAGCACCGAGACCCGTCGGCTGTCGCGCGCCGCGATCGAGGTGCTGGCGATCATCGCCTATCACCAGCCGGTGACGCGCGCCGAGATCGAGGAGATCCGGGGTGTCCTCACCTCGAAGGGCACCCTCGACGTGCTGCTGGAGACCGGCTGGATCAAGCCGCGCGGCCGCCGCAAGACCCCTGGCCGTCCGCTGACTTTCGGAACCACCGAGGACTTCCTGTCGCAGTTCAGCCTGGAACAGCTCGGCGATTTGCCAGGGCTAGAGGAGCTGAAGGGCACGGGCCTGCTGGATTCGCGTTTGCCGACCGGATTCAGCGTTCCGAACCCGTCCGACGATCCGACGCTGCGCGAGGATGAGGATCCGCTGGAACCGGGCGAGGACCTGGATCTCGCGCTGGCGCCGGCGGTTGAGCCGGAGACCCCGGAAGGCGGCAATGAGGGGGGCGACGAGAGCTGACGTCCGGTCCTCGTTTCGACGCCTGCGACCAGTTAACACTAGCAAGATTACGTAGTGCCAACAGCGAATTGGCGCTGCCTTGGTCCTTGTTTTTGACACCTGCGAAGCCTACGTTTCCGGTGAAGATCGGCCGGGGTCCCGGCCATGCGCGTTTGGAGGGTTGCAGGATGGGTTCGCTTAGCATTTGGCACTGGATCTTGGTGATCGCAGTTGTCCTGCTGCTGTTCGGTCGCGGCAAGATTTCGGATCTGATGGGCGACGTGGCGCAGGGCATCAAGGCCTTCAAGAAGGGCATGCAGGACGACGACAAGGTCGCCGACAAGCCCGAGCCGTCCAAGTCCATCGAGCACACCGCCGCGCCAACCGCGGCGCGATCCGACGTCGGCAGCAAGGCCGTCTGAACCAGAGAGCACGCGAGACGCGGGTAGCGGACCCGATCCTGCGCGCAAGGATTGGGCCGGTCGTGGCTTTGCGTGAACGGAAGACGTGATGTTCGACATCGGGTGGAGTGAACTGGTTCTGATCGGGGTCGTGGCCCTGGTCGCCATCGGCCCGAAAGAGTTGCCGGGCGTGTTGCGCATGGTCGGTCAATGGATGGGCAAGGCCCGCAAGATGGCCGCCGAATTCCAGGGCCAGTTCCAGGAAGCGATGCGCGAGGCCGAGATGGCCGACCTCAAGAAGAGTTTCGACGAGGTCAAGGAAGCGGCTTCGGGTTTCGCCGGCAACAATCTGATGACCTCGCTCCAGAAGGACGTCAGCGACGCCCTGCGCGTCGATCCGCTCGACAAGCCGGCCGAAACCACCACATCCGCTGGCCTCGACGCTCCTGCGACGTCAGCTGAAGCGCTGCCGACTTCAGGCGAAGCGTCGCCCGTTTCAAGCGAAGCTGCGGCAACTCCGACGACACCCGAAGCCCCGACACCTGAGACCTTTGTCGAAGCCGAGGCGCATGCGGCGGTGAACGAGCCGCTTGCGATCACCCGCGAGGTCGAGCCGGCCGAGGTCATCCAAGACACCGCGCCGTCCGAGGCGATCAAGGACGCCAAAGCGTCATGAGCGACGCCGAGATCGAGGCCAGCAAAGCCCCTTTGATGGACCATCTGATCGAGCTGCGCTCGCGGCTGATCAAGGCGCTGCTCGGCTTCGGCCTGGCTTTCATCTTCTGCTTCTTCTTCGCCAAGCAGATCTACAACGTGCTGGTCTGGCCGTTCGTGTGGATCGCGGGGCCGGAGAACTCGAAATTCATCTACACGGCGCTGCTGGAATATTTCATCACCCAGCTCAAGCTCGCGCTGTTCGGCGCCGGCTTCATCTCATTCCCGATCGTAGCAACCCAAATCTACAAATTCGTCGCGCCCGGCCTCTACAAGCACGAGAAGCAGGCTTTCCTGCCATATCTGGTCGCAACCCCGTTCTTCTTCGTGCTGGGCGCGGCGCTGGTCTATTTCGTCGTGCTGCCCATGCTGGTCCGCTTCTCGCTCGGCATGCAGCAGGCGGGCAGCGACGAGACCGCGCAGATCCAGCTGCTGCCCAAAGTCGGCGAATATCTGTCGCTGATGATGTCGCTGATCTTCGCCTTTGGGATCGCCTTCCAGCTTCCGGTGATCCTGACGCTGCTCGGCCGCATCGGCATCATCACCTCGAAAATGCTGCGCGAGAAACGCCGCTATTTCATTGTCGTCGCCTTCATCATCGCGGCCGTGCTGACGCCGCCCGACGTGCTCAGCCAGTGCTCGCTCGCGGTCCCGCTGCTCGCGCTCTATGAGGGCTCGATCATCGCGGTCTCCATGGTGGAGAAGAAGGCAGCCGCCTCGCAGGCCTCGTCCGGTACCGACGCGTCGTCGCCAGCCAATCCGGCGGAATAGGGCGCCACATTCCCGGTGTCATTCTCCGCGCAGGCGGGAATCCAGTATGCCGCGGCCGCTCGGATGATCGCCGACACCTCTGGAATACTGGATCGCCCGCTTTCGCGGGCGATGACAGGCGTGCTAGGGGCTATGTGCGAGCTTACAACGTCGAACGTTGCAAGTTGGCGACAGCCCTCAGGACCACGGCCATGCACGATATCAAATCGATCCGCGACAATCCGCAAGCCTTCGACGCCGGCCTCGCACGGCGCGGCCTGAAGCCGTTGTCAGCCTCGCTGCTCGCGATCGACGAGAAACGGCGGGCGGCGATCCTGGCTTCGGAGCAGGCGCAGGCGCGTCGCAACGCGGCTTCGAAGGAGATCGGCGACGCAAAGAAGGCCAGGGACGACGCGCGCGCGGCCAAGCTGATGGCCGAGGTGGCGGCGTTGAAGACCACGATGCCGCAGCTCGAGGCCGCCGCCAAGGCAGCCGACGAGGAGCTGACGAAAGAGCTCTCCGCGATTCCAAATCTGCCGCTGGATGAAGTCCCCGATGGTCTCGACGAGCACGGCAATGTCCAGCACCACGTCTTCGGCAACAAGCGCAACTACAGCTTCGCGCCGAAGCTGCACGACGATCTCGGCAACGCGCTCGGTTACATGGATTTCGAGGCGGCGGCAAAACTCTCCGGCGCGCGCTTCGTCGTGCTGAAGAAGGGACTGGCACGACTCGAACGCGCGATCGGCCAGTTCATGCTCGACCTGCACACGACCGAGCACGGCTACGCCGAGATCAACCCGCCGCTCCTGGTGCGCAACGAGGTGATGTTCGGCACCGGGCAGTTGCCGAAATTCGAGGACGATCAGTTTTGGGCGATCAAGGGCGAATTGCTCGATTCACCAGATCACGAGCGTCTGCGCACCGAGCGCCTTGGCTTGATTCCGACCGCGGAAGTCTCGCTCACCAACCTCGCGCGCGATCTATTCTCGACGAGAAGCAATTGCCGATGCGGCTCACCGCGCTGACGCCGTGCTTCCGCGCCGAGGCCGGTGCCGCCGGGCGCGACACCCGCGGCATGATCCGGCAGCATCAATTCACAAAAGTGGAGCTGGTCTCGATTACAACGGCCGAAAGCAGCAAGGACGAGCATGAGCGAATGCTGGCGTGTGCAGAAGAGGTGCTGCGTCGACTTGACCTGCATTATCGCGTGATGACGCTGTGCGCAGGAGATATGGGCTTTTCGGCGCAAAAAACCTACGACATCGAGGTCTGGATGCCCGGGCAAGGTGAGGGTGGCGCCTTCCGCGAGATCTCGAGCTGCTCGGACTGTGGCGACTTCCAGGCGCGGCGCATGGATGCGCGCTCGCGCGGGCCCGACGGCAAGCCGCGTTTCGTGCACACCCTGAACGGCTCCGGCACCGCGGTCGGCCGCGCGCTGATCGCTGTGATGGAGACCTATCAGCAGGAGGACGGCTCGATCGCGGTCCCCAGCGTGCTCCAGCCCTACATGGGCGGGCTCAAGGTGGTCGCGCGCGAGTAATTGCGTTGTCCGTCTGAAAACGTCGAAACGTTTGGTTGCGAAGATCGGGCGGCCGGTTATCCTACCGGCCACCCGTCATTGCGAACCGACCGTCCATGGCCTTGCATCGCGATATCTTCTGGGTCGGCAGACAATGGGCGGTGACGGGTGCTGGCATCCAGGCCGTCGACCAGCGCCTGCGTGGCGTGCTGGACATCAACATCGAAAGGCTCTGGGACGAGGCGCATGTGCAAAGCCGGCGGGCCAAGCCCGGCGTCAATCTCGAGGATTTTGACGCGGCCGTGACCATGGCACGCGCGCGCTTTCCCGGCATGACGGCACCCGCGCTGACCGACTTGCTGGCCCCGCCTCCGGCCGCGGCACGCCCCCCGGTTCCCGCGGCCTTCGTGCTGCGGGCGGAGGGCAGGCTCGCACGGTTCTTGCCGCAATGGCGCATCCGCAGCTGACGGACCGTTTGGCGAGTGCCTGGCGGTTTGCCTGATCGGCGATAGCCGGATAAGACGGCTTGAGCTCCGCTTCAGGAATCGACCTTTCGCATGCGCATTCTCTGCACCAATGACGACGGTATCCACGCTCCCGGCCTCAAGGTCGTGGAGGAGATCGCCCGCGCATTGTCTGACGACGTCTGGGTGGTCGCGCCCGAACTCGACCAGTCCGGCGTGTCGCATTCGCTCTCCCTGAACGATCCCCTGCGCCTGCGCGAGATTGGCCCGCGCCACTTCGCCGTGCGCGGCACGCCGACCGACTGCGTCATCATGGGGGCGCGCCATATCCTTGGCGCCCAGCTGCCGGATCTCGTGCTCTCCGGCGTCAACAAGGGCCGCAACGTCGCCGAGGACGTGGTCTATTCCGGCACCATCGCCGGTGCTCTGGAAGGCACCATCCTGGGCATTCCGTCGTTCGCTCTGTCGCAGGAATTCAGCCTTGAGACCCGCGAACGGCCACTTTGGGACACTGCGCGCAAATTCGGGCCCGACATCCTGCGCAAGGTGATCACCGCGGGCATCCCGAAGGACACCGTCATCAACGTCAACTTCCCGGCCTGTGCTCCGGAAGATGTGTTGGGCATCCGCGTCACGCGGCAGGGCAAGCGCAATCTCGGCTTTCTCAGGATCGACGAGCGCCGGGACGGCCGCGGCAATCCCTATTTCTGGATCGGCTTCGAACGCGCGGCGATGATGGACACACCCGCAGACGGCACCGATCTCGCAGCCCTGCGCGAGCGCTACGTCTCGGTCACGCCGCTCAGGCTCGATCGCACCAACGAAGCATTTTCCGAAGCGCTGGGCGCGACGCTGAAATAAGGCGCGGATTTGGCGATAGCGGCTAGCGGCCGCGCAGCGCGGCTGCAATGGTCTTGCTGAGCGCTTCGAGCTGGAATGGCTTCTGCAGCGCCGGCCGGTCGCGATATTGCTCGGGCAGGCCCGATGAGCCGTAGCCGGTTGCGAAGATGAAGGGGCAGCCCTTCGCCCTGATCACGTCCGCGACCGGCGAGATGACCTTGCCGTTGACATTAACGTCGAGGATGGCGATGTCGAACTCGGTCGCCTGGGCAAGCCGCATCGCTTCGGCGATATCGCCCGCTTCGGCCGCGACCTTGTAGCCGAGCTCTTCCAGCATGTCCGCGACCATCATTCGGATCATGACCTCGTCCTCGACGAGGAATACAGAGCGGCCCGAAAGCCCTGTCGCAGTCATAACCGAGTCCTTGCCCATTGCAGAAAACGATCGCAGATAACGCCAAGCGACGCAATGCGCGTTTACACCAACGCAAACCTGCAAATAGCCTAATCTGTCGCAAGCCAATCGTGGTCAAGTGCTGCGCCGGAAGGTTATCATAGGTTCCTGATACGGAACAAGATTTTCAACCGGACCGCTACAACGCAAAAGATCGATCCAGCCCCTCCGAGACGAATGCAGACAGCAATGGCTTCCCATCAGCACCCGCCGGAAAAGATGATGTTTCAGCTCAAGCTGAGACGTCGGGGCATCAGCGATCAGGCGGTGCTGCGGACCATGGAGGAGGTGCCTCGCGAGCTGTTTGTCGACGCAGCCGACCGCGACGGCGCCTATCGGGACAGTGCGCTGCCGATCGCCTGCGGCCAAACTATCAGCCAGCCCTTCGTGGTCGCCTACATGACCGAGCAGCTGCAGCTCCAGAAGCAGCATCGTGTGCTCGAGATCGGCGCCGGATCCGGCTATCAGGCAGCCGTGCTGTCGCGGCTGGCGGGCCAGGTTCTGACCGTCGAGCGCTACCGCAGGCTCGCGGATGCCGCGCGCGCCAGGCTTGAGACGCTCGGCTACCACAATGTCGAGGTGATGCTCGGCGACGGCCTCAACTTGCCTCCCAATATCGGCCCCTTCGATCGCATCATCGTCACCGCCGCGACGGAGCAGATTCCGGAGAACCTGATCGAGCGGCTCGAGCTCGGGGGCATCCTGATCGCGCCGGTCGGTCCTCATCAGGGCGTGCAGACGCTGACCCGCCTGCGCCGCGGCGAGGCCGGAATCGAGCGCAAGGAACTCGTCGAGGTTCGCTTCGTGCCCGCGCTGCCCGGCGTGGCGCGGGAGCTGTAGATTTCCGGATTGGCTGTGCTGCCAACATCTTATTGGGAGGGTTAAGCCGTTATTTACTCGGCGCGTGTTTACTTAAAACATCAGTTCTGTTGCGTACCAGTGAGTAACCATGTCTGTTGTCGCCGAGTTGCTTTACTCGCGCCGCGTGCCGCAGGTTGCGGTGCTGGCGCTGATCTCGTTCAGCTTTGCAGGGTGCAGCGCCGACATGCAGTCGCGGCTGTCCCAGTCAAACTTCTCGAATCCTTTCGCGTCCGAGCAGACCGGCTCGGTGCAGCAGGCACCTCCGCAGCGTGAGCTGCCGCAATATTCGCGGCCGCAGACGCAGCCCGGTTCTTACCAGTCTCAGCCCTTGCCGCCGCCGGCGGTTGCCGCGCCGCAGTCCTATCCCGTTGCCGCAGGCGGTGGCGTCTCCGGAGGCGGACGTGGCGTCGGCTCCTATGCGCCGCCGGCCCACCCGCGTCTTGAAACCACCGGTACCGTGCCGCCGCGCTCGGTCGCTGCAGCCCAGCCGGCCGGCGGGACCAAGATCATCGTCGGCACCAGCGACACGCTCGATGTGCTTGCCAAGCGCTATCACGTCACGCCGCAGGCGATCATGGCGGCCAACGGCTACAAGGGCCCGCGCGCGCCTCGCCGGGCCAGCAATTGGTGATTCCGCATCCCGGCGCGACGGCTGCCGCAACCACACCGGCGATGGCTCCGGTCGCGGCGGCTCCCGTGATGGCTCCGGCGACGAAGCCGGTCGCTGTCGTGGCCGCGGCACCGAGCATTCACTTCGTCAATCACGGCGACACGCTCGCCAGCATCGCCCGCAAGAATCATATCTCGGCGGCCGAACTCGCCCGCGCCAATGGTCTCGAAGCGTCGGCAAAACTCAAACTCGGCACCAAGTTGACCGTACCGGGTGCCAGGACCGCTGCGGTCGCGGCGCCGATGGCTCCGGCGCCTGTCACGGCCGCCCCTGTTGCGGCGGCGCTGCAACCCGTTGCGATAGCTCCCGCGCCCTCCACCAAGATGGCTGCCGTTGCCACGCCGGCGCAGAGCGCCCGTCTGGCCCAGGCCACCACCAACATCGAAGACAAGGCCGCCGAAACGCCGGCGAAGGCTGCCGAAGCCACTGGCGCGCTGCCGACCTTCCGCTGGCCAGTGCGCGGTAAGGTGATCACGAGCTACGGCGCCAAGACCAACGGCAAGTCCAATGACGGCATCAATGTCGCGGTGCCCGAAGGGACGCCGGTCAAGGCGGCGGAAGACGGCGTCGTTGCCTATTCCGGCAACGAGCTGAAGGGTTACGGCAATCTGGTCCTGGTTCGGCACGCCAACGGCTACGTCACGGCATATGCCCATGCGAGTGAGCTCTTGGTGAAGCGCGGCGATCCCATCAAGCGCGGCCAGATCATTGCCAAGTCGGGTCAATCCGGGGAGGTGGCTTCGCCGCAACTCCACTTCGAGATCCGCAAGGGATCGAGCCCGGTTGACCCGCTTCAATTCCTCAACGGCGCGTGAGGCGTACGTAGCCTTCGCATGGACGGTGTTATCGCCCGGCTTCGCGGGCGATAGCAGGATTGAGTGGAGCGATAGCTAGCCTTACTCGGCCGTCAGCCTCACGCTGAGCCGTCCCGCAAGCTCCTGCACGAATTGCCAGGCGACGCGGCCCGAGCGCGAGCCGCGCGTGGTCGACCATTCCAGTGCCTCACGCTCCAGCGCCTCGTCGCCGACCTTGATGGCGAAATGGCTGCAATAGCCGCGCACCATGGCGAGATATTCGTCCTGGCTACAGCGGTGGAAGCCGAGCCAGAGGCCGAAGCGATCCGACAGCGACACCTTCTCTTCGACGGCTTCGCCGGGATTGATCGCGGTCGAACGCTCGTTCTCGATCATCTCGCGCGCGAGCAGATGCCGACGATTGGAGGTCGCGTAGAGGATGACGTTCTCGGGCCGCCCCTCGATGCCGCCTTCGAGCACAGCCTTGAGCGACTTGTACGAAGCGTCGTTGCCGTCAAAGGAAAGATCGTCGCAGAACACGATGAAATGGAACGGCGAGGCGCGCAATTGCTCCATCAGCGCCGGCAGGGTCTCGATGTCCTCGCGATGGATCTCGATCAGCTTCAGCTTCTCGGCGGGCTTGCGCTCCGCGTTGATGCTGGCGTGCGCGGCCTTCACCAGCGACGATTTGCCCATGCCGCGCGCGCCCCAGAGCAGGGCGTTGTTGGCGGGCAGGCCGTTGGCAAAGCGCTCGGTGTTCTCCATCAGGATGTCGCGCATCCGGTCGACGCCCTTGAGCAGGAACAGCTCGACACGGCTGACCCGTGGCACCGCGGCGAGGCGTCCGTCCGGGTGCCAGACATAGGCATCCGCCCGCGTGAACGATTCGGGCGTTGCGACGGGCTTGCTCTGGGCGGAGAGGTGCGCCGCTATGGTCTCCAGCGCGCGGACGATGCGCTCCTGGGAGAGGTCCGTGGGAGCTGGGATGGAGACTGCCCTGGAGGTTGCCTTGGACGCTGCCTTGGAGGTCGCCTTGGGGCCTTTTGCCGCAACGCGGGCGGAGTTTCCGGCAGGGGTACGGGGGCCTTTGCCGGCCGGGCTTTTGCTTGGTTTTCTGGGCATGTCCGAAGTTCCTGAGAATGCAGCCTTATCGGGCCTGAGGCGGCGCCGCAAGATAGCCAAATCGACGGTCTGGCAGCGTTGCAATTGGGACGGTGGCCGCTATAGTCCGCGCGAATTTGACCGAACCGGTCGCCCTCAGGGCCTGACCGGCTTCCCCCGTTTCCACGAGGATCGTCCGAATGTTCATTACCCCTGCGTATGCCCAGGCTGCGGGCGCCGGCGACACCAACAGCATGTTGATGTCGCTGCTGCCGTTCGCCCTGATCTTCGTGATCATGTACTTCCTGATTCTGCGTCCGCAGCAGAAGAAGGTGAAGGACCATGCCGAGCTCGTGAAGAACATTCGCCGTGGCGACACGGTCGTGACCTCGGGCGGCCTGGTCGGCAAGGTCACCAAGGTCGTCGATGACGACCAGATCGAGTTCGAGATTTCCGACGGCGTGCGGGTGCGCCAGATGCGTTCGATGATTTCCGGCGTGCGCGCCAAGGGCGAGCCGGCCAAGGATAGCGCAAAGGAAAGCGCCAAGGACGACGCCGCGGCGAAGTAAAGCGCCGGCGCGAGTCTCCCAAATCTCCTGATCTGATAGGTCCAGTCGATGTTGTATTTCACGCGGTGGAGAGCGCTCGGGATTATCCTGACGGCGCTGATCGTGTGCCTCTGCGCGGTCCCGAACTTCTTCCCCGAGGCGCAGGTGAAGACCTGGCCGGCGTGGGCGCAGCGGCGCCTGGTGTTGGGTCTCGACTTGCAGGGCGGCTCCTCTCTGCAGCTCGAGGTCGATTCCAACTATGTTAAGAAGGAAAGGCTCGACCAGATCCGCGACGACGTTCGTCGCGTGCTGCGTGAGGCCAAGATCGCTTACACGGGTCTCGTCACGAAGGGCGATGCCGTCGAGGTGCGCGTCAAGGACCCGGACACCCAGACGGTGCTCGCCAAGTTGCGTGAGCTTGCGCAGCCGATTGGTGGCCTTGTGGGGTCCAGCGGTCAGCGTGACCTTGAAGTCTCCGATGCCGGTGGGGGATTGATCCGCCTCACTATTCCGGAGTCCGCGATGATCGAGCGTTTGCGCAAGACCATCGAGCAGTCGATCCAGATCGTCGAGAAGCGCGTCAACGAGCTCGGCACCGTCGAGCCTATCATCCAGCGTCAGGGTAACGACCGCATTCTGGTTCAGGTGCCGGGTTTGCAGGATCCCACCCGTCTGAAGGAACTGCTGGGCAAGACTGCGAAGATGGAATTCCGCATGGTCGATCCCTCGGTGCCGCCGGACCAGGCGCAGCGGGGCAGCTTGCCGCCCGACACCGAGTTCCTGCCGAGCGCCAACCCGCCGCCGCCCGGCTACGTCGTCAAGAAGCAGGTGCTGGTTGCCGGCAGCGACCTGTCCGACGCCCAGGCGGGCTTCGACCAGCGGACCAACGAGCCGATCGTCAGCTTCAAGTTCAATAGCTCGGGCGCGCGCAAGTTCGCGCAGGCCACGCAGGAGAATGTCGGGGTGCCCTTCGCGATCATTCTCGACAACAAGGTGATCTCGGCGCCGGTCATTCGCGAGCCGATCACCGGTGGTCAGGGCCAGATCTCCGGCAGTTTCACCGTGCAGTCGGCCAATGACCTCGCCATTCTCTTGCGCGCCGGCGCGCTACCGGCGCCACTGACTGTCGTGGAAGAGCGCACGGTCGGCCCGGGCCTCGGCCAGGACCTCGATCGAGAAGGGCGAACTCGCTGCCTATGTCGGCTCGATCCTGGTCGTCGTGTTCATGCTGTTGACGTACCGGCTGTTCGGCGTGTTCGCCAACATCGCCGTCTGTATCAACGTTGCCATGATTTTCGGCCTGTTGTCGCTGCTCAGCGCCACGCTGACCCTACCCGGCATCGCCGGCATCGTGTTAACGGTCGGTATCGCAGTCGACTCCAACGTGCTGATCTATGAGCGCATCCGCGAGGAGTTGCGCGGCGGGAGAACCCCGATCTCGGCGATCGACGCGGGCTTCAAGCGGGCGCTCGCCACCATTCTCGACTCCAATATCACCACCTTCATCGCCGCTGCGGTGCTGTTCATGATCGGCACCGGTCCGGTGCGCGGCTTCGCAGTCACGCTCGGCATCGGCATCATCACCACGGTCTTCACCGCGTTCACTATGACCCGCCTGATCGTGGCATGGTGGGTGCAGTGGAAGCGGCCGAAGACCGTGCCGATTTGATCATTCGAGGCCGGCTGTGACCACTACTCAAATCGTTCTCATCTCCCTCGGCGTCCTGATTGCCGTGCTGACCGTGGTCAGCGTGCTCGGACTGCTGCCGTCGCTGCGCATCGTGCCGGACGCCACGCATTTCGACTTCACCCAGTTCCGCCGTATTTCGTTCCCGATCTCGGCGACGCTCTCGATCTTCGCCATCGTGCTGTTCTTCACTCACGGTCTGAATTTCGGCATCGATTTCAAGGGCGGCACCCTGATGGAGGTGCGCGCCAAGTCAGGCACGGCGGACCTCGCGCAGATGCGGTCAACCCTCGGCAGCCTGGGTCTCGGGGAGGTCCAGCTGCAGCAATTCGGCGGCCCTGCCGACGTGCTGCTCCAGGTTGCCGAGCAGCCGGGCGGCGACAAGGCGCAGCAGACAGCGGTGGACAAGGTTCGCGGCGCACTCGGCGAGTCCGTGGAGTATCGCCGCGTCGAGGTGGTGGGCCCGCGTGTCTCCGGCGAACTGCTGGGTTGGGGCATGGCCGGTCTGATGCTCGCGATCGTCTCGATCCTGATCTACCTTTGGTTCCGATTCGAATGGCAGTTCGCGCTTGGTGCCATGATCGCCAACGTGCACGACATCGTGCTGACCATCGGCTTCATGTCGATCAGCCAGGTCGACTTCGACCTGACCAGCATCGCGGCGCTTCTGACCATTCTCGGCTATTCGCTCAACGACACTGTCGTCATCTACGACCGTATCCGTGAGATGCTGCGGCGCTATAAGAAGATGCCGATGCCGCAGCTGCTCAACGAGTCCATCAACTCGACGCTGTCACGCTCGATCATCACCCACTTCACGGTGACGCTGGCGCTGCTTGCGCTGCTGCTGTTCGGCGGGCACGCCATCCACAGCTTCACGGCCGTCATGATGTTCGGCGTGGTGCTGGTCGGCACCTACACCTCGATCTTCATCGCGGCGCCGATCCTGATCTATCTCGGCGTCGGCGAGCATCGTGAAGATGCGAAAGAAGAGGCTGCGTCGGCGAAGAAAAACAAGGCATGATCCGAACCGCCAGCCCTCGCAGGCGTTTGCGAGGGCAATAAGCCCCATTCGGACGAAGCTCATGGCCGGCGATCCCAACGCTCCCCATTTCCCGCGTTCGGCACCCATCGAAGCCTATGGAAAAGGCGGCTTTGCCTTTGCTGGCATGTCCCATCGCGGCTCACTGCTCTGCCTGCCCGATGCGATCTGGGCCTGGGACGTGACCGATCCCGCCAGGATCGACCGCTATTCGCTGGAACGGGTCTTCACGGCAGCCAACTCCATCGACACGCTGCTGATCGGCACCGGAACCGGCGTGTGGCTGCCGCCGCCGGAGCTGCGGCAAGCCCTGAAAGCGGTGAGGGTGGTGCTGGACACGATGCAGACCGGCCCCGCCGTGCGCACTTACAACATCATGATGGGCGAACGGCGTCGCGTCGCGGCCGCGTTGATCGCCGTGCCATGAACAGCGCCGCACCTGCCGCCGATAGCGCCGCCTTCTGCGCCGATCTCGTTCGCACCAACGACTTTCCGCACTATGCCGCGACGCTGTTCACACCCGCTGCCGAGCGTCGCGCGCTGCTGGCGCTCTACGCCTTCAATGTCGAGATCGTCCGCGTCCGCGACCAGGTGAGCCAGCCCTTGCCGGGTGAAATCCGACTGCAATGGTGGACCGACATGCTGTCGGGTCATGCCCATGGCAGTGCCGAGGGCAATCCGGTCGCGGCGGAGCTATTGCGGACCATCCGCGATTTTGAGCTGCCGGTCGAGCCATTGTCACTGCTCGTCGACGAGCACCAATTCGACCTCTACAACGATCCAATGCCGACGATGACGGCCTTGGAGGGGTATCTGGCCGCGACCTGTTCGGCGTTGTTCGCGCTCGCGGCCCGGATCATGGCGCCGCCTTCGGACGCGGTCGAGCATCTCGCGCGACATGCCGGGCTGGCGCAGGGCATCGCGCAGATCGTCGCCAACCTGCCGCGCGCCGCCGCGCACCGGCAGCTGTTCCTGCCGCAGCAACTCCTGGCAAGCCACGGCTGCAGCATGGAGGATGTCTTTGCGGGCAAGCAGAGCTCCGCTCTCGGTGCCGTTCTGGATCAACTCGTGAGCGAGGCGCAGCAGCACTTGGCAACCGCCGTGTCGCTGCTGCGGGAGGTGCCGTCGTCAGTGCGGCCTGTTTTTCTGCCGCTAAGCCAGGCGCGGGCAGATCTCAAGAATCTGTCGCGGCTGGGCCGCAATCCCTTCGCGCCGCAGCCAGTATCGCGGTTGCGCACGCTGTGGACGCTGTGGCGGGCTTCACGATCTCGGGAATTTACCAAATAGCGTTCGGCTTATCGCCTGGGCCGGCCAAATGCTCTATGCTGTCCTATGGCTGACGTCTCCCAAACCGTGTCCTCCGATCTGAGCGACTTTCCAGTCGCGCCGGCCGACATTCACGCCGCCGCCGCTACGATCCGCGGCGCCGTGGTCGAAACGCCCTGCAGTTACAGCCGGACGCTGAGTAACATCTGCGGCTGCGAGATATGGCTCAAATTCGAGAACCTCCAGTTCACCTCCTCGTTCAAGGAGCGCGGCGCGCTGAACCGGCTCACCGCGCTGACGCCGGAGGAACGGGCGCGGGGCGTCGTCGCGATGTCGGCGGGGAACCATGCGCAGGGCGTTGCCTATCACGCGAAGCGGCTCGGTATTCCCGCCACCATTGTCATGCCCGTTGGCACCCCGATGGTGAAGGTCGAGAACACCCGGCATCACGGCGCAGAGGTGGTGGTCACGGGTGCGACACTGGAGGAGGCGGCCGCGTTTGCGCGAAGCCACGGCGAGGCCCGCGGCATGATCTTCGTTCATCCGTATGACGATCCGCTCGTCATCGCGGGGCAAGGTACCGTTGGCCTGGAGATGCTCAAGGCGGTGCCGGACCTGGACACGCTGCTCGTCCCGATCGGCGGCGGCGGCCTGATCAGCGGCATCGCCATTGCCGCGAAATCGCTGAAGCCGTCGCTGCGGATCGTGGGCGTCGAGGCCTGGCTCTATCCCTCGATGTACAACGCGATTCATGGCGGCGCTCTGCCCGCGCGCGGCGATACGCTGGCCGAAGGCATCGCAGTCAAATCGCCCGGCAAGATCACCACCGAGATCGTTCGCCGGCTGGTCGACGACATTGCACTCGTCAACGAAGCCGAGCTCGAGCGCGCGGTCGCAACCCTGATCTCGATCGAGAAGACGGTCGTCGAAGGCGCGGGTGCTGCCGGCCTCGCGGCTGTCATGTCCGATCCGTCGCGCTTCACCGGCGAGAAAGTCGGGCTGGTCCTGAGCGGCGGCAACATCGACACCAGGCTGATCGCCTCGGTGCTCACGCGCGAGCTCGCGCGTGAGGGACGGCTGACCCAATTGTCGCTCGATATCCCGGATCGGCCCGGGCAATTGGCTGCCGTCGCAGCGCTGCTGGCCGAAGCCGGTGCCAACATCATCGAGGTCTCGCACCAGCGGACGTTCTCCGACCTGCCCGCCAAGGCGACACTGCTGCAGCTGGTCATCGAAACCCGCGACAGCGCGCATCTCGACGAGGTCATGGCGAGGCTTAGTGCATCCGGATTGAGTGCGCGCTGCGCGTGAGCGGCGCTACCGCGGAACCAAATCTGTGAGGAGGCCGATCAACCGATCGATCTCGGCTTCCGTGTTGTAGTAATGCGGAGAGGCGCGCACGACTACCGGCAGCGAGCGCATTTCGGCGTCGATGCGGGTGCTCGATGGATCCGATGCGCCGATCGTGATGCCGGCCGCGGCGGCGCTGCTGACGATGGCTTCCGCCTCATACCCCTTGATCGTGAAGCTGACGATGGCACCAGGCGCGTGCCCGAGGTCGCGAATTGTGACGCCACGAATGGAGCCGAGACCGCTGCGAAGGCGGTCCGCAAGCATGCGGCAGCGCTGTTCGACCGGGCGTATTCCGACATTGAGGGCGTAATCGACGGCAGCCCCGAGTCCAAGCCGGGCTGTGTAGTTGTTCTCCCAGGTCTCGAATCGGCGCGCATCGTCGCGCAGCCGGTATTGATCGCGTGCGACCCAGGGCGCTGCGAAATGATCGATCATCGGCGGTTCGAGCCGCTGCAACAGCGCGCGGCGGACGTAGAGGAAGCCGGTGCCGCGCGGGCCGCGCAGGAATTTGCGGCCGGTGGCCGACAACATGTCACATCCGATCGCTTCGACGTCGACCTCCATCTGCCCGACTGCTTGGCAGGCGTCCAGCAAATAGGGAATGCCGTGTGCCCGCGCGATCTTGCCGACCGCCTCCGCAGGATTGACGAGCCCGCCATTGGTCGGGACCCAGGTGATCGCGATCAATTTGACGCGCTGATCGATCATGCGCTCGAGCGCATGGATGTCGAGTTCGCCGCTGGCATTGCTCGGCACGATGTCGATGATCGCGCCCGTTCGCTTCGCGACCTGAAGAAAGGCGACATAATTGGCGGCGTATTCCGCCTCGGCGGTCAGGATCCGGTCGCCCGCGCGCAACGGAAGCGCGTAGAACGCCATCTGCCAGGCAACCGTTGCGTTCTCCGTCAGAGCGATTTCATCCGGCGCGGTATTCAACAGCCGAGCGACTGAGCCATAGACTGCCTCAAGTCGAGCGGACTCACGGTCGGCCGCGGCGTAACCCCCGATCTCACTCTCCAGATCGATATGCCGTTTCATGGTTTCGACAACGGGAGCGGGCATGAGAGCCGCTCCGGCATTGTGGAGGTACGCAAGACGTGAGGCGGCCGGTGTATCGGCACGTATTCGGTCGATGTCGATCAAGCGCGCCTCCGCTTCTCGCAGTCCTCCTGCATGAATTAGACACGTCCAGGTACCCGAGCAAGATGGCGGGTAGCAGGGAATAGTGCCTGAGATCGCCTCAGATACAGAGGCCGAGCAGCTTGATGTGGCAGTTGCTGGAGTTGTGCTTGCTTGCTGGAGCGGTCTCGCGCTTCACGGCCACCAGCGGTTCCTTGTCCTTCGTGCCTTTGCCTGGCTTCGGCGCGTAGTCGCCGGCGATCTCCATCGCCCAGTAGGTCCGCTTCCCGCTGGCATTTTTGGCGCTCGCAATGCCGATGCGGGAGGCGTTGTGCAGCAGCAGGTTCTTGCGATGACCGGAGGAATCGATCCACTGGCCGAGCGTTTTCTCGAAATTGTCGTAACCGTACGCGATGTTTTCGGCGGCACGGCCTGCGCCGGCCGGTGCGATCCGCCTGTTGAACGGGCCGAGCGTCTCGTGGCTCAGATCATCCTTCGCCGCCATGGCGCGGGCCTGATCCATCGCAATGCGGTCGAGGGTGGCATCACGTACGACGCGGACCTCACCATGCTTGAGGCGGAAGCTGGAGATCAGTTCGGCCGGCGACTCCGCAGCCATTGCAGGCAACGCCGCCAGCAGCAGACTGCCTGCGACAGCTCCGCCAAATGCCCGAAATGTCATCGTCCCCCAGGTGCTCATTGCTTACCAAGCCGGCGCGCTACCGGCCGCTTCTCCATTGGCAATGTGGACGCTTCAAGGCGCGGGCCCCGCGCTAGCTTGCCGGCAGGTCCGCCTCGAAATTGAAGCGGTCGCGCAGGTTTTTGCGCTGCTCCAGAATGTCTTTCAGAAAGGCGCGGTCCTGATCGTTCTTCATCATCGGCTCGATCAGATCGAGCTGGTTCATGGCGACCAGTTGCAGGATCTCGGTACGTGGATTGCCGCTGGCGTCGCGCGGCAATGCGTGCACGACCTGGATGTGTTCCGGCGGCTTCGGGCCTTTCGCGGCGCTGAGCTCGTTGCGAAGCGCGCCCTCGAGCGCAGATTGATCCGCTTCGACGAAGGCATAGAGCCCGACGCCCGAGCGGCGGTCGGCAAAGGCGACGATCGCGGTGTCGCGCACGGCTGGATTCTTGCGGATCAGTTCGGCCAGTACCGGCGCATCGTTGACGAGCCGGCGGCCGCCGCCCTCGCGGTCGGTGAAGTTGAACAGCCCGCGTGTGATCGCGCGATAGACCTTCTTGCCGGTCGCAAGCCACAGGCTCGCGGCGAATGACTTCTTCGCGAGGATCTTGCGCTCCCGGGCCGTCAGCGCCTCGGGCGCATAGGAACGCTTGTGCTTGAGGAGATGCCTGAGGTCCTCATAGGCCAGGATGCGATAGAGCCGGCCACGGCGTCCAAAGCAGGCGGCGAGCTGGAAGTCGGTCACATAGGCGCGGCCATCGCGGCCGACCAGCCAGTTCTGCTCCTTGGCGAGATCATTGTGGCAAATGCCGGCGCGGCGCAGCCGACGCAGCGCGGCCTTGGCCGAGCGGAAATAGGCGAGGTCGCCATGCGGCTTCGCCAGATGCAGCGCGACGCCGTCAACGAAGCCCCGCATCAGGGCGCGGCGGCCGGCCCACAAGAGCTCGGGACCGACGTCAAGGCCCTTGGCCAGAGCCAGCGCATGCTTCTCGCGCGCGAACAGATGGCGTGCCAGCAGGAACGACCACCACGGCACCTCATCGAGCCGGCGCAGCACGGCGTCGACTTCGCCATTGTTGCCACGGAAGCGGCCGCGCTCGACCGTCGAGAACACGTCGCGCTTGAGCAGCACGCCCTCGATCCAGCGCGCCGAAAGCACCGCGGCGTCGTCTTTGGGGAGAGTCATCGAAAACTCACGCGGCGGCGGCAATGCGCAGGTGATTGGCGATCCAGCGATCGAGATCGGCAAGCGCCAGTGCGCTCATTGCCTGCTTCTTGGCAATTGTTTTCTCGTTGCCGCGCAGGCGCGTGCCGTCCGGCTTCTTCGTCGGCGCGCTCACAAGCGGCGGGAACAGGCCGAAATTGATGTTCATCGGCTGGAACGAGCGCGTGCCAGGCTCGATGGTTTCGATATGGCCGCCGGTGATGTGGCTGAGCAGCGATCCGAGCGCCGTCGTGCTTGGTGGGCTCGCAAGTCGCTCGCCACGTGCGTCGGCTGCCGCGTAGAGGCCGGCGATCAGGCCGACGCTGGCGGACTCCACGTACCCCTCGCAGCCAGTCATCTGGCCGGCAAAACGAAGGCGGGGCTGCGCGCGCAGCCGCAATTGGCCGTCGAGCAGCTTGGGTGAGTTCAGAAAAGTGTTGCGATGCAGGCCGCCGAGCCGTGCGAACTCGGCCTTCTCCAGACCCGGAATGGTGCGAAAGATACGCTGCTGCTCGCCATACTTCAGTTTCGTCTGGAAGCCGACGATGTTGTAGAGCGTGCCGAGCCTGTTGTCCTGCCGCAGCTGCACGATTGCGTGGGCCTTCGTCGAGGGATCGTGCGGATTGGTGAGGCCGACCGGCTTCATCGGACCGTGGCGCAAGGTCTCGGGGCCGCGCTCCGCCATAACTTCGATCGGCAGACAGCCGTCGAAATAGGGCGTGTTGGTCTCCCACTCCTTGAACTCGGTCTTCTCCCCGGCAGTCAACGCAGCGACGAAGCCGTCATACTGGTCCTTGGTCATCGGGCAATTGATGTAATCGGCGTCCGTGCCGCCGGGGCCGACTTTGTCGTAGCGCGACTGGAACCAGGCCACCGACATGTCGATGGATTCGCGATGCACGATCGGCGCGATCGCATCGAAGAAGGCCAATGCGTTCTCGTCAGTCAGTTCGCGGATGGCGTCGGCCAGGGGGCGGAGGTGAGGGGGCCGGTCGCAATGATGACGTTGTTCCACTCGGCTGGTGGCAGGCCTGTGATCTCGCCACGGGCAATCTCGATCAGGGGATGATCGTTGAGCGCCTTGGTGACGGCGGCCGAAAAGCCGTCGCGATCAACCGCCAGCGCGCCGCCGGCCGGCACCTGGTTGGCATCGGCTGCGCGCATGATCAGCGAGCCCAGGCGGCGCATCTCGGCATGGAGCAGGCCGACGGCGTTGTTGGCGGCATCGTCCGAGCGGAACGAATTGGAGCACACAAGCTCGGCGAGCCCGTCGGTGCGGTGTGCCTCGGTCATACGGTCCGGCCGCATCTCGTGCAGCACCACGGGCACGCCGGATTTCGCCAGCTGCCAGGCGGCTTCGGAGCCGGCAAGGCCAGCGCCGATGACGTGCACGGTGTTAAATTGGGATCCTGTCATGGGGCGGACAGGTAGCGCTTTTCGGCGGCCAGTGGAATCGCCGAGATTGAGTTTTCTGCCGCTGAAAACGACAGCGCCCGCACGAGGCGGGCGTTATCGGTTTGTCCGGTCAGGAGCTGAACGATATCAGCCCTGGTACTGGCCGGCGGCAACGCGCGGGATGTCCGAGCGATCGAGGCCGATGTCGGACAGCTCGCGATCGCTGAGCTGGGACAACTCGGCAACATTGCGCTGATAGTCCCGGAAAGCCTGGATCATGCGGATGAGCGAGAGCAGCATTGGTAGTCTCCTGTAGTTCGATTCAGCCCTTGCCCGGGCGTCATCGTTAAAATGAATATAGGTGAGAGTGGTGCGGTGCAGAAGTTCCGATGTTGCGATGCAGCTAAGCGAAGGGCGCATAGCACGGGTAAGAGACGATTAACCTCTCGGCAGCCAAACCTAATAGACAGGCGAAGTCTGTCGGAAAGCGAGCTAAGCCACCGTAAAATCACGGATTTATCAAGCGGCCCGAGTTCCCTCCGTTCGGAAATGAGTTACGTTCTCGCGACCTTCAAGATGTCGTGCCAGCTTGTAAGCCCAACTTGCGCATGCGTGATTCGCATGCAGCAAAGCTCCATAACAATGAATATAAATTCATTGCAGACGAGAACTTGCCGGAATTGAGAGGAAGCGGAGATTCGCCGACCGCGGCGCCAAGCACGCTTCAAGCGAGGGCCGGTCGCCGGGCGATCGGCCCTACGCGTTCGTTTCAGGGCTTGCGTTTCAGGGTTTGCGTTAAGGCGCGTGCGCGAGCTGAGTGGCGAAATATGCGACGGTCTTGGAATAGACCTCGCTCTTGTTCCACTGCAGTAAGACCGCGAAGTTCGGGCTGCCCGGCTGCCAATCCTTGCCGCGTTGCCAGCCATAGCCGGCCAGATAGTTGGCAGTGGAAGCGAGCACGTCGGGTGCGCTGTGCAGGAGGTCGCGCTTGCCGTTGCCGTCGAAATCGACGGCATATTTCATCCAGGACGAGGGCATGAACTGGGTCTGGCCGAGTTCGCCGGCCCATGCACCGCGCATGTCGCCCGGTGCGAGATCGCCACGCTGGACGATGCGCAGCGCATCCATCAGCTCACCGCGAAACTGCTCGGCGCGGCGACAATCGTAGGCGAGCGTCGCCAGCGAGCGGATGGTCGCAAACTTGCCGGTGTTGACGCCGAAATCGGTCTCGAGACCCCAGATCGCGACCAGCACCTCGCCCGGCACGCCATAGGTCTGCTCGATGCGCGAAAGCACCGAGCCGTATTGCTTCATCATATTGGAACCGCGCTGCAGACGCGGCGGAACCATGCGGCCGGAAAACTCCTCGAAGGTCTGGCTGAAGACCTTTTGCGAGTGGTCGCGGTTGAGCACGCCCTGATCCAGCGTCACGCCAGCGAGCCCGGCGGTGATTGCCTGTTGCGAGATGCCCTTGGCTGCGGCGTCGGTTTTGAAATCCGTAAGCCAGGCGTCGAAATTGCCCGAACCGCAGGCGACCGCGGCGAGTGCCGGCTCGGCGGAGAGGATTGAGAAGGTGAGGGCGAAGGCTGCGAGGGCGAGACGAGAAATCGTCGAGGTCATTCGAGTAGATTGATTCCATGAAGTGGCATGACCGGCGTCGGCAATCTCGGTGGTAACCGCGGCCAAAGCAAGGCGTATGACCAAGGCGTCTGACTTCGCCCGATCCTGCCCGGATTCGGCAGGATCGGACGTCACGAGGTGGTCAGGCGTCCGTCCGGTTTCGCCACGGGAAGAGATTGGCCGGGAAGTCGGCGGCCGGCTTGCGCGGACGCGGCGGCGGAGGCGGCACCGGCCGGGCATTCGGGTCGGAGACGATCGCCTTGCGATAGAGATGCCAGGTGGCGTGGCCGAGCAGGGGGATGACGATCGCAAGGCCGAGGAAGGCCGGAATCGTGCCGAGCGCCAGCAGTATCGCGACGATCAGGCCCCACGCCGCCATCGGCACCGGGTTCTTGGCGACGACCCGGAGCGAGGTGACCATGGCCTCGAA
Organism: Bradyrhizobium sp. LLZ17; assembly: GCF_041200145.1. NCBI lineage: Bacteria > Pseudomonadati > Pseudomonadota > Alphaproteobacteria > Hyphomicrobiales > Nitrobacteraceae > Bradyrhizobium > Bradyrhizobium zaerense. The sequence goes on from NZ_CP165734.1 coordinate 1,169,440, forward strand.
CGCGCCGGCATGACGGTCGAGCATCAAGGGGAACGACACGGCGCTAATGCACAGCGCGGCGAGCGCGAACAGGAATCCGGTGCCGCAGCCGACCGCGATCAGCCACCAGCCCTGCGATGTTGTCAGCACGCGCGTCACGAAATCCGAAATCCCGGTCACGCCCTCATAACCGAACGCCGCGACGTAGATCGCCTGCGCAGTCGCGACCCAGGTCACGAACAAGGCCAGCAGAAGCGCCCCGAGGCCAAGCATGGCGCCGAAGGAAGGCGAGCGCAGCACCTCCATCGCGTCCCAGGCGCTGGCCTCCTCATGGCGTTCACGCCGGCTCGAGAGCTCGTAGAGACCGAGCGCTGCGAACGGGCCGATCAGGGCAAAGCCCGCGGCCAGCGGAAACAGCAATGGCAGCACCGAATAGCCCATCACCACGCGGGCGAGCACGAGGCCCAGCACTGGATAGATCACGCAGAGGACGATGGCGTGGCTCGGGACCGCCTTGAAATCTTCCCAGCCGCGTTTGAGCGCGTCGTGCAGATCGGAGAGTTGGATGGCTCGGATCACCGGTCCAGCCGCATCTGCGGTCTGGGCCATCGTGGGGACATTGCCCTGGTAGAGTGTGGCCATAGTCGCGTGCTCCCTTACCATGCAGCCGAATCCGGCGCCGGCAAACGGCGCGAGCGGCCGCTTTTGGATGATCGCGATTCCGACCGGACGCGAATTCCGGACGGCGTCGCGAACTGAACCGAAAGCCTACTCCCAATCCCGAGTCCTGTCCCTCACGCTTGGGTGAGATCGATGCCGCGGTGCAACCGCGATGAAGTCATTCGGTCGTCATTTCGCCGCAGATAAGCTCATGGTGCTGCGGGTGGTTCGCGAGAACACCGCGCGCGCAACACAAGAACTTCGTCTATAAGTGCACTCAAGGCCCTTCCAACCTATCCTTTTCGGGGAACAGACATGAGCATTTTCGGTAAAATCATGGGCGCGATCTTCGGCAGCCATCCGGCTTCCGCCGCGCCTGCCGGTGGCGCAGCTTCGGGCAGCGCGCCGGCAGGGGCCGCTCCGAGCGCGTCGGCGCCGGGCGCGGCACCGTCTGCCGCACCTGCGCAGACCGTGGACGTTGCGGCCGTCGTCGATGCGGCTGTCGCCGCGCACAAGGGCGAGAAGCTGGAGTGGCGCACCTCGATCGTCGACCTGATGAAGGCGCTTGACGTCGATTCCAGCCTTGCCGCGCGCAAGGACCTCGCCAAGGAGCTGGGCTACACCGGCGACATGAACGATTCCGCGAGCATGAATGTGTGGCTGCACAAACAGGTGATGTCGAAGCTCGCCGCCAATGGCGGCAAGCTGCCGCCCGAGATCAAGCACTGACCGACAGGTCGGTCGTTGCCGGGGGCCCGCCATCGCGCGGGCCCTTTGCGTTTAGGCGACGAGGTCCGCATCGTCCGGGTGCTTGTCGAGATAGTCGGCGACGAAGCCGCAGCCCGCGATCACCTTGTTGCCGTCGCGCCGGATCAAGTCCAGGGCGCCCCTGACCAGCTCCGAGGCGATGCCGCGGCCGCGCAGCGCCCGCGGCGTTTCGGTGTGGGTGATGATCACGGCTGCTGGCGTCAGCCGGTAGTTGGCGAAGGCAAGCTCATTGCCCAGATCGAGCTCGAAGCGGCTCCTCTCCTTGTTGTCGCGTACCGATGCCGTCATGCGAGATCCTTCCGAAGCGAGGCTTGCTGGCTGATCTAGGTGCCTGAACCCGGCCTTGCCAAGGCGCGACGAAGGGAGGTTGCCGCAGGGGAGATATCCGGAAAATACGTGTCCCGCTCAGCCTCATGGCATTGCTCGCCGCGCTGGTCTCGACCGCGCCGGTGCCGGCCGCGGCCCGGGGGCGGTCCGGCCTGGGAGGCCTGCGTCGGGCCGGCCAGCACGCCGGAGCAGCGGGTCAAGGCCTGCTCGACTGTCATCCATACCCAGAGCGAGACCGGCCGCAGGCTCGCCGGCGCCTATTGCAATCGCGGACATGGCCTGACCGAGAAGCGCGAGCTCGATGCCGCGCTGTCCGACCTGGACCAAGCGATCCGGCTCGATCCGACCTATGCCTGCGCCTTCAACAATCGCGGCCTCGTCTACAGCTTCAAGCGCGACTATGATCGCGCCATTGCCGATTACGACGAGGCCATCAAGCTCGATCCGTCGCTGGCGCTGGCCTACAACAATCGCGGCGAGTCCCGTTTCAACAAGGGCGACCTCGACGGCGCCTTCGCGGATTTCGACGCTGCGATCAAGCACGATCGCAACTATGCCATGGCCTACGCCAATCGCGGCCTGGTGTATTATCGCAAGCACGACATGCCGCATGCGCTCACCGACTACACCACGCGGATCAAGCTTGCGCCCGATCTGCTCGCCTATATCGATCGCGGCAACGTCTACCGCGGCAGCGAGCAGCTCGATCGCGCCGCCGCGGACTATGGCGAGGCGATCCGCATTGCGCCGACCGATGCGCGCGGCTGGCGCAATCGCGGCATGATCCGCCTGTACCAGGGCGACAACAAAGGCGGTCTCGCCGACTACGACAAGGCGCTGCAATACGATCCCGCGGACGTGTTCTCATGGAACAATCGCGGCCAGGCCAGGCTACGGCTTGGCGACAAGCCGGGTGCGATTGCCGATTTCCGCAAGGCCCTGGAATTGAAACCCGGCTTGCCGACGGCGCAGGAACAGCTGAAGAGGCTTGGGGCGCTGTGAGGAGCCCGTTGGTTACGCCCCCACCAAGTCCTGATAGTCCGGGTGCTTCTCGATCCACGCCTTCACGAACGGGCATTCCGGGATCAGCTTCAATCCGTCCGCGCGGACCTGGTCTAGCGCGCCTTGCACCAGCTTCGAGCCGACGCCCTTGCCGCCGAGTTCCTTCGGCACATCCGTGTGCTCGAATGTAATGACGTTGCCGTCGAGCTTGTAATGTTCGGTTGCGAGATGGCCCTCCAGCTCGAGCTCGTAGCGGTGATCGGCTTTGTTGTTGACCACGTTGCTCATGAGGTCTCCCGTCTGCTGACCTTTGCGCACCAGGTCATAACGCACGATCTGGTTGGCGGGTTTGCGGTCGACGCGTATGTCGGTAAACAGCGGAGCTGCGGTTGGGTTCAATCGGTCGCTTTGGCGAGCCGTGAATCTTCCTGCTGAGGCGTCGACCGCAGGCATCCCTGGCAGATGACGAGGGAGCGATTGACCTTGGCGTCCTGGTCGGCGTCGATGCCGTCCCGCTCGGGGCTGGCAGCCATGCGCGTTGAATGCGTCGAGGCCGAACGCGGCTGATTTGGATCCTCGCCGGCGCCATCCCAGGCGTAGCGTGCGGGTTTGAAGGCGGGATCCGAGGCCAAATTCGCTTGCGGGGTCATGGCACAGCCGGCAAGCGCCAGCGACAACAGGAGGAGGGCGGACGCTTTGACCATGATGCGGCACTCTGTACGCGGATACTGATCGAGGTTGCCCCCATCATGTTTAAAATTCCTTGAACGAGCGCTTCGACGGTGCGCCGCCGGCGGCCTTGCGAGGGTGCAGGCGATGGCGATAAATGACCGGCAATGAGCGGGCGGCTAGCGCCGTTCGCCATCGAAGAGGAAGCCCCATGCCGTCGCTCCGCATGTCCCGCCGTGTCATGAACCTCGCTTACATGCTGACCCAGAATGCGCGGCGGCATGGATCGCGTCCCGGTTTCGTCTGGGGTGACAAGTCCTGGACGTGGCGCGAGATCGACGCGCAGGTCTCGGCGCTCGCAGCGGCACTCGCCGCGCGCGGTGTCGGCAAGGGCGACCGCATTCTCGTCCATTCGAAGAATGGCGACGAGATGTTCTTCTCGATGTTTGCCGCGTTCCGGCTCGGCGCGGTCTGGGTGCCCACCAATTTCCGCCTGATGCCCGACGAAGTCGCCTACCTCGCGCAGGCCTCCGGGGCGAAGGCGTTTCTGTGCCACGTCGATTTTCCAGAGCACGCCGCGGCCGTGCAGGGCGGCGCGCTGGCATTCACGTGGAGCATCGACGGCAGGGCATCTTTCGGCGAAACGTCGGTTGCAGATGCTGTTGCCTCGCGGGCAGGCAGCACGGTCGAGAACGTTGCTGTCGAGCATGACGACCCCTGCTGGTTCTTTTTCACCTCCGGCACCACCGGCCGCTCCAAGGCCGCGGTCCTGACCCACGGTCAGATGGGTTTTGTCGTGACCAACCATCTTGCCGATCTGACGCCGGGCGTCACGGAAGCAGATGCCTCGTTGGTGGTCGCGCCGCTGTCGCATGGTGCCGGCGTGCATCAGCTGGTGCAGACCGCGCGCGGGGTGCGGACCGTGCTGCTGCCGACCGAGAAGTTCGACATCGACGAGGCGTTCCGTTTGATCGAGGCGCACCGCGTCGGCAATCTGTTCACCGTGCCGACGATCCTGAAGATGATGGTCGAGCACCCCGCTGCCGACAAATACGATCATTCGTCGTTGCGCCACGTGATCTATGCCGGCGCGCCGATGTATCGCGAGGACCAGAAGGCCGCGCTGAAGAAGCTCGGGAAGGTCATCGTGCAATATTTTGGCCTTGGCGAGGTCACCGGCAACATCACCGTGCTGCCGGCAGCACTGCACGATCCCGAAGACGGGCCGCATGCCAGGATCGGTACCTGCGGCTTCGACCGGACCGGCATGCAGGTCTCGATCCAGGACGACGACGGCCGTGAGCTCGGGGCCAACCAGAGCGGCGAGATCTGCGTGATCGGTCCCGCCGTGCTCGCCGGTTACTACGACAACCCTGAAGCCAATGCTAAGGCGTTTCGCAACGGCTGGTTCCGCACCGGCGATCTCGGCCACATGGATGAAGAGGGATTTCTCTACATCACGGGACGTGCATCCGACATGTACATCTCCGGCGGCTCCAACATCTATCCGCGCGAGATCGAGGAGAAGATCTTGACGCATCCTTGCGTCGGCGAGGTCGCCGTCCTCGGCGTGCCCGATGCGACCTGGGGCGAGGTCGGCGTCGCCGTCTGCGTCGCGCGGGAGGGCAAGACGCCGGTGAGCGAGGCGGAGATGGCGGCGTTCCTTTTGCCAAAAGTGCCGCGCTACAAGATGCCAAAACGCTTCTTCTTCTGGGAGGCGCTGCCGAAGTCCGGCTATGGCAAAATTCCAAAGCGCATGGTGCGTGACGAGCTCGAGGCACGTGGGCTGCTCGACCTCGACAAGACGCAGGCGGGTTGAGTGCCGGTCATGCGCAGCATCAAGCAGCCGGGCGCGCCGGTCGCCGAACGCATCCAATGGGTGGAGGCGAGGGGGCGTGCCTTCTCGTTCACGCTTCAAGCAGGTCTTCCGCTGTTGGAAGCCGCGCGCCGCGGTTTTGCGGCTGAGGGATTTGCCGGCGGCGTGCTGAGGTTTGGCAGTGGAGCGCTGGGGCCGTTCGCCTATGTGATGCCGGCGCTGTCCAAGACCGGCGAAAATGCGGCGTTCTACAGCGAGACCTATCGGCCAACGGGCATCACCCGCACGAAGCTCGGCTGCATGACGCTGGGCACGCGCGACGGCGCGCCGTTCTTTCATTGCCACGGGCTGTGGACCGAGGCCGAGGGCCGCGCCAGCGGCGGGCATATGCTGCCGGACGAGACGATCGTCGCCGAGCCGTTTTTGGTCGAGGCCTTTGGTCTCGATGGCGCGATGTTCATCGCCGAGCCGGATCCCGAGACCAACTTCAAGCTGTTCGGGCCGGTCCCTGCTGCGAGCACCGGTGCAGGCACGACCAGCCGCGCTTTCGCGCTGCGGCTGCGGCCCAATCAGGATTTTGCCGGCTGCCTCGAACAGTTTTGCCGGGAGCATGGTATCGCGCGCGCCAAAATCCGCGGCGGCGTCGGCTCGACCATCGGCGCATGCTTTGTCAATGGCGGCGTGACTGAGCCATTCGCCACTGAGCTCGCCGTTACGGTCGGCACGATCACACCTGGAAACTCCGGCAGTCTGGTGGCCGCGCTCGATGTGGCTCTGATTGACTACACGGGCGGTATCGCCGAGGGACGCCTGGTCCGCGGCGACAATCCCGTGCTGATGACCATGGAGCTGGTGCTGGAAGCGCTGGATTGACCTGCGACCTGGGCCCGCGGCTGCAAGATACGACTTTCGCAATCCGATTGTTCCGGTTATGTTCCCGGACAATTGGAGTTTCGGAGGCCGACATTGGCGCGGAAGGGCTATCGCACGATCAACCTGCCTGCGCCGTATCTGAAGCGGGTCTGGCTCGACCCGTCGCACGTTCGCGATCGCGCTGCTTATCCGTTTTGCTTGCCGATCTTTCCGGATGATTTCGAGCTCAACTTTGACGCCGCCATCACGATCATCGTTGGAGAGAATGGCACCGGGAAGTCGACGATCCTGGAGGGGATCGCAGCGCTCGCCGGCTACGACGATGCCGGTGGAGGCAAGGGTTACATGCCGGTCGACCATTCCGATGCACGCGAGAAAATGGGCGGCCAACTTTCCAAAGCGCTGCGCGCGAGCTGGTTGCCCAAGATCACGAACGGCTGGTTCTTTCGTGCCGAGAGTTTTTTCTCGGTTGCCAGATATCTCGACAAGGCCGCTCGCGACGCGGGGCAGTTGGGACCCGATTTCCTCTCTCATTCGCACGGCGAGGGCTTTCTGCGTTTCTTTGAAGAGCGCTGCCAACGCCAAGGCATTTTCATCTTCGACGAGCCGGATCCGCGCTGTCGCCGGCGCGACAGATCGAATTCCTGAAGCTTTTGCGACGCATGGAAGATTCCCGCATCTGCCAGGTCATCATGGCAACCCATTCGCCGATGCTGATGGCCTATCCAAATGCGCAGTTGCTCCGGCTCGGGAAATACGGCCTGGAGCCGACCACGGTGGAGCAAACTGATCATTACCGGGTGATGCGCGAATTCTGTGACGATCCGCGCGGGTTTGTGGAGGCGACGCTGACCGAGTGATCGAGGCGGGTGACCGACACTCGCTCTCTCCATCGTCATTGCGGAGCGAGAGGCATTGGCTGTTCTCCAGCAACGCGCATCTCAATCGCGGACACACCTTCGCGCCCTCGCAGCATATTCTGCCCGAGCTTTGTGGTCATCATCGCCCTCGAAAACGCCGAGGGCGCAGGGAAGGCCGGGTGCCGGCTGGCACCCACGGTCCACTGTGCGAAGGTTGCGCTACAAGAGGCTGCACAGCGGCATACAGGTGAAGCCAAATATCCGGCCTTCCCTGCGCAGTGGTTTTACGGCTTATGTCGTGCTCTCCCCGGGGAGCGATGCACTATTGCCCCCGTCGCCTTGCGGATGGCTGATGCTGCGGACCCGGTCGGGCCGCCACATCACCGCAAGACTTGGCGCACAGACCCCGGGCGCCAGGACCACACGATTTTGCCGTACACAGGCTGCACCGGTCGTGTGCGCGCGGGTCGTTGCTCACGGAGTGACCCGCCCTGCAAACCACCTTCGCGCCGATACCGCCTGTGTCCACCACGTCCCATCCCGCGTGTCGTGACGATGGGATGATCTTCTATATGATAATCCGAAATACGGATAAAGAGAAATATTTTTGCGTCGTGCGATTGACCTCTTGTTGGGTGTTTTGCCCGCCGGCGGCGCAAGCCGTTGTGTGCACGCGAGCGCTCGTCGCACGACTATCTGTAGCGGATCGCAATGTCTCTGGAGAAGCACGAGCCGTCGCGCGGCAGCTAGGCTGACGTCGAACCACCCAACTCCATGGCGCCTGCAAGCAATGCCGGTGCGATATCGTCGATGCGTTCGAAAACGAGGTCGGGTCGACGCGCCCGCAGCGCCGCCGGCGCCGCATAGCCCCAGCACACCGCGCCGCAGGCGATGCCGATCGCCCGCGCCGCTTCGATGTCGCGCAGCTCGTCGCCGATCGCGATCACGCGGCCGGCCTCCACGCCGGCGCGCCGGATGACCCGGCGAAATTTTGCCGGCTTGCCGTACAGCGAGGCCGCGCAGTCGAAATGCGTGAACAGAGCGGACGCCTCGCCAAGCTTCTGTCGTGCATTGGCTTCACTGTCGGAGCTCACGAGCGCCAACTGCACGCCGCGCCCGGCCAGCGTCCGTAGCATCGTCTCGACGCCCGCGAATAGCGAGATCTCGGCCGCAGCCTCGCCCTTCAGCCGCCGCGCATGCCGCGCGATCGCCGGCAGCTTCCACACGGGCACCTCGAGACGGCTGAGGATCTCCCGCGTCGAAGCATTCCGCAGCGCCTCGACGTCCTCATCCCGCACGCGGCGAAAGCCGAAGCGGTCGGCGACCTCGTTGATGGTGCGCAGGAACCAGGGAAAGCTGTCGGCCAGCGTGCCGTCGAGGTCGAAGATGACGAGGGCGTAGGGCATTGGCTGAACTGGGGCCGCTGACAAGCGAGAGGCGATATGCTATTCTTCAGAAAAGTTCGAGGACAGCCATGCGGCACGAGCGGATTGAAATCAACCCCGCGGTTATGGACGGCAAGCCTGTGATCCGAGGTACACGTATCCCGGTTGAGCTGGTGCTGCGTGAACTCGGCGCGGGCATGACGAGTGAAGCCATCGTCTCTGAGCACCCACGGCTCACGCTTGAGGACATTCGAGCAGCGCAGGCCTTTGCGGCCGATTATCTGGCAGACGAAGACATCATTTATCGGTGAATTTGTGCGCTGGCTGGCGGACGAGTGCGTCTCATTCTCGCTGGTTCGAGAGTTTCGCAGGGTTGGCCACGACATGCATTACGTCGCCGAGTTCGCTGCCAGCGTGAGCGACACAGAGGTTATAGCGCTGGCGTCTCGAGAAGGACGTCTTCTCCTCACGGCAGACAAGGACTTCGGCGAACTTGTTTTCCGTCGCGGGCAAGTCGTCCCTGGTCTCGTTCTGCTGCGCATTGACCCAGGGAATGGGGCGCTCGTGTGGGCGCGTCTGTTGGAGGCCATCAACCAATTCGGAGAAGGCCTCTTTGGGCGTTATGTGGTGGTTGATGAGATTCGCTTTCGATCCCGTTCGTTATAGAACCGGATTAGGGCACTGGGGATCAGTGACTCACCGCTACTTGCGCACGTCAACATTGATGTCGAGATCAATGTTGCTGACGCAGGTCCTGAGTCCTTCGGTGAGAGCCGCCCTCGTGCCAGCGGCCCTCGCGCGCCGAGGCATCGCTGACATTGGCCAGCTTTAGGCACCGCCATTGCGGCAATGGCCCGCTGCTCTCGCCAGCGAATTGCCAAGCGAGCACTGCCTCCTCACCGTTCTTGTTGGTCCCGATGACATGCGGGCAAAGTTCACGATATCGCCGTTCGTAGACGCAGGTCACCTGCTGTTCAGCGAGAATGGCCTTGCGAAATAGGGCGTACGTTGGGCTGGGCATCGAGTTCTCACAGGTTTGATCCCCGATCACCCCCGCAGACGAATAAGTCCTACTCCGCCGCCTCGCTCGCCGCGCGCCTCCGCTTCGGCTTCCGCGCCTTGGCCAGCACAGGTGCCAGAAACTGTCCCGTATAGCTCCTTGGCGCCTTCGCGATGTCTTCCGGCGGACCCCAGGCGACGATCTCGCCGCCGCCGTCGCCGCCTTCGGGGCCGAGGTCGATCACCCAGTCGGCGGTCTTGATGACTTCGAGATTGTGCTCGATGACGACGACCGTGTTGCCCTGCGCGACCAGCTCGTGCAGCACCTCCAGAAGCTTCTTGACGTCGTGGAAATGGAGGCCGGTGGTCGGCTCGTCCAGGATGTAGAGTGTGCGGCCGGTGGCGCGTTTTGACAGCTCCTTCGCCAGCTTGACACGCTGGGCTTCGCCGCCCGAAAGCGTCGTGGCCTGCTGGCCGACATGAATGTAGTCGAGGCCGACGCGGTGCAGGGTCTGAAAGGTCTCGCGCACGCGCGGCACCGCCTTGAAGAACTCGGCGGCTTCCTCGACGGTCATGTCGAGCACGTCGGCGATGCTCTTGCCCTTGAACAGCACCTCGAGCGTCTCGCGGTTGTAGCGCTTGCCCTTGCAGACGTCGCAGGTGACGTAGACGTCGGGCAGGAAGTGCATCTCGATCTTGATGACGCCATCGCCCTGGCACGCCTCGCAGCGGCCACCCTTGACGTTGAACGAGAAGCGTCCGGGCTCGTAGCCGCGCGCTTTCGACTCGGGCAGGCCGGCGAACCATTCGCGGATCGGCGTGAACGCGCCGGTGTAAGTCGCGGGGTTGGAGCGCGGGGTGCGGCCGATCGGCGACTGGTCGATGTCGATGATCTTGTCGATGTGCTCGAGGCCCTCGATGCGGTCGTGCGGGGCGGCGCCTTCGCTCGCATTGTTCAGCTTGCGGGCGATCGCCTTGTAGAGCGTGTCGATCAAGAGCGTTGACTTGCCGCCGCCGGAGACGCCGGTGACGCAGGTGAACAGGCCGAGCGGGAATCTCCGCGGTGACGTTCTTGAGGTTATTGCCCCGCGCGTTCACCACCTTGATGGTGCGGCGATGGTTCGGCGGACGCCGCTCCGGCACCTCGACCTCGAGCTCGCCGGTGAGATATTTTCCGGTCAGCGAGTTCGGGTTGCGCATGATCTCGGCCGGCGTGCCTTCGGCGATGATGTTGCCGCCATGCATGCCGGCACCGGGGCCGATGTCGAGGACGTAGTCGGCGAGCAGGATCGCATCCTCGTCATGCTCGACCACGATCACGGTATTGCCGAGGTCGCGCAGTCGCTTCAGCGTGTCGAGCAGGCGGGCGTTGTCGCGCTGGTGCAGGCCGATCGAGGGCTCGTCCAGCACGTAGAGCACGCCGGTCAGGCCCGAGCCGATTTGCGACGCCAGGCGGATGCGCTGGCTCTCGCCGCCCGACAGCGTCCCGGAAGAGCGGGAGAGGGTGAGGTAATTGAGACCGACGTCGAGCAGGAAGGTGAGGCGCTCGCGGATCTCCTTGAGGATGCGGCCGGCGATCTCATTCTGTTGCGCATTGAGCGCCTCCGGCACGGTCTCGAACCACGCGCCGGCGCCCTTGACCGACAGTTCGGAGATGTCACCGATATGCTTGCCGCCAATCTTGACGCAGAGCGCCTCGGGCTTCAGCCGAAAGCCGTGGCAGGCTTCGCAGGGCACGTCGTGGAAATACTTCGCCAGCTCCTCGCGCGCCCACTCGCTCTCGGTCTCGCGATAGCGGCGGTTGATATTGGTGATGACGCCCTCGAACGGCTTCTTGGTGTCGTAGGAGCGGACGCCGTCCTCATAGGAGAACTTGATCTCGTCCTCGCCGGAACCGTAGAGGATCGCGTCTTTGGTCTTCTTGGCGAGATCCTTCCACTTGGTGTCGAGCGTGAATTTGTAGTGCTTGCCGAGCGCGGTCAGCGTCTGCACGTAATAAGGCGATGACGATTTGGCCCAGGGCGCGATCGCGCCCTTGCGCAGGGTGGTTTCCTTGTCGGGGATGACAAGATCCTCGTCGACATGCTGCTCGACGCCGAGCCCGCCGCAGGCAGGACACGCGCCATAGGGATTGTTGAAGGAAAACAGCCTGGGCTCGATCTCGGGGATGGTGAAGCCGGAGACCGGACAGGCGAACTTTTCCGAGAACAGCATGCGCTCGGGCCCGCTCTTGTCGTGGATCTTCGCGGTCTTCTTCTTTTCTTCGACCGGCGCTGCTGCGGGAGCGTCGGCGAATTCGACGACGGCGAGGCCCTCGGCGAGCTTCAGCGCGGTCTCGAAGCTTTCGGCGAGGCGCTGGCCGATGTCGGCGCGCACCACGATACGGTCGACGACGACGTCGATGTCGTGCGGGAATTTCTTATCGAGCGTCGGCGCCTCGGCGAGCTCATGGAAGGTGCCGTCGATCTTGACGCGCTGAAAGCCCTTCTTGAGCCATTCGGCGAGCTCCTTCCGGTACTCGCCCTTGCGGCCGCGCACGACCGGCGCAAGCAGATAGAGGCGGGTGCCCTCGGGCAGCATCAGCACGCGGTCGACCATCTGCGAGACGGTCTGGCTTTCGATCGGCAGTCCCGTCGCGGGCGAATAGGGCACGCCGACGCGCGCCCACAGCAGGCGCATGTAGTCGTAGATCTCGGTCACGGTGCCGACGGTCGACCGCGGGTTCTTCGAGGTCGTCTTCTGCTCGATCGAGATCGCCGGAGATAATCCGTCGATCTGATCGACGTCCGGCTTCTGCATCATTTCGAGGAACTGGCGGGCATAGGCGGACAGCGATTCGACGTAGCGGCGCTGGCCCTCGGCATAGATGGTGTCGAAGGCGAGCGAGGATTTGCCGGAGCCGGAGAGGCCGGTGAACACGACGAGCTTGTCGCGGGGATCTCGACGTCGACATTCTTGAGGTTGTGCTCGCGCGCGCCACGGATCGTAATTGCGCGCAGGCTTGAGCCCGCGTTGGTGGCTTGGCGCTTCGCCTTGATCACTTCATCCATCCCGGTGGTCCTCAAGGAATCCCAAAGGCACGCGATCGCGCCAACATTCGAGGCGCGCTTCGCCCGGAACCGGGATCGGCGCCGATGGGTATGGCAGCGAACGTAGGAAGAACGGGCGCGGATTTCCAGTGGGACTTGCAGATCGTCAACGGATTGTTGGCGCGCTGGCGGCATTTGGCAGCAGCGGGGCTCGGAACCACCCCGAGGCGCGCCGCTGCGAGGTTGCACAAAAACAAAAAGGCCGGCGCAAGGCCGGCCTTTCGTAACGCGATGGCGTTGGAGCCGAAGCTCAGTACTTGGCTTAGTACTTGGCGACGACCGGGCCGTTGAAGTGATAGTTCACGCCGAACTGCACGGTGTGGAAGTTGAGCGTGCCGGAGGGCACGGCGCCCGAGAAATAGGTCTCGCCGCCAAGGCTGCGATAGAGGTACTCGCCCTTGATCGACCACTGCGGGGCGATGAACGCTTCGACGCCAGCGCCGACGGTCCAGCCCGAGTGGAATTTGCTGTCGGAGATCGAGACCGGGCCCAGCGTCGCAGTGATCTTGTTGTCGATCCAGGCGTAGCCGCCGGTGCCGTAGAACAGGACATTGTTGACAGCGTAGCCGATGCGGCCGCGCACGGTGCCCATCGCGTCCGTCTTCGAGCTCACCGAGGCGGGAATCGCACCGACGCCCGGCACGAAAACCGCACCAGCTGCCGACGCGCTGACGTCAGCCCACGCGCCATCGGCCTCGACGCCGAACACGACGTTGCCGGTCTGCCAGTTGTAGCCGGCGGTACCGCCGACGAAGCCGCCCTTCATCTTCGGGTCGCCGGAAGCGTTCTCCCAGGCGCCGCCACCGACGATACCGAGGTAGAAGCCGGTCCAGTTGTAGACCGAGGCGATAGCGACAGGAGCCTTGGTGTAGGGGCGAGCCGCCAGATCGGCAGCCGAGGCGGCGCCAGTGAGAGCGAGCAGACAGGCCGAAGCCAGCAAAATTTTCTTCATTTCAACAAATCCCAGTCCCAGTTTCTGATTTGCCTTCCGTGCGTCGGAAGAGCATCGGACGCGTTGGTCCAACTGATGTCGTACCTACACCACTGAAGCCGCAAGTTGTGTCTCCCGAAAGTCACAACGGCCTAAAAATGTCGCAGATGCTGACCTATTAATTCCCCGTTTGCGCGGGCACAAAAAAAGGCCGGCACGAGGCCGGCCTTAGAGACGCGCGTGAAACCAGTGCTATCAGTACTTCGCGATGACGGGCCCGCCCCAGCGGTAGTTCAGCCGGATCAGTCCCATATCCACGTCCTGCCCGATTCGGTCGCTCCCGAACGCCGCGCCCGCTGGCGTGGTGAAGCCGACCGTGCGATGGCCGAGGAACAAGTGGTCGTACTCGACGCCCACCGACCAGTTCGGCGCGAAGCCGAATTCCAGACCGGCGCCGATCGCTCCGCCCCAGCGGGTTTCGCGTGCCGAAGCCAGCAGCGCGCCCGCGCCGGGCGTGCCGGCGGCGGCATAGACGTCGTACCTGTCTCCGACCACGGCGCCGCCGCCCTTCACGTAGAGGAGCACGCTGTTCCAGGCGTAACCAACCTGACCGGTGATGAGGCCGAACGCGTCGATGCGCGAACGGTTGCGATCACCCGTGACCAGAGCGCTGCCTGGGAAAAGTGTGCTGACGTTGTCGCCCCGGAAATCGGCCCAGTTGCCTTGGCCTTCAAGACCGAACACCCAATTGGCCGACTGCCAACGATAGCCGATCTGGCCGCCGATGGTGCCGCCCGTCGCGTTGTGACAGCCTTCCCCCACCAGCACCCCGGTCCCCGGTGTCACGAAGTCCCAGCATTTGTGGCTCGAACCGCCACCGCCGTTGATGCCGATATAGAAGCCGCTCCAATCGTAGATCGTCGCGATCGCAGGCGCCGGCGCCTTGGTGTAAGGACGGGCCGCAAGATCCGCTGCGCTCGCGGGAGCCGAGAGGTTGAACGCAATTAGGCCAAATGCACTTAGCAGGATTTTTTTCATTGCAGTCTCCCCAATCTATTGTTGCTTGCTTCAAGGTCCCCGAAGTGGCCTCAGGCGCGACGCCCATCCGAGCCATTCCAAGGCAAGTCTAGCCCCGTAAGGGCCCGGGTCCGTCTCCGGAACGCCACAGTCGGCGGTCAATCGAACGGGCTGCAAGTTGATGAATGTTAAGTATTTTTCGGGATAGGCGGGAACCCAAAAAGGTTCCATCGACGCACTGAAGCGAGCGGGACCGTGCTGCGGCCAAGCGCCGGTTTGCAGTGTCGGATTTCGGGCGGAACAAAGCTGGAACGGATCCCGTGTTGATGCTATATGTGGGGATAACCGAGGGCCTGGCGGGCCGATCGATGCCCGTAAGCGTATAGGGTCGCCCAACAGGCGGCGATGGCGCGGGCGCGCGAGCCCGCTAGTCGAATTCAGTGGCATTTGGAGTGGAGAGCGGCGATGGCGGGAAGCGTCAACAAGGTCATTCTGGTTGGAAATCTCGGCAAGGATCCGGAAATCCGCCGCACCCAGGACGGGCGGCCGATTGCGAATTTGAGCGTTGCGACGTCGGAAACGTGGCGGGACAAGGCGACCGGCGAGCGCAAGGAAAAGACCGAGTGGCACCGCGTCGTGATTTTCAACGAAGGGCTCTGCAAGGTCGCTGAACAGTATTTGAAGAAGGGCGCCAAGATTTACGTCGAGGGCGCGCTCCAGACCCGCAAATGGACCGACCAGAGCGGCGTGGAGAAATACTCCACCGAGGTCGTGCTTCAGGGCTTCAACTCGACGCTGACGATGCTCGATGGCCGCAGCGGCAGCGGAGGCGGCAGCTTCGGTGAGGAGCAGGGCGGCGATTTCGGCTCCTCCGGTCCCGTCTCGAGCGCGCCTCGCCGGCCCGTGGCCGCGGGCGGCGGTGGCGGCCGCAACAGCGACATGGACGACGACATCCCGTTCTGAGGACGCGGAGCACACGAGGAGGCGCCGGTTGGATCGGACGGCGCTTCACACGTCGTGTCGGCAATCTTGCCGTCGCGGGAAGGGCTCGGGATTTCCGGGCCCGCTTTCTCTTTGGGGGACATCGGATTGCGTCACGGCAAACCGGCCGACAGGGCAGGCTGGCCACGCGGTTTTCCCGGTGTTAGAGGCGGTTTCGCAAAGCCTGTTCCAGGCCGTTTCGAAGCGCTCCTCGCAAGGCCTTAAGTTATTGGAAAAATAAGCGGAAAAAGCACTTCCCGAAGGTCCGCAAGGGTGGTTATCAGGGCCTCGATGCGCTATATGATTCCCAGATAAAAACTCACCGGATTCCCCCTTGGCCGACGACGACAACAAGAGGCCCGGCGACGAGCCGGAGCGCTCGGATATTCGCCCCGTCTCCATCTTCGAGGAGATGAAGAAGTCCTACCTCGATTACGCCATGAGCGTGATCGTGGCGCGTGCGTTGCCCGATGCCCGCGACGGATTGAAGCCGGTGCATCGCCGCATCCTGTACTCGATGCACGAGCAGGGCCACACGCCCGACAAGAAGTACGTGAAGTCCGCCCGCGTGGTCGGTGACGTCATCGGTAAGTATCATCCGCACGGCGACCAGTCGATTTACGACGCCATGGTCCGCATGGCGCAGGACTTCTCGATGCGCGTGCCGCTGATCGACGGCCAGGGCAATTTCGGCTCGGTCGACGGCGATCCGCCTGCCGCCTATCGTTACACCGAAGCACGGCTGACCAAGTCGGCGCTGGCCCTGCTGGCCGACATCGACAAGGACACGGTCGATTTCCAGCCGAACTACGACAACAACGAGACCGAACCGTCGGTCCTTCCGGCCAAGTTCCCGAACCTTCTGGTGAACGGCGCGGGCGGCATCGCGGTCGGCATGGCTACCAACATTCCGCCGCACAATCTCGGCGAAGTCATCGACGCCTGCGTGGCGCTGATCGACAATCCCGCGCTGACCATCGACGAACTCATCAATATCGTGCCCGGACCGGATTTCCCGACCGGCGGCATCATTCTCGGACGGGCGGGCATCCGCGCCGGTTATCATCTCGGCCGTGGCTCGGTGGTGATGCGCGGCAAGGTCACGATCGACACCGTCCGCAAGGAGCGCGAGGCGCTCATCGTCACCGAGATTCCGTACCAGGTGAACAAGGCGACGATGGTCGAGCGCATCGCCGAGCTCGTCAAGGAGAAGAAGATCGAGGGCATCGCCGATCTGCGCGATGAATCCGACCGCGACGGCTTCCGTGTCGTCATCGAGCTGGAAACGCGATGCCGTGCCCGACGTGGTGCTGAACCAGCTCTACAGGTTCACGCCACTGCAGACGAGCTTCGGCGTCAACATGGTGGCGCTGGACAGTGGTCGGCCGCGGATCATGACTCTGAAGGATCTGCTCGCCATCTTCGTCGATTTCCGTGAGCGGGTCGTCACGCGGCGGACCAAGTTCCTGCTGGGCAAGGCGCGCGACCGCGCGCATATCCTGGTCGGCCTGGCGATCGCCGTCGCGAATATCGACGAGATGATCCGCGTCATTCGGACCTCACCCGACCCGACCACGGCGCGCGACACCCTGATGTCGCGCGACTGGCCGGCCCGCGACGTCGAGGACATGCTGACCCTGATCGACGATCCGCGTCACCGCATCAGCGAGAACGGCACGATCCGGCTGTCGATGGAGCAGGCGAGGGCGATTCTCGACCTGCGTTTGCAGCGCCTCACTGCACTTGGTCGCGACGAAATCCGCGAAGAGCTCGACACGCTCGCCGGCGAAATCGCCGATTATCTCGACATCCTGCGTTCGCGCGCCCGCGTGCTCGACATCGTCAAGACCGAGCTCGCCGAGGTAAAGGCCGAGTTCGCCACCCCGCGCCGCACGGTGATCATCGAGCAGGAGGGCGAGGTCGAGGACGAGGACCTGATCCAGCGCGAGGAAATGGTCGTCACCGTCTCGCATGCCGGTTACGTCAAGCGCGTGCCGCTGTCCGCCTACCGGGCCCAGCGCCGCGGCGGCAAGGGCCGCGCCGGCATGCAGACCCGCGACGAGGATTTTGTCAGCCGCCTGTTCGTCGCCTCGACGCATACGCCCGTGTTGTTCTTCTCCTCGCGTGGCCAGGTCTACAAGGAAAAGGTCTGGCGGCTGCCGATGGCCGCGCCGAATGCGCGCGGCAAGGCGCTGATCAACATCCTGCCGCTGGAGCAGGGCGAGCGCATCACCACCATCATGCCGTTGCCCGAGGACGAGTCGACCTGGGGCAACCTCGACGTGATGTTCGCGACCACCGGCGGCAACGTCCGGCGCAACAAGCTGTCCGATTTCGTCGACGTCCGCCGCTCCGGCATCATCGCCATGAAGCTCGACGACAACGAAGCCATCGTCGACGTGCAGATCTGCACCGAGCGCGACGATGTGCTGCTCACCGGCGCCGGCGGCCAGTGCATCCGCTTCCCCGTCAGCGACGTGCGCGTGTTCACCGGGCGGACCTCGATGGGCGTGCGCGGCATTGCACTGGCTGAGGGCGACAAGGTGATTTCGCTGGCGATCCTGCGCCACGTCGAAACGTCCTCGGACGAACGTTCGGCGTACCTCAAGATGCGCCGCGCGGTCGCCGGCGAAGCCGCGGCCGAGGAGCCTGCTAGCGATGCCGAGCTCGAGGAGACCTCCGGCAGCTTCCAGCTCTCGCAGGAGCGCTATATCGAGATGTCGGCGCAGGAGCAGGTGGTGCTGACGGTGTCCGTCAACGGCTATGGCAAGCGGACCTCGTCTTACGAGTACCGCACCACGGGCCGCGGCGGCAAAGGCATCGTCGCGATGAGCGTCAACAACCGCAACGGTAACCTCGTGGCGTCGTTCCCCGTCGAGGATGCTGATCAAATCATGCTGGTCACCGACAAGGGCCAGCTCATCCGCTGCCCGGTCGAAGGCATCCGCATCGCCGGCCGCTCGACCCAGGGCGTAATCGTGTTCGACACCGCCGAGGACGAGCACGTCGTCTCGGTCGAGCACATCACGGAAGAGGCCGAGAACGGCAACGGCGAGAATGGGAACGGGCACTAGCTTCGAGGGGCTGTAGCCCGGATGGAGCGTAGCGAAATCCGGGAGACTTTGTAGGTTTGCGAGAAACCCGGATTGCGCTGCGCTCCATCCGGGCTACTAACCTTCGCTAAATCTCCAGCTCCGTCCCGAACTCCACGACCTGCTTGGTCGGCACGCCGAAGAACGCGGCGGAGCGTTCGGCGTTGCGCTGGAGGAAGGCGAACAGGGTTTCGCGCCAGACCCACATGCCCGGCACGTCCTCGCGCGGGATGATGGTCTCGCGGCCGACATAATAGGTGATCTCGGAGAGGTCGATGCCGGGCAGCTTGCCTTTGCCGCAGGCCAGCGTCAGCCCGTCATAGATCGTCGGATTCTGCATGAAGCCGTAATGCAGGATGACGCGAGTGATGCCGGGGATGATCTCGATCACCTCGGTGCGGTCCTCATCGGCGATGTGGGGAAGCTCCTCGATCAGCACGGTAACGAGGACGACGCGTTCGTGCAGGACATGGTTGTGCTTGACGAACTGGGTCAACGCGAGCGGAACACCTTTGGGCGCGGACGCCAGGAACACCGCCGTCCCGGGCAGCCTTGCGCGACACTTGTTGACCGCCGTCTCGATCAGGTCTTCCTCGGGCTGGCGCAGCTTGGCGCGGGCCGCCTCGACCAGCTTCACGCCGGCGCGCCAGGTCAGCATCAGGAACGCGACGAGGGCCGCGAGCAGCAGCGGGAACCAGCCGCCCTCGAACAGCTTGATCGAGTTGGCTGCGAAGAAGATCATGTCGATCACGAAGAAGAAGCCGTTCACGGCCACCACGAGCCAGGGTGAATAGCCCCACTGAATGGCAACCAGCGCTGCCAGCAGCGTGGTGATAGCCATCAGGAGCGACACCGCAATGCCGTACGCGCCGGCGAGCGCATCCGAGGTGCCGAAGCTCAAGACCGCGCCGAGGGTTGCGACGGCGAGCAGCCAGTTCACCAGGGGCACGTAGATCTGGCCGATCGCAGCGCTTGTGGTGTGGCGGATCTGCATGCGCGGCAGGAAGCCGAGCTGGATCGACTGCTGAGTCAGCGAGAACACGCCGGAGATGATCGCCTGTGAGGCGATCACGGTTGCGACTGCCGAGAAGGCGACCAGGGGGTAGTGCAGGGCGTCGGGGCAGAGCTGGAAGAACGGATTCTCGATCATGCCGGGATCGGTGATCAGGAGCGCGGCCTGGCCGAAATAATTCAGCACCAGCGCGGGCAGGCAGATCGCGAACCAGGCGAGCCGGATCGGCAGGCGGCCGAAATGTCCCATGTCGGCATACATGGCCTCGCCCCCGGTCACGGCGAGGAAGGCCGCGCCAAGGATCGCAAAGGAGATGTGGAAATCCTGGTGGATCAGGAAGTCGAAGGCATAGAGCGGGCTGAGTGCCGCCAGCACCGCCGGTGCCTTGATGATACCGTGGATGCCAAGCGCGGCCAGCACGAAGAACCAGGCCAGCATCACCGGCCCGAAGATCCGGCCGATGAAGCCGGTGCCTTGCTTCTGGATCATGAACAGGCCGACCAGGATGGCGATTGTGACGGGCACCACCACCGGCGCCAGCGAGGGCGCGTCGACCTTGAGGCCTTCGATGGCGCTCAGCACCGAGATCGCCGGGGTGATCGCGCCGTCGCCGTAGAGCAGCGCGGCGCCGACGAGGCCGACTACCAGCAGATGTGCGCGCCAGGTGCCGGGCTGCGCGTGGCGGGCGTGCAGCAGCGCCAGCAGCGCGACGATGCCGCCTTCGCCGCGGTTGTCGGCACGCAGGATCAGCAGTGCATATTTCAGCGAGATGATCAGCAGCAGCGCCCAGAGGATCAGCGAGGCAACGCCCAGGACAGCTTCGGGTGTCACCGTCGCGCCATGGGCGGCCGCCTTCGCGGCTTCCTTGAGGGCATAAAGGGGGCTGGTGCCGATATCGCCGTAGACCACCCCGAGGGCGCCCATGGTCATGGCAATCGGCAACGGATCAGGATGATGGCCGGATGCAACTGCGGGCGTACTGGACAAAGGCAACCCCCCAATGGGTTCGCGCCCAACGGGCCATTCCGTTGGGCGCGAGCGTCATGCACTCTGCGATGGGACGCTGCAAATATCCATGGGGTTATACCGGCGTTTGTGACGCCAAGCTGACAGGCCGCTTACGGGGTACGATCGGCGGTCACCAGGCGAGCCACGCGAACGTCAGCCTTGGTACCGGCCCGGCGCAGGCAGGACGCCTCGAAATTCGGCCAGGCCTGCTGCGAGCAGTCCCTGCCGATGGTCTTGATGTCGAGCCGGTCGCTCTTGGCGAGAGCCTGCGGCACGCTGGCTTCGACGGTCGGCGCGAAGCCGGGCAGGAGGGTGAGGGCTGCGGCGACGCACGCGGCGAGCACAATCGCTGAAAGAGTCTTGATCATTGACGGTCCCCTGTGATGCGGCCGCTACGCCCAACGTGCGGCCCGTCATTTGTTGGGTGGATCAGTAACCATGGCCAGTTTCCGGATGTCTTCGTGGATACGGGAAATGGTTTCGTTCGCGCCCGGTTTTGTTTCGTGGCTGCCCGAGGACGAAACAAAGCGGTGGTTTCCAACATGGTTTGGCGGAAAAATCGGCAGGGAACCTGCCCCGGCTTGCCGGTCCGGGCCGGGCGGAGTAGGAGGAGACCATGCCGCGCATTGCCTTCTATCCAGGTTCTTTCGACCCGATCACCAACGGCCATCTGGACGTGGTCCGGCAGGCCGTTCCGCTGTGCGACAGGCTGGTTGTTGCAATCGGCGTCCATCCCGGCAAAAAGCCGCTGTTCTCGACAGAGGAGCGCCTGAAAATGCTCCACGACGTCTGCGGGCCGGTGGCAACAGCGGCCGGCTGCACCCTGGAAGCCACCACGTTTGACGACCTCTCCGTCACCGCGGCGCGTAGAAGCCGGCGCGACGATCATGATTCGCGGTTTGCGCGACGGCACTGACCTCGACTACGAGATGCGGCTTGCCGGCATGAACGAGGCCATGGCGCCGGAGGTGCACACGGTTTTCCTGCCGGCGTCCCCCATGGTCCGCCCGATCACCGCCACTTTGGTGCGCCAGATCGCAGCCATGGGCGGCGATGTCTCGACGTTCGTGCCGCCGCTGGTCGCATCGCTACTCAAGGCCAAATTCGCCGGCTAACGGCGCGCTTTCCACCTGACCTGATCCGGAGTTCTCATGATCCGTCGTCTCGCAATTCTTGCCACGATGTTTGCCGCGCTTCTTGCCACGTTCCCCGCGGGCGCTCAGACCCTGCCGGCCGGCCTCGACAAGGCCAACGCCATCGTCATCGACTCCACCAAAGGCCGCATCGTCATCAAGCTGAGGCCGGACCTTGCGCCCCAGCACGCCGAGCGCATCAAGCAGCTCGCGCGCGAGGGCTATTACAACAACGTGCCGTTCCACCGCGTCATGGACGGCTTCATGGCGCAGACCGGCGATGGTCAGAACTTCAACGGCACTGGCGGCTCGAAATATCCGAACCTGAAGCAGGAATTCTCCAAGGTGCATTTTGCGCGCGGCATCGTCGGCATGGCCCGGCGCGGCGACAGCGTCGACACCGCCAATTCGCAGTTCTTCATCATGTTCGCCGACGGCGGCAGCCTCGACAACCAGTACACCGTGATCGGCGAGGTCGTGCAGGGCATGGACGTCGTCGACAAGCTGAAGAAGGCGCCTCCCGGATCGAGCGGCGGCACCGTCACCGACCCCGACAAGATGGTGAAGGTGCAGGTCGCTTCCGACATCAAATAGGAGAGGCGATGGCGCGCTGCAGTGGCAAGCTCCTGCTCGTTGCCGCAGTGCTGCTGCTCGGCGTCCCTGGCGCTATCGCCGAGGACGCACAGGTCAACACCATCCAGGACATCTTCCGGCATCTGCGCACCTGCTGGAAGCCGCCGCCCGCCGCCAAGGCCCGCCCGATCGACATCACCGTCGTCGTGAGCTTTAACCGGGCTGGAAACATTCTGGGCCATCCGAGGATTACCTATGAATCCGCGGAGGCCTCCGACGATGACCGGCTGCAATACCGGGTCGCGGTGATGGAGGCATTGCAACGCTGCACGCCGATGCCATTTACCGATGCGATGGCTGGCGCCGCTGCGGGGCGTCCATTCGCGATCCAGTTTCGCAACCGCAAATCTTCACCTGACAGGACTTCACCCCCAACCCAAGAGAGACGAGCATGAGCGCCACCGAAAACACACTGATCCTCGAGACCACGCAGGGCCCCGTCACCATCGAGATGCGGCCTGATCTGGCGCCGGGCCACGTCGCGCGCATCAAGGAACTCGTGCGTGAAGGCTTCTACGACGGCATCGTGTTCCATCGCGTGATCGACGGCTTCATGGCGCAGACCGGCTGCCCGCAGGGCACCGGCACCGGGGGCTCAGGCAAGAAGCTGAAGGCCGAGTTCAACAAGGAGCCGCATGTGCGCGGCACCACCTCGATGGCGCGCGCTGCCAGCCCCGATTCCGGAGACAGCCAGTTCTTTATCGTGTTCGACGACGCCCGCTTCCTCGACAACCAGTACACGGTGTGGGGCAAGGTCACCGAGGGCATGGAGAACGTCGACAAGATCAAGCGCGGCGAGCCCGTGCAGAACCCCGACAAGATCGTCAAGGCGCGAATGGCGGCTGACGCGGAGTAGGCGTTTCTCCTCATGGTGAGGAGGCGCGTAGCGCCGTCTCGAACCATGGAGGCCAAGCTGCAGCAGCGGGGCCTTCATCCTTCGAGACGCGCGTCCCGCGCTCCTCAGGATGAGGAGTGACTGGCTGACGGAGGTCTTGCTTGACAACAAAGCAATTTGTGATCGCGCCTCAGGACATAAGACCGCTCGCCCCGGAAAAGGGTGCGTGCTTGGCCTCCGATCGGATTACGGTCGGTGGTCAGCGCGTCGGTTTCATGTATCGTGAGGCGCCCGACAATACCTCTGACAGCGGCTGGCGCTTCTTTTCGGGCGAGGAGAGCCAGGACTTCGCCGATGATCCGAATAATTTCGAGATCTACGATGTGAACACAATCGCCAATTACGATCCAGATATCATCCCGCTTCTGGGTCGCCTGCTTTCTCTGCCTTCGAACGCGAGCCTAAATCGTCTGCATTCGTTCGCACGGACTTTCCCGGCTGATGCGGGAAAGCCGCCAGAATCGCCTAATGGGCTGAAGACTATCCAACCTAGGTTCCATGCGCACCGACCTCTTCGATTTCGACCTGCCCGCCGAGCGCATCGCATTGCGCCCGGCGAGCCCGCGCGACTCCGCGAAGATGCTGGTTGTCGATCGCGGCACGTTGCGCGAGCAAATCATCGCCGACCTGCCGCAATGGCTGAAGCCGGGCGACCAGCTCGTCGTCAACGACACCAAGGTGATCGCGGCGCAATTGAAGGGCCGCCGCATCGGCCGCG
This sequence comes from Bradyrhizobium sp. LLZ17, assembly GCF_041200145.1. Lineage (NCBI taxonomy): Bacteria > Pseudomonadati > Pseudomonadota > Alphaproteobacteria > Hyphomicrobiales > Nitrobacteraceae > Bradyrhizobium > Bradyrhizobium zaerense. Next base: position 1,193,287 of record NZ_CP165734.1, read on the forward strand.
ACACCGAGCCGAAGATCGAAGCGACGCTGATCAAGCGGCTCGACGGTTCGCGCTGGCAGGCGCTGGCGAAGCCGGCGAAGAAGCTTGTCGCCGGCGACCGCATCCGCTTCGGCAATGAAGGCAAGGTCTGCCTGCTCGGCCATCTCGATGCCGAAGTCAGATCAAGGGGAGTGAGGGCGAGGTGACGCTGTCATTCTCGTTCCACGGTCCTGCGCTCGAGCAGGCCATCGCGGATCTCGGCAGCCCGCCGCTGCCACCCTATATCGCCTCGAAGCGCACGCCCGACGAGCAGGATCTCGCCGACTACCAGACCATGTTCGCGGCGAATGAAGGCGCGGTTGCGGCTCCGACCGCAGGCCTGCATTTTACGCCTGCGCTGGAGCAGTCCCTGCGCGATCGCGGCGTCGGGATCAATCGCGTCACGCTGCATGTGGGGGCAGGGACCTTTCTGCCGGTAAAGGTGGACGACACCGAAGGCCACAAGATGCACGCCGAGTGGGGCACGATCTCGGCCGCGACGGCGGAAACACTCAACGCGGCGCGAAAGAACGGCGGCCGCATCGTCGCGGTAGGCACCACGTCGCTGCGGCTGTTGGAAAGCGCCACCGCCGAGGATGGGACGATCCGGCCGTTTGCGGCTGACACCTCGATCTTCATCACGCCCGGCTATCGCTTCCGTGCCGTCGATATTCTGCTGACCAATTTCCACCTGCCGAAGTCGACGCTGTTCATGCTGGTGTCGGCGTTCTCCGGGCTCGAGGCGATGAAGCAGGCGTATGCGCATGCGATCGCGAATGGCTATCGGTTCTATTCGTACGGCGACGCGTGCTTGTTGTTTCGGGCCGCGCCGTAGGACCTCTTACCGTGCGTCAAGGCGCGAATATCCCTAGTGAACCGAGCATAGCGGCGTGCTTGACGCAGTCCTGCGGCGGAGCTGAATCCTAAAGTTTTAGCTATTCCTGCCGCGACCTGGAAACCATGCTGCCGGGCGACCGCCCGCCGGTTCATGCGTCCGAAAGCTATTCCTGCGCAAGTGGCCCCAAAAAGGGTGCGCCAATGCTCGGCTTCGTGTTCGGCCTCAATGCCCGTCTCGGGCGCTTGCATTTCTTCCTGGCCTCGGTCGCGCTTGCGATCGTGATGACCGCGATCTGCTTTGCGATCGCCATGGCCGTTCTGCGCACCATCTCGCCCAGCATGATCCGTCCGGAAGACCTGATGACGAATTGGTCCATCATCGCCGCGATCGTGTTCTTTGGAATGGCGACCTTCACACTACAATCGATGCGCATCCGCGACATTGGCTGGGATCCGGTCTGCGTGATCCCGGCCTGGTTTGCGCTCATGATCGTCGATCACGTCGTCGCAGGGCGGTTTCCGGCCTGGGCGATCGGACAAGAGCACCAGAGCACGATTCTCGGCGGGCTGGTTAATCTCGGGCTGATGCTGGCGCTCACGTTCTGGCCGAGCGGCGACAGCGAAGGCTCTTACAGCAGTCCCGGCCAACCGAGCCGGAGCGCAGCCAAGCCGTCGATGTCGAACGAACGCCTTGCCCGCGTATCGCAGGGCACGGTGCGTCCGACCTGGAGCTAACCTGCCCGGACCCTAGACGTAGGGCGGCTTGATGTTGCTGCGCTTCTCCAGCCATTCCGGCACCGGCAAATTCTTGGCGCGCATGAAGTCGGCGTTGAACAGCTTTGACTGGTAGCGGCTGCCGGAATCGCAGAGCACCGTGACGATCGTCTTGCCCGGTCCGAGCTGCTTCGCCAGGCGCATCGCTCCGGCGATGTTGATTCCAGTCGAGCCGCCGAGGCAGAGACCCTCGTGCTGGAGCAGCTCGTAAATCAGCGTCACGGCTTCTTCGTCGGGGATGACAAAGGCGTCGTCGACCTTGGCGCTCTCGACGATGGCGGTGACACGGCTGAGCCCGATGCCTTCGGTGATGGAGTCGCCGGGCGTCACCTTCGCCTCGCCATGGCGGAAATATTCGTACATGCCGAAACCGCGTGGATCGGCGCAGGCGATGCGAACGTCCTTGTTCTTTTCCTTCAGATAGCGGCTGACGCCGGCGAGCGTGCCGCCGCTGCCGACCGCGCAGACGAAGCCGTCGACCTTGCCGCTGGTCTGCTCCCAGATCTCGGGGCCGGTCGATTCGTAGTGCGCCTTGGCGTTGTCGAGGTTGTTCCACTGGTCCGCGAACAGCACACCGTTGGGCTCGCTCTTGCGGAGCTCGTCTGCAAGTCTGCGGCCGACATGCTGGTAGTTGTTGGGGTTGGCGAACGGCAACGCCGGGACCTCGATCAGTTCCGCGCCGCACAGCTTGAGAAAATCCTTCTTCTCCTGACTCTGCGTCTCCGGAATCACGATCAGCGTGCGGTAGCCGCGGGCGCTGGCGACGACGGCAAGCCCGATGCCGGTGTTGCCGGCGGTCGATTCCACCACGAGCCCGCCGGGCCGCAGCTCGCCACGCTTCTCCGCTTCCAGGATCATCCATTTGCCGGCGCGGTCCTTCACGGACTGGCCGGGATTCATGAACTCGGCCTTGCCGAGAATAGTGCAGCCGGTCAATTCCGAAGCGCGCTTCAGCTTGATGAGCGGGGTGTTGCCGATGGCTTCGACAACGTCGTTTCTGATGGTCATGTCAGGCAATTACCGGCTGGTTATCTCGTAGGCGTCGACCCTAAAGTAGGGTCGCCAGCCTTACAAGCGAGCCCTAGCGATCTGCCGCAAACTCTTATTGCTGCTTTGCGAAGATGACCTGCCGGACGTCGATATTCCCGGACGGAATCCGGCCGCGCAATAGGCGAGATAGTACTCCCACAGTCGCCGGAACCGGTCGTCAAAGCCGAGCGGGAGGAGAGCCAGCCAAGCGTTGCGGAAGTTATTTCGCCAGATGGCGAGTGTCTTGGCATAATCTTGCCCCAAGATGCGCTCGCGGATCACGGGGACACCGAACCGCTCGCCGAGCGATTTGAGCACAGCCGGCGAGCAGCACGCCGCCACGCAACTGCGCGAAATACCCGTGGCCAGAACGGCTCGCCGACCGCCTCGATCGGGGCGATCCGGTCATAGCGGTCGCCGCCGATATCGAGCAACGTTTGGCCCGGCTTCAGGTCGAGCGCCTCGGCAAGGCAGCGATGTTTGTTGGTCAGCGCAGCCGTGAGGTCGCGCATGCGTGGATGCCTCTGCCTCGTGCTGGACAAGCTACGGTGGTTGCGCGCAGGTTTCAGTGGTGTGCGGCTGTTCTTCGCTGGTCGCGCCGCCGGTGTGGCCAGAATATCACATGAAATCTTGGTAAGCTTGAACGCGCGCGGGCAGGCATACAAATTCAAAAAGCCCTGCAAGACAGTGACATTGTGTATTTTCATGGTCCAGGCATCGGCGCGTTTGGGCGTGTGCTTCGCGGATGCGGGACTGTCCCGCAGTTCCGTGCCCGGCTAGAATGGATCTCAGGCCCGCAGAAAGCATCGCCGCTGTGAACGAGTTGCCCAAAGTCCCCCGACTGTCCCGCTGCAGATCGGTTAATCCGGCCGTGCGGTGGCGGTACGGTCTGCCCGGCAGGGGGCAGATGTGACACAGCGGTTTCCGGCGGTTGGCAGACGGCGATGCCGTGGTTCTGCGTCCCAGCCGCTGCGCTGGCTCGCGGCGGTGTGCCTGGCGGCAAGCTCGGGGGGCTGCGTGCTCACGCAGGATCTTCCCGATCCCGCGCTCGACGTTCCCACGCAATACAAATACGCCGGCAAGCCGGATGCGCCGCCGCCGCTGGACTGGTGGCGCGGATTCCGATCCACGGAGCTGACGCAACTGATGGAAGAGGCGCAAACCGTCAACCTCGACATCGCCGCCGCCGTCTCGCGCATCGTGGAGGCAGACGCCCAGGCGCGGCAGGCGGGCGCGGCCCTGCTGCCGAGCCTTTCCGGTACCGGGCAGGAGACTTATTCGCGCACCTCCGGCTCCTCCGCCTCGGGGCTCACCAACGGCGGCCGTGAGGTCGTCAACTACCAGGCTTCGCTGAGCGCAAGCTATCAGCTCGACTTCTGGGGGCAGAACCGGGACGCGCTGCAGACGGCTGAAGAGACAGCCCATGCCAACCGCTTCGATCGCGACGTCGTCGCGCTGACGACCCTGGCAGGCGTCGCCAATGCCTATTTCCAGGTGCTGGCCTCGCAGGATCGTATCCGGACCTCACAGCGCAACATTGCGAGCGCGCAGCGCATCCTCGACGCCGTCAGGGAACGGCGCAAGGCGGGCACCGGTACCGATCTCGACGTTGCCCAGCAGGAGAGCGTGCTCGCCAACCAGAAGGCCCTGGTGCCGCCGCTGCGCCAGACGCTCGACCAGAACGTCAATGCGCTCGCCGTGCTGGTGTCGCGCCCGCCGGAGAGCGTGCGCGTGCTCGGCGGCTCGCTCGACCGGATCGCGATCCCGCGGGTCACGCCCGGCCTGCCGTCGGAGCTTCTGACACAGCGGCCGGACATCCGTCGGCAGGAGGCGCAGCTCGCTTCCGCCACGGCGAATGTCGGCAACGCACGCGCGCAGTTCTTTCCGACCATCCAGCTGACCGGCAATGGCGGCTATCAGAGCTCGGCGCTTGTCGCGCTGTTCCAGCCGCATGCGGCGTTCTTCCAGCTCGTCGGCAGCGCGACGCAGCCGATCTTCGACGGCGGCAGGATTCTCGGCAATTTCGAATATGCCAAGGCGCGGCAAGACGAATTGCTCCAGACCTACCGCAAGACCATCGTCCAGGCCTTCAGCGACGTCGACAATGCGCTATTCTCGATCAAGCAGACCACGATCAAGCTGCAGTTGCAGCGCGATGTGGTCGCGGCGTCGCGGCGCGCTTTCGATCTCGCCGAGCAGCAATTGCGCGCTGGGACGGCCGACATCGTGACCGTGCTCAACACCCAACTCACCCTATTCCAGGCCGAAGACACGCTGTCGCAGGCGCAACTCGCACGGCTTCTGGCCGTCGTCAGCCTGTATCAGGCGCTCGGCGGCGGCTGGGAGCCGCGAATGGAGAAACCGGTCAATGCTCTTTAAGCCGGATATGAAGGATGATGCGAAGCAGCCGACCGCGAAAAAAATCGCGGCGCGGCGGCTTCGTCATGACCCTGGTGACGCTCGCGATCCTCGGCGGCCTGCTCTATCTCGGCTGGACTGTCTGGCATCAGCAGCCGCAGCAGGCGAACGGCCGCAACCAGCGCCCGGATCTGCCTGTGCCGGTGCTGGCGGCCACGCCCCGCGTTCAGGACGTGCCGGTGTATCTCGACGGCGTCGGCGCGATCCGCGCGCTCAACACCGTGACCGTGCGCTCGCAGGTCGACGGCAAGCTGATTGCAGTAAATTTCACCGAAGGCCAGGACGTCAAGAAGGGCGACGTGCTCGGCGAGATCGATCCCGCGCTGTACCAGGCGACGTATGATCAGGCCGTGGCCAAGAAGGCGCAGGACCAGGCGCAGCTCGCCAACCAGCGCATCGACCTCACGCGTTACGAGCAGCTCGCTGCCACCAATGCCGGCTCCAAGCAGCAGGCCGACACCCAGCGCGCCGCGGTCGCGCAGACCGAGGCGCTGGTCAAGGCCGACCAGGCTTCGATCGACAATGCGGCGGCGACGCTGAGCTACACCAAGATCGTGGCGCCGATCTCGGGCCGCGCAGGCCTGCGCCAGGTCGACCAGGGCAACATCATCCACGCCTCCGACAGCACCGGGCTGGTCGTCATCACGCAATTGCAGCCGATCGCTGTGTGGTTCAGCCTGCCGCAGCAGCAGATCATGCGGGTCAATGCCGCGGCCGCCAAGAGCGCGCTCGCCGTCGACGTGTTCGGCAATGACGGCCTCACCGTGATCGACACCGGCAAGCTCACCGGCATCGACAACCAGGTCGACCAGACCACCGGCACGCTCAGGCTCAAGGCGGAATTCCCCAACGCCAATTATCAGCTCTGGCCCGGCCAGTTCGTCAATGTGCGCCTCAAGGTCGAGACGCTGACGCAGGCGCTGGTGGTGCCGACCTCAGCGGTGCAGCGCGGCCCGATCGGCACCTTCAGCTATGTCATCGGCGAGGGCGACGTCGTCTCGGCCAAGCCTGTGACGGTGACGCAGCAGAACGAGCACGACGCCGTCATTGCGAGCGGCCTGTCGCCGAACGATCGCGTGGTGACGACCGGCTTTGCCAATTTGTCCGACGGCTCCAAGGTCGTTGTCGGCCGCGACGAGCAGACGCCGTCGGCCGATCTCGCCCCGCGCAAGCGCACGCGCGCGCCGCAGGGTGACGGGAAGGGCGGTCAGGCCAAGGATGGTCAGAAGGATGGTCAGAAGGACGGTCAAGGCAAGGACGGCGAATTCCGTGCCAAGCGAAAGAGCAGCGAAGGCGACCAGAAGGGCCAGACCGGACCGGCACCGGGACCGGGCGCAAGTCCGGGGCCATCGGGAAGTGGAGCCAAGCAGCCATGAACCCGACAACAGCCGCTTGAGCGGCAGGCGCATCCCATGGGTGTCTCAGAACCCTTCATCCGCCGGCCCATCGCGACCTCACTGCTCGGCATCGCGCTGCTGATCGGCGGGCTGCTCGGCTATTTCGCGCTGCCGGTGTCGGCGCTGCCACAGGTCGACTTCCCGACCGTGCAGGTGACGACGCAGCTGCCGGGCGCGAGCCCCGACGTGATCGCATCGCTGATCACCGCGCCGCTGGAGCGGCAGCTCGGGCAAATCCCATCGTTGTCGGCGATGAACTCGACGAGCTCGTTTGGCGTCAGCCAGATATCGCTCCAGTTCGATCTCAATCGCGATATCGATGGCGCGACCCAGGACGTGCAAGCCGCGATCAACGCCGCGGCCGGCGTGCTGCCCAAGACGCTGCCTTATCCGCCGACCTACGCCAAGGTGAACCCGGCCGATGCGCCGGTGATGACGCTGGCATTGCGCTCGGACACGATCTCGCTGCGGGCGATGAGCGACATCGCCGATACGCTGCTGGCGCAGCGGCTGAGCCAGATTTCCGGCGTCGGGCGCGTTTCAGTGCTCGGCGGGCTGAAGCCGGCTGTGCGCATCCAGGCGGATCTGGCACGGCTTGCCGCCTATGGCATTGCCATGGAGGATCTGCGCGCCGCCATCGCTAACGCCAACGTCTCCGGGCCAAAGGGCTCGCTCGATGGCGCGCAGCAATCCTACATCATCGCGGCCAACGACCAGATCGCCGCGGCCGACGCCTATCGTCCTATCATCATCGCCTATCGCAACGGTTCGCCGGTCACGATCGGCGACGTTGCTCAGATCGTCGACGGGCTTGAGAACGACCGCACCGGCGGCTGGTACCAGGGCAGCCCTGCGGTCATCATCGACATCCAGCGCCAGCCCGGCGCTAATGTGATCAACGTCGTCAGCCAGATCCGGGCCGAAATCCCGAAAGTCCAACGCGCGATTCCGGCCGGCGTCAACCTGACGATCGTCTCCGACCGCACCGTCACCATTCGCGCTTCGGTCCATGACGTGCAGTTCACGCTGATCCTTAGCGTCGTGCTGGTGACGCTGGTGGTGCTGCTGTTCCTGCGCTCGTTGCGGGCCACGCTGATCGCGGGTGTGGCGCTGCCGCTGTCGCTGATCACCAGCTTCGGCATCATGTATTTTGCCGGATTCAGCCTCGACAACCTCTCGCTGATGGCGCTCACGATCGGCACCGGCTTCGTGGTCGACGATGCCATCGTGATGATCGAGAACATCGTGCGCCACATGGAGAATGGCGACAGCGCGATGCAGGCTTCGCTCAAGGGCGCCAGTGAAATCGGCTTCACCGTGATCTCGCTGACGGTGTCGCTGATCGCGGTGTTCATCCCGTTGCTGTTCATGTCGGGCCTTGTCGGGCGCATGTTCCGCGAATTCGCGCTGACGCTGACCATCGCGGTCGTGACCTCCGCCGTGGTTTCGCTGACGCTGACGCCGATGATGTGCTCGCGCCTGCTCAAGCACGCCCATGAGGAGCTCGCGGTGCCCGGGCTGGCCGCCATCAGCGGCTTCATCGACCGTACCGTCGAATTCTATCACCGGACGCTGCTCTGGGTGCTGGAGCGCCAGCGCGCCACGCTGGTCGTGACCTTCGCCACGCTGGCTGCGACCCTCGCCCTCTACATCGTCGCGCCAAAGGCTTCCTGCCGCTGCAGGACACGGCCTCGATCACCGCGGTGACGGAGGCGGGGCCCGATGTGTCCTTCGCGGAGATGCAGAAGCGACAGGCCGATGCCGCCGACGCCATCAAGGCCGACCCCGACGTGACCGGCGTGGTGTCCGTGATCGGCGCGGGCTCGGTCAACCCGACCACCAATGTCGGGCGCCTCGTGATGACGCTGAAACCGCGCGGCGAACGGCGCGACGATGTCAGCGCGGTCATCACCCTGCTGAAGCAGAAGGTGGCCGGCATCCCCGGCATGACCGTCTATTTTCAGCCAGTGCAGGACGTGCAGATCTCGACCCAGTCGAGCCGCTCGCAATATCAGTACACGCTGACCGGAACCGACGCGACATTGGTCTCGGAATGGGCGCGGAAGCTCGTCGACGAGATGCGGCGCGACCCACTGTTCCGCGACGCGTCCTCCGAGGCCCAGGAAGGCGGATTGCGGGCGCAACTCGAGGTCGACCGCACGCGCGCCGGCCAGCTCGGTGTCAGCCTCCAGGGCATCACCGACACGCTGAACGATGCGTTTGCGCAGCGCCAGATCTCGACCATCTACGGCCAGGCCAACCAGTACCGCGTGGTGCTGGAGGCGCTGCCGATGTACCAGCGCGATCCCTCGATCCTGTCAAAGCTCTATCTGCCGGGTGGCGCCAGCGCTACCGCCGGCGCGCCCAACGCTCAGGTGCCGCTCGACGCGGTGGCGACGTTGAAGCGCACCACGGCGCCGCTGGCGATCTCGCACCAGGCGCAATTTCCTGCGATCTCGCTCAGCTTCAATATCGCGCCAGGCGCCGCGCTCGGCGATGCCGTCCAGGCAGTGAAGACGATCGAAACCCGCATCGGCATGCCCAACAGCATCGTCGGCGTCTATGCCGGCGACGCCGCCGAATTCGCCAAGGCGCTTGCGGGCCAGCCCTGGCTGCTTCTCGCCGCCGTGATCACGATCTACATCGTGCTGGGCGTGCTCTACGAGAGCTACATCCACCCGATCACGATCCTGTCGACGCTGCCCTCGGCCGGTGTCGGCGCGATCCTGGCGTTGATGCTGTGCGGACAGGACCTCTCGGTGATCGGCCTGATCGGCATTATCCTGTTGATGGGCATCGTCAAGAAGAACGCGATCATGATGATCGACTTCGCGCTCGAGGCCGAGCGCGGGCAGGGCATGCCGGCGCACGAGGCGATCGTGCAGGCCTGCCTGTTGCGCTTCCGCCCGATCATGATGACGACCCTGGCGGCGCTGTTCGGCGCCCTGCCGCTGGCGATCGAGAGCGGCACCGGTGCCGAGCTGCGCTTCCCGCTCGGCATCTCCATCATCGGCGGATTGCTGCTGAGTCAGTTGCTGACGCTCTACACCACGCCCGTGATCTATCTGGCGCTCGACCGCATCAACCGCCGGCTCGAGCAAGCGTTGCCGCCGCCGGTGCCTGATGCACCGCCCACGGCAGGCGCCACCGAGGGGATGCAGTGATGGCATCGATCTCGGAGCCGTTCATCCGCCGGCCGGTCGCGACCACGTTGCTGTCGATCGGGTTGTTCCTGCTGGGGGGCGTCGCCTACGAGTTCCTCCCGGTTGCCTCGGTGCCGAACGTCGACTTTCCCGCCATCTTCGTCTCGGCGAGCCGGCCCGGCGCCGATCCGTCGGTGATGGCCGCGACTGTCGCCGCGCCGCTGGAACGGCGGCTCGGCGAGATCGCCGGCATCAACCAGATCACCTCGACGAGCTCGCTTGGCGTCGCCAACATCCAGCTCCAGTTCGATATCGGGCGCAACATCGACAAGGCCGCCCGCGACGTGCAGGCCGCCATCAATGCAGCCCTGGTCGACCTGCCGAGCGACCTGCCGGCGCTGCCGCGCTTCCGCAAGGCCAATACCGCCGGCGCGCCGGTCTTCGTGCTGGCGCTGACCTCGAAGACGCTGTCGGCGAGCGCGATCTACGACGTCGCCGATACCGTGCTGGCACAGCGCATCTCGCAGGTGCCGGGGGTTGGCGACGTGACGGTGAGCGGCGCGGACCAGCCGGCGGTGCGGATCCAGCTCAATCCCGTGGCGCTGTCGAATGCCGGGATCGCCACCGACGATGTGCGGACCGCGATCATCAACGCCAATCCGCTCGGCCCCGTCGGCATCTTCAACGGCGAGCGCCAGAGCGAGACGCTGTCGCTCAACCGGCAGATGCGCACGGCGAAAGAGTTTCGCGATATCGTCATCAAGAGCTCGAATGGCAACTTCGTGCGGCTGTCCGATGTCGCCGATATCGAGGACTCCGTCCGCAACGCGCGCTCGATTGCCTGGTTCAACAAGCAGCCGGCGGTGCTGATCCAGATCACCAAGCAGGGCGATGCCAACGTCATCGACACCGTCGACCGGGTCAAGGCCCTGATCCCCGATCTGAAGCAATGGATTCCGGCCGGCGTCGACGTCTCCACCCTGGTCGACCGCACCAGCACGATCCGCGCCAGCGTGATGGACATGCAGTGGACGCTGCTGGCGACCGCCATCCTGGTGATGGTCGTGGTGTTCGTGTTCCTGCGCCGCCTGACCCCGACGATCGCGGCCGGCATCTCGGTGCCGCTGGCGCTGGCCGGAACCTGCGCCGGGATGTGGGTCGCCGGCTACTCGGTTGACAATCTGTCCTTGATGGCGCTGGCGATCTCGGTCGGTTTCGTGGTCGACGACGCCATCGTCATGATCGAGAACATGTTTCGCAATCTCGAGCATGGCATGGCGCCGTTTCAGGCGGCGCTGGAGGGGGCCAAGCAGATCGGCTTCACCGTGGTCTCGATAAGCCTGTCGCTGGTCGCGGCGTTCACGCCGCTGATCTTCATGGACGGTATCGTCGGCCGCCTGCTGCGCGAATTCTCGCTGACGCTGACCTTTGCGATCGTCGTCTCGACGCTGGTGTCGCTCACGGTGACGCCGATGATCTGCGCCCATTACGTCCGGCAGACCACGTCCGGATCCGCAACCCTGTTCGATCGCGTCATTGAAGGCTCGCTGTCGCGCATCGTCGCCTTCTACACCCGTACCTTGCGCACCGTGCTGGAATTTCCGCTGCTGACGCTGCTGGTGTTCTTCGCCACTATCGGCCTCACCGTGGTGCTCTACATCAAGGTCCCCAAGGGCTATTTCCCCACCGATGATTCCGGCTTCGTGATCGGCGCGACGCGGGCCTCGGCCGACATCTCGTTCCAGTCGATGCTGAGCCTGCAGCAGCGGCTTGCCGATATCGTGATGCAGGACCCCGCCGTGGCCGGCATCGGCTCCACAGTCGGTGGTGGAGGCGGGCCGGGCGGTGCCACCTCGAATCGCGGCACCATGTTCATCAGCCTGAAGCCGCCGGAGCAGCGCGATCACGTCTCGACCCAGGTCGTGATCGACCGTCTCAGGCGCGCTTTGTTTCCCGTTCCCGGCATCCGGCTTTTCATGTTTGCCGCCCAGGACGTCCGCGCCGGCGGACGACAGAGCGATTCCGACTACCAGTACACGCTGTCCAGCACCGATCTCGGCCTGTTGCAACAATGGGCGCCGATCGTGGCCAAGCGCATGGAAACGGTCGAGGGCATCACCGACATCTCGAGCGACCGCGATCCCGGCGGGCTTCAGCTCACTTTGAACATCGATCGGCAGAAGGCAGCAGCGCTCGGCGTCCGCGTCCAGGACATCGACAATGCGCTGAACAACGCCTTCTCGCAGCGGCAGATCGGGATCATCTACACCCAGCGCAATCAGTACATGACGGTGCTGGAGATCGACCCGAAATTCCAGGTCGATCCCTCCAATCTCGACCGCATCTATGTCGCCGGCGCCAAGGACGTGCAGGTGCCGCTGTCGGCCGTCGTGCATGCGACGCGCGGGCTCGCCGCGCTCGCGGTCTATCATTCGCAGTCGGTCCCCTCGACCACGGTGTCGTTCAACCTGTTGCCGGACGTGCCGCTCCAGGCCGCGACGCAGAACATCCAGCGCGCAGTCGAGGAGTTGCACATGCCGGAGGGAATCCGCGGCAGTTTTGAGGGCAATGCCGGCGATTTCGCCAAGACCAGCGGTCGTCAGCCGCTACTCATCCTCGGCGCGCTGGTGGCGATGTATATCGTGCTCGGCGTGCTCTATGAGAGCCTCGCGCATCCGCTCACGATCATCTCGACGCTGCCTTCGGCGGGTCTCGGCGCGCTGCTGGCTTTGCAGATCACGAATACGCCGCTGACCGTGATCGCCTTTATCGGCATCATCCTATTGATCGGCATCGTCAAGAAGAACGGCATCATGATGGTCGATTTCGCGCTCGACGCCGAGCGCCAGCGCGGCCTGTCCTCGGCGGAGGCGATCTTCGAGGCCTGCCAGGCGCGTTTCCGCCCGATCCTGATGACGACGATGGCGGCGCTGTTTGCCGGCATTCCGCTGGTCGTCGCGACCGGGCCGGGCACGGAGTTGCGGCGCCCGCTCGGCATCACCATCATCGGCGGCCTGTTCGTCTCGCAGATCCTGACGCTCTACACGACGCCGGTGATTTATCTGCTGATCGACCGCCTGCGGCGTCGTTCCGAGCCCCGCGCGGTACCTGCGCCAGCGGAATAGGCGGGTTGTTGAAGCGCGACGCGGAGCGTATAGCGGCGGTCATGTCCAGCCCAGCACCGACCGCAGCGCCCGAACCGATCCCCGAATGTCCGCACTGCCAGAAGCCGATGCCGCTGTGCATCTGCGACAGTGTCACGCCGATCGAGAACCGGCTTGGCCTCCTGATCCTCCAGCATCCGCAGGAGCAGGACAGGGCGCTCGGCACCGCGCGGCTGACCGCGAAGCATTTTGCCAAAGCGACGCTGCGGGTGGGTCTGTCCTGGCCGAGCCTGTCCAAGGCGCTCGGACATCCGGTCGAAAATGCCGCGCGCTGGGCCGTGCTCTATCTCGGCTCGGCACGCGCGGCCGATCTCGACGCCGAGGGCGAGATCGTGGCGCTGACCCGCAAAGGTGGGATTGCAGAGAACCAGCGCGCCATCCTGGGCAAGCTCGAAGGCGTGGTGCTGCTCGACGGCACCTGGAGCCAGGCCAAGGCATTGTGGTGGCGCAATCCCTGGATGCTGAAATGCCAGCGCGTGATCCTGAATCCGGCGCATCCCTCGCGCTACGGGCGCCTGCGCCGCGAGCCGCGGAAGGACGGGCTGTCCACCATCGAGGCCGCCGGTATGATCCTGGCCGGGCTGGAGCGGCGCCCCGACATCGCTGAAACCTTGAATGCCAGTTTCGAGCGGCTGTTGACACGCTACCGCGAGGTTCAGGCCGAGATGCCGGAATTGGCGCCCAAGCCGCCGGTGAAGGACCGCCGGCGCGGTGTCCGGCGAGCCAAACGAGCCTAGCTCCGGCTCATCTCGTTCATGCGGTTGATTGCCCCGCGCGGAGATCGCCGAGCCGGCACGACCGAGGAAATCCTCAGCCGATACCTCACTGGCGAGCCGAGGGCATAGCCTGCCCGGGGTTGCCTAAACCCCTGATCCCCTATATTGCTCCGCCCTCGTTGGGGCCACGTGGCGGAGTGGTTACGCGCCGGTCTGCAAAACCGTTTACTCGGGTTCGAGTCCCGACGTGGCCTCCATCACAAGCCTCTGATGCACATCATAAATTCGATGACGGCGTGGGTTCCGCCGAGCACGTCAGCGCTGCTTGGCCGCGCGCGGTCACCGGGTTTGCCCGGGGCCCGTTGGAAACCCCCGATTCAGGTCGCCTGGCATAGAGTTCGCATGGGCCGGTGATGCAGCCCCACCCATCGAGCGCTGGAGAGCATGTGAGCGACGTCGTCCGATTTATCCCGAAGTCTGAGCTGGAGCGGGCTCGCCTCATTCGCGAGGCCCGTGCGATCTACGACAGCATTTTCCCGCCCGCCGCACCCGACCGGGCGCCGCAGGACGGCGAGGAGAGCGTCAAGGCTTGATCGGCGGGGGCGGGTGCGCGATGCACACGTCCGTGCGTTGAGTCTGGCCACGCGGGCTCAGCAGGACGCGCACCAGCTGTCCGGAAAGGGCAGGAGGGGCCAGGCGCCCTCGTTGTCGTTCGCCGCCTTGAGCGTCGCGTCAAAACTCCACGAACGGGGCACGAATTTCTCCTCCGGCGCGAACGTCAATTCGTCATGGACCATGGCGTTGCGGACGGTATCCAGCAGCAAGTTGAATTCGGCTTCGCTCATCGCACCCTCCGGATCTCGGATGACGCAATGTCGCAAAGCCAGTTTGTTTCCTGATTGCGCGGATCGTTTGCATTTTAACGATCCGGCGATCGGGTCCCATATGGTTAGTGATTTCTGAAAATCCCCAGTGGAACCCTAGGTGTCTCGGACGCGCTGCCAGTGTGAAAGAGATCACATTCTTCGCTGTTTATTCCTCCTACCGCTTGCACACACCGGCCAACCGGGGCCGGGCAGACAGGCAGACAGGAGACTGGTCATGAAGGCGAGGTTCTTGCGGTTTGCGGGAGTGAGGAGCCGAGCACGTCGGGCTTCGACCCTCGGGCTGTTCCTGACGCTGTTCGCCTCCGCCGCCCATGCGCAGCAGGGCACCCCGGAGCAGCGCCGGGCCTGCACCCCCGATGTCTACCGGCTCTGTGCCGGCGAGATCCCCAACGTCCGCGCCATCACCGCGTGCCTGCGGCGCAACCGGTCCAGTCTGAGCGACGCCTGCCGCTCCGTGTTCGACCAAGCCGGCGGCTGAGCGGCCGCTGTGGATTTGTGCGCAGCAAGTAGCTCGTGAAACCTTGCAAATCTGCTGCAACCAGCCTGTGAATATGCTGCGGATAAGCTGTTGAGAAGAGTATCAGCCGAGCATATTCACCCCTCATTCGGCAATGACCACGTTGAGAATCGCCCGCCTTGAACGTGCGACCGGCGGAACGCGACTAACCGACAGAGTGCATAAGGATCAGTGGAACGTGATCGAAGTTTCCCTTCTTAAAGCACCAAAATGGTGCTTTAGTGCTTTCGATGAGCCCGTCGCCCAAAAGCGCTCCGTCCGCGCTGCGTTACCGGCTTGCCCCTGATGCGGCCGCCAAGGCTGCGATGGAGGCGACGTTCCAGGCCTATGACCGCATGATGGAGATCCTCGACGAGGTCGCGCGCAGCCATAACGTCGGCTCCAACGTCGTCCTGCTGCATGCCTATGCCTATGAGCCGATCCGCAAACAAACCGCGCTGCCGTCACGGCTGGTGACGCTGGGCTTGCGCGATCGTGCCGACTATCGCGCGGCGGCCGGCCGCCGGCTGCCGCTCGACGACAAGCTCGCCAAGATCAAGGGCCCCGCCACCATTTCGATTGCGACCGTGCAAGGGCGCTTCAGCGTGCCGTTCGACTATGCCGGCTACGCCGACGGCTGGGGGCAAAGCGCGCCCGCGCACCTGATCCGCACCGACGAGGGTTTCGAGATTCACTACGGCGTCACGCCGAACAGCCTGCCAGAGGAGGAGAACGCCATGGATACCATCGCTGCCGCTCCCGAAAACTTCCTGTCCCGAGTCGGACGCCTGATCGCCGGGATCGCCTATGATGCGATCGAGCAGGCGGAGGGCAAGAACAAGCTCGGCGTGGTCGGACAGGCCATCCGCGAGATCGAGCGTGCCGAGGCCGAGGCACGCGACGCGCTCGCGGCTGCGCGCGCCGAAGAATACCGGCTCAACGCCAGGCGCACCGAAATCGAGCGCGAGATGACGGATCTCGCACCGAAGATCGAAGCTGCGATCGCCGATAGCCGCGACGATCTCGCGCGCGCCGGCATCGCGCGGCAGATGGACCTGGAGGCGCAGTTCGAGGTGCTTTCGCGCGCCATCGACGAGAACAACGAGAAGATCGAGCAATGCATCACCTCGCTGCGCGCCGTGCTCTCGGCGCTGCAGGACGCCGAGCAGCGCCGGGCCGATCTCGCAAAGAGCGAGGCGGCCGCGAGCCATCAGGCATCCGGGTCGCCCCGGAAACCGGGCGGCGCTTCGGCTGCGGCGAAGGCGCTGCGTGCCGGCAGGGCGGTGGCCCGCGCCACCGGCGTTCCGGCAACAATCCCGTTTTCAAGCGACATCGACGAGCTCAGCACGTTGCATCGCGACAAGGAGATTGCAGCGCGGCTGGCGCGATTGAAGTCGCGCTCCTGAGTCATGTGTCATGAGCACATTGCTCGAACACGTCATGGCGCCGGAGGTCAGGCCGTTCGCAATCGCGGCGGCGATGATCGTCATCGTCGGCTCCGTCGAGGTGGTCTCGATGCTGGTCGGGGCCTCGTTGAGCGAGATGCTCGGCACCAGCATCGATTTCGGTCACCCCAGCGACAACGGAATCATCAACGCCATTTCCTGGATCAATGTCGGTGGCGTGCCGCTGCTGATCTTCCTATTGCTGCTGCTCGGCGCCTTCTCGATCACCGGCTTCCTGATCCAGGACGTCGCGCGGATGGTCGCCGGTCCGTTGCCGGCAAGCATCGCCTCGGTCGGGGCGGTCGTCGTCTCGGTTCCGCTGGTCCGCGTCGCCAGCGGCGCCATCGCACGGGTCATTCCCAAGGATGAGAGTTACGCCGTCAGTCTCGGCGACCTCGTGGGTCGTGTCGGCGAGGTCGTCATCGGCCCGCTCGACCAGGGCCCGCCGGGCCGGGTCAGCGTCGCCGACGTCCACGGCAACAGGCACTTCGTCTGGGCGGTCGCAGCGCCCGCCTCCGGCCCATTGCCGCAGGGAACCCTGGTCCTGCTCGTCGATCGCGCCGGCACCCTCTTCGTGGCGGTCAAGGCCGGCGATGAACTCAAACCATCGAACCCTTCTCTAACAAGCCGATTCTAAGTCGCCAGCAAATCATTATCGGAGAAAATCATGTTCGACATCGCAGTCCCGGCCATGATCGGCGTCGCGCTGATCCTCGTTCTGGGCATCGTCTTCACCGTCCTCTACAAACGCGCCACGCGCGACGAGGCCTTTGTGCGCACCGGCCTCGGCGGCAAAAAGGTGGTGCTCGACGGCGGCGCCATGATCCTGCCGATCTTCCATTCCTATGCCAGCGTCAACCTGAAGACGCTGCGGCTCACCGTCGAGCGCAAGGAGCGGGAATCCCTGATCACCAAGGACCGCCTCCGCGTTGACATCGTCGCCGAGTTCTACGTGCGCGTCCGTCCCGATGATGAGAGCATTGCGCTCGCGAGCCAGACGCTGGGTGCGCTGACGAACGACGCCGAAGCCCTGCGCAACCAGGTCGAGGCAAAATTCGTCGATGGCCTGCGCTCGGTGGCGGCCACCATGACCATTCTGGAACTTCAGGAAAAGCGCAGCGATTTCGTCAAGCATGTGCAGGCGACCGTGGAGTCCGACGTGAAATCTAACGGTCTCGAGCTTGAATCGGTGTCCCTGACCAAGCTCGACCAGACGGATGTGAAGTTCTTCAATCCCGAGAACTTCTTCGACGCCGAAGGCCTCACCCAGCTGAAAACCGTCACCGAGACCCGCCGGCGCGACCGCAACTCGATCGTGCGCGACAATGAGGTGGCGATTGCGCAGAAAGACCTCGAAGCACGGCAGCAGACCCTGACCATCGAGCGCACCAAGAAAGAGGCCGAGCTCTCGCAGGAGCGCGACATCGCCAACAAGACCGCGAGCACCCGCGCCGAAGTCGCGACCGCGACGCAGACCGCCCGTCTCACCGAGGAGAACGCCCGCATCGACACCGATCGCGCGGTCGCCGAGAAGGAGGCTGGGGCCAAGCAAGTCAAGGAAACCGCCGTCATCGAATCGGATCTGGCGATCAACAAGCGCAAGACCGACGCGCAGCGCGAGATCCAGATCGCGACCCAGGAGAACGAGATCCAGATCGCCTCCAAGAGCAAGCAGACCTCGGAAGCCGTCGCGCAAGCCAAGACGGCGGAAGCGGTTGCCGTCTCCGCGGAAGAAAAGGTCGTGACCGCTCGTGCCGTCGAGGTCGCCGACCGTGCCCGTCTCACCCAGGTGCTCGCGGCGAGGACCGAGGCCGAGCGCAAGTCGACCGAGGTGATCGTCGCGGCCGAAGCCGAGAAGAAGGCGGCGCTCGATCGGGCCGAGGCCACCAAGACGCTCGCGACCGCGGAAGCGGAGTCCAACAAGATCAAGGCAGTCGGCGTCAGGAACATCGGCGAGGCCGAGGCTGCCATCATCACGCTCAAGAACGAGGCCCAGAACAAGCTCGGTCCCAACGTGATCGATTTCGAGCTCGCCAAGAAGCGGATCGAGACCATGCCCTTGGCGCTGGCCGAGATGGTCAAGCCGATCGGCAACCTCAAGGACGTCCGCATCCTGCACACCGGCAGCGCGTTCGGCGGTGGAGGGCCCGGCGCCGGCAATGTCGGGTTTGGTGAAGGACTCGCCGGCGAACTCCTCAAGGTGCACGCGCTGCGTCCGATGATCGACGAGATCCTGCGCCAGGGCGGGTTTGCCCCCGGCGACGATCCCGTGAAGGCGCTGGTTGGCGCCGTCACCGGCAAAGCCAACGGCGCCGTCGTAACGCCCCCGGTCGTGCCAGCTCCGGAGAAAACAAACGGCGCCGACTTATTATGAGTGCTCGTTCGTTGCAGCCGTGAATGGAATCGCCAGGAAACAAGACGCGCGCGTCTCGCGTCGCGCACGTCTTCGGAGTGCTGGTCTATTGGGTGTTGAACCTTTCGATCGCAACCCGGACGAATGTTTCAGGCAACATCATTAGTTGCCGCGGCGCCTGTGCCGATCGACCTCGGGCGTCGAAGCCGTTTTCAATCGGGGAAATTCATATGAAATATTTTCTGTCTGCAATGATCGCCATCGGTTTTTCGATGGCCGCCGCGCCGTCCTTTGCCGCCGATGCCCGCAACGTCTCGGTCGTCAACGAGACCGGCTATGCCATCAAATTTCTCGGCTTCAACGGGCCGGACGACGGCATGGACGAGTGGGACAATGAACTGGACAAGGTGCTCCAGAACCAGGCGACCACCTATGTCGAATTCGACGATGATGATGAGGGATGTGTCTGGAACGTCCGTGTCGACTGGCAGAATTACAATGAATCGGTGCTGTGGAAGAACGTCAACCTCTGCAAGTTCAACGTGCTGAGGCTGCGTTACGACTCCGGCACCAAGACCACGTCCTTCATCGCCGAGTAATCTTGCCTTCGGCGGCCGGGAGGAGGGGCCGCACAGGCCCTTCCTCGATGCGCTGCGTAAGATGACGAATTCGTCCTTTGCAAGCGCAAGCGGCTTTGTTATACGCAGCCGCGCGCGAACGACTGGTTCGCCTTTTCCTCGGTAGCTCAGCGGTAGAGCATCCGACTGTTAATCGGATGGTCGCTGGTTCGAATCCAGCCCGGGGAGCCAAATTTCACCGCATATTCAGCGACTTATCTCGAGATTCTGATCTGGCGCGTGATCTCGTTGCGGCAGAGTCT
Organism: Bradyrhizobium sp. LLZ17; assembly: GCF_041200145.1. Taxonomy (NCBI): domain Bacteria; kingdom Pseudomonadati; phylum Pseudomonadota; class Alphaproteobacteria; order Hyphomicrobiales; family Nitrobacteraceae; genus Bradyrhizobium; species Bradyrhizobium zaerense. Next base: position 1,212,844 of record NZ_CP165734.1, read on the forward strand.
CAATTGAATGTGTGCGGTATCAGAGAGCATGCCGCTGCTGGGACGCCAAATCGACTCAATTCAAATCGAGCTTCCAAGGGCCGGGCCTTTACGGAGCTGATTCCCATGCGAGACATCCAGGTCGACCGTTCCCAGCGGGCCCCTTCGTTTCTGCCGGCCGACATTCCCGAACTCAGCGACGATGAGTGCCTGGCGCGGCTCGCGCGAGCGGTTGAGACACCCGAATCGGCGCGGCTGGACGAGGTCGCTGCGTTGATCGGCCGCCTTGCGGTCGCGATCGAATAGGCCGGCTCGCTTCCGCTGCCGTAAACCGAGCGTTCTGCAGGCGACCCGGCCAACGGACGTGTTGCGTTTTCGCGGAGCCTGCTCCAAAGATGCCGCAACTTTCGTTCGCGGCGTCGGCCGCATTGCAGGATCCGCAAATGTCCGGTTTCGCGACCGCGCGCCAGAAAATGGTCGATGGCCAGGTGCGCACCTCTGATGTCACCGATCGTCGCATCCTTGATGCCATGCTGATGGTTCCGCGCGAGGCGTTCGTTCCGGCGAGCAGGCAGGCTTTGGCCTATCTCGATCTCGATCTCGACGTGAGCGAAGGGGCCGCCAAGCGGTACCTCATCAAGCCGGCGCTGACGGGGAAGCTGCTCCAGGCCGCGGAGATCGGCGAGAGCGACAACGTGCTGGTGGTCGGCTGCGCCACCGGCTACCTCGCGGCGCTGACCGCGAAGCTTGCGCGTCAGGTCACTGCGACGGAATGCGAATCGGCTCTGGCCGTGAAGGCCAAGGACGCCTGTGCCGCGATCGGGCTCACCAACGTGACCTGCAAGGCCGCCGCCTGCGCGGATGGGGACGCGGCTGCCGCTCCCTATGATGTGATCATCCTCAACGGCGCCACTGAGGTGATGCCGGACGGGTTGTTCGGCCAGCTCAGGGAGGGCGGTCGCCTGGTGGGGGTCTCTGCCGAATCCAGGCCGTCGCGGGCCATGGTCGTGACCCGTTCCCACGGCGAATTCGGTTATCGGCCGCTGTTCGATGCCGCCGCCCCGGTGCTTCCCGGCCTCGAACGGGCCGCCGCCTTCGTCTTCTGACGGCCCAAAGCCTGTAAAATCCCGTTCTGAATCATTAGTGTGGCCGGGATGCTGCACGTGAAGAGTTTCCGCTGGGAACTACCGCCAGGTGGTTCCGTCGCGCTTAACCGCGTCCTATGTTGCTGCGGGGTAACGACTCCACTCGGATACGGTAACCAGGCTCGCGGGCACGAGCCTGACGTGAGAATGAACGGAATTTCAGGGATGCATGGGGTGAAGCTCTTCACCGGAGTTGCGGTTTCGGTCCTGCTGACGGCGCTTGCCGGGCCGGCGCCTGCCTTGGCGGACACGATCGAGGCTGCGCTGGTGCGCGCCTACCAAAACAATCCGCAGCTCAACGCACAGCGCGCCCAAGCGCGCTCGACCGACGAGAACGTGCCTCAGGCCTTGTCGGGCTATCGCCCCAAGGTCAATCTGAGCCTCGCCACCGGGTATCAGTATCAGGACATCCAACAGGTGCAGAAGGGCCCGACGATCCATACCGACCCGCCCCTTCAGCCCAACAGCGCCAGCCTGACCGTCAACCAGACGCTCTACAACGGCAATCAGACCGCCAACAGGACGCGTGCGGCGGAGAGCCAGGTCTCGGGGTCGCGCGAGGCGTTGCGTGTGCTCGAGCAGACAGTCCTGCTGCAGGCCGCCACGACCTACATGGACTACCTGCGCGATTCGGCAACTCTCGAGGTTCAGCGCAGCAACGTGCGCGTGCTCGAACAGACGCTCAAGCAAACGCGGGATCGGTTCAATGTGGGCGAGGTCACGCGCACCGACGTCGCACAATCCGAAGCGCAGCTCGCTGCCGGCAGGACGCAAGCGCTCACCGCCGAATCAGAATCTGACGACGACGCGCGCGAACTTCCGCAGGATCATCGGCAACGAGCCGGGGAACCTTGCCCCGGGCTCGCCGGTCGATCGCTTCCTGCCAGGCTCGATCGCCTCCGCGGTCAGTCTGAGCCTGGTGGAGAACCCGAACGTCACCGCTGCGATGTACGGCATCGACGTCAACTATCTCCAGGTCAAGATCAACGAAGGCGCGCTGCTGCCGACGGTCTCGCTCCAGGCTGCCGTCACTACGTCCTATCAGCAGACGCTGACGGTCTTCAGAACGAACACGGCTTCGGCCATCGCGACGGCCTCCGTGCCGATCTACCAGGGCGGTGCAGAATATTCGCTCATCCGCCAATCGAAGAGAATCTGGCGCAGCAGCGCCTGAACCTTGAGACCACCCGCGACCAGACCCGCGCCAACGTCGTCCAGGCCTGGGGTCAATTGGAAGCCGGCAAGGCGCAGGTGCAGTCCGCGCAGGCGCAGGTCACGGCGTCGAGATCGCGCTCAACGGCGTCCGCGAAGAGGCCAAGGCCGGACAGCGCACCACCCTCGACGTCCTCAATGCCCAGCAGGCGCTGGTCAACGCGCGCGTTGCCCTCGTCACCGCGCAGCACGATCGTGTGGTTGCATCCTATTCCGTGCTCAGTGCAGTCGGCCGTCTCGCACCGCAGGTGCTCGGTCTTTCGACCACGGTCTACGATCCCAGCGTGCATTACCAGCAGGTCCGCGACAGCTGGGCCGGTGTGCGCACGCCGGACGGACGCTGATTGCCATAGTTGTCCGGTCGACCTCGCAAACAGTCGAGGTCGATCGGCGCTTTGCTTGCAATCGTCAAAATCCCTGACATAGCCTTGCCGAGACGCTGCGGGTCGATTCGCGTCGCATCCGATGTTGCGTGCGTACTGCTTGAGTGACGGGGAGGGGCGCACCGCCGCACGTTGCGCCGTGATCTGGGGACAAGTCTGATTGTCACGACGAAAATGTCGGGGCCGACTGTCCGGAACCGGCCAATCCTGCCGTGCTTGGTGTAAAACAACGCATGCGAGGGCGTTGATGATTTGGAGTCGGAGATGACGCAGCCTGCAAAGGTCACAGAACCCTCCATGGAGGAGATTCTGGCCTCGATCCGGCGCATCATTGCCGACGACGAGGCCAAGCCGCCGCCGGCCGAGGCCGCGAAGCCAGCGCCTGCCGCGCCTGCGCCAAAGCCGCAGGCGATGAACGACATTCCACCCTCAAGGTCGCCCCTGCAGCGAAGCCTGCTGCCGAAAGACCGGCGCCGCCGCCCGCCGCTGCCAAGCCTGTGCCGCCTCCGGAGCCTGCAGCTGCTGAATCCAACAACCAGGACGATATCGACGCGCTGCTGGCTGGCCTCGACGGCGCCACCGCGGCGCCGGAGGTGCGGGCCCCCGAACCGGAGCCTGAGCCCGAGCCCGAACCGGACGTTCTCGAATTGACCGACGAGATGGCGGTCGAGGTTCCCGCGCCGACGCCGTCACCCCCGCCGCCGAGCTTCCGCAAGGTGGAGCCACGGGACGATCTTGAGTTCGCTGAGCAGCCGGCCGCCCCGCGCCGTGCGCCACCGCCGCCACCGTCGTCTTACGAGCCGGTTGACTACGACGCGCCGCAGTTGCCGCCACAGCAGCCGATCCTGGCGCAAACGACCGTCTCGGCGGTCGAATCCGCGTTCAATTCGCTCGCCCACACGGTGCTCAGCAGCAATGCACGGACCCTCGAGGATCTGGTCAAGGAAATGCTGCGCCCGATGCTGAAATCCTGGCTGGACGACAATTTGCCGGGGCTCGTTGAACGCATCGTGAAGGCCGAAATCGAGCGGGTCTCGCGCGGCGGCAGGTAGGGTGGTCCGTACCGCCCCGGGAAACCCCGCTCCTGTGTCATATTGAGCCTGCCCGCCGGGCCGGAAAGCCCTTTTGCCGCTGAGCTTTCCGTTGACTTGAACCCCGCGCGCGGCTTTCTACCAGCCCCATGATCGAGAAAAATTACCAGCCCGCCGATATCGAAGCCCGCATGTCCGTCGTGTGGGAGGACAGCCTTGCCTTCAAGGCCGGCCGCCCCGACCGCCGCGACGCCGCGCCCTTTACCATCGTGATCCCGCCGCCGAACGTGACGGGCTCGCTGCATATGGGCCACGCCCTCAACAACACCCTCCAGGACATCCTGTGCCGGTTCGAGCGCATGCGCGGCCGCGACGTGCTTTGGCAGCCCGGCACCGACCACGCCGGCATCGCCACCCAGATGGTGGTCGAGCGGCAGTTGATGGAGCGGCAGCAGCCGGGCCGCCGCGAGCTGGGCCGCGAGAAGTTTCTGGAGCGGGTGTGGCAGTGGAAGGCCGAGAGCGGCGACACCATCATCAACCAGCTCAAGCGGCTCGGCGCCTCCTGCGACTGGTCGCGCGAGCGCTTCACCATGGACGAGGGCCTGTCGAAGGCCGTCGTCAAGGTGTTCGTCGAATTGCACCGCGACGGCCTGATCTACAAGGACAAGCGGCTGGTGAACTGGGACACCAAGCTCTTGACCGCGATTTCCGATCTCGAGGTGCAGCAGACCGAGGTCAAGGGCAGCCTGTGGTATCTGCGCTATCCGATCGAGGGCAAGACCTTCAGCCCCGAGGATCCCTCGAGCTTCATCGTCGTCGCCACCACCCGGCCCGAGACCATGCTTGGCGACACCGGCGTAGCCGTGCATCCCGAGGACGAGCGCTATCAGAAGCTCGTGGGCAAGAACATCATCCTGCCGCTGGTCGGCCGCAAGGTTGCGATCGTCGCCGACGACTATTCCGATCCGGAAAAGGGCTCCGGTGCGGTGAAGGTCACGCCGGCGCACGACTTCAACGATTTCGAGGTCGGCAATCGCCACGGCCTGCGCCGGATCAGCGTGCTCGACAAGGAAGGCTGCCTGGACCTCCTCGACAACGAGGATTATCTGCGCGACCTGCCCGAGGGCGCCGTGCAATTCGCCGAGGAATTCCACGGCGTCGACCGCTTCGCCGCGCGCAAGCGGATCGTCGAGCGGCTGGAGTCGTTTGGCTTCGTCGAGCAGATCGAACCGCACACCCATATGGTGCCGCATGGCGACCGCTCCGGCAGCGTGATCGAGCCCTATCTTACCGACCAATGGTATGTCGACGCCAAGACGCTGGCCAAGCCGGCGATCGCGGCGGTGCGCTCGGGCGAAACCAGTTTCGTGCCGAAGAACTGGGAAAAGACCTATTTCGAGTGGATGGAGAACATCCAGCCCTGGTGCATCTCGCGCCAGCTCTGGTGGGGCCACCAGATCCCGGCCTGGTATGGACCGGACGGCAAGGTGTTCGTCGCCGAGACCGAGGAAGAGGCCGTCAGCCACGCTCTCGGCTATTACGTCGAGCAGGAAGTGATCACGGTCGAGCAGGGCCGCGAGATGGCGCTCGACCGCAACAAGCGCGACGGCTTCATCACCCGTGACGAGGACGTGCTCGACACCTGGTTCTCATCGGCATTGTGGCCATTCTCGACGCTCGGCTGGCCCGACGAGACGCCGGAAGTGCAGCGCTACTACCCCACCAACGCGCTCGTGACCGGGTTCGACATCATCTTCTTCTGGGTCGCCCGGATGATGATGATGGGCCTGCACTTCATGAAGGAGATCCCGTTCTCGACGATCTACATCCACGCCCTCGTCCGCGACGAGAAGGGCGCCAAGATGTCGAAGTCGAAGGGCAACGTCATCGATCCCCTCCACCTGATCGACGAATACGGTGCCGATGCGCTGCGCTTTACGCTGGCGGCGATGGCGGCGCAGGGACGCGACATCAAGCTCGCCACCAGCCGCGTCGAAGGCTACCGCAACTTCGCAACCAAGCTCTGGAACGCGTCCCGCTTCGCGGAGATGAACCAGTGCGCCGTGCCCGATGGTTTCGAGCCGGCGAAGGCGAAGGAGACGCTGAACCGCTGGATTGCGCATGAAAGTGCGCACACCACCCGCGAGGTGACCGAGGCGATCGAAGCCTATCGCTTCAACGATGCCGCGGGCAGCATCTATCGCTTCGTCTGGAACGTCTATTGCGACTGGTACGTCGAGCTCGCCAAGCCCGTGCTGCTCGGTCCCGACGGTCCGGCCAAGGCTGAGACCCGCGCGATGGTCGCCTGGGCGCGCGACGAGATCCTGAAGTTGCTGCATCCCTTCATGCCCTTCATCACCGAAGAGCTGTGGGAGGTGACGGCGAAACGCGACGGCTTGCTCGCACTGGCTCAGTGGCCACTGAAGCCGGCTGAGCCGACGCCGGAGCAGCTCGCGATGCTCGCCGCGGCGACGGGGCCAACCGAGTCGCTTGTCTCGCCGATGTTGGCCATGCCGATGTTCGATCACGCCGACTTCACCGATCCCAACGCGGAAGCCGAAATCGGCTGGGTCATCGACCTGATCACGCAGATTCGTTCGGTGCGCGCCGAGATGAACATTGCGCCGGCCACGTTGACGGCACTGGTGCTCGTCGGTGCTTCCGCCGAAACCAGGGAGCGCGCTCCCCGCTGGACCGACGTCATCAAGCGCATGGCGCGGCTGTCCGATATCTCCTTCGCCGATCGCGCGCCTGACGGTGCGGTTCAGCTTCTCGTGCGCGGCGAGGTGACCGCACTGCCGCTCAAGGGCGTGATCGACGTTGCCGCGGAGCGCGCGCGTCTCGACAAGGAGATCGCGAAGGCCGACGCCGACATCAAGCGCGCCGAGTCCAAGCTCGCGAACGAGAAATTCGTCGCCAACGCAGCCGAGGAGGTCGTCGAGGAGGAGCGCGAAAAGCGCGAGGCCGCGCTCGCGCGCAAGGCCAAGCTGCTGGGGGCGACGGAGCGGCTGAAGCAGGCGTCGTGAGACGCCCGTCATTCCGGGACGGTCCGAAGGACCAGTTCCGAATCTCGAGATTCCGGGTTCGACTCTTCGAGCCGCCCCGGAATGACGATCACTTCGGAAACGGTTTGCTGAGAAATTTCGAACCCTTGACGCCGTAGCGCCAGGGCAGCTCGACCGCCTTGGTGATGCCGATCCGAATGCCGGCCAGCACCTCCGGATCCTCGGTCCGCGCATGCAGCGCGATCGGCGGCCGGTCCAGCGGCAGGGCGTTGTGCGCGATGGTGATGCCGAGCGCTTCGGTCAGCTTGCCGGGGCCCGAGCAGAGCGCGTGGACATCTTGGAGATGGCGGCGGCGGCGCATCGCCGCCAAACCATGCGTCGGCTCGAGCGCACGGATCAGCACGGCCGCGGCCGAGCCTTCCGCCTCGCAGACGAAGTTGACGCACCAGTGAATGCCGTAGGAGCGGTAGACATAGGCAAAGCCGGGCGGCCCGAACATGACCTGGTTCCGCGGCGTGGGGCCATTGTAGGAGTGCGCCGCCGGCTCGGTATGATGATAGGCCTCGACCTCGACGATGATCCCGCCGACGCCATCGATCAGCAAGGTCGCACCGATCAGGTCGGGCGCGACCTCGTGGACGCTGCGCCCGAAAAAGGCACGCTTCAGCGGCTTGCCGAGCCGGGGAATAGAGGTCTTCGAGACTGGAGCCATTCGAGGTGAGAATCGCCTGAGAACAGAGCAGGATATTGCCCATATCTGCCATGATCCCTGAAGCGGTGCGAGCCGGGTTGCGATGGCGGGCGAGACCGACTAGGTAGGACCTGAACAGACCGGACACCCCATGGTCGTTATTGTCGACACCATCTCGAACCCGCTGCGCCCGCGCCACCCCGAAAAGGTGAACCGCCCCGATTCCGCTTCGCCGCCGAAGCCGGACTGGATCCGTGTGCGTGCGCCGAACACCCGCGGCTATGCCGACACCCGTAACATCGTGCGCGCCAACGGCCTGCACACGGTGTGCGAGGAGGCGGGCTGCCCGAATATCGGCGAGTGCTGGGATAAGAAGCACGCGACCTTCATGATCATGGGTGACACCTGCACCCGCGCCTGCGCCTTCTGCAACGTCAAGACCGGCATGCCCAATGCGCTGGATGCAGCCGAGCCGCAGAACGTCGCCGAAGCCGTCGCCAAGTTGGGGCTCGCCCACGTCGTCATCACCTCGGTCGATCGCGACGATCTTGCCGATGGCGGCGCCGAGCATTTTGCCCAGACTATCCGCGCCATCCGGGCCGCGTGCCCCACGACCACGATTGAAATCCTGACGCCCGACTTCCTGCGTAAGGAGGGAGCGCTGGATGTCGTCGTGGCGGCGAAGCCCGACGTCTTCAACCACAATCTCGAGACCGTGCCGTCGCGCTATCTCACGGTGCGTCCGGGCGCGCGCTACTTCCATTCGATCCGGCTGTTGCAGCGGGTCAAGGAGCTCGATCCCACCATCTTCACCAAGTCCGGCATCATGGTGGGCCTGGGCGAAGAGCGCCACGAGGTGCAGCAGGTGATGGACGATCTGCGCTCCGCCGACGTCGACTTCCTGACCATTGGTCAGTATCTCCAGCCGACCCGCAAGCACCACGCGGTGATGCGCTACGTGCCGCCGGACGAGTTCTCGTCCTATGAAAAGGTCGCCTACACCAAAGGCTTTCTGATGGTGTCGGCAAGCCCGCTCACCCGTTCGTCGCATCATGCCGGTGAGGATTTCGCGAGACTGAAGGCTGTCCGGGCCGCGCGCGCCCGCTGAACCGCTATGCCAAGATTTTCGAGCAAGCGCCGTGTCAATCACAGCGCGTCCGAAATGTTCGATCTGGTCGCCGACGTCGAGCGCTACCCGGAATTCGTGCCGCTGTGCAGTGCGCTCAAGGTCCGCCAGCGCATGGCGAAGCCCGACGGCACCGAGGTGCTGGTCGCCGACATGACGGTGTCGTTCAAGCTGGTCAAGGAGTCCTTCACCAGCCGGGTGACGCTTGACCGCGCCAACCTGAAAATCCTCGTTGAGTACCTGCAAGGTCCGTTCAGCAATCTCGAAAACCGCTGGACCTTCGAGCCCAAAGGCCAGGAGGAGGGCCATGACGTCTGCGACGTCGGCTTTTTCCTCGCCTACGAGTTCAGGAGCCGCATGCTGGCGCTGCTGATGGGCTCGATGTTCGACGCGGCGTTCGCGCGCTTTTCCGCGGCGTTCGAGGAGCGGGCGGATGCAGTTTATGGGCGACGTAAGCTCGCACCGTCGTCGAACGCGTAAGCGAAGGTTGGCTGCAGCAGGGCGGAATCCAGCCGTTATTGGTGGGCGTGAGGCGCCTTCCATCTCCAATAGGATCAATTTGCAGGGCGGGGCGTTCTCAGCCGGTTGTCCCGGTTGGAGCTGCCATGACCATCAATTTCGAAACGCTGAAAGCATCGCTCGTGCTTTACGGGCTGGACGCAATCTACGCGATCGTGCTGCTTGCGATCGGCTGGTACCTCTCGGGGGCGATGCAGCGCTTCGTCACGCGCGTGCTCACCGTAACCCACCGCGTCGACCCGCTCGTGACGTTTTTCGTGGCGAGCGTGGCGCGGTACGGTGTGCTGGCGATTGTCGGCATCGCCGTGCTCCAGCTGTTCGGCATCCAGACCGCAAGCCTCGTCGCCGTGTTGGGCGCAACGTCGCTCGCGATTGGCCTCGCCTTGCAAGGCACGCTGTCCAATCTCGCGGCCGGCGTGATGCTGCTGCTGTTTCGGCCGTTTCATATCGGGCATGATGTGGAGGTGGCGGGCAAGGCCGGGAAGGTCAGATCGCTGTCGCTGTTCATGACCGAGCTGATTGCGGCCGACAATACGCAGATCCTGTTGCCGAACGGGCAAGTGTGGGGTGCGGCCATCATCAATCATAGCGCCTATCCCGGCACGGGCGAGGTCAAGGTGGCGTTTCCGGTTCCGGCAGGCAGTGCCAACACGCTGGCGGATCGAATCCTGGAGGAATTGCGGAAAGACCCGCATCGACGATCGTGCCGAACCTGCTGTCTCCGTCACCAGGGTCCTCGATGTCGCCAATCCCGCCTCGCCGATCCTGGAATTGACGGTCAGCGCGAAGGCGAAGCCGTCGGACGCTGACGCGGTCAAGCAGTGCGTGCTCGATCATGCGAGCGCGCTGCTCGCGGCGGCGTAGGGCGCCTCAACCCCGCGGCAACCGTGGCGACCTGCGTTTTACGGCGTGCCGGCGCGGTGAACGCGTCGTGCGGGGGCGCAGGCGGCTTGCGGCAGCGGCGCGGCGTGGCTTGGCCGCGGCCTGTGGCCCGCGAGCGAGATCCAGCAACATGCGCAGCGCCTCGACGACAGAGCGCTGGCGCACGGCACTGCGGCCGATCGCGCCAAAGCGCTGCTCGCGGTGGACGATACGGCCGTCGCGCGCGGCGACGGCGAAGTGGACGAGCCCGACCGGCTTGCCGGGCGTGGCGCCGCCGGGGCCGGCAATGCCGGTAATTGCGACGGCGAGGTCGACGCCGGCACGTTCCAGCGCGCCGACCGCCATGGCGGTCGCGGTCTCCTTGCTGACGGCGCCGAAATTCGTGAGCGTGCTGGCTTCGACCCCGAGCATGGCGCGCTTGGCGTCGTTGGAATAGGTGACGAAGCCGCGGTCGATCACGTCGGAGGAGCCGGGGATATCGGTCAGCGCGCCGGCGACGAGGCCGCCGGTGCAGGATTCAGCAGTCGCGATCGTCAGCTTGCGCATGCGGCACAGGTCGAGCAGCGAGCGGGAGAGGGCGCGTGCGTCGCTGCCGCCCATCGCCTTACGCGCTCCAGGTCTTGTCGTTAAACGGCAGGCGGATGGTGGCGCTCGCGGTGGCCGCGATGCCTTCCTCGCGACCGGTGAAGCCAAGCCGCTCGCTGGTCGTCGCCTTCACGGCGACGCGGGAGATGTCGACCCCGGAGATCTCGGCGATGCGCGCGCGCATGATGTCGCGCAACGGGCCGATCTTCGGCCGCTCGCAGATCATCGTGACCTCGAGATTGGCGACGCGGCCGCCGCGTTGGGTGATGCGCTCGACGGCGTATTTCAGGAACTGGTCGGAGGAGGCGCCCTTCCACTTGACGTCGCTCGGCGGGAAATGCGAGCCGATGTCGCCGTCGGCCAATGCGCCGAGGATGGCGTCGACCAGCGCATGCAGGCCGACATCGCCGTCGGAGTGCGCCAGGAAGCCCTTGCTGTGAGGCACGCGCACGCCGCAGATCATGACGTGGTCGCCTTCGCCGAACGCGTGCACGTCGTAGCCGGTGCCGGTCCTGATGTCGCCGAGCAGGCTGGCCATGCGCGCTTCCTCGCGCACGAAATCTTCCGGAGTGGTGAGCTTCATATTGGCAACATCGCCTTCAAAAGTCGCAACCGTCAATCCCGCCCATTCGGCGATCGCGGCATCATCGGTGAAATCGCTGCGTCCGTCCTTTGCCGCGCGATGATGCGCCTCGAGGATGACGTCGAAACGAAAGGATTGCGGCGTCTGCGCGATGCGTAACCGCGCCCGGTCCGGCGTGTCCTCGACATTGCCCCCTTCGCCGGTGAGCTTGATGGTGTCGGTCACGGGGATCGCGGGGATTGCGGCGCCGGTGCGGTTGGCCGCTTCGATGGCGCGGGAAATCAGGCCCTGCGAGACGAACGGGCGCGCCGCGTCGTGGATCAGCACGATGTCGGGCTTGTGCTGGGCGAGCGCTTCGAGACCCGCGAGCACCGAGGCCTGACGGGTGGCGCCACCATTGGTCGGCGGCTCGTGGCTGAGGCCTGCGACCGCTGCCGTGAACATGGCGCTGTCGTCCTGGTTCACCACGGGCTGTACGGCGAAGACGTCCGGATGACGGCTGAACGCTTCCATGGCGCGGAAGATCACAGGCTGCCCGCCAATCTGGCGATATTGCTTCGGTCCGCCGGCACCCGCCCGCAGGCCGCGTCCGGCCGCGACGAGGACCACTGCGGTGCGTTGTGAATTCGCCATAGGACTCAAATACTCAGTTGCTGGTGAGGAGTCGGGGAGTGGGCTGATTGCCGGCATGCCTCTAGCACGGCAGGGCCGCAAGAAAAGGGGTTTCCCCGGATTGTGGGAAACAGCATTATGCTGCACTGCACTTGAAAAACTTGGAGAACTGTCTAAAGTGTAGGCATGACGCTTGACTGCACAAGAATTGTGCGCAAGATAGGTCATGGCAGACGCGACGAGGCGCTGCCCAGTCAACGAGACCCTTGTGACCGGCCCGGTAGGATCAGGCTCTAAGCCCTTGAAGATAGGCGATATTGAAATCGCTACCCCGGTCTTCCTGGCACCGATGTCGGGGGTGACTGACTCGCCCGTCCGACGGCTCGCCGCCGAGCTCGGCGCCGGTCTGGTCGTGTCCGAGATGACCGCCAGCGATGATCTCGTCAACGGCCACGCCATGTCGCGGTTGCGTTGCGAGGCCGCCGGAGTGGGCCCGCATGTGGTTCAGCTCGCCGGATGCGCGCCGCACTGGATGGCGGAAGGCGCCCGGATCGCGGAAGCTGAAGGCGCTGACATCATCGACATCAACATGGGCTGTCCTGCCCGCCACGTCACCGGCGGCCAGTCCGGCTCCGCGCTGATGCGCGACCTCGACCACGCCGTCAGCCTGATCGCGGCGACGATCGCGGCGGTGAAGGTGCCCGTGACGCTGAAGATGCGGCTCGGCTGGGACGACCGCACCCGCAATGCGCCGGAACTGGCACGCCGCGCCGAAGCCGCCGGCGTCAAGCTCGTCACGGTCCATGGCCGCACCCGCTGCCAGTTTTACAAGGGCGAGGCCGATTGGGACGCCGTCCGCGCCGTGCGCGAGGCCATTTCCATTCCGCTCGTCGTCAATGGCGACATCACATCCTATGAAAAGGCGCTCGCGGCGCTCGAAGCGTCCGGCGCCGATGCCGTGATGATCGGCCGCGGCGCACAGGGCCAGCCCTGGTTGCCGGGCCAGATTGGTCGCCGCCTGAACGGCGGGGCGGCGGAAGCCCTCCCGTCACTCCAGACGCAACTCCATTACGTCCGCACGCTCTATGAGGGCGTCTGTGCGCTCTATGGCCTGCGCATTGGCCTGCGGCATGCACGCAAGCATCTGGGCTGGGCGCTCGACGTCGCAGCCGATGCGAGCCGGGCGCCGGCCGAGACGCTGAAAGTCTGGCGCCAGAAGATTCTGACATCCGAAGATCCACGCCTGGTCCACCACTCGCTGCAAGATGCCTTCGACGACTTCGCATGGAGCGCTGCTGCATGAGCTCAGCTGCTGAACATCGTCGGCCGCTTCCGTCCGACAGCGACGCGATTCTGGATGCCTTGCCCAATCCCGTGCTCCTGATCGGGGCCGGACGGCAAGATCGTCGGCGCCAATATCGCAACCGAAGCCTTCTTCGATATTTCGACGCAGTTTCTGAAGCGGCAGTCGCTGAAAGAGCTGGTGCCGTTCGGTAGTCCCTTGCTGGCGCTGATCGACCAGGTGCGCTCGTCCAACGCGCCGGTCAACGAATACAAGGTCGATCTAGGCACCCCGCGGATGGGCGGCGACCGCCAGGTCGATCTCCATGTCGCCCCGCTCACCGAGCGGCCCGGCCACATCGTGGTGATGCTTCAGGAGCGCTCTATCGCCGACAAGATGGACCGCCAGCTCACCCACCGCAGCGCCGCGCGTTCGGTGATCGCGCTCGCGGCCATGCTGGCGCATGAGATCAAGAACCCGCTCTCCGGTATTCGCGGCGCGGCGCAGCTCCTCGAGCAGCAGGCGTCCTCCGAAGACCGCATGCTGACCCGGCTGATCTGCGACGAAGCCGACCGCATCGTCACGCTGGTCGATCGCATGGAGGTGTTCGGTGACGAACGGCCCGTGGTGCGCGGACCCGTCAACATCCATTCGGTGCTCGATCACGTGAAGCGGCTGGCGCAGTCCGGCTTTGCCCGCAACATCAGATTCGTCGAGGATTACGATCCCTCGCTGCCGCCGGTGCTCGCGAACCAGGATCAGCTGATCCAGGTGTTCCTCAATCTCGTGAAGAACGCCGCCGAAGCCCTGATCGACGTTCCCGAGGGCGAGATCCACCTCACCACCGCGTTCCGTCCCGGCGTGCGCCTGTCAGTGCCTGGTCAAAAATCCCGGGTATCCCTGCCGCTCGAGTTCTGCGTGAGGGACAACGGACCGGGCGTTCCGGACGATCTCCTGCCCAACCTGTTCGATCCCTTCGTGACCACCAAGCAGACCGGCAGCGGTCTCGGCCTGGCGCTGGTCGCAAAGATCATCGGGGATCACGGGGGCATCATCGAATGCGAGATCTCAGCCGCGGAAAACCACCTTCCGCGTGCTGATGCCGATGTATTCCACATCGGTCAAACATGCCGATCACAGCAGTCACGACGGCTCTGCCGGGAAGTCGTCGTCTGCATCACAGGGGGCAAAATGAGGATCAACAATGCCCGCAGGTAGCATTCTCGTAGCTGATGACGATACCGCCATCCGCACGGTTCTCAACCAGGCACTTTCCCGCGCCGGGTATGAAGTCAGACTCACCGGCAATGCCGCGACGCTGTGGCGGTGGGTCAGCCAAGGGGAGGGCGATCTGGTCATCACCGACGTGGTGATGCCGGACGAAAACGCCCTTCGATCTGTTGCCGCGGATCAAGAAGATGCGGCCGAATTTGCCGGTCATCGTCACGAGCGCGCAAAATACCTTCATGACGGCGATCCGCGCCTCCGAGCGCGGCGCGTACGAATATCTGCCCAAGCCCTTCGACCTGAAGGAGCTGATCGCCATCGTGGGCCGCGCGCTCGCCGAGCCGAAGGAGCGCGTCTCGACGCCGGACGAGGACGCCGAGATGGAGGCGATCCCGCTGGTCGGCCGCTCGCCGGCGATGCAGGAAATCTACCGCGTGCTGGCGCGCCTGATGCAGACCGATCTCACCGTGATGATCACGGGCGAGTCCGGTACCGGCAAGGAGTTGGTGGCGCGCGCGCTGCACGATTACGGCAAGCGCCGCAATGGCCCGTTCGTTGCGGTCAACATGGCGGCGATCCCGCGCGACCTGATCGAATCCGAGTTGTTCGGCCATGAGCGCGGCGCCTTCACCGGCGCCAACACCCGCGCCTCCGGCCGCTTCGAGCAGGCCGAAGGCGGCACGCTGTTCCTCGACGAGATCGGCGACATGCCGATGGAAGCGCAGACGCGACTTCTGCGCGTGTTGCAGCAGGGCGAATACACCACCGTCGGTGGCCGCACGCCGATCAAGACCGACGTGCGGATCGTTGCTGCCTCCAACAAGGATCTGCGCGTCCTGATCCAGCAGGGCCTGTTCCGCGAGGATCTGTTCTTCCGCCTCAACGTCGTGCCGCTGCGGCTGCCGCCGTTGCGCGAGCGCATCGAGGACCTGCCGGATCTCATCCGTCACTTCTTCGCGCTGGCCGAGAAGGACGGCTTGCCGCCGAAGAAGCTCGACGCGCTGGCGCTGGAGCGGCTGAAGCAGCATCGCTGGCCCGGCAACGTGCGCGAACTCGAAAACCTCGCACGGCGCCTCGCGGCGCTCTATCCGCAGGACGTGATCACGGCCTCGGTGATCGATGGTGAGCTCGCGCCGCCCTCGGTCAGCCCAGGTGCCGCGGTCCAGCAGGGCATCGACAATCTCGGCGGCGCGGTGGAGGCCTATCTGTCCTCGCACTTCCAGGGCTTTCCGAACGGCGTGCCGCCGCCCGGCCTCTATCACCGTATCCTCAAGGAGATCGAGGTGCCGCTGCTGACGGCCGCGCTTGCGGCCACCCGCGGCAACCAGATTCGCGCCGCGGACCTGCTCGGCCTCAACCGCAACACACTGCGGAAGAAGATCCGGGATCTCGATATCCAGGTCTATCGGAGCGGCGCCTAGTTTTCCGGAGCCGACGGTGGCTCAGCTCCGCTTATCAAAGCGGGGCTGAGCCTGTCCGGATCGCGCTGGCCGTTGTGGCTGACGCGGTGAGCAGAAGTCGGACTCAGGCTCAATGTTCCGCGACCATGCTCAAATTCGTCATTCGACCATTCCTGGGCGTCGCCTCTATTTGATCAGGCTGCCCGATGCCGGCAGGATGTCGGCGATCTGGGCTGTCTGCTCCTGAATCACCGGGCCGTTGACCAGGAGGTCCTCGGCCACAATCAGCAGCAACACGGCCGAAACCATCATCGCGAGAAAGAACCTGTCCATGCCGGGTCAAGCCGGAATGACAGCAATCCGTTCCCCGCGATCTCCGCCAGCGGCGGACGCGTCCCGAAGTCGCGGCTGTGGATGCGCCGGTCCGCCGCGGGACCGGCGCCGCGGAATTGTCGCAATTCGGCAACAATGTGGTACGAATACATCAGTATCCGCCGCCGCGGCGGACCCCTTTTTCAGCACCCATTGCCGGAATGACCAGCGCAGACACCTCGGCCGCATCCTTTGACACGGCCCCAACCGAAGAGCTCCGGCGCTGGTCGGTGTGGCGCTGGCTGGGTCCGTTTGCAGTTGCTCTTGCGCTGCTGTCGGCGCTTCTGACCTTCCTGGTCCTGACCGGCCTGACCAGCATCGAGCCGACCCGGGAGGTCGTCAGCTCGTTCCTGGCGATCAATGCAGGCACCATCCTGCTCCTGATCGGGATCATCGTCCGCGAGGTCCGGCAGATGATCCAGGCCCGCCGGCGTGGGCGGGCAGCGGCGCGGCTGCACGTCCAGATCGTCGGTCTGTTCTCGATCGTCGCAGTGCTGCCAGCGGTGCTGGTCGCCGTCGTCGCCAATGTCACGATCGAGCGCGGCCTCGACCGGTTGTTCTCGGGACCGACCAAGGAGGTCATTCAGAATTCGCTGATCATCGCGCGCGCCTATGTGCAGGAGCACGCGCAAGTCATTCGCGGCGACATTCTCGGCATGGCTAACGACGTCTCGCGCGTTCCGCTGCTGTTCGATCAGGATCGGCAGTCGTTCCTGGAGCTGTTGACCTCGAGCGCGGCGGCACGCAACCTCCCGGGCGCGATGCTCATGGGCAAGGACGCCAATCCGATCCTGTCGGCAGAGACCGGGGGTGTCCCGCTCACCTTCGCGCCGCCTGCGCCGGAGTTTCTTCAGAACGTCAACGAGAACGAGCCCGAGATCGCGGTCCTGCCCGATCAAAATCTGGTCGCCGCCGTGATCAGGCTGAGGGGCTTTACCAATACCTTCCTCTATGTCGCTCGCCCGCTTGATCCAAGGGTCGTCGCCCAGCTCAAGCAGACCGAGCTGAGCGTCGCGGAATACGCGCAGATCGAGTCGCGCAAGTTAGGCATCCAGGTCGCGTTCGCGCTGATGTTCGCGGTGATCGCACTGACCATCCTGATGGCCTCGGTGCTGATCGGTTTGAACTTCGCCAACTCGCTGGTGGCGCCGATCCGGCGGCTGATGAACGCGGCCAACACGGTCTCGACCGGAGATCTGCACGTCCAGGTACCCGTGCACAAATCGGAAGGCGATCTCGCCCAGCTCGGTGAGACCTTCAACAAGATGACGCAGGAATTGCGTAGCCAGCGCGACGAGCTGGTCAATGCCAGCGATCTCATCGACAGCCGCCGCCGCTTCATCGAGGCCGTGTTGTCGTCGGCAAGCGCGGGCATCATCGGCGTCGATAGCTCGGGCAGTGTCGGCATCCTCAATCGTTCCGCCGAGAAGCTGATCGGGCATGCCGAATCCGAGACGCTCGGCCATCCGCTCTCCGACGTGCTGCCTGAGCTCGAAGACATGATGAAGGCGGCGCGGGAAGGGACCCAGCGCCTGGTGCAGGGCCAGATCACGATCACGCGCGACGGGCAGGAACGCAACCTCTCGGTCCGCGTCAGCGCCGAGAAGACCAGCCAACCGCACGACAGCTACATCATCACGCTCGACGACATCACCGAGCTGGTCTCGGCGCAGCGCACGTCGGCCTGGGGCGATGTCGCGCGCCGCATCGCCCACGAGATCAAGAACCCGCTGACGCCGATCCAGCTCTCGGCCGAGCGCATCCGCCGCAAGTTCGGCAAGGACATCACCGAGACCAAGGACAAGCAGATCTTCGAGCAGTGCACCGACACCATCGTGCGCCAGGTCGACGACATCGACGCATGGTCGACGAGTTCTCGCGCTTCGCGCGGATGCCGAAGCCGGTGATGGAGGGCGAGGACGTCGCCGACACCGTGCGGCAGGCGGTGTTCCTGATGAAGGTCGCCCATCCGGAGATCGATATCGAGGCCGAATTCCAGGACGATCCGCTGCGTGCCCAGTTCGACCGGCGGCTGATCTCGCAGGCGGTCACCAACATCATCAAGAACGCGACCGAGGCGATCGAGCAGGTCCCGCCGGAAGAACTCGCCAAGGGTCACGGCAAGGGCCGCATCGATGTCGTAGTGTCGCGCGAGGGCGAGGACGTCTTGATCGACGTCATCGACAACGGCATCGGCCTGCCCAAGGTGGCGCGCTCGCGCTTGCTGGAGCCGTATGTGACGACGCGCGCCAAAGGCACCGGCCTTGGGCTCGCGATCGTCGGCCGCGTGCTGGAAGACCATGGTGGACGCATCGAATTGAAGGACGCCTCCGACTTCCGGGAAGGCCAGCGCGGCGCCTGGATGCGGATGCGCTTTGCGATCTCCGGCGCTCCCGCGAAAAGCGAGGGAAGTGAGCCGGCACCGGCCGCCAAGGAGACGGTCAAGGATACGGCGAAGGAAGCGGAGATCGCCGAATCCGTCAAGGACCCGGAAACAAAAGAGCCGGCCTCCGGAACCAAAGAGCCGGCTGAAAAGACCAATGATTCAACGAAAATCGAAGCCTCAACAGGCAACTGACAAGACAGGCGCGACCTATGGCAAGTGAAATTCTGATTGTCGATGATGAGGCCGATATTCGGGATCTCGTTGCGGGCATCCTCGAGGACGAGGGGTTCGTCACCCGGACCGCACGCGACAGCGATACGGCGTTGGCCGAGATCGGCAACCGCAGGCCGCATCTGGTGTTCCTCGACATCTGGCTCCAGGGCTCCAAGCTCGACGGGCTCCAACTGCTGGAGCAGGTCAAGAAGGACAATGCCGATCTGCCGGTGGTGATGATCTCCGGCCACGGCAACATCGAGACCGCGGTCGCGGCGATCAAGCGCGGCGCCTATGACTTCATCGAAAAGCCGTTCAAGACCGACCGGCTGATCCTGGTCGCCAACCGCGCGCTGGAGAATTCGCGGCTCAAGCGCGAGGTCAAGGAGCTGAAGCAGCTCGCGCCGAGCGCAAGCTCGCTGGTCGGTCGCTCGCCCAGCATGAACCAGCTGCGCCAGACCATCGAGCGCGCGGCAAAGGCCAACAGCCGCATCCTGATCGTCGGCCCTGCCGGCGCCGGCAAGGAGCTCGCCGCGCGCACGCTGCACATGGCTTCGGGTCGCGCCGATGGCCCCTTCGTCGTGATCAATGCGGCCGCGATCACGCCGGAGCGCATGGAGCACGAGATGTTCGGCGTCGAGCAGTCCAATGGCGAGCAGGCGCGCAAGGCGGGCGCGCTCGAGGAAGCCCATGGCGGCACGCTGTTCATCGACGAGATCTCGGACATGCCGCGCGAGACCCAGAACAAGATTCTGCGCGTGCTGGTCGAGCAGTCGTTCCAGCGCGTCGGCGGCACTGCCAAGGTGCAGGTCGACGTCCGCATCATCTCCTCCACCGCGCGCAACCTCGAAGAGGAGATCGCGGCCGGCCATTTCCGCGAGGACCTCTATCATCGCCTCTCGGTGGTTCCGATCCGCGTGCCGGCGCTGTCGGAGCGTCGTGAGGACATCCCCGAGCTGATCGACTATTTCATGGAGCAGATCTCGGCCGGAAGCGGCCTGCCCAAGCGGCAGATCGGACAGGATGCGATGGCGGTGCTGCAATCGCATGTCTGGCCCGGCAATGTGCGCCAGCTCCGCAACAATGTTGAGAGAGTCATGATTCTCGCGGCCGGCGGCCCGGAGGTGATCATCACCGCCGACATGCTGCCGCAGGACGTCGGCTCGATGGTGCCGGCGATGCCCACCAGCAACAACGGCGAGCACATCATGGGCCTGCCGCTGCGCGAGGCGCGCGAAGTGTTCGAGCGCGACTATCTGATTGCGCAGATCAGTCGTTTTTCAGGAAATATTTCTCGCACGGCTGAGTTTGTTGGCATGGAACGGTCGGCGCTGCATCGCAAGTTGAAGGCGCTCGGCGTCGGTTGACGTCCCCCAAGGGTCGGATTACGCAGGGCAAAATCACCTGTTTCCGTAGTTTTTCGGGGCAAGTCGGCAGGGCCTGCCGCGTGAAGCGGCTTGCCTAATAAGCCGACCTGTCCTCTAATCGTGCCGCTGTTCCCTCGGAGGGGGATCTCATGGGGAACAGCAACCGGACGACGCCTCACAATTTCAAAAAAGAGGGCCGCAACCGGCGCAATAACAAGAAACTCAAAGCGAGAAAAAAAACAATGGCGGCAGACCGCGCACAAAACCTACAGGACACCTTCCTTAATCACGTTCGCAAAACCAAGACGCCACTGACGATCTTTCTGGTCAACGGAGTGAAGCTCCAGGGCATCGTGACCTGGTTCGACAATTTCTGCTTGCTGCTTCGGCGCGACGGTCACTCGCAGCTTGTCTACAAGCATGCGATCTCGACCATCATGCCGGGCGCTCCGATCCAGTTGTTCGAAGGCGGCGAGGATCAGCCGGCTTGAGAGTGATCTGATTGGAACCCCGGAATTTTGACGGGGATGCCGACCGTCCGCGGCCGGCAGGGGCTAAGCAGACGGGGCGGGTGCTTGTCATCGGCCCTTACTTGCGTGTGCGCGCCGGCGGTGCCGACGCGCCATCGGAGAGTCACGTCACGTCTCACCAGATCCTGCGAGACGCCCAGGCCCGACTCGACGAAGCCGCCGGCCTCGCGCGCGCGATCGACCTCGTCGTCGCGGATGCGATCATCGCGCCGATCAGCCAGATCCGCCCAGCGACCTATATCGGCAAGGGCAAGGTCGAGGAGATCGCTGCGCTGGCCAAGAGCCTCGACGTCGAGCTCGTGGTGATGGATTGCGCGCTGGCGCCGATCCAGCAGCGCAATCTCGAGAAGGAGTTGGACGCCAAGGTGCTCGACCGCACCGGGCTCATCCTGGAAATCTTCGGCCGCCGCGCCAAGACCAAGGAAGGCTCGCTCCAGGTCGAACTCGCGCATCTCAACTACCAGCGTTCGCGCCTGGTGCGATCCTGGACCCATCTCGAACGCCAGCGTGGCGGCTTCGGATTCATGGGCGGTCCGGGCGAGACGCAGATCGAAGCGGACCGCCGCTTGATCCAGGAGCGCATCTCCAAGCTCGAGGGCGAATTGAAGAAGGTGCAGGCCACGCGGCGGCTGCATCGTGCCGGGCGCCAGCGCGTGCCGTATCGCGTGGTGGCGCTGGTCGGCTACACCAATGCCGGCAAGTCGACGCTGTTCAACCGTCTGACGCGCGCAGACGTGCAGGCCGCGGACATGCTGTTCGCAACGCTCGATCCGACCCTGCGCGCGCTCACGCTGCCCCATGGCGGCAAGGCGATGCTATCCGACACCGTCGGCTTCATCTCGAATCTGCCGACGCAGCTCGTCGCCGCCTTCCGCGCCACACTGGAGGAGGTGCTGGAGGCCGACGTCATCCTGCATGTGCGCGACATCTCGCACGAGGATGCGGAAGCGCAGCAAAGCGACGTCGACGCGGTGCTGCGCCAGCTCGGCATCAATCCGGACGACTCCGGCCGCATCATCGAGGTCTGGAACAAGATCGACCGTTACGATTCCGAGCAGCGCGAGGAGCTTTTGAACATCGCGGCCCGCAGGCCTGAGGATCACCCGGCCATGCTGGTCTCGGCCGTGTCGGGCGAGGGGATCGACGCACTGCTCGCCGCGATCGAGCAACGTCTGGCTGCCAAGCGGACCACGCTCGACCTGTCGATCGATGCCGCCGACGGCGCGGGCATCTCTTGGTTGCACCGTAACGCTGAGGTGCTGGCGAAAGAGTTGCACGACGGTCGCTTCGACATGACCGTGCGGGTGGACGAGACCAAGCGGGATATCGTGGTGAACAGGTTTGATGCCGTGCCGCGCGTGGCGTGATTTCTCCCCAGGTCGTCCCGCGAGTGAGCCAACCGCTGCCTCAAGCCAAACTGTCGTCCCGGACAAGCGTAAGCGCAGATCCGGGACCCATAACCACAACCGGTTGGAATTGGCACGCTGGTGGCTCCAGCGCTGCTTCAATAATGTACGACCGGGGTAATGGGTCCCGGCCTTCGCCGGGACGACAGCGGAGTTAGCGGCGGCCCTGGTTGCTCCCCGCAACGGCAGGAGCATTCTGCTTCTCCCCCTTCGCCGCACTCCAAAGCGCATCCATCTCCGCCAGCGACGCCTGCTCCAGCGTGCGCCCCTGCGCCTCCAACGCCCGCTCGATATAGGCAAAGCGCCGTTCGAACTTCGCGTTGGTGGCGCGCAGCGCGGCTTCCGGATCGGCGTCGACATGGCGCGCGAGGTTGACGAGCGCGAACATCAGGTCGCCGGTCTCTTCCGCAAGCCCCTCGCTGTCGTTGCGGTCGAGCGCGGCCTCGATCTCGTCGGCTTCCTCGCGGATTTTTGCAAGCACGGCGCGCGGGTCGTTCCAGTCGAAGCCGACGGTGGAAGCCTTGCGCTGAAGCTCCATGGCGCGGGTCAGCGCCGGCTGGCCGGCCTTGACGCCCGACAGCAGCGATTTGTGCGGCGGCATTGCCTCCGGCGGCCGGCGCGCGGCGCGCTCGGCCTTCTCCTCGGCCTTGATGCGGTCCCAGACTTCCTTGACGTGGGAGGAGGCCAGATTGCCCTCCTTGTCGGCGAAGACATGGGGATGGCGCCGGATCATCTTGCGCGTGATGGCTTCGACGACATCGCCAAAGGCAAAGGCGTTCTGCTCCGACGCCATTTGGGCGTGGAACACGACCTGCAACAGCAGGTCACCCAGCTCCTCGCGCAAATCGTCGAGATCGCCGCGGTCGATCGCGTCGACCACCTCATAGGCTTCCTCGATCGTGTAGGGCGCGATCGTCGCAAAATTCTGCTCGAGGTCCCAGGGGCAGCCGGTCACCGGCGTGCGCAGCGCGGCCATGATCTCGATCAGGCGGGAAATGTCGCGGGAAGGGGTCATTGCGGGGGGCGTCTCCTGGGTCTTAAACCTTATGCCAAAAGCGGCCCGCCGTTCCCAGCGCAAGCCAGCGGAACGGACCGATTTCCACCGATCGGCGGGCCAGATTGGCGGGCTCGCCCCGCGGTGCTAAAGCGCCGGCCATGAGTGATGCATTTTCATCCCAAACCGCGCTGGTGCTGTTTTCCGGCGGTCAGGATTCCACCACCTGCCTCGCCTGGGCGCTGAGCCGTTTTGCAGGCGTGGAAACGCTGGGCTTCGAGTACGGCCAGCGCCACGCCGTCGAGCTCGACTGCCGCGACCGGCTGTTCGACGGCATCAAAGGCCTGCGCGCCGATTGGGCTGCAAAGCTCGGCGAGAGCCATACGCTGTCGATCCCGACCCTGGCTGCGATCTCGGACACGGCGCTGACGCGCGACATCGCGATCGCGATGGGCGCCGATGGGTTACCCAACACCTTCGTGCCCGGCCGCAATCTTGTGTTTTTGACCTTCGCCGCGGCGCTGGCCTACCGGCGCGGCATCACCCACATCGTCGGCGGCATGTGCGAGACCGACTATTCCGGCTATCCCGATTGCCGCGACGATACCATCCGCGCCATGCAGGCCGCGCTCTCGCTCGGGATGGCGAGACAATTCGAGCTGCATACGCCCTTGATGTGGATCGACAAGGCCGCGACCTGGAAGCTGGCGCACGACCTCGGCGGCGAGAGCCTGGTCGATCTCATCCGCGAGCAATCGCACACCTGCTATCTCGGCGAACGCGGCGCGCGGCATGATTGGGGATACGGCTGCGGCGAGTGCCCGGCGTGCAGCCTGCGGGCAAAGGGGTGGCGGGAGTATGTGGCGGGGAGCTAGCGCGCCTCACTCGCCGTCATTGCCATCTCCGCTGTCATCACCCGCGAAAGCGGGTGATCCAGTATTCCAGAGACGGCGCTTGAGCCGAAAAGCCGCGGCGTACTGGATTCCCCGCCTTCGCGGGGAATGACAGTCCTGGTCGAGGTGAACAGTGCCCGCACAACGCGCAAGCAGCTTACGGAAAATCCTCGTCCCGCAGCTCGATCGGTTTCCCGTGCGGCGTACGATCGGCCGCGTGGTCCCAGGCGTCACGGTAGCGGTGCAGCGTCTCCGTCGACGCGACACCCTTGCGCGCGACCAGTCCTTCCAGCGTGGCGAGCCAGTGCAGGTAATAGGTCTCGCCGGTGTCGGGATCGCCGGCAGCCTGCGCGCGCTTGATCTCGTCGGCCAGCGCTGCGGCCCATTCCGGCCAGGTGAACACGCCGCGGTCATGCAACGTCAGCGCCATCGCGAACGCGTGGGCCTCCCAGGGCGCGCGGAACACCGGGCCGTCCTCGTCGCGCGGAATGCTGGGTATCGCCGCCGTCGCAGCGGCAGCAAGCGTGCCGCTCATCACGCCGGATCCAGATAGGGCTCGAAGGCATCGATCGAGACCCTCAACGTCGGATCACCGTCCGCGCCCCAGAGATCTCGGCCTTCGAACACGACCGTATAGAGCCATTGCGGATTTTCACCGAGCTCCATCGCCGCCGAATCCGGAAACACCTGACAGCCGTGGTTCAACTCGACCACGCCGGCGTGACCGCGCACATAGCGCGGCAGCCGCGTGTGTGTCGCGGGATGGATATTCCTGGCGCGCACGCGATCGCCGATCTTGAACTTGGGCGGCGCCGCAGCGGGCGGGCGAACTTGCCGCGGACCATGGTGCGCTCGACGTCGTCGCGCTTCAGCTTGCCGGGCCGGAGCGGCTTTGCAGGCTGCACCGCATGCCCGGCGGCGACATCCTCCCGCGATATGTAACCCTTCTCGATCAGCATCTCTTCGAGCCCCAGGAACCATTTCTTGTAGTAGGAGCTCGAGAGATAAACATCCGGCGGCAGCGTCTCGCGATAGAAGCGCGAGGTGTCGATATTGAAGGCGCCGGCCGCGCCCATCGCGCGTACCATCGCGAGCACGCGGGCTTCCCAATCTGCGTGGAACACCGGCTCGTTCGGCTCGGGCTCGACCTTGCCGAACCCGTCCATGCCGCCCATGTCGTGCACGCCGTTCACGACGGCGCTCCGGGCGTCTTGGGAAAGCCGGTGCCGATCATGGAATCGCGGGTGACAAGCTCGGCGAGCTGCTCTTCATTCCAGCCTTCGGTGCCTCCGGGCCGCATCGGCAGCACCAGGAAGCGCGTTTCGGCGGTGGAATCCCACACCCTGATTTCCGTGTCCTTCGGCAGCGTGACGCCGAAATCGGCGAGCACGCCGCGCGGGTCCTTGACGGCGCGCGAGCGGTAGGGGGCGGCCTTGTACCAGACCGGCGGCAGCCCGAGCATTTCCCAGGGGTAGCAGGAGCACAGGGTGCACACGACCATATTGTGCCGCTGCGGCGTGTTCTCGACCACGACGAGATGATCGCCGACGCGGCTGACGTGGCCGAGCGTGCCGATGGCCTTGCTGCCGTCCTCCAGCAGCGCGGCCTTGAACGTCGGATCGGTCCAGGCCCTGGCAACGACGCGCGCGCCATTGTGCGGACCGATCCTGGTCTCGTAGGCCTGGATGATCGCGTCGAGCGCAGCCGGCTCGACATAGCCCTTTTCGGTCAGGATGGTCTCGAGCGCGCGCACGCGCAGCTCGGTCTCCGACAGTTCGGAATGGTCGTGATCGTGGTGATGAGGATGCTCGCTCATTGGGCGAAGATAGTCCCAGAATCCGGGCGTTGTCGAGGCGAAGACTCTGCTGGCGTCGCGCCACGGCTGTACAGCGGGACGAACCGGAATAGGCTACTCTCCTCTCCAAGCCATTGATCGCGCCATCGACTGTCCCTATACGGCAGCCGGGACAATGAGGCGCGGTGAACGAACCGGTAAGATACCATTGGAATTGAGGGGAGGGACGATGGCCGCGGGTTCAAACCCATCTGAGGCGAAAGCGTTTCGCTGGAAGCTGATCGCGCCGCTCGTGGTCTGGCTCGCGATCTATCTGTGGCCGGTGCCAACAGGGCTCAACCTTAACCAGTGGCACTATTTTGCAATCTTCGCGGCCGTCATCACCGGCCTCATTCTGGAATCAATGCCGGTCGGCGCGGTCGGCCTGATCGGGCTGACGGTTGCCGGCATCTCTGGCTATATCGATCCCGATCCCGGCAAATCGCTGCGCTGGATGCTGGCGGGTTTCGCCGAGAGCACGGTCTGGCTGATCGTCGGCGCTTTCGTGTTCTCGATCGGTTATCGCAAGAGCCAGCTCGGCCGGCGCATCGCGCTGGTGCTGGTGCGACGACTCGGCACCAACACGCTGGGGCTTGGCTATGCGGTCGCGATGTCCGACTTCCTGCTCGCGCCGGCAACCCCGTCCAACACCGCGCGCAGCGGCGGCATCGTCTATCCCATCATCAGCAATATCCCGCGCATCTACGGCTCCGAGCCCGGACCGACCGCCGGCAAGATCGGCACCTATGTGATGTGGACCGCCTTTGCAGCGACGGCGATCACGAGCTCGCTGTTCTTCACTGCGCTGGCGCCCAATGCGGCCGCGCTTGCGATCGCCAAGAAGACGGTCGGGGTCGACGTCAGCTGGGGCCAATGGTTCGTCGGTTTCGCGCCGCTCGGAATCCTGCTGATGCTGCTGGTGCCGCTACTCAGCTACGCGATCTGCCGGCCGGAGGTGAAGCGCAGCCCCGAGATATCGAATGGGCGGCGAGAGAGCTCGCCGAGATGGGCCCGATGTCGCGCAACGAGTGGATCATGCTCGGCCTGATCATCCTCGCGATGTTCCTGTGGATCGCGGGCTCAAGCCCCAACATTCACGTGCCCTTGCTCGGTTCGAACTTCGTCAATGCCACCACCGTCGTGTTCATCGTGATCTCGCTGATGCTGGTCACGGGCGTGATCGAGTTCGCCGATATCGCCAGCGAGAAGAGCGTCTGGGAGGTGTTTTCTATTTCACCTCGCTCTTGACGCTCGCCTCGGGCCTCAACGAGATCGGCTTCATCAAATGGTTCGCCAATGAATTCGCCAAGCCGCTCGCAGGGCTCTCGCCATCGACCGCGATGATCATGCTGGTCGCGCTGTTCTTCTGGATCCACTATTTCTTCTCGAGCATCACCTCGCATGCCGCCGCCGTGCTGCCGGTGGTGCTGGCGGTCGGCTCGGGCGTCCCCGATCTGCCGGTCACGACGCTTGCGATGCTCTGCATGTATTCGCTCGGCCTGATGGGCGTGATCTCGCCTTACGCGACCGGACCCGCGCCGATGTATTTCGGCAGCGGCTATATCGGAAAGGGGCAATTCTGGGGCTTTGGCCTGATCTTCGGGTTGCTTTATTTTGGCGGGTTGCTCCTGATCGTGATGCCGTGGCTGCAGATGGCCCGGTGAGGGGGCCGCAGGGTGCTGCCCCCGGCAGATGAATTTTCTTCGCCGGGCAGGGACCGGGAAAATTTCGTCCAAGTCCCGCAAATATCTGAAATTGCAACAAAGACCGGATCGCGCGATGGTGTGCTGCAGTGCAGCGCCGCCTTTGGAAGCCCCGCCGCTGTTCCAACCTTCCGTCGCGTCATGCCACCTGGGTCTCGCGCGCCGCTCGGGCGGACGAGCTCATCATCCCGCATGAAAGCCGCTTCAATGAACGTGCAGCCATCGCTGCTGGTCGGAGATCCCGTCGAAACCCGAGACGCGCCCGCCGCGGTTGACGGCGATGCGATGGTTCGTTTCGCCGGCATCTCGAAAACCTATCCGGCCTATCGCGGCAAGCCCGGCGTCAACGCGCTCGAGGGGATCGACTTCGCGATTGCCCGCGGCTCGATCACCGGCGTGATTGGTCGCTCCGGTGCGGGCAAGTCGAGCCTCGTTCGGCTGATCAACGGGCTGGAGAAGCCGACCACAGGCCGCGTGATCGTCGATGGCCGCGACATCTCAGCGCTCGCCGGTCGCGAATTGCGGCTGGCGCAGCGCTCGATCGGCATGATCTTCCAGCACTTCAACCTGCTGTCGTCGCGCACGGCGGCCGACAACATCGCGCTGCCGCTCGAAATCGCCGGCTGGGCCAAGGCCGACATCCGCGCGCGCGTCGCCGAGCTGCTCGCGCTGGTCGACATCGCCGACAAGCACGACCGCTATCCTTCCGAGCTCTCGGGCGGCCAGAAGCAGCGCGTCGGCATCGCGCGTGCGCTGGCGACACGGCCGAGCGTGCTGCTGTCGGACGAGGCGACCTCCGCGCTCGATCCGCAGACCACCCGCGCGATCCTCGATCTGCTTGCCAACATCAATCACGAGCTCGGCGTAACCATCGTGCTGATCACCCATGAAATGTCGGTGGTGCGCCAGCTCGCCAGGGACGTGGTCGTGCTCGACGCCGGCCAGGTGGTCGAGAGCGGCCACGTCGCCGACATCTTCACCCATCCAAACCACCCGATTACGCAGTCCTTCCTGGCCGAGGTGATCGGCGACAGCCTGCCGGTGTCGCTAGCGAGTCGGATTTCACAGGAGCCAGTTGCGGGCAGCCAGACCGTGATCCGTGTCCAGGTGCGCGGGGCAGGGACCGGCGATACGCTGATCGCGCGGATCGCGCGTGAGCTCGGACTTGACGTGTCGCTGCTGTCGGCCCGCATCGACGAGATCGGCGGCCAGCATGTGGGCTCGCTGGTGCTCGGCATTCCCGTTGGCAATTCTCGCGGCGAGGACGCGGCAGGCCGGACATTGGCCTGGCTTTCTCAACATCAATTCTCGGCGGAGCGTCTCGGCTATGTCGCCTGAACTCATCAACTTGATCATCCAGGCTACCGGCGAGAGCCTCTACATGGTCGGGGTGGCGGCGCTGATCGGCACGGCCTTCGGCCTGCCGCTCGGCGTGTTCCTCGCGACCAGCCGGAAGGAGAGCTGTTCGCGGCCCCCGCCGTCAATCGCCTGCTCGGCATCGTCGTCAATGCGACACGCTCCACGCCCTTCATCATCCTGGTCGTCGCCATCATCCCGTTCACGCGGCTGATTGCGGGCACCTCGATCGGATCGACCGCGGCCATCGTGCCGCTGACGATTGCCTCAGTGCCGTTCATCGCGCGCCTGGTCGAAGCCGCGATCCGCGAGGTCGATGGCGGGCTGATCGAGACAGCATCTTCGTTCGGGGCGTCGCCGCTCCAGATCGTGTTCAAGGTGCTGATCCCCGAGGCCTTGCCGGGTCTGCTGCTGGCGCTGACGCTCGCAGTGGTCAGCCTGCTCGGCTACTCCGCCATGGTCGGCGCGGTCGGCGGCGGCGGGCTTGGCGATCTCGGCATCCGCTACGGCTACCAGCGCTTCATGCCGGAGATGATGCTGGCCGTCGTCGTCGTGCTGATCGCGCTGGTTCAGCTGGTGCAGAGCGCCGGCGACTACCTCGCACGCCGGCTCAACCGCCGGCTGCGGCATCGCTGACGTCAAAAAAGGAACAAGCTGTTGTCTTGATCGTATGCTTGCATGTCGCGCGGCAGAGGCGAGGGCGCCTCCGCAGCGACACTGCAATGGAGAGCTTGCATGCGCATCGAGCCGGTGTTCCTGTTTGACCTCGACGGCACGCTGGTCGACAGCGTCTATCAGCATGTGCTCGCCTGGAAGCATGCGCTTGACGCCGAGGGAATCGAGCTTTCGGTCTGGCGCATCCATCGCAAGATCGGCATGAGCGGCGGTCTGTTCACCAACCAGCTGCTGCGCGAGATCGGCGTCGAGATCAGCGAGGAGCGGATCGACAGGCTGCGGCGGGCGCACGCGGCCTCCTACCAGCAGCAAGCGCGCCAGATCAGGCCGCTGCCGGGAGCGCGTGAATTGCTGCAATGGCTGACGGAGGCCGGGATTCCCTGGGCGATCGCAACCAGCGGCCGGATGGAAACCGCGGCGGTGAACCTCGCCTCGCTCGGTGTCGATCCGCAGCGCACGCCTGTGGTGACGCGCGACCAGGTCAAATACGCAAAGCCCGACCCGGACCTGTTTCTCGCAGCGGCCGCGCGGCTGAACGCACCGATTGAGACCGCGGTCGTGGTCGGCGACAGCGTCTGGGACATGATGGCTGCCGTGCGCTGTCGCGCGCTCGGCGTGGGCCTCCTGAGCGGCGGCTACGGGCCGGACGAGCTGCGCCAATCCGGGGCTTTCCGCGTCTATGACGATCCCGCCGATATGCTGCGCCGGATCGACGAGGTCGGCGGCCGGCGTTAGCCTCACACTCCGATCACGAGGCGAGGGCGCCGGCGGCTTCGCGGATGAACCTTCCGAGCAAGCACAGCCACAAAGAGGGGAGATGGTCCTCGCCCCGGATGTCCCATGAAGTGGTTTGCCTTGCTCTGCCTGTTCGTGTTCGCCACGCGCGCCAATGCGGCGTCTCCCGAGCAGCACTATCTCGATCTGCGCGACCGCTACATCAGCAAGTTCTCGAAGGCGCCGGAGAACGATGAGACCTCCAGGCAGCATGACGCGGCCCTCAAGGAGTTGACCGGCGTGCTGCGCGGCCTGGTCGGGCCGGTCGCGATCAAGGGGCTGCCCCGGAGGGAAGCTCCAACGTCGACACGCTGTTCAAAGGCGACTCGGGCTTCGGCCATCTCGACGGGCTCGGCTTCGCCTCCGAAGGTGACAAGATGCAAGCCGTGGTCACGACCACCGTATTGCTCAAGCATTGGCTTGCCGAGCACCGCGAGGACGGCATGCCGCAGGAGATCGGCGCCGCCTTCAAGTCGGACCGCTTCTACTATCAAGCGATCCAGGACTCCGCCTTCGCCAAATATGCGGAGCTGCCGATCATCAAGCCCGCAGCGGCGAGTGTCGCGGTCGCCGTGCTGGGCGTGCGCGGCAATGGCGACCTGAAGGGACCGCCGCATGAAATCGACGTCGTCGCGATCCAGGGCGAGAAGGTCTTCTTCCTCGCCGTCACGGACGCGCTGAAGACGACCGAGATCCCGGCTTGCGAGAAGGTCTGGAAACAGATGATGACCAAGCCGGTCAACAAGAAGGACCCGCGCGGCGATATGACCCGCGAGGACCAGGCGATGGACGCCATGACGGCGTGCTTCGCCAAGGAAGCGCCAAGCCAGGGCTGGTTCGCTGCGGCGGTGAAGAAGGCGCAAGCCCAGTTGGACCTGCTGCCGCTGCGCTAGCGCGCGCTGCCGCCGAGATTCCACCCGCGACCGTCCTCGCCAAAGATCTCGTATCCACCCGCCGTCACCGCCACCGTGTCCTCGAGCTTGATGAAGCCGCGCTTGGGATGCTTCATCGTGGTCTCGATCGACACCACCATGCCGGGCTCGAGCGGCAGGCGGGCGTCGGTGTCGTCGGGAACCGGACCGCTGGCGGTCAGGCGAGGGGCCTCGTGGCTGACGAGGCCCATGCCGTGGGCCAAAAACTCCGTGCAGTCGCGCTGGGTGATGTGGGCCAGCTGCCGCTCGGCCGCGACGTAGATGTCACCGCCCATGGCGCCCGGCCGGACCGCGGCAAAAGCCGCGCGCTGGACCGCTTCGATCTCGGCCAGGCAGTCCTTCAGCTCGGTGTCCGGCTCGCCCAGCACGGCCATGCGCGCGAGGTCGCCGATATAGCCGTGATAATTG
The DNA here is from genome assembly GCF_041200145.1 of Bradyrhizobium sp. LLZ17. Lineage (NCBI taxonomy): Bacteria > Pseudomonadati > Pseudomonadota > Alphaproteobacteria > Hyphomicrobiales > Nitrobacteraceae > Bradyrhizobium > Bradyrhizobium zaerense. The sequence goes on from NZ_CP165734.1 coordinate 1,244,349, forward strand.
CCGCCGGAGTCGAGCGACAGCACATCGCCTTGCTCCCAGCGCTGTGCCGACGGCGCCCGGTTGTGGCTGCTGCCGCAGGCGAGCAGGCAATATTCGAACGTCAGCCCACGGTTGGCCTCGGCGACACGCAACGCATCGGACAATTGCTGCTTGGTCGTGCCCGGGCCCTGCCCGGCGATCACCTCCAGCATCGAGGCGATCACCAGTTCCGACGCGGTCTTGAGTTTTGCCAGCTCATGCGCCGACTTGACCGCACGCAGCCGTTCCAGCACCAGCAGCGCGTCCTTGAGCTCGGCGTCGGGCAGGGCGTCGCCAAGCGCCTTGCCTGCGTCCATCGGCAGAAACGCCATCTCGACGCCGATCCGCTTGATCGGCACGCCGGCATCCTTCAAGGCGCGCGCGGCCCGCATCACCGCGTCCACCGAGCCATTGGACTCGGTCCGGACTTGCGGCACCCAGGGCGGCGCCACGGCGCGCTGATGGGTTTCCAGCCGATGGCCGATATAGACGGCCTTGTCCGGCGCGCCTTTGGGATAGGCCAGGACCGGCAGATATCGGCTCACGCCCAGGGCATCCATGTAGTCGAAGAAGATCGCGCGCTCGGCCCCCAGCAAGTACTGCACATTGTGCTTGGAGGTCGCGACCAGGACGTCGAGACCGGCCGCGTCCATCAGGCGGTCGAGCTTGGCGGCATCGAATGGAATGGCGCGCGAGGCGCTCGCGCGAGTGGCGTTCTCCTGCATGACGAAACCTCCCAATGGCGGCGTGGCTCGAGCGGCCGCGTCCGTTGTCTGCCGTTGATTGTGCGCCCGGAGCAGGGTTCCGGATATCCCTGGATTGGGCTGGCCTGACCTGCACGGTCACATCCGTAATTCGCATAAGGTATATTATGGAATATATTTATCTACAACTTGATCAAAGACTTAGATCGAACTCCTTCCACCACGCCTTCGCTCAGCGGCGGTTTTCGGCCACGCGCCAGATCATCGCCGCAGCTCTTGACGGCTACTGTGCATGGGGTTGTTTTCCAGTTTTTGTATCCGGCCCATCGCTCCTAAAGCCGATATTGCCGCAAGGATGTCCGGCTGCAATAAGCGAGGCTTCGCGAGATCGCAGATGACCTTCTGACGCCACGTCCGTATAGGTTTGCGTCTCACAACAAGAACAAACTTTTGAGGAAGCAGACCCAATGAGCTTTTCCCGACGCACGCTTCTCAAGGCCTCCGCCGCGACCGCGGTCCTGGGCGGCCTCAGCGCGCCCCATGTCGCGCGGGCCGAGAGCGCCGAGTTCACCTACAAATACGCTAACAACCTGCCAGACACCCATCCCTTGAACGTGCGCGCCAAGGAGATGGCGGCGGCGATCAAGAGCGAGACCGGCGGCAAGTTCGACCTCCAGATCTTCCCGAACAACCAGCTCGGCTCGGACACCGACATGCTGAGCCAGATCCGCTCAGGCGGCGTCGAGTTCTTCACGCTCTCCGGACTGATCCTGGCGACCTTGGTGCCGGCGGCCTCGATCAACGGCATCGGCTTCGCATTCCCGGACTACGACACGGTCTGGAAGGCCATGGACGGCGACCTTGGCGCCTATGTCCGCGGCGAGATCAAGAAGTCCGGCCTCGAGGTCATGGACAAGATCTGGGACAACGGCTTCCGCCAGACCACGTCGTCGAGCAAGCCGATCACCGGCCCGGACGATTTCAAGGGCTTCAAGATCCGCGTGCCGGTGTCGCCGCTGTGGACCTCGATGTTCAAGGCGTTCGACGCGGCGCCCGCCTCGATCAATTTCAGCGAGGTCTATTCGGCGCTCCAGACCAAGATCGTCGAGGGCCAGGAGAACCCGCTGGCGATCATCTCGACCGCAAAGCTCTACGAGGTGCAGAAATACTGCTCGCTGACCAACCACATGTGGGACGGCTTCTGGTTCCTGGCCAACCGCCGCGCATGGGAAAAATTGCCGGAGGATATCCGCAAGGTCGTCGCCAAGAACATCAATGCCGCCGCGCTCAACGAGCGCACCGACACCGCGAAGCTGAACGCCAATCTGCAGCAGGAGCTCGCGGCCAAGGGCCTGACGTTCAACCAGCCCACGGTTGCGCCGTTCCGCGACAAGCTGCGGAGTGCCGGCTTCTATGCGGAGTGGAAGGGCAAATACGGCGAGCAGGCCTGGGACCTTCTGGAGAAGGCCGTCGGCAAGCTATCGTAACGCGTCGGGGCCGGCATGGCTCATACCGAGGTTGAGGTGAGCGCAGTGGCGGGCGAGGTGGCTGATCAGTCCCCTCGCCGACCTTCGCTGCTGGCTGCACTGGAGCGTCTCCTCGGCCTCATCGTCGAAATCCCTGCGGCGATTTTGGTCATCGCCGAGATCGTGATCCTGTTTGCCGGCGTGGTGGCGCGCTACGGCCTGCACCGGCCGCTGATCTGGTCCGACGAACTCGCCTCCATCCTGTTCCTGTGGCTGGCCATGCTGGGCTCAGCCGTGGCGTTTCGCCGCTCCGAGCACATGCGCATGACCGCGATCGTCGCCACCGCCAGCCCGGCGATGCGGGCTTGGCTCGATCTGGTCGCAACCTGCGCCGCGCTGGCCTTCCTGGCGATGGTGGTGTGGCCATCCTGGGACTACGCCTACGAAGAAAGCTACATCACCACGCCGGCGCTCCAGATCTCGAACATGTGGCGCGCGGCAGCGCTCCCGGCCGGGATCTGCCTGATGGCGGCGTTCGCGCTGTTGCGGCTGGTGCGCACGGCAGATTACCGGATGGTTGCGGCCGCAATTGCCTCGGTTGCCATCGTCATCGGCCTGTTCTGGCTGGCTGAGCCGGCGTTGCGGCCGCTCGGCAATCTCAACCTCGTCATCTTCTTCGTCGGGGTCGCCGGCTTCTGCGTCTTCGCGGGCGTTCCCATTGCGTTCGGCTTCGGCCTCGCCATCTTCGGCTATCTGGCGCTGACCACGCGGACACCCGTGATGGTGCTGGTCGGACGGATGGACGAGGGCATGAGCCACCTCATCCTGCTCTCGGTGCCACTCTTTGTATTTTTGGGGCTCTTGATAGAAATGACCGGCATGGCCCGGGCCATGGTGGCGTTTTTGGCCAGCCTGCTCGGCCATGTCCGCGGCGGCCTGCACTATGTCCTGGTTGGCGCCATGTACCTGGTCTCCGGCATCTCCGGGGCCAAGGCCGCCGACATGGCGGCGGTCGCGCCAGTGCTGTTTCCGGAAATGAAGCAGCGCGGCGCCCGCCCCGGCGATCTCGTCGCGCTTCTAGCGGCGACGGGTGCCCAGACCGAGACCATCCCGCCGAGCCTGGTGCTGATCACCATCGGCTCGGTGACGGGCGTCTCGATCGCCGCGCTGTTCACGGGCGGCCTCCTGCCCGGCGTGGTGCTTGCGGTCACGCTCTGCATGCTGGTCCGGTGGCGGTATCGGCACGAGGATATGAGCCACGTCCAGCGCGCCCCCCGCTTCCGAGATCGGCAAGACCTTCATCATCGCCCTGCCCGCGTTGGCGCTGCCTTTCGTGATCCGCTACGCAGTGGTCGAGGGCATTGCGACGGCCACCGAAGTTTCGACCATCGGCATCGTCTACGGCGCTCTCGTCGGCCTCCTGGTCTACCGCCGGTTCAACTGGCGGCGGCTGTTTCCGATGCTGGTCGAAACGGCGGCGCTGTCCGGCGCCATCCTCCTGATCATCGGCACCGCGACCGGCATGGCCTGGGGCCTGACCCAGTCCGGCTTCTCGCGCTCGCTGGCGGCGGCCATGACGGGGTTGCCGGGCGGGTCGGCGAGCTTCATCGCGGTCTCGATCCTGGCCTTCACCGTCCTCGGCAGCGTGCTGGAGGGCATTCCGGCGATCGTGCTGTTCGGGCCGCTGTTGTTTCCGATCGCGCGCGCCGTCGGCGTGCATGAGGTGCACTATGCCATGGTGATCATTCTTGCGATGGGGATCGGGTTATTCGCCCCGCCCTTCGGCGTCGGCTATTATGCCGCCTGCGCCATCGGACGCGTCGATCCGGCCGAAGGCATCAGGCCGATCTGGGGCTATCTGCTGGCGCTGCTGGTGGGATTGATCATCGTCGCGGTCTTCCCCTGGATCTCGATTGGATCCTTTGACGCGGCGTGAGGGAGGGTGTCGATGAGTGAGCGGCAGAACCAATACAATGTCGGCCTGGACAAGACGCCCGCCAACTACGTCCCGCTGACGCCGCTGAGCTTCCTCGCGCGCAGCGCCGCCGTCTATCCCGATCACGTCAGCACCGTCTACGAGGGCCGCAGCTTCAGCTGGGCGCAGACCTACGAGCGCTGCAAGCGCTTCGCCTCCTACCTCGCGGGCAAGGGCATCGGCGTCGGCGACACCGTCGCAGCGATGCTGCCGAATATTCCTGCGATGAACGAGGCGCATTTCGCCGTGCCGATGACGGGCGCCGTGCTCAACGCGCTCAACATCCGCCTCGATGCACCCTCCATCGCCTTTCAGCTCGAGCACGGCGGAGCGAAGATCATTTTGGTCGATCCCGAGTTTCCGGGCGTGATCACTGACGCGCTGGCGCAGATGAGCGGCCCAAAGCCGTTCGTGATCGACGTCGACGATGCCGCCTTCATGGGCGGCAAGCGCATCGGCGAGATCGAATACGAGGCTGCTGTCGCGCAGGGCGATCCAAACTTCACTGCGATCCCGCCCAGGGACGAATGGGACGCGATCGCGCTGAGCTACACGTCCGGCACGACAGGCAATCCGAAGGGCGTCGTCACCCATCATCGCGGCGCCTATCTGAATGCCGTCAGCAATATCCTCGCAGGCCAACTCGGCCAGCATCCTGTCTATCTCTGGACGCTGCCGATGTTCCACTGCAACGGCTGGTGCTTCCCCTGGACCATTGCAGCCGCCGCCGGCATCAATGTTTGCCTGCGCAAGGTCGAGCCGACGAAAATCTTCGAGCTGATCAGGACGCACGGCGTTACCCACATGTGCGGCGCGCCGATCGTCTACAACACGCTGATCAACGCGCCCGATGCGCCGAAAGGTAACGCCGCTCGCCGCGTTGTCGGGTTGATCGCAGGCGCCGCGCCGCCGGTTGCGGTTCTGGAGGGCGCAGAGAACATCGGCATCAAGCTGACCCACGTGTATGGCCTGACCGAGGTCTACGGCCCCGCCTCCGTCTGCGCGGAGCAGCCCGGTTGGGACGATCTCCCCGCCGCCGAGCGCGCCAGCATGAAGCGCCGGCAGGGCGTGCCCTACCCGCTCGAGGAAGCCGTCACCGTCATCAATCCGCAGACCATGAGGCAAGTCCCGCGCGACGGCGAGACCATCGGCGAGGTCATGTTCCGCGGCAACATCGTGATGAAGGGCTACCTGAAGAACGAGAAGGCGACCAAGGAGGCGTTCGAGGGCGGCTGGTTTCACACCGGCGATCTCGGCGTGCTCGACGAGCACGGCTACGTCATCATCAAGGACCGCTCCAAGGACATCATCATCTCCGGGGGCGAGAACATCTCCTCCGTCGAGGTCGAGGACATCCTCTACAAGCATCCCGCCGTGCTGTTCGCGGCCGTTGTCGCCAAGCCGGACCCGAAATGGGGCGAGGTGCCCTGCGCCTTCGTCGAGTTGAAGGACGGCGCCAGCGCCAGCGAAGCCGACATCATCGCCTTCTGCCGTACGCATATGAGTGGCTTCAAGACGCCGAAGGCGGTCGTGTTCGGGCCGATCCCGAAGACGTCGACGGGCAAGATCCAGAAATTCCTGCTGCGCAACGAGGTGGGATCGGCAAGGGCGATTACGGCCTGAGCCGATTCCCTGGACCTGCCCGTCCTAATTGCTTGATAAAGCTGGACAGGCAAGGCAGTTTCCGGCCGGGCTCGCCGAGTCAATCCTGCGAACCGTCCGCTCAGCCTTCGCGCGCGAAGGAAAAGCTCCCTATCGAGGCTCTATGGCAACCAGGTCCGCCGACAAGCTGAAAGTCTTTCGCATCCGCCGTGCGCCAAAAGGCGGCCGCAAGGAAGCGCCCGGCCCCGACATCGAAGGAAAAATTCTCGATGCGGCGGAGTTCGTCTTTGGGCATTTCGGCTTTCGAGGAGCGACGACGGCACTGATCGCCAAAAAGGCGTCGATCGCGAAGCCCCACATCTACTACTATTTCGAGGACAAGGAGGATCTGTATCGCGCGGTGCTGGAACGCGCGATGAACATGTGGGCACGAGACATGGATAGTCTCGACATGACGTCCGACATCGAGACCATCCTCGTGCGCTACGTCAGCAGGAAGATCGATTTCTCGCGAGACCACCCGCATCTGTCGCGCATCTACGCCAACGAAATCATCAGCGGTGCGCAATTCATCGGCAGCTTCATCGAAAAAGTCTCGACACCGTTGCTGCTCGAGAAGGTCAAGACCCTCGACCAATGGGCCGCGAGCGGGGCGATTCGGCGGATCAGCGCTGTCGATCTGTTCTTCTGCATCTGGGCGATGACCCAGGCCTATGCGGATTATTCCAGCCAGATGATCATCATGAAGGGCAAGAGACAGCTCGAAGAGGCCGATTACGCCGCGGCCAAGGCGACGATCCTCCAGCTCGTTTTCGGCGGACTTGGCCTTTCGGACCCCGCCGGGCCCGGCACCTAGCCCCTTGTTCGGCCGCTCGTTTTTCGCGAGCGCACCTACTCCCCCGTATCGCCATTTCGCTCATGCGCGGGACATCTTGGCCAGAACCTGCTACTCTACCTACGATTGCCGTCAAGAATTAGGCCGATCGTCGATCGCAAGATCGAAAAATCATGTTTGTAAAATTATTTTATCAATCGTAAAATGATTTTAACGATCGTTATAAAAATGGCATGTCGCTTGCTTCGATCCGATCGTCCGCAAGACGCGGGCATCAACAGCGGGATTACGGCTTCCAACGAGGCAGTTACTCCTGCGCCAGCAAATTCGAGGTAGAGGACATGTCATCCAACAGCGGCGACGTTCCCACGCTGATCATCACCGGGGCCCATCCAAAGCTTTACAATCACGACCTTGCTCCAACCGCGCCCGAGGGGCGAACCTGGGGTGTCTTCAGCCTGTTTGCGATGTGGATGTCGGACGTCCACTCGGTCGGCGGCTATACGTTCGCGGCAAGCCTGTTTTTTCTCGGCTTGACCGGATGGCAGGTCCTCATTTCGATGACGGTGGGCATCACGGCGGTCTACTTCCTGATGAACCTCATCGGTCGGCCATCCCAGCGCTACGGGATCCCCTTCCCGGTCATGGCGCGCGTGTCGTTCGGGGTGATGGGAGCCAATCTTGCCGCCACGGTGCGCGGGGTCGTCGGCATCGTCTGGTACGGCGTGCAGACCTACTTCGCCTCGAAGGCGGTTCAGATCCTGATCGTCACCCTAATTCCCTCGGCGGCCGATCTGACACATAACAGCATCATTGGCCTGTCGACCCTTGCCTGGTTCAGCTTTCTGTTCATGTGGCTGTTCCAGCTCATCATCTTCCTGAGCGGGATGGAGCGCATCCGCCGCTTCATCGATTTCTGCGGGCCGGTGGTTTACGTCATCATGTTCGCCCTTGCGATCTGGATGCTGTGGCAGAGCGGCCTTTCGAGCCTGTCGCTTCAGCTCAGTCCTCCCGCGGCCTCGAACGCGGCAACGGTTGGCGTGATGGCGAATGCCGCCATGCTGATCGTCGCCTACTTCTCGGCTCTCCTGCTCAACTTCGGCGACTTCGCCCGGTTCGCCAAGGACGAGGACGCCATGAGAAAGGGAAATCTGCTCGGCCTGCCCGTCAACTTCCTGGTGTTTTCGATCATCACGGTGATCGTGACAGCCGGCACGCTGAAGGTTTTCGGCGAAGCGATCATGGATCCGGTCCTGATCGTCGAGAAGATCGGCAATCCGATTGTGGTCATCGTCGGCTCGATTACGTTCATCGTCGCGACCATGGGCATTAACATCGTCGCCAACTTCGTCTCGCCCGCCTATGACATCTCCAACCTCAATCCGGAGCGCATCAATTTCAAGATGGGCGGGCTTATCACGTCGATCCTGTCGGTGCTGGTCTGTCCCTGGTTGTTCGTCGCGAGCCCCTCGGCCATCACGCTGTTCGTCAGCGTGTTTGGCTCAACGCTCGGACCGATGTTCGGCATCATGATCGCCGACTATTACCTCGTGAAAAGGCAGATCGTGAAAGTCGAAGACCTCTACACGATGTCGCCGGGCGGCGCGTTCAACTACGAGGGAGGCTGGAATCACAAGGCGCTGATTGCGCTCGCCCTCTCCGGCACGCTGTCCATCGGATTGTCCCTGTTGGGCGCCTATGGACTGATCTTCAACGTCGGTGACTGGGGATGGCTCATCGGGGCCAGCGCCGGCGGATTGATCTACCGGGCGCTCTCGAAGGAGCAAAGGCCGGTTGCCGTCATCGTCGGGGCGGGCGAATGAGTTTCGGAGTTGCGGGTCGACCGTCATCTGGGCGGCGCTCCCGCAACACAATCAGCATGCGCGTTCGGTCGAACGCGCATGCCAGTCTAGTACGATGTCGCAGCGATCGGTGGCGATGCCGCTACTTGTCGCCACTCCCATCACCGGTCTTGACCTATTGCAGATCTGCGACCGCCTCCTCCAATATGGTGGCAACCTCCAGCAGCGAGATCACCAGGCGCGGCGTGCGCCTGAGCCTCTCGTCGACCGCGACCGCGGACAAATCGTTCCGCTTCCGGCCACCAAGCAATCCCCGTCGTCCAAAGGCGACCTTATGGACGTTACCGGAGACATATCCCACGGAGGCCCATGACTGCTTCGATTCCAGCAAGAGCTCGCCGACCATCCGATCCATCACGGTGAGGATAGCGGTCAGATCTTCGGTCGCGCCCGCTAGACCGTGCTTGCGGCTACCCGGATTGATGTCGCGGGATCTCCGTTCGCCTAAAGGCTTCGGCAATGACCTGGCTTGCGGTTCAGCAAGTCTGTCCAGCAACGCGCTGAATCGGGAGCGGGCAGCGCGAACGAGATCTTCCAGGAAGGACAGATTGGTCTGCGCCGATGCCGACATGACGTGCGGCTTGATCGTTCTGAAATGCATCGATGCTCCGGGGGCAACCAGCGTGGAAGTCGAAGTGGCGCCACAATCTAGGGGCGCCGGCCCCGGGGCGCTTGAACGTCCTGAGCCACGATTGATCGAAACAAGCCTGCAAGAAAATCAGGCAAGGGCATCACAACCGAGCGCAGACCGGACCGATCGGGCTCGACCGCGTGTTGGCAGCGCATCATGACCGATGCTGGCCTCTACGGAGATCGGCTTGCGAAGCTGTTTCCAATGATCAGCGAGCCGCGCTCGGGCCTGGTCAAGTCGCTGCAAAAAGGAACGTTCGCCGCGGCGCGGATGGCATATTCCGGACCGGTCGGCGATCCGACGCTGCCGTCCCCTCCGGACGAGGCCTTCGCACTTTGCCTTCGGCTGCAGTATCAGCGAGCCGAGTCGTGGCTGGACGGTCGATACGCGCCCAAGGGCGCCTTGAAGGACGAGACGAGCATCTACGATCTGCGATGTGAAACGGTCGTTCACTTCCGCGATCCCTTTGACTTTATTTACCTGTATCTGCCCCATGGCACGCTAAACGACCTGGCGAACCAGCTTGAGCTTGGTCGCGTTGAATATGACGTTGCCGCGGGCGCGAACTTCCTCGATCCGGTCATGGCTCATCTGGGCCATTGCCTTCTGCCGATGCTCGAAAGGCCCCATGAGGCCAACGAGCTCTTCGTGGGCCACGTTGCGATGGCGCTGAACACTCATTTCCTCAACAAATATGCCGTCGGCCGACCCCGCGTTCGCTCTTACCGTAGCGGATTGGCGCCATGGCAACTTCGGACGGCGAAGGCACTCATTCGCGCGAATCTCCATGGCGAAATCCCGCTGGCACGGATCGCCAGCGAATGTGGCGTATCAGCCGCCCACTTCGCCCGCGCTTTCCGGGTCAGCACCGGAACTCCGCCGCACCGATGGTTGATGAATCAGCGCATCGAGCAAAGCAAGGTGCTGCTGGCGGACTCGCCGCTGTCGCTCACGGAGATTGCGATCAAATGCGGCTTCGCGGATCAGAGCCATTTTACCAGAGTCTTCTCAGCGGCAACCGGCGCCACACCCGGACGCTGGCGATTGGTTCGCAAAGGTTGATCCATGAGGCCGCGTATCGCAGGAGGCCGATTGCCGATGCGATAACAAGCGCGGATAGACGCCGCGCTTGTAGGCGCCGTCCCGATTCACATCTTCTTATAGGCGTCGATCAAGGCCTGGCCATCGGCGCCGGCCTTCTTGAGCCAGTCGGCCGTGAGCTGCTCGCCAACCTTCTGGAAGCCGGCCTTCAGCGCAGTGCTCGGCGGCTCGACCGTCATGCCCTTGGCCTTGAGCTGGTCGATGTACCAATTGGCCTTCTCTTCCCAGGCTTTCCAGCCGCGCGTCTCTGCGGTGGCGGCGGCCTTGAGGATGGCTTCCTGGGTCGGCTTGTCGAGCGCGTCGAAGGCGGCCTTGTTGACGAAGGTGTAGTCCTTGGGGATCCAGGCCTGTACGTCGTAGAAGTATTTCAGCGACCCTCAGGCCTTCGCATCATAGCCGGTGCCGCCCGACGACATGAACGAGTTTACGACGCCGGTGGCGAGTGCCTGCGGCAGCTCGGCCGCCTGGATCGTGACCGACTGGGCGCCGACCAGTTCGCCGATGCGCGCGGTTCCGACATTGTAGGCGCGCCATTTAAGGCCCTTCATGTCCTCGATCGTGGCAAGCGGCTTGTTGACGTAGACCCCCTGCGGCGCCCAGGGCACGGCGAAGAGCAGCTTGAGGCCTTGTGCATCCAGCTTCTTGGAGATCAGGGCCTTGGAGGCCTGATAAAGCTTCATCGCATCCGGAAAGCTGGTCGCAAGGAAAGGCACGACGTCGATACCGTAGACCGGGTCCTCATTCTCATGGATCGACAGCAGTACCTCGCCCATTTGCGCCTGGCCGGTCATCACCGCACGCTTGATGTCGGGGGCCTTGAACAACGAGGCTCCCGGATGGACCGTGATCTGAAGCTTGCCCGAGGTGGCGGCTTCGACGTCCTTGGCGAAGGCGACTAGGTTCTCTGAATGCGGATTGTCGGCGGGGTATGCTGCCGGCAAGTTCCACTTAGTTTGGGCCGAGACGGGCGTTGCGGCGAGCAAGGCGCCGGCGATCAGGCCTGCGCGAATGAGACGAGACTTCATTGGACTTCTCCTCACGGTCGAATTGAGATCAGTCGGGGAAAGCGAGTTTGGGCAGAAGCATCACGATCCGCGGATACTCGGTGATGATGAACACCGCGGCCAGCAGCAGCACAAAGAACGGGAACGCCGCCCGCGCAACCGTGATGGTGTCGCGGCCGCTCATGTTCTGAAGCACGAACAGGTTGAAGCCGACCGGCGGCGTGATCTGCGCCATCTCGACGTGGATGATCAGATAGACGCCAAACCAGACCAGATCGAGCCCGGCCTGCTTCACCATCGGCAGCACGATGACTGCGGTCAGTACGATCATCGAAATGCCGTCGATCAGACATCCCAGGATGATGTACATGATGCTGAGATATAGCGCGAGCATGCCCGGCGTAAGGTGCTGCCCCTGGACCCAGGTGGCGAGCGCCGCGGGGATGCCTGTATAGGCCATCGCCGCCGTGGTGTAGGCCGCGCCCGCCAGAATCAGCATGATCATGCAGGTCAGGCGCGTGGCGCTCATGATACTCTCGAAGAAGTTCTTGCGCGTCAGCGTGCCGCTCCACCACGCCAGAAGCAGTGCGCCCGTGACGCCCCATGCGGCGCATTCGGTTGCGGTTGCAAAGCCGAGCACGAGGGAGAGGAAGACCGCGAGGATCAGCAGCAGGCAAGGTGCAAGCCGCGCCGACTCGCGCAGCTTTTGCCGGAACGGCATCGGCGGGTCGCGGGGCGGAATTTTGCTTGGGTTCAGCAGTGACCAGATGATGATGTATCCGGAATAAAGCACCATCACGAGTACGCCCGGCAGGAAGCCGCCGAGGAAGACCTGGAGCACGGAGACGTTCGCCGTGACCGCGTAGACCACCATCGGAATCGAAGGCGGAATCAACAGGCCGAGCGTGCCGGAGCCAGCGAGAGAGCCGAGACTGAGAGCCTTGTCGTAACCACGCTTGTCGAGCTCCGGCAGGGCGATCTTGCCGATGGTGGCACAGGTCGCTGCCGACGACCCTGACACCGCTGCGAAGATCCCGCAGCCGATCACGTTCACATGCGTAAGCCGGCCCGGCAGCCACTGCACCCAGGGCGATAGGCCACGGAACATCTCCTCGGACAATTTAGTGCGAAATAGGAGTTCACCCATCCAGATGAACAACGGCAGCGCGGCTAGCGTCCATGACGAGCTCGCGCTCCAGGTGGTGGTGGCCAGCACCGACCCTAGGGGCAGGCTCGTGGTCAGCGCCATCGCGACGAAGCCGACGAGCCCGAGCGAAACCGCGATCCAGACCCCACTTCCGAGCAGCAGGATCATGACGCCGAGCAGGACGAAGGAAAGCTCAATCATGCCGAGATTGGCCATGGTCAACCTCCACCGCCCTGCGAGATGCGCTCGATGAATTCGTCCGGCGTCTCGTCCGGCGAGCCCTTCTCGTAGGTTGGCCGCTTGCCGCCCACGACACTGACCATCTCGTCAATCAGCGCGATCGACAGGATCACGAGGCCGCCGGCAAAGCCAAGCTGGGGAATCCAGAGCGGAACCGCGAGCACGCCTTGCGCCACGTCGTTGAAGCGCCAGGAGTCGTAAGTCATTTGCAACGCGTGTCGGGTGAAATAGAGAACGAAGGCGGTCGCAATTGCGAGCGCCACGATCTCCGCGACCTGCTTGGTCCGTCCGTGCAGGCGTTCCAGCAGCAGGCCGACGCGGATCATCTCGCCGCGCTTGAAGGTGTGGGCGAGGCCGAGAAAGGCCATTGCGGCCATGCACCATGATGCGAAATCATCACCGGCTGGAATGTTGAGCGCAAACTGCCGCCCGACCGACATCGCCATCATGATGGCGAAGATCGCAACCAGGAATACGCCGGCCGCGATGCCCGAGCCGAGATAAAGCAGATCCAGTGCGCGCCGGACCAGTCCGGCAGAGTTTACATCGTGCTCGTGCCCTGCCACGCGGTCCCCATCCTCATCCAGCGGCCTAATCAAGCCTGACTATCGCCACCAGCCCAGCCTCTGTCCTTCAGACGTTAGACCAACACGATGAGGCTTGCGAAGCAAGGAGCATCCCACCCTGCAGCAAATTTCTGCTGGATATGCTCAGTGCGTCTCCAGCCGCATTCCGTCATAGGCCGGCACCACGCCGGATGGCAGCGATTGCCGGATCACTTCGTAATCGACGTCGGCCGTCATGTTGGTGATGACTGCGCGCTTCGGCTTGAAGCGTTCGATCCAGGACAGCGCGTCGTTGATGCTGAAATGGCTGGGATGGCCGGTATAGCGCAGGCCGTCGACGATCCAGAGATCGAGATTCTCCAGCGCGTCCCAGCTCTCGCGCGGGATGTCGTTGAGGTCGGGCGTATAGGCCGCATTGCCGATGCGATAGCCGAGCGCGGGGATCTGGCCGTGCTGGACCACGAAGGCAGTCATCGTGACGTCCCCGCCCTTGCCGCCGATCACCCGCGTCTCACCGGCCTCAATCGAATGCCGGCTGAGGATCGGCGGATAGTCGCTGCCCTCCGGTGAGATGAAGCAATAGGAGAACCGCGCCATGATGTCCTTGGCGGTCGACTGATTGAAATAGACCGGAATGCGCTTGCGCATATGGATCACGACCGAGCGCAGATCGTCCATGCCGTGGGTCTGGTCGGCATGTTCGTGCGTCAAGAACACGGCGTCGATGTGGTCGACATTGGCATCGATCAACTGCTCGCGGAGGTCGGGCGACGTATCGATCACGATGCGCGTGGTGCCATGACCTGATGTCTGCTCGACCAGCAGCGAGCAACGGCGGCGGCGGTTCTTGGGATTATTGGGATCGCAGGCGCCCCAGCCGAGGGCCGGACGCGGCACGCCGGCGGAGGAGCCGCAGCCCAGGATTGTCAGCGTCAGTGTCATGCGGCTCCCAATTCAGGCTTTCACCTTCGAGAACAGGCGGAAGAAGTTTTCGGTGGTTTGGCGCGAGATCTCCTCGACCGACACGCCGCGGCTCTCGGCCAGCACCTTTGCGACCTCGACGACATAAGCCGGCTCGTTGCGTTTGCCGCGAAACTTGCCGGGCGCAAGATATGGAGAATCCGTTTCGACCATAATGCGATCGGACGGCAGTTCGGCCGCAAGCGAACGCAGCGCCTCCGACTTCTTGAAGGTCAGGATGCCCGTGAATCCGATGTAGTGCCCAAGCGACACCGCCTTCAGCGCCAGCTCGCGCCCACCCGTGTAACAATGCAGCACGGCGCGAAACGATCCCTTCGCGGCTTCCTCTTCCAGGATGCGGGCGCAATCCTCATCGGCCTCGCGGGTGTGGATCACGAGCGGCAGACCGGTCGCGCGGGCCGCGGCAATGTGGGCGCGAAAGCCTCGCCTGTGCCTCGGGCGAGCCGTCATCGTAGAAATAGTCGAGCCCGGCTTCGCCGAGCGCCACGACTTTCGGATGCTGCGTCAGCGCGATCAGCTCGTCTGGTGCGATGCCGTCCTCCTCATCCGCATTGTGCGGATGGGTGCCGACCGAGCAATAGACGTCGTCGTATCGTTCAGCGATCGCGATGAGGTCGTTGAGCCGGCGCACCCTGGTCGAGATCGTGACCATGCGGCCGATGCCGGCCGCGCGGGCGCGCGATACGATGCCGTCGAGATCTTCGGCAAAGTCCGGAAAATCCAGATGGCAGTGACTGTCGACCAGCATCGTGCGAACGCCTCTAGGCCGCCGGCTCTATGTAGCGCGGGAACGCCGGTGTCGGCGCCGGAAGCGTTGAGCCTGGCATGATGCGCTTGGCGCCGCCAAGCATGGCGAAGTCGCGCTCGGCCGCTGGGACACCGAGGCTGTCGAGCAGCAATCCCGATGCGGTCGGCATCGCCGGCTGGGCCAGGATCGCAACCTGGCGCACGACTTCGGCGGTGACATAGAGCACCGTTTTCTGGCGTGCCGGATCGGTCTTGGCGAGCGCCCACGGCGCCTCGCCCGCAAAGTAGCGGTTGGCTTCCGCGACCACGGCCCACACGGTATTGAGCCAGTGATGGATCTGCTGCGTCGCCATCGCCTGGCGGCTGGCTGCGATCATGCCGTCGGCCTGCGCCAGGATCGCCTTGTCGTTGTCGCTGAATTCGCCCGGCTCCGGCAGCACGCCGCCGAATTGTTTTGCGATCATCGACAGCGAGCGCTGCGCGAGGTTACCGAGGTCGTTGGCGAGATCCGCATTGATGCGCGCGACGATGGCTTCGTGATTGTAGTTGCCGTCCTGGCCGAACGGCACTTCGCGCAGAAAGAAATAGCGCATCTGGTCGACGCCATACTGGTCGGCGAGATTGAAGGGGTCGACGACGTTGCCGACCGATTTCGACATCTTCTCGCCCCTGCTGAACAGGAAGCCGTGGGCATAGACCCGCTTCGGCAGGGCAATGCCGGCCGACATCAGGAATGCCGGCCAGTACACGGCGTGGAAGCGGATGATGTCCTTGCCGATGATGTGCACGTCGGCTGGCCAATAGCGCCAGTTTTTGTCGCCCTCCTCGGGGAAGCCGACGCCGGTGATGTAGTTGGTCAGTGCGTCGACCCAGACATACATCACGTGCTCTTCGTCGCCGGGTACCTTGACGCCCCAGTCGAACGTCGTGCGCGAGATCGAGAGGTCGCGCAGCCCGCCTCGTACGAAGCTTACCACCTCGTTCTTGCGCGAGTCAGGGCCGATGAAATCGGGCTGCGCCTCGTAGAGCTTGAGCAGTTTGTCTTGATAGACCGACAGGCGGAAGAAGTAGCTCTTCTCCTCGACCCACTCGACCGGCGTGCCCTGCGGCCCGAGACGAACCCCGTCGTCGTTCAGGCGCGTTTCATCCTCGGCGTAATACGCCTCGTCGCGCACCGAGTACCAGCCGGAATAGATGTCGGTATAGATGTCGCCGTTCGCAGCCATGCGGCGCCAGATTTCCTGGCTCGAGCGGTGGTGCTGCTCTTCGGTGGTGCGGATGAAGCGGTCGAACGACACGTTCAGACGCTCGTCCATCTCCCTGAAACGGCCGGCATTGCGGGCGGCGAGCGCGGATGGGGTGAGACCCTCGTTCTGCGCGGTCTGGATCATCTTCAACCCGTGCTCGTCGGTGCCAGTCAGGAAGAACACGTCCTTGCCGTCGAGCCGCGCAAAGCGCGCCAGCACGTCGGTCGCGATCGCCTCATAGGCGTGGCCGATATGTGGACTGCCGTTGGGATAGGCGATCGCGGTCGTGATGTAGAAAACGTTGTCGCGCGCAGCTGCCGCTACGGGCGCTGTAGCCTTCGGGGCAGCACTCTTCGGCGCGCGCGGCGCCTTCGGCTTGAGGGCTTTCGCCGGAGCAATGACAGGAACTGGCGCCGCAGCCGGCGCAATTGCCGTCGCTTTTTTGGCTATCTTCTTCGCTGGCGCGGTGTTCTCCGAAGGTGCCTTGGCCGGCGTCCTGGCCGCCTTCTTCGTCGATGCCTTCTTGGTCTTTGATGATTTCTTGGCGCCGAGCCGTTTTTTTTCGCAGCCTTCTTGCCGGCTGTCTTTGTCGCCTTCGTCACGCGTTTTTTGGAGGCCGCTCTCTTGGCTTTTTTCTTGGCCTTGTTGGACGCCTTAGACGCACGCGCCTTCGCAGCCTTTTTCACAGGCTTCTTCGCAGTCTTCCTGCCGCTCTTGCGCTTGACGGTTTTCTTAGCTCGCGATGCCACCACGAATTCCTTTGCCGGCTTCTCAAAATTTGGAAACGAACGTCATGATCCTCGGAAATCCGCTGCACACTTTTCCGGATCATGCTCTAGCGCGTTGCGTCCGCCAGCCAGCCGAACACCGAGAAAACCAGGGGCTTTCGCTCCAGATTGTAGGTTTCGGTGTCGCGCGCGGCGCGGACGATCTTTTCCCATACCTCCGCAAGGCGCGCAAGGCGCGGCAGGTTCTGGTTGGCATTGGCCTCGACCGCATGTAGGCGTTCCGCAATCCAGCGGTCGATGCCGTCGATGAAGGCCGCAAGCGCGACGCGGTCGCTGCTGCCGAGCGAATCGCCGAGCGTGTGCAATTCACGCGGATCGACCTGCGGCAGGCGCGCCAGCAACGCCGCCGTCCGCTGTTGCAGCTTGAGCGCATCGCCACCGAGCAGCGTCAGCGCCCGCGCGACGCTGCCCTCGGAGGCCTCCGCCGCTTCGCGCAGTGCCAGGTCGGTTCGAGCGAGACCGGCGGCCGAGGCCGCAGCGTCGATCACCTCTTTGGTCGCGAGCGGCCGCAGGCGCAGCTTGCGGCAGCGCGATTGGATGGTGGCCAGCACGCGCGCCGGCGCATGGCTCACCAACAGAAACAGAGATTGCAGCGGCGGCTCCTCCAAGACCTTCAGGAGTGCATTCGCCGCATTGGGGTTGAGCTCGTCGACGGTATCGACGATGCAGACACGCCAGCCTTCGGCCGCAGCGGTCGAGCCAAAGAACGAGATGGTCTCGCGCGTCTCGTCCACCGTGATCACGGTGCGCATCACGCCACGGTCGTTCGCGGTGCGCTCCAGCGTCAGCAGCCCGCCATGCGAGCTGGCCGCGACTTGCCGCGCCACGGCGTGGTTGGGATCGATCGCGAGATTTTCGGCGCGTTGCACGGAAGGCGCCAGTGGTTGGGCGTGAGCGAGCACGAAACGCGCCATGCGATAGGCCAGCGTCGCCTTGCCGATCCCCTGCGGTCCACCGATCAGCCAGGCATGCGGGATGCGCCCGCTGCGATAGGCTGCCAGCAGCGCCGTCTCTGCCTCGCGATGGCCGAACAGCAGGCTCGTCTCGCGCGGGTGCGGAATGGCGCTCTCGCGCTCGACCTGACGCGGGCTCATGCTGAAACCACCGATGCCGGCGTGGGAAGCAGGCGTTCGTGCAACGCGGTCCAGATCCGTCCCGCGACGGTCTCGGGGTCGGAATTGGCATCGATCAGCACGCAGCGCGCGGGCTCGTCCGCCGCGATTTTGCGATAGGCTTCGCGCAGGCCCTGGTGAAACCGCAGGTTCTCGCCCTCGAACCGGTCAGGCGCGCCGCTGCCGCGCCGCGCGGCGGCGCGCTGCAAGCCGATCTCGACCGGCAGGT
The DNA here is from genome assembly GCF_041200145.1 of Bradyrhizobium sp. LLZ17. Lineage (NCBI taxonomy): Bacteria > Pseudomonadati > Pseudomonadota > Alphaproteobacteria > Hyphomicrobiales > Nitrobacteraceae > Bradyrhizobium > Bradyrhizobium zaerense. Next base: position 1,262,604 of record NZ_CP165734.1, read on the forward strand.
CGAGGATGATGGTGAGGTCCGGCTTGAGATCGCCAATCGTGACCCGCTGCATCGCATTGATGAGCGCGGCCGGCACGCTGCCGAGGCTGCCCTGGTAGGCTCGCGTCGAGTCGGCGAAACGGTCGCACAGCACCCATATGCCCCGATTGAGCGCGGGCTCGATCAGAGTACGGACATGGTCGTCGCGGGCGGCGGCAAACAGCAGCGTCTCGGCCTCGGGGCCGAGCAGCTTGCCCATACCCGAGAGCACCAGATGGCGCATGATCTCGGCGCCCGGCGAGCCGCCCGGCTCGCGTGTGACCAGGGTGCGCAGCTTGGCCGCATGGAGGCGGTCTGCGAGCTTCTTGATCTGGGTCGACTTGCCCGTCCCCTCGCCGCCTTCAAAGGTGATGAAGCGTCCGCGTCCGGACGGCCGCTGTCCTGCGCTCTCACTCATGATCAGAGCTTCTCGGCGCCTGCGCGGAACATGCCGATCGCGAGCTCGCTGGCGCCGTCGATCGCACGGCGGACGGTCGAGCCGGTGCCGATCGCATCAGCCGCATAGACTGGCGTCTCCACCGCGATGTTACCGCCGCGCCAGACCCGCACCACGCCGACCTGCTGGCCGGCCTCGACCGGCGCGCGCACCGGACCGCTATAGACGACGCGCGCAATCAGCTTGTCGCCGCCGCTCTTGTGCACCATCACCTTCACCGGCGTCTTGGCAACCAGCTTCACCGATCGGCTCTCGCCCCCGAACACCTTGGCGTAGCCGACCGGTTGGTCGGCGGCGATCAGCGTGCGGGTCTCGAAATTGCGAAAGCCCCATTCCAGCATCTTCTTGGCTTCCGTGGCGCGGTCCTCCGGGTCTTCCAACCCGTTGACGACGACGATCAGCCGCGTGCCGTTTTGCACAGCCGAGCCGACCATGCCGTAGCCGCCTTCCTTGGTGTAGCCGGTCTTGAGACCATCGGCGCCTTCCATCGAATTGAGCAGTGGATTGCGGTTGGGCTGGCGGATCTTGTTCCAGGTGAACTCCTTCTCGCCGAACAGTTTGTAGAATTCGGGGAAGTCCAGGATGATGTGACGCGCGAGAATGCCGAGCTCGCGCACCGTCATCTTGTTGCCGGGGTCAGGCAAGCCGTTGGAGTTGGCGAAGGTCGACTTGGTCAAGCCGAGTTCGCGGGCGCGCTTGGTCATGAAATCGGCAGCGAAAATCCGCTCGCTGCCGGCGATGCCTTCGGCAAGCGCGATGCAGGCATCGTTACCGCTCTGGATGATCGCGCCGTGCAGGAGGTCGTCGACCGAGACCTTGCTATTGATGGCCGCGAACATGGTCGAGCCGCCGGACGGGGCGCCGCCCTTGCGCCAGGCATTCTCGCTGATCCGGTATTCGTCCGTCAGCTTGACGTCGCCCTTCCTGATCGCATTGAACACGACTTCCGCGGTCACGAGCTTCATCATGCTGGAGGGCGCGCGCAGCTCGTCGGCGTTTTTCTCGAACAGGACGCTGCCGCTGGAGGCCTCGATCAGGATCGCGGTAGGGGCGTCGCCGTCAAAGCCGGCGTCTTCGGTCTTCTTGGCGCCCTGGACGCTCTGGTTGGCGGCATAGAGCACCCCGCTCCAACCGACGCTTGCGACCAGCACCCCGGCAACGAGTCCGCGCATCAACGCTCCGGCCGTGAACCGGGTGAGACGCAGCGAAGTGAGACGAAATGCCATGGCCAAGCCCTGAGAGCGGCGTTCTAACAGCTGGAACCGGAGCGAACAACACGAGGATGGCTGCTTGCTCTCGAGATTGCACGATTCGCGTCACGCCCCTATCGTGGCACCTGATGTTTCGCGACCAAACCTCTGAAACAAGGCGGAAAAGCGATGTCCTCCACCCGCGTCATCAAGGCCAACGGGATCGACCTCTTCATCCGCGAGGCAGGCCATGGACCGCTGGTTGTGCTGTGCCATGGCTGGCCGGAACTTTCCTATTCCTGGCGACACCAGATCCCGGCGCTCGCGGCCGCCGGATTTCACGTCGTCGCTCCCGACATGCGCGGCTACGGCCAAAGCTCGGCGCCAACTGACGCCGCCGCCTACTCGATCTTCGACACCGTCGGCGACGTCGTCGGCCTCGTCCAGGCGCTCGGCGAGACCAAGGCGATCGTGGTCGGCCACGACTGGGGCGCGCCGGTCGCGTGGCATGCGGCACTGTTCCGTCCCGATATCTTCACGGCTGTCGCGGGCCTGAGCGTGCCCCCGCCGTTCCGCGGTCGCGGCAAGCCGCTCGAGCTATTACGTCAGGGCGGCATCACCAATTTCTACTGGCAGTATTTCCAGACCCCTGGCGTCGCCGAGGCCGAACTCGAGCGCGACGTGGCCCGCACCATGCGCATCGTGCTCGGCGGCCGTGGACTTGCCGATCCGACCGCGGCGATGTTCGTGCAGGAGGGCAAGGGCTTTCTCGGCCATGCCACCTCCGAGGACCCGTTGCCGGCGTGGCTGAGCGAGGTTGATCTGGCCTATTTCACCGAGGCCTTCCGCAAATCCGGCTTCCGCGGCGGGTTGAACTGGTATCGCAACATCGATCGCAATTGGGAGCTGACCGCGCCCTGGCAGGACGCGCAGATCCACCAGCCTTCGCTTTTCATCGCCGGTTCGCGGGATGCCGTCATCACCGGCCTGATCGGCGCCAAGCGTGTCAACGAGCTGGAGCGCGTGCTGCCTAATCTCACGCGAAAGCTGATCATCGAGGGCGCCGGGCATTGGGTGCAGCAGGAGCGGCCCGACGAGGTCAACGCGGCACTGATCAACTTCCTGCGCGAAGCCGCGGCACGGTAACCGTCTAATACAGGCCGCGCCCGCTCAGGATGCCGCGGGCCTCGGCTGCGCCGCTGTCGGAGAAGGAGGCCGAGGTCGGGCCGTTGTCGGCGGTGTAACGGCCATCCTCGTCATAGGACACCGCGCGGGCGTTCTGGAGCGCCCGGCCCCGGCTGCGGCTCGAGGCTGACATCTCCGACGTCGCGTTGATCGAGGCGAGATCGGCCGAGGTGTTGCCGAGATTGTAGGGACGCCCCTCCGGCGTCGGAACCTCGCCACGTATGGCACCGCGGGTCGATGAGGGCAGCTCCGGCACAAACGGCCTCGCCGAGGCGACCCGGACCATCGAGGGCGACGGCGCCGGAACGCCGCTGCGCAAGGTGGCCATCAGCTGGCGGTCGTCGGAGCCTTCCAGCGGCGCCCGGCCGACATATTCGACGCGGACCCTGGCGACACCATTGCCTTTGAATTCAAGGAGTTCAGCGGCCTTGTTCGAGACGTCGATGAGCCGGTTGCCGTGATAGGGGCCGCGGTCATTGACCCGGACGATCAGCGACATGCCGTTCGAGAGGTTGGTCACCCGCGCATAACACGGCATCGGCAAGGTCGGATGCGCCGCCGTCAGCGAGCCCATATCGAACACTTCGCCATTAGCAGTCTGGCGGCCGTGGAAATCGTCGCCGTACCAGGACGCCAGGCCCTCGGCGCGGTAGTTGACGTCCTCCTCCGGCACGTAGGTCCGCCCGGCAACCACATAGGGCTTGCCGACGCGGTAGGTGCCGCCGCCCTTGGGGACCGGGTCGCCCCAGGCCACGACCCGGGGGCTCGAGGACACGCCGTATTTCGGGTCGACGCGGCTGGCGAATTTGCCCGACGAGGCGCAATTGGCGAGCGCGAGGCAGGCGGCCACCGCAGCAACGCTACGTGCGGCCCGCACCACCGAATCTGATCGTCGGATCCCCATTCGCCCCAAATACCATTTCGCCGGAGATGAGCCCAACCCGCTTTGGCTACGGGGAGCGTCGTCCGGTCCTCAAGCTCCGGGGCGGCCCACCACCGCGCCGGAAGTCGTGACGATATCGCAACCCGAACACGGCGGAAATGGGGAGCCCACAACGTTCGCGCCGAGATGGTAAACGAAATGCGCGCCCTTCCCCCGTCAATCTACGGAGCATGGGAGCATCGCGGCGGCCGTGTCTGTGTCACGCTTGAACAAGCTGTTGCGCCAAATCCTCACTCCACCCCCATTGTCTGAGGCTGCACTGGAATTCTTTTGACTGTGCAAGGCTGCCCGCGTTTTCTCGCATGCAGGGGCGGGATTGGAATTCAACGATGATCGAGACGGTTTCGGCACTGATGGGTCTGGTAAGCGCTGGGATCTTCCTGGCCCATGCGTTTGAAGGCTACCGCACGAGGGCCTGAAGCACTCGCGCGGACGACATTGCACCACCTCTTCATGACGGCACGTTCGGACAATTTTAATCGATCCGATCGAGCATCGCAGACGAGAGCAGCAGGTGTCCCATGCGTAACCATGATCTCGTATCCGATGGCTTCCTGGCATTGACCGCAGGCGGATTGGTCCTGCTCTGCTCGAGCCTCGTGGCCCTGGCCTTCGGCTAATCCTCCGACACGCTTCCCCCTGCCAAGCCGCGACGCAGCATGCGTCCCGTCCGGGATTGTCGCGCTCCCGCCGGTGAAGCTGCCGAACCAGAAATAGCCGAGCCCCCTCTGAAGCTGAGATACGCGCCGTTCAGCGCAAACCCAACAGCGAGCGGCGATAGAGGCTGTCGCGGGCCTCATTCAGGCAGACGAAGCTGCCGTCAAAGCCCTGGCGATAGCGCTTCTGTCCCTTGGCGTAATAGACGCCTTTCCTGAAATCCAGCCACACCACCTTGTCGACCGGGCAATGCCGCTGCGCCTGCGCCTCGTCGCGAAACGGCGTCAGCGGCAGCGCGGAGACGTCCGTGATGCCGGCGCCGAAGATCGCGATCAGGATCGCGCCGAGCGCCTTGCCGGGGATATTGCAGAACACAGGTCGGCCTCCGATCCGGGCCGCTCTCGCGACGACCTTCGACAGGATAGCACAGGACGGTGCGATCCCCCGGCGCCGTGAGCAGGATCGCGTCTTCCGGCGGCCATCTTGCCGGGCTACATGGGACGAGCTTTCACCTCGATCATCTCGATCATCGGACGCCGCATGTCGGCTGAGCCTGAGACGACCACCAGACCCTGACCGCGCTAAGATCGCCCTGAGCGCCGCGTAACGGTGTGGGATCAGCCTTTGTTCGCGGCCGCTTCGCGCGCGAGCCGCTCGGCTCTCAACCTTTCTCTATTGGCATAGAGCGCCTTCTGCGCAGCCTCATGGTCGCGCATGGCCTTCTCCGCCTCGACGCGGCGGGAGGCGTCGCGCGCCTGGCGCTGTTCAGGTGTCAGGGGTTTGCGTCGGAATGAAAGGTCTTCAGTCATGCCGGTACAACGCAGCCGCGTCGAGGCAGTTCCACACCATGCACCCGAACGGGCGTACGGAACTGACCGACCGCTCTCGATAAAAAAGTGAAAAACAACCCCATGCACAGTAGCCGGGACCTGCAGGATCAATGACTTACGCGTCTGCCAATCCCGTTTGACCCGTCGGGCAAAACAGGAGCATGATCCAATCATCGGCAGGTCCATCGGGAGCGTCGCTACGCTGGCTGCCAGGACAAGTTGCTGATCCGCTCCGGGCACTCCGGCCAAAGCAGTCACTGAGCTACCCACCGACGCTGTATCTGGCGATCGTCTGGCGGAAGGCAGTCCGGCGATGCTGTTCGCAGCTAGCGACGATCAGGTCTCAGGATACCACTCCTGACCGTATTGCCTTCTCATCTCGCGGTACGCACGCCTCTTGAACAGATACCGGACCGCTGCCATCGCGCACCAGCCAGCGCCAAGCGCCAACGCGACAGCAATCCAATCATTGGCCCATCTCCAATAGATGTTCGAGGCCGAGATCACGAATATGACCGAGACGCCGATCACGGTCTCGATGGATCGACTGGCTCTCTGAAGCCATTCCGTGAATAGCACGCGATCGAAGTAACGACTGGCATCACCCGCCCTCAAAGCAGGCATGCTCAATCGGGGCTGATGATCCGTCGGTGCACGATACGCCGACAATGCCGCAGCTTTCGAAGCGTTCTTGATGGCGCCGCCAGCGACGCCCACGCCGAGGACGTACAGCCACCCCTCGTTAAAATCAAAAAGGTGGGAGTTGACCAGACTGCTCAAGATATTTTGAGTTACGACAATCAGACCAAGCCAGTGGGCGAAGGATTTACCCAAGAAGAGTAAGACATGAGCACACCACATTGCGAACAGCAGGAGAGTGCCTACAAGTCCCCATTGGACAGCCACGTAGAGGGTCTGGTTGTGGGGATTGCGCACCGTATTGGCCCATTCACCCTCTTTGCCCTTCGCGGCATTCGCAAAGATCGTTTTGGTTGAACCGGTTCCGTGCCCAAAAATCGGCGCTTGCATTATCGCTTGGAGGGACGTGCGCCAATAGAAAAACCGCAGTCCTTGCGACGTCGCCAAATCAGTGTGGCGCTCGACTTCGTAATCTCTGATCGACAGTTCGACGCGCTGACGCAAGCTTGTCGAGGTCGAGAAACTCGCTATCGTCAAGCAGATTAGGCCACACAAAAACAACGTGGCGGTATAGCGATTGAGGTATCTCCAAACGAAAAGAAGTATCAGGACCGGGAAGTAAAGGAGCGCTGTGCGCCCCACCACAACGGTTGCCAAATTCTCGGCAGATCCCATCAACAAGACGGTGTAACCAAGGACAGCCACCGCTCGGCGTTTCCTCAGTGAATTCGCGAGAAGAGGTAGTAGCGCGAAAATGCAAAGCGCAAATTCTTGGGTTTGATCGATGTAATTTCTGACTGGGACGCCTGGGACCTCTGCCGCGCCAATCTTCAGGTTGGGTGCAAGGTAGACGATCCAAGAGAGAACCATAAGCGCCGAACACGAGAGAAGAAATGCGATGAAAGTCCATTCTCCACGCGGCGAACGTTGAAAATGGTAAATCAGCAAAGGGAGAGCGGCGAACTTAACGACGGGGCCAAGCCCCTGCGCCATGCCGGTTCGATCGACATCGGTCCACGACAGTCCAACCACCGCGAGCGCGAATAGGACCGCCGGTAAAAAACTTTCCGGTCGAACGAAAGATCTTTTCAGTTCGATCGGGTCGACCGTGGGAACCAAAACAACCAGCCAGATGGCCAACAAGATCTCGACGGCCGTTGTCGACCATGGCAATGCAGCTGCCGCGAGCGCCGGGTACCAGTCAACGCAGAGAAGCCAAAAGCGCGACCGCGGCCACGTCGCGATCGTGCGCAGCATTGAATAAGACAAACAATGGCCCCCCGGCCCAATTCACTACCCTCAGATATGATCTATTTTCTTTTCTGCTGCCACCACACGTAGCGTGCGTCTAGCATTGGTGCTACTCGTGGCTGCGCTGACGCTGACCTTGTGCTTCGGAGTTACAGCTTGGCGCCAGTCGGCCGGCAGAGACGTTGATATCAAAGCAGCGATCCCGCATCAGGAAATCGGCTGGCGAGCGAGGCCGAGCAACTGAAGGCGCTCTCACGCTCCGCCTCCATCCCACCATGATTCAACGGGCAACCATCCCCTTTCGGGGCACCTGGGCGCGCGGGAACGTTCGACCTTCTCCCGAGTCCTAGACGGGACCACTCATGTCGAGAGCGCCCGCATGGAACCGAACAAGCTGCAGGGTCTGCAAGCCGGGAGAGCACTGGCGGCGCTATCGGTCGCGTACTTCCATTCATACATGCTGCTCAACGGGTGGCCCCAGGACTATGTTTTTCGCATTCCTGGTCTCAGTGAGCACGGCTACCTCGGCGTCAATTTCTTCTTCGCGATCAGCGGATTTGTCATCAGCTCGGTCTGTGACAAACCTGAATTTTCACCGCGCCCATTTTTGATCAAACGCGTTTTCAGAGTTTATCCGGTTTATTTAGCCGTCATTCTCCTGACTATCGTCCTGAAGCTCGCGGGCGTCGCGATGCCCGGCGTGCTCTACAACTTCCCTCACGTCGCCTACTCGCTGACGCTGCTTCCCCAGGACGGTCAACCGTTCTACCCGGTGACGTGGTCGCTCGAATACGAGGTGATGTTCTATTTGCTCGCAGTTCTGGTCGTGCCGTTTCTCGGAGTGTGGGGACTTGCTGCGGTTCTGCTCGGTCTCGTCAGGTGGTCTATCACCAGCCCTCCGGACTTCTTTACCCTGCACCTCGTCTCAACAATCAATGCAGATTTTCTTGCTGGCGTACTCGCCTACTTGCTCCGGAAGCCGCTCTCTTTCATCCCACCGCTGCTTCTGATCGGCGCCGGATTGTTCGGCTATTACTGCGTCGCGGTTGAGCAGGTTTCATTTTCAGGCTCGGCCGGAGGGTTTCTTCTCGTTTCGGGATTGATCAACGCGCGATGGCGTTGGGATCATGCACCGTTGAAATGGCTGGCCAAGCTCGGCGACGCCTCCTATTCGCTCTATTTGTTGCACTTCATCCTGATCTGGATCGCTGTTGCTTTATTCGAGAGGACTCGATTGCCGCCGGCCTGGACAGCCGAGCCCCTGCGTTTCGCTTATGCGGCCGTTTGCATTTGGCTGTCAGTTCAGACTTATCGCCTGATCGAGCGGCCCATGATCCGACTTGGGAACCAGATCGTTGCGACCAGGGGACCGGAGCGCCTTCCCGTTCAAAATCCGGCCTCCGTGGGCGAAACCAGGCGCGGTGTTGCGGCGTTTAGCACCTACAAAGAAGTCTAGGAGAATATCCATGGTCCTCGGAGCAGCTGCTGCAGCGCTGGCCCTCCAGCTCGGGATGACCGCGCCGACGGTGCAGAACGAAACGCCGAACTTGGTCCAGGTCCGTGAAGGGCCGTGCAGCTACGGCTATGACATCGACGTTTACGGTCGGTGTTACCCGAACGGCGTGATCCCGCCGCAATATCAGGCCGCGCGCCAGTATCCGCGGTATCGGGACTCATACGGGTACTATGAACCGCGTCGAGCCTACAGGGACCAGTACCGCCGGCGCTACTACCGGGACGATTGAGGCAAAACGCCGACACTGGTCCAGCCTGGTCGATATCGCGGCGCGAGATGCGTCAGCCAGCGGGCACTCGGGGTTGAGGTGAGGTGCGCGCGGATCGGACGTGCGTCGCTCAGCCACGTAAGAGACGTTGTCCTGGCGGAAGAGGTGGGATTCGAACCCACGGTACCCTTGCGGGCACGCCGGTTTTCAAGACCGGTGCCTTAAACCACTCGGCCACCCTTCCGGACCAGCAGCATCAAGCACTTACAGGCGCCGAGATCAAGAACAGCCGTGAACAGAGTGTGGTTGGACACAAGTTTGGACAGTTTCAGAGCCGCAGCAAGCGCATAGTTGCGGAGTAGGACGGCCGGATGGTCGCCGATGCGCTGGGCCAGCGCGTGTACAGGAATGCGAGCATCGAGCAAGGGGGCTATGGATGCCGCGCAATCATCCTAGTTTTTCCCTGCCCCTACAACACCAGCCCAGGGTGCAATTCCTTGCTGAAATTGCGCAGGCTGCGCGGCGCAGTGAAGGCGAACTCCTCCCGCAGATTCGATGCCGCGGACAATAAGGAGGCGCCGGCAGGCAGCCGAACAAGCGATAGATCGACGTCTGCCGCATCACGCAACCCCGAGCAGGTACGATTGTGACGACAGTCACAGACCAGCCGCTTGCGTTCCGGAACGCTCCGAATACTCTGATCACATTCTGATTTGGGGCTTTATGGGCGCGCTTCGGTTATTGGCCTTATTGCTTTTCGCGACTTGGCTGGGCTGCGGGGTAGCCCATGCCGAGCGCCGGGTTGCGCTGGTGATTGGCAACTCCGCGTACAAGAGTGCGCCCCGGCTCGCCAACCCGGTGAACGATGCAACGCTGGTCGGCGGCATGTTCAAGAAGGCTGGGTTCGACAACGTCGACATCCGGCTGGACGTGAGCGCCGCCGAGATGCGCAGGGCACTGAGGGAGTTTGCCGGTAGGACTCGCGATGCTGAAGTCGCCGTGATCTACTACGCCGGCCACGGCATCGAGCTGGACGGCAACAACTACTTGATCCCTACGGATGCCACGCTGGAGACCGATGGCGATGTACTGGACGAGACGGTGGCGCTGGATCGCGCGTTGTTCGCCGTCGAACCTGCAAAGCAGCTCCGGCTCGTTATTCTCGACGCCTGCCGAGACAATCCTTTTGCCAAGACGATGAAGCGCACTTTGGCTTCGCGCGCGATTGGACGCGGCCTCGCCAAGATCGAGCCGACCAGTCCCAACACCATGATCGCGTTTGCGGCGAAGGCGGGCTCTACCGCCTCGGATGGTGACTCCAGGAACAGCCCGTTCTCAACGGCGCTAGTCGAGCGTTTGCCGACGCCGGGGCTCGGTCTGCGCAAAGCCTTCGGCTTTGTCCGCGACGATGTCCTCAAGAACACCGGTTACAAGCAGGAGCCCTATGTCTACGGCTCGCTTGGTGGAGAGGATGTGCCGCTGGTCCCAGCCAAGTCCGCAGCCGCTCCAGGACCGCAGGCAAGCCCGCAGGATGCGATCCGCAGGGATTATGAGCTGGCGTTACAGGCTGGCGACCGCGACGCATGGGAGGCGTTCCTGCAAGCCTATCCTGACGGCTTCTACTCGAACCTCGCGCGGGTGCAGTTGAAGAAGATAACCGCCGAAGACGTTCGTGCGGCGGCCGCCGATAAAGCTCGGCAGGCCGAGGAGGAGAAGGCCCGTCTCGTCGCCGAGCGTGCCAAGAAGACTGAGCAGGACAAGGCGGCAGCCGCTGCCAAAGCCGCTGAGGATGCCAGGCTGGCTGCCGAGAAGGCCAAGCAAGTCGAGGAGACGAAAGCCGCCGCCGCTGAGCAGCGAAGGAAGGAGGCAGAAGCGGCTGCGGCGAAGGCGCTGGCGGACAAACAGGCGGCCGAGAAGGCGCTTGCCGATAGGATCGCGAGTGACAAGGCGGCAGCCGAGCAAGCCAAGCAGACAGCCGAAAGTAAGAAGCAGATCGACAGCGAGCAAAAGGTGGCGGCCATCGCGCCGATCTCATCCACACCCACCCTGTCTTCTCAGGAGACCGCAAAGCTTGTCCAGTCAGAGCTGCGCCGCGTCGGCTGTCTGGCCGCCCCTACGGATGGTGACTGGAACGTATCGTCGGAGCGATCCCTCTCGATGTTCAATAAATATGCCGGCACGAAGTTCGACGCCAAGCTCGCGAGCTTCGAGGCGCTCGATGCCATCAAGGCCAAGCCGGGCCGGGTCTGCCCGCTGGTGTGCGATCACGGCTTCAAGGCCGATGGCGATGCTTGCGTCAAGATCGCCTGCCGCGTCGGCTATCGCATCAATGACAACAATGAATGCGAAAAGGTGCAGGACAAGAAGCCGGTTGCGACCCGCGAAGATGCCAAGCCGCGCGACGGCGAGAGGAGAAAGGTCGAATCAGCGCCGTCGAAGCCGCAGGCGTCTGGTCAGATCCTTTGCAACACTACAGGCTGTCGGCCGGTAAAGTCCGGCTGTCGCATTGTTAACTCGAAGAATTCAAGCGACTCAGGGTCACAAAGGGAAATGTGCAACTGAGCGGCGGCCGAGAGGCTGTGTGTTTAGCCCCCTACGCTCCAGGGCGCTCTCCCTCACAGGCGCATCATCCCCAACCGGCGAACCAGCAGCAGGGCTTCTATGGCCGCCTGCCATTCCGGCCGTCATGAACCGCCTTCAGCTTGGCGATGTAGCGGGCCGCGTCCAGCAGCGTGACCAGCTCGCCGCGCGGAACCCGGATTGGATCGTCGAAAGGCCGCCCCAGCCCTTTGTCATCTGGTCCTTCGGTCGCCGTCGCGCTCAGCCCCTGCCAGTGTGCGGGCCTGCTCCAGCGCTTCCGCCTCGGTCAGGAGATCGGCCCGGAGTCGGCGCCCGGCGCCATCATCCCAATAGAAAAAGACGCTGGCCCGGCCATCGCCGAAGCAGACCTCGTAGCTGCCGGTCATAGGAGCAACTTCATGCTTGCGGATGCGAACGGTAGTCATGCCGCCATCGAAAGGGAGGCGTGGGTGACGAGTCAATTGTCGATTTGCGGTGTATGGGGGGAGACGCCGAGCTATTGCCCGTCGTGGGTGTAATAACGAAAGAGGCCACCGAATTTCGATGGCCTCTGGTTTCATCGGTTTTGCGGTTGCAGCGGTTGTTTCTAATAAGGCGGGAACCATTGTAAGTCGCGATTTGCTCCGGCCCATGGTGCTCGCCTTTGAAAATCAAATGCTACTCCGTGCCTGCGTGAAGATCACCTGTCGGGCGGGCTATCGCGTCCAACGACGACAACGACTGCGAGAAGGTGCAGGACAAAAAGCCCGTGGCAACACGCGATGACGCAAAGCCGCGAGACGACCAGAGAAAGAAGATTGAGGCCTCCCCCTCAAAGCCGCAGGCGACCGGACAGATGATTTCTAATAGGGCGGGCTGCCGTCCGGTGAACCCCGGATGCCACGTGGAGCCATATCAACAGTATAAACACGGAACAACCAGCACTGGTCAGCCCGTCGAGGTTTGCAACTGATCTCTCAGACCTCCACCCCGCGCGAGCGCAGGAAGGATCAAGCTGGATCGCCGACGCGAAACGCCTCTCGATGTCGGACAGCCGCACCTCATCGGGCCAAGGGTCGGCGCTGACCGCGACGGAATGGCATCGGGTACAGGCGCCGAGATCAAGAACAGACGCGAACAGAGTGTGGTGGGACACAAGTTTGGACACTTTCAGGGCCGCAAGAAGCCAGCAGCCAGAGAACTGATCGTCGCCGACGGGCTATTGTCTGCCTGCGTCGAGCGTTTCCGCTTCGCGTAAGTTGCCGAGCAGGACGGCTGGATCGTCGCCGATACGCTGAGCCACGGTAAACATTGGGATGCCCGCATCCAGCAATGCGGTTGTGTCGATGCCCCGAAGGTCATGGAAACGGGGTTTCCGAATCCAAGAACACCAGCGCCGCGTGCGATCTCCTTGCTGAAATTGCGTGGTTGCGCGGGGTCGTGAACGAGAACCCCTCCTCCGCGCTCGGCGCTGCTGGAAACATCAACGCGCCGGCAGGCAGGCGGACCGGCGAGAGGTCGACATCTGCCCCATCAGGGTTGGCGATTAAGCGTTGCAACGTCCGCGAACTTTCAACACAATCACCCCCGCGCCTCATATTGCCAGGCCTGCGGCGCGGCGAGCCTTTATTTCCGTCCTCGTCGCGCAAAATCCAGCACAGCTTGACCTTAGTACGCCAGAACATAGAGCGGTAAATCCATGGAAGCTGAGCTGATCGACCGGATCTACGAGTGCGGCTTCGTGCCGGAGCTCTGGCCGCAAGTCTTACGAGATACTTCGAAAATATCCGAATCCGCTGGCGGCTCCCTGTTCGTCACCAATCCCGAAGTGACGGCCTGGACGGCTTCGAAAAACACTCGCGACATAGCTGGCCGCTTCGTCGCCGACGGCTGGTATTGGCGCGGTCGGGTTATGTCGCTCATTCATAAAAGCCGCCATCCGGGCTTCCTTCGCGAAGTTGATCTGTTTTTGCCAGGCGAACTGGATGAGGAACCGATTTTTCGCGACAGCTGGCGCAAGATGGGCCTTGGCTGGGGTGCGGCGACAGCTTTTGCGCTACCGACTGGCGAGACCCTTGCGATCGTCTTGTCTCGCACCATCGCCCAGGGGCCTGCCGACGCTGCCACCATTCAAAGGCTCGATATGCTGCGACCGCATCTCGCCCGCACGGCTGTGATGGCGGCACGCTTGCACCTCGAGCGCGCGCAGGCCGCAAGCCAGGCACTGGCGGCGCTTGGTCTAGCGGCGCTGGTGCTGGACGAGGCCGGCAAAGTCCTCGCCGCCAATGCTTTGGTCGAAGGCATGGCCAATCTCGTGCATTGGCGGTCGGCCGACCGGGTGACGCTGAAAGATCGTCGCGCCGACGAAATGCTCACGGAGGCGCTGGCGCGAATCGCGCTGAACGACAATGGCGGTGTTCGTTCGTTTCCGGTCCGGGATGCGGTCACAGATGCCTTGATGGTCGGTCACGTCGTGCCGATTCGCTATTCCGCGCGCGATATCTTCGCCCGCAGCACCGCCGTGTTCGTCCTGATGCCGGTCGCCGCGCCAACCTCGCCGCCGGTGGAGCTGGTGATGTCGCTGTTCGATCTCACGCCGGCCGAAGCCCGTGTCGCCCGGGGCCTTGCGGCCGGGAAAACGGTGGATGACCTCGCTGGCGACAACGGCGTGTCGCCGAACACCGTTCGTGTGCAAGTTCGTGGCGTGCTGGAGAAAACAGGCTGCCAGCGCCAAACCGACGTTGTCGCCTTGCTCGGCGGGATTTCCCCGATTCGCGGCTAACGCCCGCCGGCAACCGAATTGTCGGACCCATAATTAGAATTGATGATGAAGGCAAGACAACCGCCGCCTACCAATCTGCCCAGGCAGAGTCGGGCATTTTCGACGCAGCCATTGAAAGCGCTGTGGTTGGAGACGGGCCATGCTGCCGGAAAACCTCGACTTCCTGACCTTGACCTACGGGTTTTTCAACATGCTGCGGTTGATGTCCTACGCGCCGCAATTGGTTTTGCTCGCCCAGGACAGGAGCGGCGCTAAAGCCATATCGGTTTCAAGTTGGCTGATCTGGACCGGGGCGAACTTGACCACCGCGGTTTATGCTTGGGTCCGGCTCGCCGATGTCCCGCTTTCACTACTCAACGCCTTCAATACCGGCTGTTGCGCTACGATGCTGGCATTGTTGATCTACAAGCGGACGAAGGCGGGGCTGGACTGCAGCAGAACTGACATAGGTGGCGCGCCTAGCCGGTGCCTGCATCGACCGTTTCGGCGCTCGCCTGTTTTAAACCCGAGTGGCCTAAGCCGATTTTGAGGGTGGCCCAGCTTGGCGTTCGTGTGTGACGTGCCTCACGACGGTCGCCTTGAAGCTCAGTGTATCCATTTGATCACGGCTGGCGGGAATTGTCCCTCCTCCGACGAACAGGAGAGAGACATGCATAACGACATTCGCGAACTGAACACCGGCGAACTCGATTCCGTCACCGGTGGTGATTTTGGCATCTTCGAGTGCATCGCGCTCGGCGTGGCCGGAAACGCGGTCTATGAGTTCATGAAATCGCATCAGGGGGTTTCGGACGCAATCAACTACATCAAGCAGCAGGCCGGCAAATAATTGAGATCAGAGGCCGCCTCAGTGGGCGGCCTCATTGATTGCAGACCTTTGCCGTCGTCCTACGCATTGACGCTCGCTCAGGTTCGCCCGCGCCACCACCTCAAAAAGGACCTGTCTTGCTCCGGTCCGGTCGGCTGCGTTTTGGGATGCACTGAAATGTGCCTGGCGCTCAGCAGAGCGGCAATGTCGGCGGGGGCGAACTTCCCGGTTGCCACCATCTCGTCCGTCTTGAACTCGTCCACGACGAATGGCTTGCCCGCTTGCCTGCACACCAGCTTGACCGTGCAGGCGACGTTTCCGGGGATCGCTGCCACGGTGTTCGCTTCGCTCAGCACGTTGCGTTCGCTTGCGTAGAGCGAGTCGCGGAACTCAGGGCTGAGGGCAACAAGAGCGGCCTCCTGCCGATCGCTCAGGATCAGCCTGAGCAGAAGAGCTGCGACCATCGCGTCCCGGCAACGATCCGGACCGATCCGTCTCGCAACATAGCTCGCCTGCATGCGGTTGAAAGCGACGCCGAGGCCGATCGCCAGGGCGAAAATCAAATCGAACTCGGCATTGCCGAAAATGCCGTGGCCCAACCATTGGGTGATGCAAGCGGCAAGCCCGATGCTGATGTACAACGCGGTAAACCTCGCGGGCATCGAGCGGGGGTCGAAGATCGCCCATGCGGCCCAGATCAGAAGGGCCAGCGCCGACCATTGTAGATGGCCTATGTTCGCCACCACGTTCGACCACGCGTATTGCCGGGTCGCCAGCAAATCAGGGATGAAGTCGGGCCCGAAGATCGCGACACATGCGAGAAGCCCGGCAATAGTCGCCAGGCCGCTCAGGAATGTCGCCCTGACCGCATCGCGGTTCGAAGAGATGAAAAGCCAGCAGATCGCCGTTAGCGGGACACCGACAATGTTGTGCTTCCAGAATCCCGCGACGACCATGAGCAGCAGCGCGGGCACCGGAGACCGCTTCTGCTGGCAGAGCCGAAGGAAATACACGAGCCCCGCGCCCATGATCGCGAGGCCGGCAAGCTGCGGATCGTTCGCGCCGACGTAGATAGTCGAGTTGCGCGCCATGATCGCGACATACCAAAGCGCCGCAACAGCGCCGCCGAGGCGGCCCAGCGTCAGGATCCGGACCGAAAGGAATACCTCAAACGCCAGCGCCGCCAGGGCCAGCTGCGAGAGCGCGCGCCCCACAAACAAATTGTCCATATCCAGCAGCTTGCCAAGCGCGCCGATCGCGTAGAACGAGAGCGGCGGGTAGTTATTGCCGGCAAGGCTATCTGGCCCGGGGTACATCGGCCGCCACGCAGCCGCCGCGTCCTGCCAATAGGCGTTCCACGACTCCGTCGGCCAGATCTCAATCAAGAACTGCGCGCGCCAAATCGGCCAGGCGAGGAAGTAGCCGGCAGCGAGCGACAACAGCACAAGGTAAACAATCGCGCGGCTGTCCACGCGCGACAATGGTCGCGTTTCCGCGACCGCAATCGAGATAACCAAAAGGAGCCCTCGCCCAGACCCGTAAAACAATGGGCGGAAGCATGCAGGGCGGATGGCGGCGACGCAATCGGGTAAATCCCGGTGCTGGGAATATGGTAAGATAATGCCGGCAGGGAGCTGCCGACCCGGCCTATTCCGCTTCCGATCCCGGCGGCGGGCTCATTCTGCCGCGCGCAGACCTTGCTCTGTCGGCTCATAGCGCTGGCCGTGCTGTTCGAGCCAGCCGCCTTCGACCATCTTCCGCGCCATCGCCATCGTACATATCCGCTGGTTGCCGCCCGGATGGTAGAGGCCGTCGCCGCGCTGGATCAGGAAGCCGTAGACACGGGCCAGCCGTAGCGGCTTGATCATCCCGGGAAAGAGAATGATGGATTTGCTCGTCATTGCCCGCTCCCAAACGCCGGCACAATCAATCGTTCCAGAGTGTGTTGGGCGGATCTATCGGCAGGGTCGGAACTTCACGGGCGCCGCCACTTCCGCGTAAACGGCACCGCTCGATCTGGCATGTCATGCCAGTTCGGAACGACGTTGGAGGCGCCTGCGCCGCAGGCCTGGCAGACCATGGAGCGCGCGACCTGTGCCCATGGCCGTCCTTGTGGCAGTGCGTCGAGACGGACGTCGACCATGCGGGCGCAGCCATTGCACTGGAGTTACAAGTGACGTGGCCGTCTGCGATCCAGTCGGCAGGAGTGCCGAGCGGGAAGCGGACCGACGATCCGCTGGCGCGATGCTGCATGCCACCATTGAAGGGGCTTCCCAGCAGATCGCAAATTATCCATTGCTGGGAGGCGCAAGCGACTGCGGGCTACCGCCGGTCGTGGCTGTGGACAAGCCTCTTGGCGGACCTCTTGGCGGAGCGGCTCGATTTCAGAACGATCGTATCGACCCTCCGACACGGCAGGCACCTGTAGGCATACACGGGGGGCAGGTTTACAATCTCTGGCAGCGTCGCAAGGTAGTCCATCGGGCTCCTGCATTTGCTGCAAATGAGGATTGGTGGGTTACCCTGCTCGTCGGCGCGCGTCATCCAAGTCCGTCCGGAAGCCCCGCAGGGTAGTTCCAGTTGGACGGCCGCGCATCTCCGGTGGAGTACCGGGTGCTATCGGAATTCGGAATCCTGCGTGGCTTGGCTTTCGACACCGCTCGCGCTGATGCGAGCTGATGCCGGCGCCCTTCCCTTCACCGATGCCGTTTCGGCGGCCGAAAAAGAAAACGCGGCGCCCCTGGGGAGCGCCGCGCGAAATCTTCCGCTGTGCCTTGGCTCAGTACCCGCAGGAGGCGCAGCCCGTGGCCACCGGGGCGTAATAGGAATACCCCGGCGAGACCATCTCGACGCGCTGGCGCGTGGCGTATTGCGGCGGGATGCGCTCGTACTGGACGCTCGGCGGCGCCACCATCACGGTCTGCGGGACCATCACGGTGCGATACTGCGCCGGCGCACGATGGGCGATTGTGGCGCCGGGCGACACCATCACGGTCTCGTCGACGGTGCGGTATTGCGGCTGCACATATTGCTGCTGATAGCAGGTCGTGCACGGCGGCGGCGTGTAGCAATTGTAGCAGCCGGCGGAAGCCGCGCCCGTCATCGACATCGCGGCGACGGCCGTTGAGAAAACGACAGCAAGAGTACGAGACATTGTGGTGGCGCCCCAGTTGCCCGAAATGGATTTGCGAAGGTCGCAGCATTATACGCCGCGAAATCCCAGGCTGCCGAAGTTCGTCGGGGCATCCTTAATGCGAACGCGAAGCCGCGGACCATCGATAAGGATTCATTGACCATGCATGCCGCGCCAGCGTTGCCGGACGCGTAGCCCGGATGGAGCGCAGCGCAATCCGGGGGCCGATCCTCCGCTCTCGCACTTGCCCCGGATCGCACCAATGGGCGGCGCTTTGCGCCGACCATTGGCTCCATCCAGGCTACAACCAGTCTACTTCACGCGCCGCTTCACTTCGCGCACCGCGCCGCGCGCGGCGCTGGTGGTGAGCGCCGCATAGGCCTGCAGCGCGGTCGAAACGTTGCGCTTGCGGT
This sequence comes from Bradyrhizobium sp. LLZ17, assembly GCF_041200145.1. NCBI lineage: Bacteria > Pseudomonadati > Pseudomonadota > Alphaproteobacteria > Hyphomicrobiales > Nitrobacteraceae > Bradyrhizobium > Bradyrhizobium zaerense. The sequence continues at coordinate 1,281,193 of NZ_CP165734.1, forward strand.
TCTGCGCCTGCCAGGCGGCATCGCCCTTGGCCTCTTCCGCCGTGCGGCGGCTGGCGAGTTCCTCGTCGGAGACCTCAAGGCTGATGCTGCGGTTCGGAATGTCGATCGCGATGCGGTCGCCGGTGCGCACGAGGCCGATATTGCCGCCTTCGGCCGCTTCCGGCGACAGATGGCCAATCGACAGGCCAGACGAGCCGCCGGAGAAACGGCCATCCGTGACGAGCGCGCAGGCTTTGCCGAGCCCCATCGATTTCAGATAGCTGGTCGGATACAGCATCTCCTGCATGCCGGGACCACCGCGCGGGCCTTCATAGATGATGACCACGACCTCGCCGGCGACGACCTTGCCGCCCAGGATGCCCTCGACTGCTGCGTCCTGGCTTTCGAACACGCGGGCCGGGCCGGAGAATTTCAGGATCGAGGCGTCGACCCCGGCGGTCTTCACGATGCAGCCGTCCTGCGCGAGATTGCCGTAGAGCACGGCAAGCCCACCGTCCTTGCTGAAGGCGTGCTCGAGATTGCGAACCACGCCCTTCTCGCGATCGGTATCGAGCTCGTCGTAGCGGCGCTCCTGGCTGAAGGCCACTTGCGTCGGGATGCCGCCGGGCGAGGCGCGGAAGAAGGTGCGCACCGCTTCGCTCTTCGAGCGCTTGACGTCCCAGCGCTCCAGCGCGTCGCTCATGGTCGGCGCGTGCACGGTCGACACGGAGGTGTCGATCAGGCCAGCGCGATCGAGCTCGCCGAGAATGCCCATGATACCGCCGGCGCGATGCACGTCCTCGACATGCACGTCGGCGACTGATGGTGCGACCTTGCACAGCACGGGCACGCGGCGCGACAGGCGGTCGATGTCGCGCATCGTGAACGCGACCTCGCCTTCATGGGCAGCCGCAAGCAGATGCAGCACCGTGTTGGTCGAGCCGCCCATCGCAATGTCCAGCGTCATCGCGTTTTCGAACGCCCTGAAGTTCGCGACATTGCGCGGCAGCACCGAGGCATCCTCCTGCTCGTAGAAGCGGCGCACGATATCGACGATGGTATGGCCGGCCTCGACGAACAGGCGCCTGCGATCGGCATGGGTCGCCACGACCGTGCCGTTGCCGGGCAGCGCCAGACCCAGCGCCTCGGTGAGGCAGTTCATCGAATTCGCCGTGAACATGCCCGAACAGGAGCCGCAGGTCGGGCACGCCGAGCGCTCGATCACCTTGACGTCCTCGTCGCTGACCTTGGAATCGGCCGCCGCCACCATCGCGTCGATGAGGTCGACGGCCTTGGTCTTGCCCTGGAGCTTGACCTTGCCGGCTTCCATCGGGCCGCCGGAGACGAACACCGCAGGGATGTTGAGGCGCAGCGCGGCCATCAGCATGCCGGGCGTGATCTTGTCGCAATTGGAGATGCAGACCAGGCCGTCGGCGCAATGGGCGTTGGCCATGTACTCGACGCTGTCGGCGATCAGCTCGCGCGACGGCAGGCTGTAGAGCATGCCGTCATGGCCCATGGCGATGCCGTCGTCGACCGCGATGGTGTTGAACTCCTTGGCGACGCCGCCGGCCTGCTCGATCTCGCGGGCGACGAGCTGGCCGAGGTCCTTGAGATGGACGTGGCCGGGCACGAACTGGGTGAAGGAGTTGACGACCGCGATGATCGGCTTGCCGAAATCGCCGTCCTTCATGCCGGTCGCGCGCCAGAGGCCGCGGGCGCCCGCCATGTTGCGGCCGTGGGTGGTGGTGCGGGAGCGATAGGCTGGCATGGCGTTTCCGTCCTCGGTTTGGCTGGCCGGGCGGGAAATATCGAAGCCGCTCAGGCCTTTCCGGCCGGATAGCGCACGGGGTGATCAGGCGCAACGGGAACTTGGCCCCGACGGGGCCGGATCGGCCTGTCGCAGGCCTCCCCTGCTCCGGGCGCGGGCTATGGCGATGTCGGTTGCCAGAACCGGTTCGCACCTGTCCGGATCAGGCGTTAGCGCTTTGGCTTTGGATTGGGCTTCGGCTTTGGCTTGGACTTTGGATCGGGCAGCACCATTCTGCCCTGAGACTCAGTCTCGCCCCACTTGGCGGACCACGTGATTTCCGAGGCCGAGGATGGCGCGATGCCTGCCGGACCTCGCGTACCCTGCAATGCAAACAGGGCGCCCTGGGGATCGACGCATCGCGCGATCCAGCAGCCATCGGGCAATTCGATCGGCCCCTGGAGAATCCGTCCGCCGCCAGCATTCACCTGCTTCGCCGCAGCGCCGATGTCGTCGACGTTGAAGTAATGCAGCCAGCTCGGCTGCGCGACACTCGGAAACTTCGTCAGCATGCCGCCGACGGTCTGCCCACCCGCGGAAAACAATTGATACAAATCCGCCGGATCGGTTTGGGCGTCGGCCTTCTGCCAGCCGAACAGCTCCTTGTAGAAATCGAAGATCACGGTCCGGTCGGCGGCCAGCAGCTCATGCCAGCCAACGCGTCCCGGCTCGTCCGGCCGGCCCGATTTCCGGTCGCCATATGTGGGTTGCGCGATCAGCCCGAACGTCGCTTGCTGCGGATCGGCAACGACGGCTATTCGGCCGATATTGGTGTCGGTCGGCGGCACCATGATCGCACCACCGAGACGCCCGATCCGCGCGGCGATCCCGTCCAGATCGTCGACGGCGACGTAACCCATCCATCTCGGCGTTGCCCCCATCCGCCGCCCCTCTTCCGGCAGATCCATCAATCCGCCGACCGGCGCGCTGCCGTTACGAAGCACCGTGTAGGCCAGCTCCGACGTTGACTCGTCCTTCAAAGTCCAGCCGACCACCTTGCGATAAAATGCGCTGGCGGCCGCGACGTCTGTGGTCAGGAGTTCATACCAAGCGAAGCGCTCTGGCTGATCCACGCCGATCTCTCCGTTCACGCTTCCGTCTTGCGGCACTGCACCAAGCAGCACCAACGCAACGCGCCGATACTGTTCACGAACATGAATGTCATGAAGATGAATGCTTCCTGAGCGTGCGGCACAATGTTTTTGTCCGCATCATTGTTGCTTGCCTCATTTTCAGGGCGTAGACTTACCGCGGCTGGGATGCTTCTTGCAATGCTCGGAGGTTCGACCATGCGGCAGGCGAAGCAGAGTTCTAAAGCGAAAAAGCGAGTGACCAAAGTCGCCGTGCCGGCATTCGGAGCCGCAGGGTTGACGTTTTCGCTGGCGGGAAGCGCAATGGCGTCCGCCGTGCCTACCCCCGATGTACGGCAATTGCCGAACTTCGGATCGGATCAGGCCATCACCTTCGGCGAAGAGGAAATGGCCGACGTCAGCCTCGCCACGTTCCACCTGTTCGACAAGGAAGACGTAGCTGGCCGCGTGCAGGTGGCTTACCGTGGATGCGGTGGTTGTCGCGGATGTCGTGGCTGTCGGGGATGCCGGGGCTGCCGATGTGGCGTCGGTTGCCGAGGCTGCGCCGTTGGCGTGGTGGGATGCGCCGTGGGGTGCGCCGGTTGCTGCGCATCGTGGGGCCGTTGCCGCTGGTGCTAGACTCCGGCGCGTTCCGAATGGCGTGTCGAGAATCCGATAGATCATTGGCCGGCCCCGAGAACGGGTCCGGCCAATTGCTTGGTTTCGCGACCGCGCTTGCGCCGGCGATCCGAGGTAACGGCAACAGGATCAGCGTGCTCACTCAATGACGGCCAATCGCAAGACCCGCGTTGCGCGGCAGAGCCGCAAAGACATTCTCCGATTTGCACCGAACTTCACCGCCTACGAACTACCTCCCGATGCGGTTTGCCTCTATTCCGAGGATCGCAAGTTTTTCCTGCATGGCGAGCTCTATTGCGCCTTGGCCAACGCCATCGGACAACATGGCAGGACCAGGCCGGAGATCATGCGCCGGCTTTCGAAGCGCTTCCCGGCCGACAAGATCGAGGAAGCAATCAAGCGGCTGCTCGATCGCCGATATGTCATTGCGCGGACTTCGCAAGCCTTCAACGAGACCGTCGGCGGTTTCTGGGCAAGCCTCGGCCTGTCGCCGGAGGTCGCGGAACAGAATCTTCGCGGCTGCTCCGTGCAGGTCGAGGCGATGGACGTCAAAGGCGCCAGGGAGCTGACCGTCGCCCTGAGCAAACTCGGCGTTCAAATCGCCAAACGCGCGCCGAAGCTCACGATCACGCTGGTGAACGATTATCTTGATCGACGGCTCGGCGATCTGAACCAGGAGCGTGTGACCGGCAAGACCCCATGGCTGCTGGTGCAGCCCTCCGGCGCATTTCCACTGGTCGGACCCGTGTTCAAGCCTGGCGAGAGCGCCTGCTGGATCTGCCTGTTCGATCGCATGATCCGCAACCGCGAGATCAAGGGGTTTCTCGACCGGGGACCGGCGCGTGCGGTCGCCGTATCGCCGCTCGTCAGCGAAAGCGTCGGACAGAGCGCAATCCATTTCGCAGCCGTCGAGATCGCGAAAGCAATCGCCTCGGGCTTTCGCACCGATCTGCGCGATCACATCGCAAGCTTCGACCTGCCCGGTGCCGTCATCGCCAAGCACTACGTCGCGCGACGCCCGCAATGCCCGACGTGTGGCAGCAGGAAGCTGAACAACCCGCGCCGGCCTCCGATCCCGGTCGAGATCGGCGAAGGCAAGAAGCTCGTCATGACCAGCGGTGGATATCGCACCGTGACCTCTAGGGCTACGGTGTCGCGCTTCCGCAAGCATGTGAGCCCGCTCACAGGCGTGGTGACCAGGCTCGAGCGGATCGACGCCGATCTGCCGATGAACACCAATTATCTTGCCCAGCATAATTTCTCCGCGCCGGCCCACAGCATCGACCAGCTCCGGTCCGGATTGAGCGGCGGCAGTTTCGGCAAGGGCTCGACCGCCGAGCAGGGCGAGGCCAGCGCGCTGATGGAGTCGATCGAGCGCTATTCGGGCATTTTCCAGGGTGATGAGATCAGGACGACGCGCAGCTTCGGCGACTTCGCGCCGGGCGAGGCCATTCTTCCCAACGATATTCAGCTGTTCAGCGACACGCAGTTCAACCACAGGTTCCTCCAGCAGCCGGACGATTCCCATCCGGTGCCGGAGCCGTTCGATGTCGCGGCGAAGACCGAGTGGTCGCCGGTCACATCGTTGCGCGACAAACGTTTCAAATATCTGCCGACCGGCCTGCTGTACTTCTTCTATGGCGGCTTCCATACGGATTCCAACGGCTGCGCGGCCGGCAACACCCGCGACGAAGCCATCGTCCAGGGCTTCCTGGAACTGATCGAGCGCGATGCCTATGCGATCTGGTGGTATAACCGGGTGCAGCGCGCCGAGGTTGATCTCGCGCAGTTCGACGATTTCTATGTCCGCGACCTCCAGAGCCAATTTGCCGAAGCCGGGCGCAAGCTGTGGGTGCTCGACATCACCAGCGATCTCGGCATTCCGACCTACGTGGCCATCATGCACTGGATGCAGAATGGACACGAGAATATCGAGTTCGGTTCGGGCGCGCATTTCGATCGACGTATCGCGCTGCTGCGCTCCCTCACCGAACTGACCCAATTCATGTCCGTCGGCATGATGGGCGGTGCAAGCGGCGAGAAGCCGAGCCTCGACGGTGTCACGCCGCTGCGCCTGGAAGATTATCCGTTCCTGATACCGAGTGAGCGCCCGATCGTCCCGCCGGCGCCAAGCCTCGATCTGCACAGCAATACGCGGGACCAGGTCATTGCCTGCGTCGAGATCGCCGCCCGTGCAGGCTACGATTTCCTCGTGCTCGACCAGACAAGGCCTGATGTCGAGGTCCCCGTCGTCAGGGTGCTGGTGCCGGGCCTGCGTCATTTCTATCGCCGCTTCGCGCCCGGCCGCCTCTACGACGTGCCGGTGAAGCTTGGATTACTGGAGCGGCCGCGCCTGGAAAGCGAACTCACCCCGTTCCTTCCGCACACCTGAAGGGCTGCTGTTTCGTGCGTGTTCCCCGGAAGAAGCCGACCAGGAAGACCGCGCCGGAGATTGCTGCTCGACTGAGCCATCGCTTCTCGCTTCAGATGCAGATGGACGGAAACGTCGCCGCTTCGCTGGGAGACTATTCCGTCAGCCTCGGCCAGTTCAGCCAGGCCGCGACGGTTCGCGCCCGCGACCTGAGCACCGGCCTTTCGCTCGCGTCCTTTGCAGGGAAGAGCGTGCTCGCCAGGGAAGTCGACGCGCTCGTGCGTCGGTTGGCCCGGCATGGGCTTCTGGAATACCGCCTCTCCTCGCCGCGTCATGAGCAGGACCTCGTGGTCATCGAGCCCCAGATCGCCGACTACTGGCCGCGACGTGCGAAGCTCGGCAGCCGTGACACCGTCGTGTTGTCTCGCTTTGCCTATCTGCGCCGGCGCGGCAACGAGATGGTGCTGGAATCGCCGCGCGCAGGCGCGCTGTTCCGGATCGGCGACCCCGCCATCGCCACGACCCTTGCCGAGCTGTCGCAGCGTCGGAAAATCAACAAGCTCAACCTGCGGGCGGCGTCCTCGACGCTTTGTCTGCTCGAACTGTTGCTGGACAGCCAGATCTTGATCAAGATCGGCGCCAAAGACGAAGACGGCCTCCGGATGAACGAAGGCGACGGCAATCTCGTTCTCTGGGATTTCCATGATCTGGTGTTTCACACGCGCAGTACGGAGGGCCGGCAAGCCAATCCGGTCGGCGCCGCCTTCACCTATGCGAGCGTCGTTCCACCCTTGCCCGCGGTACGTCCGCCCTGGCCCGGCAGCAAGATCGACCTGCGCAAATTCGCCCGCGCCGAACCGAACTCTCCCTTCCCGAAGCTGTTGCGCGAGCGCCATTCAACACGGGATTTCGACGACAAGCATCCGGTCACGCTCGGCGAGCTCGCGCAGTTTCTCGACACCACCGCGCGCGTCCTGTCCGAATGGAAGAGTGGCCCGTATTTCGAGGGCGGGACCGACGTTACCTACAGCACGAGGCCGTATCCGTCAGCCGGCAGCGCCTACGAGCTGGAATTGTACCTGACGGTCACGAATTGCGAAGGGCTGGCGCGCGGCCTCTACCACTACGATGCAGCGAGCCACGCGCTGGTCGCGATCGGCGCTTCCACTCGACAACTCCAGGCGCACGCGGCGGCCGCCCAGTTTGCCATGGATGCCCCTGGTCAGCCGCAAATCCTGATCACGATTGCCGCGCGCTTTGGCCGGATCTCCTGGAAATACAGCGCCATCGCGTACTCCCTGATCCTGAAGGATGTCGGCAGCCTGATTCAGACATTCTATTTGGCTGCGACCGATATGGGTCTCGGCGGCTGCGCCATCGGCAGCACCAACATCGATCTGTTCGCGCAGATGACGGAACTGGAATTCCATATCGAGGGCCCGGTCGGCCAATTTGCGCTCGGGCGCGGCAGGAACCCGGACGTCCACGGCTAGCGCGTGCAGGCGCATCGTCATCGCGCGGAATCAAGCACGTTCGAATCCGTAGTGATCCGGAATGGAATCCTATTTGGATGTCGCGTACATCGCGCATATCGATCGGCGGCCTTCCAAGGGCATCACCCTCTGATCGCGCTACATGGGGTTGGGGGACCACGTGGGCGGGGGATCAAAGGCTGGGGCAAGGTTACGAGGTCCGGACTCCTAGGCACTCCGGACCTCGTGCTTTTGATATTGAAAGCGATCACGCGCCGCCCGGCTTTCCAGCCTGGCGGCGCGTTTTCGTGTTGGGCGCTCAGCGCGTCTGCGGCTCGATCGTCACGGTGCAATCGCCCTGCCCTTGCGTGGCGACCACGATGTCACCGGTCGGGGCTCCGAGTGCGATCGGTGCGGACGAGCCGCCGCCGGGCAACTGAACAGTCACGCTCAACGAGTCCGTGCGGGCGCTCGAGCCGACCGTTGATGGTTCTGCTTCGGTGACGTTGCCGGACGCGTCGCGCCGCATGATGCGGCAGTTCACGTTGCTGGTCCCGCTGCCACCACTGGCCGCCGCCATGCTCGACCCGCCACGATCGTTCATTTGCGCACGGGCGCGCGAGGGATCGCGCGGCACTTGGCTGACGATCCGATGCGTCTGGGGCTCTACAATGACGACGTCGTCATCGGTCGCGAAATATTCGTAGTCGCGATATTCGGGCTCGATCGAAACGATGTCGGGCGGCAATCGGTGAAGACGGACGCGCGGCGGAATCGTCTCGCCGACGCGGATCGAGATGTTCAGGTTGCGCTCGGGTTCGATGCGTTCGCGGCTCAAGGTTTCGGAGATCCGCACCTGCTTTTCGGGATTGATGCGGTTCTGCTGACTAACTTGGGTGTTGGTCTGAGTTGATTGACTGGCTTGATTGGTCTGCGTGCCCGTTTGAGAGGGCGTCGTCTGTGCATTGTTGGTCGCAGGGGTCCGGTTGGTGTCGGTTGCCGTGGCCGGACGGTTGCCCTGTTGCGCAGGCTGCTGCTGCTCGGCGGCGTTGCGCGGTGGCTGGTTCTGGTTCCGCTCGTTCTGGTTCGCCGCCGTGCCCGCGCGGTCATTGTGCTCGCCAGCTGTTCCCGCCTTTGATTTCTCGGACTCGGCCGTCGACTTCTGCGGTGCCGACTTGTCCGGCTTCGTCTCGGCGCTGCTCTTGCCACTCTCGTTCTTGCCAGCGTCGTTCTTGCCAGCGTCGCTCTTGGCAGTGTCGCTCTTGGCAGTGTCGTTCTTGCCAGTCTCGTTCTTCCCACTCTCACGGCCCTGCTTGGCGCTTTCCGCCTCGCGGTTGCGATCTCGCCCCGGCTCGCGGGATTCCTGCGCCTGCTCTTTCGCGTTGGGTTGATTGCGCTCGGAAGCCGCCGCGGGCCGGTTCTTCTCTTCGTTGGCCTGGCGATTGGCGCCGCCCTTATCTTCCCGTCCGGCCCCCTGCATTTTCTCCTGGCCGCCTTGCGCGCGTTCCGGACCGCGTTCCTGAGTCCGTTCCTGGGCCGATCCACGTTCGCGCTGCTGCGCGGCGCCTTTCGCCGGCTCCTCGGTACGTTTCGGTTCGTCTTTTCGCTCACCGGGCGCCTGGGCATAGGCCAGGCCCGATGCGAGCATCAGCCCGACGGCGGCAGTCGACAACATCAAATGCTTGCGCATATCCCTCTCCTCGTCATTTTTCCAACAGAGGCGAACGTCGCGCTCGCGTGAAGGTTCCTGAAGGGGAAACGGCGGGACGCGCTCATCGGCGCGCCGGATCAGATCGCGCTCACATCGCGTCCTTCAGCGTGAGTCGCGCCGTGAACGTTACGCTGGTCTTGCCGACCAGCGCCATGCCTTCAACCTCGGCGCGGTCGGCGGAGTAGTGGCCCGAGAAGCCGCAGGTCACCTCTCTGCCGCCGAAGGCGAAGTGTCTTGCCGACGGCCTCGGTGTGCTGATTGACGGTCATGTCGCCGCGCCACTTGCCGTTCCGGAAGGTGTAGCTGCCGGTGTAGTAGAAATAACTGTCGCCGCCCATGATGCGGCCATCGCAGAGCACGACGACACCTTTGGCCTGGCCGCGCTTGCCATCGCGCATCTCAATTTCAAAGATGTAGAGGCCATTGCGAACGCTGTTCTGGACGTCGCCCCGCTCGGACGCATCACCGGTCGACATGGCTCATCCCCTGCTCAAACCGGCACGTTTCGTTCCAGATCCTCAAGCCATGCCGCTGCGCTCGAATCCGAGGGCGCGCGCCAGTCGCCACGCGGCGACAGCGAGCCGCCGGCCGAAACCTTCGGTCCGTTCGGCATGGCCGATCGCTTGAACTGGCTGAAGGCGAAGAAGCGGCGCAGAAACACCTCGAGCCACCGACGGATTTCGGGAAGATCATAGGCCTTGCGCCGGTCGTTCGGGAACGCCGGCGGCCACTCGCCCTTCGCAACATCCTTCCACGCCTGGAGCGCCATGAACGCGATCTTGGAGGGCCGCATGCCGAACCGCAGCGTGTAGAACAGGTTGAAGTCCTGGAGTTCGTACGGCCCGACCGCGGCTTCGGTACTTTGCGGCTTCTCGCCGGGCTTGGCCGGAACCAGCTCCGGCGAAATCTCGGCCGACAGGATCGATGCAAGGGTCCGGTTGACGTCGTCGCTGAACTGTTTCGAGGCGATCACCCAGCGGATCAGATGCTGGATCAGCGTCTTCGGCACGCCGGCATTGACATTGTAATGCGCCATCTGGTCGCCGACGCCGTAGGTGCACCAGCCGAGCGCGAGCTCGGAGAGGTCGCCGGTGCCGATGACGAGGCCGCCATGATGGTTGGCGAGCCGGAACAGATAATCCGTGCGCAGGCCCGCCTGCACGTTCTCAAACGTAACGTCGTAGACCATCTCGCCCTTGCCGAAGGGATGGCCGATATCCTTCAGCATTTGCGTGGCTGTGGTGCGGATATCGAGTTCCTGCCAAGTCGTCTGCAACGACTTCATCAGCGCGAACGCATTGGTCTTGCTCTCGCTGCCGGTGGCAAAGCCCGGCATGGTGTAGGCGAGAATGTTTTCGCGCGGCAGGCCGAGCAAGTCGACCGCCTTGGCGGCGACGATCAGGGCGTGAGTGGAATCGAGCCCACCCGACACGCCGATGACCACACGCTTGGTGCCGGTGGCGCGCAGGCGCTGCACCAGGCCGGCGACCTGGATGTTGTAGGCTTCGTAGCAATCCTGTTCGAGCAGGCTCTCGTCGCTCGGGACGAACGGAAAACGTTCGACCTTGCGCAGGAAGCCGATATCGGCGGCCGGTGGCTTAAGGGCGAAGTCGACTTTGCGGAAGAAGCCATCGCGCTGGCGGCGGTTGTCGTCGAACGTCCCCATCAGCGCGCGCTCCTGCCGCAGCAGGTCGAGATCGACGTCCGCAAGCGTGATCTGCCCGCCCTGCCGGAACCGCTCGCCCTCGGCCAGCAGCACGCCGTTTTCGTAGATCGAAGTCTGGCCGTCCCACGCCAGATCAGTGGTGGATCCCCTGCTCCGGCGGCAGAATAGACGTAAGCCGCAAGGCAGCGCGCCGAGGTCGATTGGCACAGCAATGCGCGCGAGCGCGCCCGGCCGATCGTGATCGGGCTGCCCGAGAGGTTGATCAGCACGCTCGCGCCCGCGAGCGCCAGCTCCGAGGCCGGCGTCACCGGGATCCACATGTCCTCGCAGATCTCGACGCCAATCGTCAGGCCAGGAACGTCCTCGGCCGCAAACAGCAGATCGACCCCGAAGGGTGCGCGTAGCGCGCCGATCGCGATCACCTCTCCGACGATCCCAGCGCCGGAGGCGAAATGCCGCCCTTCGTAGAATTCGCGATAGGTCGGCAGGTAGCTCTTCGGCACGATGCCAAGGACGTTGCCGCGGTGAATGACGACCGCGCAATTGTAGATGCGGGCCCCGAAGCGCAGCGGCGCGCCGACGATGAGAACGGTCATCAGGGCCGAGGAGGCCTCGACGATCGTGGCGAGCCCCCGCCCGACCGCATCGAGCAGCGGATCCTGCTTGACGAGGTCTTCGATCGCATAGCCGGACAGGCACAGCTCGGGAAACACGGCGACCGCCACCGACTGCTCGTGGCAGGCATGCGCCGCCGCCAGAACCGCCTTGGCGTTGGCGGTGGGATCGGCCACATGGGACGTCGTGACGCAGGCCGCGACGCGCGCAAATCCGTGGGCGTAAATCGAGTGAAAACTCATCGAGCGCAGTACCTTCGATCTCTTCGCGACCGGAGGTGATCCGGCCGCCATCGGCTCCGACTGTATTTAGCCCATCGACGCCGCCCCGTGCAGGCCATTCGCCGTCATGCATAACGGAATTGCAACTCGCCTGCCCCGCCCCGCCGGCGGTGTCAGGCGCTGCGCGCCAGCACGCCGGGCCGATCCTCGCGCAGCCATTCGGTGATCCGGACCCAGGCATAGGCATGCGTGCGTGCGCCCATGAACAGACCGAGATGGTTGCTGGGCTCGGAGGCCGCCGCAATGAACGCCGGCGGCGTGCCGAGGAGCTTGGCGGTGGCGAGCGCTTGCGCGGCCGGCACCACCTCGTCGTCGAGGCCCGCCAGCAGGAACACGGGCGTCTTGACGTCCTTCAGATCAATCGCGCGCCCGAGTGCCGTGAACTGGCCGCTCGCAATGCGGTTCTCCCGGAAAATCCAGTTGACGATCTGGAGATAGTAGGTGCCGGGGAGATTGAGCGTTTCGGTGTTCCAGCGGTCGAAGCGCGCGAGCAGTGCCGCGCCTTCCTCGCCGGCGAGATCCCTCTGCAAGGCCGCCGCGATGTCGTCGTGGCTTGGCGCTTTCGACCAGACACGCAGCATCTCCTCGCCGCTGACATTGCCGCCGCCACGTGCGACGAGCTGGTCGTAGACCATTTCAGGCGCATTGCGGGCAAGCCGGCACAGCGACGAGTCGATCGCGAGATCGACCGGAGCGCCAACCAAAACCAGCCGCCGCACCTTGGCCGGAAAACGCGCCGCGTAGAGCAGCGACAACCATCCGCCCTGGCACAGGCCGACGAGATCGACGGGCGGACCGATCGCGTCGACGGCGACATTGAGGTCGGCGAGATAGCTGTCGATCGAGAGATAGCGCATGTCCGGCGCGGCGGAGCGCCAGTCGGTGAGATAGACCCGGTCGATGCCGCCATTTTGTAGCGACTGCACCACGCTGTGGCCGGGCGCGAAGTCCGCGATCAGCGCGCGATGCAGCGCATAGGGTGCACAAACCAGGGCTGCGTGGCCTGACCGCGCCCTGGTGCATTCGCGCAGGCGCATGGTCGCAAGCTCCAGCGCCACGGTGTTGGGGGTGGCCCACGGCAGGCTGCTTTCGTCCTGCTCCGCCGGGCGGTGCTCCAGCCACCAGAAACAGGCATCCATGGCAAGACGAGCCGCTTCAAACGGCCACAGCAGCGCATCCTGCGACACATGCGCCGCTCCCTTCGGGTGTTTGCCGCTGTTCTCTGCCACGACTACCTCGCGATCTTCACTGGAACGCCTCGCTGCTCATGACGGAAACGCCAAGGTCCCGAAAACTCTGATGGGCCGCGGCGATCGAGCCGAGCAGATCGAGGCCGCGGCAGGCGTCCTCGATGACGGCCACCTCCAACCCTGCCTTGCGGGCATCCTCCGCGGAAAAGCGAACGCAATAATCGAGCGCGAGCCCGGCGACGAACACCGTCTTCAGCTCGCGCTCGCGCAAATATCCGAGCAGGCCGGTCGGCGTCCGGTGATCGTTCTCGAACAGGGCCGAATAGGAATCGATGCCGGGGCGAAAGCCCTTGCGCACCACCAGGCTTGCCCGGGTGATCTCGAGCGCCTGGTGGAATTCGGCGCCGGACGTGCCCTGCACGCAATGGGATGGCCAGAGCACCTGGGGACCATAATCGAGCTCGATGGTCTGGAATGGCTGCCGCCCCGCATGGTTCGCCGCAAACGAGACATGGTCGCGCGGATGCCAGTCCTGGGTCAGCACCACATTGGCGAAATTTTGGGCGATACGGTTGATGGTCGGCACGACTCGCTCGCCGCTGGGGACGGCGAGCGCGCCGCCCGTGCAGAAGTCGTTCTGCACGTCGATCACGAGGAGCACGTCACGGTCGGACGCCTTCATCGCAGGGCCTCATTGCATCGGCCGGGCGCAACGGGCGCCGGCCGCTTGCTTCAATGTCGATCTTCCCGGGCTGCTTCGCAACCACCGACACTGCAGGGATGTCGCGCAAATCGTCCGACCTTCGTCCCCAGCATGCAACGCTTTGGCGCGGTCCGTGTTGACTAGCCTCATCCAAGGGCGGATTCTGCCATGTCCGCGACATGCGGATCGAAGGAGCGGAGGAAAAAGGCTCGCGCAGCCGGCAAGGCCGCGGTAGCCAGATGGGCATGAGTATCGGCAAGCCAGGAACGATTCTTCTCGCCGATATCGGCGGCACCAATGCGCGCTTCGCGCTGAGCGAGAGCGACCAGATCGGAGCAATCGACTATGTAAAGGTCGCCGACCACCTGACGGTCCAGGAAGCCATCATCGATGTGCTGCGACGGACCGCCGGCGAAAAGCCGGCCAGAGCCGTGCTGGCCGTCGCCGGTCCGGTCACGAACAATCGCTGCGTCATGACCAACAGCCCGTGGATCATCGACGGCAACGAGCTCCAGCCGGCGCTCGGCTTCGACAGCGTCCATGTGCTCAATGATTTCGAGGTGGTGGCCTGGTCCCTGCCCGCCTTGCAGCCAAGCGACCTCATTCCGCTCGGCGGACAGGACGGCTTGCCGGGAGAGCCGTTGCTGGTGATCGGCCCCGGGACGGGCTTCGGGGTATCCTGCTTGGTCGAGCGCCATGGTGCGCGGCTGGCCGTCGTCACCGAGGCTGGCCACGCGACCCTGCCGGCGGAGAACGAACGCGAGGAACGCGTCATCGCCTGCCTGCGTCGGCGCCAGGGTCACGTCTCGATCGAGCGCGGCGCGCTGTCCGGCTCCGGCTTGCAAAGCCTTTACGAGGCGCTGGCGGAGGTCGATGGCGTGCAGATACCGCAGCGCGACGCCGCCGGCATCACCAAAGCGGCGCTGAACAGCAGCTGCGAGCTCAGCCGCGCGACGCTCAGTATGTTTTGCGCGATCCTCGGCTCCGTCGCGGGCAATCTTGCGGTGACCTTTGGGGCCCGAGGCGGCGTTTACATCGGCGGCGGGATCGCCCCGCGCTTTCCCGACTTCCTCGCGGCCTCCGCGTTCCGGGCGCGCTTCGAGGCGAAGGGGCGTTTCCAGGACTATCTGCGCAACATCCCGACCCTACTGATCACCAAACCCGATGCCAGCTTCGTCGGCCTGAAGATGTTCGCCGACCACAATCTGGGTTGAGGCCCGCGCGCTTCTCGCGCGCCACGGTTGAGCAATTCACAGCTGATTGCATCGAATGCACGTTTCCGCGCAGGATCGCGCTTGCCGGTTCGTGTGAGATGGGAAACAATCCAGCCGTGTGTACGGGGGCGTGACATGCGTAAACCAGATCTCGGCTTCGACTATCACCGCTACCACCGGCTGCTGACCGAGGCAGATGACGACGACAAGCGGCAGGCCTTGATCGAGCTCTTGATCGAGGAAAAAGCCAGGGAGCGGCTGGCTGCGCAACGCGCGTCGGATCGCGCCGCCATGACGGCCCATACCATTGCCAACGTGCTGAAGGCCGGCGCCCGCAACTGAGACTTGCAGAGCGTACGCTACTCACGCGATCGCGCGAGCGCTTGCGAGTCCGTTAACGATCCCTGGCAATCTCGCGTCAAACTTTGTGCTGTAGGAGTTCCCCATCACCTGATGCAATTCAGGGGTCAACAGGGGGAATGAACATGAGCATGATTTCACTCGCCGCGGTTCCGGCCGGCGTCGAAAGCCAATCCAGCGACTACTCGTTCAAGACCATTGTCGTGTTCTGCTGCACGGGGCTTTTCGCCTCGTTCAGCCTGATGGCGCACGGCATCGACCTCAGCGCCGGCCTGATGTGAGACGACCGGACTTTGGATCAAGACGGCCGCCCCTCTTGGCGGCCGTTTTCGTTAGGCTATGGCAGAATGCCTGACCTAACGATTTGCCTGCCCGATCAGTGCGGAACCCTGAGGGTGGCTTCCGGAAACAGCGACTCGATCATGGCCTTGAGGTCGTCGAGGGCGATCGGCTTGCGCAGGATCGGTCTCCGCCGCAGCAACGACGGCAGCAGTTCCGGCCCGTAGCCCGTGGCGAACATGAACGGCTTTCCACGGCGCTCGATCAGGTCGGCGACAGGATCGACATAGAGGCCCATCAGGTTGATGTCGAGAATGGCGAGGTCGTACTGCGCGGTCATCGCGAAGGCGCTGGCGTCCCGCACATTGTCGGCTTCCGCGACGACGTGGTGGCCAAGCTCCTCCACCATGTCGGCGATCATCATTCGGATCAACGCCTCGTCTTCGACCAGGAAAACGGAGAGTCCGCCCGTCATGTCAACCCCGCAGCCAACGCACTAACCTAATCATACTCGAAGCTGCGGGAGGGGTCACGAATTCGTGGCGGGCGATGTTAATTCGGCTGCGCTCGTTCTGCTTCAACTTGATCAATCCAGGCCGCGCTCGTGGCTCAGGTGAACCATCTCCTGAATGAAGACCTGCTTCTGCTTGTCGTCCAGACTCGAATACAAGGGCTCGGCGGCGTCGGCGACATTACGCTGATCGGCGGCGCGGTCGATCAGGAACTGCGCCTCGTTGCGCATCTGCTCGATGATGTCGTCGGGCGGATCCCGCTTGGCGCGCTCGACCCGAAGATTGAGCCGTTCCGCGCCATTGTGCCCCAGATAGTGCATCGAACTGGAGAAGCCGAACCAGTGCTTCTCCTGTTCAGGCGTGAGGTTGAGCTCGGTCTTGATGCGCTCGATATAGGCATCGCTGTTGGCGACGATCTGGTCGGGGGTCAATTGCGGCGCGCCGTTCTGGGTCAGGACCGTCACATCCTTGTCCTGCGGCTCATTCTTGGCTTCCTTGGTCGCCTTGGCGCCTTTGGCCGCCTTGGTGGTGTCCTTGGCGCTCTTGGCATCCTTGTCCTTGCCGGCGCCCTGCTGCTTTGCGTCCTTGCTCGTATCCTTGCCCGGATCCTTGCTCGCGTCCTTGGCAGCCGGCTGGCTGCCATTGTTGTTGTTGACGCCGAGCACACCGGTGAAGACACCGACCACGCCGCCGATAGCGCCGCCCAGAACGCCGCCAACGGGCCCCGCCGCCTTGTTGCCCGCCGCGGCCCCCTCCTGAACGCCTTTGACCAAACCCTGTGCGTTCGCGACTGCCGCGGCGCCGAGCAGCAAGGTGAGGACGGATCCGAGTGCGAGCCATCGTCGCAGGCGAAGCCGCGCAGGCGGCGCCGGGGTCATCATTCTGGTCTCCATCTCGATCTGCCAACCTTTCGAACGGCAGGCCTCCTGCCGGTTGCAACTCTATCGGTTTCCGCACGCGGAGGTCTAGGCGCGGACCGCCACCGTCCCCATGCGAAAGCTCTTTGCCGCGAAGCGGTTATGCAGGCTCATTCGGAACTGCGGCGTAATTGCGCACGGATCGTCCTTGATCCGGCCGGCTCCGTGTGTGCGTCGCAAAAAGAGCAGCCGCGGTTCATGGCCAATGCACGCGACCGCGTTTCATACGCAACGTTAGTTCTAGAGCGCGAGGCATTCGGCTTTCTCGACAGACGCAATCAATCATGATCTGATCGCGCTACCAATTTGCCGCATTTTTCGCGTGGTTTTCCAATCGGAAGGGCGGCTCCAACAAGAAACTTGCAAAGCAAAAACTGAAAAAAGCTGAACGAGGAAACTCCAACAACAAGTACCCAAGCGAGGAAACGAGATGTCACGCAAGAAACTGACGCGACGTCAATTTGTGACTGCCACTGCATTGTCCTCCGCGGCGCTGATCACGGCGCCCTATGTCCGAGGCGCCTACGCCGCCGGCAAGCTCTCGATCGGCTTCTGGGACCATTGGGTGCCCGGCGCCAACGACGCCTCCACCGCGCTCGTCAAGGAATGGGCCGACAAGGAGAAGGTCGAGGTCTCGATCGATTACATCACCAGCAACAACAAGAAGATCGAATTGACTGCCGCTGCCGAAGCGCAGGCCAAGTCCGGTCATGACATTCTTCAGATGCCGAGCTGGTGGCCGCATGCTTATTCCGAGAATCTCGAGCCGCTTAACGACGTCATGGAGCCGCTCATCAAGCAGAACGGCGAGGTGAACGGCACCGTCAAATACCTGGGACAACTGGACGGCAAATGGCTTGCCGTGCCGGCCACGCCGGGGAGCCAGATCAAGGGACCCTGCTCCCGTATTGATCTCATGAAGAAACACGCCGGCATCGACGTTCAGGAGATGTATCCGGCCGGCAGCCCGCCGAAAGATGACAACTGGACGTTGGAGACGTTCTTGAAGGCCGCGGAAGCTTGTCAGAAGGCCGGCTTCCCCTTCGGCATCGGTCTCGGCGAGACCACCGACAGCGTCGACACGGCGGGTGCAATCTTCCAGTCGTTCGGCGCCGAGCTCGTCAATGCCAAGGGCGACGTCACCGTCAAGACCGACGCGGTGCGGCAGGCACTCGAGTTCTACAAGAGGCTGATCGCCGTGTTGCCGACCGATGCGCCTTCCTGGGATGACGCCTCCAACAACAAATGGCTGATCTCGGGCCGCGGCGCGATGATCATGAACCCACCAAGCGCCTGGGCGGTCGCCAAGCGCGATGCGCCGCAGGTCGCCGAGCAATGCTGGACGCACGGCTTCCCGTCCGGTCCGAAGGGACGTTTTGCACCCTTCCTGCCTTACTTCTGGGGCGTATGGGCCTTTGGGAAGAACAAGGAAGCGGCCAAGAGCTTGCTCGTTCACCTGTCCTCGCCAGCTGCGATCGAGAAGTTCGTCGCGGCGAGCGGCGGGTACGATCTCCCGGCCTACGCGAATATGACGAAGTTCAAGACCTGGGCCGAGGAAGGGCCGCCGAAGGGCACGCTCTTCCACTATCCGGATCCCTACCATCGTCAAACCCTGTCGATCGCCGCGTCACCGGCGCCGCCGAAGATCGCCCAACAGATCTATTTCCAGGCGACGCTGACCAAGATGGCGCTGCGCTTTGCGCAAGGAGAGAAGCTGGACACGGCGCTCGCCTGGGCCGAGGGCGAGTGCGAGGGCTTCATGCGGACCTGAGCCGGGTGAGTGCCATGGCGGTTCACGCCTCTCGCGTGAGCCGCCGAGGCACCTCTTGATCAATCCGCGTGCCCAATGAAGCTGACCGTTGCGCCAGCTTCGCCGTTCCACATGTGCTACATGTCCTCCAAAGAGGCTAACGTCATGGCCGATGTCGTCGTTGAGCAAGGCCGTCTCGCTCGTGCTGCGAGCCCGCGCAAACGGGCGAGCCTGCGCAATGCAATGGGACGGAAATCGACCGTAGCGTTCTTTCTGACGCTGCCGCTGATCCTCCTGATCGCCCTGCTCGTGCTCTATCCAGCCTTCTATTCGGTCTATCTGGCGACACTGAACAAGGCGATGACGAAGTTCGTCGGCCTCAGCAATTTCACGTTCCTGTTCAAGCGCGAAACGTTCTGGATGGTGGTGAGGCAGTCCTGCATTTTTGCGATTACCGCCGTGGTCTTCAAGGCGCTGATCGGCTTCATCGTCGCGCATTTCGTCCACAACATTCCCGGCAAAAAGCAACGCAAATGGCGCGGCATGCTGCTGGTGCCCTGGGTGATCCCGCCGGCGATGAGCACGCTGGCCTGGCTGTGGCTGTTCGACCCTTCCTACAGCGCCTTCAACTATACGCTCTCGTTCTTCGGGATCGGTCCCATCCCCTGGCTCGGTGATACCTTCTGGGCGCGTTTCTCCGTCATTCTCGTCAACGTCTGGTACGGCGCACCGTTCTTCCTGATCATGTACCTGGCCGCGCTGAAATCCGTGCCCGACCAGCTCTACGAAGCCGCAGCGATCGACGGCGCCAATTGGTGGCAGAAGATCTGGCACATCACCTTGCCGATGATGCGCAACATCATCGCCATCACCACTCTGTTCTCGCTGATCGTCACTTTCGCCAATTTCGACATCGTGCGCATCCTGACCTCCGGCGGTCCGCTCGACCGGACCCATCTGTTCGCCACCTGGGCGTTCCAGGTCGGCATCCAGAGCAGCGACATTCCGCTCGGCGCCTGCGTCTCACTGTTCATGGTGCCGATCCTCGCCGTCGCAGCGGTCTTCATCCTGCGTGATGTCTCCAAACGCGGGAACGAAGCCTGATGAGCACGATGGCAATCGACAAGGCGGGACCGAATCGCAAAGTCAAACTGCGCAGCATGAGTCGGGACCGCACCTGGGCGTTGCGTTGGTCCTACTTCTTCCTGGTGCTGTTTGCGATTTTCTTCCTGATACCACCGGTCTACATGCTGATCACCTCACTGAAGAGCAGCGCGGAGATTTCGGCGGCGACCAATCCGTGGTGGGTATTTCACCCGACGCTGTCGAACTATGTCGAGCTCCTGACATCGAACCAGTTCCTGCGCTTCTTCTGGAATTCCTCGATTATCTCGATCGTGGTCGTGATCGTGACGATGTTGATCAGCATCCCCGCGGCATTCGCGCTTGCGCGGATGAAGTTCTGGGGCTCGGCGACGCTCGCGACCGGCGTATTCCTCACCTATCTCATTCCGGACAGCCTTCTGTTCATTCCGCTGTTCAAGGTGCTCGCGACGGTCCAGGAGTTCACCGGCATCCCTCTGCTGAACCGGTGGTACGTGCTGGTGTTCATCTATCCGACGCTGACCGTGCCGTTCTGCACCTGGATCATGATCGGCTATTTCGCCTCGATCCCGAAGGAGCTTGACGAGGCTGCTCTCATCGACGGCGCCTCATGGCTCCAGACCCTGACACGGATATTCATCCCGGTCGCGCTGCCGGGGCTGATCGCTGCCACCATCTTCGCCTTCACCGTGTCCTGGGCCCAGTTTCTCTATCCGCTGGTCTTCACTACGTCGATCGACCAACTCGTGCTGCCCGTCGGTATTACGACGACGCTGATCAAGGGCGACGTTTTCAACTGGGGGCAGATCATGACCGGCGCGCTGCTTGGCGCCGCGCCGCCGCTGGTCATCTACGCCTTCCTGATGGACTATTACATTGCCGGCCTGACCGCCGGTGCGACAAAGGGTTGATGTCTTATGGCTGAAGTTGCATTGCGGAAGGTGGTCAAGCGTTACGACGAGGTCGAGGCGGTGCGCGGCATTGATCTCGACATCGCCGACCATGAGTTCATCGTGCTGGTGGGGCCCTCCGGCTGCGGCAAGTCGACGACGCTGCGCATGATCGCAGGGCTCGAGGACATCAGCGACGGCGACATCATGATCGGCGGCGACGTCGTCAACGACGTGCCGCCAAAGGATCGCGACATCGCGATGGTGTTCCAGAACTATGCGCTCTATCCGCACATGACGGTCGCGGAGAACATGTCGTTCGGGCTGCGGCTGAAGCACTATCCGAAGGCCGAGATCAAGGCGCGGGTGACGGAAGCCGCGCGGCTCCTCGACATCACCGACCTGATCGACCGCAAACCGAAGCAGCTGTCCGGCGGCCAGCGCCAGCGCGTCGCGATGGGCCGCGCCATCGTGCGCAATCCGAAGGTCTTCCTGTTCGACGAGCCGCTGTCCAATCTCGACGCCAAGCTGCGCGTGCAGATGCGGATCGAGATCAAGAAGGTGCACCAGAAGGTGCGCACCACGACGGTCTACGTCACCCACGACCAGGTCGAGGCGATGACGCTGGCCGATCGCGTGGTGGTGATGAACAAGGGGCGCATCGAGCAGATCGGCACGCCGAACGAGCTCTACCACAAGCCGGCGACGCGCTTCGTCGCGGGCTTCATCGGATCACCAGCGATGAACTTCATTCCGTGCCGGCTGGAAGAGTCAGGCGGCAAGCTCAACATCCGCCTGACCGACCGCATCGCCTTCCCGCTGCCACCGGCCCGTGCCGCCCGCTACAACGCGCTGCCGCGAACCGAAAACCTTCTGCTCGGCATTCGCCCCGAGCATCTCACGGAATCGCATGCGCATCTGGAGCCCGGCGTCGAGACTTTCGACACCGTGCTCGACGTCACCGAGCCGATGGGGATGGAGACCCTGGTTTATTTCGGGCTCGAGGGCACGCCGATCTGCGGCCGTGTCGATCCCAATGCCGGCGCCAAGGACGGGGCACCCATGCGTTTGGCGATGGACCTCAACAATATGCACCTGCTAAACGAGGCGACCGGCGTCGTGCTGTGACGGCACGACCATAAGCGCGAGCAGGCGGGGGACGATGGCGACCAACAAGAAGAAGATTTTCGTTACACAAACCTTGTCGCAAGGCGCGCGCACTCTTCTCACCCAACGGGACGATATCGAGCTCGTCGAGTTTCCGAACCTGATCTCGGCCAAGGACTTCGAGGCGCTGCTGAAGAGCCATGCGCCGGTCCACGGCGTGGCGCTGGGCGCCACCCCGTTCGGCGAGACAGAGCTCGAAGCCTCCAAGGACATGAAAGTGGTGACGCGGATCGGCGTCGGCTACGACGCCGTCGACGTGCCCGCCCTCTCCCGCCGCAAGGTGCCGCTGATGGTCGCAGGCAGCGCGAACTCTCCCTCCGTCGCCGAACAGGCGCTTTTCATGATGCTGACGCTAGCCAAGCGCGCGCAGGAGATGCACGCCTGCGTCAAGGATGGCAGATGGGCCGACCGCCTCGGCATGCTGCCATTCGATCTCTACGGCAAGACCGTGCTGATCGTCGGCTTCGGCCGCATCGGCACGCGCACCGCCAAGCGCTGCCTGGCGATGGAAATGAAGGTCCAGGTCTACGATCCCTACAAGGATGCCACCGAGATCAAGGCCGCCGGTTGCGAACCCGCGGCCGACCTCGACGCCGCGCTGCCTAACGCCGATTTCGTCACCATCCATTGCCCGAAGACGCCGGAGACAATCGGGCTTTTCAACGCGGCACGGATCGGGCTGATGAAGCCGACATCCTATCTCATCAACACCGCGCGCGGCGGCATCGTGAAAGAAGCGGCGCTGTACGAAGCGCTGACCACGGGCAAGCTCGCCGGCGCCGGCATCGACGTGTTCGAGCAGGAGCCGCCGCCGGTCAGCCACGCGCTGCTCGCGCTGCCCAACGTCATCATCGCTCCGCATGTCGCCGGCGTCACCGTCGAGGCGGTGATCCGCATGAGCGAGCAGACCGCGCGCAACATCCTGAGTGTGCTCGACGGTGATCCGATCCGGCAGAACATCATCAATCAGGACGTGCTCGGCTGAAGAGAATCCAGGGCGGGTGGCCCATCCACCCGCCTTCGCAGCGCCAGAATGCGTCCCATTTTGGTGCAGATCGAGCCCCAACTCAGCCTTAATCAAACCCGCGTATAAGCCAGCCGCGCCGGCAGTGGGACCAATTTGCCGGCGGCGTCGAGCTGGAGGATGGACTCTTGTCAGAAATCGACCCGACCGACCAAGCGCTGGCGACCATCGCCAGCATTTTTGAGCACTCCGAGCCCCCGCTTGCCGTCCGGGACACCGAGTCCGAAACCGCGGTCAGCGATGAACATTCCATCGTCGACGAGCACGAGCACCCCGTGGTCGAGGAGCAGCCGCTGGTACCAGAGCCGGCCGACGCCGATGGCTACAGCAAGCTCGGCCCCGGGCCGATGGTCGCGATCCGCCTCAAATGGACGGTCCATCGCGGCGACGATGGCCAGTACTACGTGCACGAGACCATCGGCGAACAATCCGCGCCGGTGATCAGCGGCCCGATGACGAGCGAAGCCGCGGTGCATTTCGTCGATGCGCACCAGGACGAGGCGCATCGGCGCTTCGAAGAGCTGCGCAGCGAGATCGCAGGCCGCAGCTCGCTCGCAGATTACGAGCGCAAGGGCGAAGCGTAAGCTCATCGCCTCACTTCCGGGCGAGATAATCCTTCTTGACGAGCTCGACGCCTGCGTGCCGCAGCAGGTCGTAGGCCGTCGTCACGTGAAAGAAGAACTGCGGGACGCTGAACGTCAGCAGCAGCGTCCGCCCGGTGAAGGGCAGCTCGGTGCCGTTCTTCAGCCTGAAGAAGACATGCCGCTCCGCCGCCGCATCGATGTCGGCACGCGGCAGGCTTTCGATAAAATCGATCGAGGTTGCGATGCGCGCCTGAAGGCCGGCCATGTCGTGCTCCAGCGCCGGCAGCGCCACAGGCTCCTGCTGCGCCAGCAACGCCGGCGCGATCGTGGCGTGCCGGCAGGCTTCGCCGACCTGCTGCGCCAGATCGTACATGTTCGGCGACAGCCGCATCCCGAGCAGGACGGCCGGATTGAACTTGCGGGTCTCGGCATAGGCGACGCCCTTGTCGAGCAGTCCGGACAGATTGCGCAGATGCGGCACGAACAGGCCGACCGAGGCCTCGTACATCGAGATCGTCACCCCAAATTTCCTTTCAGATCCTGCTCGCCAGCAATTGCCATCTGGTCTAAATCCACATCAAGAGCGGCACAATGACAGCTCGGGCATCGGTGGAAAAGAGATGATCGTTCAGATCGTGGCGGCCCTGGCCGTGATGTTGCTGGCAAACCTTTCGGCCCAGGCGCAGCAGCCGGGACCCTCGCGCCTCGACGACATCGTCAAGCGCGGCACTTTGCGGGTCGGCATGACCGGCGACTACAAGCCCTTCACCTATCTCGACAAGGCCACCCAGCGATTCTCTGGCTTCGATGTCGACATGGCGGAGGCGTTGGGCAAGGCGCTCGGCGTCAAGGTCGAATATGTGCCGACGGCCTGGCCGAAGCTGATGAAGGATTTCGAGGCCGACCAGTTCGACATCGCGATGGGCGGCATCTCGGTCACGCTCGACCGGCAGAAGAAGGGCTACTTCTCCGCGCCGATCATGCGCGAGGGCAAGACGCCGATCGCGCGCTGCGCCGACGTGGGCAAGTACCAGACCATCGCCGATATCGACAAGAAGGGCACCCGCGTCATCGTCAATCCCGGCGGCACCAATGAGCGTTTTGCGCGCGCCAACGTCAAGGACGCGGACATCAACGTGTTTCCGGACAACACCGTGATCTTCGACGAGATTGCCAAGGGCAATGCCGACCTGATGATGACGGACGCCTCCGAGACACGTTATCAGCAGAAGCAGCATGCCGGCGTGCTCTGCGCGGTGCACCCGGACAAGCCGTTCGACTTCTCCGAGAAAGCCTATTGGCTGCAGCGCGACATGGCGCTGAAGGCCTTCGTCGACCAGTGGCTGCACATCTCCATGGAGGACGGCAGCTACAAGAAGATCTACGCCGCCTGGTTCGACTAGCGCCCACCCCTTTCGCTTGCCTCAGCCAAACTTTGGACCGGCTCCGCGCGTATTGAACCCGGACCGCCGGGAGGACGACTCATACCGAGAACAGTGATCTAGATCACTTTTTGCGATCGGGCCGGGGCGTAGGCGTCGGTGCGGGGACCACCTGTTTCAGGAGATTGAAATGAGGAAGCTGTTGGCGATGGCCGCATTCCTTTTGGCGAGTACCGCAGCGCAAGCGCAGTACACCTTCGATTACGGCGGGCGGACCATCCGCATCGACCCCGATCGCGGCACGGTGTCGATCCCCGGCGTCTACGACAACACCGGCCAGGGCAAGACCAAGAAGGCCAAAAAGAACGACGCGAAGCCGGAACAGGCTCCGCAACAGGCCAAGGTCGATCCGCAAGAGCCGGCCGCACCGGCCGCCGCTCCCGCCGCAGCGCCGCCCGCGGCCGAGCAGGCTCCGGCCGCGGCTCCTGCAGCTGCAGCGCCACCGCCCGCTCCGCCAGCACCTGCGTCGACAGCGACCGCCAACAATGCTCCGGCCGACACGGCCGTGCTGCCGCCCGCGCCGCCCCCGGCCCCGACTGTAGCTGCCGCGCCCCGGCGCCGCCTCCGCTCCCAGCGCCAGCGCCGGTTCAGTCGGCGGCCGTCAGCCCGGCTCCCGCCGCCGCACCGGCGCGTGATCTCAATTCACCGCTGGGCGTCTGGCTCACGGAGGAGAAGGAAGGCAAGGTCCGCATCGAACAGTGCGGCAACAATCTCTGCGGCTATTCGGTCGACAGCAAATCGAACCAGAACGGCGAGCAGGTCCTGATCAACATGAAGCCGACAAAGGACCAGAAATGGTCCGGCCGCATCCTCGATCCCAACAACGGCTCGACTTACGACTCGACGATCGCACTGAAGGGCACCGACCGTCTGCGGGTGCAGGGCTGCGCCTTCGGCGGCATGTTCTGCGGCGGCCAGACCTGGACGCGCGTGAACTGAGCTACGCGTACGGCGTTCCGACTTCGAAAAGGGCTCCACGATGCGGGCCCTTTTCCTTGTGCCCGTCGTTGCGGGGTGCGCCACCTCACACAGCCCCATGCGCGCGTGACTGTCATCACATCGCGTGTCCCCCGCGTCTGCCAGGATGCAAGCAGGTTCAACCACAGGGGCGTGTCATGAATTGTTTTCGCAAAGGGCTGTTCGTTACCGTGTTCGCCTTGGCTCTGCCGGTCGCGCAAGCGAACGCCAGCACGTTCGACGGCGCATGGAATGTTCGCATCGCGTCGTCGAGCGAGACCTGCGGCAACGGCGCAACCGTCGCGATCGGCATCAACAATGGTCAGATTGCTTCGAGCAGCGCCGCGGTGACGGCGTCCGGCCGTGTCGCCGATGCTGGCAGCATCAACGTCACCTTGAGCACGGGCCTCAAGCGCGCCGTTGGCTTCGGCCGGCTCAGCGGCACCTCCGGCTCCGGCACATGGCGTGGCGCCATGTGCACGGGGACGTGGACCGCTGAGCGGATATAGCTAGCCGACTGCCGCGCCGTACTCGGCGTCGGTCACCGGCTCCAGCCAGGTCGAATAGACGCCGTCAAGCGCTTCCTGCATCGCGATGTGGGTCATGCCGTTGGTCGGCGTCGCCCCGTGCCAATGCAGTTCGCCCGGCGGAATCCAGACGGTATCGCCGGGACGGATCTCGCGGATCGGGCCGCCCTTGGCCTGGACCCGGCCGACGCCGGAGATGACGTACAGCGTCTGTCCGAGCGGATGATGATGCCAGTTGGTGCGCGCACCCGGCTCGAACGACACGCGCGAGCAGTTCAGCCGTGCTGGCGCGGGCGCCATGATCACGGGGTCCTGCAATACGGTGCCGGTGAAGTTTTCCTTGGGCGCGCGGCGGGTCGGCCGCGTGCCTGCGACAGTGATCTCCATGGTGGTACCTCGCTTGTTGTCGTTACTTCTTGCTTGCCGCGTAGCGCGCCTTGGTCTCGGCGTTCATGGGATAGAGGCCCGGCAGCACCGCGCCGTTGTTCACCTCGTTGACGATCCAGGCTTCCATGCGTTCCTGCTCGACACCTTCGGCCAGCACGTGATCGAGCATCGCCTGCGGGATCAACACGCAGCCGTCCTGGTCGGCGACCACGATGTCGTTCGGGAACACCGCGACGCCGCCGCAGCCAATCGGCTCGCCCCAGCCGACGAAGGTGAGGCCGGCAACGGAGGGCGGCGCGGCATAGCCGTCGCACCACACCGGAAGATTGGTCCCGAGCACGCCCTCGACATCACGCACCACGCCGTCGGTGACGAGCGCGGTGACGCCGCGCTTCATCATGCGGGCGCAGAGGATGTCGCCAAAAATGCCGGCATCGGTGATGCCCATGGCATCGACCACGGCGATGCAGCCCTCGGGCATCGCCTCGATCGCGGTCCGGGTCGAGATCGGCGACGACCAGGATTCCGGCGTCGCCAGATCCTCGCGCGCCGGCACGAAGCGCAGCGTGAAGGCCGGTCCCACCAGGCGCGGCAGGCCCGGACGCAGCGGACGCGCGCCGCGCATCCAGATGTTGCGCAGGCCCTTCTTGAGCAGGACCGTGGTGATGGTGGCGGTGGTGATGCCGGCGAGGGTCTTGCGGGCTTCGGGGGATAGCGACATGGACGGCAACGAGCTCCGAAATAGGCGGGACAGGACGCCGCGCATCTTGCGAGGCGCCGCCTTCGCGTCAAGGGCCAAGAACGCAGGCCCGCCGGGCTGTTATGCGATGCGATAACAAGGCTTTATCCCTTGCCCTTGCATTAATTTATTGGACTTGCGAGCGCATTTACGCGAAGCAGGCGATGCGCAGCTCAAGGATGAGCCCGCGTTTTCCAGAAGCCCGATTTCGAGAGCCCTTCGACAGCTCATGACCGCGACGCTTCCCCCGCCCCGCCTTCTGCCCAGTGGCGACAGCGCCGTCACGGTCGAGTTCAGCCGCACCATCGACGATACCGCCAACCAGCGCGTGCTGGCGCTCGACAAGGTGCTCGCCGCGGCGGCGATCGATGGGATCACCGAATCCGTCCCGACGTATCGCTCGCTGCTGGTTCATTACGATCCCGGCAAGATCGGCTTCGACGCCCTTGGCGAAAAGCTGCTTGCGCTTGCGACCCAGCCGCTGCCGCCGGCTACGACGGCGCGGCGCTGGCGCATTCCCGTCGCCTATGGCGGCGAGCACGGCATCGACCTCGAGGATGTCGCCAAGGCGTTGAACACCACGCCCGACGACATCGTCGCCAGGCATGTCGCCGGCGACTACAAAGTCGCGATGATCGGCTTCACGCCGGGCTGGTCTTATCTCAGCGGGCTGGACAAATCCCTGCACATGTCGCGGCGGCGAGAATCCGCGGTTGCTGACCCCCGCCGGCACGATCTCGATCGGGGGCATCCAGGCCGGAATCCAGTGCCTGGCTGCCCCGAGCGGCTGGCATCTGCTCGGCCGCACGCCGGTGCGGACGTATCAGCTCCACCGGAATCCGATCTTTCTGACCGAACCCGGTGATCGCGTGACGTTTTTCGCGATCGACCACAAGACCTTGGAGGAGCAGGATCGCGCCGCCGAGGCCGGCGAGATCATCGCCGAGCAGGTGGTCGCATGAGCCGGCTCGTTGTCGCCAGCATCGGGCCTGCAAGCTCCGTCCAGGACGGCGGGCGTCCGGGTGCGCAGCGCTATGGCCTGACCCCAAGCGGCGCGATGGATCGCCTTGCGCTCGCGGCAGCGAATACGCTGGTCAGCAACGACCCGTTCGCCGCCGTTGTCGAGATCGGCCCGTTCGGCGCCGCCTTCACGGCCCGCGACGGCGCGGTGCGCGTTGCGGTTGCCGGCGCGCCGCGCAACGCGGATATCGCCGGCCGACCGGTGGCCATGGAGACCTCGGTGACGCTGAAGGACGGTGAGACGCTGACGCTTGGTTTCGCCCGCGGCGGCGCGTTCACTTATCTCGCGATCGAAGGCGGCATCAAGGGTGAGCCGGTGTTCGGCAGTCTCGCGGTGAACGCGCGCGCGGGCCTCGGCAGCCCCTACCCGCGCCCGCTGCAGTCCGGCGACGAATTCGACGTCGATCCCGCGAGCGGCGCGCCTGAGCTGCGGATTGAATTGCCAAAGCCGATGAATGGTCCCATTCGCGTCCTGCTGGGACCACAGGACGACGAGTTCGACGACGCCAACAAGACGCTGTTCCTCAACAGCGAATGGAAGATCTCGGCGACGTCCGACCGTATGGGCTACCGGCTCGAGGGTCCCGCGATCAAGCACCTGCACGGCCACAACATCGTTTCCGACGGCACCGTCGACGGCAGCATCCAGGTGCCCGGCAACGGCGCGCCGATCGCCCTGATGATGGACCGCGGCACCTCCGGCGGTTATCCGAAGATCGCAACCGTGATCACGGCCGATGTCGGCCGCCTCGCGCAGATCTCGGCCGGCACGGTGTTCCGCTTCAAGGCCGTCAGCATGGCCGAGGCGCAGGACGAGGCCAAGACATTCGCGCAACTGATCCGCACCCTGCCCGATCGCTTGCGCGCCGCCGACACCGTCGCGCTCAACATCGAAGCGCTCAGCGATGCCAACGTGGCGGGCTATGCTGTCAGTGCCGTCGACGCCGGGACCTGGCAAGTTGCGGCCGAGCCGTAAACGACAAGAGGACCAGAGACGGAGAGCACCCCATGAAGACGATCGATCTCAATTGCGATCTCGGTGAAGGTTTTGGCGCGTGGGAGATGGGCAACGACGCCGCGATGATCGAACTTGCGAGTTCGGTCAACGTCGCCTGTGGCTTCCATGCCGGCGATCCCGACATCATGCGCCGGACCGTCGAGCTGGCGAAGGCGCGCGGCGTCTCCGTCGGCGCGCATCCCGGCTACCGCGACCTCCACGGTTTTGGCCGGCACCCGATCGCGGGCCTGAAGGCCTCCGAGATCGAGAACCTCGTCGCCTACCAGATCGGCGCATTGCAGGCGATCGCGACCGCGGCCGGCCACAAGGTGACGCATGTGAAGGCGCATGGCGCGCTCTCCAACGTCGCCTGCGAGGAAGACATGACGGCGAAGGCGATCGCCGCCGGCATCAAGGCCGTCGATCCGAGCCTGATCTTCGTCGTGCTCGCCAATTCGAAGCTGGTGAAGGCCGGCGAGGACGCCAATCTGCCGATGGTGCACGAGGTGTTCGCCGACCGCGCCTATGAGGACGACGGCAATCTCGTCTCGCGCAAGAAGCCGGGCGCGGTGTTGCACGATGCGAAAGTGATCGCCGACCGGGTGGTGCGGATGGTGCAGGATGGTGCGGTGGTCTCGGTCACCGGCAAGGTCATCAAGATGCGCACGGACACGGTCTGCATCCACGGCGATACGCCCGGTGCCGTCGAGATCGCGCGTGGCTTGCGTCAGGCGTTGAAGGATGCGGGGATCGAAGTGGCGCCGTTCAAGCGCGGGGCGTGAGGTTGGTCGTCATTCCGGGATGATGCGAAGCATCAGACCCGGAATCTCGAGGTTCCGAGTTCGGCTTCGCCGCCCCGGAACGACAACTCAGAACGGGTGCACCGAGAGCGTGCCGAACACGATGGCCGCGATGACCGCGACGGCGCTGTAGAGCCCGATGTGATGGACGCTGGCGCCAGTCCGCCGCGAGAGCGAGCGCGCGTAGAAATGCAGCCTGGCTTCCGCCGATAGCTCGCGCATTGTGGATCTCCAACGTCCCATTCCGGGGGATTATGAGGGATCAACCCCGGTGGGCCGCAAGGCGGCGACGGAAATAGCGATGCGGTTCTCCTGAAATACCGGCTTGGAGGTGCAAATTCTCCGCGGTGACCGGTTCCGAGAATCCCATTCGTTAAAATCCGCGCCGATTGGAACCGGCTCCTGTCGCGTTAGTACACATCCGCCTGGAACCTGCCCGTCTTCTTGAGCTCGGCGATAAAACTCACGGCGTCGTCGGTGGAGCGGGCACCGAACTGGGCGACGATGTCGACCAGCGCACGCTCGACGTCCTTGGCCATGCGCTTGGCATCGCCGCAGATGTAGAGATGCGCGCCTTCGGCAAGCCACGTCCACAGTTCGCGGCCGACCTCGCGCATGCGGTCCTGCACGTAAAACTTCTTCTCGCCGTCGCGCGACCACGCCAGCGACATGCGGGTCAGAAGTCCCGAGGTCTTCATCGCGTTGAGCTCGTCCTGATAAAAGAAATCGCAATCGCTGCGCTGGTGACCGAAGAACAGCCAGTTCTTGCCAGGCGCGCCGGTCGCCTTGCGATCGAGCAGGAAGGCGCGGAACGGCGCGATACCGGTGCCCGGGCCGATCATGATGATCGGCGTTTTGGGATCCTGCGGCAGACCGAAGCCGTGCGCCTTCTGCACATAGACCTTGAGCTTCTCGCCTTCATTGATGCGCTCGCCGAGGAAGGTCGAGGCGACGCCGATACGCTTGCGCTTGCCGATGACGTAGCGCACGGAATCGACCGTCAACGACAGTTTTCCGGGAGTCGCGTTGTGCGACGAGGAGATCGAATAGAGCCGCGGCTGGAGCGGCTCCAGCGCCTCGACGAAGGCCTCCGGATGCGGCCGGGTGCCGGAAAATTTCTGGAGCGCCGCCATGACGTCGAGCGTGGCGGCATCCCCATCGGGATCCTCGCCCTGTGCGAGCGCCCGCGCCTTTTCGCGCTGCGCACCGCCGGTGATGAAGGAGAGCAATTCGAACAGCGTGTCCGGCGCCGGCGACAGGGAGACGTCCTGGATCAGCGCTTCGCGCAGCGTCTTGCCGTTGACCTTCGTGGTATGGGAGGCGCCGAGCAGCGCGATGACCTGGTCGACCAGCCCGATATCGTTGCGCGCGAGCACGCCAAAGCTGTCGCCCACGACGTAGTCGAGCTTGCTCTCGGAGAGATCGAACTCGACGTGATAGGTTTCCTTCTCCGACTTTCCCTTGTTGAGAAGGCGGCGCGACAGGAAGGTCGCTGCGATCGGGTTGTCGCGCGAGCGGCCGGGTTCGGCAATCGTGACCGTCACCGCGGGCGCCGCCACAGCATCGGCCTTGCTGGCCGCCGGCGCCTTGTCGAGCTCCTCGTAGAGCGACTTCAGCATCCGCGCGGTTTCCTTGCCGCCGGGGACGCAGAGGTTGAGCCGCGCTTCGCTGCGGGTGGCGATCGCCTCCGAATAATCGTGGCAATTGTAGCCGCACTGGCCGCAATCCTGCTGCGCCATCGCCGCCATCATCTTGCGGCGTACGGGCCGGCCGTCAGCGAGCTTCATCCGGTCGGCGATCGGCATGGTCTGGTCGTGCCAGGGCGCTTCGCCGTCGTCGCCGTCCCCGGCTGCGCCTTGCATGACGGCCGCGCCCTGCTCCGCCGACAAAGGCGTAGCCGCATCAGGCGACAACAGTCCAGCAAAGAAGCCGTTCAGCCAGGAACGCTGCGCGTCGGAGAACGGCGCACTCGTTGGAATGATATCGAGTTTCGGCGGAGGGCTGATCTGGTTCATGCGGACACCTCTGCATCGGCAAGCTTGCGCAGCGTCTCGCCGTCATGGCGGCGCGCAAACGACAGGAAGGTTTCGTCGGGAGACGAGCGATGGGCGATATAGGCTTTGAGCAGCGCCTCGACCGTCTTCGGCGCGTCCTCGGCCTTGAGGTCGTGATAGACCTCCTGCCCGACATCGGCATCGGGACCGAACCCGCCGCCGGTGAAGAGGTGATAGCCCTCGACCGTGTCCTCCTCGCCAACCGGCACGCGCGCCCCGATCAGTCCGATATCGCTGATGTAGTGCTGCGCACAGGAGTGGTGGCAGCCGGTGACATGGATGTTGACCGGCTTGTCCATCGCGATACGCGGCTCGCACCAGTCGCCGATCTCGGCGGCGTGGCGCTTGGTATTCGAAGCGGCGAAGCGGCAGCCGGCGTTGCCGGTGCAGGCAATCAGGCCGGCGCGGATGTGGGAGGCCTCGACCGCCAGTCCGATCTGCTTGATCGCCGCAATCGCAAGCTCGACGCTATCGTCGCGCACGCCTGATATCAGCAAGTTCTGCCAGACGGTCAGGCGGATCTCGCCGTCGCCAAGATCCCGCGCGACCTTGGCCAGGCCCCGCATCTGTTCGCAGGTGATCTTGCCGAGCGGCACCGAGACGCCGATCCAGTTCAAGCCGTCCTGCTTCTGCTTGTGCACGCCGATATGCGCCATGCGGTCCGCCGCAGGCCGGGGCGCAAACGCCTCTTGCGGCACGCGCGCAAACGGCGTCTTCAGCCGCTCCTCGACGAGCTTGAGGAAGCCGTCATGGCCCATGGCGTCGAGCACATATTTCAGCCGCGCCTTGTTGCGGTTGGTGCGGTCGCCATGCTCAATGAACACCCGCACGATGGCATCGGCGACCGCGGTCGCCTGCTCGGGCTTGACGATGATGCCGGAATATTTTGCGAAATCCTTGTGTCCGGTGATGCCGCCGAGACCAAGGCGAAACCAGATTCCGGGCTCGACGCCGAACCCGTCTTTCACCTCGAACGCCGTGAAGGCGATGTCGTTGGTCTCCTCCAGCACCGCGATCCTGCCGGCGCCGTCGAAGGCGACGTTGAACTTGCGTGGCAGGCCATAGAGCGAGCGATCGTTGAGGATGTGATAGTGCCACTCGCGCGCGAAGGGCCGCGTGTCGATCAGTTCCTGCGGATCGATGCCGGCGGTCGGCGTTCCCGTCACGTTGCGGATGTTGTCGGCGCCGGAACCGCGCGAGCACAGGCCGAGATCCTGGATGCCCTCGATCAGCTTCACGGCGTGCTTCGGCGGAATCTCGCGAAGCTGCAGATTGGCGCGGGTCGTGACATGGCTGTAGGGCCCGCAGAGATCATCAGCGAGATCGGCAAGGCCTGACAGCTGCCAGTGCTTCATGATGCCGTTGGGAATGCGCAGGCGGCACATGTAGGAGTCCTGCGTCGGCGCGACGTAGAAGATGCCGAAATAGCGCCAGCGGAAATTATCCGCGGGACTCGGCGGCGCGTTGTCGTGCGCCTGCTGGCGCAGCCGCGGATAGGCGTCGAACGGATGCTCGTCGCGCTTGAATTTTTCCTGGTCGGCGAGCTTCTTGCCCGACGCGACGACCCTGTCCTGCGCCTTGATGTGCACGGCATCGGGACCGGTGGGCTCAGCGTTCGCCTTCCCGGCGGCGGCGCCGAGACCGCGACCGACCCGGCTGATCTGCAGACCGGTCGTGAAGCCCTCGAGATAGCGTTTCTGGTCGTCGGTAAAGTCGACTGAGACTGTATCGATTTTCATAGTCTGTAACGAAGCTCCTGCGGCCACCTCGGTGGGATCGACGGAATGGTAAGACCGGCGAGGACCTCGGCTGGCTCTGGAGCCGGCTTTGCCACTCGACGGTCCAAGCAGCTTCGTTGCTGTGGGACTTGGCGCAGCAGGCGACTGTGACTGGCTGGCCGCACTGCAACATTCAAGTTGCGTGCCAGCTTTGCGAAAATGAAATATTGAGCTATTTCAAATAATTATGGTGAGGGTCAAGAGATCCCGGCTCCGGAACTCTCTCGAAATTCGAGCAGTCAGCTCAAAATTTGGACGATAATCCCGGCTGCCCAAAAACGCTCCAGGCCGAATCAGGCCTTCCAGCGACCGACCTCGAAGGCCTCGAGATGCCCCCGGATATTACCGGGATCGAAGGTGGGGCCGGCGAACGCGCCAAACGCCGCCGGAGCCTCCGCAGGCGGCCGCTGTCCGAGAGCCGCATCGTAAAGATCCGGCCTGAACACGGCCATGGCCGTCTTGACGCCGTCGGGGTCAGCGTCGCCTGACCCCAGCGCACCATCTGGGCATAGAGCCACGCCGCCTGGACCGGATCCGGGCGCCCTGCCCCTTCGCGTCCGACCAGAAGGTAGCGAGCACTTTCGCGGAAGCTATCGTCGGGCGATATCTTCAGCCGCCCGTCGAGGGTGCGCTGGATCACTTCAGCATCGACGCCGATCCGTTCCGGCTGCGCGAGGATGCGCGCGGCCTCGGTCCGGTTTTCGGCGTGCTCGATGAACTCGGCCGCTTTCACTGCCGCGCGGGTGAGCGCGGCGACCACGTCCGATCTTGTCGGCCCAGACCTGGCGAACCGCCAATACCTTCTCCGCTGCGTGTACGAGAATATCGGAGACGAAATGCAGGATATGGCCGACGCCGAGATCGACCGCGATCGAATTCCAGGGGGCGCCGACGCAGAACGCGTCGACATGGCCGCTCTTGAGACTATCGACCATGTAAGGCGGCGGCAGCACCACGAGGCGCACGTCCTCGTCGGGATCGACGCCGGCCGCCGCCATCCAGAACCGCAGCTGGTAATTGTGGGTCGAGAACGGAAAAGTCATGCCGAAGGTCAGCGGCTCGGCCCCGGCCTTGCGCCGCTTGGCGACCAGCTTCGCCAGCGCTTTTGCGGTCGCAAGCGGATCGAAACGGTCGCCGTCGATCTCTTGCATCAGCGCGGCATGCAGCGCCGGCGACACGGTGATCGCGTTGCCGTTGATGCCGAGATTGAAGGGCGCCACGATCGGCACCTTGACATGGCCGAGCCCGAGCGAGGACGCGATCGCCACGGGCGCGAGCAGATGCGCGGCGTCGAACAGGCCGATATTGAGCTTGTCGCGGACGTTGGACCAGGACACCTCCCGCACCAGCTCGACCTCGAGCCCCTCGGCGGCGGTGAACCCCTTGTCGACGGCGACGATCAGGGCGGCGGCATCGACCAGCGGGATGAAGCCGATGCGGAGCGGAGCGGTCATTTCAGCATCTCCGACGCGGTGATGATCGACTGCGCGATCTCGCCGATTTTCTTCTTCTCGCGCATGGCGGTGGAGCGCAGCAGCACATAGGCCTCGTCCTCGGTGAGGCCCTTGACCTTCATCAGGATCCCCTTGGCCTTCTCGATGACCTTGCGGTCCTCGAGCTGCGACTTGGTGCGCTCCAATTCCTCCTGGAGCTTTGCGAAGGCGTTGAAGCGGGACACGCAGAGGTCCAGGATCGGCTTGATGCGCTCCTTCTTCAAGCCGTCGACGATATAGGCGGACACCCCGGCCTCGACCGAGGCCTGGATCGAGGAGGAATCGCTCTGATCGACGAACATCGCGATTGGGCGCCGCACGGCGCGGCTGACCTGGAACATCGCTTCCAGCACGTCGCGGCTGGGGTTTTCCAGATCGATCAAAATGATGTCGGGGTCGACCGCATAAATACGGGCGAGCAGGCTCTGCATCTCGCTGATATGGACGATCTGCGTGAATCCGGCCTCGCGCAACCCTTCCTCGAGGATCGCGGCCCGGATCGGGCTTTCGTCGACAATCACGATTTTAGGCGACTGTTCGGCGCTCATTGCTCACTCACGTCAGGCGATTCATCCATAGCACGCCCGAACGCCCTGCAAAGGGTTGTAATTAGTGGCTATTAGGACTAGCTCCTGCCGATCAATCAGGCAGATCTCCGGATATGGAACAGACGGCTGCGCCCAAGGTCAGCTTCGTGTCGCTCGGGTGTCCCAAGGCATTGGTGGATTCCGAACGCATCATCACGCGCCTGCGCGCCGAGGGCTACGAGCTCGCCCGCAAGCATGACGGGGCCGACATCGTCATCGTCAACACCTGCGGCTTCCTCGACAGCGCCAAGCAAGAATCGCTCTCGGCGATCGGCGAGGCCATGGCCGAGAACGGCAAGGTGATCGTGACCGGCTGCATGGGCGCCGAGCCCGAGCAGATCGAACAGGCCTATCCCGGCGTGCTGTCGATCACCGGCCCGCAGCAATATGAGAGCGTGCTGGATGCCGTGCACCGCGCGCTGCCGCCGGCGCACAATCCGCATCTCGATCTGGTGCCGCCGCAAGGCATCAAGCTGACGCCGCGTCATTACGCCTATCTGAAGATCTCGGAAGGCTGCAACAATCGCTGCACCTTCTGCATCATCCCGAAACTGCGTGGCGACCTCGTCTCGCGCCCAGCCAATGACGTGCTGCGCGAAGCCGAGCGCCTGGTCGATGCCGGGGTCAAGGAGCTGCTGGTGATCTCGCAGGACACCTCGGCCTACGGTGTCGATCTCAAATATGCCGAGAGCCCGTGGAAGGACCGCCAGGTCCGCGCCAGATTTCTCGATCTCGCCCGCGAGCTCGGCGAGCTCGGGGCCTGGATCCGGCTGCAGTATGTTTACCCCTATCCGCATGTCGACGAAGTCATCGCGCTGATGACCCAAGGCAAGGTGCTGCCCTATCTCGACATCCCGTTTCAGCACGCGAGCCCCGAGGTGTTGAAGGCGATGAAGCGCCCGGCGGCGCAGGACAAGACGCTGGCGCGGATCAAGCGCTGGCGCGAGGAATGTCCTGATCTCACCTTGCGCTCGACCTTCATCGTCGGCTTCCCGGGCGAGACCGATGCCGACTTCGCCTATCTGCTCGACTGGCTCGATGAAGCCGAGATCGATCGCCTCGGCTGCTTCAAATACGAGCCGGTCGCCGGCGCCACGTCGAACGCGATCGCAAATCCCGTCCCCGCCGAGATCAAGCAGGAGCGCTATAACGCACTCATGGCGCGCCAGCAGAAGATCTCGGCGCGCAGGCTGAAGCGCAAGGTCGGCACGCGGCAGCAGATCATTATCGACGAGGTCGGCCCGACCGTCGCCAAAGGCCGCTCCAAGGCCGATGCGCCGGAGATCGACGGCGCAGTCTACCTCACCAGCCGCCGCCCGTTGCGCGTCGGCGAGATCGTCACGGCGAAGATCGAGCGCGCCGACCAATACGACCTGCACGGCAGCGTCGCGGGGTTTTGATCTTCCGCTGTTAGGATTGGTGCAGCCACGCAGTCGCTGCAACCTCTCCCGCTTGCGGGAGAGGTCGCGCCGAAGGCGCGGGTGAGGGCTTTCTCCTCATTGGGAGTCTCTCTGCGGAAGCACCCTCTCCCCACCCCTCTTCCGCAAGCGGGCGAGGGAGCGCACTGTCGCTTGGGGCTACAGCTCTGTCAGCCTAGCCATTTCGGCACCCAGCGCTCCGGCCTTGGTGCACGGGTGAGATCGGCCCTGGCTTCGGAGAGCAGCGCCGGCTCGCCATCGATGGCCGGGCGCGCGTCGTAGTCGAAGTTGGGCATGACCCGGCCGTCGGCATAAAGCCCAAAACTCATCGCGTACCACAGCCCGAGCTCGGGCTGGGCCCGGCGCATCTCCTCGCGCAATTCGCGCAACAGCGATCCGATCGAGGCGGCTTCCTCGAACGGCTGCGGTCCCTGCTTGAGAATCCGCGCCTGGTATTGCTTGCCCACGATCGCGACTTCGAAGCGGGTCTTGTCCCAGGCCTTCTTGCCCTTGGGCAGATGCGCCGCAAGCCGCCAGCCGAGCTCGGCCATCATCCGGTGATTGGCCCAGTAGTCCTCGCGCTCGCGGCTCCACTTCTCGACGAAGCCGCGGAAGTCGGGCAGCTCCGACGATTGCTCCTCGGGCGCCATCCTTTCGCCGGGCGGCCGTCCGGCGAGCCACTGCGCAAGCTCGTCGGTCTGACACTCGACCTCGTCATCCGGCAGCAGATCGTGCCAGGCTTTGTCGAATTGCTGCGCGGTCAGCTTCGCGAGCAGACCGTCCAGCGTCGGCGCCAGCAGCTGATAGTCGCCCTCCGACCCCAGCCCCACCATCGGCGGGTCGTCGCGGTCGAGACCGGCGCCGTACCAACCACCGACGGCCGAACCGTCCGGCAAGCGCATGAACAGCGCGAAGCGGTCCCGCAACGAACTGCCGTCGAAGATCGGGGCCTGATCGGAGAACTGGCCTTGCAGCGAAAAGCAGCCGACGCTGCCCCAGGGACGCCCGTTCAGCCAACCGGCAAAATCAAGCAACAGGGGTGGCGCTTCGATGCCCGGCGGAAACGCGCCGCGAATGCTGTCGAGATCGATCGGGTAAGGCTTATCGGACAAAGCAAAAACTATCTGGTTGATCCCGCCCCTCTTGGTCTCGCCGGTCGTGCGTCCGGTTCGAACCAATTCGCGCGGTCTGATCACAAACTCGCCAGAGGCTTGATAGTTTCCGCGTAGCAATCAATGACATACAATCACAAGATCAATATGCGGGCCGGGCTCTGCTAACGGATTGCGAGCAGTCGCTCAAGATGCGCGAGAACGATCCTTATACGCTTGATAGCCGCGCCCTCATCTACCTCAAGCTCAGCAATCTCGATGCAGCGATTGCCGACTACGATCGCGCATTACGGCATGCCATGAGCAAGTCACTGGACCAGACGGATGCACACGGAGCGTGTTCTAGAAAACGCCTGCTTGACAAGCCCTGCCATTCGGCTGTACGGACCCGCCCCATGATCTCTTCCCGGACCCACCTGCGCCAAGCCATGCGTCGTCGCTCCCGCGACGATGATGGGTTGCGCCATGTCCGACGACGCCGCTGAAGCACTGAATTCAGCAGAGTTTTCGAGAAGGCCGCACCCCCAGTGCGGCCTTCTTGCTTTTCGCGCGTCTTTTTCACCCCGCCCCAGAGGAGTTCGACATGCCCAACGCCACCCATCCGTATGATGCGCTGATGGACATCACTGCTCGTCCCAAGGCCGTGTTCGTTCGCGGCGCCGGCTCCTACCTCTGGGATGACAGCCGCAAGCGCTATCTCGATTTCGTGCAGGGCTGGGCCGTCAATTGTCTCGGCCATTCGCCGCCCGCCATTGCCGATGCGCTAACAGCACAGGCCAAGCGGCTGCTGACGCCGAGCCCGGCCTTCTACAACGAGCCGAGTCTCAAGCTCGCGCAGGCGCTGGTCGCCAACAGTGCCTTCGACCAGGTGTTCTTTGCCAATTCCGGCGCGGAGGCCAATGAGGGCGCGATCAAGCTCGCGCGCAAATATGGCAGCCTGCACAGGAACGGCGCGTTCGAGATCATCAGCTTCGAGGGCGGCTTTCACGGCCGGACGCTGGCGACGATGTCGGCGTCGGGCAAGAAAGCCTTTGAGCCGCTGTTCGAGCCGAAGATTGCCGGCTTCAAGAAAGCCAAGCTCAACGATATCGCCTCGGTCGAAAAGCTGATCAACGCCAACACGGTCGCGGTGATGATCGAGCCGATCCAGGGCGAATCCGGCGTGTGGCCGGCCAGCGATCAGTTCCTGAAGGAGCTGCGCGCGCTCACCGAGGCGCGCGGCCTGCTGCTGATCTTCGACGAGATCCAGACCGGCATGGGCCGTACCGGAAAGCTCTTCCACTATGAGCACACCGGGATTGCGCCTGACATCATGACGCTCGGCAAGGGCATCGGCGGCGGCGTGCCGCTCGCTGCCCTGCTTGCGACCGAACGCGCGTCCTGCTTCGAGCACGGCGACCAGGGCGGCACGTTCAACGGCAACCCGAT
This sequence comes from Bradyrhizobium sp. LLZ17, assembly GCF_041200145.1. Lineage (NCBI taxonomy): Bacteria > Pseudomonadati > Pseudomonadota > Alphaproteobacteria > Hyphomicrobiales > Nitrobacteraceae > Bradyrhizobium > Bradyrhizobium zaerense. The sequence goes on from NZ_CP165734.1 coordinate 1,321,240, forward strand.
CATGTGCGCGGCCGGCCTTGCCGTCCTGGAACAGGTCAGCAAGCCCGACTTCCTGAAGTCGGTCACCGAGACCGGCCTGCTGCTCGAAAGCGAGCTCCAGAAGGTCTCGGCCCGGCACGGGCTCGGCGAGGTGCGCGGCCGCGGCCACTTGCTGGCGCTCGACCTCAGGCTGCCGATCGCACCTGGCATTGTCGCACAGGCGTTCGAGGCCGGCGTGCTCCTCAACGCACCGCAGGTCGACGCGTTGCGCTTCATGCCGGCGCTGAATGTCACGAAGGGAGAGATCGCGGAGATGATCGATTGTCTGGACGGGATCTTGACCAAGGCGGGTGCGGCGAGGCGCGTGGCGTAGCTGCACCGGGCAAGCTCGAGGCGGCCTGTCGTGACGGCTTTCCCCACGACGGCCCGCCCTGCGCCGGGTCGTTTCCCTACCCAAAGCGATGGTGATGATGAGGCATATCGCGAATGAGGCGAAACCGATCCCTCAGAATCCTTTCGCATTCGCAGGAATTCCGCCGCAGCCCTTCCAGATCGCGGATTCGAATGGCTCCGCGCGAACCGTCGATGACGCGCTTTGCATCGAGCTCCGAAAGCGCCTTCGAGACTCCCGGACGCCTCACGCCCAGAGCTGAGGCGATCATACTATGCGTAACAGGTACGCGGTCGCTTCCGATGCGATCTTGGGCCAGCAGAAGCCATCGGGCGACGCGTTCACCGATTTCATGCCTGCCATTGCAAAGCGCCATCTGCATATTGAGCGCCATCAGAACCTGGACGTATCTGAGCAGGTGTTCCCTGATCGTCGGGCTCCGCTGCAGGACATCCCGGAACGCATCGGCTTCGATGCGTAGTGCGCTTCCCGGCACCCGCACCACGCTTCGCTGGATCGTTTGCATCGTTCCGAGAACCAGCGACACCCCCACAAACCCGAACTTGCCGACCACCGCCACTTCGACCGGACCATCCCTGACCGTCCGAACGACCCGCGAAACCACACCGGACTCGATAAAGTAAGCCGCATCGGGGTAACGCAGCGCCTCCTGGAGAATCTCATTCCTCTTGAGCGGAACGGGCTTCAGGTGCGGTCGAAAGAGACCGAACTCGGCTTCCGGCAGCGTCGCAAGAATTGCATTCTGGACGGACGACGGCGCCTTGTCGAAGTGCTGAGTCGGATCGAATACCGCGGGATCAAGCATCGCCTTCCTTACGAGCCGCCGGGGTTCACGCGCCCACAAATGCGAACGACCGAGTGCAGTGCGAAATTAGCTCCAGAGCAAGGCGCCGTATCGTGACATATTAACGCAGTCGTGGGGTCGAGTCATGTTTTGGTCTTCGATCGGTGATCCCAGCCTGCTTGGGCAGCCCCGCGAACAGGTGGTTTGTCAAGCGACGGCATTTGTCTTGTGTTCGCTCTAACCGCCAGCAGCACCGCTGCTCGAGCGTGTCCGCCCGCGGGTCTCCGTCAAACCGAGAATCCGTTCGCGCGTTCGGCTCCGCGCTGCGTCCATCAGGATGGCGCCGGCCCAGCGATAAACGTTGTTCTCCTTCACTTGCTGGCGCATCAGCTTCATGCGTTCGACCTGCTCATCGACCGGCATCGTCATCGCAATCTCGAACGCGGCCGCCATTTCCTCCGTGTCGTAAGGATTGACGATCAGCGCTTCCGACATTTCACGCGAGGCACCCGTGAAGCTCGACAACACGAGCACGCCTGCATTGTCTTCGCGCGAACTGACAAATTCCTTGGCGACGAGATTCATCCCGTCGTGGAGGCTGCTCACGACACACACGTCGGCCGCACGAAACAGCTTGAACACGTCAGTCGGTTCATAGTGCCGTGCAATCAGCCTGATCGGCGCCTGTTCCTCCAAATATTGCCCGTTGATCTGTGCTGCGAGCGCCTCCGCCTCTGACTGCAACTTCGAATAAGCGTCGAGCTTGCTCCGCGTCGGAGCCGCGACTTGAATGAAGACGAGCCGTCCCTTCCAGGACGGATTGCGGGTCAACAGCGCAGCCACCGCCCGCATGCGGTCGAGGATTCCCTTCGTGTAGTCGAACCGCTCCACTCCGACGATCAGCTTCGTCCCGGCCGCGAGTTCAAAGTGGGCAAAGACCTCGGCGCGGCACTTTTCACCCGCGGGCACCGTCTGGAGGGCGCTGGGAGGCCATTCGATCGAGATCGGATAGGCGCGGATTTTCGTCTCGTGGCCCGCTAGACTGACGGCCTGCACCTCGCGGTCGATCCGGCTCTCGACGAACCTGTCGACGCACTCGACGAAATTGTTGCAGTGGAACTGGGTGTGAAATCCGAGGATGGTGCTTCCGAGCATTCCCTCGATGATCTCCTCCTTCCAGGGGCAGATACTGAAGGTCTCTGCGTTCGGCCACGGGATGTGCCAGAACGAGATGATCGTCGCTTTCGGCAAGCGCTGTCGAATCATCTTCGGTGCCAGAGCAAAGTGGTAGTCCTGAACGAGGACGACAGGGTCTTCGGTGCGCGCCTCCGCCACCACCGCATCCGCGAAGCGCTGGTTGATTTCCCGATACATCCGCCAGTCACCGATCCGGAAAGCCGGGCGTACGAAGACGATGTGACACAGCGGCCAGAGCCCCTCATTGGCAAAGCCGTAGTAATAGCCATCCTGCTCATCTTCGGAGAGCCAGACGCGCCGTAGTGCATATGCAGGCGCCCCTTCTGGAACCCGGATCCTGTCATTCTCATCGACCGTGTCGCGATCCGCGCTTCCGCTGCCATGCGCGATCCAGGTGCCCCCGCAGGCGCGCATGATTGGCTCCAGCGCGGAGACAAGACCGCTCGCCGGTCTCTGCACGACGATCCCGCCGTTCGATCTGTTGTGGATGTACGACTCGCGGTTGGAGACAACCAGCACTTCCGCACCCGGTAGTACGCCATGGAGCACTTCCTGAAGCGCCGTCGGGGTCCAGTCGATCTGTTTGGTGAGATTGAACTGTTCAGTCTGCCGCAGCAGCTTGTGAATTTCGCGGTCCATCGCCGACCCGCTCGCCGGAAGATGCGCGCCGGGGGTGCCCTTCCGGACCTCGTCAACCGCACGCCTGAGCGAATTCATCCAGTTCCGCAGCATCAGGAGTGCGAAGATGATGGTACCCACCGTCAGCACCAGCACGACGCCAGCCAGGGAAGCCAACAGATAGGCCAGCACCTGGCTTGACCGCGCGCTCGCAAAGCTCAAGTCGGTCAGGATCACGAGATACGACCGACCCTTGGTGGTGATCACCGGGAATGCGGCGACCAGAATGCGCGTGCCGGCGCTCGCAATATTTGCGAAGCTCTCGTTTTCAGACCGCGCGATCTTCTCGCAGTTGAAGCTTGCCGGCATTTCCGGGGTCGGCGCGACCAACTCGCCGGCCTGATTACAGAACCCGACGGCCAGGATCTTCTTGTCCAGCGCAACCCGCTTGAAGAGATCGGCTAGCCGATCCCAGGATTGATCTTCGACGTCGCGGTCGAGAAATGGTTGGATCGCATTGAAGACAAGCCTCGATCGGGTCTCTACGTCACTTCGGGACCATTGCTCGACGATTCCGCCCGTGAACGGCGAAATGCCGAACGCGACGATGAACGCAACAGCGAGACCGAACACCCCAAAGCGAAAGAAATCCCGAAATCTGATTGGCACCAAGTTATCCTTCGAAGATGGCCAGTTTCTCTGTGGCCAGATGCACTCCATAGGGGGCGTCAGCGCCCCCGGTTCTTCGTTGCAATTGCGGCGATGATCAGAGCAAACATCGCCAGCCTCAAGCAGTAGAAGGCCGGCTCCAATTCATTGGAGATATGCGTCAGCCCAAGCGTAAAACGCGTGACTGCGTCGATCGCAAAAGCAAGGCCGAACAGCAGGAAGAAGGTGTCCGAGGTCTGGCGCCAGAACTTGAGGAAGAACAGCGTCGCAGCGAATGACGCCATCGCCACCGCGCCTGATAAAAGCGCCGTAAGATTGGTCCCCATCATTCGGCGTCCCAGATCAATCCGTAAAGGAGAGTCACCATTGCAACCAGCGCGATCAGCAGCCGCCAAAGCGACAGGTCGACGTCGGGCAGCACGATCTTGTCGATGACGAGCACGACATTGTTCAGGGTCAGCCCCACGAAGCAGAGGCCACTCCAGAGCAACAGGCTGTACTTCTCCCGCCGATACGCGCCAAGCAGCATGCCTGCGCAGACCGCTGATGTCGCAGCACAAAGACCGTAGATGAAAGGGGACATCTTCACGAACCCTTTCGGAATTTAAAGGCATCGGCAAATGAGCCGATCCGGCGAGATTTCGAGTGAACGATGTTAGTCACCGGAATGAGGTGACGCGAGTATGCCCCCAGCAACTCTTCCAGCAACTCGAGATTCTGCGGCGGTATTCCGTCGACGCTGTAGTTTCCGTCGACGCAGATGAGAAGCTCGGTCGCGCAAAGTCGGTTCAGTGCTTCGGCCGCTTCCGATTCGGCGATGTAGAGACGCTTCGCCAGCCCGGTCGCGTTCCAGTGAGACTGGGCGCCGGATCGAATGAGAAGAAGAGCCTCGATTTGGACCACGGAATCGATCCGCTTCAAGATGAAGCTGCGAAGCTCGTCAGAAACATACGGATCTGCCATTGCAAAGCACGAGTCACGGCGTTTGGTGACGGACGATCGCCGGCAAGGACACCGCTGCTTACCGGTCGTGGCTGCAGGTCGAACCTGCATCGCCTCCTCTGGGTCTCTCGGAGTTGCACGCAAGGCAAACGGACCGCACCACCATGCGGCCGGCAACTGCACGTCGTTCGTGTAAATGCGGCGTCCTCATCTCACAAGACTCGCAATGCGTCTGCGGATATTTGAATTCCAGCTTTTCCGTTTTCGACATCCCGCCCCCACGGTCCAACCATCAGCCGTCCCCTGCCGCAATCACGATCGAATCGTGGCGACTCTAAGAACTTGATGTGCAGCAAGCGGCGAAGCAATCGGCCTTAAGGCGCGATCTGTCCGATAGTGTACCGAGAATTTGCCGCGAACGGCACGGTTCGAGATGCATTCAGGGCTTTAGGATGGACGCGCCCGTGGTCTTGCGGCTTTCGAGATCGACGTGGGCCTTCGCGGCATCTTTCAGCGCGTAGGCGTGGTTGATCGGCACGTGCAGCTTGCCGTTGATGACCGCGGCGAACAGCGTGTCGGCACCTTCCAAGAGCTCCGAACGCTTGCCGATGTAGTCGTTGAGTTTCGGCCGCGTCGCAAACAGCGAGCCGTGATTGTTGAGCTCGGCGATCGAGAACGGCGGAACGGGACCCGATGCGTTGCCGAAAGAAACGAACATGCCGCGCGGCTTCAGGCAGGACAGCGAGCCCGGGAATGTCGCCTTGCCGACGCCGTCATAGACGACATCGCAGCCCTCGTTGCGGCTGATCTGTTTGACCCGCGCGACGAAATCCTCCTCGTTGTAGAGGATGACGTGGTCGCAGCCATTGGCCTCGGCGATCTCCGCTTTGGCGCGCGAGCCGACGGTGCCGATGACGTGAGCCCCGAGCGCCCTCGCCCACTGACATGCAAGCAGGCCGATGCCGCCGGCCGCGGCGTGGATCAGCACGCGATGATGCGGCTCGACCTTGAAGGTCTTGTGCAGGAGATACCAGACCGTCAGCCCTTTGAGCATCAGCACGGCGCCCTGCTCGTAGGTGATGTGGTCGGGCAGCTTGACCAGCTTCTCCCAGGGAATGTTGCGCTCGCCGGTATAGGCGCCGAGATTGTGGTAGTAGGCGACGCGGTCGCCGGGGTGGAAATTCGTCACGCCCGGTCCAACCGCGACAACTTCGCCCGCGGCCTCGTTGCCGGCGATGAAGGGCAGCCCCGGCGCCTTGTAGAGGCCGGTGCGGTAATAAACGTCGATGAAATTCAGCCCGACCGCATGCTGGCGGATGCGCACCTCGCCGGTCGCAGGCGCCGGCACCTCGACGCTTTCATAGACCAGCGCTTCGGGGCCTCCGACCTTGTGCACACGGACGGCTTTGGTCATCGCCTGAGCTCCTCGTCTTGCTCTCGGTCTTGTTGCGGATCAGCGAAAGACATCGCGACCGTCTTGTCAACTCGACGCTAACCGGAACGCTTGACCGACGGCTTGCCGGTCTTCTTGCGGTTGCGCTTCGCGAGCACGTTGAAGAACTCGACCGCCGCCGAGAACGCAATTGCGAAATAGATGTAGCCGCGCGGGATGTGGAATTTGAATCCATCCGCAACCAGCGCCACGCCGATCAGCACCAGAAATGCCAGCGCGAGCATTTTGGTGGTCGGATGCTCCGCGACGAATCGCGCCACGGGACCAGAGGAAATGTACATGATCAGGCAGGCGATCACGACGGCCGCGATCATGATCTCGATGTCCTGCGCCATGCCGATCGCAGTGATGATCGAGTCCAGCGAGAACACGATGTCGATGACGACGATCTGGGCGATCACCCAGACGAAAGCGTTACGGCCGGAGGCGCCCTCGCCATCCGCGTTGTCCGCGTCGACTTCCGCATGAATCTCGTGGGTCGCCTTTGCGATCAGGAACAGGCCGCCGCCGATCAGGATGAGGTCGCGCCAGGAGAAGTCGTAACCCGAAAGCGAAAACACCGGCGCGGTCAGGCCGATCAGCCAGACCAGCAGGCTCAGCAGGATGATCCGGAACACCAGCGCCAGCGCCAGTCCGATCTGGCGGGCGCGCAGCGCCTGCTTCTCGGGAATGCGCGACACCATCACCGACAGGAAGATAACGTTGTCGATGCCGAGCACGATCTCGAGCGCGGTCAGGGTCAGCAGCGCGGCCCAGGCCTCGGGACTGGTCAACAGATGCATCATGCGAAGGATCTTGCCAGCCGGATCACGGCGTCGCTGAGACAGATCCAAAGCGCGATCGCGCAGAGTGCGATGGTCACGCCAGTGCCGACGTGAAAATCCATCTCCAGCGCATACAGCCCGAGCAGCGCCCAGATCACGATCAGCGACATCGTCAGCCAGCGCAGCCGCGCGACACGGACCGGATGCAGGACGTGGAACGGCACGAAGGTCAGCACCACCAGGGCTGCGACCAGCAGCGTCGACCACAGCGGCGGCCAATGCAGCAGGAACAGGTAGAACGCAGCCGCATTCCACAGCGCCGGAAAGCCGCGAAAATGATTGTCGTCGGCCTTCATGCGCAGATCGGCGAAATAGAGTGCGCTGGTGACGATGATGGCGATGCCGAGCAATGGGGCTGCCACCGGCAGCAACAGGCCGCTCGCAACGATGGCATACGCCGGCACGAACACATAGGTGACGAAGTCGACCACGAGATCGAGCACGTCGCCTGACCAGTTCGGCTGCACGTCCTTGACATTCAGCCGGCGCGCGATCGGACCGTCGATCGCATCGATGATCAGGGCTACGCCCAGCCATTGAAACATCGCCGCCCAATGCTCGCGCACGGCCTCCAGCATCGCCAGTAGCGCGATCGCCGCGCCGAAGGCGGTGAAGATGTGCACCGAGAAGGCCGCGGCACGGATCGCAGGCGTCGGCTTCAGGGATTCCTCCTGGCTGTCCATGGCTCGTGCTATCAGAATGAGAACGATTTGCACATCCGCCATTGCGGCGCTCGGTCGCACATTCGTCATAAAATCAAGGGAAATCAGCAGGAAGGCGGGTTGCGTCATTCCGGGGCAACGCGAGCGTCGAGCCCGGAATCCATTTCACAACCAGCTCGGCGGCGCGATGGATTCCGGGTTCGCGCCAAGAGGCGCGCCGTGGAATGACGGAGACGAGAGTTCGGCTTGAATTTGCCGCCGGGCATGTCAATTGTCGTTCCATGACAGACGCCTCGACACTCTTTGACGCAGCCGTGATCGGCGGCGGACCGGCAGGCCTTGCGGCGGCCATCGCACTGGCGCAAGCGGGTGCCCGAACTGCGCTGGTGGCACGGCGCGTACCCTATGCCGACAACCGCACCACCGCGCTGCTCGGCGCCTCCGTCGATCTGCTGGACGGCCTCGACGTCTGGCCACGCTGCAAGGACAAGGCCGCCGCGCTCGAAATCATGCGGCTCGTCGACGATACCGGCCGGCTGTTCCGCGCGCCGGAGGTCCGCTTCTCCTGTCACGAAATCGCCGTGGACGCCTTCGGCTACAATATCGACAACCGCTCCCTGATGCTGGCGCTGGAAGCGCGCGCGGCCGAGTTGCCCGATCTCGTCCGTTTCGATGACGAGGCCGAGAGCGTCGTCGTCGAAGCCGCCGACGTCGCGCTCCGCACCGCCTCCGCGCAATTCTTGATGGCACGGCTGGTGGTCGGCGCCGACGGCCGGCATTCGTTGTGCCGAGAGGCGGCCGGGATCGCCGTGACACGGCGCGACCTGACGCAGACCGCGCTCACCTTCAATGTCAGCCATGCGCGGCCGCATCGCAACGTCTCGACCGAGTTCCATACGCCGCACGGCCCTTGCGTGTTCGTGCCCTTGCCCGGCAACCGCTCCAGCGTCGTCTGGGTCGCAGCTCCCGCCGAAGCCGAGCGGCTTCGCGCCCTGAGCGACGACGAACTGTCCGCCGCGATCGAGAAGCAGGCGCATTCGATTTTGGGACTCATGACGGTCGAGCCCGGCCGCAACCTGTTCCCGTTGGCGATCGAGCGGCCAAAGTCCTTTGGCCGCGACCGCATCGCGCTGGTCGGCGAAGCCGCCCACGTGGTTCCTCCGATCGGCGCCCAGGGCCTCAATCTCGGCCTCAGGGATGCCGCCGATATTGCGAGGCTTGCTGGCCAAGCGATTGCGGCGGGCGACGATCCCGGCGCGCCCGAGGTGCTCAAGCGCTACGACCGCGCGCGGCGGCCGGATATCCTGAGCCGGACATTTGCGATCGACATCGCCAACCGTTCCTTGCTCAACGACTTCCTGCCGCTCCAGCCGGTCCGCGCAGTCGGGATGCACCTGCTCGGCGCCATCGGCCCGCTCAGGCGCTTCGCGATGCGCGAAGGCCTGACGCCGACCTGGCGAAAATAACGTTTTACGGAAACACCAGCCGTCCGGTCTGGAGCAGCCACATCACGCTGGTCAGCGTCACCACCGACGCAAACGTCCCGAGCAGCACCGCGACGGAGGCGGATCTGATCCAGGCATCGTTCTGCCGGGCGATGACGAACACGTTCAGCGCCGGCGGCAGCGAGGCCATCAGCACTGCCGTCGCGGCCCAGGGCTGCGCGAACGGTCCGAACGCCAGCATCAACGCGAAGGACGCGAGCGGATGCACCAGGAGTTTGACTGCGATCACGCCCGGCACCTCCCAGGGCACGCGATCGAACGGACGGAGCGCCACCGTCACGCCGAGCACGAACAGCGCCGTCGGAGCGGCTGCGTTCTGGAGAAAGGTGATGGTGCGATCGAGCGCGACCGGCAGCTCGATATGCAGCGCCGCGACCGCTGCGCCAAAGCAGGCCGACATGATCAGCGGGTTGAGAACGATCTGCTTCAGCACGACGCCAAAGGCATGCATTAGCGAGGGATGGTCCCGGTCGGAGAGCTCGATCAGCAGCGGCACGATCGAGAACAGGAAGATGCTGTCACAGCAGAAGATCAGCGCGGTCGGCGCCGACGCCTTCGGTCCCAGCACGGCAAGCGCCAGCCCCGGTCCCATATAGCCGATGTTGCCGTAGCCGCCGGACAGGCCCGCGAGCGTCGCCTCGCGCAGCGTCAGCCGTCCCAGAATCTTGCCGACGACGAGCGCGATGGTGAAGGCCGCAACCGTCGACAAGGTGGTCGCAACCAGGAACGGCGGGTTGTTCAATTCCGAGAACGGCGTCTTCGACATGATCGCGAACAGCAACGCCGGCAGCGACACGTAGAGCAGGAAGAAGTTCATCCAGGCGAGGCCCGATTCCGGCAGCGATTTGACCTTGCCGCAGGCGAAACCGACGAAGATCAAGCCAAAATATGGTAGCGCCAGATTGAGGATATCGACCATTGATGAAGTGTTTTCTGAAGATTTGGGGGCGCCCCTTACCGGCAGGTTAAATCCAGATGAGGCCACTAGCATCGGCCACAATCCTGGTCTATCGACGGAGAATGATTAAAGCGCGGACCGCCAAATTCCAGATCGGGCAGGTCGTTCGCCACCGGATCTTCTCGTTCCGGGGCGTGATTTTCGACATCGATCCGGAATTCAACAACACCGAGGAATGGTGGCAGTCGATTCCTGAAGAGGTGCGGCCTCACAAGGATCAGCCGTTCTACCATCTGCTCGCGGAGAACGCGGACTCGGAATACGTCGCCTATGTCTCCGAGCAGAACCTGTTGGCCGACGAGTCCGGCGAGCCGATCCGCCATTCCCAGGTCGCCGAGATCTTCGTCAAGGACAAGACCGGCGGCTACCGCCCGCGCAATCCATCGCTGAACTGAGTTTCGCCCGACCAAGCGGCCCAGCAAAAAAGGCGCTCGAGGTGAGCGCCTTTTTCATGTCCGGATTTGAGCCCGCTTACTTCTGTGCCGCCGGAGCCGCGCCAGGCGCAGCACCGCTCTGCTCGAGCTTCTTGCGCTGCTCGTCAGCCTTCTTCTGAAGCTCTTCCTGGAGCTTCTTCTGGGTTTCCTCAAACACCTTCGGATCGGTCGGCGGGCCGTCATAGGCCTTCTGGAATTCGCCGGCGAGCGGCAGCGGCAGGGTCAGCGGCGCGCCGTTGGCGTTGATCGCCTGAACAACGAGATTCTGGCCCTTCTTCATGTTGTTGATGAGCTCTGGCGTCGCCTCGTAGTCGGACATGCAGCCGTTCTGGAAGCAGATCACATAGGGGCTCTGCAACGGCGGATTGTTGTCCACGATGATGCGGGTGCCGTGCACGAGCTGCATGCCGAGCGGCAGCGTCACGCGCAGTATCTTCTTGGGCTCGCCTTCCGGCTCGATGATCACGGCCGCGATGACCGGCTGGCCCGATTCGATGCGGCCATCCTTGCCGGTGAAGCAGACCTGTTTGGCGTTGGCGTCCTGGCCCTTGAGGCAGAACTTGGTCCAGGGCGCGTAGATCAGCTGGATCTGCTGATCCGCCGGCTGGGCGCCCGGTTGTGCCGGAGCGCCCTGCGCGGGCGCTTGCTGGGCCTGAGGCGCAGGTGCGGGCGCCGGAGCTTTGGGGGCGGCCTTTGGCGCAGCCTTCGGAGCCGTCTTGGGCGCGGCCGGAGCGGCGGTCTGGGCTTCTGCGGCAAACGGAACGGCCAATGCCGTCGCCGTCAACAGGGCGAGTACTCGCCCGCGCGGCCGGACGGACGCGGCCAAATAACGGAAATTCATTGCGGAAAACCCTTTCTGAACGGGAAGCGCCCGAACCGCTCCGAAGCGCCGAACCGAGCCGCCAGGCGCGGCTCTCTCCCCGTCAATTGAGGCGGATAAGTGACGGGCTCGGCGCTCGTGCGCGATTGCCCGCCTTCTTAACGCGGTCGACGAAAAGATCAATGCCGACAAGCGTGTTTGACCGCGCTGGCGCCGGCGCCCCATCAAATTCCCTGTGATAAGATTGAGGCCCGGCTGTCCTCGAATCAACGTGTACCAATGTTCATGTTCCAGCGCCTGCTCGAGGGCCCCGGTGTGCGCCTCTGCGTCGTCGCCTTTGCTCTGGCCGCCGGGCTCGCAGCAAGCGGCGTGCGAGCCGAGGAAGCGCATGCCATCGCGATGCACGGCAAGCCGGCACTAGCGGCCGATTTCACCCACATGCCCTATGCCAATCCGGAAGCGCCCAAGGGCGGGCGGCTGACCTGGGGCATGCTCGGCACCTTCGACAGCCTCAATCCCTTCATCGTGAGGGGATTGGCCGTGCAGCAGATGCGGGGCTACGTGGTCGAGAGCCTGCTTGCGCGCGGACAGGATGAGCCGTTCACGCTCTATGGACTCCTCGCCAGGACCGTCGAGACCGACGACCAGCGGAGTTATGTCACCTTCCGCCTCGATCCCCGCGCCCGCTTCTCCGACGGCAAGCAGGTCACCGCCGACGACGTGCTGTTTTCCTGGCAGCTTCTGCGCGACCACGGCCGCCCGAACCTTCGGCAATACTATGGCAAGGTCGCCAAGGCCGACGCGCCAGATCCCCTCACCGTCCGCTTCGACCTCGCGGGCGCCAATGACCGCGAATTGCCACTGATCCTCGGCCTGATGCCGATCCTGCCGAAACATGCTGTCGACGTCGCGACGTTCGAGGAGACGACGCTGACCGGGCCGATCGGCTCGGGCCCCTACCGGGTCACGGTGGTGAAGCCCGGCGCCAGCGTCACGCTGACCCGCAATCCCGATTATTGGGGCCGCGACCTCCCAGTCAATCGCGGGCTCTACAATTTCGACGAGATCAGGCTCGACTATTTTCGCGAGGCGAACGGCCAGTTTGAAGCCTTCAAGCGCGGCCTCTATGATTTCCGTGTCGAGAACGAGCCGCTGCGATGGCACGACGGCTATGATTTTCCCGCGGCAAAGAGCGGCGATGTGATCCGCGACACCATCAAGCCCGGCGTACCGCAGCCGTCGGAATTCCTGGTGTTCAACACGCGGCGGCCGATCTTCGCCGACATCCGCGTGCGCCAGGCGCTGACGCTGCTGTTCGATTTCGAGCTGGTCAACCGCAGCTATTTCTTCGGACTCTATTCGCGCGTTGCCGGCTATTTCGCCGGTTCGGAGCTGTCAGCCTACGGCCGGCCTGCGGATGCAAGCGAGCGCGAACTGCTCAAACCCTTTGCCGCGCGGATGCCGCCCGACATCATGGACGGCATCTATCGCCTCCCCGTCACCGACGGCTCAGGGCGCGACCGCACCACGCTACGCGCCGCGCTAAAGCTGTTGTCGGAGGCCGGCTACGATCTCGAGGGCACAGTGCTGCGCAACCGCGCGACCAAAGCCCCCCTCACTTTCGAGATATTGGTGACCACCCGCGACCAGGAGCGCATCGCGCTGGCGTTCCAGCGCGACCTCAAGCGCGCCGGCATCGAGCCGAGCGTGCGATCGGTCGATCCCGTGCAGTTCGACCAGCGCCGGCTGGGTTACGAGTTCGATATGATCCAGAACCGCTGGGACCAGTCGCTCTCGCCCGGCAACGAGCAATATTTCTATTGGGGCAGCGCAGCCGCGGACAATCCGGGTACCCGCAACTACATGGGCGCCAGGGATCCCGCGGTCGATGCCATGATCGCGGCCCTCTTGGAGGCCCGTGATCATACGGACTTCGTCTCGGCGGTGCGGGCGCTCGACCGTGCCCTGATCGCAGGCTTCTACACAATCCCCCTGTTTAACGTCTCCGAGCAATGGATCGCGCGCTGGAATCGGATAGAACGACCATCGACCACCGCGCTGTCCGGGTATCTGCCGGAGACCTGGTGGTCGAAGGGTCCGTCTCCAGCGAAGTGATGCCGTGAACCAGCCAGCCGTATCGCCGACGCTCGACACGTTGTTCCAGCGCACGCTGTCCCGGCAGCCGCATGCGCCCGCCTTGTTCGATCCCCTCAACAAGGCACGCATCACCGGACACCAGCCGCGGCGGCTGACCTATGCCGAGGCCGACACGGCGATCGAGGCACTGTCGGCGCATTTCGTCGAGTCGGGCCTGCCCGCCAATTCCGTCATCGCGATCCAGTTGCCGAGCACGGTCGAGTTCGTGCTGACGGTGCTCGCCGCCCACCGCGCCGGCCTCGTCGTCGCCGTGCTGCCCCTGCTCTGGCGGCATGCGGAACTGACCGCCGCGCTCAACCGCACCGCGGCGCGCGCCATCGTCACCATGAGCAAGCTCGATGGCGTCAGCTATTCCGACCTCGCCATGCATGCCGCGGCGGAAGCCTTCTCGATCCGCCACGTGTTCGGTTTCGGCCCCGACCTGCCCGAGGGCATGGCCTCGCTCGACGACGTCCTGGCGCGCCCGCCCGGTACCACGCGCGCCGTGATCCAGGACGGCCGCAAGGCGGCGATGATCTCCTTTGATGTCACGGCAGAGGGCTTTCGCCCGGTGCCGCGGCCGCATTTCAGCCTGATCGCCGGCGGCCTCGCGATGTCGCTCGAAGCCGACATCAAGCAGGGCGCGACCGTGATGGCGGCGTTCTCGCCGATGTCGTTCGCGGGCCTCGCCTCATCGCTTGCGGTGTGGCTGCTCTGCGGCGGCACGCTGGCGCTGCATCATCCCTTCGAGAGCGAGGTGCTGGAGCAGCAGATCAACGCGCATGAATGCGACGTGCTGATCGCCCCGGCGCAGCTCGCCTTGCGGCTTGGCGATTCGGATCTTGCAGCGCGGATGCCGACCTTGCGCAACGTCGTCGGTTTGTGGCGTGCGCCCGAGCAGGTGGCGGCGAGCGAGGCATGGATCGCTCCGCATGCGCCGCTCACCGACGTTTATCTGTTCGGCGAGGCCGGATTGTTCGGCGCCCGGCGCGGCGAGGACGGCATGCCCCTGACCGTGATGCCCGGGCCGCATGGCGCCCCGCGCGAGCAGTCCGGATCCTCGATTGCAGGCGACATTCTGCTGACGCCGAAGGGCACGCTCGGGCTGCGCGGGCCGATGGTGCCGATCGCGGCCTACGCTCCGCCACAGCCGGTTGGCGATACGCTGATTGCGCAGCCGCCGCGCGACTATGTCGATACCGGCTATGCCGCGCGGATCGATCGTGCCAGCGGCGCGATCTGCATCACCGCGCCGCCCTCCGGCATCATGGCGGTTGGCGGCTACCGCTTCCTCTCCAATGACTTGCAGGAATGGGCACGCCGGCTCGGCCAGGGCGCGCTCTTGACCGCGCTGCCCGACCGGCTCTCGGGGCACCGGCTGGCTGGCCGGGCCCAGGACAATGCCCGCGCCCGCGAGGCGCTCAGTGAACTCGGGCTTAACCCCCTGATGGTCGAAGCTTTTCGCGACCGCTCCGGGCCGACTTGAGCACAGTTTCGGCCCATTCGTTGACGCAGCATTAAGGCGGCCAAACTAGATTGCGCAGCATCGATTGCGTGATCAGAGTTTGTGATGTCCCAGGCGGGCCCGATCCTTTTTGTGTCCAATGCCGAGCGCCCCGCCTTCATTGCGGCGCTGGACGAGGCTCGATTCTTTCCCGTCGTCGATACCGATTGGGCCAGCGCCGCGCGCGCCGTCGAGCAGATGCAGCCGGCGGCCGTCCTTGCCGCGATGCATGGCGGGCACGAACCGCATATTGCGCTGCTTGCGAAGAAGATCGCGGATCAGCCGCTCTATCTGCCACTGATCGCCCTCGATGCACGGAGCACGCTGCCTCCCAACGCCCTGCCCTTCTCCTCACGCGACAATGCCGACGCCCTGATCGCACGGCTTCGCGCCGCGATGCGCGTGCGCACGCTGCATGCCACGGTGCTGCGCCGGCTGCCGGAGCTGAGGGTCGCGCCGCCGGACGCTGATCCCGTGCGCGATGCCACCGTACTCCTGGTCGGCCGCGGCGCGGCTTACCCCGCGCTCTCCGTCGCGCTCGGCGAACGCATGGGCGTCATCGGCGCGCTTTCGATCGAGGCGGCGGCAAAGCATCTCAACTCCCGCGACATCGACGGCGTCGTGCTCGCCGAAGGTTTTACCCCGCGCGTCACCGATGCCTTCCTCACGGTGCTCGCGGAGGATACGCGCTTCCGCAACCTGCCCGTGGTCGTCACCGCGCACCAGCTCGTACAAAGCTATGATTTGCCCAATCTCGAGCTGATCTCGGGCGAGCCTGCGAAGATCGCCGCCAACGCACTGCCCCTGATCCGCCAGCACGCAATGGAAGCGCAACTCAGCCGCACCCTGCGCTCGATCGACGCCGGCGGCTGGCTCGACCCGCGCAGCGGGCTGCTGACGGTCGAAGCCTTCGCGCGGGATTTTTCCAAGGCGGTCGAGCAGACACTTGGCCGCGGCGGCGGCCTGTCGGTGGCGCGCTTTGCCTTCGATCCCGGCAATCCTCGCGCGCAATTGGACGCCGCGCGGATCCTGAGCCGCCTGATGCGACAGATGGATTTCGGTGCCGCCCAGAAAGACGGCTCCGTGATCGTGGTGTTCGCCGAAACCGACTTCCGCACCGCTCATATGATCGCCCGCCGCCTCTCCGCGGTCATGCGGCATACTTCGAACGGCAAGCACGAGATGCGCAGCGATCCGGTGGTCTCGGTGGACTCGCTGTCGCCGTCGGATACGGCCCGATCGCTGCTCGCGCGGCTGTCGGCGGACGCCTCAAGGGCTGCGTCGTAGCTTTCTTCGGCAAGCTGCTGCAACAAAACATCGTCATTGCGAGCGCAGCGAAGCAATCCAGAATCTTCCCGCGGGCAACAGTCTGGATTGCTTCGCTGCGCTCGCAATGACGTGGTGAGACCTGAAGCCTTACGCCGCCTTCTTGCTCTGCGCGAGGTGTGCCAGCTGGCGCATGATCTCGGTGGTGCCGGCGAGACGCTCTTCCGGCGTCTCCCAGTCCTGGAAAAACACCACCTTCATGTCGGGCCGCACCTTGGCCGCCTGGCCGTGGCTGCGGATGAACGACACCAGGCGGTCGGGATGCGCGAATGAACTGTCGCGGAAGGCGATGACGGCGCCCTTCGGGCCGGCATCGATCTTCTCGACGTTGGCCTGGCGGCAGAACGCCTTGATCGCGGCGACCTTGAACAAATAGCGCACCTCGTCCGGCAGCACGCCGAAACGATCGCGCATCTCGGCGCCAAAATTCTCGATCTCTTCCTCGGTGTCGAGGTCGGCGAGACGCCGGTAGAGCGACAGCCGCACCGAGAGATCACCGACGTAATCCTCAGGAATGAGAACCGGCATGCCGATCGTGATCGTCGGCGACCAGCGGTCGGCGGCAGGCTCGGAGACGCCGGCCTTGAGGTTAACAATCGCCTCCTCCAGCATCGACTGGTAGAGCTCGAAGCCGACCTCCTTGATGTGGCCGGACTGCTGCTCGCCCAGGATATTGCCGGCGCCGCGGATGTCGAGGTCGTGCGAGGCGAGCTGGAAGCCCGCGCCGAGCGTCTCCAGCGATTGCAGTACGGTGAGGCGGCGTTCGGCCTGTGCCGTGATCTTCTGCTGCGCCGGCAACGTGAACAGCGCATAGGCGCGCAGCTTGGAGCGACCGACCCGGCCGCGGAGCTGATAGAGCTGGGCAAGGCCAAACATGTCGGCGCGGTGCACGATCAGCGTGTTGGCGTTGGGGATGTCGAGACCGGATTCCACGATGGTGGTCGACAGCAGGATGTCGAACTTGCCGTCGTAGAACGCGGTCATGATGTCCTCGATCACGGCGGGCGGCATCTGGCCGTGGGCGACCGCGACCTTCATCTCCGG
This sequence comes from Bradyrhizobium sp. LLZ17, assembly GCF_041200145.1. Taxonomy (NCBI): domain Bacteria; kingdom Pseudomonadati; phylum Pseudomonadota; class Alphaproteobacteria; order Hyphomicrobiales; family Nitrobacteraceae; genus Bradyrhizobium; species Bradyrhizobium zaerense. The sequence goes on from NZ_CP165734.1 coordinate 1,338,507, forward strand.
CACGTTCTTGTCGAGGAAGTCCTTGACCTCGGCGAGGTCGTCGATGCGCGGCACCACGTAGAAGGCCTGGCCGCCGCGATAGCGCTCGCGCAGCAGTGCCTCGCGGATCATCAGCGGATCGTGCGGGGCGACGAAGGTGCGCACCGCAAGCCGGTCGACCGGCGGCGACGCAATGATCGAGAGCTCGCGGACGCCGGTCAGCGCAAGCTGGAGCGTACGCGGGATCGGTGTCGCCGATAGCGTCAGCACATGCACCTCGGAGCGCAGTGCCTTCAGCCGCTCCTTGTGGGTGACGCCAAAGTGCTGCTCCTCGTCGACGATCACCAGGCCAAGGTCGCGGAACTTGATCGCCTTGCCGAGCAGCGCATGGGTCCCGACGACGATGTCGACCGAACCGTCGGCGATGCCCTTCTTGACCTGGTTGAGCTGCTTGGTCGGGACCAGGCGTGAGGCCTGCTCCACCTGCACCGGGAAGCCGCGGAAGCGCTCGGTGAAGGTCTTGTGGTGCTGGCGGGCGAGCAGCGTGGTCGGCACCACCACGGCGACCTGCTTGCCTTCGAGCGCGACGGCGAACGCGGCGCGCAGCGCGACCTCCGTCTTTCCGAAACCGACGTCGCCGCAGATCAGCCGGTCCATGGGACGGCCGAGTTCGAGATCCTTGAGGGTGGATTCGATCGCCCCTAACTGGTCCTCGGTCTCGTCATAGGGGAAGCGCGCGCAGAACTCGTCATAGAGGCCGGGTTGCACCGGCAGCCTGGGCGCCTCATGCAAATGACGCTCGGCCGCGATCTTGATCAGCTCGCCCGCGATCTCGCGGATGCGGTTCTTGAGTTTCGCCTTGCGGGTCTGCCAGCCAGAGCCGCCGAGGCGGTCGAGCTCGACCGTGGTCTGGTCGGAGCCGTAGCGCGACAGCAGCTCGATGTTCTCGACCGGCAGGAACAGCTTGGCGTCGGCGGCATAATGCAGCTCAAGGCAGTCATGCGGCGCGCCGGCGACGTCGAGCGTCTGCAGGCCGATGAACCGCCCGATGCCGTGGTCGGCGTGGACGACGATATCGCCGGCGGCAAGGCTCGTGATCTCCGAGATGAAATTGTCGAGCTTGCGGCTCGCCTTGCGCGGCCGCACCAGGCGGTCGCCCAGAATGTCCTGCTCGCTGATGACGGCGATCTCGTCGGTCTCGAACCCGCTTTCGAGGCCGAGCACCGCGAGAATGGTCTCGTTGCGCGGCGTTGCCTGCACCGTCCGCCAGCTGTTGACGCTGGTGGTGTGGGTCAGCTTGTGATCGCGCAGCATCGAGGTCATGCGGTCGCGCGAGCCTTCGGTCCACAGCGCGATCACGACCTTCTTGCGTTGGGCCTGCAAGGCCATTACGTGGCTGACCACGGACTCGAACACGTTGACGGTGGTGTCGTTACGCTCCGGCGCGAAGTCGCGGCCCTTGCGCGCACCGGCGTCCACGACGTTGGTGCCATCGGCCGGAACGGAAAACTGCGTCAGCCGCGCCAGCGGGACATCGCCGAGACGCTTGGCCCACTCGTCCTCAGTCAGATAGAGCCGGTCCGGCGGCAATGGCTTGTAGATGGCGCCGCCGCCTGGATGCTCCATCGCATCGCGGCGGGCCTGGTAATAATCGAGGATCTGCTTGAAGCGCTCGCGCACGGCGTCCTCGGCCTGCGGCTCGATCGCGACCGCGGCGCCTTGCAGGTAATCGAACAGTGTGTCCATCCGGTCCTGGAACAGCGGCAGCCAGTGCTCCATGCCGGGATGGCGGCGGCCCTCGCTGACGGCCTCGTAGAGCGCATCGTCGCGCTCGGGCGCGCCGAATTCGGCGACATAGCCCATGCGGAAGCGGCGGATGGTGTCGGTGACGAGCTGGAATTCCGAGATGGGCACGAGATCGAGCGAGCGCATGTCGAGCATCGTGCGCTGGGTCTCGGCATCGAAGGAGCGGATCGATTCCAGGCTGTCGCCGAAAAAGTCAAAACGGACGGGCTGGTCGAGGCCGGCCGGAAACAGGTCCAATATGCCGCCGCGAACGGCATATTCGCCGGGCTCGCGCACGGTCGAGGAGCGGTTGTAGCCGTTGTGCTCGAGCCAGGCGACAATGGTATCCATCGGCACCACATTGCCGGGTGCGACCGACAGCGCCTGCGCGGCGACGAGATCGCGCGAAGGCACGCGCTGCACGACGGCGTTCACAGTGGTCAGCACGATCAGCGGCTTGTCGCTGCCGGTCAGCGAGGCGAGCCGCGCCAGCGTGGTCAGGCGTTGCGCCAGGATGCCGCCATGGGGCGAGACACGGTCATAAGGCTGGCAGTCCCAGGCCGGGAAGGTCAGCACCGGCAAATCGGGCGCGAAGAATTGCAGCGAGCGTTCGAGCTGCTGCATCCGCGGCCCGTCGCGGCAGACGACCGCAAGACTGACAGCCGGCTTCTTCGGCCGCGCGGCAATGGCGCGCGCGAGGTCCGAAATGACGAGGCCTTCGGCACCTTCGGCGACATTGGCAAGCGTCAGCGCACGGCCCGGCGTCAGCAGCTCGGCGGGCGATTTCGAACCCGATTTCATAAATTGCCGTCCGCGATCGGAAACGCCTTGATGCGGGCAAACAGCGCGCCGGTGACGTCAGCCGGCAGCACCTTGTCGCCGATGATGGCGGCATAGAGATCGGGATCGGACTCCTCGAGCAGGCGCTCGAGCTCCTCGAGGTCGTTTTCGGACAAATTGCCGATCTCGGCGTCGGCAAAGCGGCCGAGAATCAAATCCATCTCGCGCGTGCCGCGGTGCCAGCAGCGGAACAGAATCCGCTTGCGGCGGTCGTCCAGCCCGCCACTTGATCGTGTCGTTCCCGTCATGTCTCGATTCCAGTCAAACGCCGAAAGCCCGGACGTGCCGGGCCGGCGTGATATAGCCACTCGGACCGCCGGTGTCAGCCCTTTGTTGCGACCCTCAGGGCACTCGATTTGTCATGGCCCGCCACGCGCGCGAGGGACCGCGAAAAAGACGTGGATGCCTGGCATAAAGCCGGGCATGACGGGTCGAAACGATCCTAGATTCACCCTGATGCGCCCCAGCCTGCTCAATCCGCTGTTTGCTCCCGTGACCAGCCTGCCCGGCGTCGGTCCGAAGCAGGACAAGCTGCTGCGCTATCTGCTCAGCCGCGATGAGACGCCGCGGCTGGTCGATCTCCTGCTGCATCTGCCGAGCCAGGTCATCGACCGCCGGGCGCGGCCGAAGATCCGCGATGCCGTCCAGGGAACCTTGGTGACGCTGGAGGTCACCGTCGACCGCCACCGCCCGCCCCCGCCGCGCAATGCGCGCGCGCCGTATCTGGTCTATGCCAGCGACGAGACCGGCGACGTCGTCCTGACGTTCTTCCGGGCCAAGCCCGGCTACGTCGAAAAGCTGCTGCCGATGGGCGAGAAGCGCTACGTCTCCGGCACGCTGCAAATGTACGACGGCATCCCGCAGATCGTGCATCCCGACCGGGTGCTGGACGCGGAGGCGATTTCAAAGCTCTCGGGCATCGATCCCGTCTATCCCTTGACCGAAGGGCTTGCACTCGGCTCGCTGCGTCGCGCGGTCGCACAGGCGCTGCAAAAACTGCCGGCCCTGCCGGAATGGATCAGCCCGGAGGTGCTGCGCCGCTGCAACTTCCCGCCGGTCGCGGAGGCCCTCACCCGGGTCCACCAGCCGGTCGAGCTCACGGACATCTTGCCTGATCAACCCTTCTGGTCGCGTCTGGCCTTCGACGAACTGCTCGCGGGGCAGCTCGCGCTGGCACTGATCCGCGCACAGCTGCGCCGCCCGGCCGGTGTGCGCAATGCCGGCGACGGGCATTTGCGCAACAAGATCATCGATGCTCTGCCCTACGCGCTGACATCCTCCCAGCGCGAGGCGGCGGCGGCGATCGCCAACGATCTGCAACAACCCGTGCGGATGCTGCGCCTGCTGCAGGGCGATGTCGGCTCGGGCAAGACCGTGGTGGCGCTGCTTGCCGCGGCGGCCGTGGCCGAAGTCGGCAAGCAGGCCGCGCTGATGGCCCCGACCGAAATTCTGGCGCGCCAGCACATCAAGACCATCGCGCCGCTGGCGGAACGCGCCGGGATGCGGGTCGCGATCCTCACCGGGCGCGAAAAAGGCAAGGAGCGGCGCGACATCATCGATCGGCTCGCCACGGGCGAGATCGACCTGCTGGTCGGCACCCACGCGCTGATCCAGGACGACGTGATCTTCAGCGATCTCGCGCTTGCCGTGGTCGACGAGCAGCATCGTTTTGGCGTCCGCGAACGTCTTGCGCTGACGTCAAAAGGCCAAGCGGTTGACGTTCTCGTGCTGAGCGCCACGCCGATTCCGCGCACGCTGGTGCTGACCTATTTCGGCGACATGGACATTTCCGAGCTGCGCGAAAAACCCGCCGGCCGCCAGCCGATTGAAACCCGCACCGTCTCGATGAGCCGCCTCAACGAAGTCACCGAGAGCATCGGCCGCGCGCTTCAGGCCGGCAAGCTGGTCTATTGGATCTGTCCGTTGGTCGAGGAGTCCGAGGCCGAGGGTACCGAGCACCTGACCAACGCGACGACACGTTTCGAGAGCCTGCAAAAACGTTTCGGCGATCGCGTCGGCCTGGTCCACGGCCAGATGAAAGGCACCGAGAAGGACCAGGTCATGGCGCAGTTCGCGGCCCACGAGATCGGGCTCCTGGTCGCGACCACCGTGGTCGAGGTCGGCGTCGACGTGCCGGCCGCGACCATCATGGTGATCGAGAACGCCGAGCGTTTTGGCCTGGCCCAGCTGCACCAGCTGCGCGGTCGCATCGGGCGCGGCTCGGAGGCCTCGACGTGCCTGCTGCTGTACTCGGAACCGCTCGGCGAGATGTCGAAGGCGCGGCTGAAAGTGATCCGCGAGACCACCGACGGTTTTCGCATCGCCGAGGAGGATCTGAAGCTGCGCGGCGAAGGCGACGTGCTCGGCGTGCGCCAGAGCGGCCTGCCCGGCTACCGCATCGCGCGCTCCGAGGTCCACGGCCAGCTGATCACGCAAGCCCGTGACGAGGCGCTGCGCATCATGAAGGACGACCCCAAGCTGAAGGGCGAACGTGGCGAGGCGCTACGCTGCCTGCTGTATCTGTACGAACGGGACGAAGCGATCCCGCTGATCGGGGCGGGTTAGCCCGCAGCTCTCTGACGTCCAACCTCATAGGCCGCCACATGCGCCCGGGCGAGATCCAGCAAGGGCGTGTCGATGCCGAGTGCACGGGCGCGATTGGCCATGTCGCCGAGGATGTGCTCCGCCCCGGTGATCGAGCCGCGCTCGACGTCGCGCAGCATCGAGGCCTTGAGCGGGGAGTCCAGGGTCGTGAACAGCTTCCGGTCAAACTCGATGAACGGGGCGCGCGGCTCAAAGCCCGAAGCGGTCGCAACGGAAGCTCCGTAATAGCCTCCAAGCGCTCCCGCGCCGATGACGAGTACTCTCATACGAACTCCCATTGGGGAGGAATTGCTTCCGCAGAAACAATAACAGATCGGCCACGCGCCGTCTCCTCCTCGTCATTGCGAGTGCAGCGAAGCAATCCAGAATCCCTCCACAGTAAGACTCTGGAACGCTTCGCTGCGCTCGCCATGACGACGCGGGAAGAGCCTGGCACATAGCGATCAGGTGGACTCGCGGCGACGCCCCTCACCTGGCATGCGCGCGCATGAACCTGCCGTGCTCGGATTCGGTCGCATCATTGGCCGGAAACATACATTCGAGCCGCAGCTCTTCCGCCGTCACCGTTTGTGGCGTTCCGACCGTCGTGATCATGGAGAAATAGTCCAGCCTCACGCCGTCCTTGACGAAACTGAGCGGGATCATAGGCATCGCATCGGAGGCCGACGGCGCGCGCCATTCCGGCTTCACGCCGGGGTATTGCGACAGTTCCTCCAGCAGCGCCTTCGTCGTCAGATCGACGACGTGTCCGACCGCCTCGCGATGTACCCGTGCGAGCAGTCCACGGGCGGTCTGCGGCCAGTTCGCGATGAAGGGACGCATGCCGTCCGGATCGAACATCAGGTGCAGCAGGTTGCGGGGAGCGGGTCGTGCCGACATGTCGATGAAACAATTGAACAGCCCCGGTGCGGCCTCGTTGGTCATCAGCACGTTCCAGTGGCGGTCCATAACGATGGCCGGAAACGGCTCGTGCTGACGCAGCATGCGGCGCAAGGCGCGATTGATGCTTGCCATGGCTGGCGTATCGAGCGCGGGATCGGAATAGGACGGCGCGTAGCCGGCGGCCAGCAGCAGCTCGTTTCGCTCGCGCAACGGGACGTCGAGGGCTTGCGCAAGGTCGAGCAGCATCTGGCGGCTCGGAACGCTGCGGCCACTCTCGACAAAACTGATGTGCTTCTGGGAGACGCCGGCATCGAACGACAGATCGAGCTGCGTCTTGGCGCGAATGTCCCGCCATTGCCGCAGCAGCGCGCCCGCAGAGCTGGCTCTCGTCTTGAGCTCACTGGCCGCAGCCTTCATCTCGACCGATCCTTGTTGTCGGAGCGCAATCTGCGCTTTTGGGCGGCGGAGGTGCCCCGGCGTCGGCGAGGCAGCTCCGCCGCCCGATGGGGCAGAACGAAGGTATCACCCGAAGGCCACCGGCCCCACGGCACCGACCCAGCGACGCACCTTGGTGTCGTCCTTCTCGTCCATGTAGAAAAAATGGGTCATCGTGGGATGCACCGTCGCCGCCGATCGGTCGTCGGGAGTCATGTCGACGATGCCACAAAACACTTTGAGGGAGCCGGCATCCCAATATTCGGTGACGTGATGCAGGGCGGTGAACCCGGTATCGATGAAGGCCTTCAGATTGGCGCGGATCGCTTCGCGGCCTTTCCAGTCTGCCACGCCGAGGTTGCAGACGGCATCCTCGGCAAAACAGTCAAAGCCCTTTCCGAACGTCTTGTCGTCGATCTCTTTCCACATATCGAGAAGCCATTGCGGCGGCTCTCTCCTGGTAAACATGACTTGCATATCGCTCTCCTGATGCGGTGACACATGCGCCGGAAGGCTTCATCGAATGCTCCGCGGCGGTGGACGACCAGGACAGTAGTCGGACGGCGACTTGGCTCAATTACATCGGAGGTAATAAAGCGGGCATCGCGCGTCGACAAAGGCGGTGCCCTGATGTGGGAGCAGCTAGCCCCTCTTGTTGACGCTTTTTTCCGCAAACGCCTTCATCAGGTCGGTATCGATCCCGTCGCCCGTTGCATCTCCAGCCAGATGCTCGAACCACCTCGCAAAACCCTCGTAGATCTGGCTGGCCGGATGATCGGGCCCGAGGAAGCCGGAAATCTCCCGCATTTCCGCGACCCAGCGATAGGCCTTCGGGATCATGTCGGGCAGCGCGACTTCGAGGCGCGCCAAAATTGCGGGTTGGCTCAGCGCGAGCTCGTTGCGGAGCGCGTCCGCTGCACCGGCTTTGGTGGCCGCGATCACCATCGCCGAGCCGATCCCGGCCAAGCCCTTGACGATGCCGGCGTAGGACATCTTGAGCGCGGACGCCGCGCCGACCGGACCTTCGACGATGCGTATGTCGAGGCCCAGGTCTTTCAGCACGGCAACGTCCCTGGCGTGCTCGCCGGACATATAGAATGCCGGACTCTTGCCGCCGGGCTGCGGCGGGAAGCCGATGATGCCGGCATCGACGAACGGCGCCTGCGCCGAGCCAATGATCTCCTCGATCCGCAGCACGGTGTCGACATTGACCGCATTGCAGTCGACCACGACCGGCTTCTTCTCGCGCCGGACGATCAGGGAGGCCAGCCGCTCAGCCAGCGCAACCGCCTCGCCCGGCGGCACGATCGAAAGGATGATGTCAGCGTCTGCGATCGCCTCGTCCTCGGCGCCAATCATGCCGGCATCCGCCGCCCGTTTCAGCGTCGCCTCGCTCCGCCCCCTGAGCGACGTGAGCACGCGCGCGCCGTTCTCGTTGAGGCGGCGGGCGACCGCACTGCCCATGGCACCGGGCGCGAGGATCGCTATGGTTGGGGACATCGCAAACTCCAGTTCGAAAGCCGAGCCGTGCGCTCAGGTCGAGTGGAATCATAGCAGAGGACGGACGCGCCTGCGTGAACGCGGCCATCCCGCGGGGGAATGGCCCTACTCCGCCTTCGCAGGCTGGAGTGTAGAGGCCTGGGCAATACGCGCGGCGTTCGCCATGCCGGCGAGGGCCGCCGCCTTCTTCGGATCGGGCGCCGACCCCGGCTGCACCACGCCGGCCGACATGATCAGCGTCGCGGCGTCCTCGGTGCTCATGTCGACCTCGACGATCTTGCTCTTCGGCACGTAGAAGAAAAAGCCGGTGGTCGGGTTCGGCGAGCACGGCAGAAACACCGAGACATGCTCCTCCTGCCCCGGCAGGCTGCGCGCGACGTCCTCGTTGGGTGCCTGCGAGATCAGCACGATCGACCACATGCCCGGCGATGGAAACTCGACCAGGCCTACTCTGCGAAAGCTCGAGCCCTTGCCCGAAAACAGCGTTTCGAACACCTGCTTCAGGCCACGGTAGACGGCGCGCACCGCCGGAATACGGCCGACGAAAGTCTCGCCGAGATCGACCAGGGTGCGGCCGATCAAATTGGCGGTCAGGAAGCCCAGCAGCGTCAGCGCGAAAACTGCGACAATCAGACCCCAGCCGGGAACGACGTAGGGCATATAGGTTTCGGGCCGATAGGCCAGCGGCACGAACGGCCGCACCACGCCATCGACCCAGGTGACGAACCACCAGACCAGATACAGGGTGATCGCGATCGGCCCGGTCACCACGAGGCCAGTCAGGAAATAGTTGCGGAAACGGCCGATCAGGCCGGTATGCGGTTCCGGGGCCGCATCCACAGGCGCAGGCGTGTCGTCGCGGGTGGTCATTCGGGTTCCAGGTCGGTCGCTTCGTTCAAGCTAGGGTCTTCTAGCAGGTTTTTGAAGACCACCTAGCGTCCCGGCCCGTTCCCTTTCGCCTATTCCACCGTCACCGATTTGGCGAGATTGCGCGGCTGGTCGACATCGGTGCCCATCACCACCGCCGTATGGTAGGCGAGGAGCTGAACCGGGACGGCATAGACCATTGGGGTGAAGGCGGCCGCCATGTCGGGCATGACGATGGTGACGAGCGACTCCACCGTTGCCTCTGCCGCGCCCTTCGCGTCCGTCATCAGGATGATGTTGCCGCCGCGCGCGGCGACCTCCTGCATGTTGGACACCGTCTTCTCGAACACCTGGTCATAGGGCGCGATGACGACGACCGGCATGGTCTCGTCGATCAGCGCGATCGGCCCGTGCTTGAGCTCGCCGGCGGCATAGCCCTCGGCATGGATATAGGAGATCTCCTTCAGCTTCAGCGCGCCTTCGAGCGCAAGCGGAAAGCTGGTGCCGCGGCCGAGATAGAGCACGTCGCGGGACTTGGCGATCCTGTGCGCCAGCTTTTCGATCTGGATCTCGGTGGTCAGCGCATCGGCCATCAGACGCGGAATCTCGACCAGGCCGTGAACCAGTTTGGTCTCGTCCTCGTCGGACAATTCGCCGCGGGCCTTGCCGGCCGCGATCGCAAGGTTTGCGAGCACCATCAGCTGGCAGGTGAAGGCTTTGGTCGATGCGACGCCGATCTCCGGCCCGGCCAGCGTTGGCATCACGGTCTCGCTCTCGCGTGCGATCGTCGAAGTCGGCACGTTGACGACGGCAATGGTGTGCGCGCCCTCGGCTTTGGCATAACGCAGCGCGGCCAGGGTGTCGGCGGTCTCGCCGGATTGCGAGATGAAGATCGCCAGATCGCCCTTGCGCAACGGCGCTTCGCGGTAGCGGAATTCGGAGGCGACATCGACCTCGACCGGCACCCGCGCAAAACGCTCGAACCAGTATTTTGCGACGATGCCGGCGTAGCTGGCGGTGCCGCAGGCCGTGATATTGATGCGCTGGATGTCCTTGAAGTCGAACGGCAGCTTGACCGGCAGCGAGACGCGCTCGGTCGCCATGTCGACATAGCGCGCCAGCGTGTGGCCGACCACCTCCGGCTGCTCGTGGATTTCCTTCGCCATGAAGTGGCGATAGTTGGCCTTATCGACCAGCGAGGTCGAGGCGGCATGCTTGATCCTGTCGCGCTGGACGGCATGGCCGTCCTTGTCGAAAATCGCAGCGCTCGTGTGGGTCAGGACGACCCAGTCGCCGTCCTCGAGGTAGCTGATCGTGTCGGTAAACGGGCCGAGCGCGATGGCGTCGGAGCCGAGATACATCTCGCCGTCGCCATAGCCGATCGCAAGCGGGGGGCCCATTGCGAGCGCCGATCATGAGATCGTCGTCGCCGGCGAAGATGAAGCCGAGCGCGAAGGCGCCGCGCAGCCGCGCCAGCGTGAGCTTCACCGCTTCCACCGGCTTGTTGCCGCGCCTCAAGAGATCGTCGACCAGGTGCAGAACGATTTCGGTGTCGGTCTGGGTGTGGAACACCGTGCCCTTGTGCTCGAGCTCCTCGCGCAGCTCGCGGAAATTCTCGATGATGCCGTTGTGGACGACGGCGACGCGCTCGGTTGCGTGCGGATGCGCGTTGTTGACGGTCGGCTTGCCGTGCGTGGCCCAGCGGGTGTGACCGATGCCGGTCGTGCCCTTCAGCGGCTCGGTCTCCAGCCGCTTCTCCAGATTCTTCAGCTTGCCCTCGGCACGACGGCGCTCGATATGCCTGCCTTCGAGCGTGGCGACGCCGGCGGAATCGTAGCCGCGATATTCAAGACGTTTGAGCGAATCCACCAATTGCTCTGCAACCGGCTCGCGCCCGAGAATGCCGACAATCCCGCACATGCGGATCAATATCCCCCAAATCGTCGAAAAATCGCCTAAACGACGCGCTCGGTTTTTAGCGAAGTTCCTAAGGAACCAGATACTCAATAATTATGACGGATTACGACAGCATCGCTGACGGCACGCCTTCACGTGCGTCGATGTGGCCGGCCTTTAACCGCGCGCGTTAACTCGTTGTCAACAAGTTTGGCCAACGATTCACGCCCGGGAGATCAAGGCCATGAAAGCCTCATCCGACCGCAAAGGTCTGTCATCGATGTCCGTGCGCGCCAGCGAGACCACGGGCACGCACCTTGCACATTGGCCACCGCCGCAGCGCGGCAACGAAAGCAAGCCCGTCTTCGTCAAGCATGCGGCCGGCGAGCCCGCGAAACGTGCCAAGCCGCGCGGCTGGCGCCTCACGCGCGCGATCTTCTCCGAATTCGCCGACGACGAATAACGCCGCTCAGGCCTCCGGCTTCTTTTCGCTCTTCTTACCGCCCGTCTTCATCTCGCGGTAGCGCGCGGCGCCGCCTTCTCGGATGGTCTGCTGGTTGCGCTCCAGCGCCATCGCATCGTCGGGCACGTCGCGCGTGATCACCGAGCCCGAGCCGATATAGGCGCCCTTGCCGATTTTCACCGGCGCGACAAGCGAAGAGTTGGTGCCGATGAAGGCGCCCTCGCCGATGATGGTCTTGTGCTTCTTGAAGCCATCATAGTTGCAGGTGATGGTGCCGGCGCCGATGTTGGAATTGGCGCCGATCGTGGCGTCACCGATGTAGGAGAGATGGTTGACCTTGACGCCGGCCTCCAGCGTCGCGGCCTTGGTCTCCACAAAATTGCCGATGCGCGCGCCATCGCCGAGCGTGGTGCCGGGCCTCAACCGCGCATAGGGACCGATCGAGACGTTCTTGCCGAGCGTGGTCTGCACAATGTGCGAGAAGGAGTGGATCACCGCGCCGTCGGCAATCGACACGCCGGGGCCGATCACCACGAATGGCTCGATGGTCACGTCCTTGCCGAATACGGTGTCAGCGGCGAGATAGACGGTCTCCGGCGCGACCAGCGTGACGCCGGCCTCCATCGCGGCCTTGCGCAGCCGCCCCTGCATCACCGCTTCCGCTTCCGCAAGCTGCGCCTTGGTGTTGATGCCGCGTACTTCGTCCTCACTGGTCTCGATCACCACGGACTCCCATCCCTGTTCGCGGACGATTTCGACCGCGTCCGTCAGATAATATTCGCCCTTCGAATTGGTATTGCCTATCTTGTCCAGGATCGCGAGTGCACGGCGCCCATCGATCGCCATCACGCCGGCATTGCACAGGTTGATCTTGCGCTCTTCGGGGCTGGCGTCGGCCTGCTCGCGGATCGCGACCAGGCGATTGCCCTCGACGATGAAGCGGCCGTAGCCGGTAGGATCTGCGGCGCGAAAACCCAGCGCGGCGATGGCCGCGCCTTTGGCGAGCGGCGCGCGCAGCCGTCCCAACGTCTCGGCCCAGATCAGCGGCGTGTCGCCGAACGCGATCAGGAGATCATCCACGCCCCGCAAGATGGCTTCGCGCGCCGCCAGCACTGCATGCGCGGTGCCGAGCCGATCGGACTGCACGAAGATCAGGGCGTCGGGGCGAATCCGCCTGGCCGCGTCGGCCACCGCGTGATGGTCGGGACCGATCACCACAGCGAGCGCGGCGCCGGTTCCCTGCGGCGCGGCGGCGAGCACATGGGCAAGCAGGCTCTCGCCTGCGACCGGATGCAGCGCTTTCGGCAGGCGTGAGCGCATGCGCGTGCCTTCACCGGCGGCGAGCACGATCGTGAGGCTGGAGCGGGCGGTCATCAAAATCCTGTCAGATGCGGCCGAATCGATCTGCGGCGGCAGGGCGTGCCGTCATGAGCTATCGCCTTGCTACCCCCGCAAACGCCCGGAGTTCAAGTGCGGGACGCTTTTCCTGTTAATGTTCCCTGATTGATTCGGGGAAGCCAGACAGGGCTGGGCACTTAAAACTTCATGGCGAAAGATTCCGACCCACTGGCGGACGCCTTCGGCACCAAGGAGACCGGCGGGCTGTTCTCCGGACTTTTGGCCGAGGAAAGCACGTTCAACCGCGGCATGATGTGGCGGCTGGGCTCGTGGGGCGTGGCGGCCGTGGGCGCCGTCGTGCTCGCCGTGCTGGCCAACCAGGCCCAGCTCGGCTGGCGACGCGACCAGGTCGCCTCGCTCGATCTGTCCCGCCAGGCCGACCGGCTGCAGATCCTGACGAAGGAGAGCCAGAACGAAGCGCGTCGCCTGGCCTCCGCCATCGAGACGTTGAACAGTGATCGCGACCGGCTCTATTCCCGCGTCACCGTGCTGGAGCAAGGGCTGGAGTCCGTGACCGGCGCCATCGCCAAGCAGACCCCCACATTGCCGCAGGCGCCCGCCTCGAAGCCGCAGGACGCGCCGATGGCCGCCGCGCCGCCGGCGGCGTCCGCACCGGAGGTCGCGCCGGTCACCTCCACGGCAGCATCGCTGGTCGACAGACCGCGCGCGGGTGCCGCCAGGGACCCCAAGGAAAGCCAGAAGGAAAGCTCGAAGGATACCTCGAAGGAAATTTCGAAGGACACTTCGAAAGAAGTTGCGAAGGACCAGCCAAGCCTGCCGCCGCAGACCGCCGCTGCGGCCTCGCTCGTACCGCAATCGCCGGCGACGACCTCGGCCCAGCCGATGCTTCCGCTGGTGCCATCAAAGTCGATGATGGCGCCGCCCGATCCTGCTGCATCGAAATTGATTCAGGCCGAGACAACTGAGAAGGCGGCAGAAAACAAGCCCGAGCCCGCCGCCGCCCCGACCGAAGTCGCGGCAGCATCGGCCAAGCCAGCGGAAGCAGCCGAGAGCGAGGCTCCTGCGATCGCGGTTCAGCAGACGCGCTTCGCGATCGATCTCGGCGGCGCGAACTCGATCGACGGCCTGCGCGCGCTGTGGCGCGGGCTCAGCAAGTCGAACCCGGAGATCGCAGTGTTGCGGCCGATCATCATGATCAAGGAAGGCAACACCGGGCTAGGGATGCAGCTTCGCTTAGGCGCCGGCCCGCTCATCAATGCCGCCGCCGCGGCAAAGCTCTGCGCAGGTCTCGCCGAGAACGACCGGCACTGCGAGACGACCGTGTTCGACGGCCAGCGCCTCTCGATGCGTGGACAGGAGAAGCAGGACAAGGGCTCGGAGAAGAATACCGAGAAGAGCCAGGACGCCGTGCCCCAAGCCGAGACCGCGCCTGCCCCGGCAGTCAAGCCCGACAAGCACCGCCGCAGCTATTCCTCCAAGCGCACCTCAAAGCGCGAGGAGCCCGCGCCGGCACCTGCCCCACAGCCAGCCGCTCAGGCTAAGCCTGAGACGACGTCGGCGAGTTCGACTATATCGTCGTTCTTCAGACGGTAGGACGATCAGGGCTTTTGATCGGGTTGCCGCAGCGCATCGCCTGAGACTGCGCCACTCAAAAAGCGGCCGCCAACTGGCTGATCTTGATGGCCGCGTTGGGCACAAAATTTCCGCGCAACACTGTTGCCCGCTCTCCCCTTCCCGACCATATTGCCCCCATGAAGAAAAAGCCCTTTCGCCTCACGCCCTACCAGGTACAGTTCCTGATCGTCGTCGGTTTCGTCACCGTCGGCTGGGCGCTTTACGTGCGCTATTTCGCGGTCGAGTTCTCGCAAGTGGCGCTCGCGTGCGATGCCGGCTTGCAGACCCTGATCTGCAAGGCGCGCGCGGTCTCCACGTCGCTGTTCAAGAATTCGGTGTTCGGCATCGTCGCGCTTGTGATCGCGACGCTGAACCTGATGCGGCCTTCGATCGTGCTCTTGACCCTGGGCGTGATCGCCGCCGGCCTCGGCATCGTGCTCTACAACATCGTGCTGGCGGGGCTGGCGATCGGCCTGCTCATCCTTGGCTTTGCGCGGCCCGCGCCCGCCACAGCGTGAGCGCGAACAACAGGTAGATCGCGCAGGTCCAGAGCGACTGCCAATTCTCGCGACCTTCGTTCAGAAGCGTATAGGCTGCACACAGCGCCAGCAGCCCGGCGAAGGCAGCCTCCGCGATCGGACGCACGCCGATCTGGGCGCGGTTAAGCATCAGAAGCGCGAACGGCACCACCGCCATCGTCAGCGAGGCATAGGGGAAGTCGCGGTAGCGCGGATCGAATACGAATCCGAGCGCGGTCTCGGCCGCGATCACGGCCGTCACCGCCAGCGTCAGGCCGAGCACGGCCGTGAGCTTCGACCATTTCCGTTCCTCGCGCGGACCAAGAATATCGAGGAAGGTCGGCAGGCTGCGGCCAATCACCAGCGCCTGCGCGCAGAAGATCGGCGACAGGATGCCGGCCGCCAGCAGCAGGCCCCATTGCAGCCAGCCGCCCCAGCCATAGCTCTCATAAAACATCTTGTCGGCGGCGATCCCGAGCAGGATGCCGGCCGACGTCGCGGAGATGCCGACGCCGAGCCAGGCCGAGAAGCGCGGCGTCCAGGGCCTGCGCCGCAGCGTGAGGCCGGCGACCGCGAACACCAGCACGCTTAACCCCATGCCGGCACCCATGTACCATTTCCAGAACGGGAAATTGCTGATCGGCTCGCCCGGCGGATATTTCAGCTGCCGGCGCACGGAATCGATCAGGCCCCAATAGCCGCCGACGGTGCCTTCGAGCCGGCGCTTCCACGGCTGGTCATAGGCCTCGATCAGATTGACGCGAAATTTCTGCGCCTTTGCAAGGCCGAGGATCTCCGAGACCACGCGTGCCTGGTTGGTGCGGGACGGCAGCGCGCCGTCGCGCATGCGGCCTTCGCTCGGCCAGCCGGTCTCGCCGATCAAGATCTCCTTGCCGGGAAACGCGACAGCCATCCGCTCGCGGATCGACTCGACATGGGCGGCAGCGAATTTCGCCCGCACCGGCATGTCTTCCCAATAAGGCAGGATGTGAATCGTGACGAAGTCGACGGCGTCGTAGACCTCGCGGTTCTTCAGCCAGTATTCCCACACGTCGGCATAGGTGACGGGCACGGTGACCTGCGCCTTCACCGAGCGGATGATGGCCGTGAGATCGGACGTCGTCATCTCGCCGCGCAGCAACACCTCGTTGCCGACGACGAGCGCGGAGATGGTGCCGGGGAATTCCTTGGTGAGGCGGACGGCGGTCGCCACTTGCGCAAAATTCTTGGCGCGGTTGCTGCCGAGCCAGATGCCCTGGATCACCTTCAGCCCGCCGATCTTCGTCGCGACCGCCGGCACCTGGTCGAGCCCGTTCTCGATCGAATAGGTGCGCACACAGTCGGTGATCTGCTTGAGCTGGCGCAGATCCTGCTCGAGCTGGTCGGCCTCGATATGGGTCCATTCGTTCAGCGGCGTCTGATCGCCGCGGAACGGCGCATAGGAGACGCATTGGACCTTGTCATTGGGATCGATTGGCGCGCGCGCGAGGGTGATCGGCGTGGCCAGCCACCACCACACGGCAGCAATCGTACAGAGGGAGACGAGCAGGAGCGCCAATGGCGTACGAAGTGAAATCGGTTCCGTCCTCCGCGAAGGGCCCGTCGATTACCTGCTCGCACGCCATCTGCCAAGGGGGGACGGTGCGATGGATCCTTCGCTCCCCCCGGGGAATTGGCCTGCGGCCGTTGGACCGAGGCTCAGGACGGTGACTTTGCTGGACAAAAATCCAAATACAGGCCATCAGATTTTGCGGGACTTTTCCGCCGCATTGGAGACCCATTTGGACGCCATCACCATTGCGTCCGCGATGTCCTCCGCGCGGGCGGTCAGCTGAGACATTGGGGAATTCATGCGGCGACGGGTGTTCGAGTTACGAAATGCGGCCCTGCGGCAGTTCGCCGCCATCTTGGCCGTGTCCTCCGTGGTTTTCCTGATCGGTCTCGGTGACGCCTCCGCCCAGAGCGGCTCGCCGGCCCCCGACCAGGGCAAGGCCGCGACCCAGCCCGCCGACGCCGCCAAGGATGCGGCCCAGAACCAGCGCCGCACCGACGAGTTCGCGGAAGCCGCCCAAGTCATCAACGGTCCCGCCGGTAACCCGGAATGCGTCTGGCTCGGCCGGCGCGTGGTGCGGCTGATGTGGCGGGATGACCTCGATACCGCCTTCCGCCACCTCGATCTCTACGACCGCTTCGGCTGCCCCGGCGGCCACATCCAGGCGGCGTTTCGCTGCCTGACCCGCTTCGGCGCCCAGATCGATCCGAAGGTCGCCGAGACCCTGGACAGCCGTGTGCACGCTTGCTGGATCAACCCGGCCTCCCAGCCGCAGCAGGCGGCGGCCGCGGCCTCCCAACCGGCGGCGCCGACCGCCGGCAGCGCGCAGCCGCAGGCGGCCGCAAGCCCGTCACCCGCGGCCAGCCCCTCGCCCGCGCCCCAGAAATAGCCGCGATCGTTTCAGCCTTCGTTCAGGAACGATCGGCGATAGCGATTGTTGGCACTGCCGCGCTTCTGTGAAAAAGGCGTGCCCTCGTATGGACATGAGGGCATGACAGTTGTGAAACCGCGCGGCAGAGATATGCTCCACTTGCCGCGAACTTGGTCGGATCTCGGGGTCGGATCCGCTTCCCTGCCATTTCAGCCCCGTTTGGTTTAGCCGCGATGCGCGTTGTCGCCGCCGTTCTGTTGCTTGTGTCCGTGCTTCACGCCGGCATCTGGGGAGTCATGCGCGACAGGGAACCCGCGCCCGACTTCAGGGGCCTGTTGCCCAGCCTGTCTTATACGCCGTTCGAGCCGGGACATGTTGTCGACGACAATGTCGACCCCGACAAGATTCGTGCCGATCTGAAAAAGCTCTCGACCCTCACGCGTGCCGTCCGATCTTACTCCGCGACGGAAGGCAACGAACTGGTGCCGCCGATCGCCGCCGAGTTCGGGCTCAAGGTCACGGTCGGCGCCTGGATCGGCAAGGACCCGGACCGCAACGAGCGGGAGATCAAGGCCGCCATCGAGCTCGCCCGCAAGAACAGCAACGTTAACGGGCTCGTCGTCGGCAACGAAGTGATCTACCGCGGCGAGCAGAAGGTCGAAGACCTCATCGAGATGATCAAGAGGGTGAAGAGCGCGGTCCGCGTGCCCGTCACCACCGGCGAGATCTGGAACATCTGGCGCGACAATCCCGACCTCGCCTCCAACGTCGATTTCATCGCCGCCCACGTACTGCCCTACTGGGAAAACTTCCGCTCGGACCAGGCCGTCGACCAAGCGGTCGACCGCTACAATTTGTTGCGCAACCTGTTCCCCGGCAAGCGCATCGTGATCGCCGAGTTCGGCTGGCCGAGCGCGGGCTATAATTTACGCAACGCCGACCCCGGCCCGTTCCAGCAGGCGCTGACCTTGCGCAACTTCGTCAGCCGTGCCGAAGGCCTCGGCATGGAGTACAACATCGTCGAAGCCATCGATCAGCCCTGGAAGTATTTCGAAGGCGGCGTCGGTCCGTACTGGGGCATCCTCAACGCCAACCGTGAGCCGAAATTCGCCTGGACCGGCCCGGTCGAGAATCTCGACTACTGGAAGCTGATGGGAATAGCACTTCTGGTCGGCATCCTGCTGTCGCTGCCGATCCTGCGGCTGCAGCAGCCGACCGCGCGGCAGGCGTTTCTGCTGTCGGCTGCCGCGAACGGTGTCGGCGCCTGGGCCGCCACCGTGTTCGCGTTCTGGAACGGGCACTATTTCATCTTCGGCTCGGCGTTTGCGCTGACGCTCGGCATGATTCTCCTTGTTCCCCTCGTCCTGATCGCGATGGCGCGCATCGACGAGATCGCAGCGGTGGCCTTCGGCCGGCCGCCGCAACGGCTGCTGACCAAGGGCAAGCCGGTCGACAACGTCCCGGAGACCTACTTCCCAAAAGTCTCGATCCACATCCCGGCATATTTCGAGCCGGTCGAGATGCTCAAGCAGACGCTCGATGCGTTGTCGCGGCTCGACTATCCGAACTACGAATGCGTCGTCATCATCAACAACACGCCTGATCCCGCCTTCTGGCAGCCGATCCAGGACCATTGCCGCGCGCTCGGCGAACGCTTCAAGTTCATCAACGCCGAGAAGGTGAAGGGTTTTAAAGCCGGCGCTCTGCGGATTGCGATGGATCGGACCGCTGCGGACGCCGAGATCATCGGCATCCTCGATGCCGACTATGTCGTCGATCCCGACTGGCTGAAGGACCTCGTGCCGGCCTTCGCCGACCCGCGCGTTGGCCTGGTGCAGGCGCCGCAGGAGCATCGCGACGGCGATCTGTCGATCATGCACTACATCATGAACGGCGAGTATGCCGGCTTCTTCGACATCGGCATGGTCCAGCGCAACGAGGTCAGCGCCATCATCGTGCACGGCACGATGTGCCTGATCCGCCGCGCCGCGATGGACATGGCCGGCGGCTGGTCGAGCGACACGATCTGCGAGGACAGTGATCTCGGCCTCGCGATCCAGGAGCTCGGCTGGGTGACCCACTACACCAACCACCGCTACGGCCGTGGCCTGCTCCCCGACACCTACGAGGCCTTCAAGAAGCAGCGTCACCGCTGGGCCTATGGCGGCCTCCAGATCGTGAAGAAGCACTGGCGGCGCTTCCTGCCGGGCGCTAGCCGGCTCACGCCCGACCAGAGGCGCGAATACGGTTTGGGCTGGTTGAACTGGCTCGGGGCCGAAAGCCTCGGTGTGGTCGTGGCGCTGCTCAATCTCGTCTGGGTGCCGATCGTCGCCTTTGCCGACATCGCCATCCCCGACAAAATTTTGACCTTGCCGATCATCGCCGCCTTCATCGTCTCGCTGGCGCACTTCCTGTCGATGTACCGCGCGCGCGTTGCGATCAAGCCCGGCCAGATGCTGGGCGCCATGATCGCGGCAATGAGCGTGCAGTGGACCGTGTCGCGGGCGGTCGCCCAAGGCTTGATCACCGAGCACATTGCGTTCGCGCGCACCTCAAAGGGCGGGCTGTCGCGGATGTCGATCGAGTTCCAGGCATTCTGGGAAGCGGTGATCGGCGCCCTGCTCCTGATCGGCGCCGGCGTGCTGATTGCGTCGAACAGTTTCCGCCAGATCACCGAGATCTACATTTTCGCAGGCGTCCTGGTGCTGCAAAGCCTGCCGTTCCTGGCCGCGGTCGCCATCGCGATCCTCGAGCTCAGCCGCATCAACTCGTTCCAGTTCTGGCGCGACAGCGCGATCCGCAGCGCCGAGCTGATCGGGCTCCGCCCGGTGGCGCTACCGACCCCTGCCGGCAACCCGCAGCCGGTGCCGAGCGAGGTGCGGCGGGAGGCGAATTGACGCGCCAATCGCCGGCCAAGGCCGCGTGATGAAAAGTCAGGTGGTCTTCGGCGTAGATGCGGGCGGCCAATCGGGATGAAAATCCCGCTCTAAGCGACGGAAAAATTGTCCGAATCCCCATCTCTGCCGCCATCTTCGGCAGCCTCCTGCGCTATTGACCTCAGCGCCCCGTCCCCCTACACAGCGCGAGCCGAAAGCATGATCCGGCAAGACATGCTTTTCGAAATGACCGAAGACGATGGCCATCAATCTCGAAGCCATCCAGCGGCCATGGGAGCGCGTAGCTCAGCCGGTAGAGCACGTGACTTTTAATCACGGGGTCCTGGGTTCGAGCCCCAGCGCGCTCACCAAGCAAAATCAAGCACTTAGCGCAGATTTTCTCTTCCCTCATCCAAAGCCGATCCGGGCATCTGTACACGGCCTGTCCACAAGCGAGGGCGGGCTATGACGGCCGTGGATATCGTCGGCTGGGTTTTGTTGGTCGTCGTGCTGTTCGCGACACTGAGCGCAAGTAAAAGCCCGCCAGCGTGAACCGGCGGGCCTCAGTCGTCAGCAGTGATACGGCGGAAACGGCGGGTCGGGGGCAAACTCCAGCCCGCTGATGTCCTTGCCGGCTATTGCAATGTACAGGCTGAGCCGGAAGCAGAGCCTGCCAAGTAGAAGCCGCATCAGGCGCATTCGTTGCCTCCGATCAGGACGACAACCGACGCGGGCTTGTGCGTCGGCTCGTCCTCAGCCAGGAAATCCGTCACAAGCTGACTTGCCAGCCGCAACACGGCCAGCGCGTCCTCGGTATTCTCCGGCAATTGACTCGCCAGAACGATTGCTTGGCGACGGTGCCAGTTCTCCACCTTCATGCCATCACCGTATGCTGCCAGTCTTCGCGCCCGATCTGCTCGAGCAGCCCGTCATGGTCGGCAATGCCGCTTTCGGCGTGGTCCTGCTCCAGATCGCGACGGCCTCCCGCCGCCCATCGCTCTTGGCTATGGTGGTGGTCGAGGCTTCCGAGGGACGGTTCGTCGCTGCCGTCATGCTCCGCCGGGTCGTCGTGCTCGGCGGGGTTGTCGTCCTCAAGGTCGGCTGAAATGTCGTCCTCCAGCTCGGTCATGACGTATTCGTCCGACTGGTCGAGGAAGGCTATCAGCCGATCAATTTCGGCCGCTGCCTTCTTCCTGAGTCTGCGGAGGCGCCTGAGGGCCGTTTCTCTGGTGCGCTGTTGGATAGCCAGGCGCGCCACAAGCTCGCAGGGGGAGTCCGCTGGCCGTTGTAGGGGGATAATCATGGTGGTGCTTTCGGTTTGGCTTCTGACAGCCGCGCCCAGTGACAGACTGGGCAGCCGGGGGGTCAGAACCTGCCGAAAGACAGGTCGTCGCGCTTTTAAGCCGCAAGGCTCTGGACATGGCGCAACGCCCCCGGCATAAAGCCAGAACGGCGCGCCCGCCAAGGCGCTCCTTAGCGCCAAGACAGCCCGCCAAGGCTGTTGCGCTTTCGGCAGCCATCGACGCCAATCGACGGCCGGCCTATTTCGGTCCGGGTTCTGACACCCACGGACGAGCCTGCACCTGATTTGCTTAAAAATCCATCCCCATCGGGGCGCCTCGGCGCGTTCTATTGGAAGAACACCATGGAAGTATTCGACCCACATAACAAAGCCGATGTCTTCTTTGACGGCGTCCACGAAGTGAAAATCGTGGGGGACAGCGCTCGCATTGCGCTCTTCAGCCGCCAGAACGGCACGGGAGTCATTGTTGCTCGTCTTGTGCTGCCACTCTCCGATCTGCCTGATGTAATCCAGGCGCTTGTGATCGCGCAGACACAAGCGGCCAGGAAGTAAAACTGTAGCGCATCAAGCCGTCTAGGAGCCATTGCCTTTGCGCGCCCGTTCCGGTTGAATCGCGCAAGGGGAGGCACCGAAATGTCTGAGATGGTGGATGTCGAAACTTGGATGCAGCAAGTTAACGAAGCCGTGGCCGAATTTAATGCGGTGATCGCCGGGATTGACGAACGTCTTGTTGTCGCTGAAGGGCAGAATTGGGCGCTTACTCGATTGCTTTATTCCTTTGTCAAACGTGAGATTCTGCCCCGGGAGGCTGCAAAGAAGCAGGTTCGGGAAATGATCGCGGTGATTAAGGAACATGAAGCCGGTGATTTGGAAAAAACATTCCTAGATTCTGCGCAGCGCCTTTTTGAAGAACTTGTAGATGACGAAAGACCGCCGCAGCCGCCGTCGCGGTTCTCAGTAATCCAAGGTGGTAAATCGGAAAAGTAATCTAGGCTATCCCGAGCGGCCGGTACTGGATTGGCCGATTAAAGCCGCCGCCGACGCCGGACGCGATCCATCCAGCCCGCCCCATCCGTGCCGCGATCGCGCCCGGTTCGTCACGCTCTGCCAGCACCGCCGTCTTGCCGGTTGGCTTGCCGCGCTCGTCACAGATCGTCACGACGCCATCGGCCACGAAGTAGCGTACGGCTTCCACCGCTCCGCACTCATCCCGATCGCTCGGTGCTGCTGTCTGAAACCATGCCAGCTTGATCTCTCGCCTTTGGCGAGGCTTGGGCGCCGGTCTTGCCTCTGCCGGCTTGGCCTTCGCCTCCTGCGCGCGCCCCTTGAGAGTGTCGAGCCAGCTCATCAGTGCTTCGCACGGAAGGGAATGACGTTGCTCTCCGCAGCGGCCTGCTCGTATTGCTCGGCCTTCTCACGCTCTGCTTCGCGCTCTGCGGCTAGATGGCGCTGGATCTCGAATGCTTCGTCAGACGAGCAGCCAAGTTGCTGCTGGATCTCTGCCGCCTCCGCGATGTAGGCCAGCAACCCGAAATGCTCGCTCATGCCGCTTGATCCTTCTCCAGGATCTGGAGATAGGCCGCACACTGGCAGCCCATGCCACGGGTGATGGAATTACGAATAGCGCCGGCCGGAACGCCGGGGCAGGTTTTAACGATCTCCGCAACATGCGCGTCAATTGCGGCGTCGATCTCCGCGCGCATCGCCGTAATCCGCTCTTCAAGCGGCAACGTTTTCGGGCTTGCCATTCTTCACCTTTGCTAGCTCTTGCCTAAGCTTTGCCGCCTCGCTATGCGCGCGATGGATTTCCCTCTCTCGCTGCCTATCGTGGTTTGCGGCGTACACCTGCAAATCGTACGGTAACTGCGCAAACCTCGCTTTTTGCTCTTTCGGCCACGACCGAGGCGGCTCGATCTTCGCAATCTCATTGATGGTAGCCGCAACCGGACCGCCCAATGTCGGATCAGCAAGCCCGACGGTGTAGTGAGCGCGGGAGATTTGCTGCACGATCGGCCAAATCTTATCGATGCCCCACGGCGCGATATCGGCAACGAAACGCGCCACCATCATCGGCGTCGCCGGGGTCGGCTTCATGTTGCTTAGCTCGCACCATCGGCCAAAGGTCGTCGGCTCCGTCATCGACCAACCTTGCGCAAGGTATGGTGCATACCCTGGAGGGCCTTCACATAGCCGTGCAATCTCGCGGCTTCGTTTAGGTTCAACTCGCCGCCGGACATATCGCGGTCAAGCTGGTCGAGGATATTCACGCGCTCATCCATTTCAGCCTTGGCAAAGTGCTTCGCCATCTCATCGGGAGATAGTTCTTTGCCTTCATAGGCGACGGCGCGGGCCTGCGTCTGTTCGATGTAGTTGCGGGGATCGTCAGCCATTGTCGTTACCTCCCTCCGCGGCGCTTCGCCACAATATCGGCCGCAAGTCGGACCTGCCTGTCGCCCGTGGCGGATGCCAGTTGCCGCTCAAGCGACGCTAAATCGGTTGCCTCCACACTCAAGCGCGGCGCGGAAGCCCCCGGCCGCTGCACGCGGGGGGCGGTGTGCGGGCGGCAACGGGTTTCGGTGCCTGCATCATCAAGCGATACTTCGCCGCATCTACCAGCACTTTTTGCGCCGCCGCCGTGCGCAGGAAGCGACTTTCGTTGCCGGCCTTCAGAAATTCCAGCGGATCAACGCCAAGCTCCGAAAGCATCCTCAGGAATCTCCGCCTCGATTTCCCGCAGTCGTGCCGGCGGCTCGTCCTTCACCAACTCGGCAAAGCGCGCATCCTCCGCCTTGGCGTAGTGCTGAAACTCGACCTGTTCGCGCTGCTGCTGCTGAACCTGCTGCTGCTGCCGGGCTGCCTGCAACTGAGACACCCGATTGAGCGAATTGATCGCGCTCTTGAACCGCTCCGGTTCCTGCTGCGCCATAGCGATCAAAGCGCCTTCCCATTGCTGGGGCGGCAGGTTGGAGATTTCCGGAAAGTTCTCAGCGAAGCTCATCCGCGCGAAGTCGTTCGCCTGTTCGACGGCCTGAGTTACCTGCTGCTGCACTTGGTTGTCATAGGCCTTGATGGCCTCCACGAATTTAGGTTTCGAAAGAGCTTTCGCGATGTCGGGATCGTCGTGGATCGGCAAATCGTTCGAGTCTGCGGGCTGATTTTCGGCCTTCGTCTCTTTCGGCTGATCGTCCGCAGGCTTGTCGCCGCGCAGCTCATCAACCTCCTTGCGGATTTGATCAGCCTTCAGCCTCTCCGCTTCCGCGTCTTCCGCTGTTCGGGCGTCCGAAAGAGACTTTGACGCCTGCTCAACGGTCATTGACATATTGTCGGGAAGGTCGGCGCCAGCAATGTGCGTGACGATCTCGGATTCCGGGGTGTTGCTGTCCGAAAGCTTCTCAGCGGCGTCTTCAATCGTCAGTTCGTCCGGGCTTTCCTCCTCGTCCGGCATCGGGATATAGCCGGCTTCGTGCTCAAGATAAGCCTTGCCGGTCAGGGGTTCTGCTGGCGCAAACTGGCCGGTCGATTCTGTCGCGTTCGCTCATTACCTTGCCTTGCGGTTGGGGAAGATCTTGGGTTTCTTGATTGCTGCGGGCGCCTCTGCGATCGCGCCGCTTGCGCCGCTTCGTGCGGTGCGCGCCAGTTCCTGCACGTGCTGAATGCGCCGGATGGTTTCGCCCACAAGCCGGTCAAGCTCTGCACCGTTTGTGTTCGTGCCGTTCCGCAACAGAAGATCGGCAACGGCCTGTCGCACCTGGGGAGTATTTCCGGTGACGGCATTCGAGCCGGCGCTAATGAGCGATCGAACCGCCGCGCCGTAATTGCCTTGGACCACGTGACCGACTACGGAGGGGTCAATTCCCATTGCGTCGGCATCAGCCAGATTGTCAGCGGTCTTTGATCCGCCTAGCGCGGTGTTGCGGGTCTCGAACATCCGCATTTCACGGCCAAGACGGCGCTGCATGGTGGTGTTGCCCGGCGCCATCGCCGCAGCCTCATCCGCGAAGGCATCTCCGCTGAAGGGCCGCGCCTTGTTGACGCCAAGGGCCGCGCCCTGAGTCTGTTCGATCGCCGGGCTTACATACCCGGTGCGAAATGCTTGCTGGCCGCGAGGCGAAAGGCCCTGATAGGCCGCGATAGTGTCCTCGGTGCGCCCGCGCTGTGCAGCCGCACGGCCTGCATCGATCGCCTCGATATTGCGGGAGGCGCCTGCAAAGTCGCGGTTGGCCTGCCGGAAG
Organism: Bradyrhizobium sp. LLZ17; assembly: GCF_041200145.1. Classification (NCBI taxonomy): domain Bacteria; kingdom Pseudomonadati; phylum Pseudomonadota; class Alphaproteobacteria; order Hyphomicrobiales; family Nitrobacteraceae; genus Bradyrhizobium; species Bradyrhizobium zaerense. Next base: position 1,364,083 of record NZ_CP165734.1, read on the forward strand.
CCCTCAGAGGCATTCTCTAGCGAGTTGTCGACATGCGTCAGCACCTGACTAAGCATCCGGGCGCGGTTGCCCTGACCGCTCTGGCGGGCGTTCTGCACCTCATCCGAAAGCTCGGAGCGAACACGTTGCACATGCTCAAAATCGGAGACGAACTGCGGGTTTTCTTCGTCGCCGTTGGTCAACATGCGAGCGTAGCGCTGCAAACGTCCCGAAATGGTGTCAGGTGCTGCCGGCTCAGCAGGAACGTTGGCCTCGATATGATCGACCACGTTGCGCACGTCCACCGGGCCGGCATCATTGCGAACCGCCCCATAGGCGTCGTCCGCGATTGCGCCGCGCTCGGCTTCCATGGTGCCGCGCAACTCGTCCGGCGTCATGCGGCTGCCGAAACCCTCGGTAAGAGCGTTCTGCACGCGCCGACCTTGGCCCGCCTGCCGGTTCTCGAGATAGTTCACAACGTTGGTTCGGCCTTCGCCGGGCGCGCGGGCAACGGTCGAGAGCATCCGCTGGCCTGAATTGCCAAGAGCATCCGCAAGCGTGTAGCCGCCTTGGCCTTCAGCTGCTGCATTGGCAAGCTCGCCGCCGATGTCGGCAGTTGACCGGCCCGATTCCGCAATAGCTCTGGCAACCTGTCGCCGGCCATAACCAGCGGGATCGATGCGAGCGATAATGTTGCTGATGAACGGCGAGGCAACGCCTTTAGCAAGGGCGCCGGCAACAGGCATGGCGCCGCCAACCGCTCCACCGAGCAAAGCGCCGGTGCCCGCATTGGCGCCGCGCTCGGCAAGGCTGTTGCCTTCACCGAAACCAGCGAGGCCGCCGAGGGCGGAGCCGTCCAAGGCAGCGGCTGCTGTACGTCCGAGCAGACCGTTACCAAGGAAGCGAGCGGCAGTGATGCCGCCCCGCGCCAGCCCCGCACCCCCGCCGCGCCACCGAGTAACTCGGCAGCCGTACCGGCATAGCCGGTATTCTCTCGAGCCTGCTGCAAATCAAGATCCTCGCGGGCCTTCGCGTAGTTGTAACCTTCTGCCGGATTGATAGTGCCGTGCAGATACATTTCGGCCGGCGTCTCCAGGCCAGCATACAGCTCGTCCATCAGGTTGAAGCTTGCGCCTTGCTGGCCCATGCGCGCCAAGTCGGCAGCATGTCCACCCGTCAACGTATCGGCCACCTTGCCAGCGACCTTAAGGGGTAGCGGGGCAATGTTGCTGAGCGCGGCGCCGATGGCTTGGCGGGTTACGCCACCATGTGACGTATCGCCGGCAGCATCGCGAGCGGACTGCTCATCGATCGCGGCCTGTTGATACTTGTCCGGCTTCAGCCCGATTTTCTCGGCAAACTGATCGGGCGGCATGTCCGAATAGAAACGATCGTGAAGGGCTCCCGCCAACTCCACGTCGCTCATGTCGTTGTACTGCGGATATTGCGACCGAACCTCTGCAATGGTCGGCATCAGCGGATACCCAACGGATCAGATTTCGGGGCATCGCCCACGGCGGATGCCTGGGATTTGTAGCCAGGACCGGCCGCGCGCTTCATCTGCTCGATCACAACGGCTCGAGCCTTGGCCTTCTGCGCAACGGTGTCCCCGCTGTCACCGGGTTGCGGGAAGTATTCCTTTTCCGTGCGGGTAAATTCAGACGGAGCAATGGCCGCGCCGCTTTCCTGTCGGAGAACGCCGCTAATGAAGTTGTCGCGAGCCTGCCGATACTTCTGATAATCGTTGCTCTGCATCCAAGTCGTCGCCGCCGTCCCGCCGATCAATGGCGTGGTTTCGGTCAAGCGGTTCCAGAAGCTGGAGCCCTCGCCAGCGAGAGACTTCAGCGTCTTTTCGGCAAGCTCCATACGCGCCGCGTAAGACGACGCTTTGGCCTGTACCTCGGTCATCTTGCCGGTTGCAGCATCCGCGTTCGTCTTGCTGATCTCGTTCACGAAGGTCTTGCGATCGACGCCGGGCGGGATCTGGATCAGCTTGCCATCAGGGCCGGTCACAGCATCGCCGCGCTCGGGACCGCTGCCCTGGAGCGGCACAACGGTGCGCTTGCCGGCATCAATCCAGCCGTATTGCTTTCCGCCGCCTTCCTGCTCCCCAATGATGCCGAAAGTAGGCTTGGTGCCGCCCGAATAGACCGGCTCAACGGTGCCGTTTTTCGGATCTTGACGCACAACCGTTCCGTCCGGCAGCGTCGTGAAATTGTAGGTTTTGCCGAGCGCGTCCGCCAAGATCGACTTGCCGTATTCGGGATTGATAGCAGCCAAGCGCGCTTTCGGCTCGGGAATGCCGGCAGCAATCAGTGCCTGATAGGTCTGGCGCACGGTCTGCTGTGCAACGGCCTGCGGGTCATTCCGCTCCCCGGTTGCGAAACCGCTGATGCCGCTCAAGAGCGAGCCGATAAGCCCGTTGTGCAGATTGCCCGCGAGGTTGTGCAACCCGGCTGAAATGTGGTCGCCAAAACCGCTGGTAGAGGGCTGCTGAAGCTGCGGAGGCAACTGTTGCATCGGCGCGGGAAGTTGGCCGGCCGCCTGCTCTTGCGCGCTCTGGCGCGGTAACGGGCTGTCTTCCTCAGGGAAGCCGGCGCCAATCCGCGGCATCTGATAATTGCCAACAGCGATCGGGTCATTCTGCGGCGCCGCCTGCGCCGGCATCGCTGCATTTGCGTTCATGGGCGCACCAGGGAAGCCCTGCGAGGGCTGATACTGCGATTGCGTCTGCAACTGTGCCATCAGGCGGTCAATCATGCCGCTGCCGCCGCCCTGATAGGTGCTCGGGTCGAAATAGCTGTCAAAAATGCCCATCAGACTCAGTGCCTCCAGACCCCAGGGCCGAAATAAACGCGCGAAATGGTGCCCGTCAGCGCCTCTTGGTTTGTAAGGACTCCGGCGGTGGTGATGATGCCGTGAATGAACTGCCACGTTCCGGTGAAGCCGAGGAGTTGAACCCCCCAAGCCTGGGTCAGCGGCACATGATAGCCGTGAACAGTGGCTAACGTCGTGCCTGCCGCCACCGCGCCCGGCGTGTTCATCGTGATGTAACCGCTGCCGACGACGACATCACCGGATACGGCGGTTGACATATCTTCCGAGTTGCCCGGCAACGCGAAGCCTGTTGCTGGCGTCACAGCCAGGGGACGACACGACACCTGCACAAAGTCGGGTCGGAATATGCAGTCCGCGACAAAGCTCCAGAGCGCCACGCTGAAATCGTCCGCCGGGTGAACCTTGTCCGTCGCATTCAACCAGCCTGTGAGCAGGTTATAGCGGGCCTCTCGAAACTGCGCGTAAGCGTCAATGAACATCACGCCATAGTCACGGCAAGCCTGCCGTGCTTGCTGCACGAACGTTTCGCGCCAACTCTCGTTTCGCGCTCCTGTGTCATCATAGGCCGTGTTCGGCATGACATAGACGACTGATGTTTGATTGCCCGTCCACGTGCCCCGCAGCAACGCGAAGCCAGAGCGGAGATTGGAAATCGACGTTGGAATGCTGACCGGAGAGCCGCCGGTATATGGGTCGTTCATCCCGTAGTTCAGAATATAGAGCTTCGGAATGTTGCCGGCCGTATACGTGGAAAGATCAGACGGCAGATGTGTATTGAGCCAATCCGCGATGGTGGTCCCGGTAACTCCCAAGTTGGTCGGGGAGATGTTCAGCCCCTTGCGCTTCGCAACGGCCTTGAACACAACGTCAGGAGCCGTCGTCGTCGGACTCGATAGCCCGGTGCCGATCATCGTACTATCGCCGCGCATCAGGACGTTAGCCGCCGAACCGCCGCCAGTGCGCCACGAATTGAGATATGCGCCGAGATACTCCCTGCCGAAATAAAACTTAGCGCTGTCGGTATAGCTGGGTGGTCGCGGGCTTGTGCCGCCGGGCGTACCAGACAGGTTTAAGTTGGTCGGGCCGATCAAGTCCTCCGCAAGAGCGACAATCGCGACTTGGGGGGCTGCGCTGAAGTTTATCTTCGTCGTCGTACCAGACGAATTTGAAAAGACCGTCGTGCGAGAAAGAACGTTGGTCGAGGTGTTGTATGTGCCCGCTCCAGATTCCCACTGAGACAAATCGGCACTCTCAGCGCGATAGCTGTAGGTCGCCCCGTTGACTGCGCCCGCAGTGGCTGGCGATTGGTAGCCGGTAACGGCAGACGAGTAGGTCCAATCCGTGATGCCACCAGCGGCCGGGGTGAAGCGGCAAAGGTCCAGAAAGCTTGCCACTAAGCATCCACCCGCTCATAGCGCCGCGACAGAATGATGCTCATTCCGTTCGAAAGCATCCAATCGATTGCGCCGTGCTGATGCAGCTCGAGCAGCTTCTCCAGATCCATCCTGTAGGTTTGCTGCACCGGTCGGCCAACAGGAAAGCCCTCAGAAGCCACAGCAGCGTCCGCGAGCGAGCGGAGCAAGGTTGAGAGCCCCACACCACGGCGCTCGGCTACGGCCCTCAGGAGGTCCGGACGATCGTATCTAAAGCCAACGTCAGGCACGGGCGGATTCCTTCGTGATGCGCCAACCGCGCTGCTCTGCCAGCTCGAGGGCTGCGCGTAACTGCATGTTCGTAACCTGGGGCAGCGCTTCGCTCGCGTGGAGCATCCGCGCCAGCTCGCCAAGGTCTGCACGATCGGGGGCGGGACGCTGGCACATGTCAGGTTGCCGCCGGCTTCGTCAGCTCGGTCACGGCTGATTCCTGCGCTTGCTGCGCTCACGCTCGATCATGTCGTCAATGCTGCGGTTGAGATCGGGCTGCGGCGCCTGCCGTTCGCTGTTGATGTAGTCGCCAATGGGACGGCTGCGGTCCTGGGGCGGCACTTTGCCTGGATCGTTGTTGCTCACTGCGGCGTTCCTTTGTTGCGGATCACTTGTTCCGATAATGTAGCAACCCCGTAATCAATAATCACGGGAATGCATCTGAAATTGCCTGTAATTCCAGTGGTTACGCACATGACGACAGACAACTGTACACTACGTGTCCACAAGCGAGCTAAAAGCCTGAGTCAATCTGTCGCAGGCCTTCATCACAAGTTGCGACGAAATTCGGTCAGCCTCGCGCGCGCGAACTGGTCGCGTTCGTCCCGCTAGCCGGAGCCAAATTCCCAGTGCATACTCCAAGCATGACAAAGAAGCGGGGCTCGGTTTGGGACGGCATTCGGGACGCCTACAACGTTCATGAAGCCTTTCAGCTCCTAGAGAGCCTGCGTGATCGCAGCGGGAGCGTCCTGCATGAGCTGCGGGAATTGGCAATGCTGGCTGGCGCTCTTGCATTGGTCATCACCGTCTTCTGGCTGATGAGCTAAGCTGCTTCACCTGTCCCGTAGTGCTCTCTCAGCGCAGCCTCGATGATGCTGGTTGCCTCATCCAACACAGTCTCGGGGGCCGCTGATCATCCTGGGGAAGGCTTCGCTTGAACGTGTCTACCAGTCGTTCGAGCACGTCAGCGTCTAGTCGGCTTGGAAGTGGTCCCGGATCATATGCCAAGAGCTTGGGGGGCTGCTCTGGCGCCGCTCGCATTCCTAGGCGCTGCTCCAGCTCTATGATGCGCTTGCGGAGTGCTCGCGAATCGTTGGCGCTGATAACGTGGCCGTCGTCGTCGTGGATGGGATCGATTATGTCCCGTTCGATGGTCCGCGTCCGGCCGTCTATCGTCCTCATCAGTTCGTCGACGCTGCCGCCGGCAGGGACGCCAACCAACTCGATCTTTATTGAATGGCGCCGATCGCTCGTTTTCCCAACTGATCTTGATGTTTCGATCTTCCACCGCTTCGGGCAACTTGTCGCCGTACCGCTTCGGGTGAAGCTTCGCCATCAGGAACTTGAGCGTATCGACCTTGAGGCGAGACCGGGCAATCCATTCATGATTGCAGAGGTCATCTTTGCCCTCTCGCTTGATGGTGTCCTTGGAATCGTCCCAGGCAATCGCCAGGATCTCTTCCGAGTACCAATCCATGAGGGCTTCGCGGGCCTTCTGGTACTTGCTCTGCCGGCCGGTGTCGTTCTCAACCCACCGGAGGAAAGTCGATCGGCTCGGCATGTCGCGGTCGCTGCAAATCTTGCGCAGCCCCTCGCCGTTCGCCATGCGCTCGCAAATCTCTGCGAAGATCTCCTCTGTAAATTCGACGTAGGGGCCGGTCGTTTTCGGCGACGCGGATTCCGGTGCAACTTGCATATTTTGCCTATAAATTAAGTGTTTTTGATGACTTCGCGCAGATCCGATTTACTCTGAGCCTTCGATGTCGTGCGAGATTGTCTTGCGGTATTCATCGATTGCCAAAAACGCTCTGTGCGCTGCTTGCGGGTCGATGCCGTCGCGAACAATCAGCGTATGAAAATCAACGAATATCTTTGCAAGGTTATCGGCTGAATGGTTCCGCCTGGAAACCTCAACTGCCCCGCAAGTTCGAGCAAAGGCTGGCTTCGTCCAATCCCTGCAGCTTTGGAGCGATCGAACCGAAACGTGGCCGCGAAGCTCTGCCGGTACGTGCTCGCTGTTCGGGGTCCAGACGATCACTGTGTTGTAAGCTTTCACCTGGTTGCCTCGCTGGTACCTACCCGAGATATAGAGGTAGTGATGGTTTCCGACACTTGGACAGTAGTGCCGGTTTCCATCACTGGAGAATTGGCCCTACGGTGCCGGTTTCCATCACTGGCACAGTGCCGGTTTCCATCACTGGACTTTTGTTTTCTGGCGGCGCGAGCGACCATTTCCGCGGTCTCGATGTCAGGTATTCGCCGCCAATCATGCGTTGGGTCTGGGGTGCTTCGGCAGTTAACCCACGGGATCAGAAACAGGTTCGGAATCCGAAACTCTCCTGCGCTGGGTCGCCCGTGCTGCGTCACAATCAAAAACCCCAAGGCTTGCAGCTCTCGGATTGCCGGCGCGATCGCGTGGCGATGAATGCCGTATTCCACAAAATGCTCATAAGTTACGGGCAGTTTGCCGTTGTCGTTGCCGCCATGCTGGGCAAGCTCGATGCAGACACGATCTAGCACCCGATGCGCGGACAGGCTCAGCACCCGGTAAGCTGGGCTTTCCATCATCTCGATAAGACGGGCATTGAACTGCCCGTCTATCTTGTTCAGCTTCCTGCGAGCCACGCGGCGCTTACTCCCGCGCTCGCTTGGCCAGACCTTCCATGAACGTCACCTCGTTCTCTGGCGAGATAAAGACGAACGTGTCGGTTTCCGCGTCCCAGGTGGCGCGCTGCCGGATAATCAGCTCGCCATGCCTGTTGCGGTAAGCCGCGGTCGCCCGCTGCTCCCGCAAGATGATGCTGTCCTCGGTCGGGCTATCCCAATCAAATTCTTCTTCGCTGCCCGTGCCGAGCACGGCCCGAGCGGCCTCCACCTTCTCGCCGGCATGGATCTTCTCCACATCGGCCTTGAAGGCCGGGCTGTCAGGATCGATATGGCGAGGGAGCATCTGGATCAGCAATTCCTCTCGGGTCTTGCCGGCGGTCAGCTCGAGTTGCTTGGGGGTCACTGCTTTATTCACTGAGCAGCCCTCCAGAGCGCGACGGTGTAGCCGCCCTCGTTGATGGTGCGCTCGTCGGTCTCCTGCACCTCGCCGGCCGCCACAAGCTCGCTCATGCGGGCGCGGACGGAGTAGACCAGAATGCCGGTTGCAGCAGCGATCTGCTCGGAACTGCGCCCGTGAGGCAAAGCCTCCTTAAGGGCCGCGAGGATCTTCCCGCGCTGACTTTTCGCCAGGGGGGCGATGCGCTCGGCAGCGGCGCGGCTGGTGTCGGGCGCGCTGTCCCGATAGCCGGGTGCGCTAGGATAATGCTCGCTTGCGCGAGTGGTCGTTGTGATATAGTCCATGTGTGTTTCCGTCTTGCTGGTTGAAGTTTCAGAAAGCCCCGAGCGCTCGCAACGCCGGGGCTTTCGCCTTACGCACACGCCTGCACGGTCTGCGACGTAGAACGGCGCTTCCCGGCTTCCTTGAAAATTTGGATTGCTTCGTCTGTGTAGCGGACGGCGCTCCCGAGCTTCACAAACTCGGGGCCGCAGCCCTTTACCCGCCAGCCGTTGAGCGTGTGGACAGATAGTCCAAGCTCGGCGGCGGTCTCTTCAACGGTCTTCATCGTGCTAACCTCTCTGTGTTTAGAGTGGTTGCACCTTGCGCTGCGTTGCGATGATTTGTCTAGCTAAGTCATTGATTTCATGGAGACATTAAGCCACGTGAAAAAATCGATTACTTATTGTCCACGACGTGCAAATTGGGAGTTTGTAGAGCGACAATGCGGCGCGTCTCCGCGTCCTGCTCGTCCATCTTGCGCTTTATGCGTCGAGCGTGTGTGCCGTATTGCTTGCGGACTTTGAAGCGCGCGTAGATCGCCGCCGGCTTTGGCTTGCCGCCACGTATCTCGGCAATTATCTCTGCATCTTTCGCGGCGTATTTCTCATCCTTGCTGCCAATCGGCCGGTGATTGCTGTCGGGATCAATCCGGTTGCGCAGGAGTAGTGACGGCGCCTCGCCAACCACAGCCAACAATTCGTTTATATCGTCCGGCTCGCCGGCCAGGTATCTCCACCCGCGCGACTCCGTTCGTGCTGCCTGGGCGATTGCTGCGTTGCGCCGGGTCGGCGGGAGCTTGGACTTGTCGTCCATTATCCGCCCTAGGAAGATCAGGAGCGCGCGAAGGGTCTTGCGCTTGTTCTCCCTCATGACGCGGCCCTTTCCATCTTCACGACGTTGTCGGTCGGCGGATTGAGGATCAGCGCCACCAAGCCGGCCAGGGCCTCGAATGCTTTCCGCTTCTCGTTCAGGTACTCGTAACGATCATAGGTCCCGCGGACGCCTGCAATCATGTGCCCCATTGCCCGCTCGGCGTGGTCGTCTGAGATCCCCGCCCGGCTCATCAGGGTGCGCCCGGTGCGGCGCAGGTCGTGCAAGGTCCATCTGGGCATGGACGGCTTGCCGGCCGCCTTCCTAGCCTTGGTAATCAGCCGATCCAGCTCGGCCTTGGCCTTGCTGAAACCGGAGAACGCTTTCTTGCCGCCGGTTGTCGAGAACAGAAAACCCTTCCCGCTCGGCACCGTTTTCTTTGCGGCCTCGGTGAGCGGGATAACGTGGTCATGCTTATTTTTGTACCGGCTCGCCGGGATAACCCAAACATCGCCCTCGATCTCGTCTGAGTGGATGTCGGCAGCCTCATTGCGCCGCGTCATGGTCAGAAGCAGGGTTCGGACATACGCAGGGAAGCAAGGCGGCTCGGTCATCTGATCCAGCGCCGCCCATACCTCCCTGATTTCGTCGTCGGAAAGGATGCGTTTCCGCTTCCGTTCGGCTGGCTTCGTGCGGGCCATGCCGCGGACGATCGGGGACTTGAAGTCCTCGTCCTGCACCATCCACCAATTGAACGCCTTCCGAACATGGGCAAGCACACGATCGGCCATTACGGGGCCGTGCTCGTCCTCTACCTCGTTCAACAACTCCACGATGTTGCGGCGCTTAAGCTCATAGATTGATTTCGTGCCGATTCGAGGCCGGACGTAGACCGTGAAAGCACGCTTGATCTGATCGGCGCTGCGGAGCCTGCTCGAATAGCGGGCTTCAAATTTGTCCAGGATGGCGTCAACCGTGTTGGCCTCCGCCAGCTTCTCCATCTTCGCTTGTGCGCGGGTTTCCTCGCGGTCGCCCTTCGGGTCCTTGCCATCGGCAACCTCACCGGCTCGCTTCTTTGCGAATCCTCGAGCCTGCTCCGCAGTAATGGTGCCGTGTATGCCGAGACTGATAAGCCGCTGCTCGTTGCTCCCCTTAACCCGGTAACGGTAGGCATAGGAGATGGCGCCGCTATCAAGCCGGCGCGCTAGGAAGCCCCGGATTTCTTTGTCCGCAATTCGCTCGCCCGGATTCAATCGCTCAACGGCGGTCTTGGTGATCTTTCCAATCATCGCATTGCCCCGTGTGTGTACAAAAATCAGAAGGTCTGAGTGTCCACTCTATGTACACATGACCGGGGCAATGCAAGACAAATCGGAGCAACCTCGCACAATGCTGGAAAAGTGCTATAAAGGCGGGGTTTTAGCGGGAATTTGCAAAAATGGAGTCCATACAATGACTTGCGGCGAATGCGACGACATAACTTTTAATCACGGGGTCCTGGGTTCGAGCCCCAGCGCGCTCACCAAACAAACCAAGCGCTTAGCCAGAAAACCACCTCCACAAAAACCTCTGTGTCGGTACTGCATGGGCAAATCGATTGCCGCGACCTCTGTCAACTTGCCGACCGTTGCCGTCTGCACCTTGACCCGTGATGGGACGAGCTTAACTTTTGTTGACGTTACGTCGGACTATAGTTGATAGGATGACGATGCTCGGGGGCATGGGAAGCATATGGTTGACCGTCTGAAGGACGCTCTGGAGCATCTTGAAACTCCAATCTGTCTCGACTGCCATGTCGGGATGCGCTGGTTCCGCTCTGAGCTGGTCGCGGATAACCCGATCTCAAGGATCGCGCATCTTTTCGTCTGCCCAAACTGCAAGCGTGCGGAGCGGACGGACACGAAATTCACTCCCGCCGGCGTGCCGCCTGCAAAAGCTTCTGCCCCGCGTTTTCGCGGCGTGGCATCCGAAATCGGTGGCATAGCCAGTCGGGCTGTCTGACCGAAGCGGCTGGGCGCCTAGCGCCGACACAAACTCCAGTGATTTGCCCGACTTATCTTCAGCTTTCCGGAGCTGCAGCCGGCACACTCAGCGGAGCTCCTCCAACCGAGACGGGCCCTACGGACTTCAATTGCCGGGCCATCCGTTTGCGCATCGCCGCGGAAATTCCATAGCGTGCATGCGCTCTTCGAACGGAGGACGTCACGTCCGACATCATTGCGCTTTGCAGCGAGTCAATCTTTGCGATCAGCGTCGAAAGCTGTGACGATATCTTCTTCACATCGAACCGTTCGTCCGTGATGCTCTGTCGCAGAGAAAGCAGCACCATTGAATCCTGCTGCAGTAGATCTGCGTTTTGCTGCAATGCATGATTGTTCTCCTGCAGCGAAGCCGCGTGTTGTTGCTGGGATGACTGAATATCCTTCAGTGCAGCGACAACCGGATCCGGTTTTGGCGCAGAAGCTTCCCAGCGCGGAAGCAGTTCAGCCAAACTGCCGACATTCGGCGCGCGAAAATCAAGCGGCGATGTATAGATGGCCGCCGAGCCGTTGATGGCGAGAGCACAGACCGACAGGACCAGGATCGATTTCCGGCTGGACTGCTTGATCGGTGCTGGACTTTCCGGGGCTGCGGGTTCGAGTGCTGCGGCAGCAAGTGCGAGCGCCACAGGGTCGAATTGTTCGGCGAGGACTTGCGTTTCGGATGTCGTGGTCACGTGCGTCGACCTCAAAGGAGCCAGCGAAAGGCACCGTCGCCGGAACGCCGTCGTGACGCCTCCTGTACGCAGCACCCACCTACAACTGCCTAAAATTGTGGGCTTTTCGGATTAATTCCACGTTAGCAACGGGGCCGCGTCCCATGCCCAGCCACCCCGGCAGATTACGGGGGGCGATGCGATGGTTTGCCCGGTGGCGTGTCCCGGCTCTCGTCCAAGCAAACTGTTGTGCTCCCCTGAGGAATGGGGCAGCCTGCTTCGAAGCGCGACAAATCGGGAGGAACGGCATGTTTGAAATCAGCGGTTTCGACACGGCAGGCGTGGTGAGCCTCAAGCGGCCGTCACTCGCCGCCGCCCTCAAGAAAGCCAGAGAGCTTGTCGAGGACGGATGCTGGGACGTTCAGATCGTTGATCCAAATGGTCGCGTTTACCTCTCGTTCGAGGAACAGGCCGCGTAGCCACCCCGCCCCGCACCGTTGCCAATCAACTCGTTTCGGAGCACGCTCTCTTCAGGCGCGCAGACGCTGCATTGGGAGAGAGACATGAAGGAGACCGGCCTGGATGGTCGCCATCGGGACAAGGATGGCGCGATCAGCAAGAAGCACGGCAACACGCTGGTGGGTACGTTGCGCAAGATCTACGGCAAGGGCTTTGCAGCCGGTTATCCGGATACGACCCTGCTGAGTGACGTCCTGCTTCAATTGAACGAGACCTCCCTGAGCCAATTGCGTCGCGATCACGACACCGGGCATTTGGGGCACAAGATCGACCACGTCCCTAAGTAACGGACGTTACGCGGTCCACTTCACGTCATCGGAACCGGGCCTGCCGAGAGGCCCGGCAATGTGGCCTGGACAGGCGCGAGATCGGTTGTCCCAAGCCAACCGCTGAGCCGGCGCAGCCCCGGTTGGCGACACCTCAACGCACGGGCGGACGCAGATACCGGCGGGCTCTCATTGACGGTTTGAGCGTTCGGACACTCAGCGCTAGGATGGGCCTTTTACGGAGGCTCATTTGAAGTCGATCATTATCATCGCCGCCATCGCAATTGTTGCCACAGGGCCCGCACGGTCACAGGCGCTGGTCGATCCCGCCAAGGTTGCTCCCGAATATCGCGAGGCTGCGGAAAAACGCCGGGCGGAGCAGATCCGCCAGCGCGAATGCGCGATGAAGGCGGATCTCGAGAAAGTGCTCCCGAGGGATCGGACCGTCTACCTGAACCATTGCCTGGACGCATTGGCCGCCAAGCAATAGCCGCTTGATCGGTTTTGAAGAACTGGACGGCCCTCGTGTTTCCACGGCGGCTGCGCCTTCCGCGCGACGGGGTGCGACCGCCCTTCAACCTTTGTTCAGACCTTTGGGCTCAGCTAATCGCCTACCTCCATTGGTGATTGCTGTCCGCACATGAGCTCGGTCCAGGTCCAGTGCACGCGCTGCAAGACGATGTTCCGCGATCGCGCAGCGCGATTGCAGGATGGCTATTCCAGGCAATGTCCCGGCTGCGAGGTGGTGCTGTTCTTTGCCGAGGATGCACAACACCCCTTCATCAAGCGCGTGATGAGAGAGGCGCGGAAGGTCCGTAAGGAAATCCGCGACGCCGATGCTGCCAGGATCTCCGCGCCGAGCGCCGGTGCGGCCTCCTCAAGGTCGTCCTTTCGGCGAACGCGGGTGTCAGAGCGATCGGAGTAAGGACCGCTCGGGCTCGCCGGCAAAGCCGTCTAGGTTGCGTCCATCCAGATCCCGGCATCGGAATGCGCGCGGATGTGGTCGACCAAAAAATCCGAGAACACCCTGATTTTCGCCGGCAGCCGGACCCGGTTCTGGTAGGCCACGTTCATCGTGAGCAGCGGCAGCTCCCACTGCATCAGCACCGGCACGAGCTTGCCGGCCGCGATGTCGCCCTGCACGATGTAAAGCGGCTGGATCAGGATGCCGAGGCCCGCCAGCGCCGCACCGCGGATGATTTGGCCGTCATTGCTGTCCAGCGCCGGCGCGATGTGCACGGTCTGCGCGGCATTGCCTTGCTGAAGCCGCAGCGAATAGGGGTCGTTGGCAAGATTGTAGATCAGCATGTCGTGACGCGCGAGATCGGCGGGATGCTCGGGCTGGCCGTGCGTGGCGAGATAGGAAGGCGCTGCCGCCAGCACCCGGCGCATCTGCCCGATCCGGCGAATGATAACGTTGGAGTCGGGCTCCTGCTCCCTTGTGCGGATCGCGACGTCGATGCCGGCCTCGATGAAGTCGGGATAGCGGTTGGCCGCGATGATCTGGACGTCGAGCTTCGGGTAGAGCTTGCGAAACGCCGGCAGCATCGGCGCCATGTAGATCATCGCAAACGACAGCGAGCTGGTGACGCGCAGCATGCCCTTGGGCGACAGCGCGCGGTCGCTGACGGCGTCCTCGGCTTCGGCGAGCTCGTTCAGCAGCGGGCTGCAACGCTGCAACAGCTCCTGCCCTGCCTCGGTCAGCCATTGCCGGCGCGTGTTGCGCTCGATCAGCCGCACCGCGAGCCGCTCCTCCAGCGCGCTCAGGTGCCGGCTCGCGGCCGCGTTCGACATCCGCAAAACGTCCGCAGCCTTGGACAGGCTGCCGAGCTCGGCGGTCCTGGCGAAAACCTCTAGCTGGAGCAGCCGGTCCATTTTTGCGCATATTGGAAAAGAGACTTACGAAATTTGACCTTTATTTCCGATTTCTGCAAGGCAAAATGGGGGCAACAAACAAGATGACAGGCGAGGAAATCCGGGAATGTCGGGCCCGATCAAGCACATCGTGATGTGGCGGCTGCGCGGCGAGACGCCTGCGGAGCGCACGGCGGCCAGGTCCAAGGTCAAAACCTTGTTCGAAGGCCTCAGGGGCCGAATCGACGGCCTTACCCATATCGAGGTCGGCGTCGACGTCAGCGATGTCGATTACGCCTGCGACGTGGTCCTGGTCTCGGAGTTTACCGACAGTGCGGCCCTGAAGGCCTACGCCATCCATCCGGAACATCTGCGGGTACGGGAGGAGCTTGGCGACTTGCGGATCGGCCGTTTCCAGGTCGATTATCCCAGCAAAGAGACCGGCGCATGATCGGTTCGTTCACCTTTGAAAATCTGCCCTGCCGCGTCGTGTTCGGCAGCGGAACGCTTGCCTCGGCCAAGGCCGAGGTCGAGCGTCTCGGCGGCACACGCGCGCTGGTCCTGACCACGCCGCAGCAGGAGGCGCAGGGCGCCAGGCTCGGCGCCGCGCTGGGCCCGCTTTATGCCGGCATCTTCGCAGGCGCCACGATGCACACGCCGGTCGATGTGACCGAGCGGGCGATCGCGGCGATGAAGGCGTGCAATGCCGACTGCGTGGTTGCGCTCGGCGGCGGCTCGACGACCGGGCTCGGCAAGGCGCTCGCCTTGCGTACCGGAATCAACCAGCTCTGCATTCCCACCACTTATGCCGGCTCGGAGATGACGCCGATCGTCGGCCAGACCGAGAACGGCCTGAAGACCACGGTACGCGATGTGGCCGTGTTGCCAGAGACTGTGATCTACGACGTCGACCTGACGATGACGCTGCCCGTCGGCCTCGCCGCCACCTCCGGCATCAACGCCATCGCACACGCGGTGGAAGCGCTCTACGCCCGCGACACCAATCCCGTGACCTCGCTGATGGCGGAAGAAGGCATCCGCGCGCTGGCGCGCGCCCTGCCAGCCATTGCCGCCAAACCTGACGACCGCGAGGCCCGCAGCGAAGCGCTCTATGGCGCCTGGCTCTGCGGCGTGTGCCTCGGCACCGTCGGCATGGCGCTGCATCACAAGCTCTGCCACACCCTCGGCGGCACCTTCGACCTGCCGCATGCCGAGACTCACACCATCGTGCTGCCGCATGCGCTGGCCTACAACGCGCCCGCAGTGCCCGAGGCGATGGTGCGGATTTCGCGCGCGATCGGTGCGGCCAATGCGGCGCAAGGCCTGTACGATCTCGCCCGCCGCCTCGGAGCAAAGCTGGCGCTGCGCGACATCGGCATGCCCGAAAGCGGAATCCACAAGGCGGCCGACCTCGCCGTGACCAACGCCTACTGGAATCCGCGCCCGCTCGAGCGCAACGCCATCCGCGACCTGATCGCGCGTGCCTGGGCGGGCGAGCCGCCGGTCGCAGCCAAAGCCGTGACGTGACCGACATGCGGCGCATCCTGATCAAATCGGCAACAATCATCAGCATGGACGAGCGCATCGGCGATCTCCGTGCCGGCGACGTGCTGGTCGAGAATGAGCGGATCGCAGCGGTCCGTCCCGACATCGATCTCGGCAGCGGCGCTGCAGAGACCGAGATCGTCGACGGCCGCGGCCGCATCGTCATCCCCGGGCTCATCAATGCGCATATGCACACCTGGCAGACGGCGCTGCGCGGATATGCGGCGAACTGGACGCTGCTGGAATATTTCCGCCGGATGCATGCCGGGCTCGCGACGGTGTTCGCGCCGGACGATATCTACATCGCCACTCTCGTCGGCGCGCTGAACCAGATCAATTGCGGCGCCACCACGCTGGTCGATTGGTGCCACAACAATCCGACTCCTGATCATACCGACGCCGCATTGCGCGGCCTGATCGAGAGCGGCATCCGCGCCGCCTTCTTCCATGGCTCGCCCAAGCCGGAGCCGAAGCCGGGCGAGCCGCATTTCTCGGAAGTGCCGCATCCGCGCCGCGAAATCGAGCGCCTGCTCGCCGGCCCCCTGGCCGATCGCAACGGCCTCGTCACACTCGGGCTCGCCGTCCTCGGCCCGCATTATTCGACACTCGATGTATCCTTCCATGATTTCCGTCTGGCGCGGGAGTTCAACCTGATCGCCTCGATGCATCAGGGCGGCGGCCCGGCCAAGACCCAGGCGGCTGGGAAAAGTTGATCGACGCCGGCCTGGTCGGTCCCGGCGTCAACATCGTCCATGGCAACGACCTGCCCGACGAACTCCTGCAAAAGCTGATCGATCTCGGCGCGTCGATCTCGGCGACGCCGGAGAACGAGATGATCCAGGGCCACGGCTTTCCCATCACGGGACGGCTGCTCAAACGCGGCGTCCGTCCCACCATCGGCATCGATCTGGAATCCGTGTTGCCCGGCGATCTCTTCTCCGCAGCACGCGTCGCGCTGTCGATGCAGCGCGCGCTGGACAACGCCGGCATGCGCAAGAGCGAGGGCACCATTCCAGCGACGACCACGATCCCAGCGCGCGAAGCGCTGCGCTGGATCACCACCGAAGGCGCGCGCATGCTCGGCCGCGACAACCAGATCGGCTCGCTGAGCCCGGGAAAACTCGCCGATCTCGTCGTCATCAACGCCGATGATCTCAGCCTCGTTCCGGTCCACGATCCCGTCTCCACCGTTGTGATGCAGACGAGCCTCGCCAATATCGAGGCGGTCATGATCGGAGGCCGCTGGAAGAAACGAGATGGGATATTGTTGGTCGACGGACTCGCTCGCAAGAAGGAGCTGCTCGCGCAGTCAGGCCAGCGGCTGGTGAGGGATATCGAGCGACAAGGGCGCAGCGCATGATGCGGCCAACGGACAACAAGCCATGACTGATACGACAAGACACATCGCGTTCATCGGTATCGGCAAGATGGGCCTGCCGATGTCGCTGCTCATCGCCAAGGCGGGCTACCGCGTCGCCGCCTTCGATCAGAGCGCAGCGCGGCTCAATGAGGCGCGTGAAAACGGTCTTGCGGTCGCAAGCTCGCCGGCCGAGGCTGTCGCTAGCCGCGCCGTGGCCATCACCTCGCTCCCCGACGACGCCGCATTGCGCGCCGTGATGCTTGGCCCGACCGGCCTCGTCAGTGCGATGGCGCCGAAGTCGGTCCTGATCGAGACCAGCACGGTCAGTGCCGAAGCCTCGGCCGAGGTCGGCGCCGCCGCGCAGGCGCGCGGGATCGCCTATCTGCGGGCGCCCGTCTCCGGCAATGCCAGCATCGTCCACACCGGCGCTTTGAGCTGCTTTGTGTCCGGTCCCAGGGACGCTTTCGAAAGCGTCAGGCCGCTGTTCGCGAGCTTCACTCGTTCGCAGACCTATCTCGGCCCCGGCGAGGAAGCACGTTACGCCAAGCTCGCGGTCAATCTCCTGATCGCGGTCTCGGCGGCGATGATGGCGGAAAGCCTCGCGCTGGCGCGCAAGGGCGGCATCGGCTGGCACGACATTTTGAAGGTGCTGGACGACAGCGCGGTCGCCTCCCCGATGGTGAAGTACAAGACCGCGCCGCTACGGACGCGCGATTTCGAGTCGACCTTCTCCTGCAAGCAGATGGCCAAGGATCTGGACCTCATCCTCGGTGCCGGCCACGCCGTCGGCGTGCCGCTGCAGCTGGCGGCGCAGGTCCGCGAGACCTACGGCGCGCTGGTGGCGCAAGGCGACGGCGAGACCGACTTCATCGCGACCGTCAAGCATCTCGAACGGCTGTCGGGCCTTGGCGAGCCCAAACTCTGATCGACGAAGGCAGAATTGCGGAACTTCAACGAACACACGATCATCGACGCGGTGCTGGAGCGCATGGCCGGCGCGACGCGAACAACGCACAGCCGGCGTAAAGCCGGATACAACGGACTGACAAAGCGTCCGCATAGAACGGAAGACGGGAAGAGACGATGGGACCGCGGATCAGCATAGCCGCACTGGCTGAACGCCTCACAGGCATGATCGGTCCGCGCGCCAGCATCGCGCGCGGCGTGCTCGATCAGCATGGCCAGAGTGAATCCTACTATCGCGCATTGCCGCCCGACATCGTGGTGTTTCCGGAGACGACGCAAGAGGTGGTCGAGATCGTCAAGCTCTGCGCCGGCGCAGGCGTGCCGATCGTGCCGTTCGGCGCCGGCACCTCGCTCGAGGGCAACGCGTCCTCGGTCGCGGGCGGCGCCTGCATCGACTTCGCACGCATGGACAAGGTGCTGACGGTGCACGACAGCGACATGAATGTCGTGGTGCAGCCCGGCATCACCCGCAAACAGCTCAATGCTGAGCTCCGCGGCACCGGCTTGTTCTTTCCGATCGACCCCGGCGCCGATGCTTCGATCGGCGGCATGGCCTCCACGCGCGCCTCCGGCACCATGGCAGTACGTTACGGCACCATGAAGGACAACGTCATGGCCCTCGAAGTCGTGCTGGCGGACGGTCGCGTGATCCGCACCGCCAGGCGCGCCCGCAAATCGGCAGCGGGCTACGACCTGACGCGACTGTTCGTCGGCGCAGAAGGTACGCTGGGCGTCATCACCGAGATCACGCTGAAGCTGCACGCCCTGCCCCAGGCGATCTCGGCGGCGGTGTGCAGCTTCGACACTCTGCACGACGCGGTCGATACCGCGATCGGAATCATCCAGGCCGCCATTCCGGTGGCGCGCGTCGAACTACTCGACGATGTCATGATGCGCGGCATCAACGCCTACGCCAAGTTCGGCTATCGCGAGGCGCCGACGTTGTTCTTCGAATTCCACGGCTCCGAGACCGCCGTTGCCGAACAGGCTGAGCTGGCGCAAGCCATCGCCGCTGAACATGGCGGCCGCGGATTCGAATGGGCCAAGGCGCCGGAGGACCGCAGCCGGCTCTGGCACGCCCGCGACAACACGCTCTACGCCGGCCTCGGCTTGCGGCCCGGTGCGCGCGCCATCATCACCGATGTCTGCGTGCCGATCTCGCGGCTTGCGGAATGCCTGATCGAGACCCGCCGGGACGCCGACGAGCACGGCTTCACCGCCCCGATCGTCGGCCATGTCGGTGACGGCAATTTCCACATGCTGATCCTGATCGACCCGGCAAAGCCCGATGAGGTCGACAGCGCCAAGGCGCTCCAGGCCCGCATGGTCGCACGCGCCATCGCCATGGACGGCACCTGCACGGGCGAGCACGGCATCGGGCTCGGCAAGATCGATTACCTCACTGATGAGCTCGGTGGAGCCGTCGACGTGATGCGGTCGATCAAGACCGCGCTCGATCCGGATGGATTGATGAATCCCGGCAAGATCTTTGCGGGAGCGCGCGCATGAGCACCGCGGCGTTGGCCATCGAGCCCGCCTCGCCGACGCCGTTGCTCGAGCTGCGCGGCATCAGCAAGGATTTTCCGGGCGTCAAGGCGCTGGACGACGTCTCCTTCGCGCTTTACCCGGGCCAAGTGCACATGCTGCTGGGCGAGAACGGCGCCGGCAAGTCGAGCCTGATGAAAGTGCTGTGCGGCGCCTATCAGGCTGACGCCGGCGAGTTCTTCCACAAGGGCGAGAAAGTCACGATCACCTCCACCGCGGACGCGCAGAGGCTCGGGATCGCCGTGATCTTCCAGGAGTTCTCGCTCGTCCCCTATCTCGACATCGCGCAGAACATCTTCCTCGGCCGCGAGCCGAAGGGCCGCATCCCCGGCACCATCGACCGCAGGAAGATTCTGGCCGATGCGAAGCGCCTGCTGGACACGATCGGCTTCGACATCGATCCGTCCGTCACCGTCAACACGCTCGGCGTCGCCCAGCAGCAGATGGTCGAGATCGCGAAAGCGATCAGCCAGAATGCGCGCATTCTCGTGATGGACGAGCCCACCGCCGCGCTCTCCGACCGCGAGACCGAGCTGCTATTCGCGCTGATCGCGCGGCTGAAGGCCGACGGCGTCTCTATCGTCTACATCTCGCACCGCATGGCCGAGGTGTTCGCGCTCGGCGACCGCATCACGGTGTTGCGCGACGGCCGCCGCATCGACGGCGTTCGCCCCGCCGACGTCACGCCCGACCAGCTCGTGCGCATGATGGTCGGCCGCACCGTCGACATGACCTATCCGCGCAATTTCGCCGACAAACCGGGCGAGGTCCTGCTTGAGGTCAAGGGCCTGACCTCGCCGAGCAGAATCTCCGACATCAACATCGAGGTGCGCCGGGGCGAGATCGTCGGCCTGTGCGGCCTGGTTGGATCCGGCCGCAGCGAGGTGGCGCGCGCCATTTTCGGCGCCGATCCCACCACATCAGGCGAGATCATCTTCGACGGCAAGCCGATGTCGGGCGAACCCGACGTCGCCGCCCGCCGCGGCATCGCTCTGATCCCGGAGAACCGCAAGAGCGAGGGACTCGCTTTGCTCCGCTCGGTCGGCGACAACCTCGTAGTGTCGGCGCTGCGAAAACTGTTTCCGAGCGGGCTGTTCGATCCGCGCAGCGGCCAGCGCACCGCCGACGGGCTGATCCGGCAGCTCCGCATCGCCACCCCGAGCGCGCGTCAGACCGTCGGGCTGTTGTCGGGCGGCAACCAGCAGAAGGTCGTGATCGGCAAATGGCTCGCCGCCGGCGCCAGGCTCTTCATCTTCGACGAGCCGACCCGCGGCATCGATGTCGGCGCCAAGTCGGAGATTTTTGCCCTGATCGACCGGCTGGTCGCCGAAGGCGCCGCGGCCCTGATGATCTCCTCCGAGCAGGTCGAGATCTGCCATGTCTGCGACCGCGCCTATGTGATGCGCGAGGGCCGCATCGCCGGGCACCTCGCACGCCACGAACTGACCGAGGAGAACATCGTGCGATTGGGGATGCATCATGCGTGAGGCCGCGATCGTATCACAGCCCAATCCGCTTCAGCGCATCCCGGGCGTCGCCATTGTGTTGGGAGCGCTGGTCGTGCTGTTCGGCGCAATCGCGCCCGGCTTCCTCTCGGCGGCGAACCTGTCCAACGTGCTGGTGCAGTCGACCATCCTGACCATGCTGGCGCTGCCGATGACGCTGATCATCATGACCGAGGGCCTCGACCTCTCGATGGGCGCGGTCCTGACCTTGACCTCGCTCTGCGTGGCCATCGTCTCGCTCGCGACGAAGTCGATGCTGCTTGGGCTGTGCGCCGGCATTGCCGTCGGCGCGGCCTTCGGGACGGTCAACGGCTGGCTGGTCGCGACCGTCGGCATTCCGCCGTTCGTGGCGACGCTCGGCACCCTCGGCATGGCGCAAGGCTTGTCGCTGATCGTCTCCGACGGCCAGAGCGTGGTCGGCATTCCCCACACGGTCCGCGATATCTATTCGGCGTCGTTGCTGGGCATCCCCGTGCCGATCGTGATGGCGCTCGTCACCTATGCGGCCTTTCACGGCCTGCTCTATCACACCCGTTTCGGCAGCTACGTCTTCGCGCTCGGCGGCAACCGCGAGGCGCTCAGATATGCCGGCCTCTCGCCCAACCGGCTCTTGATCGCGGTCTACGCCATCGGCGGCACCATGGCCGGCATCGCCGGCCTGCTGATGACGGCCCGGATGAATTCGGGGCATCCGACCGCGGGTCTCGGGCTTGAATTCGACGCGATTGCGGCAGTTGCGGTCGGCGGCACCTCGTTCGAACGCGGCAATGGCTGGCTGCCCGGCACTTTGCTCGGCGTGATCGCGGTCGGCGTGCTGCGCAACGGCCTCAATTTGATCTCGATGCCGTCCTCGGTGCAGGTCGCAAGCATCGGCGTCCTTGTCATCGTCGCGCTCTTCCTCGATGGCCTGCGGAGCCGGGCATGACCGACATCTCCAAGGAAGCCTTGTCGCCGCCGCGCTCCTTCCTGTCCCAGGACGCGATCCAGCTGTTCTATCGTCTGCTCGCCGTGCTCCTGATCTGCGCCGTGCTGGCGGTGCTGAACGATTCATTCCTCAGCCTCGGCAACATTCTCAATGTGCTGCGGCAGGCGAGCCTGACCTTCTTCATCGCCTCGGGCCTGACGCTGGTGGTGCTCACCGCCGGCCTCGATCTCTCGGTCGGCGCCAATGTCGCGCTGTCCGCCTGTATCGCCGGGACCGTGATCCACGCGACCGGTTCGCCAGTGCTGGGAATCCTCACGGGGCTCGCCTGCGGCGGCATCGTCGGGCTCCTCAACGGCATCATGGTGACGGCGCTCCGCATTCCCTCCTTCATCGCCACCTACGGCATGCTCTGGGTCCTGAACGGGCTGACCTACTGGTACATGGCCGGCGAAACCCTTCACGGTTTCCCCGCCGGCTTCCGCCAGATCGGCAGCGGCTATTTGCTGGGCCTGCCGATCCCGGTCTATCTGCTGCTGGTGTTCCTCGGCATCGGGACGCTGTTTGCCCAGCGCACCATCTGGGGCCAGCAGATCTACGCCATCGGCGCCAATCCGGTCGCCGCGCGCCTCTCCGGCATTCCGGTCGCGCGGCGCCTGCTGCTGGTCTACGCCGTCTCCGGCACCATGGCGGGGCTTGCCTCGATCATCTTCCTGTCCCGGCTCAACTCGGCGGAGGCCGATATCGGCGAGAGCCTGACCTTGCCGGCGATCGCGGCCGTTCTGATCGGCGGCACCTCGCTGTTCGGCGGCGTCGGCACCGTGTTCGGCACCTTCATCGGCGCGCTGATCCTGACACTGGTCCTGAACGGCATGAACCTGCTCTCGGTCAGCGCCAACTGGCAACCGCTGGTCACCGGCATCATCGTCATTCTCGCGGTCTGGCTCGACATGAAGACGCGCCGCCGGACCTCATGAGTTTTCACGCAATCCAACAAACCAAAATGGGGATGGAGACGACATGAAACAGAGACTGGGCTATCTCGCACTGCCGCTTGTCATGGCGGCCGCGTTCACAACGCAGGCGCGCGCCGACGGCGAGACCATCGCCGTGTTCACGAAAAATCAGACCAATCCGTTCTTCCAGACCGTGCGGGTCGGCGCTGACAACATGGCCAAGTCGCTGAACGCCAAGACGCTGCAATACATCCCGACCAAGCCCGACTCGATTCCGGAACAGCTCAGCCAGATCGAAGACGTCGTGGTGAAGAAGCCGAGCGCGATCGTCTTCACGCCGGTCGACTACAAGGCGATGGTGCCCGGGGTCGAGAAAATCAACGACGCCAAGATCCCGGTCGTCAACATCACCGACCGCTCCGCCGGCGGCAAATTCGTCTCGTTCATCGGTGCCGACGATTACAGCCTCGGGCTCGAGACCGCGCGCTTCCTGCTCAAGGCGTTGAGCGGCAAGGGCAACATCGTCATCATCGAGGGCGTCAAGGGCTCGCTGACCAATGTCGACCGCGTCCGCGGCTTCAACGACGCGCTCAAGGAAGCACCCGGCGCCAAGCTTCTGGCGTCGCAGCCCGGCAACTACCAGCGGCTCCAGGCGCTCCAGGTGATGGAGAATTTGATGCAGTCGAATGCGCAGATCGACGGCGTGCTCGCCGCCAACGACGCCATGGCGGTCGGCGCGATCGAGGCGCTCGACGGCGCCAACCGCAAGGCCCAGGTGATCGGCATCAACGGCACCAAGGAAGCCATCGACGCCATCAAGTCAGGCAAGCTGCTCGCAAGCGGCGACTACAACGGCTTTGCCCAAGGCTGCCTCGGCACCATGATGGCGATCCGAAGCTTGCGCGATCAGCCCGTCGTCAAGGAGATCGTGCTGAAGCCCACCGTCATCACCAAGGACAATTACCAGCCGTTCGACACACCGCTGGAGCAGCGCACCTGCCCGACCTTCGAGGAAGCTAGCAAGCTCGGCGCCAAGTAGACGCGGCCTGTTCTGACGAAGCGCCGGACGGCTGACATCACAGCCGTCCCCCAAAGCCCTGGAGAGATCATGCTGTTTGCCATCCATGCCCTCGACCGTAGCGGCGCACTGCCGACGCGGCTTGCCAATTACGACGCCCACAAGGCGTTTCTCGGCGACACCTCGCGCTTCGGCGTCAAGATCGTGATGTCGGGACCGCTGGTGTCCGATGACGGCGGCACCATGATCGGCAGCCTGTTCCTGATCGAGGCTCCCGGCCGCGCCGAGGTCGAGGCCTTCAATCGCGCCGACCCCTTCGCGGCGGCCGGCATCTGGGAGAAGGTCACGATCACCGGGTTCTTGCGCCGGCAGGGCTGACGCACGGAGCCGACGCGAAAAACCCCAGTGCTTGGAGACACTGGGGCGTTTCAACGGAAATCAATTGGTACGGCAATGGCGCCTTGATAGCAGCGAACTCGGCGACGGTATGTGAACTGCTTCACATCCCACGGCGGCCGGTGACCGGTCCATTTGTCACACCCCAAGCAACGTCGCGCTCAGCTCCGCCGCCGCTGCTTCCGCGGGAACAGCCGATCGCGCACGTAGCGCGAGGTCGCAGTCAGGCGGATGCCGCGCGGCTTGTGCCAGGCGGCGCGGTCGATCTCCTTCTTGTCGCCGATCGCGAGCCTGCCCTTGGCGCTCTTGGCAATGAAGATCGCGTCGCTCATCTTGCGGCCGGAACGCTTGTTCTTGGCCTTCACTTCCTTCCAGAGGCTGATCCGGCCGAGCTTCAGCTTCGGCAGCTCCTCGCGGATCTCGCGCCGCAGGCAGTCCTTCTCGGATTCGCGCGCGCGTTTGCGGCCCCCTGGAAACATCCAGAGGCCGTCGGAGCGCCGCCTGACCAGCAGAACCTTACCGCGCCTGGCCGCAACCAATTTGGAAGACTTCGCCATTGCCGTCGCAAACCAAAAACAGAATCGGTCTATGGTAACTTGTCTAGTTGGTTAGACAAGTTAGTTGGCCATTGCGGTGACCGGCGCCGGCCGCAATTGTCCGGACTTGCGAGATCCGGCAAACCCGCGCCTCTTCCGCGAGACGCGTGCAGCCCTATTGAGCCTCGTCAACCGCCGGCGACTCCACTTTCCGTTTCCCCGCGCCTGTCCCGATCCACGCCGCCGCCATTTCCCACGCCACCGACAGGATGATCGGCCCGATGAACAGGCCGACGATGCCGTGGGCCAGCGTGCCGCCGATCACGCCGACGAAGATCACGACGGTCGGCGTGTTGAGGCCGCGTCCCATCACGAGCGGTTTCAGCATGGTGTCCAGGAAGCCGACAACGACGAGAAACACCGTGAGCACGAGCGCCGTGGTAACGTCCTTGGCGGTCCAGATCCAGATGATCACCGGCAGCAGCACCAGGAAGGCCCCGATCTGCACGATCGACAGCAGCAGAACGATGAAGGCGAGCAGGCCGGCGCTCGGCACGGCGGCGAGCTTGAAGCCGATTCCGGCAAGCAGCGCCTGCACGATGGCGACGCCGATCACGCCCTGCGCCACGGCGCGGATGGTGGCACCGCCGAGCTCGAGAAAATGCTCGCTGTGCTCGGGCACGATGCGAGACAGGAAACCGCGCCCGGCCGCAACCAGCCGCGGCCCGTGCGGAAACAGGAATCCGGCCACGAACACCGAGACCAGAAACTGGAGTGTTCCAAGGCTCGCATCGCCCGCGAGCAACAACAGCGGTCCCGCCAGCGGCTGGAGATAGGGCGCCACCTCGCGCAGCACCGCGCGGATGTTGGTGTAGGCCTGATCCCAGACTTCGTAGAGCGTCGGGCCGATGATCGGCCACGACTTGATCTGCTCCGGCGCCGATTTGAGCGCAAGGTCACCGGTGCCAAGCTGGTGCGCGAGCTCCTTCACCCCGTCCACGGCGCTGAGGCCGAGCCAGGTCGCGGGGCCGAGCACGATGCCGAGCGTGATCAGGGTGAGAATGGCGGCCGCGGTCTTGGGGCGGCCGCCGAGGATCTTGGCGACCCAGCTGAAAGCCGGATAGAACGCCACCGCGAGCACAGCGCTCCAGGCCAGGATCGGCACGAACGGCCGGATGATAATGAACGTCCAGATGATCAGCAGCGCCAGCAGGCCGAGCCGGATCACGAGCTGGATGACGTCCTCACCCGTCAGGAGCTGACGCAGACTTTTCACAGGCACGGCTTTCCTTGCGGCATCAACGCGGGTTCCGGCACTTGCGCGGCCATGCGTTATTGCCAGCAACGGACCGGACGTCAAGGTAACCGAGCCCGGGCGCGCGGGCTCCAACCTGGAAGTGATAGTTCACGCCCGGCGGCGATCTGGACTGATGGGCGGTCCGAACACCGGTAACTCTTGCAACGCCGCGCCCGAGCCGGGTTTGGCTAACGATGATTAACCGGATTTGCGACGGCCGGTTTACGCGGATGCA
Organism: Bradyrhizobium sp. LLZ17; assembly: GCF_041200145.1. NCBI lineage: Bacteria > Pseudomonadati > Pseudomonadota > Alphaproteobacteria > Hyphomicrobiales > Nitrobacteraceae > Bradyrhizobium > Bradyrhizobium zaerense. Next base: position 1,390,293 of record NZ_CP165734.1, read on the forward strand.
AACCCTCGCACCTACGCTTTGGCTTAAGGTCCCAAAAAACAAACTCGGTGCAATGGCCAACAGCATCTGGACGATCGAGGAATTCACCTGCCCCGGCTGCGGCATGAACTACACCGCGACCCGGGAGGAGCACGCCGAGCCGCACGCCGGCAGCTTCAAATGCAGCATCTGCAGCGGCGTGGTGCACAGCTGGTCCGGCAAGCATCATTTCTTCGGCTGGCAGGCGGTCAAGACGAAGCCCGCCGTGTTCGGAAGACGCTGGGCGGGCGCCGGCTGGTAGGCTAAGGGCAGCGTTCTCGGTGCTGTAGCCCGGAGGGAGCGAAGCGCAATCCGCGACGAGCGTCGGATCATGTTGCGCGTGCCCACCGGCTTGCGCTCCGCTCTCGTCCACACTCCGTCATTGCGAGCGCAGCGAAGCAATCCAGTCTGCCGCCGCGGAGGGATTCTGGATTGCTTCGCTGCGCTCGCAATGACGAGTTCGTTGAACCAGCGGCCCGCCTCTCCGGCGTCGTTGTCCCGGCGAACCGCGACGACCTAACACCCAGGTCAGCATTGGGAGTGAATCGCGGCTTCTGCTATGCCGCGACGCCCGTTAAACTCCGGCTCCCTGCAACCGAAGTCAACACGCCATGACCGCGCCCTTCGTTCCCCAGATCGCCCTCTACCGCAACTGGCTCGCCGAGCAGCGCGGCCTCACCTTCGCGAATTATGAGGAGATGCGGCAATGGTCGGTGCGCGATCTCGACGGCTTCTGGCGCAGCATCTGGGACTACTATGATCTGCAATCGCCGACGCCGTTTGCGGCCGTGATCACCGAGCGCAAGATGCCGGGTGCGGTCTGGTTTCCCGGCGCGCAGGTCAACTATGCCCGCCAGGTGTTCCGCCATGTCGAGGCGGCCGATGCAGCCCGCCTGCCCGCGATCGTCAGCGGCGGCGAAGACGGCAGGCTCGCGGAGACGAGCTGGCCTGAGCTTAAGCGCAAGGCGACCGCACTCGCGCTGCATCTCAAGGACCAGGGCATCGGGCCCGGTGACCGCGTAGCTGCCTATCTGCCCAACATTCCCGAGACCATCATCGCGTTTCTGGCGAGCGCCAGCATCGGCGCGGTCTGGAGCGTCTGCGCGCCCGATATGGCCGCGCCCGCGGTGATCGACCGCTTCAAGCAGATCGAGCCAAAGGTGCTGATCGCCTGCGACGCGGTCACCTATGCCGGCCGGCGGCATGACCGGCGCGACGTCGTCAGTGAGCTCCGGCGATCGCTACCGACGCTCGAGCATGTCATCCTGCACAGCGAGGCTGGCGCGGCCGCACCGCCCGACGCCTTGCTCTCGGATATCGTCGCCAGGACAGGTGCGGCGGTCGACGCGTTCGAGCCGGTCTGGCTGCCGTTCGATCATCCGCTCTGGATCGTGTACTCCAGCGGCACCACCGGCCTGCCCAAGCCGATCGTGCACGGCCATGGCGGCATCATCATCGTGGTGCTGGCGCTGCTTGGGCTGCACAACGACATCGGCTGCTCCTACCACGAGAACTCGTTCGGCGAGCGCTATCATTGGTACAGTTCGACCGGCTGGATCATGTGGAATTCGCAGGTCGGCGGCCTGCTCGGCGGTACCACCTGCTGCATCTTCGACGGCAGCCCGGGAGGCGCGAAGGACAAGCCGGACTGGGCCACGCTGTGGCGTTTTGTCGCCCAATCGAAATCGACCTTCTTCGGGGCCGGTGCGGCGTTCTTCGCGAATTGCGCCAAGGCCGAATTGGATCTCGCCACCGCGGGCGATCTCTCGCAGCTGCGCTGCCTCGGCTCGACGGGGTCGCCGCTCAGCGCCGACACACAAGCCTGGTTCAACGCGCGCTTCGCGGCACTGTCGAAGACCAACGGCAGCCAGGCGCAGGCAGACATCTGGTGGGCGAACATCTCCGGCGGCACCGATTTCGCCGGCGCCTTCATCGGCGGTAACCGCGAGCTACCGCAGACGCCGGGCGCGATGCAGTGCCGGCTACTGGGCGCCGCCGTCGAAGCCTTCAGCGAGCAGGGTCGCGCCGTCATCGACGAGGTCGGCGAGCTCGTCTGCACCGAGCCAATGCCGTCGATGCCGCTCTACTTCTGGAACGACAACGGCAACGCCCGTTATCGCGCCAGCTACTTCGAGACCTACCCGGACAATTTCGACGGCAGCGGCCGCGGACCGGTGTGGCGGCACGGCGACTGGCTCAAGGTCAATCCGGACGGCTCCTGCATCATTTACGGCCGCAGCGATGCGACCATCAACCGCCACGGCCTGCGCATGGGCACCAGCGAGCTTTATTCCGCGATCGAGGCGCTGCCGGAAGTGCTGGACTCGCTCGTGGTCGACCTCGAATATCTCGGGCGCGACAGCTACATGCCGCTGTTCGTCGTGCTTCGTGAGGGCGTCGCGTTGGACGGCGCGATGCAGGCGAAGATCAACGAGGCGATCGAGGCCGGCCTGTCACGCCGCTTCCTGCCGAACGAGATGTTTGCGGTCGCCGAGATTCCCGCGCACGCTGTCCGGCAAGAAGCAGGAGCTGCCGATCAAGAAGCTCCTGCTCGGCCAGCCCGTGGAGAAGGTCATCAACAAGGAGGCCATGGCCAATCCGGCCTGCCTCGACTGGTATCTCGGATTCGCGCGCGACTATCTGGCGCGGACCGCCCCCTGAGCGACAGATCGGGCCAATTGCATCAATGGCCTTTGCATTCCGTTCACCGATGATCGCTAGATCAGGATGGATCCTGCGCAACGAACACCTGACATGCCCGACCTCAACGCCGTCCTCACCAGGCTGAACGACCGCCTGCTCCGCCTCGAGGGCGAGCTGTTCGTGCTGCGCTCGCTGGCACGCGCGACGCTGACAGCCGGCGACGATCACGCCACGCGAATGCGCAAGCTGGTCGAAGCCGCCAAGATCGCGCTCGAGGACGAAGCCAGGCGTCCGCTCGACAAGCCGACCCGCAAATATGTCGATGCGGCAACCGCGTTGGTGGAGGAACTCCTGGTCGAACCCACCCACGCGCGGCCGCTGTTCACCGTCATCGACGGCGGCAAGCGCGACTAGTCTCCTTCGATGGTCCGGGTTGCAGCGGGATCAGCCAAATCCGCTTTCAACCGGCTCAGCCCGGCCTCGATGATCGCGATCTCCTCGTCGATCTGGCCGATCGGCAGGCTAAAATCGTAACCGGATTTGCTCTTCAGATCGACTGCGAGGCGCTGCCTGTGCATCATCAGCTGGTCGAGGCCACGGCGGTTTTTCAGTCGCACATAGGTGTCGACGATCTGCTCAATCGCGCTCGGCATGAAATCGGTCCCGGCAAAAAAAGCCCGCGGCGCGCCCGCGCCGCCGGGACATTTTTGGTGTCGCGGTACGCAATACTCATCCGCGACGGATTCGTCGATACGACAGCCAGGTTGAGAACAAGTTACGTTGGACGATCCTGCGACGGCAGGGCTAATCGGTGACGCAGAAATACGTCCGCGGCAGCTTGCGGTAGGCGGTGTAGCGGTAATGCGGCCGATAGGCATAACCACGATAGAGCGCCGGCGGCTCTTCGCCGTAATAGGCACCGTGATAGAAATTGTAGACCGGCCCTTGGGCGCACCGATAGGTGTCCCAGCTCGGGCCGATGAACGGCGGTATCCCCGATCTCGGGTGGCACGACCGGGTATGGCGGCCCGCCGGCGTGCGCAGGAGCCGTCAGCATCAATCCGGCGACAAGGATCAGCCACACGCGTCGCATTCGCTCGCTCCGAGCTGGTGGAATATACCCATGGAAGCACCGGAGCGGGCGGCCGCGCAATCGCAGAGTTCAACGCACCCGCCTCCGGCGCATTGTTGATAACCGGCGCAAACGCGCCGCGGCTGGTGACAGCACCGCCTGACGTGTTATCGGGGAATAACGCAGTTGCGAGACGGATCAGACAGCCATGCGCATTACCCTCGTCGGCTCCCGCCATTTCGGCGTCGCCACCCTGAACATGCTCCGGGAGCACGGGGTTTCGATCGCGCGGGTCGTGGTGACCGACCCCGAGGATCGGCTGGCCGCGACCGCGAACGCGGCAGGCATCGAGGTGGTGGTCCAGGCCGATCCGAAGCTCGTGGTCGCCTCCGAGATTGCTCCTGATACCGACCTGATCATCACGGCGCACAGCCATGCCCGGATCGGCAAGGACGCGCTGGCTGCCGCGAAGCTCGGCGGCATCGGCTATCACCCCCTCCCTGTTGCCGCGCCATCGCGGCAAGGCCGCTGTGGAATGGACCATCAAGGAAGGCGATCCGATCGCCGGGGGCACGATCTACCATCTGGCCGACCGCATGGACGCCGGCGCCATCGCCGCCCAGGATTGGTGCTTTGTCAGGAAGGGCGAGACGGCGCGAGAGCTGTGGGAGCGCTCACTCGCCCCACTCGGCCTCAAATTGCTGGCCGATGTGATCGATTATGCCAAGGTTCACAAGGCGCTGCCGTCCAAGATCCAGGACGAGCAGTTTGCAACGTCAGCGCCGAGTCTCTCCTGACGTTTACCCTTAACGTGAGGCGGCATTGATTTCGCTACAAAAATCGCAGCCAAAAACGCAAATAAACCATTGTTTCCACAGGAACAATTTTCGATTTGGCATTGCACCAAATTTCCGTCACATTTCGCCTGAATAAGGGTCATCATCTCAGACATATTCAAGGACGAAATTCATGCGTTTTGGTCGCATTGCGGCGTTCTGTGCCGCGTCAGTTTTCACCCTCGCCGCACCCGCCTTTGCCCAGACCCCCTATGACGGCAACTGGCAGGTCACCATCGTTACCAAGAGCGGCACCTGCGAGCCGACCGCAAGCTCCTTGCTGACGGTTGCGGACGGCAAGATCACCGCGCCCGGTGCTAACGTTTCCGGCACCATCGGCAGCGGGGGACTTGTGAAAGTTTCGATCAATGGTGCATATGCCAACGGTCAACTCAGCGGCAACGCCGGATCGGGGAAGTGGAATGGAGCATCTGCAGGCATACCGTGCAGCGGGCGGTGGGAAGCATCGCGCCAGTAAGCAATTCGGAACCGGTGTCCTGAACCGGCGGCTGATGACGGCGGCCGCCGTTTTGTTTGTTGCGACTGTCGCCAGCTCCGAAAGCAAGGCCCAGTCCGGTCCCTTCGCGCCGATGGCGGGAACCTGGAGCGGCGGAGGCACCGTCATCCTCGATGACGGCTCGACCGAGCGGATCCGGTGCCGGGCCAAATACGCCCCGATCGGACCGACCATGGAGATGTCGCTGACTTGTGCCAGCGACGCCTACAAGTTCAACCTCGGCGCCAACGTCCGCGCCGAAGGCAGCGCCATCACCGGCAGCTGGAGCGAAGCCAGCCGCAATATCAGCGGCTCGTTAGAGGGCCGCGGCAATGGCGGAAACTTCGAGGTGGTCGCTTCGGCCGCAGGCTTCAACGCCAATATCGGGCTGAAGACGAGCGGCAACAAGCAGATCGTCACCATCCGCGCGGACAGCCAGTTCCGCGGCGCCAACATCTCGATGTCGCGGTAAGCCAAAGTCAGACCTGACGACAATCGATCCGGCGCCCCGCGCCGGATCGATTTTTATGTGCCCGGGACGAACGCGGTCACCTCGATCTCGACCTTGGCGCGATCATCCACGAGACCGCCGATGTAGAGCAGCGTCGAGGGCGGGAAATTGCGCCCGAGCGTCTCCTTCCAGGCGGCACCGATGCCAGCGCCTGCGGCCTCATATTCGCTTCGGCTGGTCAGATACCAGGTCAGGCGGACGATGTGCTCGGGGCCGGCGCCCGCCTCAGCCAGCAGTTTGACGATCCGCTTCAAAGCGCTCGCGACCTGGGCGGCCATGTCAGGCGCATAATTGCCGGTCTCGTCGCCCCCGGTCTGGCCGGCAAGCACGACCCAGCGGCCCGGCCCCTCCACCGCCACACCATGTGAAAAACCGCGCGGTTTCGACCATTCAGCCGGCTGCAAGATGCGCATGAGCGAAGTCTCCCGATTTTCTCGTTGATCGGCGCTGATCTAGCACGCTGCCCTGCATCGCTGCACCCGCAGATTTGGCCGTTGCAAACCGCGGTGATGTCGCCGATACCGGCGTCCCCTCAGAGTCAATTCTCCCGCGCCCTGCCCCAATGACCACGACACCGTCCAAAACGATGGCTGCATTCTGGATGGCCGGCTGGCTGTCCCTGATGCTGATCATGGCCGTGGCCGGACGCGAGACCACGCGCGAGCTGAACGTCTTCCAAATCATGGAAGTGAGGTCGCTGGCCGGGTTCCTGCTGCTCTCCCCGATCATTTACCGCGCCGGCGGCTTCAGGGTACTCAGGACCTCGCGCCTGCCGCAGCACATCGGGCGTAATCTGGTGCACTACGTCGCCCAGCTCGGCTGGTTCTTCGCGCTGACGCTGATCCCGATCGGCCAGGTGGTCGCGATCGAGTTCACCATGCCGATCTGGACAGCCATTCTGGCGGCAAGCTTCCTCTCCGAGCGCATGACGCCGTGGAAGATCGCCGCCATCGCGCTCGGCCTTGTCGGCGTGGTCGTGATCGTCCGGCCAGCCACCGGCGAGATCAATCCGGGCCAGCTCATCGCGCTGGGCGCGGCCATGGGCTTTGGCGTGTCGATGGCGCTGGTCAAATCGTTGACCCGCACTGAAAGCGCGCTGTCGATCCTGTTCTGGATGCTGGTGGTACAATCCGTCGCAGGCTTCGTTCCGACCCTGTTCGTCTGGACCTGGCCATCCGCCCATGCCTGGGCTTGGGTCGGCGTGATCGCCGTCTGCGGCACGTTTTCACATTACTGTCTCGCCAGCGCGATGCGGTATGCGGATGCGACGATCGTCGTTCCGATGGATTTCCTGCGGGTACCGCTGACCGCGACGGCGGGCTGGCTGCTGTATTCGGAGCGGCTCGACGCCTGGACCGTGCTGGGCGCCGCACTGATCCTATGCGGCAATCTGCTGAATTTGAAACCAGCCGCGCCGGTTGCCGCTCGCGCCCAGTGAACCGCGCGCCATCTCGCGCGACAAAACGGAGTGGTCGAGCGTGATTTGGATCACGTTGGGGGGCCGTCCATCGTGCACGTTCGACCGCAAGGCAACGGGTCGGGCGACCTGTCGTTTTGGTGGCGCGAAACCGGGCGTTTTCGTGTAAGTTCGCGACCAATTTGTTGCTGCCGATTATTCGATTCTGTTGGGGATTTCAGATGCGCACTCTCACCATCCTCGTCTCGTTGATCTGCATGGCGCTGACGGTCAGCGCCGCAAAGGCCGACCGCCGCGTCGCCTTCGTCGTCGGCAACGGCGCCTACAAGAACGTCGCACAGTTGCCGAACCCGCCGATCGACGCGAAGGCGATGGCGGCCACGCTGCGCAATGTCGGCTTCGAGGTGATCGAAGGTTCGAACCTGAGCCGCGACCAGATGACGGAGAAGCTTCTGGACTTCGGCCGCAAGGCACAGGGCTCCGACGTCGCGGTGTTCTATTACGCCGGTCACGGCATCGCCGTCGGCGGTTCAAACTACCTGCTGCCGATCGACGCCGACATCAAGTCGGAGATGGACGTCAAGCTCGGCGCCGCCATCAATATCGACCTGACGCTCGACCAGACCATGGGCGACGCCAAGGTCAAGCTCGTCTTCCTCGACGCCTGCCGCGACAATCCCTTCGCCGCCAAGATCAAGTCGAACTCGGCGACCCGCAGTGTCAATGTGCAGAGCGGTCTCGCCGAGATGAAGTCCGGCGAAGGCACGCTGATCGCGTTCGCCACCGGCCCGGGCCAGACCGCGCTCGACGGCCAGGAGGGCAACAACAGCCCGTTTACCCGTGCGCTGATCGACAACATCACCAAGCCCGGCGTCGAGATCCAGCAGGCGATGACATCGGTCCGCGCTCAGGTCAACGAGGAAACCCATAAGGGTCAGCTTCCCTGGGGCCATACCAATCTGATCGGTGCCGTCTACCTCAATCCGGCTCAGCAGACCCAGGTCGCCAACGCCGCACCGACCGCTGCTTCCGGCAGTGCGCCCGTTGCCGCGACTGGCGCCAGCTCGGACGGCGTGGAGCTCGAGTATTGGCGTTCGGTGAAGGAGACCAACAAGCCGGAGGAGCTCAACGCCTATCTCTCCACCTATCCGAACGGCCAGTTCAAGGCGCTGGCGCTGGCGCGGCTTGCGGCGATCCAGAATGGACCGTCGACCACGACGCGCAACCTCAACGCCGGCGTCGACCCCGCGACCTTCACTGATGACGCCAGCCAGCTCACCGAGGACCAGATCGGCCTCGACAAGGGCCAGCGTCGCGACGTGCAGCGCCGCCTCAACGGGCTCGGCTTCGACACCAAGGTGACCGGTGCGTTCACCGACGAGACGCGGACCGTGCTCAAGCGCTGGCAGGCCGCCCGTGGCTATCCGTCGACGGGCTATCTCAACAAGCTTCAGCACAAGGCTCTGCTTTCAGAGATCGTCGCCTCGACGCCGACCGCCAGCGATGACAATGCGAAGCCGGCGCGGCGTGCCAACAGCGCTCCCACCAACAACGGCGGCGGCCACCGTGGCGGCGGCGATGCGGGCGCGGCCTTCGTGGGCGGCGTCGTCGGCGGAATGATGGGCGGCATGTTCCGCCACTGAGAGGCATACTCCGTCATTGCGAGCGCAGCGAAGCAATCCAAAATCCCTCCACGGCGGCAGCCTGGATTACTTCGTCGGCCCTCAAGGCCGGTCCCAACTCACAATGACGAGTTGCCTACTTCCCCGCCGCCTTCCGGAGTGCCTCGTTGATGCGGTCCTGCCAGCCGGGACCTCCCTCCTGGAAGAACTCGAGCACATCCTGGTCGATGCGCAGGCTGACCTGCTCCTTGACTCCAGGCGCCACGTTCGGCTTCGGCGGCGCTACGGCGACCTTGGCGGTCACCTTCTTGAACGCCGCCTCGGCTTCGCTCCGCGCATCGCCCAATGTCCGCGGCCGCCTCGGTGGTTGCTCCGCCATCTGCTAGATTCCTTCAAACAATGCTGTCGAAAGATAACGTTCTGAGAACGACGGCACCACTGCAACAATGGTTTTTCCCGCAGCTTCCGGCCGTTTGCCGATCTGGAGGGCTGCGGCGACCGCAGCACCTGAAGAGATGCCGCCCGGGATTCCCTCGTGCCGCGCCAAGGCCCGCGAAGTCTCGATCGCCGTGGTCGAGTTGATCTTCACGATCTCGTCGATCACGGAGCGGTCGAGAATGTCGGGCACGAATCCGGCGCCGATGCCCTGGATCTTGTGCGGCGTGTGCTGACCGCCCGACAGCACCGGACTTTCCTCGGGTTCGACCGCGACCACACGCAACGAGGGTTTGCGCGGCTTGAGCACCTGGCCGACACCGGTGATCGTGCCGCCGGTGCCGACGCCGGCTACGAAGAAATCGATTTTGCCGCCGGTGTCGTTCCAGATTTCCTCGGCCGTGGTGCGGCGATGCACCTCGGGATTGGCGAGGTTCTTGAACTGCTGCGGCATCACGGAATTCGGCGTCGTCTTCAGAAGCTCTTCGGCGGTGGCGATCGCGCCCTTCATGCCCTGGGCTGCCGGCGTCAGCACCAGCTCGGCGCCGAGAAAGGCGAGCATCTTGCGCCGCTCGATCGACATCGATTCCGGCATCACCAGCTTCAACCGGTATCCGCGCGAGGCGGCGACGAAGGCGAGCGCGATGCCGGTATTGCCGGAGGTCGGCTCGATCAGCACGGTGTCCGGCTTGATGATACCGGCGTTCTCCATCGCGATGATCATGGCCGCGCCGATGCGATCCTTCACACTCGCGGCCGGATTGAAATATTCAAGTTTTGCCAAAATGGTCGCGTTCAGGCCGTGCATGCCCGGCAGCCGGCGCAAACGCACGATCGGCGTGTCGCCAAAAGCCTCGACGATCGAGTCATAGATCCGGCCGCGGCCAGCTTGGTGCGCTGCACCCGTTTTTGCAGCCTTCTCCGACGATGCGTCCATGATGAACTCCCTGTGGCACGATTGCGCTCTGCCGCAGCCCTAGCGCAGTTAGAGATGGCCTGTGACGACACGCAAGCGACAATGCCGCACATGTTAAGTACGCTGCATCGCAAAATCGCGTGAGATGTAATTAGCAGAAAACCAACGCATTTGTGTTGCGACCTCGTCAACTGATTCTGTTTATGTTAGACTTAGGTCTCAAAGCAGGGAGGTCACCACGATGTCAGCGTTTGCTGAAGTGTTGTCGACCGTCGTCACGTCAAGCCGCGATCCACGTTGCAGCGCGTTGCCGACCTGTCCCGTCTGCGCCGACTCCATGGTCGCAGCCGAAGCTTCCGCCTATGTCTCGGACCACGTGATCAGCTATCTCTGGACCTGCGACACCTGCGGCTATGGCTTCGTGACCAAGCACGCCGTCAAGCAGCGGCTCGTCTGCAATTGACGCTGCAATGCTCTAGCGCGGGGCGATGTCGCCCCTCGCCCAGTCCTCGCGCGTACGCTGGTAGAACTCCTCGAACGTCCCGTGTGCGATCGCGTCCCTGATGCCCTGCATCAGCAACTGGTAATAGGCAATATTGATCTCGGATAGCAGCATCGCCCCCAGCGTCTCGCCGGCCTTGACGAGATGATGCAGGTAGGCGCGGGCATAATTGCGCGCCGACGGCCATGAACTCTCTTCATCGAGCGGACGCGGATCATCGGCGTGGCGCGCATTGCGCAGGTTCACCTGGCCAAAGCGCGTGAACGCGACGCCATGCCGGCCATTGCGCGTCGGCATCACGCAATCGAACATGTCGATGCCGCGCTTCACCGCCTCGAGCATATCGTCCGGCGTGCCCACGCCCATCAGATATCGCGGCCGGTCCGACGGCAGCGCCGGCGCGGTCTCGTCGATCATCGCCAGCATCACGGCCTGCGGCTCGCCGACGGCGAGGCCGCCGATCGCATAGCCGTGGAATCCGATCTCGACCAGGCCCTCGGCACTTGCATGACGAAGCTGCGGCAGGTCGCCGCCCTGCACGATACCGAACAGCATGTAGCCGTCCGGCGCGCTTTCGAAGGCGCGCTTGCTGCGTTCGGCCCAGCGCAGCGACAGTCGCATCGCGCGCTCGATGTCGTCGCGTTCGGCCGGCAACCGCACGCATTCGTCCATCTGCATGGCGATGTCGGAGCCGAGGAAACGCTGGACCTCGATCGAGCGCTCCGGCGACAGTTCGACCTTGGCGCCGTCGATATGCGAACGGAACGTGACGGCGTTCTCGGTGACCTTGCGCAGATCCGACAGCGACATCACCTGGAAGCCGCCGGAATCCGTGAGCATCGGTCCGTTCCAGCCGGTGAATGTCTGCAAGCCCCCGAGCGCATGGATGCGCTCCGCGCCCGGACGCAGCATCAGATGATAGGTATTGCCGAGCACGATGTCGGCGCCGGCGTCGCGGACCTCGCGCCAGTGCATGCCCTTCATGGCGCCGGCGGTGCCGACCGGCATGAAGGCCGGGGTTCGCACCACACCGTGCGGCGTGGTCAGGCGGCCGGTGCGCGCGGCGCCGTCGGTGGCGAGCAGTTCGAAATGATTGGGAACGGTCATGGCGGTGCTTATTGCGTGTCGGGCGGGGCCGATCAACCGCCCAGTTCGTTGCCCGCCGGCGCCCTGCTCGCCCTCGGCCGGACACAATCCGGCCGCGGCAACACCGCTTGTAAAACAAAACGACACCGTATAGTTCTAGCTGCGGGGCAGGATGGGAATGTCGACGCGGGCGCGAACGCCGGCGGCGGCGCGTAGCGTGTGCGGTGACTGACGGCGAATGCCTTCCCCTTTTGTTGAGACTCGATCGATCCCCTTCCTCAGCCGGATGGGGCGAACAGGCCTTCGCCTGCTCGGAGCGGCTGCCCTCGCGTGCAGCTTCACGCTCGGCGCCTGCACGTCGCTGCCCCGCACGCCCTACACCGCGGCCGATGCCAGCAGTTCGCGCGTGCTCGATATCGATGGCTTGAGGCGCTACACCGACGAGCCCATCACCAGATTCAGCTTCCCTGTGATCCGGAGCTATCTGGCGCTCTCCGGCGGCGGCGCCGACGGGGCCTACGGTGCCGGCGTGCTCAATGGCTGGAGCGCGGCCGGCACGCGCCCCGCCTTCTCGGTCGTCTCGGGCGTGAGCACCGGCGGTCTGATCGCGCCGTTTGCATTTCTCGGGTCGCAATATGACGACACGCTGAAGGAGGTCTACACCAGCGGCATCGCCGAAAGCCTTCTGAATGATCCCAGCATCATGCGCGTGCTGTTCGGCTCCGGCCTGTTCGGCAACAAGCGGTTGCGCGAGCTGGTGGCGCGCTATGTCGGGCCGGAGATCCTGGAGCAGGTCGCTCGCGAAAATGCCAAGGGGCGACGATTGCTGGTGGTGACGACCGACCTCGACACCCAGCGAACCGCCATCTGGGACATGGGCAAGATCGCCGCGGTCGGCACGCCGGAGGCGCTCAAACTGTTTCGCGACGTGATGGCGGCGTCCGCCAGCATTCCGCTGGTGTTTCCCCCGATCCTGATCGAAGCCGAAGGCCAGGGCCACCGGTTTCAGGAGATGCATGTCGACGGCGGCGTGACGGCGCCCGTTCTGACGCTGCCGGAGGCCCTGCTCTTCCAGGGCCGCCTGCCCGGCACCGCGAAGATGGACATCTACATTCTCGTCAACAAAAAGATCGAGCGAAACTTCGAGCTCGTCGCCAACAGCACGATCGATGTCGCGTCACGCAGCCTGTCCTCGATCACCCAGTCGCAGACCCGCTCAATCATCTTCTCGACCTACGATTTCGCCAGGCGCAACCGGCTCGGCTTCCATCTCTCCTATATCCAGCGCGACTATCCGGCACCGCCATCCGAAGGCTTCGACACCGCCTATATGCGGGCGCTTTACCAGTACGGATACGAGAAAGCGGCGGCCGGCCAAGCCTGGATCTCGACGCTGCCTTAGGACCGCGGCGCTGCCTTGGGACCGCGGTGCGGAACGGGCTCGTAGGGAGACCGTTGACGATACGGCCTGTTCGGCCAGATTCGCGATGACGCCCCGGCTGCTGCGCGTTATAGAGCAATGACCATTGTCGGGAACGCGCAGGAATCATTGGGCATGGGATTGGCTGCGACCAAGGCAAGAACGGCAACGCCAGGGCGCGAGGCATCGAAATCCCGCGGCGGCCGGCCGACCAAAACCGCAGCGATCGAGCGCGATCAGCGGCTGATCGAAGTCGCCACCCGGCTGTTCCTGGACCGCGGGTTCGACGCGACCTCGCTCGACGCGGTTGCGGAAGCAGCCCGGGTCAGCAAGCCCACCGTTTATGCCCGCTATGGCGACAAGCGCGGTCTGTTCCGGGCCGTGCTGCGGCGGGAAATCTCGCGCTGGCTTGCGCCCCTGTCCGCAGCGGCCGAGACCCAGCTCGGCAGTTCGTCGGACATCTCGGTCGAGCAGCGCCTGGTCGAGATCGGCCGGGAGATGCTGATCTTCACCTGCGGCCCCGATGCCATGGCCTTCAGCCGCATGATGACGTCGCAGGCCATCAACTTTCCCGACATCGCCAAGCTCGGCAAGGAGGAAGGCTGGCTCAAGGCCGTCGCCACGACCGCGCGCTTCTTCGATCACCTCGCCGCCCAAGGCGCGCTCGATGTCGACGACACCACCATTGCGGCCGAGGTATTCCTCGACGTCGTCGTCGGCCACACCCACCGCATGGCGACGTTCGGAACGCCGATGGAGCTCAAATCCGCCGAAAAGCGGATGCGCGCGGCGATCAAGCTGTTCCTGGCCGGAGCGTTAGGGCCGGCTGACCGTGTCCAGAGCCCTGCCAAAAGCACGCAACGGCGCCGCCCGTCCCGCTGACATTTCCGTGAGCCAGGCGATCTACCCGCCGAGCGCGACGGCCCTCTCGTTGACCGAAACAAAACGATACCGTATGGTTTTGTTCGGTTCGGACCTGTTTTTCACCAGCCCCAAATGGGTTCGGACCGACTTTCAGACGATGATCGTCGTGGCGGGTACAGCCCGTGGCGACAATCGGCGGCCGGCCGCTGCCCGCGGTCGGCCGCGACTTCTTTACGATTGTCCGGCACACTCGCTGGCCGAGGGTTTCGAGCATGACGACAGCACGACGACGCACCTGGCAGTTGACCGCGATCGCCCTGTCGGGGCTGCTCATCGCAGCGCCGGCGCAGGCGATCGGCACGACGGATGGCACTGCCACCGCCCTCCACGGCGAGACGGATGGTGATGCCGCGGCCGACCGCCAGGCCGTCAGCCGCGAGATCGAGCGCTTCCGCAGCTCGTCGATCTCGATCGGCCAGGCGATGGCGATCGCCGAGGCCCGCCATGCCGGCGCCACCACCGCGGACGTCAGCTTCGACGGCGGCTCCGGCGTCCCGGTGTTTCGGGTGAAAACCTTGCACAATGACCGGGTCTGGCGGCACACCATCAACGCCGCAACGGGCGAGCTGATCGGCGGCGAAGCCGCCCTGCCCCTCGCCCAGCTTGACCAGGAGGATCGCAACAATCTCGCAGCGCTCGGCACCATCCGGCATCGTCTGGCGGAAGCGGTCCGTGTCGCCGAGCAGGCCGCCTCCGGCAAGGCCATCAGCGGCGGGTTGGTGCGCGAACGCGGCCGGCTCAATTTCGCGATCGTCGTCATCAGCGGCGACGACCTCAAGGAGGTCCTCCTCGAGCCGCCGGGGGCGCGCGTGAAATAGCAGCGGCCACAATCACGCCGAAAAGCCATTGACGGGCGCAGAACACTCCCGCATAAGTCGCCGCCATGTTCACGACCACCAAACGCACCACCAAAACCACCGCGGCCTTCGGGGCCCGGGGAGGCGTGCGCGCATAGTCGTCGACTAGAACGCAATCAGCTCTACCGAAGCCCCGCCCATGATGGTCCGGGGCTTTTTTGTTGTCTGTGATCAACTGATATGGAGGAGAATGTGAGTAACGATCCCGTCGTCGCGATTGTCGGCGTCACCGGTGCGGTGGGCGCCGAATTCATCGCCACCATGGACAAGCGCGGCTTTCGCGTCGGCAAGCTCAAGGCGCTCGCAAGCGCCCGCTCGGCCGGCAAGACGGTGTCGTTCCGCGGGCAAAACATCGAGATCGAGGAGCTCACCGAGCGCGCCTTCGACGGCGTCGACATCGCCCTGTTCTCCGCCGGCGGCGGCATCTCGAAGAAGTACGCGCCACTCGCGGTCAAGGCCGGCGCGGTCGTCGTCGACAACTCCTCCGCTTTCCGCATGGATCCGAACGTGCCGCTGGTGATCCCCGAGATCAACGCCAACCGCATCCGCGACCACAAGGGCATCATCGCCAATCCGAACTGCGCGGCCATCACCGCGCTGGTGCCGCTCTGGCCGATCCATCAGAAGAACCGCATCAAGCGCGTGATCATCTCGACCTACCAGGCGGCTTCCGGCGCCGGCGCGGCTGCGATGGACGAACTCGTCGAATCCACCCGCGCCAATCTCAACGGGCAGGTCTATACGCCGAAGGTGATGCCGCACCCCTATGCCTTCAATCTCTTCAACCACAACACGGCGGTCGATCCCGAGACCGGCTACAATGACGAAGAGACCAAGGTCATCAACGAAACCCGCAAGATCTTTGAGGACGAGAACATCGCCATCGGTGTCACCTGCGTCCGCGTGCCGGTGCTGCGCGCCCATTGCGAGGCCATCACCTTCGAATGCGAGAAGCCGATCAGCGAGGACCAGGTCCGTGCCATCATGGCGCGGGCGCCCGGGGTGAAGGTCGTCGACGACCGCGTGAAGAACTACTTCCCGATGCCGATCGATGCCTCGGGCCAGGACGACGTCCTGGTCGGCCGCATCCGCAGGGACCTCAGCGATGGCTCAGGCCATTCGATCTCGATGTTCGTGGCGGCCGATCAGTTGCTCAAGGGCGCCGCGCTGAACGCGGTGCAGATCGCGGAGCTGTTGCCGCAGCGGGTGGTGGCCTAACCGCCATCGTAGGTCTCGTAGGGTGGGCAAAGGCGCACTTGCGCCGTGCCCGCCATTTCTTTCCCAAATTCAAACCAACGGGCGGGCACGCATCGCTTTGCCCGCCTACGGAGCCGGAACTCACCGCAAAATCTGGCTCAGGAACAACTTCGAACGCGCATGCTGCGGGTTGGCAAAGAACTCGTGCGGCGTGTTGGCCTCGATGATCTGGCCGGCATCCATGAACACCACGCGGTTGGCGACCTCCTTCGCAAACCCCATTTCGTGCGTGACGACCAGCATGGTCATGCCCTCTTTCGCAAGATCGACCATGGTGTCGAGGACCTCCTTGACCATTTCGGGGTCAAGCGCCGAGGTCGGCTCGTCGAACAGCATCACCTTCGGGTTCATCGTCAGCGCGCGGGCAATGGCGACGCGCTGCTGCTGGCCACCCGACATCTGTCCCGGAAACTTGTTGGCCTGGTGCGGGATCTTGACCCGCTCCAAAAATTTCATCGCGGTCGCTTCGGCGTCCTTTTTGGGGATGTTGCGCACCCAGATCGGCGCCAGCGTGCAATTGTCCAGCACCGTGAGATGCGGGAACAGATTGAAGCTCTGGAACACCATGCCGACCTCGCGCCGCACCGCGTCGACATGCTTGAGGTTCGGCCCGAGCTCGATGCCGTCGACGACGATCTCGCCCTCCTGGAATTCCTCGAGCGCGTTGATGCAGCGGATCAGGGTCGACTTGCCCGAGCCCGACGGGCCGCAAATCACGATGCGCTCGCCCTTCTCGACCTCGAGGTCGATGTCGCGCAGCACGTGAAAGTCGCCGTACCATTTGTTCAGGCCGGAAATGTTGACGATCGGTTTGGCTGACATGGTGAGCTCGATCAGTTGCGACGGTGAGCGTTGAGGCGGCGCTCGACGAAGAGCGAGTATCGCGACATTCCAAAGCAGAACAGAAAATAGATGATCCCGGCAAAGGCGAAACCGGTGAACGCGGTCGACGGCGTCGACCATTTCGGATCCGAGAATGACGCCCGCAGCGAACCCAGCAAGTCGAACAGCGCCACGATCGAGACCAGCGAGGTATCCTTGAACAGCGAGATGAAGCTGTTGACGAGGTTCGGAATGACGTGGCGGAGCGCCTGCGGCAGCACGATCAGCGACGTCGTCTTCCACCAGGACAGCCCCAGGGCCGCGGCCGCCTCGCCCTGCCCGCGCGGGATCGCCGCGAGCCCGCCACGGACGTTCTCGGCCTGGTAGGCACCCGTGAACAGGGCGATGCCGATCAACGCGCGCACGAGGCCATCGACCGAAAAATTGCCCGGCAGGAACAGAGGCAGCATGTAAGTGGCGAAGAACAGCACGGTGATCAACGGCACGCCGCGCCAGAACTCGATGAAGGCGATCGAGAAGATCCGGATCAGCGGGATCGAGGCGCGGCGGCCGAGCGCCAGCGCAATGCCGATCGGCAGCGAGGTGACGATGCCGGTCACGGAGACCACCAGCGTCACCAGCAGGCCGCCCCACAGATTGGTGGCGACGATCGGAAACCCGCCGTGATCCAGCCCCATCAGCTTGATGACGATCGCGATGACGGCAAAGACGGCGATGCTCCACGTGAGAGCGCGGCCGCCGCTGCGCATGCCGCCGCCGAGCAAGAAGGCGAGCAGCGAGACAAAACCGGCGGTGATGGCGAAATCGACCCAGACCGACTGGCCCGTCGCCTGGATCTGGTCGCGCAGCCAGGTCAGCGGAAAGATCAGCCAATGGACGGCGGTGCCGACCAGCAAGACGAGCTTGCCGACCACCCAGAGCAGCGGACCAATGGCCGATGTCTTGCCGAGGCTGAGCAGGACCTGTCCGGCGCTGATGACGCTGTCCTCGAACAACTCCAGCAGCCCGGCCGTCCAGCTCAGGCCGAACCCACTGATGCCGCCGCCATGCAGCAGGAAGAATGCGACGATCGGGAAAGCAAAGAAGAACAGGCCGGCATTGAGGCCCTTCGCCGGCAGGCGCGGGATCAGCAGCGGCAGCAACAGGATCACCGCCATGATGAGGGCGAGATTGACCCGCCAGCGCTCGGCGTCCGGATAGAAGCCATAGATCAGTTGCGGCAGCTTCGCCTGGATGTAGGGCCAGCAGGCGCCGACCGTAAATCCTGCATTCTCGGCCAGGCAGGCGGCGCGATCGTTGCCGGTCCAGACCGCATCGACGATCAGGAATCTGACCGACGGAATGACGGTGTACCAGAGCAGCAAGGCGCCCAGGATCGTCAGCAGGATGTTGGTCGGTGAATTGAACAGGCGGGTGCGCAACAGGCCGACGAACCCCGTGGTCTTCACCGGCGCTGCACGCTCGGCAACGAGGTCCTCACGCACGAATGATGACGCGGTGATGTCGGTCATGCGCCCAGGCTCCGGCTGATGCGCCATCCGTAGATGCTCATGACACCACTGGTGATCAGTGAGATCAAGAGATAGACGCCCATCGTCATGGCGATGATCTCGATCGCCTGCCCGGTCTGGCTCAGCGAGGTGCCGGCGAACACCGAGACCAGGTCCGGATAGCCGATCGCGACCGCCAGCGAGGAATTCTTGGTGAGGTTGAGATACTGGTTGGTCAGCGGTGGAACGATGACGCGCATCGCCTGCGGCACGACGATCAGCCGCAGTGTGGCGCCGCGGCTCAGTCCCAGCGAAGCGCCCGCCTCCATCTGCCCCTGGTGAACGGATAGGATGCCGGCGCGCACGATCTCGGCGATGAAGCTGGCAGTATAGGTGGATAGCGCCAGTGTCAGCGCCACGAACTCCGGAATGACCCGCGAACCGCCGGCAAAATTGAAGCCCTTGAGCTGCGGAAATTCGAAGATGAACGGCAGTCCGAACACAAGCATCGTAACCAGCGGCAAACCGACGATGAACGTCAGCACGTAGGGCCAAACACGGATCAACCGGCCGCTCTCGAACAGGGCGCGTCGTGCATAGGAGCGCAACGCCAACGACGCGACAATGCCAAGGCCAAGCATCGTCAGAAACGGGGCGAGGCCAGGCTCGCCCACCGGGGACGGGACGATCAGGCCGCGGTTGTTGATAAAGGCTGCACCGAAGAGCGAAATGCTCTGCCGCGGATTGGGCAATGCCGCGAGCACTGCGAGGTACCAGAACAGGATCTGGAACAGGAGCGGCAGGTTGCGGATGATTTCGACATAGATCTCACCGACGCGCGCCACCAGCCAATTGGGCGACAGACGGCACAGCGCGATGATGAAACCGATCACGGTGGCGAAGACAATGCCCACCACCGAGACCACGAGCGTATTCAAAAGCCCGACCACGAACACGCGGAAGAACGTGTCAGACCCGGTATAGGAGATCAGGGTCTGATTGACGTCGAAGCCGGCATTGTTCCTGAGGAAGCCGAAGCCAGCGGCAATGTGCTGGTTTTCGAGGTTGGCGCGGGCGTTGGAGATGATTTCGTAGGCGATCCAGCCCAACACCACCGCGAAGGCGAACTGGACGGCGATGCCGTTCCAGCCCCCCTTGCCACCCAGAATCCGCCTGATCTTCAGCGCGATCTGGAGCGGCGGTTTACGAGCCTCGATGCTCATGCCGCTGGCCTGTGGATCAAATCAATCAGCGGATCGGCGGCGCGTACTGGAGACCGCCTTTATTCCAGAGATTGTTCAGACCGCGATTGATGCCGAGCGGCGAGCCCGCGCCGACGTTGCGATCAAACACCTCACCGTAATTGCCGACGGCCTTGACGATCCGGATGACCCAGTCCTTGGTCACGCCAAGCTGTTCACCGAAATTGCCATCGCTGCCGAGGACGCGTTTCAGCTCCGGATTTTCCATTTTGGCCTTCTCATCGACGTTCTTCGACGTCACGCCGAGCTCTTCGGCGGTGACCATGGCGAACAACGTCCATTTGACGAGATCGAACCACTGGTCATCGCCGTGGCGCACCATCGGTCCGAGCGGCTCCTTCGAGATGATCTCCGGGAGCACCATGTGATCGTTGGGATTGGCCAGCTTCAGGCGATTGGCGTACAGGCCCGACTGGTCGGTGGTGAAGACGTCGCAACGCCCGGCTTCATAGGCCTTGACCGTCTCGTCGTTGGTGCCGAAAGCGATCACCTCGTACTTCATGTTGTTGGCCTTGAAGTAGTCGGCGAGATTCTGCTCGGTGGTCGTGCCGGTTTGGACGCAGACCGAGGCGCTGTTGAGCTCCAGCGCCGAATTCACCTTGAGCGACTTCTTCACCATGAAGCCCTGCCCGTCATAATAGGTCACGCCGGTGAAATTGGCGCCGAGCGAGGTGTCGCGCGAGATGGTCCAGGTGGTGTTGCGCGAGAGCACGTCGATCTCGCCGGATTGCAGCGCCGTAAAGCGGTCCTTGGCGGAGGTCGGCACGAATTTGACCTTGGTCGGATCGTTGAAGATCGCGGCCGCAATCGCGCGGCAGACGTCGACGTCGAGCCCGGTCCAGTTGCCCTTGTCGTCGGGCGCCGAGAAGCCCGGCAGGCCCTGGCTGACGCCACAGGACAGCACGCCCCGGTCCTTGACGGTCTTGAGCGTTTGCGCGTCGGCGGCTTGGGCGGACAGGCCGGCGGCGAGAGCGAGAGTGAGAGCCAGGGTTACGCGTTTCATGGGCTTAAGGCCTTTCAAAGTCGTCTCAAGGTCAAGAATGTTGTCTCAGGATCGCCTCTGCGAGGGCTAGCCGTATCAAGACCTGCCTTGCAAGAGTCATGCTGAAACCTTGCCGAACACCCGCCCATCCATCGAGGCCATTACCTTGATCCCCGCCGCAGGCGCCCGCCATTGTGGCTGTAGCGCAAAGTCCGGTCAGACGATGGATCGAAGATCGCGGCAGGCCCCTCAACATGCGGCGACTGAATAGCACCTGCGCATCTGAGAGCGGCTGGCGAGCCGGGTCAAGGGGTTGACGGGACTCTTCTGTGTTCTGTTATTAACATCTGCCGCCTCCGGTCGGCCCATCGGTGCGATCCGCGCCCGGCGGAAACGCGGTTTTGAAAGCAGACGCATGGATTCCTCGCACCCCTCCGAACAGCACGCCGAGACCCGGCTGGTCACCTCCGGCCGCGACACCAAGGCGCAGAAGGGGTTCGTTAATCCGCCGGTTTTTCACGGCTCGACCGTGCTCTATCCGACCGCCGAGGACCTGCACGCCCATCGCGGCGAGTTCCAGTACGGCCGCCATGGCACCCCCACCACGCGGGCGTTCCAGGAGACGATGATGGCGCTGGAGGGTCCGCGATGCGCCGGCGTCGGCATCGCACCGTCCGGCCTGGCGGCGATCTCCACCACCCTGCTCTCGGTCCTGAAGGCCGGCGACCATCTCCTGGTCTGCGACAACGTCTACCGGCCGTCGCGCAATTTCTGCAACGGCCTGCTCGCCCGCTACGGGGTCGAGACCTCCTATTTCGATCCGATGATCGGCGCCGGTATTGAACAGCTATTCAAGCCCAACACGCGCGCGGTGCTGGTCGAAGCGCCGGGATCGCAATCCTTCGAGATGCCGAATATTCGCGCCATCGCCGATGTCGCGCATGCGCGCGGCGCGCTCGTAATCGACGACAACACCTGGGCCACGCCGCTCTATCACCGCTCGCTCGAACAGGGCGTCGACATCAGCATGCAGGCTGCCACCAAATATATCGGCGGCCATTCCGACATCATGTTCGGCACCATCTCGGCCAACGCCAAGGCCTGGCCGCAGATCGCCGAAGGCATCCGCCTGCTCGGCGTCTGCGCCGGCCCCGACGACGTCTTCCTCGCGCTGCGCGGCTTGCGCACATTGTCGGTGCGGCTTGCGCAGCATCATCGCTCGGGACTGGACGTGGCGCGCTGGCTCGCAACACGGCCCGAGGTGGCGCGCGTGCTGCATCCGGCGCTGGAGAGCGATCCCGGCCACGCCATCTGGAAACGCGACTTCACGGGAGCCTCCGGCCTGTTCAGCATCGTGCTGAAGCCGGCGCCGCAGAAAGCGGTCGATGCCATGCTCGACACGCTCAAGCTGTTCGGCATGGGCTTCTCCTGGGGCGGGTTCGAGAGCCTGGTGATTCCCTTCGATTGCGACAGCTATCGCACCGCGACAAAGTGGGCGCCGGGCGGGCCGACGCTGCGGCTGCATATCGGGCTCGAGAGCGTCGACGATCTCAAGGCCGATCTCGATCGCGGCTTCGCTGCGTTGAAGGCCGCATCAGGTTCCTGACCCGGCCGACTGCAACGATCCGGCGGCTATCGACGGTTCGCCGGGCTTGACGTATAAGCCAATGGTTATTGCGCCTTGCCCATACTAGTTGCCGGCTGCAAATGGATTTGAAAGCATGAACGTCCGGGTCGACCGCCGTCTGGCAGCTATCCTTGCCGCCGACGTCGCCGGCTACAGCCGCCTGATGGGCGAGGACGAGGAAGGCACGCTCGCACGCCTCAAGAGCTGCCGACATGGGCTCATCGATCCCAAGATCGCTGAACATCGCGGACGCATCGTGAAGACGACCGGGGACGGCATGCTGGTCGAGTTCGGCAGCGCAGTCGACGCCGTCCGTTGCGCGGTCGAAATCCAGCGCGCCATGGCCAGCGGCTTTGTCGACATGCCCGCCGAAAAGCACATCCAGTTTCGGATTGGCATTCACGTCGGCGACATCATCATCGACAGCGACGATATCTTCGGCGACGGCGTCAACATCGCAGCGCGCCTGGAGGGGATTGCCGAGCCCGGCGGCATTTGCATCTCGGACGATGCCTATCGCCAGATCAGGGGCAAGACCGAGATCGCCTATGACGACATGGGACAGCAGTCGCTCAAAAACATCTCCGAGCCGATGCGCGCGTGGCGAGCCCGCCCCGCAGCAGGGGCGACGTCCTCGATGAGGACGTCCGATCGACCGGTTGCCCTGATGCTGCCTGAGAAGCCCTCGATTGCGGTCCTGCCGTTTACCAATATGAGCGGCGATCCGGAGCAGGAATATTTCGCTGACGGCGTGGTCGAAGACATCATCACGGCCTTGTCGCGCATGAACTGGCTGTTCGTCATCGCGCGCAATTCGAGCTTCACCTACAAGGGGAAGGCCGTCGACATCAAGCAGGTCGGCCGCGAACTCGGCGTCCGCTATGTGCTGGAAGGCAGCGTGCGCAAAGCCGGCAACAAGGTGCGCATTACCGGACAGCTGATCGACGCCTCGAACGGAGCGCATTTGTGGGCAGACCGGTTCGATGGCGCGCTCGAAGACGTCTTCGAACTCCAGGACGAGGTGACAACGAGCGTCATCGGCGCCATTGCGCCGAAGCTCGAGCAGGCCGAGATCGAGCGCGCCAGGCGCAAGCCGACGGACAAGCTTGCCGCGTACGACTATTATCTGCACGGGATGGCGAACATCTATCAGGGGACGAAAGACGCCAATCTCGACGCCCTGCAGAACTTCCAGCGTGCCACGGAAATCGATCCCAACTTCGCAACCGCTCACGGCATGAGCGCATATTGCTATGTGTGGCGCAAGGCGAATGGCTGGGTCACAGAAACCAAGCAGGAAACCGCCGCGGCCGAAGTCGCGGCAAGAAAAGCCGCTAGGCTGGGTCTCGATGACGCGATCGCGCTCGCCCAGGCGGGCTTCGCCCTGGCATTCGTTGCCGCCAATCTTGACGATGGCGCCGCGCTCATCGATCGGGCGCTGAACCTCAACCCAAATCTTGCGGCGGCCTGGCGCTTCAGCGGATATGTCCGGGTGTTTCTTGGGAACCCCGATCTCGCGATCGAGCATCTCGAACGCGCGATACGGCTGAGCCCGCTCGACCCATTGATCTTCATCGTCCAGAACGGGATCGTGCTGGCCCACTTCTTTGCCGGACGCTACGAGGAGGCGCTGGACTGGGCTCAGCGCGCGCTTCGGCAGAATCCGAACTACGCCGCAGCGCTGATTATGGCGGCGGTCAGCGGCGCGCTGGCCGGACGCAACGAGGATCGGGACAAAGCCGTCGCCCGGCTGCGCGAGCTCGACCCGCAGGTCCGGATCGCCAATTTCGCAAATGTGTGGCCTTTGCGACGCGCTGGGGACCATGCCGCCTTCGAACAAGGCCTACGTCTGACGGGTCTGCCTTCATAACCGGCATGCATGCCTCCGGCACGGGCACGCTGAAACTTCTTCCGAAGAAAATGATTGATCGCCAGTCGTTTGGCGCTAGCCTGACCCCTCGACTCCAATCCGGACACGGAGCATGGGAACGTTGGTTCTGCTCGATCTGATGGGCGGCGTGGCGCTGTTGCTGTGGGGCCTTCACATGGTCCACAGCGGGATTCTGCGCGCCTTCGGCCCTGACCTCCGTCGCCTCCTTGGCAAGGCGTTGAGCAACCGCTTCAGCGCCTTTGCCGCCGGTCTCGGGCTGACGGCGCTGCTCCAGAGCAGCACGGCGACCGCGCTGCTCACCAGCTCTTTCGCCGCGGAGGGCCTGCTGAGCCTCGTTGCCGCGCTCGCCATTATGCTCGGCGCCAATGTCGGCACCACGCTGATCGTGCAGGTGCTGTCATTCAACATCGCAGCCGTCGCGCCGGTGCTGTTCGTGCTTGGGCTCGTCGCCTTCCGCTCGGGGCGCGCGTTCGCGGATCAAGGATATCGGCCGAGTCTGCATCGGCCTCGGCCTGATGCTGCTGTCGCTGCACATCCTGCTCGACACGCTGGCCCCCGCGGAGAACGCGCCCGGCGTCCGCGTCGTCATGGCGGCGATCACCGGCGATCCGGTTCTGTGCATCGTCATTGCCGCGCTCGTCACCTGGGCCGTGCATTCGAGCGTCGCCAGCGTGCTGCTGATCATGTCGCTGGCCTATTCGCAGTTCATCACCCCCTACGCGGCTCTCGCATTGGTGCTCGGCGCCAATCTCGGCAGCGCCATCAACCCTGTGTTCGAAGGCGCCAGGCGCGACGATCCCGCCAGCTATCGGCTGCCGCTCGGCAACCTCATCAATCGCGTGGTCGGGATCGTGCTCGTGCTGCCGTTCCTGAGCGGGATCGCCGCCCACATGCAGGCCTGGCAGCCGGATCTCGCCAGGATGACAGCGGCCTTCCACATCGCGTTCAATGTCGGCACGGCCGTCGTCTTCATCGGTCTGCTCGACGCCATGTCGCGACTGTTGACGAGACTGCTGCCCGATCGCGTGCAGGAGACCGATCCGGCCCGTCCACGCTATCTCGACGAGACCGCGCTGGACACGCCGTCACTGGCGCTGGCCGATGCCGCCCGCGAGGCGTTGCGCATGGGCGACCTCGTCGAGGTCATGCTGCGCAAGGTGATGGCCGCGATGATGACGGGCGACCGCACCCTCGTCGACCAGGTCTCGCGGATGGACAATGTCGTCGACAGTCTCGACGAGGCGATCAAGCTCTATTTGACGAAGCTGACGCGGGGCAGCCTCGACGAGAGCGAGGGCCGCCGCGCGATGGAGATCATCTCCTTTGCCATCAACCTCGAGCATATCGGCGACATCATCGACAAGAATCTGAGCGAGCTTGCGACCAAGAAGATCAAGCGCCGCTTCCAGTTCTCACCGGAAGGCGCCGAAGAACTTGCCGCCTTCCACAAGCGCACGATGGATTCGCTGCGGATCGCCTTCGGCGTGTTCATGTCGGGCGACGCCAACGAGGCCCGCAAGCTGCTGGTGGAGAAGACCGCGCTGAAGAACACCGAGCTTGCCGCAGTCGAGCGCCATCTCGACCGCCTGCGCGAGGGTCGCCCCGAAACCATCGAAACCACTTCGCTGCATCTGGACGTGCTGCGCGATTTGCGCCGCATCCACTCGCACATCTGCTCGGTCGCCTATCCGGTACTGGATGCGGCGGGCGAGCCCTATCGCAGGCCCGAGGCGGAGGCGACCGCCCTGCCCGCACCCGGCGCGGCCTCGGCGCTGCCGCGCTAATCAGTCAGATGCAGTGGTCGTCGCGGTCACCCTGCCTGATGATCGTATCATGCCAGTGTTTTGCCCGACGCGTCAAACTGATTTCGTAAAATCAGCAACACCATTGCCAGCCCGGGGCTACTGTGCATGGGGTTGTTTTCGACATTTTTTGTCGATCTCCATCCAAGCCTCGGTCCAACCCGGGATCAGCGCTCCAGCGTCTTCGAGGCGCGGCTGCGGTTCTTGACGATCAGCATGATGTTCCGAATATAGATGATGGTCGCCAGCGCCTGCCCGAGAATGATGACGGGCTCGCGCTTGACGATGCCGTAGACCAGCGTCATCAGCCCGCCGCCCATCGAGCAGAACCAGAACGCCATCGGCACCACGCTGTTGCCGGCGCGCTCGCTCGCAATCCACTGCACCAGGAAGCGCGCGGTGAAGAACAGCTGTGCGACCAGGCCGAACGCAAGCCAGAAGTCGAATTTGGCGACGAAGACATCGTAGAGATAATTGTTCAGCGCCTGACCGTATTGGATGATCACGCATTCACCTCGCTCACGTCCGGTGTCGGCTTCTTGCGGCGGATCAGCCACCACACGCCGGCGAGATCCATGATTCCGATCCAGAGCCGGTCGAAGAAGCCGTAATTCGACACGCCGGAATGGCGCGGCCGGTCGATCACGTCGACATAGGCGATCTCGTAGCCCTCGCGACGCACCAGCGCCGGCAGAAACCGATGCAGCCCGTCGAAATAGGGCAGCATCAGGAACACCTCGCGCCGGAACGCCTTCAGGCCGCAGCCGGTGTCGCGGGTGCCGTCCTTCAGGATCGCCCCGCGCACGCCATTGGCGATGCGCGACTGGAACTTCTTGAAGCCGGTGTCCTTGCGTCCGATCCGCTGGCCGGCGGCGAGCCCGACGCGGGCTCCGTTCTCGACCGCCGCAATGAGGTCCGGCAGGAAGGCCGGGTTGTTCTGGCCGTCGCCGTCGAGCGTCGCCACGATCGCGCCGCGCGCCGCCCGCACGCCGCTGCGTACCGCCGCCGACTGACCGCTCGATCTGGCGTGGCGCAGCTGCCGCAGATTGTCGCGTTGCTTCATGATGGCCGCGAGCCGTTCACCGGTCGCGTCGGTCGAGCCGTCATTGACGTAGATGATTTCATAGGCCCAGCGGCCATCGAGCGCCGCGCTGATCTCTGCGATCAGTGGCGCGATGTTGTCGGCTTCGTTGCGCACGGGAACGACGATGGAAACCGAAGGCTGGGACGTCGACAAATCGAAGCTCGTGGTTGGAATTGGCCCGCCCTCAGGAACCGGCGGCCCCGGCAGGCAGCCGCTTTTATGGGGCGGATGCCCCGCGGGCAACCCTTTTGAGACGGCCGCCGACCGCCTCGGGAAGCGGCACAATGGTGCCGTCGGCGCGGATCGCAAAACCGAGCCGGCGAGCCGCAAACCAGTAGCGGACCGCCATGGCGCTGACGATGCCGACCAGGGCGCCGGCCACGACGTCGCTCGGGTGGTGCGCGAGCAACACCAGTCGCGTCAGCAGGATCACGATCGCGTAAGTGAACATGAACACGCGCAGCCGCGGCCAGAGCGCGGAGACCGCAAACGCCAGCGCGAACGCCGTGACCGCGTGCGCGGACGGCAGGCTGAAATAGGCCTCCGTTCCCTGGAATGGAACGAAGTTGAACGGGTTGGCCTTGCCGCCCACGAACGGCCGGCCGCGCCCGATGGCGAATTTCAGGATTTCGGCTGTGAACACCGCCACGGCAACGGACAGAAACAGAAACTGCAGCCGCGTGCCGAGCCCCAGCAGCACCGCACGGCGGGTGCCGTGCAGCCCCGCCGCAACAAGCGCCACGATCACGAGCGCCGCGGCCAGCACCACCAGCACATACTCGTCCTTGCCGAAATCGGTGAGGATCCGGATCGGCCACAGGCCGGGCGTGCCGCGCGCCGGCATCAACTCGATCTCGGTCAGATCGAAGGCGAGCATGAGCGCGATGACCAGGGCGGCGCCGGCCACGCTGAGCCAGAGCGAATGCCGCGCCAGTTTTCGCGCAGCCTCGGAGCGGCGCGAATGCGAGGGCGCGCGCACGAGCTGCGCCAGCGCGCCGCCCGCGACGGCGAGCAGTTGCGCGGGGTAGCGCGCGCGCGGCGCGATCTCGGTGGGAGCCGGCATCCTACTCGGTGCCTTCGGAGCGGAAGATCGAGATCGAGATCGCGCGCCCTTGCGAGAAATTATAGCCGTCGATGCGCGCGCCGACCTTGTAGCGCAGCCCGATCGCCTCGGCGCGCTGCACGAAGCTGCGCTCGGAACGCTGCTCGATCAGTGCGAAACGGCAGCTCCCCTGCCGCAGGAAGTCGGCCGCGCCAGAACCGTCGGTGAGCAGCGTCGAGGTGCCGGTCAGGAACACCAGGCTTGGCTCGTGATAGCCGGCCGCGGCCGCCTTCGGCCCGACACAGGTGACGTTGCGCAGGGCGCGCGCGATCTCGATGCTCGGAAACAATGGCGTCAGCGACGGCAGCACGATGCCGTAGACCACGACCGCCAGCATCAGCGCCGCCACCAGCGCGTTGAGCACCGAGCGCTCGGCGCGGTTGTTGTCGTAGAGCCACCAGGCGAACAGGCCGAAGATCAGCGAGGCCGCGATGAACGGCCATGCCACGAAGGCCGGCTGCCGCGTCAGCATGACCGCGCCGACCACCGCGATGATCGAGGCCGCCGCGGGAATCGCGAACCACCAGGCCGAGCCGCGCATCAGCCACGACCGCGACAGCACGCGCCGCTCCAGCGCGCCGACGGTGAGGATCGCGATCGCGGGGTACAGCGGCAGCACATAATGCGGCAGCTTGGTCAGCACCGCCTCGAACACGATCCAGGACGGGATCAGCCAGGCCAGCAGGAATTGCGCACCAGGTTCGCGCCGGGCCCGCCACACCGCCGGCGCCGCCATGGCCGCGAGCGGCGCGCCCGGCCAGAACGTGATCCAGAACAGCGCCAGGTACACGCCTGGCGGGGCGCCATGGGATTCCTGCGCGCCGATCTTGCTCAGCATGTCGCCGCCGACGGAATCGGCGAAAAAGGCGTCGCCCGCGCGCCAGAAGATCGCGATGAACCAGGGCAGCACCAGCACCAGCATCCACATCAGGCCCCAGACCGGGCGCAGCCGCCACAGCCACGAGGCATCGCGGTCCTGGATCGCGAGCACGACGATGGTGAGCCCCGCGAACATCAGGATCAGCGGTCCCTTGATCAGGATGCCGACGGCAAGCGCCGTCCAGAAGATCGCGGGCCAGCTCCAGGGCGGACGCGCCTCGTCTTCGGCGCGCTGCCAGGACAGATAGGCCCGCGCCATCGCGCCCATCGCCGCGGTGACGCAGAACAGCAGCATCGCGTCGGTTTTCGCGAGCCGCGCCTCGACGCCGAGCAGCACGGAGGCGCACATCAGGAGCGCGGCAAGGACCGCGGCGCGGCGCGTGACGAAGCCAAGTGCGGTCCAATAGGTCATGAGCACGGCGCCGATCGCGCCGATCAGCGATGGCAGCCGATAGACCCAGATCCGCAATTCGGCTTTCGGCAGTTTGAGCGCCGAGGCGATTTCGACCGCGGCGGATTGCAGCCAATAGATGCCGACCGGCTTCTTGTAGCGGACGTCCTCCTGGAAGCGGATGTCGACATAGTCGCCGCTCTCGACCATCTGCTTGGTGGCCTGGGCAAAGCGCGCCTCGTCGCGGTCAACGGGCGGGATGGTGAAGAAGCCCGGCAGGAACAGCAGCAACGCGCACAGCACAAGAAACGCAACCGCGCGGGCGTGGCTTGCGGTCGCGATGTCGAGCATCAGCAGGAGCCGGCTGCCCGGATTTACGGGCGATTTCGGCTCGCGCGGCGCTCCAAAACGGGGGCTGGGATAGGTCTCGGCCATTGGTTCCGCTTACGATGAAACCGCCATGGCCACAACCGCTTAAGGCAAGGTCATTGAATTCGAATGACAACTGTGTCCGCAGCGCCCGTGGCGTCGATCACGGTCAGCCGTGCAAAGCCTGGACCAGGCGGATCGATCAGGCGCTGGCGCCGTCCGTCCATTTCGCCGAGTGCCGTGCCGTTGACCATGACCGTCATCGGCAAGACACCGCCGGCGACCTTCACGGGCATGGCTGCGGCCTCCGGCCCGCTGGAGCGATCCACATCGATCCGCGAGCCGTTCATCGGGAACTGGATGTGCGGTGCCTGCTCGCCCCCGGTCCGAACGAGCTCCCCGACCGGCCGGAACCGCTTCAACGGCAGCGGCAGTTTGGCGTTACTGGCGACCAGGGTTCCCTTTGGCGGCTTCGGCAATGGGGTCAGCGTCTTGCCGGTCCGTGCAAAGGCGTCGAACAGGATGGGAGCTGCGGCGACGCGGCCGATCAGGCCGGGCACCGGCGCGCCGTCCGGG
Organism: Bradyrhizobium sp. LLZ17; assembly: GCF_041200145.1. Lineage (NCBI taxonomy): Bacteria > Pseudomonadati > Pseudomonadota > Alphaproteobacteria > Hyphomicrobiales > Nitrobacteraceae > Bradyrhizobium > Bradyrhizobium zaerense. Next base: position 1,420,603 of record NZ_CP165734.1, read on the forward strand.
CGGCCAACCCAGACGCCGATGGTCATGCGGCCGTCGAACCCGACCGACCAGGCGTCGCGATAGCCGTAGGAGGTGCCGGTCTTGAAGGCGATGCGGTTATGGGCGGCGTTTTCCGGCGGCGGCGTGCCGAGCAAGACGTTGCCGACCTGCCACGCCGCGACAGGATCCAGTAGCCGCAAGGGCTCGCGGTCGTCCCTGTTCGCCATGATCTCACGCAGCGGCCGCGTTGAGCCCAGCCGGGCGAACCCCGTGTAGAGCTGAACGAGATCCTGAAGCGTCACGCCGACACCGCCGAGGCCCATCGCGAGACCAGGCGCCTCCTCCTTCGGCAAAACCAGATTGCCGCCGGCCTGCCGCAGCCGCGATGCCAGCCGGCTCGCGCCGACGCGGTCGAGCAGTACGATCGCGGGCACGTTCAGGGACATCTGCAGCGCCTTCTTCACCGGCACCGTGCCCTGGAACGTCATGTCGAAATTTTCCGGCGCATAGGAGCCGAAGCGAACCGGCCGGTCGTCGATCAAACTGTCCGGATGGACAAAGCCGTCCTCGAAGGCGAGCCCATAGATGAATGGCTTGAGCGTCGAGCCCGGCGAGCGGATGGCCCGGGTCATGTCGACCTGCCCGGCCCGGCTCTCGTCGAAATAATCCGCTGAACCGACGCGCGCGAGCACATCGCCGCTGTCGTTGTCGACCACGATGATGCCGACGGAGATGTTGGGACCGAGCGCGATGGCGCGGTCGCGCGCCAGCGGCTCCAGCACCTTTTGCAAGTTCGCGTCCAGCGTCAGCTTGATGAGCGGCGTATCCTTGACGGTCGACAGCGCCGTGTCCGAAGCGTGCGGCGCCAGTATCGGCATCGGCTTGCGCAGTTTTGGCACCGGCACAGCCTTGGCCTGCCTGGCGTCGTCGACGCTGACCACATGCTCCTCGACCATGCGATCGAGCACGCGGTCCCGCGCAATGCGGGCGGCCTCGGGATAGCGGTCGAGCCGGCGCGTCTCCGGTGATTGCGGCAGCGCGACCAGCAATGCAGCCTCCGCCAGCGAAAGCCGCTTCGGCTCCTTGCCGAGATAGGCGATCGAGGCGGCGCGGATGCCTTCGAGATTGCCGCCATAGGGCGCGAGCGCAAGATAGAGGTTGAGGATCTCGTCCTTGCTGAGCGTCCGCTCCAGCTCGATCGCACGCACGATCTGGTGCAGTTTTGCGTAGAACGAGCGCTGCCGCCGCGGCTCCATAAGCCGGGCGAGCTGCATCGAGATGGTCGAGCCGCCGGACACGATGTGCCCGCGCGTCGAGAGCTGCAACGCGGCACGACCCAATGCGAGCGGATCGATGCCATCATGGGCATAGAAGCGCTGGTCCTCATAGGCGAACAGCAGTTTGAGATAAGTCGGATCAACATTCGCTTTGGTCTCGACCGGCAAGCGCCAGCGTCCGTCCGTCATGGCATAGGCACGCAGCAGCTTGCCGTTACGATCGACGATCGTGGTGGAGACTCGGCGCGCCTCCTCGAGCGGCAGTGGACCGAGCGAGTAAACCCAGGCGACGAAGGCGCAGGTGGCGAGGATGAGCGTGAGAGCGAGCGCGGAGAGTATACGCATGCTCGCGCGCCCTACTCCTCCGTCATTCCGGGGCGACTCGAAGAGTCGAACTACGGTGCGCAATTGCGCACCGGAGAATCTCGTCATTCCGGGTCTGGTCCTTCGGACCATCCCGGAATGACGAGATACTTGGTTGACCTCGCTCATCCCATTACCACTCACTTCGCCGGCCGCACCTCGACATTGCCAGTACCCGTACGCCCATAACGCGAGGGATTGTACATGTCCTCGACATAGGCCTGCGGCAGCACGTATTTGCCGGGCGAGACCACGCGCACGACATAGGCCACCGTGAAGACCGCCTTCGAATCCGAGGCCCGATCGACCGCCGCGGTGAAGCGGTCGTCGCGAAACTCGGCATCTTCGGGCTCCTGGCCATCCTCGATCCAGTCCAGCGTGCCGCTGTCGCCCGACGAAACCAGCTTCGGGTTGTCGATCTCCAGCCCAGCCGGCAGATAGTCGGACACCATGATGTGGCCGTATTCAGGCTTCGCCTCCGTAACCTTCAACACCACGGCGAAGCGATCGTTCTGCTTGACCTTGCTGATGTCGGCCGGCTTGCCGTCGAGCGTGAAATAGTTGCGCTCGATCTTGAAGCCGTTGGAGGCCGCAGGCTCCGGCGTCACCGGCGAGCCTGATACCGAGATCACCGCCTGCACCGGCGCGTCGCCGGTGTTGGTGATCTTCAGCGGCTTGCCGCTCAGCATGTCCGCCTTGTAGCTGCGATACAGCGCTGTCTTGACCGATTGGCCATCGACCTCGATGGAGAGGTTTTCCTTCGCCAACGCACGTGCCGCCAGCACCAACCACGCATTCTCCTGCGTGGAGGTGTAGGGCGTCAGCCCGCGAGCGGTCTCGACCCGCGACACGGCTTGCGTGAGCGTCGCCTTCGGGGCGTTGCCCTCGCTCGCGAGCGACACCAGCGCCGCCGCATCGCGAAGCTGCGAGCCGTAGTCGGTCCGGCCAAACTCCAGCACCGGCTTCGGTGCCAGGCTATCGAGCGCAGCACCATAGACCCGCTCGGCGCGGTTGCGATCACCGACCAACGCAAGCGCCGCTGCGAGCTGCGACTTCGCGATCGGAGTTGCCAGGTTGGAAAGCTTGGTGTCAGCGAGATAACGCAGATCGCCGATCGGAGCTGCGCCGTTACGTGCGAGCACGTAGAGTCCATATGCGAGATCACGCCCGCCGTCCTTCTCCGGCTCGTTGCCGTTGACGACGGAGTTGCGGACGCGGTCGAGCGCGTTCTTGAACAGCACGTCCGGCACCACAAAGCCTTTTTCACGGGCCCGGGTCAGGAAGTCCGTCACATAGGCGTCCAGCCAGGCATCGTCGCCGCCGGCCACCCACAGGCCGAACGAGCCATTGGAGCCCTGACGGGCCAGCAGCCGCTCGATCGCATCGCGGATGCGCTGGTCCACCTCGGTGTCCATGGCGAGATGCGCGCCGGCCGCGAGGTCGTTGACATAGAGCAGCGGCAAGGCGCGGCTCGTGATCTGCTCCGAGCAGCCATAGGGATAGCGGTCGAGTGCTTTCAGGATCGTCGCAGCATCGAGGGCGGTCGACAGGCTCGCCGAAACCGAGACGCTGCCCGTGCCCGGCACGAGGTCGGAGAACATGTCCGAGGTCAACGTCAGGCTCTCACCCTTTGCCAGCGTCCGGATCGAGCGCCGCGCCAGCACCTGCGTCGCCGCCTTGACGTCGAACGCATAGTGCCGCGCCAGCGCAAGTCCGTTCGGCCCCTTGATGTCGACGTCGAGCGTCGCCGGCCCTGCCGCCGTCGCGTCGAGCGCCAGGGAAAACGAGTTGCGCTGCTTGGCCGCGAGCTTGACCGTGGTTGCGGCATTGCCGGTCATCTTCACCGGACCACCCGTCTTCACGTTAATGACGTAGTCGCCGGCCTGGCCCTCGACATTGTCGATTTCGAGATTGACCGTCCCATGGTCGCCGTTGAGCAGGAAGCGCGGCAGCGTCGTGGTCAGCACCACGGGATCGCGGATCACGACATCGGTGTTGGCGCGGCCGAGCTTGGTCGCGGTCCACGCCACCGCCATCACGCGCGCGGTGCCGGCGAATTCGGGGACGTCAAAACTCACCTCCGCGGTGCCGTCGGAGGCGACGGTGACGATGCCCGAATAGAGCGCCAGCGGCTTTTGCGCGGGCGGCGAGCCCTGCAGCTCGGCCGCGCCGGCATCACCGCCGGACTTGATCTGGCCGCGCGTGCCCGACATGCCGTCGATCAGCTGCCCGTAGAGATCGCGGATCTCGGCGCTGAGGCGGCGCTGGCCGAGATAATAATCGTCCGGCGCGGGCGGCTTGTAGTTCGTGAGGTTGAGGATGCCGACATCGACCGCTGATATGACCACCTTCGCGTCCTCGCCCGGATTGAGCCCATCCAGCTTGACCGGTATTTTGAGCATCCCGTTCGGCCGGATGAGCGCCGGTGGTGTCAGCTTCACGGACAGTGTGCGCGTCTGCTTGTCGATGCCGAACCATTTCAGCCCGATCGCCCGGCCGGGCATGCGCTGAGCGGCCGCATCGAGCGGACGACGCAACGTTGCCACGACATAGGCGCCCGTACCCCAGTCCTTGCCGACCGGAATTTTCAGCTGCGCGGTGCCCTCTTTGACGTCGATGGTCTGCGTCGTGAGCAGGCGATCACCGAGCACGTTGATGGTGAGCTTGCCCGCGGTGCGGACGTTCACCGACACCGTCATCGTATCGCCGGAGGCGTATTGCGGCTTGTCGATCGAGGTCTCCAGCAGGTCGGGGGTGTCGGCGCTGCCCTCGGAGTACCAGCCGACGTCGAACTGCACCGAGGTCATCGGGCCGTCGGCGTCGTTCGACTTCACGTCGAGACGGTAGCGGCCGGGCTGCGGCGTCAATGACACGCGCGACGGCTTGTCGGCAGCGATCGTGACATCGCCGTCAGAGACGCGCGAGGTCGACTTGACCGGCTCGTACTCCCAGTAATTGTTCTGGCGATACCATTGATAGCGCGACTCCAGCTTCAGCAGCTCGTAGCGCAGGCCGTCCCGCGGCAAGGTCTTGCCCTCGGGCGAGACGAACACGACGTCGAACTCGGCCTTGTCGCCCTCGGCAACGTTCTTGTCGCCGAAGAGCGGCTTGATGCCGATCATGGCAGTTGCGGGCGCGACCGGCAGTATGAGCTTGCGTTCGACGGCGCGGCCGCCGGTCTCGACCATGCGGACGAAGATCTGCGCCTCCTGCGGGCGGGTCGAGGCCGGCTGCTTGTCGAGCGTCACAGGGAACGTCGCAACGCCATTGGCATCGGCTTCAGGCAAATTCTCCAGCGGCGTGCGCTCGTTCGAGGTGGTTTCCTCGTCGGCGACGCCGAACTGGTAGCCGGCAAAGCCCGGACGTTCGGACGCGGGCGCGACCAGCATGTCGCCCTCCAGCTGGAGGCCGGACGCGGGCGCGCCGTAGAGGAAGTGACCGTCGGCCTTCAGCTCCACTGGAGCATTAGCTTTGATCAGCTTGTCCTTGGTGGACAAGTCGAATTCGATCCGGTCGGGAACGTAATCCTCGACCATGAAGGTGGTCTCGCCGACCGAGGAGCCCTTCGGGTCGGTGAAGGCGCGCACGCGCCAGGTGCCGGTCGGGACGGCGGAGTTGAGCGCCACGGACAGCGTGCGGCCGCCGGCACCCTGGTCGGACAGGACTGCGCGGCGGAATTCGACGCCGTCGGGGCGCTCGATCACCAGCGTCAGCGGCCCGCCGGTGACGGCATTGCCCTGCCCGTCGCGCAGCAGCGCGGTCAGATAGACGGTCTCGCTGGAGCGGTAGACGCCGCGCTCGGCATAGACGAAGGCGTCGGCGCCGGCCGGCACCACACGTCCCGCCACGCCGCGGTCGGAGAGATCAAAGGCGGAGGTCTTCAGGCTGAGGAAGGCATAGTCGGCCTTCTCGCCAGTGACGGTCAGCATCGCCGGGGACAGCCCGCCCTCGCCGCGCGCGAGCCCCGTCTCGAACAGGACGTGGCCGCTGTCGTCGGTCTTGCGGGTCGCGAGAATCTCGTTGTTGCGGGCCACTAGCCGGACCTCGGCCTTCCCGACCGGATCGGTCGATGCCAGCGAATTGACGAAGACATGGATGCCGTCATTGCCCGAATACGCCGTCACGCCGAGATCGGAGACGATGAACCATTGGGTGGCGAGCTGATAATCGTCGTCGTTGCCCGGGCCCTTCGCGGCGGCCGTCATCACGTAGACGCCGGGCTGAAGCTCACCGAGCGCCTGGTCGACCGGGAATGCGGTGGTGACGTCCTGGTTCAGGGTCATTGCGGTGGCGAGCTCGCCGGACCACACCTTGACCCCGCGCTCGCCGCCGAGATCTGCAAGCTGGTATTTTGACAGCGTCTTCTGGAAGTCGCTGTCGACCACCGTGTTGATCAGATTGCGGTCGCCGATCCGGAATACGTTGACATTGACCGCCGGCGTGTTGACGCTGACCACGGGAATGCCGCGCTGGCCGGTCCTCGGCAGCACATAGGCGCGGCTGGTGAAGCGCACGAACGGCTTCCGGTCGCGCACATAGACGTTGAATTCGGCCGATTTCGGCAGCCCCTCTTTCACCGTGGATGGCAGACCTGCGCGCAGATTGATGTTGTAGCGCTCGCCATGCTTCAGCCCGTCGACGCAGAGTTGCTTGCCTTCGGCCGTCACAGCCGGCTTGTCGGTGCCTGCCAGCGCCAGGAACGGCGCGAAATCGGTGCGCTTGGCAAGGTCCTCAGAGAACTGGAAGCACGCGCGCGGGCTCGCCGAGTCCGAATCCACGGTATAATCGAGCAGCCGAAAGCCGTGCTCATCGCGCATCTTCTCATATTGCCCGCGGACGTCGGCGACCTCACGCATGTCGAGCGATAGCCGCAGCGCATCCAGCGCCGGCCGCCACAATTTTCGTTCGGCCAGCGACTTGCCGAGCACGGCGAGCGCGTCCGCCTCCTCGCCCGGATTACCGGCGCGCTGATAGGCAATGTAGGCGGCGGTCGAGGCGCGCTCCAAAAGGAAGATCTGCTCGCTCGAGCTCTTCGGCGTGATCTGGAAAATGACCTTGGCGAGCCGCAGCCAGTTGCCGGCGTCCTCCGGCGCGGTCGCGGCGATCTGGCCGAGAACCGACAGGCCACTGCGAAAATCGTTGCGCCGGAAGGCAGCGTCGGCATCGGTGCGCAGCGTCGTATTGGTCTTGGCGACCGGCCCCGCCTCGCTCTTGATCTGGGCCTCCAGCTTGATCGCGGAATCGGCGAGATCGTCGCGCTTGAACGCCTTGTCCGCGGCGTGCGCAGCCGCAAGGCCGAACGCCAGCGTGGCGCAGAGTGCAACAGCGCGGATCAGACCGATCATGATGGACTCCAGAATCCCTGAGAGGATCGCGGACGAGCGCCGCGTTGGCGATAAAGGGCGCGGAAAGGTGACGGACTCAAGGCGATGGAACCAAAGGTGCAAAAGGTCGCATTCGCCATGGCAAGGCAAGCCCAAAGCTGCCGAAGGACCGCCGCAAGGACACGGCGGAAAGATGAACGGGCAAAGCACGTCTCACGCGCGACTTCTGAGGGCGGCACGGCTCGCTGCCGCGTCGCGAGAGGCCGGCCAAACGCACTCCGCCGCTCCGCTTTGTCGCTTTCGGGGGGAAAACGGTTCGGTTCAGGCTTGGCGAACCCGCGGATTTTTCATACTTGCCATGGTACAAGCCGGCCACGCCTCGATAGAGGCTGGCTTCATGACGGTCCCATAGCTCAACTGGATAGAGTAGCGGATTTCTACTCCGCGGGTTGCAGGTTCGAGTCCTGCTGGGATCGCCAGCTTTCCAACCCATAAATCAAGACGTTGGACCGGTATCCGCTTCGTTCTGCGAGGCAATCCGTGTTGCGCGACGTTCCGAGCGGCTCGCAGGAAATTCAACGCGTTACGCGACGTTATAAATCGCTCCGTGCAACACGGGAGCAGCATCGACATTCGCTCTCTATTCACCGAAGCCGGTCAATGACCGCGCTCGTGGGGATCATGCTCGGAAGTCTTCTGGCCATCCTCGGGCGAGCGCTGTGGGCGTGGTGGCGCCGTCCTCCGGCGAAAACGATGGAGCAAGTCTGTCGCGATCTGGCAGCGAGTACCGCAGATGACGTATGAGTGGTCGGCGCTGCTCGAGATGGCCGAGAACTATCGGGCCGCGATCAAGTCGCTGAATTCGCGACCGGGCAAGCCCGCGTCTCAGATCCACTCTGACCAACTCGATAGAAATAACAGAACGCTGTTCGATGTACGCTGCCATAGAAGGTAATGTTGCTCTTGTAGACAAAACAGCCTTGAACGAGGACGAGCCGATTGCGATCGCCCTTGTCGATCTTTAGGCCGGTCTTCGTGTGCTTGTACTCAAAGTCAGGGAAAGCAACGCGTTCCTGAAAGATAGCCTTTTGCTCGCACTTCTCCCGTTGCCACGAAACAGCCCACTCCCCGCAACTACCCTTCAAGCCGTCGCTTCTACAGTCGCTGGAAAAATCGAACTGCTCGGAGCTCGTCGCCACCGTAGCTGACCAATCGTCAGACCAATCATCGCCAAACTCGACGGCCGGCTCTTTGCCTGCATTCTTGTAGGTAACGTCAATGGTGACAATACCCGCATCGTCGATCGAAACTGTCGCTTTGGAGGGGCCCACCCACGCTCGTGTTGAGGCCTCCAATGTCGAATAGCCAAGGCCTGCCAATAGGACCGTCGCAATAGCAGACAGCATCGAAAACATGAAAGCGCCTAGGCGCAGTCTGGTGACCGAATCCAAAATCATAGCCTATCGCAAAAGCCCCCGGCGTGAGCCGTGCCATTCACGAGGGGTTCATAGCCGCTGAAGCACGCTGCGCCTTATGGAGGTTGTCAGATGATCAGTATCGGGCTCGCCGCAGCACTACTCACGGGTCAGGCTTTGCCGACCGTGGACTTTCAGCCCCCCATGCAGCAGGTCCAGTATGGCGTGCCCAGACACCCTCCACCGTGTGGCAACGGCTGGGACGTGAGCGCCCGCGACGGGATGTGCTACCCCAACGGCTACTTGCCACCACAAGAGCAGGCCGCGCGGCAGTACTATTATCGCGGCGGTGGAGGCTATGGCCGCTATCCCGTTCCCTGTGGCAACGGCGCCGATATCGATATCCGCGATGGACAGTGTTACCCCACTGGAACGGTACCCCCGCAGTTTCAGCAGGGCCGACAGGGGTACTACGGCGACGACGACTACGATCGCCGGCCCCGGCGCCGCTATTATCGCTATTATTGAGGCCCGCAGCTTGAACCGGCGGCCTGACTGTTGAGCTGAGATAGATAGCGGCAACGCTGGAGCAACAGCGAGGTGCTAAGCCATTGATTAGATTCAGTGTCCGGAAGATTTCTACTCCGCGGGTTGCAGGTTCGAGTCCTGCTGGGATCGCCAGCCCTTCGCAAATCTGTCGCACTTCAAGAACGCGTGCGCAGGCCTGTTGCGGAGACGGGAGCGTCTTACCTCTTCGGCACGCAATCGACGTATCGAAGGTTTTGGAATGCCGGCATCCGACTGGACAAGAATGGGCATCGCATCAGCCGTTGCCGTGATCGCGATATCCTTCCTGGCGGTTGACGCGAGCGTAGACGTGAACTCCGCCGGGATCGCCAAACGCCTTGAAGCGACGCTGGCTTCCATCACGCATGTCGCGGCTGGTGAGCATCAGCTAGCCTTCGCCGTTCAGGCGTGGGCGCATGAAAGCGATGTGACCCGCCGTTCGGCCGCGGATGAAGCATGCGTCCCGGTGCGCCAGCACAGGCCGCAACCGGTGAGCGTCGTTCGCGGCGTTCGACAGCAGCAATCTCCGCCGCTCTCCGTGCAACGTCCTGCGGTCGATCCTGTTCAGGATGAAGCGGGCTAAATCCTAGCGCTCGCCGGCAGGCAGGCCGGACCGGTCGATATTCCAGGGCAGCCGACATTGGCTGCGATGCGTCAGTCGGGCCGCTCGTCGTCGCGGCGATCGCGGGCGAGTTGATGCCACGCGAGCGCGATCTCGATGAGTCTTTGCCGGTCGGCGCCTTCGGACGCTGCGGCGCGCTTCATCGCCACCTCGGCTTCATGCTGCGGATCGTACTTGGTACACATGGGGCCGAGTTTAACCGTCCGATCTGGACAAGGACGTGGCAATTTTGTCCGTATGATTGCGGAGGACGTGTTGCCAGCGATTTCCACACGTCAAAATTGTATCCAATATAGAGTTGCACTGGCGGTTTCAAGCGGCTCAAACCAACCGCCGCGCCCAGCAGGAGATTGGCGCAACGACCGTCACACCGGTGAGGCCGAGTTTCACGCAGGCCATCTGTGAAGTGCCTCACAGCCTCGGCCCGGCAGGTCCGCTAAACTTGTGCACGGCGCTCCGCAGAGCGCGACTGAGGAACGGCTATTCCCCTCATGGCACACGAAGCTAAAGCCACAACACGGGCTGACACAGCGGCATCGTCGCGCAAGACCGACCTGCACGGCCTCGCCTTTCTCGCAACCATCGCCATCGTGATGACGGCCTGGATCGCTGCCCTGATCTGGGGAGCGATGGCATTCATGAGCTGGCTTGTTTCATAGCGTGGACCGCGCATCAGACAGTCGTTGTGCCTCGCGGCAAGGATTCATCCACAAAGACACGGATCTTTGTGAGGTCCGGACAAAAATAAGGCGGGCATCGCGCCCGCCTTATTCGATCCAGATCTTTTCAGAACCCGCTGGGGCGCTCAGTAGCAGGCGCGCGGATCGGCCTGCACATACTGGCCGCTCGGGTAGCGGTAGTAGCAAACGCCCTCGGCGACATAATAACCGGGACGCGAGGCCGCCGTAGCGCCGGCGATGGCGCCGGTGGCGCCGCCAATCACGGCGCCTGCCGCGGCTCCCGAGGCTCTGCCGGAAATCAGGCCGCCAAGCACACCACCAATGATGGCCCCACCGAGCGCACTTGCGCCCGGATCGGGTGCAGGCGGCGGAGGCGGTGGCGGTTCATAGGCGACCGGCGGTCCCGGCGGCGCGTAGGCCACCGGCACGTCGTCGATATAGTCTTCGGAAATGTAGGCCGGCGGACCGTCCATCCGCTGCGGATAATAATACCAGACGCCGCCGACGTCCCACCACCAGCCCGGGCGGCCATTGTGGACCTCATGGCGCCAGCGCCCGCCTTCCCAGGCGAGGTTGCCGCGGTAGGCGTGTCCGCCCCAGTCGCGCGCCGGCGCGGGACCGCGGGCCATATAGCGTCCCGGCGGCGGGCCGCCGGGGCCATGTGGACCGGCCCCCATACGAGCCTGGCCGCCCTGGTTGCCGGGCTGAAGCGCGGGTCGCGCCGTCTGCTGCGGCGCTGGGCCCTTGCGGATGTTCTGATTGTTCTGGGGCGGCGCACCGGCGCCCTGTCCCGGCGGTTGCCCCCTTGGCGGACCCGCGTCCTGCGCTTGCGCGGCGAGCGCCAGCAACGACATGGCCGAAACCACGGGAATGATGATCTTCATACGGCTGGACGCACTCATTCGTGCCTACCCCCTGCTTGCTCGATGGCCGTGGCCCATGCGCGTAGACGATTCGGCGCGCGCCTGGCCGATGCCGGCCGACATAGCTGACCTCTCCGGTCCGCTATGTCCCGTTACAAACGATTAAGATCACGGCAATTTTTCGTCAGGACGATCGGGGGAATACCGCTAGCGTGCCGGCTCGATGACATTGCAATTGCTGCGGCCAGACATCACGCAGTCCTGCAGCTTGCTGGCGGCAGTGAGGTCTCGGGCGAGCCACAGACCGACACCGAGAATCACGGCGGCAATGATCAAGCCTGCGATAGCGCCGCGGCGGCTGTCGCCGGATTTGGGCTTTGCCGGAGACCTGGGTTCTTGGGACTCGGGTTCTTGAGACTTGAGGTTTCCGGCCGGTTCGGGCCTGCCGGGTTCAGGTTGGGCTGGAGGCTTGGACATGACGACCTTGTCGCTGCGCGAGCCGGTTTTAGCAGTTCCGCGCCGTGGCGTCACATCGACTCAGCCCCTGGTGGACCTGATCGCATCCTTGCGCGAGGTTTCGACCGCCGGATTCCCCTGCTGGAGCCGCGGCGCGCAGCTCGTCAGCACGAACGCGGTGCGGGTACACTCCCAATCGGTCCCCAAAACGGTGTTGTCGACCGGTTGCGGACGGGCGAGCAGCAGCACCCCCACGGCCATTGCCGCCGCAGCCACCGTGATAGCAAGGGCCTTCAGGCTCAGCCGGAAAAAAGTCATGCCCGTGCTCCGTCTGGTATCGTGGCGGACGCTAGGCGCCGCCTACGTGTGTCCTTATGAGGGACATCACATTCGGCAGTTTTTCCGGGCTACGAAGGGATCGGCTGGTTCAGCGATTTTTCGTCTACCTGATCGGCTGCGATTAAGGGTGGCGTTGCGGCGCGCGCGGATGTACACGCATCTGCGTCGCGTGGCGCCTGCTATGCCCAGCCGACGTACCAACAGGCAGTGATGTAGGATTGAAAGCGAGGAAGGCAAGGCCGTTCGATGAGTGGATTTAGGGAACCAGGTTTTTCTGACCGGCAGAAGGCGGCGCAGGAAGCGCGCAAGAACCTTTTGAACAAATTCAAGTCGCAGCCAGGGCCGGATGACCCGAGCGTCGCGGCGAAGCGTGCCGAACGCGAGGCTCTCGCGGCCAAGCGGGCCGAGACGAAGGCTGCGCGCGAGCTGGAAAAGGCCGAGCAGAAGCGTCGCGACGAAGAGGCCGCGGCCCTCGAAGCCGCGCGGATAGCTCGTGAAGCGGAAGAAGCGGCCGCAAAGGCCGCCGAAGCCGAGGCCGACCAAAAGGCCAAGCGCGACGCCCGCTACGCCGCCCGCAAGGCCAAGCGCAAGTAGACTTGAAAAGTAGACTTGAAGAGTAAACTTCAAAGGTAACGTTCAATTGAAAATGAACTGAGGCACGCCTCGGTTCACATCTCACAACGGGACCGTCTTGTCGCAACGGGCGGTCTTGTCGAACGGGACGGTCTTGCCGGCCCGACAGCGCGGCGCGACGACGGGCGAACAAACGGACCATCGCGAAACGCCGGGCTCGCCTCGTCGAGGCGCCCCGGCATAACGGCGTGAGATCAGTTCTTCTTCATCATCCCGTCGTCCTTCTTCATCCCGTCCTTCGACATGGTATCCTTCTTCATGCCGTCCTTGGACATCGTGTCCTTCTTCATGCCGTCCTTGGACATCGTGTCCTTCTTCATCATGCCGTCGTCCTTGCCCATTTTGTCCTGAGCAAAGGCGGCCGGCGAAAGCGCGAGGCCAAGCGAGAGAGCGGCAGCCGAGACGCCGAGCACGATGCGGGTGCGAATGGTCATGATTCATCTTCCTTCGGAATGGTGTTGCCAGCGACGGATGCCGCTACACAATCTCGACGGATCGGTACCCTCGGTTGTTACGCCACCTCGCGAAGTTTTTTTCGCAAACCGTCCGCCGCTTGCCCGATCCTCCCCTGACAGACATCGTTAACGATTAGAAACGGATGAGGCCGGCGAGTGCAGCGCAGCAAGGCCAACGCTTGCCGCGGCATTCCATCTCGAACTATCAGATGAGAGAACTCGGGGTCGAAGACCGGCTAGGATGGGCGCCCATGCTGGTCTCATGACCCCAAATCACGTCAAACAAGAACCGTCCGAGGGGATGCTCCATGTTCACCCGCCGTCATTTGATCGCGACTGCCGTCGCGGCACCCGCCATTCTCCGCTTCGGCATTGGCACCGCGCACGCCGCGACCACGCTGAAGATCTCGCACCAATTCCCGGGCGGCACCATCGACAAGGGTGATTTCCGCGACCGGCTCTGCCGCATGTTCGCGGCTGAAGTTGCCAAGCGCAGCAACGGCGACATCGCTGCCGAGATCTATCCGAACTCCTCGCTGATCAAGACCAACGCGCAGTTCTCCGCGATGCGCAAGGGCGCGCTCGACATCAGCCTCTACCCGATGCCCTACGCCGGCGGCGAATTGCCGGAGACCAATATCGGCCTGATGCCCGGTCTCGTCACCACCTACGACCAGGGCATGCGCTGGAAGAAGCAGCCGGTCGGCAAGGCGCTCTCCGACTTTCTTGCCGACAAGGGCATCATCCTGCTCTCCTGGGTGTGGCAGGCCGGCGGCGTCGCCAGCCGCTCCAGGCCCATCGTCGCGCCGGAAGACGCCAAGGGTATGAAGGTGCGCGGCGGCTCGCGCGAGATGGACATGGTGCTGCAGACGGCGGGCGCCTCGGTGCTGTCGGTGCCGTCGAACGAAATCTATGCGGCGATGCAGACCGGCGCCTGCGATGCCGGCATCACCTCCTCCACCAGCCTGATCTCGTTCCGCCTTGAGGAAGTCGCGAAGTCGCTGACCTCGGGTGCGGGCGCCTCCTACTGGTTCATGCTCGAGCCGCTGATGATGTCGAAGGCGATCTTCGACAAGCTGCCGAAGAACCAGCAGGACATCCTGGTCGCTGTTGGCGAGGAGCTCGAGGCGTTCGGCCGCAAGGGCGCGCAGGACGACGATGTCGAGGTCGCCAAGGTCTATGAGAAGGCCGGCGCCAAGGTCACCGCGCTCGACGCTGCAACCGTCGGCAAGTGGCGCGACATCGCCCGCGATACCGCGTGGAAGGATTACGGCGCCAAGACCGCGACTGCGGCGAACCTGCTCAAGCTCGCTTCCGACGTCGCAGCATGATCCACGGTCCGCTTCCGGATCGTGACGACCCGGCGAACGCTGCCGCAAGCACAGGCCTTGCGGCGGCGCTCGATCGCGGCCTCGCCGTCCTCAACCGCATCATCGTGGTGTTCGCAGCGGTCGCGCTGGTCGCGGCCTGCGCCATCCTGAGCTACAGCGTGCTCAGCCGCGCGCTGTTCCATGCCGCCAATTACTGGCAGGACGAGGCCGCCGTGTTCCTGCTGGTCGGCGCCACCTTCATGTCCGCGGCCTATGTGCAGCAGAACCGCGGTCACATCGGCATCGAGGCCTTCGTCGGCCTGCTGTCGCCGCTGGCGAACAGGATCCGCCTCTGGTTCGTCGACGCGGTGACGCTGCTGTTCTGCGCGTTCTTCGCCTGGAAGTCCTGGACGCTGGCGCATGAGGCTTACGTCGACGGCCAGGTCTCGAACTCGATGTGGTCTCCGCCGCTCGCCATTCCCTATTCGCTGATGGCGTTCGGCATGAGCCTGCTCTGCGTGCAGGTTCTGGTGCAGCTTGCGCTACCGTTTGCGGGAGCCAGGCGGCCATGAGCGTCTTCGCTATCGGCCTCGCCTACGGCTTTGCGACACTGGTCGCCATGTTCTCGGGCATGCCGATCGCTTTCGCGCTCGGCGCCGTTGCGGTGGTGTTCATGGGCATCTACATGCCCGCAGCTTCGCTGGATACGGTGACGCAGAACGTCTACGAGGAAATGGCTTCGATCACGCTATTGTCGATCCCGCTCTTCATCCTCAAGGGCGCGGCGATCGGCAAGTCGCGCGCCGGCCAGGATCTCTATTCGGCGCTGCATGCCTGGCTGCATCGCGTGCCCGGCGGCTTGGGCGTCGCCAACGTATTCGCCTGTGCGCTGTTCGCGGCAATGGCGGGCTCCTCGCCCGCAACCTGCTCGGCGATCGGCTCGGCAGGGATCCCCGAGATGCGCAAGCGCGGCTATTCCGGCGGTTTTGCCGCCGGCATCATCGCCGCCGGCGGCACGCTCGGCATCCTGCTGCCGCCCTCGATCACCATGATCCTGTTCGCGGTCGCCGCGGAAAAATCGCTTGGCCGCTTGTTTCTCGCTGGCATCGGACCCGGGCTGCTGCTGGTGACGCTGTTCGGCGGCTATGCCGTAATCCGCTTCCGCCAGGAATATGCCGCGGCCGAAGCGGCCTACAAGAAAGGCGGGCCCGAGGCAGCGATCCTGGCGCGCGACGAATATACCCTGGCGGAGCGCTTCAGCGTGCTGCCGCGCGTGCTTCCCTTCGTGTTGCTGCTGACCGGTGTGATGGCCGCGCTCTATGGCGGCTATGCCACGCCGTCGGAGACCGCCGGCCTCGGCGGGCTGCTGGCGCTGGCGCTGATCGCGATGATCTACGGCGTGTGGCGACCGAGCGACCTTGCGCCGATCATGAAATCGACGATCCGGGAATCCACCATGCTGATGATGATCATCGGCATGTCGCTGCTTTATTCCTACGTGATGAGCTATCTGCACATCTCGCAATCGGCCGCCGAATCCGTCGTCGCAATGCATTTGCCGCGCTGGGGCCTGTTGTTCGCGGTGCTCGTCATGGTGGTCGTGCTCGGCTTCTTCCTTCCGCCGGTCTCGATCATCCTGATGACGGCACCGATCATCCTGCCGCCGCTGCGCGCCGCGAATTTCGACATCATCTGGTTCGGCGTGGTCATGACCATCGTGATGGAGATGGGCCTGATCCACCCGCCGGTCGGCCTCAACATCTTCGTCATCCGCAACGTCGCGCCCGATATTCCCCTGAGCGAGGTGATCTGGGGCACGCTACCGTTCGTGTTGCTGATGATGGCGGCCGTGCTGCTGCTTTGCTTCGTGCCGGGAATCTCGACCGCGCTGCCGGATCTGGTGATGGGCGCGGACGGGAGCAGGTAGACGCTCTCTCCGTCGTTGTTGCGAGGGCCGCTGCCGTAGGGTGGGCAAAGCGAAGCGTGCCCACCGCAAAACTAGCGATCGCGGAGCGATGGTGGGCACGGCGCAAGCGCGCCTTTGCCCACCCTACGAATTCCCTGCGCTCGCAATGACGGCGGACTAGGAAACGGCTCGCTTCTTCTTCGCGTTCAGCGCCGAGGCCACGCGGCTCACAGGCGGCTTGCCCAGCAAGCCGCTCATATCATTGGTCGCCGCCAGCAGCTTGTCCATATCGACGCCGGTCCCGATCCCCATGCCATCGAGCATGTAGACGACGTCTTCGGTCGCAACGTTGCCGGTCGCGCCCGGCGCGTAGGGGCAACCGCCGAGCCCGCCTGCGGCAGCGTCGATGACGCAGACCCCCTCCTCCAGGCCCGCGTAGAGATTGGCGAGCGCCTGGCCGTAGGTGTCGTGGAAATGCATCGCAAGCCTGGCCGCCGGAACGTTGGCAGCGACCGCGCGCAGCATGTCCCTCGCCTTCGTCGGGGTGCCGACACCGATGGTGTCGCCGAGCGAAATCTCGTAGCAGCCGAGCTCCCACAGCGTCCTGGCGAGATCGGCCACCGCTTTCGGCTTGATCTCGCCGTCGAACGGACAGCCCAGCACGCAGGAGATATAGCCGCGCACCTTGACGCCGTCGGCCTTGGCACGTGCCATCACCGCCTTGAACCGCTCGATGGACTCCGCGACCGTGCAGTTGATGTTGGCGCGCGAAAAACCCTCCGAGGCCGCCGCGAACACGGAAACGACTTGCGCTCCGGCGGCACGCGCGGCGTCATAGCCCCTCTCGTTCGGCACAAGCACGTGGAATTCGGCGCCCTTGATGCGGGCAACGC
The DNA here is from genome assembly GCF_041200145.1 of Bradyrhizobium sp. LLZ17. Lineage (NCBI taxonomy): Bacteria > Pseudomonadati > Pseudomonadota > Alphaproteobacteria > Hyphomicrobiales > Nitrobacteraceae > Bradyrhizobium > Bradyrhizobium zaerense. Next base: position 1,437,685 of record NZ_CP165734.1, read on the forward strand.
CGCGCAGCACGGCATCCGAGCCTGCCATCTGCGGGATCGCCTTGGGCGAGACGAAGGCGCCGACCTCCACGGTGGTGAGGCCGGCCGCAACGAGCGACTCGACAAAGGCGATGCGGGACTCGACGCTGACGGGCGTCTTCTCGTTCTGGAGGCCGTCGCGCGGCCCCATTTCGATGATGCGGACCTGGTCGCCCATCTCACTCTCCCGCCGGCTCGACCACAGCGAGTTCGACGCCCTCCTGGACGATGTCGCCGACCTTGCACTTGATCGACTTCAGCACGCCGGCATAAGGCGCCCGCAGCGTCTGCTCCATCTTCATCACTTCCAGCGTCAGGATCGGCGCACCCTTTTCGAGCGTTGCGCCCTCCTCGGCCAGCACGGCGACGACCGTGCCCGGCAGTGGCGCCGCGATCTTGTCGGCGCCGGCCTGCTCCTCGGTCTCGCCGCCGAACGGGTCGACCCAATGCAGGTCGAAGCGGCCGTTGCGGGTGCGCAAGTAAAGCTCGTGCCCGTCGATGACGGCGGCGACCTGTGACTTCACGCCGTCGAGCGTCAAATCGAAGCCGCCGTCCCGCGGTGCAATCGCGAACGCCAGTTCGCGCTCGCCGATCACGAGCGTCGATGGTCCGCTGCCATAGTTCAAGGTGACCTTCAGCTCAGGCCCATGACTATGACTAACACCATGTCCGACGCGGAACGCAAAACTGCGCCGACGGCGGCCAACCGGCATCCAGCCAAAGGTCTGCCAGGGCGAACCGGCGTCCGCCTGCGCCGCCGTGCGCTCGTCGTTGATCACAGCGGCCACGGCCGCACAGAGCTCGAGTTCACCCGGCGCCGGCGCCGCCGAGGTCAATGCCGTCAGCTCGCGCTCGATGAAACCGGTGTCGATCGCATTCGCCCGCACTTTCGGATGCGTGATCAGCGCCGACAAGAACGGGATGTTGGTGACGACGCCGCGGACGTCGCAATCCTCAAGGCCGCGGTTCAGCCGCTCGATCGCGACATCCCGGGTCGGCGCCCACGCGATCATCTTGGCGAGCATCGCGTCGTAGTAGGGCGAGACAGTGTCTCCCTCGCGATAGCCGGCGTCGATGCGCAAGCCACCGCCTTCCGCCGGCAGGCGCCAGGTCGAGATCCTTCCGACCGACGGCATGAAATTCCTGGTCGGGTTCTCGGCGTAGACGCGCGCCTCGACGGCGTGGCCGTTGAGGCGGATCTCGTCCTGCTTCAGCGGCAGCGCCTCGCCGAAGGCGACACGCAGCTGCCATTCGACCAAATCGATGCCCGTGATCAGCTCGGTCACGGGATGCTCGACCTGAAGGCGGGTGTTCATCTCGATGAAGAACACGTCCTTGCCGTCAGAGACGAACTCGATGGTGCCGGCCCCGACATAGTTCACCGCGCCCGCCGCCTTTCGCGCCGCCGCGCAGACGGTCTCGCGCTGTGCCGGGTTGAGCGTCGGTGATGGCGCCTCTTCGATCACCTTCTGGTGCCGGCGCTGCAATGTGCATTCGCGCTCGAACAGCGACAGCAGATTGCCATGGCTGTCGCCGATTACCTGCACTTCGATGTGGCGGGGATTGTCGACATATTTCTCGATCAGCATGCGGTCGTCGCCGAACGCGGCCTTGGCCTCGCGCTTGGCGCTGACGATCGCGGGTGCAAGCTCATCGGCCGACCGCACGATCCGCATGCCGCGGCCGCCACCGCCGGCGGACGCCTTCACCAGCACGGGGAAGCCGACCTTCTCGGCCGCCTTCGCCAGTGTCGCCTCGTCCTGGGCCTCGCCGTGATAGCCGGGTACCAGCGGCACGCCGGCCTTCTCCATCAGCGCCTTGGAGCCGGATTTCGAGCCCATCGCCGTCATCATCGCGGCGGTCGGGCCGACAAAGACCAGGCCGGCATCGAAACACGCCTGGGCAAATTCGGCATTTTCGGACAGAAAGCCGTAGCCGGGATGCACAGCTTCCGCGCCCGTCTTGCGTGCCGCTTCGATCAGCCTATCGACATTGAGATAGCTGTCGCGCGCCCGGGCCGGCCCGAGCAGCACGGATTCGTCGGCGAGCGCGACATGCATCGCGTCGCGGTCGGCCTCGAATACACGGCGACCGTGCGCAGGCCCATGGCGCGCGCGGTGCGGATGACGCGGCATGCGATCTCGCCGCGGTTGGCGATCAAGAGTGTGCGAAATCGCCGGTAGAGCTTTGAGCGGTCCATCGCATCACATCCTGAACAGGCCGAATTTCGTCGGTTCGATCGGCGCATTCGACGCCGCCGAGAGGCCAAGGCCGAGCACGAGCCGGGTGTCGGCCGGGTCGATCACGCCGTCATCCCACAGTCTCGCGGTCGCGTAATACGGGTGTCCCTGGCTTTCATACTGCGCGCGGATGGGCGCACGAAACTTGTCTTCCTCTTCCCTGGACCAGCTATCACCCTTGGCCTCGATATTGTCGCGCCGGACCTGGCTCAGCACCATGGAGGCCTGTTCGCCGCCCATCACCGAGATGCGCGCGTTCGGCCACATCCAGAGGAAGCGCGGACTGTAGGCGCGCCCGCACATGCCGTAATTTCCGGCGCCATAGGAGCCGCCGATCACCACGGTGAATTTCGGCACCGAGGCGGTCGCAACCGCCGTGACGAGCTTGGCGCCGTCACGCGCGATGCCGCCGGCTTCGTATTTCTTGCCAACCATGAAGCCGGTGATGTTCTGCAAGAACACCAGCGGAATGCCGCGCTGACAGCACAGCTCGATGAAATGCGCCCCCTTCAGCGAGCTTTCGCTGAACAGGATGCCGTTGTTGGCGATGATGCCAACCGGAAAACCCCAGATATGGGCGAAGCCGCAGACCAGCGTCGTGCCATAGAGTTTCTTGAACTCGTCGAACTCGGAGCCGTCGACCACGCGTGCGATGATGTCGCGCACGTCGAACGGCTTTCTTCCGTCGACGGGCACCACGCCGTAAATCTCCTCCGCCGCGAACAGCGGATCGCGCGGCGGATGCATGTTGAGATTCGGCCGCATCGATGGCTTCAGCGTACCGACAATGCGCCGGGCGATGCCGATCGCGTGCGCGTCGTTCTGGGCGTAGTGGTCGGTCACGCCCGACTGGCGCGAATGTACGTCGGCGCCGCCGAGCTCTTCGGCGGTCACCACCTCGCCGGTGGCGGCCTTCACCAGCGGCGGGCCGCCGAGGAAGATGGTGCCCTGGTTGCGCACGATGATGCTCTCGTCCGACATCGCCGGCACATAAGCGCCACCGGCGGTGCAGGAGCCCATCACGATCGCGATCTGCGGGATGCCCTGCGACGACATCTGAGCCTGATTGTAGAAGATGCGGCCAAAGTGCCGCTCGTCCGGAAAGATCTCGTCCTGGAGCGGCAGGAAGGCGCCGCCGGAATCGACCATGTAGACGCAAGGCAAGTTGTTCTGCCGCGCCACGTCCTGCGCACGCAGATGCTTCTTCACGGTCATCGGGTAGTAGGTGCCGCCCTTGATGGTGGCGTCGTTGGCGACAACAACGCATTCGCGCCCCGCGATGCGCCCAACCCCGGTGACGACGCTGGCCGAATGCACGTCGCCGCCATACAGGCCATGGGCTGCCAGCGGCGACAGCTCCAGGAACGACGTTCCGGGATCGACCAGCAAATCGACGCGCTCTCGCGCCAGCATCTTGCCGCGCGCGGTGTGGCGGTTGCGCGCCACCTCGCCGCCGCCGCCGGCGACCTGGCTGAGCTTTTCACGCAGATCCGCGACGAGCCCGCGCATGGCCTCGGAATTGCGCGCAAAGTCCGATGACGACGTATCGATGCTGGAATGGAGCGGCATTGAGGTCCCGCGTTTCTGGTGATCTGGTGAGGGGCCGCGACAGGTTTGACTCTTTCGCGGCAATTCCAATTCCGTGAACGCTTAGGCCGTTTCCGCCATCAGCTCGCGGCCGATCAGCATGCGGCGCACTTCCGAGGTGCCGGCGCCGATCTCGTACAGCTTTGCATCGCGCCACAGACGCCCCACCGGAAACTCGCTGGTATAACCGACACCCCCGAGCGCCTGGATCGCCTCGCCCGCCATCCACGTCGCCTTCTCCGCCGAATAGAGGATCGCAGCCGCAGCATCCTTGCGCAAGCTGCGCGCGTGGTCGGCGCGGTCGCAGGCGCGGCCGACCGCGTAGACATAGGCGCGTGTGGCCTGCCAGGTCGAATACATGTCGGCGAGCTTGCCCTGCATCAGCTGGAAGTCGCCGATCGGCTGGCCGAACTGCTTGCGCTCGTGCATGTAGGGCACCACCGCGTCCATGCACGCGGCCATGATTCCAAGCGGGCCGCCGGAGAGCACCGCACGCTCATAGTCGAGGCCGGACATCAGCACCTTGACGCCCTCACCGACGCCGGCGAGCACGTTTTCTTCCGGCACTTCACAGTCGTCGAAGAACAGCGGATAGGTGTTGGAGCCACGCATGCCGAGCTTGTCGAGATGCTGGCCGTGGGTGAAGCCCTTAAAACCCTTCTCGATGAGGAAGGCGGTCATGCCGCGCGGGCCCGCCTCCGGATCGGTCTTGGCGTAGACCACGAGCACGTCGGCATCGCCGCCATTGGTGATCCACATTTTCGAACCATTGAGCACATAGCGGTCGCCGCGCTTGTCGGCGCGCAGCTTCATCGAGACGACGTCGGACCCCGCGCCGGGCTCGGACATCGCGAGCGCGCCGACATAGTCGCCGGAGATCAGCTTTGGCAGATAGCGCTGCCGCTGCGCGTCGTTGCCGTTGCGGCGTATCTGGTTGACGCAGAGGTTGGAATGGGCGCCGTAGGACAGCCCGACCGCAGCCGAGCCCCGCGAAATCTCTTCCATGGCGACGACGTGGGCCAGATAGCCCATGTTGGAGCCGCCATATTGCTCCGGCGCGGTCATGCCGAGCAGGCCGAGGTCGCCAAGGCGCTTCCAGAGGTCGGCCGGGAACAGATTGGCTTTCTCGATCTCGGCAGCGCGCGGGGCGATCTCCGCCTCGACGAAGGCGCGCACGGTGTCGCGCAGCATGCTGATGTCTTCGCCCAGATCGAAATCGATGCTCGGGATGTTCAAGGCGAATCCTCCGAATTTCTTGCGAATTTCTTGTCCGCCCGAACCTAGCGCCGGCCGGGCACCGTGGCGGTCGAAAAGGTTGCATTTTCCGCCAACTTTGGCGAGGATTTTCCAAAGGACGTCACATGACCTTTCAAGCCGCAACCGCAACGCCGCGACGCGCCATGACCCCCGCCGCCTTCGTCCGCGGCGTGGTCGCAGCCTATGCCCGCTACGGGCGGGATCCGGCCGAGGCGCTGGCCAAGGGGCAGGTCTTGCCTGATCTGGTCAAGTCCGGCGGGGGGCGGGTAACCGCGGCGCAATTCGAGGCGTTGGCCGGCCATGCCATGCGCGAGCTCGATGACGAGGCGCTCGGCTGGTTCTCGCGCAGGCTGCCCTGGGGCACCTATGGCATGCTGTGCCGTGCCTCGATCACCGCCCCCAATCTCGAGGTCGCGCTGAAACGCTGGTGCCGGCATCACCGCCTGCTGACCGAGGACGTGCTGTTCGAGCTTGCGATCGGCAAAGACACCGCGACCATTTCCATTCGCGAGGTCCGCGATCTCGGACCGTTCCGCGAGTTCTGCCTGGTCACACTGCTCCGCTATGTCCTCGGCTTCTCCTGCTGGGCGATCGATTCCGCGGTCGCACTGCGCGCGGCGGAATTCCCCTACTCCGAGCCCGAGCACGTCTCGGTCTATCCCACCATCTTTTGCAGGAACACTCGCTTCGACGCGGATGGCGCCTGCATCGTCTTTGACAAGCACTATCTCTCGCTGCCGCTCACGCGCAGTGCCGCCGACCTCGACAACATGCTCAAGGGCGCGCTGCGCTTGACCGTGCTGCCCTATCGCCGCGATCGCCTGCTGGTGGAGCGTGTCCGGCGCGTGCTGCGCGAGGCGCGCGGACGCATTCTGGGCGCGGAGGATGTCGCCAGCGAGCTCGCGCTCTCCACCCGCACCATGCACCGCCGCCTGCGCGAAGAGGCGACGTCGTTGCGCGATCTCAAGGAAGAGGCAAAACTCGAGCTCGCCAAGCAGGAGCTGATGCGCGGCCGCACCCCGATCAAGCGGATCGCGGAGATCGCCGGCTTCCGCAACGAAAAGAGCTTTTCCCGTGCCTTCCGCAGCTGGACCGGCACCTCGCCGCGGGAATTTCGCGGGCGGTATCGCTGAAGGAGCCGGGACATCCTGCATCCGCGGAAGCGGAGCAGTCGGTCGCTACCCGGCCGACGCCGTCGCGACCTCCTGCAGCGGCAGCGGTACATCCTTGGCCACGCCCAGCACAGGAAAGCTGCGGACGTTCCTCACATTCGGCATCGCGGCGAAGTGCAGGAGCTGCTGGCGCATGCTCTCCACGCTCGGCGCCACGCATTTCAGGAGGTAGTCGGTATCGCCCGAAATTCGCCAGCACTGCTGGATGCGCGGGATCGCGGCGATGGAGCTCTCGAAGGTCTCCAGCACCGGCTGGGCCTGGCTGCCGAGCTGGATCGAGACGAACGACACCACCTCGTAGCCGAGCAGCCGTTCGTCGATGACCGCACGGACCGCCCGGATCACGCCGCGGCTGAACAGGGATTTCAACCGCCGTAGACAGTTCGGCGCGGACACGCCGACGCGCAACGCCAGCTCGTTGTTGCGGACCCGCCCGTCCTGCTGGAGCTCGGACAATATCTTCAGATCGACGCCGTCGAGCTGGTCACGCCCGGCCATACCCCACCTCGTCATGATCCCGTCATGCGGGCCAGCGAAGCACGTGGGGAAATGGGTGCCAAGGGGCAGAAGCTGGGGCAGCGGCTGATCAGCGGGTCGCGACACTATCGCCGACGAGCGGAGTGCCTCACCATCGTCATGGCTGGGCTTGTCCCGCCTGCGCGGCCGAAGCCGCTTCGGCGAGGCGAAGGCCCGGCCATCCACGTTCTTTCGTGCGTCCAAACGTGGCTGCCCGGGACAAGCCCGGGCATGACGAGAAACTTAGGTTATCAGTCGGGCAACCTCAATGCGTCCAGGGCTCGCCGCGCCGGAACGAAAAATTATCGGCGTAGGCGACCGGCCGGCGCACCGATTCCTTGGGCTCGATCACCTGGTAGGCGACGCCCTTGCGCTCGCAATAGGCGATTGCCTCGTCCTTGCTGTGGAAGTGCAGCGTGATCTGCTGCTTCATGTCGCCGGACGATGTCCAGCCCATCAGCGGCTCGACGGCGCGCGGCTGCTCAGGCTCGTAATCGAGCTGCCATTCCTTGGTCTTGGACCGACCGGATTGCATTGCGTTCTTGGCGGGCTTGAAAATGCGTGCGGTCATTTGGCTGTCCGGCCCTCTTCGTCTTTCCGTTCGATTTTAATGCGTCACGGTAGCAGTTGGTGGAAACCACGGGCATAGTATAGAGACACCTTTTGGGAACTGATCGGTGATTCCGGCCCCGGGCGATCTCACCGATGGGTATAGTCATTATGCTGCACCGTGACAATTCCGTACCCGCCTTCCGCGCCGGGGTCCCGCCCGGCGGCACTGCCTCGCCGACACCAGCGCATCTGTCCCCTTCGAAAGCTCCCGTCGCATGGCCTTCCTGAACATCAGCGCAACCCTTCCCGAGAAAGGCCGCGACCTCAGGCTCGACCTGTTTCGTGGCATCGCGAACTGGGCGATTTTTCTCGACCATATCCCCGACAACATCGTGAACTGGATCACGACCCGCAATTACGGCTTTTCCGACGCCGCTGACCTCTTCGTCTTCATCTCCGGCTACACCGCCTCCTTCGTCTACGCGCGGATGATGCTGGAGCGTGGTTTCCTGGTCGGCGCCACCCGTCTCACCAAGCGGGTTTGGCAGCTCTACGTCGCCCACATCATCCTGTTCGTGATCTACATCGCCTCGATCAGCTATCTGGCGCTGCGCTTCGGCGATTCCGAGATGATCAACGAGTTCAACGTCGCCGGCCTCGTCGACAACGCCACCGAGACGCTGCGGCAGGGCCTGTTCCTGCGCTTCAAGCCGCTCAATCTCGACGTGCTGCCGCTCTACATCGTGCTGATGGGTCTGTTTCCGCCGGTGCTGTGGTTCATGCTGCGCAAGCCGGACCTGACCATGGCGCTGTCTATCGTCCTGTGGCTCTCGGCGCGGCACTTCGGCTGGAATCTGAACGCCTATCCGGCCGGCCAGTGGTACTTCAACCCGTATTGCTGGCAGGTGCTGTTCGTGTTCGGCGCCTGGTGCGCCATGGGCGGCGCGCGGCGCTCGATGACGCTGATCAACTCGCCGATCACGTTGTGGGTCTGTCTCGCCTATCTCGCTTTCGCGCTGGTGATGACCATGGCCGGTCGCTTCCCGGGCCTCGCCGCCATGATGCCCGAATGGCTGTTCTCGGCGTTCAATCCGAACGACAAGACCAATCTTGCGCCCTACCGCTTCATCCATTTCGTCGTGATCGTGATCATGGTGATCCGCTTCGTGCCGAAGGAGTGGCCGGGCCTGGAATGGAAGATCTTTGATCCCGTGATCGTCTGCGGCCAGCAGTCGCTCGCCGTCTTCTGCGTCGGCGTGTTCCTGTCCTTTGTCGGCCATTTCGAGCTGTCGATGAGCTCGGGATCGCTGTTCGCGCAGCTGTTCGTCTCGATCGCCGGCATCGCGATCATGACGACGGTGGCCTACTACATTTCCTGGTCGAAGCGGCAGGACAAGCCGTTAAAGCCGCCACCGGCCAAGCCGGCGGCAACGACGGCCAAAGCCGCTTAGGAGCAGGCCGCCTGAGCGAGGTGGCAGCGGATGAAGCTCACGCCGCCGCTTCGTCGTACTCGGTGAACTTCCTGTAGATCCAGTCACGGCCGTCGTGGCGGCGCCAGACCTTGCCGTAGACGAGCTGCCCGTTGATCGAGCGGCGCGGCACGATCACGGTCCAGAGGTGCCAGATTTCGGTCCAGTTCGAGCGCGGACGGAGAGTTCTGGTGCTGCTATCGAAAACCATGACCAGCAACTCGCGCGAAACGAAACGCCGCGACGAATGTGATCTCGTGTGGGCTGACTGATGGCCCATCGTCGCAAGCCGGACTGGCTTGATAACAGCCGCCATGGCGGCGGCAACGACGTCTCGCGCTTAACCTAACCGATCAACCTTACCTGGCGCAGAGTCTGGTTGAAACGCTGGCCTGTTTGATCCTAGGATATGTGCGCAATTTGAGAATGAGCGCGCCGTTTACGAACAAGGCGCGGTGATTTCGAACTCAGACTGATTTTTGAAAAACTTACTGCACGGGCTGGATGATCATGAATTTGCAATGTGCATATCTGCGCCTGGCGCTGGTTTCGCCGCCGCCATGGCCCGTCACCAAACCGGCCACGGACAAATTGCCGAAAGCCGCCAATGACGATTGTCGGGTTTGGCCGCTGATCCCATTCCCCGCCGGTTGGTACGCCTTGAACTGAGCGGGAAAAAGCGCAACGCCGCACAAGCGGAATATCATCGCTTGGCGGCGTCCGTTTAGGTATTGGGCGCTGAAATCCCCAACATCCATATGTCGTTGGCGACGCCCAAAGGTTCGATGAACTTTGGTCATTCCGCGCCGGATAACCTGTTTTAATTCCAGCAAGAATCACGCAGAGATTGGATCCCGCGAGGAACAAGCGCTGAGCGTTTATTGGCGTCCGAACCGTGGGGGACTGGTCGGGGCAGCTGGATCTCGAACCAACGACCTGCAGTACCCAAAACTGCCGCGCTACCAGGCTGCGCTATACCCCGAATGTCCGGTGAGCCCCGTCGATACACGCTTCCCAAGCCGCCAGCAAGCTTTCGAAGCGGCCAGCAAGGCGCCAAATCGCCCCGTGGTGTGGGCTCTATTTGCTGCCGAACAGCGGGTGGCCGACGCGGTCGCCGGGGCGGATGCCGTATTTCTGCGCCGTGCCCGCCGGCACCTCCAGAACGGCCCGGGCAGGGCCCTGGGACGAGATGATTTTGGTCGACAGCGGCTCGGTATTCTCCGCGATGCGCAGGATGCGGCCGTCGGCGCGGATGAAGATCATATCGAGCGAGACGTAAGTGTTCTTCATCCACATCGAGATCTGCTGCTCGGGATTGAAGTCGAACAGCATGCCTTTGCCGTCGGCCAATTCCTTGCGGTACATCAGCCCGGTCTGCTTCTCCTCGTCCGTCGTCGCCATCTCCACCGAGAACGCCTGCACGCCGTTCTTGGTGACGATCTCAAGCGGCTGGAAGCTGGCGGCGCGGACGGGCGAACTAGCGACAGCAAGGCCGGCGACGACGAGGATGGCGGCAAGCCAGCCCCGGGCAAGGGACCAGACAGTCGTTCGATCAGAATTCATGAGATGGCATTCTTGGCGCAAGAGCCTGGGACTGGCGAGGGACTGGTCCATCCTTACGCGGCGATGGCTGGAAAATCCAGAACAGGCGCTCCGCCCCGGCCACCCGCCTCCGCTCACGATTGCGGGAGCAAACAGCCGTCAGTGCGACTGCAATCCCGGCGATCCCGTCTCGGGATGGATCTCGGCCGCCATCATGCCCTTCGAGCCGGGCCCGAAGCGGACCAGCACATACTGGCCGGGCCGCAACTCGGTCATGCCGAACCGGCGCAGCGTCTCCATGTGCACGAAGATGTCGGGAGTGCCCTCGCCGCAGGTCAGGAAGCCGAAACCGCGAAGCCGGTTGAACCACTTGACCTGGGCGCGCTCGAGCCCGCTGGTCGCGGTGACCGTGACGTGGGTGCGCGGCGGCAGCATCTGCGCGGGATGGATCGCGGTCGATTCGTCCATCGAGACCACGCGAAAGGCCTGGTAGCCCTTGGCGCGCTGGATGCATTCGACGACGATGCGGGCGCCCTCATAGGCGGTCTGGAAACCATCGCGCCTAAGCACGGTAACGTGCAGGAGCACGTCGGGCCAGCCATTGTCGGGAACGATGAAGCCGTAGCCCTTTGAAGCGTCGAACCATTTGATGACGCCGTGGACCTCGACGAGGTTGGCGCTGGCCTCACCTAATCCGGTGAAGGGACTGAGCGCGCTATCGCGACCGCCGCCATGTTCGCCGGCTGCGGGAACTCCCAGCTTCTTGGACTCAAATCCGTCCGACGACCCCATAACCCCGGACCCCACACATGCCATGCGACCCGCCTCAATTGGCGGCGCCGAATCACGCGTCTTTCGAGAACCTTCAGAGAATCTTCTCAACTCGACGCGACGCGAATCTTTCGAATCAAAAGATAACACTCCCGGTTAGGAGGCATAGACAAAAAAGAGATTCGCCGGAACCTATGAACAGCTTGCACAGCCGCGAATCAAAAGACGACCGCTCAATTGCCGACGAACGGCCCGAGCGTTTCGCCGATGTCGTGATGGATCACCAGGTCGGCGATGGCGTCCTGCTCGGTCGGCTCGCGATTGATGATCACCAAACGTGCACCGGCGTTCTTCGCCATCATCGGAAAGCCCGCCGCCGGCCACACCACGAGCGAGGAACCGATCGCGATGAAGAGGTCGCAGGCTTGCGACAGCTCGGTGGCGCGTTGCATTTCGTCTTCGGGCATCGCCTGACCGAATGAGATCGTTGCGGTTTTCACCGGCGCATCGCATGCGGCGCAGTTCGGCGCGGCGCCGTTTTCGTCGAAACGGCGCTTCACCCAGTCGAGCTGATAGGCCTGCCCACATCCGATGCAGCGCGCATAAGTGGTATTTCCGTGGAGTTCAATCACGCGGTCGGGCGCGAAGCCCGAGGCCTGGTGCAGATTGTCGATGTTCTGGGTGATGACCGCGGGAACCTTGCCGGCGCGGTACAGCGCCGCGAGCGCGCGATGACCGCGGCCGGGCTTCGCCGCCGCGAAGGTGTCCTGCATCGCAAAGCGCCGGCGCCAGGATTCGTCCCGCGCGTCCTGGCTCGCGGCGAATTCATCGAACGGGATCGGACGGTTGCGAGTCCACAGGCCGCCGGGCGAGCGGAAGTCCGGGATACCGCATTCGGTCGAGATGCCGGCGCCGGTGAAGGGAACGATAGTCTTCGCCTCGGCGATCATATCGCCGAGCCGTTCAACGCCGCTGCGAAGATCTGAAGCAATCAACGCGGCCTCCGATTTGTTTTTGCGCTAGCTGCCACGCGCCCAAGCGGCAAGATTGTTGACGCTCTTATCCACCGTTGCGCAAGCCGCGATCGGCAATTCTTTCCGGTCCCTGTTTATCACATTCCTGCAATGCCTCCTCCCCATTGACGCCCCAATCAGAACCGCCAATGCATGTGTTGAATCGACTCAACCGATGCGGCGGCGCTGCTTGAGTTTAGGAGTGAACAGAGTCGAACTGTGAACAGAGTTCAGAGTTCAAGTGTGAACAGGGGATGGACATGACCGAAGACGAAGAACGCAGAGCACGCGAACGAGACGAAATCGCCGCACGTGTTGCCGCCTTCCGCGCGACGCAAGAAAAGTTCAAGCGCGAGCGTGACGAATATTTCGTGTCGACGCTCGAGAACGCCCGCAAGGTGGAACGGCCCTCGCTCTGGCCGTAACGATATCGCAACCAGAGATGCGCGCATGAAAAAAGCCCGGAGCAACGCTCCGGGCTTTTCGCTTGTCATTCCGGGCCGGCGATTACCAGTGATGACGGTAATAGTGGTGCCGGTAATAGCGCGGGCCGCCGTAATAGGCGTAGGGGCCAGGACCATAAGCATAGGCCGGTTCGTCATAGTAACCGTAGCCGGGACCATAGCCGTAGCCATACGGACCGGAGGCGGCGATCGCGCCCGCGGTGAGCGCGCCGGCGGCCAGACCGAAGGCCAGACCCGGGCCGATGCCACGGCCCCGGGCTTCGGCGGGTGCCGGAGCCGCAACCGCGGTCACGCCGACGGCTGCAACGGTCGCAAGAACTGCAAGTGTCTTCCTCATCATTTATTTTCTCCTCAAGTCCGAGGATACAACGAGGACGGCCTGCGATGGTTGCGTGCGGCCGCGGAACCCGCACCGCCAAAATGTTTGGGCCGGGCCCGGAACCAAATCGCGGCCCGTGGATTGAACCTGCAAGTGCAAGAGCCTCCGCTATCCGGTTGAGGCGACAGCACGAAGACCCCGTCAGTATCCTCCGCGGTGCTGGCGGGGTTTTCTGTTCCAGGGGAAAAAATGGCAGCAGATATAAATGGCTGCCAACGGCGACGACCCGTGGGAGGAAAGATTGCCGCTATCCGCCTTGCTGGCCCGCATCCGCAGGCTCGTTCCCCGGACCAAGGAGCAGCACTACGACGAGATCGTCCGCAACTTCAGCGTCGGCGCCCTGCGTCCGCCCTCGACGCCAATGAGTGACGGCGAGCTCGCCCGCGCCATTGCGGAGTTCCTCAAGGCAAGGCCGTCGACGGAGACGGTTGCGAAGCTGGGCCGGCGGCTCGACCCCCTCCTCCCCGCTCTGAGCGGCGTTTCTGAGCGGTGCGGGAACGGGTGAATGGCCTGGGTGTTGATCTCGCCTCCGCATATCAAGAGGCTCACCATGCCCGTGTGGCTCGAGATCCTGCTCAATCTGTCCGGCTATGCCGGCTTCGTGGCGCTCGCAACGCACGGCACCTCATGCCGGCACATCGAGGCCGACGATCAGACCCTCTAGCGACGCGCGCTCAATTCGCGTGCGCAGCCTCTCCCGCGGTGCGCATCAGCCGGTCGGCCTTGACTGCAACGCGCGTATCGTCGACCTGCGGACGCAGCGAAAAGCTGATCACGACGAAAGCGAGACAGAACAGCGTGCCGACGACGGCAACGCGGCGATAGGTTTGGCGGTCGCCTTGGTAAAATGACGGTTCGAAAAAAGGGATCATTGGCAAATCGGTTTTCTTGTTGTGCTTGCCAGACACCTATCCCAACGGCGCGCAACTGCAACGCGATTGGGCTTTTAACCTAACCGAATAGGGTTATCGCGATCCCGACAGGTTTTCGTTAAAGCCTGATCCGGGCAAGCGCGAAGCGGTTTGCGGCATGATGCGGGTGAGCGAGACCGCAACGAGATGGTCCTTGGCCGTGCGTTCACTGCCTTTGTTCCGCCTTCAACTCTCTTTCGTTCCCAAAGAACGAATCGGAATCGACGAAATCGGTGCGGAGCAAGTCCTAACAATCGGTTTGCACTGTGCGGGCGCAGCATGCGAGCGCAGCTTCGATCAGATCGAAATCGAAGAGCTTGATAGTGGAGCTTGGCGTGAAGCTCGCCTGCAGCCATCCTTCGAGACGCCCGCCTCTGGCGGGCCCTCAGGATGAGGTCGCGCTTTGCGGCGAGATACCCCTCATCGAAACGTCAGACCCTCATCGGCACACATCAGACCTCATGGTGAGGAGCCCGCTCAAGCGGGCGTCTCGAACCATGCAGGCCGAGCATGTCCGGCAAGTCGTGCCTCGACATCAACAGGCGCAACTTGTTCTGCTTCCGACTCCATTTCGTTCTCAAAGAACAGATCGGAATCGCGAAAATCAGCACGAACCGATTCTAATAACGCATGAAGCCATCATGCATGAAGGCGCGCAGCGCTACTTCCCCGGCGGCAGGAATTTCGACACCACCGCAAACACGATGATGATCTCGCGGCATGACTCGCACCGGAAGATGTTCGGTGGATTTGCGATCATCGGCTTGCAGCATTGCGGACAGGGTCATGCAGATCGAATGCAGCCGGCGAACGTTCGTTCCTACGCCGGCGTCACCGACATTCGCGCCAGCGACGACAGACCGTCATTGCCGGCGCGCGTTGGCCCGATGCGCGCCGATGATGCGCCTCAAGCCGCGCGCTTCGCCTTATCCTTCTCAGCAAAGCATTCGAGGATCTGGATCCGGAGTTCTTCTGCGACCGGCCCCTCGACCTTCCGCAGTTGATTCCAGAGCCTGATCACTTCACGCTGTTTCTCGATGGTCATGAGTCACCTCCAAGGTGACGTCACTAGAACAAAGTGAGAACAAAAAGTCCAGCCCTTTCCACCGGAATTCCTGTAGATGCCGGCGTTGCGTTCTGGATTTTCAACTTTAAGTTAGGGGCGTAGCCAGCGGCCAGGCGCTGAAATCCCATTGCCGTCGGCTAGAGAGCCCCGTGCGCAAGCGCGGGGTTTTTCTTTGAGCGTTGGGCTGGAGCCTTGTCGAGTTCGCGCGGCAACGCCGGAACGAATTCCCCATCCCGCACATTAGCAAACCGAATGCGATGGTGCTGTCGGTTGTGTGAGGCGACCGCCGGCTTGGAAAACCCCGTAGCTCCCGCGCGGGGTTTTTCTTTGTGAGCCGCGGCGCAGTCGATGATCACCGCGATCGCAGCATGGCCTGCCCGCGTGCCCTCCGGCACGCAGACGGCGCGCGGCGGCCGGATCAGACGGAGTCCTTGGCAACCTTCAGCGGCGAGGCCTTGACCGACTTGCTCGCCGGCTTTGCCGCAAACTGCATCGGCTCCTTGGTGAAGGGATTGACGCCCATGCGGGCTTCGGTCGCAGGCTTGTTCACGACCGACATTTTCGCAAAGCCGGGAATCACGAACTCGCCGGACTCGTTCAGCTCCTTGTAGCCGACGGTCGCCATGTACTCGATGACCGACTTCACGTCGTTCTTCGACAGCTGCGTGCCCTCTGCGATTGCATCGATCAATTGGGTCTTGGTCATCTTCGCCATGTCAAACAGTCCTCTGAATTGGGTGCGCGCGAGCTACGATGTAGCTCTGCCTGGGAGGCCGTAAAACGACCCGGCGCGCTTCGGTTCATGCCTACGGTCATGAAGCAACCGGGCTTAGAACCTATCGGGACCGGAAACGCAAGCCGCACTTGCCCGGAGATTCCGGGTCTTTTGTTCGGATATTGGCCTGCCGCGCCGGGCTGGTTTCAAACCCCGCCGCCGCAATGCGGGTTCTCTTTTCAAGCCAGTTCCTGCATAATGCGGCATGGCTAAAACAAAAGTGACCTTCAAAACCGTCCGGATTGCAGACAACGACTGGAAAATACTGGCGGATTACCCGGGCAGCGAACAGCGCCAGATCACCGGCTTCACCAGCAAGGCGGATGCCGACGACTGGATCAACGGAGATCGCAAGATCGCGTGGCTCCGCTCGCAGGGCTACGCCAAGTGAGTAGGCTAAGCCAAGTGACACGGTAGCATCTGACCCGTAGCGTCTGACCCGCTACGCTCGGGCGCCTTGCCCTTCGGCTTCGCCGGGTAGGCGTGCCGCCCTCTCCGCTCCAGATGTTCTCACCGCCGCGGTGCTTCACAGACCGCGCTGCGGATCGCTTTGACATGGCCAGAACAGGTTGACGATCCAAAGCGCGTGATCCGTGGTCCTCGAACGCAACATCCCAACCTCGCTCCTGACAAGACACTCGTGGTTAAACTTGTGGCCGAGCCTGCGTTGTTGAGACTTCAGTAACCCAACGCCTCCACTCTCCTCATCAGTATCGTTGCGTTGGAGTACCCCACAGTGCTGGATTTTCACGAGCTGCGTGAACTCGCGGCCGATGTTCGCGTATTTGTCGATGTCGCCGAGGACAAGGCCGAGGCGCTGCGCGCCGTCGTCGCGGCGTATGACGTGGTGTTGGCGATCTTCCCTTCGGAAGAGGGCATGGGACTCCACGTCATCAAGGGCAAAGAGATCCTGGATGGAATCGCAAATTCACGGATCCACGCGAGTTACAGCCACACGGCTATCGCCGTTCCCGACCTGCAACACGCACAAGCGCTGAAGCTCCTGACCGCGCCGGTCGAACAACGGATTGCAGCCTAGTCGAACGCGGCCATCCCGCCTCTCAGTTGATGGCGATATCACCACGATACTGCGCGCTCTCGCGCAGACCGTGCTTGTGCATCCTGAACAGGCCGAAGGCCAGCTGTCGAAGGTCGTCGCGATAGGATCCCGGCGGCAGCTTGCGTGCGCGCAGAAATGTCATCGCCGCCTGCTTGCGCAACGGAAGCGACGGCGCAACAGCCTTTTTCAATTCGGCGTGCTCACTCATTCTAACTGCCCTTGCTTATCTGGCCTTGGCTTACCGGGGCGGCTGCAGGCCGGGCGACCGCAGCCATTCGTTGATTTTCGCAGCCGTCTCGGCCTGGCGCGCCTGCCGGATCAGGTGATCCCGGCGAATACTCGGGGCCAATTTCTGCGCCTTCTGGCGCAGGCTCGAGGCTTCCTGCCGCATCATATCCTGCAGCGATGACGTCTGTTTGAAACTGCGCCAGGTGACCACGGCGCGCCCTTTCCGCTCAGCAGCAAAAACTATTGGATGACGCGATCATGCCCCACGCCGGGCAACGCTTCGTTAACCATTGATAGTTTGCAGCGCGAAAATTTACGTTTTCATCGCTCGGCATTGCGGGAGGCGGCCGTGCTCTCCCGGCGTGCAGCCGCGGCGCAACACACCACGTTCGAGGTCGAAGCCAACGAGGATATTGTCGGTTAGACAGCGGCTTGCGCAGAGCCCTCGGAATGCCGCTCAAGCCGAGTAGGTCTTGCTCAGGCGAAGGCGGGCAATCGTCCGACCACCTGCAGCGCGCCCAGCACGATCACCGACAATCCAAGAGCCGACCCGAGGAAGGCCAGATAGAGCACAACGTCACGTTGCTCGTCGCCCATTCCCGAAAACGCCTTGCGCATATCCGCCTCCGCTTTTGTCCAGGAAGTTTTTGTCCAAGAACTTTGATCCAAGAACATGCGGTTGGTTGTTCTGTTCCTGCGGCCAAGAAAAAGGCCTCCGCGAACGGAGGCCTAGTTTGAAGGGAGGAAAAGCACGTCAACCCGGCCAACCTGCCGGTAAAGCCGACGTTCCCTGATGCACAGCTGGATTCTTGAAAACCTGCCGGGACTTTATCCTGGGTTTAGGTCTCGAAAGGACCGAGTCTTAGTCCACCGGTGCAGTCCGGCACTGTCACCGCAATCCCTGAGCAAAGCAGCCAGACACAAGCAGCAGCTCATTTCGGGACCGGCGATCCGTGATGCTGGGCAATCAGCCAGTGACCGCCGACCTGCACCAAAGCGAGGGTCAGACGATACGGGACGACGGTGCCATCCTTCAGCGTAAAGCTCGCGAAACCGGAGCTCAGGAGAACATTCGACCCGACCGCGATGGCTTGTTGATCGCCCATCTTTGCTTTGATGCCCGGCGGCAGCTTGCTGTAGTAGGCACGCACGCCGTCCGAACCGGTGAAGAGCTGGGCCGTCGATCCGAAAAGCGTGGCATCCTTGGTATAGAGCGCGACGAATTTGTCGGCGTCGCCGGAATTGTAGACCTCCTCCCACTGCGCGCGGACCGCGGCGGCGTCTTCGTTCGGTCCGGCCTTCGCGAGCTGCGGCGAGGACAAGGCAACGACAATGACAATGGCAAGAACTGCAAAAAGCTTCTGCATCAGGTTTCTCCCCAAATAGGCGGCGTGTCTGCGGCACGCCGTTCGGCCGCAAGTATCTTCAGCTCAAAATCCAACAAAGTGCGACAAGCTGCCGGCGGGCTATCGCCGATGTCTTCGTATTGCGCTCACGCACGGTGACCGCAATTCTAATGTTAGTTCTGCACGACCTTTTTCTCTTGGTCGGCCGCTGGAGCGTCGATATCCATCTCGTAGCTAATCACCGTCCCAAACGTAAGCTCCGGCCCCAGTGTTATGACCCAGAACGCGAACTTGCCGCTCGCGTCGAAATTCGCTTTCGCAGTAACGGTCAATGAACAAGTTGCCGTGAATCCGCTTTTCAACGCGGCCTGGTTTTTCTCGAGGCAGTCGTAAATTCCCACCGGAATGGCCGGCCTTTTGCCAATACAAACCGCGGTATTTCCCTGATTGATGTTCATTTTGCCTTCGAGCGTATTCTTGTCGACCCTGGTAAGGTCATATCCCGCACTGAGCTTTGGGGCTTGAATAATCGAGGCGAGCCAGCCACCGATCCCCGCTTCCACCGAAGCTTTTGCTTCATAGCTTCCGCTCGTCGAATATTTCACATGTGCCCTGAGCGCCGGATCCAGTCCCGCCGCCTTGGCCCTCAGCGCAAACAGGCCCATCTCACACTGCATCGACTTGAAAACGGTGTCCGGATTGAGATTCTTGATGATTGTCTGAGCGCTCGCGCTCGAAGCAAGGATCAACGCGAAGAAGCAAGCAGCGAAAAAACGCAGCATTGAAAAGCCCCCAAATTATTGGGCATCTTCTATGGTTTCAGCAAAGAATCAAGCGCTAGTAGATGGGCTTCTCTGATGCTACCCATTCGCCATCCACACCCTGCCGGCTGTGCGGCTTCGGTCAATGCTTTGCCCCGACCTGATAAGAGCCTTGTGGACACCAGCTCGCCTTCGAAGTGATCCCGCTCACAGGAGATTTGAGATGCCCTTCGACTTCTCGGCTGCTCGCATTAAGATCAAAGGCGCACGGGACCATATCGAGCACTTCCGGAAACGCACTTCACCGCTCGATCCGCTGCTCTACAGCATCGAACTCGTGGAGAAGCCTAGCGACCCACCGCGCAACCCGCGACTATCCTACGCCCTGACTTACCGGCCGAAGGATCAGCCTATACCCGAGACGCTCGCAAACATCATTGGCGATGCTCTCGGGAATTTGAGGAGCGCGTTGGACTACGTCGGCTCTCGGATCGCGCCCAATGATAAGAAGATCTTTTTTCCAGTCGCCCCGCGACCCGATCTTCCGAGCCACTCGAGCCTCCCTGCATGCGAGGCTGCGCTTCCTGGCTTCAAGGACCTCCTGCTCAACAAGATCCGCCCTGAGAATGGTCCAGATGAGCCACTATGGGATTTGGTAGGCAAAGCGAACAACGATAATAAGCACGTTGATTTCATTCCGACGATCGCCGCACTCGAAATTCGGAATATCAATGCAAGATTTCCACGCGGCTATCAAAAACTGCTCTGTGGGCGGCAACGCAGCTAACCAGATTATTATCATCAGTTCTGATGCGCCGTTCACTTACACTCGCGGCTATGAAACGATTGTGGAAGGCAAATTCGGCCCAAAGACGCCCGTTCCAGAAAAACTCCTTGTGCCAACCCTGGAACAAACGGCGGCGATGGTCGAGCAGGCAATAAACGCCGTCGATAAACTAGCTAATCCATAGGGGCAGTTCACGCCCTTGAATGGATTGTCCTGGTAAGCAATTGAAAACTGGGGCCTGTTTGATTAGGCGATTGCCGATGACAAAAATCCGGAAGCCGAACGCAGCTACTGAGTCCGTAGCCGAAGAATGGCTGAGGCGTCACCTTTGTTACGAAGTTGGCATGATGCGCCAGCTACTTCCGGTACTTGCGCATAGTCCACCATCTCAATTCGAGCGAAATATTCACATTGAATGCTTTCATTTGCATGCGCGGAATCTGATCGAGTTCTTCAAAAACAAAGACCCCTGCGACATTGACCCAAGACGCTTTACGAAACCAAGTTATCAACCAGACGGAAATTTTATCGACAAAGACCTTGAAGCCAGAATCAATCAGCAAATATCCCATCTGACATCTAATAGAGTAGGCGCAAAGCAGCTTGGCCCCAGCGATTGGCGCAAGATCAGCGCGACGATCGAAGCTGAGATCGCGCGCTTTGAAAAGCATCTGACTAAGGATGCCGAAGGTCATTGGCGCTTAGGCCTGAGTGATATGGGATTGTAGAGAACCTCCCAATCTTGATCGGTGACAGTGCACCAGATTGTCGTTCCGGAGTTACGGTGCCAGTAGTAACAAACTTGCACTAGAGCCACCGGTAAGCCGAGACTAGGAAGATGACCAAGAAGCATGCGGCGCCGATGCCTAACACCCCTTCGGCGCTGACGTCGAACCCCAGAACTTTGATTTGAAATTTGGGTGGCGGATTCATAACGCAGCTCTCCGTTAAGTCGGATGCTGCTTCCTCAGCCAAGATTCATAAGATCAGAGATCTGAAGACTTGCAACGAAATTGATTCACACTTCATGCGTCGAAAAACTCAAACCGCAGGGCGCGGACTCGCTATGGACGACCGTAGTGTCTGAAAGGATTGAGGAAACAATCCACAGTTCCGCGAAAATCCGTCAAACGAAAAAATTTTACACGATGCAGATCACATAGCCCCATACCGTAGTTTCCGCGCCCTCAATACTGGGGGAATTACGAGAATTGCAGGACAGTGCACTAAATCCATTCGCCACCGTCCCTGCTGGCTGCGCAACTCGGTCAACGCGTTGCGGACGCCGTCAATTGAGTGCACTGTCGCCGAAACCGTAACTTCGTAATCTTCCATGCCGAACTGATCGAAGTATCGGTTAGGAGCGAAGCTAGGCTTGCTGATCATCCCAGCTTCCCTTGATTGATCTTGTGCGCAACGTCGCCAACGGAGCTGCCAACGATGACGGCGGTCACGATTGGCCAAAAACCCGCCACTATGACAATAGCGCCCCAACGCGTGTCTTCGCCGGGCCGTCTGTAGCCATCGCTGATGCCGCCGAGGATCAACCAGATCAGGCAGCCAATTGCATATCGTTTGAACCATTTCACGGCGAAATACCTTCCAGCTATGGGCATTAGTGACCATGACATTGAGTATGGTTCATCGGCGGGACTAGGCTTGCTCATCTACGAAAGGCGCTGAATTCCGATGCATCGAATTCATCCGCGAGTCCCGGCTGATGCTGCGGCTCGTCCGTCCACGCTTAGCTAGCTTACCGCACCGGTCGCTTTCCCTCACGCACACGTGCCCTCACCCTCTGCCCCTCATCCCATTTTGCTGCTATTCATCGCCCCCGCCAGAAACCAAAAACCCTCCATCCGTTCAAGGGAGCAATAACCATGCGATATCTTCACACCATGCTGCGCGTACGCAATCTCGAT
The DNA here is from genome assembly GCF_041200145.1 of Bradyrhizobium sp. LLZ17. Lineage (NCBI taxonomy): Bacteria > Pseudomonadati > Pseudomonadota > Alphaproteobacteria > Hyphomicrobiales > Nitrobacteraceae > Bradyrhizobium > Bradyrhizobium zaerense. The sequence goes on from NZ_CP165734.1 coordinate 1,459,521, forward strand.
GTCGCGCTGAAGTTTTATCAGGATGCGCTGGGGCTGAAGGAGGTGCGGCGGATCGAGAACGACAAGGGGCGTTTCACGCTGGCGTTCCTGTGCTCGTCCGACGACCTCGAGGCGCTGAAGAAGCAGCCGCAAACGCGCGGCGCGCCGCTGGTCGAGCTCACCTGGAATTGGGACGAGGAGAAGTATGGCGAGGACCGCTTCTTCGGCCATCTCGCCTATGAGGTCGACGACATCTACGCCACCTGCGAGAAGCTGATGAAGGCGGGCGTCACCATCAACCGGCCGCCGCGCGACGGCAACATGGCCTTCGTCCGCTCGCCCGACCTGCACTCGATCGAGCTGCTGCAGAAGGGCGAGCCGAAGCCGCCGCAGGAGCCGTGGTCGTCGATGCCCAACACCGGCCATTGGTAACGCCCTTCACGGGGAACAAGCTTCCCATCGCCGCGTTCTCTGTTCATGGAGCGAATGGAGGAGAACGCGATGGGACGCGGAATTTTGTTGTGGCTGTTAGGCGTGCCGATCCCGGTGATCATTCTGCTGTGGCTGTTCTTCGGCCGCTGATCGCCTGGTCAGACTTGCAATGAAAGCTCCGCCCCAGGCGGGGCTTTTTGCATGCAGCGGAGCCTTTGCGTGAGAGGCTCGCAGCAATCGCGAAATTCCGCTATCACCCGCGCGACGGGCTCGTAGCCCGGATGGAGCGAAGCGTCATCCGGGACAGACGCGCCTTGTGGCAACATCCCGGATTGCGCTTCGCTCCATCCGGGCTACGACAGAAAACGCGCGGAGGAATCTCATGCCTGAGACCAAGCTGACGATCTGGGGCCGCGCCAATTCGGTCAATGTGCAGAAGGTGCTGTGGTGCCTGACCGAGCTTGGCCTCGCCTATCAGCGCATCGATGCCGGCATGGCTTTCGGCAAGACCCGCGACGCCGGCTATCTCGCGATGAACCCCAACGCGCGGATCCCGACGCTGGTCGAGGGCGACTTCGTGCTGTGGGAATCCAATTCGATCATGCGCTATCTCTGCCTCGCGCATGGACGCGGCACGCCGATCTATCCGGAGGCGCCGAAGCTGCGCAGCTCGGTCGACCGCTGGCTCGACTGGACGCTCTCGACGGTGCAGCCGGTCGATCGTCCGGTGTTCTGGGGCATCGTGCGCACGCCGCCCGCCGAGCGCAACATGATCCAGGTGCAGCGGGATGCCGACGCGGCCGCCGAGGTCTGGGCGATCGCCGATCGCCTGCTGGCCACGCGCCGCTTCATGGAGGGCGAGCAGTTCACGCTCGCCGATATCGCGCTCGGCGCCTATGCGCGGCGCTGGCTTGGCGTCGAAGGCATCAGCCGACCTGCGCAGCCGCACCTGACGCGCTGGCTCGCCGAGCTCGCACCGCGGCCCGGATCTGCGCAGCACGTGGCCCCGCCGATGTCGTGAGCCGCTGACGCGGCTTAAGCTGCAGTGAGGTCGTGCTGAATCGCTTCACGCGCGCAAGCCTCACGCAGCACGGCCGGACTTGACGGCTACTGTGCATGGGGTTGTTTTCGACTTTTTTGTCTGGCTAGCGCCGCACCCCGGCATCGACGCTGGTTGAGCCGCCGATCTTGACGCAGGTCCCGGTCGCCTCGACCCAGCTGAAGCCCTGGCCATAGGACGCGCAGGCGTTCGCCCTGGCCGCTCCCGAGGCGCCCTTCAGCGGCAGCGTCTTGCTGGCCTGCGGTTGATCGGCCGGCGGAAGCCGCAACGTCTCGGCCGTGGCCGCAGAGGCGGCGGCGAAAGCGATCAGGCTGAGGACAATGGCGCGCATCCACGCCTTTTAGCCCGGACCGGCCGCACGCGCCATCCGGGCCGCGTGGGCGGGCGTCAGAGGAACCTGATGCCGGCCGACTTGCCGCGGCGCCAGATCACCTGGCAGCTTCGCCCGGTCCGCGCGTCCCGTGAGAACGCCATCCGGATCACGCCCGGAAGCTGGCTTGCGTCCTCATCCGTCGTGATCTTCGCGCCCGTGCTCGAGATGTCCTGCAACAGGCAATGCCGCGCCGCGAATCCGCCCTCCAGCGTGATCCAGGCATGCCGCGACAGCAGTTTGCGGGCCGCGCGCTTCTTGGGCTGTGGCATGGCTTAAAATCTCCCGCTCCAGCGCTATCTCAGGGAACCCTAAGAAACGGTTGAAATCGCGTTCCGAATGATGCCGGGGAAGCTAACCACCGCGGCGCAAAAGACCGGTCCCGAACGGCTTGCCGACCGGCCCAAAGGCCACTATACGTTCGCCCGCCGTGGCCGCCGGGCATGACTCGTGCGGCCGGCGGCCGTGCCGTGAAGAGCGGCGGGGCCTTGCGTTTGCTCCCTTCGTCTATCGGTTAGGACGCCACCCTTTCACGGTGGAGAGAGCGGTTCGATTCCGCTAGGGAGCGCCAACGATATCAGCCAGTTAGCGCCCTACTCCGCTGCCGTGTCCAACACATGGCCAATAAACGCGTATGGACTACTCGCAGACGGCGGGACCGTGGGCAGCGCAATAACCGGCAATTAATGGATATGGAACTATTTTACACGTAAGTTCTTTCGTTCTGAATGGCCGCCAGGAGGCTAACAGATGACGGATGCAGAGCTAACTCTTCAGGCTGTCAGTGACGCGCAGCGCATTCTCGAGGAGTACTTAGAACCGAGGCCCCGAAATAACGAGCGCATCATCTTGGACAGGCTGGTGGAAGTGCTCGAGCGGCCAGACCTTCTTGTCGCCGTTCATCGGATGCAGCGCGGCTCGTAGGATCCCCGTTGTCGGGCCCTTGCTGATCGGCTCGTGCTAATTTGAGCCAGTCCTCAGCAAGTTTGAGCCACAGCTCCGCATCGATCGAGCAACGGGCTTCGGCGGCCCTTTCTCTGCACACCTCAGCGAACTGGTAGAAGCGTAGTACATTTTCCGACATAGCAATCGACGCGAATACGCCCATCAACCCGCCTTTACCGTACTCGCCTCTCCTCGACACTGTCTGTCGATTACCTCACACACCGAACATTGGCCGCGCGATAATCTCGAAGTGTGCCAAATAGGCAACCCAGCGGCCGCAGCGTGAACCGGCGGGTGTGGCTCGGTGAAGCGACTTGGATTAGCCTCGGACGATGCATCTATCATTGGAATTACCCCACTGGCTGATGATCGCAGGCGCCTTGCTACTGGTCATCGGCATTATTGGCGCACTCGTCAGCCGAAAGAAGGTGGACGAGGCAGGTACGACGCCGGAAGAACCAATCGAGGCGCCAAAAACGAAGATGCCGCCCCTCCCAAAGCTCCTCGACTCCAGTGGAAGAACGCCGCCTAAGACCGATGCACACGAAGAAAACGGCCCGCCAGCGTGAAACCGGCGGGCTGAATGAAACCATTCACTGCGATGCACGAAGCAGTCTGGAAACGATCCGGGAGTAGCTTTCCCTCATTAACGACGGGATTTCCAAATGATCGCGCTTCAATTGATGGCAGTGGTGCTTGGTGGCGGCATTCTCTTTTCAATGTACTCGGGCGATCTAGGCGCCGACGTGGTCCTCGCCATCGTCGCTTGCCTGTCGTAAGCGAGAAGGCCCGCCAGCGTGAACGGGCGCCCCTTGCGCCAAATCACGCAATGCCACTCAGCGACTCTCCAAGCCCGTCAGAAATGCTGTCCGGTTGCCCGGTGTATTCAGCGGTGGTTCAATCTGGCGCCGGTTGTCTCCCCAATGACGGCAGGCAAAGGGCGGCCCCGATGCTTTGATCCCTTCCGCGATCGGGGCCGTTCTCATGCGCACCCCATCAGATCCTTTGGTCATGGCGCTCCCCACTTTGAAGGCGGAGGCGCAGTCGCGTCTCCCAGTCACCGGCACCGGCCCAAGGGTCTGGAACGGTGATAGCTCGGGAATGCAGCGTAAGCAGCAGCGTTCCTATTTCGGTGCTAAAGCGTAATTCCGGCTACGGCGGAACACAACTTAGCAAGGCCGCAATTCACCTAAGCTAGTGCGCAAATGTTGGATTTCTGAGATCACGGGTAGTGCCCGCCGCATAGCGTACTTCCTTCGTCAACACGCTCGCGTTACTTCGGCGGCTGCAATCCCGTTGACTTCAGCCAATCAGTCATGTGCGCGCCAGTGTTAGCTTGTCGGGCCTTCCTAAGAAGAGCCTCGCGTTCTGCGCCTGCCGGTAGCGCGCTGGCCTGCTCTTTGAACCTTGCGGCTAGATCGGCCAATCGTTCCTCAAGAGATCGGGTTTGCTTCAGCTCGCGACGGTGCTCCGCCATGGTGCTTTCCTCAGCCGTTGGGAAAATTCGAAACGCACAAAAGGTAAGTTCAGTTCCAGCTCATGGAACGAACTTGCGCCGGGTCTGTGCGCGGCGCGCGCCGGGAGCTGGCGCGATTTGATTCTTCGTGCGGCAATGAAAACGGCCCCAGCTACTGGCGGCGGCTGGGGCCGTGGGGATCACTCCGACACCGCAGGGGGGACTTGAGAGTCGGAGCGTAGGTCAATGACGTGTATCGCCCCATTGTTCCTAAGACTCGTATAGTTATCTTAAATCCCTATGTTTCGCCCATGCGTATGACCTACGAGCTCTGCCTGGCGACCGCCGGCAAGCAGGTCCCATCGGGACCGGACTGGATCCACGAGGTAAAGCACGACGGCTACCGGATGCTGGTAATCCGGGAGAACGAGCGCGTGCGGCTGCTTTCCAGGAACGGCACCGATTGGACCAAGCGCTATCCATGGATTGCCGAGGCCGCTCTGAAGAACCGGCAGACCCATTTTGTGATCGACGGCGAGGCTGTGATTTTGGGGATCGACGGCCTCTCCGATTTCAACGCGCTGCACTCCCGTAAGCACGACCACGAGGTGCAGCTTTATGCGTTCGACGTGCTGGCACTGGGCAGTGACGATTTTCGCGACCTGCCGCTGCACCTCCGAAAGACAAACTTGCAACGCCTGTTAGCGCGCCGGCCGGACGGGATCACCGTGGCGCCGTTCGAGCGGGGCGAGATCGGCCCCGATCTGTACCGCGCCGCCTGCCGCATGGGCCTGGAGGGGTTGGTCTCGAAGCACCGCGACCGGCCTTACCGCGGGGGCCGACAGAAGCATTGGGTCAAGGTGAAGAATAGGCAACACCCCGCCATGAATCGCGAACTGTAGCCGCCCGCCCTCTTTAACTTCCTCGCGAATCAGATTTGTATGGTCAGAGGCGGAGGGGGTGGACATGAAGTTCATTTTCACGGAAGCTGGCGGCAATAAGCCGGTTCGGAAGTGCGATCTTTGCTTACAGCCGATGAGGTTTTTGGGCGAACATGCGAGATCTTGGCTGTTCAGGTGCGAGGCTTGCGCGCTTGTCAGCACAGCCAACATTCAACCTCTGCAAGCCAGCTTGGAACGATCTCCTCGCTCGCCGCATGCTATCTGACGGTTCGCCGCGCGAGGCGTGGCATTTAAGTCTCAGGTCGTCGGCTTCGCGCAGGAATGACGTCAGGCGATGTTGCCTAGTCTAACCGCCCGCTGTTAGCTGCAGCGGCCGAGCATCCATTGGCCTTGGGGTTGCAGGAAGACCATGGCGCCCGGCCGCCTGGTCGCAGGCGGCTGCGACCAGGCACCATATAACCGCGAGTCGCTAAAAGATCTCGCCTTCTTCCTAGAGTGACACATTAAATTCTGCAAAACGAAGCCGGCCTCGCGGAGTGGTAAGCGCGCGCCGCGATAAGCTGCCGGAGGCCTGCTGTGGGGAACGGCGTGCTCACTGCGCCGTTGGCTGAGTCGCTGGCCCAAGCTGGCGGAACGGCCCCGGTCAGTACCGTCCATCCCTTCGAAGCCGGGGCCGTCTCTCCCTGTTCCGGAGTATGCGTATGCGTTCGTCGCCCTCGATCGTGCCGCTCGACCGCCTCGATCGCGATGTCTATCTCGTCTTGGAAGATTTCGGCGCGCGCGCGGCTGCGCCTGGCGGGAGACGGACGAGCAGGACACCGACTTCGAGACGGTCATCCGCGATCTGCTGTCGGGCCAATACGCCTATCCGGTCCGCATCGTCGCCTTCAATGCCATCGAGGGTTGGTCTCGCGATGCGACCAGCGAGGTCGCGGACGAGCTGGCCGAGCGCCACGTGGGCGACGACGAGATCGCGCCGGCGCTGCGTGCCTTCATAGAAGCGAATGCCAGCCGACCGTTTGCCATCCAACTGGCGCTGCCACTGCGTGGACCCCTTGACCATGGCGCATCTGACACCCGCCGAGAGGATCGAGCAGAGCTATGACCTCGCCATGATAGCGCTGGCCGATTATCTCACGCGCGAGCGCGATGCAGCAGCAACGGTCGACCGGCTGATCCGCATTCTCGACCGCGACAGTCTCCGCGAGGCAATTACGGAGGTCCTCGTCCATGCTCGCGTCCATCCTAGGTCGAAATCGGATCCCGGCGCGACCATAACTGTTTGGATTTACCACCAGGAGGAGGACCTGAAGGTGTTCGCCAATGAGCAAGCCGCGCGCGCCTGGATGGACGAAAACGATCCGGAGGGCGTCGCGTTTGAGTACGAGGTGGTAGGCTCGCCGGCGTGATCCGTGACATAGAAAGCGGCCGCCGCTGAGCGTGCCGTCCTATCCACAGCGGCTTGGTGCGCCAGTCTTCGAATGGCGTTGGCGGCGTTTCTTGGTCTCAGTCCCCCTTGGGCTAGGCGGAGTGTCAGCCACACTGATCATGATTGCTGGCGCGGTGGTATCTCGCATCGTCTGGATTAAGTATGATGATCCGGAAACGAACCGCCGGGAGCTGGAAGATCGCGTCCGGAATTGGTTTCCCTAACCGCAGCCTCCGTCGATTGCACGTTTCAAAAGAAGCCTTCGCGTGGACCGCATCCGCATCATCGGCCACGAAGCGGTCCAGTCAGTGGCCCCTCATTCGACTTTGGCTTGTCGCCGCGGGCCGGGGTGATGAACACCCAGCTGAACGCGGGCGCCGGGAATTTCGCTTGCAAGAGACGCACCGCCTCGGCTGCGGAATCCGCAGTTACACGTTCTCGGATAAGCCTCCGATCGGCCGTTCTCTGAAAGCCCACTATGAAGGTTGGCAAGAGGCATCGTCTCCTGAGATACCTCTTGGACAGCATGCGTCGTGCCAGCGTTTTTTGTGCCGGACTGAGACGAGTTCCGGCGGACGCCCAGCAGGCTAGGGCCATCGAGTTGACCGCCGCGAAGGCGTCCAAACTGGACTTGCCGCGGGCTGAGCACGACGGGCTGGACAGGTCGCAGTAGCGTTCGCCCCGCAATCGAATGCCACGGCGACCGCCGAGATGGTCCTATTCAGAATTAGGGACACTTTGATTTGTGACAGTTGAATTCGGGCGCATGCTGGTTTAGCGCCCGCTAACGGCTACGGACTGGCACTCCCCTTGCTCTGCAATGCCCAATCCATCAGACTCAAGGTGGGCCTGTTTCATATTGAGGCGAAGCCGATGCAAGCGATGCCCCGTTTCGAAGCGACCGTCCAGCTCCATGCGTTGATCTCCGACCTGCTACGGCGCGTTCAACTTCTCAATGCCGACATCGAGGAGGAGGAACGCAAGTCTCGTGTCTTCGACCCTGCTAACCAGTCTTACTCGAGGCTGGCTCTAACAATGCGAGAACGTCGCGACAACCTGCAGACGACCGTCGCTACCTTGGAAAAGCAACTGGAGACCGATCCTCGGAGATCTCCGCCCGAGGCCATTGCCGTTTACCGTGCGTCGCGACGGCCGCGATTCCGGATAACTAACGTGCGTAATGCTGTCCTACGATACTCGGAAAATCAGAGGTAAGCCCACTGCACGGATCGCTTCAGCGCTGTTCTGGGCGCATGTTTAATTCCTGGTCCGTTTGAAAGCCTCACGGTCCGGCCGCCTCGGCCTCAGCTTCCACCCCCGTCGAAGTTGGGGCCGATTTTCGCCCTTGGCTGGTTGCGGCACTCCGCGCCTAACGCAGATACCGCGCTGGCCTGTTCGCGTGGTTCATTTCCTCAAAGGCCTTCGCCAGCTCTTCTGGCCGATGCTTCGCCTTGAAGCTCTCCCAGGCGACCTTGAAGCGCCCTTTCGCTTCGTCGAGCGAACCAGCGTCCCCAAAAGGCGGTCCGGGAAGTGTCACGATGCACGTCCACAGCCACAGCCCGGGGGAGCATTCGCTGGCGTAGCGGATGCGCCCGACTAGCTGCCGGTCCTCGTGGACCGTGTAATCATCGAGGCCGATCATCCGTAGGGTCAGGGGCATTGTGGCCTGCCGTTGGCTAGGACCAAATAATCGCCGGCTGCTCGAATGGTCCCTATCCACAGGAGCGCGGCTGCTTCGAACTGCACGCGAGCGGCACACCTGAGTGGCGGAGGATCACACCATCGTCTTGAGCGCCATAACTTAGATCATTTTTCCGCAAGCTGTCGCCATCCCGTGCCCGCACTGGCGATGTTCAATCTTGAGGAGGCTGGCACTTCTATCCAAATGGTTGTGCCGGAAAACTAAGAGCCCCAGCCGGGAGGCCCCCCGGGTTGGGGCCTTTCTTGTGATGTTGCCAAGTGTTCGGCTGAGACGGCGACCTCGAAACTTAAACGGCCCCACGTGGGGGCCGTCAACCCGCTGATCGGGTTTTCCTCCAGCAGCCGGGGGGCGACCTGTCTGGCTGGGGGCCTCGGAGAGACGCGGTGCGAAGCAGATTGTTCCACTTACGTTTGATTGCGGAAGCCCCAAGCCCGGCCCGTCTCTCCGCCCGGAGATCGTCGGCCGGAAGGTACGCCTCAGTCGTCCCAGGACCGCTTGCCGCACGCACATTCGAACATGTGAGTGATGCCTCCGCTGTCAGAGTCCACCACCGTTCGTACAAGCTTCATTTTGTTGCCGCAGGTCCGGCAGGACCTGCTTGAGTTGTCCTCGACAACGCAAATCTTCTCAGCGCGAAATATTTCCATGACTCTCGTCCCCCGTCCCCAGGTGACAAAGTGGGGCATATAACAAGCCTGTAAAATGGAGGAAGTGGGTACGAAGCGCGACTAATTTGCGACCGTACACGGAGCAAACCGAGATGCGCCAGCTATCCTGCCGTCCGTTTTGGGTACCCCATTAGGGTGCCCCGAGTAACGGAACGGAGCGATCCCCGCCGATCCTCTCAGTGCTTGGGCTGATGTAATCCCGGTGCAAAACGGTTGGTCGGTTGGCACCATCGAACAGGACGGTAATGCCGGTGGTACGAGCGCTGACCGCGACAACGACGCCGACCTTGCGGGCGAGATCTGGGCAACGGGTTATTCCGAACTTGCTGAGCTTGAAACGCGCGCCGACCACCATCCAGTCCATTCTAACATTCATCTTGCGCCCCCTAAGATACAGATCGCAACTGGAACGGTGGGGCCGAGTAGCAAAGTTGTACGACGCATATTTCGCTTGTGTTTAGGTTCCCGCACTCACCTATGTGAAGGGAAACGCGGACACGTCGGCGCTTCCGACCCACTGCCTCAGCGCGCGCCTCCCTGCTATGAACCTGCCGCGGGCTTGCTTGCGGAATAAGATCGCACTTCCGCTAATTGCGCCCCGACAAAAGCTCCAGCCGTGGTCACGCAGGCGGTAAACCCGATGCCGGGACGCGCTTTGCCTCGCACCTCCGATAGCTACGATTTGTGGCCTTGATCCAGAACTTTTGCCGGCGGCCCCGGCTCCAGCGGACAGGCGAATGCCTTCGAGCGCACGATCTGATCAAATCTGACAAGCAGCGAGCGGCCTGACATTTTTTTCACATTCTAACTTACCGCGAAGCGCTACAGAGTCGTGGCGCGGGTCGCTGCCACGGTGACTCTCATGATTGGCATCTTAGTCTAGCGTCCTAAGAGGTCCAATATGCTAGCAATATATCGAACCCTTCGGTGGCTGGGCTTTTCACGCTGGAGGGCCACGCGAACACTTTTGAAAATCTACTGTGTGACTTTCCAATCGCGAATGTTCTAGACAATGCAGCGGCGTGGGCGCTCTTCCCCAAAGCGTTGGCGACCTCGGCGCCGCCGCACTGGCAGCATGATCGCGGAAGACATCTGATTAGCATCGATCCGAAGGGTTCGTTTCTCCGTCGCGAGAGACGAGCCTTAGGAACAGCTTGCCGGCGAGCTCCGCTTGCTCCGTCATGGCAAGGTCGCTGAGCTTCTTCAGTTCCTCATGCGAGGCGCCCATCGCGCGTGCGTCGAGGAAGCGCCGGAGCGCGGGAGGTGCATCTAGAATGCGGTGCATAATGTGGTTCATCTGCCAGCCATCTTCAGAATTTCAGTCAGCTGCGCGATCGCGCGCGTGTGCTGGTCGATCAGCGCTTCCGCGCGCTGGATCTCTGCCTTTCCGTTCGCGAGCCCGCCTTGGGCTGCGATCAGCCCCGTCTCCTGGATCTGGATCGCGTTACGAATAATCTCGCGCGCTTCATTCACCTTAGATTTCCCCTTAGAATGTGCGGTCCGGGTTACCCCGGACCGCCTCAGTGTGTCCGCCAGCGACAGCGGTCTTTTGCGCGATGAGACGCAAAACCTTCATTTCGAGTACGCCATCCGACGAATCTTTGCGGCTTCGGCTAGGCGCTGCTCGCGAGTTGGGGTGGGATCGTCGACGATGCGCGCGCTGATCGCACGCGCCCGGGCCACGAGTTCTCGCGCCTCACGGCGTCTGTCCAACATTTTGGTTTCGCCCAGTCGCACCTCGAGAGAATCCACCAGGGCTCGCGCCACACTGATAACATTGCCGGGCATGTCGGATTTTTCGAGAGCCGCAAAGCTCTGGCGCCAGCCCGTTTTCGAGGCGACGATGGTCCCGCCTGCGACCTTGCAAAATGGAAACTGATAGCTATCGGCCTTAAATGCCGCAGACGCATTGGAGGCAAAGAAAAAGTGTTTGGCGTCCTCGGTGATCGTCCCGTTCGGGGAGAATTGCGCAAGCAAAGCGGCCTTTGCTGAGGCAGCGTTATAGGGATCATCGGTCGAATCGATCGGCATCGTACCGATCGCCTGGCATACCCAGTCGCTCGGCTCTCCGCCCGGCAAGGGGTAGTCATCGAGCGGAGCATTGCGAACGCGGCCGGATGATTTTGCGCCGGCTGCTGGACCGACCAGTAGGCAGTTCGGATTGGCCGGCACGGGGCACAGGCTGAATTCAGTCAAGATGTGGCCCGACAGAAAATCGATTCCCCCGGGCCGCTGCGGGTCCTTGGTGAACTGAAAACTGCCTGGCACGAAGCCCACGCTGCAACCACGCAGGACACCCGCAGCGACCATGCTGCGAACTTGATCCGAAACAGCCGAAACGCCTTGAGGCGGAAAGTTAACGTTTGCCATCAGTGACGGGCCGCTGCTCGTCCATGGCGTCGAGGATTGTCCGACCGGCATCGAGCTGCTGTCATGGCAAAACAGGACAGGTCCATTCTTCGCGAAGTTCGCGAGCCGCCATCCGCCGACCTTGATGACGTCGTTCATCAAATCTGGCGTCTCGTCACTAATTCTGAATTGCCACGAAAGCGCGGTACTATCCATGGCGCGCAGCACGGGCGCAGACGCGGGCACCCGGATTGCCGGTTCGGCTTGCTTCATTTCGAAGGCGTCAATAAGCGCTCGCTCAGAGAATTCCCAGATGCCATGCCGGAGTTGAGCGATATGCTTTGCGTTCCACAAAACGCGATTTCCCCCGACCATTCCCTTAAGTCGATGGGCAAGCGCTGACTCGCGCAATGTATCTAGATTGTTCATCGCGCCTTCGCCTTTTCGATTTCGGCGGAACTGACTATGCCGGCAGCAATGAGGCGCTCCACGCACCAGTTCACTTCCTCATCATACGTCTCGCCAACGCCAAGTAATTCACGACCATCGGTCGGCAGGCTTCCACCGCCGCCGGCTGAACGGATGTTCTCACGCAACTGTTCTCGCTGGCGATTGATGCGCTGTAGATCCAGGGCCGCCATGATGCGCCGACGCTCAATCTCGGCGATCTCGCTAGAAAATGAGGCGAAGATTCTGTCGCCACGCTCGACGAGAAGATGCTCTCGCGCAACACGGCCGATCTCGAACGCGCGCCGATAGACAGCGCGCTTTTTACATACGATCTCCAACTGCGAAATTGAGTTCGCGGTTGGATCGTAGTCGGTACCATCGAGCAACGCTCTGGCTGCGTCTGTAAGGCGCGAGGCCGTGCCGCCCCCGCTGCTCTCTTCGAGAGACAACTGGACTTCAAATAAGGCCTGGTCATCGGACTCGATCTTCGCGATTTTGCGGTCGAGCGCCGCGAGCGGGGCATCCTCGTAGTCGACGAGAGAAGCGGTTTTCTTTCGGAGGGCGGCAATCATGTCTCTGTGGCCTCGTGAGCTTGAACACAGATAGCCATGATTGCGTTTGCAACATCCACAGGGAGATGTTGCAAACGTCAACGCCCGCGGTGGCCCTCGATGACATTCAAGATTTGCCGCCAAGACAGCGATGCGCCGACGGAGAAAAACGCGATCTTAAACAAAAGGCGGCGCCGTTCGCCTGATCCTTCGGGCGGACCACCATCACGTTCCCGAAGCCACGCCCCGGACAGATACCGTGAGAGATCCACGGCGATGGCTTTAGCCGAGCCGCTCGGCGTCCCATCGTAAAGAGCAGAAATATCCCGCACGGCCTGATCTCGGTCGTTGAGCCTACGTCCCCGTATTGGCGGCGCCGATGCCAATGCTCGCTCAATCACTTCCCTATCTTCTGGTTTCAGCCTGTCCAGAACTGCCTGGACTGCACCGGCTCGGCAGGCTGAGCTTGAGCTCAGGTCAGCGAGGCTGCTCTTATCGAGGGGCATTAGATTGGATTTTTTCAACTTGATTTATTGTTCAACAAAATCAGTTATATGACCCAACAATAGCGATGGGTCGGTCTTGATTTTAGGTCTTATTGCGAACGGAGCTGCAGCGCCGGTCCCCGCCGGTGTCGGCAATGAACAAACAAACCGCCACCACCCCCTGATGATTGTCATCGAAGTGGCTGCTCGCGCTCTGGCCATTTCACACCCGGCGGAGGACCGGCATCGAACAGCGAGGCGAAAAATTGCGGATGCCTCCACTTCACCGAGTCCAAACCAGCTACCGTCGCCTGGACAAGCGTGAGATCGATGGGCGGGCGGGCCGTCCTTTCGTCCACTGCGATCTGATACACGGCCTCCAACTTTGCCGCAGCGAGCAGCCTGGCTTCGGGCGGCCAGTGCGCATCCCCGGCTATCTCAAAAAGTCGATCGATGTCGCGCTGGTCAAAAACATTGTCGATCGCACGCCGCACGAGGTCGAGACGGTCAGGGGATTGCAGATCGTGCAGCCCGACACCGCGATAGGTCGCGACGACCGGAATTGTGTCTCTGCGGTCATGCATTGGTTTTGCCTCCTTGCAGGATTCGAAGCGCGCGCCGCGTGACGGGATCGCGCTCAGCGGGTTCTTCAGGTTTCTGAGCACTGCTGCTCAACAGGGCTTTCGCGGCGGCTACGCGGGCCGCGGCCGGCGCGCTCTGATCCGCGGCGATCGAGCGCAAGACATTGTTCGGATCGAGCGTTGAAAGATCAACGCCGGCCAGCGCTTTCTGGCTCGCCTCTCGCCGGTTCGGCCTACCTTTGCGGCGCTTCGCTATCCGTTTCGCCATAGTGGTTTTCTCCGTTAGGTGATTTTCTGGGAATTTTCACCGCGCGCGCGCGTGGTGCGAATGGCGGCCCATGCGGTAGCGCTCCCAAAGCGCCGCCTGAGGAAAGTAACCCGCATCCCGTGCGCCCCCAATGTCGCGCAACCAGCAATATTTCTCGAAACCTGCGGCGTTTAACATTGGACTGGCAACCTGGTTTCCCGCCCTGCTTGGCGCCAGCGGAAATCCCCCTAACACTGCTCACAACGCTCACAGTCGCGCTCTTACTCATCTTCATCAGGATCCTGTCTGGTGTGAGCGGTGTTAGAGGTGTTGGTGGGGGTGTAGCGGCCATATCCCTGCTTCTGGATCTCGCCCGCAGCCACCATCTGGCCGAGGAGGAACCTGACGTTGCCGTCCTTCATGCCCGTTGCCGCGGCGATCTCTTTTGGTCCGAGCGGCGACGTTTTGGTCAACGCGGCGAGAATTGCCCTCCGTTCGTCGGAGCGACGCACGTCAGCCGCCTCCCCGAGAACCGCCCAGCTCCCAGCATTGAACAGCACCGCTGTCTCGCGCTCCTCTACGTCGCGACCGCGAACGTAGAGCGTCCGACCGTTTGGCCCCTGGTCCAGAACAATGGTGGTGTCGGCGCAGGCTGCTAGGCCGTTGGATCCGGATAGCGCCTCGAGAGGATCGTCCATCGCGCCCTTCTTGGTGTGATGCAGACCGAGCACAGCCACTCCATGTCGAGTCGACCATTCCTGGAGCGGCGCCCAAGTGGAATAGTCCGACTCATAGGCGTTCTGGACCTTGTTGCCGGGAGGCTTGATCCGCTGAAGGACGTCGATAACGACCAACCGAGGATCCTTCACCGATATCCGCCAACGATCCAAACGGTTGATGAAGCCGTCGTTGAGCAGCGGAGCTTCCGTGACCCACTCCAGCCGCGACATGTCTGGCAAGTTCTGATCACGAGGGAATAGCGCCCTGATCCGCGATTGGATGCGGCGGGGACCATTTTCAAGGTCGATGTACAAGACGTCGCCGCCGACACAGTCGATGGAGCCCATCGCGACGCCGGGAGTGGCAACGGCGACGGCCCAATCAATAGCCAGCCAAGTCTTGCCGAGCTTCATCCTGCCAGCGAGCACGACGAAGCCAGCATAGACATAGCCGGGAATGATCGCCTTCAAGGGCGGGAATGTCGCCGCCATTAGGTCGTTTGTGTTGGTACGCTTGAAGCCAGATCCGGACCGATCTCGAACCGCGGTCAAGGCGTCCAATTCCCCGTTGCTCATTTTCTCGCCCGGAAACTCGGTGATGCGAATGTTCATGCAACACCTTCCGCGAGGCCGGCCGCCATTATCTTCTGAATGGCTTCGATTCCGTACTCGAGATAAAGCTGATTGTAGAGCGCGGCTGTATGCAGGTGGTCCGCAGCGGCAGCACGATTGAACAGCCCAAATCGAACCAACCCCACCACATGATCAGCCTCAGCAGCGAACGCGCAAAGCTTGGCGTTTGCGATATTAAGGCAGATCTCAGCCTGCAAGATCGACCACTGCGCCGGATCAAGTACACGTATCTGTTCGGCGAGGTCGCACTCCAAATTCAGATTCACTGTGCGCGCTCCCCATAGATAAGAGGCGCAAGCAACGCAGCGGCAGCTCCGCTAATCGCGCAACGACGTGTAAGATTTGAAACTTGAAGGCGTCGGGTAATTTTGCTAGCTTGCGAATTGTCCAAAGCACCAGCAAGGACCATTTCGCAGACCCGGCCGTCACCAGCGGTCGGGTTTTGCATTTCCAGATCACGCAAGGTGGAGCACCTCGCGAACGATCTTGTAGCGCCGAAATTTCGTTGCGAGCTTTGGCTCCGGCGCCGTGCCCTCGGCTACTGGCTCGGCAAACAGGTAGCTGGGGAACGGCCCGGCCACGGCGTCACCGCAGACGAGTTCGAATAGTTTATCATCGCGCTGATGGATCTCCTGGAGGCGAGGCATTTACGCAACCTCCTTGCGGCCAGCGGCGCCCTCGCACGAGCGGCGCCAATCCGCGGCTGCCTCAAGGGAAATCAACGTCCGAGAACCAACCGACATGGTTTTCGGAGCTTTTCCCTCCGAGCGCAACTTGTAGAACATGGCTCGCGAAATGGCATGAGTCGAGCAAAACTCGTCGACTGAATAGCAGGCCTTGCCAGTTACATTGCCTTGGATGGTATCCATTCTCGATCTGTCCAGCATTGGTTTCGATGGACAGATAAAGACAACGACAGCCACTCAGGAAAAAGACACGAGTTGTGATGGCTCGTTATCCGCTTTTCGTGGTATTTAGTTTCGTCTTTCGACCACGGCGAGGTAGCGCCGCGTCCAAGAATTTCATTCCGGAAAGAGCGCTCTTTAGCCGCGACTCGTCCGGTACAGGGGTTATTCTGGCCGAACGAAAGGTCTCCTTGATGAGCTTCGCGAATAGGCCGGACCTCGAATAGCTGGGGGTCACTTTGAAAGAATCAGCGTAGCCGCGCGCGATATCGCGGACCAGACCGTCGATTCTAACCGTCATGCCGCCGCCTTCAATCAATGCTGAGGCGGCCCCTGAAATAAGCCGCAGCCTCTTAACATCCTTGTCAAGGTCGTCGAGACTGATTGCTTCCTCGCGGAGCCGGCCGGCGTTCTTTGAGAGCCAAATCTTCTGGACTAGAACAGAGGCCGTTATTCGATCAAGCGCGCCCAAATCTCGAGCCAGTGCAGTTGCGGCCTTCTCAATCGAACGGGCCAGTTTTATGCCCCTCTGATCAGACGGGACGGCCCCGGTATAGAATCGATGTTCCCCTATGGCCTCGTCGACAGCGCGGACAAATTGATCTTGCTGTGAGCTGTCCCCTAGATCGCGAGCAATTTCAAATACACGCCTCCGAAGTGCTTCGGCCTCCTGGGGCGAAAGACCAATTAACATTGCGGCGACCGGTTCGCGGGGAGGATCATTACTCATTGGAACCTTGGCCCCCCGCTTCGAATGGCATCGGCCACGAAAGATGGCGCAAGATGACCATAGTGCTTTTCAACCATCCGCGTCGTCGAGTGGCCGAGGTTTTTGGCGACGACCATTAGCGGCACGCCGTTCATTACGGCATGACTCGCCCAGGTATGGCGAAGGACGTGGAAATTCGCGGCCTTGATCTTTGCCAGCTCGCAGGCTTCCGCGATCGGATCTTTCTGATGATCGCGCACCCATGGCTGATCATCGTCTTTCACGAACATGGGCGCGTCGCCTAGTCGCCCCTTCGTGATTGATGCAAAGAAAGCCGCGCCCTCCTCGGTCAGGACGATGTGCCTCGGCTTGTCACTCTTGGACTGGCGGACGGCAATGGTCCCGCTGTCTGCGTTGAAATCTTGCACGGTGAGCGCGCACAATTCGCCATATCGCCCCCCTGTTTCCAAGGCACCGCGCACCAGCCGCTGGAAAGCAGGCAAGCTCGCCGCTAATAACAGCTTCACTTCATCAAGTGTGAGATACCGAACCCGCGCCGAATCTACGCCATGGAACGGCTTAACACGACGCCATGCTGCATCAGACGGGATGCTTTTGGGGTGGTCATGCGCGGTAAGATTAAGAGCGGCCTTCAATATCGTGAGTATCCGGTTCGCGGACGACTTTCGGCGACGCTCATTTTCGGGATCATCGATGGACTTGAATTGCTGTTTCTCGCCCTTCTTTGTACGGACACGCGCTGGCGACTTGGCAAGCTTTGAGATCCATGCGCGGACCTGTTCCGGCACCAAAGCGTTGATCTCGACCGCACCTAACGTTGGTAGAATGAAGGCATCGGCGGCATAGCGTGCCTCGCGCCCCGAGCGGCTTCGCTTCGATTCCAGATACGTGACGTAGGCCTCGATCGCATCCTTGACAGTAAGGGGCTTGGTCTTGCCGACCGCGGCATGGGCGCGAGCGACCATGCGCGTTCGTGCCAGCGTCTGAGCTTGGGGGAAACTGAGAATTGCAACGCCGTCCGGGTCGGAAAAATCATCAGCGATAGCGATGGTCTCGACCTCATAGGCCTGACCACCAAGGTAGTGCCGCGCCAGCCACTTGCCGGCGCCGCTGAGCGGCTTTCGGTAGCCGAGGTGTAATCCCGGCTCCAACCCTCGCCAGTACGGCTTGCCGCGCGCCTTGAGCCGGCTGCGCGCGGTGCGCGTGTCCAATAAGGCATCCCTGATTGTGCGCGCCATAGCATCTTTCCCACGGTGGCAAACTGCATCGTGTCCAACATGTGTCTAATATCTTTGAGTGGACGTCAATGGACAGGCATGCCCGCTTATGGCCTAACTATCTGATTATTTTCATTATGTTCAAACGAGTGTGGACAGCGGTGAACGCCGTATCCTTCCTTTCACGGTGGAGAGAGCGGTTCGATTCCGCTAGGGAGCGCCATACCTCGCTGCCGCCGGCCGGCGGACCGGCCCCGCAAAATCCACCCTCCCCGCGTGAACCTCCCTGCCGCTTACCTCCGACCCGGGCTCGTCTTCCAATCGCGCTTCCCGCTGTATCTCGGCGCCTTTTTCTTCTTCACGGATGGCGAGTTCATCGAATGGGTGCTGCGCAAAGCGGGCATCCGGTTCGAGCCCGACGCGATCGGGCCTGATCTCGTCAAGTGCTTCGCCTCCCGGTTCGGATGGGGAGCGCTGCTCGCGTCCTGGAAAGCCTCCGCGCCGCGAGAGAGCGTGCACCTCGCGAAGGTCCCCCTGCGGCTTACTACCGCCTCCGGCGTTTACCAGAAATTTACCCCTGCTCATGAGTGCCGGTATCATTTGCTTAGAATTTGATTGCTACCGTGGAATTACGGAAACACTCCGCAACACGATTGGCCTACATGTCCGTCGCCGAATTCCTCAAGCAGCGTGCAGTGGACGTCAACGTGGGCGGCAGTTATTCGCTGCCGCGCTGGTACGATTGCGAGGGCAGGCTCAGGACGTTCGCCTGCCGCACCAAGCGCGTCTCGCCGTTCCGGATGATCGTGGACGTGCCGGTCGTCGGCAAGGTCGGCGAGCGCGTCACCTCCTATTTCCAGGAGTTCGGCGAATTCGAGTGCACGATCACCGCGACGCTGAGGATGGGCTTCCTGATGGAGCTCGAGATGACCCGGGCGCGGCGCGCCTGGATGTCGGAAAAGCTGACCTGGCTCGAGAAGAGGCAAAAGGACGCCAGCCTCGCCGAGTTGCGGCATGACGCGCGGTTTGTGCCGCAGGTCCCGCATACGTTCCTGGCGCTCGCCGACGGCAGCACTCATCCCTGCTTCATCATCGACGTCTCGACGGCCGGGGTTGCGATATCCTGCGAATACGACCCGCCGATCGGAACGCCGCTCGCGGTCGGGGCCTGCGTCGGGCGCGTCATCCGGAAATTCGAGAACGGCTTCGCGGTCAAATTCGCTCAAAAACAGCAGCGCGTCGACCTCGTCCGCCTGATCGTCCGGTCGGGACTGAAGCAGTCGGCGTGAGGGGGGGCGGCCGCTTCGCCTCCGTACCGCCGCCACGCCGTCGCCTCATTGCCGGGTCAGTTTTTGCGGGTCCGTGCGTCGTGCCGGACTCATGGGCAGAACTGCGATCGGGGGACCGAATGGCAGTGGACAAGATCACCTGGGACAGGGTCGGCCGGGTCACCGAGCCCGGACGCTACATGTACACCTTCGGCTGGCTCACCATCACCGCCGGCGACCTCGCGATCTGGCAGCAATATCCGCAGGCGGCGTTCACGCTGCTGGCGCAGCGCCCTATGCGGGACGAGGCGACCGGCGAGGAATTCCACCTCGGCGCTTTCGACGTCGCACCCGATCCGCGGCCGCCTTTCACCACCCACTAGTCTCTCGTTCCCAAGCGTCGTTTCCAAGGGTGGTTTCCAAGGTCGATTTCGCGGCGGAGCCGGCTTGGACGATGATCAAAAAGGCAGCATCATCAAATTATTACCCGAGCCTATGATCGCCATTTAGCGAATAAATTTCACTTCTTGTTGCGCCGCAGCTAGGCATCGCTGTGCCGGGCGGACCCAACAAGGACACGCGATGCGAGATACCACGCGACGAGAGTTCATCCGCTTAGCCGCAACCGCCGCGGCGCTGCCCGCAACCAGCTTCCGCGCATTGGCCGATGACCGCGTCATCAAGGTCGGGACGCTGAAGCTCATCCACGGCATCACGCCCTATTTTTATGAGAAATTCGCGCCGGCCGGCGTCAAGATCCAGGTGATCCCGTTCGAAAGTCCCACCGACGGCAAGAACGCTGTCGCCACCCGCACCGTCGACTTCGGCATTTTCGGCTTGGCAGCAGCGACGCTTGGCGCGGCCAACGCCGAGCCCGTCGTCGTCATTGCTGCCGCCTGCAACCGCGGCATGGCCGTCGTGGCGGGAAAAGACTCTGCGATCAATTCGATCAAAGACCTCAACGGCAAGAGGGTCGCGATCTGGCCGGGCTCCACGCAGGAGGTCGTGATCCTCGACCGGCTGACCGCCGAAGGCATGACGATCAAGGACATCGAGCCGGTTCGCGTGTCGTTCAGCGACATGGCGCCCGCCCTCGCCCGTGGCGACATCGACGCTTATGTCGGCGCGGAGCCCGGGCCCGGCATCAGCCTGGCCAACGGCGTCGGCAAGATCGTGGAATACCCCTACTCGACGCCGACCGGCTCGCTGAACATGGTGCTGACCACGCACCGTGAGTTGATCGAAAAGGATCCAGACCTGATCCGCACGTTGCTCGCAATTCATCGCAAGGCGAGCGAATATGCGATGAGCGATCGCGAGGCGTTCGTCGCGATGGCGATGCAAAAGCTCGGCCAGCCCAAGCCGTCGATCGAACAGGCCGCGCCCAACGTGGAGCTCACCTGGAATATCGATGCGCTGTTTCTCAAGCAGGCGAACTATTACGGAACGCAAATGCTGGCCAAAAAGCAGATCCGCGAACTCCCGGACTACGGCAAATTCATCGAGCCGAGCTTCGTGAAAGCCATTGCCGCGATGTGAGCGAGCGATGAGCCGGTCGATCAAAATCGCACCTCCGGCCGAGGCAGTGGCCGACCGCGCAGCGAAGAGCACCCCGGCCAGGACGTCGCGCCCGTGGAAGCTCCATCGTCTTCGCGCCATCGCGCTGGCGGCGGTGGTGCCGCTGGGGCTGCTGTTGTTCTGGGACATCATGGTGCGGTGGACTGGAACGCGACTCGTGCCGCTGCCGTCCGGCGTCGCCTTGATGATGAGGGATTTTGCAATCGGTGGAATCTACGATGACGCCTACAGCGCGAGCCTTGCCATACATTTCTGGAAATCGGTGCAGCGCGTCTATGGCGGCTTTCTCTGCGCGGCCGTCATCGGAATTCCACTTGGATTGATGATCGGCCGACTGCCGCTGTTGCGCGCGGTGCTCGATCCGACGCTGTCATTGTTGCGGCCGATTCCGTCACGGCGTGGCTTCCATTGTCGATGATCTTCTTCGGGCTTGGCGCCAAATCGGCGATCTTCCTGGTTTTCCTGGGGGCCTTCTTTCCAATTCTCCTCAACACCATCTTTGGCGTGAAATCAGTTGACGTACGCCTGTTCGAAGCCGCCGAAATGCTCGGCTGCGCCGGGCCAAAATTATTCCGGGCGGTGGTTTTGCCCGCGGCCCTGCCCAGCATCTTCAACGGCCTGCGTCTTGGCGCCAGCTTCGCCTGGATCCTGATCGTGGTCGGGGAGATGACAGGAGTTCCGGAAGGCCTCGGCGCGGTGATCATGGACGGCCGCTCATTGTCGCGCACCGATCTGGTCATCACCGGTATGATCATTATCGGCGTCACCGGCTTTGTCTCCGACCGCATCCTGCTTTGGCTGAGCAACTATTTCCTTCGCTGGAGCCCGCAACACCATGTCTGACAGCCAACACGCGCCACCGATCCTGCGCGTCGATGATCTGCACAAAGTCTATGACGCGTCCAATGGCCCGGTCGAGGCGTTGCGCGGGATCGATCTGACGATCCAAAAAGGCGAGTTCGTCTGTTTGCTCGGCGCATCAGGCTGTGGCAAGTCGACGCTGTTGCGGATCATTGCCGGTTTCGAGCAGGCGACCAGCGGCTCTGTCACGATGTTCGGATTTGGGATTGATCGTCCTGGACCCGACCGCGGAATGGTGTTTCAGGACTACGCGCTGTTTCCCTGGCTGACGGTGAAAGAGAATATCGCCTTCGGACCGAGCCAGCGGCGGCTCGCTTCCAAGGATGTTGCCGGGATCACCGAGAGATTCATGGCGATGGTGGGACTGGCTGCGTTCGCCGACCGCTATCCGCATCAACTGTCCGGGGGCATGAAGCAAAGGGTCGCTATTGCGCGCGTGCTCGCCAACGACGCCGACGTCCTGCTGATGGATGAACCGTTTGGTGCCCTCGACGCTTTGACGCGCAGCAAGCTGCAGGAAGAACTGATCGATATCTGGAGGGCCACCAAGCTGACCGTGATTTTCGTGACCCATTCGGTCGAAGAGGCCGTCCTGCTCGCGGACCAGGTGGTGGTGATGACCGCGGGGCCCGGCCGCATCGATTGCCAAGTCCAGATCGAGCTGCCTCGCCCGCGTGATGTCTCGTCGCCAGAGTTCAATACCCTTCGGCGCGACGTGACACGGCGGCTGACCAGCCATATCGCCCGGGGCCGGGCGCTCGCCGCGACCGCGGATTCCTGATGTGAGACTTGCGGTGGCGACACGTACATCGTGAATCGAAGAAATCTCCGCATTCTCTTGATTTTGCTGGCCGATCGCGATCTCATCGCCGCGGCGCCATCGCTGTCATCGATCGCAGACGGGTCACGTCATGTAATTGATTGGGCTCGCATTCCCACCTCGGCAACGCTACGGATGAACAGAGGCTGTCACACTCGTTAAGCGACAGGACAGCTGGCGCATGACACATCGTCGCATCGGTCGACGTAGATAAGCCGGTCAAGGAAACGTATTTTCGACCCCGATGTACCTGATTGAAGCACTGCCCACCGTGATCGGAACGGCCGCCATCGCCCCGGCGCTGCTGATGCTGTGGCTTGTCATCGCGGCCGAAGAACGCCCGGGCCCGCCGACCCAGGTTTGGACCGCGTTCCTGCTCGGCGCGGCCAGCATCTCGCTGCTCGGCCTCGCCCGCGCTCCCTTCGCCAGGATGGTTGCGGCGCCGGACAATCCCTGGGCGGAGCTGGCCATGCATTCGGTGTTCGGCGTCGCGCTGCCCGAGGAAGCCGTGAAGGTGATCGCCATCGTGCTGGTCTCCTCAACCAAGCGGCGAACCTTCGCCAATCCGATGGACACCGTAGTCTATGGCGCCGCGGTCGGCCTCGGCTTCGCCGCCTATGAGAACCTCGCCTATCTCGTCCAGCACGCCGAGATGTGGCGCTCGCTCGCGGCCCTGCGCAGCGTGCTGACCGTGCCGTTCCACGGTGCGCTCGGCATCATCGCCGGCGCGTATCTGACGATCGCACGGGCCGGCACGGCGCTGGGTGCGCACCGCCGTCATCGCGACTGGGCCCGGCTCTCGAGCCGGCTGCTGATGCTGGCGGGCCCGCTGGCGCTGCACTCGGCCTTCGACTTCCCGCTGCTGACGCTGCAGCAAATGCCCGATCTCGATCCGACGCTGCGGATGTGGCTGGGCGCTGCCAGCCTCCTGATCGGCTTCAGTTCGATCGCCTTCGCCACGCGCCTGGTGCGGCGCGTCGCGCGCCACCACGCTCCACGCACCGATATCGCGCGCGAGCGGCTCAGCCAACTGCGCCGGATGTGGGCGCTGCTGCTCACCGGCGGTGGGATCGGCTTCCTCGGCCTCGCCTTCGTGCTGACCTCGATCCATCATTGGCTCATCAATCCCGAGCGCAACTTGACGCTGGCGCTGATCCCGATCGGTCTCACCTCGATCCTGCTCGGCATCGCGCTTCTGATCGTCACAACCGCGATCTATGTTCTCGGCCGCAACCGTATCCGCACCAGCGGAGAGGGTTTTTCGTCAGCGCACGGCGGAGGTTGATCCACGGCAAAGCCAGGCCGGCACGCACACACTACATTGAGCTCCATCTGCTCCTGCGACGTAGAGGTCCCCCATGACATCGCCCGAGGATTTTTCACGGCTGCAATCCGCCATGAGCGAGACGGTCAAGGCGCATTGGAAGGCCTTTCTGTTCGAAGGCATCCTGCTCGCCGTTCTCGGTGTTGCTGCGCTGATCCTGCCGCCGCTCGCAAGCCTCGCCATCGCGATCTTCCTCGGCTGGATGTTCTTGATCAGCGGCATCGGCGGGCTGATCGCGACCTACTGGGCGCGCAGCACGCCGGGGTTCTGGTGGTCGCTGATTTCGGCCGCACTCGCCGTGCTCGCCGGCATGTTGCTGTTGGCGCGCCCAATGCAGGCCGTGCTGACGCTGACGATCGTGCTCGGCGCCTATTTCCTCGCCGAGGGGGTCGCCACCATCATGTATGCGCTGGAGCACCGTCGTGAGCTGAGCGGCCGCTGGTCGTGGCTCCTGATCTCGGGCCTTGTCGACATCGCGATCTCGTTCATGGTGATCACGGGACTGCCGAGCACGGCGGAATGGGCGATCGGCGTCCTCGTCGGCATCAACCTCTTGTTCGGCGGCGCCACCCTGATCGGCATGGCGCTGGCGGTACGCAATAGCAACAGTTGAGACGCCTCGTCGCGCCCTGCGCGGTCTTAGGGGGTGACAATCCGCCGACCGCGCGCTATATGGGCTGCCATGATCACCCTCGTCACCAGCTACTTTTGGTACTTTAGCTACGACAGCTCGCTGGCGGCAGGAGGATCGCGCTCAATCTGAAACATTGCAGCAAACGTCCGAACAGCCGCCAGACCTGGCGGCTTTTTTATTGGCCGGCAGGTTCTCAAAATGACAGGAGCCCGCCGTGCTGAGCACGACCGACGATCTTCGTATCCGCGAACTGAAAGAGCTAAGCACGCCGGAAGAGGTGATGCGGGAAGTCCCGCGCACGCTCACCGCGACGCGTGTGGTGATGGCGTCGCGCAACGCTATCCATGCCATCCTCAATGGCCAGGACGACCGGCTTCTGGTCGTGGTCGGCCCCTGCTCGGTGCATGACCCCAAGGCTGCGATCGAATATGCGGAGCGCCTTGCTACGTTGCGCGAGGACCTCGCCGACCAGCTCGATATCGTGATGCGGGTGTATTTCGAGAAGCCGCGCACCACCGTCGGCTGGAAGGGCCTGATCAACGATCCCGATCTCGACGGCAGCTTCGACATCAATAAGGGCCTGCGGCTGGCGCGCAACGTGCTGTCGGCCATCAACAATCTCGGCCTGCCCGCCGGCGCCGAATTCCTCGACATGACGACGCCGCAATATATCGCCGACCTCGTGTCCTGGGCCGCGATCGGCGCGCGCACCACCGAGAGCCAGATCCATCGCGAGCTGGCCTCGGGGCTGTCCTGTCCGGTTGGCTTCAAGAACGGCACCGACGGCAATGTGCGGATCGCGGCGGACGCAGTGAAATCGGCCTCGCACCCGCATCATTTCATGGCCGTGACCAAGCGCGGCCGTTCGGCGATCGCCTCAACCGCCGGCAACGAGGACTGCCACATCATCCTGCGCGGCGGCAGCAAGCCGAACTACGATGCCGAAAGCGTCGCGGCGGCCTGCAACGAGCTGGCGAAATCCGGCGTCGCGCCGCTCGTCATGGTGGACGCGAGCCACGCCAATTCGAGCAAGAAGCCGGAGAACCAGCCGCTGGTCACCGCGGACATCGCCGGCCAGATTTCCGGCGGCGAGAACCGCATCATGGGCGTCATGATCGAGAGCAACCTGGTCGCCGGCCGGCAAGACGTCGTGCCCGGCAAGCCGCTCACCTACGGCCAGAGCATCACCGACGGCTGCATTGACTGGGCGACCACGACAAGGGTGCTCGAGCAGCTTGCCGACGCCGTCGAGATCCGACGTAACATACGGCGCGCCGGGCTGAACGAGCGCTCAGCCTAGATGTGAACGCGGGCGGGGCGATGCTGTTCGCGCCCTGCCCGCAATCGGCGCGGCTCAGCAGCCGCGGCAGATGCTCTTGATCTTCTTGTCGAGCGCCTGGTTTTCCTTGCTCAGGGGATCGTTCGGATCGCTCGGATTCTTCTCGCTGGGCACATCGCTGGGGCGCACCTGGCGATGACCGACCGGCGCCGGCGGTGGCGAGCCGGATGTGGCGCCGCCCGACGTCGATCCCTTGGTGCCGGTTTGCGCGACCGCCACGCCGCCAAGCAGGACCACGAGCGACGCGGCCACAATGATCTTCTTCATTTCATTCCTCCATTCCTCAACCCGCCGTTACCCCCCGTCACCGCTCAGGTCTCGGGCGGATAGAGGTGAACGTCGCCGCAATAGTCGATGATACGATAGCGCGTTTCCGGCGCCGCATCACGTATGTCGGGTGCGGTATTTTGCGCCGCCAACACATAATTCGGCCCCACTGGCGACTTGCCCGCGCCGCCGGGAATGTCGATGACGTAATCAGGCTGGCACAGTCCCGACACCCGTCCACGCAACTGCCGCATCAACTCCTGTCCCTGCGCCAGAGTGGTGCGCAGGTGCGCAGTACCCGGCGCGAGATCGCCGTGATGCAGGTAATAGGGCTTGATCCGGCATTCGACGAAAGCTCGCATCAAATCCGACAGAGCCGTGCTGTTGTCATTGACGCCGCGCAAAAGCACGGACTGGCTCACCATGGGAATTCCGGCATCGACGAGCCGCGCGCAGGCGGCGCGCGCGGCCGGCGACAGCTCGCGCGCATGGTTGGCATGCAGCGCGACCCATGTGGTCGCGCCCGTCACCTTCAGCGCAGCGACCATGTCGTCGCTGATGCGCGCTGGCTCAGCCACGGGCACGCGGGTGTGAAGGCGGATGATCTTGACGTGATCGATACGAGCGAGATCGGTCATGATCTCGCTCATGCGCCGCGACGACAGCATCAGCGGATCGCCACCGGTCAGGATCACCTCCCATATCTCGCGGTGCGAACGAATGTAATCGATCGCAGCGCGGTAGGCGCTGTCCGAGAGCGCATTCTCCTTGCCCGGGCCGACCATCTCGCGACGGAAGCAGAAGCGGCAATAGACCGCGCAGACATGAACGAGCTTGAACAGCACCCGATCGGGATAGCGATGCACGATGCCGGCGACCGGCGAATGCGGGTGATCGCCGATCGGATCGGCGTTCTCGCCCGGCTGCAGCTCCAGCTCTGCGGCCGTGGGAACGAACTGCCGGGCAATAGGATCATCGGGATCGGAACTGTCAATCAGCTCGACCAGCGCGGGCGTGATCGCGACCGCATAGCGCGCGGCGACGCGCTCGAGCGCCGGCAGCGCTTCGGCGGGTGCAAGATGCTCGGCCACGAGCTCGGCCGGCTCGCGCAGTGTTCGTGCCAGATTGGTCTTCGTCATGTCTCGCTTGTCGTTTCATCTGCGGGCGGCGTCCACACCACCTGGTCAATCCGTGTTGCGCCGCTCGCCAGCATGACCAGTCGGTCGAAGCCGAGCGCGACGCCGCTCGCCTCGGGCATCGCGGCAACCGCCGTGAGAAAATCCTCGTCCAGCGGATAGGCCTCGCCATAGCGACGCAGCTTCTCCGCCATCGATTCCGTGAAGCGGCGGCGCTGCTCGGCCGCGTCGGTTAACTCGCCAAAGCCGTTGGCGAGCTCGACGCCGCAGGCATAGATCTCGAAACGCTCCGCCACCCGCGGGTCGTCGGCCTTTGTGCGCGCCAGCGCCGCCTCTGGAGATGGGTATTCGAACAGGATGGTCAAACGCCCCTGCCCTAGATGCGGCTCGACATGCTCGACCAGAACCTTGCTGAAGACATCCGACCAGGTGTCGTCCTCCGCGACGCGGACCTTGCCGGCGGCCGCTTCTGCAAGTGCGGCCCGATCGCCTTGGTCGCCTGAAATGGTGGCAAGCAGGTCGATCCCGGCGAACCGCTCAAAGGCGCTGGCAACGGTCAGAAGCTCCGGCTCGGCAAAGGGATCGGCGGTGCGGCCGCGGAAGGCGAAGGTCCCGATCCCGGTCGCCTGCGCCGCATGGGCGATCACGACGACACAATCGGCCATGATGGCATCATAGGGCGCGCCGGCCCGGTACCATTCCAGCATGGTGAATTCGGGCAGATGCAGGTCGCCGCGCTCGCGGTCGCGGAACACCCGGGCGAATTCGACGATTCGGGGCTCACCGGCTGCCAGCAGCTTCTTGCAGGCGAATTCCGGGGACGTTCGCAGGTAACGCCTGGCACGGCTGCCGCCGGGACGCACGATCTCGGTGTGCGGGGCGTGGAGATGGGTCTCGTTGCCGGGAGAGATCTGAAGGACGGAGGTTTCGACCTCGACGAAGCCCTGTTCGGCAAAAAAGCCCCGTAGAGCCCCGGTGATCGCCCCCCTCGCCTGGAGGAACGGCCGGCGGTCCAAGTGTCGCGAGGGGGACCAGAACGGCGAAATCGGCTTGTCCCCAGCCATCAACCGACCGCTCCGCAGGCCAGCAAAATGCTGGCATTCAACGACAAAATGCGTATGTTGCGGCCCGAAACGGGCGCCAAGGTCTGATTTGAGGCCCCAGGTCCCCCATCAATTTGATCACGTCCTGGCCGGTGCCGGGCCAAGCAAGCAGGAAATATCGCTTTGAGAGTCATCGCCAGTTCTATTCGCAAGGGCAACGTGATCGAGCAAGACGGCAAGCTATATGTCGTCGTGACCGCCGAGAACATCCATCCCGGCAAGGGAACTCCGGTCAGCCAGATCGAAATGCGCCGAATCTCGGACGGGGTAAAGATCTCCGAACGCTACAAGACCACCGACCAGGTCGAGAAGGCCACGATCGAAGAGCGCAACTACACCTTCCTGTATGAAGATGGCGACGGCTACCACTTCATGAACCCCGAGAGCTACGACCAGGTCCAGGTCTCCAAGGACGTCATCGGCGACGCGGCGGCGTATCTTCAGGAGGGCATGACCGTCAAGCTGTCGCTGCACGGCGCCAACCCGGTCTCGATCTCGCTGCCCCAGCGGGTGACGCTGGAAGTGGTCGAAACCGAGCCCGTGACCAAGGGCCAGACCGCCTCCTCCTCCTACAAGCCCGCCGTGCTCTCGAATGGCCTGCGCACCACCGTGCCGCCGCATATCGCGGTCGGTACCCGCATCGTGGTGATGACCGAAGACGGCTCCTACTCCGAACGCGCCAAGGACTAAGCGAGGGATCACAACAGGTGACCGCCGGGGGCGAGACAGTGGGTAGGAAGGCTTTCCGCTTCGTCTCGCAAGCCCTGGCGTCGCTTTCGTTGCTTACCGCCAACCCGCTGGCTGCGGATGAATTGCGCAGCCCCTCACTCACGGCGCTGCGGGTCGATTGGCGCGCAGCGCTCGACCAGCTCCGCACCGAGATCAACAGCCACCCCCAGATCGCGGGCGACTTCGTCTTCGTGCCCCGCCGCACGGTACCGCGCTACGATCCGCGGGCGATGCCGGCGCTGGTGCAGCTCAACGCCGTCTCCTCGCAATTCTTCGCAGGCATCGCGCGAAGCGCTGTCCCGGTGCTGCTGCCGTTCGATGCCGCCGCATATCTGGAAGGCCGGCGCAACGGCACGCCATCGAGCCTGTCGCTGTCGCGCTACGAGGCCGATTTCAACCCCGTCGACATGTTCGACGCCGGACCCGCCGGCTATAGCGCCAGCTTCTCGTTCGAACCTGGTGCCGGCGACGGCATGCCGAGCCGCGTGTTTGCGAAGCCGGTCGAGGTGCAGATCACGGGATCGGCGCTCATCTACGACATCGCCGATCCCTCCGGCGGCAAGGGCGAGCCGGTCAAGCCGCTCGCGGCGGTCTATCCGGACCTGCGCAAGTTCATTCGCGAAGGCTATGTGCGTTACGCCTTCTCCCGCTTCGGCGTCGCTTATGTCGTATCCATCCAGTGCCTGGACAGCGTCGCAAAACCGCGGCGGCTCGCCTGCAAGGAAGCCTATCCGGTTGCCGAGCGCTTCCTGAAGGCGCTGCACGTTGCCGGCGGCCAGCGTATGCGCCCGCTGGCGGATGTTGCCTCCGACGTCCTCGATCGTCCTATCGCGCGCTCGGCGGATTTCAGCTACCGGCCGAGCGGCGACATCATCCCGAACACCGGCTATCGCAAGCAGGGCGGCCATCCCGACGTGATAGCCTATGCCCAGATCCGTTTTCCGCTGGAAAAGGCGCCTGCCTTCGTGCGCTCGCAATCCTACGCCAAGCGTGACAAGAACGACGGCCCGACCGCGTATCCCTGGCGCGACAATTTCTGCGAGTCCCGCAGCTTTGAAGTCTGGCAATGCGGCGGCGGTTACGGCCATCAGGGCGAAGACATCCGTGCCGCCGATTGTCCGCCGCCAAGCGACGGCCAAGCCCCCTGCGATCCCAGGCAGCGCGGCGTGGTTGCGGTGCGCGACGCAATCGTGATCCGCGGCTCCAAGGACCAGGCCGCCACACTCGAGATCAACAGCCGCACCGAGCACATCCGCTTCCGCTACATGCACATGAACCCGCAGACCATGAACGCCGACGGCCTGCTCAACGGCCGCATGGTCGTTGAGGGCGAAAAGATCGGCGTTGTCTCGAACTATCTCGACCATCCCGCCGGCACCTCCATGCACCTGCATTTCGACGTCCAGGTGTTCACCCGCGACGGCTGGATCTGGGTCAGCCCCTACGCCACCCTGGTCTCGGCCTACGAGCGTTTGATCCGCGCCCGCGGCCGCGAGATCGGCCCGGAGATCGCGGTCACCGCGCAGCCCGTCGCGCATGCGCTGCCCGAGGACGTGGTCAAGCCCGACCAGCGCGAGGGATCGAGCGGCGAGGAGAATTGAGGCGCCGCTCGCGCCGCCAGCAGCCTCGCCGACGTCTTTGATGACGCCAATCCCGGCAGCAAGGCGGGACCGTATTTCGGCCGCGCCCGCATCACGCAACCTTCTCTGGCCTCAGAATTGCTTGGCTCCCGCCAGGCAATCAGGATGAAGGGAAGCATATGCGTTGTCTCACCACGGTGGCCATTTTGGCCGTCGCGCTCGCCACGCCGATTCATGCACAGGAATTGAGCGGCACGCTGAAGAAGATCAAGGAGACCGGCGCGATCACGCTCGGGATCCGCGACAGTGCCGTGCCCTTCAGCTACATCGACGACAAGCAGAAGATCGTCGGCTACGCCGTCGACATCTGCATGAAGATCGTTGACGAGATCAAGGCCGAGCTCAAGCTCGACAAGCTCGAGGTCAACCAGAACATCGTCACGTCCTCCACCCGTATTCCGCTGATGGCGAACGGCACCGTCGATCTCGAATGCGGCTCGACGACCAACAACGCCGACCGCCAGAAGCAGGTGTGGTTCACCAACACGCATTTCCTGACGGCAAGCCGCTTCGTCTCCAAGAAGGCGCTGAAGCTCGATCAGATTGACGACCTCAAGGGCAAGGCTGTCGTCTCGGTCTCCGGCACGACCAACATCACTCAGCTCAACAAGGCCAATGCGGCCCGCTCGCTCGGCATCACCGTGATGAACGCCAAGGACGTGCCGGAAGCATTCCTGATGGTGGAGACCGACCGCGCTGCGGCATTCGTCATGGACGACATCCAGCTTGCGGCGATGATCGCCTCGTCGAAGGACCCGTCACTGTACGCGATCAGCACGGGCGCATTTTCCGATCCGGAGCCCTATGGCATCATGCTGCGCAAGGACGATGTACCGTTCAAAACCGTCGTCGATCGGGCAACCGCCAAGCTCTACAAGAGCCCCGAAATCGAGACGATCTACAACAAATGGTTCATGGAGCCGGTGCCGCCGCGCGGCCTGAACTTCCACGTGCCGATGCCAGCCTCGCTCAAGAAGTCATTCGAGCACCCGTCCGACAATCCCGATCCCGGATCTTACGCGGGATGACGACAACCTGAAATGTGGAGCCCGGATCGAGCGAAGCTCACTCCAGATACGTCGTGAGCTGCGCACCCTCGTCGGCCACGAACACGGCAATCAGTTCGGCCGGCTCGGTGGTGCTCGCATTGGCGGAGACCAGATGCGTTGCGCCCGGCGGTTCGAAGAAGGATTGGCCGACCCCAAACGTCTCGATCGGGCCGCCGCCGAGCTGTGAGCGAATCTCACCCTTGGTGATGTAGGCCGTCACCGACCCCGCGTGACGATGCGGCCTTGAAAACCCGCCGGGGCCATAGAACACGCGCACGATGGTGACGCGCTTGCCGGGCACGTTGGGCAGCGCGTAGGAGCCGATCGGCTCCACCCTGTCGAGCGGCGAACTCTCGGCGGCGGTCGCGCAGAGCGGCGCGAGCACCCCGGAGACCGTATCCATCGTCGCCGGGAGAGTCTTGCCGATCGCCAGCGCGCCAGCGAGTCCGCCGATGACGGCGAACCCTACCGAGCGCGAACGCGATCGCCACGGCGCAGCCGTCAGATTCATTGCGGTCATGTTGACCTCCCTTTGTCGCAATCAGGACGCCGCGGGATTGGCCGCGGCGGGTCGCTTCGGCGGCGTCCAGCGATACGCCGCGCCAAATCGGTTCCAGACGTTGATCGAGGCGATCGCCGAGGTCAGATAGGTCAGCTCGGTCTCGGAGAATTCGCGCTGCACCTCGGCATAGATCTCATCACCGAAGCCATCCGGCAACAGGGTCAGGGCTTCGGTCCAGGCCAGTGCCGCGCGCTCGCGCGCCGAGAAGATCGGTGCCTCGCGCCAGACCGCGACCAGATGGAGTTTGTCGACGGGCACGCCGAGCCGTTCGGAGAGCAGAACGTGATGCTGGACGCAAAAGGCGCAGCCGTTGATCTGCGAGGCGCGCAACTTGACCAGCTCGAGAAGCTGCTTGTCCAGGCCGGCCTTGGCCGCAACCTGGCCCAGCGCGAGCACCAGCTCATACGCATCGGGCGCAATCCTCTTGAAATCCTCGTATTCGCTGCGGGCGTGTGACATCGCCGTTCACCTCGTGTTATTGTAAGGCTGCTTACATATTATAAGAGCTCTTACATGGCGCGCAAGCCGGCCGGCATCACGAAATCGCAACTGCGACACAAGGCGCCCGTGGCCGCCGCGTCGGTGCAAGTGCCGGCTCCCGGCGAAGGCAAGCGTGGCGAGCAGGGCTATCTCGGCTATCTCCTGCGTCAGGCGCACGCCGCGGTGCGGCTCAAGATGGAACGAACGTTGGCCGATCTTGGCGTGACGTCGCCGCAATTCGCCGTGCTGACCATGCTGAACGCCTATCCGGGCCTGTCCGGTGCCGACGTCGCCCGCCTCACCTTCCTGACGCCGCAGACCGTCGGGGTCATCATTCGTAATCTCGAACGCGACGGCGCCATCGAGATGACGCCGCATCCCGTCCACGGCCGCATCCAGCAATGGACGCTGACGCCGCGCGGAGCAACGCTGCTGAAAGCCTGCCGGGAGCGTGTCATCGCGCTGGAAAAGCGCCTCGTGGCCGGGCTCGACAGCAAGGCCGAGGCCGCAATCCGGCGCTGGCTCGCCGACGTCGCGATCGAGTTGCAGGACGAGGCTTAGTCGCCTCCTCCGTCACCCGCATCGCCCTCCGAAAAGTCTCCCCAGCCGGCGTCGCCGCCGCCTTGAATGCCGCGGCCGAAATTCTCCGCAATGATCATCAGGATCACAACGAGTAAGCCTGCGCCGAAGGGCCAGGGATTGGCACGAATGAGGTCGAGCAGCTCCCGCATGCGGGCATCTTGCGCAGACGAACGCGAACGGACCGTAAAGTAGCGGGCTGAAAGTTTGCGGCTTGCGAACTTGCGGAAGGAGACTACCCGCCGCTTAATTCATGCTTAACCTCGCCCTGCGGCCAGGTCTCGTCAGCCCCGATCACGCGCACACGGCTTTGATCGGTGGCATTCACCAGCACGTGCGAACTCACCTGGTCGCCGCTCGGCTCCAGGTGAAAATCAGTTTCAGGATTCCAGCTCAGCGTGGTCGCGAGATCCCCGGGAAATATCTGCCACCGGGATCCGTCGTCCAGCTCGACGATGTGGCTTTCGGCATGTGCGCGTATCTTCATTCCACCCCAAAGTCTTCCTGAAAAAGTGGGCCCCGACGCTTGAACCGGGGCCCTGCTTCGTCAATCGTTGTCGTGATGGATCACGGTCTTGCTGCGGTTGCCGAATTCATCTTGCTTCTTGATCACCGTGGTACGGTCGGTGGGTGCACGTTCCTTGACGATCGTGGTGCGATCACGATCGCGATCACGATATTCGGGGGCCTGACCGACCGTCACGCCGGCGCCAACCGGGCCGACATGAACGCCGACTTCATCCGCGAATGCAGGAGCCGCGATCGCCGTAACCATGGCAGCGGCAAAAAGATACTTCCTCATTTCATGCTCCTCTCGGGTGGTGGGGAGGGAATGCGGGACTGCGACATTTTGTTCCGGGGAACGCCGGCGCGATGGCCTGTTCTTCATGTTCCTGGAACCGCTCACAGCGGCCATGTTTCCCGCTACAATGCGCGCATGAAACAAGCTGATTCTTTACTCAATCATACCCGCCGTTCCCTGCTCAAATCCACGCTCGGCGCAGCTACCCTGCTCGCGTTCCCGACGCGCGTTCTTGCTTCGCCGCCCGGCTTCGATGAATGGCGCGAAGCTTTTCGCGCGCGTGCGATGGCCAAGGGCATTTCGGCTGCGACCTGGCAGCGCGCGATGGCGCGGGTCGAGCCCGACATGAGCGTGTTCAAGCAAATGCGCAACCAGCCGGAATTTCACGAGCAGGTCTGGCAATACATCAACCGCCGCGTCTCCGACTGGCGCATCATCAACGGCAAGATCGCGCTGAAGAACAACGAGGCGCTGTTCGCGCGCATCGAGCGCGATTTCGGCGTCGAGCGCGGCACACTGCTGGCGCTGTGGGGCGTCGAGTCGGCCTACGGCGATCCGCTCGTGCAGCAGAACCACATGACGCCGGTGTTTCCCTCGCTGGCCGCACTCGCCTGGAACGAGCCGCGTCGCAAGGCCTATTGGGAAACCGAGCTGATCAACGCGCTGCGCATCGTCGACAAAGGTTGGAGCACGCCGGAGGAGATGCGGGGGTCCTGGGCCGGCGCGATGGGACATTCGCAATGGATGCCGGAAGTCTGGCTCAATGTCGGCATCGACTATGACGGCGACGGCAAGGTCTCGCCATTCGGCAAGCCCGACGACGCGCTGGGCTCGACGGCGAAATACCTCGTCAATCGCGGCAAGTGGCGCCGCGGCGAGCATTGGGGCTACGAGGTGCGCGCGTCCGGCGACATCAGCGGCAGCCGCACTTACGCTGCATGGGCATCGGCCGGCGTCACGCGCGCGGACGGGCAGCCGTTTCCGCAACCAAGCGCATCTGCGCAGATGTGGACGCCGGTTGCGGGCGGGCCGACGTTCCTGCTTGGACCGAATTTCAATGCAGTGAAAAGCTACAATCCCTCGATGAACTATGCGCTGGCGATCTGCCATCTCGGCGACCGCTGTCTGGGCGCGCCGCCCTTCATCCAGCCCTTCCCCGGCTCCGAGCGCGCACTCACGCTCGCCGAAGTACAGGAGATGCAGACGCGATTGACGAAGGCGGGCTTCGACACCGGCGGCACCGACGGCCGCGTCGGCAACGACACGATGAAGGCGATCAAGGATTTTCAGCAGAAGGCCGGCATCTTGCCGGCCGACGGCTATGGCGGGCTGAAGGTCCTGGCCAAGCTGCGGCAGGGTGGATAGCAGCTCCCGTCATTCCGGGGCGCGCCACTTGGCGCGAGCCCGGAATCCATTTTTCCGCCTCACCTGCTGCACGATGGATTCCGGGCTCGCGCTTCGCGCGCCCCGGAATGATGCCGTTGGCGACGCGCACTCCGCCTCAGTGCCGGTACTGCGGCTCCTCGGCATCGAGCTGGCGCCGGATCGCCGCGAGATGCAGCCGCGCGGATCGGAATCGCCTTCACGCATCTGCTTGTAGGTGGCGGTCGCGATAGCGGGATCGACCGGCAAGACCTTGCGGCCCGTCGACATCGCCAGCACCTGCACTTCGGCCGCGCGCTCGAGGTAGTAGAGATCGTCCCAGGCGTCCGCGATGGTCGGCGCAAGCACCATCACGCCGTGATGTTTCATGAAGACGATGTCGGCGTCACCGACGGCGGAAGCGATGCGCGCGCCTTCGCGGTTGTCGAGCGCGAGGCCGTTGTAGTCGCGATCGACCGCCGTGCGCCCGTAGAATTTGAGCGCGGTCTGGCCCGCCCAGATCAGGAGGATCGCCCTCCGTCATCGACAGTGCCGTCGCATAGGGCATGTGGGTATGGAAAGCGACCTTGGCGCGTGGCAAGCGCCTGTGCATCTCGGCGTGGATGTAGAAGGCGGTCGCCTCGGGCTCTCCTTCGCCGTCAAGCACATGGCCGTCGAAGTCGCAGATCAGGAGTTTAGACGCAGACAGCTCGCGAAAAGCGTAGCCATAGGGATTGACCAAAAAGAGATCGTCATGGCCGGGCACCACGGCCGAGAAGTGGTTGCAGATGCCCTCCTCAAAACCGTTGCGCGCCGCCATGCGGAAGCAGGCAGCGAGATCCTCGCGCGCGCTGCGGATCGCATCGCTGGCGAGGTCCGGTCGGTTTGAGCGAATGGGTGCTGGGGAGGAGGCGTGAAGGCCGTGCGCCATGGCGAAGGATAACCTCGTTCAGTCGTAAGCTGCCGGCCTTGTACAAGGCCGACACCTGCGCGTCAGCCCCTGCGGACGCCACCCTGCCCTTCGCACCTTGCGCGGCGGCTTGCTATCGCCGCGGTACGCCGCCCGCGTTCATGCCGCCGTCGATCACGAGTTCGGTCCCGGTGACGTAGCGCGAGGCATCGGAGGCCAGATACAGCACGCCGCTGGCGATCTCGACCGCCTGCCCGGCGCGGCCGAGCGGCGTCACGACCCGGGCGCGCTCCTCGGGATCGATCGGCGCATTGGCCTGGTTGCCAGTCGCGCCGGTCGGGATTTTGCCCCAGATCGGCGTGTCGATGATGCCGGGGTGCACGGAATTGACGCGAATGCCGTCACCCGCCGCCGCGCACTCCATCGCGATCGATTTGGCGAACATCCGCACGCCGCCCTTGGTCGCCGAATAGGCGGACAGCCCGGGCGAGCCGCGCAGGCCTGCCAGCGAAGACATCATGACGATCGAGCCGCCGGCAGTCTTGCGCATCAGCGGCAGGCAATGCTTCACCGAGAGGAACACGCCGTCGAGATTGATTGCGTTCTGCTTGCGCCAATCGCTCAGCGTCATGTCGATGATCGAGGGCACGGCAATGCCGATGCCCGCATTGGAGACGAGAATATCGAGCCGGCCATAGCGCTTCGCGATTTCGGCAACGATCTCGATCCAGCGCTCCTCGGAGGTAACGTCCTGCTCCAGAAAAATCGCCTTGCCATCAGCCTTGGTGATGCGCCTGGCGAGCTCCGGTCCCCTCAACTCGTCGATGTCGGTGATGACGACGCTCGCGCCCTCGCGCGCGAACAGCTCGACGACCGCCTCGCCAATACCCGAAGCGCCGCCCGTCACCAGCGCGATCTGGCCTTCAACCTGTCCTGCCATGTTCACTCCCTTTCTTTTTGTTGCTTGAGCGATTTATCTTTTGCGCATGGCGCTATCTAATCACGGATGGCCCCTGATCCGGTAGCGCAACGTCGATCACGCGAAACTGCACGCGCTCGGCGCCCTGGTAACGGTCGACCGACAACGAACCCGCGACGTTCAATTGCTGCCCGCGATTGGCCACCAGTGCGTTGCCGAGCCTTTGACCGACCGAACGGAACGCAATGCCGTTGACGATCGCGCCGTCGCCCGACTTGAATCGCAGCCTTAAATGCGCCTGCCCGACCTCGTCGGCATAGATGAGCTGATGCGCCGGTAGCGCCAGCACGACTTCCGGATTGCCGCTGCCGAACGGACCTGCGCGGTTGAGCGTGGCGGCAAGCTCCGTCGTCACCGCGCGCGCCGAAACCGCGCCGTCAATGTAGAGTTCGTTGACATGACGTGCCTCCGCGACGTCGCGCGCCAGCGCGCTTTCGAGATAGGCGCGGAATTCGGCGAGCTTCTCCTTGCGCAGCGTCACGCCCGCGGCCATCGCGTGCCCGCCGCCCTTCAGCAAGATGCCGTCGGTGACCGCCTGCCGCACCGCCTTGCCGAGATCGACGCCGGCGATCGAGCGGCCCGAACCGGTACCGATGCCGCCCGGCTCGAGCGCGATGGCGAAAGCGGGCCGCGAAAACTTCTCCTTCAGGCGCGAGGCGACGAGGCCGACCACGCCGGGATGCCAGCCTTCGGAGGCCGTGACGATGACGCCGAGCTTGTCCTCGAACCCTATCGAGGCAAGCGCCTCGGCTTCGGCCTGGGCTTCGGCGGCCTGCTCGATGACGCGGCGCTCGCTGTTGAGGCGGTCGAGCTCGGCGGCGATGCGCGCCGCCTCGACGCTGTCGCCTTCGAGCAAAAGCCGCACGCCGAGATCGGCGCGGCCGATGCGGCCGCCGGCGTTGATGCGCGGCCCCAGCATGAAGCCGAGATGCCAGGCCTCCGGCGGTCCGTTGAGCCGCGCCACGTCCATCAACGCGGTGTGCCCGACATGGTCGCGCCGCCGCATCGCGATCAGCCCCTTGGCGACGAAGGCGCGGTTGAGGCCAATCAGCGGTGCGACGTCGGCAACGGTGCCGAGCGCGACGTGATGTAGCATGCCGAGCAGATCGGGCTCGGGCATTTCGCTCGACCAAAAGCCGCGCTGGCGCAGTTCGCGGTTGACGGCGACCAGCGTCACCAGCACCAGGCCGACCGCGGCGAGATGGCCAAGGCCGGAGAGATCGTCGGGGCGGTTCGGATTGACCAGCGCGTCGACTTCAGGGAGATCGATCCCGGATTGGTGGTGATCGATCACGACCACGGACTGGCCGAGCCGCTTGGCTTCGGCCAGCGGCTCGATGCTGGTGGTGCCACAATCGACGGTGACGAGCAGCGTGGCGCCCTTCGCCGCCAGCGCGCGCACCGCCTCAGTGTTGGGGCCGTAGCCCTCGAAAATGCGATCAGGAATATGGATCAGCGGATCGAGCCCGCAGTGGCGCAAATGCCAGGCGAGCAGCGCCGCGGAGGTCGCGCCGTCGACGTCGTAGTCGCCGAAGATCGCGACCTTCTCGCCCTTCACCGCCGCATCGGCGATCCGCCTTGCCGCGGCCTCCATCTCGGTCACCGTGTAGGGGTCCGGCAACAATTTGCGGATGGTCGGGTCGAGGAAGTCGGCGACGGCATCGATGTCGACGCCGCGGCCGGCCAGCACCCGCGCCAACAGCTCCGGCAATTGGTGCCGCTGCACGATGGCGAGTGCCCGGGCCGCGCCGCGGGCATCGAGCCGGTCGCGCCAGAGCTTGTCGGTCAGCGAACGCGCCACACCCAGGAAGGCCTGGGGCGCTTCGACGGGCAAGGCGGTAGCGGGCGGCGTCATGATGGGACTGACTGTTGGGGACTCTGGACCCGGGCGAACACGCACGCGCTCGGTCGGGGGATTGGCCGGCAATCCACCGCGGTTTGCAACGGCTGGGCTGCACAAAGCGGTGGATGGCGCCTGACCGGAGGGAGTGACTACCATTTAGGCACTCCGTCGAACAGCATATTAAGCGGGCGTTAGGTTGAATCCTCGAAAAAGACTCGTATTCGATCTGTGATTGATTGTTCCGGGTTCGTTGCAGATCAGGCCTCATTGCCAAGGGAAATTACCCGATGTCTGCCGCGCTGAATTTGAAAGCCAAGCCGATTGCGAACGGAACCGCCGAGCCCGATGATGATTCCGACATCTCGGGACTGATCAACCGCCTCACCGCGGAGGTCAACCAGATCGCGGTCGACAAGACCAAGTCGATCCAGCAGATCACCAACCAGATGAAGATGCTGGCGCTGAACGCGCTGATCGAAAGCTCGCGCGCCGGTGCCCAAGGTGCAGGCTTCGCCGTGGTGGCGCAGGAGGTGCGCGGCGTCGGCCAGCAAGTCGAGACCATCGCGCGCGAGCTCGAAACCCAGCTGACCAAACGCACCGGCGATCTCGTCGCCTCGATCGAGCGCATGAGCCAGCGCTCGCGCGGCGAGCGCATGGTCGATTTGTCGCTGAACGCGATCGAGCTGATCGACCGCAACCTCTATGAGCGCACTTGCGACGTGCGCTGGTGGGCCACCGATTCCGCCGTGGTCGACTGCGCGGCCGCGCCGAGCGCTGCCGCCGTCTCCCACGCCTCGCAGCGCCTGGGCGTGATCCTCGGCGCCTACACCGTCTATCTCGATCTCTGGCTCTGCGACCTCGACGGCAACGTCATCGCCAACGGTCGCGCCGACCGGTTTCGCGCCGTCGGCCAGAACGTCGCCCACACCAAATGGTTTCGCGAGGCCAAGGGCCTGCGCTCCGGCGACGACTATGTCGCCGGCGACGTCGAGAACCAGCCGCTGCTTGGCAACGCGCAGGTCGCGACCTACTGCGCCAGCGTGCGCGCCGGCGGCCAAGCCAATGGCGCGCCGATCGGCGTGCTCGCGATCCATTTCGACTGGGAGGCGCAGGCCCGCGCCATCGTGCAAGGCGTGCGCGTCGGCGACACCGACAAAGCCCGCGTGCTGCTGGTCGACTCCAATTTTCGCATCATCGCCGCCTCCGACGGCCAGGGTATCCTCAGCGAGCGCATCGCGCTGTCGCTGGATGGCCAGCGCTCCGGCTTCTATCACGACCGCACCGGCACGCTGGTCGCCTTCCATGCAACCCCCGGCTACGAAACCTATCGTGGGCTGGGCTGGTATGGCGTGATCGTCTGCGGTGCGTGAGGCCCGACGCAAGCCTGACCAATCAAAAACCGCGAAAACAACCCCATGCACAGTAGCCAGAGGGTTGTTTTCGCTGGTGCTTTTTTGCACGCGCCAAAGCGCTTTGACACGTCGGGCAAAACAGTGGCATTCCGCCATCATCACGACATCTGAAACCGTGCCCGTTGCCGCAATCACGCGCGGCGACGCGTCGCCATCTCGGCCGCGAGCAGCACCGCGGCGCGGGTCGCGCCGGTGGACGCGATGCCCTGCCCTGCGATGTCGTAGGCGGTGCCGTGCGCAGGCGTGCAGATCGGAAACGGGAAGCCGCCGAGAAGAGTGACGCCGCGATCGAATCCCATCAGCTTCATCGCGATCTGGCCCTGGTCGTGGTACATCGTCAGCACCGCATCGAAGTCTCCACGCTTGGCACGCAGGAACACGGTGTCCGCCGGGAACGGCCCCTGGACGGCGATGCCCTCGCGCTGGCCCGCCACGACTACTGGCGCGATGATGTCGATCTCCTCGCGGCCGAAATTGCCGCCGTCGCCGGCGTGCGGATTGAGGCCCGCGACCGCAATGCGCGGACGCGCAAAGCCGGCGTTGCGCATGCAGGCATCGGTGAGCTCGAGCGCGCGGTGGATCCGTTCGCTGGACAGACGCGCGGCGACGTCCTTGAGCGGAATGTGGGAGGTGACCCGCGCGTTCCAGAGCTCGCCCAGGACGTTGAACTCGCTTGCCGGCGTCTTGAGGCCGGCGATCTCGGCGGAGAACGCGATCTCGTCATCATAGTCGGCGCGGGCAAGTCGCATCGCCTGCTTGTTGAACGGCGTGAAGCAGACGGCATCGACACGGCGATCACGGGCGAGCTCGAGCGCGTGCCGGTAGTTCGCCAGCGCGAATTTTCCGCCGGCAAGGGTCGCGGTTTTCGCTTCGACCTCCTTGGGATCGAGATGGCCAAGATCGACGAACAGCGTCTCGCCTGCCGTCGCGCGAAGGTCGGCGTCAGGCTTCACCGTCGTCAGCTCCGGGGTGACGCCGGCGATACGGGCGCCCTCGTCGAAGATGCGGCGGTCGCCGATCACGACCAGCCGGCCGCGGGCGCGGACCTCGTCCAGCGCGACGATCTTTGCGGTCAGCTCCGGGCTGATGCCGGCGGGATCTCCCATGGCGAGAGCAATGAGCGGCTTTGCGATCATATGATCACCTTTTCCTGGCCGGTCGTCCCGGTGTCGCCTGGCGCGGGCTTGCGCAGCAATTGCGCGAGCTGGAGCACGAGCGGAAGCAGCAGCAGCGCGATTCCGGCGATCACCAGGCACGTCACCAGCTTGTTTGCGAAGAAGATCCCGAGCGATCCCTTGGACATCAGCATCGATTGCCGGAACGCGTCCTCGGCCTTGTCGCCGATGACGATCGCCAGCACCAGCGGCGCCAGCGGATAGAACAGCTTCTTGAAGAGATAGCCGACGATGCCGAAGCCGAGCATCATGACCACGTCAAGATACGAGTTCGAAACCGAATAGGCGCCGACCACGCAGATGATCACGATCAGGGGGGCGATGACCACGAAGGGTATCCGCATCAATGCCGCAAACACCGGAACGGTCAGCAGCACCAGCACAACCGCGACGATGTTGCCGACATACATTGACGCGATCAGGCCCCAGACGAAATCCTTCTGGTCGACGAACAGCATCGGCCCGGGATTGAGGCCCCAGATCATCAGGCCGCCCATCATCACCGCCGCGGTGGCCGAGCCGGGAATACCGAGCGAGAGCATCGGCAGCAGCGCGCTGGTGCCGGCCGCGTGGTCGGCCGTCTCCGGCGAGATGATGCCCTCGACCTCGCCTGTGCCGAAATACCGGCCGCGTTTCGAGAAACGCCGGGCGATGCCGTAGCTCATGAAGGACGCCGCGGTCGGACCGCCCGGCGTGATCCCCATCCAGCAGCCGATCGCCGCGCTGCGGAGTAACGCGACGCCATGCCGCGGCAGGCGGCCGACGGCACGAAACACTTCGCGCCAGTCGATCCTGGAGGAGACGGCGCGGGCGTGAAACTCCTCTTCGACAGCGACCAGGAGCTCGCCGATACCGAACAGACCCATGACCGCGACGACGAAGTTCACGCCCTTGACCAGCTCGTCGATGCCCATGGTGAGGCGCACGCTGCCGGACACTGTGTCGATGCCGATGGCGGCGATCGCAAAGCCGATCGCGAGCGCCACGACCGTCTTCATGGGCGCCGCGCCGCCCATGCCGACGAAGCTCGCAAACGCCAGGAAATAGACCGCGAAATATTCCGGCGGCCCAAAGGCGAGCGCGACCTGCGCCACCCATGACGCGAGGAAGGTGATCAGGATGACGCCAACCAGCGCGCCAAAGGCGGCCGAACCGAAGGCGGTAGCGAGCGCCGTGGTCGGCCGCCCGTCGCGCGCCATCGGATAGCCGTCGAATGTGGTTGCGACGGAGGACGGCTCGCCCGGAATGTTGAACAGGATCGAGGTCACGGATCCGCCGAACAGCGCGCCCCAATACATGCTGGAGAGCAGGATGATGGCCGAGACCGGCTGCATGCCGAAGGTGAGAGGCAGCAGCAGCGACACGCCGTTCGGCGCGCCCAGCCCGGGCAGCACGCCGACGAGAATGCCGAGCAGCACGCCGACCACCATCAGCGCCAGATGCGGCACCGTGACAGCGATGGTGAAGCCGTGCAGGAGTTCACCGAGATTATCCATCGGCCTCTCTCCTCAGAAGCCAAACGCGGCAGCGAGCGCGCCGTGCGGCAGGCTGACCTGGAACATGCGCTCGAACACGACATAGAGCGCGACGGCGGTTGCCGCCGCCATCGCGAGCGAGCGAAGCAGCGATTGATGCCTGGGGATCGCCAGCACCGCGAAGATATAGAGGGCCGAGGCGAGATACATCCCGAGCAGCGGGATCGCGGCCACGAAGATCGCGGCGGGCACGAACAGGCCCGCAAGCCGGCGCAGCTCGGCCGGATTGATCGCGACGGGCACGCTTGCCAGTGTCACGGCCGGCAGCAGGCCGCGCGCCAGATTGTAGAGACTGCCGAGCACGAT
The DNA here is from genome assembly GCF_041200145.1 of Bradyrhizobium sp. LLZ17. NCBI lineage: Bacteria > Pseudomonadati > Pseudomonadota > Alphaproteobacteria > Hyphomicrobiales > Nitrobacteraceae > Bradyrhizobium > Bradyrhizobium zaerense. Next base: position 1,503,024 of record NZ_CP165734.1, read on the forward strand.
CACGAGGCCGGTCAGGAACGGAAACGTGCCGGAATCCACGCCCGCGCTCGACCAGCCGATGCCGTTGTCCAGGCTCTGGACCACCACGGCGACGCCAAAGCTGCCGGTGAGGACGGCGGTCGCGAGTTCGAGGGATCGGCGCGAGATCATCGAAGGCTCCGGTTGGGCGGCGAATTTAACATTCGACGTCGTCCCGGCGAAGGCCGGGACCCATAACCCCAGGGAGAAGTTTGGGGAAGACTTGGTGTTGGAAGACTTGGTGTTAGAAGACTTGCCGTTAGAAGACTTGGCGTTAGGTGTTCTCCGGTACGACAACCGCTGTCTATAGCGAGATCACGCGGTATGGGTCCCGGCCCCCGTGCGCAATGCGCACTAGGCCGGGACGACGGAGGAGTTTGTGGCCCACCCCGCCTCACTTGAGCAGCCAGCCCTGCTCGCTCGCGACTTGTCTGAGATGCTCGAGGTCCTCCTTGATGAACTTGTCCAACTCGGCACCGGTCAGGAACGTGTCGATCTGCGAGGACTTTTCGATGTAGTCCTTCCATTCCGGCGTGGCCTGCACCTTCTTCATGAGGTCGACATAGTATGCCGCCTGCTCCGGCGTGACCTTGCCCGGCAGCCACACCGTGCGTGGCTGCTCGTATTGCTTGATGTCGAGGCCCTGCTCGACGCAGGTCGGAACGTCGCTCCAGCCCTCGGTCGCGGTGATCTTGGGTCCCTGCGGCAGACGCTTCGGGCTGAAGGCGCAGAGCGGGCGCTGCGTACCGCCGCGCCACTGGCCGAGGCTTTCGCTGGGATTGTTGACGTGGGAATCGATATGCCCGCCGGCGAGCTGCACGGCGGCTTCGGCACCGCTCTTGAAGGGGATGTAGGTCAGCTTCACATGACCGACCTTCTCGATCATGCGGGTCAGGACTTCGTCGGTGTCCTTGGACTGCGCCCCGCCCATCTTGAAGTCACCCGTTGCCGCCGCCTTCAGATAGTCGCCCGCGGTCTTGTAGGGTGCGTCCTGCTTGACCCAGAGCAGGAATTCATCCTGCGCCATGGCCGCGATCGGGGTCAGATCGGTGTAGTTGAAGGCGACCTTGGAGACGAGCGGCTGCTGCCAGGCATTCGACGTGCCGAAGATCACCTTGTAGGGATCGCCGGCGGAGGCCTTGCCGTAGACATAGCCTTCCGCGCCGCTGCCGCCGGGCTTGTTGACGACGACAATCGGCTGGTCCGTCAGCTTGTACTTGGTGACGATGTTCTGCACCGCGCGGGCGATATTGTCGGTGCCGCCGCCAGGACCTGCGGTTGCCACGAACTCGATCGGCTTCTGGGGTTGCCACGCCGCGAGCGCGGGCGCGCTGCTGGCGAGAGCTGCCGCACTGACGGACAACAGAAACAGAGACGTCCTACGCATGATTTCCTCCAACTGATTTTTTGTGATTTGTTCTCCAGCCGTCTCGACGTCTGCTCAGGCGACGCGTTCCTTGCGCTCCCTGGATGCCGAAACGATTGCGCCTTCTTGTTCGAGCGCTTCGATCTGCTGTTGGTCGAACCCGTGCTCCGTCAGCACCTCGCGCGTGTGCTCGCCATACACGGGCGCGCCGGAGCGCACCTTGCCCGGGGTCTCCGAGAATTTGACGGGAAGTCCGATCGTCTTGACGGGGCCGAGCGTGGAATGCTCGACCTCGACCACCATCTCGCGCGCCAGCGTCTGCGGATCGCTGAGCGCCTCCAGCATGTCGTGCACGGGGCCGCAGGGGACGCCCTTCTCGTCGAGCGCCGCGAGCCAATGCGCGCGCGACCGGGTCCGGAAGCGCTCGCTCAGGACGGCTTCGAGCTCCTTCAGGTGCGCCATGCGATCGGCTCCGGTGACGAAGCGCGGATCGGCGGCGAGCTCGCTCGCGCCAAGCGCTTCCAGCATCAACAGCCAGTGCTTTTTGTTGGCACCGCCGACCACGAGCCAGCCGTCGGACGCCTCAAAAGCCTGATACGGCGCATTGAGCGGATGCGCCGAACCCATCGCGCGCGGCGCGGTGCCGGCGGCGAGCGCGATCGTGGATTGCCAATAGGTCTGCACCAGCGCCGCCTCATAGAGCGACGTCTCGACCCACTGCCCTTCACCGGTCTTGAGACGATGGGTGTAGGCGGCCAGAATGCCCATGCTCGCGAGCAGCCCGGCGGTGATGTCCGACAGCGGCGGGCCGCACTTCACGGGCGGGCCATCGGGACGTTCGCCGGTAAAGCTCATGATGCCGCTCATCGCCTGCGCGACCAGATCGAATCCCCGGCGATCCTTGTAGGGACCGGTGCGGCCGAAGCCCGACAGCGAGCAATAGATCAGCGTCGGGAATTCTTCGTGCAGTGCCTTGTAGCCGAAGCCCAGGCGCTCCATCGCGCCCGGCGCGAAATTTTCCACCAGCACGTCGGCGTCCGCGACCAACCGGCGCAGCACGCGCTTGCCGCCCTCGGTCTTGAGATCGAGCACGATGCCGCGCTTGTTGCGGTTCATCATCAGGAACGATGCCGCCTCGTCGCCGATCTTGGGCGGCACGGAATGGCGGGTGTCGTCGCCGTTCGGCCACTTCTCGATCTTGATGACGTCAGCGCCCATGTCGGCGAGCATCAAGGTGCAGGTCGGCCCCGCCATGACATGGGTGAGATCAATGACCTTGAGGCCGGCGAGCGGTCCCATACGGCGGGAGGTGGATTGCGAACGGTCGCTTTGCATCGGCTGGCCTATTGACCGCGCCATTGCGGCGCGCGCTTGTTGAGGAAAGCATCGAGCCCTTCGCGAAAATCCTGGCTCGTGTAGCACATCAGGATGAGGTCTTCGCCCTCTTCCCATGTCAGCCGCCTTTGCAGGCGGGCCACCGCCTGCTTGGTCGCAGTCAACGTCAGCGGCGCGTGGCTGGCCAGCAGCCGCGCAACCTCACCGGCACGGCGGCCGAGCGCCGCGTCATCCTCGACGACCTCGCCGAGCAGCCCGACACGTGCCGCCTCCGCGGCATCGACGAGGCGCGCGGTGAAGATCAGATCCTTGACGCGCGCCGCGCCGATGAGCGCGGTGAGGCGGCTGATATTGGACATCGACAGGCAATTGCCCAGCGTGCGAGCGATGGGAAATCCGATTCTGGCGCTTTTGGTGCCGATGCGCAGGTCGCAGGACGCGGCAATGCCCGCGCCGCCGCCGGTGCAGAAGCCGTTGATCGCCGCGATGGTCGGCACCCGGCACTGCTCGAGCGTGGTCAGCACCCGATCGATCCGGTTCTCGTAGTCGATCGCGTGCTGCGGCGTCTTGAAGTCGCGGAATTGATTGATGTCGGTGCCCGAGGCGAACGCCTTGTCGCCCGCGCCGCGCAACACCAGCACCTTGATGGCGGGATCGCCGTTGGCCTGTTCGCAGATCGCGGCAAGCCGCTCGTACATCGCGAAAGTAAAGGCGTTGCGGGCCTGCGGCCGGTTGAAGGTGACCCGCCCGATGCCGTCCTCAAGCTCGAAAACGAGGTCTTTTGCCTCTGCGGCCTCTAGGTCCATTTGCCATCCCCTGTTTTTTACATTTTTGAATGCAAAATTGGGGATATTCAAGGTGGAACTTTGGATTAGACGCCATTAAATTCTTTTTGAATGCAAACCGGATCATCCCATGCTTCATGAAGAGGTCGTTGGCCGCATCCGCGCCATCCTGCTCGAGGGCGAGATCACGCCGGGTGCGCGCATTCCCGAGCGGGAGCTGTGCGAGCGGCTGCAGATCTCGCGTACGCCGCTGCGCGAGGCCTTGAAGGTGCTCGCTGCCGAAGGACTCGTGCAGCTCTTGCCGCATCGCGGCTCGCGCGCGGCGAAGCTGACCGACAAGGACGTGCGCGACCTGTTCGAGGTCTGCCAGGGCCTCGAGGCGCTGGCCGGCGAACTCGCCTGCGAGCGCATCAGCGAGGCCGGGATCGACGAGATCGCGGCTGCGCACGCGGCCATGGTGCAGCATTATCGCGAGGGCGACCTGATCCAGTACTACCGCGGCAACCGCGCCATTCACGAAGCCATCGTCACCGCAGCCGGCAATCCGGCACTGATCGGGCTCTACGCGTCCGTGACGGCGCGCATCCGGCGCGCGCGCTACGTCACGCCGATGACTCCACAGCGCTGGGCGCTGGCCGTGCAGGAGCACGAAGCGATCCTGAACGCGCTGCAGCGCCGCGACGGTGTCGGCCTGTCGCACATCCTGCGCACGCATCTGCGGCACAAGCGCGAGGAGGTCCTGCAGGCGGGCTTTGCCGAGACGGAAGCAAGCGAGCTCGCGCTGCGGATTGCGTGAAGACCCTAGCAGCCGAGCCTGTCGGCGATCCCGCCAAAATCCCTGGCGACGATGTCCCAGTTGCCGGTCGCCTCGAAGTCGACCTTCTGGTGCGGACCGTATTCGGTCGGCCGCGCGACGAACGCGGTCTTGAGGCCATTCTTCTGCGCGGCGGCCAAATCGCCATTGTGCGCGGCGACCATCATGACCTCTTCAGGCTTGAGGTCGAGCAGCTGCGCGGCGCCGAGATAAGTCTCGGGATCGGGCTTGTAGTGCTCAAACAGCTCGGCCGACATCACGAGGTCCCAGGGCAGACCCGCAAACTTCGCCATGTTCGTGAGCAGCGCGACATTGCCGTTCGACAGCGGCGAGATGACGAATTTGGTCTTGAGCCGCGTCAGGCCGGCGACGCTGTCAGGCCAGGGATGCAGGCGGTGCCAGCCTTTGGTGATGTAGTCGAGGTCGGCCTCGGTCAGACCCTTGATCGCGAACTTCTCGACCAGCCTGTCCAGCGAGCGGCGGTGCAGGACGTCGAGGATGACATAACCGCGTTCGGGGTGCTTGCGCACGTCGTCCATGGCCGCGGTGTACATGCCGCGCCAGCCGTCGACCAAAGCGGTCCAGTCGGCGGTGATGCCGCGGCCCTTGCCCCACCACATCAGGTCGGTGATCAGACTGGCGCGCCAGTCGACAACGGTGCCGAACACGTCGAACACGAGGGCTTTGACGGCGGTGAGATCGGAGGTCGTAGTCATGCTTTGCACCGTGGCTGCGGGACGCGCTCGGATCGAGGGCTTTAAAGCACGATCGGTTCCATGCAACAATAGCGCTGGCCGGTACATGAAGCACATCCAACATGAGCAAGGTGACCGGCCAACCAGTCGGATTGCTGCGCACCTGCCATGACCAAATCTGTCGCCTACGTGATGCTGGAGGACGGCCATTTCCCGAACATGGGAGTCCTGATTGAGGCGTTACGCGTCCGTCATCCCGGCCTGCGCTGGGAAAGCACCGAACGCGGGTCAAGTGTAGACGCCGACGGACCGATGTTCATCCGCGCCGGCGATCATCTAGTGGCCATCCTGTTGATGCCCGCGCCCCTGCCCTTCGATCAGCAGCTGTGGGAGCGGACGTTGTCGGTGTGGCCCGACGCTTTCCACGCGGTAGACCGCCACCGCGCGCACCTGATCATTTCGACGATGGGCTCCGCCGAAAAAAACGCAGGCACGACAGAGCTTGGGCTCGTCGAGAGTGCTCGCCTCACAACGGCCGTGGTCGGCGGCGTGCTCGAAGCGCAGCGGGGCTGTCTCGGAGTAGTCTGGTGCGGAAACGTTGGTCGCTCCCCCGAGATGTGGCTTGAGCAGTCAGGCCGATCGTTCACTCCGTTTCCAGATCACCCGTTTGGACTGTGGATGGAAATCGTTCCCTTCCGTTGCGGTGAGACCGTCGGGGCTTATACGGTCGGTTTATCCGCATTCACGGGACGCGAGATTGAGTTTGAAGTGGATGGACTCGACGAGCGCGTTGTCATCGGCCGCGTTGCCCAGCTTGCGTCATTCGTCATCGCAAACGGCATCGGCACCGAACTCGCGAGCGGCGCAGTGTTCGAGGCCGACTCCGAGATCGAGCACCGCGTCGCTGTGCTTCACCGCAACTCGCGGTTCAACATCGGGCCGGTCATTACATTCTCATCTGTTGGGGACCGGCCCGGAAAACAAAAGAACCTACGAGGTCATTCCTACCTCGATCGCCCGAAATCATCCGTTGCTGGTCATGTTGGGCAAGGCTGGGCTCTTCGACCCGGCAAGTCCTGAAAATCGAATCCAGCTACGGCCGGATCATTACGTTTCGGAAGTCCGGTTGGAGAGCTACGATGCCGGCATATCGGGCGCGTTGTCCAACATGCTGGCCAGCGATGCCTATTTTGAGGCCGACGCAAACGCTCGGCGCGCGCTCGCGACCGGGGATGTCAAATCGGCGAAGCTGCTTCTTCTGCCTTTTGCCAAAGAAGTCGACCTGCTGCAGTCGGCTCTGAAGCTAGCGCTGACCTTGCGCGATGCCTTCATGTTTTTGCCAGCACCGCCTCACAGGCCATAACCCAACTTCGACGCAGGCTGGTCAATCCGCGGCGAACGTCCGGCTGAATTCGCCGAACGTTATGCGCGCTCCTCGCATCCTTAGTCCAAATGAAACTTCGCGAGCTCGCGGTGCTCGGCCTTGATGTAGCGCACCGTGCCGGTGACGGAGCGCATCACCACCGTCTCGGTCTCGATCACGCCGTCCTTGCGGAATTTCACGCCTGAGAGCAGCGAGCCGGTGGTGACGCCGGTGGCCGCGAACAGGCAGTCGCCGCGCGCCATGTCCTCGATGCCGTAGATCATCTTGGGATCGTTGACGCCCATCTTGGCGGCGCGCTCGCGCTTCTCTTCGGAATCGAGGATCAGGCGGCACTGCATCTGGCCGCCGATGCAGCGCAGCGCCACGGCCGCAAGCACGCCTTCCGGCGCGCCGCCGGTGCCGAGATACATGTCGACGCCGGTATTATCAGGATCCGCGCAGTGGATGACGCCGGCGACGTCGCCATCGGTGATGAGGCGCACGGCCGCGCCGGTCGACCGCACGCTCTCGATGATGCTGGCGTGACGCGGACGGTCGAGCACGAGCACGGTGATGCCGTCGGGCTGGACGCCCTTGGCCTTGGCGAGACGGCGGACGTTCTCGGCCGGCGTGGCGTCGAGCTCGACGACGCCCTTGGCGTAGCCGGGACCGATCGCGAGCTTCTGCATGTAGACGTCGGGCGCGTGCAGCAGCGTGCCGCCGTCCGCCATCGCCATGGTGGCGATCGAGCCCGGCATGTTCTTGGCGCACAGCGTGGTGCCTTCGAGCGGGTCGACCGCGATGTCGACCTGCGGGCCGGCGTTCATGCCGACCTTCTCGCCGATGAACAACATCGGCGCCTCGTCGCGCTCGCCCTCGCCGATCACGATGGTGCCTTCGATCGGCAGCTTGTTGAGCTCGCGGCGCATCGCGTCCACCGCGGCCTGGTCCGCCGCCTTCTCGTTGCCGTGCCCGCGCAGCCGCGCCGACGACACCGCCGCCCGCTCCGTCACCCGCACGATCTCCAGCGTGAGAATGCGCTCGAGCAAGGCTTGCGGCGGCACTGAAATATGGGTCGACATCTGGCTAACTCCTTCAACTGCTTTCGGCGGACGTTCGCCGCATCAATTCGCAACATCGCGGTTCGTTCGAACCGTGCTGTCGATGCGCTAGTTCTTCTCGATCCTGATGACCTGCGGCCGTCCGCTGATCACCTTATCCTTCTGCACCGCTGCGAGTGCGCGGCGCACGGCATCTTCATGCGTCGCGTAAGTGATCAGAATGACGGGCACGGGCACCGCCTTGCCATTTGCCGGCGTGACCCCGCCATTGGGATGACGCTGCACGATCGACTCGATCGAAATCTTCTGCTCGGCGAGCCGGGTCGCGATCGCGGCCGCCGTGCCGGGGAAATCGCGCGCCAGGAGGCGGATGTAGTAGCCGCCCTCGTGGCGCTCCATCGGCGCCTTCCTGGTGTCGCGCAGCTGCGCGATCGGCCGGCCGAACGGATTGGCGCGGATGCCGCGCGCAACGTCGGCGATGTCGGCCACCACGGCGGACGCGGTCGCTGCTCCCCCGCGCCGGGGCCAACCAGCGTGATCGGCGGAATGCCCTCGCCATCGATCGTGACCGCATTGGTGACACCCATCACCTGCGCGATCGACGAGGATTTTGGAACCATGGTTGGATGCACGCGCTGCTCGATGCCAGTTGCGGTGCGAACCGCAACGCCGAGCAGCTTGACGCGATAGCCGAGATCGGCGGCGGCGCGCAGATCTTCCGGCGCGATGGAGGAGATGCCTTCGACATAGACCGCGCTTTGAGCAACTTTCGTGCCGAAAGCGAGGCTGGCGAGAATCGCGAGCTTTTGCGCGGTGTCGTGGCCGTCGACGTCGAAGGACGGATTGGCCTCGGCATAGCCGAGCCGCTGCGCGTCCTTGAGGCATTCGGCAAACGACAGGCCTTCCTGCTCCATCCGCGTCAGGATGTAATTGCAGGTGCCGTTGAGGATGCCGTAGACGCGGCTGATGCCGGTTCCCGCAAGGCCTTCGCGCAACGTCTTGATGACGGGGATCGCAGCACCAACGGCTGCCTCGAAATTCAGCGCACCGCCATGCTTTTCGGCCGCCTTGGCGAGCTTCAGGCCGTGCTTGGCGAGCAACGCCTTGTTGGCGGTGACGACGGACTTGCCGGCGTTGAGCGCAGCTTCGACGGCCGCGAGCGCGGGATCGCCGGCGCCGCCCATCAGTTCGACGAAGCAGTCGATGCCGGGATGGGTTGCAAGTGCGAGCGGATCCTTGACCCATTCGACGCCGCGCAGATCGACGCTGCGCTTCTTCGCCTTCGAGCGCGCGGTGACGGCGACGACGCGAATGCCGCGGCCGCTGCGGCCTGCGAGCACGCGGGCTTGCGTTTCGATCAGACGGACGACTTCGGCGCCCACGGTGCCGAGCCCCGCTATGCCCAGTTTCAGGGGTGCGACCATGTGCTTTGGAAAACCTGTCGAAGAGAATTAACGCCGGGTGGCGAGCGGAACGACGTTGTGCAACGTTTCGATGCCGCTTTCAAGGAAGCGGCGCACGCCGCGCGCGGCCTGCCTGATCCGCTGCTCGTTTTCCACCATGGCGATGCGGACATATCCTTCACCATGCTCGCCGAAGCCCACGCCGGGCGAGAGCACGACGCCGGATTTCTCCACCATCAGTGTCGCGAACTGCATGCTGCCGACGCTGCGGAACGCCTCCGGCAGCGGTGCCCAGGCGAACATCGAGGCATCCGGCGGCGGGATCTCCCAGCCGGCGCGGCCGAACGACTCCACCAGCGCGTCGCGGCGCTTCCGGTAGGTATCGCGCATCTCCTTGATGCAATCGTCAGGGCCGTTCAGTGCGGCGGTCGCCGCGACCTGGATCGGCGTGAACGCACCGTAATCGAGATAGGATTTGACCCGTCCGAGCGCGGCGATGACGCGCTCATTGCCGACGGCAAAGCCCATGCGCCAGCCGGCCATCGAATACGTCTTCGACATCGAGGTGAATTCGACGGCGACGTCGATCGCGCCGGGCACCTGCAGCACCGAGGGCGGCGGATTGCCCTCGTCGAAATAGACCTCGGCATAAGCGAGATCGGACAAAATCAGGATCTCGTGCTTCTTCGCGAAGGCGACCAGGTCCTTGTAGAAGTCGAGGCTCGCGACATAGGCGGTGGGGTTCGAGGGATAGCAGACCACGAGCGCGAGCGGCTTCGGGATCGAATGCACGATGGCCCGCTCGACCGCCTCGAAGAATTGCGGCGTCGGCTCCGAGGGCACCGAGCGGATCACGCCGCCCGCCATCAAAAAGCCGAAGGCGTGAATCGGGTAGCTCGGGTTCGGGCACAGGATGACGTCACCCGGCGCAGTGATCGCCTGGGCCACGTTGGCAAAGCCCTCCTTGGAGCCGAGCGTCGCCACGATCTGGGTGTCGGGGTTGAGCTTCACCCCGAAGCGGCGGGCGTAATACCCGGCCTGGGCCCGGCGCAGGCCGGGGATGCCCCGCGAGGCCGAGTAGCGGTCGGTGCGCGGCTTGCCGAGCGTCTCCTTGAGCTTCTCCAGCACATGCGGCGGCGCCGGCAGGTCCGGATTGCCCATGCCGAGATCGATGATGTCAGCGCCGGCATTGCGCGCGGCCGCCTTGGCCCGGTTGACCTGCTCGAACACGTAAGGCGGAAGGCGGCGGATGCGGTAAAATTCTTCCATGGGTCCAGACATCGCTACTTGGGCTCCGGGCAACCGGTCAGGGCAGAATCGAACGGTCATGACAGACCATGGGGGAGGCCTCGACCCATTCGTGAAAATCGCTCAAAATCAAATACTTCGAGCGTTTCTCAGCGACGGGGATTGAAGTCCCTTGCTCTGACTCTCGGCTGAACTGGGGTCTTTTTAGCACGGAGTGGCGGGGGCGCCAGCGATTACCTTGCTCCGCCACGCCGTTCTCTACTTAGCGTACTTACTTGGCGTCCTTGGCGGCGACGGCCTGGCGGTCACGCGCGGCGGCAAGCTCCGCCTCGATCTTGGCGCGCTGGTCGGGTGGGATGATCGCCTGGTCGCGATCAGGCGGCAGGTCGTGCACCGGAAGATAGCCGCTCGGATCCTTCGCATGCGCCTGCGCATCGGCGGGCGAGTAGTCGGCGAGCTGGCTCGAGCAGCCGCCCAGCGCAAGCGCCGCGATCAGCAGCGCGCCGCACGCGAGCCGGGTCTTTTGCAGGTCCCACAACGCCAACACTTGGGAAATCCCCACTTCGTCCCAACGCAAGGCTGCCGGTAGCTTAACCAACAACCTGCCCAAGCTCAAACCATTGCTGCCCACAAATGGTACGAGCGAGAATTCATCCAAGGCCCACAACACGAGAGGTGCACGTCGATTGTGACAAAAGCAAGAAGCCTTGTCGCAGTGCAGCACATCTTCGCGTCTGTTTGACGCGAAACCGGCGAGCTTCGCGGTGACGAATACGGAATGAATCGTTACTGTTCTGCCCATGAGTACAGCCACGACCGACACGCCCGGATCCGAGACGAAGTTCGATGCAAACGCCTTCGCGATGAATGTCGCGCGCGCGATGGAAGGCGGCGGCAAGGCGCTTGCCGCCTACCTGAAGCCGCGCGAAAGCGGCGAGGTGCAGGACCGACCGTCGGCGGAGCTCGCCGAAGTGGTCAAAGCCTTCACGTCGGTCGCCGAATACTGGCTGTCGGACTCCTCGCGCGCCTCCGAGGTCCAGACCAAGCTTGCCAAGGACTATCTCGACCTCTGGGGCTCTGCGGCGCGGCGCATGGCCGGCCAGGATGCGCAGCCCGCGATTGCGCCGTCGCCGCGCGACAAGCGCTTTGCCGATCCGGAATGGAAATCGAACCAGTTCTTCGATTTCATGATGCAGCTCTATCTGCTCACGACCAGATGGGCGCAGGAGCTGGTGCGCGACGCCGAGCTTGATCCGCAGACCCGCCGCAAGGCGGAGTTCTACGTCCAGCAGGTCGCCAACGCGCTGTCGCCGTCGAACTTCGTGCTGACCAATCCCGAGGTGCTGCGCGCAACCGTCGCAAGCAGCGGCGAAAATCTCGCGCGCGGTCTGACCATGCTGGCCGAGGACATCGCCGCCGGCAAGGGCATGCTGAAGATCCGCCAGTCCAATCCGGACAACCTCGTCGTCGGCGTCAACATGGCGACCACGCCGGGCAAGGTGATCTACCAGAACGAGATGATGCAGCTGATCCAGTACGCGCCGACGACGGAGAAGGTGCTGCGCACGCCCCTCCTCATCGTGCCGCCCTGGATCAACAAGTTCTACATCCTCGATCTCAAGCCGGAGAAATCCTACATCAAGTGGTGCGTCGACCAGGGCATCACCGTGTTCGTGATCTCGTGGGTCAATCCCGACAAGCGGCTCGGAGCCAAGACCTGGGAAGACTACATGAAGGAAGGCGTTCTGACGGCGATGGACGTCATCGAGCGCGCGACCGGCGAGTTGAAGGTGCACACGGCCGGCTATTGCGTCGGCGGCACGATGCTCGCGACCACGCTGGCCTGGCTCGCCGAGAAGCGCCGCCAGCGGGTGACCTCGGCGACGTTCTTTGCAGCGCAGGTCGACTTCACCCATGCCGGCGATCTCCTCGTCTTCGTCGACGAGGATCAGATCACAGCGCTCGAGCAGGACATGAAGGCATCCGGCGTGCTCGAAGGCTCCAAGATGGCGATGGCCTTCAACATGCTGCGCTCCAACGATCTGATCTGGTCCTATGTCGTCAGCAACTATCTGAAAGGCCAGCAGCCGAGCGCGTTCGACCTGTTGCACTGGAATTCGGATGCGACCCGCATGACCGCGTCGAACCATTCCTATTATTTGCGCAACTGCTATCTGGAGAACCGGCTGTCCACGGGCACCATGGTGCTCGACAACACCCTGCTCGACCTCTCCAAGGTCAAGGTGCCCGTTTACAATCTCGCCACCCGCGAGGACCACATCGCGCCGGCCGAGTCGGTGCTTTACGGCTCGCAGTTCTTCGGCGGCCCGGTGAAATATGTGCTGTCCGGCTCGGGCCACATCGCCGGCGTGGTCAATCCGCCGGCGTCGAACAAATACCAGTACTGGACCAACGACAACGTCAAGAACGTCACCGTAGCCGAGTGGATGAAGGGTGCCGTCGAGCACAAGGGCTCGTGGTGGCCGGACTGGCGCGAATGGCTGGGCGGGCTCGATCCGGAGGAAGTCCCGGCGCGCAAGGTCGGCAGCGAGGCGCTGCCTCCGATCGAGGACGCGCCCGGCAGCTATGTCAGGGTGCGCGCGTAGCGGACGATTGCTTGCGCATGGCGCAAGCTTGCGCGCTTGTATAAGCTCGCTCTCGATTCAGACATGAGACGACAGAGGGGACCGGATTATGACGCGCGAATTGTTCTGGCTGACAATGACGGTGATCCTGACCGGGATTCTCTGGATTCCCTACACCATCAATCGCTGCCAGGTGCGCGGTCTCGGTGGCGCGATGGCCAATCCCTCGCGCGGCGACAAGCCGCAGGCGGAGTGGGCGAACCGCCTGATGTTCGCGCATGACAACGCGGTCGAGAACCTGGTCCTGTTCGCGCCGCTGGTGCTGATCCTGAACGCGATCGATTATTCGACGAAATGGACGGTGCTGGCATGCGTCGTCTACTTCTGGGCTCGCGTCGCGCATCTGATCGTCTATGCCCTCGGGATCCCGGTGTTCCGGACGGTCGCCTTCACGGTGGGCTTCCTGGCGCAGGCTGTGCTGGCGCTGGCGATTTTCAAGGTGTTCTAGCGATCAGGGAAACAGCGCGATCTGCTCCAGTCCAGCGGTCTCGGGCAGCCCGAACATCAGGTTCATGTTCTGGATTGCCTGACCGGCCGAGCCCTTCACCAGATTGTCGAGGGTGGAAATCACGATCGCCCGATTCTTGATCCGGTCGGCGATGACGCCGACCTGCACATAGTTGGAGCCGCGCACGTTCTGGGTCTGCGGCAGCACGCCCTTCCTGGCCACATGCACGAAGGGCTCGTTCGCGTAGGCTTTCTCGAGTGCGGCCCGCAAATCGTCCGGCGTCGCGCCGTTGAGCCTGACATAGGACGTGCAGAGTTCGCCGCGCGCCATTGGAATAAGATGCGGCGTGAAGTTGATCGTCACCGCGGAACCGGCGGCGACGCCGATCTCCTGCTCGATCTCCGGCGCGTGCCGGTGGGTGCCGACCGAATAGGGCGACAGCCCCTCGCCCGCCTCGCTGAACAACGTGTTCTGTTTCAGCCCGCGGCCGGCGCCGGTGACGCCTGATTTGGCGTCGATGACGATGTCGTCGATGTCGATCAATTTGGCTTTCGCAAGCGGCACCAGCGCGAGCAGCGCCGCCGTGGGATAGCAGCCGGGACAGGCGACCAGCCGCGCCGACGCGATCTTCTCGCGATAGAATTCGGTCAGGCCATAGACCGCTTCGCCCTGCAGTTCGAGCGCCCGGTGCTCATGGCCGTACCATTGCGCGTAGGTGTTCTTGTCCCGCAGCCTGAAGTCGGCGGACATGTCGAGGACCTTGATCTCCGGATTTGCCTTGAGGACCGCGGCAATGATTTCCTGCGTGGTGCCGTGCGGCAGCCCGCAGAACACCGCATCGAGCTTGCTCCAGTCGACCTTTTCCCATTCCACGAGTTTCGGCAGGTTCAGCATGAAGAAATGCGGAAACACGTCGCCCATCGACTTGCCGGCGTGGGTGTTGGCGGTGAGCGCGATGATCTCGGCGTTCGGATGCCGCGCCAGCAGGCGCACCGCATCGGCCCCGGTGTAACCGGAGGCGCCGAGAGTGCCGATCTTCTTCGAGCTCATCACGCGTTCCTTTCAGGCGTCAAGGCCCAGCATCAGCCGCATATTCTGAACGGCTGCGCCCGAGGCGCCCTTGCCGAGATTGTCGAGCCGCGCGACCAGCACCGCCTGGTGATGTTTGTCGCTGGCGAAGACATAGAGCTCGAGCATGTTGGTTTCGTTGAGCGCCTCCGGCTCGAGCTTGCCGCCCTTGGTCGCTTCGTTCTGAAGCGGCATCACCGAGACGTATTTTGAGCCGGCATAGCGCTTGGCCAATGCGGCCTGGAGATCTGCACCGCTGGGCTTTCCCGGCAGTGTGTCGAGCTGGAGCGGGACCGAGACCAGCATGCCCTGCCGGTAGTTGCCGACCGACGGGATGAAGATCGGCCGCCGCGTCAGGTTCGAATAGAGCTGCATCTCCGGCAGATGCTTGTGCTCGAAGCCGAGGCCGTAAAGCTCGAAGGCCGGCGCGCGGCCCTCTTCATAGCTCGCGATCATCGACTTGCCGCCGCCGGAATAGCCGCTCACCGCGTTGACGGTGACGGGATAATCGGGCGGCAACAGACCCGCGTCGACGATCGGCCGCAGCAGCGCGATCGCGCCGGTCGGATAGCAGCCGGGATTGGAGACCTTCTTCGCGGCCTTGATCCTGCCGGCCTGGTCTGCCGTCAGCTCCGGAAAGCCGTAGGCCCAATCAGACGCGACCCGGTACGCGGTGGAGGCGTCCAGCACCTTCGGCCCCGACGCGCCCATGCTGTCGATCAGCGCGACCGCTTCGCGGGCCGCATCGTCCGGCAGGCACAGGATGACGAGATCCACCTCCTGCATCAGCGCCTTCTTGGCCGCGGGGTCCTTGCGCTTGTCGTCGGCAATCGTCTTGACCACGACATCGCTCTGGAGCTTCAGCCGCTCGTTGATGCCGAGCCCGGTGGTGCCGGAGCCGCCGTCGACGAAGACGGATGCGGGCTTTTTCGCAGGGCCCGTTTTCGAGCCTTCCTTCGTGTCGACGAGGCTGGTGTCAGAAAGGCTGGTTTCAGAAAGATTCATGGCACGCTTCCTTGGAGCTTGTTGGCAGCCGCGAAAGCTTGCGGCTTCACGTCCTGCATCAGTTGCGCGATCTCCCTGGCGTCGGCGGAAGGCTGCGCACCGAGAGCATCGGCGATCGCGGTGTAATCCGCGTCGGATTTGTGCTGGTTGAGCTTGAAGCTGCCTTCGACCTCTTCAACCGTCATCACCAGACCCACGATCGCCTTCTTCATCGCCTCCAGCCGGCCCGCGGTCATCTTGCCCGACGTCCACGGCTTCTTCGGCAGCAACCGGCTCTCGAACTTCTCGCTGAGGACATCGACCTGCACCGACAGCTCGTCGTCCGCTAGCAGCCGCACCGGCCCGCTCAGATGCACCGACTGATAGAGCCAGGTCGGCACCTGATCGGGCGAGACGTACCAATCGGGCGAGACATAGGCATCGGGACCGTTGACCGCGAGCAGCCAGGAGGTCGCGCCGTCCGCAAGCTTTAGCAGCGGATTGTGACGCGCGGCATGAAAGGCGGCGTGCGGCGTGCCGTCATCGGCGTAGGTCAGATAGAACGGCAGCGCCGACGCGATCGGCTTCTTGCCGTCGAAGGCGCACATCATGCCGAAGCCGCGCGCCTCGGCGAATTTCAGGCTCGCGGCGCGGTCCTGCTTGAACAAGGGGGCGTGTACATATTGGTCTCCTGCTGGGCCTCGTTGGGGGCCGCCGGATCAGATCGCGCTGACAGGAGAGAGAATGCCGCGGATCGGATCCAGCGGCAAAGACGATGATCTCAAACGCGATCGACCGCCCAAACCGCTAAAGCGCGGCGGCGGCGACGGGCGAACAGGATGGTCGCGGCGTTGATCATGGCGCGGGGCTATAGGGCCAAGCGCGGTTCCCGTCAAGCTTCACACCACCCGCCAGATCCATTCCATGATCGTTGCGATCACGTCGCCGAACAGCAGCAGCGCCGCCGACCAGACCAGGGCCGAAATGAAATTGGCGGTCTGGAAGCTCCAATAGGGCATCTCGAAAATGCCGGCGGCGAGCGGCACGGAGGCGCGCAAGGGGCCGAAGAAGCGGCCGATGAAGATGCTGGGCACGCCCCAGCTTTTCACGAAGGCCTCGCCCTTGGGCAGCAGTTCCGGATAGCGCGAGAGCGGCCACATCTGTGCGACCTGCTCCTTGTAGCGGTAGCCGAACCAATAGGAGACCCAGTCCCCGAGAGCGGCGCCAATGCCGCCGGCGATCCAGACCGGGTAGAAGCTGATGCCGCTCGCCCCGATCAGGGCACCGATCGCGACCAGCGCGCCCCAGGCCGGGATCAGCAGCGAAATGAAGGCGAGCGACTCGCCGAAGGCCAGCAGGAACACGATCGGAGCCGCCCAAGCCTGGTGAAGGCGCACGAAGTCGGCCAGTGCGTGCGCATACTGCTCCATTCCTGATCGCCTTCCCGCCCCGCCTTGAGGCCTGCTCGATGAAAAGGACTGGTAAGCCAAGCACTTGTGTGACATCAAGTCACAAAGCCCGATCTGGACCGGACCGGCGCGTCAAATTGCCGGGACTTGGGCAGCCAGCGGCGTAAAATCGCCGGGATTGGCTCCCAACGCCACCGCCCGGCCGTCCCGCGGTGACCTTTCTCGGCCAGCCGTGGCATAGTCGGCGCAACCGATCTGCCGCTCAGGCGGCCCTCAAACTGCATCAAGATACATGTCCAAACAATTGAAGCCCAAGGCAAAAGACGATTTTTTCGGCGGCGATGAGCCGAAGCCTCGCGCCGCCGCCAAGGCGGCCTCGCGGGCCGGCGGTGCCGAAGCCGACTACACGGCGGCCGACATCGAGGTGCTCGAAGGCCTGGAGCCGGTGCGGCGCCGGCCCGGCATGTATATCGGCGGCACCGACGAAAAAGCGCTGCATCACCTCTTTGCCGAAGTCATCGACAACTCGATGGACGAAGCGCTGGCCGGGCATGCGACCTTCATCGGCGTCGAGCTCAGCGCCGACGGTTTCCTGACCGTCACCGACAACGGCCGCGGCATTCCGGTCGATCCGCATCCGAAGTTTCCGAAGAAGTCGGCGCTCGAAGTCATCATGTGCACGCTGCACTCGGGCGGCAAGTTCGACTCCAAGGTGTACGAGACTTCGGGTGGCTTGCACGGCGTCGGCATCTCGGTGGTGAACGCCCTCTCCTCCTTGCTGGAGGTCGAGGTCGCGCGCAGCCAGAAACTCTACCGCATGACGTTCGAGCGCGGGCACCCGAAGGGCAAGCTCGAGGATCTCGGCAAGATCAACAACCGCCGCGGCACGCGCGTGCGCTTCAAGCCCGACACCGACATTTTCGGTGCCAAGGCCGCGTTCAAGCCGCAGCGCCTGTTCAAGATGACGCGCTCGAAGGCGTATCTGTTCGGCGGCGTCGAGATCCGCTGGAATTGTGCGCCCGAGCTGTTGAAGGGCGTCGAGGACGTGCCGGCGGAAGCGACGTTCCACTTCCCCGGTGGCTTGAAGGATTATCTGGCCGCTGCGATCCATGCCGACACGCTGGTGCATGCCGACATCTTCTCAGGCAAATCCGGGCGCAACGGCGCGCATGGCGCCTGCGAATGGGCGGTGGCGTGGACCGCGGATGCCGATGGCTTCCTGTCGTCCTACACCAACACCGTGCCGACGCCCGACGGCGGCACGCACGAGTCCGGCCTGCGCAGCGCGCTGTTGCGCGGCCTGAAGGATCATGCCGAGCGCGTCGGCCAGGGCAAGCGCGCGGCCTCCATCACCTCGGAAGACGTGATGGTCGGCGCGGCCGTGATGCTCTCGGTGTTCGTGCGCGAGCCCGAATTCCAGGGCCAGACCAAGGATCGCCTTGCCACGGCCGAAGCGCAGCGCATCGTCGAACAAGCGATGAAGGATCCGTTCGACCACTGGCTCTCCGGCAATCCGAACCAGGCCAACAGGCTGCTCGATTTCGTGATCGATCGCGCCGAGGAGCGGCTGCGCCGCCGCCAGGAGAAGGAGACCGCGCGCAAAACCGCCGGCAAGAAGCTGCGCCTGCCCGGCAAGCTCGCCGACTGCAGCGATGCAGGCCTGGAGGGCTCAGAACTCTTCATCGTCGAGGGTGACTCGGCCGGCGGCAGCGCCAAGCAGGCGCGCGACCGCAAGACCCAGGCCGTGCTGCCGCTGCGCGGCAAGATTCTCAACGTCGCCTCCGCCGGCAAGGACAAGCTGACGGCAAACACCCAGCTCGCCGACCTCGTGCAGGCGATCGGCTGCGGCATGCTGGCGCAGTATCGCGAAGAGGATCTGCGCTATCAGCGCATCATCATCATGACCGACGCCGACGTCGACGGCGCCCCATCGCTTCGCTCTTGATCACCTTCTTCTACCGGCAGATGCCGCGGCTGATCGACGAAGGGCATCTCTTCCTTGCGGTGCCGCCGCTTTACAAGCTGACAGTCGGCACCAAGTCGATCTACGCCCGTGACGACGCGCACAAGGAGGCACTGATCAAGAGCGAGTTCAACGCCAATGCCAAGGTCGAGGTGAACCGCTTCAAAGGCCTCGGCGAGATGATGCCGGCGCAGCTCAAGGAGACCACGATGGATCCGGCCAAGCGGACCATGCTGAAGGTGGTGCTGCTCGCGGATGACCGCGACACCACGGCCGATTCGGTGGAGCGGCTGATGGGCACCAAGGCGGAAGCGCGATTCGCGTTCATCTCGGACAAGGCCGAATTCGCCAACGACGATTTGCTCGACGTCTGAAGCAGCGGTTTTCCGCGAAAAAGCCCCGGCTCAACGCCGGGGCTTTTTCATTGGCAGTGCGGCTCTTTCCGGCTGATTCAGGCAGGCCGCCGTCCAGCACGACCCGCGACTCGGCCAACGACTCACAGGCGCCAAGGCCAAAGCAGGACTGCCTCCGTTTCGGACAGAGGCGCATTTGCTAACAAAAACTTACCCGCAGCAGAACTCCGAAGAAGCACGCAACACTATGATTCCGTGTCATTTTCTCGACCCAGTCAATCGTCCTCCAAACCGCCGTCCGGCCGGCGTTTTCCGGCGACTGTGCCTGCCCTGCAACAGCATTTCGGAGAGAAACGTCTATAGTCGGGGCATCAGATCACTCGGACTTCAGTGCGCTCGCGCCTGCACCACAGACCTAGGTTGGGGATTTATCATGAAGAAGATTTTGCTGGCTCTGACCGCGGCGGCGGCGATGACCGGTTCGGCCTCGGCGGCTGATCTCGCGGCGCGCCCCTATGTGAAGGCTCCGATGGCGGCTCCGGTTGCCAACTGGACCGGCTTCTACATCTTCGGTGGCGCTGGCGGCGGCATTTCGGCCTCTGACCAGAGCATCCTCGCGACCCCGACCGGCACGCCGCTGACGATCACGCAGCGTCAGGGTGGCTCGGGCTGGTTCGGCACCGTCGGTCTCGGCTACGACTGGCAGTTCAGCGGCACCTGGGTCGCCGGCGTGTTCGCTGACGGCCAGTTCGGCAGCATCCGCTCAACCGTTCAGGATCCTCTGCTCGGCCTCACGGGCAGCCAGAAGCTGGAAGATTCCTGGGCCGCCGGCGTGCGCCTCGGCTGGCTGGTCGCTCCGAACGTCCTTTCCTACGTCAACGGCGGTTACTCGGGCGCTCACTTCGGCAGCACCAGCTTCACCAACCTGGCTGGCACTCCCGCTGGTGTCCATCTCGCCGGCTACAATCGCAACGGCTGGTTCGTCGGCGGCGGTGTCGAGAACAACCTGAACATCTTCGGCATCACTGCGCCGGGCTGGTTCATGAAAACCGAATACCGTTCGGCCTTCTACGGCGCGAAGACCCGGGACGAACTGTCCGACGCGACCAACCTGCCGACAGGTATCGACAGCATCCGTGCCAACTCCTGGAACCAGACGATCTCGACCTCGCTGGTTTACCGCTTCAACTGGACCGGCCCGGTCGTCGCGAAGTACTGATCTGATCTCGATCTGAGACATCAAAGCCCCGGCATCGTCCGGGGCTTTTTTGTTTGGCAACAGGCTGACGGAATAATCCGCGCACGTCGTACTGGCCCGTCCGACCGCTCAAGCCCTGTACCATTCTCGCAACAGCTCTTCGGCCAACAATCGGCTAGAAGTTCCATGGAACTTTGGAATCGCGCGAGACTGATGGCTGGCGCGTTGGCTCGGATTGCTGGAACCATGACAATGAAGAAGCTGCTGCTCACGACGACGGCAATCGCCCTGATCGGCGGCTCGGCATCCGCCGCCGATCTCGCGCCCAGACCGTATGTCAAAGCCCCTGCTCCGGCTGCGGTCGCGAGCTGGACCGGCTTCTACGTCTTCGGCGGCGGCGGCAGCGGTCTGTGGAGCGCCGACAGCAATCTCGTCAGCGACGGAACAATCGGCTTCTTCGGACCGCCTGGCGCGCCGTTCACGCGCGACCAGCGGCTGGGCGGCAGGGGCTGGTTCGGCACGGTCGGCGCCGGCTACGATTTCCAGTTCGCCAACCGCTGGGTTGCCGGCGTCTTCGCGGACGGACAGTTCGGCGACATCAGCGGCTCCATGTCGGACTCATTTTTCGGCATGGAGGGACGCGAAAAGCTCCGCACGAGCTACGCCGCAGGCGCAAGGCTCGGCTACCTGGTCGCTCCGAACGTGCTGTCCTACGTGAACGCCGGCTATACGGGCTCCGAATGGTCCGGCGCCAGCCTGTCCACGCTTTCCGCGTTCCCTGGCACGTCGACTGCGGCGCTCGCCACCACTTCGTCTTTCCGTCGCAATGGCTTCTTCGTTGGCGGTGGCGTCGAGAACAATCTCAGCTTGTTCGGCATCAGCGCGCCAGGCTGGTTCATGAAGACCGAATATCGGTCCGCGTTCTACGACCGCACCACCTTGGCCGAGACCTGCACGGCCGCCGGCGAGGCGGCGACTGTATGTGGCCCTGCCGGCTCGTCGCTTGGCACCGCCATCACTTTCAAGCCTTGGGTACAGACCATCAGCACTTCGCTGGTCTACCGGTTCAACGACAAGGGCATGCCCGCGACTGCGGATGCCTCTCCGCGCCTCTACACCAAGTCTCCCGCGCCTGCCGCAGGACCAAGCTGGACCGGCGTCTACGTCTTCGGCGGCGCCGGCGACGGGCTTTGGAGCGCGGAGAGCAACGTCGAGACCAACGCGATCCTAGGCGGTCCCATTACGCCCTTCACGCGCGACCAACGCCAGGGAGGCAGCGGCTGGTTCGGAACCGTTGGTCTCGGATACGACTGGCAATTCAGCAGCAATTGGGTTGCCGGTGCTTTCGCTGACGGACAATTCGGGGATATTCACGGTTCGCTCAACGAAACGTTCATGGCCAATTCGGAGGGGACGGAAAAGCTTCGCACCAGCTACGCAGCCGGCCTGCGGCTCGGATATCTCGCCGCGCCCAACGTCTTGTCCTATGTCAATGCGGGCTACACGGGCTCCGAATGGTCCGGCAACACTCTCAGTTCCCTCCGTCTGCCCGGCGTCGCGTTTTACACAACGCCATCCTTCCATCGCGATGGCTGGTTCGTCGGCGGCGGCGTCGAGAACAGCCTAGACATCTTTGGCATCGCTGCCCCCGGCTGGTTCATGAAGACCGAATACCGCAGCGCTTACTATGATCGCGCGTCACTGCCCATGACACTCACGCCTGCCTTTGGCGGCACGCCGACCGGCCTGTCGGTCACCTTCAAGCCTTGGGTGCAGACCGTCAGCACGTCTCTGGTCTATCGCTTCAATGCAGGCCCGGTGGTCGCGAAATACTGATCGAAGCTCAACATCGAATGTCAAAGCCCCGGCGCCGTCCGGGGCTTTTTCGTTACGAGGTGAGCTGAGTTTACTTGGATCGAGCTGAGAGCCTTTCCCCACATTTGCGCTGTTCCAGGCAGCGCGCTCGTTGCGCTCGTGACCCATTGTATCCGAAGCAAAGCCGGCTACTGTGCAGCCCAAGCTTCATGCCCGCGGACATCATTGACGCAGCGGCCATGACAGAAGCGGATCCATGGAGGGAATGCATGCGCAGATTTCTGCTGATCGCAGGCCTGTTTGCCCTCGCCGTCGGGCTGCTCTGGATCGGACAGGGCACGGGCACCGTTCCGTGGCCGCGATCGAGCTTCATGGTCAACCAGCTGCAATGGGCGGGGTATGGCGCTGCCATGGCCGGTCTGGGGCTGGTGCTGATCTGGCAGAGCAATCCATAGAAGAAACCAGGGAATAAAGCATGACATCCAGTCGGTTCGATCTCCGCGGCAAGGTCGCGATCGTCACGGGAGGCAATGGCGGCATCGGGCTTGGCCTGGCCCACGGGCTTGCCGACGCCGGTGCCGACATCGCCGTGGTCGGCCGCAACGAAGCCAAATCGACCACTGCAATTGCCGATCTCAAACAGCGCGGCGTGAGGGCGATTGCCGTCACCACGGACGTGACCGACAAGGCGGCCGTCGCCACCATGGTCGAGCGCGTGGTCCGGGATCTCGGCCGCATCGACATCCTCGTCAACAACGCCGGCATGAGCATCCGCAAGCCGCCGCACGAGCTCGAGCTCGACGAATGGAACAAGGTCATCGCAACCAATCTCACCAGCGCCTTTCTGTGCTCGAAGGCCGCCTACCCCGCGCTCAAGGCGTCCGGCAACGGCAAGGTGATCAATATCGGCTCGATGATGTCGATCTTCGGCGCGAGCTTCGCGACGGCTTATGCGGCGAGCAAGGGCGGCATCGTGCAGTATACGCGCGCCTGCGCCAATGCGTGGGCGCCGGACAACATCCAGGTCAATGCCATCCTGCCGGGTTGGATCGACACTGAGCTGACGCGCGGCGCGCGGCAGCAGGTCTCGGGATTGCACGAGCGGGTTCTGGCACGCACGCCTGCGGGGCGCTGGGGCGACATCGACGACTTTGCCGGCATCGCGGTGTTCCTCGCCTCGCCCGCATCGGCCTTCGTCACGGGCACCGCAATCCCCGTCGATGGCGGGTTCTCGGTGATGGCATGAGCCAGCCCCGCACAAAAAAGAAGCCCCGGACGAAGCCGGGGCTTTTGAATTGGTGGTGATGATTTTCTTGTTGGCTGATCGATCGTTCGTCGATGTGCTCAGTAGCGCGCGATGACCGGCGCGTCGAACTTGTAGCTCGCGCGCACGACGGCCCACTGGATGTCGCGCGGCTTGGCGTCGAAGGTGTAGTTACCCGAGGTCCCGCCAAGCTGATAGGTCTGGCTGCCGAAGGCGGCGTAGTTGTATTCGAGGCCGACGATCCAGTTGCGGGTGACGCCGTATTCCCAGCCCGCGCCGACGGTCCAGCCGTTGGCCCAGTGGGTCTGACCGCCCGAACCCGTGGCCGCACCGACCGTATCTGTCACGTTGAGACGGTTGTTCACGCCGGCATAGCCGCCCTTGATGTAAAACAGATTGTTCTGCACGGCGAAGCCGGCGCGGCCGACGACGGTCGCAAGCACGTTCGCGCGCCAATCAAAGACGTTGCCGCCCGGAGCAAATGCTGTGTTCACGACCGTGCCCTTGTTGTCGAGGCCCGAGATCGTGCCTTCCATGCCGAACACATAGTTGTTGGCCTGCCAGTTGTAGCCGATCTGGGCGCCGCCCATGAGGCCCGTCCCGCGCTGACGATAGCCCTGCCCCGACGTCAGATCGCCGAACGGCGCGCCGACCCCGTTGTTGATGAATTGCTCGTTGGTCCAGGCGCCGCCGATGTGGCCGCCGACATAGAAGCCGGTCCAGTTGAACAGCGGCTCGATATAGGCCGGTGCCTTGGTGTACGGCCGCGCGCCGAGATCAGCGGCAGAAGCAGCGCCCGCCGAAACCAGAGCGGTCGCGCAGGCGAAGGCGGCAATCAACTTGTTACGCATGGTACACCCCGTGTCCTTTGATGGATGCACGCTCACACGCAGTTCTTACTCAAATTTGAATCAAGAGAGTTAAGGCGCCGGATCGGCGTATAACCGGCTTTGAATCCGCCCGCGCTGTTGCACGCGCGCAACGCGCCGCGTGCGCTTTAACGCGGCGTTATCCTTGACGAATTTCCGCGACACCGCCCGGCGCCGCTTTCGAATGCACGTGCTCCGGCCGCACGCCGAGCGCAATGAAGCGCGCCGTGATGCCCTGAAGCCACGGCAGCGCGCTGATGAGGCGCAAGAGCAGCGGCACCTTCAGCGGCCGGTCGCCGCCTCGCAGCGCGCCGCTGATGATATTGTTCTGCACGATCACCTGCATTCGCTGCGTCATCTTCACCGGAAACTCGCGGCGGCGCCGCACGGCATCGAGTTCGTCATCGGATGGACAGCCCCGCGTCAGTCGCGCAGCCAGCAGGTTTGCCGTCGCAACCGCATCCTGCACGGCGAGATTGACGCCGACGCCGCCGACCGGCGACATCGCATGCGCGGCATCGCCGATGCAGAGCAGGCCCGGCCGCGTCCAGCGCGTCAGGCGGTTGATGGCAACGGTGAGCAGCTTGACGTCGTCAAAGCTTTTCACGTCGGCAATTCCGCCCTTGAGGACCGGCGCCATGCGCACGATGTCGTCGAGCAGCGCCTGCAATCCCCTCGCCTTCACCGCATCGTATTGCCCCTTGGCGATGACATAGGCGCATTGCCAATAATCACCACGGTCGAAGGTGACCATCATCCTGCCGGGCTCGACCCGCGCGAACAGGTTTTCGGTCTGGTCGGGCGTTCGGCCCGCACGGAACCACAGCACGTCCATCGGCGCGCCGATCTCCTCGACCGCGAGGCCGGCGCGCTCGCGCAGCAGCGAATGCCGGCCGTCGCACGCGACGGTAAGATCGGCCTCGATGTCGATCGTGCCGTCCGGCGTCTTTGCGCGCACGCCGGTGATGGTGTCGCCGCGGCGGATCAGGTCGACCGCCTCCGTGCTCATCATCACCTTGAGCGAGGCGAAGCGGCGGCCGGCCTCGCGCAGGAAATTCAGAAAATCCCATTGCGGCATGAAGGCGATGAAAGGATATTTGGTGCGCAGCCGGCTGAGGTCGGCGAGCCGCACATGCGTGCCGCCAAACAGGCCCTCCATCTTCTGCAGCTGCTGATGCGGCAGCTTGAGAAACGCGTCGATGAAGCCGAGCTCGTCCATCACCTGGAGCGTCGAGGGATGCACGGTGTCGCCGCGAAAGTCGCGGAAAAAATCCGCGTGCTTCTCCAGCACCACAACGTCGATACCGGCACGCCCCAGGAGATAGCCGAGCATCATGCCGGCAGGGCCGCCGCCGACGACGCAGCAGCGGACTTTGATGGAGCGGGTTGCGGGGTGATCTGACGTGGTTCCATCCATGACCCGGCCTCACGACTGCATCGATCCTTGTTGACCGATTGTAGCGCAGGCAGGCGTCCAAGGCATGTTCAATTGTTGCTGCGGTTCGCCGTGCGAAACGTCTTGATCTCCGACACGCTGCCGTCGCGATAGGTCAATTCGATCGACATGAATTGCGTTGTCGGCGGAAGCTTCTGGTAAAGCAGCATGCCCGCCGAGACCGCAGTGGGATCCCGGAGATCGCAGGGCGGCAGCTTCAGCACCTTGTCGGGCACGGCTGTGTCGAACCCGATCCGCGCCTCGCGGATGGCGCAGCGGTAGGAGACCAGGTGCGTGTAGTACACCAAGAGCCCGTTGAACTCGCGGAATGACAGCCAGCTCGTAGCGGTCATGTCGAGGATCTTGCGTTGATCCCGGATCAACGCCGCTTCGGGGTCGAACTTGATCGGGAACGGTCCCTGCAAGTCGCCGGATTGATCGACATAGCGGACCTCGATCGTGCCGGCCTGCGCATCCGGCGGCAATTCGATCGACGGATTCGGCATCCGCCTGCGCGTGCGCGGATCGAGCGTGTCGATGAAGCCGGTCTCGCGGAAATCGCCATTGCCGGCCATGCGCCAGGATACTCCCAGCGTCGGATCAGCAAAGGAGAACGTCACGCTCCAACCGCCATTGTGGCGCGAGAAGCTCGCGATCGGCGCGTTGGTTGTCTCCTCCTTCGGCACGCGCGGCACCGAGACCGGCGGCAGTGCCGCAAGCTGCTGCGGCGGCGGATCGGCCGGCCGCGCGGCGGCGGCGGCATCCTTGGCGATGCCGCTGAGAAAGACGTCGTCGACCATCTGGTCGAAATAGACCGGCACCTGCTTGTGCTTGACGGTGTCGGCCATCTCGCTGACCAGACGGCGCGTATGCTGCGCCACCTGCACCAGATTCTCGCCGGGCTGGAGCAATTCCCTGGCGAAGGTGCGCGTGAACACCGAATTGGGATTGGCATCGTCATTGGAGAGACGATCGAGCGCGGTCTGGCGGGGACCTGCCGAGAACACCGAGAACACGCCCTCGGGCAATTGCGTCATCGGCGCGAGCCCGCCACCGCCGGCGACCGCGCGGGTGCCGCTGCGCTCGAACGGATTGTTGCGGCAGGCGTCGAACACCAGGATCGATGTCCGCGCCTTCTTGTTCTGGAGACGTTCGACGATGCGGTCGGCCAGAACCGAGGCGTCGCGTACCAGCTCTTCCTGGCCTTCCGCCGCCGCCGGCACGTCGGTCGGCAGCAGGTAGTTCTGGCCCGCGATCTCGAAGCCGTGGCCGGCGTAGAAGAAGAACGCGGTGTCGCCGGGCTCGATCGCCCGGTCGAAGGCGAGCAACGTCTCGGAGAATTGCTGCCGGTTCTGGTTCTCGGCAACCATCACCTGGAAGCCGAGCTGCTTCAGCGTGTCGCCCATGGTGCGGGCGTCGTTGACGGCCTTCAGGAGCTTCGGGACGTTCTTGTAGTCGTTGTTACCGACGACGAGCGCGACGCGCTTTTCGGCATGTGCGGCGCTTGCGAAGCTGCCGAGGCCTGCCACGGCAGCAAGTGCCACCAGGAATCTGAAAAGCCGATGTCGCATCGAAAATCCCGTTGCAGGATCGCCCGACCGGATCGATTTGACCGCTTTCGGGGAGCTCTCGCCACTGATGTCGTAGTCGGCTAACGCATTGGCAGGGTTCAACCGGGCGCGGAGGTTCCGACCAGGCCGGCGGTGGCCGCGGAAAAGCGAGCCGCGCCCGTTATTTGGGCAAAACCCCAGAGTTTTTAGGGCCTTCCCGCGGCTGCTCCATTGACTTTAGCCGATTCCCCCTATGTTCCGGGTCGACGCGGCTCGGTATCGAAGAGGGATTCCTGAGCCTTGCGCTTTGTTCGCGTGAGTCAGCACCCCCAGCTTCTTTGAAAGCGCGCCGTTTCGGGGTGGAACGCGACAGCCTTATTACCCTCGATTCCGAACGGCGGTTTCGACCAGAGGCTCAATGTCCTTTACCAATCTCGGACTATCCGAAAAAGTCCTCGCTGCAGTGGCGGCCACCGGTTACACCACCCCCACCCCCATCCAGGAACAGGCGATCCCCCACGTCCTCGCTCGCAAGGATGTGCTCGGCATCGCCCAGACCGGCACCGGCAAGACCGCGGCCTTCGTGCTGCCGATGCTCACCATCCTCGAAAAGGGTCGCGCCCGGGCGCGCATGCCGCGCACCCTGATCCTCGAGCCGACCCGCGAACTCGCGGCGCAGGTCAAGGAGAACTTCGACCGCTACGGCGCCGGCCAGAAACTCAACGTCGCGCTGCTGATCGGCGGCGTCTCGTTCGGCGACCAGGATGCCAAGCTGACGCGCGGCGTCGACGTGCTGATCGCAACCCCGGGCCGCCTGCTCGACCATACCGAACGCGGCGGCCTCCTGCTCACCGGCGTCGAGCTGCTCGTCATCGACGAAGCCGACCGCATGCTGGACATGGGCTTCATTCCCGACATCGAGCGCGTCTGCAAGCTCGTCCCGTTCACGCGGCAGACCCTGTTCTTCACCGCGACCATGCCGCCGGAAATTCGGCGCATCACCGAAACCTTCCTGCACAATCCGCAGAAGGTCGAAGTCTCCAAGCCCGCCACCACCGCGGTCACCGTTACGCAGTGTCAGGTTCCGGCCGGGCGCGAGGCGCATGAGAAGCGCGAATTGCTGCGACGCCTGCTGCGCGAGGCCAAGGATCTCCAGAACGCGATCATCTTCTGCAATCGCAAGCGCGAAGTCGCCGTCGTTCACAAATCGCTGCAGAAGCACGGGTTCAGCGTCGGCGCGCTGCACGGCGACATGGACCAGTCAGCCCGCACAGCGGCGCTCGAACAGTTCCGCAAGGGCGAACTGCCGCTGCTGGTCGCCTCCGACGTCGCCGCCCGCGGCCTCGACATTCCCGAGGTCAGCCACGTCTTCAATTTCGACGTTCCTCACCATCCCGACGACTATGTTCACCGCGTCGGCCGCACTGGCCGCGCCGGTCGCTCCGGCATGGCGATCTCGCTCGTGACGCCGCTCGACCAGAAGTCGATGGTGGCGATCGAAAAGCTGATCGGCCAGACCATTCCGCGTGCCGAGGGCGACTTCGAAGTCCGCACCGATGCTTCCGATGCGAGCGAGCGTCCGCGCGAACAACGCGGCCGTGAGCGTTCACGCGCCGGACGCGGCAAGCCGGCGCGCGGTCGCGACCGTGAGCGCAGCCACGAACCGCGCGAGGCGCGGCCTCCAGCCGAAACACGCTCCGTCCCCGAGCCGAGACCTGAACGCGAGCCAAGAGCTGAGCGTGAAGCAAGGCCTGCACGCGAGGCAAGGCCTCCGCGCGAAGCCAAGCCGTCATCCGAGGCGCGCAGCGGATCGCGCCCACCGGCCAATCCATCGCACGTGCCCTCGATTGGCCGGCCCGAGCCGCGCCGCCAACGTGAAGCCGATAACGAGCCCGGCGATCACTCGCATCTGCCGGCATTTCTGCTGCGGCCGGTTCGCTCCCCCGCCGGCGCCTGAAGTGCGTTGCGCTGCAGGCTTTGGTTGCAAAAGACACAACCAGCACTTTTTGGGTGCATTCAGCCACGTACATTTACGGGTCGTTCACGATCGTCCGTTAGCCTACGAACATAATTTATAGCTATTGCTGCGATCGGCTGCGCACCGATCGTCGTGGGGAATGTTCAGTGGTCAACGTGCTTGACGAACACGAACGCACGATGGCGTTCGCCGACGTGGCGCTCGGTCAAATCCGGTCGCTCAAGCAGACCGCGATTCCCCGCAATTACGAGATCTGGTACGTCTACGCCACCGGCTACAACGCGCCGCTCAACAAGATCATCAACGAAACGCTCGCGCGCAGCGGCAAGCTGACCGAAGCCGATCTCGAACAGATCCACGATACCTATCTCTCCCACATCAAGACCACCGATCGGATCGACAAGGTCGGCGCGCGTGTGATCGGCGAGATCGACGATGTGATGAATGTCCTCGGTCACGCGCTCAACATGAACGGCACCTACGATTCCAGCCTGTCGGACGCGACCGAACAATTGTCGTCGGCCAAGAGCCGTGAGCAGATCGGGACGATCGTCGAGAGACTGCTGCGCTCGACCGGCGAGATGCGCGAGGCCAACAAAGCACTGGAAGACCGGCTGACGCTGTCGAAGCACGAGATCAACAATCTCCAACAGAGCCTCGAAGCGATCCGCACCGAAAGCCTGACCGATCCGTTGACGGGATTGGGCAACCGCAAATATTTCGATCGCATGATCGCCTCGGCCGTGCAGAACGCACTTGCCTCAGGCGAGCCGCTGTCGCTGCTGCTGTTCGATATCGATCACTTCAAGTCCTTCAACGATTCGTATGGCCATCTCACCGGTGATCAGGTGCTGCGGCTGGTCGGCGTGTCCTTGAAACAGAGCATCAAGGGCCAGGACATCACCGCGCGCTATGGCGGCGAGGAGTTCGCCGTCGTGCTGCCCAACACCGCCCTGCGCCAGGCGCTCACGGTCGCCGACCATATCCGCCACGCCGTGATGGCGAAGGAATTGAAGAAGAAGTCGACCGGCGAGATCCTCGGCCGCGTCACCGTCTCCGTCGGCGTCTCCTTGCTGCAGCAGGGCGACGACACCGACGCGCTGATCGAACGCGCTGACGCCTGCCTCTACGCCGCCAAGCGCAACGGCCGCAACCGCGTGATCTGCGAAGCCGATCCCGAATACGCGATCGAGACGCGCAGCCGCGTGGCGTAGCCATCTCCAATCCGAGAACTGCTCAACCCTCATGGTGAGGAGGCGCGCAAACCCGTCTCGAACCATGACGGCCCCCGGTCTAGCTGTGGTCTGTCAGGAGGTTGTCCATCTGGTCTGAACCGAGGAAGCTGAGGTTGCGAAGCTTCAGTGTTCCGAGGAGAGACCAGATGAACGTCCACAAGAATGCGCCTTTGACGCCCAAAGGTCGAGAGGCGATGGTCCGAAGCGTGGTCGAGGGCGGGCTGACGCAAGCCGCCGCGGCTGACCTGTTCAACATCTCGTCGAAGACGGTTGCCAAATGGGTCAAGCGGTTCCGCGCTGAAGGTGTTGCTGGGTTGCGAGATCGTTCCTCCAAGCCCCATTCATCGCCGAGCCAAACCCCGCCAGCCACGTGTACACGCCGCGAACAAACGGAAAAGCCGAGCGCTTCATCCAGACCGCGCTTCGGGAATGGGCTTACGCCAAAGCCTACCCAACATCAGATCGGCGCGCTCAAGAGCTGCCGATCTGGCTGCATCAATACAACTGGCACCGTCCCCATGGTGGTATAGACTCACAAATCCCGATCAGCCGACTTGGTTTGACCAGGAACAACCTCTTGAGGCTCCACATCTAGCTCGCGGCCATGCTTCGAAACGACCGCCGCGCGGTCTTCTCAGGATGCGGCTTGACTTTGCTCCGGGAGCTACGACATCTGGAGCTGCATTGCCGGCCTCCTGCACCTCCCCCGCGCACGCAAAGGTGTTGTCGTCTTGCCAAACCCAATTGATTTTCACCTGCCGCAACCGTCCTACACCAGGGACGAACTGCTGAGGTCGAGCGAAGGCGGCTATTTTGGCCCCGGCAACGCGCAATTGCCGGCTCCGCCCATGCTGATGATGGACCGCATCACCGAGCTCAGCCTGGACGGCGGTGAATTCGGCAAGGGACACATCGTCGGCGAACTGGATATCGCGCCGGGCCACTGGTTCTTCGATTGCTACTTTCGCGGTGACGCCATGATGCCGGCCTCTCTGGGGCTCGATGCCATGTGGCAGATGATCGGCTATTGGCTGGGCTGGTCGGGCTCACCGGGAAAGGGCCGCGCCATCGGCGTCGGCGAGGTGGCGTTCACGGGATCCGTCACACCGCAGACGCGCCGCGTGCGCTACGAGGTCGCGATGCGCCAGGTCAGGCGCGGCAAGCTGGTCCTGGGATTTGCCGACGGGCGCGTGCTTGCCGACGGCACCTGCGTTTACATGGCCAAAGATATGAGGGTCGGCCTGACAAGGGCCGTGGATTGAAGTCGCGTGGCGTGGGCAAAGGCGGAACGCGCCGTGCCCACCATCTCTCCACATCGCAATCCTAACGGTGGGCACGCTTCCGCCTTCGCTCTGCGAGCTACGGCGGACGAGTCGCTTTGCCCACCTTACGAACCGAGCTCTTCGCTGCCTTCCTAGCCACTCTCTTCTTCGCGGGATTGTTCGCGGCCTTCTTCGCGACCTTCACCGCCTTCGGCCGCTTCTTCACCTTGGCGCGCTGGGCGGCAGCGAGCGCGGCCCTCGCCCAACGTACGAGATCCTCGGAATCGTCGAACAGGCGCGCCGGCAGCTCCCAGTAGGAGTTCACCACCACGGTCTTGGCGCGCGTCGAATACTGGAATGGTTTTGAGCCTTCGGCCTCGTAATTCGGGATGGTCTGCTCGTCGGCGCGGAAGAACAGGCCGGCGCGCAAAGCAAGCGCGAAGTTGATGCCGTCGGCGGAGATGCCGTAGCCGGAAAACATTTTGCGGATCGTGACCGGGCCGAAATCGGCGAACAGGTCGATCAGGAATTCGCGGTCCATGGCCCCGGTGCCTTCCCATCGTCGTCCCGGCGCAGGCCGGGACCATAACCCCAGGGAGTAGTTTAGCGAAGACTGGCAATCTTGACAGCGCCGGTACGGACACCGCGCATCATCGCGAGATCACGCGGTATGGGTCCCGGCCTTCGCCGGGACGACGGCGGAGCGAGAGGCGCGAGCCGGGCCTACCCGTCGATCTTGGCCGGGCGCAGCTCGACCGACTCGCCGCAACCGCAGGCGGAGATCTGGTTGGGGTTGTTGAAGACGAACTGGGCCTGCATCTTGTCGGCCTTGTAGTCCATCTCGGTCCCCAGCAGGAACAGCACGGCCTTGGGATCGACCAGGATCTTGACGCCCTTGTCCTCGACCACCTCGTCGGTCGGGCGGACGTCATGGGCGTATTCGACCGTGTAGGACTGGCCGGCACAGCCGCCGTTCTTCACGCCGACGCGCAGGCCGACGATCTCCGAGTCGGCGCGCTGGGTCAGCTCGCTGATGCGCTGGGCGGCGGCATCGGTCAGCCGCATCACTTGCGGGCGGGGCCGCCGCGGCTTGGCGGTGGATGCTGGTGTCGAGCCGGACGATATCTGGGTCATGTCAGTGATGTGGTCCGTTGCGGAGCAAATTCAATGCCAGTTCTGCAAAGCGAGGTGAGTCAGCGTCACCACATGTTGAGCACGAGGCGGGCCTCGTCGCTCATGCGTTCCGGCGTCCAGGCCGGCTCCCAGACCACCTTGACGTCGACCACGCCGACGCCGGGAACGCTGGCGACCGCGTTCTCGACCATGGTCGGCAGCTCGCCGGCGGCCGGGCAGTTCGGGGTCGTCAGCGTCATCTGCACGTCGACCGAACGATCGTCCTTGATCTCGACCTTGTAGATCAGGCCGAGCTCGTAGATGTCAGCCGGGATTTCCGGGTCGAACACGGTCTTCAGCCCGGCGATGATCTCGGTGGTGAGACGCTCGGTCTCTTCCGGCGGCAGCGCCGACCGGGTTTCCATCGGATTGGTTTTGATTTCGGCGGTGTCACTCATGCGAACAAATCCCGCGCCTTCAACAGCGCCTGAGCCAGATGATCGACTTCTTCCCGCGTATTATACATGCCGAACGACGCCCGGCATGTGGCTGTGACGTTGAACCGCTCTAAAAGCGGCATCACGCAATGGGTGCCGGCGCGCACCGCTATGCCCTGGCGGTCGATCACGGTGGCGACGTCGTGGGCGTGCGCGCCCTTGAGCTCGAACGAGATCACCGGACCCTTGCCACGGGCGGTGCCGATTAGGCGCAGCGAGTTGATCTCGCGCAGGCGGCCCTGGGCATAGGTGACGAGATCGTGCTCGTGCGCGGCGATGCGCTCCTTGCCGATCGAATTGACGTAGTCGATGGCGGCGCCGATGCCGACGGCCTCGACGATGGCCGGCGTGCCGGCCTCGAATTTGTGCGGGGGATCGCCGTAGGTGACGATCTCGCGCGAGACCTCGCGGATCATCTCGCCGCCGCCGTTGTAGGGACGCATCGCGACGAGGTGATCGTACTTGGCCCAGAGCACACCGATGCCGGTCGGTCCGTAAACCTTGTGCCCGGTGAAGACATAAAAATCGCAGCCGATGTCCTGGACGTCGACGGGCAGATGCACCGCGCCCTGGCTGCCGTCGACCAGCACCGGAATGCCGCGGGCATGCGCGATTTTTACGACGTCCTTGACCGGGACGATGGTGCCGAGCGCATTCGACATCTGCGTGATCGCGACCAGCTTGGTCTTCGCGGTCAACAGCTTTTCGAATTCGTCGATCAGGAAGTTGCCCTCGTCATCGACCGGCGCCCATTTGATCACTGCGCCATGACGCTCCCTGAGGAAGTGCCAAGGCACGATGTTGGAGTGGTGCTCCATGATCGAGATGACGATCTCGTCGCCCGCCTTGATGTTCGGCTCGCCCCAGGACGACGCGACCAGGTTGATCGCTTCAGTGGCGTTGCGGGTGAAGATCACTTCCTCAGGTCGCGGGGCGTTGATGAACTGCGCGACCTTGATGCGGCCGCCCTCATAGGCTTCGGTCGCGGCGTTGGCGAGATAGTGCAGCCCACGATGCACGTTGGCGTATTCGCTCGTATAGGCCTGCGTCATGCGATCGAGCACGACTTGCGGCTTCTGCGCGGATGCGGCGTTGTCGAGATAGACCAGCGGCTTGCCGTAGACCTGCATGGCGAGCGCCGGGAAATCCTGGCGCACGCGGGCGACATCATAGGCGCCGTTCTTGACTGCCGGATGCGTGCTCATTGGCGCCGCTCCAGCCAACGCTCGGCAATGCCGATCACGTGCTCGCGCAAGCCGTCGTCGGCGATTTGCTCGATCGCTTCGCCGACGAACGCCTGGATCAGCAGCGCCTGCGCTTGCTTCTCCGGCAGGCCGCGCGCTTTCAGGTAAAACAGCAGGTTGTCGTCCAGCGCGCCGGCGGTGGCGCCGTGGCCGCAGGAGACGTCGTCGGCAAAAATCTCGAGCTCGGGCTTGTTGTCGGCTTCCGCCTCGTCCGATAGCAGCAGCGCGCGGGTCATCATCTTGCCGTCTGTCTTCTGCGCGTCGGGACGGACGATGATGCGGCCCTGGAACACCGAATGGGCACGGTCGTCGATCACGGCCCGGAAGATCTCGCGGCTGACGCAGTTCGGCACGGCGTGGTCGACGACCAGCGTGGTGTCGCCATGTTCGGTCTTTTTCAGGAGGTTCACGCCATTGATCGCGAGCTCACTGCCCTCGCCCGCCAGCGTGATGAAGCCCTGGAGGCGGCTGACCGCGGCGCCGCTGGTCATGTTGAAGAAGTTGACCTTGGTGTTGGCGCCGACGGTGACGAATTGCGAAGTGATGTTCACGGCATCAGGCGCATCGTCCATCAGGCGGATATAAGCGACGTCGGCGTCATCGCCGATCCAGAGGATCACCGCGTCGCTGACCTGGTAGGCGCTCGTGTTTCCGGCCGCGACGAAGCTTTCGATGATCGTCGCCCGGGCACCCTTGCCGATGCGCAGATGCGAGCGCGTGAACGTCGAGGCTGACGATGCGGTGGCGACATGGATGAGCTGGATGGGCGCGGACGGCTGGGCGCCATCAGCGACCGAGATCACCACGCCATCGGTCGCCATCGCTGCATTGAGCGAGATCACGGCGTCGCTCGAAACGGTCTGCAGGAGATCGGCGGCAGCAGGATTGGCCTTGCTCTCAAGCACCTCACGCAGCGTCTTGACGCTGACCTCGGAGCCGAGCGCCTTCAGGTCCGACAGGTCGGCCGCGAACACGCCGTCCACCAGCACCAGCTTGCGGGCACCCGCGATCGCACTTGCCTTCACCGCATCCGCGGCGCGCTTCAACGCGGCCGCATCGGGGCTGGCCGCCAGCGGCAGCACCTCGCCGAGCAGTGCGCGCAGATCGGTGTATTTCCATTCCTCGATCCGGCGGTGCGGCAGGCCGAGACGCTCATAGGCCTCGAACGCCTCGCGGCGTGCCGCGATCACCGCCGGCGAACCCGGCAGCCGGCCTTCGGCGCTGGTGAAGAGATCGCTCACCGCGCGGCCCTTTCCGGTCTTTGCCACAGCAACGTTCATCACAAAATTCCTTACGCGGCGTCCTCGAACTGGGCGTAGCCGGATGCTTCCAGCTCCAGCGCCAGTTCCTTGCCGCCGCTCTTTACGACCCGGCCCTTCGACATCACGTGCACGACGTCGGGCACGATGTAGTTAAGCAGCCGCTGATAATGGGTGATGACGACCATCGCGCGCTTGGGCGAACGCAGCGCGTTGACGCCGTCGGCGGCAATGCGCAGCGCGTCGATGTCGAGGCCGGAATCCATCTCGTCGAGGATGCAGAGGCTCGGCTCGAACAGCGCCATCTGAAGCACCTCGTTGCGCTTCTTCTCGCCCCCGGAGAAGCCGACATTGACGCCGCGCTTGAGCATGTCCTGCGGAATGTTCAGCGACTTCGAGACCTCGCGGACTTTCTTCAGGAAGTCCGGCGTCGAATATTCGCTTTCGCCGCGCGCCTTGCGCTGCGCATTCAGCGCCGTGCGCAGGAAGGTCATGGTGGCGACGCCGGGGATCTCCACCGGATACTGGAAGGCCAGGAACACGCCCTTGGCCGCGCGCATGTCGGGCGACATCTCCAGAAGATCCTCGCCCCTGAACAGGATCTGGCCGCCGGTGACTTCATAGCCGGGCTTGCCGGCGATCACGTGGGACAGCGTCGACTTGCCGGAGCCGTTCGGCCCCATGATCGCGTGCACCTGGCCCTCGTTCACGGTCAACGTCAGCCCGTGGAGGATCTCACGCTCCTCGACACGAACCTGCAGGTCTTTCACTTCAAGCAAAGCAGCCATAATCTTTTTTCCATCTATCCCCTCATCCTGAGGAGCGCCGTAGGCGCGTCTCGAAGGATTGAGGCCAAAATCTTCCCGTATCCATCCTTCGAGACGGCCGCTTATGCGGCTTCCTCAGGATGAGGCCGGAGCTAGCCGACCGATCCTTCCAGCGAGATCGAGATCAGTTTCTGCGCTTCCACCGCGAACTCCATCGGGAGCTGCTGGAGCACGTCCTTGACGAAACCGTTGACGACCAGGCCGACGGCTTCTTCCTGGGAGAGCCCGCGCTGCACGCAGTAGAACAGCACGTCCTCGGAGATCTTCGAGGTCGTCGCCTCGTGCTCGAACGTCGCCGACGAGTTCTTGGCTTCGATATACGGCACGGTGTGCGCGCCGCATTTGTCGCCGATCAGCAGCGAATCGCAGGCGGTGAAATTGCGCGCGCCGGTCGCCTTGCGGTGCGCGGTGACAAGCCCGCGATAGGTGTTCTGCGACTTGCCGGCGGCAATGCCCTTGGAGATGATCCGGCTCGTCGTGTTCTTGCCGAGATGGATCATCTTGGTGCCAGAGTCGACCTGCTGATAGCCGTTCGAGATCGCGATCGAATAGAACTCGCCGCGCGAATTATCGCCGCGCAGGATGCAGCTCGGATATTTCCAGGTGATCGCGGACCCCGTTTCGACCTGGGTCCAGGAGATCTTGGAATTGTCGCCGCGGCAGTCGCCACGCTTGGTGACGAAATTGTAGATGCCGCCCTTGCCTTCCGAATTGCCGGGATACCAGTTCTGCACCGTCGAATATTTGATCTCGGCGTCGTCATGCGCGACGAGCTCGACCACAGCGGCATGCAGCTGGTTCTCGTCGCGCTGCGGCGCGGTGCAGCCTTCGAGGTACGAGACGTAGGAGCCCTTGTCGGCGATGATCAGCGTGCGCTCGAACTGGCCGGTGTTGCGCTCGTTGATGCGGAAGTATGTCGACAGTTCCATCGGGCAGCGCACACCCGGCGGCACGTAGACGAACGAGCCGTCGGAGAACACCGCCGAATTCAGCGTCGCGTAGAAATTGTCCGAGGTCGGCACCACGGAGCCGAGATATTTCTGCACGAGCTCGGGATGCTCGCGGATCGCCTCCGAGATCGGCATGAAGATCACGCCGGCCTTCTTCAGCTCCGCCTTGAAGGTGGTCGCAACCGAGACCGAATCGAAGACGGCATCGACCGCGATCTTGCGCCGGGCCGGATCCTGATCACCGGGCTTGGGCTCGACGCCCTCGAGCATCGCGACTTCGCGCAGGGGAATGCCGAGCTTCTCGTAGGTCTTCAGGATCTCCGGATCGATCTCGTCGAGCGAGGTGATGGTCTTCTTCGGCTTCGGCGCCGAAATAATAGAGGTCCTGGAAGTCGATCCTGGGATAGTCGACGCGGGCCCAGGTCGGTTCCGTCATGGTCAGCCAGCGCCGATAGGCCCCTAGCCGCCACTGCAGCATCCAGGCGGGCTCGTTCTTTTCCTCGGAGATGAACTTGACGGTCTCTTCCGACAGCCCCCTGGGGGCCTTGTCGGACTCGATCAGAGTCTCAAACCCATAACGATACTGGTCGACGTCGATGCGCTTGACGCGCTCGACCGTCTCTTGGACGGCTGGCATTCTATCCTCCGCTCGCGGTTTCAAGGACCGCGGTGGATCAAACTCGGACGAGTATTACGATGTTTGCGTGCCGAAAGCACGTGCTTAGAACCGTTCAAGCCGTGTTTCGTCGCTCTCCCTTAAGTAGGGTATTCCCGAGCTTCCGCCAAGCCTCTAACGCCGTATTGATGTCCTCGGGTCCCGTGGACCAGCCCAGACTGAGGCGCACCGCTCCCTGGGCGGTGGCCGGATCGAAGCCCATCGCCGAAAGCACGTGGGACGGCTGGACCTTCCCCGACGAACAGGCCGAGCCGGACGATACAGCGATGCCCTCGAGGTCGAAGCCAATCACGGCCGTTTCAGCCTTCAGCCCGGGGGCGGTGAATAGGACGGTATTTGGCAACCGCGTCACATCATCCGCGAAAACCCTTGCCCCGGCTATCGCCCGAATGCCGTTTTCCAAGCGATCCCTGAGGCTTGCCATGCGCTCCGCATCCTCCGGGAGAGCCTCAAGCGCGGCCTTCACCGCCGCCCCGAAGCCGGCGATGCCCGCGACATTCTCGGTTCCCGCCCGCCGGCCGAGCTCCTGGCCGCCGCCGCGCAGCACCGGTTCCAATCCGGCCAGCCCTTCGGCGACAACCAGCGCACCGATACCCTTGGGACCGCCGATCTTGTGTGCAGAAAAGGTCGCAAGATCTGCGCCCAGAACGTTCATATTAAAAGCAATCTTGCCGAGCGCCTGAATTGCGTCGACGTGCATCAGGCCGCCGGATTCATGAACGATGCGGGCGGCCTCGGCGACCGGCTGGAGCGCTCCGGTCTCGTTGTTGGCTGCCATGATCGACACCAGTGCCGGGGGCCGTCGGCGAGCAGCGCCTTCAGATGATCGAGATCGACCACGCCGGAGCGCGTGACCCGGATCTGGCTGATCGAAGCGGCTGGGAATCGGCCCCCGGCCAGCACGGAGGCATGCTCGACCGCCGAGATCAGGAGCCTCTGCACCGGACCGGCCGAAGCACTCCGCAGCCCGGCCGACAGCGCCAGCGCGTTGGCCTCGGTTCCGGTGGAGGTGAAGACGACGTTTCGCGGCACCGCGCCCACCGCCTTGGCGAGCGCCGCGCGGGCGTCCTCGACCAGCCGTCGCGCCTCCCGCCCCTCGGCATGGACCGAGGACGGATTGCCGATCAGCTCCCAGGCAGCCACCATCGCGGCCCGTGCCTCGGGCCGCAGCGGCGTGGTCGCATTCCAGTCGAGATAGACGCGGTCGGGCATGAAAGTAATATATTACCTGTCCTGGTGGTATCGGCCCCTGCGGCCCCGATCCCCGACATGGGCCAGCACCGGGCGCTTGGCAACCGCGATTCAGATCCGCTCTTGATCAGCGCCTGGCCATGACGCGGCTGTAACAGGCTAACACGTTGAGCCGATTGCGGGATGTTCAAGATGCTTGCTTTTTGACCCATGCCTCATGTTAGAACGCGCGCGTCAGTTCACCGCGCGCCGCTCGCGCATCCGAGGGCGCCGCTCCACCCTTCCATTCGCGGTCTGGTCGGCAGAGCAGTCCGATGCAGTCCGCACAATCGGTTGGTTGTTGAGGACCGTCTTCAAGGGATCAAGAGATCATCCATGCCTGAAGTTATTTTCACCGGCCCCGCTGGCCGCCTCGAGGGCCGCTATCACCCGGCCAAGCAGAAAAACGCGCCGATCGCGATGATCCTGCATCCGCATCCGCAGTTCCACGGCACGATGAACCATCAGATCGTGTACCAATGCTACTACGCGTTCGCACATCGTGGCTTCTCGGTGCTGCGCTTCAATTTCCGCGGCGTCGGCCGCAGCCAGGGCTCGTTCGATCACGGCACCGGCGAATTGTCCGACGCGGCAGCGGCGCTCGATTGGGCCCAGACCATCAATCCGGAGGCGCGCGCCTGCTGGGTCACCGGGTTCTCCTTCGGCGCCTGGATCGGCATGCAGCTTCTGATGCGCCGACCGGAGGTCGAGGGTTTCATTTCGATTGCGCCGCCGGCCAACCTCTACGACTTCTCGTTCCTCGCACCCTGCCCGTCCTCGGGGCTCATCGTGCACGGCGAGAAGGACGCGGTGGTGCCGCCGAAGGACGTCAACACGCTGGTCGAGAAGCTCAAGACGCAGAAGGGCATCGTGATCGACCAGCAGGTCATCCCCGGCGCCAACCATTTCTTCGACAGCAAGCTCGAGCCGCTGATGGAAACCATCACCGCGTACCTCGACATGCGGCTCGCCAACGTGCGCTGAGGCTCATCCGTGGCCGCGTTCATCGCCTTGCTCCGTGCCGTCAATGTCGGCGGCACCGGCAAGCTGCCGATGAGCGAGCTGAAGGCGATGTGCGAGGAGCTCGGCTTCACCGCCGTGCACACCTACATCGCCAGCGGCAACGTCGTCTTCGCCAGCCGCAAGTCGGAATCGGCAATCAAAAGCGCACTCGAAAAGCGCCTGCACGCCTATGCCGGCGCGCCGGTCGGCGTGCTCGTGCGCAGCGCCGCCGAGATGGCGCAGGTCCTGGCCGACAATCCCTTTCCCAAGGCCGCACCCAACCGCACCGTCGCGATCTTCCTCGACAAGGCGCCGCCGGCGGATGCGCTCGCCGGAATCCGCGGCCAGAACAAGGAGGAGGTCCGCCTCGGCCGCCGCGAGATCTACGTGCATTACGGCGACGGCATGGGCACGTCGAAGCTGGTCATCCCCGCCGCCAAGACCGGCACGGCCCGCAACATGAACACAATCGCGACGCTCGCGAAGATGGCCGCAGAGATCTAGGCGAGCTTCAGCGCGGCGATACCTCCCAGCACCAAAACGATCCCGGCGATTTTCATCGCGCTCAGCGTCTCGCCGAACAGCATGACGCCCATTGCGAAGGTGCCGGCGGCACCGATGCCGGTCCACACCGAATAGGCGACGCCGACTTCAAGCACCTTCAGCGCCCGCCCGAGCAGCAACACGAAGGCGGCGAGCAGCAGCAGAGAAATGATGCTCCAGCCGATGCGCGTGTAGCCTTCGGCATATTTCATCGAGATTGCCCAGCCCACATCGAGTGCGCCGGCGATCACCAGCATCAGCCAGGCCACGGATGGCGACATGGCTCAGGCTGCGAGCTTTAGGAGGTGCGCGTCGTGGCGCGCCAGGAACGCGCGCAGCAATTGCGGATAGTCCGCGCCCACAGCTGTTTGAACGCTCGGCCGCTTCGCCAGTTCTGTTCGCCAAGCTCGCACCTTCGGCACATCGCTGAAGATGCCGAGCTCGGTCACCTCGTCGAAGACGTCGAAATAGCGGAAGACGGGTGCGAACACGGCATCGACCAGGCTGAACCTATTGCCGCCGAAAAACGGCCCAGCGCCAAGTGCAGCCTCGACACGCGCAAATTTCGCCGATAGCGCCAGGCGCTTGCTTTCGAACGTCGCCGGATCCGTCGTGGTCTCCAGCCCCCAGAGGTCGCCGAGGATCGCGGAGCCGAATTCCATCCAGGCGCGATGTTCGGCGCGGGTCAGCGGATCGGCCGGATGCAGCTTCGCACCTGCTTGCGTCTCCTCAATGTATTCGCAGATCACGTTGCTCTCGAACAGCGCGACCTCACCCTTGTCGGTCGACACCACCAGCACCGGTACCTTGCCGAGGGGTGACAGTTTCAGGAACCAGTCGGGCTTGTTGGCGAGATCGATGTCGATCCGCTCGAACGGTACGCCCTTCTCGTTGAGCGCGATCACGGCGCGCTGCACATAGGGGCAAAGCTTGTG
Organism: Bradyrhizobium sp. LLZ17; assembly: GCF_041200145.1. NCBI lineage: Bacteria > Pseudomonadati > Pseudomonadota > Alphaproteobacteria > Hyphomicrobiales > Nitrobacteraceae > Bradyrhizobium > Bradyrhizobium zaerense. Next base: position 1,544,864 of record NZ_CP165734.1, read on the forward strand.
GCTGATCAGTTTGAGCGAAGTGGTCATGACGACAATCCCGGCGGTTGGATGCACTCGCTCCAACATAGATGCACTTGCATTGATCCGTCAAGATCCATGCATTTGCATTGACCGGCGAAACTCACGGCCGCGCGATCACTCCGCCCGTCATCGGCATCGGCACGCCCGTGGTAGCGGGATACGACAGCGGCAGGCCCTTGAGGCCGCGTGCGGCGAGGAATCCGAACGCCTGCGCCTCGATGGCGTCGGAGGCCCAGCCGAGCGTCTCTGCGGCTTCGACGGTGGCCGAGCCCACCCGCTCCCGCAGCATGCGCAGCATGGTGAGGTTACGCGCGCCGCCGCCGCAGACGATCCAGCTTCGCGGCCGCCGCGGCAGCAGAGGAATGATGCGGGCGATCGCGGCCGCGGTGAAGGCGGTGAGCGTCGCGGCGCCGTCGGCCGGCGCGACATCGCCAAGCCTGAGCGCGGCAAAGTCGTTGCGGTCGAGCGATTTCGGCGGCGGCGCTGCGAAGAACGGCAGCTCCAGCGCGCGCACGATCCAGGCCTCGTCGGCCTTGCCGAGCGCGGCGAACTTGCCTTCCGTATCGAAGGCTTGGTTCATGCTGCGGTACATGAAATCGTCGAGCAGCGCGTTGCCGGGTCCGGTGTCGCACGCGATCAGCGTATCGTTGCCGTCGATATAGGTGATGTTGGAGACGCCGCCGATATTGACCACGGCGATCGGTCCTTCGCGCTCGAGCGATTGCGCCAGCGCCCGGTGGTAGACCGGGACCAACGGCGCGCCCTGCCCGCCGGCCTCGACGTCGGCAGCGCGGAAATCGTGCATCACGGGGATATGGATGGCTTTCGCCAGCGCCCGCGCATCGCCGATCTGCACCGTCAGCCGCCTTTCCGGGCGGTGCAGCACGGTCTGGCCGTGGAAGCCGACAATGTCGATCTCCTCCGGCTTCATCCGGTTCTGGGCGACGAAGGCGGCGACCGCCTCGGCATGCGCCAGTGTCACCGCGCGTTCCGCCTCGGCCAAAAATCCCGGCCGGGCATCGCGTTGCAACAGGTGAACGGCCTCGGACAGCGCCTGGCGCAGCAGATTCCGCTCGGCCGGGCTATAGGGTCTGTAGCCGGACGGCCCGAACGCCTTCACCTGCTTTCCGTCGGTTTCGATCAGCGCGACGTCCACCCCGTCCAGCGAGGTGCCGCTCATCAAGCCGAGTGCCGTCAACATCATGGATCAGCGTCCTCAACAGACCCGCTCCGGCATGCCGATCTTGTGCCAGAGGGACACATCTTATAACCACAGCGCCAAGTGGCGGGCGGCAATCGAGTTCCCACGGAAGACCCTTAAATTGCGCCCAAAACAGTAAACCAAGAATTGTCAGGCCCGCCGACAGATGACTGCATTTAAATCGGATTTCCTCAACACGCTGCAAGAACGTGGATTCATCCACCAGTGCTCCGATTTCGAGGGGCTGGATGCGCTCGCCGCCAAGGGCGAGGCCATCGCCTATGTCGGCTACGACTGCACCGCTCCGTCGCTGCATATCGGCAACTACCTGACCATGATGATGCTGCACTGGCTGCAGCAATCCGGCAACAAGCCGATCACGCTGATGGGCGGCGGCACCACCATGGTCGGCGATCCCTCCGGCAAGGACGAGACGCGCGCGATCCGCACGGTCGCCGAGATCGAGGCGAACAAGGCCTCGATCCGCGGCGTGTTCGCAAAGGTGCTGCGCTATGGCGACGGCAAGAGCGACGCCATCATGCTCGACAATGCCGAGTGGCTGACCAGGCTCAACTACATCGAGATGCTGCGCGACGTCGGCCGGCACTTCTCGGTCAACCGCATGCTGACCATGGACTCCGTACGGCTGCGCCTCGAGCGCGAGCAGGAGATGAGCTTCATCGAGTTCAACTACATGGTCTGCCAGGCCTATGACTTCGTCGAGCTCGCCAAGCGCACCGACTGCCAGCTCCAGATGGGCGGCTCGGACCAGTGGGGCAACATCATCATGGGCGTCGATCTCGGCCGCCGCATGGGCACCCATCAACTGTACGCGCTGACGACGCCGCTGCTGACGACCGCGTCGGGCGCCAAGATGGGCAAGACCGCACAAGGCGCGGTCTGGCTCAACGCAGACCAGTTCTCGCCGTACGATTTCTGGCAGTACTGGCGCAACACCGAGGACGCCGACGTCGGCAAATTCCTGAAGCTGTTCACGACGCTGCCGATGAGCGAGATCAGGAAGCTCGAGGGGCTCGCGGGCTCGGAGATCAACGAGGCCAAGAAGGTGCTCGCCACCGAAGCGACCGCGCTGCTGCACGGCCGCGACGCCGCCAACGAGGCTGCCGAGACCGCACGCCGCACCTTCGAGGAAGGGGCATTGGCCGAGACCCTGCCCACGGTCGAAATTCCGCGCGGCGAGCTGGACGCCGGCGTCGGGGTGCTGAATGCCTTCGTCAAGGCGGGCCTGGTCGCCTCCAACGGCGAGGCGCGGCGCCAGATCAAGGGCGGCGGCCTGCGGGTCAACGACGAGTCCGTCACCGACGAGAAGATGACGCTGACGCCGGCCAGTCTCACGCCGGAAGGCGTGATCAAGCTGTCGTTCGGCAAGAAGAAGCACGTCCTCCTCAAGCCTGCATAGGCGTATGAGCTTTTGATGCTTGTCAGGGCGCATCGAAGCGCGCTCCTTGACGGCAATGGATCAGAACACGCCGAGGCAAAGCGGGACTGCGACGCAGCACAGCGCGGTGCGCACCGCGCTCGTCGTGCTGGCGCTGTGCTTCACGCTCGCTGTGCTCGGGCGGGGCTTGAGCGAAAGCTTCACCGTCTTCCTGAAGCCGATCGCGGAAAATTTCGGTTGGGACCGCGCGCAGGTCGTCTCGATCTATTCGCTGACCTGGCTCGTCAGCGGTCTGACCGCACCGCTGGTCGGCCGCCTGTTCGATCATTCCGGACCGCGCATCGTCTATGCGCTTGGCCTGTTGCTGCTCGGCTCCGCGTTCCTGATTGCCGCGCACGCGCACTCGCTCTGGCAATTTCAGCTCTCGATCGGATTGTGCGTCGGCATTGGCGTTGCCTTCATCGGCAACGTGCCGAACTCGATCCTGCTCGGCCGCTGGTTCGGGCCGCGGCTGCCGACGGCGATGGCGGTGGTCTATTCGGCGATGGGCGGCGGCGTGGTTGGCGCTGCTGCCGGCCTCGCAGCTTCTGATCGATCATCTCGGATGGCGCGAGACCTACCAGCTGTTCGGCGTTTTGCGCATTGGGGCTGCTGGTGCCGCTGATGCTGCTGCCCTGGCGCCTGTTCGCGTCAGGCTCGCCGCATGTCAGCAAGAAGACTGATCCCGATTTCGTCGATCACGGCTGGACGCTTGCCGCGGCGATGCGCCACCACGCCTTCTGGGCGCTGTTCTCGACGTTCTTCTTCACCGCCGTCGGCATGTATGCGATCGCAGCCCAGATCGTGGCTTATCTGATCGATGCAGGCTTCCCGCCGCTCCAGGCCGCGACCGCCTGGGGCTTCTCGGGCGTGGTGCTGGTGTTCGGCATGCTCGGCGTCTCCGCGCTCGACGGCCTGATCGGGCGCCGGCCATCGGTGCTCCTGAGCTACGCGATCTCGATCCTCGGCATCGCGCTGCTCTGGCTGTTGCAGTATTCGCCGAACCTCATCCTGCTCACCGGCTTTGTGGTCTGCTTCGGCAGCATGATGGGCTCGCGCGGACCGCTGATCACGGCCACCGCGATGAAGATTTTCCGCGGCAAGCGGGTCGGCACCATCTACGGAACAATCTCGATCGGCAGCGGACTGGGCTCGGCGTTCGGCTCCTGGAGCGGCGGCCTGATCCACGACGCCACCCATGGCTACAACGCGCTGCTCGTCTTCGCACTTGCGAGCGTGGTGCTCGGGATGATCCCGTTCCTGGTCGTGCCCGCCTTGCGGCGTTAGGTGTCATGGAGGTAACCTGAGCGCATTCGTGTTACCGGAAAATTACGGTCACGCAGCGCGGGACACGTGCAAAAAATGCCGTTCGGCAGGGCTCAAATCCCAACCTGGGGTGTTTTGTCCGATATGACGAAAATGTCAGCTTGAATTCATGCCGGGGCCGCTTGCGAGGTGGAAGCGAATGCGGTCCAAGTCGGAACATCGAATAGAGGGCGCAAACCAATGAACTTTCCCTTTCTCTCTCGCTACGAACCGGTTCTCCTGAGCCTGTTTCGCTTCATCACCGGACTGCTGCTGTTCCAGTATGGCGTCGCAAAATTGTTCAAGTTCCCGGCGCTGCCCTATTTCGCCGACATCCCGCCGCTGATCTACGCGGCCGGCACGATCGAACTGGTGCTGGGAGCGGCCCTGATGCTCGGCCTGTTCACCCGGCTCTCGGCGTTCATCCTGTCGGGCGAAATGGCGTTCGCTTACTTCATGGGCCACATGCTCAAGACAGGCACGCCGGTGCTGCTGCCGCTGCTCAACGGCGGCACCGCCGCGATCCTGTTCTGCTTTGCCTGCCTCTATCTCTCGGCGGCCGGTGGCGGCGCGGTCAGCGTCGATGCGCTGATCGGCAAGGAGAGCGATGCGACAGGCGGCGCTTTCGCGCGTTGACGCGCTCGTAATCGACACGCAAGCAAGACGGCACCGGCAGATTGTCGGCGCCGTCTCAACGTGCCCCGAGCAAGTTCCATATGACGGCCAGTGCAGCGACAAGCAGCACGAACATGATGATGCGGTGAACGACTCGGTTCATTGCCGGTCCCGTCAGGCTGGGTAGCCCCAAAAGTCTCAGCTTAGCCCTATCGCCGCGCGAGACTGCAACCGCTCGATAGCGGTCGTGCCGATCCCGTCGGACTGTCGCCCGACTGCGCCGACGGCAGCTCGTCAAACGGCGTATTCTGCTTGCCGGTGTTGAACTCGAATATCTTGCGGAACAGGCCCGGCGCCATCGCCGAGATCGGGTTGACGCGCATCACCGGCGCGGCCGGCGTGCCGACGACCTCGTAGGTGACACCAATCAATCCTTCATTGTTGCCACCGCCGAGGAAGATGCCGAACAGCGGGATCTGGCCAAAAATATTGTTGACGCCGTACATGGGCACGAAGGTGCCGCTCATGCACACCTGGTTGCCGGGATAGTCGATCGAGCCCTCGATGGTGCCGCCGATCATCGGTCCTTTCACCACACCGTTGCGGACCGTGAGTGCGCCGTTTTGCCGGGTGAACTCGGCACGCAACGCCGAGAAGGCGACGCCGCTCTGCGCGCCGTTGGGGCTGCCAGCTGCGACTCGATCGAGCTGATCCATTCCTTTGACGGTGAAGTCGCGCACATTGATCAGGCCTTCCCTGGCCGTAGGCTCCGACGTCGGCGGCTCCATCGCCACCACGATCTGGCCGCCGAAGACCTTGTTGGTGGTGTCGGTGAAGCGCAGCAATGCGCCGGCGTCGTCGGTCTGGAGGTAGATCACTTCGCGGCTGCCCTGCGCGCGCCCGCCGCGCAGATCGGCTGCCACCGGCGTGTTCTGACCGATCCTGCCGCTCAGCGAGAAGGCCTTGATGGCGCCGCTGCGTTTCGACATCTTGGCATCGACGCTGCGCATCGCCTCGCCGTTGAAGCCCGCGACCGCACCGAGCTTCACGTCGATGTCGAAATCGACATTCTTCAGCTTGCTCTTGGAATCATCCTTGGAATTGCCCGAGATCGCCGATTTCAGGAAGCCCCGGCCGTCGAACACGTCGCCGCGCATCGTGCCCCTCACCACGCCGTCCTGGCCGCGCTCCACCTTCAGCGACGTCTTGTCGCCATCGGACGGCGAGTAGGTCGGGAAGTTCGCGTTCATGAGGTCGCCGTTCGGATCGACTTCGATCGAGCCCTTGATCGAAGCGCCACCGCCTTCGATGACGATGTCCTCAAGCCGCGTCGATTGTGCCGTCGGCACCACCTTGAAGCTCGCCTTGCTCGATTTGCCCGGCAGCTTGACCCAGCCGGGAAGGATGTTGTCGAGCTTGACCGAGGTCAGGTCGGCCTCGATCCCGAGCTTCGTGGTCTGGTCGGGACCACCGGCAATCTTGCCTGACAGCTTGATCGGCACCGACCCGCTGACCGCCGGACTGAGGTCGAAGCCCAGGCGTGCGCGACCGGCATCATCCAGCGTCGCCTGGAGTTTGACGTCCGCATCGCCATCGGTCAGCTTGCGATAGTCGAGCGAGGCCGCCTGCCCGTTGATCTTGACATCGCCCTTGACCTGATAGCCCTGGTTGTTGGCGACGATCTTGAGATTGTTGGCCTCCAGCTTCTGGTTCATCACCAGCTTGTCGGCAGCAAATCCGTTGAGGTCGGCGGTGACGGCGTAGACGGTATCGGCCCTGGTCAGCTCGCCCTTGACCGGCAGGCCGAGCTGAATGTTCGCCGTGAACGTTCCCTTGCTGGTGTTGGGATCGACGACAGTCGACGACAGATCGCTCAGCCGATCGTTGGAGAGCATTTCGGCCGCCGCCGGCACCGGACCGTCGACGCGGAATCTGGTGCGCGACGGCGACGGTTTCGGCGCCATGTCCGGCACCTCGAAGACGAAATCGGAGATCGTGACCTTGCGGCCGGTGGGCGTATCGGCGATGCCCTGCCCGATGTTCACCGTCGCCGTGCGGCCGGTTACGTGCGCCTTGAGATCGGCATCATGCACTACCGGCATGCCATCGACGGGACGGACGGCAACACCGTTCGCCACGATGTTGACCGAGAGGCCGTCGTCGGGAATGGGTGGTCCCCTGCGCGGAAGATTCTTCACCGGCGAGTTGATGCCGACCTCGATGCGCTGGAGGGAGCCGCGCTCGATCCGCTCGATCACCCATTGGCGCAATTCGGGCACGATCAGCGTCGGCCACATCCGCTTCAGCGCGGAGGCCGACATCGGCGTACCCGCAAAGCCGAGCGTCAGACGCGGCTCGCCCGAATAGTCGATTGCACCGGTGCCAGCGACGCCGATCTCGCCGTTGGAGATATCGGCCTGCGTCAGCAGCATGCGCTTGTGGTCGGTGTCGAAGCGGAAACCGATCGCGATGCGGTTGAAGACCAACGGCGGCTCGTTGTCGATGCCGCCGAGCAGGATCGAGCCTCCGCTGAAGCCGAGCTGCCAGTCGTTGCTGGTGCCGTTCGGCGGCTCGAGATGCGCCAGCAGCGTCAGGCGGTTGGCACCGGACAAGATCTTGAACGGCGCGACCAGCACCCGCCGTCCCGCATCCCATTCCACATTGATCTCGGCCGAGTCGATCGCCATCGGATAATCGGGCGTGTCGGTATCGATGATATTGCCGGCACCGATCGTGACCTTGCCGCGGAAGAAGGTCGGCACGCCGTCGCGGCCGAGCTCGCCCTTGAGCTCGCCGGTCAGAGGCAGGTCGGCGGTATAGGTCAGATCCTTCACCCGCAGCGCCAGCAGGATGTTGGAGGTCAGAGCTTGTCGGCACGGATGTCGATCGAACGCACGCCGTTCTCGCTCGGCCCGATCGTGGCGCGCAGCGACCACGGCCGCGCGCCTTCCTCGCCGAGGCTGAGGGCGACACCGCCATGGCTCGGCCGGCGCAGGCTGAGCGTGATGTTCTCAAACGTCCATTTGCTGCCGCGCTGCTGGTCGTCGACGATCAGATTGCCGTTCTTGAGACCGATCTCGTTGAGGTTCTGGCCGTCGAGGCCGGTCAGGCTCAGGCTGTCGAGCCAGTCGAGCCCCTGAAGAATTCCGCTTTGTGCGGTCTGAGCCGCGGCCTGGGACGGGTCCGGGCTTGCGGGCGCCATCCCGAAAGGTGGCGGCGGGACGCCGTTGCGCGGGAAGGTCGGTGGCAGGCCCGCTTCCCTCTTGGATGCGACACCGGTTGCGAGCGGTTTCGCCGTATCGCCGGCGGACACCGTGACGGTCCCGTCGGGTGCGATCCGGATCGCAAGCTCGGCATCGACGAGATTGAGGCTCTCTGCGCGCAGGTGCCCCGTCAGGAGTCCGGCCCCCGATAGCCTGACCTCGGCCTTGGGCGCGCTGGCCACGATGGCATGGTCGTGATCGCGAACGATGATGTCGCGGATGCGCACGGCGATACGGATCCGCCCCGCCCGCTCGATCTGGGTGCCGCCGACCTCGACGGTGTTGCCGTGGCCGATATTGTCCTCGATCGCCGCGGCGAGCCAGGGCGTCGCCATGTCGAGATTGATGGGACCGGCGCCAAGCCGCCACCACAGCGCGCCGAAACAGCCGGCGAAGATGACGATCAGTGCGCCCAGGACAACGGCGAGCCGGCGAAGCCAGCGTCCGCTCGGCACCACCCGCCGAAACGACGAGAACCGATCACCCACGCGGAAGCGCGAACCGGAACGCGACAGCAGGCGGCGCGCGCGATGGCCCGCCTCCTCCTCCTGATCCGGATCCCAGTCGGCCTCGTCCCATTCCGGTGGCTCCTGTCCGCCACCGCGCCGATCGAAATCCCGAGTGTGATCCTGGGGCGACGTATTCCTTGCCATTGCCTCTCGATACAGGCGCCCGTCGTGGGATCGAGCGCCGCCGGGACTGCAGCCATCGACAGGGATTGAAGCTCCCCGCCCCGGCATTGCCGCCATACCTCGGATGTTCCTGCTGTTCGTCATTTCGCCCCGGGAGCGCGTTCAACGAGCAGTGGGGTGGTGCGTGGAATTTCTTGTAACCATACTCCGGCGTCGTCAAACTTGCCCAGCCGAGGGCACCCAACCGGCATGCCGGACGAGAGCTGCAATACCGCTTTGGTTGACCCGCCGAAAGCGACGAAAGGAAGGCGTATGTCCAAGAAATCCCGAAAGAAATCGTCCAAAACGCCCTCCGGCAGTCCGATCGCTAAAAAGAAGGCCCCGAAAACCCGGGCCTCGACTCAGACGCGCCCGGCCAAAACAGAGCGGGCATCGGCAGGCAAATCAACCAAGACAAACGCCAAGACAAACGCCAAGCCAGCATCGCACAAGGCCGCATCCAAACAGTTAAAATCTTCTGAAAAGGCGTCTCAGCCTGGTGCCCCCGCGCCAGCCTTGGTGGAGGGGCAAAAGGCACCGGGTTTCCGCCTGCCCCGCGACGGCGGCAGCGTGGTGACGCTGGCCGATTATGCCGGCCGGAAGCTCGTGCTGTTCTTCTACCCCCCGCGCCGACACGCCCGGCTGCACCCGCGAGGCCGTCGACTTCACCCGGCTTAAGGGCGCCTTTGCAGGAGCAGGCACGGCCGTGCTCGGCATTTCCGCCGATCCGTTAAAGGCCCAGGAGAAGTTCCGCGACAAGCACGGCCTTGGCATTCCCCTGATCTCGGACGAGACCCACGAGATGCTGGAGGCGTATGGCGCTTGGGGTGAAAAATCCATGTACGGCAAGCGCTTCCTCGGGATTCTTCGCACCACGGTCCTGATCGGGGCCGACGGCAAATTGGCCAGGATCTGGCGCAATGTCCGTGTCGACGGCCATGCCGACGAGGTGCTGGCAGCGACAAGGAGTCTTTAACCAGCTCGTTAGATTCGAGAGGTCCCGTTTCCGGAAAATTAACCATGACCGGCCCAGATTGCGGCGGCAATTAAGCCGTCAGGAACCGTTCCGACCGGCGCGGGAGTGCCGATGTCGAAAAGTTCTGCCCAATATTCGCAGTACCCCCAGCATCACGCTCACGACCACGGACGGTCCTTCCATCGCCGTCTTGCCACAGCGGCAACAGCAGCGATCCCCCTTCCCGACACCGACGACGCCTACACCATCGTGCATCACGGCAAGCAGGTTCGCCTGGGGCCCGTGGTGTTCTGGATCGTGGTCGGCACGATCGTGCTGCTCGGCCTGTGGTCGGCGGCCACCGCTACCTATTTCGCCTTCCGCGACGACGTCCTGACCCGGCTGATCGCCCGCCAGGCCGAGATGCAATACGCCTATGAAGACCGCATCGCCGAGCTGCGCGCCAAGGTCGACCGCACCACCAGCCGCCAGTTGCTCGACCAGGAGCAGTTCGACCAAAAGCTCGACCAGATCATGAAGCGCCAGACGGCGCTGGAGTCCCGGGCCACGGCGCTCGGCGCCATGCCCGACGTGACCGGATCGATTCCCCGCGCGACCCCGCAGCGCGGCGAGACGAACCAGACGACGCAGGGCACGCCGAAGCCGTCGCCGATCAGCGACACCGTGATCTTCGTGGCCCCGCCCGATCGCGAAGCGCGGCTCGAATCGCGGGCTCCGACCGTGATGGCCCCGCCGGTCAATCAATTCGCCAAGAACCAGGGCTTCGACAATGTCCTGGTCCGGCTTACGACGTCGCTTGACCAGGTCGAGCGCCGCCAGATCGCGGCGCTCAGCGCCGTTGAGGAAGGCATGGATTCGCGCATGCGGCGGATGCGCGGCGTGGTCAGCGATCTCGGCCTGAACATCGCTAATCTCGAAGCGGCCGTGCCGCGGTCCGCCATGGGCGGTCCGTTCGTGCCGGTGAAGCTTGCCGCCAACGCCGGGCCGTTCGAGAAGCAGCTCTACCGCATCAATCTCACCCGCGCCGAGATGGACCGGCTCAACCGGACCCTGGCGCTCGTGCCCTATCGCAAGCCAGTCGTCGGCGAGGTCGAGTTCACCTCGGGATTCGGCGTGCGCAGTGATCCCTTCCTCGGCCGGCCCGCGATGCATACCGGCCTCGACTTCCGCGCCGCGACCGGCGACCCCGTTCGCGTCACCGCCAACGGCAAGGTGGTTTCCGCCGGCTGGTCAGGTGGCTATGGCCGCATGGTCGAGGTCGACCACGGCAACGGACTTGCGACCCGTTACGGCCATCTCTCCGAGATCGATGTGAAGGTCGGAGAGATCGTCAAGATCGGCCAGGTGGTCGGTCTCGTCGGCTCGACCGGACGTTCGACCGGCCCGCATCTGCATTACGAAACCCGCATCGACGGCGAAGCGGTCGATCCGCAGAGGTTCTTGCGCGCCGGCGTGCGGCTCAGCGCAGGCTAGGCCTGCGCACCACGTTGTTTCGGCGGACTTGCTGGCATGGCGCTGAAGCGCCAAAGCCGAAGAAAGGGCCGGCAGCCAGCCCTGACTACTGGCCGCGCTCGTGGCCGACTTCGCCGGTGATGACGTCGCCGAACAGCTCCCAGGCCTGCCCGTTGAAGCGCATCAGCTGCATCTGCTCGATCGGGAAGTAATCGTCCGGCGAGGTGTTGACCATGATGCCGGGCAGCATCAAATCGGTGTGGAAGTCTTTCAGGTTCGCGGCCTGCTTCATGACGTTGTCGCGCGTGAGAGTGTCGCCGCACTGCTTCAACACCTGCGCCATCGCCTCGGCCTGCACGTAGCCGTAGACGTTGTTGGCATTGGTCTTGTCGCCGTCGGGATAATATTTGTCCATGAATTCGCGCCATTCACCACGGCCGGATCCTTGTCCCACGTCGGGTCGGTCGGGTCCTTCAGATAGACGGTCGAGATGATGTCCTTGGAATAATCGAGCCCTGCGGGCTTGAGCACCGAGGCGACCGAGGTCGCGGTGTTGGCGAGGAAGAACTTCGGCTTCCAGCCGAGCTCGCCGACCTTGCGGATCGCCTGCGCCGAACCTTTCGGCGCCGCCCATGAGAAGAAGATGTCGGCGCCGGAATCGTGCAAGGCGACGATCTGCGAATCGATCGAGGGATCGCTGACCTCGTAGGATTTGTCGGCGATGATCATGCTGGCCTTGTCGCCGAGCCCGTCCTTCAGGCCCTTGAACTGGTCTTTGCCGGCGTCGTCGTTCTGCCAGAACACCGCGATCTTGCCGTTCGGAAAATTGTCTCGGATGTACTTGGCGTAGATGCGCCCCTCGCTCTGGTAGTTGGGCTGGAAGCCCATGGTCCATGGGAAATTCTTGGGGTCGCCGAACTTGGTGCCGCCGGAGGCGACGAACAGCTGCGGCACCTTCTTGGCGTTCATGTATTTCATGATCGCAGAGTTCGACGGCGTGCCGAGCGCCTGGAAGATCAGCAGCACCTCGTCGCTCTCGACCAGCTTGCGCGCCTGCTCGATCGCCTTCGGCGGGGAGTAGGCGTCGTCATAGCTGATGAAGTTGATCTTGCGGCCGTTGATCCCGCCCTGGTCGTTGATCATCTTGAAGAAGGCGGCCTCGGTCTTGCCGATCACGCCATAGGACGACGCCGGCCCGCTATAGGGCATGATGTTGCCGATCTTGATTTCGGTGTCGGTCGCTCCGGGGTCGTATTTCTTCTGCGCCAGCGCCGGTGTCATGGCCACTATGGCGGCAGTAAACATGGCGAGGGCAGCAAGGCTTTTGCGACGACCCGACATCGTTCTCTCCCGGTGTTTTCTAGTCTTGTTTTGCCGGGAGTGTCGCAAGGCGAGCGGCGGCTGGCAAGCCGCACGAATTTCCGCGGCATGAAACGCAGAACCGGGACTTGCGGCATGCGCTGCAACAGATTGTTCGTCAATGACGAGCAACGCGCTACCAATGAACATTGCAGGCACGGCGTCGACCATGGGCGGGCGGCGCGACATCTCCTTTCCGCCGCAATCCTCGCGTGTTGTTCCATCGCCGGCACGGGATGGAGGACGACGCGATGAAATTACTTACAAGCGGCATCATAAGCGCAAGTCTGATGTTGGGATGCTCTTTGCTGATCGCCCCAATGGCTCTCGCGGCGCCGCAGACATGCTCGGTCGAGAAGCTTCAGGGCCGCTATGTGTTTACTGGTCAGGGCACGAACTATCATTACGGCGCGTTTGACTTCGACGGGGCAGGAAAGTTTTCGGGCAAACAGACCTCCCTGCGTCATGCGATCGTTCAACGTGAAGCTCTCAATGGCACGTACACGATTGATCAGGACTGCACGGGAACGATCACCCTCAAGGTCAACCCGGTGGCACCGCACACTGGGACGTCTTCTTGACCGATGACGGGAAGAAGGGACGCATGATCCGAACCGATTCCGGTGTGGCGGGCGTCCGCACCTTCGAGCAATAAAGCAGCTCAAATCAACGGCTCGTCCTGACGGTCGATCTGCATTTGGGGTTGGGAGCGCCGGCGATCAGACCGCGCCTTTCGGCCGCGACACTAGCTCGATCATCTTGCCTTCATCGTCGTCGGGCATGGCAGCCTTTGCGCGCGCATAGGATTCGACCGCGGCGCGCGCGACCAGCGGTTTGTCGGCAAGCAGGCTCTCGGCGAGCTTCACGGCATAGGCGGCGTCCTTGTGCCGCAGCGCCGACGTAAACGTCGCTCCGGAAAAATCGCGGGCGACCATGCGCCTGGAATGACGCTGCACCTGCGGGCTCGCGGCGACGCCGGCCTGAATCGAGTCCAGCACGAGGTTCATGTCGAGCCCGGCTTGTTCGGCGATCGCAAGCCCCTCGGCCAGGCCCGCGATCTGAATCGCGCCCATCAAATTGTTGATGAGCTTGTAGACCGTGCCGGAGCCGACCGCGCCGAAATGGCGAATGGTCGAGCCGATCGGTTCGAGGAACGGCCGCGCGCGCTCGAGGTCGGCCGCGTCGGCGCCCACCAGCAGCGTCAGCTTTCCGGCTGCCGCCGCATCCGGCAACCCCGTCACGGGGCAGTCGATGTAGATCAGCCCGCGTGCGTTCATCTCGCGGCCCATTTCGCGAGCGTGGTCATAGGAGACGGTCGAGCATTCGATCGCGATGGTGCCGGCCTTCGCCGACTTGGCTGCGCCATTGAGTCCCAGCCAGACCGCCCGGGAGGCCTCGTCGTCGGCAACCATGGTCACGACGGCGTCGGCATCGATCGCGGCATCTTCAGGCGAGGTCGCCCAATGCGCGCCGCGCGCGATCAGGTCCCCGGCCTTCGCGTTGCTGCGATTCCACAGCGCCACCGTGAAGCCCGCATCGAGATAGCGGCCGGCCATGCCGTGGCCCATCCGCCCAAGCCCGATAAAGGCGACGCGGGTCACGGCTAATCCACGTCCTCGATCTCGGAGGTCACGGTGCCGAACGCGCGCTGCGCCAGCGTCGCGGCCATGAAGTCGTCGAGCTCGCCGTTGAGCACGCCCGAGGTGTCCGAGGTCTGCACGCCCGTGCGCAGATCCTTCACCATCTGATAGGGCTGGAGTACGTAGAGCGGATCTGGTGGCCCCAGCCGATATCGGTCTTGGCGGCCTGGTCGGCAGCGGCCTTCTCTTCGCGCCGCTTCAGCTCCATCTGGTAGAGCCGCGCGCGCAGCATGTCCCAGGCCTGCGCCCGGTTCTTGTGCTGGGAGCGGCCGGCCTGGCAGACCACCGCGACGCCGGTCGGAATATGCGTCAACCGCACCGCGGATTCGGTCTTGTTGACGTGCTGGCCGCCAGCGCCGCCGGAGCGCATGGTGTCGACGCGGACGTCGGATTCCTTGATGTCGATCTTGATGCTGTCGTCGATCACCGGAAACACCGCGACCGACGAGAACGAGGTGTGTCGCCGTGCGTTGGAATCGAACGGCGAGATCCGCACCAGGCGGTGCACGCCGGCCTCGGTCTTCAGCCAGCCATAGGCGTTGTGACCGGAGACCTGGATGGTTGCGGACTTGATGCCGGCCTCTTCGCCGTCCGACTCTTCCATCACCTCGACCTTGAAGCCGCGGTTTTCCGCCCAGCGCGTATACATGCGCAGCAGCATCTGCGCCCAGTCCTGGCTTTCGGTGCCGCCGGCGCCGGCATGGACTTCGAGATAGGAATCGAAACTATCGGCCTCGCCCGACAGCAGCGCTTCGAGCTCGCGCCGGGCGACTTCCTTCTTCAAGGTTTTCAGCGCGGCTTCGGCTTCCGCGACCACGCCGTCATCGCCCTCGGCCTCGCCGAGCTCGATCATGCCGATATCGTCTTCGAGCTCACGCTCGACCTTGCCAATGCCCGAGAGCGATCCTCAAGCGAGGTGCGCTCCTGCATCAGCTTCTGGGCCTTCTGGGGATCGTTCCAGAGGTTGGGATCTTCTGCGAGCTTGTTCAGCTCAGCGAGGCGCGCCGTCGATTTCTCGACGTCAAAGATGCCTCCTCAGCAGCCCGACTGACTGCTTGATCTCTTCTACCAACCGTTCGATTTCGGCGCGCATGTCGTTCTCTGGTCTCGCGGGGATGTCCGCGTCTGATTGCAACGCCGATGTAGCGGCGACGGCTGCAAAGCGCAACCGCTGCCCTCGCCGGTCTCCGGCGTTATCCGCTAGTACAGCCCGCCGGTGCCGGGACGCATGAAGAAGCCGGAATCAGGCTGCTGCTGCGACGGCGGCGCGCCGCGCCGTCGGCGTCGGCCACACCGATGACCGAGTAATTGTCCGGCGGCGCCGTGCCGGGCTTGAAGGCTTCGAGGATTGTTCCCGACGTCTGACCGGGAGCGGCGCGCATGCCGGATTTGGCATCGACCCTGATCAGCTTGATGCCGGCGGGCACCTTGAACGGCACAGCGGGCTTGTCGGCGAGCGCAAGCTTGAGGAAATCGCGCGCGATGGGGGCTGCCAGATGACCGCCGGTGGCGGCGTTGCCTCTGCCGAGCGGCCGTGGTTTGTCGTAGCCCATGTAGATGGCGACCGCGACATCCGGCGAGAAGCCGACAAACCAGGCGTCCTTCGCCTCGTTGGTCGTGCCGGTCTTGCCGGCGATCGGCTTCCCGACTTCCCTCACGACGGTCGCGGTACCCGCCTGGACCACGCCTTCCATCAGCTCGGTGATCTGATAGGCAGTCATGGGGTCCAGCACCTGCTCGCGGCGGTCGATCAGCTGCGGCTCAGGCTGGTTCTTCCAGCCGCCCGGAGCGTCGCAGCCGCGGCATTCGCGCTGGTCGTGCTTGAAGATGGTGTGTCCGTAGCGATCCTGGATGCGGTCGATCAAGGTCGGCTTCACGCGGCGGCCGCCATTGGCCAGCATCGAATAGGCCGTGACCATGCGCATCGCCGTGGTTTCGCCGGCACCGAGCGCATAGGAGAGATAATTCGGCAGCTCGTCATAGACGCCGAAGCGGCGCGCATATTCGCCGATCAGGGGCATGCCGATGTCCTGGGCGAGCCGCACCGTCACCGTGTTGAGCGATTGGCGCAGAGCGTTCCGCAGTGTCACCGGTCCCTGATACTTGTTCGTCGAGAAGTTTTCCGGCCGCCACACGCCGGCGCCCTGCCCCTGGTCGATTTCGATGGGAGCATCGAGCACGACGGTCGATGGCGTATAGCCGTTGTCCAGCGCCGCCGAATAGACGATCGGCTTGAACGACGAACCGGGCTGCCGATAGGCTTGGGTGGCGCGGTTGAACTGGCTCTGGTCGAACGAGAAGCCGCCGACCATCGCGAGCACGCGCCCGGTCCAGGGATCCATCACCACCATCGCGCCCGACACTTCGGGGATCTGGCGCAGCCGGTATTGGCCTTCGACCGGTTGCCCCTCCTTGCTGTAGAGCGGGTCGGCATAGATCACGTCGCCGGGCTGGAGCACCTGCGAAACGGCAGACGCCGCGCGGCCCTTGGCGGCTCCCGTCGCCGCCTTCGCCCACTTGACGCCATCGAGGGTAATGAGGCCGGTCTCGCGCTGCTTGCTGATGGCACCGCCGAGCTCGCGGGTCGGCTGGAAGCCGATCCGCGCCGACTGATCGCTGGTCTCCAGCACCACCGCCATGCGCCATGGCGAGATGTCGGAGAGCGACTTGATCTCGGCGAGCTTCACGCCCCAATCGCCCGAAATATCGAGTTTGCTGATGGCGCCGCGATAGCCCTGCTGCTCGTCATAATTCACGAGGCCGGCGACCATGGTCTTGCGCGCCATGACCTGGATCTTCGGATCGAGCGTGGTGCGCACCGAAAGACCGCCCTCGTACAGTTTCTTCTCGCCATAGCGCTCGAAGATGTCGCGGCGGACTTCCTCGGCGAAATATTCGCCGGCGAAGGTGTGGGCGCCGTTGGAACGGTTGGTGACGACGAGCGGCTCCTTGCGCGCCTTGTCAGCGTCAGCCTGCTTGATCCAGCCGTTCTCCTGGAGGCGATCGATCACGTAATTGCGGCGCTCGATGGCGCGGTCGCGGTTACGCACCGGATGCAAGGTCGCCGGCATCTTCGGCAACGCCGCGAGATACGCCGCTTCCGCAACCGTGAGCTCGTTCACCGACTTGTCGAAATAGACGAGCGAAGCGGCGGCGATGCCGTAGGCGCCGAGGCCAAGATAGATTTCGTTGAGATAGAGCTCGAGGATCTTGTCCTTCGAATAGGTCTTCTCAATCCGCATCGCGAGCAAGGCTTCCTTGATCTTGCGGGCGAACGAGACCTCATTGGTCAGAAGGAAGTTCTTCGCGACCTGCTGGGTGATGGTGGAAGCACCCTGCGGACGGCGGTTGGAGCCGTAGTTCTGCAGATAGACCAGACCGGCGCGGGCCATGCCGGTGTAGTCGATACCGCCGTGCTCGTAGAAATTCTTGTCCTCGGCGGCGAGGAACGCGTTGATCACGAGTTTCGGCACCGCCTGGATCGGCAGGTACAGCCGCCGCTCCTTGGCGTATTCACCGAGCAGCGAACCGTCGGTCGCGTGCACGCGGGTCATTACCGGCGGCTCGTAATCCTGAAGCTGAGAGTAATCCGGCAAGTCCTTGGAGAAATGCCAGATCAGGCCTGCCACGGCACCGACACCGACAAGGAACAGCACCGTTCCTGCGGCGAACAGGAAGCCCATGAACCGCACCAGCAAGCGCATTATCTGTTTATCCGTTCAAACCTGGATCAGCCCATAGGCGCCCGAAACGGCCGCCATCCTCACGTCGCGAATTCACCGGCGTACTCAATCACATCAAAGCCGGAGCGAAACACGCTTGCCGAGCGGGATTCTCGTCGATTCCGGAACCCGCTTCGCCGGTTTTATAAAGCGCCCGCTGTGGCCAAACTAGGGCTTAACAGCGGGACCCGACATTCCCCCCTTAATTGCCCCTCTTAACTGCCCTTCTCAATTGCCCGGGGCCGCCGTCGCCATCTGCTTGGCCAGGAACGCGTCGATCGCCTGGCCCATCGAGGCCACGGCACGCGACCGCCAGCCTTCGGAAACCAGGTGCTCGAGGTCGCCCTTGTTGGAGACATAGCCGATCTCGACCAGCACCGAGGGCACGTCAGGCGCTTTCAGCACCCGGAATCCGGCCGACTTCAGCGGGTGCTTGTGCATCCGCACCGTCGACTTCATTTCGCCCATCAAGAGGTGGGCGAAACGGTTTGAAAAGGTGCGGGTTTCCCGCTGCGTAAGGTCGATCAGGATGTCGGCGACGTCGGTCGGCTCCTCCGCGAGGTTGAAGCCGGCGATCGCGTCCGCGCGGTTTTCGGAGTCCGCCAGCCGCTCGGCCTCGGCGTCGGACGCCTTGTCCGACAGCGTGTAGATCGTGGCCCCCTGCGCATCCCCCTCCGCGCGCGGCAGTGCATCGGCATGGATCGAGACGAACAGCGCGGCCTTGAGGTTGCGGGCGATCTTGGTGCGGTCATTGAGCGGAATGAAGGTGTCGTCGTCCCGCGTCATCACCACGCGGTATTTGCCGGTCTTTTCCAATCGGTCGCGCAGCGCCAGTCCAAAGGCCAGCACCAGGTTCTTTTCGCTCTCGCCGCTCGACTGCGTGCCGTTGTCGATGCCGCCATGGCCGGGATCGATCACGACGATGGGACGGCCGTCAGCCGGCGCGCCGGGTTTCTGCGCCGGCTCGGGCGCGCCCGCGGGGACCGTTGTCGGCGGCACGCCGGCGATCGTCGGCCGCAGTTCGGGGCGGTTGTCCGGGGCGGGCGATTGCAGGAAGGCGGCCCGATCGACCTCCTCGAATTCGAGCACCAGCCGGGCCGGCTGGCCATTGGCGGCCTCCAGCACGTAGGAATTGGCGATCCTGGCAGGTCCCGTCAGGTCGAACACGATTCGGGAGCCGCCAGGCATGACGAGCCCGTAGCGGAAGGCCTTGACCAGCCCCCGCCCCCGACCCCGGTGCCCGGAGCCAGCTGAAAATTGACCTGGGGAACGTCCACCACCACCCGATACGGGTCGGCGAGCGTTGTGGCGCGGAAGCTGACGGTCTGGTCGAGGTCGAGAATGAAGCGGGTCTGCTTGCCGTCGCCAGCCAGCCGGGCGGCCGACGCGATCGGAAAATTCGCTACCGCAACAGAGGGTTGCGGCTGGCTTTCCGCTGCGCTCAGGCGCGAGGAATCGGCGTATGGCAGGGCTGCCGCACAAACAAGCGCACATCCCAGCAAAACCCGTTGATTGGTGCGGCTCGCCACCGATTCCGTGCCTCCGAGCAGCCTCTTTAACGCAATAGAACCACAGGGTTAATCCATCCTTAATGACACAGGCGCGAAACTCGCTGACTGTGACCGGCGTGCGACGCTCCCTTGCACCGGTGGCCTATTCCTCGTATGTACGAAGTGCTGACGGCCGATAATTTCCGGTTGTGTCGCATTCAGCCTCCCGGTGCAGCGCCGGAACTCTCAAGGTCTGGGAATTCCAGCGTTTTTCCGTTCTCCTCTAAGACCAGCGCGGTGCGCGGCAGCGAGGTGGAGCGGGGCAAGCCCCGGCGGCGAACGGTCCCTGGCTACCACTCGCGTATCGGGGACAGTTTCGACAGCGACATAACCCGTTACCCGGTCCCTTGATCCCAAGGGAGCGATTCGTGATCCCAGGGCGAGCGCACCCGCGCCATGCCTGGCCAACAGCAACTGATTAAAGGGCGGCCCCGCCGTCCGATGTTTCATACGGGCCGACGCTTGATGCGCCAGACTGTGCCGACGAATTCTGAAGGATCATTCGCGACGCTGCGGAGCGAAACTCCCGCGCGCCGCCTTGGTCCTCCGGCTTCCGATTCGGCAAGGCGCGAGAGACGGCGTTTCGGCCTTCCCCTCACCCCCCGAATCAGGTGGACCGTCGCGTCACCCGGCAGCGCAGATCGCGCCCACGGTGAATCGCGCCCGCCGCCGCCAAGAGTTAAGACATGCCCAACAAGATGTTGATCGATGCCACCCACCCGGAAGAGACCCGGGTTGTCGTGGTCCGCGGCAATCGCGTCGAAGAGTTTGATTTCGAGACCGCGCAACGCAAGCAACTACGCGGGAACATCTATCTCGCCAAGGTCACCCGGGTCGAACCCTCGCTTCAGGCCGCCTTCGTCGAATATGGCGGCAACCGCCACGGCTTCCTCGCCTTCAGCGAAATCCATCCCGACTATTACCAGATCCCGGTCGCCGACCGGCAGGCGCTGATCGAGGCCGAAGAGCAGGCCCATCGCGAAGCCGAGGAAGAGAGCGAGAACCGCTCCCAAGGCCGCCGCCGCTCGCGCCATCGCAACTCCCGCCGCCGCGGTCATGGCGAGCGTGTCCAGAGCGAGATCGTCGGTGCCGGTCCGACTGCCCAGCCGGTCGAGGGCGGGCACCTGCCGGAGCACACCGAAGGCGCTCCGCACGAGGGCGAGCATCTGCACGCCGACGCGGACCATCACGGCGAGCACGAAGGCCACGATCACCACGACCATCACGACCACGACCATGGCGAACATGATCACGATGATCATCATGCCCATGATGATGGTCACCATCACGATCATGACGACCATGGTCATGACGGCGAGCACGATCATCACGACCACGATCATCATCACGACCATGGTCATGCCGACGAGATGCCCGCGCCGGTTGCAGCCGTCGGCGCCGAGCCCGCGGTCGCGACAGAGACCGCCGAGCCGCACGAAGCCGCCGCTTCCGAAGCGCACGCTGAGGCTCTCGCCGAAGCCGTGACATCTGCCGCAGAACCGGCCGATGCCGTGTACTCTGCCGGGGTGAGCGTCGAGGCTCCTCATCAGCCGTCCGACGAGGAGGACGACGAAGACGAGGACGACGAGGATGCCGAAGAGGAGGTCGTCAGATCCGTAGGCGGTGACGACGTGCTCGAAGAGGTGCCCGTGCGCACCTTCCGGCCGCGCCGCCAGTACAAGATCCAGGAAGTCATCAAGCGCCGCCAGGTGATGCTGGTGCAGGTCGTCAAGGAAGAGCGCGGCAACAAGGGCGCAGCTCTGACGACCTATCTCTCGCTCGCCGGCCGCTATGCCGTCCTGATGCCGAACACCGCCCGTGGCGGCGGTATCAGCCGCAAGATCACCAGCGCCCAGGATCGTTCCCGGTTGAAGGAAGTGGTGCAGGATCTCGACGTGCCCGAGGGCATGGGCATCATCCTGCGCACGGCAGGCGCTGCCCGCACCAAGCCCGAGATCAAGCGCGACTTCGAATATCTGATCCGGATGTGGGAGACGGTGCGCGACCTGACGCTGAAGTCGCAGGCCCCGACCCTCGTCTACGAGGAAGGCTCGCTGATCAAGCGCTCGCTGCGCGACCTCTACAACAAGGAGATCGACGAGATTCAGGTCGCCGGCGATCCGGCTACCGCGAAGCGCGCGACTTCATGAAGATGCTGATGCCGGCCAATGTCAGCGCGGTGAAGCAGTATCGCGACGGCCAGCCGCTGTTCTCACGCATGGGCGTCGAGAGCCAGCTGGATGCGATGTTCTCGCCGACCGTGCAGCTGCGCTCCGGCGGCTATATCGTGATCAACCAGACCGAGG
This sequence comes from Bradyrhizobium sp. LLZ17, assembly GCF_041200145.1. Taxonomy (NCBI): domain Bacteria; kingdom Pseudomonadati; phylum Pseudomonadota; class Alphaproteobacteria; order Hyphomicrobiales; family Nitrobacteraceae; genus Bradyrhizobium; species Bradyrhizobium zaerense. The sequence goes on from NZ_CP165734.1 coordinate 1,566,383, forward strand.
CGCTGGTCTCGATCGACGTCAACTCCGGGCGCTCGACGCGCGAACACCACATCGAGGACACCGCGCTCAAGACCAATCTGGAGGCATCCGAAGAGGTCGCCCGCCAGCTTCGCCTGCGCGATCTCGCCGGCCTGATCGTCATCGACTTCATCGACATGGACGAGAAGCGCAACAACCGCGCGGTCGAACGCAAGCTGTCCGACTGCCTGCGGCAGGATCGCGCCCGCATCCAGGTCGGCCGCATCTCGCATTTCGGCCTGCTGGAGATGTCGCGGCAGCGCATCCGCGCCAGCGTGCTGGAATCCTCGACCGATCCGTGCCCGCATTGCGGCGGCACCGGCCACGTCCGTTCGGTCTCCTCGGTTGCGCTGCAGCTGCTGCGCGGCCTGGAAGAGATCCTGATGAAGGGCGCGACCCACAATCTCGTGGTGCGCACCCGCACCGACGTCGCGCTCTATGTGCTGAACCACAAGCGCGGTCATCTGCGCGATCTCGAAAACGGATTCAAGGTCACGTTGTCGGTGATCGCCGATCCGACCGTGAGCGGGCCGCAGGCCTATGTGATCGACCGCGGCGAGCAGGTGCACACGCTCGAGGCTGCCAAGGCTTTGCTGGCCGCACAGGCGGCCGCAAGCCCGCCGCCCCTCGCCGAAGAGGCCTATGACGAAGAGGAGTTCGATCCGGAGACCGAATCCGAGGTCGAAACCGAAGAGACCGAAGGGCTCGCCGAGGAGCTAGCTGCCGGCGAAGCTGCGCCCGATCAGGACGGCCAGCGCCGCAAGCGCCGCCGGCGTCGGCGCGGTCGCGGCGGCCCGCGCGAGGGTGAGTCTCGCGAGGATGGCGGGCCCGCATTGCCCGAGGGCGCTATCGCGGCTGCCGAAGCAGAAGAGGACGCCGAGCCGGAGGGCGAGGAGCAGGCGGGTCAGCCTCGCGGCGAGCAGGACGCCGGGGCGGATCGTCGGCGCCGGCGTGGTCGCCGAGGTGGACGCCGTCGGCGCGGTGGTGGCGAGGAAGGTCTCGCCGGCTCCATCGGCGATGATCTCGCTGCCAGTGCGCCGTCCGAAGCGACAGATGCCGTTGCCGATTTTGACGGGTCGGCCGGCGAGGCTGCGCCCTCGATTGCGCATTCCGAAGAGATCAATGCGGTCGAGCCGCAGGTCGCTCAGCCTGAGCCGCGCGCCGAGTCGCAAGCCGAAGCCCGAGCCCAGCCGCAGCCCGCAATCGCAGAGGAAGAGCCCGCCGACGACAAGGCCGCAAGGCGCCGCTCCACGGTCCGGGAAAAGGTGAGCTTCCTGTCGAGCAGCCAGCCCGAGTCCGCAGCTCCGGTGTTACCAGCTCCGGAGCCGGTTGCTCCGCCTGCGCCTACGCCGGAACCCGCACCGGCAGCCGCATCCGAAACGCCGGCCGCACCGCGTCGCGCCGGCTGGTGGTCGCGCCGATTCGGCGGCGGCGAATAGAACCAACGCTCAATAGAAAACGCCCGGCCTGGCCGGGCGTTTTTCGTTTCAGGCTCGCGACACCGCTACGACGGCAGTTCGTCATCACCGGCCGGCGCCACGTCGCGCGATGCGATCTGGCGGAGCTGGTCGTAGAGATCGGGCGCCTCGCTGGTGCAGAGACAGACGCCCTTGGCGGACGGTGCCTCGCCGGCGTTGAGGTAGGCGTGGCCCATGGTGCTGTCGAGATAGATGCCGTCGCCCTCGCCAAGGATCTCGGGCGAATAGAACTCGGTGTGGACGGCGACGCGTCCGCTCGTCACCAGAAAATACTCTTCGCCGGCATGGCGCAGCAGCGGACCGAACTCGTCCAGCGAGCGGGCGCGGACCTCGGCCATGATCGGCACCATGCGTTTGCCGATCAGGTCGGTGCATTGATAGGTGTAGGTGTAGAACTTCGTCGTGATGATTTGCCCCTGCCCGCCCCGGCAGATGCTCCGTCGCGCGGTCACCGGTCGCCCCTGCACAGGGGTTGCGGAGGCCGGATTGAACAGCTCCGCAATCTCCATCTTCAGGCCTGAGGTGAGCTGAAGCAGCTTGTCATAGGTCAGCGACATCAGGCCGTTCTCGACCTTCGAGAGGGTCGAGAGCGCCATGCCGGTCCGCTCCGCCACCTGCTTCAGCGTCAGGCCGCGGGCCTGGCGGGCGGCCTTGAGGCATTGCCCCAGCTGGGAATTCGCACCGTCGGGCGTGGTGATCTCGCTCATGCAGCAATCCTAGCACGGCAACTGAAAACTTTGTTGGCCGATGCGTCTAATCTTTTCGACCAAACTCACCACCATGCGTCCTGCATGTCAGTCGGACGGGCAATAATCCCATCATTTGTGCACGAAGCGCCCCGGTCTGACGAATATTGGTGCGCCGTTCCCACTTTCCGATATGCTAAATTGTTTTCACAATCTGAAAGGATGCGGCGTTGTCAGGACTTTGCGACACGAGCGCCGTTGAACTGCGCCGCCTGTTGGCCGCGCGGGCGATCTCGCCCGTCGAGCTGCTCGACGCCTGCCTGTCGCGCATCTCCACCATCAATCCGGCCGTCAACGCCGTCGTCACGCTCGACGAACCGGGCGCGCGTGCCGCAGCCAAGGCGGCCGAAGCCGCCATCCTGCGCGGCGAGGATCGTGGCGCGCTGCACGGGCTCCCTGTCCTCATCAAGGATACCCAGGACACCGCCGGCCTGCGCACCACCTATGGCAGCCCCCTGTTGCGCGACAATGTACCGGCCGCCGATCAGGGCTCGGTCGCGCGGCTGCGCGCCGCCGGCGCCATCATCTTCGGTAAGACCAACACGCCGGAATGGGCGGCGGGCGGCAACACCCGCAATCCCGTGTTCGGCGCCACCGGCAATCCCTTCGATCCCATGCGCTCGGCCGCCGGCTCCTCCGGCGGATCGGCGGTGGCGCTCGCCTGCGGCATGGCTCCGCTCGCCTCGGGCTCAGACACCGGCGGGTCCTTGCGCAACCCGGCAGGCTTCTCCGGGATCGTCGGCATGCGTCCCTCCTACGGCGTGGTGGCGAGCGAAAAGCGCGCCTTCGGCTGGTCCAATCTGTCGACCGATGGGCCGATGGCGCGCAACGTCGGAGACACCGCGCTGATGCTGTCGGTGATGGCGAGCGACGACGCGCGCGATCCGCTCGCCTACACGCTGCCCGGCGAGCCCGTGCGCGGCCGCGGTGAACGCTGGGCCGCGCCGCGTCCCGCAGATCTTCGCAAGCTGCGTCTTGCTTTCACTGAAGACTTCGGCTTCGCACCGACCGAGCAGGCCATCCGCCGCGTCTTCCGCGACCGCGTGACGAGGCTTGCGCCGCTGTTCGCCGAATGCCGCGAGGCGACGCCAGATTGCAGTGGCGCGGATCATGCCTTCGCCGTGCTGCGCGCCGACCTGTTCCTGGCGATGCACGGCAAGAACTACAAGGAGCGGCCCGAGATGCTCGGTCCGAATGTCCGCGCCAATGTCGAGGAAGGATTGAGCTACACCCTCGAAGACCACGCCCGCGCCGCAACGACGCAGACGCGGATCTATCGCGCCTATCAAAGCTTCTTCGAAAATCACGACGTGCTGGTCAGCCCGACCATCACGCTCAGCCCGCGTCCGTGGTCGGAGGTCTATCCCGCCGAGATCGACGGCGTGCCGACGAAATCCTATTTCCACTGGCTCGCGCTCGCCTACGCCGTCACGCTGGCCGGCCATCCCGCGATCAGCATTCCGCTCGGCCGCGACGAAGCCGGCCTGCCCTTCGGTCTCCAGATCGTGGGCCCACGCGGCGGCGACGCCGTCGTGCTCGCCATTGCCGCGAGCCTCGAGGCTGCCTTCGCGGACGATGCGCAATTGTGCCGGCCGGTGCCCGACCTGGCGCGATTGGCCGTGGCGCCGCCGCTGTCGGCGGCCCCAGGCTTCCTCATCTGGGAATAGATCAACACGAGCTAGCCGCGCCGCCGGATCGCCGGCACATCGGAGATGAGCATGACCGAGTTGTCGAACCGGAAGACCAGCGTCATCGCGTTCGTCCTGCTCTATATCGCCTACTGCATCTCCTATATCGACCGCGCGGCGATCTCGCTGGCGCTGGCGCAGATCGGCAAGGACTTCAATCTCCAGGCCGCCGATCTCGGCATCGTCATCAGCGCGTTCTTCCTAGGCTACGCCGCGATGCAGGTGCCGGGCGGATGGCTCTCCGACCGCTTCGGCTCGAAATATGTGGTGATCGTCACCATCGTGATGTGGTCGCTGTTCACGGCGTTCACCAGCCTCGCCTGGTCGCTGACCTCGCTGATCGCGATCCGCTTCATCTTCGGCATCGCCGAGGGTGCCTTTCCGCCGGCGAGCATTCGCGCCATCGCGGAGGTGTTCAAGAAGGACAGCCGGCCAAAGATGGCGGGGCTGCTGCTGTCGTCGAACTATGCCGGCAGCATGCTTGCGCCGCTGATCATGGCGCCCCTGATCCTCTGGCTCGGCTGGCGCCATGCGTTCAACGCGATCGGCATTGCCGGCATCGCTTTCGCGGTGTTCTATTTCGTGTTCGTTCCGTATCTCGGCCGCTCAGGCGAGACCAAGGCGGGCACGCCGGCGAAGTCCGAAAGCCGCGCGCCGATGCGCGAGCTCATGAACAATCCCCTGCTGTGGCAGCTGATGGTGGTGTGGTTCGGCCTGAGCTGCGTCAACAAGGGTCTGGATTCCTGGATGCCCCTCTATCTGCTCCAGCAGCGCGGGCTCGACCTCAAGACCGTCGGCGTGGTGGCGCCGATCCCGTTCGTGATGGCGACCATTGCGACCGCGATCGGCGGCTGGGTCATGACGACATTCTTCAACGAGCGCGAAAAATATCTGCTGATCGGCAGCTCCGCGTTGACCGGCATCTTCCTCTACGCCATGTACAAGGCGGAAACGATCACGATGCTGATCACCTACCAGTCGCTGGTCTATTTCTTCAAATCCTTCGTGCTGGCTTCGGTGATCGCGCTTCCGACCAAGCTGCTCCGTGACGACCAGATTGGATCGGGCGTCGGCATGGTCAATCTCGGCGGCCAGAGCGCGGGCTTCGTGGCCCCTGCCGCGATCGGCTTCATCGTGACCGGAACCGGATCGTTCGACGCGGCTTTCGGCTTCCTGGTCGCGATGACCGCGCTGTCCGTCGTCGTTGCCGCGACCATCAGCACGGCTCAGCCGAAGCTTGCCGTGAAGCCGGCCTGACTGGGAGAATTCGCCGAATGCAAAGCGCAATCGTCCTCGGCGGCGGCATGATCGGCGTCAGCGCGGCGCTGCATTTGCAGCGACGCGGCTGGGCAGTCACCCTCGTCGACCGCAGGGAGCCAGGCCGCGAGACCAGCTATGGCAATGCCGGAATGATCCAGGCGGAAGCCGTGCGGCCCTATGCGATGCCGCGCGACATTGCGACGCTCCTGAAGATCGCGACCGGCCGCACCAATGACGTGCGCTACAGCTTCTCGTCGCTGCATCGCCACCTCGAGCCCCTGCTCCGCTATTGGTGGCATTCGGCGCCGAAGCGGCATCGCGAAGCGATCGAGGCCTGGGCACGCCTGATCGCCTATGCGACGCCCGAGCACGAGATCCTGATCCGCGAAGCCCACGCCGACAATCTGATCCGCCGCGCCGGCTATCGCCTCTTGCATCGCGATGCCGCGGCGTTCGAGCTCGCGATCAAGACGGCGGAGCAGAACCGAGCCGATTTCGGCGTGAACTTCCGCGTGCTTTCCGGCGGCGAGCTTGCGAAAGCCGAGCCGCTGCTGCGTGACGATCTTCCCGGCGCCATCCACTGGCTCGACACCTGGACCGTCTCCGATCCCGGAGCGCTGGTCACCGCCTATTCCGAGCTGTTCCAGCGTCTCGGCGGTCGCATCCTGCTCGGTGATGCACAGACCTTGCAGCAGACCTCCTCGGGATGGTCACTGAAAACCGACAACGGACCGATCGATGCGGCCAACGTCGTCGTGACGCTCGGACCATGGTCGCCCGATCTCCTGCAAAAATTCGGCTACCGGATTCCGCTAGTCCGCAAGCGGGGCTACCACATGCACTATAGCGGCGGTCCTTCGCTCGACCTGCCGTTGGTCGATACGGCAAGGGGCTACGCCATGGGACCGATGGCGAAGGGGATCCGCATCACCACCGGCGCCGAACTGACCGGGCCTGACGCGCCGGCAACCCCGGTACAGCTCGCGAGCGCCGAGGCGTCCGCGCGAGAGCTGCTCGATCTCGGCAAGCGCGCCGAACCGGAGCCGTGGTTCGGCACCCGACCCTGCACGCCCGACATGCTGCCGGTGCTCGGACCCGCCCCGCGCCACCGCGGCCTCTGGATGAATTTCGGCCACGGCCATCAGGGCTTTACGCTCGGCCCCGCGAGCGGACGCCTGCTCGCGGAAATGATGAGCGGCGAGACACCGTCGATCGATCCGACGCCATACCGGCCGGAGCGGTTCTAGCGCGCGAGACTTTGGCGGCGAGGGTCGCGTCGCCATCACCCGGGGCGCGCGGCCAGCACATTCTTGATGCGCTCGGCATCGGCAGGCGTCGCCGGGTTGTAGATGACCATGCCGAGATCGGGCCGGCCATCCACCGCAAAAGCCGAATATTCGAACGCGATCGGGCCCAGCACGGGATGGCGCAGATGCTTGACGCCATCGCCATGGCTGCGGACATCGTTGTCGCGCCACAGCGCGGCGAATTCCGGGCTGAGGCGGCAGAGTTCGTCGACGAATTCAGCGACATGCGAGACCGCGCCGGCCCGCGCTGCGTCCGCTCTGAAGGCAGCGACGACGAAGCGAGCCACGCTCTCCCAATCATACTGCGCGGCGCGCACGCGGGGCTCGCAAAAGATCAGGCGCAGGATGTTGCGCCGTTCCGGCGGGATTTTGGCATAGTCGGTCAGCACGATGGTTGCCGCGCGATTCCAGGCGACGACGTCCCAGATTGCGGTCCTGATAATGGCAGGACTGCTCTCCAACGCATCGAGCACGCGTTGCAGCCGCGGCGACACTCTCGCTGGCCTGGTAGCGGACCTCAGGCGGGCGGCCGAGGCCGATCAGGAACAGGTGCTCGCGCTCGACATCGGTCAGCATCAAGGCGCGGGCGATGCGGTCGAGCACGTCGGCGGATGGCGCACCGCCGCGGCCCTGCTCCAGCCACGTGTACCAGGTCGGGCTGATATTGGCGCGCTGGGCCACCTCCTCGCGGCGCAGCCCGGGCGTGCGCCTGCGACTGCCGGCGAAGCCGAACGCGGCGGCGTCGAGCCGGATGCGGCGGTCCTTCAAATAGGTCCCAAGCAGGTTGTCGTTGGCGGTCTCGCTCATCCTGTTAGGTATTATACCCTGATAATCTCACTACTTTACCCGGATAACCCTAGCGCAGATGGTCGCCTCCACCAACCCTGGAGATTGCTCATGCGTGTATTCGTCACTGGCGCCACCGGCTTTGTCGGCTCCGCCGTCGTTTTGGACCTGATGGCCGCCGGCCACAGCGTGCTCGGCCTCGCCCGCTCCGATACCGGTGCGGCAGCGCTCAGTGCGATGGGGGCCAAGGTCCATCGCGGGTCGCTGGAAGATCATGCGTCATTGCGCAGCGGCGCGGCCGCCGCCGACGGGGTGCTGCACCTCGGTTTCAACCATGATTTCTCGAAATTCCAGGACAATTGCGAGCTCGACCGCCGCGCGATCCTGGCGCTCGGCGAAGAGCTCAAGGGCTCCGAGCGCCCTCTCATCGTCACATCCGGCGTTGCGCTGCTTGCGCCTGGCCGTGTTGCGACCGAGGACGACGAGACTGCACATCGCTTTCCGCGCGTGTCGGAAGCAACGGCGCTGTCGCTGGCCGGCGTCCGCGCCGCCGTGGTCCGGCTGCCGCCGTCGACCCATGGCGAGGGCGACCACGGCTTCGTCCCGATCCTGATCAACCTCGCGCGCCAGAAGGGTGTGTCGGCCTATGTCGGCGACGGCGGCAACCGCTGGCCTGCCGCGCATCGCGTCGATGCGGCACGGGTCTACCGGCTTGCGCTCGAGCACGGCGCGGCTGCACCGCGCTATCACGCGATCGCCGAGGAAGGCGTGCCGTTCAAGGCGATTGCCGAGGTGATCGGCCGAAGGCTCGGCCTGCCCGTGGTCTCGAAATCACCGGAAGAAGCGGCCGACCATTTCGGCTGGTTCGCGCGATTCGCCGGCGTCGACGTGCCGACGTCGAGCGCCAAGACGCGCGCTCTGCTCGGCTGGCAGCCAAAGGAGAAAGGGCTGATCGAGGATTTCGACCAGCCCTATTACTTCAAGGCCTGACCGCGGGCCGGCCCGGCTTCCAGATCAGTCCGTCGTGACGGCGGTTTCCATGTCCGTCGGATCGATCTGCCGGCTCAGCCGCGCGTTGAGCTTGTCGCGATCGAGCTCACCCTCCCACCAGGCGACAATCACGCAGGCCACGCCGTTGCCGCAGAGATTGGTCAGCGCGCGGCACTCGCTCATGAACTTGTCGATGCCGAGCACGATCGCCATGCCCGGCACCAGGCGCGGATCGACCACGGCGAGCGTTGCCGCCAGCGTGATGAAGCCTGCGCCGGTGATGCCGGAGGCACCCTTCGAGGTCAGCATCGCCACGATCAGGATCGTCAGCTGCTGGCCGAACGTAAGATCGAAGCCGAGCGCCTGCGCGATAAACAGCGTCGCCAGCGTCATGTAGATGTTGGTGCCGTCGAGATTGAACGAATAGCCGGTGGGCACCACCAGGCCGACCACCGACTTCGAGCAGCCGAGCCGTTCCAGCTTCTCCATCAAGGATGGCAGCGCGCTTTCCGACGACGAGGTGCCGAGCACGATCAACAGCTCGTCCTTGATATAGGCCAGGAACTTGAAGATCGAGAAGCCCGCGATGCGCGCGATAGTGCCGAGCACCACGAGGACGAACAGCGCTGCCGTCAGGTAGAAGGTCGCAATCAGCCCCATCAAGTTGAGGATCGCGCCGGTGCCGAACTTGCCGATGGTGTAGGCCATTGCGCCGAACGCGCCGAGCGGCGCCGCGCGCATCACGATCGAGATGACGCCGAACACGGCATGCGCCGCGTCGTCGATGAAGCTGCGGATGGTATGGCCCCGCTCGCCAAGGCCCATGATGGCGAAGCCGAACAGCACCGAGAACAGCAGCACTTGCAGGATCTCGCCGGTCGCGAAAGCACCGACCACGGTGTCAGGGATAATGTGCAGGATGAAGTCGACGGACCTCTGGCCCTCGGCCTGCTTGGCGTAATTGGCAACCGCGTTCGCGTTCGCGGCCGCGCTGCCGAAGCCGGCGCCCGGCTTGATGATATTGCCAATGAGGAGGCCGATCACCAGCGCGAAGGTCGAGACGACCTCGAAATAGACCAGCGCCTTGACGCCGATGCGCCCGACCTTCTTGGCGTCCTGGATGTGGGCGATGCCGGAGACGACGGTGCAGAAGATGATCGGCGCGATCACCATCTTGATCAGCTTGATGAAGCCGTCGCCGAGCGCCTTGATCCAGTCGTTGGTAGCAACCGACGGCCAGAATGAGCCGACGATGGCGCCGAGCACGATGGCGATCAGCACCTGGACGTAGAGAATTTTATACCACGGCTTTGCGGCGGTCGGCGCGACCGGCGCCCCCGCCATTGTTGTCGTCGTCATTGTTTCACTCCCCCTCAAACTCAGAGCCAGCCAAGAGCAACTTGGCCGGCCCTGTCAATTGGAACTGCTCGGTTTGCGCGCTTTACCGGCGATCGATGATCCGGCGTGCCGCCGGCATCAATGTCGCACCTAGCGCGTTCTTGACCAGAGACGCCGCGATGAACGGCAGCAGGCCGACCTGCCAGGCCTTGGTGGCACCAAGACCCAGGCCAAAGGCCAACCAGCCGAAACCGGCGGCGAGAATGACGATATGACCGACGGCCATCGCTGCGAACAGCCAGACCACGCTGCGATCCCAGCCCCGCTCGGCGAGCCAGCCGGTGACGAAGGCGGCGCCAACGAAACCGAACAGATAGCCGGCGGTCGGGCCGAGCAGCGGCGCAAGTCCACCAACCGGACCTGCAAACACCGGAAGCCCCATCGCGCCTTCGGCGAGGTAGGCAACCATGGTTGCGCTGCCAAGACGCCAGCCGTAGGCGGCGCCGATCATCAGCACCACGAGCGTCTGCAACGTCATAGGCACGTAAGGCAGCGGCAGGCTGACCTTGGCGGAGAGCGCCATCAGCGCGGTGCCGAGCGCGACCAGCACAAATCCGCGCAAGCGGCCTGCAGTTTCGCCCGGTCGGGCGGGCCACACTAATGCGGCGAGAGGAAAATGCGGCGTAGCGGCGGATTCGACGGTTTGGTCAGACAAGATGCACTCCGGAAGGCTGTTCGAAACTCGCGGCTATTTAAGCCAGTGAGCGATCCGGTCAACTGCCTCGCGCATCTCCGCGGCCGAGCGCGCATAGGACAACCGTATGAACGAGCGGCCATGGATGGGATCGAAGTCGAGGCCGGGGGTCGCCGCAACGCCGGCCTGGTCCAGCATCTGCTTGGCGAAATCGAAACTGTCGGAGGTGAAGCCCGAGACGTCGGCATAGAGGTAGAAGGCGCCGTCCGCAGGCAGGAATCGGGTCAGGCCGGCCTTGGGCAATCCCTCGATCAGAATGCGGCGGTTCTCCTGATAGCCGTGCTTGATCTCCTCCATCTCCGCCGCGCCGTCGAACGCAGCTTCGGCGGCGATCTGCGACAGCGACGGCACCGAGATCGAGAGGTTCTGCTGGAGTCGTTCGATCGGGCGCACCAGGACGTCGGGCACCACCATCCAGCCGACGCGCCATCCCGTCATGCAAAAATATTTCGAGAACGAATTGATCACCACTGCGTGCTCGGATAGCTCTGCCGCCGTCACCGCCGGAAAGGCGTAATCAAGCCCGTGATAGATCTCGTCGGAGATGAAGCGGATGCCTGCATCTTCCGCCGCGGCGATCAGGCTGGAGAGCGCCTCCCTCGACATCATCGTCCCGGTCGGATTGGCGGGGCTGCCGACGAGCACGCCCTTGAGCGGCGCCTTGCGATGGGCGGCGAGCAAGGCCTCACCGGTCAGCGCGTGTCGCGTCTCGTTGGTGGTCTCGATCAGCACCGGCTCGCAGCCGAGCGCGGTGAGGATGTGGCGATACGGCGGATAGCCCGGCACAGTCACCGCGACGCGATCGCCAGGCTCGAACATCGAGAGGAAGGCCAGGATAAAGCCACCGGATGAGCCCGTGGTCACCACGATCCGCTCGGGGCTGACGATGCAACCATAGGCATCGCGATAATGCCGCGCGATGCGCTCGCGCAGGCTGGGGATGCCGAGTGCCGAGGTATAATCGATCCGCGCGGCTTCGAGCGCCGCATGCGCAGCCGCAATTGCCGTCTTCGGCGCGCCGGCCGCGGGCTGGCCGACCTCCATATGAATGACATGGCCGCCGGCCGCCTCGATCCGGGCCGCGGCCGCCATCACGTCCATCACCATGAACGGGGGAACATCGCTGCGGCGGGACGGCTCAAGCCACTGCCCCGCCCGGTTCCTCAAGGTCGCATCGTGCATCGATTTCTGCTATTCACTGGCGGAACGGTCCGTCCGGTCCGGGAAACCGGGCGCTTGCGCCCCAGACTGGCCGCATTATACGGCTCATAAGGGCATATCGCCTATCCGGTCCCCCGCCAATCACCAAAAACCAGATGCCCTTGAAGACCGTTTGACCCAGACCGTTTGATGTTGCTCCAGATCGCATTGCGCAAGAAGGCCTCGGCGCTGACCGCCCTCGTGACGGCGGCGGCGATGGTGCTGTCACCGTTCTCCATGGCACGGGCGCAGGAAGGCGGCAAAGGACCGCCGGTCCTGCGCGACACCGAGACCGAGCAGTTGTTGCGCGAATATACCCGCCCGATCCTGCGCGTCGCCGGTCTGGAGAAGCAGAACATCCAGATGGTGATCATCAACGACAACTCGTTCAACGCGTTCGTCGCCGATGGCCGCCGCATCTTTGTCAATTATGGTGCGATCCTTCAGTCGGAGACGCCGAACCAGATCATCGGCGTGCTTGCGCACGAGACCGGACATCTGGCGGGCGGCCATCTGTCCAAGATGCGCGAGCAGCTCGCCACCGCCCAGACCCAGATGATCATTGCCATGCTGCTCGGCGCCGGTGCGCTGGTCGCCGGTGCCAGCCGCGGCTCGAGCAGCACCGGTAACAACGGGCTTGCCAATGCGGGCGCAGCTGTCATTGCCGGACCGCAGGAGATGATCCGCCGCTCGCTGTTGTCCTACCAGCGCCAGCAGGAGGAGAACGCCGACCGCGCCGGCGTGAAATTCCTGACCGCGACGCAGCAGTCGCCGAAGGGCATGTACGAGACGTTCAAGCGCTTCACCAGCGAGAGCCTGTTCGCCGCACGCGGCGCCGATCCCTATCTGCAGTCGCACCCGATGCCGGCGGAGCGCGTCGCGGCCCTCCAGGAGTTCGCCAGCACCAGCCCCTATTGGGACAAGAAGGACGATCCTGCCCTCCAGCTCCGCCATGACATGGTGCGCGCCAAGATCTCCGCCTTCATGGAGCGGCCGGAGACGGTCTATCGCCGCTATCCCCTGACCAACGACACCATGCCGGCGCGCTATGCCCGCGCCATCAGCACCTATCTGCACGGCGATCTGCGCAGCGCCCTCGCCCAGATCGACGCGTTGATCCAGGCCCAGCCGAATAACCCGTATTTCTACGAGGTCCGCGGCCAGGCCCTGCTGGAGAGCGGCAAGCCGGCCGACGCCATCGCTCCCCTGCGCAAGGCTGTCGCGCTATCGAACAACGCGCCGCTCATCGAGATGTTACTTGGGCAGGCTCTGGTTGGAACCGATAATAAGGCCTACACGGACGACGCCATTCGGATTCTCCGTGCCGCGGTGGCGCGCGAGCCGGAAGCGCCGCTCGGCTACATGCAGCTCGCGATGGCCTATGGCCGGAAGGGAGACTACGCCGAGGCGGATCTCGCATCGGCCCAGGCCGCCTACCTGCGCGGCGACAACAAGACCGCCCGCGAGCTCGCCACGCGCGCGAAAACCAGATTCGCCGTCGGCACGCCCGGATGGGTCAGGGCCGACGACATCGTGGCGTCGAAACCGCCGCGCAACTAGAACGACGCCTTGTTACCCTTGTTACAATGTCTGCCACCATGACGCTACGACACCGCGTTTAGGTCCCCCGGGACGCTTTTTCGAAACCTGCTCTGGATAAGAGGATTTGCCAATGCCTTCGCTGCGCCTGCTTGCTCCCGCGCTGTTTGCGCTCGCCATGTTTGGCGCAACCGTGCCCGCGTCGGCCGACAGCTTCTCCGATGCCCAGCGCACCGACATCGAAGCGATCATCAAGAATTATCTCGTCAGCCATCCCGAGGTGCTCGAGGAGGCCATGACCGAGCTCAGCAAGCGTCAGGCCGCGGCCGAGACCCAGAAGCACGAAGCCAGCATCGCCCAGAACTCGGATGCGATCTTCAACTCGCCGCGCCAGGTCGTGCTCGGCAACAAGGACGGCGACGTCACCTTCGTCGAGTTCTTCGACTACAATTGCGGCTACTGCAAGCGTGCGATGAGCGACATGCTCGACCTGATGAAGGCCGATCCGAAGCTGAAGGTCGTGCTGAAGGAGTTTCCGGTGCTGAGCCAGGGCTCGGTCGAGGCCGCCCAGGTCGCGGTCGCGGTGCGGATGCAGGATCCGAGCGGCAAGAAATATCTCGACTTCCACCAGAAGCTGCTCGGCGGCCGCGGCCCGGCCGACAAGGCGCGCGCGCTTCAAGCCGCCAAGGAAGCCGGCCTCGACACCGCGAAAATCGAAAAGGACATCGCCAGTCCGGAAGTGCGCACCACCATCGAGGAAAACTTCAAGCTCGCCGAGACCATGGGCATGAACGGAACGCCGAGCTACGTGATCGGCAAGCAGATCGTGGTCGGCGCCATCGGGCTCGACGGCCTCAAGGAAAAGATCGGCCTGGCCCGCTGCGGCAAGGCGACCTGCTAACAAGGCGACCTGTTAACAAGGCGACTTGCTGGTCAAACCTCCTACAACTTCACGCATGCAACCAGGCCGGCTGAAAAGCCGGCCTTTTTCGTTGCCCAAAGCGCGGCACAAATCCTGGCGTGAATCCGGCGCGGACGTTCATCCCGCGTTTAAGAAACAAATGCCGCGGAACAGCCGAAGTTCCGGAACAACTCAAATCTCCTTTCGTTGGTGGCGCGGGCAATGACGCAAGGAAACACGTGAGGAGAATACGATGTTGAACCGCTTTATGATTTCGGTTGCCGCACTCGCGCTCGTCGCAGGCACCGGTCTGGCGAACGCACAGGGCACGATGAAGAATGAGAGCGGCGGCGCCGGCGCACAGCCGATGCAGCACTCGCAGTCCTCCGGCGGCGCCACCGAGCGCGGCTCGATGGGCAAGGAATCGAGCCATGAGAAGGGCACGGTCGGCCAGGCCGGCGGCTCCAGCAGCATGAAGTCCGGCACGTCCGCCGAGGACAAATCCTCCGGCGCGTCCAAGGACGAGCGCTCCGGCCGCGAGATGAACAAGAACGCGGCTGAGGAGAAGTCCGGCGCGACCAAGGGCCAGCGCTCCGACGAACGCGCGCAGGGTCAGCAGGACAAGTCCAAGAGCATGAGCCAGGACACCAGCAAGTCCGGCAAGGACCAGAAGGACATGAAGGCTGAGGGCACCAAGAGCGGCGCCAGCAGCACCAACAATGCCGAGAACATGAAGGGCACCGAGCGCACCAACCAGAACGCTCAGGGCCAGACCGGCACCAGCACCAACCGGAATGCTCAGGGTCAGAGCAGCACCAACACCACGGTCGGCCAGGCCGCCGCCGGCGCCAAGCTCTCGACCGAGCAGCGGACCCAGATCACGTCCGTGATCCGCGACGAGCACGTGGCTCCCGTGAACAACGTCAACTTCGCGATTTCGGTCGGCACCCGCGTTCCGCGCGAAGGCATCGAGCTTCACCCGCTGCCGTCCCGTGTCGCCACGATTTATCCGGAGTGGCGGAGCTACAGGTACGTGCTGGTGCACCAGCAGATCGTGATCGTTGACCCCAATACCTACGAGATCGTCGCCGTACTCGACGTGTAAGGCGGATCGCGGTTAACGTCCGGGGCGGGCAGCAATGCCCGCCCCTTCGCATTGGCGCCGGCAGCCATGGTTCGGGCTGGTTAACAAGCAATTTCCGTAGTTTCCGCACAGGTTTTTGCGTCCTGGATGAGGGGCTTGAAGCGGCCCTGGAGCCCCTTCAAGGCTTCCCCTAGCCCGCTTTGTTACCTATAACCCCCGCCACGCCGAAGCACCTCTGCCGGGATTGGAATGGCCGAACCTGCAACCGATACGATCCTCGTCCTGAACGGGCCGAACCTCAACATGCTGGGGACGCGCGAGCCCGAGAAGTACGGTCATGACACGCTGGCCGACGTCGAGACGCTGTGCCGGGCGACGGCGGCGCAGTTCGGTCTCAAGGCCGACTGCCGGCAGTCCAACCGCGAGGGCGAGCTGATCGACTTCATCCACGAGGCGCATGCGCGCAAGATGAAGGGCATCATCATCAATGCCGGCGGCTATTCGCACACGTCGATCGCGTTGCACGACGCGCTGCTCGCGGTGCAGATTCCGACAGTCGAAGTGCATGTGACCAACATCCACGCCCGCGAGAGCTTTCGCCACCACTCCTACACCGCGCGCGCGGCCTTCGCCTCGCTCTGCGGTTTCGGCATCGAGGGCTACCGCCTCGCCATCCAGGGCCTTGCCGCCAAGCTCGGCATCAAGCCCAAAGCCTGACGCTCCTCATCACACAGAACATTCGGATCAAACAACATGGCGCGCCAGCCAGACGATAAAGCAGCCGCAAAGTTTTCCAGCGAGGATTCCGCACTCGTCCGCGAGCTTGCGTTGCTGCTCGATGAGACCAGCCTCACCGAGATCGAGATCGAACGGGCCGGCCTGCGCCTGCGCGTCGCGCGCAACATCAGCGTTGCCGCGACCATGCCCGCTCCGGTCGCGCATGCCGCCCCTGTGGCGGTCGCCGCGGCGGCGACCGCACCCGCGGCTGCGGACATGTCGAAACATCCGGGCGCCGTGACCTCGCCGATGGTGGGTACCGCCTATTGGGCGCCGGAGCCAGGCGCCAAGCCCTTCATCGAGATCGGCAGCAAAGTCTCGGTCGGCCAGAACCTGCTGATCATCGAAGCCATGAAGACCATGAACCAGATCCCCTCGCCGCGGGCCGGCACGGTGACGCAGATCCTGGTCGAGGACGGCCAGCCGGTCGAGTTCGGCGAACCGCTGGTGATTATTGAGTAAAGCGAATGGGGAGTAGCGAATAGCGAATGGTGTCCCCATTCCTTACCGCTATTCGTCATCCGCCGTTCGCTCCTCCCCATTCGCCCGCTGAGGCACCATGTTCGACAAGATCCTCATAGCCAATCGCGGCGAGATCGCCCTTCGCATCCTGCGGGCCTGCAAGGAGCTCGGGATCGCGACCGTCGCCGTGCACTCCACCGCCGACGCCGACGCCATGCATGTGCGCCTGTCCGACGAGAGCGTGTGCATCGGGCCGCCGCCCTCGAAGGACAGCTATCTCAACGTGCCGGCGCTGTTGGCAGCCTGCGAGATCACCGGCGCGGATGCGGTCCATCCCGGCTACGGTTTCCTGTCGGAGAATGCGCGCTTCGCGGAAATCCTCTCCGAACACAATCTGCATTTCATCGGGCCGAAGGCCGAGCACATCCGGCTGATGGGCGACAAGATCGAGGCCAAGAAAACCGCCAAGCGGCTCGGTATCCCGGTCGTGCCCGGCTCCGACGGCGGCGTCGGCCCCGAAGACGACGCGATGGCGATCGCGAAGAAGATCGGCTTTCCCGTGCTGGTGAAGGCGGCGGCGGGCGGTGGCGGCCGCGGCATGAAGGTCGCGCAAAGCGAGGCTGACCTGGCCCTGGCGCTGCAGACCGCGGCCAACGAGGCCAAATCCGCCTTCGGCGACGCCTCGGTCTACCTCGAGAAATATCTCCAGAAGCCGCGCCACATCGAGATCCAGATTCTCGGGGACGGCCGCGGCGGCGCGATCCATCTCGGCGAGCGCGACTGCTCACTGCAACGCCGGCACCAGAAGGTCTGGGAGGAAGGTCCCTCGCCCGTTCTCGCCGCCGCTGCACGGGCGAAGATCGGCGAGACCTGCGCGAAGGCGATGCGCGAGATGAAATATCTCGGCGTCGGCACCATCGAATTCCTCTACGAGGATGGCGAGTTCTACTTCATCGAGATGAACACCCGCATCCAGGTCGAGCATCCCGTCACCGAGAGCATCACCGACATCGACCTCGTGCTGGAGCAGATCCGCATCGCCGCAGGCGGCGATCTGCCGGCCAAACAGAGCGAGGTCCAGATCATCGGCCACGCGATCGAGTGCCGCATCAACGCCGAAAACCCGCAGACCTTCCGCCCCTCGCCCGGCCGGATCTCGCAATATCACCCGCCCGGCGGGCTTGGCGTCCGCATCGATTCCGCGGTCTATCAGGGTTACACCATCCCGCCCTATTACGATTCCCTGGTCGGCAAGTTGATCGTGCATGGCAAGACCCGCAGCGAGTGCCTGATGCGGCTGCGCCGGGCACTCGACGAGATGGTGGTCGAGGGCATCGAGACCACGCTGCCGCTGTTCCGGGACCTGGTCCGTCAACCCGCCATCATCGACGGCGACTACCACATCCACTGGCTGGAACAGTATCTCGCCGGCCAGGTCGATCCCGGCGGGAAATAATTTCCGCCCCCTTGGAACCCTTCGGCGCGCATCGCGTTCTGGACGGTTGGGCAGTTCCAAGGGGGCGTTTTGGACTTCGCTAATCGTCAGAAAGCGAGATCGTCGTGACCGCCGAGGCGCAACGGCTGCGCGCGCTTTGGCAGATCCTGCTGTTCACGGCGGGACTCCTGGTGCTGACCTGGATCAGCGCGGGGTCCGTCTACCTCGTCAACAAGGCGCGGGAAGACAGCAAATGGGTGATCCACACCATCGAGGTGGAAAATCAGGTGAATGCCCTGCTTCTGCAGGTTCGCCGCGCCGAGAGCAGCGCGCGCGGCTATCTTCTGACCCTCGGCCCCGAATTCCTCAGCGATCATGATGCGGCGGTGGCGGCCATCCCGCAGGCGCTCGACAAGCTCACCCGACAGATCGGCGACAACCCGGCACAACGTGCGAGCATCGCCAAGCTCCGCGAAGCTGTCGAAGCCCGGCTTGAGCAATTTTCGCGCGAAATGGATCTGGTCAAGCGGGGCGAACCGGACAGTGCCGCCGCGCTGCTCCGCCAGGCCGCCGCGTCCAATTCGACCAATGCCATCCAGGAGGTGGCAACATCGATGATTGCGGAGGAAGAGCGGCTGTTCTCGCTCCGCTCGGCGAATGCCGATCGCAGCCAGACGCTGGCGGCCTCGCTGACCGGGATCGGCTCCGGCCTCGTGGTCGTGCTCGCCCTGCTCTCGATCTGGCTGGTGCGGCGCTCGGCGGGCGCGCGCGACCAGGCCGAAACGCGCCTGCGCGATGCCAACGTGAACCTGGAGGCGACCGTCGACGAGCGCACGGCAGACCTGCGCGAAGCCAACGACGAGATCCAGCGCTTTGCCTATATCGTCAGCCATGACCTGCGCTCGCCGCTGGTCAACATCATGGGCTTCACCAGCGAGCTCGAGGAATTGGGCAAGGACATCTTCGGCCGCATCGGCAGCCTCACCCGCGTTCCGGCCGATGGGCCGCCGTTAGCACCCGATACTCCCGGCGGGATCGCACTCGAAGCTCAGGACGTCCAGCTTTCGCAGGATTTTTCCGAGGCGCTCGGCTTCATCAAATCGTCGATCGCCAAGATGGACCGCCTGATCTCGGCGATCCTCAATCTGACCCGCGAGGGCCGGCGCGAATTCCAGCCCGTCAAGATCGACACGCGTGAGCTGATCGAGACCGTCGTGTCGACGCTGGCGCATCAGGCGGCCGAAGCGCACGCCGAAATTCATGTCGAACCGCTGCCCAACATCGTCAGCGACCGCCTTGCGCTGGAGCAGATTTTTTCCAATCTGATCGACAACGCGATCAAATATCTCAAGAGCGGAGTTCCCGGCGAAATCAGAATCCGCGGGCGGACCAAGCTCGGTTACGCTATCTTCGAGATCAGCGACAACGGTCGGGGCATCGATCCGAAGGACCATCAACGGATATTCGAGCTGTTCCGCCGCGCGGGAACCCAAGACAGGCCGGGCCAGGGCATAGGCCTCGCCCACGTGCGTGCACTTGTGCGTCGTCTTGGGGGCACCATGTCGGTATCGTCGGAACTGAACACAGGCAGTACATTCACGATCACGCTGCCTATCGCCTGGAACACCGGCAATCGGAACAGAGATCGATGACCCAGCCTGTCACCATCATCATGATCGAGGACGACGAGGGACACGCGCGGCTGATCGAGCGCAACATCCGCCGCTCCGGGGTCAACAACGAGATCGTGTCGTTCCCCAATGGCACCGACGCGATGAAGCACCTGTTCGGTGCCGACCGCAGCGGGCTTGTCCAGAAAGGCAAGGCGCTTCTGATCCTGCTCGACCTCAACCTGCCCGACATGAGCGGGATCGATATCCTGAAGCAGATCAAGGAGAACAACTATCTCAAGGCCTCGCCGGTGGTGGTGCTTACCACGACCGATGATTCCCAGGAGATCAAGCGTTGCTACGAGCTCGGCTGCAACGTCTACATCACCAAGCCCGTCAATTACGAGAATTTCGCCAACGCCATCCGGCAACTCGGCCTGTTCTTCTCAGTCATTCAGGTCCCCCCGCCGCCTCATGAATCAGCGAATGCCAACACTCCTCTATATCGACGACGACGACGCGCTGGCGCGCCTGGTCGATCGCGGCCTGACGCGGCGCGGCTACAAGGTCGTCCATGCCGCAAGCGGCGAGCAAGGCCTGGAGCGCATTCGCCGTGCGGAGAGCGAGGGCCGCATCGACGTCGTCGCGCTTGACCAGTACATGCCGGGCCTCGACGGGCTCGAGACGCTCGAGCAGATCATGGCGATTCCTGATGCACCGCCGGTGGTGTTCGTCACCGCTTCGCAGGATTCCAGCATCGCCGTCACCGCCCTCAAGGCGGGCGCGGCCGACTATCTGGTCAAGGATGTCAGGGGCGACTTCATCCCGCTGCTGCATGTCGCAGCCGAAGGCGCGCTGCGCCAGGCCGAGGTGCAGCGGGCGCGCGAGGAAGCCGAGGCCGAGGTCCATGCTTCGCGCGACCGCTACGCGGCGCTCGCCGCCGAGCGCGAGCTGTTGCTGCGCGAGGTCAACCACCGCGTCGGCAATTCGCTCCAGATCATCGCCTCGCTCCTGCACTTGCAGGCGAACTCCGCCGCGCAGGACGAGGTCAAGGCGGCGCTGACCAATGCGATGGGCCGTGTCGCTGCCGTTGCCCAGGTGCACCGCCGGCTCTACACCTCGCAGGATCTCAAGAGCGTGGTGCTGAACCAGTATCTGGACTCGCTGCTCGAGGATCTGCGCCGCTCGGCCGAAGGCAACCGGATGTCGCGCCTGACGTTGAAAGCCGAGCCGATCGAGATTGATCCGGACCGTGCGGTCGCCGTCGGCATCATCGTCAACGAGCTGGTGATGAACGCGGTGAAATATGCTTATCCGGACGGCGCCGGCCCCATTCATGTCGAGTTGACCTCGCGGGGCGATGATCTCCTGCTCTCGATCACCGACGACGGCGTCGGCGACAAGGCGAAGGCCGATCCGCGCTCCACGGGCATGGGCCAGCGCATCGTCGCAGCCATGGCCTCCAAGCTGGACGCCACGGTGGAGCGCGATCCCACGCATGCCGGAACCCGCATCATCCTGAGATTCCGTCGCGTGCCCGCTGCGCCCGGCGCTGTGAACAGCGCGGCAGCAAGTTGATCCAGCTCGGGGGATCGTCCCCATCGCACGCGCACCGCGATCCTGCTAATATCGGGCCATGACTTCGCGCGACTCCGCCTCGTCTGAAATCACGCCGGCCGTGCTGCTGCGCGCCTATGCCTGCGGCATCTTTCCGATGGCCGAGAGCGCCGATGATCCGACCCTGTTCTGGGTCGAGCCGGAACTGCGCGGCGTGATTCCGCTCGACGGTTTTCGCGTTACGTCACGGCTGGCCCGCACGGTGCGCTCCGATGCGTTTCGCGTCACCGTCA
Source organism: Bradyrhizobium sp. LLZ17 (assembly GCF_041200145.1). Classification (NCBI taxonomy): domain Bacteria; kingdom Pseudomonadati; phylum Pseudomonadota; class Alphaproteobacteria; order Hyphomicrobiales; family Nitrobacteraceae; genus Bradyrhizobium; species Bradyrhizobium zaerense. Next base: position 1,587,606 of record NZ_CP165734.1, read on the forward strand.
ACACCGCGTTCAAGGCGACGATCGCCGGCTGCGCCGCGCCGCAGGCCGGACGCGAGGACACCTGGATCAACAAGCGCATCCGCGACCTCTATGGCGGGCTGCACGAGCTCGGCCACTGCCACAGCGTCGAAGCCTGGCAGGGCGACGATCTCGTCGGCGGCCTCTACGGCGTGAGCCTGGGGCGCGCCTTCTTCGGCGAGAGCATGTTCCACACCGCGCGCGATGCGTCCAAGGTCGCGCTGGTGCATCTGGTGGCGCGGCTGATCCATGGCGGCTTCGAGCTGCTCGACACGCAATATGTCACCGAGCATCTGAAGAGCTTTGGTGCGGCGGAGATTTCGCGGCGGCGCTACACCGGCCTGCTCGACAAGGCGCTCGCCGGCGAGCCCGGCGATTTCCTCAAGCTGCCTGTAGATCAGCCGATCCCGGGTGCACGCGCGCTCGAGATCATCGCCTCGCGGCAATAGAGCCTGATCTGAAAGAACCTACCGGCCGAAACCCGGGAAACCAAACAGGCCCGGCCGCTGCTCCGGCGGCGGAGGTGGCGGCGGGGCCGCCTGCGGCTGCTGCGGTGGCGGCAGAGGCTGCGGCGGACGCTGCTGCACGGCCTGCCTGGGCGCGGCCTTCTTCTGCGCCGGCGGCGGCGGCGGTGGGGTCGCAGGCTTGGACGCCGGATCCGGTGCCGCGGTCGCAATGGTCTGCTGCGGCTCTTTGCAGTCGGTCAGCCAGATGTCGTAGATCGGGTGCTCGACGCCGTGCAGGCCGGGGCTCGCGGCATACATCCAGCCCGAGAAGATCCGCTTCACTTCGCCCTGCAAGGTGATCTCGTCGACCTCGACAAAGGCGTCGGTGTTGGTGGCTTCAGTCGCCGGGCGCGTGTAGCAGGCGTCGGTTTTGACGCGCAGCGCGCCGAACTGCACGGTCTCGCCGATATCCTCATCGAAATTGATGATGCGTCCGGTGATCTTGTCGAGGCCGGAGAAGGTCGCCTTCTTGTTCACGATCTTCTGCGCCGGCGGCTCGGTGACGACCTCATCGCCCGGCTGGAGGCTGGCCGGCGCCTGCGGCACGGCGCCCTGCTGGGTCCCGCCCTTTTGCTGGGGCTGGCGCTGGCCGGGCGCTCCGGGAGTTGTGCCCGGCGCACCTTGCGGATTGGGCGGTGCGACCGCCACGGCCGGCGGCTGGTTCGGCGGGGCAACGCTTGAGCCCGGCGGCGGCGCCAGCGGCTGGGTCTCGACCGGACCGGGCATCACATTGCCTTGCCGGCTCGGCGGCGGCATCGGGCGCGACGGCAGCACGCGGCCCTGCGGCGGCAGCTCCGGCACCTCTTCATCGTCGTCGGGAGTGGGCTGCGGCAAGGGCTGTCCGCCGCGCGGGATGCTGCCTGGCGGCCGCAGTGGCGGCGGATCGGAGAAAATCGTGCCGATCTGCGCCTGCGCCGGCGTCGCCACCGTCAAAGCGGTGGCGGCCAGAAGCGCCGCAAGACCTGTCAGGCTAATGGTTCGGAACATTATCTCGCGCGGCTTCAACAGCGAATCGGGCTTGTCGGACATTCTACAGGGGATACCGCCGCTCGCAGGCCATCCGGTTAACACGGCGAATACGGCGGGGAAAGGGCGGCATCCCTGCCCTGCCCGCCGCCGGCTGGCCAGGCCGGCGCCCGGATGGGATAATCCGAGCGCTCCTCCCGGGGCCGAGGCGGGTGTCGCCGTCCGGAAACGACGTCACCATCACTGGAACCGCAGGACCTTACCATGCCCGTCGTGCTCGATGCCGATGCCGCCGCCGTCTACAAGGCGTTCCAAGAGGCCGGCCGGCCCGCCTACGAGACGCTGACGGCAGCCGAGGCGCGGGCCTATTACGCTCAGGCCCGCTTTGCGACCAATCCCGAGCCGCCCGAGCTTGCGCGCGTCGCGCCGCTGTCGATCCCGGCGCCGCATGGCGTGATCCCGGCGCGCCTCTACGTGCCGAGGGAGGCGCGCCAGCAGGACGGGTTGGCGCCGGCGCTGGTGTTCTTCCATGGCGGCGGCTGGGTGATCGGCGATCTCGAGTCCCACGATGTCGTCTGCCGGCAGCTGGCCGACGCCGGCGCGCTGATCGTGATCGCGATCGATTATCGCCTCGCGCCCGAGCACAAATTTCCCGCCGCTGTCGAGGATGCGATCACCGCGACCAAATGGATCGCCGCGCATGCGCGCGAGCTTGGCATTGACGCCGCGCGCCTCTCGATCGGCGGCGACAGCGCCGGCGGAAACTTGGCGGCGGTCACGGCGCTGGCCGCGCGCGACGGCGCCGGTCCCGCGATCGCAGGCCAGCTGCTGATCTATCCGGCCACCGATTTCGCCATGACGCACGGCTCGCACAGCGAGCCCGAAACCAGCGTGCTGCTGACGCACTCTGTGATCCGCTGGTTTCGCGACCACTATCTCAATGGTAGCGCCGACATCCACGACTGGCGCGCCTCGCCGGCGCGCGCCACGATGCTGGCCGGCCTGCCGCCGGCTTATGTGCTGACCGCCGGCGCCGATCCCCTGCGCGACGAAGGCGACGAATATGCCGCGCGCCTGAAGCAGGCGGGCGTGAGCGTCACCACCCGGCACGTCCCCGGCCAATTCCACGGCTTCTTCACCATGGGCAAGCTGCTGCAACAGGCCAATGTTGCCGTCAGCGAGATCGGCGCGTGGCTGAAGGGGTTGGGCTGACGACGCAAACCCGATGGCCGCCGTTGTTCGAACCATCTTCGCCCTTCCCCTGCGCGCCCTGAGCTGGCTCGGGAGCCAGGGCACCCGCGCGGTGGCGACAATCGTGTTCATCGCGGTCGCGGTGCCGCCGCTCGGCGCGCTGCTGCGCCCCTATCTCACCGCGGCGATCCTCGCCCTGCTCTGCATCTCCTTCATGCGGGTCGATCTGACGGCGCTCTACAGCCATCTGCGTCGGCCGGCGCTGGTGGCGACCGCCACAGCCTGGACCACGATCGGCGTGCCGCTGATCGTCGGGCTGATCGCGCATGCGACCGGGCTCGACAGCCATGCGCCCGGCCTGTTCCTCGCCATGATGCTGCAGGGCATGGCCTCGCCGATGATGGCAGCACCCGCGCTCGCAGCCCTGATGGGCCTCGATGCCACGCTGGTGCTGGTCGCGCTGGTGACGGCGACCGCCGTGGTGCCCTTCACGGCATCGCTGTTCGCCGGCCTGTTCCTCGGCGGCGTGCTCAGCATCTCGCCGCTCGCGCTCGGCGCAAAGCTGCTCGGCATCCTCGCGATATCGCTGTTCGCCGCGACGATGATCCGCTGGATCTTCGGTGCTGAGGCGATCCAGCGCCACAAGCAGCCGATCGACGGCTTCAACATCGTCATCCTCTTCATCTTCGCATCCGCGATCATGGGCGATGTGGCGCATGACTTTGTCGGCGACCCCCTGTTCACGATCGGCATCGCGGCGCTCGCCTTTGCGGTCTATTTCACGCTGCTCGCCGTCACCACGCTGCTGTTCCGCCGCATCGGCTACGAGCGCGCGCTGGCGCTTGGCCTGATGGTGTCACAGCGCAATCTCGGCCTGATGCTGGCGGCAACCGCCGGCGCGCTGCCGCCCACGACCTGGCTCTATTTCGCGCTGACGCAGTTTCCGATTCACCTTGCGCCCTACCTGCTGACGCCAATCGCGCGGCGGCTGACGGCGCGCATCGATACGGCCAAAGCGGCGGCCCCAGGCAGCGCAAATTGAGATCCGGGGGGTCGACCGCGCTGGACGTCGTCCGCACGGCCCGCAGGCGTCATGGATGGCGCGCTCTCTTTTTCTTGCACTCTGCCAATATCCAGTCGCGGAACGCTTTCATCGCTGGCGACAGCTTTTTTGATTTCAGGGATGAGAGCCAATACGATCCGAGGTAGACTTGACTGTCATAGGGACAGACCAGTCGCTGGCGCGAGAGATCGTCCGAAAACAAGACGATCGGCAACAGCGCTACCCCGGCGCCTTGAGCTGCCGCGTGCGCCAAGGAGACGGATGAATCGAAGGTCGGGCCGGTCATTCGAGGTTGCCTGCATTCCACCACATCGAACCATTGCGCCCACTCGCCCACCCGATACGACCGCAACAGCACCTCCTTATGTAGGTCGACCGGGTTCCTGAGTCGCTTTGCCACATTTGGCGCACACATCGGCGTGAAATGGGCATCGACCAGCCGCTCGGCGTTCGTCCCGTGCCAGGCGCCGTCGCCAAATCGAATGGCGTAGTCCAGTCCTTCGCCGCCAAGGTCGACACGATTATTATTCGCAAAGATCCTGATATCGATGTGCGGATGGCTCGAGGTAAAGCTCTTGAGGCGCGGAAGGAGCCAGCCGGACGCGAAGGTTCCGACCACGCCAACCGTCAGCATTTCGCGCATTCGACCGTTTTCGAACCGGTCCAGGACCTGGTTGATCCGGCTGAATGCGTCCGAGATCGCCGGCAGCAGCGCCTCGCCTTCTTCCGTAAGAGCCAGCCCGCGAGTCAAGCGCCTGAAAAGCTTTACGCGCAGACTCTCTTCCAGAATCCGGACCTGCTGGCTCACGGCAGCCTGAGACACCCGAAGTTCGAGACCGGCCTTGGTGAGGCTGAGATGCCGCGCGGCGGCTTCGAAGGAGCGCAGCGCGTTCAGGGGCAGACTGGAAATGTTGGCAGGGCGGCGGGCCACGTCTGATCCAAGTTTTGCTTATGGATGGCCTCACGAACCATCGTTTGTCAATTGCCGGAGCGCCAAGCAAAACCTTCCGCCATTCACGGGAGTTTTCCATGCTTACACGACGTCAGTTCGGCTCATCATCAATCGCGGTTGCGGGAAGTCTCTTCCTGTCGAATGTCTCGGGTGCTGCGCCAAGCGCAGCGGCATTGCTCGTCGAGGCGATCAAGCAGCTGGAACTCAAGAGCGGAGGCCGGCTCGGCGTCTCCGTGCTCGACACGAAGACGGGAGTTCCGATCCATCACAAGGGAGACGAACGCTTTCCGATGTGCAGCACATTCAAGGTCCTGGCCGCGGCGGCAATACTCAAAGACGCGGGCAGCAAGCTGGAACGCCTTGAACGGCGCGTTCGTATTGAGCAGACCGACATCGTCGAGAACTCGCCCGTGACTCGCGAGCATGTCGGCGGAGAAGGAATGTCGCTCGCTGAACTTTGCGATGCGGCCATCACCAGGAGTGACAACACAGCCGGAAACGCGCTCCTGAAAAATATCGGCGGACCCGCCGGGTTGACCGGCTTTGCGCGGGGCCTCGGCGACAAGGTGACGAGATTGGATCGGACTGAAACCGAACTGAACGAGGCTGCGCCGGGCGATCCGCGCGACACCACAACGCCGAATGCGATGGCCGCAAACTTCAAACGCTTGCTGCTCGGTAATGCCCTCGTCCCGGAGGGGCGCGATCAGCTCGTCAAATGGCTCATGGCAAACAAGACGGGGGACAGTCGCCTACGCGCGGGTCTGCCGCAAGGCTGGGGTGTGGGCGACAAGACTGGAGCAGGCGAGCATGGCACCACCAATGACGTCGCCATCGTATGGCCGCCCGAGCGTTCGCCGCTCATTGTCGCGGTCTACCTCACCGGCGCGGCGCTCGACCCGAATGGACGAAATGATGTGATCGCATCCGTCGGTCGAGAGGTCGGCAAGGCCTTTGGCTGACAACCGTGTGGCTCGCCCTACCCCAGCGCCGCGCGTCGCAGCACCTGCGGCGTCGATTTGCTCGCGTCATCCCGATGTCCGGTCCGGCCTCGACTGCCGACGTGCCGGACACGATGGCGATCTTCGCCTTCGCGGCCAGAAGCAGTCGCAGAGGATCCATGATAGATAGCCCCTCACGAGAGCGGTATCCGGCCCCGCCGCGGTTCGCTAAACCAAGAGCGTGGAGGAATGCCGAGCGATGGGAATAACGATGGATAGATTGCCTGGTGGCGGCTTTGCTCGGCTTGTACCCGAGTTTGACGTATTCGACCTGGAACGCAGCAAGAGTTTTTGGTGCGACATACTTGGCTTCCAGATTGCCTATCAAAGGCCTGAGAATCTCTTCATATACATCGAACTGCAGGGGGCACAGGTCATGCTGAATCAGAGAAATGGCAACTGGGAAACCGGGCCTCTGGAGCGGCCGTTGGGGCGCGGGATTAATTTTCAAATCTCCGTCGACTCTGTTGCTCCTCTTCTGGATGCACTGAAGCAGTACAAATGGGCTCTCTTCAGAGAGTGTCACGACGCATGGTATCGGATCGCCGGAGAGGAGCACGGCAACAGGCAATTCTTGGTCCAAGACCCCGATGGTTACCTCCTGCGGTTCGCTGAGGATTTGGGGAAGAGGTAACCACGCTTTCGAAAGAGAGCCGCGTCAAGTGGCCCGTCCGCTTGGGGTCATTCGCGTCGATTTGCCCGCGTCTTCCCGATGTCCGGTCTGGCCTCGACTGCCGACGTGCCGGACACGATGGCGATCGTCGCCTTCGGGCCAACAGCCGAGCTGCCGGGGGCGACGGGACATCATCCTTGCATGTATCGAACTGGGTTCTCTGGATCGGACGTGAAGATGCGCTCAATCTCCGCCACGAGCGATGATACCGCATCCTGTTTCAACTGATCAAATCTCTCGAAGCTGAAGTTGTTTGCGCCGACGCGCAGCTCCCCAAGCTGACCTGCGTAGCTGGGGACGATCGGCGCCCCCTGCCTGGTGACCGAGACATATACGCTAATGCAATTTTTCTGAAGAGCGACACCAATCACGGGCCATTCGGTGCTCTTCCCGGACTTGATCGCATAACGGAATTTCCCATAGCCGATCATCTTCATGCGCATACCCGCTTCCCCCGCGGGCGTCCCTGCATGGAAAAAGCGTTTGAGCGCTGGAGCGGCCCGGGCGATCAGCTTGTCCAGCTTAAGAAGATCAGGCTTCCGCACCGGATCAAATTCGAGATAGGCCTGCAATGTGCCAGCCGTCACTTGGAACACGTGCTTCCTCCTCCATCGCCGTAAGTATCTTCCAGGCGAAGCCTATCACCCGCGTCCAGCCGGCCGCTTGATCGAAATTGATCATCGCCGTTTGTTGACCAATCCGACCCGGATGCATCTTGGCTGATCGCTTCTGGCGTGTCAGTCCCTCTCATACGCAACGAGGCGCTCGGTCAGCCCTTCCGGATTCGACAACGCGACGAGATGGCCACCGGGAATTTCCTCCACCTCCTTTCCGAACCTTTCGCGGGCGACACGCCGTTGAAACTTGATCGGAAAAAAGCGGTCGTCTCTTCCCGCAAGAACATGAATGGGGATGTCGGGCCAGCGCGCGAAGCGGCAGGGCTCGCCGAAAACGGTCTCGGCTTCCTCGCGTGGTTCCGGGCCAGTGCGCAACACGTCCTGCGGCACGTCGTGCAGGAAGTAAGTTCCCACACCAAATTCCGTCGCATAGCCACGGGACGCTGCAGCTTGTTCCCGCGCTTCGACCGCTCCCGTTGCGCTCCACCATGCACCAGCCGTCTCGCCCGGCTTTGGGATCATCGCGTTGACGAACACAAGCATCCGCACGGGCGCACGCGCGCAAACGAGGGGTGCCGTGAAGCCCGCCAGGGACTGAGCGACGAGGATAATTTCGCTTCGTTCCGCGATCGCACGGATGACGATGTCCGCATACGCCGCGAGACCGGCGTGCCTGTCATCGCCCGGTAGATCGATGGCGATGGCCTGGTGACCCGCCGCGCGAATAAGCGGGACCGTGCGATGCCAATACCAGGCCACGCCGCCGGCCCCGGGGACAAGGACGAATGTTGCCATATGAGTTTTCCTCCGCTTCTGAGTTTTCCTCCGTTGCTGCCGGATTATTTACTGAAACGATCTTGGCTTGCTTGATCAGGATTGATCTTGAACGATCCAAAAGCGCCCTTTTTTGGCACTTGCTTGAGCGGTTCCGCTCTACCCTGACGATCGGACGAACTCGGGTCGGCGCCACTTCGTGGAAGGGCCAGAAGCTACCGGGGACTTACGGTACGCGCTTCGGTAGCTCCCGTTGCGCAACCACCCGCACGGGCGGGAAGAGGACGCAATCGACCACATCGAACGTTACTTCGATGCGCCGATCGAACGACTGCGCAAAGGCGATGGCGTCCTTGGTCTTTGGCTCGGCGATACCTGTGCCGAGCGTGCAATGTGGCACCCATGCGCCGGGCCGATAATGCGGCCGGCAATAGGCCGGGTCGATGGCGGCACTGATTGAAGCGTGCCACCTTCCAAGGGTCTCGTTCGCCTCGGGCTCAGCCCACAGCACAAGTGGCGGGCCCGCAAACCACCTGATTCGTTTGAAGGCGATAGGCATTTGCACCCCATTTGAACTCGCGGACTGCATCGCTCCCCACGCCGTCTTGGCTTCAATGTCGGGCGAGTCATAGATCGCGAATGTCAGATGTGGTCGGTACCCCAAGCTGCGCATCGACGGCTCATCTTCAAACTCGGCAACCTGGTCCCACAGCTGTTCGATCTGGTGAGCGGAAACGTGATCGGCTCGAAGATTGATTGCGAGTGCCATGATTGCGAGTCCCGCCTAGCCCGCCCGCGAGGCGCGTCGCAGCGCCTGCGGCGGCTGGCCGAAGGCGCGGATGAAGGCGCGCCGCATCCGCTCGGGGTCGCGGAAGCCGGTCGCCTCCGCAACGAGCTCGATCGCTTCGCGCGAGGACTGTACGCGTTCGCGCGCGACCTCGATCCGCAAGCGCTCGATCGCTTTCGACGGCGTCGTGCCGGTCTCGGCGGCAAACGCGCGGGCAAAATGTCGCGCGCTCATGCCGGCACGATCGGCGAGGTCCTCCACCGTCAGCGGCGCGTCGAGATTTTCGCGGGCCCAGGACAACAGCGCGCCGAACCGGCCGTTCGGCGTCTTCAACTCCAGCAGCGAGGAGAATTGCGACTGACCGCCACTGCGGCGATGGTAGAGCACGAGCTGACGCGCGGTCTGCTGCGCGATCTCTTCGCCATGGTCCTCGGTGACCATCGCCAGCGCGAGGTCGATGCCGGCGGTAATGCCGGCCGACGTCCACATTGCCGTCGCGGGTGAAAATCTGGTCCGGCTCGAACTTCACCTTGGGATAGCGCGCGACGAAATCGCGGGTGCGGCCCCAATGCGTGGTGGCGCGGCGGCCGTCGAGCAGGCCGGCTTCGGCCAGCACATAGGCACCCGAGCAGACGCTGGCGATCCGCACGCCGCGCTTCGCCAGCCGCTGCACGAAGGCAAGCGTGGCTTCACAGCGCGCGGCCTCCGTCACGCCCGCGCCGCCCGCCACGACCAGCGTCGTGATCGCATTCGCGGACTTGAAATCGCGCGCCATCATCTCGACGCCGGACGAGCTGCGCACGGCTCCGGCCTCCAGCGCCAGCACTCGTAGGGCAAGCGGCTTGCCGCTGGCCCGCGCCGCAATCTCGAATACCGAGATCGGGCCGGCCGCATCGAGCAACTGGAAATCCGGAAAGATCAGGATGCCGATCATGTTCTATGTCCGAAAGTGAGGGAATTATGCCATTTCGGACGAAAGAGCATCATGCCAGTTTGCTGGCGTCAAGCACTTCATTGGAGGTTCTCATGTCGGCACCGCTCCAGATCGGACTTCTGGTGTTTCCACGCGTCACCCAGCTCGATTTCACCGGGCCGTTGCAGGTGTTCTCGTCCCTGCCCGGCGCCACCGTGCACCTGATCTGGAAGACGCTGGATCCGGTGCCGAGCGATTCCGTGCTGATGCTGACACCGACGATGACGTTCGCCGACTGTCCGCAACTGGATGTGATCTGCGTTCCCGGCGGCTTCGGCACAGATGCACTGCTCAACGACGAGGAGACTCTCGACTTCGTGCGCAAGCAGGCCTCCGGCGCCAAATTTGTCACGTCTGTCTGCACGGGGTCACTGGTGTTGGGCGCGGCCGGGCTCTTGAAGGGCTATAATGCCGCCACCCATTGGAGTGCGATGGAGTTGCTGGCACTGTTCGGCGCGACGCCGACGAAGACACGCGTGTGCATCGATCGAAACCGCGTGACCGGCGGCGGTGTCACCGCAGGGATCGATTTCGCCTTGAAGCTGGTGTCGCTGCTGGTGGATCGCACCACCGCCGAGGCCATTCAGCTCCGCCTCGAATACAATCCCGCGCCGCCATTCAATGCCGGCTCGCCCGATACCGCTCCGGCCGAGGTGCTGGCGCTGATGAAGGAGCGGATCGCGCCATCGCAGGCGCGCCGCCTCGATGCCGCCAGGCGCGCAGCCGAGCGGGTTAACTAGTCCTCGCGGACGCAAAGGCCTGCCGGGGCACGAAACCGAAGTGTGGCGAAAGCTACGTCAAATCGTCGTTGCGAGCGAAGCGACGCAATCCAGAGTCTTTCCGGGGAGGGATTCTGGATTGCTTCGCTGCGCTCGCAATGACGGAATGTGGAGCTGCGGCATTCGCTCGTCTTATGTTCCGGAAGTGATGCAGCAGCCCCAACAGAGCAGCCGCGCCAAAGAAAAAGGCCGCTCGGTTTCCCGAGCGGCCTTTCCTGTCTTACGACGGCGCACATTCTCATCGGGCGATTTCAGACTTCCAGACCGGGGGCCTATCTCCCGATCGAGTCCTGGTCGGCGGCCGCTGCATTTCGGGACAGTCGCGAACTGTTGCCCGAACCGAACGCGATGGTCTCCCATCTCCGTAAGATGGGTTCATTGAGCCGTATCGCTCGCCTCGGTGCAACACCCGCGCACGCACCGTCCCCGCTGTTCCCGTTGTCCACAGCGGCGTGAGACGGATGCGGGTGCATCCAATCCAACGATGGAAGAGCGCGAACGATGGAAGATCGCGACGTTAGCCGGGGGTCCAGGGCTGGTAATCGCCGGTCGCCTTCGGCCGCTTGCCGCTCGCCAGCGTCGAGCCGGAGGGGCGGTAGGCCTGCGCCGTGCCGGTGAGATTCGGCAGGTGCGGCTTCTCCCACTCGCGCGGCTGGTAGTCGAGCTCGGTCGGCGGCACGTCGACCATGTGATGCATCCAGCCGTGCCAGGACGGCGGAATCCGGCTCGCTTCCGCATAGCCGTTATAGATCACCCAGCGCCGCTCGAAACCGAGCGCGGGATCGATCGCCCCGCCGCGGGTGCGATAATAGCGGTTGCCCTGCTCGTCCTGGCCGACCAGCTCTCCGTACCGGCGGGTCCAGAGTTGCGTGCCAAAGGTCTGGCCGTTCCACCAGGTGAAGAGCTTGAGGAAGAATTGTTTCATGCGGCTAGGGCCCTGCTTCGTAGGGGTCCTGATGCCATCCGGACGGCCAAATGTCCAGTTCGGCCGGCGCGCCCGTGCCCCAGCGAAATCGGACGACGCCGGCGCGCAGCCTGCCGCAAATCGGGCGCGATCCGTTCATGCCGGGTACAGAGACGGCGTGGAAAGCTGCGCGGCGCATGTAAACCAGCGTGATCCCAGGAACAACTGCGGTTTCAGGCGGTTTGCTCCCGGGAAAAGGAGTTTGAACATGACCAGTCTGAAAGTTTTAAGCGCAGCGGCAGCGCTCGCGTTGGTTCTTCCAATGGCGACCCCGAGCTTCGCACAGAGCCGAGCCAGCGTCGTCGGCGGCGGCGCTCACATTGGTGGCGGCGGCGGTGGAGCTCACTTCAGCGGCGGCGGCTTTAGCGGCGGGGCCCGAATGGGCGGCGGCGGCTTCAGCGGTGGCGGCGCAGCGTTCCGCGGTGGCGGCAGCAATTTCGCCGCCAGCGCAGCGATGCGTCCGAGCGGCGGGGCGACCTTCAACGGCGCCGGCAGCCGTAGCTTCGCGACCGCGGGCAACACGTGGCACGGTGGTGGCGGCAACTGGCACGGTGGCGGTGGCAACTGGCACGGCGGTGGCTGGCATCATCGCGGCGGATTCTGGCCTGGCTTCGCGGCGGGTGCTGCGATCGGCGGGCTCGGCTCCTACGCCTATTACGGCGGCGGGTATTACGACGATCCCTACTATTATGGCGACGACTACTATGGCGATGGTGCGACCGTGGCCGTCGTGCCGGACACCGGCGGCGATTCAGCGGCCTATTGCGCGCAGCGCTACCGGTCCTACGATCCGGCATCGGGCACCTATCTCGGCTTTGACGGCCTGCGCCATCCCTGCCCGTAAGCCGGTGTGAACGACGCGATCCATGGGCGGCGCCGGTGACCCTCGGCGCCGCCCATTCGTTTTGCCGTGTTCCGGCAATTCAGCGGTCCGACTATGCATTGCACCGTGCATATCCACGGGGGTCCAATCCAAAATTGACCCGGTGCACGATTCGCCTATATCACCGAAGGCGTGGGGACTTCGATCTGCTGGGACATGTGATGCCGCGTATCCTCGTGGTAGACGACGATCCGATGGTTGGTGCGACGATCGAGGTCCTCCTCCAACGTCAAGGCTTCGACGTCACGCTGACCGATGGCGGCGAAACCGGGCTTGCTGCGCTCGAAGCGCAGACGTTTGACCTGATGCTGGTCGACATCTTCATGCCGCATATGCGCGGCTTCGAATCCATCCGCATCTTCCACGAGCGGGCGCCGGCGATCCCGCTGATCGCCATGTCCGGCTACGCCTTCGCCTCATCCGCCTCGCCCTCCCCGGATTTCCTCCGCATGGCGCTGGAACTCGGCGCGACGCGCTGCCTGCGCAAGCCGTTCACGCCGGAGACACTGTTGACGACGATCCGGGAATGCATCGCCGGTCCCGGCGAGAACGCGCAGCCGAAGGATACGAAAGAAGCCCCTTGATCCCCTCGCAGCGCGTCATTCTCGGTGCTGGACTTGCCATCCTCCTGATCATCACCGCCGCCTCGATCGGCCTCGACCTCAAGTCGCGGTCGGATTCGGCCTGGGTCAACCACACCGTCGAGGTGCTCAACAAGATCTCAGACGTGCGCCTTCTCGCTCGCCATGCCGAGAGCGCGGCGCGGGGCTACGAGATCTATCACAGCGCCGCCTTCAGCGACGATTTCCAGGCCGCTCGAACCAAGATCGCGCCCGCGCTCGCCGATCTCAAGCGGGCCGTTCGCGACAACCACGATCAGGTCGCGCTCATGGAGGCCACCGAACCCCTGGTGCTGCGCCGGATCGAGGTTGCGGCCGAAGCGATGCGGCTGGTCGCCGAGAACGACCAAGCCGGCATTGCCGCGCTCAACGGCAAGGCCGAAGGCCGCGGCCTCATGCAGGCGCTCATGGCCAATCTCGATCGCCTGACCGCGGGGCAGGAAAAGCTGCTCGCCGCGCGCGCGTCGGACTCCCGCCGCACCGGCATCGTGCTGCTCGGCATCGACGTCGTCGGCGCGCTGGTGATCCTGCTGCTGGTCGCCATGCTGTTGCGCGAGAGCCAGCGCACCACCGGAGAGCTCAAGAGCTCGCTGCACGAAACGCAAGCCGCCAAAGAAGCGCTCGCGGCCGCCGTCGCCGAGCGCACCGAACATCTGGTCACCGCGCATGACGAGCTGCGCCTGTCGGTCACCGTGCTCCAGAGCACGTTCCGCAGCATGGCGGAGGCGGTGCTGGTGATCGACAAAGATGGCAACGTGCTGTTGTCCAATCCGGCCGCCGAACGCATGCTGCTGCACCGTGCCGGCATGAACCTGCGCAATCTGCGGGCGCTGTCCGACGTCTTTCACGGCGACGGCGTCACGCCGCTCAAGCCCGACGAGCTGCCGTCCGCGCGCGTGCTGCGCGGCGGCGCGTTCGAGCAGATGGAGATGATTGTCCGCCCGCACAGCGGCGATGACGCGCGCCACCTCATGATCAGCGGCCGGCCGATGCTCGATGCGCAGGGCGCAATCTCCGGCGCGGTGCTGGTCTATCACGACGCGACCGTTTCGCGCGAGACCGAGCGGCAACTGCACCAATCGCAAAAGCTCGACGCCATCGGCAAGCTGACCGGCGGCGTCGCCCACGACTTCAACAACATGCTGACGGTGATCTCCGGCAACACGGAGACGCTGGTGGCGAGCCTGCAACAGCAGCCCGAGCTACAGCGCATCGCGCGGCTGATCGACGATGCGGCCGAGCGCTGTGCCGAGCTGATCCAGCATCTGCTCTCCTTTGCCCGCAGGCAGCCGCTGCAGCCCCGCAATGTCGAGATCAACGCCGCGATCGCCGATATCGCAAAGCTGCTGCGCCCCACCCTCGGCGAGCAGATCCAGATCGAGACGGTTTTGGAACAGGGGCCGATGACGGCGCATATCGATCCGTCGCGGCTGACCAACGCCGTGGTCAACATGGCGATCAACGCCCGCGACGCGATGCCGAACGGCGGCAAGCTGCTGCTCGAGACCCACCGGGTCGTGCTCGACGAGGCCTACGCGCACGCCAACCCTGACGTGCGGCCCGGTCCCTATGTGATGCTCGCCGTCAGCGACACCGGCACCGGCATGCCGCCCGGCATCCAGGAGAAGGCGTTCGAACCGTTCTTCACCACCAAGGAGGTCGGCAAGGGAAGTGGCCTCGGCCTCTCCATGGTCTACGGCTTCGTCAAGCAGTCCGGCGGTCACATCAAGATCTACAGCGAGCAGGATCACGGCACCACGATCAAGCTCTATCTACCTCCGGGCGAGGGCACGGTCGAGCCAACGAGCCCCGCCGCACCGCAAGCCATTGGCGGGGCCGAGACCATCTTCATCGTCGAGGACGACGCGCTGGTGCGCAACTTCGTCATCGCGCAGCTCCAGAGCCTCGGCTACAAGACGGTCGCCGCCGCCGACAGCCGCGCCGCGCTGCAATTGATCGAGGCCGGCCAGGCCTTCGATCTCCTGTTCACCGACGTCGTGATTCCCGGCGGCATGAGCGGGCGCGAGCTCGCCGAGCAGGTGGCGAAAATCCGGCCCGGCGTGAAGGTGCTCTACACCTCCGGCTACACCGACAACGCCATCGTCCATCACGGCAAGCTCGACGACGGCGTGATGCTGCTGACGAAACCCTACCGCCGCAACCAGCTCGCCGAGATGATCAGGAAGGCGCTGGGCGGTGGGGCGGCAAGCTAACGCGTCGCCAGCACCACGCCCGCCAGCGTGAAGATCAGCGCGGCGATCTGGCCCGGGCCGAGCGGCTCGCCCAGCGCCAGAGCCGAGGCGACCACGCCGATCACCGGCACCGCCATGGTGCCGATCGCGGCCACTGACGCAGGCAGGCGCGACAGCGCGGCGAACCAGCTGACATAGGCGATGCAGAACTGCACGACGGTCGAATAGACCAGCAGCCCCCAGCCGAGCGGGGTCACCAGCTCCAGATGCGAGGTCTCGATCGCGAGGCCGACGATCGCCACCGGCAGACAGCCGAGCCCGATCTGCCAGGCCGCCGCGGTGATCGGCGGCAGCCGGATCGGGTATTTCTTCAGCAGCACCGTGCCGAGCGCAAAGCCGGCCGCGCCGACCAGCGCCATGATGATGCCGGGCAGTTTCGCTTCGCTCGCGGCAAAGCCGTTGCCGCCCATGATCGAGGCCAGCCCCGCGAACGCCATCACCAGCGCGATCGTGCGCAGCAGCGTCGGCCGCTCGCCGAGCACCGGCCAGGCGATCAGCGAGGCCCAGACCGGCATGGTGTAGGCGATCAGCGCCGCCTCGCTTGCCGGCAGCCAGAGCAGCGCGAGCCCCATCAGCACCATCCAGCCGGTGACGTTGAGGACGGCCGCGATCAGGAGTCGCGTGCAGATCGCAGCCGGGACCTTCAGGCGGTCGCCGCGGACCAAAGCGAGCGCCGCCAGCAGCGCCGCCCCGAGCACGCCGGTCACACCGCGCAGGGTCAGCGGCGGCAGCTCGGCCAGCAGGAGCTTGGTCACGGGCCAGTTGAAGCCCCAGCCGATCGAGGTGATGGCGAGGAACATCAGGCCGGCCGGGGCGATGCGCGGTCGCAGACCCGGCCTGGTCAGAATCAAGCATGTGGGTAGTCCGGCAAATTTCGCGGCCAGCTTGACGCGGATTCGCGCGGCTTTCCACCACCGCCACGGGCATGCCTGCCCTCACCTTCCGTACCACTACGTGAGTCCCGTTTGCGCAACCCCGGAGGCCAAAAAAATACCTGCCCTGTGAACAGCGGGATGAAGCATGTGCAGCATCGCAGAATGCAAATTTTTTCGGTTGGGAATCCCTGAGGACTCACTGATACTTGTCTCCACAACAGGCGCGGGCTTGCCCCTGTTTTCCCCCGATCTCCACCATATTTAGTATTTGATTCAGGAACTCGCACTAGTTCTTGACGGGCGCAACGGAGAGTCCTAGCTTTCGAACCGTTCGGCGCGAGTGTGTTTGTGTCCCGCCGGCACTCCCCAAAGGGTCCGCAAAACAGCACTCCGCCAAGCCAGACGAAGGCAGCGGGATGAGGGCTTGTCTGCCCTCGAAGGCGGATTTTTCGGGCGCCAGAACGGGCCGGAAACAGGCCCGGATGGCAATGGTTGACGTGGTGGCGTTGAACGCATGTCGCGCACATCCCCCTGGGGGCGGAGGCGCGTGGACGTGCCGGCGGATGTGACCCATCGCGCCGGGAGAAACTGGGCCGGATCCACCGGCTTGAACTGCGAAGCCTCGCAAGGCCGGCACGGCCGTTCGAGGACTCGCGAACTGAAATATCGACCCGGTCGCCCAGCGGAGGCGGTCCGGCTAAAAACAAGGACGGGGCAGACCATGCGGATTGAGCGGCGCCACACCACCCAGGGACAGTCACCTTACGCCGGGATCGAGTTCCGGCAGACCACGTCGGAGATCCGGAATCCCGACGGATCGGTCGTGTTCAAGCTCGACAATGTCGAGGTGCCGACCGAATGGTCGCAGGTCGCCTCCGACGTGCTCGCCCAGAAGTATTTCCGTAAAGCCGGCGTCGCCGCGCGCCTGAAGAAGGTCGAGGAGGAATCCGTCCCCTCCTTCCTGTGGCGCTCCGTGCCCGATACCGAGGCGCTCAGCGAGCTGCCTGAGAAAGAGCGCTATGTCAGCGAGCTCAGCGCAAAACAGGTGTTCGACCGCCTCGCCGGCTGCTGGACCTATTGGGGCTGGAAGGGCGGCTATTTCACCTCCGACGAGGACGCCCAGACCTTCTACGACGAGCTCCGCTACATGCTGACCAAGCAGATGGTCGCGCCGAACTCGCCGCAATGGTTCAACACCGGCCTGCACTGGGCCTATGGCATCGACGGTCCCGGCCAGGGCCATTATTACGTCGACCCCTTCACCGGCAAGCTGACCAAGTCGAAGTCGGCCTACGAGCATCCGCAGCCGCATGCCTGCTTCATCCAGGGCGTCAGTGACGACCTCGTCAACGAGGGCGGCATCATGGACCTCTGGGTCCGCGAGGCGCGCCTGTTCAAATACGGCTCCGGCACCGGCTCCAACTTCTCGCGCCTGCGCGGCGAAGGCGAACGCCTCTCCGGCGGCGGCCGCTCAAGCGGCCTGATGAGCTTCCTCAAGATCGGCGACCGCGCCGCCGGCGCCATCAAGTCGGGCGGCACCACCCGCCGCGCCGCCAAGATGGTCGTGGTCGACGCCGACCATCCCGATATCGAGACCTATATCGACTGGAAGGTGAAGGAGGAGCAGAAGGTCGCTGCCCTCGTCACCGGATCCAAGATCAACCAGAAGCACCTCAAGGCGGTGCTGAAGGCCTGCGTCAACTGCGAAGGTTCGGGCGACGACTGCTTCGACCCCGAGAAGAACCCGGCGCTGCGCCGCGAGATCAAGCTCGCGCGCCGCAGCCTCGTGCCGGACAATTACATCAAGCGAGTCATCCAGTTCGCCAAGCAGGGCTACAAGGACATCCAGTTCGACATCTACGACACCGACTGGGATTCGGAAGCCTATCTCACGGTCTCCGGCCAGAACTCCAACAACTCGGTCTCGCTGAAGGACGATTTCCTCCGTGCGGTCGAGACCGACGGCGACTGGAATCTCGTGGGCCGCACCACGAAGAAGATCACCAAGACGCTGAAGGCGCGCGACCTCTGGGAAAAAATCGGCTACGCCGCCTGGGCCTCGGCCGACCCGGGCCTGCACTTCAACACCACCATGAACGACTGGCACACCTGCAAGGCGTCCGGCGACATCCGTGCCTCCAATCCGTGCTCGGAATACATGTTCCTGGACGACACGGCGTGCAACCTCGCTTCCGCGAACCTGCTGACCTTCTACGACATCCCCTCCAAGCGTTTCGACGTCGAGGGTTACGAGCATCTCTGCCGCTTGTGGACGCTGGTGCTCGAGATCTCCGTGATGATGGCGCAGTTCCCATCGAAGGCAATCGCCGAGCTCTCCTACGAGTTCCGCACGCTCGGGCTCGGCTACGCCAATATCGGCGGCCTGCTGATGACCATGGGCCTGTCCTATGACAGCAAGGAAGGCCGTGCGCTCTGCGGCGCGCTGACCGCGATCATGACCGGCATCACCTACAAGACCTCGGCGGAGATCGCGTCCGAGCTCGGCACCTTCCCCGGCTACAAGAAGAACGCCGCGCACATGCTGCGCGTCATCCGCAACCATCGCCGCGCCGCCCATGGCCAGTCCAACGGCTACGAGGCGCTCTCGGTCAATCCCGTGCCGATGGACCTGGTCTCCTGCCCGCAAGCCGACCTGGTCGCGCATGCGCAGGCGGCCTGGGACGCGGCGCTCGAGCTCGGCGAGAAGCACGGCTATCGCAACGCCCAGACCACGGTGATCGCGCCCACGGGCACGATCGGCCTCGTGATGGATTGCGACACCACCGGCATCGAGCCGGACTTCGCGCTGGTGAAGTTCAAGAAGCTCGCCGGCGGCGGCTACTTCAAGATCATCAACCGCGCGGTCCCCGCGGCGCTGCGCGCGCTCGGCTATCGCGAGAGCGAGATCGCGGAGATCGAGGCCTACGCCGTCGGCCACGGCTCGCTCTCCAACGCGCCGGGCATCAACGTCTCGACGCTGAAGGCCAAGGGCTTCACTGATGAAGCCATCGCCAAGGTCGAGAAGGCGCTGCCGACCGCGTTCGACATCAAGTTCGCCTTCAACAAATGGACCTTTGGCGAGGACTTCATCCGCGACCAGCTCGGCATCGGTGCCGAAGCGATCGCGGCCCCCGGCTTCGACCTGCTCCAGGCCGTCGGTTTCACCAAGCGCGAGATCGAGGCGGCCAACGTCCACATCTGCGGCGCGATGACGGTGGAAGGTGCCCCGCACCTCAAGGCCGAGCACTATCCGGTGTTCGACTGCGCCAACCCTTGCGGCAAAGTCGGCAAGCGCTATCTCTCCGTCGAGAGCCACATCCGCATGATGTCGGCGGCGCAGCCCTTCATCTCGGGTGCGATCTCCAAGACCATCAACATGCCGAATGACGCCACGGTGGAGGACTGCAAGTCCGCCTACATGCTGTCGTGGAAGCTCGCGCTGAAGGCCAACGCGCTCTACCGCGACGGCTCGAAACTGTCGCAGCCGCTCAACTCTCAGCTCATCGCCGACGATGAGGACGAGGACGATGCGGTCGATCATCTCTACGACAAGCCGATGGCCGCGCGCACCGCGCAGGTCTCGGAAAAGATCGTCGAGAAGCTGGTCGAGCGCATCATCGTGATGCGCGAGCGCGAGAAGATGCCGGATCGCCGCAAGGGTTACACCCAGAAGGCCGTGGTCGGCGGGCATAAGGTGTACTTGCGCACCGGCGAGTATGACGACGGCCGCATCGGCGAGATCTTCATCGACATGCACAAGGAGGGCGCGGCGCTGCGCTCCTTCATCAACAACTTCGCCATCGCGGTGTCGCTGGGCCTCCAGTACGGCGTGCCGCTCGACGAATATGTCGACGCCTTCACCTTCACCCGCTTCGAGCCGGCGGGCCCCGTGCAGGGCAACGACTCGATCAAGTACGCGACCTCGATCCTCGACTACGTCTTCCGCGAGCTAGCGGTGAGCTACCTCAGCCGCTTCGACCTCGCCCATGTCGATCCCAGCGAGACCGGCTTCGACGCGCTCGGCAAGGGCGTCGAGGAAGGCAAGGAGCCCGGCGATCACAGCCACGGCGCCTCCAAGCTGGTGTCGCGCGGCCTCACCCGCTCCCGCACCGACAATTTGGTCGTCATGCGCGGCGGCTCGACCGCAGTCGCCCAAGGCAACGACAGCGCACCCTCCGGCGGCAGCAAGGTCACCTCGCTGTCCTCCCACGGTGGCGGTCGCGCCGGCGACGTCCTGGAAGGCGCGGTCGCGCTGAAGCAGGAAGTCAGCCACGACCTCTCGCCCACCGAGAAGCTGGAGGCCCTGCAGTGGAGCAAAGCCGGCAGCGCCGCCACCGCAGCGCCCAGCAAAGCCGAGCGCCGCGCGGAAGCGAAGGCGAAGGGCTACGAAGGCGAGATGTGCAGCGAGTGCGGCAACTTCACGCTGGTGCGGAATGGGACCTGCATGAAGTGCGATACTTGCGGAAGCACGACGGGGTGTAGCTGATCCCATTGGCGCAAGCCCCCGGAGGCAAAGATGCCAGTTGCATTGCGCCAGGGTGGCTTGCGCTACTACTTCTTCTCCAACGAAGGCCAGCCACCTGAGCCGCCGCACGTGCACGTCAAAGGCGGCGGCCGGGACGCCAAGATTTGGCTTGAGCCCGCCATATCAATAGCCGACAGTTATGGCTTCAATCCGCGGGAACTTTCGAATATCCTGCGCGTGGTAGAAGACAACCGCGATCTTCTTCTGAAGGCTTGGCATGACCATTTCGGCAACTAGCGTTCGCTTCGACGAACACACGATGTGGGTCGAATTGTCCGATGGAAGGACACTCGGGATCCCGCTCGCGTGGTTTCCGCGCCTGCTGCATGCAACGCCAGACGAACGCAACCAGGTCGAGCTCAGCCGCGTCGGCTTGCACTGGGAAGCGCTTGACGAAGACATTTCCATTGCTGGCCTGCTCGCCGGACGTGGAGACGTCACGCGAACAGCCGAACACGCGGCGTGACCCTGTCAGGCAACGGTAGCCGTAAGCGACTATCCATGAATGGCGGCCGAAACGCCGCCCTTTGTTGCGCTTGAATCCTGGTCTAGCTCGTAGGGATGGGTTTCGCTGCGCTCTACCCATCCTACGCGCTGATTAAGTGCACACCCAATCAGCCGAATTGCCTTTGCGGTCGAGCCCTTCCCCCCTAAACTCCAGACACCCCGGCATGGGTTCCGACGGGCCCCGGTAGAAGCGGAGTCAAGTTATGCCCAAACCGGAAAGCTTCCCGATCGAGAAGATTTTCGTTCCCACGAAAATGAAGAAGGCGCTCAAGCCCGAGGTCGTCGGGGAGATCGCGGAAAGCATTCTGGACATCGGACAACAGGCCCCTATTTCCGTTCGGATCGACGGAGACCGCCTCGTTCTGGTCGAGGGACTGCATCGGCTCGAAGCCTGCAAGGCGCTCGGCGAGACGACCATTCTCGGTGTCCTGGTCCCGGCCGAGCTTGCTCAACACAAACCGCAGCTGTCCGAACGGCCCGAAGTCGAGGCTGAGCGCATCAAGATGGCGCGATTGAAACAGTTGCGCCTCGAGAAGGAGGCCGCAGAGGCATCGACGGCCGCCTTGAAGAGCATCAACGCAACAGAATCGCCGCGAACCCCGTCGACGAAAGGCGTTCGCGACAATCCGAAGGCATCACCGGGACGGACTGCGAAATCGGCGCCGAAAACATTGTCGGACTGGATCACGCAGCAAAAGGGCACCGGCGGCCGCTATTGATGGCGGGCTCCAGAATTGCGGTGAGAGTGCACTAAACGCACCCTCGTCTTCTTGCGCCCCTACTCTCGCGCCCGACGAACCGCCTCCTCCAGTTTGATCCTCTGCTTGTCCCAGCGCGTGTCCTCCGCGCCGGCGCGTTCGTCCAGCGCGGCACCAGTCCCCACGGGCCCCCACAGCGCCGACTCAGCGAACCTGAACGCGCTCGTGCGCAGCGCAGCACGGTTCGGTCCCGTTTGCGTTGAGCGCTCGTGTTCCGAGCTCGAAAGCTGCTTCGAGTGAGCCCGCTCGGCTGACCAGCCCTCATGCCGCCCTCGGCAACTTCGGCAACCATTGCCTGTTTTTCCCGTTATCCGCCCAGGCAAGCGAAATGAAAGGAGTGGTACGATGAAGAAAATGGCAATGGTGGCGGCCATGGTCGGCGCTCTGGGCGTCAGCTCGGTTGCGACAACATCGCCCGCCGAAGCTCATTGGCGAGGTGGGTGGGGGCCGGCCTCGCCGGCGGCCTGCTCGCCGGTGCGGTGATCGGCGGGCTCGCCTCCTCGGCGTATGCCTGGGGGCCGGGCTATGGCTACTACGACGGTCCAGGGTACTACGGCGCCGGATACTATGGCGGCCCATACGCTTACGACTATGGATACGATGCGCCCTATCGCTGGGGTGGCGGCTACGCGACGACGACCTATTACACGGCGCCGGTTTCCTATGGCTATCGGTACCGTCGCGTCGTGAGGCCCGCGTATGCTTACTATGGGGGAGCCTATCCGGTCGTGCGTCACCGCTGGCATCGTCACTGGTGAGACGAAAGCAAATATTGAGCTCAGGCCGCGCTGCGGAACGCGCGGCCATCTCGCTTCGGCCATCTCGCTTGGACGAGGCGCAAATGGTTGAGGTCACTCCCGTCCCGGCAGAGAAGTCGCGCCGCTTGAACGCCAGTCGTCGGCCGGGACGCTCCTCGGAGTCCTAGTGTTCGCCTTCGCCACCGCGAGGCATTTCAAAGGTCTCTGGAGCAGTTCGGATCGCTAGAACCGCGCGCAATTCCGCCTTGTCGCCAGACGCAAGCGGACGCTCCGAAACAGCGGTTCCAGTTCGGTCCAACTTCGGGCCACCCTCGTCAGCGTCCATTAAGCACAATCCAAAAACTAGCTCATACGCGAAACTGCAACCTTTTGGTGTGATTCCGTTAAAGGGTGCCACGCTACCCATGCAATTGCAGATTGTTTGCATGGAATGCTGGAATGCCCGTCCCGGATCTCGCAAATGGGGTCTTCGATTTTGTCGCTTCGAACAAGGCCTCGCGCCGGGACAGAGACCTCGCGCCGGTTGGGTCAGGACGCAACGAGCGTGCGCTCTGGTTCATCATTGCCGCAGGCACGGCCGGTTTGCTGTTGGCGTGTCGCCTGTTCAACTTCAAAATCGCGCTCACAAGCGGTCTGCTGACGATCGTCACGAACGCCGTTTTGCTCGGTGTCGCACGCCTGAGCAAAAAGCAGGGCTGGATGAAAATCTCCGGCTGGCTCACGGCGAGTGTGCTGATGAGCTTCGTGACGATTGTTCTGACGGCTCTGAGCTACGTGCTTGCGAGCACCAACCTGCCCCTGTGCGATGCCACGCTGATCTCGCTCGACCGGGCGATCGGCGTGGACTGGCCAAGCCTCGTCAGATCGATCATGCACCAGCAAACATTGATGTTCGTGCTCAATGTTGCCTATGCAAGCCTGCACTATCAATGCCCGCTGCTGGTGCCGGTGCTGTTCTTCATGGGCCAGCAAGAAAAAAGGCATGCAGTTCGCTCTCGCCTGGTCGATTGCGCTGGCCGCGACGGTCCTCATCTCACCGTTCACGCCTGCTTTGGGCGGCTATCTTCACTATCAACTCGAGCCTAGGGATTTTCCCGAGGTCCGCGTGGTCGCAGCCTGGTTGTTCGCCGCGCCCTTCCATGCCGTTCGCGACGGCAGCTTGAATGTGATCGACCTCGCGACGCTCGACGGCATCATCACCTTTCCGAGCTTCCACGCCGCTGCGGCGGTTCTGATGGGGTGGCGCTGGCTTGCCGTACCATTGCTGCGTTGGCCCATGCTCGCGCTCAACGCCCTGATGCTGATATCGTCGGTCCCCGTCGGTGGCCACTACATTGTCGATGTGATCGCGGGCAGCCTGCTGGCGATCCTTTCGATCGCCGCTGTATTGTGGTGATGGTGCACTTGTCTGGCATATCGATTGGCCTAATGAGTTGGATTAAACCGTCACCGGATCTGGCTTTGCCTATCCCCGCGACTTGCAATACATAGGACCAACCATGACCTCAGTGCTCCGCATCGCCGCTTTCTCGGACGGCAACAAAGACGGCAATCCCGCCGGCGTCTGGATCGGCGAGGTCTTGCCGGATGCATCGCGGATGCAGGCGATCGCTGCGGATGTCGGGTTCGCCGAAACGGCCTTTGCCGCGCCGGAGGGCGAGGCGTGGCGCGTCCGCTACTTTTCGCCGTCGATGGAAGTGCCGTTCTGCGGGCATGCGACCATCGCATTGGGAGCGGCGCTGGCGCACCGCTACGGCGATCGAGGCTTCGAGCTGCATTTGAACGACGCCGCCATTTCCGTTTCGGGCCGCCGCGACGGCAACACCATTGCGGCGGCGCTGCAATCGCCGCCGACGCGCAGCGCGCCGGTCGATCCGTCGCTGCGTGACGCCCTGCTCGACCTGTTCGGCTACACCATCGCCGATCTCGACCCCAGAATCCCACCCGCCAGGATTCACGCCGGTGCCGATCATGTCGTGCTCGCGCTGACCTCGCGCCAGGCGCTCGCACGCATGAATTACGATTTCGAACGCGGCCGCGCCCTGATGACAAAAGCAGGTCTGGTCACCGTCGCGCTGGTGAGCACGGAAACGCCGCAGCTGTTCCACGTCCGCAATGCCTTTGCCGCCGGCGGTCTCGTCGAAGATCCCGCGACGGGTGCCGCCGCCGCCGCGTTCGCCGGATATCTGCGCGACCTCGGCTGGCCGCACGGCGGCGCCATCGATATCGTCCAGGGCGAAGACATGGGGTTCAAGTCGCTGATCCGCGCAGAGATCGGCGAGCCCGCCGGCAGCTCGATCCGCGTCTCGGGAACGGCACGCTTCATGGACGAAGCGTGACGTCGATTGGGAGATTGACGCGGACGCTCTAGGCATCGGAGGTGCCGTAGCCCGGATGGAGCGCAGCGAAATCCGGGGCCAGTGCGCCTCGCGGCAACATCCCGGATTGCGCTTCGCTCCATCCGGGCTACAGGTCCGTAGGATGGGTAGAGCGGAGCGAAGCCCATCGTGCTTTGCCTACGCGGAAACATGATGGGTTTCGCAAAGGCTCAACCCATCCTACGAGCTGTGCCCGTCAGTACTTTGGCGTTGTGCTCGTGCCCGTGGTTTGAGACTTTGTGCTCGTGCCGGTGGTTTGGCCAGGCGCGAAGTTGGACGCGCCGGCGCTGGTCTTTTTCGAAGCCGTCGCGTGGTGCGTCGCATGGTGCTTCTTGTGTCCAGGAGCGTAGCTGGAAGCGCCCGGCTCGCCCGTTTTAGAGCCCATTTGCTGCATCTCGTGGCCCGGCGTCTTGCCCGATACGCCCTGAGCAAACACGGCTGGTGCTGTTGCCATCAGAATAGCAGCAGAGAGCGCGATGATCTTCGATTTCATGTCGTCCTCCTCCCGATAAAGCCCCCTTAGAGCAACGAAATGAGCCCAGCCCCCGTTCCCTGAATGAATGTCCATAATGGACTGGCCGACGGATGGGGCGAAGCAGGATGCAAGCAGAAGTAAACCCCAAATCGCCTGACCTCCTCTTCGATCACCTGACGCCGATACACAAGAGCCATGCCCAGGAATAGCGAGAGTCTGCTTGCTCGCCTTCGCAGCGTCCGGCGGGGCGCCTGGCGGCTGCGAAAGAAATTCGCGCGAGCACCGCGGATGGTTCGGATCGCCGGCAGCGTGGCGATCTTGTTTGCGGCCCTCGCGCTTCTCAACATCGTCTATCAAATGATCCGCAAGCCGACCGAGTTGTTCGTCCTTGTCGGCAACGCCCTCGACAAGGATCCATCGGAGAACTGGCGGCAATACGGGCCGCTGTTCCGCAAGCGAGAGGCAGGATCTGGGCGCCTTCATCCATCTGTGCGGCGCCGGTCCCGCCACAGCCTACGCGCGCCGCCGCTTTCGCATGATGCGCGGTGAGCGCTGCGGCGATCACCTCGTTGCAAGCTATTTCGCCAAGGTCAAAAGCGATGAAGCGGCAGTTTCGGCGCCTTGCCGCGGATGACAGCAGTAGACGAGGGGTTTCGAAATCGTAGGATGGGTGGAGCGACTTGTCCGCCGTAGCTCGACGGAAGCGATATCCATCGATGCTGCGCGCGACGATCGCAAGAGCTCAACCCATCCTACGAGTTACGATCTACGTCCGCCTCACCGTATCTCGCTCATCGACACCTTGGCGGCGATCCCGCTCAGCTCGGGCTCTTTCGACGCAAACTCCTCTTCGGACGATGAGCCTATCGAGACTTCGACCATCCTGCGCTTGACCTGTTCGCACGTCTTGCGGACGTCTTCGGTGAACAGCGCGCATTCTTCGATGCGCTTGAAAATCTTCCGTCCCTCTTCACGATACCCCGCCGCCGTTTCTCGCATGAAGGCAATCGCATCATGGACCTGGACTGTCAGCGCCTCGCATTTTTGCGCGGCGTCGATCAACTCGGTGCCCATCGCCTCGATCTCTTTTGCGGCGGACTCATAGTCGCGAACGACCGCCTCTGCACTGAGTGCACCGACGCGCGTCACGCCCGCGGTGTGCTCGACATAATCAGGCAGAGCAATGGAAGTAATGGAGCTTCCCGACCGTACCGATGCAATATCAGCCTCGAGTTGGACCAAGTTCACTCCTTCCCGCCTGCGCAATTGTTCAACACTTGCCATGATTGATCCTCCCAATACGCACCCAGAACCCCAAACAGCATTGGGTTTATTACGGGGATAAGCTCGGTTCTACACTGATGTATCCTTGACAGCCCCAGCTTTGCCATTTTTTCCCGGTCTGCGATGACGCACGCAGCGATGGCCTTGCCGCCGTTCAACCTCTCCTGGTGGTGATTGGCGAAAATGGCAGGTTTCGCAAGAAACTCGACGAGCGCCTACCTGGGACGCCACTTTCAGATGCCGGCTGCGAGCGCTGCGGCGATCGTCTCGGCGCAAGGTATCTCGCCAGGGTCAACGCGATGAAGCGGCAGTTTCAGCGGCTTGCGCTGGACGACGGCGATGAGAGAGGGATGGGTTTGAGTTGAATCGATGCGAGCCCCGGAACTCGGATCACCTCTCCCGGCAGGAAAGGTGATCCGCGCCGGCCCATTGTGCTCAGGCCGCTGCGCCAAGATCGGCCCCAAGACGGGCTAGTAGCAGGGCGGGTAAGGCTCGTAGCCGCAACGGCGAGAGCCGTAGGCTCCGTAAGCGCCGTAGGCAGCAGCACCAACCGCGGCAGCTCCAACCCCCACCGCAACCCCGCGGCGCACGGCAGCACCACGATAGACGCCACCACGATAGACGCCGCCGTGATGAACACCCGCGCGACCAACCCCAACGCCTCTTCGATACGCGAAGGCGTCAGTCGAAACAGTCGCGATGCAGGCGATGGCAATGATGGCGGATGCGGTCAGTGAAACGATGGTTCGGCGCGGCATGTCCACTCTCCTTGCTGGATTGGAACGGTGCGTCAGCGTAATTCGCCGATGAGCGGGTTTGTTGATTTAGAACAATGCAGGCGCCTGCGATCTGGCCGCCGGGTTCATGGCGGGACAGTGAGACTGCCCCGCTTGCCCGCATGGACATCAGCGGAAGTCCCGTAGGATGGGTGGAGCGAAGCGATACCCATCACGTCCTTCTCAACACAGTGATGGGTTTCGCAAGGGCTCAACCCATCCTACGCGCTCCGCTCTGCCGATCATGCGCGCCTGATCAAGTCCGCGTTCGCCGCTGACCTCACCACCAATACGGCCAGCGCCACGCCTCATAGCGGACCCACGACGGCTCCAGCGGCGGGCCGTACGGATCGACCCGGTCGTCTTCGGGGCGATAACGATAGCGTGGAACGATGTTGTAATCCCACGGCGTGGGCCTGAGCACGGGCGCCGTGACGATGAGTCTCTCCTGCGGTTCACGAACCACGTACGCCCTGCGCGTCCGGGCTTCAGCGCCTGAGATCCCGAGCTGACACAGCACCACGGCCGTTCCGAGAGCACAGGCGATTGTTGTTTTCTGCATGCGTTGATCTCCTTCCCACCAAGAGTGCAAAAGGACGTCACGCAAGGCAAGCCCAAATTCGCACTCGGCTTGCTTGAATGACAGTCGGCGCCGGCAACTCTCTCCCCCGTCATTGCGAGGAGCCCGCGACAAAATGCGAAGCAATTTTGCGCGGATGCGACGAGGCAATCCAGACTGTCTCCGCGGAGGCATTCTGGATTGCTTCGCTTCGCTCGCAATGACGGGGACTGTGACGGCGCATCGCGCATTGCTTTGGCGCTTGTGCGCCGAAGTGATTGGGGCGCAAACACCGCAGCCGCTCCCAGCGCGAGCCCTACTCCCGCGCCCGGCGCACCGCCTCGGCGAGCTTGGCTCTCTGCTTGTCCCACCGGCTCTGCTCGGCCTCGGCGCGTTGATCGAGCGCGGCGCGCGCGGCTTCGATCTCCTCCGCCCGGGCCTCGTGCTCCCGCATCGCCTTGTCCAGCGCGGCTTGCGCAGTGGCGACGGCTTTCTCCCGATGCGCGCGCTCCCTGGCACGAGCGGTCTCTTGCTTGCGGCGCTCGGCTTCACGGCGCCGCTCTTCCTTCTCGAACGCCGCGGCGGCTTTGCGGGCTTGCTCGCGGTCGATCTCGCGGGGTTGCTCACGCGCGCTCTTGGCCGCGCGCTTGCCCGGTTTGGACCTGGACTTGGCCCTGGACTTGCGTTTGGGCTTCGCATCGTCGTCGGCGAGATCGGTCGGCAGCGCGGCGTGCTCGGTGAACGGGCCGTCCGATCCGACCGGGCGCCGGAGCACGACGCCCGGGCTTGCCATGGTCGCGGCGACGATGTCGGGATCGTCGGTCTCTTTCGCCGCGCCCTGATGGAACAAATTGGAGCTGGCGCCCCAGGCCTCCAGCGCCGCCTTCATCGAGGGCGCGGCGACCGCTTGGTCGTAGAAGCCGAGCGAGGTCTGGTAGGTCTTGAGCTTTCGCGTCGGTTTTCGTGTCGGTTTTTTCGGCATGTCGCCCCGCGGCCTGGCGACGCACAAGCCCTCAGCCGCCACGATGCCATCATGCCCCTGTTTTGCCCGACGAGTCAAATTCTATTCGGGATAGCCGAAGTCGGCCCGACACATGCGCAGCGGCCCCGCTCGACACTTTTTCGGTATCCCAGAAGCCAGAAATCATTGGATGTTTCTACTGTGCATGGGGTTGTTTTCGATGTTTTGCATCTGATGGCAGCGTTTCCCGGGTACGCACGCACCACAAGCGACACACGCGCGCATTTCGCTTGCTTTAGCCGGATGCGAACCTAGGGTGCGCCTCGCCAGCATGGGGGATCAGGCTTTTGACCGACGACACCACGAAATGTCCGAACTGCAATTCGGAGCACGCCTACCAGGATCGCGATCTCTGGATCTGCCCGGAATGCGCCCATGAATGGAGCGCTGCCGACGGTGCGGCAGCGGCTGCGCCGCAAGAGACCGGCGTGCGCGATGCCCACGGCAATGCACTCGCCGACGGCGACAGCGTCATCGTGATGAAGGACCTCAAGGTCAAGGGCTCGTCGTCCGTCGTGAAGGGCGGCACCAAGGTCCGCAACATCCGCCTGCAGGACGCCACCGACGGCCACAACATCGCCTGCAAGATCGACGGCATCGGCGCGATGAACCTGAAGTCGGAGTTCGTGAAGAAGGCGTAGCGGCAACGCCGCGTGTTCCTCCTGCGGAACACACAATCCCTCTTAACCAGCCGGGAAAACTGTGCAATCTCCCAAGTGCCGGGAAGGCGTTTGCAGCGCGTATCTATTTTTCTCAACCCGGGGCTGGCTTTTGACAAGACGTCTTTGATTGCATCACCGCATTCAGACTTGCAGGGCCGCCCGCTGGGCGGCCTTTCCGTTTTCGGGTGAAGTGTGTGTTGCCGCTTGGGCGTGGATCAGCCGCCGAGCACGTTGCCCCAGCCGTCGAAGACGTAGCCTTTCCAGGTGACGGCTCCATCCGCGCAGGGCCGGCTGGCGCGGCGATAGTCGTCGGCCTGGTCGGTGGTCCAGGTGATGATCTTGTCGGTGATGCGATCGTGCAGAATGGCGGGTTCAGCGGGATCGAAGGCGTCCATCGGACGAAGCGAGCTATGCGTCATGCCCGACCAAACGCGCCGTGGGCGGCAAGGTTGCGCTGCGTGATGCATCCCAGCTGCTGGAACCCGGATGGAACCGCCGTTGCCCCCAGGCCACAGTCGCCTGAAAAGCCCTTTTTCGCCGATTTGCGTCATTGCACCGCCACATCGCCGCCCGAACAATTGAGACACCGCGTGCTTGGCTGTGCAACACTGGTTCGACCGAACCTTTCGGAGGCGGGGATCATGAATGATCGGCGGTCTCTTATCGTAGCGGTCTCGTGCCCCTCGGCCGTGATGGTCGGCTGGCTGGCACTGTCCCTCTCCGCCTATGCGCCGGCCCTGATCGAGAACAGCGGCGCCGATGCGGCCGCCGTCTCACGCGCGAAAAATCTCACTCGCCTCGAGCTCGCCGATATCCCGCGCGCTGCGACCATCGAAGACGGCATCGCGCTGACCGCCGACATCGCGGCTGCGGTGGCCACGGTGCCTGGCCCGGCAACTGCCGAAGTAGCAACGACCGAGGCACCCGCCCCCGTCATCAAGCTCGCCTCCGCTGATCCGACCGAGACGCTGCCGGCGGTCTCGCCCGCGCCGATAGCGCCGCCTGAGCCCCAAGTCTCGCCCGAACCTCAGGTCTCACTCGAGCCGGCTCCCGCCGCCAGCGAAGCTGCGCCCGCGGAGCCCACGACCAAGCTCGCATCTGCCGATCCCGGCGACGTCGTGCCGACGGAGATGCTCTCGCCTGCAGCGATCGCGAGCGGGCCCGTTGCCGAAAGCAGGGCGTCGCCCTCGGCCGACAGCGTGGCCGTGCTCGACGAATGCTTCGCCATGGATGCCTGCATCGATCGCTTTCTCTGGGCGCTCTACCAGCGCACGCCGAAGGAAGACTCGATCAAGGTCGAGGACCGCCGCGCCGTCACCATCAAGCGCAGAGGCAAGACGGTCACGGTGATGCGCAGCTTCACCAAGCTCGTCGACGAGGATTTTGGCTGGAAGGATCCGAAAGCGGCCGTGCATGCCAACATGCCGCTGATGGACTACGTCATCGGCGGCATGGACAAGGGCTTCAAGCAAAAGCTGTTTCGCACGCTGCTGGCCGCCGAAGCGGCGGGTCTCTCGCCCGGCATCACCAGCGCGTTCCGCGACGACTATCGCCAATCGATTGCGAGCGGCCTGAAAGCGGCGTCCGACCGCTCCTATCACGGCGGTAGCTCGCGCGGCGGCTACGGCCACGGGCTCGCGGCCGATATCGTCAGCACCAAGGGCGACAACCGCGCGCAGCGCTGGGTCTCGACGGAAGCGCTGTGGAAATGGGTCGACGCGAACGGGAAGGCGCTCGGCATCGGCAGGCCCTATCTCGGCCGCGACCCGCCGCATGTCGGCCCGATCGACGGCCAGGAGTACGTCTCGCGTCGTGGCGTCGCCAGCGACCGCAAGGAAGCCAGCACCGCGAAGTCGAAGAAGCTGCGGACCGCGAGTGCAAAGTCGCAGAAGGCACAATCGGCACGCGAGCAGAAGAGCCCGGCAAAACCGCAGAAGTCGGCGCAGACCGCCGCGAAGCGGGCGACTTGATCTAGGTTTACGTCTTCGACGCCGGCAGCGGCACCAGACGCATCTCCGCAGATCCCGCCTCCTGCGTCCGGGTGAGCACGGCAAAAACCGTCTCGACCGCAAGCCGCACCGCCGCCTCGATCGCCGTGCCCTTGGCGAGATGCGCCGCGATCAGGCCGGTCAGGAGATCGCCGGTGCCATAGGGACGGATCGGCAGGCGCGGCGTCGCAAAGCGCGACAATTGCCCGTCGGCGCACAAGATCGTCTCCACCTGCCCTGCCGGCGTATCAATGAGCGTGCAGCCGGTGGCGACCACGTCGACCCGGCGCTGGCCTGCAATCGCAGCGGCTGCCGCGCGCAAGCCATCTTTATCCGCGACCGTGACGCCGGAGAGCAACTCGAGTTCGAACTGGTTCGGCGTGATCAGGTTGGCGGCCGGCAGCAGCCGGCGCCGCAGCACGTCCAGAATTCCGTCGGCGACATAGATGCGGCCGTCGTCTCCGATCACGGGATCGCAGAGATAGACAAGCCTTGGATTCCGCCTCAGCGCCCGTTCGACGAAATCGGCAATGACGGCGGCGTTGTCGGGCGAGCCGAGGTAGCCGGTGACCAGCAATGCGGCTTCGTCGACGAGGCCGCGCTCCTCGACGCCCCTAAGGAGATCGGCGACCAGCTCGGCCTCCAGCACGCGTCCGCGCAAGGTCGGGTAGCGCGGATGGTTCGACAACAGCGTCGTCGGCACCGCCGCGACGTTGACGCCCTCCGCCTGCATGGCAGGAGCGGCCGCGCTGTTGCCGACATGGCCGTGGACCACCTGGCTTTGAATGGAGATGACGAGCATGCAAAGGTCCGTAGGATCAATCACCCTGCAAGGCAAGCGCGGCGGCGAGGCAGACCCATCGGCGCATGTAAGCCGCCTGAGACGGCAAACATCATCACCCGGAGCTGTCGCTAATGATCCTGCACCGATCGGGGCGGACGCGGTGATGATCGGGCGGATTTTGCGGCCGGCTTCGCCGCGGTACGCGCTGGCGGCGTGTCGACCGATTCCAGGTAAGCGGCGAGCGCCTTCGCCATGTCGGGGCTGGTGGCGTAATGGTCTTTCAGGAACCAGGACAGCGGGAGACTGAAACGCCCCTTGGCAAGGCCCCGGGGGCTGCGATGGCAGGTCGCGCAACCGTCCGCGAAGAGCTTTTCGACCGATTTGCCGGCGTCGAGGTTTTGCGCGGAAGCGACCGTCGCCGTCAGCGCGGCGGCCACAACAACCATCAGAGGCGCGATGACTTCGCGCCCCGGCCAAAATAACGATCTCAATGTCGTCCCCTGGCCCCGTCCTGCGGTCACGCCGCGAGCAACTGATCGAACTCGGGCGGCGCGTAAGCCTTGCCGTCCTGATCGGTGATGACGACCCGCCAGCCCTCGCTCGCCCAAACCTTCGCCTTCGCCACGATGAGCAAGCGGCTCTCGCGGGCAAAACTGTACTTCTCATTGTCGCGTTCTGCGATCATTTTATAGGCCAATGCGCGTCCCCTTACGTTGCCCCGCACCCGCTCTCGTCGTGGCAGCGGGCTTTGGCGGCAATTCGCCGGGAGCGTGGCAATTTGGTGCCGTCCACGACAGCATTGCGCCATCATCCGGGCACGGTCCGCCGCAAGGATTGGACTGGGCGACGCGTGCGTTCCTAGTGAACGCGGATGACATGTGGACGGCCGAGGTTCATCAGCCCCTGTATCGCCGACAGGCGATCGTCGAGGGCAGCGATAGTGAGCAGCAGATTGTTGCGCCGCTCGTCGAGCAAACCCGTCTCGGCACCCGACAGCTTTGGATTCGCCCTCTCCTTGTGGATGCCGTCGAGCGATTTGCGCAAGCCGGCAATCAGGCCGCCCAGCTGCTTGGCCTCTCTTGTCATCGAACGCTTCGCGACATTCTGGCGACGCGTGTCCGTCTGGCTCTGTCTCATCGTCATCCTCCCGTGCCCCCGCTGCCCCGAGTGGATGCTTACAGCTTTGGGTAGAGATATTACGATCGATGAAATCTGCGTCCGAAGAACTGGTTCAAACTTTAGGCGAGTTGCGCGCTCCAAACGAAGTTGCGGCCCGCAAAAAAAGAGCCCGGCGCGGAGGCCGGGCTCTCTAGACTAGTGCTTCTGATGGCCGCCGGGGCCACCGGCCGGCGCGCCGCCGCCATGCGGGCCGGCACCCATATGCGGTGCACCGCCGCCCACCGGCCTGGCGGGAGGAGCTGCGCGCGGCGCTGCCATTTGGGCATGCGCATTCATCGGCGAACCATGGCTGACATTGGGCTGGGCCATGTGCTGCATCGCCGGCCGGGCAGCCGACATACGAGGCGCTTCATGTCCGTGCGCCATCGGTTGCACCCGGGCCACGGCGCGGTTGGCAGCATGGTCGTGCATCATGCGCGCCTGCGCATCGCGCACCCCGCGATTTTGAACCGTAGTCTGCTGGTGAGCAAACCGCTCGCTCCGTCCGGCACCGGAACGGTCATTCGCGACCGCGGCGTTACCCTTTACGACAGCGGCATCATGCCCTGCCCTCACGGCATCGCGCCCGGTGATCGCGGCGCCGCCCCTGGCGTTCTCACCGTTGCGGCCGAGCGCGATCGCGGCATCACGCGTCGCCGCGCGCCCGATCCGGACGGCGTGCGGATCGATCGTCATCCGCGTCGCGAAGCGCTCATGCGAAGTCCAGTAGTTATTCCAGTACGCGTGCCGCCGATACCAGGGCCGCCCCGCGTAGTAGCTCGACCAGTACGAGCTCAGCACGAAGGGAACGACAGGCACGTCGATCCGGTCGGCATAGTCGGGCAGATAGACGTAGTGATTGCGGTAGAGATATTCGAGATATTGCGACGACACCCAGCCGCGATCGTCGGAGAAGCTCACGTCGCACCAGGCATCGCCACGCAGGCAGCCATGGATGTTGACGCGGGCGCCCTCCGGGATGCGATCGACCATCGGAAAGCCCGCGCCCGGCCCGGCGCGCAAGCCGGTCGAGACGGTCACGATGCCCGGAGCGGCCAATGCGGCCGTTGGGGCTAGCAGCAATGCGGCAACCAAAATGGTTCTGAGTCTCATGGCGTGTTCCTCCTTCTGAAAGTCGGAACGCCCGAGCGGAGACAGCGTTCCGCACAGTGCCGTCGCATTCGTCAAAAGATCGAGACGCACGGCGTTGGCGGCTGTCTCGGGTTCGATATTCATCCGGCGTTCATCGCCGAGGCGAATGGGTCGTGGTCAGCTCGCCCGCAGCATGAACGCGTCGAAGTACGACGCAAGCTCCGCAAACCCATCGAGCGGCAGCACCTGCGCGACATACTGGTCCGGCCGCACCACGACCATACAGCCCGCCTTCCGATCAATGCCGCGCATGGCGAAGATGTCGGCGCCGCTCTTCAGGTCGGGACAGTACATCTTCTCATAGTCGACCAGGCCGTAGCGCCCCTTGCGCGGCAGAAGCTGCGCGGGCATCGCCTCCACGGCGAGCTCGTGATGGTGCTGCTGGAACACCGCCCGCAGGTCGATCACGCTGTCGATGTCGGCGCCATCAGGCGTATAGCGGCGCACCGGCGATTCCCCCGCCTCGCAGAGGAAGTTGCACAACGCGCGAATGGCCGAGCCCGCTGCTGCGGGATCTTCGGCGCGACCAAATGCGTAGATGCGGAAGCGACCGTCGGCACTCGCGGCGTGGCCGAGATGAACGGGCTTTGCGTCGGCGAGCCGGATCACGGGCGCGGAGTGAAAGCGCTTGCCGATGACAAGGCCTTCCGCGAGATGCTGATGCGACGTGCCGCCAGTGAGAATCGAGAAACGATAGTGCGTCGCCGTACCCGCGGTGTAGCGGCCGTGCCTCACAAAATAATCCTGCGTCTTGGCCGCACCGGCACCGCCGGCCTTGGCGGCGGAGGCCAGCATGCCCGCCCATTCGCGATCGAAGTCGATCAGTTCTTTCGCGACGGCCTGGCGTTCGGCCGAATAGGTATGAAGCAACCCGGGCGCACACTGCGTGCGAATGACAGAGGCAAGCTTCCAGCCGAGATTGAAGGCGTCCTGCATCGAGACATTCATACCCTGCCCGGCCTTCGGGCTGTGGGTATGGCAGGCATCGCCCGCGATGAAGATGCGCGGCAGCTGCGTCGCAATTTCGGCCTGCGGCACGTCGTCGAACTTGTCGGTGAGGCGCTGGCCGATCTCGTAGACCGACCACCAGGCGATCTCCTTCACCTCGAGCTTGTGCGGATTGAGGATCCGTCGCGCCTTTGCGATCACGTCGTCGGCGGTGATATTGCGGTTGGCGACGCGCTCCCCGACCTCGAGCTTGGCGAGTTCGACATAGAGGCGAACCATGTAGCCGCCCTCGCGCGGGATGATCAGAAGGCTGCCGTCTTGCGCCGACTGGATCAGGGCCTTGAAGCGGATGTCCGGAAAATCGGTCACGGCGAGCACGTCCATCACGCCCCAGGCATGGTTGGCGGAATCGCCGTGCAGCTCGCGGCCGATCGATTTGCGGACCACGCTGCGCGCACCATCGCAGCCGACCACGTAGCGCGCCTTGATGGTCTCGAATTTGCGCTCGTTCGCCGCATCGACGCGTTCGAGGCGCGCGGTCACCGCATGATCGGCGGGACCAGCCGTCCGATCGACCTGAAGGTCGAGCAAGCGCCGCCCATAATAGGGCTCGAGCTTGGCCGGCGACTTGCGCATGACGTCGAGAAACCCGTCATGGATACGCGCCTGGTTGAGGATGACGTGCGGGAATTCCGACAGCCCGTCCTCGACGTCCTGCACCCGGCCGCTGCGCACGATCGTCTCCGGCGCCCGTTCGTCCGGCTTCCAGAACGTCGTCTCGTTGACCCAATAGGCCTCCTTCAGGACACGCTCGCTGAAGCCGTAAGCGTGAAACATTTCCATGGTGCGGCAGGCGATGCCGTCAGCCTGGCCGATAGTTAGCCTCCCCGGCTTCTGCTCGACGATGCAGGTCTTGATGTCGGAGAATTGCGCAAGCTGAGCCGCTAGCGTCAGGCCGGCGGGGCCGCAGCCGACGATGAGGACATCGACCTCCCGAGGCAGCGGACCGACCGCACCTGAACACTGAACGCGCTCGGCAGGATCCGCGATTTCGGGGTCGCCGGGCTGGAATCCATTCAGATGGAATTGCATGCGCACCTCTCCTGCGGTGTTCAATTTGGATATTGCTCAGTATGCTGACTATCAGTATACTTGTCAAACTGTCCTTCCTGCTGCCGAGGAGATTCCGGTGAAAGACAACAACGACATGCCCGGGCACCTGGCGCGCCGGTTCCAGCAGATCGCGGTGGCAGTGTTTCTGGCCGAAGTCAGCGACGCCGGCTTCGACCTCACGCCGGTGCAGTACGCGGCGCTCGCCACCATCAAGTCCAACCCGGGGCTCGACCAGGTGACACTCGCCGGATTGATCGCCTATGACCGCACCACCATCACCGGCGTGATCGATCGGCTGGTGCAGAAGGGGCTCGCCGAGCGCCGCGCCTCCAGCCGGGACCGCCGCGCCCGCGAACTTGAGCTTACCGACGAAGGCAAGCGCGTCCTTCGCAGAATCACGCCGGCGGTGGAATCCGCGCAACGCGTCATGCTGCGCGGGCTCAGCGCGAAGGAAGGCGAGGAATTGATGCGGCTGTTGCGCAAGGCAATTGCCGCAGGCAACGAGCTCAGCCGAGCCCCGCTCCGCGAGGCACAGGCGTAGCCGGTCTCCGCGCAGTGCCAGCCCTGTCCGTAACTATCGCAGTGCGGTGAAACCTGGAACTAACCTTCGGCTGCTACCGTCGGCTACGCTAGGCGCTTAACGCGCGATTAACTTTGCCGTTTGGGGAGTTTCGGATGTTCAGGTTCGCTCTTGTTGCCGCAGCGGTCGCGCTCTCGACCGTTCCTGCGCTTGCTAACGGACATGGCGGCGATGCCCCTCCGCCACCGAAGCCCGATGCCACGAACTCCCCGGCGAAGGTGGTCCTGACCAAGCAAGGCCCCACGCTCGTCGACCCCAAGGGCATGACGCTGTATTATTACGAGCGCGACACCACCGGCAAGACGTCGAACTGCAACGGCAAGTGCGTCGAGAGCTGGCTGCCGCTACCCGCGCCGGCCGACGCCAAGGCCATCGGCGACTTCACCGTCATCAGCCGCAACGACGGCAGCAAAATGTGGGCCTACCGCTTTCGCCCGCTTTATACCTCACCGGCCGACAAGGCGCCGGGCGAAGCCAACGGCAACGCCACGACACTGCAATGGCGGATCGCACGGCCTGAGAATTAGGGCGACACCGGCGCCGGCGCGCTCGAGCGCGCCAAGCTGGACGGCACGGGCCTGAACGTCGGGACTTCTGCACTCGCCTGAAGCGGCCGGACCTCCATCACCACAAGCACGGGCCCGGTCATGAACCAGATCGCTGCCACGGCCGCAATCACTATTGCCGCGCCCATCGCCGCAAACACTTTCATAGTTCCGTCCTTGGCGATCAGTTGCTGAGAATGACGCCGTGCTGGTGTCGCGACGGATGATCGGCGCTGACCAGCGCGTTCGGATCGCTTGCAACCACGAGTTCAGGTAGCGGCAACGGTTCAAGCCCTGCGAAGCGGCGATAGAGCGCGCCCATCAGGGCCCCGCAAAATGCCGCCGGCACCAGGAGAGCAGAGAGGAGCGGCACAGCCAGCGCGAGCAGCAGCGCGCAGGCGAACGCCGCAACGCCTCCGATGGCCGCATATTCCCACGCGCGGCGGCGGCTCATGGCCCGCGCGACGTGGTGCACACAGAGCATGAAAATGCTCGAAGGAATGACCGAGATCACCATCATGATCATGAACGTC
Organism: Bradyrhizobium sp. LLZ17; assembly: GCF_041200145.1. Classification (NCBI taxonomy): domain Bacteria; kingdom Pseudomonadati; phylum Pseudomonadota; class Alphaproteobacteria; order Hyphomicrobiales; family Nitrobacteraceae; genus Bradyrhizobium; species Bradyrhizobium zaerense. The sequence goes on from NZ_CP165734.1 coordinate 1,626,004, forward strand.
TGCGCCGGAATCACCGCGGCAAAGATGTGGGCGGTGCTCTTGTCCGCGAAGCCATGCATCAACAGCGGCAGCAACGTGTACGGCAGAAGTGTCGCGAGCACAGTCGGCATCAACGCGGCAATCGCAATCCCTGCTACCGACGTGCGGACCTGGACCGGTCCGTCGAATACAATTGCAGGCGGCGCTGCCGGTGCGTTGGCGTGGGGCGTCGTACCGGCTGCGCGCGCAACCGGCACGAGCCCGGCGAACTGGCCATAGAGGAAACCGCCGATCATTCCCGCGATCGTCGGCAACAGACCGATCGTTAGCACCGTACCGTCGCCAGGCGCCCCCAGCTGGATGTGGTTGCGCATCGCAATGCCATAGCTCGCCGCGGCCATGACGCCGCCCATCAGCCCATAGGCGAACCGGCTGGACATCTTGCACTGCCGCAGCACGGTATGGCCGGCGAACAGAAAGGCCGCATTCATCGCCATGCGTCCCGCATAGAACATCACGATCTGATCTGGGGCCGGCACACCTGCGGGATCGGTCACCTGCCCGCCCGCGATTGCGAAGACCAGCAGCACGGCCTCGACGATGGCCAGCGGAATCAGCGCAGCGAACAGCGCGCGCGGCGAATTCTTGACGAGATACATGCGAGCAACCCCTTGCTCGCTGCACGCTAGACGCGAAGCGTTACGGCCGGCGCAAGACAATGGATAAAATTGTCGACAAGCGACGCGCCGGGCGCTTGCGGCCTGGAGCGCTTCAACCGTGCCAGCTCGTCCCGGTCTCAACCTGCGCGCTTTGCCCGGGCGGCAGCACCACGACCGTCGCGTTGAGCTTCACCCGATCGAACAGATCGATCACGTCCTCGTTGCGCATCCGGATGCAGCCCGACGAGATCGCCTGCCCGATATATTCCGGCTGGTTGGTACCGTGGATGCGATAGAGCGTGTCCTTGTTGCCGGCATAGAGATAGATGCCGCGCGCGCCCAGCGGGTTGGCGGGGCCGCCGGGGACACGCGCCGGATAGGGTCCGAGCCGCGCCTGTATCTCTGGTGTCGGAATCCAGTCGGGCCATTCCGCCATACGCCCGACCCGGGCCACACCGGAAAAGGCCATCGCTTCTTCGCCCACCGCGACGCCGTAGCGGATCGCCTTGCCCTCCGGCAGCACGTAGTAGAGATAGCGCGCATCGGTATCGACCAGGATCGTGCCTGGCTGTTCCTTGCGCGGATAATCGACGACGTGGCGGAGATATTGCTCGGGCACGGTCGCCTGGGCGTAGGGCACATGCGCCAGCAATTGCCGGTCGCGCGGCGTCATGCTCGCGTCGCTCGATGGTGAAAGCGTTGCCTGCATGCATCCGCCGAGCGGAAGCAAGGCAATTGCGAAAACAGCGATTGAGAGTCTTGGCACCGCCGGCCCCCGATAGCGGATAGCAGCGCCCCCAGCCTTGCCAGTTGGTGCCCAAATCGTGCTGAAAACAAGGCAGAGCGGAACAACTGGGCGTGTTCGCAAAACCTGGTTCCATCACCATAAACGGCGGAAGACCGTCGCAGTCTCTCCACCGCCTCGCCTTGCTTTGGTCAAACCCGGCTGGACTCGTGCGTTCAGGGCTTGGGATGGGCTCAGACAATAGATCGGCTCGCGCCAATGCGGACGACCAACGCTTCAAAGGAGTTGCGATGCTCGCGACGCTGAACAGCAGGCAAATCGTCGATGAGATCGTGAAGGACACGATGAAGGACAACGATCCGCACGACGCCGTGCAGATTTCGCCGGACGTGGTGCTGGCCTCGCGCGCCAGCAGCGAGGCGCCAAATCTCGCGCCGGAAATCGCAGACCCCGCGAAACCGACGATCGATGTGGCTCCCGGGGTGCCGAGAATGGCGGCGCCGTCCGTCGACACAGCGATCCGCGTGGCCGCCAATGACGTGCCCGGCCGAGAAAAGCCATCAGCCGTCGGCAAGTGGTTTCGGGCCGCGTTCATCACCATGCTGTTTGCCGGGGGCAGCGCTGCGGCCACCGTCGCGTGGGAGAGACACGGCGATACCGCACGGCAAATGCTCGCCGAATGGACACCGTCCTTGTTGTCGCTGGTGCCTTCGACATCTCAGGCAACGCCGGCGACGACCGAACCGGCCGCTGCGCCAGTTGCGCAGGCCGCAGCGGAGCAGACCGACGATCAGTCCCAGGTTCAGCCCGCGACGCAAGCAGTTCAAGCCCCCGCCCCTGACGCGACCGGATCGCTGCAGTCGATGACGCGCGATGTCGCCGCGATGTCGCAGCAGATCGAGCAACTCAAGGCCAACATCGCGGAGTTGAAGGCCGCGCAAGAGCAGATGGCGCGCGAGATGGTGAAGCCGGCTGCGCCGAAGCCGGTTGCTGAGACCAGGCCGATCGATCCGCGCGCTCGGATGTCCGCGCTACCGCCGCGACCGGTTGCGCCTGTTCGCAAGCCGAAGCCGATCACCACGCCGGCATACACCCAGACATATGCGCCCACATCGATTGCGCCGCCACCGCTGCCGTCGCAGGCTGTCGCCGTGCCGCCGCCAGCAGCCGCCACGCAAGCCGTTGCCGATGACGACGGACCTGTCGTGCGTCCGCCGATGCCGGTGCACTAACGATCGTCGCAACAGCGCGATCACAATGGTGGCGCAACGCTGTCCGAGTCGGTGTGATGGGTTGAGTCCGTGCGACTACGGAGATGCGTGCCGTGAGCAAAGAGAAAAGGCCGTCGGGATCTATGCCGCCGGCCTTCTCTTGCAACTGCCGGTTCCGGAGTCCGGTTCTGTTGCGATTCCATGCCTCATGATCGCGCTGACGTATTTAATAAAATCTTAACGCCCGCACGTGCTGCACATGATTTCTGCGCCATAAGCACAGAGTTTGCGCGACCGCTTCATTCAGGAATAATCGACTCAGTGGTATCATCCGACATGTGTTGAGACTTGCACTCGCAACTTGCGTTGAAGACTTGGGTCATCACACCGGGGAATTCGGATGCCTTACTACTATTTCGATCTTGTGGTTGGTGAAGAGTTCAAGAACCAGGGCGGCATTATCCTCGAGGACATCGAGGTCGCCTCCGATCGCGCTCAGCAATTGGCGAACGAGCTGTCGCAGGTGAAGCCGGAGCTTCATGACAAGGGTTGCGCGGTGCGCGTCACCGATCGCGATCACAACGAGCTCTATCGCACGCCGCTCGATCCCGTGCCGGCCTGGCAACGATCAGGCTAGGCCGTCGATCGTTCCCATTGCGGAGCAGCGCGCCGGGCGCTAGCCTTCCCAAAAATTCGGGGAGGTCCAAGGAATGCGCTACGGTTTCCTGATTGCCGGACTGATGCTGATTGCCGCACCAGCCCGGGCCGACGACCATCCGCGCTCGACCTATGTGACCTTGGTCTTGCAGGCCTTCGCTGCCAAGGTCGAATGTCCGAACACGGACGTGGCCTATCAGGATCTGTTGCAAAAGGCGCAGCAGATGCAGCTGCCCGAGGGCACCACCGAGAAAGTGCGCAAGGCGATCGCCTTCATGCATACCGGCGGCAAGATGGGCGAGAAGCAGGACGACGACCTGATGGCCGAGGTCGCGGTGGCGACGCAGGCGACCGATCTCGATCAGCGCCGTCTCGGCATGAGCAATTGGTGCGAAAAGCAGAAGACCAGCCTCGCCGGTCTGATCCGCAGCAAGGGCGGCTAGTCCGTCTCCGCGGCGTTAAGCAGGTCGCAAACAGGCTACGACGGAACCCGCGGGACGGCCAGAATCGTCACATTCCTCGCCAGCATGCGGACGTTTTTCAAACCGGAGAACCCCATGCGGATCACTCACCTCGTTTTCGCTGGCGCGCTTGCGGCCAGCACCATGCAAGCTGCACCGGCGCTCGCCAAAAACTCCGACGCCCAGAGGGGCGAGGACAGGTCGGCCGCGTCATCCTGTAGCGCCTATCAGCAGGCCCCGGACGGCTCCTGGGAGCAGCTCCCCTGCAAGGAGACCGGCGAGCGCGAGCAGCCGCAAACGCAGCATCGGACCCCGACACGGGGAACCGATCACGAGGAGCGCTGAGCCTGCCCGTTCCGGCGATCAGCTCTGATGCGGGCCGCGCATGATCTTCATGGCGTCGGCAATGTGACGCCATTCCTTTGCCTCATCCGCCTCGCCGCGGCCCTCGCAGGCCTGCGCCTGTTCGGCCGCCTTCGCGATCGCGGCGAAACCATGCTGTTCCAGCATCTGCCGCGCGAGGGTATGGACCTGGACCTCGGACATCATGGGCGCTCTCCCGTTTGACGAGCCCGCGAGGCTGGCGTCCCGCGGGCTTCTCGACAACGATCGAGCCGCCCGTCCCGTTCCGGTTGCGCGCGCATACGGCAAGGCAGCCCGCCGATGCCCCGGCGGACTGCCTTTTCACCCACCCCAAAGTGGGGTCTTCGGTCGATCCCCTACCCGACCGCCGCGCGTTTGCGCTCGAAATCGTTGGGCACTTCGATATCGACCTCCAGGGTCGACACCTCGTCGCCGCGATCGAGCCGGACGATGACCTTGGTCGGGTCGAGCGTGACGTGCCTGGACACGACGGCGAGAATTTCCTCGCGCAGCACGCCGAGCAGATCGGGCTGGCCGCGCAGTCCGCGTTCATGGGCAAGCAGGATCTGCAACCGTTCGCGTGCGACCGGTGCGGAGGCCTTGTTGCCACGGAGAAGCCGGAGCAGACCCATGCTCATGCAGCCCTCCGTCGCAGCAGTCGATCCATGAACCCCTTGCGCTCGGCCGGCACCTGCATCGGCACGGTATCGCCGCACAGCCGCCGCGCCGCATCGATATAGGCCCGTGCGGGTGCGCCTTCGGCGTTCGACAGCGTCACCGGTGTGCCGACATTGGAGGCGCGCAGCACGTCCTGGCTTTCCGGGATAATGCCGAGCAAGGGCGTCGCGAGGATCTCGAGGATATCGTCGATGGACAGCATCTCGCCGCGCGCCGCGCGGGACGGATCGTAGCGGGTGATGAGGATGTGCTTCTCGACACGCTCGCCCTTTTCGGCTCGCACGGTCTTGGAATCGAGCATGCCGATGATGCGGTCGGAATCGCGCACCGACGAGACTTCCGGATTGGTCACGATCACCGCCTCATCCGCAAAGCGCATCGCCATGGAGGCGCCGCGCTCGATGCCGGCCGGGCTGTCGCAGATCACCCAGTCGAAGCGGCTGCGCAAATCCTCGATGACCTTGCCGACGCCCTCTTCGGTCAGCGCATCCTTGTCGCGGGTTTGCGAGGCCGGCAGCAGCCAGAGGTTCTCCAGGCGCTTGTCCTTGATCAGCGCCTGCGGCAGCTTGGCGACGCCCTGCACCACGTTGATGAGGTCGAACACGACGCGGCGCTCGGCACCCATCACGAGGTCAAGATTGCGCAGGCCGACGTCGAAGTCGACGACCACGACCTTGTCGCCGCGTTGCGCGAGCGCGGCTCCCAGCGCGGCGGTCGTCGTCGTCTTGCCGACCCCGCCCTTGCCTGATGTGACGACCAGAACCTTGGCCATTTGAAATTATCCTCCTTGACTGTCAGTTCAGCGCTGTAATTCGCATGGTGCTGCCCTGGAGCCAGGCTTGGGCAGGCCGGCCACGCAGGGCATCGTCGATATCGTCGGCAGTCTGGTAAAACCCATCGATTGCAAGCAGTTCGGCCTCGATCTTCTGACAATAGATCCGCGCGCTGGCATGACCGTTGACGCCCGCCATGGCCCGGCCGCGCAGCGCGCCGTAGACGTGGATGGAGCCGCCGGCGACGATTTCGGCACCGGAGCCGACCGAGCCGAGGATGGTAACGTCGCCTTCCGGGAAAATGATGGTCTGGCCCGAGCGCACCGGACTTTCGAGCAGCAGCGAAGTCGGCGGCTTGGTCTCGACCTTCTTCGGAGCGCTCGGCTCGATCACGCAGCTACGCCCGCCGGTGAGCAGCGGCGGCATCGACGGCGTCAGCCGTGCCTCCTCCACGCCCTCGATGCCGAGCACGCGGATGTTGCGGTCCTGAAGGCTTGCGAGCAGGTGATTGATGCCGGATTGGCTGAGATCGACCGAAGCGAGGTCGACCACCACCGGACGGCCGGCGAAGAAGCCCGGCGAGCGCACGATCGTGGCGTCGATCTCCTGCAGCCAGTCCAGGATCGGGACCGTCGGCACGAACACGAAGGCCACATAGGAGCGCCCGCGCAGGCGCACCATTTGGCGTTGAATTTTTGCTACAGCCTCCATAATGGCCGACTCGTTCCCCGTTATTGAATGGTTAACGATGCGGCCGACATGGTTAATGGGCGGTTAACTTCCCCGTGGGGTTACGTGGGATGGCGGCCATGCGGCTTGTGCGCGGAAGCCCGGTGGCCGCTCAGGCCTCGTCGAGGAAAATCGATAGCGCCCGCTGCAATTCCTTGTAGGCGCGCGGTCCAATCCTGGCCGCGAGGGATTTCTCGCTCTCCGCGATCGCCGGCCGCAAGCGCCCCAGGAGCGCGACTCCGGAATTCGTTAGGTGCAACACGTAGTAACGGCGGTTGATGGCGGAGGCAGACCGCTGCACCAGGCCGCGCCGCTCCAGATGGTCCACCAGCCGCCCGAGCCCCGCCCGTTCGATCGACAGGGATTGCGCGATGGCAAGCTGGTTGACGCCTGGATTGGCCTCGATCACCGACAGAACCGAGAACTGCGCCGGACTGATGTCGAACGCGGCGAGCCGCCGGCTGACGTCCTTGAAAACCCAAAGCTGGGCCCGGCGGATGCGATAGCCGAGCGAACGAGACAGGTCGGCCGAAGCAAGCAATTTTGCCCGGGCGGGCTTTGCGGCCGGTGCGGAGCGCGGCGTCGATCGCGACGGCTTGGCAACGGGCGCTCCGGGCGGCGGTACCTTGGCGGCTCCTTTGACTGATCGCCTCCTGACGCCTGACTTTCCTGGCTCCATCGACGACCGTCTTTCGCGGGTTGGCGCAGCAGCGCGCAACCCGCTTGTTTGAGATTCGATCGCCGAGCCTATCGCAGCGAACCCAGAATCGAGAAGCGAAGCAGTGTCGCGCCTTCCACCACAGCTTCCACGAAAGGTTGCACCGCGGACTCGCGCGTTGCGCCATGTTGACACAGCAACATCGCTCGCATATTCATCGTGAAAAGCCCGCTGTTCACGTGCGGACCAAGGGGATGACGCCCGTGCTTCCATCAGAGATGGACGCCGCTCTGCGCACTATGACGCGCTCGCGGCGGGATGGTTTTGCGCGCAGCCGATTGTGCGTTGCGCATCGCAATCGCGAGATCATTTCCCTCGGCAACAACTTCGCAAATGACTCTGATGACGCGACGCCTCGCGGGGCGGGCGTCGCGTCGGGGCGCTTTCGTTCAACCGTCAACGATGAAACCGGGAGGGACTGAGATGAAACGACTGCTTCTTGCATCGACCATCGTCGCGGGCTGGGCGTCTATCGGCGCGCAGGCCACCGCGCACGGACTGCCGCCGAGCGGCGTGGCTCCGCGCTCATCCTGCACCGGCCTCACAGGGCTGACATTGCCGAATACACAGATTCTGAGCGCGACGCAGAAGTCGGGCTATTGCAACGTGATCGGCATCATCAACAAGCGGGTCTCGACGCAGGATCCCGATCATTTCACCTACGGCATCGGATTCGCGCTGAACCTGCCCACCACCTGGCATGGCCGCTTCGAGATGATGGGCGGCGGCGGCACCGATGGCAGCCTGCAAAGCGATCCGCAGGGCGCGGCCGGCGTCGAGCTCGGCCAAGGCTGGGCGGTCGCCGTCGATGACGGCGGTCATGAGGACACCGCGCCCAACCCGCTCGGTGCATATCAGGACGATGACGCAAATGCCGGAGGGTCCGCGCATTTCGCGATCGACGCCCGCGCGCGCAGTGACTACGGTTACGACGGCATCGAGAAGACCGCGACGATCTCGAAAAAGATCATCGCCTATTATTATGGTCTCGAGACCGTCTATTCCTACATCATGGGATGTTCGAACGGCGGTCGCGATGCCATGGTCGCGTCGCAGCGATCGCCATGGCTGTTCGATGGCGTGATCTCGCAAAACCCTGGCTTCAACCTGCCGCAGGCGGCGCTCGCAGAAGCCTGGAACGAGCAGGTGCTCGGCCCGCTCGCCACCAGCAAGGATCTCAGCGGCCAGCCGTTCATTCCCGACACCTTTCCGCAACAGGACCTGCAGGTTGCCTCGGCGGCGATCCTGAGCGCCTGCGATGCACTCGATGGCCTCGTCGACGGGATCGTCGACAATTATCACGCCTGCACGGCCAGGAAAGTCTACCCGGCACTCGCCAGCTACACCTGCGGCACCGGCTCGCACGGTAGCACGGCGCATGGCGGCAGCTGCCTGACCAGCGCGCAGGTCGATGCGTTGAAGAAGATCTATGCGGGACCGGTCAACTCGAAAGGCCAGCGGCTCTATTCGAACTGGTTCTGGGATGCCGGAATCTGGACGCCGCCCACCGCACAGGGCGCGGGCTGGGGAGCCTGGAACGTGGTCACCGCGCTGGTGCCGAAGGTCAACACCGCAATCAACCTGACGCTTGGTGCGGGAGCGATCCCGATGATCTTCCAGACGCCCCCCGTGGTCACGCCGGTCGCCGGACCGAACGGCCAGGAAGCCTTCGTGTTCCACTTCAACTTCGACACCGACGCGCCGAAGATCTTCACGAAAACCCAGGCCTATCCGGAAAGTTCGATGGACTTCATGGCTGCGGTCGCGACCGACCTCCGTCCGTTCAGGGCGCACGGCGGCAAGCTGATCATCTCCTCCTCGGTCAATGACGGCATCTTCTCCGGCGCCGCGATTGCCCGCTGGTACCGCAAGATGAATCAGCGCATGGACAACCATGCGACTGACTTTGCGCGGCTGTTCATGGTTCCGAACATGGCCCATTGCGGCGGCGGCGCGGCCACCACGAGCTTCGCGGGCAATGAACTCAAGGCGATCACCGATTGGGTCGAAAGCGGCATTGCACCGGAGCGCATCGTCGCGGCTAACACCAATACCGCTTCGCCCTACCCGACCGGCGGCGTCTTCGATCCGCGAATCGCGCAGAACTTCCCGACCGGAGGCACGCGGCCGTTATGCGTGTATCCCAAGATACCCGCCTACAAGGGCAGCGGCTTGACCAGCGATGCGGCGAACTTCACGTGCGTTGACCCCGGCTTCAGGCCGGGCGGTGACCACGACTTCAATGATGAGGACGACGGGCGCGGAGACGACAGGCACTGAACGAGGCGTCGCGAACGACGCTGACAGGATGCTGCGCGCGGTTCTGCCGCGCGCAGCGCCGTCGAAGCGGTACGCGACTGCATCCACCTCGTCATTGCGAGCGCAGCGAAGCAATCCAGGCTGCCTCCGCGGAGAGATTCTGGATTGCTTCGCTGTGCTCGCTATGACTGGTCACACCGCACGAATTCGGCTGTACTTTCACGGACACAGGACAGGCGTGTCCCCTCGCCTCACGCTGCCTCCTTGTACAGTCCAGCGATGAAGTCGCCGAAGCCAGGCGCGAGCTCCAGCACATAGCCCCATTTGTCCGACATCGCCTCGGCAAGCGTCCAGGGCTTGTCGTATTCGGCGAGCTCGTGGTCGATGAACCAGATCTTGCCGAAATGCGCCTTGTCGATCGTCATGCAGATCGGGTTTCCGCCATGATCGCTCATGATCCACAAGAGCTCATCGACGGTCGGCCATTGCGGGGTCTGACGCGTTTGGATCAGCGAGCAGTCGCCGGCTTGCAATCCGAGCACCTCATTGACCGCACCGGCCCAATGCCCTTGGGGCCAGTTGAACTCGGCCGAGCCATTGAAATAGCCGCCGGCGCAGGCCAGCAGGAATTGGCGATATTCATCCGGCAAGCGGCAACCGATGGATTTTTCAAACTCCTCGAGCATTGCAAGCGTCGGTTGCTCGGTGCCGGCGCGATCGACGCCTGCAATGAATTCCGCGATATCCATGCGATCCCAATTCCCTCGGCGCGCCAATGCGCCATGCCTTTGTCGCAGCCGCCGCGAGGCGGGTTCGAGCAAGAACGGGATAGGCAACGCACGCCGCCGCTCAGAGCAGCTTCGCGCTCACGAACAACGCGCGCACAGCGTTGGTCGCCTGCACCACGAGCATCGCGTCGCCGGCCGCACCTTCGAGCGCGTGGACAGCGTCCTCATGCAGCGAGCGGAATTCCATCCACTCGACCGATTTGAAGTTGGTGAGGAATTGATAGGCCTGGCCGACGCTCGCAATCGCCAGCGTGTCACCGTTCAGCTTGATCTTGAACGTGGTGCGCAGCGGGGTCTGGGAGCTTGACGGATCAGTCATGGGCTGCTTCTGGACGACAACGGCTTAAGGAAGCGGAAACGGCAGCCCCGCCCGTGGCAGGCGAATATCAGGAGTCGGTGCTGGCGCGCTGCGAGGCGGTCGCCGATCCACGCAGGCTCGGCACGACGACCAGGCGGTTGAACTCGCCGTTGTCGTAGGCCTTGAGAAAACGATCATAGTCCTTGATCGAGACGCAGCCGTTGGAATCGCCGCGCGGTCCGAGCATATAGGTGTGGGTGAGAAGGCCGACACGGCCGAGCGCGCTGGTGCCGTCCGCGGGGGTCATGCGCAGCGCCCGAACACCGTGGAACAGCTTTTCGCGCGGCTTGAGATCGTAGGTCGCGGGCGGGGTCGCACCGACCATGCGCTGGTCGACATGCTCGGGGTCGTCCATCAGCGCGCCCATGCCGGAATGGGCTTCGATCGTGACGCCGTTCGGCAAATAGAGCGCCTTGGCCGAGATGTCATAGACCGCCGTGCGCGAATCGTAGCCGAGAGCGGCGAGATCGGGCGCCTTGCCGAACAGTCCGCTATCGGGAGTCAGCGAGGCCAGCTTGATCTTGTCGGTGAATTTTTCGAGGAAGTTGCGGTTGTCGATCCTGGGATTGGTGTCGGCATAGGCCTGGCTGGAGGCGATCTGGGAAGCGAGATCCGCCTGGATCGGCCGCGAGCGCGGCGTCGGCACGGCATCGGCCCGTTGCGAGGGCCTCCTCTCGTCGACCACGGACTTGTCGTCGTCAGTCAGGGTCGACCGCCAATCGTCGCCCTGGAGCTTTTGCGCCAGCATCGCCTTGGCATCCCGCAGCTTGAGCTGAACCGCATTCAGGGCGGAGCGCTCCAGCATGCGAAGGCCGCTGTCACGAGCGGGCTGGGCGCCCGACAGCGAGGCGAAACGGTCGTCAAATGAAGGGGCACTGGCTGGCGGCAGTGCGGCCGAGACCAGCGGGGTTGAATCGTTCACGTCGGCGAGCCAGGCGGCAGCGCCCATCGACAGCGCAATCGCGGCGAGAGACAGCAAAATTGTCTCGGCCCGCCCAACACGGCGGCGCGACAACAGCCTCTCGGCTCCTGCGGTGTCGGAAACCATCAGATCCCCAAAATCGACCCCTGGGGGAGCCCACCCCCACCCAGAGACTCTATACCAGCTACCACATTGGGAGCCAAAAGTTAGGCATAATCGCGGCGGGCGAGGTACCCCAGAGGTAGCTAATGACCGATCCTTTCGACCTAAATCGGTTCGTTCTGGCCCAAAACCCGGTCTATCGCCTCGTCCAGGGCGAGCTGTCGCGGGGCCGGAAGCAAAGCCATTGGATGTGGTTCATCTTCCCGCAGCTCGCCGGTCTCGGCTTCAGCGCCATGTCCCGGCGCTACGCCATCGCCTCGCGGGCGGAGGCCAGCGCCTACCTCGCCCACCCCGTCCTCGGTCGCCGCCTCCTCGAATGTACGGGCCTGGTCCTCGCGGTCGAAGGCCGGACCATCGATGCGATCCTGGGTGCACCGGACGACGCAAAATTCCGCTCGTCGATGACGCTGTTCGGCGCCGTTTCAGACAATCCCATTTTCGGCGAGGCGATCGCCCGATATTTCGCGGGCGAGCGCGACGGCGCGACCCTGGAGATCCTCGCCGCCCTCGATCGACAGGAGACGTGAGCGCCACTGCCGCTGCATTCAACGTAAACCCGGGATTAACACCGGCTGCCTATCGTCCGGGCAGAACTAATTTTCTGCCAGTGCCAGTTGCCGGACCAATCATGAAAATCGGTACGCTTCTCACCACCGCTATCGTCTCGCTCTCGACCGTCGGCGGCGGCCTCGCGGTCTACGTCGCGGTGACGAAATACCAGACGATGGGCAGGATTGGGGAAGCACAGGGCCGGTTGGCGATCGTCCGGGCCGTGAGCGACATCCCGCGCTATCTCAACCCCGAGCGCGGCTTCGCCACCAACATCCTGTACGGACCTGCGACCGTCGATCCCGCACAGCTCGCCGAGCATGACAAGCTGCGCAAGCAGACCGACGGCGCACGCGACAAGATGAATGCGCTGCGCAAGGACATGCCCGGCCCGTTCGATGACGGCAACACCATCGGCAGCAACATCGACAGCATCGACTCGAAGTTCACAGCGATACGCGCGGCCGTCGACAAGGCGATCGCGGGACCGGCGGATGCGCGCAAGGAGGCGGCCAGGAAGATCGTCGCCGACAACGCCGTGCTCAACAGCGCTGTAACCGGGCTGCTCAACGAGCAGGTCCGCCGCATGGCGATCCTGAATGGCGACGCCTACCGGCAGGCCAGCTACGCCAATATCGCCATGACACTGCGCGACATCGGCGGCCTCAACGCCAGCCTGCACAAGAACCTGGTCGGCTCGAAGAAGGTGGCGAGTGAGAGCGAGAAGGCCGACATCGCCCGCTCGCAAGGCCGCAACGACCAGATCGTGATGTCGCTCCAGGAGCTGCGCGGCAATCCGGCGACACCCGCCAATGTCGCCGCCGCGCTCGAGACGCTGGAGTCCGCCTATGTCGAGGGGTTCGGCCGTGAACTGAAGCTCGTCAAGGACGGCGCGGCCAGCGGCAAATACGAGCACGACCTCGATATTTATTACCCGGCGTCGCAGCGCGGCCTCGGCGCCATCATCGGCGTGCGCGACGCCTTCTACGACAATGCGGAGCAAATCCTGGCCGGCGCCTCGTCGGCCGCGCGCACGAGCTTCACGGTCGCACTCGCAGGCCTCATCGCCGTGCTGATCGCGAGCGTGGGTCTTGTGGTGACCGTGCGCCGCCGCGTCTGTGCGCCGATTGTCGGCCTGACGTCGCGGATGTCGCGGCTCGCCGAGGGCGAGGTTACCGAAGCTATCCCTGGCGCCGAGCGCTCCGACGAGATCGGGGCGATGGCCGCGGCCGTGCAGGTGTTCAAGGACAATATGATCCGGGCTGACCGGCTCGCAGCCGAGAAGCAGGCCGAGAACGATGGCAAGATGCGGCGTGCGCAGGCGCTCGACGAGCTCACCCGCGCGTTCGAGGCCAAGGTCACCGAGCTCGTCGGCGGCCTGTCACAGGCGTCCTCGACGATGGAGAGCACGGCGCAGTCGATGACCTCGACGGCGGCCCAGACCAATAACCAGGCTGCGGTGGTGGCGGCCGCTTCCGAGCAGACCTCGACCAACGTCCAGACGGTCGCGAGCGCGACCGAAGAGCTGACCTCCTCGATCGCCGAGATCGGCCGCCAGGTCGCACAAAGCACCGAGATCGCAGCCCGCGCGGTCGAGAATGCCCGCCGCACCGGGGACACTGCGCGTGCACTCGCGGAAGGCGCGCAGAAGATCGGCGACGTCGTGACGCTGATCCAGAGCATCGCCGAGCAGACCAATCTCCTGGCCTTGAACGCGACCATCGAGGCCGCGCGCGCCGGCGACGCCGGCCGCGGCTTTGCAGTCGTCGCCGCCGAAGTGAAGTCGCTGGCTGGCCAGACCGCCAAGGCCACCACCGAAATCTCCGAGCAGATTTCCGCGATCCAGAGCGCCAGCGACGAGACCGTGACCGCCATCCGCAACGTCGCCAACGTCATCGCCGAGATCGACCAGATCGGCACCGCGATTGCGGCTGCCATCGAGCAACAGGGCTCGGCGACGAAGGAGATTTCCCGCAGCGTGCAGGAAGCTGCGCGCGGCACCCAGGAGGTCAACACCAACATATCAGGCGTGCAGCGCGCTGCCGACGACACCGGCGGCGCCGCCTCGGACGTGCTGGGCGCCGCCGAACAGCTTTCGGTGCAGTCGCGCGACCTCGCTGGACAGTTCGACCGCTTCCTCAGCGAAGTCAGGGCGGCGTAGCGCGGCTCAGTAAGGCGGCGACTTGCGCGTCCGCTGCGACTTGGCCGCCTCGATCCACCAGAGCAGGTCATCGGCAAAGCGCGGGAACGACCGTTCCAGCGCCTTGCCGCCCTCGCCGATCGGCTCACCCGCCTCCGACAATGTCTGCGCGATCGGGCCGACGCCGATCGTGCTCGACACCACCACCATGCCCATCTCCGACAGCGTGCCGTGCCAAGCGGTCGAGGCGCGCGCGCCGGACAGGCGGCCGGCGGAATAGCTCACGATCGCGGCCGGGCGCCAGAACCATTCCTCCAGGAAATGGTCGGTGAGATTCTTCAATCCAGGCTGAATGCCCCAATTGTATTCGCCGGTGACGAACACAAATCCGTCAGCGCTGCGGATCTGCCCGGCCAGCTTCTCGAGCGCCTCGGGTGCCGTGCCCTTCGGATGTTCCTTGTACATGCGGTCCAGCATCGGCAGGCCGATCGCCTTGGCGTCGATGAACTCGACCTCCTCGCCGCGGGCGCGCAGGCGATCGATGACGAAATTGGCCAGCCGAATGCCCACGCGGTCGGAACGGTAGGAACCGTAGAGGACAAGGATGCGGTTGCTCATGGCTGCGAGGCTAGCACGGAGACCGCTCCGAATCCATTTGCGACACTATCGCCTGCGTCCACGCTCCAGCGTAGCGGAGGGCGTCTCGCCGAACTGGTCGCGATAGCTTCGAGAGAAATCGCTCAGATGCCAGAAGCCGAAGGCCAGCGCGACCGCCTTCACGCTCTCGGCGCCGGCCAGGAGCCGCTGGCGGACCAGCCACAACCGCCGCAGGCGCAAGTAACGGTGCAGGCTCATGCCGCGATAGCGGCGGACGACATCATGCAAGCTGCGGACGGAAAGGCCGAGCTTGCGCGCCAACTCCTCGCTGTAGATGGGCTGGGCGAGGTCATCGGCCAACAGCGCCCGGATGTCCCGAAAGATCTTGAACTGCCGCTCGTCGTTCGGCCGCAGCGTCCAGCGCGCGGGAGCGAGGTTGGCGAACGCCGCGTCGACCGCGCCGAACAGAGACTCCGTCATCGCTGCCGCTTTCAGCGGCACTTCGGCGGGATCGATCGGCTCGGATCCGGCGGCCACCACCTCCCAGACGACCTTCCGCAGCGCGTACAGCGCCAACGGACTGGTCTCCAATATCTTGAAGCTCAAGCGCGTCTCGGGCCAGCCGCGATTTTTCACCTCGGGCCGGAACACGATGGAGGCGACCTGCCGCTGCACCTCCTCAATGGTGTTATAGGCCGCCCCGCTGCTGCCGATGACGATGACCGCACGGTCGCGCTGCGCACCGTTGAAGCGGATCGGGACTTCAAGGTCATCCATCGCAAAACCGACCGCCGTGCAATCCGCGACGAGCTGCGCGTCCACCACGCGCGGAAACGCCCGCGTCACGTTCACGTCGCAAGCGGGCAAGCGCAGAATGATCTGCTCTGCAGAAATCCTTCGCACAAACGGCGTGAACTCAATGTTCAGGCCACGGATCGAACTGCGAAACTCATCGACGTCTGAAAAGCGAAATATCTTTGGCGCCAACGCAGGCGCATCATCAATGCTGGTCATGACAAATGAAAAGCAGCGTCGTGAGACGACGCGATCTGATTTCCCCCTTTCCGGTTGTCCCATGAGACCGGAAGAATCATCCTAACGTCTCTCGATCAGATGGCGAGAGTCGATCAAAGAACAACCCTCGGGGTAGCCTCTGCCAAATTTCGATACCGTTTCAGTGAAGTAGGCGGTGCGCAAATACCTGAAGGACCAAAATGTCAAGTTCAAATTAACAACTTTGAGGCGCAATGGAGCACGTTGAATAGTTGAAGTTATTTCGAATTCAGGCTCCGGCCATGCTGGCACATTCGCCTGCCGATATTCTTGTCGAGTTAGAGGAGGTGGTCGCAGCCGGGCCGCCCGAGCGCTGTGTCCGCATCCTGTCGGGCATCGTTCGTCTGCTCGCCGCGACCAGCGACCGCCAGCAGGAACTGCTCGTCAACGTCGTCGACGGCATCCTCCTTCGCCTCACGCGAGGTGTGGGTGCCAGCGCGTTGATTCACCTGAGCAATGCGCTTGCCGAACTCAGTCCGGCGCCGCGGGCTACCTTGCGACAGCTGGCTTCCCACGAAGATCCGGATGTGGCGTATCCGATTTTGCTCAAATCGCAAGCACTCTCAATGGACGACCTCGAGGCGGTTGCTGCGTCCTGCAGCGAACGCCATCAGCTTGCGATCGCGGGCCGAGACCGGATCGAAGCGGCTGTGGTTGAGGCGTTGGTGAAACGCGGCGGCCGGGCCGTCTGCCTTGCGCTGATCGCGAACCCCGGCGCCAGGTTCTCGAATACCGCTTATGCGCTGCTCGTCGTCAGCTGCGCCGCGGATGACGCGATCACGAAGGCAGTGGCGCTCCGGCCAGGCACGCCCGACGTTGTCGTGCGCAAGCTGCTCTCCGCTTCCCCGGCCAAGGCTCCAGCCAGATCCGATGCCTTCGCAGCGCCGCCTGCGCCGAGCCCGGAGCCCGCTCCCGCTCCACTGAAGCGGCCTTGCTCGGCCGACTATGCGAGCGCAAGGCCGGAGATCGTCGCGCTCAATCGCCTCGGCAAGCTCAACGACTCCTCGGTGAACCGCTTCGCGATCCGCGGCGAGACCGCCAATCTGTTCACCGCCTTGTCGGTGCTCTCGGGGGCGCCGATCGAGATCGTCGAGCATGTCATGACCGATGACGATTGCGAAGGCCTGGTGATGGCGTGCCGGGCTTCGCGCCTGAACTGGCAGACCACGCTGGCGATCCTGAGCAACCGCAGCGGTGCACGTCTTTCCTTCACACAGCGCGAACGCGCGCAGCACATCTTCGAGAGTGTTCTTCTGTCGACCAGCCAGTGGACGGTGCGCTGGGGAGAAATAGCTGCAGGCGCCAGCACAAGCGATCAGGCACAGCGCCGCAGGAAAACGGGGTCCAACCGATGAAGCTCGACGGTCGAAAGGCGTTTCGCGTACGGATGGATCACAAGCAGTCGGTCAATTTGATGGGGTCCGACGGCACGTGGCGGCGCAAGTGCGTCCTGCTCGACGTTTCGCAGAGCGGCGCCAAGATCGAGGTCGAAGGCACGCTCGACGTGCTGCAAGCCAAGGAATTCTTCTTGCTGCTGTCGTCGACAGGGCTGGCGTACCGCCGCTGCGAACTGGTCTGGATCGATGGAACCACCGCCGGCGTCCACTTCATCACCGCGGACGGCAAGAGGCGACCGGTGAGCGCACCGGCGGCCGCCGCGCAGACCTCCGTTCAAAGCAAATAGGCTCTCCGAATTCAGCAAGCCCTCCAACCGGTATAGGTACCCGTGCAGAACGCGCGAACCAGAGCCAGCCCCGTCAATGCCGATAGCGGTCCCCGAACCACGGTATCGGCACGACCATTCGTGCATGTGCTCGCCGATTCCTCCGACAAATTGGCGGGGATCTGCTCGGCCCTCGAACGGAAATTTACCGTTGCGGGCGAACGGCTCGATGCGGAGGCGAAGCTGTCGCAAGTGCCCTACGCCATCGTGATACGTGCGGAGTTGCGTGATTTCGACAACATCGCGGCGATCAAGAAGAGAAGCGGCAAGCTGGCGAAGGTCACGAAGCGCATCTTCCTCGTCGAGCACTCCTCTCATATCAGTATCTCGCAGGCCTATGCGCTCGGTGCAACGCTCGTCCTTGCCGGCCCGATCGACAAGGCCAAGCTGCTCGCGGCGCTGGCTGATCCTGCCGAGGCGACATCCGGTTCGGCAACCGGCGCGACGCAGCCGGACGATGCCGTCGAGACAGCCGCAACCGCCGTCGCGTCGATGTTCACCGCGGTGACACTCGGCGAGCCCCTCGACGTCGATGGCACCAAGGATGCCGGTCGCAAGATCGCAGAGCGCATCACCGAGCACGGCCTCTCCGAATGGCTCACGACCGTCCGGCGCCACCACGAGGGAACCTACCAGCACTGTCTGCTCGTGACCGGCGTGGCGATCGACTTCGGACTAAGCCTCGGCGTCGGCAGGACGGATCTCGAGCGCCTCTACTCGGCCGCGATGTTCCACGACATCGGCAAGGCGCAGATCCCGCTTGCGATCCTGGACAAGCCCGGCCGCCTCAGTGCCGACGAGCGCGCCATGATCGAGACGCATCCGGCCGCCGGCTATGACTTTCTGAAGGACCACGACAAGATCACGCCCGAGATTCTCGACGCAGTCAGGCATCACCACGAATATCTCGACGGCAGCGGGTACCCGGACGCGCTGTCCGGGGAGAGCATTAAAGACGTCGTGCGCATTCTCACGATCTCGGACATCTTCGCCGCGCTGATCGAGCACCGCCCCTACAAGCCGACGATGCCACGTACGGAGGCCTACAATATTCTCTGCGGGATGACCGGGAAGCTGGAGAAGGCGCTCGTCACGTCCTTCAAAGACATCGCACTCACCCGCTAAGCACCTGGCGCGGCATACCCGCGAGTCCTGGACTCAATGCGTGGCGCGGAATTTGATGCGGCGCGGGATGGAGCGGGAGGCGAGCCCCTCCGCGAGCAGCTTCATGTCCTCGCGTCTGCCGCTGCGGATCAACCTGCTGAACTCTTCAGGTGAGAACGGAAGACTTGGATCATCATCGATCGGACGCCGCATTCGCGGGCCGAACAACCGTCGAACCAGGCTAGCCAGCCGCCGCATGTCAATTCCCTCGCGCCAGCAACAAACCTTTCTGTCCGCATATTGTTCCTCCCGCGCGATGAAGATTGCAAGAGCCTGCAGGGAGCTCGCACCAAAAATTTGGTGCGGGAATCATCTCCTCCCCGCAGCGTCAGTCAGCAAAGCCGACGTACCGGACGAACTCCTCGTTGCCCTCCCGATCCGAGCGAACCGCGTTCGCCGCGAAGCTATCGTCGGGATAGCCCAGCGCGACGCAGGTCATGATGACCTCGTCCTCGGGGATTCTGGCAACCTCGCGCACGATGTCGGATCGCATGATGCCCTGCCCGTTGATCACGGAGCCGAGGCCACGGTCCCACGCCGCGAGCACGATGCCGTAGCAGAGCGCGCCGAGATCGAAATGACAGACCGCGCCGGGGTCGAGCACGCGGTCATAGCTGAGCACCAGCGACACCGGCGCGTCGAACTGGCGGAAGCCGCGCAGCACCCAATCCTGCCGCATCGGCTTGTCGTCGCGCGCGATCCCCATCGCACCGAACAGTTTCTTGGCGACGTCGACCTGGCGCGTGCGGTGAACGCCCTGATACTCGCCGTGGCTGATGATGTCGCGCTTGACCTTGGCACCCGCGACCATCTCCTGCATATTGCGGTGGCGCACCTGTTCCAGCGGTTGGCCGGTGAGCACATGGACGTGCCAGGGCTGCGTGTTCATCGACGACGGCGCGCGCTTGGCACTTTCGATGATCGCCTCGATCACCGCGCGCGGCACCGGCTCGTTCTTGAAACCGCGCACGCTGCGGCGCGACTGGACCAGCGTTTCGAATTCCACCTTTTGATCTCCCTGGCGCATAGCCGTCCGGCGGTTGCCGATGCGGCGCGCGAAATCTATGCTAACCCGCAAGCAAGACCAAGAGGACCGCACAAGGGGACCGCAAATGGCCGCGCCGCTCGATCCCGTCATCGCCCAGATCATTCCGCTGCTACCGCTGCGCGATCCGACGACGATGACGCCACAGAGCGCCCGCGATTCCTTGCGCGCACTGGCTGCGGCGCGCGCGGCCGTGGCGCCGCCTCCGGTCGATGTCGTGCAGGACATCAAGGTGAAGGGCGGCGCCGGCGCGCGCGATGCGCGCGTTTATCGGATCGGCACCGGTCCCGCGCCGACGGTGGTGTTCTTCCACGGCGGCGGCTGGGTGGCGGGCGATCTCGATACCCACGACCGGCAGGCGCGATGGCTTGCCATCGAGACCGGCGCGGTCGTCATCTCCGTCGACTACCGCCGGCCGCCTGAGACCCGCTTTCCCGGCGCATTCGAGGACGCCTTCGCGGCTGCCAGCGACGTCTTCAACCGCGTCGCGGAATTTGGCGACGACGTCAAGCGCCTCGGCGTTGCCGGCGACAGCGCCGGCGGCAATCTCGCGGCAGCAACCGCGATCGCCTGCCGCGATGCCGGCCTGAGGCTCGCCGCACAATTATTGGTCTATCCCGTGATCGACGTCGTGGGCCGCTACGTCGATCCGCAGGAGAACCTGCGCTATCCGTCACGCGCGGAGAATGCGGAAGGGTATTTCCTGTCGCGCGCCGTGATGGCGTGGTTTGCGGGTCATTATCTCGCCGAACTCGGCCACGCCGCGGACTGGCGGGTCTCGCCATTGCGTGCCGCCTCGCTCTCCGGAGTGGCGCCCGCGGTCGTGACCACCGCCTGGTTCGATCCGCTGCGCGACGAAGGCGCAGCCTATGCGCGGGCGCTGCAGGCGGCCGGCGTGTCGGTGAAGCATCATGAAGGCGCCGGCCTGATCCACGGCTATTTCGGCCTCGGCGACGCGTCCGAAGTTGCCCGGGTCGAGGCGCAACGCGCACGCGCCGATTTCAAGGCGTTGCTCGCGCGCGGGATATGATCGCGTTGCGGCCCGCTGGAATCGAATTGGCACGTCATCTCATGCGTATCCTCATCAGCTTGATCGCAATATTGCTGTCGATCGCGGCGGCCCCGGCCACGCCGCAGACCATCTACTTGCGAAGCGCTGACGGTCGCACGGAGATCGTCGGCTATCTTTTCCAGCCCACCACACCTCGCCCCTGGCCCGCCATTGTCATGCTGCACGGCCGCGGCGGGCCCTACTCCAGCAACGACAATGCCGATTGCACGTATGTCGGCGCCAACATCGCCTCGCCCTGCGACGCCACCACCTTGTCCAAGCGCCATATGATGTGGGGGGAATACTGGTCGGCGCATGGCTATCTGGCCCTGCTGCCGGACAGTTTCGGCCCGCGCGGCAAGGCGCACGGCTTCGGCCGCTTCACCCATGACGATCCCGATCGCGCCGACGTCAACGAGACAGATGTGCGCCCGCTCGATGCCGAAGGCGCCCTTGCCTATCTGCGCGGCCGCGGCGACATCATGCCCGATCAGATTTTTCTTCAGGGCTGGTCCAATGGCGGCAGCACCGCGCTAAACGTGATGATCCGGCAAGGCAGCCAGGTAACGGGCTATCGCGGCACACTCGCGTTCTATCCGGGCTGCGGACAGGCCGCGCTGCTCGCGCCAACCATCTTCACCGCAGCCCCAATTGCCATGTTTCTCGGCGCCGATGACGAGGAGGTGTCGCCGTTGATCTGTCAGCACGTCGCCGACCGGTCGCGGCAGGCCGGCAGCCGCATCGAAATCACCGTCTACCCCGGCGCGACCCATGATTTCGACGAGCCATCGCCGCAGCGGCAGTCCGCGCCTGGCAATCAGGCCGCCATGGACGACGCGCTCGTCAAGGCCATCGCAATCCTCGACCGCTGGAAAAATTGAAACGAAGGCTGGTGCGCGCCGTTCCTGCTTGATTGCGCCACGATTCCGGGTTCCAATTCGCCGGCCATCTTTCGGCTTAGGGAGACACCCATGATGAAACGGATTTTCCTCGCGGCAATCCTTGCCGGCTTTGCAGCAGGCTCGGCCCTCGCGGACGACACTTGCGAGAGCAAGGCGGTCGGCAAGGACGGCAAGGCGCTCGCCGGCGCCGCCAAGACTTCGTTCATGAAGAAATGCAAGCTAGACGCCTGCACGCCTAAGGCGGTCAGCGCGGACGGCAAGCCGCTCGCCGGTGCCGCCAAGAACAGCTTCATGAAGAAGTGCGAAATGGGCGCATAGCGGCGCGCTTCGGCATCGCGACTTCCATGTCGCGAGCAATCAGCAAACGAACTTCGTGATGGCCGGGCTCGTCCCGGCCATCGACGTTCTACGCAGTCGGAGCCAAGATCGTGGATGCAGGGACAAGCCCGGGCAAAGAGCGTTCCCGCACCCGCCGAGCGCGTAAACCAAAATCATCGCCACCCTAGACAGAACGCCTTGGCTGGCGGATCATACACTGCTGAGCGAACAGGGGCGCATCGACGAGGCTTTCCAGGAAAGGTATGCGAGATGTGGCAGTTTCGAGTGCGTGATCAGATCATAGCGACCATGAGCCTGCTGTTCGCGCTGCTCATCAGTTTTGACGTCGCGAACGCAAGAGGTCCCGGTCTGCCCAACGTCATGGTTCTGGCAACCGGTGGCACGATCGCCGGCACCGGCGCGAGCAGCACCACCGTGGTCGGCTACACCGCAGCCACGGTCGGCATCGAGACCCTGCTGAACGCCGTCCCCGAACTGAAAACGGTGGCCAACGTCAAGGGCGAGCAGGTCTTCCAGATCGCCAGCGAGAACATGAACAATGACTACTGGCTCAAGCTCGCAAAGCGCGTCAACACGCTGCTCGCGCAGGACGACGTCGATGGGATCGTGATCACGCACGGGACCGACACGATCGAGGAAACCAGCTATTTCCTGGACCTCGTCGTCAAGAGCAAGAAGCCTGTCGTGATTGTCGGCGCGATGCGGCCCTCGACAGCGATCAGCGCGGATGGGCCGATCAACCTCTTCAACGCGGTGATCCTGGCCGGCAGTGAAGAGGCCGTCGGCAAGGGCGTGCTCGTCGCCCTCAACGATCAGATCAACGCCGCGCGCGAGGTCACCAAGAACAACACCTCGACGGCTGACACCTTCCGCACGCCGGAACTCGGCTTCCTCGGCTACATGCAGGGCAACAAGCCGTATTTCTATCGTCAATCGACGCGACGGCACACAGCGGACTCCGAATTCGACGTTTCCAACCTCGATGTCTTGCCGCAAGTCGACATCGTCTACGGCTATGCCAACATGAACCGCGTCGCGGTCGACGCGTTTGTCGCCGCCGGAGCCAAGGGGATCGTGCATGCCGGCGTCGGTGACGGCAGCCTGGCTCGGCCCGCGGTCGAGCCGGCTCTCGACGAGGCCCGCAAGAAGGGTGTGGTGATCGTTCGCAGCAGCCGGGTCGGAAACGGCATCGTCGCACGCAACGGCGAGGCCAAGGACGACGAACACGACTTCGTCGTCTCGGATACGCTCAATCCGCAAAAGGCGCGCATTTTGCTGATGTTGGCACTGACCAAGACGACCGACACCAAGGAGATCCAACGGATGTTCTACACGTATTAGAGCATCCGAAGCGCAACTTTCACCGCGACACGCCGACTGTTTCGCATCCGTGAAGGTCGCAGGAGAATCTCGCTCGTTCAAGCGAGCGAGTTCGTTGCCAACGTCGCGAACTGCTTGCAGCCCGGATGGAGCGGAGCGCAATCCGGGGCCGGACCAACCGCGTTGCACCACTGCCCGCGTGGCTCGAATCCCGGATTACGCTTACGCTCCATCCGGGCTACCGGCCCCAACTAGCTTCGCAACCCCGGCGCTTCCTGCCCCGTGCGCGCGACGTATTCCGTGTAGCCGCCGCCGAACTGGTGGATGCCGTCCGGGGTCAGCTCCAGCACGCGGTTCGAGAGCGTCGCCAGAAAATGCCGGTCATGCGAGACGAACAGCATGGTGCCTTCGAAATCCGACAGCGCGTTGATCAGCATCTCCTTGGTGGCGAGGTCGAGATGGTTGGTCGGCTCGTCCAGCACCAGGAAGTTCGGCGGATCGAACAGCATTTTCGCCATCACGAGCCGCGCCTTCTCGCCGCCCGAGAGCACGCGGCAGCGCTTCTCGACGTCGTCGCCGGAGAAGCCGAAGCAGCCGGCGAGCGCGCGCAAGCTACCCTGCCCCGCGGTCGGAAACGCGTATTCGAGCGATTCGAACACCGTCTGCTCGCCATCGAGCAGATCCATCGCGTGCTGGGCGAAATAGCCCATCTTGACGCTGCCGCCGACCGCCACGGTGCCCTCGTCCGGCTCGCTCGCGCCCGCGACGAGCTTGAGCAGCGTCGATTTGCCGGCGCCGTTGACACCCATCACGCACCAGCGCTCGCGACGCCGGATCATGAAATCCAGCCCGTCATAGATCCGCTTGCTGCCATAGCCCTTGAACACCTTCTTCAGGGCGACGACGTCCTCGCCGGAGCGAGGCGCCGGCGGAAAGTCGAAGGCAACAGTCTGGCGGCGGCGCGGCGGCTCGACCCGTTCGATCTTGTCGAGCTTCTTGACCCGGCTCTGCACTTGGGCTGCATGCGAGGCCCGCGCCTTGAAGCGCTCGATGAACTTGATCTCCTTGGCGAGCATCGCCTGCTGGCGCTCGAACTGCGCCTGCTGCTGCTTCTCGTTGAGCGCGCGCTGCTGCTCGTAGAACTCATAATTGCCGGTATAGGTGGTGAGCGAGCCGGAATCGATTTCGACCACCTTGGAGATCACACGGTTGATGAACTCGCGGTCGTGCGACGTCATCAACAGCGTGCCTTCGTAGTCGTGCAAAAACTTCTCCAGCCAGATCAGGCTTTCCAGATCGAGATGGTTGCTCGGCTCGTCGAGCAGCATGACGTCGGGACGCATCAAGAGAATCCGCGCGAGCGCCACGCGCATCTTCCAGCCGCCGGAGAGCTTGCCGACGTCGCCGTCCATCATCTCCTGACTGAAGCCGAGGCCAGAGAGCGCCTCGCGCGCCCGGCCGTCCAGCGCATAGCCGTCGAGCTCCTCGAAGGCGTGCTGCACCTCGCCGTAGCGCGCGATGATCTCGTCCATCTGATCGGCCTTGTCGGGATCGGCCATGGCGGTCTCGAGCTCACGCAACTCGGCCGCCACCGCACTCACCGGCCCTGCCCCGTCCATGACCTCAGCCACGGCGCTGCGGCCGGCCATCTCGCCGACGTCCTGGTTGAAATAACCGATGGTGATGCCGCGATCGGTCGAGACCTGCCCTTCGTCGGGCAACTCCTCACCGGCGATCATCCGAAACAGGGTGGTTTTTCCGGCGCCGTTCGGCCCGACGAGGCCGATCTTCTCGCCCTTGTTGAGGGCGGCGGAGGCTTCGATGAACAGGATCTGGTGGCCGGCTTGCTTGCTGACGTTGTCGAGGCGGATCATGAGGTCTTCTGGGGGAATTTTTGCGTTGCAGCGTAATAGGCCATGCGGGTTGCCAAGGGAAGCCCGGCCGGACCCGGATCAGCCCGGACTTTCGCTAAATTCCTGTAATTCGCCCAAAAGCTTACGGCTTATAGACCTCGACCGTCTGCATCATGCCCATCTCCTCATGGTTCATCATGTGGCAGTGGAGCATGTAGACGCCGGTGAAATCGATGAAGCGCGAGCGGAACACGACCTGGCCGCCCTTGCGCTCCACGATCACGGAATCTCGCCATTCCGGCGTGGCGAGCGCCTTGCCATTGACCGAGACCACCTGGAACGGATTGGTATGAATGTGGAAGACGTGGTCGTCATGCTCATGGGTGTTGACGATGGTCCATTCCTCGACCGCGCCGAGCTTGACCCGCTGGTCGATCCGTCCGGGATCGAACTTCTTGCCGTCGACGAAGAACTCGAATTCCTCCCAATGGCCGGCGGCATCGGCTTCCGGCGCGGTCGCCGACAGCACCACCTTGCGGCGGTTGGTGATCTCGGACTCCTTGATGCTGGCGAGCGGCGCCGGCGGCAGGGCGCCCGGCAGCTTCATGTCCATCGCCGCGCCCGACACCACGACCCGTGCCAGCGGCCCCACCGGCGAAGGGTGCCCCTGGTCGTAAGGGGCCGCGTTAAAGGCGTAGGTGCCCGGCGCGCCTGCCTTCACCACGATATCGGCCCGCTGGCCCGGCGCGATCAGGATCTGCTTGAGCGGTTGCACAGCGCCGAGCTGGATGCCGTCATAGGCGATCGCATGCAGATCGTGCTTCTCGAGATCGAGCAGCATGTCGTCTTGATAGGCGGCGTTGAGGATACGCCAGCGCTGCACCTCGCCGGGACGCATCTCGATCACGGGCCGGCGCTGGCCGTTGATGGCGAGAAAACGCGTCGCGGTCTCCGGAAACAGCGTCTCGAAATTCTCGACCATGCCGCTGGAGTCGTAGACCACCTGGGTCAGCACCATCAGGCGTTCGCGGGCTGTGGCGATTTCGGGCACGTTGGCGAAATCGCCCTCGATGACGACGGCGCCGACCATGCCGGAGGACATCTGGATATCCGCGCTGCCGTGGTGGTGCGGGTGATACCAATAGGTGCCGCTGGTGTGATCCGCCGGAAGGGCGACTTCGATGTTGTAGCTGCGGCCGGGCGCCATCGAGCGCATGACGTTGTCGGAAATCCCGCTCGGGCTGGCGTGCGCGCCGTGAAAATGAACATTGGTGTTGTTGAACTGGTGCGGATGGCTGATGTCCGCCGGCAATCCATCGCGATTGGGCGGCAGGTCGTTGATCAGCTTGATCCGCAGGGTATCGCCGGGCTTCATCCGCAAGGTCGGTCCGGGACTGCCGCCTTCATAGGACCTGACATAGAGCCTGACGCCGCCGATCTGGCGATAGGCATAGCCGACGCGCAAGGTGGTGCTCAGCACGCCGTCGACAGACCGCCGCACCTCGGGCTCGACCAACAGTTGATCCATGGCGGGCACCGGCGCTTCAGCGACCATCCCCATTGTCGGCGACATGTCCGCGGCGTGGGACATGCCCGCATGGTCGTGCACGGCTTGCTGGGCGTTCGCGGCACCTGCGAACAGCGACAACGCGCCGGCCTTGAGACCGCAATCGAGCAATTGGCGGCGCGACAGTGTCGTCGTGCCCGTCACGCTGGTGACCGAAGACGCACCGTTCGGATCATACTGCATTTGAATGTCGCCCCCTGTTGCCGGACCGTCTTCCGTTCGATTCGATTTTAAAGCAAGCTCTAAACCGGAATTCGAGATGCAAGCACACTACATTCACCGGTTGTAAAGGTTCTCACGCCTTCTATCGTCGCATGATGGATCGTCGCGGATTCGCGCTGGCGCTCGCCCGTGTGCTCTGGACATCGAATGCTGCCAGCATCCCGATGTCCTCGAAACTCTGTACAAGGATATGATCATGGGGCCTTCGCGACGCGAGTTCGTGAAGTGGTTGTCGGCGGGAGGCATCTCGGTCAGCCTGTCTCATCTGGCTTCGGCAGCCGGCGTGCCCTTCGCAGAGCACGAGACGCTGCCTGGACGCGGCAAGTTCAACCCCGCGGCGAAAGGCGCCGGCCGTGTCGACGGCGTCGCCAAGGTCACCGGCGCGAAGCTTTACGCTTCCGACTTCCGCGCCAATGATCTGGCGGGCTGGCCACAGGCCACCTCGCACGCGATCCTGGTCCGCGCCAATGACGCCACGCATGTCTACACCGGACTGGACCTCGCGCGCCTCAAGGGCGCGCTGAAGCCGTCCGTCGTCGTGACCGCGGATGATCTCGGCCGCATCGGCACAGAGGTCCCGGAGTTCTATGCCGGCGACCTGTTCTGCCCGCCCGGCAAGACGCCGCTCTATCTCGGACAGCCGGTTGCGCTGCTGATCTTCGAGACCTTCGATGCCTTCGACCAGGCGCGCCTCGCGCTACGCGACGGCACGTTCGTCCAATTCGGCGAGGAGACCGGGCCTGTCGTCATCCCGGATTACGGGGCGTTCCGCTTCACCCGCGTGGCAGGTCCCTCGCCTGACAAGCCGGACGTCTATTCGCCGATCCAGGCCGGCTGGGTCTCGCCCAAGAAGGTGCAGAGCGCGGCGCTGCCGGTGTGGTCGCCTCTCGCGAAGGACATGCCGGCGGATTACGCCAAGGCGGCGAAATATGGCGAGCAGATCCGCGCCGAGCTTGCAGCGGATGACGCTTCCATGCTGGTGCTCGACCACGAGTTCGAGACGCAATCGGTCGACCCGATGTTCCTCGAGCCGGAATGCGGCCTCGCCTGGTACAACGGCAAGGGCGGCACTCTCGAACTGCTGCTCGGCGTGCAGTCGCCCTACGAGGCGGCGGAGTCGATCGCGCATCTCTTCGCCAAGGCTCGGGCACCCTACAAGCCGGCGCACATCAACGCGCAGTTCGCCCATGTCGGCGGCGGCTTTGGCGGCCGCGATCACACACCTTTCATTCTTTATGTTGCGCTCGCCGCGGTGTGCTTTCCGGGCAAGCCCGTGCGGCTGGCGCACGACCGCTACCAGCAGTTTCAGGGCGGCATCAAGCGCCACGCGATCAAGATGCGCTCGCGTATCGGCATCGATCGCGCGACCGGCAAGATCAAGGCGTTCGCCGCCGATCACGTGCTCGACGGCGGCGGTACCGCCCATTTCTCGGCCAGCGTCGCCGTGGTCGCAGCCACCGGCGCGATCGGCATCTACGACATTCCCAAGGTCGACGTCACGACCGTCGCGGTGCACTCGCGCGGGGTGAGCGCGGGCTCGATGCGCGGCTACGGCATCCTGCAGGCCATGACGGCGCTGGAGGTCCTGATCGACGAGGCGGCGTCCGAGCTCAAGCGCGATCCGATCGAATTCCGGCGGCGTAACGCTCTGCCGCAGAACGGCCGGACCATGACCGGCAATCCCTACATCGTCTCGGTGCGCACGCCCGAAATCCTCGACAAGCTCGAGCAGCATCCGATCTGGCAGCAGCGGGCGCAGTTCAAGCAAACGTCGTCGGATCGGCTGGTCGGCACCGGCGTTGCCTGCGTCACGAAAGACTATGGCTCCGGCGCGGACGGCTCGCTCGGGCGTGTGGAGCTTGGCCCCGACGGCAGGATTGTGATCTATTGCGATCACGTCGAGATGGGCAACGGCATCGGCACGGCGCTGGCCAACCGCGTCGCGACCCATCTCGGCGCCATCGCCGACGACGTCTCGGTCGCCCGCGTCGACAGCTACGACGTGCTCGGGCTGGTCACATCAGGCGATCCCGCCACCATCGACCAGAAGACCCAGGATGCCGCGGAGAAAAATCCGCGCTGGGTGCCCGCGATCAGCTCGCCGACAAGCTCCTCGATCGGCGCGCATGTCGGCACCCATTCCGCCGGGGAAGCCGCCCACGTCATCTTCCGCTTCGGCCTGTGGCCTGCGGCGCTGGAACTGTGGCGCATCGCAAAGACTGATCCACGCGCCCGGCAATGGGCCGCCGCAAGCTGGCAGAACGGGCAGCTCACCATGCCCGGTCTCGAACCGCTGGCGCTGCCGGTCCTGGCCGCGAAAGCTCATGCGCGCGGCTTCGTCACCGGTGCGGTTGCGCACAGCTTCTCCCGCTGGGCATGGTCGCGGGCCCGCTTTCCGCTGTTCGGCGAGCAATACCGCGCCGACATCGACGCGCTGGCGATCCGCAGGGGCAACGGCAAGTTCGAACGGATCAACCGCGCCAGCGTCAAGTTTCCGCCGACCGACAACAACCGGATCGGCACCGCCTACACCTCGATGTGCGGCACGGTGGTCCGCGTCGAGATCGAGCGCGCGACCGGCGCCTTGCGCATCGCCAAGGCCTACAGCGTGTTCGAATGCGGCACCGCGCTCGTGCCTGATGTGGTGATGGGCCAGGCCCAGGGCGGCTTCGCCATGGGCGTCGGCTACGCCCTTCTGGAAACGCTGCCGCCGTTGGAGGGCGGCCCGGGCGGCGGCGACTGGAATCTCGGACGCTATCTGGTCGCACGTGGCTCGGATCTGCCTCTGCGCGATCTCGAGATCGAGATGCTGAAGCCGCAGACAGCGGACGAGGCGCCCAAGGGCATGGCCGAGGTCGTGATGATCCCGATCGTGCCGGCGCTAATCAACGCCATCCATGACGCTACCGGCCATCGCTTCCGCGCGCTGCCGGTCACCGCAAGCCTATTGAAGGGAGTGCTCGCGTGACGACCCTCAGCCTCACCATCAACGGCCGCAAGCACGGTCCGATGGACGTCCGCGACGATCTCTCGATGAACGATTTTCTGCGCGAGATGCTGGGCATGACCGGCACCAAGTTCGGCTGCGGCGCCGCGCAATGCCTGAGCTGCGCCATCATCGTCGATGCGCCCGACGGCACCAGCGCCACCACCCCGACCTGCATCGCGCCCGCCGTGAATTTTGACGGCAAGTCGATCCGCACCGTCGAGGGACACGCTGGGAACGGCGAGCTCTCAGTGCTGCAAAAGGCCTTCATCGACCATTTCGCCTTCCAATGCGGTTACTGCACCGCCGGCTTCCTCAACGAGGGCCAGGTTTTGCTGGAACGTCTGTCGCGCACACCGGTGCCGCGCGAGACGCTGGAGCAGACCATCGCGGATGCGCTCGACGGGCATCTCTGCCGCTGCACCGGGTATGTCAGATATCACGAGGCGGTGCGCGACGTGATCCTCGCCGATTCAAGCCGCTACCTTGTTGCCAACAAGTGAGCGGGCCCCGGGGGACACGCGCCATGATCTCCGACGCGCGATTGAAGACGATAGCCGTGATCGCGGCGCTCGCCGGCAGCCTGTGTGCAGCCTACGCGGCCTCGGAGACAGCGAACCACGCGCTGGCGTCGCCCGAGAGTTTCGCTAGCATCAACGACACCGAGAAGCGCTCCGCCGCGATCTTCACCGAGCTCGGAAGAGTGCTGACGCATCCGCGCTGCACCAATTGCCATCCCGCCGGCGACAGGCCGCATCAGGGCGACAGCGCCCGCCTTCATCAGCCGCCGGTCACGCGCGGTGCCGACGGCCACGGCCTCGAGGCGATGCGCTGCAACGCCTGCCACCAGAACGCCAATTTCGAGCCGGGTCGCATGCCCGGCCATCCCGCCTGGCACCTTGCGCCACGCGAAATGGCCTGGGAGGGCAAAACCATCGGCGAGATCTGCGAACAGATCAAAGTCCCCGCGCGCAATGGCGGGCGCAAGGTCGAAGACCTGATCGACCATATCGGCAAGGACACCCTCGTCGGCTGGGCCTGGAAGCCCGGCTTCGGCCGCTCCCCGTGCCAGGCACGCAGGAGCAGGCCGGCGCGCTGGTCGAAGCCTGGGTGAAGACCGGGGCTGCGTGTCCGGCGCCGTGAGTGCGTGCTGATAGATTCGATTTGGAGACGACCCGCACGCAAGCCGCGTCGCCGACTACACAAAGAAATCATGCGTCGGATGGTGCACCACGCCTGTTGTGTGATCAACGGCGCCCTGCTCGGCGTGTGAAGGACCAATCAGGTCTGCATCCTGGATCTGCGCCGGTTCATGATGGCCGGCATTGTGCAGACCATATCCAATCGTATTGTGTCCGTGGCTATCCCCGGAATGATCTGAAGCTTTGGCCTCTGCCATATCATTCTTGAAGTGAAAGGAATCTCCGGGCCCGGGCGCATGTACCGGAGCGGAGGCATCGGTCGAGTGGCCGTTGCCGCCAGCATGCTCGCTCGGCCCCCCCTGCACATTCTTGGAAGCATTTGAATGCCCCTCGTGGACGTCACGCTGCGATTGGCCGGAATTGGCGTGGCTTCCAGACACATCATCCTTGACATGCTTCTCGGCAGCTGAGGAACCGCCCTTTGAAGCATGCAGATCACGCTGCGATTGCGCGTGATCTGAATCGTGTCCCGGCGGGCCGTGCTCGGCATGCGGCTTGCCAGCTGCCTCGTCTTCTTCCGAAACGGGCAAACCACGCGGCGATTGGTCACGATCGGCGCCGTGGACTGCGGTCAGCTGTATTGTATCGTGTTCGGCATTCGTCGACGCGTCCTTGGCGGCGGTTTGATCAAAGCCGCCATGATCGACGAGAGCATCGACGGCGCCAGATCCGACGTGAGAGTTGCCGTTGCCGCTGACGCGACCCTGACTCGCGGCTGCATCGATGATCTGAAAATCCTCGCTTCTACCGATGGTATCGCTTCGGGCAGCCTCGAAAACGAATGAGTCTTGGTGTATTTCGGGATTGAGCCAGGCCAAATTGTCAAGGCCGCCGAGATCTGCTTCGGCGCTGGCGGCATGATTGAGACCCATCAGCTCGCTGGTGCCGTTTGTGGCAACGGACGCAGAGAAATCGCTCAGGCTATCGCAAAAGTTGAATGCCTGCGCGGGGCTGTTAAGGAACTCGTACAGCAAGACGCCGACGGTCGTCATCAGGAACGTCCCACTGGTCAAGCCCGGCCTTGGAGGGTTGAGGGTCGGCAACGAGATCGTGCTGACGGCACTATCGGCACGGGATTCGATGGGCCTGCCGGCCTGCATCGGCATGTCGCCTATAGAATTCTCAATGCGGCCGGCTTTGCCCAGGGCTTTGGCCGTTTTGACAAGTGCGGCGGTCGTCTTTTGGCGGTCGATCTTGATGGTTACGACTGCTCCGGTGCCATCCGCGGCCATGACCGTGACACTCACGGTATTCGCATGACCAAATGCGGTCGCGCTTGCGTCCTGAACGTCGTCCAGCGCTGCCCAAATCAGAGCTGCAAGCGCGCCGATCCCGCCGAAAAGGCGCGACAGGGCGAACGCTGCGAGCTCGGTCCGGCTTTTGATCTCGAGCTGCGCAGATATGTGATCGAGCCGTACCTTGATGGTGCCTGGGGCGACCTTAAGTTGGCGCGCAATCTCCTTGTTCGACATGCCGCAGGCGACCAGACGCATGATCTTGCGCTCATGGTCCGTCAGCGCTGCCAATCCAGTTTTGCCAAACGCGCCATTGCCGGCCTTGCTCGCAGCCGCCCGGCCCGCGGGCGGCACCACCAGTCTCAGAGACTGCATCAAGGTCTCGGGCTCCTCGCGCATCGGAATCGCGCTACAGGCACCCGCTTCAATTGCGGCAGCGAGATCGCCATGCGCAACCGACGCAGTGTAGAAGACCAGTCGTGTGGGAAGCTTTTCGGCAGTGACGGCGGCGAGCATTTCAGAAGCCGTCACGTCGGAGAATCCGTCCTCTACAAGCACGACATCTGGCGTCAGCCGACGAACTGCTTCGAGGCAACCGGCTCCATCAACGCACGACGCAACGATCTCGAAGTCATGCTCCGCCGCAAATAGCGACGCAAAACCCTGCAGAACGATAGGACGGCGATCTGCTATCACGAGTCGGATACGAAGCATCTGCGTTACCTCGCCCCGGCGTTTCGTCCTAACTTGCCGGAGTGCGATCCAGCTTCAACGCCGTCATTTTCAAAGCAGCGCGGCAACGCACAACACCCGCCTTGGTTCCGATAAATTATTCGGCGATCGCAGCGCGGTCCGAGCTCCCGGCATTGCCGCAAAATCCTGGATACTAGCGCAGCAAAACGCGTTTAGTCGATCACCTCATCGGCCACGGCCAGGAGGCGGTCCGGCGCCGCGATGCCGAGAGTTTTGGCCGTCTTGAGATTGAGGACCAGCACAAACTTGCTGGACCGTTGGCTTTCCCGGCGGCCATCACCAGAGGCAAGACGCGCCCCATGTTGGTGTAGAGCAGCGGCTCGCCGGAAACGTAGAGGGCACCAACGCCGTCGCGGATGCTTGCCGTGGGCTCGACGTCATCGAGCCCACGAAGTTCATGGCGAACAATCTCAAAGCCGAGTTTGACCGGCAACGCTTTGCAATGCGTTGGCGGGCCTCGCTACGGCGAGATCAGTGGATTCTCGACGAGATCGCCGACGCAGAAATTGGCCATGTGCGCGACGGCCTCGGTGCTATGATAGTCACCGAATTCGGCAGTGGCTTCCTTGCCAGCGTACATTCGTGCGATTCCAGCGCCGCCAGGGTGATGGGGAGCCCACTCGGTGATATCGTAAACTTTTCCTGAGACGATGATCCAGCAGTCGTTTTGCGTGTCGTGCAGGGCGACCTCGTCGCGCGTGACGCGGCGCGTACCCTTGGCGGGATTAGCGGGCATCCAGAGCTTGGAGGTGGTCCCACCGTACTTGACCTTGGCGGCTCGGCGGAAGTCCCATGGTCCCAATCTCTTGGAAGGCAACTCGGTGCCGATCCTGCGGGCGTCGTAGGCGTAGATCCAGGAATCGTCCTCGCCGCCGCGCTTGTCGTGGGCAAAGGCGGGGCTCACGCGCTCGTCCAGTTTCTCGAGTAGCGCCTTCTGCTCAGCGGTGTCCTTCGCCCTCAGGTGATCGAAAGCGAATTTGGATCCCAATTGGAAGCGGGTGGCGCGGTAGTGCCGCACGCGTTCGTAATGCAACAAGGCTGTAGGCACATCGCGCTTGTGAAGCGTAAAGGCGCTGGCAAGGGCAGCGGCGTCCTCGAAGGATTGAGCAGCTCCCTGACCAAAGGTGGGAAGCATCGGGTGCGCCGCGTCCCCGAGCAGGCAGATGCGGCCCTGCACCCAGGTTTCGAGCGCATCGCGATCGTAGAGGCCCCACTTCGTAGGACGAACGATCGCCCCCGCCAGAGCGACGAGGTCGTCTCTGCTGGGGTGCCGCGTGAACGCCTCGCCAACCTCGCGAACGATCTCTTCCTGACTGACGGGAAACCAGTCGCCCTCCTCCTGCTCGAACGCGGCGGAGTCAGGCTCATAATGCGCGATCCACACGTTCAACAACTCACCGCCGCGCACCCAGTACGTCGTTGCCCCGCTCCTGTCGGCGCGATGGCGGTCCATGCTGAAGCAGTTGACGGGATTGTGGTCCAGCAGGCTACCGTCAGCCTTGCGGAGCGATGCAACCACTGTCCGCGGAATGAGTCCACGAAAGCACGTCACCTCGGTCCAGCGCTTGGGACGGGGATTCGGCCACGCCAGCTGCAAAGTGGCAGAGTTGATCCCGTCGGCACCCACGAGAACCTCTCCCGTGGCGGTTCGGCCATTCGAAAAGGTCGCTGTCACCTCGCCGGTGGTCTGACGCAACTCTGTCAGCCTGCAGTCCATGTGCACCGTGATCGGGCACGGCGCCCCGCTGTCGGGATCGAATTCGAACACCCGCTTATACAGGCACATCAACAGATCCAGCCTGTGCATGTGGTGAAACCCGGCGCCATCGCCTGCGGCGGTGAGATGATCGAACGGCCTCTGTGTCACGCTCCCATCCGCGTTGAACTGCCGGGTCGATTCCAGAATTGCCGCCCGGCCACCGTCGATCACCCCATGGCGGCCCTTGGGATCCCCGCCATCGAGATCGACGCCCAGCCAACGACATATCCGCGCCCCGTTGGGCGGGATATTCAACCCGGCACCTGCGGTGCTAGGCACCTTGGTTTGCTCGCAGACCTCGACCGATGCGAAGACGCCGGATTGTCGCAGCGCTAACGCCGTCATCAACCCGCCCATTCCCGCACCGACGATGATTGCCCGCATCGGTCTTCCTTCCGAAGTAAGCGAACGCCTCTCAACTCACGGCCGGAGTAAGTGGATGTCGCCTGATCAGATGGCTCGATCCTAGCCCCGGGCGGATCGGCAATAAAGGAGCTCGTCGCATAGCCTATCGAATTCGCAGCAGCGCATCTGCCGGGAACAAGTTTCAGGTCGCCGAAATCAAGCGACCAGGACGTCCGCGCTGGTCAAGACTTCGCGGCAGGCTCAGGCGCTTGTCGCCTACGGCTATTTTGTGCAACCTTGGCGGGTCACGGGAGAAGTTCGATGTTGGCCAGGATTATGACGGCCGCTGTTGCCGTGCTTTGTCTCTTCGTGCCCTGCGCCAGCGGCGCCCAGACGGAGTCCACGCCTCCCGCTGCACCCGTCGAACGAGTTATGGCGCACGCTGTCGATCAGCTATTTGCTAAATGGGCTCGGCCAGACTCGCCCGGCGCTTCCA
This sequence comes from Bradyrhizobium sp. LLZ17, assembly GCF_041200145.1. NCBI lineage: Bacteria > Pseudomonadati > Pseudomonadota > Alphaproteobacteria > Hyphomicrobiales > Nitrobacteraceae > Bradyrhizobium > Bradyrhizobium zaerense. The sequence continues at coordinate 1,661,767 of NZ_CP165734.1, forward strand.
TCGCCGTCATTCAGAACGGCAACGTTATCTATAGCCAAGGCTATGGCGCAGCCAATCTGGAGTATGGCGAGCCAAACACGCCGGAAACCGTGTTCCACCTTGCGTCGGTCTCAAAGCAGTTCACCGCCTGCGCGATCTACCTGCTCGCTCAGGACGGAAAACTGACTCTGGATGATGACGTTCGCAAGTATGTTCCGAAGTTGCACGATTTTGGCAAGTTGATCACGATCCGCCAGCTGCTCCATCACACGAGCGGTGTCCGAGACCAGTGGAATCTGTTGGCACTGGCAGGGTGGCGGCTCGACGACGAGATCACGGACGATGACGTCGTGCGCCTGCTGTTTCAACAGACGGAGTTGAACTTCGCGCCTGGCGATCAATTCCTCTACAGCAACAGCGGCTACACGCTCCTCGCCATGGTCGTGCAGCAAGCGTCGGGCAAAACGTTGGCCGAGTTTGCCCAGGAGCGCATCTTCACCCTCTCGGCATGTCTCATACACATTTTCAGGATCAGTACGGCACGGTCGTCAAAGACCGCGCCTATTCCTACGAGCGGCGGCCGGACGGCAAATACCAGTATGTGGCTCTAACCTATTCGACGGTCGGACCATCAAGCCTCTTTTCAACGGTCGGCGACCTCGCGCGCTGGGACGAGAATTTCTACACCGGCAAGGTCGGCGGCCTGACACTGCTCGCCGAGATGCAGCAGAAGGGCAAGCTCAACAACGGCAAGGATATCGACTACGCCTCAGGGCTGTTCATTGGAAAGTATCGCGGACTCAGGACGGTTGCTCACGCTGGCGGCGACGCCGCATATCGGACGAATATTCTCAGGTTTCCAGAGCAACATTTCTCAGTCGTGGTCCTCGCAAACGCGGGGGATTTGAATCCAACAGCGCTCTCATTCAGGATCGCCGACCTCTATCTCAAGGATCTGCTAAAACCAGCGTCTGACAAGCCAGCCTTTGACGAAAAGCCGGAAGTCGCGGTCGACCCGAGGATCCTCGACGCCTATGTTGGCGACTATGAGCTTAGACCTGGCTTCATCATTTCCTTCAGCAGGGACAATGACCACCTCGTCACGCGCGCGACCGGCCAGCCATCGTTTCCAATGTACGCAGTCTCGAACACCGCTTTCCGCCTGAGAGCAGTTCTCGCGGAAGTCGTATTCGAGGAAGTGCAGCAAGGCGGAACGGTCGAGAACGCAATTCTCCACCAGAACGGCGCAACTGTTCCGCTGAAGCGGATAGCCATTGCCAAGCCCGCGGCGGACCGGCTTAAAGCGTACGAGGGCTACTATTACAGCACAGAACTCGGCGTCATCTATGAAGTGTTCGCGCGTGAGAACGGGCTGAAACTTCACTATCCCCGGGGCGAACTCGACCTGCAGCCCGTAGGTACTGACGCTTTCGCGACAGGCTTTCCGGTCGGAAGTCTGAAGTTCGCGTGTGCTGACGACGGCAAGTGTAATGCGCTGTCCGTCGATATCGGCCGGGTCAAAGAGCTGCGGTTCACTAGGATCTCGCTCGATCCGATCCGTCCGAAGCCATCCAAATGATCAGGGGCGCTGCTCGGAACACGGGCAGGACGCCGCGCTTACCCGCGTGGCCGCGATGTGCGGACAATCACCGAGCCGGTGGGTAGGTCGCGAACGGGCCAACCGCGGAAACCCAGTCACGTTCGCTTTGGGCCACGAAATCTATGTTTCAGGTCAGACAAGGTGACGGCCCCGTTTGAACCGAGAAAACTATCGGCTTCGACAACCTGTTCTGTTGTCCACGGCGCGGTCATTTCAAGACAGTCGGCAACTGCCATCCTGAGACCCGCCTCAGCCTTCTTGGGAGACTTCATGTCCATTTGGCGCAGTATAGTTAGCGGATGAATGTCGGGTGATACAGGCTTGCCATCGGCCATATAGCGGTCGAAGAAAAGACCGAGGAAGTCTGTAAGCTCCTCGAAGCCGATTCTGGTCGGACCGCTCGTCATCGAAATAGGCTAGCTTGGGCTATAAACGCCTGCAGTGGTTCAGAACGCGAAGAACTCAACCGGAGCAAATCTCGTCCGCCATGTCTTGATGAGTGGATCTCGTGTGGGGATGCCGCCAGTTCGCCAATGGGAGGTCCGTTGCCAAGTCCGCGACAGCATTGCATCTCGATCAGTGCGCGTGAGCTTTGCGAGGAGCCAGCCGGTTGAAAATCCAATAGGCCGGAAAGCAGAGCGCCAGCATGAAGGCGCCGAGGTCGAACGCTGCTCCCGCCGTTCCTACCCGCGAAGAAAACGCTCCGGCGATCACCGGTGCGGCGACAGCAAACGCGTAGAACAGCGTGAAATGGATTCCAATTCCGACAGCGCGCACCGGCGGAGTAAGGACGCGCGCGGGCAGGCTCATGATGGGGCCGGCAGACAGACCGCCAACGAGACCCAATGCGACAAACACGGGGATCACCGCATCGGTCCGAGTTGCTATGACGAGTGCGACCGCGAACAGCGCAAAGCCAACGAGCATGATCTCGATGTGCTTGCCTGTTCTGTCGGCCAAAACACCGCCAAAAGGGACCGACAGGCTCACGATCCACAATACCAGGCTGGTCGCAGATCCCGCCGCAGGAAGACTCCAGCCGCGTTCGACCAGCAAGATGGTGCCGAAGCCGAAAACCATGCCCAGCGCGGCATTGAACAAGCCCCAGATGGCTCCGGCGACAATCATCGCGCGCGTCGCGGCCTGAGATGGCCAGGCGGCAGGCGTGCGCACAGCGGTATCGTCCCGCAGTGGCGGTTGGTACAACGCGGCGAGCAGGAGAAAACCGAGCGCACAGAATGCAGCCGTCACCAACAAGGCAGTGGTGATGCCGCTTGCGGCCGCGATCGTTGGCAACAGAAACAAGCACAAGGCAATACCCGCCGGCCAGGAATTGACAAAGATCGCCATGGCCGTGGCGATCTCCCTGCCCGCGAACCAATCCGTCACCATTTTCGACATCAGCGCATTGAGCACGACGCCGCCAATGCCGGCAACAACGCGCCCCGCAATTTGCAAACCCCAGCTGGGAGCGAACGCCATCAGCAAGCCGCCGGCCGTCATCAACGCCAGGCCGGCCAGCACGACTCGCTTGTCTCCGAAGCGGCGTCCGATTTCCCCTCCCGGCAATGCGAACGCGATTCCGGGAGCCAGATACAGGCTGATGAGGACTCCGATGTCGCCGAACCCGACGCCGTAGGTCTTGATCATAGCCGGTGACAACGAGGCGACCGATTGAAACTGGAAAGCCATGCTCAGCCGGACAACAAAAAGTACTGCAAGTATCTTCCAACGCTGCGCCACGATGCAAAGACTCCAACGGTCAATTCTTCGAGCCTACGCAGCTTTCTCCTGTGGCTCCAACAACTCAGCCACCATGTCATCATGCTCCTGTTTTGCCCGACGGAGCAACAATTTCGTCTAATCCGTAAGCAGAAATTTTGACCGCTCAGCCATTTCAACGTCTTAGCTACTGTGCATGGGGTTGTTTTCGCGCTTTCGTTTGCCGGTCCCGGACCGCGTTCATCAGGCGCTAATGACGCTTGAAATACTGCACCTCGCGCTCGTGCTTCTCGGCCGCAGTACGGCTCTTGAAGGTGCCGAGGTTGCGGCGCTTGCCGGTCTTCGGGTTCACTTTGCGTGAGTAGAGGCGGTATTCGCCGGATGCCAATTTTCGGATCATGGCTGCGTTCCTGTCGTGCTCTCGGAATCAACCCTCTTCACGCGAGGTCTGTTCCATCACGGCTTGGCGGCCGGCTAGAAGCACAGCGTCGTGACGAGCTTGCCTTGCTTGTCCTTGATTGCGTAAGGGCAACGAAGCCGCTCCAGCGCCTTCTTCGCATCCTCGTCACCGAGCGCGGCGGCCCGCTCGTAATAGGCTTTTGCTGCGTCCTTGTCCTTCGGACCACCGCGGCCTTCCTGCGCGAAGGCGCCCATCCGCTCCAGCGCGCCGGGATGGTTTTGCGTTGCCGCCTTCTCGAACATCGCGCGTGCCGCAGCGTCGTCCTTCTCGCCGCCGTTGCCGCTCGCGAGCATCAGGCCGAGTTGGTACTGCGCTTCCGCATTGGTGTCGGCGGCCCTGCCCAGCAGCGCGCGCGCCTGCGCGGGATCGGCGGGCGCGGTACCGCCCGCGCTGCCGAGCGCGGCGAGGTTGGAGACGCCGCGGGGATTGCCCGCCTGCGCTGCCTTCTCGAACAGTTTTCGCGCCTGCGCCTCGTCCTTGGCAACGCCGGCGCCGGTGCCGTAGAGCACGCCGAGTTCGACCATGGCTGCGCTCGAGCCCTTCTCGGCCGCCTTGCGCCAGGCGGCGATCGCCTCCGCTGTCTGCCGGTTGGCTGCGTAGGCACGACCGAGCGCGAACATCGCGCGCCGCGATGACGGCGCGGCCTGCTTGCAGAACTTGATGGCGGTCCCGAGGTCGGAGGCTGCCACTTCCGGCACGCCCTTCACATCGGCCGGCTTGTCGGGATCGCTGGGATCGGCGGCGACGCGGTCGCACAGGACGAGATCGGCCGATTGCGCATGCGCCGACAACGGCGCGGCAAGCGTGAAGAGGATGGCACAGAGATAAATCCGCATGGACGACAAGTTGCCGCGAGGTCCCGGCGAATTCAAGGCTCGAGTCCGGACTCGCGGAGGGGGCGTTCTCCATGTGCAATTCCCGAAACGATCAGGCGCGGTGCATCAGCTTGAGCGCCGCGGTCAGGCGCAGGCTGCGCTTGCCCGCAAGCGCGGTTGCCTCCAGCACCGCCTGCTCCGAATCATAGCTGCCGGAGAAGCCGATGCCGACCTCGTGGCCGCCGAAGATCGGATCGTCCTTGGCGGGCGTATGTTCCTGGTTGAGGATCTGGCCCTTCCAGCGGCCGGCCGCGGCGGCGTAGCTGCCAAGATAGTAGAAGGACGCATCGCCACCGAGAATGCGCCCCCGGTTCAGCAGCATCACGCCGGTGAGACCGCCATCGACGCCATCGAGCATGCGCAGGTGAATCGAGTAGAGGCCATCAGCGATGCCGGCCTCGCCGACGGTACCCGCAATCGGCACCTCGTCCTCCGTGATCGGCGCCATGACCGACTGGAACGGCACGCCCGGCAGCTCCTTCAGCTCGCCCTTGAACCGGTAGAGATCGCCGTCGGCCCGGCCCTTTGCGATCAGCGTCGCATCATCGGTGCCGGCCATGGCGCGGTAGTTCGGATCGGGATTGTGGCGGACGGTCTTGATGACGATGTCGACGCCGTCGCCGGTCTTCTCGTAACGGCCAATATGGGCGAAGGCCGAATTGCCGCCGAGCATCTTGCCGCTGCCGGCATGCATCACGCTCCGGCCGACCGCGTCGCCGAGCTGGAATGTCACCTTGTAGAAGCCTTCAAACACCAGCCGTCCCCGGCCTTGCGCGCATCGCGGCATAGTCTATCCCGCTTTCAACCGCGATGGACAAATTTTGCACGGCCACAGCCGGCGGGCCACAGCAATCGCCGTCGTCAAAATGCAAAATCCGCCGGAGCTTTTCTGCTCCGGCGGATTGAAAGCCAACCCGGGCCAGCCCCCAGCCCGGGTCGGGAGGATCTTAGGCGGCCGCCTTCTTGTCGGCCGGCACCGATGCGATCGTCTTCAGGATCTGCGAAGCGATCTGGTATGGGTCGCCCTGCGAGTTCGGGCGGCGGTCTTCCAGATAGCCCTTGTAGCCGTTGTTGACGAAGGAGTGCGGAACGCGGATCGAAGCACCGCGGTCGGCCACGCCGTAGCTGAACTTGTTCCAGGGCGCAGTCTCGTGCTTGCCGGTCAGGCGCTTGTCGTTGTCCGGGCCGTAGACCGCGATGTGGTCCATCAGGTTCTTGTCGAAGGCGGCCATCAGCGCCTCGAAATACTCCTTGCCGCCGACCGTGCGCATGTACTCGGTCGAGAAGTTCGCGTGCATGCCGGAGCCGTTCCAATCGGTGTCGCCGAGCGGCTTGCAGTGGAATTCGATGTCGACGCCGTACTTTTCGGTCAGGCGCAGCATCAGGTAACGGGCCATCCACATTTCGTCAGCGGCCTTCTTGGAGCCCTTGCCGAAGATCTGGAATTCCCACTGGCCCTTCGCGACTTCCGCGTTGATGCCTTCGTGGTTGATGCCGGCCGCGAGGCGAGATCGAGATGCTCTTCCACCATCTTGCGGGCGATGTCGCCGACGTTCGAATAGCCGACGCCGGTGTAGTACGGGCCCTGCGGCGCCGGATAGCCGGAGGCCGGGAAGCCGAGCGGACGGCCGTCCTTGTAGAAGAAATATTCCTGCTCGAAGCCGAACCACGCGCCCTCGTCGTCGAGGATGGTGGCACGCTTGTTGGTCGAGTGCGGAGTCTTGCCGTCGGGCATCATGACTTCGCACATCACCAGCACGCCATTGGTGCGGGCACCGTCCGGGAACACCGCGACCGGCTTCAGCACGCAATCGGAGCTGTGGCCTTCGGCCTGCTGGGTGGAGGAGCCGTCGAAGCCCCAGAGCGGAAGCTGCTCAAGCGTCGGGAACGAGGCGAATTCCTTGATCTGTGTTTTGCCGCGCAAGTTCGGAGTCGGCGTGTATCCGTCGAGCCAGATGTACTCGAGCTTATACTTGGTCATTGAGCCTCTCTGTAGATGATGCGAAAGGTGGGGACGGCTGGTCCCCGCACGTTTGTACCCGGCCACCATCGGCCAACCCGTCTCAAGCATTTAACGTGCCAAAAAGCCGCAGCGCGGGAGGTTTTCCCCCGCTGCCTGACCCCCGTGAATTCCAGCCGGATGGCCGGAACGGCGTGCGTCATAGCGGCGCACCTTTCCGTGAAGCTGCACTGCAAAAATCCCGAGAAAAACGCACGGTTCCGGTGCAGCCGCCCCCTGCCCGAGGTTGCCGATTAAACGCGCATCAACGTCAAGCAATATTCGCGAACTCTTTGGGCGCCGCTCGCAACCTTCGCAATGGCCCACACGTTGGTCATCCGACCACTGCCTCAAGGCAGGCAGAATGGTCGCTGCCTACAAAATAGGCCCAAACTGATTTCCTTTTCAGCACTTTGCATTTTGGAATGCACGGCCGATATCGGGAGTCCAGTAACCACAAGCCAACGAGTCGGGCGCACCATGGAGGTCAACCGCTTCGATCTCAGGAGATACCGCAATGATGAATAATGGACTGAGTCACGGATCTGCAAAGATCTACCAATTCCCCCTCGGGGGCCGCGCGGCTCTCGACGGACGACGCTACGGTGCGTCCCACCTTCCCGCCGACCACGCCTCTTTCCCCGTGAACGAGACGATCTGCAGCGAAAGCTGGTACCACCAGGAAGCCGTCGATGAAGCCAAGCCGAAATGGGATCGCTGATGCCTGCGTTCGGTTCAGTACCGCCGCGCTCTCGCAAGCGGCCGGCGGCAGTTTGAAAAAGGGTCGAAACAACGATGTTTCGGCCCTTTTTGATTCCGGACCTGGTTACGGCATCAGATCACCGCACAGGCCGTGACCGGCCGCTTGAGATGCTTCACCGTGATGAGGCCGGCCTTGCCGATTTTGAGCGTGATCCCTTCCCCCGAATAGCGTGCGCCTGAGACCGTCAGCCGCTTGGCCAGCGTGACGGGTTCGCCGTCGATCTGGAGGAAGGCGCGCTTGTCGTCGTCATAAAATCCAACGATGAACTGCGTACCATCGGCACAGCGGTAGGTTTGAAACGTCTGCGCGTCCGCCTGCCGTGTGCAGCAAATTCCGCCCGCCAGCATGGTCATAGCCAAAATGACGGCCTTGTGTCGGTCCATGATCGCCCCCCTGTAATAGCCGCCGCCAATCTAGCAAAAGCTGATCTCATGTCAGACTCCCCTGTCCGCCACCTCCACCTGCAAGGCGCCAGCAATTTTCGCGATCTCGGCGGCTATCCGACCGCCGACGGCCGCACCACGCGCTGGCGGCACATCTTCCGCTCCAACCATCTCGGCCAGCTCACGGCTGCCGATATCGAGATCGTCCGCGCGCTCGGGGTCCGGAGCGCGTTCGATTTCCGGGGCGTCGAAGAGCGTACGGCCGGCGTCTGCGTGGTCGACGAGATCACCGTGCATTCGCTGCCGATCGAGCCGACGGTGGTGGCTTCATTACGCGCCGAACTCGCCAGAGGCACGCTGACCGCTCCGGTCGCGCTGGAGATCATGCGCGAGTCCTATCGCAACTATGTCCGCCACAACACGCATTCTTTTCGCAACCTGTTCGGCCATCTCCTCGAAGACCGTGCGCCGCTCGTCATCCATTGCACCGCCGGCAAGGACCGCACCGGCTTTGCCAGCGCACTGATCCTGCATGCGCTCGGCGTTCCCGATGACGTCATTGCCGAGGACTACCTGCTGACCAACACGTATTACAAGCGCGACGCGTCGAGCGCCGCGGATCTGCCCGCCGACGTTCTCAACGCGATCGGTTCCGTCGAGGCCTCTTATCTGGCGGCCGCTTTCGAGGCCGTCGCCGGCGAATATGGCGATCTCGAAACCTACTTGCGCGAGGGGCTCAAGCTCGGCACAGCAGAGCAGACCGCGCTCAAGGCGCACTATCTGCAATCGTAGAGCGGCCCCACCCGGAGAAACGATGATGCAAGGCAAGGTTCTGATCGTAACCGGTGCGCTGGGCGCACTTGGAAAGGTGGTCGCGGACATCGCGCAGTCGCGTGGCGCGCGGATCGCCGGCATCGATCACGCGCCAACTCAAACACCCGCGACCGCCGAGCGTATCGAGATCGGCAGCGTCGATCTATCGGACGCGGCGCAGGCGAAGGCGGCGGTCGAGGCGGCGGCAAAGCACTTCGGTCAGCTCGATGCCCTGATCAACATCGCCGGCGGCTTTGCCTTCGAGCCCGTCGGTGACGGCGACATCACGACGTGGCAGCGCATGTATGCGTTGAACGTGCTGACGGCGCTCAATACCGCGCGCGCGGCGCTGCCACATCTCGCTGCCGCGAAGGTAGGCCGCATCGTCAACATCGGCGCCATGGGCGCGCTCCAGGCGGGCGCAGGCATGGGGCCGTATGCGGCGTCGAAGGCAGGCGTGCACCGCCTCACCGAAGCGCTGGCCAATGAATGGAAAGGCAAGGTCACCGTGAACGCGGTGCTGCCTTCGACCATCGACACCCAGGCCAACCGCACCAGCATGCCGAAAGCGGACTTCTCCAAGTGGGTGACGCCGCAGGAGCTTGCCGAGGTGATCCTGTTCCTAGCGAGCGATGCCGCGAGCGGCGTCACCGGCGCGCTGATCCCGGTAAGCGGACGGGTGTAGGTTTGGTGGCCAGGCATCTTTTCCCGGCCCCCCTGCGCTGCTATATTTGAACAATGACAACCGAAGATATCGAACGAGCGATCGAACGACTTGCGCCTGACGAATTGGCACGGTTTCGTGCATGGTTCGAGCAGTTCGACGCAGAGCGCTTTGATCAGGCTCTGGAGCAAAGCGCTCAAGCGGGCAAGCTCGATGCCTTCGCCGAGGAGGCGCTGAGCGCCTATCGCGCCGGCCAGACCCGCGAGTTGTAAAACACACGGCGTCGCCCAGATTCTGGAAGGCTTATGAGGCTTTGCCCGTCAATGTTCGACGGCCCGCCGATGCCAATTTCAACCTGTTGAAGAGCGATCACAGCCATCCCTCGCTTCAGTTCAAACGGGTCGGACGATACTGGTCCGCCAGAGTCGGATTGCGCTATCGCGCTCTCGCTGTCGAGGCCGACGGAGTCTACGTCTGGTTCTGGACCGGCTCGCATGCCGACTATGACCGTCTTGTGCAATGAAAGAAGTCAATCCGGCACCAATAGCCGCAGATTGCCTCTGAAGCGGATACTCTGCTTGCCCGCAAGTGCGATGCCCTCGCCGTAGGCGGTCTCGTCTGTGTAGGTGCCGCTGAAGCCGATGGTCACGATCTTGCGGCCCCACACCGGACGCTCGTCGAACGAGGGCGAGTGCTCCTCGTTGGTCAGCTCGCCCTTCCATTTGCCGTCGGCAGAGCTGTAGGTGCCATACGCGTAAAAAAAGGAATCCCCACCCCGCATGGTGCCGTCACGGAGCACCATGACGCCCTGATTGCCGCCCTGGACAGCATCCAGCATCTCGATCCGGATGTGGTAGAGTCCGTTCCTGATTGTCATTTCGCAAGCGCCCGCCTGTTCCCGCCCGCAAGATAACCGCACCGCGTGTTCCCATCAAATGGCCCCTCGGCCCGAGTCCGATCCGGGCTAGACTGCCGGCACTGATTCTCCGATCGGACCTGCTGTGGAAACCGCGCTCTATCTCCCCGTCAAACGCTTCCTCGAAGAGCTCGGCTTCACCGTGAAGGGCGAGATCGGCGGCTGCGATCTCGTTGGCCTGAGCGCCGGCGATCCGCCTGTGGTCGTGATTGGCGAGCTCAAGCTCGCGTTCAATCTCGAACTGATTTTGCAAGCGGTCGACCGCGCGCCCGCCGGCGACGAGGTCTGGATCGCCGCAAAAATGTCGGTGCGCGGCAAGGGGCGCGAGAGCGATGCGCGCTATCGCAATCTCTGCCGACGCCTGGGCTTCGGCATGCTCGGCGTCACCGACGGTGGCCTTGTCGAGGTCTTGGTGAAGCCGCCGACGGCGGCACCGCGCCGCGAGCCGAAGACGCGCTCGCGCCTGGTCGCCGAACATCAGCGCCGCCAGGGCGATCCCGTGCTGGGCGGCAGCACGCGGACACCGATCATGACGGCCTACCGCCAGCAGGCGCTGGCCTGCGCCTCGGCGCTCGCCGAAGGGCCGAGACCGGTGCGCGTGTTGCGCGAGCGCTGCCCCGATGCAGGCAAGATTCTGCTGCACAATGTCTACGGCTGGTTCGAGCGCGCCGAGCGCGGCATCTATCGACTATCGGAAGCCGGCCACGCCGCGCTCAAGCGCTGGCCGCAGGCGCCGGTCCGCTCCACCGCACGCGAGGCAGCGATGCCCTAGCGAGGGGCAAGCTGGCGGAGTCTGAGCGCATAGCTGAGATGCCACACCAAATTCATATTGCAATGCAACATAGACCGCACTAGGTATCCCGGGATCGAAACGAGGCACCTATGAACGCAGACTGGAATACCAAGTACGGCACGCGGCGCGTCCGCCACGATCCGCCCACCCTGGACGAGGCGATCTTCGCCGCCGTCGGCATCACCGACGATCAGGAGCAGCAGGCCGAGATCGCCGCGGCCTTGATGGGAATGCCGCTCGATGTCGTTCAGGCTGAGGTCAAGAAACAGGTCCGCACCAACAGCCGCATCAGCTCTACCCGCGTGATCGCCGGCGAACAGGGCGCGCAGCGCTCGGTGGTGGTCGAACGCCGCGTCGTCCGCCGCTTCGGCAATGACAAGCGCACCGGCACCTGACGCGTTATTTCGTTAATGTTGCTATCAAAGCGGACGGGCGTTGCCGGTCCGCTTTTTGATTCTACGCGGCGCGGTTGGGGTACATGCTCGAGATGAGCTTCCACCAGGTAGAATTGAAGCTGAGTAAGGCGCGGCCCGCCGTGAATGGCGCTGCCGCGAGATCGGCGAGCTCGGCTTCGGGCGTCTTGCCAAGGTCGATCGTGCCGGTGGATTCGCCATGGCGGAATTGCAGATGCGCACCAAACTTTTTGGCAAGCGCGCGCATGGCGTGATTCTCTGCGCCCGTCGTGATCCGCAGGCGCTTGAAACCTTTCCAGCGCGCTTCGGCGATCAGGCGGCTGAACAGCACGGTGCCCACGTTCTGACGGCGCGCGGAGGCTTCGACGCTGAAGGCGACTTCGGGCAGCGAATCGTCCTCCGGCGGATGCAGCTCGGCCGCGCCGCGGACCACGCCATCGACGATATAGGCGACGATCACGGTGCCGTCGTCGGCGCAGCGGGCGGCGTAACGCTCGATGAAGCTGTCGTCGAGAAAACCGTTGAAGCGGTCATGCCGGCTTTCGGCATCGAGCCTGAGCAGGTGATCGCGCAGAAGCGGCAATTCTTCCTGCTGGCTCAAGGTCCGCACGTAGCCCGGAACGGGCATTGTGCGGGTGCTGGCTTCAGGTGCCAAAGTTAGTTCGAGTGACAAGTCAAAACTCCTCTTGGTATCCTCGAGGAGGCGTTCGAATCCCCTAGCGCTCCAATATTGTGCGTCGCAACAAATCTTTCAAGACGGGAACCTGCTCAAGTTAGTGGCATTGGCGCGACCAATTCGTTAACGAAATCAAAGCCCCGTATTCATACGAGGACAAGCTGGGTCTGGGTGACCACGGCCACCAGCTTGCCATCCTCAGTTTCGAGCCGCGTGGTCCAGACTTGGGTCCGCCTCCCCCGGTGAACCGGGGTCGCGGTCGCGATGATCGTCGCTCCCTCCTTGGCCCCACCAATGAAATTGGTCTTGCTCTCCAGCGTGGTCGTGCCCTTGGCGTCCTCAGGCAGGTTGATCACGGTCGCGGCCGCCCCGACGGAATCGGCCAGGGCCATCACTGCGCCGCCGTGAATCGTGTGATGAAGGGTGCAGAGATCGGGCCTGACCGTCATCCGCGCCACTACGCGATCCTTCTCGGCTTCGACGAACTCGACGCCCTTGAGCTCGGCGAACGGCATCTTCATCGCCTTAAGTTTCTCGAGCGCCGTCATCGGATCTCCTCCCAAATGATTTTGTCTCAACGTGAATGGCTTCGATCAGCAAAGCAATGACGCTGGAGGTAATGGCCTTGCCGTGCTGCACGAGGCCGATCGCGCCCAGCTCAGGCTACGTCACCGCGTTGACCACCTGATATTCCGGCCGGCGCCACATCTCACCGGCAATCACCTCTTCGATGATCTCCGCCGCCCGTACAATCTCGCCTTCGCCGATGTACAATGGCGTGATGCCAAATCGCATGATGTCGGGCGCGCGAAAATCGCCAATCACGCCACGGGCGATCAGGGCCTGCATGGCGGCGTAACCACCGCCGAAGACGAAGGAGACTTGCGAGCCGCGTTGCGCGTGCGCGCGCGGCGTCACCAGCTTCAGGGCCGGGCAGCGGCGCTCGACCTCGGTAATCAGGAGATCACCCAATGCGAGCGAACGCGCGCGTACGTCCGCGATATCAATTTGATCCCAGATATCGAGCGAGGCCTCCAGCGCCGCCATCGCCAGCACCGGCGGCGTACCGACGCGCATGCGCTCGACACCGCCGGCCGCGGCATAGGCCAGATCGAACGCAAACGGCTTCGCGTGCCCCATCCAGCCGGACAGCGCGGCGCGCGCGGAGCCAGCGTGGTGTGGCGCGACATACAGAAACGCCGGCGCGCCGGGACCGGCATTGAGATATTTGTAGGTGCAACCGGCGGCGAAATCGGCACCGCAGGCTGCAAGATCGACCGGCAGCGCGCCGGCCGAATGGGCGAGGTCCCAGACGGTGACGATGCCGAGCGCATGAGCTTTTGCCGTCAGCTTCGCCATATCGTGGCGGCGGCCGGTGCGGTAATCGACCTCGGTGAGGTAGAGCACCGCGATCTCCTCCGACAGCGCGGCCTCGACCTCTTCTGGCGCCACCAGGCGCAATTGATGCCCGCGTCCGAGTGTCCCGATCAGGCCTTCGGCCATGTAGAGATCGGTCGGGAAATTGCCTGTGTCCGACAAGATGATCTTGCGTTCCGCCTTCATGTCGAGCGCAGCAGCGAGCGCCTGATAAACCTTCAGCGACAGCGTATCGCCGATCATCACCGAGCCGGCTTCCGCGCCGATCAGCCGTGCAATGCGGTCGCCGATTTGGCGCGGCTGCACGTACCAGCCCGCACTATTCCAGGCGCGGATCAGTTCATCGCCCCACTCCGCGGTGATGACGCGACTGACGCGCTCGGCAACCCCCAGCGGCAGCGCACCGAGCGAATTGCCGTCGAGATAGATCACGCCGTCCGGCAGATGAAACAGCGCCTTGGTGTCCTCGTAGACGCGAAGCTTGGTCATTGGACATCTCTATTGGACATCTCTAGAGAATGGTGCGAACGCGCCAGAGTTCGGGGAACAGTTCGATCTCCAGCATGCGCTTGAGATAACTGACGCCGCCAGTGCCGCCAGTGCCGCGCTTGAAGCCGATGACCCGCTCGACCGTGGTCACGTGATTGAAGCGCCAGCGCCGGAAGTAATCCTCGAAATCGACCAGCTTCTCCGCGACCTCGTACAGCATCCAATGCGTCTCGGGTGCCTCGTAGACCTGGTGCCAGGCCTGGAGCACGCCCTCGTTGAAGCTGTGGGTCTCGCGGATGTCGCGTGCCAGCACCGCGGCCGGCATCTTGAGGCCGTTGCGATCCGCAAGCCGCAGCACCTCGTCATAGAGGCTCGGCGTCGCAAGCTCGGCTTCGAGCAGTTGCATCACCTCTGCATCATGCGCATGCGGCTTCAGCATCGCGTGATTACGATTGCCGAGCAGATATTCGATCAGGCGGTACTGGAGCGACTGGAAGCCCGAGGACTGGCCGAGCTTTGAACGGAAGCGCGTGTATTCGCTTGGCGTCATCGTGCGCAGCACGTCCCATGCGCCGTTAAGCTGCTCGAAGATGCGCGACACCCGCGCCAGCATCTTCATGGCGGGGGCGACCTCGTCCCGGGAGATCGCGCGGCGCGCAGCCGTCAGCTCGTGGATCGCGAGCCGCATCCACAGCTCCGTGGTCTGATGCTGGATGATGAACAGCATCTCGTCGTGAGCTTCGGACAGCGGATGCTGCGCGCCGAGAATCGCATCCAGCGCGAGATAATCGCCATAGGACATGCGCCGGGCGAACTCGGTCTCGGCACCTTCTCTGCTGGGATCGTAACCGCTGGACGTCATGGCAAGCCCTTTCGATCATCCCTCTCGTCAGTCGAGGCCGATCAGGCGCGCGGTGATCGACGACGAGGGATCCTTCAACCCATCGATCACGGTGAAATGGTTGAGCCCGGGATCGACGACGAGCCGCGTCGGCACGTCAAAACCTGTCCAGATATTGGCCATCAGATCGGACTGCCGGATGAACTCCGGCCGCTCGCAACCGCCGACCCAGGCGGTGACCGGGGAATGGCCACGCGGCTGATGCAGCGCGGCGCTCTCGAGCGTGGCTTCCTCCACGGTCATGCGCAGCGTCTCGTTCATCCTGGTCTTGAGCAGCGGCCGCAAGTCGTGCAGCCCGCTGATCGAGAGCGTGCCGGCAATGCGGTTGTAGACGGCAGGGTCGAGCCCGCTGTCGTCGCACAGCATGCGCGTGACGAGATGACCGCCGGCGGAATGGCCCGCAAGCCGGATGGGGCCGGCGGCAACCGAAGCCGCCTTGGCGATTGCGGCGGTGACCTCGGCGGTGATTTCGGAGATGCGGGCGGCCGGGGTCAGCGTGTAGCTCGGCAGCGCCACGGTCCAGCCATGATGCCGCGCGCCCTCGGCAAGGTCGGTCCAGTCCGACTTGTCGAAGCGCATCCAGTACCCACCATGGATGAAGACGATAAGGCCCTTGCTGTCGCCGTCGGGCAGGATGAGGTCGAGGCGCTGGCGTTCACGGGAGCCGTAGGCGATGTCGGGACGAAAGCCCTTCAACCCGGCGCGGTAATCGGCCGCCCGCTCCGCCCACAGCGCCGGCAGCTTCTCGGAGCCCGGGATATGGGCCGAATTGGCGTAAGCATCGTCCCAATCGCGCATCGTTACTTCCCCGGCGGACTCAAGGCCTTGCGATCAGGCGCCAGTCTGCCACCGGCTGAGCCAGCATCCTAGTCTTTATTTTAAGCTTAAAGTATCTTGGTGAGCCGGTGGATTGGGCAGCCCGTCATTGCGAGCGTAGCGAAGCAATCCAGACTGCCTCCGCGGGCGGCGGTCTGGATTGCTTCGTCGCGAGGGCTCCTCGGAATGACGGCAGAAGGCCCCTACGCCTGCTCCACCCCGCACCACTCCGCGATGAACAGCGCCATGGCCTTGGTCGTCTTCTTCAGCGACTCCAGCTCGACATATTCGTTGAAGCCGTGCATCTCGCCGCCGCTCGCGCCAAAGCAGAGGCTGGGGATGCCGTAATTGAGGCCGTAGAAGCGGGTGTCGGTGAGTGCAGTGAACACCAGGTCTTCGACCGCGCCGCCATAGACCTTGTTGAAAGCCTTGCCAAATGCAGCTTCGGGCGCCGCCGCGTCGGTCAGTTCATAACCTTCCGACAGGAAGCCCGACCATTCGATCTCCGGCGGATTGTTGGCGAGGAAGCGGTGATTGCGTGAGGCGGCGGCGACGCAAGCCAGAATTTCCTTCTGGTGATCGGCCACCGACCAGCCCGGCAGGATCGCGATACGACAGTCGACATCGCACCACGCCGGCACGCTGGACGCCCAGTCGCCGCCCTTGATGATGCCGGGATTGAAGTTGATGGGATGGTTCAGCGCCTTGAAATAACGATCGGCCTTCGCGCGCTCGTTCCACTCGATCTCGAGCTTTTGCAGGGCATGGACGAGATGATACGCCGCCATGATCGCATTCGACCCCGAGCCGGCAAAGGCGACATGGGTCGGATGCCCCTTCACACGCAGGCGAAACCAGATTACGCCGACCTGCGAGCGGACCATCTTGCCGCCGGTCGGCTCCGGGATAAAGCAGGCGTCTGCCCGGTAGCCGCGCTGAAGCGTCGAGAGCGCACCGACCCCGGTGCTCTCCTCCTCGATCACGGATTGGAAGTGAATTCGCGCCGTCGGCTTGGAAACCTGCGGCCTCGATCGCATCGAGCGCTGGAGCGCGCCGATCGTGCCGGATTTCATGTCACAGGCGCCGCGTCCGAACATCTTGCTGTCCTTGATGACCGGCGAGAAGGGCGGCGTCTCCCACAATTCCAGCGGCCCGGCCGGAACCACGTCGCAGTGCCCCTGGAGGATCAGCGACTTGCCGCCATTGCTCCGCGGACGGTAGGTCCCGACCACCGAACGTGCTTTGGAGAAGTCGTGCTCGATCGGTCCGAACCCGCGCAAATCCTTGAGATCGTCGACATGGATGTGCCAGTCGTCGACCTCATAGCCGCGCTCGCGCAGGAGATCGCCGATCATGTCCTGGCACGGTCCCTCGGCCCCGCGGGTCGAAGGGATCGCGACGAAATCACGTGTGGTCGCAAGCTGGGCTTCGAAGCCGGCATCGACGGCGTCGAGAATCCGCTGCTGCGTATCGGGGTTCATCAGGCTACTCCGGGCATCCAGTTGATCGAAGGAGCGCCCAAACTAGCCGATTTCAACCGTTCGGGTACTCCACAAAATAGGCCTCCCGCAATGCATCTTCGAGCAGTCGGCCTTCCGAATAGCTATTCAACGTCGCCGGTCGCGTGACACCGTCGAGCAGGCGCGGGCACGGTTCGGGCGCGCCGAGCACACTGCGCACGGGAATGCGCTCGGCATAGATCGGCAAGGCGTAATCTTCGTCGTCGTCCGCAACACCCTTGGCGCGGATTTTTGCCGAGGCCTCCTCGATCTCCATCGCGATAAAGGAGGTCGCCTTGATCTCCTGGCTGTTGCTCTGGCGCAGGCTCGCGGTGCGACCTGGGAAGAAGCGGTCGACCATCGCGATTACCGCGCGCGCTTTCTCCTCGGGGTCGGTGACGAGATAGGCGGTGCCGAACGCCATCGCCGCGCGGTAATCCGCGGAGTGGTTGAAGCCGCAGCGCGCCAGCACGAGGCTGTCGAGATGGGCGACGGTCAGGCAGACCCGCTCGCCTTTGGTCTGGTTGCGCAGCATGCGGCTGGCGCTGCTCCCATGCCAATACAGCCTTGTTCCCTCGCGCCAGAAGAACGTCGGTGTGCAGTAGGGCTGTCCGTCGATCGCATAGGAGACGTGGCAGAGCATTGCGGAATCCAGGATGCGATGAACGGTATCGTGATCGTAGAAGCCGCGATCGTGAAGGCGTTTGACCTGGTTGCGCGCGGAGGTCGGATAGGAATTTGAGGTCTCAGCTTGGCTCACGGCCGCTCCTGTCGGAATTGGTAGAACGCCAGGCCAGTTGTAGCGGCGGATTTGGTCTGCGATAGTGCCAATTCCATGCAAAAAAGTCCGACCAATTTTGGCCTCTCGCCGGCGAAGGCCGAGCTGCCCCTGGACCTCACCGGGCCTCACATCACCGCCGCGGCCTCCGCGGCGCACCGGCTCTACCAGGCCCTGTGCGAGATGATCGTTGGAGGTCTCGTCAAGCCCGGCGAGCCGCTGCCGCCGTCGCGAACGCTGGCAAGACAAACGGGCTTCCGGCGAAACGCCGTGGTCACGGCCTATGAGCGCCTGATCGCCGACGGCTTGGCCGAGGCGACGGTCGGCTCCGGCACCTTCGTCGCGGCGCGCATCCCGGCCCGCGCAGCCCCACCGAAAAGATCGAAGGCGATGATCGAAGCACCGCAACAGGGCGCGCTCTCGCTCGGCTGCACCCATATCGACCAGCGCGCGGTGCAGCGCTTTCGCGCCTTCGTCGGCCGGCGCATGCGCGCCTTTGGTACCGAGCATCTCCACTACGGCGATCCGCGCGGCAGCCGCGAGCTGCGTGCGGCGATCGCCGATCATTTGTTGTCGGCGCGGGGGCTACGCTGTGACCCCGACCAGATCATGCTGACCTCCGGCACGCTGCATACGCTCCGCATCGTGCTCGGCACCATTCTGGAGGCGAACGACCAGGTCTGGTGTGAGGACCCCGGCTATCCAATCGCGCGCAGGACCATCGCACAGTGCGGCTACCGCGCAGTCTCCGTTCCTGTCGACGCGCACGGGCTGCACATCGCGAAGGGACGCACGATGGCTCCCTCTGCGCGCGCGGCCTACGTGACGCCGTCGCACCAATTTCCACTGGGTGTGCAAATGTCGATGCCGCGGCGGCTCGAACTGCTGGACTGGGCGAAGCGGGCCGGAGCCTTCGTGTTCGAGGACGATTACGACAGCGAGTTCCGTTATGACGGTGCGCCGCTGATGTCGCTCGCCGGTATCGACCAGCTCCAGCGCGTGATCTACATGGGTACGTTCGCCAAAACGCTGTTTCCGGGCTTGCGCATCGGCTATTGCGCCCTCCCCGAGCGCATCATCGCGGATGTCGCCGCGGCTCGCGCGGCACTCGACCGCTTTCCCGGAACGCTGATGGAAGGCGCGGTGGCCGATATGCTGAATTCCGGCGTATTCGCGGCAAACCTGAAGCGCGTGCGAAAACTCTATCGTGAGGCGCGCGACGCGCTGGCCGAGACGCTCGAAGCCGCATCAGACGGGGCACTGTCGGTACCGGTGCCCTCGCAAGGCCTGCACCTGGTCGCGCGATTCGATCCGTCAGTTGCTCCTGCGATTGCGGCGGAGGCGAAACAGGCGGCGGGCACGGAAGGCTGGCTGCTCGCCGATACCTACGCGCGAGCGCGGCCCTTGCCGGGCTTCGTGCTTGGATTTTCCGGGCATGCGGTTCCGCAACTCGTCGCCTGCGCCGCGCGACTTGCGCGGGAATCGCGCGCTGCCCTGCGCGGCAAAGGCAGATCGACCCGGCGGGCGTGACGAAGGTTCACTATCAGAATCGCGCGCTGCCTCCTACATTGCGGCATCGATGCCGGGATCTCACACCATGCTGCTGCGCGTTGCGACTAGCCTCCCGCTCCTCATCGCCCTGGCGCTTGCGACCGCGGCGCGCGCGGGCACGGTCGGACGCGAACAGGATATCGTCGATCTCAAGCTCGGCCAGCGCGTGCAGGTGGATGACGGAACCTGCCCGGCCGGACAGGTCAAGGAAGTGCGCGGCGCGAAGATGACTAACCAAGGCGTCTCGCGGACCACCTCCTGCGTGGCGCGGTTCGGTCCCAAGTCGAAATGACGAGCTGAAGCGTTACTTGGCCGGGTCGAACATGCACTGCAAGGTCGGCTTGGCGATCTTGGTGAAGGTAGGCCCAATCTCGTTCTGCTTGGATGACGGTATCCAATCCGTCTCGATTGTCGGCACGCCCGTCTCGCTGATGCCGCGCAACAGCGCTTCGCGCAGGTCGCGATCCTCGACGACGGCGGCGGCATGATCATGCAGGCAACCGCAGACCTCTTCCGGGTGCTCCCAGCGCCCGAGCATGCGCGGCGCGCATTGCCTGACGAATTCGGTACGCGGATCAGGTAGTCTGGAGGGGGAGCGCACCTGCGCCTGGACGGAACTGATCGTCAGAAAGGACATGAGCGCTGCGGCGCAGAGACGAACAAGCATGATGGCCTTTACCGGCTGATTTTCTTATTGAGGGATCAGAAGCGCGCGGCGACAACAATTGGTTGCGGCGCCGTGGTCGTCACCGGCGAGCCGCTATACTGGAATGTGCCGACGCCCGGCAGACTACCGTCGGGAGTGCCTGCAAAGGAGGAGCCGACGAGCACGAAGCCAAAAGCAAGGATCAGGCTGAGTGCGCGCATGGACTTATCTCCAGGTTCCGTTTGCCGGCAGTGCGCCGTGGTCGTTGTGACGCTGATAACCATGCGCGGTTTCTTCCGTGATGCGCCAAAAACCGAAAATGGTTTCATCCTTGCCGGAATTGTTTCGTCGCATCGAAGGCAACGAAACATTCGGCGGAAAACCGCAATGATTTCAGGTCGGTCGCAGCGCAGATCAAAGTAGCTTGCAAGCTCCCTTCGCGCCAAAAGCGTACCGCGCGCATGCCATTATCATGTGGGCGCCTCAAGCACTTCACATGCATTTTACGTTTCTCTGCTGAAGAGAGACCCAAACGAGGGCTGGGCTGTCGAACCGGGGGCGTGTCCGTCGACACCCAAGTCATCGAAACCGAGAAGCACCGGATCAGCACCGGGCACATTCATTTGAGGGATGGCCAACATGACGGTGGGACATCGCGCAACGGCGCGCGACGCGGCCCAATGGACAGACCGCGCCGATCAACAGCCGGTTCGCAACCGTGCCGACTCGCCTGGCGAGATGGCGCTGCAATCCGGCCGCGGCTACGAGGCTGCGCCGCAGGCGTTCGTTCGGCTGACCGGCTCACATCTGGCGAAACCGCGAATCAGCCGCGCGGTCCCCGGTGAGTGATCGCAAGCGCGTCACTGAGTGAAAAAATCGCCGCACTTCTGGACGTTCGCATCAGCCGGTCCCCACGGCATGATCGGCACCGTCGAGGTCGAGTTCTTCGGCGAGCCCTCGATCAGCTTGTCTGAATAGACCATGTAAACCAGCACGTTGCGTTTGGCATCGCAGCCGCGCACGATTTGCATCTTCTTGAAGAACAGCGAGCGGCGTTCACGGAACATATCGTCGCCCTGCTCCATCTTGTCCTTGAACTTGATGGGCCCGATTTGGCGGCAAGCCAGCGAGATGTCCGAGACCTCCTCAGCGAGGCCCAGCCAGCCCTTGAAGCCGCCCTTTTCCGGCACGGTGAAATGACAGGCCACGCCCTCGACCTCGGGGTCGTCGAGGCCATAAGTCGCGAGCTTGTCGTTTGGGCTCATCCATTTGAACACGGTAGAGCGGCGGAAGATCAGATCCGGCTCATCGGCGGCGGATGCCGACGCCGCTGGCACGGCCAGCAGCAGAAGGAATAAAGCGAAACCTTTCAAGCGGATGCTGGAAAGAGCGGGGAAACGAGATGACATGCAGTTCTCCGGTCACAAGTTCCCGCAATGTAGGCATCCGACCGCCCTTCAGGAAGGCGACCGGCAGCCCATCCCGACCGCCGTTTACCGGTCCGTGAGGCTTTTTTGCTACGGTTCGGACAAAAGTAGCTGATGGCAGAACTGCCGTGCTGGTGAACGCGTATTCCCTCTGTGAGACTAACGTCTGATTTGGATTATGGATTCGAGGATGAATAGCGTGAACGGGTCTGGTTTTTCGGCCAAGCCGGCGCGACTCTGGCAGGTCGCCATTTTGACGGCGGCGGGTGCGTTCGGCACGAGCAGCCAGGCAGACGCAGCATTTTATTATTGGCCGGATTATTCCAATGGGGCCTACGGCCTGCAGGAGCGGCGTCCCGAAGCGCCGCGGCAGAAGCCGCAGAAGCGCGGCACGGCAGCCGGCAAGAAGGACGCCGTCGTCGAAAAGGAAGCCGGCGCGAAGCCGCAGGGGCCGCTGGTCATCGTCGTCTCCATCGAGCGGCAGAAAGTGACCGTCTACGACTCCAAGGGCGCGTTCGCGGAGTCTCCGGTGTCGAGCGGCATGAAGGGCCACTCCACCCCGATGGGCGTCTTCAGCATCATCCAGAAGCACAAATTCCACCATTCCAACATCTACAGCGGCGCGCCGATGCCGTACATGCAGCGGATCACCTGGTCCGGCGTCGCCATGCATGCCGGCGTGCTGCCGGGCTATCCGGCCTCGCACGGCTGCATCCGCATGCCGATGGCATTCGCCGTGAAGATGTGGAACTGGACCAAGATGGGCGCGCGCGTGATCGTCACGCCCGGCCAGATCGCACCGCAAAGCTTCTCCCATCCGATGCTCGCTTCGCTGCGCGTGCCGCCGCAACCGGCAGCAAGCCTCGAACCTCCGACGAGCGTTGGCGACAAGGCGGACAAGGGCGCTCCCGACCCCAGTGGCGCGGAAGCCAAGCCGGTCGAGACGAAAACCGCCAGCGCTGACCGCGTGCTCGAGCTGCGCTCCTCGATCGGCCATACCGTGATGTCGGATGTGACCACGGGCAATGCGCCGGTCCCCGAGGAAGCCGCAGCAGCGAAGGCTGACATCAACTCCGCCGAGGCCACGAGCACCGGAACAAAACCTTCTGAAGGTGCAGAAACCACCGCGACCACGGACGAGAAGCCCGCCTCCGAGCTCGAGGCTGCCAAATCGGAGCCGACCGATACGCCGAGGGCTGAAGATCCGAAGACGGAAACGGCAAAGTCCGAACCAGCGAAATCTGAACCAGCCAAGGCTGAGGCGGCCAAGGCTGAAGCGGCGCCTACCGAGAAAAAGCCCGACGCGGCCGTGACTGCAGCGACACCCGCGCAAGCCGCTTCACCGGAAGCAACGAAAGACCAGGCCCGAATCGCCGATCCCGCGCCCGCCGCAAAGCCGGATCTGCCGAAGCGCGCCGGACAGATTGCGGTGTTCATCAGCCGCAAGGATTCCAAGCTCTATGTGCGGCAGAATTTTTCGCCGCTGTTCGAGGTGCCCATCACGATCGCCGCGAGCGACCGGCCGTTGGGCACCCATATCTTCACCGCCGAGGTCGACAAGGCCGACCCCAATGCGCTGCATTGGTCGGTGGTGTCGCTGCCCGTTGCGGTCCGCTCCGCCGCGCGCGAGAATGATGGTCTCGTGACGCGCCGCCAGCGCGGCGCCACCGTGATCCCCATCGCAGCCAAGCCCGTCGTCACCCCGGACAGCCCGGCAGAGGCGCTGGACCGCCTCTCGATCCCTGCCGACACAATGGCGAAGATCAGCGAGATGCTGACCACCGGCGGTTCGGTCATCGTCTCCGACCAGGGCATCAACCAGGGCGAGACCGGCGAAGGCACGGACTTCATCGTCCGCCTGTACTGAGCACTTCGCCGCGTCAGATAACGCGGTGTTGAGCAGGCCGATCGCAGTGGCGGAGTAAGGTGCATCCCGGATCATGTCGGGGGGACGTCGTCATGCCAAACCGTAGGACAGTGCTCACCACGGCGCTGCTCGCAGCTGCCACGTCGGCCACGCGCGCGCTGGCCGATGGCGGAATGAGCCGGGTGTCGGCATACGCGTTCTCCTTCCCTGCTCTCTCCGGCGATGACATCCGCCTTGCAGCCTCCACCGGCAAGCCATTGCTGGTCGTGAACACTGCTTCACTCTGCGGCTACACCCCGCAATATGCCGGACTGCAAGAGCTCTGGAACGAGTTTCACCAGCGCGGGCTCAGTGTCATCGGCGTGCCGTCGAATGATTTCGGCGGCCAGGAGCCCGGCGGCACCAGCGAGATCTCGGAGACCGCACACCACCAATACGGCGTTACCTTCCCAATCGCCGCCAAGGCCATCGTGGTGGGGCCGAAGGCGCACCCGTTCTACAAATGGGCCGCCGAGGCGCGGCCAAGGGATGTTCCCAAGTGGAACTTCCACAAATACCTGATCGGCCGGGACGGCTATATCGCCGAGGTGTTTCCGTCTGCCGTTGAACCTGCCGACACTCGCATCAAGACGGCGATTGCCAAGGCGCTGGCCGACAGCTGATGCGGCGCTTGCAAAGCAGGCTTGAGCGTACAGGCTTGGGCACAATCGTCACGAAGCGCCAAACAGGCGTTGCAATGGCGATGGACCACCATCTAGGCTAGGATATCTGGGGCAGGAGTGGTTCTGCCGGAGGCGAAAAAGCCGCGGCCGAACAACGGGATCAATCTCGAGGACAACACGATGCGTGTGGCGGCAGGACTGATTTTAGCGAGTGCGATGTCTTTGGCGATGACAGGCGCAGCATGGTCGCAGACGCCAGCCGCGAAACCCGCGGCGGCGACGCAAGCAGTACCAGCTGCAGCGCCCGCTGCCGCCGCGCCGGCGGCAGCCCCCGCACCGCAGGCCGCAATCGCCAATCCGCCTCCGCCGCAACAGCCTCCGCAGCCGGCGCGCGCCGCCTGCAACAATCCGAATGCGCTCGGCGTCGCCCGCACCGTCGAGATCGACACAACCGGCGGCCCTGGCTTCGGCTTCGAGCACTTCAAGGAGCTCGACTTCCTGCGCGACCACGAGGTGGTGCTGACCTTCGACGACGGCCCCTGGCCGCGCAACACGCCCGCGGTGCTGAAGGCCCTCGCAGACCAGTGCACCACCGGCATCTTCTTTCCGATCGGTCTGCACTCGACTTACGAGCCAGAGATCCTGAAGCAGGTCTACGCGGCGGGCCACACGGTCGGCGCGCATACCTGGTCGCATGCCAATCTCAACAACAAGAAGCTCACCGAGCAGCAGAGGAAGGACGAGATCGAGAAGGGCTTCTCGGCGGTGAAATGGGCGCTGGGCGGCATCTCGCCCTCGCCGTTCTTCCGCTTCCCGGCGCTCCAGCATCCGCCGGAAATGGTCACCTATCTCGGCAACCGCAACATCGCGATCTTCTCCTGCGACCTCGACTCGTTCGACTTCAAGGCCTCCAAGCCCGAGAAGGTGATCGACACCGTGATGAAGAAGCTCGACAAGCTGGGCAAGGGCATCATCCTGATGCACGACTTCCAGAAGCACACTGCGGAAGCGCTGCCTGAGCTTCTGAACCGCCTCAAGGCCGGTGGCTTCAAGGTGGTAGCGATGCGCGCCAAAGCGCCCGTCTCGACGTTGCCCGAATACGACCAGGAGCTGCTCAAGGACGTCAAGCTGCCGACGGTCAGCACACGGCCGGTCAATTCCGTTGTGACCACTGTTACCGAATAGTCGGCAATTGTCTTTCCGCTTCGAAGCTTACGTTATCGTCTCCGCGGACGGCATGCTCGCCGACGCGGATCATGTGATGCCCCAGAGCCTGAAGTTCGCGGGCGACAAGCGCTTCTTCGAGCAGTCGCTCGACCGTGCCGCGCTGATCGTGCACGGCCGCAACTCGTATGAACAGCAGCCGAACTCGCCGAAGCGCAAGCGGCTGATCCTGACCCGCAAAATCGCCGCCCTTACCGTTGATCCGGAAATGCCGAACGCGACACTTTGGAATCCGGCTGACGCGAGCTTCGAGGAAGCCTGTGCCTTTGCCGACGTGTCGGCCGGCACCGTCGCGATCATCGGCGGCCCCCTGGTCTTCGATCTGTTCATGGACCGCTACGACACGTTCTGGCTGTCGGAAGCCCCCCATGTCCGCCTGCCCGGCGGCGAAGGCTGTTTCGTCGACGTGCCGGCGCGGACACCTCAGGAGGTGCTGACTTCTCACGGGATGAAAGCGGGTGCGCCCTACGTGCTCGACGCGGCACATGACGTGACCGTCACGCCGTGGCGTCGGGTTGGTTAGCAGAGCCCTTGGGGCTCTCGTTTCTACAAAAAACTCGAAAACAACCCCATGCAAAGTAGCCAAGTCCTTCTCGGCACAGCGATTTCGGGTTTTTCGAATGCGACTTGACCCGTCGGGCAAAACAGGCGCAAGATAGCATCATGGCAGCGCATGGGGTGGGCCGAGCTCTGTGGCCGAGAGCGAGGCTCACCAGCCATAGCGCACGACGCCCGCTCTACACGTCTCCGTACGCCGCTTCGACCGGGCGCGTGGCGCGGCCGTAGCCCATGATCATGAACAGCGCGCCGATAATCGAGAGATTCTTCAGCGCATCGATCACCATCGCCGCATTGTCAGGTGCCGCCTGATTCCAGAAATCGGAGAACAGGACGGTCGAGACCGCGATGTAGATCACCATCAGCATCGCGAAGAACCGCGCGCCGAAATTCAGCGCGATCATCAGCCCTGCGATGATCTCGAGCACGCCGACCGAGATCGCCAGCAGCTGCGGCGTGGTCATGGCGGTCACCGCCTCGATCTGTTTGGCGTAAGGCGCGATCTGCTCGGGCACCACGACCTTGGTGGCGATGAAATCGGCGGTCGCCTGGATCGCGAACAGCTTGGTGGCGCCCGTATAGATGAACAGCACGGCGAACAGGATCCGCCCGAAAGTCACGAACGCTGGCATGATCGGCCTCTTGGCTCAGGCTTTTTGAATCGGCGTCTTGACGAAACTATCGACCGATTATGATGAGTCGTGCGCCGGTTTACAAACAGGGAAATGGCGAAGTGCAGGCAATTCAAAGTTGGTAGAGCACAACTTCCCCTCTCCCCTTGTCGGAGAGGGTGGCTCGCCGCCTCGCGGCGAGACGGGTGAGGGGTTTCTATCGGCACGGAGAACCCTCTCACGATCTCGATTCTGCGGAGAGAACCCCTCATCCGGCGCTTCGCGCCACCTTCTCTCACAAGGGGAGAAGGGAATGCACTTCCAGCGTGGCCACAGCCAATTCTCAGGTAAACAACGTCGGCTGCTGCCGCGCCGCACGCTCCTGGGCTTCCACCACGGCGACTGCGGTCATGTTGAGGATGCCGCGGGCGGTCACGGACGGGGTGAGGATGTGCGCGGGGCGCGCCGGGCCGATCAGGATCGGGCCGACGGGAAGTGCGTCCGCCAGCGACTTGATCATCTGGTAGGCCACGTTGGCGGTGTCCAGCGTCGGCATGATCATGATGTTGGCCTCGCCCTCCAGCTTGGAGTGCGGCAGCACCATTTTCCGCGCCGCGGCGGAGAGCGCGGTGTCGCCCTGCATCTCGCCGTCAGCCTCGATCTCCGGATGCTTCTCCTTCAGGAGCTGGGTCGCCCGCCGCATCTTGCGCGAGGAATCGGTGTCGTAGCTGCCGAAATCCGAATGCGAAACAAAGGCGACCTTCGGCTTGATGTTGAAGCGCTGGACGTGGATTGCCGCAAGCGAAGCGATCTCGGCAAGTTCTTCCGCGCTTGGATTGGGGCGAACTTGCGTATCCGCAATGAAGAAGGCGCCCTTGCTGGTGATCAGCAGCGCCAACGCCGCATAGTCGCTGACGCCAGCCGAGAAGCCGACGATCTCGCGGACATGACGTAGATGGCTCATGTAACGGCCCTCGACGCCGCAGAGCATGGCGTCCGCCTCCCCGCGCACGACCGCGAGCGCCGCGATCACCGTGTTGTTGGTGCGCACCACCGTGCGTGCCGCATCCGGCGTGACACCGCGGCGGCCGGCGACCTCGACATAGGATTGCACATAGGAGCGATAGCGCGGATCGTCCTCGGGATTGACGAGGTCAAAATCCTTGCCGGCCCTGATCAACAAACCGAAGCGCTTGATGCGCGCCTCCACCACCGACGGGCGGCCGACCAGGATGGGACGCGCCAGATTCTCCTCGAGCACGACTTGCGTGGCGCGCAACACGCGCTCGTCCTCGCCTTCGGCATAGATCACGCGCACCGGCTGGGTCTTGGCCTTCGCGAACATCGGCTTCATCACAAGGCCGGAGCGGAAGGCGAAGCGCTCCAACAGCGCGGTGTATTCGTCGAAGTTGGTGATGGGGCGGGTCGCAACGCCCGATTCCATCGCTGCCTTGGCGACGGCGGGGGAGATGCGCAGGATCAGCCGCGGATCGAACGGGCTGGGGATCAGCGAGCCCGGGCCAAAGCCCTGGGTCTCTCCGGTGTCGAAACCTTGCGCCACCGCATCCGACGGTGCCTCGCGCGCGAGCTGCGCGATGGCTTCGACCGCGGCGTGCTTCATCTCCTCGTTGATCGCGGTGGCGCCGACGTCGAGCGCGCCGCGGAAGATGAAGGGAAAGCAGAGGACGTTGTTGACCTGATTCGGATAGTCGGAGCGTCCGGTGCAGATCATCGCGTCGGGGCGGGCTTTCCGCGCCTCCTCCGGCATGATCTCCGGCGTCGGGTTCGCGAGCGCCATGATCAGGGGCTTGTCGCCCATCGCCTTGGCCATCTCCGGCTTGAGCACGCCCGGTGCCGAAAGCCCGATGAAGATATCGGCGCCGCCGATGACGTCGGCGAGCGTGCGCTTGTCGGTCTTCTGCGCATAGACCGCCTTCCAACGGTCCATCGTGGTGTTGCGGCCCTCGTGCACGAGGCCGTCGATGTCGCAGACCCAGATGTTCTTGCGCTGCGCGCCCATCGAGACCAGGAGATTGAGCGTCGCGAGCGCCGCGGCCCCTGCGCCCGACGCCACGATCTTGACCTCCGACAGCTTCTTGCCGTTCAGCCGCAGTCCGTTGGTGATGGCGGCGGCGACGATGATGGCGGTGCCGTGCTGGTCGTCATGAAAGACCGGGATCTTCATGCGTTCCTTCAGCTGCGTCTCGATCTCGAAGCATTCCGGTCCGCGGATGTCTTCGAGATTGATGCCGCCGAAGGTCGGCTCAAGTGCGGCCACCGTCTCAACCACGCGCTCGATGGTATCGGCGGCGATCTCGATGTCGAACACGTCGATGCCTGCGAATTTCTTGAACAGGACCGCCTTGCCCTCCATCACGGGCTTCGAGGCCAGCGGACCGATATTGCCGAGGCCGAGCACCGCGGTGCCGTTCGAGACCACGGCGACCAGATTGGAGCGGATCGTCAGGGTCGCCGCTTCCGCCGGGTTCTTGGCGATCTCCATACAGGCGGCGGCAACGCCCGGCGAATAGGCCAGCGCGAGGTCGCGCTGGTTGGCCAGCGGCTTGCTTGCCTGGATCTCGAGCTTTCCGGGACGCGGCAGCCGATGATAGGCCAGCGCCGCTTGGTGGAGATCATCAGAATAGGACGACATGCGGTGTCTCGCCTCGCGTTACCGGCCTCAAACTACGTTTCCTGACCGGCCTGTCGCGGGGCTCGCGGTATTCCGGGTCATGGAAACGGGATGAAGCACGCCCGGCGCCCCGGTGGCAACATCCGATTGCGTCCCCATCAACAGACCGCGCGGTCAAACGTTTGAAATCCATAGCTATCGCTGGACCGCACACGGCTCTGCGAATATGGCAGGTTGCACGGTGCACAACAGGCAACGAGGCATCGACCGGGCTGTAAGAGTACCCGCCAGGCGAATGCCAGAGGGGCTCACGGACCATCGTCATGCTCCGTCATTGCGAGCGAAGCGAAGCAATCCAGAGTCCCTCCGCGCAAAGATTCTGGATTGCTTCGCTTCGCTCGCAATGACGATGTGGAGGAGCTGGCGCAATATCAGCCGGATTGACCGCGGAGAGTCCCCCTCACCCGCCTCGCATCTTCGATGCGATGCGGCCTCTCCCCGCAGCGGGGAGAGGCGAAGAGCGCGGCAGCAGCCTCAGCCCTTCTGCGGCAGGTTCACCCGCACGTGCAGCTCGCGGAGCTGCTTTGTCGTGGCTTCCGACGGCGCGCCCATCAGCAAGTCCATGGCCTGCTGGTTCATCGGGAACAGCGAGATCTCGCGCAGATTGTTGGTGCCGCAGAGAAGCATCACGATGCGGTCGACGCCCGCGGCCATGCCGCCATGCGGCGGCGCGCCGTACTGGAAGGCGCGGTACATGCCGCCGAAGCGCTCGACCACTTCCTGCTCGCCATAGCCCGCGATCTCGAACGCCTTCACCATCGCTTCCGGCACGTGGTTGCGGATGCCGCCGGAGGCGATCTCGTAGCCGTTGCAGGTGATGTCGTACTGGAACGCCTTGATGGTCAGCGGGTCCTGGCCCTTCAATGCATCGAGGCCGCCCTGCGGCATCGAGAACGGGTTGTGCGAGAAGTCGACCTTCTTGTCCTCCTCGTTGTACTCGTACATCGGGAAGTCGACGATCCAGGCGAGCTCGAAGCGCTCCTTGTCGGTGAGGTTCAATTCCTCGCCGACCTTGTTGCGGGCGAGCCCCGAGAATTTCCAGAACTTGTCGGGATCGCCGGCGACGAAGAAGGCGGCATCGCCTTCCTTCACGCCGATCTGCGCGCGGATCGCGGCGGTGCGCTCAGGCCCTATGTTGTTGGCGAGCGGACCGGCGCCCTCGCCGCCCTCGCGCCACATGATGTAGCCGAGGCCCGGCTGGCCTTCGCCTTGCGCCCAGGAGTTCATGCGGTCGCAGAAGGCGCGGCTGCCGCCGCCCGGCGCCGGGATCGCCCAGACCTGGTTCTTGGGGTCTTCGAGCATGCGCGCGAACACCTTGAAGCCGGAGCCGCGGAAATGCTCGGAGACGTCCTGCATCTCGATCGGGTTGCGCAGGTCCGGCTTGTCGCTGCCGTATTTGCGCAGCGCTTCGGCGAACGGAATGCGGCGCCAGCCCTTCGTCACCGGCTTGCCCTTGGCAAACTCCTCGAACACGCCGGTGATGACCGGCTCCATCGCCGCGAAGACGTCCTCTTGCGTGACAAAGCTCATCTCGACGTCGAGCTGATAGAACTCGCCCGGCAGGCGGTCGGCGCGCGGGTCCTCGTCGCGGAAACAGGGCGCGATCTGGAAGTAGCGGTCGAAGCCCGACATCATCAAGAGCTGCTTGTACTGCTGCGGCGCCTGCGGCAGCGCGTAGAATTTTCCCGGATGGATGCGCGATGGCACCAGGAAGTCGCGCGCGCCTTCCGGCGAGGACGCGGTCAGGATCGGGGTGTTGAACTCGAAGAAGCCCTGCCCCTCCATCCGCCGGCGCATCGACTTGATGATTTCGACGCGCGTCATGATGTTCTGGTGCAGCTTCTCGCGGCGCAGGTCGAGGAAGCGGTACTTCAGGCGGATGTCCTCGGGATATTCCTGATCGCCGAATACCGGCAGCGGCAGGTCGCCGGCAGGGCCGAGCACCTCGATCTCGCTGACGTACACTTCCACCTTGCCGGTCGGCAGATCGTCATTGTCGGTGCCCTCGGGGCGGCGCCGTGCCTTGCCGTCCATCCGCACCACGTATTCCGAGCGCAGCTTCTCGGCCTGCGCAAATGCCGGCGAGTCCGGATCGACCACACACTGGGTCAGGCCGTAATGGTCGCGCAGGTCGATGAACAGCACGCCGCCATGGTCGCGAACGCGATGGACCCAGCCCGAGAGGCGAACCGTCTCGCCGATGTTGCTCTCGCGGAGCGCGCCGCATGTATGTGACCGGTAGCGATGCATGGTCGTCCCAAAATCAATGTCGGAGGGGTCGAATCGGACGGCCTGAAACGACCGGTCCGAACTTGCGGCAGGGTTTACCCGACGAGGCCGGGGGCGGCAACCAAGGGGACGGCCTGTTTTTGGGCCCGAAGTCCCCATTTTCGGTTCTTCCCGACCGACACCTTTGCCGATGAGCGTTCCAAGCCTATCTTGAGCCCATGACAATCCATTTCCCGTTCCAGAACTCCTACGCGGCGCTTCCGGCGAACTTTTTCGCCCGGGTCGCGCCGACCCCGGTGGCGGCGCCCCGACTGATCAAGCTGAACCGCCCGTTGGCGGTCCAGCTTGGATTGGATCCGGACCTTCTGGAGACCCCGGAAGGTGCGGAAATCCTGGCCGGGAAACGCATCCCGGAGGGCGCCGACCCCATCGCCATGGCCTATGCCGGCCACCAGTTCGGGCAGTTTGTTCCCCAGCTAGGCGATGGCCGGGCGATCCTGCTCGGCGAGGTCATTGACCGGGACGGCGTCCGCCGCGACATCCAGCTCAAGGGAAGCGGGCCCACCCCGTTCTCCCGCCGCGGCGACGGCCGCGCCGCGCTCGGACCCGTCCTGCGGGAATACATCGTCAGCGAAGCGATGTACGCGCTGGGCATTCCGACCACGCGCTCGCTCGCAGCCGTCATCACCGGCGAGCACGTCATCCGCGAGACCGCGCTGCCTGGTGCGGTGCTGACGCGTGTGGCGTCGAGCCACATCCGCGTCGGCACGTTCCAGTTTTTCGCCGCGCGCCGTGACACCGACGCGATCCGCCGGCTCACCGAACACGTCATCGCCCGTCACTATCCGGAGCTACTCGGTGTCGACCGGCCCTATCACGCGCTGCTCGCCGGCGTCGTCGCGCGCCAGGCCGATCTCGTCGCGCGCTGGCTGCTGGTCGGCTTCATCCATGGCGTGATGAACACCGACAACAGCTCGATCTCCGGCGAGACCATCGATTACGGCCCCTGCGCCTTCATGGACGCCTACAATCCCGCGCAGGTGTTCTCCTCGATCGACGAAACCGGCCGCTACGCCTATGCCAACCAGCCCCGCATCGCGCTGTGGAATCTGACGCGATTGGCCGAATGCCTGCTGCCGCTGTTCGGAGAAGAGCAGGAGAAGGCGATCGAGCAGGCGCAGGAGATTCTGGGCGCATTCCCCGACACGTTCAGCAAGGCCTATCAGGCAGGCTTGCGCAGGAAAGTCGGCCTCTTCACCGAGCGCGACGGCGACGAGGCGCTGATCCAGGACCTGCTCGATGCGATGGCGAAAAACCAGGCGGACTTCACCCTCACCTTCCGCAAGCTTGGCGATGCCGCAGGCGTTCCGGCAAACGACGATGCGCGCGCCCAGTTCATGGACCCTGCAGCCTTCGACGAATGGGCCAAGCGCTGGCGCGAGCGCACAGCGTTGGAGCCGCAGACCGCGGCCGAGCGGAAAGCCGCGATGCACGCCGTCAATCCGATGTTCATCCCGCGCAACCACCGCGTCGAAGCGGTCATACAGGCGGCTGTGAACAACGACGATTATGCGCCATTCGAGGAGCTGGTGAAGGCGTTGGCCAAACCGTACGAGGAACAGCGCGAGTACGCCGCCTACGCCGATCCGCCGTTGCCGGATCAGCGGGTGTTGCAGACGTTCTGCGGGACGTGAGGCTGTTTCGGGATTTGCAGAACGACCCGGAGCGGCCTGTTAACTCCCCGTCCACCATCCGGCCCGGCCCGCCGCTAGGTAACCATGAGAATTAACAGACCCTCAACGCGACCCCGACAAGTCTATCGGACTTTCGGGGGATTTTGTCGTGGATCTGCTGGTTTTCGAGTTCCTGGGACTGGCGCTGGTCGCCATGTGCGTGGTCGTGGTGGCGCTGCCTTGCGCGCGAAAACCGTCGCGGCGGGTCCGCTACGAGTAGGATTTCGCTGACGGACCCGATTCCGGTCCAAATGCAAGGCTCGAATTCGCTACGAGCCCCTTGACATCACAGCGCTTTCGGCAGAACGGCTGATATAAATGTCATGGGCCGTTCATGGATTTGATTACCACCACCGCTGACCTCGCGGCTGCCTGCAGCCGGTTGGCCAAGCACCCCGTCATTACCGTCGATACCGAGTTTCTGCGCGAAACCACCTACTACCCGCTGCTGTGCGTGGTGCAGATGGCAAGCGCCGAGGAAGCGATGGTCATCGACACCCTGGCCGAGGGGATCGACCTCAAGCCGTTCTTCGAGCTGATGGCGAATGAGCGCGTGCTGAAGGTATTCCACGCCGCCCGGCAGGACATCGAGATCATCTGGCACCAGGCCAACATCATCCCGCATCCGGTGTTCGACACCCAGGTCGCGGCCATGGTGCTCGGCTATGGCGACAGCATCGCCTATGACCAGCTGGTCGAAAAGGTCACCGGCCACCGCCCCGATAAAACCCACCGCTTCACCGACTGGTCGCGCCGGCCGCTGACCAAGGAGCAGATGCACTACGCGGTGTCCGACGTGACGCATCTGCGCGACGTCTTCGCCGCGCTCGATGCCGACCTGAAGAAGCGCCATCGCAGCGAATGGGTCTCCATCGAGATGGAGGTTTTGACCTCGCCCAAGACCTACGACTTCCATCCCGAGCGCGCGTGGGAGCGCTTGAAGACACGCGTGCGCAAGCCCAAGGACCTCGCCGTCCTGATGGAAGTCGCGGCCTGGCGCGAGCAGGAGGCGCAGAGCCGTGACGTGCCGCGCGGCCGCGTGCTGCGCGACGAGGCCGTCAGCGATATCGCGACCCACGCCCCGAACACCATCGAAAAACTCGCGCATCTGCGCTCGGTACCGAAGGGTTTTGAGAAATCCAAATGGGGCGCGGATATCGTCGCCGCGGTCGAGCGCGGGCTGGCGCGGGATCACGCCACGCTGCCGAAGCTGGAGAAGCCGCGCAACAATTCCAACGGCGCGGCCACCGTCGAGCTTCTGAAGGTCCTGTTGCGCATGACCGCGGAGCGCCATGCGGTCGCGAGCAAGGTGATCGCAACCGTCGACGATCTCGAGGAGATCGCGGCCGACGACGAAGCCGACGTGCCCGCCTTGCGCGGCTGGCGCCGTGAGCTGTTCGGCGAGGCCGCGCTGAAACTCAAGCGCGGCGAGCTGGCGCTGGCGATCGAGAAAGGTCGCGTGGTCGGGGTGAAGCGGCCGGAATAGGCCGCGAGCGCTTTTTGTGGCTGGCGCAATGCCAACCACATCGTCATTGCGAGCGCAGCGAAGCAATCCAGAGTCTTTCCGCAGAGACAGTCTCGATTGCTTCGTCGCAAGGGCTCCTCGCAATGACGAGGAGAGCCTTACGCCGGCGTCAGCTTCGCGACTTCCGGCTTCATGTCATCCAGCACACCCGAGATCGCCGCGACCAGCTCGTCGATCTGCGTCTTGGTGACGATCAGCGGCGGGCAGATGGCGATAGCGTCGAGCATGTTGCGCGAGATCACGCCGCGCTCCTGGAGCATCCGGCTGGCCATGCCGCCGACCGCACCCGGCGTTGCCGCTGCCGTCTTGCGCCCCTTGTCGAGCACGAGCTCGAGCGCTGCGATCATGCCGACGCCGCGGACTTCACCCACCAACGGATGGCTGGAGAGCTCCCGCAGCTTTCCCTGCATATAACCACCGAGCTCGGCGGCGTGCGCGACGAGGCCGCGCTCCTCGATGATCTTGAGATTTTCCAGCGCGATCGCCGAGCCGACGGGATGGCCGCCCGCAGTAAAGCCGTGGCCGAGCACGCCGATCTTGTTGCTCTCGTCCGCGATCGGCTCGAACATGCGGTCGTTCAGGATGATCGCCGACAGCGGGAAATAGCTCGAGGTGATCTGCTTGGAGACGACGATCGCATCCGGCTTGATGCCATAGGTCTCGCAGCCGAACATCTTGCCCGTGCGGCCGAAGCCGCAGATCACTTCGTCGGCGATCAGCAGGATGTCGTACTTGTTCAAGACCTTCTGGATCTTGTCCCAATAGGTGGCCGGCGGCACGATGACGCCGCCCGCCCCCATCACCGGCTCGCCGAAGAAGGCCGCGATCGTGTCCGGTCCTTCCTTCTGGATCAGCGCGTCGAGCTCCTCGGCGCGTCGCGTCGCGAACGCTTCCCCGCTCTCGCCTGGCCCACCGTCCTTGTAGAAATGCGGCGAGCCCGTATGCAGGATGTTCGGCAGCGGCAGGTCGAACGAGCGGTGGTTGTTGGGCAGGCCGGTAAGACTTGCGGATGCGATGGTGACGCCGTGATAGGCGCGCATCCGGCTGATCACCTTCTTGCGCTGCGGCTGGCCCAGCGCGTTGGAGCGGTATGCGATCAGCTTCAGAACGGTGTCGTTGGCCTCCGACCCGGAGTTGGTGAAGAACACCTTGCTCATCGGCACCGGCGCGAGCGCGACCAGCTTCTCGGCGAGATCAATCGAGGGCCCGTGCGATTTGGCGGAGAACGTATGATAGAATGGCAGGGCCTGCATCTGCCGGTGTGCGGCCTCGACCAGCCGCTTCTCGTTGAAGCCGAGCCCGACGCTCCACAGGCCCGCCATTGCCTCGAAATAGCGCTTGCCCGACGCATCAAAGACGTAAGGCCCCTCGCCGCGCTCGATCACCAGGGGACCGGCCTGCTGATGGGTGCGCGCGTTGGTGTACGGATGGAGCTGGTAGGCCACATCCCGGGCTTCTTGCGAATTGGGCAGCATGGACATCGCGGAATCCTCACGTCTTCACGTCGCCAGCGCAGCCGGCTTCCTCCCTTGGCTATTGCGACAGGATAGAACTTGCAACGTCAATTCGTCGGCGACAAACGCCCAGCAGCGTTGCACAAAGCCGCATACGCGGGGGCGGCCTCAGGCCGCGCCGTCGTCATCCTCGGCGCGGGCAGCCTCAGCGGCCTCCCTCACCTCGACCAGGGCCATCGCAAGCAAATACACGGTGGCGGGCAGGCCGATGCGGCGCGCCCTCTCAGCGGCACGCGATAGCTCGCTTGCCAGTTCGTTGAGTTCGTCTCCCCGCGACAATGTCCCACCTATCCATCCGCCGATCGCGTCCCATCGACCGCGACGGCGCCGCTGATTCTGATCAGATCGGCGCTGGATTGGATCGTAGCAAAATGCCCGATGACATTCATCATGGATTGCTTGTAGGCGGCGGCCTCCCCGTTCCCGGCTGCCGGCACGCGACAGCGTCGCCAACCACCTCGTATCGATGGCTGCGGTGAAACCCTTCGACGGCGGTGGCCAGAATGGTTTCGTCCAGGGAAAATCCGGTCAGAACGCAGCGCAGATTGTGGATACTGGACATGTAGTCCACGAACCGCGGCGAGCTGTAGGCCGAAGGCAACGGATGCTCGAACGTCAACTCTCCCGGCCGCGGCTTCGCCTCGGCGATCCAATCGGTCAGCCTGGATGACGGATTGAACCAGGCGGCCTGAGCGATGCGCTTGAGATGCATCACCGGCCAGAGCTTGTCGCGCCACAGCGTCAGCAACTGCTGGCAGCGCGCGGCGGTGACGTCGCCGTCGAGGATGACATGGCGACGCCCTTGGGTCAGGTATTCGACCTGGAGATCTGCACAGACCAGGATCGGCAGATCGTCATGCATGGAGACCGGCATTGTCTTCCGCGTAGCTGCACCCGTTTCAGCGGTCCGCGGGCGCGAAGCCCCGCAGCGGCGATGTCACTGCCCGGCCCGCTGATGCTTCGAGCACGCCCGGCCGGTCCCAATCGCCCTCGGGACGGATGATCACGTAGGGATCGCTGTCCAGCGTGATGGCATCGGGCCCCGGTTCGATCTCCAGAAGCATTTCCGTGTAGGAGAAATCCGAGAAGGTGATCTTGCGGTTGTGGCCGAGCGGCTTGGCGCCGAAATGGGCCCAGAAATCGACCAACCGGTCCTGGGCCTGACCGTAGATCTTGCGGAACCCCTTGCGCTTCACATAATCGACGCTCGCCTGCACCAGCTTGAACGAGATGCGCGAGCGCCGATATTGATGGCGCACCGCCAGCCGCTCGACCTTGGCGAAATCGCCGAAGAAGCGCACCCGCAGGCAGCCGGCGGGCTCATTGCCGACGAAGCCGATGAAATGCGCGGCCACCATGTCGTTGCCGTCGAACTCCTCGTCGAACGGACAGTCCTGCTCGGCAAGATAGACCGCGGAGCGAATGGCGGTGACCAGCATGAGGTCGCTGGGATCGCGCGCGAGCTTGATCGTGATGGCGCGGGAGTCGGGTTTGGCGAGAGGGATCCTAGTGCCGTGCATCTGTAAAACTCCTTGCTTGAATGATCCCGCCCGGCATGCGCATCGGCTGCCGATTCCAGGGCCGCTCGTAACACCAGAGGTCGGACTGAAAACTTGGAACGGGCTCGAAACCGGTCGCCTTCATGATCTCGCGCCCGGCCACGCTGGCCGGCTGCGCATAGCAGTCCGCGTTGCGAAATCTGATCTGGCGCAGGTGAGCGGCGGCTTTGCCCAGACCGGCGATCCCCCGTCCCGTCGCCGCGATCGCCCAGATGTAGATGGCGGAAACCCGCTCGTCGGGCGAGGCGAGATGGCAGGTCTCGGGCGCGGTCAGGCAGATGTCGTCGAGCAGCAGCGCATCGTGTCCGCGATCGCTCAGAAAAAGAAAGGCCATGCCGCCGAGCAGATCGCCCCTCCGGCTGAAGGTCAGGAGACTTTGGCGATCGAACGCGAAGTACGTCGCGAGTTCTCCCGCCCCGATGCGCACGCCGGGCACGAGCCGGTGCGCCATATCGGAAAGCGCAGCAATTTCGGAAAATTGCGCACAACGGACGTCCACCTCGGGGCTCAGCGGCAACGCGTCGAAATCGTGCCTCGCGGCAAACGAGCCCCTTTCCATCGCCATATCGCCCCTCTATCGTTCGAGGCTTCGTGCCCCGCTATGACGATCAGCTTAGCGACTGGGGATTTTGCGTATGCAGCAAGTATTGCACCGGGGTGCTGCATTGATGCAGCACAGTGAAGAAGCCCTGGACGCGTCCTGGGACGATTTGAAGCTGTTCTTGGCGTGCGCAAAATACAAAAGCTTCCGCAACGCTGCCGAAGAGCTCGGGCAGACCAGCACGACCCTGATGCGCCGGATTGACCGGCTCGAAGAGAGCATCGGCTGCAAGCTGTTTCTGCGCGACCAGAGCGGGCTCACCCTCAGCGACGAAGGCACCGCCATGATTGCCGACGTCGGGCATATGGAACGTCACGCCTTCAACGTCTTCCGGCGCGCCTCACGTACCTCGAACGATGCATCCGGCACCGTGCGGATCGCGGTGACGGAAGGCCCCGGCAATTTCTGGATCCTGCCGCGGCTGATCGATTTCCAGAAAACCTACCGCAAGATCGCGGTCGATCTGCGCTGCGCCATGGAGCAGGCCGACGTCGCGCGGCTGGAGTCGGACATCGCGATCCAGCTCGAACCACCGACCAATCCAGATCTGATCGTGGCCAAGCTCGGCCGGCTGCACATCTATCCCTTCGTCTCCAGGGACTACGAGAAGCTCTACGGCGTGCCCGCCACTCTCGCCGACCTCAAGAACCACCGCATCGTCAAGCAGAATGCGCCGCAGGTCGACGACAGCGCCTACGCCCGCGTCCTCGGATTGAAGTCGCTGGAAGGCATCGTCGGGATCAAGACCAACTCTTCCGTCGGTGTGCTCTATGCGGTGGAGCGCGGCGCCGGCATCGGTTTCCTGCCGACGGTGTCGATCGCGCTCGGCGCACCGCTCGTTGCCGTCGATCTCAGCGTCAGCCATCACGCCGATCTCTGGCTGACCTATCACAGCGAGTTCCGCACCTCCGAGCGCCACAAGATCGTCGTCGACTGGCTGAAGAAGATTTTCGATCCCAAGATCTACCCATGCTTCCGCGACGAATTCATTCATCCGAACGCCTTGGTTCCGATGATGACGGCCGCGCGCGAGGGTTTTGGATTGACGGGCTATGTTGCGGCGATGCCGATTTAGGCGGCAGCCTCACCATTTGTATTCGAAACCGACCGTGCCCTGGTGCGACGTGAGCTCGTTGCGGAATTTGCCGTCGTAATTGACGTAGAGCCGCGCGGTGTTGGTCAGGCTGAGCGAGGCGGAGGCGCCGGCATCCATACCGTAACGGCTTTCGCCGATGCCGGGCACGACGATGTTCTGGGTCCCGAGACTGACCTGGACCGAGCCGAGGTTCTGATCGAAATTGTCGACGAACTTGCCGTAGGCGGACAGATCGAGGATCTTCCGGTCGAAGATGAAGTAGCGCCCGATCTCAGCGCCGATCATGACGCGCGCGCGTGAAATCGCGGTCGAACCGACGTTGAGCGGATCAAGCCCCCCGCCTCCTGGAACGCCGCGCCGGTGGCGCGGACATATTCGAGCGCGCCCTTGGGCACGACCCGCATCTGATCCTTGGTCCAGTAATAGCTGATCTCGGTCAGCGCGCCATCGACCGCGGCGCGATAGCCCGCAGTGGCAAGGCCAAAGCCGGTGTCGCGGCTGGAATGGACCTTGCCGAAACCGTGCACCACCGCGAAGGCCCAGGTCCACGGCCCTTTATCAAGCGAGCCGTTGAATCCGATCTGGGTCATGTCCAGCGTCGCCGATTGCAACGCGAGCGGCACGTCAATGTCGGTATGACTCTGATCCACGGAGAAACCGAGATTGACGCCAGGCGCAACCCGCGCGCCGAAGCCGGCGACGCCGCCAAATGTCTTGCGCTTGTCGCCGACGAAATCGCCCTGCGCATCGGTCCGGACCGCGACGCCGTAGCCCTCGAACCAGGTGCGGAAGCGCGGATCCTCCGTGCCCTCGGACGCCCCGCCGCCGCCGGGATTGCTGCGGAACGCCCGATTGAAACCGCCGGACGCCTGGTTTCCCAGCCGCTCCAGGAAGCCTGAACCGAGATTGAGCGTGCTGTTTCCGGCCGACTGGTCGTAATTGATCGACGTCGGGATCGGGATCGGGATCGGGCTCGGAGACGGCGTGGGGGTCGGTGTCGGAGAAGGTGTCGGAGTAGGCGTCGGCGTCGGTGTCGGGCTCTGCGCCAAAGCGGGCGTCGCCGCCGAGATCATGACGACGAGCACAAAGGTCGTGGCGATCGCCATCACAATGCGGCGAAGGCGATCCAGCCCAATCGTCTGCAATGTCCCGGAGGGCTGCAATGGGCAGCTCATAATGACCAATCCTGAAGCGAATGACTGCGCGCAAAAATGCAACACGAACGGCACGCACCTGCGGTGATTTGTGCTGAACTGCCACGGAGGGTCAACCGGTTGGCGGGCTGTGGCCGAGGCGATTACCCTCGATTGTGGTTCCGCGGCCACAGCTCGCAAATTGCAGAAGGCCGTCCCCGAACCGGTCTTGAAATTCGCGCGCGGCTTGCTAACGCGCGATTTTCATGTTGCAATATCGGACACAATCGGAATTGGCGCTCGGCTGTGCGTTTCGCGACCTTGAGACTCAAGACTCGAACAGACTACCGGAAGCCCGTTTGTGGCGTGGCACGCGAAAAGCGGCCGCGTCTTTTTTGTATCTAGCGGAGGAGACTACGATGCCACAAAAGGGCACCGTCAAATGGTTCAACCCGACCAAGGGCTATGGGTTCATCAAGCCGAACGGCAGTGACAAGGACGTGTTCGTCCACATCTCCGCCGTCGAGCGTGCCGGACTTTCCACCCTCAACGAAAACCAGGTGGTTGAATACGACCTCGTGGAAAACCGCGGCAAAGCATCCGCGGAAAACCTCAAGGTCTCCTGATTTCTCTCGAGCCTGACAAGCGAGAGACCATGACGTTGCCCCCGGCTCCGCCGGGGGATTTTGTTTGCGACAACAATGCAAGGCCTGCGCGACGGCGGTTCAGCTCGCCACGATGGGCGAAACCAGAAAATTTTCGGACGGCCCGCTTCCCGCCGTCTTGCAGACGTCGCCTTCGATCCGGACCTTGCCGCTGGCGAGCAGCCGCAGCGCCTCCGGATAGATGCGGTGCTCGACTTCGAGGATGCGCTCCGAGAGCGTGTCCGCCGTGTCGTTATCGCTGACCGGCACCGCCCCCTGGATTACGATCGGACCCGCATCGGTCTCGGGGATCACGAAGTGCACCGTCGCGCCAGACAGTTTCACGCCGGCGCGCAAGGCCTGCCCGTGCGGGTCCAGGCCGGGGAACGAGGGCAGCAGCGAGGGATGGATGTTGAGCATCCGCCCGTACCAGGCTTTTGTGAATTCGGCGGTGAACAGACGCATGAAGCCGCCGAGGCAAATCAGCTCGATGCCGTGCTGGTCGAGCGCCGCTTGGAGCACCCTCTCGAATCCTGCGCGGTCCTTTCCAAACGGCTTGCTCTCGATCACCAGCGTCTTCACGCCGGCCGCCTTGGCGCGCTCGAGCCCGAGCGCATCTGGCTTGTTCGAGATCACCAGCGAAATCTCCGCCGGAAAATCCGCGGCAGCGGCGCCCTTGATCAGCGCGGCCATGTTGGAGCCGCGGCCGGAGATCAGGATGACGACGCGGCGCTTCATCATAGTGCCAAATCGAGGTGACCGTTATAGACGACGCGGTGCTCGCCGTCGGCCGGGATCACGGTCCCGAGCTGCGCCACGGTCTCGCCTGCGTCGGTGAAGATCTCGATAACCTTGTCGATCTTGTCCGGCTCGACGATTGCGATCATGCCGATGCCGCAGTTGAAGGTGCGGAGCATTTCGAGCTCGGCCATTCCGGCTTGCGCGGCCAGCCATTTGAAGACCGGCAGCACCGGCAGGCGCGCGAGATTGATGCCGACGCCCAAATGGCTCGGCAGCACGCGCGGAATATTGTCGGTAAAACCGCCGCCGGTGATGTGCGCGAGGCCCTTCACCGCGCCCGTCTCGCGGATCGCGCGCAGGCAGGATTTGACGTAGAGCCGGGTCGGCGCCAGCAGCGCGCCGCCGAGCGTCATGACCGGCGCGAATGGCGCTTGCGCGGCAAAGCCGAGGCCGGACTGCTCGACGATCTTGCGCACCAGGGAGAAACCGTTGGAATGCACGCCGGACGAGGCCAGGCCGATCACGGCATCGCCGGGGGCGATATCCTTGCGCGGCAGCAGCGTGCCCCGCTCGGCGGCGCCGACGGCAAAGCCGCCGAGGTCATAATCACCATCCTTGTAGAGCCCAGGCATCTCGGCGGTCTCGCCGCCGATCAGCGCACAACCGGATTCACGGCAGCCTTCGGCAACCCCCGCGACGATCGCAGCCGTCGCCTCCGGATCGAGCTTGCCGCAGGCAAAATAGTCGAGGAAGAACAGCGGTTCCGCGCCCTGGACCACCAGGTCATTGACGCTCATGGCGACGAGGTCGATGCCGATCCCGCCATGCAGGCTGGTCTCGATCGCGATCTTGACCTTGGTGCCGACGCCGTCGGTCGCGGCGACCAGGATGGGATCCTTGAAACCGGCCGCCTTGAGGTCGAACAGGCCGCCGAAGCCGCCGATCTCGGCATCGGCGCCGGCGCGGGCGGTGGCGCGCACCATCGGCTTGATCAGGTCGACGAGACGGTTGCCCGCGTCGATATCGACGCCTGAATCAGCGTATGTGAGGCCGTTTTTGCGGTCGGTCATGCCCGATTTCCAGTGGGTTTGCGGCTGGTTACGTCGAATTCCGGGGACACGCAATGGCTCGCAAGGCGCCTCGCCCTATACTATGTAGATATCAACCGGTTCAGCCTTCAGACGGGCCGGATTCGAGGTCAGGCCGGGTGCCGGGAAGCGCCGCGTGAGTATACCGAACATCATTACCCTGGGCCGCATCCTGCTGGTCCCGATCATCGTCTGGGCCATCGTGTCGAGCCAAATGGAGGTCGCGTTCGCCGTCTTCCTGATCGCGGGCATCAGCGATGCCGTGGACGGCTTCCTGGCCAAGCGCTTCAACATGACGAGTGAGCTCGGCGCCCTGCTCGACCCACTTGCCGACAAGGCGCTGCTGGTCTCGATCTACATGGCCCTCGGGATCTGGGGCGCGATCCCGCGCTGGATCGTGATCCTGGTGGTGTCGCGCGACATCATGATCGTGGCGGCCGTGATCGTCTCCTGGCTGTTCGACAAGCCGGTCGA
Organism: Bradyrhizobium sp. LLZ17; assembly: GCF_041200145.1. NCBI lineage: Bacteria > Pseudomonadati > Pseudomonadota > Alphaproteobacteria > Hyphomicrobiales > Nitrobacteraceae > Bradyrhizobium > Bradyrhizobium zaerense. The sequence goes on from NZ_CP165734.1 coordinate 1,705,258, forward strand.
GATGAAGCCCTCGAAGGTGTCCAAACTCAACACTGTGGCCCAGGTGGGGTTCGCGGCGCTGGTGTTGGCCGCGCTTGCCTTCGGCTTCAATGCGCAGCCCTATGATATAATCCTGATGGGCCTCGTCACGGTGTTCACGCTCTCCTCCGTGTCGCTCTATCTGGTCGAGTGGCTGCGGCACATGAGCACGATCGAGGCCAACTGAACCGGGACAAGGCCCCGCAAAAGGCCAACTCGCGCTCGATACGTCTACAGTTTCAACCGAGGCCGGCGGTCCGGCATGGAGCAAAGCAAGCGTGGCAGGCCGCGTTCATCCCCGACAATTGGCGTTTTCGCTTCCGCATGCGGAGAGCCTGAGCCGGGACAACTTCCTCGAGGGGCCCGCCAATGCAGCGGGCCTCGCCTTGATCGATGGCTGGCCGGAATGGCCGAACCGCATCATGTGGCTTGCCGGCCCCGAAGGGAGCGGCAAAAGCCATCTCGCCGCGATCTGGGCCGAGGACGCCGGCGCCCGTTCCACCACAGCCAATGCGCTGACCGCCACCTCCGTCCCGGGCGCGCTCGCCACCGGCGCGCTGGTGGTCGAGGATCTCAAGGCCAAGGAATTTGACGAGCGCGCACTCTTCCACTTGATGAACCTCGCACGCGAGGACGGCGCCTACGTGCTCTTCACCGGTCGCGAGGTGCCGACGGCGCTGGATATCGAGCTCCGCGACCTGCGCTCTCGGCTTCGCACGATCCCTGTGGTTTCGCTCCTGCCACCGGACGACCAGTTGTTCCGCGGCCTGATCGTCAAATTCTGCGCCGACCGCCAGCTCACGGTGGACGAGAGCATCGTCAGCTACCTCGCCACCCGTCTGGAGCGGTCCTCGGCGGCCGCCCGACAGGCGGTGGAACTGCTCGACAGCGAGGCCCTCAGGCTGGGCCGACCGGTAACGCGGGCACTGGCCGCTGAACTGCTGCGCGACGCCTGATACAGACGACCGGCGCCCACGCCGCTTGACGCGGCGGGGCGGCGGAACATCAATGTCATCGAAACGTCATCGCACTCACACATGCTCTCCCCGGTTTTGCGCACAAGTCGCAAGTTAAGGCGAGACAGGATGGACCGACTTCTGATGGACTCTGCGCAAGCTGCTGAAATCAAAGATAAAGCCTCAGAAGCCGAGGGCCTGCCGGCGATCGCCTCGAGCCCCGAGCGGTTCATCAATCGCGAGCTGTCCTGGCTGCATTTCAACCGGCGCGTCCTGGAGGAATCGGTCAATCCCAGCCACCCCGTTCTGGAGCGGGTGCGATTCCTGTCGATTTCGGCGAATAACCTCGACGAGTTCTTCATGGTCCGCGTTGCCGGCATCAAGGCTCAGGTCCGTGAGGGCATCGCCGAGCGCAGCCCCGACGGCCTGACGCCGTCCGAGCAGCTCGCTTTGATCAACCGCACCGTCTCCCATCTTGCCTCCGACCAGCAGGCCATCTGGGCCAACCTGCGCGGCACCCTCGCCGATGTCGGCATCGTGCTGGTCGACGGCAAGGACGTCACCAAGGCGCAGCGCGCCTGGATCGAGGATTACTTCCTCGCCAATGTCTTTCCGCTGCTGACGCCGCTGGCGATCGACCCGGCCCATCCCTTCCCGTTCATTCCGAGCCTCGGCTTCACCATCGCGCTCCAGCTGACGCGTGCTGCCGACGGCAAGCAGATGAACGCGCTGATCCGCATGCCCGGCAAGATCGACCGCTTCATCCGACTGCCATCCGACGGCACGATGCGGCTGATTACGCTGGAACAGGCCACCGCGTTGTTCATCAACCGCCTGTTCCCCGGCTACAATCTCCACGGCCAGGGCGCTTTCCGCATCCTCCGCGACTCCGAGCTCGAAATCGAGGAAGAGGCCGAGGATCTCGTCCGCCTGTTCGAGACCGCGCTGAAGCGCCGCCGCCGCGGCTCGGTGATCCGCCTCGAGATCGACGCCAAGATGCCGGAGCAGCTGCGCAACTTCGTGCAGCATGCGCTCTCGGCCGCCGACGACGAGGTGTTCCTGGTCGACGGCGTGCTCGCCATGAACGAGCTCTCGCAGCTGACGCGGCTCGACCGGCCCGATCTGGAGTTCACACCCTACGTGCCGCGTCATCCCGAGCGCGTGCGCGAGCATGGCGGCGACATCTTTGCCGCCATCCGGCAGAAGGACCTCGTCGTCCACCATCCCTATGAATCCTTCGACGTGGTGGTGCAGTTCCTGCAGCAGGCCACCCGCGATCCTGATGTCGTCGCGATCAAGCAAACGCTATACCGCACCTCCAACAACTCGCCGATCGTGCGCGCACTCGCGGAGGCGGCCGAAGCCGGCAAATCTGTCACCGCGCTGATCGAATTGAAGGCGCGCTTCGACGAAGAGGCCAATATCCGCTGGGCGCGCGACCTCGAACGCGCCGGCGTGCAGGTCGTCTACGGCTTCCTCGAACTGAAGACCCACGCGAAGCTCTCGATGGTGGTGCGCCGCGAGGGCGGCAGCCTCACCACTTACGTCCACACCGGCACCGGCAATTATCATCCGGTCACCGCGCGCATCTACACCGACCTCTCCTATTTCACCTCGGAACCGACCATCGGCCGCGATGCCGCGCGCGTGTTCAACTTCATCACCGGCTACGCCGCGCCGAGCGATCTTGAGAAGATGGCGGTGTCGCCGCTGACCTTGCGCAAGCGCATCATCCAGCACATCCAGGGCGAGACCGAGCACGCCCGTCACGGCAAGCCGGGCGCGGTCTGGATGAAGATGAATGCGCTGGTCGACCCCGACATCATCGACGCGCTCTACGAGGCGTCACAGGCCGGCGTCCAGGTCGAGCTGGTGGTGCGCGGCATCTGCTGCCTGCGGCCCGGCATTCCCGGCCTGTCGGAGAACATCCGTGTCAAGTCGATCATCGGACGCTTCCTGGAACATGGCCGAATCTACTGCTTCGGCATGGGCCAGGGGCTGCCGAGCGCAAAAGCGGCTGTGTATATCTCGTCCGCGGACATGATGCCGCGCAACCTCGACCGCCGCGTCGAGGTGCTGTGTCCGTTGCAGAATCCCACGGTGCATCAGCAGGTTCTTGAGCAGATCATGGTCGCGAACCTGAAGGACAATGAGCAGAGCTGGCAATTGTTGCCCGACGGGTCCTCAACGCGTATGAAGACCGCGAAGGGCGAGGAGCCTTTCAACGTCCACAACTACTTCATGACAAATCCGAGTCTGTCTGGCCGTGGAAAGTCGCTCAAGGAATCGTCTCCGCGTCGTCTCACGCGCCGTAATGAACGTCATCAATCCTGATCGGGGATCGCCGACGTGAAACGACCGCGCAAGCGCGGCTCGAGCGTCGCGGTCATCGACATCGGCTCCAACTCGGTCCGTCTCGTCGTCTACGAGGGGCTGACACGCAGCCTCATTCCGATCTTCAACGAGAAGACGCTGTGCGGCCTCGGCCGCGAGGTGCAGAGCACCGGCCTGCTTGCGCCCGATGCGGTCGCCAAGGCGCTGACCTCGCTCAAGCGCTTTCGCGCGCTGTGCCGGGTGATGCAGGTCGGCCGCGTGTTTGCGATTGCGACCGCGGCGTGCCGCGACGCCTCCAACGGCCCCGACTTCATCGCCAGAGCCGAGCGCATCTGCGCCGTCAAAATCGAGATATTGTCCGGCCCGCGCGAGGCGCGGCTGTCGGCGCTGGGCGTGATCTCGGGGATTCATCATCCCGATGGCATCGTCGGCGATCTCGGCGGCGGCTCGCTCGAATTGATCGACGTGCGCAAAAACAGCGTGCGCAGCGGCGTCACGTTGCCGCTCGGCGGTCTCGCACTCCAGGACCTTGCGCATAAATCGCTCAAGCGCGCCGACCGCATCGTGCGCGAGGAGCTCGATGAGGTGGCGCAGCTCAAGGCGGGCAGCGGCCGCAGCTTTTATGCGGTCGGCGGCACCTGGCGTGCGCTTGCGCGCATCCACATCATCCAGAGCGGCTATCCGCTCCAGGTAATGCACGGCTATTCCATTTCTGCGGCCGAAGCTCTCGACTTCTCGCGTCGTCTGCGTCGTCTTGCGGCTGCCGACATGCTGGCCGACATCGAGACCGTCGCGGATGCGAGGCGCCCTCTCCTGACCTATGCCGCGCTGGTGCTCGAGCACATCATCCGCGTGGCGAAGCCCAAGACAATCGTATTCTCGACCTTCGGTGTGCGCGAGGGGCTGCTGCACGAGAAGCTGTCGGACACCGAACGCAACAAGGACGGGCTGATCTGCGCGGCAGAGGAGCTCAACCAGTTGCTCTCGCGCTCGGCCCGCCACGCCCGCGAGCTCATCTCCTGGACCGACCGCCTCGCGCGCGTGGTGAAGCTGCGGGAGACCGAGGAGGAGCGCCGCTTGCGCCACGCCGCCTGCCTGCTCTCCGACATCGGCTGGCGCGTGCATCCCGACCACCGCGGCGAGCAGACGCTGAGCCTCGTCGTCAACGGCAATTTCGGCGCGATCACCCACATCGAGCGCGCCTTCGTCGGACTGTCGGTGTTCTATCGCTATGCGGGCCTGAGCGAGGAAAACCAGCCGCCGCTGACGATGCAGGAGCTGCTGACACCGGCGCAGCTCGAACGCGCCCGTTTGCTGGGTGCGGCGTTCCGCGTCGCGCATCTGATCTCGGCGGCGCGCCCGGGGGTGCTGCCCGCGACCCATTTCCGCAGCCAGGGCCGCAACTTGATGCTGGTGTTCGAGCACCGCCTCGGTGATCTCGTCGCCGACCGCGTCGGCAGCCGGTTCAAGCAGCTTGCGCGGCTCATCGGCCGCGCGGGCTCGATCGTGCGACGCTAGTTACTCGGCCGAGACTTTTGCGTGGCGCTCGGAGGCCTCGAGCGCGGCCAGGCTCAGGCTGCGCCGGCGCCAGATCGATCCGACGACCAGCACGAGGATGACGCCGAGCGCTGCGCAAAGATATTCGCCGCCTCCGACGCCATGGGCGAATTGCGGCGGGAGATGCAGGCTGGCGAGAATCCTGTCCAGCCACTCGCCGAGCGGGCCGTCGAACAGCGCGTGCAGCTTCGGCGCGATGCCGGGATCGGTCGCGATCACTTCGCCGGCGATCCAGCCGAGCAGCGCCGCACCCGCCCAGACCAGGACCGGCAGCTTCGACAGCAGAGCCATGATCAGCGCCGCGCCCGCGACAATGAGAGGAACGCTGATGGCAAGGCCGAGGACCAACAACGGCACGCTGCCATTGGCGGCGGCGGCAACCGCGATGACGTTGTCGAGACTCATGACGATGTCGGCGATCACGACGATCTGCACGGCTTGCCAGAGATGCGAAGCGGACTCGACGCCCTCCTCGTCCTCGTTCTCCGGCACGAGCAGCTTTGCCGCGATCACGATCAGTGCGAGACCGCCGACCAGCTTGAGGTACGGCAACCCCATCAGGCTCACGACGATGCCGGTGAAGATGATCCGGAGCAGCACCGCGGCCCCGGCGCCGAGCACCATGCCCCATAGCCGGTGCCGCGGCTTCAGGCCGCGGCAGGCCAACGCGATCACCAGCGCGTTGTCGCCGGAGAGCAGGATGTTGATCCAGATGATCTTGCCGACCGCAATCCAGAAGGTCGGCTCGGCCATCTCATTGCGGAACTGGGTGACGAATGCCCCGATCGTGGCCGGATCGAAGATCTGCCAGAACCAGTTCAAAATGCGTCCTTTCGCCCCGAAAACCTAGTCTGTGGGCTGACGGATCAGCCGACGATCTCGTTCCCGGAGAAGAACTGGGCGATCTCGATCGCGGCGGTCTCAGGTGCGTCCGAGCCGTGCGCGGAGTTCTCTCCGATCGACTTCGCATAGAGTTTGCGGATGGTGCCGTCGGCCGCCTTGGACGGATCGGTCGCGCCCATCACGTCGCGATACTTGGCGACGGCACCCTCGCCTTCCAGCACCTGGACCACGACCGGACCCGAGGTCATGAATTCGACGAGCTCGCCGAAGAACGGCCGCGCCTTGTGGACGGCATAGAAGGTCTCGGCCTGTTCCTTGGTCATGCGGATGCGCTTCTGCGCGACGATGCGCAGGCCCGCCTTCTCGATCACGGCATTCACCGCGCCGGTCAGGTTACGCGCGGTCGCGTCGGGCTTGATGATCGAGAAAGTGCGTTCGATGGCCATGATCTTGTCCTTGCAGGAGAAAGCGGTGGTTCGGAGTTGCGGGGCTTATATCGGCGCCGTCGCGCTACGGCAAGCGACCGTCAAAGCGGGCACACGGGCACTTCGACGCGGCGCCACGGGCTCCAATTCCAAGATGGATTACAACGATTTCACCCGGATGAACCCAATCTGAAGGCCCCATCAGGGTTTGGTTCAGCCGCGCCGCGATAATGTCTGGTCCATCGAAACCAAAGCCTCCTCCCGAGGCCGACCGTTTCGGCGGCCTTTCCATCGACGCGACAGGCCCGCGCCGGCAGTTTTGAGGAGATCACCATGTTGAGGAAACTTTCGCTTGCTGCGGTTGCCGCGGTCGCGCTGGGTGCCGCGCTGGCACCGACCTCCGCCTCCGCTCATTGGCATGGCGGCTGGGGCTGGCACGGCGGTGGTGGCTGGCATCACGGCTACGGCTGGGGTGGTCCGCGCTTCTATGCCCCCGTCTCTTATGGCTATGGCGGATGCTATGTGCGCCGGCTGGTCCCGACCCCTGGGGACCCCGCTGGCGGCTGATCAACCGCTGCTACTGAGCCCGACAGCACCTTCCTGAGGTACCGCCCCCCAACGGTACCCTCCAAGCGAGGCCCCGGCGTCCCCCGCCGGGGCCTCGTGTATTCGGGAGATGCGGCGAATTCATACAATTTTTACTAGAATGACTGGCTTTCCCGACGCGCGGCGAAACCAATTGCGGGCCAATGACTTGGTACCGTGTCGTTACATTGCAAGCATGGAACCTCACAATGACTGGGCTTTTCGCCAATGACAGCGAACAGATCGACCGGCGCACCAGCCGCTCGATTTGCGATGCCGTGGGCGAACGGCTTCAGCAGAGCCTTCGGCCCGAGCCGCGGCTCCCGACCCATCTCGAACAGCTCCTGAACGAGTTGCAGAAGCGCGATCGCGAGAGCGGTTCGCGCAACTGACCGGCGCAAAAACGGGTTGCGTTCGCGGCGCCTTGCGGTGACAAGGCCGCATGCTCTCCATCACCGACCTCTCCATCCGCCTCGCCGGACGCCTACTCATCGATCAGAGCTCCGTGCAGATCACGCCCGGCTCGCGCGTCGGCATGGTCGGGCGCAACGGCACCGGCAAGTCGACGCTGTTCAAGGTGATCCGCGGTGAGCTCGCGGCCGAACACGGCACGGTGACACTGCCGCCACGCTGGCGGGTCGGCAGCCTCGCGCAGGAAGCGCCGAACGGCCCCGAAAGCCTGATCTCGGTCGTGCTCAAGGCGGACCTCGAACGCGACGCCCTGCTCTCCGAGGCCGAAAGCGCCACCGACCCGCACCGGATTGCGGAAATCCAGACTCGGCTCGTTGACATCGAGGCGCATTCGGCGCCGAGCCGTGCCGCGGCAATTCTCAGCGGCCTCGGCTTTTCCGCGGCCGACCAGGCACGTCCCTGCGCCGAATTCTCGGGCGGCTGGCGCATGCGTGTCGCGTTGGCCGCGACGCTGTTCGCAGCGCCCGACCTGTTGCTGCTCGATGAGCCCACCAACTATCTCGACCTCGAAGGCACGCTGTGGCTGGAGGATCACCTCGCGCACTATCCGCGCACGGTGATCGTGATCAGCCACGACCGCGACCTGCTCGACAGCTCCGTCGACCAGATCCTGCATCTCGAGCGCGGCAAGCTCACCCTTTACAAAGGCACCTACTCCTCGTTCGAAGAGCAGCGCGCCGCGCGCGAGCTGCTCGACGCCAAGCAGGTCAAGCGCCAGCAGGCCGAGCGCGCGCGCCTGCAGGCCTTCGTCGACCGCTTCAAGGCCAAGGCGTCGAAGGCGCGCCAGGCGCAATCTCGTGTCAAGATGCTGGAGCGGCTGAAGCCGATCAATGCGCTGGTGACCGAGGACGTGCGCGAGATCAGCTTCCCGGCGCCCGAGAAGCTGCTGTCGCCGCCGATCATCGCCGTGGACAACGTTTCGGTCGGCTACGATCCGGCGACGCCGGTGCTCAACCGCGTGACGCTGCGGATCGACAATGACGACCGGATCGCGCTTCTCGGCGCCAACGGCAACGGCAAGTCGACCTTGGTGAAGCTGCTTGCCGGCCGGCTTGCGCCGTTCTCGGGCAAGGTGACGCGCGCGGACAAGCTGTCGATCGCCTATTTCGCGCAGCATCAGCTCGACGAGCTGAACGAGGACGCCTCGACCTATGATCACGTCCGCAAGCTGATGGGCGATGCGCCCGAAGCCAAGGTACGGGCCCGCGCAGGCGCGATCGGCTTTTCCGGCAAGGCGGCTGACACCAAGGTTGCGAAACTGTCCGGTGGCGAGAAGGCACGGCTGCTGCTCGGGCTTGCGACCTTCTTCGGCCCCAACATGATCATCCTGGACGAGCCGACCAACCATCTCGACATCGACAGCCGCGCAGCACTTGCCGAGGCGATCAACGAGTTTCCGGGCGCGATCATCATGGTCTCACACGACCGCTATCTGATCGAGGCCTGCGCCGATCAGCTCTGGATCGTCGCCGACCGTACCGTGACCAATTACGACGGCGACCTCGACGAGTATCGCCGCTTCGTGCTGTCCTCGCGCAACGGCGAGCCCGCCCCGCGCGAGCGCAGCGCCACAGTCGACAAGCCGCAGCGTCCGAGATCGGACAATCGCGGCCCGCTGAAGAAGCGCATCGCGGACGCCGAATCCGAGATCGCCCGCGTCAGCGAGATCATCGCCAAGATCGACACTGCGCTCGCACTGCCCGATATTTTTACGCGCGATCCCAAGCAGGCGGCGCAACTCTCAAAGGCGCGCGCGAATGCGGCGGATGCACTGGCGCGCGCCGAAGAGCGATGGCTCGAGGCGAGCACACAGTTTGACGAGGCGGCGGGATAGGCTCGGGCGGGCAAGCGGGCGGAACCAAATTGCCCGTGCGATTCCCGCGCGCTTGGTCTTAAACTCGGCCTCGGAATTTGCCGCGGAAAACGCATTTCGAGGGAGATTCATTTCGAGGGAGATTCCAGGTGTCGTCACCCGAACCGAAAGCCGGCTTGACGCGCGGCTCTACGTCGCCGCTTTCTTCTTCGCTTTCGGCTTGGCCGGCTTCGGAACAACCGGCGCCTCCGGCGTGCCTTCGATCGAGGACAGACGCCCTGCCGTGAACGTGTAGATGCCCGCGCGCGGACCCGTGTTCCAGGTGACCACCGCAACGCGCCGGCCGGCGGCGTCGTTGGAGAGGTTGACGCTCGAGGGCGCACCGATGCCGCTGACCACGTCGCATTCGGTGTGGCCGAGCGCGACCGTGCCGCCCATGGCTGCCGGCGCTGTCGTCGACGCATTGGCATCCGCGGGCCCCGGGGGCGGCGCCATACCGGGACAGGCGCCGTCGGCGCTGACGAGATCCTCAGCCCCGACCGGCTTGTCGGGGGTCAGCGGCGGCGACTCGATCGAGATGTTCCTGATGAACAGGCGGCTCGGCTTGTTGAACCATTCGGCGTCCTTCGACAGCAGATCGGTCCCGCCGGAGCAGCCCGCGATCAGGGGCGCGACAGCGGCCAACGCAACGATGAGCGACTTTGGAAGCTTGTGGTGTCGCACGATAAGCTAAATTCCCCGCCTGAAGGACCAGTCCTAAGCGATTGTCCCAACATCACTTTGCGGCACGAAGGTGGCCGAAACCAGTGTCCGGCCGAAAGTACAAATTATCATTAATTGCAGCGAGCGCTAATTCCGCCGCTGCCACCGCCCCCGCTCGTCGGCCTGCCAATAGGTGACCTCAAATCCGCGCGTCTTGCAATCCGTCCAGGTGCTGCGGGCGAAGGCGAGCGCGTCCGGATCGTCGCCGTCGAACAGCAGCACCATGCGCTCATATCCCTGGCAATCCTGAGGCAGTCCGGCGTTGTCGATCAGGAAGCGAACATTGGCACCGTTCGGATTGTTTTCCTCGATCGCCAGCACGATTGGCTGGTCGACGGCGTCGTTCACGCGCCATGTCGCGTGCGGCAGGAAGGAATCGTCGCGATAAGTCCACAGATGTGCGTCCAGCGCATCGGCGCGTTCCGGCGAGGTCGATTGCACCACGACGCGCCAGCCGCGCTCCAGCGATTTCTCCAAAAGCGACGGCAAGACGTTCTCAACCGTCATGTTTTGCAGATGGTAGAATAGAACTTCGGTCATCTCAGGTCATTTGCGCTCGTAATGATCCGCGACCAATCGATTAAGCAGGCGGACCCCATAGCCGGATCCCCAGCTCTGGTTGATGTCGGTCTTCGGCGCACCCATGGCGGTGCCGGCGATGTCGAGATGGGCCCAGGGCGTGCCGTCGACGAAGCGCTGGAGGAACTGCGCCGCGGTGATCGAGCCGCCATGGCGGCCGCCGGTGTTCTTCATGTCCGCGAACTGGGAATCGATCAGCTTGTCGTATTCGGGGCCGAGCGGCATGCGCCACACCTTCTCGCCGCTTTCGGCACCGGCCTTGAGAAGCCGCTCGGCAAGCTCGTCATTGTTGGAGAACATGCCGGCGTGCTCGGTGCCGAGCGCGACCATGATCGCGCCGGTCAGCGTCGCCAAATCGACCATGAATTTCGGCTTCGTCTTCTTGGCCACGTACCAGAGCACGTCGGCCAGCACGAGCCGGCCTTCCGCGTCGGTGTTGATGATCTCGATGGTCTGGCCCGACATCGAAGTGACGATGTCGCCCGGCCGCTGCGCGTTGCCGTCGGGCATGTTCTCGACAATGCCGATGGCGCCGACCACGTTGACCTTGGCTTTGCGCGCCGCGAGCGCATGCATCAGGCCGACGACGCAGGCCGCGCCGCCCATGTCGCCCTTCATGTCCTCCATGCTGCCGGCCGGCTTGATCGAAATGCCGCCGGTGTCGAAACAGACGCCCTTGCCGACGAAGGCGACCGGCGCCTCGCCCTTCCTGCCGCCATCCCAGCGCATGATCACGGTGCGACTCGGGCGCGCCGAGCCCTGGCCGACGCCGAGCAGCGCGCCCATGCCGAGCTTCTGCATCGCCTTGACATCAAGCACCTCGATCTTGACGCCGAGCTTGCGGAGCTGGCTGGCGCGCCGAGCGAACTCCTCGGGGTAGAGCACGTTCGGCGGCTCGTTGACGAGGTCGCGCGCGATGATAACCCCATCGACGACCGCGCCGGCTGCGGCAAAGGCCTTCTTGGCCGAAGCCGCATCGCCGACCGCGAGCGAGATGTCGGCGCGCAAGACCCCCTCCTCGCCGTCCTTCTTCCTGGTCTTGTAGCGGTCGAACTTGTAGGTGCGCAGCCGCAGGCCCGCGGCGACCGCAACCGCCTGCTCGCTCGTCATGGCGCCGTCAGGCAGTTCCGCCATGATCGTCATGGCCGCGGAACCCGCCTTGAGCTTGCTCGCCGCCATGCCGCCGAATTTGAGGAAATCGTTCGCCTTCAGGGCTGACGCCTTCCCGGTGCCGATCACGATCAGGCGGTCTGCCTTCAGACCCTCGGGGGCGAGGATGTCCAGGGCCGCGCCGTTTTTCCTTTGAATGAGGCGGCGGTGGCGGCCCGCTTCACGAGATCGCCAGCGCCGCCCAGCGCCTTGGCCGTCGCCGGCCCAAGCTTCAGACCCTCGTCACAGAACACGACCAGAATGCCACGGGCGGCGGAAGCCAACGGGACGAAGCCGACCTTGATGGCATCGGACATGGGTAACTCCTCAAGAACATGGGGCTTTTGCCGATCGGCGATCCCGACCAAGGCTCGGATCTGAACGGCGATTCACTGGACTTTCCACACTATGGGCCACAGGCAGGGCCGATGCCAAGCACCGCCCGTGGCAGCTACGCCACAACAGGGGAAATATTAACCATATATTGACGGCGCCATTGCTCAGCCATTTTGTTGACGGATCAAAGGGATGGTACTGAGAAACTGAACGAGCGGACGAGATGGCTGCAACGACCCTGGGGCTCCCTTGCGGGATGGGTCGGACAGCCGGAAATTCCGGGGACGGCATCGGGGCTTGGTGGGGATTCGTGCGGTAGCGCATGGGGTCAATCGATAGGTATATCTTCCGCACGACGCTGGCGTCGTTTGCGCTCGTCCTGGTCAGCCTCACCGGCGTGATCTGGATTACGCAGGCGTTGCGCGGCATCGACCTGATGACGAGCCAGGGTCAGACCATCCTGACCTTCCTCGGCATCACCAGCCTCGTCATCCCGGCGCTGGTCCTGATCATCTCGCCGATCGCGCTGATGATCGCGATCTCGCACACGCTGAACAAGCTCGCGACCGATTCCGAGATCATCGTGATGAATGCCGCCGGCTTCTCGCCGTTCCGGCTGTTCTATCCGTTCTTCTACGCCACCTGCGTGGTGGCGCTGCTGGTCGCTTTCATCTCGGCCTATCTCGCCCCCGACGGCATGCGGCGGATCAAGCAATGGGACGCCGAGATCACCGCCGATGTGCTCACCAACATCCTGCAGCCCGGCCGCTTCGCCCAGCTCGACAAGAACCTCACGATCCGGATCCGCGAGCGCCAGCCCGGCGGCATCCTTGCCGGCATCTTCATCGACGACCGCCGCGATCCGAACGAGCGTGTCTCGATCGTCGCCGAGCACGGCGAGGTCGTGAAGAACGACAAGGGATCATTCCTGGTTCTCAAAGACGGCAATCTCCAGCGGTTCGAGGTGGGCAAGCGCGACCCGGCGCTGGTGGCGTTCGGCCGCTACGGCTTCGACATGTCGAAGTTCTCCAACCAGGGTCACGACGTCACTCTCGGCATCCGCGAACGCTATCTCTGGGAGCTGTTCTCGCCGTCCGAGGACGACCCGGTCTACAAGGCCGTCCCCGGCCAGTTCTGGTCTGAGCTGCATGACCGCCTGATGGCGCCGCTCTATCCGTTTGCGTTTGCGGCGCTGACCTTCGCCTTCCTCGGCGCGCCGCGCACCACGCGCCAGAGCCGCAACTTCTCGATCGGCGGCTCGGTGCTCGCGGTGTTCGGCCTGCGCATGGCCGGATTCGCCTGCTCGGTGATGGCCGTGAAGTCGCCGCTCGCAGCAGTCGTTCAATATGCGATGCTGGCGACCGCGATCGGCGCCGGCATGTGGTTGATCGTCGGGGGCATCGTGGTCGAGCCGCCCGCCGGCATCATGGAGGCGATCAACAGATCGAACGCGCGCATCGCGCGGCTGTTCGACGGCCGGCCGCCGCATGAGCATGCTTACCAACACGCTCGGACGCTATTTCGCGGGTCGCTTCGTGGTCGCCGCGCTCGGCGTCTTCGTGAGCATCTTCCTGCTGCTGGTGCTGGTCGACTATATCGAGATGGTGCGCAAGACTTCGGGCCTTGCCTCCGCCTCCGCGGTGATGGTGGCGGAGACCTCGCTGTTCCGGGTGCCGCAGCTGCTGGAGAAGCTGACGCCGTTCTGCATGCTGATCGGCGCCATGACGTGCTATCTCGCCCTCTCGCGCCGGCTCGAGCTCGTGGTTGCGCGCGCCGCCGGCATTTCGGCCTGGCAGTTCATCTCGCCCGCGCTCGGCAGCGCGCTCATCATCGGCGTGATCGCCACCGTGGTCTACAATCCGATCTCGGCCAACCTCCGCGAGCTCTCCAAGCGCATGGAAGCGGAGCTGTTCGGCTCGGCGCCCGGCGGCGGCATCCAGGACGCGTCGGGCTTCTGGCTCAATCAGGTCACCGATGACGGCCAGACCATCATCAATGCTGCGCGCAGCGAACAGCAAGGCGTGCGGCTCACGGGACTGACCCTGTTCCGGTTTGACACAGAGCAGCACTTCAAGGAGCGGGTCGAGGCGCGCGAGGCGACGCTCGAGTCCGGCCGCTGGCTGTTCAAGGGCGTCCGCCGTTTCACGCTGGACTCGCCGCCGATCGACCAGGCCAGCCTGGAGATTCCAACGACGCTGACCGAGGCACAGGTCCGCAACAGCTTTTCCACACCCGAAACTGTGTCCTTTTGGCAACTACCGAGCTACATCCGCTCCTCCGAGAGCTCGGGCTTCGCGACAGCCGGATATCGACTCCAGTATCAGAAGCTTCTGGCACAGCCGTTTTTGCTCGCCGCAATGGTGATGCTCGCGGCCTCGGTGTCGTTGCGCTTCTTCCGGATGGGCGGCGTACAGAAGATGGTTTTGAGTGGCGTGGGCGCAGGCTTTCTGCTCTACGTTTTGTCGAAAGTGACTGAAGACTTGAGCAAGGCTGAGTTGATGCATCCGATCGCTGCGGCGTGGTTGCCCGTGGTGGTGGGCGGCCTCACCGGCTTTTTGGCCTTGCTGTATCAGGAGGACGGCTAGTGACCACCGTCCGCCGAGGACTCGTGCCTGGCTTGGCGTTGCGCACCCTCGTGCGCGCGAACGGGTTTGGCTTGTCCGCGCGTTTTGGTTTGTCTGCGCGTAAGGCCCTGCTTGCGCTCGCCGCTGTCGCATCGCTTGCCGGCATGATTGATCTTGCCGCGGTGACGCCGGCCGCCGCCCAGAGCTTCACCTATAATCCGCGGCCGCCACGTCCAACCCCTCCGAAGGCGCCCAACGACAACCAGATGCTCGTGCAGGCGACCGAGGTCGATTACGACTACAACAATTCGCGTGTCTCCGCGGTCGGCAACGTGCAGCTGTTCTACAACGGCACCAGCGTCGAGGCCGACAGGGTCATCTACGATCAGAAGACCAAGCGGCTCCATGCCGAAGGCAACATCCGCATGACGGATGCCGACGGCAAGATCACCTATGCCGAGATCATGGATCTCTCCGACGACTACCGCGACGGTTTCGTCGATTCGCTGCGGGTGGACACCGCCGACCAGACCCGCATGGCTGCGACCCGCGCCGATCGCTCCAGCGGCAACTACACGGTGTTCGAGAACGGCGTCTACACGGCTTGCGCACCGTGTCGGGACGATCCGAAGAAGCCTCCGCTCTGGCAGGTCAAGGGTGCCCGCATCATCCACGACCAGCAGGAGAAGATGCTGTATTTCGAAACGGCGCAGCTCGAGTTCTACGGCGTGCCGCTCGCCTACATGCCGTATTTCTCGACGCCCGATCCGACCGTGAAGCGCAAGTCCGGCTTCCTGATGCCCGGTTACTTTCCCGGCACGACGAACACCGGTTTTGGCGCTGAGGTCCCGTATTATTGGGCTATCGCGCCCGACATGGACGCGACCTTCACCCCACGATTCATGTCGCGGCAGGGCGTGCTGCTGCAGGGCGAATTCCGGCAGCGTCTGATCGACGGCGCCTATCAGATACGCGCCTATGGCATCGACCAACTCGATCCCGGCGCCTTTGCCGGGCAGCCCGGCGACCGCCAGTTCCGCGGCGCCCTCGACACCAAGGGTCAGTTCGCGCTGAACGACAAGTGGGTCTGGGGCTGGGACGGCGTCCTGATGTCGGACTACTACTTCTTCTCCGACTACCGGCTCGCGGCGTATAAGGATCCGCTCGGATCGTTCCTCAACCTGCCTACCGAGGCGCTTTCGCAGCTTTATCTGACCGGCGTCGGCAATCGCAGCTTTTTCGACGCGCGCACGATGTACTTCCTGAGCTTCTCGGGCAACCAGCAGCAGGTCCCGGTCGTCTACCCCGTGATCGACTATTCGAACGTGCTTAACTATCCGGTGTTCGGCGGCGAGTTCTCGTACAAGACCAACTTCGTCAACCTGACCCGCAACGACGCGGTGTTTGACCCGATCACGACGACCTCCAACACCTCAGGCCTCTGCGCGATTGCATCGGCCGACCCCGGTGCGCGCAGCATGCCCAACGGATGTCTCCTGCGCGGCTTCCCCGGCACCTACACCCGCCTGACGGCGGAAGCGCAGTGGCGCAAGTCCTACACCGATCCGTTCGGCGAGATCTGGACGCCGTTCGCGATTCTCCGCGCCGACGCGATCAACTCCGACGTGTCCAACCAGCCGGGCGTGTCGAACTACCTGCCGGTCGGCGACACTCAGGCATTCCGCCTGATGCCGACCGTCGGCCTCGAATACCGCTATCCCTTCATCAACGTTCAGCCCTGGGGCTCGACCACCGTCGAGCCGATCGCGCAGATCATCATCCGGCCGAACGAGACCTATGCCGGCAAGCTTCCGAACGAGGATGCGCAGAGCATGGTGTTCGACACCTCGAACCTGTTCAGCGTCGACAAGTTCTCCGGTTACGACCGCGTCGAGGGCGGCGGCCGCGCCAATGTCGGCGTGCAGGCCACGACGCAGTTCGACCGGGGTGGCGCCGTCAAGACGCTGTTCGGGCAGTCCTACCAGCTGTTCGGCATGAACTCCTTCGCGGTTCAAGACACCATCAATACCGGCGTCGATTCCGGCCTCCAGAAGCCGCGGTCCGATTACGTGGCGAGCGTCGCCTACTCGCCGAACAGCACCTATACGTTCAGCGTCCGCTCGCGCATGGACGAGCAGACCTGGAATATCCAGCGCTTCGAGGCGGAAGGCCGCGCCAATTTCAA
Source organism: Bradyrhizobium sp. LLZ17 (assembly GCF_041200145.1). Lineage (NCBI taxonomy): Bacteria > Pseudomonadati > Pseudomonadota > Alphaproteobacteria > Hyphomicrobiales > Nitrobacteraceae > Bradyrhizobium > Bradyrhizobium zaerense. The sequence continues at coordinate 1,721,835 of NZ_CP165734.1, forward strand.
TCGCTGGTCGATCAGCATGATGTACGGCAATTACGCGCCGCAGCCGGAGCTCGGCTATCTGACCCGCCGCGAGGGCATCCTGACCACCGGCTCGATCAAGGTCGCGACCAACTGGGTGGTGTCGGGCTCGGCGCGCTGGGACCTCGAGGCCAACAAGATCAACCAATATGTGCTCGGCGCCGGCTACGTCGACGATTGCTTCGTGCTGGCGGCGAACTATGTAACTTCGTATAGCTACTCCGCGGGCACGACGCCGCCCGTGCTGAGCCACGCGTTCATGTTCCAGATCGGCCTGCGCACGCTGGCGACCACGTCGACCACCAGCAGTTCCGCGGGCGGCTTGCAGTGAACGGTTTGAAGTGACGGCGGCGTGTTCCCGATCTCCAGGTTCACCGCGGCTGACATACGAGCGACAACCATGACGACCCCCTTGCCTGTCTTCCGCTTCCTCCTGCTCGTCCTTGGCGCGGCGCTGATCCTGGCCGGCGCGCTGGCACGGGCGCAGAACATCGTGGTGATGGTCAACGGCGATCCCATCACCGATTTCGATATCGAGCAGCGCTCGAAGCTCGACCAGCTGACGACGCAGAAGACCGAGCCGGCAGGACGTCATCAACGAGCTGATCGACGACAAGGTGAAGATCAAGGAAGGCAAGAAATACGGCGTCGATCCCGGCGTCTCCGACATCAACCAGTCCTACGAGGGCATGGCGCAGCGCATGCGCATCTCGCCGGATCAGCTCACCAAGTCGCTCGAGGTCAAGGGCGTCCGCCCCGAAACCCTGAAGAGCCGCATGAGGTCCGAGATGGTTTGGACCAGCCTCGTTCGCGGCCGCTTCAAGGAGAAGCTGCTGGTCGGCGAGAAGGACGTCGCCGACAAGGTGCGGGAAGGCGGCAACGACCAGCTCCAGATCGAGGGCACCGAATACAAGATGCAGCCGATCGTGCTGATCGTGCCGCGCGGATCGTCCCCGGCATTTCTGGAGACGCGGCAGAAGGAGGCGGAGGGCTATCGCACGCGGGTTACGAGCTGCGAGGAGGCCAATTCGCTGTTCCGCTCGACGCCGAATGCCACCATCCGCGAGACCGTCACCAAGACGACCGCCGACCTGCCCGAGTCGCTGCGCAAGGTGCTCGACGACACGCCGATCGGCCATCTGACCGCGCCCGAGGTGACCAAGCAGGGCATCGAGATGGTCGTGGTGTGCGCGCGCAAGCCGACCACGATCGACACGCCGAAAAAGCGCGAGATCCGCGAGAAGATGTACTCCGAGAAATACGAGAAGACCCAGAAGGCCTATCTCGAAGAGGTCCGCAAGGCGGCGATGATCGAATATCGCAACCGCTGATGGCCAGCGCTCCTGCAAAGCCCCTCGCCCTGACGCTGGGAGAGCCCGCCGGCATCGGCCCCGACATTACCATCGCTGCCTGGCTCCGGCGCCGCGAATTGAACCTGCCGGCTTTCTATCTGCTCGGGGACGAGGCGCTGATCGCGCGGCGTGCCAAGGCGCTGGTCAACTCGCTCGGTGCTGACGTCAGGATTGCTTCCGTGAGCGCAAGCGAAGCCGCGGCCGCCTTCACCGAGGCCCTGCCCGTGGTTGCGACCGGCGAGCGTGCGACGGCCGAGGCCCGCAAACCCGATGCATCGAGCGCACCGGCAGCCCTCGCCTCGATCCGCCAGGCGGTCGCCGACGTGCGCGAGGCGCGCGCCGCCGCCGTCGTCACCAACCCGATCGCCAAGAGCGTGCTCTACCGCGCCGGCTTCCGTCATCCCGGCCACACCGAATTCCTCGCCGAGCTCGCCCAGCAGGACGGCCGCGTGCCGCAGCCGGTGATGATGCTGTGGTCGCCGCGGCTCGCCGTCGTGCCGGTGACGATCCACGTTTCCTTGCGCGAGGCGCTGAGCCAGCTCACCAGCGAGCTGATCATCTCGACCGTGCGTATCGTCGCGACCGAGCTGACATCGCGCTTCGGCATCGCACGGCCGCGGATCGCGATCTCCGGCCTTAACCCACATGCCGGCGAAGACGGCTCGCTCGGCCATGAGGAGCAGACGGTGATCGCGCCGGCGCTCAAGGCGCTGCGCAACGACGGCATCGACGCGAAAGGCCCCTTGCCCGCCGACACCATGTTCCACGAGGCTGCCCGCGACACCTATGACTGCGCGGTCTGCATGTATCACGACCAGGCGCTGATCCCGATCAAGACGGTCGCCTTCGACAACGCGGTCAATGTCACGCTCGGCCTGCCCTTCATCCGCACCTCGCCGGATCACGGCACCGCGTTCGACATCGCCGGCACCGGCAAGGCCAATCCAGCGAGCCTGATCGCGGCATTGAGGCTTGCAAGCCGCATGGCGGCTGCAACAAGCTGATGAGCGCAATCGACGACCTCCCGCCGCTTCGCGAGGTCATTCGCCAGCACGCTCTGTCGGCCCGCAAATCGCTCGGTCAGAACTTCCTGCTCGACCTCAATCTCACCGCCCGCATCGCGCGCGCGGCCGCACCGCTCGACGATACCACCATCGTCGAGATCGGCCCGGGCCCCGGCGGGCTGACCCGCGCGCTGCTCGCGCTTGGCGCCAGACGCGTCATCGCGATCGAGCATGACGAGCGCGCGATCCCGGCGTTACAGGATATTTCCGCTCGCTATCCGGGCCGGCTCGAGATCGTGCACGGCGATGCCACGAACTTCGATCCTCGGCCTCTGCTCTCGGGCGAGAAAGCAAAAATCGTCGCCAACCTGCCCTACAACATCGCGACCCATCTCCTGATCGGCTGGCTGACCAGCGAGCCCTGGCCGCCCTGGTACGAGCTGATGGTCCTGATGTTTCAGCGCGAGGTGGGCGAGCGCATCGTGGCGCGCGAGGACGAGGAGGCCTATGGCCGTCTCGGCGTGCTCGCCAATTGGCGTTGCGAGACGAAGATCCTGTTCGACATTTCGCCGTCCGCCTTCGTGCCGCCGCCAAAGGTCACTTCCTCCGTCGTGCGCCTGGTGCCGCGCGCAAGCCCGCTTCCCTGCGATCGCAAGATGCTCGAACAGGTCGCCGCCGCCGCCTTCGGTCAACGCCGGAAGATGCTGCGCCAAAGCCTCAAATCGCTCGGCGTCGATCCCGCGCGGCTTGCCGCAGCCGCCGGCGTCGATGCGACGCGGCGCGCCGAGACCATTCCCATTGCAGGTTTTGTTGCCATGGCGCGTGAATTGGCCGATATACGAAACGAAAGTTAAGAGGCAAATTTCGGAGCAAGGAATATGGCGTTGATGCGTCGGCAGTCCCTGGTCAAGTTCGATGCGCCGCTGTGCGAGACCATCGTCGATACGCCCAAGCCGCAAGGACGCGAGGTGCTGGTCCGCATCGAGCGCTGCGGGCTCTGCCATTCCGACCTGCATATCCAGGACGGCTATGCCGATCTCGGCGGTGGCAAAAAACTCGACACCACGCGCGGCATGACGCTGCCGTTCACGCTCGGCCACGAGATCGCCGGCGTGGTCGACGAGGTCGGGCCCGACGTGTCGGCCGACCTTGTCGGCAGCAAGAAGGCTGTGTTTCCGTGGATTGGTTGCGGCCAGTGCCGCGATTGCGCCAATGGCGACGAGAATCTTTGTGCGAAGCAGCGCTTCCTCGGCGTCTCCATCGATGGCGGCTTTGCCAGCCACGTGCTGGTGCCGGACGCGAAATATCTGCTGGACTACGATCCCCTGCCCATCAACCAGGCCGCGACCCTGATGTGCTCGGGCGTCACGGCCTACGGCGCGCTCAAGCGCCTGGTCGACCGCCCGCGCCAGCGCAACCTCCTGCTGATCGGTCTCGGCGGCGTCGGCATGATGGGTCTGTCATTTGCGCAAGCCATGTTCAAGCAGCCGATCACGGTCGCGGATCTCAGCCCGGCCGCGCGCGACAGCGCGCTGACCAACGGCGCAGCGGCCGCCTACGATCCGTCCGAGCCCGATGTCATCAAGCGTATCCTCAAGGACACCGACGGCGGCTTTGACGAGATCGTCGATTCCGCCGGCAACGAGAAGTCGATGGCGTTTGCGGTCGCGGTCGCCGCACGCGGCGGCAAGATCGTGGTCTCCGGCCTGATGGGCGGTCAGTTCACGCTGCCGATGGTGCAATGGGTCTACAAGCGCATGACCATCGAGGGCTTCATGGTCGGCACACTCACGGAGGCCCACGAACTGATGGCGCTGGCGCGCGCAGGCAAGATCAAGCCGACGCCGATGCGCGAAGAGCCGATGGGAGACGTTCAGAGATGGATCGAGGAACTCCGTGCCGGCAAGGTGGTCGGCCGCATCGTGCTGAAGAACTGAGCCGCAACAGCGCGCCCGATATACCGCGGCTTCGTACCGAGCGCGCGGAACGGCCTGGGCCATACGGCGTTGGCAGCACATGTCGATCCGCTGCACCGTTGAAAGCGCATTCTTCATTGCCTGGAGCTGCCTCGAGATGACCGGGGAGCTCGGCTCTCCTGATGCGTCCGCAAACGTCATTCTCGATGCCATCGAAGCGCAGCTGAAAACCGGTGAGCGCCGCCCGCTGATGCTCGGCAACAAGGCGATCGACGCCTACCGAAGCTACGTGGCGCTCAACCAGCGGTCGGCTGAGCGCGAAGCGCGGCTTGCTTAGCGCCCGCAAGCCATGCCCTCGGACCGCCGGCCGGCGGCGTATGTGGGTAAAGGCCGGCAGTCCGGCGGGCAGATCGCACGGGGGCGCACTCGGCGGCCGTGAGGTTAATCCAATCCGCGCGCGCGTTATGTTCACTCCTGAACAGAGCGTTTCAGCTCGTTCGCATTCCCGTAGTTCTCCGGGCGTGAACAGAGTTCGAAGCGTGGCCAGCGTGCAACGCAGATCTCGCCGCAGTCCATCGCCAACTTGCCGTTCTCAGAAGCTCTTCTGTGGACCTTGCAAACGCTAGGTTCCTGCGCGGAAACGCGGGTTCTCTCCGGTGCGCGGTTTTTGGAACACCCGACCTCCGGCGCGTTTGTCTCCTACGACGCTACGAAGGGACATTGAGTTGATCAACCCAAGCAGATGGTACGATCCCATATCCGAGCGCTGGATCGAACCGCGAGAAATGCGCTCGGAACCGACACCGCCACAACCGAGCGCGAACCACGTTGTCGAGCTTCAGCGGACCGTAGAAATCAAGCGTATCTGGCGCGCGCTGGTGGACTGCTGCGCGCGTGAGTGACGTTCATCTTCGCGCAGCGGCGGCGGAGCATCCTCCCACCGGGCTGTCGCAGCTAAACGTAGTTGTCCATTCGCTCTCCTCTCCTTAGTCATTCCGGGATCCGTGCGCAGCACGCGGGCCCAGAATCCATTGGGCCGCACGCGTGCGGAGGAATGGATTCCGGGCTCGCGCTACGCGCGCCCCGGAATGACCAGGCGTGCTGAAAATGCCTGATTTTGCGACGGAACAACCGCCGCGCAGGCCCGATTTGGGCCACATCCTCTCCGGATTTGCGGCTCATTGCCACCCAAGTCTTTGATCAGACAGGGAAGGTAACGAGTAGCGTCATGCGTCACCGGGAGACCAGGATGGGCAACCGATCCGCGAAGTTCATATCCGCGCTTGCGGGCAGCATCATTGCCGGCGCGCCATTGGCCGCCGTGTCGCAGAACGCGCCGAGCGTGCCGAGCGCATCGAGCACCGCAAGCACGGCGAATCCGGCCGGCGATTGCCTCGCCGCGCCGAAGGGCACGGCGCCGCAGGGACAGCATTGGTTCTATCGCCTCGAACGCTCGACCAAGCGCCAGTGCTGGTATCTGCGCGCCGAAGGCGGCAAGGCCGCAACCACGACGCAGAGCGCAAGCAGCGCGCCGCAGCCGGATTCCGCGCCGACGCCATCGGTTCAGGATGCGCACGCCGAGTACATCGCGCCGCAGAGCACCGCCCCAACTGCGCAGCCCGCGCCTGCAGCAGCGCCGCAGGCCGCAACTACCGATGCCGACAGCAATGCGCAGCCTCCCGCCGTTACCTCGCGCTGGCCCGATACTCCGGCGACAGCCGCCGTGCCCGCGCCGCCGCCGGTTGCTCCAGTGGCATCGGATGCGCAGCCGAGCGCGAAACCTGCCATCTCCCCTGCTCCGGTGATGCTCGCCGCGGCCGAGGCGCCCGCGGACAAGCCGACCGGCTCGCTCCAGATGCTGCTGTTGGTCGTGGGCGGCGCGCTGGCTCTCGCAGGCCTCCTCGCCAGCATCATCTACCGTTTCGCAGGCGGGCGCGTCCGCGTTCACGCGGGCGATCGCCGTGTGAACTGGGACCATGCAGAGCCGCAGCACGACGACGACAGCCGCGCGCCGTGGCTCAATGCGGCACCGGCCCCGGCGGCCCGCGCAGAAGAACGGCCGCGACCGGTGGACTTCGATGCCGCGCGTCCCCAAGCTCCGCAACTCGCCGCATTCACCGACGCGATCGCCAGGGTCGCAGCCCAGGCCCCTTCCGTCCACGCCGAGACAGCACAAGCAGAACCTGACGAGACCGAGAGCGAGATATTCGACGAGGGGTTCGAGATCGAGGCCGCAGCGCCTGACTTGGCTGCCGACGACAGCCATGACGAAGCGCCAACCGCTCGCGATGAAAATGCACGTGATGAGGACGCCGTCGACATCGACATCATCACGGCGATGCTGGAACGGCTGGCGAAGGAAGGGCCGCGGCTGACGCAGCCTAGCCTTGAAGCTGACCTTGCAGAGATCGCACAAAACCGACGAGGCCAATCCGCCGCTCGCGCTTGAGCCGTTCGGCCTTCAGGATGGACTGCACCTCGGCGAAGGCCTCATCGACGTCGTGGTTGATGACGATGTAGTCGTATTCGGCCCAATGGCTCATCTCGTGGCTGGCGCGGCTCATGCGATTGCGGATCACCTCGTCGGAATCCTGCGCGCGCGAATGCAGCCGCTTCTCGAGATCGGCGGCCGAGGGCGGCAGGATGAATACGCGAACTACATCGACACTCGCTTTCTGGTGCAGCTGCTGTGTGCCCTGCCAGTCGATATCGAAAAGCACATCCTGCCCGGCCGATAGTGCCGCCTCCACCGGAGCACGCGGCGTCCCGTAGAGATTGTCAAACACGGTGGCCCATTCGAGCAGTTCCCCCTGCTCCACCATCGCCTCGAACCTTGGCTTGCCAACGAAGAAATAGTCGCGCCCCTCGACCTCTCCCGGCCGCTTCTGACGCGTGGTCGCCGACACTGACATCTTCAGGCCGGGCTCTCGCTCGAGCAACATCCGCGACAGCGTCGTTTTGCCCGCTCCCGATGGCGAGGACAGCACGAACATCAGCCCGCGCCGCTCGACTCCCTCAGTTCCGTGACCGCCCGTCGTCATCGATCACTCCAGATTCTGGACCTGCTCGCGAAACTGCTCGACCACGTTTTTCATGGCGAGCCCGGTATTGGTCAGCTCGATGTCGTTCGACTTCGAGCAGCAGGTGTTGACCTCGCGGTGAAACTCCTGCGCCAGGAAGTCGAGCTTGCGGCCGACCGGGCCGCCCTTGCCGATCAGCTCGCGCGCCTGCGCGACGTGCGAGGCGATACGGTCGAGCTCCTCGCGGATGTCGGCCCTCGTCGCGATCAGGATCGCCTCCTGCATCAGGCGGTCGGAATCGAAACGGTCGGAGGTGTCGAGCAGCGCAGCGATCTGCTCCGCGAGCCTGGCCTTGATCGCCTCGGGCTTGCGGCCCGGCGCGGCCTCGGCCTTTTTCGCCAGCACCTCGACTTCGTCAACCCGCAGGATCAGGATCTGCCCGAGCGAGCTCCCCTCGCGCTTGCGCATCTCGACCAGTTCGGCGAGCGCCTTGTCGAAGGCTTCGGCTGCGGCGGCACGCGCGGCCTTGTCCTCCTCCTCGTCGCCCTCGGGCTCGGCGACCTCGATCACACCCTTGATGGCAAGCAGGCCGTCAACGCTCGGCGCCACCGCGTCGACCTTGCCGGCGATCACGGCAGCGGCCTTCAGCACGGCGTTGAGCACGTCCTCATTGACCCGGACGGAGGCTGCGGCATTGGCGCGCTTGACCGTGAGATTGGCGTAGACGGTGCCGCGCGACAAAAGCTCGCCGGCGCGCTTCTTGGCGTAGGCCTCGAGCTCGTCGAACCCCTGCGGCAGGCGCACCCGCAGGTCGAAGCCCTTGGCGTTGACCGACTTCAATTCCCATTCGAACGTGTACGGCCCGCTCGCGCCGTGGCTTCGGGCAAAGCCGGTCATGGACGACAGCGCCATCGGGTCAGTTTCTCCGGACATATGAGATTCGCGAGGCCATCAAGGCATGCGAATCTTAAGACTATTTTGCAGGAAAGTGTAATCCGCAAAGTCCCGCAGGCAGGCCTGCGTTAGCGCTGGATCACCGGCGGCATGGGCTGGGCTGCGCCCTGCCGCGCCGGCGCCGTGCGGGCTGGCGGCTTCTTCTGCTGGGTCGGCTTCGGCGTGGTCGCGGTTGGCGCGGTATCGGCGGCTGCGGGCGCGGAGGCCGCTGGCGCCTGTGCCTCGTCGGCCGGCTCGACCGTGTCGTTCTGGATCTGCTTTTCCATGGCACGCAGCTTGGCGACGTTTTTCTGGTGCGCGTCGTAGGTCTCGGTGAAGGCATGCCCGCCGCTGCCGTCGGCAACGAAAAAGAGGTCGCGGGTGCGGGCCGGATTGGCGGCGGCCTCGAGCGAGGCGCGGCCGGGATTGGCGATGGGGCCCGGCGGCAGGCCCTCGATCACATAGGTGTTGTAGGGCGAGGGCTGCGTGATCTCGCTGCGCTTGATCGGCCGGCCCAGCGTGCCCTTGCCGCCGACGATGCCGTAGATGATCGTGGGATCGGACTGCAGCTTGATTTTCTGCTTCAAGCGATTGACGAACACCGCCGCAACGCGGCTGCGTTCGTCCGGCTTGCCGGTCTCCTTCTCGACGATCGAGGCCAGCGTCACCAATTGCTCGGGAGTCTTGACCGGAATGTCCTGATTGCGGCGTTCCCAGATCTCGGCCAGCACGCGCTTGTGCGCCTGCTGCATGCGCTGGATCACCTGGTCGCGCGGGGTCCCGCGCGGGAACTTGTAGGTCTCCGGCAACAGCGTGCCTTCGCGCGGCACCTCGTGGACGCTGCCCGTGAAGATGTCGTTGTCGGACAGCCGCGCCACGATCTGCTCGGAGGTCAGGCCTTCCGGTATCGTGACGGCATGCTGCACCACCTTGCCCTCGACGATCGTGGCGATGACGTCGCGCAACGACGCGTTCTTCTGGAACGAGTATTCACCGGGCTTGAGGTCCGAGCTCGCCTTCAGCGCAGCGACGCTTGCAATGAACACCCAAGGATTGACGTCGGTGACGCCTTCCCGGTTCAGGGTCTCGGCGATGTCGCGCTTGCCTGCGCGCTGCGGGATGTTGACGATCTTGTCTTCCTGCAGTGGCCCGGGCGCCTCCAGCACCTGCCGCCCGTAATAATAAACGCCGCCCGCACCGATCATCGCGATCAGCAGCAGGGTAATGATGGCGTTGCCGACGATCACGAAGGGGTTGCGCGCCCGCTCCGATCGCTTCGGCGGCGGCGGCACCTGCTCGGGCTCGAGCGCTGCCCGCGGGCTCCGGGGCGAAATGGGCGGCCTTTCACTCATCGAAGCAACCTGAATCCTGCCGGTTCAATTGCGGCCTGACAATCGCTTGTCCTGCCACGCGCCCACATGTATGACTATCGCCGAATACGGCAAAACGGTGGATTCGCTTCAAACGCAAGCTAACTGGCCAAGCGGCGGAAGATCACCGACGCATTGGTACCGCCAAAACCAAAAGAATTCGACAATGCGACATTGACCTCGCGCTTCTTCGCCAGATGCGGCACGAGATCGATCGCAGTATCGACCGACGGATCGTCCAGATTGATGGTCGGCGGCACGACATTATCGCGAATCGCCAGAAGCGCGAAGATCGCCTCGATCGCGCCGGCCGCGCCGAGCAGATGGCCGGTCGAGGATTTGGTCGAGGACATCGCGACCTTCGAGGCGGCATTGCCGAGGAGTCGCTCGACCGCGCCGAGCTCGATTTCATCGCCGAGCGGTGTCGAGGTGCCGTGCGCGTTGATGTAGTCGAGATCGGACGGCGTCAGGCCGGCGCGCTTCAACGCCGCCGCCATGCTGCGGAAGCCGCCGTCGCCGTCGGGCGACGGCGAGGTGATGTGATAGGCATCGCCGGAGAGGCCGTAGCCGATCACCTCGGCGTAGATCCTGGCGCCACGGCGCCTGGCGTGATCGAGCTCTTCCAGGACGAGGACGCCGGCGCCCTCGCCCATCACGAAGCCGTCGCGGCCCTTGTCGTAGGGACGTGAGGCCTTCTCGGGCGTCTCGTTGAACGCGGTCGACAGCGCACGGGCGGCGTTGAAGCCGGCGATACCGATGCGGCCGATCGGCGATTCAGCGCCGCCGGCGACCATGACGTCGGCGTCGCCGAGCGCAATCAGGCGCGCGGCATCCCCGACCGCATGTGCGCCGGTCGAGCAGGCCGTGACAACCGAATGATTCGGTCCCTTCAGCCCATGCTTGATCGAGACATAGCCGGAGGCGAGATTGATCAGGCGACCCGGAATGAAGAAGGGCGACACCCGGCGCGGCCCGCGTTCCTTCAACAGGACCGCGGTCTCAGCAATGCCGTTGAGGCCGCCGATGCCGGAACCGATCATGGTACCGGTCGCGCATTTGTCCTCTTCGGACTCGGGATGCCAGTTGGCATCGTCGAGCGCCTGGCCCGCAGCCGCCATGCCGAAGATGATGAAGTCGTCGACCTTGCGCTGGTCCTTCGGCTCCATCCAGATATCCGGATTGAAGCTGTCGTTCGAACCGTCGCCGCGCACCACGGTGCAAGCGATCTTGGTCTGAAGATCGGAGACGTCGAAGCTCTCGATCTTGCGCGCACCGCTTTCGCCGTTGAGGATGCGTTTCCAGGTCGGCTCGACGCCGCAGCCGAGCGGCGACACCATGCCAAGACCCGTGACGACAACCCGCCTCATATCCGAAAACTCCGCATCGAAATATTCACGGCCAATAACAAGAAACCGGCTGACCGCTTGGAAGCGGCCCGTCCGGTTTCAATGTTGTCCCCGCGAAAATGAAGAGCCTTAGCTCTTCGCGTTCTTCTCGAGAAACTTGGTGGCATCGCCGACGGTGAGAATCGTCTCCGCGGCATCGTCCGGAATCTCGCACCCGAATTCTTCTTCGAACGCCATCACCAGTTCGACGGTGTCCAGACTGTCGGCGCCGAGGTCATCGATGAAGCTCGCTGCGTCGACAACCTTCTCGGGTTCAACACCAAGGTGTTCGACCACGATCTTCTTAACCCGTTCGCCAATGTCACTCATTGCATAACCTCGTGTTGTTCCCTGTAGACCCGACCCCCCGGGACGATACGAGCCGTCGTGGTCGTTGACTGCCTTCGCTTACGAACTTTGATTTGGCCCCATCCTAACCGATGCGGGCCCGGCGAACGACGGCCAAGGCTCCGCATCGCCAATATACAGGGTTTCAAAAACCTGCAATGGCGTTCTTTGCCCATCCGTTGAACGGTCCGGTTACCATACTTCAACTGCCTTGACTACAAGCCTCAATTCGCTCCGGAAACGGCCGTTTGCCGCTTCCCGCGCCGCCCATGTGGGCGGTGCGGAACGAAGCGTCAGATCATGGCCATGCCGCCATTGACGTGGATCGTTTGCCCGGTGACGTAGGCAGCTTCATTCGAACTGAGGTAGACGGCGGCGGCCGCGATGTCCTCGGGCGTCCCCAGACGAGCCGCCGGAACCTTGGTCAGAATCGTTTCGCGCTGCTTGTCATTGAGCGCATCCGTCATCGGCGTCTTGATGAAGCCGGGCGCGATGCAGTTCGCAGTCACGCCGCGCTTGGCATATTCGGCGCCCACCGTCTTGATCATGCCGATCAGGCCGGCTTTGGACGCCGTGTAATTGCCCTGCCCGGGATTGCCGGTGACGCCGACCACCGAGGTGATGGCGACGATGCGGCCGAAGCGCTTGCGCATCATCAATTTGGTGGCGGCGCGCGCAAGCCGGAAGGTCGACGTCAGGTTGACGTTGATGACCTCGTCCCAATCTTCATCGCGAAGCTGGACGAAAAGATTGTCGCGCGTGATGCCGGCATTGGCGATGAGGATGTCGACCTGCCCCATGGCCTTTTCGGCGGCGGGCACCAGCGCCTCGACCTCGTCGGCCTTGGAGAGATTGCAAGGCAGCACAAGGGCGCGCTCGCCGAGCTTGCCGGCCAGCCCGTCCAGCACTTCTTTCCGCGTTCCCGAAATCGCAACCGTGGCTCCCTGCGCATGCAGGGCCTGCGCAATCGCGCCGCCGATGCCACCGGTCGCACCCGTGACGAGCGCCTTCCTGCCAGTCAGATCGAACATTGATAGCTCCTCCAAAGCACGATCCGGAAAAGTGTGCAGCGGTTTTCCGGAAAGATCGTGCGCAAACTTTCAAGCCTGCTTCGCAGCGGCCAATGCATCCTTGGCGGCGGCCATGTCGTTCGGCCCGCCGATTGCAACTCCGATGGCGCCGTCGGCGATGCGCTTGACCAGACCGGTCAGCACCTTGCCCGCACCGATCTCGAAGAAGCGGGTGACGCCCTGCCCTGCCATATAGGCCACCGACTCGCGCCAGCGCACGGTGCCAGTGACCTGCTCGACCAGGCGGCGGCGGATCTCGTCGGGATCGGTGATGGCGCTTGCCACCACGTTTGACACCAGCGGCGCGGCCGGCGCCTTGATGGTGACTTTGGACAGCGCCTCGGCCATCGCATCCGCAGCCGGCTGCATCAGCTTGCAATGGAAGGGCGCCGACACCGGCAGCAGCATGGCACGCTTGGCGCCCTTGCCCTTGGCGATCTCGATGGCACGATCGACCGCCGCCTTGTCGCCGGAGACGACCACCTGCCCCCCGCCATTGTCATTGGCGGCCTGGCAGAACCTGCCCCTGGGCCGCCTCGTGGGCGACCGCCATCGCGGCCTCATAGTCGAGGCCGAGCAGCGCGGCCATGGCACCTGCGCCGACCGGCACCGCTTTTTGCATTGCGAGACCGCGGGTGCGAAGCAGGCGCGCGGTATCAGAAATCGTCAGGCTCCCGGCTGCGGCAAGCGCCGAATATTCGCCAAGCGAGTGGCCGGCAACGAAGGCAGCATCCCGCCCCACAGAAAAACCCGCCTCAGATTCCAGCACGCGCAGGGTGGCGATAGAAACCGCCATCAGCGCCGGCTGGGCGTTCTCGGTGAGCTGAAGGGTTTCGGCCGGGCCATCCCAAATGATCGCTGTCAGCTTCTCCCCAAGCGCGGCATCGACCTCGTCGAACACAGCGCGCGCTACTGGGAAGGCGTCGGCCAGGGCCTTGCCCATGCCGACCGCCTGGGAACCCTGCCCCGGAAACGTGAATGCTGCCGTCATCGGCGCTCCCTGCCTGTCGCGCGTGATCCCTACGAGAACCGGCGGTCGCCTACGCACGGCCTGGGCGATGGTTCCGGATCATGCTTCAAAGGGGGCCGTAGACACTGTCCGGGGCCGCAATGTCAAGCCAAGATGGGAACCGGAACCGGCATTCGACGCGACGCCGACTGATCAAAACCCGCCGGCGTTCTGATCCGCGCCGATCTCGGCGCCGGCCCGCGCGCGGCGGGCGCTGCTTGCCAATTGCCCCGGCCGGTCGTCGCTGTTCGGCTTTGCGGTGGCGAGCCGCAGCACCGCAGCATAGTTCGGCTGCAATTCCATCGCCCCGGCATGCCGGCTTTCGCTGAGCAGGCGATGGACCTTCGGCAGATTGTAGCAGGGCACGTAGAACAAGAGATGATGCTCTAGGTGGTAGTTGACGTAATACGGCGCGATGAACAGGCGCTCGAGAAGATTGGCGTGCGTGGTGCGGGTGTTGCGCAGAGGATCGCTGCTATCGGGGACCACCGCGTGCTCGGCGATGTTGCGGATGCGGGTGATGACCATCATCCAGGTCACCAGCGGCAGCAGCCATAACAGCGGATACGCCCACCATATGCCGGCCGCCGCCAGCACGGCGAACATCACGGCATTGACGGCGCATTGCGGTCCAAGCTTCTCCAGGAAATGCGTCAGACGCCGCCGCCGCGGCCAGTCCTTGGGCCCGAGCGCGTTGAGCAGTTGCGCCTTGCGCTGCTGATAGCCGGTCTGCCCGGTGATATCGCGCAAGAACTTGCGGCGGTAACTCAGCTTGGTGATCGGAAACGGCGCCGACAGCACCAGATCAGGATCGTCCTCCTGCTGCGTGCGCGCGTGATGTTGCAAATGATAGCGCCGATAGGCGCGCGTCTCGGCAAAGATGGGATAGGCGCAGAACCACTGGCTCAGCGTCAGATTGGTGGTCTCGTCGGCAGAGAGGCAACCGTGCGCGCCGTCATGCATGAGGATCGCAAGCCCAAGCTGGCGCGAGCCGATGATCGCAACCGCCAGAATATAAGTGAGTGGATTGGGCCACCACGCGACCAGCGCTATCGCGCCGATGATCAAAGCCCAGGCGTGCGCAATCAAGGCCACCCCCTTCCATGTCACGCGCCGGCGCACGTCGACGAGTTGGTCCTCGGTCAGAAAATCGCGGGCACGCATGCGAAGCGCGGTCATGGCTCATTCTCCCCGTCCGAACCGGTTGAAGCGTCGTGATCCCCGACAAGGCGCAGGCGCGCGGCGTCGCCGGTGGATTTCGCCTGCTCGCCGAGCACGCGCAGCATCTCGGCACAGAGCTCATCCGGTGAGCGGCCCATGGCGTAGCCTTCGAGGATGACGCCGATGGCGACCGCCCAGAACCGCCGCGAGCTTTCGTCGGGCGCACGCAGCGAGCGCCAGCCGTGCTGCGCGACCTGGCTTGCATAGGCGCGCGCGCCTTCGCTGTGCAGGCGCTCGATGGTGCGCTCGACCAATGGCGCGAGATCCTGGCGGCGCCGGGTCAACGTCAGCGCTTCGGCGAAGAAGGCGATCGTATCGCTTGCCGTGACGGTCTCGGCCAACGCGTGCGTGTACTCCCGCGGCGAGCGCGCCTTCAGCGCCGCCTGCTCGGTCGCACGCGCCAGATACAGCAGCTCGCGGCAGGCGCATTCGACGAACAGCGCCTCCTTGGTGCGGAAGTAATAGGTGATCTGGCTCGGGAACGCGTTCGCGGCGGCCGCGATATCGGTGATCGATGCGCCCGACAGCCCCCGCTCTCGGAACAGCGGGCTTGCCGCGTCCAGCAGCACGGAACGCATCTTGCGGCCGGCCGAGCGTGTGGCACGCGCAACATGCTTGGGGTCGCCGGCCATCGCCTCAAACAGCTCCTGGATCGCCTTTTCCACCATTGATCCTCTCTCTTGCTATATTTGTATGTTATACAAACAAATAAAGCAAGGGACTACGCCGCTTGAGGCGCCTTCGGGGAGCGCCCCGGCCGAAATTCGGGCCCTGCGACCTTGCCAAGCCGACCAAAATCCGTATAAGGCGCGCATCCGCAGACCCCGGCCGGGAGCTGAACGGACGGTCGCAGCAAATCACTTGTGATTTTGATGTGGCAGGGCCAGTCGGCCCGTCGTCCCGTGTTTCCGCCTTCTGAGCTTAATCCCAGAGTCCTTTCCGAAGGCCTCTTAAGGGCTTGACGCCGGGCGATGCGCCAACATGAGGAAAGGACTTCCATGGCTCTCTATGAGCATGTTTTTCTCGCGCGCCAAGACGCGAGCACGCAGCAGGTCGAAGAGCTGACTGCGCAGATGACCGGCATCGTCGAGGGTCTCGGCGGCAAGGTCACCAAGACCGAGAATTGGGGCGTACGCTCCCTCACCTACCGCATGAGCAAGAACCGCAAGGCGCATTTCGTGCTGCTTAACATCGACGCGCCGTCCGCGGCGATCGCCGAGATCGAGCGCCAGGAGCGCATCAGCGAAGACGTGATCCGCTATCTCAGCGTTCGCGTCGAGGAGCTCGAGGAAGGTCCGTCCGCGATGATGCGCAAGGCCGATCGCGATCGCGAACGTGATGATCGCGGCGGCGGCTTCCGCGGCGAGCGTGAAGGCGGCTTCCGTGGCGACCGCGAGGGCGGCTTCCGCGGTGGCGATCGTGACGGTGGCTTCCGCGGCGATCGCGGTCCGCGCCGTCCGCGCGACGAAGCTGAAACCACCACGACGGATGCGGAGTAAGATCAATGGCTGAAGCTGGTGCACGCCGTCCGTTTTTCCGTCGCCGCAAGAGCTGCCCGTTCACGGGCGCGAATGCTCCGAAGATCGACTACAAGGACTCCAAGCTGCTGATGCGCTACGTCTCCGAGCGCGGCAAGATCGTGCCGAGCCGCATCACCGCGGTGTCCGCGAAGAAGCAGCGTGAGCTCGCCCGCGCCATCAAGCGCGCGCGGTTCCTGGGCCTGCTGCCCTACGTCATTCGCTAAGACGGCTAATACGATCGGCGGCGCCGCGCCGCCGATCGTCACTTTTTGAACTCATAAGGCTTCCGGCTCGTCCGGTCGCCGATGGTTGGGGCGAGATGCCTCTAACCGCTCGAAGGGAGCGGGACAGCTGATGATGACCTTCGGACTGATAGCCCTGATCGCCGGCGCCGCGTCGGCCCTGATGTTCGCCTCGATCGTATCGGGCGCGCTGATCTCGCTCGTCCTGTTCTATCTCGCACCGCTGCCTCTGATGGTGGCCTCGATCGGCTGGGGGCCGCTTTGCGCGACACTCGGCGGAATCGGCGCCGCGCTCGGCCTCGGCGCCCTGTTCGGCCTGCCCTACTGCCTCGCCTTCGCCGTCACCGTCGCGCTGCCGGCCTGGTGGCTCGGTCATCTCGTCCTGCTCGGTCGACAGGTCACCGCCTCTCCCGTTGCCGAGGCGCCGGCCGAACCCGAGATCGAATGGTATCCGGTCGGCCGCCTGCTGCTGTGGATCGCGGGCTTTGCCACCCTGACCACGATCGCCGCCCTGCTCACGCTCGGCACCGACGCCGAGACCATCACCGGCGCGCTGCGACGCGGCCTGATGCGCATCCTGCGCGCCGCCGACCCGCAGGTCTCGGGCGAGGTCGACCAGTTCGTCGACGCGCTCGTGACGATCGCGCCGGCCGCCGCCACCATCGTCGCCATGATGACCCTCACCCTCAACCTCTGGCTCGGCGCCAGGGTGACCGCGACGTCGGGCCGGTTGCGACGTCCCTGGCCGGATTTGATGACGGCCGAACTGCCGCCGATGACGCTCGCCGTGCTCTGCATCGCGCTCGCGTTCTGCTTTACCGGCGGGCTGCTCGCGATGTTCGCGCAGATCACGACGGCGGCGCTGATGATGGCCTACGCGCTGACCGGCTTCGCCGTGCTGCATACGCTGACGCTCGCGCTGAAGAGCCGCGCGTTCTGGCTCGGCTCCACCTATGCCGTTGTCGTCGTGTTCGGCTGGCCGGTGATCGCAATGGTGATCCTCGGCCTTGCGGACGCCGTGTTCGGCTTCCGCGAACGCTTTCTGCGCAACCGGCTGCCGCCGCCGCTGCCGACCTCTTAAGTCCAAACCCGAAACCTGCAACTCAGAGCACTTCAAAGGAGAACGAATATGGAAGTCATTTTGCTGGAACGCGTCAACAAGCTCGGCCACATGGGCGAAGTCGTGAAGGTTCGCGACGGCTATGCCCGCAATTTCCTGCTCAAGCGCGGCAAGGCGCTGCGCGCCACGGCCGACAACCGCGCCAAGTACGACGGCATGAAGGCCGAGCTCGAGGCTCGCAATCTCCAGAGCAAGGGCGAGGCGTCCAAGATCGCCGAGAAGGTTCAGGGCAAGAACATCATCGTGATCCGCCAGGCCTCGGAAGCCGGCCAGCTGTTCGGCTCGGTGACGGTGCGTGACGTGGTCACGGCCTTCGAAGCCGACGGCGTTGCGCTCGAGCGCCCGCAGGTCCAGCTCGACGCGCCGATCAAGACCATCGGCAAGCACACCATCACCGTCGCGATCCACCCCGAGGTCGAGGTCGACGTGACCGTGACGGTCGCGCGCAGCCAAGACGAGGCCGAGCGCATCAACCGCGGCGAGGACATCTCGACCCGCAACGAGGACCGCGATGCGGCCGCCGAAGCCATTGCGGCCGCCGGCGAGTTCTTCGATCCGGAAGCCCAGCAGGACGCCGAGCCGGCGCCGGCTGCGGAAGAGACCGAGAAGTAAGCCTCGCGTTCACGCAGGCAACGAAGCCCGGCTGCCTCAGGCAGCCGGGCTTTTATTTTGGCGGCGGCCTCGCTCAGCATCGCGATCGAAGCCAGCGCCGTCGCCGTATGCTTCTCGATGCCCTCGCTGACGCAGAACACGTCCGCCGCGAGGCCGCGACCCCGTGGATCAATCCAAAAAATGCTTAGCGTGAGATCGGCGGGGCCGGCGGACCGGACTGTTCGGCCGGCGCCGGGGCGGCTGCGGTCGCGGGCGGCGACGGCTCCTCCGACTTGGCCGCAGGCTCGGAGCTGCCGCTGGCAGCCGGCTCAGCCGGCTTGGGCGCGGCCACCTCAGCAGGCTTGGGAGCGGCGACCTCAGCGGGCTTGGCCATGGACGGCTCAGCAGGCTTCGCGGCAGCCGCCGGGGGTGCCGGTGTGACAGCCGGCACCGGATCGGGACGCAGCGCCGGCGCCTCGGTGCCGCTCGGCTCGACCTTGGCGCTTTCCGGCTTGGCCTCGGCTGGCTTCTCGGGTGCCTTGCTGCTGTCAGGCTTGGATTCGTCGCGACCAGAATCGATCTTGCCGCTGTCGCTCTTCGGCTCGGATTTGGGTTCAGCCTTCTTGTCGCCGGCGTCCTCGATCTCAGGCTTGGCGCGCTTGCTGAGCCGCTTGGCCTTGCGGCCCTCGGGCTGTTCTTCGTTGGCCTGGCCCTCGGGCTTGGCACTTTCCTTAGCACCTTCCTTGGCACCCTCTTCGCTCGGCCGCGCCGCGCGCTTCTGACGCCCCTCAGGCGCCGGGGTTGCGCCCTCTCCCTCCGGCTTGGCGGCCTCTTGCGAGCGCTGGCGGCGGCCCTGACGTTCGGGGGATTGCGCCGGGTTGGTGTTGGCGTCCTTCTCCTTGGCGCCATCCTTCTTCTCCTTGCCATCCTTGCCACCGTCCTTGGACTGGTAGCGGGCGTCGGTGGCACCATTGGAGACGAGATAGGAGGCCAGCACGCCGGCCATGTCGGGGCTGGTCGTGTAGTGCTGACGCAGGAAGCCTGGCAGCGAGCCCGGCGCGACCGTTTTCAACAGCCCTCTCGGGCTCTTGTGACAGGCATTGCAGGTCTGCGCGAATATTTGGGACGGGGCCTTGCCGGCCTCAAGGTTCGTCACCTGCGCCAGAACGGCATCGCTGCCGAAGCCGATCAAAAACAGCACCGTTGCGAGGCTGAGCGCGCGGCTCGACATTCCCATCATCTCCATAGAATTCCGAGAGGTGCAGCCCGCCTCCGGCGCGCGGCGGCCACCTTTTAGCGGATTATGACGCGAATGGAAGCAGGCTCATCGCGCAAGGATTTGACCCTGCAATTTTGGAATATCGGCTTTGAACACAACGCAATAGCAGGCCACGAATAGGCTGTTTAAATCTCCATGCAAACGCATAGGAACCCTGCCGGCTCCTGGGCGTAGGAAGTGAAAGCTGGGTTAGTCGCTTCTTTTCGGGTGCGCTCGAGAGGTAGGTGCGGATGGACGGCTTGTTGCGTAGATCCCTGTCTCAATTCATCCGCCGCGGGTCGATGACGGTGACCACGGCGGCCGGCACGAAATTCTGCGCCGGCGACGGCTCCGGCGAGCCGGTCGAAGTCCGTTTCGTCACTGCCGACGCGGAACGGAGAATCCTCATCAATCCCGAACTCGGGCTTGGCGAGGCTTACATGGATGGCGAGTTCGTCGTCGAGCGCGGCACCATAGCCGACGCCCTCGCAATCCTGCTCGACCAGCCTGACCTGTTGCCGCAATGGGCAAAACCGTGGTGGCACCTGCGCTATCTCACGCGGCACCTGAAGCAATTCAATCCGCGGACGCGCGCCCGCCGCAATGTCGCGCATCACTATGATCTCGACGGCAGGCTCTATTCGCTCTTTCTCGACGCCGACAAGCAATATAGCTGCGCCTATTTCGAGACCCCCGAGGCCACGCTCGACGACGCGCAACTCGCCAAGAAGCGGCACGTCACAGCGAAGCTGCGCCTCAGAGGCGGCGAGCGCGTGCTCGACATCGGATCGGGCTGGGGCGGGCTCGGCCTTTATCTGGCCGAGATCGCAGGTTGCGACGTCACCGGCGTCACGCTCTCGACGGAACAGTTGCAGGTCGCGAACGCGCGCGCCGCCGAGAAGGGTTTGGCGCGGTCGGCGCGATTCCTGCTCCAGGACTACCGTGACATCGACGGGCCGTTCGACCGTATCGTCTCTGTCGGCATGTTCGAGCATGTCGGGGTCAAGTTCTACGACACCTATTTCAAACGCTGCGCCGAGCTCCTGAGCGAGGACGGCGTCATGCTGCTGCACTCGATCGGCCGCTCGCAAGGCCCGGATCTGACCAATCCCTGGATCGCCAAATACATCTTTCCCGGCGGCTACATCCCGGCGCTCTCGGAGGTGCTGCCCTCGATCGAGCGCGCCGGGCTGCTGGTCTGCGACATCGAGATCCTGCGCTTGCACTACGCCGAGACATTGAAGGCATGGCGGGAGCGCTTCATGGCGCGGCGCGAGGAAGCGGTGCAACTCTACGACGAGCGTTTCGCCCTGATGTGGGAGTTCTATCTCGCGGCCAGCGAGATGACGTTCCGCAAGCAGCACATGATGAACTTCCAGGTTCAGCTCACCAGGCGCCAGGGCGTGGTTCCGATGACCCGCGACTATATCGCGCATGAAGAAGCCCGGCTGCGCACCCTCGAGGGCGGCGCCGAACCGAGACTGAAGCTTGCAGGTGAATAGGTTCTAATGGCGAGCAGTCGAAATCGGCGGCAGCGGGAAAGTGGCGGCTAACGCCAGCTGCACGCGCAATTCCGCGAGGATTTCGGGCGCGACCGGCTGACGCCGCAGCTCCGGCTGCGAGGCCTGCTCCATGGCGGCGATCAGCCCGCACAGCCAAAGCCGGCTGCCTGCCTCGCTTCGCCAAATCTGGGACTGCCGTTCTGGCCGCATCGCTGCCTCGTCTTCGGGGGCGTCGGAGATAATCCCCGGCCCGCCTGCCTGTTCCGGTCATACCCCCGAAAGAATCCGGGGAGATGTGATCTGCTTCACATAAGTCTGGTCGGCCCTGGCCTAGATCGTCGCTATGAGCAAGAAGACCCAAACCTCATTCGACGTGCAGGACGACCTCCGCACCGATTACGCCCTGATCGCCACCGGCGTCGGTGCGGCCCTGGTTGCGCTGGTCTACCTCCTGCTGGTCTGAACCCGCGCCGAAAGCGGCCAGCGCGCCAAATCGCGCGCTCTTTGATACGTCTGCACCTCAATCCATTAGGTTCATGATGTCCGGCTATTTCCGTGGTGCAGTCGTGACCGCTTCCGGACCCGGCGAGTTCCGCAAAAATCCGTCAAGCGCGGCGCGTGCCGCGACCGCCAATCATCCACCGCTTTAATGATCGGTTGATAGCGACGAGCTTTCGCTTCCGCTTCGGGCTGCGGCGGCGCTTTATCCCGGCCCCGCATCCGCCCAAGAAAATTGCTAAGCAATTCCGACCATGGCCCTGACTGATTCGAACGTTCTCAAACTTGCGCCCGACGCCGGAACTCCCGCGTATCGGAGTGCGCCGCATAATATCGAGGCCGAACAGAGCCTTCTCGGCGCGATCCTGGTCAACAACGACGCCTTCTATCGCGTCTCCGACTTCCTGGAGCCGAAGCATTATTTCGAGCCGCTGCACCAGACCATCTTCGAGACCGCCAGCAGCCTGATCCGGATGGGCAAGATCGCCACGCCCGTCACGCTGAAGACGTTTCTGCCTGCCGATACTGACGTCGGCGGCATGACCATCGGCCAATATCTGGCGCGGCTGGCGGCGGAAGCGACCACCATCATCAACGCCCAGGATTACGGCCGCACCATCTACGATCTGGCGTTGCGGCGTGATCTGATCGGCATCGGCGAGGACATGGTCAATGTGGCGTATGACGCCCCGGTCGATTTCGCGCCGCGAGCGCAGATCGAGGACGCCGAGCGCCGGCTCTACGAGCTCGCCGAGTCCGGCCGCTATGACGGCGGCTTCCAGAAATTCTCGCAGGCGCTGACGCTCGCGGTCGATCTCGCGGCAAAAGCGTTCCAGCGCGACGGAAAGCTGTCCGGCATTTCCACCGGTCTGCGCGACCTCGACACCAAGATGGGCGGCTTGCAGCAGTCGGACCTCATCATCGTGGCGGGACGTCCCGGCATGGGCAAGACCTCGCTTGCGACCAACATCGCCTACAACGTCGCCCAGGCCTACGTGCCCGAAGTCCAGGCGGACGGCACAACCAAGGCCGCCAATGGCGGCGTCATCGGCTTCTTCTCCTGCGAAATGTCGGCCGACCAGCTTGCCACGCGTATCGTGGCCGAGCGCACCGGCATTCCCTCCTCCAATATCCGCCGTGGCGGCATCTCGGAGGCCGATTTCGAGAAGATCCGCCAGGTCTCGATCGAGCTGCAATCGCTTCCCTTCTATGTCGACGAGACCGGCGGCCTCTCGATCGCGCAGCTGATGGCGCGGGCGCGCCGGCTGAAGCGGCAGAAGGGCCTCGATCTCATCGTCATCGACTACATCCAGCTGCTGTCCGGCTCGGGCAAGCGGAGCGAAAACCGGGTGCAGGAAATCACGGAGATCACGACCAGCCTGAAGGCGCTGGCGAAGGAGCTCAGCGTTCCCATCATCGCGCTGTCACAGCTCTCGCGTCAGGTCGAATCCCGCGAGGACAAGCGGCCGCAGCTCTCGGACCTGCGCGAATCCGGTTCGATCGAGCAGGACGCCGATGTCGTGCTGTTCGTTTACCGCGAAGAGTACTACCTGGCCATGAAGCAGCCGAACCCCGGCACGGAAGAGCATCACAAGTGGCAGCAGGAGATGGATCGCGCGCTGGGTAAGGCCGAAGTCATCATCGGCAAACAGCGTCATGGCCCAACCGGCACTGTTGCCCTGCAGTTCGATTCCATGGTCACCCGTTTCGGCGACCTCGCCGAGGGCAGCCATTTGCCGGACCGCGGCAGCGACTACTAGGGTTTCTGCCGAGTTCCGTGGGTTGAACCGCGCCGGTCTCTTGCGTAAAACGGCGCCATGACAATGGCGTCCGACCCGAAACTGATCCCGCAATCCGGCCTTCTCTCCGCGGAAGCCAATCAGGCTGCCGCGCTCGCCGCCTATGGCGGGGTGCTCACAGTCGATCTCGACGCCATCATCGCCAACTGGCGCAAGCTCGAGAAGACCGCCGTGCCGGCCGAATGTTCGGCGGTGATCAAGGCCGATGCCTATGGCTGCGGCGCCGGGCAAGTCGCCCATGCGCTGAACAAGGCCGGCTGCAAGACCTTCTTCGTCGCCACCATCGAGGAAGCGCGCACGGCGCGCGCGTCGGTGCCGGAGGCTACGATCTACGTGCTCGGCGGCTATTTCCAGAACACCGGCGAGCACTACGCCAAAATCAACTGCCGTCCCGTGATCGGCGATCTCAATGAACTCGCCGAATGGGACGTGTTCTGCCGCCGCACCGGCTGGTCCGGCGGCGCAGCGATCCACATCGACACCGGCATGAACCGGCTCGGACTGACGCTTGCGGAAGCGCAGGCCATCATCCCCCGCATCAATGCCGGCGATCACGGCATTACGCTGGTGATGAGCCATCTGGTCTCGGCCGAGCAGCTCAACAGTCCCGTGAACGCCAGACAGCTCGCCGCCTTCCGTGGCATCGCCAGTGAATTTTCCGGTGTGCCGGCGTCGCTGGCCAATTCGTCCGGCATCTTCCTGGGCGCGCCGTTCCAGTTCGACCTGGTGCGGCCGGGCGCCGCGCTCTACGGCGTCAACCCGACGCCGGAATCCGACAATCCGATGCAGCCGGTGGTCGACCTCAAGGCGCGCATCGTGCAGGTCCGCAATGTCGAGCGCGGCGAGAGCGTCGGCTATGGCGGCACCTGGACCGCGCGGCGGCCGACCAAGCTTGCCATCATCGCGGTCGGCTATGCCGACGGCTACTTCCGCGCCGCCAGCTCCAATGACGGCACCCGCGGTGCCGAGGTGATCGTCGCCGGAAAGCGTTGCCCGGTCGCGGGCCGCATATCCATGGACCTGATCGCGATCGACATCACCGATCTGCCGCCCAACGCGGCGCGACGCGGCCATCTGGTGACACTGCTCGGCGACGGCATCACCGTCGACGAGCTCGCGCATCATTTCGGCACCATCGGCTATGAGGTGCTGACCAGCCTCGGCCGCCGCTATGCCCGCATCTACAAGGGCGGCAACGCGGTCGAACCGCTGGCGCGGCCGGTCCAAGCCGCAGAGCAGCCGCCCTCCCCGCCGGCGGTCGAGCAACCGACGGGCCCGCCGCGGCTGCCGAACTGAGCTGTCGGGTACCTACTTCTTCTTCCTGTTGTCCAGCGCCGTCTTGCAGCTCGCGCTGAGCTGATCGCGCTTGCCGTTCAGGCAGGCGACGATGCCGCCGCCCGGCGCGATGCCGGCGCAGAATTTGTCATAGTCCGCCTTGCACGCACCGCGCGGATCGGACGATTGTGCCGACGCAACCCCGGAGAACGCGACGACGAGGATAGCGGCAAAGCTCAACTTGGACATTTTATCTCCGGTGGTCGAAACGTCAGAACCGAATCAGCTCTACATGAAGATTGCGACATTCAACATCAACAACATCAACCGCCGCCTGCCCAATCTGCTGGCATGGCTGCGCGCGGCAAAGCCCGATGTCGTTGCGCTTCAGGAGTTGAAGGCAAGTGATGGCGAATTTCCGGCGGCCGCGCTCGAAAAGGCCGGCTATGGCGCCGTCTGGCGCGGGCAGAAGACCTGGAACGGCGTCGCCATCCTCGCCCGCAACGCCGAGCCCCTGCTGACCCGCGACCGGTTGCCGGGAAGGCCCGATGATCACGAGGCGCGCTATCTCGAGGCCGCGGTGCGCGGTGTCATCGTCACCAGCATCTATCTGCCGAATGGCAATCCGCAGCCGGGGCCGAAATTCGACTACAAGCTCGACTGGTTTGCACGGCTGAAGCGCCATGCCAAAACGCTCGTCAAGCAGGATCTGCCCGTGGTGCTCGCCGGCGATTACAACGTGGCGCCGACGGCGATCGACATCTATCCGACGCGCTCATGGGACAAGGACGCCTTGATCCAGCCGAAGAGCCGCGCCGCGTTTGCCTCGCTGGTCGCGCAAGGCTGGTGTGACGCGATCCGCGAGCTGCATCCGGGGCAGCGCATCTACACCTTCTGGGACTACAAGCGAAACCGCTGGCCCCGCGATGCGGGCCTGCGGCTCGATCACCTCCTGCTCAGCCCCGCCCTCGTCCCGCGCCTCGCCAAAGCCGGCGTGGACAAACAAATCCGCGGCGAGGATGGCGCAAGCGATCACGCGCCGGCGTGGGTGGTGCTGCGGTGACGACGCTCACCACAAATTCTTGCCGTCGATCACATTCACCGGCACCGCATCCAGATCGAAATCGTCGAACAGCCGCGCATTGACGCCGATCTTGGGATTGTCGAAATCGGGCTTGCCTGTCGACCAATCCGGCGACTCCGAATAGGTGCCGCAGCCGCATTTCGCGCAGTAATGATGTTTGACCGTGCGGGTGCCCCATTGATACGTCGCGACGTTCTCCGGCGGCGACAGCAGCCGAAACTGCGCCGGCGTGTAGTAGGCCCATAGCGCGCCGCGCTTGGCGCAGAGCGAACAGGTACAACGCGTCACGCTGGAGGGCGCCTCGGTCACCTCGAATACCGTTTCACCGCAATGACAGCTTCCTTCGACCGGCATGACCCACTCTCTCCAGTTTTGTCAGGAGGTGGTCATAGCGAGCCTCTGCTGCCAACATGCTGTCAGCAGTGCTCCGTCCTGCGCTCTCAATCGATCACGGGCACAGGCCAGCCGGGCAGGCCAACAAGAAATGTGAAAAACAACCCCATGCACAGTAGACGAGTGTAGTCGGATCAATGGCTTGCGCAGGTTGGCGTATCCGAATTTGACTCGTCGGGCAAAACACCGGCACGATACGATCATCGAAGAATTGGCCCCTGCTCACTCCCTGCTCCCTTGGCCTTCCTGTTCGTCCTCGCCGTCGGCCTCGTCGCCGGCACCATCTCAGGCATCGTCGGCACGGGCTCGTCGATCATGCTGATGCCGGTGCTGGTCTACGCCTATGGGCCGAAGGAGGCCGTGCCGATCATGGCGGTCGCCTCCGTCATGGCGAATTTTTCCCGGATTCTGGCGTGGTGGCGCGAGGTCGACTGGCGGGCCTGCGCGGCCTATTCGATCACGGGTATTCCAGCCGCGGTCCTCGGCGCGCGCACGCTGCTGGCGCTGCCCTCGCACGCGGTCGATCTCGCCATCGGCATCTTTCTGATCGCGATGGTGCCGGTCCGGCACTGGCTCGCCCGGCATGACCTCAAGGCCAATCTCTGGCACCTCGCCATCGGCGGGGCGGTGATCGGCTATCTCACCGGGATCGTGGTCTCGACCGGTCCGCTCAGCGTTCCGCTATTCCTGTTCTACGGCCTGAGCAAGGGCGCCTTTCTCGCGACCGAGGCCGCCTCCTCGCTCGGCCTCTACGTCGCCAAATCCGTGACGTTCGAGCGCTTCGGCGCGCTGACGCAGGATGTCTTCATCAAGGGCCTGGTCGCCGGCTCGTCGCTGATGGCCGGCGCCTTCATCGCCAAAGGCTTCGTCCTGCACCTCAAGCCGGAGATGTTCCGTCTGGTGATGGACGCGATCATGATCGCAGCCGGGCTCTCGATGCTCTGGAACGCGACGCAGCCATAGCCGCGCTCAGACGGCGAATTCAGGCACGATCGAGGGGCTGTCGGAGACGAGGCGCACCGTTTCGGTGATTGTCTCGGTCTTCCCGGACATCGCCTGCCCCGCAAGCCATTGCAGCACGGCATCAATCGGCTGCGGCCTGTGATAGAGAAAGCCCTGGCCGAACTTGACGCCCATCTCGCGCATAGCCCGCGCCTGCTCAGCCCGTTCGATACCTTCGGCGATCAAGGTGAGCCCAAGCGTGTCCGCGAGCGATGCGATCACCCCAACGATCGCGTTGTCCTCGGCGCTTTGCGGTATCTCGCGAATGAAGGCCTTGTCGATCTTGACCTTGTCGATCGGAAAGCGGCGAAGATGGGCGAGCGAGCTGTAGCCGGTGCCGAAATCGTCGAGCGCGATGGTGGCACCGAGGCGCCGCAGCCGGTGCAGCGTCTCGGACGCGGTGGCGATGTTGTTGATCAGCGACCCCTCGGTGATCTCGAGTTCGAGCGACGAGGCCAGGACACCGAAATGCACGCAGGTCTCGCGCAGCGCGGCGGCGAGCGAATGGTCCGCAAGCTCGGACGGCGGCAGATTGATCGCGATCCGGATGTCTGCCTTGCCCGCGGCGGCTAACAGTTGCAGCGCGTTGCAGGCGTCGCTCAGCACGTAGCGCGTCAGCCGCGCGTTGTGGCCGCTGCGCTCGACAAGCGGCAGGAATTCGCCGGGACCGATCACGCCATGCTCGGGATGACGCCAGCGGATCAGCGCCTCCAGGCCGACGACATCCTGGGTGTCGAGATCGACCTGGCTCTGATACCAGACCTCGAACTGCCGCTCGGAAAAGCCGGTGGGAATGGCAAGCTCGAGATCCCTGCGGCGGCGGTAGTCGCGCTGCAGCGCTTCATCCAGCACGGCGACCGTGCCGGGCGCTCTGCTCTTGACATGGTAGAGCGCAATGTCGGCGAGCGCCGGCAAATGTGAAAGCTCGGGATCGTCGACGTGGCGCACGGCTACGCCGATGCTGGCGCGCGGGGCGATCTGCTTGTCGTGCAGCCGGATCGGCTCGGAGATGGCATCCAGCAATCGCTTTGCAAAGGCCTGTGCGGCGGCCTCGTCGCTGACCTCAGGTCGAATGACCACGAATTCATCGCCCCCGAGCCTTGCGACCCAATCCCCTGGTTCGACTGCGCCGCGAAGCCGTTCGGAAATGCAGACCAGGAACTTGTCGCCGGCATCATGCCCGAAAGTGTCGTTGATGCCCTTGAAGTCGTCGAGATCGATGAAGCAGAACGCGACCAGGGCGTCGGACGAACCGGCGTCCCGGTTCTCGAGGGCGAGGCGCTCGGTCAGGGAGCGTCGATTGGGCAGTCCGGTGAGCGGATCATGCGAGGCCATGTGCCCGAGCCGGTCGAGCGCCTCTGATGTCGTGTGCTGCATGGCGTTGAAGGCGCGCGCGAGCTGACCGAATTCGTTCGACGATCTGATGTCCGCAGGATAGGCGCGGCCGTCCTGCTTGCTGCGCTGGATCGCCGACATCATGACCGCCAGCGGCCTGCCGATGAAGATGTTGGCCGAGATCCGCATCGCGACCACGGTCGCAAGCGTTCCGAGCAGGCCCACGGCCAGGAGCAGCACGAGCCGGCCTCCCGTGCCCGCGTAAAGCGTGGCGTGGGAGTAGGCGATCGCGATGCGGCCGGCCTGAACCGCCATATTGCCGTTGCTGTAATTGATCGGACGCGAGACCTCCGCGACAGCCTGCCCCGCCGGTGCTGCCGCCATGCGGGCAATCGCAACGCCGGTGTCGTCATAGACCACCGCCGCGACGATCGTCTCGTCATGCATGATCTCGTTGAGCACGCTGGTGACCTGGTCGTAACGCAGTTTCCAGAGCGGCTCGGCGATCAGTTCGGCGCCGCTGTCGGCGACGCGGACAATGTGGGCGTCGAGCTGCCTGATCTGCGACCAGAAGCTGGAGACTTCCACACCCGCCGAGGCCAGCAACTGCACCAGCAGCAACACCGGGACGGTCGCGCAGATCATCGCGTGGACGACCGGGCGCGAACGCGCCGCCTGCCGATTGCGATCCGGCTCGGTCATACCGTCACCATCCGCGTCAATCACTGGCGCCATCCGGGACCGACAGCGAAGAAACGAGCGCATCAACCGAGAAATCATAGCGGCCGCATGCTCCGGCCTTCGCCCTGAAGCGAGCGAAGTCGATCCGGTCGAAGGCACGCCTCTCGATGAGGTCGGCGACCGAACCAAGATTGTCGCGCGTGATTGCGGACGTCTTGAGCTCGACGTGGGACGAACTGGCTGCGAAATCGCAGCCGTCGACATAGTCGCGCAAAAGAACGATGGACCAGCCGCCGAGCAGGAAGTGGCCTCCGTCGGTCAAAAGCAGACGGCCTGCCCTGATCTCGCGCAGCGCATCTTCCGACCAGTTGAGGCCGACAACCTGAATGTCCTGACCCGGCGCGAGGCCTGCGGCCGCGACGGCCTTGAGCGCTCCCAGCGCCATAGGATCGTTTCCGGCCCATATTCCTGCAGGACGAATCCCCTTGCGCGAGGCCCAGCCCAGATAATTCGCCGTCACCTGCTCCGCTTCGGATTGTGTCCAGTTTGCAAACAGCATCCGGTCCACCACTACGTCAGGGGCGGCCGCCACCGCGAGCTGAAGACCGGCATTGCGGGCGATCGAGGCCGGCGTGATCTCGTCGCCGCCAATGCCGAGAATGTGGATCTTGCCGTCCGGGCTCTGCCATTTTTCGGAGCGCGCGGCGCCGATCAGCGCATTGGCCATTCGTGCGCCCGCGGTCTGCAGATCGGTCGTGATATCGCCGAGCCAGGTCTTCAACTTTAGACGCGGCGGTCCGAGGCGAGCCGCATCCTCGCCTAGCAGGGTGTTCGATAGCAGCAGCGTCTTGACGCCGGCAGCCTCGGCCGCCTCGAGGATCGGGACGGCAGCCGATTCCTCGTTCGACAGGATGAGGACGTCGGGCTTGTCGCTGCGTGCGACCACGCCGAGCCCGAGCTCCTGCATGGTGCGGTAATTGCGCTCGCTGGTGAGCACCTCGACATGCACGCTGAGCTTGCGGCCGGCGGCCTGCATGGTCTGCGCGACCATGTCCCAGTAGACCTCGCCGGTCTTGCCTGGATTGACGAAGACGACGTTGAGGGGTTTTGCATCAGCCGCGAGGGCGCCGCCGGTCGGCGTGAGCAGGCCGCAGGCCATTCCCATGGCGAGCAATATCCGCAAAACTACCGTCATTCTTTTCGCGATCCCTTTGTCGGTTCCGAAACTGGACCCGGGTCCGCTAACATTTCGCAAAGTCCGGTGCGGCGCGGCGGCATAGAGCTAACAAAGGATGTATCGGCCGGTATGATGCTCTGGAATACGTCTCAAAGCCTGTGGGTCCACCGCGAGAGTCCCGTGCCGGAACGAACTCCTGAGACCGCGCGTTCCCCGAGGAAACCTCGAGGATGGACGTGCCACGCTATCATTTCGATCTGGTGGATTCGAGAACCGTGACCGACGAAGGCGGCTCGGAGCTGCCGGACGACATTCAGGCTTTGGACGTTGCCGAAGTCATTGCCAGGCGACTGCTTGCCGAGCGGCCCGAGCTCAAGGGCCGCAACTTCTCCATTCTGATCACGAACCAGGAGGGTGAGGAGATCGGAAAGGTGCCACTGGATGTGCTGCACTGAAGCGTTGCAGTAGAGTCTTTTACACTCGAATCTTGCAGCAGACCCTCGCAGTGGAGTTTCGGCCCGACATGTCGTTGAGGATCGGAGTGATCTCGGACACCCACGGTCTCCTGAGGCCGGAAGTCGAACATTACCTCGCCGGCGTGTCCCACATCATCCATGCCGGTGATATCGGCACGCCGGACATTCTGGAGCGGCTGCGCCGAATTGCGCCCGTCACGGCGATCAGGGGAAACCTCGATGTCGGCGATTGGGCGAGGCACTATCCTGAAACCGAAACGCTACGCCTTGGCGGCCGCGGCTTCTACCTCCTGCACGATCTCAAGACTCTGGAGATCGATCCGGCCGCGCATGACATTGATGCCGTCATTTCCGGCCACTCGCACCGGGTGCAGATCAAGACGATCAACGGAATACTCTTCCTGAACCCCGGAAGCGCCGGGCCGAGGCGCTTCCATTTGCCAATCACGTTGGCAACGCTCGATCTGGACGAGACCGGCGCTCTGCAGCCCATGATTCATCACCTCGACAGGTGAGAGCGATGGGAATAACCGGCGCAAGCTTGACCATCACCGAGAGGCGTCTCCCCGGGGCCGCCCTACGCACAATCGCTTCGAAAGCTGCCGCCCATCGTGAGCAGATGCCGCAAGCGAAGTCAGGCCATGTCCAGTTCTCCAGCCATCAGAGCATCGTGAAATCAGGATTTGACTGCTCGCCACGGCGAAGGTGCTCTCCATCTCCCGCTTGCGGACAGGACTGTCGCATCTGGTTGTTGGCCGGCCTGAGCGCGCCTCGTCCTTCGAGACGACCGCTCCGCGGTCTCCTCAGGATGAGGCTAAGCCGCATCGGCGCCCGTTGAAACTGCTACCGCGCACTCCGCCCTCATCCTGAGGAGCCCGCCAAAGCGGGCGTCTCGAAGGATCGCCCGCAGGGAGCAGTCTCTCAACGCGATCACCCTGCGCTTGCGGGAAGGTTGGATGGGGTGTCTCCGCAATCGAGAAGCCCTGTGTGGAGAGAACCCTCACGTCGCGCTTCGCGCCGACCTCTCCCGCAAGCGGGAGAGCTTGAGCGAGCCCACGGCCAATCGATTCAACCAAAGCCATTCCGCTCTAGTGAGTGTTGGATTTCTGCCATCGCTCCAGATCGATCGGCGGGCGCTTGGGATCGATCTGCTCCTTCTCCGGATTGCCGCGCCAAGGCTCGTCCGTCTGCCTGTGCGTCGGCAGATCGTTTTGTTGTCGCGGATCGTCGTGCGGTGTTTCTCGAGGATCGTTTTCAGGCGTCTTCGGCATGGCATTTTCCTCTCTTGAGTGAGGGCACGCGGCGGTTCATGCCTAGCGAACTTCGGCGATAATTCCGGCCACGCGGCGCGAATGTTGATCGACGATGACGAGATCCTTCCCGGCGATCAGATATTGGTCGCCCCAGAAGCCGTTCAGCACCTGCGTGACCTCGGGCGGCAGGTCGGCAACCTGAGTCTGGCGCGGCACGGAGGTGCCGATCATCATCTCGAAATTGGGACGATCCATGGTCGGGCCATGCGCCGATGACATAATCGAGCGAAGCTGCTGGCGTTGCTGATCGCTGAGATTCACCGCGCTCGCGGTCTGCTGGACATCGCGCGCACGACCGCCGGTCAGAATCTTCATTGCCGGCGGGATTGTCTTTGGCGGCTTTGCTGACCCCTTCCCGCTGCGTCGGAACTCCGGTGCCGACCGTCGTCGCCGGTGCCCCCTTGTCCGCTCCTGTCGAGGGGCGGCCGAGGTAATCCGTCGCACCAAACATCTGGGGAACGGCAAACCAGAGAATGAAACCTGCAAACACGACCGCGGCCAGCGCGTATCCCGCCATCATCACCTTGCGAGTGCCGCCTTTCTCGGTTTCGCGGGACAGATCCTTGACCATGAAGAAAAACCCTTGCTGGCAACTGTCTGGCCAACACGGGCGCAAATCGTTCGTTCCACCAATGGTGCGTGTCCCAAGGACATGCGTCAGCGCAGGGAACGACCGTCGCCGCACCTGATTGCTCTCTGTGTGAGGTCGCGACTCTGCATGCGGTCGCGGAAACTCGAAACAGGAGCAAGCCATGTCCAAAATGCCCCCCGTCCCGCCAGAGCAGCGCAGCGACAAGGGCCCGGGATCGGATCCGAAGATCGAGGCGGATGAAAAGGTCCCTGGTCGTGAGAACTTCGACACTCAGGGCCGTCACGGCAACATCAAGCAGAACACGACCAATCAAGGCTACCAGCAGGATCGATGAATGCCGCACAAGAACTCAGACACTGAACGCTTTGGCGGTCCGGGATCTTCCCGGCAGGACCGCAAGCATCCCGAAAAGGAGGACGCGACCACGAGGTTCCCGCGCCGGGAACGCCGACCAACGATCGAAAGTCACACGTCTCGGGAGGGGGCGGAGAGCGCGATCAGCATCACACGCACAATGATCGCGAGAGAAGCTGAGCCGGACGGTTTCAGGACGCCGGCCTCGCCGGCGTCCAATCGAGATCTTCGTCGCTGCGAGGTTCGGGGTCGGGTGGGCACGGCTCAATCTTGAGGTCGTCCTCAAGCACAGGCTTGTCGCGATCTTCGACCAACCCGGCTTCGTCGGCCTTTTGCAAGGCCTCCTCCTTTGTCACAAAGGTCCGGCTCAGTTTTTCGCGGTCTTTGAACAAGGCGTACGCCATGGCGGCCTCCTCACCCGCTATCCCACTTCGCTGAGATTGCTCAGGATCGCGAGGTGATGCTCAATGTCGGCCGCGAGTCCGAACCCGCCCAAAGCAAGCAAGAACAATCTTCTCAGCATGATGAAGCTCCAATCTGGAGTTCACATGACGCAGCTTTGTGTTGAACGTTCCAATTGCCGCCAGCAAGGGACTCCGATCACATGGTCGGCGCGATCCAGCGGACCCGCAGCTTAACGCAAGTTATTGGCACGCAGCGTGCGTCATGTTCATGGGAACGGCCGCATGCGAGATGGCTTGGTCCACATGGTCGAATTCAGGCTCCCGAAAAACTCCCGCGTCGAAACAGGCAAGATCTGGCCCAAGCCAGACAGCACGTCGTTGCGCGAATTCCAGGTCTATCGCTGGAATCCGGACGATGGCCGCAATCCGCGGCTGGATACCTACTTCGTCGACATGAGCGATTGCGGGCCCATGGTTCTCGATGGCCTGCTCTGGATCAAAAACAACATCGATTCCACCCTCACCTTCAGGCGGTCTTGCCGCGAAGGCGTGTGCGGCTCCTGTTCGATGAACATCGCCGGCCAGAACACGCTGGCCTGCACCAAGTCCATGATGGAGGACGTTCCGGAAGGCGAGCCGCTGCGCGTTCTGCCCTTGCCGCATCAGCCGGTGGTGAAGGACCTCGTACCGGACCTGACGAATTTCTACGCGCAGCTCGCCCTGATCGAGCCGTGGCTGCAGACCAGTTCACCCACGCCTCCGAAGGAATGGCGGCAGAGCCACGAGGACCGCGCGAAGCTCGACGGGCTCTATGAATGCATTCTGTGCGCGTGTTGCTCGACGTCGTGCCCGAGCTATTGGTGGAATTCCGAGCGCTTCCTCGGGCCGGCGGCGCTGATCCAGGCGGCCCGCTGGATCAACGACAGCCGCGACGAGGCCACGGGAGAGCGCCTCGACAAGCTCGAAGATCCCTTCAGGCTCTATCGCTGTCACACCATCCTCAATTGCGCGAAGGCTTGTCCGAAAGGCTTGAATCCCGGGGAAGCAATAGCCGGGCTGCGTCTCAAGATGGTCGAGCGGAAGTTCTGACCTGCTCGAGATCACGCCGCCGGAGGAATGATGGCTGCGGCGCGCGCTTGTCGGCGAAAACCGCGGCCCGCATGGTGCACAAGGCGGAGCTGCGGCGGCTGATCGCCCGCTTCGTCAAGCAGACCGAGAAGAGCGCGTCATCGCCCGCTGACCGAGCGGCATCCCGTTAGGAACCCTCACCTCATCGCGCCATTTAGGTTAGATGGACGAACAGACGACAAGGCTTGCGTACCGGGAGCGTCCGCCCCAGGACATCCTGGCCGCCGCGATATTGCAGCGCCGAGCCATCCTGTTCGTCGGCGCGGGAGTGTCGATGGCGGTCGGCCTGCCATCCTGGCAATCCCTGATCGACCATCTGCTGGATGATCTCGGTCTCGAACGCGACGTCATCGAGGGAATGCATGGCGGCTATCAGACGCTGGCGGAGTATTATCGGCTGAAGCGCGGCGGCATTGGCCCTCTGCGGAGCTGGCTGGACCGCAACTGGCGGGTCGATCCGGACAAGATCGCTGCCTCGAAGCTCCACAAGCTGATCGTCGAGCTGGATTTCCCGATCATTTATACGACGAACTACGACCGCAATCTCGAGACCGCATTCGACGTCCTGGAAAAGCCCTACGCCAAGATCAGCAACGCCAAGGAGATTGCGAGCGCCACCGTCGGTGTCACGCACATCATCAAATTTCATGGCGACTTCGACGATGACGCCTCGCTCGTCCTGACCGAGACGGATTTTCTCAACCGGCTCGCGTTCAATTCGCCGCTCGATGTCCGCTTTCGCGCCGACGCTCTCGGAAGCACGCTGCTGTTCATCGGCTACAGCATGTCGGATCCGAATATCCGCCTCCTGCTGCACCGTATCTGGCAGACATGGGAGCAATCGGGGCACCGTCAGGACCGGCCACGATCGTTCGCATTCGTGTCTCAGCCCAACCCGGTGCAGGAGGCGGTGTTGGCGAACTGGGGCATCACCACCGTCGGCGCGCCTGAGGGCATGACCGCCGACGAGGGCCTCACACGCTTTCTGCGCGACATCCGCAAGCGTCTCGACGCGAAGGCATAGAGCGAGTCCGCAGGGATAGCGGTAGCGCCGGCGCACGCTGCAGATCCCATCCTTGTCGGGAGCGAGTCCTGCGGCATGCTGCATGTCGAGGAAGCCCGCCTGCCACTTTGGGCCATCGCGACTTCCGACAGATCAAGGACTTCTCCGGCCCCGCCTCCTCGGCGCCTGGCCGGTAGCTCAGCAGCCAAATCAGGTCGTCGCGATCAGGGCCCTGCAGCTCGGCGCGCAGCCGGCGGGCTTCGAGGGCGTGACGAAACCGGTGGAAGGTCTGGGAATCGAATAATACGGCGCCGCCGGTTTCGAGATCCGTCGCGCAGATGGTGATGCGGAGATCACCGGCATTGAGGCGTTCGAAGTCGATCAGCTGTTGCAGGCGCTCTCGCGTCGGGCCGAGATCGTAGAGGCCGCCGAAGTGCGATGCTGGAACCGGCAGCCGAGGATGGAAGAAGCGGGCATGACCCACAAGGCGCGTGTTGATCGAGCTCAACCAGGCCAGCAAATGACGGTTGGTATCGGGCACCGGGGTTGGGCTCGTTGGCCCGTGCCAGTAGCGGCGCAAGTTCCCGATGCGATCGGCCGTGGCACTGCCCGCGATCAGCGCGGCGGTGATGGCCCCGGCCGATGAGCCGGTCACCCAGTCGAGCGGACCGCCGGCGGACGTAAAGGCCTCGAACGCACCGGCATGGTAGGCGCCAAGCCCGAGCCCGCCGGAGAAGACAATCGCCGTCAGAGGTTGCTCGTCGGCCATGCTCGCCCCGGATCCGGTGTTGCGCGAGTGACGACGGGGAATGGACCACCGCGGCGCGCACAGGCATCGCGGTCTTGAACGCCGGATGCGAAGCGACGTTCCCGGGCGCCGGGGGCCCGCAACGCGGATGTCCCCTCGCCCGCGCCATTCCGTGCTATCAGCAGCCCCCGACACCTCGACTCAACTGTCCCCCATGGCCAAGAACACGCTTTCCTTCGTCTGCCAGAACTGCGGCGCGGCCTATAACCGCTGGCAGGGCAAGTGCGAGTCCTGCGGCGAGTGGAACACGCTGGCCGAGGAGGACGCGACCGGCAGCGTGCCGGTCTCGATCCGCTCCAAGCGCAGGGGGCGGACGTTTGCGCTGGAGAGCCTGTCCGGAAAAACCCAGGACGCGCCTCGCCTGTCCTCGGGCATGACCGAGCTCGACCGCGTCACCGGTGGCGGCTTCGTCCGCGGCTCGGTGCTGCTGGTCGGCGGCGATCCCGGCATCGGCAAATCGACGCTGCTCACCCAGGCGACGAGCCTGATGGCGCGCGCCGGCCATCGCATCGTCTACATCTCCGGCGAAGAGGCGATCGCGCAGGTGCGGCTGCGCGCCGAGCGGCTTGGGCTGTCGGATGCGCCGGTGCAGCTCGCCGCCGAAACCTCGGTGGAGGACATCGTCTCGACCTTGTCGGAAGGCGCAGTGCCGCGGCTGATCGTGATCGACTCGATCCAGACCATGTGGACCGACACGGTGGAATCCGCTCCCGGCACGGTGACGCAGGTGCGCGCCTCGGCGCAGGCGCTGATTCGTTTTGCCAAGAAAACCGGTGCGGCCATCATCCTGGTCGGGCACGTCACCAAGGACGGCCAGATCGCCGGCCCGCGCGTGGTCGAGCACATGGTCGATGCCGTGCTGTCGTTCGAGGGCGAAGGCTCGCAGCAATTCCGCATCCTGCGCGCCGTCAAGAACCGCTTCGGCCCGACCGACGAGATCGGCGTGTTCGAGATGACCGGCCTCGGCCTGCGCGAGGTCACCAATCCGTCCGAGCTATTCCTGTCGGAGCGCGATCTCGGCACGCCCGGCACCGCCGTGTTCGCGGGTATCGAAGGCACAAGGCCGCTTCTGGTCGAATTGCAAGCGCTGGTGGCGCCGACCTCGCTCGGCACCCCGCGCCGGGCCGTGGTCGGCTGGGATCCGAGCCGGCTGTCGATGGTGCTCGCGGTGCTGGAGGCCCATTGCGGGGTCAAGCTGTCCGGCCACGACGTCTATCTGAACGTCGCGGGCGGCCTGCGCATCCACGAGCCGGCGGCCGACCTCGCCGCGGCGGCCGCACTGGTTTCGTCGCTGGTTAACGCACAGTTACCGACCGATGCGGTCTATTTCGGCGAGATTTCATTGTCCGGCGTGGTCCGCCCGGTGGCGCAGACGCCGGCCCGGCTCAAGGAAGCGGCAAAACTCGGCTTCCAGCGCGCCGTGCTGCCCGAATCGGCCCGGGGCGACGCTGGCGGCGACGCCGGACTCTCGCTCAATGCGATCAACAGCCTGACCACCCTGGTGGCCGAGATCGCCGCGCGCGGCTCCCGCCGGGGCGAGTCGAGCGCTCCGGCAGAGAAAAATGCCACACCGGCAAGATTCCGCCGCGGAGAGGGTTAGCTGGAGGTGACGTCCCGCGCCCCCGCCGCTATACAGCCGTCACAAAAGCAGCACGGGATTGCGTGGTTACGGCCTTGCCGGGAACGCTGTCTGGCCCTCACTTAGGGCGGCGGCCAAGCACCGATTCGCTGAGCACCTTCGACGTACGAGCGGACCAGACCAGCCGATGCCTGTAACACTCCTCGACCTGATCCTGCTCGGTGTGATGCTGATTTCGGGCCTGCTTGCGATGGTCCGCGGCTTCATGCGCGAAATCCTGTCGATCGCCGCCTGGGGCACGGCGGCCATCGTGACGCTGTACTCCTTCTCCAAGCTGCTGCCGACCGCAAAGACCTATTTCAACAACGATACGGTCGCGAGCGTGGTCGTGGTCGCCGGCGTGTTCGTCGGTACCCTGGTCGTGGTCTCCGTGATCACGGTCCGGATCTCGGACATGATCCTGGATTCGCGGATCGGCGCGCTGGACCGCACCCTGGGCTTCCTGTTCGGGCTGGCTCGGGGGCTTCTGATCGTGGTGGTGGCGTTCCTGTTCTTCACCTGGCTGGTGCCGGACAAGCAGCGCCCGGACTGGGTCACGGGGGCCAAATCCCGCGTGGTGCTCCAGGGAACCGGGGATTGGCTGATGTCCCTCTTGCCGGATGACCCCGAGAACACCATCTTGAAGAGATTCAAGAAAAACAAACCAGATGATGATCAAGCTGATACCGAGCAACAGCCCGCGGGCAGTGGCGACGGATACAGCAAACCGGCTCGTGATGGCCTGAAAAAGCTGATCGAGAAACCTGCGGCACGTTAGTCGACCCAGAGAGAGGCGCGGACGAGATGCGACACCCTGACCAGGACGCCCGGCTTGATCTCGATCCAAACGCCCAAGTGAGTCCGGCCGCGCTGGAGCTTCAGGACGACCTGGAGGGAGATACGCTGCGCGAGGAATGCGGCGTCTTCGGCATCTACGGACACCCCGACGCCGCCGCCATCACCGCCCTCGGACTTCACGCGCTTCAGCACCGCGGCCAGGAGGCCGCCGGTATCGTCTCCTACGACGGCAGCCGCTTTCACAGCGAACGCCGCCTCGGCCTCGTCGGCGACACCTTCTCGCGCCGCGAGGTGATCGACCGCCTGCCCGGCAACATGGCGGTGGGCCATGTCCGCTATTCCACCACCGGCGCCACCATCCTGCGCAACGTGCAGCCGCTGTTCGCCGAGCTCAATGCCGGCGGCCTCGCCGTCGCCCATAACGGCAACCTCACCAACGGCCTGACGCTGCGCCGCGAGCTCGTGAAGAGCGGCGCGATGATGCAGTCGACCACCGACACCGAAGTGATCCTGCATCTGGTTGCGCGCTCCCGGCGCAGCCGCTTCATCGAGCGCTATATCGACGCGTTGCGCGAGATCGAAGGCGCCTATGCGCTGGTCTCGCTGACCAACAAGAAGCTGGTCGGCGCGCGCGATCCCCGCGGCATCCGCCCGCTGGTGCTCGGCGACCTCGACGGCTGCCCGATCCTGACCTCCGAGACCTGCGCCCTCGACATCATCGGCGCACGTTTCGTGCGCGACATCGAACCCGGCGAAGTCATCGTGTTCGACGAGAACGGCCAGGACGTCCACAAGCCGTTCCCGCGGATCGCGCCGCGGCCCTGCATCTTCGAGTACATCTATTTCTCCCGTCCGGATTCCATCGTCCACGGCCGCTCCGTCTACGAGGTGCGCAAGGCCTTTGGCGCGCAGCTCGCGCGCGAGAGCCATGTGCCGGTCGACGTCGTCGTGCCGGTGCCGGATTCCGGCGTGCCCGCCGCGGTCGGCTACAGCCAACATTCCGGCGTGCCGTTCGAGCTCGGCATCATCCGCAATCACTATGTCGGCCGCACCTTCATCCAGCCGACGCAGGCGATCCGCGAATCCGGCGTCCGCATGAAGCATTCGGCCAACCGCGCCGCGATCGAAGGCAAGCGCATCATCCTGATCGACGATTCGCTGGTGCGCGGCACCACTTCGAAGAAGATCGTGCGCATGATGCGCGACGCTGGCGCCAAGGAAGTGCACTTCCGTCTCGCCTCGCCGCCGATCCTCTATCCCGATTATTACGGCATCGACCTGCCCGATCGTGGCGGCCTTCTGGCAGCGACCCATTCGCTGGAAGAGATGCGCGAGATCATCGGCGCGGACTCGCTCGCCTTCCTGTCGATCGACGGCATGTACCGCGCCATGGGCGAGCCCGGCCGCGACCCCGCCAATCCGAAATTCTCGGATCATTGCTTCACCGGCGCCTACCCGACCCACCTCACCGACCAGACCCAGTCCGAGCCGCAGCCGCGGCAGCTGTCCTTGCTGGCGGAGGCGAGCTGACGGCGCAGCCGTCATCCCGGGGCGGTCCAGCAGGACCGAACTATGCTGCGCAATTGCGCACCTGAGGATCTCGAGATTCGGGTCTGGCGCTTCGCACCATCCCGGAATGACAGTTGTGCGGGGGCTTGCCCCGGCGGTCCACGTCTGTAAAACCCCGCCATGACATCCCCTCTCGCCAATCGCATCGCTCTCGTCACCGGCGCCTCGCGCGGCATCGGCTTCGCCACGGCAAAGGCACTGGCGCAAGCCGGCGCGCATATCGTCGCGGTGGCGCGCACGCAAGGCGCGCTCGAGGAGCTCGACGACGAGATCCGGAAAGATGGCGGCAGCGCCACACTGGTGCCGCTCAACCTCACCGATTTCGACGGCATCGCGCGGCTCGGCGCCGGCCTGCACGAACGCTACGGCAAGCTCGACATCCTCGTCGGCAATGCCGGGGTGCTCGGCCCCTCCTCGCCGATCGGCCATATCGAGCTGAAGACCTTCAACGATGTCATGGCCGTCAACGTCTCCGCGAACTTCCAGCTGATCCGCTGCATAGAGCCGCTGCTGAAGCAGTCCGATGCCGGCCGCGCCGTGTTCGTCACCTCCGGCGCCGCCAACAAGGCGACTGCCTATGTGAGCCCCTACGCCGCCTCCAAGGCGGCGCTGGAAACGCTGGCGCGCGCCTGGGCACAGGAGACGGCCAACACCAGGCTGCGCGTCAACCTGTTCAATCCAGGTCCGGTCCGCACCCGCATGCGCGCCACCCTGATGCCGGGCGAAGATCCGGCGACGCTGGAGACGCCCGAGCAGGTCGCCGAATTCATCGTGCCGATGTGCGCGCCGGACTGGACCGAGACCGGCAGGTTCTACGACTACAAGACGCGCACGCTGATGAGCTTCCGCGCGCCGGCCTGATTGACTCGACGACTTCCCCGCCAAGGGTAACGTCTATACCGCCGAGGTCGACACCGGAAAGCGGATCCAGAAATTCAAGCTGACGGCGGACGCGCTCAAATAGCGTCTCAACGCATTTTGCCCAAAGGTTAACCCACGGATGACGCCGGGACGCAGCGTCATCCGGCTTTAGGCGCATTGCCGACCCCCGTGGGACACGCTAGAGCCATCAGCCGGAACAAGGCTCCGCAAGAGAGCCGTCCGCCTATTTGACAATGGAGGAAACCTTTCATGACGACGACGTTCGCGCGCCGCTATGCGGCCCTTTTGGCCTGCGCCGCTTTCGGTTTTGCCACATCCGCTTACGCCCAGGACAAGACCGTCAAGATCGGCGTACTCAACGACATGTCGAGCCTCTATGCCGATATCGGCGGCCCGAACTCCGTGGTCGCCATCAAGATGGCGGTCGAGGATTCCGGCCTGCTGAAGAAGGGCTGGAAGATCGACGTGCTGAGCGGCGATCACCAGAACAAGCCGGACGTCGGTGTCAACATCGCGCGGCAGTGGATCGACAACGAGAAGGTCGATGCGATCGCGGATACGCCGAACTCCGGCGTCGCACTGGCGGTCAGCAACCTCGTCAAGGAAAAGAATGCGGTGCTGCTGAATTCCGGCGCGGCGTCCGGCGATCTGACTGGCAAAGCCTGCACGCCGAACACCGTCTCCTACACCTATGACACCTACATGCTGGCCAACGGCACCGGCAAAGCGCTGACCAAGGCCGGCGGCGACACCTGGTTCTTTCTCACCTCCGACTATGCCTTCGG
Organism: Bradyrhizobium sp. LLZ17; assembly: GCF_041200145.1. NCBI lineage: Bacteria > Pseudomonadati > Pseudomonadota > Alphaproteobacteria > Hyphomicrobiales > Nitrobacteraceae > Bradyrhizobium > Bradyrhizobium zaerense. The sequence goes on from NZ_CP165734.1 coordinate 1,763,688, forward strand.
CCACGCGCTTGAACGCGACACCTCGGCCGTGGTCACCGCCAACGGCGGCAAGGTGCTCGGCAGCGTCAGGCATCCGATCAATACCGCGGACTTCTCGTCCTTCCTGCTCCAGGCGCAATCGTCAAAAGCCAAGGTTGTGGGCCTCGCCAACGCCGGCGGCGACACCACCAACGCGATCAAGCAGGCCTCCGAGTTCGGCATTGTGCAGGGCGGGCAAAAGCTCGCCGCGCTGCTGCTGTTCATCAACGACGTGCATTCGCTGGGCCTGAAGACCGCCCAGGGCCTGACCTTCACGGAGTCCTTCTACTGGGACATGAACGACCAGACCCGCGCCTGGTCGAAGCGCTTCGCGGCGCTGGCCAGCAAGAATGCGATGCCCTCGATGACGCAGGCCGGCAATTACGCGATGGTGATGCATTATCTCAAGGCGATGGAAGCGCTCGGTGGCAACCCGCATGACGGCGCCAAGGTCGTCGCCAAGATGAAGGAGTTGCCGACCGACGACCCGCTGTTCGGCAAGGGCCCGCTGCGCGAGGACGGCCGCCGCCTCATCCCGGCCTATCTGTTCGAAGTGAAGAAGCCGGAAGAATCGAAGGGACCGTGGGACTATTACAAGCTGGTCGCCACCATCCCGGCGGAAGACGCGGCCAAGCCGCTCAAGGACAGCGAGTGTCCGCTGGTGAAGAAGTAAGGGCATAGGTGCCGTAGGGTAGGCAAAGCGTAGCGTGCCCACCGCTTCTTCGGATCATGAAGATGGTGGGCACGGCGCAAGAGCGCCTTTGCCCACCCTACGAGATCGTCTTCGTGGCAGCCAACGTCCGCATCGCGATCGCGACACGCATCACCGTCAACAGCACCGCAAGCAAGAACGGCGCGCCGGGCTCACGACGGCCGCTTGCGTTTGTGCGCGAAGGGATTGGCCTTCTCGCGCAAGGTGATGCGCACCGGCGTACCCGGCAGCTCGAAGGCCTCACGCATCGAATTGGTCAGATAGCGCAAATAGGACTGCGGTACCGCATCCGCGCGCGAACAGAACAGCACGAAGCTCGGCGGCCGCGCTTTGGTCTGCGTGATGTAGTTCAGCTTGAGGCGGCGGCCGGACACGGCGGGCGGCGGATTGGCCTGGACTGCCTCCTCGAACCAGCGGTTCAAGGCCGAGGTCGAGACGCGCCTGTTCCAGAGCGCATAGGCGTCCTGGATGGCCTGCATCAGGCGATCGATGCCCTCGCCCACCAAGCCGGAGATGGCGACGATCGGCACGCCCTTGATCTGCGGCAGCAGATGGTCGGCATCGCGGCGCAAGCCGGAGATGGCGCCGCCGCCCTTGCTTTCCATCAGATCCCATTTGTTGACGGCGAGCACGACAGCGCGGCCCTCGCGCTCGATCAGGTCGGCGATGCGCAAATCCTGCTCCTCGAAGCGGTTCTGCGCATCCATCGTCATCACGACGACTTCGGCAAAGCGCACCGCGCGCAACGCGTCGGCGACCGAGAGCTTCTCCAGCTTCTCCTCGATGCGCGAGCGCCGGCGCAGGCCGGCGGTGTCGAACACGCGAAACTCGCGGCCCTTCCAATTGATCTCGACCGCAATGGAATCGCGTGTGGTGCCGGCTTCCGGGCTCGTCAGCAGCCGCTCCTCGCCGAGCAAATAGTTGATCAGCGTCGACTTGCCGGCATTGGGGCGGCCGACGATGGCAACCCGGATCGGACGCGTGGCCGCCTCTTCCTCCGTCAGCGGCTCGTCGTCCTCCGCCTCGTCCTCGTCGACAGGCTCCGGCATCAGCTTGCTCAGGGCGTCATAGAGCTCACCCATGCCCTCGCCATGCTCGGCCGAGACCTGGATGGGATCGCCGAGACCGAGTGCAAACGCCTCCATCGCGCCGGCGTCGCCGTGCTTGCCCTCGCTCTTGTTGGCGACCAGCAGCACCGGCTTGTTGGCACGGCGGGCGAAATCGGCAAAGGAGCGATCGGTCGGCGTGAGACCAATGCGGGCATCGATCACGAAGAACAAGGCGTCGGCCAGCGCGATCGCGGTCTCGGTCTGCTCCTGCATCCGCGCAGTCAGCGAGCCCTTGGCGCCTTCGTCGAGGCCCGCGGTGTCGATGATGGTGAATTCGAGATCGCCGAGCCTGGCCTCGCCCTCGCGGCGATCGCGGGTGACGCCAGGCAGGTCATCGACGAGCGCGAGCTTCTGTCCGACCAGGCGGTTGAACAGCGTCGACTTGCCGACATTGGGCCGGCCGATAATGGCGATCGTAAAGGACATTGGTCATTCGTGCGCCGCGGAGGTGGCGACTGTCAATTCAGTGAAAAATATCAGCGAGAGAAACTGCCGCTGGGCAACGGTGCGGGGAAAGCTGCCTGCGGCTGCTGTTGCTGGGTGGTCTGAGCCGATTGCGCCGGCTGCTGCGCGGGTTGGTCCGGCGGGGGCGCCGTGGTGCGCTTGCGGACGATCTTCCGCTTCGGTGGCGCTACGGCAGGCGCGGGCGCTGCCTCTGGCTGGGCCTCGCCGTCGACTTCACCGGCCGGCGCTTCGGCCGGAGCGGCCGCGACCGGCTGCCTGGTCTTCTTCGCCTTGGATTTCGACGATTTCGGCGGTTCAGCGGGCGGCGGCTCTGCGGGCAACGCTGCAACGGCAGGCGCGTTTGGATCCGCCTGCTGCTGAGCGCCCTTGTACATCTCTTTCGGCACGCCCTGCTCGAGCCCCGGCACGCCCTCGGGGAACACCGGCTTGCGCTCGCCCGGCAGCTTCTTCTTGGTGTCGAGGAAGTCCATAAGATCGCTCGGATCGAAGTTCGAGCAGCCGCCCAGGACGCCCGTGAAGGCGATCAGGACGGCGGCTGCGATCAAGCGGGACGTACGGCGCATATCGATATCTCGTCTCAGCTCACTTTGGCTTGGCTTACTTGGCCGTCAGCTCTTGGCGACGGGCGGCAGCAGGGCCTGGAGTGCCTCGGCGCGCGAGCGCAGGCCCGGCGGGGTTTCGCCGTCCTCGGCGATCGCATCGAGCCACTTGTGGGCCGCGGTCATGTCGTTGTTGCGCCAGGCCGACAACGCCAACATCTCGCGGGCGCTGTGGCGGAAGGTCGATTGCGGCGTGGCGGAGGCCTCCAACCGCTGCTGTATCTCAGCGTAACCGGCGCTATCGAGCAGCAAGGCAGCCGCGCGAACCTTTGCCAAATCCTGCCACTCGCTGCCGACGCTGCGGTCGGCGGCGATGTCGTCGTAGATCTTGGCCGCAGCCTTGGGATCGCGGGCCGATGCTTCGGCGGCAGCGCGCATCCGCGCCAAAGTGCGGTAGCCGGAGGGGGCCTTGGCGGCGAGATCGGTAAAGGCGGCCTCGGCCTCGGCGTGCTTGTCCTGCTCGGACAGCGCGACGGCCTTCTCGAAGACGGCGCCGGCCTCGGCGGCCTTCTTGGCCTCGAGGTACTGGTAGCCGCGCCAGCCGCCGACGGCGGCCACGATCAGCACCATCAAAGCGATGAAATAGATCGAATATCGGTCCCACAGCCGCTTAAACTGTTCGCGACGGACTTCCTCGTCGACTTCGTCAAATAATTCAGACACTTAAGATAATCCCATGCCCGGCCGGGAGCGCGCGCCAGATCGTGCGCGTCGAAAACCCGTCCCCACGTGCGGCGGCGATAGCCTATCGATATGGCGGAGGCAAGGCAAAGCAAGCCCGATCAAGGCGTTAACCCAACGCGCGGGACAGGCCGGAGGCCGCCCGCCCCGCTCAGGCCCCCACCACCAGCTCGCGCAGTTGCCGCTTCAGCACCTTGCCATTGGCATTGCGCGGCAGTGGCTCGGCGGTGACGGTCATTGTCTCCGGCACCTTGTAGTCAGACAACCGCTCGGCGCACCAGGCCCGCAAATCGTCGCTGCCGATCTGCGTGCGCGCCACCACCACGGCGTGGACGCGCTCGCCCAGCACCGGGCACGGTTTTGCGATGATCGCGCTCTCGACCACGGCGGGATGACCGGCCAGCACGGATTCGACCTCGGCCGAATAGATTTTCAGGCCACCGCGGTTGATCATGTCCTTCTGCCGGTCGAACACACGAACAAAGCCGTCGACATCGACCGAGCCGAGATCGCCGGAATGCCAGAAGCCGCCGGTGAAACTTTCGGCCGTGGCCTTGGGGTTGTTCCAATAGCCCTTGATGACGGAGGCGCTCTGGATCCAGAGCTCGCCGATCTCGCCGGGCGGCAGCTCGCACCCGACCGCACTCATCGCGATGATCTGCGCGCCGGGACACGGCAGGCCGACACTGTCGATATGGCTCGCCGTCAGCTCGCCCGGCATGATCGTGGACGGCGATGTCGTCTCGGTTGCGCCGTAGCAGTTCGCAAGCTTCAGGCCGGGAATTTTTGCCGTGAGCCTCTCGATGGCCGCGACCGGCATCGGCGCGCCACCGAAGCCGCCGATGCGCCAGCTCGACAGGTCATAATTCTCGAAATCCGGCTGCAGCAGGCAGAGATTGTACATCGCCGGCACCATCACGGTGTAGGTGACGCGCTCGCGCGCGGCGAGCTTGAGATATTCGGCGGCCTTGAACTCCGGCATGATGATCAGCGCGCCGCCGCAGCGGATCATGGTCGTGATGTTGGCGACAACGCCGGTGACGTGGCCGAGCGGCACCGCCGCGATCGAACGGTCCGCCGCGGTCAATTGCAGGCAGGACACGAACACCATCGAGGAATGGACGATGTTGCAATGGGCCAGCATCGCGCCCTTCGGCTTGCCGGTCGTGCCCGAGGTGTAGAGGATCATCGCGGTGTCTTCCTCGCCGACCTCGACGGGCGCGGAGGCCGGTGCGTTGTCTGCGACCACCGCGAAACGCGAGAGCTGCGGATCTTCGTCGACGGCGATGCGGTGGATCACGTCGGGAACATCGCGCGCATCGGGCAGCCGCTCGGCGAGCGCGGCCTCGTGAATCAGGATCCTGGCGCCGCAATCCGTGAGGACATAGGCGATCTCCGGCTTCTGCTGCCGCGTGCTCAGCAGGACTGTGACGAGGCCCTCATGCGCGGCCGCGAACAGCAGCAGCGGAAATTCAATGCGGTTGCCGAGCAGGATTGCAACGCGGTCACCGCGTTGCAATCCGAGCTTGCGCAGACCCGACGCAATCCGCGCGGCCTGATCCATCGCCTGCCGCCAGCTCAGCCGGATGTTGCCGCAGATCAGCGCCTCGCCATCGGCATTGCGCGCGCAGGCATCTGCGATCATCGCCCAGATGTTCGCGGGCCGGTCGGCGAAGGCCGGCACCACGCGATCGCCAAAGCGCGTCTCGAGCCGCATTGGCGGGATCAGAGATTGTGACCAGTCCATCGGAACGCCCTGAGCTTCTTGTTTTTATCATCTTCCGCGCATGGCGCGCGGCGGTCTCAGCTTAGCTCCCCATCACGGGAACACCAATCACCACGGGATGGAACGCAAACGCCAGCGCCAGATAGGCCACGACGCCGACTGCCACCGCAATCAAATCGTTGGTCACGCCGCCCACGGGAATCGGCGGAGCGCCGGCGTCGGTGCGGCGCTTCAGCGAAATGCGATCATACACCGCCCAGCCCAGGAACGAGCCGAACAGGATGATGGAGCCGAGATCGCCGTTCGCCAACAGATGCGCCACCGCCCACAGCTTGATGCCGGCCAGCATCGGATGCTTCAGCGTCGCATAGATGCGGCCGCGCAGATATGAGGCGACCACCAGGATGACGGCGGGCAGCATCAGCGCGATCGTGATGTGCTTCATGGCCTTCGGCGGATACCAGACGTCGATCCAGCCAGTCGCGCGATAATGCCCAAAGCCCCAGACGATCAGCGCCAGACCTGCCAGAGACACCAGCGCGTAGACGATCTTGTAGGTCCCCTCGCCCAGCCTTGCGATCGCCTGCGCGCGCGCGTCGCGTTTGGTGGTGAACACATGCGGTGCGAAAAACAGCACGAGCCCAAGGATCATAACCAGCAGACCCACGACGTCCTCCCCTCAACCAGTGCCCCCGCTTATGGCGTATCATTGATTGGCGCCGGCTCGCAACTGAAGCGCTACTTGCCGATCTCGCGATTGTCGACATACCGGATCGCGATCGGCCGCCCGGCGATGGCACCGCCAAGACCGCCGGTGAATTTCAGCGGCAGGCAGGCGTTCAGCGATGAATTGATCGCATTGAGATAGGTGGTTCTCGTCTCGGCGGGCACGCCCGCGGTCACAAAGGTCAGACGCGGTGCGCCGATCAGGCCGCCCGACCTGTTGAAGCTGAAACGCACGGCGATCTGCATGCCGCGCGCGCATTGTCCGATGGCGGCGACCAGCAGCTGCGCAGCTCGGCGAAGAGGTCGCCGATCGTATCGAGATCGTGAGTCGGCTTTTGGTATTTGACGCGATCGGCCTCCGCTGGCACGCTTTGGATCGTGAGCTGGAGGTTCTGGCCGTAGGGATAGTCGATCTCGGGAATACAGGGACCAGGCTCAAGCGGGCTGCAATAGGACGGCGTGCAGGGCCTGCCATCGAGGACGCTGCACGGCTCGTGCGAAAACGGAATTGGGTTGATTTGTCGCGGCCGCGCATCGGCGGCGATCGTCGAGATCGCCAGCAGGAGGAAAACAAGGATGCCGCGCCGCATGACCAGAACGTGGCATCGCCGGAGAAGCCGTCAAGCCCGCAAGCGTTCACATGGTCGCGCGTACACGCGGTGTCGTCGTCCGGCTCGACCGGACGACCCAGTATTCCAGAGCGATCATTGTTGAGCCGGGAAGCCGCGGCGTACTGGATGCCCCGGTCAAGCCGGGGCATGACCGCGGAGGGCGAGGAGCGGACGGAGCTACGCCCTACCCTTTCTTCTTGACGTCCTTGACGTTGGTGAACTCGATGCCCTCGGCGCGCTCCCGGGTGTAGCCGAGATAAAACTCGTTCCTGGCCAGATAAACGGGATCGCCATCGACGTCGTCGGCGATGCTCGAGGTGTTGGCAGCGAGGAACGTGTCGAGCTTCTTGCGGTCGTCCGAGGAGACCCACCGCGCAAGCTGGAACTCGCTCACCTCGAACTCGACCGGCAGCGCATATTCCGCATCGAGCCGCGCTTTCAGCACGTCGAGCTGGAGCGCCCCGACCACACCGACGAGTGCGGGCGCGCCATCGCGCGGGCGGAACACCTGCACGACGCCCTCTTCCGACATTTGTTGAAGCGCTTCCTTCAGCTTCTTCGCCTTCATCGCGTCGGTGAGCCGCACGCGGCGGACGATTTCCGGCGCGAAGCTCGGCACGCCGACGAAGTTGAAATCCTCGCCCTCGGTCAAGGTATCGCCGATGCGCAGCGTACCGTGGTTGGGAATGCCGACGACGTCGCCGGCAAAGGCTTCATCCGCGACCGAGCGGTCCTGCGCGAAGAAGAATTGCGGGCTCGACAGCGGCATGCTCTTGCCGGTGCGCACCAGCTTGGCCTTCATGCCGCGGCTGAGTTTTCCGGAGCACAGGCGCGCAAAGGCGATGCGGTCGCGGTGGTTCGGATCCATGTTGGCCTGGATCTTGAACACGAAGGCGCTCATGCGCGGATCGGTGGCCTCGACCCTGCGCTGGTCGCTGTCCTGCGCGCGCGGCTCGGGCGCGAACTTGCCGAGACCCTGCAGCAGGTCGCCGACACCGAAATTGCGCAGCGCGCTGCCGAAATACACCGGCGTCAGATGACCCTCGCGAAACGCCGCGAGCTCGAACGGCTTGGAGGCCGCCGTGACGAGCTCGAGCTCGTCCTTGACCGCGGAGACGTCGAGATTGGCATTGAGCTTGCCGAGCTCGGCGATCTCGATCTGCTGCGCCGCGCCGGTCTTGGCGCCGCCGCCTTCGAGCAGCCGCACGCCGCCATTGACGACGTCATAGGTGCCGAGGAAATCACGGCCGCGGCCGACCGGCCAGGTCATCGGCGTGGTGTCGAGCGCCAGGGTCTTCTCGATCTCGTCGAGCAGTTCGAAAACGTCGCGGCTGTCGCGGTCCATCTTGTTGATGAAGGTGATGATCGGGATGTCGCGAAGCCGGCAGACCTCGAACAGTTTTCGCGTGCGCGCCTCGATACCTTTTGCGGCGTCGATCACCATCACGGCGGAATCGACGGCCGTGAGCGTGCGGTAGGTGTCTTCCGAAAAGTCCTCGTGGCCCGGCGTGTCCAGCAGGTTGAACACGAGCCCTTCGAACTCGAAGGTCATCACCGAGGTCACGACCGAGATGCCGCGCTCGCGCTCGATCTTCATCCAGTCCGAACGGGTGTTGCGCCGCTCGCCCTTGGCCTTGACCTGACCGGCGAGATTGATGGCGCCGCCGAACAGCAGCAGCTTTTCGGTCAGCGTGGTCTTGCCGGCGTCCGGATGCGAGATGATCGCAAAGGTCCGCCGCCGCGCCACTTCAGCGGCAAGCGGGGAACGGGCCGGCGATTCGGCTGTGGTGGTGGCGATGTCGGACATAGCGGGAGCGTTTGACAGGGAAAATGGGCCTGATCAAGCCTGATGTGGTGATTGCGAGGCCCTTGGACCAGCCCCATATCGGGCTTGCCCATATCCGCCTCGGGGAAGCACGGCCTTTCCCCTTATCGGCACGCCAGTCGCGGGGACGCCCCTGCCTTGATCGGAGGGTCGTCATGGCCTGGAGCATCCTGTTCATCGCCGGTCTGCTGGAAGTCTCCTGGGCGATCGGGCTCAAATATACCGAGGGTTTCACCAGGCTCATTCCCTCCGTCCTGACGCTCGGGGCCATGACCGGCAGCATCCTGCTGCTCGGCCTTGCGCTGAAATCGCTGCCGATCGGAACCGCCTACGCGGTCTGGACCGGGATTGGCGCGGTCGGCACCGCGACGCTCGGCATCGTCCTGTTCGGCGAGCCGGCAACCGCATTTCGCCTCGCCAGCATCGGACTGATCGTCGCCGGGATTGTCGGGCTGAAACTCGTTACTTGAGGAAAATCTTGACGGCCCACCAGGTCAGCGCCGCGATGATCGCGGAGGCCGGCATCGTGATCACCCAGGCATAGACGATCGAGCTGGCGACGTTCCAGCGCACCGCCGAAAGGCGGCGCGCGGCACCGACGCCGACGATCGCACCGGTGATGGTGTGGGTGGTCGAGACGGGAACTCCGAGGAAGGTGGCTATGAACAGGGTCGCAGCGCCACCGGTCTCGGCGCAAAAGCCTTGCATCGGCGTCAACTTGGTGATGCGCAGGCCCATGGTGCGGACGATGCGCCAGCCGCCCATCAGCGTCCCCATCGCCATCGCCGCCTGGCACGACAACACCACCCAGAACGGCACGTAGAATTCGCCGCCGAGCTGGCCCTGCGAATAAAGCAGCACGGCGATGATGCCCATGGTCTTCTGCGCGTCATTGCCGCCATGGCCGAGCGAATAGAGCGATGCGGAGGCAAATTGCAGGATGCGAAAGGCCCGGTCCACGGCAAACGGTGTCGAGCGCACCGACGCCCAGGAGACGATCGCAACCAGCATCATCGCCAGCAGGAAGCCGACCACCGGAGACAGCACGATGGCGATGACCGTCTTGGACAAACCGCTCCAGACTGCCGCCGAGAGCCCGGCCTTGGCGACCCCTCCGCCGAACAGACCGCCGATCAAGGCGTGCGACGAGGACGATGGAATGCCGAGCGCCCAGGTGACGATGTTCCAGACGATGGCGCCGACCAGGGCGGCGAAGATCACCTGCGCATCGACGATTGCGGGATCGATGATGCCGGTGCCGATGGTCTGGGCGACGTGCAGGCCGAACACCATGAAGGCGACGAAATTGAAGAAGGCGGCCCAGAACACCGCAAATTGCGGCCGCAGCACGCGGGTCGAGACGATGGTCGCGATCGAATTGGCGGCGTCGTGCAGGCCGTTCAGGAAATCGAACAGCAGCGCGACAGCAATCAGTCCGAGCAGGACGGGAAGACCCAACGCAGCATCCACGGCGCGGCCCCTGCGCTAGACTTGTTCAATGACGATGCTGTTGATCTCGTTCGCCACGTCATCGAAGCGATCGGCGACCTTTTCGAGGTGGTCGTAGATCTCCGCCCCCACGATGAAGTACATCGCACTGCCGTCGCGATGCTTGAGGAACAGCTCCTTCAGGCCGATGTCGTGGAGATCGTCGACCCGGCCCTCCAGCTTGCCCAGTTCCTCCGTGATCGCCGTCAGCATGGCGACGTTCTGGCCGATCGCCTGCATCAGCGGCAGCGCGCGCCCGACCAGGTTGGCGCATTCGATCAAGAGCCCGCCGATCTCGCGCATCGGCGGTTCGAAGGTGCGGACCTCGAACAGCATCACGGCCTTGGCCGTCTGCTGCATCTGGTCGATGGCGTCGTCCATCGACGTGATCAGGTTCTTGATATCGCCACGGTCGAACGGCGTGATGAAGGTGCGGCGTACCGCGGTCAGCACCTCACGGGTGATATTGTCGGCGTCGTTCTCGAACTGGTTGACGCGCTGGCAATAGACCGGCGTCTCCTCGCCCCCGTTCAGCATGCCCTGGAGCGCGATGGAGCCCTGGATCACGGTCTGGGCGTGGCGGTCGAACAGGTCGAAGAACCGTTCTTCCTTGGGCAGGAAAGCGCGAAACCATCGCATCATGGGAATGGGCTACCGGTTGAAAATGGCGCGACCCGATCAGGCCGTCATTAAACCGTCATAGACCATTTTCGATCCGCGCGCGTGCCACCTCACGCCCGCGGAGCCGGATCATCCACCGCTTTCGATCGGCAGAGAAATCGACGTGATATCAATCCCTTAGAGTGAACGCCGGAAGTAATGCGCGATTTCCCCGACCACGCCGCGGCGGAAGGTGAGCACGCAGATCACGAAGATCGAGCCCTGGATCACCGTCACCCACTGGCCGAAGCCCGCCAGATATTGCTGCATGGCGATGATCGCGAACGCGCCGACCACGGGCCCGAAGATGGTGCCGAGACCGCCAACCAGCGTCATCAGCACGACTTCGCCCGACATCGACCAGTGCACGTCGGTGAGCGAAGCATTCTGCGCCACGAACACTTTGAGCGATCCGGCAAAACCGGCGAGCGTGCCCGAGAGGACGAAAGCCAGGAACTTGTACTGGTCGGTCCGGTAACCGAGCGAGATCGCGCGCGGCTCGTTCTCGCGGATCGCCTTCAAGACCTCCCCGAACGGCGAATTGATGATGCGGTAGATCAGCAGGAAGCCGCCGAGGAAGCCAACCAGCACCACGTAATAGAGCACGGTCGGCTTGGTCAGATCGAACACGCCGAACAAATGCCCCTGCGGAATGCCCTGGATGCCGTCCTCACCATGGGTGAACGGGGTCTGCAAATAGAGGAAATACAGAAGCTGCGACAGCGCCAGCGTGATCATCGAGAAATAGATGCCCTGCCGGCGGATCGAGATGTAGCCGGTCACGATCGACAGCACGAAGGCACCGGCGACACCGACGAGGATGCCGAGCTCCGGCGGCAGGCCCCACACCTTGAGCGCGTGCGCGGAGCAATAGCCGGCAGTGCCCAGGAACATCGCGTGGCCGAACGACAGCAAGCCGCCATAGCCGATCAGCAGGTTGAAGGCGCAGGCGAGCAGCGCGAAGCACAGCGCCTGCATCACGAAGAACGGATAGATGCCGCTGAATGGCACCGCGGCCAGCAGCAGCGCCATCGCCGCGAACACGATCATCTCGTCGCGCATCGCGCGCGGGGTCACCGGCAGCGTGTCGTCCGTCAAGGCTGTCATGTCAGGCCGCCCTTCCCGTCAATCCGGTTGGCTTCACCAAGAGCACCAGCACCATCAGCACGAACACGACGGTGTTGGAGGCCTCGGGATAAAAATACTTGGTCAGACCCTCGATCACGCCGAGCGCAAAGCCGGTGATGATCGATCCCATGATCGATCCCATGCCGCCGATCACAACGACCGCGAACACGACGATGATGAGGTCTGCGCCCATCAGCGGCCGCACCTGGTTGATCGGCGCCGAGAGCACGCCGGCGAGCGCGGCAAGACCGACGCCGAGGCCGTAAGTCAGCGTGATCATCCGCGGCACGTTGATGCCGAAGGCGCGCACCAGCGTCGGATTTTCGGTCGCGGCGCGCAGGTAGGCGCCGAGCCGCGTCTTCTCGATCAGGAACCAGGTTGCCACACAGACGACCAGGGAGAAAATGACGACCCAGGCGCGATAGATCGGCAGGAACATGAAGCCGAGATTGATGCCGCCCTTGAGCTGATCCGGAATGGCGTAAGGCAGGCCGGACGAACCGAAATAGTTCTGGAACACGCCCTGAACGATCAGCGCGATGCCGAAGGTCAGCAGCAGCCCGTAAAGGTGATCGAGCCCGGTCAGCCATTGCAGCATCGTCCGCTCCAGGATCATGCCAAAGATGCCGACCACGATCGGCGCGATCAACAGGGCCCACCAGTAATTCAGACCCGCGAGGTCCAGCAGGAAATAGGCGCAGAACGCACCCATCATGTAGAGCGCGCCGTGGGCGAAATTGATTATGTTGAGCATGCCGAAGATCACGGCGAGCCCGAGACTGAGCAGCGCGTAGAACGAGCCGTTGATCAGTCCCACCAGTAGCTGTGCATAGAGAGCCTGCATCGATCCCGCACCCAGTCCCTTCGGCGTTCCTCTGAAAGTCGCCCGCAGACCTGACGGCCTGCGGGCGGTCGTCTTATTTCTTCAAAAGCGCACATTTGCTTTCGGACAGCGGCGTGAAGGCCTGGTCGCCCGGCACCGTGCCGACCAGCTTGTAGAAGTCCCACGGTCCCTTGGACTCGGAGGGCTTCTTCACCTCGAACAAATAGGCACTGTGAATGGTGCGGCCGTTGGGCTGGATCTCGCCCTTGCCGAACAGATCGTCCTCGGTCGGCATCGACTTCATCTTGTCGACCACCTTGACGCCGTCATGCGGATTGCCGCCGAGTGCGTCCAGCGCCTTGAGATAGTGGCGCACGCCTGCATAGACGCCCGCCTGCACCATGGTCGGCGGCGCGTTGTTCTTCATCTTCGCGGAGAAGCGCTTGGAAAACGCCCGGGTCTGGTCGTTCATGTCCCAGTAGAAGGTCTCGGTGAAGTTGAGGCCCTGCGCGGTCTCGAGACCGATCGCCTTGACGTCGGTGAGGAACAGCAGCAGCGCCGCGAGCTTCTGGCCGCCCTTGACGATGCCGAATTCGGCCGCCTGCTTGATCGTGTTGGTGGTGTCGCCGCCGGCATTGGCAAGGCCGATGATCTTGGCCTTGGAGGCCTGCGCCTGCAGCAGGAAGGAGGAGAAGTCCGGCGTGTTAAGCGGATGCTTGACGCCACCGACCACCTTGCCGCCATTGGCGATGATGACCGCCGTGGTGTCACGCTCCAGCGCGGCGCCGAAGGCATAGTCCGCGGTCAGGAAGAACCAGGTGTCGCCGCCGGCCTTCACCAGCGCCTGACCCGTCGTGTGGGCCAGCATGTAGGTGTCATAGGTCCAGTGCACGGTATTGGGCGAGCACTGCGCGTTGGTGAGGTCCGAGGTCGCCGCACCCGAATTGATGTAGACGCCGTTCTTTTCCTTGACGACGTTGTTCACGGCGAGCGCGACGCCGGAGTTCGGCACGTCGACGATGGCGTCGACCTTGTCGACGTCGAACCATTGCCGAGCGATCGCGGTGCCGATGTCCGGCTTGTTCTGGTGATCGCCCGAGATGACGTCGATCTTCCAGCCCTTCGCGGCCAAGCCCGAGATCCTCGACAGCCATCTGGGCCGCAAGCGTGGAGCCCGGACCGCCGAGGTCGGCGTAGAGACCGGACTGATCGGACAGCGCGCCGATCTTGACGGTCTTGTCCTGCGCGAAGGCAGCGCCTGCCGCAGTCAACGTCAATGCCGTACCGAGCAGAAACGACGCAATCGACTTTGTCTTCATGCTACTTTCCTTCTGAATCTTCTTTAGCCGTTCGACTTTGTGCCGCACTAGACGCCGAGATAGGTGTGGAGCTTGTCCATGTTGGCGGCGAGCTCCGAATTGGCAAATCCGTCAATGATCTTGCCGTGCTCGACAACGTAATAACGGTCGGCGACAGTGGATGCGAACCGGAAATTCTGCTCGACCAGAAGAATGGTAAAGCCCTCCTTCTTGAGCCGCGCGATGGTGTGGCCGATCTGCTGGATGATGACGGGCGCCAGGCCTTCGGTCGGCTCGTCCAGCATCAGGAAGCTTGCGCCGGTGCGCAGGATGCGCGCGATCGCGAGCATCTGCTGCTCACCGCCGGACAGCTTGGTGCCCTGGCTGTTGAGACGCTCCTTCAGGTTCGGAAACAGATCGAAGATCTGTTCGAGCGGCAATCCGCCGGCGCGCACCACCGGCGGCAGCAGCAGGTTCTCCCGCACGTCGAGGCTGGAGAAGATTCCCCGCTCCTCCGGACAGAACGCGATGCCCATGCGCGCGATCTTGTCGGAGGTCGCACGGATGATGTCCTGGTTGTTGAATCTGATCGAGCCGGTGCGCTTGCCGATGATGCCCATGATCGACTTCAGCGTGGTCGTCTTGCCGGCGCCGTTGCGCCCCAGCAGCGTGACGACCTCGCCCGCATTCACGTCGAAATCGATCCCGTGCAGGATGTGGGACTCGCCGTACCAGGCTTCCAGGTTGCGCACGGCGAGGATGTTGCCGCCGATCGCAGCCTTCGCCGGAGCGTCGGCAATCGCAGTATCAGGCATGACCGGCTCCCAGATAGGCTTCCTTGACGCGCTCGTCCTTGGTGAGTTCGCTGTAATGGCCTTGCGCCAACACCTGCCCGCGCGTCAGCACGGTGATGATGTCTGAGAGATTGGCCACCACGCTCAAATTATGCTCGACCATCAGGATGGTGTATTTCGCCGAGATGCGCTTGATCAGCGCGGCGATCTTGTCGATGTCCTCATGGCCCATGCCGGCCATCGGCTCGTCCAGGAGCATCATCTCGGGATCGAGCGCGAGCGTGGTTGCGATCTCGAGCGCGCGCTTGCGCCCGTAGGGCATCTCGACCGCCGGGGTATTGGCGAACTCGCTGAGGCCCACATCGCTCAACAATTCACGCGCGCGGTCGTTGAACTGATTCAGCACCGACTTGGAGCGCCAGAAATCAAACGAGCTGCCATGCTGGCGCTGAAGCGCGACGCGGACATTCTCCAACGCCGTGAGATGCGGAAACACCGCCGAGATCTGGAACGAACGCACCAGCCCCAGGCGCGCCACGTCCGCGGGCGCCATCGCGGTGATGTCCTGTCCCTTGTACAGGATTTTTCCGGCAGACGGTTTGAGGAACTTGGTCAGAAGATTGAAGCACGTCGTCTTGCCGGCCCCGTTCGGCCCGATCAACGCGTGGATACTCCCACGGCGAACCTTGAGCGCAACGTCGCGGACGGCAAAGAAGCCCGCGAACTCCTTGGTCAAGCCTTCCGTTTCGAGAATGAACTCATCGGCCAAACAAATTTCCCCCTGCCCGCGCAACGCGCCTGGCTATCCTTGTTTCCTTCGGCTTTCCGGAGGCCTTGGAGCCTTCCCGGAACGCCGCCTCCGCGCGCGGAATATGCCGGAGGTGACGGGGGTTAGGCAAGGCGGAAAGCTGAGCAGGTCAGGCCTCCGGCCGGGAGACTTATGCTCCCTTAGTCGGAGGTGTTTTGATGTCGCGCCTGCCCGGCCTCCCGGTTCGCAAGGCACCGGTCATCAACCGTCGATAACGGTGTTTGCTCCCGCGCGCCAGCCTTCATCGAAAATTTCGCGCGCGCCGCATCGGTCGCGTTCTCCAGCCGGTCGCGGCGCCGTCACCGATCGAGCTGTACTAGCTCTTGCGCGCTTTGACGCCGACTTCCTTGTCGTAAATATCCGGCTTGAAGCCGACCAGGAGCTTGCCGCCGATTTCGAGCACAGGTCGCTTGATCATCGATGGTTGCGCTAGCATCAACGCCAGCGCCTTCTTCTCGGTCAGGCCTTCCTTGTCCGCATCGGGCAGCTTCTTGAAGGTGGTGCCGGCGCGATTGAGCAGCGTCTCCCAGCCGAGCTTCTCGCTCCATTGCTTGAGCTTGTCCTTCTCCACGCCCGCGGCCTTGTAGTCGTGGAACTGATAGGCGACGCCATGCGTGTCGAGCCAGGCGCGCGCCTTCTTCATGGTGTCGCAGTTCTTGATGCCGTAGATGATGTTGGGCAAGACGTCCTCGCGCATGCGTCGTGTGATGCTGTGGCCGCGGCGTTGTACGAAACTCCAGTTCACGCGACAATATTGCGAGCGAGATTTCCAACTCCCTGAACGGACACATCATGCACGTCACTCACGACCCCGCCGCGGCCTCCTCGCCGACCATCGACTTCAACAGCTTTCTTGCGGTCGATATCCGCGTCGGCACCATCGTCGATGCAAAGCCGTTTCCGGAGGCTCGCAAGCCGGCGTGGCGGCTGTGGATCGATTTCGGCCCGGCCATCGGTGTGCGCAAGAGCTCGGCGCAGATCACAGAAAATCACCCGATCGAGACGCTGGTGGGGCAACAGGTCGCCGCCGTCGTCAATTTCCCGCCGCGCCAGATCGGCCCGGTCGTCTCGGAGGTGCTGACGCTCGGTTTCCCCGATGCCGACGGCAAGGTCGTGCTGGTGCAGCCAGGCAAGCCCGTGCCGAACGGCGGACGCCTGTTCTAGCTCACGGCCGCTTCGGAATGTTCAGCCCGCGCTGCACGGCGGGACGTGCGAGGCCGCGTTCGAGCCAGGCCGCGACCGACTTGAACTGGCTGAATTCGACGAGATCGCCGGCGCCGTAGAAGCCGACGAGATTGCGCACCCAGCCGAGCATGGAAATGTCGGCGATGGTGTAGTCGTGGTCCATGAACCATTGGCGGCCGGAGAGATGCGTCTCCATCACACCGAGCAGGCGCTTCGATTCGCCCGCGTAACGCTCAAGCGGCCGCTTGTCCTCAAAATCCTTGCCGGCGAATTTGTGGAAGAAGCCGACCTGGCCGAACATCGGCCCGATCCCACCCATCTGGAAATGCAGCCACTGGATGGTCTGGTAGCGGCGCGCGGCATCCTGCGGCAAAAGCTTGCCGGTCTTTTCCGCAAGGTATTGCAGGATCGCCCCGGACTCGAACAGCGGCAGCGGCTTGCCGCCGGGACCGTTGGGATCGAGGATCGCCGGGATCTTGCCGTTCGGATTAAGCGAGAGAAATTCGGGCGTCTTCTGGTCGTCCTTGCCGAAATCGACGAGATGGACCTCGTAAGGAAGCCCGATCTCCTCCAGCATAATCGAAACCTTGACGCCGTTCGGCGTCGGCAGGGAATAGAGCTGAAGCAACTCCGGATGTTTGGCCGGCCAGCGCTTGGTGATGGGAAAGGCGGAGAGATCGGACATCGGGACCCCGGCTTGGTGCGTCAGATGTCGCCTAATCTAGGAGAGCGGACGAATGACGCAAGGCCGGGCAGCCGTCGCACGATCTCGCCACGCGGAGTCCGCGTTACAATGGCCGCAGCAGATGACTGGTGGAATAGATGACATCGCGTTGCGCGCGTTGCTCGGTGAAGAGCTGCCCGGTGACGAGCAGTGCTCCGGCGAAAACGAGCGCGAGCATCGCGGTCGCGAATTGACTGGCATCATTCATCGCGGGACTTCTCTATGCGGTTCGCACGGGAAACGCCGCCCGACCATCGCCGGTTCCTTCACACCTCAAATAAATTGCCACATATTCCCGAATTTCGACTCGTCGGCCGGAGCTCAATAGTGGATCTCCATCCGCAGTCCGCGCGGATCGATCTGGTCCTCGCCGAGCCGCTGCGTGCTGTCGCGCGCCGCGACCGCGCAGGCACAGGCGTCAATGAGATCGTCACGCCCGATGCCGGTGCCGTGGCGCTGCGTCAGCCATTCCGGCAGGCGCGTGAAGCCGCGCTGCTCCAGAAGCGCGATGCGCTGCTGGCGGCCTTGCGCTGACGTCTTCCTTGCGAGCCGGGCGCGCCCTGCCAGATTCCAGAAGATCAATTCGGGATGCGCTTCTCCGACGATCGCCTGCCGCGCCGGCGTCATGATCTCGTCGACTTCCCTGATCTTGTCCCTGATGTTCCAGAGTTGAGCCGACACGCCCCGGCCCTTGCCCTCGCTCTTCCAGTAATGCCTGTTGGCGGCGGCCATGTCGGCAAACGTCCAGAGATCGCGGCGCGCGCCGAGAAACACGGCGGTGCCGACCAGCTCGCGGCCGCGCAAGTCGCACGCGCGGTAGCCGTTCGCGCGCAATCCGATCGGCATGTCGATCATCCCGCGCGCATGCGGTATCGCGAGCAGACGCGTGAGGCCGGGCGAATAATCGAAGCCATGCCGACCATGATCATCGATCCAGGCTGCGACCCAGCCGAAGCGGAGGCCGTCGAGGCCGAGATAGGTTGGCACGGATCGCCGACCGGCCTCCCTATGCATCAGCCCCCAACCGCTTGATAGGCCAGCCGCTTGAACTCGAAGAAGAAGGGATCCAGTAACCCATGTAGCGCTGGGCCATCAGCACACCGGCTGTATTGGCCTGCGGGCAGATCCACCAATGCGTGCCGGCAAGGCCGCCCCATTGGAATTCGCCAGTCGAATTCGGGGGATCAAAGGGCGTCGGCGCGAAGGTGACGGCGCCGCCGAGACCAAAGCCCTTGCCGGGGATCGGCCCGAGAGTGGCGAAGCGAATGACCTCGCCTGCCGGCAGCTGGTTCGTCATCATCTGCCGCAGCGTGTCCGGCTTCAGGAGCGCGTCCGAACCGGGCAACAGCGCGCGCACCAGCGCCAGCATGTCCGGCAGGGTCGAAACCAGTCCGCCGCCACCTGACAGCCGCGGGAACGGCCGCCGATAGGCTTGCGGATAAGGCACATCGTCGGCGCGCGTCAGCCCGGGCTTCATCGGATCGAGCACGTCGGCGCCATTGTAGAGGGCGACCAGCCTGCCCTGCTCCGCCTCTGGCACTGAAAAGTCGGTATCGGTCATTCCGAGCGGATCGAAGATGCGCATCTTGAGGAAAGCATCCAGCGACTTGCCCGAGACGACCTCGACGACACGCCCGAGCACGTCTGTCGCAACCGAATATTCCCAGCTCGTGCCGGGGTGATAGGACAGCGGCAGGTCGGCGAGCTGGTCGATCATGTCGGTCAGCGGCGTCAGCGGATTGAGCACGCGTGCTTCGTTGTAGGCTTTGAAAAGGACCGTCCCTGGATCGAAGAAACCGTAGCTAAGGCCCGAGGTGTGGGTCAGCAGCTGCCGGATCGTGATCGGGCTTTTCGCCGGCTCGACATCGGCAAGGCTCACAGCGCCCTGCTTCAGCACCTTGCGACCACCGAGTTGGGGCAGGAATTTTTCAACGGCGTCATCGACCCGGATGCGGCCTTCCTCGACCAGCAGCATGATCGCGCAGGTGACGAATATCTTGGTGTTGGAAAATGCCCGAAAAATATGGTCGGATCGGAGCGCAACGTTGACCTCGCGATCGGCGAAGCCGACGCATTGCTGATCGACGACCTCATGGCCGCGCAACACCGCCCAGGACGCGCCCGGAATGATCTCCTGATCGACGTAGCGCTGCATTGCCGTCCGCACGGCGGAAAAATCGGTCGTCCTGGCGTCCATGTGTTTCCCCGAATTGTCGTTGAGATGGGGTATAGCGCAAAATCACCGGATATGAAGCCCGGTGATTGGCGCTCATCCCTCTTTCATTAGCGCGGTCACGTACAGGCGGCGCCGGATTTTCATCCCCTGCCGCTGATACAGCGCGATCGCGGAGGCGTTGCTCGAAAACACGTGCAGGATTGGAATTTCGCCGCGCGCCTCGATCTGGCGCGCCACGGCCGCGAGCAACGCCTGCGCGTAGCCGCGGCCGCGATATGCGGGATGCACACAGACCGCTGTCATCTCGGTGAAATTGCCGGGCTTCATCCGTTCGCCGGTCATCGCGACCAGCTCGCCGCCGGCGCGGATGCCGAGGAACGTGCCGAGTTCGTGCGTGCGAGCGGCAAACGGGCCGGGCTTGGTCAGCTCGGTCAACGCCATCATGGCGGGAACGTCGGCTGCGCCGAGCGTCACAATCGTAGCATCGCGAAGCGGACTATCGGCCGGCGAGCCAATCATCTGCTCGCCGCTCTCCGCGAGCACGACCTTGAAGCCCGCGGGAACGTTGACGGGCTCCGGCGTGAACAGCGCGGCGACCTGCGAGCCCGACAGGAGGTCGCCGAGCGCGGCGAAGCTTGCGGCGGACATGTCGACCATATCGGCGAACGGCGTCATCGCGACGGGATAGCGCAGCGCGCGTGGGCCGCCCTCCGCCAGGCTTTTCTGGCGCGTCGTCAGCGCACTCCAGATCGGGCGATCCAGCAGCCGCTCATCACGATCCGACATCGGTTCTAGTCCTTGTCGAAGCTGACGATGACGGCAGCGTTGGCGATCAGGATGGGGTCGTTGGCCTGCTCCGTGGCCGAGGAATCTCGAGCCCGCCCTTGACCGCGTTGACGGTCACGGTGCCGTAGGCAGCTCCTTGGCGACGGCTTCCTTGTCGACGGCCTCGGGGTTCGGCACTGCGATCGTGACATCGACGAACATATCGTTCGCGGTCTTGCCGATCATCCGGAAAAACCCGAGGCTCGAATGCCTGATCGCATCCGACACCGCACGCTTGGCCGCTTTGGTGGCGTCCCTGCCGTGAACGTCGACGCCCATGCCCATTTCGGTGATACAGCGAACGCGAGTCATGTCATATTCCCGTGGTTGATTGATTGTTCGAATGTCGGCGATCGCGGATCGCGACACAAGTGCGGCTCAGATCTCGGCAAGCGGTTCTCGCCGAGAGCTCCGTCATTGCGAGCGCAGCGAAGGATCTTTCCGCGGCGACAGACTGGATTGCTTCGCTGCGCTCGCACTGACGATGTGGAAATCGTTTCGCCTCATCAAATCACATTTTCGATTCCTCCCGCGCCCTGCGAGGGCTCAGGTTCGTTGAACACCTTGGCTGTTGGCGACGGCGCGTGCCGATAGCGTGACGACACCGAGCAGCATGGCAAGCATGGCGAAGGCGACCGGCAGGCTGACGATATTTGCGATCAGCCCGATGCCGGCAGGTCCGACAAGGACGCCGGCATAGCCTGCCGTGGTGATCGCAGCGACCGCGAGCCCTGCCGGCATCGCGGTCTGTGCGCCCGCGCGCCGAAACAGCACCGGCACGAGATTGGACGCACCCGCGCCGATCAGCAGAAAGCCGGCCATCGCGATGGCGGCGATCGGCGCGGCGAGCAGCACGACAAACCCCATGATTGCGAGCAGGCTGCCCCAGAGGAGCGTCCTGCGGTCGCCGATCCGCGCGGTGACCGCGTCACCACCGAGGCGGCCTGCGGTCATCGCAATCGAGAACAGCATGTAGCCGAGGCCGCCCTGCGCGTCCGGCACCAGGCCGCGGCCGACCACGAGCAGCGCACCCCAGTCCAGCATGGCGCCCTCCACCAGGAAGGTGGTCGCGGCGAGCGCGGCCAACAGCAACACGATGCCGTGCGGCAGGACGAACAGCGGCCCCTCCTGCACCTGCACCCTCGCCAGCAACCGCGGCCAGGCCAGCCCCATGGTGATCAGCATCAGCATCGCGCAAATCAGGCTGCCCGCGAAGGCGCCGATTTGCAGCGACAGCAGCGCGGTCATCACCGCGGATCCGGCAAAACCACCGACGCTGAATAGCGCGTGAAAGCCGGACATCAGGGGACGTGCCGCTGCGCGCTCGACCTCGACGGCATGGATATTCATGGCGACGTCGATCGAGCCGAGCGCGGCGCCAAACGCGAACAGCGCCAGGCCCAGTGTCCAGGGGGTGCTCGCAAGCGTGAGCGACGGGAGGATGAAGGCCAGGCCGATGCCGCCCACAAGAATGATCGGCTTGCTGCCGTAGCGCGCGCTCAGCGCACCCGTCAGCAGCATCGCCACGACCGAGCCAATGCCTAGGCAGAGCAAGAGCAGACCAAGCACACCGTCATCGACCCCCAGCCGTTGCATCGCGAATGGCACCAGCGGGGCCCAACAGGCGATGCCAAAGCCGGCGACGAGAAACGAAAGGCGGGTCGCCAGCCGGGTTGCCGGGCGATCGGCAGAGGACATCGGTGGAAACTCCGGAAATTGGCTGCAGGCGGAGGGTGGTGGTCAAGAGCAAGGTAACGCCCAGGCGCGGGCGGTGAGCCATAAGGGCACAAACACTTACCCGCTCGCGGCCTCTGCCGTGCAGTGACAGTTCGCTGCGGCGAATTCGGGGCGGGCGGTGTCGTCCCACGTCACGATTTGTCGCGAGATCGCGGTCGACCGCACCATCACTGCCAACCGAGATGCGCCTCGAGGGTGCCGTTCGCCAACATCAAGGTGCCGCAGGCCGCGCCGTCTCCATGATTCGATTTCGTTCCGCGATCTGCGAACGTGTCACGCAATGGCCCCGCAGTTTTTCGAGGCTATCGTGGCGCGTCAACCTGCCGCGCGGCGCAAAGTCGTAGCCAAGGTGGAGAGTATGCCGGCCAGCCGGTCTGCGATCTCCGGAGACGGAAGCGGAACTCTGAGGCTTTGGGTGCCGCTGGTCGGGTCGCGTTCGATCCAGGGATGATTTGGCGAGCGGGAGTCCATCACGGCGCCGAAAAACTGCGCGCCCATCTGAACCAGCGCCTGCCAGGGATCGGAAGCTGCATCGTGAGCTGCCGACGCGTGTTCTGCGGCGGCTTGCGACACCGAAGCCTCGCTTGCGGGAACGCTCGCGGCCTCGACACCGCCGGTGCGGTCGGCCGGCCCAGCCTCCTCCGCGCTCGTGACCACCTCGCCGCTTCCCATGCTCCCGGTGACACTCTCGACACCCTTCATGAAGCGGGTCAGCCGCGACCCGCCCAGCGAGATCTCGTTGCTGCCGCCGTCGAGAATGCCTTCCGCCAGAGATCGCTTGAAGGCGAGGACCGACAGCATGCCTTCCTCGATGGTCCCCTTGGCGACGAAATTGACGATCTGGACCGGACGTCTCTGGCCGAGGCGATGGATGCGTGCGATGCGCTGCTCGAGAACGGCGGGATTCCACGGCAGGTCCATATTCACCAGCGTCGAGGCGTGCTGGAGATTGAGACCCGTGCTGCCCGCATCCGTCGACAGGAACACACGACAGTTCGGGTCATCCCGGAAGCGCTGGACCAGCTCCGGCCGCTTCTCTGACGGTATGCCGCCGTGGAAACTGACATAACCGATCCCGCGCGCTTCGAGGCGGCGGATCACGATGTCATGAGTGCGCGTCCACTGTGAAAACACAACCGCTTTGGCGTCCGGTGCGGCAAACAATTGATCCAGCAGTGCTGCAAGTTCGTCGGTCTTGACGCCGTGGTCGCTTTCCTGATCCAGCAGGTAGGTGCTGTTGCAGGACATCCGCATGTTCTGAAGTGCGCAGGCCAGCCGGCGCTGGTCCTTGTCTGAGAGAAATTTGGTCTTGCGCCAACGTTGCACGATCTTGGCCACGTCGTCGGCGTTCTCTCGATGCAGGTCCATCTGTGGGCCGGTCATCGGCACCAGCATGGTCTGATCGGTGCGGTCCGGCAATTGCCGTAACACTTCCGACTTGCGCCGACGGATCATGATCGGAGCGAGAGTGTCGCCGATCCTACCCAGATCTCGATAGCCCGTGACACGGCCGGTCTCATCCTCGACCTGATGTTCGTTCAGCAGCTTCCAGGTCGGTCCCAAGCGATGCTGATCGACGAACTGGACGATTGAGATCAGTTCTTCGAGCTTGTTCTCCAGGGGGGTTCCCGTAAGCACGATCGCATAGGGGCTGTCGATGCGCTTCAGCGCCCGCGCCGCGATCGTATTCCAGTTCTTGACCCGTTGGGCTTCATCGACGATGACCAGTTCCGGCGACCATGCGCCAATCAGGTCCAGATCCGGCTGGAGCTTCTCGTAGTTTGTGATCTTGCAGAAATCGTCCAGCAAATAGTCGTTCTGTCGTTGCGCGCGGCCACCGCCGATGACGCGGGCCCCGCGCTTGTCCTTTCGCCCGGAGAACCGGGCGATCTCGCTTTGCCACTGGTACTTGAGCGAGGTCGGGCAGATCACCAACACTCGCGACACGCCGAAGTGACGGGCCAGGATTTCGGTCGCCGCAATCGCCTGGATGGTCTTGCCCAACCCCATGTCGTCGCCGATCAGCGCCCGGCCGGCGCGAACCGCAAACAATGTCCCCTCAGCCTGATACGGATAGAGGTCCGCCTTCAGCAGTCGATGCAGCTTGGGATCTGCTGCCCCACGCGGAAACAATCGGGTGAGCTTCGCGGCGCGGCGCTCTGCATCCCGTTGTCCCGCGACGAAATCGAGCACATCGTCATAGGCGCGCAGCTCATGCCCGCTCTTCGACACCGCGCCGATGAAATCGTCGAGCTCGCTCAGACGATTTTCGGCCAGAATGCCGTCGCGCGCCGGATCGAACAGGCGAACGGCGGCCTTCTTCACGTCGGCCGGGCAATCGGTTCCGGCACGGAAATGAATGCTGCGTCGCCCCTGGTTGCGCAGATAGAGTTCCGAGAACGGCGGCTGGTATCCTCTTGCGAACGCCGTCTTGGCGCCGCGCTTCTTTTCCAGCTGGGCAAGCGTAAACTCGAGGTGCTTGCAGGTGCCGAGCTCGTTGGTGGCATAGTCCGGGCAAGAGCAGAAATTGCCGCCCGGGCCGCGGCCGCGCACCACTACGCGATAGCTCGATTTCGAAGCCGGGTTGGTGACCCTGAACTCCGAGAAGAACGGTTCGACGCCCAGATTCTCCAACAGGAAGGATTGCTCGCGACCGAATTGGCGGCGCAGCGCACGTTGCCACTCGATCGGCGATAGATCTGGCGGCGCGGCCATACGCGACAGCTTGGCCGGTTTGCGTGCTGCGGCGCGTCCTGTTGAAGATGTCATTTCGGGCTTCCGTCCTGCGCAGATCATGAGTGGTGCACCAGATAGTAGCGCCGGCGCAACCGCGGCAGAACCGGTTTCGGTTCGAAATCCACCGGCCAATTGACAGAGACAAATACCTGACTAAAGTCAGGCATCATGCTCGACCCCGTCTCCCGCGTCCGCCGCTTCAACCGTGCCGTCACCACCGCCGTGGGCGCGCTCGACAATTCGTTCCTCGGGCGCGGGCGGCCGCTGGGGGCAGCGCGCGTGCTCAACGCGATTGGGCATGGACGTTCGGACGTGGCCGAGATTCGCGACTATCTTGGGCTCGATTCGGGCTAATGAGCCGGCTGTTGCGCGGCCTCGAGGACGAAGGGCTGATCGAGACCGCGGCGCAGGAGGACGATGCGCGCCGGCGCGTCGTCCATCTGACGCGCGCGGGCCGGCGCGAGTTCAATGCTTACGAGGCGCTGTCGAACACGCAAGCCGACGGCTTCCTCGGCCGCCATTCGCAACGCGAGGCGCTGTTGGCGGCGATGGACCTGGTCGCCTCGGCACTGACACAGGACCGGATCGCGCTGGACGAGACGGACCCGCGCAGCGACGCCGCGCGCTATTGCCTCGGCGAGTATTATGCCGAGCTCGGCCGCCGCTTCAAGCAGGGGTTCGACGTCTCACTGTCGCGCGATCCCGACGCCAAGGACATGCGCCGGCCGCGCGGAACATTCGTGGTCGCGATGTCGGACACGCTGCCGATCGGCTGCGTCGGGCTGAAAGGAACCGATCACGGCTACGCCGAGATCAAGCGGCTGTGGGTCGCAACTGCCGCCCGCGGATTGCGGCTCGGCCGGCGCCTGATGGAGACCGCCGAGAATGCGGCGCGCGAGCTCGGCATCGGGCTGCTGCGGCTCGACACCAACAGCGCGCTGGCGGAAGCCGGCCAGCTCTACCGCCGGAGCGGCTGGCGCGAGATCCCGCGCTTCAACGACGACCCCTACCCGGACCTGTTCTTCGAAAAACGTCTCTGAGCGACGGCGTCGATTGCCCTGCTGCCGCGTTATGGCCGAAGCCGCAGGAGCATCGCCGTGACCCGATCAGACCTCGCCGATATCTATCGCAACTACATCGCCTGCCTGAACCGGCAGGACTGGGCGATGCTCGGACAATTCGTTCATGACGATGTCGCCCATAACGCGCGACAACTCGGACTGTCCGGCTATCGCGCGATGCTGGAGCGGGATTTTCGCGAAGTTCCGGACCTGCTTTTCAACATCGAGCTGCTGGTCTGCGATCCGCCCCACCTCGCCTCCCGTTTGAAATTCGATTGCACGCCGGTTGGAGAATTCCTGGGGCTCGACATCAACGGCAGGCGCGTGTCCTTCTGCGAAAACGTGTTCTACGAGTTCCGCGACGGAAAGATCTGGCAGGTGTGGGCCGTGATCGACAAGATCGCGATCGAGGCGCAGCTCTAGCGCGGCGCCTCGACCACACTCGCTCACGCCGGGACCGGCGCCGCCTGCTCTCGTGGCTTCGCGAACGGGCGGAAATTCATCGCCATCAGGAAGGCGCCGAGGCCCATCGCCCAGGAGCCGATATAGAGCCAGGCGTAGCTCGAGAACGCGTCGTAGATCAGGCCGCCGGCGAGCGGACCAGTCGCCATGCCGAGGCTGCCGGCCATCGCCGTGCCGCCGATCACCGTGCCCATGATCCGAAGCGGAAAGTTTTCCCGCACCAGCACGGCGTAGAGCGGCATCGTCCCGGCGTAGATGAAGCCGAATACGGCGGCGACCGTGTAGAAGGTCGCGAGCTGATGCGCGAAGACATAAGCCAGGGCGCCGAAAGCCTGCAACAGCAGCCCTGAGACCAGCACGCGCTTGGCGCCAAAGCGGTCGCCCATCAGGCCGAAGGCGATGCGACCGCCCAGGCCCGCAAGACCCTCGACGCTGTAGATCGTCACCGCCGCGATCAGCGGGATGCCGCAGCTCACGGCATAGCTGACGGTGTGGATGATCGGGCCGGAATGGGTGGCGCAGCAGAAGAAATTGGTCGCAAGCAGGATGATGAATTGCGGCGAGCGCAGCGCCTCGCCGACGGACAGCTCGCCCTGCGCAGCGCCCGCCGCCGACGGCGCGACTGGAGCGCGTGCCAGCGCCGGCGGACGGCGCACCAAGAGCGACACCGGAATCATGATGGCGCCGACCACCAAGGCCACGATCTGCATCGCGGTGCGCCAGTCATGGTTGGAGACGAGCCAGGCCGCGAGCGGCGCCATCGTCATCGGCGCCACGCCCATGCCGGCCGACACCAGCGACACAGCTAAGCTGCGATGGGTATCGAACCACCCGGTCACGGTCGCCATCATCGGCGCGAAGATCGCGGCGCAGGAGGCTCCGACCAGCAGCCCGAACACGAACTGGAACGCGATCAGTGACGTCGCATGGCTCGCCGCGAACAGGCTGAGCGCCAGCACCGTCGATCCCGTCAGCACCACGGGCAGCGGCCCGAACCGGTCGGTCGCGGTGCCCCAGGCCATGCTGGTGCAGGCCATCGCCAGAAAGCCGATCGTCATCGCGCTGGAGATGCCGGTCACCGACCAGCCCGTCTCTTTGGCGATCGGCTGCAGGAACACTGGCAGCGAAAACATGCCGCCGATCGCGACGCAGCCAAGCAAGCCGCCGGCGGCGACGATCACCCAGCGATAAGAGGAAGGTTTCATTTTGGTCTCCCGTCAGGTCTGTCTGGGTGGAAGACGAATGGGAACTTCGGCGGCCGACATCGGCAACCGACGATACCGCAAGATTTTTTTGGCCCGCAGAACAAAAAACGTAAAAAACAACCCCATGCACAGTAGCCGGCACGTGCGGGATCAATGACTTACGACCCCTGTCATGGATGACGTGAAGCCGCGATTTGACTCGTCGGGCAAAACACCGGCACAACGTCATCATCCCCCCAAACGCGATCGCTGAAGGCGCCTGCCACTTAGGCACGGCTACGCGTCGAACAACGCGTTCACATCCCCCTCAGTGAGAACCGACGCGATCCCGCCATCACGATCGAACAGGCCGTCGGCAAGCGCGCGCTTTCTGGCTTTGAGCTCGTCCATCTTTTCCTCGATCGTCCCGGCGGCCACCAGCCTGTAAACGAACACGGCCTTGTCTTGTCCGATCCGATAGGCCCGATCGATCGCCTGTTCCTCGACAGCGGGATTCCACCACGGATCGAAAATGACGACGGTATCGGCGGCGGTGAGATTGAGGCCGACGCCGCCCGCCTTCAGGCTGACCAGGAAGATCTCGGCAGCGCCATCCTGAAAGGTTTCGATTGCCGTCTTTCGGTCCCTGGTTTGACCGGTGAGAATGCTGTAGCGCAGCCCTGCCGTGTCGAGGCGCTGCCGGATCAGATCGAGCATGGAGGTGAATTGGGAGAAGATGATGATCTTGCGCCCTTCGCTGAGCAGCTCCCCCACCATGTCGATCAGGCGATCGAGCTTGGCCGACGGCCGTTCGACGCCGTCGTTCAGTTTCAGCAAGGCCGGATCGCAACAGGCCTGCCGCATCCGGAGCAGAGCTTCGAGCACCACGATGTGGCTCTTGGCAAGTCCGCGTTTTGCGATGGCCTCGCGCACCTTGCGCGACATCGTGAGCCGTATCGAATCGTAGAGATCGCGCTGCGGTCCTTCCAGCGCAATGGTCTCCACGATTTCGCTCTTGGCGGGCAAGTCCGTAGCCACCTCGGTCTTGGTACGGCGCAGCAAAAACGGCTTGACCCGCTGCGCCAACGCCGCGGTCCGTGCCTTGTCAGCACGCTTTTCGATCGGCGCGCGCCACTGGCGCGCAAAGGCCGCCTTGTCGCCGAGAAACCCGGGGTTGACGAAGCTCATGATCGACCAGAGCTCGCCGAGATGATTTTCCATCGGCGTGCCCGTGAGACAGAAGCGATGCTGCGCCTTGGTCTCGCGCAGAAATCGCGTGGTGGCGGCATCGGGATTCTTGACCGTCTGCGCCTCGTCCAGCACGGCCATGTGCCACTCCCGCGCCGGCAGGATTTCGCGATCCCGCGCGATCAGCGGATAGGTGGTCAGGACAAGATCGTGCTCCGCGATGGTGGGAAATTTGTGCTTGCGATCTGCACCGTGCAGGACGAGGACCTTCAGCTCCGGCGCGAACTTCTGCGCTTCGGCGACCCAGTTCGTCATCAGGCTGGTCGGCGCGACGACCAGAACCGGATTGGCCAAGTGACCTCGCGCTTTCTCCAGCGCGATCAAGGCCAGTATCTGGACGGTCTTGCCCAGCCCCATGTCGTCGGCGAGGATCCCGCCCAAGCCGCTCTCGCGGAGCAGGTCGAGCCATGCCACACCCTGCGCCTGATAGGGCCGAAGCGTGGCGCGAAAGGTCGGCGGCAGTTCCGGCGTCGTCAAGCCTCGCGCCTGGAGCAGGCCCGCGAGGTGGCGAAGATTGTCAGCTCCCCGGAAGGCGAAGCGCTCGTTCTCGACGCCGAGCAGCGGAACGACGTCGGCGCGCGACAGTCTGATCTTTCGGGAGGCGTCCTCGAAAGCGCCGCTCATACGGAGGCCATGCAGCGCCAGCACGAGCGGCAGGAAGCGATCCGCAGCCAGCGCGACATGCCGGCCGTCGGCCAGAGGCAGAAGGAAACGCTCGCCCCTGTCCGCGAGTGCCGTCAACGATTCGGGGCTGAAGCCGGGCGCCGAAACCAGCGCGGCCAACAGCGGCGCAAGATCGCGCCGCTCGCCTTCGATCTCGATGCCGAGTGACAGTTCGAACCAGTCGATGCCACTGGACTCGAACTCAGCGTCAAAATCGCCCGACGACTCCGCCAGCCGGAACGGAAAATCGTCGTCGACCAGGATCTCGAATCCCTCAGACCGCAGTTGCTCGGCGTGCAGAGCGAGAAAATCGAACCAGCCGTGCTGGTCGCGCAGCGTAAAGTCCATGGCATGGCGGTAATCGAGCATCGGAAGCAGCGACCTTGCCTCGATGAGCCCCGCGTCGGCGAGGCGCTTACGCGCTTGCCTCTCCTTCGGCTGACGACGGACGATCGCATAAACCTGCCCGCCCTGGAACAGCTCCAGTCGGCTCGCTCGCTGGCTCGGATCGATGCCGAACCCACCGTAGCGGAAGCCGAGGCTGGCCACGCCGGCCGGGCCTGACTGTTCGTTCTTGTTGCGATAGTAATAGTAGCTTGCACCGACATGACCCAGCTTCAGCCGCAGCACGGGACGCGGATCTTCGTCGATGAGCACTGCAGCCGCCGGTGGCACCGGCAGCAGACCGTGGTGAAGCTCAGGCAGCCTCTGGCTGAGGCGGCGCGACACTTCTTCGAGTTGTGCGCGGGGAATGGAGGGCGCAGCCAGGAACTGGCAGGCGAGCCGAGGCGGCAGGCCGAGTTGGACGGGCCCGATCACATTGCGGGCTTCGTCGACATAGACCGGCGGTTCGGCGTTCAACGCGACCGCTCCCGATACGACGAGGGTCGGTGCAACACCCTTGCCGCGCCCTGGCTGCCATTCGATCCGGCCCTCGCGCGCGTCGCCCCAGCTCAACGGCGCTCCCTTGTGGTCAAGCCAGAATGCGCGGCCGGTCGCGACAATCCGGCGCAGAAACTCCTCCGAATACGGCCCCTGAGTGTAGTGGTTGCGTAAACGGCCGGATATCTCCGTCACAATATCGACGTCGACGTCGCGGAAATATTTTGGCGCCCGGTCCGGCTTGAATTCGTAAGGACTGGGACTGCTATAGTTGGCGGCATACGCTCCACCCTTGCGCAGCTGGACCGATCGCAGGGACACCGCGAGATAGGGCATCGGGCCGTCCGACGCCTGCAGGCAATACAGCAATCGCGGGCCCTCGTCCGCGGCATCATCGCTGCTCCGTACCGCGCGGCCCACATTGTCGATCCAGCTGTTGACCTCGACGCCGAGGACCGGCGGAGCCGAGGTCGCTTGCGCCAGAGCGGGCTTGGCTACCTGCGGGGTTGGCACAGGAGCCAGTTTCGACGGCTCGTTGCCGCTCAGCGCTTCAAGCAGGGTCGCCGCGACATGCTTGCAGTTGAGGGCCATCGGACAACTGCAATCGCCATCCATGTCGACGAGCCTGCCACGGTCGAACGTTAACGCGATGTCGACGCGATAATTCCTGGACTCGCTGCCTCGCACCTGGGAACTGACGTGTGTCAGGTCGTCGCTGACGTCCACCGCCGAGACCCGGCCCTGCGCCTGATAGGCGTGCGCCTTCTCCATCGCCGAGCGGCTGAAATAAGTATAGATTTCTTTGCGCTTGAGAACGTCCGAGAGCACTTGCAGCGATTCCGCGACCCAGCTTTCCAGCTAGTATAACCGTTTCGGCTGGAGCGTTGTAGTCGCGGAATCCGCTTCGCCCGCGGAGAGCCCGTCGGCGCCGGCCGGAATCACCCGTCAAGTCATTGCCGTAGAGCGCTGAGAGGATGGATGCATCGATCGGAGGCGAGTGGTAGGAGCCTGCATGACCATCCGCCCCATCGTCCGCTATCCCGACCGCCGGCTCGCGATCCCGGCACGCCCCGTGACCGAATTCAACGACGCGCTACGCGAACTTGCTGCGGATCTGCTCGAGACCATGCGGTCCGCGCCCGGCATCGGCATCACCGCGCCGCATATCGGCGTGCCCTTGCGCGTCGTCGTGCTCGAGCTCGACGCCAGAGGCGGCGCGCAGACCTACGTCAATCCCGCGGTTGAATGGGCCTCGCCCGAGGTGATCATGCATCGCGAGGGCAGCGTCTCGATGCCCGGCGTCAACGACGAGGTCCAGCGCCACGCGCGCGTGCGGATCAACTATCGGGATCTCGACGGCAACATGAACACGGAGGAGTCGGACGGCTTGCGCGCGGTGTGCCACCAACACGAGATCGACCAGCTCGACGGGATGTTCTGGATCCAGCGGCTGTCCCGGCTGAAGCGGGATCGGCTGCTGAAGAAGTTCGAGAAAATGTCGCGGAACTCGTAGTTGTGGTCCCGATCTTGAATTCCGCGGTCCAAAGCACGACGATAGCAGGATGCTGCTCGTGCGCGCCTTTGCGGGACTCGTCTTCCTTTTCGCGACCATCTCCGTCGTGCTATTCGGCTCGGCGGGGACACTGCACGTCGGCCGCGCCTGGATGACCTTGGCAGTGTTTTTGGATGCGCCGCGGCGATCACCGTCTGGCTGTGGCTTCACGACAAGGCGCTGCTGGAACGGCGCGTGAAGGCCGGACCGGGGTCTGAGCCCGATCCGATCCAGAATGTCGTCCAGGCGCTGGCAGGACTCGTATTCATTGCGACCTTTGCCATACCGGGGCTCGACACGCGCTTCGGCTGGTCACACGTGAGCCTCGCCCTTTCGGTGGCTGGTGCGGGGATAATCGCCATCGGGTTCCTGATTGTTTTCCTCACCTTCCGGGAGAACACGTTCACTGCCGGAACCATCGAGATCGCGGAGGGCCAGCAGGTGATCGTCACTGGTCCCTATGCGATCGTACGCCACCCGATGTACTCGGGTGCGCTGGTCATGGCTGCGGGGATACCTCTGGCGCGTGGCTCGTGGTTTGGGCTCCTCCCGGCCGCACTGCTGGTCCCGGTTCTCGTCTGGCGACTGATGCGCGAGGAGGCGTTGCTGCTGGCCCATCTAGCCGGCTACAACGATTATTGCGACCGCGTGGGCTACCGATTGGTGCCGATGTTCTGGTAGGTGTCGACGGCGGCGACTATCGCGCTCTATGGCGGGTCGCCGTCCCCGCAGCCCAGTTCGATTCACTCTGCCCCCCTGACGCAGGGCAATTGCATATGGCGTGCACGATGCGGCGGTACCGGCAGTGGGCTCCCTCTCCCGCTTGCGGGTTGTGAAATCCATATGCGATAGCCCTGTCCCCTGACGGACGGCACCTTATCCCCTAACGAACGACTCGGCTGTCCAAAACGGATCGATGGACAAGCCTGCGAGAGCGGTTATCCGCTTGGCTCGATAAGCGGCCTCGTACGGGCGGTGCATATATGCACAACCGATGTCGAGGATTCCGCAGTACCGCTTCGTGGTGCACTCCCCAATTAATTCCACGATGAGGCGGTAGCATGCGTCTTGCTTCGCGGTCGGGCGGCCTCCTTACCAAGATCAATCGAGAAAATAGAGGTCGAAATGCACGAGGCAATCAGGTGGCCGCAGGACATGACTCCCAGCCGGTCGCCGATTCATTTCACAAACGAGCTAGAGGTCGCAGCATCTCCCGAAACGATCTGGTCGCTGCTCGTGGATACCGCCGCCTGGCCGAGCTTCTACCCGGGTGTCGAACATGTCGAATTGCTGGGCGGGCATCAGCAGTTGCGCCTGGGCACACGTTTCGAAACCAATCTGGCCGGCCAGGACGTCTACGCCTCCGTGCAGGAATTCGAACCGATGACGCGCATCGCCTGGGGCGGCGGCCCCAAGGCGTCGCCAGAGTCCAGAGCCTATCACGCCTGGATCATCACGCCCACGCCAAATGGGACTCACCTCTGGACCGAAGAAACGATGCAGGGACCACTGTGGATCGAGCTGGCGAAGCAGGCTCCCGACATCTTTTGGCGCACGCATCAGAAGCTTCTGGAAGATCTCGCGAAGGTCGCCACACAGGGCGGCAACTCTCCCACGCGATAAACGGCCGGGATAATCAGCATCAACGCAGAAAGGCGGTCAGCTCGTGCAGGCGCGGGACAAGAGCTGGGCGTCATTGATCTCCCGGGATCTGTTCAAAAGGACAAATGAACCATGTACGACCATGTCAACTGGCCGAAGCAGTATGACCCCAGAACGTCGGCCATCTATGCGCTGAACGACATGGACATCAAGGCGCCGCCTGAAGTGGTCTGGAAGCTGCTCGTCGATGCCGAGAATTGGTCGAGCTACTTTCCCGCCGAAGATCAGGTCCATATCCTGACCGGTGAGCCGGAACTGGCGCTCGCAACCAGATACAGCCGGGTGACGGTTGGATTCCCGATGAGTCTGGTCGTGACGGAGTGCGAGCCGTTCCGCAGGCTCGCGTGGGCAACGACAGTCGATGGCGACGAGACCGGCTCGAGCGCGTACCACGGTTGGGTCATCACACCGACGGCCAATGGCTGCCATGTGCTGACCGAAGAGACGCAGCAAGGCCCGTGGTTCCTCGAAGAACTCGGACGCAAATATCCCGGTGCGCTCTATCGCTATCACCAGGAATGGGTCGAAAGCCTCGCCCGCGCATCGGAGGCAGAGGTCGCGAAGACGTCAGCTTGATGCTGTCTGTCCGAGTCGCTTTCGACCGAAGGTGACAATGCGCGTGTCTAGTCCAGATCAGCGCATGATCGCCGCACCTCTTCAATCGGAGATAAATGAGATGAATATCGACTTCAACGGCCGCAAGGCGATCATTACCGGATCCACCGCTGGTATCGGCCGCGCCACGGCGGAGGGACTAGCCCTTGCCGGCGCATCGGTCGTCATCAACGGCCGTGGCGATGCACGGGTCAACGATGCGGTACGGCAGATGCGGCAGGCCTTTCCCGGAAGCGACATCTCGGGAGTTGCCGCCGATCTTGCAACAGCGGAGGGTGCCGAAGCCCTGATCGCACGAGCGCCGGACGCCGATATCCTCGTCAACAATTTGGGTACGGCTCACATCCGGGACTACAATGGCATCGAGGACTTCGCGAAGATCCCCGACGAGGACTGGCTTGGCCTCTTCCAATTGAACGTCATGAGTGGCGTGCGCGTGACCCGTCATTACCTGCCGCGGATGGTGGCGAAAGGCTGGGGCCGCGTCGTGTTCGTGAGTAGCGAGTCCGCAGTCAACATCCCCAAGGAAATGCTCGACTACGGCATGACCAAAACAGCTCAGCTCGCGGTCTCGCGCGGGCTTGCCGAGGCGGTGGCGGGCACGGGCGTCACGGTCAACGCCGTCCTGCCGGGACCTACCCGCTCCGAGATCCTGGGCAACTTCATGGCCAAGCAGGCCGAAGCAAACGGAACCACGCAGCCGAGCAGGGCTTCCTGAAGGCGATGCGTCCCACCACCCTCATCCAACGCTTCGCGACCACCGATGAGGTGGCCAACATGATCGTCTACGCTTGCTCGGAGCAGGCTTCGGCGACAACCGGCGCGGCTCTGCGGGTGGATGGCGGCGTCGTTCGTTTCGTCGCGTAGCAGGGCGACCAAATTGTTCCGTTCGCCCGCTCGGGTCCGCACCTCAGGCAATTTATTACACCATCGCGGCCGCGCCCTTACGCGGTTTTCAGTTCCAGTGCAGCGACTGTCAACGCGACACCGGAAGCGGTCACAGCTCCGTCTCCGTGTTCGCGCGCAACGCGGTCTCGGTGACCGGCGAGCTGCGCGAAATCGCGCGTACTTCCGACAGCGGCGCCGTCAAGCGCAAGGGGTTTTGTCCAAATTGCGGCTCGCCGATCTACAACCAGCCGGAGGAAAAGCCGGACTACATCGGCATCTATGTCGGCACGCTGGACGATGCCAGCACATTCAAGCCATCCGTCGTGCTGTTCTGCTCGCGCGGATACGACCGGGATCGTCTCGATCCTGAGATCCCCAAACTTCCGGAATGGCATCCGGTATCGAAATAGATGGAGTCGCGACCAAAATCGGTCGGGAGAACAAGACGGCTGAAACCCGGATTGAGCTTGCAGGATTGGGGGCGCAGCGATGCCCATCCTCGATCGGTTGAACCGAAGGTGCTGCGACGACGACTACAGAAGCGCACGGTCCCTGTGCTCAAAACGCTCATCGGTGTTCCGATGATCGGACGGTGCAGTCTGCTGTTCTTCGACTTCAGGGGGTGAGCGTGGAGACGTACCGCACCGGTGGAATGACCGCGATAGCTGTGCTCAACGTCATCTTGGGCGGCATCGGAATCCTCAACGGGTTATTCCTGCTTCTCGGCGCCCTCTACCTCATGGCCGAGTTATTGCGATTGGGCGCTTTCTACATCCCGATAGCCCGCCTGGCGTTCTGTCTCCTGATTTTGGCAACGGGAGTCGTCGGGCTCGTCGCAGGAACCGGAATATTCAGACTGCGCTCGTGGGCGCGCGCATTGAGCCTTGTCTACGCTGGACTGCTGTTCCTTTCGTCTGCGCTTTCCTACCTTACCGTCCCTGTTATCGCGACCATCGGTAGCTACGACATGGGTTCGATCAGTACAGACGGCTTGGTACGGCTGATCATATTCGGCGCAATATACGTTGGATTCCCCATTCCCTATTCTGTTCTTTTGTGCGTCGTTTTCTACAAGCCTGCATGGAAGGCCGCCTTCGCAAGAGGCGGGACGGCATAGTGCAGCGCGTAGGAGGGTGGAGCGCTGCGAAACCCATCAGCTCCTTTGTGGAAGAGCGATCACGGGTTTCGCTTCGCGCGACCCATCCTACACCTGGAGGGCGCGCTATTTCAGCGGCAGAAAAACCTGCGCGACCGCCTCGTGCTCCGGCACCTCCGGGAACAGGCTCAGCCGCTGGCAATAGATCGGGAAGTCGCGGGCCTCCTCGCCGCTGGCCGGAAGCCAGTCGCGGTAAAGATACAGCGCGGCGGGCTCCAGATTGTCGGTGTTGCCGATGACGCGCAGCACCGCACAACGTCCGCCGGGGATCTCGCCGGCCTTGATCTGTTCGCCGTTTGCCTCGATCGGCTGTTCGGTCGCGACGCAAAGGTCCGTGCAGTAATCGGCAGGCGACGCGGGACGCCGCTCGGATCGCCAGACAGTGAAGGTGGGACTCGTGCTGGGGTGCAGACCCGCTTTCTTGCGCCACGCGATGAAGCGCTGGATGGTGGCGCCGAGCGTCGCGGGGCTCCCCCGATGCTCCATGATCGCCACCCGTGTGGGAGGCACGTCGCGTATCGTCACGTCGTCAGTGGTAAAAGTCTTCATGAGTTTGCTCCTGGCGCGGTCGAGAGGCCCGAAGGCCGCAAGCCACGGCTCCCAGTCGGGAGAATTCCGGAACGACGACGGCGATTGCCCGAACCGTTGCCGAAAGGCGCGGGCGAAGGCGTCGGGTGCGTCGTAGCCGGCATCCATCGCGATCTCCGTGACGCTTTGGCCGTCCGTGTAGGCCAGCCAATGCGACGCGCGCTTCAGACGGGCAAGCTGGACATAGCGATGCACGGACAACCCGAAGGCCGCGGTGAACTGCCGGTGGAAATGAAATTTCGAGAAGGCCGCAACGCCGCTCACCGTGTCGAGGTCCAGATCGCTTTCGAGGTGCCGGTCGAGATAGTCCAGCACCCGCCGCATCCGGGCCTGATAGTTTTCAAGCGCCGCCTTCATCGTCCCTCCTCCGTGGCGGCTCCAGTTAGTCGCTGACGGCTGCGAATTGCTCGACCGATCTTGCGGTTTTGCATGGATCGGGCTGAAATATCCAGC
This sequence comes from Bradyrhizobium sp. LLZ17, assembly GCF_041200145.1. Taxonomy (NCBI): domain Bacteria; kingdom Pseudomonadati; phylum Pseudomonadota; class Alphaproteobacteria; order Hyphomicrobiales; family Nitrobacteraceae; genus Bradyrhizobium; species Bradyrhizobium zaerense. The sequence goes on from NZ_CP165734.1 coordinate 1,800,956, forward strand.
GACCGCGTTCAGGCAAGTCCGGGGCAACGAGGCCCATTGACGTTCTTTCATTTGAGGCATATGTTCGCCTCACGTGAGGTGAAGTCCATATGGGTAGTCAAGCTACTATTCTCGCCGACCTGTTCGGCATCAAGTCGAGGACACCGGAGACAACACTCACACTGGCCACTTCGGTGGAAAAGGGCCTTCCGGTGTCCGCGCTGGACAAGCTCGCCGGGCGCATCTCGCCGCTGGACGTGCGCGGCTTCGCCCATCGCATTGTGCCGAAGCCGACGCTGGAGCGCCGCCGCAAGCATAAACAGCATCTGACGACCGACGAGAGCGATCGCTTGGCGCGTGTTGCCAAGGTCTTCGCCTTTGGCCTCGAAGTCTTCCGCGACGAAGCGAAAGTGCGCGACTTCCTCAACCGCCCGCATCCGATACTGGACAACAAGGTGCCGCTGGACCTTGCGCTCGCGACCGGTCCCGGCGCCGATGCTGTGCTGAATCTGCTGGGACGCGCGGCTTACAGCGGCGGCGTCTGAACGTGCAAAAAAGCGATCGCGTTCTCAGATGCTATCGCATCGGCGATCCCGACGGCGCGTTTCCGATCTATGACGCAGAGGGAGCGCGGCTCTATCCGGGGCGCTGGAACACGCCCTGGAGTCCGGTGATCTACACTTCCGAGCACTATTCCACCGCGATGCTGGAGAAACTGGTTCACGCCAATCTGGTGATGCCCGCCAACCAGCACTTCATCGAGATCACCATTCCGAACGGTGTCTCCTACGAGGTCTTTCAGACCGCCGCCCATCCCGGCTGGGATTCGCGCAACGAGACGATCTGCAAGAATTTCGCGCAGGTCTGGTACGACGAAAAGCGCTCGGCGATGCTGATCGTGCCGTCGATCCCGGCGCGGCTGGAGCGCAACTTTCTGATCAACCCGACGCATCCCGACGCCAAGAGCCTTAGTCATACGATGCCGGAACCGGTTTGGTGGGATGAGCGGCTTTATAGTCGGGGGACGTGAGGCTGCGACGCCGCCCGCTATCTGCTAGTCCGGCGCGGCTGCATCGGATATTAGTCATGCGAGGAATTGCCGACCGATTTGCGCCCATGGATTCGCCTATTGCTTGAAGCAATTGTCGCGATGCCATTTCAGGAAATGAGGATGCGGACGATCTGATAGCCGCCGCGGCTCTAGCGCGTGGCCGGTCTTGTTGACAATCGATCTTACGCTCTCGGGATCGTTTGTCTGGCGTGAGATCAATATCTCCAGATCATCCGCCAGACTGATGAGACCGCGATCGAACATCCAATGCGCGGTGCCTGAAAGAGCAATCCCGTTGCTAACGATATCCGGCCCGTTCGCTTCGACCGGCCGGATGTGAGCGGCGGCCACCTCGGCGCGCCCCATTCCATTGATGAGCTTCAGCCCGGTGATCGCGCAACGCTCGTCATAGGCGCGAAGCACGATGCGGCGGAAAATCCGGTCGCGTAAAATTCTCGATACGGTCAGGCTGACGCGATCACGCTGTTGGTCGAACCTGAACAGCGCCTGCTCCTCGTTAAGATCGAGCGATCGGACATCGTCGTCACGCCGCGGCAGGAGCGGTACATTCTCGGCGAAACCGAGCTCGCAGATTCTATCGAAATCTTCGTGCGAAACTGGACGGACAGCGGACTGAGCCCGTCCCGAAATTCGTCCCTGCTCGTTCAAAATACCCCGCTCGACCGGCCCGTTCGAGCCATTGAACGCGACCGGATTGGCGAAATCGAGATAGCTGCCTGGCTCGATCACCGCGAGGTACATCCCGGCAGGACCGGGATCCGGTATCACTTGCTGAACCCTTGCAATCGCAAAGCAGCCTCGCGTGTCAGCTACCTTGCTCGGCTCATAATAGATGACCCAATCGCCGACGCAGGCCTCGACACGATGCAGGTACTGACTGGGAAACTGATAACGTTCAGCCGGGCTGTCATCGTAGATCGAGTCAGATCGATGGATGAACACCCCGAATGCCATTGCTCGATTTAACTCGTCGGAAGCGATACCCGTCAATCTCGTTCTGCGGTTGCGATGGGTTTCGCTGCGCTCTACCCATCCTACTTAGACCCGTCTACGCGAGCTATCCGGCGTCGACGTCGGCAAGCCCTCGCATGAGGTTCGGCGTGGACCAATTCGCGAACTCGGTCCCAGCACTTGGAGCTGAATGCACCCTCACGGGGAGCCCGCCGTATCGCGGGCCCCTCTCGTACGTTCCGACGCGATCCGGCTGCTACGGGCCGGCAGGCGCCAGCGCCTTTTGCACCATCGCGGTGTCAACATATTGCGTCATGCTGGCGATCCTGCCGTTCTCCACCAGATAGAGATGCGCGAAATTGGCGCGCATGGATTTGCCGGTCGCCTTATAGGTTCCGGAGTAGACGCCGAAGGCGGCGACGCGGTCGCCGTCTTCGAGATAGGTGTGAACATCGGCGCGGTAGCCGGTCCATTCGGTGGCAAGACGCCGGAACATGCCGGCGATGATCGCGTCGGGTCCGACATAGGTGCCCGCGTACGGAAACCCTTCCGCTTCGGTCCAGACGGCATCGGGAGCGAGAGCGGCCAGGAGATTGCGGCCGTTCTCTTCCGACGATGATCCCTCATAGGTGGCGCGGATCAGGTCGAGATCTGCACCCACCTCAGCCCCACTTCATTTCGCCGGTGGCGACCTTGGCGCCGATGTCAAGCGCAACGCCCATGCCGAGGCCGGGGAAACGCGCTTCCATCGCCGTCTTGAGCGCCGCGGAATCCTTGCCCCTGGCCAGTTCCTCGTCGAACGCCTTGAGGTAGGCGATCGTGTGCTCGACACCGGACAGATCGGTCTTTGCATCCACCGACAGATGGCCGGGCACGACGATTGCCGGCTTGCGCGCCGCGATCTTTTCGAGATTGGCGATCCAGGCGGCGCGCTGCTCTTTGGTCGGCGTGTCGGCGGTCCAGACATGGACGCCGGAGAAGATCAGCACGCCGCCGAACACCGCGTTCAGCGACGGCACGAACAGATAACGCCGGTTGACCAGCCCGTCTGCGCTGACGACTTCGATGGTCTCGCCGTCCACGCTGAGCGTCTTGCCGTCGAATGCTTCGGGGATGACGACATCGGCGAGCACCTGCGGGCCGTTCTCCTTGAGCTGCGGACCCCAGACGGCAAGCTTCTTTTCGACGCTGGCGTTAACGGCCGCCACTGTTGCGGGCGCCGCGATCACGCGGGCCTCGGGAAAAACCGCCTTGATGGCGCGGAGGCTGAAATAATAATCCGGGTCCGACTGGGTGATGTAGATGGTGGTGAGCTTCTTGCCGGTTGCCTTGATGGCGTCTGCGACGGCCTTTCCGTCGGGAAGCGTAAAGCCGCCATCGATCAACACGGCTTCGCTCGGCCCGGACACCAGAACGGGAGCCCGGAAGAAGCCGTTCTGTCCGGCCGGAAAATGCTTCCAGGCGAGCCCGCCGGCCGCATGGCCGAGGCCTGCGGGTGCGAAGACTGCGGCGGCGCCCGCGGCGAGAGTGGCTTTCATGATGGTTCTCCTTGTCGGCATGTTGGTCTCCTGGTGTGGTCTGCGGTCGCGAAATTGAAGCTGGATGGTCCGGTCTGTGTTGATCGCTGCGCTCAGGCCGCCTTCAGTCCGTCGACGAGGACGTCCAGGCTGCCGAACAGCGCGTTTGCCTGCATAAGGCGGCGATCATCGCCGGTCCCTACGATCAGGGCCGGGACGCCATTGGCGCCGAACCGGCGCATCTCGGCACGCGCAGCCTCGATACGCGCGCGATACGCGGCGATCAGCGCGGTGTCGGGCGCCGCCAGGCGCGCGGCAACCTCCGACAAGTTCATCGCGCGCAGCACCTCCGACAGAACGCCGATATCCGTGCTGTCGCGGCCTTCGACATAGCGGACGACCTGAAAGGCCTTCAGAGCCTCGAGCTCCCGATCAGGAGCCGTGAGCGCAACGCCCGTGAGCGCCAGCGTTGCCGGGCCGGAATCGAACAGGCGCGTGCGGTCGCCCAGCACATCGCGGCGATAGGCTTCGCTGAAGGGCTGGCCGCTCGAGCGCGAAATCCGCTGGTCGTTGCTCCAGGCGTAGGCCGCAAAGCCGTCGTCCATCGGCCGGGCGCCATCGCCGGCGAACAGGCCGGTCGGCGCGAGCGCGACAGCGAAATCCGCTCGGGCCGCAAGCTGTTCGAGCAGCGTGGAGGCGCCGTAGCACCAGCCGCAGAGCGGATCGAAGAGGTAGGTAATGTGAATGGGCGCGGACATGTCGATCTCCTTGCCCGCACTTGTGGCACGCGCCAATTGATAGAAAAATAGCAACAAAGCAGACAGAATGTATGTCATAGACTTACAGTCTATCTGACGGACAAAGCCAATGAACCTGAACCGCCTGGCCTATTTCGCAGCCGTCGTGGACACCGGATCCTTCACCCGGGCAGCCGAGCGGCTCGGCATCACCAAAGCCGTGGTGAGCCAGCAAGTGGCGCAGCTGGAGCGCGATCTCGGCACCAGCCTTCTCGTGCGCACGACGCGCCGGGTCCATCCAACCGAAGCCGGCCGGATGTTTCATGCGCGCTGCGTCATGATCTTGCGCGAAGCCGAGGATGCCTTCGACGAACTCGCCCAGGCCGCCGCCGCGCCGACCGGCACGTTGCGGATCACGGCACCCAACGACTACGGCACGGCCGTCGTCGTCGCCGTCGTCACGGCCTACGCGGCCCGCTATCCCAGCTGCCGGGTGGAGTTGACGCTCGAAGATCAGACGGTCGACCTCGCCTCAGGCCAGATCGACATGGCGATCCGCGTCGGATGGCTGGTTGATTCCAGCCTGCAGGCGCGCAAGATCGGCGCGTTTCAGCAATTCCTGGTCGGCGCTCCCGCATTCACGGATCGGATCGCAGCCGCGCGCGATCCCGACGATCTGGTGGCGCTGCCGTTCATCGCCAACATGGCGCTGCGCGAGCCGCTGCTGTGGCAGTTCTCGCGCGGCGATCTCGATCGACGCGCCGTGCGCCTGCAGGCGAACATTGCGATCGACACGACGCCGGGGGCGCTCGCGGCCGTACTCGCCGGCGGCGGCCTTTCGGTGCTGCCGGATTTCCTGGTGGCCGACGATCTGGCGGCGGGCCGCCTCATTCACATTCTGCCGCAATGGCAACTGCCATCCGGCGGCATCCACACGGTCTACCCAGCGGCCCGTTTCCGTCCGCCGAAGGTGACGGCGTTTGTAGAGATGCTGGTTGCGGCTCAGCGACAGGCGAGTCCGATTGGGGCGGATTAGCCGAAGGGCCAATGAGACGCCGTGATAGAGTAATTCCTTCCGGATTACGGCAAGCCTCTCCGGCGACCTGCCCGGCCTCAGTCGCGCGATCTGGACAGCCCCGCGAGAAGCGGCGCGTAGGCGGCGAGCCTGCGGGATACGAACTCGGTGAAGAGCCGCACGCGCTTGGTCTTGCGTGTCTCGCCCTGGGTGAGAAGCCAGACCGTTCCGTACATGTGCAGCTCGGTGCCCGGCACCCTCGCCAATAGCGGGTCGGCATCGCCGACGAAGCACGGCAGTGTCGTGATCCCGAGCCCTTGCCGTACGGCAGCGATCTGCCCGGCGGCGTCCGTGGTCCTGAATGGAACGCCCGTGGTACGAACCTCCCCCTCGCCGGCCCAATCCGGAATTCCATGCATGCTGATGACGATCCACCGCATGGGATCGGGCGCGCCCGCACGCCAAGCGGCCAGTCGATCCCGGGACATGTAGACGGCGCCGAACAGCTCCGGTCCTTTCGTGCCGTGAAGATTGAGCGGCAGGGTTTTGCGGTCGTAGACGACGCGGATCGCGACGTCGGCCTCCCGGTTGGTCAAGTTTGCCAGCTCACCCGCCGACAGGATTTCCATCTCGATGTCCGGATGCAGGCGCGCAAATTCGGCGAAGTCCGGCATGAGCAGATGTGTCGCAAGCGGCGGCGCCAGCGTCACCCGCAGACGCCCGCGCACGCTCTGGTCGCGCCCGAAGACGCGCGTCTCGAGCTGGTGCGACGACGCTTCCATCTGGTCCGCGAATTCGAGAACCTCCTCGCCGGCAGCCGTCAGGCGGTAGCCCGACGGCAGCTTCTCGAACATGTGGACCCCGAGGCGTTCCTCGAGCTGGGCGACGCGTCGCAGCACGGTTGCGTGGTTGACGCCGAGGCGCTCGGCCGCAGCCCGCACCGAGCCTCCGCGCGCGACGGCAAGGAAGTAACGAACGTCATCCCAGTCGATCATGGTGCAATCCCGCACCGCGCGGTGCGCCTTCCAAAGCCGGTCTCTACGCCTCCTACCGCAGTACGGGCAGTCATCATAGCCGGTTCCGACCAGCGCGCCCCGGTTCCGAACGGCGGACACCGGTCGGGGCGGCTGGCGTCGGTCGTCCGGCCGGATCGATTTCGCACCACCGATGTGCGCGCCTCCGCACTCAACGTCTGACTCGAGCGGACCTATGTCGGGGTCCTCGGGGGCAGATGCTGTCCCGACACGACGACAGGAGAAATTATGGGAAAGCTTGAAGGTAAAGTTGCAGTCATCACCGGTGGATCGAGCGGCATGGCGCTGGCGAGCGCCAAGCGGTTCGTCGAAGAAGGCGCCTATGTTTTCATCACGGGCCGAAAGCAGGAGGCGCTCGACGCGGCCGTCAAGCTAGTTGGCCGGAACGTGACCGGCGTGCGCGGCGACGCGGCCAATCTCGACGACCTCGACCGCCTGTTCGACACGGTCAAGCGGGCAAAGGGCAGGATCGACGTCCTGTACGCGAGCGCCGGCATGGGCGAAGCCGTCCCACTGGGCGAGATCACCGAGCAGCATTTCGATGCAACGTTCGGCCTCAATGCGCGCGGCACTCTGTTTACGGTCCAGAAGGCGTTGCCGCTGTTCAGCGATGGCGGATCGATCTTCATGACCGGGTCGGTTGCTTCGATCAAAGGTTTTCCCGGTTATAGCGTGTATGCGGCGAGCAAGGCGACCTTGCACGCATTTGCACGCGGTTGGCTCAACGAACTCAAGGGCAGGAATATCCGGGTGAACGTGCTGCACCCGGGGCCGATCGCCACACCGATGCAGGACCAGGTCCTCACCGAGGAGGCGAAGCGGATGTTCGAATCCCTGATCCCGCGGGGAAAGATGGGTCGTCCCGAGGAAATTGCGGCAGCCGCGCTGTTTCTGGCTTCGGACGATTCGAGCTTCGTGAATGGGGTGGAGTTGTCCGTCGACGGCGGCTTCTCGGCGATCTGAAGCGCCAGCACATCAACATCAGCAACACGGATCGGAGAAATTAGAATGAGCTATGCGATTGTCGGATTCGGCAAGATAGGCCAGGCCCTCGCCCACGCCTTCGCCCGTAAAAACATCGACGTCACCGTCGCGAGCCGCCGGCCGCCCGAGACGTTGGCGCCGCAGGCTCGGGCGATTGGAGCCAGTGTCGTCGCCAAGTCGCTGCGGGACGCACTCGAGGCCGAGACCATCATCCTGGCGGTCCCGTTCGGGGAGCATCGCGAGGTTGCGAAGGCGCTGCCGAGCTGGAAAGGCAAGACCATCATCGACGCGATGAACGCGTTTCCCGTCCCTGACGAGCTGGACGGCCTGCCGTCCTCCGCCTTCGTCGCGAAGTCGTTCACCGGCGCCAGGCTCGTGAAAGGCTTCAATCACCTGGGTGCGGCCAAACTGGCTGCCGATCCGGCCGTCGAGGGCGGCCACCGGGTCGTGTTTCTGTCTGGTGACGACGAGGACGCGATCGCTCCGGTGGCGGCGTTGGCCAAACAACTCGGCTTTGCACCCGTGAAGCTCGGAAAGCTCAACGAGGGTGGCGCGCTGGTGCACGCACGCGGCCGCGTTTGGGGCCCGCTGATCTTCCAGGATCTGTTCAAGAAGGAGCAGTAGTCGATCCACGACCGTGTGATCGACGCCGAGAACAAGTCGCGCGCTGACTTCTGCAGCGCGCGGCCGCCCCTGTTCTCATGCGGGCCGACGGCCGTGCATATTGAGTGCGCTGTCACCGTTATGGATCGAGCGCGATCCGATCGGAGCGAGATGGAGAAATGACGATGAGCACCGAGACGAACGTCCAGACAGTGAAGGATTTCTTTGCCGCGATCGGACGCGGCGACAAGGAGGCTCTATTGGCACTGGTCGCCGAAGACATCGAGTGGATCATTCCGGGCGAGGGCTGGCCGCTGGCCGGAACGCACCGCGGGCGCGCCGAGTTGGCGGCTGTGCTTCAGAAGGCGTCCGAAGAGGTGGAAACGACATTCCCGGAACCGCCCGAATTCGTGGCGCAGGGAGACCGGGTTCTGGTCATCGGCGTCGCTACGGGGAAAATCAAGGCCACGAACAAGCCGTTCAACGACGACTGGGTCTTCGCCATTACCGTCCGGGACGGCAAGCTGAAGAAGATCCGGGAGTACATCGACACGCAGGCGCTGGCGTGGGCCGCGCAGCCGTCGAATGCCCAGCCGTAACGGAGATCCCAATGTACGACCAATCCAAACTGTCCGAATTGATCCCGTTCGCACGAATAGAAGCCGGCACCACCATCATCGATGTTTACCCAGGCGACGGCGACTGGACGCGCCTCTTCTCGGATGTCGTCGGACCCGAAGGACGGGTCTACAGCTTCGTGCCGGCCGAGGTCGCCCACTTCAAGAACGATCCGTTCGGCCGCATGCGGACGCTAGCGAAGGAGCCGGGCCGCGAGAACGTCGAAGCCGTCTCGGCGGACGCCCGGCGGGTCCTACGTCATCGTTGACCACGCCGCTGCCGTCGGAGCGGGCGCGCGCGACGCCCAGTCGCTGCATCGGATCGAGCATGCATCCGTTCGCGATGAGGTGGAGGCGGCCGGCTTCGTGCTGGACGCGCAAAGCACCCTGCTCGCGAACAAGGACGATCCGCACACGATCAAGGTGTTCGATCCCGCGATCAAGGGACAGACCGATCGCTTCGCCTATCGGTTCGTGAAGCCCTGACAAGTCGGGGCGGCGAATTCATGTCGACCTCCCGGCGAGACCGCCGATATGACCTGCGCGAACGCCGCAACAGTCGAAAAGGCAATCTGCTTCATTATTTCCAAATACGTTGTTATCTTTCGTCAAAAGAAGCTCGACGGACCGATCAACCGAGGGCCCTGCGAATGAAAAGCTTGAACAATCTGGAATGCGTGACCCTCTTCGTCGACGACCTCGCGTGCGCGAGGGCATTCTACGAGGCCGTGTTCGACGCCAAGCCGATCTATTCCGACGCCGTGTGCAGCGTGATCGGGCTCGGTGGCGTCATGGTCAATTTGCTGCAGGAGACGGAGGCACCGCAGCTCGTGCAGCCGGTGGTGCCGGCTGCTTCGAGCGCCGGACCTCGCATGCTCATGACCATTCGAGTCGCCGATGTCGATGAGGCCTGCGCGAGGCTCCGGCAAAGCGGCGTAGAGTTGGTGAACGGCCCTATCGATCGTCCCTGGGGTCGCCGCACCGCCGCCTTTTCCGACCCATCCGGTCACATGTGGGAGATCGCACAGGAGATACCCTCCTAGCATCCGTCATCCGCGCCGGGACGTCTGCACCGAAGCGGTTGTCATTGGCGAGCGGCAGAGCATTCCGCCCTGGTTCTTGAACCTTCGCTGCAGCCGGATCACTTTTTAGTCGTGCCGTCAGATGGCTGCCCTGCCGACCCGCCGATTTTCGTCGAGACCACGTAGATTTCGACGCCGCTCATCGAGCATTCCTCGCTTGATGCCTGGCTGTTCGTGACGACCTCGATCGTCTTGCCGTCCTTGGTGTGAAACGTGATGTCGTAAACCTGCTGGTAGAGGTCTTTGCCGATCCTTTCGGATGCGAGACGAACGGCCTTGGTCTGCGCCTCGAGCACTGATGGGATGTCGATCAGGCCGGCGTTCTTGAGGTGCACGAGGGCCATGTTGGTGGGCCAACTCGCGCAGTCCGGAGACTTCGCCAGCGCCGCCGCAGCCGGCATGGCAAATGTTGCGGCCATCACCACTTTCAACGCGGCGCGCATCAACGCACCACCTTGATGGTGCGGTCGCCACTTTCACAGATCTGCCTGCGGCTATTGATAGGCAGGGCGGCAACGTACATGCCGTCGCGGTCGCGGCGCTTGTAAAGCGTCTCGCCAAGCTTGAGCTTCTGAAGTCCCGTATCGGTCAACAAGGTATTCTCCGTCCGGTTCGCCGCCAGATACCATCATGGACCATGATGGTACAGAACCGACCGAAACGGAGCCACCGTATTTCCGTTTGTGCGATGGGCTCCGCGAGCATGAACAGGTTAGTAGAGAAATCAGCGGCCGTCGGAAGCCTTATATCTGCCGATAGAACAGTGCCCGCCCGCCGGGCATGAGCTGGAGCAGGATATCAAAGTCACCGATATTCGTCGTCAGCACGACAAGGCCGAGCTTCCGCGCCTGGAGGAACAGCACACTATCCGCGAGCGCACGCAGCTTCAGATCGTTCCCGTAGCCCTGGAGCCGGCAGAGGATTCCCGAGAGCAGCGCAGCTCTGCCGAGCACCTCGATGTCTGGCGTAAAGATTCGATGGGGCGCCATCGCCTTGATCCGCTTGCCAATCTCGGCGGTGACCCGTGGGGTCGGCTTGTCAGCCTGGTTCAGCACGCCGACAGTGTGCATCAATTCCTGAATGGCCACCGACGAATGATTGACCTGGCGATGCGCGATGAGCTCTTCCAGCAGAGCTGGCGCGCGCCCCTGCATCTGGTCGATGTAGACGCAGGTGTCGAGCAAGAGCCCCTGCCCACCGATCTGGCCGGCAGCAACGAACGGAAGGACGTTGTCATGACGCCGGGCGAGCGTTCGCTTAGGCTTGAACCGAGCCCACCTGCACGCGGCGTCAAAATCGAACTCCGCCACGTCAGAAGCCGAGCTTCAGATCACGATCGACCTTGCCTCGTGACTTCCGAAAGTCCTCGGCGAAATTGTCCTCCAGAGCGATGGTGGCCAGAGCAAACTCGATCAGGTCCGTATCGGCCACGATCCGGTCTGCCGCTTGGCTTGCCTGATCAGCGCCGGACTGACGCGCCCGGCGATCCGGCCGCTCTTCTTGCTGAGGAGACCGGATTGCTCGGCGGCCCGCATCACCGCCGCGACGCGTACGCTGCCGAGCTTGATTTCGCCTTTTGCGCGACCTTCGACGCGCTTTGGCCGCCGCGTCCCGCCCGTAAGGCCACTGCCCGGCGACCGCCGCCGACCCCGCGCCGCCGGCCGTTTTGTCGAATCTCCTGCCATGGCCTCCCTCATGTTGAACAAATTGGCATATTGTTGAACATACAGTTTTGGTTCATCGGCTTCAAGACGCGACTGTCGCGGCACGCAGGATGGGGTGGAGCGCAGCGATAACCTCATAGCCGTGATTGGACATCGGCAGATCGATGCTGATGGATGGCATTGATTCAAGGGGGAGAATGTCGAGAGAAACATCCCCACGAAGTAGGCTTGCTAAGTTCCTGACGGTCGAAGAAAACTCGTTCTGGACTCCCGCCTGTCTTCGCTCTTGATCGCTCAGACGATGCCCATACGTGTTGATTCGATCAAAAACGTCGTTGATCTCGCCGTCCGACGCATTTCTCATTACGGACATGGCCAAAGAATAATCGAGCAAGGTAGAAACTTCCTTAGCGCCAATTAACGCTGCATCCTTAGCTTTAGAAAAACGTCCATCGTCCGCGGCAGCCTTCGCTGTCGGAAAAAGATCAACGTGAAAATATTTGTCGTCGACGAGGGGAAAGGCGTTCTCAATAAACGATACAATCGAGTGGAGCCTTTGTAGTCCATCGATGATTTCGTACGTCGCCGGCCCGCCATCACGCTCAGCGAGCAAGATCGCTGGTACGGGATATTTCTTCAAAAATGACTCAATTAGCTTTTGCTTTTCCTCCAGCGTCCAGACGAGTTTTCGCTGGTACCGCCGATTTACCAGAAGCTTGCCCTCACGATACCAGCTGTAGATAGTCTGGACAGATGTGGGCTGAGACGCCAAGTCGGCCATGAGATCTCCCGATTTGAATACCTACGGCTTACCGAAGCCCTACTCCCACTCAATCGTCCCCGGCGGCTTGCTGGTCACGTCGTACACCACCCGGTTCACGCCCTTCACCTCGTTGATGATGCGCGTGGCGGTCTCGCCCAGGAATTTCATGTCGAACTGGTAGAAGTCCGCGGTCATGCCGTCGGTGGAGGTGACGGCGCGCAGGCCCACGACGAAATCATAGGTGCGGCCGTCGCCCATGACGCCGACGGTCTTGACCGGGAGCAGCACGGCAAAGGCCTGCCAGATCTCGTCGTAGAGGCCGTGCTTCCTGATCTGGTCGATGTAGACGGCGTCGGCCTTGCGCAGGATGTCGAGCTTGTCCTTGGTGATCTCGCCGGGGCAGCGGATGGCGAGGCCGGGGCCCGGGAACGGGTGGCGGCCGACGAAGATTTCGGGCAGGCCGAGCTCGCGACCTAACTTGCGGACCTCGTCCTTGAACAGCTCGCGCAAGGGCTCGACCAGCTTCATGTTCATGCGCTCGGGCAGACCGCCGACATTGTGGTGCGACTTGATCGTCACCGAGGGGCCGCCAGTGAAGGAGACGCTCTCGATCACGTCGGGGTAGAGCGTGCCCTGCGCCAGGAAGTCGGCGCCGCCGATTGTCTTGGCCTCCGCCTCGAACACCTCGATGAAGAGGCGGCCGATGGTCTTGCGCTTGGTTTCGGGATCGGTGACGCCTTCGAGCTCGCCCAAAAACTGCTTTGAGGCATCCACGTGCACGAGCGGAATGTTGTAGTGGTGGCGGAACAAATCGACCACGGTCTTGGCTTCGTCGAGACGCAGCATGCCGTGATCGACGAACACGCAGGTGAGCTGGTCGCCGATGGCTTCGTGGATCAAGACGGCCGCGACCGCGGAATCGACGCCGCCGGAAAGACCGCAGAGCACCTTCCCTTTGCCGACCTGGGCGCGGATCTTGGCGATCTCCTCCTCGCGGAAGGCGCGCATGGTCCAGTCGCCCGAGAGGCCTGCGATCTTGCGCACGAAATTGCGAATGAGTTTGGCGCCGTCGGGCGTGTGCACCACTTCGGGGTGGAACATCAGGCCGTAATATTTGCGCGTCTCGTCCTGGATGATCGCGAACGGCGCGTTCGGCGAGGTGCCGGCGACGGAGAAGCCCGGCGGCATTTTGGTGATGCGGTCGCCATGGCTCATCCAGACCTGGTTCTTGCCGCCGGGCGACCAGACGTCCTCGAACAGCTTGCTCGGCGCCTTCACCTCGACATCGGCGCGGCCGAACTCGCGATGATGGCCGCCCTCGACCTCGCCGCCGAGCTGCGCCGCCATCACCATCTGGCCGTAGCAGATGCCCATCACGGGCACGCCCGAGGCGAAGATCGATTGCGGCGCGCGGGGCGAGCCTTCCTCATGCACCGATTCCGGGCCGCCGGAGAGGATCACCGCTTTCGGCTTCATCGCGTTGAAGGCCTCTTCGGCCTTGTTGAACGGGACGATCTCGCAATAGACGCCGTCCTCGCGCACGCGGCGCGCGATCAGCTGCGTCACCTGGCTGCCGAAATCGACGATGAGAATCTTGTCATGCGCCGAGGCCATTGGGGGCGTCGACGCGGAGCGGTCGGTCTGTGCTGCTGTCATGGCAAGCCAATACGCGACGGCGTCCCTGCCCGCAACCGCGCGGATTGCGCGCCCACATCCTTCTTTGGGCATGGACAAATGGATATAGGTAAGTATTATTGACCTAATTGCCCCACATGCCAAACAGGGGCCAGTCAGGGAGAACGCCGTGCCACAACATCAGCCATCACAGCTCGCAGCGCTCGGCCAGATCTGGGTCGAGGCCTGGAATGCGCGCGACCTCGAGCGCGTGCTCTCGCTCTATGACGACGCAGCCGTGATGACCTCGGACCGCATCCCCGCGCTGGGGTTTGGTGCCGACGGCACCGTGCGCGGCAAGGATGCGCTGCGCGCCTATTGGAGCAAGGCGCTCGGGCTGATTCCGAACCTGCATTTTTCGCTGATCGACGTGTATGTGAGCCCGGACAGCCTCGTCGTGTTTTACGAGAACGAGCGGGGAAAGCGGATCTGCGAGTATTTGCGGGTGAATGATGCCGGACTGATCGTGCAGGGATCGGCGAATCATTTGGTGGAGTGAGGGCCTCACGCACCGCTGTCATTCCCCGCGAAAGCGGGGAATCCAGTACGCCGTAGCTTCTCAATGAACCACGAACCTCTCGGATTACTGGATCGCCCGATCAAGTCGGGCGACGACAGCGAGAGTGAGGGACGCATGTGTCCCAAGCTCGCAACAACGGAGACTGCGGCGAGCGCCTGCGCTAACAACATCACCGCCGGCTCTGACACACAGGACCCTCCACATGAAACTCCCCACCTCCCCCTTCACCGTCACCGACTGGAGCAAGGTCGAGGCGACCGTGCATCCGGGCGAAACCGGCGAGGCCCGGTGGCGGACGCTGAACATCGGCGATCTCCGGGTGCGGATGGTGGACTATTCGCCGGGCTATCTGGCCGATCACTGGTGCGACCGCGGCCACGTGCTCTACGTGCTGAAGGGCGAGCTCGACAGCGAGCTGCACGACGGACGCAAGTTCAAGCTGACGGCGGGGATGAGCTACCAGGTTTCGGATTTCGGCGATGCCGCGCATCGCTCCTCGACGGCCACCGGGGCGACGCTGTTTATCGTCGATTGACCGACTTCCAAGCGCCGCATTTTGCAGCGCAAAATAGCAAAGCCATGGGGGCTCGCCGCGAGCGCGTGGCGCCTTGAACTTGCCCCATTAATTCGCTACATTGTGATCATCGATCCTTGGCCGAACGACTGGGCCGCTCCGTCTCATTTCCAATGGACGAGCACGTTTCAGGTATTTCTCCAAAATCGACCAACCGGGACGATGGGCGCAAATTTATGCGCATTTGTCCCCCTGAGTGCATCGTCTATGAAAGGAAATGACTATGGCAATGGGCACCGTGAAGTGGTTCAACAACCAAAAGGGTTTTGGTTTCATTCAGCCGGACAACGGCGACAAGGACGTCTTCGTTCACATCAGCGCCGTTGAGCGCGCTGGTCTGAGCACCCTCAACGAGGGTCAGAAGGTTTCGTTCGACATCGTCGCGGACCGCCGCAGCGGCAAGTCCTCGGCTGACAACCTCCGCGCCGGCTAGTCGGCCGCGCAATTCGCGATCTGACCACGGACGTACCGGCAGGTCGTAGGATTACAAGCCCCGCCACCGAGATTTCGGTGGCGGGGTTTTTGTTTTGGAATGGTTGATTCTTGTAGGGTGGGCAAAGCGAAAGCGTGCCCACCACTTCTATTGCAACCGCGGAGAGATGGTGGGCACGGCGCGTCGCGCCTTTGCCCACCCTACGAAGCTACGAAGCCTTCTTCAGCACCGAGACGAAGAAGCCATCGGTGCCGGTGCGGCGGGGGGTCATCAGCCAGCCTTCGTCGGACTGACGCGCGGCTTGCGAAAATTCCTCGGTCTTGTCCCAGAGCACGCTCGCGGTCTGCTCCGGCGGCACTACGGAAAAATCAGGGTGACGCTCGACGAACGCCCTCACCTGCTCGCCGTTCTCCTCCGACAGCACCGAGCAGGTAATGTAGGCGATGCGGCCGCCGGCCTGCACCAGCGGCACGGCGCGCTCCAGCACCTCGACCTGGTCCTTGAGGCGGATCTCCAGCGCACCGGGACGCATCCGCCATTTGGCGTCGGGATTGCGGCGCCAGGTGCCGGTTCCCGTGCAGGGCGCGTCGATGACGACGAGGTCGGCCGAGGCGCGGATGTCGGCCAGCGGGTCGGTGTCGCCCTTGGGCGTGCGGACATCGGCATTGTGGACGCCGGCGCGCGACAGCCGTTCATGGATCGGCACGAGCTGCCGCTTGTCGCTGTCGGTCGCGATCAGCCGGCCCTTGCCCTGCATCATCGCGGCCAAGGCCAGCGTCTTGCCGCCGGCGCCGGCGCAGAGGTCGATCACCTGCTCGCCGGGTTTGGCCGCGGTGAAAAGCGCCGCAAGCTGCGATCCTTCGTCCTGAACCTCGACGGCGCCCTTGATGAAATCCTCCTCCGCTTGGAGCCCGGGATTGCGCGCATCGGCGGAAAGCTCGACGCGCAGGCCGGTTGCGGACCAATGCGTCGGTTTCGCATGAAGATGAGCAAGCGCCTTCAGCATCTTGTCGCGGTTGGACTTTAGCGTGTTGACGCGAAGGTCAAGCGGCGCCCGGCTCGCCATCGCGACCGCCTCCGCGACCCGGTCCTCGCCGAACGCTTTTGCCAGATACGGATCGAGCCATTCCGGATAGTCCCCGGCGATCGCGGCGGGCGCGTTGTTCAGGGAGCGCGTGGCGAGCGCGGCCTGCTCGGCCTCCGTGAGCGGCGCGGGTGCGAACCGGCTGCCGTCGAACAGCGCGGCCATGGTGGCGCTGTCCATGTTGCGCTCGAGGCGGAGCATGCCGATCAGCCGCGCCCGCGCGGTGTCGGAATCCATCAGATAGGCGCTGGAGGCGTAGCGGCGCAGCACGTCCCAGACCAGGCCGGCAATCGCCGCACGGTCACCGGAGCCGGCGAAGCGGTGCGCGGTGCCCCACTCCTTCAGCGCCTTGGCCGCGGGCACGCGGTCTCTCTCGATGGTGTCGATCAGTTCGATGGCTGCGGACAGCCGGGCGGCGGGAGTCATTTGAATCTTTCAGATCAGCAACAAAATCTTCAGTGCGAAGTAGATCCACATCGCCAGCAGCACGAGCACGCCGGTAAGCCAGACCGAGGAGCGCCGGCCGAGATCGTTCGAGGAAACGAAGACGCCGGCATGGGCAAACCGCGTCACCACGAACACCCAGGACATCAGCACGATGAAGAGGTCGGCATGGCGCAACGGCAGCGCCAGCGCGATCAGGGCGTAGAACAGCACCGGCAGCTCGAACTGGTTGCGGTAGCAGTTCGCGATTTGTGTGGCGCCCTTCGGCCAGTTCGGCTCGCCGAGCGCAATGTCGCAGAATCCTGGTCTCGCCCGAGACCAGCGCGTTCCGGCGCCTGAACACCATGCCGATCAGGAGCGCGAAGGTGAGCCCGATCTGCACGAAGACCGGCAGCAAAACCATTTGAACGGACATCGGAACTTTCCCACTCGGCGGGGGCCGCCGGATCCATGCTCTAGCCGCCGCTCCTCCTCCTGACAATCAGCGACTTGAACCGGCGTTCCGGCTTCGGCGACCAAGGGTCGATAGTTAAAGCGATTTCGGCCTTTCGGGCCTGACGAGATACCGCCATGAACACCCTCTTCGGCCAGATAGCGGGCATGATCGGCCCTTTGACCGAATCCGCTGACGGTCGGCTCGGCCTGCTGATGTCGGCGCTGTCAGGCGTTGCGGCCGCGCTCGCGGTCGCCCTGACGCTGACGGTCTATTTCCGCATGGCCTACCGGACCTGGCGCGACGTGCTCAGGCACGGCCTGGCGGCGCTGGCCGCGGCCGCGCTGTTCGCCTTTGCCGCCTACGACATGCGCCACGCCGCGCTCGCCTATCTTGGCCTCAACCCGTCCAAGCCCGCGGTCGAGTTCGAGATCCGCATGCCGCGCGAGACCCTGACGACGGCGTCCGACAGCCAGATCGAGTTGCACACCGACCGCAACCAGACGCTCGCACTGGTCGACGGCGTCAGCGACCTCGCAGACGGCCGCGCGCTGCTGCGCGGCGCGGTCGCGCTCGACCACCGCACCGCCGACCGGGTGCTGGTGGTGAACCTGCCCGGCAAGGGCATCTTCGAATTCCGCCTCCGCCTGCCCGCCGAGCCGCATCGCTCCGAGCAGTTCGGTCCGTGGCATCTCGCCGACCGCATTGCCACGCCGCAGGCCGGCCCCGTCGCGCCGCAGGACGCCTACACGATCCGCTATCGCGTGCTTTAAACTTTGTTTCATGGGGAAGCGTGCGCGCGCGTCATCGTTCCGACGCTTGGCCGGGCAATACTTCGTCCATGTCCGAATTTCGCCTGACCCAGATTTCCGACACCCATCTCGGCCGCCGCTTCCCCGGCCTGATCGCCAATTTCCATCGCGTCTGCGAGCACATCGACGCTGATAGACCCGATCTCGTCATCAACACCGGCGACGTCTCGTTCGACGGGCCGACCAGCCGCGACGATGTCGTGTTCGCCAAGAGCCTGCACGACGCCCTGCCGGTCGCCTGCCGCTACCTGCCGGGCAATCACGACATCGGCGACAATCCGACCGCGATCGGGCCGGCGCCCAAGCCGCCGGTCAGCGAGGCGCACCGCCAGCAATTCCGCGACATCATCGGCGCCGACCATTGGTCGTTCGAGGCGGCCGGCTGGCGCTTCATCGGCCTCAACTCGCTGGTGATGAATTCAGGGCTCGCCTTCGAGGCCGCGCAGTTCGAGTGGCTCGCCTCGGAGATCTCGCGCAGCAATGGCGGACCGGTCGCGCTGTTCCTGCACAAGCCGCTGTTTCTCGACCAGCCCGACGATCCCGAAACTCCCGAGACCTCGATCCGCTACGTGCCGCAACCGGCACGGGCGCGGCTGATCGAAATGTTTTCAAGCCTCGATCTGCGCCTCATCGCCAGCGGTCACGTGCACCAGCGCCGCGACTTCACCTATCGCCACACGCGCCACGTCTGGGCGCCTTCGGCGGGCTTCGTCATCAACGACAAGCGCCAGGACCGGATCGCGATCAAGGAAACCGGCCTGGTCGAGTACCGCTTCCAGCCGGACAGTCTTGAAGTTCGCCACCTCAGGGCGCCCGGCCAGCTCGATGTGGATGTCGGAGAGCTGCTGGCGCAGATGGGCGCGCAGTAGCGCGCGTCTCAGGCGACGCTCTTTAGATCCTGCTGGATCACGGCGAGCAAGGATTGCAGCGCGTCGCTGTTGACCGGCCTGGCCGGCTCTGAAGCCGGCTGACCATTGGACGGCGGCGCTTTGACCGGCCGCTTCGGAAACGGTGGACGCGGTGGCGGCATCGACGGCGGGCTGGCCTCGTCGTCGGCATGAACGAACTTGCCATGGATGACGTCATCGCGACGGCCCATGACGAACATGGTCGTCCAATAGCCCGCGGCGACAAGGATTACGCAGAAAAGACTGATCTCTAACATCGCAACACCTAAAATATGCGCGATGATTCAATGCCTTCCCCGGCACGTCAATGAACCGACGGCCACGCCTGCGGCTTTTGCCGCCAGGTGTGGCCGATCGGTCACTGTTTGTTAACCATACCCGGGCTCCCAGAGGGCCGGGAGCGGCGGATCAAGCCTTGTCCGGCCCGACCCGGACCAACTGCTTGCCGAAATTGGCGCCCTTGAGCAGCCCGATGAAGGCCGCCGGCGCGCTGTCCAGGCCCTCGGTGACGAACTCCTTGTACTTCACCCGGCCGTCGCGGACCCAACCCGACATGTCGCGCAGGAAGTCGCCATGGCGGGCGGCGAAGTCCGAGACGATGAAGCCGCGCAAAGTCAGCCGCTTGGTGAGGATGTTGCGCATCATCGCGCCGGCCCATTTCGGCGGCTTGGCCTCGGTGTCGTTGTAATGGGCGATCAGGCCGCAGACCGGCACGCGCGCAAACGCGTTGAGCAGCGGGAACACCGCCTCGAATACCGCGCCGCCGACATTCTCGAAATAGACGTCGATGCCCTTCGGGCAGGCATCCTTCAGCTTGGCGGCCAGATCAGGATCGCGGTGATCGAGACAGGCATCGAAGCCGAGCTCCTTCACGACGAAGTCGCACTTGTCCTTGCCGCCGGCGATGCCGACCGCGCGTGCGCCCTTGATCTTGGCGATCTGGCCCACGGCCGAGCCGACCGCACCGGAAGCGCCGGCGACGACGACGGTCTCGCCTTGTTGCGGCTTGCCGATATCGAGCAGGCCCGTATACGCGGTCATGCCGGGCATGCCGAGCACGCCGACAGCGGTCGAGATCGGCCCAAGCTTTGGATCGATCTTCGCGAGCCCCTTGCCGTCCGAGATCGCATGCGTCTGCCAGCCCGCACGCGAAAGCACGATGTCGCCCTTGGCGAAATTCGGATTGTTGGAGGCCGCGACCTCGCACACCGTACCGGCTTCCATCACCCCGCCGATCGGCACCGGTGCGGCATAGGACGGACCCTCGCTCATGCGCCCGCGCATATAGGGATCGAGCGACAGCCAGATGGTGCGCAACAGGACCTCGCCTGCGCCTGGCGTCGGCACTGCGAATTCCTCGATGCGGAAATCGGACGGCTTGGGCTCGCCGACGGGACGCGCGGCAAGAACGATGCGTTTGGCTTGGGACATGGGCTTCCTCCACTTTCTGTCAGTGCGAGCGAAGCGAAGCAATCCAGCCGCGTCAATACAAAAGGACTGGATTTGCGTCGTCGCGAAAGCTCTTCGCAATGACGAGCTTGTGGCAGGCGCACGCCACACACTCGCTGTCATCGTCCGCCTTGTGCGCAATTACGCACTGGGGCGGACGATCCAGTACTCCGAGACAATTGTGATTGAGCCGAGAAGCCGCGGCGTACTGGATGCCGCCTTCGCGGGACATGACACCGTCTTCTTGGCACGTGCTGAGCGAACCTAACCGCCGCCCGGATAGTTCGGCGCCTCGCGCGTGATGGTGACGTCGTGGACGTGGCTTTCGCGCAGTCCCGCGCCGGTGATGCGGACGAACTGCGCCTTGTTGTGCAGCTCGTTCAGATCGCGGGCGCCGACATAGCCCATCGCTGCGCGCAAGCCGCCGGCGAGCTGGTGCATGACGTTGCCGACCGGGCCCTTGTACGGCACCTGGCCCTCGATGCCTTCAGGCACGAGCTTGAGCGTGTCCTTGATGTCCTGCTGGAAGTAGCGATCGGCCGAGCCGCGCGCCATCGCGCCGACCGAGCCCATGCCGCGATAGGCCTTGTAGGAACGGCCCTGCCACAGGAAGACTTCGCCGGGCGTCTCGTCGGTGCCGGCGAGCAGCGAGCCGACCATGGCGATGTCGGCGCCGGCGGCGAGCGCCTTGGCCAGATCGCCGGAGAATTTGATGCCGCCGTCGGCGATGACGGGAATGTCGGACTTCTTCGCCGCTTCCACCGCATCCATGATCGCGGTGAGCTGCGGCACGCCGACACCGGCGACGATGCGCGTGGTGCAGATCGAGCCCGGCCCGATGCCGACCTTGATGCAGTCAGCGCCCGCATCGATCAGCGCCTGCGTACCCTCGGCGGTGGCGACGTTGCCGGCGACGACCTGCACCGAGTTGGACAGGCGCTTGATGCGATTCACCGCATGCAGCACGTGGCGCGAATGGCCGTGCGCGGTGTCGACCACGACGAGATCGACGCCGGCATCGATCAGCCGCTCAGTGCGCTCGAAACCGGTATCGCCGACCGTGGTGGCGGCGGCCACGCGCAAGCGGCCTTGCCCGTCCTTGCAGGCGAGCGGATGAGCGACCGCCTTCTCCATGTCCTTCACGGTGATCAGCCCGACGCAGCGATACTGCTCGTCGACGACCAGCAATTTCTCGATGCGGTGGTGATGCAGCAACCGCCTGGCTTCGTCCTGACTGACATTCTCGCGCACCGTGACGAGGTTTTCGTGCGTCATCAGTTCGGAGATTTTTTGCTGGCGATTGGTCGCAAACCGCACGTCGCGGTTGGTGAGGATGCCGACCAGCTTGCCTGGTATCGACTTGGCGGCGCCGGTGACCACGGGAATGCCGGAGATGCCGTGATCGCTCATCAGCTTGAGCGCATCGTCGAGCGTTGCCTCGGGGCTGATGGTGAGCGGATTCACCACCATGCCCGACTCGAACCGCTTGACCTGCCGCACCTGCGCGGCCTGCCCTTCGGGATCGAAATTGCGGTGGATGACGCCGATGCCGCCGGCCTGCGCCATGGCGATCGCCATGCGGGCTTCGGTCACAGTATCCATGGCGGACGCCATGATCGGGATGTTGAGCGGGATGGCGCGGGTCACGCGCGAGCGGATATCGACCTCGCCCGGCATGACGTCCGACAGGCCCGGCTTCAACAGCACGTCGTCGAACGTAAAGGCTTCGCGGATGCCTTGTTGCACCGTGGCCATGTGCCAACTCCTTCCTGCGGCGATGCCGCAAATGGCTATGGATGAGCGCCGCCCTCGGCGTGCCTTGCGGCATCGCCGGAGAATCGGAGCCCATCGGTGGGGTTGACGCGGGTCGATAGCACGGCCCGGTGACGAATCAAAGCAATTCGGACCGCTGGCCAGCCATGCACAGGCTTTTTAGGCCGAGTCGGTGGGGATGGCCCGGCGGCGGGCTGCCTCAGTCGATCAGGAGGTCGACTGGAACGCCCAAGGCGCGCGCAAACTTCTTCTGTAGCTCGGCAGGTCCCTTACGCCGGCCGTTCTCGATGTCAGAGAGGTAGTTCTGACTGATACCAGCTGCTGCGGCCAATTCGTCCTGAATCATACCGCGCCATTCGCGGATCACGCGGATCGCGTTCTCTCCTGCGGTCAGCCGGTCAACGACCACCTTTGGCAGCACCACGTCGCGGCCTTCTTTCAGAGCGCGCATGGAGTTCCGAACAATCCGGCTTGCGGCGGCATCTTCCTGCGCTTCTGCCGCAAGCGCCACCAGCCGGTCATACTCGTTGCGTGGCAGGACTGCCAGATCATCGCCCGCGGGTGTTCGGATGAACTGGACAATGCTCTTCGCAGCGCCGGATTTAGCCATGGTGTACCTCTCAATCATAGATTTCACGGCGGTGCCCAACGGCGTGAACTGTAAGCGTGTTGCCTCTCACCGTGAAAAGCACCCGCCAGTCGCCAGCGCGGAGCCGCATGCCGTGCGTCCCCTTGGAGCGCCTTGACATCGCCCGCTCCGGTCCGCGCAAAGGTCTGCAGCTTGAGATCGATCTGAGCGCGCGTGGCAGCCGTAAGCTTGCGCCACTGGCGGACCGCAGCCGAAGTGAACTCGATCTCCTTCACATGCCGAACATCGCACATCGCGATGCCGCAAGCAAGCATGTCTATCGCAAAGTGCGATGGTCGCCCGTGCAGGATTTAGGTGCTATGCGTTGATCCTCAATGGTCCCGGCCGAGTAGCGGTGATAAGCCGCAATTCCCGCTCCTCCTTCCGATTGCCATTACCAATCCGTCATGGTCGACAAGCAACGCATCATTCCACTGATCGTGGCCACCGCTCTGTTCATGGAAAACATGGACTCGACGGTGATCGCGACCTCGCTGCCGGCGATCGCGGCCGATATCGGCACCAGCCCGCTGACGCTGAAGCTTGCGATCACCTCCTACCTGCTGTCGCTTGCGGTGTTCATTCCGGCCAGCGGTTGGACCGCGGACCGCTTCGGCGCGCGGATGGTGTTTGCGATCGCGGTCGGCGTCTTCATGGCCGGATCGGTCGGCTGCGCGCTCTCGACCTCGGTGAACGATTTCGTGTTCGCGCGCATCCTCCAGGGCATGGGCGGCGCGATGATGACCCCGGTCGGCCGCCTGGTGCTGCTGCGCTCGGTCGACAAGAGCGCGCTCGTCAATGCGATGGCCTGGGTGACGGTGCCGGCGATGATCGGTCCCGTGATCGGTCCGCCGCTCGGCGGCTTCATCACCACCTATGCGTCCTGGCATTGGATCTTCCTGATCAACATCCCGATCGGGCTGCTCGGCATCTTCATGGCGCTGCGCTTCATCGACCCGATCAAGAGCGAGGAACGCGAGCCGTTCGACCTCTACGGCATGGTGCTGGCGGGCATCGGGCTTGCCGGCATCGCCTTCGGTCTGTCTGTTGCCGGGCTTAATCTGCTGCCGTGGAGCACGGTTGCCGGCCTGGTCATCGGCGGGTCGATCTCGATGACGCTGTATGTGCTGCACGCCCGGCGGACGGGATCGCCGGTGCTGGACTTCTCGCTGCTGAAGCTGCCGACGCTGCGCGCGGCCATTCTTGGCGGTTTCATGTTCCGGCTCGGCATCGGCGCGCTGCCGTTCCTGCTGCCGCTGCTGATGCAGATCGGCTTCGGCCTGTCGCCGTTCAAGTCCGGCCTCGTCACCTTCGGCTCCTCGCTCGGCGCCATGGGCATGAAGACGCTCGCCGCGCGCATCATCCGCGCCTTCGGTTTCCGCAACCTGATGGCGGTGAACGCGATCATCAGCGCGGTTTTCCTCGCCGCCTGCGCGCTGTTCACGGTGACGACGCCGCTGCTCATCATCATGATCATCCTGGTGGTCGGCGGCTTCTTCCGCTCGCTCGAGTTCACCGCGATCAACACGGTCGCCTATGCCGAGGTCGAGACCGCGCAGATGAGCCGCGCCACCACGCTCGTCAGCGTCAACCAGCAGCTCGCGGTCTCGGCCGGCATCGCCGTCGGGGCGGCCTCGGTCGAGACCACGATGTGGCTCAATCATGTCAGCGAGCTCGACGCCACGATGTTCGCGCCGGCCTTCGTCGTGGTCGCGCTGACCTCGGCGGCGTCGAGCTGGTTCTTCTGGCAGATGCCCGGCGACGCCGGCCACGAGATCTCCGGCCGCAAGGCCGTGGAGATCGCGAGCCGCAAAGGCGCGGCCAAGAGCGCGGCGAATGCCGCCGTCAAAACCGCGACCGAGGATACCCAGAACGCGCGGGACCAAAGGTTGGGATAGGTTCACGCAATGGCGCAACACACTCCGTGTCGTCCCGGCGCAGGCCGGGACCCATAACCACAGGGAGGAGTTGTGGCGCGAGACCCGCAACTCCGAGTCCCCGTAACCACACCTGCTTGTGGTTATGGGTCCCGGCCTTCGCCGGGACGACTGCGGATATTGGGGTTCAAGCCCCCCGAAATCCCGTCGCCAGCACGTAACGCTCCGACGAATCCTGCCGGCTGGCGGCGGGCTTCACATGACGTACCGTGGCAAAGTCGCGTTTGAGCTGGGCCAGCAGGTCGGCGTCGGCACCGCTCTGGAACGTCTTGGCGAGGAACGCCCCGCCGGGCTTGAGCACGTCGCAGGCGAACGCGGCCGCGGTCTCGATCAGGCCGACGATGCGGAGCTGGTCCGTCTTGCGGTGACCGGTGGTGTTGGCGGCCATGTCGGACATCACGACGTCGGCGCCGCCCCCGAGCATGGCGTTGAGCTTCTCCGGCGCGTCGTTCTCCATGAAGTCGAGCTGCGCGAAGTCGACGCCGGCGATCTCCGGCATGTCCAGCAGATCGATCGCGACGACCTTGCCCTTGCCGTCGACCGAGCCGACGCGCTTGGCGGCGATCTGGCTCCAGCCGCCCGGCGCAGCACCGAGATCGACCACGGACATGCCGTGTTTCAGCAGCCGGTATTTGTCGTCGATCTCGAGCAGCTTGAAAGCGGCGCGCGAGCGATAGCCCAAAGCCTTGGCCTTGACGACATAGGGATCGTTGAGCTGCCGCTCCAGCCAGAGCTTCGACGACAATTTGCGCTTGCCGCCGGTCTTGACCTGGACGTGCAAGCGGCCGGTGGTGTCCTTGGCCATCTCACCAGCTCCTGAGCGCGCCGTCCTCGCGCATCATCTCGACCAGCATGCCCTCGCGCAGGCCGCGGTCGGCGACGCGCAGGCGCGGCAGCGGAAAAGCGTGGCGGATCGCATCAAGGATGGCGCAGCCGGCCAGCACGAGGTCGGCACGCTCGATGCTGATGCAGTTGTTGTTGGCGCGATCCTCGTAGCTCATGCCGAGCAGCCTGCTGATGGTCGCGGTAATGTCGGAATCGTTCATCCACACGCTGTCGATCCGGCGGCGGTCATAGCGCGCGAGGTTGAGGTGGATGCCGGCGAGCGTCGTGACCGTGCCGGAGGTGCCGAGCAGATGCATGTCGGCAAGATCGCCGCCATGCGCTTCCGCGAACGGCGCGACGTGGTTCGCCACCTCCTGCTCCATCGCGGCATAGATCTCCGGCGTGACGTCGCGGCCGCCGAACTGCTCGGCGAGCGTCACCACGCCAAGCGGGATCGACATCCAGGCCTTGATCCGAGGCTCCGGATCTTGCGGGTCGCGCTCGATCCGCACCAGCTCGGTCGAGCCGCCGCCGATATCGAACAGGATCGCGCCGCGTCCCCTCGGGTCGACCAGCGGCGAGCAGCCGAGCACGGCGAGCGCCGCCTCGGTTCCGCGGTCGATCACCTCGAGCTCGATCCCGGTCTCGGCCGCCACCCGGCTGCGGAACCCGTCCGCGTTCGAGGCCGCGCGGCAGGCCTCGGTGGCGATCAGCCGCAGGCGCCGCGCTTTGCGGAAGTTGATCTTGTCGCGGCAGATGCTGAGCGCCACGATGGCACGCTCGATCGCGGCCTCGCTGATGCACCCCGTCGCCGAGACACCCTCGCCGAGCCGGATGATGCGTGAGAAGGAATCGACCACACGAAAGCCGTCGTGGGTCGGACAGGCGATCAGGAGCCGGCAATTGTTGGTGCCGAGGTCGAGCGCCGCATAGACGCCGGTTCCCGGCGCTTGCGCGACGACGGACGGTTCGGGGGCCAATGCCACCGCCGCCATCGACCCCTCGAGCTCACCGTGCGGCGCAAGGCCGTCGCGGAGCCGCGTGTGGTCATTCATACAAACTGTCTTTCCGCGGCCCTAAGGGGCCGATCTGGAATTGCTTTTTCGCCTGAAACATTAGCAGCGCGTCAGTCCTGTGCAACAACGCATCACATGGGACCATGCCCATTCGTGCGTTGTCGTGAACGGGTCGGTGGGTTATTTGAGGGGATCCGGTCCCCCAGGCGCCCACAAAACGCGCAATTGCCGGCTTTTCAGGTCAATTCCATGCAAGAACACACCAAATCGTCCACGCTCGAAAACGCTATCGCACTGCAAAAATACGGCGTCGGGCAGCCGGTCCGCCGCAAGGAGGACGACACGCTGGTGCGCGGCAAGGGCCGCTACACCGACGATTTCAACCTGCCCGGCCAGGCCCATGCGGTGGTCGTCCGCTCGACCCATGCCCATGGCATCATCCGCGGCATCAACACCGAGGCCGCAAAGGCGATGCCGGGCGTGCTCGGCGTTTGGACCGGCACCGACCTCAACGCCGCCGGCTACGGCCCTTTCACCTGCGGGCTGCCGCTGAAGAGCCGTGACGGCTCGCCCCTGCTCCAGACCAACCGCCACCCGCTCGCGACCGATAAGGTCCGCTTCGTCGGCGATCCCGTCGCCTTCGTGGTGGCGGAGACGCTGGCCCAGGCGCGCGACGCAGCCGAAGCGGTCGAAATTGACATCGAGCCGCTGCCGGCGGTTACCGATCCCGAAGAAGCTGCTCGGCCCGGCGCGCCGCAGCTGTACGACCACATCCCGAACAACGTCGCGCTCGACTACCATTATGGCGACACGGAGAAGGTCAACGCGGCCTTCGCCAGCGCCGCCCACGTCACGAAGCTCGACATCGAGAACACCCGCGTCGCTGTCGTCTCGATGGAGCCGCGCGTCGGCCTCGCCTCCTACGACAAGGTCACCGAGCGCTACACCATCCAGATGCCGACGCAGGGCGTTGCCGGCAACCGCGCCAATCTCGCCAAGAACCTGAAGGTGCCGAACGAGAAGGTGCGGATCCTGACCGCCAATGTCGGCGGCTCCTTCGGCATGAAGAACGTCAATTATCCCGAATACATGTGCATCCTTTACGCGGCCAAGGCGCTCGGCCGGCCGGTGAAATGGCTCGACGAGCGCTCGACCAGCTTCCTCTCCGACAGCCACGGCCGCGGGCAAAAGATGCATGCCGAGCTCGCGCTCGATGCCGAGGGGCACTTCCTCGCCGCCAGACTCTCAGGTTACGGCAATCTCGGGGCCTACATCACCGGCGTTGCGCCCAGTCCGCTCTCGCTCAACACCGGCAAGAACTTTTCCAGCGTCTATCGCACGCCGCTGATGGCGATCGACATCAAGACGGTCCTGACCAACACCACGCTGATGGGCGCCTATCGCGGCGCCGGCCGGCCCGAGGCGAACTACTACATGGAGCGGCTGATCGACCGCGCCGCCGACGAGATGGGCATCAACCGGCTGACCTTGCGCAAGCGCAATTTCATCAAGCCGAGCCAGATGCCGTTCCCGGCCTCCTCCGGCGTCACCTATGACAGCGGCGACTTCCAGTCGGTCTTCAACAAGGCGCTGGAGATCTCCGACTACGAGAATTTTGCCAAGCGCAAGAAAGAGAGCAAGAAGGCCGGCAAGCTGCGCGGGATCGCGGTCGGCTCGTATCTGGAGGTCACCGCACCTCCCGGCGTCGAGCTCGGCAAGATCGTGTTCGATCCTGATGGCAGCGTGCAGCTCATCACCGGCACGCTCGATTACGGCCAGGGCCACGCCACGCCATTTGCGCAGGTGCTGTGCGCGCAGCTCGGCGTTCCCTTCGAAAGCGTCAAGCTGGTGCAGGGCGACAGCGACATCGTCCACACCGGCAACGGCACCGGCGGCTCGCGCTCGATCACTGCGACCGGCATGGCAATCGTGGAAGCCGCGAAGCTCGTGATCGAGAAGGGCAAGCGCGCCGCGGCGCACATGCTGGAAGCCTCCGAGGCCGACATCGAGTTCGAAGGCGGCAGCTTCACCATCGCCGGCACCGATCGCAGCATTGACATCATGGAGCTCGCCAAGCGCCTGCATGAGGGCAAGGTGCCGGACGGCGTGCCGGATAGCCTCGACGTCGACCACACCAGCGAGCCGGTGCCGTCGGCGTTCCCGAACGGCTGCCATGTCGCCGAGGTCGAGATCGATCCCGACACCGGCGTGGTGCAGATCGTGCGCTACAGCGCGGTCAACGATTTCGGCACGGTGATCAATCCGCTGCTGGTCGAGGGCCAGCTCCACGGCGGCGTCGTGCAGGGCATTGGACAAGCGCTGATGGAGCAGGTCCGCTACGACGAGAGCGGGCAGCCGATCACGGGCTCGCTGATGGACTACGCACTGCCGCGCGCGGAGGACGTTCCTAACATGGCCGTCGGCGACCACCCGGTGCCGGCCAAGAGCAATCCCCTGGGCAGCAAGGGCTGCGGCGAAGCCGGCTGCGCCGGCAGCATGTCGACGGTGGTGAACGCGGTCGTCGATGCGCTCTCCGAGTACGGCATCAAGCACATCGACATGCCGCTGACCCCGGAGCGGGTGTGGCGGGCGATCCAGGACGCGAAGACGGCAGCGGCGTAGGGCTGCCCTTCTGCCTCCACACGCACACTGTCATCGCCCGGCTTGACCGGGCGATGACAGTACTCCGAGACAGGAGTGATTGACCGAGAAGCCGCGGCGTACTGGATTCCCCGCCTTCGCGGGGAATGACAGCGGATTTGAGGACGCGCTGTGCCCGTTCCCTACACTTAAGCCGCCGCCTGCTCGCGTGGCTGGTAGATTGCGGTGTGCTGACAATGCGCCAGCGGCGTCGTGCCATTGGCGACGACCAGCGCGTCGAGCTCGACGAAGCGGTGGCCTTTCTTCGCGTAGTTTGCTGTGACTTTTGCTCGCGCGGTGATTTCGTCGCCGGTGCGCGCGGGTGCGAGAAGCTGCATGCGGCTACCGACGTGAATCCACGGACCCAGGATGGTGTTGTCGACCAGCACCCGGTTCATGACGCGCTGGATCAGGCCGGGGTGGCCGAGCCCCTCGCGCGCAAAGATCGGATCGGCCTCACGGATGTCGGCGAGATAGTCCGCGGCGTCCTGCCCGGCCCAGCGGCGTGGCGTGGTGCCGAGCGATGTGCCGGTCTCGAACGTCGCCGCGCTCACCGGCTTGCGCTCGGTGACTGCCGCCACTTCCACATAGTCGCTCAACGACACCGCCGGCGCGGCCGCAGGCAGCGACGCCGTGCCGGTGGCACAGAGTTCGGTGCGGCTGAACACTTCGATCGTGAGCAAGCCATTGTGCTCGGTCGCGTCAACGTCCGCGGTCTCGCCGTCATAGACCGGCTTGATGAAGCGCGCCTCGATCAGGCCGCGGATGAGGAAATCGCGGCCCCAGCGCGCCACCGGCACGTGCATCATGTAGGCAAAGACATCGACGCCCGGGACCAGCCCGCCGGAAAAGCCGAAGCGGCGCGCCACATTGTCGTCGTGCATCTTGTTTTCGGATTGCTTGGCGGTGTTGTAGGCCTCGACGCGGTAGGTTTCGAGCCGGTTCGGCATGGCTTGGCTTCCCCAAATTCTCGTTGTTTCGGGCCGATGGTAGGCCTTGAGGAACCGGGGTCAATCCCCTCGCCTTTGCGACCGGGATGGGGTACCACGCGGCTGCTGCGAAACCGCTTCGCAAGCCCTATCTACGGACAATGACGAACCCTCAAAACGCCACCCGCATCTATGTCGACGCCGACGCATGTCCGGTGAAGGACGAGATCTATCGCGTCGCCGGAAGGCACGGCCTGCCCGTGAGCGTGGTCGCGGGCAATTTCATTCGCGTGCCGCAGGATCCGCTGATCGAGCGGGTCGCGGCGGGCGCCGGCATGGATGCCGCCGACGACTGGATCGCCGAACGCGCCGGCCCCGGCGATATCGTCATCACCTCGGATATTCCACTCGCGAGCCGCTGCGTGAAGGCCGGTGCCGATGTGATTGCGTCCAACGGCAAGGCGTTCACCGAGAAATCGATCGGGATGACGCTCGCGGTCCGCAACCTGATGACCGATTTGCGCTCGGCTGGCGAAGTCACGGGCGGTCCGAAATCGTATTCGCCTCGCGACCGCTCGACCTTCCTGTCGACGCTCGACCAGACCATCCGCCGCATCCAGCGCCGCCGCGCCGAGCAGGCCACAACGAGACAGGACTGAGACACCGCATGGCGCCACCGCTGATACAACTGCGCGATATCAAGCTGACCTTTGGCGGCACGCCGCTGCTCGCGGGCGTCGAATTGTCGGTTTCGACCGGCGAGCGCGTCTGCCTGATCGGCCGCAACGGGTCCGGCAAATCGACGCTGCTCAAGATCGCCGCCGGCCTGGTCGAACCGGATGGCGGCAGCCGTTTCGTGCAGCCCGGCGCCACCATCCGCTATTTGCCGCAGGAGCCCGATTTTTCCGGTTTCTCGACCACGCTGGCCTATGTCGAGGCCGGGCTCAATGCCGGCGACGATCACTATCAGGCGCGCTATCTGGTCGAACAGCTCGGTCTCAGCGGCGAAGAAGATCCGGCGCATGTCTCCGGCGGCGAAGCGCGCCGCGCCGCGCTGGCCCGCGTGCTCGCGCCCTCGCCCGACATCCTGCTGCTGGACGAGCCGACCAATCATCTGGATCTTCCGACCATCGAATGGCTGGAGGCCGAACTGGAGAGCCGCCGCTGCGCGCTGGTGATCATCAGCCACGACCGGCGCTTCCTGTCCAACCTGTCGCGCAGCACCGCCTGGCTCGACCGCGGCCAGATCCGGCAGATCGACCGCGGCTTCAGCGCCTTCGAGGCCTGGCGCGACGAGGTGCTCGCGGAAGAAGAGCGCGACCAGCACAAGCTCGACCGCAAGATCGTCAACGAGGAGCACTGGTTGCGCTACGGCGTCTCGGGCCGGCGCAAGCGCAACGTCAAGCGGCTCGGCAATCTCCACGCGCTGCGCGACCAGCGGCGCGATTATCGCGGCGCGACCGGTAACGCCAACCTCGCAGCCGCCGAAGCCGACAAGTCCGGCAAGCTCGTCATCGAGGCCAAGAATATCAGCCGGTCCTATGGTGAGCGAAAGATCGTCGACGGCTTCTCGATCCGCGTCCAGCGCGGCGACCGCATCGGCATCGTCGGCCCGAATGGCGCCGGCAAGACCACGCTGATCGAAATGCTGACCGGCGGCAGCGCACCGGACAGCGGCGGCGTCCGCCTCGGCGCCAATATCGAGATGGCGACGCTCGACCAGCATCGCGAAAGTCTCGATCCCAAGTCGACGCTGGCCGAGGCGTTGACCGGCGGCCGCGGCGATCATGTCATGGTCGGCGGCAAGCCGAAGCATGTCGTCAGCTACATGAAGGACTTCTTGTTCGCCCAGGAACAGATGCGCACGCCGCTGGAGGTGTTGTCCGGGGGCGAGCGTGGCCGGCTGATGCTGGCACGCGCGCTGGCCAAGCCCTCCAACCTCCTGGTGCTGGACGAGCCGACCAACGATCTCGACCTCGAGACCCTCGATGTCCTCGAGGAAATGCTCGGCGATTATGAGGGCACCGTGATCCTGATCAGCCATGATCGCGATTTTCTCGACCGCGTGGTGACGTCGGTGATCGTGCCCGAGGGCAACGGACGCTGGCTCGAATATGCCGGCGGTTACACCGACATGCTGGCCCAGCGCGGCGCCGACGTGAAGCGCGCGACGGCCAAGGCGGTCCAAGACAAGGCTGGCGAAGGCAAGACAGAGATGCGGTCAGTCGCGCCTTCCGGAGTTAGCAAACGACGGTTGAGCTTCAACGAGCAGCATGCGCTGGACACGCTGCCCAAGACCATCGCCAAGCTGCAGGCCGAGATCGCCAAGCAGCAGCGCTTCCTTGACGACCCCGATCTGTTCCGCAAGGATCGCAAGCGCTTCGACCAGGCCTCTGACGCCCTGACGAAGGCGCAAAAGGAACTGGCCGAGGCCGAGGACAAATGGCTGGAGCTCGAAGTGCGGCGCGAAGAAATTGAACAGGCCTAGCGCGCATTCCGCAAAAGTGGGCACCGGTTTTGCGATCAGAATGCGCGCCAACTAAGAGATTCCCATGACAACTCCTCTCGCCGCCAAGATCGCCCGTGAATATGGCACGCCCTGCGCCGTCATCGACATGGACAGGGTCGAGCGCAACATCGCGCGCATCCAGAAGGCCTGCGACGACGCCGGGATCGCCAACCGGCCGCACATCAAGACCCACAAGAACCCGACCATCGCGAAGATGCAGGTCGCGTCGGGCGCGAAGGGCATCACCTGCCAGAAACTCGGCGAGGCCGAGATCATGGCCAATGCCGGCATCGACGACATCCTGATCAGCTACAATCTCCTCGGCGAAGAGAAGATGGCGCGGCTCGGTGGGCTGCAGGCCAAGGCCAACATGACGGTGGCCGCCGACAATTCGACTGTTGTCGCCGGCCTGCCCAAGGCTGCCGCGGCTTCGGGCCGTCCTCTGTCGGTCGTGGTCGAATGCGACACGGGGCGCAAGCGCGCCGGTGTCGAGACGCCGGCCGAGGCGATCGCGCTCGCGCGTGAGATCGCAGCATCCAAGGGGCTGCACTTCGCCGGCTTCATGCTCTATCCGACCGAGACCGGCTGGGCCGACGCGCAAATGTTTTTCGACGAGGCGCTGGCCGGCGTGTGCGCGCACGGGTTGGACGCCACCATGGTCTCGACCGGCGGCACGCCGAACCTCAAGAACATTGGCAAGCTCAAGGGCGGCACCGAGCACCGTTTCGGCACCTACATTTACAACGACCGCATGCAGGTCGCCGCCGGCTCCGCCACCTGGGACGACTGCGCGCTTCACATCTATTCGACGGTGGTGAGCCGTGCCGCGCCCGAGCGCGGCATCCTCGATGCCGGCTCCAAGACGCTGACGACGGACACCGGCGGCCTCGACGGCCACGGCCTCATCCTGGAACACCCCGAAGCGAAGATCGCACGCTTTGCCGAGGAGCACGGCTTCCTCGACCTCTCCCGCAGCAACACCCGCCCCAATGTCGGCGATGTCGTCCGCATCGTGCCCAATCATGTTTGCGTCGTCGTCAACATGATGGACGAGGTCGTGATGGTGCGCGGCGAGGAGATCATCGGCACGTTGCCGGTTGCCGCGCGGGGCAAGCTGCGCTAGCCGCCGATCAGGGCCTGGAGCTCCCGGTCGAGTCCATCACGAAATAGCTTGATCGGCCGCTCCAGCCGGCCGGCCGGCGCGCGATGGACGATCCATGCGCGCACGGCGGGTTTGAAGTCGCGCGCAGCGATCGGCTTGAGCTTGTGGCGAAACGCGCTGCGCCTCAGGGCGATCGGTGTGACCAGCCCGACGCCCAGGCCGCGCGACACCAGCGACAATCGGAGCTCGCTGTCCAGCGCCTCGACGGCAATACTGAACGGCAGATGCTGCGCATCGAATTTGCGCTTCAGCGTATCGCGAAATCCGCAGCCGTCCTGGTTGATCACCCAGGACAGCTGCGACAGCCGTTCCAGATCGACGATGCGCGGGATCTTCATGTCGCGCGCGACGACGAAAACGACGGGCTGGGCACCGAGATCGTCGGCGGCGAGATCGGAAGGCGGCACCGCACCGTCAGGCAGACAGATCGCGGCCGCATCGAGCTCGTTGCGGCTGACCCGCTCGAGCTGGTTCGGCGACCAGCCGGAGACGACACGCACCGCCAGCGCGGGAAATTCGGCGCGCACCGCATCGAGCGGTCCGGTCAGCCCGGCCTCGGAGAGGAACGGCGTCAGACCGAGCCTGAACTCGCCCCGCACCACGCCGTCATTGGCGACGCCCGACTTGAGATCATCGAGCATCCGGAGCAGGCGTCGGCCCTGCTCATAGGCCTCATGGCCCGCTGCCGTCGGCTTCAGCGGCTTTGACAACCGGTCCAGCAGCTGTGCTCCCAGCATCTCCTCGAGATTCTGGATGCGCCGGGTCACGCCGGGCTGAGTGAGATTGAGACGCGCCGAAGCAGCCACGATCGATCCGGTCTCGACCACGGCAACGAAGGCGACAAGGTCATGGGTATTCATACAAACTCGCATATTCTTTATAGGCTTATTTGAATTGTAGCATATTAGGCCTGCGGCCTAAAGGGGTACTCGCACCAAGTCCCTGCGAGGTCCGATGACGATTTCCGACACCACCAAGCTTGCGTCCCCAAACCAGCTCGCCGAGCGGTCCCTGATCTGGCTCGGCGCCCTCACCACCGGCGTGGTCGTCACCAATCTGTTCGCGCCGCAGATCCTGCTCGGCTTGATCGGGCGCTCATTGTCGATGCCGGCGTGGCAGGCGGGCCTGATCAGCACGCTGACAATGCTTGGCTATGCGCTCGGGCTGCTGCTCCTGGTGCCGCTGGTCGATCTCGTCGAGAACCGGCGCATCATCCTGCGCACGCTGGGCTGTGCCATCCTCGCCGCGCTTGCGACAGCATTTGCGCCGACACCATCAATGCTGCTGCTTGCCACCTTCGTCCTCGGCGCCTCCTGCGCAGCGATCCAGATGATGGTCCCGCTCGTCGCAGCCATGGTGGCGCCGGATCGCCGCGGCCAGGCCATCGGCGAGGTGATGAGTGGATTGATGATCGGCATCCTGCTGTCGCGGCCTGCGGCGAGCCTGATCGCCGATCTCTGGAGCTGGCGCGCCTATTACGTCGTCTCCGCCGTCCTGATGGCGCTGCTTGCCGGGGCGCTCGGCCGCTACCTTCCACCGCTTCAGCCGACGGGGCGCGCGAGCTACGGCCAATTGCTGCTCTCCTTTCCAAGACTGCTGCGCGAGGAGCCCGTGCTCCGCATGCGCGCCTGGACTGCGGCCCTGGTCATGGCGTCCTTCACCGCGTTCTGGTCGGCGGTCGCGCTGCGGCTGCCGGATGCGCCGTTCGGCCTCGATGCGAGGGGAATTGCCGTGTTCGCGCTGATCGGCGTCGCTGGCGCCGCCGCGACTCCAATGGCCGGCCGCTGGGGCGACAAGGGCTGGGCACGCCCGCTGTTCGTTGCGGCGCATCTGCTCATCATCGGCTCGCTCGCACTCTGTGCCTGGGCCGGTGCGCTCGAATCGCGCATCGCCGCGCTGTTGGTGCTGAGCCTCGGCACGATCCTGCTCGACGTCGGCATCACCACCGACCAGACCTTGGGCCGCCGCGCCATCAACCTTTTGCGCCCGGAGGCACGCGGCCGCATGAACGGCCTGTTCGTCGCGCTGTTCTTCATCGGCGGCGGGGTCGGCGCCGCTGCAGCATCGGTGGCCTGGAGCTTTGGCGGGTGGACGACGGTCTGCGCGGTGGCGGGGAGTTTTGGTGCGCTCGGGCTGCTGACGGATCTCATCACCCGGACCGGCACATCATGATGGCGATTGCGAAAGCCATCGCAAGACGCCCTGCCCCGCGGCGCGCCCGGTCGCGAATGATGCCTGCAACAGATAACCACCAGTCGGCGCTTCCCAGTCTAGCATCTCGCCGGCTGCGAACACGCCGGGCACACGGCGCAGCATGAAATGCTCGTCGAGCTCCTCAAAAGTTATTCCGCCTGCGGTCGAGATCGCCCGATCGATCGCGGCGACGCCGGTGAGCTGAACCGGAATTGCGTTGATCAGGTTCGCGAGATCCGCCGGCGAGAACGAGGCGAGCGGCCGGCCTGACGCGATGGCGGCCTCCTGCATCAGGCCGATCCCAACCGGTGAGACTTGCGCCGCCTTGCGCAGGAAATTCGCGAGCGACTGTTTGCCGCGCGTACCAGAAAGCCTCGTGGTCAACGCGGCGGCGTCGAGGTCGGGTCGCAATGCGATCATCAGCCGCGCCTGGCCGAGACCCAGCACCGCCTCGCGCAACTCCGCGGAGAGCGCATAGATCGCGCCACCTTCGATACCGCTGCGGGTGATCATGGCTTCGCCGCGCACCGTGTGTGCACCGATCGTCAGCGCCACGCCCTTGAGCGGCTGGCCCTCGAAACGGTCACGGAAAACCTCCGACCACGCAACCGTGAACCCGGAATTGGCCGGCCGCAGTGTTGAGATAGCAATGCCTTTTGCTCCGAGGAGATCGACCCAGCCGCCATCCGACCCAAGCCGCGGCCAGCTTGCGCCGCCAAGCGCAAGCACCGTTGCCTTGGCCTCAATCGCCTGTTGACCGTCGGTGGCGTGAAACAGCAGCTGCCCCGCTTCATCCCAGCCGCTCCAGCGATGGCGAAAGGCAAACCGCACGCCGCCGGCATCGAGCCGGCGCAGCCAGGCACGCAGCAAGGGTGACGCCTTGAACGCTTTCGGAAACACACGTCCGCTGGTGCCGACGAAGGTCGGCTCGCCGAGCGCCTCGCTCCAGGCGCGCAGCGCGTGGGGTGGAAACGCGTCGATTGCCGCCTTCAGCATCGGCGCCGCGTCGCGATAACGCGCCATGAACTCCGGCAGCGGCTCGCTGTGGGTAAGATTGAGACCGCCACGGCCGGCCATCAGGAATTTGCGGCCCGCTGACGCCATGGCGTCGTAGACGGTGACGCAGGCGCCACCCTGCGCCAGCACCTCCGCCGCCATCAGGCCGGCGGGACCGGCACCGATGATTGCGACGTGGGTTTGGGTTGTGGTCATGGCGGGAGTTTAGGCCAGATTCGCCAAGATCGTCATTCCGGGGCGCGCCACTTGGCGCGAGCCCGGAATCCATTGGGCGGCAAAGTCGGTGACAGGATGGATTCCGGGTTCGATGCTCCGGGCCGCGCTAGCGCGGTCCCGTCGCATCGCCCCGGAATGACGGCGTGACTACAGCTTGATGCCCGTCCGTGCCGCAGCCTGCGCTACATATTTCTGCGTCTGCTCGAACGCTCCCGCCAGCGCTTTCGCCTTCGACATGTCGCTGATCTCCGCGAAGTGCGCGGCGATCGCATCCGGCGTCCATTCGGCCTCCGGCAGGTTGATGCCCTCGCTCTCGACAATCTTGATCACGGCGAAGGAGCCTGCGCCCGCGCCCATGATGGTGCGGGTCGGCGCATCCTCGCTCAGCATATATTCGACAGCAGGCGTGATCGCGTTCGGCTTCATCAATTGCAGCGCCTGCGGCGGCAGCAGCTCCTCGGTCATGCGGGTTGCCGCCGTCGGCGAGATGATGTTGACGCGGATGTTGGTCTTGCGGCCCTCTTCGGCGAGCACGTTCATCAGGCCCACCATGCCGGACTTCGCCGCGCCGTAATTGGCCTGGCCGAAATTACCGTACAGTCCGGAGGAGGACGTGGTCAGCACGATGCGGCCATAGTTGCGGTCGCGCATGCCGGCCCAGACCGCCTTGCAGCAGTAGAAGGTGCCGACGAGGTGCACGTCGAGCACCTTCAGGAAATCGGCCGCTTCCATCTTGCCGAACGACTTGTCGCGCAAGATGCCGGCATTGGCGCACAAGAGATCGACGCTGCCCCACTCCTTGGTGGCGCGCTCGACCATGGCGGTGACCTGCTCGAAATTCGAGACGTCGGCGCCGTCGGCCATTGCGGTGCCGCCCGCTTTGCGGATCTCCTCGACCACGGCTTCGGCCGGCGAGAGCGACCCGCCACTGCCGTCGCGCGCGCCGCCGAAATCATTGACCACGACTTTTGCGCCGCGGCTCGCCAATCCCAGCGCATGCGCCCGTCCGAGGCCATTGCCTGCGCCGGTGACGATGGCGACGCGTCCATCAAACCTGATTGCCATTGTGCAGTTCCTGCTTCTTGTTCCTTCTCCCCTTGTGGGAGAAGGTGGCGCGAAGCGCCGGATGAGGGGTTATCTCCGCAGGCGAGTCCGCGGAGAGATACCCCTCACCCGGCTTCGCTTTCGCGAAGCCACCCTCTCCCACAAGGGGAGAGGGTAAGATCGCGCTTTCGGTCGCTTTTTGAGCAGCGATGAAGAGCCGGGTCAAGCCCGGTACAGCTTACGCAAAATAGATCAACCCGAGCCAGTCTGCGACCAGCGCCGGCTTGTCCTCACCTTCGATCTCCACCGTGACGTTGGTGCGCGACTGCAATTCATTGGGTTTGCGCAATTTGGCTTCCGCCAGCACGAAACGGCCGCAGACGCGCTTGCCCGAACGCACCGGCGAGATGAAGCGGAGCTTGCCGAAACCGTAATTGACGCCCATCGTGGTGCCGGCAATCACCGGCATCACCTCGTAGGACATGATCGACAGCAGCGACATCGTCAGGAAGCCGTGCGCGATGGTGGTGCCGAAGGCGGTCTCCTTCTTTGCGCGCACGGGATCGACATGGATGAACTGATGATCCTCGATCACGTCGGCATAGCTGTCGATACGCGGCTGGTCGACCAGGTGCCATGAGGACACCCCGATCTCGTTGCCGACCATGGCCCGATAGGCGTCCAACGTGATCGGCGGTTTTTTCCAGACTTCGTTCATTGATAGCTCCTGGTGCCGTCATTCCGGGGCGATGCGACGGGACCGCGCAAGTGCGGCCCGGAGCATCGAGCCCGGAATCCATCGTGCCGCAGAGTTCGTTGCGAAATGGATTCCGGGCTCGCGCTTCGCGCGCCCCGGAATGACGATCTTTGTATGTTCACTTAGCTCTCACCCCTGGCTTTCGGCAACTCCGGAAAATCCTCTTCGCGGAATTCGCGGCCGCGCAGGGGATCGTTGCGGTCGTCGTCGCGCTCGAGACGGCGTAGCTGCACGCGGCGGATCTTTCCCGAGATGGTCTTTGGCAGCTCGGTGACGATTTCGAGCCGACGGATCCGTTTGAACGGCGCAAGGCGCGTGTGCAGATGCCTGAAGATGGACAGCGCGGTTTCCGGGCTCCGCTCGGCACCCGAAATCAGCAGCACGAAGGCCTTGGGGATCGCGAGGCGGATCGGATCAGGGCTCGGCACCACAGCGGCCTCGGCGATGAGTTCGTGCTCGAGCAGCACGCTCTCCAGCTCGAACGGGCTGATGCGATAGTCGGATGATTTGAACACGTCGTCGGAGCGGCCGACGAAGGTGAGATAGCCGTCGTCGTCCTCGAACACGACATCGCCGCTACGATAGATCTCGCCTTCGGCGCCGGAGAGCATGCCGTCGTCGTCCTGGTAGCCTTGCATCAGGCCGGCGGGACGATCACTGCCCAAGAGCAACGCCACCTCGCCTTCCTTGGCGGGGTTGCCGTCGGCATCGCTGACCTGCACGCGGTAGCCCGGCAGCGGGCGCCCCATCGAGCCGATCTTGATCTTCTGGCCCGGCGAGTTGCCGGCCAGCGCGGTGGTTTCAGTTTGGCCGTAGCCGTCCCGGATGGCGAGCCCCCAGGCCGCCTGCACCTGATCGATCACTTCCGGATTGAGCGGCTCGCCGGCACCGCAGACCTCGCGCAAGGCGACCTTGAACGCCGCGAGGTTCTCCTGGATGAACAGCCGCCACACCGTCGGCGGCGCGCACAACGTGGTGACGCCGCAGCGGCCGATGGTTGTAAGCAGTGCCTTGGCATCGAAACGCGGTTGGTTGACCACGAACACGGTGGCGCCGGCGTTCCACGGTGCGAAGAAGCAGCTCCAGGCGTGCTTGGCCCAGCCGGGCGACGAAATGTTGAGGTGAACATCTCCGGGCTTCAGCCCGATCCAGTACATGGTGGAGAGATGGCCGACAGGATAGCTGCGCTGACTGTGCAGGACGAGCTTTGGTTTGGCCGTCGTGCCCGAGGTGAAATAGAGCAGCATGGGGTCGTCGGCGTTCGTCGGGCCGTCCGGCGCAAAGCTCTCCGGCGCTTTCGCCGCATCGTTGTACGAAAGCCAGCCGTCGGACGCTGCGCCGACCACGATGCGCACGATGTTTTCGGCCCCGAGGCTCGCGAATTTCGCGACTTGATCCTGCGCGGCCACCACTGCCTTCGCCTTGCCGCGATCGAGCCGGTCGCGGAGTTCATCGGCGGTGAGCAGCGTTGTGGCGGGAATGACGACGACGCCGAGCTTGATCGCGGCCAGCATGGTCTCCCACAGCGGCACGACATTGCCGAGCAGCAGCAGGAGATGGTCGCCGCGCTTCAAGCCCTGCGCGTGAAGGAAGTTTGCGACCTGGTTGGAACGGCGCGATAGCGCCCCGAAGGACAGTTTTGTCTGGCGGTCTTGCGCGGCATCGACGATCCAGAGCGCAGGGCGATCCTTGCTCTCCGCATTCCCCGCCAGCTCGGCGTCGAACCAGTCGAGCGCCCAATTGAAGGAACCGGATCGGGCCAGCGAAACCCTTCGACCGCGGCGTCGTAATCCGTGCGGTTCTCAAGCAGAAACGCGCGCGCTTCCTGAAATGTCGTCATGGTCCAAGCCCGTCAAAATGATCTTGAGCGTAGCCCGGATGGAGCGAAGCGCAATCCCGGAACGGCTACGCAATTGGAAGCAGCTGTCCCGGATTTCGCTTCGCTCCATCCGGGCTACGGGCAAAGCCTCGCTACTTTCCAGCGAGGCTGCGAACGTGCTTGATAATTCCGGAAAAATCCACCCCGCCGTGGCCGGCCTTATCGAAGGCCTGATAGATCTCCTGCGCATGCTGACCGAGCGGGGTCGAAGCACCCGCGGCATTGGCCGCGTCCTGCGCCAGCGTCAGGTCCTTGACCATCAGGGCGGACGCAAAGCCCGGCTTGTAGTCGTTGTTGGCGGGCGAGGTCGGCACCGGCCCCGGCACCGGACAATAGGTCGTCAGCGACCAACACTGGCCCGACGACGTCGAGGCGACATCGAACAGCGCCTGATGCGAGAGGCCGAGCTTCTCGGCCAGCGCAAAGGCTTCGCTGACCGCGATCATGGAAATGCCGAGGATCATGTTGTTGCAGATTTTCGCCGCCTGCCCCGCACCGGCGCCGCCGCAATGAACGATCTTCTTGCCCATCTTCTCCAGCACCGGCTTGGCCGCCGCGAACGCGTTCTCCTCGCCGCCGCACATGAAGGTGAGCGTCGCGCCCTTAGCGCCACCGGTGCCGCCGGACACCGGCGC
This sequence comes from Bradyrhizobium sp. LLZ17, assembly GCF_041200145.1. Lineage (NCBI taxonomy): Bacteria > Pseudomonadati > Pseudomonadota > Alphaproteobacteria > Hyphomicrobiales > Nitrobacteraceae > Bradyrhizobium > Bradyrhizobium zaerense. Next base: position 1,842,465 of record NZ_CP165734.1, read on the forward strand.
GTCCACCGACAGCACGCCGTGCCTGCCGGCGAGCGCATGCGCCTGCCGCGCGCTCTCGACGTCGATGGTGGACGAATCGATAATCAGCGCGCCCTTTGTCATGGCGGGAATGACCTCGTTCCAGACGCCGAGCACGTGCTTGCCGGCCGGCAGCATGGTGACGACGACATCGGCGCCCGTCACCGCCCCAGCTGCACTGTCCGCGATGCCGGCGCCGTCGGCCCTGGCTTGCACCCGCGAGGCTTCGACGAGGTCGAACGCCACCACCCTGTGGCCGGCCTTGACCAGATTGGCCGCCATCGGGCCGCCCATGTTGCCGAGACCGATAAATGCGATCGTGGCCATCTTCGTGTCCTCCCGTGATGCAGTTCGTTGTTTAGTTGAACTTCAGTTCGTCGGCGCCAATCCCGGCGAGATACGGCGCCAGCATCTCCGGCGTGACGTCCTCGATCCGCGGCGGCGACCAGGCCGGCTTGCGGTCCTTGTCGATCACGGCGGCGCGCACGCCTTCGCGAAAATCATCGCTGCGGAAGACCTCCAGCGCGGCGCGATACTCACGCACCAAACACTCCTCCAGGCTCGAGGAGGCGCGCGCCAGCCGCAGCAGTTTCAGCGTCACCACCATCCCACGCGGCGATTTTTCGTTGAGCGTTTTCAGCGTTGCGAGCGCAAACTCCGAGCCGTCGCGCTCGAGCGCCGCAAGAATATCCTCCATGCGGTCGAAGCCGAACAGCGCGTCGATGATCGGCTGTTTTGCGGCGACCGGTCCGGCGGTCTCACCGGTCGCAAAGCCCTCGATGAGCTTGCTGACCTCTGCGGCCGTCGCGCCTTGACGAACCCTGGTCAGCGCCTCGCGCAACTCCGGCCATTTGGCCGCCGGCACCACCGCATCGGCGAACTTCGCGTGGATCGCATCGGGGCCATTCATGGTCTGGCCGCTGAGGCCGAAGTAAGTGCCTATCTCGCCGGGGGAGCGCGACAACAACCAAGTGCCGCCAACATCCGGGAAGAAGCCGAGCCCGACCTCAGGCATTGCGAGCTTGGTGCGATCGGTGACCACGCGATGGCTCGCATGCGCGGACAGGCCGACGCCACCGCCCATCACGATGCCGTCCATGAAAGCAACATAGGGCTTCGGAAACGTCTTGATCCGGGCGTTGAGGATGTATTCCTCGCGCCACAGGGTCTTGCCGAGGCCGCCGTTGACCTTCGAGCTTTCCCAGAGCGCACGGATATCGCCGCCGGCGCAGAGCCCGCGCTCGCCGGCACCTTCCAGCAGGATCACGGCGACGCCCGGATCGGCCTCGAAGCGATCGAGCGCCTTCGCGACTTCGCGAAACATCTCCAGCGTCACGGCATTGATGGCCTTCGGACGATTGAGCCTGATGATCCCGGCCGCGCCCTCGACACGGGCGACCAGATCGCCCTCTTCCACCGAACTCATCGCGCGCCCTCGATCAATTTGCGCGCCACGATGAGCCGCATGATTTCATTGGTGCCTTCGAGGATCTGGTGCACGCGCAGATCGCGCACGATCTTCTCGATGCCGTATTCGCTGAGATAGCCATAGCCGCCGTGAAGCTGGAGCGCCTGATTGGCGACTTCGAAACCGGCATCGGTGCCGAACCGCTTGGCCATGGCACAAAGCGTGGTGGCATCAGGGTCCTTGCGGTCCAGCGCCGCCGCGGCGCGCCACAGGAAAGTGCGCGCGGCCTCGAGCTCGATCGCCATATCGGCGAGACGAAATTGCAGCGCCTGGAATTCATCGAGACGTTTCCCGAACGCCTTGCGCTCCTTCATGTAGGCGCGCGCCTTGTCGAGCGCGGTCTGGGCGCCGCCCAGCGAGCAGGCCGTGATGTTGAGGCGACCGCCGTCGAGGCCGGCCATCGCGATCTTGAAGCCGATGCCCTCCTCACCCAGCCTGTTTTCGACAGGCACGCGCGCATTCTCGAACATCACCGCGCGAGTCGGCTGCGCATTCCAGCCCATCTTGCGCTCGTTGGCGCCAAACGACACGCCTGGTGTGTTGCCGTCGATCACCAGCGTCGAAATGCCGCCGGGACCGTCGCCGCCGGTGCGCACCATCGTGACCAGCAGATCGGTACCGCCCGCGCCGGAAATAAACTGCTTCTGGCCGTTGAGGACGTAATGATCGCCATCGCGCACCGCGCGGGTGCGCAGCGCCGCCGCATCCGAGCCTGCGCCCGGCTCGGTCAGGCAGTAGCTCGCGATCAACTCCATGGTGCAGAGTTTTGGCAGCCATGTGTGGCGCTGGGTGTCGCTGCCATAGGCATCGATCATCCAGGACGCCATGTTGTGGATCGAGATGAAGGCCGAGGTGGTCGGGCAGCCCGTCGCCAGCGCTTCAAAAATCAGCGCCGCGTCGAAGCGGGTCATGGCGGAGCCGCCGACATCGTCGCGGATATAGATGCCGCCCATGCCGAGCGTCGCGGCTTCGCGCATGACGTCGACGGGAAAGTGCTTCTCCTCGTCCCAGCGCAGCGCGTGCGGCGCGATCCTCGAAGCCGCGAACGCCAACGCCATGTCGCGAACCGCGACCTGATCCTCGTTCAGAGCGAACTGCATGCTGGGCTGCTCATCTTTCTCTCGTCATTGCGAGCGAAGCGAAGCAATCCAGACTGTGTCCGCGGAAAGATCCTGGATTGCTTCGTCGCAAGGGCTCCTCGCAATGACGAGGAAATTACTTCATCAGCGGGATCGAGAACTCCGCGCCTTCCTTGACGCCGGACGGCCAGCGCGAGGTCACCGTCTTGGTCTTGGTGTAGAAGCGGATCGAGTCCGGGCCGTGCTGGTTGAGATCGCCAAAACCCGACTTCTTCCAGCCGCCGAACGTGTAGTACGCGATCGGCACCGGGATCGGCACGTTGATGCCGACCATGCCGACATTGACCTTGGCCGCGAAATCGCGCGCGGCGTCGCCGTCGCGGGTGAAGATCGCGACGCCGTTGCCGTAGTCATGCTCGGACGGCAGCGCCAGCGCTTCCTTGTAGTCGTGCGCACGCACCACCGAGAGCACGGGGCCGAAGATCTCTTCCTTGTAGATCCGCATGTCCTTGGTGACGTTGTCGAACAGCGAGCCGCCGAGATAGAAGCCGTTCTCGTAGCCCTGCATCTTGAAGCCGCGGCCGTCGACGGCGAGCGTCGCGCCTTCCTTGATGCCGATGTCGATGTAGCCCTTGACCTTCTCGACCGCCTCGCGCGTCACCAGCGGGCCGTAATCGGCGGAGGGGTCGATCGAGGTGCCGATCTTGAGCGATTCGACGCGCGGGATCAGCTTGTCCATCAACCGGTCGGCTGTGGTCTTGCCGACGGGCACGGCGACCGAGACGGCCATGCAGCGCTCGCCGGCGGAGCCGTAGCCGGCACCGATCAGCGCGTCGACCGCCTGGTCCATGTCGGCGTCGGGCATGATGATGGCGTGGTTCTTGGCCCCGCCAAAACATTGGCAGCGCTTGCCGGTCTGGGCTGCGCGCTCGTAGATGTACTGCGCGATCGGCGTGGAGCCGACGAAGCCGACGGCCTTGATATCGGGATCGTCGAGGATGGCGTCGACCGCTTCCTTGTCGCCGTTGACGACGTTGAGGATGCCGGCCGGCAGCCCGGCCTCGATCATCAGTGCGGCCAGCATCATCGGCACGCCGGGATCGCGCTCCGACGGCTTGAGGATGAACGCGTTGCCGCAAGCGATCGCGGGCGCGAACTTCCACATCGGGATCATCGCCGGGAAGTTGAACGGCGTGATGCCTGCGACGACGCCGAGCGCCTGGCGCATGGAATAGATGTCGATGCCGGGGCCGGCGCCTTCGGTGTACTCGCCCTTCATCAGATGCGGGATGCCGCAGGCGAATTCTGCAACCTCGAGGCCGCGCTGGATGTCACCCTTGGCGTCGGGCACGGTCTTGCCGTGCTCACGCGCGAGCAGCTCGGCGAGCTTGCCGTAGTCGCGCTGCACCAGCTCGACGAATTTCGTCATGACGCGGGCACGGCGCTGCGGGTTGGTCGCGGCCCATTCCGGCTGCGCGGCGCGGGCGTTCTCCACAGCGGCGCGGAGTTCGGCCTTGGACGCCAGCGCGACCTTGGCCTGCACGTCACCGGTCATCGGCTCGAAAACGTCGGCGGTGCGGCCCGAGGTGCCCTTGACCTCCTTGCCACCGATGAAATGTCCGATTGAACGCATGGAATGATCTCCTTAAGGCCAGCCTGATCGCTTTGACAAATCCTATCGACCTGCATTTTATAGGATTCAAGTCTGAGATAATGCACCTTAGATGTGCGAAAATGCTGGATCAAGGTCACATCGACTGGGACGACTTCCGCTTCGTGCTGGCCATCGTGCGGGGCGGCTCGGTGTCGGCTGCGGCAAAGCAGCTCGGCGTCGACCATGCGACCGTGATCCGCCGCGTCGACCGGCTGGAAAAGCAGCTTTCGGCCAAGCTGTTTGACCGCCGCAAAACCGGCTACCTCCTCACCGAAGCCGGCCAGCGCGTCGCCGACAGCGCGGAGGCGATGGAATCGACCATCGTTGCCAACCAGGAGCAGGTCGGGGGATCGGTGGCACGGCTGACCGGCACGGTGCGGATCGGCGCGCCCGACGGCTTCGGCACCGCGTTCCTGGCGCCGCGGCTGGCGCCGTTCGCCGACCGGTATCCCGATCTCGATTTGCAACTGGTGGCGACCGCGCGGCTGTTCAGCCTCTCCAAGCGCGAGGCCGATATCGCGATCAGCCTGACGATGCCGAAGGAAGGCCGCATCGTCGGCCGCAAGCTGCTCGACTATCGGCTTGGGCTCTATGCCGCCCCCGGCTATCTCGACCGCTTCCCCAAAATCGTCTCGCGCGAGGTGCTGCCGCAACATCGTTTCGTCGGCTACATCGAGGAACTCCTGTTCACGCCCGAGCTCGACTATTTGCCGCAGGTCTCACCGCGGATCTCCGCACGTCTGCGCAGCGCCAATCTGATCGCACAGCTCAATGCCACGCTCGCAGGCTTCGGCATCGCCGTGTTGCCGCACTTCATGGCGACCGACTATCCGCAGCTCGTGCCGGTGCTGCCCGAGGAGGTTTCGATCACCCGCACCTTCTGGATGCTGATGCACGCCGACAGCAAGGATCTTGCGCGGATCAGGGCGGTGGCGGATTACATCGGCGAGATCGTCGAGCGCGAGCGGGCGTTGTTTGCGGGGCGGTGAAGTACCGCTCTCGTGGGCAAAGCAAAAGCGTGCCCACCATGTCAGCCGTCGTCGTGGAGAGATGGTGGGCACGGCGCAAAGAGCGCGCCTTTGCCCACCCTACGGTATCTCGGCTTAGCCCTGCTTCAGCTTCTTCGCTGCCGTCAGCTTCGGCTCACGCTTCGCGGCGTCGAGCGCATTCTCCTTGCCGGCCTTGAGCACCTCGTCGGACAGCTCGCCGGTCCCCGCGATCCGCGCCAGCAGCATGGTGCCGGCCATCGTCGCCAGCGTCGCGATCGCCTGCTTGCGCGCGGCTTTGCGTGGCAGATTGGGGATATAGTCGGTTATCATCTCGATCATCTCGTCGAGCTTGCCGGCAAAAGCTTTCCGCGTCTTCGGGCTCTCGCGGGAGATCTCGGCGCCGAGCGAAGGGATCGAGCAGCCATGGCCGGGATCGTCGCGATGCAGCGTGGAGAGATAGGTCTCGACGATCTGGCTGAGCTGCTTCTCCGGCGCGACCTGGCCGGATTGCTTGCGCCAATGCTCCATCGAGCGGTCCATGGCGTAGCCAAACGCCTCGATCACCAGCGCCTCACGGGAATCGAAATGCGCGTAGAAGCCACCATGGGTCAGGCCCGCCTCTTTCATGAGGTCGGCGACGCCGATGCCGTGGGCGCCCTTTTCGCGCAGCCGTACGGACGCCTTCTTCACGATGCGGTCGTGGGTTTCCTGCTTGTGTTCCGGGGAATAGCGCATGCGTCTCTCATTGGATGTCGGCGGTCATCTAATAACACGGATATCGCGCCAAGGGCGCATTAATTCCCGGTAAAATCGTTGCCGATCATGGAAAAGGTTGCCTTGCGTGCACTGCACGCGCCGTGCAGGAGCCCGATGGTATTTTCGAGGTCTTGGCGCGGCTCCAGTTCCATGACGATCCGGCCGGGCTCGACCACCGTCATTGTGAGGCCGATCAGCTTGATGAACGGCGGCGGCGGCAGCCGTCCGTCGCGGAGTGCGAGCATCGCGTCCATTCCCGAAAGGCCCATGGCCGCTTTCGCAACCGGCCCGGGCACCTGTCAATCCACAACGCGCTCGCGCCGGCGCTCGGGCGAAAACAGCTCGAATTGTTCGTTTTCGGTCATGGGACGCCATTTGTATGATATGCGTCATGCTATAGGACGGAGTTCGCGCCGACAACTGCATTCCCTGCCCGCTTGACAAAGAGCGCGTTTCGGCCCGGAAGTGATCCCGACTGGTGCGCCTGCACACGTCCACGAAACTTCGGGATCTCACGATGGAAATGCTCAATCAGCACTGCGGCGTGACGCGCGACGCACGTGGCGTCGTTCACGTCACGATCTGCAACGCCGGCCCGCTCAACATTCTGGGCTCGCCCGTCACCGATGCTGTCTGCCGAGGCTTGCAGCAGCTCGCTTCCGACCGCAGCATCCGCGTCGTGGTGCTGCGTGGCGAGAGCGAGAAGAGCATGATCGGCGGCGCCGACATCAAGGAGATGGCCAGGCTCGACCAGACATCAGCGGAAGCCTTCATTACTCGCCTGCGCGATCTCTGCGAAGCCGTGCGCGCGTTCCCTGCTCCCGTGATCGCGCGCATGCCCGGCTGGTGCCTCGGCGGCGGGCTCGAAGTGGCGGCCGCCTGTGACTTCCGCATCGCGGCCCATGATGCGCATTTCGGCATGCCGGAGGTGCGCGTCGGCATCCCCTCCGTCATTCATGCGGCGCTATTGCCGCGCCTGATCGGCTGGGCCCGCGCGCGCTGGCTGGTCATGACGGCCGAAAATATCGACGCGCCCACGGCGCTGGCCTGGGGACTGGTCGACAAGGTCGCGCCGGAGGGCGGGGTGGATGCCGCCGTCGAGCACACCGTGACGGCGCTGCTCGCATGCGGCCCCGAGGCGTTGCGGTCGCAGAAGGCGCTGCTGCGGCAATGGGAGGAGCTGCCGCTGACGGAGTCGGTGAATTTGAGCATCAAGATATTCGGCGAGTCGTTCCTGACGGATGAGCCGACGCGGCTGATGCAGGCGTTTGTGGATCGGAAGCGGTAGGGTTCTCCGCCTCCTCCGATCGAACGACCAAATCTCATCCGAACCACGACAATTTCTCATGCCCGGCGCAGTTGCATTTTTTGCGCCGCATCATATGATGATTATAATCTTACATCATCGTCAGGGAGCCTCGCCATGGCCGAAGCCGCCGATCCCGTCGTCATCGTTTCCGCCGCCCGCACCCCGCTTGGCCGCTTCATGGGCGAGCTGTCGCCGCTGGCTGCACACAAGCTCGGTTCGCATGTGATCGGTGCTGCGCTGGAACGGGCAAAGCTCGCGCCTGAGAAGATCGACGAGGTGTTCATGGGCTGCGTGCTCCCTGCCGGGCAGGGTCAGGCACCGGCGCGGCAGGCTGCGCGCGCGGCTGGACTTCCCGACGCCACCGGCGCCACCACCGTGAACAAGGTCTGCGGTTCCGGCATGAAAGCGACCATGCTGGCGCACGACATCATTCGTGCGGGCTCGGCCGAGATCGTCGTCTCCGGCGGCATGGAGAGCATGAGCAACGCGCCGTATCTGCTGGCAAAGGCACGCGGCGGCTATCGCGCCGGCCATGACCGCATCATCGACCACATGATGATGGACGGGCTGGAGGACGCTTACGAGACCGGCCGTTCCATGGGCGATTTCGGCGAGGCCACGGCGGAGGCGTACCAGTTCACCCGCAAGGACCAGGACGCCTATGCGATGGAAACGCTCAGCCGCGCACGCAGCGCGGTCGAGGGTGGCGCGTTCAGGGCGGAGATCGCGCCGATCACGCTGACCGAGAAGGCTGGACCACGCATCGTCGCCAACGACGAGCATCCGCTGAAGGTCGATCCGGCAAAAATCCCCGGACTGAAGGCTGCGTTCCGGGCCAACGGCACCATCACGCCGGCCGCCTCGTCTGCGAATGCGGACGGCGCCGCCGCGCTGGTGCTGACGAAGCGGTCGCTCGCGGATCGCAATGGCCTGCCGGCGCTCGCGGTGATCAAGGGCCATGCGACCCACAGCCAGGAGCCGCAATGGTTCACCACGGCGCCGATCCCGGCGATCCGCAAGCTGCTCGACAAGGTGGGCTGGAGCGCCGCCGATGTCGACCTGTTCGAGATCAACGAGGCGTTTGCCGTTGTGGCCATGGCGGCGCAGCGCGATCTCGGCATTCCCCGCGACAAGCTGAACGTCAACGGCGGTGCCTGCGCGCTCGGCCATCCGATCGGGGCCACCGGCGCACGTCTGATCGTGACGCTGCTCCATGCGCTCGAGGCGAAGAACCTCAAGCGCGGCGTCGCCGCGCTTTGTATTGGTGGCGGAGAAGCTACCGCGATCGCCGTAGAGCGCGTCTGACGTCCTGACGTAAACGTCAGAAAATGAGGGAAGTCTGTCATTTTCGACAGACGATTCCCGTGCCATTCTGCGAGCTCGTGCAGGTCCTCTTCACGCCTGTCCATCAATATTGAGGCCCAATGATCTCGAACTGGCTCGCGGCAGCACTCGGCCGCCGTAATATCCACTATGGCTGGGTGATGGTCGGCGTGACCTTCTTCGCCGCCCTGATCAGCGCCGGCACGGTCGGCGCGCCCGGCGTGTTCATCGTTCCCCTGCAAAGGAATTCGGCTGGAGCACGGCGCAGATCTCGTCCGCGCTCTCGATCCGCTTCATCCTGTTCGGGCTGATGGCGCCGTTCGCGGCGGCGCTGCTCAACCGTTACGGCCTGCGCAACGTCACGCTGACCGCACAGCTCATCGTCGTCTCGGCGCTGGTGGCCTCGCTCGGCATGACGGAGGTCTGGCAGCTCGTGGCTTTGTGGGGTGTCGTGATCGGCCTCGGCACTGGCATGACCGCGCTGGTGCTGGGTGCAACTATCGCCACGCGCTGGTTCGCAGCGCGGCGCGGGCTCGTGATCGGCATCATGACCGCGAGCGTCGCCACCGGCCAACTGGTATTCCTGCCGCTGCTGGCGAGCCTCACGGAGCGCTATGGCTGGCGGCTTGCGCTCGGCTTCGTCTGCATCATGCTCGGCGTTTCCGCACTGGCGGTGCTGCTTTTGATGCGCGACCGTCCGAGCGATGTGGGCCTGCGCCCGCACGGCGACGAAGGTACCGAGCCCCTGCCCGCGCCTCCAGTCAGCCATGGCTCGATCACGGCCGTGGCGTTGGGCACGCTGCGCGACGCCTCGAAGTCGAGTGCGTTCTGGATCCTGTTTGCGACCTTCTTCGTCTGCGGCGCCTCGACCAACGGCCTGGTCCAGGTGCATCTGATCCCGATGTGCCTCGATTTCGGCATCCCGCAGGTGCAGGCCGCGAGCCTGCTCGCCGCGATGGGCATCTTCGACTTCTTCGGCACCATCATGTCGGGCTGGCTGTCGGACCGCTACGACAATCGCTACCTCCTGTTCTGGTACTACGGCCTGCGCGGGCTCTCGCTGATCTTCCTCCCCTTCAGCGATTTCTCGTTCTACGGGCTGTCGGTCTTCGCGATGTTCTACGGGCTCGACTGGATTGCGACCGTGCCGCCGACGGTGCGGCTGACCGCGCAGAAGTTCGGACCCGAGCGCGCCAATCTGGTGTTCGGCTGGATTTTTGCCGGCCATCAGCTTGGCGCCGGCACTGCGGCCTTCGGCGCGGGCCTGTCGCGGACGCTGCTCCAGAGCTATCTCCCGGCCTTCTTCATTGCGGGTGCCCTCTGCGTGTTCGCGTCGCTGATCGTACTCGGGCTGTCGCGTCAGCCAAAGCCGCAAGCAAAGCCTGCGATGGCATGAGCGGGGCGTGTGACCGGGCCGGCGCAAGCCGGCTCAGGGCTCCTACACTCCGTGCCCGGCCGCGTCGCGGGGTTCACAGGCCGTAAGTCTATTCTCCCTCTCTGCGTTCTTCCCGGGAATAGGTAGAACCAGGATGCCGCCTGGCGGAGGCAAATCGCTTCAATTCTCCTGGCGCCTTAAGCTTTGGTTAATGATGCCGCTCGATCCGGCAACGGCGGATTTTCGGCGACCCATGTTCGTGCGATCCGCGTAAGCCTTACTTAACAGGCGATCTTCAAAGTTCCGCTGTGCTGAGAGGTCGGCGGAGGTCGCCCGGTCGCGTTCGCCGGTCCTCGATCCTTGATAGGCCAGAGAAATTGCCTCTGCCAAGTCCGACGGCGATTAGGATGAAGATCATGCTTCGCGCTGGGTTGTATCGTTTTGCCAGAGATCGCAAGGCCAACGTCGCCGTGATCTTTGCACTTGTGATGGTTCCGACAGTCTTTCTGCTCGGCATGGCGCTGGACTACACGCATACGCAGCACATGAAGGTCAACCTCGACTCGGCCGCCGACGCTGCCGCCGTCGCCACCATCACCTCGGCGATGATGCAGCAGAGCCCGCAGGCGGCCCAGACCGCGGCGAAGAACGTCTTCAACATCACCGCGAATGGTCTGGTGAGCAACAACAACTTACCGGCGCAGCCAACTCTCACGGTCGCGGTCAATTGCAGCAGACCCGACGCGACAACGGGCTACTGTACCTATCCGGCCTGCCCCGGCACGAACTCAGTCTATAGTGACCCGAAAAACAGCAACAATCAGATCGTTCGCAACGTCCAGGTTTGCTACAACGCGGCCGCGAACAATTCCTTCCCGAGCCTGCTCAGACAGGCAAGCTGGCCGTTCGCAGGTCAGTCCTCGGCACGCAACCAGAGTGCACCCAACATCAACTTCTATCTCTTGCTGGATGATTCGCCGTCGATGGGCATCGGAGCGACTCCGAACGACATCAGCAACCTGATTGCCGCCACGAAGAACCAGAGCGTTGCGAACTCGGCGAATTGCGGCTTCGCTTGCCATGAAGCCTACCCTTGCGCCGACAGGGGCGCCAATCCAGCGCCCACCAGCAGCCAAAACCAGGGCGCAACCAGTTCGAATTGCAGGACCCTCGACAATCTCGCCGTCGCCAGAAACAACAACATAACGCTCCGTATCGATCTGGTGACGCAGGCAGTCCAATCATTGATGAATACTGCCTACTCGATATCGAACGCCAATAGAAACACCTACGGAGTCGCGATCTATACGTTCGATACCGCTCTAAACAACAGTCCGACAACCGGGGGCAGTGCACCGATCTTCGCGCCTTCGGGAAAACCTGGGGTGGTGCAAACCCCTCTGACACCGTCCACGACAACGAGCTACACGGTCGCGCAAATGCAAAATGCGGCCTCCAGCATCCAACTCATGGCGGTCGGACACGCCGGCTGCCAATCGACATCGTCATCGGCAAAGACCGAAGCCAGCAGTTCTCCTTGCATCTCTGGCGATCGTGACGACACCGACACCAACATCGAAGGCGCGCTGACCAGCCTTAACAGCCTTATGCCGGTGCCGGGGAACGGCACCAACTCACCCAGCGATACGCCACAGGAAGTAGTATTCCTAGTCACCGACGGCGTCGATGACTCGACAGGTATCTCGTCCTGTAGCCAGCCTACCGTCACCACCGGCGGCGGTTATACTCGGTGCCAGCAACCGATCGACACCACGATTTGCACCACCATCAAGAACAAGAATATCCGCATCGCGGTGCTCTACACCGAATACGTGCCGCTCTCGACGAACTCCTGGTACAATACACATATTGCGCCGTTCAACGCCCAAGCACCATCGACTAGCCAGATCGCAGCAAATCTAAAATCCTGCGCCTCGCCGGGATTGTTCACTGACGTACAGAATGGCGGCAACATCTCGGACGCACTCCAAAAGCTGTTCCTCCAAGTCGCGTCCGATCCCCGCCTGACTCAATAGAGAAAGCAGTCATGACCGCCACGCACGCCGTGCCCATCACCAGACGCCGCCGCTGGCGCGCGTTCGTTGCCGACCGGAAGGGCGCAACTGCGGTCGAGTTCGCGCTGATCGGCCCGGCATTCATCGCCTTGCTGGTCGCGCTCATCCAGACCTTCCTTGTTTTCTTTGCCCAGCAGCTGCTGGAACAGGTTGTGAACCAATCGAGCCGGACGATCCTGACGGGACAGGCGCAGGGCCAGAGTATGACTCAGGCTCAATTTGCCCAGGCGGTCTGCAGCAACGTCGTGATCCTGTTCAACTGCAACGGCCTGATGATCGACGTCCAGGTTGCCAACTCATGGGGTTCGACGAACACCGCCATGCCAACCCTGACCTACGACGCCAATGGAAACGTGACGAACGTCTGGCAATTCAACCCCGGTAATCAGGGCGACATCGTTGTCGTGCGGGTGATGTATCTGTGGCCGGTTTTCCTGGGTCCACTCGGTTTCAATCTGGCGAACCAACCGGGTAACAGCGTCCGCCTGATGATGTCGTCCACGGCTTTCATGAACGAGGCCTTTGTCAACTCATGAGCCGAAGCCTTCATCGCATGCGGAACTTGTGGGTCGATACGCGCGCCGTGGCCGCCGTGGAATTCGCCATCGTGGTGCCGTTCATGCTGGTGCTCTATGTGGGCGGCGTCGAGCTCGGGAACGGGATGGCGATCAGCGTCAAGGTCAGTGAAACCGCCCACACGGTCGTGGACCTGGTGTCACGAAACGCATGCGTCACCGACACTTCCCTGAGCACCATGCTAGGGGCGTCGGCGGCGACGATCGCTCCCTATGCCGCGGCGAATACGACAGTCGTCGTGTCGGAAGTATCCACGGACGCCAACGGCAGGGCGACCGTGACCTGGAGCAAAGCACTCAACGGCACCCCACGCCCGGTAGCTCAGCCGATGACTTTGCCAACGGCCCTCGGCACGCCCTCGCCCTCCAACATTTCGTTGTTGCTCGGCGAGGTCACGTACCAATACACGCCCAACCTCGGCTACACGATCACCGGGACCGTCCCGATCAGCGAGAGCTATTATTTGTATCCGCGCGTTTCCTCGGCAGTGCAGTATCCGTGCAGCTGAAGCGCGCCGGCGAGCGCGAGAGGTGCGCGCCGCAGCTCACCGTCCTGGGCCCGGTCTGCATGTGGCCTCAGGACGCACCGGACCGCGCGGGCTCGGTGCCGCGCTGAAAATCTTGCTTGGCGGCGCCAAGCGCGGCGGCGAGTTCTTCGATCTGGTAGGGTTTGGGCAGGATCTGGACACCAGCGCTTTCGGCGTCCCGAACCGCCGCTTCGGCGTATCCGCTCGTCAGCAACACCGGGATGTCGCTTCGCCTTCTCTGGATTTCCCGTGCGAGCTCGACCCCATTCATGCCACCCGGCATCATGATATCGGAAAACACGATGTCGACAGGGCGACCATCCGCGAGGGCACCAAGAGCGGCGGCCGCGCTGGCGGCGCGCGTGACCTCATAGCCGAGCTGCGCGAGCATCTCGCTGACGAGTGCGGCGACCTCGTCATCATCTTCGACCAGAAGGACCTGGCCATGGCTGGCCTTCTTCGGACGAACCCTGTTCAGGTCGATGAGATGCCGTTCTTGCGACGGGAGATTCATCGATCGCGGCAGATAGAGCTCGATACTGCTGCCCTCGCCAACTGTCGACTTTATGCGAACCGCTCCCCGTGACTGGGTCGCAAATCCGTGCACCTGAGCGAGCCCGAGTCCCGAGCCCTTGCCGACGTCCTTCGTGGTGAAGAACGGTTCGAAAACCCGCGACAGGATGTCGGGGCCCATGCCAACGCCCGTGTCCACCACCGAGAGACGGACATAGTCGCCCTCGATCTGCTCGTCGTGCAGGTCGGGCAGGTTCTCGCCGCGGACGACGATCGTGCCGCCGCTCGGCATCGCGTCCCGGGCATTGACCGCCAGGTTGAGAACGACCAGTTCGAGCTCGCCGGGGTCGACCTCCACCGGCCAGAGATCTTCCGGAAAATCAAACGCGACGTGAACGTCGCCTCTCGACTGCGATCGAGCAATTCGCGCATGCCGCCGATCTGCATCGCGATGTCGACAGGCTCCGGCCGGAGCTTCTGCCGGCGGGAAAAAGCCAGGAGTTGCCGGGTCAAGCCGGCGCCGCGCTGCGCCGCCTGGACCATTCCTTCCATGAGACGACGGCGGCGATTTGGGTCCGCCTGACGGTCGAGCATATCCAGGCCGCCGGAGATCACCATCAACAGGTTGTTGAAGTCGTGGGCTACTCCGCCCGTCAACTGTCCGATGGCTTCGATCTTTTGGGCTTGCCGAAGCGTCTCTTCGACGCGCGCGCGCTCTTCCATTTCAAGGCGCAAGTGCTTGTTGGCTTGCTCGAGCGCCCGCGTGCGCTCGACAACGAGCTTTTCGAGCTGCTGAGCCGTTCGCTCGCGCGCTTCGAGCAAGGTGCAGATCTCATATTGCCGGCGGCGTGCCCGCATCGCCGATTGAACCGCGCTGGTCAGGGTGATCGGCTGAACCGGCCGTTCAAGCAGAGACACGTTGCGAAGGAGCTGGACGATACTCTGGCGCCAGGCAACGACCGCCGGCTGCGCCCGGTGACTGGTGAGAATCACGAAGGGAAGATCGGACCAGGGCGGCTGCCGCTCGATCCACTGTGCCAGCGGCGTCGTATCCCTTCGAACAAGCCTTCCTCGGCGAGGCAAACGGCGCCCACGCCGGCAGACATCTCGCTGATCAATTCGGGAAAAGTTCGACAATTGATCGCTTCGAGACCGGAATGACGGAAAAGCTCGGTCGACGCCGGGCCGTCGCGGCCGATCGGAGCAAACACGAGAACGCAGTGATCCCGGTCGGCACTCATTCCGCCGGCTCTCCCGGAAATGCCGCTCCTGTATAACGCGGAGTGCCGGTAAAGATGCCGCTAAACTCCCGAAGCGGGGGACCGAGCGTGATGCCGGCACTGCTGAGGCGAAACTCGCGGATGGTATGCTCGTGATTGCCGGTCCGCTTCTTGACCACAGACAAAGCGCGCCGCACCGTTCCGTTCACCTCGAAATAACGCAGCATGAGCACTGAATCGCTCAAATAGCTCATGTCCAGCGGCGTATCCATCGGACCGACCAGCCCGTGTTGCGCAAGGATCAGGATGGTCAGCACGCCTTGCTGCGCAAGGTAAGTCAGGAGTTCGTGCATTTGCAGGATGAGAAATCGCTCATCCGGCATCGCGTTCAGATATCCATTCAGACTGTCGATCACGACAATGCGGGCGTTATCCTTTTCGACGCTCTCCTTCACATTGGCGGCGAACTCGCCGGGAGACAGCTCGGCCGGATCAATCTGCTGAAACCGGATACGTCCGGAGTCAACGTGCCTTTGCAGAGGCAGCCCAAGGGTTCGAGCCCTCGCTTCCACCGTTCCGCGCCCTTCATCGAAGGCAAAGAACACGGCGTGCTCGTTGCGTTCGGCAGCCGCGATTGCATAGCTCAGCGCCAGCGAAGATTTCCCGACGCCCGCTGCGCCGATCAGAAGTGCATTGGTGCCGCGCTCGAGACCGCCTCCCAGCAACCGGTCGAGTTCGGCATTGCCGCTGGACGTGAGTTCGTTGCTGAACGACTTGTGATGTTCCGCCGCGATCAGACGCGGGAATATCCGCAAGCCTCCTGATTCGATGGTGAAATCGTGGAAGCCGCCGCGAAATTGGATACCGCGCATCTTGATCACGCGAAGGCGCCGGCGCTCCGCGCCGTAGTCGATGGCGAGCTGTTCGAGCATCACCACGCCATGCGCGATCGAATGGAGCTGGAGGTCGTCTTGCGACGAAGAGAGATCGTCGAGGAGGACGACCGTGCAGTTGCGATTGGTGAAGAAATGCTTGAGCGCCAGGACCTGCCGCCTGTAGCGCAGCGGGTTCTGAGCAAGCAGGCGCAGTTCGGACAGGCTGTCCAACACCACGCGGCTCGCATTGATGCGTTCGACCTCCTTGAATATCAGTCCGGTCGTTTCACTCAGCTCCATTTCGGCGGGATGAAACACGGTCAGTTCACGCTCCGGATCGAGCGTGGTCTCCGGCGGGACCAGTTCAAAGATATCGACGGCATCCAGCGACCAGCCGTGCCGCCGCGCAACGAGCGTCAGTTCGCGCTTGGTTTCGGACAGCGAGATGTAGAGCACGCGCTCACCGCGACGCGCACCCTCGAGGAGGAATTGAAGGGCCATGGTGGTCTTGCCCGCGCCCGGGCGACCCTCGTACAGATACATGCGGTTGGGATCGAGCCCGCCGCAGAGAATGTCGTCAAGGCCATCGCTGCCGGTCGAAATCCGGGGCAGATCTTCGAAATCTCTGGTCTGGGCCCCGCTCGATGAATCGCTCATTGAACCCCCTGAAGTTCCATAGCTAAACAAGGCTTCGCCGCAGGGCCGCAGGGTCGCGCTCCCGACCAAAAGGCGAGATTTAGCAAAGAACGTTCGAGGCGGGTTCCGGGTTCCGCGTTGAGACGCATACCCGCAGACGCGGCGCTGTGGAACAGTTCTGAAAAGAGGGTTGAGCGTTATGGCCGGATCGAAAAATTCTCCGGTGGCCCTACCTTACGCAGCGGCTCGGCCAGTCGCGCGAACTCGCACAGCAGCGACCTTGTCTTCCTGGGGTCGATGATTTCCTCGACCCAGAATTTTTCGGCGGAACGGAACGGAGAGCGGAGCTTGTTGAGGCGATCCTCGATTTCCTTCAGCTTCGCAGCCTTGTCCTCGGCCGCGTCGATCTCGGCGCGGTAGGCGGCTTCGATGCCGCCTTCGAGCGGGAGCGAGCCCCAATAGGCCGAGGGCCAAGCGTAGCGGATCGAGAAACGGTCGGCCGGCTGATGCACCACGCCGGCGACGCCGAAGGCGTTGCGCAGGATCACGGTGCACCAGGGCACGCTGGTCTGGTTGACCGCGGCCATGGCGCGGACGCCGTGGCGGATGGTCCCTGCCTTCTCGGCGTCGAGGCCGATCATGAAGCCCGGGCAGTCCATGAGATAGACGATCGGCAGATGGAAGGTCTCGGCGAAATCGACCCAGCGCACCACTTTCTGGCAGGCATCCGCCGTCCAGGAGCCGCCATAGTGAAAACTGTCGCTGGCAAGCAGCAGCACCGCCCTGCCCTCGAGCCGCGCCAGGCCCGCGATGATGGGCTTGCCGAAATTCCTTGCGACCTCGAAGAACGAGCCCTTGTCGACCACGGACTCGATGATCGGCCGCATCTTGTAGACTTGCTTGCGGTTGCGCGGCACCGCGCTCATCAACGCGTCCTCGGTGCGCTCCGGATTGTCGCTGCAGGGTAAGGTCGGCGGCAATTCGTAGACCGACGAAGGCAGATAAGAGAAAGCGCCGCGCGCAGGCGAACGCCTCCTCCTCGGTATCAACGGCATGATCGACCGCGCCGGCACGGGTCTGGATGTCGGCACCGCCGAGTTCCTCCTTCGAGAGGTCCTCCCCCAGCGCCTTCACCACCGGCGGCCCCGCGACGAACATCGCGGATTTCCGGGTCATGATCGAATAATGGCTGGCGGCAAGCCGCGCGGCGCCGAGCCCTGCGACAGAGCCGAGACCCAGCGCGACCACGGGCACGCGCGACAAATTCTCGGTCGTGAAGCGATACCAGCGCGTGCCGCCGATGCCCCCGGGCAGATTGGCCGCGCCCTTGGTTTCGATGGTCTTGACCGAGCCGCCGCCGCCGGAGCCTTCGATGATGCGGACAATGGGCAGCCGAAAATCATGCGCCATCTCCTCGGCCATCAGCGGCTTTGCAGAGATCGAAGCGTCGGCCGAACCACCGCGCACGGTAAAGTCGTCGCCAACCACGACGACCGTGCGGCCATCGACGCGCCCCCGGCCGAACACGCAGTTCGCCGGCGTCACGTTTTTGAGCTCGCCTGTTGGATCGTATTCGCCGATGCCGGAGACGGCACCGATTTCGTGAAAGCTGCCTGTATCGATCAGCTTGTCGATGCGCTCCCGAACAGTCAGCCGGCCCTGGTCATGCTGTCGCTTGACCTTGTCAACGCCGCCCATCTCCCGCGCGAAGGCTTCGCGCCGGGCGAGCTCGTCGAGTTCCGGCTTCCAGTTCATTCACGCCCTCCGAATTGATCGGCTTGTTATTGTTGTGCACGGCCATCGCGACCGGCTTGCGCGGGATGCGATTGTTGAAGACGTCGCCTTCAGCGCCTTCGAGCAGGCTGCCGAGGGAACGGCCGAGCTCGACCATCAGCGGCGCCACTTCCGTATGCAGACGCTGCTCGTCATACATCGCGGACAGAAGGCCGATCGTGATGACCACGAAGGTTTGATACTGCGGCGACCAGATCGGCACCGCGAGCCCGTTGATGTGCGGGCTCCAGAGCCCGCAAGCCACGACATAGCCGTGCTCACGCAGCGCCTCGCGGTTGGCCTCGATGCGAGGCTTCAGGATCCTGACCGCCTCGGGCGCTTCCCGCTCCATCTCCGCAATGAAGGCGTCGCCGACTTCCGGCGCCAGCGCCGCGGTATAGGCCGCGCCCGCAGCAGTCGAGGCCATCGAGATGCGGCTGCCGGTGCCCTCGTGCAGGCCGAGCGCCGTCGCCGAGCGCGCAAATTGCAAATAGACGAGATGGAAGCGATCGGGGACGACGAAGCCGACCGTGCCCGGCAATTGCTCGGCGACTTCCTGAAGCCGTTGCCGAATCATGCTGCGCAGCTGCGCGCCCTTCATCATCGAGGCGCTCATCGCCACCGCGCTCGGACCGATGCGATATTTCTGGTCACGCGGCAGGTAAACCAGTTGGCCCATGCGCGTCAGCGTGTGCGTGAGCCGCGACACCGTCGAGCGCGGCAGGCCGCAGCGGTTTGAAATTTCGAGATTGCCGAGCCGGGCCTCGTGGCCCTCGAAGCATCGCAACACATCGAATGCGCGCGATACCACCTGGATAACGTCACCCTCGCCCGCATCTCCGGCGAGCATTCCTTGCCTGCTCAAGCGCTCCGAACGTCGTCCCATGTTCCCTACCAGTTGTTCTGCTGTGCGAAATTAAATTCCACTTGCAGATGACGCTACCTCAGGCATTTTGCGACGACAACAAAAAGGCGACGGCATGCCAAAAATTAAGATCGTCACCGAAGTCGCGGGACGCATCTGCGCAACTCCCGTGCAAGTTGGAGGAACGGTCGCTGATGGCGATGAGATTGTGTTCGTCGAGGCCATGAAGATGGAGATACCGGTGCCATCGCCCGCGGCCGGAACGCTTAAATCGCTGCTCGTCAAGCTCGATGATATCGTCGCGGAAGGACAAGCGATCGCGATCGTCGCGAGCTGAGCTCGCACCGTTGCGGATCTGGCTCGCGACAATCCAAAAAAGCATCATAGATCGCGCATTACGTCTTGCGTTCTGGCGCCACGGGGCATGGCCTCGGGATACCACCGGGTTGCGCGTGCCCTGATTGCGTTGCACAAGGGAGGCAATGATAGCGCAACCGCCGCCCGCCTCCGCCTGGACCCGTTCGAAGCCGCCCCTGCTGCGGTTTCTGGACACATGCCTCAACGAGTTCTCGGCAGAGACTTCGGGCGCCGTGGCCGATTACATCCCGGAGCTCGGCAAGGCCGACCCTGCCTATTTCGGTATCAGTCTCGCGACGCTGGACGGCCATGTCTACGAAGTCGGCGACAGCCGGGTGCCCTTCACCATCCAGTCGATGTCAAAGCCGTTCGTGTTCGCGCTGGCGCTGGATCTGTTGGGCGCGGGCAAGGTCGAGAGCGCGATCGGCGTCGAGCCCTCGGGCGATCCCTTCAATTCGATCCGCCTCAACGCCGAGAACCATCCGTTCAACCCGATGGTCAATGCCGGCGCAATCGCCTGCACCGGGCTGATCTACGACAGCAAGGGCGGAGACGCATTCGAGCAGATACGGCTGGCGCTCAGCCGGTTTGCGGGGCGCGACCTCGCGGTGGACGAGGCCGTCTACACCTCGGAAAGCCAGACCGGCGACCGCAACCGCGCCATTGGCTATCTCCTGAAGACCAATGCGGTGATCTCGGACAACGTCGCAGGCGTGCTCGACGTCTATTTCCGGCAATGCGCGGTGCTGGTCACCGCGCGCGACATCGCGGTCATGGCGGCGACGCTCTCCAACCGTGGCGTCAATCCGGTCACCGGCGAACAGGTGCTGAGCGCTTACGCAATCTCGCGCACGCTCTCGGTGATGACATCGTCAGGCATGTACGATTATGCCGGCGAATGGATCTACCGGATCGGTATCCCCGCCAAGAGCGGCGTCGGCGGCGGCATTTTGGCGGCGCTGCCGGCGCGTCTCGGGCTCGGCAGCTACTCGCCAAGGCTCGACAAGCACGGCAACAGCGTGCGCGGCATCAAGGTGTGCGAGGCGCTGTCCTCGCATTACGATCTGCACATGCTCAACCGCAGCGACGATGCGCGCAACGCCGTCATCGCCGACTACGATATCGGCAAGAGCCCGTCGCGCCGTGTCCGCCGGCCGCAGGAACGCGACATTCTCGCGGCGCACGAGCAGGAGGTGCGGGTGATCGAGTTGGTCGGCACGCTGTCGCTCTCGGCCGTCGATTATGTGTCGCGCCGGCTTGCGGGGCGGCCACGGCCGCAATTTGTGATCTTCGATCTGCATCGCGTGACCTCCACCACGCGTGCCGGTGCGCGGCTCGCGGCCGAGGCTTTCGAGGAGCTCGCCGCGCTGAACGTCACGGTAGTGTTGTCAGGCGTCAGGCGTGCCTCCAGGGAGTGGATCAGCTTACGCGAATGGACGGCCGAGCTGAAGAACGTCCGCGACTTCTACCTGCTCGACACCGCGATCGAATGGGCGGAAGACCAGATCGTCTACCGCTACGGCGGTTCGATCGACTTTCACGAGACCACCGAACTTGCGGAACAGCCCCTGCTCGAAGGCCTCAGCGCGGACGAATTGACGGAGCTCGGCGCGACTTGCACGATCCGGACCTATCAGTCCGGCGCAAAGATCCTCACCACCGGCGATCCGGCCGACGCCCTGTTCTTCCTGCGCAGTGGCGCCGTCCATGTCACGCTGCCCGACGGCGTGCGGTTGGCAACCCTCACCGCCGGCATGGCCTTTGGCGAAATGGCCCTGATCGAGACCACCCGCTCCGCCGACGTGTTCGCCGACATGGCGGCGACCGCCTACGAGGTGCCGCTGAAAGCGTTCGAACGTTTCCGCAAGCAGCACCCGCGGGCCTCCGAGCGCATCATGCGCAATCTGGCGCTGCTCCTCGCCGATCGCCTGATCGTCGCCAACGCCAAGGTCGATATCCTGACCTCGACGTAAGCGGCAGCGACAGGGCTCAGCGGGCCGCTGCTTCGCTGATCCGCCGATTGATCTTGGCGGCGCTTGCCTTGAGCAATTCGGATGGTTGCTGGCCGGTCGCGGCGCACAGGCAGGCCCAGTAGTAGATGACGTCGCCGAGCTCTTCGACCAGACCGGCCTTGTCGAGCCAGTCATCGCGCAGCAGCTTCTTGATGTGCTCGGCGACCTCACCCGCTTCGCCCGCGAGGCCCAGTCCAAGATACGACAGCCGTTCGTTGGACGGATGCTCATCGACCTTCGCAATCGTCGCGGCCCAAGCCGCGTATTCATCGATCGTCATCGGCATCCCTCGCCGCTGTTGTCGGATCAGCCCACCACTTCCGTGACCGGCTGGAGATCGATCTCGAACGTCTCCAGGAATTTCGAGGTCATGATGTAGAATCCGACCGAGAGCTGCAGCTCGACCAGTGCGGCCGGCGTTAGTTTTGACGCGATCGCCTTGAAGGTCGCGTCTGTCGGCTTGTGCAGCTTGACGATCTCGTCGGTGAAAGCGAGCGCCGCGCGCTGCACCTCGTTGAAACAGGACGCCGCCTGCCAGTCCGCGAGCGCCTCGTTCTGCGCGTCGGTGACGCCGACATTCTTGCCGATGCGCTTGTGCGCGACAATCTCGTACGGCGCCTCGCACAAGATGCCGGTGCGCGTGATCGCGAGCTCGCGCACGATCGGATCGAGCTCGCCTTTGTGGCGGATGGCGCCGCCGAGCCGGCAATACTGCTCAAAATAACTCGGCGAATGCGACATCATCCGGAAGATGTTGGCATTGCGGTTCTTGCCCAAAATTTCGCGGGTGCGGTCGGACGCCTTGGACGGGTCACTGTAGTCGATGCGGGCCATGATTTGCCTTGAGTGTTTCCTGGAGCCTTTGATGCTTATTGTCGTTGTCGGGCTAAGTTCCCCCAAACTCTATTCGTGCGCGACCGCACGAGCAACAACATCGAGTCAAAATGCCGCCGCATTGCTGATCGACCTTGGCACAGTCGATATTCGCCGCATGGGGACACATTGCAGCGAGTACTCGAAGTGGGGTGTTCCGAGTAAAATAATTGGCCATCGGGTGTGCGGCTCGCACAACGATGAGTCACGCCCAGGTCTAGGGAGAAAACGGCATGAAGGAAGCCACCAAGGGGGCGGCCTCGGGGGCGCTCGCGCATATGCTGGCGGTCATGGCGATGCTGGTCATCGCCAGTATCTTGTTCTACGGGCGCTAGCAAGAGTTGTAAGCGTTTTCGTCATTCCGGGGTGGCTCTCGCACAGGCCAGGCCCAGAATACCCGTTCCAGGCTCGGTCTCTCAGGACCGCCCCCGAATGACGAATCCCACTATTTCCTCCTCATGAAGAACGGCACGAGCTTTCCCGCGAACGGTCTGAAGCTCGCATCGACCTCGTCGCCGATCGCAAGGCCGTTCTCGCCATGCGCCATCATGCGAAAGCCCTCGGCGCAATCGACCAGCAGGATGTTGTAGGGCACATGGGCGCGGGTCTCGGGCGTGGCGGCCCGGCAGACCAGCGACCTCGCGTAGACCCTGCCCTTGCCGCTGGCGCGCTGAGCGCGCGGATCAGCTGCGCCGCAGCCCGCGCAGAAGGCGCGATGAAAATACTGCACGTGACCGCACGCGCCGCAGGTCTGATAGGTGATGGCCTCTTCGCCCTTGGTCCAGTCCGCCAGACGCTCACTCATCGCACCCGCTCCAGAAACATGCTGACATGCGACGACAGCACGCCGCCGTCGCCATGCAGCAGTGCGACCGAGGCGTCCCGCACCTGGCGATGAGCCGCCCGTCCCGTCATCTGCAAATGCGCCTCGACCAGATGCGCCATGGCGCCTCCGACGCCGCAATGGCCGTAGCTGAGCAGGCCGCCATGGGTGTTGAGCGGCATCCCACCGTCGTGGCCAAAATGACCGGCGCGCACGCGCGCGGCCGCCTCGCCGCGGCCGGCCAGCCCAAGGTCTTCCAGCAGCATCGCGAGCGTGATGGTGAAGCTGTCGTAGATGGCGGCGTAGCGTACGTCGGAGATCGCAAGGCCCGTGGCTTGCTTGGCGCGCGCGATCGAGATCTCGGCGCCGAGTTCGCCGAGGCCTGTTGCGGCCGTGACATGCTGATGCGTGTGCGCCTGGGCGCAGCCGCGAATGCGGACCCCCAGCGCTCCGGTCCGCTCGCGGCTGATGACGAAAGCGGCGCCGCCGTCGGACACCGGACAGCAGTCGAGCAGCTTGAGCGGCATCGCCACCGGCTTGGACGCCATCACATCGGCGACCGTGATCGGCTCCTGGAATTGCGCGCCGGGATGGGTGCGGGCATGCGCCCGCATCAGCACCGCGAACTCGGCGAGATCTTGCTCGGTCACGCCGTATTCGTGCATGTACCTGCTGGCAACGAGGCCGTAATAGGCGGGAATGGTCGGGCCCAGCGGCACCTCGTAATCGGGATGGCCGACCTGGGCCAGCGCCTGGATCGAGGCGTCGCGGCTCTGCCCGGTGAGACGGTTCTCGCCGGCAACAACGAGGACGTGGCGCGCCACGCCGGCCTCGACCAGATGATGCGCGAGCATGGTCATCGCAAGCCCGGTCGCGCCGCCAACCTGCACGGCGTGGGCGTAAGCCGGGCGGATGCCGAAATGCTCGGCGAACACGGTCGCGAGCATGATATGCGGCGAGACGGTGGAGTAGCCACAGAGGATTCCGTCGATCTCGGCGCGGTTCAGCCCGGCATCGTCGAGCGCGAGCTGGGCTGCGTTGCTCGTCAGGTCGAGCGAAGACGAGCCTTCATGCTTGCCGAAAGGCGTGAGGCCGACGCCGCTGATGAAGCTCATGGTCCTACCCCGTCATTCCGGGGCGCGACGAAGTCGCGAGCCCGAATCCATCGTACGGCATGCCTGGGGATGGATGGATTCCGGTCTGGCGCCCCCAAAGGGCGCGCCCCGGAATGACGGATGAGAGAGTTTGCGCCATCACTGCCTCCTCTACTCCGCAGCGAACGTGTCACGCCATCGCGGACCATGGTCGCGATCTCATCCACGGAGTAGCCGATCTCGCGCAGGATCTCCGCGCCGTGCTCGTTGAGCCGCGGCGCCAGCCGCACCGGTTCGGCTTCGGTCTCCGACCAGGTGGCCGTCACCTTCATGCTCCGGATCGGGCCCTCCGTGGGATGGTCCACGACCGGGAAGAAACCGGTCGCCTCCAGATGCTCATCATGCAGCACGCCCTGCAGGTCGTGCATCGGCATCACCGGCACGTCGGCTTTGGTGAGAAGGTCGATCCATTCGGCCGTGGTACGCGTCTCGAAAATGCGCGCAAGCTCCGCATAGACGACATCGATGTTGGCGGCGCGACCGGCGAAGGTCGCGAACATCGCGTCCGCCCGCAGATCATCGCGACCGGTTGCTTCGAAGAAACTGTTCCACTGCTTGTCATTGTAGACGATGACGCTGAGATAACCGTCCGACGTCTTGTAGGGCCGGCGGTCGCGCGAGAGGTGACGCGCGTAGCCACCCTTGTCCAGCGGCGGCTCGTAGGTGAGCCCGCCCATGTGGTCGCCCATGACGAAGCCGGCCATGGTCTCGAACATCGGGATGTCGACGCGTTGGCCGCGGCCGGTGCGGTCGCGATGCACGAGGCTGGCGCAGATCGCGCCGACGGCAGTGAGGCCGACGATGCGGTCGACCAGCGCGTTCGGCACATAGCGCGGCACACCGTCGCCGGTCTGCGCCATTAATGCCGGCAACGCGGTGGCGCCCTGGATCAGATCGTCATAGGCGGGCTTGGCGGCATAAGGCCCATCCTGACCGAAGCCGAACACGCCGGCATAGACCAGCCGCGGGTTGACTTCGGAGACGACGTCAAAGCCGAGCTGAAGCCGGGCCATCGCCTGCGGGCGCACGTTGTAAACGAGAACGTCGGCGTCCTTCAAAAGCCGGAGCACCGCTTCGCGGCCGGCGGGTTTCTTCAGATCGAGGCAGATCGACCGTTTGCTGCGGTTGGTGTTGAGAAACACCGGGCCCATGCCGGCGTGACGCATCGGCCCGATCAGGCGGGTGACGTCACCGTCCAGCGACTCTATCTTGATCACGTCGGCACCGTAGTCGCCGAGCATCTGGGTCGCGTAGGGGCCCATCAGCACGGTCGTCATGTCGATGACCTTGATGCCTTTCAGCGGCCCCATCGTTCACTCCCGATTGCGCGGGCTCCAGTCGCGGCTCGCGATCGGTTCAGCTAACGGCAGCAGCACGCGAGGAGCAAGGGCGGCCAACGTATGGCGGCATGCGCAGGCAACGCCGCTTATTTCTTCTGGCGGGCTTCGCGAACCTTGAGGAGACGGTCGAGCTCCTCGTTTTGCGCGCTGATGCGGTCGGCGATCCGCGACTCGCTCTGCTCACCCGACGCCGCCGCGGCCTGCTCGATCAGCTGACGGATGTTGTCCTCAAGGATCGCGATGCGATCGTTGAGGGCTTCGAGAGAGAGCGAGTCTTCGTAGTCATTGCTCATGATACATCCCAGCAAATCAATCAGGAGCCGTAGGGTGGGCCAAGCGAAGCGTGCCCACCATGATCTAGCGCAAGAGAGAAGGTGGGCACGGCGCTTGCGCGCCTTTGCCCGCCGTACGCGACTCTACTTCAACGGCTCCAGCAGGGAGACGTAATTCGCGACCGCCGCACCGCCCATATTGAAAATGCCGCCGAGTGTGGCGTTCTTGATCTGCATGCCCTCGGGCGCCTGTCCCGCAAGCTGCATCGCGGTCATCACGTGCATGGAGACACCGGTGGCGCCGATCGGATGGCCCTTGGCCTTCAGGCCGCCGGACGGATTGACCGGCAGCTTGCCCTCCTTGAGCGTCCAACCTTCCTTGATGGCGCGCGCGCCCTGCCCCTTCGGCGTCAGGCCCATCGCCTCGTACTCGATCAGCTCGGCAACGGTGAAGCAATCATGGGTCTCGACGAAGGAGAGATCGGTGAGCGCAACGCCCGCCTTCTCCAGCGCGCGCTGCCAGGCGACCGTGCAGCCCTCGAACTGGAGGATGTCGCGCTTGCTCATCGGCAGGAAATCCTGGGCGTGCGCGGTCGCCCGGAAGCCGATCGACTTGCTCATGCCCTTGGCGGTCTCGGCGTCGGCCAGCACCAGCGCTGCGGCGCCGTCGGAGACGAGCGAGCAGTCGGTGCGCTTCAGCGGACCCGCGACGTAAGGGTTCTTCTCGCTCTCGGCGCGGCAGAACTCGAAGCCAAAATCCTTGCGCATCTGGGCGAAGGGATTGGCGACGCCGTTCTTGTGGTTCTTGGCCGCGATCAGCGCCAGCGCATCGGACTGGTCGCCGTATTTCTGGAAGTAGGAGCTGGCGATCTTGCCGAACACCCCGGCGAATCCGCCAACCGTGTCGCCGTCCTCGGGCAGATAGGACGCCTTCAACAGGTTCTTGCCGATCTCGGCGCTCGGCGTGCGCGTCATCTGCTCGACACCGACGACCAGCACGATTTTGGCCGCGCCCGCGGCAATCGCGCGTACCCCCTGGTGCACAGCGGCTGATCCCGTGGCGCAGGCGTTCTCGACGCGAGTGGTCGGCTTGAAACGCAGTTTGGGGTCGGCCTGGAGCACCAGCGAGGCGGTAAAATCCTGCGGCGAAAAGCCAGCGTTGAAATGGCCGAGCACGATCTCATCGACATCGGAGGCGGAGATGCCGGCATCGGCCATCGCCTCGTTGGCAACGCGCGTGACCAGGCTTTCGACGGTTTCGGTGTCGAACTTGCCGAACGGCGTATGCGCCCATCCGACGATGCTGGCGGTCATGGTCATCTCCCTCGTCTTTTGCTGACCCTAGTCTTAGCTCAAGGACGGCGAGACTTCACCCGGCTTTCAGGGCCTTGAGCGTGCGCTGGCAGATGGCAGTTATGCCGGCCCAGTTCCCGGCCCTGATCTCCGCCGTCGGGCACAGCCAGGAACCGCCGACCGCCACGACGTTGGGCTCGGCGAGCCAGCTTGCCGCATTGGCCTCGCCGACGCCGCCGGTGGGGCAGAACCGCACATTCGGGAACGGACCGCCGAGCGCGCGCAGGCCCTTGATGCCGCCCGCCTGCTCGGCCGGGAAGAACTTTGCGAGGTCGAGGCCATGGGGCAGCGCCATCATCAACTCGGACGCGGTCGCAATGCCCGGCGCGAACGGCAAGCTGCTGTCGGCCGCGGCCTTCAACAGATCGGGCGTCAAGCCCGGGCTGATGCCAAATTTGACGCCAAGCTTCTCGACCCGAGCGAAGTCGGCCGGATTGAGAATGGTGCCGATGCCGACGATCGCTTCGGGGACTTCGGCCATCATCGCCCTGGCAGCCTCGATCGCAACGGGGGTCCGTAAGGTGACCTCCAGCGTGCGGACGCCGCCGGCAACCAGCGCACGCGCCAGCGGCACGGCATCCTGGATACGCTCGATGGTGAGGACGGGAATAACGGTCGCTGCCTTGAACAGCGCGGCGAGGTGGTTCTGTTGGGCAGTCGTGGTCATCGTTGTCGCTTCTTTACTTGGTTGCCTGGCGAGAGGTCGCCGGCCGGTGCCGCTTCTTCGGGGGCATGGCATAGCCCGGAATGATGGCACCGGGATAGCAGATCACGAGGCTGGCGAGCCGATGCCCGGCCTGGGCGGCCTCGACCGAACCGGAACCGCCGAGCCTGGCGGCAATATAGGCCGCGGCAAAGCTGTCGCCGGCGGCGGTGGTGTCGACCACGGGCTTGGTCATGGGTTCGGCGCGTACCTCGCTCGTCCCGCCCGGAAAGCGCAACAGGCTCACCGGCTCGGCGAGCCGGAACACGAGCTCGGGCGTGGGGATGCGCGCCATCAGCTGATCGCGGCTCTCGCCCGGATAGAGCGCGTGCAGGTCCTCGGTCGAGGTCAGCACGATATCGGCACCTGCGAAGGCCGCAGCAAAGACCTCGCGCGCAACATCGCGATCGGGCCAGCCGCGGGCACGAAAGTGGTATCGAACACGAATCGGGTGCCGAGCAGGCGTGCGCGCTTGATCGCGGCGAACAGGCGCTCGCGCCCGGCTGCGTCGTAGATCGAGAGCGTGATGGCGGAGAGATAGATGATGTCGTAGCTCATCAGCGAGTTGAGGATCTCGTCCGTCTCCGGCAGATCCATCAATCGGCGCGCGGCCGCGCTGTCGCGCCAGTGGAAGAACTGGCGCTCGCCATTGCCGTCCGTTTGGATCATGTAGAGGCCGGGTAGCTTCCCCGGCACACGCACGACCCGTCGGGTCCCGACCCCCTCCGCGGTCCAGGCCGCGACCATCTCATCGCTCAAGCCGTCGTCGCCAAGCGCGGTGAGATAGTCGACCTTGACCTCCAGCCGCGCGAGATAGACGGCGGTGTTGAGGGTGTCTCCGCCGAAGCCACGCGAATATAGGCCACCACCCTGCCCGGCATGTTGTCCCCCTTGGGCCTGCCGGAGCTCGACCATGCATTCGCCGATGCAAGCAACGCTCGCCATCACTTTACCCGCTCAGTCACAGATTACGCGACGAAATTGCCGCCGAGCTCGTCTTCGATGTGAATGCGGATGATATCGTCGAACGTCCTCTCGGCGGTGGTGAAGCCGAGCTCGAGCGACCGCTTTGGGTTGAAGTTGCGCGGCCAGCCGCCGACGATGCCGACGATGAAGGGATCCGGCTCCCGCTTGATGCGCGCGGCCACCTTGTCCCCAGCGACCCGCTTCAGGGCCGCGATCTGCTCGCCGACCGTGGCTGACAGGCCGGGCATGGTGAGGTTGCGGCGCGGGCCGACGGCGGCGAGATCCATCGTGCCGGCATGGAGCAGGAAACCGACGGCAGAGCGCGGTGTGGCGTGCCAGTGGCGGACGTCCTCGGAAACCGGCAACACCGCTTCCTTGCCGGCCAGCGGCTCGCGGAGGATGTTGGAGAAGAAGCCTGATGCCGCCTTGTTGGGCAGGCCGGGCCGGATGCAGATGGTCGGCAGGCGGATGCCGATGCCGTCGAGGAAGCCGCGGCGCGAATAGTCGGCGAGCAGCAATTCACCGATCGCCTTCTGCGCGCCGTAGCTCAACAGCGGGGTGTGGAAGAACTCGTCGCCGATCGCCTCCGGGAACGGCGCGCCGAACACCGCGATCGAGGATGTGAAGACCACGCGCGGCTTGTAGCCGCCGCCCGCAAGCCTGACGGCGTCGAGCAGCATCCGCGTGCCGTCGAGATTGATGCGGTAGCCCTTGTCGAAATCGAGCTCGGCTTCGCCGGACACGATCGCGGCGAGATGGAAGATCACGTCTGGGCGACCGACGATCAGTTTTTCAGCCGCGCCCGGCACAGCAAAGTCTCCGGACACCATCTCGACCGCGAAACCGGCCTTTTCCGGCTTCTTCGGCTCGACCACGTCATGCATGGTCAGCTTGGTGATCTCGCTCTTGCCGAGCCGGCCATCGCGCAACAGCCGTTCACACAATTTGCGGCCGACCATGCCGGCGGCGCCCAGAACCAGAATGTGCAAGAGCCTACTCCTTTTATTGGCCGGAACGCGCCGCTCCTGGTGCGTTCTCCTCACGCTCCCTTGGCGCGCTCTCAAGGCTGGCCCCGCAATCACTCCTTCACGGCGCCGGTCATTGCCGACACATAGTACTCCACGAAGAAGGAATAAAGGATAACTACGGGGACCGAACCGGTCAGGGCTGCGGCCATCAGCGCGCCCCAATGGTAGACGTCGCCATTGACGAGCTCCGTAATGGCGCCGACCGGGATGGTCTTGTTCTCGGATGAGGAGATGAAGGTCAGCGCATAGATGAACTCGTTCCACGACAATGTGAAGGCGAAAATGCCGGCCGAGATCACCCCCGGCAGGGACAGCGGCAGCGTGATCTTCGTCAGGATCTGGAGCCGCGTCGCCCCGTCGATCAGCGCACACTCCTCGAGCTCATAGGGAATGGTGCGGAAGTAGCCCATCAGGAGCCAGGTGCAGAACGGGATCAGGAAGGTCGGATAGGTCAGGATCAGCGCCAAATTGCCGTCGAACAGGCCGAGCTGGAACACGATCGCCGCGAGCGGAATGAACAGGATCGAGGGCGGCACGAGGTAGCCCAGAAAGATCGCCAGGCCGACGTAGCGCGATCCCTTGTAGCGCAGCCGCTCGATCGCGTAGGCCGCGCACACACTGGCAAACAGCGAGATGCAGGTCGAGGACACCGAGACGATCACCGTATTCCACATCCACTGCGGATAATCGGTCTCGAAGAACAGCTTGTTGATGTGCTCGAACGTCGGATGCAGGATCCAGAACGGATTGTACTTCTCGTAGTCGTACATCTCCGCGTCCGGCTTGAACGTCGCAACCGCCATCCAATAGAACGGGAACAGCAGGAAGAACATGATCAGGCCGAGCGGAAGATAGACGCGGAGAAATCTCCGCGGCAGGCTTTCCAAATAGGACATTCCGACGCTTTGGTCGTCCACCGTGGTCATGGTCAGTCCCTTCCGCCCTGCTGCCAGCGAGACCGCTGAAGTCCGAAGAAGCTGAGCAGGATCGCGGCGACCAGGAACAGGATCATCGCATTCGAGATCGCCGCCCCCTCCCCGAGATTGCCGCCGGTGATGGCGCGCTGGAACGACAGCGTCGCCATCAGATGCGTGGCATTGATCGGCCCGCCGCGCGTGATGGTGTAGATCAGCTGGAAATCGGTGAACGTCATCAGCACCGAGAACGTCATGACCACCGCGATGATCGGCGACAGCATCGGCAGGGTAATGTGGCGGAAGCGCTGCAGATTGGTCGCACCGTCGAGATTGGCGGCCTCATAGAGCGAAGGCGAGATGGTCTGGAGCCCCGCGAGCAGCGTGATGGCGACGAAGGGTACCCCGCGCCAGATGTTGGCGACGACCACCGACCAGCGCGCGTTCCAGGGATCGCCGAGGAAGTCGATGTAGTGCGAGATCAGGCCCGCCTTGATCAGCACCCAGGAGATGATCGAGAACTGGCTGTCGTAGATCCACCAGAACGCGATCGCCGAGAGCACCGTCGGCACCACGAAGGGCAGCAGCACGATCGCCCTGATGATCGACTTGAACGGCAGCCGCTCGTTGAGCAGCAGCGCCAGATAGAGTCCGATCGCGAATTTCATGATGCTGGCGGCGACCGTGTAGAAGATTGTGTTGAAGACCGACAGCCAGAACACGGAGTCCTTGGACAGCGAGACGAAGTTCTGGAAGCCGATGTAGCGCCCGACACCGCCGATCTTGGTATCGGTCATGCCGAGCCAGAAACCCAGCGCCAAGGGGTAAGCCAGAAACAGCACAAGGATGGCGATAGCCGGCACCATGAACATCGCGCCCAGAAAGTTCCGGCTTTCGAACGCCCTCGACCACAGGCTGCTGCGCTTGAGATGCGCGGCGACGGGCTCGGCCATAACTGCCATGTCGGACTCCCTGACAGAATAGTTGCGGCGTCCGGCGAACCGGACGCCGCGCGGACTGGAGCAGATCAGACCTGGTAATAGCGCTTGGCGCGCTCGGCAGCACGGGCTGCTGCTTCCTTCGGCGTGGCCTGTCCGGAGGCCGCCTCCGCGAACATGTCGACCACGACGAAGTCGCCCATGACGGCGGCCGAGGCGTAGCCGAGATCGCCGGCATAGCCGTTGTCACGGCAGCGCTTCAGGCAGTCGCGATACGGCGTGATCTTGGGATCGGAGGTCCACACCGGGTTGTCATTGTAGGCCGGGAGCGGCGGCGAGACGTATCCATTGGAGGGAGACTTCCCACGCGTCGTAGTTCTCCTTGTCCATCATGTACTTGATGTATTCCTTGACCGCATTCGGATACTTTGAGTGCTTGTAGCCGTAATAGACCAGCACGTTCTGCTGCTCTGTGGGCACGCCGACGGGGCCGATCGGCATCGGCGCGTGATTCATGTCCTTGGCGATCTCCTGCTGTTTCGGATCGGGGGAGTTCTTGCCGACCGTCCAGATCGAGATGCCGTTCAGGGTCAGACTGAGTTCGCCGTTCAGGAATGCCTTGTTGTTGTTCGAGTCGTTCCATGACAGCACGCCCGGGATGAAGGTCGCATAGAGCTGCTTGACGTATTCGAGCGCCGCAATGGTCTCCGGCGAGTCGATCACGACCTCGTTCTTCTCATTGACGACCTTGCCGCCGAACGCCCACAGCGCCCACTGGCACCAGCCGTTGGCATCGCCCGTGGCGTGGCCGAGCGCGAAGCCGGCCGGCGTGTTGTTCTTCTTCAAGGCCTGGCACAGCTTGAGGAAGCCGTCGGTGTCCTTGGGGAACTCCTCGAAGCCAGCAGCCTTCATGTGGCTGATGCGGTAATTCAAGCAGCCGCCGGTCGCACCTTGCGGGATCGCGATCCAGCCATTGCCCTTCTTGCCGTACTTCTCGGCCACCGGATACCAGCCGCCATACTGCTTGCCGAGATAGTCGGCGACGTCAGTCACGTCGATCAGCTTTTCCGGAAACTTGTGGGGATCGTCGAGCGTGCCGATGATCAGGTCGGGACCGGCACCGACATTGGCGGCGACGGCGGCCTTCGGGCGGATGTCTTCCCAGCTCTCGGCCTCAAGCTTCACCTTCACGCCGGTCTTTTCGGAGAACTTCTTGGTCTGCTCGGCGAACTTGTCGAATTCGGCCTGGATGAACTGCTTCCAGCGCAACACGCAGATCGAAGCGTTCGGTTCCGGCTTGTTGGTCCACTCCGCCGCACGAACCGGGACGATCCCCGGGCCGGCCAGCAGGCCGCGCCGCCGAGGCCCGCTTTGAGCACACTTCGCCTGTCAAAATCGCTCATAGTTCTCTCCCTGAATTTTCTATTTGTTTTGGTTCTTTTTTTCGTCGTTACACGCGCTTACCGGTCGCCTCGTCGAACAGATGAATCACGGACGGATCGGGCTTCAGCCGGACCTTGTCGCCCGGGTTGAACTGGTGACGCTCACGGAACACGGCCACGACCTGCTCACCGCCGAGCTTCGCAAACACCTGCGTCTCGGAGCCGGTCGGCTCGACCACGACGATCTCGGCTTCGGCGCCATCGTCGGCGATGGTGAAATGCTCAGGGCGGACGCCGTAGACCACAGGCCGGCCATCGGACGCGGTCGGCGCGGTCTTGAGCGGCAGCTTGACGCCGTTCGGCCCCTCGAAGCTCGCAACGCCATTGACGCGCACATGGCCCTTCAGGAAGTTCATCGCCGGCGAGCCGATGAAGCCGGCGACGAACTGGTTCTCCGGCGTGTCGTAGAGCTCGAGCGGTGTGCCCATCTGCTCGACGATGCCGTCATGCATCACGACGATCTTGTCGGCCATGGTCATGGCCTCGATCTGGTCGTGGGTGACGTAGACGGTGGTCGTCTTCAGCCGCTGGTGCAGTTCCTTGATCTCGGTGCGCATGGCGACGCGCAACTTGGCGTCGAGGTTCGACAAGGGCTCGTCGAACAGGAACACCTGGGGATCGCGCACGATGGCGCGGCCCATAGCGACGCGCTGCCGCTGACCGCCGGAGAGCTGGCGCGGATAGCGATCGAGCAGCGGCGACAACGCGAGAATTTCGGCGGCGCGCTTGACCCGCTTGTTGATCTCCTCGGTGCTCTCGCCGCGCAGCTTCATCGAGAAGCCCATGTTCTCGCCAACCGTCATGTGCGGATAGAGCGCGTAGTTCTGGAACACCATCGCAATGTCCCGCTCCTTGGGCTGGACATTGTTGACGACCCGATCGCCGATCGAGATCGTGCCGGAGGTGATGTTCTCGAGGCCCGCGAGCATGCGCAGGAGCGTCGACTTGCCGCAGCCGGAGGGGCCAACCAGGACGACGAACTGGCCATCCTCGATCGGAATCGAGACGCCGTGCAGGACTTCAAAATTGCCGAACGATTTCCGCACGTCGCGGATTTGCACAGACGACATTTAGCTCCCTCCTTCGACTCGACGACGCAATTGTCGCGCCGCCACCGTCTTGTTTTTGTGAACTTCGCCGAACGAAGCCCGCTCTTAACCAGCGACATTGTCGGCAGTTTGTGCGGTTTTGGCAATTTGGTCTTTGGTTATTCGTTGCTGGTAGCGCTGTCAACGTTCCTTTGTTTGCGGAAGTGACTGTGTTAAGAGCAGCCTATGGGTCGAAAGCGCACCAAGTCAGGCAAAATCCGGCTGGCAGAAGTCGCCGAGCACGCCGGTGTGAGCCCGATCACCGCCTCCCGCTTCTTTCGCAATCCGGAGGCGCTGTCGGTCGCCAAGCGGGCGCGGGTTGAAAGCGCGGCCAGGGAGCTCGGCTATGTGCCGAACCTGGCGGCACGCGCGCTGGCTTCGCAGCGCACGGAAGTGATCGGTGTCTTGATTCCGTCGTTGACCAACAATGTCTTCTCGGACGTGCTGCGCGGCATCTATCATGCGTCCGAGAACAGCCGTTACTCGATCCAATTGTCCAACACACGCTACAGTATTCTCCAGGAGGAGAAGCTTTTGCGCATCTTTCTTGCGCAGAAGCCGGCCGGACTGATCGTCACGGGGATCGACCAGACCGCGGAATCGCGCACGATGCTAGAAGCGGCCGACTGCCCGATCGTGCAGATCATGGAGCTCGGGCCCAACCCGGTCGACATGATGATCGGCTTTTCGCACTATGATGCGGCGCGTGCCGCGCTTGACCATTTGCTGGAGCAAGGCCACCGCAGGATTGGGTTCCTCGGTGCGCGCATGGATCCACGGGTGCAGCGGCGGCTCGACGGCTATCAGGCCGCGATGAAGGAAGCCGGACTTTTCGAGCAACGTCTCGTCGTCACGACTGCGACCCCCACCTCGGTGACGCTCGGCGGCGCCCTGTTTGCCGATCTCCTGGGGCGGGAGCCTGATATCGATGCGGTGTTCTGTGCCAATGACGACCTTGCGCTCGGCGTGCTGTTTGAATGCCGCCGCCGCGAGATCGCCATCCCCGAGCAGATGGCGATCATCGGATTCAACGACCTCGAATTCATGGCGTCTGCCGTCCCCACCCTCACCAGTGTGCGCACCAACCGCTATGAGATGGGCCGAACCGCCGCCACCATGCTGATCGATGCGATCGAAGGGCGGCGGCCGGAGCGGCCGGTGCTCGACCTCGGCTTCAAGGTGATGGAGCGCCAGAGTTCGTCGTTGCGGCGATCGGACACCAGGCCAATCCTGTCCGGTGCGGGCGTCGAGAACAAAATGGTAGCGTTACCAAGCAGCCATGATTAATATCGAGCTTGTGAGGAAACGACCCACCAACGGGAGCCAGGCCATAGCTCACGCCGTTGGGCATCGCACACGCCGACAACCCAAGACGAACACCAGTGACGGACCGCCGGTGCGCTTGCATTGCAGGAGAAACCAATGACAAAAAAACCGACCAATGGGCACGCGCCCACAGGCAACGGCACTCGCCGCCACCTTCGCTCGCAGGAATGGTTCAACAACCCGCATAATCCGGGCATGACCGCGCTCTATATGGAGCGTTACCTCAACTACGGCCTCACCCGCGCCGAGTTGCAGTCCGGCAAGCCGATCATCGGCATCGCCCAGACCGGCAATGACCTCTCGCCCTGCAACCGCCACCACATCGAGCTCGCCCATCGCGTTCGCGAGGGCATCCGCGAGGCCGGTGGCATTGCCATGGAATTCCCGACCCATCCGATTCAGGAGACCGGCAAGCGCCCGACCGCGGCGCTCGACCGCAACCTCGCCTATCTCGGCCTCGTCGAGATCCTGTACGGCTATCCGCTCGACGGCGTGGTGCTGACCACCGGCTGCGACAAGACCACGCCTGCCTGCATGATGGCGGCAGCGACCGTCAACCTGCCGGCGATCGTGCTGTCGGGCGGCCCGATGCTGAACGGCTGGCACAATGGCGAGCGCACGGGTTCGGGCACCATCGTCTGGAAGTCGCGCGAGCGCCTCGCCGCCGGCGAGATCGGCTACGAAGAATTCATGGAGATCGTGGCGTCTTCGGCACCCTCGGTCGGCCATTGCAACACGATGGGCACCGCTTCGACCATGAACGGGCTTGCCGAAGCGCTCGGCTTCTCGCTGCCGGGCTGTGCGGCGATCCCCGCGCCCTATCGGGAGCGCGGCCAGATCGCCTATGAGACCGGTAAGCGCGCCGTCGAGATGGTCTGGGAAGATCTGAAACCCTCGGACATCCTGACCCGCAAGGCGTTCGAGAACTGCATCGTGATCAATTCCGCAATTGGCGGCTCGACCAACGCCCCGATCCACATCAACGCGCTGGCGCGCCATATCGGCGTGGAGCTGTCGATCGACGACTGGCAGAAGTTCGGCCACGACGTGCCGCTGCTGGTCAACATGCAGCCGGCCGGCTTCTATCTCGGCGAGGAGTTTCACCGCGCCGGCGGCGTGCCGGCCGTGGTGCGCGAATTGATGAAGCACAAGCGCATCCACGAGGACGCGGTCACGGTGAACGGCCGCGGCATTGGCGAGAACTGCGCCAATGCGCCCGTGCCGGACAACGACGTGATCTGGGCCTACGACAAGCCCTTGGTGAAGGACGCCGGCTTCCTGGTGCTGCGCGGCAATCTGTTCGATTCCGCGATCATGAAGACCAGCGTGATCTCCAAGGAGTTTCGCGAGCGCTACCTCAGCAATCCGAAAGACCTCAACGCCTTCGAGGGCCGCGCCGTCGTGTTCGAGGGGCCGGAGGATTATCACGCGCGGATCGACGATGCGTCGCTCGACATCGACGAGCGCTGTGTGCTGTTCATCCGCGGCACCGGCCCGATCGGCTATCCCGGCGGCGCCGAGGTGGTGAACATGCAGCCGCCCGCGGCGCTGATCAAACGCGGCATCCACTCCCTGCCCTGCATCGGCGACGGCCGCCAGTCCGGCACCTCGGGCTCGCCCTCGATCCTCAACGCCTCACCGGAAGCCGCCGCCAATGGCGGGCTTGCGGTCCTGAGGACCGGCGACAAGGTGCGCGTCGACCTCAACAAGGGCAGCGCCAACATCCTGATCTCCGACGACGAGTTGAAGAAGCGCCACGCCGAACTCAACGCCAATGGCGGCTTCAAGCATCCGCCGAACCAGACGCCGTGGCAGGAGCTCTATCGCAACACCGTCGGCCAGCACGCGACCGGCGCCTGCATGGAGCTCGCCACGCGCTACCAGAACGTCGCCGGCGCGTTCGGCGTGGCCCGGGATAATCACTGAGAACCACACCGTCATTGCGAGCGTAGGGAAGCAATCCAGAGATATCTCCGCGGAGACAGTCTGGATTGCTTCGTCGCAAGAGCTCCTCGCAATGACGTGGGGTTGGCGTTGGACGAATCCAAAGGAGAACAACAAAATGACAGACCGCCTCAAAGGCAAGCGCGCAGTCGTTACCGCCGCAGCCGCCGGCATCGGGCGCGCATGCGCGATCGCATTCGCGCGTGAGGGCGCCACCGTCATCGCGACCGACATCAATGAAGGCGGCATCGCGAGCTTGGTCAAGGAGGGCATCGCCGAGACGGCCAAGCTCGACGTGCGCAACACCGCCGACGTCAACGCCTTTGCCAAGCGCATCGGCAAGGTCGACATCCTGCTCAATGCGGCCGGTTTCGTGCACCACGGCACCATCCTGGACTGTTCGGAAGAGGACTGGGATTTCTCGTTCGACCTCAACGTCAAGTCCATGCACCGGACCATCAAGGCGTTCCTGCCGGCAATGCTCGCAGCCGGCGGCGGCAGCATCGTCAACATCTCGTCTTGCGCGGCGCTGCGGCCGCCGGCGAACCGCTATGCCTACAGCGCTTCCAAAGCCGCGGTGTCGCTGCTGACGCGCGCGGTTGCGCTCGACTTCATCACGCAAGGCATTCGCTGCAACAGCATCTGCCCGGGCACCGTCGAGACCCCCTCGATGCTCGACCGCGCCGCGGCCCAAGGACCGCAGGGCAAGGAGATGTTCATCTCCCGCCAGAAGATGGGCCGGCTCGGCACCGCCGACGAAATCGCATCCATGGCGGTCTATCTCGGCAGCGACGAGAGCGCCTTCACCACCGGCGTCGACCTCGTCGTCGACGGCGGCTACATGCTCTGACGCCGAAGGCGGCCTGCATGAACAAGATCGATCTCAACGGCCGCGTTGCCGTCGTCACCGGCGGCGCGCAAGGCTTTGGCCGCGCCATCACCGAGCGCTTCGTCGCCTCCGGCGCCAAGGTCGCGATCTGGGATTTCGATGCCGCACTGGCGGACAAGACCGCCAGGGAGATCGGCGACAACGTCCGCGTCTTCAGGGTTGACGTGACCGACAGCGCAGGCGTCGAGCAGGCACGCGATGCGACGCTCGCCGCCTTCGGCCGGATCGAGATCCTGGTCAACAATGCCGGCATTGCCGGCGTCAACAAGCCGGTCTGGGAGACCGATCTCGAGGAATGGCGCAAGGTGCTGCGCATCAATCTCGACGGCCCTTTCATCGTCTGCAAGGCGATCGTGGCGACGATGCTCAAGCAGAAATACGGGCGCATCGTGAACATCGCCTCGATCGCCGGCAAGGAAGGCAATCCGAACGCCTCGCACTATTCGGCCTCCAAAGCCGGTCTGATCGCGCTGACGAAGTCGCTCGGCAAGGAGCTCGCAGCTCACGACATTCTCGTGAATGCCGTGACGCCTGCGGCGGCGAGGACCGCGATCTTCGACCAGATGACGCAGCAGCATATCGACTTCATGCTGTCGAAAATTCCGAAGGGCCGCTTCGTGCTGGTGGAAGAGCTCGCCGCGATGGTGGCCTGGCTCGCATCGGAAGATTGCGGCTTCTCCACCGGCGCAGTGTTTGATATTTCCGGCGGACGAGCGACCTATTGAGGGCGTCATGATCAGGGAAGGCGGATGCCTGTGCGGCGCGGTGCGGTTCAAAGCGGAGGGCGAGCCGCTCAACGTCCGCATCTGCCACTGCCGCTTGTGCCAGAAGGCGATGGGCTCGCCCTACTTCGCCCGCGCGCAGTTCGACCAGCGCGCCCTCAGCGTCGAAGGCGACACCGAGCGCTATGCGTCGTCCGAGCACATCGACCGCGTGTTCTGCAAGCGCTGCGGCACGCGCCTGTTCTCCTGGCGGCGCAACGGCACGCTGGCGGGTGTCGCGCTCGCGACCTTCGACGACCGCAACGCCTTTGCGCCGGCCGAGCACATCTGGGTCAGCGAAAAGATGGGCTGGGTGGCGATCGAGGACGGCATGATCCGGTATGAGGGGACGATCCCGACGTAGCTCTTCCGGCGCCAAGGCAAGGCTCGGCGCCAAGGCTGCTGGTCCCGCCGATCATTTGCAGCGTGGCATTTTGGAACCGGGCGCCCTATGTTGACCTGACGTGTTGCTGTACCGCCGGTTTGGCCGGGACCGCTGCAAGGCCGCAGGCAAACCGGGACAGACGAGCCGTGAACATTTCCCTCTATGATCTCTCCGTCTGGGTGCTGCCGCTCGTGCTCGCCATCACCTTCCACGAGGCCGCGCACGGCTTTGTCGCGCACCGCCTCGGCGACAACACGGCCTGGCAGCTCGGCCGCGTCAGCTTCAACCCGCTCCGGCACATCGACCCGTTCGGCACCCTGATCCTGCCGGCGATGCTGTTGTTTGCGCATTCGCCGTTCCTGTTCGGCTATGCCAAACCTGTGCCCGTCAATTTTCGCAACCTCAACAATCCCAGGCTCGACATGGTCTGGGTGGCGCTGGCCGGGCCTGTCACCAACATCCTGCTGGCGCTGGTCGCCGGCCTTGCCCTCCACGCGCTGCCCTGGGCCCCGGCAAACTCGGCGCAGTGGATCTTCGACAACCTGAAGAATGCGCTGTTGATCAATGCCGTGCTCGCCGTCTTCAACATGATGCCGATCCCGCCGCTGGACGGCGGGCGGGTCGCGGTCGGGCTCTTGCCCCGGCCGCTCGCGCTGCCGCTGGCGCGGCTGGAGCCGTTCGGCATGCTGATCCTCATCGGGCTGCTGATCCTGCTACCGTTGGTGGGTTCCCAGTTCGGTCTAAATCTTGATGTTATTTCAGCAATACTGCGAACGTTGACCGGATATGTGATTCAGGCTGTTCTCTTGCTGACCGGCAATGCGTAGTTGATGCAGGACTTTGAAGACAAACCCGAAGGGCCCGAGGCCAACTTGGTCAAAGCTGCTGATATGCTGATCGCGCGACGCGCCGACACCCGTGCCCGCGCCGATTTCGCCACCTGGAAGATGATGGCCAAGCTCAACGGCCTGTCAGCCCTGCCTGCGGACGCGCAGGGCTTTCTCGCCGGCTACAAGAACCTGCTGGAGCGGACGAGCGAGGCCGAAGCGACCGAGGCCTGCATCGCTGAGGTCTACAAGGCCTACTATCTGGAGATGGGCGGCGGCGGAAACCCGCCCGACGTCCGCCCGCGGCCTGCGGAGCCGGTGGCGGACAATGTTACCGCGTTCCGGCGCCCCGCGCCCAAGCCGAAGAAGACCCGGACATTCGGCGCCGCGACGTTTGGCGGAGCCCAGAAGCGCCCGCTGCCGGTGGCGCTGATCTTCGCCTGCCTCGTGGTGGTCTACGTCTCGATCCAGTATTACTGGCGCTGACGGCGACCTGACTATTTCGGTTTCTTGAAGTTCACGGGCAGGCTGAAGGAAAACTCATCGTCCGTCAGCTCGGCCGGCGGAGCGGGCACAGGATCCGAGCGACGCACCATTGATATGGCCGCGTCGTCGAAGGCTGGATCCCCTGAAGACTCCGCGACATTCACGGACACCACATTACCACGCCGGTTCAGGACCAGGCTGAGCTTGACCGTCGTCGTCTTGCTCTTGTCCTTGGGATAGCGCTTGTGGATCTCGAAATAGGCGCTGATCCGCTTGCCCCAGTCGGCCGTCAGCTTGCGAGCGTCCTTGCCGATGCCCTGGTGCGGCGCGGCCGCTTTCTCATCCTCGCGCGCGTTCTCGTCTAGCGCCTGTCTCGCCGACTCCACGGCATTCGGCATTTCCTCGACAGCCTGGGTTTCGACCTTGGCCACCTTCGTGCTGTCCTCAACCGGCTTCTTGGAATCGTTCTCGGTAACGAGCCGGTCCGGGTCTTCGGCTTCCTGGGGTTGATCCTTCGGCAGATCGGTCTCTTTGACCTCGGCCTGCTGCTGCATTTGCTGCGGCTGGAATTGCGAGGCCTCACTGTCCGGCCCGGGCGGCAGATCCGTTTCCGGAAGCTTTGGCGAGGTCATTTCGACGGCATATTCCGCCCCGTTGGCCCCAAGGCCATCGTCTCCGTCGTCACTGCGCAGGTTCGCAAGCGCCAGCGCGGCCCCGCCAAGATGCAGCACAAGCGCGGCGAGGGCGGCCAGTATCCACAGCCGCCGGGATGGTTTTGCCTCGATCAGAGGATCAGACATCGCGCTGCCATCAGGGCTGGGCTGCCCCTTGCGACGGCGCAGCCGCCGCAGGAGCCGCTTCGAGCGCCACCAGCTTGACCCTAGAATAACCGCCGGCGCGCAGGATTTCCATGACTCCCATCAACTCGCCGTAAGGCACGACCTTGTCGGCGCGCAGGAACACATATTTGTCCTTGCTCATGTCGGCGATCCCGTCGAGCGAGCTGACCAGATCGGTTCGCTTGACCGGATTTTCTCCGATGGCGAGCGTCAGATCGGGCTTGATGCTGACATAGGTCGGCTTGTCCGGCTTCTTCTGCGGCGTTGCGCTCGACGTCGGCAGGTCGATCGGCAGATCGACCGTCGACAACGGTGCTGCGACCATGAAGATGATCAGCAGCACCAGAATGACGTCGATGAACGGCGTGACGTTGATGTCATGCGTCTCGGCGAAGTCGTCGTCGTCGAGATCGTTATCAGCGATCGAAGTGCCCATCGTTTACTCCGCTGCGCGCGAATGCGCGCTGCCGTGGCTGCGGTCGAGATCGCGCGACAACAGCCGCGCCGACGCACCGGAGGCGCGGCTGACGAGTTCGAGATAGCTCTTCGTCATGCGCGCGAAGTGGTTATAGATGATCACCGCGGGAATCGCCGCGACGAGGCCGATCGCGGTGGCGAGCAGCGCTTCGGCAATGCCCGGCGCGACCACGGCGAGGTTCGT
Source organism: Bradyrhizobium sp. LLZ17 (assembly GCF_041200145.1). Taxonomy (NCBI): domain Bacteria; kingdom Pseudomonadati; phylum Pseudomonadota; class Alphaproteobacteria; order Hyphomicrobiales; family Nitrobacteraceae; genus Bradyrhizobium; species Bradyrhizobium zaerense. Next base: position 1,884,876 of record NZ_CP165734.1, read on the forward strand.
GGTCTGCGATTTCGAGATGCCGATGAAGCTGTTCATGATGCCCCAGACCGTGCCGAACAGACCGACGAAGGGCGACGTGGCGCCGATCGTCGCGAGCACGCCCATGCCGAAGCGGATGCGCCGCTGTTCCGCGCGCACGATCTCGGCAAAGCTCGACGTCGCTCGCTCCTTGATGCCGGTATCGCTGGAGATGCCGGCCGACATCCGCGCCTCACGCAGCGCCGCCGCGAGGAAGGACGGCAGGACGCCCTGCTTGGCGCCAATTGCCATCTGCGCTTCCGCGAGCGACCGCGCCTCGGCGATCTTCCTCAGCGCTGACCGCAGCTTGGCCGAGGCGACCGACAGCTCGATCGATTTCGCAATGAAAATTGTCCAGGTCGCGAGCGAGGCGAAGGCAAGCCCGATCATCACCGCCTTCACGATGATGTCCGCCGACATGAACATCACCCAGGGGGACAATTCCTTCATCCCCGGCGCGGTCGATTTTGGCGCCCGGCCGGCTGCGTCGTCGGACGGTGGGGCCACCGCCAGCGCATCGGTCGAGGCCGCGCCCGGCGCGGGCGTCGAGACCACGGGTGCAGCCGCCACCGGTGCTACCGGCACTACCGCGCTCGGCTGCGAAGCCGCAGCCGGCCGAGGGCGGCTGCCGCCGGCTGGGTTTGTTGCTGGGCGGAAACAGGGGCTGCGAGCGAGGCCATGAGCATCACGGCTGCGACAAGACTTGCCTGGAATGATGTGATCTTCATACTTCGGCCCAGTAGCGAATGAGGTTGTGATAGATACCCGTCAATTTGACCGTTTCGGGATCGTCACGCCCGAGCCGTGCCATCAGTGCCTGAATGGCGGTATCGAGGTCAAAGATCATGCTGCGGGCTTGATCGTCCCGTATCATGCTCTGGAGCCAGAAGAAAGATGCAACCCGCGCCCCCCGGGTCACCGGGGTGACGAGATGCAGGCTGGTCGAGGGATAGAGCACGCAGTCCCCGGCTGGCAACTTGACCTGGTGCGAGCCGTAGCTGTCCTCGATCACAAGTTCGCCACCATCATACTCCTCGGGCTCGCTGAGGAACAGCGTGACCGACAGGTCTGTGCGGATGCGAAGGCCGGTCAGCCGGTCGCCGCGGATGGCGTTGTCGACATGCAAGCCGAAATGATGGCCGCTGCTCGCCGCGTAACGGTTGAACAGCGGCGGGAAGATCTGGAGCGGGATCGCCGCCGCCAGAAACCGCGGGTTGGATGTCAACGCCGAGACGATACGGTTGCCGAGTTTTCGCGCGATTTCGCTATCGGGCGGGAGCTGCTCGTTGCGCTTGACCATGGCCGACTGCGCGCCCGCGGTGGAACGGCCATCTTCCCATTCGCTGGCGTCCATGATGCGGCGGAACTCCGCTACATCATTTTTGCTCAGGACGCCTTCTATGCATGTCAGCATGGCACCTCGCTATTGCCCCATCAGTAGCGCGCCGAAAGAACCAGATAGGCGGCGCGTCCGGGGGCCTCCAGCACGAACGGCGTCGCGCTCTGGTACAGCGCGTCGTAGTAACGTTTGTCGAAGATGTTGTTGACGAACAGCTTCACGGTCCAGTGCTTGTCGATCTTCGCCTCGGCGAAGGCGTCGAAGCGCCAGTAGCCGGGGATCGACGTGCCCTGATTCGCCGCGAGCAACGTGCCGCCATAGATTTGCGAGCGATACACCGCCTGCCCGCCAAACTCCCAGACGTCGGTGAGCTGGTACTTCGTCAACATGCTGAACGACTGATGCGCGACGTTGGCGAGCGGACGCCCGACATTGGTCGCATAGAGCGACGGCTGCGGCGAAGGCGCGAGCGACTTCGTCACCTCCGACTGCATCAGGACGAGACCGCCGAACACGCTCCATTTGTCGGTGATCTTGCCGCCGATGCCGAGGTCGATGCCGCGGATGCGGTAGGCGCCGCCGGCCGTGAGACAGGAGATGCTGCCTGTCGTTCCGGTCGGATAGGAACATCCCAGCGCGCTTGCAGCTGCCTGGCTGCTGACGTTCTGCGCTTCACGCGCGTTCTCTTTCTCGGTCTGGAACAGCGCCGCGGTCAGCAGCAGATGACGATCGAACAGCTCCCATTTGGTGCCTAGCTCGATCGCCTTGTTCTTCTCCGGTCCGAAGATCTGGGTGTTGGCGCCGTTGAGAACGGGCGAAAGTCCGCCATAGGCCGTGCTCGTGCCGTCAAACTCCGCACCCACCGGATTCGACGACGTTGCGTAGGCCGCATAGACGCTGCCATTCGGCAGCGGCTTCAGGGTCACACCGAGGTTGAAGTTAGGTAGTCCAAACTCGGCGCTCTGGGTGCCGAACGCCTGCGTTGTGCCGATGTTGCCGTAGCCGCTGGTCTTGACGGTGTAGTCGTCGTAGCGGATGCCGCCATTGAGAATGAGGAGATCGCGGTAGTTCGCGCTATCCATCGCATAGACGCTCTTGGTGTCGACCGAAAGATTGGTCGGCGCTCCCAGCATCCTCGGGCTGTCGAACGTGTTGAGGAAAGTGTATTGCGGTGCGAACACGCTGACTCCAGACGTGGAGCCGCCCGGGGTGAACGACGGACCGGTCGTGACTTCCGAATTCAGTCCGGCGTACTTGTCGATGAAGGACGTCTCGCGCGAAATCTCGATGCCGCCGAGTGCCGTATGCCTGAAGCCGCCAGTGTCGAACTTGTAGGTCGCCTCGCTCTGGTTGGCGACGACGCTGGTCACCTGATAACGGCTCTGCGGGTTGGCGGTGACGGTCGCGGCCGAAAGCGGAATGGTGGCGATTGGTGATTCCGCCAACGTTCCGATGTAGTCGTTCACGGAACGCGACACGCGGATCTTGTCGCTGAGCATGAGATCGGGCGTCATGTAGACCTCGGAGTTGATCGTCCCGATGTCCTGCTTGACCTTGAAGAAGTCGCGATTGACGAAGCCGTAGAAATTATTGCGGTTGGAGCCGAAATCCGGGAATGGACCGCCGGCGGTCGAGCTGTAGAGATTACCCGCAGCCGGAGATCCCGGCCGATAGTACGGCACGCCGAAATCCGGGATGCCGTGCAGGTAGGTGTGGACGTAGTCTGCCGTCACCTTGACCGCATCGACCGGCTTCCAGGTCGTGGCAACGAACGCGCCACTGCGATCATCGGTCACGAAGTCGCGGCCCGCCACACCCGCGTCCTGGAACAGGCCGCCGGCACGTATCGCCAAAGTCGGGCTGATCACCTGGTTGACGTCGAGCGTCACCCGCTTGGTCTTGTCGGTGCCAAACGAGGTGTCCATGTTGTAGAAGCTCTTCTCCGTCGTCGCCCGCTTGGTGACGATGTTGATCGCACCGCCGGTAGTGCCGCGCCCGGCGAAGGACGAGCCGGGGCCGCGCAAGATCTCGACCTGCTCGGTGAAGAAGTTTTCGCGGACGCTGACGCCGGGATCGCGCACGCCATCGATGAAGATGTCATTGCGGGCATCGAAGCCGCGGATGAAGAAGCGGTCGCCGAAGGCGTTTCCGCCTTCTCCCGTGCCCAAGGTCACACCGGCAGTGCTCAGGATCGCCTGCTTCAGCGTCGTGGCGTTCTTGTCCTCGAGCACTTCCTTGCTCAGCACGGTGATCGACTTCGGCGTGTCGACCAGCTTTTCCGGGAATTTGCCGCCGGCCTGAACGTGATCGACCTTGTACGGTGCGGCGGGATCGGCATACGGATTGCGGTCGGCAGCCGGTGCGCTCGCGTTGACCGCCGGCGTCTGCGCCGCCTGCTGCTGCGCCGCGCGTCGCAGCGCGTTGCGCGCGCGGACCTGGTCGGATGACGGCTTCGAGGCTGCGGGACGTGGACGCTCGACGGGCGCATCGACTGTCACCGGCGGCAAGCTCGACTGCTGCGCCTGCGCCCCGCTCGAGACTGACGCCGCCGCGATCAAGCCCGCGACCGCCGAGACCCTCCTGCCCGAACCGACCGCGGAGTTTTCATCGAACGCTGCGAGCGAACGCAGTGACTTCGGTGCAACCACCTGCCCCATTACAACTTCCCATTTCTTGTTCGCTCATTTGACTTCATTGCGATGAGCGATGGGGGTGTTGGTATCGGCCGCAAAATAGCGGGTCAATGCGAGCAGCCCGCGAGAGCCCTTGAATAGGTCCAGATCAAAGCGATTCTAATCTGAAGTTTGAAATCGTTCTAAGTTGGATTTGGAGTCGTTCTAAAGCAACGCGACGTTTTCATCGGGATGGTCCGTCCTTCGGCCGTTAGTCGCTGCTCGGCGGCTTCATCAGCGAGAACAATTCGTCGATGCTCTGCTGTGCAATTGCGCGTACGCGATCGGTGTTGTCCATGCCGGCGATGTTGACGCCCTTGACGACGGCTTTGATCTCGTCGCGGAAGTCGGTGAGGAAGCGCACGGGGTCGCGCTGCTCGTTGGCGACGCGGGCGATGAGTCCCGTGATCAGAATCTGACACGCGATCAGCTTGGCGTTCAGCTCGTCCATCTCGCACTCCCGTTGTGGCGGCGTTGATATGAAGGAGAGTGGTTTTGCTGACAACCGAAACGCAGCGCCGCCGGTTTAGAACCGTTCTCGTCAAGGCAAATCTGTCTCTTCTCGGGAAGCGCGTCCGCTCGCTTCGCGCGTTTCTCCGCTCACGCGGTCTGCGAGCACTGCCTAGGTTTTGCACGCTGCTCGCTCAGAAAGGAAAAATGCAACGCTGCACACAGTCGCGCCAAACCACTGCCTCCGGGGTGCAAAGCTTTCCAATTGTTTAGTATTCTCAACGGATAGTGCTGTTTACACCGGAACTTGGCGTGTATTATACAAGCCGTCTTGGAACCCTTTGATAGCCCCACAATTCGTTGTTTTGGGCCTACAAGCCGATACGATCAAAAATGAAAAAGTCACGGCCGATCCTGTGGATTGTCATCATCGCAGCCGTGGCCGGAAGCGGCTATTACGGCTGGCAGCGATTCTCGGCGCTTGAGGCCGGCAAAGCCCAGACCGCGCAGAAGGGTCCGCCGCGGGCGCCCGCGGTGCCGGTCAGCGTATCCCCGGTACAGCAGGTTGACTTCCCGGTCTATCTGACCGGGCTCGGTACCGTGCAGGGCTTCAACACCGTACAAGTCCGGACTCGGGTGGATGGCCAGATCGACAAGATCGCCTTCACCGAGGGCCAGATCGTCAAGCAGGGCGATCTCCTGGTCGAGATCGATCCGCGCCCGTTCCAGGCCGTCCTCGATCAAGCCAAGGCGAAAAAGGCGCAGGACGAGGCCAATCTCGCCAACGCCAATCTCGATCTTCAGCGCTACACCAAGCTCGGCGAATTCGCGACGAGGCAGCAGACCGACACCCAGCGGTCCACGGTTGCCCAGCTCACCGCCCAGATCGCCGCCGACGAGGCGTCCATCTCCAACGCGCAGACCCAGCTCGACTACACACAGGTCAAGGCGCCGATCACCGGCGTGGCCGGACTGCGTCAGGTCGATATCGGCAACATCGTCAATTCCTCGACCCAGACCGGCATCGTCACCATCGCCCAGGTCGAGCCGATCACTGTGATCTTCACCGCGCCGGAAGATCAGCTTCCCTACATCAGCGAGGGCCAGAAGGCTGGCGAGCTCAAGGTGATCGCGTTCACCACCGACGGCAAGAAGACACTTGCCGAGGGCAAGCTTGCGGTCATCAACAATCAGGTGGACACGAGCAGCGGGACTATTCGGCTCAAGGCGGTGTTCGACAACAAGGAACATACGTTGTGGCCGGGGCAATCGGTGTCGACGCGCCTTCTGGTACGCACCCTGAAGGATGCGATCGTCATTCCCGATGACGGGGTCCAGCATTCGACCAACGGCCTCTACGCCTATACCGTCGGCGCAGACAACAAGGCCGAGGTCCACAAGATCAAGGTCAACTACTCCATCGACGGAAAGTCGGTTGTTGAGGAAGGACTTAGTGCTGGGCAGCAAGTGATCACCGGGGGCCAATTCAAGGTGCAGCCCGGAAGTCTCGTCAGCACGGCCGTGGCCAGTTCGGATCCGGCCCAGAACAAGGTTCGACAGGAATGAGCGAAGGCGGGATTTCGGCACCTTTCATCCGTTATCCCATCGGCACTTCGCTGCTGATGGCCGGCATTCTCTTTGTCGGTCTCGTCGCCTATCCCCTGCTGCCGGTCGCGCCGCTGCCGCAGGTGGACTTCCCGACTATCCAGATCACGGCCAATCTGCCGGGCGGCAGCCCCGAGACGATGGCCTCGTCGGTCGCGCAGCCGCTGGAGCGCCAGTTCGCCCAGATTCCCGGCATCGCGCAGATGACCTCGACGAGCTATCTGGGCACCGCGTCGATCACCATCCAATTCGACCTCAACCGCAGCATCGATGGTGCCGCCAACGACGTGCAGGGCGCCATCAACGCCGCCAGCGGCCAGTTGCCCAAGAACCTGCCCTCGCCGCCGACCTACCGCAAGGTGAACCCGGCGGACTCACCGATCCTGCTGCTGTCGGCGACATCGGACACGCTGCCGCTGACCACGGTCAGCGACTCGATCGACGCGCAGCTCGCCCAGCAGATCAGCCAGATCTCCGGCGTGGCGCAGGTGTTCATTGGCGGCCAGCAGAAGCCCTCGGTTCGCGTGCAGATCGACCCGGCAAAACTCGTCGCCAAGGGCCTGTCGCTGGAGGATGTGCGCAGCGCAATCGCGATCACCACGGTCGACAGCCCCAAGGGCAATATCGACGGCGACAAGCGCGCCTACACGATCTACGCGAACGACCAGCTGTTGCAGTCCAAGGACTGGAACGACGTCATCATCGCTTACCGCAACGGCGGACCGTTGCGGATCCGCGATATCGGCCAGGCCGTCACCGGCGCCGAGGATGCGAAGCAGGCGGCCTGGGCCAATGGCAAGCGCGGCGTGTTCCTCGTCGTCTTCAAGCAGCCCGGCGCCAACGTCATCGAGACCGTCGACCGGATCAAGGCGACCCTGCCCCGGCTGGTCGCGGCTATCCCGCCCGCGATCAAGATCGAGGTCATCAGCGACCGCACCACGACCATACGCGCGGCCGTCGAAGACGTGCAGTTCACGCTGCTGCTGACCATCGCTCTCGTCGTCATGGTCATCTTCGTCTTCCTGCGCAGCTTCTGGGCGACCGTCATTCCCGCCATCACGGTTCCGCTGGCGCTGTTGGGCGCCTGCGCGCTGATGTGGGTGTTCGGCTATTCGCTCGACAATCTGTCGCTGATGGCGCTCACCATCGCGGTCGGCTTCGTCGTCGACGACGCCATCGTGATGCTCGAGAACATCACGCGTTACATCGAGGAAGGCGAAAAGCCGCTTGCCGCGGCCTTGAAAGGCTCGAAGGAAATCGGCTTCACCATCGTGTCGATCAGTATCTCGCTGGTCGCGGTGCTGATCCCGCTGCTCCTGATGGGCGGCATCATCGGACGCCTGTTCCGCGAATTCGCCGTCGTGTTGGCGATGACGATCTTCGTCTCGATGTTCGTCTCGCTGACGCTGACGCCGATGATGGCCTCGCGCTTCCTGCGCGCCCATGGCGAGGTGACTCACGGGCGCTTCTACCAATGGAGCGAGCGCGCCTTCGATGCGATGCTGCGCGGCTATGAATCCATTCTGGACCATGCGCTGGCATGGCGGCGCACCACGCTCACGATCTTTTTCGCAACGCTGGCGCTGTCGGTCTACCTCTTCATACTGATCCCGAAGGGGTTCTTCCCGCAGCAGGACGTCGGCCTGATCACCGCCACGTCTGAGGCGTCGCAGGACATTTCTTTCAAGGAGATGGTCAGGCGCCAGGAGAAACTCGGCACCATCATTATGGCTGATCCCGACGTCGCCAGCATCGCCATGGCGATTGGCGGCAGCGGCCGTGCCGGCAACAACGGCAATCTGTTCATTACCCTGAAACCTCGCAATCAGCGCGGAGCTTCGGCCCAGGAGATCATTGCGCGGCTGCGTCCCAAGTTCGACAAGGTAGAAGGCGCGCGCCTCTACATGCAGGCGGCTCAGGACGTTCGGCTCGGGGGCCGGCCGACGCGCACGCAGTTTGAATTCACCTTGCAGGACGCCGACCTCGGGGAACTCAACGAGTGGGCGCCAAAAATCCTCGCCAAAATGCAGACGTTGTCGGAGCTGCGCGACGTCGCGACGGACCAGCAGACACAAGGAACCACGGTTCAGCTCAAAATCAACCGCGATACCGCGTCTCGTTACGGTATCCAGCCCCAACTGATCGACGATACGCTCTATGACGCGTTCGGCCAGCGCCAGGTCGCCCAGTACTTCACGCAGCTCAACAGCTATCACGTGATCCTGGAGATCCTGCCGGAGATGCAGGGCAGTCTGGACAGTCTGAACAAGCTTTATCTCAAGTCGCCGCTGACCGGCGATCAGGTGCCGCTGTCCACATTTGCGACCTGGACCACTGATCCGGTCCGTCCGCTCTCGATCAGTCACCAGGGCCAGTTCCCGGCGATCACGATCAGCTTCAACCTCGCCCAGGGTGTCGCGCTGGGCCAGGCCACGCAAGCCGTGCAGAAGGCGATGGCTGATCTCGGGGCGCCGGCGACGCTCAACTCGAGCTTCCAGGGTACCGCGCAAGCGTTCCAGCAGTCGCTCGGCACCGTACCGCTCCTGATCCTCGCGGCACTGGTCGTGGTCTATCTGATCCTCGGCATCCTCTACGAGAGCTACATCCATCCGATCACGATTCTGTCGACCCTGCCGTCAGCCGGCGTGGGCGCGCTCTTGATCCTGATGGCGGCGGGCTTCGACTTCAGTCTGATTGCGCTGATCGGCATCATTCTGCTGATCGGAATCGTGAAGAAGAACGGCATCATGATGGTCGACTTCGCCATCGCCGCCGAGCGCGACGAGCACAAGACACCGGCGGAATCGATCCGTCAGGCCGCGATCCTACGCTTCCGCCCGATCATGATGACAACGATGGCGGCGCTGCTCGGCGGCGTGCCGCTGATGCTCGGCCACGGCACCGGAGCCGAGATCCGTCAGCCGCTCGGCTATGCCATGGTCGGCGGCCTTATCGTCAGCCAGGCGCTGACCCTGTTCACAACTCCGGTGGTTTATCTCTATCTTGACGAGCTCAGCAATTGGTTCTCCGGCTGGGGCCGTTCCGGTGAGGATGAGGGCCACGACGCCGCCGAGCAAGGGACCGTCAAGGAAGCCGCCGAGTAAGCTTGCGCCGCACCTCCCGCGACGCTACAGCGGGCCCTCGGTTCATGCTACTGTGGTTTGGTCATCCCCATGCAATCCAGACTTGTTGCCCTCGCCGCCGTTGCCCTGTTGTCAATCGGCGCGGCGCACGCCCAGCAAAGCTCGAAGAAGAACGCGGCTCCGCCGCCGCTCGCGCAGCCCGCACCTGCTCCGACCCAGCCACAGGCCGATGGCGCAGCGGCGCAACAGCCCGGCTGGATCGCACGCTGCACCAGTGCCAGCCGCGACGCGCCGCTCGAATGCGCGATCGAGCAGAACGCGGTGCTGACCAAGACCGGCCAGACTATCGTGCTGATCAATATCCGCATCGCCCCCGACACCCGCACGCCGGTGGCGCTGTTGCAATTGCCGCTCGGTCTCAATCTTCCCGTCGGCGCCAAGCTCCAGGTCGATGAGGGCAAGACGGTCGATCTCCAGATCCAGACCTGCGAGAATCGCGGCTGCTACGCCTCGACCCCGATCGCGCCGGACCTGCTCGCGAGCCTGAAGTCAGGCAAGCAGCTGAAGGTCTCCTTCCAGAACATGGCCAAGGAAACCATCGCGATCCCGATGCCGCTCGGCGATTTTTCTGCGGCCTACGACAAGATCAAGTAGCGAGCTTTGCTTCAGGCGGAGCTCGCTCACCCCACCCCGAGATAAGCCTTCTGCACCTGCGGATCGACCGCGAGCGCGGCGGCAGTGCCGGACAGCACGCTCTTGCCGACCTGGAGGACGGTGGCGAAATCGGAGACCTCCAACGCGAGCTCGATCGACTGCTCGGCGAGCAGGATGGTCAATCCTCACGATGCAGGCGGCCGAAGGTCTCGTACATGGACTCGACCACCGCCGGGGCCAGGCCGAGCGAGGGCTCGTCCAGCATCAACAGCTTCGGATCGCTCATCAGCGCGCGGCCGACCGCGAGCATCTGCCGCTCGCCCCCGGACATGGTGCCGGCGCGCTGGTTGCGGCGTTCCTTCAGCCGCGGAAAGAACTCGTAGACGCGTTCGAGCAGCGTGGCCTTGCGCGATTTGTCGTGCAGCGGCGTTGCGCCGAGCAACAGGTTGTTCTCGACACTTTGCTGCACGAACAGCCGCCAGCCTTCCGGCGACAGCGCCAGTCCCTTGCGCACGATCGCGAAGGCCTTCTGGCGGGCGATGTCCTCGCCGCGAAAGCTGATCGTGCCGGAATGCACGGGAATGAGGCCGGCGATCGCGTTCAGCGTCGTGGTCTTGCCACCGCCGTTGGAGCCGAGCAGCGCGACAACGCTGCCCGCCGGCACCTCCAGCGACACATCGGAGACGCCGATGAGGTCGCCGTAGCGTACCTCGAGATGTTCGATCCGGAGGAGCGCGCCGCTCATAGGTCCGGTCCGCCCATCAGCTCAACCGGCGTATGGCCCGCGGCAGCTTTCGCTGCGCGGGTGCCGAGATAGGCCGCGATCACGGCGGGGTTGGACGTGACCTCGCGCGGCGATCCGCGTGCGATCTCCTTGCCCTGATGGAATACCATCACGCGGCTTGCAAGCGACATGATCACTTCCATGATGTGCTCGACGATCACGAGCGTGATGCCGGAACGATGGATGTCGCGCACGAGGTCGATCGCAAGCTTCACTTCATGCGCGTTGAGGCCCGCCATGGCCTCGTCCAGCAGCAACAGCTTTGGCTCGGTTGCAAGCGCCCGCGCGATTTCCAGCCGCTTGCGGCCGGGCGTTCCGAGCGAGCGCGCCGGCGCATCCGCAAGCCTGTTCATGCCGACGCGATCCAGCACCGCCCGCGCCCTCGCCTCGGCTTCCCTGCGATGCGAGGTGCGCAGGAACGCACCGATCATGACGTTCTCGATCACCGTCATGCCTTCAAAGGTCTGCGGGACCTGAAAGGTGCGCGCGAGCCCGAGCCCGGCGCGCAGCTCCGGCGCAAAGTCGGTGATATCGCGTCCCTCGAACAGTACCTTGCCCGCGCTGGCTTTCAGATCGCCGGTAAGGCAATTGAAAAAAGTGGATTTGCCGGCGCCGTTCGGCCCGATCAGGCCGAGAATGTCGCCCTGCTCGAGCGTCACGGAGGCGTCGTCCACCGCCTTGAAGCTGCCAAACGCCTTGGTGATCCCGCGCGCCTCAAGGAGCATGGCTTGCTCCCGCGTCAGTCTTGGACTTGGTGCGGCCCGTGACCAGGCTGAGCAGGCCGCCCGGCTGAAAGCGCGCGATCACAACGATGATCGCGCCGTAAAGCACGAAGGTCAGTCCCGCGCCCTTGCCGCCGAGCCAGCTGTTTGAGATTTCCTCCAGCGGCACCAGGATCGCGGCACCCACCAGCGGCCCGAACAACAGCCCTGCTCCGCCCAGCGCGGCCATGATCAGGATCTTGACGGAAATCAAAATGCCGAACCCGGACTCCGGATCGACGAAGCCGAACATCATCGCGTAGAGCGCGCCGGCAACGCTCGTCAGCGCCGCGCTCAGCATGTAGGCATAGAGCTTCGTGCGACTGGCGGGAGCGCCAAGCGAGCGCGCGGCGCGTTCGGAATCCTTGATCGCGCGGAGGTAAAATCCCATCCGGCTGTTGGTCATCCACCACGTGATCAGAAGCGTGATCGCGAGGATGGCAAGGAACAGATAGTAATAAGGCAGCGACGACAGGAACGAGAGATCGAAGATGTTGCGCGGCACGGTCGGACCGGAGAGCCCGACTGCCGCGCCGAGCCAATCGGTGTTGGTCACGATCAGCCGCATCGTCTCGGCGACTGCGATTGTCGCCATGCTGAAATAGTGGCCGGACAAGCGCAGCGTCGGCACGCCGATGATCGCGGCCAAGCCCACGGCGAGCACGATGCCGCCGGGGATTCTGAACAGCGGCGACAGCCCGAACTTGGCATAGGACCCCATCGCGGCGTAGGCGCCGCAGCCAAAGAACACGACATGACCGACCGAGACCTGGCCGGCATAGCCGCCGACAATATTCCAGGCCGAGGCGGCGATTGCATAAAGCAGCACCAGCGCACCGAGGCGCTGCTGGAATGGCGAGGACAGCAGCAGCGGATAGGCGATCACAATGGCTGCCACGGCCGAAAGCCAGATCCAGCGCCGCATCACATCTTCCCCATCAGGCCCTGTGGCCGAAACCAGAGGAAGAACAGGAACAGGACATAGACGACGATGTCCTTGTAGATCGCGCCGATCAGATAGCCGGACAGCGACTCAATCACACCAATCAGGAGGCCGGCGATCAGCGCGCCGGGCACGCTGCCGAATCCGCCGAGCGAAACCGTGACGAAGGCGACGATGCCGAGCGTCTCGCCTACGGTCGGCACGATGTAGAAGAAGTTCGCGATCAGCGCGCCGGCCAGCCCCGTCGCACCGGCCGCGATCGCCCAGGCGATGGCCTGCATGGTGTCGGGGCGGATACCCATCAGCTGCGCGGCCGTCGAATCCTCCGCCACGGCCAGCATCTTGGAGCCAAGCGAAGTGCGGGTCAGCAACAGGTGCAGGCCAAGCGTGACAAGCAGCGCGACCACGCCCGCGAGCAGCCGCGAGGCCTCGATCCGCAGGCCAGCGACCGCAAAGGTGCCGCCGACGATGTTTTGCGGCATGGACTGGAAGTTGGCGCCGAACCACCAGAACACGGAATAGCGCAGCAGCAGCGCCAGGCCGAAGGTGCCGAGGATCTGCGCCAGCATCGGCCCTTTCATGATGTCCCGGATCAGGACGAAGTAGACGACCACGCCGAGGCTCGCGAGCACCAGCGTCGCCAGCGGCGCGCCGAGGATCGGCCCTGCTCCCATCAGCGTGTAGACGACGTAGGCGACGTACATCCCGAGCATGACGAAATCGCCATGCGCGAAATTGACGATGTTCATCATGCCCCACACCAGCGTGAGGCCGGAGGAAAACAGGGCGTAGACGGCGCCAAGCAGAAGCCCGCCGACGATCACCTGCACGAGGACAAAGGACATGAGCCGCTTTGCTCTGATCAACTATTTTGGGAAAGGCGGGGCGTTCGGCCCCGCCCTCGAAAAATCTCACCAGCCCTTGTAGGGCATCACCGGCGACTTCTCGGCATTGGCCTTCGGCCACACCGAGACGTAATTCTCGCCGTCCTGGAGCTGGATAATGAGGCCGGACGCAAGGGTGTTCTGGCCCTTGTCGTCGAATTTCACGCCCTTGTAGCCCATCATCAATTGCTCGGGCTTCAGGTCCGTCGCCTTCAGCGCGGCCTGGATCTTGGCGGGTTCGGTCGAACCCGCGCGGTCGATCGCATCCGCCAGCACGAAGAAGCCCTGCATCTGGCGTCCGACGGTGTCGTCCATCTCCTCACCGCTCTTCTTCTTGTACATGTCGGCGATGATGGCCGACGGCGAGCCGGCCGGACCCACCGCCCATGACGAGCGGTTGAAGACGCCCTGCGAGATCTTGCCGACCGCCTTAATAAAGGACGGATCGGAATAGCCGGCATCGTCGGCGAGCAGGATCGCCGGCTTGTAGTCGAGCGACTGCATGGTCTTGGCGAACAGGATCGCATCCGACGTGTACGAGATCATGATGATCACGTCGGGCTTCTTGTCCTTGAGCTGGAGCACCTGGCCCTGCAAATCGGTTGCGTTGACGGGATAGGCGACGTCGAGCGCGATCGGCTGGCCCTTCTCCTTGAACGCGGTGCTGATGGTGTTGGCAACCGAGGTGCCGTATTCGGTGTTGTCGTGGACCAATGCGATCGCATCGGTCTTGGCGCCGGTCGCCTTCATGTCGGCGAGGAAATCAGTGTAGATCTTGGCAAAATCCGTCGCGATCGGCGTGGTGCGGAAGAACCATTTGAAACCGCGCTCGGTGAGATTGGCGGCGACCGACCCGAATTCAAATAGGGAATGCCGTACTTCTCGGCGATCGCGCTCGAGGTCAGCGTGATGCCGGATTGGTAGGCGCCGAACACGGCCGCGACCTTGTCTTCCGTGATCAGGCGCAGCGCCTGGTTCTGGCCCGTCGCGGGGTTGCCCTGGTTGTCGGCGAATACGGCCTCGATCTTGGCGCCGCCGAGGCCGGCAAGGCCTGCGTTCTTGGCCAGCGGCAGATTGCCTAACTCGGGATGAGCGTTGTTGATGATATCCATCGCGACTTCGATCGCCGCCTTGGCGTGCGCGCCGATAGAGGCGGTGCCGCCCGACATCGGCATGATCACGCCGATCTTGACCACCTTGTCCTCGGCGTGCGCCGTAGCGGTGAGCCCAAGCGACATCGCGGCCACGCAAAGCAGCCCGGTGACGTGCTTCAATGTCATGAAATCAGACCTCCCAAAGGGTTTCCCCGACCAAGATTTTTTTGAAAGCTTTGGCTAAGCGCCCGCTTCCGTTTGATTTTCCCTGGTCGCACGAGGATGGCATGCCAGCCGATGACCGGCAAGTGACGTGAGCCGCGGGTCGGCCGTCACCTTCTTGTTGAGAGGTCGCGGGTCTCGCGGTCTCGGTAGAGCCAGGAACACACGACGAGCTCGTCTTCCGTCGCCATCAGCGCGCGCGGAAACGCAGTGAGCTCGCCATAAGGAACATCGTCACCGATGCACTCGACGTAATCGAGCGCGCCGTATTCGCTCCAGCCGCACAGCCATTTGCGCCAAGGCGTTGTTGGCCTCGATCCTGTCCTTACGCACCGCCAGCACGATGCGGGGCAAATTGCGAATTCGGCGAAGGGCCCGGAATTGGCTGGGGAACCTGGATCTGAACCAAGACAAACAGAGTCAGAGTCTGTTGTGCTACCGTTACACCATTCCCCAACGGAATAGCCGAGCAGATTCAATAGTTTATTGACCTGTCCGGCTGTGGCCGGAAGCGCGTTTGGCGCAAATCACGGCTCAGGCGTGGCAGCGTTCTACCCGCTCGGCCTTGGGCTGGCAAGCGCTGCGGTGCAAGGGCCTGGGTAAGTCACCGCGGGTCGGCCACGCCTACTTCATACTGATATGGCGGCCTCGATCACCTTCGTCCCCCATTCCGTCTCGGCGACGACGTAGGTCATGAACGGCTCTGACTCGAGCGCGGTGGCGACTGAGCCGAGGTCCGCCATGTTCGGCGTCGTGTCCGACAGCTGCATGAAGGCGCAGATCCCGGCCGAGGAGCTTTTCGAAGCTGGACGATCTACGCCCGGGACATCATTGCGCGAGGGCTCTTGAGAATTATATCGCTAAGGTCCCTCTGAATCCTGACCTTCCCTTGAGAAAAGCCGTGCTCACGTTTCTGCTTCTCGTATTCGTACCGATCGGCGTGTCGGCAGCACGGTATTACTGGGTCGGAGATGGTCGCAGCAACTGGCAGACCGCCGACCGATCGAGTGCGGGCCTGTTGCCACCAGCCGGCTCCAATCCCGACGCCCTGATCCGAATTTTCGCTGCGCGCACGGTGCGATGGCGCAGCATCTTTGCTGTCCACACCTGGATCGTCGTCAAGGAAAAGCATGCGGCCAGCTACACCCGCTACGACTACACCGCATGGGGCGAGCCGATCCGAAGCAACGGGTTCGCTCCTGACGGCCGCTGGTTTGGAGCGATGCCGGAGGCGATCGTGGCTGTCGACGGACCACGGGCCGAATTGCTGATTCCCAGGATTCGCGACGTCATCGAAAATTACAAGTTTCGAACCTATGGCGATTACAGCGCCTGGCCGGGTCCGAATTCGAATACATTTGTCCAAGCCGCTTTGGATGCGGTGCCCGAACTTCGCGCGGTGCTGCCACCGACCGCGATCGGAAAGGACTATCCCTATTCGGGGCGATGGATCGGCCTGACCGCCTCTCGCACCGGGTTCTATGCCTCGCTTTCCGGTTATCTCGGATTGACGGTGGGATGGGTGGAAGGTTTCGAAATCAACTTCCTCGGTGCCGTGCTTGGCCTCGACCTCCGGCGCCCCGCCTTGAAACTTCCAGGCCTTGGCCGCCTTGGTTTGGCGGCCGGCGTGTGAGCCCGGTGATGGAAACAGAAGCCCGCAGTGGAGGACGTTGATGCCGACGCCGAAATCGTCGCACGACCTACCCAAATCCGCTGTCAGGAAAGACAAGGCACGCAGTATGCGCGAAGCTCTCATCGCGGACGCCGATAAGACCGATGTTGCCGGCCGGGACCTTGAGCACGGCGACGGCGGCACCCTGGGCATGCCGACGAAGCCGAGCGATCTCAGCCACGATGACTAGATGTCGATGCGATCGAAGCGCCATGTGATCGCGGCGAGAGGCCGCCATAGCTACAGCTTCACAACGACCTTGCCGAAATGCGAGCCGGACCGGAGATAGGCATACGCTTCGGGCGCCTCGTCGAAGCCGTAGACCCGGTCGACGATCGGGTGGATCGCGTTGTCGGACAGGAAACGATTCATAGCCGCAAAATGTTCGCCAGATCCGACGGTGACACCGATGATGTCGGCATTTGCCCACTGCAGGCGCGCGAGGTCGGGTTTCGGGCCGAACCCCGTCAACACACCGATCTGGATGATCTTGCCGCCCGACGCGACCGATCGTAGCGATCGGTCATAGGTGCCGGGACCGCCGAGCTCGAGGATATGGGTCGCGCCTTCGCCATTCGTGGCCTTCATCAAGGCGGCATCCCAGTTCGGCGTGTCGCGGTAGTTGATGAGGATCGAGCCGCCCAGTGCCCTGGCACGGGCGAGCTTCTCGTCCGAAGAGGATATCACGATCGCACGCGCGCCAACCGCGGCCGCAAACTGCAGCCCGAACAGCGCAACACCACCTGTCCCCTGGACCAGCAGCGTGTCGCCGTTGCCCATCCCGCCGCGTGCGATGAGGCCGTGCCAGGCCGTCACGCCGGCACAGGGCAAGGTCGCGGCTTCAATCGAGGACAGCTGCGCCGGAACGGAGACGAGCGAACTTGCCGGCAGGACGACATACTCGGCCAGCATTCCATCCATCGTGTTGCCACCGAGAGCTGACGGAAGATAGCTCGCCTTGAACGGGCCCGTGACCCAGTCGCGAAAAAACGATGCAGCAACCCGATCGCCGAGTTGCCATTGCAGGACGTCGGAGCCAATGGCGTCAACGATGCCCGCGCCGTCGGAGAGCGGCACGCGGCCGTTGAGCGCGCCCTCACCCGCGCGATCAAGGATCATGAGGTCGCGGTAATTGAGACTTGCCGCTTCGACCCGGATGCGGACCTCACCCTTGTCGGGTTCGGGCTTGCTGACATCGGCTCGCACGACGCCACCGGCACCGGCACGGTCGCTCAAATGGTAGGCTTTCATCGTTGCTCCTCCGTCTATTCACATGGACGAGCACGGTCTGTAAGGTCTGACAGCACTGTCAGGGTCAAGAGGTTTTTGCGATGAAGATTGGCGAGCTTTCCCGCAGGACGGGAGTCAGCGTGCGAATGCTGCGTTACTACGAGGCCGAAGGACTGCTTGCGCCGCAGCGTACGGATTCCGGTTATCGAGACTACGGTCCGCCGGAAGAGGAAACCGTTCGGCGGATCAAGATGCTCGGTGCGGCCGGGATGACGCTTGAAACGATTCAGCGGTTGCTTCCGTGCGTGAAGAACAACGATCCGCAGTTCACGCCGTGCAACGATCTGCGACGAATACTCGCTCAGCAGGTCAGTCTCATCGACGAACGGATCGAGACGCTCAGCC
The DNA here is from genome assembly GCF_041200145.1 of Bradyrhizobium sp. LLZ17. Taxonomy (NCBI): domain Bacteria; kingdom Pseudomonadati; phylum Pseudomonadota; class Alphaproteobacteria; order Hyphomicrobiales; family Nitrobacteraceae; genus Bradyrhizobium; species Bradyrhizobium zaerense. The sequence continues at coordinate 1,902,692 of NZ_CP165734.1, forward strand.
AAAGCCGGACGATTCTCGCCGGCTTCTTGTCGAGCGTGAACTGATCGAAAGATAACGGCGGCTAGACAACGATATGATCAAAATCGGCAGCGATCCGGCTGTTCGCAAAGATCTTTGTCGCCTCGGTCAATATCTCTTCGTCCGGATAACGTCCCGACAAATGGGTGAGCACGAGTTGCTTGACGCCATTCGCGGCCGCAAGGGAAGCGACCTCTGCCGCCGTGAGATGGCCGTAGTCCCGCGCGATCGGCGCGTCGCGATCGAGGAAGGTCGCTTCGATCACCAGCATGTCGGCGTCAGCGACATATTCTGATAGCCCCTCGGTGGTTTCAGTGTCGCCGATCACCACGAGTTTCCTGCCGCCGCTTGGCGGCCCGAGAACATCCTCCGGATCGATCGTTTGGCCGCCTTGAATGATGACCGGCCGCCCTTCGGCCAATTCTCCGCGCATCGGACCGTCCGGGACACCAAGCGCCGCGAGAAGATCGGACCGAAGGTGACGGCGAGCCGGAGTTCGGAACGAGAAGCCAAAGCTGTCGGTATCGCGATGGCGTACCGGAAAGCAGTCGATGGTGAATTCGCCGCCGTCGACCACCCGGCCTTCCGCCAGCCCTGCGAACTCCAGCGGGATCGGCGCCCTGCCGGCGCCCCACAGGCCCGCGAGCATTTGGACGACGATATCGAGTGTGCCTGCCCCGCCATGGATGGTCATCACGTCGGCGCTTTGCCGCAACCGCAACGTCGAAAAGAGACCGGGGATGCCGAGCACGTGATCGAGATGACCGTGGGTGAGCAAGATGCGATCGAGACGCCGAAAGCCGGCACCGCTCCGCAGCAACTGACGTTGGGTCCCCTCGCCGCAATCGATCAGGATACGCTTGCCCGCAGCCTCCACCAGAAGGGCTGGATGATTGCGTTCTGCGGAAGGAACGCTGGCCGAAGTCCCAAGAAATGTCAGGGCGAACATGGTCGTCACTTGTTCATCGGGCCGGGCGGTGCTTAGCCCTTTGCAGACTGAGCCTCGATCGCCTGCACCGCAATGCTGGCGACCTGCCGCAGCGCTTCACGGTCCGCGCCTGAGGATGCCATCACGCTGCCCCTCAGGAGCCGACGTCGACCCTCGATCGGACGCCAGATACGATCTACTTTTCTGAACTCAGTTTTGTTCCGCCTTCCCCAATCTTGCGGCAAGTGCGCAGCACCTTACTTCCGGTTCTCCTCGCAGAACTTCAGCGCCGCGAGCGCCTCGCCGGCGCGCGGGACCTGCATCTCGATGCTGTCGTCGTCATCGTCCTCGAAGTCCAGCGTGAGGCGCTTGGCTTTCGACAGCCGTTCCATGATCGATTGATCGTACTCGAAGATGCCGCGCACCGTGGTCTTGTCCATGACCTCCCACTTCGCTTTCTTCATGATGTCGGCATCATCGGTGGCGACGTCCGCCTTGAGGATCTCGCCGACCTTGTCCCACTCCCAGCCGTCATAGATCATCACGATCACGATGGCCTTGTCGGAATAGGTGATCACGATGACGTAGTCGCGGTTCTCGTCGTCCTTGTCCTTATAGCCGCGGCTCGCATTGCAGTGCGTGTCCTGGGTACGCTTCTCGATGGTCCAGTCCCCGACCTTGGATTGTTGTGCGGCCGCAGGCCCGACGCTCAAGGCGCCCGCGAGCAGCGCAGCAGCAAGAAAGATTTGCTTCATGTCAGCCTCCAGCGTTTTCCCGGGGCGAAGCTGACCACCTCTCCATGCGAGCCGCAAGGGCTCCCACCGGCTCAACCCGGCCAATGCTGAACGGCGCGAACGCCCTACCCGCGTCGCGGCACGATTGCGATCGGGGTGAAGGTATAAACCTCCTCGTCGTTCTGGTTGAACATCGTCCATTTCACCAGCGCGATGCCTTGCGGCTTCGATTTTGACGGCGTCAGGCTCAGGACTTCGCCAACCAGATGCAGTCGGTCATTGGGGCGCACCGGAAGGGTCCAGCGCAGCCCGTCGACACCCGCCCCGATCAGCGGGTGCGGCCCAAAGGGACGAGCCTGGATCGCGAGATTCATGGCGATGGCGGCGGTGTGCCATCCCGATGCAGCCAGCCCCTTGAACAGGGTCTGCTGGGCGGCCTCGTGGTCGAGGTGCATCGGCTGAGGATCGAACTCGGCCGCGAAGCGCTTGATATCCGCCTCGGTGACTTCAACCTCGGGGGATTTGAAGCGCATTCCGACGGTCAGATCATCGAACCACTCGATCCGTGCCATTCTCTTGCCTCGAAATATGCTGCGCCGCCCACGCGATGGGGCCGACGGAACAGACTGGACAGCGGATGTAGCGGTTCGACCGCTCACAGACCAGCCCCGGTTCCCCGCGAAACCCCTTTCCCAAATCCACGAAACACGCCTGAAACAAACGGCCGGCTATTGTCTTGTCAAAAGTAGACAGGGACGGCCAATATGCAATTTCTCCTCAACCTGATCAGCGAGTACGCCTGCTGCCAGCATCTCATCGCCCAGCCGCTTGGGGAGGATGCGTCATGATCGAATTGATCTCAGCCGTGCTCGCGCTTTGCGCCATCGGCGTCTTCGCGGCGCACGCGGTGGATGCCTATCGCACCACGCACTTCTGACCGGCGGGCGCGCCGCCTCAATCCGCCGAAGCGCGGTAAGCATCGTCACCGCGCTCCAGGCCATGGCTTGAGCGTCATCTTTCCGGAAAACCGCAGCGGACGATTCCGGATCGCGCTCTAGAACGGCCGCCGGTAAAAGTGCTCCGAATGCGTTGCCGGCGGAAATCGGTTGGCGAGCGCCAGCGCCCCCTTCTCGTCCGTCTCCAGCGCGATCTTCTGCGCGAGCATCACGTCCCCCGGCACGAGGAAGCCTGACGGGACGAAGCACCATCCCATTGTCGCAATCCCCGCATCGTCGATCTCGTGGACATTGGCCGCGGTGCCGTAGTGAATGCGGTATCGCTTGCCAGTCTCGCAGCCGATGACGTCAAAATGCCGGTGCTGCTCGAATTGTGCGCGCTGCTCGGGCGTCAGCCATTCGGACAAAAGCCGGCGGCCCCGGGCGTCGGGCGTGTTCTCGCCGAAGAAGCGCCGGTAGAGTTCGCGGAGCGCGTGCAGGCGCGCTCGCGCCGGCGCGCGGAGCCTGAATGCCGCGACCATGAGCGGTTCAGATCAACCGCCGACCAGGCGGGGATAGAACAGTGTTTCGTGCGCGGTCGGGTCGAACGATCTGATCCGGGTGACTTCGCCGGGCCCGGTTCGGAGCGCGGCGGTGAAGCCTATTCCGGTCAGCTCCCGAAAGCGCTGTTCGGCCCGCGCCAACGCTTCGGCATTGCCAGGATCAAACTCGTGGCGTGTATCGCCAGTCTGGTCCATCACGATCTGGGTAGCCATGTTGAGTCTCCTCATGCCCAGCCCTGAACTTGATCAAAGCAAACGTCGTGCCGTCGGTTCCCAAAAGCAACAACTTTCTGTAGTGCGGCCCGGTCACGCCTTGCGGAGCCAGTCAGCGCGCCGCAGCTGCCCCGCCACCCTGGTCGATCTGCCGGCCCATCAATGCGATCGCCTTCTGGTAGACGCCCGCCGCGTTCCAGGCCTCAATGGCGGCGAAGTTCGGCTCGCCCGGCTGGTAACCGGCTCCTGCACGCCAGCCATGGGCTTTCAGGAAATTCGCGGTCGAGCTCAACGCGTTGGCGGCAACGTCCAGATTGCCGGTCCCGTACGCCAGGATGTTCTTGGGCATAAACTGGGTCTGGCCGACCTCGCCATGCATGGACCCGCGGGTCGCCCCTGACAGGGTGCCGCGGTCGATCAGTTTCAGCGCGGCATAAAGCTGGTCGGTGAAGAATTCGGGACGGCGGCAATCATAGGCAAGCGTCGCGATCGACGAGAGCATGTTCTGATTGCCGCGCTGGCTGCCGAATCCGGTCTCCATGCCCCAGATCGCGATCAGCGGCCCCGGCGGCACGCCGTAACGCTGCTCGATCGAGGCGAACATTGCGGCCTGCGACTGCTTCAGGGACCGGCCGCGCGCGACAATGGTGGTGGCCCCGCGCTTGGCCAGGAACTGGTCGAGCGACAGCGAAAAACTGTGCTGGCTGCGATCGGCGCCAATGGTGGCGTTGGCGTAATGGGTCTGCATCAGCGCCGAGATCGCCGCCTGGCCGATGCCCTTGCCCTGTGCCTCGGCGCTGAACTCGCGCTTCCAGCCTTCGAAACCGGCCGGCGAGCTACCGCATTGCGCGGCCTTGGCCGAGGACATCGGGGACAGCATGAGCGCAGTCGCGCCGATTATAGCCGCCGCAACGATCTTGCCCTTGGTCATTCCTGCGTTCCCTTCTCTCGAGTGCGCGACCCGGCTCGCGCGCCGGCATGATCCTACGGCAGCGGCACACGCTCAAGCCCCGACCGGTGCAATCAATGCAAGCAACGCGCTTAAGATGAACCAGAGGCTTATCCCCCGCCCTCCGTCCCGAGCAGGAAATCCACCATGATGCTCTGGTGCTGCCGGTACATGTCGGTGCCGGTCGCCGTGATACAGCCGCGCTTGCGGGCTTCCGCGATGAACGGCGAGGTTTCGGGCTTCGTGATGACGCAGCCGCAATAGGCCGACGGCGCCAGCCGCGTGACATCGACCGGCAGCGGGTCGCTGTCCTTCATTCCGGCGGGCGTGGCGTTGGCGACGAAGTCGAAGCCTGCGGGATCGGTGGTCCCTGCCCGCACGGGCGCCTTGCCGAGCCCGTTGAGCCGGCCGATCAGCGCGTCGCGGCGTTCGACCGCGCTGTCGTGAACGGCGAGCTCGCTCACACCGGCCTCGACCAGGGCCAGCGCGATGGCCGAGCCCGCCCCACCCGCACCGACGAGAAGCGCCCGCATTCCGCGCGGATCGATTCCCTTCGCCCGCGCGGCGCCAAGGAATCCGAGGCCGTCCACCATGTCGCCGTGCCACGCCCCATCGGCGCGCCGGCGCATCAGATTCACGGTGCGCAGAAAATGTGCCCGTTCCGTCGCGCTGGCACAGGCCTGATAGCAGGCAAATTTGTGCGGGATCGTCACTACGATGCCGTCGAGGTTCTTCAACCGGCTCACCACCGCGAGAAAATCAGGCAGATCGGCGCTCGCAATTTGAACCGGAACCAGAATGCCGTCATGGCCGCGCGCAGCGAAGTCCGCGGAAACGCCAGCCGGCGAACGCACCTGCGCGATGGGATCGCCGACGATGACGTAGAGCCGCGTCGCACCCGTAGGAGCCGGAATCTTGCCGTTCATGCCGGCACTGGAGAGCCGTCGGACTTCGCGTCCGACCCATAGGTCAATTCCAATCCGTCCAAGGTGCCCTCCTTGCGCCATTTGGCGAGCAGCCGGAGGAACGCCATCGGCCCGCGCCAGTATTGGCTATTGCGCGCCGCGATTGGATCGAACACGCCCTCATTGTTGTAATAGCCCGGCGTGCATTCGGCGAGGTAGGTCTGGCGGCCGATTGCGGCCTTCACGACCTCGTCGACCCAGGCATTCTCGGCGGCAAGCGTCGGCTCCAACGTTCTTGCGCCGCGCTTGCGCGCCTCTGCGATGACATAGGCGATGTGCTGCGATTGCTCGTCAATGATGTGCGGAAAATTCGCGCTCTGTCCGGCCTGCACCATCACAATCAGGAAACAGTTCGGAAAGCCGCGGCTGTAGAAGCCGTGCATATGCCGTCGCGGCCGTAAACCTCGAAACCCATGCGGCGCGCATAATCGGTGCCGACCTCGAAGCCGCTGGCATAGATCAGGCAGTCGAGCTCGTAGGCCTCGCCGTCGACGACGACCGCATTCTCGGTGATGCGTTCAACGCCCCTGCCGTTGGTGTCGACGAGATGCACGTTGCGCCGATTAAAGGTGTCGAGATATTCATCGTGAAAGCACGGCCGCTTGCAGAAGGTCTTGTACCAGGGCTTGAGCGCGGCTGCGGCTGCCTCGTCCTTCACCACCGCGTCGACACGGGCCCGGATCTCCTCCATCTTGCGATAATCGGCCTGTTCGATCACCTTCAGCGCCTCTTCCATCGAGGTCACCGGTTGTGGCTGGCGCCGCGGCGCGAGCAGTATCTCGCCGAGCAGGCCGGTCCAGCCGTCCTGCACCAAATCCCGTTCGAACGGCTCGCCCGAGATCACCGCGGTGAAATTGTCCATCCGCTCGCGCTGCCAGCCGGGCTTCAGGCTCTCCGCCCACGCGCTGTCGGTCGGCCGGTCGTCGCGCACGCCGATCGCCGACGGCGTGCGCTGGAATACGTAGAGCTCCTTCGCCGCGCGGCCGAGATGCGGCACGCATTGCACGGCGGTGGCGCCGGTGCCGATGATGCCGACGCGCTTGTCGGCAAGACGGTCGAGACCGCCCTCGGCGTTTCCGCCGGTGTAGGCATAATCCCATCGGCTGGTGTGGAAGCTATGGCCTTTGAAGGTCTCGATGCCGGGAATGCCGGGCAGCTTTGGCCGGCTCAACGGGCCTCCGGCGAGGATGACGTAACGCGCGCGGATGCGGTCGCCGCGATCGGTCTCGACCAGCCAGCGTCCCTCCTGCTCCTGCCAGGCCATGCGCGCGATGACGGTCTGAAACAGAGCGCGTTCGTAGAGATCGAAATGGCGGCCGATACGGCGCGAGTGTTGGTAGATCTCGGGAGCCCGCGCATATTTGCGCACCGGCATGTAACCAGTCTCTTCGAGCAAGGGCAGATAGATGTAGCTCTCGGTATCGCAGGCGGCGCCGGGATAGCGATTCCAGTACCAGGTCCCGCCGAAATCGGCGGCCTTTTCCACGATGCGGAAATCATCGATACCAGCTTCGCGCAGGCGCGCGCCGCACAGCAGCCCGCCGAAGCCACCTCCGACGATGAGCACCTCGGTCTGTTCGCTGACCGGCTCGCGCGCAAATCCGGCGTCGGCCCAGGGATCGTCGAGGTAGCGAGCAAAGCCGCCGGTCGCCTCGACATACTGCGCCTTGCCTTCGGAGCGCAGACGCAGGTCGCGCTCGTCGCGATAGCGCGCCCGCAAGGCCTGTATGTCAATGCTGGGCGCGCCGGCTGCGCCGGTCTTGTGTCCTTCCGCTGACATCGATCTCCTCCACGGCGGGCGCTGCTTGGCCCTTACGCTTGCGCCAGTTAGCCCTGAAAAAGTGACGCATGCAATCGCGTCCGCCGCATTTTGCGTGTACCGCGCGCAGCGTTCCGCTAGCTTGCACGCAAGTGCAAACGCGAACCCGGCAAAGTGCTCAAATCGGCCGTACGCGAGAAATTCAGGGACTATCGCGCCGGCTGGGCCTCCGCACAATTGCACACGGCCCCTTCACTTGCGCGATCGTCTTCATCTTTTGGTAGATTGGGCAGCGCTATATCCGAGGTATCGCTAACTTCTTGTCGAGGACACCATGGCGTTTTCCGGATTGGGACTGCATCTCGGCAATCTGTCCCGCCTGTCGAATGCGCAGACGCGCTCGATCAGCCCAGAGAACTTGACCGGCGACAAGGGCAAGGGCGGCATGTCCACCGACGGGCCCGCGGCAGCCCAGGCCCGCGATCTCGGGCAAGGCTGGAAGGTCTCGCCCTACGTCGTCATCGAGCCCGGTGCGACGTTCACGCTCGCCGACATCGCGGGCCGGGGCGCGATCCAGCAGATCTGGATGACGCTCGCGCGAGGACGGCTTCGCCATTCGATCCTGCGCGTCTACTGGGACGACCAGGAGCAGCCGAGCGTGGAATGCCCGGCCGGTGACTTCTTCGCCTGTGGGTGGGAGGAGTTTGCGCAGGTGTCGTCGCTGGCGGTCTGTGTCAATCCCGGACGCGCGTTCAACTGCTACTGGGAGATGCCGTTCCGCAAGCGCGCGCGCTTCACGCTGGAGAACCGGAGCGAGGAGGCGCTGACCGTTTATTACCAGATCAACTACACGCTGACCGACGTGCCCGAGGATTGCGCCTATTTCCATGCACAATTCCGCCGTACCAACCCGCTGCCGTACAAGGACGTCTACACTATCCTCGATGGCGTCACCGGGCGCGGCCAATATGTCGGCACCTACATGGCCTGGGGCGTCAACAACAACGGCTGGTGGGGCGAAGGGGAGATCAAGTTCTTCATTGACGGCGACGGCGAATTCCCGACCATCTGCGGCACCGGCACCGAGGACTATTTCTGCGGATCGTACAACTTCGATCCCTACGTCGCGCATTCCGGCCGCGGCGCAGTGCAGCAATCCCGCTACCAGGAATTCACCACGCCCTATGCCGGCCTGCCGCAGGTGATCCGCCCGGATGGCGTCTACAAATCGCAGCAACGGTTCGGCATGTACCGATGGCACATCCCGGATCCCATTCGTTTCCAGAGCGATCTGCGCGTGACCATCCAGGCGCTCGGCTGGCGATCGGGCGCCAAGGAGGCAAAATATCTTTCGCTGCAGGACGACATCGCGTCGGTTGCGTTCTGGTACCAGACGCTGCCGGCGGCGCCGTTTCCCACATTGCCCGACGCGGACCATCTCGAAATCGACTAACCCGGACCACGCTCGGCGTGCCCGACCGCGCCTCCGAGGTGGTCTTCACCGATGAGCGCAATCATGCGCGGCGCGACTCCATCAGCTCCCATCACCGCTTCAGCTAGTTCAACACCTCCACCGTCGCGGATCGGCCGGCGACGAGTGCCGTGCCCTCGGGGACGGGATCGAGCGCGATACGCACAGGTACTCGCTGCGCCAACCGCACCCAGCTGAAGGTCGGGTTGACGTTCGCAAGCAGGTTCGCGCCGTCGGCGCGATCACGGTCCTCGATGCCGGCGGCGATGCTCTCGACATGGCCGGTCAGCGTGACCTTCTCGCCCATCAGGCGGATACGCACCTTGTCGCCGATACGAATGCGCGCGAGCTTTGTCTCTTCGAAATAGCCTTCCACGTGCAGCGTATCGCTGTCGACCAGCGCCATCACGCCCTTGCCCGCCGTGACGTAAGCGCCGGGACGCAAATCCATGTTGGTGATCACGCCGTTGACGGAGGCGCGGACCTCGCTGCGGTCGAGGTTGAGCTGGGCGACCGCACGGTCGGCGACGGCCTGATCGAAAGCGGCCTTGGCTTGGAGCTGGGTCGCGAGCACCTGTTCCTGCCTCTGCTGCGACACCGCGTCAGTGGTCAGCGCACTGTAACGCTTCAAATCGGCATTTGCCTGATCGAGCGTCGCCTGATGACCGGCCACCGCAGCATCGGCCTGCCGCAGCGCCAGCGCAAACCGTTCGCGGTCGATCCGGAACAGCACGTCACCGCGATGGACCTTCTGGTTGTCCTTGACCGGTACTTCCGTCACGAAGCCGGACACGTCAGGCGCAACCTGGACCACATCGGCGCGGACGCGCCCATCGCGTGTCCAGGGGGATTCCATATAGTAGACCCACAGCTCGCGGCCGACCGCGAGCGCGGCGACGACGACAATGACAGTCAGCGCGAGGCGGCCGAACCAGGCGAAATTCCCCTTCATGCGAGATACTCCGAGAGATAGACGACCACGCCGAGAAGGCAGACAAAAATCGAAAAATCGAACAGCGGGCGATGCCAGACCAGCCGGTACAAATCGAAGCGCTGCATGATCCGGCGCAAAATGCCGCTAAGAATGTAAGCGACGATGATCCACAGGAGCAGCGCAGGCACGAGCACACCGTAGATGTCGATCACATATCTCATGCCGCGACACTCTCGCCTGCGCGCGGCCGGTAGGCCGGCGCATCCGGAAACAGGCCGCGCCGGATACCGACGAGACCGATCAAGGCATCCTCGCGCGCGCTGTCATTGGGATCCCTGACCGCCTGCGCCAGGGCAAGATCGACGTGCCGCAGCAGCTCAGCCGGCATTCCGCCGCCGGCATAGCTCCGGCACGCGATGGCGAGTTGATCCAACATGTCATCGATGGCGGAAATGGTCGATACTGCGAGGCCATAGCGGGCGCGGCGGAGGTCGATGATATTGATCCCGATGCGGAGCTGGACGAGGCTATCGGCGTCGCGGCGATCGCTCTCCGAGAGGAACGCGATGCGCTGCACCAACAGCCCAAGCCGGTGTAGCATCAGGCCCGCGAACTCCGCGCGGTCGCGCCTGCCGCGCCGTTCAGCGGCCACCGCGATGGTTCTCCAGCTCGACAGCACCAGGCGATTGGCGATCCATTCCGCGCCCACCCCCCGCGCGATCCGCGTCACGAGCTCGGCGATCACGACGCCGACGAAGAAAGCGACCGCTGAATTGGCATAGGACGCAAAGTCCGCGTTGTAAGTCGATTGCAGCGCGAGCAGCGTCGCCGTATTGGCCGCGAGCGCCATGCCCGTCCCGGCCGTTGCCGGCCGCGCGATCAACAAACCATAGAGCAGGAAAGTCGGCGCGAGCGCGACGATCAAGACTTCGATATGGGAGATCGCAGGCACCAGCGCGAACAGATAGACAGCGACGACCACGATGGCGACCAGCGACCACAGGCCAAAGCTGCGGATGAAGCGGGCCGGCTCGTCCTGCGCGGCGAAGAACGAGCAGGCAACGGCGGCCATCATGGGAGCCGACGCGCCGTCCGGCCAGCCGGTCCCGATCCAGAACGCGCAGCAGATCAGGATAGCGATCGCGGCACCGACAGCCGACCACAGGGCGAGGCCGCGGTCGCGATGACGCACGGGCGCGGCGCCGGCTTCGGAGTGAAAGGCGAGATCGAGGGTCGAGACGACGCGGTTCTCTCCGATCGCCCGGGTCAACGCACGACAGTCGCGCGAGAGGTCGACGAGCTCGCGCAACCGCGACAACAGGCTCGTGGTGATGATCCGCTCCCAGGAGGAGCTATCATCGAGCACCGCCTGCCGCTCCGCAATCATGGCGCGGATCCGCTCGGCCGGCTGCCGCGCGCCGATGTCGCTCACGATCCACTGCGCCAGATCGTCCAGAAGCCGCTTCGGCTCGCTCTGCCGCCGCAACCCCTCCTCGCCCAGCGCGGCCAGCCTGTCCTCAAGAGAAGCGATCACCGGCAGCAGCATCAGCATGCGCAACCGGATTTCGCCGAGGCCGATCACGGCATTGCGGTCCGTCAACCGGTCATAGGCGAGATGGGCTGAGAGCGTGTCGATCTCGACAATGTCGGTCGCAAGCTTGAGGCGCTTGCTGCGGCGCATCTCGTTGGCGCCCTCGCGCAGCAACACGAGCTGACTGAGACGGCGCGCATCCAACAGCCAGCTGTCGATGCGGTTAGCGACCGCCGGCGCGACGCTTCGGGGAAAGACAATGGTCGAGACCAGACTGGCGCAGATGATTCCGAGCGAGATCTCCTCGACACGCGCGACTGCGGTGTCGAAAATCGCGCCAGGTTCTGACACCGCGGGAAAGCCGATCAGCGCAACAGTGTATCCGGCCAGCATGAAGAGGTAGCTGCGTGGTGTGCCGTCGAGCAGCGAAACGTAAAGGCAGAGCCCGACCCAGAGCGAGATCGCGAGGCACAAGAGTTCGGGGGCATCGATCAGGTTCGGCACCAGCGCCACCGTCACGGTCGCGCCGACCAGCGTGCCCATGACGCGGAAGAAGGCCTTCGAGCTGGTCGCGCCGGCGAGCGGCTGAGAGGTGATGTACACGGTCGCCATCGCCCAATAGGGCCGCGGCAGGTCCATGGCGAGCGCGATGACGAGCGCCAGCATCGACGCGGCAAACGTCTTCAAGGCGAAAATGAGGTCCGCGTGGCGGACCAAAAACGGCTCTTGCGCGCGCATGATTATTGCGCCTCTGATGTCTTGGCTTCGTGCAGGCGGCTCGCCCGCTGCTCAATGCGCCGGAGCGTCTCAAACGTTATTGCAAGTTCCTCGGTTCCAATATCCTTCAGCAGGATCGCGCTGCGCGGCGCTCGCCGGCCAACTACTCCACGGACTGCGGACCGCGCCAGGCCCTCGGCTCAGTGCACCACGTACACATCCGGATCAAAGCTCGAGCTCGGCTTCTTGAAGGCGTTGCGCAGAGCCGGCGACATCGGGACGTTGTAGTTCAGCCCGTTCGGCGGCGTCGGCGATTCCAGCCACTTCCTGTACAACACCTCTATTTCCGGGCTGGCGTAGAGTTCAGCCGTGGCGCGATCGGCCAGCGCCTTGAACGGAGCATCCTCGCGCCGCAGCATGATCCCGTAGGGCTCGGGCTTGGAAAATGTTTCCTCGCTGATCATGAAGAGCGCCGGCTCCTTCGAGCGCGCGATCGCGACCGCAAGCTGCACGTCGTCAAGCGCGTAGGCCTGGGCGCGATCGGTTTCGAGCAACAGGAAGGCCTCGGCCTGATCCTTGGCCGGCATCAGGTTGATGCCGAGATTGCGCTCGGTGTTGATCTTGGCGAGCTGTGTCAAGTTGACCGACCCCGCCACCGCCGTGACGGACTTGCCCTTGAGATCGTCGATCGTGGTGATCTTCGCGACCTTCTTGGCGGCAAATCGCGTCGCACTGAGGAAATGCGTGTTGGTGAAGGCGACCTGCTTCTGGCGGTCGGCATTGTTAGTGGTCGCCGAGCAATGCAGGTCGAGCGTACCGTTGACCATCAGAGGGATGCGATTCGACGACGTCACTGGCAGGAATTCGACCGCGATATCGGGCGTGCCGAGCTGCTTCTTCACCGCGTCCACGATCTTGAGGCAGATATCGATGGCAAAGCCGACCGGCTTCTGGTCGCCATCCAGATAGCTGAAGGGTACGGACGCCTCCTGATAGCCAAGCGTGATCTTCTTCGTGTCCTTGACCTTCTGAAGCGTACCCGACAGGTCGTCGGCCGAGGCGGCGCCCGCAAGACAAGTGACGGCTAGGAGAACGGTGGGTAGAAGACGCATCGGGAGCTCCTCGAGGGCTGCGCCTCCGTGCCGGGCGCAATCGAACGGTTGTTAGCGCAGACACCCGCCTGCCGCCAGACCAGCTTGCGTGTATCAGCTACAGCGGTTTCGATGCGATCAACGGCCCTTCGTCCCCGCACGCGGCCCGGCTCAATCGACGAGACGCCCGTTACGCGTCGATGCCTCGCTGCACCAGAATGCGCTCGGCACTGTCGTTCCAGACATCCATCTTCACGATCTGGCCGCTCCTGACCACGAAGCGATCGACATAGCGATTGCCCTCGAAGGGCGTGCCGTCCATCCACTCGCCATAGAGCGTGCCGATGCTGTAGACGACGGTCTCGACCGCGCCCGGACAGACGTCGAAGCGGTCCATCTTCTTCTTGACCCAGCGATAGCGCTTGGCGTTGAAGCCGGTCGGCCCGCGCGGGTGATCGAACTCGCTCCCGCCGGTAAAGGTGATCACCGTGCCCGACTTCATGTAGGCTGCCGCGGCGTCGGGATCGGGAATCATCGATGCCGTGAGATAGGCTTCCACGATCTCGGCGTCCGACGAGGGCGCTTTTTCGCTTTTCGCGGTGATGGACATGGCGGTATCTCCCCGAAGAAATTCGCGAAATACTACCGTCCAAGTCAGGGAAAGCACGCATATATTTTGATCAAATCCCCCGTTACATTGCCGCCGACCCGAAGTCGTCGCTGATTGCCACAAGTCGCACCCGAAGATTCATTGCATGACCACCGACACCGCCTTCGACCTTGTCTTCCGCAACGCCCTGTTGCGATCATCCGCCACACCCGTCGATATCGGCGTGAAAGGCGGCCGGATCGCTGCGATTGAGCCCCGGCTTGCCTGCGACGCGGTGGAGATCGATGTCAGCGGCCGATTGGCCCTGCCCGGCTTCGTCGACACTCACATCCATCTCGACAAGGCCTGCCTGCTCGAGCGCTGCGGGCACAATCACGGCAGTCTCGGCGATGCCATCCGCGCCGTGTCTGCCATGAAACGGGATTTCAGCGTCGAGGATGTCTATGCACGGGGCGCCAGGGTGATCGAGCGCGCGATCGTGCACGGCACGACCCGCATGCGCACTCATGTCGAGATTGATCCGCGCATCGGCTTGCGCAGCCTCGAGGCCGTGAAAGCGCTGAAGCGGGACTATGCCTGGGCGCTCGACCTCTCGATCTGCGTCTTTCCGCAGGAGGGCTTGACCAACGATCCCGGCAGCCAAGAGCTGCTGGTGCAGGCGTTGCGCGACGGCGGTGAGGTGATCGGCGGCTGCCCCTATACCGACACCGACCCCAACGCGCATCTCGCGCGCGTTTTCGATCTCGCGCGGGAATTCGACGTCGACGTCGATCTTCATCTCGACTTCGACCTCGACCCCTCCTGGTGCCATCTGGACGAAGTCTGCCGGCAGACCGAACGGCACAATTATCAGGGGCGCGTCGCGATCGGCCATGCCACAAAGCTCTCGGCGTTGCCGCCGGAGCGGCTGAAGGCGGCCAGCGCTCAACTGGCGCAAGCCGGCGTCGCCGTTACCGTACTGCCGGCGACCGATCTCTACCTGATGGGACGTGAGGCCACCCACAACGCGCCGCGCGGGCTGACGCTCGCGCACAAGCTCGCCGGCGACGGCGTCGTCTGCTCGGTCGCGACCAACAACGTGCTCAATCCTTTCACGCCGTTTGGGGACGCCTCGCTGCTGCGGATGGCGAACCTCTACGCCAACATCGCCCACGCCTCGATCGGCGACTTCGATACCTGCCTTGATCTCGTCACCGACCTGCCGGCACGGCTGATGAACCTCGGGGATTACGGCATCGAGATCGGCAAGCCTGCCGATCTCGTCGTGCTCGACATAAAAGACAGCCGTTTCGCCATCGCCGAACTGCCGGATGTCGTGATGGGCTTCAAGAGCGGTCGGCAGACCTTTGAGCGGCAGCGGCCCCACCTGTTCCGCCCCGGCCCCTGATCCGCTCCTCATGCATATCTGCATTGAAGCGTGGCGGATTGCCACGTCATTTCCGTTCGATGTTACCGCTGATCGTTCTTTTATTCCGAATCCTGTAGAACACCGGATAGTCGATCCGCACGGATTGCCGATAGCTGCACGCATTGTCAGTCCAGCGGCGCCGGTCAAAGCAGAACCTGCGCTGGCGCTTGCGTTTCGGGAAAGCATCGACGTGTTCAGCGCGTTCAGCAGCATCGACCATGACGCCATTCGAACGAGAACGCCGACCGAGGCTGCGGTGAAACGGCTCGACGGCATCGGGCATGTCCTGTCCGAGCTCGATCTGGCCGGCGTCCGGACGCAGGATGACCTGACGCGCATGCTCCTGACGCTCGACACCGCCGACAAGTGCATTCGTGCGATCTGCGCAGAGTTCCGCGTCGAAGCCGTGAGCGATCGGCTGGCCCGCAAGGCTGAAAACCTGATGGTGCTGATCGAACGCGCGCGCGACGATCTCACCGGCTGTCGCATGTCAAAATCCTGAGCAGGATGCCGCCTACCCCTCGCGCTTGATCTTCGCCAGGATACGATCCGCCTCGGTGCGCCAATCGGCACTGCGGGCAAACTCCTTGGTCCCCTTCGCGCCGAACAGGCCTTCGTCGGCGAGATCGGCCACCCAGGCTTGCCGTTCGGCCGTGCCCTGCGCGGACCACGGCGTCAGCCCCACCTCGCGCACGGTCTCTGCGACCTCGCGCACCTCCTCGGCACGGCGGCGGCCGTGCTCGATCACCCGCTGAAAGAAATAGGCGCCCTGCTTTTCCCAGTTGATCGCGGGGAACGTCTCCGTCAGCGACGCCAGCACTGCGTCCTCGACGCCGTAGGCACGCGCCGTTGTAAAACTTTCGATGACCATGGCCTCGAGCCCCTTGATCATGATGCTGCGGCACATTTTGACCGCCGAGGACACCCCAAGCCGGTCGCTCGCGACCTTCGCCGCGAAGCCGATCGCATTTAGCAGCGGCTCGAGCTCCCTCGCGCCGGGACCGCCGAGCAGGAGCGGCACCTTGATGCGATAGGGCGGCACCGAGGTCATCACGGCGCCCTCGACGTAACGACCGCAGGCGGCGTCGATCAGCGCCGCGGCGCGCTGCTTGGCACCGGGCGAGGCCGAGTTGAAATCAAGGAACCAAGTGCCCTGGTTGATAGCACCAGAGCAGGCTGCTGCGACCGGCACGGCCTGGCTGGCAGTGACGGCAGAGACGATGAAGTCGGACTTTGCCGTCAGCTCGGCGTGAGACGCTGTCAGCTCGACGCCGAACTTCGTCGCGTGCTCTCTCAGCGATGCGCCTTGACCGCTTCCCAGCTTGATGTCGAATGCGGCGACCTTGATCTCCTGCTGGCGCAAATCCTCGGCCAGAATTTTGCCGACTTCGCCATAGCCGACCAACCCGATCTGCCATCGTTTCGGATCCACCATCAGTTCAATCCTCGTGTGGTCTCGTCGAAGAGCTCCTCGACCGCATAGCGGCGCGGGATCAGCGCCTGCTGGAATGCATAGTCGACGATCAGCTCCAACGGCTTTCTGTTCGCCTCAACGCCGAACGGAACAAGGTCCGGCGTTGCGACAGGCCCCACCTGCAATTTGTTCTGCTTGAGCAGATCATATACACCCGCGGCCACCTTGGGATGCGCCTTCGCAAGTTTCCCAGTCACGACCACGAGATGATTGACCGGGACGACGCCGCGCCGCGCATACCATTTGGCGGCTTCTGCGGTCGGGTCGGGGAATAACGGTTTCAGCCGCGCATCGTTCGAGGCCTCGCCGAGGACCGCGTCGAGCTCGCCATCCAGCAGCATCTGCAAGATGTTCTTGTCCGCGGGCGCGCGCTCGGTGGTGTCGACATATTCGGCGACGTGCGGATCCTCAAACGTGACCCAGCGGATCTTATCGAGATCGACGCCGTAGTCGTTGGCGAGGATTCCCCTGATCCAGGCGCCCGTCGTCGTCGTGAAGGAGCGAATGCCGACGCGCTTGCCTTCGAGATCGGACGGCCGGAGCGTTCCCCGCGCGGGATTGTACAGCGCGTAAGCGTGCTGGAAGCGGCCGAGCATGGTCGCCGGCAGCAGCACCAGCGGCTTGCCGTGCGCCTTCGCCATCAGATAGGTGACGATCGCCATCTCGCAGACGTCAAACGCCTGCTCGCGCACCATGGGCTTGAACGCCTTATTGGTCGGCGTGTACGTGACGAAGTCGAGATCGAAGCGGTCGGAACGGAGTTCGCCACTCTTCACCGCCTCGACATGGGGATGATTGCCAAGCACGGCCTTCAGCCTGAGACGATCCATCCGCCCACTCCGCTTCTCTTCGCCCTAGACGTCCTCGGGATTGTCGACGTAAACGAGCCCGGCTTTCGCCAGGGCGTCGCGCATGCCGTACATATCGAGGCCAAGCTCGCCCGAGGCGAGTCGCTCGCGCTTGCCGCCCTCGTCCGCGTTGCGCTTCTTCGCCTTCTCCGCGACTTCGACGGCATCGCGCTTCCGCACCACCACGACGCCGTCGTCATCGGCCACGACGATGTCGCCGGGATCGACGTTGACGCCGGCGCAGACCACGGCAATGTTGACCGAGCCAAGGGTCGCCTTGACCGTGCCCTTGGCCGACACTGCGCGCGACCACACTGGAAATTTCATCTCGTGCAGCGCTTTGACATCGCGGCAGCCGGCATCGATGATCAGCCCCTGTACGCCGCGCGCCCTCAGCGAGGTCGCGAGCAGCTCACCGAACATGCCGTCGGTATTGTCGGTGGTGCAGCCGACGACGAGAATGTCGCCCTTCCTGCACTGCTCGACGGCGACGTGGATCATCCAGTTGTCGCCAGGCTGCGCCAGCACGGTCACCGCAGGACCCGCAATCGCCGCGCCCGGCCACACCGGCCGCATATACGGCTTCATCAGGCCGATGCGACCGTAGGCCTCGTGCACGGTCGAAACTCCGTACTCCGCCATTCCAGCGGGATCGGCACGCTTGATGTTGCGAACGACGACGGGCTTCATGCCAGCTCCTCCGCGACCGTCGGGAACAGGCGCTGATAGGCCTCGCCATACGTCATGGGCATGCCGGTGTTGCGGCTGCCCTGGATGCCGCGGTTGAGCGCAACGCGCTCGTAATAGCCCCAGAGATGCTTTTGTGCGGCGAGGATCTGGAACGCCTCGTACTTCTCCTTCCAGACCTCGTCGATCTTGAGGAGCAGGTCCGGCTTGTAATTGCACTGCTCGGGCTGGTGCGGCTCGAACAGGAACACCGGCGGTGCCGAATATTTGTACTCCGCGCCGGGCTTGTGACCCATCGCCTGCGCGACCACGCGGGTCTCCTGCGCGAAATGCGCGGCATTCGGATGGTCGAAATTATAGGGGTCTTGCAGCGCGTGCGTCAGCACGAAACTCGGATTGAGCTCGCGGTAGATGTCGACCATGCGGTCGAAATGCGTTTCCGTCAGCTTTAGCGGATAGTCGCCGCAATCGAAGAACTCGATCTCGGCGCCGAGCAGCTTTGCGGCGCGCTCCGCCTCGTCCTTGCGGCCGGCCTTGACCGATTCCAGCGTCGCGCCCTTCTCCTTCCAGGCGAACTGGCTCTCGCCGCGCTCACCAAAGGACATGCAGACGATCTTCATGCGATAGCCCTTCTTCGCATGCAGCGCGATGGCCCCTCCAGCGCGCCAGACGAAGTCGCCGGGATGGGCCGTGATCACGAGACCTGTTTTCATGGGACAAACTCCCCTCTTCTGTTCGTAAGCGTCATAGGCTCATCAACCCGCGGCGACGGCGGGCTCCTCGCCGTCGAGCACGCGCTTCAGGCGCTCGGCGTCGAGCGCGCCTTCCCATTTGGCAATCGCGATGGTCGCGACCGCGTTCCCGATCAAATTGGTCGGCGTCAGGCCCTGCGACATCAGGCGGTGGACGCCGAGCACGAGCGCAACGCTCGTCACCGGAATGCTGCCGGTCGCGGACAGCGTTGCCGCCAGCACGACAAAGGCGGCGCCCGCGATGCCCGCCGCGCCCTTGGACGTCACAAGCAGGATCAGCAGCAGCTCGATCTGCTCGGCGAGCCCCAGCGGCGTATTGGTCGCCTGGGCCAGGAACACCGAGGCGGCGGCGAGGTATAGACAGGTGCCGTCGAGATTGAAGGAATAGCCGGTCGGGATCACCAGCCCGACCACGCTCTTCTCGCAGCCGGCCTGTTCCAGCTTGGTCAGCATCCGCGGCAGCACCGTCTCGGACGAGGTCGTGGCGATGCAGATCAGCAGCTCTTCCCAGATGTAGCGGATCAGCTTGAGCAGCGAGAAGCCGCAGAGCCGGGCGACGGGGCCGAGCGCCGCGATGATGAAGATCACGCAGGTCAGATAGAAGCCGCCTAGCAGCTTGCCGAGCGAGGCCAGCGAGCCGACCCCGAACTTGCCGACCGTAAAGGCGATGGCGCCGAACGCGCCGATCGGCGCCGCCCACATCACGAAGCCGACCACGGCGAATATCATCTTGGCGGCGACGTCGACGAGGTTGATCAGCGGTGCCGCGCGTTCACCGAGTTGCACCAGCGCAAAACCACACAGCACGGAGATGAAGAGGACCTGGAGGATGTTGCCCTCGGCAAAGGCACCAATGAAGGTCGCGGGCACGATGTTCGTCAGGAACGGCACGAAGCCGATCACAGCGGTCTGCTTTACATAAGGCTCGACCGCACTGGCGTTGATGCTGGCGGGATCGATGTTCATGCCGACCCCGGGCTTCAGCACATTGACCGCAATCAGGCCGATCACCAGCGCGATCGTGGTCATGATCTCGAAATAGATGATGGCCTTGACCGCGACCCGTCCGACACGGGCCATGTCGGCCATATGCGCGATGCCGTGCACGGCGGTGCAAAAGATGATCGGTGCGATCAACATCCGGATTGCCTTGATGAAGGCATCGCCGAGCGGCTGCATCTTGGCTGCCGCCTCGGGACTGACGATCCCAAGCGCGATGCCGGCCGCCATGGCGATCAGCACCTGGATCCAGAGCTCCTTCCACCAGGCGCGCCCGCGTGGCTTGTCGATCGCCAGCGCCGTCATTCGCCAAACCCGAACAGGCGCGCCGGATTGCTGACCAGAATCTTCTGCTGAAACTCCACCTCGGGCGCAAACAGCGGGATCAGGTCGACGAGATCGCCGTCATTCGGCATCGCCTTGACGTTGGGATGGGGCCAATCGGTGCCCCAGATGACGCGGTCGGGCGCGGTCTCGACGATTTTTCGCGCGAATGGCACCGCATCGGTGAACGGCGGGCCAGCCGAGGACACGCGCTCGGAGCCGCAAATCTTCACCCAGCACTTCTCGTCGCGCTGCATCAGCTCGATCAGTATCCTGAACGGAAGCTGGTCGAGCCCCTTAGACGCCTTCACCCGACCCATATGGTCGATCGTATAGCTCAGCGGCAGCCTTGCCAGCATATCGGCATACTCGGGGAGATCGATCGCATCGAAATGCAGATCGATATGCCAGCCGAACGGCGCGACCATTGCGATGACCCGGTTGAAGACGCTCTTGTCGGGAACGCCGCCGAGATGGCGGACGAAATTGAAGCGGCAGCCGCGGAAGCCGCCTTCGTGCAGCGCACGAAGCTCGCGCTCGGTGATGGTGTCGTCGATGTTGGCAACCGCGCGGTAGGCGCCGTTGCTTTGCGCGATGGCATCGAGCGCCACCGTATTGTCGGTGCCATGCACGCTGGCATTGACGATGACGGCGCGCTCCACGCCGAGTTTGGCGTGCAACGCCTTGAAATCCTCGAGCGGCGCATCCGGTGGCGTGTAGGAGCGATCCGGCGCGTAAGGATATTTCGCGCCGGGCCCGAAGATGTGGCAATGCGCGTCGCACGATAGTTTTGGCAGCTTGAATTTCGGCGTGCGCGTATTCGGATCAGGCGGCGGAATGGTGGGGATATAAGTCATTGTCATCAGCCGAACTTGAACAGGCGTGCCGGATTGTCGACCAGCAGCTTCTGCCGGACCGCGCTATCCTGCGCATAGAGCGGAATCAGGTCGACGAGTTCGCCGTCATTGGGCATGATCTTGACGTTCGGGTGTGGCCAGTCGGTACCCCAGATGACGCGATCGGGCGCGTTCTCGATCAAGGCCTTCGCAAACGGCACCGCATCGTGAAACGGCTTGCCGGTGGCGGACGCGCGCTCGAGACCCGTGATCTTGACCCAGCACTTCTCGTCCTTCTGAAGGTCGAGCAATGCGGTGAAGGCGGGATCGGCGAGCCCCTTCCCCGCCTGCACCGTCGCCATGTGATCGATCACGTAAGGCGTTGGCAGCGCAGTGAGGATCGGCGCGAATTCGGCGATCGTGCCCGGCTCGAAATAGACGTCGACATGCCAGCCGAGCTCGGCAACGCGATGCACGATGTGCTGAAATGTGGCCATGTCGCCGACACCGCCGAGGCGCTTCAGGAAGGCGAAGCGGCAGCCGCAGATGCCGGCCTTGTCGAGCGCGGCAAGGTCTTTGTCAGACATCTCGTCGCTGACGTTCGCGATGCCCTTGTAGGCGCCTTCGCTCTGCGCAATCGCGTCGGTTACGACACGATTGTCGGTGCCGTGCACAGTGGCATTGACGACCACGCAGCGCTCAACGCCGATTTTTTCGTGCACGCTGCGAAACGTTTCCAGCGGCGCATCGGCCGTGTTGTAGGGCCGGTTCGGCGAAAAAGGGATAGCGCGCGGCCGGCCCGAAGATATGGGTGTGAGTGTCGCAGGACTTCGGCGGCAGCTTGAACGAAGGCACCTTTGGATTTGGATCCGGCGGGTCGATGGTCGGCATCGCCTTCGGCCCAGCGGTTTGCGCGCGCGTTTCGCTCGTCAACGCCGCGCCGGCCAATCCGGTCAAGAGATGCAAGCATTCGCGCCTGTTCATTTCCTCAACACCCAGTCACATGGTCCGCTTGCGAGAGGAAACGCTGAGCGCGTCCGCCTCGACGGTTTCTTTCAAGTCTTGCTTGTAACGGGCCGCCGTCGTGCCGGCGCGGCCTGATCCAGCGCCGGCGCCTGGAAGGCGGCAACCGTGGCCTGCACCAGCTGCTCGATAGCGCTGGCGGCATCGCTGCCATCGGCCTCGCCGCGCGACAGGCGCGAGACGCGATCCGGCGTCACCAGCGAATAATACAGCGCGCCGAGCAGGAAGTGGCTGCGCCACACGATCTCGGTGCGCGGAACATGCGGCACGCTCTCGTGGACCGCATCGATGAAAGCGTGGCTGGTATCGTCGAAAGTCTGCGCAATGATTTTTCGCGCGACCTCGTTGCCTTCCGCTGACATCACTGCGCGCAGCCGCGTAAAGCGCGCCCCGCCGCCGGCGAGATCGCTGCCCGAGGTGAACGCCGGCACCACATAGGCGCGCACGATCGCCTCCAGCCGGTCCTGGAGATCGCGTACCCGCTTGGCGGCGGCCAGCAACTCCGAACGGCGGAGATTCATCGGTCCGCAATGGCGCCGGTAGATCTCCAGCAGCAAGCCGTCCTTGGTCGTGAAATGATAGGTCACGCTGCCGGGATTGGCGCCGGCGGCGTGTGCGATGTCGCGCACCGAGACGGCGTTGAAGCCGTTGGTGGCGAACAGCTCTTCGGCCGCAGCGAGGATCGCCTCGCGCATGTTCGGCTTGCGGGCCGTTTTCTTGCTGGTGGGCTTGCGTACCATGTGATTTGTACTATCGTACAAAAGATCAGGTCTCGTCAACAAAAACCATGGGCAATGTCCGGGCGGCTCAGAAACGGGCGCAAGGACGCGAATGCCTCGAGGAGTGCTCCAGAATGCCGGGTTTGAACAAGACGATCGGCGGGTTCGCGGTCGTTGCGGGTTTGCTGCTCGCAGCGAGCGCCGCGCATGCCGCCAATTATCCCAGCAAGCCAGTTCACATCCTCGTGCCCTATGCGGCCGGCGGCGCCGTCGATGTGCTCGCGCGCACGCTCGGCCAGGCGCTGGCCAAGACCTGGGACCAGCAGCCCGTGATCGACAACCGCCCGGGTGCCGGCGGCATCGTCGCCTCGCAGGCGCTGACGCAGGCCGCACCCGACGGCACCACGCTGATCCTGGTCGCGAGCGGTCATCCGCTCAACCAGTTCATCTATCCGAGCGTGCCGTATGACACGTTCAAGGATTTTACCGCGATCAGCGAAGTCGCCTCGTCGCCGCTTGCCATCGTGGTGGCGAAGGACAGCCCTTACAAGACACTCGGCGATCTCCTGGCTGCCGCAAAGAAGGATCCCGACAAGCTCTCCTACGGCATGTCCGGCAATGGCACCTCGGCGCATCTCGCCGGCGAGCTCCTGAAGCACATGTCCGGCACGAAAATGGTTGCGATCCCCTACAAGGGCGGCGCGCCGGCGCTGACCGCGGTGATCGCGGGTGAAATCCCGCTCAGCATCAATCCGCTGGCTGAAGCGATCGGCCAGCTCGACGGCGGCCCGGTCCGCGCGCTCGCGGTGACCTCGGCCGAGCGCTCCAAGGTCCTGCCCGATGTTCCGACCGTCGCCGAGGCCGGCGTGCCCGGCTACGATGTCTCGGTCTGGTGGGGCGTACTGGGCCCGGCGAAGATGCCGCCGGAGATCGTGGCAAAGCTCGAAACCGATTTGAAAGCGGCGCTACAAGATCCGAACGTCATGTCGACTCTCGGCAAGATCGGCGCCGCCCCCGTCGGCTCGTCTGCCAAGGACTTTGACGCCTACATGCACAGCGAGGCAACCAAATGGGAACCGGTACTGAAGGCCGCCGACATCCACGCGCAGTGAGGCGGCCCTGACGCTCCCCTGCCCGCGCCGGCTCATCGCGCCCTCGTTCAATTCCGCGCGTTCGCCCGCATCTTCTCCGGCGCGGCCGGCCGCCGCATGTAATCGGCGTCGTCGCCTCCTGCTGATGGAATCAGGATTGCGCGTTCGCGCGGCAGAGCCTCCGGCATCTCGTCGCGAATGAAGGCGATAAGCTTTTCCCTCATTTCGCAGCGCAGGTCCCAGGATTGCGGCGCATTCCGCGCGCTGACCAATACACGAAGTTCGATGGTGCGCAGATCCGCGTCGATCACCTGGAGATTGACCACCGCGCCGTCCCAAAGCTTGGATTCCTTGACCGCCTCCTCCAGCCAGCGCCGGATGCGCGGCACATCAGCGCGATAGTCGACATGAAACGCGATCACACCGATCAGGGATGCGGTATCGCGTGTCCAGTTCTGGAACGGTTTTTCGATGAAGTAGGACAACGGCACCACCATGCGGCGCCAGTCCCACAGCCGGATCACAACATAGGTCGAGGCGATGTCCTCGACCCACCCCCACTCGTTCTCGATGATCACGGCATCCTCGATGCGGATCGGCTGGGTGATCGCGATCTGCAGACCTGCAATCAGATTGCTGAGCAGCGGCCGCGCGGCAAGACCGACGATGATACCGGCTGCGCCGGCCGAGGCGAACAGGCTGACGCCATATTGCCTCACCGAGTCGAACGTCATCAGCGCGGTGGAGACCGTGATGATGACGATGATGGTGTCGGTCACGCGCTTGAATACCCGGATCTGCGTCACGTGCTTGCGCGCGATGAGGTTCTCGGTGACGTCGCGAAAGTTGCGCAGATAGCGCGCCGCGCTCATGTCCACGATCCGGATCGATATCCAACCCATCAGCGCGATGAAGGCGACCACGAACAGACGCATCAGCGGCGTCCGGATCGTATCGTCGAGCGGCGCCAGCGGCAGCACGAGCGCAACGGCTGCCAGACACAAAGCGAGTTGGGCCGGACCGGCGGTACGCTCAATGAACACGCCGACGAGAGGAAGTGTGCCAAAGGCGCGATTGAGCAGCCATACCGCCAACCGATAGAAGACCAGGGCCAGCAAAATCGCACCGGCGATCAGGCTGAAGCCGATCAGCCACGACGGTACCCAGCCGAGCATCTCGTCGATGTCGGCCATAACGGCATGCAAATTCATCCATATCCCCGCAACGCATTCGCCTAGGGCGCTCAACGCATTCCCAGCGGCTTCGCTCCCCCCGCTCAGTGCAACGCAGCATCCCTCTGGTGCAACCGTCCCCGAACTGCGCTATCTCTCGATTCATGACTCGACGAACCGGCAGCGCCGACCTTCCCCTGCACAACGGCCGGGTTCCCCCCTGGCTCGCGACCCGCATGGCTTCACTTGGCGCGATCGTCACGCAGGCGATCGTGCATCACTACGGGCGCGATGCGTTCCTCCAGCGGCTGTCACACCCGTTCTGGTTCCAGTCGTTCGGCGCTGTGATGGGTATGGACTGGCATTCCTCCGGCATCACGACATCGGTGATTGGCGCGCTGAAGCGCGGGCTAGGTCCGCTCCAGAACGAGCTCGGCATCTATGTCTGCGGCGGCCGCGGCCAGCATTCGCGCAAGACACCGGACGAATTGATGCAGCTCGGTGACCGCGTCGGGTTCGACGGCGCAAAGCTCACGCGGGCCAGTCGTTTGGTAGCCAAAGTCGATAGCGCGGCGGTGCAGGACGGATTCGACCTCTATCTCCACGGCTTCTTTGTCACCGCCGATGCCAAATGGACCGTGGTGCAGCAGGGCATGAACGGCGACAAGCGGCAGGCCCGGCGCTACCATTGGCATTCCGAGGCACTGAAGAGTTTTGTCGATGCGCCGCACAGCGCGATCGACGGCCCGCAGCAAGGCGAGATCGTCAATCTGACCGACCACCGCGCCGACGTCTCGCGCAATGCGCAGCTCGAGCTTTTGAGCGATCTCGGCCCCGATCGCATCGTCACCGAATTCGAACGGCTCAACGGCACGGCGGCCACGCCGGCGCAGGCGATGCTGCCGCATCTGATCATGCCGGCGCATCACGACGTGCGGCCCAAGGACGTGTTCGCGCGCCGCCTGCACGGCACGCTGGCGGCAGCCGCAGAGCGCGGCCCTGTCGACTTCCCGGATCTGCTGCTGACGCCCGGTGTCGGCGCGCGCACCGTGCGCTCGCTGGCGATGGTCGCCGAGGTCGTGCATGGCGCGCCCTATCGCTTCAACGATCCCGCGCGCTTCTCGCTCGCCCACGGCGGCAAGGACCGGCATCCCTATCCCGTCCCGATCAAGGTCTATGACGAGACCATCCGCGTGCTGAAGGACGCGATCCAGAACGCAAAACTCGGACGCGACGAAGAAATGCAGGCGATCAAGCGGCTCGACGACCAGGCGCGGCGGCTGGAGCGGACGGTGCGCGGGCCTTCCGTGCAGTCGTTCATCGCAGGTGAACGCGCGGCCTCGCCGGAGCTCGACGGCCGGTCCGTGTTCGGCTGGGAACGCGATCTCGCGCCAACAAAAAAGCGGACCGGCTGAACACCGGTCCGCGAGTTGCTCGGGAGGAACGTCTCTCAGGTCTCGTCGCCCGCTCCGTCTTCGTCTGCGAGTCGGTTGGCCGAGTGATCCTGATACTGATCGGTCTGGATGGCCTTTCCATCCATGCCGCGGATGTCCGAGTGCTGAGCCTTGTCGCGGTTCGACAGCACCATGTTGTCGCCGATCTTCTCCTTCGGGACGTCCGTGAGCCCGCCGGTGCCGTCGCCCTTGCCGTGCATGCCCGATCTGAAATGCGTCTTGCTGCCATGACCACCTGGCATCGGTCTCTCCTGTTGCGTTGATCGTCCCTGCAAGTTCAGTGCTTCTCCTGTGCCGGCGTTGGCTTCAGCGGCTTGTGGCCGCTCTGGCCGCCGTCGTTGTGCTTGTTGTGGTCGCTCTCCTGATTGAGGCCACCCCGGCTCACCGGAAACTCGCTCTGACGTGCCTGGCGGTTGATCTGGTGAACGGCGTTGTCCTCTGGATTGTGCCCGATCGCCTGCTCGACCTGGCGCTGATCCGGAACATCGGCTTTCCGTTCGAGGATGCGCAGTTGCTGCTCGTGTGTCTTGCTGCCTTGCATGGGTGCCTCCAGTCTTCAGCGCCGGTGGGCGCCGCTGCGCGCGACATCCTTGTCGATGCCTCCCGCCGCGTTGACGTCGTTCTCGAGATCACCTTCGATCGTGTTCTCGCCCAAGACGTCTTCCAAATCGTCAGGCGATGCGCCGGCCATAGTGACACCCTTCGATCCGCCGATCAGCGGATTGTCGCGCATGTCTTTTTCGCTCGGGGTATATAGCTTTGGTTGCTTGTTGCTCATGATCTGTTCGCTCCGCTTCGCCCTCGGCGCCTCTGGCCCACAATGACGCTTCGTGCTCTCGCTGCCGGTGGTGGGAACCCTTCGGCGCCCGGGCTCCACTGACAACAGGAAGCGCCGGACGTCGTTCCTAGCGGTGGAGATTTCCAAAAAATCCGGATGTCAGTTTGCCGCCGCGAAGGGCCGATCGGTCATCGCTTGCGTCTGACGCGCCGCAAGTGTTCCGCCTTCGTCTGCGACGACGGGAAGCTGCGCGATGGCGCAGAATCCCCGGCCGCTTGCGCCATTGGATCCGCGCGGGATCGACAGCGAGGCTGAGCTTTGGCCAGCGCGCGAACAGCGCCTCGAGCGCGCAAACCGCCTCGATCCGCGCCAGCTGGTGGCCGAGACAGAAGTGAATTCCCGTCCCGAACGAGATGTGGCGGTTCGGCTTGCGTTCGAGATCGAGCCGTTCAGGCGCATCGTGGACCGCCGGATCCATGTTCGCGGCGGCGAGCATGACCATGACGCGATCGCCCTTCTTCAAGCGCACGCCTTCGAGCTCGACATCGTGCCGCACATAGCGCGGCTTCGAGAACTGCACCGGCGAGACGAAGCGCAGGAACTCCTCGACCGCGAGCCCGACCCGGCTCCAGTCCTCCTCCAGCCAATCGCGCAGACCAGGATTTCGGAGCAGCTCGTAAACCGAACCGCTGATGAGATGCGTGGTGGTTTCCGAGCCCGCTGCGAGCAGCAGAAACAGCATCGACACCATTTCGTCCGGGGTGATCTGACCGCCTTCGCGTTCGACCTGGACCAGTTCGGCGATCAGGCCCTCACCGCCCCGTACGCGAGCAAGCTGCAACCGCTCTGCAAGATAGTCGCGCATCTTGCGGAATGCGAACAGCAGTCGGAAGAAGCTGACGACGTTCGTCAGCGACGACATGGCGTTGGCCCAGGCGATGAACCTCGGACGATCGGCCGCCGGCAGCCCCAGCAGTTCGGAGATCACCGACAGCGGCAGGATGCGTGCATAGCGCTGGACGAGATCGGCGGGGCGGCCTTCTGCAAACAGGTCGGCCGCGAGATCATCGGCAATGGCGCGAATACGTGGCTGCATGTCCATAATCGCACGCCGGCGAAAGGCTTCGTCCACGATGCTGCGCAGCCTTGTGTGATCCGGCTCGTCCATGGTCAGCATATTCTTGGCGATGGTTGCGACGAGCCTTGGCATCCACCAGCGCAAGCCGGCGACTTCGCCATCCTCCTTGCGCAGCGTGAATGTCGCGCCGTCCTTCAGCACCTGCGCGGTGGCATCGTGCGTGGTGGTGACCCAGACATCGCCGACCAGAGGGAAATGTGTCGCAACCACGGGGCCGGCTGCGCGCAGCTTCGCGATCGCCTTGGGCGTATCGCGGAAGAAGGTCTCGCTGGTGAAATCGAGGCGCGGTGCCATGGGATCACCGGAGTGGCTGGGGGCGCCTCATCGAGATGGTGTGCGGGGAGTAACGCGCAAGGGTCGGAACCGACGCTATCCGCGCCCGGGCGAGCGCGGCCCCGGCTTGCGCTGCCGCTGGCCGGTGTAGGAATCCCAATGACTCCAGCTGCCGTTGCTCAGGCTTTGCAGGTCAGTGGTGAGCGGACGGCGCGTGCGCTTGTCGTACTCGGCGATCGAGCGCTCCGATTGCGCGATCTTGCGCTTGAGTTCCGCAATCGCCTTCTGGGTCTCGCCGTTACGTTTCGACGAGGCGATTTCGCCCATCGTGAAGCGGGCGGTCTCGAGCGCCTTCAACTCGGCGCGGTTCCTCTTTAACTGGACCCGCTGCCAGGCGATGTTGCTGTCGCTGTCCGCAACCATGTGGGAACTCCGCTGATTCGCTCCCACAGTGTATCGCGCGCCGAGATCGACGCCGCAACGCCCGTACGAGGGCGAAAATGCGGTGTTATTGCGCGACCAGCGCCCCGGATCGGGGCTCTAGATCTTGTCTTGACGCGTTTTCTTTACGCGAACCGGTACCCGCTTCGCTCGAAAACGCTCTAACGTTCCGCGAAGGCCTTTTCGACCACGAACTGGGCCGGCTCGCCGTGATTGCCCTCGATGAAACCGCGCTCACCCAGCAGCGAGCGGGTGTCGGCCACCAGCGCCGGGCTGCCGCAGATCATGACGCGGTCATGGGCCGCTTCCAGGTCCGGCAGGCCGATATCGGCGAACAGCTTGCCGGAGGTGATGAGGTCGGTGATACGGCCGCGGTTGCGGAACGGGTCGCGCGTCACGGTCGGATAGTAGATTAGCTGAGCGCGGATGTAGTCGCCCAGCAGTTCGTCGTTCGGCAGCTTCTCGGTGATCATCTCGCCATAGGCGAGCTCCTTGACGTGGCGGCAGCCGTGCAGCAGCACCACCTTCTCGAAACGCTCGTAGGTTTCGGGGTCCTTGATCACGCTCAGGAACGGCGCGAGCCCGGTGCCGGTGCCGATCAGATAGAGGTTGCGCCCCTCCTCCAGATTGTCGATCACCAGCGTCCCGGTCGCCTTGCGGCTGACGATGATCTCGTCGCCTTGCTTGAGGTGCTGGAGCCGCGAGGTCAGCGGGCCGTCCGGCACCTTGATGGAGAAGAACTCCAGCGTGTCCTCGTAATTGGCGCTGGCGACGCTGTAGGCCCGCAGCAGCGGCTTCTCGCCGACCTTGAGCCCGATCATGGTGAATTCGCCGTTGCGGAAACGGAACGTCGGGCTGCGGGTGGTCTTGAAGGAGAACAGCGTGTCGGTCCAGTGGTGGACGCTCAAAACGCTTTCCTGATTGAAATTGCTCATCTCACCCTTCCGTGTCGCTTCATTGCGGTTTTCGAGGCGGTCAGCTATGCGTCATTTGTATACGATCATTCGTATACAAATGAATAATCCAGCTTGATCCCGCGGTCAAGGCTGCCCAAGATCGAAAGCGTTGCAGTTAAGGACAAGGACCCCTTCCATGGCGCATGACGCACCGCAGGCCGCCGGACCCTCGAAGCTCGTGATCCGCAATATCGGCCTGATCCTGTCGGGCGCGCTGGAAAAGCCGATCCTGGACGGCGACACCATCGTCGCCGAGAACGGCAAGATCAGCGCCATCGGCCGCTTCAAGGACCTCGACACGGAAGGCGCGACCACGATCGTCGACGCCAACGGCACCACCGTCGCGCCCGGTCTGATCGACAGCCACGTCCATCCGGTCGCCGGCGACTGGACGCCGCGGCAGAACCAGATCGGCTGGATCGACAGCAACCTGCATGGCGGCGTCACCACCATGATCTCGGCCGGCGAGGTTCACATGCCAGGCCGCCCGCGCGACGTCGTCGGTCTCAAGGCGATGGCCATCTTCGCCCAGCGCGCTTTCTGGAATTTGCGGCCCGGCGGCGTGAAGGTTCATGCCGGCGCGCCGGTGATCGAATGCGAAATGGTGGAAGAGGACTTCAAGGAGTTGGCCGCAGCCGGCGTCAAGCTGCTCGGCGAAGTCGGCCTCGGCGGCGTCAAGGACGGACCGACCGCGCGCAGAATGGTCGGCTGGGCCCGCAAATACGGCATCCAGAGCACGATCCACACCGGCGGCCCCTCGATCCCCGGCTCCGGCCTGATCGACAAGGACGTAGTGCTGGAAGCCGATACCGACGTGGTCGGTCACATCAATGGCGGCCACACCGCGCTGCCCGACGACCAGATCCGCTGCATCTGCGAGGGCTGCAAGCGTGGGCTCGAGCTCGTTCACAACGGCAATGAGCGCTCCGCTTTGTTCACACTGCGCACCGCGCGCGAGATGGGCGATTTGCATCGCGTCATCCTCGGCACCGACGCGCCGGCCGGATCGGGCGTGCAGCCGCTCGGCATTCTGCGCATGGTCTCGATGTTGTCCTCGCTCGGCGACCTGCCGGCCGAACTCGCCTTCTGCCTGGCCACCGGCAACACCGCGCGGATGCGCGAGCTCGATTGCGGCCTGATCGAAATCGGCCGCTCCGCCGATTTCGTCATCATGGACAAGGCGCAGCATTCACCGGGCAAGAACATCCTGGAGAGCGTCCAGCTCGGCGATCTCCCCGGCATCGGCATGACCATCATCGACGGCATCGTACGAACGCAGCGGAGTCGCAACACGCCGCCGGCGGGGAGAGTGCCGGAGATGGTGGCGAAGTAGGCCGGACAGACGGTGCCGTAGGGTGGGCAAAGCGTAGCGTGCCCACCAATACTCTCGCACGCGATGAAAGATGGTGGGCGCGGCGCTTTGCGCCTTTGCCCACCTACAAGACCTGCATCACCTCAGCTTATTAAGAAGCGCCATCAAGGTCTCGCGCTCCTTCGCGTCGAGCGGGGCCAGCGTCTCGCGGCTGATCGCCAGCGCATTCGGCGCCAGCTTTTCGGCAAGCTGCTGCCCTGCGCGCGTCAGGCTGACCAGCAGCCGCCTGCCATCGCCGGGATCCTGGCTCGTCTCCGTCAGGCCGCGCACCGAGAGCCGGTCGATCACGCCCTTGATGGTCGCGACATCCATCGACGTCAGCCGCCCGAGCTGGTTCTGCGAGCACGGCCCGGTCTCGGCGAGTTTTGACAGCGCCGCCCATTGCGTGGGCGTCAGATTGGTGCCGATGTCGCGGGAGAAGATCGAACTGTGGCGCTGCCAGACCTGGCGCAGGATGAAGCCGACCTGCTCGTCGAGCACATAAGACGGCTTTGTCTGCTTGACGCTCTTCTTCGCCGCCACACTTCTCGCCATCCGCTCCCCGCCCCTCACAACGACAGATGCGCGTCACGGATGTCCGGACGCGCATCGAGCTCGGCCATGGTGCCGCCGAAACAGATGCGGCCACGCTCGATGATGTAGGCGCGATCGGAAATCAATCGCGCAAAATGCAAATTCTGCTCGGAGACGACGATGCTGACGCCCTCCTTCTTCATGGTCAGGATGGCATCGACCATCTGCTCCACGATCTTCGGCGACAGGCCCTCCGAGGGCTCATCGAGCAGCACCAGCGACGGATTGCCCATCAGCGTGCGCGCGATCGTCAGCATCTGCTGCTCGCCGCCGCTCATGCGGCCGCCCGGACGGTGTTTCATCTCGCCCAGATTTGGAAACAACGCGAACAGTTTTTCCCGGGTCCAGTATGGCGCATTCGGACGCTTCGGCTGGCGGCCGACCTCGAGGTTCTCCTCCACCGTCAGGTCGGTGAAGATGCGCCGTTCCTCCGGTACATAGCCGAGCCCGTCCCGCACGATCTCGTGAGTGGGACGTGCCGAGACATCCCTGCCTTCGAACATGATACGTCCCGTGCGCTGCGCAACCAGGCCGACGATCGAGCGGAACGTCGTCGACTTGCCGGCCCCGTTGCGACCCAGGAGCGCCACGACCTCGCCGTCTCCGACCTCGAAGCCGATGTCGAACAGGATATGCGCCGGGCCATAGTGACTGTTGAGGTCCTGCACCGTGAGCTTCATGCCGAGGCTCCCTCGCGGTGCTCTGCATCGTAAAGCAGGCCCTCGCCGAGATAGACCGCCTGGACCTGTGGGTTGCCGCGCACCTCGGCCGGCGAACCCTCGGCGATCAGCGTGCCGCGGTTGAGGACGATGATGCGGTCGGCATGCTCGAACACCACGTCCATGTCGTGCTCGGTAAAGAGCACGCCGATCGACTTGTCCCGCGCAATGCTTGCGGTGAGCCGCATCAGGTCGACGCGTTCGCGCGGTGCCATGCCGGCGGTCGGCTCGTCCATCAACAGCAATCTTGGCTGGTTGGCGAGCGCGACCGCGAGCTCGAGCCGCTTGAGGTCGCCATAGGCGAGCTCGCCGCAGGGGCGATCCGCGTAGCCGCTCATGCCGACCAGCTCGAGCAGGCGACCGGCCTCGCCGCGGTCGACATTGGGCGCCGAGCCCCAGAGGTCGAACAATTGCTGGCCATGCGAAATCAGCGCGACCTGCACATTCTCGCGCACCGTCATGGTCGCGAACGTTGCCGTAATCTGGAAAGTGCGCCCGACGCCGAGCCGCCAGACCTCGCGCGGCTTCTTGCCCGTGGTTTCCTCGCCAAGCAGGCGGACATGGCCCGAATCCGGCCGGTTCTGGCCATTAAGCATGTCGAAGCAGGTGCTCTTGCCCGCGCCGTTCGGGCCGATCAGCGCCAGAATTTCGCCGGCCCGCAGCGAGAACGAGACGCCGCGCACCGCATGGATGCCGCCATAGGACTTGGTCAGACCTTCGACCGCGAGAAGTGGGGGTGCAACGCTCATTCGGCGGACTCGATCGGCTTGGCCAGCAAGGGTGATCCCGGCGGGGACGTCTTCCTGCGCCGCTGCGCCAGCATTTCCAGCATGCCGACGATGCCTTTGGGGAAGACAACGACGATCAGCACGATGAAGCCGCCGAGCACGAGCTTCGAGAGATCGGTCTGGCTGATCAGCCAGATGCTGAGCGCCTTGTAGACGATGGCCCCGATCACCGCGCCCGATACCGTCTCGACGCCGCCGAGCAGCACCATCACCAGCGCGTCGACCGAGAGCGAGATGCCGAGATTGTCGGGGAAGACGCTGCCTTTGAGGTAAGCGAACAGCGCGCCGCCGATGCCGGCGGTCGTTCCGGCAATCACGAAGGCGGTCCACTGCATCCGCTTGGCATTGATGCCGATCGCCTCGCTGCGCAGCACCGAATCGCGCGTGGCCCGGAGCGCGTAGCCGAACGGCGAGAACACCGCGATCCGCAAGGCGATCGTGACCAGCGCCGCGACGCCGAGCGCCAGCCAATAAAAATGGGACGGGCTCGCCGCCCAGCTCGAAGGCCAGACGCCGAGAATGCCGTTATCGCCGCCGGTCACGCTCACCCACTGGAACGCGATCGACCACACGATCTGCGCGAAGGCCAGCGTCAGCATCGCGAAATAGACGCCGGAGAGTTGCACGGCGAAGAAGCCGAACACGGCGGCACCCATACAGCCCAGCAACGGCCCGAGCAGGAGACACACGATCATCGGCAGCCCCGCCATCTTGGCGAGGAAGGCGACGCCGTAGGCGCCGAGCCCGAAATAAGCAGCGTGGCCGAACGACGCGAGCCCGCCGACCGACATCAGAAAATGCAGACTGACGGCGAAGATCACGAAGATCGCGATCTCCGAGCCGACCGTGAGCGCGTAATTGCCGGCGAACAATGGCAGCGTCGCCGCGATGACCAGCGCTGCCAGCGCAGCCAGCCGCTCGTTCGACGTCAGCGGGCGCCAGGGATTGACGGTCAGGCCGGGCGTTTTGCGTGCGGGCGCCTCGGGCTTGCCGAACAGGCCCCAGGGCCGCACGATCAGCACCGCCGCCATCACCAGAAAGACCAGGATGATCGAGATCTTCGGAAAGATCAGGATGCCGAAGGCGTTCAATTCGGAGACCAGTACCGCGGCGACGAACGCGCCGATGATGCTGCCGAGGCCGCCGATCACGACGACGACGAAGACCTCGACGATGATGCGCAGATCCATCGCGTGATGCACGGCGTCGCGCGGGATCTGGAGCGCGCCGCCGAGCGCGGCCAGGAACACGCCGACCGCAAACACAGAGGTGAACAGCCATTTCTGATTGACGCCGAGCGCTGCGACCATGTCGCGATCCTGCGTCGCGGCGCGCACCAGCACGCCCCAACGGGTGCGCTGGAACAGCAGCCAGAGAACGCCGAGCACCACGGGGCCGAGCACGATCAGGAACAAATCGTAACTCGGAATGTTCTGGCCGAAGAAATCGATCGCGCCCTTGAAGCCCGGCGCCCGGCGCCCGACGAGATCGTCAGGCCCCCAGATCAGGACAACGAGATCCTCGACCATCAGCGTCAGGCCAAAGGTCGCGAGCAGCTGGAACAGTTCGGGCGCGTGATAGATGCGCCGAAGCAGGACCATCTCGACCAGCACGCCGATCAGCGCCACGGCGAGCGCCGCAATCACGATTGCGCCCCAGAAGCCGAACGCGCCGGACAGCCGTTCGGTCAGCGTGAAGGCGATGTAGGCGCCGATCATGTAGAACGCGCCATGCGCGAAATTCACGATCCGCGTCACGCCGAAGATGATCGACAGGCCCGACGCCACCAGGAACAGCGACGCTGCGCTGGCGAGACCGGTCAGAAACTGTACGACGTAAAAGGCCATCGGCGGTCCGGGTTGGGTTTCAACGCGCTCCCCACGCGGAGAGCGGGAACTTCGTAGGGTGGGTTAGCCTTGCGACTGCGCGAAGCGCAGTTCGCTGGGCGTAACCCACCATTTTCTTTCATCGCGGAGCGACCGCGGTGGGTTACGCCTTCGGCTAACCCACCCTACGGCAGCGGTGGAAAGTCGCGATCAATCCTTCGGCCGCAGCTTCTCGACTTCGGCGTCACCAGGCAGATAGTCCGAGCCCTTCTTGTAGGTGGAGTCGACCATCACGCCCTTGCCGTCCTTCAGCGCGGTCTTGCCGACATAAGCACCGAGCGTCGACTGGTGGTCGATCTTGCGGAAGGTGATTTCACCGAACGGCGACGGCACCGACAGCCCTTCCGCAGCAGTGATCAGCTTCTCCGGATCGGTCGAGCCGGCCTTGGCAAGGATCGCCGCCGCCGACTTGATGGTCTGGTAGCCGACGATGGAGCCAAGACGCGGATAGTCGTTGTACTTGGCCTGATAGGCCTTCAGGAACGCGTCATGCTCGGGCGTCTTGATCGAGTACCAGGGATAGCCGGTGACGATCCAACCCTCGGGCGTCTCCTCCTTGAGCGGATCGAGATATTCCGGCTCGCCGGTCAGGAACGAGACGACCTCGCGACCCTTGAACAGGCCGCGGGTGTTGCCTTCACGCACGAGCTTGACGAGATCAGCACCGAAGGTGACGTTGAGGATCGCTTCGGGATTGGCGGCGGCAACGGCCTGCACCACCGGGCCGGCGTCGATCTTGCCCTGCGGCGGCCATTGTTCGTCGACCCACTGGATGTCCGGACGCTTCTCCGACATCAGCTTCTTGAACACCGCGACCGCCGACTGGCCGTATTCATAATTCGGCGCGATCGTCGCCCAGCGTTTTGCCGGCAGCTTGCTGGCTGCTTCCACCAGCATTGCCGCCTGCATGTAGTTGGAGGGACGCAGGCGGAAGGTGTACTTGTTGCCCTTCGACCAGGTGATGGCGTCCGTCAACGGCTCGGCCGCGAGGAAAAACACCTTTTTCTGGTTGGCGAAGTCGCTGACCGCAAGGCCGATGTTCGACAGGAACGTGCCCGTGAGCATCGCGACGCCCTCGCTCGAGACGAGCTCGTTGGCCGCGGTCTGCGCATCGGCCGGCTTGCCGCCGTCGTCCTTGGAGATGACGACGAGCTTCTTGCCGTTGATGCCGCCGGCCGCGTTGATCTCTTCGACCGCGAGCTGCCATCCCTTGCGATAGGGGTCGGTGAAGGCCGGCAGCAGCGAGTAGCTGTTGATCTCGCCGATCTTGATCTCCTGCGCCAGGGCCGAATGAGCCATGCCGCCGGCCAGAAGCGCGAAGGCCGCGCCGACAAAATAGGTTCTTGCTCGCATCCCAACCTCCAGTTTTGAACTCACTACCTCAGACCGTCTTTATCTCAGACCGTCTTCGCCCTTGATCTCCGCAACGGTCAGCCCGCCAACACGCGGCAGCGGACGGCCGCTGTCGGTGACGGCGACCGCGACCATGATTTCGTTGGCGCGCGGGGCGTCGTTGATCTGGACTTCCATCCCGTCGAAATGGCTGCGCACGAACGCCGCATCCTTGTGGCCGAGGGGAATGTCGAGCGTCGTGCCCGGGCCGCTGCGCTTCTTCGAGGACGGGATCAGCGCCGCGCCCTTGCTCAAAACCTTGCGCACTGGCGCGCCCATTTTGGGGTGAAGAATCGCGGCCGCATGTTCCAGCTCGCCGTTTTCGCCGACGGCCGCCGCCTTGCCATAGCTCTGCGCCTTGGAACCATCGATGCCGAGTGCCGCCACGGCGCGCTTCGACAGGAGTTCGCCCAGCTCCTCGCCGATCGCGATCAGCGGCGAGAGATCCTCGACATATTGTCCGGCAAAGGGATTTTCGATCACGGCAATGGCCGCGGCGCGCCGCGTCGGCGGCGACACCGGGCGGCCCATCTCCATCTGCGTCTCTTCGACGACGGTGACGATCTTGCGAATGATCGCGCTCATGTTCCACGTCCCTGCTCAGGCATGATTCGCATTTTCCAGCACAGCCGGGCGCGATCGTTGCCGCTCAATGTCCTTTGTTCCGATGACAAGCATATCACCACAAAGCTGCAACACGGCACCTTCGATCAATCCACGGTCGAACAATTCCCGTGCACATTCCGCGCCAGATTCGAGCGCCGTGGCGATCTCGGCCCGCGACAATTCACCGACCTCGCGGGTCACGAGACGTGCGCCGAGATCGCTGTCGGGCTGAAGCGCGTTCGCAGGCTGCCGGATGATCGCAGGATGCCCGGGCAGATCGACAGCATTGGCGATGATCGTCGCCGCCGCATCAGCCTGCGACGCGGTCAGGGCCAGCACCGTCACGGCATCCGCAATTCCGAGCGAAAAGCTGCGGCCGTGACGTCCGCTGGTCGCGATGCCGCGCACGGGATCGTTTGCATTGACCTTCATCGTTCGCATCACGCCATCGCGATCGAGGCGGTCCATCAGGCCGACCGAAAAGTGCTCGCCTTCGCCGAGATAGATCGCGATGTCGCCGCCGTTATTGACATAGGCCTGATCGAGCGATGCCGCCGCCAGCATGGCACCGAGGATCTCCTCCGCCACGCTTCCGGCAACCGCCGCCATCGGCGTGATGAAGCAATCGCCGGCATGCGCGGAGACGGCTGCGTGCATGCGTCGTGCAACAACGCCGTTCAGTGCGCACGTCCCCGGCACCACCGCCTTGCGCAATTCGGTCAGCTCGGCGCAGAGTTCATCGAGCAGACCGGTGAAACGGCGCGCCGCCGCCTCGTAAGCCGCACGCACGTGGTGCCCGCGCCCCCTCGCCTCCACGATCAAATCAATCGGTCCATCCTGCAAATGCAGCCGCCGGCCATCAGACAGCAATGCGATTTGCGGGAGCCTTGTCATGCTCGCCGTCCTGGAATCGGGTTCTGCCAGGGCAACTGGCGGACATCATCACCGCCCCTCACCTCGGACAGCGGCTTCACGTAATCCATGTGCCCGCCGAGCGCGGCATAATCGGTCAGTTTCATCGTGAACTCGATCGGCGCGACCAGCGCCGGGGTCGGCACGTAGCCGAACGCGCCTGAAGGCATCTGCGTCACGTCGACCATGTAGGTGATGCCGCCGCCCGGCCAGACGTAGACCGGCGCGCCGCCGCTGGTGACGCGCGTCAACGCGTCTTTCACCGAGCGCGTCAGCCGCACCGGATTGTCGGTGACGCCCGCGCGCAACGAGCCGCCGGCACCCGCCATAAACAGCACCGTGCACAGCGCCGGCTCGCAATTCTCCTGGATACGCTCGACCGAGAACTTCAGATCCGGCGGCATCTCGGTCTCGACCGGCTTCAAGGCCGCGTCGAGCACATAATA
Organism: Bradyrhizobium sp. LLZ17; assembly: GCF_041200145.1. Lineage (NCBI taxonomy): Bacteria > Pseudomonadati > Pseudomonadota > Alphaproteobacteria > Hyphomicrobiales > Nitrobacteraceae > Bradyrhizobium > Bradyrhizobium zaerense. Next base: position 1,941,177 of record NZ_CP165734.1, read on the forward strand.
AGACGAATGCTCGCCGGTCGTGGAGACCATCAGGATCGTCAGCCCAGGCCTGGCTTCCTTGGCGTCGAACGGTCCGAGGATCGCCAGCGGATCGGAGATGTTGGTGCCGCCCCAGCCCGTTCCGGGATCGGCGACCTGGAAATAGCGGCCGGGCGTCGAGCGCCGGCCCTTCATCTTGATGCCGGTATCGGCGATATCGAGCAGCTTGCCGGCCTGGTGCTCGCTGAGCACGCCGGTGATGTGGTCGTCGACCACGACGACTTCGTCGACCTTGCCGTGCCATTGCTTGGCGAACATGCCGATGGTCGCCGAGCCGCAACCGACGCGCATGCGCTCTTCCTTGGCGCCGTTGACGACCGGCGGCTGGCCGGCCTGCACCACCACGGTCGCACCGCCGTCCACAGTGAGTTCGACGGGCTTGCAATTGGCGAGGTCCATCAGCGTGTCGCAGGTGACCCGGCCCTCTTTCTTGGAACCGCCGGTCAGATGATGCACTCCGCCGAGCGAGAGCATCTGCGAGCCGTATTCGCTGGTGGTGACGTGGCCGACCGCTTCGCCCTGCGCGCGCACGGTCGCGGTTTCCGGCCCGAGATAGCGGTCGGTGTCGATCTTCACCTTGATGCCGCAATAGGAGAAGATGCCTTCGGTGACGACGGTCACCATGTCGACGCCGTCGACCTCGGACGACACGATGAACGGCGCGGGCTTGTAATCGGGATAGGTGGTGCCGGCGCCGATCGCGGTCACGAAGGTCGAGGGCTCGTGGACGATCTTGCCGTCCCAATCTTCGGTGCGGCTGAACGGCACCAGCTTGCCGCCCTGCGACACCGTGCGTTCAAGGATGATGTGCGGATCGACGCGAACGAGCTTGCCGTCGTCATTGGCATAGCGGTCGCAGGCGCCCGCCGCGCCTGGCTTAATGTAGCACATCACCGGACAGGCATCGCAGCGGATCTTGTCGGTGGCGGCGCTCGTCGTTTCAGTCACCATGTCAAAGCCAGCGGATCACGACGGTTATCATTCGTATACGAACGATGTTGCGCGCGCTCCGGATAGCTGTCAAGCGGCGCCGCAGGCGAAAAGACGCCGCTGCCGAATAAAACCCCATTTGCCTCCCGGCGCTGTCCACAAAGCGGGCAGTTGCGCTGCACTGCGGGATGGCGGCTTGCACGTTTGTGTACAAACGGTATCGTCGCGACATACGACTTGCGACCGCGGTCGCCAGAGCTTGAGAACCAGAGCTTGGAAACGAGGATGACGCAGACACCGAGCCGCCTCACCGTGAACGGCAGGATCCACGACGTCGCGGCGGCGCCGCAGACGCCGCTGCTCTATGTGCTGCGCAACGATCTTCAACTCAATAGCCCGAAATATGGCTGCGGCCTCGGCGAATGCGGCACCTGCACTGTCCTGATCGACGGCGCCCCGGCGCGCTCCTGCGTGATTCCCGTCGGCGGCTGCACGGGACGCGACATCGTCACGCTCGAAGGACTCGGCACAAGCGACAAGCCGGATGTGGTGCAGCAGGCCTTCATCGACGAGCAGGCCGCGCAGTGCGGCTACTGCCTCAACGGCATGATCATGACCACGAAGGCGCTGCTCGCGATCAATCCGCGGCCGACCCAGCAGGAGGCACTGGCGGCGCTACGCTACAATCTCTGCCGCTGCGGCACGCATGTCGAAATCCTCCGCGCGGTGATGCGCGCATCGGGCCAGCTCGCCGGGGCCTGTGACTGATGGCCTCCGCTGTTTCGAACGGAGCTGAGCGGGCATCCGGCTCGCTTGTCGTGGTCCGCACCGTGGACGAGGTCACGTCCGAGACCTTCGTGCGGATCACCGCCGACGGCTCCGTCGCCGCCTATAATGGCCATGTCGATCTCGGCACCGGCATCCGCACTGCGCTCGGCCAGATCGTCGCCGAGGAACTGGACGTCTCCTTTGCCCGCGTCGTGGTGGTGCTCGGCGACACCGCCATTGTGCCGAACCAGGGCGCGACGATTGCGAGCGAAACCATCCAGATTACCGCTGTCCCTCTGCGCAAGGCCGCAGCGCAAGCGCGGCACTTCCTGATCGCGCGCGCGGCGGAGCGCCTAGAGCTGCCGGCGATCGACCTCGAGATCGAGGACGGCCTCGTCCGCGGACACAATCGCAGCGTCAGCTATGGCGAGTTGATCGGCGATGCGACCATTCGCCTCGAGCTTGATGACGACGTGCACGTCAAGGCCGTCAGCGACTACGCCATCGTCGGCCAGTCGATGCCCCGCGTTGATCTCCCAGCAAAGGCCACGGGCGAGCTGACCTTCGTGCACGACATCCGCGTGCCCGGCATGCTGCACGGCCGCGTCGTGCGTCCACCCTATGCCGGCGTCGATGCCGGTCCGTTCGTCGGCACCAGCCTGATCGCCGTCGACGAATCATCGGTGCGCGACATTCCCGGCCTCACTGCCGTCGTGCGGGTCGGCGATTTCGTCGGCGTGGTCGCCGAGCGCGAAGAGAATGCGATTCGCGCTGCCGAGCAGCTCAAGTTGAGCTGGAAGCCGACACCGGCGCTGACCGACCTCGCCGACGTCGAGACGGCGCTGCGCGCCAATCCGTCGACGCCGCGCACGCTGATCGACAAGGGCGACGTGACCATGGCGATTGCCGGGGCGGCCAAGCCGATCCAGCGCACTTACGTCTGGCCGTATCAGATGCACGCTTCGATCGGCCCCTCCTGCGCGGTCGCCGACTTCCAGAACGGCAACATCCGAGTCTGGTCGGGTACCCAAAATCCGCACCTGCTGCGCGGCGACCTTGCCCTGCTGATCGAGCGCCCGGAGAGCGAGATCGAGGTGATCCGGCTCGAGGCCGCCGGCTGCTATGGCCGCAACTGCGCCGACGATGTCACTGCGGATGCGCTGCTGCTGTCGCGCGCGGTCGGTCGTCCCGTGCGCGTGCAATTGACACGCGAGCAGGAGCACGCCTGGGAGCCCAAGGGCACCGCGCAGCTCATCGATGTCAATGGCGGCCTGAATGCCGAAGGCGGCGTCGCGGCTTACGATCTCGCCACGCGCTATCCGTCGAACGCGGCGCCGACGCTGGCGCTGTTGCTGACGGGACGGATCTCGCCCGAGCCCGCCGTCCTCCAGATGGGCGATCGCACCGCGATCCCGCCCTACGATTACGACCATATGCGCGTCGTCGCCCACGACATGGCGCCGATCGTGCGCGCGTCCTGGCTTCGCGGCGTCTCGGCGCTGCCGAACACCTTTGCGCACGAATCCTACATCGACGAGCTCGCCAACGAGGCCGGCGTCGATCCAATCGAATACCGCCTGCGCTACCTCAGGGATCAGCGCGCGGTCGATCTCGTCAATGCGGTCGCCGAGCGCGCGGGTTGGACGCCACGGCCGGTGCGCGAGGAGAAAGACGGCGAGGTCGTGCACGGGCGCGGCTTCGCCTATGCGCTCTATGTCCACAGCAAGTTTCCCGGCTATGGCGCGGCGTGGTCGGCCTGGGTGGCCGACGTTGCCGTCAACAAGACCACCGGCGATGTCAGCGTGACGCGTGTGATCGCGGGACAAGACTCCGGATTGATGATCAATCCGGATGGCGTGCGCCACCAGATCCACGGCAATGTCATCCAATCGACCAGCCGCGCGCTGATGGAGGAAGTCTCGTTCGAGCGCGGCGCGGTGGCGGCGCGCGAATGGGGCGCCTATCCGATCATTCCCTTCCCCGACATACCCAAGATCGACGTGTTGTTGCTGCCGCGGCCGGACCAGCCGCCACTCGGCGTCGGCGAGTCCGCCTCCGTGCCGAGCGCTGCGGCGATTGCCAATGCAATCTTCGACGCCACCGGCGTGCGCTTTCGCGAACCTCCGTTTACGCCGGAGCGTATCCTGAGGGGACTGCGTGGCGACGCAGCAGCCAGGCCGCAAGCCCTGCCCGCTCCGCCCAGGCCACAGCCGTCACGCATCTGGCAAAATCCGTTCGCCAAGCGCACCGGCATGTTCGCGACGATTGCAGCTGTCTGCACCGCTGCGATCGGTATCGGAACAGCGCTGCTGCCCGGTCGCGCCATCGCGCCGATCGCGCAGCCGGATGCGTCAGTCTATTCCGCGGCGACGATCGCGCGCGGCCAGCAGCTCGCGGCGCTCGGCAATTGCGCGGAGTGCCACACCAATGTCCGTGGTGCGCCCAATGCCGGCGGCCGCGCGCTGGAGACGCCGTTCGGCACGATCTACGCAACCAACATCACGCCCGACGTCGAAACCGGAATCGGTGCCTGGTCCTATCCGGCCTTCGAGCGCGCGATGCGCGACGGGCTGCATCGCGACGGTCGGCAGCTCTATCCGGCTTTTCCCTACACGCATTTTTCTAAGACGAGCGATGCCGACCTTCAGGCGCTCTACGCCTATTTGATGGCGCAGCCTGCGGTGCGGGCCACGGCGCCTGCGAACACGCTGGCCTTCCCGTTCAACCTTCGTCCGCTGCTTGCGGGATGGAATGCGCTGTTCCACCGGCCCAACGAGTTCAAGCCCGATCCCGCAAAATCCGAGCAGTGGAATCGCGGCGCCTATCTGGTCGAGGGCCTCGGCCATTGCAGCGCCTGCCACTCGCCGCGCAACGCGCTCGGCGCCGAGCGGCGCAACGCCTATCTCGCCGGCGGCTTTGCCGAGGGCTGGGAGGCGCCGGCGCTCACCTCGCTCTCGCTCGCGCCGATCCCGTGGAGCGAGGACGAGCTGTTCGCCTATTTGCGCACCGGCCAGTCGCGCTATCACGGCGTCGCCGCCGGCCCGATGGCTCCGATCATCAGGGATCTCACGGCGCTGCCCGACCACGAGATCCGTGCGATGGCGGTCTATCTCAACTCATTCAGCGACGCTGCGACCGACCGGCAGACGCAGGATGCGCTCGCTGCGGAGCTCGAAGCGGCGACGCAAGTCACCGTCGCGGCGTCCGCCGGCGCGCGGCTCTATCAGGGCGCCTGCGCGGTCTGCCACGAGGTCGGTGGCCTGCCGCTGTTCGGCAGCCGGCCCTCGCTCGCGCTCAACAGCAATCTGCACAGCGCGACGCCGGACAACCTTGTGCAAGTCATCCTGCACGGCATCACCGAGCCGGCCTCCAGCGATCTCGGCTACATGCCCGCTTTCAGGAACAGCATGAGCGACGCGCAGCTCGAAGCGCTCGTCACGTTCCTGCGCCGGCAGTTTGCGCCCGACAGGCCGGCGTGGAGCGGCGTCCGCGAGACGATTGCGCGCGTGCGCACGTCAACTCACTAAGCGTGCTTCTTCGCCTCCACGGGCGGCGTGCCGTGGGTGTGGAACGACTCGATCGTCTTCAATCCCCAAGCCTGGCCCTTCTTGCGCTCCTCCTCCGTCCATACGATCGGCTTCCAGTCGGGCGCCAGGATCAGCCGCGCGCCGGCATTGGCGACTTCGATGCGGTTGCCGCCGGGCTCGTAGACATAGAGGAAGAAGGTCTGCTGGATCGCGTGCTTGTGCGGCCCGGTCTCGATGTGAACGCCGTTCTCCAGAAAGATGTCTGCAGCGCGAAGAATCTCCTCGCGGCTGTCGAGCGCGTAGGTGACGTGGTGAAAGCGGCCGGGGGTGCCCGAGTGGTCGAGGGAATAGGCAAAGTCGTAGCTCTTGTTCGACATCGTCAGCCACATCGCGGCTTCCCGACCGTCATTGAGCACGATCTGCTCGGTCAGCCGGCAGCCGAGGTAAGTCTCGAAGAACTCGCGGTTGGCCTTGATGTCCACGGCGAGGCAGTTGAGATGATCGAGACGGCGGACGTTGACGCCGCGCGCGGGAAAGCGCTGCGCTTGGTTCTTCAGCGCCGGCTTCAGCTCCGGCGGCGCCCGATACCATTCGGTCTCGTAATAGAGCTCGACGATGTGGCCGTCGGGATCGCGGCAGCGGAAGGTCGGGCCCTGCCCCATGTCGCCATCGATCCAGCCGAGGTCGAAGCCGGATCCCTTCAGCGCGGCGACGCGGCGCTCCAGCGCCTGCTGGCTGCGCGCACGCAGGGCCATGTGCTCCATGCCGGAGGTTTTCGAGGCAGTGAGCTTGAGCGAATAGCGCTCATAATCGTCCCAGCCGCGCAGATAGACCGACTCGCCCTTCTGCCCGCTGACGGTCATGCCCATGACGTCGACGAAGAATTTCAGGCTCTCGTCAGGCTTCGGCGTCAGCAGTTCCATGTGGCCGAGATGGGCGAGATCGAGGATGGGTTCGGGCTGCATGCTTCCTCCAACGCGTCGCTGCGATCCGCTTCTGCGGAACGCGCAAATCGGGCAGCGACGCCATCATTGTTGGCGCGCCTGGGCTGGCGCTGACGCCGGGTACATTTGTACTAATGTACAAATGATTAGCTCCCGTCAACAAACCAGGCCTCCGCTGCCCTGCCGTGGTGCTACCGGCCGCGAGCTGCGAACCCGCGCGACGTTCGGCCGACTGCCCGAATGGTAAAATCTTCCTTAAGTGCTTCCGAGCCGACCGGGTCTGAAAAAGCAGCCATTTTGGGGCGATTGCCCGTCAAATAGGCATTAGGAACAAACCTGTTAGCCGAATTATCGCGGATTTAACAAAGCGCCCGCGCCTGCCGTTTAACCGTTTGTCCAGCCGCAGCTTGCATAGTCAGGGCCAGATTCCTCGCTCTTGCCAGGTTCATCCATCGTGACATCCTTTGGACGCGTGATTTCGGTACGCGGGTCGCTCGCCCGGGTCGGACTTCTGGCGGAAAGCCGGATGCCGGTCTCGGAGGTTCGGGCCACCGTTGGCCGCTTCGTCAGCATCCGCGGCGCCAGCTCGGTCATCGTCGCGATGATCACCGAGGTGTCCTGCGAAAACCTCTCGAGCACCGACAATCTGATCGCGATCGCGTCGGTCGACCTGCTCGGCGAGATCCACAACGCCGCCGACAAGGCCAAATTCCAGCGCGGCGTCACCAACTATCCGACGATCGGCGATTCAGTCGACCTGATCACGAGCCAGGAGCTGCGCACGATTTACGCGCCGACCGGATCGGACCAGATCAATGTCGGTTTCCTCCAGCAGGACCGTTCCGTCATCGCCTATGTCGATATCGAGGAAATGCTGTCCAAGCATTTCGCGGTGCTGGGATCGACCGGCGTCGGCAAATCCACCGGCGTGTCGCTGCTGCTCAACGAGATCCTCAAGGCACGGCCGAACCTTCGCATCTTCCTGCTCGACGTCCACAACGAATATGGCCGCTGCTTCGGCGACCGCGCGCTGGTAATCAACCCGCGAAACCTGAAACTGCCGTTCTGGCTGTTCAATTTCGAGGAAATCGTCGACGTGCTGTTCGGGGGCCGCGCCGGAGTCCCTGGAGGAGCTCGACGTTCTCGCCGAGGTGATCCCGATCGCCAAGGCCATCTACACGCAGTACCAGAACACCGACCGCCTCGGCCTGAAGCGCATTGATCCCAAGCAGGTCGGCTTCACCGTCGACACGCCCGTGCCATACCGCTTGGTCGATTTGATCTCGCTGATCGACGAGCGCATGGGCAAGCTGGAAAACCGCTCCTCGCGCATCGTCTATCACAAGCTGATCTCGCGCATCGAAGCGGTCCGCAATGATCCGCGCTACGCCTTCATGTTCGACAACGCCAATGTCGGCGGCGACACCATGGCCGAGGTGATCAGTCATCTGTTCCGCCTGCCCGCCAACGGCAAGCCGATGACGGTCATGCAGCTCGCCGGCTTCCCGGCCGAGGTGATCGATTCCGTCGTCTCGGTGTTGTGCCGCATGGCCTTCGACTTCGGCCTCTGGAGCGATGGCGTTTCGCCGATGCTGTTCGTCTGCGAGGAAGCCCATCGCTATGCCTCCGCCGACCGCAATGTCGGCTTCGGGCCGACCCGCAAGGCGGTGTCGCGCATCGCCAAGGAGGGCCGCAAATACGGCGTCTATCTCGGCCTCATTACGCAGCGCCCGGCCGAGCTCGACGCCACCATCATCTCCCAATGCAACACGCTGTTCACGATGCGTCTCGCCAACGAGCGCGACCAGGCCCTGCTCCGCGCCGCGGTGTCGGATGCGGCCGCTAATCTACTGTCCTTCGTGCCCTCACTCGGCACCCGCGAGGTGCTGGCGTTCGGCGAAGGCGTCGCGCTGCCGACGCGCCTGCGCTTCAAGGAGGTGCCACCGCACCAATTGCCGCGCGGCGAAGCCACCATCAGCAGCGTTCCTTCCGTGACATCGGGTCATGACATGCATTTCGTCGGCGCCGTGCTCGAGCGCTGGCGCGGCGCGACGTCGCAGCGCGACGTGCCGAACGACCCGGTGTTTTCGGCGCCGCCCGCCAGGACGCTCGCCCCCGCCGAAGTCCCGATGCTGCAACCGTCGATGGGGCTCGATCCGGACCGCTTCTCGCTGCTGAAGAAGCCGCTACGGTAGGCGGCGGACACCGCTTCCGCAAACTCCGCCGTCATGCCCGCGAAAGCGGGCATCCAGTACGCCGCAGCCTCTCCCTATCCCATCGCTGTCTCTGGAATACTGGATCGCCCGATTAAATCGGGCGATGACACTGGTGCCCCGTGGCACGTTGAGCCCCGCGCCCGCATCGACTATGTTTGCCGGCTGCAATCCGGAAAACATGCCAATGACACAGCCCGCCGAGCAACGCTTCCCCGCACCCGCCCTCGACACGTTGCCGGAGGACATCCGCACGAGGCTGTTCGCCGTACAGGAGAAGAGCGGCTTCGTGCCGAACGTATTTCTGACGCTGGCCTATCGCCCCGACGAATTCCGTGCCTTCTTTGCCTATCACGACGCGCTGATGGAAAAGGACGGCGGCCTGACCAAGGCCGAGCGCGAGATGATCGTGGTGGCGACCTCAGCAGCCAATCAGTGCCAGTATTGCGTGATCGCGCACGGTGCGATCCTGCGCATCCGCGCCAAGAACCCTCTGATCGCCGACCAGATCGCGGTCAATTACCGCAAGGCCGACATCACGCCGCGCGAGAGGGCGATGCTCGATTTCGCGATGAAGATCTCGGCGGACGCGCAGCGGATTTGCGATGACGATTTTGCCGCGCTCGCCCCGCACGGCTTCAGCAACGACGACATCTGGGACATCGCCGCAATCTCCGCCTTCTTTGCGCTGTCGAACCGACTGGCGAATTTCACCGGCATGCGGCCAAACGACGAGTTCTATCTGATGGGACGCCTGCCGAAGAAATGACCGGCCGCCGTCACCGGCGACGAGTTCCCGTTTGACGGGAACTCGGGTTTTTTGCAATCGCACACGTTTTGTTAAGAGACTCACCCTCAACTAGCACAAACGCTTTGGCACAACTTGCACAGTTTCCATCATCGGAGACGCGGATGAGTCGTGCCTTGAGAGGGCCGTCTCATGAACGTGCGGGCATTTCTTGTCGCAACCAGCATCGGCGCGGCATTCTTCGCGGCCGGATATGTCTGGAATTATCAGCCCGAGGTCATGGAGGCCAGCAACATATGGAGCATGCTTGGATCGGAGCACGGCAAGGCGCGGGCCGCCGTCTCACGTGTGCTGATTGCGCCGAATTCAGCTCATTTCAACGGCCTGCGAACGGTCGATGCAGACAAGGCCAGATATGTGTGCGGCGCCGTGAAGGCGATGGATCAAAAGGGGCAGTATGTCGAGACCGCCTTCGTCTACACCGTCGCAATCGATTTTGCCCGTATCGACGACGACGGCCGGATCACGTCGCAGCGTTCGACATACAGGCCGTGCCCAGCCGCGACTGACGACAAGATAGCCGACCGGAACAAGTTGATATCGCCAGGCGCGCTATCGGTGATCACGACCGTTGAAAACATCATCCCGAAGTCCAGCGGCGGGACCATGGAACAACAGCTTGGCCAACTCGCTGGACAGACAGCGGCCGTCGCGCCGAAATCGGCGGGCTCGTCAGGTTCGACAGCCTCGGCCGGGTCAGGATGGGCGCCGGCAACCCAGCACTCAGGTTCGAGCGTCGTGGCCCCCTTGGGAGACGAACAGACCTGGCCTATCGACCAGCCGCCGGCCGCTTGGCCAACGTTCCCCTCCGGCCATGCGCTGGCGAAACCAACGCAGAAGCGGACGAGCGCCGAAGCCATGGCTTTCGCGAAAAATGTCGAGGCTCGTTGGGAGGAAGCGAAATCATCCGGGATTCCGACCCGGCGTCCTTCGCCCGAGGAGATCAAGGAAGCATGCCGCGCGCTGCTCGCGATTGATCCCAAGGATAACGAATATCCACGGGCCTGGGCCGCCTTCGTGCGCTTGCGGAAGATCGACCGCGATACGGCTGCTTGAAGCGGAACGGCGAGTCCGCGCCGCGACAGTTTAGCGCCGATGCACCGGACCGCTAGCGCTTCGCCATCAGCTCGACCGCCGGGGCAAAGCGTTCGGAGAAAGTCGCAGCTTTGGTCGCGTGAGCAGCAGCAAGCGACGCGGAGACAAAACTGTAACCCCCGACTGAGGCGACTGCGAGCAAAACGGCGGCGAAGACCAGACGACGCATTTCATCCTCCTTCGTGGGTGACAGCCACGAAGCATCGAACCGCTTTGTTTCAGGACGTTTTCGTGCGGCAGAAGAATGACTTCGCTCAAGCGACTGTGATGTGCCGCAGTTCGCAACGCCGCCCGAGCGTTGCGCCTAATCGTCCGACGCCGGCCCGCACCAGCCCGGCAGATAGATCGCATCCTTGCTCTTGGCCGCGGCCAGCCCCTTCTCCAGCGCCTTGTCGAAATTGGCGTCCACCGCCTTGCGCGATAGCTTTCGACGCAGAAAATCGGCCCACAAGAATTCGGAGAACGGTGTGGTGTCCTTGGCGAAGCCGCCCATGCGGCGGAGCTCGCCGGCGAGACTGCGGAACGGATCGTCCTTGAGATCGACGACAGATTTCGGCAGGTCGCGAAATGGACGGCGTTCGCCCTTGGCGTCGTAAGGATAAACCCAGCGCTTGTTGTCCATCACGCCCCAGAACGCTTCGCGCTCGACCATCCTGAGATCGCCGACGACGGTCACCAGCACCTCCTTGATGCCCTCGTCGTGCAGCGCGCGGCCGAGATGGTGATGATCGATCACGTAGTAGCGCTCGTCCGGCCCATGCACGACCGGAATCATGTGGGTGCCAAGCAGGTCGGACTGCTTCTTCTTGCCGTGCTCGCGCCAACGCTTGCGCTTCTCCTTGACCTCGCGCATGCCCACCGTCATCTGCGTCGGCCGGAGCGACAGGATCGGCACCGGATGCACTCTCGGCTCGCGCGCGTTTGTGGTCATGATGGAAGGGCCTCTCGTCTGGTTGCAAGTTGGTGGTCCAGGGTTCCCTATTATGCCATGGGCGTTGCGACGGCAAAATGCGCTCGCGCAAGCGCTATCGCGCGTTGTGCAGCGCAACGGGTGCATTCCAGACAGCGGGACCACAACCAGTTCGGCTGGTCTTCGCGACGCCCCGTGCCCGATCATGCGGACGCGCAAGGCACGTGCTGGTCGCGAATATTTTCTGCAACCCCGGTGTCCCCTATGCTATTTAAAAGCTGCTTCGGAGAAATCCCCGCGCCATGACATCCCAGCGGCCCATAACCTCGGACGAGGAGCACCGGGTGCTCCAGTTCAGGCCGCGCACCACGCCGTCCCCGGTGGTCCACCGGGGCAGCGGCATCGTGCAACCGCTGCACGCAGTTCCCGAGCCGCTCGATCTGTCACGCTATGAGCAGCCCCGCGAGGAGCCCGACGATTTCCGCCATCGGATGCTCGCCAATATCGCGGCGCTGGCCTTCACCATCGCGCTGACCGCGATCGGAATCTGGCTCGCCGTCAGCATTGCCGACCTGCGCCGGACCCAGGATTGCGTGCTGATGGGCCGGCGGGACTGCGTCAGGATCACGACACCGCATATCTAGGCGCGGCCCCGGGCCGGAGGCGCTGCAACCGGCATCCCCAGCCCTGTCCGCGCCCTGTCCCGCTCCATTGAACTCAAGGCGGCGCTCCGATATACGGGCTTCCGACCCAACCAGAGGGGGTTTGAGGGCGTCATTCGGGGCGCGATGCCCACCCACCCTGCCACTCTGGAATATCTGACAAATACCCGCAATATATCAAAGGCTTAGTGATGTCCTCCACATTCGATCAGGTCGCTACGATCATCGCTGAAACCTGCGACATCCCGCGCGACACGATCACGCCGGATAGCCATGCCATCGATGATCTCGGCATCGACAGCCTCGATTTCCTGGACATCGCGTTCGCGATCGACAAGCAGTTCGGTATCAAGCTGCCGCTCGAAAAGTGGACCCAGGAGGTCAATGACGGCAAGGCGACCACCGAGCAGTATTTCGTGCTGAAGAACCTGTGCGCCCGCATCGACGAACTGGTTGCGGCCAAGGGCGCGAGCGCCTAATCGGGCGGTCATGCAACTCGAATACTTCCACATGATCGATCGCATCGTCGACCTCAAGGTCGACGAGAGGAAGATCGTCGTCGAAGCGCAGGTCCCGACCGAAAGCACCGTCTTCGAGGGCCACTTCCCGGGCTATCCGCTGATGCCCGGCGTGCTCCTGATCGAAACGATGGCGCAGGCCTCGGGCTGGCTGCTGCTCGGCGCCCTGAAGTTCGAGCGCATGCCGATTCTCGCCGCCGTCAAGGAAGGCAAGGTCCGTGGTTCCGTGTTTCCGGGCGATCTCATGAGCATCGAGGCAACACTGGCCCATGAGGGCTCGGGCTACGCCATGACCGAGGCCAAGATCAGGGTCGCCGGCAAGCTGCGTGCGAACTCGGCGCTCACCTTCACACTGATCCCCTTTCCCAATCCGGATATGCGCGGATACATGGAGGCGGTCGCCAAGCGCGTCGGCTTTCCGCAACAGGCCGTATCGCCATGACTGACACTGCTGCTTCGAAGCCCGGCCAGACAGAAGTCTGGATCACAGGCATTGGGCTCGCCACCTCGCTCGGGGAAGGGCTCGACGCCAACTGGACCGCGCTCCAGGAGAGGCGCATCAACGTCGACGAAAAGGGCTTTGCGCCGTTCATCGTGCATCCCTTGCTGCCGGTGTCCTTTGACAGCCAGATCCCGAAAAAGGGCGACCAGCGCCAGATGGAAGCCTGGCAGCGCATCGGCGTCTATGCCGCAGGCCTTGCGCTGGATTCCGCAGGCATAAAGGGCAACAAGGACATCCTCTCGAAGATCGACATGGTGGTCGCCGCAGGTGGTGGCGAGCGCGATCTCAACGTCGACACCGGCGTGCTCACGGCCGAGGCCAAGGGCGCCAACGCGCCTGGCTTCCTCAACGAGCGGCTGATGAGCGATCTGCGGCCGACGCTGTTTTTGGCCCAGCTCTCCAATCTGCTCGCCGGCAACATCGCCATCGTGCACGGCTTGGGCGGCACCTCGCGCACCTTCATGGGCGAAGAGGTCGCGGGCGCGGATGCCGCGCGTATTGCCCTGTCGCGCATCGCCTCCGGCGAGAGCGACATCGCGCTGATCGGCGGCTCGCACAATGGCGAACGCAAGGACCTGATGGTCCTCTACGAATTCGGCGACTTCAACCTGAAGGACAAGTTCGCACCGGTCTGGGCGCGCAATGATCACGCCGGCTTCGCGCTCGGCTCGGCCGGCGCCTTCCTGGTGCTGGAATCGAAGGCGCATGCGGAAGCGCGCGGCGCAAAGCCATTTGCAAAACTGTCGAGCGTGGTGGCCGATCTCGCCCGGCGCAAGCAGGATGGCGACATGGCCGCGACCCTGGAGAAGCTGTGGGCGAAGCTGCCCAAGCGCGAGGGCAAGGGTGCGATCATCACGGGCGCGACCGGCGCGGAGCCGGCGACCACGGAAGAGCGCGGCTTCCTGAACAACCATTCCGAATTCCCGGTGCGCTCGACCGGCACGATGTTCGGCCACACCATGGAGACGCAATTTCCGCTCGGGATTGCGCTTGCAGCGCTCGCGATCTCGCGTGGCGCGCTATTCCCGCCGAACGATTCGACGGGGACCGAGATTGAAATGCAGGGCGCGCCCACCCAGATTGTGGTCGTGGGAGCCGGACACTGGCGCGGCGAAGGCATGGCGCTGGTCGAGGCGGTTCGCTAAAGCGCGTCGCGCTTTGGCAGGTTGTTGATTGAGCGGGGACTCCATGACTGCACCACGCGACAAACTCGGACGTCCCGTCGTCGTCGTCACCGGCATGGGCATCATGACCTCGCTCGGCGCCGGCAAGACCGACAATTGGGCGAAGCTCGTGGCCGGCGAATCCGGCATCCGCACCATCACGCGCTTTCCGGTCGACGGCCTGAAGACCACGATGGCCGGCACGGTCGATTTCGTCAGCGTCGATCCGTTCTCCTCCACGGGCCTGTCCGAGCGGATGGCCGAGCTGGTGACGGAGGAAGCGCTGGAGCAGGCCGGCATCGGGGCCAAGTGCGATTTTCCGGGCCCGCTGTTTCTCGCGGTCGCGCCGGTCGAGGTCGAATGGCCGCAGCGGCGCGAGCTTGGCCGCGCCGTGGGCAGGCCGGACTTCACCTATGACGATCTGCTGCGCATCTCGGGCGGCGGCAAGTACAGCGCCTATCATCACCGCTTCATGTTCGGCTCGGTGGCCGCCTACCTCGCAGAGACCTTCGGCACCAAGGGCTCGCCGATCTCGCTGTCGACGGCCTGCGCCTCGGGCGCGACCTCGATCCAGCTCGGCGTCGAGGCGATCCGCCGCGGCGAAACCGACGCTGCGCTTTGCGTGGCGACCGACGGCACGGTCAACCCGGAAGCGCTGGTGCGCTTCTCCCTGCTCTCCGCGCTGTCGACCCAGAACGAGCCGCCTCAGGCGGCCTCCCGTCCCTTCTCCAAGAATCGCGACGGTTTTGTCATGGCCGAAGGCGCAGGCGCCCTCGTGCTGGAGAGCTATGAAGCGGCAACCGCGCGCGGCGCAAAGATCCTCGGCGTCATCGCGGGCTGTGGCGAGCTCACCGATTCCTTCCATCGCACCCGCTCTTCGCCTGACGGCAAGCCGATCATCGGCTGCATGAACAAGACGCTGGCCGATGCCGGCATGACGCCGGACCAGATCGACCACATCAACGCACACGGCACGGCGACGCCTGAAAACGACAAGATGGAATACAATACGACATCGGCCGTGTTCGGTGATCTCGTCTCCAAGATTCCGGTCACGTCGAACAAGTCGATGGTCGGCCACACCATCTCGGCCGCGGGCGCGGTGGAGGCGATCTTTTCGCTGCTCACACTCGAGCATCAGCGAATTCCGCCGACGATCAACTACGACACTCCGGATCCCACGATCCTGTTCGACGTCGTCGGCAACAAGGCGCGCGACGCCCGCGTCACCGCTGTCATGTCGAACTCGTTCGGCTTCGGCGGCCAGAACGCCTCGCTGATCCTGACCCGCGAACCGGCCTGACCGGACGCATGGCGCTGCTTCCTGCGAGCATGAAGGCCCGCGCGCGGGAGGCGGCCAAGTCGATCGGCGGCAGCCTGATCGGGGCCGCCACCGTCGGCATGCTGCGCACCACGCGCTATTTCGATCCGGTGAAGACCTCGGACTTCTTCGCGCGCGTCACCAAGCTGATCGGTCCGCGCCTGCGCGAGCATCGTATCGGCCGCGCCAACCTGATCGCTGCCGTTCCCGAGAAGTCGCCGGAGGAGATCGAAAGCATCTTGATGGGCGTGTGGGACAATCTCGGCCGCGTCGGCGCCGAGTTCGCCCATATGGACCAGGTCTGGGATTATGATCGGGAGCACCCCGAGCGAAGTCGCATCACATTGTCGCCGCGCAGCATCGAGCTGTTCGACCACATCAGGGACGACGGCAAGCCAGCGCTGATTTTTGCAGCGCATCTCGCCAATTGGGAATTGCCGGCGCTCGCCGCCGTCGCGCATGGGCTGGATACCGCGATCCTCTACCGCCGCCCGAACATCGCGTCCGCCGACCGCATCATCCAGGAGATGCGCCAGGTCAACATGGGCACGCTGATCCCGGCGGGGCGCGATGCGCCACTGCGGCTCGCGCAGGCGCTCAAGGACGGCAAGCACGTCGCCATGCTGATCGACCAGTATCTCACCGGTGGGGTCGAGGTCACCTTCTTCGGCCGCAAGACCCGCGCCAATCCGATGCTGGCGCGGCTGCTGCGCCAGGTCGAATGCCCCATCCACGGCGTCCGCATCATCCGCCAGCCCGGCGGCCGCTTCACTGCGGAATTGACGGAAGAGGTCAAGCCGGTGCGCGATGCCGGCGGCAAGATCGACATCCAGGGCACGACGCAGGCGGTCACGGACGTGGTGGAAGGCTGGGTGCGCGAGCATCCGGAGCAATGGCTGTGGCTGCACCGCAGGTGGCGGTAGCGGACGCAACTCTTTCCGTCATGGCCGGGCTTGTCCCGGCCATCCACGCATCGCCACGCAGCAGGAAAGACGTGGATGCCCGGGACGAGCCCGGGCATGACGAATGAGCAAGGTGAGCGTCCGCTTCCTCTCAGCCGCTCACCGTCCCGTCTTCACTTTGGTCCACAGCCGATTGATGACGCGCTGGGTCGCCGGATCTCGCGCCGTGATGACGAACAGCTTTGAAAGCGTCGCCTCGTCCGGATAGATGTTCTTGTCGTTCAGGATTTTCGGATCGACCAGCTTCTGGCTGGCGAGGTTGCCGTTGGCGTAGGACAGGAAGTCCGAGTTCTTGGCGGCGACGTCGGGGCGGTAGAGATAGTTGATCAGTTCGTAGGCTTCCTTGACGTTCTTGGCGTCTGCCGGGATCGCGAGATTGTCGAAGAACATCTGCGCGCCCTCCTTCGGGATGGTGTAGCCGATCTCGATGCCTCGCTTGGCTTCGGCAGCGCGAGCACGGGCCTGCATGATGTCGCCGGACCAGCCGACCACGAAGCAGATCTCGCCGGTGGCGAGCGCGCTGAGATATTCGGAGGAGTGAAATTTTCGCACGTAAGGGCGGACCTTGGCCACCACGTCGGCCGCCTTTTCGAGGTCCGCCTGCCTGGTCGAGTTCGGATCGAGCCCGAGATAGTTCAGCGCCGCCGGAAAGATATCGTCGGCGGAGTCGAGCATGTGCACGCCACAATCCCTGAACTTGGCGAGGTTCTCCGGCTTGAAGACGATGTCCCAGCTGTCGATCTTCGCGTCGGGCCCGAGGATCTGCTTCAGCTTGGCAACGTTGTAGCCGATCCCGGTCGTGCCCCACATGTAGTTCGCGGCGTAGAGATTGCCGGGATCGTAGATGGCGAGCCGCTCGGTCACCACCGGCCAGGCGTTAGCGAGGTTCGGCAGCTTCGACTTGTCGAGCTTCTGAAAGATGTTGGCCTTGATCTGACGTTGGAGGAAATACGCCGTGGGCACCACGACGTCATAGCCGGACTTGCCGGCCATCAGGCGCGTCTCCAGCGTCTCGTTGGCGTCAAAGGTGTCGTAGACCACCTTGATGCCGGTCTCCTTGGTGAAGGCCTCCAAGACATCCGGCGCCATGTAATTGGACCAGTTGTAGAAGTTGACGACGCGTTCCTCGGCGGCCGCCTTTTGCGAGGGGAATGTCAGCGCTGCGGCGATCGCGAGACCAAGGCCAAAACCGTAGCGGCGGACATTCGTCATCTTGGTCCTACCTCTTGCGTCCGCGCACCGCGTCCGACAACCGCTCCAGCGCAGTGTCGAGCGTCTGGTCCTTCTTGGCAAAGCAGAACCGCACCACCGAGCTCACCGGGTCCTGCTCGTAGAACGCCGAGACCGGGATCGCCGCGACCTTGTAGTCCTTCACGATGCGCCAGCAGAACTCGGCATCGCTCTCATTGAGCCCGAGCGGCGACAGATCCACAGTCAGGAAGTAGGTGCCCTGCGACTTCAGCACGGGAAAGCCGAGGCTCTCCAATCCCTTGGTGAGACGGTCCCTGCTCAGCGTCAGATCCTTGCGCATTGACAGGAAATACTCGTCGGGCTTGCCGAGCCCGTAGGCCACCGCGGCCTGGAGGTTCGGCGCGGTGGTGAAGGTCAGGAACTGGTGCACCTTGGCCGCCACCCGAAGCAACGGCGGCGCGGCGCAGACGAAGCCGATCTTCCAGCCCGTCAGCGAGAAGATCTTGCCGGCCGAGCCGACCTTGATGGTGCGCTCCCGCATGCCGGGGATGGTGATCAGCGGGATGTGCTTGTGCTCGTCGAAGGTGACGTGCTCCCAGACCTCGTCGGTGATCGCGACGACGTCGAATTCCTGGCAGTAGCGCGCCAGCAGTTCGAGGTCCTCGCGCGGATACACCACTGCCGACGGATTCAGGGGGTTGTTGAAGAGCACCGCCTTGGTCTTCGAGTTGAAGACGCTTTTCAGCATGTCCTCATTCAGCCGCCAGCCCGGCGGCTCGAGCCGCACCAGGCGCGGAATGCCGCCGGCCTGGCGGATGATCGGCAAATAGGGTCATAAACCGGCTGGAAGCAGACCACCTCGTCGCCGGGCTGCACCACCGCGAGGATGGCCGAGGTCAGCGCCTCGGTGCCGCCGGAGGTGACCATCACCTCGCTCATCGGATCGAGCTTCAGGCCATGCCAGTGGCCGTAATGGGTCGCGATCGCCTGGCGCAGCTCCGGGATGCCCATCATCGATGGATACTGGTTGTAGCCGTTGAGCGAGGCATCCGCCGCGGCGCGGCGGATGTCCTCAGGACCCGGATCGTCGGGAAAGCCCTGGCCGAGATTGATGGCGTTGTTGTCGCGCGCGGCCTGCGACATCGCCTCGAAGATGGTGACGGGAAGGTCGGCGAAGACCTTGTTCAGGGAAGCGCTCTTGGTCGTCATCGCCGGGCTAGCCACCGACCTTGCTGGGAAGACCCGCCGCCTTCCAGCCCAGCATGCCGCCGGCCAGATGCTTGTCATAAGGCAGGCCCGCCGCCTGCGCCGCGAGCGAGGCGGTCACCGAACGCTTGCCCGAGCGGCAGGCGAACACGACCTCCTTGCCGGCGGGATCGGGGATCGCGTTCGGATCGAAGGTCGAAAGCGGCACGACCACGCCGTACGGATAGGCCTCGGCCTCGACCTCGTTCGGCTCGCGCACATCGACGAGCAGATACCGCCCTTCAGCGATGCCCTTGGAGACCTCGTCCGGGGTCAGATCCTGTACCTGGTTCGCCACATCATCCTCCAACGTCGCAGCCGCTCGCCGGCGATCCCGGCCGGCCGCAACCTCGCCTCTCGGCTCACGAAAATCAAGCGCTACAAAGGCTTGGGCTGCGCGGCGTAAGTTAAAGCTAAATCGCAGGGACTTGAAGCACCGCTTTCGGAGCAACCCGAATCGTCAGCCTAGATCGTGAGCCTAGATCGTAACTTGCGTGCCGACCTCGACGACGCGGCCGCTCGGGATCTGGAAGTAGTCAGTGGCGTCGTTGGCCGAGCGGCTCAGCGAGATGAACAGCCGGTCCTGCCAGCGCGGCATGCCGGAATGGGCCGCGGGCTTCAGCGCCCTCCGTGACAGGAAGAACGAGGTCGACATGATGTCGAACTGCCAGCCGAGCTTGCGGGCGATCGCCAGCGCCTTCGGCACGTTGGGCGATTCCATGAAGCCGAACTTCAGCGTCACCTTGGAGAAGGTCGGTGAGATCTGCTCCAGCTTGACGCGCTCGGCCGGATTGATGCGCGGCGTTTGCGCGGTCTCGATCGTGAGAATGACATTCTTCTCGTGAAGCACTTTGTAGTGTTTCAGACTGTGCATCAGCGCGGTCGGCGCGCTCAGAGGATCGCTGGTCAGGAACACGGCGGTTCCGGGCACGCGCTGCGGAGGCCGCTTCTCCAGCATCGTCACGAGGTCGGCGAGCGGGAATTCGAGCTTGCGCGACTTCTCGAACAGCAGCCGGCTGCCGCGCCGCCACGTGTACATCAAGAGGATCATGAGGGAGCCGAGCGCGAGCGGCACCCAACCACCCTCGAACACCTTGAGCAGGTTGGCGGCCAGGAACGTCAGGTCGAGGAACAGGAACGGCGCGATCAGGGCGGCGGCAGTCAACGGCGACCACCGCCACACCTTCCAGATCACGACAAAGCCCATCATCGCCGTGACCACCATCGTCCCCGTGACCGAGATGCCATAGGCCGAGGCCAACGCGCTGGAGGAGCGGAACAGCAGCACCAGCAGCATCACCGCGACCAGCAGCAGCTGGTTGATGCGCGGGATGAAGATCTGGCCGGAATGGGCTTCCGACGTATGGCGAATTTCAAAGCGCGGCATCAGCCCGAGCTGGATCGCCTGGCGCGTCAGCGAATAGGCGCCGGTGATAACGGCCTGGCTCGCGATGACAGTGGCGGCGGTGGCGAGGACGACCATGCCGCCGCGAGCCCAGCCTTGCGGAAACAATTGGAAGAACGGGCTTTCGATCGCCTGGGGATCGCCGAGGACGAGAGCGCCCTGCCCCAGATAGTTCAGTGCCAGCGACGGCAGAACGATGAACAGCCATGCGGTCTGGATCGGTCGCTTGCCGAAATGGCCGAGATCGGCATAGAGCGCCTCGGCGCCGGTGACCGCCAGGAACACAGCGCCGAGCGTCACGAAGCCGATGATGCCGTGATGAAGCATGAACGACACTGCGTACAGCGGGTTCAAAGCCAGCAGGATTTGCGGCTGCTGGACGATGGGATGGATCGCCGCCGCCGCGATCACGGCGAACCAGACGCACATCACCGGGCCGAAAAAGGCAGCGACGCGGGCGGTGCCACGCGATTGCACGGCGAACAGGCCAACCAGGATGATGACCGTCAGCGGCACGACGTAAGGCTCGAACGTGGCGGTGACGTCCTTCATGCCTTCAACGGCCGACAGCACCGACAGTGCCGGCGTGATCACCGCGTCCCCGTAGAACAGGGCGCCGGAGATGATGCCGAGCAGGACGATGGTCGCCCCGCGGGTGCCGACCGCGCGTTGGGCCAGCGCCATCAGGGCGAGCGTGCCGCCCTCGCCATTGTTGTCGGCGCGCAGCAGGATGACGACGTATTTGAGCGTCACCACGACGATCAGCGCCCACAGGATCAGGGACACCACTCCGAGCACAGCCGCGGCGGTGGGCGCGCCCTCTGCACCCGACGCTGCCGTCACCGCCTCGCGGAACGCGTACAGCGGGCTGGTGCCGATGTCGCCATAGACCACGCCGATGCTGCCGAGCGTCAGCGCGCCGAAGCCAGCTGTAGTGTGGGCGTCGCCATGCCCGTTGCCCGCCGCCGTTTCCGGGGCGGGAATTGCTACGTCACTTGTCATGGGAGAGCCTGGTGGCCTCTAAAAATGCTTCACTGCACAACGGCGGAGGAGCGCGCGCGGCTTATAGTCTTGCGCTGGCGGCATAGCCTAGGCCGATTCTGGGCCCGCGGCATGCAAATTTGCATAGGTGCGCCGATTGCGTTCAAATGGTGACTTGGGTCCCCACTTCAACCACCCGGCCGGTCGGAATCTGGAAATAGTCCGTGGCATCGTTGGCGGACCGGCTAAGCGCGATGAACAGATGGTCCTGCCAGAGCGGCATGCCGGACTGCGCCGACGCCTTCAGCGACCGCCGCGAGACGAAGAACGACGTCGACATGATGTCGAACTGCCAGCCCCTGCTTGCGCGCGATCGCCAGCGCCTTGGGGACATTCGGCTGCTCCATGAAGCCGAAGCGCAGGCGGACCTTCGAGAACTTGTCGCTGATCTTCTCCATGCGGAAGCGCTCGGACAGATCGACCCGCGGCGTTTGCGCGGTCTCGATGGTCAGGACCACATTGTGCTCGTGCAGCACCTTGTTGTGCTTGAGATTGTGCAACAGCGCGGTCGGCACGAAGGCGGGATCGCTGGTCAGGAAGACCGCCGTGCCCTTGACGATGTGCGGCGGCCGCTTCTCGAGACTGCGGATGAGATCGTCCAGCGGCACCTCGATGCGGCGCGTCTTCTGGATCAGGATTCCCGAGCCACGCCGCCAGGTCCAGATCGTGGCCGCCATCACCACGCCGAACAGCAGCGGCACCCAGGCGCCTTCGAGCAGCTTCAGGAGATTGGCGCTGAAGAAGGTGATGTCGACCATGACGAAGGGCAGGATCACGACCGCGGCCGTGGCAACGCGCCAATTCCACAATTTCCAGATCACGATGAAGCCCATGATGCCGTCGGCGACCATGGTGGTGGACACCGCGATGCCGTAGGCCGAAGCGAGGCCGCTCGGCGTCCGGAACAACAGGACCAGCAGCATCACGCCGATCAGGAGCAGCCGGTTCACCCGGGGCAGATAGATCTGGCCGGCATGGGTTTCAGAGGTGTAACGCACCTCGAAGCGAGGCAGCAGCCCGAGCTGCACCGCCTGATAGACCAGCGAATAGGCGCCGGTGATCACGGCCTGACTCGCGATCACAGTCGCCGCAGTCGCAAGCCCGACCAGCGGCAGCACCCAATGCTCGGGGACCATGCGATAGAAGGAGTGTTCGATTGCGCCCGGATCGGACAATACCAGCGCGCCCTGCCCGAAATAGTTGATCAGCAGCGACGGCAGCACGAAAAACATCCAGGCCGACTGGATCGGCTTGCGGCCGAAATGACCGAGATCGGCATAGAGCGCCTCGCCCCCGGTCACCGCCAGGAAGACGGCTCCTAACGTCACGAGACCGATCGTGCCGTGCGACAGCAGGAATTGCAGCGCATAATACGGATTGATCGCGGCCAGCACCGAGGGGTCGTCGGCGATGTGGACGACGCCCAGCACGGCGAGGCAGGTGAACCAGACCACCATGACCGGCCCGAAGGCGGAAGCCACCAGCGCCGTCCCCTTGCTCTGGACCGCGAACAGCAGCGCCAGGATGAAGACGGTGAGTGGCACGACATAGTGCTCGAACGCAGGCGTCGCGAGCTTGAGGCCGTCGACCGCCGACAGAACCGAGATCGCCGGCGTGATCATGGAATCGCCGATGAACATGGAAGCGCCAACCACGCCAAGGGCGAGCAGGAACCAGCTTCGGCGCCCGAGCGCGCGCTGGCCGAGCGCCATCAGCGAGAGCGTGCCGCCCTCCCCGTTGTTGTCGGCGCGCAGCAGCAACAGCACGTATTTGGCGGTGACGACGATCAGCAGCGCCCACAGGATCAGCGAGAGCACGCCGAGCACCATGATCCGCGTAACCGGCTCGCCGTGAGCCGCGCCCCTGACCGCTTCGTGGAATGCATAGAGCGGAGAGGTCCCGATGTCGCCGAAGACAACGCCGATGCTCCCCAGCGTCAGGGACCAAAAACCGGAGGTGACCGGCCCCTCGTGGGTCTCGGTCGATGTGATGCTCGCCGTCATGAGGGTGGAGAACGCTTCGTCCCTAGAATTGATCCGGCGCGTTTCGACGCTTCCGGCGCGCCTGTCAATCGGCCTGCCACCATAGCAGCCGGCACGGCAGATGCTGTGACGGCGCGGCCACGTTCGTCGTCGTCGTGACGATCGAGCCTAGGTAAAATGGTAGCGCAAGGGATTTATGGCTTCAAGTTCGGCGGCAGGGGCGGATCTTCGCGCATCAGAGTGATCGTGACGCGGCGGTTGGCGGCCAGCGAAGGGTCGTCCGGAAACAACGGCTGGGTATCCGCCTTGCCGGAGACGGCGAAGACGTGCGCCGGCGGCAGGCCCTCGCGCTCGAGGATCTGACGCACAGCGTTGGCACGGTCGGCCGAGAGATCGAACGCGCCGTAGTCGCTGCGGGTCGGCACGAAGCCGGCCGCCGTGTGGCCGGCGATGGAGACACGCAAGGGCGTCGCCTTCAGCGGGATCGCGAGCTTCTCGATCAGGCGGCGGGTGCGGTCGTAGGGCACCTTGGAGCCGTCGGCAAACATCGAGCGGCCATCCTGGTCGACGATCTCGAGGTTGAGACCCTGCTTGGTCTCCTCGAACATGATGTGCTTGGACATCTCGGTCAGTTCCGGCATGTCCTGCAGCGCCTGCCGCAGCGAGGCTGCCGCCAGTGCGAAGTTGCGGTCGACCTTGATCTTCGCCCCCGAGGTGCGGTCGCGATCCTCCTGGTCCGGGGTCGGCGTATTGGAGGCATCCTCAGGCTCGATGTGATCGACGTTCTTGAGCCGCGGGCGGGTCGGCAGACCGTCCGACTCGACGATACCGGCGTAGCGCGCTTCGCTCTGGACGCCGAAAGCGTCGCGCATGGAGCCTGCGACCACCTTCAGCTTGTTGGCATCCTGGGTCGAGAACGCGACGAGCATCACGAAGAAGCTCATCATCAGGCCCATCAAGTCGGCGAAGGTCACGAACCAGCCGTGACCGCCTCCATGTGCATCGCCGCGCTTCTTCTTGGCCATCTTTCAGATCCCGGCGGCGGCGTTAGGCCGGCACCGGCTCGCCTTCGGCGTGGCGGTGCTTCTCGGGCAGATAGGCCAGCAGCATTTCGCGCACCAGCGTCGGGCTCTTGGAGTCACGGATCATCAAAATGCCGTCGATGATCAGCGTGCGGTTGGTCTCCTCGTCCAGGAGCTTGCCGTGCAATTTATCGGCGATCGGGATGCAGAACAGGTTCGCGACCAGCGCGCCGTAGAGCGTTGCGAGCAGCGCGGTCGCCATGAACGGGCCGAGCTTGGACGGATCGGTCATGTTGGCGAACATCTGCACCATGCCGATCAGCGTGCCGACCATGCCGAAAGCCGGAGCGCAATCGCCGACGGCGCGGTAGATCTTGCTGCCTTCGTCCAGATGCATCAGGAAATTGTCGCGGTCGCGCTCGAGATTGTCGCGGATGAAATCGAGGTCGTAGCCGTCGGCGACGTAGCGGATGCCCTTGGCGAGGAACGGCTCGTCGGTCTCGACTTTTTCCAACCCCACCGGGCCCTGCTTGCGGGCGATCTCGGCGATGCGGGCGAGTTCGTCGACCAGATCGTGCGCAGACAGACGGCTCATCGTGAAGGCGAATTTGGCGCCGAGCGGCAGGCCGTGCATCAGCGCCGAGAGCGGAAAGCGGATCATGGTCGCGGCCGTCGAGCCACCGAAGATGATGATCATCGCATGCTCGGAGATGAACATGTGAAGATCGCCGCCCAGCAGCATCATCACCGCGATGACGATAATGCCCGCCACGAGGCCGACGCTCGTCATGATATCCATGGGAGACTCCAACGCGAACGCAACAACGGCCGTCCTGGCCGATGGCGCAGTCCAACCCCGAACCGCATCGAAAACCCTAGTGGCGCGCGATTAAAGACGCGTAAAGGTTAAGTCCGGACAGTGCGGCACGCCGCCGCTGAACGAGCCGCGATTTGCCGTCAAGCGACAGGAATTTCAACGCTTCGCTAACCATAACCGGATGGGCTAGGACGACAGGCCGGTCAGCTCCAGGCTGAGCGCGCGCAGGCGCTTGCGCGCGTCCGCGTCGTAGGCCTGCGGATTGGCGCGCATCTCGTTCATGCCGTTGAAGAACAGGCCGCTCTTGCCCGCGACGTCGTCGCCCTCGACCAGATGCAGGATCGCAGCACCACCCTGTTCGACGGTCGACATGGGCGTGATGCCGCCGGCCCGCACCATGGTCGTATTCATGTAGGTCGCCGGATGCAGCGCGTTCACCGTGATGCCGGCATCCCTAAGCTCTTCCGCGAGATCGATGGTGAACATGATCTGCGCGAGCTTGCTCTGGGCATAGGCGCGCGAGCCGCTGTAGCCCTTGGTGATCATGACGTCGTCGAAATCGATCGGATGCTGGCCGAGGGACGCAACATTGACGATCCGCGACGGCGCCGCACTCTTGAGCAGCGGCAGCAGCAGACGGGCGAGCAGGAAGCCCGAGAGATAGTTGACGGCAAAGCGCAGCTCGTGACCGTCGCGGCTCTCCTGCCGCTGCGGCCCGTCGTTCTGCGAGCCGATGCCGGCATTGCTGACGAAGACGTCGATACGCCGATGATCGCGGATCACGGCTGCGGCGAGCTCGCGCGTGGCTGAAATCGACGACAGATCGGCCTGATAAAACGTCGGCGCGGCGTGGCCGGCCTTCACGATCGCGTCGATCAGCGTTTGCGCGCGCGGCGTCGCGGCCGTGGATCAGCACGCGCGCGCCCTCGGCGGCAAGACGACTTGCGACATAGCGCCCGACACCATCGGTCGAGCCCGTGATCAGCACCGTCTTGCCGCGCATGTCCATGGGATCACTCCGTGCTCAGTGAATCTCCGCCGAGCGCTTCAGCGCGGCCTTCAGCTTCTCCAGCGAGAAGTCGGGGCTGCGGGCGATCTCGAGGATCGGCGTCTCGCGGCGGCCGCAAAGCTCGGCCGCCTCCGGCAGTATCGCCGCAATGTCGAGCGGGATCACGATGGCGCCATGCTGGTCGGCATGGATCAGGTCGTCCGATTTCACGGTCATGCCGGCAACGCGCACTTCGCCGCCGAAGCTTTCCGCATGCACCCATGCATGCGACGGGCCGATCGAGCCGGCCAGCGCCTGGAAGCCGGACGCCCATTGCGGGATGTCGCGGATCGAGCCGTCGGTGATGACGCCGAGGCAACCGAGCGCCTTGTGCACGTTGCTCTGCACCTCGCCCCAGAACGCGCCGTAGCCGACGTCAGGACCGTCGATGTCCTGGATCACCGAGATGCGCGGGCCGTGGCCGGTGCCGACATATTCGTAATAGTCGATGCGGCGCCTGGACTGCTCGTCCGGTGCAAGCGAGGACTTCAGCACCGAGCGGATCGCAACGGTGCGCGCATAGCCGACGATCGGCGGCAGACCGGGGAACGGGCAGACCAGCGGCTTGGTGGTGTAGCCGATCAGCCGGCGCTCGGGCGCCACGATCTCCATCGCGTTGCAGATCGTCGGCGTATCGTAGCGACCCAGCGCTTCGAGCACGGAAGCAGGCAGCGGCCCGGTTGCGGTATCAGTCACGGCATTCTCCCCCAGGTTGGCGGCTGATTGACGCGGTGCCGCCGGCACAGGGCGATATAGCCGAGATCGGGCCTCAACCCAACTCAGGAAGCTCTCATGGCAGATATCCGCGATCTGCCGTTCAGTGCAGCCGATCGGGCCGGTCGTCGCGCGGCGGCTCCGACAGGTTGGCCAGCGTCGGCGCCGAAGGCGGCGACGAGACCTCGCCCGCCACGGGCGCGGCGGCTTCCATCGCGCGCGCCTGGTCGCGATAGGATTTATAGCCGAGCGGCAGGGCGAGCAGATACAGCACCGTTCCGATCGTCAGCACCTGCCAGGGATAAGCGATCACAAGCGCGATGAAGACGACCACCGCGACGAACGCCGGCAGCACCAGTTCGGGCGGCACGCGCATGCGCTTGGTCTTGCCGGAGAACACCGGCAGGCGCGACACCATCAGGAAGGCGATCAGCAGCGTGTAGGCGGCCGTCAGCGCCGCGGGCCAGCGGCCCAGATCGAGGAACGCGACATAGATCGGCAGCAGCACCGTGATCGCGCCGGCCGGCGCCGGCACGCCGGTGAAGAAATTGGCGGCGAAGGCCGGCTTGTTCGGATCGTCCATGGTGGCGTTGAAGCGCGCGAGCCGCAGGCCCCCGGAGATCGCAAACACCATCGCCGCGATCCAGCCGGCATTGCCGAGCTCGTGCAGCTGCCAGAAATACAGCATCAAGCCGGGCGCCACGCCGAAATTGACGAAGTCGGCGAGGCTGTCGAGCTCGGCGCCGAATTTGGACTGGCCCTTGATCATGCGGGCGACGCGGCCGTCGATGCCGTCGAGCGCGGCTGCAAACACGATGGCGTAGACGGCGAGCGTCATCCGCCCTTCGATCGACAGCCGGATCGCCGTCAGCCCGGCGCAGATCGCCAGCAGCGTGATGACGTTGGGCACCAGCATCCGCACCGGGATCGGGCGGAACCGCCGGCGGCGCACGTCTGGATCTTTGAAGTCGTAGGGCGTCATGGCTCGTCCTCACGTTAGGACGAGATATAGCAAGCCACGCTCCCCTCCGCCATTGCGGCGGAAGACCCCCGGCCTGGGCCCCAATGGTTAATTGGCGCGATAGGCGCGGGCCGTATCATCCGAAACGAGGTCGGCCAGGATAGTTTCGCCGGCAATCGCGGTCTGCCCTTCGGAGACCAGCGCCTTGGTGCCGAGCGGCAGATAAACATCAAGCCGTGAGCCGAAGCGGATCAGGCCGAACCGCTCGCCGGCGCCGAGCGCCTGCCCTTCCCGGACGAAGCAGACGATGCGTTTGGCCACGAGGCCCGCGATCTGGATCACGCCGATGCGGCCTTGCGGCGTCGAGATGACCAGCGAATTGCGCTCATTGTCCTCGCTCGCCTTGTCGAGCTCGGCATTGATGAAGAGGCCCGGCCGGTAGGCTATGCGGTCCACCCTGCCCGCCACCGGGCTGCGGTTCACATGGCAGTTGAACACGCTCATGAAGACCGAGATGCGCGGCAGCGGCCGGTCGCCGAGCCCGAGCTCGGCAGGCGGCAGCGCCATTGTGATCATGGAAACGCGGCCGTCGGCCGGCGACACCACGAGCCCATCCCGTACCGGCGTGACGCGCACGGGATCACGGAAGAATAGCGCGCACCAGACCGTGAGAATGGTGCCGATCCACCCGAGCGGCGACCACAGCCAGAACAGGACGAGGCTTGCCAGCGCAAAGCCGCCGATGAAGGGATAGCCCTCCTTGTGGATCGGCGGGATCTGCCGCTGGACGGAATCGAGAATGGACATCGCTATCTGCCGCAAAAAGGGGTGATGGCGCGGGTGGTCTCGCGCACGGGGTTGTTTAGGCCAGAGTTGGGACCGGAGACAAGCTCACTCCGCGGCGACCGGCGTCGTGAGGACGTCCTCGACCGGCGGCGGCTCCCGGTTCGGCGCCTCGCTGGTGTCGGCCATCTTGGCCAGTTTCTCGCGTGCGGCCTCGGCCTCGCGCTGCCTGTTCCACATGCTGGCATAGAGGCCACCCTGCGCCAGCAGCTGGGCATGCGTGCCGCGCTCGGCGATGCGGCCCTGGTCCAGCACGATGATCTCGTCGGCGCCGACGATGGTGGAGAGCCGGTGTGCGATCACCAGCGAGGTGCGGTTCTTGGCGACGCGGTCGAGCGCACCCTGGATCTCGTGCTCGGTGTGGGTGTCGAGCGCCGAGGTCGCCTCGTCCAGCACCAGGATCGGCGGCGCCTTCAGCACGGTCCGCGCGATCGCGACGCGCTGCTTCTCGCCGCCGGACAATTTCAGGCCGCGCTCGCCGACCTGGGTCTCATAACCCTTCGGCGCCATGCGGATGAAACGGTCGATCTGCGCCAGCTGCGCCGCCTCTTCGACCGCGGGATCGTCAGCGTCCCAGCGGCCGTAGCGGATGTTGTAGCGGATGGTGTCGTTGAACAGCACGGTGTCCTGCGGCACCATGCCGATCGAGGCGCGCAGCGAAGCCTGCGTAACGTCGCGGATGTCCTGGCCGTCGATCAGGATCTTGCCGCCCGAGATATCGTAGAGCCGGAACAGCAGCCGCGAGATAGTCGACTTGCCGGCTCCGGACGGGCCGACGATCGCGACCGTCTTGCCGGCCGGCACCTCGAAGCTGATGCCTTTGAGGATCGGTCGCGCCGGCTCATAGGCAAAGCGCACGTCCTCGAAACGCAAATTTCCCGCGGAGACCACCAGCGGCTTTGCGCCGGGCGCGTCCTTGATCTCGGCCTCACGGCCGAGCACGTTGAACATCTTCTCGATGTCGATGATCGCCTGCTTGATCTCGCGATAAACCATGCCCATGAAGTTCAGCGGCTGGTAGAGCTGGATCATCATGGCATTGACCAGCACGAAATCGCCGACCGTGTTGGTGCCGTTGCGCACGCCGATCGCGCACATCAGCATGGTCGCGGTCAGGCCCAGCGTGAAGATGACGGCTTGCCCGGTGTTAAGCACGGCGAGCGAGGTATAGGCCTGCACGCTCGCCTCCTCGTAGCGCGCGACCGAGCGGTCGTAACGCTGCGCCTCGCGTGCCTCGGCGCTGAAATATTTCACGGTCTCGTAGTTGAGCAGGGAGTCGATCGCCTTGGTGTTCGCCTCGGTGTCCGAATCGTTCATCTTGCGGCGAATGCCGATCCGCCACTCGGTCGCGACATAGGTGTAGTACATATAGACGGCGACGGTGATCAGCGTCGCCACCACGTAGCGCCAGTCGAACTGCCATAGCAGCACCGCCAGCAGCAACGAGACCTCGACGATAGTCGGGATCAGCTGGAGAATCACCATACGCACGATGACTTCGATGCCGGAGCGGCCGCGCTCGAGCACGCGCGTCAGGCCGCCGGTCTTGCGCTCCAGGTGAAAGCGCAGCGAGAGCTCGTGCATGTGGATGAAAGTGATGGTGGCGAGCTTGCGGACCGCGTGCATGGCGACGCGCGCAAAGATGCCGTCGCGCCACTGCGTCAGCACCGCCATCAGGATGCGCGTCACGCCGTAGCTCGCCGTCAGCAGCAGCGGCGATGCGATCACCCAGAGGTGCCAGTTGTCAGGCTGCACCGGCGCGGTGTTGGCGCCGGTCAGCGCGTCCGTCGCCCATTTGAAGCTGAAGGGAACCGTCAGCGTGATCAGCTTGGCCGCGAGCAGCAGCACCATCGACCAGACCACGCGCATCTTCAGGTCGAAGCGGTCGCCGGGCCAGATATAGGGCCACAAATGCGCCAGCGTGCCCATCAACGTGGCCCGCTCCAGCGCTCCGCCGGCAGGATCAGGAACGTCGGCGCCGCCGAGCGATTGAAGTTGGTCCATCAAGAAGCCTGAAGGCCCGCCGGATGCGGGCAGCGTTGCGATTTGCGATTTTCGTCCGACATATAGAGACTTCCAGATGCCAGTGCACCCCGCCAGATGGCGAATCTTCGATTGTTTGTCGCCATTTACCGGTAGATTTCCGGTGGGCCCGAATCACCGATTGGGCTTGACGCATCTTCGCTGCAATGCATCATGGCACCAATGAGCACGATCAAAACCGTCTGTGTCTATTGCGGCTCCGGCCCCGGAACCAATCCCCACTTCACCGAAGGCGCCAAGGCGTTCGGCAAGGCGCTCGCCGAGAACAACATCCGCCTGGTCTATGGCGGCGGCTCGCTCGGCCTGATGGGCTCGGTTGCGACCTCCGTGCTCGACCACGGCGGCACCGTCACCGGCATCATTCCCGAATTCCTGCGGAAGCGCGAGAACGCGCTGACCAGGGTGCAGGAGATGATCGTCACGCCCGACATGCACGAGCGCAAGCGGCTGATGTTCGAGCGCTCCGACGCCTTCGTGGCGCTGCCGGGCGGCGTCGGCACGCTGGAGGAGCTGGTCGAGCAGTTGACCTGGAAGCAGCTCGGGCGCCACGCCAAGCCGGTGCTGCTCGCCAATATCGACAATTTCTGGGAGCCGCTGTTCTCCCTGCTGTCGCATATGCGCCAGACCGAGTTTATCCGCGCCGGTCTGTCCGTCGACATCATCAAAGCCGATCGGATCGAGGAGATATTGCCGAAGCTGAAAGCCGCGGCGACACAGATCGCCGAGTCGGAAAAGCAGATGGCCCCCGAAGTGGCGCGCAGGCTCTAAGGATTGGCTGATTCGATATAGCCGCGGGCTCGGTCACCTCTCCCGCTTGCGGGAGAGGTCGCCGCGCAGCGGCGGGTGAGGGTTCTCTCCTCGTTGGAATCTCTTTGCAGAGACACCCTCTCCCCAGCCCTCTCCCGCAAGCGGGAGAGGGAGCGCACCTCCTTCGCGTTCGATAGTTAGCAATTGATCGTCACGCTCTACTCTGCCGGAAACGTCACCGCCTCGATGCGGTTGCCGTCGGGATCGACGACGAAGGCCGCGTAGTAGCGCACGCGGTCGTGCGGACGGATGCCCGGGGCACCATCCGATGCACCGCCGGCCGCAAGCGCCGCGGCGTGAAACGCATCGACTTCGCCCGTCGTCCTCGCCCGCAGGCAAATGTGCACGCCGCTCTCCGGCAGCACCCGCGGCATGCCCTCGCGCAGATTGACCCAGAATTCCGGATAAGCCTTGCCGAACCCGACCGTGCGCGGCCGCGTGACCAGACGCGTGAGGCCGAGCGCGGCGAGGATTACTTCGTAGAATTTCGCGGAGCGATCGAGCTCGCTGACGCCGACGGAGATGTGATCGATCATTGGCTGTCCCTCACGCAGTCATTCCGGGGCACGCAAAGCGTGAACCCGGAATCTCGAGATTCCGGGTTCGGTCCTGCGGACCGCCCCGGAATGACAAGGCAAAGCCCTACGCCGGCGCGCCCGACTTCACCAACTTGTAGATCACCGAATCCATCAGCGCCTGGAACGAGGCGTCGATGATGTTGGGCGAGACGCCGACCGTGGTCCAGCTATCGCCGTTCTCGTCCTCGCTCTCGATCAGCACGCGCGTGACCGCGCCGGTGCCGCCGTTGAGGATACGCACGCGATAGTCGATCAGCCTCAGGCCTTCGATGTATTTCTGGTACTTGCCGAGATCCTTGCGGAGCGCAACATCGAGCGCGTTGACGGGGCCGTTGCCTTCGGCGGCCGAGATCAAATGCTCGCCGGCGACGTCGACCTTGACCACGGCGAGCGCCACGGTGACGCGTTCGCCGAGCGCATTGTAGCGCTGCTCGACATTGACGTCGAACTGCTCGACCTCGAAATATTGCGGCACCTTACCGAGCGTGCGGCGCGCCAGCAGATCGAACGAGGCATTGGCGGACTCATAGGCGTAGCCCGCCGCTTCGCGCTCCTTCAATTCCTCCACCAGCCGCGTCAGCTTCGGATCGCTCTTCTCGTAGGCGATGCCGGCGCGGTCGAGCTCGGCGATGACATTGGAGCGGCCGGCCTGGTCGGACACCAGAACCTTGCGGTGATTGCCGACCAGTTCCGGCAACACATGCTCATAGGTGTGCGGATCCTTCATCACGGCGGACGCGTGAATGCCGGTCTTGGTGACGAAGGCGCTCTCGCCGACATAGGCCGCATGCCGGTTCGGCACGCGGTTGAGCATGTCGTCGAGCGTGCGCGAGACCTTGACCAGGGTCGCGAGCTTCTCCGGCGTGACGCTGATCTCGAAGGCGTCGGCAAATTCCTTCTTCAGCTTCAAGGTCGGGATCAGCGAACACAGATTGGCGTTGCCGCAGCGTTCGCCAAGGCCGTTCAGCGTCCCCTGGATCTGCCGCGCGCCGGCACGCACCGCCGCGAGCGAATTCGCCACCGCCTGCTCGGTGTCGTTATGGGCGTGGATGCCGAGATGATCGCCGGGAATATGTTTCGTCACTTCGGTAACGATGGCCTCGATCTCATTCGGCATGGTGCCGCCATTGGTGTCGCACAGCACCACCCAGCGCGCGCCGGCCTCGTAGGCGGCTTTCGCGCAGGCGAGCGCAAAACTCGAATCCTCCTTGTAGCCGTCGAAGAAGTGCTCGCAATCGAGCATGACTTCGCGGCCGGCCGCTTTCGCAGCCGTCACGCTGTCGCGGATCGAAGCGAGGTTGTCCTCTTTCGTCGTCTCCAGTGCGACGCGCACCTGATAGGCGGAAGACTTCGCCACGAAGCAGATCGCATCGGCCTTGGCGTCCAGCAGCCCGGCAACCCCGGGATCGTTGGAGACCGAGCGCCCCGCTCGCCGTGTCATGCCGAAGGCGGTAAAGCGCGCATGGTTCAGCTTCGGCCTGGTGCCGAAAAATTCCGTGTCGGTCGGGTTGGCGCCGGGATAGCCGCCCTCGACATAGTCGATGCCGAGCTCGTCGAGCATCGCGGCGATGATCTGCTTGTCGGCCAGCGTGAAATCGACGCCGTTGGTCTGCGCGCCGTCGCGCAGCGTGGTGTCGAAGAGATAAAGACGCTCTCTGCTCATTGCAGTGCTCCCGACGCGGGATTGGCCCCGAGCGTCTTTTGCATGGTGGTGTTGGCCAGCCACTCGTCGTTGACGGTGATGCTGTTACGCTGCATGGCGACATAGCCGCGCTTGGCGAAAAAGCCCTGCGCGTTATCGCTGGCGTCGACCGTCAGCTTTTCCGCGCCGCGACCGCCGGCAAGCTTTTCCAGCGCATCGACGAGCATGGTCGCCAACCCCTGTCCGGCGACGGCCGGATGCACATAGAGCATGCGGATGTGATCCTTACCCTGCAGCGAGGCGAAGCCCACGGGCGAGCCCTCCAATGTTGCGATCAAGGTCAAATCGGCCGCGAGCCGTTTGCCGAACTCATCGTCCTCCGCCGCCGCCATCCAGGCTTGCTGCTGCGCCTCGTTATAATCGTCGCCGGTCAGCTCCTCGATGCTGGCCGTGAAGATCGCGGCGAGCACCGGTAGGTCATCCGGCAGGAACGGCCGCAAGCCCGGCTTTGGAACCGCTTGTGCCATCACGCCAGCTCCCACGTCGTCACCGGCTTGCCGTCGGCATCCTTACCGTCCTTCAGCACGACGCCCTTCGCGACGAGCTCGTCCCGGATGCGATCGGACTCCTTGAAATCCTTTCGCGCCCGCGCGGCTGCGCGTTCGGCAATCAGGCGATCGATCTCGCTTGCGTCCACGCCGCTTGCCTGCTGCTTGCGGCCTTCCCATTGCGCGGCGCTCTCGGAAAGAAAGCCGAGCAGACGTAGCGACGCGGCGAGGCCACGCGCGTCGGAATTGTTGCGCAGGCCGTGCAGCGCGGCGATCGCCAGCGACGTGTTGAGATCGTCGAGCAACGGCTCGACCACGGTCTCCGCCGGCTTGCCGGGCGCGACGTCCGCCGCAAAGCGATACCAGTCGTTGAGCGTCCTGGCGCTTTCCTCCAGCGACTTCATGGTCCAATCGATCGGCGAAGTGTAATGCGTCTTCAGCATGTTCAGGCGCAGCACCTCGCCCGGCCAATCCGCGAGCAGTTCGTGGATGGTGACGAAGTTGCCGAGCGACTTCGACATCTTTTCGCTCTCGACCTGCAGGAAGCCGTTGTGCATCCAGTAGTTCGCCATCCGCTCTCGGTGGAAGGCGCAGCAGGTCTGCGCGATCTCGTTCTCGTGATGCGGAAACACGAGATCGATGCCGCCACCGTGGATATCAAAATGCTCCCCGAGATGCTTCCAGGCCATGGCCGAGCACTCGATGTGCCAGCCCGGACGGCCCTCTGCCTTGATGCCCGCCGGCGACGGCCATGACGGCTCGCCCGGCTTGGACGGCTTCCACAACACGAAGTCGGTGGCGTCGCGCTTGTAGGGCGCGACGTCGACGCGGGCGCCGGCGATCATCTCGTCCAGCGAACGTTTGGACAGCGCACCGTAGCGCGGCAGCCCGGAGTTGGCCGCGTTCATGGCCTGCGGCGAGAACAGTACATGGTCCTCGGCGACATAGGCGAAACCGCCGGCGATCAGCTTTTCGATGATCTCGCGCATCTCGCCGATATGCTCGGTCGCGCGTGGCTCGACGCTCGGCCGGAGCGCGCCGAGCGCATCCACGTCGGCGTGAAACTGCCGGCCGGTCTGCTCGGTGACCTTGCGAATGGCCTCGTTCAGCGGCAGGCCGGGGAAATCACGCGCCGCGCGGTCGTTGATCTTGTCGTCCACGTCGGTGATGTTGCGGACATACGTGACGTGCGCCTCGCCATAGAGATGGCGCAGCAGCCGAAACAGCACGTCGAACACGATCACCGGCCGGGCGTTGCCGATATGGGCGAAGTCATAGACGGTCGGTCCGCAGACATACATGCGGACATTGTTCGGATCGAGCGGCACAAAGGCGCGCTTTTCCCGGCTCAGCGTATCGTAAAGACGCAATTCCATATGACACCCGTCGGCTGTTGGCCGGGCGTCCAGTGCTCTCAATGTTTTTGAGAAAAGACGGCTCCAGCCAGCGAATCGCTAGCTCGTAATCTCGCGGCAAATGGCGCAAATGACGAGGAGACCGTTCATGGCGGAACATATGGGCTATGAGCCGGCCCCGCGTCAAGAGAGCCGCGGAAAAGCCGTGTTATCTCCGCAATGCGCAGGCCACCCGCCTTGATGGTTCATCATCCTTAACTATTTGGGCCCATTCTGGAACTGGCAGTTCCCCTTTTTGCCCCCGGTGCTTTCATGCGATCATTGCTCGCGCTCATGTCCTGCGCCTCCATCCTTGCGGCATCCAGCGCTGTCGCCGAGACCCGCGTCTTCATCATTCCGAACCAGGCGGAGGGCTACGGCGTCGACCAGTGCCTGGCCAAGGGCGACAAATGCGGCGCGCAGGTCGCCCGCAACTACTGCCAGTCACGCGATTTTGCCCAGGCTTCCGCCTATCGCCGGGTCGATCCCGACGAAATTACCGGCTCTGTCCCCAAATCCGGCGCAAACTGCTCCCATGGCCATTGCGACGAATATGTCGCAATCACCTGCCAGCGCTGAATTCGCTCGGAACTGGCGGACCTTAGGACCAGTCTTCGGCCCCTGAAACGACGTGACGCTGCCGCAGGAAGCGGCTATTGGAGGGCGCGCTTCGGCCCCTCGAGTCACATTGGAAAGACACTTGGGGCCGTGACCTCGCTAGAATGGCGGATATGCCTGAATTTTTGTCTCTCTCCCGTCCCCGCTCCTTCCTTGCCTGTGCGGTGCTCCTGAGCACGATCGTGCTCGCCGGCGATGCTCTCGCGCAGGCTGGCCCTCCCGGACCACCGCCTCCGGGTGCGCAAGGCGGGCCCGGACCGAACCCGATGTGTGTACGCCTGGAAGGACAGCTCGCCGGGCTCGACCGTGGGACGAACGGCGACCCCGCGCGCGACGAACAGATCCGCCGCTACCAGGACTCTCAGGCCAAGCAGCAGGCCGAGCTCGACCGCGTCACCATGCAGGCCAAGCGCATGGGTTGCGATTCCTCCGGCTTCTTCTCGCTCTTCAGCGGCCAGTCGGCGCAATGCGGTCCGGTCAACACCCAGATCCAGCAGATGCGCGCCAATCTGGACCAGATCACCGGCAACCTCGAACGCCTGCGCGGCGGCGGTGCCGGCGGCGCCAGCCCCGAGCGCGACAGCCAGCGCCGTTCGGTGCTGATCGCGCTCGCGCAGAACAATTGCGGACCGCAATATGCCAACGCCGTGCAGTCGCAGGGTGGCAACTTCCTGAGCAATCTGTTCGGCGGCGGCAACAACCCCAACAATCCGCAAGGGGTGCCGCCCGCCGACCTCGGCCCGCAATCCGGCACCTATCGCACCGTGTGCGTGCGTACCTGCGACGGCGCCTATTTCCCGATCTCGTTCGCCACCGTGCCGGCGCGCTTCCCCGATGACGAGAGGACCTGCAAGGCGTTGTGTCCGGCGGCCGAAGCCGTGCTCTACGCCCACCGCAATCCGGGCGAGGACATGAACTCCGCGGTCTCGATCAGCGGACAGCCCTACGGCGCTGCCGACCGCCTTCAAATTCCGCACCGAGTTCAACCCGTCCTGCTCCTGCAAGGCCGCCGGCCAGAGCTGGGCGGACGCGCTGAAGTCCGCCGACGACAAGGCCAGCGTCGAGCAGCAGGGCGACATCATCGTCACCGAGGAAAGCGCCAAGAAGATGCAGCAGCGGCAGCTCACCAAGGGCGCGACCGGCAAGAAGGGCGCCGCACCCGCGCCAACGGCGGCCAACGCGCCAGCCGCAGCCCCGCCTGCCGATACCGGCACGGCGGCTAGCTCGGAGAACAAGCCGATCCGCTCGGTCGGCCCGACTTTCCTGCCGCAGCAACAGAAGTAGAGGCGTTCTCCGCTGTCATGCTCCGCGAAGGCGGGGCATCCAGTACTCCGCGGCGCGGATTGGAACAGGTCTCGCAGGGTGGGCAAAAGCGCGCAGCGCTGTGCCCACCATTTTTACGGCGATTGGAAAAGAAGTGGTGGGCACGCTTCGCTTTGCCCACCCTACTCGATCAACTCACCCTTCGAACGCGTCGATTGACGCCTGATTGCCGCGCGACACGAGTGTCTCGTCCGCCGCGGCCAGCGGCTCGCCGCTGTCGCGAAAGCGGTTGGTGATGGGATAGCGGCGGTCGCGGCCGAAATTCCTGGGCGTCACCTTGACGCCGGGCGCGGCCTGGCGTCGCTTGTATTCGGCGACGTTGAGGAGATGATCGACACGCACCACCGTCTCGCGATCGAAACCGGCGGCGATGATCTGGTCGAGCGGCTGTTCGCGTTCGACCAGACGCTCGAGGATCGCATCGAGTACCTCATAGGGCGGCAGCGAGTCCTGATCGGTCTGGTTCTCGCGCAACTCTGCGGTCGGCGGGCGCGTGATGATGTCGGGCGGAATCACCTCGCCCGCGGGCCCAAGTGCGCCGTCGGGCTTCCAGCTATTGCGTAGCGCTGCCAGCCGAAACACCTGCGTCTTGGAGATGTCCTTGATCGGATTGAAGCCGCCGTTCATGTCGCCATAGAGCGTGGCGTAACCGACCGACATTTCCGACTTGTTGCCGGTCGTCACCACCATCAGCCCGGTCTTGTTGGAGATCGCCATCAGCAGCGTGCCGCGGGTGCGGGCCTGAAGATTTTCCTCGGTCATATCAGGCGGCAGATTCTTGAAGATGCCTTCGAGGATGGCCTCAAAACCGTTCACGGCTTCCGCGATCGGCAGCACCTCGTAGCGGATCCCCAAATGCCCGGCGAGTTCGCCGGCATCAGCGATCGAGCTCGCCGCCGTGTAGCGGTAAGGCAGCATCACGCCGTGGACCTGATCGGCGCCGAGCGCATCCACGGCGATCGCCGCGCACAGCGCGGAATCGATGCCGCCGGAAATGCCGAGCAGCACACCGGGAAAGCCGTTCTTGCCGACGTAATCGCGCAGGCCGACCACACAGGCGGCATAGTCGGCATGGTCGCCCTCGGGCTGCTCGGCGATCGGCCCGGCGCAGCGCCAGTCGTCACCGGTCCTGGTGAACCGCAGCGTGGTGATGCTCTCTTCAAATGCGGGCAGTTGAGCAGCAAGCGAGAGATCGCCGTTGAGCGCGAACGACGCCCCATCGAACACCAGATCGTCCTGGCCGCAGACCTGGTTGAGCCAGACCAGCGGCAGGCCGCTTTCGGTGACCCGCGCCACCGCCACAGACAGTCGCACGTCGTTCTTGTCGCGGGCATAGGGCGAGCCGTTCGGCACCAGAATGATTTCGGCGCCGGTCTCGGCCAGCGTCTCGACCACGTTCTCGTAGTCCTCGGATTCTTCCAGCCAGATGTCCTCGCAGATCGGTACGCCAATCCGCACGCCGCGCACGGTGACGGGCCCTGAGGCAGGTCCGCGCGAGAACAGCCGCTTCTCGTCGAACACGCCGTAGTTCGGCAGGTTGCACTTGAAGCGCAAGCTCGCGATGCGGCCGCCATCGAGCAGCGCGCAGGCATTGTAGAGATTGCCGTCCTCGACCCAGGGCGTGCCGACCAGCATGGCCGGCCCGCCATCGGCGGTCTCGCGCGCCAGCGTTTCAATCGCGGCGCGACAGGCGGCCTGGAACGCCGGCTTCTGCACGAGGTCCTCCGGCGGATAGCCGGCGATGAACAATTCCGGAAACAGCACGAGATCGGCGCCATCCGCGGCCGCCTGTGCGCGCGCAGCCCGCGCCTTCGCGGCGTTGCCCTCGATGTCGCCCACGACCGGATTGAGCTGGGCGAGCGTGACCGCGAATGCGTCGAGACGTTCGGTCATGTGCGCCTTGTCCGATGTTGTCGCTAAACGAAACCCAACCGCTCGACGATGGCAAGGATCCAGAATGCCCCGGCCATCAGCAGCGCGACGCCGACCGCGGCTGAGCCCATGTCCTTGACCCGCCCGATCTGCTTGTCGTGATCCAAGGTCAGGCGGTCAGCGAGCTTCTCGATCGCGGTGTTGAGCAATTCAACCACCAGAACGAACGCCACCGCACACACCAATTCGACCGCGCGCATCGCGGTCGCGGCGACGAACCAGGCCAGCGGCAGCGACAACAGGAGCGCAACAATCTCCTCGCGGACGGCCTGCTCCGAGCGGAACGCAAAGGCCAGACCGTTGCGGGAGTTGATCGTGGCCTTCCAGATCCGCAGCAAGGTCCTAGAGCCCCGCTGCGGCCGGCATCGGCCTGACCTTGCCGGCGCGTTCCTGCTTGAGCAGCTCCGCGACCAGGAAGGCCATATCTATGGATTGCTCGGCATTGAGGCGGGGATCACAGACCGTGTGGTAGCGGTCGTTGAGATCCTCGTCGGTGATGGCGCGGGCGCCGCCGATACACTCGGTGACGTCCTGACCGGTCATCTCCAGATGCACGCCGCCGGCGTGGGTGCCTTCGGCGGCGTGAATCGTGAAGAACGACTTCACCTCCGACAGCACGCGGTCGAACGGCCGCGTCTTGTAGCCCGAGGTCGAGGTGATGGTATTGCCGTGCATGGGATCGCACGACCAGACCACCACCCTGCCCTCGCGCTTCACGGCGCGGATCAGGTTCGGCAGGTGGTCGGCGACCTTGTCCGAGCCAAAGCGGTTGATCAGCGTCAGCCGGCCGGGCTCGTTGTCGGGATTGAGCACGTCGATCAGCCTCAACAATTCGTCCGGCTTGAGCGAGGGGCCGCATTTCAGGCCGATCGGGTTCTTGATGCCGCGGAAATATTCGACATGGGCGTGATCGAGCTGGCGGGTGCGGTCGCCGATCCAGATCATGTGGCCTGAGGTCGCGTACCAGTCGCCGGTGGTGGAATCGACCCGGGTCATGGCCTGCTCGTAGCCGAGCAGCAGCGCCTCGTGGCTGGTGTAGAAATCGGTGGCGCGCAGCTCAGGATGAGCTTCAAGATCAAGGCCGCAGGCGCGCATGAAGTTCAGCGCGTCCGAGATTCGGTCGGCCAATTCCTTGTAGCGGCGGGATTGAGGTGAATCCTTCAGGAACCCGAGCATCCATTGATGCACGCTGCCGAGATTGGCGTAGCCGCCGGTGGCGAACGCGCGCAGCAGGTTCAGCGTCGCGGCCGACTGGCGATAGGCCATCAGCTGACGCTGCGGGTCCGGCACGCGCGCTTCCTTGGTGAAGGCGATGTCGTTGACGATGTCGCCGCGATAGCTCGGCAGCTCGACGCCGTTGATCTTCTCGGTCGGCGAGGAGCGTGGCTTGGCGAATTGGCCGGCGACGCGGCCGACCTTCACCACCGGCACCGCGCCGGCATAGGTCAGCACGACGGCCATCTGGAGCAGCACGCGGAAGAAATCGCGGATGTTGTTGGCGCCGTGCTCGGCAAAACTCTCGGCACAGTC
This sequence comes from Bradyrhizobium sp. LLZ17, assembly GCF_041200145.1. Lineage (NCBI taxonomy): Bacteria > Pseudomonadati > Pseudomonadota > Alphaproteobacteria > Hyphomicrobiales > Nitrobacteraceae > Bradyrhizobium > Bradyrhizobium zaerense. The sequence goes on from NZ_CP165734.1 coordinate 1,982,223, forward strand.
GCCGCCCTGGAGCAGGAAAGCCTCGCCGGCCGCCACGCGCGCCAGCGCCTTTTTCAGGTTGCGCGCCTCGCCCGCAAACACCAGCGGCGGAAAGGTCGCAAGCTGCGCCTCGACGTCGGCCAGGGCCTTCGCATCGGGATAGTCCGGCACCTGTAGCACCGGCTTGCTGCGCCAGGACTCGGGCGTCCACCGCTCGGACATCGCAATCTCTCCGTGAAGCAAAAAGTGCAACCTGATCTGTGGGTTGCGAGGGCCGCCTTATACACAGGCTGACCACGGGCCGCCAGTTGTAAATCCGTTTCGCACTGCAAACCCTTGCGGGGAAAGCTGAATTCGCATTTGCTGGGAGCCAGGGGAAACTCAGGCCAGACAGCTGGTGCCCATGGACGCGGCGCGCGACGACGTTTTCATCGACGAGATCAGCTTCCCGGCGACCGACGGGTATGCGCTGAGCGGCACCCTGTTCCTGCCGCGCGGCACCAAGCGCCATGCCGTGCTGATCAACTCCGCCACCGCTGTCCCGCGAAAAATCTACCGCGGCTTTGCCTCCTATCTCGCCCACCGCGGCTGCGCGGTGATGACCTATGACTATCGCGGCATCGGCGATTCCCGGCGGCCCGCGATGGTCGGCTACAACCAGCCGAAATCGCTGGTCGGTTTCAAGGCCTCGATGTCGGACTGGGCCGCACTCGACGTCACGGCCGCAGTGCGCTGGATGCGCGAGCGGTACACCACGCTGCCGTTTGCCTATGTCGGCCATTCCTTCGGCGGCCAGGCTCTTGGGCTGCTCGAAAACAATTCGGAAGTTTCGCGCGCCATGTTATTGGCCTCGCAGGCCGCGACCTGGCGGCTGATGACGTCGCCGGAAAAGTACCGCATCTATGCCTTCATGAACTTTGTCGGCGTGCCGCTGGTCCACGCGCTCGGCTACGCGCCAGGCTGGGCCGGCATCGGCGAGGATTTGCCCAAGGGCGTGTTCCTGCAATGGGCCGAATGGGTCTCGAGCCCGCACTATCTGTTCGATTCCAAGCTGCCGGCGCTGGAGAATTTCGCCAAGTTCAAGGGCGAGCTGCGCGCGCTGTGCTTCTCCGACGATCCATGGGCAACGCGGCCTGCGGTGGAATTGCTCTCGAGTGGCTTTACCGCGATCAAGCCGGAGGTGCTGACCGTCAAACCATCCGACGTCGGGGCCAAGGCGATCGGCCATTTCGGCTTCTTCCGCCCCGAGTACCGCGACACGCTCTGGCGCAGCGTGGCGGAATGGGTCCAGGGGGAGTGATCGTCAAACGGCTGCGGGCAATCTGGCGATGATCCTCAATCCGGTTCGCCCCGCTTCAGTGATGTTTACAGCTTCAATCGATCCGCCAAGCCGATCGACCATCCGCTTGACGATCGAAAGGCCAAGACCGACGCCGTCGCCCTCCGGATGCTGGCCGCGGAAGAACGGCTCAAATATCCGATCGATCTCGTCCGGAGCCACGCCGGACCCGGTGTCCTCGATCTGAAGGATCGCCGCCGCGCCGTCCCGGTCACACACGCATCGATCCGTCCGCCTCGCCGGGTGAAGCGCAGCGCATTGTCGAGGAGATTGCGGACCAGCGCGGCAAGCATCACCACTTCACCGCGAACCGCGACGGGTTCGACGCGCGCGAAGCCGAGATCGATGCCGCGATTGGCTGCTTCTGGCAACGTATCGGCGACGACCTCTTTCGCCACGCCATCAAGCGCCACGAGTGACATCGTCACACGGTCGTATGATCCCGCCTCCTGCCTTGCGAGCGCGAGCAATTGCTCCAGGAGACGTTTCGTCCTGCGAATTCCCTGCTGGAGCACCGCGACGCGATCGCGCGCGGCCGCGGGCAGATCGACCGGGTCAAGATTCTCCGCTTGCAAGCTCAGCGCGGTGATCGGCGTACGCAATTCATGCGCCGCATCCGCAACGAAGCGCCGCTGCTGGTCCATCAAAAGGCGCACCCGTTGCAACAGCCCGTTGATCGACGCAATAAACGGATGCAGCTCGCTGGGCATCTGCGCCGTCGGCAGTGGCGTCATGTCGTCGGCACGTCTTCTGTCGAGACTGCCGGCAAGGCGAACCATCGGCCGCAGCGAGCGCGCGATAACGATGGCGGTGACCAGCAGCAGGCAGGGAATGAGCGCCGCGATCGGCAGCACGGTGCGGAATCCCATGTCGCTTGCGATCTCGTCGCGCACCGAGGTGCGTTGCGCCACCGCAAAGCGCGTGCCGTCCGGCCGCGTTCGCAGCAGCACGCGGATGGGCTGTTCCCTTCGCGTTGCGAGCGCAAGACCGTCCTTGAGGCCCCAGAGCTTGAGCTCGCCATTGTCACTCGGCGGCGTGGCGGACTGTTCGATCAGCCACACTTCGGCGTCCTCATCAACGCCGTGCAGCTCGCGACCGCCGGTGAGGTTCGCCGACTGGACGAGAGCCGCGATCTGGATCAGGACGGAGTCCTGCATCTCGATGGCCTCGTCGAAAGCCCAGTGATGAGCGAACAGGCCGCCGGCAATGCCGGTCAGCAGGATGATCGCGGTCAGGCCCGCGAAAAGACGCCCTCGCAACGACCTGATCATAGGCGCCGATCCACCATCCAGCCGACGCCACGCACGTTGCGGATCGCATCGGTGCCGAGCTTCTTGCGCACCGCATGGATTAGGAATTCGATCGCGTTGCTCGCAACCTCCTCGTTCCAGCCATAGATCTGCCGTTCGAGCTCGCCCCGCGACAGGATCGCACCTGGGCGCGACAACAGCGCCTGGAGCAGTGCAAATTCGCGAGCGGTGAGCACCGCGGATTTCGTGAGATACGTGGCCTTCCGGCTCGCAGGGTCCAGGTTGAGCGTTCCATTGCCGAGCTGCGCCGGCGAGCCGCTGGCCTCGCGGCGGGTGACCGCACGCATCCGCGCCAGCAGTTCGCGGATCTCAAACGGCTTGACGAGATAATCGTCGGCACCGAGGTCGAGTCCCTCGATCCGGTCGTCGATCCCATCGCGCGCGGTCACAATGATGACGGGAAGCTTGCGGCCGCCCGCGCGCAACCGCCGCAAAATGTCCCGGCCGTCCATATTCGGCAGGCCAAGATCGAGCAGCAGCACCTCATAGGCCTCGCTCGCGGCTGCAAGCAGCGCGGCCTCGCCGTCCCTGACCCAATCGACGGCATAAGCGGCGTCCTTCAGCGCCTGCTCGACGGCGGCCCCGACCATCCTGTCGTCCTCGATCAGCAGAACACGCAAAACCCGATCCTCAAAGTTCCCGGCCATTCGGCCCTCAAATCATGACCCTTCCGACTTAGCCCGGAGTTAGGGAGCCTCAGCGGGCCCGAATTGCGGCGAAGGCCGCCCTGCGCCGAAAAATCCCTAAGCCGGGCCTAAGTTGCCTGCACCACAGTCCGGCATCGCTTCGGCTTTGGGAGATTTTGGGCGTGTCGCAATATTCGGTCTATGGCGCAAGACAGATGCTGAACAAGGTTCCGGAGGTCACCGCGATCTTCTGGGCCATTAAGATTCTCTCGACGACGGTCGGCGAGACCGGCGCCGACTATCTTGCGGTGCATGTCGGCCTCGGCGCCAGCCTGACGGCCATCTGCATGAGCGCCCTGCTGGTTGCCGCGCTGCTCATGCAACTGAGCCGCCGCGCCTATGTGCCCTGGATCTACTGGCTCACCGTCATCCTCGTCAGCATCGTCGGCACGCAGCTCACTGATCTCCTCACCGACAAACTCGAGATCAGCCTCTATGTCAGTACCGCCGCGTTCGCCTGCGCGCTCGCAGCGACCTTTGCGATCTGGCACGGCGCAGAGCGCACGCTGTCGATCCACACCATCGTGACGAGGCGGCGCGAATTGTTTTACTGGACCGCGATCCTGTTCACCTTCGCGCTCGGCACGGCCGCGGGCGATCTCGCGACCGAAGCGCTCGGCCTCGGCTTCCAGCTCGGCGTCGTCGCGTTTGCCTCGCTGATCGCCGCGGTAACGTTCGCCTTCTACTTCGGCGCCAACCCCGTCTTGACCTTCTGGCTCGCCTACATCCTCACCCGTCCGCTTGGCGCCTCGCTCGGCGATCTGCTGTCGCAGTCGCACGAGTATGGTGGCATGGGTCTCGGCACGGTCCACACCAGCATCGTCTTCCTGACCGTGATCGTCGGCCTCGTCGCCTGGGTGACGTTCGAAGGCGGTGGCGCGCGCCGTGCCGATCAGGCGCAATGACTCCAATCGGAACTTCAACGCTCCCTGCAGGAAAGCAGGAGCCGCAACAGGAGAAATCACATGATGAAACTCATTGCCGCCGTCGCCGTTTGCCTGGTGACAACCTTTTCCGGCGGGCCGTGGATGAATGCGAGTCAGCACATTACCTTCGTGCCGCTCGCGGAAGCCGCGACGACTAGGCTCGGCGACCTCACGCCGTTCCGAACCATCGCGGTCGAAGTTGCCGCGATCATCGACAAGGGCGACCTTCCTGGCGCCAAGACCCGGCTCAAGGATCTCGAGACCAAATGGGATGAAGCCGAGGCGGGACTAAAGCCGCGCGCGGCCGCCGACTGGCACTCCGTTGACAAAGCAATCGACCGCGCGCTGGAGGCGCTGCGCGCGGGAACACCGGATGCCGCAAAGTGCAAGCAGGCTGTCACCGATCTGCTTTTGGTCATGGATCGCGTCGCCAAGGCGTGACCCTGTCCGCGCGCCGTCATCCATCAGCCGCAGACCACGATTGGCGGCTGACGTAGCGAAGAGGATTCCATGAAAGATCACACGAATATCCGCATCGTCAGCGAGAGCAAGGTCCCGGAAGTCACGCTCGGCTTCTGGATCATCAAGATCGCCGCCACGACGTTGGGCGAAACCGGTGGCGACACCGTCACGATGACGTTGAACTGGGGCTATCTCGCGGGGACCGGCCTGTTCCTCGCCGCGATGGTCGTCCTGGTCGCAGCGCAAATCCGCGCGCGAAAATTCCATCCGGCGCTGTACTGGGCGACGATCGTGGCATCGACGACCTTCGGCACGACGATGGCCGACTTCGCCGACCGATCGCTCGGCATCGGCTACACCGGCGGCTCGACGCTGCTGCTGACCTGTCTCGTGCTGGTGCTCGGCCTTTGGTATCGCACCGAGGGAACCATTTCGGTCGACAGCGTCAGTACACCGCGCGTCGAAGCTTTCTACTGGGCCGCCATCACCTTTTCGCAGACGCTAGGCACTGCGCTCGGCGACTGGCTCGCCGATACCGGCGATATGGGTTACCGCGGTGGTGCGCTGATCTTCGCGGCGGCGCTCGCCGTTGTTGCCGCGCTGTATTTCTGGACGCGCGTCTCGCGCGTTACGCTGTTCTGGGCGGCCTTCATCCTGACGCGTCCACTGGGCGCGACCGTCGGCGACTTTCTCGACAAGCCGCTCGACCACGGCGGCCTCGCCTTGAGCCGGCCGCTGGCCTCGGCCTTGATCGCGGCTTTCATGGTGACCTGCGTGTTGCTGTTGCCGCAACGCGCGGGACGGCATCCGGGTGAGAACCCGGCCGCGGAGCGAGCCTGAAAAGCCGACTAGCGGATGATCGTCGTCAGCGACGAGTAGCGCCTGTTCGACCTGGATTCAGCCGGCGAAAACTGCGCAAAGGCGGCGCTGACGCGCACCGCCGGCGGTGTGTCGCCTGCGAAGCGGAATTCCTTCGGGCGCGGCGCGTAGAAGCCGGCGCTGTAATAGGCGTCGTCGAAACGCGCCTCGCCGACGCCGAACACCGCGTCGCACGCGAACAGCAGCGCGTAGACACCCGCCACCGCAACGACGATCTCCCTGAGAACTGACATGCTGATGCCCCACTCTTTGCCGGGAAGCATGCACGTCGGTTCCAAAACCGAGGTTTAAGGCTGGTTGAATCTTGTCCGCAGGGTTTGCTTGGGCTGAGCGGAATGCAGACAATTTTACCGATCTCGATAGTGAGAGGCGGCCTGAGCAGGCCTTCCTGATCTCAGATCGCCAGCTCGTCCTTGAGCGCGGAGATCACCTGCTCGCCTTGAGTGGTGAGCCGGTAGGTCACCAGCGGACGGCTCGAGGGCGGCTTGCGGTCGAGTTCGACGATGTAGCCGCGCACCATCAGGGCTTCAAAGCTTCCGTAATAGCCGAACATGCTGATCTGGTTCTGCTTGAGCACCTTGAACTCGCGCAGCAGGCTGATCTCGTTGCCTGAGAGCAGCGACCTGCGGACGCGCTGAACGAATCGCGCCCGTTGCTCGAACCAGGCCTGGTCGGGCAGCTCGCGCGACGCTGGCGCGGGGTCCCGTTCGCACGGACGCGCTTCGGCGACGGCAACAACCGGCGGCAGGCTTGGGATGCTGCTGCCGACCGTTGCTTTCGCGACGTCGAGCAAGGCAACGGGCCAGCGCCGCTTGTTGTCCACCATCACCGGCGGGGGCACGACGCTGTCACGCACCAATTGCTCGAAGCGGCCGGCGGTCACGCCGACATAAGCCGCCGCGCGGCGACGGTCGACCAGAGCGGCGTCACGCCCGTGCTCCGGCTCGCAAGCGATAGTCTCGTCCACCCCGAAATCCCCTGCCGCATCGTTGCGGGCGCGCCATCGCGCGGGCCCGACAGGCCCGTCCCCGCATGACACTAGGGTGAAAACAGCGCTCTCAAAAGGCAGAGAATTTCGCACATATTGCTGCCGTTTCGGCAACAGCTATAGTCGGATCGGGGGTCCCATGCGATTTCACTCACCGGCCATCCAGTACTTCCACGCCGTCCGCCGCACCGGCTCGATCCGGGCTGCGGCGCGGCTCCTGAACGTCGCCTCGTCCGCCGTCAGCCGTCAAATTCTCAAGCTGGAACAGGAGGTTGGATCACCATTGTTCGAGCGCAATGCGCGCGGCCTGACACTGACGACGGTCGGCGAGATGCTGGCCCGGCACGTGATGAACGTGCTGCAGGACCTCGATCGCTTCCGCTCGGATGTCGCGTCCCTGTCGGGCGCCTGGCACGGCACGGTCAGCATCGCCTGCATCGAGTCGCTCACAGAATCAGTGCTGCCAGACCTGATCGCCGCGCACCGCGGCCGCGCCCGGCGCGTCAGCTTCACCACGGAGGTGATGGGATCCTCGGGGGTGCTGGAAGCCCTCAGCCGTGGCGAGACCGATATCGGCATCGCGATCGCTCTCAGGCATCCGCCCGACCTGCGGCAGGTTGCGCTGAAACGGTTTCGCCTCGGCGCACTGGTCGCACGCGAGCATCCGCTGGCGCGCCGCAAGACGGTCACGCTGGAGCAATGCCTCGCCTTTCCCGTCATCAACGCGTTGCCGGAGCTGTCGATCTATCATTTGCTCCAGCCGCTGATCGCGCAGCTGTCGGAGACGCCTGAGCCTGCGATCCAGGCCAACTCGATCGACCTGATGCGTGAGCTCGCCGCGCGCGGCGTCGGCGTCGCATTCCAGACCCAGCTTGGGATCGGCCGGCTGTCGCGCGAGGGCCAGCTCGTGTTCCTGACGCTGGACAATGCCGGCAGCCCGGTATGGTCGGATCTCGGCATTTATGTCCGCGCCGAGCGTACCCTGCCCGCCTACACCGAGTCCTTCCTTCAGGAGCTCGTGCGCGAGCTCGGCGAGCGCGAGCGTCAGGAGAACGCGGCCTATCCGCATGTTGCGTGATGAAGCGTCGCCGAGCCCCAGTACTTATCCGGAATATGGCCGATGACAGGCTATCTGATACCTTTCCTGGATTGAGCCGCCATCTCAGACTACCCCTCGAGGATTCCAAGATGCCGCTCCATCGGCTGAAGCCATCGCGCGTCCTCGCCATCGAGCGCTTCTCGGACTTCGGCCAATTTCGCGCCAACGAGGTGCTCGGTCTCGGCACCAGCACGCCGCTCCGCCCGCGCGATTTCTCGCTGTCGCGCGCCATCCTGCCGCTTGAGGACGGGCTGTTCGTGCTTCAGCGCGCCTTCGCCCGCCAGCTCGACGTCGATGTCGGCACCGACCATGGCGTCGGCCTCGTGGTCCCATTCTGCTTTCACTCGATCAGCAACGGCCGCGAGATCGACAATTCGACGGTGGGCGTCGTTCGCGGCAGGGTCCCCGTCAGATCCGTCGAGCAGAGATCCCAACACCTATCTGATGATGCGCTTCAACTCCGACATGCGCCATCGCGGCTGGGCGGATTACGACAGCGGGCTCGGATTCTTCCGGCCACATGACGCGACCATGGCAGGCCTGCGCGCCACGATCCTGAACATGTTCAGCCTGGCCGCCGAAGCCAACGATCCCCGGCAGTTCGAAGCGCTGAACCGGCCGATCCAGGAGACGCTGCTCGCCTGTCTCGACGCAACGCTGGTGACGGCCGACGCACTGGCCCCGCGACGCGGGTCGTTCGACAGGCACCGCAGGCTGATCGCGCGCCTCGACGAAGTGGCCGCGCTATGCGGCGGCAAACCGCTCTACAGCGACGATCTCGCGAGCGCGCTCGGCGTATCCGTGCGCACACTGCAGACCGCGGCCCATGCAGTGCATGGCGTCAGCCTGCATCACTATCTGCGGCTCAAACGTCTATGGTCGGTTCGCATGCAGCTGATGTCCGCGGGCAACGGAGCGACCATCAAGGCTGCGGCGCTCGCGAACGGGTTCTGGCACATGGGCGAATTTTCGAAGGTCTACAAGACGATGTTCGGCGAGATGCCGTCCGAGACGCTGGTAAACGCCCGCTCTTTTGCGGACGCCGCGCTTCGCTTCTGATCTGGGCGCGACAACAATTCCCACCGATCGCGCCGTGTTCAGCCTCAGCCGTGGCCGGCCTTGCGTTGCCCGCTCTCGCTGATGCGGTCGACCCAGGCGATACCGACTGCGGAGATGATGAAGGTCAGGTGAATCAGCACCTGCCACATCACGCCGGTCTCGGTGAAATTGCTCCGTGTCGTGCCGAGATTGCCGGCCTCGATGAAGGTCCGCAGCAGCGAGATCGAGGAGATGCCGATGATCGCCATGGCAAGCTTGATCTTGAGCACGCTGGCATTGACGTGGCTCAGCCATTCCGGCTCGTCGGGATGACCGTTCAAGTTCAGTCGCGACACGAACGTCTCGTACCCGCCGACGATCACCATCACCAGCAGGTTCGAGATCATCACGACGTCGATCAGCCCGAGCACGATCAGCATGATTTGCTGCTCGCTGGCGTCGAACGAGTGCGCGACCAGGTGCCAGAGCTCCTTCAGGAACAGCAGCACATAGACTGCCTGCGCGATGATGAGGCCGACATAGAGCGGCACTTGCAGCCAGCGCGAGCCGAAGATGAGCTGGGCAAACGGCCCGATCTGCGGCGGTGGCGCGGACAGCGCCAAACGTGCTTTGGGTTCGGACATCATTGATCACTCCGGATTGCGGACAGGGACGCGCCTCTGCTCAGAGGCTCGCGATGACCGGCGCGAGCTCGAGCGAGCCGCGATAGATCATCTGGAAGGCGACGTAGACGATGATGGCGAGGCCGACATAGGCGATCCAGCGCTGCTTCTGGAGCACGCGACCGAGCAGGTCCGCGGCGATGCCCATCAGCGCGACCGACAGCAGCAGGCCGAAGACGAGGATGTAGGGATGCTCGCGCGCGGCGCCTGCGACCGCCAGCACGTTGTCGAGCGACATCGAGACGTCCGCGGCGACGATCTGCGCCGCGGCTTGCCCGAACGTCTTGCGCGGCTCCGATGCCGTGCTTGCGCCGTTACCATGGCCGAACGCGAGCGCGCTCGAATGCGTAGCCTGCTCACGCAGCTCGCGCCACATCTTCCAGCAAACCCACAGAAGCAGGACGCCGCCGGCCAGCGGCAGACCGATGACCTGCAACAATTGGGTCGCAATGCCGGCGAAGACGATGCGCAAGCCAGTGGCGGCAACGATGCCGACGACGATGGCGCGCCGGCGCTGCTCGGCGGGCAGGCCCGCCGCTGCAAGGCCGATGACGACGGCGTTGTCGCCGGCCAGCACGAGGTCGATCAGGACGACCTGGAGCAGCGCGGTCAGCGCGTCGGCGGCGATGAATTCAGTCATGTTCGATCATTTTTGAGATGCGGACGGATCGAGCCAATGCGGCTTGCGGCGCTCGATCCAGTCGAAGACCTTTGAACGGGACGAGCGCAGCGCCGGCACGTCCTCGGCGAGCAATGCAAGCCCAAGCGGCAGCATCCAGATGCCGAGCACCGGCAGGAACGACAGCACGCCACCGACGACGAGCAGCGCGCCGGAGGGAATTCTGACCCAGCGACTGGATGGTTTCAGTAGATAGGTGACGGCGCCGGCAACGCGCGGCGGAAGCCGATGGACGAGCGCGTCGAGCCGCGGGTCACCGCCGGCTGTTTCGCCAGCGGCTTCCTCGGGTCTCGTCCTTTGCTCGTCGGAAGCGGCGCTCATGCTTCCTCCGCGGAGACGACGCGCTGTTTCGAATGCGCAGTCGAGACGACTGGCTTTGCGCGCGGCAACACCAGCGTCAGCAGGCGCAGCAGCTTGATCGCCTGTACCTCATGCGGATGCACGTCCTCGTCCGCGGCCGCGACGCGCTCCGACAGCTCGACGAGATGGGACGAGAGCGGCAGGTCCGCGATCGGCCGCAGCTTCTCGATCACCACGTTGGCGAAGTCCGGCTCTTCGAGCCGCTCTGCGAGCTCGTCGAACATCGCGAACAGGCGCTCCTCAGCGAGGTGCGGCGCCAGTCCGCGCTCCCTGATGAAGCGGATCACCTCGTCGCGCTCGACCGGCGAAACGCGCCGGTCGGCAACCGCGACCAGTGCGCCGGCAATCACCAGCGCCACCGCAGCCTGCTCATTGAGACCGGACGGTTCGGTGATATCGAGTTCGATTGGATTTGAGTATTTGGCGTCAGTCATCGTTGCTCCTCAACTTTGCGAAATGGCCGCACGGAGCTGCGATGGGGACGATTGGGTCGGAGGCAACACAGAAGGCCCGACGATCGGCCGATCCATCGCATTCGCGCGGGACAGGTCATCCGACATCGCGAGGTTTGACCGACATTGTCGGCGTCCTCGCCAGAGGGGCCCGGATTCGTGTTGTCCTAGCAGATAAAGCCGAGACCATCGGAATCAAGACGGAACCGGTGCGACCAGCCGCCGCATCGGTTTCCTTGTGGCGGTGTATCCGCCGTGTGGAGTTGGGAATGAAACGTTAGATCGGTGCGCCAAAATGCAGTAAGCACGCCACTTCGCACCACGGATCATCGAGATGCGGCCAGAGCAACGCCTTCGCCCATGAGCCCTCAGGTCGCGAGAACCTGCGGAAGCTGCACGGCCTGCTGCGATGGCTGGCTCCGGATCGAAGTGCGTGGACACAAGGTGAGCAAGGGGCAACCCTGCCCGTTCAGCGTGGCGCAGCGATGCGCGATCTATCCTGAGCGCCCACAACATCCCTGCCGCGAATTCGTCTGCGGCTGGCTGGTAGGGTCCAGCCCGCTGCCGGATTGGATGCGGCCGGACCGATCCGACATGATCATGCTGGCTGCCAATTTCTTTTGGCGCGGCCTGCCTGTCGATGTCGTGGTGCCGGTCGGCAGGCAGCCGAAGCAGAAGGCGCTGGATTGGCTGACCGGGTTTTGCACCGAAAACAGGCGCCTCCTCGTCTACCAGATCGGTGAGGAATGGTTCGCGTTCGGCCCGACCGCCTTCCAGACCGACATCGCTGGCCGTCTCGGACGTGGCGAAACGCCGTGGGGCGATTGACGCAAGTCGCGGAAGCTATTCGCCTTTTCAGGCGGAGATCATTGGATGTGCTGCAATGCGACGCATCGCCGCGCGACACATTTTGTCAGGAATAGTTGCGATTTGGCCACACGCGCCAGGAAAGCGCGCGTGGCGCTGTCGCGAGCGTTGTATGTGGCATCTGGCATACAATAGGCTCCACTTTATCCCGGGCGGATCAGACGGCCCGCGGCATAAAGGGGAAACGACATGAGGAAGGCCTTCCTGCTTGGAACAGGCTTCGCGGCGCTGTGCGCAACGGCTCTCAATCAACCGCTGCGAGCTGCAACACTTGACGACGTCGTCGCGCGCCTCGATGCCCTCGAGCGCAACAACGCAAAGCTCGCGAAAGAGAACGCGCGACTTCGCGAACGCGTCAATCACGTGGGCGAGACGAAGTCAGCGGTAACCGCAGTCGCGCCGGCATCGCCCAAGGGCAATCCGGTGCTGCATGCGGCGGTCGCGCCATCGCCGGCACCTGAGCACACCGTCGTCAGCGTCGGCGGTGCTCCGCTCTACAGCAAGGCGCCCGGCACGAATCCGTTCATCGACAACACGACGGTCACGCTCTACGGGCACGTCGATCTCTCCGGCGACATCTTCAACGCCGGGGTTTACGACCAGGGCACCAAGTTCGGCGTTTCCTCTAACCTCACTTATTTCGGGGTCCGCGCGCGTCACAATCTGGATTCCTATGGCTATCCGGGATGGGCGGCAATCGCACAATTCGAGTCGCTGGTGGAGGTCGCAGCCGTTCCGACCGAACGCGCGGCATTCGGCACGCGCGACAGCTTCCTCGGCATGGAAAGTCCCTGGGGCACGATCAAGGCCGGCAAGGCGGACACGCCCTACAAGAGGGCGACTGCGAAGTTCGATCCGTTCTCGGCGACGCTCGGCGATTACAATTCGATCATGGGCAACACCGGAGGCGATCTCCGCGCCGAGTTCGATTGGCGCGCGGCCCACGCGATCTGGTATGAATCGCCCGTGTGGAACGGCTTCCAGGCCACCTTCATGGTCTCGCCCGGGCAGAACACGGCAAAGGACAACAGTGACTTTGCGCTCGGCGATTTCAACTGCCCTGCTACCTCGTCGCGCGGCAGCGGCTCGGGCTTCCCGCTCACATCGGCGCCGGAGGGCTGCACCGACGGATCATATGGCAATCTCTACAGCGCATCGCTGACCTACAACCAGGGTCCATTCACCGCAATCGCCGCCTACGAGCTTCACGAAGGCACCAACCGAACCGGCGACGAGGCGGTGACCCCCTTGAGCAATGGCGGCGTTCTCACCGTGCCGCCGGGCGCCGTCGGCATCGCCAACGAATGGGCCGCGAAATTCGGCGCGGGCTACCGGTTCAACGACATGATCGGCAGCCTCCAACTGTATGGCATTTACGAGATCATGCGCCGCCAAAATACGGTAGCCGATTTCAACGAACGTTCGCGCGACGGCTACTTCCTGAGCGCGACCCAGACGGTCGAGAAATGGGACATCAGCGCCTCCTGGGCCCACGCCAACGCCTCGCCAGGCTCGCCCGGCACTGGCGTCCTCAACGCCTATCCCACCCCTGGGGTCCCGGTCTCGGCTCCGGCCGGTTCCGCCGACTTCGCGCTCAACAGCGTGGACTCCAGCGCCGACCAATACGCACTCGGCGTGAAGTATCACCTCAGCCCGTTCGTGAGCTGGTACCTCGTCGGCAGCTATCTGCGCAACGGGCCGGGCGCGCATTACTGCCTCGGCGTCAGCGGACATGGCTACGGTGTCTGTGGACGCGACGCCAACAACAACGTTGTTGCGGGCAACAAGGCGGAAGCCGTGACCACCGGCATGACCTTCGACTTCTAAAAGGAAAAACTGCGGAGAGCCAGTCATGGCTCTCCGCAGTCCCATGGGGTACTCACCTCACCCGCTCGACAAGATGCGCGCGCGAAGGTGCCGGATCGAACCGGTCGCCGAAATACTGCGTCTCGTGAGCGACGAATTCTTCGCGAAACTCCATGATGCTCACGACGTAGGACGGCACGCCGTCATAGGTCAGAACGAATTCGCTCACCCAGAGATCGCCTCCGCCGACAATTCGCCGAACCGTGAACCGCTTCCTGTTGGGTTGCAGGAAGCGGCTCCCCTGAATGTTTCTGCGGCCGTGAATCCGTTCGCCCGATTGCGGATAATCGAGCACGGCATCGTCGCAGTAGATGTCATGCTCGGCCTCGAAATCGTTCGCGTCCGAGGCATCCCAATGGCGCTGAAGCGCCGCCAGCCTGGCTTGATCGTCCATGCCGATCTCCGATGTTGGCTTCCCGCACCTTAGCATCGAAGTTCGTCCCGTGCCGTTCTCGGCGGCGCGCCGCCGTCGGACCCGTGCCTCAGTCCTTTGAGTGAGCTGTTCTCCGCATCACGCTCTCGCCGCCAGCGTCGGACGGGAAACCGAACCATGCGTCAGGGGACGAGCAGCCACCGGTTTTCGTGTCGGCCGGCGCCGCGGAATGAAGAAGCTTTTCACGAGGATCGGCTCGTCGTCGCCGAGCGCAACACGCTCCTTCGCGAGCACACTCATGACCGAGCGCATCTTGAGGATTTCCTGCGCCACGAAGCTACAGTCCTCGTCCCGTCTGATCTGCTCATGCATGATGGCTTCAGCCTCGAGCATGCTGACGCGAAGGGCTCTGATGGTTCTGCGGATTTCGTTGACGCGGTTGTCCATGGCTGCCTCCATCTCGGTTACAGCATAAGAACAAAACATGAACAAAATGTCAATCGGCGTAGTGCTCGATCTCGCCCCGGCTTGCTCATGAGTCCGGGGTCGGCCTGACGTCGTGGCCGGTCCGCAGGCGTGGGTGTTGGTCTCCCGTCGGCGCAGTTGCACGCGCTTGCCATGACTTGCCGACAAACATGACTTGCCGACAAATTAGACAGCGTACGTCTCATTCCCGAATTCGCGAGCTTGTGCAGGCGGTCCGGCGTCGCGGACGAGCGGGCGATCTAACCTCTGGGGCAACCACCGGTTTTTTTGCCAACCGGGCTCAGCACTTCCGGACGAAGATCCGCTTGCTGCTCCGCAACCGAACTGGCCCAATATTCGCAAGTGACGTCCCGAGAGAGCAAAGCTCAGACCGGAGAACGTCATGAACGTGCATGCTGCGGGCGATCTCAAAATCACCGGCCTCACCCATCCGAATGGCGCGCCGCTCCGCCTCAACACGCAGGATTTCGTCGCGATCGATCGCGACCGGAATGCGAAGTACGAGGCGACCTACCGTCCGCAGGCCCTCTACAACCGCGCCAACGAAGGCTTCCACGCCAACAACGAAACCTTCCTGCTGCACGAAGTCGCGACGAATCTGCCGATCTACCTTCCCGACACCGGCCCGACCGATTTCCATCTTCATCTTCCGCCGGGCGGCTTTCAGCTCGTGCTGGTCACCTCGGGCGCGTTCACCTTCGACTACGACGGCCGCTTTTACAATGTCGGCCCCGGCGCGGTGATGCTGCAAAGTGCGATCGTGCACCGCCAGCTGTTCTACACCTGGTCCGGCCTGTCGACCGAAGAGAACCTCAAGACGCCGCAGACGGTGGCGCCGGACCCGATCTCGATGGGCTATTCCGGAAAATTCCTCGAAGCTTTCATCACCGATCCGACGACCTTTCCGAACCCGACCATTGTCGGTCCGGATCAGATCAACGAAGACGAGACGCCACGGGTGGCCTGGAGCCACCCCTTGCATGACCGCCCTGCCAATGCAGGCTTCTGGCTTCAGGATCCCTTGGCGCTCGATGCGCTGTTCAAGCCGCTCGCCGAGTGTCCGATCAAATCGGCCATGCCGGTTTACGTGCGCGATATCGGCATCGAGATTCCGAGCGGCCATCTCGTCGCCGGCCACATCATCGCCACCGATCCGCGCGGCCACTCGTTGCTGCCGAAGAGCACGTCGGCAGCAGCGGACCCGACCTGTTTTGCCAAGGGCGAGGTCGTTATCTATCGCGTCATTCGCGGCACGGCCGAATTCAAGAACAAGGCTGGCGAGACCTTCGAACTGGCGGCCGGCGATGTCGTGACGGCAGGCAAGAGCTCGATCAGCCTCGTCGGACTGGGCGAGAATACCCAGGTGCTCCGGCTCGGCCTTCTGGAAAGGCATGAACGACCTTCGCAGCTGGACACCGACACAGCGCGACGAGATCGACGGCCTGGCTGGTCAGATCATCACGGGGAAAGACATCCGTCCGCTGCGCACCGAAGGCAGGCCGGTCGGGTATCTGTACGGCTAAGCGGTGTTCCTACTCCGCCGCCTGCCGGACGTGGCGCGCGGTCGGGGTGCGCATGGTGACGAGCTCTTCGGCGGCGGTCGGATGCAGCGCGAAGGTGGCGTCGAAGTCGGCCTTTGTCGCCTTCATCTTCACGGCAATCGCGACCGCCTGGGTGATCTCGGCGGCGCCGTCACCGACGATGTGGCAGCCGAGCACGCGGTCGGATAAGCCGTCGACGACCAGCTTCATCAGCATGCGGGTGTCGCGGCCCGACATCGTCGCCTTGATCGGGCGGAACGTCGTCTTGTAGATGTCGACATGGCCATATTGTGCGCGCGCTTCGGTCTCGGTGAGACCGACGGTGCCGACTTCCGGCTGCGAGAACACGGCGGTCGGGATCGTGGAATGATCGACCTTCACCTCGCGCTTGCCGAACACGGTGTCGGCAAAGGCGTGTCCTTCGCGGATCGCGACCGGCGTCAGATTGTGGCGATGGGTGACGTCGCCGATAGCATAGATGCTGTCGACCGAGCTCTTCGAGAAATGATCGACCGCGATGCCGCCGTTGTTCGGATTGATGGCGACGCCGGCCTTTTCGAGACCGAGATTGGCCACCGCAGGATACCGGCCGATCGCGAACATCACCTGGTCGGAGGCGACGCTCGAGCCGTTCGAAAGATGCGTGGTGAATTCATCGCCGTGGCGGTCGACCTTCGCCACGGTGCACCCGGTGAGGATGGTGATCCCCTGCTTCTCCATCTCGCTGCGAACATGGGCGCGAACATCCTCGTCGAAGCCGCGCAAGATGTTGTCGCCGCGATAGATCACGGTCACGTCGGAGCCGAACCCTGCAAAGATGCCGGCGAATTCGAGCGCGATGTAGCCGCCGCCCTGGATCACGATGCGCTTCGGCTGCGTCTTCAGGTGAAAGGCCTCGTTGGAGGAGATCACGTGCTCGATGCCGGGGATCATGGCGCCGTGATTGGGCGCGCCGCCGGTGGCGATCAGGATGTACCTGGCGGTGATCCTCCTGTCGTTCTCGAGCAGGCGAACGGTGTGCCTGTCCTCGATCACCGCGCGGGTCTTGACGATCTCGGCGCCGGACTTCTCGACGTTCGTCGTGTAGGCCGCCTCCAGCCGCGCGATCTCCTTGTCCTTGTTGGCGATCAGCGTCGGCCAATCGAAGCTCGCGGGCGGAACGGTCCAGCCGAAACCGGCGGCGTCCTCGAGCTCGTGGCGAAAATGCGAGCCGATCACCAACAGCTTCTTTGGCACGCAGCCGCGGATCACGCAGGTGCCGCCCATGCGGTACTCTTCCGCGATCATGACGCGGGCGCCGTGGCCGGCCGCGATGCGGGCGGCACGCACGCCGCCCGAGCCGCCACCGATGACAAAGAGGTCGACGTCGAATTCAGTCATTGTCCTCTCCGACCTCTTTCAGGGATTTCCGATCAACTATTCCCTGTCAGATAGGTGCTGTCAGATTTCCTTGCCACGCTTGCGCATCTCTGCCCGGAAGGCGCTCATGACGGTCTCGGAGAAGTTCTGGGCCCAGGTGTTCATGAAGGTCATGCTCTCACCGATGGCTTTCGGTTCGGCGCTGAGCAGCTTCTGTCCGAGCGGCGACTTGTAGAAAGTGACGAGATCCTTGAGCTCCTGCTCCGTGAACTCGCTGGCATAGATCTGCGCCATGCCCTCGCCGATTTCGTTCTGACGGCCGGCGAGCTGCTGGGCGACGATCGGCGCAACCTCGTTGAGGTCCTTCTGGTAGTTGAGGTTCTGCTGCGTCAGCGCGATCTTGGTCTTCTCGACCATGCCGGGCACGGCACCGGCATACATCCCGGAAGCGTTCTTGATCGTCAGGATCTCCTTGGCCGCCGCGATGGCCGCGGGCGAAGCTTTCGGCGCGGCAGGCTTTTGCGCCATAGCCGGGGCGGCCGAAAGGGCCAGTCCCACAGCGAGGGTCGCGGCCGGCAACAATTTCAACAGGCTCTTCATTCCTAGTCTCCTTTCGGCTTTCGCCGTTCAATCACGCGAATTCCCTCGCCACCCGCCAAAACGGCCGAGCTGGCCAAGCCGATGAACAACCCATGCTCGACCACGCCCGGGATCGCGCTCAGCGCCGTGGCGAGATGAGCCGGATCCGCAATCCGTCCGAGCTGGGCATCGACGATCCAGTGGCCGCCATCGGTGACGAAAACGTGGCCGTCCTCGTCCGCACCCTTCGCTCCATCCTTGACCCTATCCTTGGCCTTGCGGACCGCCATTTGCCCGGAAACGCCGCATTGCGCAAATGCCTTCTCGATCGCCCGGCGTGTCGCCTCTAACCCGAACGGAATGACCTCGATCGGCAGCGGAAACCGGCCGAGCGTCGGCACCCATTTGCTCTCGTCGGCAATCACGATCATGCGATCCGAGGCCGCGGCCACGATCTTCTCGCGCAGCAGCGCGCCGCCGCCGCCCTTGATCAAATTGAGCTCGGGATCGATCTCGTCGGCGCCGTCGATTGTGATGTCGAGATGGTCGATCTCGTCGAGCGTGGTCAGCGGCACGCCGCAACGCATCGCATCAAGGCGCGTCGCCTCCGACGTCGGAACGCCGATCACCTTGAGACCGGTCCGCACCCGCTCTCCGAGCAGCTCGACGAAGTGCTTTGCGGTCGAGCCGGTGCCAAGCCCGAGCTGCATGCCGTCACGGACGTCCTCAAGGGCGCGCGCCGCAGCCTGCCGCTTCAACTGGTCCATATCCAAATTGCGCCCGCCTCAGTTTAAGGATGTGCCGCCAATACCGGCACTTGCGGCGGCCTGTGTAGCCTCGTTTTCTCTTCGAGAACAGGGTCTGGGAGCAGGCCTATAAGGTGATCTTATACGCTCGCCCCTTGCGCGGCCCGGGCCGGACCGATAGCGCTTGAGGAATGACCTCCCCCTACACCCTCGTCTTCGATCTCGACGGCACGCTCGTGGATACGGCGCCCGACCTCATCACCGCGCTGAATTATGTGCTCGACCGCGAAGGCCTGCCGCCGGTGCCGATGGCCTCGGCCCGCAACATGATCGGTGCCGGCGCCCGCAAGCTGATCGAGCGGGGGCTGGAGGCCGAGGGACGCATGGTCAGCATTGCGGAGATGAACCGGATGACGGCGGATTTCATCGGCTATTATGCCGACAATATCGCCGTGGAATCCCGGCCGTTCGAGGGGCTCGAGGCAGCGCTCGAGGTTTTTGCGGCGCAGGGCCATCGGCTGGCGGTCTGCACCAACAAGCTGGAATGGCTGTCGAAGCGGCTCTTGGACCAGCTCGACCTGAGCCGCCGGTTCGCGGCGATCTGCGGTGCGGATACCTTTGGGGTCCAGAAGCCCGATCCGACCATTTTCCGCGAGACCGTGGCCCGGGCCGGCGGCGAGGTTAAGGCCAGCATCATGGTCGGGGATGCCGGACCCGATATCGGGGTCGCCCGGCGCGCCGGGGTACCCGTGATCGGGGTCAGCTTTGGCTATACGGACGTGCCGATCGCCGAACTCAAACCGGACCGGCTGATCCATCACATGCGCGACCTGCCGGCCGCCGCAAGCAGCCTGATGACGGTTTAAGGCTCGTCAAGCTACTGAATCTCCTGCATAATTCGTGCGGACCCCGCGTTAACCATCTATTAACTATGCGCGGCCCGCCGGTTGCCTGCGGAAAACGACGCTCCTAAGGTCTCCTTGGGGAATGTGGCGGTTCGTCGCAGTAGAAGTGGATGGTCATGCGTCGTGTCATAGCTATCGCGTTAGCCGGAGCGAGCGCCCTGGCGGCAACAAGTCTGGGTGGCTGCTCCTCACTCTCCTGGAACATGTTCCAATCAGCCCCACCGACCGTGCAGGTCCGGCTTGAATCCAATCCTCCGGGCGCCGACGCGAACACCTCGCTCGGCCCGGGCTGCAAGACCCCTGCTCGGTCTCGGTTCCCGCCCCCGACAGTCCCTTCACGGTCAACTACGCCCTCAATAAATACCAGCCGGTCAGCGTGCCGGTGAACCTGATCAAGAATCCCGGCGATTTCACCACGCCCGCCTCCGTCACCACCGACCCGAACCCCGTGTTTGCGGAGCTCCAGCCGGCAGTGCCCCTCAAGCCCGTGAAGAAGCCGCACCGGCCGAAGCCGAAGAAGCCGAAGCCGGCCGCGGCAGCACCTGCCGCAGCACCGGCCGACGCCGCAGCACCCGCCGCGGGTTCGCCGTTCCCTGAACCGACCGCGGGCAAGCGCTGACATCCGTCAACGGCCGTCAACGGCGCGATTGTCCTTACCGTTTCTGATGCTTAGATTGCTCTGACGGCACCCCTGAAGCAAAGGTGCGCCGTCGCCGTCAGTGACAAGGCATTTCGAATGAACGGATCCTCTGCCAGTTCCCGAGCCGCGCTGTCGAGCGCCATGACCGATCCGTTCGGGCGGACCATCAGCTATCTGC
Organism: Bradyrhizobium sp. LLZ17; assembly: GCF_041200145.1. Taxonomy (NCBI): domain Bacteria; kingdom Pseudomonadati; phylum Pseudomonadota; class Alphaproteobacteria; order Hyphomicrobiales; family Nitrobacteraceae; genus Bradyrhizobium; species Bradyrhizobium zaerense. Next base: position 2,002,643 of record NZ_CP165734.1, read on the forward strand.
GCGTCTCCGTCACCGACCGCTGCGACCTGCGCTGCTTCTACTGCATGTCGGAAGACATGACGTTCCTGCCCAAGGCCGACCTCTTGACGCTCGAGGAGCTCGACCGTCTGTGCTCGGCCTTCATCGCCAAAGGCGTCAAGAAGCTGCGGCTCACCGGCGGCGAGCCTCTTGTCCGCCGCAACGTGATGTCGCTGGTGCGCTCGCTGTCGCGGCATTTGACGAGCGGCGCCCTCGGTGAGTTGACGCTCACCACCAACGGCACGCAGCTCGCAAAGCATGCGCAGGAACTCGCCGATTGCGGCGTCCGCCGCATCAACGTCTCACTCGATACGCTCGATCCCCGAAAATTCCGCGAGATCACCCGCTGGGGCGAGATCGACAAGGTGCTGGAAGGCATCGAGGCCGCGCGTGCCGCGGGGCTCGCCGTGAAGATCAACGCGGTGGCGCTGAAGAACCTCAACGAGGACGAGCTCCCCGACCTGATGCGCTGGGCCCATGGCAAGAGCATGGGGCTGACGCTGATCGAGGTGATGCCGATGGGCGAGATCGGCTCCGGGCGGATCGACCAATATCTGCCGCTGTCGCTGGTGCGCGCGCGGCTCGCCCAGCAATTCACGCTGACGGATCTTGCCGAGACCACCGGCGGGCCGGCGCGCTATGTCAGCGTCGCCGAGACCGGCGGCAAGCTCGGCCTCATCACGCCGATGACCCATAATTTCTGTGAATCCTGCAACCGGGTGCGGGTCACCTGCACGGGCACGCTGCACACCTGTCTCGGCCACGAGGATGCCTCCGATTTGCGCAAACCTCTGCGCGCGTCGACCGACGACACGCTGCTGGCCGCTGCGATCGACCGCGCCATCGGGCTCAAGCCCAAGGGCCACGATTTCATCATCGACCGCCGCCACGACCGCCCCAGCGTCTCCAGGCACATGAGCGTCACCGGCGGCTAGCGTTACCTGCCCTGCCCGGGGCGATTTCCCATAAGTATCAACAAACTTCCGATTGACGGACGGCACGCCCGCTGATTTTGTGCGGCGGCCTCATGCCTGCGCGGCGAGATAAGCCGAACGCGCCCGAGTCGGTGCAGTCAAGATGGCTGGGGCACAAGCGGGGAGGACCTATCATTGACAGCGCTCCTGAAATTGAGCGGCGGGATTGACGCGTTTACACGCTGGACCGGCAAACGGCTGGCCTGGCTGATTCTGGTCGCCGTGATCATCTCGGCGGCGAATGCGATCGTGCGCAAGGCCTTCGACACCTCGTCCAATTCCTGGCTCGAGCTACAATGGGTGCTGTTCAGCATCGTGTTCCTGCTGTGCTCGTCCTGGACGCTGCTCGATAACGAGCACATCCGGATCGACATCGTTAACGCCATGCTGCCGAAGCCGGCTCGCAACATCATCGACGTGATCGGCCACCTTTTCTTCCTGATCCCGCTGACGGTCGTCATGCTCGTCACCGGCGTGCCCTTCTTCCTGCGTTCGTTCCAGATCAACGAGCAATCCGGCAATGCCGGCGGCTTGCCGCAATGGCCCGCCAAGTCACTCATCATGATCGGCTTCGCGATGCTGCTCGTGCAGGGAATCTCCGAGTTGATCAAACGGATCGCCATCATGCGCGGCATGATTCCGGATCCTCACGAGTCGCAGATTTCGGCGCTGGAGGCCGAAGTCGAGCACCTCGTCGAAGCGATCGAACAGAAGTAGTCGGCGAGCGGCCTCAGGGGGATTCAATGACCGCGTTTATTATCGCCAATATGGCGCCGATCATGTTCGCGTCGCTGGTGGTCGTGCTGCTGCTCGGCTACCCGGCGGCGTTTTCGCTCGGCGCCGTAGGCCTGTTCTTCGCCGTGATCGGCATCCAGCTCGGTCAATTCCACCCGGACTTCCTGCAGGCTCTGCCTGAGCGCGTCTACGGCGTGATGAACAACGACACCTTGCTCGCTATTCCGTTCTTCACGTTCATGGGATTGGTGCTCGAGCGCTCCGGCATGGCCGAAGATCTGCTCGATACGATCGGCCAATTGTTCGGCACGATCCGCGGCGGCCTCGCCTATGCCGTCGTCTTCGTCGGCGCCCTGCTCGCGGCGACCACGGGCGTCGTCGCCGCATCGGTGATCTCGATGGGCCTGATCTCGCTGCCGATCATGCTGCGCTACGGATACGATCGCCGTGTCGCGACAGGTATCATTGCAGCGTCCGGCACGCTGGCGCAGATCATTCCGCCTTCTCTCGTCCTGATCGTGATGGCCGACCAGCTCGGCAAGTCGGTCGGCGACATGTACGAGGGCGCCTTCATTCCGGGCCTCGTGCTCGCGGGCCTTTACGCCGGCTACGCCTTTCTGGTCAGCCTGATCTTCCCGAAGGCCGTGCCGGGCCTCCCGAAGGAAGCAATCGGCTTCCGCGAGGAAAGCGGCAGCCGTGGTCTGCCTTCGCTCGGCGTGCTGTTCCTGGCAAGCTGCGTGTTCGGCTGGTTCATGATGCGGAATTCCGAGACGCATGGCGCCGATTTCGTCGTGCTGAGCATGTTCTTCGGCATCGTGTTTGCGTTCGCCGTCGCCGTCGTGAACTGGATCGTCGAGAAGCTCACGGGCTTCCGCTTCCTCTCGAAGATGGCACAGCAGACCACCTTCGTAATGGTGCCGCCGCTGTTCCTGATCTTCCTGGTGCTCGGCACCATCTTCATCGGCATCGCCACTCCGACCGAAGGCGGCGCGATGGGTGCCGCCGGCGCCCTGATTCTCGGCGCCGCGAAGGGCCGGCTGAGCTGGGACCTCGTTCGCCAGGCCACAGAATCGACGGCCAAGCTTTCCGCTTTCGTCGTTTTCATTCTGGTCGGCGCGCGCGTGTTCTCGCTGACCTTCTACGGCGTCAGCGGGCATGTCTGGGTCGAGCATCTGCTGACCTCGCTGCCCGGCGGCCAGGTCGGCTTCCTGCTCTTCGTCAACGCGTTCGTATTCGTGCTGGCCTTCTTCCTCGACTTCTTCGAGCTCGCCTTCATCGTCATCCCGCTGCTCGGACCTGCCGCCGAACATCTCGGCATCGACCTGATCTGGTTCGGCGTGATCCTCGGCGTGAACATGCAGACCTCGTTCATGCACCCGCCATTCGGCTTCGCATTGTTTTATCTGCGATCGGTCGCACCCAAGGAGCGCTACACCGACCGCGTCACCGGCAAGCGCATGGAGCCGGTGACGACCGGCCAGATCTATTGGGGCGCGGTGCCGTTCGTCGTGATCCAGGTCATCATGGTGGTGCTCGTGATCACGTTCCCGTCGATGGTCATGCACTACAAGGGCGTGCAGTCCACCATCGATCCCAACACCATCAAGATCGAGATCCCGCAGATCGATCTGCCGCCGCTGGATTTCGGCCAGCCGAAGCAATAAGGCGCGCTTTCCTTCTCCCCCCATGTCTGCCGAAGCCAGGGCGAAGGCGGATCCAGGGAGAAGGCGCAGCGCCAATGCCGTGGCGCCGCGCACGATCGCGAAGCCGTCCCACGTGACAAGCGCCGGAAAGGCGGGCATACCGGGCCATCCTTCAACCTATGGTTCGCCGCACATGTCTCGATCGCATTCCGCTCCATCGCTTGTTGCTCCGTTGATCGCGTGCCTCTCGCTGGCATGTGCCGCAAACGCTGTGCGCGCCGAGCCCATTGCGAATGTCGTGGCCGATGTTCACGCGCTGGCCCAAAAGGAGCAGCAGCCGCTGCTCGACACCCTGCACGATCTCGTCAGCATCGAATCCGGCAGCAAGGACGTCGAAGGCCTGAACCAGATCGCCGAGCGCGTGGCCGGTCAGCTCAGGCAGCTCGGCGGTACGGTTGAGATCCTGCAGCCCAGCGACATCTATCGCCTCGACGACACGCCGGAGAAGATCGGCCCGGCCGTGCACGCCGTCTTCAACGGTACCGGCAGCAAGAAGATCATGCTGATCGCCCACATGGACACGGTCTACCTCAAGGGCATGCTGAAGGACCAGCCGTTCCGGATCGACGGCGACAAGGCCTACGGGCTCGGCATTGCCGACGACAAGCAGGGCGTCGCGCTCATTCTCCATTCGGTAGCGTTGCTTCAGAAGCTGAATTTCAAGGACTACGGCACCCTCACTGTGCTCACCAATGGCGATGAGGAGATTTCCTCGCCGGGCTGGCGCAGCACCATCACCAAATTTGCGTCGGATCAGGATGCGGTGTTCTCGTTTGAAGGCGGCGGCACCGACGGCACGCTGCGGCTCGCCACCAGCGGCATCGGCTCGGCCTATCTCACCGTGACCGGCAAATCCTCGCACGCGGGCGCGCGGCCCGAGGGCGGCGTCAATGCGCTCTACGAGCTCTCGCACCAGGTGCTCCAGATGAAGGACCTGTCAAAGCCCGAGCTGGGCCTGAAGCTGAACTGGACCGTCTCCAAGGCCGGCACCAACCGCAACGTGATCCCGGCCGAGGCCACGGCCCAGGCCGATGCGCGCGCGCTCAAGGTGTCGGATTTCGACGAGCTGGAGAAGGCACTGCAGGACAAGATCAAGAATCGCCTGCTGCCCGAGTCCAGGGTTGCGCTGAAATTCGAGGTGCGCCGTCCTCCGCTCGAGGCCAACGACGCCTCGCGCCGCATCGCGGCCTACGGCAAGACGATCTACGGAGAGATCGGACTCCCGCTCAAGGTCGACGAGAAAGCGACCGGCGGCGGCACCGACGCGGCCTTTGCCGCGCTCAAGACCAGGGGCGCGGTGGTGGAAGGCATGGGCCTGTCGGGCTTCGGCGCACACTCCAACGATGCCGAATATGTAAAGCTCGACAGCATCGTGCCGCGGCTTTATCTGACCACACGCATGATCATGGACCTGTCCACCGGCAAGCTGAACTAGCAGCGCACCTTCCCTCCCCCGCACACGTCCGCCGAAGCCTTCGACGGCGGATGTGGGGAGAAGCTGAATCAACGCGCGCTGCGCTCGGATCGTCTCCTCTCCGAACAGGGAGCCAGTGATCAGGGCCCGTACTGCGGAGCCGGCTTCTGGTTGAAGTCATGCTCGTCGGAAATGCAAGTGAAGCTCGCCGCGTCGTTCGTGCTGCCGCTTCCATTGTATCTCGCGATTTTCGGAAACACGCAAAGCGGCCGCGTCATCTGCACATTGGGCGGAGTGTCGTTGACATATTTGGTCGCGGTGACCGCATCCGGCGCCGTGCCGTTCTCGACCCAGTTCACGAGCGAGGGCAGCAGAGCAAAGGAGTTGGGACCGGGTCCGCCGGTGCAGTGATGCATGCCGGGAACCATGTAAAGCCGGGCATAGCTCTGGGTCCTCTCCAGCGCCGATCGCCTGCCGCCCCTGCGATCGAACAGCGCCTCCTCGACATGAGGCCGAGAGGGCTCGAAATCGCGCCTGTCGTGCTCCACGAGCGCATTGAAATAGTTGATGCTGACTTGCGACGGAACACCCTGATCGGCCCAACCATGATACATGATCAGCTTGCCACCATGCGCGCGGAACGCGCTGAGATCGGTGCTGTTGGCATTCAGCGGCTCGGCGAGTTGGTCGTCCACGGCCTTGAGATCGCGGTGAATGTCGAAATTCGTGTAGTTGATGACACTGCCCGGCTGGCCGAAGCCTGGACCGAACACCCAATATAAGGGGCCGTCAGAGAGCGGCTCCGGAAGCTGCTGCTTTGCCATGATGCCGAGAGCGCTGACGTCTTCAATCTCGGTGCCGCGCGAATAGGCGGGAAAGACCACATCGCCGTTCACGGGATCGATAGCGCCGGCGTAGTAACTCTGCATCCGCGTGACCTGCTCGGCGGTAAGGCACGCCGGCGGAAGGTTACCGCCCGTACATTGCAGAACCTTTGGATCGAAATGGCAGTCGCGCGGATCCGACAAGAATTGGTCGGTGTTGACCCCGCCATCCCGGCCGGCGCAGTGCGCCAGCACCGCCTTGTTGATCAATGACATCTGGCCGCTCTGCATGAGCCTTCCAGGAGTTGCGTGCGCGATCTGCCACCCATAAGGCGTTGATCCATACGACCGTGAGCGGTTGAAGGGCGCTGCGCCGGCCACGATGCCGTCGTAGTCATCAGGATAGCGCTGCGCCTCCATCAACGCGTTCTGGCCGCCGGTCGAGCAACCGAAGAAATAGCTCTTGTCCGCGTTCCGCTGATAGAACGCCGCGGTGATCGCCTTGCCCTGCACTGTCATCAGGTGAATCGCCCGATGGCCGAAATCCGTGATCCGTTCCGGGTGCCCATAGAGACCGGCGGTCGGATGGGCCGGCTCCCCTAACGCAATTGCGAGCGTGTTGCCCTGATTGCCGTTGGAACCGCAGAAATAATTGGTGCACCCCGAGACGCCGGTGCCGAGACCGGTGTTGGCGACCGCATATCCGGCTTTGAGGCGAAAGGCGAGAGAGCCGTAGTCGATGAAGCCGCCGAACCCGCCACTTCCGAGACCGAGAAATCGTCCGCCCCATGTGCTTTCCGGCAGCCAGACCTCGATCTTGATCGAGGAGTCGGCCGTGGGCGCGATCGTCGCCGTGACGCGACAAAACGTTGGTAACCCCGTGATGTACTGCGCCGGGTTGGTGCCTGGAATGGCGAACACGCCGGAGATGACATCACTCGCCGACGTGATGGTCGTCTGCTCCAGAGCGAGCGTTTGCAAGCTTGTGCACTGCGTTGCCATGGCGGGCGTGGCAGCAGCCGCGACAGCAACCCTTGCGGCCGCGCTGATGAAACATAGACGATGCATGATTTGTGTTCCCGGTCGTTTTCATTCCAGTTGCGCAAAACCAACGAACAATTTAAAATAGCACGCCATCGCGATGGCCGGAAGAGGCGAGCGCGGGCGCTCATCGCACTTCTCTCAAAATGTTTGGCAGGATCGAACGGAGCGGCGACTTCCGATTACGGAACTGGTGCGTGCGCACGCGTGCGTGTCGAATGAGACGATCCGCTCTAGGCGGGTGCTGAGAAGACCTTGTCGGCCAGCCTGAACCGCAGCGTGAACTCCGCGCCGCCGGTGGGGAGGTTTTCCACCGCAACCGTCGCAGCGTGGTCGTCGGCGACGGCGCGCACGATCGAGAGCCCCAGGCCTGCGCCGTCGCTGCGCTGGCGGTCGCGGCGCCAGAAGCGCTGGAAGATCAGCTCGCGCTCGCCCTCCGCGACGCCGGGACCGCAATCGCGCACCCGCACCACACCGTCGTCACTCACGACGACATCGACCGACGTGTTCTGCGCAGTAAACTTGACGGCGTTTTCGGCGAGGTTGTAGATCGCGCGCTGCAACATCTCGCAATTGCCGAGGATCATCACCGGCGTGTCGCTCCCCCTCAGCGCGATGTCCTTGCGCTGGGCGATCGCGAACGGCGCGATTGCGCCGACGACTTCGGCGCAGACGTCGCGCAGATCCGCGGTCTCGCCGGGATCGAGCACGAGCGTGTCGAGCTCGGCGATCTCGAGGAGCTGGGCGACGATGCGGCTCATGCCATCGACGTCGGCATGCAGCGCCTGCCGCGCGGCGCCGTCGCCAAGCGTCTCGATCCGCGTGCGCAGGATCGCGAGCGGCGTGCGCAATTGATGGGCGGCGTCGGCGGTAAACTGGCGTTGCACGCGAAAACCGTCCTCGAGACGATCCAACGCCTGGTTGACGGCGGTGACCAGCGGCATGATCTCGCGCGGGATCTGCTCGGTCGGCAGGCGGATGTCGGTACGCGCCGGGCCGATATTGCTGGCCTCCTCCGAAGCCTTCCACAACGGCGCGATCGCGCGGCGGAAGATGACGATGTCGGCGGCGAGCAGGATCAAGAGGATCGGAATGGTGATCCATCCCACCCGCCGGAAAAAATTCGAGATGATGTCGTCGATGATGACGTCGCGATGCGCCAGATCCTCGGCGACCGCGACACGCACGGTCTGGCCATCGACGGTCCGGGTGACGGCGCCTCCGGAAATGGTGTCCGATAGTCGCGGCGCCGACGCTGCGGCGTCACGCCTGTGCGAGGAAAACAGCAACCTACCCTCGCCATCGCGAATGTCGTACTGGTAGCGGCCGTAGGCATCCGAATAGAGCCCGCGCAGGCTGTCCGGCAGATGGAACGCCAGCGTGCCGTCCGGTTGCCGGACGATGCGCTCCGCGAGCGCTTCGGCCTGGGCCCGCATGGCCTCGCGATGCAGCTGGTCGACCTCCGAATTCAGCAACCAGAACAGCACCAGCGGCAGAAAGATCGCGACCACCGCGACCGCGACGATGTGCATAAACACGATGCGCGAGATCAGCGATTTGAACGTCGGCGACCTGGCAAAGAAGCCGGCGGCGCTCACGCTATTTCTCCTCGGACATCATGTAGCCCACGCCGCGGATGGTGTAGATCACGACCTTGGCCCCGTGCTCGGTGAGCTGCTTGCGGAGCCGCGAGACGTAGACCTCGACTGCGTTGGAGGCGACCTCGCCGTCGAGCCCGAAGATGTGGTCCTCAACGTTCTTTTTCGGCACCACCCGCCCCTGCCGCCGCAGCAGGATCTCCAGCACCGAGGTCTCGCGCGACGAGATGATCCGTGGCTGGTCGTCGACGAAGATCTGGCGGCTCTCGGTGTCGTAGACGAGATTGGCCAGGCGCAGCGAACGGCCGAGCAACTGGCCCGGACGGCGCAGGATCGCCTCCAGCCGCGCCACCAGTTCCTCCATCGCGAACGGCTTTGCGAGATAGTCGTCGGCCCCGCTGCGCAGTCCGCTGACGCGGTCCTGCAGGCCGCCGCGCGCGGTCAGCACCATCACCGGCAGCGGTTCCATCTGGCGGCGCAGCTCGCGCAGCACCGACAGGCCGTCGCCGTCGGGCAGGCCAAGGTCGAGGATCATGGCGGCATAGCTGACATTGTGCACCGCCTCGCGCGCGTCCCCCACGCTGCCGACGATATCGCTCTCATAGCCCGCCGCCGCCAGTCCGGCCGCGACCAGCCGCGACAGCTCGGCATTGTCCTCGACGATCAAAAGACGCATCGCATTCCCGCCGGACGTTCTGGTGTCACTGCGCCGCTGCCGCCGCAGCTTCGCTCTCTTCCACCATTCGAGGCGCCTCGGCCAGCGAAAAAACACGCGGCGGCCTGGCGCGCGCGTTTGTCAGGTTGGCGTAAGCCGCGCCGGTGCTCGCAACCCGCCAGTTCAAACATTCCGCTGCCGACCCGGGGCGGTCACTCAGCCTGGGATGGTGAGATTCTAGCAAGACAGCTTGTGAGCTACAATCACAGCTCGCGACCACCAAGGCGTTTTCAAACTCTGCTACGGTGCTCCCAAGCCGAAGGAGGTTTAGCGTGCCTCTGACAATCCGTCCCGCGACGATCGATGAGCTAGCCGGACTTTCCGATCTGTGTTTCAGGTCAAAAGCCCTCTGGGGCTACGACGAGGCGTTCATGAAAGCCTGTCGCGGCGAGCTGTCTTTTGAGACGCGCGATCTGGAGGCGACGCGCATCGCGGTTGCCGAACATAACGGCAAGACAATGGGCGTCGCACAGCTAAGAGTCAGCCATGATGAAGCTCATCTGCTGAAACTATTCGTCGAGCCCAACGCGCTCCGCAGCGGCACCGGTCAGGCTCTGCTCGCCTGGGCCATCGACGGCGCAAGACAAGTTGGTGCAAAGCGGCTGACCATCGAGGCGGATCCCGATGCGGCTCCCTTTACCGTCGCATGGGAGCCTATGATATCGGCCTGGCACCGTCTGGCTCCGTGCCCGGAAGGCTGCTGCCGAAACTGGCGATGAACCTTTGCCCGACGGGGTGATTTCAGGTGCCGCAATGACCCTGGGCTGACCTATCCCGTGATGGCGAGATCGAGGTCGCCGGCACGCGCGCGCGGATTTGAAGCACGAATTTTTGCTGTTGCCATAGAGTGCACTCTAGATCGTAGACAGAGGTCACGGACGGCCGGTGCGAGGCCTGGCTTCTGCGCGGCGAACTCGCCAAGTTGACTGAAAGAACGGAATCGAACAGCTCTGCTCAAAACCGCGGTGCAATCCCTGAGCACCGCCCGATCTCCGAGGCGCCACATGTCAAATGATTTGCATATCGGCGATATCGCAGGCCGCACCGGCCGCAGCGTCCACACCATCCGGTGGTACGAAGCGCAAGGCTTGATGCCGGGTGTCACCCGCGATCATGCCAGGCGCCGCGTCTACACCGCGCAGCACATCGGGTGGCTCGACCTGATGGAGCGGTTGCGCTGCACCGGCATGTCGATCGCGCAAATGCGCGCTTACACGGACCTCGTCAAGCAGGGCTCAGCCACATTGAACCAGCGACGCGAGCTTCTTCGCGGTCATCGCACCCGCGTTCAAGAAACGATCGCGCGCTGGCGCGACGCACTGGCGCTGATCGAGGCCAAGATCGAGTTCTATGACGAATGGGTGGCCAGAGGCGAGCGTCCCGCAGTCTCGCCTCATCGCCGCATGCGCCGCAAAAAGCGAACGCGCACCTAGCCGCACGGATGACAGCTGTGAACCGTCCTCCGGAGCATCGACTGCGTTCAGCCGTCAAGGCAACATAGGATCAGAGACATGACAAAAGTTGCACTAATTACCGGCGCCACCCGGAATTTGGGATTCTTTCTTGCGAAAGGTCTCGGTGCGCGCCTGGGCGCTGGCGACGTCGTTTATCTGACGGGCCGCGACCCCGCCCGTGTCCAGGAGTCCGCCGAGCTTGCACGCGGCGGCCGCGCGGAAATCAGAGGCGAAGTTCTCGACGTAGCGGATCGGCCGAGCGTGGAGCGCCTCGCACGCGCGATTCATCAAGCCCATGGCGGTATCGATCTCGTCCTGTCGAACCACTATCGGCGCGTGACGCCGGCCGACGACCCTGCCAACGTCATCGACGCCTATGTCGCAGCCAACAATCTCGGCACGACGAATATCCTGCGGAATTTCGCGCCATTGCTGCTCGATCGTGGCCGGCTCCTCGTTATCGCCAGTCGTGCCGGCTCACTTCGGGCGCTTGCGCCGGCGCTTCATCCACGATTCGAGAACCGCGCCACATTGGATGATGTCGATGCCGCCGTCCTCGCCTGGCGCGACGCCGTTCGCGAAGGCCGAGCCGGAGGCGAAGCCTGGCCCGGCTGGATCAACATTCCGTCGAAGATCGGTCAGGTCGCGGCAGTCCGCGCCCTGGCGCAGCAACGGCGCACGGCCGATCTCGCCCGAGGAATCATGCTTTGCGCGATCTCGCCCGGTCTGATCGACACAGGCGCCTCTCGGCCGTACTTCTCCGACATGAGCCGCGCCAAGTCGCCGGAAGCAGCCGCCGAATTGCTGCTGGACTTCGCTCTGGCCGACCAACTGGACACCAGGTATTACGGCGAGCTCGTCCACCTGGGAAAAGATCGCGGCCTCTTCGGTTCAAACGCAGGGTTCGGCGAGATATTGCCGTGGAAATAAATAATGACAACTGAACCGGCATCCCGACCACGGGCAGACTGGTCGAGAACATCGCCACCGCGTACTTCGGCTCGGGGCCCAATGGGCATCCATGAGAGCAGCAGGACAATGTCGGACCCATCACCGACGTTTGAATCCCAGAACTCCACGTCTTGCGTATATAGGACGATCCGAGCAGTGAGTTAATCGATGAGCCGCCGCCCGACAACATGGATCATCTTCTTGGGCTTTCTCGCTCTGATCGGGGTGAGCGCCGCTTCGGACCTTTGGAACCGTCCGGTCCAATATGGAGTTTGGGGCTTCTGGCTTTTGCTTTCGGCGATCTTTGTGTGGCGATACGCGCACACCGGATCATCTGCCGATCGGTTTCGCCTGATCGATACGCGTGGTATCTATCTGCTGCCGCAGCCTTTGCGTCGATGGCTGTTTGGTGAATGACGGCTGAGGGCTCGTCCCCAAGTTTGATCGGCATCCGACAAGTCGCCTGCAAGCGGCTCCGCGGCAACCTCTTGGCAGAGCCCCGAGGCCGTAGCCCCGGGGCGCTGTTCGTCAACTCGGAACGCGCAAGCGTCAGCTTTGCGAGTTGCGCGCCATGAAATTGTCGTAGCCGACTTCGGCCACCTGGAACCACTGATAGCCGTTGTTCGAGAAGGCGGTCAGCGAATCGTACACCTTCTTGAAGTCCGCATTCGTGGCCGAAACTTCGGCGTGCAGTTCCTTTGCCGCCTTGAAGCAGGCCTGCATGACCTCGGGCGAGAACGGATGCAGCTTGGCGCCCGCCGCGAGCAAGCGCCGCAACGCCGGCGGATTGGACTGGTCGTACTTCGCCATCATCCAGTTGTTGGAAGCGTGCCCTGCCTGCTCGAGAATGCTCTGGTAGTATTTCGGCAGCGCATTCCACTTGTCCTGGTTGACGAAGGCGAGCAGGATCGGTCCGCCTTCCCACCAACCCGGGAAGTAATAGTGCGGCGCGACCTTGACGAAGCCGAGCTTCTCGTCGTCATACGGGCCAACCCATTCGGCGGCGTCGATGGTGCCCTTCTCCAGCGCGGGATAGATGTCGCCTCCGGCGATCTGCTGCGGCACTGCGCCGAGCTTCTGCAACACCCGACCGGCAAATCCGCCGATGCGGAATTTGAGCCCGTTGAAGTCCTGGGGCGTCTTCACTTCCTTGCGGAACCAGCCGCCCATCTGGCAGCCGGTGTTGCCGGCGAGCAGCGAGACGACGTTGTACTTCTTGTAGAACTCGTTGAGGATCTCCCGGCCGCCGCCCAGCATGTACCAGGCCTGGTTGATGCGCATGTTCGGCCCGAACGGCACGGACGAACCGAAGGTGAAGGTCGGGTCCTTGCCGAAATAGTAGTAAGACGCCGTGTGACCGATTTCACAGGTGCCGTTCTGCACGGCGTCGAGCACCTGGAGCCCAGGCACGATTTCGCCGCCCGCGAACGTCTGGATTTGAAATTTGTTGTCGGTCGCTTCCGCCACCATCTTGGCCATCATCTCGGCACCGCCATAAAGCGTGTCGAGCGATTTCGGCCAACTCGTCGGCATGCGCCATTTGATCTCCGGCATCGACTGCGCAATCGCCGGAGCGGCAAGCGTCGCGGCGCCGGCCGCACCAAGTCCGGTGACCTTGATGAAGTCTCTTCTCTTCATGATTTCCTACCCTGATGGATTGTGATTGTGGGCCTTCTTGCCGAGGCTTGGGGAACAGCATGGCGCAAGGCCCGGCCGAATGCCACCGTGATCGCACTGCGGCAAACAAAAAGCCCGGCCTCGGTGGGCGGCCGGGCTCTGTGGGCTTGCGGTTTTTTCGAAGGATCAGGGGCGTCGGCGCAAACGGACTCGGGCCTGCTCTCTGCGAGTTCGAGGCTCAATGAAGTGCTACCGCTACAGGTTAGATCTCACACTCTGGACAAAAAGTTCTTTTTCGCCGGGCGCGTAACCCAGGCAAGCCCCGTAATAGCATTCGATGCCATGATTGCATGATCCAGCCCGGCCGTGGATAGGCAGCTCAGCTCGCGCGTGGTATCCGGCAGCAGCAGGCACGGGAAAGCTTGATCCGACTTGGCGATGATATCGCGGATTAATCCGTTTCGCCGCGCCCTTGGTACCGGCATAATATGGGTTGAGGTCGCAGGTCTGACCGTTAGCCGTTGCCCTGCATTGATCGATCGTATGGTAGGCGCATCGATAATAAGAACCGCCTCCCCGACGGACGACGTGCAGGCAAACGGGAAAAGCCGGATCATAGGTCTGAGCCTGAGCGTGCCCCGCTGCGAAAACGATTCCCAACGTCAAGATCGTTAGAACCAAGGTGCGCATTGGACAGTTCCTCGAAGGCACAAGGCTCGTGTCTTTGACCGGAGGCAGTCTTGATCCAAGTCAATGTTCTCGAAACAGGTGCCCACGCGCACTGTGGGCGAAGTCGCCGCGCAAGCCAACAAGCGGACTCATGCCCCGGCGCGCAAACTCGTTATTCAATCACCTCGTCGGCACGGGCGAGCAAAGCCTGTGGCACCGCGAGGCCGAGCGCCTTGGCGGCTTTGGTATTGATGATCAGTTCGAAATTCGTCGGCTGAAGCACCGGCAGATCGGCGGGCTTGGTGCCGCCGAGGACCTTTCCGGCGTAAATGCCAGCCTGACGATACGCCGCAGCAAAGCTCGGCCCATAGCTGATCAGGCCCCCCGCCGCGACGAATTCACGCCGGTAGTAGATCGCCGGAACGGAGTGCCGTGCGGCCAAGGCTCCGATCTGCGCGCGCTGGCCAAAAAGGAAAAGGTCGGTGTCGATGATGAGTGCGCGTGCCTGCAATTCGGCCAGGCTGGCAAAGGCGGCGTCGATCTCGCTCTCGGAAGTGGCATTCACGATACGAAGCTGTACTGCTTTAGAGCGCGCCGCTTGCTGCATGTCGGCGGATTTGGCGGAAACCGCACGTGATGGGTTGTTGGGGTTGATGAGCAGCGCAATGACTTTCGCGTCCGGAACCAGCTCACACGCCAGCTCCAACCGTTTGGGATTGAGCTCGTCTCCGAACACGGTGACGCCGGTGAGATTTGCGCCCGGGCGCGCCAGGCTCGCGACGAGGCCATTTGCAACGGGATCGCCGCCGATGAAGAAAACGATTGGGGTCGTCGAAGAAGCGGTTTGCGTGCTTCGCGCAACGGGATCGGTGATGGCAACTATCAGATCGACCTTGCGGCCGACGAGGTCACCAGCCGTTGCTGCAAGCCGCTCATTGGCTTCGACCCAATGATATTCGATGGCGACGGTTTGTCCTTCGGTATAACCGGCTTCGCTCAGTCCCAGACGGAACCCGCCCAGGAGCGGTCCACCTGCTTCCGGCGGGCCGGGACTTAGGAACCCGATCACCGGCATCGACTTTTGCTGCGCTGCCGCCGCGAGCGGCGATGCGGCCGCTCCGCCGATGAGCCCGATGAACTCGCGTCTTTGCATGACTGCTCCCGAGGGTCGGAACATCGTCGCAGTCTAGCCGTCTAAATCGAAGGTCTGGAAGGCCTTGGAGAACATTCCGCCGAATATGTTTGCGATCGCTCCTGTCCGAGAACATTCGTGAGCGATCGTTCCGGCCGCCGTCCGTTCGCTTCCGGCGCACCCCCGATGAGCCGAAGAGAAGGGGCTCGGCGTGACTTCGCGTTCGGGCCAATAGCGCCCATTGCCGCTTTTTGGCGGTGCAGTCATATTGGTGAGACGAGCGTAGTCGTTGTCCCCTATAATCCCGATTGGGAAATAGCTTTTGGGCGAGAAGCAAAGGTCATTCGCGTTAGCCTACCTGATACGAAGCAAGGGGGCCGAGGCCAGCTCCATCCCCTCGTCATTGCGAGCGGAGCGAAGCAATCCAGAGTGCCTCCGCGGAAAGATTCTGGATTGCTTCGCTCCGCTCGCAATGACGATGTGGGCGCAGCACACGTAGGACGGGTAGAGCGAAGCGAAACCCATCGGCAAATCAACTCGAGACGACAACGACGGCAGTCACCCGGGACTGGATGATGGGTTTCGCTTCGCTCTACCCATCCTACGGTCTTCCCGAGGAGAATTCGCTTTTGAGCCGCAAGCCTACTATGGAGCCACAAGCCACGGTAGCGAATCCGACCACAACAGGACAGAATGGCGGTCTTCTCGCATGACGGAAGAGACCGTGACGGAGCCGCCGCAAACCCGACCCTTTGCACCGTTTGAATGGATGCTCTCTGCACGTTATCTGAAGGCGCGCCGTAAGGAAGGCTTCATCTCGGTCATCGCCGGGTTTTCGTTTCTGGGTATCTTGCTTGGGGTCGCCACGCTGATCATCGTCATGGCAGTGATGAACGGCTTCCGCAAAGAGCTCCTCGGCAAGATTCTCCGGAATCAACGGACATATTCTGATCCAGCCGCTGGAAGCCCCATTGACCGATTGGAAAGACGTGACCGACCGCATCAATCAGGTGCAGGGCGTTCGCTTTGCAGTGCCCGTCGTTGACGGCCCGGCATTGGCATCGTCGTCCAACGCCTCCGGCATCCTGGTGCGCGGCATTCGCGCCCTCGATCTGCAGCAGCTTCCTTCGTTCGCCAGCAACATCAAACGCGGGACAATCGCGGGCTTTGACGAGGGCCAGGGTCTCGCGATTGGCCAGGGACTGGCCGACCAACTCTCGGTTCATCTCGGCGACAGCATCACACTCGTTGCGCAGCACGGCGCGGTCACGCCAATGGGCGTCATGCCGCGTATCAAGAAATACCAGGTCACGGCCGTGTTCGAGATCGGCATGTCCGAATATGACGCAGGCATCATTTTCATGCCGATCACGGAGGCACAGGCCTTTTTCAACCGCGATCATGACGTGACGGCAATCGAGGTTTTCACGGCCAATCCCGATCGCATCGATCTGTTTCGCAAGACGGTGGCCGACGCTGCCGGCCGGCCGATCCTCCTGGTCGACTGGCGGCAGCGCAATTCCACGTTCTTCAGCGCGCTTGAAGTTGAGCGCAACGTGATGTTCCTGATCCTGAGCCTGATCGTTCTCGTGGCCGCGCTGAATATCGTGTCGGGCCTGATCATGCTGGTGAAGGACAAGACCATCGATATCGCAATCCTCAGGACCATGGGAGCATCGCGAGGAGCGATCATGCGGACTTTCATGATCGCCGGTGCTTCGATTGGCGTGACGGGGACGCTCGTCGGCTTCGTCGTCGGGCTTCTCGTTTGCGTCAACATCGAATCGATCCGCAAATTCATGTCCTGGCTGACGAGCACCGACTTGTTCCCGCCGAAGCTCTATTTTCTGTCCAAGCTGCCCGCGGAGATCGATCTCACAGAGAGCGCCGCGGTGGTGATCATGGCGTTGATCCTGTCGTTCCTTGCGACCCTCTATCCATCATGGCGCGCCGCGCGGCTTGATCCCGTAGAGGCTCTACGGCAGGGACGCTAGTCATGGCGACCGGGGAACGTCGGCTGATCAACCTGACCTGGTACGGTGCCGCTGAAAAGCAGCCGTCAGTTCATGGAATTGGTCGTCTGTTGCTCATCGCGCCGCATCGCGCCGATTTGCCGGCAAGTCCGTCTCAACGATAAGCTAATCGAACTGGCTAGCCTTGAAGTCGTACCTCATCGCCAGCTCCAAGCATCCGCTGCGCCAATTTCGGAATATGCGATGATAGCTTCATGCCACTGTTTTGCCCGACGAGTCAAACGGGTTCGCGACTCGCTCGCAAACGAAGCAACGGGCCCGAGCCCAGTTCCATCCCCCGTCATTGCGAGCGCAGCGAAGCAATTCAGACTCGCTTCGCGGAAAGATTCTGGATTGCTTCGCTCCGCTCGAATGACGATGTGGCAGCAGACGCGCGCCAAACACCGATGTCATTGCGGACAGCTCGCGATCAGGCAAATCGTCGCGCCGGCCAATGCTGCACGGCCATTGCCGCTTCTCGTTGATTTTGCTCGACGGCTCAAGCTGTGGCATGCCCCACAGCGCAACGCGCCCTCGCCCCATTTCTACTGTGCATGGGGTTGTTTTCGATGTTTTTTGTTCGGCACCATGCGGATGCACCGCCGCAAAGAAAAAGCCCGGCCTCGCGAAGGAGGCCGGGCTCTGTTCTGTTGCGACCTGCTCGAACGATCAGCCGCGGGTGCGCGAGCGGATCATGAAGCTGTCGTAGGTGTATTCGGCGACCTGCCACCACAGATATTCGTCGGAGCGGTAGGCCTGCATGGCGTCGATCGACTTCTTGAAGTCGGGGTTCTTGGCCGAGATCTCGCCCCAAAGCTCGTTGGTGGCCTTGAGGCAGGCCTCCAACACCTCGTTGGTGAAGGGACGAAGCTGGGTGCCGCCGGCCACCAGACGCTTGAGCGCCGTGGGGTTCAGCATGTCGTAGCGCGCCGCCATCCAGGTGTTGGTGTTGACGGTCGCGTTGGTGAGGATCGCCTGGTAGTTCTTCGGCAGCTCGTTCCACTTGTCGATATTGGCGAAGGCGTGGACGGTCGGGCCGCCCTCCCAGAAACCCGGATAGTAGTAATACTTGGCGACCTTGGCGAAGCCGAGCTTCTCGTCATCATAGGGGCCGACCCATTCGGCGGCGTCGATGGTGCCCTTTTCCAGCGACGGATAGATGTCGCCGCCCGCGAGTTGCTGCGGCACCACGCCGACTTTCTGGAGCACCTGGCCGGCGATACCGCCGATACGGAATTTCAGGCCGGAGAGATCGGCGACCGTCTTGATCTCCTTGCGGAACCACCCGCCCATCTGCGTGCCGGTGTTGCCGCAGGGGAAGCCAACCACGTTGGTCTTCTTGAAGAACTCGTTGGCGAGCTCGTTGCCGCCGCCCTGGTAGAGCCAGGAATTCTGCTGGCGCGCATTGAGGCCGAACGGCACCGACGCGAAGATTGCAAAGGTCGGGTCCTTGCCGACGTAGTAATACGACACAGTGTGGCACATCTCGACGGTGCCCTTCTGCGTCGCGTCCAGCGCCTGCAGGCCGGGAACGATTTCGCCGGCCTGGAAGACCTGAATCTGGAATTTGTTGTCAGTCATTTCGGCGACGTACTTCGCCAACTGCTCGGCGCCGCCATAGATGGTATCGAGCGACTTCGGAAAGCTCGACGTCAGGCGCCACTTCACCTCGGGCGAGGATTGCGCGATTGCCGGCGAGGCCACCGCGGCGGTCGCCGCCGCGCCTGCTGCCGACACTTTCAAGAATTCACGACGCTTCATCTTCTGCTCTCTCCTTGCTGGGGCGTTTCCCCTCAACATCTCTTTTGCCGCCACTCATTTCGGCGACGCGTTCAAAGCCGCGTCGCACCGAAGAGGCTTGACTGCCGTGGCCTTTAACACGGAAGCCGCCATTGCGGAACGCGACAATGGCATGACGGGACCGTACGAAAGTCGCATGTCCCGGGAAGACCGGCTCAGGCCGCGGCGATGACGCCCTTGAGCTGGTCCCGGACCTGCCCCGCAATGGCGCGGTAGATCGCCGCATGGGGGCCGTCCGGCTCGCTGTCGACGACCGGACTACCGGCATCCGAGCTGGCGCAAATCGCCATGTGCAGCGGGACTTCGCCCAGGAACGGTACTCCCAGCTTCTCGGCCTCGTGGCGCGCGCCGCCATGGCCAAAGATGTCCGATTTCGTGCCGCAATGCGGGCACTGGAAATAGCTCATGTTCTCGACGATGCCGAGCACGGGCACGTTGACCTTCCTGAACATGGCAAGCCCGCGCCGCGCATCGATCAAAGAGAGATCCTGCGGGGTCGAGATGATGACGGCGCCCTTCAGCGGCACGTTCTGCGCCAGCGTGAGCTGGGCGTCGCCGGTGCCCGGCGGCATGTCGACGACGAGCACGTCGAGCTCGCCCCATTGGACATCGCGCAGCATCTGCGTCACCGCCGACATCACCATCGGCCCGCGCCAGATCATCGCGGTCTCTTCCTCGACCAGGAAGCCGATCGACATGATCGCGAGGCCGAAACGCCTGAGCGGAATCATCTTGCGATCACTGTCCAGCTCCGGCTTCTCGTGCAGCCCCGTCAGCCGCGGCACCGAGGGGCCGTAGATGTCGGCATCGAGCAGCCCGACCTTGAGGCCGAGGTCGCGCAGCCCCAGCGCCAGGTTGAGCGCCGTGGTCGACTTGCCGACGCCGCCCTTGCCCGAAGCGACCGCGATCACGGCGGCGACGCCCGGAATCTCCGACTGCCGCGCCATCGGCGACCCGCCGCCCTGCGGCGGCTTATGGGCGTGGACCGGCTGCACGCCCGGCGTGCCGCGGCTCGGCGTTGGTGGCGGCGGCGGTGTAGCGCCCGCCTTGCGCTCGGCGGTGAGCGCCACCATCACGGTGGTGACGCCGGGAATGGCGCGCACGGCGGCCTCGGCTTCGGCCCGGACGGATTCCCAGGCCCGCGCCTCGGCGGCATCGACATTGATCGAGAAGAACACCTTGCCGTCAGCGGCGCTGATCGCGCTCAGCACATTGGCGTTGGTGAGCGCGACCCCGCGCGGCGACTTGATCCGGCCGAGGCTGTCGAGAACCTGTTGCTGCGTCACGCTCAAAGCGCATCTCCTGCATTCAAGATGTGCCCCATTAGAGCGGAAACGCTCAAAAGGCTACTGCCTGCCGATATCGTCAGCCATCTCGGCGGGCGCCGCCCCCTGCTCCTTCGCCGCCTCATAATTGAGCTCGATCATCACCCCGTTGGGGTCGTGGACGAAGATCTGCCAGAGGTCGCCGCCGGGCACCTGGCGGGACTCGAATTTCATCCCCTTGGACGCCAGCCGCTGCTTCATGCCGTCAAAGCCACGGCTGACAAAGGCGACGTGGTGGACAACGCCGGAATCCGGCTTTTGTGGCTCCGAGGTCGGCGAAATATCGACGAGGTGCACCACCGGCTTGTCCTCGCTGTACATCCAGGCGCCGGGGAAGGCGAAATTCGGCCGGGCGCCGTTTTCCAGGCCCAGCACGTCCTCGTAGAAGCGGACCGTCTCGGCCAGATTCCGGGTCCGGATGTTGAAATGATCGAGGACGCCAACACTCACGCCGCCGAAACCCACACCCATGCTTCGCTCCCTAGTTTTGAAGTCCTTGAGGTTCGCCATCCTAGCACAACAGGCCGCCAAACGAAGCCGTTGCCCTCTCGCCTCAAGGGTTTATGGTGCGCCCCTAATCCGCCCTCATAGCGGAACCGGGCCCCCCTCGCCCCGGCAAGAACCGTAAAACCCAAACTACGGACAAGGTATTACACATGGCTAAAGTCGCTTTCCTCGGTCTCGGCGTGATGGGCTTCCCCATGGCCGGATACCTCGTGAAAAAAGGGGGCCATGAGGTCACCGTCTATAACCGTACCGCCGCCAAGGCGAAGGAGTGGGCGGACAAGTTCGGCGGCAAGACCGCGGCGACCCCGAAGGCGGCTGCCGAGGGCCAGGATTTCGTGATGTGCTGCGTCGGCAACGACAACGATCTGCGCGCGGTCACGATCGGCCCCGATGGCGCCTTTGCCGGGATGAAGAAGGGCGCGACCTTCGTCGACCACACCACCGCCTCCGCCGAAGTCGCGCGCGAGCTCGATGCCGCCGCGGCCAAAGCCGGCTTCAAGTTCATCGACGCGCCTGTGTCCGGCGGCCAGGCCGGGGCCGAAAACGGCGTGCTGACGGTGATGTGCGGCGGTACCGCGGACGCTTATGCCGGCGCCGAACCGGTGATCGCGGCCTATGCGCGGATGTGCAAGCTGCTGGGACCCGCCGGCTCCGGCCAACTGACGAAAATGGTCAATCAGATCTGCATCGCAGGCCTGGTGCAGGGCCTCTCCGAGGGCATTCATTTCGCCAAGAAATCGGGTCTTGATGTCGCGGCCGTCATCGACACCATCTCCAAGGGCGCGGCGCAGTCCTGGCAAATGGAGAACCGCTACAAGACCATGAACGACGACAAGTACGATTTCGGCTTTGCGGTGGAATGGATGCGCAAGGACCTCTCGATCTGCATCGCGGAAGCCCGCCGCAACGGCGCCAATCTGCCGGTCACCGCGCTGGTCGACCAGTTCTATGCCGAGGTCGAGAAGATGGGCGGCAAGCGGTGGGACACGTCCAGCCTGCTCGCGCGCCTTAATCGCTGACACTGACAGACTGACCCCGCCTTGCTGATCGCGCTCGCCGTCATCTTCGTCCTCGCTTATGCGGCGATCGCGCTCGAGCATCCGATCGGGATCAACAAGAGCGCGTCTGCGCTGCTCGGCGCGGGCCTGCTCTGGACAATCTACGCGACTGCGACCGGCGATCACGTACTGGTCGGCCGTCAGCTCGACGAGTCCGTCGCCTCCACCGCACAGATCGTGTTCTTCCTGATCGGGGCGATGACCATCGTCGAGGTGATCGACGCCCATGACGGCTTCGAGGTCATCACCTCCCGCATCGGCACCACCAGCCAGGCCAAGCTGATGTGGCTGGTCGGCTTCGTGGCGTTCTTCCTGAGTTCGATCCTTGACAATCTGACGACGACCATCGTCATGATCTCGCTGATCCAGCGGCTGATCGCGCGGCGCGAGGACCGGCTGTTGTTCGCCTCCCTCGTCGTCATCGCCGCCAATGCCGGCGGTGCGTGGACCGTGATCGGCGACGTCACCACGACCATGCTGTGGATCGGCGGGCAGATCTCGCCGCTCAAGATCATGGGCGCGGTGCTGCTGCCCTCGCTGATCAATCTGCTCGTGCCGCTCGCCTTCATCAGCCTTTCGCTGAAGGGCAAGACCATCTCGGCGCCGCCCAAAGACAACGGATTGCTCGCGGTAAACCGGTTCGAGCGAAACCTGATGTTCTGTCTCGGACTCGGCGTACTGATCGCGGTGCCCGCCTTCAAGACCGTCACGCATCTGCCGCCATTCATGGGCGTCCTGCTCGGGCTTGGCATCGTCTGGCTGGTCGGCGAGATCGTGCATCGCGACAAGGACGAGCATGTGCGCCGTCCGCTCTCGCTCGCGCATGCGCTGACGCGGATCGACATGGGCTCGATCGTGTTCTTCGTCGGGATTCTGCTCGCGGTCGCCAGTCTCGAACATACCGGCTTGCTGTCGATGCTGGCCAAATGGCTGGACGCCACGCTCGGCCGCCAGGACGTCATCGTGGTCGTGCTTGGCTTGCTCAGCGCCGTCATCGACAACGTGCCGCTGGTGGCCGCGACCATGGGCATGTACGACCTCGCACATTATCCGCCCGACAGCTTCCTCTGGGAGTTCATCGCCTATTGCGCCGGCACCGGCGGCTCGATCCTGATCATCGGCTCGGCCGCAGGCGTCGCTGCGATGGGCCTCGAGAAGATCGAGTTCTTCTGGTACGCACGCCGCATCGCGGTGCCGGCGCTGGCGGGATATCTGGCAGGCGCGGTGGTCTACGTCGCGCAGCATGCTTGGCTGCACTGAAGGCACTCGCCAGTTCAAAATTAACACCCCGTTAACGTAATTCTTTAGCTCCTTAAGTCAGCTCTTAACGATTTCTTGCCAGAGATAGACAATGCAGAAGGCCCGCGTCCAACGCGGGCAGGAATCGTGTTGCTTGATGAGTAACCCCGCTGAAAAGCCTGAGGTTGTGCAGCTTCCGGCCGAGCCAGTCAGCGCTCCGTCAGCGAGCAGCCGAAGGGCTGCGGCGCAGCGGGTGCGCGAGGCGCGCGATAAGTTAACGTCGACCAGCGGAACCCGGCCGGCCTTCGACGCCGAGCTGCTGCGCCAATATGCGCAGACGCGGCTCTCGGCCTCTTATGTCGTGATGCTGCTGGTGGTGGCCACCGGCGTGCTGTTCGGGCTGTGGATGCAGCCCATTCCGGCCGCGGCCTGGACTGCCGGCATGTTCTGTATCCACGTCGCGATGATCCGCAGCTGCCGGCGCTTTCTGACCGAGCCTGCCTCGCCCGCGGCCACGCGCGCCTGGCGCACACGCTTCGTCGTGCTCGACCTGCTCTACGGCCTGTGCTGGATGGCGATCCTGATCCATCCCGTGCTCGACACGGTCACGGAAACGCTGATGATGTTCCTGATGCTGCTGGTGATCGCAGTATCGAGCATGCTCGCCGCCAATTTGCCGATCGCGGCCCTCGCCGCCACCGCGCCTGTTGCGGTCGCGATGGCGCTGAGCTTTGCGATGAGCGGTTCGCTGGACAATTACATCCTGGCCGCGCTGGCGCTCGCGGCTGAAGGCTATTTCATACTGCTGGCACACCAGCTGCACTCCTCGACGTTCGCAACGCTCGAAGCGCGCGCCGAGAAGGACGCGCTGATCGGCGAGCTCGAGCAGGCCAAGGCGATCTCGGACGAGGCGCGGCACCGCGCCGAATCCGCCAACGTCGCCAAATCGCGCTTCCTGGCACAGATGAGCCACGAGCTGCGCACGCCGCTGAACGCCATCCTCGGCTTCTCCGAAGTGATGAAGAGCGAGATTTTTGGCGCGCATGCAGTGCCGGTCTACAAGGAATATTCCGGCGACATCCATAGTTCCGGCGTGCACCTGCTCAACCTCATCAACGAGATCCTCGACCTGTCGCGGATCGAAGCCGGCCGCTACGAGTTGAACGAGGAAGCGGTGTCGCTGGTCGGCATCGTTGCCGACTGTCACCACCTGATGAAGCTGCGCGCTTCGAGCCGCGGCATCACCATTCACGAGGTGTTCGAGCAGGCTATGCCGCGGCTCTGGGCCGACGAGCGCGCGATCCGTCAGGTCGTGCTCAATCTGCTCTCAAACGCGATCAAGTTCACCCCGCAGGGCGGCGAGATCTGGCTCAAGGCGGGCTGGACTGCCTCGGGCGGGCAATATCTCTCCGTCAAGGATACCGGCTCCGGAATTCCCGAGGACGAGATTCCGGTCGTGCTCGCCTCGTTCGGCCAGGGCTCCAACTCGATCAAATCGGCCGAACAGGGCGCAGGGCTCGGCCTGCCCATCGCGAAGAACCTGATCGACCTGCATGGCGGCACGTTCACGCTGAAGTCCAAGCTGCGCATCGGCACCGAGGTGATCGTCACCTTCCCGCCGGAGCGCGTGATGAGCGCGCTGGCGCCGCTGTCGGAGGATTCTCCGCCGCTCCAGCCGGACAGTTCCGTCGTTCCCGACGAGAAACGAAGGCCACGCCACAAGCCGATCATGAGCGCCGGCACGGGCTCCTAAACACATGCTTGCAGACATGCCCAACAATCCCTCAAAATGCCAGGATGAGCAGAGAAACCCCGTGCATCGCCGTCTGTATGATCGATCCCCAGACCAAGCTGTGCTTCGGCTGCGGCCGCACCTTGCCGGAGATAGCGCGCTGGCATGCGATGGAGAGTGCGGAACGGCTCGCAGTGATGGCGCTGCTGCCGACGCGCATGACGGAAGCCGGATTGCAACCGATCGCCGGATCGACACGGCGCACCTGACTAGGCTGCGCGGCTTCGGGAGCATGCGATGATCCGCTTCCTGCTCGTTCTCATCATGCTGGCCGCCACCGCCGGTGCCGTCGTCGCCTATGGCGATCCTGACCAGATCGCGCGCGCCAGCCACACAGTCTCGCATATGTTTCGCGGACAGACCGCGTCCCCAGTCCCTGCCGTGCAAATTCAGCGCGGCCAGGGCGGCGAGTTCGCGCTCCGCGCCAAGATCAACGGCGTCGCCGCACCGATGGTGATCGACACCGGCGCCACCTCGGTGGTGCTCACCTGGGAGACCGCGAAGGCGATCGGGCTGCCGCTCGAGATGCTCGAATATGACGTCGATCTCGAGACCGCGGGCGGCCACACCAAGGCGGCCCGGCTCACGATCGACCGTCTTGCCGTCGGACACCTCGTCGAAAAGTCAGTGCCGGCCCTCGTCGTGCAGCGCGGGCAGATGAAGACCAATCTGCTCGGCATGAGCTTCCTTGATCGTCTGGAGAGCTGGGGCGTGCATTCCGATACACTGATGCTCACTGGCTATCCCGAGCTGCAGGGCAGCCACCGACGCGCGCGCACGGCAGTCGATTGAGGATCGGCCGACGAAGGGCCGGACTCGCGTTCCAGCTCTTCCGGGCGGCTACGGCTAGGCAGCCTCTGCCGGTGCACGGGCGCCAACGCGCGCGATCGCCTCGCGCAGCACCTCAACACCAGCCCCCTGCTTGGTACCGTGCTCGGCGAGATGGCGTCGAAAGGCGCGCGCGCCGGGCACGGCGTGGAATGCGCCGACGAAGTGGCGCGTGATGGCGTGCAGCCGCGTGCCCCGCGCGAGCTGCGCCTCGATATAGGGCATCATCGCCTCGAGCGCGTCCTGCATCGTCGCATGCGGCGCCGCCTCGTCAAAAATATCCGGATCGACAGAGAGGAGTCGCCACGGCTCCTGATAGGCGGCCCGGCCAAGCATCGCGCCGTCGACATGCGCGAGATGCGCCTTCGCCTCGTCGATGCTCAGGATGCCGCCGTTGATGATGATGGGCACATCGGGCACCGCGCGTTTGAGGCGATAGACACGATCATAATCGAGCGGCGGGATGTCCCGGTTCTCCTTCGGCGACAAACCGTTGAGCCAGGCTTTCCGGGCATGCACGATGAGTGCGTCGCAGCCCGCGGCGATAACTGCGCGCGCAAGCGCATCGAGAGCCTCTTCCGGATCCTGGTCATCGATGCCAATGCGACACTTCACGGTGACGGGCACGGCAACGGCGGCCTTCATCGCATCGACGCACCTGGCCACAAGCTGCGGCTCCGCCATCAGGCACGCGCCAAAGCGGCCGTCTTTCACGCGATCCGACGGGCAGCCGACATTGAGATTGATCTCGTCATAACCAAAGTCTTCGCCGATCCGTGCCGCCAGCGCGAGCTCGTGCGGATCCGAGCCACCCAGCTGAAGCGCCACCGGATGCTCGACCGCATCGAACCCGAGCAGCCGCCTCCGATCGCCATGAATCACGGCGCCGGTGGTCAGCATCTCCGTATAGAGCAGCGCCCGCCGCGTCAGCTGACGGTGGAACACCCGGCAATGCCGGTCGGTCCAATCCATCATGGGGGCCACGGAAAAGCGATAGTATTGCGATTTCAATGATTTACCTTATGCTCTCAACAGCTTGAAGCATGACGTGCGCACGCCAAACTAGCACACGTTTGTACCCCTATTTACCATGGCCAGCCCCACTCACTTGTCCTCCGGGAACTGGAGCGTCCAGGTCCGCCGTAAGAACCGCTATGTGTCAGAGACCTTCCGCCGTCGCAAGGACGGGAGCGCAGTATTGACCGCAGAGGGTCACCAAAACCCTCTCGACTGAAGAGGTCCGGGTAGCGCGCTTTGCAACGAAGCATTCGGGTCTTGTCGGCAATTCGGTCGAGCGAGACCGCCCAACCGAAGATGAGCTCGACGAATTGATCGAATACCTCGAACCCAATCGTCGGCGATTCAAGTCGATCGTCGCATCCTTGTACGCGGTGGCGACCACGATGCGACGAGAGGAGATATGCGGTCCTGACCTGACGTGGGTATGAAAACCCAGATCTTCATCGGCCAGTGCTCATTGACGTAGCTGATCCACCAGCTCCGCCACACGCTCATCCGCGCGACGGAGGCGGCGACAGAGCTCGCGGTTAACATTTTGAAGCACTATGACATAGGCGCGCGTGTCAGCCTTATAGTAAGTATACAGATTTTGAGCTGTAAGTTCGTAAAGCACGGCTGCAGTCGCTGCCACCACCGTTGCCGATCGATTTTGCATTTCGATCAGGGTCATCTCGCCAAAGAAATCCCCTGGCCCGAGATCAGCCGTGTGAATGAGCCCGCCCGAATTGCCTTGCCTGCGTACCTCAAGCTCTCCTGAATGGACGACGAACATCGACCGACCGGGATCGCCTTGAGCTATAACGATGTGACCTGCTTGGACTCTGCGCTCAACCAACATGGGGAGCAAAACGTCGAGACTGGCATCTGAAAGGCCACCGAAGAACGGTGTCGCGAGCAAGAACGCTTTCAGATCGGGAGAGCTGACAGCCATCGGAATATTATACGCCGCGGCTTCAACGGCAGGCAAGGCGCCCTTCCGGCACGGCTGCACGTAGTCGCAAACGAACGAGGCCGCCGACCGAGGCGACCTCCAATTCGCGAGCAGCTCCGGGAAAACGAGCTCAGAAGGGTGGCTGCCCCGGGCCCGATCCCGGGCCAAACGGACCGCGCTGGTTGCCGGGGCCCTGCAAGCCGCCAAAGATAAGGCCGCCGACCCATTCGGCAGCGTCTCTGATGGCGCCGCCGATGGCACGGAAGGCGTCGCCGAGCCAGTTGCCGCCGACGACCATTTCAAGTTCCGCATCGTTCAGTTCGATGATTTCCGATTTTCCATGTTCCAGGTTCAGCATTTCAGTCACTCCTGTTGAGCTGATGTGTGATGAAAAACGTTTGGACGTGTGGTTCTCAGCGGTGGAAGATGCCACCAGGCAACCAGGGGTTCGGGCCCAGGGGCGGTTGCGTCGTGATCTTGCCATTCACGATCCACGGGCCGATGCAGCCTCCGTCATTGATGAAGCCACCGCACACGGAGCCCAATTCGCGCTCGTCCAGCTCTCTACGGTCTCGATTGCTGCGCTCAGTCATATGTGTCTCCCGCTGTCGAGGAGGGGGACATCCCCTCTCATCTGGTGGTCGCAGGAGTAGCGCGGGCTGCTTCGCTAGGCTGTGATGCTTGTCACAGAGGCAAGCGACTGGCTTTTTTCCGGGAAATGCTCGTCAGCTTCGCACCTGCACTGCAGTTTCGGGAGGCTTGCAAAGATGAAGATTGTTTTCTGGAGGGAATGGACCGTGGGTTACGGCGGATCAAAGCATCTGCCGCTGCGCGAACGCGGCAAAAGCGCCAGCAGCGGCGGTCAACTCCTCAAAGGTTCCGGCTTCGACGATCTTGCCGTCGACCAGCACGATGATCCGATCCGCAGTCCTGACGGTGCTCAGCCGGTGAGCGATGACGATCCGGGTGACGTTCAAATTCTCCAACGCATCACTGACGATGGCCTGGGATCGATTGTCGAGCGAGCTCGTTGCCTCGTCGAACAGCAAGACGCGCGGACGTCGCGCGATGGCGCGCGCGATCATGACGCGCTGCCGTTGTCCTCCGGAAAGCGTACTGACGCCTTCGGACACCTGGGTCAGCATGCCCATCGGCATCGCCTTGATGTCTTCTTCAATTCCGGCGAGCCGGGCGGCTTCCCATACCTGGTCGAGCGAAAGCCGAACTCCACCGCAGATATTCTCGTAGATGTTCCCGTTCGCGAGCCGAGCACTTTGCAAGACAACGCCGAGCTGGCGCCGCAAAGCACTTACGTCGAGCGTCTCAATTGATTTTCCGTCGTAGAACACCGCGCCCGACTCCGGTCGCTCGAACCCCAGCAAGAGCCGGAACAAGGACGACTTTCCGCCGCCGGATGGACCGACGATCGCGACGTATTCTCCCGGCGCGATCTTCAAGGTGACGTTGTCGAGCACCAGAGGGCCACTCGACAGATACCGGAAGGACACGCGCGCAAGCTCGATCGAACCGGACAGCTCTCCCGGCGCCTTGCGGTCGTCTGAAATCTCAGTCGGGCTCGCGATCAGAGGCCGCAACCGGAGCAGCGGGGGTATCGCAATGAGCGCCTCACTGACACCGCCGGCCCAGGAGCCGACCGCACCCATCGATTGCCCGAAGGCGGAAAAGAACGCGAAGAACGTGCCGAGATCCGTGAGCAGCTTGCTGTTCGAATAGGATGCATAGGCAAAGATGATCAGCGTCGCGATCGTCGGAAATGCCGTCTCGAACGCGCCGAGGCCGTTGCTGGCAAGTTGCGAGGACACGAAATACTGCTTTTGCGTCGCGAACTGCTTCGACCAGATTCCGAGCGCGCGCCCGGTCGCCCCCGACACCCGCAACTTGCCGACACCCGTCAGCAACTGGAGAACGAACCCGCTGACCTTGCCCTGCTGGTTGAAGTGCTTGTTCTCGAAATACAGCCGCAGCAGGTTGGTGGAGATGATGGCTGCCGCCCTGACGAATGTCAGCCCAATCGCGAGCAACGCCAGCTTCGGGCTGTAGTAGACCATCAAGCCGAGGCTGAAGATGCAGAACAGGCCTGCGATCATGCCGCGCAATGCGTGGCCCGTCAGCGCACGCCGCGCGGCGTCGATGCCCATCGCGCGGTCGACCAGTTCGCCCGCCGTGAATTCCCGAAAGATGGCCGTCGGCAGCCTTAGCAGGCGATCGATCATCGCCGACTGCAATCGCCAGTCGATCGTCGCTTCCATGCGAAGCATGACGAGGCCCTGCATAACCTGAACGCCGGCTACCGCCAGAGCCGTCAGGCCCAGCGCGAGCGCGCAGAAGACGAGCTGGTCAAGCTCCGATCTCGGGATGATCGAGCTGATCAGCAGATTGGTGACAAGGGGCGTCACCAGCGACAGAAGCCCGATGATTACGACCGCCAATGCGATGCGCAGACCGCTACCTCGCGCATAGCGAAGGGCAAATTGAAGAAGGTCCCTGAACTTCAGGGAGCGTGAGGGCAGCGGCGGATAGAACATCGCCGCTTCCGGAGCGATCTGTGCCGCCACGGCGCGATTGACGGCCGAACGCGCTTTCGTCAGCGGATCGACCATGATATAGCCGCGGCGCGGCTCGTGGACCAGAGCGACCGGCTCGCGCTTCTCGCCGAACCAGCCGACCAGCGGGCCGGCATCGGTTCGCCACCAGTCCGACCGGAGCAGGACCTGCCTTAGCCGCAGACGGGCATCCAGCGCGATTTGCGTCAGGCCAGTGAATTCCTGCCGGCTGCCCTCGACCCGGCCTGAGATCGCAATTGGTGTGCGCATCGCGCTTCCGACGAGTTGGCAGGCGCCGGCCAGACGGTCGGAATATGATGCATCGACCGCGTCATGATCGAAGCGCCGCACGATGATGCCGGACAGGCGGTCGAAGGCTTCGATGGACTGCGACGCCGCGAGAGTGGTCCGGCTGACCAGGCGCTCGCTCTCGCCCACCCTCTCATTGGCCAGAATGCGTTGGACGCAGGCCACGAAGCTCTGGTGGAACTGATCGATTGCCGGCCAGATCGAGGCCGGCATTACGCCGGCTGCGACTACGCCACACCCTTCCTCGCCCGCCTCGACCCACAAGCCAGAGGTGAGCGGCAGCGGCTGGCTTCCAGCGGCGCAAGAAACGGCAACGCCCATCAGCCTGAGGACGCCGCGCTCCACCGTCAGCCAGAGCAGTCCACGCATGGGTCCCCGGCCGCATTCGTTCGGGAGCAGTTGGGCTTCGCCCACCGGCAACTCCGTCATTTGCCACAACGGCGCAGGTCCAGCGACGAAGCGCGCCAGCCGCTCGATCCAGCGGGTGGCCTGAGCTGCCGATGTGCGATCAGACCGGGCGTGCGCAGACGCGCGCGTGCTGTCGGTGCCGACCGCGATGAAGCTCACGCCGCGTCCTGCCGAGACCGCGAGCGCCGGGAGATCGGGGACGACATCGCCGCTTTCGATCCGAAACAGATGGTGTCTGCTCCCGTATTCCCCATCCTCGACATCCACGGCGAAGATGTCCAGATGACCGGCGACGACCTCCAACACATGGCCGTGGTGATCGAGCCGGATAGGCCTGCGACCATCGAGCGTCATGTCGATCGGAAGCTCCGCCGAGACGAGGCTCGCGCAGGACACGATGTTTTCAGCCGAATGGATCATTCCTGCGACACCAGCCTTGCATATTCGCCGTCGAGGGCCAGCAGGCTCTCGTGCGTCCCGCGCTCGACGACCTTGCCCTGTTGCAACACGACGATCTCGTCGCAATCCCTGATCGTGCTCAGACGATGTGCGATGATGATGCAGGTGCAGCCGGTTCGGCGCAGATTGTCGTCGATCGCCTTCTCCGTGACCGGATCGAGCGCGGCCGTGGCTTCATCGAGAACGATGACGGAGGGGCGGCCGACGAGAGCACGCGCGATCTCGATGCGCTGACGCTGCCCTCCGCTGAAATTCGTTCCACCCTCGCTGACGTAAGTATCGTAACTGCCGGTCCTGATGGCGATCTCGTCCTGGATCTGCCCGTCTTTCAGTGCCCTGGTCAGATCGAGGTCCGGCGTCGTCCGGTCCCAAAGCGTGAGATTGTCCCGCACCGTGCCCTCGAACAGGAAAATATCCTGGTCCACGTAGGCGATCGAGTTGGCGAGGATCTCGGGCGGGACGTCCCCAAGCGGGACCCCGTCGATCAGGATCTCGCCGACCCACGGCTTGTTGAGGCCGCAAATCAGGCGGCCCAGCGTCGATTTACCGCTTCCGGATGCGCCGACAAGCGCGACGCGCGATCCCGGACTGACGGCAATCGAAAGGTCTGCGATCAGCGGAGGTTCGAGCAGCGAATAGCCGAACTGCACGTTTCTCAGTTCGACGCGTCCGGCGAGCTTTGCGGGGAAACGCCTTTCGGATCCGCCCTCCTTCGGCTTGTCGCCGAGCGGATAGTTGTAGACGTCTTCAAGGCGATCGAGCGCACCCCGGATCAATTGAAAGCCGCTGGCCTGGTTGACCAGCATTGCGACGGGGTCCGAGAAGCTTGCCATCAGGGACTGGAATGCGACGAGGCTGCCGAGCGTCAGCGACCCTTCAGTCACCCGCAAACCTCCAAGGATGAGGATCGCCGTCACGGTCAGTCCGGAAATCAGGGTCGGGATCATGTCGAGCATGATCGACGACGAGGCGAGCTCGCGCTCGGCGTTGAGAAGCTTGGCCTGAACGCCGGACCATTGTCCGAACGCCTCGTCCTCGAGCCCGCTTGCCTTGATCGTCTCGATGGTCCTGACGATGCTGACCACCGCCCCGAGCGACTTTCCTCGCTCTTGTGAGAGCCCGCGACTGAGGTCCTCGCGACGCCGGTGCGAAAGCCGCAGGAACAAAACGTTGAGCAGCGACAAGGCAATGCAAATCGCGGCAAGCCAGAGATCATAGACCGCCATCGCGAACGCAAAGAACACGACCGAGGTAAGATTGAGCACGTTCGCCGCAATTCCGCCCGCAAGCAGCCGCGCGATCTGCTCGTTGGCCAGGACGCGCGTCGCGATGTCTCCGGCGTGGCGTTGAGTGAAGAACTCCATCGGCAATGCCATCACCCGCCAGAGAAACCGGCTGATCATCACAACCGATAGCTTCGTCTGCAGTCTCAGCAGCAGGGATTGCTGGAGCAGCGTCAGGACCGTACGGATCAGTGCGGTGATGGCCATCCCGACAAGAAGGGGACGCAACCACCCGTCCAAATGCTGGATCAGGACGTCGTCGATGAAGATCTTCGAGAAGCTCGCAGCGACAAGGCCCGGAACAACCGTGACGAAGCTGAGCAGGACGAGAAGTCCGACGGCAGATTTCGAGCCGCGCAGCTCGCGGACGAGGAGGCGCAGTCCGCCGGGCTTGCTTCCTTGCGCGACGAACCCGGCCGCGGGCTCCATGGTGAGCACGACACCGGTGAAACTCCTGTCGAGTTCATCGATGCCGATTCGCCTTCGCCCAAAGGCGGGGTCGTTGATATAGGCGAACTTGCCGTCAATTCCGTCGAGAACGACGAAGTGATTAAAGTTCCAGTGAATGATGCAAGGCGTCGGCGTTGTGCGAAGTGTTGCGACCTCCTGCCGAAATCCCTTGGCAGACAGGCCGAAGCGCCGTGCGGCCCTGACGACGTTGCTCGCCTTGCTGCCATCGCGTGACACGCCGCATTCGACACGCAACTGCTCGAGCGGCACCCAGCGGCCATAGTGCGCCAGCACCATGGCAAGACAGGCCGCGCCGCATTCCGCCGCCTCCATCTGCAGGACGGTCGGCGTTTTCTTCACTCCTGGAGTTGGAGACCTATCCATCGATCCCGGTCAGCTTCCTGAGGAGAGGAATAACGAGATCCAGCGGGCGCCGGTTTCGGGTGGTGATTTCGGCTTGGGCGAGCGTTCCGCTGGTCAGGTGAACCTGCGGTCCCTTGCCAACGGCCCATCGATAGCCGCTCGTCGTCGAGTCGTCCCGCTCCAGGGACACGGCGACGGCATAGGGCGCGCCGTCGTGGGAGAACACCTTAACCAGCTGGTCATTGTGGAGCACCGCAGTCATGCCTTGCGGAGTCACGGGAAACTCCGACACGCTCGAGACGGTCCCGATCATCGTGCCGAACTCCTCGCGCTTCACGGTGCTGGGTGCGATGCGGACCTGGGAGCCCGGCTTGACGCTCTTGCCCTGCTCGGCGGGGACATAGATCACCGCCTCGAGCTTCGAGCCCTCGTCTTCAATCAGGACGACCGGCGTACCGACGGCGAGCACCGAACCAGTCGATATCTTGGTTTCGAGCACGCGCCCCGTAATCGGACTGAGAACCTGAGAATTGCGCCCCAGGGTTCCAGCCAGCGCCTGCATCTCTCGGCGCGCATTATTGGCCGCGAACTCGGCCTGCTGCAATTCATGCTCGCGCTGCGTTTCGAGATCGGATTGCTGGGCGTGCAGCTTGAGAATCTCGTTTTGCGAATCCGTCCGGCGCTGCTGCGCCTCGGTCAACTCAAGACGGCGATCTTCCAGCGTCTTCCGCGTGGTCAGCCCTTTGGCCA
Organism: Bradyrhizobium sp. LLZ17; assembly: GCF_041200145.1. Lineage (NCBI taxonomy): Bacteria > Pseudomonadati > Pseudomonadota > Alphaproteobacteria > Hyphomicrobiales > Nitrobacteraceae > Bradyrhizobium > Bradyrhizobium zaerense. Next base: position 2,036,586 of record NZ_CP165734.1, read on the forward strand.
TAAGCTGCTCGAGATTCTTCACGTCGAGGTCCAGCGACTGAACGCGCTGCCCGGTCGCCTCGATGACCTTGTTGAAGGCGGCTTCCAGCTTTTGGAGATTGGAGACCTTGACCGAGAGTTCCGACCTGACCTTTGCGGCCATTTCGTCGTGCTCGCGCTGGCGTTCCTTGTAGGTCTCCACCGCATCTGCGTACTTCTGCTCGATGTCGGTTTGCGAAATCTGGGCAATCAACTGGCCCCGTTCGACATGGTCGCCAACGGAAATGCTGAGCGAAGCGAGCCGTCCTTCCGCGGCAGAGACTGCATCGACGACGCGGCCGCTGCCGACCAGAATTCCCTGTCCCGATACACGCGAGGGAATCCGGCCGTAGATTCCCCAGACGAGCGCCGCCACCAGTGCGGCCGTCACGACAAGCGCCAGGATCCAGTCGGCCGGCTTGGTGATAGAGACGAGATGGTCGAGTTCGTCGGGCGACGCCGCGCGTTGCAACGCGCTGGCACGGAAAATACGTTCGGGGCCATCATTCACGGCTCAATCCCCCGCAAATCATCTGGGCGCAACCGCTTGTCGTTGGTCAAATCGGCGTTAAACGCCCGGAGTATGCTCCGATGATACATAGGAGCCGTTAGTGGCACAACGGGTCGCGACGAGCCTTGCCGGCCAAGACGCGCGCGGCTTTGCGGAAAATACGATTGAGCGATCGGTTGTGCGGCGCTAAGCTCACGCGGAGAATTTCACGGATTTGTCGGGGCAAAGGACGTCGAGCGCCTCAAATGAGATGGCAAGCGGATAGCGTCCCACTTACCGCAACGGCGCGTGTGGTCGTCACTCGACTAGTGTGGCAATGCCTTGGATTGCTGGTCGCAACGAAAGTATGCCTGGCCGGAGTCCTGAGCCCGGCTGAATTGAAGAGAGTCGAAGATCTGAGGCCGATGTTTGCCGGCTTGATGGCAGACCTCGTCCAGACCTCGAAGCGGACCGACATACCCGCCGTCGAAGCAGATTGCGTCAAGTCCACCGTTCAAAATCTTGTCGAGATTTCCCAAGAGCTGTCCAGTTTCGAATATCTGATTACGATCGAGAAGGAACTAACGAGCGTCAGCGAGAATGACCCGACCCGCGGCGTGGTGAAATTTGCCATCGACCAGTCGACCAATATTCTTACCAGCCAGCGCAGAAAGATTGCGCAACTTCCCGATCAATGCGCCAGGTCGGCTTTTGCGTTGGCCAAATCCCAGCAGGCCCTGCAGGTTGTCGACGCGGCGACCGGAGTTTTGAATTCCATTCGCTCCCGGCTTTGAGGCATGTGCGCGCTGGTCGCGATTCCTGAGCGCAACCGCTCGGCGCTTCGGGTCAAAACCTGCAGTTAGGAAGCTCCGGTAACTCGGCGAAAGCTACCACTCCTCCGACGCACCCGCCGCGAGGCCAATTCGTTCCCCCTCCTGCTTGAGAGCGCTCCTGTGACCCGCCTCACAGTCTAAAGAAACCGCCCGCGGTACTCCTGCGATCACCAGATGAGAGGGGATGTCCCCCTCCTCGACAGCGGGAGACACATATGACTGAGCGCAGCAATCGAGACCGTAGAGAGCTGGACGAGCGCGAATTGGGCTCCGTGTGCGGTGGCTTCATCAATGACGGAGGCTGCATCGGCCCGTGGATCGTGAATGGCAAGATCACGACGCAACCGCCCCTGGGCCCGAACCCCTGGTTGCCTGGTGGCATCTTCCACCGCTGAGAACCACACGTCCAAACGTTTTTCATCACACATCACCTCAACAGGAGTGACTGAAATGCTGAACCTGGAACATGCAAAATCGGAAATCATCGAACTGAACGATGCGGAACTTGAAATGGTCGTCGGCGGCAACTGGCTCGGCGACGCCTTCCGTGCCATCGGCGGCGCCATCAGAGACGCTGCCGAATGGGTCGGCGGCCTTATCTTTGGCGGCTTGCAGGGCCCCGGCAACCAGCGCGGTCCGTTTGGCCCGGGATCGGGCCCGGGGCAGCCGCCCTTCTGAGCTCGTTTTCCCGGAGCTGCTCGCGAATTGGAGGTCGCCTCAGTCGGCGGCCTCTTTCGTTTTGGGCTCTAACAGCACGGTTGACCATTGCGAGCTTGCGATCGGGATGAAGTTCATTGGCCGCAGTACCCAAACGATCTAAGGTGCGTCGCGTAGTTGCCCGTAGATCGGAATGGCCAGGGTGTGATGAGCAAGCCTAGAACGAGTGGCGGAAAAGGCTTATTGGCGGCAACCGCCGTGAGCGCAAGCCTGCTCCTGAACACCTATGCAGCGACAGCTCAGAACAGTCAGCCAGCGCTTTCTTCGGAGCAAATCGGCCAGATCGTGAAGAGCGCTGATCGCACTGCAGCAGATCGAACCAACGATCAACGGCGCAAGCCTGAGCAGATGCTTGCGTTCATCGGCATTCGTCCGGTATCGTCGCACTCGATCTCAGCGCGGGCGGAGGCTACACCACCGAGCTGCTTGCTCGGGCAATCGGGCCCTCGGGTAAAGTTTACGGTCAGAGCCGGCCGCGTGACCCCAATCAGGCCCCGACGCCCCGCGTCGCACCAGAGGGCAACAGTAACCCGACCACCACGCCGAGCGCGGCGCCTGCAGCGCCAGCAAGCACACCACGCCCGTCCCCTGTCGCCCTCGCCGAACGTGATAACAATCTCCGAAGCAACGGCGTCCCGGCCGCACCCATCGTTGCGCTCTCCCGACCGTTTGAAGACCCCGTTCCATCCGAGCTTGCGCCAGAACGCCTCGATCTCGTGACCCTGATGTTCAACTACCACGACCTGGGACACCTCGGCGTCGATCGCGCGGCCATGAACAAAGCAGTCTTTCGCGCGCTCAGGCCGGGAGGCCTTTACGTCATTGCTGACCATTCGGGTCGATCTGGTACCGGCATCTCCGAATCCGGCACTTTGCATCGGATCGAACAAGCGTTTCTTCAGCAGGAAGTCGAAGCGGCCGGATTCAAGCTGATCGAACAAGGCGATTTCCTGCGCAATCCGAACGATCCCAGAGATAAAAATACACCCGATCCGCCCCAACCCAAGGACGAATTCGTGCTCAAATTCATGAAGCCTTGAGTCCGACCGGAGCGACATTCGGAGTGGTGGAAACGCGTCGCGACGGTTGTCGCTTCAACTGCGGCGGGCGGCAAACCAGCTTGTCGAACCGGCATCGCGACGATATCGTTCTCAAGGACTCCGGCGAAAATTCAAATGTTCGGAGCCGTGCAAGACCAAACGCTCGGGGAGGAGCATTACCATGAAATCCGCCATCGCAATCCTGGCTTGCTGCGCGGTCGGCAGCACGATCCTCGCTGGATCGGCTTTTGCCGGCACGAGTGACAAGAAAATCGCATTTTCCAACAACTACGCCGGCAATTCGTGGCGGCAGGCGATGCTCAAGAGCTACGATATCGTCACTAAGAAGGCGGTCGCGGACAAGTTGGTCGGAGCGGCGGATGTTTTCACCACTGCGGACAAGGACGTGCCTACCCAGGCCGCGCAGATCCAGAACCTGATCCTGCAGGGCTACAACGCCATTGTCATCAACGCGTCCTCTCCCGATGCCCTGAATGGTTCGATCAAACAGGCCTGCGATGCCGGCGTGGTCGTGGTGTCCTTCGACGGCATCGTCACCGAACCCTGCGCTTATCGCGTGGTCGTCGACTTCAAGGCCATGGGCAAAGAGGAAGTCGAGCAGATGGTCAAATTCCAGCCCGCCGGCGGCAATTTGCTCGAAATTCGCGGCCTCGCCGGGACCTCGATCGACGACGCCATCCATGCGGGCATCCTCGAAGGGGTCAAGGCCCATCCCGAGTTCAAGATTGTCGGGTCGGTAACCGGCGATTGGGACCAGACCACGGCGCAGAAGGCGGTCGCGACAGTCCTGCCGTCGCTGCCCGCCGTTGTCGGCGTGGTCGATCAGGGCGGCGACGGCTATGGCGCGGCCCAGGCGTTCGCCGCTGCGGGCAAGCCGCGGCCCACTATCATCATGGGCAACCGGCAGGACGAACTGGAATGGTGGAAGGAGCAAAAGGCCAAGGACGGCTATCGCACCTGGTCGGCCTCGATCGCGCCCGGTGTATCGACGCTCGCTTTCTGGGTCGCTCAACAGGTGCTGGACGGCAAGAAGGACATGCCGCACGACCTGCTGGTGCCTTACCTTGCCTTCACGCAGGACAATTTCGAGGCCGAATTGCCCAACATCCCGAAGGGCAGCGTCGCCACGCATGAGTATACGCAACAGGACGCCATCGCTGCGATCAAAGCCAACATGAAGTAATGGCTCGAAACGGACGAGGTCTCGCAGTCACCAGGTGCACGACGTAATGGTCGTTGCGAGCCCGGTTGTCGTCAAGCTGGACGGCGTCGAAAAGCGTTTCGGCGCCGTCCGCGCGCTGGGCGGTGTCGATTTGCGCGTCGAACAAGGTGAATGCCTCGGGTTGGTTGGGCATAACGGAGCCGGCAAATCAACGCTGATGCATATCCTGGCGGGGACCTCAGTCCCCGATCGCGGGCGCATCGTGCTTTGCGGCGATGAGCAGGCGCGCTATTCGCCGGCTCACGCCAAGAGGCTTGGTGTCCGGTGCGTCTTCCAGGAGCTCTCCCTGTGTCCCAATCTGACGGTTGCTGAGAACGCCCGCGTATTTCATCCCGCACTCCGCGGCTTCAACTGGCGACGAAGGGCCGGCGCGCTGATCGTCGACAAACTTGACGAAATCTTCCCCGGTCATGGAGTCGGCGCCTCCGACCTGGTTCAGGACCTCGCGATCGGGCGACGCCAGATGGTTGAGGTGGCGCGTGCCTTCACCGCCACGGATGAGCCGGTCCGCCTCGTCATTCTGGACGAGCCGACCTCCTCGCTCGATGCTCACACCGCCGGGCAGCTGCTCTCCTATATGCGACGCGCCGTCGCCGAAGGCATCAGCTGCATCTTCATCTCGCATCTTTTAGGTGAAGTGCTGCAAAACTGCGATCGCATCGTTGTGATGCGCGACGGCAAGACGGTTGCCGCCGATCGCGCCGAAGCCTTCGATCGCGACAAGCTGGTGACGGTCATGGGCGGCGAGGCGCAGGAACGCGAAGCGCGCGTCGGCGACCGCCTTTCACGGACGCATTCGCCACTTCGTGTTCGCGCTCGGCCCGACCGCCAGACTGGCATTGCAGAACTGGTCGCGCATGAGGGAGAGATCATTGGGCTGGCCGGCCTCGCAGGTCACGGCCAGACCGAGCTGTTGCGTGCGATCTTTTCGGCGGCGACTCGTGCTCGCGCGGGCATCGAGGTTACCGCAACAGTTGCGCTCGTCGCGGGCGACCGCCAGGCCGAGGGTGTTTTCCCGGACTGGTCGATTTCGGAAAACATCGGCATCTGCTCGATCGGAAAGCTCAGCCGTGGCCTGCTGATTTCGCGTCAACGTGAGGAGGCACTGGCTAATTTCTGGCGTGACAAGATCGGGATACGAACTCCCGATGTCCGCAACAACATCCTTACGCTCTCGGGCGGCAACCAACAAAAAGCATTGTTCGCCCGCGCGCTTGGTTCGGATGCCCGCATCGTGCTGATGGATGATCCCATGCGCGGCGTCGATGTCGCCACCAAGCTCGAGGTCTATGACCTGATCGGCGAGGAGGCGCAGACCGGCCGGACTTTCCTTTGGTACACGACTGAAACCGACGAGTTGAGGAAATGCGATCACGTTTATGTTTTTCGCAACGGCGCCATCGTCGCCGATCTGACCCGCGACGAACTCACCGAGGAGAGGGTCATCCAGTCATCATTCACGGAGCCGAACTGAGATGACGGCCGTAACGACCGCGGCAGCGCCGTCGAAGTCGCGCGCGACGGGCAGGCTCAAGGTGCCGCGCTTGTTGCGCGCGCTGCTGCCGGCTCTGTCGCTTGCGCTGGTGCTCGCGGCAATCGCCACTCTCAATCCGCGCGCGATCAGCTATTTCGGCTTCACGCTGATGCTCAACCTTGCGATTCCGATCGCGCTGGCCACCATCGCGCAGATGTTCGTCATCGCCGGGAACGACCTCGATCTGTCGATCGGTGCCTTCGTCGGGTTTGTCGGCTGTGTCACCGCGACCTATTTGCGCGATGCGCCGCTGTTCGGAATCGTGGTGCTGCTGGGCTGCGTCGGTAGCTACGCGGCCGTTGGCGCCTTGATCCATCTGCGCAATCTGCCCTCGATCGTGGTGACGCTCGGCATGAGCTTCGTCTGGCAAGGGCTTGCCATCCTGCTGTTGCCGAAACCCGGGGGCCGAGCGCCGGACTGGCTGCTGGCGGTGATGGGCCTGAAGCCACCGCTGGTCCCCTTTCCCATCTTGGCCGCGCTCGTGATCGCGGTGGTCGCCCATCTCGGCCTGATGCGGACATCCTATGGCGCCATTCTGCGCGGCTCGGGGGGCAACGGGATCGCCATCAGCCGTGCCGGCTGGTCCTTGCTCAAGGCGAAAATGGCATTGTTCGCATTCACCGGCCTGTTCGGCGTGCTGTCGGGTCTGGCTCTGATCGGCATCACCACCTCCGCCGACGCCAATATCGGCAATGGCTACACCTTGCTCTCGATCGCCGGCGTCATCCTGGGCGGCGGCGAATTTGTCGGTGGCCGCGTCTCGCCAATAGGCGCGGTGATCGGGGCACTGACGCTGGCGCTCGCCGCTTCACCGCTCCTCACCTTCATGCATATTCCTCCCGATTGGCAAGTCGCAGCGAATGGTGCGATTCTCATCGTGGTGCTCGCTGCGCGGGTGCTGCTCAGTCCATCGGGAGCCGAGCGATGACGGACGTGGTCCGCAAGCTTCTGGCCAAGCCGTGGATTTGGTCTTACGCAGGCGCTTTGCTGGTCTGGTTGGCGGCGATTTTCTTCACACGCGGCTATGGCGCTGGCGGCATGATTACAGCCGCACTTTCGCTTGCGGTGTTTACCGTGGTGGTCGGCATCGCGCAGATGTTCGTCATCTCGCTCGGGCCGGGCAACGTCGATTTGTCGCTGCCGGCCAACATCGGGCTCGCCAGCGCGGTGGCCATGACAGTCATGTCCGGCGACGACGGTCTCGTCGCGATCGGCATGCTCGCCGCGCTCGCTTGCGGCCTCGCCATCGGAACGGTCAACTACCTGTTGATCTGGACGCTTCGCATTCCGCCGATCATCGCGACACTTTCCGCCAGCTTTGTCATCCAGTCGATCGACATCAGTTATGGTCGCGGCCTTCAGATCAAGCCGCCGCCGGGCTTTGCGGATTTCACCAACATTCAGATTCTCGGCATTCCCCTTCTCGCTATTCTCACCGTGGTTTTCACGGTCGCTGCCAACATTGCGTTGCAGCGCACCCTGTATGGCCGCTCGGTGCTCGCCATCGGCCAGAACATGAGGGCGGCGCGACTAGCCGGAATCAGGGTGGGGGTGGTCCGCTTTGCCACCTACGCGCTGTCGGGCACGCTCGGCGGTCTGGATGGCGCACTGCTGGCCGGCTATTTCCGCGGTGCCAATGTCGACATCGGCAACGAATATCTGCTGGCGTCTATCGCCGTCGTGGTGATTGGCGGCACATCGGTCGCCGGCGGCAAGGCGAATATTCCCGGCATCTGGGGCGCGTCGTTGTTTCTAGTGCTGCTGCTGACGATGCTCAATACCTTCGGCGTCAGCGCCGGGGTTCGGCTGTTGCTGACCGGTCTCATTATTGTCGGCGTAATTACTGCGGCCGGTGGCAAAAAAGCATTGGATTAGGCGCAGCGTACCTCCGTCCTGGAGCTTCGCGCGCACTCCAGCACCAACAACATCACGAACTCCCACGCTTTGCCGCAGTGCGAACGTGGTTGGCGAACCTGTCAGTTGCTTGACACGTTCTGGAGCGCTGGTCTCTAATCCGGCAAGGTCCTGCGGTTGGACAGGCACACTTTGCCCCCAAGCAAGAACAGGCTCGACTGCCCCGCGCGGCGACTGCCGGGTCAGGTGCAAAATGTAAAGTAGCTTCCTGGGAGGGAACAATGGACAGACGCCAGACGCTCAAGCTGATCGGTGGTACGGCCGCATTGGCCGGTGCGGGTTTTCCAGGCCTTGCCTTTGCGGAAGCCCAAAAGGAAATGGTCACGGTCGTGAAGATTGCGGGAATTCCGTGGTTCAACGCCCTTGAAAAGGGAATTCAGAAAGGAGCCAAGGACTTCAGCATCAACGCCACGATGGTTGGCCCGGCGAACGTCGATCCGGCACAGCAAGTCAAGCTGCTTGAGGATCTGATTGCCAAGAAAGTCAACGTGATCGGCTTGGTCCCGCTCGATGTGAAAGTCTGCGAGCCGGTGCTGAAGCGTGCCCAGGCCGCCGGAATCAAGGTCATCACGCATGAGGGTCCGGAACAGGAAGGCCGTGACTGGAATGTGGAATTGATCGACTCCGTTCGGTTTGGTGAGGTGCAAATGGAGCGCCTTGCCAAGGATATGGGCGGCGAAGGCGATTACGTGGTCTATGTCGGGACCCTCACGACGCCGCTTCACAACAAATGGGCAGATGCCGCGATTGCCTACCAGCAGAAGAACTTTCCGAAAATGAAGCTCGTCGCCGACCGCTTCCCCGGCGCCGACGAGATCGACACCAGCCAACGCACGACGCTGGACGTGATCAAGGCCTATCCGAACCTGCGTGGGATTCTGGGCTTCGGCTCGAACGGACCGATCGGCGCGGGCAATGCGGTGCGCCAGCAGCGCCTTGGCAAGAAGATTGCCGTGGTCGGCACCGTTCTGCCGAGCCAGGCGAAGTCGCTGATTGCGGATGATACGATCCGCGAAGGTTTCCTGTGGAATCCCACCGATGCCGGTTACGCCATGGTCGCGGTCGCCAAGCTCGTGCTCGATGGCAAGCCGATCACGGATGGCGTCGATATACCCGGGCTTGGCAAGGCAGCGGTCGATGTCGCCGGTAAGCAGATCAAGGTCGACAAGATCATGCGCATCAACAAGGAGACCATCGATGGGCTGATCGCCGGAGGACTCTAGGCCTATACCGGCTCAGCCGCCTCATTGCGCTGCATTCCCGGCCTGCCGGTCGGGAATGCGGTCCCACTCGACTGATCGCACGATCGAACGATCCATTGCAGGCGAACTTTGGCGACTTTCCTGGAAATGTCAGGCATATCGAAGCGCTTCGGCGGCGTGCACGCGCTCCGCGACGTCGATCTGACTCTGGAAGTCGGCGAGGTGCATTGCCTTGTCGGTGAGAACGGCTCCGGCAAGTCCACCCTGATCAAGATCATTTCGGGCGTCGAAGCCCCGGAGCCTGGCGGCCGGATCGTGATATCCGGCAAGGAATATCCCAAATTAAACCCGGTCTACTCCACGCATTGCGGCATTCAGGTCATCTATCAAGATCTGTCACTATTCCCCAACCTCACCGTCGCGGAGAATATCGCGATGGCGCACCATCTTGGCGGCATTCACTCGGTGAACTGGGAGTCGATGCGCGCGACCGCGAAAGCCACAATGGCAAAGATCGGGGTCGGGTTCGACCCGGACGCGAAAGTGTCCGAGCTCAGCATTGCCGGACGCCAGCTGGTCGCGATCTGCAGGGCCCTGGCTGCGGATGCCAAACTCCTGATCATGGATGAGCCGACGGCATCGTTGACACGCCACGAGGTGAACGCTCTCATCAAGCTCGTCAGCGAGCTGAAGCGCGCTGGGATCTGCGTCGTCTTCGTCAGCCACCGTCTCGACGAGGTGCTTGAAATCGCCGAGCGCGTGACAGTGCTGCGGGATGGCGTCAAGGTCGGTACTTTTGCCGCCGACACAATCGACGGGCGCAAACTCAGCCACCTGATGACCGGCAAGTCCTTCGACTACCAGGTACAGGCGCCAGAGATTGCTGCCGGCCCGGTCGTACTGGAGGTCGAGGGCTTGGGCCGTGACGGTGAGTATGAGGATGTAAGCTTGCAGTTGCGCGCAGGGGAAGTGGTGGGCCTCACCGGTCTGCTCGGCTCAGGTCGAACCGAACTTGCGTTATCGCTATTCGGCATGAAGCCGCCCGATCGCGGTAGCATCGCGCTTGACGGGCACCGGATCGCGCTCCGCACAAATGCAGAGGCGATCCGTCGAGGGATCGCCTATGTGTCCGAGGATAGGCTTACGCTTGGTCTCATCCTGAATCAGTCCGTCACGGCGAACCTCACACTGACTGTGCTGGAACGTCTGGCAGGCGCATTTGGCCTGATCGCCGCCCGAGCGCGTCAGAGCCACGTTGCGCGCTGGGTTACTGAACTCGGGATCAAAATCTCCAACCCGGCCAACGCGGTGAAAACGCTCTCCGGGGGCAATCAGCAGCGTGTCGTGCTCGGCAAATGGATGGCGACCAACCCGCGGGTGCTTATCCTCGATAGTCCGACCGTGGGTGTCGACATCAGCGCCAAGGACGGAATTTATGAAATCGTCCGACGGTTGGCCCGCGACGGCGTCGCAGTGCTGATGATATCCGACGAAATCCCCGAGGTCCTTTATCATAGTCATCGCGTGCTGGTGATGCGCGACGGGCGTTTGACAACCAATGTGGCTGCTGCAGCCATTTCCGAAGATGCGCTTCGGCAGGCGGTCAATGCCTGAATCCCACATTGCATCATTCAGCAGGTTTCGTCGCAGTCACGAGTTTTGGCTGCTGATCGTCATTCTCGGGCTTTGCTCCGGCCTGGGCTTCGCGAATGCCCAGTTCCTGACCATGCAGAATCTGTTTGACCTGCTGACCTCCTACGCCTTCGTCGGAATCTTGGCGCTCGGATTGCTGGTCGTGCTGATCGCCGGCGGGATCGACATCTCCTTCACCGCGACGGCGTCGGTAGCGCAATATGTCACACTCTCCATTGCCAATGCTTACGGCGCGAACTGGATCAGCGTCTTCGCCATCGCGATCGGGATTGGAGGTGCGCTCGGTGCCCTCAATGCGATCTTCATCCAGAAACTTCGAATACCATCGATCATCGTTTCGGTCGCAACACTGAACATTTTCTATGGGCTTCTGATCTTCTTCACCGGTGGCAAATACATCTATTCGCTGCCGGACTGGTTTGCGACGGGGATATTCTGGTTCGAATTCGAATGGGGCAAGGATAGCTCGTACGGGGTCAACTTGCAGATCCTCGCGCTTGCGCTGGCCTTTCTCGTCACCTGGCTCCTGCTCAACCGAACCAATATCGGCCGGCAAATATATGCCATGGGAGGCAATACCGATGCCGCGCAGCGGCTCGGCTTCCACATTTTCGGCCTCAACATACTGGTCTATTCTTACATGGGTGTCATGGCTGGAATCGCCTCCCTGGTCCAGGCACAACTGGCGCAATCGGTTGCTCCGACCGTTTTGGTAGGCAAGGAACTCGACGTGGTCGCCGCGGTCGTACTCGGCGGCGCCAGCTTGATGGGCGGCGTCGGTACCGTCCTCGGCACGTTTTTGGGCCTGACACTGCTCGCCGTACTCCAGAATGGAATCATTCTGCTGGGAGTTTCGTCCTACTGGTCGCCGCTCTTCGTTGGCCTGGTTATTCTCATTTCGGTCTCGGCGACCGCCTGGTCGCAGCGAGAGCGACGAACCCGCAGCGTGCGCGCATGAGTAATGCGCCCGCCCTCTCACTTCCCCGGCGTATGGTCGCCCTCGCCAGCAGCGGCACGGTTGCCACGCTCATCCTGCTGTTGCTCGCGCTCTGGGTGGTGTTCGCGATCATGATTGGCGACCGGTTCTTCTCGGTCGACACGCTGCAGTCCATGGCTTTCCAGATGCCGGAACTAGGCATCCTCTCGCTTGCGATGATGCTGGCCTTGCTATCCGGGGGACTCAACCTTTCCATTATCGCGACTGCCAATCTGTCCGGACTGACCATCGCCTTCCTGCTGACGCACTACATCCCCGGGACTCAGGGGCTTGCCTCAGCCGGCATTCAGGTGCTGGCGATCGCTGCAGGATTTGCGGTGGCCGCATTGGTCGGCCTCCTCAATGGTTTTGTCATCGCCTATCTCGGCGTTTCGCCGATCCTGGCCACGCTCGGGACGATGACGCTCTGCAAGGGCCTTGCGATCGGGCTGTCGCGCGGCAACGTCATCTCCGGATTTCCGGAGCCCATTGTATTTATCGGCAATGGAACAGTTTTCGGGGTACCCTTTGCTTTGATCGTACTTGCGTTCTGCGCCTTGCCCGTCGCGCTCATGCTGAACGCGACCCCGTTCGGGGCAAAGGTTTACATGATCGGCTCGAACGAGAAGGCGACGCGCTACTCCGGGGTCAATACCCGCGCCGTCCTCCTCAAACTGTATGTGCTTTCCAGCCTGCTCGCGGGTGTGGCAGCAGTGGTGATGCTTGCACGTTTCAATTCGGCCAACGCGGCATACGGCGAGAGCTATCTTCTGGTCACCATTCTCGCGGCCGTCCTCGGCGGCATCGATCCGTTCGGCGGCTTCGGCAAAGTCGGGGGATTGTTGCTTGCGCTGATCATCCTTCAGGTGATCTCGTCTGCGTTCAATCTTTTGAATCTCAGCCAATTCCTCACGCTGGCGATCTGGGGTGGAATCCTGATTGCCGTCGCGGCGGTTCCTCGTTTGAGCGGTAAAGCGCCGCGGTAGACAGCCATGACGTATTCGATCTCCTCGCCCCGGATCGCCGTTCTCGACATTGGCAAGACCAATCTGAAACTGCTGGTGGCGAGCGACGACGGCTGGTCGCTCGAAACACATACGATTGTTAATGTACCGGTCACTCAAGGCCCCTACCTCGCCTATGATCTTGTCGGGTTGGAACAGTGGTTTCTCGATAACCTTGCCGTCGCCTCTCAACGGCATGCGATTGGCGCCGTGATCGTGGCTGCGCACGGGTGCGGCGCGGTTCTCGTCGACGGTGATACGCCCGTGCTGCCGATGATGGACTATGATGCGGTCTCTCCGCCGGCGATCGACGAAGCTTATGCCCGGATCGCGCCCGCTTACGATGAGGTGTTTTGCGGCACCGGAGGCGCGATGCGGCTCGGAAAGCAGCTGCTGTGGCAGGAAAGCGCGTGTCCAGTCGAATTCGCCCGCGCAAAAACCTACCTGACAACCGCGCAGTTTTTCGCTTTGCGGCTCGGCGGACGTGCGGCCAGCGAAATCTCGCAGCTCGCGGCGCAGAGCCATATCTGGGACCTCATGCACCATCGGCCTTCTTCTCTCATGCGCAAGCGCGGCTGGAGCCATCTGCTGCCCGAACGCATACCCGCCGGTGCGGTGCTAGGGACGGTTTCGGAGTCCGTAGCCAGGCGCACCGGCCTGGCGCAATCGACCGAAATCCTCTGTGGCGTGCATGATTCCAACGCCAACCTGTTTCGCTACAAGGCTGCTGGCATGGCGGATGCCTCGATCCTATCGACCGGGACCTGGATGATCGGCTTTCAGCGCGGTCTTTCTCTGGACAAGCTCGATCGCGCGCGCGATGGTTCTCAATATCGATGTCGATGGGGAGCATGTACCCTCGACACTGATCGCGAGCGGCCGCGAATATGAGCTGATCCGCGGAGACAATCGCGCTTCTGATGCAGCGGTCCTTGCCGCATTGCCTACCCTGCTGTCGAAGGGAACCCTGGCTCTCCCTTCGTTCATCGGCGATGATGGATTGTTTCCGGGCGCGGCCCACCGCGGCCGGATCGTCGGACCGCGCCCCGAAACGCCCGCTGAATGGCAGGCATTGGCGGTGCTTTACGCTGCCTTCAGCGCAAACCGCTCGCTTGACGCGCTTGGGAGCTCGAAACGCATCATTATCGACGGTGGCTTTGCCGCAAACCTGCCCTTCGCCCGCTGCCTCGCCACTTTGCGATCCCAGCAGAGCGTCGGGATCAGTCAATCCCGGGACGGTACGGCGCTCGGCGCCGCCCTGCTGTGGCGGCGATTCTCGCGTACGCTGCCGGTTTCAAGCGTGATGCTTGAATCCGTCACATCACTCAGCAAGGATGGGTTCAATCCGGGCGACCTTTCCGCTGCCTACCAGTCCTGGATCGCCTTCTCGGAGCCCGCCTCATGACCGACCACATTCATGCCGATCTGCGCCAAGGCATTGTCGATACCTGCAGGGAGATGAATCGAAACGGACTCAATCAGGGCACATCCGGCAACCTGTCGCACCGCACTCCAAATGGAATGCTGATCACGCCGACCGGCCTCCCCTACGATCGGATGCAGCGAGAGGACATCGTCGCGATGGATTTTGCCGCGAACTACCAAGGCAACCATCGGCCGTCATCTGAATGGCGCTTTCACCGCGATATCCTTCAAGCACGCGACGACGTGAACGTGGTACTCCATACCCATTCGACCTTCAGCACGATCCTCGCGGTGCACGAACGGGGCATTCCCTGCTTCCACTATATGGTCGCAGTTGCGGGGGGCAACGATGTCCGCTGTGCGCCCTATGCTTGTTTCGGCACGCAGGCGCTATCAGACTACGCCCTCAAGGCCCTCGAAGATCGCAACGCCTGCCTTCTCGGCCACCATGGCTTGATCGTAACGGCCCACTCGTTCGAAAAGGCCCTTTGGCTTGCCGTCGAGGTGGAGACGCTGGCGAAGATGTACGTCCACGCACTTGCTATCGGCGAGCCGCCGCGCCTCAGCGAGACCGAAATGGGTCAGGTCCATGAACAGATGAAACGTATGAGCTACGGCCAAGCGCCTGACCTCGACGATATCCGCGATGTTCCGCGCGCCATAGCTGAGTCGAAACGGCCACCGCACTGACGGTGATGACAGCTGGCACCGGGTCAAGGGCGATGAGTGCACGGCAGTCCAGTGCGCGAAGGGCACTTGTGGATCGGCCTCCCTACGGCAATCCTCTCCACGCCGCAGGCTTATCGCTCGAGAAGTTCGATTAGGTGAGCCCCGCCTCATGGAGCGAAGCCCTGAGATGTGCGACGCCCTTCTTGGCGTAAACGAGCGGGTTGGCCTTCCTGGGATCCTGCTCAGCCTCGACCACGACCCACCCGGAATACCCCTTGAGCTCCGTAAAGATGGCGACGTAGTCAACCGAACCGTCACCCGGAACGGTATAGATTCCGAGTTTGTCGCCCTCCCCCAGCACGGCATCGAGAAAGCTCCAGTCCTTTGCATGGGCTTGCTCAAGAACGCTCGGGCGAACATCCTTGGCATGGACATGGCTGATCCGCGCGCGATATTTCCGCGCGAGCACGCCAGGATCGGCACCCGCCCACGTGGCGTGGCCCGTATCCAGCAGCAGGTGGACGGAAGGACCGGTCGCGGCCATCAGTGCGTCAATGTCATCGCCTGTCTCGACGATTGTGCCCATGTGATGATGATAGACGAGCCGCACGCCTTCGGTGATCGTGCGATCCGCCACCTGGGTAAGCCGCCGACCCCATTCGGCCCAGTCGCTCCCAAGGAGACGCGGCCGCTCGGAGAGACGTTTTGAACGATCGCCGTGGATCGCATTCGAGGTCTCGCAGAAGACAAGAACGTTCGAACCCATCGCTTTCAGCAGATCCAGGTGTGGACGTAGCCGCCGCATCTCCTCGTCGGCATCGCGCTTGAGCAGTTCCGCCGAATACCAGCCCGAAATGCACGCCAACCCGTACGGCGCGAGCGCCGCCTTCAACGCCTCGGGCTCGCGGGGAAACTTGTGCCCCAGCTCCATCCCGACGAAGCCGGCTTCCTTGGCTTCGGCAAGGCAGACCTCCAACGGCGTTTCTCCGCCGATACTCTGTAGATCGTCGTTGGACCAGCCGATGGGATTGGCGCCGATACGAATCGACATGCTGTTGAGCCTTCCTTCGTTGCCGCTTGCCGGCATCACATTAATTCCAGTCGCTCTGCGCCTTCCGGGCGTCCGCATAGCGCTCACGCGCGGCCCGCACCTCCGCCCGCACCGATACTTCAGGCACCGCCACGTCCCACCAATGTCCGCCTGCATCGGTCGACCTTGAGGGATCGGTATCGATGACGATCACGGTGGTGCGATCGTTCTGCCGCGCCCTTCGCAGGGCCGCCTCGAGTTCGCCGAGATTGCCGACTTTCTCGGAAACCGCGCCGAGCGAACCAGCGTGCGTTGCGAAATCAATCTCCGGCAGAGTTTGATGCCGCGCCGTCGCGAGCAGGTTGTTGAACGACGAACTTCCGGTGCTGCGTTGCAGGCGGTCGATGCAGCCAAAGCCCCGATTGTCCAGCAGGACGATCGTGAGCTTGAGGCCCAACATCAGCGAAGTGGCGATCTCGGAGTTCAACATCAAATACGACCCGTCTCCGAGCATCACAATGACCTCGCGAGCAGGGTTCGCCATTTTGACGCCAAGTCCGGCCGCAATCTCATAGCCCATGGTGGAGAAGCCGTACTCCGCGTGATAGCCGCCGGCGGCGCCGGCGAGCCAGAGTTTGTGGAGCTCGCCAGGCAACCCGCCTGCTGCACACACGACTACGTCCGACGGCTGGGCTGTGCGCTGCACGGCACCAACCACCTGAGCATCCGACGGAAGACTCTCGTTGCCGAGCGCAGTGTACTTGCCCGCAACCGCCAGCCAGCTTTCACGCTCCGTCTTTGCCTGCGTAACCCATTCGAGCGGTGGCAGCCACTCACCGAGCGCCTTGTCGAGCGCATCGAGAGCCTCGCGCGCATCGGCGACAAGCGGCTGGCTGCCCCGCTTGGTCGCGTCGAATGCTTGCACATTGAGCGCGATGATCCTGCAGTCGGCGTTCGGGAATAGTGACCAGGAGCCAGTGGTGAAATCCTGAAGGCGCGTGCCTACGGCGAGAATGACGTCTGCCTCCCGAGCAGCACGGTTGGCCGCGGCCGTTCCGGTGACCCCTATCGCTCCCATGTTGAGCGGATGGCTCGCTGGAAACGCGCTCTTGCCAGCCTGCGTTTCGGCAACGGGAACGTTGTGTTTCTCGCAGAACAGCAGCAGCTGCTCCTCGGCCTCGGAATAGAGGACCCCGCCGCCCGCAATGATGAGCGGCTTTTTCGCCGCGCGCAGCAGCGCAGCCGCCGCCGAGAGCTCCCGGTGATCGGGCCTCGCCCGGCGTGGCCTCCACACGTGTGGCTCAAAAAAACTCTCGGGATAGTCATAGGCTTCGGACTGCACGTCCTGGCAGAGCGCCAGCGTAACGGGGCCGCAGCGAGCCGGATCCGTCAGCACGAGGAGCGCGTTGGCCAGCGCCGGCACGATCTGCTCCGGCCGCGTGATGCGATCGAAATAACGCGAGACCGGCCGGAAGCAATCGTTGGCCGATATGATGCCATCCCCGAAATCCTCGACCTGCTGAAGCACCGGATCTGGCCGTCGCGACGCGAAGACGTCCCCGGGCAGAAACAGAACGGGCAGACGGTTGACGTGCGCGAGCGCCGCCGCGGTCACCATGTTGGTGGCGCCGGGTCCGATCGAACTCGTACAGGCCATCATACGTCGGCGACGCGAGGCCTTTGCGAAGGCGATCGCCGCGTGCGCCATCGACTGCTCATTGTGGGCTCGAAATGTCGGCAGCGTATCTTCAGCTGCGTGCAGCGCTTCACCTAGACCGGCGACGTTGCCGTGGCCGAAAATCGCCCAGACGCCCGCAAACAGCGGAACCTCACGGCCGCCGAACTCAGCTTTCTGAACCGCGAGCGCCCTGACAAGCGCCTGCGACATTGTGAGCCGCGTCGTTTTCATCGGCATTGACCTCCTCCCACCCTCGTTTGCCTCACGCTGCTGACAGCCGGGTCCCGCGCCCGTTCGAGATGCGCGAAAGAATTGACCAGGTCGGCGGCTTCGCGCACGAGATGCACACGGATGAAGCGCTCCATGGCAGTCATGTCTCACCCCTGCCCGTGGTTGGTTCGCGGGAGAGCACGGCCACCGTCCATCCATCCTGATGTGCGGCCGAGCGGCCGCGAACTCCCCGGAGCGAGCGCTCGCCTGCCTCGGGCAATGAATGCGATCTTCCCCAATTCCAAAGCTATTTGTGTCTCCCTATTGGTTCTTGATGAATACCGATTTGATATTCCGGTCAATCGGAATATCTATCTCATTCTCTCGGCCGGTTCGGCCGAGCTCGCCGCGGCAGGGAGTGCGCGGCGATGAGACCGCGAAAGAGAGGTTCGATGACCGTCAAGTTCGGTTTGATTGGCGCCGGCCGGATCGGGAAAGTTCACGCGAGGGCAATCGGCTCGAGTTCGGACGCCAGGCTTGTCGCGGTGGCCGACGCCTCGCCCACCGCTGCGCGTGATCTCGCAATCGCTTTTGGGGCAGATGTCCGCTCTATCGAAGACATCGAGCGATCGGCCGATGTCGATGCCGTCGTGATCTGTACGCCGACGGATACCCACGCCGATCTCATCGAATGCTTTGCGCGGCGGGGCAAGGCAATTTTTTTGCGAAAAGCCAATCGATCTCGACGTTGCGCGGGTCGCGCAGTGTTTGTCCGTGGTCGACAAGGCGAGGGTCACGCTGATGGTCGGGTTCAACCGTCGCTTCGATCCGCACTTCTCGGCTGTGCGCAAGACCATCGATGACGGCACGATCGGCGACGTTGAAATGATCTCGATCACCTCCCGTGATCCTGGTCCGCCGCCCCACGACTACATCGGCCGGTCGGGCGGTATCTTCCGAGATATGACTATTCATGATTTCGACATGGCGCGTTTTCTTCTGAAAGAAGAACCTGTCTTCGTAAGTGCTCACGCCTCGGTGCTGGTCGATAAGGCGATCGGCGAGCTGGGAGACTTCGACAGTGCCAGCGTCATCCTGGAGACCACATCGGGCAAACAGTGCCTGATCTCCAACTCGCGTCGCGCGACCTACGGCTACGACCAGCGGATCGAGGTCCACGGATCGCAGGGAATGGTCGCGGCTGAAAACCAGCGCCCCGTCTCAATCGAGATCGCCGACAAGAGCGGCTATACCAGGCCGCCGCTGCACGACTTTTTCATGACGCGCTACCTGGAAGCCTACGCCAACGAGATCGCCGCATTCATCGCAGCAGTCACCGGCGGGAAGCCGGTGTCGCCAGGCGGTGAAGACGGACTCCTCGCGCTGATGATTGCGAACGCAGCACTCGAATCCGTCAAGAGCAGAAAGACAATCCGTCTGGTCCCGAGAACGACGACAACGCAGACGTAGGGTTTTCCGGGGGATGCTGCGATCCGAACCAAAATCGCGCACTCACCGGAGGCTTGACGAACCGCAGCCGATCTCACTAGCATGTAACGAAAATAGCGGGCGCGCCATGCTGAAGTCGCTTGATCCCATTCTGAATGCGGATGTCCTCCACGCGCTGCGATCGATGGGGCATGGCGACGATCTCGTGCTGTGCGACACAAACTTCCCGGCCGACTCCGTTGCCCGCCACACGGTGCTGGGCAAGCTGCTACGTATCGACAACGTCACCTCGGCGCGAGCGGCCCGCGCGATCTTCTCGGTGCTTCCCCTCGATTCATTTGTCGACCAACCCGCCCTGCGGATGGAAGTCGTGGACCAGCCGAACGAAATCCCGGCCGTCCAAGCGGAAGTGCAGAGGGAGATCGATGCTGCGGAAGGACGTTCGCTTCGGCTAGGCTCGATCGAGCGATTTGCCTTCTACGAGCGTGCCAAGAAATCGTACTGCGTGATCCAGATCGGCGAGCGCCGCTTCTATGGCTGCTTCATCTTCAAGAAGGGCGTCATCCCGCCCGATGCGGCCTAGGCCGCTCGTTGTCGTCGGCATCTTCCTCGAGCGGTACATCGTCAGCGGTCGGAGAAATAGCCGGCGACCGGCGGGCCTATCTCGGGACGGGCGCCTCGGTGTCGAGCAGTCGTGCCGCTTTCAGGTCGCTCCAGAGCGCGGCCGGAACCTCAGTTGTCAGTGCGGCTAGGTTGCGCTCAACCTCCTGCGGGCTCTGCCCGCCCAGGACCACGCTCGCGACAGCAGGATGACCGAGCGCAAAATGCAAAGCTGCCGTCGGCAGCGCTACGCCATGAGCGGCGCAGACGCGCTGGATCTCGGCCACCCTGGAAAGGATCTCCGGCGGCGCGTCCTGATAATTGTACTTCGCGCCGGCGACCGGCCCGGTCGCGAGAATTCCCGAATTGAACACGCCGCCGAGCAGCACCGCGATGCCCTGCTTCAGCGCCAGCGGCATGAACTCCTTCAGCGCCGGCTGCTCCAGCAGTGAGTAGCGTCCGGCGAGGAGCATCACGTCGAACGAACCGGCCTGCGCAAAGCGCACGCACATCTCGGCTTCGTTGACACCGATCCCGATGCCGGCAACCACGCCTTCCGAACGCAGTCTGTCGAGCGCCACATAGGCGCCGGCCATCGCCTCGCGAAACCGATCCTCGATCGCAGCCTGGCCATGGGTCCAGACGTCGACGTCATGGATCAGCAGCAGATCGATCCTGTCGGTGCCCAGCCGCAGCAGCGACTGCTCGACCGACCGCATCGTCCCGTCATAGGAGTAATCGACCACGGCCCGGTGCGGATGCCCTCCGACAAAGCCCGACCGGGTCTCGGGCCGGTGGAACGGATCCATCCAGCGGCCGGTCTTGGTGCAGAGGACGACATCCTGCCGCTTCACCCGCCGGAGCGCAGTCCCGCAGCGATGCTCGGACAGACCGTTGCCGTAGTGCGGCGACGTATCGAGCAGATTGATGCCGAGCTCGAGGGCGCGACTTGCAGCGGCAATCGCGGTGCGGTCGTCGAGCTCGAGGAAAAGATCGCCCAGCGGCGCGGTTCCAAATCCAAGGATGGAGGCCTGAAGCCCGGTCCGGCCAAGCGGGCGGCGCGGCAATGCTGATTGAGAAACCATGGTGGATCGTTGCCCTTCTCGGCGCCGTTTTCGACGCGCTGGTCTCATTGTCGGGAGCTGCAGCGTATGTGTTTGCCGCCGCGTGTCAACGCTGCGTGCGACGCCCAAAGCTGTTCCGCTGATACCGCGGACTTGCTAAGAATGAGAGAAAGCGCGCGGACACCTCACGATCCGCGGCAACAAGGAGGAAAGATGCTCCCCTATGTCACGCATGATCCCCGGTTTACGCGCCTGGTCTTCGGCCATGCCAATCTTGAAAAGCTCACCAGCGGCTGCCGCTGGGCCGAGGGACCTGCCTATTTCCCGGCCGGTCGCTATTTGATCTGGTCCGACATTCCCAACAATCGCATGATGCGGTTCGACGAGACCGATGCGTCGGTCTCCGTATTCCGTTCGCCGAGCTTCAATTCCAACGGCAACACGGTCGACCGCGAGGGACGGCTTGTCACCTGCGAGCATTTGATGCGGCGCGTCACGCGGACCGAGCACGACGGCTCGATCACGGTGCTGGCTGATCAATTCGACGGCCGCAAGCTGAATTCGCCCAACGACGCCGTCGTCAAATCGGACGGCTCGATCTGGTTCTCCGATCCGACCTACGGCATCGACAGCGACTATGAGGGGCTGCAGACCAGGTCCGAGATCGGAGCCTCCAACGTCTATCGGATCGACCCCGGCACCGGCGCGGTGACGCGCGTGGTGTCGGACCGCGTCCAGCCCAACGGGCTCGCTTTCTCGCCCGACGAGACGCTGCTCTACGTCGCCGACACCGGTGCCACGCATGTCGACGGGCTCCCCGCGACGATCTGGTCTTATCAAGTGGATGGGCAAAAGCTCGCGGATGCGAAGCTATTTTCAACCTATCCGGACGGGCTCTATGACGGCTTTCGCGTGGACATACACGGCAACATCTGGACGTCGGCCGGCCGCAACGTGTTCTGCTATGCGCCTGACAGCACCCACATCGGCACGATCCCGATCGGCGAGATCGTCGCCAATGTCTGCTTCGGCGGTCCGCGCCGCAACCGGCTCTATATCTGCGGGCAGACTTCGCTGTACGCGATGTTTCTCAACACCCGCGCGGCCGTGTAATGTTTAGCTCGTCACGCGCTCGCCGCGCCCGTAGACCAGCAGCATGAAGATGATGACCAGGCCGTAGATCACCTGGCGGCCGGCTTCCGGCATATCCATGATCGACAGCACGCTGTTGAGGAGCACGATCAGCACGACTCCGATCAGCGTGCCGAGATAGCGGCCGCGGCCGCCAAGGATGTTGGTGCCTCCAATCACGACAGCGGCGATCGAGGGCAACAGATAAGCATCTCCCATGCCCTGATACGCCTTGGTGGAATAGCCGGCGAGCAGCACGCCCGCGAGCGCGGCGGCAAGCCCGCAGAGGACGAAGCAAATCACCGTGACCCGGCGCGTGTCGACGCCGGCGAGATAGGCCGCTGCTTCCTTGTTCCCGATTGCATAGACGTATCGGCCAAGCGCCATGCGCTGCAAAATCACCACGACCAGCACGGAGACCGCAGCCCATACGAAGAGAGCGTTCGGGATGCCAAGCGTACGCTCGCCCGCCAGCACCCGCATCAGGTCGGTCGCCCCTGTCTGCGGCGCATAGCCCCCGGTATGCGCAACCATGAGGCCGCGCATCACGGCATTGACGCCGAGCGTGAAGATCATCGATGGGACGCGCAGATAGGCGACACCGATGCCGTTGACGAGACCGACCAGGACGCCGATTCCGAGCCCGACCGGAATGGCGAACGGACCGCCCACGGAGGTCGCCATCATGGCGGCGGCGGCCAGCGTCCATGGAACCGACAGATCGATTTGCGCGATCAGGATCACGATCATCATGCCCGCCGACACGATGCCGAGGAATGCACCGATCTGCAATTGCTGGAGCAGATAGGCCGGCGACAGTAGCGGGGTGCTGCCGAAACGGGCGAACGTATACACCGTGCCCGCGACGAGGATGACCAGGATGAACAGCGCCGCAATCAGGATCGGGCGGTCGTCTCGCGAGAGACCGAAGGAGGCTGTCGTCATCGGAACAGCTCCAGCGTATTCTTGACGCGCAGCACGCCCAAAGCGCCGATGCTGACGGCGGCGAGCAGGATCACGCCCTCGAACAGTGGTTGCAAAAGGGGCGCGATGTCGAAGATGCGGAAGAAGAAGGAAATCACGCGCAAGACCATGGCGCCGAAGATCGAGCCGATCGCACTGCCGGTGCCGCCGAGCAGCGACGTGCCGCCGATCACCACGGAAGCAATTGAGTTGAGCGTATAGGCGCCCGCTTGCGGAATATCGGCATTGCCCGACGAAGTCTGGATGGCGAGGAAGAGACCGCCGCAGCCGGCAAAGAAGCCTGCGAGCGCGAAGGCCGCGATCTTGGCGCGCTCGATGGGAAGGCCGGACATATAAGCAGCGCCCTCGGCCGAGCCGACGGCATAGACGGCGCGGCCGAGAACGGAGCGGCGGAACGGCACCCACACCACGAGCGGAATAAGGACGAGAAGCACGAACGGCACCGGGATCCAGGCGAACGGCGCAAACCAGCCCGCCGCGCCGTCGTCGAAGATGTGCGCGGTCGAGGCGAAATCGCCGAGCGAATTGGTCAGCGCCCAGTTCAGATCCTCGTCGATCTTGCCGCCTGGGGTCGGACGCAGGAATAGCGCGATGCCGATATAGACAGCGCCGGTCGCAAGCGTCGCGATGATCGGCTGGATACGCCCATAGACGACGACGCAGCCGTTGATGAAGCCAGCAGCCGTGCCGATCGCAAGGCACACGACAATCCCAAGCAGGATGCCGGTCACGCCGCCTGGAAATGTACCGAGGCCGACATGCAGGCCGAACAGATCGAGATGCAGCGGCGCGCCACCTGCCGTGCCGGTCAGGAGGTAGCTTGCAAAGCAGCCGACCATGGTCATGACCGCGCCGACGGAGAGATCGAGGCCCGACATCAGGACCGGGACGGTCTGTGCCATCGCCAGCATGGCGAGCGCAAAAATTTCGTCGCCATTCTGCACCAGCACGGCCGGGGAGAAACCGCGGGGATGGGCGATATTGTAGAGAATGTAGAGGGCGCAGAACAACAGGATGGCGGTGACAAGACCGATGTTCTGGCGGATCCTGATGGCGAGATCGTCAAGCATGCTGGGCCTGCGCTGCGGCATCGGTGTCGATGTTGAGGGAGCTCGCGACGATGTTGGTCTCGGTGAGGTCGTCGCCTTCGAGCTCGCGCACGATGCGCCCGTCATACATGATGGCGACGCGGTCGCAGCAGCCGATGAGTTCGTCATAGTCGGTCGAGTAGAACAGGATGGCTGCGCCCTGGTCGGCAAGTTCGCGCATCAACCGGTACAGCTCCTGCTTGGTGCCAACGTCGATGCCGCGTGTGGGATCGTTGAGCAGGATGATGCGCGGATCGGTCATCAGCCATTTGGCGAGCACCACCTTCTGCTGGTTGCCGCCCGACAGCGTCGAGACCGCATCACTCGCCTCGCGCAGCTTGATCTGCAGCCGTGCGATGGCCCGCTGGATCGCGGCGCGTTCCTTAGCCCCGTCGACGATTGGACCGGTGGAGAGGGCGTCGAGCGAGGCGATCGCAAGATTGTCCGCGATCGACATCGGCAGCATCAGCCCTTCGGTTTTGCGGTCCTCCGGGACGAGCGCGATGCCGACCGATTTTGCCGCCGCCGGAGAGCCGGGACGCACCTCGCGATCGGCGACCGCAACGCGACCCGTGACGCCGCGCAGAACGCCGAACAAGGCGAGCAGCAGCGATTTCTGGCCCTGACCATCGAGACCGCCGAGCCCGACGATCTCGCCGGCGCCGACGCTCAGTGAAATGCGATCGAGGTGCCTTTCCCAGGACAGGTTCTCCAGCGTCAGCACCGGTTTTGCGGGTTGGCGCGGCGGCTTCGGCGGATACTGGGCCGTGATGTCGCGCCCGATCATGAGCTGGACGATCTCGGCGGTGGAGCGCGCGCCCGTGTCGAAGGTTTCGATGTGACGGCCATTGCGAAACACCGAGGCGCGGTCGGCGAGCGCCTCGACCTCGTGCATGCGGTGCGAGATGTAGAGGATTGCGACGCCCTTGGCCTTGAGTCGTGCCAGCATCGCATAAACCTTCTCGACATCCGCGCTGGTCAGAGCCGATGTGGCCTCATCGAGGATCAGCAACTGCGGGCGCTTGCCAAGCGCCTTGGCAATCTCGACGACCTGGCGCCGCGACAGGGGCAGATCGCGGACGTGCCTCAGGGGATTGATATCCTCGCAGCCGATCTCTGCCAGAAGCTGTTCGGCGCGGCGCCGCTGCGCCCTTGCATCGATCAGGCCGAACCGCCGCGGCGGCAACGCGATGGAGATGTTGTCCGCGACCGAGAGGTCGGGCATCAGCGACAGCTCCTGGAAGATGCAGACGACACCGGCCGCATTCGCCGCCGCCGGCGTGGTGAAGCCGACGTCGCTGCCCGCGAGGCGCATGCGGCCGCTGTCCGGCTGCACCACGCCGGCGATGATCTTGATCAGTGTCGACTTGCCTGCGCCGTTCTCGCCCAGCACAGCGTGGATCTTGCCGCGTTCGCAGGCGAAATCGACGGATTCCAGCGCGCGAACGCCGGCATAACGCTTGGAGATTCCGGCGAGCTCCAGGAAGGCGGGTTGCGTCGGGTCGGCAGCCGGCATGTCCGGGCCTTCACGCGACGACGGCCCGGCGGATGCCGGGCCGTGGCGGAGCGATCGCTGCAGAGGTCACTGGGTGTTCTTCTCGCTCTGCGACATGATCTCCGGCGCGGTGAAGTTCACGCCGCAAGGTGTGAACTGGTTCGGCGCGAAGAAGTTGGCATTGAGCTCAGGCCAGTAATTCGTGCCCGGCTTGAGGTCCTTGTAGGTCGCCACCGGAATCGGGATCGAGATCAGCTGCGGCATGACGTTGCCCTGCAGCGCCGAGATCGCCGCCTTGGTCGCGATCGCAACCAGCGCCGGCGACTGGCCGTAGGACATGCCCTTGAGCCCGTCCTTGGCGTGATCGGCGATCTGCTTGCGGTACTCGTTTTCGCCCTCGCCCGACATCGGCACAAAGGGATGCTTGGCAGCCATCAGCGCCTGCACGGTGCCGTCGGAGCCGCCTTGGGTGAATATTCCGTCAAAATGGCCATGCACGGCCAGCGCATCCGCGGTCACCTTCTGCGAGGTGCCGGTATCCCAATTGCCGACGACTTCGGTGATTTTGAAGCTGTTGCCGGGCCCTTCCATGACCTCGCGGAAACCGAGATGACGGTCGCGGTCGACCGAGTTGCCGGGCAAGCCGCGAACTTCGAGAATGTCGCCGGATTTCTTGCCACTCTCATCGATCAGCCATTTGGCCGACATGCGGCCCATTTCCTTCTGGTCCTCGTTGACCATCATCACCTTGTCGGTGTCGAGAACGTTGTCGAAAGGCACCACTACGACGTTGTTCTTGTCGGCAAGCCGGATGATGCGATCAAACCCGTCGGGCGCGACCGCAATCGTGACGATGGCATCGAAGCCCTGGTTGATGAAATCCTCCATCGCGCCGAGTTGCGCGGCAACATCGGTCCCGGTGGAGACGACCTTGAACTCCTTGATGTTCTCCTTGATCCCCGGCTGGTCGGCGAATGCCTTGGCGGTCTTTACCATCTGGATGCGCCAGGTGTTGCCGACGAAACCGTTGACCAGCGCGATCCGGTAGGGGCCGGGCTTCTTTGGCCACTGGAAGAATTTCGTTTCAGACGACCACGGCTTGAAGCAGGCGGGATCGGCACCCGGACCGGAGACGACCTTGGGACCCGCCAAAGCACTCACCGAGGACAGCAGCAAGCCAGCGCAAGCCAGCCCCGCCAGACGAAGCGTCCACACCATGTCATTTCTCCCTGAGCGTTTGTGTTCCACCCTAATGCGGCGTTGTCGCCATGCCGGGAATTGACCTCCCCGTGCGCTTTGCCGAGATAAGATGGCACGCAATTTGCGATCCTGACAAGCGGAGGGCGGATGCTCGGCCGCGACACACGACGTGAACGCACCGCACAACGATCGCGATTGCGGGAAGCAGAAAACGTAACAATGACAGCCGGATGTTCGTGGGCGGCATGGGATGGCGCAGCGGCGCAGGTGGGTCAGGGCCGACCTTCCCTGGTCCCGTCCACGCGCGCGACGAAAAAAATGACACTCAGGGAAAAGTGTGAATCGCTATGCGAAGCCGCGGGGCAGCCGCGACAATGTCGGCGACCGGGACGTGCGTCGTCGGCCGCGCCAACACAGGCAGCGGCGCGTACGACGTTACGGCAGATTGTCGCGCAGAAAAATGTCGATGCGAATGCGCTCCTGGTCGGGGCTGATCGGCTCACCCGAGCAATGCGCCAGTAGGACTCGCGCCGCAGAGCGCGCCTCGTGACCGGGTCCTGGTTGATGATTGCATCAAGTGTGCCTCGGACCAGGAAACGCCGCGTGTGCTGGGTCAGCTCGTGAGTGATCCAGACCACTTTGCGCGCACGCCCCGAGATCTCGAGCGCGTCGGCGATGCCACGGTTCCCGGCGCCGCAGCAATATATGCCACGGAGATCGGCATGGCGCGCGAGCAGCGCGGCTGTGAGCTCCCTCGTCCGTTCGCTGTCGTCGCGGCCCTCGATGGCTGGTAACGCGAGCAGGTTCCGATACTCGCTGGACAGGATCTGGTGAAAGCCGAACTGCCGCTCGCTGTGGTCGCGCAGCGACAACGATCCGGCGATCACGGCAACCGTCCCCTTGCGGCCGCCAAGGAAGCGTCCCATCAATGTTGCCGCAGTTCGCCCCGCGGCCGGATTGTCGATGCCGACATAATGCAGGCGCCGCGAGCTCGGCGCGTCCGACACAAGGGTCACCACGGCGACCTTCCGGGCAACAAGCTCGTCGATCGCCGCACGCACCCTGGGATGGTCGAGCGCAACGACGGCGACCCCCTGATAGACGGGGGACAGGTTCTCCAGCGCGCCGGCGAGCACGTCCGGATCGAATACGTCGACATGGACAACATCGATAAAGCCGCGCTGGCTGGCGAGCCAGTGTGCGGTACGCTGGACCTGCTCGGTCAGGCTCGTCATGAAGCTGTTGCTGCCGCTCGGCAGCACGAAGGCGAAGCGGAACGACTGCCCACGGGCGAGCCGCGCGGCCGCGACGTCGGCGCGATAGCCGAGCTTTGCCACCGCCGCCTGGACGCGCGCAACGGTCTTGGCGCGCACGCCATCGCGCCGGTTGACGACGCGATCGACGGTCGCGAGCGAAACGCCCGCCGCGCGCGCAACGTCCTCGAGCGTTGCGCGGACCGCCGACTGCGTCGCACCAGCTGTCATTCGCGGGCCGCCCACAGCAAGCCGCGGATCATCAAGGTTCAGATCTCCGGGACGTCCAGCTCGTAGGCACGGTGGCCGAGTGAGGAATAGAACACCCTGCCCGCGCCGTATCGCTTCTTCCACACCACCGGCATCACCACGCCCTCGATCCAGGGCGCGTGCTCGCCGCTGAAGGTCGTTGTCGCCAGCACCTCATTGGCGGGGTCGACATGCATGTAGTACTGCTCGGAGCGATGCTCAAAGCTGTTCAGGCCCTTCGTGATGGGATCGTCCGGCTTCGTCAAATCGACCTTGTAGTCAATGATGTTGCCGGGATGCGCGACCCACTGCCCTCCACACATGAACTGGTACTCGACGGAATCGCGGAAGGCATCGCCCATCCCGCCGTGGTGGCCGGCGAGCCCCACTCCGCTCCGCACCGCCGCGCAGAGATTGAGCGCTTCTGCCTTCTCGATCTTCGACATGGTGTAGATCGGGATGATCAGCGACAGATCGTGGATCGCAGGATCGGCGAACGCCGCCGTTGTGGTCTCGATCCGCACCTCGAAGCCTTCCGCCTTCAGCCAGCCGCGGATCATCGAGGCACAGAGATCGGGATCGTGTCCCGGCCAGCCGCCCCAAACAATCATTGCATTGCGCATGTTTCCCGTCCTCAGTCGATCTGTCCGGTTTCACGTCCGGCCGGCAGCATCGCCGGCCGCTCAACGCGGCTCTCGATCTTGACGCGCCGTCCTTCGTCGGCGGAGGTCTGGAACGCCTCCATCACCTCCAGTACATGGAACGCAAGCGCGCCGCTGGCACGATGCGGCCGGTTGTTCAGAATTGCGGTGGCCATGTCGGCGACGCCGATGGAACGGAACTCACCGTCGACATGCCCGTGGGTCAACGGCACCGCCTCCCATTCGCCACCGGTCTTCGCGACCTGCACCTCGCCGCCGAAGCGGTTCGGGTCCGGCACCAGCATGCTGCCTTTGTCGCCATAGATTTCGATCGGCGCGTGACGGTGCTTGGGGATGTCAAAGCTCATCGTGATCGAGACGACGGCACCGCTCTCGAATTCGAGCGTGCCCGCGACATGGGTCGCCACCTCGACCGGGATCGGCGTGCCGTTCATCGGCTGGCTGGTCACAAGGCGCTCGGATTTCGGACGTGCGGTCGAGCCCATCACGCTCGCGACCGGGCCGAGCAGCTGCACGAGATCGGTGATGTAGTATGGGCCCATGTCGAGCATCGGGCCGCCGCCGCGCAGATAGTAGAAGCCCGGCGCCGGATGCCAGCGCTCGTGGCCAGGGCAGCCAAAGAAGGCGCTGCCCGCCGCCGGCGTGCCGATCGCTCCGTCGTCGATCAGCTTGCGCGCGGTCTGGTGTCCGCCTCCGAGAAACGTGTCGGGCGCGCAGCCGACGCGAAGGTCTTTCTGCGCGGCGAGATCCATCACCTTGCGGGCTTCCGCGATGTTGATGCCGAGCGGCTTCTCGGAATGGACATGCTTGCCGGCATTCAGAACGGCCAGACTGACGTCGGTGTGGGCGAGCGGCACCGTGAGATTGATGACGATCTCGATGTCGTCGCGCTTGAGCAGTTGATCGACCCGCATCCCCGGCAGCCCGAAGGCGGCGCCCTGGCGCTCTGCGGCATCGCTGCGCATATCGGCGAGCGCCCTGACCTCCATGACCGGGAAGCGCTGGGCCGCCTTCAGATAGGCGGTGCTGATATTGCCGCAGCCGATGATCCCGATGCCCACTTTTCTCATTGTGATCTCCGTAAGGTCCCGCTCATCCCTTGACCGCGCCTGCGGTGAGGCCGGCGACGATATGCTTCTGCGCCAGAAGGAACAGAATGATCGTCGGCAGGATGGTCAGCGTGATGAAGGCCAGGATCAGGTGCCATTCGGACGAATATTCGCCCTGATAAACCATGATACCCAGCGGCCAGGGATAGAGCAGATCGGTGTTGAGCATCACCAGCGGCAACAGATAGGCATTCCAGCTGTTGACGAACGCGATCGTACCGACGGTCGCCAGGATCGGCCGCGATAGCGGCAGGGTCACATAGCGGAAGAAGTTGATGTAGCTGCATCCGTCGACCAGCGCAGCCTCCAACAGCTCGTACGGGATGTCCTTGAAGAAGCGCCGCAGCAGCAGCACACTCATGGCGAGACCGAAGGCCGCCTGCGGCAGCGCAACGCCAAAATAGCTATCGAGCAGCCCGAGATCGCGCACCTTGATGAACAGCGGCAGCACGGCGGTCGCGGCCGGAAACAGCAGGCCGAGGGTCAGGTAGCTCAGCAGCATCGAGCTGCCGTAGAACTTGATGTGCGCGAAGGTGAACGCCGCCATGGAGGCGACGACCAGGGTCAACGTCACCGTGAGCGTCGAAATGACCAGCGAGTTGCGCAACAGCTGCCAGTAGCGCACGGAGAACAGGATGTCGGCATAATTCTGCCACTCCCAGTGGCGCGGCAGGCCGAACGGATTAACGCGCAGTTCGCCAAGCGATTTGAAGCCCCCGAGCAAGGTCGCGAGCAGCGGCACCAGCACGAAGATCGCAACGACGGCGAGGAACAACGACTTGAACAGCACCGCGGAATCGAACGGCGCGCGAGTGGTCTCGACATTACTCATCGCGCATGAACCATCGCTTGTAGGTCACGGCAAAGGTCACGC
Organism: Bradyrhizobium sp. LLZ17; assembly: GCF_041200145.1. Lineage (NCBI taxonomy): Bacteria > Pseudomonadati > Pseudomonadota > Alphaproteobacteria > Hyphomicrobiales > Nitrobacteraceae > Bradyrhizobium > Bradyrhizobium zaerense. The sequence goes on from NZ_CP165734.1 coordinate 2,067,380, forward strand.
AGATCGCGAACAGGATGACACCGATGGCGCTGCCGTAGCCGACCCGCATGCGGGAGATGCCGTTATTGTAGAGAAAGCTCACCATCGTGTTCGAGGAGTCCGCAGGTCCGCCGCGCGTCAGCGGCATGACCAGGTCGAACAGCTGCAGCGAGCCGACGATGGCGAAGAATATTGAGAGCCGGATCGTCGGATAGAGCAACGGGATGACAACGTGGCGCAGGGTTTGCGACCGGGTCGCGCCGTCGATCCGCGCGGCCTCGATCAGGCTCTTGTCGAGACTCTGGAGTGCGGCGATGAACAACATCATGTGAAAGCCAAAGTACTTCCAGACCACCACGATCAGCACCGCCAGCATCGACGTCTCGGTCGAAGCCAGCAGATGCGGCGCCTCGGCACCGAAGGCGCGCCAGATCGAGGCGACGAGGCCGTAGTCGCCGTCATAGACAAAGCTGAAGATCAACCCGGTCGCGATCTCGGCCAGGATATAGGGCATGAAGAACAGCATGCGCAGCGCCACCGCTCCGCGAAACCGCTCCGCCAGCATCAAAGCCAGGGTGAGCGCAAGCGGCAGCTGAATCGCAAGCGAGACGGCGATGATCAGTCCGTTGTTACGCAGCGCAAGCCAGAAGGCGCGCGTCTCAAACACGAAGCGGTAATTGTCAGATCCAATCCAGTTCGTCGGCCTGCCGAAGCCGTTCCAGTTGAAGGCCGAGTACCAGGCGGCCTCGCCGACCGGCAGCACCACGAACAGCGTGAACAGCACCAACGCCGGCGGCAGGAACAGGATCAGGACGGTGAGGCGGCTGTCCCAGCGAGGACCGCGAACTGCGAGCGGCGAGAACGATGTCTCCGCAGCGTCCATCGCCGGCGAGGCCACGATCCGCCGCACCACTGTCAGTTACCCTGCTTCCGCGCCGCCTCGATCGCCTTGGCAGCGTCCTGCGGACTCATGCTGCCGCCGGCGATTTCCGCGCTGACGTCATTGACGACGCGACCGACCGAAGGGCCGAGGCTCTGGTCATAGAAGTTCTGGTGGTAGTTCGACTTCGCCAGATTGGCCGCGATCAGCTTCATGAAAGGATTGTTGAGACCGGCCTCCGCACCCTGCACCACGGGAACGATGAAGCTGCCCGCGGCAAGCCGGGTCTGAACGTCCTTGGAGATGAAGTATTTCAGGAAGTCGACCGCCTCCTTCGGCGAGTCTTTTGTGATCAGCCAGCCTGTGATGCCCCCCAGCGTGTCCGTCGGCGCGCCCTTCCCGCCGGCCACGACCGGAAAATCGAACCAGCAGATCTTGTCTTCGCTCAATCCGACCTTGTCGGCGGCGAGCGCGCGCTGCAAATTGTAGACGCTACTGATCGCGAGCGTCATCGCCGCTTTGCCATCACCGAAATAGCCGACGGCCTGCGGGTTCTTGAAACCGAGAAAGCCGTTCTGGAATGGCTGGAGATCGACGAGTTGCTTGAACAGCTCGCCGGATTTCTGGAAGGTCTCGCCGGCAAAGCCGCCATTCTCGCCGCGCAGCGCCGCTTCGAACGCCGGCTTGCCGCCGACACGGACTGCAAGATGCGTCCAATAGAAATGCAGCGGCCATTTGTCAGCGCCGCCGACCACGATGGGCGTGATGCCGGCGGCCTTCAGCGTCTTCACCGCGGCGAGCAGATCGTCCCAGCTCTTGATGGCGGCCGGATCGACCTTCGCCTTCGCCATCAGTTCCCTGTTGCAGAGGAACCCGACCTGCGACAGCGCCACGGGCAGGCCGTAGACGCGACCGTTGCTGGTGAACGCGGCAAGCGCCGCCGGCGTCAGGCTGTCGCTGTAGCCCTTCACGGGATCGGTAATGTCCTCGAGCACGCCGGCTTCGATCTGCGTCTTCAACACGCCGCCGGCCCAACTATAGATGATGTTGGGACGGTCCTTGGATTGCAGGATGGTCGGCAGCTTGGCCTTGTAGGCTTCGTTCTCGAGGAACTGCATCTCGACCTTGACGCCCGGATGCGACGCCTCATAGGCGCGCGCGACCTCCTCCCAGATCTTCACCTGGGCCGGGTTAACCTCGATGTGGAGCCATTTCACGGTTGTGTCGGCTGCGGCGACGCTGGCCCAAAGCAGGCATGCGGCACCGGCGAGTCCCAGCTTCCCGAGCAGCCTCATCACATTCCTCCCAATCGGCTTCTATTCTTTGGGCGCGATCCTGCCTTCGATTTTTGAGGTACGCAACTGAATTTCTGATCTATGCACCTCACCAGGGGAATAGCTAAGCTCGGCGCGAGCGCTGGACGTCGCACCGCACGGCCCGCGACGCAACTCAAGAGGTTCCATCCATGGCTGCCGTTTATTCCGACCTCGCCGGCAAGGTCGTTCTCGTCACCGGAGGCGCATCGGGCATTGGCGCCGCCATCGTGCGGCACTTTGCGCAGCAGAAATCCAAGGTCGTGTTCTTCGACGTCAAGGTCGACGAAGGCCAGCGCCTGGCGCGTGAGCTCTCGGATCAGGGACTCAGCGCCCATTTCCAGCGTGTCGACTTGACCGATATCGCCGCGTTACGCGCCGGCGTCGCGGAGGCGCGCAACGCATACGGCGCGACCAATATCCTCGTCAACAATGCCGCGCACGACGAACGGCATAACACCGAGGAGGTGACGCCAGAATATTGGGACAACCGCATCGCCGTGAATTTGAAGCACCAGTTCTTTGCGGCGCAAGCCGTGTTGCCGGACATGAAGACGGGGAACGCCGGCGTCATTATCAACTTCGGCTCGGTGTCGTGGATCGCCGGACAAGGCGGCATGGCCGCCTACACGGCCAGCAAGTCAGGCGTCATTGGTCTCACACGCTCCTTGGCGCGCGACTACGGTCCCTACAACATCCGCGTCAATGCGATAGCGCCGGGCTGGATCATGACTGAACGCCAGCTCGAGAAATGGATGACGCCGGAAGGCGAGGTCGAGCTGATGCAGCGGCAATGCCTCAAGCGCAGACTCGTACCCGATGAAGTGGCAAAGTTCACCGTCTTTCTCGCTTCCGACGAGGCCTCCGCCTGTACCGCTCAACATTATGTCGTAGATGGCGGCGGCTGGGTGTGAGATGGCTTCAGTCTTGAGCGCGTAACGCGCGAAGCTGGAATCCGCGGACTGAGAGACATACCCTTTGCATTGATTTCTTGCTGGAATTTCTGAACTGGGTCAAAACTCGGGAGACCGTTCACATACTGCGCCGCTCGCGCGCGATCGATCTCCGGCGCGACGGCGCACATCTCCGCCACGCGCTGTCTTCGATACGCGCACGAATTCGTCGCAGAGCTGCGGTTGCACCGCAAAACCACTTGCGCCGCAACAATCAAAATGAGACTGCCCGTCAAACCACGCGAGGCTTACGACATCGGTGTCGCGCCCCGCATCGGCTAGCCTTGCGTGCAACAAAACAACCGGGTGTCCGCGCTCACCACGTCAAACATGCGGATGCCGACGGGATCACCAGGGAGGAGACCGATGTTGAAAGGCAGTGCGGGATTGATTCTATTGAGTGCCATGTTGTTGTCTGGCACGGCGATGGCCCAGGAGAAGATCAAAGTTGGCGTCACCGCGACGCTCGAAGGCACCTACACCGTGCTCGGTGAGGATGGCATTCGCGGCTTTCAGACGGCGCTCAACGTACTCGGCAAGAAGGTCGGCGACAAGGAGCTCGAATTCGTCATCGCCTCGACCGATGCGACACCGGACTCTGCCGTGCGCGCCGTGCGCAAGCTGATCGAGCAGGACAAGGTGCAGATCCTGCTGTCGCCGCTGTCTGGCGACGAAGGCATCGCGGTCAAGAATTTCGCAAAGACCCATCCGGAGCTGACTTTCATCAACGCCGCCTCCGGTGCCCAGGAAACGACCTATGTCGATCCGGCGCCGAATTTCTTCCGCTACAACATGGACGGCGCGCAGTGGCAGGTGGGCCTCGGCAAATACGCCTATGACGAGAAGAAGTATAGGAAGATCGCGACCGTCGGCGAGGACTATTCCTTCATCTACACCCAGGTGTTCGGCCTCGTGCTCGAATTCTGCGGCGCCGGCGGACAAGTCACCAACAGGCAATGGGTGCCGCTCGGCACCAAGGACTTCGCCTCGGTCATCGCCGCGCTGCCGGATGACGTCGACGCCATCTATCTCGGTCTCGGCGGTGCCGACGCCGTCAACTTCCTCAACCAGTACCAGCAGGCCGGCGGCAAGGCACATCTGATGGGCGGCTCGATCATGATCGACCAGACCATCCTGTCGTCCAAGGGCAACGCCAAGAACGCGCTGGTCGGCACGCTCGCCGCGAGCGGCCAGGCCGACACCTGGGAGGATCCGGGTTGGCAGAAGTTCGTCAAGGACTACCAGGACGCCTTCCCGGCCAACAAGCGCTTCCCCAGTCCGTCGCTGCTTGCCACCAACTATTACGGCTCGACCATGGCGCTGATCCTGGCGCTGCGCCAGGTCAACGGGGATCTCTCCAATAACCAGGCCAAGTACAAGGAAGCCCTCGCCAAGATCGAGCTCGACGCACCCAACGGCAAGATCAAGCTCGACTCCAACCGCCAGGCGATCGGCACCAACTTCGTCACCGAAGTCGTCGACGACGGCAAGGGCGCGCTGTTCTCCAAGGTCGTGAAGGTGATCCCGAACGTCAATCAGACCCTGGGCTACGATCCCGCAGTGTTCGCCAAGATCGGTTTGCCTAGTCGTACAGTACCGGAATGTAAGAAGTACTGACATAGTCTCGTTCGCGAGCGACGACGGAGCGGGGAGAGATTTGCAAGGCGCCGACATCATGCGCCCTTGCATTCTCTCCCCGGTTGTTGAACGCTACCAGGAAAAGACAAAAGCTTCTGGGAGAGAAGGCATGAGCCGGGCGCTCGCCGTCTTCCACGGCCGCTTTGGCCGGGCGACGGTCTATCAGTTGAACCGTCCTTTCAACATCCACGCACATCGCGAAGGTCATTTGATCTTCCATGTCGGGGGGCGTCCCGCATGCATCGATGTCAGCGATGGACGTTACGAGCTCACCGAAGGGTCCGTCGTCGCGGTCAATCCATGGGAGCCGCATAATTTCCTGCCGTCCGACCTCGACCTCGGCGCCGTTTTCTTCGTGCTTTATGTCAACGCGGAGTGGTTCGCGCCCGATGCGCCCGGCGCCGACCGCCTTCGCTTCGGCCGCACGCAATTCACGCGGTCGGTGGCACTGGACAAGCATATCAAGCACGCAGCCGCCCTCGTGTGCGGCGCCCCTTCGCTCAATAGCCTGGATGGCGAGCTGAGAAGGCTGATCGACATCTGCTATGACGAGAGCTGGCAGCAGGCCGAAACCGCGCGCGATCCGCGCGCAAACGGTTCCGTCACCGATTTTCGCGTGCGCAAGTGTATCAAGATGATGTCGGAGAGCCCCGGTGCCGAGATCGAGCTCGACACCATCGCGCGTGAATCCGGCCTCTCGCGGCCGCATTTCTACCGGCTGTTCCGCACCCAGACCGGCGTCACCCCTCACCTCTATCTCAATACGCTGATGATGGAGCAGGCGCTGGAAGCGCTGGTGGCGAGCGAGGCGCCGATCGCCGATATCGGCTTCGATCTCGGCTTCTCATCGCAGAGCGGGTTCACCCGCTTTTTCGCAGCCAATGTCGGGATGGCACCAACCGATTATCGTCGCGCGGCCAAGGTTTTGCGCGCCTGACATACGCGCGAAAAGATACTCACGATCAAACGCTTCCCTTCCGGCCCATCTAGGATGTGCGGAACGCGTTCCCGCAAAGAGGATCGCGATTGATAGGGAGCGCACGTTCATGGCAGGGCTTGCGGCCGGCAACGGTCTGCGTGCCACCTCGCCCCGATCGGGGCAAGAGGGTTGGGCTGGCGCGAAGACGGATCGGCGATCATGACCCGCTTTGTCGAGCGCCATCCAGCCTGGGCGCTGATCATCATCATCGCGGTCGCCGTCGCTCTTTGGCTGATCTTCGCGGTATGGCCGCAGGGCCTTGAAGAGGCAATCGGCCGCAAGCGGGTCTTCCTCAACGCGCTCTTCAACGGCATCACGCTTGGCGGTCTCTATTTCCTCGTCGCCAGCGGCTTTACGCTGATTTTCGGCCTGATGCGCAACGTCAACCTCGCGCACGGCTCGCTCTATCTGTTCGGCGGTTATGTCGGCTACGCCATCAGCGCCTCGACCGGCTCCTGGATTCTTTCGTTCATCATCGCCTTCATCCTGACTGCGCTCGTCGGCGTCCTGCTCCAGGTTCTCGTCTTCCGCCGCATGGAGGGCCAGGATCTGCGACAGACCATGGTCACCATCGGGCTCTCGATCGTGTTCGCCGATCTGATGCTATGGGCCTGCGGTGGCGACTTCTACCAGATCCAGACCCCGAACTGGCTGATCGGTCCGATCGAGCTGCCGCTGATCACCGCCGTGAAATCCTCGGGCGAGCCGGTGTATCTGCGCTATCCGCTGGTGCGGCTCGTGATCTTCCTGGCCTCCGTGATCATCGGCATCGCGATGTGGCTCGCGCTCAACCGCACCCGGATCGGCATGATCATCCGCGCCGGCGTCGACGATCGCGATATTCTCGCCGCGACGGGGGTGCGTATCCAGATCGTGTTCGTGCTCGTCTTCGCGCTCGGCGCCGGGCTCGCCGGCATCGCCGGCGTGGTCGGCGGGACGTTCCAGTCGCTCTCGCCCGGCGAAGACATCCGTTTCCTGCTCGCCTCGCTCGTGGTCGTGATCGTGGGCGGCATGGGCTCCATTCCCGGCGCCGCGCTCGGCGCGCTGATCATCGGCCTCGCCGAGCAGCTTGGCTCGGTTTACATCCCGACTTACGCCATCGTCGTGACCTTCCTGATCATGGTGCTGGTGCTAGCGCTTCGGCCGCGGGGCCTGCTCGCGAGGCGCTGACATGTCCGTTGCCCACGACGCCCGCGTCCACGCCCACGTCCACAAGCCGGCCTCGACGGCTCAAGCTCCGGCCGCTCGCGGCTGGCCGGACATCAACGATCCCGCAGCCTGGATCGTGGCGATCATCCTGTTGGTCATGCCGCTGATCGCCAACGGCTTCTTCCTGATCGAGATTTTTGCGACGACGCTGATCCTCGGCACCATCGCGCTCAGCCTGATGTTTCTCGCCGGCTATGGCGGCATGGTCAGCCTGATGCAGCTCACCATCGCGGGCCTTGCAGCCTACATGGTCGCGGTGTTCGGGGTCAGCGGCAACCCCAATATCAGCCTGGGTTGGCCGTGGTGGCTTGCCGTCCCGATGGCGCTCGCGCTCGCGACCCTGTTCGGAACGCTCGGCGGCGCGCTCGCGGTGCGCACCGAGGGCATCTACACCATCATGATCACGCTCGCGATCGGCGCGGCCTTCTATTACTTCACCAACCAGAACTGGGCCATCTTCAACGGTCACACCGGGATCAATACCGTCGCGACGCCACACTTCTGGGGCGTCAATTGGCGCGATGATATTCCCTTCTATTACATCGTGCTCGCCGTCGCCGCGCTCTGCTATTTCGCGGTCGACTATATTTCCCGTGCCCCGTTCGGGCTGGCGCTCCAAGGTGTGCGCGATAATCCGCGCCGCATGGCCGCGCTCGGCTTCAACGTCAATGCGCACCGCGTCGCGGCCTATGCGGTCGCCTCCTTCATCGCGGGGCTCGCCGGCGTGCTCCAGGTCTGGAACTACCGCCAGATCTCCCCCGGCTCGGTCAGTGTCGGCGCCTGCATCGACGTCCTGATCATAGCCGTCGTCGGCGGCATCACGCGCCCGATCGGCCCCTATATCGGCGCTCTCGTCTTCGTCCTCCTGCGCACTTTCGCGCTCGATTTCCTGGTCAAGATCGGTCTCGACGGTAATCGCTTTCGCTTGCTGATCGGGCTTGGCTTTCTCGCCATCGTGTTCTGGTCGTCGGACGGGTCATCGGGCTGTGGCAACGCTGGCGCCAAAGTCGGCGTCGACAAGCCGACCGCCCGGGCGGAGGGCCCGGCCATGGATAGCGTCGCGCAACGCCTCTCCGTGGTCGGTGCCGGCGCCGCGCTGGAACTCCGCGGCGTCACACGGCTGTTCGGCGCGCTCGCGGCGCTGACCGACATTACCATCACCGTGCGCCCGGGCGAGCGCCGCGCCGTGCTCGGTTCTAACGGCGCCGGCAAGACCACACTGTTCAACTGCATCACCGGCGACTTCCCGCCCTCCTCCGGCACGATCCGCTTCTTCGGCGAGGACGTCACGCATTTTCCGCCCTATGAGCGCATCCGGCGCGGGCTGCGACGGACCTATCAAATCTCTGCGCTGTTTCCCGGCCTCACTGTGCAGGACAATGTCTATCTCGCCTGCTGTGGCGTCTCGCGCGGACGATTCTCTTTCCTCCGTCCCGGGCAGAACGATGCCCTGATGCACGCCGCCGACAATCTGGTGCAGGCTGTGCATCTGGCAGCGGTGAAGGACCAGCGCGTCGCGGAGCTCGCCCACGGCCAGCAGCGCCAGCTCGAGATCGCGCTGGCCCTTGCCGGCGCGCCGCGCTTCGTGCTGTTCGACGAGCCGGCCGCCGGACTCTCGCCGACCGAACGGGCGGAGCTGGTCGAGATCCTGACCTCGCTCCCCGCGCATATCGGCTACATCATCATCGAGCACGACATGGACGTGGCGTTGCGTGTCGTCGAGAGCGTGACGATGATGCACAACGGCCGCATCTTCAAGGAGGGTGTGCCGGAGGAGATCCAATCCGATCCCGAGGTGCAGGAGCTTTATCTCGGAGGCGGCCATGAATGAGGCCCGCCGCAGCGGCGCAGCCCTCGAGGTCCGCGGCCTTGATGTCTATTACGGCCATTCGCACGCGCTACAGGGCGTCGATCTCTCCCTCGATACCGGCGTGTTCTCCGTCGTCGGCCGCAACGGCATGGGCAAGACCACGCTGTGCAAAGCCATCATGGGCTTGGTTCCGGTGAGCGGCGGCTCGATCCGCGTCCGTGGCGAGGACATCACACGACGGCCGCCAGCCCACATCGCGCGTCTTGGCGTCGGCTATGTGCCGCAGGGCCGCCGACTCTGGCGCTCGCTCAGCGTCGACGAACATCTGCGGCTCGCCGGTGGGATGCGGTCCGGATCCTGGACCGTCGAGCGGATCTACGACACCTTTCCGCGACTTGCCGAACGCAAGGACCATGGTGGCGGCCAGCTCTCCGGCGGCGAGCAGCAGATGCTCGCGATTTCCCGCGCGCTGCTGACAAATCCGCAGCTCCTGATCATGGACGAGCCGACCGAGGGGCTTGCGCCCGTCATCGTCGCCCAGGTCGAGGAGATGCTGCTGCGGCTCGGCGAGGACGACGACATCTCCGTGCTCGTGATCGAGCAGAACATCGGCGTGGCGACCGCGATCTCGCGCAACGTCGCGATCATGGTCAACGGCCGCATCAATCGCATCATCGACTCCGGCCGGCTCGCCGCCGACCGCGAGCTCCAGCAGCGCCTGCTCGGCGTTGGCTTGCATGCCGAACTTACGCCTGATCTCGACCTGCCGGCGGCAGGCGCCGAGACGAAGACGGTCCCGCAGCCCGCCCGACCGACCGGCCCGATCCGGGTCTACATCTCCAACCCAACGCCACCGACACGCTGGTCCCAACCCGCCCCGATCGCGCGGATCGAAGCAGCGGCACGCACGCTCTCGACGCAGGTTGCGCGCCTCGACGAGACGGCGCGACGCAAGCGCGAGCCGGCGACGTCGCAGTCCTCGGGGCCGCCAATCGTCCTGGTGGTCGGCACGCTCGACACCAAAGGCACCGAGCTGCGCTTCATCCGCGACATCATCGCCGCGAACGGGCTGCGCACCCGGCTGGTCGATGTCTCCACCAGCGGCAAGCAGGCAAGCTGCGACGTCTCCGCGCAGGAAATCGCGCTCAACCACGGCCGCGGTGGTTCGGCCGTGTTCGGGCCCGATCGAGGAGCCGCAGTCACCGCCATGGCGGATGCGTTCGCCAACTGGCTGCGGCGCCAGGGCAACATCGCCGGCGTGATTTCGGCCGGCGGCTCGGGCGCGACATCGCTGGTTGCGCCGGGCATGCGCACCCTGCCCGTCGGCGTGCCCAAACTGATCATCTCATCCGTCGCCTCCGGCGATGTCGGACCCTACGTCGGTCCGGCCGACATCACCATGATGCACTCGGTCACGGACGTTCAGGGGCTCAACTCGATCTCGCGCGCAGTGCTGTCGAACGGCGCCAACGCCATCGCCGGCATGGTCAGGGCGCAGCTCGATCAGCGCGAGGCCGGGGAGCGCGCTGCCAGCGCCAGCTCGCCGTCGGTCGGCATTACCATGTTCGGCGTCACGACGCCGGCCGTCCAGAAGATCGCAGCCGATTTGGGCGATGACTTTGAATGCCTCGTCTTCCACGCCACCGGCGTCGGTGGCCGCTCGATGGAAAAGCTCGTCGAGTCCGGCCAGCTCGCAGCCGTCATCGATCTGACCACAACCGAGATCTGCGACCTCCTGATGGACGGTGTGTTTCCGGCCACGGACGATCGCTTCGGCGCGATCATCCGCACCCGCGCGCCCTATGTCGGCTCGGTTGGCGCGCTCGACATGGTCAATTTTGGCGCGCCCGAAACCATCCCCGAACGCTACCGCACGCGAAAATTTCACGTCCACAATCCGCAGGTGACGCTGATGCGCACCACGGCAGAGGAGAACGAGCGGATGGGCCGCTGGATCGGCGAGCGGCTCAACCAGATGGACGGGCCGGTGCGCTTCTTCCTGCCCGAAGGCGGCGTCTCCGCACTCGACGCCCGCGGCCAGCCGTTCTGGGACCCGGAGGCCGACACCGCCCTGTTCCGCGCGCTGGAGCGTACGGTGCGGCAGACCGGCAACCGTCAGCTCATCCGCGTCAAGCAAAACATCAACGATCCCGAGTTCGCCTCGACCATCGTGAGCGCGTTCCGAACGCTGTTCGGTCGTGCCGGGGCGCGCCGGAGGCTAGTGAGGTGACCGATGGCCCGGTTTGAACGCGCGGTACTCCTGAGGCGATTTCGCGAGATGGCGAAGCGCGGCGAACCGATCGTCGGCGGCGGCGCCGGCACCGGGCTGTCGGCCAAATGCGAAGAGGCCGGCGGCGTCGATCTCATCGTCGTCTACAATTCCGGCCGCTATCGCATGGCGGGCCGCGGCTCGCTCGCCGGACTGATGGCCTATGGCGACGCCAACGCCATCGTACTGGAGATGGCTGGCGAGGTGCTGCCAGTGGTCAGCAAGACGCCGGTGCTCGCGGGCGTCAACGGCACCGACCCGTTCCGGGACATGGACGTGTTCCTCGACCAACTGAAGGCGCTCGGTTTTGCCGGCGTGCAGAATTTTCCGACCGTCGGCCTGATCGACGGCATTTTCCGCGCCAATCTCGAAGAGACCGGCATGTCTTATGCGCTGGAGATCGACATGATCGCCAAGGCGCGCGAGAAAGACTTGCTGACGACACCGTACGTGTTCAGCGAGAAGGAAGCCGCCGCGATGGCGATCGCCGGCGCCGACATCATCGTCTGCCATCTCGGGCTCACCACCGGCGGCTCGATCGGCGCGCAGACCGCACTGAAGTTGCAGGACTGCCCGGCGCGGGTCGACACCTGGGCGTCAGCCGCGCTGAGCGTCAATCCGGACATTCTGGTGCTTGCTCACGGCGGCCCGATTGCTGAACCCGCGGATGCCGATTTCATCATGAAGAACACCCGTCACTGCCACGGTTTCTACGGCGCCTCCTCGATGGAGCGGCTGCCGGTGGAACGTGCGCTGACGGATCAGGTCCGAAAATTCAAGGCGATCGGCGCGCGATAACGCCGGAACGATTGAAGGAGGGAAACATGTCAGGGATCCTGGTCGGCGAGCTCATCCTCTGGCTGATCGTCGCGATCGTCTTGATCGTGGTCGGCGTCTACATCGTGAACTGGCTCTATCACCGCTCCTCCAAGGAGACTTCGTTCGTCCGGACAGGCTTCCTCGGCGAACGCGTGGTGATCAACGGCGGCGCCTTCGTCCTGCCGTTCGTCCACGATTACACGCCGGTCAACATGAACGTGCTGCCGATGGGCGTCGTGCGCTCCAGGCAGGACGCGGTGATCACCCGCGATCGGATGCGCGTCGACATCGAGGCCGATTTCTATGTCCGCGTCCAGGCCACCCGCGAAGCGGTTTCCATCGCGGCCGCCACGCTCGGCCGCCGCACCATGGAGCCGGAGCAGCTTCATGCGCTTCTCGCCGGCAAATTCATCTCCGCGATCCGTTCGGTCGCCTCCGAAATGACCCTGGAGCAGATGCATGAGCAGCGCGGCGAGTATGTCGCCCGCCTCAAGGCGAACGCGGCGGAGGCTCTCGCCCAGAACGGACTTGAGTTGGAATCGGTCGCGATCACCGATCTCGATCAGACCGACCTCGAATTCTTCAATCCCTCGAACCGCTTCGACGCCGAAGGTCTGACCCGCCTGATGGAGGACATCGAGGCCAAGCGCAAGCTGCGCAACGACATCGAACAGGACTCGATGATCCGGATCCGCACCCGCAATCTGGAAGCCGAGCGGCAGGCGCTCGACATCGAGCGCGAGAGCGAGACCGCGAGATTGGAGCAGGAACGCGACATCGAGATGCGTCGCGCGCTGCAACGGACGGAAGTCGCCCGCGAACGCGCGCTGCGCGAGACCGAGGCCGAGCAGGCCCAGATCTCGGCGCGCGAAGCCATCGAGCGCTCGCGGATAGCCAATGAGCAGGCGATTGCGGAGGCCCGCATCGCCTCCGAGCGCGAGACCCGCCAGAAGGAGATCGAGCGCACCCGCACCATCGAAGAGAAGGAGCTGCTGGCGCGCGAGGAGATCGAGAAGACCCGGATTGCCAACCAGCGCTCGATCGACACGACGCGAATTGCATCGGAACGCGAAGTCCGCCAGCACGAGATCGAGCGGATGCGCACCGTGGAGGAAGCCGAGATCGCCGCCCGCGAGGCGGTCGAGAAGGCCCGGATCCAGCAGGACCGCGTCGTCACCGACGCCCGCATTGCCAATGAGGAAGAGACGCGGCGCCGTGAGATCGAACGCACCCGCGCCGTTGATGAGGCCGAGATCGCGGCCCGCGAGGCTACCGAAAAGGCCCGCATCGCCCAGACCATGATCGTCAATTTGGAGCGCATCTCCTCCGACGAGCGTACCCGCGCCCTGGAGATCCAGCAGGTCCGCACCATCCAGGAGGCCGAGATCGAGGCGCAACGCTCCGTCGAGGCGGCCCGCATCGCCCGTGAGCGGACACTCGCGGCCGAGCGCATCGCCGCCGAGCAGAACACCCGGCAGCTGGAGATCGAGCGCAACCAGACGCTGGACGTCGCCGGCATCGCCGCGCGCGAGACCACCGAGGCTTCACGCATTGCCCAGGAAGAGCGCGTCCGCTCACTGGAGATCGCCCGCAACCGCGCCGTCGAGGAAGCCGACATCGCCTCCCGCGAGGCGATCGAGGCTGCCCGCATCGCGCAGGAGAAGACCGTTGCGGCTGAACGGATCCAGGCCGAGCGCGACACGCGTTCGCTCGAAATCGAGCGCACCGGCGTGCTGGAGGCAGCCGAGCTGAAGCGGCGCGACGCCATCGAGCGCCAGCGTATCACCGTCGATCTCGCCCTCGAAGCGGAACGGATCACGTCGTCCAAGAAGCGCGAGGTTCTCAACATCGACCACAAGAAGGCGATCGAGATCGCGGACGAGGAGCGCGTCATCGCGCTCGCGGCCAAGCGTTCCGAGCGCATCGATGCCGACCGCCAGGTCAAGCAGGCCGAGATCGTCGCCCGCAAGGAGGTGGAGACCACGGATGTCTCCCGTGAGCAGGCGCTTGAAACCGCCCGAATCGAGCGCCGCCGCGCCATCGAGCAACTCGAAGTCGCCCGCGTGCAATCGCTCCAGGAGGCCGAGATCGCCTCCCGCGAGGAGGTCGAGCGCGCCCGCATCTCCTCGGACCGCGGCCTCGACGAGGCCCGCATCGGCCGCGAGCGCGAGCTGCGCAAGCTCGAGGTCAACCGCGAGAAGGAGGTCGAGACCGTCCTGATGGAGAAGGCGATCGCGATCCACACCAAATCGCTGGAGGAATCGGCGGCCAAGGCCACCGCGGAGGAAGCGCGGATGCGGGCTACGGAGGCGACCGAGCGCGTCATTACCGCGCGCGAGAGCGAGATCGCCAAGCGGCGCAGGACCGTCGAGGTGATGCTCGCCGAGAAGCAGGCCGAGGAAACGCGCATCGCCGCTGAAGCCGAGCGCGTCCGCGCCGCCGTCGAGGCCGAAGCGCAACGCATGCTGAACGAAGCCGAGAACGTGCTCACCGATCAGGCGCGTTACTCGCTGTTCCGCCGAAAGCTGCTCGACCGCATCGAGGGCATCGTACGCGAGAGCGTCAAGCCGATGGAGAAGATCGAAGGCATCCGCATCCTCCAGGTCGATGGCCTCAACGGCAACGGCCATGGCGGCAATGGCGGCCGCAGCGCCACCGACGAGGTGATCGACTCGGCGCTGCGCTACCGCGTGCAGGCACCGTTGATCGATTCGCTCCTGGCGGACATCGGCGTCGAAGGCGGCAGTCTTGCAAAAATGCCAGGCCTGATCCGCGAAGCCCGCGACATGCAGGGCATCAAGGAGTCCGCGCGCAAGAGCGGCGGCGGCGACAAGGCGGCCGTCGCTCCGCCTGCGAGTGAGGGCGGCGGCGAATTGCCTGCCGAGCGCGGTCCGCGGAAAAAGAGCTGAGGTCGCACCATGCCACGCGTCTACGTCTCCACCGTCGTCAATGCGCGCAACGACCGCGTCTGGGCCCGGGTGCGCGACTTCAACGGCCTACCAAACTGGCACCCCGCGATTGCGGAGAGCCGCATCGAGGGCGGCGAGCCCTCCGACAAGATCGGCTGCGTCAGGGATTTTCGCCTGCGCAATGGCGACCGCATCCGCGAGAAGCTCCTGGGCCTGTCCGATTACGACATGTTCTGCACCTACTCGATTCTCGACTCTCCGATGGGCGTCGACAATTACGTTGCGACCTTGCGGCTCACGCCGGTCACCGACGGCGACCAGACCTTTATGGAATGGACCGCCGAATTCGACTGCGCGCCGGAGCGGGAAACCGAGCTGGTCGGCAACATTGGCGGCGGCGTGTTCCAGGGAGGCTTCGACGCCCTCAAGCGTGTGTTCGGAGGCTGAGTGGTGCCGCACATCGTCAAGAGCACCATCCTGGATGCGCCGAGTGACGCGACGTGGTCGGTGTTGCGCGATTTCAACGGGCACGACCGCTGGCACCCGGCGGTCGCGACGTCCTCCATCGAACGCGCGCAGCCTTCCGACAAGATCGGCTGTGTCAGGCGCTTCAAGCTCAAGGACGGCTCGGAGCTGCGCGAGCAGCTGCTGGCCTTGTCCGATCTCGAACAGACCTTCAGCTACTGCCTGCTCGACACCCCGATCCCGATGTTCAACTACGTCGCCCATGTTCGCCTGCTGCCGGTGACCGACGGCGACCGCACCTTCTGGCACTGGGAATCGCGCTTCACGACCAAGCCGGAAGACACGGACCGCATCACCCACATGGTTGCGGAAGACATCTACCAGGCGGGATTCGAGGCGATCCGCCGCCATCTGAAGGAGGCCGCCTAGCATGGCCGTGATCGTGAAAACATTCGCCAACGCCAGCGAGGCGGCCGCCGCGCTGTCCTCGGAGCGCAGCGCGCGCTATCTCGGCGGCGGCACGCTGGTGATGCGGGCGCTGAACGAGGGCGACGTCTCGGTCTCGACCGTCGTCCGCGCCAGTGACCAGGCGCTCACCCGGATCGATGCATCGGGCCCTCGTGTCACGTTGGGCGCCGGTGTCACCTTCGGACGGATCCTCGCTGAGCGCGATCTCGCCTTCCTGCACGCCCCTGCCCGCTCGATCGGCGGTCCCGCCGTCCGCAACATGGGCACGGTCGGCGGCAACCTGTTCGCGCCCATCCCTTACGGCGATTTCACTGTGGCGCTGCTGGCGCTCGACGCGACCGTCGCCGTGCAAGGCGGCTTCGGGTCGCGCGACATTCCTATCGAGGAATTTCTTCAGGCGCGCGACCGCCAGTCCGGCACTCTGGTCCTGTCGGTGTCGTGTACGCGACCGGCGAGCACCGAGGCGTTCCGCTATCGCAAGATCGCCCGGATCAAGCCGAAGGGCGGCTCCGTGATCACGATCGCCGCGCACCTGCCGATCTCGGGCGGTCGCATCGCCGGGGCGCGCATCGCGCTGGGCTCGATGGCGCCGACGCAGATCCGCGCTCGCGCCGCCGAGCGCGCGCTGGAAGGCCGTTCGCTGGATGGCGCGACGATCGCGGCCGCGGCTTCGGCCGTCGGCGAAGGAACATCCCCGGCGGACAACGCGCTCGGAAGCGCCTGGTATCGCCGCGAGATCGTCGGCGTGCACCTGCGTCGCCTGTTGTCCGGCCAGGAGTGACCGCGATGTCCAAAATCCCCCTGCAATTTCGTCACAACGGCCGCGACGTCGCGATCTTTGTCGAAGGCGGCACCAATCTCCTCGTTGCACTCCGCGAACTGATCGGCGACATGACGCCCAAGTTCGGCTGCGGCCAGGGCGGCTGCGGCGCCTGCAGCGTGTTGATCGACGGCGAGCTCCACTTGTCCTGTCTGACGCTGGCGGAGACGGTCGCGGGCCGTTCCATAGAAACCCTCGACGGTATGAAGCAGGGTCCCAACCTGCATCCGCTTCAGCGCGCTTTCGCCGACCACTTCGCGGCCCAATGCGGCTATTGCACCCCGGGCATGCTGATGGCCGCGAAGGCCTTGCTCGACCGCACCCCCGCTCCGAGCCGCGCCGAGATCGTCGAGGCGATCTCCGGCAACATCTGCCGCTGCACGGGCTATGAGCCGATCATCAATGCGATCCTCGCCGCCGCGGGCGGCCGGGCCAGCGCCTGAAGGACCCGACCATGCTGGAACTGCGCAAGGACATTTTTGCCGACGAGCGCGACGATAACCTCAAGGAGATCGGCAAGGGCACGCAGCGTCAGGACATGCTCGGCCACGTGACGGGCACGTCGAGCTATTTCAATGACCATCAGCTTCAGGGCATGCTGCACCTGAAGGTGGTGCGCTCGACCCAGGCGCACGCCAGAATTCGCCGCATCGACACCACCGAGGCCGAGCGATCGGCTGGCGTGCGCCGGATCATCCGCGGCGCCGACGTGCCGCGCAACCTCAACACGCTTTTGAGCCTGATCAATTTCGGCAAGGACGACGAGCCGTCGCTTGCGGTCGACAAGGTCCGCTACAAGGGCGAGCCGATCGTCGCCATCGTTGCCGACAGCGAGCGCGAAGCATTCGAGGCGATTGCAAAGGTCAAGGTCGACTATGAATTGCTGCCGGCCGTGTTCGACGTCGAGGAGGCGCTGAAGCCAGGCGCGCCCGTGGTCAACGAGACCTATCCCAAGAACACCTTCATTTATCACGAGACCTATGACCACCAGAAGCTCCGCTTCGGCGACGCCGATGCAGCGCTGGCGACCGCCGATCATGTGCTGGAGCAGCGCTACCAGATGTCGCCGATCGAGCACGCGCCGACCGAAACCAACGGGGCGATTGCCGCGCCCGACACCAACGGCCGCTATCTGGTCTACACCTCGACACAAGCGCTGTTCTTTTCGGTCGACACCTGCGCCAAGATCCTGGACGTCCCGTCCAACACCTTCCACTTCATCGGCGGGACCGTCGGTGGCGGATTTGGCGGCAAGGTCGATACGCTGACCGAGCCGCTCGCGATCCTCGGCGCGATGCTGACCGGGCGACCCGTGCGCTACGTGTTCGGCCGCGAGGAGGAGATGCAATACGGTCCGCCGCGCGGCGCCGAGCGCATCTACATCAAGGACGGGGTGATGCGCGACGGCCGCATCGTCGCGCGCAAGATCACTGCCTATTTCGACAGCGGCGCCTACACGCGGCTGTCCAGCTACGCCGCCGTGAAATGCGCCGCGCACCTGCCGGGCCCCTACACCATCCCGAACGTCTATGGCGACGTCTATTGCGTCTTCACCAACCGCACGCCGGCCACCGCCATGCGCGGCTTCGGCGTCACCGCGATGGACTTTGCGATCGAGTGCCAGATGGACAAGCTGGCCAACCTCGTCGGCATGGACCCGATGGAATTTCGCATCCTCAATGCCTATCGCGATGGCGACATGAAGGCGCACCGGCGCGAGGCCAAGAACACGGCCTTGATCGAATGCGTCCAGGTCGCGGCCGAAAAGGCCAAATGGCCGATCCGCGACGAATTCAGGCGGGCATCATCGCGCAAGGACGGCGGCGGCAGCCGCGCAACGATTCCACCGACCGCGACCGCTTCGCGCGCGGCGCCGACGGCGCCTGTGCAGCAGCGCACGAGCTACGACCGGCTCCCGCCCACCGTCACCCGCGAACCGCCGCGCGAGCCGCCACCCCCGGCATCCCCGCCACCCTCACCGCGGCCGGCCGCGCCCTCGCATGGCGCGACTCGTTTTTCCTCCGTCTTTGGCACCAGGAGGCGCTAGATGACCCGGCATCGTGGACGCGGCATGGCGTCGATCAACTATCCCATCGGCATGAACCTCGGCGGCGATCCGAGCCAGGCGCTGGTGCATTCAAATCCGAGCGGCAAGTTCACCGTGGCGCTGTCGTCGATCGACCTCGGCCAGGGCATGAAGTCGGTGACGCGGCAGATCTGCGCGGAGACGCTGGGCGTCCCCGTCGAGGACGTCTATGTCGACACGGCGGACTCCGACACCGGGCCGCATTGCATGGGCTCGTTCGCCTCGCGCGGCACCCATCGCGTCGGCAATGCCGTAATGGCGGCAGCACGCGAGGCGCGTGGCGTGATGATGGAGGCGGCGGCCGAAGAGTTGGAAGTGAACGCCGCCGATCTCGAGACTGACGGGCGTGGCAACATCCACGTCAAGGGCGCTCCGCACCGTTCGATCTCGACCAAGGACGTCGCTATCGCGGCGCAATTCAAGCAGGGCAAGACCATCTCGGGACGCGGCATTTTCCTGGTGCCTCTGTCCGACGTCGATCCCGAGACCGGCGAGATGTCGCCGGCGACCTGCTACGCCCATGCCTGCCTCGTCGCCGAGGTCGAGGTGGACGACGAGACCGGTGAAGTCGCGATGGTGCGAATGGACTCCGCCTATGAGCTTGGTCGCGCGCTGAATCCGCGGCTGGTCGAGCAGCAGCTCGTCGGCGGCGCCTGGATGGGCATCAGCCACACGCTGTATGAGACAACCGAGCCCTATTATCCCGAGCCCGTTCACGGCCCGCGCGACTTCGTCGAATATCTGATGCCCGGCCCCGGCGACATTTGCCCGCACGACATCGCCGTGCTCGAACGCCCTGCTCCCGACGGACCGTTCGGCGCCAAGGGGCCCGGCGAGATGTGCGCCAATCCCGTACTGCCGGCCGTTGCCAACGCAATCTTCAACGCCGTCGGCGTGCGCATCGACGATCTCCCGATCACCCCGGAAAAAGTCCTGCGCGCGATCAAATCCCAAGGCGGCGCGCGGCCGCAGGCGCGGCGCTGAGGTTTGATCCATGGCGGTCCGCAGCAACATCGTCGGCATCGACAGCCCGGAGGCGCTGGAGAAGGCGCTGCGCGCGGCCTATTATCTCGCCGACGAAGGTCTCGCGACCGCCGCCTATCTCGGCCTCGCGCTCGGTAAGCCACTGCTGCTCGAAGGCGCCCCGGGCGTTGGCAAGACCGAAGCCGCGAAGGCGATCGCCGCCGTGCTCGGCCGCCGATTGATCCGGCTGCAATGCTACGAGGGCATCGATGCCTCCGCCGCGCTCTACGAATGGAACTATCCGCGTCAGATGCTCGCGATCCGCCAGGCCGGCGACGAGAGTATCGACATCTACGGCGAGAGCTTCCTGATCGAGCGGCCGATGCTTGCAGCGCTGCGCGCGCCCGACTCCACGGTGCTGCTGATCGATGAAATCGACCGCGCCGACCAGGAGTTCGAGGCATTTTTGCTCGAGTTCCTGTCAGACTTCCAGATCTCGATTCCCGAGCGCGGCACCGTGCGCGCCGCGGAACGCCCGGTCGTGGTGTTGACGTCCAACCGCACCCGCGACCTGCATGAAGCCCTGCGGCGGCGCTGCGTCTATCACTGGATCGACTATCCGACCGCCGAGCGCGAGGCGCGCATCGTAATGATGCGAGCCTCCAGCGTCGCCGAGGCCACCGCGCGCGCGGTGGTGGCCGCGGTGGAAAAGCTGCGGCGCGAGCCGCTGAGCAAGGCGCCCGGCATCGCGGAAGCCGTCGACTGGGCCGAGGCGGCGACGCTGCTGCACAAGGGCGGCGCGCGCTGGCCCGACGCCTTCAAGCGCTCCATCGGCGTCGCACTGAAGGACGAGGAAGACCTGCACTTCATCTCGCCCCGGCTCGACGCGATGCTGGCGGAGGCGACTGCATGAGAAACGAGAACCAGCTGCCGCGGGCGGCCCGCATCTTCGTCTCGTTCGTTTCGCTGCTCCGCACGAACGGCTTCGCCGTAGCACCGGAACAGACCACCATTTTTCTCGCGGCCATCGAACTGCTCGGCCCACGCGGCCTCGGCGATGTCAGGCAGGCGGCGCTCGCCACCCTCGCCCCGCCTCCCGAGCGACGCGCCACCTTCGACCGCCTGTTCGATCTGCACTTCCGCGGCAGCGAAGCCATCGAGCATGCCGACGACGGCGAGGACGACGAGACCGTCCGCCTCCAGGAGGAAGGCCGCGGCGAGGAAGAACCGCTGTTCTCAGGTGAGGCCAACGAATCCGGCCTCAGCGCGACCCGCACCGAGGCACTGGTCGAGCGCCGCTTCGCCCAGCTTTCAACGGCCGATGCGCTGCGGCGCTTGGCGCGCGAGGCCCCGAGGCGTCTGCCGCGGCGGCGCGGGCACCGGCGCATGCGCGCCCGCCGCGGGCCGTTTGCGGACCTGCGCCGCACCTTGCGCGATTCCGTCCGCAGCGACGGCGAGATCTTGCGGCTCGGTCACCTGAAACGCAGACAGCGCCCGCGGAAGATATTGCTCCTGATCGACGTCTCCGGCTCAATGAAGAGCCGCACCGAAGACAACATGAAGCTTGCGCATACGTTGGTGCAGGTCGCGCCGAATGTCGAGGTCTTTACCTTCGGCACGCGGCTCACGCGCGTGACCCGCGCGCTGCGGCTGAAGCGGCGCGAGCAGGCGCTGAACGCGGCCGCGCATCTGGTCAGCGACTGGGACGGCGGCACCCGCATCGGCGATGCGCTGCAGGCCTTTCTCGCTGTGCCTCGATTTGGTGGCTACGCGCGCGGCGCCGCCGTGATCATCGTGTCCGACGGCCTCGAGCGCGGCGAGCCTGACGCACTGCGCGACGCGGCGGCAAAACTGTCGCGGCGGGCCTGGCGGGTGAGCTGGTTGACGCCACTTGCGGCCGGTCCCGGCTTTCGCCCGCAAACCGAGGCGCTGGTCGCGATCGAGCGCTACGTCGACGACCTCGTCGATGGTGGATCGAGCGCGGCGATCGTGGCCCATGTGCTGGCATTGGGTCGAAGGAGAGTTGCGTGACCGAGATCGTCGACGGGCATCATCACATCTGGCGACAGGCCGACCTGCCCTGGCTGACCGGCCCGATGCAGCCGCGCATCTTCGGACCGTACGAACCGATCCGGCGCGACTATCCGATTCAGGAATATCTGGCCGATCTCAAGGATACCGGCGTCTCCCGCTCGGTCTACGTGCAGACCAACTGGGCCAACGACCGCTTTGAGGATGAGGCTGCCTGGGTGCAGGAGACCGCCGAGGTTCATGGCTGGCCCCACGCTATCGTCGCCTATGCCAATTTCGCCGTTGACGACGTGCGCCCGCAGCTCGACCGGCTCAAGCGCTATCCGCTGGTGCGCGGCGTGCGAATGCAGCTGCACTGGCACGAGAACCCGCTCTACCGCTTCGCTGCAAAACCCGATCTCTGCGCAGACCCCATGATCCGACGCAATGTCGCGCGTCTCGCCGATTACGGCTGGAGCTTCGACTTGCAGGTGTTCACGCCGCAGATGCCGGACGCGGCAGAGCTTGCCGATGCCTGTCCCAAGGTGACCTTCATCCTCCAGCATGCCGGCATGCTGGAGGACGTGTCGCCGGCGGGACGCGCCGCATGGCGCGCCGGGATGACCCGGCTCGCGGCATGTCCGAACGTGGTCTCGAAGCTTTCCGGGCTCGGCACCTTCATTCATCGCAACGATCCCGACCACGTCGCGGCGGTGCTCACCGACGCCGTGGCGATCTTCGGCGCCGAGCGCTGCCTGTTCGGCTCCAATTTCCCCATCGAGAAATTGTGGACCAGCTATCGCGAGCTCGTCGATGCTTTTCGTGCGGCGGCTGCCCCGCTGACTACCAAGCAACAGGACGCGATCTTCAGGACTACGGCAGCGCGCGTCTATCGGCTTTGAGAGACAAGAAACAAGATACGGAGGGCAACGAATGGCGCTGGAGATCAAGATCCTGGACTATGGCGATATCGAGCTGGAATCGAGCTTTCTGGTTCTCGGCCGCGACTGCGGCCGAACCCGCCGCGTCCTCACCCTCGGCTTCCTGATCCTCGGCGGCAAATACCCGGTCGTGGTCGATACCGGCTACCGCTCCAACCAGATCATGGAGACGCTGGGCATGCGCGGCCTGCAATACCACGAGCACATGATCGAGAACCAGCTGGCGCGCCATGGCGTGCGCATGGGCGACGTGCGCTTCGTCTGCCACACCCATCTGCATATCGACCACGCCGGCAAGGACGATCTGTTCCCGATGAATACGACCGTCGTGCTCAATCGCAAGGAGCTCGAATATTCCGTCTCCGGGCTGATGCATCCGCAATACCCGGCGCCCGATATCAAGCACCTCATCGACCGCCTGCACACCAAGAGCGCGCTGCGCTTCCTCGATCTTGAGATTACCGGCCCGATCGAGCTGATGCCCGGCGTCTATTGCGACGCTGCGAACGCACATACCGAGGGCTCGATGAACATCATCGTCGAGACCGCCGACGGCATCGCGACCATCTGCGGCGACGTGATCTACGATTTCAACGACCAGATCGTCACGCCTTTCAACGAGATCCACGATTGGGAGCCGCGCACGACCGGCAATCACGGCACCAGCAAGCGGGCCGAGAAGGCGTCGATTAAGAAGCTCCTGAGCAACTCGCGTTACCTGCTTCCGGTCCACGACAGGCCGGCCAAGATCGAGGGCGGGGTCGTGGTCGGACGCCTGCACGACCAGGTCCCCGGCCCGATCGTGCAATCGTTGCCCGCACGCAACTGGTTCCCGGCCTGAGGGCTTTTTGTCTGCGTGATCTTGATGGAAACCGCTCCAGAGCTTTCCGGATCATGCTTCTGAGGATCGACCGATGACCCACGTCACCCTGCGCTCCGAATTCGAAGCTTTGATTGATCCCTATGCGCCGGTGGCGCAGGTCGGCACCGGCTTCGACTTCACGGAAGGACCGATCTGGCACCCGATCGATCAATATCTGCTGTTCTCGGACATGCCTGGCGACGTGCGACGGCGCTGGGACGCCCGGCGCGGCGTGGTCGAGGTCAAGCGGCCGTCGAACAAATGCAACGGCATGACCTATGACGCCGAACTCAATCTGATCGTCTGCGAGCACGCGACCTCGTCGCTGATCCGCGAGCGGCCGGACGGCCGGCGCGAGGTGCTGGCCTCGCACTTCCAGGGTCAGGAGCTCAACAGCCCGAACGACGTCTGCGTGCACTCCTCCGGCGCGATCTATTTCTCGGACCCGTGGTACGGCCGCATGCCGGTCTATGGCGTCGAGCGGCCGCGGCAGCTCGGCTTCCAGGGTGTCTATCGGGTCGTAGCTGGCGGCGAGCCAACGCTCGTGGTCGATCGCAACCTGTTCGACCAGCCGAACGGGCTCTGCTTCTCGCCCGACGAGCGACTGCTTTATGTCAACGACACCGTGCAGGCGCTGATCCGCGTGTTCGACGTCAACAACGATGGCTCGCTGTCGAACGCGCGCGTGTTCGCCAGCGGCATCCGTTCCGAGCTGGAGCCCGGCCTGCCCGACGGCATGAAGTGCGACCAGCACGGCAATGTCTGGGTCACCGCGCCCGGCGGCGTCTGGGTCTATTCGCCGCGCGGCGAGCTGCTAGGCAAGGTTCGCGTGCCCGAGCTGGTCGCCAACCTCGCCTGGGGCGGACCTGATTTTCGCACGCTGTACCTGACCTCGACGCATTCGGTCTATGCCATCCCGACCAAGGCTGGACCGCGCCACGAGCCCTATATGAGGGCCAGGCGTGGCGGTGGCGGCGCAGGCGCCGGGCCAGCAGCCGCGGCGCCCATCCTCGCCGATGGCGAGATGCAGCTCGATCCGCGGCGTTGCGCTATGATCATTCAGGATTTGCAGAACGACGTGATCATGGACGGCGGTGCGTTCGCCGACTCGGGCGCGCCGGGACACGCGAAACAACAGCATGTCGTCGAGAATGTGCGCCGGCTCGCGGAAGCTGCGCGCGCCCGCGGCGTCACCATCATCCACGTCTGGTTCGTGGTCGAGCCCGGCGCCCCCGGCGTGACGTTGAACGCGCCGCTGTTCGAGGGCCTCGTCGACAGCAAGGCGATGGTCCGCGGCAGCTGGGGCGCGGCACCCGCCTCGGGTCTCGAACCGCGGCCCGGCGATTTCGTCGTCGAGAAGATGCGGATGAGCGCTTGGGAGGGCACTCGGCTCGAGACGATCCTCAAGGCGACCGGGCGCGACATGATCATCAACACCGGCGCCTGGACCAACATGTCGGTCGAGCACACCGCGCGTACCGGTGCCGACAAGGGCTATTTCATGATCGTGCCGGAGGACTGCTGCTCGACCATGAATGCCGATTGGCAGTCCGCCTCGATCAACTTTGCCATGCAGAACGTCGCCGTCGTGACGCGCGCGGACGCGGTCATCAGAGCGCTTGGATGAATGGTGGCAAAGCTGCTGCACCTGTCCTGCTCGCCCCGCGCCGACTCCGAGTCGAGCGCCGGCGCGCGGGTGTTTCTCGAGGGGTTTCGCCAGGCGCGGCCGGACTGGGATATCGACGCAGTGGACCTTTGGCGAGAGCGGATGCCGGAGTTCGCAGGCCCGATCGTCGAGGCCAAATATGCGCGCATGACTGCAACGCCCTTCAACGACGCGCAGCGCGACAGCTTTGCCGAGGCCGAACGGATGGCGCTACGCTTTTCGCTCGCCGATCGGGTGCTCATTTCCGCGCCGATGTGGAATTTCGGCATCCCCTACAAGCTGAAGCAGTGGTTCGACATCGTCATCCAGCCCGGCCTGACGTTCCGGTTCGACCCGGCGCAGGGGTACCTTCCGCTGCTGAAGGACCGGCCGACCGTCGTCATCCTCGCGTCCGGCAGCGATTTCGGCACCGGCATGAATCGCGGCCGCATCGACATGGCCACGCCCTATTTGCGCGAGGCGCTCCGCTTCATCGGCGTCAGCGACGTGCGCTTCGTGCCGGTCGGGCCGACCACCGGCCCGACGGATCCGATCGTCGCCGCTCGCGAAACGGCATACCGACGGCTTCGGGACATCGCTGCACGGTTTTGACCATGCTCCCCGTCAAGCAACGGCGCGTGTGGTCGGACTTGCGACAGTGCCGTCGAGGAACCCGGTCAGCCGCTGCCGGATGATTTGCTCGGCTTCGCTCATGATGCGGTCGACCAGCTCCTTCACCGTCGGGATATCGTGGATCAACCCGACCACCATGCCGCAGCTCCAGGCGCCGGCGTCCATATCGCCCTCCAGCATCACTCTGGGGTAGACACCGGCCACCTGCTCATGGATGTCCTCGATTGTGAGGCTCGCCCCCTTCTCGCGCTCGATTTCGAGCAACTGATCGACGCCCTTGTTCTTCAGCACGCGCTCGGTGTTGCGCAGCGCGCGCATGACCAGCACGGTGTCAAGCTCGGTGGCTTTGACCAGAGCCCGCTTCACGTTCGCATGAACGGGGGCCTCCTTTGTCGCGATGAAGCGGGTGCCCATGTTCATGCCGGCGGCGCCCATCGACAGAGCGGCAACGAGGCTCCGCGCATCCGCCATGCCACCGGAGGCGACGAACGGAATCTTCAGTTCGTCCGCCGCGCGCGGCAGCAGGATCATGTTCGGAACGTCGTCCTCGCCGGGATGGCCGCCGCATTCGAAGCCGTCCACACTGACGGCATCGCAACCGATCTTTTCGGCTTTCAGCGAATGCCGCACCGAGGTGCATTTGTGGATCACCTTGATGCCGGCGGCCTTCAGCGCCGGCATGTACTGCTCGGGGCTGCGGCCGGCGGTCTCCACCGCCTTGACGCCGCCTTCCTTGATGGCGGCGATATACTCCGGATAGGGCGGCGCAGTGAAGCTCGGCAGGAACGTCAGGTTCACGCCGAACGGCTTGTCGGTCATGTCGCGGCATCGCGCGATTTCCTTGGCCAGCAACTCCGGCGTCCGCTGGGTGAGGCCGGTGATGATGCCGAGGCCGCCGGCGTTCGACACCGCAGCGGCCAGCTCGGCGAAGCCGACATAGTGCATGCCGCCCTGGATGATCGGATGCTGGATGCCGAACAGTTCAGTGATTGCCGTCTTCACGTGCGCTTCTCCGCTTTCCGATCAGTTGACGATTTCGAACAGGCCCGCCGCGCCCATGCCGCCGCCGATGCACATGGTTACCACGCCGTATTTCGCCTTGCGCCGCCGCCCCTCGATCAGGATATGCCCCGCAAGCCGGCTGCCCGTCATACCATAGGGATGGCCGATAGCGATCGAGCCACCATTCACGTTCAGCTTGTCCGGATCGATGCCGAGCTTGTCGCGGCAGTAGATCACCTGGACGGCATAGGCTTCGTTCAGCTCCCAGAGATCGATGTCATCGATCTTGAGGCCGTGCCGCTTGAGCAGGCGCGGGATCGCAGCGACCGGACCGATGCCCATTTCGTCCGGCTCGACGCCGGCGGCGACGAAGCCGCGGAAGATGCCGAGCGGCTTCAGGCCTTTCTTGACGGCGATCTTGTCGCTCATGATCACGCAGGCCGATGCGCCGTCGGAGAGCTGGCTGGCATTGCCCGCCGTGATGGTCTTGCCCTCGAACACCGGCTTGATCTTCGCAAGCCCTTCCGCCGTGGTCTCGGGGCGCGGGCCTTCATCCTTCGACAGCGTCACCTGCTGATAGGTGACCTCCTTGGTCTCCTTGTTGACGACTGCCGTCCTGGTCGTGATTGGGACGATCTCGTCATTGAAGCGTCCAGCCTGCATGGCGGCACCAATGCGGCGCTGGCATTCGAGGCTGTATTCGTCCTGCCGGTCGCGGCCGATCTTGTAACGCTCGGCCACGATCTCGGCGGTGTCGAGCATCGACATGTACATCTCCGGCTTCATCGCCATCAGTTCGTCGTCGACCGCATGGAATCTGTTCATGTGCTCGTTCTGCACCAGGCTGATCGATTCGACGCCGCCGCCAATCGCGATCTCGACGCCGTCCAGCATGATCGAGCGGGCCGCGACGGCAATGGCCTGCAGGCCGGAGGCGCATTGCCGGTCGATCGTGGTGCCGGCGACGGTGACCGGCAGGCCGGCACGAATGGCACCCTTGCGTGCGACGTTCATCACCATGGTGCCCTGTTGCATCGCGCAACCCATCACCACGTCCTCGACCTCGCCGGGGTCGATGCCCGCGCGCCTCACCGCTTCGGCCATCACATGGCCGGCCATGGTCGGGCCCTCGGTGTTGTTCAGCGCACCGCGATAGGCCTTACCGACGCCGGTGCGGGCGGTGGAAACGATAACTGCCTCTGTCGTCATGCTTGCCTCTTTTGTTACGCAGCCGCGTCGAGCTGCACATAACGCAGCAAGTGGTGGGCGGGATCGCCGAACTGGATGTTGATGGAGGAGATTCGCTTGAAGTAGTGACCCACGTTCAACTCGTCCGTCATGCCCATGCCGCCGTGGAGCTGCACCGCCTGCTCGGCGATGAACTTGCCGGCATAGCCAACCTTGGACTTGGCGCCGGATGCGAGACGCGAGACACCGCTGTCGCGGGCGCTGAGGCTGAGATTGAGATGCTGCATCAAGGAGAGCGCCTCCTGATGGGCGATGAACATGTCGACCATCCGGTGCTGCAGCACCTGGAAGCTGCCGATGGTGACGCCGAACTGTTTTCGGGCCTTCGAGTATTCCAGCGTCGCGGAATTCAACTCGGCCATCGCGCCGACTGCCTCGGCGCAGAGCGCGCCGATCGCCCTGTCACGACAGGCTTCCAGCAGGGCGACGCCCTCGCCTTCGCCGCCAAGCAACTCGCCGCGAACATCGCGGAAGGTGATCTCCGCGGCGCGGCGACCGTCGATGGTCTTGAAGCTCCGCAGATCGAGATTGGCTGCGCGGGTATCGACGATGAACAGGCTGACGCCAGCATGATCGTCGCGCTTGCCTGCCGTGCGGGCGGAGACGATGAGATGGTCCGCCCAGGGCGCGGCGATGACGGCGGTCTTCTCGCCGCTGAGAATGTAGTCCTTGTCGTCACGCCGGGCCGTGGTCGCGACACTGGCGAGGTCAAACCGGGAGCCTTTCTCGGTCCAGGCCAGTGCCCAGATCTTCTGTCCGGCGATGATCTCGGGAATGAAAGCGTGCTTCTGCGCTTCGGTCCCGGCATGCTCGATCAAGCCGCCAGCCAGCACCACCGTCTCCATGTAAGGCTCCACGACAAGGTGGCGGCCGAACTCCTGGGCAACGATCATGGTGGAGAGCGGACCGCCACCGAGGCCGCCGCTCTCCTCGGAGAACGGCGCGGCAAGCAGGCCGAGCTCCGCGAAGGCTCCCCACTGCCTGCGGCTCCAGCCGTCTTCGCTCGCGATGATCTTGCGGCGCGCCTCGAAACTGTACTGGTCACGCAACATGCGCCCCACGCTGGAGCGCAACAGTTCCTGCTCTTCCGTGAACTGGATATCCATCCGATCCTCTTGTTGCGCTGTTGCTAGAGACCGAGCACCGCTTTGGCGATGATGTTGCGCTGGATCTCGTTCGATCCGCCGTAGATGCTGATCTTGCGGGAGTTCAGGTACTTTTCAGACGCGGTGTGACCGTAATCGGGACCCGGCATGAACTGGTTTGCGCTGAGCGGCTGCTCGCGAAGCGCCAGTCCGTAATTGCCGATGGCACGATGCGTCAGCTCGGTAATCCACTGAAAGATCTCGGTGCCGCGGATCTTGAACAGCGACGCCGCAGGACCGGGATCGATGCCGCGCGCCATCTGCGCAACAACGCGCAGCTCGGTCGCCTCGAGCGCAAGCACGTCGAGCTCGATCCGGCCGATCTCCTTGCTGAATTCGAGATGCGCCGGATCGTCCGCTGCGATCTCCGCGTTCACGATCTTCTTCAGCCGGTTGAGATAGCGCGTCGAGCGGCCGATCCCGGCCATGCTGGTGCGCTCATTGCCAAGCAGGAATTTGGCGTAGCTCCAGCCCTTGTTCTCCTCGCCGATCAGGTTTTCGACGGGGACGCGTACGTCCTCCAGGAAGACGTCGTTGACCTCGTGCGATCCGTCGATCGTGATGATCGGACGCACGGTGACGCCGGGCGATTTCATGTCGATGAGGAGGAACGAGATACCGGCCTGGGGCTTTGCGCTCGGATCGGTGCGCACCAGGCAGAAGATCCAGTCGGCGTGCTGCGCCAAGGTTGTCCAGGTCTTGTGGCCGTTGACAATGTAGTGCTCGCCATCGCGCACGGCCTTGGTGCGGACGGTGGCGAGGTCCGAGCCCGAGCCCGGCTCGGAATAGCCCTGGCACCACCAATCTTCACCCGACAGGATCCGCGGCAAGAACTTCTGCTTTTGCGCGTTGTTGCCGAAGCTGTAGATGACGGGACCCACCATGGTGACACTGAACGCCAACGGCGGCAGCGTCCCGGCCCGACTGGTCTCCTGCTCGAAGATGAAACGCCGGGTGATCGACCAGCCGGGGCCGCCATATTCCTTCGGCCAGAGCGGAGCGACCCAGCCCTTCTTGTAGAGGATGCGGTGCCAGAGCAGCGATTGCTCTTTGCTCAGGTCGGTCTCCGGATTGGGGACCCGCATTTCCTTCGGATAGTTTTCGGCGATGAAAGCGCGCACCTCATCACGGAAGGCCGCGTCTTCGGGCGACAGTGCGAGCTCCATCTTGCGTTTCCTACCACTTCTCACCGAAGGGGCGGATTTCCATCTCAAATGTCCAGGCGCTTTTCGGCTGCTGATAGAGCTGCCAATAGGACGCCGCGACCGAGGCCGGCGGCATCAGCAAATCAGGATCGTCGAGTGCATTGGGGCCGAGCGCTTCCAGGCGCCGCTGCCGAACCCACTCGGTGTCGACACCGGAGTCGATGACGAGGTGAGCGACATGGATGTTTTTCGGTCCCAGCTCGCGCGCCATCGCCTGCGCCACAGCGCGCAGTCCGAATTTGGCGCTGGCAAAGGCGGCATAGCCGCTGCCGCCGCGTAAGGAAGCGGTCGCGCCGGTGAAGAAAATGTTGCCTTGGCCGCGCGGCAGCATCAGCCGCGCTGCCTCGCGCCCGGCGAGGAAGCCGGAGTAGCAGGCCATCTCCCACACTTTTCGGAACACGCGCTCGGTCGTGTCGAGGATCGGGAAGTTGACGTTGGCGCCAATGTTGAAGATGCAGACCTCCAAAGGCGCGTGCTTGTCGGCGTCATTCAGGAAGGAGATGATCTCCTCCTCCTTGCGCGCGTCGAGCGAACGGGCCACGATCTCGCCGCCGGCGGCCTCGATCTCCTTGACCAGCGGCACCAGCTTGTCGCCGTTGCGGCGGCCAGCGAAGACGGTAAAGCCCTCGGAAGCAAACTTCTTCGCGATCTCGCCGCCGATGAAATCGCCCGCGCCGATCACGGCGACGGTTGCATTTCTTTTTTCAAGGGTCTTCTCCCGGAAGAACATCGGCGCTTTTCCAACGTTGCGCCCTCAGCTCAAAACATGCGTTCTTTTTTAGAACTCGTCAATCGCTATTTTCTGTCCATGGCTGGATCGGGAAATGACAGCCACGCTGCCGCATTCCATGATTCTTCAGAACTCCGTTTACAACGCGGCTTTCAGCCGATAGCTATACGTATCAAATAAGAACTTATGGGAGAGGCGAGCATGGGAGAAAGTCGCGGAGTCGCGATGCTGGTGGGCGCGGGCGATGACATCGGCGCTGCCGTTGCACGGCGGTTTGCCAGCGAGGGCTACACTGTTTGCGTCTGCAGGCGCGATGCGGCCAAGTCCCAGGGGCTTGTCGATGAGCTCAGGACGAAAGGCCAGGGTATCCACGCCTTCAGCCTCGATGCCCGCCAGGAAGCAGAGGTCCAGAAGCTGTTCGCGGACGTCGAACGCGACATCGGGCCGATTGAGATCTGCCTGTTCAATGCGGGATCGAACGTCAACAAGCCTCTGCTGGAGACCACTGAGAAGCTCTTCTTCAAGGCCTGGGAGCTGGCGTGCTACGCGGGCTTCCTGGTCGGACGCGAAGCTGCGCGCGTCATGCTGTCGCGCGGACGCGGCACCATCTTTTTTACCGGAGCGACCGCAAGCATCCGCGGCAGCAAGGGGTTTGCCGCGTTCTCGTCGGCAAAATTCGGGTTGCGCGCGCTGGCCCAGGCCATGGCACGCGAGCTCGGGCCGAAGAACATTCACGTCGTCCACCTCATCATCGATGCCGGCGTCGATAGCGAAGCGATTCATCAACGCATGAAGGCGGCCAAGGGGATCGAGGCCGGCGAGATCCCGCCCGACAGCCTGACCAAAACCTCCTCGATTGCCGAAGCGTATTGGTTTGCCCATCAGCAAAGCCGCGATGGCTGGACCCACGAACTCGATCTTCGTCCTGCTGCGGAGAAGTGGTGACATGAGCGACAATCCAGACCTCACCCTATGGGGCGTTGGGACAAGCCGCACCATTCGACCTCACTGGGCGATGCACGAGCTTGGCCTGGCCTACACAACCAAACCGATCGGCCCGCGGACCGGCGAGACCAAGACGCCCGAATATACCAGGCTCAATCCGCGCCAGAAGGTTCCGCTGCTGCAGGACGGCGACTTCTGCATCGGCGAAAGTGCCGCGATCGTCGCATATTTGTCGCGCATGTACTCCACGCCGGAGCGTGCACTGATTCCGGAAGCCACCCGCGACTATGCCGCCTGGCTGGAATGGTGCTTCTTTGTCGTCACCGAACTCGACTCCACCAGCCTGTACGTGATGCGCCGCCACAGCGCCGATGCGCTCGGCCCGATTTACGGCGTTGCGCCGGAGGTCGTGGCTCAAGCCGCCGAATATTTTCGGGCGCAGTTGCGCCATGTCGAGGTCGCGCTGGCCGACGGCCGACAGTTCCTCATGGGCGACCGCTTCAGCAGCGCCGATATCCTGCTGACGACGTGCCTGGACTGGGCCGTCGCCTACGGTGTCGGCATTTGCGACAATGCGCAGCCTTACCTGGAGCGCATGCGAACCCGGGAGGCTTATCAGCGCGCGGCTGCGGCGAATGTGCCGCGAGCACCGATCACACCGATGCCTGCCCAGGCTTGAGAGCGGGCCGCGGCGCGCGCCGGCTTACAACGCCACACGCAACGTGCGCGCCGCGACCATGCTGTCGATCGCGTCATCATCGTAGCCCAGTTCACGCAGCACCTCGCGCGAGTGCTCGCCGACGCGAGGCGCCGGTCCGCCGATCGCAGCCTGGTTGACCTCGAAGCGGGCTGCGGGCTTCGGCTGCCGCACCCGGCCGACCTTCGGCTGATCGAATTCCGCGATGATCCCGCGCGCCACCACCTGTTCATTGTGGATGATTTCGCCGCGCCGCAAGATCGGCGCGCAAGGGACATCCGCAGCGTCCAGCCGCTCCAGCCATTCGGCGGTGGTGTGCTGGCTGATATACTCGGCCATCTTGTTGATGCGCGCCGTGGCGTTGACCGAACGCGCCGATGGGGTCGCAAACCGGGCATCCTTGGCGAGCTCGGGATCGCCGGATGCGCGACAAAATCCCTGCCATTCGGAATCGGAGATGGTGCCGGCCGTGATGTAGCCGTCACTGGTCTTGAACACGAGATCCGGGCGATCATTGGGATCGGGGGCGCTAGCATCGGCTCCGACTACAGTGTACTGCATCATGCCTTCCGGCCACAGATAGGAAATCATCGCATCCAGCATCGCGACCTGGATATGATCCCCCTGCCCGGTCTTCTCGCGCGCATAAAGCGCCGCCGCCACCGCCTGTGCCGTGAACACGGCTGTCGTCTTGTCGCAGACGATGGTGCGGATCATCTGCGGCCGGTTGGTGACCGGCTGCGACTGGATATCGGCAAAGCCCGAGAGGCCTTGAATGATCGGATCGTAGACGCGCTTCTTCACATACGGTCCGGTCTCGCCGACGCCGCTGATCGAGACGTAGATCAGGCGCGGGTGGCGCCGGCGCAGCTCTTCGACGCCGAGCCCGAGGCGCTCCATGGTGCCGGGCCGGAAGTTCTGCACCAGGACATCGGCTTGCGCGACCAGCTTGGCCAGCACCTCGCGCCCGGCCGCGCTCTTGACGTCGATCGAGAGCGAACGCTTGCCGCGGTTTGAAGAGATGAACAGCGCGGAAAACTCGCCATCCCTATCGATGGTGGCACGGCTGCGACGGGTGATATCGCCGCCGATCGGCTCGATCTTGAGCACGTCGGCGCCCTGATCTGCGAGAAACATTGTCGCAAACGGCCCCGACACAACGCCGGTCAGATCAAGGACACGAACGCCGCTAAGCGGACCAGCCATTGCACTCTCCCTGGATTTTTTTCTGCCGACGGACCGAGGCTAACCCTAGCGTGCCGCGCGGCCCTCGTCGCGGCACGCCCGGAACTAACCGGTTTTGGACACGGGCTGCCGGGTCTGTTCGACAATGGATTCCTCGACGTCCCGGAGTTGATCCTTGCCGAAAAACATCTCTTTGCCGACGAAGAACGTCGGCGACCCGAACGCACCGCGGGCGACCGCGTCATTGGTCAGGTCGATCAACTTCTTCTTGACGTCGTCCTGCTGCGCGCGTGCGACCAGCCTGTCAATGTCGATCCCGGAGGAAGCAAATGCGCTCCGAAATACTTCGGGATCGTCCATCTTCTTGGGCTCTTCCCACATATGATGATAGGCAGCGCGGAAATAGGGTTCGAACACGCCCTCAAACTGGGCCGCGACGGCGCCGCGCATCAGCATCAATGTGTTGACCGGAAAGAAGGAGTTCTGGCGGAATGTCGTGATGTTGTGGCGCCGGATAAACCGCTGGGTCTCGAGCGCCTGGTATTCCGGCTTGTTCTTGATTCCGCGTAGCGAGTCGAACGGCGACATGTTTCCCGTCGCCTTGTAGATCCCGCCCAGCAGGACCGGAACGTACTCGAACTTCACGCCGGTCCGCCGCTCGATCCCGGGAATGGCGACCTCCGCCAGATAGGCGTTCGGACTGCCGAAATCGAACTGGAATTCAACCTTGGGCATCATGACCGCTCTCTCCCGCAGGGCGCATTGGATGGTCCAGGGACCGTCGATCCAATCGCAGGCTTTGATCGACCTTATCTTTACAGTTCTAAAAATGAACTGTCAAACTTCACCGGCTTTGTGCTGCTCGGACGCCTGTCGGGGGGTATTGTTTGGACTTCAGTACCTATCTAGAATGCAAAGAGAGGGCGACGGCCTTAGCGACGATTCGAGCCGGCCATGCCGGGACGACTGGAGACTACGGATGAAGTGGAAGGAACTCGAGGAAGAGCCGTGTTCGATGGCCCGGACCATCGGCGTGATCGGCGACCGCTGGACCCTTCTGATCCTGCGCGAATGCTTTCTGCGTACGCGGCGCTTCGAAGGATTCCAGTCGGCGCTCGGAATTACCCGCCATCTGCTTGCTGAACGGCTGAAGAAGCTGGTGCGGCTGGGCATCCTGCGCCGCATTCCCTACCAGGAAGCGCCCAAACGTCACGAATATATCCTGACGCAGAAGGGCCTCGATCTCTATCCGATCATGATGGCGCTGGTGCATTGGGGCGACACGCACATGGTCGACGAGCGCGGCCGGCCGCTGCTGCACCAGCACCGCAACTGCGGAAAGGACTTCGACCCGGTCATGGTCTGCTCCGAATGCGGCGAACCGCTCTCGGCCAGGGAGGTTCATACCCACCCCGGCCCCGGTGCGAGAGGCCCCCTGCCGATCAAGACGCCTGACAAGCCCAAAGCCAAGTCACGCCGCAGTGCCGCTTGACGCCCTTTGTCATCGCCAACTGAACGCGTCCTCACACCCGAACCACATCCGCGCCGCCTTCGTTGCAGTAGAGGCGTTCCGCCTGCTCAGCCCGATGTTTCAGCACAGCACGCTGATTGACATAGGCCTTGTCGGTGATTTCTCCTGCGGCCAATGAGGGCGGATCCTTCAGCAGGTAGAGCGAGCAAATCTTTTCGCTGCTGCCAACGATGTCGTTGTATTCCCGCAAACGATTTCTCAGGAATTCGATGACATGGGGATCGCAGGTCAAATCCGCGGCAGGACTCTTTGAAATCCGCGCCGCCTCGGTCGGATTGAGCCAACCGAGCAGCGCGCAAGCTTCACGATTTTCTCCCGCAATCACAATGTCCAGCAGTACGCCGCGGGTTGCGGCCAGGATGGCGACCCGCATATTGCCGATCGCAACCCAGGTGCCGTTCGCGAGCTTGAAGTTCTCGGAAATTCTGCCGGTGAAACGAAGCCCTAGCTCCGGCTTCCCGGGATCGAGAAACGACACGGTATCGCCGATGCGGTAGAACCCCTCCTCGTCGAACGCCTGCTCCGTCAGATCGGGTCTTCCGAGATAACCGGGAGTGACATTGGGGCCCTTGACCCTGGCCTCATACGCATCGGAAACGGGGATCAGCTTCAGCTGCACGCCCGGCGCCGGAAGACCAATCTCGCCGGGCCGGTCCGTTGCCCAATGTGTCGTGCTGATTGTCGGCGCCGTCTCGGTCGTCCCATAGCCCGACATGACTGGAATCTGACGGCCTGTGATCGATGACGTCAGCCGATAGAGTCTTTCTAGCGTGCCCTGCGAAATTGCGGCCCCCGCGTAGCTCAATCGATCCAGCCGCTTGAAGATGCTCGCGCCGAGCGCGAGGTCGTTCTCGATGGCATCACACAAGAGGTTATAACCGGCAGGCACGTTGAACATCGCCGTCGGCGAGATCTCGCTGAGGTTCGCCACCGACTTCTGGAAAAGCTGAGGCAGCGGCCGGCCATCGTCGATGTAGAGCGTCCCGCCGTTCTTGAGAATGCCATGGAGAATGACGTTGCTGCCCATCGTATGGTGCCACGGCAGCCATTCGACCTGGACCGGCGCCTCCGGGGGCGACACCAGCAGGCTTCCCATTTGCAGCGAGCTTGCCATCATGCGGTGCGTGTTCAGCACGCCCTTTGGCAGGCCGGTCGAGCCGGACGTGAAGAGAATTTTCGCAACGGCATCGCTAGAGACGGCACCCGATGCTCGCGCGAACCCATCACACTCCGTTCGATCCGTCAGGATGCGGAAGGGCGTCGTGTCCGGCGCACCGTCGACGCTGATCCAGACCGAGTCCGCCAATTCGGGAATGGAGCGGGCCGCGGAAAAGTCGCGTCCACTCTGAACGAAAACGAAGTTCGGCCGCAGCACCTGCGCGATGTCCTTGAGACGCGCAAGGCCGCCGGGCATCAGCGTGTAGTTCGGCGATATCGGCGCCAGGATCACTCCCATCGACATCGCCGCAAAGGAGATCACCGCGTTCTCGATGGAATTCCCCGAAAGCACCGCCAGCCTGTCGGCCGGCTTCGCGCCCATATCGATCAGGCTCTGGCCGACCGCCTGCACCTGCAACCATGCCTCGCGATAGGTGATCTCGTCCCATCCGCCTTTGGCATTGCGTTGCGCGAGGAATATTCGTTCTGGAGCTGCACTTGCCCAGTGTGGAAGAAAGTCCGTGATGCGCCAGTCGCACGGCCCCAATTCAAGCGGCGACCTCAATATGAGCGTGCCGTCGGTCCGACGCTCGACGGCGAGCTCCCTTGGCGCAAACGTCAGTGGCTTCGTCGACATCGAAAACGATCTCCTGAATTACCGCGGGTGGACAGAGCGAGCGCGCAACGCGAGGTCACTCGGACCTGGCATCCAGGACTTCTCCGAAGGCTTGCCACGTCGTGCCGGTCCAGCGCTGCAGCCGCATCTGCGTCCAGATCATGTTCTCGGTCTCGCTGGTATTGACCTTGATCCCGGGCAGCGCAGTCGGAATAACGATATCTTTCAGGTTCTTCGCCTGCCCAAGAATATTCTTCCGCGACAGATCATCGCCGCATTGCCTGAGAATCTGCTCGAGCAGGATGCCTTGCTGATAGCCGGTCAGATAGCTGCCGTTGGTGATGTCGGCGCCCGCGAGATACTTCTCGAAGAACGCCCGGTAGGCCTGCATGCCCGGGTCGTCTTTCCAGGTGTCATCCAGCACATCCTTGTTGATCGTCCCGACCATCACGCCGACCGATTTGTCGAGGCCGGCCGGTGCGAGCGTGCCTCCGACCGAGGCGGAGGGGAAATTGATGATCACGGTCGCCTTCCAGCCGATCACCGACGCTTGCCGGATGGCTTGGGCGGCGAACTTCGGCGTCCCGGCGATGACCAATGCCTCGGCACCCGAGCTCTTCAGATTGGTAATCTGCGAGTCAATCGTCGGGTCGGTGATCTCATAGGACGCGATGACGACCTTCCGGTCGAAATCCTTGCCGAGAAACGCCTTGAACGCACCGACGTAGTCTCTGCCGAGATCGTCGTTCTGATAGAGGATGGCGTATTTAGCGTTCGGCAGCGTCTTGGTCAGGTATTTGGCGTAGATTTTTCCTTCGGTGTCGTAGCTGACAAGACCCGTGGTGATCAGCGGATAATTGGCGACGTCCGTGAACTTGGACGAGCCACTGACGATCGCGACACTTGGTACCCCCTTGGCTTTCAGGTATTTTGCAGTGGCCGAAATGCCGGGAGTGCCGAGCTGGCCGAACATGAACGACACTTCGTCGCCTTCAACCAGCTTGCGGACCTGCTCGACCGCTTTGGGAGGACTATATCCGTCGTCATAGGCGATGTAGTTGATCTTGCGTCCGTTGACGCCGCCCCGCTCGTTCAAGGCCTGAATGTAGGCCATGAGCCCCTTGCCGACGAGACCGATGGATGACGCCGGTCCGCTGAAAGGAAACACTCCGCCGATCTTGATCTCGGTGGCAGAGATTCCCGGCTCTTCGGCGGCGAATACCCGTCCGCTCAAACATAGAGCGAGAGCCGCAACGATCGTCCATCTGCCCAACATTGCTCGTCCTCCCAAACGTGCGCTGGCCGTTCGTTGCCGTCGGCCATCTTATCGGTGCAGACTACAGTTCTTTTTTGAACTCGTCAAGCGGTTAGATGACCCTGTGTCCGGCTTGGTGCGGCTGACCTGCGCGATGCGCGGCAGCTCAGCAACATACGTTATTAGGTTAATTGACGGCTTTCGTGGCGCGGGACCACAGGCGCATTTGCGTGCAGTTGAGCACGCTTTATCAATTCTTATTTCGAACTAGCCATCGCGGCCTTGGAGTCCGCGCATAACGCAACGGAACCCGATATGACTGGTCGATGTGTCAATCGCCTCGGCATGGCGCGCGGCCGGACGATAACGGCGGCAATAGTTCGGTGCGCAGAGATGCGAGCCGCCCTTCAAGACCTTGCGTGGAATGAGGATGGCAGGCAGGCAGGAATCGTAACTCGTATCCTCGCGCCCGCCACGAGGATTTTTCGGGATGCAGCACGGCTTCGCGGCATCGGCCTGATGCCGCGCCGACCACCAGTCAGAGGTCCACTCCCAGACATTGCCGATCATGTCGTAGAGGCCGTAGCCGTTCGGCGGGAAGGCCATGACCGGCGAGGTACGCTCGAACCCATCCTCGCCGAGGTTCTGGACAGGGAAGTTGCCCTGCCAGATGTTGGCCATGTGCTTGCCGCCCGGCATCAGCGCGTCGCCCCAGGCGAACTCCTCGCCATCGAGGCCGCCGCGCGAAGCGAATTCCCATTCCGCTTCCGTCGGCAGATCTTTGCCGGCCCACCGCGCGTAGGCTGCGGCATCGCTGAAGGAAACGTGCACGACGGGATGATCGGCGAGGCCCTTGATGTTGCTGCCGGGACCATAGGGATGACGCCAATCGGCGCCGCGCAAGAAGCTCCACCACTGGCTCCAGTCCGCAAGATCCGTAATCCGCGGCAACGGCGAGAACACCAGCGAGCCGGCGTAAACTATCTCCTTCATCGCACCGGGATAGTTCTCGGGATCGGGCACGATCTGCGCCTCGGTGACATGGCCGGTCGCCTCGACGAATTCCTCGAACTGGCGGTTGGTCACAGGGGTCCGATCGACCCAGAAGCCGTCGACGGAGACGCGATGGCTCGGCGCCTCCTCGGGGTAATGGTGATCGGATCCCATCAGGAAGGTCCCACCGGAAACAAAGACCATCTCGCCGGTGTTCGCGTCATCCGGCAACCACTCGCAGTGATCCGGGCTCAGCATGGTGGAACTCCGATACGCGCATTCCATCCGTTGCTACGGCATAGAGTTCAGCAGCGGTCGGCTGCGGCAGATCAATCTGGGCGCTCGACACATTGTCTTGTCCCCTCTTTTGGCGCTTGAGACGGACGATGAAGACCGCCACGGCCTCAACATCTCCCTCCCTTTCGCGCGCAATTTATCGAGTGCGCGGCGAATGCCACATCCACTCCGGCATCCGCGGATGCACGAGCAACTCTATCGCGCAGGTTGCAAACGGTATCCGAGATCCGGACGCCTGTGATGTGCAATTTGTGCCAGCACGCCGGAACGCCGGGCGAGACCTGATGCGCCATGTCGCCTATCTCAGTGCGGAGCACCATCTACGCAGGTGACTTGCGTTACGTTCGGCGATGTTTTGCTTCGTAACGCGAGCTCAGGTTGATGCACCCGCCTCGCGTTGTGGTGGTATTTCGCCGCGGGCTGCCGCAGAATTGTCGCGCTTTGGTAGCAAGCTGAAACGATGGGGCAATTTCTTCTGGTTGATTCGCGGAAGCTTGACGGTTTCGAGGGACTTCACGAGGCCGTCCATGGCTCCCATGTCGACGTCATGCAGATTGGGCGTGGGCGGTTGCGCGGGAGTTTGTCCCATGTCGGCATCGGTGATTTCTCCCTTAGCATCGGCGCCTTCAACGTTGGCATGCGCACGCAACGCACCTCCCGCGACGACAAGCTGATCATCGGAATGCTGCTGGCCGCCGAGCAGCGCGTGGCCCATTGGTCGTTCGACATGCAACTCAACGACGTTCTCGTGATTCCTCCGCGGCTCGAGCATGACGGCGTCTTTCACGGTGCATCCGCTTACGCGGCCATGCGCTTCGATCTCGATGAGGTCACGTCGCTGTTCGGCGGCGAAGCGCGGCTGAGTGATCCCGACACCTGGCGCGGCCGGGGCCATTTCCGGGCAGATCCCACCACCGGGTCAGCGGCCTCGCGCCGCCTGGTGCGGATCATGTCGCATCTGCGCACCCACAAGGACGGCCTGACGCCGTCCACCGCCGATTTCTGGAAGCGATCCATCGTCGAATGCGTGGCTGCCAACGTCATGTCGTCCCAGCCGCCCGACGGCACCGGCTGGCTTCCCTCCGCGAGGCGGCTCATCCGCCGGGTCGAGGACTATCTGGACGATGCCGGCACACGCCCGGTGCATGTTTCCGAAATCTGCGCCGCGCTGGGCGTCTCGCGGCGCACCTTGCATCGCGCCTTCCAGGAGGTGTTCGGACTCGGCCCGGTCACTTTCCTGCGGCACAAGCGCCTTTGCACGGTCCACTCCATCCTGCGGGACAGCCCTCCAGGCTCGACGACCGTGGCCGCGCAGGCGATGCAGCAGGGCTTCTACGAGCTCGGACGTTTCGCGCAGTATTATGCCGCGATGTTCGGGGAGCGTCCGTCCCAAACATTGGGATTTGCCATTGGCAATGAAGATTCGACGGTCTAGCCCGCCGGCAGCGCGTCGAGATGGCAGGCCACCCATTGATTGCCTTCGGTCGAACGAAGTTGCGGCTCCTCGGTCCGGCAACGATCGAACACGAAGGGACAGCGGGTGTGGAAGCGGCATCCGCTCGGTGGATTGATCGGGCTTGGCACGTCGCCACTGAGGATGATGGGATTGCGCTGGGCGCCGGGTTCGGGCAGCGGGACCGCTGACATCAGCGCCTTGGTGTAGGGATGCTTTGGCGCGGCAAAGATCTCCCGGCGTGGCGCCACTTCGACGATCTTGCCGAGATACATCACCGCGACACGATGGGTCATGTGCTCGACGATCGCGAGATCATGACTGATGAACAGCAGCGCCAGGCCGAACTTTTGCTGAAGATCCTGCAGCAGGTTGATGACCTGCGCCTTGACCGAGACGTCGAGCGCGGAGACCGCCTCGTCGCAGACGATCAGCTCGGGCTCGGCCGCGAGGCGCGCGCAATGCCGATGCGTTGGCGCTGGCCGCCGGAGAATTCGTGCGGCCTGCGGTTCAGCGCCTCGCGCGGCAGGCGCACGGTGTCCATCAACGTGGTGACGCGCAGCTCGAGATCTTCCGCGGATTTGGCAAGGCGGAAATTCCGGATCGGCTCGGCGAGAATGTCGCGCACGCGCATGCGCGGATTGAGGCTCGAGAACGGGTCCTGGAACACGACCTGCACGCGGCGTCGCATCTGGCGCATCGTGCTTGGCGCGGCGTCGTCGATGCGCTGACCGTCGAGGATGACCTGCCCCGCGGTGATATCGAACAGGCGCAAAATGGCGCGACCGACCGTCGACTTGCCGCAACCGGACTCGCCGACCAGCGACAGCGTCTCGCCGCGCGCGATCTCGAACGACACGCCGTCGACCGCATAGACCCATTCAGATTTGCGCCCGAACAGACCTTTATTGACCGGAAAATGCTTCTTGAGGTCGTTGACCTGGAGCAGCGGAGCACTCATGCCGCAACGGCTCCCTTCGCGGCGTAATGACAGGCAGCGACGTGGCGCGGCCCCTTCTCCTCAAGCCCGGGCGCGTACTGACGGCAGAGGTCGGTTGCGAGCGCACAGCGCCCGGCAAAGACGCAGCCGATGACGGGCTTCCTGAGGTCAGGCACCTGCCCGGGAATCTCGGCAAGCCGCCTTGCCGTTCCGGTCAGGGAGGAGCCGAGCCTCGGCACGGCGCCGAGCAGGCCTTGCGTATAGGGATGACGCGGCGAACGGAACAGTTCGGCGACGGGCGCTTCCTCGACCTTGCGGCCGGCATACATCACCATCACGCGCTCGGCGATCTCGGCGACGACGCCGAGATCGTGCGTGATCAGGATGATCGCCGCCCCGACCCGGCTCTTCAGGCCCAACATCAGCTTCAGGATCTGCGCCTGGATGGTCACGTCGAGCGCCGTGGTCGGCTCGTCCGCGATCAGAAGCTTGGGGTTGCAGGCCAGCGCAATCGCGATCATCACGCGCTGGCGCATGCCGCCGGATAACTGGTGCGGATATTCGCGCACGCGCCGCTTCGGCTCGGGAATGCCGACCAGTGCGAGCATCTCGACCGCGTGCGCCTCGGCGGCCTGCTTCTCCAGGCCCTGATGGATCATCAGCGTCTCGCGGATCTGGCGTCCGACGGTCAGCACCGGATTGAGGCTCGTCATCGGTTCCTGGAAGATCATGGAGATATCGTTGCCGCGAATGGCGCGCATCTCGCGATCCGACAGCTGAAGCAAATCCCTCCCGGCGAAGCGGATAGCGCCTGCGATTCGACCGGGCGGCTCCGGGATCAACCGCATCAGCGACATCGAGGTCACCGATTTTCCGCAGCCGGACTCGCCGACGATCGCCAGCGTCTCACCTTCGTTGACGTGAAAGGACACGCCGTCCACGGCGCGGTTGATGCCGCTCGGGGTACGGAAGTGGGTCTGGAGGTTCTCGACTTCGAGCAGTGCCATCGCGATCAGCCCCCGGACATCAAAGGCTCTTGGCCATGCGCGGATCGAGCGCATCGCGAAGGCCGTCGCCGAGCAAATTCACGGCAAGCACGGTGACGGAGAGGAAGGCCGCCGGAAAGAACACGATGTAGGGCTTGACCTGCCACAGCGCCCGGCCCTCGGCCATGATATTGCCCCAGGACGGAATCGTGGGCGGCGTGCCGGCGCCGATGAAGGACAGGATAGCTTCGGTGATCATGGCACTGGCACAGATATAGGTCGCCTGGATCAGCATGGGCGCGAGCGTGTTCGGCAGGATGTGGCGCAGGATGATCATCGGCGTGCGCGTGCCGCAGGCCACCGCAGCATCCACATAGGGCTGCTCGCGCAGCGACAGCACCACACTCCGGACCAGACGGGAAACCCGCGGAATCTCGGCAACCGTGATCGCCAGAATGACATTGCCGACACTGCCGCGCGTGAGCGCCATCGCGCAATCGCCAGCAGGATCGGCGGGATCGACATCAACCCGTCCATGAAGCGCATCAGGATGCCGTCGGCCCAGCGGATGAAGCCGGAGACGATGCCGATGGCGAGGCCCGCCGCGGACGCAAATATCGCAACGGAGAGGCCGACCGTGAGTGAGACCCGCGCACCAAACAGCACGCGGGAATAGATGTCGCGGCCGAGCACGTCGGAGCCGAACCAGAAAGCGCCCGACGGCGCCCGCGTGCGTTTGGCGGGGGCGAGCGCGGTCGGATCAACAGTGCCCAGATAGGGCGCGAAGACCGCGATCAGGACCAGAGCGAGCAACAGCGCGCCACCGATCGCGACCGTCGGATGACCGCGCATCAGGCCAACGATGCCGCGCCGGATCACGACGGGCCGAAGGATATCCGGCAGTTGCGGTGCGACGACGCAGCCGGCCGGAAGCATTTGCGGATCGACGGTCGTGTCGGTCAATAGCGGATCCTCGGGTCGACAAGTGTATAGGTGACGTCGATCATCAGATTGACGAGGACATAGACGAAGCTGAACAACAGCACGATGCCCTGGATGACGGGATA
Source organism: Bradyrhizobium sp. LLZ17 (assembly GCF_041200145.1). Lineage (NCBI taxonomy): Bacteria > Pseudomonadati > Pseudomonadota > Alphaproteobacteria > Hyphomicrobiales > Nitrobacteraceae > Bradyrhizobium > Bradyrhizobium zaerense. The sequence goes on from NZ_CP165734.1 coordinate 2,111,484, forward strand.
GTCGCGGCGCAGGATCGCATCGATCGTGAGCCGGCCGAGGCCGGGAATCGCAAACACGCTTTCTGTCACGACCGCACCGCCGATCAGGAGCGCGATGCCGATCCCGATCACCGTCACGATCGGCACCGCCGCGTTCTTCAGCGCGTGAATGAACAGGATGCCGCCTTGCCCCAGGCCCTTGGCGCGCGCGGTCCGGATATAGTCCTGCTGAAGCACTTCAAGCATGGTGGCGCGGGTGATGCGCGCGATCAGCGCGATGTAGACGCAGCCAAGCGCGACCGCCGGCAGGATCAGGTTCTGCAGCCACGGCCAGAAGCCCTCCGTGAGCGGCGTGTAGCCCTGCACGGGAAGCCATTCGAGCTCCAGCGCGAAGATGTAGGCAAGCATGTAGCCGACCACGAAAACCGGCAGCGAGAAGCCGAACACGGCAAAACCCATAATGGTGCGGTCGATCAGGCTGCCGGCCTTCCACGCCGCCACGACCCCGAGCGGCACCGCGACCACGATCGTGAGCAGGAGCGTGACCATCATCAGCGACAGCGTCGGTCCGAGACGCTGGCCGATCATCGTCGAGACCGGCAGATTGGTGAAGATCGAGGTGCCGAGATCGCCGTGGAGGATGCGCCAGACCCAGCTTCCGAACTGGATCAGGAACGGTCGATCAAGGCCGAGGCTCTGGCGGATACGCTCCACATCCTCCGGGCTTGCCTGGTCGCCCGCAATCACCACCGCGGGATCACCCGGCGCGATGTAAAGCAGGCTGAACACGAACAGCGCGACGATTGCCATCACCGGCAAAGTCGCGACGATGCGACGGAGGATGTAAGAGAGCATCTGGCCTCAACGCACGATCATGCGGATTTCGACACGCCCCAGAAGAACGGCAGCGGCCCCTTCGTGATGCCGGAGACGTTCTTGCGCCACGCCGTGTAGCTCAGGAAGAAGCCGGTCGGCGCATAGACGACGTCATCGAGCGCAGCCTTGTTGAGGCGACCGATGGCAGCCTTCTCCTCGTCGAGGTTCTTGGCCTCGAACCAGGACGTGACCTCCTTTTCCGTGCCAGCGCTCGTTGGCCAGCCGAACCAGGCCTTGTCGCCGTTGGCGCGAATGGCTGTGTAGGGCGCGGGATTGATGCAGTCGGCGCCGGCGTGCCAGGTGTGGAACATGTTCCAGCCACCCTGTCCCGGTGGTGTCTTCGCCGCACGGCGGGAGCCGACGGTGCCCCAATCGGTGGCGACGAAGTCGACATTCATGCCGAGCTGCTTCAGGAGGTCTGCGGTGACGTCGCCTTGCGCCTTTGTGATCGGCTGGTCCTGTGCGACCAGACACGTCACCGGCTGGCCGGAATAGCCGCTCTCGGCGAGCAGCTTCTTGGCCGCATCGAGATCGCGCTTGCCCTTGAGGATTTCGCCGCCGGCCTCGCTGTAGAGCGGCGTATCCGGCGTGAAATAGCCCGGCAGCGGCTTCCACAGCGCGGTGTCGTCGCCGACGATCGCGCGCATGTAGTCTTCCTGGCTCATCGCCATCAGCACCGCACGCCGGGCCCGCACGTCGTTGAACGGCGGGTACAGGAAATTCATGCGGAACGAGCCGATATTGCCGAGGGGATCGCCGATATCGACGCTGATGTTCTTGTTCTTCTTCAGCACCGGAACGAGGTCGGCGATCGGGCTCTCCCACCAGTCGACCTCGCCGTTTTGCAAAGCCGCCGCCGCAGTCGCCGGATCCGGCATCACGATCCATTCGATGCGGTCGATCAGGATCTGCTTGCCGCCGGCCAGCCAGGACGCCTTCTCCTGCCGCGGCACATAGTCGGCGAATTTCTCGAACACGGCTTTCGCGCCGGGCACCCATTCGCCCTTGGCGAACTTCATCGGCCCCGAGCCGACATAGTCGGTGATCTGCTTGAACGGATCGGTCTGCGCGATGCGCTCCGGCATGATGAACCCGCACGGCGAGTTGTTCTTGGCCAGCGCATAGAGCATCTTGGGGAAGGGCTGCTTGAGGACCCATTTGAAGGTGCGGTCGTCGACGGCGGTGAGCTCCTGCTGCAGCGCCTTGATCATCAGGCCCATGGGATCGCGCGCTGCCCAGCGCGTCAGGCTCGCGACGACATCCTTGCTGAGTACTGGTTCGCCATCATGGAATTTGAGCCCCGGCCGCAGCTTGAACGTCCAGGTCGTGCCGTCATCCGTCACTTCCTCGGATTCGACCATCTGGCGCTGCGGCTGGAGCGAGGAATCGATGCCGTAAAGCGTATCCCAGACCAGCGCGGCCGCATTGCGCACGACATATTGCGTGCCCCAGATCGGGTCGAAATTTGCAAGGTTTGCCTGCGGCACGAAGCGCAGCGTGCGGGCGGAGGCGCCTTGCGCGATCGCAGGCGCCGAGAGGCCGCCGGACAGTGCCAGACCGCCCGCGCCAGCCAGTCCCTTCAATACGGTCCTGCGATCCATGAAATTCTCCCGGTAATGCCGTGATGCCGGCCGCTGATTGGCCAAGGGCAGGTGAAACAGAACCCATTAGCGTGCAAATGGTATGCCAGTAACCGCGCCTCGCCGGCGCATCCACCATCACAGCAGCTTCGCTCCGAAATTCCGTTCAGGGTCCATGTCGGCGACCAGCCGCCCGGTCGGTTTGGCCGCCTCGCCGCCGCTGCGGGCCAGGAATTGGCCGCTGCCGGCGCTCGCGAGGCACGTGTTGCCGTCGATGATGACGCGGCCGCGCGACAGCACGGTCACCGGCCAGCCCTTCAGCGTCCGTCCCGCGAACGGCGTGTAGCCGGCGAGGTCGTGCATCATTTCGTCGGCGATCGTGGTTTCGCGATTGGGATCCCAGATCGCGATATCGGCATCGGCGCCGACCGCGATCGAGCCCTTGCGCGGATGCAGATTGTAGATTTTCGCCGGTGCCGTCGCGGTCAGCTCGACGAATTTCTCCACGCCAAGCCGCCCCTTCGACACCATCGCGTCGAACAGCAGCGGCAGCCGCAACTCCAGCCCCGGCAGGCCGTTCGCAACCTGCTTAAAGTTCGGATTGGGGCCGGCGCGCAGCTTGCCGGTTTCGTCGAAGCGATATGGCGCGTGATCCGACGAGATGGTCTGGAGATCACCGAGCGACAGTGCCTGCCACAGCGCCTCCTGGTCGGAATGCGTGCGCGGCGGCGGGCTGCACATCCACTTGGCGCCCTCGGCACCGGGCTTGTCGAGATCGGCCGCGGTGAGGAACAGATATTGCGGACAGGTCTCGGCAAAGACCTTCAACCCTTGCCCGCGCGCGTCGCGGATCACCTTGGCGCCTTCCGCGGTCGAGACATGGAAGATCATGATCGGCTGGTCGATCAGCGCCGCCATGCCGATCAGCCGGATAAAGGCTTCGGCCTCCGACACGCGCGCGTGGCTGACGGCGTGATATTTCGGCAGCGTGTAGCCGCGCGCAAGCAGGCGCTTCACCATCCAGGCGATGATGCCGTGGTTTTCCGCATGGGCGCACAGCATCGCGCCGGACTGGCGCGCGGCGAGAAGGATGTCCAGCAACGGCTCGTCATCGACCTTGAGCCGATCGTAGGTCATGAAAACCTTGATCGAGGCATGCCCCTGCTTCACCAGCGCTGGAATGTGCTCCTCGACGGTCTCCCTGGTCGCGTCCGCGACGATCATGTGAAAGGCGTAGTCGATCACGGCGCCTTTCCTGGCGAGCGCGTGATAGTCCTCCACCACCTGCGGCAGCTTCATGCCGACATGCTGGGCGGCGAACGGAATCACCGTGGTGGTGCCGCCGAACGCGGCTGAGACGGTCGCGCTCTCGAACGTATCGGCGTTCATGATGCCGGCGGCTGACAATTGCTCGATATGGGCATGGCTGTCGACGCCGCCGGGCAGCACCAGCTTGCCGCGTGCATCGATCTCGCGTTTGGCCGCCGGAAGCCCGCAACCAACGGCGACGATCGTCTCGCCGGAGATCGCGACATCGGCCTCGAACACGTCCGTCGCGGTGGCGACGCGTCCGCCCCGGACGATTAGGTCGTAGCTGGGTTCAGTCATGAGGCACTCCATGATCGGCTTAAGCCAGGTGATCGCCATTTCGCAGGGAGACCACCACGTCCCGGCCGCGCATTCTCGTCATCAATCCGAAGATGATCGCGCAAGGCGATACCCACTCCGCCATCCGCATCACTTCTCCGGCGGCGGCACCGCGCCGGTTTGGCTCGTGATCAGGCCATAATGCTCGATGCGGCGATGCTGCGCGAAATTGAAGATCGTAGTTTTGCCAAAGATGGTGGCATCGAGATCGCAAAGGTGAACCAGAAGCTCGTCTTCTTCCGTCTTGGTCTCCGCGACGATCTCGCCGTTGGGATCGACGATCAGGCTGCCGCCAAACAGCGGATGCCCGTCCTCGACGCCGGCCTTGGCCACCGCGACCACCCATGTCGCATTCTGATAGGCGCCGGCCTGCACCGAGAGGCGGTTATGAAACAGCCGCTTCTCGACGCCCTCTTCGCTCTTCTCCGCGTTGACCGACGGCGTGTTGTAGCCGACCAGCACCATCTCGACGCCCTGCAAGCCCATCACGCGGTAGGTCTCGGGCCAGCGCCGGTCATTGCAAATGGCCATGCCGATGATGCCGCCGAGTTCGCGCCAGACCTTGAAGCCGAGATCGCCGGGCTCGAAATAGCGCTTCTCCAGATGCTGGTGCGAGCGCTTGGTGTCGTATTCCACGTGGCCCGGCAAATGGACCTTGCGATATTTGCCGACGATCTTGCCGGATTTGTCGGTCAGGATCGCGGTGTTGAAGTGATGGCCGTCGGGTGTCAGCTCCGCATAGCCGAAATTCATCGCCATCTGGTGCCGGGCCGCACGCTCGAACAGCGGCTTGGTCGCCGCGTTCGGCATCTCGCGCTCGAACCAGACGTCGAATTCAGGCCGGTCCTCCGCGTACCAGCGCGGGAAGAAAGTCGTCAGCGCAAGCTCCGGATAGACGATCAGATCGGCGCCTTTTGCTTTCGCCTCGTCCATCAACGCGATCATGCGCTTCACCACGGCCTCGCGGCTGTCGGTTTTCTGGATCGGGCCCATCTGGGCGGCCGCAACATTGACGATACGCATCAGCAATTCCTGGTGATCTCTTTTGGTCAGGCCGCGAAGTGCGGCTTCGCTCATAGGCAGGGATCAGCTGGAGACCACGTCCCTGTCATGCCACCGACGGAGAGCATGCGACAGATCGATGGGCCCGGAATAGATCCAGAGGTGTCGCAATCCAGTTGACCAGCACGCGAGAGGCGTGGCGTGCCCCGTCACCGACTGCACGTTCTGGTGCAGCGGTGCCCGCAAGGAGTGCAGGCGAACCTGGATTGTTCCGCGCGAGAAAAGTGCAATGCACCACGGAATCTCCCGCTCAAAACGCAACACGCGCTGCACTGCGATCTAATCTCCGCAAATCTCGTGTCTAAATTGGAGGCGATCGAACGACGCCGCGGCGTCTCGGACGCCCACGAGCTATGCACCGCGGTCGGCTCAGCCTCTCTTTATTGTACGAACCGTAACAGTGCTATCATCGGATCGGCGGAAGCCGATCGGAGGATCACACCAGGCTCGACTTGCCGCGGCTCAGGACCTCGCCCGCGCCTTTCGTGCCGACGACCTTGCCTTGGTCGTACACCACGCGACCTCGCGCGATCGTGGTGACGGGCCAGCCGGTGACGTCGAATCCTTCCCAGGGCGTATAGTCGGAGCCGTGGTTCAGATCGGCCTGCCGGATCGGCTTCGTCAGCTTGGTGTCCCATAGAACGATATCGGCGTCGAAGCCGACGCCGATGGAGCCCTTGCGCGGATAGAGACCGTAGATGCGCGCATGGTTGGTCGAGCTCAGCTCGACGAACTTTTGCCGCGTGATTCGTCCCTTTGAGACGCCCTCGGAGAACAGGATCGGCAGCCGCGTCTCGACGCCGGGGATGCCGTTCGGCACCCAGCGGAACGAAGTGCGTGCATTCGGCGTCAACTTGCCCTTGGGATCGTCATAACGGAATGGGCAGTGGTCAGACGAAAACGTCTGGAACACGCCGCTGCTGATGCCGTCCCAGATCGCCTGCTGGCTTTCGACATCGCGCGGCGGCGGCGAGCAGACATATTTCGCGCCGCTGATGTCCATGTTCAGGCCCTTCATGTCGTCGGCGGTCAGCGTGATGTATTGCGGGCAGGTCTCTGCATGCACCGGCAACCCGCGCTGCTGCGCCCAGCGCACCTGCTCCATCGCCTCGCGCCCGGACACGTGGACGATCATGATGGGAACGCCGACGATCTCGGCATGACTGATGGCGCGATGCGTCGCCTCGCGCTCGACGGCCTGGGGCCGCGACACGCCGTGATAATAGGGCGCGATGTGGCCTTCGCGTTCGAGCTTGGTGGTGAGGAAGCGGATGGCGTCGTAGCCCTCGCAATGCACCATGACCAGCGCCTCCTCGCGGCGCGCGACCTCGAACACTTCAAGCAATTGCCTGTCGCTGAGGACGAGATCGTCATAGGTCATGAACACCTTGAACGAGGTGTAGCCGTCCTTCACCAGCGCCGGCAGCTCTTGCCCGAGCACCACCGCGGTCGGATCCGAGATGATGAGATGAAAGGCGGTATCGATGTAGCACTCGCCTTCGGCAAGCTTGCGGTAGTTCTCGACGCAAGCGCGCAGCGAGGTACCCTTCTCCTGCAGCGCGAACGGGAGCACCATGGTGTTGCCGCCGGCGGCAGCCGAGCGGGTCGCCGAGGCGAAATCGTCGGCCATCACCACGTCGGGTCCGGACGACTGCGAGATGTGGACGTGACTGTCGATGCCGCCCGGCAGCGCGAGCAGGCCGGTCGCGTCGATCTCGCGGGCTGCTCCCTCGATGCGATCGGCGATGCTGACGATGCGGCCGTCGCGAACGCCGATGTCGGCGCGAAATTCGTCGCCGGCCGTCACGATGGTGCCGCCGCGAATGGCGAGATCGAACTGCGTCACATTAGTCTCCGTCACTTGACGACCGCCGAGGTCCGGAAGATCCGACCCCAATCAGCAAGAGCCCCGATGTCGCCGCCGGCAAGGTCGAGGGTCCGCCATAGCGTGACCGCAACCGAGTCGAGCACCGCGATATCCAATTCCCGCTCCAGCGGTGACGCCAACGCAGCACCGTCGAGATTGGTGCAGAGGATGACGACGGCATCCGCGCCCTCAGAGGCCACTGCACGGATCATGCCGGCGATCGTCGCCGGTGCAACCTCGCCGAAGGAGAAATTGTCACGCAGACCGAGATGCCGCTCGGCATAGGGGCCATCCCCTCCCGGGCCCAGACATCTGCGATCCTTTGCTGCACGTCGTCGGTGTAGGGTGACACCAGAGCAACCCGTTTGGCGCTGAGTGCACGGACGGCATCAATGCAAGCGAGCGTCGATGTCGTCGCCGGTACGCTTGTACGGGCCGCGATCGCGTCGCATAGGCTCCTGTCGCGGGCAATCCCAAGCCAGCTCGCCGAAGTCCCGTTCCAGGCAATGGCGTCCACCTTCGCATCCGCCAGCAAATCCGCGGCGGGCAGCATCAGCGAGGCATCGAACTGGCTCAGCGCCGCGGCATCGAGCGCAATCTCGGTGACCCGGAAGCGCGAGAAATGCGCGCTGACTTCCGCCACGCCGTGCAGCATGGCGCTGGTGACGGGCTCGAGCACTGAGTTCGACGACGGCGTGATCATGCCGAGACGCTTGCGCATGGGGATACTCTACGACGCCTGCGCGAGGCGCGTCGACTCCTCCCGGATCAGACCCAGGATGTGGCGCTTCGCCTGCCTAAGGCGGATCGGGGCACGAGACTTGCTTTGTTTCCCGGGAGAACGGGGGCAACACCATGGCTGATACGCCAAGCGGCCGATCGCTCGTCGTCGACGCGGTCACCCACCGCTATCCGAGCGGCGCGCTGGCGGTCGAGAACATCAATCTCGACATCAAGGGCGGCGAGATCATCGCCCTGCTCGGCCCCTCCGGTTGCGGCAAGACGACGCTGCTGCGGATCATCGCCGGCTTCATCGCGCAGAGCCAGGGGCAGAATCATCATCGGCGACGACATCGTCGATGCGCTGCCGCCGAACCGTCGTGCGGTCGGCATCGTATTCCAGAACTACGCGTTGTTTCCGCATCTTTCGATTAGCGAGAACGTCGGCTACGGCCTTGCCGCCCGCGGCGTCGACAAGGCGACGCGACAGCGCGAGGCGCAGCGCCTGCTGGAGCTGGTGCAACTGCCGGCGATGGCGGAGCGGCTGCCGCGGCAGCTCTCCGGCGGCCAGCAGCAGCGCGTTGCGCTCGCCCGCGCGCTCGCGATCAAGCCGTCGATCCTGCTGCTGGACGAGCCCTTTGCCGCGCTCCACAAGATCTGCGGCTCGACATGCAGATCGAGGTCAAGCGGCTGCAGAGAGTCTCGGGCATCACCACGCTGATCGTGACGCATGATCAGGAAGAGGCGCTGTCAATGGCCGATCGCGTCGCGGTGCTCAGCCACGGCAGGCTCGAGCAGTTCGGCTCGCCATCCGACGTCTACGACCGTCCGCAGACCCTGTTCGTGAACACCTTCGTCGGCGCCAGTAACCGCATGCCCGGCATCGTGGTCTCGGCGGACCGCACGAGCGCCAAGGTGCGCCTCGATGCCGGCGCTGAGATCATCGCGCGGCCCGCGGGCGGCGCCCTCACCGAAGGCGGCCGCGTCACCGTCTGCATCCGCCCCGAGCATCTGCAGTTCGTCGGCGATGAGACCGGCTTTGCCGGCGTGGTCGGCATGTCGCTCCCGCTAGGTGCGACCGTCGTTCACGAGATCAAGACCGCCGACGGCTCCGGCGTCAAAGTTTCGCAGGCGCGCATTGGCGAGCACACGCGCTGGAGAACGGCGCTGCGGTGCGGCTCGCGCCACTCGCCCCGTCGCTCGCCAACGCCTTTCCCGCAACGCTTTAGATCCAGTCCAGAACGCTTTAGATCCAGTCCACAGGGAGTTCGACATGATCCTGAACCGCCGAAGCCTGATGACGACCGCACTTACACTCGGCGCCATGAAGGCGTTTCCGGGCTTAAGCTTCGCCCAGGCCCGTCCGCTGGTGTTTGCAACCTTCACCGGAAGCTGGGAGGAAGCGCACAAGGCGGTATTGGTGCCGGCCTTCCGGAAGGCCAACGCGGATGCGGCCATCGTGCTCGACCCCATGCTTTCCGTGGACCAGATCGCGAAGGTGAACGCCGCAAAGGCCAATCCGCCGATTGACGTCATGCTGCACGATCCCGGCCCTGCGCTGGTCGCGATCGGGCAGGACCTCGTCGAGCCCTATCCGGTCGAGAAGAGCGCCTACTACAAGGACCTGATCTCCGAAGCCCAGGAGCCGATGGGCCCCGCCCCGTTCTTCCAGGTCGTCGGCCTCACCTACAATCCGGAAGCCGTCAAGACGCCGCCGACCTCCTGGGCCGATCTCTGGAAGCCGGAGTTCAAGGGCCGTGTCGGCATCACCAACCTCAACTCGACGCTCGGCACCGGCTGGCTGGTCGAGATCGCCAAGATGCGCGGCGGTTCTGAAGCCAATGTCGATCCTGGCTTCAAGGCGATCGAGGAGCTGAAGCCCAATCTCGCGGCGGTCGCCGCCAATCCCGGCGCGCTCGCGACTCTGTTCCAGCAGGGCCAGATCGACATCTCGCCCGGCAATTTCAACGCCATCCAGATCCTCAAAGCCCGCGGCGTGCCGGTCGAGTTCGTGGCGCCGAAGGAAGGCGCCATCGCCTTCAAGACCACGATCCACATCGTCAAGAACTCAGCGAGATCGCGAGCTTGCGTTCAAGCTGATCGAGGCGGCGCTGTCGGCTGAAGTGCAGACCACGCTGATGAATCCGCCCTATTTGATCGTGCCGACCAATTCCAAGGTCGCCATGAGCGGCGAGATCGCGCGCGTGCTCGCGAAAGACACTACCGAGCTGAAGCAGAAATTCGTGTTCCAGGACTGGAAGAAGATCAACGAGCAGCGCTCGGCCTGGATCGAGCGCTTCAACCGCGAGATCAAGATCTAGCGCATGATGAGATTAGATTCGACCGCACCAACGAGGGAGGTGTGCTCCCTCCCCGCTTGCGGGGGAGGGCTGGGGAGAGGGTATCTCCGCGATCGAGAACTCCCAAGAGGAGAGAACCCTCACCCGGCGCGTTGCGCCGACCTCTCCCGCAAGCGGGAGAGGTGCACCGGGTCCGCGGCGGATTGATTCAACTTAAGACCATTTCATCCTAGAACATTCGAGGAATGGCGATGGGCGCAGGACCGGTCTCACGCGACGTCACCTCCTACGGCATGGGATTGGCAGCGCCGCTGGCGCTGTTCTTCCTTGTCTTCTTCGTGGCGCCGCTGCTGCAATTGGTCTGGCTCTCGCTGCACAACGATACCGCCGCGCTCCATTGGGGGTTTGGCCAGTACCTGCATTTCCTCTCCGATCCCTTCAGCCTTGGCGTGCTCGGCTCGACGCTGCTGCTCGGCGCCGAGGTGACGGCCGTCTGCCTCGTGCTCGGCTTTCCCATTGCGTGGCTCTACCAGCGGGTCGGGCCGCGGCTTCAGACCGTGATCATTCTGATCGTGCTGCTGCCGCTCTTGACCAGCGTGGTGGTGCGCACCTTCGCGTGGATCGTGATCCTCGGCCGCCAGGGCATTATCAATGCGACACTACAATCGCTCGGCGTGATCGATTAGCCGCTGCGGCTGCTCTATACCGAGTTCGGCGTGGTGATTGCGCTTGCGCAGGTGCAGATGCCGTTGATGACGCTGCCGCTGATCACCGCGCTCGGCCGCATCGATCCCAATCTCGACGACGCCTCCTGCTCGCTCGGCGCCGGCAGCTGGCGCACCTTCTTCAGGATCACCCTGCCGCTGTCGCTGCCCGGCGTGATCGCCGGATGCACGCTGACTTACGCCGCCGCGATTACGGCCTTCATCACCCAGTCGCTGATCGGCGGCGGCCAGATGCTGTTCATGCCGATGTATCTCTATCAGCAGGCTTCCACGCTGCAGAACTGGCCGTTTGCATCGGCGATCTCGATCATCTTCCTGCTCGCCGTGCTCGCGGTCGTCTCAGTCTTCACCACGCTCGGCCGCCTGTCGCGCGGCTATGGAGGGGCGTGATGAGCGGGCGTAAGCGCACCCTGGAGGCGATCAGCTTCGAATTCGTCATGACCGTGATCGCCCTGATCGCGCTGATCCTGATCATCGCGCCCTCGCTCGTCGTATTGATCGTCTCATTCACCAGCGGTTTCTCGTTGAAATTCCCGCCGCCCGGTTATTCGCTGCGCTGGTACGCCGAGCTCTGGGACGCCTGGCAGCTGCACTTCGCGGCCAAGAACAGCCTCATCGTGGCGCTGTGGGCGACGGGCCTGTCCGTCGTGCTCGGCGTTGCCGCCGCGCTGGCAATCTCGCGCTCGCCGACGCTGTCGGCGCGGCTGCTCGATTCCCTCTTCATGTCGCCGCTGGTGCTGCCCGCGCTCGCCTTTGGCCTCGCCGCCCTGATGCTGTTCTCACTCGTCGGCCTGCCGGTGTCGCCGCTGACGCTGGTGATCGGCCACACCGTGGTCTGCGTGCCCTATGTTGTGCGCAACACGGTCGCGGCGCTGGCCCAGCTCGAGCCGACCCTGCTCGAAAGTTCGACGGTGCTCGGCGCCAGCCGCCTCTACACGTTCCGCCGCATCGTGCTGCCGCTGATCCGGCCGGGCATCATTGCGGGGGCCTTCATCGCCTTCATGTCGTCGTTCGACAACGTGCCGGTGTCGTTGTTCCTGCGGGATGCGGCAACCGACATGCTGCCGATCCGGATGTGGCAGGACCTCGAAGGCAAGCTCGACGTGACCATTGCCGCGTTGTCGGGCGTGTTGATCATCGCCACCGTGGCGCTGGTCGCAGTCATGGAGCGCATGACCGGGTTGTCGCGGCGATTGACGAACTGATCAGGCGCCGCGGAATAGCGAATAGCCCCAGCGGGTGAACTTCAGCGGCAGGTGAAAATGCTCGTCGACGTTCGTGATGCGGAAGCGGAACGGCGTCACGGTGAGAAAGCCGTCAGTTTCTGCAAAGAACTCGCCGAGATGAAACAGCACCTCATACTCGCCCGCTGTCACACCGGCGCCTTGCGCGATGGAATGATCGAGCACGCCGTTGGCGCCGAGCCGCCTGTCGGCAATGCGCTCCAAATCCGGGTCGATCCGCCAGATTTCGACGCGCAGGCCCTGCGCGGGTCGACCGCTCGCCACGTCGACCGCGTGAATGGAAATGCCGCCTGCCACCTTGCCGTTCCTCCTGTGAGTGCGCGGCCGCGCTATAATTTCGGAATAGTCGCAATGTAGCGGTGTTTTGCCCGACGAGTCAAATCATCGCGCCGGGGCCTGTGTAAGCCGTTGATTCCCCTGTCACCGGCTACTGTGCATGGGGTTGTTCTCGCGGTTTTTGTTTTGATCGGGCCTCCTGGCCGGCGAAAGACAAACGCAACCGCCGCCAGCCGATCACAATTCCGGTGATCGAGAACACCAGCCCGAGCCCACAGAGGCCCACGATGAGGACATCGCGGATGTGGGGGTGGGCCATGAGGGCTGGAAGGTCGAATGTGTGCAGCGCGCTGTAGGCCCAGCGGTAAGCCCGCCGCGACAGATCGAGCCTCTGCAACACGCTGCCGTCTGCGCCATCGATGTCGAACCAGAGGGCACCGCATCGGGAACGGTAGACCGGCGCGCCCGGAACGATGGAGTGCGCGGGATAGTCGTCGTCAGCCGCAAGCACGGACGGTGCGTCGCAGCCGGTTGCGATCTGCGTCATCAGGTTTCCGATCGCCTGCGCGCTGATGACCGGCGCCTCCCCACCGTCTGGCCGGATTACAACCTGCTCCCCGAGATCAATCCGCTCCCGTCGATAGAGACTGCCGCCGAAGGCAAACCACTCGACCTCGCGAGCCGACGGCGATAGGGGCCGGCGATCGAACGATACGGCTGCGGTCCAGTCCGGCGAAGCATTGATCACGCCAGCCTCAGCCGGACTCAACTGGCCGTGCGAGAATAGCCGGCCATGGTCCATCGAGAGCCAACCGCTGAAGATCCAGGTCAGCACGAACGTGGTCGCGAAGAGACCGACGACGTGATGAAAGGCGTGCCAGCCAAGGTATGGCGATGAGATCTGCCGCCCGCAGATCCTGATCCGCACAAAACCAAGCACCGCGCCCAGCACCGCCGCGATCAAGGCCAGGAGCGACAACGTCCAGACCACGCCGTCCCACAGCGCCCAATTGCTTCTGAGAGACGTCGGATAGATCCAGTGCAAAACGCTGCCGGCCAAATTCCATCCACGCTCGCTCCGTGTGGTATCCAGCACGACCTCGCCGGTCGCAGATGAAACGTAGACCTCCGTTCCGGCGAGGTCGCCGAGGGCCACACGAAACAGAGGCCGGTGGCGATCGAAGCCGTTCGGAACGCTCCATTGATCGTAGTCCGCTTGTGCAACGACAGCCGCACGCGCCGCATCGAGCCCGCGTTGACGCGCATAGGTCCGCGCGATGGTGAGCGCGACCTCGGGCGACCGCACCGATGCATCATTCCCGTCAGTAGCGTGGATCGCGCGCAGTCGCGAGGGCCCCGACACGATATAGACCCGCTCCTTGCTCCGCTGAACCAGGCGCACGCGCGTGGCATCGCTGATGCCGCTTGCGGCCAGCGCATCGGCAACTGTCATCGCACTCGCTGCTTGATCCAGCGGCCTCAGGCCGGCAAAGCGCTCCGCTTCCGTCAACGACGGAAACGGCACGAAGTGCATCACGATGCCGGTCGAAAACCACATCGCGAACAGCAGGCCGAACGCGATCCCGAGCCAGCGATGCGAGAGGACGGTCGCGCCCATCATGCGTTCAATGCCTTACCATTTGAACGCCGCCGAAATTTCGTAGGTGCGCGGCACGCCGAGCAATATCTGGTCAGGATAGAACGGATCGCCCCAGATCGCATAGCGCTTGTCGGTGAAGTTGCGCACCCGGAAGATCAGGCGAGCCTGGTCGACCGCAGAGAGCACCGTCTTGGGGAGATCGACCAAAGCATAGATGTCCCCCACCGTGTAGGCGTTCAGCGTCACCGTGTTGGCATCGGTGTTGTAGCGATCACCGACATGGCGGCCGACGATACCGAACTCAACGGGCCAGGACGTCAGGAAGCGGTACGACGCACCAGCATTGGCGACGATGCGCGGCACGTTCGGCGGCGTATTGCCTGAGAACGATCCACCGACGAAATTGTAGTCGGCGTAACGCGCATCGACATAGGCAATGTTGCCCCACAGCCGCAAAGGCTCGATCGGTCGCACCGATGCGGCGAGCTCGACGCCCTTCGACTGCTGCCGCCCGGCAATGTTAAGCTGCATGCCGCCGGCCGCCGCATAGACGTTTTTGCGCAGGATATCGTAGGCCGAGAACGACCACTCCGCCCGCTGGTCCCAGAGCAGATGCTTGACGCCGGTCTCATACGTGCGCGAGGTCGTCAGGTTGAGCGGATCGGTCGGATTAAGCAGAAAGATGTTATTGGCGGAGATGTCGGCTCCGGTGGCGTATTGGCTGAAGAAGGTCAGGCCGGGTACGGCCTCCCAGGTGTATCCAATACGTCCCGTCGTCGGGACCCAGGATTTCGAGAACGGGAAGTTCGCCTTCTCCAGGCCATTCACGTCGGTCGAGTTGCGATCAAGGCCGATATGCTCGACGCGCAACCCGCCGACCAGCGCAAAGCTGCGGGTCAGCTTGAGGCGATCTTCGAACGACAGCGCCTCGTTGTCGATCCGCGCGGTCTGCTGCTGTGTCGTGAGCAGGCCATAATAGCCGCGAGGTGGATCAACCAGCGAGACCGAATCGTCGGGGAAGTTGACTGCGCCCGGCCTGACAAAATCGAGATAGCTTGATGAAAGCGTCGTGACCAGACGATTGTCGAGGCCCGCAATATTCGCATCCCAGGTCAGGTCCGTGATATTGCCGACGAGGCGCTGGCTGTGCGCGACATAGAAGCGCTCACGATCGACCAGGTTCGAAGTGGAGTTGAAGGCCTCGACCTCGTTGTTGAACCATGTGCGCTCCGCCCCATAAGCATAGGCCTGGCTCTTCAGCGTCAGGTCGGGCGCCAGCTTCAGCTCGAAGCCGCCACGCAGCCACACTTCTTGCGCGACGTTGCGGTTGTCCAGGACGTTGTAATTGGTATTGGAGGTGCGATCGTCGATCGTGACCGGTCCGAGATTCGTTCCGTTGAAATTCGAGACAGAGCTGCCGGAGACGATTCCAGCCGTCGCATGCGAGCCGCTGAATGCGACCGGCACCAGCGGCGCACCCCAATACGCCCTTCCGCGATCCTCCCGATACTCGATCGCGCCCCAGACCTTGAGGCTGTCGGAGACGTGGTAGTTGAGCTGGCCGGAGACATCGAGCGTCCTGGTGTTGGTGTCGTCGGCGAAGCCGTTGAGCGACGAGCGGCTGACGTCGAAGCGGTAGTCGAGGCCCTGCACGTCGGTGCTGCCGCCGGAGCCGTAATGTGTACGGAACGAGTTCAACAGATCATACGAGACATCCGCCTCGTTGCGGATTGGGCCGGTGTGCGGCTGCCTGGTGACGAAATTGATTGCGCCGCCGCTGGCGCCCTCGCCCGACATCAGCGAGGCCGGGCCTTTCAAGATCTCGATGGCCTCCAGATTGGCCGTATCCATGACCCGCGATGTCATGTTCTGCGGGCCGATCTTGATGCCGTTGTAGAGCGTGTTGATCTGGCTGTTGGTGAAGCCGCGCATCGAGAAAGCTGACGGCTCGGCCGGATTGTCACCCGCGGTGACGCCGACCGCGCCCTGGGCGACATCCGAGACGGTGCGGTAGCCCTGCTCGCGCATTGTTTCCGCCGAGATCACCTCGACGGTCGCAGGCGTTTCACGCACGGTCAAGCCGAGACGCGAGGCGCTTTGCGCCACCGCATTGGTGTTGAGCGGCGTCTGCGCGGTTGCCGATGGCACGGCCAGCGCGGTCGCAGGCCTGCGCGCTGCCTCGCGGCGTGCGGCCTGCCTTGCGCGTCCGGCCGGCTTGCGGGACTGTGGCGAGGTCACCTCCACCGGCGGCAGCTGCTCGCGTGCCTGCTGCGCCAGGGCTGCGGGCATATCGATGGCGGCAAACGAAGTGAGCGTGGCGGACGCAAGCAAAAAGCCGCGCGGTCGCGCAAGACGGACGGAAGACATGGTCTTGGACCTCGGTGTGACGTCGGTGGCACGTCACAGCGAACCAAGGTCCCATCTTCGGCCGTTCAGCCCTCCGATGAAGCCAAATGTCTGTACTCCCCGACCGACATCTTCGCGTGTGACCACGGCTGACGGCAGGTCTCCTGGCTCGCGGGTCATTACCGCTTCGTCGCCTTCCCGGGACCGAGGGCCCAGTGGCTGATGACGAAGGATTCGCCGCTTACAGTTGCGGGGGCAGCTACGGCATTGGGGACAATTTCCCCGCACCGCATTCCCTTTTCACCCCCTCTCGGGGAAACCGTCACGGTCATCTAGGATTACGATCAAGACAGAGTCAATGTGCCTGTTGCGGCGACGTTGCCACAGCGACCAACTTTCCCAGGAGATTTTCGTATGGAGGGCGAAACCTTCCTCTGGCTGATCCGTCATGCCGTCGTCAATGGCGTCAGGGGCACCATCCACGCGCCCGACGCGCCGGCTGATCTCAGTGACCGGGCGCAGTTGGACGCGCTAGAACGGTATCTGCCGCGAGAGGCCGCGAGCTATGCGAGTCCGTCGCGACGCACGGTCGAGACGGCCCGCGCGCTGAAGCTCGATCCGGCGCTCGTGGGCGAATTCAGCGAGCAGGATTTTGGCGATTGGACCGGCCGGCGGCATGACGAACTCGCGGCCAGTGGCGGTGACAGCTATGCGCAGTTCTGGAATGATCCCGCGCATCAGCGACCGCCGAACGGTGAGCTTCGAGGATCAGGTCGCGCGGGTCCGGCTCGGTCTCGCACGGATTGGCGCCGGGCCAGCGACGCTCGTCGTGCATTCAGGCACCATTCGCGCTGCACTCTGCATCGCGCTCGATCTGGCGCCGGACGCGGCCCTGCGCTTCGTGATCGATCCGTTGTCGCTGACCCGGATCGATCGGCTCGCAACAGGCTGGCGCGTGATGTGCGTCAATCAGTGCGTGGCATGAGCCGGATCAGGCCGGACGATCCGGCACATTGGCCTGCGCGAACGTCGCCATGCCGTTGTGAAGGCTGCACGCGAGCCGCACCAGTGGCAGCGCGATGGCCGCGCCCGATCCTTCCCCGAGCCTGAGATCAAGGCTGATGAGCGGCTGAACGTTCAGCGCGCGCAGCACCAACCGATGCCCCTGCTCCGCAGACTGGTGCGACGGCAGCAGGAACGGTTGGCACGCCGGATTCAGGCGCACCGCGGCCAGCGCCGCGACGGATACGATAAAGCCGTCGATCAGCACCGGAATGCGGCGCTGCGCGGCGCGATGATCGCACCGCAGATCGCTGCGATTTCAAGACCGCCAACGGCGCAAAGAATTTTTTCGGGCGATTTGTCCGCAACGCTATGACGCGCAATCGCGGCATCGATCACCCGGGCCTTGTGCACCCGGCCGGCGGCATCGACACCGGTGCCGGTGCCGGCGATTTCTTCAGCGCTCACCCGGAGCAGGCCCGCCGCAATTGCCGCCGACGCCGTCGTGTTGCCGATGCCCATCTCGCCGAAGATCAAGAGATCTGGCTGGGTCGCGCCCGCACGGACGACCGCGCGCTGGCCGGCTTCGAAGGCAAATGCCAGCTCTGCAGGTTCGAGCGCAGCTTCCATGCTGAAGTCGCGGGTGCCGTTGCGCGGCTTGTCGGTGACAATGCCCGCCATCTCCTCCAGCGCCAGCGTGCCGGCGTCGACCACCTCGAGGCTCGATCCCAGCTCACGCGCCAGCACCGAGATCGCTGCACCGCCTGAGGCAAAATTCGCCATCATCGCGATGGTGACGGGTTGCGGATAGGCCGAGACGCCCTGCGCGACGATACCGTGATCGCCGGCGAAGATGATGATCGGCACACGCGCGGCACGGGGTTGTTCGGTTGCTTGCAGGCCCGCGAGTTCGATCGCGAGTTGCTCGAGCCGGCCGAGCGAGCCGGTCGGCTTCGTCAGTTGCGCCTGTCGCGCAATCGCCGCGTCGCGATGAACCTCGGAGATGTTTGGACAGTTTTGGTAGACCCATTCGGGGAGCATGCTGCCTCGCTTGGCCTACGGCCTGCGTTTGAGAATGTAGCTGTCCATGATCCAGCCATGCCGCTGGCGCGCGTCATGCCGCGCGGCGACGATGCGCGGGCCCGCTTCAGCAAGCGCGCCGGACATGAGGATCTGATCGGGCATGCCGAGATAGGCGCCCCACCAGATATGCAGGCCAGCCGGATCGAGCGACTCGAATGCCGTGCCGCCGTCCAACATCACCACAACGGTGTCCGTGCCCTGCGGCCAGCCGCCTTCGCGCAACCGCCGGCCGGTCGTCACCAGAAAGGGCTCGCCAATATCGTTGAGCGGCAGCGCATGCGCGGCGCACAGCGCCTGGATCGACGTGATGCCGGGCACGACCTCGATCTTCGGTGAGGGATTGAGCCGCCGCGCAATGCGCAGCGAGGAATCGTAGAGCGAGGGATCGCCCCAGATCAGCAGCGCAACCTTGCCGTCCCCGCCGAGGTGGCCGGCGATCGTCTGAGACCAGGTCGCTGCGACCGCATCATGCCAACCGTCCACGCCCTTGCGGTAATCCGCCTCGTCCGCATCGCGTAGCGGCAGGTCAAACTCCGCGATGCGCGTCTTGTCGTTCGTGAGCACATCCGCGCAGATCGTCCGCCGCAGGTCGGCGAGATCGGATTTCGCGGCCCCTTTGCGTGGAATCAGGACGAGATCGGCCGCGTTGATCGCAGCGATCGCCGCGCGCGTGAGCTGCTCGGGATCGCCGCAGCCGATGCCTATCAGCGAAAGCGTCAGCATCACGGACCGCCCTCCGCCAGCGCCCCGAACAGGATGACGGCCGCCGTCGAGGCTGCCCCGCCCCGCGCAAGCTGTTCGGCAAGCGCTGCAATGGTGGTGCGGACCAGCCCCTCGTCGGCGCGGCCGAGGGATTCGGCAAACAGTGCCGGGGTGTTTGGCGCCAGCCCATGTTCGATCAGTTTTGCGGCAAGCGCCGGAAAGGTCCGGCGGCCCATATAGACCACGGTCGTCGCCTCGGGATCGGCCAACGCAGCCCAGTTGAGGTTTTGCGGTAGCTCGCCGCTGACATCGGCGCCGGTGACGAACTGCACCCTGCGCGAGGTGTGGCGGCGGGTCAGCGGAATGCCGGCGTGCGCAGCCGCGACGCAGGCCGAGGTGACACCCGGAATGATCTCGTAGCCGATGCCGGCTTCGCGCAGCGTGTCGAGCTCCTCCTCGAGCCGGCCAAAAATGCCGGCATCGCCCGACTTCAAGCGGACCACACGGATACCGGTCGCCGCATAGTCGACCAGGAGACGATTAACATGGTGCTGCTTGGTCGAAGGAAGGCCAGCTCTTTTGCCCACCGCGACGAGGTTGGCGCCGGGCCGGGCGAGATCGAGGATCGCACCGGAGGCGAGATCGTCGTAGAGCACGACGTCGGCCTCCCGCAGCCGTGCCGCGCCCTTCAGCGTGAGCAGCTCGGGATCGCCGGGGCCGGCGGAGATGAAGGAGACAAAGCCGCTCACCGGTCCTCCGCGATCAGATGAAAGAACGTCCCAGTGGCTCGTCCCCGGCGCGAGCCGGTCTCGGCAATGACCGCACCGGTTGCGTCGTGCACGACGGCCAGCGGCGTATCGGGTTGGGCCAGGATGGTCGAATAGTGGAATTCGTGGCCGCGAAGGCGCGCGCCGGCTTGATGTCCAGGCATCGGCGCGGCGAGCGCCGCCAATCGATAGCCCAGATGCATGCGGCGTTTGGCAAAGCTCGTCTCCAGGCCGAGCAGGCCCGTCATCTCATGACGCGCGCCGTCTGCGTCGGTGAGGCCTGCGCCGAGCACCATATAACCTCCGCACTCCCCGTGCACCGGACTCGTCGCGGCGAAAGCGCGCAAGCCGCCGGCGAAGCGTGCGTTGGCGGCGAGTTGACCGGCGTGGAGCTCCGGGTAGCCGCCGGGCAGCCAGCACACATCGGCGCTCGTGTCGGGCGCTTCATCGGCAAGTGGCGAGAACGTCAAAATCTCGGCGCCGGCGGCACGCCAGCCTTCCAGCATGTGCGGATAGACGAAGGAGAACGCGGCATCGCGGGCGAGCGCGATGCGCTGGCCGGGCGGCGTCACGTGCAGGCCGTTCCCCGCAGGCCGCGGCGACCACGTGGCGGCCGATCGCAGCACGGCATCGAGGTCGACATGTTCGGCGACAAAACGCGCGGCTTCGTCGATCAGACTGCCGATCTCGGCCTGCTCCTCGGCCTGCACCAGGCCGAGGTGCCGCTTCGGCAGGCTGATCTCGGCATGGCGCGGCAGCGCGCCGAACACGGCAATGCCGACATCGGCAAGCGCACGACGCACAAGGTCCTCATGACGAGGGCTCGCGACGCGGTTGAGCACGACGCCGGCAAGACGCAGGCCGGCGCGGTAGTCGCGAAGGCCCGCGGCAATTGCCGCCGCGGTCTGCGCCTGCCCGGACGGATCGATCACCAGCAGCACCGGCCAGCCCAGCATCTCCGCAATATCGGCCGTAGCACCGTTGCCGCTGACGCCGCGTGCAGCGACTCCGTCGAACAGGCCCATGGAGCCTTCCGCAAGCACGACATCGGCATCGACAGCGCGGCTGACGAGATGTTCGATCGTCACGCGATCCATTGCCCAGCTGTCGACGTTGACGGAGGCACGCCCGGTAGCTGCGGCATGGAAGGCTGGATCGATATAGTCAGGGCCGCTCTTGAGACATTGTACCTTCAGTCCGCGATTGTGCCAGGCACGCGCGAGCGCCAAGGTCAGCGTGGTCTTGCCGACCCCTGAAGCCGGTGCGGAAATGACGAGGCCTGCCGGCATCACGACGCCTCCGGAAAACGGGGCTCGGCGCCGATGGGCCGGTAGCGGCGATCATAATCGGCCGCATAAAGCCGGCTCTCGGAAAAGTCCGCCGAGCCGAGCGTCTTGCCGACCAGGATGAGCGCCGTACGTTCGAGCTCCGCACCGACGGCGGCATCGAGCGCTGCCAGCGTCGCACGGACGACGCGCTGATCCGGCCAGCTCGCGCGCCAGACGATCGCGACCGGGCAGTCCGCGCCATAATGCGGCGTGAGTTCGGCAATGACCTTGTCGAGCAGATGGATCGACAGATGGATGGCGAGCACCGCGCCGGTGGCGGCGAAGGCGGCAAGCTTTTCGCCTTCGGGCATTGCGCTGGCGCGGCCCGGGGTCCGCGTGAGGACTACGGTCTGTGCAAGGCCCGGCAGCGTCAGCTCGGCTTCGAGTGCAGCCGCAGCGGCGGAGAAGGACGGCACGCCGGGTGTTACTGTAAAGGGAATTCCAAGCGCGCGCAGCCGACGGAGTTGCTCGCCCATCGCCGACCAGATCGAGAGATCGCCGGAATGCAGCCGCGCGACGTCCCTGCCCTCAGCATCCGCGCCGGCGATCTCCGCGATGATCTCATCGAGCGACAGCGGCGCGGTGTTGACGATCCTCGCGCCCGGCGGGCAATGCGCGAGCACGCCCTCCGGCACAAGCGAACCGGCATAGAGGCAGACCGGAGAGGTCGCGATCAGGTCGCGGCCGCGCAACGTCAGCAAGTCGGGAGCACCCGGTCCCGCGCCGATGAAATGCACCGTCATGCGCCGTCTCCTTCCGCGATGGCCGCGGTGGCGGTCCGATCCTGCGAGATCGCCCGCGTCGAAAGCAGCCGCGCGTGCGGACCAGCTGCCGCGAGCGCCGCAGCCTCGGCAACCGAGCCCGTGCCGAACGCTTCGGTGATGCGTTCTGATCGGGTCGGCGTGTCGATGCCGGCCAGGACATCGGCTAAAACCGCCTTGATGGGCACGCCGCATTCCCGCGCGAGTAATTTCAGCGCCTCGGCATCGGCCTTCTCGCTGACGGTCGCGAGAGCCGCAACGCCCGCGGGACCGCCGGCCGCCACAAGCGCTTCACGCAGCGACGCGAGCGTGGCGTCGCGCCTGAACCCGAGACCGGCGACCTTCATCGGACCGTACTCCATTGCACCACCGGCCGCGCTGCCTCCCAGGACCGATAGCGACCGAGCGGAGCGGCATGCGAAATCTCGACCCGCATCAGTTCGCCGCCATGGCGCTGATGCAATTCGCCGAGCAGCGCTTCCGTCTCCAGCGTCACGGCATGCGCAACAAGCCGCGTGCCGGACACAAGACGCGACCACACGGCGTCGAACATCGTGAGGTCGAGGCCGCCACCGATGAAGACGGCATCTGGCGCTTCCAAGTCAACGAGAGCCTCGGGTGCCTTTCCCGCGACCACATTGATCCGATGCGTCAACCCGAAGGTTGCAGCGTTGCTGCGGATGTTCGCGGCGCGATCTTCGCGCGATTCGACGGCAATCGCGGCGCCGCCGCACAGCGCCCACTCGACCGAGATCGAGCCCGCGCCGGCGCCGATGTCCCACAGCCGCTCGCCGGGGCGCGGCGCCAGCGCCGAGAGCGCAAGCGCGCGCACAGGCCGCTTGGTGATCTGACCATCATGGGCGAAGAGATCGTCCGGCAGTCCCGAGTTGCGGGGGATGCCCTGAGTTCCCCTCGCCAGCAGCGCTACCGCAACCAGTTTTTCGTCAGAATCATCAGCAAAGAGCTCGGCGCGATGCTGGTCGATGTATTCACGTGGGCCGCCAAGGGCAGCGAGCGTCCATAAGATTGAAGCGCCCCATCTTCGTTGCGTCAGCCATTTCGCAAGATCGCCGACCGCCGCTGCGTCACGCATCAGACAGATGACCCGTGCATTTTTCGCCAGATGCGGAACCAGGCGCTCGAACGGCGCGGCGTGAAGTCCAAGGCACGCGACCGATTCGAGACGCCAGCCAAGCCGCGCAGCGACGAGCGA
Organism: Bradyrhizobium sp. LLZ17; assembly: GCF_041200145.1. Taxonomy (NCBI): domain Bacteria; kingdom Pseudomonadati; phylum Pseudomonadota; class Alphaproteobacteria; order Hyphomicrobiales; family Nitrobacteraceae; genus Bradyrhizobium; species Bradyrhizobium zaerense. Next base: position 2,134,562 of record NZ_CP165734.1, read on the forward strand.
GAAGGTCGAAGGGCCCGGATACGCGATCCATTCGTCGCCACCAAGCTTCTCGGCAAGGCTTGCGCCCACGCCATGCCAGAACGGATCGCCGGAGGCGAGCACTACCGTTGGCCTGTCGCGGCAGCTCAGCACGATTTCTGCATCGAACGGAATCGGCCACGGTCGGCCACGGCTGGTCACGCCTGCAAGCGCAAGATGACGCTCACCGCCAAAGACAGTTTCGGCGTCAACCAGCGCCTTTCGGCTTGCGTCAGACAGCCCGGCAAGGCCATCTTCGCCGATGCCGATGATCGTCAGCCAGGGATCAACCATGACGCGCGCCCTCATCCTGGGCGGAACCACTGACGCGAGCTTGCTTGCAGCAGCGGTTGCGCGCGCGGGCATCGAGGCCGTCTATTCGTATGGCGGCCGCACGCGTGTGCCCGCCGACCAGCCGCTGCCGACCCGCATCGGCGGTTTTGGCGGGGTGAACGGGCTTGCCGACTACATCCGTCACGAAGGCATCACGCACGTCATCGACGCGACGCATCCTTTCGCCGCCGAGATGAGCCGCAACGCGGTCGCGGCGTGTGCGGAAACCGGTACGCCGCTGATCGCGCTTGAGCGCGCGCCCTGGACCAGGACGCCCGGTGACAACTGGATCGAGGTCCACGACGTCAATTGCGCGGCGGCCGCACTGCCGGACCCGCCCGCCCAGGTCTTCCTCGCCATCGGCCGCCAGCACATCGCACCGTTCGCGGGCAAACCGCAGCATGCCTACACGCTGAGATTCGTCGATCCGCCAGACGCGCCTCTGCCCTTCGCGGCGGATGTGGTCGTGTCGCGCGGACCATTCACGCTTGATGGCGAACTGAAGATGATGCGTGCACGCCACATAGATTGGGTCGTGGCTCGCAATTCTGGTGGCGACGGCGCCCGCGCCAAGATCGATGCGGCCCGCACGCTCGGCCTGCCCGTGATCATCATCTCGCGACCGTCGCTGCCCGATCGGTTGCGGGTTGAGAGCGTGGCCGAGATCATGCAGTGGCTCGGTCATCGGACCTGCCTCGGCGCATAAATCCAACGTCCGACGCGGCGCGTCTGCGAGTTGCCGACGATCACCAAAGTGCGCATGTCGGCCATCTCGGGCGTCGCTTGGTTCAGCGTCACGGTTTCGATCTTCTCGTCAGGCGCGCTGACCGCACGCGCGAAAATCACGAGGCGCTCGCCGCAGCCTGCCTGTTTCAGCACCGCGAGCGCGCGCCCGAATCCTTCTGGCCGGTTCGCCGAGCGCGGATTGTACAGCGCAATGGCAAAATCGGCTTCGGCCGCGAGTCGCAGGCGCTTCTCGATCACCGCCCACGGCTTCAAATTGTCCGAGAGATTGATCGCGCAAAAATCATGACCGAGCGGCGCGCCGGCGCGCGCGGCCGCGGCCAGCATCGCAGTGACGCCCGGCAGCACCCGGATCAGCAGCTTCTGCCATTGCGGCGCCTGTTCGAGCGCCTCGAACACCGCTGAGGCCATCGCGAACACGCCGGGATCGCCGGAGGAGACGACGACAACCTGGGCGCCCTCCGCGGCAAGCCGCAAGGCTTCCCGCGCGCGCTGCAACTCCTCGCGGTTGTCGGATGGATGCAAGGTCAGCCCGGCCCGCGGCGACACGCGCGAGACATAAGGCGCATAGCCCAGAATGTCGGTCGCGGCTGCAAGCGCAGCAGAGACCTCCGGCGTCACCAGCGCGTCGCTGCCCGGCCCGAGGCCGGCGATGGTCAGCGTGCCCGTCATTCGGCGGCGTCCGGATGCCGGCCCTTGCCGTGGACCAGCACGATCGCGAAATAAGGACACTCGGCGGCATCGACCTGGGCAAGCCGCACCACGCGCTCACCGGGCATGGTGCCGCGCTCGACCAGCCAGGCATCGTCCAGGCGGCCGGCCGACCCGAGTGCACGGCGCACCTTCTGCAGGTTGCGGCCGGTCTTCATGATGACCAGCGCATCGGAGTCGCGCATGCGGCGTTCGAGCTCATCCTCGGTCAGCGTGCCCATCAGCACGGTCGTCACGTCGTCGCCGAGCGCGATCGGCTGTCCCACCCCATTCCAGCAGCCGACCATGCCGGGAATGCCCGCGATCACCTCGATCTCGACGCGGCTTTGCAGGCGCGTGTGCAGATGCATGAAGGAGCCGTAAAAGTAAGGATCGCCCTCGCAGAGCACGATGACGTCGACCGCGCGCGCCAGCCGCGCCAGCCGCTCGGCCCATTCGTCATAGAAGCCGCCGAGCAACTGGACATATTCCGGGCTGTCGAATGCGATCTCGGTCGTGACCGGATATTCCATCGGGTATTCGGTGACATCTGCTGCAAGCATGCCGTCGACAATCCGGCGTGCCTGACCGGGCCGGCCCTTCTTGCGGAAAAAAGCGACATGCCCTGCGCCGCGCACGATGCGATCGGCGCGCACGCTCATCATATCAGGATCGCCGGGGCCGAGACCGCAACAGATGATGCGTCCCATCGCTATTCGCTCCGGCTCGCCAACGCATTCACGGCGGCAACGGTGATCGCGGAACCGCCGAGGCGGCCCGCGACGGTCAGTGCCGGCACCGGCGGATCGGCCATCAGCGCAGCCTTGGATTCGGCAGCACCGACAAAACCCACGGGGCAGCCGATGATCGCGGCCGGGCGCGGGCAGTCACGGTCCTCCAGCATGTTCAGAAGATGAAACAGCGCGGTCGGCGCATTGCCGATCGCGACGATCGCACCATCAAGATGCGGCCGCCATAACTCAAGCGCGGCAGCCGAGCGCGTGGTGCGCATGGATTCGGCGAGCGCGGGAACGGTTTCGTCGCCGAGCGTGCAGATCACGGCGTTGGCCGCGGGAGTCGCGCGCGCGTAATTCCCTCCGAGACCATGCGCGCGTCACACAGGATCGGCACACCCTTCTGCAAGGCGGCGCGCGCTGCGGTCGCCATCCCCGGCGTGAAGCGGATATGCGCCTCCAGTCCGACCATGCCGGCGGCGTGGATCATTCGGACCACGACCTGCTCCTCGTCCGGCCCAAAGCGCGCAAGATCGGCCTCGGCACGGATAGTGGCAAAGGACTGGCGATAAATCGCCTCGCCGTCGGTCTCATAGAGATGAGGCATCAGTGCCCCTCCCATCAGGATGGAGGGATCGCGGACGATATCGTCGCGATTCAACCCGCGCAGGATGGGCGCATCGCGCGTGGACCCACCGCGCACCAGATCGAATCCAGCGCGGGTCGCAACCAAGGTAATCGCGGCCGCACCGGAATGGGCGCAGCCCTTGGCGCAGCCGGAGACATGAAGCCGTGACGCCGCACCTATGTTCGGAGCGAGGGCCGCGGCAAGGCCGCGCGTATCGGCATGTGCCTCGCGACAGCGTGGCGCACCGCTACAGGCGATGACACGCAGCGCAGGATCGCAGGCCTCGGTGATCAGGCCGGTCGCATTCGGCATCACGCGCGTGCTTTCGCTCAAAACCATCCGCCATGGCGTCATACGCAGCGCATGTCCGCAGGCGGCGAGCTGCTCGAGCGTTTCATGTGACAATTGTCCGAAGGCCACACCAAGCATCGCACCCTGCGGATAGAGCCCGGGACGCGCAGCCGCCATGATCGGCGCCGGCGCGCTCTCACCGCGCAAGCTTTCGGGCAACACGGCGCCGGCGGCGAGATGCGCCGCCATGCGCCTTCGTCCGTCGCTCGCTCCGCCGGAGCGGACGAACCAATCTGCGAGCGCGAGCGCAGTGCTCACGGCCTGTCCACGCGGAACGGGGCGGCCGTGTTTCGCACCATCGGCCCTTATCAAAAGTCCGCCGGTCTGGTCACGCTCGATCCGCACGTCTGCGGAATCGCCGGCAAGAACGCGCGAGCTCCCGTCATCGATGGCGAAGCCGAATTTGGTCGGCAGGTCGAGCGCGCTATCGGAAAGCGCCTCCTCGAGCTCGGCGGCGAGCGATTGGGTTTCGTCACCGGTGCGCCAGAATGGCGTCACCAGAATGTTGCGACGGGATTCTGTGTCAGGATCCGGATCAAGCAACGCCAGTTCGGCAAGGCCGTCCAGCAGCAGCCCATGGCTGATCTCGCTGACGCCCCTGATCTGGAGATTGGCGCGGCTGGTCACGTCGATCAGGCCGTTGCCGTGGCGCTCAGCGAGATGCGCAAGTCCGGTGATCTGCGCCGCATCCAGCCGTCCGCCGAACGGGCGCACGCGGACGACAAGCCCGTCGCCCGATTGCATCGGTCGCAGCGCGCCGGGACACCAGCCCTTGACCGCGACGCCACTCATGAGGCCTCCCGCAGCGCCGCCGCGATCGAATTGCGGCGCGTTCGCCAGAGCGAGGCTTCGTGCAGGCGCGTGAAGCACGTCTCGATAGCAGCGAGCGCCGCTGGATTCTCGCGCGCCATGAAGGCGCGGACGTCGTCATGGCCGAGCGTCGCATCGAAGTAGAGATCGAACAGATGCGGCGGCACGGCGCCGGCTAGATGCGCGAAGGCTGCCATATGCTCAAGCGTCGCAGTAATCTCGGCGGCGCCGCGAAAACCGTGGCGCATCATGCCGGTGATCCACGCGGGGTTGGCAGCGCGCGCGCGGACCACGCGGGAGATTTCCTCGGTCAGCGTGCGGGCATGCGGCTGCTCCGGCCTGGTCGTATCGAGATGATAAAGCGATGGCACGCCCTCGCCGAGCCTTGCGGCAGCGGCAGCAATACCCGCTTCATGCGCCGCGTAATCGGCCGCGAGCAGCAGATCTGTTTCCGGCAAGTCCTGGACGTGGACGAAGGCGTCGGCAGATGCGAGCCGCGCCTCGATGCCGGCACGATCCGGCTTGATCTCGCCATCGGCCGAGAACGCCCAGGACGACGCCGACAGCCAGGCCTCACCGGCCGCGTCGCGTGTCTCGGCCGTGAAAGCATCCGAGATCGCCGAAAGGCCAACGCCATATTGCCCCGGACGCGGCGCGAACACGCGCGATACGCGATGGCGGTACGGATTTTCATCGCCCTCCTCATCGCGCGCCGCAAGCGCCTCAGCCGCCGCCTCGAACAATTGCGCGAGACCGGAGAAGACGTCGCGGAACAGACCCGAGACGCGCAGCGTGACGTCAATGCGGGGACGGCCGAGTTCGGCCGGCACGATGATGTCGTAGCCTGTGACTCGACCGAAGGCATGATCCCAGCGCGGCGCGAGGCCGGCCAGATGCAGCGCCATCGCAAACTCTTCGCCGGCCGTACGCATTGTCGCCGAGCCCCAGAGATCGACGACGAGGCCTTTCGGCCAGTCGCCGTGATCCTGCAGATGACGACGCAGCAACTCTTCCGCGAGCTTGATTCCCTGCGCCTGCGCCGACGGCGTCGGCACCGCGCGCGGGTCGACGGCAAAGAGATTGCGCCCGGTGGGCAGCACGTCCAGGCGCCCCCGGTAAGGAGAGCCTGACGGCCCGGGCACGATCCGTTTGCCCGCGAGCGCAGCAAGCAGAGCATCCCGCTCGGGCTCTCCGCAGATACCTCGGCCGAACACATGCAGGCCATCGCCGAACTGGCTTTCCTTGAGGTCGCAGACGAAGCGATCGATCCGCGGGATCGCTTCGGCCGGCGCAGCCGAGGCATTGAGGCCGAGATCGTCTTCGAGGCCTGCCGCGCGCGCCTCGTCGCGGATCGCGGCGATCAGGCGCTGGCGTCGGGCGGGATCAAGACCATCAGCGGTCGAATATTCGTCGAGGAGCTGTTCGAGCCGGCGCAAGCCTTCAGGGACCGCGGATGCTGCGAGCGGCGGCGGCAGGTGACCGATCGTGACGGCAGCGATCCGCCGCTTGGCCTGCGCGGCCTCGCCGGGATCGTTGACGATGAAAGGATAGATGATCGGCAGATCGCCGGCCAGGGCTTCCGGCCAGCAGCTCGGTGACAGCGCAACGGATTTACCCGGCAGCCATTCCAGCGTGCCGTGCGCGCCCATGTGCACGACAGCGTCAATCGCCTGCGCGCGGAGCCACAGATGGAACGCGACATAGGCATGGCGCGGCGTGCGGGCGAGATCGTGATAATCGGCGGCGCGCGTAGTCCCCTCGCCGCGCTCGGGCTGAACCGCGATGATCGATCGGCCGCATTGGATCGCGGCGAATTGGAATGCGCCGTTGCGGCAACTCGGATCGCTCTCTGGCGCCCCCAGGCTTGCGCGAGGCCCTCCTGCAAAGCTGGCGGAAGGCGCGAGAGCGCCACGCGATAATCGGCGATGCTCCAGGCCAGGTGCTGCCTCGGCAAGCTCTCGCCGAGCGCGCGGACCGGCTCGACGTCGAAGCCGGCCTCGCCGAGATCGGACACAAAGGCCTCGACCGACGCGAGCGCATCGAGCCCAACCGCATGCGCGATCTGGTGCGGGCGACCCGGATAGTTCGAGAGCACGATCGCCAGCCGCTTCTCGCTGGCCGGCTTCTCCGCGAGCAGCCGCCACGCCGCAACGCGCGCGGCGACAGCAGTCACGCGCTCCGCATCGGGCCTGTGCGCGAGATGTGAAAACTGCAAATCGGGATCACGATCCGCCGCTGACTTGAAACTCACAACACCCGCGAACAGGCGGCCGTCAATCTCGGGCAGCACCACATGCATGGCGAGGTCGCCGGGCGACAGGCCGCGCAGCGACGCCGCCCAGTCCTCGCGCCGCGCCGTGGAGAGCGCGACCTGGAACACGGGGCACGGTGCGGCATCGAATGGCGTCGTGCCATCGTCGCCCATGGCCGAGAACGCCGTCGCATTGACGATCGCGGCCGGCGGATTTTGCGCGAGGTAAGCCCGCAGCCAATCCGCGACGCCCACAGCCTTCAGCGAGGTGACGAACACACCATAGGCGTGAAACCCCTTCTCGCGCAGCGCCGCGATCAGGGCGTCGACAGGGCCGGTGTCCGCGGCGGCGAGATAGGACCGATAGAAGGTCACCAGCGCGCGTGGCCTGCCGTCGCCGTCTGACGGCGCGACAATCACACCACGCGCGGGATCGTAAAAGCCCATCTCGGGCACGGTCATCTCGCCGACGACCGGACCGGCGTAGAGGCCCGAGGCGAGCGCGAGCTGCGCGATCGCGGCTTGCGCTGCGACCGGGCCGCCGGTGTCGCAGAGCACCATCAGCCGCCGCAGCGTCGAGACCGGCAAGGTCGAGTACGCATCCAGCCGCGTATCGTCACGGCCATCGGCCGGCAGCACCGCCAGCGCGATGTTGCGATCCTTCGCCAGCTGATGCAGAGCGGCAAGGCCATAGGCCCAATAGGACTCCCCGCCGATCAGGCGCACCAGGATGCCCCGCGCCTGCGACAGCGTGCGCTCAACATAGGTGTCGACCGAGAGCGGGTGACGAAGCTCCGCGAGATTGGCCAGCCGAAGCGACGGCAGGCTGTCGCGGCCGCGTCGCCAGCCAGCCGCAAACGCCGCAAGATCGGAATCCGAGAACGAGAGCACCACGAGACCGGCCGGGTCCTGGCCGATGTCTCTTGGCGTTGCGGTCTCCTCGAGACCGCGGCTCTCGCGGAAGACGACGTGCATCAGATATTAAGTCCCGCTCTAATCGCGACTTCGTCAATATCGCCGTGCTCGCCGATCACGACGAGTTTTGACTGCCTGATACCCGCGCCCCACGGCTTGTCGAATTGGTGGCGCACGCGTTCGCCGACTGCTTGCAGCAGCAGGCGCATCGGCTTGCCCGCGACCGCGATATAGCCCTTGGCGCGCAGCACGTTCTGCTCACGCGCGAGACGCTGGACCGAAGCGACCAGCGCATCGATATCCCTCACCTCCGGAAGATCGATCACGACGGAAGCAAAATCGTCGTGCTCGTGCTCTTCCTCTCCGTCATGATGCGAGGGGCGTGCGGCGAGATCATTCTCGGCCGCAGCGCCGAGACCGAGGATGACGCGCGCGTCGATCGCGCCATCGGTGACTGGCAGCATCGGCACGCGGCGCGACATCTCGGCGGTGATCGCGGCCTTGGCGACTTCGAGCCCTGCGGCGCCGGCAAGATCCGCCTTGGTCAGCAGCACGATGTCCGCGCAGGCGATCTGGTCCTCGAACACTTCCGACAGCGGCGTCTCGTGGTCAAGACTTCCGTCGGCCGCGCGCTGCGCTTCGACCGCAATCGGATCCGGCGCGAAACGGCCGGCGGCAACGGCTTCGGCATCGGCGAGCGCGATCACGCCGTCGACCGTGATGCGCGAGCGGATCTCCGGCCAGTCGAACGCCTTGAGCAGCGGCTTCGGCAACGCAAGCCCGGACGTCTCGATCAGAATGTGATCGGGCCTGACCGGCCGCGCCAGCAACTTCTCCATGGTCGGTATGAAATCGTCAGCCACGGTGCAGCAGATGCAGCCATTGGCGAGCTCGATGATGTTTTCTTCCGGACAATTGGCATCGGCGCAAGATTTAAGGATGTCGCCGTCGACGCCTTGGCTGCCGAACTCGTTGACGAGCACGGCGAGCTTCTTGCCGATGGGGTTTGCGAGGAGATGCTGGATCAGCGTCGTCTTGCCGGAGCCGAGAAAGCCCGTGACCACCGTGACCGGAACTTTTGCGAGCGTCATCATTCTGCGGCCTCGGGCACGATCACGATGGGGGGAATGCGGGCAAGCGATTGCTTGCGGAAGATCTCGGGACGACTGCGCCAGGGCACGATACCGTCGGGCGCCCCGGCATAGGCTGCGGCACCTGCGATCACATCGCCTGCATGCACCTCCGACAGGCGCCCATAGACGTAGGACCAGCGGCCCGGCGCGCTGAGCGCGACGGAACAACCTTGGCTGCAGGCCGACAGGCATTCGACGGGAACCACATTGACGCCGTCCGGGACACCGGCATCAAGGATCGCACCGTGCAGCCGCTTGCCCGGGGTAGCTTCGCCCTCTGCGGGCGTCTCGCCGGCGCGGCAGGTGATGCAGACGTGAAGTGTGACAGTCATCGCCTCTTCCAGAATAAACAGCGGGAGGCGAAGAGGCGCGCGAAGCATTCTTGCGAAGGCTCGCTTCCCCGTCGCGGAACACCCCGTCCGCCGGTCCAAAACTTCCACGCTGGCAGGTCTCCCGGCTTGCGGAGCAGGGCTTTGCCCTTCGATCCCCCGCCTTCCCGATCCCCAGGGGATCAGTGGCTTCGGGCATCTCTCCGGTCACGGTCGCGGGGGCGGCTGCATTTTGGACCCAAATCTCGCCGATTCGGACCCTATCGCATTCCCTCTTCGCCTGTCGTAGGACAGGAACCAACGCTGGCCCACCATTTGCCCCCGGCCGCCTCTTGTCAAGCCGAAGGACCCCGTCAGATGACGACTGAACCGGATAGCCAAACGGCCGCAGAAGCCGATGCCCGCCACGCGACGAAAATGGCGAAGATCAAGGTCGCCCGCGACAAGATCATGGCGTCCAAGAGCGGCGAAAAGGGCCTGATCATCGTCCACACAGGCGCCGGCAAGGGCAAGTCCTCCTCAGCCTTCGGCATGATCGTACGCTGTGTTGCCCACGGCTTCCCTTGCGCGGTCGTGCAGTTCATCAAGGGCGCCTGGGACACCGGCGAGCGGCGCCTGCTCACCGGCCATTTCGGCGACCTGTGCCAGTTCCACGCCATGGGCGAAGGTTTTACCTGGGAGACGCAGGACCGCGCCCGCGACATCGCCGCCGCACGCGCCGGCTGGGAGAAGGCCAAGGAGCTGATCTGCGATCCCAGCTTGCGCATGGTCGTGCTCGACGAGATCAACATCGCGCTGCGCTATGACTATCTCGACATCGCAGAGGTCGTCAATTTCCTTAAGACGCAAAAGCCGCCGATGACGCATGTCGTGCTGACCGGTCGCAACGCCAAGGACGAACTGATCGAGATCGCCGATCTCGTCACCGAGATGACGCTGGTCAAACATCCGTTCCGGTCCGGCATCAAGGCGCAACCCGGCGTCGAGTTCTGAAGCACACACGATGGCGCGCGCATTGATGATCCAGGAGCCGGCTCGGACGTGGGCAAATCGCTTATCGTCGCCGGCCTCGCGCGCGCCTTCACGCGGCGCGGCCTGCGCGTGCTGCCGTTCAAGCCGCAGAACATGTCGAACAACGCAGCCGTCACCGTCGACGGCGGCGAGATCGGACGCGCACAAGCACTGCAAGCACTCGCAGCCGGCGCCGAGCCGCACACCGACATGAACCCGGTGCTGCTGAAACCCGAGACCGATATCGGCGCTCAGGTGATCGTGCATGGAAAACGCGTCGCGACTGCGCGCGCGCGCGAATATGCGGCGATGAAGCCGCAGCTGATGGGCGCGGTGCTGGAGAGTTTTGAACGCCTCAAGGCGCGTGCCGATCTCGTGCTGGTGGAAGGCGCCGGCAGCCCGGCCGAAGTGAATCTGCGCAAGGCCGACATCGCCAATATGGGTTTCGCGCGCAAGGCCGACGTGCCGGTCGTGCTGATCGGCGACATCGACCGCGGCGGCGTCATTGCCCAGCTTGTCGGTATCAAGACGGTGATCGATCCGGACGATGCAGCCATGATCCAGGGTTTTGTCATCAACAAGTTCCGCGGCGATCCCACGCTGTTCGACGACGGCTACCGGCTCATCGAAGCGAAAACATCCTGGCGCGGCTTTGGCGTGCTGCCGTGGTTCGGCCGTGCCGGCGAGCTGCCAGCCGAAGACGCGCAGGGCCTGGAGTGACGCGCGAAAGCCGGGACAATGCAAGGTCGCCTGCCTCGCGCTGTCGCGGATCGCCAATTTCGATGATCTTGATCCGCTCAAGCTCGAGCCTGGTGTCGATCTCGTCATGGTGCGTCCGGGCGAAGCGATCCCCGGCGACGTCAGGCTCGTCATCATCCCGGGCTCGAAATCCACCCGCGGCGATCTCGCCTTCCTGCGCGCGCAGGGCTGGGACATCGATCTCCTCGCGCATCACCGCAGAGGCGGCCATGTGCTCGGTCTCTGTGGTGGCTACCAGATGCTCGGGCGCAGCGTCGCCGACCCCGGCGGCATCGAAGGTCCTGCAGGCGACACGCCGGGCCTCGGGCTTCTGGACGTCGCGACGGTGATGAGCGCGCAGAAGACACTGACGCGTGTTGCGGCCTTGCACGCCGCCACGGCTCAACCGATTCAGGCCTACGAAATCCACATCGGCCGCACTGACGGGCCGGATCGCGCCCGCCCGTTCGCGAAAGTCGACGGCGAGCCGGAAGGCGCGATCTCATGCGATGGGCGCGTGCAGGGCAGCTATCTGCACGGCCTGTTCACATCCGACGATTTCCGCAAGGCGTATCTCGCAAGGCTCGACATTCCCGCGGGCGACGAGCCCTACCACGCCAGGATCGAGAGCGCGCTCGATGCGCTTGCCGATCACATCGAAACGCACCTGGATGTCGAAGGCCTGCTCGCGCTCGCGCGTTGAGTGCTTAACGTGAAAGCGCCTCGCCGAGACGCGTCCATTCCGTCTCGCTGCCGGGAAGTCCAAGGCGCAACCATCTCGGCCGCTGCGTGAAGACGCGGGGCCAAATCCGGGCGGTCGCCAATTTTTCCTGCATGGCGAGCGCGTCGGGCATCTCATAGAGACGAAACAATGGCGTGCCGCCGACGAGCCTCCAGGTTTGCGATTGCACCATGGCATCGAGCCTGTCGCTATCCGCTGCAAGCCGCGCTGACGTTGCCTCGGCCCAAGCATCGTCAGCCAAGGCGCGGCAGCCGATCGCGATCGCCGCTCCAGAGACCGGCCAAGGGCCGATCGCCGTGGCGAGATTGGCGATGTCGGACGCGTCGCCAAGCGCGAAGCCGAGACGCAGGCCCGCAAGCCCGTAAAACTTTCCGAATGAGCGCAGGATCAGCAGCCCGGGCCGCCCCGCTTCCGAAGCGAGCGACCCATGCGGAACCGCGTCGGCAAAGCTTTCGTCGATCACGAGTCTTCGCACGCGCGGCAGCAGCGCGAGCAGATCGGCTGGTTTATAACACCGACCATCGGGATTGTTGGGATTGACGACGATGGCGAGGTCCGCACCTGCCAGCGCATCGAGCTCGCCGACCTCTGCGACATTCCAGCCGGCAGCCGATAGCACCGCGGCATATTCATTGTAAGTCGGCGCGAGGATGCGCGCCCGGCCGGGCGGCGCAAGTTGCGGCAACCGTTGAATGGCGGTCTGCGCGCCGCCCATCGCGACAACCGGCGCGCTCGTGTTATAGGCGTGCTGCGCGGCCCGATGCAGGGCCTCGATATCGGACCTCGAAGGCAGCAGGCTCCACGCGCGCATGCTCACTTCGCCGACTGGATATGGCAGCCGGTTGATCCCGGTCGACAGATCAATCCAGTCCTCCGCGCGGCCGCCAAAACGCCGCTGGGCCTGATCCAGATTTCCACCGTGCTCGCGCATGCGATGTTCTTTCACGCGAAAGCCAGGATCGCAAGCACGCCGGCCAGCAACACCATGGCGCGGCGGTAGATCGTCAGCCCGTGAACGATGTCCGCGGCGAGCGGATCGCGTGCGGCTTCGTTCAGCCACGGCTCGCTCGTGATACTGCCATGATAGATCCGAGGACCGCTGAGCCGCACGCCGAGCGCGCCGGCCATGGCCGCTTCCGGCCAGCCGGCATTGGGGGATCGATGACGACGCGCATCGCGCGTCATGCACGACAACGCTTTGGATCGCCGCGGCGCCAGCAGCACGAACAGAAATCCGGTCAGCCGCGCCGGAATGAAGTTGGCGACATCGTCGATCCGTGCAGCAGCCCAACCGAACGCCTCGTGGCGTTCAGTGCGATGGCCAATCATGGAGTCCAGCGTGTTGATCGCCTTGTAGCCGAGGATGCCGGGCAGGCCGAACAGCGCACCCCAGAGCACCGGCGCCACGATGCCGTCCGAGGCGTTTTCCGCCAGGCTCTCGATCGCCGCGCGCGCGATACCGGCTTGGTCGAGCGCGGCCGGATCGCGGCCGACGATGCGCGAGACAGCCTCTCGCGCAGCGGCGATATCACCGGCCAGCAAGGGTATTGCGACCGCTGCGACATGATCGTGCAACGAGCGCAAAGCGACCAGCGGCCAGGCGAGCATGCCCACCAGCACGAGCCGCATCCAGCCCGAGATCAGCAACGATTGAAGCGCCCAGCCGAGCGCGGCGGCGAGTGCAATCACGGCAAGTGCTCCGGCGGTACCGGCGGCACGGCGAAGCGCAGGCGGATCGGAGGACCTATTCCAGGCGGAATCGACGGCCGCAATCAGCCGCCCGAGCCAGGTCACGGGATGGCCGATCCGCGCGAACAGCCATGACGGCCAGCCCAGAAGGGCATCCACCGCCATCGCCACCGCCATCGCACCCGCAAAACCCACATGCGCCTCCCGTCCCGCCCCTGTTGCGCAAACCACGGTCCGGGCGCAAGCCCCGGCCTACGGATTTCGGCTTTGTCTTTGGCCGCGTTTGGTGATTAGTGCTGGCCGCAGGAGACCCTATGGCCGTCATTTTGATCACGGGCGGAGCACGATCGGGCAAGAGCAAGCGCGCGGAAAGCCGCGCACGCGCTTTTCCCGGCCAGCCGGTTTATGTCGCGACGGCCGAGACGCTCGATGCCGAAATGGAAGCGCGCATCGCAACCCATCGGCGGCGACGTGGAACCGACTGGATCGAGCGCGAGGTGCCGCTCGATCTCGTCGCCACGCTGGTCGCAACCGACGGCAGCGGCGCAAGGCTGGTCGATTGCCTGACGCTGTGGCTCTCCAATCTGATGCACGCGGAACGCGACTGGTCCCACGAAGTGACGGAGCTCGCCGCTACCCTGCCCCGCCTCAAGAGCCCCGTCGTTCTCGTCACCAACGAGGTTGGCCTCGGCATCGTCCCCGACAATGCGCTGGCGCGCAGCTTTCGCGATGCTGCCGGGATCATGAACCAGACCGTTGCAGCTGTTGCCGACGAGGTCGAGTTCGTTGTCGCCGGCCTGCCGATGAAGCTGAAATGATGCCGCGCGCCGAAGTTCTCAAAGACATCATCACCGATCTCAGGATCGCGACAACATTCGTTGCGATTTTTCCGGTCAGATCGTCGAAGTCCGCTGCTGATGGTGCGATTGCACGCGCGACCTGGGCGCTGCCCGTCGCCGGATTGTTGGTGGGGTTGGCTGGCGCTGCGGCCTACGCAATCGCGAGCAAGCTGGGATTGACGTCCGGCCCCGCCGCCCTGCTCGCGTTGGCCACGACGACGCTCATCACCGGCGCGTTGCATGAGGACGGACTTGCCGATGCCGCCGATGGGCTTGGCGGCGGACGGACGCGCGAGCGCAAGCTCGATATCATGCGCGACAGCCGGATCGGCAGCTATGGCGCCTGCGCGCTGGTTCTGTCGTTTGGCCTGCGCTGGAGCGCGCTCGCGGCGATCGCCAATCCGTGGTTGGTGACGCTGGCGCTCGCATCCGCGCATGCCGGGGCGCGTGCGGGCGTTCCGGCCTTCATGTCGCTGGTGCCGCCGGCGCGGCTTGACGGGCTCTCCGCAAGCGCCGGAGCGCCACCGGGCCGCAGCGTCGCCATCGCGTTCGGCATCGGAACGCTCTGTCTTGCAATTGCGCTTGGGCCAGGCAAGGCGCTGGCCAGCCTCGTCCTGCTCTCGCTCGCTGGACTGATCCTCGCGCGGCTTGCCATCCGCCAGATCGGCGGGCAAACCGGCGACATCCTCGGCGCTTTCGAGCAGACCGGCGAGATCCTGATCCTGCTGGTCGCCGCAGCCAGCCTTCACGCGGGAGGATGAGTTGATGGTCGCGTTCGACGACACTTTCCGCCGGCACTTGCGCGAGCTGTTCGTGTGGCGCCGTGACGTGCGCCGCTTTCGCGCCGATCCGCTGCCGGATGGCGCGATCGCGCGGCTGATCGAGACGGCGTGCCTTTCGCCATCGGTCGGCCTGAGCCAGCCTTGGCGCTTCGTCACCGTCGATGATGCCGCAAGGCGCCGCGCCGTGATCGACGATTTCAAGGCCTGCAACGCCGATGCGTTGAGTTGCTATGCCGGCGAACGCGCGGCGCGCTACGCCGGTCTGAAACTGTCGGGCCTCGAACAAGCGCCTGGCCACCTCGCCGTGTTCGCCGACAAGGCGAGCGATGTCGGCCATGGCCTCGGCCGCGCGACCATGCCCGAGACAACCGAATATTCCGTGGTGGCCGCGATCACCGCGATGTGGCTCGCCGCGCGCGCCGAAGGCATCGGGCTCGGCTGGGTCTCGATCCTGAGCCCGGACCGCATCCACACCATCCTCGACGTGCCCGGCACCTGGAAATTCATCGCCTATCTCTGCATCGGCTACCCCGAGGCCGAATGCGACCAGCCCGAGCTGGAGAAGGCGAAGTGGGAACACCGGCGCGGCCCGGACGAGTTCACGCTGCGGCGCTAGCGCTCAGTTCGCCCGGGAGCGACGGCGCGCAACAGCTTCATCCTCGCGGCCAAACAGCTCGACGAGAAAATCGATGAAGAGCCGCACCTTGACCGACAGATGCCGCGTCGGCGGATAGACCGCGTAGAGCGCGAGCGGCGGGGCAGAATAATCCTCCAGCACGGTGCGCAGCTTGCCGTTCCTTAACGCGTCGGCGGCGATGAACTCCGGCAGCAACGCCAGCCCCCTGCCCTTGATCGCGACATCACGCAGCACTTCGGCATTGTTGACGCAGAGCGACCAGGCCGGCTGGATCCAGTGATCGCCGTCGGCGCCGGTGAGCTTCCACTGATTGCCGGTCAGCAGAAAGCCGTAGGTCAGCGATGCGTGCTCGCGCAAATCCTGCGGATGCTTTGGCGTGCCGTGACGCGCGAGATAATCCGGCGACGCGCAGATCATCCGCGCGACAGCCACGATCTTGCGAGCGATCAGGCTCGAGGACTCCAATTCCGCGATCCGCAAGGTCACGTCAAAGCCGTCCTGCACGGGATCGAGCAGGTCGTCGCTGAGCACGAGCTGAAGCTGAAGCTCGGGATATTTTTCCATGAACTCGGCGAGCACCGGCCCGAGCCGCATCGTGCCGAACGACATCGGCGCGTTGACGCGCAACAATCCGCGCGGCGCCGATTGGGCTTGCGTCACCGCCTGATCGGCGGCCTCGATCTCCGAAAGGATCACGACGGCGCGCTCGAAATATTGCTGGCCGCTCTCGGTGGGGCTCGCCTGCCGCGTGGTTCGGTTCAGGAGCTGCACGCCCAGGCTCTGCTCGAGGTCGGCGATGTATTTGCTGATCGCCGAGCGCGACAGCCGGAGCTGGCGGCCGGCATCGGCAAAACTGCCGCTTTCGACCACCTTCACGAAGGCCCGCAGGCTGGCCACCTTATCCAAGCGCGGGTTCTCGCGATTGGTTCCAAATCGTAGACATAGACGTCATGTTTGCATGGATTGTCTCCAATCCAAAGCGGAACGATATTTCCGCCCAGAGCAAGACCCGCTCCCCGAACTTTGGAGGACGACGATGTCCGGACTGCACCATGTCACCGCGATTGCCGGCGATCCCATCAGGAATTTCGGTTTCTACACAAGCGACCTCGGCCTGCGCTTCGTCAAGAAGACCGTCAATTTCGACGACCCCGGCACCTATCATTTCTACTACGGCGATGAGACCGGCCGGCCCGGCACCATCCTGACCTTCTTCCCCTGGGCTGGAGCGCCGGCCGGACGCCGCGGCGTCGGCGAGACCCATCAGACCGCCTTCCGCGTGCCGCAGCGCTCGCTCGGCTATTGGACGCAGCGCTTCATCGAGAAGGGCATCGCTTACGAGGCGCTGGAAAAGCGCTTTGGCGAATCCGTGCTGCCGTTCACCGATCCGGACGGGATGGCGCTCGCACTGGTCGGCATCCCCGGTGCCGAGAACGAGCCGGGCTGGAGCAACGGCGACGTCCCCGCCGAGCATGCGATCCGCGGCTTCCATGGCGTGACGCTGCTGCTCGACAGCGCGGCCAAAACGGCTGCCGTCCTCACCGACGTGTTCGGTTTCAAGGAGACGGGTTGCGAGGGATCGGTGATCCGCTTCAAGGCGCCCGGCGATTTGCACGGCAGTGTCGTCGACATCTACGAGGCCAAGGGCTTTCTGCGCGGGCATCAGGGCGGCGGCTCGGTGCACCACATCGCGTTCCGCGCGGCCGACGACGCCGAGCAGGGCCAGATGGCCGAGAGGCTCGTCTCTCATCACGGCCTGCATCCGACCGAGCAGCGTGACCGCAACTACTTCCGTTCGGTCTATTTCCGCGAGCCCGGCGGCGTGCTGTTCGAGATCGCGACCGATATCCCCGGCTTCGCCGTCGACGAACCGGTCGCGACGCTGGGACGCGACCTGAAGCTGCCGGGTTTCCTCGAAGCCCATCGCAAGCAGATCGAGGACGTGCTGCCGAGCCTGGAAGAGAGCGTGTCATGACCGAGAGTTCATTCATCCATCGTTTCGAGCCCGCGCGCGACGCGGGCTCGCCCCCTGTTGCTGCTGCACGGCACCGGCGGCGACGAGAACGACCTGCTCGGGCTCGGCAAGATGATCTCGCCCGGGGCCGCCCTGCTCTCGCCGCGCGGACGCGTGCTGGAGCACGGCATGCCGCGCTTCTTCCGCCGTCTCGCAGAGGGCGTGTTCGACGAGGTGGACGTGCGCCGCCGCGCGCTCGAGCTCGGCGAGTTCGTCAACGAGGCGCGGCAACGCTACGGCATCGCCGCGCCGGTCGCGGTCGGCTTCTCCAACGGCGCGAACATCGCAGCAGCGCTGTTGCTGCTGAAGCCGGACGTTCTCGCCGGCGCGATCCTGCTGCGCGCGATGGTGCCGCTGTCGGATCCGCCCAAGGCCGAACTTGGCGGCAAGCCGGTGCTGCTGCTGTCAGGGCAAGCCGATCCGATCGTGCCCGCAAGCAACTCGGCAAAGCTCGCCGCACTGCTGTCGGAAGCGGGAGCCGGCGTGACCCACAAGGTCCTGCCGGCAGGCCACCAATTGTAACAAGCCGACGTGACGCTCGCCCGCGACTGGATCGGCAAGGTGACGGCGGAAGCGGCCTGATTCCGAGAAGCGACGCGGACCGCCGCGGCGCCGAACATCATATTTCTGGAAAACAACCCCATGCACAGTAGGCGGCGGCAGCAAAATCAACGGCTTACGTGTGCAGGCGATGAGCCGGTTTGACTCGTCGGGCAAAACAGGGGCATAATGCGATTATTCCGAAATCGCCGGCTGTACGAGATGAAGCTATCGTGATTGCCACTTGCGTCAGTTCGCGGGATGTCTCAATTCTACCGCTGCCGATCCCGGTTGGAAAACGGAGGCAATCAATGGCAACGACAGTAAAGCAGATGCTTGAAGCGGCCCACGCCGCGGTTCCGAAGATCAGCTCTGATCAAGCCGCCGATATGATCAACGCGGGCAACACTCTGGTTTTGGACGTTCGAGATGCACCTGAAGTGGCCGCCAGCGGCAAGATCGCGGGCGCACTGAATGTGTCACGCGGAATGCTGGAATTTCGAGCGGACCCAGAGTCTCCTTACCATGACAAGAATTTTGATAAGAACAAAACGGTGATCCTTTATTGCGCTTCTGGCGGACGCGCGGCACTCGCGGGTAAGTTGCTTAAGGATATGGGTTACGAAAATGTCTACAACGTAGGAGGGTTCAAAGACTGGACCGGAGCCGTCGAGAAATAGGAGTTCGGGGATCGGCCACGCAGCGTGCAAGCGTGATCGACGCGCGGTCAGGTTACCTTAGTGCAGCGTCTGGTCAGGAGCGCACGCTCCCCTCATAAGCGCCAGCTCGTACTCTAACTGCTCATTGAGGAGCATGAGCGCTCGAAGCGCATCGCGCAGATCACCGTCACAAGCGGCGACGATCTCATCGACTGCCAGCTCGTATTGATCCAGAGCAAAATTGGTGCGTTGACGTCGCATGGCAACGACATACAAACAGAAACGTAAGTTGATCGTGCCGACCCGCCGGTGATTTCCCCGCAATTCACAGCCTGCTGGGGCTGCCAGTTTGCTCTCGATTATCAAATCTAAATCCGCCCAGCCATCCAACAAGCTAAGCTGTCGAGAGGACCGAACATTCATGATCGTGGGGGCGACATGTACGAAGTCTATCACAGTGACAGGCGCGATTTGCTGGTTCTAAGCACCGGCGCGGCACTACCCGTCTTTTGCTATAAGAAGAAATGGCGCAAGACCAGAAGAAGGGTCCGGAAAGTCAGCGACGAGATCAAGTCAGCCGTTCAGAGACAGGGCTATCACGTCCGGAGCTTGCGTGCTGCCAAGGAGCCTTTGAGGCGTCTCGCTCCGCGAATTCAACTGCGTGATTCATATGCGGAGACAGACCCCTCACCCGTGTGAGTTTGTATCAACCAGCGTTGCTGCCCTGTCCCACAAGGGCAGGGCCATCGCAGATGGCATTTTGGGCGGTGTGAGCGCGCGCCTCGTCCTTCGAGACGCGCGCAAGAGCGCGCTCCTCAGGATGAGGCTAAGTAGCATCGGCACCCGTCGAATTTGCTGCCCCGTGCTCCGACCTCATCCTGAGGGCCCGCCAAAGGCGGGCGTCTCGAAGGATGGCCACAGAGAAATCTGCCTCATATGCGATTGGGCCCTACCCACAAGGGGGAGAGGGCACAACAACGGGCACGGGCTGACTCGCTCCCCTACTCCCAGGACCACGCCGAGAAATCGTTCTCGAACTGCGGGACTTCCTTCCAGACGCCTTTCAGCTTCTTGCTGATGACGGTGGGCCATTGCGGCTGGAATAGATAGGCGGAGACTGCGTCGGTTGCCAGCATGCGCTGGGCGTCGCCGAGGAGCTTGGCACGCGCCGTATCATCCGGGGTCGCCACGATCTGCTTGTACAGTGCGTTGAAGGCGGCGTTGTTGTAGCCGAGGTAATAGTCGGGCTCGGTGATCTTGACGAGGTCGAATGGCTCGACATGGCTGACGATGGTGAGGTCGAAATTATGCGGGCCGTTGGGCGCGAATACCTGCGACAGCCATTGCGCCCATTCGACGTTCTCGATTTTGGCGATGATGCCGACCTTGGCAAGCTCGGCCGCGACGATCTCGCCGCCTTGCCGCGCATAGGGCGGCGGCGGCAGCTTCAGCGACAGCTCGATCGGCGCGGTGATTCCGGCCTCGGCCAGCAGCTTCTTGGCCTTCTCGGGATCGTAGGGTTGATGCCGGTGGTATCGACATAGCCGAGCGATCCCGGCGTGTAGAAGCTGCCGATCGGCGTACCAGAATCCTTCGACGGCACCCTCGATGATCGCCTTGCGGTCGATCGCAGCGAGAATGGCGCGGCGAACGCGGACGTCGTCGAGCGGCTTCTTCCGATGGTTGATGGCGACGATGGTCTTGGCCTTGGAGCCGCCGATCAGCACCGTGAAGCGCGGGTCGGCCTTGAACTGGGCAACGACGCGGGTCGCGATGCGCGGAAACGCGTCCACGTCGCCCGACAGCAGCGCAGCCGCCTGCGCGGCCGGATCGGAGATGAAGCGGATCGTCACCTTGGAGAGCTTGATCGCCGAGGCATTGCGATAGTCAGCCCATTTGTTGAGCGTGATCGAGGAGCCCTTGGCCCAGGCGCCAAGCTGGTAAGGCCCGGTCCCGACCGGCTGCGTCACATTGGTCGGCGCGCTTTTCGGCTCGACGATCGAGGCACTTGCCTGCCCCAACAAGAACGGGAAGTTCGGCTCGGCGTTTTTCAGGGTGATCACGACCGTGTCGGCATCGGGCGTGGCAATGGACTCGAAGCTCTGGAACAGGCTCTTGTCCTTGTTGGTGCTGGTGGCGACGGCATTGCGCTCGAACGAGAACTTCACCGCGGCGGAATCGAACGGCTCGCCATTGTGGAATTTGATGCCCTTGCGCAGCTTGAAGGTGTAGGTCTTCAAATCCGGCGAAGCCGTCCAGCTCTCCGCCAGCAGCGGCGAGGTGGAGCCGTCCTCGTTGATCTTGGTCAGCGTCTCATAGATGTTGTAGAGGGTGACTTCGGCAATCGCCGCGGCGGCGGCGTTGGTGGGATCGAGCCCGGGGGCTCCAGCGTCATGCCCATGACGACGCTGTCCTTCTTGCCTTGCGCCAGCACCGGCAGCGGTGCGGCAGCGAACGCAGCGGCAAACGCGACGACGAATAGTTTCCTGAACATGCGTAACTCCCCGGCCTTGTCTGGTCCCAGCCTACGCCAATCCCGCCCCGGACACTAACCTTCCATGCCCGCTTGCGGCAACGCCATCACGCCTTCCGCCTTGTGGCAGGCGGCGAGATGGGCCTCGCCGACCCTGCGTAACTCAGGCGCGGCCTCGCGGCAATGCTGGTCGGCGAGCGCACAACGGGCGACATAGGGACATCCGGTTCCGGCCGCCGATTGCGACGCGATCGCCTGGGCTCCGCGCCGGCGCCGGCCGCCGCCGGCACGCGCTCGCGGCACGGCCTCCAGCAACGCACGGGTATAGGGATGGGCGGAGCGTTCGAACAAATCCTCCGGCCGGCCCTGCTCGACGATCCGGCCGAGATACATCACGGCGACCTCGTCGCAGAGATAATCGACGACGGCGAGGTCGTGGCTGATCAGGACGTAGCTCAGGCCGAACTGCTCCTGGAGGTCCTGCATCAGGTTCAAGACCTGCGCCTGCACCGAGACGTCCAGCGCCGAGACTGGCTCGTCGGCGACGATGAGCTTCGGCTGGGTGATCAGCGCGCGCGCGATCGCGATGCGCTGGCGCTGGCCGCCGGAGAATTCGTGCGGATATTTGTCCATGTCGGCATCGCGCAAGCCGACCTGCCGCAGCACCGCGGCGACGCGGTCGCGGAACGTGCTGCGGTCAGCCTCCTCCAGCACGGTGAGCGGTTCGGCGACGATGCGTGCGATGGTCTGGCGCGGATCGAGCGAGCCATAGGGATCCTGGAACACCATCTGGAAATCGCGCCGCGCACGGCGCAGCTCGTCTGCGGAGATCTGGTTGAGGTCGCGCCCGAGCATGGCGACCTGCCCTGATGTGGGCCGCTCCAGCGCCATCACCACCCGCGCGAAGGTCGACTTGCCCGAGCCGGACTCGCCGACAATCCCAAGGCTCTTGCCGGCAGCGACCTGCACGCTGACGCCGTTGAGCGCGCGCACCTGCCCCGGCGGACGGAACAGGCTTTCGCGCGGCAGCGTATAGCGCTGCTCGAGATTCTTCACGTCGAGAAGCGGCCCGGTGCTCATGCGGACAGCGCTCCGACGCGATCGGCCATCGAAACATCCGTCCTGATGCAGCGGACGCCATGGCCGGGTCCGACTTCGACCACCGGCGGAAGTGCGGCGCGACATCGATCGATCACGAGAGGACAACGATCGGAAAAAGTGCAGCCGGAGGGCAGATCGGCGAGCTCCGGCACCGTGCCCGAGATCGTCGTCAGCCGCGTTCCCTTGCGCGCGCCGAGCTTCGGCCGGGCGCGGAACAGGCCCTGCGTGTAGGGATGCCCCATGCGGCGGAACACTTCGTCGGTCGGCCCGCTCTCGACCACGGTGCCGCCATACATCACCATCATGCGTTGCACGTTCTCGGCGATGACGCCGAGATCGTGCGAGATCAGGATCATCGACATGCCGCGTTCCTCGACGAGATCGGCGATGAGATCGAGGATCTGGCCCTGGATGGTGACGTCCAGCGCGGTGGTCGGCTCATCCGCGATCAAGAGATCGGGCTCGCAGGCAAGCGCCATGGCGATGGTGACGCGCTGACGCTGGCCACCGGAAAACTGGTGCGGATAGGCATCGATGCGCTTGGCAGGATCCGGCAGCCCGACGCGGTCGAGCAAGGCGATCGCCTCCCGCCGTGCCTGTGCGGCCGAATAGTTCTTGTGACGCCGCAACGGCTCGGCGACCTGATGGCCAATCGTGTGCATCGGGTTGAGCGCGGTCATCGGCTCCTGGAAGATCATGCTGATGCGGTTGCCGCGCAGACCGCAATAATCAGCATCCGACAGTCCGATGAGCTCGCTGCCGTCGAGCTTGATGCTGCCCGAGACCACGGCGCTGTCCGGCAACAACCCCATCAGCGACAGCGCGGTGACCGACTTGCCGCAACCGGATTCGCCGACCAGCCCGAGCGTCTCGCCGCGCTTGAGGGCGAAGCTGACGCCGCGCACGGCCTGCGCCGGCCCGCGGCTGGTGTTGAGGCGGACGCCGAGATTGACGACTTCGATCAGCGGCATGGTTGCGGGATCAGCCATCGTCATCGCTCCCGCGCCAGTCGGGGATCGAGCAGATCACGCAAGCCGTCGCCGAGAAGGTTGAGGCCGAGCACGGCAATCGCGATCGCGGCGCCCGGATAGACCGCCAGCATCGGCGACTGGAACAGCAGCGTCTGCGCATCATTGAGCATCCGTCCCCAGGACGGCTGCGGCGGTTGGGTGCCGAGGCCGAGATAGGACAGCGCGGCTTCGGCCAAAATTGCGAGCGCGAACTGGATGGTGGCCTGCACGATCAGGATCGACAGGATGTTGGGCAGCACATGCTCGATGGTGATGCGGAATTTGCCCTTCCCCGCGGCGCGCGCGGCCAGCACGAATTCGCGCGCCCAGATCGCGTTGGCCGAGCCGCGCGTCAGCCGGGTCAGCGTCGGAATCTGGAAAATGCCGATCGCAATGATCGAGGTCACCATGCCCGGCCCCACCACCGCAGCCAGCATGATCGCGGAGAGCACGGCCGGAAAGGCGAAGGTGAAGTCGGAGAAGCGCATGATGATCTCTTCGGTCCAGCCGCGGCGGGCCGACGCGATCAGGCCGAGGCAGACCCCGAAGCTGAGGCCGATGCTGACGGCGATGATGCCGACCATGATGGTGGAGCGGGCGCCCGCCAGCAGCAGCGAGACGATGTCGCGGCCAAAGGAATCGGTGCCGAGCCAGTGCGCCGCGGATGGCGGCCGGAGCTTCGAGGCGATGTCGATCTCATAGGGCGACCACGGCGTCCACAGCAGCGAGAGCAGCGCCGAACCGATCACCACAAGCACCAATGCACCACCCAGCGTGAAGCTGCGATGCCGCAGCGCCCTGCGCCAAAAGCCCGTGGCGGGAGGCGTCGGCGCGGTTGCCGTCGGCAGTCCGACCGCGGTGGCGAGCGGATCACTCACAGATCGTGCACCTTGATGCGCGGGTCGACGAAGGCATAGAGCACATCGACCACGAAATTGACGATGACGACCATGGCAGCCAGCAGCATCACGCAATTGCGCACCACGATCAGGTCGCGGTTGGCGATCGACTGGAAGATCAGCCGGCCGAGGCCCGGCAGGTAGAACACGTTCTCGATCACGATGGTGCCGGCGAGCAGATTGGCGAATTGCAGCCCCATCACCGTCATCACCGGGATCATGGCGTTGCGCAGCACATGGCTCCACAGCACTTCGCGCTTGCCGAGGCCCTTTGCGCGCGCGGTGCGGACGAAATCTTCACGCAGCACCTCGAGCACGGCGGAGCGCGTGACCCGCGCGAGAATCGCGGCCTGCACCACCGCCAGCGAGACCGCCGGCAGCAGCAGCGACTTGATGCCGGGCCAGACGCCCTCGTCCCAGCCGGCAAAGCCGCCGGCCGACAACCATTGCAGCCGCACCGAGAACAGCAGCACGAGGAGGATCGCAAACCAGAAATTCGGCAGCGCGATGCCGATTTGCGTCAGCGACATCACGCCGACATCGCCGAGCTTGTTGTGGTTGGCGGCGGTGTAGATGCCGGCCGAGAGCGCCAGCGTCACCGTGATCAGCATCGACATGATCGCAAGCGGGATGGTCAACGCAAGCCGCTCCGCGATCAGGCTCGCGACCGGCGTTCCGTAGACATAGGAGTTGCCGAGATCGCCGATCAGCAGCCCCTTGATCCATTGCAGGTAGCGAATAGCCAGTGGCTGGTCGAGCCCGAGCTTGACGGTGAGCGCCCGCACCGCGTCCGGCGACGCGTCGGCTCCCATCAGCATCTGCGCGGCATTGCCGGGAAGCGCGTCCAGCACCAGGAAGATGATCACGGACGCACCGACCAGCGTCGCCAGCAAGGTCAGCAGACGTCGGAGGACAAATACGCTCATGTGCGCTCGGTTTCAGGGCTCATCCGCGGCACGATCAACATGTCCGGACGCCCGACGCAAGTGCTTTAGAGTGCCAGGAGGGTGCTCGGCCTGCATGGTTCGAGACGCCCGCTTTGGCGGGCTCCTCACCATGAGGGGTTACCGTTTCGCCGCAAACCGAGACCTCATCCTGAGGAGCCCGCCCAAAGCGGGCGTCTCGAAGGATGGCCACAAGCAAAGTGTCTTTCCCGAACCCCATCTCAGCCGGGCCAGCGGGAGAGAAGGTCGGTTGACGCCTCGAACAGGGCGCTGACGCGCAGCAACTCGGCATCGGCGCGGAAGCGGCCGACGAGCTGAAGCCCGATCGGCAGGCCATCGCTCCCGAAGCCGCAAGGCAGACTGATCGCGGGATGGCCGGTCATGTTGAACGGCATGGTCCAGGGGAACCAATGCGGTCGGACGCTGTCGAAATGCCGGCCGTCGATCTCGATGGTGCCGAACAGGTCCTGGTCGATCGGCAGCGCGGTGCGGGTGAGGGTCGGCATCGCCAGCAGGTTGCCGCGCGCCAGCAGGGATTGCACCCGGCGGAACAGCGCGGTGCGCGCGAACATCGCCTCCTGGTACTCGACGCCGCTGACATTGGTCGCCAGCGCGACCTGCTTGACGAAGGCTTCACTCAGGGCATCGCCATGCTCGGTCACGAGCTTGGCGAACCGCGTGCGCCAGACCGTGTGGTTGATGGCGCGCCAGATCGGCTCGATGTCGAAACCGTCGCCGGAGAATTCCTCGAGCTCGGCGCCCAGGCTCGCGAGCCGATCGAGGCTCGCCTTGAAGGCCGTCGCAACGTCCGAAGACACCGGACGTCCCGGCGGTGCGGCGCAGAACAGGATCTTCTGCCCGCGCAGATCGCCGCGCGGGGCGGCGGTGCCGATGAAATCGGGCACGGGCACGCTGATCGACCAGGGATCGCAGGCATCCTCGCCGGCCATCGCCTGCATCATCAGCGCGGTATCGGGGACATCGCGCGTCATCGGCGTGACATAGGTCTGGTTGCCGAAGGCATCGAGCGCCTGGCTGTGCGCGATCACCCCGTTGCTCTGCTTCAGCCCGACCACTCCGTTGCAGGCGGCCGGAATCCGCGTCGAGCCGCCGCCATCGGTCGCGATCGCAAGCGGGGCGATGCCGCTGGCAACGGCCACCGCCGCACCGCCGCTGGAGCCGCCGGACGACCGCCTCGCATCCCACGCATTGCGCGTGCGGCCGAACAGCGGCGAATCGGTCAGGCACTTGCTGCCGAATTCCGGCGTCGTGGTCTTGCCGATCAGGATCGCGCCTGCCGCGCGCAGCTTTGCGACGGCGACCGCATCCTCGGTCGGCACATTGTCCTTGTAGGGAACGGCGCCGAACGTGGTCGTCACGCCCCTGGTGTTGACGATGTCCTTGACGGTGACGGGAATGCCGTGCAGCAGGCCGAGCGGCTCGCCCGCCATCAGCTTGCGCTCGGCCGCGCGCGCCTCGGCCATCGCCTCGTCTCCGCAGATCGTGATGAAGCAGTTCAGCTCGGGCTGGAGGGCTTCGGCGCGCGCGAGCACGGCGCGGACAAGTTCAACGGGCGACACCTCTTTGCGGCCGATACGCGCACGCAGTTCAGTGGCAGACAGGAAACAGAGATCGTTGCTCATCAGGACAGGCTCGCGTCAGGAGACGCGGACCTTGCCAGCCTGAACCCATCCTGTCCATTTGGCTGGCGCATGGCCGCAGTGCATCGCGGAGACATCCCGTAAATGGCGAATGCCTGCTCGCCTCGCTACCAGCTCCATGTGATCTCGCGACTCCACGGCGGATCCGCGCCCGGGCGGGTGCAGGTCAGGCCGGCGCAATTGGCGGCAAAGGACAGCGCGCGGCGGAGCTCATCCGCGCTGATATCCTTCGGTTGCTGCCGAGCGAGACGTCTCTGCTTGTGCAGCGCGAACAGCAGCGCGGCCTGAAAACTGTCGCCGGCACCGATGGTGTCGGCGACCTCGATCTTCGGCGCAGGGACTTCGACAGGGCCGGCTTTCGCATGCCAGGCGATGGCGCCGTTGTTGCCGCGCGTGATGACGACGAGGCTCGCGCCCTGCCCCAGCATTGCGTTTGCCCGTTGCTGATAAGGCTCGTCGCCATAGAGGTAGGCGAAGTCGACGTCGGACATCTTGATGAGATCGGCAGTCCCGGCGAACTCGGCCATCCGTGCAAGATAGGCCGGCTTGTCCTTGACCAGATTGGGCCGGCAGTTCGGATCGAGCGAGATCGTCGATAACGCCCGCGCATCTGCGATCAGCGCTTTGGTCTCTGCCGCGCCCTGGTCGTTCACGAGCGTGGTCGAGCCGACATGGAGAGCTTCGACCGTGTCAAAGGGAATGGACCCGCGCCGATAAGTCCAGTTCCGCGTCGCCGTCTCGGCATCATAAAAGGCATAGTGCGACTCGCCCGCAACAATTTGCACGAAAGCGAGTGTGGTCTGACGATCGCTGCGGGTGGCGAAACCGAGATCGACATGAGAGGCGGCGGCATGGTCGGCGATCATGCGTCCGAACATGTCGGTTGAGATACCGCCGAGGAAGCCGGTGGGTGCGCCCAGGCGCGCCATGCCGATTGCGACGTTGAGGCAGGAGCCGCCGACCGCCGGCATCACCGCCTCGCGTCCATCCGCGTTTCGGGTCGGCACGAAATCGATCAACGCATCGCCGCAGGAAATCAGCATCCGTCTCAACCTCTGGCGATGTCGCGCATCGCGGCACGGCTGCCGCGATCGACCTCGCGCAGCAGCTTGTAGACGTCGCGCTTGCGAGCGTGAAACGCAGCCATGTCGGGCGCGGTCGGCTCGCTCTTGCCTCCCAGCGCCGACATTTTCGCCATGGTCTCGCCGATCGAAACACAGGCGCCGCCGGCCACCGCCCCGAGCATCGCGGCGCCCAGCAGCACCGGCTCTTTCGTTTGCGGCAGCGCGACCGTGAGACCGGTGGTATCGGCCATGATCTGCCGCACCAGCGGACTGCGGCTGGCGCCGCCGCCCATGATCATGATGCTGGAGTGAACGCCATGCGCGGCAAAAGCTTCGATCACCTCGGCGAGCCCGTAAGCGAGTCCGCACAGGCCGGCGACGAACAGCCGCTCCATCGCGCCGGTGTCGGTGTCAAGATCGAGCCCCGCGATCACCGCGCGCGTATCGGGATCGGCGTAAGGCGAGCGGTTGCCGATGAATTCGGGGAGGACATGGACGTCGCGGGCCAGCAACGCGGCACGGCTGGCATCGCCGGCGCGCGCGATGATGCGACGCTCAAGGTGCTCGATCAAGTCAACGCCCTCGCTGCGCGCCGCCGCGTTCGCCTCGGCATGGCCCGGATGCGATTTGAGGAGGTGGTCGATCGCCGCGCCCGCGGCCGATTGACCACCCTCGTTGAGCCAGAAGTCCGGCACCATGCCGGAATAATATGGTCCCCACACGCCGGGCACGAAGCACGGCTGTTTCGTCGTCGCCATGATGCAGGCCGACGTTCCCATGATGTAGGCAAGGCGATCGCTGACATCGGTCGCCCCGCCCGATCCGTCACGGCCGCCGATCGCGCCGATGCCGCCGGCATGCGCATCGATCAGCGACGCGCCGACGGGCGTGCCCGGCGTCAGGCCGAGATCGGCTGCGGCTGCACGTGTGAGACCGTCGCCGAGCCGCGTGCCAGGCGCCACGATGCCGGTACCGATGCGGGCATATTTCTCGGCCACGAACTCCGAGAGACCGATGCGCTTGAAGAATGGCGCGCTCCAGCCGCCGCCGTCATGGGCGAGATAGTTCCATTTGCAGGTGACGGTGCAGGTCGAGCGCTGCAACGAGCCGGTGGCGCGCCAGGTCAGGTAATCCGCCAGATCGAAGAAATGGCCCGCGGCGTCAAAGCTCGCCCGCAGGTGCCGCTTCAGCCATAACAGCTTCGGCATCTCCATCTCGGGCGAGATCGAGCCGCCGACATAGCGCAGCACTGAATCTTCGGTCTCATTGATCAGCCGCGCCTCGGCCGTGGCGCGATGGTCCATCCAGACGATGACGTTGCGCTGCTTGTCGCCGGACGTGCTGACGGTGACCGGCTCGCCCTGCCGGTTGAGGACGACCAGCGAACAGGTCGCATCAAAACCGATGCCGCCGATGCTGTCGGGCGCGACGCCGGCCTCAGCCACCGCGGCCCGCACCGATTTCACGCAGGCGTGCCAGATGTCGGAGGACGACTGCTCGACGATATCGCCGGCCTCTTGCCAGATTCGAATAGGATGCCTGGCGGTCGCCAGAAGCGTGCCTGCTTCGTCAAACACCCCTGCCCGCGTGCTCGTGGTCCCTACGTCGACGCCGATATACGCTCGCGGCATTGTCACTCCCCGATCGCTTTCGTCAATTTTGACGCAAGCCTACCAGCAAGTGTAGCCGCCATCCACCAGCACGATGCTGCCGGTCATCAGGCTCGCGGCCTCGGAGGCCAGGAACAGGACGACGGAGGCGATCTCGTCGACCTGCCCCATCCGCCCCATTGGGGTTCCACCGATCCAGGCGTCGTACATTTTGGCGTTGCTCTTGACGAAGGCGTTGAGCGGCGTCTCGATATAGGTCGGCGCCACCGCGTTGACGCGGATGCCGCGCGCGCCCCATTCGGCGGCCAGCGACTTGGTCAAATGGTGCACGCCGGCCTTGGAAGCATTGTAGAACGCCTGCTCCTGCGGCTTGTTGACGATGAAGCCCGACATCGAGCCGATATTGACGATGGCGCCGCTTTTGGCCTTGAGCATGTGCTTGCCGAACTCGCGGCAGCACCAGAACGTGCCGTTGAGATTGACGTCGATGACGTTGAGCCAGTGCTCGTCCGTCACGGTCTCCGCCGGCGTCTCGCTGCGGGCGATGCCGGCATTGTTGACGAGGATATCGACCTTGCCATGGCGGGCGACGAGGTCGTTGGCGACTTCCGCCACGCGCTTGGTGTCGGTGACGTCCATGATCGCAGTTTCAACGTCATAGCCTTTCGCCTTCAGGCTGGCCTTGGCGCTGTCGGCCATCTTGCTGTCGCGGTCGCCGATCACGACCCTGGCGCCCGCTTCGGCCAGCGCCTCCGCGCAGGCCAGCCCAATGCCCTGCCCACCGCCGGTGATGAACGCGGTCTTGCCGGTCAGCTTGAATTTTTCCAGGTACATGTTGATTGTCCGTTTCTTGCCGTTTTCTTGCGGTTTTCTTGCCGTTTCTCGTCAGCCCCGAATGGCGTTGCCGCTCGCGTCGAAGCGATGGATGCGCGCGGGGTCCGGCACCAGCGACACTCGGTCGCCGGCATGCAGGCTCAGTTCGCCGATGTAGCGCGCCGTCAGCATGCCGAGCGGCCCGGCATCGACATAGAGGAAGGTGTCGCTGCCGAGATGCTCGGCGACCGCAATCGTGCCGAGCCAACCGCCGGCGCCGTCGCGCTCGATCTTGAGATGTTCCGGCCGCACGCCGATGGTGATCGCGCCCTGCTGCGTGGCTGGGTCGCCCGTCACCAGATTCATCTTCGGCGAGCCGATGAAGCCGGCGACGAACAGATTCGCGGGCTTTTCGTACAGATCCAGCGGCGAGCCGTACTGCTCGATCTTGCCGCCGTTGAGCACGACGATCTTGTCGGCCATGGTCATGGCTTCGACCTGATCATGGGTGACGTAGATCGCGGTGGTGCCGAGCTGCTTCTGCAGCCGCGTCACCTCGATGCGCATCTGCACGCGCAAGGCCGCATCGAGGTTCGACAGCGGCTCGTCGAACAGGAACGCCTTGGGCTCGCGGACGATGGCGCGCCCGATCGCGACGCGCTGGCGCTGGCCGCCGGAGAGCTCGCGCGGCTTGCGGTCGAGATAGGGCGTGAGGTTCAGCGTCGCGGCCGCCGCCTCGACCTTGCGGTTGATCTCGTCCTTGGCGAGCCCCGCCATCTTCAGACCGAAGCCGATATTGCCGCGCACGCTCATATGCGGATAAAGCGCGTAGGACTGGAACACCATCGACAGGCCGCGCTTGGCGGGCGGTGTGTCGACGACGTTCTTGCCGTCGATCAAGATCTTGCCGCCGGAGACGTCCTCAAGCCCGGCGATCAGCCGCAACAACGTGGTCTTGCCGCAGCCGGACGGCCCGACGAACACCACAAAGGAGCCGTCCTCGATCTCGAGATCGGCGCCCTTGATGATGTGCACGGGGCCGAAGGACTTTTGCACGTCCTGAAGTGTAATCTGACCCATGATCCGGCAGCCCTTCTTACTTTACCGCGCCAAAGGTGAGCCCGCGCACGAGCTGCTTCTGGCTGAACCAACCGAGGACGAGAATGGGCGCGATCGCCAGCGTGGACGCCGCCGACAATTTTGCCCAGAACAGCCCTTCCGGGCTCGAATAGGACGCGATGAACACGGTGAGCGGCGCGGCGCTGGAGGTCGACAGATTGAGCGTCCAGAAAGCCTCGTTCCAGGCCAGGATCAGATTGAGCAGCAGCGTCGAGGCGAGGCCCGGGATCGCCATCGGCGTCAGCACATAGACGAGTTCGCGGCCGATGGTGGCGCCGTCCATGCGCGCGGCTTCGAGGATGTCGCGCGGGATCTCCTTGAAATAGGTGAACAGCATCCAGATCACGATCGGCAAATTGCCGAGGCAGAGGATGAAGATCAGTCCGGCACGGGAATCGAGCAGGCCGAAGGTCCTGTAGATCAGGTAGATCGGCACCAGCACGCCGACCGGCGGCATCATCTTGGTCGAGAGCATCCAGAGCAGGATGTCCTTGGTGCGCTTGGTCGGCGAGAACGCCATCGACCAGGCCGCGGGAATGGCGATCAACAGCGCAATCAGCGTCGAGCCGCCGGCGATCATGATCGAGTTGAGCGCGTGATGCAGATAGTCGCTGCGCTCCTGCACGGTCGCATAGTTTTCCAGGGTCCAGTGGAAGAACAGGAAGGACGGCGGAATGGCGAAGGCCTCGAGCTCGGTCTTGAAGCTCGCCAGCACCATCCACAGGATCGGGAAGAAGATCAGGAAGCCGAAGAACCAGGCTCCGATCGTCGATATCGCCACCCGCCGCGTCGTCGCCATCCGCGCCATGGTCTCACGTCTCCAGATTGCGGCCGACGATGCGGACCAGGAAGAAGGCGACGACATTGGCGATCACCACCGCCACGAGGCCGCCGGCCGACGCGGTGCCGACGTCGTACTGGATCAGCGCCTGCGAATAGATCAGGAACGCGATGTTGGTGGTTTGAAGGCCCGGACCGCCGCCCGTGGTGACGTAGATTTCCGCGAACACGGTCAGTAGGAAGATGGTCTCGATCAGGATCACCACCGTGATCGGCCGCGCCAGGTGCGGCAGCGTGATGTAGATGAAAGCCGAGAGCGCGCTGGCGCCATCCATCTCGGCCGCCTCCTTCTGCTCCTCGTCGAGCGATTGCAGCGCGGTGAGCAAGATCAGCGTCGCGAACGGCAGCCATTGCCAGGCAACGATCAGGATCACGGCGAGCAGCGGCGCATCGGTGAACCAGTCGATCGGGGTCAGCCCGAACACCGAGGCGATCCAGGCAAACAGCCCGGACACCGGATGCATCAAGAGGTTCTTCCAGACCAGCGCGCTCACCGTCGGCATCACGAAGAACGGCGCGATCACCATCAACCGCACGATGTTGAGGCCGATCACGGGCTGGTCGAGCAGCACCGCCAGCGGAATGCCAAGCAGGATGGTCAGCGCCAGCACCGAGCCGACCAGCACCAGCGTGTTCTGAAGCGAGGCGAGGAAGGCGGGATCGGTGAGGAAGTAGCGAAAATTCTCCAGACCGACGAACGCCTCGGAGCCGGGGTCGAGCAGGCTGTAATGCAGCGTCGCGAAATAGATCGTCAGCGCGAGCGGAACGATCATCCAGATGAACAGCAGCCCGACGGCAGGGGCGAGAAGCGACCGCGCAAGGAACTGCGTCTGCCGGGTTGCCATCCACGCGTCTCCTCGGGGCGGGGGAAAAGGCGGCCATCCATCAAGCGATAGTGGATGGCCGCAGGTGTGAGCTCAGGGAGAGCCCCGGGTCTAGTTTCTGGTCTACTTGATGTAGCCGGCGCGCTTCATCTCACGCTCGGTCGAGGATTGAGCCGCGGCAAGCGCTGCGTCGACCGTCATCGAGCCGGCGAGTGCGGCCGAGAACTGCTGGCCCACCTGAGTGCCGATGCCCTGGAATTCAGGGATGGCGGCGTATTGCACGCCGACATAGGGCACGGGCTTCACAGTCGGCTTGTTCGGATTGGCGGCGTCGATTGAGGCCAGCGTCAGCTTGGCGAACGGGGCGACTTTCAGATAGTCGGGGTTCTGGTAGAGCGACGTCCGCGTGCCCGGCGGCACGTTGGCCCAGCCGTCCTTCGCAGCCACGAGCTTGGTGTAGTCCTTGCTGGTTGCCCAGGCGATGAACTTCTCAGCCGCCTCGCTCTTCTTCGAGCCGGCGGGAATCGCGAGGCTCCAGGCCCACAGCCAGTTGGCGTTCTTGCCGAGCCCGGCATTGGGCGCAAGCGCGAAGCCGACCTTGTCGGCGACCTTGGAGTCCTTCGGGTTGGTGACGAAGGATGCCGCCACGGTGGCGTCAATCCACATCGCGCATTTGCCGGCGTTGAACAACGCGAGGTTCTCGTTGAAGCCGTTGGAGCTGGCGCCGGGAGGGCCGGCCTCCTTCATGAGATTGACGTACGTCGTGAGCGTCGTCTTCCATTCCGGCGTGTTGAACTGCGGCTCCCACTTCTCGTCGAACCAGCGCGCGCCGTAGGAATTGGCCATGGCGGACAGGAACGCCATGTTCTCGCCCCAGCCGGCCTTGCCGCGCAGGCAGATGCCGTAGACACCCGCGCTCTTGTCGGTGAGCTTCTTGGCCGCGTCGACCACGAAGTCCCAGGTCGGGCTCTCCGGCATCTTCAACCCGGCCTTCTCGAACAGGTCAGTGCGGTACATCACCATCGAGCTCTCGCCGTAGAACGGCGCGGCATAGAGCTTGCCGTCGACGGAGACCGCATCCCTGATCTTCGGCAGGAGGTCAGCGACATCGTAGTCGGCACCGAGATTGGCGAGCGGCACCAGCCAACCCTTCTTGGCCCAGATCGGCACTTCGTAGGTGCCGATGGTCAGCACGTCGAACTGGCCGCCCTTGGTGGCGATGTCGGTGGTGACGCGCTGACGCAGCACGTTTTCCTCCAGCGTCACCCATTTGACGGTGATATCGGGATTTTTCTTGGTGAAGTCACCCGTCATCCCCTGCATGCGGATCATGTCGCCGTTGTTGACGGTGGCGATCGTCAGGGTCGTTTCGGCCATCACGGGGACGGCCAGCAACAGGCAAGACGCGCCGCAGACGGCGCCGAGGACGTGTTTCACGATGACCTCCCCTAAACTCGCGTTTCTGAGCATATGCCCACGCGTTGAGCGTATGTTCAACCGAGGGGGCGGCGATTGTCAAGCAGGCGCGCGGCTGTCTCGGCAACTTATGAGTGCTGCGGTGCGGGAGGGACGAGAGATGACGCCTCACCCACGCTGTCATGCCCCGCGAAGGCGGGGCATCCAGTACTCCGTGCCGTCTATTGGTTTGCCCCAAGAGGAGCCGCGGCGTACTGGATCGTCCGCCTTCGCGGACGATGACAGTGTTACGTGGGGAAAGACCACCCGCCTCGCAGGCACGCGAAGAGCGAGCCGCCCTATCTCTCCAGAATCGCGCGCGCGGTGGCCTCGTCCGTGATCAAGCCGTTGATCAGCCGTCCGTTCAGCGCCGCGGCGATCGCCGGCACCTTGGCCCCGCCGACCGCGGCGCCGATCGTGGTGGCCTTGGCCGGCACTTCCGGCGGAATGCTGGTCAGGCGCTTGTTGGTGCCGGCCTTGAGCAGGCGGCCTTTGGCGTCATAGGCCCAGCCGGTGATCTCGCCGATGGCGCCCTGCCGCATCATCTCGAACAATTCGTCGCGGGTGACGAAGCCGTCGACATGGATCTGCGCCTTCTGGTCCATCTGCCCGATGCCGACGAGCCGCAGATCGGCCTTGGCCGCGACCGCCTTCACCTTGGCGATCGGCTCGATCCGGACCATCTTGTTGCGCTCGTCCTCGGACGACATCAGGAACGGCAGCGGCATCGGATAGTGCCGCGCGCCGGTGCGGTCGGCGAGGCGGCCGACGGTGTCGTAGAAGCTCGCTGAGCCGTCGGCAGAGATGTTGCCGACCAGCGAAACGATCTGGTGGTTG
This sequence comes from Bradyrhizobium sp. LLZ17, assembly GCF_041200145.1. Lineage (NCBI taxonomy): Bacteria > Pseudomonadati > Pseudomonadota > Alphaproteobacteria > Hyphomicrobiales > Nitrobacteraceae > Bradyrhizobium > Bradyrhizobium zaerense. The sequence continues at coordinate 2,169,799 of NZ_CP165734.1, forward strand.
GGCCGGTCGATCGGCGTGACGCGCTCGACTGCAGCGCGCACCGCGCGCCCGGTGCCGAGCGCGACGATCACCGGCGTCTCCGCGCGCAACGTCGAATCCAGCAAATTGGCGCAGCGTTCGGCGATGCCGGCGGTAGCCTGCAGCGCCGCTGGATCGGCCGGCACCACCTCGCAATGGACGAGATCGAAACGCTGCCTCAACCGCGCCGCCAGCTCCATGCAGGCGGCGATGGGATGTTCGAGGCGGAACGTGATCAGCCGCTCGGCGAGGCATAGCGAGACCAGCCGCTGGGCAGAGGCCCGCGACACCTGGAGCATCTTTGCGATCTCGTCCTGGGTGTGGCCGGCAATGAAATAGAGCCAGCCGGCGCGCGCGGCGTCGTCGAGCCGTGATTTTTCGTTCTCGACGGCCATGATGGCCTCACGCCTCCCAGAAATCGCTCATGCGCGCGAAGACCCGATCGGCTCCGGCCGCGGACAATAACGCCTGGCCGTCACGGGCGCCATAATGGCTGCCGCCGACAAATCCCCAGACCGTCATGCCGGCCGCCTTCGCGGCCTGGACGCCGCTGACGCTGTCCTCGATCACCAGCGCGCGCGAGGGATCGGCCTGCATCCTCGCGGCGGCATAGAGGAAGAGATCCGGCGCCGGCTTGCCGTGCTTGACCATCTGCGCGGTGAAAAGCCGGTTGCCGAAATGGCTGCGGAGGCCGGTGACGTCGAGCGACAGCGAGACACGATCGATGTCGCTGGAGGACGCGACGCAGAACGGCGCGCGCAACGCGGATATCACATCGGCGACGCCTGAGATGGGTTGAAGCGACCCAGCGAAGCTGTTCAGCACATGCGACTTCAATCGCGGCAGAAAGCCGTCCGGCACGGCCTGTCCAAGGTCACGATAATGCTGCTCGATCGCCTTCGTGCTGCGTCCGAGGAAGAGTTCGAGTGCCTGTCCTTCGCTAAGCGCGATCCCAAACTCGGCCAGCACCTCCGACAGGCACCGACAGCTCAACAGCTCGCTATCGACGAGCACGCCATCGCAATCGAAGATGATGAGATCGGGCTCCGGCCGGTTTTGGTCCATCCCGCCATTCGATCATATGCCCACTTCGTGAGCAATAGCTCACTTCCGACGCCGCGTTCCCGGTGCTGCCCGCGAACGGACCAGCCCGCGCTATGCACAGACTTAACGTGATCTTAAAGTTGTGGCGCTGATCTGCTGCTCGCTCTCTCAGCAGCGAGGCGTGAGACGTTCATGCTCAAGGACGGTACGTACCGGGCGTGGTTCAAGACACCGACCGGCCAAGGCACAGGCATCGCCCATGTCGCGGACGGGGTGATCTGGGGCTGCGACGGAGTCATGACGTACAGCGGCACCGTCGAGGTCAGCGGTGAGCGATTTACCGCAACCCTCCTAACCAAGAGGCACACCGATCAGCTGCCAACAGTGTTCGGAACCGACGACGAACTCAAGCTGACGCTGGAGGGAACCTGCTCCGGCAAGATCGCTCAATACACAGCAACGGCTGAACAGTTCCCCGGCGTGCTGCTCGAAGGCACGCTCATTTACAATGAAGAGCAGCCGCCCGCGCCGGCAGCGCAACAGCCGGCGCCAAAATTCGACCCGTCCAAGCTCCCAAAATTACCAAAGCGCTCCCGCTGACCGCACGAGAGGCGCCGACGCGCACGAGCGAACCCGCCGGGCGCAGTTGATCGCGCCCTACCTCCGCTGATTATAGACGTCGATGCACACGGCTCCGAGCAGCACCAGGCCCTTGATCACCTGCTGGTAGTCGATGCCGATGCCGAGGATGGACATGCCGTTGTTCATCACGCCCATGATCATCGCGCCGACCACGGCGCCGCCGACCCGACCCACACCGCCATAGGCCGAAGCGCCGCCGATGAAGCAGGCGGCGATGACGTCGAGCTCGAAGCCAAGACCGGCCTTGGGCGTCGCGGTGTTAAGGCGCGCGGCGAATACGAGGCCGGCAAGCGCGGCCAGCACGCCCATGTTGACGAAGGTGAAGAAGGTCAACCGCTCGGTCTTGATGCCCGACAGGCCGGCCGCCTTGGCATTGCCGCCGACGGCATAGATGTGCCGGCCGATCACGGTGCGCCGGGTGACGAAGCCGTACAGCGCGATCAGTACGCTCATGATCACCAGCACGTTGGGCAGGCCGCGATAGGTCGCGATCAGATAGGTGAAGTAGAGCACCGCGCAGGCCAGCACGATGCTCTTACCCAGGAAGAACGCATAGGGCTCGGCCTCGATCCCGTGCGACAGCTCGCGCGCCCGGCCCCTGGCGCTGGCATAGACCATCCCCAGCGCCAGCACGGCGCCGATCAGCATCGAGGTCGGATGCAGCGTGCCGGCTTCGGGCAGCAGTTCGGGGATGAAGCCCGACGACAGCTTCTGGAACGTCGACGGGAACGGCCCAAGCGACTGCCCTTGCAACACCGCGAGCGCAAGCCCCTTGAACACGAGCATGCCGGCCAGCGTCACGATGAAGGACGGGATCTTGAAATAGGCAACCCAGTAGCCTTGCGCGGCGCCGATGGCCGCGCCAACCACGAGGCAGGCGATGAAGGCGAGCGTGTAATCGACCTTGTACGTCACCATCAGCAAGGCAGCCACGGCACCGACGAAGCCCGCGACCGAACCGACCGAAAGATCGATGTGTCCGGTCACGATCACCAGCAGCATGCCCAGCGCCATGATGACGATGTAGCTGTTCTGGAGCACCAGATTGGTCAGGTTGAGCGGCTGGAGCAGCGTGCCGCCGGTCATCACCTGGAAGAACAGCATGATCGCGATCAGCGACATCAGCATGCCGTAATTGCGCAAATTGTTCTTGATGAAGCTGCCGTGCTGGCGCTCCTCGGGCAGCGAAACCGTCTTGTCGGTCATGGCTGCATTCCTCCCATCTCCGCGGCCTCAGGCACGCCGTTTCCATTGCTTCGTTCATTGCGCATGATGGCGCGCATGATCTTTTCCTGCGTCGCCTCGGTGCCCGGGAACTCGCCGACGAAGGCGCCGTCATTCATGACACAGATGCGGTCGCAGATGCCAAGCAGTTCGGGCATCTCCGAGGAGATAACCACGACGCCGCGGCCGGCTTCCGCAAGCTCGTTGATGATACAGTAAATCTCGTATTTGGCACCGACATCGATGCCCCGGGTCGGCTCGTCCAGGATCAAGACCTTGGGATCGGTCATCAGCCATTTCGACAAGACCACCTTCTGCTGGTTACCGCCGGACAGTTGGCCGGTCTCCTGGTAGACGTCGGAGCAGCGAATCCGCATCCGGTTCCGGTAGTCGGTGGCGACTTTGAGCTCGGCGATGTCGTCGATTACCCGGCCAGGCGCGACCTGGTCGAGGCTCGCCAGGGTGATGTTCTTGCGGACGTCGTCGGCCAGGATCAGCCCGAGCTGCTTGCGGTCCTCGGTGACATAGGCAAGGCCGGCGTCGATCGCGGCCGCGACGTTCGGCAGCGCGATCTGATGGCCCTCGAGCGCGATGCGGCCGCTGATATTGGTGCCCCAGGCGCGGCCGAACAGGCTCATCGCGAACTCGGTGCGGCCGGCGCCCATCAGCCCGGCGATGCCCACGACCTCGCCGCGCCTGACGCCGAAATTGACGTTCTTGATCACCTGCCGCTCGGGATGGATCGGGTGATAGACCGACCAGTTCTCCACGGCGAGGACCGGTTCGCCGATCTTGGCGCTGCGCTCGGGGAAGCGATGGGCGAGATCGCGGTTGACCATGCTGCGGATGATGCGGTCTTCCTGGATCGCCTCGGTGCGGCAATCGATGCCGTCGACGGTGCGGCCGTCGCGCAGCACGGTGATGTGATCGGCGACGCGGGCGACCTCGTTGAGCTTGTGCGAGATCAGGATCGACGCGATGCCCTGCTCGCGGAAGGTCATCAGGCGTTCGAGCAGAGCCGCGCTGTCGGCCTCGTTGAGGCTGGCGGTCGGCTCGTCCAGGATCAGCATCCGCACCCGCTTGGAGAGCGCCTTTGCGATCTCCACGAGCTGCTGCTTGCCGACGCCGATATCGGTGATCAGCGTATCCGGGGATTCCTTCAGGCCGACCTGCGCCAAGAGATCGCGCGTGCGCCGGTACACCTCGTCGCGGTCGATCACCCCTAATCTTGACGGCGGATGCGACAGGAAGATGTTCTCCGCGATCGACATCAGCGGGATCAGCGCCAGCTCCTGGTGAATGATGATGATTCCGAGCGCTTCGGAATCGTTGATGTCGCGAAAAAGCCGCTCCTCGCCGTCGAAGATGATGGTGCCCTCGTAGCTGCCATGCGGATAGACCCCGCTCAGCACCTTCATCAGCGTGGATTTGCCTGCGCCGTTCTCGCCGACGAGGGCGTGGATCTGGCCGGCCTCGACCGAGAAGTTGACGTCGCGCAGCGCCTGCACGCCGGCAAAGCTCTTGCTGACGTTGCGCATCTCCAGCATTGCAGTCATCGCTTCATGTCCCTCCTTCGCCTCTCCCCGCTTGCGGGGAGAGGCCGAAATGCGCGCGTAGCGCGGATTTCGGGTGAGGGGAGTCTCCACAAGGACAACTGGCCGTGTGGAGAAACCCCTCACCCCAACCCTCTCCCCGTAAGAACGGGGCGAGGGAGACGAAAGAATCTTACTGGAACTGCGCCTTCTTGTAGTAGCCGCTGTCGACCAGAACCTTCTCCCAGTTGCTCTTGTCGACGACCACCGGCTTGAGCAGATAGGACGGCACGGTCTTGACGCCGTTCTCGTAGGTCTTGGTGTCGTTGACGGTGACCTGCTTGCCGGCGAGCGCCGCATCGACCATGTCGGCGGTCACCTTGGCGAGATCGCGGGTGTCCTTGAAGATGGTCGAGTACTGGTCACCGCGCAGCATCGCCTTGATCGAGGGCACCTCGGCATCCTGACCGCTGATGATCGGCATCGGCTGATCGGCGCTGCCATAGCCCACGCCCTTCAGCGAGGAGATGATACCGATCGAGAGGCCGTCATAAGGCGACAGCACGGCGTTGACCTTCTTCTTGCCGTAGTAGGCGCTGAGCAGGTTGTCCATGCGGGCCTGCGCAGTGGCGCCGTCCCAACGCAAAGTCGCGACCTTGTCCATGCCCATCTGGCCGGAGGCGACGACGAGCTTGCCACTGTCGATGTACGGCTTCAGCACGCTCATCGCGCCGTTGTAGAAGAAGTAGGCGTTGTTGTCGTCGGGCGAGCCGCCGAACAGCTCGATATTGAACGGACCCTTGCCCTCCTTGAGGCCGAGCCCCTTCTCGATCGATTGCGCCTGGAGCACGCCGACCTGGAAATTGTCGAAGGTGGCGTAATAGTCGACGTTCGGCGTGCCGCGGATCAGGCGGTCATAGGCGATCACGATGATGCCCTTGGCCTTGGCCTGCTTCAGCACGTCGGAGAGGGTGGTGCCGTCGATAGCGGCAATCACCAGCGCTTTCGCGCCCTTGGTCACCATGTTCTCGACCTGCGAGAGCTGGTTCGGAATGTCGTCCTCGGCATATTGCAGGTCGGTGTTGTAGCCGCGCTCCTTCAGCGTCTTCACCATGTTGTTGCCGTCGTCGATCCAGCGCGCGGAAGACTTCGTCGGCATGGCGATGCCGACGCTCGCCTTGTCCTGCGCCGAGGCGGTGATGGCCGAAGCCATCGTCGCAGCGCCGGCCAGGGCCAGCGCGAGGAACGTCGTTTTCAGTTTCAGCATATTTCACTCCCTTGGGTGTCAGACTGTGTTTTTAGCTTCGTCGAGAACGTTGGTGGTGGGCTGCTTGCGGCCTCCTATGTGAGCTTGACGTCCGGCTCCGCACGTCCGCGCGCGGATGCCTCGAGCAGAAAAGTGCAGCCGGCTTGCGGATCGGCGGCGCGCGCCGCGCCGTCCATGTCCTGCCAGGCAGATGTGACCAGCAAGCGCGACAGATCTGGTCCGACAAAGGCCGGACAGCTCGCCTGCCGCGCGGGCACGCGCAGCGAGCGCAGGCGCTCACCCCGGGGAGAGTAGACATCGATCCGGCTTCCGCCCCAGCAGGCGTTCCAGATCTGCCCATCGGCATCGCACACCGAGCCATCGAGGCCGCCGGTGCCGGTGTGCCGCAACAGCAGCTCCGCTTCGCCGCGCGGCAGACCGGTCGCGGGATCAAGCCGAACGGAATAGAGCACCGCGCGCGCGGTATCGGCGAAGTAGCCGGTGGCGCCGTCGGGCGAGAAGCAGATCGAGTTGGGGATGGTGATGCCTGGAAACAGCGTCGAGATCTTGCCACCATGAAGCGCGTAGATCGCCCCCGCCCCCGGCTCGGCCTTGCGCCCCATGGTCCCGATCCAGAACGTGCCGGACTGATGCACGCGGCAATCGTTCGAGCGCGTGTCGGGATTGTCCGCTTCGAGCGGGAGGAACAGCGTCATCGCGCCATCGGCGAGTGTGCGAATATAGAGGCCGTCTTCCGCCGCGATCAATTGCCGTTCGGCATCGACGCGCCCGAGCGCGCTCGCCATCCGTCCGAGCGCGTGGACGCGAATGCTGCGGCTGCCAAGATGCGCCTCGAACAGCTTGCCCTCGCGGATGTCGAACCACCAGGCGGTATCGCTGGTCAGATCATAGCTCGGCCCTTCGCCGAGATGACACTGTTCGGCGGACAGAACCGCGGTCGGCACCTCTTCGATCATGGCGCCCTCACCACGAATCGATAGACCGTGCGATGCCGATAGACTTGGGCGGGATCGAGGCGCGCGCTCGGGAAATCCGGCCGGTTCGGCGCATTCGGCCAGATGTGCGGCTCCAGGCAGATGGCGTCCGACTGCCGGATCAGCTTGCCACCTTTGCCCGAAATGGTGCCGTCGAGGTAATTGCCGGAATAGACCTGGAGACCGGGCTGATCGGTGAACAGCTCCATGACCCGCCCGGAGCGCGGCGCTTCCAGCCGCGCCGCGAAAGCAAGCTTGCCGTCGCGCCCGAGGCAGTAGGTGTGGTCGTAGCCCCTGCCGTTGCGCAATTGCTGATCGTCTTCGCGGATGCGTTCGCCGACCCGCCGCGCATCGCGGAAATCAAACGGCGAGCCGGCCACCGCGCGCGGCGGCTCCGGGAGCGGAATAGCGGTCGGATCGATCGCGAGAAAATGCTCGGCCGCGACCGTCAGCTTGTGGTCCAGGGTGGACGTGGCTGAGGTCGCGCCTTCCAGGTTGAAGAAGCTGTGATTGGTCAGGTTGACAATGGTCGGACGGTCCGTCCGCGCCTCCATGCTGAGCGACAGCTCAGTCGGACCGGTGATGCTATAGGTCAGGCGCACGTCAAGCCGGCCGGGATAGTTTTCCTCGCCATGCGGGCTCGTATAAGTGAGCGTCACCGCCGGCTCTGCGCCCTCCTCGATCCCCGCGATCTGCCAGAGCTTGCGGTCGAAGCCATCCAAACCGCCATGCAGCGCATTGGGGCCGTTGTTGACGGCAAGCTGCACCTTCTCGCCATCGAGCGAAAATTGTCCGTCAGCAATACGGTTGGCGTAGCGCCCAACGGTGGCGCCGAAGAATTTTCGTTCGGCGAGATAGCCGGCAAACGCATCGTGCCCGAGCACGACGTCGTCGTAACGTCCCTTTGCATCCGGCGCGATCAGCGCCTGGATCACCGCACCATGGGTGATGAAGCGTGCTTCGAACCCGCCCTCCCCGCGCAGCACGATGCGCTCCACGGATCGACCGTCCGGCAGCGTTCCAAAGACGTCTTTTGTTATTTTGGCGCCAGCCATGCCTAGTCCATGAACGGTTCGACGATCGTGCGTTTGCCGAGCAGGAAAGCATCGGCGACGAGACGAAGCGGTGCCAGATCGACATCGCTCGCGCCGGTCGGGGTCAGCTCGACAAAGCGCCGGTACAGCTCGCGATATTCCTGATCGGGCGCCTCGGCAAGCAGTTTCCCCTCGACAGCCATGCGCCGCCCCCCGCCTGACAATAGCATCTGGCCCTGATCGGTTTCCACGACGATATCCCAGCTCTGCGGGCCGGTCTGGCGGAAGTCGAATTCGGCGGTGACCGGCAGGCCGCTGATGTCGGTCAAGGTCAGGTTCGCCGCAATCGGCGCCTGGCGATTGGCGGGAAAGGCAAGCTCGGCCGCGACGACGAACACCGGCCTCGGCAGGATGCGGGTCAGGATCGAGAGCGCGTTGATGCCGGGATCGAACACGCCAAGCCCGCCGGGCTCCCAGATCCAGGCCTGTCCGGGATGCCAGACGCGGACGTCTTCCTTCCAGCTGATGTGCACTGAGGTGATCCGCCGCGCCGCGAGCCATTCGCGCGCCGGCTCGACCGCCGGCGCATAGCGCGAATGCCAGGTCGCAAACAATGTGCGTTTCGCATCAGCCGCCATCGCGATCAGCGGATCGAGCTCGGCAACACCGGTGCCGGGCGGCTTCTCCAGCATCACATGCTTGCCGGCTTTGAGCGCAGCGGCGGCCTGCGCGCGACGCACCTGCGGAGGGGTGCAGAGCGAGACCGCGTCGATCGCAGGCCCCTTCTCCAGCAGTTCCTCGATGGTCGCAAAATGCGGCAGGCCCGGCAATTCGGCATTGCGGCTCGCGACCGCAGCGAGCGTCGCGCCCGGCGTCGCGGCGATCGCACCGACATGCTGGTCGCGCGCGATCTTGCCGAAGCCGACGATGGCGATGCGAAGTTCAGTCACGCTTGTTCTCCAGTCCCGGCGGATGGCAGCGCGTCGGCCGGCGCGGTCTCGACCACACTGCCGTCGTGGCGACGCATACCATTGTGAATGACATATACCATCGCCTCCGATGCAGTCGCGGCATCGCCGGCCACAATCGCATCAACGATCTTCTGATGCCAGAGCAACACGGTGTCGCGGTCTTCCGGCTCGACCGGCGCGCTGAGCAGAAACGACGCGCGCAAGGCGGCCTCGATGACGTGGCCAATCGAGCGCATGAACAAATTTCCGGACGCGCGCGCCACCGCGACATGAAGCGCGAGATCGGCATCGGCAAAGCTGGCGGAATCGGAGGCGTCAAGCCGCATGCGATCCATGCAGCGACGGAGTTCAGAGATGTCCTGCTGCGATCGCCGCGCGGCCGCCAGCACCGCGGCCCGCGGCTCGACCGCGAGGCGGATCTCGGCAAGGTCGTTGAGGAAGCGCTTGTCGATGCCGGCGTCCAGATGCCAGGCCAGCACGTCGGCGTCGAACATGTTCCAGGCGGTCCGCTCGCGCACGACGGTCCCGACCCGGGCCTTGGTGGTGAGAAGGCCCTTGGCGACCAGCGTCTTCACGCTCTCCCGCAGCACCGGACGCGACACGCCAAACATCGCAGTCAGCTCGGCGTCGCCCGGCAGCCGTGTCTCTTCGGCATAGCGGCCGGCGATGATGTCGACGCCGATCGAGCGGGCGACTTCCGCGTGGTTGGAATGGGCCCGCCGGGTCGGGATGACGAGGATGCGCGAGGTCATGAGGCCGCTCCCGCGCTCTTCGCCACCGGGCGGCGCGCGAGCGCGACCAGCGCCTGCTGCAATGCGATGAAGGCGAACAACAGCACGCCGGTCGCGATCTTGGTCCACCAGCTCGACAGCGTGCCGTCGAAATTGATGTAAGTCTGGATCATTCCCTGGATCAGTACGCCGAGGAAGGTGCCGATCACCGAGCCCTGGCCGCCCGTGAGCAGCGTACCGCCGATCACGACGGCAGCGATGCTGTCGAGCTCGACGCCGACCGCGGAGAGCGAGTAGCCGGCGCTGGTGTAGAAGGAGAACACGATCCCGGCGATCCCCGCGAGCAGGCTCGACAGCATGTAGATCTTCACCGTCATCTTGCCCACGGCGACGCCCATCAGGCCGGCGGTCGCCCGGCCGCCGCCCAGTGCGTAGACATTGGCACCGAACCGGGTGAAACGCAGCAGCAGAACGCCGCCGACCACGATCACGAGCATGATGATCGCGATCGCCGTCAGCCGCCCACCGCCCGGCATTCGCAAGGCAAAGTCGGACACGGTCGAATAGACCGGCGCGGTGATCGGCACCGATTCCGTCGAGAGCAGGAAGCTCGCGCCGCGGGCCAGGAACATGCCGGCGAGCGTCACGATGAAAGGCGGCAGGTCGAAGACATGGATGATGGCGCCCATCCCCGCTCCGAAGCCCGCCGAGAGCACGAGGATGGCCACGAAAGCGACCGGCGGCGGCACGCCCCAGCGCTCGATCGCCAGCGCCACAAACACAGTGGTGAAGCCGATCACCGAGCCGACCGAGAGGTCGATGCCGCCGGAGATGATGACGAAGGTCATGCCGGTCGCGACGATGCCGAGGAAGGCGTTGTCGGTGAGGAGATTGCCGACCACGCGCGTCGAGGCGATGTTGGGGAACTGCGCCGCGCACAGCGCGAAGCCGAGGACCAGCACGATGGCCGTGATCAGGACGGGCGGCAGGCCTTTCATTTCTTTGGCCTCCGCAGCCGCGCCATCAACCCCGAGAAGCCCGCGAGCTTCGGTGATTGCAGCAGCAGCACCGCAAGCACAACCACGGCCTTGACCAGCAAATTGAATTCCGGCGGATAGCCCGACAGCAGAATGCCGGTGTTCATGGTCTGGATGATCAGCGCGCCGAGCACGGCGAGCACGAGGCTGAAGCGGCCGCCGAACAGCGAGGTGCCGCCGATCACCACGGCGAGAATGGCGTCGAGCTCGAGCCAGAGGCCGGCATTGTTGGCATCCGCTCCCATGATGTCGGCCGCCGCGATCACGCCGGCAAGCGCCGCACACACGCCGCACCAGACATAGACCGCCAGGATCATCGCGCGCGTGCCGACGCCGGCAAGCTCGCTTGCCCGCGCATTGCCTCCGGTTGCCTCGATCAGGAGCCCGAGCGCCGAGCCGCGCACCACCGCGCCCGTGAGGATCAGCATGCCGAGCGCAATCGCGATTGGCACAGGCAGGCCGAGGATGGAGCCGTTGCCGAGCCAGACCAGGTCGGGCGAGGAGAAGGTGACGATACGCCCTTCGGTGATGAGCTGGGCGATGCCGCGCCCCGCCACCATCAGGATCAGCGTCGCCACGATCGGCTGCATGCCGAGAATGCCGACGAGAAAGCCATTCCAGAGCCCGCAGACGAGCCCGGCGCCGAGCGCCGCCGCCAGCACCACCGGCAGGCCATGGCTGTCGGCGAGGCTCGCCGCGATCGCGCCCGAGATCGCCATCACCGCGCCGACGGACAGATCGATACCGCGCGTCGCGATCACCAGCACCATGCCGAGCGAGAGCAGCGCCACCGGCGTGCCGCGGTTGAGCACGTCGATCAGGCTGCCGAACAGGCGGCCATCCTGAAGGCGCAGGTCGAAGAACTGCGGCGACACCACGCGGTCGACCGCCAGGATGACGATCAGCGCAAGAATCTGGGCGAGGCCGCGGCGCGGCAACAGCGCTGTCATGCCCGCCCCTCATGTGCCATCGCGGCGCCGTCGGCGGCGATGGCCGCGAGAATGTTGGTGACGTCGATAGCCTCGCCCGTGAGTTCCTCGACATGGGCGCGATCGCGCAGCACCACGACGCGATCGGAGTAGGTCACGATCTCGTCGAGCTCGGAGGAGATCACGAGCAGCGCCAGCCCGTCATCGCAAAGCTCGCGGATCAGCCGGATGATCTCGGCATGCGCGCCGACATCGATGCCGCGGGTCGGCTCATCCAGCACCAGCAGCCGCGGCGAGGTCGCGAGCCAGCGCGCGAGCAGGACTTTCTGCTGATTGCCACCGGATAGCAGCCCCACAGGACGGTCCGGATCGGGCGGACGGATGTCGAGCATCTTGACGTAACGGCGCGCGATCTCGTCCTGCTCACGACGCGACAGCGGCAGATAGAGGCCGCGCTTGGCCTGCAGCGCGAGCACGATGTTCTCGCGCACGGTGAGCTCGGCGACGATGCCGTCGGTCTTGCGCTCCTCCGGGCAATAGCCAAAGCCGTGGCGCACCCCGTCGCGCGGCGACTGCAGCCGCACGGCAGTGCCCTCCACTTTCGCCTGCCCGTGGTCGGCGCGCTCGGCCCCGAACACCAGCCGTGCCGTCTCGGTCCGGCCAGACCCGAGCAGGCCGGCGAGCGCGACGACTTCGCCGTGGCGAAGCTCGAGATTGAACGGTGCGACATAGCCGGTCTTGCCGTAGCCTTCGAAGCTCGCGCAGACCTCACCGGTCTGATGCTCGCGTGTGGCCGCGCGCGCGCTGGTGGTCTCCGCAAGCTCGCGGCCAAGCATCATCCGGATCAGCTCGATCCGCGGCAGCGAGGCGGTCTCGCGCTCGCCGACCAGCCGGCCGTTGCGCAGCACGGTGATGCGGTCGGAGACCTCGTAGACCTGGTCGAGGAAATGGCTGACGAAGACGATGCCGATGCCACGCGCGGCAAGCTGACGCATGATGCCGAAGAGTATCTCGACCTCGTGCCGGTCGAGGCTCGCGGTCGGCTCGTCGAGGATCAGCACGCGCGCGGAGAGATCGACGGCGCGCGCGATCGCGGTGACATGCTGGATCGCCACCGAATAATTGCCGAGCGGCGCGGCGACGTCGATGTCGAGGCCGAATTCGGCAAGCAGCAGTTTCGCGCGACGGCGCATCTCGGCTTCGCGCACGATGCCGAGGCGCATCGGCTGCCGGTCGAGAAACAGGTTTTGCGCCACCGACAGGTTCGGCAGCAGATTGACTTCCTGGTAGACGGTGGCAATGCCGGCCTCAAGCGCAGCCTTGGCCGAACGCGGCGCCACCTCCTCGCCGCCCAGCCGGATGATTCCGGCATCGCGCGGGAATACGCCGGTCACGACCTTGATCAGCGTGGACTTGCCGGCGCCGTTCTCGCCCAGCAACGCATGGATCTCGCCGGCACGCAGCGTGAAGTCGACCTCCTGCAACGCACGGACCGCACCAAAGCTCTTGCTGATCCCGCGCACTTCCAGGAGCTGCGGAGCAGGATCGAGGCTGTTCCCCATCGCGAAATCACTCCCAACGGCGCCCGCGAACCGCGCGGACGCCCAACCCATTCGTTTGCGCAGCGGTTACGGAAGGCAGCGCCGCCGGACCACCGCCGACGGCGCAATTCCCCGCCTCAGTAACCGAGGCCCTTTTTGCTGTCATACACCTTCTGCGGGTCGTCGGCAGCCGTGTAGAGCTTGGACTCGGTCTGGATCCACTTCGGCGGAACGGTGCCCTTGTCCTTGAAGGCCGCAATGGCATCGAGCGCCGGGCCTGCCATGTTCGGCGTCAGCTCGACCGTCGCATTGGCTTCGCCCGCGGCGATCGCCTTGAAGATGTCCGGGACCGCGTCGATCGAGACGGTGAGGATGTCCTTGCCGGGCTTGAGGCCCGCTTCCTTCATCGCCTGGATGGCGCCGACCATCATGTCGTCATTATGCGCGTAGACCGCACAGATCGACTTGCCGCCGCCTTCCGCCTTGATGAAGCTCTCCATCACTTCCTTGCCCTTGGCGCGGGTGAAGTCGCCGGTCTGGCTGCGCACCACTTTCAGGTTCGGATGCTTGGCAACCGCGGTATCGAAGCCCTTCTTGCGGTTGGCAGCGACGCTGGCGCCGACCGTGCCCTGCAATTCGACGATGTTGCAGGCTTTCGCGCCGACGGTCTTCGCCAGCCAGTCGCCGGCGACCTCGCCTTCGTGCACGCTGTCGGAGGTGACCGCGGTGAGATAGAGGTCCTTGCCGGAGGGATCGATGTCGCGGTCGAGCAGCACGACCGGGATCTTGGCCTCCTTGGCTTCCTTCAGCACCGAGTCCCAGCCGGTCGAGACCACGGGCGCGAGAAAGATCGCATCGACGTTCTGCGCGATGAAGGAGCGGATCGCCTTGATCTGGTTCTCCTGCTTCTGCTGCGCGTCGGCGATCTTGAGATTGACCTTTCGCTTGGTGGCTTCCTGCTTCGAGACCGAGGTCTCGGCCGCGCGCCAGCCGGATTCCGATCCGATCTGCGAAAAGCCGATGGTGAGCTCGGCGGCATGCGCCGGCAGCGCGATCAGCAACGCGGCCGTGGCGCTGGCCGCAAAAAGGGCTTTGAGGGTCATCAGGCGTATCTCCCAAGAATGTTATCCGGGGCGCCGCTCGGTAGCATGACACCCTCAGGCCGGCCTTAAGCCAGCGGGCGGGACTATTTCACGGAAGATTGGTTCCGTATAGTCATATTATTTGACTATTTGCCCGGAGTTGACGGAGGGACGTTCGATCCTGACCCGGATCTGGGGCGCCAGTTCCGGTCTGTCCCCGCAAGCGGGGAGAGCGAAATGCTAGATCAACTTCCGCTGCGCCAGGTTCTTCATCAACGCGCCGATGCCGAAGGTCCAGGGCTCGCACTCGTCGCTGCCGCGCATGCGGTTGACGAGCTTGCCGAGCTGGGGCGCTGCGATCGTGACGATGTCGTCGCGCTTGTGGGTGAAGCCCTGCCCCGGCGCGTCGCGATCCTTCACGGGTGCGAACATGGTGCCGAGGAAGAGCACGAAGCCGTCGGGATATTGATGCACGGGCCCGATCGTCTGCGCGACGAGATCGGTGGGATCGCGGCTGATCTTGCTGATCGAGGAATGGCCGTCGAGGACAAAACCGTCCGTGCCCTTCACGTTCAGGCTGATGTCGAGCTTGCGCGCGTCGTCGAGCGTGAAGGTGTCGTCGAACAGGCGCAGCAGCGGACCGATCGCGCAGGAGGCGTTGTTGTCCTTGGCCTTGGACAGCAGCAGCGCCGAACGCCCCTCGAAGTCGCGCAAATTGACATCGTTGCCGAGCGCGCCGCCGACGATCTTGCCGCGGCTGGAGACGAACAGCACGAGTTCGGGTTCCGGATTATTCCAGGTCGATTTCGGATGCAGGCCGGCATTCATGCCGGTGCCGACCGAGGACAGCGTCGGCGCCTTGGTGAAGACCTCCGCATCGGGGCCGATGCCGACTTCGAGGTACTGGCTCCAGGCGTTCTGATCGATCAGCACCTGCTTGAGGTGCATGGCCTGCTCCGAGCCCGGCTTGAGCTTTGACAGATCGTCGCCGATCAGCCGCGTCACTTCTTTCCGGATCGCCTCGGCCGATGTCGGATTGCCCTTGGCCCGCTCCTCGATCACGCGTTCCAGCATGGAGATGGCGAAGGTGACGCCGGCGGCCTTCAGGGTCTGGAGATCGACCGGCGCAAGCAACCATGGCTTTTTCGGATCGCGCTGATCGGGTGCCGTGTTGGCGACGATGCCGTCGAGATCGCCGATGCGCTCGCCCCTGGTCGCGGCAAGCGCCTTGGCGGGGTTCTCCTCCTCGCACAATGCACTGATCGTCGGGAATTTTGCGGTGACGTCAAAGACGCCGTCGGCGCGAACGGCAACGACGGCCGGGCCGCTCGCCTGCGGCAGCCAGACCCGGCCTGCCAGTGTTCCCCGCGTTCCGTCCTCGGGAAGAAGATCCTTGGCACTCAGCGTGATCATGGCCGCGTCCTCGCTTTTTTGTTGGCGAAGACCAATAAACGTCTGGCTCCGGAAGTCCAGAGCGGCAACCCTGCCCCGCAGCTATGCCCCTGCCCGGGCCTTTCGGGCCGCGATCTGCTGAAGCGCCCAACGCGCGTTCTTGCGCACGTCGGGATCTGGATCATCGGCGATCACAGCCAGGAACGCCTCGCCGTCGGGATGGGCGATCTCGCCGAGCGCGGCAGCCGCCTCTTTGCGCAGATTGGCCTGGTCGTGATTGATGCAATTTCCGATCGGGCGCACCGCGCGCTCGATCTTCATGCGGCCGAGGCTGCGGATCACCTTCAGCCGCACCTGCCAGAACTCGTCGGCAAGACAGGCCACGAGCTGGTCGGCGGCGAGCGTACCGTTGCTGTTGAGGCCCAGCGTCTCCGCCGCCATCTCGCGGACCATCCAGTCGCTGTCCTTTAGCGCGCGCGTGATCGTCTCCGCGGCAGGCTTCAGCTGCGAGAAGGCCAGCGCGCTCACGGCGGCGCGGCGCACATGCGCGTCGGGGTCGTTGATCAGCGCGGTCAGCGCGGGAATGGATTCTTCCAGCTTCAGGAAGCCGATCACGCCGATCGCCTGCACGCGCACGGCAGCATCGGAATCCTGGAGTGCTTCCAGCGCCGGCTTCAGCGTGTCCTTGCAGCGCAGCTCCTTCAGCGCGCGCAGCGCGCCCATGCGAACAAATGCATGGGCGTGCTTGACCAGCGGCAGGATGATCTCGGCGCAGGCGGGATCCTTGAACTCGGCCATGCTGTCGGCCGCCGCCGATGCCACGATCCTTTCGGGGTCGACCAGCAGCTTCACCAGCGCACTCGCGGCCTCCGGCCCGTCGAACTCGCCGAGCGCCATCGCGACCTGCTGGCGCACGCCGGCATCGGGATCCGCCACCATTTTGGCAAGGTGCGCGACTGCGGCCGGATCGCCGGAATGGCCGAGCGCGATGATCGCGACGCGGCGTTCGGCGGGATCGGCGGCCTGGAGCCGCTCGTCAGCGTCTTCGAGGTCGTCATAGGATTCGAACGGGCTCGACATGACTACCTCAGGAGATAGGGAATGTTGACGGTGACGGCGCCGGTCGGGCAATCGGCCTCGCACGGCATGCAGTACCAGCACTCGTCATAGGCCATATAGGCCTTGCCGGTCATGTCGCTGATGCGCAGCACGTCGAGCGGACAGACCTCGACGCATACGGTGCAGCCCTTGTCAGCGATGCATTTGGCGTCGTCGACGACCACCGGGACCGATGTCTGATAGGACGCGAGAGGCATTGGATGTCTCCTGTTGCTATGGTGCGGTGGATCAGGCGGTGGCGCGAATGCGCTGCTTGTCGTAGAGGTCCTTCTCGTCGTCCGCGATCGGGACGACATAGGGCTCCACGGCGCGCTTCTCGCTGGTCATCTTGCCGTCTCGCTTGCTTAGCAGGGTGTGGCAGAACCAGTTCTCGTTGTCCTTCTCCGGAAAATCCGTGCGCCAGTGATAGAGGCCCCAGCGGCTTTCCTCGCGATAGAGCGAGGCATGCACGGCCATGTCGGCGCAATCCATGATCGACTGCACTTCGAGGGCGCGGAGCAGTTCGTGCGCGTTGCGCGCGATCATGTGCTCCTGCATATCCTCGCGCGCCTCGGCAAGGCGGCGCATGCCGAGCTCGTATTTGCGCGTCACCTTCGGCGGCTGGAGATAGTCGTTCACCAGGCGCCGCGTCTTGTATTCGAGCTGGTTCGGCGGAATGCCGTCCTCGCGCGTGGTCGGCGCCATTACGCGGTCGCGTTCCACGGCGACATCGGCGGCATCGAACTCCGCAAAATCGTGGTTGTCAGCGAACTCCATCGCGTCGACGCCGGCAACCGAGCCGTTGGTAAAGGCACCCAGCATGTAATTGTGCGGCACGCTCGCCATGTCGCCGGCGGCGTAGAGGCCCGGCACCGTGGTGCGGGCATTGTCGTCGACGAACACGCCCGAGGCGCTGTGGCCGGAGCAGAAGCCGATCTCGGAGATATGCATCTCGATCGACTCGTTGCGGTAGTCGACCCCGCGCCCCTGCTGGAACAAGCCGCGTGTCGGCCGCTCCACCTTGTGCAGCGTGGTTTCGATTTCCGAGATGGTGTCGGGATGAAGATGCTTGAGCTGGAGGAACACCGGACCCTTGCCGGACAACAGCTCGTTGTAGAACTCCAGCATCATCTGGCCGGACCAATAGTCGCATTCGATGAAGCGCGATCCCTCGTTGTTGGCGGTAAAGGCGCCGAACGGACCGGCCACGTAAGCGCAAGCCGGACCGTTATAGTCCTTGATCAACGGATTGATCTGGTAGCATTCGAGGTTCGCGAGCGCGGCCCCCGCGTGATACGCCATCGCATAGCCGTCGCCGGAATTGGCGGCGTTCTCGTAGGTTCCGAACATGTAGCCGGAGGTTGGCAAACCAAGACGGCCGGCCGCGCCCGTGCAGAGGATCACGGCCTTGGCCTTGATGACGAGAATCTCGGCCGTGCGGGTGTTCACAGAGATCGCGCCGGCGATGCGGCCATCGGCGGATTTGAGCAGCCGCGTTGCCATGTAGCGATTCGAGATCAGGATGCGGGCACGGCGGAGCTGGCGGTACAGCGCCTTCTTCACGGTCTCGCCGTTCGGCATCGGCAGAACGTAGGTGCCGATATGGTGCACCTTCTTGACGGCGTAATCGCCGTTCTCGTTCTTCAGGAAGCGGATGCCGAAACTGTCGAGCTCCTCGATGATTTTGTAGCAATTCTGGGCGTATTTATAGACCGCCTTCTGATCGACGATGCCGTCATTGGCGATGGTGATTTCCTTGGTGTACTGCTCCGGCGTGGCGTAGCCGGGGATGACGGCGTTGTTGAGCCCGTCCATGCCCATCGAGATCGCGCCGGAACGCTTGACGTTGGCCTTTTCGAGCAGGACGACATTGGCCTTCGGGTTCTTCAGCTTCGCCTTCAGCGCCGCCATTGGGCCCGCGGTGCCGCCACCGATCACCAGCACATCGCAGGAAACCTCCGAAAGTCCGTCGACGATCTGATCTAGTGCCATCGCTTGCTCCTGGTTCGCCGGCAGGTCCGGCGCCTTTGCATCAGATTTGTTCAGGTGAGTTGCCGGCGATAGCAATTAGTTGTCGCCGGGATGCGATTTGCGCCTCAGCGCTCGACGAAGGCTTTTTCGATCACGAAATGGCCGGGTTTGCTGTGGTTACCCTCGACAAAGCCCCGCGCGGACAACATCGCGGGAAGCTCCTCGAGCATCGCCGGGCTGCCGCACAGCATGATGCGGTCGCTGTCGATATCGAGGCCGGATTGGCCGATATCGTCGAACATCTGGTTGGATGCGATCAGGTCGGTGATGCGGCCGCGGTTCTTGAACGGCTCGCGGGTCACGGTCGGGTAGTAGACGAGCTTGTCGCGGATCAAGGGTCCGAAGAATTCGTGATTGCGCAGCCCGTCGACCAGGTGCTCGCCATAGGCAAGCTCCGAGATCTGACGGCAGCCATGGGCCAGGACGATGGTCTCGTAGTTCTCGTAGACGTCGGGGTCCTTGACCAGGCTGGCGAACGGCGCAAGCCCGGTGCCAGTCGACAGCAGCAGCAGACGCTTGCCCGGAATGAGGTTGCCGGTGATCAGCGTACCCGTGGCCTTGCGGCCGACCAGGATGATGTCGCCTTCCTGATCTTCTGCAGCCGCGACGTGAGCGGGCCGTCCGCAACCTTGATCGAGAAGAACTCCAGCGCGTCTTCGTGATTGGCGCTGGCCATGCTGTAGGCCCGCATCAACGGCTTGCCTTCGACTTCGAGCCCGATCATCGCGAACTGACCGTTCTGAAACCGGAAGCCGGGATCGCGCGTCGCGGTGAAGCTGAACAGCGAGTCGGTCCAGTGCCGGACCGACAAAACCGTTTCCTTTTGAAATGCGCTCATCATCTCTCCTTGGCCCACGACTGCGGCACAAAATTTCGGAGAGACGGGAATCCGGCAACGCCGAACTGGAAATCCCGGTCGATTAGTTTCACATTTCGCGGACGATGATTGAAGAGAAGGCAGCGAACGTCAGGCGAGATAGCTCGCCGCGCTTCCGCCGGCAATTAGTTGCTATTCGCGCACGTCAGCTACAATGTAGAAGAGCGCTCGGAGACACGTCATGACCATGGCCTTGGTGGCACCGACCGTTGCGGACTATGAGGCAAGCGCGGATCTCGCGACGCTCCTCGTTCGCACAACCGAGGGCGAGGCATTCAGTCTGCCCGCCGAGCAGCTTCGCCTCTCCTGCAAATGCGCCCACTGCACCCGCGCCCGCTTCGACGAGCGCTTTCCCGAGCGCTTCCCGGGGATCGCGATCACCGAGATCGGCGATCTCGGCTACGGGCTGAACATCTCGTTTTCGGATGGGCATAACCGCGGGATTTACCCCAAGCCGTATCTGCTGACCCTGACGGGGCGCTAGGGCGCGCTCGGCCTCCGCGCTCCGCTGTCATTCCCCGCGAAGGCGGCGAATCCAGTACGCCGCGGCCTGACCGTATCCCATTGCTTTCGCTGGAATACTGGATCGCCCGGTCGAGCCGGGCGATGACAGCTGTGTGACTGGCACGGACATTGCTCCGCTTTCGAACGATTTCAACGTTCCGGAGGCAGATGATGTTGCAGGCGGCCAATGTGGTTCGCGGGACGATTCCCGCAACGGTCCGGCCTGCCGGCAGCTCATCGCTGCTGCTCACCGAAAACCAGCAATGGATCGGCGGCCCGCCGCCGCTGATGGACAAGCTGACGCCGCGCGAGCGGGAACTGGTGCTGAAACAGGGCCGCCGCAAGGTCCTCAACCGCGGCCAGACACTGTTCAGCCAGGGCGGCAAGCATGACGGTATCTGGCTGATCGAGAGCGGCCGGATTCGTGTGTTCTATACCTCGCCGCTCGGGCGCGAGATCACGCTGGCCTACTGGCATGTCGGCAATTTCGTCGGCGGGCCCGAAGTGTTCGAAGGCACCGTGCACCAATGGTCCGGTGTTGCATCCAGCAATTGCAGCGTGGTGCACCTGCCCGGAAAAAGAGCTGCGATCGCTTGCCGTCGAAATACCGAATCTCGCGATCGGCCTCATCGAAGGCCTGACCTTCAAGGGCAAATGCTATTCCGCGCTGGCGCAGATGCTGGGAACGCGCTCGATCACACAGCGTCTCGCGCATCTTCTGCTGCATCTCGTCGATCTCTATGGCGTCGAGGATGCCGACGGCCGGGTGATCGCGGCGGCCTTTACCCATGCCGACATCGCCCACATGGTCGGTGCCACAAGGCAATGGGTGACGATCAGCCTGAAGCGCATGCAGGAAAAGGGATCGTCTTGACCAAGCGCTCGCAGATCGTGGTCTGCCGGCCCGACGCGCTGGAAGAGATGCGCGGTCAAGGCAGCGACTAGGGCCGCTGCACAGACAAGCGGCTTTATAGTGCAGGACTGCCCAAGGAGTATGCAATCGGCTTTTCCCGGCAACTAATCGACTGCGGCGGTAATTCCGGATTTGCCCTGTCTGCGCCCTCACCCAATCATGGCAACCACAGCCCAGCCAACCGAATGAGGATGAGAATGGTCCGCCATCTTCCCACGCTCTCGATCGCGACGTCGGTGACGTCGCTGGCGCTGCTGCTCGCGCAGCCGGCCTCAGCGGAAACGGTGACGCTCGGCATCGGGACGCAGGACACCACGACCAATACGGTGACCGCCGGCGTCGTGATCCGCCAGTTGCATCTCCTTGAAAAGTACCTGCCGAAGGACGGCAAATACGCCAACATCAAGTTTGAGCTGGAGTGGCAGAATTTCACGTCCGGTCCGCCCGTCACCAATGCGATGATGGCGAACAAGCTCCAGATCGGCATGATGGGCGATTATCCGCTGATCGTGAACGGCTTCACCTTCGAGAGCAATCCCGAAAGCAAGAGCCGCCTGATCGGCGTCGCTGCCTACAGCCTGTCCGGCTCCGGCAACGGCATCGTCGTCCACAAGGATTCGCCCTACTACGAACTCGCCGATCTCAAGGGCAAACTCGTGAGCGTCCCGTTCGGCTCCGCGGCGCACGGCATGGTGCTGAAGGCGATGCAGGACCGCGGCTATGGACCCGACTTCTTCCAGCTCGTCAGCCAGAGTCCGGAGGTCGGCTCGACCAACCTCCAGGAAAAGAAGATCGACGCCCACGCCGACTTCGTACCGTTCGCGGAGTTGCTGCCGTTCCGCGGCTTCGCGCGAAAGATCTTTGACGGCGTCGAAACCAACCTGCCGACCTGGCACGGTGTTGTTGTGCGCACCGACTTCGCCGAAAAATATCCGGAAGTCGTCGTCGCATATGAGAAGGCGCTCATCGCCGCCAACCAGTGGCTGCGTGCGGATCCGAAGCTTGCCGCCGAGAAAATCCAGGAATGGACGGGCATCAACAAGGAGGTCGTCTATATCTTCCTGGGGCCGAGCGGCAACATGACGACCGATCCCACGATCAAGCCCGCGCTGATCGATGCGGCTGCGACCGATGTCAAGGTGCTGCAGAATCTCGGCCGCATGAAGGAGTTCGATCCCAAGAAGTGGGTTGACGATTCCTACATTCGCAAGGCGTTCACCGAGATGAAGCTCGATTACGACGCTCAGCTCGCCAGCACCAAGAACTACGAAATCTCCGGCGAAGACAGTTTCTGCAAGAAGCCGATCGCCGATCCGCGCAAGGCCGGTGAGGTCTGGGTGGACGAGATCGGCATCCTGCCCTTCGCCAGCACGTCTTGCACGCTCGGCGCTTATGCGGATTTCAAGGCCAAGGGCAAGAAGATCAACGTCGCCTATGTCTTCGACACCACGCGCGGCATCAAGTTGTTCGCCGACCAAGCCTTCTTTGCGGTCGGCAACGGCGACGTCGCGCCGTTCCTGCTCAAGAAGGACGCCGAAGCCTACGCCGCCAAGATCAGCGGCAAGGTGCTCGGCTTCGATGACGCAGTGAAGGCGGCGGTCAGCGGAGGCAAGACTTGAGCAGCCCCGCCCCTCTCCGACATCGCCAGGACAGCACGCCAATGACAATCGCGGAGGCGGAGCCGGTGACCGTCATCGCCGCGCCCACGACACCGGCCTCGTTCGCTACGCTTGCGTCGCGCTGGTACCGGCTCAACCGGGCGGGACTGCGCGCCATCGCGATCGGCATCGTCTCGCTCGCCGCGTTCCTGCTGGCCTGGCACCTGCTGACGACCTATCGTGTCGTGTTCTTCGTGCGCTTCACCAACGTGCCGTCGCCGCTTGCGGTCTATGCGAGCTTCACCAAGGCGATCCACGATCCCAAATTCCTGATGCATGTCGTGCTGAGCTGCCGGCGCATCTTCATCGGCTTCTCGCTCGCAGCCCTCGTCGGCGTACCGCTCGGCCTGGTCATGGGCCGCTTCAAGCTGGTGCACGAAATCGTCTTCCCGGTGGCGGAGGTGCTGCGGCCAATTCCGGCGATCGCCTGGGTGCCGATGGCGATCATGCTGTGGCCGACCAACGAGCAGAGCATCATCTTCATTACCTTCCTCGGCTCGTTCTTCCCGATCCTGGTCAACACGCTGCACGGCATGACCCTAGTCGATCCGGTGCTGGTGCGCGCCGCGCAATGTCTCGGCGCGCGCGAACGATCGATCTTCCGCGAGGTCTATTTTCCGGCGTCCCTGCCGCACATTTTCACCGGCCTCACGGTCGGCATGGGCGTCGCATGGGTGTCGCTGATCGCGGCCGAGATGATCTCGGGCCAGTACGGCATCGGTTACTTCACCTGGGAAGCCTACTCGCTGGTCCAGTATGCCGACATCGCGCTCGGCATGATCGCGATCGGCGTGCTCGGCCTCGGATCGAGCCTGCTGATCAGGGGCGCCGGACAATTGGTGATGCCGTGGAGGCTGAAATGAACGAGATCCTGACCAAAGCACCGCAGGGCCATATCGAGGTCAAGAATTTCTCGCTCAGTTATGAGAGCATCGAGGGGCCGGTCGAGGCGGTCACGGACACGCAGATTCATGTCAACCCGGGCGAGTTCGTCTCGATCGTCGGCCCCTCCGGCTGCGGAAAATCGACGCTGCTCAACGCGGTCGCCGGTTTCCTCAAGCCGACCACCGGGGTCGTCACCGTCGACGGCGAGAAGGTCAACGGCCCGAGCGCCGAGCGCGGCATGGTGTTCCAGCAATATTCGCTGTTTCCCTGGAAGACGGTGCGGGAGAATGTCGAGTTCGGCCTGAAGATGCGCGGCATGGCGCGTTCGCAGCGCGAGCGCGCGGCGCGCACTCTGCTCGGGCTTGCCGGGTTGGACGCATTCGAAAAGCACTATCCGGAAAAGCTCTCCGGCGGCATGAAGCAGCGCGTCGGCATCGTCCGCGCACTCGCGACGGGACCGAAGGTGCTGCTGCTGGACGAGCCGTTCGGCGCACTCGACGCCCAGACCCGCGTCATCATGCAGCAGATCCTCACCAACATGTGGCAGCGGCTGAAGATCTCGGTGCTGTTCGTCACCCACGACATCGACGAGGCGATCTTCCTCTCCGACCGCGTCTACTGCATGACGGCGCGCCCCGGCTCGATCAAGGCCGAAATCCCGATTCCGCTGGAGCGTCCGCGCCAGCAGTCGATGATGATGTCGTCGGAATTCCTGGCGCTGCGCCGCGGATTGATGTCGCTGATCCGGGAGGAAAGCATCAAGGCGATGGGCGGCGAGATCACCGATCTCGGCATGCAGGGGCTCAACATCGAGCTGCGCGGCCACTCGCTGGCGGATGTGATCTAGTTTATTTCGCCCGCTTACGCGGATGACGGTCCCGTAGGGTGGGCAAAGCGAAGCGTGCCCACCATTTTCATCACGAATGCTGATACATGGTGGGCACGGTGCTTTGGCGCCTTTGCCCACCCTACGGCAGTTTCGCTCTGTTCACTTGAACCAGTGCACCAGCGCGATGCTGATCCCTAACAGCAGCATCAGCGACAGCGTGACCGCCGCTGTCACGCGGCCGCCGACATTGGCGAGCACCCGCACATCGACGCCGAGGCCCAGCGCCGCCATCGAGACCACCGTGAGAAAGCTGGTGATCTTCGTCACCGGCCCCACCACCGTGGCCGGCACGATTTCGAGCGAGCGCAAGGTCGCGAGCACGAGGAAGCCGAGGATGAACCAGGGCACCAGTCGGAAGAAGCCGACATTGGTCTTCTTGGCGTCGGTCTGCCAGCGCGCGGCGACGAGCGAGAGGCCGACGACCACGGGCCCCAGCATCAGTACGCGCATCAATTTCACGAGCGTCCCGATCTGCGTCGAGACGAGGCCGGCCGGCACCGTCGCTGCCAGCACCTGCGGCACGGCATAGACGGTCAGGCCGGCGAGGATGCCGTATTGCGTGGCCGTCAACTGCAACAACGGGATCAGTAGCGGCAGGCCCAGCACCATCATGACGCCGAGGATCGCCGTGAACGAAATGGAGGATGCGATCTCGTCGCTGTTGGCGCCGATGATCGGCGCCACGGCCGCAATCGCGGAGTTGCCGCAGATGGAATTGCCGCAGGCGATCAGGATCGACAGCCGGGTCGACAGCCCAAGCAGGCGGCTCAATCCGAAAGAGACGGAGAGCGCGATCACGACAACGGCTGCGATCGAGAGGAGCAGCGCGACCCCGGAGGCGGCGATGGCGGCAAAGCTGATGGAGGCGCCTAACAGCATCACCGCAACCTCGAGGAGTTGCTTGGCACTGAAGGCGATGCCGGCCTGCCAGCGCGGCGCCGGCTTCCAGAAGCTGCGGAGCGCCATGCCGAGCAGGATCGCCATCACCAGCGCCTCGACATAGGGATGCTCGAACACGCCCAATTCCCCGCGTTCGAGCAGGGCCGAGACGCCGGCCACGGCGATGCAAAGGAGAATGCCGGGAATCAGCGCGACGATGCGGCTGGCGGCCGTGGTCGGCTTGGAATCGGCCGGGCTGGATGCTTGATTCTGCGACACAAATCTCTCCCGAGGAGAAAGATTTATACGCAGGGTCGCTCGTCTGGGGAATAAGTTTTCGACATATCAGGCCCGAGGGGAGTTCTATCCCCGGCCTGGAATAAAGCCGTTAGAAGATCAGGCTTTTGGCCAGCATCGCGACGTGGCTAAAGCCGTCATAGACGCCGGGCTCGAAGAAGGCGGCGCGGGCCAGCACGATCGCCGCAACCAGCGACCAGAACAGACCGGTGCCAGCCCGCAGCAGCAGCTTTGAGGCGCGCGACTTCGGCTGGGCGTCCGTCGCGGACACCATTTGCTCGCCAAAAGGCTCAAATCCTGTGCGGTCCATAAGCGTCGCCGATCCATCAATTTCTGACGGGAATGTCGTTGTTTCCCGCCAAAACAGCAATGGAAGCGATTGGCGTTTTTGCCGCCCCGAAGGGAAACTCCTTCTGTCGGGCGCGCCCGGCTCAATAGTTTTCTTCTTTTGGCCGGTTTGGCTGGCCGGGCACCCGGCCGCCAGCCAGATAAGCCTCTACGCCGCGAGGCCGCTCCCGACCGGCGCGAATTCCAACCCGAGGCTTTCCGCCACCGCCTTGTTGGTGATGCGGCCGCGATGCACGTTGAGCCCGTTGCGCAAATGCGGATTTTCCAGCACCGCGGCAAAGCCCTTGCTGGCGAGCATCAGCCCGAACGGCAGGGTCGCATTGTTGAGCGCCTGGCTCGACGTCACCGGCACCGCGCCCGGCATATTGGCCACGCAATAATGCACGACGCCGTCGACCTCGTAGGTCGGATCGCTGTGCGTGGTCGCATGCGAGGTCTCGAAGCAACCGCCTTGGTCGATCGCGACGTCGACCAGCACGGCGCCGGGCCGCATCGATTTCAGCATCGCGCGCGTGACGAGCTTCGGTGCACTGGCGCCCGGCACCAGCACCGCGCCGATCACGACGTCGGCGGCAAATACCTCGTCCTCGACCGACTCGATGGTCGAGAAGCGGGTGCGCACCCGGCCGCTGAAGAGATCATCGAGTTCGCGCAGCCGCGGCAACGAACGGTCGATCACCGTGACCTCGGCGCCGAGGCCCGCCGCCATCCGTGCAGCCTGCGTTCCCACCACGCCACCGCCGAGCACGACGACGCGCGCCGGCTGCACGCCGGGCACGCCGCCCAGCAGCAAACCGCGACCGCCCGCCGAACGCCTGAGCGCGGCGCCGGCGGCCTCGATGGCGAGGCGGCCGGCGACTTCGCTCATCGGCGCGAGCAGAGGGAGGTGACCGGCCGCGTCGGTGACGGTTTCATAGGCGATCGCGGTACAGCCGGACGCAAGCAAGCCCTTGGCCTGCTCCGGGTCCGGCGCGAGGTGGAGATAGGTAAACAGGATCTGGCTTTCGCGAAGCTGCGCCCATTCGCTTTTCTGCGGCTCCTTCACCTTCACGATCATGTCGGAATTGGCGAAGATGTCGCGGACGGTCCCGGCGATCGCCGCGCCGGCCCGTCGATAGACCTCATCCGACGCACCGATGCCGCTGCCGGCGCCAGTCTCGACCAGCACCTGGTGCCCGGCCGCGACATATTCGCGGACTGCGCCGGGGGTGAGCCCGACGCGATATTCCTGGACCTTGATCTCCTTGGGCACACCGACGCGCATGCTGGGCTCCTTCCGACGTCCTGATTCACGGATGTTATCGTAGCGACAGAGCCAGTTTGGTTTCGGGCGAATATCCGCTAGTTTCGGAACCCGCGCGCTGGTTTCGAGCGCAGAAGCAGCCTTTGACGCCGGAAACAAAACCTTGGCCCTCGACCGGAAAGATCTCGCCATCCTTGTGGAACTCACCACCAATGCGCGGGCCAGCCACACCGAGCTTGCCAACAAGGTCGGCCTGTCCAGCACGGCGCTGGCGCGGCGGCAAAAGGCGCTGGAGGATGACGGCTACATCCAGGCCTACCAGGTCGCGCTCGACCTCGCGCAGTTCGGCCTCACCACGACGGTGCTGGTGCGGATTGCGCTTGAGAGCCAAAGCGACGAGGCGCTGAAGGCGTTCGAGGCGGAGGTGGTGAAATGCCCCTCCGTCGTGCGCTGTTTCCTGATGTCCGGCACCGACGACTACATCCTGATCGTGCTCGCCCGCGACATCCAGGATTTCGAGCGCATCCATCGCACCGAGCTGTCACGCCTGCCGCGTGTCGCCCGGGTGCAGTCGAGCTTCGCGCTGCGCGAGGTGGTCAATCGCGCGGTGCCGACCGTCGTGTTCGGCGAAGCGAAGCGCTAGCACTTATGCTCACGAATAAACCAAAGCGCGATGATCATTTACCATCGCGCTTTGGATCCTCACGGGGCCTCAAGACGGAAAATCGGCCGCTCTGATGTGGATGCGATCGGCGTGCAGGGACCAGTGATGCAACGCCTGTTCCTTGCAGAACTTCGCCTTCGCCCGCTCCTTGGCCTCATCCTCGTCGGCGGCGTCGATCTCGATCGCGCCCTGGCAGATCTCACTCTGCCGGCCATACTCGCCGAGCACGTCCTTCATGAACCTGACGACATAAGTTGACATGGGACCTCCCTGCTGCCCCGGCGGCACTCTAATCCCATTTTGCCCAAATCGGGGAAGGAGAATTTGACGCGGATCAAGGTCAGACTGCGCGAGTCCTTGGCGCCAGGGAATGACAATGTGGCTGTCGCTACCCCGGCATCACCCCGAACGCCTGCTTGAAGCGCGCGGCATAAACCGGCCAGACCTCAGGATTGATGATGCGCGGCGGGCGCTTGCCGTCGAGCGTGTCCAGGACCTGCTCGGCGGCGATCCGACCCATGTTCTGGCGCGCCTCGATGGTGACGCCGGCGGTGTGCGGGCTCGCCAGCACGTTGTCGAACTGCAGCAGTGGATGCTCCGGCGGAGGCGGCTCCTTGGACCAGACGTCGAGGCCGGCGCCCGCGATGCGCTTGTCACGCAACGCCCCAAGCAGCGCGTCCTCGTCGTGAATGAAGCCGCGCGCGGTGGTGATGAAATAGGCATGCGGCTGCATCAGCGCAAACTCGCGCACGCTGATCATGTTGCGACTGCCCTTGTTGAGCGGACAGGAGATCGAGACGAAATCGGCGCGGCGCAACAGCTCGTCAAGCTCGACCTTCTCCCCGCCCCGCTCGGCCATGACCTCGGCGGAAAGATAGGGATCATAGGCCAGCACCTTCATGCCAAGCAGACCCTTGCACAGCGCGGCGATGCGGCGGCCGACATTGCCGAGCCCGATAATGCCGACGGTCTTGCCCTCGACCTCGTTGCCGACGAGCTCGTTGCGGTTGACATCGCGCTCCCGGCGCAACCGGCGGTCTGACTGGATGATGCGCTTGGATAGGGTCAACATCATCGCCAGCGCATGTTCCGCAACGGAATGCGCGTTGCCGCCAGATTGATTGACCACCAGCACGCCCGCATCCGTGCAGGCCTCGGCATCGACGGGATCGAAGCCTGCGCCATTGCTGGATACGAGCAGGAGATTCGGCGTGCGCTTCAGGAAGGCGGCGTCGACATGGAAATGGGACGCCAGCTCATCGCGCGCGGCCCCTATCTGGTAGACGTGTGCCGCACTCAGGATCGGGGCGTAGAAATCTTCGGGGCTGTCGTTCTCGATCCGATCGAGCCGGACGTCGGGCCGCGCCTTCAGGATATCGATGTAGATCGGATTGGCCAGATATTTGACGTAGAAGACGCGCTTGCTGTTGACGGACATCAGGACCCTTCCGGCGCTCTCGCGGAGATCCGCAAGGCGTCAGCGCGGCGCGCGTCCATTCCATGCGTCCCTCCCGCTTTCTCATTGTTGCCGCTTATGACATGGCGGTACCGACCACGGCAGGCCGTCGGGCGCAGACCACGGTGCCGGCCGGGACATGTTGACAATCCCGCTCGCTCCGTCAAGTTTCGAGCGGCCGCCGCGACGCCGGACAATGGCAAGACGAAGACGCATGCGCGGCTCAAGGGAGAACGCAATGGCGATTGCGGAACAGCAGGCCTCGCCCCAGGGAGCGCAGGCGTCCAGCGACAACAGCTGGCACGGCATTGTCCTGCAAACCCTGAAGCGGAACGAGATCAGCCTCGTGCCTTACGTGCCCGACCGCGTGCTGACCCCGCTGATCAAGAACCTGCACGCCGATCCGTTCTTTACGACCTTCGCGACAGCCCGCGAGGAGGAAGCGGTCGGCATCGTCTCGGGCGCCTGGATGGGCGGACGGCGCGGTGCGGTGCTGATGCAGACCTCAGGTTTTGCTACCCTCGCCAACGTGCTCGCGTCGCTCGCGGTGCCCTACCAGATACCGCTGATCATGCTCGTTTCAGAGCGCGGCACGCTCGGCGAGTTCAACTACGGCCAGTCGCTGGTCTGCCGCACCATGCGCCCAGTGCTGGATCTGCTGGCGCTGGAGCATCACACCATCACCCGGCTCGACGAACTCGAATTCATCACCGATCGCTCGATCAAGCAGGCGGTCACGACGCAGGCGCCGGTGGCGCTGATCCTCAGCCCGCTGCTCACGGGCGGCAAGGTATTCGACAAGTGAATCCGGCCAGATGAGTTCAAAAATGCACACCCGCAACACCAAGGTGATGAACCGCTTCGATGTGACCTCGCGCCTGGTCGCGAAGCTCAAGCACGAAGAGGCCGTGATCGGCGGCATCGGCAATACCAATTTCGACCTCTGGGCCGCCGGCCACCGCCCGCAGAACTTTTACATGCTGGGAAGCATGGGCCTCGCCTTCCCGATCGCGCTTGGCGTAGCGCTGGCGCAACCCGAGCGCCGCGTGTTCGCGCTCGAGGGGGACGGCTCGCTGCTGATGCAGCTCGGCGCGCTCTCGACCATTGCGACGCTGAAGCCGAAGAACCTCGTCATGATCGTGATGGACAACGGCATCTATCAGATCACCGGCGCGCAGGCGACACCGGCCGCCGGTATCGCCGACATCGTCGCCATCGCCGCCGGCTCCGGACTTGCCAACAGCGCCTGGGCCGCGGACGAGGAGGATTTTGAGCGTCTGGTCGATGACGCGATGTCCGCCTCCGGGCCGAGCCTGATCGCTGTGCGTATCGACGACAAGCCCGGCGTCGGCGCCACCCGCAGGGACCCCGTGCAGATTCGGGAGCGCTTCATGCACGGCCTTGGCGTGCGCGAGCCGCTTTAAAGGTTCCGTCATTAACTACACGCCGATCTGATCAGGGCGCCGCGACAGCCGGCGGCAAATCCGTGCTATCCGCGTCGGATGTCCATTTTCGTTCGCGCTTTTGCCTGGCTGCTCGCAGCCGCCGTCACGTTTGCGACCCTCGGGCCGCCGGGCCTACGGCCGCATTCCGACTTGGGCCAGGACGGCGAGCATGCGCTCGCCTTCGTCCTGCTCGGACTGGCTTTCGGCCTCGCCTATCCGCATCGCCGCCTGGCGACCTCAGCGGTCGCGGTCGTCCTGATCGGCCTGCTCGAACTGATGCAGCTTTGGGCGCCAGGACGCCATGCGCGGCTGGAGGATTTCGTGGTTGACGCACTCACCGCTTGCATCGGCTTTGCCTTGGCCGCTGTCGCCGGTTGGGGCATGACGCGCCTTGCCGGAAGCTCGGCCGCCACAAGCGAAGGCCCCGCGGAGTAACACTCCACAGGGCCCGCCTCTTGAAAGCCTGAGCTCGAACCGATCAGTCGATGATCTTGACGACGCGGCGCGTGCGCGGCTCGACGATTACGCGGCGATCGTTCACAACCGCATAGCGATACTCGGTGTAGTTCGGTACGGGACGCAGCACCACGGTCGGAGGCAGCGGCTCGCCGACCACGACGCGCTTGTGAACCACGACTGAATCATCGCGCGGGATGCCGCCGAGAATCGCATCCGGGATTTCCAGGCCTGCCCCGACGGCTGCACCCACGGTGCCGCCGACCATCGCGCCGACCGGACCACCGATGTCGCCGCCCGCACGCGCGCCGTTTGCGGCGCCTTCGGCGGTCGTCGACTGGGCAAAGGCTGCGCTTGACGCCAGCAGCGAGACGGCAGCCAACGAAATCGCAAGACGGGTTTTCATGTCCACACTCTCCAGGATTGTTGTGCGCTTTCAACCGCGCAGCCGGATCATTGTTCCGGTTCCGCCGTGGCGAACGACGGGTCAACATACTGAAACTGTTACCCCGTAACACTTCCAACGGCGCCGATTTCGTGGTCGGCCATCAGTTCCAACGCCCGCACCATCGCCGAGTGATCCCAGCCCTTGCCGCCATGCGCGGTGCAGGACGAGAACAATTGCTGCGCCACCGCCGTGCTCGGCAGGGACAAGCCGAGCGCGCGCGCGCCTTCGAGCGCGAGATTGAGATCCTTCTGGTGCAACTCGATGCGAAACCCTGGATCGAAATTGCGCTTCACCATGCGCTCGCCATGAACCTCGAGAATTCGCGACGAGGCAAATCCGCCCATCAACGCCTGCCGCACCAGCGCAGGGTTGGCGCCGGCCCTGGATGCAAACAGCAGCGCCTCGCCGACCGCTTCGATCGTCAGGGCGACGATGATCTGGTTGGCGACCTTGGTTGTCTGCCCGTCGCCATTGGCGCCCACACGGGTGACGTTCTTGCCCATTTTGTCGAAGATCGGCTTCATGGTGTTGAACGCGCGCTCGGGACCGCCGACCATGATGGTGAGGCTGGCGGCCTTGGCACCGACTTCGCCGCCCGACACCGGCGCATCGAGATAGTCCGCGCCCAGCGCTTCGATGTTGTTCGCGAACTCTTTGGTCGCCAGCGGCGAGATCGAGCTCATGTCGACGACGATCTTGCCTTTGGAGATGCCGGCAGCCACGCCATCCTTGCCGAACAGCACGGCCTCCACATGCGGCGTATCCGGCACCATGATGATAACCGCATCCGCCTCCTCCGCGACCTTCTTGCCCGACTTGCAGGCGATGCCACCGGCCGCGATCAGCTCGGGCGAGACCGGCGCGACGTCATGCAGCAAGACGCGATGACCCGCGGCCAGCAGATGGCCGGCCATCGGCCGTCCCATGGTGCCAAGTCCGATGAAGCCGATGTCGATCATGGTCTTTCTCTCTCAGTTGCATAAGCGAAATCTCATCCACCCGCGCGGTGCACCTCTCCCGCCTGCGGGAGAGGTCGGCGCGGAGCGCCTGGTGAGGGCTCTCTCCGCCCGGGGATTTTCACCGGATCTCTCGAATCCCAATGTGGAAGCACCCTCTCCCCCGCCCTCTCCCGCAGGCGGGAGAGGGAGCGCACTGCCGTTGTGTCTCACGTCTCAAATGTCTGCGCGGCGTGCCAGGACAGGCTTTCCAGCGTCGTGGTCCGCGGCTTGTATTCGCATCCGACCCAGCCGCGGTAACCGATCGCGTCGAGATGACGGAACAGGAAGGGATAGTTGATTTCGCCAGTGCCCGGCTCGTGGCGGCCGGGATTATCGGCGAGCTGGACGTGGGCGATCTGTGGAAGATATTCCTGCATGGTACGGGCGAGATCGCCCTCCATGATCTGCATGTGATAGATGTCGTACTGGATGAACAGATTGTTCGACCGCACCTCGGAGATCAGCTGCACCGCCTGCTCGGTGCCGTGGAGGAAGAAGCCGGGAATGTCGAGCGTGTTGATTGGCTCGACCAGCAGCTTGATGTTCTCCCGCGCCAGCGTCGAGGCGGCGAAGCGCAGATTACCGACTAGCGTTTCGTTGAGCTCGCGCGGGTCGGCATCATCGGGCCCGATGCCGACCAGGCAATTGAGCTGCTCGCAATCGAGCGCCTTGGCATAGTCGATGGCGCGGAACACGCCATCGCGGAATTCGGCGACACGATCCGGCAGGATCGCGATGCCGCGCTGACCGGCCGCCCAATTTCCGGCGGGAAGATTGTGCAGCACTTGAATGAGGCCGTGGGCTTCGAGCTGCTCGCGCAGCAGCGCCCTGTCGAAATCATAGGGAAAGAGATATTCGACCCCAGTGAAGCCCGCGGCTTTCGCCGCGGCAAAGCGGTCGAGGAACGGCATCTCGTTGAAGAGCATGGTGAGGTTGGCGGCGAATTTCGGCATGATGCTGTCCTCTACTCCGCCGGTTGAAGCACGCCGGGCCGCGCAGTCGCGACCTCGTCGAGCGGCAGATCCACCACCTCCTCGAACTCGACGATATTGTCGATCTCGGTGCCCATTGCGATGTTGGTGACGCGTTCGAGAATGAACTCGACGACGACCGGCACGCGATGCTTCGCCATCAATTCGCGCGCGGTCGCGAACGCGGCCTGCGAATCCTTGGGATCGGTGACGCGGATCGCCTTGCAGCCGAGACCTTCGGCAACGGCAACGTGGTCGACGCCGTAGCCGCCGAGCTCGGGCGCGTTGATGTTCTCGAACGAGAGCTGGACGTGATAATCCATATCGAAGCCGCGCTGGGCCTGGCGGATCAAGCCGAGATAAGAATTGTTCACGACCACGTGGATGTAGGGCAGGTTGAACTGCGCCCCGACCGCGAGCTCCTCGATCAGGAACTGGAAGTCGTAGTCACCGGACAGCGCGACAATGTCGCGATCGGGACACGCGGCGCGGACGCCGAGCGCGGCCGGAAGCGTCCATCCGAGCGGCCCCGCCTGCCCGGCATTGATCCAGTTGCGCGGCTTGTAGACACCGAGGAACTGCGCGCCGGCGATCTGCGACAGGCCGATCACGGTGACATAGGTGGTGTCGCGACCGAACGCCTTGTTCATCTCTTCATAGACGCGCTGCGGCTTGATCGGGACATTGTCGAAATGGCTCTTGCGCAGCATCGAGCGCTTGCGATCGCGGCAGGAAGCGGGCCACGCCTGGCGCTCGCGCAATCTGCCGGAACGTCGCCACTCCCTGGCGACGGTCACGAAAAAGTTCGAGCGCGGCCTTTGCATCCGAGACGATGCCGAGATCGGGATTGAACACGCGCCCGATCTGGGTCGGCTCGATGTCGACATGCACGAAAGTGCGCCCCTTGGTGTAGGTCTCGACCGAGCCGGTGTGCCGGTTGGCCCAGCGGTTGCCGATGCCGAGCACAAAGTCGGATTCCAGCATCGTAGCGTTGCCGTAGCGATGGCTGGTCTGAAGGCCGACCATGCCGGCCATCAGCACGTGATCGTCGGGGATCGCGCCCCACCCCATCAGCGTCGGCACCACCGGCACGTTGGCGATCTCGGCGAACTCGATCAGCAAATCCGAGGCATCGGCGTTGATGACGCCTCCGCCCGCCACGATCAGCGGCCGCTCGGCCGCGTTGAGCATCTCCAGCGCCTTCTCGACCTGTTTTCGCGTGGCGCTGGGCTTGTAGACCGGCAGCGGCTCATAGGTCTCGTCGTCGAACTCGATCTCGGCGAGCTGCACGTCGAGCGGCATGTCGATCAGTACCGGCCCCGGCCGGCCGGAGCGCATGACGTGAAAGGCCTGGCTGAACACGCGCGGCACCAGCGCCGGCTCGCGCACGGTGACCGCCCACTTCGTCACCGGCTTTGCGATCGACTCGATGTCGACGGCCTGGAAGTCTTCCTTGTAGAGCCGCGCCCGCGGCGCCTGCCCGGTGATGCAGAGGATCGGAATGGAATCGGCGATCGCCGAATAGAGCCCGGTGATCATGTCGGTGCCGGCCGGCCCCGAGGTGCCGATGCAGACGCCGATATTGCCCGCCCTCGCCCGGGTGTAGCCTTCGGCCATATGCGAGGCGCCCTCGACATGGCGCGCGAGGATGTGGCGGATCGAGCCGCGCTTCTTCAGCGCCGAGTAAAGCGGATTGATCGCAGCCCCGGGAACACCGAAGGCGGTCGAGATGCCCTCCTTCTCCAGAATACGCACGGCTGCA
This sequence comes from Bradyrhizobium sp. LLZ17, assembly GCF_041200145.1. Lineage (NCBI taxonomy): Bacteria > Pseudomonadati > Pseudomonadota > Alphaproteobacteria > Hyphomicrobiales > Nitrobacteraceae > Bradyrhizobium > Bradyrhizobium zaerense. Next base: position 2,205,039 of record NZ_CP165734.1, read on the forward strand.
TCGATAGCTCGCATCTTCGCCATATCGGACCTCGCTCAAGTTGCGTCAGCGAGCGAGATCATCAGGCGGGCGAGATACAATCTCAACGAGATCGATTTTATTTTCCACGATGCGGCAGCTGCGGAAAAACAGCGGTGCCCTCAAGCGGTTAGATCGAGATATCCGTGAAAGCGGTCACTCGAACAGCGGCGCCAGCCGCATCTGCGGCACCAGCACCAGCCCCTTGTCGGTGATGCGAATTTCCGGAATGACCGATAGCGGAATCAGATTGAAGCCCATGTAGGGGATGGTGCAGCCAGCCTCCGCCCACTCCTTCTTCAGCGCCTTGACCTCTTCGGCGACCTCGGTGACGCGCTTGTCGGAGAGCAGTCCCGCGATCGGCAAGGCGACCAGCGCCCTCACCTTGCCGTCGGCGACGACGCAGACGGCGCCCTGATGCTCCCTGATGGCGGCAATGGCAACTTGCATGTCGCCTTCATTGGTGCCGGCAATGATGATGTTGTGGCTGTCATGGCCGACACTGGAGGCGACCGCGCCGCGCTTCAGGCCAAAATCCTTGAGCAGGCCATAGGCGACATTGCCGGCCGACTTGCCGTGGCGCTCGACCACGGTGACGAAGCACAGGCCGTAACGGGCGAACAGCGCCGGCCAGTCTTTTGCCGACTCGATCGCGACCTTCTCGTGGATCAGCGTGATGCCGGGCAGCGCCGTCTTGATCGCATTGACCGTGCAGGCCTTCGCGGGAAGCTCCGGCGTCAGCTTCAACTTCTCGGGCAGCTTCACGGTCGCATAGGCCGCCTTCGGATATTGATAGCGCTGCGACAGCGCCTGATCGAGCCGCGACGTGATCTTGCGGTTCTCGACCACGAGTTCACCGCCATACCAGGTCGATTGCGGCTTCAGATCGTCGTCCATCAACACGAGATCGGCGCGACGCCCGCCGCCGAGCCCGCCGATATCGCCGTCCATGCCGAAGCGCGTCGCGCCATGCAGCGACCCCATCGACCAGGCCTGCTCCGGTGACATTCCCGCCTTCACCGCCTCGCGCACCACCCAGTCGAGGCCGAACAAGAGAAGGTCGTCGGCATCGCGGTCGTCGGTACACACCGCCGTGCGCTTGTGCGAGGCGCCGAGCTCTGTGATGGTGCGGATCGCCTGCGGCAACGAGTGCCATGGCGTGGTCGGCGGTCCGCCGCGGAGGAAAACCCAGACGCCGGCATCGAGCAAATCGTCGGCGATGTCGCGGTCGATCGCCTCGTGGGTGTCGGTGACACCGCTCGCCGCATAAGCCGCGACGAATTCGCGGCCGTACACATGGCCCGACACCGGCCGCCCGCGCTTCAGGGCTGCGGCGAGGATCGCGTGGCTGCGCTCGTCGCCCATGGTGACCGGCACGAAATCCATCTTCTCGCCGAGCCCGACGGCCTCGGGCCAGCGATCGAACAGGCCGGCGATCTTGTCCGGCGTCAGATCGCCGCCGGCAGTCTCAAGCGCGGCCGAGGTTGCCGGCACGGTCGACGGCACCGTCAGAAAAATCGAGAGCGGCGCCTCGCGCGCGTCCTCCAGCATCGCCTCGATGCCGGCGACATCCATGACGTTGCCGATCTCGTGGCTGTCGCAGAAGATCGTGGTGGTGCCGTTGAGGAGCGCGGCCTCGGCATAGGCGCAGGCCGTCACCATGGAAGATTCGATGTGAATGTGCGGGTCAACCAACCCTGGCGCGATGATGCCGCCGGCCGCGTCGTAGAGCGGCACGTTGCCCCAGACCTTCTTGGCGGATCCAGCCGGCTTCACCGCGGCGATGCGGCCGCCGGTGATCCAGACCTCCCGACCGGGATGAATGCGTTCCGAATAGGTCGAGAGCACCGCCGCGCCCGTAATGACGAGGTCCGGCACGACGCGTCCCGAGGCGACATCGGCCAGGCGCCGCGTCATCGCATGCAGCGGCGCGACGGCAAAGCGGGTGAGTTTGGTCATCGGCATCCTCGCATGGCGTTATGACCCGGCGATGGTTACGCCCCGCGCCCCACCGGGCAAGCTCAAATATAACGGCACGTCCTGCTTACGCCTTAGGCGGCGAACCGGCCGCCGTCGCCGGCCTTGCGGGTCTGCGCGAGTTCCGACGTCTCGGCGCTGGCGCGGCGGTGGGCTTGACCCGGATCCGCATCGACCTGCCGTTCGCCTCATCAATCTCAAATGAATTCGTCTTGCGCACGAGGCTGCTCAGATTGCGGAAACCAAAGGTCCTCGGATCGAAATCGGAAGCCAAATTGGCGAGCTGCCGCCCGACCTCTCCAAGAGTGACCCAGCCGTCTTCGCTCTCCATCTGGGTGATGACCTTCTTGATGATGGCCGCAGCCGCATCAGGAGGCTGAAGCGGCGTGGGTCTCGAGGCGGCGCCCTGGGAGTTCGCCGTGCCGGCAAGCAGGTTCTCCGTGTAGACGAACCTTCGGCAGGCCTGCCTGAAACTCTCCGGTGTCTTGTGCTCGCCAAACCCAAAGACATCCACGCCCTGCTCCCGAATGCGGGCGGCGAGACGGGTGAAGTCGCTGTCGGAGGAGACCAGGCAAAAGCCGTCGAAGCGACCGCTGTGAAGCAGGTCCATGGCGTCGATCACGAGGGTTATGTCGGAGGCATTCTTTCCCGTCGTATAGGCGAATTGCTGCTGCGGAATGATGGCGTGCTTCGACAGGATGTCGGCCCAGCCCCTGGAGCGCGCATGGGAGAAATCGCCGTAGATGCGGCGAACGCTGGCCTCACCGATCTTGGCGATCTCCTCGAACAGACCATCCGCGATCTTTGCGGAGGCGTTGTCGGCATCGATCAGGACGGCAAGACGGGGCGAACGAAGCTCAGAAGGCATGACATTCCCCAAAAGGACGCGACAATGGGGATGGATATACCGATGTCCGGGCTCTCGCCGCCAGAGCTGATTTCTTTCAACAGGCCCTAAATCCGGCTCAGACCGGTTTCGTCGTCGGCGTCACGCCTCCGAGCGCCGCCGTCAGCTCCGCCGCAACCTCGCGCACCACGCGGCCGATCTCCGGCAGCCGGGCGTCGGTGACGCGGCTGGTCAGGCCGGACACCGAGATCGCGGCCAACGGCTCTGCGAGTGCATTGTAGACCACGGCGGCGACGCAGCGCAGTCCCATCTCGGCCTCTTCGTCGTCGACCGCAAAGCCCTGTTTCCGGATGACGTTGAGCTCCCGGAACAGGTCGCTCGGTCGCACGATCGATTTCGCGGTCAGCCGCGGCATGCCGTGATGGCGGATGACGGCGCCGACGTCCTCGTCGGAATAGGTCGCCAGCACCGCTTTGCCGACGCCCGAGGTCACCATGGGAACGCGACCGCCGACCTTGGTCAGCGAGCGCATGATCTCGCGGCTTTCCATCCGGGTCAGCACGATGATGAACTCGTCGTCGACCACGGCGAGATTGGCTGTCTCGCGGGTGAGATCGCGCAGCTTGCGCAGATAGGGAATCGCCTGCGCGGTGAAATTGCGCCGTCGCGCGAAGCTTGCGCCCACGGTAAAGCTGCGCACGCCGACATGCCATTTGGATTCGGCGCGGTCGAATTGCACGAAGCGGCGGCTTTCCAGCGTCGCCAGCAGGCGGTGCACGGTCGACGCCGACAATCCGGTGCGCACGGCGAGGTCGCTCAGGCGATAGCCTTCGTCGTCCTCGGCGAGCGTCTCGAGGATCGACAGCGCACGGTCGACGGATTGCACGCCGCCGTCACGTGCGTCGGGCTCGGCCTCTGATGGCGACCGAGGCTCGAGCGATTTGCGCCGGATCACGTTCTTGCTCATCGCGACCTGCATTGCCAATCAGACAAGACGCGAGCCGCCTCTCTTCCCTCGCCCCGTTCTTACGGGGCCGCGACGAGCTTCGCTCGCACTGAGAGGGTCGGGGTGAGGGGCTATCTCCGCGAACACGGTGGGAGACGGACTCGTCGAGAGTCCCCCTCACCCGGAATTTGCGGCTCCGGCCTCTCCCCGCAGGCGGGGAGAGGCGAAGATACGCTCAGAGCAGCCCTGCTCCGCGCGCCCATTTGTACTTGGCGCCCAACACCTCGACCGGCAGTTCAGTCGAATAGGCATAGGCCGGGATGCCGTTCTGGTAGAGATATTCGGCAGCCTCCTCGACCTCGACGTCGCCGGCGAGCGAGGCGACGATCGGCTTGACGAAGCCCTTGGCCTCCATCTCCTTCTTCACCTCGACCATGTTGCGGGCAAACACCATCGGTGGCGTCACGATGGTGTGCCAATAGCCGAGGATCAGCGAATGGATGCGTTCGTCCGACAGGCCGAGCTTCACGGTGTTGACGTAGGTGATCGGCGGCTCGCCGCCGGTGATATCCACGGGATTTCCGGCCGCGCCGAACGGCGGGATGAACTTGCGGAAGGCTGCGTCGAGATCCGGCGGCATCGACATCAGCGACAGACCGTTGTCGACGCAGGAGTCCGACAGCAGCACGCCCGAGCCGCCGGCACCAGTGATGATCAGCACGTTCTCGCCCTTCGGCGTCGGCAGCACCGGCACGCCGCGGGCGAATTCGAGCAGCTGCCGCAGCGAGCGCGCGCGGATCACGCCGGACTGCGCCAGCACGTCCTCATAGATCTTGTCGTTGCCGGCGAGCGCGCCGGTATGAGACGAGGCCGCCTTGGCGCCGGCCGAGGTGCGGCCGGCCTTGAGCACGACCACGGGCTTCTTCTTGGAGACGCGCTTGGCGGCTTCCGCAAAGGCACGACCGTCCTTGAGATCCTCGCAGTGCTGCGCGATCAAATTGGTGTTCGGGTCCTGCTCGAAGAAGGCGAGCAGGTCGTCCTCGTCGATATCGGACTTGTTGCCGAGGCCGACGATCGCCGACACACCCATCTTCGCCGAGCGCGAGAAGCCGATGATAGCCATGCCGATGCCGCCCGACTGCGACGACAGCGCCGCGTGGCCCTTGACATCATAGGCGGTGCAGAAGGTCGCGCAGAGATTGGCCGGCGTATAATAGAAGCCGTAGATGTTCGGCCCCATCAGGCGGACATTGTACTTCTGGCCGATCTCGACGATCTCGGCCTGCAATTCCGGCGCGCCGGCTTCGGCAAAGCCGGACGGGATCAGCACCGCACCCGGGATTTTCTTCTCGCCGCATTCGACGAGCGCCGCGGCGACGAACTTCGCGGGGATCGCGAACACCGCAGTGTCGATCACGCCCGGGACGTCCTTGACGCTCTTGTAGGCCTTGTAGCCGAGGATCTCGGAGGCCTTGGGGTGGATCGGGTAGATATCGCCCTTGTAGCCGCCGTTGATGAGGTTCTTCATCACGGAGTTGCCGATCTTGCCGTCTTCCGCCGACGCGCCGACCACGGCGACCGCCCTTGGCTGCATGATCCGGCTCATCGCCGCGACGATTTCCTCGGTCGGGCGCGGCTTCGGCTTCGGCTTGTAGGCGAAGTCGACGACGATGCGCACGTCGGCGGCAATCGCGTCCTTTGCCGTCGCAAACACCGGGTTGAGGTCGAGCTCGATAATCTCCGGGAAATCGGTGACGAGCTGCGAGACCTTGACGATGATGTCGGCGAGCGCCGTGCGGTTGACCGGCTCGCCGCCGCGTACGCCCTTCAGGATCTCATGCGCCTGAATGCCGTCGAGCATCGAGAGCGCGTCTTCTTTGGTCGCGGGCGCGAGGCGGAAGGTGATGTCCTTCAACACTTCGACCAGCACGCCGCCGAGGCCGAAGGCGACGAGTTTGCCGAAGGAGCCATCGGTGATCGAGCCGATGATCACTTCAGTGCCGCCGGCCAGCATCTGCTGCACCTGGATGCCCTCGATCTTGGCATCGGCCTTGTACTTCCTAGCGTTGCCGAGAATGGTCTCGTAGGCCTTTTCGGCATCCTGCGCCGTCTTGACGCCGACGATGACGCCGCCGGCTTCGGTCTTGTGGAGAATGTCCGGCGAAACGATCTTCATCACCACCGGAAAGCCCATGGAAGAGGCGACCTTGCCGGCCTCCCCGGCCGACTTCACCACGCCCTCCTTCGGCACCGCAATGCCGTAGGCGTCGCAGACCAGCTTACCTTCGGGCGCCGTCAGGCTGGTGCGGTTGTCGGCCTTGACCTGGTCAAGGACCTTCCGGACGACATCTTTGGAATTGGACATGTGGCTTCTCCCTTGACCTTCAGGTCTTGCTTTGCAAAGCGCGTCTTGCGGCTCGCCCGTGATCCTTGCCATCGCCGCGCTCTGTTCCGCGCTGCGGAACCGAGCGGCAGAATGCCGAGACTGCTCCACTGGTTTGGATCAAAAATGGCCAGTGATGGCATTTGGTATGCCAGAAGCCAACTTGTCAAGGCAAGTGGTCGATGAGAACGCTGCAAAAAATAGCCAGCTTGACATTCTGGTATTTGGTATGCCAAAAACTTTCCAGTTAATATTCCTGTAAAAGACGACTCCCACTGGAGGAGAATCGTCGTGTCACTGCGGAAATCAAACAAGGCGTTGCCGAACATGGCCGAGGCAGACATCGCAATCGTTCGCATTGCCCCGGAGAGCAGCTTCAAGAACAAGGCGTATGACGCCTTGAAGGAAGCCATCCTCAAGATGGACATCTACTCGACGCCCGAGCCGGTGATGCTGGACGAGCGCGCGCTGTCCGAGCGCCTGGGTGTCAGCCGCACGCCGATCCGCGAAGCGATCGCCATGCTCGAGCAGGACGGGTTCGTGAAGACCGTGCCCCGCCGCGGCATCATGGTGGTGCGCCGGACCAAGACCGAAATCGTCGACATGATCCGCGCCTGGGCGGCGCTGGAAAGCATGGCCGCACGCCTCATCACCACGACGGCGCGCAAGAAGGACATTTCGGCGCTGCGCGACTACTTCAAGGATTTTGGCAAGGACCGCCTGCCCCAGGATCACGTCGAGGAATATTCGCGCGCCAACATCGCGTTCCACCAGGCGCTGATCTCGCTGTCGGAATCCGCGGTGCTGGTCGATCTCACCAACGATCTGCTGCTGCACGTGCGCGGTTACCGGCAACTGACGATCGGGCGCAAGGATCGCACCGCGACCTCGCTGCCCGAGCATCTCGGCATGATCGAAGCACTCGAAGCGCGCGACACCGAACTTGCCGAGAAGCGCGCCCGCGATCACACCCTTGGCCTTGCCGCTTACGTCGAAGCGCACGGCCAGGAACTGTTCAACTAGCGACGTCGCAAAAACCAGAACCGTACGCGAGACCAGGGAGACAAGGCCCATGCTGAATACCGCGACCAAGTCCGAAGCACCGGGCACCGAGCAGGAATTGACGGATGGCTTTCATCTCGTCATCGACGCGCTCAAGCTGAACGGCATCACCACCATCTATAATGTGCCGGGCATCCCGATCACGGATTTGGGCCGCATGGCCCAGGCCGCCGGCATTCGCGTGATCTCGTTCCGCCACGAGCAGAACGCAGGCTACGCCGCGGGCATCGCCGGCTATCTCACCAAGAAGCCCGGCGTCTGCCTCACGGTTTCCGCGCCCGGCTTCCTCAACGGTCTCACCGCGCTCGCGCACGCCACCACCAATTGCTACCCGATGATCCTGGTGTCGGGCTCCTCCGAGCGCGAGATCGTCGACCTCCAGCAGGGCGACTACGAAGAAATGGACCAGCTCGCGATCGCGAAGCCGCTGTGCAAGGCGGCCTATCGCGTGCTGCACGCCCAGGACATCGGCATCGGTTTTGCCCGCGCGATTCGCGCGGCCGTCTCCGGCCGTCCCGGCGGCGTCTATCTCGATTTGCCGGCGAAGCTGTTCGGGCAGGTGATGAATGCCGAGGCCGGCCAGAAGTCGCTGGTCAAGGTGATCGATGCGGCCCCTGCGCAGATCCCCTCGCCCGCTTCGGTCAAGCGCGCGCTCGACGTGCTCAAGAGTGCAAAACGTCCACTCATCATCCTCGGCAAGGGCGCGGCCTACGCGCAGGCCGACGAAGAGATCAAGAGCTTTGTCGAGAAGAGCGGCATGCCGTTCCTGCCGATGAGCATGGCCAAGGGCCTGCTCTCCGATACCCATCCGCAATGCGCTGGTGCTGCCCGCTCGACGGTGCTGAAGGAATCCGATGTCGTGATGCTGATCGGCGCGCGGCTGAACTGGCTGCTCTCGCACGGCAAGGGCAAGAGCTGGGGCGAAGCGCCGAAGAAGTTCATCCAGGTCGATATCGAGCCCCGGGAAATGGACTCCAATGTCGAGATCGTCGCGCCCGTCGTCGGCGACATCGGCTCGGTCGTTTCGGCCTTCAACCAGGCGATGGCTGCGGGCTGGACTGCGCCGCCGGCCGAATGGACCAAGGCCATCGTTTCGAAGCGCGAAGAGAACGTCGCCAAGATGGCGCCGAAGCTCATGAACAACAAATCGCCGATGGACTATCACGGCGCACTCGGCGTGCTGAAGAACGTCATCAAGGAGCATCCCGACGCGATCCTCGTCAACGAGGGCGCCAATACGCTCGACCTCGCCCGCGGCGTCATCGACATGTACAAGCCGCGCAAGCGTCTCGATGTCGGCACCTGGGGCGTGATGGGCATCGGCATGGGCCAGGCGATCGCGGCGGCGCTCGAGACCGGCCACCCCGTGCTCGCGGTGGAAGGCGACTCGGCCTTCGGCTTCTCGGGCATGGAGGTCGAGACCATCTGCCGCTACGACCTGCCGATCTGCGTCGTCATCTTCAACAATGACGGCATCTATCGCGGCACCGACGTCAACAGCGTCAACGCCGATCCCGCGACCACCGTGTTCGTCAAGGGCGCGCGATACGACAAGATGATGGAAGCCTTCGGCGGCGTCGGCGTGAATGCCACCTCGCCCGACGAGCTCAAGCGCGCAGTCAACGAAGCGATGGCTTCACGCAAGCCGACGCTCATCAACGCGGTGATCGATCCGGCGGCCGGCTCTGAGAGCGGCCGCATCGGCAACCTCAATCCGCAGAGCGTCTTGCAGAAGAAGAAGTAAGCCCTCCCCTTCAACCCTTATTCCCTGCGGTTTGCGGGGGCAGACAGAGTACGGAGCAACACGATGACCAAGGCGCTCACGGGCGTTCGCATTCTCGACTTCACCCACGTCCAGTCCGGACCGACCTGCACGCAGCTGCTCGCCTGGTTCGGCGCCGACGTGATCAAGGTGGAACGGCCGGGTGTCGGCGACATCACCCGCGGCCAGTTGCAGGACATCCCGAATGTGGACAGCCTGTATTTCACCATGCTCAACCACAACAAGCGCTCGATCACGCTCGACACCAAGAACCCCAAGGGCAAGGAAGTCCTCACCGAGCTGATCAAGAAGTGCGACGTGCTGGTCGAGAATTTCGGCCCCGGCGTGCTCGACCGCATGGGCTTTCCCTGGGAGAAGATCCAGGCGATCAACCCGAAGATGATCGTCGCCTCGATCAAGGGCTTTGGTCCCGGACCGTACGAGGACTGCAAGGTCTACGAGAACGTCGCGCAGTGCACCGGCGGCGCCGCGTCCACCACGGGCTTCCGCGACGGCCTGCCGCTCGTCACCGGCGCACAGATCGGCGACAGCGGCACCGGCCTGCATCTGGCGCTCGGCATCGTCACCGCGCTCTACCAGCGCACGCATTCGGGCAAGGGCCAGCGCGTCACCGCCGCGATGCAGGACGGCGTGCTCAACCTCGCCCGCGTCAAGCTGCGTGACCAGCAGCGCCTGGCCCACGGTCCGCTCAAGGAATACAGCCAGTTCGGCGAAGGCATTCCGTTCGGCGACGCCGTGCCGCGCGCCGGCAACGATTCCGGCGGCGGCCAGCCCGGCCGCATCCTCAAGTGCAAGGGCTGGGAGACCGATCCCAACGCCTACATCTACTTCATCACCCAGGCCCCGGTCTGGGAGAAGATCTGCGACGTGATCGGCGAGCCGACCTGGAAGACCGATCCGAACTACGCCAAGCCGGCGGCGCGCCTGCCGCGCCTGAACGAGATCTTCGGCCGCATCGAGCAGTGGACGATGACCAAGACCAAGTTCGAGGCGATGGAGATCCTCAACAAGGACGACATCCCCTGCGGCCCGATCCTGTCGATGAAGGAGATCGCCGAGGACCAGTCGCTGCGCGCGACCGGCACCGTGGTCGAGGTCGATCATCCCACCCGCGGCAAGTACATCTCCGTCGGCAACCCGATCAAGCTGTCGGACTCCCGAGCGATGTGGAGCGCTCGCCCCTGCTCGGCGAGCACACCGACGAGATCCTGCGCAGCGTGCTCGGCTTCAGCGATCACCAGGTCGCCGATATCCACAAGTCCGGCGCGCTCGATCCGCCGCAGAAGCAGGCCGCGGAGTAAGCGATCTAGACTAAACCAAGACGAAAGGGCCGCCTGATCAGGCGGCCCTTTTTGCTTCAGAAAAGCCGTGCGGTTGTGGGCCCAAACTCAAAAATTGAAAAACAACCCCATGCATAGTAGCTAACTCATTGGCTCCAAAAGCATTTCGTATTTTACGAATCTCATTTGACGCGTCGGGCAAAACAGGGGTAGCATGCTCTCATCCAAAAAGGGTCTTGCCCCCGCGCGCTACGCGCGACCGGCCCCAGCGCTGAATTAGGGACCGGACCCCAGGAACTGATGCGAGGGCCGGACGTTGGTCGGGCGTACTCCCGGAAATGTGAGCGTGCCGCCGCCACAGCGAGGCACCGAACACCTCGCGGAAGACCTGCCCAAAGCTGAAGAATCGCCCGCCTTGTCGTCCCCGAGGATGACAAGTCGATCGAAATCAGCTTGTGTGCGGGAGGCGTCGCGTCCGGCAGTTCGGGACCACGCTCGTTGATCAAACCGAGGTCGAAATGTCGAAAGATCAATCCTCTGATCGAGCCAAGCGTGAGGCCAACAAGGCATTCAAGCCTGTTCAAACGCAAAAGCCGATCAATGACTACGCGAAGGACCAGAACTCCTTCAACGAGAACCGCGAGCGGCTGAAAGCGGAGCGATTGGCCCGCGAGACCAAGGCGGGAGAGCGTTCCGAATAGGACGCTCTGTGGCAGCTAGAATCGCATCCGGGCGATCGAAGGTCGCACCAGGCCCGGCATCGAATCGGTGCCTTGCCTACAACATCGAGAGCACGACGATCCCGTCTTCGAGCTCCCCCGAAGCCAGCCGCGTCCGCGCGATGCGCTCGAACTCGGTCCGGTATTTCTGAAGGTAGCTGAAGGCCTGCTTCTGCGTCGCAAACGTGGTCGCAAGCCGGCACATCTGTCGGCCCGCGCCGAGCGCGAGAAAGAAGGTGATTGTGCCACCGCGGTCCGGTTTGACTCTAGGCAAGACCCGCACCCTTCGGCATGTGACCGGCCCTCTCCAGATCTTCGTCAGCGCGATTGAAGTCGGCTATTGCGGCTGCTTCTTCTTGCGCTTCGTCGAAGTGGGTGCCGGCAACGACGCTTGAAGGGTTGCGTCGGCGACTTCCTTGGCTTGACGCAGCTCTCGAAGCCGCGCCATGTTCTTGCGAACATCGACGGCCTGCCTTTCGGCATCCGCCATCGCTTTTGCACCTTCTTCAGCAGCCAGGCGTTGTCGATTGGAACGCGCGATGCCTTCGGGTGACGGTTCTGCCGATCTCTTGGCGCTCATCTTTCACCCTGTTCAACAGAGAAAACCCGCTCAATCCAGGGATCGAGCGGGCAGCGTGCCGTTTCAGTACATCCGTGAAACGGCGCAGATAGCTCAAGCCAGCGAGAGGTTCTCAGCGCTGACCTTGCCCCGCATCTTGTCGGTCTTGGCCTCGAAGGTGACCTTCTGGCCCTCGGCGAGACCCGCAAGACCGGCCCGCTCGACCGCGCTGATGTGAACGAACACATCGTTGCCGCCGTCGTCGGGCTGAATGAATCCGAAACCCTTTTGGCCGTTAAACCACTTCACAGTACCTGTCGTCATTTTTCTTCTCCAAAGAGCACATATGTGCATTCCGCGTGACGTTCACGCGGAACCGTTTCAATTCGTCGATGTCGATGGAAAAGGAGCCCGCGGGCGCATTCAACAAGGCACAGCGGCTGAACGAACAACTTTAGGGTATACCTCATCACCCTCCCGCGCAAGGCTTGCCAAGGGGTTAATTGGGCCCAGGGACGCCCGGCGGGGCCGTCTTGCGGGGTTTGAGGCACTCAAGAGGCGCGTGTGGCAGCCGGTTTCGGACGCGCGCCCAGCGTTCCCCGCTCGCGATCCGCCGCAGCCGCTTTCAACAAAAAGCCAGCAAGAAAATCCAACAAATCATGTCGGACCCGCGCCGTGTCGTTCGTCCTCGGAGCATGAACGGGCAACAGACGTGAGCGTCCGGCCCTTCAATTGATGAGGAATGAACATGCCCAGCACTGTACGCCTGCACCGCGTTCTGACCACCAGCCCGGACAAAATCTACCGCGCGTTCCTCGAGGCGGACGCGCTTGCGAAATGGCTTCCGCCGAATGGCTTCACCTGCACCGTGCATCATCTGGAGCCCAAGGTCGGCGGCACCTTCAAAATGTCGTTCCGGAATTTTACGACGGGCAACGGCCACGCCTTCGGCGGCGAATATCTCGAGCTCGTGCCGGGCGAACGGCTACGCTACACGGACAAATTCGACGACCCCAATCTGCCCGGCGAAATCCAGGTGACCGTGATGCTGAAGAAAGTATCGGTCGGCACCGAGCTCGAGGTCACGCAGGCCGGCATCCCGGACGCCATTCCGCCGGAAGCCTGTTACCTCGGCTGGCAGGAATCGCTGCGAAACCTCGCCAGGCTCGTCGAGCCCGAGATCAACCAGTAGCTAAACGCGATCCGGGTGAAAGCGGCTATCCGCGCGTCGATCCGTTCGATCGGATGCGCGGATCCATCCCCGTCATTGCGAGCGCAGCGAAGCAATCCAGACTGTGTCCGAAGAGGGATTCTGGATTGCTTCCGCCTTCGCCGAGGCTTCGGCGGACAAGTCGCTACGCTCGCAATGACGGAGAATGAGGGACTCTTGGAGTGAACGACTCACATCTTCGCCTTGAGCCCGCCATCCGCGGTCCAGCGGTCCGGCTCGGCACTATGTCCGATCAAGGCGAGGCCGTAGGCGATCGACTCGAACTGGTCGCCCGACATCAGCCGCTCGTTGCCGAACCGGTCGGCGAACAGTTTTCGCACGGCAGGTACGAATGAGGTGCCGCCGGTCAAGAAAACCTTCTCGATGTCGCGCGCAGTGACGCCCGCCTCGCCCAGCACCTTGTCGACGGTGGCCCCTAGCCGCGCGATATCGTCGGCGATCCAGGCTTCGAATTTTTTCCGTGTGATGATCGAGCCGATATCGACGCCGCCGCCCTTGAAGCGGAAGTCCACCTCGTCCCGGGCCGACAGCGCGACCTTGGCGTCGGACACCGCGCGGTACAGCGAAAAGCCGAGGTCGAGGTCGACGATGGTGATGAAATCCTGAAGCAGGGCCGGCTTCAGCGCGGTGCGCGACAGCTCCCGCAGCTCGCGCAAATCGCCGTTGCTCTTCATCAGCGCCAGTTGATGCCAGCGCGCGAGGTTGGTGTAGTGGCTATTCGGGATCGGCAGCACCTTGTCGAACGAACGAAAGCTCGAGCCTTTGCCCAGCCGCGGTGAGACGACGTGGTCGACGATGCGATAATCGAAAGTGTCACCCGCAATGCCGATGCCGGCATGGCCGAGCGGCTCGGCGCGCAAGTTTCCGCCCGCGCGCGAAAAACGCATCACCGAGAAATCGCTGGTGCCGCCGCCGAAATCCGCAACCAAAACTGTCGCATCGCGCTCGAGCCGGCGCGCGAAGGAGAACGCAGCGCCCACCGGCTCGTAGACATAGCGGGCGTGCGGCGCGCCGAGGCGCTCGAACGCGGCCCGGTAGCGCTGCATCGCCAGCGCCTCGTCGGGATTGCCACCGGCGAAGCGCACCGGACGGCCGACCGTGATGTTGGCCGCCTCGAAGCCGAATTTCTCGCCGCCATGGCGGGCCAGCGTCCGCAGGAACGCCGCCAGAATATCCTCGAATTTGTAGCGCTGCCGGAACACCTGGGTGGTGTTGAAGCTGCTGCTCGCTGCGAAGGTCTTGAACGACTGGAGGAAGCGGTAGATGTGGCGTCCTTCGAGAAACTGCTCGATCGCCCAGGGGCCGCCTTCAGCCTGGGCGCCGGCTCCCGGCCGATCTTCCCAGAAGCACAGGGCCGACACATAGACGCTGTGCCGCTGCCCGCCATGGTCGAAGCGAATGGCCTCGACCCGGCGGTCATCCACCGCGATCGCGACGACCGTATTGCTGGTTCCAAAATCAATGCCGATCGAGACGGCGGGCGAGGCGCTCGACATGAACCACTCTGCGAGATGACTGGAAAAGGGGGCAGACCACTAGCGGCTTTGCACTGCGGTGCCAAGACCTGGGCCGTTATGGCCAAGATCCGGATTTCGGGCCCAATCTAGCCCGAAGTGGCCGCTTTAACGGGCCGTCATGCTGCAACGCGAAAGATTAAATGCTGCTATGCAATGTCATGCATCGACTTTGGCATCTGGTATACATAGATTGCCTTTCGAAATGAGACAGTAATGCTGACCGTCTCGAAGAAAGGAATTCCGATGTCCAAGACTGCTTCCGTCGCGCTCGCGCCCTCCCCCTCGCTGTTCGCCCGTTTCATGACCGCCGTCGACCGCCTCCTGATGGCGAGCGCCGAGATCTCGAACCGCAATGGCGACCTCCCCCGCTTCGGCCTGTAAGGGCATCGCGCGTCGAATTGTCGCGGCGGTTGTAAAACCGGCGAATTCCTACTTTCGAAGAATGGCCCCGCCCAGCGGGGCCATTTCTATTTGGGATTGGCTCATTCGCGTCGTCTCGCGGCGGTTGCGTCATAAGCGCGCAACGGGCCGCGCGCGCTTGTAGCTTGGCATAATGAATACAAGAATGCTGCCAACGCTCGCTGAAAAATAGAAGCGCTCATTGGAGGATTCATGACGGACATGGTTCAGGCAACATCGGCCCCTGCAGCCGCACGCGTCAGCGACACGTATCGCTGGGCGCAATTGGCGATCGGCGTCGCGGCCATGGTGATGATCGCCAATTACCAATATGGCTGGACCTTCTTCGTCCCCGACATCCAGAAGACTTTTGGTTGGGATCGCGCCTCGATCCAGTGGGCTTTACGCTGTTCGTCTTGTTCGAGACCTGGCTCGTGCCGGTCGAAGGATGGTTTGTCGATAAATACGGTCCGCGCCTCGTCGTGCTCGTCGGTGGCGTGCTCTGCGCGGCCGGCTGGGCGATCAACGCGCAAGCCACCACGCTCAACGGCTACTACCTCGGCATGATCATCGCGGGCATCGGCGCCGGCGGCGTCTATGGCACCTGCGTCGGCAACGCGCTGAAATGGTTTCCCGACAAACGCGGCCTTGCCGCGGGCATCACGGCCGCGGGCTTCGGTGCGGGCTCTGCCCTCACCGTCGCGCCGATCCAGGCCATGATCAAGGACTCCGGATTCCAGAGCACCTTCCTCTATTTCGGCCTGGGACAAGGCATCATCATCTGCATTCTCGCCTTTTTCCTGCTCGCCCCAAAGCCAGGGCAGGTACCCAACGTGGTGGCGAATGCCGCTCTCGCGCAGAGCCGCCGCAACTACCAGCCGACCGAGGTGCTGCGTCAGCCGATCTTCTGGCTGATGTATTTCATGTTCGTGATCGTCGGCGCTGGCGGCTTGATGGTGACGGCGAACCTGAAGCCGATCGCGGTGGACTGGAAGGTCGACGCCGTGCCGGTGACGCTGATCGGCATGACCATGACCGCGGTGACGTTCGCAGCGACGATCGACCGCGTGCTCAACGGGCTGACGCGTCCGTTCTTCGGCTGGATCTCCGACATGATAGGCCGCGAGAACACGATGTTCATCGCCTTCGGCATGGAAGGCTTTGGCATCTGGATGCTTTATCTCTGGGGCCAGGATCCGATCTGGTTCGTGATCCTGTCGGGCTTCGTGTTCTTTGCCTGGGGCGAGATCTACTCGCTGTTTCCCTCGACCTGCACCGATACGTTCGGCGCAAAATTCGCGACGACCAATGCCGGCCTGCTTTACACCGCCAAGGGCACGGCCGCGCTTCTGGTGCCGCTCGCCAATTATGTGCAGCAGAGTTCGGGCCATTGGGACAACGTCTTCATCCTCGCGGCTGGCGCCAACATCCTCGCCGCGCTGCTCGCGCTGTTGGTGCTCAAACCCTGGCGCAGGGTCGTGGTCGCGCAATCGGCGATCTGACACGCCGCACACGTGATCACGTGCATGACGCCCGGCCCTCGCGGCCGGGCGTTTTCGCGTTGCGGAAAACGCCAATTATTCTACAAATCCGAAGGAAAAGCCGCACTTTCTTGAGTCGGCCCCGCAGATAGGGCTTGCATTCTGGAATATGGTATACCAAGCTTCCCGCTGCGCTTGCGACCATAAGACACAATGTTTGCGACATCTGGTCATCTTGGCAGTTGATGTCGATCAGACAGGCGCTTGGGAGGTTATCGATGATTTCCAGCACGGATGGCGCCGTCACAGCTGCGCCTCTTCGCACCGGTTTCCGTTGGCTCCAGCTCGGCATGGGCATCGTCTGCATGGCGATGATCGCGAACCTGCAATATGGCTGGACGCTGTTTGTCGACCCGATCGATGCGGCCCACCATTGGGGACGCGCCGCGATCCAGCTCGCTTTCACCATCTTCGTCGTGACCGAGACCTGGCTGGTGCCGATCGAGGCCTGGTTCGTCGACAAATACGGCCCGCGCATCGTCATCATGTTCGGTGGCGTGATGATCGCGCTGTCCTGGATCCTCAATTCCTATGCGGACTCGCTCACCCTGCTGTACGCAGCGGCGGTCGTCGGCGGCATGGGCGCGGGCGCGGTGTACGGCACGTGCGTCGGCAACGCGCTGAAATGGTTTCCTGATCGCCGCGGTCTGGCGGCCGGCGCGACTGCCGCAGGCTTCGGCGCGGGCGCCGCGCTCACGGTCGTTCCGATCGCGATGATGATCGCATCCAGCGGCTACCAGAGCGCGTTCTTCAAGTTCGGCATCGGCCAAGGCGTGATCGTGTTCGTGCTCGCCTTCTTCATCCAGCCGCCGCGGATCTCAATTCCGCCGAAGAAGAAGCAGCTCAACCTGCCGCAGACCAAGATCGACTTCACCCCGCCGCAGGTGCTGCGCGCCCCTATTTTCTGGGTGATGTATCTCGTTTTCGTCATGGTCGCCTCAGGCGGCCTGATGACCGCGGCGCAGATCGCGCCGATCGCGCACGACTTCAAGATCGCCAGCACGCCGGTCACGCTGCTCGGCTTCCAGATGGCGGCGCTGACTTTCGCGATTTCGCTCGACCGCATCTTCGACGGCTTCGGCCGGCCGTTCTTCGGCTGGGTTTCCGACACCATCGGCCGTGAGAACACCATGTTCATCGCCTTCGGCACCGCGGCCTTGATGCTGCTGGCGCTGTCGGCCTATGGCCACGTGCCGATGGTGTTCGTGCTTGCGACTGCGGTTTACTTCGGCGTCTTCGGCGAGATCTACTCGCTGTTTCCCGCGACCAGCGGCGATACCTTCGGCTCGAAATATGCGACCACCAACAACGGCATGCTCTACACCGCGAAAGGCACGGCCTCGCTGCTCGTCCCGCTCGCGAGCGTGATCTCGGCAGCCTATGGCTGGAAGGCCGTGTTCGTGGTGGCGGTCGCGCTGAACGCCACGGCCGCGCTGACGGCGCTGTTCGTGATCAAGCCGATGCGCCGCTCCTTCATCCTCGGCAACGAAGCGACGTCCGCCGAAACCGCTGCCGGAAGCACCAAGGCGGCGTAGCCCCGCATCAACCGCATCCATCAGGAAGGGGGCGCATCGCTGCGCCCCTTTCTTTTTGGCCTGGCGCTTGTTGGGTCCTGCGGCAATGTCAGCATCGCTGCCGCAAGATTTTTCGGATCAGCCAAATCCAATGCTTGACGATTGGCATAATGTATACCACACTTGCTCCATCATTCACCCAGGGAGGTTGCAATGCTGGTCGGAGACATTCTGCGCAAGAAGACGCCGCGCGTTGTTACGGTGCGAATGAACGAAACGGTGGGTATCGCCGCCAAGCTGATGCGCGCCAACAATATCAGCGCGCTGGTGGTCAAGGACGTGGTCCGCTCGGAAGGTAATACCGCCGTCGGCATGTTCACCGAGCGCGACGTGGTGCGTGCGGTCGCCGAGCACGGCGCCAACGGCGTCAACGTCAAGGTCTCGCAGCTTGTCTCGGTGCAGCAGCTGATCTCCTGCACCTCGAGCGATACGATCGAGCACGTCCGGCACCTGATGAACCGCAATCACATCCGCCACCTGCCGGTGATCGACGATTACAGCCTCGTCTCCGTCATCAGCATGCGCGACATCGCGGCTGCCGTCGACGACGCGAGCAACAGCACGCCGAAAGCGGCTTAGGGCAGCTTCATGCAGCCGGCCTGACGCAGCCACGGAAAAGTCGCGCCCCCTCTCCCGCCTGCGGGAGAGGGTTGGGGAGAGGGTGTCTCCGCTAGGGAGACTCCCCAAGAGGATAGAGCCCTCACCCGCCGCGCTCTTCGAGCGCGCCGACCTCTCCCGCAAGCGGGAGAGGTGCCGAGAGCTCGTGCCACGAGCAATCGAAACACTTCCAAAATTCTGGTCACCCGCGAGGATTTCATGAAGATCTGCATCTACGGCGCCGGCGCGATCGGCGGATATCTCGGAGTGCAGCTCGCGCGCGCTGGCGCCGACGTCAGCCTGATCGCGCGCGGCGCACACCTTGCCGCGATGCGCGAGCAGGGCCTGACGCTGCTCGCCGGCGAAGAGAAGCACATCGTCCATCCGCGCTGCACCGACGATCCGGCCGAGCTCGGCGTGCAGGACTACGTCATCGTCACGCTGAAGGCGCATTCGATCACCGGCGTGATCGAGAAAATGAAGCCGCTGCTGGGCCCGCACACCCGCATCGTCACCGCGGTCAACGGCATCCCCTATTGGTACTTCTACAAGCATGGCGGCGCGTACGAGAACGCGACGCTGGACAGCATCGATCCCGGCGGGCGGCAGTGGCACGAGCTCGGCGCCGAGCGCGCCATCGGCTGCATCGTCTATCCCGCGACCGAGATCGAGGCGCCCGGCGTGATCCGCCACGTCTACGGCAACAATTTTCCGCTCGGCGAACCCTCCGGCGAAATCAGCGGGGACGTGCAGCGGCTCGCCGATCTGTTCGTCGCCGCCGGCCTGAAGGCGCCCGTGCTCGACCGCATCCGCGACGAGATCTGGCTCAAGCTGTGGGGCAATGTCTGCTTCAACCCGATCAGCGCGCTGACCCACGCAACGCTCGACGTGATCTGCACCGATCCCGCCACCCGCGCATTGTCGCGCGCGATCATGCTGGAGACGCAAGGCATCGCCGAGACGTTCGGGGTTAAATTCCGTCTCGATGTCGAGCGCCGCATCGAGGGCGCCCGCAAGGTCGGCGCGCACAAGACATCGATGCTTCAGGACCTCGAGCGCGGCCGTCCGATGGAAATCGATCCGCTCGTCACCGTGGTGCAGGAGATGGGTCGCTTGACCAAAATCCCGACGCCCGCGCTCGACTCGGTGCTGGCGATGGTGACCCAGCGCGCCCGCATCGCCGGCCTCTATGACGGCGTCGCCGCGCCGGCCGATTCCCGCGCGCTGGCGGTGGCGTGATGGCTGGCGAGATGAAAAAATGGCTCCGCTTCCGCCATGCCGGCACGACCGGCTTCGGCACGTTGACATCGTCGGGCATCAGCGTTCATGACGGCGAGATGTTCGGCCGCAACGCGCCGAACGGCAAGACGCTCGCGCTGTCGGAGGTCGAGCTGCTGGCACCTTGCGCGCCCAGCAAGATCGTCGCGCTCTGGAATAATTTTCACGCGCTCGCGGCCAAGCTAAACCAGCCCGAGCCGCCGGAGCCACTTTATCTCTTGAAAGCCACCACCAGCATCACGACGCCCGGCGCGGTGATCCGCCGGCCCACTTTCTACGACGGCAAGACCACCTATGAAGGCGAACTCGGCATCGTCATCGGCAAGACCTGCGCGCGCGTCTCGCCTGCCGAGGCAGACGCCTTCATCTTCGGCTATACCTGCGTCAACGACATCACCGCCAACGACATCCTGACCCGCGACCCCACCTTCCCGCAATGGGCCCGCGCCAAGGGGATCGACGATTACGGCCCGTTCGGCCCGGTCATCGCGACCGGCCTCAATCCCGCAAAGCTTACCGTCCGCACCATCCTCAACGGCGCCGAGCGGCAGAACTATCCGATCGCGGACATGATCTTCAGCGCGCAAGAGCTGGTCAGCAAGATCTCTCACAACATGACCCTGCTTGCCGGCGACCTCATCGCGGTGGGGACCTCGGTCGGCGTGGGCGTGATGAAGGAGCAGGTCAACATTGTGACGGTGGCGATCGACGGGATCGGCGAGCTGACCAACGAGTTTCGGCTGTAGCGTCCCGCATTCCGGGCCGCGACCAAGTCGCGAGCTTTGATGCGCAGTTGCGCATCTGAGAATCCATTTCTCCAACGTCTCTGCCGCCCGATGGATTCCGGGCTCGGCGCTTCGCGCCGCCCCGGAATGACGGCGAACGGGTGTTGGCATCGCCTAATTTCGGAAAAACCACTTCCGCGCCCGCCTCCACCAACCCGGCTGACGCAAACCAGCCGTGGATTGCGCGGCCATAAAGCTCCGGCAACCCGTCCGCCCCTTGATCTCGGTTTCGCTCTCCAATAGCAATTATGGCGAGATTGTGCAGGCGTGAGGACGTCACGATGTGGCTGTTTTTCCTGGTTGCCTGGTTTGTCCTGCTCGCCGCCATCGCGCTTCTCGCCCCCCAGGCGTTTGGTTACGACATCACGCACCTGCCCGCCGCGTTTGGGGCCTTGCCGATGCCGCAGCGCATCGCAGCCGGCGCGATCGTGGTGGGCGGGCTGGGCTTGATCGGCGCCACCGCCTGGCGGTTGTCGCGCCAGGACCGACGCCTCGACAAGCTGCGCGACCGCCTCAGGAAGACCCGGGAGGACGTTGTCGTTGCCCACGCGCTGCAAAACCACCTGGACGCCACCGTCCAGCACCTGATCGAGAGCGATCCCAGGGAGGCCGTCTCCGCGCTCCACGACAAGCTCGGCGAGACCGAGCAGCGCGCGCTGCTGCAGCAGGGCCGCAACCAGTCCACCGACATGCACGACCAGCTCGCCGAAATCCGCCGCCGCCAGCAGGAGCTGCGCGAGATCGTCGGCAAGGCCGCCGAGCAGCGCCGGGCGGTCGAGCCGGTCTTCACCGAAATCCGCGACCGCCAGAACCAGCTCGAGCGCTCGCTGCTCGACCTCGAGACCGACGACCGCAAGAACAATCTCGCCGACCGGCTGAAGGACATCGCCGGCGGCATCTCCACGCTGTTGTCGCGGGTGAACGCGGTCCAAGACACCTTCTCGACGCTCAACCAGTACAAGGAAGATCTGGCGAAATCCCACGCCGAGCTGGTGCCGCTGCGCTCGTCCGATGGCGGGCTCAATGCCTTGATCGGCGAACTGAGCCTCAGCCATGAGCGCCTCACCAAGACCGTCGACGAGCTCGAGACCGGCGGCGAAGCTCCGCTCAGCGCACGCGTCGAGGCGCTGTCGAAGAACAAGATCGAGATCGAGCAGCGCCTCGCCCGCATCGACGACAGCGCCAACATCCTCAACACGATCCGGCTTGATTTCGAGGAGCTCGCCCAACGCCAGGCCCAGCTCGAACGCTCGCTCGCCGATGTCGAGACCGACGCCGACGGCACGACGCTCGTCGATCGCCAGAACGCGCTGAACGATTTCATCATCCAGTCGCGCCAGCGTCTCGGGGCCTTGCAGGAGACCGTGGCGACGCTGAATGCCTTCAAGACCGAGATGTCGAAGTCGCAGGCCGACCTCCTCCCGCTGAAGGCCCCGGTATTCGGCATCGAAGCCCTGATCGCCGACGTCAGCACCACCCGCGACCTGCTCGCCAAGACCGTCGGCGAGATCGAGGCAAACGGCGGCGTCCCCCTTGCCTCGCGCGTCGACGCGCTCGCCAAGAGCAAGCGCGACGTCGAAGACCGGCTCGCTCGCATCTTCGACCATTTCAACTCGCTCGACACCCTGCGCAAGGATATCGGCGGCATCTTCTCGACGATCCGGAACAGCCTGAACCGGATCGGGTAAGGCGCGCATCGGAATCGAACCGCGATCCCTCACCATGCGACCAATGGCTCATGCGCATCATCCTCGGCTTCGTTTCCGCCGTGCTCGGCCTGCTCGCCGGCTGGTCCGCCCTTGCGGCGCTGGTGGTGATGCTGGCCGGGCCCGACCGCGATGGCGGCATCGCCATGGGTGCCGTCTTCAGCATCGGCCCGATCGGCGGCGTGCTCGGCCTGATCGCCGGCATCTGGCTGTTCACGCGCATCGGCATCGTCCGAGACGACGCGGCTCCGCCCGTTACCGAAACGTCAGAGACCGCGGCTCGCCCCAAGTCCCGCCTGTCCTTCCCCTTCGCCGTCACGCTGCTGCTCATCACCTCCGGCCTGGCGTGGTGGGGATGGTACGAGTTCATCCGCTCGCCCACTCTCAGCCATGGCTACATGACGCTCGCAATCGAGTTTCGTCTTCCCGCCGGCATGAGCTTGCCGGACAAGGAGGAGGACGTGCACATCGAGGTCGAGGAAGCGAAAGGCTATGCCGACCCCATGTTGCCGCCCAACTGGCGCGCGCATGATGGCGACCGCAAAGCGATCATTGCCTCGGCGTCGCTGATGTACAAGACGCGCCATCGCGCCGTCAGCCTGACGCTGCCGGGCACGCCGACGCAAAGCTGGGCGATCGATCTTCCGTCCGATCCGGATCCGACGCCGGGCTTTTCGCCCTGGCGCGTTGCGAGCGAACCATCGCCGGAAAAGATCGAGATGCATTTCCGCCTCAGCGCTGATCGCTGAGGAGCGCACTACGGCCACTGAAATATTCCGACACATCACATCTCTGCCGACACCGACATATGCCCCCAACATGCCGCGCGGATGCCGCACTGTAGACGCATTCCGACGCCCTTCTGTGAGGCGTGTCTGGGGGCACGGCTCTGCCGTGTTTGGACCAAACCTTCAGGGGTATGAACGTGAAGAAGATTGTATTTGTCGTGGGTGCTACGCTTGCTCTGGTGACCGTTGCGAACGCTGCGGATCTGCCGCGCCGCCAGCCCGTGCCGGTCTATCCGGCGGAGCAGGCCCCGATCGGCAAGATGCCGATTGGCAAGAGCCCGATCGGAAAGGCCCCGATCGGCAAGGCGCCGGCGCACTACTGACGCGCACAATATCGCGCGCTCAACCAGCGAACGGCCAGCAGTCGAGGGGCATTACCGTGACGAGCACATCTGATCGATGGGGATCCCGCCTGCTTGCGGGATTTGCCCTCGCGGCCATGATTGCGTGCACGATGCCATCGGCCTCGGCCCACGAAGCGAACAAGCGCGTTGCCGATGCAAATGCGCTTGTCTCGGCCGACTCCGCGTCACGACCGGCCCGGCAATCGCCGCAACGGCCGGTCGCGCGCGCAGAGAAAGGTCCGTACTATGTCGACTTCCGCGCCCGAACGGCCGCGAGCTGGGGTCACGCCTTCGTCTGGTACGGCAAGACCAGCGAGCGCGCCGTCGAAGTCGCGGGCCTGACGCCGGCGGGCGACACCTGGACCTACGTGCTCGGTTACCTGACCTGGGTGCCGTCGGAGACCGGCGCGAGCTACGGTGATCTCGACCCAGACTATCTGACCGCGAGCTATCGCGTCTACCTGAACGAGGCCGACGCCAAGCGCGTGTTCGCCTACATCAAGAAATTGCAGGCGAGCTCGCCGGTCTGGAACGCCGAGACCACCAATTGCACCGGCTTCATCGGCGACATCGCCGAATTCATGGGATTGAAGGTCCCCTCCCGCTGGCAGCGCCCGGAAAACTTCGTCAACACCCTCAAGGAAATCAACGGCGGCCGCCAAATGGTGCGGCTCTCGGCGGAGTAGCGGGCCAGGCCGTCATTGCGAGCGAAGCGAAGCAATCCAGAATCTCTCCGCTGAGGGATTGTGGATTGCTTCGTCGCGAAGGGCTCCTCGCAATGACGATGTGGAAGCACGGCGCCCGTCACCACCATCCCGGCGTCAACCGTCCAATTATCCGCCCTGCGGAATCACCCGTCCGCTCGCATGAGCGGTCCGCCCCCACCGCACGCCCCTGCAATAGACTTTTCCCGACCCGGGCGGCATCCTGCCGTGATCAGCGATAACACAGCCTGCGGGCCACGCGGGCGGGGGAAACAGAGCATGTTGCAGACACGGTTCACGAAACTCGTCGGCGTCGAGCACCCGATCGTCCAGGGCGGCATGCAATGGGTCGGGCGCGCCGAGCTGGTCGCCGCCGTTGCCAATGCCGGCGCGCTCGGCTTCATCACGGCGCTGACTCAACCGACGCCGGAGGACCTCACCAGGGAAATCGCGCGCTGCCGCGACCTCACCGACAAGCCGTTTGGCGTCAATCTCACCATCCTGCCCGCGATCAAGCCGCCGCCTTACGCCGAATATCGCGCCGCCATCATCGAGAGCGGTATCACAGTGGTCGAAACCGCCGGCAACAAGCCGCAGGAGCATGTCGACGAATTCAAAAAGAACGGCGTCAAGGTCGTGCACAAATGCACCAGCGTCCGCCACGCGCTCTCCGCCGAGCGCATGGGGGTCGACGCCATCTCGATCGACGGTTTCGAATGCGCCGGCCACCCAGGCGAGGACGACACCCCCGGCCTGATCCTGATCCCGGCCGCCGCCCACAAGGTCAAGATCCCGATGATCGCCTCGGGCGGCTTTGCCGACGCCCGCGGCCTCGTCGCCGCGCTGGCGCTCGGCGCCGAGGGCATCAACATGGGGACACGCTTCATGGCCACCAAGGAGAGCCCGATCCACCAGCTCATCAAGGAGAAGATCGTCGCCAACGACGAGCGCGAGACCGAGCTGATCTTCCGCACCATGCGCAACACCTCGCGGGTCGCCCGGAACGAGATCTCGACCATCCGCGAACTCGTCGCCGGCGCCCGCGGCAAGATGGTCTACGCCACCGGCAATTCGGACGAAGGCATCTGGTCAGCCGGCCAGGTGCAGGGCCTGATCCACGACATCCCGAGCTGCGGCGAGCTGATCTCCCGCATCGTGCGCGAGGCGGAAGCCATCATCCGCAGCCGGCTCGAGGCAATGATCGTTCATCCACAACGCGAAGCGGCGGAATAATCACTGCAACAAGCGAGAGCAATTCATGAAGGCTTATGTCTACGGCTTTGACGGCGCTCAGATTTCCGACGTCGCTCAACCAACGCCTAAAGGCACGCAGGTGCTGGTCCGGGTCCGCGCCTGCGGGCTGAACCGCGCCGATACCGGCATGCGCAAGGGCCACGCCCATGGCGCGGCCGGCGGCGCCGGCACCGTGCTCGGCATGGAATGGGCTGGCGAAGTCGCCGAGCTCGGGTCCGACGCGAAGGGCGTCAAGATCGGCGACCGCATCATGGGCTCGGGCGGCGCGGCGTTCGCCGAATACACGCTGGCCGACCACGGCCGGCTGTTCCGCGCGCCCTCGAACATGAATTTCGAGGAGGCCGCCACCCTCCCCGTCGCGCTTGCGACCATGCACAACGCGGTCGTCACTGTGGGCGGCGTGCAGCCGGGGCAAGCCGTGCTGGTCCAGGGCGCGAGCTCCGGGGTCGGCCTGATGGCGATGCAGATCGCCAAGCTCAAGGGCGCCAGACTTGTGATCGGCTCCTCGACCGATGCCTATCGCCGCGGCCGACTCACGGAATATGGCGCCGACCTCGCCGTCGACTCCACCGACCCCAAATGGGTCGACGAGGTGCTGAAAGTGACCAACGGCGAAGGCGTCGACCTCATCGTCGACCAGGTCTCCGGCAAAGTCGCCAACCAGAACCTTGCCGCGAGCAGGATCAAGGGCCGCATCGTCAATGTCGGCCGGCTCGGCGGCACCCATGCCGACTTCAACTTCGACCTGCATGCGGCGCGCCGCATCAGCTATATCGGCGTGACCTTCCGCACCCGCACCATCGAAGAGGTCCGCGAGATCTTCGAGGAGGTCCGCAAGGACATCTGGGGCGCGGTCGAGTCGCGCAAGCTGCAACTGCCGATCGACAAGGTGTTCGCATTCGCCGACATCGACAAGGCGTTCGAGCACATGGAGGCGAACAAGCATCTGGGGAAGATTGTGGTGACCATGCCGTAGCGGTCGTTCCGGGGCGGTGTTGTAGGGTGGGCAAAGGCGCGTAGCGCCGTGCCCACCAACAGTGTCTCCTGATCAACGGTTTGCGGTGGGCACGCTAGCTTTGCCCACCCTACGAGACCTGTCCTTGACCACCAGAAATGACACCAACGACAGTCCCGCTCCTGCAAATCACTCGCGACTACGCCTGTGGATCATCGCTTGATGTTCACCCGGGGACTGCTAAATCCCCGCCATGAGCGCACAGCACAGCAAGACATCGGTCGCGGCAGTCTCAATCCTTGCCAGCGGCGGCATGGCGGCGGCCAAATTCGTGGTCGGCGTCGCGATCGGCTCACTGGCGCTGATCTCCGAGGCCCTGCACTCCTCGGTCGACCTGGTCGCGACCATCATCACCTGGGCGGTGGTGCGGGTCTCGGACAAGCCGGCGGACGACGAGCATCATTACGGCCACGGCAAGCTGGAAAGCATCTCGGCCCTCGGGGTCACCGCCCTGCTCTACGTGCTGGCCGGCGGCATCCTGGTTGAGGCCTATAGCCGGTTGCGCGAGGGAACCCCGCCACCGACGATCTCGGCCGTGCCGTTCGTCGTGCTGGTGATCGACATTCTGGTCAATCTCTGGCGCGCCCGCGCGCTGCACCGTGCAGCACGAGAGACACGGAGCCAGGCGCTGGCCGCAGACGCCCTGCATTTCGCCTCCGACGTCATGGGCTCGTTCGCCGTGATCATCGGTCTGATCCTCGCCGCCCTCGGCTTCTGGTGGGGCGACGCCGCGGCAGCCGCGGCCGTCGCCGTGATGATCGCGGCTCTCGGCCTGCGCATGGCGGGCTCGACGGTGCAGACGCTGGTCGATCGCGCACCGGAGGGCGCACAGGAGAAGGCCACGGCCGCGATCGGCGGCGTGCCCGGCGTGATCGACGTCGAGCGGCTGCGGGTGCGCATGGTCGGCGCGACCACCTTCATCGACGCCATCGTAAAGGTGCCGCGGACCTATCCGATCGACCGCGTCGAGGAGATCAAGCGCAAGGCGCAAGCAGCCGTGGACAAGGCGTTCGGCGATGCCGACCTCACCTTCACTGCCGTGCCGGTCGCGCGCGACAACGAGACCGTGCGCGATCGCATCATGGTGATCGCGCATAATTCGGGCCTCGCCGTTCACCACGTCACGGTACACGAGTTGGGTACGATTCAAGACTCGGGCGGCAAGCTGATCGTCAGCATCGACCTCGAGGTCGGCGCAGAGATGCAGCTCGATGCCGCCCATGAGGTTGCCAACACGCTGGAGCGCAACATCCAGGAAGAGTTCGGCGCGGACGTCGAGGTCGACGTCCATATCGAGCCCTTGGAACCGGAACTGCCGTTCGGCGTCGATGCCGGGCCGGAACGGGTGCAAACCATCGCAACAGCACTCACCGAATACGCCGCCGGCAGCGAGATCCACGACATTCATAATGTGCGCGTGCGCAACACCGATGCCGGCGAGATCGTAAATTTCCACTGCCGCGCCGCGCCGTCGATGAGCGTGATCAAGGTGCACGAGCATGTCGACGCGATCGAGCGCGCGCTGCGCCGCGCTTTTCCAAGCGTGAAGCGCGTCATCAGCCACGCCGAGCCGCCGCGCGCATGATGCAGAAGGTGCGACGAGTCACACGTTCTCGTTTCGGACTCATCGCAAACGTAGTCGTACGGATAATGCGCGTGCGAAGTCTTCATTGGATAAGAATTATTTCGCGTTAACGTTTCGTTGACTCTCGACAGCCTGCGCAAACTGGATTCAAATCGCTGTGATCTCGAAAGCGATGTGGGGCTGCTTTCGGACAAGTATTGCAAGCAGGTTTTCAGGGGGCCGAAGGCATGGCGCGCGCAGACGCCGCGAACGCGTGCGTCCAATCCGATTCGATCAAAGGATTGGCGCAATCGATCGCGAAACCTGCCTATCATAGGCTCCTGATCGCGGAGCCGGCGCTGCGCCGCGCCGTGCCCACGCTCATCATCGCCTTCCTCATCACGATCTGTCTCGGCGCCTTCGTCCAGGTCGTCGACCAGACGCGGCAGAAGCGGCTGGTGATCCAGAACGACATCTCGATGCTTGCCGAACTGCTCGCCGAGCGCATCGACCGCCTCACCTCGTCCCGCGCGGAGCGGCTGAAGAGCATCGAGAACCTGCCGATCTTGCTGTCCGACATGATCCCGTCCCGGGCCAGAGTCTCGGGCCGCCACGTTGTCGTCACCTCGGCCGGCATCGAACGCCGCGTCCTCGCCCGCATTCCGATCGACAGCGATCCCTCGGGCAATGACCATCTGCTCGATGCGATCACCACGGCACAGCTGCTTGCCGCGCCGCCGCGCGACAATGACGTCTCCAACATGACACTGCCGGACGGCAACGCCGCGCTCGCGACCTCGCGGCCGATCAAGTCGCTACCGGGACTCGTCACCGTGATCCAGGAGCGCAACGAGCCGATCTGGGGTTCGGACGCCGCGCTCTCGGTGACGCTGTCGGCGACCACCGGCTTCGTCGTCCTCATCCTCGGCTTCGCCTTCCACTGGCAATCGACCCGGGCCCGCGAAGGCGATCTGATCAACGACGCCGTGCGCGGCCGCATCGACACCGCGCTCAACCGCGGCCGCTGCGGCCTCTGGGACTGGGATTTGTCGCGCGGTCGGATCTTCTGGTCGCAATCGATGTTTTCGATGCTCGGCCTCGACGGCCGCAACGAGCTCCTCACCTTCGGCGAGGTCAACGCGCTGGTGAAGTCCGACGACATCGACCTGTTCGCGATCGCCGACCAGCTCATCTCCGAGAAGATCGACCATATCGACCAGACGTTCCGCATGCAGCATGTCGACGGCCATTGGATCTGGCTCCGCGTCCGCTGCGAGCGGACGCACGGGTCGGGCGATGCCGGCGTGCACCTGATCGGCATCGCGGTCGACATCACCGAGCAGAAGAGCCTCGCCGAGAGGACCGTGGAAGCCGATTTGCGCCTGCGCGACGCGATCGAGACCATTCCGGAAGCCTTCGTGCTGTGGGACGCGAGCGACCGCCTGGTGCTCTGCAACTCGCACTTCCAGCGCCTGCACAAGCTGCCGGACTCGGCCGTCATTCCGGGCACGTCCTATGAAACCGTGCTCGAAGTCGGCCGCATGCCGGAGGTCCGCACCCGCCACAACGAGACCGCTACCCAAGGCCCGGGCGCGCGTACCTTCGAGGCCCAGCTCGACGACAGCAGCTGGCTGCACATCAGCGAGCGCCGCACCAAGGACGGCGGCTACGTCTCGGTCGGCACCGACATCACCCGCATCAAGGAGCACGAGCAGAAGCTCGTCGACAACGATCTGCGCCTGCGCGCCACCGTGATCGACCTGAAGCGCTCCCAGGCGGCGCTGGAACGCCAGACCAACGAGCTCGCCGACCTGGCCGAGAAGTATCAGCGCGAAAAGACCCGGGCCGAGGAAGCCAACCAGACCAAGTCGAAATTCCTCGCCAATATGAGCCACGAGCTGCGCACGCCGCTGAATGCGATCATCGGCTTCTCCGAGATCATGGGCTCAGGCATGTTCGGCGAGCTGGGCTCGGAGAAGTACCAGGAATACTGCCACGACATCCTGACCAGCGGCCACTATCTGCTCGAGGTCATCAACGACGTCCTCGACATGTCCAAGATCGAAGCCGGTCGCATGAAGCTCGACATGGAAGAGCTCGATCTGGCGCAGACACTCGCGGAATCCCTGCGTGTCGTCTCCGGCCGCGCCCACGACAAGCACCTGACGCTCGATGCCGACATCGAGACCTCCATCTCGGTCGTCGCCGACCGCCGCGCGACCAAGCAGATCATCGTCAACCTGCTCTCGAACGCGGTGAAGTTCACCCCCGATGGCGGACGCATCGTGGTGCGCGGCCGCCAACTCGAGGACAGGATCGTGCTGATGATCGCCGACACCGGCATCGGCATCGCACAACACTCGCTGGCGCGGTTGGGGCGTCCGTTCGAGCAGGTCGAGAGCCAGCTCACCAAGACCTATCACGGCTCCGGCCTCGGCCTGGCGATCGCGCGCTCGTTGGCCCAACTCCACGGCGGCTCGATGCGGCTGCGCTCCAAGCTCGACGTCGGCACCGTCGTCCGCGTGACCCTGCCGCGCGACGCGATCAAGGCGGTAGCCGGAATTTCCGCTGCGGCCTGAGGCCTAGTACCCGGAATCATAGCTGAGTGATACGCGATCCTCTGCGAAAGAAGGACTTCCCTTGCTCTCAGATCATCCTGATATCGGCTCGCGACTCACGTTTCAAGAAACGGGGGTACCAGAGCGCGATGAGATGAAGCTCGATCGCTGCAAAGACGCAGGTGTGCTCCCTCGCCCGCTTGCGGGAGAGGGTCGGAGAGAGGGTGGTTCCGCAATGGGACAATCTTCAAGAGGAGAAAGCCCTCACCCGGCGCTTCGCGCCGACCTCTCCCGCAAGCGGGAGAGGTGAAAGAGCCGCGGCAATCGATTCAACCAAACACGTTCCGCTTTAGGATTGCAGCGTTGGTGCCACTTCGCGGGCGACATTGACCAGGGCCGCGATCAGCGGCGTCATCGGATCGCGCTGCGGGATCACGAGGCCGATGCTGTAATTGACTTCGGGATCGACGATCGGGATCGAGCGGACCTTGTCGGATAGGCCGAGCGTCTCGGCGAGCTTGGCCGGCATCACGCTCGCCCAGCGCCCGGTCTTGACATGCGTGTACAGCACGAGCAGCGAGTTCGAGGTCAGGGTCGGGGTCGCCTCCGCGCCGACGGAGCGCAGCGCGCGGTCGATGATGCGGCGGTTCTGCATGTCGGGCGTCAACAGGCACAGCGGCACCTGCCCGACCTCGGTCCATGTCACGGACTCGCGATCGCCGAACATCGCATCCGGCGCGGTCAGCAGGCGATAGCTCTCGTTGTAGAGCGGAATGGTGCGCACCTTGCCGATCGGCTCGTTCTCGATATAGGTCAGCCCCGCATCGACCTCGAGATTTTCCAGCAGTCCCAGCACCTCCGATGAGGTCGTCGACTGGATGCGGAAACGCACATCGGGATGCTTGGCGCGGAACGGCGTCGTCAACGCGGCGACCATGCCGAGCACGGTCGGGATCGCCGCGATGCGGATCTCGCCGGACAGCTTTTCCTTCAGCGAATTGATTTCCTGGCGCATCGCCCGGGCGTCGCCCACGATCCGCCGCGCCCAGTCCAGCGCCCGCTCGCCTTCGGGCGTGAAGCCCTGAAAGCGGGAGCCGCGCTCGACCAGCATCACGCCGAGAATTTCCTCAAGTTGCTTCAACCCGGTCGACATGGTCGGCTGGGTCACGCCGCAGGCTTCCGCCGCGCGCCCGAAATGCCGCTCCTTCGCCAGCGCCAGCAGTAGTTCAAGCTTGTCGAGCAACCGTGCATCCCCTCGAATTCTGACGTGGCACACAACCTAGCACGCCTCACCCATGCCAACACCTGAAAACCGGGCGGCGGATCGGCCACGATTGCGATTTCATATCGATCGATTGCACCGGTCAATCGATCTGAATCCGCAATCGCAGCATGAGACAGCTTTATTGATCTTCGAACGATTCCAAATAGTTTGCGGCGAAGAAACGCCCTGGTTGAGAACGAACAATGACAGCGATTGACGAGCCTTGTTACGGATCCTGTTACGAGCTTTGGGACGAGACGCGCGGCGCCGAGATCATCGCCGACCAAGCCGGCCAGGAGGGCGCGACGCTGGTCATTCTGCATGCGCTTCAGCAGGCATTCGGCTACGTGCCGCAGGCCGCCATTCCCATGGTCGCGCAAGCACTCAATCTGTCGCGCGCCGAGGTGCATGGCGTGTTCACGTTCTATCATGATTTCCGGCACAAGCCGGCCGGCCGCCATGTGCTGAAGCTTTGCCGCGCGGAGGCCTGTCAGGCCGCGGGCGGGGATATGCTGGCTGCCCGCGCCGAAGCGAAGCTCGGCATCTCGCTCGGCAATACCACCGCGGACGATCGCGTCACGCTGGAGCCGATCTATTGCCTCGGACTGTGCGCGACCGCGCCGTCCGCGATGCTCGACGGTCGCCTCGTCGGCCGGCTCGACGACAAGCGGCTCGATGCGCTGCTGGCGGAGGCGCAACGATGAAGATGCGGATATTCGTTCCTCGCGACGCGGCTGCGATCGCGGTCGGCGCCAATGAAATCGTCACGGCATTCGAGCAGATCGCGGAGCAGCGCGGCCTCCCGATCGAGATCGTCAGGACCGGCTCGCGCGGACTTTGCTGGCTGGAGCCGATGGTCGAGGTGGCGACCCCTGCGGGCCGCGTCGCCTACGGCCCGGTGACCCCGGAGGATGTCGCCTCCGTGCTCGAGTCGATGGCGAGCAACCGACCGCATCCGCTGCGGCTTGGCGTCGCCGACGAAATCCCCTGGCTCAAGCGCCAGACCCGCCTCACCTTTGCCCGTTGCGGCGTGATCAATCCGCGCTCGCTCGACGATTATCGCGCCCATGGCGGCTACAAGGGCCTGCAACGCGCGCTGTCGCTCGGCTCGGACACGATCCTGAACGAAGTGACTGCGTCCGGCCTGCGCGGCCGTGGCGGCGCCGGCTTTCCGACCGGCGTCAAATGGAAGACGGTCGCCCAGACCAAGGCGGATCGAAAATTCGTCGTCTGCAACGCCGACGAAGGCGACAGTGGCACTTTCGCGGACCGCATGATCATGGAAGGCGATCCCTTCCTGGTCATCGAGGGCATGACGATCGCCGCGATCACCGTCGGTGCGACCAAGGGCTACGTCTACATCCGCAGCGAATATCCGCACGCGGTCGAAGCGATGAAGGCCGCGATCCAGGCTGCAAAGCACGGCGGCTATCTCGGCGACAGGATCGGCGGCTCCGCGTACAGCTTCGATCTCGACGTGCGCGTCGGCGCCGGCGCCTACGTTTGCGGTGAGGAGACCTCGCTGCTGGAAAGCCTGGAAGGCCGACGTGGCCTCGTGCGCGCCAAACCGCCGCTGCCGGCGCATCACGGCCTGTTCGGCAAGCCGACCGTCATCAACAACGTGCTGTCGTTCGCGGCCATCCCCTTCATCCTGTCCGAGGGCGCCAAGGCCTATGCCGATTTCGGCATGGGCCGTTCGCGCGGCACGATGCCGATCCAGCTCGCCGGCAACATCCGCCAGGGCGGGCTGTTCGAAACCGCGTTCGGCGTGACGCTCGGCGAGCTCGTCGACGACATCGGCGGCGGCACGTTGACCGGCCGTCCCGTTCGCGCGGTGCAGGTCGGCGGCCCGCTCGGCGCTTATTTTCCGCGCGCGCTGTTCGACACGCCGTTCGACTACGAGGCGTTTGCGGCGCGCGACGGCCTGATCGGCCACGGTGGCATCGTCGTGTTCGACGACAGCGTCGACATGCGCAAGCAGGCGCGTTTCGCGATGGAGTTCTGCGCCGTCGAATCCTGCGGCAAGTGCACGCCGTGCCGGATCGGCTCGACTCGCGGCGTCGAAACCATCGAGAAGATCATCCGCGGCGAGCGGGTGAGCGAGAACATCGCGCTCGTCGAGGACCTCTGCAACACCATGAAATTCGGCTCGCTCTGCGCGCTCGGCGGCTTCACGCCCTACCCCGTGCTGAGCGCATTGAAGCATTTCCGGGAAGATTTCGCACCCGTGCCGACCACGCTTCAGGCCGCCGAATAGGAGAACGACAATGTCTCTGATCCAAGAACTCGACTTCGGCACGCCGCGCTCGACATCGGAAACGATGGTCACGCTGACCATCGACGGTAAAGAGGTCAGCGTGCCCGAGGGCACTTCGATCATGCGTGCCGCGATGGATGCGGGCCACCAGATCCCGAAGCTCTGCGCCACCGACATGGTCGACGCGTTCGGCTCCTGCCGCCTCTGCGTCGTCGAGATCGAGGGCCGCGCCGGTACGCCGGCCTCCTGCACCACGCCGGCCATGAACGGCCTGGTCGTGCACACCCAGAGCGAACGGCTGAAGAATCTGCGCAAGGGCGTGATGGAGCTCTATATCTCCGACCATCCGCTCGACTGTCTGACCTGTGGCGCCAATGGCGATTGCGAATTGCAGGACATGGCCGGCGCCGTCGGCCTGCGCGACGTCCGCTACGGCTATGACGGCGAGAATCATGTGTTCGCCAAATCCCATGGCAAGTCTCATGGCGAGGTCAACGCCGCCTGGATGCCGAAGGACCACTCCAACCCCTACTTCACTTACGATCCTTCGAAGTGCATCGTCTGCTCGCGCTGCGTCCGCGCCTGCGAGGAGGTGCAAGGCACCTTCGCGCTGACGATCTCGGGCCGCGGCTTCGACAGCCGCGTCTCGCCCGGGATGAGCGAAAGCTTCCTCGGCTCGGAATGCGTGTCCTGCGGCGCCTGCGTGCAGGCCTGCCCGACCGCGACGCTGACGGAAAAGTCGGTGATCGAGATCGGCCAGCCCGAACATTCGGTGGTCACCACCTGCGCCTATTGCGGCGTCGGCTGCACCTTCAAGGCGGAAATGCGCGGCGAGGAGGTCGTGCGCATGGTGCCTTACAAGGACGGCAAGGCCAATCGCGGCCATTCCTGCGTCAAGGGCCGCTTTGCCTGGGGCTACACCAACCACAAGGAACGCATCCTCAAGCCGATGATCCGCGAGCGGATCGAGGATCCCTGGCGCGAAGTGTCATGGGATGACGCGTTCGCGTTCGCCGCCGACAGGATGCGCGGCATCCAGCAAAAATACGGCCGCGACGCCATCGGCGGCATCACCTCGTCGCGCTGCACCAATGAAGAGACCTATCTGGTGCAGAAGCTGATCCGCGCCGGCTTCGGCAACAACAATGTCGACACCTGCGCCCGGGTCTGCCATTCGCCGACCGGCTATGGCCTGTCGGTCACCTTCGGCACCTCGGCCGGTACGCAGGATTTCGACTCCGTCGAGCAGACCGACGTGGTCGTGGTCATCGGCGCCAATCCGGCGTCTGCTCATCCCGTCTTCGCTTCGCGCCTGAAGAAACGGCTGCGCCAGGGCGCCAAGCTGATCGTGATCGATCCGCGCCGCACCGAGATGGTGGAATCGCCGCATGTGAAGGCGCTGCACCTACCCTTGATGCCCGGCACCAACGTCGCGGTGATGACCGCGATCGCCCATGTCATCGTCACCGAAGGCCTCGTCAACGAAGCCTTCGTGCGCGAGCGCTGCGACTGGAGCGAGTTCGAGGAATGGGCCGCCTTCGTCGCCCAGCCCAACAACAGCCCGGAAGCGACCGCGATCCTGACCGGGGTCGATCCGAACGATCTGCGCGAAGCCGCCCGCGTCTACGCCACCGGCGGCAACGGCGCGATCTATTACGGCCTCGGCGTCACCGAGCACAGCCAGGGCTCGACCACGGTGATCGCGATCGCCAATTTGGCGATGGCAACAGGCAATATCGGCCGTCCCGGTGTCGGCGTGAACCCGCTGCGCGGCCAGAACAACGTGCAGGGCTCCTGCGACATGGGCTCGTTTCCGCACGAGCTGCCCGGCTATCGCCACATCTCGGGCGATGCCGTACGCGACCAGTTCGAATCGCTGTGGAACGTCAAGCTCAACCCGGAGCCGGGGCTGCGCATTCCCAACATGTTCGATGCCGCGATCGAAGGCACGTTCATGGGGCTCTACGTCCAGGGCGAGGACATCCTGCAATCCGATCCCAACACCAAGCATGTGGTCGCGGCGCTATCGGCGATGGACTGCGTCATCGTGCACGACCTGTTCCTGAACGAGACCGCGAACTACGCCCATGTGTTCCTGCCCGGCTCGAGCTTCCTTGAAAAGGACGGCACCTTCACCAACGCGGAACGCCGCATCCAGCGCGTGCGCAAGGTGATGACGCCGAAGAACGGCATGGCGGACTGGGAGGTCACGATCGGCCTTGCCAAGGCGATGGGCTACGAGTTGAACTATGGCCACCCGTCCGAGATCATGGACGAGATCGCGGCGCTGACGCCGACCTTCGCTGGGGTTTCCTACGCCAAGCTCGATGAACTCGGCTCGGTGCAGTGGCCCTGCAACGAAAAGGCGCCGGAGGGCACGCCGGTGATGCACATCGACGGCTTCGTCCGCGGCAAGGGCAAATTCATCGTCACGGAGTATATCGCCTCCGACGAGCGCACCGGCCCGCGCTTCCCGTTGCTGCTCACGACGGGACGCATCCTCAGCCAGTACAATGTCGGGGCGCAGACAAGGCGCACCGAGAACGTGGTCTGGCATGCCGAGGACCGGCTGGAGATCCATCCGCACGACGCCGAGCAGCGCGGCGTGCGCGACCGCGACTGGGTGCGGCTGCAGAGCCGCGCGGGCGAAACCACGCTGCGCGCGGAGATCACCGACCGGGTCGCGCCGGGCGTGGTCTACACCACCTTCCATCATCCGGACACGCAGGCCAATGTGATCACGACCGACTATTCGGACTGGGCGACCAACTGCCCCGAATACAAGGTCACGGCGGTGCAGATCTCGCCCTCGAACGGCCCGTCCGATTGGCAAAAGACCTACGATGCGCAGGCGCGGCACTCCCGCCGTATCGCGTCGGCCGAAGCCGCGGAGTAACCGCATGCACGTGCCGGTCCAGCCCATCGACCGCGAAATTTTTCGCGACGGCGTCGCGTCCGAAGGGACGCGGCTGATCCCTGAGGAGACCCCGCTCGCGCTGACCTACAATGGCGGCACCTACGCCGTCATGATGGCGACGCCGCAGAATCTGGAAGACTTTGCCGTCGGCTTCAGCCTGGACGAAGGCGTCGTCAAATCGGTCGATGAGATCCGGTCGCTCGAAGTCGTCCGTCTCGATCATGGCGTCGAGTTGCGGATGTGGCTGGCCTCAGAGGATGCAGGACGCATCAGCGAGCGCCGGCGCCACATTGCCGGCCCGACCGGCTGCGGCATCTGCGGCATCGACTCGATTGCAGAAGCCGTGCGGCCAGCGGCCGCCGTGCCGCAGGGGCAGACCTTCACGCCCGAGCAGATCATGACGGCCATGCAGGCGATCGCTCCCCTGCAATCTATCAACGTGCAAACCCGCGCCGTTCACGCCGCCGCGTTCTGGTCCCCTGCCCACGGCATCGTCGCGCTGCGCGAGGATGTCGGCCGCCACAACGCGCTCGACAAGCTTGCGGGCTCGCTTGCGCGCAGCTGCACGGTTGCAAGCGGCGGCATCGTGCTGCTGACGAGCCGGGTCTCGGTCGAGATGGTGCAGAAGGCCGCCGCGATCGGCGCGCCGGTGATGGTCGCGGTCTCCGCCCCCACCGCGCTCGCCGTCCGCACCGCGGATGCCGCCGGGATCACGCTGGTCGCGATTGCGCGACAAGACGGGTTCGAAGTGTTTACCCACGGCAGCCGCATCGTCGCGCGCCATGCCAGGGAGGTTGCCGATGTCGCCTGACCGTTTGATCTACATGGCCAACCAGATCGGTACGTTCTTCCGCAGCCAGGGCCACGACAAGGCCGTGCCGGGGATCGCCGAGCACATCAAGAAATTCTGGGATCCCCGGATGAAGCGCGCGATCTTCGCGCATCTCGATGCCGGCGGTGCGGGGCTCGAGCCGAACGTGCTCGAAGCCCTGACATCGTTGAAACAGGCTATTTCCCTTCCAGAAGCGCGCTGAACACCCGCCGCACGTCGCTCTGCGTTTCCTTGACGCGTGCCTCCAGCGAGGAGAAATCCGGCGCGTCGCCAGCACGCGCCATGACGCGCTGAAGGTCGATGCCGGCGGTATCGGGCTTGAAGCGGTCGCTGACACAGAGCCGCAGGATCTGCGTCAGATCGTGATAGAGCCGCGCAGCCGCGCGCAGGATCTCAGCTTCCGAGTGCGGCAGCAGGCCGAGCCTGGCAGCATTCTCCAGCACCTGCACCGTGCTGACGTCGAGAATCCCCGGCTTCTCGTGCGCGTGCACGAGCTGCAGATATTGCGCGATGAAGTCGATATCGACCATGCCGCCGGCGGCATATTTGAGATCCCAATGGTCGGTCTCGCCCTTCTCCTGCGCGATCGCGCGCCGCATGTCGGCGACGTCGGTGGCGATGACCAACGGGTCGCGGCGGCGGGTCAGGACCTCGCGGATGATCTGTTCGATGCGCTCGCGGAATTCGGGGACGCCGACACCACGCGCGCACGCGTCAGCGCCATGTGCTCCCAGGTCCAGGCCTCGTTGGCCTGGTAGTCCGCGAACGAGACGAGGCTTGACGCCACCGGACCGGCTCGCCCCGACGGGCGCAGCCGCATGTCGATCTCGTAGAGCACGCCGTAATTGGTGCGCGTGGTGAAGGCACTGATCAGGCGCTGGGTAAGGCGGGCAAAATAATGCGCGCCCTGGAGCGACTTCGGCCCGTCGGAGTCCGG
Organism: Bradyrhizobium sp. LLZ17; assembly: GCF_041200145.1. Classification (NCBI taxonomy): domain Bacteria; kingdom Pseudomonadati; phylum Pseudomonadota; class Alphaproteobacteria; order Hyphomicrobiales; family Nitrobacteraceae; genus Bradyrhizobium; species Bradyrhizobium zaerense. The sequence goes on from NZ_CP165734.1 coordinate 2,243,675, forward strand.
ATCGTCGCTATCGAAATCATAAAGCAGGATCAGGTCGAGATCGGAGGACGCGGTCATCTCGCGGCCGCCGAGCCGGCCCATGGCGATGATCGCGGTCTCCTGCCTCTTGATCCGCCCGTGCTGGGCGGCGAAGCGATCGGCGACCAGCCCATGCACGGTATGGACGATGCCTTCGGCAACATCGGCAAAGGCCGTGCTTGCCTGTTGCGCCGAGACGGTGCCAGAGAGGATGCGGGTGCCGATCAGGAACAGGCTCTCTTGGCCGAACAGACGCAAACGATCGAGAAATTCCTCGTAGGAGCCTGCGTCCTGGACCGTGGCCGCCAGCCGCACCGACAATTCCTGCCGGTCCGGCATCGCGCCGAAGAAGCGCGGATCGATCAAACCGTCCATGAGCTGCGGCTGCCGCGCCAGCATCTCGCCAAGCCGGGGGGCGGCGCCCAACACCAGGGCCACCAGCGCGACGAGATCGCGGTTCTGGCCGAGCAGCGTGATCAATCGACCACCACGTTGAAGCGCGCTGAGGAAATGATCGAAAGCCACGACCGCGCGGTCGGGCTCTTCGGCATGCGCCAGGCCGTCAATCAGCGCCGGCACGAACTCGACGAAGGCGCTGCGCGTCTGCTCGTTGCGGAACACGCGATAGTCGCCGCTGATCCACTCGCGCACGGTCTGCGCGACGGCAGCGGGCTTCTTGAATCCGAGCGCCGCGAGGTGCTGGAGCAGGCGCGGATCATCGCCCCCGGCCCGGTAGTCGAGGGCCGGCAGACTTGCCGTTCCGGCCGGGTCGTCGCCCTCGAACAGCTTTTCGTAATGCCCCTGCACGATTTCAAGCTGGCGCAACAGGTCACGGGCGAAAGTCTCGCGGTTCTCGTAGCCGAAGAACCGGGCGAAGCGCTCGACCGCCTGCTTGTCGTCGGGCAAGGCATGGGTCTGCTCGTCGGCGATCATCTGGAGCCGGTGCTCGACCCGGCGGAGGAATTCATAGGCCCTGGTCAATTCCTCGCGCGCTTCAAAGGTGATCCAGTTGCTGGCGGCGAGCACGTCGAGTGCGATGAGCGTCGGCCGCACCCGCAGCTCCGGATGGCGCCCGCCGGCGATCAGCTGCTGCGTCTGCGCGAAAAACTCAATCTCGCGGATGCCGCCGCGGCCGACCTTGACGTTGTGGCCTTCGACTGCGATCTCGCTCTGACCGCGATAGGTCTGCATCTGCCGCTTCATGTCGTGGACGTCGGCGAGCGCGGCGAAGTCGAGATGCTTACGCCAGACGAAGGGGGAGATTTCGGCGAGCAGCGCTTCGCCCGCCCTGGGATCGCCGGCACAGGCATGCGCCTTGATCATCGCGGCGCGCTCCCAGGTGCGCCCTTCCCGCTCGTAATAGTGCAGCGCCGCGTCGCGGGAGATCGCGACCTGGGTCGAGGACGGATCGGGGCGCAGGCGCAGATCGATTCGGAAGACATAGCCGTCATAGGTGCGCTGCTGGAGAATGCGCGCCATCGCTTGCGTCACCCGGACGAAGAACGGCTGCGGCTCGATGTCGGGCGCCAGTGTCGTGTTATCAGGATCGAAGAACACGATCAGGTCGATGTCGCTGGAATAGTTCAGCTCGCCCGCACCCATCTTGCCCATCGCGAGCACGATCAGGCCGCAACCCTCTCCGGCGCCTCGGGGTCAGGAGGTATGAGCTTGCCGCGTGCGGCTTCCTGCCGCAGCAAATATCGGAGCGCGGCCTGCACCGAGGATACGGCAATGTCAGTCAGTGCCGCCGTCACCCGCATCACCGGCCAGACTCCGCCGATGTCGCACAGCGCGATCAGAAGCGCTGCCTCCGCCTTCATGCGGCGGAGCAGCCGCATCACTTCGGCCTCGTCGCTCGCTGCGAGCACCGCGCCCCTCGCCTCTGCGATCAGCGCGGCCAGATGCGCATCCGGATCGGATTCAAGCAGCCGGATCAGACGCTGCGGATCGGCGCGAACCAGCTCGAAAAGATAGGGCGAGAATTCCGCAATGCCGGCCAGGATATCCCGCGCGAAGCGATGAACCAGCAGCGCTTGAAGACGGGCCGATTGTGCCGGCTCGAGCTCGGCCAGCCAATTTTCAAAGCGTGTTTCGTCGGTTACGGAAGCGGCAATATGGGGAGCCTCCGCGAAGCGCGCCGCCAGGCTCTCACCATGCTTGTCCGCGTTTCCCGGCGCGGAGTGGTTCATGCCACCTTCTGTGGCACATCCGGTATTGGCGGAGCAACCCTGTCGCCGGCGCCCGCGCGGGCCGGCAGCACCAATGTGGCAACGAGGCCGGGCTGGGCATCGCCCAGCCGCAATTCACCGCCGTGCAATGTGGCAACCGCCGATGCGAGGCTGAGGCCGAGGCCGGAACCGGGCAGCGTACGGCTCGCCTCGAGCCGCACGAATCGCTCGACGACGTGCTTGCGGTCGCCCTCGGGAATTCCCGGGCCGCGATCGGTGACGCTGAGCAGCACCTGATCGCCCTCGCGCCTTGCCTCGATCGTGATCTGCCGGCTATCCAGGCTGACCACCGTTCCGGCCGTCTGCGCCGCCGGCTTGCCGTATTTGATGGCGTTCTCGACCAGATTGGCGAGCGCCTGACTGATGAGTTCGCGATTGCCGTGAATCGGCGCGGGCTGGCTCTTGACCTTCAAGGTCATGCCGTCGTCTTCGGCCAACGGCTCGTAGAGTTCGTGGATGCCGCCCGCGACATCGGCGGCGTCGAAATCATCCATGTTGCCGCGCGCCTGCCCGGATTCCGCGCGCGCGATCATCAGCAGCGCATTGAAGGTGCGGATCAGGCCGTCGGATTCCTCGATGGTGCGTTCCAGCGCGGCGCGGTAGTCGCCCTCGCTGCCCGATTTCGCCAGCGCCTCCTCGGCGCGGTTGCGCAGGCGCGTCAGCGGGGTCTTGAGATCGTGGGCAATGTTGTCGGAGACTTCCTTCAGCCCCGCCATCAGCGCCTCGATCTGCTCCAGCATGGCGTTGAGGTTTTCGGCGAGGCGATCGAGCTCGTCGCCGCTGCGCCCGACCGGCAGGCGCTCGCTGAGGTCGCCGATCATGATGCGATGCGCGGTGCCGGACATCGCGTCGATCCGCGTCAACACCCTGCGGGCGACGAAGATGCCGCCACCGAGGCCGAGCACCACGACGATCAGGATCGACCATTGCGCGGCCTTGGCGACGATGCTGAACAAGCGCCGCCGCTCGGCAAGGTCGCGGCCGATCAAGAGCCGGAAACCGTTCTCGAGCTCGGTGACGCGTACCAGCGCGCGGTGATCGCGATCATCCGCCTCCTCGATCCGCCGATAGGCGGTCTCGGTCCAGCCGCGCGTCGCCATCACGCCCGGCGCCAGCGAGCCAACGTTCCCAGCGATCGCCTGGCCCGTCGGGGTCGTCACGAGATAGAGATTGGCGCCCGGCCGCAGCGCGCGGTACTCGATCGTGCGCACGAGGCCGAACATGCCCCGGCGGCCGTAGATCTCCGAGATTTCCGAGGTCTCGGCGTTGACCGTCTGCGTGATCTCCTCGGTGATGAGGCGCCGTGTATTCCAGGCGAAATAGGCGAGCAGCGACGCCGCGAAAATCGCAAACAAAAACAGGTAGACCAGCGTCAGCCGGAATGCCGTGGTGCGGACGAGTTTACCGAATGCCGTCACGGATCATGTACCCGGCGCCGCGGATGGTGTGCAGCAGCGGCCGCTCAAAGCCCTTGTCGATCTTGGAGCGCAGCCGCGAAATGTGCACGTCGATCACGTTGGTCTGTGGATCGAAATGGTAGTCCCAGACGTTCTCCAGCAGCATGGTGCGCGTCACCACCTGTCCGGCATGCTTCATCAAATATTCGAGCAGGCGGAACTCGCGCGGTTGAAGCGTCAGCTCGTCCTTGCCGCGAGCGACGCGATGCGAAAGCCGGTCAAGCTCGAGATCGCCGACACGGTAAAGCGTATCCTCGGCCGGACCGCCGCGGCGGCGTGACAGCACCTCGACGCGCGCCAGCAGCTCGGCGAAGGAATAGGGCTTTGGCAGATAGTCGTCGCCACCGGCGCGCAGCCCCTTGATGCGGTCGTCGACCTGACCGAGGGCGGAGAGAATCAGCACCGGCGTCGAGTCGCCCTTGTCGCGAAGCGCGCCGATCAGCGACAGGCCGTCGCGCTTGGGCAGCATGCGGTCGACCACCAGCACGTCGTAATCACCGTTCTCGGCCATGGCGAGGCCTTCCTCGCCGTCGGCGGCGTGGTCGGCAATGTGTCCGACCTCGCGAAACGCCTTCACGAGATAGTCGGCGGATTCGCGGTCGTCTTCGATGATGAGGAGGCGCATCGTGCGTTCGGGGGCGGTCAAGGAGGTCAACCTTCTCTAAACATGGCCCGAGCGGCGATCGCATGCAAGCCGAGCGACTCCGGCATCGAGAAAAAGGCGGGCGGTGAAGCTGGGGGGACTTCACCGCCCTAGGCCTTCCGACGGAGGGGGGCGTAATTCCACCGGAAGGTAGACATGGGGGAGCGTTGCTCCGCTCCCGGGAAGGCGCCGTCGGCGGGGCGACTGATGCCGGCGACACCCTTGTCTCGCAAGCCTCCTGGGCCCTACCCCCTTGGCGAGGGGCACGGCGACGAAGCGCGACTGGCCGCCGCTCTTCACGCGCATCAGCACGCTGTTCTTGTTGTCGGTCTTCGCCGCGTTGATGGCCTCGCGGACATCGCCGGCGGTGCTCACGCTCTTGCCGCCGACTTCGAGAATCACGTCACCTTCCTTGAAGCCGCGTTCGGCCGCAGCGCTCTTCGGATCGACCTCGGTGACCACGACGCCGTCCTTGCCGGCGCCGGCGACGGAATTGGCGGGCGCCACCGTCATGCCGAGCTTCGGCACGTCGGTGCCCTTGCTCGCGCTCTTGCCGCTGTCGTTATCGGTGTCGGCCTTGGCCTCGACCGTGTTGGGCAGCTGACCGAGCGTGAGGTTCACGACCTTGTCCTGCCCCTTGTGCAGCACGTTGAGCTTCACGGTCGCGCCGGGCGCCATGCCGCCGATGGTGCGAGCGAGTTCGCGGGCGTCCTTGACGGATTCGCCGTTGACCGAGGTGATCACGTCGCCGGACTCGATGCCGGCCTTGGCGGCCGGACCGTTCGCCTGCGGCTCCGCCACCAGCGCGCCTTCGGCCTTCTTCATGCCGAGGCTGTCGGCGATGTCGGACGTCACCGGCTGGATCTGCACGCCGATCCAACCGCGGCTGACCGAACCCTTGTCCTTGAGCTGGGCAACCACGCTCTTCACGGTGTTCGCGGGAATCGAGAACGCGATGCCGACGCTACCGCCGGAGGGCGAGTAGATCGCGGTGTTGACGCCCATCACCTCGCCGTCGGTGTTGAAGGCCGGACCGCCGGAATTGCCCTTGTTCACGGGCGCGTCGATCTGGATGAAATCGTCATACGGACCGTTGCCGATGTCGCGGCCGCTCGCCGAGACGATGCCGGCCGTCACGGTGCCACCGAGTCCGAAGGGGTTGCCGACCGCGAGCACCCAGTCGCCGATCCGCGGCTTGCCGTCGGCAAGCTTGGCGAACGGGAAGTTGGAGCCGCCCTCGACCTTGATCAGAGCGAGGTCGGTACGCTGGTCGGTGCCGATCACTTTGGCGGTGTAGGTCTTGCCGTCGTCGGTCGTGACTTCGACCTTGTCGGCGCTGTCGACCACGTGGTTGTTGGTCACGGCATAGCCGTCGGCCGAGATGAAGAAGCCGGAGCCCTGGCCCTGCACGACGCGGCCACGACCACCCTTCAGGCCCGGGAAGCCATCCGGCCCACCGAAGCGGCGGAAGAAGCGTTCCATCGGCGAGCCCGGCTGGAACGGCGAGGACTCGTCGTCGCCGCTGTCATTGCTGGCGGTCTTTTCCTTGATGTTGACCTTCACCGAGATCACCGACGGCTTCACGCGCTCGACGATATCGGCGAAACCGATCGGACGTTCGACCTTCTTGACCTCGTTGTTGACCTGCGCGTGCGCCGGGCTTGAGAACAGGTCGGCAGGCGAGGTCGATGGGCTGAAGCCGTGGACGGCGATCCCGAGACCGGCGAGGACCGAAGCCATCAGCGCGATTCTGCGGGCCGAGAAAACCGAGCGGCGGGGCTGCCGGAAGGACGGAAGGTTCGTGAGATCGGGACGGTCAGTCATGCGGAGGTCTCCAGGGCCTTGAAATCCACTTGGTGCCGGTCGGCAGCACCTTACGATCCCCAAGATGGGGGCCGCCGCCTTACCGCGCGCTGGCTGCGGGGTTAAACTTTGGTAATGAAGGCCGCGCTTGCATGCGGCAGTTTATCGCAGGCAAAAAAACGTGCTGCTGCAGGAACTTAATGAGGTTCCCGCAGTGCCGTCTTCGACGCCTGCTAACGTGATGCCTCGTCCGACATCAAGGCCGCTAGTCGCGCCTCTTCATCGGGCGTGAGCGGCGGAGCTGGTACGTCTGCACCACTTCGCGCGCGGCGCCGAATTTGCAGCCACAGCGCCAGACCTCCGCCGGCCAGCAGCAGCGGCGCGAGCAGCCACAGCAGCATCGTCTGACGCTCGAAGCGCGGTTTCAGCAGCACGAATTCGCCGTAGCGCGCCACCAGGAAGTCGAGCACCTGGGAATTGCTGTCGCCGGCTGCGATCCGTTCGCGCACCAGCAGCCGCAGGTCGCGCGCGAGCGGCGCATCGGAATCGTCGATCGACTGGTTCTGGCAGACCATGCAACGCAGCTCGCGCGACAAGTCGCGTGCGCGCGCTTCCTTGGCGGGGTCCGACATGATCTCGTCGGGCTGCACGGCATAGGCCGCAGGCAAAGCCAGCAGCACAAGCGCGACGATCGCGGCCATCATCCGGCGCATCAGAATCACTCCGCCGGCTGGAGGCGTTGCTTGGCCCGCGCCGGCTTCGGCGCACCAACCCGCAGGCGCCGGTCCGAGAGCGACAGCATGCCGCCGAATGCCATCAGCACGGGTCCCCACCAGATCAAGAGCACCAGCGGCTTGTGATAGATGCGCACCGCGATCGCACCATCGGCGGCGACATCGCCGAGCGAGATGTAGAGCTGGCTTGCGCCACGCGTCAGCAGCGCAGCCTCGGTGGTCGAGGATCCGCGCGTGGTGAAACTGCGCTTCGAAGGCGTCATAACGCTGAGCGTTCGGCCGTCCAGGCTGACGTTGAACTGCGCGATCATCTCGCGGTAGTTCGGTCCCTGGCGCTCAAACAAGCCGTCGAGCTTCAGATCGTAGCCCGCGACCTGGGCGACGTCGTTCGGCTTCATCGTCGCGATGTATTCGCTGTTCCAGGTGGTCTCGCAGACGATCCCGATCAGCGCGACGCCGAGACCGGCGTGAGCGAACACAGACCCCCATGCCGAGCGCGGCAGGCCGCGGGCGCGATGCAACGACGTTGCGAACGGCAGGCGAAACAAGCCGGTTCGTTCGGCGAGATCCGTCACGGCGCCGGCGACGACGAAGACTCCAAGCCCGATCGCCAACGGCGCCAGCGCGCTGCCGCCCCGGGTCCAGGCCCAGACAAGGGCGACGACGACGAGCCCGGCGACACCGGCCGCGAGCAGGCGCTGGGTGACCCCGAGCAGATCGCCGCGCTTCCACGCCAGCATCGGCCCGAACGGCACCGCGAGCAGCAGCAGAATGAACAGCGGGACGAAGCTGAGATTATAGAACGGCGCGCCGACCGACATCTTGAAATCGGCCAGCACCTCCATCGCCAGCGGATAGAGCGTGCCGAACAACACGACCGCACAGGCGACGGTGAGCAGAAGGTTGTTCAACACCAGCGCGCCCTCGCGCGAGATCGGCGCGAACAGGCCGCCCTGTTTCAACGTGGTGGCACGCGCCGCGAACAGCGACAGGCTGCCGCCAATGAACAGGCAGAGGATCAGGAGAATGAACACGCCGCGCGTCGGATCATTGGCGAAGGCGTGCACGGAGGTGATGACGCCCGAGCGCACCAGGAAAGTACCTAGCAGCGACAGCGAGAAGGTCAGGATCGACAGCAGGATGGTCCAGACCTTCAGCGCGTTACGCTTCTCCATCACCAGCGCCGAATGCAGCAGCGCGGTGCCGGCGAGCCACGGCATCAGCGAGGCGTTCTCGACCGGGTCCCAGAACCACCAGCCGCCCCAGCCGAGCTCGTAATAGGCCCAATAGGAGCCCATGGCGATGCCGAGCGTCAGGAAAATCCAGGCAACCAGCGTCCACGGCCGGACCCAGCGCGCCCAGGCAGCATCGATCCGCCCCTCGATCAGCGCCGCGATCGCGAAGGAGAACGAAATCGAGAAGCCGACATAGCCGAGATAGAGCATCGGCGGATGCACGGCGAGGCCGATATCCTGGAGCACCGGGTTGAGATCGCGCCCCTCGATCGGCGGATTGACGATGCGCAGGAACGGATTCGAGGTCACCAGGATGAAGAGATAGAAGGCGCTGGCGATCCAGGCCTGCACCGCAAGCACATGCGCGCGCAGCGACAGCGGCAGATTGTTGCCGAAGGCCGCGACCAGCCCGCCGAACAGCGCCAGGATCGACACCCAGAGCAGCATCGAGCCTTCATGGTTTCCCCACACGCCGGTGATCTTGTAGATCAAGGGCTTCATGGAGTGCGAGTTCTCGTAGACGTTGGCGACGGAGAAATCCGAGGTCACGTGCAACGTGACGAGCGCGACAAAGGATGCGCCGACGAACAGCAGCTGCGCCAGCGCGGTTGAGCGCGCCACGTTCATCAGCGCGGTATCACGCAAGCGCGCCCCGATCAGCGGCACGATCGACTGGATCAGCGCCAGCGCGAGCGCCAGCACCAGCGCATAATGTCCGGCTTCCGCGATCACCGCACCGCTCCCTGCGAATTGCCCTGCGCAGTCGTCGCCGCAGGCTTGACGCTATCAGATGCCTTGGCGCCATAATCGTCCTTCCAGTGCCCCTGTTTCTTCAGGGCATCGGCGACGTCCTTGGGCATGTAGGTCTCGTCGTGCTTGGCCAGCACCGTGTCGGCCTTGAACACGCCGTTGGCATCGAGCGCGCCTTCGGCGACGACGCCCTGCCCTTCGCGGAACAGATCGGGCAGGATGCCCTTGTACGCGACGGGCAGCTTGGCACCGCCGTCGGCCACTTCAAATGTCACCGCGAGATTGTCGCCGCGCTGCAGCGAGCCGGGCTGCACCAGGCCGCCGAGACGAAACCGCTTGCCGGGCTGGACGTGCTTCTCGGCGACCATGGTCGGGGTCGAGAAGAACACGATGGAGTCACGCAGCGCGTTGAGCACGAGCGCGGCGGCCAGCGCGAGCACGGCGAGCGAGCCGCCGATGATGGTCATACGTCGCTGCTTGCGCGTCATGGCGTATCCGTTCTCCGCGCGTCTCGTTGCAAAATCGTCATCCGTCGAGCCCCAGAGTCTTGAGGCCTTCGTTGAGCTGGCGCAGCCGTTCGGCGTCGTTGGCGACCGCCTGACGGGCATCGGTCGAAGCACCCACCGCCTTATCGCGGTCGCCGATCACGAGATAGGCGCGCACCAGACGCAGCCAGCCGTCGACATCGTCGCCGTTCTGCTTCAACCGCGTGGCCAGACGTTCGACCATGCCGCGGATCATCGTGCCGCGATCGCCCTCGCTCATATCCTTTGAAGCTGCGATCGTGTCGTCCGACAATGTCGGCATCGTACCGCCGCCGCCGACGCGCGCCAGTGAGGATTGCACCAGAGGGCGCCACGGCGCATCCGCCGGCGCCTTCGCAAGCAGCGCCCGCCAGATATTGGCCGCATCATCCTTGCGGCCGTCCTGCTCGGCGGCGAGCCCCAGGAAATAGTTCGCCTTGGGATCGTCGGCGTTGAGCGCATGCGCACGCTCGAACTCGGTCTTGGCGTCCGCCGTCACCACACCGCTGGCAGCGGCCGCGATCGCCTCGCCGAGATCCGACCGACGCTCCGGGCTCTCGCCGTTGTAGGTCAGCGCATTGCGATAGGCGCGCACCGCGTCGTCGAAGCGGCCCAGCCGTTCCAGTACCGGGGCGAGCACGCTCCAGCCGCGACCGTCGGTCGGATTCTTCTCCAGATGTTGCTCGACCTGCACGACGAGAGTCTCGAGCGACTGCGCCATGCCGGGTCCCGGCCCACGCTCCCGTTGCGCCAGCGGGAAGTCCTGAAGCTTCGGCGAACCGAGCGGAATGTACACGCCCATCGCGATGAGCGGCAGGCCGATGAGCGCCAGCACGGCGGCCGCACGGCGCCATTTGAGATCGGACTTCGGCTCGGACACAGACTCGCTGCCGGCCGCGGCGAGCAGCCTGCGGCTGATCTCGACGCGCGCGGCTTCGGCTTCCGGCGCGGCTATCAGCCCCGAGGCGAGATCACGCTCGATCTCGGCCAGCTGGTCCTTGTAGACGGCGACCTCGCTGCCCTGATTCTCGGTGTCCTGGCGCTGTGCGCCTGCGCCACGGCCGAGCGGCCAGAGCACGGCGAAGATCGCCGCGACCGTCATCAGCGCGAACACGAACCATAGCGTCATCGGGCAAGCTTCCGGGAGGGCGCGAACCGCGCCCATCAATGGCTTTATCACGTGGCCTTACACCACGTGGCTTTACACCACGGCCGGACAGGGCGGCAATTGACAATTGTCAATTCGGCGCGAGCGGCGCCGTCTCGAAGCGGTGGAAATCCAACGGCTTAGCCGATCTGGAAGTCCACGCTCTGGGCGGCATCCTCGCCGCGCCCGTTGAGCGCCTTCAGGAAATAGGTTCCTGGCGTGATCGCTTCCGGCAGTCTGATGCGCACGGCGCCCAGCGGAACCGGGGACGCAATTGTGGTGACTGTCTCAGGCAGTTGCCGACCGCTTGCCTTATCGACCAGCACCACCTTCGCGCTGACCATCAGTCTTTGATATTTGGCAACAATGACGCGGTTCTCAATCTCGACGAAGCTGATAATTGGTTTCATGCGCCCACAAATAAAATGTCCCCAAACATGCGCGGCGACCGTACGGCCGGCCACCAGCATCGTCAACCATAAATTGTGATCACGAAAAGATGCGCCTGGTTCAGCTGGCGCGCGTCGATTTTCGCTCGCCCGTTACCGCGTTTTCTGCGGCGCGGCTCATCAGCGAGGCGTAGTCGTCGCCGAACAGCACCTCGCAGAATCGGATCGCGGCCTGAACCTGCTGCTGGCGATAGGTGCGAACCTTGTGATCGGCCGCGCGCAGCGACTGCACCAGCGATTCTGTCGACCGCTCCACATATTGCTGGAGGTCGGAATAGGTGCGCAACGTCACCTCGTTGATCGCGAGCTCGCTGGCATAATTGCGGCAAGTCGCGACGAAATCGATCAGCGCCACGGTCTCCTCGACCTCGGTGCTGTCGATGCGCGCCCCCGGCGGGATGTCCTTTTCCGCGCGCTGGCGCAGAATGCGCCGAACGCGGCCCGGAACGCTGTCGATCTCCGATTGCAGGGCATTGGAGATGTCGGCTCGGATCGAGGTCAGCTGCTTGCCCCAGGTGGAATCGTTGCGCAGATCAAGCTCCGTGCGCAGGCCGCGCACACCGTCATGCAGCGCCTTCAAATTGTCGGCAATGGTGTCGAAGCGGCTGCGCTTGATATCCGTGCGCAAATTCGCGGCAACGCAGGACAAATCGTGCAGCGCCATCGTGACGGCAACGCCGTAGGGCGTCGCCGCGACGCGGATCTCGTCGTCCGACGCCGCGATCTTGATGGCGAGGCGGATGATCTGCCACGGCGCGGCCATGCGCTGGATCACCAGCGACAGCGCGAAGGGAAGCATCTGGGGCGTCTGGACCGCGGGAATGTTGAGCGCAGCAGTCACTGCGGCGACCTGGGGATCGCCGAACGTGCGCAGGAAGCGCGGAAGCTTTTCGTTGAGCGTGCCGATCGCCTCGCGGATCTGCAGCACCGCGCCGATCGAATAGAGATCCTCGATCACATTGGGCGGCCCGACGCGCGCGAGCGCGCGCGACTTGTCGCCGCCGCCCGGCCCGGTGAGCGCGAAGATCGCATCCGCCGCGACGGCCTGGAGATCATGGGCGAGCGTTTCGACCTGGCCGGCACTGTCGGCAGCCGGCATGCGCGCCAGCGTCGCCTCGAATTCGTTCAGCTTGGCCGGGGCACCGTCACGGCCGAGCCATTGCCAGATTGGCTGCAGCGAGGAGCGCCGGATCTGTCCGACCCGGGTTGGTGCGCCGGCGTCGACCAGGAACGGTTCCACTATCTGGAACAGCAGCCGCGACAGATCCTCGGTGCGCGGCGGCGGGGCTTCCTCTGATTCGGTCTTGCGCACGATCTTGCGTAGCTGGTCGAGCACCAGGGTCGCCACAGCCGTGTCCTGGCCGCGCTCAAGCGCGCGCTCGAACTCCCGCATCAGCAGCGCCTGCGCCTGCGGCGGGAGCTGCGCGAGATATTCTCTCAGCCGCTCGATCGATGTCTGGCTCATGCGCCCGGGTAATGCACGCTGAAGTGGCGGACATGGGATGCGTCCGGGCGCGATCATAGGGGCGCGCGCCTTAAGAAGCCGTTGAGGAAGTTGCGGCGAATGCCCCCGATTTCGTCCGCATCGACGTCGGCTAGGGCAAAAAATCGCGCCGGAACAAGGGATTATATTCCGGGCAGCACCAGCTCGGCCCGCAGGCCCCCGATCGGCGCGGGGCCGAGCGAGAGACTGCCGCCGTAGAGCGCGGCGAGATCGACCACGATGGAGAGGCCAAGCCCAGATCCGGGTTTGGATTCGTCGAGACGCTGGCCGCGCCGCGAGACCTGGGCGCGCTCGGCCTCCGACAGGCCCCGCCCGTCGTCATCGACGAGCAGCCGCAGCCGCGGGCCGGCGCCGGCCTGCTGCGGGGGGTCCACCAAAACCTCGATAAAGACCCGCGAGGCCGCCCATTTGCAGGCATTGTCCACGAGATTGCCGACCATCTCCTCAAGGTCCTGCCGCTCGCCGCGGAACTTGGCCGACGGATCGGCCTTGGTCTCGACGACGATGCCGCGGCCGCGGTGGATCTTCTCCATGGTCCGGCGCAAGGCCTCGATGGCCGGCGCGACCTCCGTGACGGTCCCGACGACGGAGACCCTTGCCGCGATCCGGGCGCGCTCAAGATGATGGGCGACCTGATCGCGCATCACGTCCGCCTGCTCCATCACCTTGGCGGCGAACGGATCGGCGGCATGCGCGTTGGCCTCGTTGACGATGACCGAGAGCGGCGTCTTGATCGCATGCGCGAGATTGCCGACATGGGTGCGGGCGCGCTCGACGATCTCGCGGTTGGCATCGATCAGCGCGTTGGTTTCGCGCGCCAGCGGCGCGATCTCGACCGGGAATTCGCCCTCGAGCCGCTCCGCCCGGCCGGAACGGATGTCGGCGATGGACTCCGAGATGCGCTTGAGCGGCGCCAAACCGAATCGCACCTGAAACACCGTGGTCAGCAGCAGCACGATGCCGAGCGCGGTAAAGGTGCCGCCGAGATAATAGTCGAAGCTGCGCGTCTCGTCGAAAATCTCGGTGTCGTCGCCGGCGACGCTGATGAGATATTTTCCGTCGCTGCCGAGATCGACCGGCCGCTCCACCATCCGCAGGTTCTGCCCCTCCGGCCCGTCGACATAAGCGAGGCGGATGCCGGCGGCCGTGAGCTCGGCGCCCTGCTCTTCCAGCTTCGGCAGCTTCTTGTCCCACAGCGAGCGCGACGAGCGCACCTCCGGCTTTTCCGTGTCGGTGCGCGTGATCTGCCAATACCAGCCGGACAGCGGCAGCTCGAACAAGGGCTCGCCGAGCGACTGGAACTGACGATCCGGCGGCTCGTCGGGAGTCGCGACCTCGGCGATCAGCGTGCGCAGATAGAGATTGAGCCGGCGGTCGAAGGCGCGCTCGGTGGCATTCTTGTAGACGGACGACAGCGCAACGCCGGTGATGGCCAGGATCACCACGAGCCAGGCGGTCGCCGACAGGAACAGTCGGTTGGCAAGCGAGCTAGCGGCCATCGGCGGGGTTCCGGCGGGCACGGGATGGCGGATCGTCGGACGTCATGACCCGACCAAGGGCCCTGTGTCCGGCCGGCCGTCAAGCCCAAGTGACGTCAAGAGGCGTCAAGCGGCCGGCGGGGTCAGGAGATAGCCGAGCCCGCGGACGGTCTGGATGATGTCGACGTCGAGCTTCTTGCGGATGCGGCCGACAAAAACCTCGATCGTATTGGAGTCGCGGTCAAAGTCCTGGTCGTAGAGATGCTCGACGAGTTCGGTGCGGGAGACGACGCGGCCCGAGTGGTGCATCAGGTAGGCCAGAAGCCGATATTCGTGCGAGGTCATCTTCACGGGGTTGCCGGAGACGCTGACCCGGCCGGTCCTGGTATCAAGCGTGACCGGGCCGCAGCTCAGTTCGCTCTGGGCATGGCCGGTGGAACGGCGCAGCAGCGCGCGGATGCGCGCCAGCACCTCCTCGAGATGGAACGGCTTTGCGACATAGTCGTCGGCGCCGGCATCGAACCCCTGCACCTTGTCGCTCCAGCGATCGCGCGCGGTGAGGATCAGGACCGGCATGGTGCGGCCGTTGCGGCGCCAGGCCTCCAGCACCGAGATGCCGTCCTTCTTCGGCAAGCCGATATCGAGCACGACGGCGTCGTACGGCTCGTTGTCGCCGAGATAATGCCCCTCCTCACCGTCGAAGGCGCGATCGACGACGTAGCCGGCGTCCGTCAGCGCCTTGGTGAGCTGGCGATTGAGATCAGGGTCGTCCTCGACAACGAGCAGGCGCACGCTTGTCTCCAAAGATAGGCCGCATGAATGACCACCGGAGATGAGCAATTCCGGCGTGAACTGAATATGAACACCGGGAACCGGCTTACGTTACTTTTTGGTCATTTGCGACCCGCTCGCGCACCGACACGACTGCGCCCGCCAGGCCAGCGGACGAGCCGGTGGCGTGGCGGGCGCAGTGTGCCGCGTGACGCGGCGAGTCGGAAGGTGCAGCGCGGATCCGGCCTTCAGGTCCGGAAGAACACGAACCAGACGACGGCGAGGATCAGGATCGCAAGGCCGGTCGAGATGGCAAGCAACGCCGCCACGGACGGCCCTGGCTCGCCCTGGCGTGCCTCGGTCGAGGTTTCGACGATCGGACGCTGCTCTCGCCTGGTTGCCATGATGGTGACCTCAATCTCCGGCCGTCTTTCGATGTCGCAACATCGTCACAGCCTCGTCTCGCGGGGCAACGCCTGATCCGAAATGATGTTCCGGACTTTGCATTTGGATCAGGCAGCAACCGCCCGCCCCGCGGCCGGTTAACGCAGTTGCAGGATTCCGCATCCCGCCTCGCTATGATTCGCTGTTCCCCGATGGTATTCTCGTCAGCTGTCCCTGTTGCGTTTGGAGTAGCCCATGGCCCCCCGTGCCAATTGGAAGGGTTTTCTGCGCCTCTCGCTCGTGACCTGCCCGGTCGCGCTCTATCCGGCCACGTCGGATACCGAGAAGGTCTCGTTCAACCAGATCAACCGCAAGACCGGCCACCGGATCAAGTACCTCAAGGTCGACGCCGAGACCGGCGACGAGGTGACCTCCGAGGACATCGTCAAGGGCTACAAGGTCGACACCGACACCTATATCGAGGTCAGCAAGGACGAGCTCGACGAGATCGCGCTGGACTCGACCCATACGATCGAGATCGACGAATTCGTGCCGAAGGCGGACATCGACAACCGCTACCTGATCCGCCCCTACTATCTCGTGCCGGACGGCAAGGTCGGCCATGACGCCTATGCGGTGATCCGCGAGACCATCCGCAGCATGGACAAGGTCGCGATCGGCCGCGTGGTGCTGACCAACCGCGAGCACATCATCGCGCTTGAGCCGCTCGAGACCGGCCTGATGGGCACTCTGCTGCGCTACCCCTACGAGGTGCGCAGCGAGAAGGAGTATTTCGACGACATTCAGGACGTGAAGCTGACCAAGGACATGCTCGACCTCGCCAGGCATATCGTCGAGAAGAAGTCCGGCGCGTTCGAACCCGAGCTGTTCGAGGATCACTACGAGACCGCGCTGATCGAACTCATCAACAAGAAGCGTTCCGGCGCGCCGATCGCGACCAAGGCGGCGCCGAAGACGGGCGGCAACGTCATCAACCTGATGGATGCGTTGAAGAAGAGCATTGCCAACGAGAAGGACGTAGCGCCCGCAGCCAAGACCGCGGTCAACGCCGCCAAGGGCAAGAAGCCGAAGAAGCGCGTGGAGGGCCAGCGCGAGATGCTGCTGCCGATCGCGGGCAAGGGCGGCAAGGAAGCTGCAGCCAAGGCGGCTGCACCCAAGAAGGCCGAGAAGCCGGTGCGCGCGCCGGCGCGGACCAAGAAGGCGGGCTGACGACATCATATCGCTGATCGCATCGTGATGCCTCTCCTCATCGGTCCGGCGGCCTGACATGCCCTGGTCGACGCCGTTCGAGGATCCGATCGCGTTACGCGGCGGCCGCAGGTTGCGCACGCTGCAACAGGCCGCCGACTACATCATGCAGCTGCCCGAGGCCGAGCAGCAGGAGCCGCGCTGGCAAATAGCGGTCGAGACACTCATCAACGCTGCGGAGAACGGCGGCGGCTGGGTGATGTTTGCCCGCATCGGCATGCTGCGTGCACTGAACGCCGACGAGACGCATGGATGAGCGCAGAGCTCGGCATGCTTGCCGATCGGTTGACGAACAGCCTCAACAATCTCTTAAAGCGCCACGGTGCCTTTCGGCACGGCCGTGCAATCATGCCGCACCGGGTATTCCTACGGGAGGCAAAATTAACCGTCGGTTCGCTTTGCGCACATCACGGTCCGCCATCGATCGAGCCAGGGTTCGCACCACCGTGCAGCAGCAGGACGCCAGAAAGAACTACATCGGCATCGTGAGCGACACGACCGAGGACGAGCGGATTTCAAACGCTACCGTGCGCGCGCAGCCGCATATGGTGAGCGATCTGGTCCGTCGCATCGCGGCAGCACTGGGACGCTCTCGTAAACGCGCACCGGAACCCGCCGGCACGCGTTGAGGCGCCGCCATGGCCGGCGCCGATGCCGTTCGACCCCGGTAGTGTCCCGGGGCGCGTTTCGGTTCATTTCAATTGGATAATGAAACCTTCGTTTAACGGCTATTAGCTTAAGAGATTGCGGGCAAGGTCGGCCGAACCTGTATTTCCTGGTGCGCGCAAAAGCCAGGTCGTCAATTTACCAATTTGATAACGCCGCCAGCATACATTGAACCGGATAAAGAGGAGTTGGCGATGACTTTGCTCAAGTCTTTTCTTGCCGATGAAAATGCCGCCACCGCGATCGAGTACGGCCTGATCGCCGCGGGTATTGCGCTCGCCATCGTGACGGTTGTGACCAACACGGGGAGCGTCCTCCTCAGCAATAAGTTCAACTCGATCAGCGCGGCCACGAAGTAAATCCCAATCTCGTCATCGCGTGCCGATGGTTCGCGCGGCGCCGCCCGATGACAGGCGCTTCTGACCCAACAGAGGTCCTGCTCATTGACAAAAGGTCGATAAAACCCGGAATACCGTTCCGTTAAACGCGATCAATGCGTCGGGCGATATAGAGATGGGTTTCGTAGTCCATTTCAAACTGCCCTTGGAAATCATCTATCGCTTTCGCGAGTTCGCTGAGGAGCTCGTCGCGCTTCGCTGCCTCCAAGAGCCGGTGGTCCGACCGCGAGCGCAAGTAATCGGTGTAACTTGACGTCGTGTGCTGGCGTGTCCAGGGATAGCACTTGTGCTTCACTGGCTCGAATAGCCCTGACTGGTGAAACCAGTCTTTGAAGGGGCCGTCTGGCAGGTACTAGGCCTCCGGTGGCGAGCCCCATTTTCCGATTTGACGCAGATAAATTTCTTTGAACCGCTCAAGCAGCGGGGCGGGTATTCCGACCGGGACGTGCCCAAACACCGCGAGTGAACCGCCGCGCTGAAGCACCTCGGCCGCTTTCGAGAACCGCATCTCCGGAGAGACCCAGTGCCAGGATTGCGCGGCAATGATCAGCCGGAATCCTGCCTGGTCGGCCGGCCACCCTTCGAAAGTGGTCTCGAGCAGTTCAACGTTCTCAAAGTCTGCCAAGCCCTCACGTGCGGCACGAAGCATTTCCGGTCCAGGGTCAATCGCGAGTATTGGAAAGCCTCGCTTCGCGAAGCCCACCGTCGCTTGACCCGTACCGCAGCCGACCTCGAGGATTCGATCTTTCGTCTTGAGATCGGCATATGTCACGACATCCTCGACAAGCGCATCGGGATATTCAGGACGCGCAGCCCTGTAGACGCTCGCGACTTGATTGAATGTAAAACGCTGCTCCATGAGATTTGCCTGATCGGCCCCGCAGGGTGTCTCATTAGAGCTGTTCTTCGTTCGTTGCACAACCCCTGCGGACAATTAGTCGCCCCACGCGAAAGGCACCGCCAGCGTGGGGCGATTTGGTGTGAGGTCGGAATCCGCGCATGCTGCAACGCCTCGCGGCGAAATCCGCAGCGGGCGCTGGCGGAATGATCGGGCCGCAAGTCACCTGTAATCTGCTTCACACGCAAACGCGCGGGATCGCGCTAGATGAAGTGGGGCCACGCCTCCCGCGCGGCCTGCTCCGGAGCTGACGATGATGGCAGCATTTGCAAAGGCGATATCGCGCGCGACGCGAACCAACGTCGATGTGGAAACTCTCAAGATCCTCGTGATTTTCTCTGGCGCCGGCCTGCTGGTCTCGCTTCTCGCCGCAATGTTGTATGGACAGGCTCTGAGCGCCGCTTTGTTTTGAAGGCAAGTGGCCGCGCTTCAGGGACATCGCGGCAAGCCGCCTGTTATTGCTTTGCGCGCCTGTTCTTTGGAGCCTGTGGCGCCGGCGCGGTGCTCGCCGCGTTTGCCGATGCGAGGGAGTCGACGCGTGAGCTGAGGGCGCCGACTTGCTCGGACAGAAGCTTGCGTTCGCCGGATTCTGCTGCAAGCTTTCTCTGAATGTCGGCCAACTCCTCGGCAAGTTTTTGCTGGCCCGCCTGAACCTCTTTCACCGTCTGCCCAAGAGCGGCCGTCGCCTGTCTGACGTCTTCCTCCCCGGAAGCTTGCTGCGGGGCGGCCGCCTGCTGCAGCGCCTCGATCTTGTAGTTCATCCAGACGAAACCACCGACGGCCAGTATCACCGCCAGTGCAACGACGACCCAAGGGAGCACGGCTCGCCTGGATTGGACAGGGTCTGAGTATTGGGTCATCATGGCTCCCGAGGACTGACCCCCGATCCAACACCTTGAATGTGACTTGGTTGCGTCCGCCTTCTCTTCTGCAGCCATTAAGGGCAGGATGGGTGAAGCTAGACTTTCCCGCTATCCATGCCAGCGCTGAACCCGCTCCCCATTTCCGTCAACATTGGCCGCCATGTGTGCTGATATTGTTGACGCAGCGTGGCTCGGAGAGCCTTGCTGTCAATCGTT
This sequence comes from Bradyrhizobium sp. LLZ17, assembly GCF_041200145.1. Taxonomy (NCBI): domain Bacteria; kingdom Pseudomonadati; phylum Pseudomonadota; class Alphaproteobacteria; order Hyphomicrobiales; family Nitrobacteraceae; genus Bradyrhizobium; species Bradyrhizobium zaerense. The sequence continues at coordinate 2,263,110 of NZ_CP165734.1, forward strand.
AGACCAAAGCTGTTTAGAGGACGCGGATGAAAAGCGCGACGCTCCTGGTTCTTGGCTTCGGGGCGCGCGTCCGGGCGGCTTACGTTTGTCGGCCTCTCGCCGCAGGACAGCGCGAGAGCACAGACTTCGGCGACGCCGCCGGTTTCGCTGGCCCCGCCCAAAGCATCGCTGCCACGAGCGGGCGCTAAAAACCCTCCGGCAGCATCTGACAGGGCGTCGTCGACACCGCCCAGCAGCGGACCTTCAGTCTTGCCTGGGCCTGCCACCGACTACGATGGGTTTAGCGTTGGCACTGTCGAAGATAACACCCCCGATCAGGCAATGCGACCGAAGCGGTCTCGCGCAGTGAAGGGCTCCAAGCCCAATCTGGACGCAAACGGCATCGCGGAGCAGCCGTCGCTTGATCAGGAAGATGAGGCGTTGAAACGCAAGCTGACGATCTGTCAAAGCTGCAAGTAGGCGGTTCCCGCGGACGTGCCGACTTGCGGCTGGCAACTCCGATCAGCCGAACGCCCGCGCTGCATAGCTGACCTACGGCAGCCTTGATCCGCCCGCGCTTTACCCTCCCGCCATTTCCTGATCCTCTTTCCTCCAATCAGCCGGACCAACCGGCCTGCCCCAGGGAGAGAGACGCCATGAAGCTCGGCACTGCGATTGCGGAAATCATGCGGCGCGAGGGGATCGAGATCCTCTGCGGTTATCCCGTCAACCATTTGATCGAGCACGCGGCCAAGGCCGAGATTCGGCCCGTGATGGTGCGGCAGGAGCGCGTCGGGATCCACATGGCGGACGCGATTTCGCGCGTGACGTCGGGGCGCACCATCGGCGCGTTCTGCATGCAGCACGGGCCCGGCGCGGAGAACGCGATGGGCGGCGTGGCGCAGTGCTTTGGCGAGATCCGTGCCCGTGCTGGTGCTGCCGATGGGCTATCAGCGACGGCTGTCGCATATCGAACCGAACTTCAATTCCAGCGAGGTGATGAAGGCGTTCTCGAAATCATCCGAGCCGATCATCCTGGCCGCGGAAGTCGTCAACATCTTCCGCCGCGCCTTCACGAGGCTGAAGAACGGCCGCGGCGGTCCCGTGATCGTCGAGATTCCGGCCGACATGTGGAACGAGGACGTGCCGGAGCCCCTCGACTATACGCCGGTGCTGCGCACCCGCTACGGCGCAGACCCCGTGCATGTGAGGGAAGCAGCCGCCCTCCTCGTCAACGCCAAGCGTCCGGTGATCTACGCAGGTCAGGGCGTGCATTACGCGCAGGCGTGGCCGCAGCTGAAACGGCTCGCCGAGCGGCTTGCCATTCCCGTCACCACCAGCCTGGGCGGCAAATCGTCGTTTCCGGAAACCCATCCGCTCTCGCTCGGCTCCGGCGGCCTCGCAGTGCCGCGCGCGGTGCCGAAATTCCTTAGTGAAGCCGACGTCATCTTCGGCATTGGTTGCTCCTTCACGGAGACAAGCTTCGGCATCGCGATGCCCAGGGGCAAGACCATCATCCATTCCACGCTCGATCCGAACCATCTCAACAAGGATGTGGAGGCCAGGATCGGCCTGGTCGGCGATGCCGGCCTCGTGCTCGATGCGCTGTTGGAAGAGATCAACAAGACCGTCACCAGGGATCGCGATGCATCAGCGGTCAGCGCCGAGATTGCCGCCTCTCACAGGGAGTGGCTGGCGAAATGGATGCCGAAACTCGCCAGCACCGACGCGCCGCTCAATCCCTATCGCGTGCTCTGGGACCTGCAGCACACCGTCGATATCCGCAACACCATCATCACCCATGATGCCGGCAGCCCGCGCGATCAGCTCTCTCCGTTCTGGAAGGCTGTCGAGCCGCTGTCCTATCTCGGCTGGGGCAAGACCACGCAGCTCGGCTACGGCCTCGGGCTGGCGATGGGCGCCAAGCTCGCAAAGCCTGACAAGCTCTGCATCAATGTCTGGGGGGATGCGGCGATCGGCTTCACGGGGATGGATTTCGAGACCGCGGTCCGCGAGCGCATCCCGATCATGTCGGTCCTGCTCAACAATTTCTCCATGGCGATCGAATTGAAGGTGATGCCGATCTCGACCGAAAAATATCGCTCGACCGACATCTCCGGCGACTATGCCGCGATGGCGCGCGCCTTCGGCGGCCATGGCGAGCGGGTGACAAGGCCGGAGGAGATCGTGCCGGCGATCAGGCGCGGCATCCAGAAGACGCAGGAAGGCGTGCCGGTGCTGCTGGAGTTCATCACCAGCAAGGAGACGGAGGTGTCGCGGCCGGGCACCTGAGCTCGGCGGCGTCGCCGGGCGGTCGCCGATATGCGCAAGGATATTGCTGGCCTGAACGGTTCCAGGATGGAATAATCCCTTCCAGATTAAGCAATTAGGCCCGGCGCCGGCAGGCCGTCGGCAAATTGGATTTTTGGAATGGTGCCGTATCCGGCGGACATGGCGGCCGAGCTCAGGGGCAGCATTGCCGAGCTTGAGCAGCAATTGCAGTCAAGCACCGCGGAGAACGCGCGGCTGCAGCATGAATTGACGCTGGCGCGGGAGCGCCAAAGCGCCAGCGCCGAGATTCTGCGCGCCATCGCCAACGCGGGCGGCAATGCCGATGCCTCGTTGCAGCAGGTCGCCGAGACGACCGCGAGCCTGTTCGGCGCGTCCAGCGTCTCGCTGCTGATCGCCGATGGCGAGCGCTGGGGCCGGACGCTCCGGGTCGGCGCCGGCTCGGAGCGGATCGCCGCCGCAATCCCGCTGGCGCATGTCGCGATCACGCCGCGGTTCATGCCCGGCGCGGTCTATCTCGAAAACCGCCAGGTCCACGTTCCCGACTGCGACGATCCGGCGGCAATGGCGCGGTGGCCGGGGTTAGCTCCGGCTCGGACGGCCGGCACCCGCACCATATCCGGCACGCCGCTTCGCCGCGAGGGACGGGCCATTGGCGCACTCATCATACATCGTGGTCGTCTCGAACCTTTCACGGTCGAGGAGCTCACGCTGCAGCAGAGCTTCGCCGACCAAGCCGTGATCGCAATCGAGAACGCGCGTCTGTTTAACGATTCGAAGACGAAGTCACGAGAGCTCGGCGAAGCTCTGCAACAGCAGACTGCTACGGCCGACGTGCTTCAAATCATCTCCAACTCCCCTGGTGAGCTCGAACCTGTGTTTCGCGCCGTCCTGGAGAACGCGACCCGCATCTGCGACGCCCAATTCGGCACCCTGCTCCGATTCGACGGCAAGGCATTCTACTTCGCAGCCGATGTCGGCACGCCGGAACCGCTTCGCGAGCATGTGAGGCGGCCCGGGCCGTTCCAGGGTTTGCCGGGCGGCATGATCGATCGGATCTTGAGAACGTGCGAACTGCAGCACTCGCCGGACTATGCCGCCGAGCCAGCTCCAGGCCTCGCGGCCAGGCTCGGCGGGGCACGATCGACGCTGGGCGTACCGATCCTCCGGGATGACGCGCTGGTGGGCGCGATCGTCATCTACCGTCAGGAGGTGCGGCCGTTCTCCAGCCGGGAGATCGACCTCGTACGAGGCTTTGCGACGCAGGCTGCGATCGCGATCGAGAACGCAAGCCTATTCAATGAGACCCGGGATGCCCTGGCACGGCAAACTGCGACCTCTGACATTCTGCGCGTCATCAGCCAGTCGCCCACCGACGCGCAGCCCGTGTTCGAGGCCATCGCGCAGACCGCCGTACGGCTTCTCGGGTGCGACCGGGCCTTTATCCAGCGCTGCGACGACAAGAGCTTCTGGACGGTTGCCTGGTGCGGGCCGGACGGCCAACTTCCAATTCTCAATACGTCGCCGGTTCCGATCGACCCGAACGCCAACTTCCCGTCTCGCGCGATCGTGGAAAGAACGACGTTGCACCTGCCGGATTGGTCGGCCGTCGAGTTGCCGCCATTCGAGCGTGCCATTCAGGAGAGATTGGGAATCGCTTCTGCACTCTATATGCCGCTGCTCCGCAACGGGGAGTGCATCGGCCTGTTGGCGATGGCCGGAAAGCTCACCCACATTTTTGACAAGCGGGAGATCACGCTGGCGGAAGCCTTCCGCGATCAGGCGCTCATCGCGATCGAGAACACGCGGCTGTTCAACGAGGTGCAGGCCAAGACAAAAGATCTAACCGAGGTGCTGCAGCAGCAGACCGCCACCGCCGACGTGCTGAAAGTCATCAGCCGCTCGGCTTTCGACCTGGATTCGGTGATGAACACGCTGACACATTCGGCCGCCGAATTGTGCAAGGCAGAGCTCAACGCGCTCTACATTCGTGAAGGTGATGTCCTTGTCGCGCGCGGCGTGGCTGACGCCGATCCCGCGCAAGCTGACTTCCTCCGACGGACTCCGCTCCAGGCCGACAACTCAACCTATATCGGCCGGACCCTCCTTGCAGGCGCGATCCGAAACATTGCTGACGTTGATGAGGAGAGGGAGATTGGCTCGCTCAAGAGGTTCAGCGAGGCTCTTGATTTCAGGTCAATCCTGTTTGTCCCGTTGATGCGGGAGGGACGCGGCATTGGCGTGTTTGCCCTCGCGCGCAAGCGAAAGGGACAATTCTCGCAACGCGAAGTCGAGCTGGTCCAGACCTTCGCCGACCAGGCGGTGATCGCTATCGAAAATGCGCGGCTGTTCGACGAGGTGCAGGCCAAGACGCTCGATCTGACGGAGGCACTGGAGCGGCAGACCGCCACCACCGAGGTGCTTTCGGTCATCAGCCGCTCGCCGTCCGATCTGCGGCCCGTTCTCGAAGCCATCTCGGAAACAGCCGCCCGCCTGTGCGGCTCCGAGCAGACGATGTTCTTCCGCTTCGACGGCGAGGTCTTCCGCATCCTGGCGAGCTGGAATTTCCCACCGGACGTTCACGAGATGCTGGAGCGCCGGCCATTGCGGCCTGGACACCCGTCCGCCGTCGGCCGCGCCGGCGCATCGCTGAAACCCGTCTGCATTCCGGACGTGCTGGCCGATCCGCACTACGGTCTGACCAGCGAGCAGAATCGCGCCCACTATCGCACCACGCTCGCCGTGCCGCTCATGCGCGAGGATCGGCTGATCGGCGCTTTTTCGCTCAACCGGAGCGAGCCCAATTCGTTTACCGAGAAGCACATCGAGCTCGTCGCGATGTTCGCGGACCAGGCCGTGATCGCGATCGAGAACACACGGCTGTTCGACGAGGTTCAGGCCAAGACGCGCGAACTCAGCGAAGCGCTGACGTACCAGACCGGCAGCGCCAACATCCTGAGAGTGATCGCCTCTTCACCGACCGACGTCGAACCGACATTGAAGGCCATCGTGGAAAGCGCCTGCGAGCTTTGCGGGGCTTATGATGCCGGCGTGTTGTTGAAGGACGGGGAGTTCCTTCGCTTCAGCGCACATCACGGCTCGATCCCGATCGGACTGGAGAGATGGCCGATCAACCGGCGCTGGGCAGCCGGGCGGGCGTTCATCGATCAAGCACCGGTCCACATCGAAGATATCAGCGATGAGAGCCATTCCGACCTCTCCGACGGCCGCGAGCTGGCGATCCGGATGGGTCATCGCAGCATCTTGAGCGTGCCGCTGTTGCACGAGAGCGAAAGCATTGGCGCGATCGTGCTTCGCCGCAAGGAAATGCACCCGTTCACCGAAAAGCAGATCACGCTGCTCCAGACTTTCGCCGACCAGGCGGTCATCGCAATCGGCAACGTCCGCCTGTTCGAGGAGGTGCAAGCCCGCACCAGGGAGCTCGCTACGTCGCTCGACGAGTTGCGCACCGCCCAGGATCGACTGGTGCAGACCGAGAAGCTCGCCTCGCTCGGCCAGCTCACCGCCGGTATCGCACACGAGATCAAGAACCCGCTCAACTTCGTCAACAATTTTGCGGCACTTTCGGCCGAGCTGACGGACGAGCTGAACCAACTGCTCGGCTCGACGGCACTCGCCGGGAGCGTCCGCGACGAGGTCGACGAGCTGACAGGCCTTCTGAAGGACAATCTGCAGAAGGTCGTGCAGCACGGCAAGCGCGCCGATTCCATCGTCAAGAACATGCTGCTGCACTCCCGCGACGGCAGCGGCGAGCATCGGCCGACCGACGTGAATGCGCTGGTCGAGGAAAGCCTCAACCTCGCCTATCACGGGGTGCGCGCCGAACAGCCGCAGTTCAACATCACCCTCAAGCGCGAGCTCGATCCAGCCGCCGGCATGGTCGAGGCGTTCCCGCAGGAAATCACGCGCGTGCTGTTGAACGTGATCTCCAACGGGTTCTATGCGGTGGGCAAACGCGCCAGCGAGAACGACGCAGGCTTCGAGCCCGTGCTGAGTGCTTCGACGCGTGACCATGGCGGGCACGTCGAAATCTGTATCCGCGATAATGGCACAGGCATTCCGCCCGAGGTGAAGGAGAAGATATTCAATCCCTTTTTCACGACCAAGCCGGCCGGCGAAGGAACCGGTCTCGGCCTTTCCATGAGCCACGACATCATCGTGAAACAGCACGGGGGTACGATTGATGTGAAAACGAATTCGGGTGAGTTTACTGAATTTACAATTCGATTGCCGCGCAAAAGCAATTTTTCAGACGAAACGAGAGGTTAGCCGTGGGTGTGATGGTTCTCGTGGTGGATGACGAGCCTGATGTGGAGGCTTTGTTCCGCCAGCAATTTCGCCGCGATCTTCGCGCAGAGCGCTTTGTGATGGATTTTGCCAATTCGGCGCCGGCCGCCTTGTCGCACATTGCCGCCGCGTCCGCACAATCGCTGATCCTCATTCTGTCGGACATCAACATGCCCGGCATGACCGGCATCGAAATGCTCCCCAAGGCGAGGGAAATCTGCCCGGATGTGCCGATCATCATGATCACCGCCTATGGCGACGCCGATACACGACGCAAGGCGATGGAAAGCGGGGCCAACGGGCTCTTGACCAAACCGATCGATTTTGCCCTGCTAAGGAACGAGATCGACAGCAGGCTCGGACAGAGTGCGTGAGCAGCAGGTCCCTCTGGCCGCCTTTCATGTCGAGCGCTTGCTCAACGGTGTTCGCACCGCACGAATGCAGCTAGAGTAGGCGCCTGCTCCGCCAACTCGGCGGCTTGCGAGACGGACCGCGCGTATTTCATGACTGTCCTCATAACATCGGCATGGCTCATTCGGCGGCAATTGCTGTCGCTGTCCGGCGTCGGCCTGATGCTGGGCGCGCTGTTCTTTGCGGCCGCGCTGACGCCGACGCTGATCCCGCGCAGCTATCTCACGCAAGGCGTGCTCGCCGGCGGCTGCTTTGCGCTCGGCTATCTCAGCGGCGTGCTGTGGCGCCGGCTGTGGCATTATCTCGAATTGCCCGAGCCGTCGGCGCGCGCGCGGTCGATTGCGAATGCGCTCGTCGCAGCCTTCTGTCTGATCGTCGTCATCGTCGCTCTCTGGCGCACGGCCGAATGGCAGAACTCGATCCGCACCGTGATGAAGATGGCGCCGGTCGAGACCGCACATCCGCTCAAGGTCTGCGCCATCGCCCTGATCACGTTCATGGTGCTGCTGGTGCTGGGGCGGCTGTTCGCGCTGACCGCCGGCTTTCTTGCCGCGCGCAAAAGCCGCGTCATCCGGCGGAAGATTGCAAACGTGATCGGCGTGGTCGTTGCAGCCCTGCTGTTCTGGTCGATCGTCAGCAATGTCCTGATCCGCGCGGGGTTCAACGCGCTCGACTCGTCCTTCCGCGAAGTCGATGCCCTGCTGGAGCCCGAGCGGCCGCAGCCAACCGCCGCTGAGCGAACAGGAAGCCCGGCATCGCTGGTGAAGTGGACGCAGCTCGGACGCATGGGGCGCAGGTTCATTGCCTCGAGTCCGACCGCAGCGGACATCAGCGCCGTCACGGGACGGCCCGCGCGCGACCCGGTGCGCGTCTATGTCGGCTTGGGTAGCCGCGACACCGCGCAGGCGCGCGCCCGGCTCGCGCTCGAGGAGCTCAAGCGCCAGCACGGTTTCGAACGCAAGGTCCTGATCGTCATCACGCCGACCGGCACCGGCTGGATCGACCCGTCGGCGATGGATACGGTCGAATATCTGCACCACGGCGATGTCGCCAGCGTCGCGATGCAATATTCCTATCTCAACAGCCCGCTGTCGCTGCTGTTTCAGCCAGAGTACGGAGCAGAGGCGTCGCGCGCCCTGTTCGCGCAGATCTACGGCTACTGGACGACGCTGCCAAAGGACGCCCGGCCCAAACTGTATTTGCACGGACTGAGCCTCGGTGCCCTGAACTCGGAAAAATCCGCGGAGCTGTTCGAGACCATCGGCGATCCCATTGCCGGCGCGCTGTGGAGCGGGCCGCCGTTCGAGAGCCGCATCTGGCGCTCGATCACCGCCAACCGCAATCAGGGCTCGCCGGCGTGGCTGCCGGAATTCCGCGACGGCCGTTTCGTCCGCTTCATGAACCAGAACGGGCCGACGGTGCCGCCAGATACGCCGTGGGGTCCGATGCGCGTGGTCTATCTGCAATATGCCAGCGACGCGATCACCTTCTTCGCCTATCGCGACGCCTACCGGGTCCCGGCCTGGATGAAGGCACCGCGTGGGCCCGACGTCTCACCGGAGCTGCGATGGTATCCCATCGTCACGATGCTGCAGCTCGCCCTCGACATGGCGGTCGCGACGGAGACGCCGATGGGCTTTGGCCATGTCTACGCGCCCGAGCACTACGTCGATGCCTGGGTCGCGGTCACCGATGTCCATGATTGGCCTGCCGACGCGCTGGCGCGGCTTAAAGAGCAGCTTGCGGCAAAAGCGCGAAAGACGAGTGCAGGCGGTCGCGACGACGATCCCGATCGCGGCGGCTAGAGGTCCCTACTCCGCCATCTCCACCGGCTGCGCGACGGCCGGACCGGCGAGCGGCCGCTCTTCCATCGCGATCAGGCAGAGCGCGGCGGTGGCCATCAGCGCCGTGGCGGCGCCGAAGACGTAGCGGAACGCGTGCCGCATGTCGTCGGAGGGGATCGCGTTGACGGCGGCGTGATGCTCGCCGGCGAGCGGAACGTCGGCGCCGAGCGCAATGAGCAGGATCGCGGCGAACGCAGCGACCGTGAACGACGACATCAGCGAGCGGAAAAAGTTCATCGCGCCGGTGATGGTGCCGACCTGGGGGCGGGCAACCGAATTTTGCAGCGAGACCACGCAGACCGGAAAGGTCGTGCCGAGCCCGAGCGCGAATGCAGCCATCAGCGTCAGCAGGCCCCACAGCGGCAACGTCGTCAGCGTGAGGCCGAGCGCACAGATCGCAGCCCAGGAGGTGCCGATGATGGCGACGCGCTTGTAGTGCTTGGCGCGCGCCATGGTGCGGCCGGCGATTGCCGCGCCGCAGGTCGACACCGCCGCGAGCGGAATCAGTGCAAGCCCCGCCTCGCTGGCGCTGAGGTGGTAGACGGACTCGTAATAGAGCGGCAGCTGCACGGTGAGGCCGGTGATGGCGCCGAGGCCGCATCCGCCGGCGGTCAACGCGAACGGTGCGACCTTCCCGCCGAGCAGCGGCAGCGGTAGGAACGGCTCGTCGGCCCGGCGCGCATGCCAGACGAAGACGACTGCGAGTGCGACAGCGCCGCCCACCATCGACAGAACTGTCGGCGAGAGCCACGGGAAGCGCGTGCCGCCCCAGGTCAGCACCAGCATGAAGACGACGGCGGAGGCCATCAGCAGCACGCCGCCGAGCCAGTCGACCTTGCGCTTGCGGTGGAACACCGGGATCTTCTTCATCTTGGGCAGCAGCAGCGCGGAGCCGCGGCTGCTAGCGGCAGGTTGATCCAGAAGATCATCGACCAGTGCAGATGCTCGGCAAACACGCCGCCGATGACGGGGCCGAGGATGCCGCCGACCATCCAGACGCTGGAGAAATAGGCTTGGTATTGCCCACGTTCGCGCGGCGAGACGACGTCGGAGATCACGGTCTGGACCACCGGCATGATGCCGCCGCCGCCGAGTCCCTGCAGGCCGCGCGCCAGAATCAGCATCGGCATGCTCGGCGCGATCGCGCACAGCACCGAGCCCGCAATGAACAGGCTCAGCGACACGATGAGCATCGCCTTGCGGCCGTAGATGTCGCTCAGCGTCCCGAACACCGGCGCAACGGCCGTCGAGGCGAGCAGGTAGGCGGTAATGACCCAGGAGAGATTGGAGACGTCGTGGAATTGGCGCCCGATGGTCGGCAGCGCGGTCGCGACGATGGTCTGGTCGAGGGCGGCCAAAAACATCGTCAGCATCAGGCTGATAACGATGGTCCGAACCTCGTCCTGCGACAGCGGCACCGGTGGCGCCAGGGAGGGAGCATCGCTGACGCTGATGACCTCGCCCGGAAGACGGGTCAGCTCGTCGGCGATGTCGTCGGGCAAGGTCTGGATATCGGCAGCCTGGCTGCTCTGCCGTGCGAACTTGTTCATTTCGGGCGTGTCAGACGTGATGTTGCGGCGCAAAGCCGGCGAAGGATCTCGTTCTATGAAATGTATTTAGACAGCAAAGTCCTTCTCAGGCAGGCCCCCGGGCGCATGGGAGCATCCCGCCGCCGGTCCATCCCGAACACGTGATGGTCGTCGGAGTGCGATGGCGCATCAGTCCTTCGGACGTCGCTTCAGGCGAGCTCGTTTCGGCAGCTGTGCCGGCCATTGCACGATGTGGTTCTCAAGCTCGTCATCCGGGATCTCTACCTCGCTGCCCTCGACCCGACCGCGCACGGAGACGCCGGCCTCATGCACGGTGTTGGGATCGCCGGAGACCAGCGGATGCCACCAATAGAGATCGCGCCCCCTCGGCAACGAGCTTGTAGCCGCAGCTCGGCGGCAGCCAGTTCAGGGTGCGGACATTGGCAGGCGTCAGGCGAACGCAGTCAGGAACCTTGGCGGAACGATTCGCGTAGTCCTTGCAGCCGCAGGTTCCGGCATCGAGCAGCTTGCAGCCGACATGGGTGTAATAAATCTCGCCGGTGTCTTCTTCCTCGAGCTTGTTCAGGCAGCAGCGGCCGCAGCCGTCGCACAGGCTTTCCCACTCGTCCCCAGACATCTGTTCCAACGTCTTGGTTTTCCAGAAGAAACCCTCCTGGCCTGAAGGTCGTTTGGGAGCTGCGGTCATGCGCCTCATTAAGATTCGAAAGAGCTACGGCTAACGTCATCTAGGGCGCGCGCCCATTGCACTGCAAGCAGCGCTCGGGTGAGGCCCGTAATGAACCGGGGTCAATTAGGCCTGTTGTTCAAAATCGCGAGCGTGGCCATTGGTTTATGGGTCCCGCTCGGCTAGAAGGAACAGCAAGTCCCCTCGGACGCGAACCGGGCGCCTTGGGTTTGCCGCAACATTCCCGCAAGACGTCTCGATGCCGCCCCGGCCGGGTGCTTGAACGCTTTCGAACCGAGCCTCGAGGGTTCTAGGTGCGCCAGATCATACCACCGCATTGGAAGACCAGGGTCCGGAATTTCTTCCTGGATCTCGATGCGCGCATCGACTCCTCGCTGTTCTCCTCGGGCAAGGGCATCCGCGAACTCTATGAGCGCTACTCGACCTTCATGGACCGCTTCTATGTCGGGCGGTGGAAGCGCTGGGTGTTCATCGAACCGCTGTCGGAGGCCGCAACGATCGGCCTCGGCGGCCTGATCCTGCTGCTCACGCTCGCCATCCCCGCCTTCCGCGAGACCGCCGACGAAGATTGGCTGAAGAAGTCCGATCTCGCGGTCACCTTTCTTGACCGCTACGGCAACCCGATCGGCAGCCGCGGCATCAAGCACAATGATCCGATCCCGCTGGAAGACTTTCCGGACGTGCTGATCAAGGCGACGCTCGCGACCGAGGACCGTCGCTTCTACGACCATTTCGGCATCGACATCGCCGGCACCGCGCGCGCGCTGGTCACCAACGCCCAGGCCGGCGGCGTCCGCCAGGGCGGCTCGTCGATCACCCAACAGCTCGCCAAGAACCTGTTCCTGAGCAACGAGCGCACCATCGAGCGCAAGATCAACGAGGCCTTCCTCGCGGTCTGGCTGGAATGGCGCCTGACCAAGAACGAGATCCTGAAGCTGTATCTCGACCGCGCCTATATGGGCGGCGGCACCTTCGGCGTCGACGGCGCTGCGCATTTCTACTTCAACAAGTCGGCGCGCGACGTGACGCTGGCGGAAGCCGCGATGCTCGCCGGCCTGTTCAAGGCGCCGACCAAATACGCGCCGCACATCAACCTGCCCGCCGCGCGCGCCCGCGCCAACGTCGTGCTCGACAACCTCGTCGACGCCGGCTTCATGACCGAGGGCCAGGTGTTCGGCGCCCGCCGTAATCCTGCCTTCGCCGTCGACCGCCGCGACGAGGCCTCGCCGAACTATTATCTCGACTACGCTTTCGACGAGATGCGCAAGCTGGTCGATACCTTCCCGAAATCCTACACCGAGCGCGTTTTCGTGGTGCGCCTCGCGATCGACACCAACGTGCAGAAGGCGGCGGAAGACGCGATCGAGAACCAGCTGCGCCAGTTCGGCCGCGACTATCACGCGACCCAGGCCGCGACCGTTGTCTCCGATCTCGACGGCGGCATCCGTGCCATGGTCGGCGGCCGCGACTATGGCGCAAGCCAGTTCAACCGCGCCGTCGACGCCTACCGCCAGCCGGGCTCGTCATTCAAACCCTATGTCTACACCACCGCGCTGCTGAACGGCTTTACGCCGAACTCGATCGTGATCGACGGCCCGGTCTGCATCGGCAATTGGTGTCCGCAGAACTATGGCCATTCCTATTCCGGCGCCGTGACGCTGACGCAGGCGATTACGCGCTCGATCAACGTGGTCCCGGTGAAGCTGTCGATCGCGATCGGCCAGAAGGAGCAGCCGAAGGCACCGAACCCGGCCAAGATCGGCCGCGCCAAGATCGTCGAGGTCGCCCGCCGCTTCGGCCTGAAGGCCCCCCTGCCCGACACGCCGTCGCTGCCGATCGGCTCGGATGAAGTCACCGTGCTCGAGCACGCCGTCGCCTACGCAACCTTCCCGAACCGCGGCAAGGCCGTGACCCCGCATGCGGTGCTGGAGGTGCGCACCGGCGCCGGCGACCTGGTCTGGCGCTGGGACCGCGACGGTCCGAAGCCGCGCCAGGCCATTCCGCCGAACATCGCCGCCGACATGGCCGGCATGATGAGCCATGTCGTCAGCGAAGGCACCGCGCGCCGCGCCGCGCTTGACGGCATTCCGACCGCGGGCAAGACCGGCACCACCAATGCGTATCGCGATGCCTGGTTCGTCGGCTACACCGGCAACTTCACCTGCGCGGTCTGGTACGGCAATGACGATTACTCGCCGACCAACCGCATGACCGGCGGTTCGCTGCCGGCGCAGACCTGGCACGACATCATGCTCGCGGCCCATCAGGGCGTCGAGGTCAGGGAGATCCCCGGCGTCGGCATGGGCCAGAAGCTGCCGCCGGAGCGGGTCGCCAACGCGCAGGCCAATGCGGCACCGAAGATATTGGAGACCAAGCCCGGTCCGCCGCCGGTGCTGACCAAGCGCGGCGCCGATATTCTGGTGCGGGTCGAGAAGCTGCTGGACGACGCGGCCAAGACCGCGACCAAGGCGGCGGCCGACGACGACGCGACCAAGCCGGCCAAGCCGGCGTCATCGACCAGCGCGCTCGCCTTTCCGCAGAACTATGCGGCGGAGGACAACGCGAACTCATCCACCCCGCGCAAGAACTGATCGTATCCCGTGCGGCTGATCCTGATCACATTGACGGCCCTCCTGCTCGCGACCGTGGTCGGCGTCGGCGCGACCTGGATGACGACCACGCGCGGCACCGAGATCGGCGCCCTCACCATCGGTCCCTGGACGGCCCGGCCGCGCACCGGCACCGCCGACGTCGATCCCTATTCGCGCGCCACCATCGTGCGCAACGGCGAGCTGCCGATCGGCACCGGCGACGGCGTCGCCTTCACCGCGACCGCCGACGACAAGAAGAAGGCGCTCGACGGCCGCTGCGACGTCGTCGTCTCCGGCGTGACGCCGCCGGCGCGGTTCTGGACCTTGACGCTCTACGACCGCAAGGGCCATCTGGTCGCCAACTCGCTGCAGCGCTACGGCTTCACCAGCCAGGAGATCGTGCGCCAGTCCGACGGCTCGTTCGAGATCCGCATCGCCTCGCGCTCGCGCTCCGGCAATTGGCTGCCGACCGGCGGCATCGAACGCTACGCGCTGATGCTACGGCTTTACGATACCCCGGTCGGCGTTGCGACGCGGACCAAGCGCGACGCGCCGATGCCGACGATCGCGACGGTGGGCTGCTCATGATCAGGCTCGCGTTCACCATCATTGCCGGCATCGTGCTGGGTCTTGTCGTTCACCTCGTCAGCGTGCTGGCGCTGCCGCGGATCGCGACGCAGGACGCCTATTCGCGGCTGACGCCGATGACCAAGCTCAACGCCGTGACCGCGCTTCCGCTCGCCGATCCCCAGACCTCGCCGATGCCGTTCATGGATCCGGCGTTTGCGCTGGCGATCTGCCGCTACGATTTGTCGGGCGGCCCGATCAAGCTCACGGTGCCGGTGAGCCAGGCCTACACCTCGGTGTCGTTCTACACCCGCAACGAGATCGCCTATTACGCCATCAACGACCGCTCGGCGGGCAAGAAGGTGATCGAGCTCGACCTCATGACCGAGCCGCAGCACAACGAGTTGCCCGAGGACGAAGAGATCACCGCGGCCGACCGCCTGATCATCGATTCGCCCAGCACCACGGGCCTGATCGTGATGAAGGCGCTCGCCGCCGAACCGGGCCTGATGCCGCAGGCGCAGGCCTCGCTCGCGGCCGCCACCTGCGCGCCGCAAACCGAGCCGCCGGCCAAGGCCGAAGCACCGCGCGGCCGGCGGTGAACTCGCACCGCTTTGCGGCCGGAACAAAAAAGCTGCAAAACAACCCCATGCACAGTAGCCGGGACATTGAAATCATTGGACAAGTGCTGTCCGGTCCGCGACAGGAATCTGCTGCGCACATCGGCGTTTGACTCGTCGGGCAAAACACTGGCAGAATGACATCATCGGAATTTCGTAACACCCGCGCGGAGCAATCCGCCGCGGGTTTTTTCGTGCCGGAGCAGATTGCCAGGCTCGGGGGATTTCTCGGTTGCTTCCGTTGTAGCCTGAGATACTTGTTCGGTCAGGCCACAGTTTTCTAAAGCGACTTATTGGCGTCATGGCCAACCAGAGCCGGCTACAGACACCGGAAGCGTGAAGATTCTGCCCGGTGCCCGCAACGTCGGCTATTCGGTCCATTCCAAACCATTTCGCTGCGGTAATCATCAAGGTCTGTCGCGAAGGTCCTCCCAGCGCGCAGGAAAATGCTCCGCGGTCGAGACGTACCTCATCCAGCACTTCGCCCCCTCCTTGACCCGTCGGCAGTAAGAATTGGGGACGTCGGCGTACCAAATGGCGCCTTCCTGATCGATACAAATGCCGTCTGGCGGTCCCTCGAGCTGCGCCCAAACGCGGCGGCCTGAGAGATGGCCATCTGACGACACGTCGAAGGCGGTAAGCCTTTTCGCGTGCGACTCTGCCACGATGAGCGTGCGGTTGTCGGGGAACATCGCCATTCCATTGGGAAAAGCGAATCCGTCTGCTTCCTGCGAGACCTGTCCGCCAGGCCGGATCAGCAGCAAGGAAGGGCCATTGATGTAGGCGTTACCTCGGCCATCCACCACGATCTCGTTCCACATGCCCGGCCCGAGTCTTGCAAAATTGGCGACTTCCCCGCTCGCGTGCTGCTTGAGGAGCAATCCCTGCGCAGCCGAAACGATCAGCATTTCCCCATCTGCCGCGAAATCGAAGCACAATGGCGGTGCCGGCGCGCGAGCTCGCACTTGGCACGCTCCCTGGTCGTCGATCGAAAGAATTTCGCCAACACTCCAGTCAGCCAACCAGAACTGTCCTTGGTGCCAGCGTGGCGACTCCACCAGACCCCGGGCATCGGCCACGATCGAAACTTCACGCGATTGGGTCATGAAACCGCCTCCTTGAAGCCTAAGGACGGTCGAGACCAGACAATTCCGACAGCCACGCGAATGTTTATGTGCCGGCGCGGGTGACACCCGACGTTAAGGGGCTTTCGCGCCAGCTTTGCTGAGGACCTCTCTTGGCCTCGGCGACGAAGTACCGGACCCTCAGAGGTCTGCTCAGAGAGCAACGGCGGACTAGATTTGCTCAGCTTGAGCTCTTCGCCTTGTGACCCGGACCGGAATTGGGCGAACCGCAACGGCCGCCGGGGCGGGAGGTGGCTCCGGCGGTATTCGATCTCAATGTGAATCATGCTGCGTCCGTTATCGGATCGAGGCCGAGAGCAATGCGGCCGGTGAATCGGTGCTGGCGCTTTGCGGATAATGGATGGAACTGCGCAGCGTGTGCATCGCGCAAGAACCGCTCAAGAGCGATCTTGCGGTAGAAGCCGGCGCCGCCCGCCGCCTCCAACGCCTTCTCGACGGTCTCCAAGACGTGCTCGGCGACGATCGTTTTTCTCACCAGCATGGCGTTCGCCATTTCCAGGTTCGTCGCTGATTCCAGATCGTCCGCCAAGCGGACCATATCGTCCACGGCAAGCTGTGCAATCGTCAACTGATTGGTGAGTTCACCGAGCACATAGGGCACGGTTGGATCGCCTTTGCGCTTTTTTGCCTGCTCCATGCCGATGGCGGCCGCGGCCTCGGCCACGCCAGCGTAGACCGACATGATCAGCGGCATTGCCACAGTCAGAATGACGTTCCACGCTTGGTGGAAGCGACCGCGTGGCCGACGCAAGGCGATGGCGCCGTCGGGCACAAAGACATCATCAAGTATGATGGACTGCGAGCCAGTGGCGCGCATGCCGAGGGTTTTCCAATCGTCAGCGAGCGAGACGCCGTTGGCTGTGAACGGAATTGCAAAGTGTAGAACCTGCCAGCCCTCCTTAGGGTCTTCAAAGGGAGCTGACGTCACCAATATGCCGCCGCTCGGCGAGCCGCTACCGAATGGCTTTCGCGCCTTAACGCGGAAGCCGCCGTCGGCGCGCTCAGCCGTACCATTCGATTCCATCCAGTCATTCGCGCCAGTTGAGATTAGAACCGTCTCGTCGGCCGCGACCCGCTCCAGCAGCTTCTTCCCCGGCCCGCCGTTGCGGTGATTATAGACGGCCGCGGCAACGAGATGCTGATGCATCGACAACGCCAGCGCGGTCGACGGGCAATAATGGGCGAGCTGGCGCAGGAAGGCGCACATCGCGCTGTGGCGAAGGCCGCCGCCGCCAAGCTCGGTGGGAACAAGGGCCGAGAATACTTTGTGTTGAGCCCGTGGTAGTGCTCGGCGACAAAGACGTCGCCTTGGTCGCGTTCGGCGGCGCCTTCCGCAAAGCGCGGGCCGAGGACTTGAACAAGCTCTTGCAGGTGGGGAACTCGCGTCATAGCCAAACCTCCGTTTGGTACATTTTGCCAGCTTGTTATCGACAGCCGGCGCGGGCAACTTTAAAAATTGAAGTGGCGCGGTTCATGATCTCAGCCGGAATTTGGCATGGCGGAAAAGCGAGGATACGGTCAGTTCTGCCCCATCGCCCTTGCCGCCGAGATACTGGCGGAAAGATGGATGCCGCTCGTCATTCGTGAGCTGTTGTGTGGCAGCATTCGGTTCAACGACTTGCAGCGCGGGGTGCCGCGCATGTCCTCGGCACTGTTGGCACAGCGCCTCAGACAGCTGCAGTTCGCCGGCATCGTCGAGCGGCGGCGCGGTGAGGCGCGTAGTTTTGAGTACCATCTGACCCCAGCCGGGCGCGAACTATTTCCGGTAGTGGAGAGCATGGGCATTTGGGCGCAGCGCTGGCTGCGTCACGATCTTGTCGATACAGCGAACCTGGATCCCGACCTTCTGATGTGGGATATCCGTCGCAACGTTGCGGCCCGAGCTTCGCCGCGCGATGGGCGGTACGTCGTTGAGTTTCAGCTGTCAGGCGTCCCAATCAGCCGCCGCCGCTACTGGTTGATATTCGAGCACGGCATTGTTGATCTTTGCTATCGCATTCCAGGCTTTGATGTTGACCTATTCGTCGGCGCCAGTCTACACGTCCTGACGCAGGTCTGGCTGGGCCACATTTCGCTCAACCAGGCAATTCGGGAGGGGCAGCTGCGTCTTGACGGATCACATGATGACGTGACCGCGTTTCACTCGTGGTTCGCGCTGAGTATGTTCGCGCCGGCGGGACGCAAGCCGACCGGACAGAGTGAAGCTTCAGCCGAGTAGAGAGAGCATCTCTGTCGCCGGCATCAATCGGCTTTGTAGAATGGCAGCTGTTGGCCCATCTCTGATCTCCCGACCGGGGCCGGTGATGTCTGCTGTTGAGACCATCTGAGGTGTGACTTTCCCAGTGTGGCACGCTCGAGGTCGTAGAAGGTCGTTTCTGCACTTCGTCACGGCGCTCAGGTCCCTCTTTGCAGTCCGCTTGTCTGGAAATGCTCGACTGCCTCGTCAACGTGGACCCAATGATGCTTCGACCGCTCGAATGTCGAAAAGGCGGGAGCCGGAAAGCTGGGGTCGCCGAGCGCGCCAACCGCGACGCCGATGAGAGATGGCAAGGCGTCGGGCTTCCAATAGACCGTCGAGCCGCATGTTGGACAAAAATAGCATCGCACCTTACGGCCGCTATCGCCGACGCGAATGAACTCCGTAGCCGTTCCTGAGATCTCGACGGTGTCGATTGCATGGAAAACGCCGAGGCCGAATGGCGAACCGGTTCGTCGCTGGCAGGCGAGGCAATGACACGCGACAATCAGCTTTGAGGTTTCTCGCAATTTCAGTGAAAGAGCGCCGCAAAGGCATTGGGCATTAGCCATGGGATCGTCTCCCGTCTTTCTCGGTGAGGTTACGTCGGAATGTGGGGATGAGACGCAGGATGGGCGGAGGAGCAAAGCCCGCGGGACCAAAGCAACGGTCGCATGCGTCAGCTGACAAAATATCCTCTTTCGCAAGACCGCGGAAGACAAAACGCCTGAATGGTCGTCTGCGCGTCGCGCAATTTCCATGCTGCCGAACAAGCGAGCGCCGTTAACCACTGCCGACGGTTCCCATCTGGGCGACATCGCTTCGAACTTTCTTAAATCTTGCCGGGTACCTCTTTTGGGCATGGCGACCTGGGGAAAGACATGAGGAAGCGGGCCAAACGTGGAAAGGCAGACACGCTCGCACTGCCGATGGCCGGTAGAGTTGCAATTAGCGCTGTGGCCCTCGCCGCATTGGGCTACGGTTTGCTGTCTCGCCCCTTGAGCGTGCAACCGATACGAAAGCCGTCCGCGCCCCAAGCCCAGGGATCGTCAACTCCGGTCTACGTGGCAGCTCCGGTTCATGCATCAGCACCGGCGCCGGCTCCGATTGTGGTCCCGGCCCCTCTGGCCGAACCACCAAAAGCCGCTGATGGTCCCGGAGCGTTTGTTCGGCAGGTGGTCGACTACGCCAGCCACCAGGCGCCGGGCACCGTGATCATCGATACCAAAAACACATTCCTCTATTTCGTTCTGAACGACGCGCAAGCGATGCGCTACGGCATCGGTGTCGGCCGCGAAGGCTTCACATGGTCCGGTGAACAGAGTGTGGCGCGTAAAATAGAATGGCCGGATTGGCGTCCGCCTGCAGAGATGCTCGTGCGACAGCCTTATCTGCCGCGGTTCATGGCAGGCGGTCCCGGCAACCCGCTCGGCGCCCGGGCGATGTATCTTGGCGAGACCGAATATCGAATTCACGGCACCAACAAGCCCGATACGATCGGGAGGCGGGTTTCGTCCGGCTGTATCCGGCTGACCAATGAGGACGTCGTTGACCTCTACGAGCGGGTGAAAGTCGGAGCGAAAGTGATCGTGCTTCCCACAACCGCAGCCCATCGACCATCCCAGGGAGCGCCGCCCGAGGCCGCCTTCCGATCGCCGGATCCGGCGTCACGGTCGAACCGGCCCTCAGCGATGACCGCGCAGAACATCTGAAGCGCCGCTCCGCCGGGTCGACCGCTCTCTGCCGGATTCGCTACGCCGCGCTCCCAGGAAAATTGCAGTGAAAAGACGGCGCAGACGCAGAAAGGAAACCAACAGGTCCGCAGGCCGCCAGCCCCTTTGCGGATGCAAAGTAACCGGCCATTTCCTGCCTCCGCGACGAATGGACTAGAACGTTATGTGGAACTTTCCGGACCTGCCGTTCATTCAACGGTCAGTGTAATCCCGCCTCGTACTTGGCAGATGGAAAGAGGCCTACGTTCGGGAACTAAGCTTAAGTCTAACTAGCCACCCCGAAACCTAGAAATACGCGGGCGTCCCTGCCTCGAATAAGTGGGCAAAAGTCGGCACATCGATGCCGCCAACAGGGACGGAAACATGACGACAGCAACCATTGATTCCCGATCACCCGCAGTTCCGGCGACGCGGCGAAGTCAGCTCATCTGCTGCGTCCTATGCATGGTACTGATCGCCAACCTGCAGTACGGCTGGACGCTCTTCGTCAATCCGATCAGCCAGGCACATGGCTGGTCGATCGCATCGATCCAAGTTGCATTTAGCATCTTCATTGCCCTCGAGACCTGGCTGACGCCGATCCATGGCTGGATCGTTGACAGTCTCGGCGGACGACGTGGCGCCAAGCTGGTCGTGGCGGTTGGAGGCATCCTGGTCGCTCTCGGTTGGATTATCAACGCGTACGCAGAATCCCTCGCAATGCTCTATCTCGGTGCGGTGGTCGGCGGCACTGGAGGCGGAGCGGTGTACGCGACCTGTGTCGGCCAAGCAGTCAAATGGTTTCCCGACCGTCGCGGTTTGGCCGTCGGTCTTACGGCTGCCGGATACGGGGCCGGCGCAGCGCTGACCGTCGTTCCTATTCGCGCAGTGATCGATGCTGCCGGATACCAAGCAGCTTTTTTCTGGTTCGGGCTGGTCCAGGGTGGACTTGTCTTCGTCCTGGCGTGGTTCTTGCGGGCACCGGATCCCGACGAGATGGTCGGCGTCGCCGCACCAAGAGTGATGCAGACGACGCGTAGCTACACGCCTCGGCAAGCATTGGGCACCGGGGTATTCTGGCTACTTTACATCATGTTCATCATGGTGTCGGCGAGCGGGTTGATGGCAACCGCGCAGATCGCACCGATTGCCAAGGACTTCAATATTGGGAACGTGGCGATCCTGTTCGGCGCGTCGGCGCTGAGCGTGGCGCTGGTCGTCGACAGCATCTGCAATGGTGGAGCGCGTCCTCTGTTTGGCTGGATCTCAGACCAGATTGGCCGCGAATACACCATGGCGATCGCGTTCGGTCTGGGCGGAGTAGCATACTGGTTGCTGGGGACTTTGGGTCATGCCCCCTGGGCATTCGTTCTCTTCGCTGCGCTGATCTTCCTGACGTGGGGTGAAATCTTCAGCCTATTCCCGTCCACGTGCACGGACACTTTCGGAACCAAATTTGCAACCGTCAATCTCAGCCTGCTCTACACGGCCAAAGGCGCGTCGGCCTTCCTCGTGCCGATTGCCAATCTCATCAAATCAGCGAGCGGCGGTTGGCATTTGGTATTCGTGTTGACTGCCATCATGAACTTCGCGGTGGTGGCATTGGCTCTATTTGTGCTCAAGCCGTTGCGGCAGCGATTCCTGAGCAACGGCTGAAGCCGAGGCCGTTAATGCGACGCGCATGCTGGCGAAGCACTCACGCGAGGGACTTCGCGGAAAGGAGGCGTCCCCTTGCCCACTGAGCTGCCAGTCAGAACCCGATTCCCGCTGGCGTCCGAGTTTCAGCTGATCGCGCTGGCCTCGTTCCTGCCGTGGTGCTTGAGCCTGCTCCTCGCCCACCACGATCCCGCTATTGCGCACGCGTTTCTGCTCACGGGACAGCTCGGCTGATGGACAGCCGCGCCGATACACCTCAACCGCCGCTCCATCGGGTCGATCCCTTGCCCCGATCGGCTGTGGCCCGTCGAACCGCTATCACCATCCAATCCCGCAACAATCCCCTATCCTCCTTCGAAAACGAAGCACCCCGCTTAAGATCGTCCAGCGTATCGCCGCGATGGCATCGCGCGAAATCCTCCCGGATGAGGGATTCGAGATAGGCGCGATCCTCCTCGCGAATTGGGCCAGGGCCGTAGTCTGCCATAGGCATCGTGTCAGCTGAATCTTCGGATCCGCAGTGGCTGCTGAACGGCCGCGGCCGATCGGCAGCCGGTGCAATCGATCAAGACGACGGGAACGATCTACAAGCACTGACGTTCTCTGATCGATCGACGGGCTGGTGACGGAATGGACGATTATCGAGATCTCATGGGCATAAGCCTTGTGCTGCTAAGCGCCGGCATCATGTTGGTCGCGGGCGGGCTCTATCTCGACCACAGAATGGCGCATCCGCCAAACGACGCGCCGGGCGCGCCAGAAATCTCTTCGCCCATGGTTTCCCACGCGCCCTCCCCGCACCAAAACGCCGCCGAGCCTCGGCAGCCGACTGCGAACAGCCATCAGACCTAGCCCGCTGCAAAGCTGGCAATGCCGCGGAGCCTACTCAACGGCCGGCTGCTCAAACGGCCCGCAGACCTTCCTTCGCGCCTTCTTTGGGCATCTCCCGGATCAGCGCATCGATCTCGCTTTGCTCCAGCGTCTCCTTTTCCAGCAGCTTTTTGGCGGCACGATCCAGGATCGAACGGCGCGTCGTCAGCAGGTCTTCGGTCCGCTCAAGGACCCGGTCGACGATATCCTTGACCTCGCGGTCGACGGCGGCCGCGGTTTCCTCGGCATAGTCGCGCTCGCGCACCGGATAGGGCCGGTCGGCGCTCGCCAGGAAATTACCGGGATCGCGCTCGTAGGCGACGCTGCCGAGCTTTTCCGACATGCCGTAGCGCGTCACCATGCTGCGGGCGATGTCGGTGACGCGGCGCAGATCGTCGGCCGCGCCGGTGGAGAGATGACCGAACACGATCAACTCTGCCGCGCGGCCGCCGAGCAGAACGGCCATCTTGTTCTCCAGCTCCTCCTTGGTCATCAGGAAGCGGTCCTCGATCGGCCTTTGAATGGTGTAGCCGAGCGCGCCGACGCCCCGCGGGATGATGGAGATCTTGTGCACGGGATCGACCCCGGGCAGCGAGAGCGCGACCAGCGCGTGCCCCATCTCGTGATAGGCGACGATCTCGCGCTCCTTCGGATTGAGCAGGCGGTTGCGCTTCTCCAATCCCGCGACCATACGCTCGACGGCGTTGTTGAAATCACGCATGCCGACCGCCTCGGCGCCACGGCGGGTTGCCAGAAGCGCGGCTTCGTTGACGAGATTGGCAAGATCGGCACCGGTAAATCCGGGCGTCAAGCCGGCTACGGCATCGACGTCGACATCGGGGGCGAGCCGCACAATCTTCATATGCACCGCGAGAATGTCGCGGCGGCCCTTCTTGTCGGGCCGGTCGACCAGCACCTGGCGGTCAAAGCGGCCGGCGCGCAGCAGAGCGGGATCGAGGATTTCCGGGCGATTGGTCGCAGCCAGGATGACGAGGCCGGAGCGCGAGTCGAATCCATCGAGCTCGACCAGGAGCTGGTTCAAGGTCTGTTCCTTCTCGTCGTGCCCGCCGGCGAACGGGCCGATGCCACGTGCACGGCCGAGCGCGTCGAGCTCGTCGATGAAGATGATCGCGGGCGCCTTGTCGTGCGCCTGCTGGAACAGGTCGCGCACGCGGGCTGCGCCGACGCCGACAAACATCTCGACGAACTCGGAGCCCGAGATCGAGAAGAACGGCACCTTCGCCTCGCCCGCCACGGCCTTGGCCAGCAAGGTCTTGCCGGTGCCGGGCGGCCCGACCAGCAGCACGCCTTTCGGCATGCGGCCGCCAAGCCGTCCGTAATCGGTGGGATTCTTCAAGAAATCCACGACCTCGCGAAGCTCGTCCTTGGCTTCATCGACGCCGGCGACATCGGCGAAGGTGATCCCGGTATTGGCCTCGACATAGATCTTGGCCTTGCTCTTGCCGATCTGCATCAGCCCGCCGCCGAGACCGCCGCTTTGTGCGAGGCGCTGGCCGATGTACCACCAGATGCCGAAGAACAGCAGCACCGGCATGATCCACGAGAGCAAGTCGCGAAAGAAGGTGCTCTCGATCTGCCCGGTGAAGCGGACGTGATATTTTTCAAGCTCCTGAGCGGTGTCCTGGTCGACCCGCGTGGTCACGAATTGCTTCTGTCCGCCGGGCAACGGCTCCTTCAGGGTGCCCTGCACGGTGCGATCGGAAACGCCGACACTGTCGACTTTGCCGTCACGAAGCAACTGCTGGTACTGGCTGTAGGGGATCACGGCGATCCTGTTCGCCGTAACGATGACGTACTGGATGAAGAACAGCGCGAAGATCGCGAAGACGGCATACGCCACGTTGAAGCGGGTGTTCTTGGTCATGCCAAAGCTCGACTTGTGCCGGCGCCGCAGCGCAAGCCCCGGGAACAACCAGAGACGGCGAGCTTGGTTTCACGGGGCGTGATGAGCCGCGCCGGAACACGCTGGAACGCGCGTCGCCCGCTTGCGCCGGTGCGAAGCGTTCTGTGATGCAAAAAGGCCCGGTTGAAAACCGGGCCATTCTTCTCACCACCAGCCGTACCAGCCGGGATAGACCGGCGGATAGTAGCGAACCACCCGATATCGCGGACCGACGTAATAGGGTGGCGGGCCATAGACCGGTTCAACATAGACTGGGGGTGCGGCATAGACCGGCGGCGCGGCCGCGGCGGCCAATGTTCCCGCAAACAGCCCCAGAGCAAGTCCGGGGCCAATTCCGGGGCCGCCCCAGTCATGATGTCGCCATTGGGCCGAAGCCGGCGCAACCGATCCGATGAGGAGCGTTGCTGCGGCGGCAATTGCAAGAGCAAGCTTTCTCATGTCATTTCCTCAACCAGTTTTCCGCGCCATGCGCGCGATGCTTTCCCTCTTATGGTTCCGTGTCGCCGAACACTGTCCGGCTTGAGTGTTCAAATTAGAACCGGCCGAGGCGAGTTCAAGTCCAAGCAAGAGCTGGGCAGTCGCCATACCCGAGGGCCTCGAATATTGCATCCCCGTTCGGCGTCACCCCTTCGTGCTGGCCGTCTTGTCGAGCGCGGCACGCAAGCCGTTGGCGAGCTTGATCGCGTCGTCGTTGGCCCAGAAGTGCATGAAGAACAGGCGCGGCTGTTCGTCCAGCATGTGGCTATGGAGTGCCGTCACGTTGATGCCGTGCGATCGCAGCGCCTTGATCACGGGGTTCACCTCGTCGCTGGTCATGACGAAATCGCCGGTGATGGCCGCCTTGCCGCCGCCGGTCGGTTGAAAGTTGATGCCAATTGCGACGCCGAGCGGAGCCGCAGGGCTCAACTGTATCCCTTCCTCGCTCACCGGATCGCGGCGCGGAACGTTGAACTGATAGACCCCGCCGTTGGCCTGCCCCTTGACGCCGATGATCTGGTCGAGTTGCGCCGTGTCGAGATCGACAGCCGGCGGAGGGGCCGCCGCCGCCGACAGCGGCGTCTTGCTTTCGGCAAGCCCATCCCGGATGGCGGTCGCGATCTTGATCGGGTCGCCGTGCCCGGCCACGTGCATGTAGAAGGTCGCCGGATTGGCGCCGAGCAGATGATTGTGAACGGCGGTGATCTCGAGCCCGCCCGCGATCATCTTCGCCATGACCGGGTTGATTTCGGATTCGAGCAGCACCAGGTCGCCCATCGCCATGGCGCCGCCATGCGCGGGCTTGAATGCGACCCAGCCGCCAAGCGCGAGTGCCGGTTTGATGGTCACGCCATCAAGCGTCACCGTGAGGTCGGTGCGGGGAAAGCCGTAACGATGCACGTCGCCGCTGACCGCCGCCTTTCGGCCCAGCGTCTCGTCGACCTTCTGCCAGTCGGCATCTTGCGCGTGAGCGGTCGCGACGAAGAGTTCGGCGAAGGCTCGCCAATCCACCACCTGAACGCCTGCGCTGGTCGTGCAGAAGCACGCGCCGATGCCAATCAACGCCGAGATTGTCTTTCGCATGGATCTAACTCCCTTGATTTCAATTGGGGGCCTCAAGCAGCCGGCGGTTTACTTTTGCTCCTTGACCTGGCCGCTGCTGTCGACGACGAGCCGCACTTCCTTGCCATCCTTCACGGCCTTGGCCGTCGTGCCCTCGGCGGTCGACTTGATATCACTGACCTGCGAGTAGCCGGCCCCCTTAATCCTCGCGACGAGTTCCTCTTGTGTCAGGGCGTGTGCGGTCGATGCGCCGGCCGCAATCGCAAGCAATAGAACGGTACGGAAGGTTGTTCGTGTTCGCATGATCTTCTCCTGGTCATGTCCCTGCCCCAGGTGAGCTCTGTTTCGCGATTTTGCCCGGACCTGACGAGGCGCAGCACGGCGCGCACAGCGATGCGACCGGCGGGCGCCGTGCCGAAAAAGTCGAGACAATCTGTCGCTGAAATCGGAGATGTAAGATGACATGCTGCGCCCTTGGTGATCAGGACGCGATGCTTCGGCATGTCGCCTCGCGGGGAGATCGCACATCCCCGAACCCGAAATAAAAACCCGAGAGCGGGAGCTGTCAACCGGCCTGTGGCTCGCGCGGCCACCGAAGCCGCCGGCCGGCCTCACGACAAGTTCACCGTTCCGGCGGAACCGCGCCGGCCCGTCTTGAAACTCGGCGCCGGTCTCGTTACTATCTTCGCGTGGGGACAAAGCAGACTCCCCGTGAGGCTTCGGTCCAAGCTCTGCGCAGCACGCCACTCGTGGAGCTTGCGCATGGACACCGAACGACACTCTTCACTCCAACACTCTTCCATCCAACATTGCGTCGCCATCCTCTCGCGCGGAGATGCTGCCGCGCGCCGGGACGCGACACCGCAGAACAGCCGCTTCGTGCGCATTTTCGAAGCACTCGCCGCGATCGGCATCGAAGCCCGGCCGGTGATCTATGACGAAAGCTTCGCTGGGGCGGTCCGGCAGCAGCTGCTCGCCGCCGACGGCGTGCTTGTCTGGGTCGATCCGATCCACCAGGGCAAGACGCGTGTCGAACTGGATGCCCTGCTTCGCGAGGTTGCGGCGCAAGGACCATGGGTGAGCGCGCATCCGGACGTCATCCTGAAGATGGGCGTGAAGGAGGTGCTCTACCGCACGCGTCATCTCGGCTGGGGCGCGGACACGCATCGCTATGACAGCGCGGCATCGTTCCGCGCCGAATTCCCGTCGCGCCTTCGCGCGCACGGCCCGCGCGTGCTGAAGCAAAATCGCGGCAATGGTGGCCAGGGCGTCTGGAAGGTCGAGTCTCTCTCCAGCGCGGACGGCATGATTCGGGTGCTGCATGCGCAGCGCGGGAGCCTGCCCGAGGACATGCTGCTCGACACTTTCCTCGCGCGATGCGAGCCCTATTTCGGCTGGGGCGGCTGCATCATCGATCAGGCGTTTCAACCGCGCCTGCCCGACGGGATGATCCGCTGCTATATGAGTGGATCGAAGGTCGCCGGCTTCGGGCATCAGCTGATCAAGGCGCTGATTCCCCCACCGCCCCAAGGCGTGGACTCGCCCGAGGCGCAGCCGGGCCCACGCATCATGCACGGACCGGATGCTCCGCAATTCCAGACGCTGCGAAGGCAGATGGAGGACGACTGGACTCCGGGAATGATGACAACACTGGAGATCGACGAACGCTCGCTTCCGGTGATCTGGGACGCGGACTTCCTGTACGGGCCAAGAGATGCAGCGGGGGCCGACACTTATGTCCTGTGCGAAATCAACGCGAGTTCCTGCTTCGCGATCCCCGAAGAGGCCCCGGCGGCGATCGCGCGGAGGGTGAAGCACCGGCTCTCGCAGACGCAAACGGCCGGTTCGGCGGACAGGAGCACCGGGACCGCGTAGCATCACGTCGCGCGGCTCGGTGACTGCTCCAGCCGTGCCCACATCAGCGCAAACGGACCCAATGCGATCCCGGCGGCGAGGACGATGAAGACAAACAGCCAGCCGCCGGCGCTTTGCGGACCGCCGGCCATGTCGAGCGCGACACCCGTTCCCCAGGCACCAAGCGCCGACAGGCCGAAGCCGACGGTCGAATGCAAAGCCAGGGTCGCGCCGCGATGTTTGGACATAGCCGCGGCCGACATGCCCGCGGTCAACGCGCCGGAATCGGCCGGCACGGTCAGGCCATAGGTGATCAGCAGCAGCGCCAGCATCCATGCCGGCGCTGTTGCGTTCAGCCCGATGATCAGGGCAACGCAAGCGGACGCGACCATCACGACGGTGATCGCCCGATGCCGTCCGAATTTGAGCGCGGCCTCGTTGCCGAGGATGCTGGCCGGCATCGAGATCACCGCGAAAGTGAAACTCATCACGACAGGACTGAGCCATGACGGCGCGCCTTGATGCGCGACGACGAAGCTCCAGAATGCGACCAGCCAGGTGCGGATGCCGTAGAGTTCGAAACAGTGAGCGCCGTAGCCGAAGATGTAGCCGAGCGCCTCGCGGTTGGCGAAGACAGGCGCGAAGTTCAGCAGGCGCCCCGGCTTCGGCGCGGGCCGCCGCTCGTCGATCAAAAGACACGCCAAGACCATTGCGATCGGACCGCAGCCGGTCACGAGAAAGGCGAACCGCCAGCCCCAGCGGTCGGCGACGAGCTGTGCAACCAGGAACGAGATGCCGACGCCGACCGAGAAGCTCGAGGCATAGAGGGTCACAGCGCGCGACGTGTCGCCGGCGGGAAGCCGGTCCGTCAGCGCCTTCAGGCCCGGCATGTAAGCGCCGGCAAATCCAAGTCCGGCAAGCGACCAGATCGCCGTCGCCGACCAGAAGCCTTGCGCGAAGATGCCGAACGCCGCGGTCGCAAGCCCGCTCAGGATCGAGCCGCAGAGCAGGACGAGCCGGGCATCGATCCGATCGGTCAACGTCGTCAACAAGGGCACGGCGAGCATGTAGCCGAACGCATAACCGCTCGCCATCAAGCCGCCTTCCGCGGCGGAGAGTCCCCAGGCTGGCATCAGGTGCTGTGCGAGGTTTGCCGACAGCGTCACATGCGGCAACAAATTGCCGATCTGCCCGATGCACATCACGGCATCAGCTGCCGATCGCCAAGGTTACGAATATTCCCCTCCACTGATGGGCGGACCTGCAATGCGGCGCACAACACCCGGCTTCATGAGCAGCCGCAACCCGAACGTCCCGCCTTCTTCGCCGTTTCGTCGTCCGCACAGCAGGCCGATGCTTGTTCCTTTGCCGGGCCGCCGCAACATCCTGACGCGGCATCGGCCGACTCGAGGCCACCGCGCGTACACACGCCGGTCTCCGGCAGCACAAGTTCGACTCGTGCCGCGGCCCGTTTGTCGCCGGCGATGTCGGCCGCGATCGAGCGTACCTGCTCGTAGCCGGTCATCATCAGGAACGTCGGGGCGCGACCGTACGACTTCATGCCGGCCAGATAGAAACCCGGCTCGTCATGCGCGAGCTCGCGCGCGCCGTGGGGGCGGACGGTGCCGCAGCTATGCTCGTTGGGGTCGATGAGCGGCGCGAGGGCCGCGGGCGCCTCGATGGCGGGATCAAGCCGCAGACGCAGTTCAGACAGGAATGAAAGATCCGGACGGAATCCCGTTGAGACGATCATCTCATCCGCGATCACGCGGCGCGCGGTGCCGGCCGAGATCTCGAGCCGACCTTCGGTTGCCGAAAGGTGCGTGACGCCGAATTCGGTCTCGACCCTGATCTTGCCAGCGGCAACCAGGGCCGCAAAGGCCGAGCCCAGCTCGCCGCGCGCGGCAAGCTTGTCATTGCGGCCGCCGCCGAAGGCCTTGGCGGGATCGGCGCCGCGCAACAGCCAGACCGGTTGCGTATCCGGCACCTCGCCGGCGAGATGCACGAGATCGATCAGCGTACCCAGCGCGGAGTGGCCGGCCCCGAGAACCGCAACGGTCTTTCCCGCATATCGCGCGCGGTCGGCACCCCGCACGTCGGGCATGCCGTAGGCGATGTGGTCGGCGTGCTCGGGCTCGCCGACCGCCGGCAGGCCGTTGCTGCCGGCGGGATTGGGCGAGAACCATGTGCCGGACGCATCGATCACCGCATCGGCGCGCAGCACTTCGGGACCCTTGCCGTTCTGGTAGCGGATTTCGAAAGGCGCCTGCTCCCGCCCCTTGGTTTTCGCCTTGTCGAAGCCGGAACGGCTGATCGCGGTGACGCGGCTGGAGATGCGGATCGCCTCGCGCAACGGCGTTCTCGTCGCCAGTGGCATCAGGTACCGATCGAGCAGCTCGCCACCGGTCGGGTAGGACTGCGGGTCCGGCGAATTCCATCCTGTCGGCGCGAGCAGACGCGCCGCGGCCTTGTCGGCATTGTACTCCCACGGCGAGAACAGCTGGACGTGCTGCCAGTGGCGGATGGCGTGGCCGGCCTCCGGCCCAGCCTCCAGCACGATCGGCGACATTCCGCGTTCGAGCACTTGCGCCGCAGCAGCAAGGCCGACCGGCCCTGCTCCGACGATGGCAACTGTCTTTTTACTCATGACATTCTCCGGTTATGCTAGAATTATGGAAATATAAGTCGTGACATTACGCTGCCGTCCTGTTCGCCGCACATCCCTCTTCCTCGGCGCAGCACTCAGCCACCAGGAAGGCAACCAGGCCCCGCATGGTGTCGTATTCGGCGTGGCAAACCAGCGTCGTGCCTTCGCGCACCTGCGAAATCAGCCGCACCGCGACGAGGCCTTTGATGTGATGCGAAAGGGTGGACGCCGGAATTTTCAGGCGCTCTTGCAGTCGGCCCACCGGCATGCCCGCATGGCCTGCGCGCACCAGCGTCCGATAGATCCTGAGTCTTGTCGGGCTGCCCAAAGCCTCAAGCCGGGCGGCCACTTCATCGATTTTCATGAAGCCAGGATATCGGGCTTCGCAGCCGAGTCAATCTATTTCCACAACCATCGAAATTAAGCCGGACATTCCTAGTTGACGAACCGCTGAAATTTCCATAAATCTGGATATATGGAAAACGAACAAGCTGTCATGGCGCTTGCCGCGCTGGCTCAATCCACGCGCATGGACGCATTCCGAGCCTTGACCAAGCACGAGCCCGACGGCCTCGCAGCCGGCGACCTGGCGCGGCTGCTGGAGATCCCCCAGAACACGCTTTCGGCCCACCTTTCCGTTCTGACGCACGCGCACCTCGTCAGCTCTCAGCGACAGGGCCGCTCGATCATCTATCGCGCCAACCTCGAGGAGATGAGGAAAGTGGTCGTCTACCTCTTGAGGGATTGCTGCGGCGGCCGACCGGAGGTTTGCGAGCCGGTCGTCGAAAGCCTGCAAGCCTGTTGCGCTCCAAAACGAAAGGGACGAATTCGTGCCTGATCATATCTGCAACGTCCTGTTCCTGTGCTGATGGACACGTTCGACCTTTCACGGCGCTTGGCTGCCGAAGCGCTCGGCACAGCCATTCTCGTCGCCACCGTCGTCGGCTCCGGCATCATGGCCGAAACGCTGACCAAGGACATTGCTCTCGCTCTTCTGTGCAACACCTTGCCGACCGGGGCCATTCTGGTCGTCCTGATCACCGTGCTCGGTCCGATCTCCGGAGCGCATTTCAACCCGGCGGTCACCCTCGTCTTCACCGGCCAGCGCGAGCTACCAGTGAACGAGGCGGTGCTTTACGTGATCGCGCAGATCGCCGGAGGCATCGCGGGGACAATGGCCGCGCATCTGATGTTCGGACTGCCGTTGATCGAGTTCTCGACCAAGGTTCGGACCGGAGGCGCACAATGGTTCGCCGAAGCGGTCGCGGCGTTTGGGCTGGTCGCGACCATCCTGGCCGGCATCCGCTTTCAGAGGACGGCCGTTCCCTGGCTGGTCGGCCTCTACATCACAGCCGCTTATTGGTTCACAGCCTCGACCTCGTTTGCCAATCCGGCCGTCGCAATCGCAAGATCCCTGACAAACACTTTCGCCGGAATTCGCCCGACTGACTTGCCCGGATTCATCCTTGCGGAGCTCTGCGGAGCGTTCGCCGGCATGCTGTTGATGAATTGGCTGCTCGGACGCCCCATGGCCCGCGGCCCCGGCCCAATCGCGGAGACAATACGATGACCGTCACGATCTATCACAACCCCGATTGCGGGACCTCGCGCAACACCCTCGCCATGATCCGGCAGAGCGGCGCCGAGCCCGTCGTCATCGAATACCTCAAGACGCCGCCCACGCGCGAAACGCTCCAGCAACTGATCGCAGCGATGGGCATCCCGGTCCGCGCATTGCTGCGCGAGAAGGGCACACCCTACAAGGCGCTCGGCCTCGACGACCCCAAATGGAGTGACGATGAACTCCTCGACTTGATGATGGCGCATCCCATTCTCATCAACCGTCCGATCGTGGTGACACCAAAGGGCACGCGTCTGTGCCGGCCGTCCGAGGCCGTCGTCGATCTCCTGGATGGTCCCGTCGGCCGGTTCGTCAAGGAGGATGGCGAGGTCGTCGAAGCCAGGTAGGATTGCGTCGGAAGCACCGCCTTCGGCGGACGCAAGGACTAGCTTCCAACAGCAAGGCTCGCGGCTCAGGCAATCCACCGCAACAGCACCAGAACGGCGGTCACGGTGATCGCGCCGCCGATGCGCGTGGCGATCTGGGCGAACGGCATCAGCTCCATGCGTTCCGCCGCGGTCAGAATGGCGACGTCACCGGTGCCACCCTGGCCGGAATGACAGGCGTTCACGATCGCGATCTCGATCGGATACATGTTCATGAGCCGGCCGATGACGGCGCCTGTGGCCATGAGCGTGAAGACGGTCGCTATGATAGTCACGAGATTGGCGACCGTGAAGGCTGCCATCAGCTTCTCCCAGGGGGTCAGCGAGACGCCGATCGCAAACAGCAAGGGATAGGTCATGCCGATCCGGACAAACCGGTAGACGACCAGCCCGCCCGACTGCAATCGCGGCGACACCGCGCTGCCAAGCTTGGCGGCGACCGCAAGGAACAACATCGCAACCGGTGCCGGCAGGCCGATCAGATGAAACAGCATCACACCCATGAGATAGAGCACGATCGCGGTCAGTCCGGCAGCGGCAATCGCATTGATGTCGGATGAGGATGAACTGTCCTCCTGCTGCTCCGTGGCGCCCAGATCGAGTGCGCCATCGCCCGGCGGCTGGAGCCGCCCGTTACCGGTGAGATGCGGATATTTCTTGCCGACGTAGTTGAGCGTGCCGGAGAACAGGATCGCGGTCAGGCTACCCAGCATCACCGGCGGAAGCACCTGGGCGAAGAAGTCACCCTGCGGTTGGCCGAGTATGGCCGCATAGCCGATCGAGAGCGGGATCGCGCCCTCGCCGACACCGCCCGCCATGATCGGCACCACGATGAAGAAGAAGGTCTTGTAGGCGCCAAGTCCGAGCATCATGCCGACAGCGGTTCCGACAGCCGCCGCCGCGATTGATCCGACGCCGAGTGGCACGAATATTTTCAGAAAGCCCTTGACCAGGACGTTGCGGTCCATCCCCAGGATGCTGCCGACGATGATGGCCGCGATGTAGACATAGAGGAAGTTCGTGAACTTGGTGAAGTCAATGATCGACTTCTCGATCGGCGCCGGGATCAGCTTGTAATAGACCAGCGCGGACGGAATGAAGGTCGCGAAGATCGCCGCCGCGCCGATGTTGCGAAGGATCGGCAAGCGCCTACCGATCTCGGCACAGGTAAAGCCGCCGAGAACCAGCACCGCGATCATGGTCGGTGCGTCCGGCTTGATCTGGCCCTGCTGCGTCAGAATGCCGAGCAGCACGACGAGGATGGCGTAGATCGGCAGCGAGATAATGCCGATCTTGTAATCCATCAGACGCCACCAGCCGGTCGGCCAGAACGATGTTGAACCAGACGTCATCGCGGGTGCGCGATAGGTGGCGGCGTTGGCCTGAATGGTGTCTGACATGGCGTTCTCCCGTTCCATCAACTTTATTTTCTCTTCATTGCCGCGTCCCGTGCCGTGAGCCGAAAGGGCTGGACACTTCGGCTCAAGATGACCAAGCGAGGGGCATCTCTCTGGCATCTTCTGCGGCACCGTGCGCATATGATCTCGCCGGCAGGATCATCGGCCGCGGACGGTCGGAGACTTCGACCGTCCGCTGTTTGCTGGCGCTAAAGCGCGATGAGATTGGGAAAAATCGCCATCGCGCTTTAGGCTATTGCTGGAGCATGATCTTTTCGGAAAACCGCTGCGCATTTTTCCGGGTCACGCTCCCTTCGCCTACCACTTGTAGCGAACGCCGGTCACGACCTCGTCCGCTGAATCGTGCAGATGGGCCTGGCTCGCGCTGTATCCGCCCGTCGTCTTCAAGTGATCGCCGGCAATGTAGACGTCGATGTTCGGGATCGGGTGGTACATGAACGAGGCGTAGGTCGTCATGCGCGTACCGGTCCCGGTCGCGACCGCGCCGGTCGCATCCTTGAACGGCACCAGCGTGTAGCCGGCTGCACTGATCGCGGCATTGTGGGCGAAGAAGTCCTGCCAACCGACCTCGACGTCGTACAATTTCGAGGGCGTTACCTTGGCCGAGACGGTGACAACGTCGTCGTTACGCGTGCCGAGTATCGCGCCCTGGTCCGCGGTGTAGCGGATGTAGCCCGCATTCAGGCGAAGCAAGCCGCCGTCCCAGTTGCCACCGAGGCCCCATGACTGGTGGGTATGACCGACATTGGTTGTGCCGATCGTCGGAATCTCGAGCACGTTGGACTCGGTGTAAAAGCCCGACACGTGGAATTGTCCGGCGTTGTAGCCGGCCGCCACAGCAGCGCTGCTGCCCTTGTCCAGACCAGCTCCGGGGATTGGGCCGCTGCCATTCGGACCGCCGGGACCGTTGCCGTCGCTGAAATTATAGGCCGCGCCGAGGTAGAGGCCGTTGTCGAACACCTTCTTCCAGACCAGGCCCTGATCGTAT
This sequence comes from Bradyrhizobium sp. LLZ17, assembly GCF_041200145.1. Lineage (NCBI taxonomy): Bacteria > Pseudomonadati > Pseudomonadota > Alphaproteobacteria > Hyphomicrobiales > Nitrobacteraceae > Bradyrhizobium > Bradyrhizobium zaerense. The sequence goes on from NZ_CP165734.1 coordinate 2,297,950, forward strand.
CGGGTATCGCCCTGTCCACCGGCGCCGTTGCCGCCGCTGGTGTAGAAGATGAGCTGCTTGAAGTTATTGACGTTGGTGAAGCCGCCTTCGTTGGTGCTGAGGGCAGAGGCGCCGTAGGGATCACCCCAGATGTTTGCAACGTCACGCGGCAGCGTATTCTGGCGTCCGACGCTGAACTTGCCCAGGGTCGGGCTTTCGAAGCCCACCCAGGCGTCGCGATTGAACAAGACGCCGGGCGTGTCCATGTTGCCGCTCGGCAGTTCGAACTCGCTTTCCATCCGCGCCAGCAGATTGAAGCCGTATTCAGGGAAGACCTTCTGGGTGATGAAGATGCCCCACCGGTTGCCGCTGAACCACGACGTATTGAGGCCGACCGTCGAACGTCCGGCCTTGTCGACATTGGTTACGTAGCCCACCGTCGGCTCGATGACGCCGTAAAGCAGCACGTCTGTGTTCTGGGTTTCGATGATGTGCACGGGCTGGCCGGTCTTGAGTCTTTCCCAGGGACCGGCCTTGGTCGGGATCGGTCCGGCGGCCGGCCGCGGCGCGTCCGCCCTCGCCTCCTCCTTCTTCTCGACCTGCTTGAGCCGGTCATTCAGCGCCTTGACCTTGGTCTTCTGCTCTTCCATGTCCGACAGGCGCTTGTTCAACGCCCTGATCTCGGCCTTCAATTCGCTGAGGTCGTCCGCTTTCGCGGGCACCGTCGCAAGCCCGATCGCGGAGATGGCCGCCCCGATCAGTGCATAGCGGGCAATCGGACCAAGCCCCGTTTTGTGATGATCCAGCCTGGCTCCGCCGGACAGCCAGTGTTGGCGCAGTTGCGTCGTCAATTTCATGTCGCCCCCCAAAGAGATTTTGTAAGCGGGGGAAAATTGGCGGTGACTGCTGTCAAAACCCTGTCATCTGGCGCGGGACGACGAACTCCTCTGCAAGAGGTCCTCACCGTTGCAACTTCATCACAGCAAGACGTGCATATCGGTTCGTTCGCACATGCACAATCCGTGGGATTGAGCGGAAAGCCCGTAGCGTTACGGGTCCCCCAAAGCCAAACCCTTGACCGCGCGCTTCATCCTGAAATACTCGTCGCAGCAAATAACGTGCGCCAACAGCAATGGCGCCCCGGGCAATGACAAGTTCGGCGCTCAAGCCGATCGACGTTCCCGACCATGCGGATGATCGGCATCAGGCGACATCCGGTGCCGATTTCGGAGACGCGTTTTCTCAAGGGGGATACAGCCTATGCACAGGATTTCATGCGTGCTCTTCTGATCGAAGACACGGTCGATCTGGGCGCGGCTATCGCTGCGCGCCTTCGCGATCAGGGGCATGCGGTCGAATGGCTGACCGACGGCGGCCTTGCCTCGCAGCGTGTTCAGGAAGATCCGTTCGATCTCATCATTCTGGACCTCTCGCTGCCTGGCATGGATGGCTCCGACGTGCTCAAGCTACTGCGCGGCCGGCGGATAAATACGCCGGTGCTCGTCATCACCGCGCGCAGCGAGATCGGCGACAAGATCGACCTGCTCGACATCGGCGCCGACGATTACCTCGTCAAGCCCTTCGACCTTCGCGAGCTCGAGGCGCGGATGCGGGCGGTCGTACGCCGACACAGCGGCACACCGACCAGCCGGATCGAACTCGGCGACATCACGATCGACATCGCCGCGCAGTCAATCGTCGCGGCCGGCCGCAATGTCGAATTCACGCGGCGCGAATTTCGCCTGCTCGAGCTGCTTGCGCTGAACGTCGGACAGGTTGTCCCGCGCGAGCGCCTGATGGACCAATTGTTCGGATACGAGAATGCCGTCAACCCGAACGCGCTCGAGCTCTACATCTCCCGAATCCGGCGGCGACTGAAATCCTCCTCGTTGCGGATCGAGACGATATGGGGCACCGGCTATGTCGCGAGGATCGACGATGCGCAGCCGTCAAAGATCAATTAAGCGCGATATCGTTTTCGGTGCTATCTCGCTACTGGCGGTCCTCGGTGTCGGGCTGTTCTTCTACATCCGCAACTTCTCGCTCGATGCTGCCGACACCGCGTTCGACCGCGTGCTTGCGGCCGCCGCGCTTTCAATTGCGGACAACATCCGGGTCGAGGACGGGCATCTCACGCTGGAGCTGCCGCTCGCTTCGCTGGAGATCTTGGGTGCATCGCGCGAGACGCGGGCGTTCTATGCAGTGCGGGCGCCCGACCACTCACTGATCACCGGCTACCCCAACCTGCCCGAACCGACGCCGACACTTGATCACAAACCGCATTTCGAGGACGCTATCTATACCGACGATCCCGTGAGGATTGGCAGCGTCCAGCGTTACATCGACTTTGGCGAGAAGTCCGGCTGGGTCAGCATCACGGTCGCGGAGACACGGGAGGCCCGTACGGAGCTCGCCGCCCTCATCGTGAAGAATTCACTCGCGCCGATGGCGCTGGCGGGTCTCGTGATCTGCCTGTTGATCTCGACTGGCCTGAAGCGAGCCTGGGCGCCGCTGGTCGCGCTCGAGAGCGAGCTGATCAGGCGATCGCCGACCGATCTCAACCCGATTCAGACATCGGTGCCGCGTGAGGTGAGCTCGCTGGTGTCGAGCCTGAACATCTTCATGCAGCGGCTCGACGGTGTCCTCAGCACCTTGCGCCGGGTCGCCGTGGATACCACGCACGAGATACGGACGCCGCTCGCTTCGATCCGAGCGCTCGCCGAAGTCGCTGCATCCGAGCGGGATGCGACTGTCGTGCACAGCTATGTGCATCGCATTCGTGCCAACGCTGTCGATGCCACGCGCATCGTCAATCAGCTGCTGGCGGAAGCGGCCATCGCCCATCATATCGAGACCTCGGCCAATCCTGCTTGCGATTTTCTCGAGCTTTACCTGCAAGCGGTCGAGCGGCTTCCGAGCGGCGACATGCGGCGCTGCCGGCTGACCGACCTATCCACGACCCATGAGGACTTTCCGGTTCGCGGAGCGCCGCTGGCGTTCCGCGAGTTGATCGACAATCTTCTGGACAACGCGTTGAAATACGCGCCGGAAAGCATGATCGACGTTGATCTACGCACGTCGCCGGATGGATCGACCGTTGAATTCGAGGTGGCCGACCGTGGACCCGGCATTCCCAACGATGAGAAGCCGATCGTGCTCGAACGCTTTCGCCGCGGGTCGAGCGGCGCGAGCGCCGCCGGGACCGGCCTCGGGCTCAACATCGCGAAGAGCGCTGCTGCTGCGGCCGGTGGTGATCTGTGCCTGCTCGATCGCCCGGGGGCGGGCTCCTCGTCAGGGTAACCTTGCCGAGGAGGTCATGATGGCTTTTCGTAAGGGAGCAGCAATACGGCGCGCGGCATTGTCGCTAGGCGTGGTCATGGCGCTTCTTCTCTTCGTCAATGCGCTCTGCTTGGCCGACCAGTCAAAATCCACGCACGAGCTGAAAATCTTTTCGGCGCCCTCGCCGGCCTCAGGAACGCTGCTCATTCACGGGACGGCGGACGTCGTGGCGATGGGCCCGGTCATTGAAGGCTTTCAAAAGACGCATCCCGACATCGAGATTCGCTATCGCCTGTACGAGACCGTCCCGCTCTATCAGGAAGCTCTGACGGCAGCCGACGACAAGCCCGCGGCGGACCTTCTGATCAGCTCGGCGATGGACCTTCAGGTCAAGCTCGCCAATGACGGACACGTCCAGAAGGCCTCGATCGCAGCCCGCGGGCTGCCGGACTGGGCCATTTGGCGCGATGAGATCTTCGGGTTCACGCTTGAACCGGCCGTCATTGTCTACAACAAGGACGCCATTGAGCGCGCCGAGGTGCCGAAGTCGCATCAGGATCTGATCCGGCTGCTGGAGGTTGCACCAGAGCGCTTTCATCGCAAGATCGCGACTTACGACATCGACGTCAGCGGCGTCGGCTACCTGTTTGCAACGACTGAATCGATGCTTTCGGCGAACTTCTGGCGCCTGGCGCACGCGCTCGGCGTCACGGAGGCGCGGCTCTATTGCTGTACGCAGGATATGCTGGATTCGGTCAGCCGCGGCGAGGCCGTCATCGCCTATGATGTGCTGGGCTCCTATGCGCTGCGCCAGGCGGAGGTACAACGAAACCTCGGCATCGTGCTGCCGGAGGACTATGTCGTGGCCGTGTCCCGCACCATCGTGATCCCGCGCAAGGCACAGCATGCGGCTCTTGCCCGGACATTCGTTGAATATGCACTCTCCGAGGCCGGCCAGGCAGTCGTGTCGGATGCCTTCGGTCTCTCGATTGCCGGCCTCGGAGCCGACCGCGAGCAGATGAAAGCGCGGTATCTCGCGGAGAAGCCGGGCGTGCTCAATTTCCCGACGCTAGGGCTTCCGGCGCTGACCTATCTCGATGCAGTCAAGCGCGAGCAATTCGTCAAGACCTGGCAGCGGATCGTATCGCCGCAGAGCGGCGTGCCTTGACGCCGCTGGGCCTCTCGCACCCGGTGCGATGGCCTGAGCGCGCAACATCGGCAAGGCGCGTTCGCACGATCCGGAGCGTGGTCACCGCGCGATCAGCGCCCGCCTCACCGGCAGTTCCCATAATCGACGGGATCGCGCGAGGGCAACGTTCTGGCGCTGCGATGGCCGGGCGGGAACGGTTCGCGAAAAAGCGTCCCCGGCCTGTCGTGTCATCGTCCTTCGAATCGCTTCCTGGCAGCTTCGGTGACGGGGGTGTAGAGGCCGACGAGCGTCCCTTCGGGATCGCGGAACTGGGCCGCGCAATTTCCCCAGGGCATCATCTTCGGCTCGTGCACGACCTCCACTTGATCCTTCAATCTTGCAAACTCGGTTTCGACGTCGTCGACCTGGAACTCGAGGATCGCGGTGCGATTGGCCGCCGGCTCAGCGCTGCCCTCCTTGAACAGCGCCACCGTCTCCGCGCTGCTGAAAGCGAGCGTTCCCGACGGGGTGACGATCTCGGCAAAGACAGGCGCTAGCCATTCGGCCGTTCGACCCGTGACGTTCTCGTAAAACCCGACGAGGGACTTGAGGTCAGCAGCGATCAGCCGAATCGAAGCAAATTTCATAGTTCATCTCCTGAAAGGTCCGTCGCTCTCTGCAACGACATCGGCTGGTAACGCCGCCCTCCTGACAGCGTTCTGTCAGCAGGAGTCACATCGGCGTGCAGACATGATCGTCGTCCTGACGATCTCGGGCGTGCTTCGGCAGGAGAGTCCACGGTGCCGAGGCAGGCGGCGACGGCCGCTCGCGCGGCCGCGCAAATCAGCCGCGGACGCTGACCGGGCGCTGGTACATCGGCTGCGCGGCGACCGGCGGGTTGGCGGTCTGGGCTGCGAGTTCGCCGATCAGGCGATCGGCATCGGCGGCCATGCCGTCCGGCGCCTGGATCACCAGCCGTTCCAGTGCCCAGCGATAGGACGAGACGCGCTGCTCGAGCGATTGCTGCACCCACTGGATGATCAGCGAGTTCTCCTGCATGCGCTCGACCGCATCCGCCTTCTCTCTCGGCGACAGCTCGGAGACGCGCGCCATGCTGGCGTCGCGCTTCCTGTCGAGATCGATGACGCGGATCGCGGATCCGAAGAACGGCTCGAACCGGGTGATGTCGTTGCGCACGTCCTCGATCAGCTGCGCATAACGCGAGGAGTGCGAGCGATGCGGCTCGTCGATCAGCGTGCGCCCGTACATGGTGCGATCGAACACGACCTTCTGCCGCCACGGCGACGGCAGCGCCTTGTAGTCGCCGAACACGCTTTTCCAGGCCGGCCGCGACAGCGGCGGCTCGATGATGGGATAGGCGAGATCGCGAAGCTGACGCTCTTCGTCGGTGAGCTGGAATTGGGACGGCCTCAGACCGACGCTGGAGGTGACCTCGGTGCCGAGCCAGCGATGCATGTCGTCGCTGCGCATGTCGGCGCGGGTGCGGCCGAAATCCCCGCCGCTGCAAGCGCCGAGCGACGCGCCTACGGCTGCGAGCAGGACGGCGGATACGACAGTGCGGATCTGGCGGATGGATTCCGGCATTATAATAGCCGGAACTTAACGTCGACGACGACGGCGCCCCGGCGCGGTACCTGCTTCCGGTCCATGATCGCCGCTGGTTTCATCCGCCTCGCGCTCGATGCGGATGACGGGAAGGATCAAAATCGTTCCCATGTCCGTGCGCGGTGCGACGTCCCCCGACGAGCCCACCCGGCGACCGGCCGGAAATTCAATGATGGTCCCCATGTCAGCTCTCTCAATTGCCGCGCGATCAAACGCGCCGCTGCAACATGGGAAGCATTAAGATCAGTTCATGGTTAACGGGGTGTAAACGAGCGTAGCGAACCGTAACTGCACGGAACGCCGATGGAAGTCCCGTTGCGGCACGAGAACGGTCGAAATTGAACGGCCCGCTTCACACCTCGTTTTCCTTAACGAGCCTTTAAAGGAAGCCCTGATAGGCTGAGGCAACAGTCTTTTCCGAGTTGCGTACGCCTCCATGACCAAGTCGCTGTTTCCCGGATTTGACGGGCTGATGTCCCTCTCCCGCCGCGAGGGTGTCGACGTTCGTCCCACGCTGCTGCGCGTGCTGACCGACCTTTATGTCCAGGCGAGCACCCATAGCGAGGACGAGCAGCGGCAATTCGTCGAGCTCGCCACACGGCTGATCGATCAGGTCGACGATGCGACGCGCGCAGCCGTCAAGGCGCGGCTCGCGATCTATACCGCCACGCCCGCGCCGGTCATGGAGAAGCTCGGGCTGATGGCCGCACCGGAAGGCCGCAGGATTCCGCTGGCGCGCGAAATTCCGGCTCCGCGACCGGACCCCTCCCCCGCCCGCCCTCCAACCGACGCCGAGCAGCGCATGACCTCGAACATGGCGATGCAGCCAAAGGACGCGGCCGAGGTCCACGACATGTTCTTCCAGGCGACCGCGCCCGAGCGCGCGTTGATCCTGCACAATCTGGCGCAGACGCCGCTCAAGGCCGCGCCGCGCATTCCGACGGTCCGCGCCAGGCGCGCGATCCAGATCCTGGAAATGGCGGCGTTCGCGGGCGACATTGAGAATTTCACCCTCGAGCTTGGCGACAGCCTGATCCTGTCCTCGCGCGTGGCGGCGCAGATCGTCGACGATGCCGGCGGCGAGGCGCTCGCGGTGGCCGCGCGCGCTCGACATGCCGAGCCCCAACCTCCAGCGCATCTTGCTGTTCTTCAAGCCGGAGATCGGCACGTCCGTGGACGCGGTCTACCGGCTGTCGCGGCTCTATGACCGCCTCAGCGACCGCTCCGCGCTGGTAATGCTGGCGGCCTGGCGCGGCTCCACACTCGCCGTCACCCGCGCCAAGTACCAATCGTCGTTGCACGACAATGAACGCCAGCGCGCGCGCGGCGCATCCAGCCAATCGCGGCCGGGCGTGCAGCCGGGCTCCGCTCCTGCAGTGCGGACCGGCACCGACGGATCGTCGGAGCGCTGACACCCGCCTGCACTGCCAGTGACATTCAGGCGTCGCGCCGCAACCTCGTCATTGCGAGGAGCCCTTGCGACGAAGCAATCCAGAGTCCCCTCAGCGGAACGATTCTGGATTGCTTCGCTCCGCTCGCAATGACGGAGTGTATGGCGACGCCGCGGGCGATTTCGCTGCCGTGCTCTGCGGGGATAACGCGCCACCCGCTTGGGACGCCGCCCTCGCCGCCGTCATTGCGAGGAGCCCTCGCGACGAAGCAATCCAGAATCCCTCCGCCGAAAGATTCTGGATTGCTTCGCTGCGCTCGCAATGACGGAGTGTGTGGCGGCGCCTCGGGCGATTTCGCTGCCGTGCTCTGCGGGGATAACGCGCCACCCGTTTGGGACGCCGCCCTCGCCGCCGTCATTGCGAGGAGCCCTCGCGACGAAGCAATCCAGAATCCCTCCGCCGAAAGATTCTGGATTGCTTCGCTGCGCTCGCAATGACGGTGGGGGTCAGGTCTTCGCGAGCTCCAGGAAATGCCGCCCCGCGCGGTCTTCGGTCTCGACGATCCAGGCGTCCGGATCGAAGCGGATTTCCTTGGTCAGTCGCTCCTCGACCACAGGCTCCGGCATCGGCTGCGGCGCAAGCGGCACGAAGAACCGATCCACCGGCCGGTCGTCGTCATAGACCGTCTGCGGCGCCGGTACGTACAGCATCGCGTTGCCGTCGAGCAGCGCGACCTTGACGAATACCGCGCCCGCCTCCTCGGCGCCGCGCCGGCGCACGGCGCCGAACACGCCCTCGGTCTGACACCGGCGCAGGTAAGCCGCGACCCATATATTGGATTTCAATCGCATGAATCGCACGATAGGCCAGCGATGCATTCAGCACCAGCCTGCAAGCTCGAGCCTTGGCGCAGGCGTGAGGGTTATTCGACGGGATGGCCGATCGCGGCGCCGAGTTCGCGCAGCAGGCGATCTGAGACCTGGCCCGTGACCTGCATCTTGTGCTGGCGCTCGAAGGTCTGGATCGCCGACTGGGTCTCGCCGCTCATCGTGCCGGTGATCTTCAAATTCCCGTAGCCGTATTCGGACAGCGCGCGCTGCACGCCGGCAAGGCGACGTGCCGCCGGGCTTTGCTGTACCGGGATCGGCGCCGGCGGACGTGCGATGGCGACGGCGGGCGGCGCCGTGGCCTTGATGACCAGATTGGTCATGGGATCGCCTGCGCGCGGCGTCGATGCCGTTGTCTCCGCAGGCTTGTCCGGCGCCTTTTCGGCCGGTTTCGGTTCGACGCGAAACTCGGTCGCCCTCGGCTCGAGCGGCGACGTGTCGGCACCAACAGGCCGCGGGCGCGGCATCGGGCTCGACAGCGGCACGGACGACGGCGCGGGAAGATTGATGACGGTGCCGAACATCGGCGCCGGGTGCCGGCCGGTCTGGAGGAACAGCGCATTGGCGACGATCGCGCCAATCGCCGCGACGGCGACAAGCCCGGCCAGTGTGTCCTTGGGACTGTGCAGGAGAACGCGCAACACCAGATTGCGCTCGGTCTCGACATCCGCGACCGCGGCCTTGGCGCCACGGCGGCGCGGAGCGGCTTGATCCTTTGCAGGCTTCCTAGGCACTTTTCTTCACCAGAGCAGGTTGGTCCTGAACTTCATGACGCAGCACCGGCGTCAGCATCGCGATGTTGCTCTCCGCCGGCGCGACTTGCGGAGGCGTGTAGACGAGCGGCAGCTTGACGGTGACGATGGTGCCCTCGCCGAGTTTGCTTTGTACCGTCATTTCGCCGAGATGCAACGCCACGAGACTCTTCACGATCGAAAGTCCGAGGCCGGTGCCTTCGTGACGGCGCTGGTAGGTCTTGCCGGCCTGGAAGAACGGCGAGCCGATGCGCTTGAGATCGTCCGGCGCGATGCCGACGCCGGTGTCGCTGATGCGCAGCACGAGCTGCGATCCGGACGCGGCCGCTGATACGTTGACCTGGCCGCCGCGCTCGGTGAACTTGACGGCATTGGCGACGAGGTTGAGCACGATCTGCTTGAATGCACGCGGATCGCCGGTCATGACGGGCAGATCCTGCGGCGCATCGGTGATGAGATCGACACCGTTCTCCCGCGCCTTCAGCGCAAGCAGATTGCAGCAGTGCATCAGCGCCGCGCGCGGCGCGAACGGTTCCGATGCAATCTCGAAATTGCCCGATTCCATCTTGGACATGTCGAGGATGCCGTTGACGACCGACAACAGATGCTGGCCGGAGGTATTGATGAGCTCGGCATATTCCTTGCGCTGGGCCGCGCCCAGCATCAAGGCCTGCTCCTGCGCGATCATCTCGGAGAAGCCGATGATGGCGTTGAGCGGCGTGCGCAACTCGTGGCTCATGGTGGCGAGGAAACGCGTCTTGGTGGCGTCGGCGGCTTCCGCCGCGCTTCGGGCCTGATCGAGCGCCTGCTCGGCAAGCTTGCGATCGGTGATGTCGCGCATCACGGCCACCACCTCGGCATCGGCGGTGGCATCGCGCAGCTGATCGTGGTCGAGCGGACGGCAACGCATCTCGACCCAGATGAAATCAATCTGCCCCCGCTCGGAGCCGGCCCTCTCCTGCCGCAGCCGGCACTCGACGCTGCGCACATCTCCGCGCGCAGCGTCCGAGAGCGCAGTGAGATAGGCCGGGCGATCGGCGACATGGACACGATCGAACAGGCCATGGCCGAGCAATCGCGCGACGGGCATGCCGAGCATGGCTTCCACCGCCGGCGAGATGAACTGCACCGCGCCGTTGCGCTGATGCCGGGAAATGACGTCGCTCATGTTGCGTGCCAGCAGGCGGTAGCGCTCTTCCTCGCGCGACAGCAGCGTCATGCCGGTGCGTGCGAGCGATTCCGCGCCGAAGGCGAGCCCCGCAGCGTAGAGCGTCGCCGAGGCGACGCCGAACGCCGTCAGCACGCCGCGAGGCGCGGCGCCGATGTCTTCGGGCGGCAGCCAGCCGAGCTGGCCGACGAGGATCAATGTGCCGGCGCAGGACAACGCGAGCAGCGAGGCGAACGCCGCGACGCGGCGCGAGGCCGACAGCGCGGCCTCCAGCGGAACCACGACAAGCCAGATCGCCGCGAATGATTCGATGCCGCCGGTCGTCGCCGCTACAGCCATGATCAGGCCGGCCAGCGCCAGCGACGACAGCACATGCGCGCCTTCGAAACGTCCGGTGCGGGACAAGAACCAGGACAGCAGGATCGGCTCGATCAGCCACGCGAAGGCGGCGACCTCGATCGCGCTCGGCGCGCCGCGCATGGCGAGATAGACCGGAAATGCGGCGAACGCAGCCAGGCTTCCCAGAAGCCGCGGCGCCATGAAGGCACGATGGCGTGCTCGCGTCAGCGCATCGTAACGCGCGGAGGGATGCAGCAGCGCATCGAGACAATCGCGGATGATACTCAAAACTGTCACGGGTCTCGCGCTTCGGCTCATTCGTCATTGAAGACGTGCCGGAACGCCTCCTTATCGTTGAGCCAACGTGTCAGAGCGACCTTAAACGAGTGCTAAGGCGATCCGGCCTGCTGCCGGACACCGCGTTATCGCGGACATTTTTAGGCGATTTGGCAATGTCATCATCGGGGATGGTGAACACAGCGTTTCGACTTCCCTTTCATGGTTTCGAATTGGTGGATGCGCGGGGACGGAACATCACGGGCGCTGGCGTCAATCGAAAATTTACGAGAACTCCGTTCCGCAAGTTTTTTGCGTCAATTTTCCGCGAATTAAGCGGAAGGCAATCACTTGCGATTTATCGAGAGTTGCTAGGTCCGACACCTCGCGCAAATCGCCGCGGCGGGATCTAACATACAGGTCGCAAGATGCGCTTTCTGCTTCGCATCACATTCTGGCTCGGGCTGGTGCTGGTGCTCCTGCCGCGGGACAAGACGCCCGAATCGGACAAGATGCCGCAGATCGGCGCTGCCGATGCGGTGCAGGCCGCGACCGCGGCCGTGTCCGACATGACTCAATTCTGCAAGCGCCAGCCGACGGCCTGCGAGGTCGGCGGACAGGCCGCGACCATCATCGGACAGCGCGCCCAGGACGGCGCAAAGAAGATCTATCAGATCATCAACGACAAGAAAGAGCAGATCACCAACGAGAAGAACGGGAAGAAGGCGCCCGATCACACCGGCTCGATCGACGCCGGTGAAGGTGACACCGCCACAAGCGAGGCGCCGCGCGACACCCTGACCCAGGACGACCTCGCGCTGGAGTGGCACGGCCCGCAAATCGCGAATTAGGGCTGAAATCCTATCGATTTTAGGGCTTCGCGTCCCTATATTGGCCTGAACGGGAACACGGGCCATCAATGACAACGATTGACCAGATTAGGGACAATTTTGAGCTTCTCGAAGACTGGGACGACCGCTACCGGTACGTCATCGAGCTCGGCCGAACCCTTGAACCGATGCCCGAGGCGGAACACTCCGCCGCGAACAAGGTGAATGGCTGCGTCAGCCAGGTCTGGCTCTCCAAGCAAATCGATCGCAGCGGCGACGCACCGCGCGTGAAGTACCTTGGTGACAGCGACGCCCACATCGTGCGCGGGCTGGTCGCGATCGTGCTCTCGCTCTATTCCGGCCGTACGCCGCAGGAGATCCTGGCCACCGACGCGATCGCCGTGTTCGACGAGTTCGGCTTTCGCGACCATCTGACGCCGCAGCGCTCCAATGGCCTGCGCTCGATGGTCGAACGCATCAAGACGGACGCAAAAGAGGCGCTCGCGGAAGCTTCGTGAGAGAAAGACCCTCATGGTGAGGAGCGCGAAACGCGCGTCTCGAACCATGAAAGCCCCGCTCTCGCGCGCAGCCATCCTTCGAGACGCCCACGTTGCGGGCTCCTCAGGACGAGGGCGGAGCAAGCGGCTCTACTTTCCCTTCTTCCGCTGCTGCTGTCCCAATCCCATTTTCTTCGCCAGTTGCGAGCGCGCCACCGCATAATTCGGGGCGACCATGGGATAGTCGGCCGGCAGGCTCCATTTCTCGCGATATTGCTCGGGCGTCATGTTGTACTGGGTGCGCAGATGGCGCTTCAGCGACTTGAAGCGCTTGCCGTCCTCCAGGCACACCAGATAATCCGGCGCGATCGACTTCTTCAGCGAGACCGCGGGTTTTGCCGGCTCGAGGGGCGCCTCGACCCGGCCCGCCGACACCCGCGTCAAGGCGCCATGGACCTGGCTGATCAGGTTCGGAATCTCGGCGGCCGGCGTCGGGTTGTTGCTGAGATAGGCCGAGACGATGCTCGCCGTCAGCTCGACGAAATTCTTGCCCGCGGCGTCCGACATGGGCGCGACCTCTTTCCAATTTGGCTCCGTCGCATGCCATTGGCGACGGTGAAGTATTTTGTGTCAACAATACGTTGGCTGAAATGCGACGACTGGCCAAGATGAGCCGATTACTAGCGTCGCGACAACAACGGTGACGTATGACTTGATTGCGCCAGTCTTCAAGACCGCTGGTCGAGATGGGCGCGCAGTTCGTCAATCGAGGCAAAGCGCATCAGGCCCTCCGGCATCTGCGCCTCGATCGAACCATCGGAATAGAGTGAATAGGCCATGCCGTCGACCACGCCGGATTTGAGCACCGTGACCGGCGGCTGCTCGGCAGGCGGGGCTTCGGGTGCAGGCTGAGGTGCGGCGGGCTCGAAGCTCGACGGTGGGCGCGGCGGCGGGCGGCGCGCCACGGCTGGGTCGGGCGGTCGCATCCGGTCCGGCTTGGGCCAGGCATCATCGAAGCTCGCCGGCGGTGGCTCAGGCGCGGCAGGCACCGGGGATTCAGCGTGAAGTGGCGGCGGCCCCTCGGCAGTTTTCGCCTCGGCACGCTCGCGCTCCTTGCGCGAGCTCGAGGCGAACAGCAGGTTGCGCCGGCGCGGTGCTTCCGGAGCCGCCGGCGGAGGCGTTTCCGGTGGTTCCGGTGCTTGCGGCGTTTCGAGGCGCGGGCGGTCGCGCGCGGGCGCTTCGCCCTGCCAGGGCGGCGCGGCGGGCGTTGGCGGCGGCTCGGCCCTCATCGCCGGAGCGGGCTCAGTCGCAGCTGCAGGCGCAGCGGGCGCCGCAATGCCTGGCGGCAGCACGGGCCTCACCCGAACCTCGGACGCCGCCATCGATCCGGCCAGTCGCCGGGCAATTCCCTTCAGTTCCGCGGCCACGACATAGAGGCCGGCCAGTAACAATCCGGAGCAGACGCCGATCGTGCCGGAGATTATGAGCGTACTGCCGAGGCTGAAATCCCTGATGGTGTAGCCAAAAAGGACCGCAACGAGACCCGCCACCACGGCGAAGATCCCTGCGATCAGCAATGCCAACATCATCGAACTCACCCCCGGCCGCGCATCCACGCGCAACACCCGTTACGCCACGATACCGTCATACTGGGTTCCTCGCCAACGGCCAATTGCGGGCGCTGTTCCTAAGAGAGGGATATCAGAGACTTATTCACATTCCCTTCAGCTACCGCCCGCTAACTGTCATGGACCCCAAGTTCTGGAATTGCTGCGTCGCATCAGGAATTTAGCCATAATGCCCAATTACTTGGTAGTGGAACTGCGCTATAGGGATTCCGGGGTTGAGGCCCGCGCGCACCAGCGGGGCCGAGAGGGCATTCCGGGTCACCAATAGCCATGACATCCATCACGACTTCGTCGATCGACACGCCTCTCGGGCGCTCGGTTGAACGGACTTGCGACGACCTCGCCATGCTGGTGCTGGCTGCGGTCGCCGTCATCGCAGGCCTGACCTTCCGCGACTACGGGCTCGGCTGGGACGATTACACCCACGCCGAATACGCCGACCTGCTGCTGCGCATGTTCGGTTCCGGCTTCAGGGACACCGCCGCGCTCTCCTTCGCCAACCTTTACATGTATGGCGGCGGCTTCGATATGATCGCGGCCCTGCTGCATAAGGTGCTCCCGATCGAGCTGTTCGAGACGCGCCGTCTGCTCGGCGCGATCGTCGGCGTGATCGGGCTTGCGGTGACATGGCGGCTCGGCCGCCGCATCGGCGGACCGCTTGCCGGGCTCGCCTCACTCTTGCTGCTTGCGCTTTGCCCGATCTTCTACGGCCACATGTTCATGAACCCGAAGGATGCGCCTTTCGCGGTGGCGATGATCATCCTGATGCTGGGCTTGGTCCGGCTTATGGAAGAATATCCAAAACCCTCGCCCCGCACGATCCTGATCGTCGGCCTGGGCGCCGGGCTGTCGATCGGTTCGCGCATTCTCGGTGGGCTCGCGCTGGTCTACGCCATGGTCGGCTTCGTGCCGCTGTTCCTGGAGGAACTGCGCAACGAGGGCGTCCGCGAGGCGGTGCGTCGTTTCGCCCATGTCGTCTATGTGCTGCTGCCCGGGCTTCTGCTCGGCTATCTCGTGATGGGCCTGATCTGGCCCTGGTCGATCATGCAGCCCGGTAATCCGTTCGAGGCTTTGACCTACTTCTCGCACTTTTTCGAAAAGCCGTGGAAGGAGATGTTCGACGGCGCCATCGTGTCCGTGCCGGATATGCCCTGGTCGTACCTGCCGACGCTGTTCGCGCTTCAGCTGCCCGAAGTGATGCTGGTGCTCACGGCTGGCGCCGTGATCGGCACCTTCGCCCTGCTGCCGCGCCGCGAGGTTCCCGCCCGCCGCAAGACCATCCTCCTCATGCTGACGCTGGCGGCGACCCTGCCGCTCGCGATCGCGATGGTGAAGCGGCCCGCGCTCTACAACGGCATCCGCCATTTCGTCTTCGTCATTCCGCCGATGGCGGTGCTCGGCGGCGTTGCGTTTGCCTGGGCCATGGAACGCCTGCGCGCCAATCATCGCGCCTGGCAACCGGTCGTGCTTGCCACCTTCTGCTTCGGCTTGGCGCTGCCGCTGGCTGAAATGATCCGGCTGCATCCGTATCAATACACCCACTTCAACCATATCGCCGGCACGGTGCGTGCCGCCGACGACCGCTTCATGCTGGACTATTGGGGCCTCGCGCTGAAGCAGGCCTCCGACGAACTGCGCGAGCAGCTGATCGAGCGCCAGGAAGTGCCGCCGCGCAATCGCAAATGGAAGGTCGCGGTCTGCGGTCCGCAGCGTCCGGCCCAGGTCGCGCTCGGCCCCGACTTCACCATCGGCTGGGATTCCAATGCAGCGGATTTCGCGATGACGCTCGGCGAATTCTACTGCAAGGGCCTCACCGCGCCGGTGCTCGTCGAGATCAAGCGCGACGACGTGGTGTTCGCCCGCGTCTACGACATCCGCGGCCGCAGCATTTCCAGCCTGCTGTCGATCCCGGCGCCGTAGGATTGTTCTCCTTGTAGCCCGCATGGAGCGTCCGAGCTATCGCTCTTCCGGGAAAGTCCGCCGTAGTCCGCGCTGTACGGAAGCTACTGAAAAATCGGGGTTTTTTGGCTTCCAACCTTTCCCAGTGGGGCTATTATGTACGCCGAAGTCCGCCCAGTACCAACGTGGGACCGGGGGATAAATCGGGGTATCAAAATGCGGACATGGGACAGGCTTAGCGCGACCTTCGTGCGCGGCTTGAAGAAGCCGGGAAAATTCTACGATGGCGGCGGGCTCATGCTGAGCGCAGCGCCGACCAAGACCGAGGGCGTTGTCAGCAAGGCTTGGCTCTATCGATATCAGCTGGATCGGCGCGAGCGGGTCATGGGGCTCGGCTCGGCGCGCGTCGTCAGCCTCGCCGAGGCCCGCGCCAAGGCCAATGAGGCCCGCAAGCTGCTGGCGGCTGGCGTCGATCCGATCAGTCACCGCCATGCCGAGCGCATGGCCGCTCGTGCCGCGGAGCTGCACACCGCTACGTTCAAGCAAGTGCTCGACCAGCTGATCGATAGCCATGGCGACCGCTGGCGCGCCAAGCATGCGACCCAATGGCGCAACAGCATGACCACCTACGCGAAGCCGCTGTTCGAGGTGGCAGTCGGCGATATCGATACAGCGATGGTCGTCACGGTGATCGAGCCGGAATGGAAGCGCGCGCCGCAGACTATGGATCGTGTCCGCCGCCGCATCGGCGAGGTGCTTGGCTTTGCTGAGGTGCGCGGCTTCCGCAAGCCGGGGCCGAACCCGACACGCTGGAAGAACCATTTCGACAAATTGCTGCCGCATCCCCGCGAGCTGAAGCCGGTCGTGCATCATGCGGCGCTGGCCTACGATGCCGTGCCGAGCCTGTGCGCCAAGCTGGTCGCCACCGACGCCATCCCTGAATTATGTCTTGCCTTCACGATCCTCACCGCATCGCGGAGCCAAGAGGCGCGCGGCGCGCGCTGGGACGAGATCGACCTCAATGCCAAGCTGTGGATCGTCCCGCCGAGCCGCATGAAGCGCAACCGCGAGCATCGCGTGCCGTTGAGCAAGGAAGCACTGGCGCTGATCGAGCGGCTGCCGCGCAACGGCGATCACCTGTTCAGCCTCAAAGGCAATGCCAAGCCAATCGTCGCGATGAGCCTGCGCAAGGCTTTGCATCGTCATAGCGACGACGGCGTGACCGTACATGGTTTCCGCAGCGCCTTTCGCGACTGGGGCGGCGAACGCACCAACGCGCCGCGTGAGCTGCTGGAGGTCGCGCTGGCGCATGCCGTAGGCAACGCGACGGAAGTGGCCTATGCGCGCGGCGATCTGCTGGAGAAGCGGCGCAGGATCATGCAGCAATGGGCGGCCTTCCTCGCCGCGCCGCCTGCGCGCGCTACCGGCAACGTGGTGGCATTGGCTGGGAGGCGCAGTCGTGCCTAATGCGCTCACCCTTGATGATCTGATCGCGTGGGCTCGCGACTGGGAACGGCACCTTGCGGAAGGCCCGAGCGATCAGCGTTTGGACCTATCGAGAGAGGTACTGCAGCAGTTTCTCCCCTGCCGCCATTGCTGCGCTGGCGCAGCAGCAGCGCGAGCAGGACCGCAAAAAGCCGCGAGCCCGTGGCGGCAGGCCCAAAGGCGGAATGGGCGAGCAGAAGTTGCGCTTCGTCGAAAGCGGCGTGCGCGAGGAGGACGCGGATCGCATCGTGGCGAAAGCGTTTGGCAAACCGCCCGAGGCCGTCCGGCGCGCATCTAAAAGCGCCCGCAAGAAATCCCCGCGCTGAGCGGGCCCGCGCCACCAAAAACCCCTCCCGCGCGCGCTATAACGAGGCGGGCTTACAAAAAACCCCCATCCACGCGCCGCGTGCTCGCAAAAAACACCCCCTACTTTCCCGCGCTCGCAGCCCGAGGAAACTGCGTGCATCTTGTCCGCATCAGTATGCGGAGAGCGCGCATGACGAACCCCAAAGACGACGATCCGCCGCCAGCGCCGCTGGTCTTCATTGATCTAAAGCAGGTTAAGAAACTGACCAGCCGCTCGAAGTCAGCGATCTATGAGGACCCAACATTCCCGCAGCCAGTGTCATTCAGCGAGCCGAGCCGCGCGCGGCGGCAAGCCCGCTGGTTGCATCATGAGGTCGTGGGTTGGCTTGAGGAGCGCATCGCGGAGCGTGACGCTAAGGCTTCGCAGCGCCGCCAGGAATTGCTCGTTCGACGCGAGCGGCGTCTCGACAAGCGGCGAGCAACACAAACAACCTCTTAAATGAAAAGCCCCAAGGGCCGAACTGGCCCGAGGGGCTTCAAATTTTTCCCGACCGGGCAAACGGTCGTCGCGAACAAGCACCCGACGATATAGCCCGAACCGCGCTGCCCCACCAGAGGGGACGAGGACGGGCTCATGGCCGACGAATTTGAAGGCTGGGACGAGCGCGAAGCCGAAGAGCGGCGCGAACAAATGCGCCAGCAGGGCTACCCGACCTATGAGGCTGCGGCCATCGTTCGCGTTCTCTCGGCCAATGCCGATCTGCCGGAAGGTTGCCATCCAATGCCGTTCACGGCGCTTGGTGGCCTCGACAGTGTCAGGACGAGCGAAGCCGCCCAAGGCAGCACTACCGGCTTCAGGGAAGCCGGGGAAGCCGAGCCGCTCGGCGAATGGGATGCAGGCGACGACGACCAACCTATTCCGCCGCGCGGCTGGCTGCTCGGCAACAGCTTCTGTCGTGGCTTCGTTAGTTCGCTGCTTGGTGAAGGCGGTGTCGGCAAGACTGCGATGCGATACGCACAAGCCCTGTCGCTCGCGACCGGACGCCGATTGACCGGGGAGCATGTCTTCCAGCGCAGCCGCGTGCTGATCGTGAGTCTCGAAGACAGTCGCGACGAACAGCGCCGCCGCATCCAGGCAGCTTGTCTGCATCACGGTATCAAGTCAGAAGAGCTGAGAGGCTGGTTATACCTCGCTGCTCTCGACAAGGCCGGAGGCAAGCTGATGACCAGCGATCGACACGGTCATCCCGTACTGGGTGCCTTGGGAGCGAAGCTGGCAAGGACGATCGTCGCACGCAAAATCGACCTCGTGATCCTCGATCCGTTCGTGAAGGCGCACACGATCAACGAAAATGACAACAGCGCTATTGACGAAGTGGCGCAAATTCTCACCGACATGAGCATCAGGTTCGACATCGCCGTCGATGTACCGCATCACATCTCGAAAGGGCCAGCCGATCCCGGCAATGCAAACCGAGGCCGTGGCGCTTCATCATCCAAGGATGCGTTCAGGCTGGTCGATACCGTGACCCGCATGTCGGAGGAGGATGCCAAACGCTACGGGCTGAGCGAGGTCGAGCGGCGATGGCTGATCCGAATCGACAATGCCAAGGTCAACATCGCGCCGATGGCGGACGCACGATGGTTCCAGCTGGTCAGCGTCAACATCGGCAACGCGACCGATCTTTATCCGAACGGCGACAATGTTCAAACCGTCGAGCCGTGGTCGGCCCCGGGCTTGTTCGCCGAGCTGAGCGTCCCGGTCCTCAACGCCATCCTCGACGACATCGAGGAGGGCCTGCCTGACGGCAACCGCTTCAGCGATGCCCCCAACGTCACTGATCGTGCTGCCTGGCGCGTTATCGAGAGGCACTGCGGCAAAGGCGAAGGACCGGCCCGACAGATCATCAAGACGTGGCTCGGTTCCGGCCTGCTGACCCATGTTTCTTATGAGAACCCGATCACCCGCAAGCCTGTCAAAGGCCTTCGCGTGGACCCTGTAAAGAGGCCGTCATGATCTGCGCCGTTGATCAGGTTCTAATGGCGCACCAACGGCAAATGGGCTCTGCGCCGTTGTTACTGGTGCGCCTAAGTAAAAACCAATGGCGCATTGGGGTGCGCCATTTGGTTTTTTTAACGGCGCACCAATGGCGCGATGGCGCACAGCAGGCAGCGAAAACCCGAACACGCTAAGTGTTCACAGTGTACACTTATCTAAGGAGGAGTTTGCCCATGTCACGCGGCCTCGGCAGATTGCAGAGAGCATTGTGGGAGACGATCCTCCAGCACGGCAAGCCGATGTCGTTCGACGAGATGCGGGCAATCATTCTGCAGGAGCTAAAGCTGGAATATGGCTCCAAGCTGCGCCCGTCATTTGAGCGCTCGATGCGGCGGGCGCTGCATCGAATGGCCGAGCCCGGTGGTCGGTTAATTGCCATCGGAGACGGCGGGCGGGCCGAGCGTATCGCTATTTCATCCATCCGCTCATCATCGGGATGATGGCCACGACGCCGAAAGCGGACGCGCTCCAGCAAGCGCTGAAAGCTGATCCCGGTGCGGAAAAGGCCGCAGCCAAATGCATGGCGGAGATGTTCAATCAAAATTCAAGCTGAGCGATGGACAAGCCCACGCCACCCACCAACCGCCAACGCCGACGCGAGCAACAGCGCCGTCACCGTCTGCGCCAGCGCGAAGGTCGGCGGGTTTATCCTGTCGAATTGGACGGCTCGATCCTCAGCATGCTGGTTGACCTGCGCTGGCTCGATGACGACAAGGCTGGCGACCACCGAGAGGTGGGCGCTGCCGTTCGTCGGTTATTGATCGAGGCCGCGAGCGGGCTGCCGCCAAAAAAACCGTAAGCCTACGACACCGGACGCCGCAGCGCCGTGGCATCGTGCCGATGATGGAGGACCGCCATGAACGCACCGGCTCGCCAAGGCATCCCGCTCCGACCTGATCCCGGCGCGCTGCTCAGCTCGCAGCGCCGCAGCTTCATCCGCGCCGCAACTGCGGTGGCGCTTGCATCCCGTGACCGGCAGCGCCCCGACGCGATACTGGCCAAGGCATGGCCCGACGACGCCACAGCGCCGCGCATGCTGAAGGGCGCGACATCGCCGACCACCAGCGGCGGCGGCTACCCGCAGGTGCAGACCATCGCCGTGCTGCCGATGCTGGCTCCGTCGAGCGCCTCGGCGCGGCTGCTCGAGCTGGCCAGCTCCGTCGATCTGGCCGGTGTCTCATCCGTTGCGGTGCCGTACATCGGCGCAAGCGGCAGGCCGGTGGTGCCGTTCGTCGAGGAAGGCAAGCCGATGCCGGTGGTCGATATGACCATCTCGGGCATCAGGGTCGGGCCGGTGAAGAAGCTGCTGATCGGATCGGCGCTCACCAACGAGCTGCAGAATGCCAGCAACGACACGGCGTCAACGATCATCGGCGGTGCGCTTGCGACATCCGCCGAGCAAAGCATGGACGCGCTGCTGCTCAGCGCCGCTGCAGCGACCGCTGCTGCCCCTGCAGGCATCCTCGAGGGCGTTGCCGCGATTCCATCGGCGGGCACCAGCGGCGCGGAAGGCATCGCCAACGATCTGGCGCTGCTCGCGGAAAGCATCGCCAGCAACGGCATCGGCGCCGACGAGATGATCGTGATCACCACGCCCGCGCTCGCGACCAAGCTGCGCTGTCTGGTCTCGCTGAAATTTTCCAACGAGGTGTTGTCGTCCTCATCGATACCAGCCGGTGAGGTGATCGCGGTCGCGGCTGGCGGTCTGGTGACGGGCTATGACGGCGGCGTCACAATCGAGGTCAGCGAAGAGCCGACTTTGCATTTCGAGGACGCCGCACCGACCGACATCAGCATCCCCGGCGCGCCTGCTGCTGTGGCCGCGCCGACGATCTCGATCTGGCAGACCGACAGCCTCGCGGTGAAAGTTCGTGGCTGGTGCGCCTGGGCAGTTCATCCCGGCGCGGTCGCCTACGTCACAGGAGCAGCGTGGTAACATGGGCAGCGAAGAGAACTATGAGCGCATGTGGCAGATGCGGCGGGAGAACGAGCAGCGCCTCCAAGAGCTGCAGCAACAGCGGCGCGAGCGCGAATACCTCGAGGCAATGAGCCAGCCGGTCGAAGATCGTGTCGAGCGCTGGAAGCGTGAGGCCGAGGAGCAGACCGCGCGGGAGCAGCGGACCGTGCGAGAGCGCCGACGAAGCGAACGGCGTGCCGAGCCTGCGCCGGTTAATTGGGACCTGCGCATTGCCGATGCCATCGCGGAGGAACGGCGGTTCCTGATCGAGGTGGTCGGCCAAGCCGTGGGAGAGCTGCGTGAGCAGATCGAAACGAGCATGCGCAAGGAATTTGAAGAGCAGCTGCGTCAAACGCAGGTCGATGCAGCCGAGGCGAAGATCATGCTGGGCGAGCTGCGGATCAGCTTCGCCGAGCTGCGCGAGCAACTGAGCGGTGCGGATCAGGGCAAGACCATCGACCTGCCATCATTGCGCAACCGCGCGAATTGAGCGCAGTCTCTTTCAGTAGCTACGCTACGGGTAAGGCAGGCATCCGTTGCAAACCAGAGCGAGAGTGAGGCCGTCACAGTAGACGGCCTTTCTGCAATAATCGCTTGCCTTTCTGGAACGAGCTGTCTGAACATCCCTTAACCAAGATGAACGGTCCAGTTAAGGCTATGGGCGATGGGCAGCGAGTGGTTGCATTCCTCCAAATACTGGCGACTGCGCGCGGAAGAGTTCCGGAGCAAGGCCGACGCTTGCCAGTTCCCGCAGACAAGAGAAACGCTGCGCGACATTGCCAATAACTACAACGAGTTGGCTCAGCGCGCCGAGCAGGTCGTTACACTCGCTGAGTTGGACAAGGACGCCCGCTTCAAAATAGGCCCGCGCGCACGGGGGCGCGGCGACGAGTAGCGCGCTATCCCCGCAGCTTAACCTACTTTAATTAGGATCTGGTTCGCCCGTTGTAGGTTACCTCGCATCATCGGCCACGTATTCAGGGCGTCGGTGACTGAGAGACGCTATTGCGCTCCCGCCTGCTCGGGAGTGCTTTCTATGCCGGAACCATTAAGCCGCGAAACGCGGGAACTATTGGAGCGCGCCGACGCGGCGATGAGCGAGGCGCGTCAGGCGGTCAACCGAGCCCACCAACTGCGATGGAAGGCTTCCGCAACCGCTCGACCCGAGCAACCCGATCAGCGCGCCCCTGCACCACCCAGCAAAGCTGACCAGGGGCCGGGGGGCGGATCGTCCAAATAGGGTCTGCAGCTTGTCAGAGCGGCGGAGCGCTCCAAAGTTAGCGCCCGCAGGTTGGAAAAAACCGCCCGAGAAAATAATTCTCTTCTTCGCGCGGAGAGAACCTCCTTCTACATGCTCGACGAGGCCGAAAACCTCGCCTTTCGGTGCCAAAACGCGCAGGGTGGCCGCCAAGTCGCAGAAACAGGAGGTTTTGATGCGTCCAGGCCCATCGCCCGAGCCGCTGCGCCTGCGAATTTTGAAGGGCAACCCCGGCAAGCGCCGCCTGCCGCTCAATGAGCCACAGCCGCCGATACCGCCAGCCATGCCCGAGCCGCCGCCGCACATCACCGGCTACGCCAGCGATGAATGGTGGGGCATCGGGCCCGCGCTGCTTCGGCTCGGCATCTTGACCGAATGCGATATCGCCGCATTCAGCGCCTACTGCCACAGTTACGGCCAATGGCGGATGGCCGCCGAGGCGCTGGCGCGGATGCAGGCTGGCGATCCGCTGATGAACGCGCAGATCATCAAAAGCAAATACGGGGACGCGGTAGCGAATCCGCTCGTCTCGATCGTCCGCAAGCACGCGGGCGACGTGGTGCGCTATGCCGCCGAATTTGGTTTGACCTCCGCAGCTCGCGCTCGGCTATCTGCAGGCGGCTTCGCACCGCCATCGCCGCCGTCGAAGTTCGACGGGCTGCTCGGCGGCAGCGTCGTGCCGATGAAGCCGCGCGGGGATGAAGACGCGTGAGGCGAAGCCTGATCTTGCAATATCCTGCCAGACCCTCATAGGCTCCTCCTCAGCGGGGGGAGCGTGGCCTATGTTTGAGAGCATCCGGAGGCAATGGGCAGTAGCGAGGGCAGACGTTCTATCGAAGCAAGTAGACGACATCTTGCAACGGTACGAGCGGATGAACTCCAACGATAAGTATTGGGTTTTTTCGGCCTTCAATTCTGTGCTGTCGGAATTGGAGGACCAGCTTGGTTCGTTTGCGCATTGGAGCAACGAACAAAAGAAGCAGCTTGCAAAGCAGATCATGCTTTCGGCTCAAAAGGCTTTGACCGAGCGCGGAAACAACATAGCCGCTGAGACAACTCGAATTAGCGCACACGGCGGAGCATTGCTCTCACTTTATTTGGAACTGCAAACGCTCCCCGGCGATCAAGCCGCCAGTATCGTAGAGGCCATTGAGAACTGGCGAGCACTGGCTCAATCCTGAACAGGTCAGCGCAGTAGTAATCAATACTTGTCACTCTGCAATTCTCGCAGAGTGATGCCCGCAGCATCGCTTATTTGCGAACCGACCGCTCCCTGCTTAATTGCCCAATTCACCACATCGCGCTTGCTCACACCGGCAGCGAGCATCCTCGCACCTTCCTTTATCAACGCGGCGGTTTGTGTTCTTTCCCTATCAAGCATCCGCATCATCGCATCACAGGCAACGGTGTTGCCTTGCTTGGAGGCCAAGCAGCTGTCGTATATGGCTGCATCGTTGGCGGAGCGTTCGGGGCTGGCTTTCCACCAAATTGAGCCGCCGCAGATGATAGCGACTAAGGCTCCGCCGCAGACGAAGCCGGCTATAAAACTGCGCCTTTCAGGCTTCATCGCCGCCTCGCTTGGTTCGCGGCCATTGGATTGCGACCTCAGTCTTTCGGCTTTTCGTAGAGATCAATATCGCCGATGGCTCCGTCGATAAGTTCGCGCAAGGCAACCAACGTGTCTCGAGCGCGGAGCGCCGAGCGTCCAGCCATGTAAGGACCGGCAGGCGGTAGATCATCTGCTGGTGACGCTGTGACGGTGCCTCCGGTTTGGCCGGTGCTGATCTCGGCGATGCGGCCACCATTGATACCGAAATAGGCGGCAATGTCGTGCTGCTTATCTCCGCGAACCAGCATGCCTTTTACGGTCGCGATCTCACCTTCGCTCAATGCCATAGAAGTCTCCTTCTTGCGAATCGGGAGACGTCACGATGGCACAATGCAGGGTAGCAGCGTGGGGACGGAGACCGTTATCCCGCTTTTTCACAGGGACTTAATCGCTGACGTTGCCTGTCTCGTCGATCCTGTGAGCGGTTATCGTCGGAAGGACGACATTCTGCAGTTGCGGATTGGCCGGATCACCATGCATTCCAATAATGAGGTGGGCCTTCATCACCATTGCCCGTGAAACGAACGTCTCGGGCGCGGCAAAAACTAATCGATCAAGCTGACTCTGCTTGATGCCGAAGGCGTTGAATATCGCCATGAACGCCGTTTGACCCGCGAAATCCACAGCCTTGGCAAATTCAAAGTCCGATTCCCGCTCCTGAATCGTTTCCTCGATCTGTTCTCGTGCTCGCCCGTGCATCAAGCCATTCCTGATGTCGAATAGATCACTTTGAATCTGCGAGCCAACCTTCAGACGCGTCAGGAGGGCTTCTATCCGTTGCTTTTGAAACGGTCGGTGAGTTGATACTTCATCGCAAGTTGGACAAATGAGATCCGAACGGCATTTCTGGCACTTGTCGGCAACGACATGCTTGTCGGTTGTGGTCCCAGCGATCAATTCCAGCACAAACCAAAAGTACTGGAACTGATCCTCCATTAGGGCGGAGCCGACGCCTGCCGAGTACCAGCGCAGGGCGCGATCTACAACGACAGCGTTTGGCGTTGTTTGCAGTTCTTTGACGCTTTCGAGTAATTCGGCAGTTATCGCTTCTGGTCGGTCTCGGTGGTTGTCTCGTCCATATGCAAACTGCTCTCTGTGTTCAACGCCGGGAGTCCAATCCATCAGAAATCGATTGCGGACGAGTTTAAAGCCAGCTCCAGTCACAAAGCTAAGAAGGCGCAGAAACTGCCGTGCCGAATTTAGCGCGAGGTCCTCGGCAGCGGAAATTCCTTCGGCTTGGAGGATGATCCGTAGTTCAAGGTCCTCCTCCAGTTCAGGCTCGCTCTCGGTCAAACCCGATAGGGTAAGTTTGTAGTCGCCGCGCGGGTGTTCATAATGCAGTTCAGGGGTTGCTTTAGCCAGATGCAGATCGGCGCTAAGTCGATAGACAGCAAGCCAAGTTTTCATTGCTGCCATCCTCATCAAGTGACCGATAGATGAACTTGATAGGCGTCTGCGCTGGGATTGTAGGAGAGGATCGCGAGTGAAATTCCTTGTACAATGCGAACAAAACTCTCGGGATCGCCTTCGTGATCGAGGAAGGGATAGCGCTTTGACGCACGGCTCGGCGTGGGGTCATACCGCTCGCCGCCATCCGTCTCGATGACCGAATGAGGATTGAAGTTGACCAGCGGGACGAGGCCCCGACTCGTCTTCTCGTGATCAAATACCATCCAGCCATGAACGACTCTGCAGCCGGGATTGTCTCTTGCCCATGTGCCAGCGTTCTGGTGGCACTCGAATTCTCGATGGGTTTCATCGACCATCTTGTAAGGGACGACAATGCCGTCTTGTCGGCGTGCATAGAGTCGCTTTGCAAGCGTCAGCAGCTCATCCACGAATCAATCTCCGGCACATTCGTCGTCCAAAGATTGTAGCAGAACGGGCGGAGCCCCACGGCAGGACCAGAGGTCACCGCGTCCGTCCATGGGGGATAGATCGGGGGAATGATCGCCCACAGGCGGAATAATTGAGCAAATTCAAGGAGGTTGCTCGGATGGAGCGAAGCGAAATCCGAGACCTTTGGTGAAGCCTCCCGCATTCCGCTTCGCTCCATGCGGGCTACGCTTGGCTGCTGCGATTTGACCGCCTTGCCGCCGACCTCACCCAAGACTAGGCTCCCTCCCCGCGACAACGAGGTTCGGAGAAATTTGCCATGTCACCAGCGGAAGCCCGCCTGAAGGAAGTGCCGTCGAACATGACGGAGGCCGAGTGGCAGCAACGGGTCAATCTCGCCGCCTGCTATCGCCTGGTCGCGCTCTATGGCTGGGATGATCTGGTCGACACCCACATCTCCGCGCGCGTGCCCGGCCCCGACCATCACTTCCTCATCAACCCCTACGGGCTGATGTTCGACGAGATCACGGCGTCGAGCCTGGTGAAGGTCGATCTTCACGGCAACCAGCTCAGCGAGAGCGAGTACAGCATCAACCCGGCCGGCTTTACCATTCACTCGGCGATCCACGAGGTGCGCGAGGACGCGATCTGCGTGCTGCATCTCCACACGCTCGACGGCACCGCGGTCTCGAGCAGCGCCGAAGGCCTGTTGCCGCTGAACCAGACCGCGCAGCTCGTCACCCACGACCTCGCCTATCACGACTATGAAGGCATCGCGCTGGATCACGAAGAGCGGCCGCGGCTTCAGAACGACCTCGGCGACCATAATCACATGCTGCTGCGCAACCATGGCACGCTGACGGTCGGCCGTTCGGTCGCCTCCGCGTTCGAGCGCATGTATCACCTCGAGCGCGCCTGCTCGATGCAGGTGCGCACGCGCGCGCTGGGCACGCCGGTCTATCCGGTCGACGACATCGCGATCGACAAGAACACCGAGCTGCTCGCCAACCGCGACCGCGCCGAGCTGCGCGCCACCAACCTGGTGTGGCCGCCGTTGCTGCGCAAGCTCGATCGCGAGCTGCCGGGTTACCGATCTTGAGTTTTCCGGGATTTCGTGTAGGGTAGGTCTCAACACCCTCTGCACGTTTTGGAATGAAACGCCGCCCAATTCCGGGCGGCGTTTTTGTTTGTTGCTGCCGTCATTGCGAGGAGCTCTTCGCGACGAAGCAATCCAGGCCGTTTCCGCGGAAAGATTCTGGATTGCTTCGCTTCGCTCGCAATGACGATGAAGAAGCCTCGGAGGGATGGTGGGCACGGCGCGCGAAGAGCGCGCCTTTGCCCATCCTACAGCAGAGTGCCTCTACTTCACCTCCGCCAGTGCCGCGAGGATGCGGGCCCAGGAGCGAATGCCCTTCTGGAAGCTCTTGAGATCGTACTTCTCGTTCGGCGAATGGATGTTGTCGTCGTCGAGCCCGAAGCCGACCAGCAGCGAATCGAGACCAAGCGCGCGCTTGAAGTCGGCGACGATCGGGATCGAGGCGCCCGAGCCTATCAGCACGGTCTCCTTGCCCCACTCCTCGGTCAGCGCGGTCTTGGCGGCGGCGAGCGGCTTCATGTTCCAGTCGAGCGCGATGGCGGGGCCGGCGGAATGATCGCCGAATTCGACCTTGCAGTCCCCGGGAATCCGCGCCGACACGTAATCGCGAAACGCCTTGCGGATCTTGGCGGGATCCTGTCCCTGGACCAGGCGGAATGAGACCTTGGCCGAGGCGTGCGACGGGATCACCGTCTTTGAGCCTTCGCCGATATAGCCGCCCCAGATGCCGTTGACGTCGCAGGTCGGACGCGTGGAGGCCTGCTCGACCAGGAGCCGGCCCTTCTCGCCGGCCGGAATCGACAGCCCGACCGGGTTGAGGAACGTCTCCGGCGTGAAGTCGAGCTTCTTCCACTGCGCCAGGATCTCCGGCGGTGCGTCCTTCACGCCGTCATAGAACCCTGGAATGGTGATGTGGTTGTCATCGTCGAACAGCCCGCCGAGAATTTTGGTCAACACCCGGATCGGGTTCATCGCGGTGCCGCCGAACACGCCGGAATGCAGGTCGCGATTGGCGGCGGTAATCTTCACCTCTTCGTAGAGGAGGCCGCGCAGCGACGTCGTGATCGCCGGCGTGTCGCGGTCCCACATGCCGGTGTCGCAGACCAGCACGTAGTCGGCCTTGAACTCGTCCTTGTTGGCTTCGACGAACGGCACGAAATTCTTGGAGCCGACTTCCTCCTCGCCTTCGATCAGGAAGGTGACGTCGATCGGCAGCGAGCCCGTCACCGCCTTCCAGGCACGGCAGGCCTCGACGAAGGTCATCACCTGGCCCTTGTCGTCCTCGGCGCCACGCGCGACGATGATCTTGCGGCCATCGGCGTGATCGGTGACGACAGGCTCGAACGGCGGACGGTGCCAGAGATCGAGCGGATCGACCGGCTGCACGTCGTAGTGGCCGTAGAACAGCACGTGCGGTCGTCCGCCCGTCTTGCTCTTTCCGACGACGGCAGGATGGCCGGCGGTCGGCCTCACCTCGGTCGCGACGCCGAGGCTCGCGATGTCCTTGGCGAGGTGCTCGGCGGCCGCCTTGCAGTCGGCAGCGAAAGCGGGATCGGCGGAAATCGACTTGATCCGCAACAACGAGAACAGACGCTCCAGGCTGTTATCGAACTCCTTGTCGATATGGTCGAGCACGGATTGAAGCTGAGCATTGGCCATGGTCGTATTCCCTGACTGCTGGTCTCAAGAGGGCTTTAAGTTCCAAGATGGCTTGAGTTTCAAGACGCCTTGAGTTTTAGCTTCGCCGCGGCGTCGGAGCCAGCCGCAACCGGCGGATGCCGGATGTGCCAGGCGAGGCTACCTGCGAGGACCGCCGTGGCCATGAGATTATTGCCCCAGGCCTGGATGACGTTGGGAAACGGCGGCAGCGACAGCAGCATGAGAATGCCGGCGGCGCCGAGGGCAAGCCAGGTTCCCAACCGGACCTTGGCCCGTTCGTCGAAGGCGGCGCGATGCGTCAGCACCGTCAGCGGGAAGAACAGCCACATGAAGTAGTATTGCCGCGCCAACGGCGAGGCCACCGTCATCAGGCAGAACAGAATGCCGAGCTCCTCGGCGTCAGATCGCGCCGTTCGCCGCGCTTGCTGCGGCATCACCGCGACGAAGCCAAGCCCGAGCAAGGCCGACACCGCGAGCACGATCCAGTTCGCCGTCTTGTAGTCGACGTCGATGACATTCATCGTGCGCGGCGGCTTGTTGGGATCGTCCTGATTGTAGTTCAACGGCCGGACCAGCCGGTGCGTCACGGCGATGACGGACTGGTTGACCCATGACCAGTTCTGCTCGTCGCGCTGTCCGAAGCCCCTCTCCGAGCTCGATCCGATCATGCCCTGGTACCAGGTCTTCAGCTCGGCCGCGTTGCGCTCGAAGCCGCGAATGGGCGCGGGTACGACGTAGAGAAGGATGCCGATGAAGGCGGCCATGCTGAGGACGGCTGCCCACTGCCGCCGCCACACCAGATAGGGCAGCACCGCGATGGGAAACACCTTGATTGCGGTGGCGAGCGCAAACATGAAGCCTGCGAGCCAGGACCACCGACGCTGCAAACTCCAGAAGCCGGAGAGCATCATCGCAAGCAGCACGAGGTTCGGCTGGCCGAGGTCGAACATGTCGAACACGAAGGTCACGGTCACGAGGGCCGGCAGCGCTTCCAGCCAGGGGCCCGGTCTGCGGTCCGATCCGGTCATCGCATTGGATAGGATCCCCGTGTACCACCACGCCACCATATTCAGGATCGACAGCACGACGTAGAGCGGGATCTTGCCGAACCAGCTCGGGATCGCGAGCAGAATCGCCGGCAGCGGCGGATAGATGAACTCGAAATATTCGCCGACATCGCTGGGATAGAGCGGCCTGCCCTGCAAGACCTGCTGCCCGGCCCAGTACCACAGACCGTAATCCTTGGACTTGCCGTGGCCGAAGATCTCGGGACCGAGGACATCGGCCATCAGGATGACGCAGCAGAGCAGGAAGAGGAGATCGAGCGGCGCGCGCAGCGAGAGGGGTCTGAGCGCGCCGGGGTTGGGTGAGGAGTTGGGCAAGGTCACATGCGGTCCAGTCTGGGGAACCTAGCACCTAGCAGACCGGCGGAGGCTTGGAGAGCCCCCTTCACCCGATTTTGTAGCTGCCGCGAACTCCAGCTCCTGCGCATCTGCCTTCGCTGAAGCTTCGCAGACAGAAGCGGAGCGAGGTCGGGGATGGATGGCCCCAAACGCGTCATTCTGCCTACCTTCGCAGCAGTCCACCGAGCGCGCCGCGGACCAGCGCGCGGCCGACCGAGCCGCCAAGCTGGCCACCGACCGATTTACCGAGATCGGCCACGACGCCGCCGACCACCTTGCCGGTGACCGTGCGCGTGACGTCGCGCGCGATGCGCTGGCCGGTCGTCAGCCGATTGCGTCCGGTGTTGGTGCCGAAGATGGTGCCGACGATCGAGCCGATCTGGCCGAGGATGCCGCCACCGCTTCCGCCCGCGGCGCCGTCGGCCGACGCCGCCGTGCCGGCGATGCGCTTCTGGATGATCTCGTAGGCGGAGTCGGAATCGATCGCGGTGTCGTATTTGCCCTTGACCGGGCTCGCATCCATGATTGCCTTGCGCTCCTCCGGTGTGATCGGCCCGATGCGGGCCGATGGCGGGCGGATCATCACCCGCTCGACCATCGCCGGCGTGCCGTTGCCTTCGAGGAAGGACACCAGCGCCTCGCCCTTGCCGAGCTCCATGATCACCTTGGCGGTATCCAGCTTCGGGTTGGGCCGGAAGGTCTGGGCCGCGGCGGCGACAGCCTTCTGATCGCGCGGGGTGAAGGCGCGTAGCGCATGCTGCACCCGGTTGCCCATCTGGCCGAGCACGCGGTCGGGCACGTCGATCGGGTTTTGGGTGACGAAATAGACGCCGACGCCCTTGGAGCGGATCAGGCGGACCACCTGCTCGATCTTGTCCATCAGCGCTTTCGGCGCATCGTTGAACAGCAGATGCGCCTCGTCGAAGAAGAACACCAGTTTTGGCTTCGACGGATCGCCGACCTCGGGCAGCTCCTCGAACAATTCTGACAGCATCCAGAGCAGGAAGGTCGCGTAAAGCCGCGGGCTCTGCATCAGCTTGTCGGCGACGAGGATGTTGACCATGCCGCGGCCGTCGCGGTCGGTCTTCATGAAGTCCTTCAGCGTCAACGCGGGCTCGCCGAAGAACTTTGTGCCGCCCTGGTTCTCCAGCACCAGGAGCTGGCGCTGAATGGTGCCCACGGTGGCCTTGGTGACGTTGCCAAAACCCTGGGCAGCTTTCCGGATCGATGCCAGCGGATCTTCTGCCGCGTCCGGCCCCTTCTTGCCACTGTCGGGCACGATGGCATCGAGCAACGCCCGCAGATCCTTCATGTCGATCAGGGCAAGACCGTTGTCGTCGGCGACGCGGAAGGCGACGTTGAGCACGCCTTCCTGCACGTCGTTCAAATCGAGCATACGCGCCAGCAGCAGCGGCCCCATCTCGGTGACGGTGGCCCGCACCGGATGACCCTGCTCGCCGAACACGTCCCAAAACACCGTCGAGAACTGGTCGGGCTGGAATTTCAGCGCCATCTCGCTTGCACGCTTGATAATGAAATCCTTGGCCTCCCCAACCTGCGAGATGCCGGAGAGGTCGCCCTTGATGTCGGCGGCGAACACCGGGACACCGGCGCGGGCGAATCCTTCCGCCATCACTTGCAACGACACCGTCTTGCCGGTTCCGGTTGCACCGGTGACGAGGCCGTGGCGATTGGCGAGCGCCAGCGTCAGCCAGGCCTGCTCGTCTCCCTTGCCGACGAAGATCTTGTCGTCGGTATCGCCGAGCGTGTTGTCCTGTGGCGTCATCACTGTCTCTATCTATTTTTCTGCTTGTTTCGCGTATTGAAATTCAAGCGAACCAGTTCCGTAGTTTAACGCATGTCGTGCGCCGATTGAAACCGTTCAAGACGCCCCGGACATGTCACATTCTCGGAGCACGGACGCGAGACTATCCGCCAAAAGTCGCAGCGATACATTCGCACCGCGGCAAATTTTCATTCGTTTCCTTCTCCGCTCTTGCATCGCTGCAACACTTTTCGCGCGATTGAAGATGAATCGGACACCGCGTGCGTTCATCGCTTGTATTTCACATCGCACCGGCTCAAGATCGTTTGTCGAAAACAATACTCCGGCATGTGAACCGGCTGAGGGGCGGCCATATGGACGAGCTGATCGGGCGGCTGGCGACAAACGCCAGCATAGATAGTGCTGTCGCTGAAAAGACCGTCGGCATTATCCTGGGTTTCCTCCGCAGCGAAGGTCCTTCCGACAGCGTCCAGGCTCTGATCGACCATATCCCCGGTGCAGATGCTGCCATCGAGGCCTCCAGGAGCGGCGGCGGACTGTCGCGGCTGATGGGCGGCGGACTGATGGCGGTGGGCACGCGCCTGATGGGCCTGGGACTTGGCATGTCCGACATTCAAACGATTGCCCGTGAACTTTTCCGGTTCGGCCGAGACAAAATCGGAGCGGATCAGATGGGCAAGATCATCGCGGAGACGCCGGGCCTCAGCCAGTTCGCCTGAGGCTTTCGCACTTCATACTGAGTATCATGACATATCCCATCTCCGAGATTGAGGGCCTGCCGGCCTTTGCCGCAAACAAGCTGAAGGCCCAGGGTATTCGCACCACCAGCGCGCTGCTGGAAGCCGCGAGCACCGCCAAGGGCCGCAAGACGCTGTCGGCCAAGACCGGCATCAGCGAGCAGCAACTGCTGGAATGGGCCAACGTCTCCGACTACATGCGCATTCCCGGCATGGGCAGGGCCAAGGTCGGCCTGGTCCGTGCCGCCGGCGTCACGACCGTGCGCGAACTTTCCTATCGCAATCCCGCGCGGCTCGCCCAGAGCATGCGGGAGGCGAACGAGAAGAGGAAACTCGTCCGCATCCTGCCCTCGGAAAAATCGGTCGGCGACATCATCGCCAAGGCGAAGAAGCTGGCGCCGAAGATTACGTATTAAGCCCTCACTTTCTCCATCATCCTGACAGGGTGACCGCGATAAAGTCCGTAGCCCGGATGGAGCGCAGCGCAATCCGGGGTTGTTCGAGAGCCGGGCGATGCCGGTCCTGGATTTCGCTGCGCTCCATCCAGGCTACGAAGACAAGATCCGCAGCCGCATCCCGTCTTGACTCCCCCTCCCCGACCGCGCAAAGCCTGCCGCATGAACGCCTCGCCCTTCCCATCCGTCGCGGCGGCCGGCTCGGCCGGGCCTGACGTGCTGCGGACGCTCCTGGGCCGGCCGATTCCGGCGGTGATGGGGGTGCTCAACGTCACCCCGGATTCGTTCTCGGACGGCGGCGAGTTCATCGCGCCCGATCAGGCGCTGGTGCGGGCGCGGGCAATGATCGCTGCCGGCGTCGACATCATCGATATCGGCGCCGAGTCCACCCGGCCCTACAAGGGCGCCCGGCCGGTCACGGCGGCGGACGAGCTCGCCCGACTGAAACCGGTGCTGGCCGAGATCGTCGCGCTCGGCGTGCCGGTGTCGATCGACAGCATGAAGGCCGAGGTGGTGGCGTTCGCACTCGACCAGGGCGCGGCGATCGCCAACGACGTCTGGGGACTGCAACGCGACGCCGCAATGGCGCCGCTGGTGGCTGATAAAGGCGTCCCAGTCATCGTCATGCACAACCGTGACAGCGCCGATCCTGCCGTCGACATCATCGCGGACATGAAAGCATTCTTTCAGCGCTCGCTCGATATCGCGGCACAGGCCGGCATCGCGCGGGAGAAAATCGTGCTCGATCCCGGCATCGGCTTCGGCAAGACCGCCGAGCAGAGCATGATTGCGCTGGCGCGGCTGCGCGAATTCGAGATCTTCGGCCTGCCGATGCTGGTCGGCGCCTCGCGCAAGCGCTTCATCGCGTCGGTGTCGCCATCAGAGCCGAGAGAACGGCTGGCCGGCTCGATCGCCGCGCACCTCATCGCCGCGCAGCGCGGTGCAAAAGTCATCCGGACCCATGACGTCGCCGAGACCTTGCAGGCCCTGCGGGTCGCCAACGCAATCGAGAGCCAGCAATGACCGATACGATTTTCGTGACCGGCCTGTCGATCCATGCCCGCCATGGCGTGATGGAGCACGAGACCGAAGTCGGCCAGCGTTTTGTCATCGATCTCGAACTCTACACGGAACTGTCGGAGCCTTCGCGCAGCGACCGGCTTGCCGACACGGTCTCCTACGCCGACGTCGTGGCGACCACCACGGCGGCGTTCAAGAACACCAATTACAAGCTGCTGGAGCGCGCGGCCGGCGCGGTCGCGGACGCCATCCTGTCGCACTTCCCGCGCATCCGCGCGGTGAAGGTCACCGTGCACAAGCCGCATGCGCCGATCGCGGCGATCTTCGACGATGTCGGCATCGTGCTGACGCGCTCGCGGCATCCCTGACATGGCGAGCGTCCTCATTGCGCTGGGCGGCAATGTCGGCGATGTCCGCGCGACGTTTGGCAAGGCAATCTCCCATATCTGCGGCATGGCGCAGGCTTCGCTGATCGCGCGCTCATCGGACTACAGGACGCCGCCCTGGGGCGACGAGGACCAGGATCCCTTCATCGACGCATGCGTCGAGATCGAGACCAGCCTCGATCCGCACGCGCTGTTGTTCGTGATGCAGAAGGTCGAGCAGAAATTCGGCCGCACGCGCGACAAAGAGCGGCGCTGGGGACCGCGCACGCTCGATCTCGACATGATCGCCTATGACGATGTCAGCTTGCGGAAGCCTGACCTGACCTTGCCGCATCCGCGCCTATTCGAGCGTCCCTTCGTGCTGGTGCCGCTCGCCGAGATCGCACCGGACCGCGTGATTGGCGGCATTCGGGTTGGCGACGGGCTCGCCAGCGTCTCGACGCAAGGGATTGAGCGGCTTCCCAATACCGGCTAACCAAAAACAACCGTTTGCAGGGACGGCCGGCCGTGGCAATTTCGCCGCCGAACAACAAGCCGTTCGGGAGCCTTTCGCCGCATGACCTCCGTGACTGACGACCTGCCGTTGGCGGCCGATTTTCCCAAGGCAACGCTCGAAGACTGGCGCAAGCTGGTCGACGGCGTGCTGAAGGGCGCGCCGTTCGAGAAGCTGGTCGGCAAGACCTATGACGGCCTCAAGATTGAGCCGCTCTATTCGCGCGCCAAAGGCGTCGCGCCGGTGGCAGGACGGCCCGCGGCCGCGCCATGGCAGATCATGCAGCGGATCGACCATCCTGATGCGGTCGCTGCAAACGCCCAGGCTCTGCAGGATCTGGAGAACGGCGCCACGGGGCTCGCGCTGGTGTTCGCTGGCGGCAATGGCAGCCACGGCTTTGGGCTGGAACCGACGGCCGATGCGGTCGCAAAGGCTTTGAAGGACATTCATCTCGATGCCGGCATCGGCATCGAGCTCCAGGTCGGCCCGCAATCGCGGATGGCCGCGATCCATGTCGCGGAATATGTGAAGAGCAACGGCATCGATCCCTCTGCCTGCGACATCCGCTTCGGGCTCGATCCGCTCGGGGCCTGCGCGGTGTGGGGCCATAGCCCCTACAGCTGGGAGGAGATCGCTCCCGCGGTCACCGGCGCCATCAAGGGGCTTGCCGCGCTCGGCTTCAAGGGACCGTTCGCGGCAAGCGACGGGCGCGTGATTCATGATGCCGGCGGATCCGAGGTGCAGGAGCTGGCTTTCGTGCTCGCCTGCGGCGTGGCCTATCTGCGCGCCATCGAAGGTGCCGGGATTCCGCTCGAGCAGGCGCAAGGCATGGTTTATGCGCGGCTTGCCGCGGATGCCGATCAGTTTTTGACCATGGCGAAATTCCGCGCACTGCGGCTGCTCTGGGCGCGCATCGAGACGGCGTGCGGACTCGCGCCAAAACCGCTGTTCATCGCCGCCGATACCGCTTGGCGCATGCTGACGCAGCGCGATCCCTATGTGAACATGCTGCGCGCGACCATGGCGACCTTTGCGGCGGGGCTCGCGGGCGCCAATGCGATCACCGTGCTGCCGCATACGCTGGCGCTCGGGCTTCCCGATCCGTTCGCGCGGCGCGTGGCGCGCAACACGCAAGCCGTGCTTCTGGAAGAGAGCAACCTCGCCAAGGTCAGCGATCCCGCGGCAGGCGCGGGCGGCATCGAGACGCTGACCGCGCAGCTGTGCGACGCGGCCTGGGCGCTGTTCCAGGAGAGCGAGACAGCCGGCGGCGCTTTCGCTGCACTTCAGCAGGGCCTGTTCCAGAGCAAGGTCGCGGCCACGCGGAGAGCGCGTGACGCCAACATCGCAAAGCGCCGCGAAGTGCTGACCGGCGCCAGCGAGTTTCCAAACCTGAACGAGCGCGAGACGGCGGTGCTGATGGCGACGCCGATCGCGCTGGCGGCTTACGGCGAGCCAAAATACAAATTCGATGCGCTTCCGCCGATCCGGCTGGCCCAACCGTTCGAGGCCTTGCGCGACAAATCCGACGCGGCTTTGAAGGCGCGCGGCGCCAGGCCAAAAGTGTTTCTGGCCAACTTGGGCACGCCGGCCGATTTCACGGCGCGCGCGACCTTTGCAAAGAGCTTGTTCGAGACCGGCGGCATCCAGGCCGTGGACGGCGAGGGTTTTGTCGATCCCGCCAAGCTCGCGGCCGCCTTCAAGGCCTCCGGTGCCGAGTTCGCCTGCCTTTGTTCCAGCGACACGGTCTATACGGAACACGCCGAAGCCGCGGCGAAGGCCCTGCAAACCGCCGGCGCGCGGCATATCTATCTGGCGGGCCGCCCGGGCGAGGCCGAAGCGGCGCTGCGGGCCGCCGGCGTCACGGGCTTTGTCTTTGCCGGCGTTGATGCGCTTGCAACCTTGCAGGACGCCTATCGACGGATGGAGCAGCCATGACGGAAACCGCAAAACCCGTTCTCACCGGCGGCTGCCAATGCGGCGCTGTGCGCTTCGCGCTGACGGCAACACCGAACAAAGTTTCGATCTGTCACTGCCGGATGTGCCAGAAGGCGACCGGCTCGCCGTTCGCCTCCTTCGCCGACATCAACCGGACGGATTTCGCCTGGACCAAAGGGCAGCCGTCGTTGTTTCGATCCTCTTCGATCGCGGAGCGCGGCTATTGCGCAGCCTGCGGCACGCCGCTCAGCTTCGGCCGCATCGACGGCGAGCGGATCGAGATCATGACCGGCGCGTTCGACAGGCCTGACCGGCTGGTGCCGACGCGGCAATACGGAACCGAATCCCGCCTCGGCTGGGTGGTCGGAATCTCGAACCTGCCGAGCCAGACCACGCAACAGAATTACGGACCGGAGAAGATGGCGACGATCGTCAGCCATCAGCATCCGGATCATGATTGAGGCCCAACGCGTCGAGGCTGCGACTATGATAGGCTATAACATGCTGCGGGCGCTCGGAAGGTTGTTGCATGCGTTGATCGAGTGGGATGTCAGACTCGCGCGGCTGCTCTGGCTCGGAACTGGTGCGATGACGAAGAGCCGCATGGATGATCCCGTCTACAAAGAAAATGTGCAGAGACTGGTCGAGCGCAATCGCAGGTTTGAGGATTCCAAGGAATGAGCCGCATTCCCAATTTCGCAGATGTCGCCTTCGAGCGCATCGCCAGCGCCGAGCCAGCCGGCAGCGCCGAGCCGTGGCTCACGCCCGAGGGCATTCTGGTGCAGCCCGCGTATGGCGAGGCCGATCTTGCCGGGCTCGATTTCCTCGAGACCTATCCGGGCATCGCGCCCTACCTGCGTGGCCCCTACCCGACCATGTATGTCAACCAGCCCTGGACCGTCCGGCAATATGCCGGCTTCTCCACGGCGGAGGATTCCAACGCGTTCTACCGCCGCAACCTCGCGGCCGGACAGAAGGGCCTCTCGGTCGCCTTCGATCTCGCCACCCATCGCGGCTATGACAGCGACCATCCGCGCGTCGGCGGCGACGTCGGCATGGCCGGCGTTGCCATCGATTCCATCTACGACATGCGCACGCTGTTTGCGGGGATTCCGCTCGACCAGATGAGCGTGTCCATGACCATGAACGGTGCGGTGCTGCCGATCCTCGCGCTGTTCGTCGCGGCCGCGGGCGAACAGGGCGTGCCGCCGGAAAAACTCTCAGGCACCATTCAGAACGACATTCTGAAAGAGTTCATGGTGCGCAACACCTATATTTATCCGCCCGCGCCCTCGATGCGGATCATCTCGAATATCTTCGCCTACACCTCCACGAAGATGCCGAAATACAATTCGATCTCGATCTCCGGCTATCACATGCAGGAGGCCGGCGCGACGCAGGATCTCGAGCTCGCCTATACGCTCGCAGACGGGGTCGAATATCTGCGCGCCGGCCTTGCCGCCGGGCTCGACGTCGACCGCTTCGCACCGCGGCTGTCGTTCTTTTGGGCGATCGGCATGAACTTCTTCATGGAAGTCGCCAAGATGCGGGCCGCGCGGCTGCTGTGGGCGAAGCTCTTGAAGCCGTTCAACCCAAAGGACCCGCGCTCGCTGTCGCTGCGCACGCATTGCCAGACCTCGGGCTGGTCGCTGACCGCGCAGGATGTGTTCAACAACGTGATGCGCACGACGGTGGAGGCGATGGCAGCGACGCAGGGCCATACGCAATCGCTGCACACCAACGCACTCGACGAAGCGCTGGCGTTGCCGACCGACTTCTCGGCGCGCATTGCCCGCAACACGCAGCTGTTCCTGCAGCAAGAGAGCGGCACCACTCGCATCATCGACCCCTGGGGCGGCTCGTATTACGTCGAGCGGCTGACCCGCGATCTCGCTGCAAAGGCGTGGGGCCACATCCAGGAGGTCGAGGAACTCGGCGGAATGGCGAAAGCCATCGAGGCCGGCGTGCCGAAGCTGCGCATCGAGGAGGCCTCCGCCAAGACGCAGGCCCGCATCGATGCCGGCAAGCAGGCTGTGATCGGCGTCAACAAGTACAAGCCGACCGACGAAGCCCCGATCGACATCCTCAAGGTCGACAACACCAATGTGCGCCGCCTGCAGATCGACAAGCTGATGCGGCTGAAGTCCGAGCGCAACCAGAAGGACGTCGATGCCGCGCTCGCGGCGCTGACGCGCTCGGCCGGGGAAGGCAACGGCAATCTGCTCGCGCTCGCGATCGACGCGGCGCGGGCGAAGGCGACCGTCGGCGAAATCTCGGACGCGCTGGAAAAGGTGTTCGGCCGGCACCGCGCCGAGATCAAATCCATCACCGGCGTCTACAAGCGGGAGGCGTCCACCATGGGCAACCGGGTCGAGAAGGTTCAGGCGCTGATCGATGCCTTCGAGGAGGCGGAAGGCCGCCGCCCGCGCATCCTGGTCGCAAAAATCGGCCAGGACGGCCACGACCGCGGCCAGAAGGTGATTGCCTCGGCGTTCGCCGATATCGGCTTCGACGTCGACATCGGGCCGCTGTTTGCCACCGCCGACGAGGCCGCGCGACAAGCGGTCGAGAACGACGTGCACATCCTCGGCGTGTCCTCGCTCGCAGCCGCGCACCTCACTGCCGTGCCGGAATTGAAAGCCGCGCTGAAGAAGCAGGGCCGCGACGACATCATGATCATCGTCGGTGGCGTGGTGCCGCCGCAGGATTACAACGCACTCTATGCGGCCGGCGCCGAAGCGATTTTCCCGCCGGGCACGGTGATCGCGGACGCGGCCGAAGAGCTGATCCGCAAGCTGAATGCCCGGCTCGGGCATAGCGAGGCGGCAGAGTAATTCCGCCGCCTTCCGACATTCATTGGAGATTGATGTGAGATACCATCGTGCAACGGCGCGCGCGGGACTTCTGCGTACGATTGCGATCCTCTCGGCGGTCACCGCGATCGGAATAGCGTTTCCTTCCCTCGCCGCCGATCCCAAGCCCGACGCCGTCATCAAGAACAGAAACATCGAGGCCCGCGTGTTCCTCGACGGCAAGATCAAGGCGGATACGGCGCTGGCGGCGGATTGCCTCGCCGACGGCAAAAAATGGCTGGACAAGAACGCGGCCGACGCAGCCGCCACGCGCAGGCAGGATCCGCAGTTCTTCGAGAATGGCGGCTGGGATTTCGAGCGCAAATATTCGACCCGCTCCGTCGTTGCCGACCGCTATGTCAGCATCCTGCGCGACGACTACATGGACACCCACGGCGCCCATCCCAATTCCGACGTGAACACGATCCTGTGGGACAAGGCCGAGAACAAGCGTATCTCGATCCGCCCGTTCTTCACCGAGACCGCAGATAATGGTTCG
The DNA here is from genome assembly GCF_041200145.1 of Bradyrhizobium sp. LLZ17. NCBI lineage: Bacteria > Pseudomonadati > Pseudomonadota > Alphaproteobacteria > Hyphomicrobiales > Nitrobacteraceae > Bradyrhizobium > Bradyrhizobium zaerense. The sequence continues at coordinate 2,338,461 of NZ_CP165734.1, forward strand.
ACCATGAAGGCGATGGTGAAGGCCGTGATCGCCTCGCTCAGGGTCGAGAAGAAGAAGCGCCAGACCAGCGAGACCGCGACCGACGAATGGTTCAAGGGCGTCGAGCCGAGCCTGCTCAAGATTGGCGCGGTGACGCTCGCGCCTTCAACCGAAGCGGGCAAGAGTTCCGGCCTCACCTTCCACTATCCACCCTATGCGGTCGGGCCCTACGCCGAGGGCGAATATGTCGCTTTCGTGCCGTGGGAAGCGTTGAAGCCCTTTCTCACGGCGGAAGGCGCACGCATCTTCGCCGGTGCGCGGCCAAAGGACGACGCGAAGGAAGCGCAGTGATTGCCGTAGGCTCGAAGCAGACCGTTTGCGCACAGCGCCGTGGTGCTGCTGCTTGCGACACCGGCGCAAAGCCGCATAGAATGTCACATCAGCAAGAGCCCGATTCCCGAGGGCGCCGCCGGGAACATCCATGTCGGAATCACGCGCCGCAGCTTTGCGGCCTCTACTGTGGCCATGGCCGCTTCAGCTCTTCTCAACCCAGCGAGCGCGCAAGTCTATCCGGCGCGGCCGGTGAGCTTGATCGTGCCTTGGGGCGCCGGCGGCGGAACAGATGCGACCGCGCACATCGTCGCAACGCTCCTGGAACAGGAACTCGGCCAGCCCTTCAATGTGGTCAACCGCACCGGCGGCTCCGGCGTCGTTGGTCATGCCGAGATCGCGACCGCGCCGCCCGACGGCTACACGATCGGCATGCTGACCGTCGAAATCTCGATGCTGCATTGGCAGGCCCTGACCCATCTGACGCCGCGGAACTTCACGGCGCTGGCGCTGATGAACGAAGACCCGCCTGGCATCCAGGTTTCCACCTCCTCGCCATACAAGACGCTGCGGGAGCTGATGGATGCCATCAGGGCGGCGCCCCCAGGAAAGTTCAAGGCATCAGGCACGGGGCAAGGCGGCATCTGGCATCTCGCGCTCGTGGGCTGGATGCGCGCGATGGGATTGCCGGCGAACCAGGTCTCGTGGTCGGCGTCGAATGGCGCAGCACCGGCCATGCAGGATCTCGCCGCCGGCAGCCTCGATCTCACCACCTGCTCGGTGCCGGAGGCGCGAGCCACGATCGAGGCCGGTCAGGCGCGGAGCCTCGCGATCATGGCGCCCCAACGTAATCCAATCTTCCCGGACGTCCCGACGCTGAAAGAGGCGCTCGGCGTCGACTATTCCACCAGCTCGTGGCGCGGCATCGGCGCGCCGAGAGGCCTGGCGCCGGCGGTCGCCACCCGGCTGAGCGCGGCCTTGAAGAAGGTGTACGACTCCCACGTCTTCAAAGAGTTCATGACCAGCCGCGGCTTCGGCACCGTTTGGCGCGATGCCAGCCAGTTCGCAACCTTCATGGACCAGGCCGATGCTCAGATGGGGCAGGCCATGAAGGCTGCCGGTTTTGCCAAGGCTTGAATAAAAAAGCTTGAATAAAGAGGCTTGCATCAGACGGCTTGAATCGGAAGGCCTGATTTGAGGCTCATCCCTGGGCGCGCGACCTGCGGCAACAGCCTTTGAGCTGAGGACCCTCGCCTGCTTCCCCCGGCCGTTGTAAAGCAGGGCATGGTTGAGAAGAAGGCTTCCCTGGACGTCAAATCCCTCGCCCGCGACCTCCGTGGCGGCAGCCGCGCGGCGCTGGCGCGGGCCATTACGCTGGTCGAAAGCCGGCGCGGCGATCACCAGGCGCTTGCGCGCGAACTGGTCCAGATGCTGTTGCCCGAGACCGGCAAGGCGGTTCGCGTCGGCATTACCGGCTCGCCCGGCGTCGGCAAATCCACCACCATCGACGCGCTCGGCATGTATCTCATTGAACGCGGTCACAAGGTCGCGGTGCTCGCGGTCGATCCGTCCTCGGCGCGCAGCGGCGGCTCGATCCTCGGCGACAAGACGCGGATGGCGCGGCTCTCGGCATCCGACGACGCCTTCATCCGCCCCTCGCCGGCCTCCGGCACGCTTGGCGGCGTCGCCGCGAAGACGCGCGAGGCGATGCTGCTGTGCGAGGCCGCCGGTTTCGACCTCGTGCTGGTCGAGACTGTCGGCATCGGGCAGTCCGAGACAGCGGTCAGCGACATGACCGATTTCTTCCTGGCGCTGATGCTGCCGGGTGGCGGCGACGAGCTGCAAGGCATCAAGAAGGGCCTGGTCGAGCTCGCCGACATGATCGCGATCAACAAGGCCGACGGCGACAATCTCAAGCGCGCCAACATCACCGCCGCCGACTATCGCGGGGCGCTGCATATCCTGACGCCGCGCTCCGAGCACTGGCATCCGCCGGTCGAGACCTATTCGGCGCTGACGGGCGACGGCATCGCAAAGCTCTGGCAAAAGATCCTCGATCACCGCACCGCGATGAACGCGTCCGGAGAGTTCGCGGCGCGCCGGCGCGAGCAGCAGGTGAAATGGATGTGGTCGATGCTGGAGAGCCGCATGCTTTCACGGCTGCGCAGCGAGGCCCCGGTCCGGACCAAGGTCAGGGAGATCGAGGCCGAAGTCGCCGACGGCCATCTCACACCGGCGCTTGCCGCCGAGCAGATCATGGAGTTGCTGCAATGAGCGACAAACTCCGCGTTCTCCTCACCGGCTTCGGACCGTTTCCCGGCGCGCCCCATAATCCGACGCAGCCACTGGTCGCGCGGCTGGCACGGCTGCGCCGCCCGGCATTGCACGATGTCGAGATCGCGAGCCACATCTTTCCGGTGACCTATGCCGCGGTCGATCGGCAATTGCCGGAGGTGCTGGCTGCGCAGAAGCCGGACGCGCTGCTGATGTTCGGCCTCGCGGCGCGGACCTCCTACCTGCGCATCGAGACCCGCGCGCGCAATGCCGTCACCATGCTCTGGCCCGACGCCGCCAACACCCGCGCGAGCAAGCGCGGCATCGCCACCGATGCGGATGCGATGGCGTTCGGCCCGCACACCGCGCGGCTGCTGCGCGCCGCACGCCTCACCGGCATCGATGCGCGCCCCTCTCGCGATGCGGGAGCCTATCTCTGCAATTATCTGAGCTGGCGCGCGATCGAGAACGTGAGGAGCGGCAGACCGCAGCTGGCTGCGTTCATCCACATTCCGCTGCTTGCGCGAAGCGGCGCGGTGCGGCGCAAGGGCGCAGCCCGGATCACGCTGGAGGAGCTGGTGGATTCCGGCGAAGCCATGCTGATGGAGATGGTGCAATTGGCGCGGAAGGCGAGGAACACGCAAGCTTCGTAGGATAGGCAAACAAAGGCGCCCTTGCGCCGTGCCCACCATCTCGTTCGGTCTGCGGTGAAAGTGGTGGGCACGCTTTCGCTTTGCACACCCTACGGCACCTCGGCCTGGGTAAACATTTAACCCTACCGCGAACAATCCTCACCGCCCCGGCCGCGCTGCGCTACCTAATCCATCGCGGACACGGCCCGCGTCCGCGCAAGGACGCGTCATGAACCTCAACCGTCGTCATCTCATCGGAGCTTCGACCGCAGGCATTGCCGGTGCGCTGGCCATGCCGGCCGACGCCGCACGCGCGGCGCCGCTGACATCGCTGCTTGGTCGCGATGCGACCCAATATGGCGTACGGCCCGGCAGCAGCGAGGATCAGACCCGCGTGCTCCAGCGCGCCATCGACGAGGCCGCGCGGGCGGGGATGCCGCTGGCCCTGCCGCCGAGGTCTACCGCAGCGGATTGCTGCATCTTGCCAACGGCGCGCAACTGATCGGCGTGCGCGGTGCCACCAAGTTGATTTTCACCGGCGGCGCCTCGGCGATCCAGAGCGAGGGCTCCGATGCGGTCGGCCTCACAGGCATCAGCTTCGACGGGAGCGGCATTCCGCTGCCGACGCGGCGCGGGCTGATCCATGTGCTCGGAGGCCGCGACGTCCGCATCACCGATTGCGAGATCACGGGATCCGGCGGCAGCGGCATCTGGCTCGAGCAGGTGTCCGGCGACATCTCCGGCAATATTTTCGCCAACATCGCGGTGACGGCGATGGTCTCGTTCGATGCCAGGGGCCTCAGCGTCGCGCGCAATACCATTGCAGGCACCAACGACAACGGCATCGAGATCCTGCGCACCGCCATCGGCGATGACGGCACGCTGGTCGCCGACAACCGCATCGAGGACGTCAAGGCCGGTCCCGGCGGCTCCGGCCAGTATGGCAATGCCATCAACGCATTCCGCGCCGGCAATGTGATCGTGCGCGGCAATCGCATCAGGAACTGCGACTATTCCGCGGTGCGCGGCAATTCGGCCTCCAACATCCACATCACCGGCAACAGTGTGAGCGACGTGCGCGAGGTTGCGCTGTATTCCGAGTTTGCGTTCGAGGCCGCGGTGATCGCCAACAACATCGTGGATGGCGCGGCCGTCGGCGTCTCCGTCTGCAATTTCAACGAAGGCGGCCGCATCGCGGTGGTTCAGGGCAACATCATCCGCAATCTGATCCCGAAGCGGCCGATCGGCACCGCGCCGGACGATGACGCCGGTATCGGCATCTACATCGAGGCGGATAGCTCGGTGACCGGCAACGTCATCGAGAACGCGCCGTCCTACGGCATCGTCGCCGGCTGGGGCAAATATCTGCGCGACGTCGTGATTTCGGGCAATGTGATCCGCAAGGCACTCGCCGGCGTCGGTGTCTCGGTCGTGCCTGGCGCGGGGACTGCGCTCGTCAACAACAACATGATCTCGGAAACGCCACGTGGCGCCGTGGTCGGGCTGAACCATGCGCGTGCCGTGACCGCCGATCTGTCGGCCGACGGCGCGCAGAAGTTCGCGCAGGTCGTGGTCGGCGGGAATGCGGTGCGGCAATAGGCGGGACGCCCCGCCCGCGCGTCAGAATGTATTCCGCAGCAGTGGGTACTTCGCCTCGATGCCGTCGAGGCTGAAGGTGAATTCGACCGTGCGTTCGGGGGCCGCGACGGTTTCATCGGCTGGCCGCGTGAAGGTTTGCAAGAACGACGCGATCGACGCCACCGGCGCAATCAGAGCCGCTGGCATCGGACCGGCCGGGGCGACCGGCGCAATCGGCGCCTCGACGATTTCGGCCAGCACGTCCGGCTCCGGCTCGAGCCTGACCGGAACGGAGGTCTCGGGCGCGATGTGCACGGCCTTCGGCTGCACGGTCTGGACCTGCTCGCGCGGAAACACGCGCGGCATGGTCGCTGGCGACCACCCGAATGTGGAGGTCACGCTCGCGGCGGCCGCGGCGACGTCCCCACCATTCGCAAGTGCGCGCCAGGTCTGAACCGCGCGCTTGGCCTCCTGGATGTTTTCAAGGAATGCGAGCTCCGAGTGATAGCGGCGCCAACGGCCGCTCTCGAACATCTCGGAGAGATGTTCCAGCCGCTGTTCGGCGAGCGCGCACCAGCGCGCCGCAATGTCAGGGTCGCAAGCCGCGGCGCGACCAAATTCTTGGCAATGTGTCATGAACCAGCCCGTGAGGAGAAAAATACGGACGCGGGGACGCAACGCGCACGAATCAATTTAGACGCGACATGAATATTTTGTGGAAAAGTTTTGACTTGTCCAGCAACGACACCGATTTCATCGTCGATCACCGTAGTCGTGCGGAGTTTCAAGGGGTTTTGGAGTCAAGCTTCGCACAAGCATAGCGCGCCTGCGGCAGCACGGCCGAGCGGCCATGCGCCAGCGGCGATGTCTCGACCGCAAGCTGATTTCGCACGTACTTCAGGAAATGAGACACCCCAAAAGAAAAGACCCGTCCGGGGGGACAACCGGACGGGTCGAGCCATATGGGCGCTTGGGGTGGATGGGCGCTCGCGCCTAATATGACTGATGGGGAGGGATGACCGCTCCCACATATTTAGGTCGTTGGCAGAGGGTTGAACGTTCAACGCGGCGTCGGATTTTTTGAGCTTCGCGTCGCGTGCAAGTTTGCCGCAGGCGCTATCGCGTCGCCGGCCTATCCGCCTGAGAAATCGCAGATTTATCGCCTGCACTCGATAGCGAGGGTTGGTCGATTGCGCGGACGCCGGGCTCGTCGCGACGCTTGTCGACATCTTCACGTTTTGTTGTACCGGACGCAGCCGCAACCGGCGTCGCGCTGTCGGCCGGAACGGCCATGACGGCGGCAAACGCGTCGGCCTCGCCGTCGCCGAAGAGATCGTCACGCCCGGGTGAACCGAGATCGCGCGCGGTCTTCGCCAGCGTCACGCGCAGCGCTTCCGGCTTCAGCGCGTAGTCGCGCTCAAGCAGCAGCGCCGCGACCCCGGAGACATAGGCGGCCGAGAACGAGGTCCCCGAGGTCATCTGGTATTTGCCGTCCGGCGCCGGCAGGAAGATGTCGACGCCGGGCGCGGCCAGCGCAACGTAATTGCCGCGGTTGGAGGCGGTGAACAGCTTGTCCTGCTGGTCGGTCGCGCTGACCGCGATCACGTTGGGATTGGCTGCGGGATAGAGCGGCGGCGATTTCGCGCCGGCATTGCCGGCGGCCGCGACCAGCACCAGGCCCCGCGCGGCGGTCGCAGCGATGGCGCGCTCGATCACGGCGTCCTTGGGGCCGGCAAAGCTCATATTGACGATCTGCGCGCCGTGCTCGGCGGCGTAGTTCAGCGAGCGCAGGATGACGTAGGACGAGCTCTCGGCGGCGCCCGTGGTTCCGCCGAAGGCGCGGATGGCGATGATGCGCGCCTCGGGCGCGCTACCCATCAGCCGGGCATGCGCGACGATCGCGCCCGCAATGCCGGTACCGTGGATGTGCGGACCCTCGGTGCTGCCGAGCGCGTCGAAATTGTCGGCGATAGAATCGGCGAGCTCGGGATGTTTGCCGTCGATCCCGGAATCGATCACCGCGACGGTGACATTGGCGCCGTGCGCCAGGGTGTGCGCCTGCGGCAGGCGCAGCTTTGCCAGCGCGTATTGCGCGGGATCGCCCTCGGTCGGCACCGTCGACTTCTGGTCCTGGAGCACGTAACGGAAGTTTTGCTGGACCGAGCGTACGCTGCCGTCGGCGGCAAATTCGCGCCGAACCGTCTCGGAGGGCCGGCCGTCGGTGATGCGAAACAGGCCGATCGTGGCTCCGATCAGCGGGACATTCTCGGATGTAATGCGCGCAAGGCCGTGCCGGCGCGCAAGCTCGTCGGCTTCCGTCGGCGACAATGCGCTGTCGATCTCGGCCACCAATTCATTGGCGAAGCTGCGCAGATTTACGGCGACCGTGGTGGTATTGCGACGTCCACTGCCGGCGTTCTTCCCGGCCGATTTGCCGGAGCCGTCGCCATCCGCGTTCGCCTGCCCAAGACATTCGCCGTCGGCACCGCGATAGGCCGCAGCGCAGGCCGGATAAAGGTTCGGCGAGTAATGGGCATAGGGCAGCACGGAGATGGGCGCCATTCGCGCCGAGATCCGTGGGGCGGTGGTGATCAAGTGAGGACCGTGGTCGCCGCCCCCGACCCTCGCGGCCACGCCGGGGCCGACCCTGGCCGCCACGCCGGGACTGACCCTGGCGGCTACGCCGGGGCTGACGCGCGCACCGACACTCGGAGAGACGGTCGGAATGCGTGAGGGAACACTGATCGTGGGCGTGCGCATGATCGCCTGGGCATGCGCGACCTCGATACCGAGACAGGCGGCGAGCAGGAGGGCCGCTCCGGCCGAGGAAGCATAGGCCGCGGCTCTTACCCCATTCTCGGACTTGCGCGTCATCGGTTTAGCGGCGCGTTCAAGGCGCCGCCACGGCGAGGTTGACGAACTTCTCGCGCTGCATCTTGCCGAGCAGCGCGGCGAGCTCGTCCCGGCTCATCGCCCTGTCGAACTGGAGGCGGAACATGCCGCCCTTGGCATCGCCAATGATCGAGGCCTGGTAGCTGTCGAGCAGCGAGGTGACGTCGGCAACGCGCGCCTCCGGCGTGAAGCGCACCAGCGCCCGCGCAGGCGCGGCGGTCGCCCCAAGCTCGCGCGTGATCGGCGCGCTGGTCGAGAGCGAGGCGGTCTGGAACGTCGTGGTCTGCGTCTTCATCAGCACTGCGCCGATGATGCCCGCCTGGAGCAGGAGCGCGATGGCGCCAAGGCTCGCCGACCAGGCCAGCGTGCGCGGCGACAGGCTCGCGAAAAAACTGGAGATGCGGGCCGACAGCGGCAGCGAGCCGGACGCCCGCGCAGGCTCGGCATCGATCGCCGCGAACAGTTTTTGCATCGCGCGCGCCGAGGAGCGCCCAAACTCTCGTTCAGATGGATGGTCTCTTCGTACTCGCCGCGGATCGCGGCATACTGCCTGGCAAGCTCCGGATCGCTGGCGAGCGCTTCCTCGACGCGGCGGGCATCGCGCGCGTTCAGCGTACCGGCGGCGTGCCACGGCAGCAGCATCTCGATCTCACTGGGCTCTCGCTCCAGCATCTTCTTGCTCAATGCCATCATGGCCAGCCTCGCTCAATGCCGGCTGCCTTCAGCAGTTCGGCCAATTTCTTGCGCGCATAGAATAAGCGCGTCTTCACAGTGTTCTCGGGTATGCCAACGATTTCGGCCACCTCTTCCACGGACTTCTCGTGGTAGTAGACCAGATCGATGATTTCCCGATGGTCCGGCGAGAGGCCCGTCAGACACTCCCGCAACGCTTCACTGGTATCCTTCTTCTGCACCGCCGTTTCTGGATTGTCGGACGAATCCTCGATCGCATTGGCGGCCTCGTCGTCCAACTCAAAATCCTTCCTGCGCCGAAGCGCAGACAGGGCCTTGAATCGGGTGATTGCCAGCAGCCAGGTGGAAACGGCGGATCGGCCCTCGAACTTGCCGGCTTGGCGCCAAACGTCGAGAAACACCTCGCTGATGAGGTCTTCCGCCGCCTGCTCGTTGCGAACGAGCCTGAGGCCGAAGCGATACACCCTGACATGGTGCCGCCCGTACAGCACCTGCATGGCGAGCCGGTCGCCTTGGGCGATCCTGGCGATCAGGACCTCGTCCGTAGCCGCCTGTGTCACGCTCAAAGGCCGTCTCGCAAAGTAGGTCGGGGCGACGCGGCGGACGGTTCGACGGCAGGCGCTAAATTCTTCAAGCTACCGCACTCATACGGGGACCTGTGTGATCTACCCCACATACGCGCATTTTCCTTGTCCCACCCGGCGACCAGCCGCCTCGTTCCAGAACGGTAACATAATACGGAACACTTTCCTGCGGATGCCATTTTCCTGCGGGTCTCGTTGGCGGACGCAAATGGCCCGATCGATGCCGATCCATAACACAGCCCTGTGCAGCTTATGTCGCACGAAGCCGGGTTTGGTCCGCCATATCGGCCGCGATACCTAATTGGCCGCAAATTCCGCGCCGCGCAAAGCACTCACCCGCGCCGCCCACCGGGGGATTCGGTGCGAAAGGATACCAAACCTAAAGGCTTGCCACGTAGATTTTTTTCGGCTGACATCCACCATTGGCGGGACCATGAGCACGGCCGCGACGTCATTTCCGGAGAGGAATGCCGCTGAAGTCGCGGATCTCGTTCTGATGCACGAGGCGGCGGCGCCGCAGGTGGTGGCGCGCCGGGTCCGGCAGCGCCGCCAGATGTATCTCGGCCAGGTCGTGAGCTATTCGCTCGGCGCTTCTGTGCTGCTGCTCTACGCCTATGACGGTGCCGTTCACATGAACGTTCCGTCGCTGTTCTGGGTCGGCGGCCTCCTGATCATCGGCATCTTCGTCGTGATGTCGGAGGCTGGCGTCGGCGACAGGCACAAAGACCACTATCTCACCGTGTTCCAGATCTCGGCGCATATGGCGCTGCAATTCATATTCCTGGTCTCGGTGCCGACGATCGGGATTGCCTTCATCAGCGTGCTGTTCCTGATCTTCGCGTTCGGCACGCTGCGCATGACCTCGACCCAGGCAATGCTCACTTGCGCGATCGCGACCAGCGCGCTCGCGGCCGTATTCCTCGCCTCCGACCTGCCGATCGGCATGCCCGTCGCGACCAGGCTCCAGCGCACCGCCTCGATGCTGTGCTTCGCGCTGGTGATCGGCCAGTGCGCCTTCCTCGGCCTGTTCGGCGCCACGTTGCGCAAGATCCTGTACCAGCGCAGCATCGAGCTGAAGGAGGCCTATCGGCGCATCGAGGAGCTCGCCGAGCTCGACGAGCTGACCGGCTCCTACAACCGGGGCTGTATCATGCGGCTTCTCGACGCCGAGATCGAACAGTCTCGGCAGGCGGCGGCGCCGTGCGCCATTGCGCTGATCGACCTCGACTGGTTCAAGCGCATCAACGACGCTCACGGCCATCCCGTCGGCGACGAGGTGCTGCGCACCTTCGCCATCACCATCTTCGCCAATATCCGTCCCGACGACCGTTTCGGCCGCTACGGCGGCGAAGAGTTCTTGCTGCTGCTGCCCGGCACTCAAGGCGACGCCGCATCGCGCATGCTCGAACGGCTGCGCGGCATCGTCGCCGAGCTCGACTGGAGCGCCTTCTCCCTCGGCTTGCGCGTGACCATTTCCGCCGGGGTCGTGACGCTGCGCGACAACGATACTGCCGACACGTTTCTCGCGCGCGCCGACAGCGCGCTCTATTCCGCCAAGGCGCTTGGGCGCAACCGCATTGCCACGAATTGATCAATCCATTTGCTGTCGGCGCGCCAGAAGCTGCGGCCGGACCGAACGCTCCAGGACAGGGCTATGACATCCAGATCCGCCGTGACAACCGAGAATCTGCTCGACGAATTGCAGGCCGCGCTCTCGCACGGCACCGTTGCGCGCCGGGTCGAAACGCTGCGCCGCGTCACCGATCTCTTCATCAACAACGCGGTGGATTATTCCGACGAGCACACCAAAGTGTTCGACGACGTCTTTCAGTGCCTGATCGTGCAGATCGAGACCTCGGCAAGGGCTCTGCTCGCCGAGCGGCTTGCATCGATCGGAGCCGCGCCGCCCCAGATTATCCGCACGCTCGCGCTTGACGATTTCATCGAGGTCGCAGGCCCCGTGCTGTCGAAGTCGGAGCGGCTGGACGAGACCACCCTGATCGAGATCGCGCGCAGCAAGAGCCAGGCGCATCTCAAAGCGATCTCACAGCGGCGGGTGCTTTCGGAAGCGCTGACGGACGTATTGGTCACGCGCGGCAACGGCGAGGTGGTGCAATCGACGGCTGCAAATCCGGGCGCACAGCTCTCGGAAGGAACCCTCATCGATCTCGTCACCCGCGCCGAGCGCGACGACGACCTTGCCACCTGCATCGGCCTGCGCCCCGACCTGCCGCGTCATCACTATCTGAAGCTGGTCGCGAAGGCCTCGTCGAGCGTGCGCAAGAAGCTCGAAGCCGCCCATCCGGAGCTCGCTGAGGAGGTATCGAGCGCGGTCCAGGAGGCGGCCCAGCGGATCCGCGCCGCCAACATGACCAGGCAGACCGAGATGGCACGCGCCCTGGTGAAATCGCTTTATAACGACGGACGCCTCAACGAATTCCAGGTCGCGACGTTCGCCGAACAGGGCAAGTTCGACGAGACCAATGCGGGGCTCGCGGCGCTCGCAGGCGTCTCGGTCGAGGTGGCGGAGAACATGATGATCGAGAGCCGCACCGAGGGCGTCATGATCCTCGCCAAGGTCGCCGGCATGTCGTGGTCGAGCGTGCGCGCGATCATCGCGATGCGTGAAAAGCTCTCCGGCGGCTCGCATACGGACATGCTGACGGTGCGCGACGCCTATGAAGCCCTGCGCAGCTCGACCGCACAACAGGTGCTGCGCTTCCACCGCATGCAGCACGGTGCGACGCCGGCGGCCTAGTACCGCAACACCCTGGAGCCGACCGCAGCGCCGATCGCCGTGACGATCGCGGTCGCGATCGTGTACCAGGTGGCGACGAACAACGGCGAATCGTCCGTGCAATGCGAGGCGTAGAGGGTCGCGGCGAGCCCGGCCGACAACAGGCCGGCGAGCGCACCGGCGAGAGCGGGCCGCGACGCGCGCGCCGTGGCGGAGGCCGAACAGCGCGCCCGCGAGCAGCGGCAGCGACATCGCCGGGATCGCCGACAGGCACCACCGCGAGTTCTTGCCCACGAGCCGCATCGTCATTGGCATGGCCGGCGCCATCATCGCCTCGCTGCCGATCGCGACCGCAAGCAGTCCGACGGGGAGCAGCAGGAGCCAGCCCCAGCCGCGCATCAAGGCCTCCGGCCGCGACAGATGCAGGCTGATGATGATGGCGGGGATCGCAAGCGACAGCGTCACGGCAAACTTCATGTCGAAGAACGGGTTGTGCATGGCGCTCATGACGTCGGGCCGCACGCCGAGGAAGGTCGCGAAGATCAGGATCGACAAGGGTGCCGCCACCAGGAGCGCCAAGGTCAACATCGCGCCGACGCGGGGGGCGCGGTGAGGGTTGTCGGCCGCAAGCGTGCGGATGAGTTGGTCGGTATCCATGACTAGTGGTCCCGTAGTTTGGCCGTCAGGGCCGCAAGCCCCCGATGCAGCGCGACCCGAACCGCACCTTCGCTCATCGAAAACTTCGTCGCCGTATCCTTGATCGAGCTGCTGTCGACCGCGATCGACTGCAACACGTCGCGCTGGCGCTGCGGCAGGGCGTTAAGCTGCGCTGCAACCTCGCCCGCAGAGGCCGTCTCCTGCGGAGTCTCGCCCGGCAGCGTTTCGGCGAAATCGTCGATATTGACGAAGACGCGCCTGCCGCGCCGCCTGAGCGCATCGATCAGCTTGTTGCGGCCGATCGCGAACAACCACGGCGCGAAGGGCGCTTCGCTGTCCCAGGTGTGCCGCTTCAGATGCACCGCCAACAAAATCTCCTGCACGATATCCTCGGCTTGATCGGGAGGCTGCCCGGCCCGCGCCAGACCCCGCCTCGCGGCGGCGCGCAGCACCGGCGTGACCGCCTTCAACAGGCGATGATACGCCGCATCATCGCCTGCCATGGCCGACCGCATCAGGCCGGTCCATTCGTCCTCACGTCCGCGCACGCGCGCCCTCATCATGCAATTCGGCCGCTCTTTCAGTTTGTTACGCCGGCACCTGCCGTGATCACGAGATCGTGATCACGGCAGGCCCGGCATCCCGTGCGGCCACAAAAACCCGAGTGGGGCTCATAACACCGATCGGTGCGCGCTGCACCCGGCTGCCGGTCGGCGATCGGGTTTGCCGCGTTTTTGCCCGGTCTAGCCCGAAGATTCCCATTTTTTGCCCCGTTGTCGTCATGCGCCGGGGTCTCTGTTCGCTTCGGGATGGGTGAATTGGGGAGATCGTCAACATGATGAAAGCCAGCGGGCGCGCGGCATCGATTGTTCTGGCCGGACTATTCCTGCTGTTCGGAGGCGCCGCACAGGCCGCGCCGAGCTCGGGCGCAAGCTCGAAGCCGGACAGCGCAAGCAAGCAGGCCGACGCGGACAAGTCGAGCCAACCGCGGCGCCACACGTCTCACCGCCACACCGGCACCAAGTCGGCGCAGAAATCCTCCGACGACAAAGCGGACAAGAAGGACGCCGCGCCGCAGACCGACGAGGCCAAGGCCGGCAATGACGTCCCGGTCTCGAGCCAGATGCCGCCGGACGTGGCCAACGCCAATGCGCAGCTCGCCACCGCCGACACGCCGACTTCGGCCGCAGCCTCCGCGATGACGGGCCGCGCCAACGACAATGTGCAGGCAGCCGCCGATAATACCGCCGCCGCCCCGGGCGCCGAGAACCAAGTCGTCCCGCCCGACCAGCTCAACGATATCGATCGCGCCCTGCAACAGGACAACCCGGCCGCGCAGAAGGCGGTGATCGCCGCAACCGACGCGCAGCCGCGTCCGGCGCCGGTGATGGCGAGCAGCCAGCCGAACTCGGCCTGGGACCAGAGCTCCCTGATCGGCAAGATCTTCATCGGCGTCGGCACGCTGCTGACGTTGGCCTCTGCCGCGCGCATGTTCATGGCCTGACAGGCCCCGGGGCGCGCATATCTCCCGGCGCCCCGGCCCCCTTGAAGCCCACCGCGCCAGCGGGCAAATTGCCCGCTCAATCAAAAGCGTGGGTGGAGCATGAGCACGTTCGAACACATCATCGTCGAGAGCAAAGGCGCGGTCGGCATCATCAAGCTGAACCGGCCGAAGCTGCTCAACGCGCTCTCCTTCGGAGTTTTCCGCGAGATCGCGGCCGCCGTCGACGATCTCGAGGCCGATGACGCCATCGGCTGCATCGTCGTGACCGGCAGCGAGAAGGCCTTCGCGGCCGGTGCCGATATCAAGGAGATGCAGCCGAAAGGCTTCATCGACATGTTTTCCGAGGATTTTGCCGCGATCGGCGGCGACCGTGTCGCGCGCTGCCGCAAGCCGACCATTGCCGCGGTCGCGGGCTATGCGCTCGGCGGCGGCTGCGAGCTCGCGATGATGTGCGATTTCATCATCGCTGCCGACACCGCCAAATTCGGTCAGCCCGAGATCACGCTCGGCACCATCCCCGGCATCGGCGGCACCCAGCGCCTGACCCGCGCGATCGGCAAGTCCAAGGCGATGGATCTCTGCCTCACCGGCCGCATGATGGATGCAGCCGAAGCCGAGCGAAGCGGCCTGGTCAGCCGCATCGTGCCGGCCGACAAGCTGATGGACGAGGTGATGGCGGCGGCCGAGAAAATCGCCGCGATGTCGCAGCCCGCGGCCGCAATGGCCAAGGAGGCGGTCAACCGCGCCTTCGAAACCACCCTCGCCGAGGGCATGAGCGTCGAGCGCAACCTGTTTCACGCGACCTTCGCGCTCGAAGACCGCTCCGAGGGCATGGCCGCCTTCATCGAGAAGCGCAAGCCGGTGAACAAGAACCGGTAGGGTTCTCTTCGGTCGTCCCGGCCTAGTGCGCAATTGGGCACGGGGGCCGGGACCCATACCGCGGAGTCTACCGATGGTGAACGGTAGAAGTACCGAACGACTAGCCTTCGCCAAACTACTCCCTGGGGTTATGGGTCCCGGCCCCCGTGCGCAATTGCGCACTCGGCCGGGACGACACTTAGCTGCGGCTCTGCGCGAGGGCCGCGCTGACCAACGCGCGATAGAAGCGCTCGCTCCAGGTCTTGGGCTGATCGAGGCCGAGTCGTGCGAGGCAGGCCGCGTCGGCAGTGTCGGGCGTTCGTATCAGCCCCTGCCACAGCAAGCCTGCGAGCGCCCGCGGCGATCGTTGTGCGCCTTGCAGAATCTCCAGCGCCGGGATGAGGCGTTGCTCGACCTCGGTGAAATCGCAGCCGAACGGAAACCGCGGCAGCAGCCCGGCGGCGCGCGCAGGCTTGAGCGCAGCCGCGATTCGCTCGGGATGGTTGTCGCGGTGAGCGGACGGGATCTCATAGCCGCGCGGCAATTTGCCAGCGTCCTTCGCGACCCGCGCCAACTCATCCTGGAAGCGTGAATCCGCAATCGTCAGCATGCTCGCGATCACGTCGGCATCCGACTGTCCCCTGAGATCGGCAACGCCATACTCGGTGACCAGGACATCACGCAGATGCCGCGGGATGGTCTCGTGCCCGTAGCGCCAGAGGATGTTGGATTTCAGCTCTCGGCCGGCTTGCCGCGTCGCCTCGAGCGTCAGGACCGATCGCGCCCCCTTAAGCGCGAAAGCCTGCGCCACAAAATTGTACTGCCCGCCGACGCCGCTCACCACCTGCCCGTCGTCGAGGCCATCGGAGACAGCCGCGCCCAGCAGCGTCGCCATCATCGTGTTGTTGATGAAGCGAGCATCGACCCGGGCAAGGCGCTTTTGCTCCTCCTCGCCATAGAGCTCGTTGGTGAACGACACCGGCATCATCTGGATCCGCGCGATCTGGTCCGGCGGCATCTCGCGCAACGCGCGATAGAAGGATCTTGGACCGAGAAAGAAGGCGCCGTGCAGCACCACACCGTCGACGGCGCGTCTGAGAATACCGGCGTCGATCAGGCCGATGAACGCCTCTGTCAGCATCTCGCTGACGCCATAGAGGCCGGTCTCGAAGCTGCCGGCTTCCTGCGCCACAGCCGGTCGCGCCGGTGACAGCCGGGTTATGACGTCATGAAAAGCTCCGCTGTCGCGATGGCGCAGGATCAGGCCCTGCGCCAGTGCGTCGCCGATCTGCCCGATGCCGATCTGGAGCGTGCCGCCATCGCGGACCAGCGATGCCGCGTTCAGGCCGATGGCGTATTTGGCGTCGGAGATCGGCTCCGACGGTGGCGCGAACAGGGGGAAGTCCGTCGCCGCACTCTCCAGCACCGCGCTGAACTCGTCGGCCGGAAGATCGCCCGCGCCCGGCATGAACGGTAGCTCGGAATTCACCTGTGCTATGAGCTTGAACGACGCACGTCCGGCGCGCCGCTCGCGCAATACGTCCGGCGTCGTGTCCGTGTTGCAGGACAGGCTGTAGCGCGGCGCACCGTCAACGACGCGTTTCGCCACCAGTTGCGTCACCACGTTGAGGCCGCGCGCCAGCAGGTAACCGGCCGCGTGGGTATAATTGGCCGAGATATAGTTCTGCTGCGCGACCGGCACGTGCAGCCAGCGTCCCGCTAGAAAGAAAAATTCGACGACGTTGATGTTGGATGGCAGCCGGCCCTCGCGCAGCGCACTGGCGTAGGCTAGATCGGGATACAAGCCGAACAGCCGCTCGATCACGGGCGTGATGAAGCGATGCTCAATCAGGCCAGTGGGTCTCGGCTTTTCCAATGTCAGCGCCGAGAGCAGTGTCAGCTTGATGTCAGGATCGGCGCAGGCCCGCGCAAAGAGGGCGTTGACGACATGATTGGCCTTGCCAAGGCCAAGTGGGAGACCGACCACCAGATCGCGGCCGACGTCGCGAATGATCTCCTCCGCAAGCGCATCGGGGTCGGAGAAGAGTTTCGGCATCATCCGTGGGGTCCGGACCGCATGACAGGCACCTGACAGAATGGGACTGCGCGATTCTATAGCGCATTTGGGAAGGGGTTGGTGTGTGACGCACCTGCAACAAGCACGGATTTCATGGGGGTTTCGCCCGCGGCAGTTTGCCTGCGGGACCGGCGCTGGTTAAACAGGTAAGAGGCGCCGTCGGCGGGGGCGGACAGCCGGGATTTTGCGGGATTACATGATTGGGCGTACCGCCAGAGCTGGTCGCGTGACGACGCGACGTCGATCGGGCGTGGGTCCTGTCCTCGCGACATGGACGACGCTGGCGTTTTGCTGCGCCCTGCCCGCCGCGGCTTGGGCGGAGGCCCTGCCCGACGCTCTGGCCAAGGCCTACCAAACCAATCCACAGCTCAATGCCGAGCGTGCGCGGCAGCGCGCTACCGACGAGAACGTACCGCAGGCACTGGCCGGCTACCGGCCGCAGATCGTGGCGAGCCTCAGCGCCGGACTGCAAGCGGTTCGCAATTTGCTGCCGGACAACACCATCCAGACTGCAAATCTGAAGCCGTGGGTCATCGGCGTCACCGTGACGCAGACACTGTTCAACGGTTTCAGGACCGCCAACGGCGTGCGGGCTGCGGAACTCCAGGTGCAGTCAGGCCGCGAGGCGCTGCGCAACGTCGGGCAGGGTGTGCTGCTCGATGCGGTCACCGCTTACACCAACGTGCTCGCCAACCAGTCCCTGGTCGAGGCCCAGCGCTCCAACGTCGCCTTCCTGCGCGAGACGCTGTCCGTCACCCAGCGCCGCCTCAATGCCGGCGACGTCACGCCGACCGATACCGCCCAGGCCGAAGCACGCCTCAATCGCGGCCTTGCCGATCTCAATGCAGCCGAAGTCGCGCTTGCGGTGAGCCAGGCGACCTACGCCCAAGTGATCGGCAATGCACCCTCGGCGCTTCGGGCCGCCGAGGTGGTGGACCGCTACCTGCCGAAGAGCCGCGAAGATGCGATGACGATGGCGATCCGCGAGCACCCGGCCGTGATGGCCGCGGGCTTCGACGTCGACGTCGCCTCCACCAACATCCGCGTTGCCGAAGGCGCGCTGCTGCCGAGCGCCAGCGTCCAGGGCAGCGCCAGCAAAAGCCGCAACAACGACCCGACGCTCGGCACCTTCGCCGAAGACCAGGCCTCGATCGTCGCCAACGTCACCGTTCCGATTTATGACGGCGGCCAGGCCGCCTCGCAAACCCGCCTGGCCAAGGAAGTCACGGCGCAGAGCCGGCTCGTGCTCGACCAGGTGCGCAGCCAGGCGCGCACGGCGGCTATCAGCGCATGGGTGGCCAATGAAGGCGCCAAGATCGCGGTGTCGGCCTCGGAGTCCGAGGTGAAGGCGGCGACGGTCGCGCTTCAGGGCGTGCAGCGCGAGGCCGCCGGCGGACAGCGCACGACGGTCGACGTGCTGAACTCGCAGGCCGATCTGATCCAGGCCAAGGCCCGCCTGATCGGCGCCAGCCGCGACCGCGTCATCGCCTCCTACACGCTGCTCAGCGCAGTCGGCCATCTCGACGTCAAGACGCTCAGCCTGAACACGCCGGACTATCTGCCAGAGGTGCACTACCATCAGGTCCGCGACGCCTGGCACGGCCTGCGCACGCCGTCCGGGCAGTAGTCGTCCGCGAAGCACCGCCTCCAAGCTCGCTGCACCGCCCGCCGGCCGCTTGCGCCGGTTTGGAGTTCTTTGACATTCTGTAGCCCATGGACTACAGTTGTCGCTTCATGATCGAGGTGAGGCAAACCGAGCAGTTTTCGGAGTGGCTGAACCGCCTCAAGGACGCGAGTGCTGCTGCCCGGATCACTGTCCGCATTCGCCGCATGGAGATGGGCAATCCTGGCGACAGCAAAAGCGTTGGCCGGAACGTCCGGGAAATGCGCATCGACTACGGCCCGGGCTACCGGATCTACTATGTGCAGCGTGGAGCGCAGGTTGTGATCCTGCTAAGTGGCGGCGACAAGCGCACGCAGCGACAAGACATCAAGCTAGCCCAGCAACTAGCGGAGACATTGTGATGCCAAGGGCAACAAAAACGACAGTCAAAGCGGCATCCAAGACGACGCGCTTCGACGCCGCCGACTATCTCAACACCGAAGAGCGTCAGGCCGCCTATATCGCGGCCGCGCTAGAAACCGGCGACGCAGATTTCGTGCGTGACGCGCTTGGGCTCGTCGCACGTGCGCGCGGCATGAGCGCGATCGCAAAGAAAGCCGGCTTGAACCGCGAAAGCTTGTACAAAGCACTCGGGGAAACCGGCAATCCCGAGTTCGGCACGGTGATGCGCATTCTCGGAGCGTTGGGCCTGACATTGTCAGCCCAACCCGCGACCAGCGGACGGATCTCAAAGCGCCGCCGCGCCGCGTGAGGGAGCTCGGCGCGTGCAACGTCGTGATCGCTGTCAGCGCCAAACCGGATCAGGCGGTCTCTGGATACGACATGAAAAGTCGCCGCATTCATCTGATGGGCGCGTCAGGCTCCGGCGTGACGACGCTCGGTCGTGCGCTTGCCGGCGGGCTTGCGCTGCCGCATCACGACAGCGACGATTATTTCTGGCTGCCGACCGCGCCGCCCTATCAGACCACACGCCCAGCCGCAGATCGGCTGCGTCTCATGCGCGAGATCTTCCTGCCGCGCCCCGACTGGGTGCTGAGCGGGACCGTGACCGGCTGGGGTGACGAGCTCATCCCGTTGTTCGATCTCGTCATCTACGTGACCACGCCGCGTGAAATCCGGTTGAGGCGTCTGCGCGCCCGCGAGGCCACGCATTTCGGCGCCGATGCCGTCGCGCCGGGCGGCTGGCGACATCATGAGACTGAGTCGTTCATCGAATGGGCCTCGCACTACGAAGCCGGCGATCGCGAAGGCCGCAGTTTCGCAAAACATGAAGCGTGGCTCGCGGGCCTGCCCTGCCCGGTCGTGCGCGTCGACGGCTCACGCCCGCTTGCGGAGCTTGTCGAGCAGCTATGCAGTGACGCACAGCAGCTGTCCGGCTGATGTGATACTCTCGCGCTGCCCGCTTCCAAAACAAAAGCAGGGAGAGAAACCATGCTCAATCGGCGCGGCGTTCTGCTTGCCTCCCTTGCCGCCGGAGTAGCCATGACCAACAGAGCCAACGCCCGCGCGTCGCAGCCCGCGACGCCGGTCAATTTCGACGTTCCGGCCTATGCCTGCGACTGCCACACCCATATCCACGGCGATCCCGAGAGATTCCCGTTCTTCGCAGGGCGCGTTTACACGCCCGGGCCCGCCTCTCCCGAGGAGATGGCCGCGCTGCACAAGGCGCTGCATATCGAGCGCGTGGTCATCGTGACGCCGAGCGTCTATGGCACCGACAATTCCTCCACCCTGTTCGGCATGAAGGCCCGCGGCACGAGCGCGCGCGGGGTGGCCGTGATCGACGACAAGACCACCGAAGCCCAGCTCAATACGATGCAGCAGGAAGGTTTTCGCGGCATCCGCATCAATCTCGCGACCGGCGGCATCAGCGATCCCGATGTCGGACGTGCCCGCTTCACCGCAGCGGTCGCCCGCATGAAGGCGCGCGGCTGGCACGTGCAGCTCTACACCACGCTGCCGATGATCACCGCGATCAAGGACCTCGTGCTGGCCGCCCCGGTGCCGGCGGTGTTCGATCATTTTGGCGGTCTCGAAGCCTCGCTCGGGGTGGAGCAGCCGGGCTTTGCGGACCTGATCGAACTGGTCAAATCCGGCAAGGCCTATGTCAAGATTTCCGGCGCCTATCGCTCGTCCAAGCTCGCCCCGGACTATCAGGACATGGTGCCCTACGCGCGCGCGTTGATCGCGGCGAACCCGGACCGCATCGTCTGGGGCACCGACTGGCCGCATCCGGATTCAAGCCATGTCGAGGGACGGAAAGCCACCGACATCGCGCCGTTCTATCCGATCGACGACGGCCGCCTGCTCAACCAGCTTCCGGTATGGGCGCCGGATGCGGACATGCGCAAGAAAATCCTGGTCGACAATCCGGCGCGGCTCTACGGGTTCTGACGGTCTTATCGCGCGCGGCGCGAGAAGAACGAGATCAGCACCGGCAGCGTCACCAGGATCACGACCGGCGCCAGCATCATGCCGGTGACGACCACGACCGCGAGCGGCTTCTGCACCTGCGAGCCGATCCCTCCCGACAGCGCGGCCGGCAGCAGGCCGACGCCTGCGACGACGCAGGTCATCAGCACCGGGCGGAGCTGCAATTCGCCGGTGCGTATCACCGCGCTCTCGCGATCCATGCCCTCGTCGATCAACTGATTGAACTGCGACAGGATGATGATGCCGTCCATCACGGCGATGCCGAACAGCGCGATGAAGCCGATCGCCGCCGAAACGCTGAACGCGGTGCCGGTGATCAACAGCCCGAGCACGCCGCCGAAGATCGCCATTGGAATGACGCTCATGGCGAGCAGTGTGTCGGTCATCGAGCCGAAATTGAACCAGAGCAGAATGCCGATCAGCGCCAGCGAGATCGGCACCACGATCGAGAGGCGGCGGATCGCGTCCTGGAGATTGCCGAACTCACCGACCCATTCCATGTGCGAGCCGGGCGGCAACTGCACCTGCTCGGCGATCTTCTGCTGCGCCTCGCGGATGGCGCTGCCGAGGTCGCGCTCGCGCACCGAGAACTTGATCGGCAAATAGCGCTCCTGCTGCTCGCGATAGATGTAGGCGGCACCCGAGACGAGGCTGATGGTGGCGACCTCGCTCAGCGGAATCTGCGTGACGGTTCCGTTCGGTCCGGGCGCGCCAATCCGCAAGTTCTGGATCGCCTCGGCGCTCCTGCGGTATTCCGGCGCGAGCCGGACGATGATCGGAAAATGGCGGTCGGAGCCGGGCTCGTAGAGATCGCCGGCGGTGTCGCCGCCGATCGCGACCTTGATCGTCGCGTTGATGTCGCCGGGCGCGAGCCCGTAGCGCGCGGCCTTGGCGCGGTCGATGTCGATCTGGACCGTCGGCTGCCCAAGCGAGGTGAACACCGCAAGATCGGTGATGCCTTGCACGGTCGCCAGCACCGACTTGATCTTGTTGGCGGTGTCGGTAAGCGCCTGGAGATCGCTGCCGAACAGCTTGATCGAGTTCTCGCCCTTCACGCCGGAGACGGCTTCGGAAACGTTGTCCTGGAGATATTGCGAGAAGTTGAATTCGACGCCGGGGAAGCGGTCGTCGAGCTGCTTGAGCAACTGCGCGGTCAGCTCTTCCTTGTCACGCGTGCCCGGCCACTCACTCGCGGGCTTCAGCGGCGCGAAGAACTCGGCGTTGAAGAAGCCGGCCGCGTCGGTGCCGTCGTCGGGACGGCCATGCTGCGACACCACGGATTCGACCTCGGGCCGGGCGCGGATCACCTTGCGCATCTCGTTGACGTAGGTGTTGCCTTCCTGGAGCGAGATGGTCGGCGGCAGCGTCGCGCGGATCCAGAGATTGCCCTCTTCCAGCTTGGGCAGGAATTCGAGACCGAGCAGCCGGCTGAGCGCAACCGTCATCAGGACGAGGCCGACCGCGCCGCCGAGCATGATGTTGCGGTTGGCGACCGCCCAATTCAGCACCGGCATATAGATCCGGTGCAGGATCAGCATCACCCTGGTCTCGGTCTCCTCGACATGCGCGGGCAGGATGATCGCGGACAGCGCCGGGGTGACGGTGAAGGTCGCAAGCAGGCCGCCGGCGAGCGCGTACGCATAGGTGCGCGCCATCGGTCCGAAAATATTGCCCTCGACTCCGGACAGCGTGAACAGCGGCAGGAACGCCGCGATGATGATCGCGGCGGCAAAGAAGATCGAGCGCGACACGTCGGCCGCGGCGCTAAGGATGGCATGGCTCTTCATGCCGAACAGCGTGTCGGGCGACATCTGCTCGGATTCCGCCGGCGGCGTGGTCTGGGTCAGGCGGCGGAAGATGGCTTCCACCATGATGACGGTGGCGTCCACGATCAAGCCGAAATCGATGGCGCCGACCGACAGCAGGTTGGCCGATTCCCCGCGCAGCACCAGGATGATCACGGCGAAGAAAAGCGCGAACGGAATCGTGGCGCCGACGATCAGCGCACTGCGGAGGTCACCGAGGAAAATCCACTGCAACAGCACGATCAGCAGAATGCCGACGACCATGTTATGCAGCACGGTGTGGGTGGTGAGGTCGATCAGGTCCTTGCGGTCATAGATGCGTTCGATGCGCACGCCTGGCGGCAGGATGGACGAGTTGTTGATGTCGGCGACGAGCTGCTCGACGCGATTGATGGTCGGCGTGCTCTGCTCGCCGCGGCGCATCAGCACGATGCCCTGCACGATATCGTCGGCATCGTCGAGGCCGGCGATGCCGAGCCGCGGCTTCTGGCCGACGGTGACGGTCGCGACATCCTTCACCAGCACCGGATTGCCACCGGACTGCGCCACCATGGTGTTGGCGAGGTCGTCGATCGAGCGGATCAGGCCGACGCCGCGCACCACGGCGGATTGCTGGCCGATATTGACGGTGTTGCCGCCGACATTGACGTTGGAATTGCTGACCGCTTGCAACAATTGCGGCAGCGTCAGGCCGTTGGCGACCAGCTTGTTGAAGTCGACCTGGAGCTCGTAGGTCTTGCTCTTGCCGCCCCATCCGGTGACGTCGATCACGCCGGGCACGGAGCGGAAGCGGCGCTGGAGGATCCAGTCCTGGATGGTCTTGAGGTCGAGCACGCTGTAGTTCGGCGGGCCGACCAGGCGATAGCGGAAGATTTCGCCAATCGGGCTCAGCGGCGAGATCTGCGGCTGCACGTTGCCCGGCAGCGGCGCGAGCTGCGCCAGGCGGTTCAAGACCTGCTGCAATGCCTCGTCATAGGTATAGGCGAAGGAGAACTGGAGCTTGACGTCGGAGAGGCCGTAGAGCGAGATCGTGCGGATGGTCGTGAGGTTCTTCAGGCCTGCGACCTGGGTCTCGATCGGAATCGTGATATAGCGCTCGATCTCTTCCGCCGAGAGGCCGGGGCTCTGCGTCACGATGTCGACCATCGGCGGGGTCGGATCCGGATAGGCCTCGATGTTGAGCTGGTTGAACGCAATCAGGCCACCGATGAGCACGGCGACGAATAGGCCGAGCATCAGGTAGCGCCGGCTGACGGCAAGGGCGACGAGACGATCCATTCGGGTCTTCGCAATTTCTTGGGTCGTCGATCAGCTACCGGACGCCGCGCGGTCGATGAACAGGCTGCCTTTGGTGACGACCTGCTCGCCGGGTTTCAGATTGCTGGTCACCTCGACGAGGTTGCCATTGACGAGGCCGATCTTGATCTGGCGCAGCTCGACCGATTTGTCCTCGCGCGCGACCCAGATGCGGACCTGGTCTCCTTCGTAGATCAGCGCCTGCTTCGGCACGGCAGGTGCCGCGCGATCACCGGCCGAATAGATCGTGACATTTGCGAACATTTCCGGCTTGAGCAGGCCGTCCTTGTTGTCGATGGTGGCGCGAACCAGGAGGCGGCGGGTGTTGGGATCGATCGCGGTGGCGACGTAGTTGATCTTGGCGGTCAGCGGACGGCCCGGCAGTGCCATCACATTAAAGTTGATCTCCTGCCCGACGCTGACGGAAGCGGCGTCGCTCTCGCGCACGAAGGCGGTGAGCCAGACCGTGGAGAGATCGCCGATCACGAACACCGGATCGCTAGCGCCGGAATTGACGTACTGGCCGGGACCGATCTTGCGCTGCACGACGGTGCCGGCGATCGGCGAATAGATCGTGATCTCCGGATTGATGACGCCCTTGTCCTGGAACGTCTTGATGGTCTCGTCGGTGAAGCCGAGGATGCGCAGCTTGTTGCGCGCGGCTTCCAGCGCCGTCACCGAGGAGCGCATGTCGTTCTGCGCCTGGACCTGGGTCGCTTCCGCCTGCTGATAGTCCTTCAGCGGGACGGCATGGCCCTCATAGAGGTCCTTGGCGCGCTTGAACTGGATGTCGGCAAGATCGACGGCCGACTTCGCCTTGTTCTGCGACGTCATCGCCGCGATGAAATCGTTCTGGGCCTGCACGGTGTCGGCGGCCTCGATCGTGAACAGCGGCTGACCTTGCGTCAGGCTCTCGCCCGGCTTGGCGAGCAGCTTGGTCACCCGGCCCGCATAGGGCGAGAACACCGGCGTCGAGCGGTCCTCGTCGACCGCGACCTTGCCTTCGGTGACATATTCGGCCCTGAAGGCTTTGCTCTTGACCGGCTCGATGGTCAGCGTCGCCCATTCCGACGGTGTGGGCGTGAAATTCTGCGCATTCCGGCGCGACTGGCTGGAGACTTCGGAGTGGCTCTTGTCCTTCGCGCCCGCAGAGAGGAAGCCGTAGGCGCCGGCCCCGGCAAGCGCCAGTAAAACTACGGATGTGATCATCCGTTGTTTTGTAAACAACTGAAATCGCTTGGTATTTTTAACTACCATGGGGCCCGGTCAAGTCTGCGACGATCTCGGCAAACGACTGCCTCATCGGTCGCGCTAATAGTGCCGAATTGAGATTTCAAACAACCTAAAAAACGGGGAGCGTCTTTCGGTTTGCGTTAAAATTCTGCAACGCGTCAGCTTCACGTCAGCTTCGTGACGGCCATTGCGGCGGATGGCTGCCGAGCGGCATCGCCGGACGGCTCCATCGTGCCGGCGTTGCCGACAGCACGGCAGAATGGCGTATCGCTGTCAGCGTGCCAAAGCCAGATGACACCGTTTCCATGAACGCTGCATGTACGGTCTCGCCCGCAAGATCCGGGGTGTTCAGGCCGTGCGCGAGCCGGCCGAGATTCCACAGCCAGCGCCCGGTCTGTGCCAGCGACACGCGTACGTGCCAGCTGCCGCCTTCGCGAGCCTGCCGCGCCTTGGCCATCATCGCGCCAAATCCCATCAGATATCCGGTGGCGTGGTCGAGCATCTGCGCCGGCAATTCCTTCGGCGCGTCGATGCCGGCGGCCTGTCCCTCGGCGTGGTTGAAGCCGGTCGTGGTCTGCACCAGCGAGATCGAAGCCGCGCCGCTCGGCCCAGGGGCCGGCGTGGCCGTAAGCCGACAGCGTCACATAGACGATGCCGGGATTGATGCTGGCTGCGTCCTCCGGCGAAAAGCCGAGGGCTGCGAGCGCGCGCGGACGATAGCCTTGCGAGAATATATCGGCGCTCTTCAAGAGCTCGCGCAATTGCGCCCGTCCCGGCTCGCTCTTGAGCTCGATGAAGGTGGTGAGCTTGCCGCGGCCGGTGTCGATGGTGAGCCAGGGAATGGCCGGCAGCTCGGGTCCGGAGATCAGCAGCACATCGGCGCCATGCGCCGCGAGGGTGCGGCCGGCGACGGGGCCCGCGATGACGCGGGAGAGATCGAGCACGCGCAGACCGGCCAGCGGACGATCGCCTTTCGGCCACGGCTTTGGCGGGGCATCGCCGATCTTCTCGATCGCTATCAGCGGCAGCTCCGCCAACGCACGCGCCTGCGGCAGCGCCGACCATTCGTCATAGCTGCGCATCAGGGCAACGACCCCGCCGGCGGCATAGGCCGCGGTCTCGAAGTCCTCGCCCTTCCATTGCATCAATGCGGCCTGCACCTTCTCGCGCTCGGGCTCGCAAGCCAGCACCTTGCAGACGGCGTCGCGATGATGCCTGAAATTGGTGTGGCAGCGGACGAAACGGTTGTCGCCGGTCCTGTAGACGCCGGCAATGGCGTCCCAGGCCGGGGGCGGCGGCTTGTCGTCGAGGCGAAGATATCGTTCGGAGCGGCATTCGACGAGGGCGTGGCGCATATCCACATGAACGTCCTGTGCCTCGCCGCCTCGCAGCTTCCATATCTCGGCGGCGGCAAGGCCGGCGGCCGCGATCGTCGTTTGTCCGGCGACAGCGACGCGAAACGAGGATGGAATCTGCGGCTCTTCGCCGGTCAGCCGCACGCGCTCGAGTGCGGCCGCATCGCCGCCAACCGAGCTCCAGAGATCGTTGAGAACGCCGGTTGGGCTTTGCATGTCCGCTTCTCTCCGTTTCGGGTTATTGTTTGAGCATGATCTCCGCGCAAACGCGTTCCGCATTTGTCGCGAGGAAAAACGCTGCGCAAGCGTCCGGATCATGCTGTAGCTTCTCGCGCCTATCCACTAGCACAAAAGGGAATGTCATGGCCGCCATCGATCCCCTCACCGCAGGCGCCGTGCTCATCGCAACGGCGGCCACCGACGCGGTCTATGTGATGTTCACCTCGGCCGTGGTCGCGCGCAAGCGCGTGCCGGCGGCGAGCTGGAGCGCGATCTGGTATCTGCTCTCCTCCTACGCTGTGATCAGCTACACCGAAAACGCCTTCTATGTCGCTTTCGCGGCGATCGGCTCCTGGGTCGGCGCCTATGCGTCGCTGACTTTCCTGCACCGCCCACCCGGCGGCCCGCCGGTCGGCGCTGCGCCGGAGTAAGGCTTCTGCGTATCTCCTGAAGCGGCTACACTTCCTCCGACCAACAAAAAGGAGCCAACCATGGATCTCGGTCTCAAAGGAAAGAACGCTGTCGTGCTCGGCGGCACGCGCGGCATCGGTCGGGCGATTGCGGCAACGCTCGCCGGTGAAGGCACCAACGTCGCGCTGTGCGCACGCAATGCGGATCAGGTTGCCGCGACCGTCGCGGAGTTGAAGGCCGGCGGCATTCGCGCGGCCGGCAGCCCGGTCGACGTCACTGACGGCGCGGCGCTGAAGTCCTGGATCGAGGCTGCAGCGAAAGAGCTTGGCGGCATCGATATGCTGTTTTCCAACGCCGGCGCCATGGCGCAAGGCCACGATGCTGCATCGTGGGAGCAGAATTTCCGGCTTGACCTGCTCGGCGCCGTAGATGCGTTCGACGCCGCACGGCCGTTCCTCGAAGCCAGCGGTGAGACGAGCGGTGACGCGGCCTTCGTCATCATCTCCTCGATTTCGGCGGCGCAGGCCGATCTGGCGAGCTCCTATGGCCCGATCAAGGCGGCGCTGATCCACATGGCCAAGGGACTGGCGCGGCAATATGCGAAGAAGAAGATCCGCGTCAACGTGGTCTCGCCCGGCACGGTCTATTTCAAGGGCGGCGTCTGGAACACGATCGAACAGAACATGCCCAAGCGCTACGAGGATGCGATCAGCCGAAATCCGACGGGTCGCATGGCCACGCCACAGGAAATCGCAAGTGCCGCGGTGTTTCTGGCAAGTCCGGTGTCGTCGTTCACCACGGGCTCCAATCTCGTCGTTGATGGCGCGATCTCAAACCGGGTGAATTTTTAGAGGGCTACGTTCTCGAAGCCCGCTCCGGCGAGAGTGTGGCGCCCAGTCATTGCAACAAGCTCGTCATTGCGAGCGCAGCGAGGCAATCCAGACTGTTTCTGCGAAGGCAGCTGGATTGCTTCGTCGCAAGAGCTCCTCGCAATGACGGCGCGGACACAACAACGGCCTTCAATGAAAATCCCGCGACGGCGGCAGGACGCGGACGTTGCGGGGGTGGCGGATTTTTGCGCGGGGGCGTCGGGATGGACGCGAGGGTCGTCGTTGAGCGGCTCGATCAGGGCGACGCCTGATGGCTCCGGGTGCTTGCGGCTGAGGGCGTCGTTGGCAAGGCCGATCAGATCGTGCGAACGGTCGACCATGCGCTGCGCGATCAGATGCGTCACCTTTTCGGGGCTGCTCTGGATATAGCCTTCGACCAGGACGAGGCGCGCGCCCATCACCTCCTTGCGGTACTGCTCCATGATCTTCGGCCACACCACGATATTGGCGATGCCGGTTTCGTCCTCCAGCGTCATGAACACCACGCCGCTGGCACTGCCCGGCCGCTGCCGCACCAGCACCACGCCGGCGCAGCGGACGCGGCGCCGATCGTTCTCATGATTGATGTCCTTGCAGGCGACGATTCGTTCGCGCGAAAACATCTCGCGCAGAAATTCCATCGGATGGCCCTTCAGCGAGAGCCGGATGGTCTGATAATCCGCGACCACCTGCTCGGCGCGCGGCATCACCGGCAATGGCTTTGCGTGCTCGTCCGGCTGCTCGCGCGCAGTGGCCGCCTCGAACAACGGCAGCGGCACGTCGTCGGGCAGGCGCCGCACCTGCCACAGCGCCTCGCGGCGGTCGAGCCCGAGCGAGCGGAAGGCGTCGGCGTCCGCCAGCAGGATTAACGCGCGCTTGGGCAGGCCGGTGTCGCGGGCGAAGTCTTCGAGTGAGGTGAAGCTCCGGCGATTGCGGGCGGCGACGATGCGGTCGGCCCAGTCCAACTCTCCGCCGTCATTCCGGGGCGCGCCAAGTGACGCGCCCCGGAATGACGACTGGATGATCTTTAGTCTCTCCTCATCCTCGTCCCGCCAGTGAAAGCCGTCGATCTGGCGAAAACCCAGTCGCACGGCGCAGTATTTGCCGCTCCCCTCCTCCAGCGTGTTCTGCGCAAAGCTGTAGGACACGTCGATGTCGCGCACCTCGACGCCGTTCTTGCGCGCGTCGCTGACGATCTGTGCCGGCGCATAAAAGCCCATCGGCTGCGAGTTCAGCAGGCCGCAGCAGAATGCGTCGGGATGGTAGTGCTTCAGCCAGGACGAGATGTAGACGAGTTGCGCGAAGCTGGCGGCATGGCTTTCCGGGAAACCGTAGCTGCCAAAACCCTTGATCTGCTCGAAACAACCTTTGGCGAATTCGGGATCGTAGCCCCGCGCGACCATGTTGCCGATCAGCTTGTCCTCGTATGTGCCGATGGTGCCGACATTGCGGAACGTCGCCATCGAACGGCGCAGGCCGTTGGCTTCCTCGGAAGTGAATTTCGCGGCCTCGATCGCGATACGCATCGCCTGTTCCTGGAACAGGGGCACGCCGAGGGTTTTGTGCAGCACCTTGAAAAGCTCGTCCTTGTCGCCATGCTGCGGCGACGGCGATGGATAGCTTACTTTTTCCAGGCCGTTCCGCCGGCGCAGATAAGGATGGACCATGTCGCCCTGGATCGGACCGGGGCGCACGATCGCGACTTCGATCACGAGATCATAGAACTCCCGCGGCTTCAGACGCGGCAGCATGTTCATCTGCGCGCGGCTCTCGACCTGAAACACACCGAGTGATTCCCCGAGGCACAGCATGTCGTAGACCTTGGGATCATCCTGCGGGACGCTCGCCAAAGCCCAGCGCTCACCCTTGTGCTGATCGATCAGATCAAAGCACTTGCGGATGCAGGTCAGCATGCCGAGCGCCAGCACGTCGACCTTCATCATATTGAGCGCGTCGACATCGTCCTTGTCCCATTCGATGAAAGTGCGGTCGTCCATCGCGGCATTGCCGATCGGCACATAGGTGTCGAGCCGGTCTTGCGTGAGCACATAGCCGCCGACATGCTGGGAGAGATGGCGCGGGAATTCGATCAGTTCGGTCGCAAGCTCGACCGCAAGGTTGATCATGGGATTCTGCGGATCGAGCCCGGCCTGCTTGACCTGCATGTCGTTGAGGCCCTTGCCCCAGCTGCCCCAGACGGTGTCGGCGAGCGCGGCGGTGACGTCCTCGGTCAGTCCGAGTGCCTTGCCGACATCGCGAATGGCGCTGCGCGGGCGATAATGGATGACGGTGGCGATGATCGCGGCGCGGTGGCGGCCATAGCGGCGATAGACATATTGCATCACCTCCTCGCGCCGGGAATGCTCGAAATCGACGTCGATATCCGGCGGCTCGAGCCGCTCCTTGGAGATGAAGCGCTCGAACAGCAGATCGACCTTGGTCGGATCGACCGAGGTAATGCCGAGCACGTAGCAGACGGCCGAATTCGCCGCCGATCCGCGCCCCTGGCACAAGATATTCTGGCTGCGCGCGTAATGCACGATGTCGTGCACGGTGAGGAAGTAGTGCGCGTATTTCAGCTCGGCGATCAGGGCGAGCTCTTTCTTGAGGGTCGCGCGAAGCTTGTCGTCGATGTTGCCGTTGAAATAGGTCTGCACGCCGGCCCAAGTCAGATCCTCCAGATGGCCTTGCGCGGTCTTGCCCGGAGGCACCGGCTCATCCGGATACTGGTATTTGAGCTGGTCGAGCGAGAACTCGATGCGATCGGCAAACCGCATGGTCTCCGCGATCGCCTCCGGAAAATCACGGAACAAACGCGACATTTCTCTGGGAGGTTTCAAGAACCGTTCGGCATTGGCTTCGAGCCTTCTCCCGACCGCCTCGATCGTGGTCTTTTCCCGGATGCAGGTCAGCACGTCCTGCAGGGGACGGCGGGCCGGATCGTGATACAGCACCTCGTTGGTCGCGAGCAGCGGCACCTTTGCTGTCGTCGCGAGATCATCGAGCTGCGCCAGGCGGCGCCGGTCGTCGCCGCGATAGATCAGGCTCGCCGCCAGCCACACGCCCTCGGCGCGGCTTGCCCTGAGTTTTGCGAGAATATCCAGCGCTTGCGCTTGGTCAAAGCGATGCGGCAGCGTCAGGACCAGGAGCTGGCCTTCGGCAAACGCAAGGAGATCGGCGAGAGTGAGATGGCATTCACCCTTCTCAATCCGCGTGATCTCGTCGCCGCGCTTGCCTTTGGTGAGGAGCTGGCACAACCGGCCGTATGCGGCGCGATCGCGCGGATAGACGAAAATGTCGGGTGTGCCGTCGATGAAGACGATGCGCGCGCCGATCAGGAGTTTTGGCTTGTGCAACACCTCGGTGTTGTCGAGCTCGTTGTAGGCGCGCACGACACCGGCCAGCGTGTTGTGATCGGCAATCCCGATCGCGGGGATGCCCAAAATGCTAGCCTGATGCACATAGGCGCGCGGGTCCGATCCGCCGCGCAGGAACGAGAAGTTGGTGGTGATGCCGATCTCGGCATAGGCTGATGTCGTCATGCGAAGAGACCGTGCACATACCATTTGGCGGGAATGGACTTGCCCTCGTCGTCAATCAGCTCGTCGTAGAGACCATCGCGAAACATCCAGAAGCGCAGGCCTTCGGCATTCTCGATGCGGAAATAATCCCGCGTCAGTTGCCTGCCGTCCTGCCGCCACCATTCCATGGCGATACGCTCGGGCCCTTCCACCCGCACCACGGCATGCTGCGCGCGCCGCCAGGTGAATTGATGCGGCGGGCCGTCGGGCACGGTCGCGAACGGCACCGTAACCTGCTCCGGTTTTTCAAACAGCCGCAAGGGCCGCAACGGCGGCTCGCTCGCGGTGCGCGACGGCCATTCGACCTGCATGGCGGCGGCAAGATGATGCTGCGCAGGCGCAGCCAGCACGGCGTACTCTGGAATATGGGTATCCTGCGGCAGGTGCACGACGACGCGCTTTCCGCCGATGCGCGCGGCAATGCGGTCGACCAGTGCCGCCAGCTCGTCATTGTCGTGGACGTGAGCATCGAGATCGCGCTGCTCCTGCACCACGATTTCGGTGCGGCTCGCCGACAGCCGCACCATGTCGAAGCCGAAGCCGGGATCGAGGGGGTCGGCGAGCGCGTCGAGACGCTCGCGGAACAGACGGTCGATGACCTTGCTTTGCGTGACCGGCCGCCCGGTCTCGACCATGATCGCGCGCACCACGCCGTCGGTGCGGAAGAACGCGGCCTCTAGGCGGCGCGCGCCCTTGCCCTGCTTCTCCATGGACGTAACAAGCGTGTCCGCCAGGCGCGACAGCGTCATCGCAATCATGGTGTCGGTCGCAATCGGCTCGGCAAAACGTTTTTCCACGATGTAATCAGGCAGCGGTTTGCGCGGGCTGATCGGCGCATCGCCCTGTCCCAGCGCATGCGCGAGCAGCGTGGAGAACCGCGCGCCGAACCGCGCCGTGATCTCGTGCGGCGCGCGGGAGGCAACATCGCCGATGGTTTTCAGGCCGGCACGGCGCAGGCCGGTGGTGATGGCCTCGCCCGCGCCGAGCGCGGACACCGGAAGCCGGTTGATCGCTTCCGCCTCCCCGCCATCCGCGACGATGGTGCCTGAAGCCTGGCGCGTCAGCGTGCGCGCACAGACCGAGGTTCCGGCGATCGCCGCGCTGACGGCAAAACCCTGACGAGCCAGCGCTCGAACCAGCGTCTGCAACAGCGCAGCTTCGCCACCGAACAGATGCGCGCAACCGGTGATGTCCAGGAACAGCCCGTGCGGCGGATCGAGCGCCACCAGCGGGGTGAAGCGATCGCACCAGTCGGCGATGTCACTGAGAGTCTTCGCATCGGCCACGACATCGGCGTCGAATACTTTCAAACCCGGGCACATCGCCCGGGCATTGGCCAGGGGCTGGCCGACATGCAGCCCCAAACGCGATGCCGCGTCGTCGAGCGCATGGATCACCAGCGCATTGTTGTCCTTGATGACAACGATGTTTGGTTCACCCTGCGCGCCGCTGCTCGGCAAGAACCGCTTGATCCTGTCGATAGGCAGGCGCGGCAGCCACAGACTGAGGATACGACGATGGTTCAGAGAACTGGCACTCATCACACTTCCATTCCATGATCCAGCGGCCGCACGGGCCATGACGATTGCGCAAGAGCTCGGCATCGAAGCGCGGCGCGCCCCAGGCACTCCATGTCGTCCCCGGCGGCGAATGCGCCGCGCGCAGCATCCATCGCGTCTCCGCAGTCGAAGGCAGCGGCTGCGCGGCCATCCGCAGCAGCAGGCCGGTGACGCCGGAAGCTTGCGCGGCCAGCGTCAGCTTGCGGCTCGCCACGAGATCGAACTGTCTGGTCTCACCCCAGAGCTCGAGCACGACCGCCCCCAGCGCATCGCAGGCAAGCGCGTCGGCCGAGGTCCGTAACGCACTCTCCACGTCAGCCGCACGCACCAGCACCACGCGGCGCGGATCGAGACCGAGCTCGGCAAGCCCGCTCATCGACAGCGCGCCGGTTTCAGTTTCCGAAAAATCCTGCCGCACCCACAAAAGCGGTTTGCGCGCCGTCACGCGACCCGCAAGCCCGCTCACAAAACCCGTCGCGGCGGCGCCCTGGCGGCCCTCGCAAAACACCTCGTGGATTGTCGCGCGCGCGAGCCCGCCCATCAGTGCGGTGTCGGCCCCGTCGTGGCCGAGCGCGACGCGATCGCGATGATGCACGACCTCCGCCGTCTCGATGCGCTCGATCTGGCCGCGCAAGGTCGCAAGCGCGCTACTACGTGCGCCGCTCATGCTCGCCGCTCCTTCAGAGGTGATTGCCGGTGGCTCTCAAAAAGAGAACCAGCAGCTGGCTCATTTGTTCATGATATGTTCTAATATAAAGCTAACGGGCGCATGAGAGTCAATCGAATTGGCGCGCCTGTAGATTCATGAGCGGAATCAAGAGGATTCAAGTGTCATGTACCTGATTGCCCTCGACAGCGAGACTGACTTTGACGGCTGGCGCAAGGCGGCACGCGCGCTTGCGCTACATCACGTCACGCCGATGGAAGTGACGTGGAGCGTGCAGGGCCAGGCGAAAGACCTAGTGCCCCCTGGCCTGTCCGAAGCGCCAAGCCTTCCGCCCGTCGAGACCGAAGGCACGTTCAACGTTCCGGCCAATTTTGTCGAGCTTGCCCGCGTCGCGATCCTGCATCGGGACAGCGCACGTTTTGCGCTGCTCTATCGCCTGCTCTGGCGGCTGAAAGCCGATCACGACCTGCTGGCAACAATGACCGATCCCGACGTGGCAGAAGCAACCGTGATGGCAGGCGCCGTGCAGCGCGATGTACAGCGGATGCGCGATCTCGTCCGTTTCCGCGAGATCGGACGCGAGCAGAAGGCGCATTATGCCGCCTGGTTCGAGCCGGAACATCACATCGTGGCATTCGCCGCGCCGTTTTTCGCGCGCCGTTATGCCGACATGCCCTGGTCCATCCTCACGCCCGACATTTGCGCCCATTGGGACGGCCACGCGATCTCGTTCACGCCTGGGATCAGCCAGAAGGAGATGCCGGCACCAAACCGGTTGGAGGAAACCTGGCGCCGCCACTTTCGGCATGACCACCCGATCACGCCCGAAGCGCCGCAGAAGTACCGGAGGAAC
Source organism: Bradyrhizobium sp. LLZ17 (assembly GCF_041200145.1). Taxonomy (NCBI): domain Bacteria; kingdom Pseudomonadati; phylum Pseudomonadota; class Alphaproteobacteria; order Hyphomicrobiales; family Nitrobacteraceae; genus Bradyrhizobium; species Bradyrhizobium zaerense. The sequence continues at coordinate 2,373,161 of NZ_CP165734.1, forward strand.
CTGTCGGAAGCTTCGATACTTGAACCTCTGCTTGCCGATGCCGAACGCTGGACCGGCGGAAGGATGAACCCGCGGCCGGAGACTCCGATGAAACGCAAGACCGCCGCCGACGATCTCGAAGCGCTCCGCGAGGAAGCCGCCCACTGCCGCGCCTGCCATCTCTACAAGGACGCGACCCAGACCGTGTTCGGCGAAGGCCCGAAGTCCGCCAACATCATGCTGGTCGGGGAACAGCCCGGCGACAAGGAAGACCTCGCCGGCCATCCCTTCGTCGGCCCCGCCGGCCAGATGCTCGACCGCGCGCTGGAGGAAGCCGGCGTGAACCGCAAGAAGGTCTATGTCACCAACGCGGTGAAACACTTCAAATTCGTGCCGCGCGGAAAAATCCGCCTGCATCAAAAGCCGAACACGCCGGAGATCCGGGCGTGCCGGCAATGGTATGAGCGGGAGGTCTCCGTCATGCAGCCCGATCTCATCGTCGCGATGGGTGCGACCGCCGCGCAAAGCGTGTTCGGCAAGATCACCCCGATCGGCAAAAACCGCGGCCGGCTGATCGACCTTCCCGACGGCCGCAAGGCGCTGGTGACGGTGCATCCGTCCTACCTGTTGCGGCTGCCCGATCCCGAGGCCAAGGCGCTGGAATATCGGCGTTTTGTCGACGATCTGAAGATCGCTGCCGCCCTGCAGCGGAAATCCGCCCACGCCGCCTGAGACGGGCTGTCATCTCCGGCAACAAGCGGTGGAGTAATCCCGCCATTTCAACTGCATGCCGGCCCATTTCAACTGCCTGTCACATGGCGCGCGCAAAGTCGGCGCATTGGGACAGGAGAATTCCGATGAGTGACGTTGCTTTACCCGGCTCGATCGAGCCGGCCTTGCGTGAGGGCCCGGACCTTGAAGGCGGATTCCACCCGCTGACCGGCATCATCTATATGGGGGTCATCGCCACCGCACTGCTCTTCGTTGCCTACAGCATCTGGACCGACGTCGATGCGACCGGCACGCAAATCAAGAGCATCGCTCCCTTCCTCATGCTCTTCATCGCGCTGCTGATCGCGCTCGGCTTCGAGTTCGTGAACGGCTTCCACGACACCGCCAATGCCGTCGCCACCGTGATCTACACGCGCTCCCTGCCCGCCAACATCGCCGTGATCTGGTCCGGCATGTTCAACCTTTTCGGCGTGCTGCTCTCGTCGGGTGCCGTCGCGTTCGGGATCGTCTCGCTGCTGCCGGTGGAATTGATCCTCCAGGTCGGCTCCAGCGCCGGTTTCGCCATGGTGTTCGCGCTGCTGATCGCCGCGATCATCTGGAATGTCGGTACCTGGTATTTCGGCCTGCCGGCCTCGAGCTCGCACACGCTGATCGGCTCGATTATGGGCGTTGGCATCATGAATGCGGTCCTGCACGGCCGCAGCGGCACCTCGGGTGTCGACTGGTCCCAGGCCACCAATATCGGCAAGGCGCTGCTGCTGTCGCCGTTGTTCGGCTTCGCGCTCGCCGCGGTCCTGCTCTACATCCTGCGTAGCGTGCTGCTGCGCGCCGCGCCCGCTCTGTTCGGCGAGCCGAAGGGCGACCAGCCGCCGCCGTGGTGGATCCGCGGCATCCTGATCCTCACCTGCACGCTGGTGAGCTTCTTCCACGGCTCCAACGACGGCCAGAAGGGCATGGGCCTGATCATGCTGATCCTGATCGGCACCGTGCCGACCGCCTATGCGCTCAACCGTGCGCTGCCCGCGAGCGAGATCGAGCACTTCGTCAAGAACTCGGACTCGGCCAGCAAGATCATCGAGGGCAAGGCTGCCGGTTACAACGTGCTCGGCAATCCGCGCCCCGCAGTGACCAGCTACGTCGCGACCCGCGAAGTCAACGGCGGTACCTTCCCCTCGCTTGCCGTGCTGGTGCGCGACATCGCCAAGCAGGTGACCACCTACGGCTCGCTCGCCAAGGTGCCGGCCGAACTCGTCGGCAACACGCGCAACGACATGTACCTCGCCTCGGAAGCGCTCCGATTCCTGATGAAGGACAAGGAAGCCGAGCTTAACGCCGACGACGTCGCCGTGCTCAACGCCTACAAGGGCTCGCTCGACAGCGCCACGAAGTTCATCCCCGGCTGGGTGAAGATCGTGGTCGCCATCGCGCTTGGGCTGGGCACCATGGTCGGCTGGAAGCGCATCGTGGTCACGGTCGGCGAGAAGATCGGCAAGACGCACCTGACCTACGCCCAAGGTGCCTGCGCCGAGATCACAGCGGCTGCCACCATCGCCGCCGCCGACATTTACGGCCTGCCGGTCTCGACCACCCACGTGCTGTCTTCAGGCATCGCCGGCACGATGGCCGCCAATGGCTCGGGCCTGCAATGGTCCACGATCCGCAACATCGCAATGGCCTGGGTGCTGACGCTGCCGGCCGCGATGATCATCTCGGGCTCGCTCTATTATTTCTTCTCTCACGTCTTCTGAGAGATCGCTGGCTCACTGACGTCAAAGGGCCCGCGCCACGCGCGAGCCCTTTTCTTCCGTGTTACGACATCGTGGCCTCACGAGGCGGCCAGCTGCTCCTCGACCAGCTTGACCCAGTAGGATGTGCCGAAGACGATCGCCTCGTCGTCGAAATTGTAGGCGGGGTGATGCAGGCTGGCGCTGTCGCCGTTACCGCAGAAGATGAGGGCGCCGGGCCGCGCTTCCAGCATATAGGCGAAGTCCTCGCCGGCCATTTGCGGCGGCATCTCGTACACATTGCCGTCGCCGGCGATCTGCTTGGCGATCCGCCGCGCCACCTCGGTCTGCGCCGCGTGGTTGTTGGTCACGGGATAACTGTTCTTGTAGGACAGGTCGATCTTGGCGCCGGTGATCTGGGCCACGCCGGCCACGACTTCGCGCACGCGCTTCTCCACGAGCTTGCGCGCTTCCGCCGTCAGCGCGCAGATCGTGCCTTTCAACTCCGCCGTTTGTGGAATGACGTTGCGGGTATTGCCGGCGTGGAATTCGCAGATCGAGATCACGGCAGAGTCCAGCGGATCCACGCTCCGCGCGACGATCGACTGCAGCGCGGTGATCAACTGCGCACCGACCAGAACGGAATCAACGCATTTGTGCGGACGCGCCGCGTGGCCGCCGAGGCCCTCGATCTTGATGTCGACCGCATCGGTTGCCGCCATGATCGGGCCCTGCCGGATCGCGAACGAGCCGATCGGAATGCCGGGGCCGTTGTGCATGCCGTAGACCTGATCGATAGAGAAACGCTCCATCAGCCCATCCTTGACCATGGCCGCGCCGCCGGCACCGCCCTCCTCGGCCGGCTGAAAGATCACGACCGCATCGCCGGCGAAGTTGCGGGTCTCGGCGAGGTAACGGGCTGCACCCAGCAGCATCGCGGTGTGGCCGTCATGGCCGCAGGCGTGCATCATACCCGGATTGACCGAGGCGTAAGGCAGCTTGGTCTGCTCCTCGATCGGCAGCGCGTCCATGTCGGCACGCAGACCGATCACCTTGAGATCGCCGCTCGTGGGCTGCACGCCCTTGATCAGGCCGACGACGCCGGTCCGGCCGATGCCGGTCACGACCGCGTCGCAGCCGAATTCGCGCAGGCGATCCGCCACGAATGCTGCCGTACGGTGAACTTCGTACAGCAGCTCGGGATGTTGGTGGATGTCCCGCCGCCAGGTCTGGATGTCGGGTTGAAGGTCGACGACACGGTTCACGATGGGCATGGTAGTTCTTGGGATCCTAGCTGGCAGGCCCTGTGGAGCAGGCAAGAGCGGGCCAAACCGAACAAATCTTTACATCGTAAAGATACGTAGGGGCCGAACGCGGGGCTCGTCAAGCTAAATCTTGACAGTGTCAACTTTGAACAAGTGTCACTGAATTTGCACCGTCGTTTCGGCACGGCGCGAGCGCCACATCCGGAATCCTGAGATTCCAGATGCTGCACATTGGTGTTCGATGCTTTACGTCGTCCCTGGAAATGACGGATCAAGAAATACCCGGTCAAGCCCCGGCATGACCAAGGGATAGAAAGTGGGATTAGCTCACGCAGCGAGCTGCTCCTCGACCAGCTTGACCCAGTAGGACGTGCCGAAGACGATGGCCTCGTCGTCGAAGTTGTAGGCGGGGTGATGCAGGCCGGCGCTGTCGCCGTTACCGCAGAAGATGAAAGCGCCGGGGCGTGCTTCCAGCATGTACGCAAAATCCTCGCCGCCCATCAGCGGCGGCATCTCAAGGACGTTGGCGTCGCCCGCGACCTGCTTCGCAATGCGCGTCGCGACATCGGTCTCCGCAGCGTGGTTGACCACCACCGGATAATTGTTCTTGTACTGCAGATCGATCTTCGCGCCGGTGATCTGCGCCACGCCCGCCACCACCTCGCGCACGCGCTTCTCGACGAGCTTGCGCACCTCCGGAGACAGCGTGCGGATGGTCCCCCTCAGCGTAGCAGTTTGCGGAATGACGTTGCGGGCGTTGCCAGCATGGAACTCGCAGATCGAGATCACGGCCGATTCGAGCGGATCGATGCTGCGCGCGACGATTGACTGCAATGCCGTGATCAGCTGCGCGCCGACCAGCACGGAATCCACGCATTTGTGCGGGCGCGCGGCGTGGCCACCGAGGCCCTCGATCACGATGTCGACCTCGTCTGTCGCCGCCATGATCGGACCCGGCCGGATCGCGAACGAGCCGACCGGAATGCCGGGCCCGTTGTGCATGCCGTAGACCTGCTCGATGCCGAAGCGCTCCATCATGCCGTCCCTGACCATGGCCGCACCGCCGGCGCCGCCCTCCTCGGCCGGCTGGAAGATCACGATCGCATCGCCGGCGAAGTTGCGGGTCTCGGCGAGATAGCGCGCGGCGCCCAGCAGCATCGCGGTGTGTCCGTCATGGCCGCAGGCATGCATCTTGCCCGGAATCTTGGAGGCGTAAGGCAGGTTGGTCTGTTCCTCGACAGGCAGCGCGTCCATGTCGGCGCGCAGACCGATCACCTTGAGCCCCTCGCCGGCCGGCTTGTTGCCCTTGATCACGCCGACCACGCCGGTCTGGCCGACCCCGGTCACGACCTCGTCGCAGCCGAATTCGCGGAGGCGATCCGCGACGAATGCTGCGGTGCGGTGGACGTCGTACAGCAGCTCGGGGTGCTGGTGGATGTCGCGCCGCCAAGCCTGGATGTCGGGTTGAAGGTCGGCGACGCGGTTCACGATGGGCATGGAGGGATCTCAAGCTTTTGTTGGGAACAGAGGACCGTCTAGCATGCAAGCGGCAGTCCACCCAACTCCCACAGGCCGGACCTGGCCCTGCCCTCCAGACATGGCCGGGCTTGTCCCGGTCCGCCGCCTCTGCCTATTAGGACAGCACGTGAGGTGACCATCCGGGTGACGCAAAATGCCAAGACGGCTCGAAGGTGAGTATGATTACATTGTCGTCGGAGCCGGCACGGCGGGCTGCATCGTCGCCAACCGGCTCTCGGCCGATCCCGGAATCGGGTGCTGATCCTGGAGGCCGGCGGTGACGACAACTGGATCTGGTTCCATATCCCCGTTGGCTATCTGTTTGCGATCGGCAACCCGCGCTCGGATTGGATGTTCAAGACCGAGCCCGAGCCGGGCCTGAACGGTCGCGCGCTCGCTTATCCCCGCGGCAAGGTGATCGGCGGCTGTTCGGCGATCAACGCCATGATCTCGATGCGTGGACAGGCCGCCGATTACGATCATTGGCGCCAGCTTGGGATGACCGGCTGGGGCTATGACGACGTGCTGCCGTCGTTCAAGCGGCTCGAAGACCACTTCCTCGGCGCGAGCGAGCATCATGGTGCCGGCGGCGGCTGGCGCATCGAGGCGCCGCGACTGTCGTGGGACGTTCTCGATGCCGTCGGCGATGCCGCCGAGGAGATGGGCATCAAGCGCATCCCGGATTTCAACACCGGCGACAACGAAGGCACGAGCTATTTCCACGTCAACCAGAAGCGCGGCCGGCGCTGGTCGTCGGCGCGCGGCTTCCTCAAGCCCGCACTGAACCGCCCCAATCTGCGGCTCAAGAAGCACGTGCTGGTCGACCGTCTCGTCATCGAGCAGGGCCGCGCCGTGGGCGTGCGGTTCATCCAGAACGGTGAGATCGTGGAAGTCCGCGCGAGGCGCGAGGTGGTTCTCTCGGCGGGCTCGATCGGCTCGGTCCAGGTGCTGCATCGCTCCGGCATCGGTCCCGCCGACTGGCTGTCACCGCTCGGCATCGACATCGTGATGGACAAGCCCGGCGTCGGCCGCAATCTGCAGGACCATCTCCAGCAGCGTGCGATCTACAAGGTCGAGGGCGTGCGCACGCTGAACGAGACCTATTACAATCTGGTCCGCCGTGGCCTGATGGGCCTCGATTACGCCTTCCGCCGCCGCGGACCCTTGACGATGGCGCCCTCGCAGCTCGGCATCTTCACGCGCTCCAATGCGACGCGCGCGCGCGCCAACATCCAGTTCCACGTGCAGCCGCTGTCGCTCGACAAATTCGGCGATCCCCTGCACCGCTTCCCCGCCATCACCGTCAGCGCCTGCAACCTTCAGCCGACCTCGCGCGGCACCGTGCGGCTGCGCTCGGCGGCACCTGACGAAAAGCCGATCATCGCGCCGAACTATCTGTCGACCGCCGACGACCGCCAGGTCGGCGCCGACGCCATCCGCACCACGCGGCGCTTGATGCAGCAGAAGGCGCTGGCCAAGTACAGCCCGAGCGAATATCTGCCCGGCCCCTCCGTCGGCGGCGACGATGCCTCGCTCGCCAAAGCCGCCGGTGATATCGGCACCACCATCTTCCATCCTGTCGGCACTGCGAAGATGGGCGCGCCGAATGATCCGATGGCGGTGGTTGACGAGCGCCTGCGCTTCTACGGCTTGAGCAGTCTGCGCATCGTCGACGCCTCGATCATGCCGACCATCACCTCAGGTAACACCAACACGCCGACCGCGATGATCGCCGAGAAGGGCGCGGCGATGATCTTGGAGGATGCTAAATGAATGCGTAGCCCGGGCGGGCGTGGCGAAATCCGGGAGAGGACGCACGATAGATCCCGTATTCCGCTACGCTCCATACGGGCTGCGCATCCAGCCGGCTCACGAAATCGTCATCGCATCCGGGAATAAACCCGCCGCTCCCCCGGTCACTTCCCCGACGCCCAATTCCGGGCCGGAGGAGATGCGCGATGAGCGGACACGATCACGGCGAAGACGGCGTCAGCCGCCGCAAGGTGCTCGAATGCATGACCTGGGCCGGCACCGGGGTGCTCTGGACCGTCACGGGCGGCGTGCCGCGCTCGCTCGGCCTCATCGATTCTGCGCAAGCCGCCACCGCGGCCGCGCCCGGCATGACCTTCCTCCAGATCAGCGACAGCCATGTCGGCTTCGACAAGCCGGCTAACCCCAACGCGCTGGGCACGCTTGAGGAGGCCGTCAACAAGATCAATGCAATGCCGGCCAAGCCGTCGTTCATGATCCATACCGGCGACATCACCCATCTGTCCAAGGCCGCTGAGTTCGACAATGCCGACCGGATCATCTCGCAGTCCAAGCTGGACGTGCACTACGTCCCCGGCGAGCATGATTTCCTCGACGAAGAGGTGAAGTTCTATCGCGAGCGCTACGGCCGCGGCACCAAGGGTGCGGGCTGGTACTCCTTCGACGCCGGCGGTGTGCACTTCATCGGACTGGTCAACGTCGTCGACCTCAAGGCCGGCGGTCTCGGCAATCTCGGCGCCGAGCAGCTTGCCTGGCTCGAGGACGATCTCCGCGGCAAGTCGAAATCCACGCCTGTCGTATTGTTTGCGCACATCCCGCTCTGGACCGTCTATCCGGAATGGGGCTGGGGCACCGAGGACGGCGGCCGCGCGCTCGAATACGTCAAGGGCTTTGGCTCGGTCACCGTGCTGAACGGCCACATTCACCAGGTGATGCAGAAGGTCGAGGGCAACGTCACCTTCCACACCGCGCGCTCCACCGCCTTCCCGCAACCGGCGCCGGGCGCCGCGCCCTCGCCCGGACCAATGAAGGTCGAGGACGCCAAGCTCCGATCGATGCTCGGGGTCGCCAGCGTCAACTTCAAGCAGAACGAGCAGCGGCTCGCCATCATCGACACGCCGCTCCAGGGTTGATCCAAGTTCGAACGGAAGCTGACAATGAAGAGACTCAATCGCCGCGACTTCGCCGTCGACTTCGGCCTCGCTTTGGCCGCGGCTATCCTGCTGCCCGTCACAAATGCCCGTGCCGACGACAATATGGAAATCCATATCGACAATTTCGTCTTCCAGCCGGCCGAGCTCAAGATCAAGGTCGGCACGACGGTGACCTGGACCAACCGGGACGACATTCCCCATACCGTGGTATCGGCCGGCAAGTTCAGGTCCAAGACCCTGGATACCGACGACAAGTTCTCGTTCACCTTCACCAATGCGGGCGACTACAAGTATTTTTGTTCGCTGCACCCGCACATGACGGGGATGATCAAGGTTGAGTAACGTCTCGAACCAAGGCATCTCTATTCTGCCCGGCCGGTGGTCCCACCCCGGCCGGGCTCGCGCGGCTTCGCTCCAATCCAAAGACGCTGCGAAGGAAGAGACCCAGTACGAAACGCAGCAAGAGGCAAAGCGAGAGGCGATGCCCGTCAGCGACGATTTTCAGAAGGCACAGCGCTTCCGCGAGGCGGCGTTGCCCTATCTCGACGACGTCTACACGCTCGCACGCTATCTGCTGCGCGACGCCTCCGATGCCGAGGATGCGGTGCAGGAGTGCTATTTGCGCGCACTGAAGCACTTTGACAGCTATCGCGGCCCCGCGATGAAGCCGTGGCTGTTCGCGATCCTGCGCAATGTCTGTAACGCCGAATATGCAAGACGCGCGCATTCGCACGCCGGAATCGAGGACACGCCCGGCACGGCCGACCAGACCCCGATCTGGCAGGAGACCGAGGCGAGCCCGGAAACCGAAGTGCTGCGCAGCCGCGACGCCGGGGCCATTCGCAAGCTGATCGACGCGCTCGCCGAACCGTTCAGGGAAACCTTCGTGCTGCGGGAGATCAACAACCTGTCCTACCGTGAAATAGCCGAGGCCGTCGGCGCCCCCGTCGGCACCGTGATGTCCCGCCTCGCACGCGCGCGCGCGATGCTGCGCGCAGCCTGGATGGCGGAAGAGGAGCACTCGAAATGACCTGCGACGAAGCAAAGATCCTGCTTCACGCCCTGCTCGACAACGAGCTCGATGCCGGACACGCGCGCGAGGTCGAGGCACACATTGCAAACTGCGCGTCCTGCACGGCCGAGTTCGCTGCACAACGCGAAATGCAGCGTATGCTTGCCGATTCCAAGCTGCGCTATACGGCACCGGTGGGCCTGCGCGCCCGCATCGAGGCGTCGCTGCCGCAACCACAGCGCCAGCCCAGCCGCCGCTCCGTGCTGCGCGGCTTCGCGATGGGGTCTGCGGTCTCCGCGCTCGCCGCCTCCGGCGTCGTTGCTGTCGTGCTGCGCCAGGACGACCAGCAACGCATCCTCTCGGAAGTCGTCTCCGCCCATCTGCGCTCGCTTCAGGCGGGCCACCTCATCGACGTGGTCTCGACCGATCAGCACACCGTGAAACCGTGGTTCAACGGCAAGCTCGACGTCGCCCCGCCCGTGATCGATCTCACCGCGCAAGGCTTCACGCTGGTCGGCGGCCGGCTCGACTATGTCGATGCACGCGCGATCGGTGCGGTGGTCTACCGGCGCCGGCAGCACATCATCAATCTGTTCGTGTCGCAGACCGCGAGCACCGAGCATCGGCCGCCGAAGACGCAGACCATGCAGGGCTTCAACTGCCGCCGCTGGGGCGAGCGCGGCCTGAATTTCTGGGCCGTCAGCGACATCGGCGGCGACGAGCTCGCCGAGTTCGTCGACAAGTTCGAGGCGGCGATGAAGGCGAATACGGAGGGGTAGACGCTAACCCCACACCGTCATTGCGAGGAGCGAAGCGACGATTGCCGAAGCGTCTCAGCAAGTGATTACGCCGACCGCCGCACCGCGTTGTCCACCAGCGTCTTGCCGAGCGACCAGATCGCGCCCGGGACCTTGTGGCTGCCGGCGATGACGTCGTCGAAGGCGCGCTCGATCCAGTTGCAGTCTTCTTCGGTGATGGTGAGCGGCGGCAACAGCTTGATGGTGTGGCTGCCATGGCCTGCCACCTGGGTCAGGACCTTGTGGTCCTTGAATAGCGGCACGGTGATCAGCTGGCAGAACAGGCCCTTGTTGGCGGCCTCCAGCACGTTCCAGGAGGCCCGCAGACGCAGCGATTTCGGCGGGCCGAACTCGATGCCGATCATTAGGCCCTTGCCGCGCACTTCCTTCAACAGTTCGTAGCCGGGCACCATGCGCGTCAGCGCGAGTCGAAGCTCGGCGCCGCGCTTCGCGGCGGACTCGATCAGCTTCTCGGATTCCATGACATCAAGCGTGGCAATGCCCGCGGCCATCGCGAGATCGTTCTTGGAGAACGTCGAACCGTGCACCACCGCGCGGTCCATCTGGTTGAAAATTTTGTCGAAGATGCTCTTGCGCGTCAGCACGGCGCCGACCGGCACGTGGCCGCCCGACAGCGACTTCGACAGCAGCACCATGTCGGGCTCGACGTTCCAGTGCTCGACCGCGAGGAAGCGGCCGGTGCGGCCCATGCCGGTCTGGATCTCGTCAGCAACGAACAGCGTGCCGTACTTCTTGCAGAGCGCAGCCGCCCCCGGCAGGAACTCGTCGGAGGGCATGTTGACGCCCTTGCCCTGAATCGGTTCGACGACGAAGGCTGCGACCTCGCGCGAGGCCAGCGCTTTTTCGAGCGCGGCGAGATCGTTGAACGGGACCGAGGTGCACCCCGGCAGCAGCGGCTCGAAGCCGGTGCGGAAGTTCGAATCGCCCGTCAGCGACAGCGCGCCATAGGTCAGGCCATGATAGCCGTGGGCGCAATAGACGATACCCGGGCGGCCGGTCGCGCCGCGCGCGAACTTGATTGCCGCCTCGACGCATTCGGCGCCGGAATTGGCGAAGAACACCTTGTCGAGATAGGGAACATATTTCAAAAGCCGCTCGGCGAGCACGCCGGCGAGCACCGAGACGTCGAACTGGACCAGGTTGGGCAGATCGGCATCGAGCACGCTTTTCAGGGCGTCGCGCATCACCGGATGATTGCGCCCGATCGCGAACACGCCAAAACCGGACAAAAGGTCGAGATAGCGCGCGCCGTCGCGATCGAAAAGGTACTGCCCCTGCCCCTTCTGGAAGCCGACATCGTAGCCGATGGTCTTGAGAACCCGGACGAACTGCTCGTTCAAATAACGATTATGCAGGGAGCTACGCTGGGCCTGGCGGTCCGCGAATAGCTGAGACATGTCTGGATTTGGACTGTTCATCCGCTACATACTTCGGTTGAGGGCCGCTTCGTCAACTGAAAACGGTCAGTAAACAGAAAAGGATCTGTGCGGCCTTTTGCCCTTTTTCGGACCATCTTCGCAAGCACAGCTTTAGACCATGTTGCACTGCCAAGGAACACTCATGCGTTTGGCCATTTACACCGGAATTATACTGGCTGGTGGTTACACCTGCCTCACTCCCGCGCTCGCAGCCGATCCGACCGGCGACTGGCGGGTCGCCGATGGCGTCGCGAACATTCGCGTCGCGCAGTGCGGCGGCAGCATGTGGGGCGCCGTTTCCTGGGAAAAGCAGCCCGGCGGCCGAGACGAGAACAACCCGGATGTGTCAAAAAAGAACAGGCCGACGCTGGGCATGGCCACCCTGATCGACATGAAGAAGAAGCCCGGCGTCGATCAATGGGAAGGACAAGTCTACAACGCGAAGGACGGGCAGCTCTACAGCGCGACCATCACCCCGGCTGGAACCGACCAGCTCGAGATCAAGGGCTGCGTGATGGGCTTCCTGTGCGGCGGGGAGACCTGGACCCGAGTCGGGCCGCCGATCCCCTCGAGCCCTGCCAATGCCATGGCCAAGGGTATGCCAAAAACCACCGGCACGGCGTCCAAGGCCGCCCCGACCGGGTCCGCAGCTCCGGCGACCGGAGCTCAGAAAACCGCTGCCGCGGCCAAGCCCGGTCAGAAGACTGCCGCCGACCCCGTCGGCGACATCTGCCTACTCCCTGAGATTGCGGGGTTTGCCCATTAGAGCCGGCTGGAACAGCAGCACAGCGGCGAGCGTCGTCACCAGCGACAGCGCCAGCAGCTTGCCCATGCTGGACGTGCCGGGATGGCTCGACAGCCACAGGCTGCCGAACGCGGTCGCCGTCGTCATTGCGCTGAAAAAGATCGCGCGGGTCAGGCTGGTCTGAAGCAGGTTTGTCCTGCCGGAGCGCCAGGCCACGACATAATAGATCTTGAAGGCGACGCCGACGCCCAGCAGCAGCGGGAAGGCGACGATGTTGGCGAAGTTGAGCGGCAGGCCGATCAGCACGCAGATCTCGAGCGTCACCGCGCCCGCAACCAGAAGCGGTACCAGCGTCATCAGCACGTCGGTGATCCGCCGCAACGTGGCCCACAGCAACAGGCCGATCACCAGCAGCGCGTAGATGCCGGCATGAATGAAGGCGTTCACCACCGTGTCGCCGGACTTCAGGATCGAAACCGGTCCGCCGATCGCAGTCGGCTCGGCGGCAAGCACCGCTGCGGCGAACTTGCGCAGCGTATCGTTATCATTGGGATCACCCTTGGGCTGCGCCTCGACGCGGATGATGCCGTCTTTGCTCTTCCAGGCGTTCACGAGGTCGGGCGGCAATGACTTCAAAGTGACCGGCTCGGCCTGCATCGCCTTCCGGAGCTGATCGAACACGATCTTCATCGGCGTGACGAAGACATCTTGCGCCTTGTTACGCGTGGCCTCGTCGGCATTGGCGAGCTTCTCGAGTGCGTCGGCGAGCCGGCGCGAGGCGACTGCGCCCGGGCCCTTGCCATCACCGGCGGTCCTGCGCAGATTGTCGACCGAGGATTTCAGCGCCTCGACGTTTTCCTGGTCGGATGGCGCCACGTCGATCTGATCCGGGTTGAGTGCGGGGTTCAGTATCTTGGCACCCTGCGCAATCAGCTTCAGCTTTGGTTGCTGGTCCTCCGGCACGAAGCTGTCGAGCGACATCACCCGCAGCACTTCCGGCACCTTCTCCAGCCTGGCCTCGACCTGCTTCGCCTGCTCCTCGGACGTGGTCATCACGTTGATGGCATTGGCGCCGGTGTTGGGATCCTTGCGCAGATCGAGGAAGGTCGCGATCGATTCCGCCTTGGGGTTGCGCAGGTTCATCGGGTTGAAGTCGAACTTCAAGAAATAGAGCAGCGGCAGGCCGGCGAGCGCCAGCAGCAGCGTGCCACCCACGACCAGCACGCGGTGCTTCTCCAGGAAGCGATCGAGCGGCGCCAGGAAGGCATAGCCGACCGGCTCCACCTCGCCGGGCGGGTTCAGCAGCTTCAGCATCGCCGGGAGTACGGTGATGCTGGAGAAGAATGCCACCAGCATGCCGACGCCGGCGATCTGGCCGAGCTCGGAGATGCCCTTGTAGTCGGTCGGCAGGAAGCAGAGGAAGCCGGCGGCGGTCGCCATCGCAGCAAGCGACAGCGGCACCGCGGAGCGCTTCGCGGCAAGCACAAGCGCGCCCGAGAGATCGTCGTGCTTGTAGCGCTCCGACCGGTAGCGGACGCTGTACTGGATGCCGAAATCGACGCCCAGTCCCACGAACAACACGGCGAACGCGATCGACAGCAGGTTGAACGAGCCCACCATCATCAGGCCGGCCGCGGTCGTGAGCGCAAGGCCGACGAAGAGATTGACGAACACCGCGAAGATGATCTTCGCCGAATGCAGCGCCAGCCACAGAATGACCAGCACGACCAGCACAGTGCCGATGCCGTTGACGATGGCGCCTTCCTGGACGGTGGCGTATTCCTCGTTGGCGATCGGGACAGGGCCGGTCAGCCGCACCCGCGCCTGGTATTTGGTCGGGAAATCCAGATCGGCGGCGGCCTTGCGGATCGCGTCGGTAGCGGCCTTGCCGGGCTCCAGCGCGTTGTAGTCGAGGATCGGCTTGAACTCGATGAAGGCGCGCTTGTCCGAATCCGACAGCGGCTGGTCGCTGACGAGCTCGCGCCAGGAGAAGCTCGCGTTGCCCTTGTTGAGCACGGTCTCGACGGTCTGGGCGATCTGGTTGAACGGCCGCTCGGTGTTGTCGAGCTTGACCTGGCCGCGCTTGACGCCGGCAAGCCCGGTCTCCAGCGCGCCGGTCAGGCCGCGGATCGAGGGATCGCCGGCCATGATCTCGATCAGGGGGGCCGCGGATTCGAACTGGTTGGTGATCTTGGCGACTTCCTCGGTCGGCAGGAACAACAGGCCGTTCTTCTCGAAGAACTCGCCGGTACCAAGCTGCTGAATCGACTGGAAGTTGGTCTTGTCGCCCTTCAGCTTGGCATAGAGCGCGTCCGCCGCCGCAGTCGTCATCTCGGGCGTCTTTGCCTCGACCACCGCGAGAATCGTCGCGTCGCGGTCGAAGGCCCGATCAAACTGCTGGTCGCGCTGGCGCCAGTCCAGATTTTGGGCAATCAGCGAATTGATGTCGGTGTTGATGGCGAAGTGCCGGGATGTGTAATAGCCCGCCCCGACTGCCAGCAGGAGCCCGAGAACGACGACGAGGGAGGCAAACCGGGTACAGGCCCTGACGATGACTACGACTACGCTTTGCAGCACGTCTTTTCTTTCTGGTGTTAACAGCTTGCCGAAAACGCCCGCTGTGTATCGGAGTTCCGGGGCGAAACCTATTGCTGTTTTGAGTGGTTCCGGCGGGAACAAGGTTCGACGTCAACGCCGGGAGACGATGGCAAAATCATCCGGGGCGGCCGGTATAGCCGGGGAGTTGAGGCGGTAAAGTGGCGAAGCGGTGAGCACAAAGGGTGCGATCTTGCCGACGCCAACCGCTGCATTATAGTACCGCGGCGGTCCCATTGGGATGAGCGTTGCCGGGAACCCAGGGTTCCCCACCTTCCCTTATTGCCGATTTTTTGACACAAAGGCCCAGCATGCGCGGGGGCCTCGGTGGGGCGTTACCGCGGTCGCGAGAGCAATGGTGCGGATATTGCAGTGCGGGCAGTATCTAGGTGCCGCCGGGCACAATTGAGCGGGATTGGTGCAACTTGCCTGATGGACGTCCGATGGAGGTTTATCTAGCGCAGCCGCGCGGCTTTTGCGCGGGCGTGGTGCGTGCGATCGAGATCGTGGAACGGGCCCTGGAGAAGTACGGCCCGCCGGTCTACGTGCGCCACGAGATCGTGCACAACAAGTACGTGGTCGAGAGCCTCAAGAACAAGGGCGCGATCTTCGTCGAGGAGCTGTCCGAGGTTCCGCCGAAGGCCGTGACCGTCTTCAGCGCCCATGGCGTGGCCCGTCGCGTCGAGGAAGAGGCCGCCGCCCGCGACCTTCCGGTGCTCAATGCCACCTGCCCGCTGGTCACGAAGGTTCACAATCAGGGGAAGCGCTACATCACCAAGGGCCGTACCCTGGTCCTGATCGGCCATGCCGGCCACCCCGAGGTCGAGGGCACCATGGGCCAGGTTCCCGGCCCCGTGCTGCTGGTCCAGAGCGTCGAGGAGGTTAACGCCCTGACATTGCCGGTAGATACGCCAGTGGCCTACATCACCCAGACCACGCTGTCGGTCGACGACACCCGGGACGTCATCGGGGCCCTTCAGGCCAGATTTACAGATATTCAAGGCCCCGACATCCGGGATATCTGCTATGCGACACAGAACCGCCAATCTGCGGTAAGGGACCTGAGCAAGCTGGTCGACGTGATCTTGGTGGTGGGCGCTGCCAATAGCTCGAACTCGAACAGGCTCCGCGAAATCGGCACCGAGGCCGGCGTCGCGAGTTATCTGATCGCCGATGGCCGCGAGCTCAATCCGGAGTGGTTGAAAGGTGCCAGGACCGTCGGCCTTACGGCCGGCGCCTCGGCGCCCGAGGTGCTGGTGGATGACGTGATCGAAGCGCTGCGGCGGATCGGACCGGTGACGGTTTCGGTGCTCCCCGGCCGCGAGGAAAACATCGAATTCCGGCTTCCGGCCGAACTGGCTGCGAGCTGACCTATCCGAATTTCAAAGCCCAGAAAGAAACGTGTAATGGCTATCCCCTTCTTCAAGGAACTGCGTATCGGCGGTTATTTGCTCAAGCAGAAACTGCTTGGCCGCAAACGCTATCCTCTCGTGCTGATGCTGGAGCCCCTGTTCCGCTGCAACCTCGCCTGCGTCGGCTGCGGCAAGATCGATTATCCCGATGCGATCCTCAACCGCCGCATGACCGCGCAGGAGTGCTGGGACGCGGCTGACGAGTGCGGCGCCCCGATGGTGGCGATCCCCGGCGGCGAGCCGCTGATCCACAAGGAGATCGGCGAGATCGTGCGCGGCCTGGTCGCCCGCAAGAAGTTCGTCTCGCTCTGCACCAACGCGCTGCTGCTCGAGAAGAAGCTCGATCTGTTCGAGCCCTCGCCCTACCTGTTCTTCTCCGTCCATCTCGACGGCCTGAAGGAGCATCACGACAAGGCGGTGTCGCAGAAGGGCGTGTTCGACCGCGCCGTCTCCGCGATCAAGGCGGCCAAGGCGCGCGGCTTCACCGTCAACGTCAACGCCACCATCTTCGACGGCCATCCGGCCGAGGAGATCGCAAAGTTCCTCGACCTCACCGTCGAGCTCGGCGTCGGCGTCTCGATGTCGCCGGGCTACGCCTATGAGCGCGCGCCGGACCAGGAGCACTTCCTTAACCGCACCAAGACCAAGAAGCTGTTCCGCGACGTCTTCGCGATGGGCAAGGGCAAGAAGTGGAATTTCATGCATTCCGGCCTGTTCCTCGACTTCCTCGCCGGCAACCAGCAATACGAGTGCACGCCGTGGGGCATGCCCGCGCGCAACATCTTCGGCTGGCAGAAGCCCTGCTACCTGCTCGGTGAAGGCTACGCAAAAACCTTCAAGGAGCTGATGGACACCACCGACTGGGAGACCTACGGCACCGGCAAGTACGAGAAGTGCGCCGACTGCATGGCGCATTGCGGCTACGAGCCGACGGCGGCGACCGCTGCGCTGAACAACCCGCTGAAGGCGATGTGGGTGTCGCTGCGCGGCATCCGCACCACGGGCCCGATGGCACCCGAGATCGACATGAGCAAGCAGCGTCCAGCGCAGTACATCTTCTCGGCGGAAGTGCAGAAGCACCTGTCGGAGATCCGCAAGGACGAGGCGCTGGCTGCGCAGGCGAAGGCCGCGCCGAAGGCTTCGACTGCCGCGTAAGCGCGCACGCAGCTACCAACGAAACAGGCCCGGTCGCCATCGCGACCGGGCCTGTTCTTTTGTTCAGCTCAAGCCCCTGGCGGAGAATAGAGGGAGTGCGCGGGCCGCGCTCGCTCCCTCGATCTGCTCCTGCCGCAAAAGGTGAAAAACAACCCCATGCACAGTAGCCGGGACACTGAAATCATTGGACTAACGCGCCTCGGCGGGCGACGCGAAGCGGATGCGCGCGTCCGCCTTTGACACGTCGGGCAAAACACTGGCAGAATGGCAACATCGAAAGTTCGTAACACCCGCGCGGAGCAATCCGCCGCGGGTTTTTTCGTATCGGAGCACAGATTCCCATGACCAAAATATCGCCGTCGTCCACCGCAGTCGGGAATGCCGCCTTACCGGTGAGGCCAGGATCAGATTTAGCCCGTAGGATGGGTTGAGCCCTTGCGAAACCCATCGCACTTGTTTCGTGATAAACGTTGCGCCGCGACCGCGTACCGTCGGAACTTCGTTCCGGGTGTATGTTACTTCTTTCACCGTTTAATCCGACGGACCGAAAGCTATCGTTGCTCACGGATCATGTCGAGCTATTGCGCACGGCGTTTCGTGAGACGCGCCAGCTCCATCCATTCACGATCGATGCCATCGTGGTGTTGCCGGATCATCTTCACACCGTATGGACGTTGCCCGAAGGTGACGCCGATTTTGCAATGCGCTGCCAGTTGATCAAGTCCAACTTTTTCGCGCCGTCTGGCGCGGAACGAAAGGATATCGCAAAGCCGTTCAGCCAAAGGTGAACGGGGCATCACTATGTTCATATCAATCCGGTCAAGCACGGGCTCGTCGCCCGAGTACGCGACTGGGCTCCGTCCTCGTTTCATCGTCACGTGGAGCTTGGCAATTATCCAGCCGATTGGGCGAGCGATCAGTCGGATGATGGCCGCGATTACGGAGAGCGGTGATCGGGAAGAGATGGGTTTCGCAAGGGCTCAACCCATCCTACGAGACTACCGACATCAAAAGAAAAAGGCCCGACCGCAATCGCGACCGGGCCTTTTGTTGGTCAGCTCTCCGTCCCCGACTCAAACCGTCTCCGCCACCAGCGCTTCGCTGTCCCCAAGCTCCGTCCCGATCAAAAAGTCGCGGCAGCCGCGCAAAGAACGCAGCGCGCGGTTGAAGTCGAGGCCGGTCGAGACCAGTCCATGCAGCGCAGTC
Organism: Bradyrhizobium sp. LLZ17; assembly: GCF_041200145.1. Classification (NCBI taxonomy): domain Bacteria; kingdom Pseudomonadati; phylum Pseudomonadota; class Alphaproteobacteria; order Hyphomicrobiales; family Nitrobacteraceae; genus Bradyrhizobium; species Bradyrhizobium zaerense. Next base: position 2,391,664 of record NZ_CP165734.1, read on the forward strand.
GGATTGCGCACGATGCCGCGCAGGACGGCGGCGAGGTCGATCTGGCCGTTCGGCTTGATCGCGGAACGGGCGAGCGCGGGCAGCGCACGATGGGCGGGGTCGCTGATGACGCGGACCGCGGCGAACGGCAAGCCGGCTTCACTGGCGTAGGCGGCCGCGATGTGGCTCTCCATGTCGACGGCCGAGGCTCCGGTTTCCGAATGCAGCGCGGCCTTGCCGGTGCTGCCGGTGACCACCTCTTCGGCGCCGGCGAGGCTGCCGCGCACCACGCGGCGGCGCCCGGAGGTCAGCTTGTCGATGAGGTCGTCGCCGAGCGACAGGCCGGCGGCCCAGCGGGCATCGCCGGCGAGCACCTCGGTCGCGACCACGACGTCGCCGGAGCGCAGCGTCGGGTCGAGCCCGCCGGCCACGCCGAACGAGATGACGCCGCGAATCGTCTCGGGATCCACCACGGTCAGAAGCGCCCGCAACTGGGTCGGGCTGCTGGACGAGCAGATCACCGCCATTCCGGGCCCGGCCGCGATGCGGGCCTCCTGAACCAGTCCGGTCACGATCAATACCGGCCGCGGGTCAATGGCATTGCCCACGGTCAAATAGTCCCCCGTCCCCAAAGTCACATTCCGACCCCTACCACCCTGCTGTTGGTGTCCCGCAAGTTCCGATACCGCGCCAACGCCCACAGCGGAAAGAACTTCGGGTAACCGTGATACCGCAGATAGAACACCCGGGGGAAGCCTGTCGCGGTGTAGCGCTGCTCGTCCCACAGGCCTTTTTCGTTCTGTGTTGCAATCAGGTACTCCACGCCGCGGGCGACGGCCGGGTGATCAACCTCGCCTGCGGCCATCAAGGCAAGCAAAGCCCATGCCGTTTGCGAGGCGGTCGAAGGCGCCGGCTCCCAGCCCTTGTAGTCCAGCCGGTAGCTGACGGCGTCCTCGCCCCAGCCGCCGTCCTTGTTCTGGATCGAGGCGAGCCAGGCCGCCGCCCTGCGCATCATCGGATCGGTGTGGGGAACCCCGGCCATATTCAGGGCGCAGAGCACCGACCAGGTTCCATAGATGAAGTTCATGCCCCAGCGGCCGTACCAGGAGCCCTCCGGGTGCTGGGTCTTGCGCAAATAGGCGATCCCGTCGGCAACGTGCTTGCTGGTCTGCGCGGTCTCGCCAAGCTGCGCGAGCATCGAGACGCAGCGGGCGGTGACGTCCTCGGTCGGCGGATCGAGCAGCGCGCCATGGTCGGAGAACGGAATGTTGTTCAGGTAATATTCGAGATTGTTGACGTCGAAGGCAGCCCAGCCGCCGTCGTCGCTCTGCATGCCCTCGATCCATTCCCGGGCCCGCTCGATCGCCAGATCATAGTTGGTCGCGCCGTGCTCCCGGCGCATGCGGTCCATCGACATCACCACCACCGCGGTATCGTCGAGATCGGGATAATAGGCGTTGTTGTACTGGAAGGCCCAGCCACCCGGGCGCACGTCGGGCCGTTTCACGGCCCAGTCGCCCTTGACCTCGAGCTCCTGCTTCGGGATCAGCCAGTCGAGGCCGCGCTTGGCGGCCGGCACGGCCTGCGCGTTGCCGGCCTCGATCAGCGCATGCGCCGTCAGCGTCGTATCCCACACCGGCGAGACGCAGGGCTGGCAATAGGCCTCCTCCTCGCCGATCACCAGAAGCTTGTCGATGCCTCGCCGCGTCACCGCGCGCGGCGGATAATTCTCGTCCTTGCCGAGCGCGTCGTACATCATGACGATGTTGGCCATCGGCGGATAAATCGCGCCCATGCCGTCATCGCCGTTGAGCCGCGGCTCGATGAAGGCGAGCGCAGCATCGATGGCGCGCTTGCGCAGGCTGTTCGGAAACATCGGCTCGATCACCCGCAGGATGCCGTCCAGCGCGCGGAACAGCACGAACCACGCCATGCTCTGGTGCGGCGCCTTCGCGGTCATGCCGATCGAGCGCGGATCCTGCAGGAACAGCTCGTCGATGCCGACGCCCTTCGGATTCTTGGCCAGCGGCTTCAGCGCGGCGATCACCATCAGCGGCACCATGGTGGTGCGCGCCCAGTAAGAGATCTTGTTGAGATGGAACGGCGACCAGAACGGCAGCAGCACGATCTCGATCGGCAGCACCGGCACCGCGCGCCAGGTGGTGACGCCGAAGCTTGCGAGCAGGAAACGCGTGAAGACGTTGCTGTTGATGGCGCCGCCGTGGGCGTGGATCGCCTCCGCGCGCGCACCATGTGCGGCGCATCGACGGAGTCGCCGATCATCTTGAGCGCGAAATAGGCCTTCACGCTGGCGCTCATGTCGAACGCGCCGTCATGCACCAGCGGCCAGCCGCCGTGCGCACCCTGAACGCGGCGGAGATAATTGGCGATCTTGGCTTCGAGCACGGCATCGACCGGCTCGGCCAGATAGTGGCGCAGCAGGACGTATTCGGCCGGAATGGTGCAGTCGGCCTCGAGCTCGAACACCCAATGGCCGTCGGATTGCTGAAAGCCGAGGACGCCTTGCGTGGCTGACGCAATGCTCGATTCCAAAGCTTCGCGGGCAGTCGCGTTCACGGAATCCATCTCGCTCGATTACTCCGATAGTTGATTGCAATTGACCGGCACAAATGCCCGTCGGGGCCGCTTGTCAGGATCCTTTCGCGGCCAAAACCAGATCGGCGGCGCGATCACCGGACCGGACCGATCCCTCGATCGTTGCAGGCAATCCCGTAGCAGTCCAATCGCCGGCGAGAAACAGGTTTTTCAGCGTGGTGACCGGCCCCGGACGCAAGGCATTCTGCGCGGGCGTAGCGGCAAACGTGGCGCGGCGCTCGCGCACGATCTGCCACGGGGGCAGCTCGCCCGAGACGCCGCCTGCCGTGCAGACGTCGTTCCAGATCGCCTGCGCGAGCTCCTCGCGCGGCATGTCGACCAGGCGATCGCCATTGCTGATGGTCACCGACAGCCGGTTCGGAAACGCGAACAGCCATTCAACCGTCCCGCCGATCACGCCCAGGATCGGCGCGGAGCCCGGCGGCGGCTCAATGCGGAAATGCGCGTTGACGATGGCACGGAATTCAGTCGGCGTCTTCAGGCCCGGCAACAGGCTCGCGGCGGAGCGCGGCGGCACCGCCATCACGACCATATCGCCTGCACCGAGCTGGATCACGTCGTCGCCGCCAAAATTCAGCGCGCCGACCTTGCCATCATTGCTGACAAAGGAGCGCAGCTCATGGCCGAGCAGCACGGAGTGGCCGCGCTCGGCGAGGAATTTCACCGCGGGCTCGATCAGCACGGCGCTAAGGCCGTCGCGCGCGATTAGCGGACGACAGGCCTGGCCGCCCGCCAGCAGCGTCTCGCGCACGATCGCACCGGCAAGGCCGGCCGATCCCTCGGGCGGATCGACGTTGAGCGCTGCGAGCAGCAGCGGCTGCACCAAGCGGTGATACAGCGTGCCCTCGCAGGGAATCGACTTGCCGACCAGCGTCTGCTCCGACGCCCAGATCAGCGGCGCCAGCTTGAGGTAGTCCGTCAAGCCGGTGTCGGGGACGCGACGGCTCTCGTCGAGCACCCAGGTCGGCAGCCGGCCATCGCCGAGATCGATCTGCCAGCGCTGCCCGGTCTTGATGTCGACGAACGGAAACTGCGCACGCTCAGGCCCGACCAGCCCCGCCTCGGTGCCGATCGAGCGCGCATAGGCGCGTGCGTGGCTGTTGCCCGACAGCAGCAAATGATTGCCGTTGTCGATGGTCAGATTGGTGGCGCCGTCGAAATAGGAACGGCAGCGGCCGCCGGCCTGCTGCGTCGCCTCGTGCACGGCGACTTTGAAGCCGGCATTGGCGAGCCGCACGGCGGCGGAGAGGCCGGAAATTCCGGCGCCGATGATATGAGCTGTGTTTTGCATCAGAAGAAAGCGTAGCGGAACAGGATCGCGAAGCGTGTGACCTTGGACACACGCACCGGCTCGCGCGGCGCGCTGAAGCCGCGCGCGATCAGGAGGTCCAGAATGGCATGATAGTATTTCGACATGATCCGCGGCGCACGTACGGCGCGGCGCCTGTTGCGATTCATGATCTCGTCCGACTGCTCGAAATGCGCTTTCGCGCGCTGCGCCAGCGGCAGGCACACCTTCGGCAGCGCCCGCTCGGCGATCACGCGGTTCGGATCGTTCGAGGTGATGCCGGCATGCAGCAGCGCCTCGCGCGGCAGGTAGAGCCGGCCGAGGCCGGCGTCCTCGTCGATGTCGCGCAGGATGTTGGTGAGCTGCAGCGCGCGGCCGAGATGATAGGCAAGCAGGATGCCGTCCTCCTCGGGCAGGCCGAACACCCGCACCGACAGCCGCCCCACCGCGCTCGCGACACGATCGCAATAAAGATCCAGTGTCGCCATGTCGGGCGCGCGGATGTCCTGCGGCACATCCATCTCCATGCCGTCGACGATCGCGAGGAAATCCTCGCGCTTCAACCCGAACGTCTTGACGGAGCTGACATAGTCCTTCAGGCGCTCCGGCGGATGGCCCTGATAGAGCGCATCGATGTCGTTGCGCCACACCTGGAGCGCGGCGAGCCGCTCGTCGCGCGGGCCGTCGGAATCGGCGATGTCGTCGACCTGGCGGCAGAAGCTGTAGATCTGGAACATCGCCTCGCGCTGGGCGCGCGGCAGGATGCGCATCGCGGCATAGAAGGAGCTGCCGGATGCGGTCGAGCCATAATTGGCGCCGGGCGTGGTCGCCTCAAGCGTCATGCGCAGTCCCCGGTCTGGAGATGGCCTTGCGGCCGATGGCGCGGCGGCCAAGCTCGCCGATCATCCCGGCGACGCTGAAGGTGAGCAGCTCGAACTTGTTGAGATGCACCCGCTCGCGCAGGGGATCGCGCACCTTCAACAGGCGCACGATTTGATCGGCATAGGCCTGGATCACCGCGACATCGATGCCGAGACGGACATCCCGGATCTCCGCGCTCAACGACTTGCCCTGCTCGAGCAGGGCTTCGTTGCGCGCGGCGAGCGCCTGAAGGCAGGCCAGCATCGCCGGCGGCGAGGAGGCCAGCCCGAGCTGCTCGACCGAGGCGCCGCTCGCGGCCAGCGCGTCACGCGGCAGATAGACGCGATTGAGCTCGCGAAAATCCTTGCCGCAATCCTGGAGGTGGTTGTTGATCTGGAGGCCCGCGCAAAGCGCATCCGAGGCGGCCCAGGTCGAGGTGCTCTCGCCATGGACGTCGAGCATGAAGCGGCCGACCGGCATCGCCGAATAGCGGCAATAGTGGATCACCTCTTCCCAGGTCTCGTAGCGCAGCTTGGTCACGTCCATGCGGAACGCGACCAGCACGTCGAGCGCATGGCGCGGCGCCATGCCGCGCTCGGCGAGCGCACGCCGCAAGGTGACCGCTTCGGCCTGGGTGTCGCCCTTGCCGAGCAGTTCCGCCTCGAACAGGTCGAGGTAAGCGAGCTTCTCATCGGGCGGCAAGGTCGCGTGGTCGGCGATATCGTCGGCGGTGCGGACGAAATTGTAATAGGCCAGGATCAGCGCGCGATGACGCGGATGAATGATCCAGGACGCGACGGGAAAATTCTCGTCGCGCTCACCCTTGCCGGATCGCAATTCGCTCGCAGAGGTCATCGAGGGCTGGTCAACAATCGTTTGGACAGGAAGGCTTTTTGGCCCGCACGGGCTCGCGTTGGCAGTGCCCGCCGCGGCCCCCATATAGGGGAATACGGCCGCAAAACCAATCCTGTCGCACGATAGCTGCCCCTGGCGGATCCGGGCCTGAAAAGGTGACCCCGGACCCGCTTTTGTCGGCCAGCGGCCGAGCTTACTGGTTGTGGTTCTTCAGGACCTGGTCGCAGGCCTGCGAGATCTTGGCCCGGTTCTCCTTGAGGCAGGCCAGGACAGTGAAATCGCCCTGGTCGATGACCGGACGGCAGAACTTCTGCACATCGCGCGTGCAGGCCTTCTGCTCAGAATCCGTGCCACGCCCCTGCTGGGCGAATGCAGCCGTAGAAAGGGATGCCGACAGCAGGGTGAGAGCGACGAGAAGCTTACGCATTGTATTCCTTCATTCTGACGGCAGAATCGCACCGATCCGGGACAGCACAAGGCGGACGACGGGATCGGATTGTTCTGATGGCAAGTTGCCGCGGAAACAGCGGCACCGGAGGTGGCACAAGCGCTGGTAAATGCGGCCAAATTGGCACCACCTCTACCAAATCAGGGCTTCCCCCGAGCTTCATTTGGCAGATGTAAGCGGTTGATACGACGACATAATCCCGGCACCTCGCGTTTTACTCGGCAGCTGTTGCAGAGCTGCATCTGTCCGACCCGCCGTTTCCGCCAGAAACACGCGGAAACACGAGGAAATCCGGGGGCTGACGGTCGCGAGAGCGCTTTGCGTGCCCGACATCGTGGACGGCGAGGCTTTGAACCTGACTCAGGCTCGGAACACTAAACTTTCGATGTGGCGAGACGTCCTGACATTAGGCGGACGTCGTTCCAAAACGGGATATTCATGATGATATTTTTTGGGCGATCCGGACAGGCGATCAAGGCGGCCGGCATTGGGGCTACGCTGCTGTTCTCGGTGGCGGCAAGCCAGGCTCAGTCGTCCGGACCGTTTGCCGGTTTCGACGGTGCGTGGACCGGCACCGGCACGGTGGCGCTGTCCGACGGCTCCACCGAGCACATCCGCTGCAAGGCCGACTACAAGGTCGGCGGCACCGGCCTTAACCTGAAGCAGGCCCTGCACTGCGCGTCCGACAGCTACAAGTTCGACCTCACCAGCGACGTGACCAGCCAGGGCGACCGCATCTCCGGCAATTGGAGCGAGGCCAGTCGCAACATCTTCGGCAATCTCCAGGGCACCGCCGGCGGCGGCCAGATCGACGTGTTCGTCGAGGCCAACGGCTTTGCCGCCAACCTGACGCTGCGCACCAACGGCACCAAGCAGACGGTGCAGATCTCCTCCAAGGGCGAGATCCGCGGCGTCAACATCACCATGACGAAGAGCTGAGGCCGTTCCCGACCGGAAGGGATCATGGCCCCCGGTTCTCGCGAGCCGGGGGCTTTTTGCTGACATGGACCAGATCTCGAAGACATCTGCTTTGGGGATTCGGGCTGTTCGCGGCCAATCGCGCCTGGGCCAACGATCAACATTCGCAACGAGAAGCCGACATGCAGCCTTCGTCGGTGAAGCCGCGCCACGTACTCTGCTTCCTCGGCAAGGATGAAGGCCTGCTGCAACCGTCAAAGGCGGTCGCAAGGACGATCGCCGATTTCGGCTTCGAGATCGACCGCACTTATTCGCAAGCCCAACCCGATCCGCACATGGAGCGATCGTTCGCGGTCTGCTGGGATCGCGTGATTCCCAATGCGTGGTCCGCCGCCGACGAAGCAGCCGTCGCCAACCACAAGGCTGTGCTCTACGTGCTGAGCCCGCCGATGGAGCAGCACAAGGCGGTCGCCTATTCGGCGGCGGCCCTGCGCATCGTCGAAGAGATGATCGAGGCCGGCGCCACCGCCGTGAAAGGCGAAAGCGCCGGCGTTGCCCACGGATTGAAGCGATGGATCCAACTCGCCGGCGAATGCAAGGCAGCGGCGACGACGAACCACGGCCTCGCCGTGACGGCCGCCATGAGTCGGACCTGCCGCCTCGCCTTTGCCAAGCGTCCGGTCGACGGCGCGGCCTACCACGAAAGCGTCGGCTTTCATCTCGTCGGACTTCCGGAGATCTATGTCGCAAAATCCCGCGGCAGCGACCGCGATGCGGCGCGTCTGATCGACGAGATCGCCGGCGCAATGAGCGAGCGCGGCATCGATGCGACGCTCGCTGATCGCAGGCTCAGCCTCTCACGCCAATCGGACTACGCCGAGGACGACTTCAAATTCAATCCCTACGGGATCGTCCACGTCGAGGCGTGAGGAACGAGGCGGCTTAAGCCGCCCCGCTCAGATCGCGGGCTTGTCCGGGCCCTGAAGCCTGGCGTGCAGGTTGATCAGCCACATCGCCGTCGGGCGCAGGATGAAGAGGTCGGCGACGAGCGCCGCCACCATCGAGAAGGCACTGAGCCAACCGAACAGCCGAAGCGAAGGCAGGTCTGGAGAACACGGTGACCACGAGGCCGCAGGCCAGCACCAGCGTGGTCAGGATCAACGCCGGGCCGACCAGCACGGTCGCACGCTCCACCGCGAGCGCCGAGCCGACGCCGGGCTTGCTCTCCAGCCTGAGGCGGTTGAGGAAGTGGATGGTCGCGCTCAGGCCGAGGCCGAACGAAACGGTCAGCGCCACGACGCTGGCGAATTGCAGCCCCTCGCCCATCGCCCACAGCACCGTCCCCGACATCACCACCGGGAAGATGCCCGGCAGGATACACGCGAACATCACGACCCAGGACCGGAAGGCCAGCCCGATGAAGATCGCGACCAGCGCGAATTCGACGGTGAGGCCGCGGTTGAGCTTTTCGATCATGCCGGCCGAATTGCGCGCGGCAATGGCCGCCAGACCGGTGACCGCGACTTCATAGCCGGGATGTTTCTTGCGAACGGCATCGAGCTCGGCATCGAGCTTGTCCACCACCGGCAACAGCTGGCTGGAGTCGATATCCGGCACGCGGCCTGCGACCACGACGGCATCCTGGTCGGCATCGATGAAGCGCCGCACCAGATGCTCCGGAATGAGGTTGACATATTCCTTCAGCGTCGCGACGTCGCCGCTGCCGGCCTTTTCCGCAAGCCAGCGGCGCAGGGTTTCGACCGACCAGACGTTGCCGACGCCGGCGGTCTTCTCCACGGTCGCGTGAACGTCCGCGATGGTTTGCAGGGTCTCCGGAGAGTAGAGCGATTCACCCTTCGGGAACTGGATCAGGACGTTGACCGGATTGGCGCCGGTCAATTTGGCGTCGAGCCGGTTGCTCGCGGCCACGGCCTGGCGCTTGTCCGGCACCTGGTCGGCAAGCCGATAGCGCGGCTGAAGATGGGCGTAGACGACGCCGAGGCTGGCGACGAACACCACCGCGATCAGGCTGAACAGGCCGGGGCGGCCCACCATGCGCACCGCGATCCAGTAGCAGAAATTGCGCAGCGCCTGGACGCCGGCATCCGCGCTCTGGAACTTGGTCGCAAAGACATTCTCGTTGCGCACCAACAGCACGCCGAACACGGGCACCAGCGACAACACCGCGACCAGCGCGATGATGGTGGCGGCCAGGCCCGCCTCGCCAAACTTGCGGATCAGGTCGGAATCGGAGAACTGCAGCGCGATGAAGGAAATGCCGGCGGTGCCGTGCGTCAGCACGCAGGCCGGGCCGACCACGAGCACCGCGTTCTTGAACGCGGTGAACTTGTCCTGCCCCGCAATCAGCCGGTCGCGTGCGGCGAAGGTAAGCTGCATCGAGTCCGAGAAGCTGATGACCATGATGAGCGGCGTCATCACGTTCAGGAACATGTTGAGATTGAAATTGGCCCAGCCGAGCGCGCCGAGCGCCAGCAGGATCGCGATCATCGGCGGGAACGCCGCCACCACCATGAAGGAGATTTTCCGGAAGAAGATGATGGCGATGATGCAACCGGCGAGGATGCCGAGGATGTTGTAGGTGAGGCCGTCGCGCTCGACGGCGTTGCGGATCTCGAGCTGCATCACCGGCACGCCGGAGAGCTGCACGCTGAGCCCGGTGTCGCCGAGATCCTCCTTCATCAACGCGCGAATGTCGCCCACGGTCTTGGTGAGCTTGCTGGAGGCGACCACCTCCGGATCGAGCGAGAGCACGATCAGCGCGAGCGTGCCGTCCTCCGACAGCAGCTTGCCGCGGATGATCTCGTTGGATTTGACGGTCTCGATGAACTTGTCATAGGCCGCGCCCTCGGGCAGCTCGCTCGGGAACAACGCCGCCGGCAGCTTGCCGGGCGCCGGCGCCTGGCGCGCGGAGAACAGCGAGACCAGGCCGCGGGTGCCCTCGACCAGTTGCAGATCGGTGACGAAGTCGCGCAGCTTCTCGAGGTTGTTGCGCGCCAGCAGGTTCTTGCCCTCGACCACGACGAGAACGTCGAATTCTTCCGCCGGGAACTTCTTCGTCACCTCTTCGTACTGGTGGAATTCACGGGAATTGGAGCGGAAGAGCTGTGATAGCGAATCGTCGATCTTGATCCGCTCGATCCCGAAGATGGCGCCGACGATCAGCGCGAGCAGGATGACGCAGGAGACGATCGGCGCCCGGACCGCGACCAGCCCGATGCGCTCCAGCCCGAAGGCGATGGAGGACGTGGGCCCCTGCTCGACCTTGTCGACATGAACCTCACTCTCGCGGTGCTTTTCGAGCATGCCTTGTCCAGTTCCTAATCGGTTCGGTCAGTGAGCTTATTGCGCCCCGCGAACGGCTTGAAAACGCCATACAAATGGGGAGGCTTGCCCTTTGAAAATACGCGGAAAATCGCCGTCAGGGGTTTAGCAGGTCAATAGCCCCCCTCGCAAGCAGGCGAAGCGTCATCAAACACATCAAGATGCGGCGATTTCCGACCCCGATGCTGCTCATCCCGCCGCCGCTTTGCCGATTCGACGCGGCGCCCGGTCCGCGCTCTCGTCCTTGAGCGCGACGCCGGTGATTTCCCGCGCCAGTCCCTCGCGGACCAGCCAGGCGATCTTGAAGGCCGCCTCGTCATAGCTCAATCCGGCGTGATGGACGTTCGAGACGCAGTTGCGCGCGGCATCGGTCAAGCCCGGCTTCGGCGCAAAAGTGAGGTAGGCGCCGAGACTGTCGGGCGCGGACAGGCCTGGCCGCTCGCCGATCAGCATCACCACCATGCGCGCGCCGAGAATGGCGCCAATCTCGTCGCCGAGCGCGACGCGCGCGCCTGAGGCGACCACGACATGTCCGATCGCGACACCATTGTCGGCTGCAAGCAGAGCCGAGAGGCTCTTGACCAGCGCAATCGCGTGCACATGGACCGCCGCCGCCGACAATCCGTCGCCGATGACGATCACGAGCTGGCACGGCCCGCTGGCGCGTTGCGCCAGGGTCTCGGCGGATCCCCGATCGAGCTGCCGTCCTAGATCCGGCCGCCGCAGATAATCCCCGCGGTCGGCCGCCCGGCTCCTCACCTCCGTGACGGCAAGGCCGAGTTCGCCGAGCCCGCTGGCGAGCCGCGGCGAATCAAAGGCGGCGTGCACGGCATCCCGGGCGCGGGCATGGTCCAGCGTGAAATCGAGCAGCGCTTTTGTCGGCAGGCTGGCGCCGCTGCGCCGAGCGCGACCCGCGCAGGCGTGAACGAGCGCAGGTCGAGGGTCGGGCGAGCCGGAACGGGCTTGTCGGTCATTCGGCCGGAACGGCAGCCTCGCGCAATCGCAGCGAATAGTTCGATGCATTGGTCTCACCGCTGGAGGCCGCGCGCGCAAAGGTGATGAGATGATGCGCAATCAGGGTGCACCCGATCAGGCCTTCGAGGTCGCCGCGCCGGATCCGCCCCAGCGCGAACTTCCAGAACACGCGCCTGTAATTGCCGAGCACGCCGACCTTCCAGAAGATGTTGCGCAGCATCACCAGCCCGCGCCGGATGTTGGGCCAGGTCTTCATCTCGACCGGCACCGGCATCTTGAGGCGGTGCACATAGACATGGTCGCATTGATACTGGAAGCGCGCGTAGACCTTAGCCGGTTCGTAAGCGACGCCCATGGCGTGCTTCCAGGATGCCACGACCTCGTCATAGGGCAACAGGAAGTCGACGTTGGAATCGCGCGCGTCGTCTTCGACCAGGCGACCCTCGCGCTCCAGCCGGTCCCATAACGGGGTCTTCGGCAGCGCCTGAAGCAGATTGATGGTGAGCAGCGGAATCCGCGACTCCTCGACAAAGGCGAGCAGCGCTTCCGACGTGTTCGCCTTGTCGGTGTCGAGGCCCATAATGATGCCGGACACCACCTCCATGCCGTAGGAGTTGATGGTGCGCACGCCATCGAGGATCGGGACCATCATATTGTGGTCCTTGTGCATCGCCTTCAGCGCGTCGGGATCCGGCGTCTCGATGCCGCAGAAGATGGTGATGAAATAGGCCTCGCGCATCTTTTCGAGGATCTCGGGGCGCTTGGCGATATTGAGCGTCGCCTCGCAGGCGAGCCGCACGACATAGCCGGTCCGCTTCTGCCATTCGATCAAATGCGGCAACAGGTCCATCGCGGCCTTGCGGTTGCCGATGAAATTGTCGTCGACGAAATAGACCGTGTCGGTCATCCCGCATTCGCGCAGGCGGTCGAGCTCGGCGATGATCTGCTCCGGCGACTTGAGGCGCGGGTTGCGGCCGTAGAGGCCGGGGATGTCGCAGAACTCGCATTGGTAGGGACAGCCACTGGAATACTGGATGCTGCCGAGGAAGTATTTCTTCACGTCGGCAAGCTCGTAGGCCGGAATCGGAAACTCCGTCATCGGAATCCGGTCTTTGGTGGTCAGCACCACCTGCTCGTCAGGACGCGAGGTGTCGCGCGCCAAAATCTCGATCAGCTCGTTGGTGGCGTCGCCGAGTTCCCCGACATGGAGATAGTCGAAGGATGGATAATAGTCCGGACACGCGCTGACCGACGGGCCGCCGAGGGCGACCGGCAGATCGAATTCATGGGCGCGGCGGCAGATGTCATTCATCTGCTGGCGCTGGATGTGCATGCCGCTGACGAAGACAACTTCCGCCCATTCGAACTCGTCTTGCGTCGTGGGCCGGAGGTTCTCGTCGACGAACTTCACCTGCCATTCCTTCGGCAGATAGGCGGCGAGCAGCAACAGCCCCTGCGGCGGCATGAAGGCGCGGACACCGTCGGTCAACGGATAGGAATGCTCGAACGTACCGAACGAGGATGTGTAGCGCGGGAAGACGCAGAGGACATGCCGGCTCGTTCCGTTGCTTTCAGCGCGCATCGAACTTTCCCCAACCACGTTGTACGAACGGTACTGACGAGATCACCAGACATATAACGTAACGCTGGGACTGAATTTCCTCAATATTGTGGCGACGAACTAATTCGTGAGACGTGCCAATGGTTTCCCCGGTTCACAGCGGCGGGTGGAAGTTTTCGCGGCGCTCTCCGGCCTCTGCCCTTCATGCGATCAGCCGTGAGGCAAAATCGGGCAACAGGCCTGCATCGCCGGCAAGCCGGAAATCGACCCCCGCAATGCCCGTTTGCACCAGCCACTCGTCGAACTCCGGCGCGCGGGCCGCACCGAAGACCTCGCGGACATAGAGCGCGTCATGGAAGGAGGTCGACTGGTAGTTCAGCATGACGTCGTCGGCGCCCGGCACCCCCATGATGAAGGTGACGCCGGCGGCCGCGAGCAGCGTCAGGAGATTATCCATGTCGTCCTGGTCCGCCTCGGCATGGTTGGTGTAGCAGATATCGACCCCGAGCGGCAGGCCGAGCAGCTTGCCGCAGAAATGATCCTCGAGCCCGGCCCGAATGATCTCCTTGCCGTCATAGAGATATTCCGGGCCGATGAAGCCGACCACGCTGTTGACCAGCAAAGGAGCAAAGGTCCGGGCGACCGCATAGGCGCGGGCCTCGCAGGTCTGCTGGTCCACGCCATGATGAGCGTTGGCCGACAGCGCCGAGCCCTGCCCCGTCTCGAAATACATCACGTTCTGCCCGACCGTGCCGCGCTTTTGCGACAGCCCGGCCTGCTGCGCTTCCTTCAGCAAGGCGAGGTCGATGCCGAAACTGCGGTTGGCGGCCTCCAGAGCCGGCGACCGACTGGAACACCAGGTCGACCGGCACGCCCTGGCCGATCAGCGACAGCGTCGTCGTCACATGGGTCAGGACACAGCCCTGGCTCGGAATTTTCAGTCGCGCGATGACCTCGTCGAGCAGCCGCAGCAATTGCGCGATCACGGCCGGATCGTCGCTCGCGGGATTGATGCCGATGCAGGCATCGCCGGCACCAAGCAGGAGGCCGTCGAGGATCGAGGCAGTGATGCCCCTGGCGTCGTCGAAGGGATGGTTTGGCTGGAGCCGCGTGCTCATCCGTCCCTTCAGCCCGATGGTGTTGCGGAAGGCGGTTACGACCTCGCATTTCCGTGCGGCCAGAATCAGGTCCTGGTTGCGCATCAGCTTTGACACGGCGGCCGCCATTTCCGGGGTGACGCCTGGCGCCAGCTTGCGCAGGATTTCGGGCGTCGCGGCGTCCGACAGCAGCCAGTCGCGAAAGCCGCCGACCGTCAGCGAGGCGACCGGCGCGAAGGCGCTTGCGTCATGGCTGTCGATGATGAGACGGGTGACCTCGTCGGCCTCATAGGGGATGACGGCTTCCTGGAGGAATTGCCGAAGCGGAACCTCGGCGAGCGCCATCCGCGCTGCGATCATCTGCGCGGCGCTACCGGCGGCGATTGCGGCCAGCCGGTCGCCGGAGCGCGGCGGCGTCGCCTTGGCAAGGAGGTCGCGCAGGTCGGAAAAGGTATAGCTCGTGGCGTCGATGGTGTGGCGGTAGACCAAAGGCACCTCCGCAGGCTGGTCGGTCAATGGCCGACTTCAGATTAGCTTGAAGGCGGCGTGACGTCAGGGAATACGCACTTGGCCGCCTCGGTGCACCCAGATGTTTGGGGCAGGCCGTGAGATCCTCGGGGCCGCCTGCCGGAAAGCGATAGGATCGCTCCAAATCACTGAGACCACTCATGTTTGGCTGGAGCGGGAGCGTGCACCCCGAACTTGCGCGTTAACACTGCGTCCATCTTCATTCTGCATAGTTTTGCATGAATTTGATACGACCGCGCGCACCGGCCGCTCCCGGCCATTCGGGCCTGAACATCATGACAATCGACCAAACTGGGAATGCCGCCGGCCTGGCAGGCCGGCTCACGCTTGCCAACAAGCTCTACGCGATCTTCGCGTTGTTCGCACTGCTGACTGCGGCGATCGCGATGCTGTCGGACTACAACAGCCGCCGCGGCGCTGAGCTGACCGCCGCGATCGAGACGGCGAATGCGGCGGCGCTGAACGTCGAGCGCGTCAACTCGCTGGTCTATGCGGTCGTGATGGAGTCGCGCGGCGTCTACATGTCGACGGAGCCGGCCGTCGTGAAGAAGTACGGCGAAGGCCTGCTCAAGTTCAACGGGCAGATCCTCGACGTCGTGAAGCGCTGGGAAACCATCGTCAAAACCGACGATGCCGAGCAGTTCGCCACCTTCAAGAAGCGCATCGAGCAGTTCGTCGAGTTCCGCAAGGAGTTGGTCCGCCGCGGCATCGAGATCAACGCGGCCGCGGGCCGCGAATGGGGCGACAACGACGCCAATCGCGCCGTTCGCTCGGCGCTGAACAAGGATCTCGAGGCGCTCTCCAAGGTCTATGCCGAGCGCGCCAGGCAGATCGCGCAGCAGACCGAGACCAACCGCTTGCTGTCGCTGGTGCTGACCTGCCTCGGCGGCCTGGCACTGGCACTCGTCGTCATCGGCATCATCATCATTGCCCGCTCGATCGCGCGGCCGCTCGCCGCGATCACCGCAACCATCAAGCAGGTCGCCGATGGCGCCGAGAACGTCGTGGTGCCGCACAGTGGCCGTGCCGACGAGATTGGCGCGCTGGCCCGCGCGATCCAGGTCTTCCAGGAAGCGATGGAACGCAATCGCAATCTCGCCTCGCAGGTTTCGCAGGATTCCGCCGCGCGCGAGGAACGCGCCCGCCACATCGAACAATCCGTGGAGGCGTTTCGCGAGGCCATCAGTGCGGTGATGCGCGGCCTCACGGATAACGCCACCGTCATGCGCGAGACCGCGCAGACCATCACGCGCGTCACCGCGGACGCCAGCAGCCGCGCCGGCACGGCGGCGAACGCCACCGAACAGGCCTCCCATAATGTCACGGCGGTGGCGGGCGCCGCCGAGGAATTGTCGGCATCGGTGGTGGAAATCGGCCGCCAGGTGCGGCAGAGCGCAACCGCAGTCGAGCACACCGGCCAGCGCACCGAGAAGTCGATCTCCGAGATCGAGAGCCTTGCGGCCGCCACGCAGCGCATTGACGGGGTGCTCAATCTGATCCAGGCGATCGCCGAGCAGACCAATCTGCTCGCGCTCAACGCCACCATCGAAGCCGCGCGCGCCGGTGACGCCGGCCGCGGCTTTGCCGTCGTCGCCCATGAAGTGAAGGCGCTGGCGGGTCAGACTGCGAAAGCGACCGCCGAGATCGGCGAGAACGTCTCGATGATCCAGACCTCCACTCGCAACGCGGTCGATGCCGTGCGCGAGATCGGCGGCGCGGTGCGCGAGATCAACGACGTCACCGCGGCGATCGCCGGCGCGATCGGCCAGCAGGACGCCGCCACGCGCGAGATCTCGTCGAATGCGCAATCCGCGGCCCAGGGCAACGAGACGCTGGTCGCCAACATCACGTCGCTGCGCGATGCCATCGGCGAGACCGACACGGCGGCCTCCTCCGTGCTGACGGCGGCGAGCAGCCTGACCGCTACGGCGGAGACGCTGTCGCGCGAGGTGGAAACGTTCTTCCAGATCTGCGGTCGGGGTCGGCGGACAGCCGCCTCGCCAAGGCCGGATAAGGGCGCGCGCCCACCCGCAAGGCCGGCGGCGGTCACGCGTCGACGAAAAAGCTCGAAAGCGCTTTCGACGAAAGTCGATTAGCGCTCCGATCTCGATTGATCGACAAATATTCGAACGCGGCCAACATCCTCGACTTCACGGTAACGATGCAACTCCGTTTGGAGTTCGGGATCCGAATTGGCCCAAGCCAACCAATCGAACGGGACCGAACTCTGCAAATAGGTATCCACCAGAATCACGTCTGGGCGCGCGTTTCGCAGGTCTGCCAACAACTGCCGCCGCTCGAAATCCATGATGCCGTCCAGTTTTGCTCGCTCTGCTTGGGTTGGCTGTGAGCTGTTCTCGGCCAAAATTGCACCGGCCGTCAGCGCCTGGGCACACGAACTGCCCACCCAAGTCCCACCGATTTGACGGACGAGCGGATGCCCTAAAGCGAGGTGATCGGTAATCGTGAGCAGCCGCGGATGCTTTGCATGTGACTGGATACGCTGCTCCAGCGGCGGAAACTCTCGGAGCGACAAGGACAAACAGAGCCCGATGAGCACCACGCCAGCAAAGCCGCCGATCTTGACCGACACTGGCAGATTCCTTGTGCGAACATGTAGCAAGGGCGCAGCAATCGCAAACAAGCAAAGCGCGTACAGCGTGTAAGTCCAGCCCTTGCCTTGAAGAAGGAAACTCGCGGCGCCGCCGACGGCTGCGGCCAGCCACGGGGTTGCGTCGCTGCCTATTTTGAGGCCTTGCGGAGTGACTTGGCGCAGAAACACAATGGAAGCAGTGATCACAACGATCGGGAAAGGAAGCAGACCAGCCAAATTCTTCCTCATTGGAAGATAGGTGGCAGCGACCATCGGCGCAAAGGTAAACAGATAGCCGGGAAACACGAGAGCGACCACCGCCCCATAGCCGATGACCATAGCGGCGGCTGCACACGCTTCAGGGGTGAACAACAGCCTGAGAGAACGTTGGTGGATGATGCCAAGGATGATCGGAAGGCCTGCCACCAGAGCAAGCTGGGGCTTGATGCACATGGCCAGCCCGCCACCCAGTCCTGCCAGGATCGCAACCGCTCCGGGCGAAAGGCCGCGCCAGCGAATTGCAGTGATGGCTACAAAGGGAGTGAGTGCAATGACGGCTATATGTTCACGTTGCCCGAATACGGCGTTCGGAAGCACCGCGAACAGAAAAGCGAGCACGCACGTCGAAATAGTTCGCTCTCCGGCTCCCAACTTCGCCGCCGCGGCGGCGCGATCGATCAAAAATAGCGAGCCGATGATCTCGATCATCACCAGGACGATCACGATGATCTCGGGCGCAATGCCGGTCAATCGCGCAAGCAGGGCTGCCGGCATGTAGAAAGCAGGCAGCTCAAATCCGGGTTGAGAACGGAGGGTATTTGAACAAGCAAGGCCGTCAGGAGGATCGCGGCCACGATGATCCAACGCTGATTCATGCCCCAACCGCTTCCAGGCACACCCTGGGGGATGACGGCCTTTTCTGACGTCGGCAAAAGTTCTCTCCTCGAGCCGAAGCGACCTGTTGGCCTTCATCGTGCGCGAACTTCCAAAAGCGCAGGCAGCTCCACTCTCAATCAGCGGTCGTTACTATTGTACTACAATGATCGGAAACAATGGTGTTTCAGGGCCAAAGCGGTGGACTTGCCGCCGCTCTATCAGCGCCAGCTCCGTCTGCGCCGGACCGGCTACTGCCGGATTCGTGATTGGAACGACGTTTTCCCCCGACCGTTAACGCGCCGTCTTGCCGGACGCTGCTGGTCCGACGAAGCAATGTTGCCAGCGAGGAGACTGAACATGGCAAGTGCGGCAGATCGCGATCCCCGACACCATACGCAGAAGATGCAGAAGGCGCTCCAGGATATCCGGAACCATCTGCGCGAGGACATTCAAAAAGTCGACGAACCACAGTTGAAGGCGATGTTCGAAACATCCGCAGAGGTTTTGGGCGGCCTCGAGAAGGCGTTCAAGGATTACGAACAGAAGAACGAAAAGGCCTGGCGCTGATCCTCGCGACGCCGCGGCGCAAGTTGCGAGGCCCTCGGTTCACAGGAATATTCACCATGACAATAGTGATGCCCAGCAAGCGCCAGCTGCTCCTGCTTGGTGGATCATTGGCGGTCCTCGCCGCTCCGGCGGTCATCGCGACGCCGGCTCTCGCCCAACAGAGCGGAGTCGGCGAGAAGCTGAAGGAGATGGTCACGGGGAAAAAGGACGAGGAGGTCACGCCTCCCGAGGACTTGATGCGCGAACACGGCGTGCTCGACCGCGTGCTGCTGGTCTACGAAGCCGGACTCCGAAAGTTCTCGTCCAACGAGGATTTCGATCCCGCCCTGATCACGCAGTCAGCCGAGATCGTTCGCGATTTCATCAATAACTACCATGAGAAATCGGAGGAAGAGCACGTCTTCCCGCGCTTCAAGAAGGCCGGGAAGATGACTGATCTGGTGGACACGTTGCTGCGCCAGCACGAAGCGGGCCGAATGGTCACGAACACGATCCTGAAACTCGCGCCGTCGAGCCGGAGCGATGCCGACGCCCGCAAACAGCTCGTCGGGTCGATCCAATCCTTCGTCACGATGTATCGGCCGCACGCGGCCCGCGAGGACACCGATCTCTTCCCGAAGCTGAAGGACGTCGTGTCCTCCAATGAATACGACGCGATGGGGGAGGATTTCGAGAAAAAGGAACACGAACTGTTCGGGGAAGACGGTTTCGAGAAAATGGTGGCCCGCGTTGCCCAGCTGGAGCAGCAGATCGGCATTCACGACCTGGACCAATTCACGCCGCGCCAATAGCCGGGATCTCCAGCCACCTTCCTCCTGCGACCGGATTTATTCGATTATTTCGTCGGCGGCTGTCGCGAAGGCGTGCTACACGTCTGGCGCGGAGCTTGAGTCACAGCACAAGGGCGCCCAGTATGGGGAACCAAGCGCCCTTGCACCCCCATCGCCGGCAGATCCGAGGCGTGAGTTCTGATGGATCGCTGGACGCGCCGACGAACGCTGGATGACCGGAGCGAATCATAGCTGGATCTCTTGCCGCAATTGAGGCACCCATGCGCCAAACAAGCAGCGCCCCGGTTTCGTCAGGTTGGCTTTACCGGGAGGATGCAGTGCATCGCGCACGGTCATGCCAGAGCAACCGACAATTCGAAGGTAGACACATGTCATATGCCTACAAGCTGAATGAAGACGTCCAGCACCTCCGCCAAGGTCCACAAGGCCGTGCCGAGACTGATCAGCCGGTGATCTATACCATCGTTCAATGCATGCCGATCGAGGCCGACGGTCGTCTTCGCTACCGCATCAGGAGCAAAACGGGCAATGTCGAGCGCGTGGTGACGGAAGATCAGCTCTCGTACTCCCAGTGATCCTGCAGCCCTATCCCGCCATCACCCCGCCGCGCTTGATCAGCTCCTTGCCGACCGCAGCCAGATGCACTTGGTCGGGGCCGTCGCCGATGCGGATGAAGCGGGCGTAGACATAGGCCCGCGCCAGGAACGTGTCCTGCGAGACGCCGGCGGCGCCGTGGATCTGGATGGCGCGGTCGATGACGCGGGCGGCCATGCTGGGCACCACGATCTTGGCGGCTGCGATCAGGTCGCGCGCGGCCTTGTTGCCCTCGCGGTCCATCCTGTCGGCGGCTTGCAGTGTCAACAGCCGCGCCTGGGCGATCTCGCAGAACGAATGTGCGATGTCCTCGCGCACCGAGCCCTGCTCGGCCAGCGGCTTACCGAACGCCGTGCGTGAGACCGCGCGCCGGCACATCAATTCCAGCGCACGCTGGGCGCAGCCGATCAGCCGCATGCAATGGTGGATGCGGCCGGGGCCGAGCCGTCCCTGCGCAATCTCGAAGCCGCGGCCTTCGCCAAGCAAAATGTTCTCCGAGGGCACGCGGACGTTGTCATAGACGATCTCGGGGTGACCGACCGGCGCGTCGTCATAGCCGTAAGTCAGCATGTCGCGGACGATGCGCACGCCCGGCGTATTCTTGGGCACCAGGATCATGGATTGCTGGCGATGGCGGTCGGGATGGTCGGGCGCGGTCTTGCCCATCACGATCAGGATCTCGCAATCCTCGTTCATCGCACCGGAGGTGAACCATTTGCGGCCATTGACGACGTAGTCGCCGCCGTCGCGCTTGATCTCGCACTGGATGTTGGTGGCATCGCTGGAGGCGACCTGCGGCTCCGTCATCGAGAAGCCGGAGCGGATGCGCCCCTCCAGGAGCGGCTTCAGCCAGCGCTCCTGCTGCGCCGGCGTGCCGTAGTTCGCGAGCACCTCCATGTTGCCGACATCGGGTGCCGAGCAGTTGAACACCTCGGGCGCCCAGAGGATGCGGCCCATGATCTCCTTCACCGGGGCGTATTCGAGATTGGTGAGGCCCGGACCGTGCTCGCCGGAGAGAAAGAGGTTCCACAGCCCCTGCTCCCGGGCCAGCCGCTTCAGGTCCTGCAAAACGGCCGGCGTCTTGTAGCGCGAGGCCTCAGGCTTCACCTGTTCGTAATAGAGCTCCTCGACCGGCTCGACATGCGTCCGCATGAACTGGCGGACGCGCTCCTGCAGCTCCAGCGACCGTGCGGAGTGTTGAAAGTTCATTTTAATCCTCCCGCTCGCCGACCTTCGCGTCGGTCTCGTAGGGTGGGCAAAGCGGAGCGTGCCCACCGCTTCTATTTCGGTGTTGGAGCGGTGGTGGGCACGGCGCAAGTGCGCCTTTGCCCACCCTACGATTCCGAGCTGGCGGAGAGAGCCCCACCCCGCTCGCCGATCTTGCGCCTCACGTCCCGCGCAACAGCTTGCTCGCCACGACCGAACGCGCGGCGTGCTGCCTTTTTGTCAGCGTGTCAGATCAGCGGAGTTCGCTACGACGGTCTTGCGTCGAGTTGCTGGTGAGCTACTGGCGCCGCCGCAGGCTGAGGCCCAAGCTGACCCAGCCGGTCCCCGCCATGATCAGGTCGATGCCGAGAAACAGGCCGAGGATATAGACGCTGTTGACCGGCCAGCGCGCCAGGATCAGCAGCCCGAGCAAGAGCGTGACGACGGCCGACAGCGCCACCCAGACCCACGGGCTTTCCCTCTTCATGCTGAAGGCGAGAAACAGCCTGACCGCGCCGGAGGCAAGCAGCGAGGCGCCGAGGAACAGCGTGAGCAATGCCGCCGCGAACAACGGATTGTCGAAGGTCAGGAAGCCTGCCACGATATAGAGCACGCCGAGCAGGGCCCAGATCGCGAACTTGCCCCAGCTCTTCATCTGGAACGCGCCGATCACCTCTGTCACGCCGGCGACGATCATCATCGCACCGACCACGATGACGCTCGCAACCGTCGCCATCACCATGCTGCCGAGCGCGACGAATCCGGCGATCAGATACACGAGACCGAGAGCGACCACCCAGCCCCATTTGGCATGCAGCGCGGCAATGCCGGAGCCCAGGCTTAGGTTTTGAGACGTATCCGAAGCACTTGTCATGACGGCTACTCCTGCATGTGAAGCCCCCCAGAGCACATCTTCAGGATAGCACCGATAGCGCCGGGACAACAGCCAGTCGAGCAGCCTTGCGCCACGCCAGCCATGACGCAAATCAAGGTCGACCGGGCGCATCACGCGCGCGACCGTTCCATTTCGAGCTCGGCCTTGAGATTGTCGAGATCCCGATAAATCGAGGCAACCGCCAGCACGCGGCCGCCCTTGCGGTACTTCAGCAGGCAGTCCTTCCCCGAAATGCTGCCGTCGATCGCGATGTCGTCGAAGCTCTCGGCATGGCCGACATAGTTGATCGGCACATCGTAATGCTGGCTCCAGAAAAACGGCACGGCCTCGAAGCGTTCGCGACCGCCCATCATGTTGCGTGCCGCGGTCTGGCCCTGGCGCTCCGCCACCACCCAATGCTCGACGCGGATGATTTGCCGCGAATGCGGATCGGGCCAGCGCGCGATGTCACCAGCAGCGAAGATTCCGGCGACGCTGGTTTCGAGGTATTCGCTCACGCTGACGCCGCGATCGGCGGCAAGCCCCGCATGCTCGGCGAGTGCGAGGCGCGGCTTCACGCCGATGCCGACCACGACGAGGTCGGCCTCGATCACGCTACCGCTCTTCAGCGTCGCGCGCGTGCCGTCGAGTTTCTCCACGGTGTCCTTCAGATGAAAATTGACGCCGTTCTCTTCGTGCAACGCGCGCACGAAGTCGCCCATCTCGGCACCGAGCACCTTCTGCATCGGCCGTTCTTCCGGCGCAACCACGTGCACCTCGAGCTTGCGTGCCCGCAAGGAAGCCGCGACCTCGAGGCCGATGAAGCTCGCGCCGATCACGAGCACGCGTTTCGCGCTGCCCGCCGCGTTGATGATGGCGCGGCTGTCGGCGACCGAACGCAAGGTGTGGACATGCGGCTGCTCGGCGCCGGGGATCTGCAATTTGACTGGCTCGGCGCCGGTCGCGAGCAGCAGACGGTCGAATGGCAGCCTGTCGCCATTGCCCAGCGTCACGCTGCACGCCTTCGGATCGATCGCGGACACATTGGTGTTGAGCCTGAGGTCGATGCCGACGTCCGCATAGTAATCCTCGCCCCGCAACGGCAGCCAGTCCTCCGGCGCGTTGCCGGCGAGATAATCCTTGGACAGGTTCGGCCGGTCGACCGGCATCGCGCCGTCATTGCTGAGCATGGTGATGCCGCCGGCAAATCCCTCGCGCCGCAGCATCTCGGCCGCCGCGAAACCGGCCGCGCCGCCGCCGACGATGACGAATTTTTCCGGCGCCGGCTCCGCGCGGTGCGATGCTGATGGCTTCAGCGCCTCCTGCTTGCGCTGAACCGAAATCCAGTCCTGATCGCGCGTCACCTCCCAGAGCGCGAGCGCGTTTAGCGCCGGCGGACGCGTGGCCTCACCGGTCCGCAAGGAGAAGCAGGCGTGATGCCAGGGGCAGCGGATGGTGTGGCCGACAACCAGCCCTTCGGCGAGCGGGCCATGATAATGGCTGCACGTGGGCTCTATGGCAAAGACCTCGCCGCCCGCCTGCACCAGCAGCACATCTTCCTCGCCGACATGGCCGAGCAGCTTGCTGTCTTTGAAATCGGCGAGCGACACGCCTTTGGTCAGGTCGGGCCCGCTCGGCTTGTTATCCTCGCTCATGGTCATCTCCCTCGCGAGCCCCGCCCGACTGAGGATTTGGACGGCGCTACCCGCGAAAAGTTCCCAACGGTCGGCAAAATTTACGTTTGCGCCGCCTTCCACACGTCCCGCACCGCCCGCGCCCATTCGGACGGCCGCTCCTGCGGCAAATTGTGACCGGCGCCCGCGAACACGCGCCGCTCGAAGAAACCCTCGAACTTGCGCGCGTGATGCGCAGTGCCGGGATTGACGCCGTCGCTGTCGCCGTCGATTGCGATCGTCGGGACGCAGAATCGCCGGCTGCGCCGCGAGCTTCGCCTCGATCCCGGCATAGGCGGGATCGCCCGCGACCAGCGCGTAGCGGTGGCGATAGGAGTGGATCACGACATCGACGAAATCGGGATTGTCGAACGACACGGCGCTTCGCTCGAACGTCGCGTCGTCAAATGTCCATTTCAGCGACCACATCGCCCAGAGCTGGCGCGCGAAGCCGCCGCGATTGCGCTCCAGCGCGCGGCGGCCGCGCTCGTTGTGGAAGAGATATTGATACCAGAGCGCCGCCTCCTCGGGCGGCGAAGCCGGCTCCATGCTGCGGGCGATGTTCTGGATGTTGTAGGAATTGCCGGAGACGAGCCCGACCACGCGCTCCGGATGCAGCGCCGAGACCACGCAGGCGGCCCGCCCGCCCCAATCATAGCCGCCGACGACCGCGCGTTGAATGCCAAGCGCATCCATGAAGGCAAGGAGATCGGCGCCAAGCGCCGCCTGCTCGCCGGAGCGCAGCGTCTGCGCAGAACGAAACCGCGTCGGACCGTAGCCGCGCAGCCAGGGCACCAGCACCCGCGCGCCGGCTTGCGCCAGGATCGGCGCGGTCTCGGCGTAGGCGTTCACGTCATAGGGAAAGCCATGACCCATGATGCAGGGCCAGCCGTCCGGCGCGCCGTAGTCGAGATAGGCGATGTCGAGGACGTCCGTGGTGATCGTTTTGTGCTGCATGCCTTGCTCACGGCTTTGCGACGTCGTAGCCCGGATCGAGCGCAGCGCAATCCGGGCGGCGCAGCTTTTCCCGGATTGCGCGTCGCTCCATCCGGGCTACGAGAAACCCGACTTACGTCTGCGGACCGGACAACGTGATGTCGCGCTCGGCGCGGAACACGTTGCTGTAGAGATTGGCGATCCATTGCCGGCCGATCTCGGTCTTGTTGAGATATCCGATCTCGGTCTGGATGTGCGGTGCGACACTGTTCCAGTAGAATTGCGGATAGCGGTTCACGATGTCTGCGGGCGAGTCGTAGCCGAGCTGGCGGTTGATCCCGACCTCCTCGAATTCGTAGTAGAGCGCGTTGGCCTTGCGCAGATAGTTGGGATCGCCGAGCTGCCCGATGAAGTCGGCGGCGCGCAGGATCGAGGCCTCGTCGTCATATTCCTGGCCTTTCTGGGCCGGAAACCGCGTGCCTTCGATGGCGCGGGCGACGCGCTCGCTGTCGATGCCGCGGATCGGCGGCAGCCGCCGCCTTACGAAGAGCTTCGAGCGGTCAACGTGATACATCATCAGACTGGCATCCGAGGCGCCGCGCGGCAGCGACACCTTGGTCCCGGCCTCGTCGATCACGAAACCGTCTTCGTCATCCTCCGGAAACAGACCGCGGACATAGCCGATGTCATGCGCGAGGCAGGCGATCAGGACATGGATATAATCTTCCGCCGCAAGGTGCGTGTGAAGATTGCGCCCCATGAGGATCGCCTGGGCCGCGAGCGTCACCAGCATCGTATGCTCGATATTGTGGTAAAGCGCATCGCTGTTGCCGATGCATTCCATCGCGGTGCGGGTCGAGCCCTCCACCACCCTTGCATAGGACTCGTCGTACCTGCGGCGCATGAACGAACCCAGCATCTTCTCCAGGGTTTCGGCCGCCAGTTTCGGCAACGTGATCATGGATGCAGCCCCGCCCGCCGGTGGTGTCCCACGCCAACTCCCGATCTCTCTTCGCGTCCTCGACGCACGCCAGCATAGCCCATCTTGGGCCGGCTGGCCAAACCCCCGGACGAGAACACGGAAATATGTTGCCGTAGCAGGTGCCGGCGCGGCACCCCCTGGGCCTGGCCAGGACGGCGAGCCTGCTTACTCCACCACCAGCACGTCCACGGCGACATCGAGCTTCTGCTTCGGCGAGCCGACGATGATGCCGTCCACCGGGGAGACGTCGGAGAAGTCGCGCCCGACCGCGAGCACGATGTGATCGTTGGCGATCAAGAGATCGTTGGTCGGATCGAAATCGAGCCAGCCGAGCTCCGCCCCGCACCACAGCGAGACCCAGGCGTGCGTCGCGTCGGCACCTTGCAGGCGCGGCTTGCCGGCCGGCGGAATGGTGCGGAGATAGCCGCTGACATAGGCCGCGGGCAGGCCGAGCCCGCGCAGGCCCGCGATCATCACGTGAGCAAAATCCTGGCAGACGCCGTGGCGCTTGGCGAAGACCTCGTCGAGCGGCGTCGAGATCACCGTCGCCTTGGGGTCGTAGCGAAACTCGGTGCGGATGCGATGCATCAGATCGACCGCGCCGGCGAGGATGGCCGCGCCGGGCGTGAAGCTCTCGGCCGCATAGGCGCTGACGGAGCGCAGCACCGGCACCAATGGGCTGGCAAAGACATAGCCCACCGGCGACGACGGGCCGAGACTGGTTGCTTCGAAGGCGATGTCGCGGACGCTCTCCCAGGACGGGCTGACGGCATCGCGCGCCGGCGGCTGGCGCGACACCGAGACCCGCGAGCGCGAGTCGATCCGCAGGGTCCGATGTGCCGCCTCGATCACGACGCTCTCGGTCAGCGTGCCGAAGAAGTCGCGGCGAACGTTGCGCTCGGCCGGACGCGGACGGATCTCGACGCGGTGCGAGATCAGCTCCTGGCCCCCTCCGCTCCTCGGCTCCAGCCGCAGCGTGCAGCGGGCGAAGCTGACCGCGCTCTCGTATTCATAGGTGGTGACGTGGCGGATATCGTAGATCACGCCAGCCCCGTCAGCTTTTCCGGCCGGCTGGCATTGGGACCGTGCGGGAAATAGTGCAACCCGATCGCCTCGGCCAGCTTGAGCAAATCCTGCTCCAGCGAAAACAGCGTCTTGACCTCGAGCTTCTCGGCTTCTGCGGTCGCAAGCATCGCCTGGATCGCCACCGCGAGCCGTTGCGGCTGCTCGATCAGGCCGTGCTCCTTCAGGGTCGGCAGCGCCGCGATGTGCTCGTTCAGCGTCGTCACCTGGAACGCCACCGAACGCGGATTGTAGCCGTCGAGAACGGCGAGGTCGCGCACCGGCGCCAGGATCGGCGCCAGCAGATAGCGCGAGCGATAGGTGATCTGGGAGTCCACCAGCGTCAGCAGGATGTCGAGATCCTCGTCGCCGGCCTCGTCATAGGCGAACTGGCGCGCGAAACGCGTGGTGTTGACGGCACGCTCGGTGCGGCGGCCGATATCGAGGAAGCGCCAGCCGGCGGCGCGGTTCATGTTCTCCTGCGCAAGGCCCGCAAAGCTCGCGAGTTCCTGCAAGGTCAGCTCGGCCGCGCTCAGCACGCTGTCGTCGTCCTCGACCTCCCAGGCCAGCCGCTCGGTCATCTCGGTAATGACCTGCCAGGCATCGGGCGACAGCCGCTCGCGCAACGAGGTCGCCGTGCGCTGTGCCGCACGCACCAGCGACAATGCCGAGCCGAAACGCTCGGCGCTCTGCAATGCTTCGGCGGTGATGCGCCCGGGGGCGACGCGCGAGGCTTGCGAGATCGCGCCCCAGGACACCAGCAGGCGCTGGATGCGCTCCGCCGATTGCAGCGAGGCCGATGTGCCCTTGTTGGGCCCGCTCGGCGAGCCCAGCGCCCGCACGAGCCGCAATGTTGCTTCGGCGCGCTCGAGATAGCGGCCGAGCCAGAACAGATTGTCGGCGGCGCGGCTCGGCAGCACGCCGGCGATGCGGCGGATGCGCACCTTGTCGGTGGCGGGCAGCAACGACGCGGTCGAGACCTTCTTCTCCGAAACGACCCAGACGTCGGCAGCGCGCGCGCCATCGCCCATCGACACCGCGCGCGCATCCGCCTGCTCGGCGATCCGGCAGAAGCCGCCGGGCATGATAGCCCAGCCATCGGGCGTGGCGGCCGCGAACACCCGCAGCACGAAGGGACGCGGGGTGAGCTGTCCCTGTTCCCACACCGGCATGGTCGAGAGCCGCACCACCTCCTGGCCGACATAGTCCATGCCGCGCGCGGCAATGGCGTCGGTGAGGCGCTGCCGCCTGCTGGCGTCGAGCTCGCTCGCAAGCACCGGACCATTGCTGTCGAAGCCGGGAACGCCGCGCTGGTAGGCACCTTCGATCGCAACCCGGTCGAGCCGCGACAACACCTCGTCGCGCGCCGAGCGTTGGCCGCACCACCAGGTCGCGATGTGCGGCATCTTCAGCTCTTCGCCGAGCAACCTCCGGCTCAGGGCCGGCAGGAAGCCGAGCATCGCGCGCGCCTCCAGCACGCCGGAGCCCGGCATGTTGGCGACCACGACGCCATCCTTGCGCAGCACGTCGATCAGGCCGGGCACCCCCAGTCGCGACGAGGCGTCGAGCTCGAGCGGATCGAGCGAATTGGAATCGACACGACGCAGCAGCACGTCGAGCCGCTTCAATCCTGCGACGGTGCGGATGTGGATACGGTCGTCGCTGACGGCGAGATCGTCGCCCTCGACCAGCAGGAAGCCGAGATAGCGCGCCAATGTCGCGTGCTCGAAATAGGTCTCGCTGAAACTGCCGGGCGAGAGCACGCCGATCCGTGGCTCGTCGCGGTCGGCCCGCGCGCGCAGGCTCTCGCGAAATGCCTCGAAGAACGGCGCGACGCGTGGAACGTTCATCGAGTTGTAAAGATCGGAGAAGGCGCGCGAGAGCACCAGGCGGTTTTCAAGCGCATAGCCCGCACCCGACGGCGCCTGCGTGCGGTCGCCAAGCACCCACCAGCGGCCATCCGGCCCGCGGCCGACATCGGCCGCATAGAGCGAGAGATAGCGCCCACCCGGCGGCGGCACGCCGCAGACGGGACGGAGATATTCGGGACTGCCGGCAATGGCGGCTGCAGGCAAGGCACCTTCGGCGACGAGCCGGCCCTCGCCATAGATATCGCGCAGCACGAGCTCGAGCAGTTCGGCGCGCTGCGTGATGCCGGCGGAAAGCTGCTTCCAATCGGCCTCGTCGATCAGCAGGGGCAGATGGCTGAGCGACCACGGCCGGTCGGCGCTGTCGCCGGGGGCGCGGTAGGTAACGCCGGCCTCGCGCAGGTGGCGGTCGGCCATCCCAAAGCGCCGCTCGATCTCGTCGGGCGCGAGCGCGCCGAAGGCGTCGAAGAACCGGCTCCAAACCGCGCGCGGGGCGCCGTCGGACCCCAGGAACTCGTCGGGAATGCCGGGCAGGCGCCGATAGTCGCGGATCCATTGCGCGAGGCGGCGCTGGCTTTCGCGCTGACTTTGCGCCTTACCCGCCTTGTCGTCCTCTTCGGCCGCGCCCTCGCCCATGCGCTTCTCCTTGCCCCACACGCATACTCATTGCAGGAGCGGAGTACGCAAGTCGAGGGTCAGCGGAAACTCATTTGTGCGTTCCTCCGGCGGGGGCTGCATCGGACCCGGCGTGTGGCCGTGGTCCTGGAAGCGCGCCAACCGTCGCGCCTCGGCCTCATACGTATTGACCGGCTTGGTGTCGTAGCTGCGCCCACCGGGATGGGCGACATGGTAGACGAAGCCGCCGAGCGAGCGGCCGTTCCAGGTGTCGATCAGGTCGAAAGTCAGCGGCGCGTGGACCGGAATGGTCGGGTGCAGGCCGGAGGCCGGCTGCCAGGCCTTGAAGCGGACGCCGGCCACGGCTTCGCGGGAGCGTCCGGTCGAGGTCATCGGCAGGCGCCGGCCGTTGCAGGTCACGATGTGGCGGCCTTCGACGAAGCCTTCCGCCTTGACCTGGAGCCGCTCGACCGACGAGTCGACATAGCGCACGGTGCCGCCGGCCGAGCCCTCCTCGCCGAGCACGTGCCAGGGCTCCAGCGCCTGCCGCAGCTCCAGAGTCACGCCGCCATGGTGGACGCGGCCGAACGCGGGGAAGCGGAATTCGAGCTGGGCCAGATACCATTCCGGCTCGAACGGATAGCCGGACTGCTTGAGTTCGGAGAGCACGTCCAGAAAATCTTCCCAGATGAAGTGCGGCAGCATGCAGCGGTCATGCAGCGCCGTGCCCCAGCGCACGAACTTGCCGGCCTGCGGCTCGCGCCAGAATTTTGCGATCAGCGCGCGGATCAGCAGCTGCTGCGCCAGCGACATGCGCGGATCAGGCGGCATTTCGAGCGCGCGGAATTCGACGAGGCCGAGCCGACCCGTGGTGCCGTCGGGCGAATAGAGCTTGTCGATGCAAATCTCGGCGCGATGGGTGTTGCCGGTGATGTCGACGAGCAGATGGCGGAACAGCCGATCCACCAGCCACAGCGGCGCCTGGATGCCCGGCGGCGGCACGTGCGAAAGTGCGACTTCCAGCTCATAGATGCTGTCGTGCCGCGCTTCGTCGATCCGCGGCGCCTGGCTGGTCGGCCCGATGAACAGGCCCGAGAAGAAATAGGACAGCGACGGATGCCGCTGCCAGTACAACACCAGGCTTTTCAAGAGATCAGGCCGGCGCAGGAAAGGCGAGTCCTGCGGGCTGGAGCCCCCAACCACGACGTGATTGCCGCCGCCGGTGCCGGTGTGGCGGCCGTCGACCAGGAATCGGTTGGCGCCGAGGCGTATCTTGCCGGCATCCTCATAGAGCCCGACGGTGATGTCGACCGCCTCGCGCCAGTTCTTGGCCGGCTGGACGTTGACCTCGATCACGCCGGGATCGGGCGTCACCTTGATGACCTCGACGCGCGGATCGAACGGTGGCGGATAGCCTTCGACATGGACCTGGAGCTGCATCTCCTCGGCGGTCGCTTCGAGCGCTGCGATGAGCTCGAGATAATCTTCGATTTCCTCGACTGGCGGCATGAAGGCACAGAGCACGCCGTCGCGGACTTCGACCGACATCGCGGTGCGGACCGGGATGGACGTGTTGAGTTGCTCCGGTGCAACCCGCGGCGGCGATTCCGGACGCGCCGGGAGGCTGAACACCGGCAGCTTGCCGCGGGCCTCCATCGGATCCCGTTCGACGATGTAGGGATATTGGTCGGGTGGAACGTGGCCGAGCGAGATCGAGCGGCAAGCGCAGACCGAGCGGCGAATCGCCCGGCATCAGGAACAGATGACTGCGCCGGAGTTGCCAGCGCTCGCTGCGCCAGCGTGGTGGCGCATTCCAGCGCTGCACCGGCAGCACGAAGCCGCGAGGATTGTTGAGCCCCTGATCGAACACCCGCGCCATGCGGGCGCGGGCCTCCGGATCGGACAATTTGGAATCGGACGGATCGACGTTGACGGGAAGTTCGGCTTCCTTCTTGAGCCAAAGCGCGGTGTCCTCATAGGCCGGCATGATGTAGCCGGGGTCGAGCCCGAGCCGCAATGCCGCGCCCTCGACGAACGCCCTGACGTCCTTGGCCTGCGCTGGACGCGGATTTTCGATGCTGGCGATGAGGTCGGCATTCTTCCAGATCGGCACGCCGTCCTTGCGCCAGTACAGCCCGAAGGCCCAGCGCGGCAGGCTCTCGCCGGGATACCATTTGCCCTGGCCGAAATGCAGCAGGCCGCCGGGCCCGAAGCGGCTGCGCAGGCGCCGGATCAGATCGTCGGCGAGCCCGCGCTTGGTGGGGCCGACGGCCTCCGTATTCCATTCCGCCGCCTCGAGATCATCGACCGAGACGAAAGTCGGCTCGCCGCCCATGGTGAGACGCACGTCCTGGGCCGCAAGATCGCCGTCGACCTGCTCGCCGAGATCGTTGAGCCGCGTCCAGGATTCGTCCGAGAACGGCTTGGTGATGCGCGGCGCCTCGCGGATGCGCCGGACGCTCATGTCGAAGGCGAACTCGACCTCGGCAAAGCCGGCACCACCGGAGATCGGCGCCGCAGATCGATAATGCGGCGTGGCGGCGACCGGGATGTGCCCCTCGCCGGCGAGCATGCCGGAGGTCGCATCGAAACCGATCCAGCCGGCGCCCGGCAGATAGACCTCGGCCCAGGCGTGCAGATCGGTGAAGTCGTTCTCGACTTCAGGCGGTCCCTCGATCGGATCGATGTCGGGACGGATCTGGATCAGGTAGCCGGAAACGAAGCGAGCCGCGAGGCCGAGATGACGGAAGGTCTGGATCAGGAGCCAGGCGGAGTCGCGGCACGAGCCGGACGCCGAGGACAGCGTCTCCTCCGGAGTCTGCACACCCGCCTCCATGCGGATGACGTAACCGATCTTTTGCTGCAGCTCCCTGTTGAGATCGACCAGGAAGTTGACGGTGTTCGGGGCTTCGTGCGGGATCGTGTCGAGATATTTCGCGAACAGGCGATCCGGCTTGACGGTCTCGAGATAAGGCGCGAGCTCGGTCTTGAGATCTTGCGGATATTCGAACGGAAAGCTGTCGGCATAGGGCTCGACGAAGAAGTCGAACGGATTGACCGTGGTCATCTGCGCGGTGAAATCGACCTCGATCTTCAGCTCGGTGGCCTTTTTCAGGAAAGACGTAGCGCGCCAGCCAGTTGCCTTGCGGGTCCTGCTGCCAGTTCACGAAATGATTGGATGGCGTGACCTTGAGCGAATAGCTCAGAATCGGCGTGCGCGTATGCGGCGCCGGGCGCAGACGGATGGTCTGCGGGCCAAGATCGATCGGACGGTCGTATTTATAGTGCGTGACGTGATGCAATGCGACGTAGATCGACACGGGGTGCGGTACTCCAGCAGCTTTTTTGAGCAGAACACCGCTGGTGACCGCGATCAAGCACTAACAACGGGCAAAGGGTGCCTACGAACTATCCCCGTCGCAGCATCGTGGCCCGGATGGGGCGCTACACGAGCAGTATCGTAGGGTGGGCAAAGCGAAGCGTGCCCACGGCTTCAGTTACGTGGGCACGGCGCAAGTGCGCCTTTGCCCACCCTACGATTCCGAGCCCAGCGGATAGAGCCCCTTACGCGGCCGAGGTCAGCCGCTGAAGGAACTGCGTCACCTCGCGCCTGAGCGTTTCGACCTCGCCATGGACGCGCTCGGAGGCGCTGTTGACGCGGCTCGCGACGCGCCCGGTATCGGCGGCGGCTTCGCTGATGCCGGTGACATTGGAGGACACCTGCGAGGTGCCGGCCGAAGCCTCCTGGACGTTGCGGGCGATCTCGCGGGTGGCGAGCCCCTGCTGCTCGATCGATGTCGCGATCGAGGCGGTGATGCCGTTGATCTCGGTGATGGTCTGCGCGATCGCCTCGACCGCCGCGACCGAGTTGGTGGTCGATTGCTGCATCTCGCCGACCTTGGCGCTGATCTCCTCGGTCGCCTTCGCAGTCTGGTTGGCGAGGCTCTTGACCTCGGAGGCCACGACCGCAAAGCCGCGACCGGCCTCGCCCGCGCGCGCCGCCTCGATGGTGGCGTTCAGTGCAAGCAGGTTGGTCTGTTCAGCGATTTCGCTGATCAGCTTGACGACGTCGCCGATCCGCAGCGCGGCGTCCGCAAGCGTGCGGATCTCGGTGCCGGCGCGACTGGCCTCGTTGACCGCGCGGCCGGTGCGTTCGGTCGAGCTCGCGACCTGGCGATTGATCTCCGCGATCGAGGATGCGAGTTCGTCCGCGGCACTCGCGACCGTCGCAACGTTGCTCGAGGCCTGGTCGGATGCACTGCGCACGCCCGACGTCTGACGGCTGGTCTTCTCGGCTGCCGCGGCCATCTGCCCGGCATCGGACTCGAGATCGGTCGCCGCACTCATGAGGCCTCCCGCAACCTCGTCCAGATGCGTGCCGAAGGCCTTGGCCAGCTCGCCGATCTCGACCACGCGACGACCGAGACTTTCAGTGCCGGAATTGATGATGGTGGCGGAACGGCGGAACGAGCCGGGCAGACCGCGCGCCAGGATCTTGCGGAAATACTTGCCGCGGCTGGCATAGTCCATCGACGCCGAAGCCTCGCGGACGAAAGCGTCGGTGATGTCGAGCATGTCGTTGACCGACTTCTGGGTCGTCCCGATCCTCCCGGCCTGCCGCTCGCTCAGGATGCGCGCTTCGAGATCGCCTTGGGCCGCCTTGCGGCACACCTCAGCCACCTCATCGATGGTCATTGCCGTCCGCCGCTGGCACCAGAGGGCATAACCGAGCAGCAGGATCGCCGCGCCAAGCAACGCCGTGGCAGGCATTCCGGTCGAGCCGATCAGCAAGAAAAACAACGCGAGGCCAGCGAGGACACAGCCGAGCGCCGTCGCTCCCTGCGCCTTAGAGAGAGAGCACAAATTCATCGTAACCGACACCCTGTTGCTTGAGCAGCCCGACCATTGCGTCGAAGCTCGCGTGCATGCCATCCTTGGCATTGGCGTGCCGCGCCTCTTCCACGCACAGCGTCTGGTAGACCGGTTTGATGCGTTCGATCTGCGCAGGATCGGGCTTGCGGCGATTGGAGTGATAGCCGATCACGCTGCCGCGCTCGTCGAAAGTCGGCGTGACGTGGGCGAACACCCAGTAATGACTGCCGTCCTTCGCCAGGTTGACGACATAGGCGAACACTTCCTGCTTGGACTGAAGCGTGTCCCACAGCAGCTTGAAGACGCAGCGCGGCATGTCGGGATGGCGGATGATGCTGTGGGGCGCGCCCATCAACTCGGCGTAGGAGTACTTCGCCATGCGGATGAAGACGTCGTTGGCGTAGGTGATGCGCCCCTTCAGATCGGTCTTCGACACGATCAGCTCCTCCTCGCCGAGGAGAGTTTCCACGCCGGTCGGTTGAATGGCACGCGTCATCGTTGACGTATCCTCTCGAAGGGCGAACGCCCCGAGTGAGTGGAGCCCGCATCGCCCTCAGGATTACGGCAACAAATCTTAATCAGCTGTGACCGCCGGAACCGGAGCCGTCAATCGACGCCTCCGTATCATTACTTAGGAGCGTGGCTTGCTGTGCTCAAATACCGCAGCAATACACGCGCGCGATCACATCGTCGCCCCTAGCACCCATGGCGCGAACTCGGCGCCGCCGAAATCGAAGCTCTCGCTCTTGGTCGGCTGGCCGGAGGCGGTCTTCAGGATAATTTCGAAAATCCGCTGACCGCATTGCTGGACCGTCTCCCGGCCTTCGAGGATGGTGCCGCAATTGATGTCCATGTCCTCTTCCATGCGCTTGTACATGGGCGTGTTGGTGGCAAGCTTGATTGAGGGCGCCGGCTTGCAGCCGAACACGCTGCCGCGGCCGGTGGTGAAGCAGACCAGATTGGCGCCGCCCGCGACCTGCCCGGTCGCCGCGACCGGATCGTAGCCGGGGGTGTCCATGAACACGAAACCCTTCTTCGTCACCGGCTCGGCGTAGCGCAGCACGTCGACGAGATTGGTGGTGCCGGCCTTGGCCATCGCACCGAGCGACTTCTCGAGAATGGTGGTGAGACCGCCGGCCTTGTTGCCGGGGCTCGGATTGGCGTTCATCTCGGCGCCTTCGCGCGTCGTGTATTCGTCCCACCAGCGCATGAGGCCGACCAGCTTCTCGCCGATCTCGCGGCTGACGGCGCGGCGCGTGAGCAGATGCTCCGCACCATAGGTCTCCGGCGTCTCCGACAGGATGACGGTGCCGCCGTGGCGCACGATGAGATCGCTGGCCGCGCCCAGCGCCGGATTGGCCGACACGCCGGAATAGCCGTCGGAGCCGCCACATTGCAGCGCCACGGTCAATTCGCTGACCGGCACAGACTCTCGCTTGACCTTGTTGGACTCCGCGAGCGCCTCGCGCACGAAGGCGATGCCGGCTTCGACCGTTTTGCGGGTGCCGCCGACCTCCTGGATGTCCATCGCACGCAGACGTCCCGCGAGCTTCTGCTCTTCCATCAGGCCGCCGATCTGGTTCACCTCGCAGCCGAGGCCGAGCACGATGACATGCGAGAAGTTGACGTGCCGCGCATAGCCGCCGAGCGTGCGGCGGAGCAGCGCCAGCGGCTCGTGCTGCGTCATGCCGCAGCCGGTCTTGTGGGTCAGCGCGACCACGCCGTCGACGTTGGGAAAGTCGGCCAGCGGATTGTCGCCGCTGAACGGATTCTTCTTGAAGACGTCGGCGACGAGGCCCGCGACATGCGCGCTGCAATTCACCGATGTGAGGATGCCGATATAATTGCGGGTGGCGACGCGGCCGTCCGGGCGGCGAATGCCTTCGAAGGTCGCCGGCAAATCGAAATTCGGCGTCGGCTTGACGTCGGCGCAATAGGCATAGTCCTTGGCGAAGTCGCCCATGCCGCAGTTCTGCACGTGAACGTGCTGGCCCGGTGCAATCGGAATGGTGGCAAAGCCGATGATCTGGCCGTAGCGGATGACCGGCTCGCCCACCGCGATGGGCTTGATCGCCACCTTGTGGCCGGAGGGAATGCGCTCGACCGTCGTCACGCCGTCGGCCACCATCGTTCCCGGCGGCAGGCTGGCGCGCGCAATCAGCACGCCATCATCGGGATGCAGGCGGATGACGGGGCTGATGGTCATGGCAGGTCTCCTTGGGTCTTGCTTCACCT
This sequence comes from Bradyrhizobium sp. LLZ17, assembly GCF_041200145.1. Taxonomy (NCBI): domain Bacteria; kingdom Pseudomonadati; phylum Pseudomonadota; class Alphaproteobacteria; order Hyphomicrobiales; family Nitrobacteraceae; genus Bradyrhizobium; species Bradyrhizobium zaerense. Next base: position 2,427,876 of record NZ_CP165734.1, read on the forward strand.
CTCCCCGTTCTTGGGGGAGAGGTCGGATCGCGGCACGCGATCCGGGTGAGGGGCAAGCCGCGCGCGCGATCGCTAGATGAGTTCGTGTTGAGCGAGGCCCCTCACCCTCTCCCCGTAAGAACGGGGAGACGGAAAGAGACGCGAGATCACGCCTTGCCGGCAGACTCCTTGCGGGTCGCGTTGACCTGCATCTTGGCGTAGGTCGTCATCAGGCCGACCTCGTTCGACAGCGTCACCAGCTTGAAGCCCATGTTGATGGCGCGCGCCGCGCCTTCGGCGCCGCTGCAATGAATGCCCGGGTTGAGGCCGCGCTTGCCGCACTCCTTGATGATCTTGTCGTAGATCGCGAGGATCTCCGGCTCGGTGCGATCGAGCTTCGGCTCGAGGCCGTAGGAGAAGCCGAGATCGGAGGGGCCGATATAGACGCCGTCGATGCCCTCGACGTCGAAGATCGCCTCCATGTTCTCGACGGCGGTCTTGGTTTCCATCATCGGCAGCAGCACGATGTCGTCGTTCGCCGTCTTCTGATAGGAGCCCGCGGTGCCGTACATGCCGGCCCGGATCGGACCGTTGGAGCGGACGCCCTTCGGCGGATATTTGGCGTAGGAGACGAGGTTCCTGGCTTCCTGCGGCGTGTTGACCATCGGGCAGATCACGCCATAGGCGCCGCCGTCGAGCACCTTGCCGATGATGCCGGGCTCGTTCCAGGGCACGCGCACCATCGGCGTGATCGGGTGCTTGTCCATGGCCTGGAAGCACTGCACCATCGAGAGATAGTCCTGCACGCCATGCTGCATGTCGACGGTGACGCTGTCGAAGCCGCATTGCGCGATCATCTCGGCCGAGAAGCCGGAGAGGAATCGCGAGCCACGCGTTGACCACGGCCTTGCCCGACTTCCAGATTTCCTTGACCTTGTTCGCCACGTCGCCTTCCTTCTTGTTGTTTGGACCCTTCGACCTCGCGGGCGGGGTTCACTATCGCCGCCGAAATATCATCCCGCAAGGGTGGCGTCATCCGCCCCGGCGCTGGTTTGCACCGGCTCGGCTTGCGGGCACTTTGAGCGAAAAAAAGCGCGAATGTCCACGGCTGACGCTTCGCGCACGCGCATATCTGCTGTCACTCCTCGGCTATTGCCTGTTCGGAGACGCCAAGTTCCGCGAGACTTTGTTCGAGGTGGCCCAGCATCTCCTGCAACTCGGCCAGCCTGCGTGCGCCATAGCGTCGCGTGATCTCGGCATAGATCGCTTCCGACGTCGGCGCAACGGCTGCCATCAGCTTCACGCCCTCTCTGGAGATCGAGACCACGCTGCGGCGTTGGTCGGCTTTCGCGGTCTTGCGCTCGATCAAATTGCGCGCTTCGAGATCGCGCAGGATGCGCGACAGGCTCGGCCCGAGCAGAAACGCGGTGCGCGCCAGTTCCGTGACCTCGGCGGCCTCGATCGACGCAAGCGCGCGGAGAATGCGCCATTGCTGCTCGGTGAGACCGTGCTGGCGCAGCGAGGGGCGAAACTGCCGCATCACCGCTTCCCGCGCCCTGAGCAGCGACATCGGCAGCGAGCGCGAGAAATCACGCATCGGCACCTGCCGGGCGGCAGGCGCGCTTTGGTTCGGATCGGCCGGTCTCTTCGACATGACGCTCTTTCAAGCCGCAAAACGTTTGCAGTGCAACACGCTCAAATTCTGTTTGACGCATTAACTTAACATGTTAAGTATCTTCCGGCACCACGATTTGTAAGATCACAGATGGCGCTTTCCAACGACGATATCCAAGCTTGCGCGAGGCGTCTGCACCAGGCGGAGAAGACCCGCACGCAGATCCGGCAGCTCTCGCAGGATTTTCCCGGCATCACCATCGCAGACGCCTACGCCATTCAGAAGGCGTGGGTCGAGGTCAAGATTGCCGAAGGACGCACCGTCAAGGGCCACAAGATCGGCCTGACCTCGAAGGCGATGCAGAGCGCGCTTGACATCAACGAGCCGGATTCCGGCGTGCTGCTCGACGACATGTTCTTTGCCGACGGCGGGCTGATCCCGACCGAGCGTTTCATCGCCACACGCGTCGAAGCAGAGCTCGCCTTCGTCATGAGCAAGCGGCTCGCAGGTCCCGACTGCACCATGTTCGACGTGCTCAACACCACCGATTTCGTGGTGCCGGCGCTGGAGATCCTGGACACGCGGATCGAGCGCGTCGATCCCAGGACCAAGGCGACGCGAAAAGTCTTCGACACCATTGCCGACAACGCCGCGAATGCCGGCATCGTGCTCGGCGGGCGGCCGATCCGCCCGCTCGAAGCCGATCTTCGCTGGATCGGCGCGCTGTGTTTCAGGAATGGCCAGCTCGAAGAGACGGGACTAGCCGCCGGCGTGCTCAATCATCCCGCGACGGCCGTGGCCTGGCTTGCCAATAAGATCGCGCCGCTCGGCCTTGCGCTGGAGCCCGGCCAGATCGTGCTCGCCGGCTCCTTCATCCGCCCGATCGAGACCCGCAAGGGCGACACAATTCAGGCCGATTATGGCGCCTATGGCTCGGTGAGCTGCTACTTCGCCTAAGCGAACAAGAACACGCTGCAAGACGACACAGGGAGTGAAACCGCGATGCCGCATTTCACGATTGAATATTCGGCCAATCTCGACGACCGCCTCGATATGACTTTGGTGTGCGAGGTCGTGCGCAAGGCTGCGGTCGAGACCGGCGTCTTCCCGCTCGGCGGCATCCGCGTTCGCGCGATCAGATGCGAGCACTATGCGATCGCCGATGCCCGGCAGGACTACGGCTTTCTCGATATGGTGCTGCGCCTCGGCGAGGGCCGCGATCTGCCGACCCGCAAGAAGGCCGGCGAGCACGTGTTCCAGGCGCTGTCCCGGTATCTCGATCCTGTCTTCGCCGCCAGCAAGTTCGCCTTGTCGTTCGACATGCAGATCAACGACAAGGACACCAGCTGGAAGCGCAACAACATCCACGATGCCCTGAAAGTGGAAGCCGCCCATGGATAAGCCATCGCCGAAAGCCGACGTGTTTCAGGCCAACCGCGAACGTGTCGCGCCGCTACTTGAGAAGCTGCGCGCGGACGGCATCGGCCACATGATCGACGGCAAGATCGTCGCATCGATTTCCGGCGAGACGTTTGAAACCAAGTCGCCGGTCGACGGTGCGACGCTCGCAAGCGTCGCCCGCGGCAATGCCGAGGACGTCGATCGTGCCGCCACCGCCGCTGCGCTCGCGTTCAAGTCCTGGCGCGACATGGGACCCGCAATGCGCAAGAAGCTGCTGCACCGGGTCGCCGATGCCATTGAGGACAATGCCGAGGAGATCGCGGTGCTCGAATGCATCGACACCGGGCAAGCCTACCGCTTCATGGCCAAGGCCGCGATCCGCGCCGCCGAGAACTTCCGCTTCTTCGCCGATAGATGCGCGGAAGCCCGCGACGGCCAGAACACGCCGAGCGACGAGCATTGGAACGTCTCCACCCGCGTTCCGATCGGCCCCGTCGGCGTCATCACGCCGTGGAACACGCCGTTCATGCTCTCGACCTGGAAGATTGCCCCTGCGCTCGCCGCCGGCTGCACCGTCGTGCACAAGCCGGCCGAGTGGTCGCCGGTGACGGCTTCTGTTCTGGCAAAGCTCGTCAAGGAAGCCGGTGTGCCCGACGGCGTGCTCAACACCGTGCACGGCTTTGGCGAAGAGGCCGGCAAGGCGCTGACCGAACACCCTGCGATCAAGGCGATCGGCTTCGTCGGCGAGAGCGCGACGGGATCGGCGATCATGGTTCAGGGCGCGCCGACGCTGAAGCGCGTGCATTTCGAGCTCGGCGGCAAGAACCCCGTGATCGTGTTCGACGACGCCGATCTCGACCGCGCGCTCGATGCGGTCGTGTTCATGATCTATTCGCTCAACGGCGAGCGCTGCACGTCGTCCAGTCGCCTGCTGATCCAGCAGAACATCGCAGAACAATTCATCGAAAAGCTGACCGCGCGGGTGAAGGCGCTGAAGGTCGGCCATCCCCTCGATCCCGCAACCGAAATCGGTCCGTTGATTCATGAGCGGCATCTGGCAAAGGTCTGCTCCTATTTCGACGTCGCGCGCCAGGACGGTTCGACCATCGCGGTCGGCGGCAAGGCTTATGACGGCCCGGGCGGCGGACATTATGTCGAGCCGACTTTGGTGACCGGCGCACACGGCAAGATGCGCGTGGCGCAGGAAGAGGTGTTCGGCCCCTTCCTGACGGTGCTGCCCTTCCGCGACGAGGCGGACGCGATCGAGATCGCCAACGACACCCGCTATGGCCTGACCGGTTATGTCTGGACCAACGACGTCGGCCGCGCCCTGCGCGTCGCCGACGCGCTGGAGGCCGGCATGATCTGGCTGAACTCGGAAAACGTCCGCCATTTGCCGACGCCATTCGGCGGCATGAAGGCGAGCGGCATTGGCCGCGACGGCGGCGACTATTCGTTCGACTTCTACATGGAAACCAAGCACGTCTCGCTGGCGCGGGGCACGCACAAGATTCAAAAGCTGGGGATTTAACGCTTCGTCATTCCGGGGCGTGCGCAGCACGAACCCGGAACCTCGAGATTCCGGGTTCGGTCCTGACGGCCCGCCCCGGAATGACGGCGTCTAGAGAGGGGAAACACCATGCCCGTACCGCAACACGTCTTCGAGCCGCCGTTCAACATCATCCGCTCCAGCCACGTCGTGCTCGACGTGACCGATCTGAAGCTGAGCCGCGCGTTCTACGAGACCACCGTCGGGCTGCATGTCGAGGACGCTGACGACAACGTGGTTTACCTGCGCGCATCCGAGGAGCATCAGCATCATTCGCTGGTGCTGCGCAAGGCGGCAGTCCCCGCCTGCGCCCGGCTTGGATTCAAGGTGGGCAATGACGGCGATCTCGACAAGGCCGCAAAGTTCGTGTCCGAGAACGGTCTTGGTTACGCCTTTGTCGACCAAGCCTTCCAGGGCCGCACCCTTCAGTTTACCGATCCCTTCGGCTTCCAGATCGAGCTCTATGCCGCGATGGACCGGCGGCCGCATCTCTTGCGCCGCTACGATCTCTACCGGGGATGCCATCCGCAACGGCTCGACCATTTCAACGTCTTCGCCGCCGAGGTGCAGGACACCGTCGAGTTCTATGCCCGGCTCGGCTTCCGCCTCACCGAATACGCCGAGGAAGACGGGCCGCAGGGTCGCATCGCAGCCGCCTGGATGCACCGCAAGGGCAACGTCCACGATTTCGCCATCACCAACGGCAAAGGCCCGCGGCTGCATCACTTCGCCTATTGGACGCCGACGGCGATGAACATCATCCATCTCTGCGACGTGATGGCGTCGCAGGGTTTCGTCAAGAACATCGAACGCGGCCCGGGGCGTCACGGCATTTCGAATGCGTTCTTCCTTTATGTGCGCGACCCGGACGGCCACCGCCTGGAGCTCTACACCAGCGATTATTTCACCGGCGATCACGACCATGAGCCGCTGCGCTGGTCGCTGCGCGATCCGCGTCGCCAGACGCTGTGGGGCGCGCCAGCGCCGCGCTCCTGGTTCGAGCAGGGCTCGGCGTTCAGCGGGCAAGCCGTGCGGGAGCCAAAGTTCGTGGCCGATGTGCTGGTGGCGGATTAACGCTGGTGACCGGCACAGACTCTCTCCCGCCGTCGTCCCGGCGAAGGCCGGGACCCATAGCCACAGAAAGACGCTTGACGAAGATTGGTCGTTCGGGATTGTCATCGCGCCCCTACGATGGAGCGCGCGGTATGGGTCCCGGCCTTCGCCGGGACGACAAGAAATGAAGAGTTGCCAATGAAGCTCCCTCGCCTCGCGACCTATTCCGTCAACGGTTCAACCCGGTACGGCGCTGTCCTGGAGGGCGGTATCGTCGATCTCTCCCCGCGGCACGCCAAGGACTATCCGACCCTGCGCGAGGTCATCGCCGCTGGAAAGCTTGCGAGGTTTGCTGAGGAAGCCGCTGGCCTGACGCCGGATCACGCGTTCGCAGACATCACCTGGCTGCCGCCGGTGCCCGCACCGGAAAAGATCATCTGCATCGGCGTCAACTATCCCGACCGCAATGCCGAGTACAAGGACGGCCAGGACGCGCCGAAATATCCGAGCATGTTCATGCGGAGCCCACGCTCCTTCGTCGGCCATGAGACGCCGCTGGTGCGCCCGCGTGCCTCGGCGCAGCTCGACTATGAGGGCGAGATCGTGCTGGTGATCGGCAAGGCCGGCCGGCACATTACCGAGAGCGCCGCGCTCGACCACGTCGCAGCCCTGACGCTGTGCAACGAAGGCTCGGTGCGCGACTGGCTGCGCCACGCCAAGTTCAACGTCACGCAGGGCAAGAACTTTGACTCCAGCGGCAGCCTCGGCCCATGGCTCGTGCCCTACATCAGGGAAACGCAGATCGCCGACATTCGCCTGACCACACATGTCAATGGCGAGCTGCGGCAGGACGATCGTACCAGCCGGCTGATGTTTCCGTTCCGCTACCTCATCAGCTATATCTCGAGCTTCGCAACGCTCGTTCCCGGCGACATCATCGTCACGGGCACGCCGACCGGCGCCGGTGCGCGGTTCGATCCGCCACGTTACTTGAAGCCCGGCGACGTCATCGAGGTCGCGGCGGAGGGCATCGGCACCTTGCGCAACGGCGTCGTCGACGAAGCCTGAACGATCACTGAAATGGAATAATGCAATGACCACCCTCACCGGCGGCGAAGCGATTGTAAGCGGCCTCGTTGCCCATGGCGTCGACACCGTGTTCGGCCTGCCCGGCGCGCAGGTCTACGGCCTGTTCGACGCCTTCCACCAGGCCCAGCTCAAGGTGATCGGCGCGCGGCACGAGCAGGCTTGCGGCTACATGGCGTTCGGTTATGCGCGCTCCAGCGGCAGGCCCGGCGTGTTCAGCGTGGTGCCCGGTCCGGGCGTGCTCAACGCCAGCGCGGCGCTGCTCACCGCCTATGGATGCAACGAACCGGTGCTGTGCGTGACGGGCCAGGTGCCGACGCAGTTTCTGGGCAAGGGCCGCGGTCATCTGCACGAGATGCCGGACCAGCTCGCGACCCTGCGCACCTATGTGAAATGGGCAGACCGGATCGAAACGCCCGGCAACGCACCGACCACGGTCGCGCGCGCATTCCAGGAAATGATGTCCGGACGGCGCGGCCCCGCGTCGGTGGAAATGCCGTGGGACATCTTCACCCAGCGCGTCGACACCGCCGCCGCAAACGTGCTGGAACCGTTGCCCGCGCCGCGGCCCGATCCTGATTTGATCAGGCAGGCGGCCGCGCTCATCAGGACCAGCAAGGCGCCGATGATCTTCGTCGGCAGCGGCGCGATCGAGGCGCGCGAGGAGATCCTCGAGCTCGCCGAGACGATCGATGCGCCCGTGGTCGCCTTCCGCAGCGGCCGCGGCATCGTGTCCAACGCGCACGAGCTTGGGCTGACCATGGCGGCAGCCTACAAGCTTTGGCCGAAGACCGATTTGATGATCGCAATCGGCACCCGCGCGGAGCTGCCGGCATCGGGCTTCCGCTGGCCATATCAGCCGCAGGGGCTGAAATCCATTCGTGTCGACATCGATCCCGTCGAGATGCGCCGGCTCGCCTCCGATGTCCCCATCGTCGCCGATGCGAAGGCCGGCACGGCCGATCTCGTCGCCGCCGTGACCAAGGCCGGCTATGCAAGGACGGCTAGCCGGCGAGGTGAAATCCGCGAGGCGGCGGCGACGGCGCAAGCCGAGATCCAGCGCATCCAGCCGCAGATGGCCTATCTCAACATCCTGCGCGAGGTGTTGCCCGCGAACGCGATCGTCACCGACGAATTGTCGCAGTTCGGCTTCGCCTCCTGGTACGGGTTTCCGATCTACCAGCCGCGCACCTTCATCACCTCGGGCTATCAGGGCACGCTCGGCTCGGGCTTCCCGACCGCGCTTGGCGCCAAGGTCGCCAATCCCGACAAGCCGGTGGTGGCGATCACCGGCGACGGCGGCTTCATGTTCGGCGTGCAAGAGCTCGCCACCGCCGTGCAGTTCAACATCGGCGTGGTCACGCTGGTGTTCAACAACAACGCCTACGGCAATGTCCGCCGCGACCAGCGCGAGCGTTTCGACGGCCGCGTGGTGGCGTCCGATCTGGTCAATCCGGATTTCGTCAAGCTCGCGGAATCGTTTGGTGTGGCCGCGGCACGCGTGACCGCGCCGGAGCAGTTCAAGGCGGCGATGGAGAAGGCGCTCGCGCATGGCGGGCCGTACCTGATCTCGGTCGAGGTGCCGCGGGACTCCGAGGTGAGCCCCTGGGCGTTTATTCACCCGGCAAGGCCCTGATGTCGTTCCGGGGCGATGCGCAGCATCGAACCCGGAACCTCGAGATCCGGGTACGCGCTAAAGCGCGTCCCGGAATGACGAACGCGAACGTCACCGCGTCCTGCGGAAGGTCAAATTGATCCGCTTCCGGCCGAGCAGCGCGTGCTCGCCGTCGGCGAGTGGGGCTACGCCATGATAGGCGAGCCGGTTCGGGCCGCCCCACACCACGACGTCGCCATGGACGAGGCGGAAGCGGCGCGGCTTGTCGGTGCGCGCCATGCCGCCGAACAGAAACGTCGCAGGCAACCCGAGCGAGACCGAGACGATCGGCGCGGAGAGATCCAGCTCGTCCTTGTCCTGGTGCAGCGACAGCCGCGTGCCGGGCTCGTAGCGATTGACCAGGCACGCATCGGGCGCGAAGCCGGCAAAGCCGCCCTGCTCGGCCGCGCGGCGGGCCAGATCGCGGAGCACCGGCGGCATCTGCGGCCATGCCGCGCCGGTGCGCGGGTCGATCGGGTCGTAGCGATAGCCGGTGTGATCGGTGATCCAGCCGCGCTCGCCGCAGTTCGTCATCGCGACCGACATTTGGTAGCCGCCCGGCGTGGTCATGCGGCGGAACGGCGACTGCGCCACGATGGCGCGCACCGCTTCGATCAGCTCGTTCTCGACCGGCTTGACGAAGCCGCGCAGCAGCACCGCGCCCTCGGCGATCTCCTCGCGCGACGGCTGCGCCTCGGCAACGCTGTCGAACAGATCCGCCATCAACCGCAGCGTTTACTTGGCATCATGAAAGATCACACCCAGCGTGTGGCGCTGGCCGGACCTGACCCGGCTGACACCATGGCGCAGATTAACCCGGTAGCTGCCGCGTGTCCCCTGGACCGGGCGGTGATGCACGGCAAAGGCCACCGCATCGCCTTGCGCGAGCGGCACCACCTCGGCGCGGGACTGCATGCGCGGGCGCTGCTCGGTCAGCACGAATTCGCCGCCGGTGAAATCGCGTCCCGGCTCGGACAACAGGATCGCAACCTGGAGCGGGAACACGTGCTCGCCATAGAGGTCCTGATGCAGGCAGTTGAAATCGCCGGCGTCGTACTGCAGCAGCAATGGCGTCGGCCGGGTCTGCCCCGCCTCGTGGCAGCGCTTCAGGAATGCCATATGGGCCGCGGGATAGCGAATATCGATGCCCATCGCCTCGTTCCAGCGATTGGCAACGCCTTGCAGGTGGACGTACAGCGCGGGCCGCAACTGCGCGATCAGGTCGGGGAGCGGATAGGAGAAGTATTTGTATTCGCCGCGGCCAAAGCCATGGCGGCCCATGACGATGCGGCTGCGGAACTGCGCGTCATTCGGGTAGAGCGCGGCGACGGCGCGGCATTGGTCCGGCGTCAGCAGGCCTGTCAGGACCGCGCAGCCCTGGGAGTCGAGCTCGGCGGTGATCTTTGGCCAGTCGAGGGCATCGACGTGGGCGTCAATATCCGCTGACGCGGATTGAGCCGATTTGCGTGCTGTTGCTGTCATGGCTCTGACCTTCGCAGGACCGCCCCGTCCTCTACCACCCGATTTCCGTCTCTCTCCCCGTCATTGCGAGCGGAGCGAAGCAATCCAGAATCTCTCCGCGGAACCAGTCTGGATTGCTTCGTCGCAAGGGCTCCTCGCAATGACGCGGAGAAACTTCAGCCCAACACAGGCAGCGTGACTACCTCATACCCATGCTTGATCGTGCGCTTCAGCACCGGATCCTCCAGCTCGAAGTCGAACCGGTCCGCCGGGCGGATACCGCCCTTGGCTGCAAACGTGCCGCCGAACATGGCGCAGCCGTCGGGCAGCTTCCCGGCCTCGAACCCGCGCGCGATGAGATCGTGGACGGGTAGCATCGCGTCCAGCGTGCCCTCCTGGTAGAGCACGCGCTCGCCGTTGATGGTGGCGTAAGAGCGCAAAACCATCTTGTCCCAGTGGCCGATCACGTCCTCGAGCTCCCATAGCGTCGATGCGATCGGTTTGTCGCACATCTGCTTGGAGACGGTGACGTTGTAGGCCTCGACCTTGCGGTCGGTATGGTCGGAGCCGCAGCCGACGAAGATACGGCCCTGCCAGCCGATCAGCACGAATTCGACCTCGCCGGAGGACTCGCCGCCGCAGCATTCGATGCTGTCTTCCATGATGAGCCGCCGCGCCGAGGCGCGATAATAGATCGGCGTCGAGGCCGGCCGGGCGATGCCCATGGCCTCGAGCTCGGCGATGTGCTTGTCCCGCGCGACCGCGTCGCGGCCGGTCCAGCCGGCGATGACCATCTGGTCGATCGGCAAGGTCAGCGGCGTCGTGGTGTCTTGGGCGTCGACGGTGAAAGTCAGGTCAAACACGAATCACGGCCTCCATGCCGGCAGCTAGTTCGAAAATACGGCGGTCGGACCCGCCGCTCCCCGCCAGCATCAAGCCGACGGGAATTTCCCCCTCGCGATGGGCGGGCAGCGAGATGGCGCAGCCGTCGATCATGTTGATCAGGGTGCAATTGCGCAGCGCGCGCAGGTTCTCTTTCGTGAACGCCTTGTCGTCGGCGAGATCGGAAATCCTCGGCGGCGTGTTGGCGGTGGTCGGCAGCACCAAGGCGTCATAGGGCGCGATGCGGGCATTGACGCGCGCGATCAGCGAACGGCGCTCGTTGAGGAGATCGATATAGTCCGCCGCGCTCTGCGCCTCGCCGCGCATGATGCGCACCGAGACGCGGGGATCGTAGACGTCGCCCTTGGACGTGATGAGATAGCGGTGCCAGGCGAAGCTCTCGGCTGCCGCAAAGCCACCCTTGGCGTTCATCGGACCGATGTCGTGGAATTCCGCCATCTCGATGCGCTCGACGATGGCGCCGTGATCGGAAAGCGTCCTCAGCGCCCGCTCGAACGTCACGGCGACTTCGGCATCGACGTCGTCGAGCGCAATCGTGGTCGGCACTGCCAGGCGCATACCCTTCACCGGGCGCGGCTTCAGCGCTGTGATTGGCTCGTTCGCCAGCACTGCGTCGAGTATGGCACAGCACCTGACCGATCTCGCCAACGGTCCGATACTGTCGAGCGAGAACGACAGCGGCACCGCCCCATCCAGCGGCACGCGGCGCTGCGTCGGCTTGTAGCCGACGATGCCGTTATAAGCCGCCGGAATGCGACAGGAGCCGCCGGTGTCGGTGCCGAGCGCGCCGTGCGCCATGCCGTCGAGCACGGAGACCGCAGCGCCCGAGGACGAGCCGCCGGGTACATGTCCCTCGGTCCGGTTCCAGGCGCCCTTCGGCGTGCCATAATGCGGATTGATGCCGATGCCGGAATAGGCGAACTCGGTCATGTTGGTCCGCCCGATCACGACAAAGCCGGCCTTGCGCAGCCGCGCCACGGCCGCAGCGTCATGCTCGGCCGGCGGGGAATCGTCGAGCGCGCGGGAGCCGGCGCGAGTCACCTGCCCCCTGATGTCGAAGAGGTCCTTGATCGAGATCGGGATACCGGCATAGCGCGACGGCGCCGCCTTCACCCTGCGGAGACTGTCCATCGCATCCGCGGCGGCGAGCGCCGCGTCCTTGTCGACATGGATGAAGGCGCGCTGTCCCTCGCCAGCCGGGTCGGCGATTTTGGCAAGGCAGGCCTCGACCAGCTTGCGGGAGGTGGTGCGGCCGCTCTCGAGGTCTTCGGCGAGCTTCGCCAGTGTCGGAAAATCGGGCATGTCTGTCTCACGGAATATTTCGCGCAATCTATAGCGCCGCCTCAGTTCGACACAAGCATTGTGCGCATGATGGCATGCATGCTGACTGCTGGACCGTTGACGCGCCATAGTCAATTGTCGCATCAAGATCGAAACCGGCGGGCGTAAGGCCTAAGCTTGGAGGATTTGCCGACATGGCCGAACCGCAGCGCGCGCGACCGAAACCGACGCCGGAGACCCAGCACTTCTGGGACGGCACCAAGGCCGGCGAATTACGCCTGCAGCGCTGCGACGCCTGCGCGCATGTCTACTTTCCGCCACGGCCGTTCTGCCCGTCCTGCGCCTCGCGCAAGGTCAGCAGCTTCAAAGCGAGTGGCAAGGGTTTCCTCTACAGCTACGTGATCAACCACCGCCCTGCCGCGCCCGGTTTCACGCCGCCTTACGCCATCGCGGTCGTCGAGCTTGCCGAGGGACCGCGGATGATGAGCAACATCATCGATTGCCCGCAGACGCCGGAAGCGCTCGAGCTCGACATGAAGCTCGAGGTCGCCTTCGAGACGCTCGACGACAAGATCACTCTTCCCGTGTTCCGTCCGGCGAAGGGGTAAGCCATGCGCAGCAACCAGGTTGCCGTCGTCGGCGCGGCCGAGACCACCGAGCTCGGAATCATCCCCAACGCTTCGCAGCTCCAGCTTCATGCGGATGCGGCGCTCAATGCCATCGCCGACGCCGGACTGAAGCTGTCCGACATCGACGGCTTCGCCACAGCGGTCGAAACGCCGCAGCAGGTCTGCCACTATCTCGGCATCAAGCCGACCTGGGTGGATGGCACCTCGGTCGGCGGCTGCTCGTTCATGCTGCATGTCCGCCATGCCGCCGCGGCGATCGAGGCCGGGCTGTGCAAGACCGTGCTCATCACCCATGCCGAGAGCGGCAAGTCGATGATCGGCAAGGCGCCGCGCTCGATCCCGGTCGACAGCCTGCAGGGCCAGTTCGAGGCGCCGTTCGGCGTCTACGGCCCGCCGAGCATGTTTCCGATTCCCGTGCTGCGCTTCATGAAGACCTACGGCATCACCCATGAGCAGTTGGCCTCGGTGGCCGTTGTGCAGCGGGAATGGGCGGCGAAGAATCCGCGCGCCATGATGAAGGACCCGATCACGGTCGCCGACGTGCTCAATTCGCGCATGATCGCCTATCCGTTCCGGCTGCTGCAATGCTGCCTCGTTACCGACGGCGGCGGCGCGCTGATCCTGACCTCGGCCGACCGCGCCAAGGATTTTCCGCGCAAGCCCGTCTACATCATGGGCACCGGCGAGAGCGTGGAAACGCCGATGGTCAGCCAGATGGAGACATTCAATTCCTCGCGCGCCTTCAAGACCGCCGGCCCGCTCGCCTTCAAGGAAGCCGGCATCGCGCACAAGGACGTCGACCATCTCATGATCTACGACGCCTTTGCGCATCTGCCGCTGTTCGGGCTCGGCGACCTCGGCTTCATGCCGCACGAGGAAACCGGCAAGTTCATTGCGGACGGCAACACGCGGCTTGGCGGCAAGCTGCCGCTCAATACCAATGGTGGCGGTCTGAGCTACATGCATTCGGGCATGTACGGCATGTACGCGCTGCAAGAGAGCGTGCGGCAGATGCGAGGGATCGCGCCTGCGCAGGTGCCGAACGCGAAGATTTCGGTGTGCCACGGCGTCGGCGGCATGTTCGCGGCAAGTGGCACGATCGTGTTTACGAACGAGAGATAACGCACCGTCATTCCGGGGCGCGCGCAGCGCGAACCCGGAATCTCGAGATTCCGGGTCTGGTGCTTCGCACCATCCCGGAATGACGGGCAAAACAGGAGAACCCACATGACAAAATCACTGCAAGACAAGGTCATCATCGTCACCGGCGCAGGCCGCGGCATTGGGCGGGAGATCGCGCTGCTCTGCGCTGGTGAAGGCGCCAAGGTCGTCGTCAACGATCCCGGCGTCGCCGCCGACGGCGCCGGCACGAGCGCCACGCCCGCCGAGGAGGTGGTCGAGGAAATCAAGAAGCGCGGCGGCACTGCGGTCGCCAACTTCGAGTCGGTCGCGGAAGCAATCCCGGCGAGCAAGATCGTCAAGACCGCGACCGATCATTTCGGCCGGCTCGACGGCGTCGTCAACAATGCCGGTATCCTGCGCGACATGATCTTCCACAAGATGAGCGTGGAAGCGTTCGAGGCCGTGATCAAGGTGCATTTGATGGGCTCGTTCTACGTTTCACATGCGGCGGCGCGGATCTTCCGCGAGCAGGAGTCGGGCTCGTTCGTGCACTTCACCTCGACCTCCGGCCTGATCGGCAATTTCGGCCAGGCCAATTACGCCGCCGCCAAGCTCGGCATCGTCGGCCTGTCGAAATCGATCGCGCTCGACATGGGCCGCTTCAACGTCCGCTCCAACTGCGTGTCGCCGTTCGCCTGGACCCGCATGATCGGCACCATCCCGACCGAAACCGAAGCCGAGAAGGCGCGAGTCGAGAAGATCAAGCAGATGGGACCGGAGAAGATCGCGCCGGTCTGCGCCTATCTGCTCTCCGATGCGGCCAAGGACGTGTCCGGACAGATTTTTGGCGCGCGCATGAACGAGCTGTTCCTGTTCAGCCAGAACCGCCCGCTGCGCTCGGTGCATCGGAGCGAAGGCTGGACGCCGCAATCCATCGCAGAGCACGGCATGCCGGCGCTGAAGGGCTCGTTCTACAAGCTCGATCGCTCGGCCGACATCTTCCCCTGGGATCCGGTCTAGCCTCTTCACCTCGCCCCGCTTGCGGTGAGAGGTCGGATTGCATCGAAGATGCAATCCGGGTGAGGGGGACTCTCCGCGGGTCTCAATGTCACCGTCCTTGCGGAGACTCCCCCTCACCCCAACCCTCTCCCCGCAGGCGGCAGGGCCATCGCATATGAGGCAAATTTCTCCATGGCCATCCTTCGAAACGCCCGCCTTTGGCGGGCCCTCAGGATGAGGACCGACTGTGCGGCAGCAGTTTCAACGGGCTCCGATTGCCGCTTAGCCTCATCCTGAGGAGACCGCGAAGCGGTCGTCTCGAAGGACGAGGCGCGCGCTCACACCGCCTAAAATGCCATATGCGATTGCCCTGCCGCAGGCGGGGCGAGGGAGCACACCGCGCTTGCGAGGGACATCCCTACCCCGTATTCCGCAGGCCCGCCGAGATGCCGTTGATCGTGAGCTGGATCCCGCGCAGCACCTGTTCGTCCGGGTTCTGCGCGCGATGCTCCTCAACAGCTCGACCTGCACGTGATTGAGCGGATCGAGATAAGGGAAGCGGTGGCGCACTGAGCGCTCCAGCAGCGGATTGCCTTGCAGCAACCGGTCCTGCCCCATGATGTCGAGCAATGTCTCGATGCAGGAATGCCATTCGCGACGGATGCGGCCGAAGATTTTTTCGCGCAGGGCCTCGTCCGGCACCAGCTCGGCATAGCGCGACGCGATCGCGATCGAGCTTTTCGCCAGCACCATATCCATGTTCGACAAGAGCATCCGGAAGAACGGCCACTCCTTGTAGAGCTCCTTCAGGAACGGCATGCCCTTGTCGGGATGCTGCGCGATCCACTGCTCGACCGCGCTGCCGAAGCCGTACCAGCCCGGCAGCATCAGACGGCATTGCGCCCAGGAGAACACCCAGGGAATCGCCCGGAGATCCTCGATCGCGCGGGTCTTCTTGCGCGAGGCCGGGCGGCTGCCGATGTTCAGCGTGGCGATTTCGTTGATGACGGTCGAGGCCCAGAAATAATCGACAAAACCGTCGGTCTCGTAGACGAGGCCGCGATAGGCCTTGAAGGCGAGGTTCGACAGCTCGTCCATCGCGGTCAGATATTCGCGCCGTGGCGCGCTCTGGCGCGGATGCAACAGGCTCGCCTCCAGCGTCGCCGCCGCAAGGATCTCCAGATTGTTGCGGCCGACTTCGGCGTTGGAATACTTCGACGAGATGATCTCGCCCTGCTCGGTGATGCGGATCTGGCCGTTCACGGCGCCGCCGGGCTGCGCGATGATGGCGTCATAGCTGGGCCCGCCGCCGCGGCCGACCGAGCCGCCGCGGCCATGGAATAGCCGCAGGCGCACGTGGTGGCACTCGAACACCTCGACGAGTCCGATCTCGGCCTTGTAGAGCTCCCAGCCCGAGGTGACGAAGCCGCCATCCTTGTTGCTGTCGGAGTAGCCGAGCATGACCTCCTGCACGCTGCCGCGGCTGTCGACCAGGCGGCGGTAGTCGTGCAGCGACAGCATGCGGTCCATGATGGCCGACGATGCCTGCAAGTCTTCGATGGTCTCGAACAGCGGCACGATGTTGATGGCGCTGCGCCCCGAAGGATGGACGAGACCGACCTCCTTCAGCAGCACCGCGACCTCGAGCATGTCGGACATGCCCTTGCACATCGAGATGATGCACTGCTGGATGGCATCCGAGCCAAACTTGGCATGGGCCTCCGCGGCGGCATGGAACACGTTGAGCTCGCCCATGGTCTCGTCGCTGTACTTGACGAACTGCGAGACCAGCGAGCGCGCGCTGCGCAATTCGCTGGTCAGCAGTGAAATGCGGGCCTCCTCGCCGAGCGCGAGATAGGAAGTGCCGGGATTGGCCGCGTCCATCAGCTCGGCGATGGTGCGCTCGTGCACCGCGGAGTTCTGGCGAATGTCGAGCCGCGCCAGATGGAAACCGAAGCAATCCACCGCGCGTCGCAGCAGCCGCAGCCGGCCGCGGGCGATGACACCGGCATTGTTGGAGATCAGCGAGCGGTGCAGCACGTCGAGATCGGCTTGCAGCTCCTTGACGCTGTCATAGGGAGCGCCCTTGCCGACCGGCCGGCGCGTGATCTCGACCTCGAGCTTTTCAGCCGTGGCGGTCAGGCGCGCATAGATGCCTGACACTGCGAGACGATAAGGTTCGCCGCTGCGGTGCGGCGAGGTGTCGGGCGAGCGCTCGGCGAGCGTGCGCAGCTCCTCGGAGACGTCGGCGAGATGGGCCGCGATCGACAATTCCGAGCCGAGCACGTGCAGCTCGTTCAGATAAAACTGCATCACCCGGCTGGACTGGAGCCGCAGCGTGCCGCGCATGACGTCGGCGGTGACAAAGGGGTTGCCGTCGCGGTCGCCGCCGATCCAGCTTCCCATGCGCAGGAACGAAGCGAGTTCGCTGGCCGCCTGCGCGCCGCCCTCCTCCAGCCGATCCTCCAGCGCATTGACCAGCCGCGGCACCTCGCGGAGGAAAGTGTAATCGTAGAACGACAGGCCGTTGGCAACCTCGTCGAGCACGGTGAGCTTGGTCCGGCGCAACAGGTTGGTCTGCCACAGCGTCAGCACCTCGCGACGGAGCTGCTCGTCGCTGGCGATGGCTTCGTCCTCCGTCAGCGCGACCCGCTCGCGGCGGTCGAGCAACGCCGCGATCTCCATCTCGCGATCCATGGTGCTCTTGCGGCGGACCTCGGTCGGATGCGCGGTCAAGACCGGGCTGACCTGGGCGTCCCTGAAGAAGCGGCGCAGCTGGTCGGCCGTGAAGCCCGCCGCCTTGGCATGGGCCAGCGTTTCCGCCAGCACGCCGGAGCTGCCGGTTTTGGCGGCGCTGCGGGCGCGCATCTGGCGAATGTTGTTCTGGTCCTCGGCGATGTTGGCGAGGTGGGAGAAATAGCTGAAGGCGCGGACGATCCGCACCGTCTCGGACGTCGACATGCCGTCGAGGATCTGCTCGAGCTCGCGGCGGGCGAGCCGGTCCTCGTCGCGGTGGAAGCGGATCGAGGTTTGCCGGATGCGCTCGACCAGGTCGAACAATTCGGCGCCCTCCTGGTCGCGCACGGTGTCGCCGAGGATGCGCCCGAGCAGGCGGATGTCGTCCCGCAGCCGCGCATCGGCCTCCAGTGCCTGGACGTCCTCAGGGCGGTTGGAGCGATGGTCGGCGGTGTCGGATGGTAGTGTCTGGAGGGACATGGCTCGCTCCCCTGTTCGAGCTCGCTTGGCTGCCCGGCTCAACCGAGTGTGCGATATTTTTCTACCGCAGCGCAAGATGAACTTGGTGGCGGCGCACACATGGGCCGGCTTGGACCAATTCCTCAGCCGTCGCACTGGCAAGAGCCTCGACTATCGCTTCTTTCCGGCGCTACGCCGGCACGATCACCTTGCCGATCGGCCAGAGCGCGATGCCTGCGAGCTTCAGGTGGGCCCAGGCGAAGGGAATGCCGATGATGGTGATCGCAAGGACCACGGCGGTGACGAGATGGCCGAGCGCGAGCCACCAGCCGGCGAGCACGAGCCAGATGATATTGCCAAAGACACCGAGCGGGCCGGTGCCGATATCGCTCATGCCGGTGACCTCATAGCGGCTGACCGCCCGCGAACCGAACGGCAGCAGCGTGTAGACTGCGATGTTGAAAGCCGCACGCGCCCAGGGCAGGCCAACGATGGTGATGGCCATGATGACGGATGCGATCAGCCAGCCGAACGCCATCCAGGCGCCGCCGATGAGAATCCAGAGCAGGTTGAGCAGGATGGAAACGGGAGCCATGGCATATCCGAGGTTCGATGATCCCGTTTGTATCACAGGTGCTGCGAGATCATAGTCCATGCCGCCGGCTCCGCTCGGCGCGGAGCGTAGCGCCGACGAATCCAACATCGTCGATCCCGCGGTGGATCTCGGCTGAGAAA
Organism: Bradyrhizobium sp. LLZ17; assembly: GCF_041200145.1. NCBI lineage: Bacteria > Pseudomonadati > Pseudomonadota > Alphaproteobacteria > Hyphomicrobiales > Nitrobacteraceae > Bradyrhizobium > Bradyrhizobium zaerense. The sequence continues at coordinate 2,446,538 of NZ_CP165734.1, forward strand.
ATCCAGAGCGTGAGTGCGACGGCGCCAATCGAGCTCAATCCGGTCACGAGGACCGGGCTCGAACAGAACGCGTCAAGAAGGTTGTCCAGTAGCGGGAGCCCGCTCGGCCAACGCGTTTCGCATTGCGCGGACGCGACAGCCCACCCGCCGAGCAATACAGCGACTGCGTTCGCGCCAGCCAGCGCAGTCACGACCGTCGCGAGCCCCTTCTTCATCGAGAGCACGACATCGACCAGCTTGACGATTGCGCCGCATGTAACGGCAACAATCATGGCCGTGCGCCATCCCGAGCTCTCCAGGAGCTGCGCCTGACCTGCCCAAATCCAGAGGCCGGCGGCGCAGAAAAGCAGAGCAAGGTTGACTTTCACCGCTTCCGGAAACTTGCAGCGAAGCGCATAGGCATTCGCCTTCTCGATGAGATCGAGCAGTGCGCAGGCGATCAGGCCGGCGGCAAAGCCGCCGAGATGCACGCCCCAGTCGATCCGTGAATTGCTGATCGCAAACGCCACGCTCAATCCGATATTGATGGCGAAGAAGTCGAATCTGAGGTTGAGCTTGCCCAAGATCCAGAGGCAGAGCAGCGCGCCGAGAATGCCCGAGGTGGCACCGGACGCGCCCACCGTCAGGTACGGGCTTGCATGGATGGCATTACCGACGATGGCGCCGAAAACCATTGCCCAGATATAGATCATCAGAAAATACGCCGGTCCGACCCGCCTCTCGACATGCCCGCCCCACAGAACGAGACACAACATGTTGGTGGTGAGGTGAATGAAGTTGACGTGAAGGAAGCCATAGGCGAACAGCCGCCAATACTCATGCTGCGGCAGTGCGCCCGAATACATTCCGCCGTAGCGAAACAGCAGCTCGGCCGGCGCCGACGAGCCGCCGCCCGATTGCAAGAGGCAGAGGCCGGAGACCAGAACCGTCGCCGTCATGACGACGTAGAGTGCGGCATGAGGGGCTTCGAAAAAGCCGGGGCTGGTGCGGTAGAGGGCCATGGGTCATCGCAAAGGAGCGTGGTGAGCACCACAACCTAGCGGAGCCGTACGAAAATTGCTACTCTTGCGTGTAGTAAACGTGTTTTGCGCGCGGCAACGCTGGCCTTGCGTCGTGTCAGATTTTCCGTCCCGCCTGCTCCCAATAGGGATCCCGCAGGCGGCGCTTGAAAATTTTTCCGGAATCTTCGCGCGGCAGCCCCGTTCGGATCTCGATGTGCTTCGGCACCTTGTAGTCGGCAAGCGAGGCCTTCAACCGCGCACGGATGCCGGCGGCCTCCAACGTGACGCCTGGCTGCGGCTCGACCACGGCCATCAGCGCCTCGCCGAACTCGGCATCGGGGATGCCGAACACCGCGCAATCCTGCACCCCGGGGACGGCGTGCAGCACGGCCTCGATCTCGGCCGGATAGATGTTGACCCCGCCCGAGATCACCATGTCGCGCTTGCGATCGCAGATGAAGACGTAGCCGTCTTCGTCGATGTAGCCGACATCGCCGGAGGTGATGAAGCCGTCCCGATCGATCTCGGCGCGCTTCTCCGGCTTGTTGTGGTAGGTGAAATCGGCCATGGCGGGCATGCGGGAATAGATCTCGCCGATTTCGCCGGCCGGCAGCACACGGCCATCCTCGCCAATGAAACGCAACTCGGCACCCGGCGAAATCCTGCCGACCGTACCGGGCTTCCGCAGAGCATCTTCCGAAGTCGCGAAGGTGACGGCGCTGGATTCGGTCGAGCCGTAAAACTCGTAGATCACCGGCCCCCACCATTCGATCATCGCGCGCTTGATGTCAGCCGGGCACGGCGCCGCGGCGTGGATGATATGGCGGAGCGAGGAGACGTCGTATTTCTTGCGAATGTTCTCCGGCAGCTTCATCAGACGGATGAACATGGTCGGCACCATGAAGATGGTGTCGATCCTGTAGCGCTCGATGAGCTCCAGAAACTCCTCGGGCTCGAAACGCGGCATCAGCACCAGCGCGCCACCAAGCTTGCCCGCGCGGATGCCGAACGAATTCGGCGCGGAATGATAGAGCGGCCCCGGCAGGATCGTGCGGGCGCCGGGCTTCAGCCCGTAGATCATCGCGCGCATGCGCTCGCCGGCTGCCGCCTGTTCCGGCGTCGGCGCGTTGCGCCGCACGCCTTTGGGGTGGCCGGTCGTGCCGGAGGTGTAGATCATGTTCATGGGCTGCGGCACCATCGGGCCCTCATAGGGCTGGTATCGCGCGAGCCAGGACTCGAAATCGATCGCGAAATCCGGCGTCGCCAGTTGAGCCGGATCGATCTTGTAGTTGGAGAGGATCTCCGGAGGCGTCGGTACGCTGAGGACCGTGACGCCCTTGAGGATCGCATCGCGCAAGCCATGCAGCATGTCGGCGTGACCGATCAGAACGGACGTGCCGGTGTCCTTGAGGATGTAGCTGATCTCCTCCGGCTTGAAGTGCCAGTTGATCGGCACGCCATAGGCCCCGAGCCGCATCGCGGCGTAGGCGGCCTCCAGGAAGGCGATGTCGTTGCGCATCAGCATGCAGACGCAGTCGCCTTGCTTGACGCCGATCCGGGCGAGGCCGCTCGCGATGCGGTCGGCGCGGTTGGCGACCTCGGTATGGTTGCGACGGCGATCTCCGGAGACGATGCCGAGGAATCGCGACGTTTCGCTCATCGTTATGATCCGATCTTCTGTCGGTTGATGTCGCCGTCATTCCGGGATGGTCCGCAGGACCAGACCCGGAATCTCGAGATTCGGGTTCGCCCTTCGGGCGCCCCGGAATGACGGAGGGACTAATCCGCAAACCTCGGCGCGCGCTTTTCGAGATTGGCACGCACCGCTTCGGTCTGGTTCGCGCTGCCGATCAGCTTCTGCTGCTCGACAGATTCGGCGAGCAGCGCCGGGCCCGGATCGACCGAGAGATTGTTCAGCATCCGCTTGGCGGCGCGGATCGCGTCAGGGCTTTTTCCGGCGATGTCGCGCGCGGCTTCGAGCGCAGCGGCGCGCGGATCGTCGCAGATGCGCGTGGCGAGGCCGAAAGCCATCGCCTCCTGCGCCGAGAAGATGCGGCCGGTGTAAGTGAGATCGCGCAGGATGTCGTCGCGCACCAGGGATGCCAGGATCGGCGTGCCCGCCATATCGGGCACGAGGCCCCATTTGATCTCCATCACCGACATCCGCGCATCCGGTGCGAGAAAGCGCATGTCGGCGCCGAGCGCGAGCTGAAAGCCGCCGCCGAAGGCGACGCCCTGGATCGCGGCGATGACAGGCATCGGAAGCTGCCGCCAGCCCCACACCGCGGCTTGCGCAAAATTCGCCTGGCCGTGGGTGCGCTTGGTGAGGTCGCGATTTTCGCCACCCGGAATTCCGTTGCCGCCCTTCTCCTTCATCGCGGCAAAGCGTCCCATGTCGAGACCGGCGCAGAACGCGCGGCCCTCGCCGGACAACACGACGGCGCGCACGCCTTTTTCCTTTGAAAGCCGCTCGGTTGCGGCGACAAGGGCCTCAAACATCGCTTGATCGAGCGCATTCATCTTGTCTGCCCGCACCAGGCGAACATCGGCGACGCCTTCAGAGATCGAGATCGCGACGCGCTCTTCCATGGATGAATTCTCCCCTGTTCTTGTTCAGTGCCGCTTTACAGGAAGACGGCGGCCGGATTTAGTCAATCGACCAATTAACTGACAATGCCTGCGGAGGAAACAGCCATGTTCAAGGAAAATCTTCTGGCCGGCCGCAACATCCTGGTCACCGGCGGCGGCACCGGGCTCGGCAAGGCAATGGCGGCGCGCTTTCTTCAGCTCGGCGCCGAGGTGCACATCTGCGGCCGGCGCAAGATCGTCTGCGACGAGACCGCGACCGAGCTGATGGATGAGTATGGCGGCCGGGTCACCAGCCACGGCGTCGACATCCGCAACGCACTCGCGGTGGACGAGATGGTCGACAACATTTTTCGCGAGGCGCCGCTGACCGACCTCATCAACAATGCCGCCGGCAATTTCATCTCGCGCAGCGAGGAGCTTTCGCCGCGCGGTTTCGATGCCGTCGCCAACATCGTCATGCACGGTACGTTTTACGTCACGCATGCGGTGGGCAAGCGCTGGATCGCAGCGAAGCAGCCCGGCAACGTCGTCTCGATCACCACGACCTGGGTGCGCAACGGCTCGCCCTATGTGGTGCCGTCGGCGATGAGCAAGTCGGCGATCCACGCGATGACGATGTCGCTCGCAGCCGAATGGGGCCGATACGGCATCCGGCTGAACACGATCGCGCCGGGCGAAATCCCGACCGAGGGCATGAGCAAGCGCATCAAGCCGGGCGACGAGGCCGGCGCGCGCACCAAGGCGATGAACCCGATGGGCCGCGTCGGGACGATGGAGGAGTTGCAGAACGTTGCCGTGTTCCTGGTTTCCGGCGGCTGCGACTGGATCTCCGGCGAGACCATCGCCATGGACGGCGCCCAGGCGCTGGCCATGGGCGGCAATTTCTACCAGCTCCGCGACTGGAGCGACGACGACTGGAAAACCGCCCGCGAGAGCATCATGGCGCAGAACGAGAAGGACCGGGCGAAGCGGGGATAGTCTCTTTGCAACGTAAGGCGTGAAGACGTCGCTCCACACTCCGTCGTCGTCCCGGCCTAGTGCGCAATTGCGCACGGGGGCCGGGACCCATACCCACCGAATGTAGTTTGGCGAAGATTGGCCATGACCGGTCTTCGCCAAATTGCGTCTTGTGGCTATGGGTCCCGGCCTTCGCCGGGACGACGCGTGAGAGAGACGCCCCCCTCCACCATCTTGTCTTCACCCGCGGATGACGCCACACTCTGCGGCATAACAACAGACGTCACGGGAGAGACATGTCCAGCTCACAGCCATTGGCTGACCTCGCCGAGATGGTGCGCGAGCGCGCGAACAGCCGCGGCAACGCCATTGCCTTTGAGTTCGAGGGCCGCATCACCAGCTTTGCCGAATTCCACGTCAACACCAACAAGGTCGCCAGCGCACTGATCGCGATGGGTGTAACGAAGGGCGAACGCATCGCCTATCTCGGCAAGAACAGCGACATCTATTTCGAGCTGCTGATGGGCGCGATGAAGGCCGGCGCGGTGATGGCGCCGGTGAACTGGCGGCTCGCCGGGCCCGAGGTCGCCTTCATCGTCAGCGACTGCAAGGCACCGGTGCTGTTCGTGGGACCGGAGTTCATCGCACTCGTCCGTCAGATCAAGGACAAGCTGCCGAGCGTGCGCGCCGTCATCACCACTGAAGGCGGCGCTCCGGAATGGCAAGATTTTGCCGCCTGGCGTGACGCGCAGAGCGGCGACGACCCGAAAGTGCCGATCGACACCCGGGACATCGCGATCCAGCTCTATACATCAGGCACCACCGGCAAGCCGAAAGGCGCCATGCTGTCGCATGCGAACTTCCTCAACCTGGTGCAGACCGGCAACGCGGAGGACAAGCCGGAGTGGAATCGGTGGTCGACCGACGATGTGTCGCTCGTGGCGATGCCGATCTTCCACATCGGCGGCTCCGGCTGGGGCGTCATGGGCCTCTATCACGGCGCCCGCGGCGTGATCGCGCGCGAGTTCGATCCGACCAAGGTGCTCGATTTCTTCGAGCAGTCCGGCATCACAAAGCTGTTCATGGTGCCGGCGGCGATGCAGTTCGTGGTGCGGCAGCCGCGCGCGAAGACGGTCGATTTCTCGCGGCTGAAATACATGCTGTACGGCGCCTCGCCCATTCCCGCTGCGCTGCTGAAGGAATGCATCGAAATTTTTAAATGCGGCTTCGTGCAGATGTACGGCATGACCGAGACCACCGGCACCATCGTCGCACTGCCGCCGGAGGATCACGTCGAGGGGCTGGAGCGGATGCGCTCGGCCGGCAAGGCGCTGCCGGGCGTCGAGATCGCGATCCTCGATGTCGACGGCACACCGCTGCCGCCGCGTCAGGTCGGGGAGATCGCGACGCGCTCGGGCTCGAACATGGCCGGATACTGGAACCTGCCGGAGGCGACCGCCGCGACGCTGCGCGCCGACGGCTGGCTGCGCACCGGCGATGCCGGTTACCTGGACGAGGACGGCTACCTCTACATCCACGACCGCATCAAGGACATGATCATCTCCGGCGGCGAGAACATCTACCCGGCCGAGGTCGAGAGCGCGCTGTGCGATCATCCTGACGTGGCGGAGGCCGCCGTGATCGGCGTCCCCGACGACAAGTGGGGCGAGGCGGTGAAGGCCGTCGTGGTGATGAAGCCCGGCAGGCAGGCAACCGCAACCGACATCATCAACTTCACCCGCGAGCGCATCGCCGGCTTCAAGACGCCGAAGAGCGTGGAGTTTCTGCCGGCGCTGCCGCGCAATCCGTCAGGCAAGATTTTGCGGCGGCAGTTGCGCGAGCCGTATTGGGCGGGGAAGGACCGAAGGGTGAATTAGCGCCACTCCAGCCACATCGTCGTCCCGGCGAAGGCCGGGACCCATAACCACCGAACGCAGTTTGGCGAAGGCTGGCAACTACCAGCTCAGCCCAAACCCCTCCCTGGGGTTATGGGTCCCGGCCTTCGCCGGGACGACCCCGGGGGAGAGACCGCGCGTAACACCCTAATGCTTCCCCGGCCCCATATACCCAAACAAGAATCCCGCCACCTTGCGCATCTGGATTTCCTCGCTGCCCTCCGTGATGCGATAGCGGCGGTGATGGCGGTAGATGTGCTCGAACGGCTTGTGGCGTGAGTAACCCATGCCGCCATGGACCTGCATGGCGCGGTCGGCGGATTCGCAAGCGAGGCGGTTTGCCCAGTAGTTGCACATCGAGACGCGGTCGGAGAGCGTGCGCTCGATCTGCTCCTCGTTGAGCTTGTCCATTTCCCAGGCGGTCTTGCGGATCAGGAGCCGCAGCATCTCGGCCTGCGTCGCAAGCTCCACCAGCGGGAACTGGATCGCCTGGTTCTCGGCGAGCGCCTTGCCGAACGGCTTTCGCGCGCGGGCGTATTTGACGCTTTCGTCGATGCAGTAGACGGCGGCGCCGAGCGAGCTCGCCGCCTGGCGGATGCGGTTCTGGTGGACGAAACATTGCGCCAGCGACAGGCCACGGCCGACCTCGCCGAACAGCGCATCCTCCGCCACGAACACGTCGGTAAAACTGACGCGGGGATGATCGGTCGGCATGTTGAAGGTCCACATATACTCTTCGATCTTCACGCCGTGACTCTTGGCCGGCACCAGGAAACAGGTAATGCCGCGGGCATCGCCGTCATTGCCGCTGGTGCGCGCGAACAGCGCGCAATGCGTGGCGACGTGCATGCCGGTGGTCCACATCTTCTCACCGTTGATGACCCAGCCCTTGACGTTGTCGCGGGTCGCCGGCACCGCGCGCGTCTCCATGTGGGTGGCGTCCGAGCCGTGATGCGGCTCGGTCAATCCAAACGTAATGCGGTACTTGCCCTTGATCGAGCCGTCGATCATCGCCTTCTGGTCGTCACGCCCGTAGCGGTCGAGCATGGTGGCGACCGGGAAATTGCCGACGATGGAGTGCTCGTTCTGGAGATCGTTGTGCAGGCCGAGGCCTTTTGCGGCAAAATGCTCGCGGATCACGGCCATCCAGAGGTTGGAGCCGTCCTTGCCGCCATATTGCTTCGGCACAGGAAAGCGCAGGTGCCCGGCAGCGTCCGCGAGATCCTTGGCCCTGCGCAGCAGCGCTTCCCATTCGTGGCGCGGCAAGCCGCCGTTCTCGAAATCGGTGCGCGCCCATTCGCGGCGATGGTCGAAGAAACGGATGTTGTCGTCGGCCTGTTCCAGCGGCTTGATCTCGCGGTCGATGAAACGGTCGAGCTCCCCGAGATAGGCGACGAGATCGGCAGGCAATGAGAAATCCACGAGTCTCTCCCGGAACGATTTTATCGTTTTGCGTTAAGGCGCTATGCGGCGCGTCTGCTTCGCGCGATTAAGGTGAGAAGAGCGTGCGCAAGTCAAGCAATCCGAGGCGCGCGAAGCACGCAAGGCGCATTGCGCAATTCGATGGTGTTGCAGCGCTGACGCGCGCTAGTATGGCGTCAATATGCCTTCACGAGAAAATGCGGGAGCGACCATGGAGCTGAAATTTTCGAAGGTGGACCGCAAGGGGCCGATCACGATCGTCACGCTGTCGCGGCCCGAGGTGTACAACGCGCTGCACACCGATGCGCATTTCGAGCTCCAAAGAGTGTTTGACGATTTCTCCGCGGACCCTGCGCAATGGGTCGCGGTCGTCACCGGCGCCGGCGACAAGGCGTTCTGCGCCGGCAACGATTTGAAGTGGCAGGCGGCCGGGGGAAAACGCGGCTGGGACAAGGGCGGCTTTGCCGGCCTCACCGCGCGCTTCGACTGCGACAAGCCGATCATCGCCGCCGTCAACGGCGTCGCGATGGGCGGCGGCTTCGAGATTGCGCTCGCCTGCGACCTGATCATTGCGTCCGAGAATGCGACCTTCGCGCTGCCCGAGCCGCGCGTCGGTCTTGCCGCGCTCGCCGGCGGTCTGCACCGCCTGCCGCGGCAGATTGGTTTGAAGCGCGCCATGGGCATGATCCTCACCGCGCGTCATGTCAGCGCCAAGGAAGGTTTTGAGCTCGGCTTCGTCAACGAAGTGGTGCCGCAGGGCGAAGCGCTCACGGGCGCATTGCGCTGGGCCGAGATGATCACCAAGAACTCGCCGATGTCGATCCGCGCGTCGAAGCAGACCATTCAGAAAGGGCTCGGCGTGTCGCTCGAGCAGGCGATCGCGGAGCAGAGGGACTATCCGGCGGTGAAGGCGATGGTGGCCTCGCAGGATTACATCGAGGGCCCGAAGGCGTTTTCGGAGAAGCGGCCGCCGAACTGGGCGGGGAAGTAGGAAGGTGTCTCCCCTCGTCATTGCGAGCGCAGCGAAGCAATCCAGACTGTCTCCGCGGCAATACCCTGGATTGCTTCGTCGCAAGGGCTCCTCGCAATGACAGTTGCGAGGGACTGACGTGTAGCCCGGATGGAGCGAAGCGCAATCCGGGGCAACTGCATCTTTCGCGCGATCGTCCCGGATTACGCTTCGCTCCATCCGGGGCTACAAAGCCGCCTACCGCCCGAGCTCGCGCTTGTACGAGGCGTAGTTCGGCTGGTCGACCGCGAGCTTGTCCATCGTGGTCGCCCACAGATGCTCGGCAAGGCCTGGCATTGCGAGATCGACCTCGCCCTTGGCGATGCGCTCGGCAAGTGCGCGGTTCAGCTCGGCCACCGTACCGCCCGTCCCCAGCAGCGCACGCAGCCGCTCCACCTCCCTCGCATCGCTGCCCTCCTCCAGGGTCAATTGCCGCGTCACGAGGTCCAGGATGTTGATGGCGACGCGCAGCTTGAAGGCCTGGTGGCCGGAGATCAGCGGCGTGATGTCGTTGCGGAGAAAATCCGCAACCGTTTTGGTCAGCTCGCCAGGTGTCGGTTCGTCCTGCATGTTTCACCCTCCGCGCGGCGCGAGCAGTCGCAACAGATCGATCTCGGTTTCGGACGCGCGGCGGCCGATCATCGCGCGCTCCATGGAATGGTCGGGGCCCTCGCGAAACCGCTGCATCATGCCGCCACACATGATGCCCCAGCGCAACGTCCCCATCACTTCCCAGAATCTTACGCGCGACGGATCGACCTTGCGGCCGGCGGCCTCGTAGCCGGCGAACATATCCTCGCGTGAGCCAAAGCCGCCGACGGGCTTGTCGATCTCGCCGAACCGCCAGGAGTTGACACAAACCCAGCCGAGATCCTCCATGGGGTCGCCGAGATGGGCGAGCTCCCAGTCCAGCACCGCACGAACGCCGTCCGCGCCAATGATGAGGTTGCCGTTGCGGAAATCGCCGTGGACCAGCGTCCCCTCGGCAGCCGGACCGGGATCGTGATCGCGCAGCCAGCGCAGCGCCAGCTCGAACACCGGCTTGGGCCAATTCAAGCTGCGATAGTCGCGCTCGAACTCAGCGATCTCCTTCGCCGCGGTCATGCGCCGCAGCTCGGGCAGTTTCGTCAGCGGCAGCGTGTGCACGCCCGCGAGCACGCCGCCGATCTGCCGGGCCAAAAGCGGCCGCGCCGCGGCGAACTCGTCATCGCGCAGGATCTTGCGCGCGATGGTCTCGCCCTCGACCCGCTGCATGATGAAGCCGGTGCCGAGATCATCTTCGGCCGTCAACACCTGCATGACGCGCGGCGACGGAACGCCGGCATCATAGGCGAGCTGCATCAGAGCAGCTTCGGCAGCCAGGCCCGCTGCTCGCGTCGGCGCCGCGCCATAGCCTTTCGGCGAGCGGCGCAGGATCGCACCGATCGGCCCATCGGGATGCATGATGTCGAAACGCCAGGTTTCCTGGCTGGCACCGCCCGACAGTCTTGCGGTAGCCGCGACGCCCGTCGCGCCCGGGCACCAGCGAGCAACACTGCGGGAAAGCGCCGCCTCGATCATTTGCCTTTGAACTGCGCCGGGCGCTTCTCCAGAAACGCACCGACGCCTTCACGAAAGTCCTGTGTGTCGCCGGCACGCAGCTGAGACTGGAATTCCAGATTGAGCTGATCTTCGAAGGAGTTTTCCGGACTGTCCCAGTAAAGCTTCCGGATCAGGGACAGCGCGACCGTCGGGCCGTTGGCAAGATCATGCGCGAGCTTCATGGCCTCCTCCATCAGCGCAGCGTCATCATAGACGCGGTTGACGAGCCCCCATTCCAGCGCCTTTTCGGCCGGCAGGCGCTCGCCCATCAGCGACAATTCGATCGAGCGCGCCTTGCCGATCATCCGCGGCAACAGCCAGGTCGAACCGCAATCCGGCACCAGGCCGATGCGGCGGAAGGCTTGCAGGAAATAGGACGAGCGCGCGCACAGGATCATGTCACCAAGCAGCGCGAAGCTCATGCCGGCGCCTGCGGCCGGGCCGTTGACTGCGGTGACGATCGGACAATGCAGGTTGCGGATGCGCCGCAGAAACGGGTGAAAGCCGGTCTCCAGCGCCAACCCGGCCTTGGTCTTCTTCGACTGGTTGTTGCGGCCCTGGAGATTCGCGCCGGTGCAGAACGCGCGCCCGGCCCCGGTCAGCAGGACGCAGCGCACCTCCTCTTTCTTCTCTTCGATCGCGTCGAGCGCATCGGACAGTCCGCCCAGCATGTCCATCGAGACCGCATTCATGACCTCCTGATGATCGAGCTTGAGCACGGCCACCGGTCCGTCGAATTCGAGCGTGACGTGTTTGAACTGCATCGTTTCCTCGTCAGTTGCAGCCTGCGTCAGTTTCGCAGACCGGAATTTGTTTGCTGGGGCGCATATTTGATTTTTGGCGCGGTCTTGTCCATGGTGATCAGAGCATAGCAAGCAATCTTGCGCGCAGCGGCTGATGCGACGCAAACCAAGAACAGGAAACGCGCCATGTCCATTTTCGACCTCACCGGCCGCGTTGCCGTGATCACTGGCGGCAATGGCGGTATCGGGCTCGGCATTGCGCAGGCGCTCGCGCGCCAGGGCTGCAATGTCTCGATCTGGGGCCGCAATGCGGAGAAGAACAAGGCCGCAGTGGCGAGCATGACGGGCCTGCCCGGCAAGGTCGACAGCCGCCTTTGCGACGTGGCCGATCCCGCTTCCGTCGACGCGGCCATGAAGGCGACGCTCGATACGTTCGGCCGGGTCGATGGATGCTTCGCCAATGCCGGCATCGGCGGCGGCGGACGGCGTTCCTTCATCGAGCGCACCGAGGAAGAATGGCGCACGATGTTTGCCACCAATCTCGACGGCGTGTTCCACGCGTTCCAGGCCGCTGCAAGGCACATGACCGAACGCGCCAATGCCGGCGATCCGTTCGGCCGGCTAGTCGCGACCTCGAGCCTGGCCTCGATCTTCGGCACCGCCCGCAACGAGCACTACGCAGCGACCAAGGCCGCCATCAACGCGCTGGTGCGCGCGCTCGCCGTCGAGCTCGCCCGTCACGGTGTCACTGCGAACGCCATCCTGCCCGGCTGGATCAAGAGCGACATGACCGCCGGCCTCATGGCCAACGACAAATTCGTCGCCAACGTGATGCCACGGATTCCGGCGCGGCGCTTCGGCGAGGCCAGCGATTTCGGCGGCATCGCCGTGTATCTGATGAGCAAGGCGTCGTCGTATCACACGGCTGATACGTTTGTGATCGACGGCGGCTATGCCGCGTTTTGATTCTCGTAGCCCGGATGGAGCGCAGCGCAATCCGGGACCGCCAACAGCAAACAACACCCGGATTACGCTGCGCTCCATCCGGGCTACAAGATGAGGGGACAGGGCAGATGTTTTCACACGTGATGATCGGCACCAACGATCTCGACAAGGCCAAGGCATTCTACGACAATTTGCTGAGCACGCTCGAGGTGCGGCCGGCCAGGGTCGACGGCCATCGCATCTTCTACATCACCAAGACCGGCATATTCTCGGTGACGAAGCCGATCAATGGCGAGCCGGCGACGTGCGCGAATGGCGGCACCATCGGCTTTGCCGCCAACTCGCCGGAACAGGTCGATGCATGGCATGCGGCGGGGCTCGCCGCCGGCGGAGTGCCGATCGAGAATCCGCCCGGCATCCGCGAGGGCGCAGGGAACAAGCTCTACCTTGCTTATCTGCGCGACCTCGACGGCAACAAGATCTGCGCAATGCATCGGATGGCGAACTAGGCTAGCCACAACCACCGCTGTCATGCCCCGGCTTGACCGGGGCATCCAGTACTCCGCGGCTTCTCACTAGATTACAAGCGCCTCGGAGTACTGGATCGCCCGATCAAGTCGGGCGATGACAGTGAGAATGCAGCCCTGTTCAAACAACATTTCAAACGCCCGCGATATTCCATGAGATGGCATGGCTCGCGTTGGAAAAAGCACGCTCGCGCTTTGGCCGCGCTGCGACTATTCTCTCGGCCAACACCGTCTCAGCGACCCCGGGAGGAACAACAATGAAACACACCTACATACCCCGCACCACCAACTACACCCTCAATCCGGGCGACGAGCTCAATGACCTCCGCATGTCGGACCAGGTCCGGCCGCTGTACGATCATGTGAAGAAGTTCATCCGCGATACGGTCGAGCCGATGTCGATCGAGTTCGCCAAGGCGGGGGAGACCAAAGAGGACCGCTGGAGCTTTACGCCGAAGCAGCTCGAGGTGCTGGAAAAGGCCAAGAACAAGGCCAAGCAGGAAGGTCTTTGGAACTTCTTCCTGCCCGACGACGAGACCGGACAGGGCCTGAAAAATCTCGATTACGCCTATATCGCCTCCGAGCTCGGCAAGAGCCCGCTCGCGTCCGAGAGCATGAACTGCTCGGCGCCCGACACCGGCAACATGGAGGTGCTCGAGCGTGTCGGCACCAAGGAGCAAAAGGAGAAGTGGCTGAAGCCGCTGCTCAACGGCGAGATTCGTTCGGCCTATGTCATGACCGAGCCGAACGTCGCCTCCTCCGATGCCAAGAACATCTCGACGAGCGCGAAGCTCGTCGGCGACGAATGGGTCATCAACGGCGAGAAATATTACATCTCGGGCGTTGGCGACCCCCGCTGCAAGATCCTCATCGTCATGGTGAAGACCAATCCGGACGCAGCGCCCAGCAAGCAGCAATCGCAGATCCTGGTGCCGCGCGACACCCCCGGCGTGGAAGTGCTCGGCCCGATGTACGTGTTCGGGCAGGATCACGCGCCGCGCGGCCATATGCACATGCGCTTCAACAATGTGCGGGTGCCGAAGGAGAATATGCTGCTCGGCGAAGGCCGCGGCTTCGAGATCTCACAGCTTCGGCTAGGGCCCGGCCGCATCCATCACTGCATGCGCACCATCGGCAAGGCCGAGAAGGCGCTCGACTTGATGGTGCAGCGTGGCCTCACCCGCGAAGCCTTCGGCAAGAAGATCGCCCATCTCGGCGGCAACATGCAGATCATCGCGCAGGCGCGCTGCGAGATCGAGGCGATGCGGCTGATGGTGTTGAAGGCGGCCAAGGCAATGGACGTGCTCGGCAACAAGGAGGCCCGCGTCTGGGTTTCAATGGTCAAGGCGATGGTGCCGGAGCGCGCCTGCAAGATCATCGACCAGGCGATCCAGATGCACGGCGCCACCGGCATCTCGCACTGGACCCCGCTCGCCGAGATGTACCAGGACGTTCGCCATCTGCGCTTTGCGGATGGTCCGGATGAAGTGCACTGGATGGTGGTGGGACGCCACGAACTGAGCATGGCGTAGGGTCTCGCCTCTTCCCGCTCGGGAAGAGCCGTAGGGTGGGCAAAGGCGCGCTCTTCGCGCGCCGTGCCCACCATCGCAGTATCGCAAGAAGTGGTGGGCACGCTTCGCTTTGCCCACCCTACGACATCAGCGAATAGGCTCACGCCGTCTTCGCTGCTTCGATCTTGTCCTGCGTCTTGGTCTCGAAATCGCTTGCATCATGCCGCTCGTGGAGCTGGCTTGCGGGATCGCCGGAGACGCGGTTGACCATGCGACCGCGCTTCACGGCCGGGCGCTTGGCGATCTCATCGGTCCAGCGCTGCACGTTCTTGTAGTCCTGCACCGACAAAAATTCGCCGGCGCCGTAGACCAGCCCCTTGGCGAGGGCGCCGTACCACGGCCACACTGCCATATCGGCGATCGTGTACTCGCTGCCCGCCAGATATTCGTTTTTCGCGAGGCGCCGGTCGAGCACATCGAGCTGGCGCTTGGTCTCCATCGCGAAGCGGTCGATGGCGTATTCGATCTTGGTCGGGGCATAGGCGTAGAAATGGCCGAAGCCGCCGCCGAGATAGGGCGCGCTGCCCATCTGCCAGAACAGCCAGGACATCGCCTCGGCGCGGGCCTTGACGTCCTTCGGCAGGAAGGCGCCGAACTTTTCCGCGAGGTAGAACAGGATCGAGCCGGATTCGAACACCCGGATCGGCTCCGGGCCCGAGCGGTCCACCAGCGCCGGGATTTTCGAGTTGGGGTTGATATCGACAAAGCCGCTGCCGAACTGATCGCCATTGCCGATCCTGATCAGCCAGGCATCGTATTCGGCACCCTTGTGGCCGAGCGCCAAAAGCTCCTCCAGCATCACCGTGACCTTCACCCCGTTCGGCGTCGCCAGCGAATAGAGCTGGAAGGGATGCTTGCCGACCGGCAACTCCTTGTCGTGCGTGGGGCCGGCGATCGGCCGGTTGATGCTGGCGAACTGTCCGCCATTCTCCTTGTTCCAGGTCCAGACCTTGGGCGGCACGTAGGCGGGGGCGTCGGTCATGCGAAGGGCTCCGGCGGAAAGATGCGTCTGCATTAATTAGCCCGCGAACCGCCAATGGCAAGCCCTGGCGGCTCTGCGTCCGGCGCGGGCCTCAGGCCGGCGTCATGCGATCCGCCTAGAGCCCGCGCGGCACGACGGAATGGCTTCCCGTTGACGACGCCTGCACGCAAGAACAGCGGGGGAATCCGGCATGGCATCGCCGGGGATGATCAGTTAGCGTCGCCGCCGCTTCGCCCGCGAAAGCAAAGAGAGCGAAGGCCGCCGGGAGAGAGCCATGAAATCGCCGATCTGCGACATGCTGGGTATCGAGTTCCCGCTGCTCGCCTTCAGCCATTGTCGCGATGTCGTTGCCGCGGTCAGCCGCGCCGGCGGCTTTGGCGTGTTAGGTGCCACCGTGCACACGCCGGAGACTCTCGAGCATGAGCTGAAATGGATCGACGAGCACGTCGACGGCAAGCCCTACGGCATCGACGTGCTGATCCCCGAAAACATCTCGACCGCCGGCGAGAAGGACGTCACCTGGAAGAGCCTCGAGGCGCGCGTGCCGCAGGCGCATCGCGACTACACGCGCAGCATCCTGAACAAGTACGACATCGAGCTGACGACGACGAGCGTTCCCGATAACGAGCCGCAGCCGTTCGATGGGAAAACCGCGCTGGAGCTTCTGGAAGTCTCGTTCCGTCATCCGATCCGGCTGATCGCGAATGCGCTCGGCGTGCCGCCGAAGGCGATGATCGACATGGGCAAGAAACACGGCGTGCCGGTGGCGGCGCTCGTCGGCGCCAAGGAGCATGCGCTGCGCCAGGTCGCGGCCGGCGTCGACATCCTCGTCGTGCAGGGCACCGAAGCCGGCGGCCATTGCGGCGAAGTCTCGACCATGGTGCTGGTGCCGGAGGTGATCAAGGCAATCAAGCCGATCCGTGACGTGCCGGTACTGGCGGCCGGCGGCATCATGACGGGACGGCAGATGGCGGCCTGCATGGCGATGGGTGCGGCCGGCGCCTGGACCGGCTCGGTGTGGCTCGCCACCGTCGAGGCCGAGACCACCGAGGTTTTTCGCGAGAAGATGATCGCGGCATCCTCACGCGACGCGATCCGCTCGAAGGGCCGCACCGGAAAGCCGGCCCGTCAGCTCCGCTCGGTCTGGACCGACGCCTGGGACCGCGCGCCGGAAAGCCCGGGCGCGCTGCCGATGCCGCTACAGAGCATCATCAGCCGCGATGCCTTCATCTCGATCGACCGCGCGGCGGCGAGCGGCAATGCGAGGGCGCGCGATCTCGTCAGCTATTTCGTCGGCCAGGGCGTTGGCCTGATCGACAGCGTGAAATCGGCCGGCGCCGTGGTGCAGGAGTTCAAGGAAGATTTTGCCGAAGCCGTCGAGCACATGAATGCGCTGGTGGCGGATTAGGCGCTTACGCCATCATTGCGAGCAAAGCGAAGCAATCCAGACTCTTTCCGCGGAGACAGTCTGGATTGCTTCGCTACGCTCGCAATGACGAAACAACGTGAATTGAGGCCATGAGCGACAAGACCACTATCCCCGAACACCGCATTCCCGTCATCGTCGGCATCGGCGAGATCGTCGACCGCCCCAAGGAAATCACCGCAGGCCTCGAGCCGCTCGATCTGCTCGAACGAGCATTGCGGCGCGCCGAAGCCGATGCCGGGGTAAAGCTGCTCGACGAGGTTCAGTCGCTCGACGTCGTCAACTTCCTGAGCTGGCGCTATCGCGACCCCGAGAAGCTGTTGGCGCAGCGTCTCGGCGTCGCGCCTTCATATTGTTATTACGGCCCGGTCGGCGGCGAGAGCCCGATCCGCTACATCCACGAGGCGGCGCAGCGCATCGCGCGCGGCGAATGCAGCGTGGCCGCGGTGTGCGGCGCGGAGGCCCAATCGACCGCGACCAAGGCGGAGCGCGCCGGGGCAAAGCTGCCATGGACGCCGTTCGCTCATGACGTCGAGGAGCCGAAGCGCGGCGCGGCATTCCAGAAACCGCTGGCTGTGAAGCTTGGGGTGTTCCGGCCCGTCACCGTCTATCCGTTCTACGAAGCCGCATCCTCGGCGCATTGGGGGCAGACCCCGCGCGAGGCCATGGCGGAATCGGGGACGCTGTGGTCGCGCTACTCCGAGGCCGCGGCGCAAAATCCCAATGCCTGGCTGCAACGGCGCTTTGCGCCCGACGAGATCACGACGGCGACCGCCGACAATCGCTTGATCGCGTGGCCCTACACCAAGCTGATGGTGGCCAACCCCATGGTCAACATGGGCGGCGCGCTGTTGCTCACTAGCCTTGCCAGGGCGCGCGCGGCCGGCATTGCGGAAGACAAGCTGGTCTATCCGCTCGGAGGCGCCGCGGCAGAGGAGCCACGCGACTATTTGCTGCGCGACCAGTTTTACGAAAGCCATCCGCAGAACGCGGTGCTGAAAGCCGTGATGGACCTGGCCGGCGGCGACGGCAACAAATTCGACGCGATCGAGCTCTATAGCTGCTTCCCCTGCGTGCCCAAGATGGCGCGGCGGACGCTGGGTCTCGGCGCCGAGGTGCAGCCGACGGTGACCGGTGGGCTCACCTTCTTCGGCGCGCCGCTCAACACCTATATGACGCATGCGGCTTGCGCGATGGTGCGCAGTCTTCGCGAGGGGGCAAAGCTCGGCCTGCTCTACGGCCAGGGCGGCTTCGTCACCAAGCATCACGCGCTGGTGCTATCGAAGCTGCCGCCGCGCGAGGCGCTGGCGCAGGAGACGAGCGTGCAGGCGCAGGCCGATAGCAACAAGCGCGCGGTGCCGGAGTTCGTCACGGACGCAAGTGGCAAGGGCAAGGTGGAGAGCTTCACGGTGCTCTATGGCCGCAGCGGCGATGTCGAGCACGGCGTGGTCATGCTGCGCATCGCAGATGATCGCCGCACGCTGGCGCGGATCCCGGCGAGCGACGGCACGACGCTAGCGCATCTCTTGAACATGGATCGCACGCCGGTCGGCTCGCTCGGCGAGATCATGATGGCTGCGGATGGCGTACCCGAGTGGCGGGTGGCTTGATCTCGTAGGGTGGGCAAAGCGAAGCGTGCCCACCATCTCTATGTGATCCGGAAAGATTGGTGGGCACGGCGCAAGGGCGCCTTTGCCCACCCTACAAGACTCAATACCGTAAGAGTTGGACTCGCGGAGAGCCCCCTCACCCGATCGCTTCGCGATCGACCTCTCCCCGCAAGCGCAGGACTGTCCGGGGAAAAATCACTCATAGCAGAAGCCCAGTTGATCGGAAGAAAATCTGGGCTTCGGCTTGCTCGGGTTGACCGGCGGAGAGTCTGTCGATTTTTGCGATGGGACTTCGCATGAACAGGCGTTGGCAGACCAACTCGGCGAAGCGCAAATCCAGCATCCTCAAGGAGTTCAGACGCCGCGCAAGGCGCAGGAGCAAATAGGCGATCATCGCGGCGAGGATTTGCAGGCGAATAGCGTTGTCGTTTTTTGCCATGAACTTACGAAGATTAAGATGCTGCTTGATCCAGCGGAACAGAAGCTCGATCTGCCAGCGGCTCTTATAAAGCGCCGCAATCTCGATTGCCGTGCGTTGGAGATCGTTGGTGATGAGCGTGATCATTCCACCTTTGTCACGCCTGACCTTGATGCGCCGCAATGGGATCGGAAGTATGGAGTCGCCTCTGCTGGCAAGCACGACGTTGGCATCGTCGATGATTTTGAAACCGTCGCCGAGGGTCTTGCGGACATACCGGGACTTCGTCTTGCGCAAGCGCGTGCTCACCTTGGTGCGCGTGACAAAGAAAGCCCCGGTATCATTGATCTTCTTCCACCAGCCGAAATGGTAGTAACCCTTGTCGAACACGTAAGTCACGCCGGCTTCGAGGCCGGTTTGGCGGCCGATCTCGACGTCATTGACAGTCGCCGGCGTAATCCCGACGCAGCGGGGACACTTGCCGTCCGGTTCGTAGACCGTGTGCATCTTCATGCCGCGGATACGACCATTCCATTCGGCCCATTTGCACATCTTGCCCAACGGAACCGGGCTCGAGTCGATCAGCCGAACCATCTCGGCTCCCTCCACCCGCGTATGTCGATCAGCCTTCTCCGCCAGCATGGCGAAGGTCTCGGCAAAAACGCCAACCGGGCGTCGCGCATTCGCATCCGAAAGCGTCGAGCGAGCAATCCTGCCTACGTCCAGATGATAATGCTGATGGGAGTTGGCATTGAAGGCGCCTTCGACCGCGCGCAGACTCATCGTCTGGCCCAGCTGGGCTCCGACGAGCGTCACCAAATGATCCCAGCTTTTGAAGGACTTGTCGTAGGCGTCGCCGTCGTGCTTCTCCACAATCCCGCGAAATTGCCGCCGATCGATCGGTTTGAGGAGCTCCCCAAAGATGCTATTTACGCAGCGCATGCCCGGCCCCTTTCTGAGTCTCGACAACCAGAAAGTATCCGCTTCACGCTGGATTCGCCGGGCATGCGCTGCGGCATAGTGAATCATTCCCCGGACAGCCCTGCCGCAAGCGGGGCGAGGTGAAGAAAACCTAGCCCTTCGGCGCCTGCTTCTCCGACGCCGTTGCCGGCTTGGCACCGGCGCCGACCACACGGACCTGGTCCCCAGCGGAGAGGCCGTCAGGCGGGGCGGTAACGACGCGGTCGTCAGCCGTAATCCCCGAGGCAAGCTCGATCTCCTTACCGAGATCGCGCGCGATGGTCACGGTTTTGAACTGCACCTTGTCGTCCGCGCCGACGGTCGCGACGCGCAGGCCGCTGCCGTTGAAGATCAGGGCGCTCGCGGGAATGCTCAGCGGCGCGGTGTCGCGCTGCAAATTGAGCTTCACGCTGGCATAGCCGCCGGGCATCAACTCGCCGCTGGAATTGTCCAGCCCGAGCTGCATGCGCGTGGTGCCGGAGGCGACGTCGACCGCCTGGGACGAGGCTTCCACCGTCGCCTGGAAGGTGCGGTACGGATATTCCGGCATCACCATCGTGGCCTTGGCGCCGATCTTGATCGCCGGCACGTAGTTCTGGGGAACGTTGACGTAGACGCGCAGCTTGGTGATGTCGGAGACCACGAACATCGCCGGGCCCGAGCCGCCGCCGGCGTTGATCAACGCGCCGACATCGGTGTCGCGCGCGGTGACGACGCCGTCGAACGGCACGGTGATCTTCTTGTAACCGGCCAGCGCCTCCAGCCGCTCGACGTTGGCCTGCCCCGAATGCACGGCGGCGTTCTTGTTGGAGAGATCGGCGGTGCGCTCGTCGATCTCCTGCGCCGAGACGAAGTTGGAGGCGACCAGCGTCTTGCGGCGGTTCAGCGTTGCCTCCGACAGCCTTGCGCTGGCCTGCTGGCTGGCGAGATCGGCGCGGGCCTGCAAGAGTTGCTGGTCGAGATCGGGCGCCTCGATCTCGGCAATCACCTGGCCGGCCTTGACGCGGGCGCCGATGTCGACGCTCCACCTTTTGAGGTAGCCGGAGACGCGCGCGAAGATGGGGGCGCGGTAATAAGCCTCGAGCCGACCCGGCAGGTCGATGGTGGAATTGAGAGCCTTGGCCTGGGGCAGGGTCACCGCGACGCTCGGAACGGCCTGGTCGTCGGTCCATTCCTTCAGCTTGGAGCCCTGCTCCTCGCGAGCACGGATGCCGGTGCCGACCACGAGGCCTGCCGCAATGAGCGCCACCACGCCGAAAATGCTCAGTTTCCGTCGCGACATCGGCGGGCGGGATTCACTGGGCGACATGCGCGGTCTCCGTTGGGGCGGCGGCTTTGGCGCCTACCTTCTTGTGTACCATGCTGAACACGACGGGAACAAACATCAGCGTGGCGAAAGTCGCAAAGATCAGGCCGCCGATCACGGCCCGGCCAAGCGGCGCGTTCTGCTCGCCGCCCTCGCCGAGGCCCAGGGCCATCGGCGCCATGCCGATGATCATGGCGAGCGCTGTCATCAGCACGGGACGGAACCGGACGAAGCCAGCTTCAAGCGCCGCGGCGACGGGATCGCCGAGCTCCTCGTAGCGCTCGCGGGCGAACGAGATTACGAGCACGCTGTTGGCGGTGGCGACCCCCATGCACATGATGGCGCCGGTGAGCGCCGGCACCGACAGCGTGGTCTGGGTCGTGAACAGCATCCAGACGATGCCGGCGAGCGCGGCCGGCAGCGCCGTGATGATCACGAACGGATCGGACCAGGACTGGAAGTTCACGACGATCAGAAAGTAGATCAGCACGATGGCGCCCAGCAGGCCGAACAGCAGGCCAGTGAAGGCGCTGTTCATGGTCTGCACCTGGCCGAGCAGCACCACCGAAGATCCCTTCGGCACCTCCTTGGCGCTGTCTGCGATTACCTGGCGGATCTCGGTTGCGACCGCACCGAGATCGCGGCCCTGTGTCGTCGCGAAAATCTGCACCAGCGTCTGGATGTCGTATTGCGACACCACGGCGCTCGATCTCGAACGCTTGATGTCGGCGATACCGCCAAGGATCGGTGACTGCGAATTACCCGCTGCCGTGATCGGCAGAGTCTGGAGCGCGCTGAGCGAGTCGATCTGGTATTGCGGCGTCTGCATCACGATCGAGTAGGACACGCCGTTGTCCGGATTGAGGAAGTAGGTCGGCGCCACCTGTGACGAGCCAGCAAGGTTCACCACGAGGCTGTTGGTGACGTCGCGCTCGGTCAGGCCGACATATTGCGCGCGGGTGCGGTCGACGTCGATGTTGAAGGTCGGATTGTTGGGCGACTGCTGGATGCGCGCGTCGGCGACGCCGGGAATGCGCCGGACCTTGGCCAGCAGCCTGTTGGCGTAAGCAAAGTTGGCTTCCGCGTTGGCGCCGCGGATTTGCAGGTCGATCGGCGCCGGCGCACCAAAATTCAGGATCTGGCTGACGATGTCGGCCGGGAGGAAGGCGAAGCTGACGCCCGGGAACAACCGCGGCAACTGCTCACGCAACACGCGCACGTGTTCCTCGGTCGGCTTATGGCCTTCCCTGAGCTTGATCTGGATGTCGCCGTCCTGGGGGCCGATCACGCCGGTGTTGTTGTAAGTCATATTGATGCCGGAGATCGGCATGCCGATGTTGTCGGTCAGCGTGTCGATCTCGCCGGGGATCAGCTTGCGGATCGCCTTCTGCACGTCCGCGAGTTGGTTCGCGGTCTCCTCGACGCGGGTGCCGACCTGGGTGCGGACATGCATCAGGATGTTGCCGGCGTCGACCGCGGGAAAGAAGTTGCGGCCGAGATACGGCACCAGCGCGAAGGACGCGCCGACCACGCAGAGGAAGCCGATCACGAATACCGCGCGATGCGCCAGCGCAAGCCCGAGAAAGTTGTGATAACCGCCACGAATGCGTTCGAAGCGTGCTTCGAAGCCGCGCTGGAACCAGACCAAAGGATTGCGCGACGTCGGCGGCGCGCCCTCGTGGTGCACATGCGGCTGCAACAGATAATTGGCCATGGTCGGCACCAGCGTGCGCGACAGCAGGAATGACCAGATCATCGCGAACATCACGGCTTCAGCCATCGGCACGAACAGGAAGCGCGCGACGCCGGTGAGGAAGAACATCGGCACGAACACGATGCAGATACACAGCAGGGAGACGAACGCCGGGGTCACGATTTGGTTGGCGCCGTCGAGGATCGATTGCTCGACCGGTTTGCCCTGCTCCAGATGGTAATTGATGTTCTCGATTGTCACGGTGGCGTCATCGACGAGAATGCCGACGGCTAGCGCAAGGCCGCCGAGCGTCATGATGTTCAGCGTCTCGCCGATCGCCGACAGCATGATGATGGCGCCGAGCACGGAAAGCGGGATCGAGACCGCGATGATGACGGTCGAGCGCCAGCTGCCGAGGAACAGCAGGATCATGACGCTGGTGAGCAGCGCGGCGATCACGCCCTCGAACGCGACACCCTCGATCGCGCCGCGCACGAACACCGACTGGTCGCCGATGAAGCCGATCTTCAACGCATCCGGGAGCTGGTCCTTGACGTCGATCACCTTCTGCTTGATGCCAGCGATGATATCGAGGGTCGAGGTCGCGCCCGCCTTCAGCACCATCATCAGCACCGAGCGGTTGCCGTCGACATGGACGATGTTGGTCTGCGGCGGATTGCCGTCGCGCACGGTCGCGACGTCGCGCACATAGACCATCGCGCCGTTGACGGTCTTGATCGGCAGATCACCGAGCTCGTCGATCTTGAGCGGCGAATTGTTGAGCTGGATGCTGTACTCGAAGGTGCCGATCTTCTGGGTGCCGACCGGCGTGATCAGGTTCTGCGCGGCAAGCGCATTGGCGACGTCCTGGCCGGACAGCCCGCGGGCCTGGAGCGCGGTCGGATCGAGGTCGATCTGGATCTGACGCTGCTTGCCGCCGAATGGATACGGGATAGCAGCACCCGGCACGGTGACGAGCGGGGTGCGGAGCTGGTTGATGCCGATGTCGGCGAGGTTTTGCTCCGTCAGGCCATCGCCCGACAGCGCCACCTGGACGATCGGCACGGTGGAGGCAGAGTAGTTCAGGATCAGAGGCGGCGTCGCGCCGGGCGGCATTTGCTTGATCAGCGTCTGCGAGATCGCGGTGACCTGCGCGTTGGCGGTGCGGATGTCGACATTGGGCTGGAAGAAGATCTTGATGATGCCAAAGCCGTTATAGGAATTGGCGGTGATGTGCTCGATGTCGTTGACCGTGGTCGTCAACGCCCGCTGGAACGGCGTGGTGATGCGGCCGGACATCTGGTCCGGTGGCAGACCAGTATACTGCCAAACCACGCCGATCACGGGGATGCGGATGTCCGGGAAAATGTCGGTCGGCGTCCGCAGCGCCGCCAGCGGCCCGATGATCAGGAGCAGGAGCGCGAGCACGACAAACGTATAGGGTCGGCTCAGGGCAATACGGACCAGAGCAATCATTCGTCAGGTAACCGGGTCAAGCGAGGATAGGGAATCCGCCCCCGCGGGGATCCCCTTCCGTTTACCGGAGCAGCGACCGAAACACCAATCTCCAGCTGCTTAACTGACTTCAATTCCCTGCTACCGCACTGCGAAAGTGGCATCGCAGCCATGCAGCCGGCCCCCGCAACATTACGGGGCTGCCGCCAACGCAAACGAGCGGTGCTCAAAGAGGACCGCTCGTTGCAATTTTCGCGTTCCGTCTACGCCGCGCGGACGTTGGTCAGGAACTTGCTGACCTCGGTCTTCAGTCGCGTGCTGTCGTTGGACAGCATCTGCGCCGCCGAGAGCACCTGCGAGGATGCCGTGCCGGTCTCGGTCGCGCCGCGCTGCACGTCGGTGATGTTGGAGGACACCTGCTGGGTACCCTGCGCCGCCTGCTGCACGTTGCGGGCGATTTCCTGGGTCGCTGCACCCTGCTCTTCCACCGCGGCCGCGATCGCCGAGGAGATTTCCGACAGGCGCTCGATGGTCGAAGAGATCTCCTTGATCGCGCCGACCGAATCGTTGGTCGCCGCCTGGATCCCTGAGATCTGCTGGCCGATCTCGCCGGTGGCCTTCGCGGTCTGTTCGGCAAGCGCCTTCACTTCGGAGGCAACCACCGCGAAGCCACGGCCGGCTTCACCGGCGCGCGCTGCCTCGATGGTCGCGTTCAGTGCCAGCAGGTTGGTCTGGCCGGCGATGGTGTTGATCAGCTCGACGACATCGCCGATGCGCGAGGCCGCCTTCGACAACTCGCTGACCCGTTCGGTGGTGGCGCGGGCCTGGCCGACCGCCTCGCCCGCCATCCGCGCCGATTCCTGCACCTGACGGCTGATCTCGCCGACCGAGGAGGCCATCTCTTCGGTGGCTGAGGCTACCGACTGCACGTTGGTCGAGGCCTCTTCCGAGGCCGCGGCAACGGTGGTCGCCAGCCGCTGCGAGCGATCGGCCGTCGAGGTCAGGGTCGAGGCGGAGGATTCGAGCTGGGTCGAGGCCGACGACACGGTCTGGACGATCTCGCCGATCATCGTCTCGAATTCGCGGGTGACGTTGTCGACGCGGCGGCCGCGTTCGATCTTGGCTTCGGCGTCGTGCGCGGCGGCTTCGTCCGCCGCCTTCTTGGCGATCAGCTCCTCCTTGAAGACCTGGAGCACATCGGCCATCGCGCCAATCTCGGTCTTCTCGCCGCGGTGCAGGACTTCGGCGCTCAGGTCGCCCCGTCCGAGCGCCTGCATCGGCTGAATGATCGAATTGATGCCGCTGGAGACGGCCTGAACCACATAGAAGCTGACGGCCATGCCGATGACGACGGCGGCACCAAGGATGACCAAAACCAGCATGAAGGCGTAGAAGTAACTGTCGGCGGCGTCCTGAGCGGCCTGATCGCCGCCTCTGGTGTTGAGATCGATGTCCTTGGTCAGGACCTCATCCGACGCAAGGCCGATCTTGTTGACCGTCTTGGTGTTCAGCTCCTGCGCGTCATGCGGGACCTTGCCGGCCTCCTTCCGCGACAGCGCAAAGACCTCGTCCGTGCCCTGCTTGTACTGGTCCCAGAGCTTGGCTCATTCGTTGTACAGCGCCCGCTCCTCGGCGGAGGTGACCATCGGCTCGTAGCTCTTGCGAGCCTTGGCGAGCGCCTCGATCACGGTGCCGGCAGTCTTTTCGTTGGCGAGCTTGTCTTCAAGGGTTTCGGACAGCATGTGCTGGCGGACCACATTGCGGTAGGTAATGACACCCGCCCGGATCTCGCCCAGAACCCGGACACTCGGCATCCAATTTTTGGTGATCTCAGTCGTATTGGCGTTCATCGACCGCATCTTCATGACGGCGAGCAGGCCCATGCCGGTCATCGCGACCAGCAGGAACGCCACGACACTGATGATCTTGGCGCGGATGGAGAGGGAGGCGAACATAATCGGGTCTCTTTGCTGGGCGCAGTTGCGCGTCCGGAATTTACGAATCAACCAAGGGGAGCAGCGCCGACATCACACAACAGAGCATCTGAGCAGATGTGAACTCCGACTCCTCAGGGGTAAGGAACCCGAAAGAGATGAACAGGGGGATAAGAATGCTCTGCGCTCAGCGCATGAGCCCAAGCGCATCCGAAAAAAACTGCGCTCCACCGAAATTGCCGGATTTCAGGGCAAGCAACATGCCGCCTTTTTCAGCACCGACAGCGCGCAGCACCGGCACGCCGGCGGCGATCTCCGCGCCAACGAGAAATCCGGGAATCTTCAAGCGATCGACAACGGCACCGGATGTCTCGCCACCCGCGACGATCAATCGCCGTACGCCCGCCTGCACCAGGCCCTCGGCGATATCAGCCAGGGCGTGCTCGATGGCATGACCGGCTGCGTCGCGGCCGTGACGCAGCTGCAATGCTGCAACCTGATCCGGCGTCGCGCTCGACGCGATCAGAACGGGACCTTCGGCCAGCAATGGCCTCGCCCAGTCCAGCGCGCGCTGGGCCTCGTTCGCACCCGTAATTATACGCTCCGCATCGAGATGGAGCACCGGCATGACACGTTCCGCGTTCGCGATCTGCTGAAGCGTGGCCTGCGAGCAGCTTCCGGCCAGGCACGCCGCCGCCCCGCCGACCGCAGCGCCCGTCTCGCTGCTCGCCGCAGTGGACCGGACCTTGCCGGTCGACGCCAGCGCGCGCGCCAGTCCAAGGCCGATGCCGGAAGCACCGACCGACAGCCGATGGTCTACGGCGACCCGACCGATGGTCTCGAGGTCGCGGTCGAAGACCGCGTCGATGATCGCGGCACCGACACCCTTGCCCGCGAGCTCGGCCAAACGCGCTCGAACGGCCTCCTCACCGCGCGTCACCGTCGCGAGATCGACGAGAGCGATCTGCGTCTTGCTCTGGCGCCCCAGCACGCGCATCAGATTGGAGTCGTGCATCGGGTTGAGCGGATGATCCTTCAAGGGGCTTTCGTTCAGCGGCACGGCGCCGACGAACAGATTGCCCTGGTAGACGGTGCGGCCGGTCTCCGGGAACGCCGGCGTGACCAGCACGATGGCCTCGCCGCAATCGGCGCGCAACGCGTCCATCACCGGGCCGATATTGCCGGCATCGGTGGAATCGAAGGTCGAGCAGATCTTGAAAAGCACGTGGCTCGCGCCGCGCCCGCGCAGCCATTTCTCCGCCGCCCGCGAGCGCGCCACGGCAAGCCCCGCCTCGATCGAGCGGCTCTTGAGCGACACCACGACGGCGTCGACCTCGGGCAGCGCGAGATCATCCGCGGGAACGCCGATAGTCTGCACGGTACGCAGGCCCGCGCGCGTCAGCGTGTTGGCGAGATCGGAGGCGCCGGTATAGTCGTCGGCAATGCAGCCCAATGCGAGTGTCACGGTTTCACTCCTGCATAGGGCTTGAACCAGGCGAGCCCATCATTGGTCTTGCCGCGCGGATTGTATTCGCATCCGACGAAGCCGGCATAGCCGAGCCGGTCGAGCTCGGCGAACAGGAATGGATAGTTCAGCTCCTCGCCGTCGGGCTCGTTGCGCGACGGGATGCTGGCGATCTGGACGTGGCCGATGATCGGCATCATCTCGCGCAACCGCATGGTCACGTCGCCATGAATGATCTGGCAATGATAGATGTCGAACTGCAGCTTCAGATTCGGAAGCCTCAGCTCCTGGATCAGGTCGCGCGCAAAGCCGAAATCGTTGAGGAAGTAGCCGGGGACGTTGCGGGCGTTGATCGGCTCGAGCACGATGTCGATGCCGTGCGGCGCGAAGAATTCGGCGGCCCACGCCACCGATTTGTAGAAGGCCTCAATCGCGACGCGCTCGCCGCGGTTGGCAATGCCCGCCATCAGGTGCAGGCGCTTGGCGCCGGTGGCCTTGGCATAAGGCAGCGCTGTCTCCAGGCTCGCCTTGAGGTCGGCAAAGCGCGCCGGCAACGCCGCCAATCCCTTCTCTCCCGCGTTCCAGTCGCCGGGCGGCAGGTTGAGCAGCGCTTGCGTCAGGCCGTTGCGCTTCAGCCGCTCGCCGACCGCCTCAACCGGGTGCTCGTAAGGAAACAGGAATTCGACGGCGGTGAAGCCGGCGTTCGCTGCGGCATCGAAGCGGTCGAGGAACGGCACCTCGGTGAACATCATCGAGAGGTTGGCGGCGAAACGGGGCATTGAAAATCCTCTCTTCTATTTGTCGCCTGGCAGCTTGACGCCGGTGACTTGCGCATACATCCGCGCCACCGACGCGTCGTCGTCGCGGCCCATGCCGGCGGCAGACGTCATCAGGAACATCTGGAGGGCCGCAGCCGAGACCGGCACCGGAAATCTGGCGGTGCGCGCCATGTCCTGGATGATGCCGAGATCCTTGACGAAGATTTCGACTGCGCTACGCGGCGTGTAGTCGCCGTCGAGCACGTGCGGCATACGGTTCTCGAACATCCAGGAATTGCCGGCGGACGCCGTGATCACCTCATAGACCTTGCGGATGTCGAGACCCTGCTTGGCCGCGAACGCGATGGCTTCCGAGGCCGCTGCGATGTGCACGCCGGCGAGCAGCTGATTGATCATCTTGAAGGCGGCGCCCTGCCCCGCGGCATCACCCAGCTCGTAGAGCTTCGCCGCCATGGCGTCGAGCGCGGGTCGCGCCTTTGCGAACGCGGCGGGACTGCCGGAGGCGAGGATCGTCAGCTCGCCTTGCGCCGCGCGCTGCGCGCCGCCGGAAATCGGCGCATCGAGATAATGCCGGCCGGTCTCCTCGAGCTGCTTTGCGAGGCGGCGCGCCACATCCGGGTCCATCGTGGCGGAGGATATGAAGACGCTGTCCTTCGGCATGGTCTCGGCTGCGCCGTCCTTGCCGAACAGGATGGTCTCGGTCTGCGCGGCATTGACCACGACGCTGACCACGACATCGGCGCCCTTGGCGGCCTCAGACGGCGTCTTGGCGCCCATGCCACCATCGTTCACGAAGCGCGCCACGGCATCGCCCGACACGTCGCAGCCGGTGACGGCATGGCCCGCACGCTTCAGCGAAGTCGCCATGCCAAAGCCCATCGAGCCGAGCCCGATGACAGCGATGCGCTGATTTTGTAACGTGGAGGCGGACATGCGATTGACCCTTGCGAACGTTTCCTGGACGGCCGCCCTTTGCGGCGGCTCGGCACTCGAATAACACGGCTTGGCCGCGCTGCCAAAGCGTGAGACAAGCGGGCATGACGGCCATGAGCGAGACACGGCTTCGCGAGGATATCTGCCGCTTCGGACGGTCCCTGTTCGAGCGCGGGCTGACGCCGGGCTCCTCAGGCAATATCAGCGTCAGGCTGGACGGCGGCGGCTGGCTGGTGACGCCGACCAACGCCTCGCTCGGCTTCCTCGATCCGGCAAAGCTGTCACGGCTGGACGATCAGGGCCGGCTGATCTCGGGCGATGCCCCGACCAAGGAAGTTCCGCTGCATAGCGCACTTTACGACACGCGCGGAAGCGCGCGGGCGATCGTGCATCTGCATTCCACCCATTCCGTCGCGCTCTCGATGCTGCCCGAGATCGATCCGCGCGCCGCGTTGCCGCCGATGACAGCCTATTATCTGATGAAATGCGGCGCCACCGCGCTCGTGCCCTACTACCGCCCGGGCGATCCCGCTGTCGCGGATGCCATCAAGGGACTCGCGGGGAAATACTCATCCGTGCTGCTCGCCAATCACGGCCCGGTGGTCGCCGGCGATACGCTGGAAGCAGCCGTGTTCGCGACCGAGGAGCTGGAGGAGACCGCGAAGCTGTATCTGCTGCTGCGGGGGGTGAACCCACGGTATCTGTCGCCGGAGCAGGTGGCCGATCTGGTGAAGGTGTTCGGGGTGATGTTGCCTGAGCACGGGCACGAGCATTAGCACCTCGTGAGGAGCGCGACAGTGCTGACCCACTCACCGCTGGATCCCCGCGAAAGCGGGGAATCCAGTACGCCGCGGCTTCTCTGTATCTCGCTGACGTCTCGGAGTACTGGATCGCCCGATCAAGTCGGGCGATGACACCGAGTGTGTTGCGCGAACGCGACCAACACTTTGCCTTACAGCCCCAGATAAGCCTTACGCACGTCCGGATTGCCTCTGATCTCCGCCGCCGGGCCTTGCATCAGCACGCGGCCGGTTTGCAGGATGTAGGCGCGGTCGGCGATTTCGAGGCACTCGGCCATACGCTGCTCGACGATCAACACGGTCATGCCGGCATCGCGGATGCGCTTCACCGCCTGGAAGATCTCGTCGACCAGCTTCGGCATGATGCCTTGCGACGGCTCATCCAGCATCAACAGCCGCGGGCGCGTCATCAGGGCGCGGCCGATCGCGAGCATCTGCTGCTCGCCGCCGGAGAGTGTTTCGGCGCGCTGCTCCAGGCGTTCGGACAAGCGCGGGAACAGCGTGAAGACGAGATCGAGCGGCTCGTCGCGGTTCGCTTCGCTGCGGTAGAGATAGCTGCCGAGGCGGAGATTGTCGCGCACGGACAAGCGCGGAAACAGGCGGCGGTTCTCCGGCACATAGGCGATGCCGGTCGCCGTGACGTGATGCTGCGCCATGCCGTCGAGGCGCTTGCCGTCGAACGTCACCGTGCCCGAACGCGGGCGCTCGGCGCCGGCGATAGATTTGAGCAACGTCGACTTGCCCGCGCCGTTGGCGCCGGCCACGCAGACGATCTCGCCCTTGGCAACTTCAATCGAGACCGCGGAGATCGCGACCAGGCCTTGATAGGCCGTCGTGACTTCATGCACCGACAGCATGACGATCTCCCAGATATGCGCTGATCACCTTGGGATCGCGGACGACGTCGTTGGGTTTGCCCTCGACCAGCACCTTGCCGAGGTCGAGCACGATGGCGCGGTCGACCAGCGGCATCACGATTTCCATGACGTGCTCGACCATCAGCACGGTGATCCCGGCATCGCGCACCTTGCGCACCAGCGCCACGCCGGTCTGCGCCTCGGTCGGCGTGAGACCGGTGAGGACCTCGTCGAGCAGCAGCAGTTTCGGTTCGGTCGCAAGCGCACGCGCCACTTCGAGGCGGCGCTTTTCGGCCGGCACGAGATCGCTCGCGAGCACATCGGCGCGGGCGGCAAGGCCGGTGAATTCGAGCACCTCATAGGCCTTGCGGCGGGCCTCGCGCATCACCGTGTTGCGAACAAGTGCACCGACGATGACGTTGTCGATGACCGTCATGGTCTCGAAGCTCTTGACGACCTGGAAGGTGCGCCCGACGCCGCGCTGGCAGCGCTCGGCCGCCGGCATGGCCGTGACATCCACACCGTCGAACCAGATCGAGCCTTGCGTGGGCGGCAAGACGCCGGCGATGAGATTGAACAGCGTCGACTTGCCAGCGCCGTTGGGGCCGATCAGGCCGACGATCTCGCCGCGTCCGACCGAGATCGAGACGTCGGAGTTGGCCACGAGGCCGCCGAAACGCTGCCAGACGCCGCGGGTTTCAAGGAGCGCGGTCACCGTGCGGCTGCCTTCTTCTTGAAGTGAGAGAACAGGCCGACGAGGCCTTGCGGCAAGGCGAGCGAGATCAACACAATCAGTCCGCCGTAGACGATGAGGTCGACGCCGCGGCCGGAGCCGCCGATATAGGAGCGCGTCAGTTCGGTCATCGGGATCAGGATGGCTGCCCCCAATACCGGACCCCAGAGGGTGCCGATGCCGCCGAGCACGGCCGGCAGCGCCATCAGCAGCGAGAACTGGAAGCCCATCACGCTTTCAGGATCGATATAGGCGAGAAACTGTGCATAGAAGCCGCCGCCGACTGCGACAAGGAAGGCGGAGACCGCCGCCGCGCCCATCTTCGAATTGAACACGACGACACCGAGGCTCTCGGCAGCCTCCGGATTGTCCTTCACGGCGCGCCACCAAAAACCCCATTTGGAGTCTTCGAGCCACCAGGTGACGAACCAGGCAAGGCTGCACAGCGCCAACGCGAAGTAGAAATACGGCAGCTTGCTGCGCAGGAACTGGAATTTCAGCCAGCTGTCGCCGCGCACGGGAATGGTGATTCCCATCGCAGCCCCCGCCCATTCCCAATTCTGGAACAGCAGCAGCCCGATCTCGGCGATGACGATCGTTGCGATCACGAAATAATGGCCGCGCAGACGGAAGAAGGGATAGCCGAGCACTATGGCGATGACCGCGGCGAACAGTCCGCCCGCAAGCATCCCGAACCAGGGCAGCACTCCGAATTTGGTGAACAGGAGCTCGGTGGCGTAGGCGCCGATGCCGAAATAGAGCGCGTGTCCCAGCGAGATCTGCCCGCAATAGCCGGACAGGATGTTCCAGCTCTGCGACAGCGCCGCATACATCAAGGTCAGGACCAGGATGTTCTGGACGTTGACGTCCTTCACATACAACGGTGCCAGTGCGGCGAGCGCGGCCAGCACCGCGGCAATGATGAGGTCGCGGCGGCGCCGCGTGGCAAAATTCTTGTCCATCACATCTGCCCGAACAGGCCGCGCGGCCGGATGAAAACGACGAGGAGATAGACGGCGTAGATGCCAACCGACTTCAACGACGGCGGCAGCACCATGGCGGTAACGGCTTCGACCAGGCCGACCATGATGCCGCCGGCAAAGGCGCCGAACACGCTGCCGAAACCACCGAGCGCCACCGTGACATAGGCGATCAGCGCAAAGGACGCGCCGACATCGGGATAGATGTAGAAGAAGCTCGCCATGATCGCGCCCGCGAGACCGACCAGCGCGGCTCCCAGGCCCCAGCCGAGCGCGAACACGCGGTTCTTGTCGATGCCGACCAGCGCCACCGCGCCGGGATCTTCACGAGTTGCCTCCAGCGCCCGGCCGAAATCGGTGCGGTGGATGAACAGATACAGCCCGGCGAAGGCCAGGATCGAGACCAGCGCGCCGACAAGCTGCGGCTCCGGCAGGAAGATGCCGGCGACCGAGATGGTTTTGCCGCCGAGCCATGACTGCGGAATGCTGCGGTAGTCCGGCGTGAAGAAGAACTGCGCGAGCCCCCGCATCACGATGGCCAGACCAAAGGTCGAGAAGATCTGCACCATGCCGGCGTTGGCCTTGGCACGCATCGCGAAGCGGACAATCAAGAGATAGACCACCGCTCCAAGCACGAACAGCGCGGCTGCGACCAGCGGCGCCGACAGCAGGGGATCGATGGCGAAGAACGCGAACAGGAAGAAGCTCACATACATCGCGAGCATCAGGAACTCGCCATGGGCGAAGTTCACGACGTCCATCAGGCCGAAGATCAGCGCGAGCCCGACGGCGATCAATCCGTAGAGCAGCCCCATAAGGAGACCGCTCGCGAGGCTCTGGATAATGGCTTGAGCTGTCAAAAGTGCATCCCCCAAAATACGTCCTCATCCTGAGGAGCGCGCCCCAGCGCGCGTCTCGAAGGATGGCCCCACCTTCGTCCTTCGAGACGCGGGCTACGCCCGCTCCTCAGGATGAGGGCGGGAGCTGCCGTCCGTGCTCCCGCTCTTCGCACCTTTATTTCATCGGCCAGATCGCTTCGGCAATCGCGGCCTGCGGCGGGAAGATGGTGACGAACTTGCCGCCGACATATTGCAGCAACACCGGGTCGGCATCGTTGTTCTGGCCGGCCTCGTCGAACTTGATGCGCTTCCAGGGCATGATGGTCTGCTCGCCCGGGATGTCGGTGGCGGCGAGCGCGTCGCGGATCTTCTCGCCATCGGCCGACTTGGCGCGGCTGATGGCGTCAGCCAGCACGATCAGACCCATGAATTGGCGCGAGGTGAGGTCGTTGAGATCCTTGCCCGACTTCGCCTTGAACATGTCGTTGATCTTGCCGACCATCGGGCGCTTCTGCGCGAGGTCGAGCGAGAAGGTGCCGCGCGAGATCACGCCTTCGAGCTTGTCGCCGACGGCGTCATAGAGCGCCTTTTCGGAGAAGCCGGCGTCCTGCGCCACGATCGCGTTCGGCTTGTAGCCGAGCTCGGCCATGGTCTTGACCAGCAGGATGCCGTCGGTGGTGTAGCTCGAGGGCATCAGCACGTCGGCATTGGCGCTCTTGAGTTGCTGCACTTCGGCCGACAGCGATGGCGAGTTGGCGCGGTACTTGATGTCGGCGAGGATCTTGTAGCCGCGCTCGCCGGCGATCTTGGCCTGGGCGTTGCCGGAATCGGTGCCGAAGATGGTGTCTTCGTGGAACAGCGACAGCGTTTCGATCTTGGTGCCCTTCTTCTTCAAGGCATCGAAGAAGTCGAACATCGCGGCCGAATACATTTCATCGTGCGGGGAGGCGCGGAAGTAATATTTGAGGCCGCGGCGATGCAGGCTCGGCGAAGAGTTGTCGGCGGACACGAACGGGATCTGGTATCGTTCACAGATCTGGCTGACCGTGACGGCGACCGCACTCTGATAGGTGCCGATCACGGCGGAGACCTTTTCCTGCGTGATCAGGCGCTCGGCTTCGGCGCGGCCCTTCTGCGGATCTGACTGGTGATCGGCAAAGACGAGGCGGACCTTGGCGCCGCCGAGGCCCGGCAGACCCTCGCCCTTGGCGAGCGGCAGGTCGAAATCCATGTCCTTGTTGATGACTTCGAGCGCGGTCTCGTAAGCTTTCTGCGCGTCGACGCCCTGCTGGGCGCTGGCGCCGGAGAACGGATAGATGACGCCGATCACGACCTCCGAGGTCTGTGCGCGCGCGGCAAGCGGCATCAGCGCGGCGGTGGCGGTGGCTCCGAGCAGAACGTCGCGGCGGGTGATCGTCATCGGTAAAATCCCCTGTTCCTGAATATTGCGCGTATCGAATGAAGCGATTGGTGGATAGCGTAAAGCCTGAAGAAGCAGCAAACCTTGCCCACTAAATCACGGCCAT
Organism: Bradyrhizobium sp. LLZ17; assembly: GCF_041200145.1. Taxonomy (NCBI): domain Bacteria; kingdom Pseudomonadati; phylum Pseudomonadota; class Alphaproteobacteria; order Hyphomicrobiales; family Nitrobacteraceae; genus Bradyrhizobium; species Bradyrhizobium zaerense. Next base: position 2,481,474 of record NZ_CP165734.1, read on the forward strand.
GGTCCTGTTCTTCAGATCCGTCACCAGCATCAGGCCGGGCGAATGCGTGATCGCGAACGGCAGCCTGGCAGCGTTGATCACCGACTGCGGCGTCACCCCGCAGGCCCAGAACACCGGAATCTCATCATCAGCGACAGGCACGGGGTCGCCATAGTCGGGCTTGGCGATGTCCTTGATGCCGATCAGATGCGGATGGCCGAGATGCACGGGCGCGCCGTGGACGGCGGGATAGCGCGAGGTGATCTGCACCGCGCGGATCGCATCCGCCGGCTTGAACGGACGCATCGACACCACCATCGGTCCGGCGAACGGGCCGGCCTCGCCGCAGGCGATGTTGGTGCGGTACATCGGCACGCGCACGTTCTGCTCGATGTGGCGGATCGGCATGCCCTCGTCGAGCAAGGCCTCTTCGAACGAGAACGAGCAGCCGAGCACGAAGGTCACGAGATCGTCGCGCCAGTATTTGGTCACGTCGGTCGGCTCATCCACGACTTCACCGTCGCGCCAGACGCGGTAGCGCGGCACGTCGGTGCGGATGTCGAGATCGGCGCCAAGCGCCGGGATGTGCGGGCTGCCGATGTCGGACATGCCGATGATCGGGCACGGTTTCGGATTGAGCTGACAAAAGCGGTGAAAGGCGCTGGCGTAGTCCGCGGGCAGGATCGCCAGATTGCCCTGGACGAAGCCGGGGGCGATACCCGCGGTCGAGCCGACCTGGCCGCCACGATAGGCGAGCCGCGCCTGAAGGCTGGGGAGAGTGTCGGATGTTTCAGTTTGCTGCGCTGCCACCAAAACAGTCATGTGATCGACCTGCCTATAAACTCGACAAAGACAAGCCAACACCAAGCGTGATATAAAGTCTAATCTTCCTTTCTAATCAAGATCGATAAATATTATTTATCGCTGAGGAAAATCCTTCCGATGTTGGACTTTAGATCGATCGAGACGTTCCTGTGGGTCGTGAAGCTCGGCAGCTTCCGCGGCGCGGCAGCGCGGCTCAATACGACCCAGCCGGCGATCTCGCAGCGCATCGCCCAGCTCGAACGCGAGATGGGTGTGAGGCTCCTGAACCGCGATCATCGTGTCGCCTCGCCGACGCCGAGCGGGCGGCAGATGATGGTCTATGCGGAGAAGCTGATCGGCCTCCGCGCTCAGATGATCGCCGAGATCGGCGATCGCTCCGCGATGCGCGGCGTGATGCGGCTCGGTGTCGCCGAAACGATCGTGCACACCTGGCTGCCGCGTCTTGTCAAGAGCATGAACGAGGTCTATCCGAACCTGTCGCTGGAGATCGAGGTCGACATCACGCCGAACCTCACCGCGCGCCTGCTCGCGCAGGAGATCGAGCTCGCCTTTGTCGTCGGACCGCTGTCCGCCTCTGGCGTGCATAACCGCGTGCTTGCCGACTACCCGATCGGCTTCCTCGCAAGCCCCTCGCTCGGGCTCGGCCATGGTCCGGTGACGCGGGCCGAGCTTGCGCGGTTTCCGATCATCACCTTCCCGCGCAAGACGCGGCCCTACGAGGTCGTGCGCGAAGTGTTCGACCGGCCCGAGCTGCCGCCGATCCGCCTACACGCGTCCGCCTCGCTTGCGACCGTCATCCACATGGCGGTCGAAGGGCTCGGCATTGCCGTGATCCCGGACGCCATCGTCGAGAAAGAGCTCGCCGACGGACGGCTGCAACTGCTCGACACCGATCTTGAGATCGCGCCGCTGACGTTCACGGCGAGCTGGCTCGCCTCGCCGGACGTCGTCGCGGTGCAGCGCGTCGCAGAGCTTGCATGTCAGATTGCGCAGGGCAGCCTCGCGGTTGACGCGCCCGCGCTGGCGCGTCATTGAAAAAGGCGCCGGACTTTCTTTCGTCATTCCGGGGCTCGCGGAGCGAGAACCCGGAATCTCGAGATCCGGGTTCGCTGTTCGAGCGCCCCGGAATGACAGCTAAGATGGACTGACCGCATGAGCCGAGCCGCGACCAACCTGCAAATCGATTCCGCCCGCCTCTGGGGCTCCATCCACGAGACTGCGCAGTTTGGCGCGACGGCCAAAGGCGGCGTGCGGCGGCTGACGCTGAGCAGCGAAGACAAGCAGGTGCGCGACTGGTTCCGCAACGCCTGCGAGGACGCCGGGCTCGAGTTTCACGTCGATGCTCTCGGCTCCATGTTCGGCCTGCGCAAGGGACGCGACATGTCGAAGCCGCCCGTCGGCATCGGCTCGCATCTCGATACGCAGCCGACCGGCGGCAAGTATGACGGCATCCTGGGCACGCTCGGCGCGCTGGAAGTGATCCGCACGCTGAACGATGCCGGCATCGAGACCGAGGCGCCGATCTGCGTCGTGAACTGGACCAACGAGGAAGGCTCGCGCTTTGCGCCGGCGATGATGGCATCCGCGGCCTATGTCGGCGATTTCACCACCGACGACATCTTGTCGCGCAAGGACATCGATGGCACCACCGTCGGCCAGGCGCTCGACGGCATCGGCTATCGCGGCGACAAGCCGGTCGGGTTCCAGAAGCTCGGCTGTTTTGTCGAGCTGCACATCGAGCAGGGTCCGATTTTGGAGGCCGAAGGCAAGACCATCGGCGTGGTCGATTCCGGCCAGGGCGTGCTCTGGTACGACGGCAAGATTTCCGGCTTCGAGAGCCATGCGGGCTCGACGCCGATGCCGCTGCGGCGCGACGCGCTGGCGACGCTCTCCGAGATCGTACTGGCGATGGAGGCGATTGCAAAGAAGCACGGGCCGAACGCGGTCGGCACCATCGGAGAAGCCGTGATCGCCAACCCCTCGCGCAACGTCATTCCCGGCGAGATCGCCTTCACCATGGATTGCCGCAGCGCGGACGGCGCCATCATGGATGCACTCGATCGCGATCTTCGCGCCGCAATCGCCGAGACCGCCGCGCGGCGCAAGGTCGAGGTCCAGATCGATCTGGTCTGGCGCAAGCCGCCGACGCATTTCGATCCCAAGCTGATCGCAGCGGTCGAGAATGCGGCCAAGACGCTCGGCTATTCCTCCCGCCGCATCACCTCGGGCGCCGGCCACGACGCCTGCAACCTCAACACCGTCATGCCGGCGGCGATGGTGTTCGTCCCCTGCAAGGACGGAATCAGCCACAACGAGCTTGAAGACGCAACGCAACCCGACTGCGCCGCGGGCACCAACGTGCTGATGCACACGGTGCTGGCGATCGCCGGCGTCGCGTCCTGATCGGAGAAAGACATGCGCGGAGTTTTCGTCGACGCCAATGAAGCGCTCGCCGTGATCATGGAGCGGCTGGAGCAGCCCGGCGATCCCAAGGTGCGGATCCACAGGAATCCCGACATCAAGCCCGAGCAATACCCCGAAATCCTCGATGGCGCCGAGATCGCGATCGTCGATCACACCGCGCTGCCGACCGAGGTCGCGAAGAAATGCACGGGGCTCAAGCACGTCGTGTTCCTCGGCACCGGCGCACGCAGCTATATGAACCCGGAGGAGTTGGCCGAGCTCGGCATCTCCGTGCACCTGATCAAGGGCTATGGCGACACGGCGGTCGCGGAATGCGCGATCGCGCTGATGTGGGCTTCGGCCCGCGTCATCGCGATGATGGACCGCGAGATGCGCGCCGGCAATTGGCTGCGCGAGGACGGCATGCAGCTCACCGGCAAGACGCTCGGCCTGATCGGCTTCGGCGGTATTGCCGCGGAAGTCGCGCGCATTGCCTCGGGCAGCGGCATGAAGGTGATCGCCTGGAACCGCTCGGCGAAGAGCTGCCCGGGGGTCACGTTCACGGATCTCGACACGGTGCTAGGGACAAGCGACGTCGTATCGCTGCATCTGCTGCTCAACGACGAGACGCGCGGCATGATCACGCGCGAGAAGATCGCGAAGATGAAGCCCGGAATCATCCTCATCAACACCGCCCGCGCCGCGGTTGTCGACGAGACCGCGATGATCGATGCGTTGAAGTCCGGCCATATCCGCCATGCCGGCCTCGACGTCTTCAACATCGAGCCGCTACCCGGCGATCATCCGCTGACCAAGCTCCCGAACGTGACATTGTCGGCGCATTCGGCGTTCCGCACGCCGGAGGCGAGCGAGAACCTGATCGAGGCGGCGTGGGTCCACTGCCGCCGGATCGTGAAAGGATAGAAACCAACAATGGGTGATTATCGCACCATCAAGGCCGAAGCGCTCACCGATGCCGTCCGCACCATCGTCAAGGCCGGCGGCTCCAGCGATCGCGAGGCCGAACTGGTATCCACCAATCTCGTCGAGGCCAATCTGAAGGGACACGACTCGCACGGCGTCGGCATGATCCCGCGCTACGTCGAGAGCGTCACTACGGGCGGTCTCGCCGTGAACCAGCACGTCAAGATCGTGCTCGACACCGGTCCGCTTCTCACCCTCGACGGCCTCACCGGCTATGGCCAGGTGATCGGCCATGAAGCGATGGAGCTGGGTGCCGAGCGCGCCAAGCGCAGCGGCGTCTGCGTCGTTGGCCTCTCGAACTCGCATCACATCGGCCGCATCGGCCATTGGGCCGAGCAGTGCATCGCGCACGGGCTGGTCTCGATCCACTTCGTCAACGTACTCTCGCGCCCGATCGTGGCGCCCTGGGGCGGCAGCGACGCGCGCCATGGCACCAATCCGTTCTGCGTCGGCATCCCCCGCGCCGGCAAGGACCCGATCGTGCTTGATTTCGCCACCAGCAAGATCGCGCAAGGCAAGACCCGCGTCGCTCACAACAAGGGCGTCGAACTCGAGCCCGGCATTATCATCGACAATGAAGGCAAGCCCACCACCAATCCGCGCTACACCGTGATCCCGCCGCACGGCGCCATCCTGCCGTTCGGCGAGCACAAGGGCTCGGGGCTGGCGCTGGTGTGCGAAATCCTCGGCGGCGCGCTCTCCGGCGGGCAGGTGGTCAAGGGCCCGTCCGACGGCAAGCACAACGTCCTCAACGGCATGCTCTCGATCATCATCGACCCGCACAAGCTCGGCACCGGCGAAAACCTCGCGCGCGAAGTCGAGAGCTTCGTCGCCTGGCACACCGGCTCGCCGCCCGCCCCCGGCCTCGACAAGGTGAAGATCGCCGGCGAGCCCGAGCGCGAAACCAAGAAGAAGCGTCTTGCCGAGGGCATCCCGGTCGACCCGACGACATGGCGGGATATTTTGGAAGCGGGGAAGAGATTCGGGCTGGATCAGGCCGCGATCGAAAAGATCGCGGGGTAGGCAGAGCGAGACATGCTCGTCTTTCCTTCTCCCCTTGTGGGAGAAGGTGGCGCGAAGCGCCGGATGAGGGGTCTCTATCCACGCTCGCCATAGCAGATTAGATCGCGGAGAGAGACCCCTCACCCGTCTCGCCGCTTTCGCGGCGAGCCACCCTCTCCCACAAGGGGAGAGGGGAAGAACTAATCCACCATCTCCGCGATCGCCTTGCCGCAGGCCGTCGTGTCCGCGTTGCCGCCGAGATCCTTGGTGCGCAACGTGCGTTCGGCCAGCGTGCGCTCGATGGCATCGACGATTGATCGACCGGCTTCCTTCTCGCCCAAATGCTCCAACATCATCGCGCCCGACCAGATTGCACCGATCGGATTGGCAATGCCCTGCCCCGCGATGTCGGGCGCCGAGCCGTGCACCGGCTCGAACACCGACGGGAAATTCCCCTCGGGGTTGATGTTGCCGGACGGCGCGATGCCGATGGTGCCGGTACAGGCGGGGCCGAGGTCCGAGAGAATGTCGCCGAACAGATTGGAGCCGACCACGACGTCGAACCAGTCCGGATGCAGCACGAAATTCGCCGTGAGAATATCGATGTGGTACTTGTCCCACTTCACGCCCGGAAACTTCTTGGCCATCGCCTCCACGCGCTCGTCCCAATAGGGCATGGTGATGGAGATGCCGTTGGACTTGGTCGCCGAGGTCAGGTGCTTCTTCGGCCGCGACTGCGCGAGCTCGAAGGCGAATTTCAGGATGCGATCGACGCCGACGCGGGTCATCACCGTCTGCTGCGTGACGAACTCGCGATCGGTGTCGGGGAACATGCGGCCGCCGACCGAGGAATACTCGCCTTCGGTGTTCTCACGCACCACCCAGAAATCGATGTCGCCGGGCTTGCGGTTCGCCAGCGGCGACGGCACGCCGGGCATCAGCCGCACGGGGCGCAAATTCACATATTGGTCGAACTCGCGGCGGAATTTGATCAGCGAACCCCAGAGCGAGACGTGGTCCGGAATTTTCGCCGGCCAGCCGACTGCGCCAAAATAGATCGCGTCGTGCTTGCCGATCTTCTCTTTCCAATCGTCCGGCATCATCTGGCCGTGCTTCTCGTAATAGTCCCAGGACGAGAAGTCGAAATGGTCGAAATGCACGGCAATTCCGTGCTTCTTCGCCGCCGCCTCCAGCACGCGCAGGCCCTCCGGCATCACTTCCTTGCCGATGCCGTCGCCGGGAATGACTGCGATCCGGTATTGTTTCTTGCTCATCGAGAACGTCCTTGCTTCGTCCGGCAGCCGCCGCCTTTTTTGACCGCACTGCAATGGACCAAACTCGGTGACAGTGCAACGCTGCACTGCAATGTTGACCGTGGCGCGGCGTACCGCCTAGTGATTTCATCCTGTTCCCACCCTGCGAGTACACCCGATGGATCTGCATCTACGAGGCAAGCGCGTCCTGATCACAGGCGCGTCCAAGGGCATTGGTGCTGCCGCCGCCGAAGCGTTTGCCGAGGAAGGCGCTCATCTCCTGCTCGCCGCTCGCAACGGCGAACAGCTCAAGGCGCTGGCGGACGGCTTGCGTTCGGCGCACCAGATCGATGCCACGACGAGCATCGTCGACCTGCGCAGGCCCGAGGACCTGGCGCGGCTCGCCAGGGAAGCCGCGGACATCGACATCCTCGTCAACAATGCCGGCGACATTCCCGGCGGCTCCATCGACAAGATCGACGAGGCGACCTGGCGGCATGCCTGGGAGTTGAAAGTGTTCGGTTACATCAATCTCACGCGCATGATCTACGCGCAGATGAAGGCGAAGGGCGGCGGCGTCGTCATCAACGACATCGGGGCTGCCGGCGAGAAATTCGACGCCAACTACATCTGCGGCAGCGCCGGCAATGCGGCCCTGATGGCGTTTACGCGCGCGCTCGGCGGAAAGAGCCTCGCCGACAACATCCGCGTGGTCGGCATCAATCCCGGCCCGGTCGGCACCGAACGCCACGTGACACTGCTGAAGACCCGGGCCCAGCACCAATTCGGCGACGAGAGCCGCTACAGGGAATTCCAGAAAGGACTGCCGCTCGGCCGCCCCGCGCATGCACGCGAGATCGGTGACCTCATGGCGTTCCTTGCCTCGGATCGCGCCGGCTATACGTCCGGGGTCATCTATACCGTGGATGGCGGCATCAGCGCGGGATGGGGTTGATTGCTCCGAGATTATTTAGACGCCGTCGTTCCGGGGCGATGCGAAGCATCGAACCCGGAACCTCGAGATTCCGGGTTCGCCCTTCGGTCGCCCCGGAATGACAGTCCAGAGCTAGGAGTAAACACTTGTCTCAAGAGTTGATCCGCGCATCCGCGTGCACCGTTGTCGACAAGCTGCGATCCGGAGATGTCTCGCCGCTCGAGCTTCTGGATGTGCTGGAGCAGCGCATCGTCGAGGTCGACGGCAAGGTGAACGCGCTGCCCACGCTATGCTTCGATCGCGCCCGGACCCATGCGAGAGCGCTGATGCAGAAGCCGGCCGGCGCGCGCGGACTGCTCGCGGGTCTGCCGGTGCCGATCAAGGATCTGACCGATGTCGCCGGTGTGCTGAACACGCAGGGCTCGCCGATCTTCAGGGATAACATCCCCGCAAAGTCCGACCTCATGGTCGAGAACCTCGAGGCCAACGGCGCGGTCATCTACGCAAAATCCAACACGCCGGAATTCGGTGCCGGCGCCAACACCTTCAACGAGGTGTTCGGTGCAACCCTCAATCCCTGGGATACGTCCAGATCGGCGGCCGGCTCTTCAGGCGGCGCCGCGGTGGCGTTGGCAACCGGCATGGCCTGGCTCGCGCACGGCTCGGACATGGGGGGCAGCTTGCGCAGTCCCGCGAGCTTCTGCGGCGTCGTCGGCATGCGGCCGAGCATCGGCCGCGTCGCGCACACGCCGAAATCGGCGGTCGATCGCAACCTCGGCGTCCAGGGCCCGATGGCACGCAATGTCGAGGACCTCGCGCTGCTGCTCGACGCCATGAGCGGTGACTATGCCGCCGATCCGCTGTCGTTGCCGGCGCCTTTGACCTCGTTCCTGTCGGCGGCGCAATCGGGCAAGAAGCCCAAGCGCATCGCCTATTCGCCGGATCTCGGCATCACCCCGGTCGATCCCGAAGTAAAGGCGATCACGCGCAAAGCGGCGCAGCGCTTCGCGGACGCCGGCGCGATCGTCGAGGAAGCGCATCCGGATTGGCGCGAGGCACATGAATGCTTCCACGTGCTGCGCGCCTTCGATTTCGCGATCAGCAAGGCGAATCTCCTGCGCACCAAGCGCGACCTGCTCAAGCCGGAGGTGATCTGGAACATCGAGGAGGGCCTTAAGCTGACGATCGAGCAGATCGAGCGCGCCGAAGCGCAGCGCGTCGGGATGACCGCGCGCGCGATCGAGTTCTTCAAGACCTACGATCTGCTGCTGGTGCCGACCACGATCGTGCCGCCGTTCCCGATCGAGCACCGCTATGTCGCCGAATGCGCCGGCAAGAGGTTCGAGAACTACGTCGAGTGGCTCGGCATCGTCTACGCCATCACGCTGGCCTGCTGCCCGGCTCTGTCGTTGCCCTGCGGCTTCACGGTGTCAGGCCTGCCGGTCGGCGTGCAGGTGGTCGGCGCGCCGCGCGCAGATGCGCAGGTCATCGCGGGCGCAAAGGTGTTGGAAGATATTCTGGGTCTGAGTGGCACTACGCCGATCGATCCGAAGGTGAAGAAGTAAGGCGATCTACGCCGCGCGCTCGGTAGTTGCCCTCTCCCCTTGTGGGAGAGGGTGGCTCGCCGCATAGCGGCGAGACGGGTGAGGGGTATCCCTCCGCGCGCGAACTCGCAGAAGAATCCGCTGAAACAATCCCTCATCCGGCGCTTCGCGCCACCTTCTCCCACAAGGGGAGAAGGGAAGAGACGTCACCTTTCGCTCGTCGCCTCGAGGCTCCGGCTATAGCGCGACATCGCGAAGCAGAAGGCGAAATAGATCGCGGCGACGAAGATGTAGACTTCCACCGAAAACTGCTGCCAGCCGGGATCGATGATCGCAGTCTTGGCCGTCGTGAGCAGGTCGAAGATGCCGATGATCAGGACGAGGCTGGTATCCTTGAAGAACGCGATGAAGGTGTTGACCAGCGGTGGAATGACGTGACAGATCGCCTGCGGCAGGATGATCAGCCGGTGCTTGCGCCAGTAGGATAGTCCGAGTGCGTCCGCCGCCTCATATTGCCCGCGCGGCACGGCCTGCAGCCCACCGCGGATGACTTCGGCGAGATAGGCTCCCGCGAACAGGATGATCGCGACCTGCGCGCGCAGGAGCTTGTCGATGTTGAATCCGCTGGGCATGAACAGCGGAAACATCACGCTGGCCATGAACAACAGGCTGACCAGCGGCACGCCCCGGATCAGTTCCACATAGATCACCGAGAGCGAACGGATCGCCGGCAGTTTCGAACGCCGGCCCAGCGCGACGAGCACGCCGAGCGGAAAGCCAAACGCCAATCCGAACGTCGCGAGAACCAGCGTCACCGGCAATCCGCCCCATCGATCCTGCGAGACGAAGGGCAAGCCGAGCACGCCGCCCCACATCAGCAAGCTGATCAGCGCCAGCGCGCCGATCCAGAGAAAAGCGAGTTCGCGGCGCCACCAGGCTCGGCGGGTGGACAGATAGAACAGCGCGATGAACAGCAGCACGGACAGCGCCGGCCGCCACTGCGCGTCGAACGGATAGGTGCCGAACAGGATGAAGCGGTATTTTTCGGGGATGATCGCCCAGCAGGCGCCAAGACCACGCGCGGCACGACACTCGCTCGAATCATTTGCCGGTGTCAGCCAGACCGCGTTCGCGATACCCCACTGCGCAAAGCTGACGGCGCCTTTCACAAGGACCGCCAGCAACACGAGGGTGATGATGCCGTTCGGGATCGACGAGAACAGGTTGGTGCGCAGCCAGCGCAACACCGGGTTGCCCATTTGCGGACGGCGGGCAGCCCGCGGCGCCTCCGGAATGTCCGTGATCGCCGTCATGCTCAGCGCTCCACCAGGGCGATGCGCGAATTGTACCAATTCATGAAGAAACTGATGCCGAGACTGATGGTGAGGAAGACGGCCATGATCAGCGCGATCGCCTCGATCGCCTGGCCAGTCTGGTTCAGCGTGGTGTTGGCAATCGAGACCACGTCCTGATAGCCGATCGCCACCGCGAGCGAGGAGTTCTTGGTCAGGTTGAGGTATTGGCTCGTCATCGGCGGCACGATCACGCGCAGCGCCTGGGGCAAGATGATCTGCCGCAGCATGAAGCTGCGGCGCAACCCGAGCGCCTTGGCAGCATCCCACTGGCCGCGGGACACCGATTGGATGCCGCTGCGCACGATCTCCGCGACAAAGGCCGAGGTGTAGGTCACGAGCGCGATCAGCAACGCAAAATACTCAGGCGAGAGCGTCAGCCCGCCGATGAAGTTGAAGCCGCGCAACTCGGGCCATTCAATCGTCCAGGACACGCCGAGCAACAACGACACTGCCCCGGGCAACAGGACGATGAGGCCCAGCGCAAAGGGCCAGGCCGGCCGAGGCTTGCCATCACGCATCTGCTGCGCGATCAGCCATCGCTGCACGACATAGAATACGGCCAGCCCCAGCGCGGCCGCGCCAAGCACCCAAAGCTGCGGCGCCCCGACCGGGACAGCCGGCAGAATCAGGCCGCGATTGGAGAGGAACACGCCCTCGACCGGCCGCCACGCCCCGCGCGCGGCCGGCAAGCCCTGCATCAGGACGTACCAGAACAGGAGTTGCAGCAGCAACGGAATGTCGCGCAGCACCTCGACGTAGACGGCGGCGAACCGGGAGAGCAGCCAATTGGCCGACAGCCGCGAGATACCGATCAGCGTGCCCAGAATCGTCGCAAGCACGATACCGACCACCGCGACACGCAAAGTGTTCGCGACGCCGACGACGAAAGCCCAGAGATAAGAATCCCTCGGATTGTAGGCGAGCAGGCTGTCCGCGATGGGCATGCCGGCCTCGCGGCCGAGAAAGGCGAAGCCGGTCGTGATGCGGCGAGCGGAGAGATTGGTGACGGTATTCGACCAGAGGAACGCGATGACCGCGAACGCGATCCCGACGACCACGATTTGCCAGAACACGCCCTTCAACCCGTTCGGTCCGAGCGCGGCAAAGAGCCGGCGGCGCGGCGGCGGCCTGGGATCATCGGTGGTCACAGCACAAAAATCCTTCTCGAACACGGTGATTTCCGGCAGCGCACGTCAAGTGTTGCACCGATCTTCAGTTCGTGCAACAAATGTTTCATGGCCGAGCCCGCGAAATCCTCGCCGTTGAGCGAACTGCGCATTGCATTGCCGTCGCTTCCGATGCGGCTGCAGGAGGTCGGACGCTTCGTCGCCGCCAATGATTACGATGCCACCACCCGTTCGATGCGCGATCTCGCCGCGGAAGCCGGCGCCGATCCTGCCGCGTTCACGCGCCTTGCAAAGGCGATCGGCTATTCCGGCTGGGATGAATTGCGTGCCGCGCTGACCGAGGCACGCCGGCCGTCGCCGATCTCGCCTTTCTCCGGCCGGGCCAAGGGCCGCCGCCATGGCCCGAATGCCGATGTTGCGCTCGTTACCGAGAAGCTCAACGCAGAGGCCGCCGGTCTGCCGCGCATCGCGGCCGAGCCGATTGCGGACGCGGCTCGCGCGCTGCACGACGCCACGCGGATCTGGATCGCCGGCTATCGAAGCTGCCGCAGCGTCGCGGAGCTGCTGAACTATGAGCTGCGGCTGTTCCGCCCCGAACACGTGCAGATCGTCGGCGTGTCCGGACCGGACGATCTCGATCTCGGCGCGTTCCGTCCCCGCGAGGCCGTGATTGTCATCGGCTTCATGCCATACACCAATGCCAGCGTCCGGGTCGCACAGGCCGCCTATCGCGCCGGCGCGACGCTGATCGCGATCGCAGACAGCGTGGCCGCTCCGATGGCGGAAGGCGCCGATCATGTATTGCTGTTCGAAGCGGCTTCCTCTCCGGGCTTCTTCCCGAGCCTCACCGGTGCGCTCGCGATTGCGCAGTCGCTGGCCGCGGTGACGTTCTCGCTCGGCGGCGCGGCCGCGAAGAAGCGCCTCCAGGCTACCGAGGCGCGGCTCGCCGCGGCTTCCACCTACGTCTCTGAGAAAGGTTGACCCATGGCCGCCCGCACCAGCCGCGTGCTGCACCGTTCGTTGCGGGAGACCCCGCCCAAGGCGATCGGCGGCGAAGGGGTTTATCTCTTTGCCGAGGACGGACGCCGCGTGATTGACGCTTCGGGGGCGCGGCAGTCTCATGCCTGGGCCATCAGCATCCGCGCGTGATCGCGGCGATCGCGAAGCAGGCCTCGACGCTGGCCTATGCGCACACCGCCTTCTTCTCCTCCGAGCCGGCCGAAGCGCTGGCCGAGACGCTGGTCGGCCACGAGCCCGGCGGTCTCGCCTACGCCTATTTCGTCAGCGGCGGATCAGAGGCGATCGAGGCCAGCATCAAGCTCGCGCGGCAATATTTCATCGAGCGTGGAGAGCCGCAACGGCAGCACTTCATCGCACGGCGGCAGAGCTATCACGGCAACACGCTTGGCGCGCTCGCCGCCGGCGGCAACGCCTGGCGTCGCGCGCCTTATGCGCCACTGCTCTCGACAGCCTTCAGCCACGTCACGCCGGCCTTCGCATATCACGAGAAGCGCGACGGCGAATCGGACGCGCAGTTCGTGGCACGACTTGCAGCGGAGCTCGAAGCTGAGTTTCAGCGGCTTGGTCCCGAGACCGTCGCTGCGTTCCTCGCAGAACCCGTCGTCGGCGCGACCGCCGGCGCCGTGACTGCACCGGACGGCTATTTCAAGGTAGCGCGCGAAATCTGCGACCGGCATGGCGCGCTCCTGATCCTCGATGAGGTCATGTGCGGCATGGGACGCACCGGCACCCACACGCTTGGCAGCAGGAAGGCGTCGCGCCGGACATCCAGGCGATCGCAAAGGGGCTCGGCGGCGGTTACCAGCCGATCGGCGCGATGCTTGCGAGCGGCAAGATCATCGACACGATCCGCGTCGGTTCAGGCGCATTCCAGCACGGCCACACATATATGGCGCATCCGCTCGCCTGCGCGGCCGCGCTCGCGGTGCAGGATGTGATCCGCGAGGATGGCCTGCTTGATCAGGTCAAGCAGCGCGGCAGGCAGCTCGAGCAGCGACTTACGGATCGTTTCGGCAATCACCGGCATATCGGCGACATCAGGGGCCGCGGCCTGTTCTGGGCGATCGAGCTTGTCGCCGACCGCGCCAGCCGCACCTCGTTCGATCCCGCGCTCAAGCTCAATCAGAAGATCAAGACGGAGGCCCTTGCCAACGGGCTCGGCTGCTATCCGGGCGGCGGCACCGTGGACGGTGTCCGCGGCGACCATGTGCTGCTGGCGCCACCCTATATCGCTTCGGCTGACGAGATCGACCTGATCGTCGAGAAACTCGGCGCGGCCGTCGACAACGTGTTGCGTAGTGTCAATCACTGAGGGGAGAGTATCATGATGAGGAAAGTGGTTATCGCGGCAGGTGCGCTCGCGGCATCGACGGTTGTTGCGTCGGCGACGACGCTCGAGACGGTGAAGAACCGCGGCACGCTGGTGTGCGGCGTCAGCGCCGGTTTTGCCGGCTTCTCCGCACCGGACTCGCAGGGCAATTACAAGGGTCTCGACGTCGACTATTGCCGCGCGCTCGCGGCCGGCGTGCTCGGCGACGCCAACAAGGTGCGCTACGTCTCGCTGACGGCGCAGAATCGATTCACCGCGCTGCAATCGGGCGAGATCGACGTGCTCTACCGCAACTCGACCCAGACCTATTTGCGCGGCGTGACGCTGGGCCTGCGCCAGGGCCCGATCAACTTCTACGACGGCCAGGGCTTCGTGGTGAAGAAGGACCTCGGCGTGAAGGAGCTGAAGGATCTCAAGGGTGCCACCGTCTGCGTCGCGCAGGGCACCACGCATGAGGTCACCCTCGGCGATTACGGCCGCGCCAACGGCATCGACTGGAAGCCGCTGGTATTCGACCGCGTCGACACCATGTACCAGACTTTCTTCGGCGGCCGCTGCGACGCCATGACCCAGGATGCCTCCGCGCTTGCAGGCGCCGTGACAACCGCGGCGCCGAATCCGGCCGACTACGTCGTGCTGCCGCAGACCATCAGCAAGGAGCCGCTCGGGCCGTTCACCCGCAACGGCGACGAGGTCTGGAGCGACATCATCACCTGGCTGCATTACGGATTGATCGAGGCCGAGGAGCTCGGCGTGACGCAAGCCAATGTCGACGAGATGGCGAAGTCGCAGACGCCCGCGGTGCAGCGCCTGCTCGGCGTCTCCGGCGATCTCGGCTCGCGGCTTGGGCTCGACAACAAATGGCTGGTCACGGCGATCAAGGCGACCGGCAATTACGGCGAGATCTTTGAGCGCAACGTCGGCAAGGCGAGCCCCCTCAAGCTCGAGCGCGGCCTCAACGGTCTCTGGAGCAAGGGCGGCTTGATGTACGCGGTGCCGTTCAAGTAAGGAGTTCACCTCGCCCCGCGTGCGGGGCGAGGTGAAGAGACATCAATGCGCATCGCCCTGATCCACGCCCTCAAGCACTCCATCGCGCCGATCGAGGCTGCGTTCGCAACAGCCTGGCCGCAGGCGCGGCTGATGAACCTGCTTGATGACAGCCTGTCGGCGGATCTGGCGCGGGACGGCGCGCTTGCCGGCGCCATGACCGAGCGCTTTCTCGCACTCGGCGATTATGCGGTCGCGACGGGCGCGGACGCGATCCTGTTCACCTGCTCGGCGTTCGGTCCCTGCATTGAGGCGGTCGCGGCCGCGCATGCGCCGATGCCGGTGCTGAAGCCGAACGAGGCCATGATCGAGCAGGCCGTGACGATGGGCAAGCGGATCGGCCTGCTCTCGACCTTCCCGCCGACGCTGGTGTCGATGCCGCCGGAATTTCCCGCCTCCGTCGAGGTCGTGCCGAAACTTGCCGACGGCGCGCTGGCGGCGCTCGATCGTGGCGACCGCGCCACACATGACCGGTTGATTGCGGAAGCGTCGAAGGAGTTGCGCGATTGCGACGTCGTCGCGCTCGCGCAATTCAGCATCGCGGCAACCGCGCCGCTGGTTGCGGAGGCGACCGGCCGCCCCGTCGTGACCACGCCGGACAGCGCAGTGCAAAAGCTGATGAAGCTTCTCGCAACGAAGCCCTAAGCGCGAGCCTTTGCCTTACGGCGCGCGTTCTTGATCGCAACCGCCAGCGCCGTCTTCGTCTCATTGACGAAATCCTCGACCAGCTCCTCGCGCGTGGCATGCGCGGCCTCGCCGGTGAACAGGCCCTGCTCGGCCAACGTCACCACGCCATGCAAGGCCGCCCAGATCTTGAGCGCGTGCCGCTCACGCAGATAACCGACCGCCGGCGCCTCCAGCGCCTCGATCACCAGCGCGAAGGTCTCGCGTGTGGCCTCGTGCAGCTCGCTGTCCTTGGCCGCGCACGAGACCGTGCGCGAGGCGAACATCAACCGGTAGATGCCGTTGCGCCGCAGCCCGAACTCGAGCGTCGCTTGCGCCAGTCGCGACAATTTTGACTGCTTCGACGGCTTCGCCATCGCCTCCCGCAAAATCGTGCTGAGTTGCCGGAAGGCGTGCGCGGTCACCGCCGCAAGCAAAGCCTCGCGGTCGGCGAAATGCCGGTATGGCGCCGGCTGCGAGACACCGAGCTGCTTTGCCAGTGCCTTGATGCTGATCGCCTCCGCCCCGCCCTGCTCGGCCTCGCGCAGCGCGGCCTTGATCAGGGCGTCGCGGAGATCGCCATGGTGGTAACTGTGCTGCGGCTTGCGGGCAAGTTGTGAGCGCATGTTGCGCTGAGCCTATAAGTTTGCGCTTGACAGGGAAAGCCTGCCGCGAATGTAATAGCCTATAACTTAAAGCGGCGGCAAATGCCGCCGATAAAATTTGACAAGAGGAAGCGCGACGTCCTCCGGACCGCGCGCACGACCAGGGAAGCCGCAATGACACAGCGACTGAGGGTTCGCGTCGATCCCGACAAATGCCAGGGCCATGCACGCTGCAAGGCGCTCGCGCCCGAGCTGTTCGAGCTGGACGAATACGGCAACGCCCACGAGGCCGGAGACGGCACGGTTCCACCGGGCCTCGAAGACAAGGCCTGGCTCGCCAAGTCCAACTGTCCGGAAATCGCAATCGATGTGATCGAGGAGTAGCGCGGCTTCTGCCCGTCTACGTGCCTTCAGCGAACACGAGCTTCAAGGGATTCCGAGATGTCCGACGTCAGCCAACCTGCCGCCCATCCCCCCGTGACGGACTGGGTCAACGATTTCGACCACACCGATCCGCAATGGACCGAAGACCCCTTCCCCATTTGGGAGGAACTGCGCGCCGCGAGCCCGGTCGTGCGCACCGAACGCTTTCTCGGCTGCTACATGCCGACGACCTATGAGGCGGTGCGGGAGATCGCCAATGACACCGAGCATTTCTCGTCGCGCCGCATCATCGTCCGGGACGTGCGGCCCGAGGTGACGCAGAACGCGGCCCCGCCGATCACTTCCGATCCGCCCGTGCACAAGCCGGCCAAGCAATTGCTGCTGCCGCCGTTCACGCCGGATGCGATGAAGAAGCTCGAGCCGCGCGTGCGCGCCATCTGCAACGAATTAATCGACGGCTTCATCGCCGATGGGAGGATCGATGCAGCCGCGTGCTACACCAAGCACATCCCGGTGCGCGCGATCGCCCACATGCTCGGCATCCCCGAGAGCGACAGCGATCTTTTCATCAAGTGGATCCACATGATCCTGGAACTCGGCATCAAGGACGAGAGCAGGCTGCTCGAGGCGGTGCACGAGATGAGCGACTATTTCAGGGCTCATATCGAGGAGCGCAGGAAGAAGCCGACCGACGATCTCATTTCCTATCTGATGAATGCCAAGGGCAAAGACGGCCAGCCGCTGGAGGAAGCCCACGTGCTGGGCTCGCTGCGCCTGCTGCTGATTGCCGGCATCGACACCACCTGGAGCGCGATCGGCTCCTCGCTCTGGCACCTCGCCCGGACGCCGGCCGACCGCGAGCGCCTGATCGCCGAACCCGGGCTGATCCCCACGGCCGTGGAGGAACTCCTGCGCGCCTATTCGCCGGTGACGATGGCGCGCGAGGTGGTCAAGGAGACCACGGTCTCGGGTTGCCCCGTCAAGCCGGGCAATATGGTGCTGCTGTCCTTCCCGGCCGCCAATCGCGATCCAAAGATGTTTCCGGATGCCGACAAGGTCGTCATCGACCGGCGGGAAAACCGCCACGCGGCCTTCGGCCTTGGCATCCACCGCTGTGTCGGTTCCAACCTGGCGCGGATGGAAATGCAGGTCGCGCTGGAGGAATGGCTGAAGCGGATTCCGGACTTTCGGCTCGACCCGGCAGGCACCGTAACCTGGTCACAGGGCACGGTCAGGGGCCCCCGCCAGTTGCCATTTTTGCTCGGAAAGGCGATGTAGGCTCCCAGAGATAATTCCATAGGGGGCGGACGTGACAAAGCAGGCAATCAAACCGGCCTCCGAGCATTTTGACGTCGCCGATGCCCAGCGGCGGATCAAGGCGATCCTGATCGGCTCGATCGGCAATCTCGTCGAATGGTATGACTTTTACGCCTATACGGCGTTCGCGCTCTATTTCGCCCCGGCCTTCTTCCCCGGCAGCGATCCCGTCGTGCAGCAATTGAACATCGCCGTGGTGTTCGCGGCGACCTTCCTGATGCGCCCGCTCGGCGGCTGGCTGTTCGGCTATATCGCCGATCATTACGGGCGGCGGATTTCGCTGACGCTGTCGGTCGTCTTCATGTGCTTCGGCTCGCTGATCATCGCGCTGACGCCGACCTATGCCACGATCGGCTTTGCCGCGCCGGTGATCCTGGCGCTGGCACGCGTCATCGAGGGCCTGAGCCTCGGCGGCGAGTATGGCGCCAGCGCCACCTATTTGAGCGAGGTCGCCGATCCCAAGCATCGCGGCTTCTATTCGAGCTTTCAGTACGTCACGCTGATCGGCGGCCAGCTCACCGCGATTGTCGTGTTGCTGCTCCTGCAGAAGGTCTTCCTCACGCCGGAGGAGCTGAAGGCCTGGGGCTGGCGCATTCCGTTTGCGATCGGCGCAGCGCTCGCGATCTTCGCCGCGGTGATGCGGCGCGGCCTGCACGAAACCGAGGCCTTCGAGGAAGCCAAGAAGGTCGTCAAGCCCACCGGCTCGATCACCAACCTGCTGAAATATCCGCGGGAGCTGCTGCTGGTGGTCGGCCTGACCGCGGGCGGCACCGCGGCGTTCTACACCTTCACCACCTACATGCAGACCTTCGTCAAACTCTCGGTCGGCCTGACCGAGGACCAGACCACCTTCGTGATCTTCGGCACGCTGGTCTTCGCGACGATCCTGCAACCGATCTATGGCGCGATCTCCGACAAGATCGGACGCAAGCCGCTTTTGATCTTTTTCGGCGTCGCCGGCACGCTCGCGACCGTGCCGCTGCTGATGACCTTGAAGGAGACCAAATCGCCGTTCATCGCGTTCGTCCTGATCTGCTGCGCTTGGCTGTTCGTCGCCGGCTACACCTCGATCAACGCGGTCGTGAAGGCCGAGCTGTTCCCGACCAATGTCCGTGCGCTCGGCGTCGGCCTGCCCTACGCGATCACGGTTTCGGTCTTCGGCGGCACCGCACCTGCGATCGCGCTCTATTTCAAGAGCATCGGGCACGAGGAGTGGTTCTACTTTTACCTCAGCAGCATCATCTGCCTGTCGCTGATCATCTACTCGACGATGCGCGACACCAAGCATGCTTCCGCGATGCACCGCCACGAGTAGGCCATGGCCGACGACAACGAGCCGCCATCCGACAGCAAGCTGACGCGCACCAAGGAAAAATGGGCGCGCGAGGGGCGCTTCCTCACGGGCCGGATCACGCGCTCTGAGGACCAGCGGCTGCCGCCCGGCCAGCATCTCACCAAGGACTGGCCCGTGCTCGATCTCGGCGTCGTGCCGCCGGTCTCGCGCGAGCGCTGGCGGCTCGACGTCTATGGCGCGATCGAGAACCCCCTATTCTGGACCTACGCCGAGTTCGCCGCGCAGAAGCAGACGCAGTTCACCTCGGACATCCACTGCGTCACGACCTGGTCGCGCTACGACAACCAGTGGGAAGGGCTCGCCACGCGTGACCTGCTCGCGGCCTGCCAGCCGCGCGACGACGCGCGCTTCGTGGTGCTGCATTCCTTTGACGGCTACACCACCAATCTTGCGCTGGAAGATTTCGCTGCCGAGGACGCGCTACTCGCACATAGCTGGTCTGGCAAGCCGCTGACCGAAGAACATGGCGGCCCGGTGCGGCTGGTCGTGCCACATCTGTATTTCTGGAAGAGTGCCAAATGGCTCCAGGCCATCGAGTTCCTGGCCGACGATGCGCCGGGCTTCTGGGAAGTCCGCGGTTATCATAACCGCGGCGATCCCTGGGCTGAACAGCGCTACTCCGGCGACTAGGATTCAAACAAGAACGGGGGAAGCCCATGCCCACCGAACGCTTTCAGTTCACCGGCGAAGGCGGCCATCAGCTTTCGGCCGCGCTCGAGCTGCCGGACGGTGAACCCGCGGCCTTCGCGTTGTTCGCGCACTGCTTCACCTGCGGCAAGGACACGCTGGCGGCCAAGCGCATCTCGGTCGCGCTCACCGCCAAGGGCATCGCGGTGCTGAGGTTCGACTTCACCGGGCTCGGCTCCAGCGAAGGCGATTTCGCTAACTCGACGTTCTCCTCCAACGTCGCCGATCTCGTACACGCGGCCGATCATCTGCGCGCGACCCGCACGGCGCCGTCGATCCTGATCGGCCATAGCCTCGGAGGCGCCGCGATCCTTGCGGCTGCCGGTCAAATTCCTGAAGCCAAGGCGGTTGCGACCATCGCGGCCCCATCCGATCCCGCCCATGTCACCGGCCTGTTCAAACAACATATCGACGACATCCGTACGCTGGGTGAGATCGAAGTCTCGCTTGCAGGGCGTCCGTTCCGGATCAAGCGCGAGTTCCTCGACGACATCGGCGAGCACGAGCTGATCAAGGACGTCACCGGTCTGCATAAGGCGCTGCTGGTGATGCATTCACCGGTCGACGATACCGTCGGCATCGACAATGCGACCAAGCTGTTCGTGTCGGCCAGGCATCCCAAGAGCTTCGTCTCGCTCGACCACGCCGATCATCTGCTGACGAAGCCGGCCGACGCACTCTACGCCGCCGACGTCATCACCGCCTGGGCGAGCCGTTACATCGAGGCGGCCAAACCCGCGAAGGCGATCGATCTCCCTGAGGCACCGCGCCTGGTCGTGGTCCAGGAGACCCGCAAGAGCAAATTCAACCAGATCATCTCGGTCGGTCCGCATCGCCTGACAGCGGACGAGCCGGTCGCCGCCGGCGGCGAGGATGCCGGCCCGGGTCCCTACGATTTCCTGCTTGCGGGTCTCGGTGCCTGCACCTCCATGACCATGCGCCTCTATGCCGATCGAAAATCGCTTCCGCTCGACCGTGTCACGGTCACACTGAAGCACTCAAAGATCCACGCAAAGGACTGCGACGAGTGCGAAACGCGCGAGGGCATGCTCGACCAGATCGAACGCAATATCGCGATGGACGGCGGGCTCGATGCCGAGCAGCGCAAGAAACTGCTGGAGATCGCCGACAAGTGCCCCGTGCACCGCACGCTGACCTCGGAGATCCGCATCGTGACGAAGGCGGTGGAGTAGCGCGCTAGAAGCACGACGCCATCGTCCGCACCGCGGCACTGATTTCATTGTCGCGCCACGCCGCAAAGCCAAGCAGTAGGCCATGATCGCGCGGTGGGCCGAGCGCCAGACTGGACAAGGCTCGCGTTTCAACGCCCGCGGCGACCAACCGTTTCACAGCCGCTTGATCCGCCGCGCTCCGTTTAAGACGCGCAACAAGCTGAATGCCGCCGGAGGGGATCTCGACCGAGAGGACACCGCCCAAATGGCGCTGCAGTTGCTCGACGAGATGATCGCGGCGGGCATGATAGAGCCGGCGCACTCGGCGCAGGTGCGCCAGGAAATGCCCGTCGGCAATGAACTCGGCCAGCGCCTCCTGGATGTGGCTGGAAGCGATCAACCCGATGTGCCGCTGCGCGATTTCCAGGGTGCTGACCAACGCAGCCGGCACGACGAGATAGCCAAGCCGGATATCCGACGTCATCGCCTTCGAGAAGGTGCCGACGTAGAATGTGCGGCCATGGGCATCGAGCCCCTGCAGGGACGGCACCGGGCGATTATCATAGTGGAATTCTCCGTCGTAGTCGTCCTCCACGATCCAGGTCTTTCCGGGCCTGCTAAGCGCCAGAAATTCAGTGCGGCGCGCGAGAGACATCAGCCGTCCGGTGGGATGCTGATGCGACGGCGTCATGAAGATGAGCTTTGGCGCGGCTAATCCCGGCATCCGCCGCATTCCCTGTTCATCCAGCATCACGCCTGTCACGCGGGCGCCGGACGTGCGGAAAGCAGCCGCGGCACCGGGATAGCCGGGATCCTCGACCCAGACCTCGTCACCGGGCAAGATGAGCACAGCTGCGATCAAGCTCAGCGCAGCCTGTGCACTCGGCAGGATCATGATCTGGCCCGCCGTCGCACGAACACCCCTACTGGTCGCGAGATAAAGCGCGAGCGCCTCGCGCAGGCGTGTGCGGTTGACCGGACCAAGCTCGCGCTGCGCCGCGCGCAGGGCGCTGCGGCGCAGGCAGCGCGCCCAGACCTCGTTCGGAAACTCCCTGAAATCGCCATGCCCCGGCCGCAGCGGCTTTAGCGGAGCCTGATAGGACATCGGCCAGTCAGTCTTCTTGAGCTTCGAAGCCCAAGGTGAGAACTGCGGCTTGGAGGAACGGACGCTCGTAGCCGCGCCCGCCTGCTCGATGCGCTCATTGCCGTCGATCGTCACCCGAGGACGACGGCCATGCGACGCCTCGAGATATCCCTCCGCGGCGAGCTGCTCGAACGCATAGGTAACGGTGTTGCGGGAAACGCCGAGATCGCTGGCAAGCCGTCGGCTCGATGGCAATGCACAGCCTCTGCCAATACGACCGGCCGCGATCAGACCCGAAGCTGGCTCGTCAGTTGATCCACCAGTCCCTCATCGCCAGCGCGCTTAAGGTCGATCAGGGCAGAAATCATCGCCTCGGAAACTGGCACCTTAATGTTCTCCAATCTGGCACTCCTTCAGGTGCCAATCCGGATGCTATCCACTGCATCGGACTGCTTCAAGGATGTTGCGATGAACCCTTCCATGTCTCCCCGCGCGGCAATCGGGCTGTTTCTCATCGTCGTGCTGGCCTGGGGCGTGAACTGGTCCGTGACGAAGCAGCTCGTTCAGTTCCTCCCGCCACTGTGGACTTCGGCGATCCGGAGCTGGATCGCCCTAGCTGCATTGTTCGTGATCCTCCGACTGAGCAACAATCTGGTGATTCCGGAGCGGCGCGACATTCCTGTGGTCCTGAGCGTGGCGCTGCTGCACATGACGGTGTTCTCGGTCCTGGTTGCGGCGGGTGTGCGCTTCCTGCCTGCGAGCAAGGCTATCGTGCTCGGCTACACCACGCCGCTCTGGGTCGCGATCGCCGCGCCTCTGCTCGGGAAAGATACGCTGACCGCGCCAAAGCTCGCCGGCGCCCTGCTCGGGCTGATCGGCCTTGCCGTGATCCTGAACCCGGCATCGATTGACTGGACCAATACCAACGTCGTGCTCGGCGCCGGCATGGTCATCCTGGCCGCGATCTCCTGGGCTGCGAACATCATCTATATCCGCGCGCACCGTTGGATCGCGTCGCCCCTTCAGCTTCTGATCTGGCAGGTGCTCGTCGCAACGATCGTGCTGACTGGATCGGCGGCGGTCACACATGGCTTACCGCACGCAGAATGGTCGTGGAGACTCGTGTTGCTGTTTCTGTATTCCGGCCTGATCGGGACGGCGCTGGCCTATTGGGCGATGTCGATGGTCAACAAGAGCATCTCGGCGCTGACGACTTCGCTCGGCACCACCGGCACGCCCTCGTCGGTATCGCCAGCGCCGCGATCCTGCTCGGTGAGCCCATCGATATGAGCCTCGTGATCGCGGCCGGGCTGATTGTCGCCGGCATCGGTCTTGCGACATTGGGGGACCGCCTGCTGCGCACTCAGGCCGTCGCTAAGGGTTGAACGCGTAGCGCACCGCGCAGGCCCGCGACGGTGCCGATCAGAATGCCGGCCACCGCGATGAACGAGCCCATCGCAAGCGTCGAGAGCCCCGTCAAGCCCTGCCCGATCGAGCATCCGAACGCCATCACGCCGCCGATCCCCATCAGCGCGGCGCCACCGGCCGAGCGCAGCATATGGCGTGGCGATGAATAACCCTCGAGATGAAAGCGGCCTGTTGCGAGCGCGGTGGCCAGACTGCCGGCGCAGACGCCGGCAACCGTCGCAATGCCGAAATTCAGGCTCAGGCCGGTCGAGAGCATGGCATATTGCACGGCATCCGCGATCGGCGCGATGAAGGTGAGCGACGTCACCGGGACCGGATTGAAATCGTCGGCACCGAGATAGCCAGTGACGAACCAGCCGCCCGCAACGAGGAGACCGACGATGATGCCCGCCATGACCTGGCCCGGCGAGCGCCGGAACGCCGGGTGCGCAAAAGCAAACAGGGTCAGCGCGAGGACGATCGCGGCAGCGGCCAGCGCGCGCGAGATTGCTTCACCGGGACCGAGCGCCGCCAGCAGGGACGGCAGCGAATTCGTGTTGACCGTCGTCTGCGACGCTTGAACCA
Organism: Bradyrhizobium sp. LLZ17; assembly: GCF_041200145.1. NCBI lineage: Bacteria > Pseudomonadati > Pseudomonadota > Alphaproteobacteria > Hyphomicrobiales > Nitrobacteraceae > Bradyrhizobium > Bradyrhizobium zaerense. The sequence continues at coordinate 2,505,535 of NZ_CP165734.1, forward strand.
GCGCGATGCGAGCAGGCGCGATCAGGCCCTTGAGCGTCATCTGCGCAGAGATCGCAAGCACGATCACGACGACGAAGGAACGGAGATTGCCGCGCCCAAGCAGCACCAGCGCGCGCGAGCCGCAGCCGTTTGACAGCACCATGCCGTAGCCAAACAGAAGTCCGCCGAGAAACAGCACCGGCGCCGAAAACGTTTGTTGCAGATAAATCGACTTGCCCATATCGACCGCGCCACTGCCGGCGAGGTACTGGCTGGCCGCGATCGCAACGGCGATCGCCAGCGCATAGGTCCGCACCAGTCGACCGTCTCCCTCCACAAGATAGCCGCGCATGCTGCTCATCAGGCAGAAGCCGCTGAGCAGGCCGACGGCGCCGTAGACCAGGCCGATGCCGAGGCCGGCAAGGATGACGAGTTGGTTGGCTTCCATCAGTTGCTCTCAGGTCTCTTCGTCATTGCGAGCGCAGCGAAGCAATCCAGTCTGTCTCGTCGGATGCATTTTTGGATTGCTTCGCTGCGCTCGCAATGACGGTGTGTTACGGCTTCAGGATGACCCGGTCACGCGAGGAGCCAGCGACGGCAGCGTAGGCCTCCTTGGCGCGCACGAGCGGATAGACGGCGCTTGCCTTGATCGGGAATGGCTTCAGATGCCCGCCGGCAAAGCCCGGAGCGAGGTGGCGTAGCACCGCGCCTGTCGCGATCGACGGCAGGCCGAGCGTGTCGATGCCGACGTAAGTGTGCTGTCCCCGGTAGAACTCGAGGATGTTGAACTGCACGATCGGGTTGATCGCGGCGATCAGAATCTGCCGGCCGCGCAAGCCGAGCGATTTGTGCGCGGCCTGGAAATAGGGATCGCCCACGGTGTTGAAGACGATCTCGGCGCCCTTGCCTCCGGTCAGTTCGCGCACGCGCGAGGCGACGTCGTCGACAGAGGCGTCGATCACGTCGATGGGCGCGTTGCTGTGGCCTTCATAGCCTTCGGCCTTGCGAACCACGCCGATGACGCGCGCGCCCTGCCAGGTCGCGATCTGCACCGCGGCCTGGCCGACCTTGCCGTTGACGCCGAACACCAAAACCGTCTCGCCGCTGCAGGGCACGCCGGCGCGCTGAAAACCTTCCATGGCGGTGACAAAGGGAACACCGATGCCGGCGGCCTCCTCCCAGGACACCGCCTCCGGCTTCTCCACCACGGCATCGGCCTCGACGACGAGATGGGTGGCGTGCGTGCCGTCACGACGGATGCCGAGATCGCCGGAGGAGCCGAACACGTCGCGTCCGACCGAGCCCGCCGGCCCCTCGACGACCACGCCGGCATAGTCGCGGCCAGGCGTACGCGGGAAGATGGCATAGGGCATCAGTCCGGTTGCGGCCTTGACGTCGGACGGATTGACGGCGGCGGCCTTGAGTTCGATCAGGAGATCGTTCGGACCGCGCGTGAGCGTGTGACGCTCAACCACCGGCGCAATCGCGGCGACGTTCTCGGCCTTGGCATTGAGGCGAACGCAGCGCGCTTCGGTGGTTTTGGAATCGGCTGATGACATCGAAAACCCACGATTTCTCGCGGGCCTTGTCGCCCTTGGAGAGACCCAAGTCAACCTGCCTCCCCTCATCCTGAGGAGCCGCGCCAGCGGCGTCTCGAAGGATGAAGGCCCGCGTGCAGTATCCTGGCCTGCATGGTTCGAGACGGCGCTACGCGCCTCCTCACCATGAGGGGTAAGACCTAATCCTTCGGCCGCTTGTCGAAGAGGCGCTTGGCCTTGCCGAGCGAGCGCTCCAGCGTGGCGGGCGCAACCACCCGCACCCTGGAGCTGATGCCGATCGTGTTCTTGATGTGGGTCGATATCCGATCGGCGTGGTCAACGAGGCCCCTGCCGTCCCAGCTCTCCGCGCGAGCTTCCGCGATGATGGTCAGCTCGTCCATTCGGCCCTCGCGGGTGAGCTCCAGCACGAAGTGTCCGCCGCACCAGTCGGTCGCGAGCAGCACTTCCTCGATTTGGGTCGGGAACAGGTTGACGCCGCGCAGGATGATCATGTCGTCGGAGCGCCCCGTCACCTTCTCCATCCGCCGCATACCGGGCCGCGCTGTGCCCGGCAGAAGCCGCGTCAGGTCGCGGGTGCGATAGCGGATCACCGGAAACGCTTCTTTGGTGAGCGACGTGAAGACCAGCTCGCCCTTCTCGCCATCCGGCAACACCGCGCCGGTCTCGGGGTCGATCACTTCAGGATAAAAATGATCCTCCCAGATATGCAGGCCGTCCTTGGTTTCGATGCACTCCTGCGCGACGCCGGGGCCGATCACCTCGGAAAGGCCATAGATATCGGTCGCGTCCATGTCGAATGCATCCTCGATCTCGCCGCGCATCGCATTGGTCCAGGGCTCGGCACCAAAGATACCGACCTTGAGCGAGCACTGGCGCGGATCGAGCTTCTGGCGCTTGAACTCGTCGAGGATCGCCAGCATGTAGCTCGGCGTCACCGTGATGATGTCGGGCCGGAAATCGTTGATGAGCTGCACCTGCCGCTCGGTCATGCCCCCCGAGATCGGCACCACTGTGCAGCCGAGCCTTTCAGCGCCGTAGTGCACGCCGAGGCCACCCGTAAACAGGCCGTAACCATAGGCGTTGTGGATGATCATGCCGGTGCGGCCGCCGGCGGCGCGGATCGAGCGCGCCATCACGTCCGACCAGGTGTCGATGTCGCGCTGGGTGTAGCCGACGACGATCGGCTTGCCCGTCGTGCCGGACGAAGCATGCACCCGCACCAGCTTTTCGCGCGGCACGGCAAACATGTTGAAGGGATAGTTGTCGCGCAGATCCGTCTTTACAGTGAAAGGGAATTTCGCAAGGTCGGACAGCTCGCGAAAATCCGACGGATGCACGCCGGCTGCGTCGAAGGCTTTGCGATAATGCGCGACGTTGTCGTAGGCGTGCTTCAGCGACCAGGCGAGGCGCTGCGTCTGCAAGGCCATGATCTCGTCGCGCGACGCACGCTCATGCGCGTCCAGCTCGGGCCTATAGGTAGGGCCGCCTTCCATCAGCTTCGTCGAAGCCATCCTTGTTTCCCCACATTGATTTGTTCTTGTGTTTATTGATCTTGCGCCGATAGCCAGGTGCCGGGAATCACACGCGAATGCCCGCGGAATTCGGCGACGACAGTGTCGCCGGCTGTGACGCGCACATCATAGATGCCGGAGCGGCCGCTGCGGCTGATCTCGCGCGCCTTCGCAACCAGCCGATCGCCAAGCTTGCCCGGTCTGATGAAAGTGATCTGGCCCTGCGCCGCAACGACGCGATCATTGTGCGAATTGCAGGCGAAGGCGAAGGCGGAATCGGCGAGCGTGAAGATGAAGCCGCCATGGGCGATGCGCTGGCCGTTGACCATGTCCGGCCGCACCGACATTGCCAGTGTCGCAAAGCCGGGACCGACCTCGACGATCTCCATGCCGAGGCCCTTGGACGCATCGTCCTCCGCCCACATTGCATCGGCACAGGCGCGGGCCACATCCTCGGGTGACAAGGCGGCTTTGACGTTCACGCGCTTCTCCCGGCCAATTGTTTGCTCCTGATGTTCTGCTGGTTGGTTCAAGCTGTCAAACGTGGTCGTAATCGACCACGACCCGCTCCGACGAGGGCTTGGCCTGGCAGGTCAGGATAAAACCGGCCTTCAGCTCCCACGGCTCCAGTGAATAGTTGATGTCCATCGGGGCCTCACCTTCGACCAGCTTCGCACGGCAAGTCGAGCACATGCCACCCTTGCAGGCGAAAGGCAGATCGACGCCGGCACGCAGCGCGGCATCGAGGATCGCTTCATCCTCGGCGACCGGCACGTCGCGGCGCTTGCCGTCGATGATCAGGGAGGCAATGGCCTTCGGCGGCGCATCGGGCGCAACGATCTTCTTCGGTCGCGGCTTGCCGCCAAATTCCGAGACAAAGCGCTCGACATGGATGCGCTCGTCGGCGATGCCGAGATCGCGGCAGGTCGCCTCGATGTCCTCGCTCATGCCGAGCGGACCGCAGACAAAGACATGATCGACGCTCGCGGCCGGCACCAGTGAGCGCAGCAGCACCCTCACCTTGTCGCCGTCGAGCCGGCCGTGCAGGATCGGGATATCCTGCTCCTCGCCTGAGATGACGTGGAAGATCGAGAGGCGATCGATGAAGCGATCCTTCAGCTCTTCGAGCGCCTCGAGGAACATGATGTTGTCGGTCGCGCGGTTGCCGTAGAACAGGAAGAAGCGGCTATTGCGTTCGCGCGCCAGAATGCCTTTCACGATCGACAGGATCGGCGTGATGCCGGAGCCGGCTGCGAAGCCGACATGGATTCGGCCGGCACCCGCTGGCGCGATCGCACCGAAACGTCCGGTCGGCGTCATCACATCGAGCTCGTCACCGCATTTGAGTTCGTCCGCCGCCCAGCTCGAAAACGCGCCGCCGTCGACCTTCTTCACCGCAATGCGGATCTCGCCGTCGTCGGGGCCGGAGCAGATGGAATAGGAGCGGCGCACCTCCTCGCCATCGAGGGTGGTGCGGAGCGTGAGATACTGGCCGGGCGTGAAGGCGTAGTCACCGGCGAGATCGCCGGGAATGGTGAAGGTCATCGAAACGGCATCCGATGCCTCGCGACGGAGATCGCTGACGGCCAGGCGGTGGAAGCGCGGGGCGGCTGCGGACATCATGGACACCCTACATTGATCCCACCGCCGTCATTGCGAGGAGCTCTTGCGACGAAGCAATCCAGACTATGTCCGCGGAGGCAGTCTGGATTGCTTCGCTTCGCTCGCGATGACGGCGGGGTTGGCATGGTGCTTCTCTCAATGACACTTGAAATAGTCGAAAGGTTCGCGGCAGGCCTGGCAGCGCCACAGCGCCTTGCAGGAGGTCGAGCCGAATTCGGACAGGAGTTCGGTCTTCTCCGAGCCGCATTGCGGGCACGCAACCGCTTGCTCGCCGAACAGCGCTCGGCGTGAGCTCGCAGCCTGCGGCGGTGCGATGCCATAGGCGCGCAGCTTGAGGCGCCCCTTCTCGCTCATCCAGTCCGTGGACCAGGCCGGCGACAGAACCGTGCGAACCTTCGGATGACGAAAGCCGGCGCGTTCCAACGCGAGCTCGATTTCGAGCGCGATCACGTTCATGGCCGGGCAGCCCGAATAGGTCGGCGTGATCGCGACTTCGACGTGATCGCCGCTCAAGGTCACATCGCGCAACACGCCGAGATCGGCGATGGTCAGCACCGGAATTTCGGGATCGACCACGCTCGCCGCGGCGTCCCAGGCGCGCCGACGCAATTCGCTGTCGTGTTCCAGCACGGTCACCATGTCAGCCCCGGAAACGTCCGCTGCATCGATTGCAGCTCGGACAGGAGATGGCCGAGATGCTCGCTGTGACGTCCGGCACGGCCGCCCTGCTGCATCCAGTCGGTCTGCGGCAGCTCGAGCGTTGCTTCGCCGATGACACCGGCGAGCGTCGCCAGCCAGCGACCGCGCAAGCTGCCGGGATCGATGGCGACACCGGCATCGATCAGAGCGCGCTCCCCTTCATCCACCGCGAACATCTCTCCGGTAAAGGCCCAGAGGTGATCGATCGCAGTCTGCGCGCGGGCGTGGCTTTCGTCCGTGCCGTCGCCGAGCCGGATGATCCATTCCGAGGCATGGCGCAGGTGATAGGCGCTCTCCTTCTCCGACTTGGCGGCAATGGCCGCGAGCGTCGCATCGCGCGAGCTCATCATTGCGCGCCAGTAGAGATCGGCGAAGGCGGAATAAAAGAACTGCCGCACCAGGGTCTGCGCGAAGTCGCCGTTCGGTTGCTCGAGCAGCAGCAGATTGCGGTACTGCCGGACATCGCGCAAATAGGCGAGCTTGTCCTCGTCGTGGTCCTTGCCTTCGACCTTGGCGGCGTAGGTATAGAGTTCGCGGGCCTGGCCGATGAGGTCGAGTGCGATGTTGGAGAGCGCCATGTCCTCTTCCAGCATCGGCGCGTGTCCGCACCACTCCGACAGCCGATGGCCGAGGATCAGCGCATCGTCGGCGCGGCGCAGCGCGTAGAGCACCAGCGGCGTTTCGGCGATCTGGATGTTGGCGCTCGCCATCACATGTGCCCCACTTCTTCCGGGACCTCGTAGAAGGTCGGGTGCCGGTAGATCTTCGATTCCGCCGGCTCGAACATCATGCCCTTCTCGGCGGGATCGCTCGCGGTGATCGCGGTCGACGGCACCACCCAGATCGAGAGGCCCTCGCCCCGGCGCGTGTAGATATCGCGGGCGGCCTGCAGCGCCATGGTGGCGTCGCTCGCATGCAGCGAGCCGACATGCTTGTGCGCGAGCCCGTTGCGGCTGCGAATGAAGACTTCCCATAGCGGCGTGTTCGGCGTGGCCATTACGATCTCCCTACTCGGCGGCTTGCGCGGTCTGGCGATGCGCGCGCTTCGCGGCATAGCTAGCTGCCGCCTCGCGTACCCAGGCCCCTTCGTCGTGCGCCTTGCGGCGGGCGGCGATACGATCGCGGTTACAGGGGCCGTTGCCGGCCAGCACCTGCTTGAATTCGGTCCAGTCGATCTCGCTGTAGCGCCAGTGGCCGTCGGCATCCTGAATCATGCCGGAATCGGGAATGGCAAGTCCGAGATATTGCGCCTGCGGCACCGTGGCATCGACGAACTTCTGGCGCAGCTCGTCATTGGAGAAGCGCTTGATCTTCCACCTGGTCGAGGTGTCGCTGTGCTGACTTGCGGCATCCGGCGGGCCGAACATCATCAGCACCGGCCACCACCATCTGTCCAACGCGTCCTGCGCCATCGCCTTCTGTTCGTCCGAGCCGCGGCACAGCGTCAGCATGATCTCGTAGCCCTGCCGCTGGTGAAAGGACTCCTCCTTGCAGACGCGGATCATCGCGCGCGCATAGGGGCCATAGGAGCAGCGGCACAACGGAATCTGGTTCATGATCGCGGCGCCGTCCACCAGCCAGCCGATGGTGCCGATGTCCGCCCAGGTCAACGTCGGGTAGTTGAAGATGGATGAGTATTTGGCCTTTCCGGCCAGCATCGCGTCGACCAGTTCTTCGCGCGAGGCGCCGAGCGTTTCGGCGGCGGCGTAGAGATACAGCCCGTGGCCGCACTCGTCCTGCACCTTCGCCAGAAGCGCGGCCTTGCGGCGCAGGGACGGCGCGCGGGTGATCCAGTTGCCTTCGGGCAGCATGCCAACGATTTCGGAATGGGCGTGCTGGGAGATCTGGCGGGTGAGCGTCTTACGATAGGCCGCCGGCATCCAGTCGTTCGGCTCGATCCGCTCCTCGGCGTCGATGCGCGCCTGGAATTGCGCAGCCTTGGCCGCGTCCTCGAGACCGCGATCGTCGGTCTCGGCCGTGTTCAGCGCCTGGGTATACATGCGCATCCTCCCGATTTATTGGGAGACAATATATAACAAGAATTTATTCATGCAAGATATTTCTGTAACATATAGCTCAAGCCTCGAACCTCCTTTCCAGGAGTTTCCGCGCCGGCGGCAACGCGCCCTTTTCATTGGTTCCATGGGCGTCCAGCCATTGCTCGGACCGGGCGAGCAGCGCGCGATAGATCTCGCCGCAGAGTTCACGGGCGGCCCTGCCCGGCCAATCCACAGGGAGCAGGCTCTCGGGCAATAGCGGGTCGCGCAGCACGACGCGGCGGTAGTAGTGGATGAGCAGGATGCGCGCGGTAAAAGCGTCGGCCTCGGAGAGGGACGTACCGCGCGCGATCGCAGCGTGAAGCGGCTCGAACATTGTCATGAACTTGAGGTAGGCCTCCGCGGTGCGGTCGAGCGGCCAGCTTGCGCTGAGCAGACGCCGCCCGCTGTCGTCCTCGGCCGAGACTTCAAGACGGATCGCGCCCGCGGCCTCGTCCGGGACCGGCACGCCTGACGGCGCCACCCACACGCCCGGCAACGGACTGCCGAAGCCCGCATTGCGCAGCGCCTCGCGCGAGGCGTCCCGATCCTCGCCATTGCCAATCAGCAGGAGCTCGAAGCGACCGGTCCAGTCGGACGGTGGCGGATCATAGATGTGGCGGGTCGCAGCCTCGAAGGTCTGGCCGCCCTTTTCGGCGAGCCGATAAAAGCTGTTGCGGCCAACCTTTTCGCGCGTCAGCCAGCCGTCGGCGGCGAGGCGCGACATCGCCGTGCGCACCACGCCGCTGTCGATGGCCAGGCCTTCAAAAAACTCGAGCAGCGTGCCGAGCCACACCGAGCCGCCGCGCGGCACGATGGCGTCGCCGAACACGGTGACAACGATGGAGCCCGTGCGCGACGGCTCGCGCTTGAGCTGATCGACGATGCGGGAGAGCGGATACGCCATGCGCGAGGCTTAGCGCAATTTGATCAGGCGGGACAATGGACCGGCGCGATGCTCTTCCTTCTCCCTCTCCCGCTTGCAAGCGGGGCACTACCGATGCGGATCGGGATAGACCAGGCTGCGCCAGCCGCTGCGATCAAAAGGCTGCCACGCGTCTTCCTTCTGCGCGAGGCGATCGGCCACCGCGTAAACAGCGGCCGGATGGTGTCCCATGCCGCAATGGCTGCTCTCGACCTCGATGCTCTCGGTCTGGGTACCCGATTTCTCCATGCAGCCCTGCCAGGCGCAGACGCCGTCAGTGCGGCTGAAAATCGCGGTGGTCGGCACCGGTGGTGGAGCGGCGAGGTCGCCGCCAAAGCGCGGATCGGCCTGGTCGGCGCGCTGTCCGCTGGCCCATTCATAAACGCGCCAGGCGTTGGTCGATTTGGGATCGCCCGCGAAGGGGCTGCCGAGCGTGATCACCTGGCGCACGCGCGCCGGCACCATCTTGGCGAGCTGGCGCGCATAGAGACCGCCGAGGCTCCAGCCGACCAGGCTAACCTTGCGGCCATGCGTGTCGTTAAGCTCCTCGATCAGATCGAGCATCGCATCCTGCACGCCCGGGCGCAGGCCGTAGTTGCGTCCCTGGCGCCAGCCGGCGACCGCATAACCCTTGCTCGCGAGAAACGAACGCAGCGGGCGCGTCGACGTATCGGACGCCACGAGGCCGGGCAGCACCAGGACCGGATGGCCGTCGCCCCGCGGCGCGAGGCTCAACAGCGGCAGCGCGCCGAGGAATGCACCGAGTTCGTGGATCGCGCGGCCTTCCAGAAACATCAAAGTGCGGGACGGCGGACGCAGCGTCTGGGCAGAAGCGGTCATCAATATTCCCCTGGGAAGCTGCCGGTCGCGATGCCGGCAAATGGGTATCAATTCCAATACGCCGGCTTCTCAAACGTTCCGCATCGCAACATGAATCATGTTAGGCGGCCGGTTCCCGACATTCAAGCGGGAGAGATGCGGGGCCACAATAGGCGCGGGCGTGAATGCCAACGTCCGTGACGCAAAAGTCACAGCAATCGAAGCAGGAATTCTACGGAGTAGAGCGTGAGGCCGGCGAGGCCGCCGATCAGCGAACCGTTGAAGCGGATGTATTGCAGGTCGCGGCCGATGTTGATTTCAATCAGCGAAATCAGCTGCGTCATATTCCACGATTTGACCTGGTCGGAGATGAAGGTCGAGACGCCCCTCTTCTGGTCGGCGACGAAAGTTCGCAGCACCGTCACCAGGCCCTTGTTGATCTCGCCGCGCAGCTCGGCATCGCCGGCGAGCGCTTCACCGGCGGCAACGAACATGCCGGCGAGATGATGCTGCAGCACCTGCGTCTCGCCGCTCGCGCTGCGCTCGATGAACGAGCGCGTGTTGGCCCAGACGGTGCGGGCGAGATCGGCAAGCTCGGGTCGCGCCAGCAGATCGCGCTTCAAGCCGTCGATGCGATCGACATAGGCCCGGTCGGTGCCTAAGCGATCGACGAAGCTCAGGACCATGCGATCGAACTCGCCGCGGAACGGATGTTTGGGATCGCTGCGGACTTCATTGAAGAAGGCGGTGGCGGAGGCCACGATCTTGTTCACCAGAAACTTGTCGGCGCGATAGAGCCTGAGCAGGGTCGGCAATTCCGCGCGCACCTTCTCGCGGATCATCGCCATCGTCTCCGTCTGGTTCAGGGTCTCGTGCATCACGCGCAGGAGATCGTCGAACAGGATCTGGTGCCGCCCCTCCGCAACGAAGCCACGCAGCGTACCGGCGGCGAGCGGCGCGAGGTCAATGGCCTGAAGCTGCGAGGACATCCGGCGAATGATGAATGTCATCAGCCCGGAGGTCTCGGTTGCGGAAAAAGCCTCGGGCAACAGCCGCAACGCAAAGCGCGCCAGATCGTCGCTGCGCTTGCGGTCGCGCAACCATTCCGCGACGAACGAGCCGAAGTCGATCTCGTTGAGCTTGGCCTCGACCGGACCGGCGTCGAGAAAATGCACCTGGATGAATTCGCCCAGCTTGTCGCCGATGCGCTGCTGATTGCTCTGGATAATAGCAGTATGCGGGATCGGCAGGCCAAGCGGCCGCTTGAACAGCGCGACCACGGCATACCAGTCGGCGAGCCCACCGATCGTCGCGGCTTCCGCGAAGGCGGCGATGAAGCCGAACACAGGATGCACGTTCAGCAGCAACTTCGCGATGACGAACAGCGCGAGCGTCGAGGCCAGCACCAGCGTCGCCAGCGCCTTGACGCGGCGCAGCTCGGCCGCACGCTCGGTGTCGCCTGGAGTGTCAAAGGAGAAGGTGGTGGGAGCAGTCATGATTCACCAAGGTTACGTCATTCCGGGACGGTCCGCAGGACCGGACCCGGAATCTCGAGATTCCGGGTTCGCCCTTTGGACGCCCCGGAATGACGACCGATGATGACGCGGCGCAAAAACAAAGGCCCGCCGAAGCGGGCCTCAAATTCAGTTTGGTCTCAGGGCGCCAGACTCAGGCGGTCTTGTTGTAGACCTTGGCAAAGTTGTCCTGAGCGGACTTCGCGCCGTTGGCGGCGAGCTTGCCGAGATAGTCGGTGGTCGCCTTGGCGCGCGAGACGAAGGCTTCGCCGCGGGCACGGAGCAGGCCCGACTGGATCTCGACGGCTTCGCTGAACGACTTGGCGGACGCGAGCTTGTCGATGCCGGAGAAGAACGCCTCGGCGTCCTCGTAGATCGCCTGCTGAATGTTGCGGCTGATCTTGCCGGCCTCGGTCACGGACTCGGTCACTGCGTTCTCGACGGCGGCAGTCACGCGCTCGGAGCCAGCGAACACCTCGGCAGCACGGTCCTTGGCGGTGTTGGCGGACTTCTTGACGAACTCGCGGGCGGCCTCGGGAACTTCCAGGTTCTGGATGTTCTTGAATGCGTCCTTGAAGCCTTCGAAAGCGGTATTGGTTTCGGTGGTCATTGGGTCTCTCCATCCTCATTGCTTTGAGCTATGGGCTCACCCCGTCCGTTTGGCCCGGGGCACGGCTTATATGGCAAAGTTAATTGTGCGCCGCAATATCTATGTTGCATCGCGATATCACGAAATCGTGATCAGCCTCGAGGGAAGGCAGTGTGCCGCTTTGCTAGCCGGGCGGTTCCAGTCGGGTCGCGAAGGCGCTCAGTGCTGGACGGCGCCCGGCAGCCCGTACGCCTCCATCTGGGCCTGGACCTGCGCGATGTTGTGGCCAAGCACGACGATGTCGTGGGTCTTGCCGCCGACGTCCCGCACGTGGTCCCGCAGCAGCGCCTCCGCCTTGAAGCCAAGGCTCTCGAACAGCGCGATCGCTGCCTGCTGGTCGACGGTCATCTGGACCGAGAGCTTTTCGAGGCCGGCCCCGAGCGCAAGCGCAAAGGTCTCTTGCGACAGCGCCCTGCCCACTCCCTTGCCGCGGACCTCGGGCGAGACCACCATGCGGATCTCGCCGACATGGGGCGACCAGGAATGCGGATCGCGCACCAGCGTGCCGCAGCCGACGACCTTCCCGTCTTTGACCGCGAGCAGGCTCTGAATCGCGCCGCGCTCGATTTCCTTGACCCAGGCCGAGAGCACTTTTGGCTCGCTGATGTTGCGCGGCAGAAACAACAGATCATGGCTCGGCAGGCCCTGGCCGAAGGCCAGCACGGCGGCTTCGTCCGCGGGCGACATCAGGCGGATCTCGATCTCGCCGGCCTCGGTCTTGACGCGACGTGGGTAGGCTCGCTGTTCACTCATGTCGATCTTGTCCCCAGCCAGGAATCCAGTTTCGGCCACAGCCGCTTCACCGCGTTGGCGCCGGCGACGAGGGAGACGTGACCGCCCTTGAGCATCACCTCTTCCTTGTCCTCGGATCCGATCTTCGCGATCAGATGTTTTGCCGCGTCATAAGGCACGATGTGATCATGTTCGGCGACGGCGTGCAGGAACGGCACCTTGATGTTCTCGAGCTTCGCCGCGCGGCCGCCGACCGACATGGTGTCGTTGAACAGCTTGTTGTCCCACATCAGGTCTTTGGTGATGGTACGGAAATATTCGCCCGCGAGCGGCAGCGTGTCGGTCGCCCAGCGATCGAACATACGATACGACTTCACGAATTCGTCGTTCCAGATGTTCTCCCAGAGCTGGATCTGGCTCACGGTGCGCGAGGCGGGGCGCAGCATCTCGAACGACGACAGGATCATCTCCGGCGGCACGTTACCGACGCTGTCGACGAGGCGGTCGACATCGAAATAGCGGCGGTCGGAGAAATTTGAGAACAGCTTCATCTCGCGGAAATCGATCGGCGTGGTGAAGCAGATCAAGTTCTTCATAGGCCCGTCCGGGACGATCGAGCCGTAGAGCAGCGACAGCACGCCGCCGAAGCAATAGCCGATGACGGAGACGTCCTGCTCGCCGGAATCCTGCTGTACGCGGCGGATGCAATCCGGGATGAAGTCGAGAACGTAGTCCTCCATCCGCAGGCTCTTTTCCTCCGGCCGAGGCGCGCTCCAGTCGAGCATGTAGACGTCGTAGCCGCGCTTCAGCAGGAACTCGATGAAGCTCTGGCCGGGCACAAGATCGAGGATGTAGCCGCGATTGGTGGTCGCCATCACGACCAGGACGGGCACGCGATAGATCTCGTCGGACATCGGCCGATAGTGATAAAGGCTCATCGTGCCGCGCGAATGCAGGACGTCTTTCGGCGTCGAGCCGAGCGCGGGACCGGAGGTCGAGAAATATTCGACGCCCTTGATGCTGCGCTGGATCGCGCGCTGCACCTCGGACTGGATGCGCTCCGGAATGCTCGCGAGATCGAGTCCCGTCGGCGCGTTCATTTTTGCTCTCCGCCTTCGGAGGGCGGACGCTTGGTGCGCGGCGGCCGCGGCGCCCCACCGATCTGCGCGTCGCCCGAGTTGGACGACATCTGGCTCAGCATCGACTTGATCTCGCCAATCTGGCCTTCGATCGCTTGCAGCCGCTCGGCGATCCCGGTCATCTGCTCGCGGCTCGGCAGATTCATCGAGAGCAGGTACTTCTCCATGAGATCGCCGAACTGCTTCTGAGCACCTGCAGCAACGCCGCCCGCGCGATTCACGGCCTGCGAGAACTCGGGTGTCTCCATCGCCTTGGTGGCGAAGGAGTTGAAGCCCTTTTCCATCTCGCCAACCATCTTTTGCCACAAGGCGACCGGATCGGTGATCTCGTCGGCCATCAGAATCCTCCGGATGTGGAGGGCATGTGCCCTGCTTTTTCGGTCATACCACACCGTTGCGAGGTGCCGGTCAACCGGCAAGCGACAGCTGTGGCGAACACGGCTTCTTCGCGCGAGGAAACCATGCGATACAGCGGAGATCGAGAACTCGAGGGAACGCGCCCGTGACCGCCTCCGCCCATCAACCGCCACAGACCGTCCGCGCCAACGGCATCGATATCTGCTACGAGATCTTCGGCAACGACCACGCCGAGCCGCTGCTGCTGATCATGGGGCTCGGGGCGCAGATGATCCACTGGGACGATGGTTTCTGCGAGCAGCTCGCCGCGAGCGGCTTTCGCGTGATCCGTTTCGACAATCGCGACATCGGCAAGTCCAGCCATTTGAGCGGCGGCAAGCGCCTGACGCCGCTGGAGCTCTTGAAGCTGCGCTTCCTCAGGATTCCCGTGGCCGCGACCTACAAGCTGATCGACATGGCGAGGGACACCGTCGGCCTGATGGATGCGCTGGGCATCCAGTCGGCGCATCTGGTCGGTGCCTCCATGGGCGGCATGATCGCGCAGGAGGTGACGCTCTCGTTTCCCGAGCGCGTGCGCTCGCTGACCTCGATCATGTCGACGACCGGAAATCCGCGCGTGCCGCCGCCGACCCGCGAGGCCGCCGCGATGCTGATGGCGCCGCCGCCGCGCAGCAAGGAAGAGTTCATCGTCCGCTACGGTGAGACATGGAAGGTGTTGCGCGTGGGTTCGTTTCCGGAGGAGGAAGCGCTCGATCCCGGCCGCGCCGAACGCGTGTTTGCCCGCGGGCTCAATCCGGCCGGCGTCGGTCGCCAACTCCGCGCCGTGCTCGCCTCCGGCAGCCGCAAGGAACGGCTGCACAGCGTCAAGACGCCGACGCTGGTGATCCACGGCACGGTCGATCCGCTGGTGCGGCCGGAGGGCGGCCAGGACACGGCGGCTTCGGTCCCAGGCGCAAAGCTGTTGATGATCGAAGGCATGGGCCATGCGCTACCGGCGCGGTTCTGGCCTGAGATCATCGACGCCATCGACAAGCACGCGCATGGTGCGGCGGCGCAGGCGGCGTAGCCGATCCGAAAAATCCTGCAAACGACAACACCAGTTCGTAGGGTGGGCAAAGGCGCGCTCTTTGCGCGCCGTGCCCACCATCGATCCGCGACAACGATAAAAATGGTGGGCACGCTTCCGCCTTCGCTCTGCGAGCTACGGCGGACAAGTCGCTTTGGTTTGTCCACCCTACAAGAGCGACGCAGGCGGCTAGCTCTTCTTCGCGATCCAGATCACATGGCGCGCGCCACCACCTCTGCCGGTGGCGCGGATGTTGACTTCATTGACGTCCAAACCTGCGCTGCCAAGGCGCTTGGTGAATGCCGGGTTGGGTCCCGAAGACCAGACGGCGAGCACGCCTCCCGGCCGTAGCGCCGCCTTCGCCGCCTTCAACCCACTCGCATCGTAGAGCGCATCGTTACCCTTCCGGGTCAGCCCTTCCGGTCCGTTGTCGACGTCGAGGAGAATGGCGTCGAAAGCCGATCGATGCGCACGGATGATTTCGCCAACGTCGGTTTCCTGGATGCTCACCCTGGCATCATCGAGGCTGTCGCCAAAGACTTGCGCCATCGGCCCGCGCGCCCAGGTGACCACCGCCGGCACAAGTTCGGAGACCACAATCTTCGCCTTGTTTCCAAGCACGGTAAGCGCCGCACGTAGCGTGAAGCCCATGCCCAACCCGCCGATGAGGACGGCCGGCTTTGCGACCTGTTCGATCTGCTTCGCCGCAAGCGTCGCAAGGGCGGCCTCCGAGCCCGACAGACGGCTGTTCATCAGCTCGTTGCTGCCGAGCTTGATGGAAAACTCCTTGCCTCGCCGCATCAGGCGAAGCTCTTCATCGGAGCCGGGGATTTTGGCGGTATCGAGTTTTTCCCAGGGAATCATCCGAGAGCTTTAGCACGATTTGCTTCGTAGCCCGGATGGAGCGACGCGCAATCCGGGAAGCGCTCGCGTGACGAAAGATCGCCCCGGATTGCGCTGCGCTCCATCCGGGCTACAAGCCGGGCTACCCACCCGCCCAAACGTCAAGCACATAGCGGTTCTTCGCACCGAGGTCCTCGATCCAGCGCGTGCCCGTGGCCGTATCGCCGCCGCTCCTCTCGCGATGGATGGCGACGAGCGCGGCCTTCACGTCCGGCTCCATCTTGCCGCCGTCGCCGCAGACATAGACGATGGCGCCCTGCTCGATCAGCGGCCAGACCTTGTCCTTTTGCGCGGCAAGGAGATGTTGCACATAGGTCTTCGGTTCATCGGCGCGCGAGAACGCGGTGAAGAGTTCAGTCACACCATCTGCCGCCAGTGCTTTCAGCTCGTCGGCATAGAGATAGTCCTGCTCAGGATGGCGGCAGCCGAAGAACAACATCGCGGGACCAAGGGTGGCTCCCTTCCCTTTGCGCGCGGCGCGCTCCTGGAGGAAGCCGCGGAACGGCGCAAGTCCCGTGCCCGGGCCGATCATGATGATCGGCACCGATGAATCATCCGGCAGACAGAAGCCGGCCTTGGTCTCGCGCACTATGGCGTAGATCGTTTCGCCCGTACGGCGCTCGCTGAGATAATTCGAACAGATGCCCTTGTAGAGGCCGCGGCCGGACGCAGCCGGGCCGCCGACCACGCCGACGGTGATGCTGCAGCGGCTGGCATCGAGCAATGGCGAGGACGAAATCGAGTAGTAGCGCGGAGCGAGCAGGGAAAGCATTTCGAGATAGGCGTGGAACGGCAGCTCGCAGGCCGGATGTTCCGTGAGCAGATCGAACACCGATTTGCGCCTGGTCAAGATCTCGGCGCGATAGCGCTCGCCGGCGTCGGCTTCATCGCCGAGAAAGGCGAGCAGCTTCGGCTTGGTCACCGGACAGCGCGTATGCTCCGACATGATCTGGATATGCTTGCGCGTCGCGACCTGCTGCAGCTCGACGAAATCAGTCAGAAGCTGTCCCACCGACACACTGTCCCCGACCGGCAATTGCGCGCGGCGTCCCTCGGCGACCTGCAATCTGATCTGGTCGGCCGGCAGGAAACCGAAGCGTCGCGCCACCGCATCGACGAGCGCCGGGTCGTTGCGCGGCACCACGCTGAGATGATCGCCGACGCGGTAGCTCACGCCTTGCGGCAACTGCACCTCGATGTGGCGCGTGGAACGCTCCGACGGATTTGGCCCGCTCTTGTTCTG
The DNA here is from genome assembly GCF_041200145.1 of Bradyrhizobium sp. LLZ17. Taxonomy (NCBI): domain Bacteria; kingdom Pseudomonadati; phylum Pseudomonadota; class Alphaproteobacteria; order Hyphomicrobiales; family Nitrobacteraceae; genus Bradyrhizobium; species Bradyrhizobium zaerense. The sequence goes on from NZ_CP165734.1 coordinate 2,522,289, forward strand.
AAGCTCCTCATTGACGAGCAGCTTCATCGCGACGACCCCACCGAGCGCTGCGATCGCATTGACCGCACCCGGCGCCACCGGCTCGACCTTGTAAAGCGGTTGGTCATCGGCGCCGCGGCTGAAGTCCGAGGTAAGGCCCCATTCCTTCATGGCCGCAGGGGCGGCAGCCGCGAACCATTTTTCGAACTGGCCGTCGAGATCGCTCCGCGCATCGCCCTCGCCCCGCGCGTAGAGACTGCGCGCACCACGGGCTGCGAGTTGGTCGTCGATGAAGCGCGGCACCGACTGATAGGTCGCGGCCCAATCGCTGTTGCCGCAGCCGAACACGGCGTAGCGCACCTTCGTCAGCGCTTGCTCTGATGCGTCGCCATGCAGCCATTTGACGAACTCGGTGGCGTTGTCCGGCGGTGCGCCGTTATAGGAGGCACAGAAGATCAGAACGCCGCCCTGTTCCGGCAGTTTGCCGGCATAATCGTCGAGCGCCGCGAACTTGGTCGCAAAGCCGTTGACTTCGGCAAGATCGGCGACCCGGGTCGCGAGCTCTTCCGCCGTGCCGAGATTGGAACCGTACAGCACGAGCAGCGGCGTGTTGTGCCCGGGGCGCGCGGCGACACGCGGCGCGGCGGTGCCGGCGCCCGCCGGCGCCACGGCAGGTCCACCATAGGCGCCGCGCTCGCGCTCGGCGCGCGGCCGCACCTTGAGCTTGAAGCCTTCCGGCTTCATCGTCAGGGTTTCCTTCAAGTGCATCTGATAGCGCTGATGGTCGACCAGCCTGAAGCGCTGCAGGATCATGCCGAGCGCAAGCGCCGCCTCGTGCATCGCGAAGCCACGGCCGATACACGCGCGCTGGCCGTTGCCGAACGGCTTCCAGGCATTGACCGGCCGCTTGGCCTCCGCTTCCTTGCTGAAGTTCTCGGGATCGAAAGCATCGGGATTGGGCCCCCAGACGCTGGGGTCGCGATGCAGCGCCGTCACCAAAATCGTGACGAACGTGCCTTTCCTGAGTTTGTACTTGCCGCCGCCGATGGTCTCGTCCTTCAGCGGCGAGATGCCGTAGGCCGGCGCCGGCGGCCACAGCCGCAGCGCCTCTTTCAGGATCTGCGTGATGTAGGTGAGCTGCGTCACCTGCTGGTAGGTCGGCCTGACGTCGACGTCGGGTCCGAACACGCGGTCGACCTCGTCATAGGCCTTCTTGAGGATGTCCGGGTGCTTCAGCAGCGCATACAGCGTACAGGACAACAAGCCGCTGGTGGTCTCGTGGCCCGCGATCAGGAAGGTGTTGATCTGGTAACGGATGTTGACGTCGTCGAGCTGATCGCCGGTCGAGCGGTCGACGCCGGTCATCATCGCGGCCAGCATGTCTTTCTTGTCGTCGACGGCCTCTGCGCCTTTGCGGCGTTCGGCGATGATCTCGTCGACCATCCGGTTCATGAAATCGACGTCCTCGCTCATCGTCCTGCGCCGCTTCTGCATCCAGAGCTGCTCGAACGGCAGGCCGCGGGTCATCATGATGGTTTCGAGCGAGCGCACCAGCGACTCGACAAAAGGGTGATAGTCGCGCCGGTAGAACGAGTTGAAGCGGTAGTCGAACCCGCAGAGGCCGATCGTGTCCAACGTCAGCGCCGTCATGTCGTGAACGACGTCGATCTCGTCGTCGGCATTGAGCCTGCTCCATTTCTGGACCAGCTGCTCGGCGATATCGACCATGCTCGGGTGGTAGGACTGCATGGCGCGGTTGCCGAAGGGCTGCAGCAGGATGTTGTGTGCCTTGCTCCAGTTCGGCTCCTTGGTGTCGGCCGTGAACAGGCCGTCGCCACCGACCGCCCGCACCCGCCGCAATGCCCCGCGCACCGCCTTGTCGAAACGCTTCTCGTCGGAAAGCTCGTCGACGAGATCGTGGCCGGAGACGACAACGATCGGCGAGCCCATCATGTCGAGCCAGAAGATCGGGCCGAGCTCCTTGGCAAGCCGGGTCAGATGCTGAACGGGAGCCGCCGAATCCAGCGACAGCATGTTGCCGACCACCGGCTTGGTCGGCGGCTGCGGGATCGGATCCAGTCGGTTCTTGGATGACATCGAAATGTAGTCCCCCTGCCTCAATGTCGTCATTGCGAGCGAAGCGAAGCAATCCAGAAATATATCCGCGGAGGCAGACTGGATTGCTTCGTCGCTTCGCTCCTCGCAATGACGAGTTCGCAATGACGAGCCCTAGCCAAACCGCCTTCTACGCCATTCGATCAGCTTGGCGCTGACCTCTTCCGGCTTCTCCTGCTGCGTCCAATGGCCGCTGTCCCTGACCAGGTACTTCTCCAGATCGGGCACGAGCTTCTCCATGCCGTCGGCTGCCGACGGCGGCAGCACCGCGTCGTTCTCGGCCATGATCATCAATGACGGCACGTGGACGTGATGGTCCTGTCCCTTCGTGCGCTCCCAGTTGCGGGTGAAGTTGCGGTACCAATTGATGCCGCCCGTGAAGCCGGTCCTCGTGAAGGTATCGACGAATACATTCTTCTCTTCGGCTGACAGGATCGGCGTGCGCGGATCGACTTTGGCGTCGTAGGCCGCCACCATCTGCGGAAAAGCCAGGTTGGTCTTCGACGAGGCGCCGACGCCCGCAACCGGCGCCTCGGAGGGCTTCGCCTCCGGCCGCGACAACGGTTTGCGCATGAACGCATCAAAGGTCTGCTCGACGCGGCTGCCGAAAATCCGATCGGGCTCCCGCGCAGGATCCTGGAATTGGACGATATACATCTGGTCGCCGAAGCGCTGGCGGAACAGCGCGATCGGATCCATCGGGGCGCGATCCCAATGCGGGGTGTTGACGCCGACCACGCCCGCAACGCGCGTGGGGTGCCGCAGCGGCATTTGCCAGACGACGAAGCCGCCCCAGTCGTGGCCGACGAAGATTGCCTTGTCGATCCCGAGATGATCGAGCAGACCGACGAGATCGGAGGTCAGGTGCTCCATGTCATAGGCCTCGACCGGCTCGGGCCGGTCGGTCGCGCCATAGCCGCGCTGATCCGGCGCGACCACGCGGATGCCGGCCTCGCTCAGCGCCTTGAGCTGGTGACGCCAGGAGAAGGCGAGCTCCGGCCAGCCGTGACACAGCACCATCGGCGGCTTGTCCGTGACCGGGCCCGCCTCGTAATAGCCCATGCGGATTCCGTTCGTCTGCGCGAACTTGAGCGGCGGCATTTCAATCATCATGAATTTCCTACTCGGCGGCGCCCTTGATCTCGGCCGCCGGCGGCGCATAGGCCGCCTCCAGCGCGGCGAACTCCTCCGGCAGCATGTCGCACATCACCTGCACATGCGGAATGATGTTGGCGCCGACGATGAAGCCAAAATCGAGCTGGTCGCGGTAGCTCTGCACGGTGATGTTGAGCGCCTGCCCGTGCGTCGAGATCGACACCGGGAATATGTGCAGCAGCTCGGCGCCGGCCGCATAAAGCGTCTGCCGCGGTCCCGGCACATTGGACACCGTGATGTTCGCAGCCGGCGGCAGCACGTCCGACAGGTCGGAGCGGCTGTAGAGCAGCGCCAGGATCTGGACGATGATCGGCGCGCCCAGCATCGAGATGTTGGACACCTGCGGCATCAGTGCGCGCAGCGGATGCGACATCTCCTTGGACTTGGTCGATTGCGCGATGATGGCTTCGAGCCGCGCTTTGGGGTCGTCGATGTTGGTCGCGATCGAGCAGATCATGCCGAACACCTGGTTGTTGGCCTCGGTGTTGCCCTCCTCGCGCAGCGAGATCGGCACGGCCGCGGTCAGCGATTTCGCGGGAAGCGTGCCGTACTGCTGAAGGTAGCGGCGGACCACGCCGGAGGCGAGCGCCAGCACCACGTCGTTGAGCTTGCCGCCGGCCTGCTTGGCCAGCGCCTTCGCCCGCGACAGCGAGATCGAGACGCCGGCAAAGCTGCGCTCCGAGGAAATGGACTTGTTGAGCATGGTCGGCGGCGACACCATGCTGGCGAGGCTCTCGCGCGACCTCGGATCGGAGATCTTGCCGAGCACGTCGGAGACGCTCTTGACCATGGTCGGGATGTTGCCGGCAAAGCGCACCGCACTCTCGATCTGGTACATCGCATTGTCGAACAGGATCGAACCGATGTCGCTCTTGCCGGTGCGCGGCAGTTGCAGATTCCTGGCGGCGGTCGAGGCGTCAAGCGGCTGGGTGAAGAGCTGCTGATAGGAATCGAGCAGGTTGGCGGCGATGTCGCGCGGCTCCTGTCCCGGCTTCGCGCCGGCCGCCGGCGGATCGACCTTCCGCGGGATCGGCGAGATGTCGTAGATCATGTTGGTCAGCGCTGCACCGGCGCCGCCGTCGATGGCGGCATGGTGCATCTTGGAGTAGAGCCCGACCTCGTTGTCCTTCATGCCCTCGAACACATAGAACTCCCAGAGCGGGCGCGCCCGGTTCAGGAGCTTGGCGTGCATCCAGCCGACGATGCGCTCGAGCGTGGCGCGGTCGCGCGGCGCCGGCAGGCTGGCGCGGAAGATGTGACGGTCGATATCGAACTGGTCGTCCTCGACCCAGGAGGGATGGTCGATGTCGAGCGGCGCCTTCTCCAGCCGCGCCTTCAGGATCGGCGCGATATGCAGGCGCGAGACGATCATCGCCTTGAAGTCTTCGAAGAAATCGCCCTTGTAATCGTCGGGCAGGCGAAAGATCGCCATGCTGCCGACATGCATCGGCATTTCCGGCGTTTCCAGATAGAGAAATGACGCGTCCAGCGACGACAGCTTCTTACCGTCAGCCATAGTTCCCTCCCGAGAATTTTGACGGGCGCCTTATTTGGCGCTTCTCGTCAGGTCGATACTGCCCGTTCCGGCGGGGCATATGCAATGGCAAACGGCCCTCCCCGGTCAAACGGCCAGAACTCTCCCCTCCGGTTGCGCCAGGCGGTCGGCCACGGCCCAAAGCGCGGCGGGGTTGACCCCGAGCCCGATATGGCTCGCCAGGTGCACCTCGATGTTCTCGGCGCGGTCGGATGGACGCAACAGACAGGTCCGCCAGTTCACGATGCCGTCGGCGCGCGAATAGATCGACGTCGCCGGCACCGGAAGATCGCCGGCGATGGCCTCGCGCAGCTCGGCGAAATCCTCGACACGCTCGCCGGACATCATCTCGTAGAGCACCGTCGCATTGGTCGCCCGCACATCATTGGCAAAAGGGCTGCCAAGCGTGATGACATTGCGGACCATCTCTGGCGCTTCAAGCGCGAGATGGCGGGCATAGAGGCCGCCGAGGCTCCATCCGACCAGGCTGACCTTGCGTCCGCTCGCGGCATGGATTTCGGCGAGGCGGGCGCGCAACCCTTGCCGCATCCGCGCCATGCCGCCGAGATTGCGGCCCATCCGCAAGGCATGCGCATCATAGCCGAGTTCGCTGAGATAGCGCCGCATCGGCGCCATCGACAGATCGCTGGCAAGAAACCCCGGCAGCGCCAGCACCGGATGGCCGTCGCCCCTCGGCGCACGCATCAGCACTGGCGACAGCAACAGGCTGAGGTTGAGTTCGAACAGGCTGCGCGCTTCGGCAAGCAGCAGACCAAGCCCCGGCGGACGAAGCCGGTCTGAATCCTGCGGCTGGGGCCGCATTATTTCTTCTTGTCGCCGCTGCGCGGGGTGCCGAGACCGGCCATGGTGACGAACATGTCCTGAAACCGCTCGGCGATCTTGGGATCGAAGGTGAACCAGCTCTGGATCAGCGATTCCGGCGAGACCTTGTCGATGTTGCTCAACACCTGCTGCTGCAGCTTTTCCATCACAGCAACCTGCATCGGCGACACATCCGGCAATCCGATGAACTGGCGGGCTTCGAGAGGGGTGCAGTCGATTTCGATGTTAACTTTCATGTCCCCTCCAGATGAGATTCGAGCGGCGTAGCACAGTATCGCCGCGAGTTGTGGTGCGACGCAAGCGACCTGAGGCGGGTGGCGGGCGCGGGCTTGCGCAATCGGCGGATATGGTCAATCAAAAGTCGAATGCCGCCTCGGTCCACCCGGATTGCCGCCCTGGATTGCTGCAAAGCGGCGCAACTTGGCGCGTTCCTTGCTGGAATGGCGCTTGCACGGGTCGAGAACTCTGGGCAACATGGATCGATCAGCCCCGCCGAACAATCAAAAATCACGGTGCGGGCAGTGGAGAGGGTCAAGAATGTCAGTCGGACGAAGTTTGTTTGCGGCGACGCTCGCCGGTGCGCTTGCGTTGGCGGTTTCGCCGGCGTCGAGCCAGACGCTGCGTTATGCCAACCAGGGTGAGCTGAAATCGCTCGACCCCTACACGCTGAACGAGTCGACCACCAGTGCGCATCTCGGTCACGTCTATGAGGGCCTGGTTGCCCGCGGCAAGGACCTGAAGATCATCCCGGCGCTCGCCGAAAGCTGGGAGACGCCGGAGCCGACGCGCTGGCGCTTTCACCTCCGCAAGGGCGTGACATTCCACAACGGCGACCCCTTCACCGCTGACGACGTGGTGTTCTCGGCCGATCGCGTGCGAGCGAAAGGCTCGAATTTCCAGAGCCGCGTTCCCGCCGATGCCAAGGCCGTCAAGGTCGACGATTACACCGTCGATTTCATCCTGACCTCGCCCAATCCCATCCTGACGGCGCTGTGGGCGACCTGGTACATCATGGACAAGAAGTGGGCAGAGGCGAACGATGCGGTGGCGCCGACGCCGGCAGCCGCCACGACCCCCAGCTACGCCTCGCTCCATGAAAACGGCACCGGTCCCTTCATGATCGAGAGCCATCAGCCGGGCGTGAAGACCGTCTTCAAGGTCAACCCGAACTGGTGGCGCAAGCCGGAACATAACCTGAAGGAGATCGTGTTCACGCCGATCGCCAACCCCGCCACGCGTGTTGCGGCGCTGTTGTCCGGCGAGGTCGACGTGATCGAGCCGGTTCCGGTCCAGGACATCGATCGCGTCAAAGCGAGCCCGAACGCCACCGTGCTGACGGGACCTGAGCTCCGCACCATCTTCGTCGGCATGGATCAGTCGCGCGACGAGCTGTTGTATTCCAACGTCAAGGGCAAGAACCCGTTCAAGGACGTTCGCGTCCGCGAAGCCGTCTACCGGGCGATCGACATCGACCTGATCAAGAATCGCGTCATGCGCGGGCTCTCCACGCCGTCCGCGCTGATGGTTGCGCCGGAGATCTTTCCGCTGTCGAAGGACTTCACCCGGCCTAAGCTCGATCCCGAAGCCGCCAAGAAGCTCCTGGCGGACGCCGGCTATCCTGATGGTTTCGAGGTGACGATGGACTGCCCGAACGATCGCTACGTCAATGACGCAGCGATCTGTCAGGCGATCGTCGGCATGCTCGCCCGCATCAACATCAAGGTTGATCTGCTGGCGCAGCCGAAGGCCCAGTATTTCGCCAAGGTGCTCAAGCCCGGCGGCTACAAGACCTCGCTGTTCATGCTGGGCTGGACCCCGGATACGCTCGACTCGCACAACGTGCTGCACGACATCATGGGCTGCCGCGACGATCCCAAGGATCCCAACCGCGGCGAAGCCAATCTCGCCGGTTATTGCAACAAGCAGTTCGACGAAATCGCCGACAAGGTCCTCGTCGAATCCGACCAGACCAAGCGCGATCTCCTGATCAAGCAGGCGTTCGAGATCTCGATGAAGGACTGGGCCTATGTCCCGCTGCACCAGCAGGCGCTCGCCTGGGGCGTTTCCAAGAAGGTCAAGCTGACCCAGCGTGCCGACAACATGGTGATGTTGTACTGGGCGACCAAGCAGGACGAATAGGCGCCGACCAGTTGTGAAGTCCCGGAAGCCAATACTACCAAGACATGGCTTCCGGGACTTGCTGTTTCGGGCTAACGCAATGATGCGTGCCCCTGAAGATATGTGAAAGGAACAGATGCTCGCTTTCACACTGCGCCGAGCCATCCAGGCCATTGGCGTCATGATTGCGGTCGGGATCATCTCCTTCTCGATGTTCCGCTTCGCCGGCGATCCCGTGAATCAGATGGTCGGGATGGATACGTCGGGCGCCGAACGCGCCGCGATCCGCAAATCGCTGGGCCTCGACGATCCCGTGATCGTGCAGTTCGGCCGCTATATCGGCAACGCCGCGCAGTTCAAGTTCGGCGTGTCCTACCAGTTCCGCCTGCCCGTCGCCAATCTGCTGATGGAGCGGATGCCCGCGACACTGGAGCTCGCGATCTGCGCTACCATCTTCGCGATGCTCTGCGGCATCCTGATGGGAGTTTATTCGGCGCTCCGCCGCGACTCCTGGCTCACGCACATATTCCAGGCGGTCTCGCTGGTCGGCATCTCGCTGCCGACCTTCCTGATCGGCATTCTCATGATCTACCTGTTCTCGGTGACCCTCGGCTGGCTGCCCTCGTTCGGGCGCGGCGACGTCGTTCATATCGGCTGGTGGACGACGGGTCTGCTGACGCTGTCGGGACTGAAGGCGCTGATCATGCCCTCGATCACGCTGGGCCTGTTCCAGATGACGCTGATCATGCGACTGGTCCGCACCGAGATGCTCGAAGTCATGCGCACCGACTACATCCGCTTTGCCCGTGCCCGGGGCCTCACCACCCGCGCCATCCATTACGGTCATGCGCTGCGCAACACGCTGATCCCCGTCATCACGGTGGCCGGCCTGCAATTTGGCTCGGTAATTGCATTCGCAATCATCACCGAGACCGTGTTCCAGTGGCCCGGCATGGGGCTGCTGTTCGTGCAGGCCGTGCAGAATGTCGATATCCCGATCATGGCCGCCTATCTGATGATGGTGTCGCTGATCTTCGTCACCATCAATCTCGTGGTTGATATCCTCTACACCATCGTCGATCCGCGGCTGCGCTCGACGATCAGCCGGGCACATTGAATGAGCGAAGCCGTCGTCCCGCACAAGGTCGAAGAACGCGGCTCGCGCGCCGCCGCGCCGGGCTGGTTCAAACGCGCGCTCGACAGCGACCTGTTCTATTCATTCCGCCGCTCCAAGATCACCATGGTCGCGGCGGCGGTGACGCTGCTGTTCTTCCTGATCGCGATCTTTGCCCCCGTGTTCTCGGTGCAAAATCCGTTCGACCCGGCGCAGCTCCAGCTGATGAATTCGCGAATCTCGCCGCTCTGGACCGCGGATGGTCAAAGCCCGTTCCTGCTCGGCACCGACGAACAGGGTCGCGACGTGCTGTCCGCGATTCTCTACGGCTTACGCATCTCGCTGCTCGTCGGCGTGCTCGGCGTCGTCTTTTCCGGCGCGATCGGCATCCTGCTCGGGCTGACGGCCGGCTATTTCGGCGGGGCCGTCGACGGGCTGATCATGCGCATCGCCGACGTGCAGCTTTCATTTCCGGCGATCCTGATCGCGCTCCTGATCAACGGCATCGCCAAATCGGTTTTCGGCAACAAGCTCGACGAGATGAGCATGCTGGCCGTCCTGGTCTTCGCGATCGGGTTGAGCTTTTGGGTGCAATACGCCCGCACGGTGCGCGGCTCCGTCATGGTCGAGAAGAACAAGGACTATGTCGCCGCCGCCCAACTCATTGGCCTGCCCGCCCCCGTGATCATGCTGCGGCACGTGCTGCCGAACACGATGGGGCCGATTCTCGTGATCGCCACCATCAATCTCGCGCTCGCCATCATCACCGAGGCGACATTGTCGTTCCTCGGTTCGGGCATGCCGGAGACCATGCCGTCGCTGGGCACGCTGATCCGCATCGGCAACAATTATCTGTTCGCGGGCGAATGGTGGATCGTCGCCTTCCCCGGATCTGCACTCGCAGCGCTGATCCTGTCGATCAATCTGCTCGGCGACTGGCTGCGCGACGCGCTCAATCCAAAGCTCCGATGAGTATCCCTCTCTCATGACCGAACCCGTTCTCTCCGTCCGCAATCTTCAAGTCGAGTTCGCCTCACGCCGCGGCACGTTGCGCGCGATCGACGGCGTCTCCTTCGACATCGCCAAGGGCGAGGTGCTCGGTGTTGTCGGCGAATCCGGTGCCGGCAAGTCGGTCACGGGGCTCGCGGTGATTGGCCTGATCGATCCGCCGGGCCGCATCTCGGGCGGCGAGATCCGCCTGTCCGGCCTGCGCATCGACAATCTGCCGCCGGAGGAAATGCGCCGCGTCCGCGGAAAACGCATCGGCATGATCTTCCAGGATCCCCTCACCTCGCTCAATCCGCTGTACAAGATCGGCGACCAGATCGTGGAGACGATCAGGACACATCTGAACCTGTCCGAGACCGCCGCGCGCCGCCGGGCGATCGACCTGCTCGCCGAGGTCGGCATCCCGGCGCCCGACAAGCGCATCGACGGCTATCCGCACGAATTCTCCGGCGGCATGCGCCAGCGCGTGGTGATTGCGCTCGCGATCTGCGCCGAGCCGGAGTTGATCATCGCGGACGAGCCGACCACCGCGCTCGACGTTTCCGTGCAGGCGCAGATCATCTCGTTGATCAAGCGGCTCGGACGCGACCACGGCACCGCGGTGATGCTGGTGACCCACGACATGGGCGTGATCGCCGAGACCTCCGACCGCGTCGCGGTGATGTATGCCGGCCGCGTCGCGGAAATCGGTCCGGTGCAGGACGTGGTCAGGAATCCGCTGCACCCTTACGCCAAGGGCTTGATGGGCGCGATCCCGACGCTTGCCGGCGACGACAAGCGTCTGATGCAGATTCCCGGCTCGATGCCGCGGCTGTCGGCGATCCCGCGGGGCTGTTCGTTCAATCCGCGCTGCGCATTCGCTTTCGATCGCTGCCGCGTGGAGCGGCCGGAGCCGCTGCCGCGCGGCGCCCAATCGGTCGCCTGCCACCTCTATGACAGCGTGCCGGCGGAGAGCGCGGCATGAGCACTCCGTTCGTCCAGGCCACCAATCTGCGCCGCGTCTTCGACGTCTCGAAGCCCTGGCTCAACCGCGTGCTCGAAGGCGGGCAGCTCGAATATCTCAAGGCTGTCGACGGCGTCACTTTCGACATCAGGAAGGGCGAGACCTTTGCGCTGGTCGGCGAGTCCGGCTCGGGCAAGACCACGGTGGCGCGGATGGTCGTCGGCCTGCTGCCGCCGAGCTCCGGGAACGTCTTGATCGACGGCATCTCGATGACCGATCCGCGGCAGGCGCAGGCGCGGCGGAAACTGCGCCGCCGCATCCAGATGATCTTCCAGGATCCCTATGCGAGCCTGAATCCGCGCTTCCGGGTCGATGCCATCATCTCGGAGCCGATCCGCGCCTTCGACCTGATCCAGGGCGAGCGCGACATCCAGGGCCGCGTCGGCGAACTCCTCAGCCTGGTCGGTCTGCATCCCGACGACCGGCTGAAATTTCCGCACGAATTCTCCGGCGGCCAGCGCCAGCGCATCGCGATCGCGCGGGCGCTCGCCTCCGACGCCGAATTCATCGTCTGCGACGAGCCGACCTCGGCGCTGGATGTCTCCGTGCAGGCGCAGATCCTCAATCTGATGCGTGACCTCCAGGACAAGTTCGGCCTGACCTACATGTTCATCAGCCATAACCTCGCGGTCGTCCGCCACATGGCGAGCCGCGTCGGCGTGATGTATCTCGGCCGTATCGTCGAGATCGCGGAAGGCAAGGAGTTGTTCGCCCGCCCGCGCATGCCCTACACCAAGATGCTGCTCGGCGCCGTGCCTGATCTTGCGATGAGCGGCCGCCAGCGCATTCCGGTCAAGGGCGAGATCCCGAATCCGATCAATCCGCCACCGGGCTGCGCCTTCAATCCGCGCTGCCCGCTGGCGTTCGACCTCTGCCGCAAGGAGGTTCCGGAACTGATCGACGGTGTCGCCTGTCATGCGGTTAACAGCGTGCCGGTCCCGGCGTGACGCGCGCGTGCCATGCGGCCCGCGCATTGGCGGCAGGGCATCGCCTGTGATCAATTGCGCGCGCCGCAACTGAGGTAACCCATGGCCAGCATTGTCAATCCCGATCCCTTCACGACGAGGCCTGAAATCGAAGGCACGTTCGGGGTGGTCGCCACCACGCATTGGATCGCGACTGCCGTCGGCATGGCCATGCTGGAAAAGGGCGGCAATGCCTTCGATGCCGGCGTCGCCACCGCCTTTACGCTCCAGGTGGTCGAGCCGCATCTGAACGGCCCCGGCGGCGATGTGCCGATCATCGTCCATGACGTCAAGCGCGGCCGCACCGAGGTGATCTGCGGCCAGGGTCCGGCCCCGGCCCGCGCCACCATCGCGCATTACAAGAGCGAGGGCCTCGACATGGTGCCCGGCACCGGCCTGCTCGCGGCCTGCGTGCCCGGCACGTTCGAGTCCTGGATGATGCTGCTGCGCGACTACGGCACGCTGCGGCTGCGCGACATCCTGGAGCCCGCGATTTCCTATGCGCGCGACGGCTATCCCCTGGTCGAGCGGGCCTGCGCCACGATCCAGACCGTCGAGCAATTGTTCCGTAAGCACTGGCCGACCTCGGCCGCCGTTTATCTTCCGAACGGCGAGGTGCCGAGGCCCGGCACGCTCTTCACCAACAAGACGCTGGCAGCGACCTACGCCCGCATCCTGAGCGAGGCCGAGAGCGGCGACGCGGGCCGCGATGCCGAGATCGAGCGCGCGCGCAAGGTCTGGTCGCAAGGCTTCGTTGCGGAGGCCATCGACAAATTCTGCCGAACGCAAGACGTGATGGACGTCAGCGGCTCCCCGCACCGCGGCGTGCTCTCGGCCGACGACATGGCGCGCTGGCAGCCGACCATCGAGGCTCCCCTCACCTATGATTATGGCCGCTACACGGTCTGCAAGGCCGGCGTCTGGAGCCAGGGCCCGGTGACGCTGCAACAACTCGCGCTGTTGAAGGGCTTTGCGCTCGACGGGCTCGATCCGACCGGGCCTGAATTCATCCATCTCCAGATCGAATGCGCAAAGCTCGCATTCGCCGACCGCGAAAAATTCTACGGCGATCCCAAATTCAGCGAGATCCCGATCGCGACGCTGCTGTCAGACGCTTACAACGACGAACGTCGCAAGTTGGTTACCGAGAAAGCTTCGCTCGATCTCCGGCCTGGCGCGGTCGAGGGCTTTGGCGGCGTTGTCAAGTTGCGCCGCGCCGAAGGCCAGCGCGAGGCCGTCGGCGCGCTCGGCGCCGGCGAACCGACCGTGGGGCGCTTCGGCGAGGTGCGCGGCGACACCGTGCATTTCGACATCATCGACAAGGCCGGCAACATGGTGTCGTCGACGCCGTCGGGGGCTGGCTGCAATCCTCACCTGTCATTCCCGAGCTGGGTTTCTGCCTCGGCAGCCGCGCACAAATGTTCGATTTGGAGGAGAACCAACCGAGCTCGCTCGCGCCGGGCAAGCGGCCGCGCACCACGCTGTCCCCGACCATGGCGCTGCACGACGGCGAGCCGTACCTTGCCTGGGGCTCGCCCGGCGGCGACCAGCAGGATCAATGGATCACGCAGTTCTTTCTGCGCCACGTTCATTGCAACCTCAATCTCCAGGAAGCCATCGACGCGCCAGCCTGGCACTCCGAGCATTTCCCGATCTCATTCTGGCCGCGCACCGCGCGCCCCGGCGTGCTCGTGGTCGAGAACCGCGTCCCCAAGGCGACGATCGAGAACCTGCGCGAGCGCGGACATATCGTCGAGATCGGACCGGACTGGTCCGAGGGCCGGTTGACCGCGGCCTCGCGGGTCGGGGTACGCCGCCGCGCCGCCGCCAATCCACGCGGCATGCAGGGCTACGCCGCCGGGCGCTGATGGACAACATATGACCTGGTCGATCATCGCGCGCGATCCTGCTACCGGCCAGTTCGGCATCGCGGTTGCGACCCGCTTCTTCGCGGTCGGGGCATGCGTGCCCTATATCGCCGCAGGCCTGGGCGCCGTCGCGACGCAGGCCTTCGTCAACCCCTATTACGGCATCGATGGCCTCAAGCTCTTGCGTCAAGGCCTGAACGCGCATGACGTGCTCGCCGCCCTGCTCGCAACCGACGATGGCCGCGAAAGCCGTCAGCTCCACATCATGGACGCGAGCGGCGCGATCGCCGCGCATACCGGCCGAGATTGCGTCGATTGGTGCGGGCATATCGCAGGCAGCGGCTACTCCGTGGCCGGCAACATGCTCGCCGGCGCCGACGTGCTCAGCGAGACCGCCAAAACCTTTCTCGCCAATGACAGCCTGCCTTTCCCGCGCCGCCTGCTCGCGGCGATGCGCGCGGGCGAGGCCGCCGGCGGCGACAAGCGGGGCAAGCAGTCGGCGGCTCTCCTGATTCACGGCGAGGAGGAATGGCCGGCGCTGGACATTCGCGCCGATGATCATCCCGACCCCCTTGGCGAGCTCGAACGGCTCGAACAGGTCAGTCACGAACTCTGGGTCCACTTCCGCGGCTCGCTGCCGACCCGGCAGAACCCGGCTGGCAACACCGATCGCAGCGTGATCGACGCCAGCATCGCCGCGGCGCGCGCTAGGCAATCATGAGCGCGAGCCCGCTCATCGAGATCAAGGATCTCCGTATCCGCTTCCACGGCGACGACGGCCGGGTCACCCACGCGGTCGACAGCGTCGACCTCAGTGTCACCAATGGCGCGACGCTCGGCCTGGTCGGCGAATCCGGCTGCGGCAAGAGCGTGACGTCGCTGGCGATCATGGGACTGTTGCCGAAACAAAGCGCGGAAATATCAGGCGCGATCCACTTCGACGGGTTCGACCTCCTGAAGACCTCGGACCAGACGCTACGCGACCTCCGCGGCAACCGGCTCGCGATGATCTTCCAGGAGCCGATGACCTCGCTCAACCCGAGTTTTACCATCGGCGACCAGATCATGGAAACGATCCTGCGTCACCGTGGCGGCTCGCGAAAGAGCGCGCGCGAGCGGGCGATCGACCTGCTGCGCCGCGTCCACATCCCGTCGCCCGAGCGGCGCATCGACGAATATCCGCACAAGCTCTCCGGCGGCATGCGCCAGCGCGTGATGATCGCGATGGCGCTCGCCTGCGACCCGCGCCTGCTGATCGCCGACGAGCCGACCACCGCGCTCGACGTCACCCTGCAGGCGCAGATCCTGGAGCTTATGCGCGAGTTGAAGGCCGCGAGCGGCGCTGCCATCATCCTGATCACCCACGACCTCGGCGTGGTCGCCGAGGTCTGCGACGAGGTCGCGGTGATGTATGCCGGCGAGATCGTCGAGCGCGCGCCGGTCGACGCCCTGTTCGCGGCGCCGCAACATCCCTATACGGTCGGCCTGCTCGGCTCGATTCCGCGGCTCGACCACCGCGCCGAGCAGCTAGCGACGATCGAGGGCATGGTCCCGAACATGGCGCAGCCGCCCGAAGGCTGCCGCTTCGCCGCGCGCTGCCCGTTTGTGCTGGAGGCCTGCACCAAGGCGCCGCCGCCGCTGATCGAAGTCAGCGCGGATCATCTCTCGCGCTGCATCCGCGCGCCGCTTGAACGTCTGGTGTCGTGATGGCCTTGCTCGAGGTCCAAGGCCTGGTCAAGCATTTCGTCGCCGAGCGCTCGCTGTTCGGCCGGGCGTTGGCGCATGTCAAGGCGGTCGATGGCGTTTCATTTTCGCTTGACGCCGGCAAGACGCTGGCCCTGGTCGGCGAATCCGGTTGCGGCAAATCCACTGTCAGTCGCCTGGTCCTGCGGCTGATCGAACCGGATGCAGGCAGCGTGCGCTTCGACGGCCGCGATCTCCTCGCGCTCGACGCCGGCCGCTTGCGCGCCTTCCGCCGCGAGGCGCAGATCATCTTCCAGGATCCCTACGCCTCGCTCAACCCGCGCATGACCGTCGGCCAGATCCTGACCGAGCCGCTGGCGCTGCACAATCTCGTGCCGCCGGCGCAGCGACGCGAACGCGTCGAAGAGATATTGCGGCTGGTCGGACTGGAACCGCGGCTGGCGCGGCGCTATCCGCACGAGTTCTCCGGCGGCCAGCGCCAGCGCATCGCGATCGCCCGCGCGCTCGCGGTCGAACCGAAGCTGATCATCTGCGACGAACCGGTCTCGGCGCTCGACGTCTCGATCCGCTCGCAGATCTTGAACCTGCTGCGCCAGCTCCAGGATCGGCTCGGCCTCGCCTACATCTTCGTTTCGCATGATCTCGCCGTGGTCAAGCACATCGCCGACCATGTGGCGGTGATGAATCTCGGCCAGATCGTCGAGACGGCCGAGGCGGATGCGCTGTTCGCCGCGCCGCGCCACCCCTACAGCCGCGCGCTGTTATCAGCGATCCCGCTGCCCCAGCCTCGCGCCAGGCGGGCGAAGGTCGTGTTGCAAGGCGAGATCCCGAGCGCGCTCAATCCGCCGGCCGGCTGTCGCTTCCACACCCGCTGTCCCTTCGTGATCGACCGTTGCCGCACCGAGGCGCCCGCGTTGGAGGCAGACGAGGCTGGCCACGCCACCGCCTGCCATCGCGTCAGCGAGCTGCCTCCGGCGGACAGCATCCTGCCCACAGCGGGCGGATTCACGCCGGAACTGGCAAAATTAGTCGCAGCCTTCAGCCGAAAGACGGAAGGCGCGAGCCCGGCCGGGGTTGGTATACAGAGTGCAAGGCCTGCAACGACGTAGCCGGAGCAATGGGGACTGTTCGATGAAGATGTTTCGCCTGGCCGCAACCGCGGCTGCGTTCCTGCTGTCGCTTGGGGCCGCCCAGGCGCAGACCACGCTGCGTATCGGCCTCGCTGAGGATCCCGATATCCTCGATCCGACCCTGGCACGCACCTATGTCGGGCGCATCGTTTTCTCCGCCTTCTGCGACAAGCTGTTCGACATCGACGAGAAGCTCAACATCGTGCCGCAGCTCGCACTGTCAAGCGAGACGGTCGATGACGGCAAGGGCCTCGTCATCAAGCTCAGGCCCGGCGTGAAATTCCACGACGGCGAACCATTCGATGCGGAAGCCGCCAAATTCTCGCTGGAGCGCCACCTGACATTCCCCGGCTCGTTCCGCAAGCCGGAGCTCGCCTCGGTCGACCACATCGATGTCGTCGATCCCCTCACCATCAAGCTGGTGCTTAAATCACCATTTTCGCCCCTGCTTGCCCAGCTCACAGATCGCGCCGGCATGATGGTGTCGCCGAAAGCGGCGAAGGCAGCCGGCGACAAGTTCGGCCTGCACCCGGTCTGCGCCGGCCCCTACAAATTCGTCGAGCGCGTGCAGCAGGACCGCATCGTGTTCGAGAAGTTCGCGGACTATTGGAACAAGGACAACGTCTTCATCGATCGCATCGTATTCCAGCCCATCGTCGACGCCACCGTCCGGCTGGCGAACCTGAAATCCGGCGCACTTGACCTGATCGAACGCGTGCTCGCGACCGATCTCAAGGATGTACGGGCCGACCCGCGGTTGAAGGTCGCAACCGCCATCGAGCTCGGCTATCAGGGCGTCACGCTTAACATCGGCAAGGACAAAGCCAAGGGACCGCTGAGCCAATCAGCCAAGGTGCGGCAGGCCCTCGACCTTGCCATCGATCGCGAGGCCATCAACCAGGTGGTGTTCAACGGTGAGTTCCAGCCCGGCAACCAGTGGATCAATCCGGACCACCCCTACTACCAGAAGGCCTTTCCGGTCCGCCCCCGCAATGTCGAGAAAGCCAAGGCGCTGCTGAAGGAGGCCGGTGTGACACCGCCGGTGAGCGTCGACTTCCTCGTGCCAAAGGGCGCGGAAACGGAAACACCTGCGCAAGTAATCCAGTCGATGGCGGCTGAGGCCGGTTTCGACATGAAGATCCGCGTCACCGAATTTGCGACCGGGCTCAAGCAGGCCGAGGCCGGCGACTACCAGGCCTACATGCTGGCCTGGAGCGGCCGCGTTGATCCCGACGGCAATAGCTACATCTTCCTGCACAGCGATGCGCCGCAGAATTACAGCGCCTGGAGCAACGCCGACGCCGACAAGGCGCTCGACGAGGCGAGATTGGTCACCGATCCCGGCAAGCGCAAGGCCAGCTACGAAGCGTTGACAAAGCTGGTCCAGAACGAAGAACCGATCCTGTATCTCTACCATCGTCGCATCATCATCGCGCACACGACCAAGCTCGAAGGCTACAGGCAGATGCCTGACGGCCTGGTGCGCGTGGTTGGGCTCAAGCTGAAGTGACGAGAGGATGCTGAATTTCCTCGCCCGCCGCATCGTGCAGATCGTGCCGACACTGTTCTTCGTTTCGGTGCTGATCTTCTCACTGCAGCAATTGTTGCCGGGCGATCCGGCGCTGGTGATGGCGGGCGAGGAGCGCGATCCGGCGGTCATCGAACAGATTCGACATCAGTACCGCCTCGACCAGCCGATCCCGGTGCAATACGCCTATTGGATCGGCGGCGTGCTCCGGGGCGATTTCGGCGAGTCCCTGCGCAACAAGATGCCGGTCCGCGAGCTGATTGCGCAAAAGCTGCCGGTGACACTGCAGCTCGGTTCGATGGCGATCATCATCGCCTTCCTGATCGGCATCCCCGCCGGCATCGTTGCCGCCGTGAAGAAGGGAACGGCCTGGGACTACGGCGCCAATCTGTTCGCGCTGTGGGGTATCTCGACGCCGAATTTCTGGCTCGGGATCATGCTGATCTTCCTGTTCTCGATCGAGCTCGGCTGGCTGCCCGCCTCGGGCTACGTGTCGCTCACCGAGAATTGGCGCATGAGCCTTGCGGCCACCATCATGCCGGCCTTCGTGCTCGGCAACGCCATTTCCGCGGTTCTCATGCGGCATACCCGCAGCGCCATGCTCCAGGTGCTGGAAAGCGATTATGTCCGCACCGCGCGCGCGAAGGGCCTTTCCGAGCGCTCGGTGATCCTCAAACATGCCATGCGCAATGCGCTGACGCCCATCATCACGCTCGGCGCGCTCGAGCTCGGTACGCTGTTGTCCGGCGCGGTGCTGACCGAGCAGATCTTCTCCATTCCCGGCTTCGGCAAGCTGATCGTGGACGCCGTGTTCAACCGCGACTACGCCGTCGTGCAGGGCGTGGTGCTGGTGACCGCCACCGTCTACATCACGCTGAATCTCATTGCCGACGTCGCCTATATCCTCGTTAATCCGCGGCTACGAGGCTAGCACCATGACCGACGCCGCACTTCCGGCCAGCCCCCTCGTGCAAGCCTACGAGCTCGACAGCCCGGCGCGCCGCGCCCAGCGGCGGTTATTCAAGCGCAAGGCTGCGGTGTTCGGTTTGGTCGCGATCATGATGTTCATCGGCCTTGCGCTGCTTGCTCCGCTCATCGTGCCCTATGATCCCATCGCGACGAGCTGGAGCCTGGTGCGCAAGCCGCCATCCGCCGCGCACTGGTTCGGCACCGACGAGCTCGGCCGCGACATCCTCAGCCGCGTCATCTACGGCGCGCGGGCCTCGCTGCTCGCCGGCCTGACCTCGGTTGTGATCGCGCTCGGCATCGGCGTGCCGCTAGGCCTTGTCGCCGGCTATCGCGGTGGATTTGTCGACGCGCTGATCAGCCGAATCACCGATGCGATGCTGGCCTGCCCGTTCCTGATCCTGGCGATTGCGCTCGCGGCGTTCCTCGGTCCGAGTCTCGGGAATGCGATGATCGCGATCGGCATCTCGGCCACCCCGATCTTCATTCGCCTGACCCGCGGCCAGGTACTGAGCGTCAAGGCCGAGGACTATGTCGAAGCCGCGCGTGCGCTCGGCAACCCCGGCTGGCGCATCGCATTCTCGCATATCCTGCCGAACATCCTGCCGGCGCTGCTGGTGCAGGCGACGCTCTCGATCGCCGCCGCGATCATCGCGGAGGCCGCCCTTTCGTTCCTCGGCCTCGGTCAGCAGCCGCCGGCGCCGTCCTGGGGCAGCATGCTCAACGCGGCGCAGCGCTTCCTCACCCAGGCGCCATGGATGGCAATCTGGCCGGGCCTGGCGATCTTCCTCGTGGTGTTGTCGCTGAACCTGCTCGGCGACGGCCTGCGCGACGCGCTCGACCCGCGCCAGCGCTAGACTTGGGCGAAAAGGCTGGCGAAATGGCTTGGGGTAGGATTCGATTGACCGTGGGCTAGCTCAACCGCTTGCAGGAGAGGGAGCGCACCTCCATCCCACGCCGCGATGATGGCATCATGCCCCTGTTTTGCCCGACGCGTCAAATGATTTCGAAAAATCAGCAGTACACCGCGGCACGCCGACAAGTCCTTGATTTCGCTGTCACCGGCTACTGTGCATGGGGTTGTTTTTCGATTTTTTTGTTGTGCGGCCTGCCAGAGCCTCGCCGGGCCTGACCCCGGCGTCCCAACTAGATCACGACCTCACGCATCACGCGCCGGCAGTCCATCTCGTATTCGAGATCGATCACCGGCGGCCGGGCAAAGTGCCAGGTCAGACCGGAGCGCAGCGCGCCGCGGCGGACCAGTTCGTCGACAAGGGCGTGGTGAAAGTCGTGGACCGAATAAGCCTGCACGCCCGTGGTGTCCTTCCAGCCGAAGCCGAAGGCGGCCATCCGGCTCTCCATCTGCGACGTCGTGGTGAACCGCACCTTCTCGCGCAAGCCCTCCGGGCTGAGATCACGGTAACGCACCGTGCGCTCGACGTAAGTGCCGCCGCCCTCGCGCGCTTCGGCACCGCCCGCGATGACGAAGGACGGTGCCTTCGACCTCGTGGGGCGCGTGAACGAGAACGCGTAGAACGACGGCTCCGACGGCGGATCGATCTCCGGACAGACATTGCTGCGCGCCACCGGATTGGTGGTGCCGTCGAAGATGCCCCATTCGGACAGCGTCTTGACATAGTGGAGGTTGAACGCGCGAAAGCCTTCCTCGCTGAAAGCCGCCGGTGAGCGGAGCTCGCAGGCACAGAACGTCGTCAGCGGGCGTCCCGCCTGCTGGATATACTTCGCTGCGAACGCAAACCCTTCGGCCAACGGCACCAGGCGATCGAACCGGACGCGCTCGATCTCGTAGCCGTCGTCCGCCGCAGCACCGGCCGAATACTGGAACACGGACGGAATGAAACGATAATTGCCGGCGGCAAATTCATGCGTCATGTCGAACTCCTACTCCAGTTGCATGCGGACGCCCTTGGCGCCGTTGAGCAGGCGCTTCAGGTGAAAGCCGGCCAGAGCATCGTCGGCATGCATTCCGACCAACGCGGCGAACGCCGGCATGGCGGCGATGTCGCCGGCCTCCAGCTTGGCAAACGCCTCGGAATATCGCGCCGTCGCGGGCCCCTGGAATTTGGCCTGCCGCAGCGGCTCGAACGCCCGCAGCGGCTCGCTGCGTCCGCGCAGCACCAGTTCCCCGACAGGACGGCCCTGAAAATTCTCAGCGCCCTCCGCGATGCTGGCGCTGACACAGATGCGTGTGCCGAGATGTTTGTTGGCGGCCTCGAGCCGCGCCGCGATGTTGATGCTGTCGCCATAGGCGGTGTAGTCGAAGAAGCGGTTGCCACCGAAATTGCCAACCAGCGCCGGCCCGGCATGGGCGCCGATGCGGGTTGCGCCGAAATTCACACCTTTTGCCTTCCAGCGCGCGCAAAACTTTTCCGCCCAGGCGTCGAGATCGTGGACACAGGCAACCGCACGGGTTGCATAGTCCGGCTGGTCGCCGGGCGCGTTGAACAGCACCTGGATCGCGTCGCCGATGATCTTGGCAACCGTGCCTTGATGCTCGAACACGACCTCGGTCATGCCGCCGACATATTCGTTGAGGAGCTCGCCGAGCGTCTCGGGTGCGGCGCTCTCGACCAGCGAGGTGAAGCCGGTGATATCGGTAAAGATCGTGGCGACGTTCCGCCACTGCACCTCCATGCCGTCCCCCCGTCTGCCGCCAGACGCCTGGCGACCTCCGGCGAGAAATAGCGCGACAGCGAGGCATGCGCGCGCTCGGCTTCCATCTGGCGGCGCCGCACCTCGCGCAGCATCTCGATGTGGCGGATGGTCTTCTGGATCGTGGTTTCCAGGTCGACAAAGTCGATCGGCTTGGTCAGGAAGTCGAACGCGCCGCGGTTCATGGCGGTGCGGATGTTGCTCATGTCGCCATAGGCCGAGACGATGATGGTCGACTTCTTGTCCTCGGCCTCCTGGAGCTTCTGCAGCAGCGACAGCCCGTCCATCCGCGGCATGTTGATGTCAGAGACCACCAGGTCGACATGCGGATGCCGCTCGAGCGACTCCAGCGCCTCGAAGCCGTCATGCGCAAAGATGAAATTGACCAGCCCCTCGCGAATCTGCCTGCGGAACTTTTGCAGGACCAGGGCCTCGAGATCGGGTTCGTCGTCGACGAAAAGAATGGTCGGGGTCATGCCGCCTGCTCGAGCCTGGTGTCGATCTCCTGCCGCAGCAGCGCAAAATCGATCGGCTTGGTGAGGAGCCCGACCGCACCGCGCTCGATCGCCTTGCGCCGTGTTTCGGGGTCGCCGTAGGCCGTAATCATGATCACCGGAACGTCCGGCCGCTCGGCCCGCACCTTCGGCAACATGTCGAGCCCGCTCATGCCGGGCATGTTGACGTCCGACAAGATCAGAATCAGCGAGGGGTCGCGAACATTGGCGGCGCGATCGAGCGCGGCCGGCGCCGACAGCGCAAACTCCATCTGGAAGCGCCCCGATCGCAGGTCGCGCCGGAACTGCTGCCGAAAAAGCGCCTCGACGTCGGGCTCGTCGTCGACGACAAGAATATAGACGTTCAACTCCCGCCTCCAGTCGTGCCCCGCGCCGGCATCGTGCGCGGCAGCGTGATGATGAATTCGGTGAAGGCACCGGGCTCGGTGTTCACGTTGATCGTGCCGCCGTGCTGTTTCACGACGATGTCGTGGCTCATGGACAGGCCAAGCCCGGTGCCCTCGCCGGCCGGTTTGGTGGTGAAGAAGGGATTGAACATCTTCTCCTTCACGTCAGGCGGAATGCCGGTGCCGTTGTCGCGAATTCTGATCTCGACCTTGTTGCCGAGGTTCTTGGTCGACGCGCTCAGGGTCGGCTCGAAATCGTCCGCCGCGCTTTCCTTGCGCTTGGCGGCGGCGTAGAATCCGTTCGATATCAGGTTGAGAAAGACGCGCGTGATCTCCTGCGGATAGACGTCGGCCGTGCCGGTGGCCGCATCGAGATCGCGCTTGAGCGTGACGTTGAAGCCGGGTCTTTCGGCGCGCGCGCCGTGATAGGCCAGATTGAGGCTTTCCTCGACGACGGCATTGATATCCGCCGGCCGATGCTCGCCGGAGCCTTCGCGCGAATGCAACAGCATGTTCTTGACGATGGAGTCGGCGCGCTTGCCGTGCTGCACCACCTTCTCGAGGTTGCCCTTGAGCATGTGGGTGAGCTCGGCCACCTCTTCCTTGGTCTTGTCGTCGAGAGCAGTCGATTCGAGGACCTGATTGAGCTCATCGATCAACTCGGTGGAGACCGAGGAGAAATTGTTGATGAAATTGAGCGGGTTCTTGATTTCATGGGCGATCCCGGCCGTGAGCTGGCCAAGCGAAGCAAGCTTCTCGGTCTGGACCAGGCGATCCTGCGCCGCGCGCAATTCGTCAAGCGACTGCGATAGCTCCAACGTGCGCTTGCGCAATTCATTCAGCAGCCGCGTGTTCTCGATGGCGATGACGGCTTGCTTGGTGAAATTCTCGACCACAGCGATCTGCTTGTCCGTGAACGGCCGGACTTCCTTGCGATAGACTGCGATCGTGCCGATCAGCTCGCCTTCCCTCAGCATTGGCACGATGACGATGGTGCGGGCGCCAGCCAGGTCGGAAATTCCGCGAATGCTTGCCCCTCCTGCACGATAGACAGGCGTGTCTTGCACATCGTGGACATGAACGACCCGGCGTGTCTTGACGACAGTGGCGAGCCCGCTCTCCGGATGGGGATGGATGGCCACATCTCGTCGCGAAGCGGCGAACGCAGGCGGCACGTTGTAGTCAGCCGCCATCCTGAAAGTTTCGCCGTCCCACAGATTCATGATCCCGAAACTCGCGCCACAGACGCGCGTGGCATTCTCGAGCATCTTGTGGAACACCGGCGTGAGCTCGCCCGGAGACGAACTGATCACCTGTAGCACCTCCGACGTCGCCGTCTGTTGCTCCAGCGACTCGCTCAATTCAGCCGTTCGCACCTCGACCTTTTTTTCCAGATCCGCATAGGATTCCTGCAGCCGCGCGCCCATGTCGTTGAACTGGTCGGCGAGCCCCTCGAGTTCGTCGCCGGTCCTGATCGCGATCCGCTGGGAGAAATCGCCGCTGCCGATGCGCTCGGCGCCGCTACGCAGCGCCTGGATCGGTCCGACCATGCGCCGGGCCAGGAAGATTCCCGCCAGCACCGCGAAGATCGACGCGCCGAGCAGCACGATCGCCAGCCGCTGCAGCGAAGCATAGAGCGAGGCGTAGGCCTCTTCGACCGGCAATTCCACGAACATGGTCCAGCCGAGCGGCGCGATCGGGGCGGAGGCCGTCAGAACCTTCTGCCCCTGGATGTTGGTCGCCTCCTGCAATGCGTCCGGCATCGCGCCGCCGCCGGCCTGGGCGCCGCGCACTTGCTCCAGCCCCGACATGTCGGTGTTGCGCAACACCAGGCTGATGTCGGGATGCGCGATCAGGCGTCCTTCCGGGCCGACCACATACGCATGTCCGTGCTCGCCGACCTTGATCTGGGAAACGACGTCCCAGATCAGCTTGAGGTTCACCTCCGCGATGCTGACGCCGGCATCCTTGCGCGTGCCGGCCAGCGCCAGCGTCATGTAGGGCTCGGACTCCCGGCGGAAATAGACCGGCCCGTAATAGACCTTGTGCGCGACCGCCTCGGTGAATTTCGGATCGCGTGACAGGTCTATCCCGCTGTCGATCGCGTCCATCGCCAGCCGCGAGACACGCAGGCGCTCCTTGCCGGTGGAATCCACCTGGGCGAGTTCGGTGATCGCAGGCACCTGGCGCAGCAGCCGCAGCGCGTCGAACCGGCGCTGCTCGATCGAGCCGGCCGACCAGGGCAGTTGCGTGGTCCAGCCGAGTTGGCTCTCGATCTCCTTGATGAACTGGCCGATCTTGGCAGCCGCGGCCTCGGCCTGCTCATGCTGGACTCGGATCAGCGCGGCCTTGTGCTCGCGATAATAGAAGAAGACCTCGAACAGGCCATTCGCAAGCAGAGCCACGGCGACGACAACGACGAACAGCGCGACATATTTGGTGAACAGCCGGGTCCTGATCCCACGCCCGGCCTTGCCGGACACGACGCCCTCGGCGGCCGGGGTCGGCAGCGTCCTGGGTTGCGGGGTGTCGGGATGGAGGGACATGCTCATTCCGACAAACCTAGCAAGAAGGGCGGACCTTGTCTCTTGCCGCAGCGCACAAGGCTACTCGATGACCTCGTCGGCGAGCGCCAGCAAGGTGGGCGGAATCTCGAGTCCAGTCGCCTTCGCCGTCTTGAGATTGAGCACCAGGGGATACCGGGTCGGCAGCTCGAACGGCAGGTCGCCCGGGTTTGCCCCGTTGAAAATCCGGGCGACCAGTGCGGCCGCCCGCTCGAAGCATTCCGAGGAGTCCGCTCCATAGGACATCAAACCGCCGTCGCGCGCGAACTGGTCGAATTCGTAGATCGCCGGCAACTTTCGGGCAGCGGCGAACTCGAAGACGCGCTCGCGATTGAGAATGGTGAGCGCGTCCGCCACCATCAGGATGCCATCGGGCAAATCGTCGTTCATCGCCGAAAAAGCTTCGTCGAAATCGTCGGGCTCGCGGACGCCCAGCGCCTGCACGGTCAATCCAAGCGCCTGGGCAGCCTTTGCGGACGCCTGATACCGCGTCGTCATGCCGAGGTCGTCCTTGTTCCAGAGCATGGCGACCTTGGCCAGTTTCGGCGACATCTCCTTGAGCAGCGACAGCCGCTTGGCGCTGAGTGTCGCTGCGACGTCCGAAATGCCGGTGATCTTGCCGCCTGGATGCGCCAGGCTCTCGATCAGCTTGGTTTCGACGGGATCACCGATGCCGCTGGCCGCGACGGTGGCAATGCCGGCCGCCTTGGCGGCCATTGCCGTCGGGTAGCCCACGATCACGATCGCATCGACGTTCTTGGCCTTCAGCTCAGCGATCAGCGCGGGAAGCATCGTGACATCGCCGAGCGCGCCGCGCGCTTCAAGGGTCAAGTTCTGGCCAAGCTTGAAACCACGCTCGTCAAGCATCCTGGTCAGGATCTTGCCGCCCCGCGTCTCCGCCGTAACCGGCACGATCGGCGTCAACGTGCCCAGATGGTAAGTCCTCCCGCTCTGACCCGCGGCTGAGTACGGCCGCAACAGCGAAGCGCAGCCGAGCCCGCCCAGGAATTCGCGCCGCCTCATCATGCTTTCCCTGCCCCGATATTGTCCCTGCGTGGCGCAACAGCGCGCCGCGCAAGTCTAGCACGGGACAAGAAAAAAGCGGCAATGGCGAAGGCCATTGCCGCTTTGCAATGTTGGATCGAACGGCCTCAGGTCGGCCGCAGCGCCTTGGAGCCGAGGTCGAGCTCGTTGACCTGCTTGTTCCGCTCGGAATCGGCTGCTGCGCGATGGTCGGTCGCCAGCACGACATAGACGGCCGGCAGCACGAACAGCGTAAACAGCGTGCCGATCGACATGCCGGCGACGACCACGAGGCCGATCGAAAAGCGGCTGGCCGCGCCCGCACCGGACGCGGTCAGGAGCGGGATCAGGCCGGTGACCATCGCAGCCGTCGTCATCAGGATCGGCCGGAGGCGGATACGGGCCGACATTTCGATCGCCGAGCGGCGGTCGAGCCGTTCGTTGACCTGGAGCTCGTTGGCAAACTCCACCATCAAGATGCCGTGCTTGGTGATCAGCCCCACCAGCGTCAGCAGACCGACCTGGGTGTAGATGTTCATCGTGGCCAGGCCGAAGAACAGCGGGATCAGCGCGCCGACGATCGCCATCGGCACCGAGATCATGATCACAAACGGGTCACGCAAGCTCTCGAACTGCGCTGCCAGCACCAGGAAGATGATGATCAGCGCAAAGCCGAACGTGATCGCGAGCTGGTTGCCTTCCTGCACATACTGCCTGCTATCCGCGAGATAGTCGTGGCTGAAGCCCTGCGGCAGCTTCTTGGCCTCGCCTTCGAGGAAGTCGACCGCCGCGCCGACGGTCACGCCCGGCATCGGCACCGCCGAGAACGTCGCCGAGTTGAGCTGGTTGTAGTGCGTCAGCGAATTCGGATCGGTCCGGGTCTGGATCGACACCACCGTGGACAGCGGAAGCTGCTGGCCGGTATTGGTCGTGACATAGTAGCCGCCAAGCGATTCCGGCGAGAGCCGCTGGCCCCGCGGCACCTGCGGAATGACCTGGTAGGATCGGCCCTCGAGATTGAACCGGTTGACGTAGTTGCCGCCCAGCAGCACCGCGAGCGCGCTGCCGAGGGTCTGCATGTTGATGCCAAGGTCCTGCGCCTTGTTGCGGTCGATCTTCACGCTCACCGTCGGCTGATTGTAGGCGAGATCGCTGTCGGACACGATGAACATGCCGCTCTTGCGCGCGGCGGCCTTCAGCTTCTCCATCTCCTCATAGACGGCCTGGAAGCCCGCGGTCGAGTTGATCACCATCTGCACCGGCAGGCCGCCGGGGCCGCCCGGCAGCGGCGGCAGGTTGAACGCAAAAGCCTGCACGCCTTCGATCTTGGAAAGCTCGGCCTGCACCAGCGGCTTCAATTGAATCGACGAGCGCTTGCGCTCGTCCCACGGCTTCAGCAGCATGCCGGCGATGCCGCCTTGCGGGCCGTTGATGCCGTTGAGCACGAAGCGCAGATCGGTCTCGGGGAACTTCTGGAATTCCTTGTCGAGCTTCTCGCCGTAGAAATCGATGTAGTCGATGTTGGCGTATTTCGGAGCCTTGGTCACCGCAAACACGATGCCCTGGTCCTCCTCCGGTGCCAGCTCCTTCGAGGTATGCATGTAGAGGAAGCCGACGAGTCCGAGGATGGTCACCGCGAACAGCCCGGTGATCGCCTTGTAGTCGAGCGAACGATCGAGCCTGCGGCCGTACCAGCGCGTCAGCGCACCGAACACCCTGCCCACCAGCTTCGCAAAACGGCCCTCTTCCGTGTTCTTCAGCAGCACCGAGCACATCATCGGCGACAGCGTCAGCGCGATCACGCCGGACACGATCACCGAGCCCGCGAGAGTAAAGGCGAATTCGCGGAACAGGGAGCCGGTCAGGCCGCCGAGGAATCCGATGGGCGCATACACGGCGGCGAGCGTGATCGTCATCGAGACGACCGGCCCGACGATTTCCCGCGCGCCCTGCAGCGCCGCCTGCACCGGCGTCTTGCCCTCTTCCAGATGGCGGTGGATGTTCTCCACCACGACAATGGCGTCGTCGACGACGAGGCCGATCGCCAGCACCATCGCAAGCAGTGTCAGCAGATTGAAGCTGAAGCCGAACGCCAGCATCAGGGTGCAGACGCCGATCATCGACAGTGGGATGGTGACGACCGGAATGATGACCGAGCGGAACGACGCCAGGAACAGGAAGATCACCACGATGACGATGATCACGGCTTCGCCCAGCGTCTTCTCGACCTCGTCGATCGACGACTGAATGAACTTGGTCGAATCGTAGGCGACCTTCATCTTCATCGACGGCGGCAAATTGCGCTCGAGCTCGGGGAACAGCGCGCGCACGCCCTTCACCAAGGTTAGCGGATTGCCCTGCGGCGTTGCCTGAACGCCGATGAAGATCGCGTGCTCGCCGTTGAAGGCGACGCTTGCGTCGGTGCTTTGGGCTGCAAGCTCGACGGTCGCGATGTCCTCCATCCGCACGAAGCCGCCGTCCTTGGCCTTGACGATCATCTTCTTGAACTGATTGACGTCGGTCAGCCCGGTATTCGTCGAGATGTTCGAGACGATCAGATAGCCCTTGGTCTGGCCCGCCGCCGACTGGAAATTGTTGGCGGCGATCGCGGCTGAGACATCGGCCGGCGATATGTTGCGACCCGCCATCTTCACCGGGTCAAGCCATAGCCGCATCGCAAAGGTCTGGCCCCCGAGGATGTCGGCGGAGGCGACGCCATCGACGGTCGACAGCACCGGCTGCACCACGCGGGTCAAATAGTCGGAGATGGCCGAGCCCGACAGTTCGTCCGAGGAGAAGCCGAGATACATCACGGCCGTGGTCTGGCCCGTGGTCTTGGTGACGATCGGATCGTTGGACTCCTTCGGGATCAGGTATTTGACCGAGTTCGTCTTGGCCAGCACCTCGGTGAGCGCCTGGTTGGGATCGAAGTTCAGCTTGATGTAGACCTGGATCGTCGAGGTGCCGAGCACGGAGGACGACGTGATGTAGTCGACGCCCTCGGCGGAGGCGACCGCCTGCTCGATCGGTGTGGTGATAAAACCCTGGATCAGGTCGGCCGACGCACCGGGATAGACGGTCGTGATGTTGATGACCGTGTTCGACAGCTTGGGATATTGCCGGATCGGCAGCACCATCGCCGCGCGCAGACCTATCAGGAGGATCAAAAGGCTGACGACGACCGACAAGACCGGGCGTTTGATGAAAATATCGGTAAAGGCCATCGCGGCTATCTCGATTTCGTTGGGCTAACGAAGCGCATGACCCGGCCGGGCCGGATCATGCTGCGACGTGCACGGTGTCAGTAACGCGGCGGTTGCGCCGGGATAGGCGGCGCCGGGTCGGTCGAAATCGACACCGCCGCGCCCGATTGCAGCTTGAGCTGGCCGACGGCAACGACCTTATCGCCCGGCTTCAGACCCTTGACGATTTCAGCACGGCCGTCGACCCGGTTGCCGGTCTGCACGAAGGTCCGCACCGCGCTCAGGCTGGTCTTGCCGTCCTCGGTCTTTTTCTCGGTGATCAAGAACACCGAGTCGCCGTACAGCGTGTAGTCGACCGCGGTCTCCGGCACGGTGATCACAGGCGGCTTGTCCGGCAGCACCACCGTGGTGGTCACGAACATGCCTGGCTTCAGGATCTTCTCCGGATTGGCGATGGTCGCCTGCACGCGGATGTTGCGGGTGTCGGTCGCAATCTGCGGCTCGATCGTCGTGATCTTGCCCTCGAAGATGCGGCCCGGATAGGCATCGACCTTCAGCCGGACGAGCTGACCGACCTTGAGACTGCCCGAGTCCTTTTCCGTCACGGTGAAGTTCGCCCACAGCTCCGACAGATCGGTCAGCGAGACGATCGCCGTGCCCGCCGTGAGGTACTGTCCCACCTCGACCTTGCGGACGCCGAGATCGCCGGAGAACGGTGCGCGCACCAGCTTCTGCGAGATCAGCGCTTCGGTCTTGGCAATGCCGGCCTGTGCCTGGTCATAGGCGGCCTGGGCTTGGTCGACAGTCGCCTGCGGACCGAACTGGCGCGATGCCAGCTGCTTGGCGCGATCAAGCGACAGCTGCGCGACGGTCGCCTGGGCCTTGTAGTTTGCAAGATCGCCCTGCTCCGGCGCATCGAACAGCTGCACCAGCGGCGTGCCGGCCTCGACGTGTGTGCCCGGCTCGAACTTGATCTCGGTGACGCGACCGTTGACGTCGGCGGTGACGTCGACCTGGTGCACGGCGGCGAGCCCGCCGACGGCCGTGAGCAGGTTCGGGACCACCTCGGACTTCGCCTCAGCCGCACTGACCAGGGTCGGCGGCGGCTTGTTGTTCGCGAAGAACTGCTTGATCATCTGGCCGCGGAAATAATTGAACCAGACGAGGCCACCGACGAGCACGCCGAGCAGCGTGCCGACGATGATGAACCAGAGCACCGGCCGAACCGGACGCTTGGGAGCCTTGCTGTCGATCGGTTCGCCCGAAATCTTGTGTTCGGTGACGATGTTCATGTCATGCACTTTCTGCAATCGCCGCCCTGCCCGCACAAGCGGCCTGATCGCGGCCCAGATGCGAAGCAATTGCGGCGTCGTTAAGTCCGATGCCTCTCAGGAGAAACTCACAGAGCTGTCGCTCCAGATCGTTCGCCTTGCCGTAGGCGAGACAGGGCACGGCCGGGAGCCTGGTCAGCGCGGCGGTCATCACCGTATGATGCGCAAACCAGAACAGGTTGAGCGGTTCGATTCCGCACGGCCGCGCATCGCCGGCGGCGATAGCGCGTTCGAGCGAGGCGAGGAAGATCGCTCCGATCAGCTTCTCGATCTTGGCGTATAGCAGACGGGCGAATTCGCCATCATCCAAATGGCTCGTGGTCATCAGCCGCAGGCGCTGCGCCTCTTCCTGGTCGGGACCGTCGGCGATCAGGAGAAAGTGCTGGACCATGCCACGCATCAATTCGACCAGCGTCGCCGTTGACGGCTCCCGCACGAGCAGCTCGGTGAGCGCCGGGTCCGCCTCGCATTCGTCGCTGAGGATTTCGGCATATAGCGCCGCCTTGGACGGGAAATGCTTGAACAGCAGCGCCTCGGAAATGGCAGCGGCGGCCGCCACGCTCTTGGTCGTGGTGCCAGTATACCCGTGTCGGGCAAAGCAGCGCTTCGCGGCACCGAGGATCAATTGACGCCTCAGGTCGCTCGTCATTCGCAGTGAACTCATGCGAGTGAGTAAGCACTCACCCACGCAAAAGTCAAGCTAAATGGTGCGATGCAACCTGCAAGGAGACCCCAAAAAGGTATCTGGTGGCTCTAAATCGGCTGGAAGCCGAGGTCGCCGCGGATCCGGTTGACGATGTAAGTCCCGTCCCGGCTTGGCAAAATCCGCTCCAGGCTGGCGTTGGCGATCTTCACATTGGCAAATCGGGGGCCTGCCGAGACCTCGTGGACGGCTTTGGCGAACGCCTCCACCTCGGCCATGGTCGAGATCGCGCAGGCGTCCGCGATGCCGCAGGCTTTGGCGACCCCGACGAGGTCGGCGGTGGCCGAGGTGTGGCTGGTCTGGCCGCCGGTCTCGCCGTAGCACTCGTTGTCGAGCACCACGATCGAGAGGTTGGGCGGCTTCTGCAGGCCGATGGTTGCGAGGCTGCCCATGCCCATCAGCATCTCGCCGTCGCCGGTGACGACCAGCACCGGCAGCTTCGGCTGGGCCAGTGCCAAGCCCAGCCCGATCATCGCTGCGCCCCCCATGCCGCCCCAGAGATAGAAATTGCGCGCGTGGTCGCCGGCCGCGGTGATGTCGTTGGTGGAGGCGCCGAGGCCGCCGATGGCGACCGTGTCCCTGCGGTCCGCAAGCAGCGTCGAGACCACCTGACGGCGATCGAGGAGATTGGCCTTGCTCATTTGGTGAAAACCTTGGCGCCGATCAGGCGCTGTGACAACAGGACGGCGGTCGGCGTCAGCGCGTTGTAGGCTTGGGCTGCGGCCGCCTCCAACACGGCCGGCACCTCGGCTGCGTTCGACGCCCGCAATACCTTGATGCCGGAGAGCTCGAACACGCCCTGCGTGGTCGATCCCATTGGTACCTGCCACGGATTGAACTCGCCCCACTCGCCGCGCATGGTCACGAGCGTCAGGAACGGAAAGCGCAGGATCGGGATCAGCGACAGCATGTTGATGCAATTGCCGACCCCGCTCGATTGCATCAGCAAGACGCCGCGCTGCCCACCGGTCCAGGCGCCAGCCAGGAGCGCCACGCCCTCCTCCTCGGTCGTCAAGGGAATGCCGCGCATCGTCGATGATCCCAGCACGCGCTGGATCAGCCGGGAATGGCCGGCATCAGGCACGTAAGGCACCTGCCGGACATCGAAGCGTTGCAACGTCGCGAAGATATCGTCCGGCCAAGAGGCCGTGTCGGCAGCATCAGTGCGCGCGTGCATTTTCCTGTCCGGTCGGCTAGCAAATCAGAGTCTAACTGTAGACGGACGCACGCCCCGATCGAACAACAAAAGCGGCATATCGGCTTTAACCGGTGAGTATAACGGGATGAACGCAGATGCGAAGGAGCTGGCGGCAAGCTTCGACCTGGAGAAGCTGACGCCGGAATTCTACGACAATCCCTACCCGACCTATCGTGCACTGCGGGAGAACGAGCCGGTCAAGCGCCTGCCGAACGGCACCGTGTTCCTGACCCGCTACGACGATCTCGTCACCGCCTACAAGAACACCAAGTCGTTCAGCTCCGACAAGAAGCGCGAGTTCGCGCCGAAATACGGCGACACTCCGCTCTACGAGCACCACACCACCAGCCTCGTGTTCAACGATCCCCCCGCGCACACCCGCGTGCGGCGGTTGATCATGGGCGCACTGTCGCCGCGCGCGATCGCCGGCATGGAAGGTGATCTCATCAAGCTGGTCGACGGTCTGCTCGACGCCATCGCCGCCAAGGGCGATTGCGAGCTGATCGAAGATTTTGCTGCCTCGATTCCCATCGAGGTGATCGGCAACCTCCTCGACGTTCCCCACGATGAACGCGCACCGTTGCGCGACTGGTCGCTGGCGATCCTGGGAGCACTCGAGCCCGTTGTAACGAGCGGGGCGGCGGCGCGCGGCAACCAGGCGGTGAAGGACTTCCTCGCCTATCTCGAGACGCTGGTCGCGCGCCGGCGCCGAAAGCCCGGCAATCCCGAACGCGACGTGCTGACGCGCCTGATCCAGGGCGAGGATAACGGCGAACGGCTGACCGAGAAGGAGCTGCTGCACAATTGCATCTTCCTGCTCAACGCCGGCCACGAGACCACGACCAATCTGATCGGCAATGGCCTCGTGGCGCTGCACCGAAATCCGGACCAGAAGCAGCGGCTGATCGACAATCCCGATTTGATCAAGACCGCGGTCGAGGAGATGCTGCGTTACGAGAGCTCGAACCAGCTCGGCAACCGCATGACCACGGAAAAGGTCGAGCTCGGCGGCGTCATGCTCGATGCCGGCACGTCGATCACGCTATGCATCGGCGCTGCCAACCGCGATCCCGCGCAGTTTCCAGACCCCGAAGCTTTCGACGTCGCGCGCACGCCAAACCGGCACCTCGCCTTCGCCACCGGCGCGCATCAATGCGCCGGCATGGCGCTGGCGCGGCTCGAGGGCGCCATCGCGATCTCGCGGTTCCTGGCGCGCTTCCCGGCCTATGCCGTCAGCGGCCAGCCGGTGCGCGGCGGCCGGGTGCGGTTTCGCGGCTTCCTGAGCGTGCCCTGCTCGATTCGTTGATGAGGACGCCATGAACATCGACCAGATCCGCGAGCGCTGGGCCGATCCGCTTCTGACCGGGCTGACCGCGCTGCTCATGATCATGATGTTCGTGGTCTCCCCGCTGCAGGCGCTGGGGATTTTTGCGTTTCAGGCGTCCGAACTCGTGCTGGCGCTGCTGCTCGTGGTCGGCATCTTCGTGATCTCCGGCAGTCCGGTCGCGGTCGGCGCCATGCTGATCGCGCTCGTCATGATCACGGTCGGCGCGATCCTGCGGCTCAAATCGCCCTCCATCCTCGATCTCAATCTGTTCGCTGGCTCCTGGTTCATCGTCGGGATCACCATGGCCTGGGCGGTGGCGCGCGCGACTTTTGCACCGGGCCGCGTCACCTATCACCGCGTGATCGGTGCGGTGCTGCTGTATATGACGATCGCAGTGATCTTCTCGGCGCTCTACACCTTCATGGGCTCACTGGTGCCGAACGCGTTCGCCGGCATGACGGTGGAGGACAGTCCGGCGCTGGCGAGCCAGGTGATCTATTTCAGCTTCGCGACGCTGACGACAACCGGCTATGGCGACGTCGCGCCGGTGCATCCGATCGTGCGCAGCCTGTGCAATATCGAGGCGGTGTTCGGCCAGCTCTACCCGGCGACGCTGCTGGCGCGATTGGTCACGCTGGAGATCGCGCATCGCGATCAGGACTCCTGAGTCCCTCGGCCCAATGGGAGTGACGAAAATGAGCGCGTCGGTCATTGATTTCCTCGCAACGGAAGCACGCTTTGGCGCCCATAACTACGACCCGATCGGCGTCGTGCTGTCGCGGGGCGAAGGTGTCTGGGTCTGGGACACCGAAGGCAACCGCTATCTCGATTGCCTCTCCGCCTATTCCGCAGTCAATCAGGGCCACTGCCACCCCAAGATCCTTGCGGCAATGGTGGAACAGGCACACCGGCTGACGCTCACCTCGCGCGCCTTCCACAATGACCAGCTCGCCTTGTTCTACCAAGAGATCGCGGCGCTGACCGGCTCGCACAAGGTGCTGCCGATGAACAGCGGCGCCGAGGCGGTCGAAAGCGCGATCAAGTCGGTGCGCAAATGGGGCTATGAGGTGAAGGGCGTGCCGGACGGCCATGCCGAGATCATCGTTTGCGCCGACAATTTCCACGGACGCACGCTGGGCATCGTCGGCTTTTCAACCGACCCTGAGAGCCGCACCCATTTTGGACCGTTCGCGCCGGGGTTCAAAATCATCCCGTTCGGCGATGCCGCTGCGCTGGAACAAGCGATCACGCCGAACACCGTCGCCTTCCTGGTCGAGCCGATCCAGGGCGAAGCCGGTGTCATCATTCCGCCAGCCGGCTATTTCACCGAGGTGCGGGAGCTCTGCACCGCCAACAACGTCATGCTGGTGCTCGACGAGATCCAGACCGGGCTCGGCCGGACCGGCAAGCTGCTCGCCGAGCAGCACGAGGGCATCGAGGCGGACGTGACGCTGCTCGGCAAGGCCCTGTCCGGCGGCTTCTATCCGGTGTCCGCCGTACTCTCGAACAACGACGTGCTCGGAACGTTGAGACCCGGGCAGCATGGCTCGACCTTCGGCGGCAACCCGCTTGCCTGCGCGGTGGCGCGCGCGGCGATGCGCGTGCTGGTCGAGGAAGGCATGATCGAGAACGCGGCCACGCAGGGCGCGCGCTTTCTCGAAGGCTTGAAAGACATCCGCGCCAATACGATCCGCGAAGTGCGCGGGCGCGGCCTGATGCTGGCGGTCGAGCTGCATCCGGAAGCCGGCCGCGCCCGCCGCTACTGCGAGGCGCTCCAGGGCAAGGGCATCCTCGCCAAGGACACCCATGAGCACACCATCCGCATCGCCCCGCCGCTGGTGATCACCAGCGAGCAGGTCGACTGGGCGCTCGAGCAGTTTGCCGCGATACTGACGCAGGATTTTTCGTGAGGATGCTTGCGTCGGACAAGCGCAAGGACGGAAGCGAACAAAGGCACGGGAGCAGCGCACAGTGTCGCCCGAGACAGTTCTATTTCCTTGGTCCGGCCGGTCGACCTGATCGGCCTAGCCGTTTTGCAGCTCGTAGGATGGGTTGAGCTCTTGCGAAACCCATCCTACGGGCTGCTGGCTAGAGCCTCATGTTGACAATGCTCTCTCCGGCAATTTCACACGAACGGCAGGAAGATATCGGGCCGCTTGGGTAGAAGTCGCCGGAAATAGCGCCGTCCTTCTTCCGAAACTGCATTGCTGCCGACAAGGAAATCGTCGGGCATATGGCGTGTTTTTCCAGCCACGCGATCGAGCGGCACGAGCAGAGGTTCGATACGCTCGCCGTCATAATGCAGCACCACCGAGCCCGTGCCGGTTAAGGCGCTCTGCGCGGCAAATGCGCCAGCGTCGAAAGCCTCATTGCGGTCGGTTTCGTCGATCACGCCGATATAGGCGCGTGGCAGATAGCCCAGCGTGTCGACACGCGCCCTTGCCTTGGGAAAACGCGATTTCAGGGCCTTTTGGATCTCGATGCCGAGATCACCGCCCGTCAAGTGCAGATTTCCATGGGCGTCGCGCTCGACCGCCTCGCCCGCCAGCGCCTCGGCGAGAGGCCGGCCGGTTTCGTCCTGCACTCCCTCGGACATCGAGACGATACAGCGGCCCAGCCGCGTGTAAACCGCATCGACGTCGTCGAGGAACTGGACAACCGAGAATGGCTTTTCCGGCTTATAGATCAGATGCGGA
Source organism: Bradyrhizobium sp. LLZ17 (assembly GCF_041200145.1). Taxonomy (NCBI): domain Bacteria; kingdom Pseudomonadati; phylum Pseudomonadota; class Alphaproteobacteria; order Hyphomicrobiales; family Nitrobacteraceae; genus Bradyrhizobium; species Bradyrhizobium zaerense. The sequence goes on from NZ_CP165734.1 coordinate 2,558,938, forward strand.
GCATCGTCGGGCGATTGCTGCCAGCCTGCGGCCGCGGCGGAGAGGAAACCGGCATGGCGGCCCATGACGATGGCCACATAGATGCCGGGCATCGCGCGAAAATCGAGATCTATGCTGACAAAGGCATTGGCGACGAAGGCGGCTGCCGAGATGAAGCCCGGGACGTGATCGTTCTCCATCAGGTCGTTGTCGATGGTCTTGGGGGCATGCACGAAATGGCAGGGGCCGCTTGACTGCTGCCGCAGCAGTTCGAGCGTTCCGGCGGTGTCGTTGCCGCCAATATAGACAAAGGCGCGGGCATCTAGCCGGTCCAGAGCCGCGAGGATATCAGAGCATGCACCAGAATCTGGCTTGTCGCGGGTCGATCCGAGAGCCGAATTGGGCGTGTTGCCGAGGCGGCGGAGTTCGGCCTCGGGCATGCTGGTGAGGTCGACGACGTTCCCCTCCGTAAGGCCTCGCACACCATAGCGCGCGCCCAGAATGCGCACGGACGGATCATGCCTGCGCGCGGCAAGGACGGCGCCACACAAGGTCTGGTTGATCACGGCGGTGGGGCCGCCGCCCTGAGCAATGACGATCGATGGCATGGATCCTCTATGACTTTGTTTCTGGCTATGCCGCCCGTGGACCGTGAGAGACGATTGAAGCGAAGATTGGCCAATGCTGCAACCGGCGACCTGCCTGCAGAGCTCGCAGGATGGGTAGAGCGAAAGCGAAACCCATCAAACTTTCATGTTACAGTTGGATCGAACAAGAGGGACTAGACACTGCGTTGGTTGTCAAGGCGATGGGTTTCGCAAGAGCTGAACCCATCCTACGGGCTGGGGCGGCCTAGCCGTTTTTGCAGTGCCTCGACAATCACTCTGACGCGTGCCGCGCGCAGCAGATGCGACGGCCGAAGCGCGAACATGTAGGCGGGAGAGGCGCATAACCGCACCGGAACCGCTCCGAGATCGACACTCATCCAGCCCGAGGGCGCGTCATCAGACAGGCGAATGGCGAGGTCGACGCCGCTCGACTGCAGACCGAGGTATCGGTCCGACAGATCGAGGTCGATCTGCAACGCCGGATGGGCCTCCATCAGTTCCGCCAGGACCGGCACGAGGCAGGCGCGCCCGAACGCTGTGGGCGCGGTAATACGGACCAATCCCGCTGCCGTCCTCTCTCCGGCGTCCAGTTCGGCTTCGGCTCCTCTCAAGAGAGATCGCCCGGCGCGCCTGCTCGGCGAATGCCTCGCCGGATGGCGTGAGCGAAACATGGCGCGTGGTTCGCGCGAGCAGGCGCACGCCGAGCCGTCCCTCAAGCTGGGCGATGCGGCGGCTGATCGTGGACTGCGTCAGCCCGAGCATGCGCGCCGCGCCTCCGAAGCTTCCTGCGATCCGGGACCGGCGATCCGTTCGCGCATTCCTGGACAAGCCAGTCCCGGCTGCCACGATTCAGGAAATCCTGGAGATTGCGGCGTTCTCCCCTTCCAGCAGCAACATGCAGCCATGGCGCATCTACGCGCTCAGCGGGCCGGTGCTTGCGGACCTGAAGGCGCAGGTTCGGCAAAGCGCCGCGTGCAATCCGCGCCCGAATTTCCGATCTACGCGCCTGACCTGACGGACCCGTACAACGCGCGCAGACTCTCGTGCGCCGAGGCGCTCTACGGTGTCCTGGGGGTTGAGCGGGACAACAAGCTTGGGCGAATGATGCAGTTTGCCCGCAACTTCGATTTTTATGGCGCGCCGGTTGGACTCATCGTCGCGCTGGACAGGAGACTGGAGCGCGGGCAGTGGGCCGATGTCGGCATCTATCTCGCCCACCTCCTGCTGTTGGCCCAGGAGCGGGGCCTCGCAACCTGTGCCCAAGCGGCTTGGGCGGCCATGAACCAGACGGTTCGCGCCTTCCTCGACATGCCGGAGCCGTATCTTCTCTATTGTGGCGTGCCGCTCGGCTACGCTCGATCCCGAAGCGCACATCAATACGTTGCGGATGGGGCGGGAGCCCTGGATCGCGAACGCCGAAATGCGCGGGTTTGTCGATCATGAGGCCGCGGTCCAGTGCATTCAGTAACCGCGAGATTAGAGCCAGCGTGGTTTTGCGCGGTCCCAACGACATTGAACGATAAGCCTAGTGCCGCGGATATCTCCTTGCGAGGCGATCAGATCCCGCCGGGTAGCTCAACGCCCGCTTCCGTCAGGTCACGGAGGAATTTCCGCACCAGGAGCATGTTGGTTCGCTGCAGCTCGTGATTATTGCCGAACTTGAACTGGTTAGCTTCGGTCACGATCAGTCCGTGATCGGTCTCGCGGAAAATGCCTTCCTTCTTCAAGCGATCGGCGCGCCGCCGTACCGTTTCGATCGGCAAACCGAAAAAGCGGGACAGGGCGGCACGGGAAACGCCCTGCTTGATCTGATCCGGCTCAACGGCCTCGACACTGCCAAATTGCCGGTCCAGTTCGGGGTTCTTCATGACCTTGAGCACGTTCGCGTTCAAGACGGCATGAATGATCATCAAGTCCAGCGGATCGAAATCGTAATGGCGGAACATTTCGCTGGCTGCGCACAGCATGTAGGCCAACGAGTGGCGAGAGACGGTTCGGATCAAATCCGAGGCGATTTCGTCGCCTTTGGTCGTATCAACCATCGCCAGTACCCGTTTCTTCGGAATTTTTCCGATCCAACGCCCACGCCCAGCGCACCCCGAGAGCCGGTTATATCTGTCCCGGACGCACACCGCGCGCGTGAGGCAGGACCGGCCTGCTGTCTACCCAATATGGGTATGGTCGCGCTTCCATCGGGTCAATCCCCGGCTTGCCGGCAATATTATTTTCACCGATACGGGGTTCAGTTGCCAGGGCGCAGAATTGGCGCGTTCGAACGATCGTCGTGGGCCAAATGACATTCATCATCGAAGCTATAAAAGACGACTCCCGCACCGTGGATTTCCGTTCCAGCGCAATCGTTGCGGTGATACTCGCCCGCAAGCTCGCGGTGAATGGTTTTGTGGTTTCGATCACGGCCCCGGACGGGCAGCTTTTTTCCGCCGATCAGTTCAACCGATTGCTGACGAGCAGGGGTCTTGGTTCGCATGTGGTGGCGCACGACGCTGAGCGGCGATAGATCGTCGCCTTCGGGGGCACCGCGCGGAACTACACCACCATCCTGTGCCGCTCGATGCAAGTGCGCAGCACCTCGTCCATCGGCTTGTCCCACCAATCGTTGGAGAAGATCTCGATCTCGCAATAGCCGGCGTAGCCCTGCGCTTCGACCGTCGCGCGCGCGGATTTGATGTCGATGACGCCGTCGCCCATCATGCCGCGATCGTTGAGAATGTCCCTGGTCGGCACCAGCCAGTCGCAGACATGGAAGGCGAGCAGGCGATCCTTGCCGGCGCGCGCGATCTGGGCCATCAGCTCCGGGTCCCACCAGATGTGATAGACGTCGAGCGCGACGCCGAGCACGCCGGTCCGGCCCGGATCGAGCCGGTCGCAGATGTCGAGCGCCTGCTTTGTCGTGTTCACGCAGGCGCGGTCCGCCGCGTAGGCCGGATGCAACGGCTCGATCGCCAGCGGCAGCTTTGCCTGCTTGGCATAATCGAGCATTTCCGCCAGCGCTTCCTCGACCTGCCCGCGCGCGGCCACGATATCCTTCGACGCCTCGCTGCCCGGCCGGGAATATTGCGGCAGGCCGCCGACGACCAGAACGATGCAGGGCGCGCCCAGGGCCTTGGCTTCGTCGACGCAGCGCCGGTTGTCATCGCGGACTTCGATGCGACGCGACGCGTCCGAAGGGAACATGCCGCCGCGGCAATAACCGGAGAGCTCGAGGCGGGCGTCGCGCACCGCGCGCGCGGCGCGATCGAGGCCGACGGAAGCGACCTGGTCGCGCCAGGGGTCGATGGCACGGATGCCGTGCTTTGCGCAGGCGTCGATGATTCCGACGAGGTCACCCTGCTTGCGGACTGTCGCCGTGTTCAGCGACAGCCAGCGATGGTCGGACGAGAAATCGCGCATCAGGATTCGATCCCATGCGTTGAGAGCACCGCCTTCATCCGCCGCGTCGCCAATTCCGGATTGGCGAGCAGGCCGGCCTTGTCGGCCAGGCGAAACAGTTCGGCCAGATGCAGCATCGACCGTGTGCTCTCCTGGCCGCCGACCATCGTGAAGTGGTCATGGTGGCCGTTGAGGTACGCCATGAAGACGACGCCGGTCTTGTAGAAGCGCGTCGGCGCCTTGAAGATATGCCGCGACAGCGGCACGGTGGGCCCCAGCACATCGTGAAAGCCGGCCTCGTCGCCGGCCGCCAACCGCGACAGCGCATAGGACGCCGCCGGCGCGATCGCATCGAAGATACCCAGCAGCGCGTGCGAAAAGCCCCGCTCGTCGCCGGCGATCAGCTCCGCGTAGTTGAAGTCGTCGCCGGTGTACATCTTGATCCGCTTGTCGAGACGCCTGCGCATGTCGATCTCGCGCTGCTTGTCGAGCAGCGAGACCTTGACGCCATCGACCTTGGCGGCGTTGCTATTGATGACGGCCACCGCAATGTCCATCGCCTCGTCGAGATCGTTGGTGCCCCAATATCCCGTCAGCGCCGGATCGAACATGTCGCCGAGCCAGTGGATGATCACGGGCTCGCGGACCTGCGACAGCACGCGGTCGTAGACTTTTGCGTAGTCGTCGGCATTGCGGCCGAGCTTGGCCAGCGCGCGCGACGCCATAAGAATGATGCGGCCGCCGACCTTCTCGACCGCCGAGATCTGCTCCTCGTAGGCGCGGATGACGTCGTCAAGGCTCTTGGCATCCTCGACCGCGAGATGGTCGGTGCCTGCGCCCGAGAACACCAGCGCGTTGCGACGCTTCGCGGCGCCGACCGAGCGCGTGATCAGCTCAAGCGAGGTCGGCCAGTCCAGCCCCATGCCGCGTTGCGCGGTGTCCATGGCTTCGGCGACGCCGAGCCCGAGGTCCCAGACGTGCTCGCGGAACGCGATGGTCTTGTCCCAGTCGACGGCGGCGGAGAGCCAGGGATCGTTGTCGGCGAAGGGATCGACGACCGTATGCACGGCCGAGAACGCGATGCGGTTCAGCGCGCCATCGAGCTTCGCCGGAAATGTTCGCGACGCCGCGAGCCGATAGGTCTCGATCGAGCGATCGGCCTTCGGCAGCCTGAGCGAGAATGACGACATGGGTTGGACGGACTTGTTCATGATCTCAGACCTTTCGCCGTCATTGCTTCGCTTCCGCCTTCGCTCTTCGAGCTCCGGCGGACAAGTCGCTCGCAATGACGACTTGGTAAGCATCTCGAGTTATCCAACAGGCCTCAGGCCTTGATCGGGGCGACGTCGATCCAGCGCCGTTCCTTCCAGCTCTTCAACGCGCATTCAGCGAGCTGCACGCCCTTGACGCCTTCGAGCAGCGTGAACTTGTAAGGTGCATCCTCGTAGACGTGACGAATGAACATCTCCCATTGCTCCCTAAAGCCGTTGTCGTAGGTGACGTTGTCGGGCAGTTTCTGCCAGTCGGCATAGAAATCGTGCAGCCGCTTCTCGTCGGGATTCCACACCGGCCGGGGCGTCGCCTGCCGCGCCTGGATCATGCAGTCGGAGAGGCCCGCAACCGCCGAGCCGAGCGTGCCGTCGACCTGGAAGGTGACGAGGTCGTCGCGATAGACGCGCGTGACCCAGGACATGTTGATATGCGCGATGGCGCCGCCCTTGAGCTGGAACGTGGCATAGGCGGAGTCGTCGGCCGTCGCCTTGTACTTCTTGCCCTGCTCGTCGAAACGCTCGGGGATGTCGGTGTTGCCGATGCAGCTCACGCTCTCGACTTCGCCGAAGAGATTGTCGAGCACGTAGCGCCAATGGCAAACCATGTCGAGGATGATGCCGCCGCCGTCCTCGTCGCGATAATTCCATGACGGCCGCTGCGCCTCCTGCCAGCCACCTTCGAACACCCAATAGCCGAACTCGCCGCGCACAGAGAGGATGCGGCCGAAGAAGCCGGAATCGCGCAGGAAGGCGATCTTCTTCAGGCCCGGCAGGAACAGCTTGTCCTGCACCGTTCCGTGCCTGACGCCCCTGGCGTTGGCGAGCTTGACGACCTCGAGCGCCTCTTCGAAATTCGTCGCAATCGGCTTCTCGCAATAGACGTGTTTGCCGGCGTTGATGGCCTGGGTCAGCAGGCCTGGCCGCGCCTGCGTGGTGGCGGCGTCGAAGAACATGGTGTCGCTCTTGTCGGCGAGTGCCGCATCGAGGTCGGTGGTCCAGCGCGTGATGTTGTAGCGCTTGGCCAGCGCCTCGACCTTCTCGGCGCTGCGGCCGACCAGGATCGGATCGGGCATGACGCGGTCGCCGTTCTTCAAGCGAACGCCACCCTGCTCCCGGATCGCGACGATCGAGCGGATCAGATGCTGGTTGAGCCCCATGCGGCCGGTGATGCCGTTCATGATGAGGCCGAGGCGTTGGGTGGTCATGCCGATTTCTCCCAGAGTGATTGTGGCTGTTCGAGCGGACGAAGCGCCGACCAATCCGGATGGACCGACGTCGCAAAGCCCGCAGCACGAAGCGATCCCATCAGGAGATCGCCGTTGTGAATGGAGAGGCGGATGCCCTGTCCTGCATCTGCATAGAGATCAGGATGCGCGGCCGCGAAGACATGGGCTTCAGCGGCGGGCGTATCGCCAAAGCCATCGACATAGTGATGGCCGTTACGTTCGGCATGGGTGATGCCGATGAAGGCACCGAGCGCAAGGTCCTGCTGCACGGCGAGGCCTGCCTGACAGGTCAGGTCCTCGCCGGTCACGAAGAACTTCTCACCACTCACGCTCCATTTCGCCGCGCGCGTCGCGTTGACGACGGATTTGTAGAGCCCCTTGCAGGACTTTGAGGAGATGCCGCGATAGCCGAGCGCCCGCGCCGCCGGGAAAGCATCGTAGGAATCATCGGCCTCGTCGATGATGAAGCCGCGGGCTGCGAGCGAGCCAAGGGGCGACTGCCGGGTGATGTCGCGCGGCATCGGCTGCTCGACATAGAGCAGGCGCGACGAGATTGGCCGCAGATCCGCGTCGCGATCCAGCCGGTCTATCAATGCGCGTAGGGCGGCGAGATCGGCGTACTGTTCGTTCGCGTCGAGCGTCACCTTGTAGTCCTGTCCGAGCGTACCGAGATGCTTGCCGATGCGCGCCAGCCGCGCCGCGTCGGCCGTGGGATCGCCCGACAGCTTCAGCTTGAAATAACGCGCGCCGGCATTCTCTTGTACATCGGCGACGCCGCCCTCCCCTTCAACCGTGTCATCAAGGCCGACGGTGTGCCTGATGGCAACGCGCGCCAGCGGCTTTCGACTTGCAAGAAACTGCGCGATCTCAGCCGCCTTCAGATCGGGCGAAAGCCGCGCATCGATGCCGGCGATATTTCCGGCCATCCCGTCGAAGAAGTTGGTCTCTGCAGCGCGCAGCAGCGCATCGAGCACCGCCTTGTCGATCTCCGCCGGGCCATAGGCCGCGGCCAGCGACGGAATGTTGTTTTTGGCGCAGGTCGCGACCTGAGCACCGATGCAGGACGCATGCAGATCGAACGCCGTCAGGAATTCGGTCCGCGCCAGATAAAGCCCGCGCGCGATCGCGAGCGAGCGGCGCAGCCCATTGACGGTCTGCGCCGGCGAAAGCTCCGGCCTCTTGTCGAACCATTTTGGCACCAGCAGCTCCGCGCTGGCGCCGATTGCCGTCCCTTTGCCCTCGACCTCGATCTCGACCCGCACGAACAGCTGCGGCGTCGCGTTGATGGTAACCGCGCCAAAGCGGAACGGCCGCGCGAAATGCACGGGACGTTCGAAGAAGGCGATATCTCGCAGCTTCAGGCGCGGCGGCATGGTGTTACCGAGAATGAAGTTGTCGGAAGCCGGTCACGCCGCGCTGACGGTGCACCTCTCCCGCTTGCGGGAGAGGTCGGCGCGTTCCGGGCGATGCAAAGCATCGTCTCGCGCCGGGTGAGGGTTTTCTCCTCTGGGGGAGTGTCCCATTGCGGAGACACCCTCTCCCCGACCCTCCCCCGCAGGCGAGGGAGGGAGCGCAGCATCTTTGTGAATAGAGATAGGTTTGGCCGCGGGCGCGGTGCACCTCTCCCGCTTGCGGGAGAGGTCGGCACGAAGTGCCGGGTGAGGGTTTTCTCCTCTGGGGGAGTATCCCATTGTGGAGGCACCCGCTCCCCGACCCTCCTCCGCAGGCGGGGGAGGGAGCGCACCGTCGTCGTGGTTGCGGCCAAAACCAATCGCATAGCCCCTAATCCAGCGCCCCTTGCGAGAAAAAATGCTTGCGGATGCGTTGCACGAGCTCGGTGAAGACAGGATCGGCCATCACGTCGAGCGAACGCGGGCGCGGCAGCGGCACGTCGTAGATCGCGGCGACCGCACCGGGGCGCTCGGTCATGACCAGCACGCGGTCGGCGAGGAATACGGCCTCGGGAATGGAATGCGTGATCAGCAGCACGGTCTTCTTCGTCTCGCGCTGAATCCGCATCAATTCGACGTTCATGCGCTCGCGCGTCAGCGCATCGAGCGCGCCGAACGGCTCGTCCATCAGCATGATCCTGGGATCATGCACCAGCGCGCGGCAGATCGAGGCGCGCTGCTGCATGCCGCCGGAGAGCTGCCAGGGCAGCTTCTTCTCAAATCCTTCGAGGCCAACCAGCTTCAGCAGCGCCTTGGCGCGAGCGAGATATTCATCCCGGGCGAGACGCTTCATGTCGATCGGCAGCATCACATTCGACAGGATGTTTCGCCAGGGCAGCAGCAGCGCGTTCTGGAACACGATGCCGACATTGCCGTGCGGTGACGTCACCTTCTCGCCCTCGACCAGAATCTCGCCCGATGTCGGCGGCAACAGCCCGGAGATCAGCTTGAGCAGCGTGGACTTGCCGCAGCCGGACGGGCCGACCACGACGAAGAACTCGCCGTCGTTGATGTGAAAATCCAGCGGCCGCAGCGACGGCACGTCGCCGTCGCGCGTCCGGTAGGTCTTCGACACGCCGGACAGGGTGATGCCCGACGCCTCGCCCGCGGCGCGGTCGCTCACCAATCTCAAATGCGCGGCCGGCTGCACCTCAGCCGTCCTTGTTGCTGGGTTCATTCGATCAAGTCCGCTCAACGATATGATGCGTCATTCCGGGGTGCCTGTAGGGCGAACCCGGAATCTCGAGATTCCGGGTCTGGTCCTTCGGACCATCCCGGAACGACAGTGCTTGGCTCACGTGCCACTCTTCGGCAGATAATCATTGGTGTAGAAGGCCTTCGGGTTCTGCTTGGCCTTGGCATCAAGTCCGCCATATTCGACCATCAGGTTGACGCTGTCGGTCATGTTCTGATCGGTGACCTGGAACGGCCGCTTGCCCTTGGTCTCGGGCGTCCGATAGAGCGGAATGGTCAGCTCAAAGCCCTGCGTCAGCGTGTCGATCTTGCCACCCTTCGGGTTGGCATCGAGGATCGACTGCGCCGCCGCTTTCGGCTCCTTCTCCGCAGCCTCGACGGCCTTGGTCGTCGCCGACATGAAGCGGCGAACGAGATCGGCATTGGCCTTCACATAGTCGGAGTTGGCGATGATGCCGGAAGAGACCATGTTGATGCCGTAGTCGGCAAACTTGATCGGATAGACGTCCTTGCCGGTGGCGTCCTTGATCTTCATCGACTGGTCCATGACGTAGCCAAGCAAGAGATCAGCCTGGCCGTTGATGACGGCGTTGAGCTTGGTCTGGCCGTCGCCGGCGACGGTATTGAAGTCGCTCTCCTTCAGCCCGGTCTTCTTCAGGAACAGCGGCCAGATCTGGGTCATGGAATCCGCCGGTGTGATCGCCACCGTCTTGCCTTTGATGTCCTCGGGCTTCCTGATGTTCTTGTCGACCAAACCCATGACCGACATCGGGCTGGTCTGGAGCAGCACGCCGGTCGCGATCACGGGCGCGCCCTTGATCGCGGCACGCATCATGGTGGGAACGTCGACATAGCCGAAATCGGCGGTCTTGGCGGCAACGGCCTGCGTGGTCGCAGCCGAGCCGCGGCCTTCCTGGATCTCGAGGTCGATGCCCTCGGCCGCGTAGATGCCCTTGGCCTTGCCGTAGTAGAACGGCGCGTGCTCGCCATAGACGTACCAGTTCAGCATCAGCACGACCTTGTCGGCCGCCTGTGCCGGCGCAGCCGCCAACATCATCAGCGCCGCCGACACAACTCCTATCCATCGCTTCATTGCCACTCTCCCTTGTCGATTTTGCCCGGCCGTTGGCGGCCGTTGGTTGCTTTATTCAAGAGGCGAAAATCACGTCCTCGCGCTGGCTGACATGCCAGGGAATGACCAGCTTCTCGACCCGGTCGACGATCCAGAACAGGATGACGCCGAGCAGCGCCAGAATCACGAGCGCAGCGAACATGGTCGGCAGGTCGAAGGTTCCGATCGAGCGCTGCATCACATAGCCAATGCCGGAATTGGAGCCGACGAACTCGCCGACGACGGCGCCGACCACGGCAAGCGTTACGGAGACCTTGAGGCCGGAGAAGATCGCAGGCAGTGCATGCGGCAGGTTCACCGCGCAGAACACCTGGAACCGGCTGCCCTGCATGGCGCGGGCGAGATCGACCATGTCGGGATCGACAGACTTGAAGCCCTGCACCGCCGAGACCACCACAGGAAAGAAGCCGAGCAGGAAGGCCGAGATCACTTTTGGAATGATGCCGAAGCCGAACCAGACCACGAACAAGGGCGCGATCGCGATCTTCGGCACGGATTGGGAGAACACCAGCAGCGGATAGACGTAGCTCTCCACCGTCTTCGAGCCCGCGATCAGCATCGCGATCGGGATGCCGAACAGCGCCGAGAGCGCGAAACCGCAGACGGTTGCATAGGTCGTCGGCCAGGATTGTCGCAACAGTTCCGGCCAGTCGGTGCGCAGCACCGCGACGACGTCGGCCGGCGCCGGGATTTGGTAGGCGGGGATCTTGAAGATGCGGATCGCGAGATCCCAGGCCACGACGATGAACACCAGGAACAGAAACGGCCGGATCCAGGCCGCATTCAGCATCTTGGACAGCGCACTTTGCGGCTTCAATTCAGCCACGTCTCACTCCCGGTCTTCTTGTTCGTTCTGAGGAGAAATTAACCGATTGGGTAAATACTGTCCAGAGCTTTCCCTGTGACGTTTTTGCGCGGTTCCGGGTGAGTTTGGCGGCCTCTGGGATCAAGGCCACGCCAAATCCTCGGTGTCGTCCCGGCGAAAGCCAGGATCCATTACCCCAGGGCAACCTTTGGCGAACACTGGTCGCTCGGAATTAAGACCTCACGCCAACGAGACATCACGCGGTATGGGTCCTGGCCTTCGCCAGGACGACGCGGAGGTATATCGCGTGAATCGAAACAGCGAAGCTGCTGCGCTACAGCGTCTGCGCCACCGCGGCGCGCTTTTTCGGCGCTTTCACGACGTCCAGCATTTCCGCCGAGCGCCCTGTCAGCGCCGCCAGCACCAGGCCGACCATGTGCGCGAGCCGCTCGTCCTTGGCTTTCTTGTCCAGCAAATCGCGGCCGAAGATTACGCTCAACGTGGCCGAATTCGAGAGGTAGAAGAAGCAAAGCCCTGCGATCGAAATGTAGAGCTGCACCGGATCGATCGCGACCTGGAAGTCGCCGCTCTCGACGCCGCGCCGCACCACGGTGCGAATCATCTCGACGAAGGGCGAATGCATCGACTTGACCTTGGTCGAGCGCTTCAGATGCTTTGCCCGCGCGAGGTTCTCGGTCTGCAGCAGCGACAGGAATTCCGGGTTGCGCAGAAAATAATTCCAGGTGAACTCGATCAGGCGCCGGATCGCCTCGGGCGGATCGAGATGCTCGAGATCAAGTCCCCGCTCCTCGCTGCGGATCTTATCATAGGCGCCTTCGAGCACCGCGAGGTAGAGCTCGTCCTTGTTGCCGACGTGATAATAAAGCATGCGCTTGTTGGCGCCGGCGCTCGCCGCGATGCGGTCGACACGCGCGCCGGCGAGCCCGTGCGCCGCAAACTCCTGCTTGGCGGCCTCGAGAATGCGCAGCCGCATCCCTTCGGGATCGCGCTGCCATGTCAGAGTTCGCTTTGCCTTGGCCAAACCGGTCGCTCGCTGTCACTCGTCGGGATCGGCTTTATCATGGATGCGGCTCGCCTCATAGTTTCGTCATTGCGAGGAGCCCTTGCGACGAAGCAATCCAGAATCGCACTACGGAAACAGTCTGGATCGCTTCGCTCGCAATGACGGCTGGTGAGAGTGGAGCCTACACCACCGGCTTCGGCGAACGCTCCAGCAGCACGGTCTGGATCCCGCAGGTGCCGTTCCTGACTGTCATGATCCGCGTGCCCGGCTTGCGGCCGTTGCGCACTTCGCTGACGTCGAGTCCGCTCGCGATCAGGCGAGCACGGGTCGCGTCGATGTCGGCGACCCGCCAGCTCAGGCCCCAGAGACGGTCGTGATTGGAATCGCCACCGGCCACGGGACGGCGCACCAGTTCGACGACGAGGTCGCCGCAGCGGAAGAACATCAGCTGGCCCCAGTCCTGGTGCGAGCGATCGAGGGCCAGATCGAGCCCGAGCCGCGCGCCATAGAGCGCCGCTGCACGATCGGAATCTTCCGTGGTGATCACGACGTGATCGAGGCCATCGATCGGCGCGACGTCGGTCGCCGCGGAGAGCGGGCGCTCGCCGGCAAGCTCGAGGAAAAACATGCGCACGCCGCGCGCGAACTCCGTCGCGGCGCGCGTGCGCTTCCAGTGCAGCACCGCGCCGGTCGCAGCATCGCTGCTTTCGACCTCGGCGATCGGATCCGGCTTGAGCGCCACCCGATCGAGCCGCCGGTGCATCTTGCCGATGTCAGCGACACGAAAGCACAGGCTGGCGAGCACGCCCTCGCCGTCGTCGAGCACCGCGCGCATCCGGTCGGCGGCCACGCCGACACCACTCGGCGCCATCAGCTCGATCGTCATATTCGCAAGCGTGAACAGCACGCGATCGGCGCCCTCGCCGGAGTTCTGCCAGGCCGGCGCGCGCCCCAGCAGCGTCTGGTAGGCCGCCTTGGCCGCACCGATGTCCTGGACCAGAGCGACGACGTGATCGAGGCCGGTGATCATATTTTCCCCTTTTCTGGACCTGGAACAACCGGCCGAAACACGGCATTTGTCCGGGCTTGGCATTGCCCTGTGATGGTCGTATTCCGGCACCCTATCGACCTCAAGCGCCTCGTGACAATTTTGCGAATAATTTCAGCGTCTCCAGCGCGGAACCGGTGCTAGAGTAACCCGCCGGCCAAGACCACAAAGCGCATCACGGACAAGCAATGCAGGCTCTCTTTATCGGACAGACCTATATCGACGTCGTCTTCATCACCGACCACATGCCGACCGGCGACGAGAAGCACGTGGCCTCGGACTATGCGGTTTCCTTCGGCGGCAATGCGGTGACGGCGGCGTTCTGCTGCGCCAAGCTCGGCATCGTGCCCGATCTGATCGCAACCGCAGCCAATGACTGGCTCGGCCGCATGTTCATGGACATGTGCGCGAAATACGGCATCTCGCTGCATGGCCGGAAGGTGAACCAGTCGTCGCTGTCCTTCATCATGCCCAAGGACGGCAAGCGCGCCATCGTGCGCTGCCGCGACGATGACCACATCCATCCGTTCCCGATGCTCAATCTCGGCGGCTGCCGGGCGCTGCACATCGATGGCCACCAGCCCGATGCCGCGATCCACTACGCCAAGGTGTGCCGCGAGGCCGGCATCTTGACCTCGCTGGACGGCGGCGGCCTGCGCACCAACACGCATGAGCTGCTGGAATTCATCGACGTCGCGATCGTGGCCGAGCGGCTGTGCGAGCAGATGGATCTGACGCCGGATAAGATGCTGGAATACCTCAAGAGCCGCGGCTGCAAGATCGGCGGCATCACCATGGGCGAGAAGGGCCTGCTCTGGTACAACGAGACCGGCACGGTCGAGATCATGCCGGCCATGCCGATCCCGCGCGAGCGGGTGATCGACACCAATGGCGCCGGCGACGTGTTTCATGGCGCCTATGTCTATTCCTATCTGGCCCATCCCGGCAAAAGCTGGCGCGAGCATTTCGACTTTGCGCGGGCCGCCTCGACCTTCAAGATTCAGCGCCTCGGCAACGAGGCGGGATTGCCGACCCTTGTCGACATCGCCAAGGTCAGGCACGAGTTCGAGGTCAGGGTCTAGCCTTCACCGGGGTCTCTCATCTGAGGTTTGTTATGGGGCGCGTCTTCGTCGCCGGCAGCATCAACATGGATGTGGTGGCGACCGCCGATCGCCATCCCAAGGTCGGCGAGACCGTCGCCGGCAAGCAGGTGCTGTATTTTCCGGGCGGCAAGGGAGCGAACCAGGCCGTTGCGGCGTCGCGGCTCGGCGCCAGCACCACGCTGATAGGCCGGCTGGGCAAGGATTCCTTCGGCGCGGAGCTGAAGACTTTCCTCGCGGCTCAGGGTGTCGACCTCGGCTCCATTAAGGACACCGCCGAGGCGCACACCGGCACGGCCATCATCACGGTGGCGGAAGCCGACAACACCATCGTCGTCATCCCCGGAAGCAATGCGCTGGTCAGCGCTGATGACGTCGCGGACGTTCCACTGGCGAAGGGCGATGTCGCCGTCAGCCAGTTCGAGATCCCGCTGCCGACCATTGCCGCATTCTTTCAACGCGCTCGCGCCGCTGGGGCCACAACGTTGCTCAATCCGGCGCCGGCGCAGAAAAATGTCCAGCGAGCTGCTCGCACTGGTCGACATCCTCGTGCTGAACGAGACCGAGCTTGGCTTGCTCGCCGGCACCGAGCTGTCAGACAGCGACGAGGCCGCCGGGATCATCGGCGTCGCGCGAGAACTCCAGGCGCGGGGGAACCAGACCATCTGCGTCACGCTCGGCAAACGCGGCGTGCTCGCGCTCGCCGGACGCGAGGAATTATCGGTTCCCGGCCGCGTGGTGAAGGCCGTCGACACCACCGGCGCCGGCGATTGTTTTGTGGGCGCGCTCGCGGCACAACTGGCCGAGGGTGTGGCTTTGCGCGCCGCCCTCGCCTTCGCAAACGTCGCCGCCTCGATCAGCGTGCAGCGCATGGGCGCCGGACCGTCGATGCCGACGGCCGAGGAAGTTGCGGCTGTTCTATAGCGTCGACCGCTTTCTTCACCTCGCCACGCCTGCGGGGAGAGGTCGGATCGCATCGCGAGATGCGATCCGGGTGAGGGGGAGTGCCCGCGAGTGCAACTGTCATCTAATTTGCCGAGACAGCCCCTCACCCCCCGCCCTCTCCCCGTAAGAACGAAGAGAGGGAGAGGAGGAAGACGGGGGAGAAGCACTCAAGCCAGCGCGCCCTTCAGATCAAAGCTCTCATCCGCCGCCTGCTCCGGGGTGATCGAGCGGTCCATGCCGAACAGGCGGCGGCCGAACATGTGATCGCCGGCGCGGTTGATGGACTCGATGCCGAGCAGCCTGTCACCCTTGTAGCAGAACGCCGAGAACGCCATCCTGGCGGGATCGCCGCGCAGCACGACGCGGTCGTAGCCGGTGGTGAGCCCGGCGATCTGGAGCTTGTCGTCGCCCTGATCGCTCCAGAACCAGGGATGGCTGTCATAGATTTTCCTGTCGCCGGTCAGCCGCGCCGCCAGACAACGGGCGTGGTCGGTGGCGTTCTGCACCGACTCCACCCGCAGCGATCCACCGAAGCGCGGACTCGCGAACAGCGCGCAATCTCCGATCGCCGAAATGTCGGGATCCGAGGTCGAGAGATATTCGTCGACGATGATGCCGGCGGCGACCGGCAGCCCCGCCTCGGCCGCGAGCTCGATGTTCGGCAGCACACCGACGCCGACCACCACGAGGTCGGCCGGCAGATGCCGGCCGTCGCTCAAGGAAACACCGGTGACCGTGCCACCCTCAGCCTCGATCGAGGTTGCCTGCACGCCAAGGTGAATGCGGATGCCGGCCTCACGATGCCGCGCCTGAAAATACTCGGAGACCTCGGCCGTCACCGCGCGCGCCATCACGCGCGGAGCAAGCTCGAGCACGTCGACTTCGAGGCCCTTGATCCGCGCGGTCGCCGCGAATTCAAGACCGATAAAGCCAGCGCCGATGATCACGGCGCGCGTTTTCGACGGAAGGATGTTTCTCAGTGCCTCGCTCTCGTCGAGAATGCGCAAGTATTTCACGTCGGGCAGATTCGCATTCGGCAGATCAAGCAGCCGGTTGCGCGCGCCAGTCGCCAGCACGAGATGCCAGTAGGGAAGCGTCTCGCCCGACGCGAGCAGGACTTTTCGCCCCGGGCGGTCGATCGAGACGGCACGGCCCGCGATCAGATCGATCGTCTGCTCGTGATAGAATTTCTCCGGCCGGAACATCAGGCTGTCCGGCCCGGCCGATCCCTTGATGTAGGCTTTCGACAAAGGCGGCCGCTGATACGGCAGATGCGCCTCGTCGTTGATCAGGCAGATGCGACCGGAAAAGCCGGCCTGGCGCAGGGATGCCGCGACCTGATAGCCGCCATGGCCGGCTCCGACAATGACCACCGGACCATCCGTCATTGGAACAGCCAAAGTTTGTGGACACAGGCCTTCTGGACACAGGTGTAACCCACGTCGTCCCCTCTCTTGCTGATTTGGCTTGCTAGCCGCGTCGATGAGGAGCCGGCGCTCGTGTCCGTCCCTAAACGATGGCGGGGCCATTTGAGCCTATCGTTCCGGCTTTCGCAAGAGCGGCATGCGGGGCACTGACGGCCGGGGATTGTCACCCCGCGCCTTCTGCGATCTAGTTGCAGCAAACCACCTCATGCCGGGGATTTTCCGATGCCAGCTCCCGTCTCCCAACCCGATGATCCCGCTCTGCTGCGAATCGACGGCGCGATTGCGACCATCACGCTCAACCGCCCCACCGCGTTCAATTCGATCAATCTCGCGATCGCACAGAAGCTCGAACAGCTCGCTTCCTATGTCGAAAGCGACGACGCAATCAGGGTTTTGGTGATCGAGGGCGAAGGCCGCGCCTTCTCGGCTGGCGGCGATCTGCAGACGATCGGCGCCGCCGCCGAGGCCAACACGGTGACGCAGGTGGTGGGCCAGTTGCTCAAGCACTATCACGCCTTCATCGAGACGGTCCGGCGCATGCCGAAGATTTCGCTGTCCAGCGTCCACGGCTCGGCCGCCGGCGCCGGCATGGGGCTCGCCTTCGTCACCGACCTCTGCATCGCCGCGGAAGACGCCAAATTCACGCCGGCCTATGCCAAGATCGGCGTCTCGCCGGATGGCGGCTCAACGGTCGGTATCGTCGGCACGGTCGGCTCCCGCCGTGCGCTGCAAATCTTCCTGTCCGAAGACAATTTTACCGCGCAACAGGCCCATGAATGGGGCCTCGTCGCCAAGATCGTTCCCGCCACCGAGCTGAAGGCCGCGACGCGGCAGTTCGCCGAACGCCTGGCGCAAAACCCGCCGGCGGCGATTGCCGGCACCAAATCGCTGGTTAACCAGGCCGCCACCACACCGGTGAAGCAGCAGCTCGAGGCCGAGGAGCATAAAATCATCATGGCGATGAACACGGACGACTTCCGCGTCGCGGTGAAGAAGTTCACGAGCAAGAGCAAGTAGCCCCGGCGCTCAATGCGGACAGATATACCCCGTGCCGGCCGGCGACTTGAAGCAGCCGACTGATTCCGGGAGCACGTACCGCGGCAGCCACAGCACAACGCTCGGGAAGTAGATCGCAAACGCGATCGTGGCGAAGAACACCAGGTAGATCGGCAGCGCCGCGCGTAGCGCTTTCGCAAAGCTGACGCCGACGAATTTTGACGCCATCAGCAGCACCAATCCGTAAGGCGGCGTGATCAGGCCGAAGGCGAGTGTCGCGATCAGCACTACGCCCATGTGCACGCCGTTGATGTCGCCGGCCTCGGTCAGCGCATTGACCAGCGGCATGAAGATGATGATGGTCGGCACCGGCTCGATGAAGTCTCCGACCACGGTGAACAGCAGCACCATCAGCAGCATGATCAGATGCGGATCGTTGCCGGCGATCGAGGTGATCACATCGGCGATATAACTCGCGCCGCGCAAATAAGCCAGCATCCAGCCGAAGGCGTTGGCGGCGCCGATCGTGATCAGCGGCAGCGAAAAGATCAGCCCCGCGAGGCAGAAATCATAGGGGATCTTCTTGATATGCCCGCGGTTGAGCGCGGGGATCACAACGAGGATGATCCAGGCCACGGCGACGACGCCGGCTTCCGTTGGCGTGAACCAGCCGGTCAGAATGCCGCCCAACAAAATGACCGGGATCATCAGGGGTAACGCCGCGTCACCGGCGGCGAACACCACCTGCCGCAACGGCGCGCGGGGCTTGCGCAAGCCGGAAGGACCGAAGAAGTAGCAATAGATCATCAGCCCGAAGCCGATCATCAGACCCGGCACCACGCCCGCCATAAACAGGCCGGCGATCGAGACATTGCCGACGGCGCCATAGACAACGGCGGTGATACTCGGCGGCACCAGTGCCGCGATGGTCGAGGCGGAGGCGATGATGGCGGCAATGAAGGCAGGTTCATAACCCTCGCGCTTCATCGGGCCGCCGAGCGCGCGGCTCATCACCGCAACGTCGGCGGTGGTCGAGCCCGACATCTCCGAGAAGAACATGCTGAAGACGACCACGACCTGCGACAGCCCACCCCTGATATGCCCGACCAGCGACACCGAGAGATTCGCGATCCGCACCACGACATTCGCGGAGCTCATGAGCTCGCCGACCAGGAGGAAGAACGGGATGGCCAGCAGCGCCTCGGAATCGACGCCGTCGAAGATCTTCTGGATGATCGCGGCAAGCGAGACATCCGACAGGATCGCGCCGATGAAGACGCCGGCCATCAGCGAGAACGGCACGGGCACGCCGAGATAGCCGAACGACAGGAAGCAGACTGACATCAACACAAGGACGACGGGTGCGCTCACGGCCGCACCGTCATCTGGGCGTCGGCGACGGCGGGCGCGGCGTCCTCGTCCGGCGGCTCCGGATGGTCAAAGCCGTTGCGCAGGCCGTTGACGAGCTGCTCGATCGTGAACAATCCGATCAGCACGCCTGACAGCGGGATGATGGCATAGAGCGAGGCGATCGGCGTGCCCGACGGCAGGCGGAAGCTGCCGAAGCCGCGGAGATAGTTCTGGTAGCCATACCAGATCAGGCAGAAGGCGACGCCGAGCACGACCAGGCGAATGATGATCTCGACGACGATCCGCGGCGTGCCGTGCATCGCCTCGGAGATGGCGGTGAGATAGAGATGATCGTTGCGCCGGGTCGCGGCCGCGGTCCCGATGAAGATCGCGTAGATGAACAACGTCGAGGTGACTTCCTGCAGCCACAGCCAGGGATGGCCGATGGTGCGGGTGACGATGTCGGCAGTGACCGACAGCGAGAAGCCGAAGCACAGCACGCCACAGAGGATCATCAGCGCCAGCTCGAGCCAGTCGAGCGACCGCCATTTCAGGTGGCGCTGGCGTTGCAACACGAGCTTGTCGGCGATGGGCATTAACGTCCCCGTGGTCACGATCTGGTACGGAACAATATCAGGTTGACCCACCGGCTTGCGGGTTTGCGAACCTCTCCCGCTTGCGGGAGAGGTCGGCGCGTAGCGCCGGGTGAGGGCTCGCTCCTCGTTGGGAGTCTCTCCGCGGAGGCACCCTCTCCCCTACCCTCTCCCGCAAGCGGGAGAGGGAGCGCACCGTCTTCCCGCATCACGCTAATTAATCGACCGGATCAGGTCCTTGACCTTGACGGCATGCGGGCCGAGCTCCTTGGCGAGCTTGTCGAGATAGGGATCGGCGATCGCAACAAAGCCCGACTTGTCGACGTCGGTGACGACCTTGACGCCGATCAATCTCAGCTTGTCTTGCGATTGATGCTCCAACTCGATCGCCTTGGCCGGCTGGGTCTTGTTGACCTCGTCGGCGGCGGCCTGCACCCAACCCTGCTGCTCCGGAGTGAGGCTGTTCCAGAGCTTGTCGCTGACCCAGACCAGACTGTTGTTGGCCTCATGCTCGGTCATCGAGAGCACCGGCGCCACTTCGTAGTGCTTGTTGGCGAGGTAGACATTCACGCCATTCTCGGCGACATCGACCACGCCGGTTTGCAGGGAGGTATAGACGCTTCCGAACGGCATATGCACGATCTGTGCGCCATACGCCGGGAACATTGTGTCCTCGGTCGGCGTTGCCTGCACCCGCACTTTCAGGCCCTTCATGTCTTCGACTTTCTTGATCTCCCGCTTGGAATACATGTTGCGCAAGCCAAGCGTCGCCAGCGCAATGACGTGAGTGCCCTGCACCGTCTCGGCAATCATCGCTTTGACCGCCTTTGCCACCTCGGGATTCGCCATCGCCTTGATGAGATGGTCTTCCGAGCGGAACAAATAGTGCATCGACATCACGCCGGCCTGCGGCGACAGCGTCGCGGCGTTCGCAGACGAGGAAATGCAGAACTCGAGGTCACCCGCCTTGACCAGCTGCAACACCTGCGGCTCTTGCCCGAGCTGCGCGCCGGGATACTGGTCGATCAGCATCGTTCCTTTGCTCAGCGCCTTCAGCTTCTCGCTGAAGATGTCGCCGAGGATTCCATAGCCGGTAGACTTCGGCTGGTCATAGGCGAAGCGATAATGCTTCACCTCCTGCGCCGACGCGCTCGTGACGAAAACAACAGCGGCCGTTGCCGCCAGCCCAAGCAAGGATCGTGCAATCATCGTTTCCCCCTGTTTTGTCGCCCGCCGCTTGTGCGGTCTGGGCGTTCGTTCGGGTGGCTATCACCCCTTCTCGGCTTTGTTCCCGGCTCTCTGCATGAAATCGAAGTCGCAGCCCTCGTCGGCCTGCATGATGGTCTCGTTGAACAGCCAGGCATAGCCGCGTCGCGCCTCCTCCGGCGCCGTCGCAGGCTTCAAGGCGGCGCGCCGGCGCTGCAGCTCGGCCGCATCGACCAGAAGCTCGATGCTGCGTTTTGCAACATCCAGCTGGATCATATCGCCGTTCTTCACCAGCGCCAGTGGTCCGCCGACGGCGGATTCCGGCGCGATGTGCAGCACGATGGTGCCGAACGCGGTGCCGCTCATGCGCGCATCGGAAATGCGCACCATGTCCTTGGTGCCGCCGCGCGCGAGCTTCTTCGGGATCGGCAGATAGCCCGCCTCGGGCATGCCCGGTGCGCCCTTGGGGCCGGCATTGCGCAGCACCAGCACGTCATCGGCGGTGACGTCGAGATCGGGATCGTCGACCCGCAGGGTCATGTCCTCGACGGATTCGAACACGACTGCGCGGCCGGTGTGCTGCAACAGTTTCGGGCTCGCGGCGGATTGCTTGATCACCGCGCCGCGCGGCGCGAGATTGCCGTGCAGGACGGCGAGACCGCCTTCCTTCTTGATCGGATCAGTGCGCGGGCGGATCGCGTCCTGACCGGGGACGTCTTCCGCATTCGCGACGACATCGCGCAGCGTCTGGCCCGTGATCGTCTTCGCCTCGAGATCGACGAGATCGCCGAGCTGCGCCAGCAATTTCGGCACGCCGCCGGCGTGATGAAAATGCTCCATGTAATGCTCGCCCGACGGTTTGAGATCGACCAGCACCGGCACCTCGCGGCCGAGCTGATCGAAGGCGCCGAGATCGAGACGGTGCGGCGAGCGATGCGCCATCGCCGTCAGATGGATCAGGCCGTTGGTCGAGCCGCCGATCGATTGCAGCACGACCTGCGCATTCTTGAACGACGCCGGGGTCAACAATTCGCTCGGCTTCGGCCCCTTGGTCTTGGCCATCTCGGCGGCCACCCGCCCGCTGGCTTCCGCAAGACGAAAGCGCTCCGCATGCGGCGCCGGGATCGTCGCGCTCATCGGCAGCGACAGGCCCATGGCCTCGATTATGCAGGCCATGGTCGAGGCCGTGCCCATCACCATGCAGGTGCCGACCGACGGCGCGAGCCTGCCGTTCACTGCCTCGATCTCGGCATCGTCGATCTCGCCGGCGCGATACTTGCCCCACAGACGACGGCAATCGGTACAGGCGCCCAGCACCTCGCCCTTGTGATGGCCGACCACCATCGGCCCCACGGGGATCACCACGGTCGGCAGATCGGCGCTGATTGCGGCCATCACCTGCGCCGGCAGCGTCTTGTCGCAGCCGCCGATCACGATCACCGAATCCATCGGCTGGGCGCGGATCATCTCCTCGGTGTCCATCGCCATCAGATTGCGCAGATACATCGAGGTCGGATGCGCGAAGCTCTCGGCGATCGAGATGGTGGGGAATACGAACGGCATCGCGCCCGACAGCATCACGCCGCGCTTGGCGGCTTCGATGATCTGCGGCACGTTGCCGTGGCAGGGATTGTAATCGCTGTAGGTGTTGGTGATGCCGACGATCGGGCGCTCCAGCGCGTCGACGGAATAGCCCATGGCCTTGATGAACGCCTTGCGCAGGAACAGCGAGAAGCCGGCATCGCCATAGCTCGTCAGACCCTTGCGCAAGCCACTCGTCATCATGCCACTCCAGTCACCTTGCTATTGTGGTACAGGCTGCCCCCTGATTGTCAATAACGCAGGTGCTAACAGCGTTCTTTCTGGGTCTGGGCACGTCTCACGATACAAATTATTGACAATCCCGCCCTTCCCTGCTCCACAAGACGGGCCGGCCCGGTGCCGAAGGCTGAGGGGATGTCCGACATTCACACCGCAGAGGCGAGCATAGTCCGGCGCGACGATCCGGACGACGTCGTCGCGCGGCTCGAGGAGGACATCATCTTCGGCCGCCTCGCGCCGGGCGCGCGCCTGACCGAAGACGCGCTGATGTCGGCTTACGGTACCTCGCGGCACTTCGTGCGCCAGGCGCTGGTGGATGCCGAGCGCCGCGGCATCGTCCGTCGCGAGAGGAATGTCGGCGCCACGGTGCGATTCTATTCGGCGGAAGAAGTCCGGCAGATCTACGAGGTGCGGGAGATGCTGACGCGGCAGGCCGCGCTGATGATCCCCCTGCCCGCACCACAAAACCTGATCGACGAGCTGACCAAGTTGCAAAGCCGCTATTGCGCCAAAGCCGACGTGCGGGACCTCCGCGGCATCCACGAGACCAACGACGCCTTCCACGTCGCGCTGTTCGCAGCCTGCGGCAATCCCTATCTGGTGCGCTCGCTCCAGGACTATATGAGCCTGACCTTGCCGATGCGCGCCAAGAACCTCGCCGACCGCGAGGGCCTCGCACTATCACGGCGCCAGCACGAGCTGATGATCGAGCTGCTGAAGGGCCGCGACAGCTGGGCGCTGGCCCAGCTGTGTGTCGATCACATGCAGTTCAGCAAGAAGGATTATCTGGCGCGGATCGCGGGCGAGAAGAGCTAGCGTGTGCGTGCCAGGACACACGCACGTTCAGTACCGTCTCAAGATGCCGCCATCCACGCCGGCATCGCCGTAATTGGCACAGGCGCCTTTCGGGTTTCTGATCAAGTCCGCCCGGACGCGCTTGAAAGTCTTGCCAGCCGCGTCGGACACCTCGGGGCGGAATTTGCCGGGATCGTAGCTCTCGCCATCGCGGGCCTTGATGGCCGCAGCATAGGCGTCGATCATCGCCATCGCGGCATCAGGGCTGCCGAGCAGCCGGGCGCCGAGTTGAACGCTGCCCGCGCCATCGACCTCGTAACCGTCGCATCGTTGCTCGAGCACCACGGATGCGGTGACGAGCTGGTCGAGGAACGTCGCTTCGGCATCGGTGAGCGTTGCGGCTCGCGCCGGCATGATCATCGCGGACAGAGCGATGGCTGACAATTTGATTTTCATTATGTGGCTTTCGCCGCCGCCGTTGAGTTGTGATCGGCCAGCGGTTACTGAATTACGATCGCACAGATCGAGAGCCACACGATGTCGGGAGCGACGTTGATCTAGATCAACCGGCCGTCGTGCCCGGGCTTGTCCCGGGCATCCACGTTTTTGTGCCGCGTGGTAAGGCGTGGATGGCCGGGACAAGCCCGGCCATGACGTCAAACATTACCGCTTATTCCAATCAATAATCCGGCTCGCATCGCCGTCGAACTCGTTGCTACAGAACGCGCCGCCCTGGTAGTGGTCGCCGATCGGATCCGGCTTCAGCTTGGCCTGCTCGGCCATCGCGTACGCCACGTGATCCTCGGAGCGGCCGGTCGGGCGGTAGCCGAATTCGTAGGCGCGGTGGTTGTCCCACCAGGCGCGCTCGTTGAGGGACACGCCGTAGAAAATCTCGAAATGAATATCGGGATGTTCGAGCCCGATCTGGCAGAGCTGCACCAGATCCTCCGGCTTCAGCCACATCGCGATCCGGCGATGATCGAGCGGCTTCTCGTCGCAATTGCCGATCCGGATGCAGGTGACCTTCAGCCCGTGCTTGTTGGCGTAGAGCGAGCCGACGGCTTCGCCGAACACCTTGCTGACGCCGTAGCGGCCGTCGGGGCGCACGGTGACGTCGGTGTCGATCCTGCGGTGGCGCGGATAGAAGCCCACCGTGTGGTTCGAGGAGGCAAACACCACGCGCTTGACGCCCTTCCTGTGTGCGGCTTCGAATAGATTGTAGCCGCCGATGATGTTGGCCTGGAGGATGTCGTCCCAAGGGCCTTCGACCGAATAGCCGCCGAAATGGATGATACCGTCGACGCCCTCGCAGATCGCCTCGACCTGCGCCATGTCGGACAGGTCCGCCGCCTTGAACTGCTCGTTCGCCCCGAGATCGGCGGGCGCGCGGATGTCGGAGAGCAGGAGATCGGGATAGATCGGCGGCAGCAGTTTGCGCAGGCGCGTTCCGATTCCGCCCGAAGCTCCCGTCATCAAGATACGCGGCATTTCTTCCCTCGTGATTGGCGACCGATTTGCGGTCAAAGGTCTCTAATGATAGCAGATTTGGGCAGAGGGAACGCAACAACGAGAATTGCACATGAACGATGCATCGTCCCACCGCCAAGAACGGCCTTATGGCTGGCAGCCGGCGACCTATTACCCCGATCCGGCGATAAAAGCACTGGACCCTCGCTTCGAAAAATACTGGCTGAAACTTTCGGCGGTGGAGCGGCTGACGACCGGCCTGCGCTGGGCCGAGGGGCCGGTCTGGTTCGGCGACGGGCGCTATCTCTTGTGCAGCGACATCCCGAACCAGCGCATCCTCAAATGGGAGGAGGAGACCGGCGCGGTTTCGGTTTTCCGAAAACCTTCCAATTTCGCCAATGGCAACACCCGCGACCGCCAGGGCCGGCTGGTGACCTGCGAGCACGGCGGGCGGCGCGTGACCCGCACCGAATACGACGGCACCATCACGGTGCTGATGGATTCTTTCAACGGCAAGAAGCTCAACTCGCCGAACGACGTCGTGGTGAAATCCGACGGCGCGATCTGGTTCACCGATCCCACCTTCGGGTTGCTCGGCAATTACGAGGGCTACAAGGCGGACCCCGAGATCGATCCGAATGTCTACCGTCTTGATCCCGCGACCGGCAAGGCGACCATCGTTGCCGAGGGCGTGCTCGGGCCGAACGGGCTGTGCTTCTCGCCGGACGAGAAGATCCTTTACGTCGTGGAATCGCGCGGCGTGCCCAACCGCAAGATCCTCGCCTATGACGTCTCAGCCGACGGCACCACGATCTCCAACAAGCAGATCTTCATCGACGCTGGCCCGGGCACGCCGGACGGCATGCGCTGTGACATCGACGGCAATCTCTGGTGCGGCTGGGGCATGGGTGATCCCGAGCTCGACGGCGTCGTTGTGTTCGCGCCCGACGGCGTCATGATCGGCCGCATCGCGCTGCCCGAGCGCTGCGCCAATCTCTGCTTCGGCGGCGTCAAGCGCAACCGCCTGTTCATGGCCGCGAGCCAGTCGATCTACGCGCTGTATGTGAACACGCAGGGCGCGATGGGGGGATAGAGTCTCGGCAGTGACGGTCTCGTAGGGTGGGCAAAGCGAAGCGTACCCACCACTTCTCGTCGTCGCGGAATGGTGGGCACGTCGCGCGAAGAGCGCGCCTTTGCCCACCCTACAAATAGCAAACGCCGGAGCGATCACTCGCTCCGGCGTCTTCGTCTCTTTCCCGACCAGCCTACGCCGCGTTGAAGCCGGCAACGGCCTTCACTTCGAGGAAGTCCTCAAGGCCGTACTTGCCCCACTCGCGGCCGTTGCCGGACTGCTTGTAGCCGCCAAACGGCGCGCTGCGGTCGTTGGGCACGCCCTGGAGGTTGACGTTGCCGGCACGGATCTGCCGGCCGACGCGCTTGGCGTCCTCGACGGAAGCGCCCGTGACATAACCGGCAAGGCCATAGGGCGTGTCGTTGGCGATGTGAACGGCCTCGGCTTCGTCCTTGGCGCCGATGATGGTCAGCACCGGTCCGAAGATCTCCTCGCGGGCGATCGTCATCTCGGGGGTGACGTCGGCAAAGATGGTCGGACGGACATAGAAGCCCTTATTGACTCCCTCGGGCAGGCCCGGACCGCCGGCGACGAGTGTTGCGCCCTCGTCGATGCCCTTCTTGATCAGGCCCTGGATCTTATCCCACTGGCCGCGATTGACCACGGGGCCGATGGTGGTGCCTTCGGCGCGGGGATCACCGGCCTTGGTCTTGTCGGCGGCGGCCTTCGCGATCGCGGCGACTTCCTTCATCTTCGACAGCGGCACGATCATGCGCGAGGGCGCGTTGCAGGACTGGCCGGAGTTGTTGAACATGTGCATCACGCCGCCGGTCACGGCTTTTGCGAGGTCGGCGCCTTCGAGGATCACGTTCGGCGACTTGCCGCCGAGCTCCTGGCTGACGCGCTTCACGGTGGGCGCGGCGCGCTTGGCCACGTCGATGCCGGCGCGGGTCGAGCCGGTGAACGAGATCATGTCGATGTCGGGATGCTCGCTCATGGCGGCGCCGACCTCGGGGCCGAGGCCGTTGACGAGGTTGAACACGCCCTTCGGCACGCCGGCTTCATGGAGGATTTCCGCGAAGATCAGCGCCGAGGTCGGGGTGAACTCCGACGGCTTCAGGATCATGGTGCAGCCGGCGGCGAGCGCGGGCGCGACCTTGCAGGCGATCTGGTTGAGCGGCCAGTTCCAGGGCGTGATCATGCCAACCACGCCGACCGGCTCGCGCAGCACCATCGCGGTGCCGACCGGTTCCTCGAAATGGTAGTTCTTGAGCACGTCGAGCGTGGTCATGAGATGACCGAGGCCGGCGCCGGCCTGAAGCTTCTCCGCCATCGGCAGCGGCGCGCCCATCTCGTCGGAGACGGCGGCGCCGATCTCCTTGAGGCGGCCCTTGTAGACCTCGATGACTTTCGAGAGCAGCGCGACGCGCTCCTCGCGGCTGGTCTGGGAGAACGTTGCAAAGGCGCGCTTGGCGGCCGCGACGGCCTTGTCGACGTCAGCCTTGGAGCCCAGCGCAACCTCGTACATCGCCTCTTCCGTCGCCGGATTGACGACCGGGGTGGACTTCTTGACGGCGGGATCGACCCAGGCGCCGTCGATGTAGAATTGCATGCGATTGACCATCGGTAACCTCTTCTTGGGGGCTTTGAGGGGGCGTTTCGGCAGGCATCCTTGCACGAAAGCGCCGGCAATTGAACCCGCCATATGCGGGGCCAGCGTTGCGGCGGACGGGGGTTATATGAGCCGATGGCAATGGGGTGGCAAGGTCTCGCCTCACTCACGATGTCGTCCCGGCGAACGCCGGGACCCATAACCACAGGGAGCAGTTGGTTTGCTTAGGCGTCTACCACCTGCGCCCACAACGACAGCCGCGGCGTATGGGCCCCGGCCTTCGCCGGGGCGACGAGAGACCGTCACACCGCCATCTTCCGATGCAGCACCGGGGCGCCGGTGGTGAGGCTTTCGGCCGCATCGATGATGGCGTTGGCATCCAGGCCGTAGTGGCGGTAGAGGTCCGCGATGCTGCCGGTCTGGCCGAACTGCTCGACACCGAGC
The DNA here is from genome assembly GCF_041200145.1 of Bradyrhizobium sp. LLZ17. NCBI lineage: Bacteria > Pseudomonadati > Pseudomonadota > Alphaproteobacteria > Hyphomicrobiales > Nitrobacteraceae > Bradyrhizobium > Bradyrhizobium zaerense. Next base: position 2,586,894 of record NZ_CP165734.1, read on the forward strand.
GCCTCGACGCGATGGCCGCGGACACTGCCGAGCCAGCCGAGCGCAGCCGGATGGCCGTCGATCACCGTCACGATGCCGCAGTCGCGCGGCAATGGCGCCAGCAGCTTCTCGATGTGGCTCAGATGCTGCACGCCGCGGCGATCGCGCCGCAATTTTCGCGCGGCGGTCCAGCCTGCGTGCAGGCGGTCGGCCGAGGTGATCGCGAGCAGGCCGATGTCGCGGCGGCTCTCGCCGATCAGGCCGGTGGCCTCGATCGCTTCCGGCGCAATCGCGCCGGTATAGGCGATCACGAGTTCGGCGTTGGGCCCCGGCTTACGCAGCCAATAGGCGCCATCGGTGATGCCCTTCTCCAATTCCGGCGTCATGATCCGCTGCGCCTGATCGATGCTACGGGTCGACAGCCGCAGATAGACAGAACCGCCCTCCGCCGCATCGCGCTGCATGTGCCTGAACCCCCAGCCCATGACCACGGCGAGCTCGTCGACGAAGGCCGGCTCGAACGAGGCGAGCCCATCCTGCGCCATGCCGATCAGCGGCGTCGCGATCGACTGGTGCGCGCCGCCTTCGGGCGCAAGGGTAATGCCGGACGGCGTCGCCGCCACCATGAAGCGCGCGTCCTGGTAGCAGGCATAGTTCAGCGCATCGAGCCCGCGCTCGATGAAGGGATCGTAGAGCGTGCCGACCGGGAGCAGCCGCTCGCCGTTGATCTGGTGCGACAGGCCGAGCGCCGAGAGCATGATGAACAGGTTCATCTCGGCAATGCCGAGCTCGAGATGCTGGCCTTTGGGTGATGCGTCCCAATTGAAGGTCGAGGGAATTTTCTCACTGCGGAATAAGTCGGCCTTCTCGGCGCTTGCGAACAGGCCGCGCCGGTTCACCCAAGGACCGAGATTGGTCGAGACGGTCACATCCGGCGACGTCGTCACGATCCGCCTGGCGAGTTCGCTGTCGCTGCGCGCGATCTCGTTCAGCACGAGGCCAAAGCCCTGCTGGGTCGACATCTGCGGCGACGGCTTGAACGCGAGTTGCGAGGGCACCTCGACCACGGGGGCGGTGAGCCGGCGGCCGTCCTGGTTGAACGGCACGCGCGCGAGGAACGCGTCCAGCTCGGCTGTATCCTGCGTAAGCCCTTCGAATCTGTCCCATTCGTGCCCGGGCCGGATGTTCTGGCTCTCGCGATATTTCTCCATCTGCGCGACCGTCATCAGGCCGGCATGGTTGTCCTTGTGGCCCTGGAACGGCAGGCCGACACCCTTGATGGTGTAGGCGATGAAGCAGACCGGGCGATCGTGATCGATGGACTCGAACGCCTCCAGCATGCTCGCCATGTCGTGACCGCCAAGGTTCGACATCAGCGCCAGCAGTTCGTCGTCGCTGCGGCGGTCGATCAGTTTGGTAATTGGTCCCTGGTCGCCGATCTCGTCATGCAAATGCTTGCGGAAGGCCGCACCGCCCTGGAAGCACAGCGCGGCGTAGAGCGCGTTCGGGCAGTTGTCGATCCAGCGCTTCAGCGCCTCGCCGCCGGGCTCGGCAAACGCCTCGCGCATCAGCCGGCCGTATTTGACGATGACCACGTCCCAGCCGAAATTGCGGAACATGGTTTCGAACTTTTCCCAGAGACCTTCGCGCACCACGGCGTCGAGCGACTGGCGGTTATAGTCGACCACCCACCAGGTGTTGCGCAGGCCGTGCTTCCACCCCTCCGCCAGCGCTTCGAAGATGTTGCCCTCGTCCATCTCGGCATCGCCGACGAGGGCAATCATCCGCCCCTCGCGGCGATCCTTCATCCAGCCATGCGCCTTGACGTAGTCCTGCACCAGCGAGGCGAACAGCGTCTGCGCCACGCCGAGGCCGACCGAGCCGGTCGAGAAGTCGACGTCGTCGACATCCTTGGTGCGCGACGGATAGGACTGCGCACCCTTGAAGCCGCGGAAATTTTCCAGCTTCTCGCGGCTCTGCCGGCCGAACAGATACTGGATCGCGTGGAACACTGGGCTCGCATGCGGCTTCACCGCGACGCGGTCTTCGGGCCGCAGCACGCTGAAATACAGCGCCGACATGATGGTCGCGAGCGAGGCCGAGGACGCCTGGTGGCCTCCCACCTTCAACCCGTCCTCGTTCGGGCGGATATGGTTGGCGTGATGGATGGTCCAGGACGACAGCCAGAGCGCCTTGCGGCTCAGGGCGGTCAGGGTTTCAAGACGAGCGGACTCGACGGGCATGGCAATGCTCCGGAAAACAATGGCCCGATCATACCCCTGCGGAACGCACCAGATTTCCCAATTTTTCGCGTCATACCCCCGGATATTGGGATAGCATACCATTAACTCCGCTAAAACGACAGGCTCATCCCAATGTCCGAGCTCGACACCATCGATCGAAAAATTCTTGCGCTGCTCCAGAACGACAGCCGACTGACCATGCAGGAGCTCGCCGACAAGGTCGGGCTCTCGGTGTCGCCGTGCCATCGCCGCGTCAAGCTCTTGGAGGAGCGCGGCGTCATCTCGCGCTACATCGCCACCGTCGACCAGAAAGCGCTGGGGCTGCATGTCAGTGTCTTCATCTCGATCAAGCTGGCGCGGCAGAAGGAGGAGGACCTCAACCGTTTCGCGCGCGCGATCTCGAAATGGGACGAGGTGCTGGAATGCTATCTAATGACCGGCAACCGCGACTATCTGCTGCGCGTGGTGGCGGCCGACCTCGCCTCCTACGAGGCCTTCCTGAAGACCAAGCTGACCCGGCTCGACGGCATCGCCTCGATCGAGTCGAGCTTTGCGCTCAGCCAGGTGAAATATTCGATCGCGCTGCCGGTGTAACGCCTCTGCCCCGTCATTGCGAGCGCAGCGAAGCAATCCAGAGTCCCTCAGCGGCGGCAGACTGGATTGCTTCGCTGCGCTCGCAATGACAGCCGTCTATCGCCACGGCTGGACGATGATCTTGGTATGCGCCTCGGGATTGGCGAGATCGGCGAAAGCTTTCGCGACACCATCGATGCCGATCTCGGCCGTCACCATCGCGCCGGCATCCACCTCACCTTCCGCGATCAGGCGCAGCGACGCCGCGAACTCGTCCGGTGTGTAGCCGAGCACATATTGGAGATTGAGCTCCTTCATGATGCCGAGCATGGGCTCGCTCTTGTCGCTCTCCATGCAGACGCCAACCACGACGATCCTTGCATCGCGCGGCGCGCCCTCGAACACCTGCTGCAATAGGCCGGGCACACCGACACATTCGAAGATGATCGCGGGCTTCAGCGCCGGCAGCATCGCCTGCAATGGCGGCCGTGCCGCCTTCTCCGCCTCGGACATCTGTGCGTGCTCGGCCCAGGCTGCATAGGGCTGCGATTGTTTTGGATCGACCACGATATCGGCGCCGAGCCGAGCAGCCAGCGCACGCCGCGCCGGTGAATAGTCGGCGGCGACGATCGGATGCAGGCCCTTGATTTTCAGCGCCGCGATCACCGCGAGTCCCACCGGCCCGCAGCCGATCACGAGCGGCACCTCGCCGCCACGGATGTTGGCTTTTGCCACGGCATGAACGCCAACCGCGAGCGGCTCGGTCAGCGCCGCATGTTCCGGGGCGAGACCATTGGGCACCTCCAGCAGCAGCGGCTCGCTGAGCAGCATCGCCTCGGCATAGCCGCCGATATTGTCGTTGGAATAGCCGATACCCTCGATGCCCTGCGCCGTCAGCAGCGCCGGCAGCGAGCAGACGCGCGTGCCGGGCTTGAGCTTGCGCGCGGTGCCGGGGCCGTAATCGACGATCTCGCAGCAGAATTCGTGGCCAAACACGACGTCGCGGGTGAGATCCATCGGCTTGCGCCCGGTCTTTCGCGCCATCTCGGCCATACGGAAGGCGTGCTGGCGCGCGTGCAGATCGGAGCCGCAGATGCCGCAGGCGAGCGTCTTGACCAGCACCTGGCCGGGACCCGGTGTCGGCTCCAGCATCCGGTCCACGACAATCTCACCGTTCCTGAAAATCGCAGCGCGCATCCGTCTCCTCCCTTGTTGTTGGAGCCGTTGATAGCACGATACCGGTTCGAAATATTGCGTCAGGGGTTCGGGGAGCGCTCGGCCTGCACCAAAAGCTGGGCGCGACGGATGCGCTCGCGATGGGCGATATAGAGACCACTGGCGACGATGAACGCCGCGCCGACGATGGTCCACATGTCCGGCAATTCCCCGAAGATGAAGAAGCCCAAAATGCTGACCCACAACAATTGCGTGTAGGAGAACGGCGCCAGCACCGAGGCATCGCCATAGCGGTAGGCCAGCACGATGATCCACTGGCCGACGGTGGACGCGACGCCAATCACGATGCCGAGTCCGATCGCAGTCCAGCTCGGCGTCACCCAGACGAACGGCACCATCACTGTGAGGATCGCAACACCGGTGAGCGCGGAATAGGCCATCGTGGTGATGACGGCTTCGCGGCCGCTTATCATGCGGGTCAGGATCAATGCGGCAGCCCAGCAGAACGCTGAGATGATCGGGAAGAAGGCGGCGACGTGAAACGCGTTCGAGCCCGGCCGCAGGATGATGATCACCCCCATCAGGCCGAGCGCGGTCGCGATCCAGCGGCGCATGCCGACCTTCTCGCTGAGAAAGATGATCGACAGCGCAGTGACGAACAGCGGAGAGACGAAGCCGGTTGCAGACGCCTCCGCGATCGGGAGGAAGCGCAGGCCAGTGATGAAGAAGAGCGAGGAGCCGAGCAGCGCCGCGCCGCGCATCAACTGCAAACCGAGGCGCTCGGTGCGCATCGCATAAAGCGGCGACGCCGGCAGCATCACAGGCGTGAACATCAGCGCGAACGTCACGAAGCGGATCCAGGTGATCTCGATCGACGGCAGGCTCGTCGACAAATATTTCGCGGTGACGTCGGAGCAGCCGAGAAACACCGTCGACAGCAACACCAGTGCAATGCCCTTGAAGGGATGATCGACGCGCGCAGGCGCGCGGCGCGTCTGCTGCTTCTTCTCCGGCATCGGCATGGCAATACTGTCGAGCCTTGCGGCTACGGCGGGCGGCGGGGTCACGGCTGGAACCTGGGAAATACGAGATCGGGGACGGCTGTAAAAAACGACAAACGCGCCGCTTTCACAACTTGCGAAAACAGGATGCCGATATGCGCTGGCGTCCGCGCGCGTCAATGGTCCATTAATATTGCGCGTTGCTGCACTACAGCATGGGGAGGCCGCGCGGCTTGGGACCGCGCGGAAACGCCGCATCCAGCGCCGCAATGTCGTCTGTCGTCAGCACGAGATCGCCGGCCACCGCGTTTTCTATGGCATGTTCCGCGGATGACGCCTTGGGGATCGCGAACACCGTAGTCGCACGGGTGAGGAAGCTCAGTGCGACCTGACGCGGCGTCGCGCGACGCGCTTGCGCAATGCGCGCAAGCACGGCGCCGCCCTTGCTGTCGCCGGCGGGAAAATCGTCATGGCCGAACGGCGAATAGGCGACCACCGCAACACCGTGCTGCTCGCACCACGGGATCACCGCATGCTCGATCGCGCGCTCCTTGAGATGATAGAGCACCTGATTGCACGCGACCCTGCCCTCGCCCGCAATTTCGAAAATCTCGTCGAGATCGTCCGCGTCGAAATTGGACACGCCCCAGGATTTTATCTTGCCGGCCTTCACCAGCTCTTCGAATGCAGCGACGGTGTCTTGCAGCGGATACGAACCGCGCCAGTGCAGGAGATAGCAATCGAGACGATCGGTCTTCAGCCGCTTCAGCGAGCGTTCGCAGGCGGCGATGGTGCCACGGCGCGAGGCGTTGCTCGGCAGCACTTTCGAGACCAGGAAGACTTCATCGCGCCGGTTCGCGATCGCATCGGCAATGACGAGCTCGGCATCGCCATACATCTCCGCGGTGTCGACGTGAGTCATCCCGAGATCGAGCCCGCGCTGAAGCGCCGCGATCGCGCGCTTGCGATCGCCATGGTCGAGATACCAGGTGCCCTGCCCGATGACGGAGACGTTGGCGCCGGTCTGGCCGAAGGGGTTTGATTTCATGTGAAAGCTCACAGTTCGCTGATATCCGCGACCAGCACAGTGCCGGTTGCTGACTCAGTGATATAGAGCCGATCTTTCTTCGCGCCACCGATCGCAACATTGGTGCAATTCGGCCCTGCGCACGACTTGATCCGCGCGATCAATTCTCCGTTCGGTGCGAACACGAAGACGTGCCCGAGTGAGGCGTGGCCGACGAACAGGCGCCCCCTCGCGTCCATGGTCACGCCATCAGGGCCGGATGTACCGAACAGCGCGCAGAAGCGGCCGACCTTGGACACGCTGCCGTCCCGCATGAACGGCAATCGCCACACGGAATTGTCGCGCGTCATCGCGACGAACAGCACGGTCTCGGTCGGATCGAGCACCAGGCCATTCGGGCTGATGCCGGTATTGATCAGGCAATCAAGCCGGCCACTCGCGCTCAGCCGATAGACCCGGCCGCTGGGATCATGGAGGCCGGTCTGGCCCTGGTCGGTGAAATAGATGTCGCCGTTGGAAGCAAGATGCAGATCGTTGCAGCCGCGAAACGATTCCGAATTGCGCGCGGTCAGCACCGGCTTGATGTGCCCGGCTTTGGCGTCGAGCTCCATGATGCCGTGCATGTAGTCGGCGACCAGGATGCGTCCGTCGGCTGCGATCTTCAGCCCGTTCGGCCAGCCGTCATATTCGACCACGAGCGACCATTCCCCATCAGGCGCGATGCGGAAGATGCGGCCGAAGGGAATGTCGACGATGTAGAGGTTGCCGTCCTTGTCGAACGACGGCCCTTCGATGAAGCTGTCAGTCGCAACGCCCGGCCGGTTGGCATCGGCCCAATCGCTCCGCACGCCCATGCGGCGGAATTTGTCGGGCATGGCCGAGAAGATTTTGGTTTCAATCAGGCGCGGCGGCGTTTCCAGGTACATCATGGTTGTTGTTGGCTGTTGATGAGAGCGCCGCAACATAAGGCACAATGGACAGCGCGTCGATTGGGGCGGAGGCATGGAACACCACCCTCATTGTCATTCCCCGCGAAAGCGGGGAATCCAGTACGCCGCGGCCTTACTGCTCAATCACAAGTGTCTCGGCGTACTGGATCGCCCGGCGAGGCCGGGCGATGACACCGGAGTTTAAGGCGACGACCGAGAACGTCGTCTTATCCCGCCGCGCCCGCTACTTTCGCCTGTTTCGCCGGCGCGAGCTCGGTCGCGGCGATCAGCTGCTTCAGCTCGGGGATACAGGAACCGCAATTGGTGCCGGCCTTGAGTTTCGCGCCGATCTCGGCGGCGGTGCGGGCGCCGGCTGCGATGGTGTCGCAGATGGTGCCGCGGCCGACGCCGAAACAGGCGCAGACGATCGGGCCGGTCGAGGCGGCGCCTTCGCTGGATTTGCCGGACAGCAGCATGCGGCGCTGCTCGTCGGTGACGTGATCGGCGGCGAACATGCTCTTCACCACCTCCCAGTCGCCGGCGTCATGCGCGGGGCCGACGAACAAGCAGGCCTCGATACGATCGCCTGTGAACGAGGCCGCGCGATAAACGCCGCCGCCGAAATCGCGGTACTCGGCGACATCCTCGCCGGCGACGCCATCGAGCCAGGCCGGCCAGCGCGCGAGATCGGCATTGTCGGCGAAGAGATAGCCGAAGCCGCCGGCGACGCTGGCGCGGGTCCACAACAGGTTCGGCGGCAGATCGAGCTGCTTTCGCGACAGCGCAAAACCGCGGAAGACGTATTCATACGGCGCGATGGCAGCCGGCGTAGCCTTCGATTCCGGCTGGCCCGAGAACGGATCTGTGAATGGAGCGACCAGCGCGCCGACGCGGCCGTGCGAGGTGTTCATCTGGCTCCAGTGGATCGGCGCGAACAGCGTGCCGCGCTGCTGCCGTTCGCTGACGACGACCTTCAGGATGCACTGGCCGTAATCCGTGGTGATGCGGGCAAACCCGTCATGAGCGATGCCGTATTTATTGGCGTCATCGGGATGAATCTCGACGAACGGTTCCGGCAGATGCGCGCCCAGCCGCTGGCTCAGGCCGGTGCGCGTCATGGTGTGCCACTGGTCGCGGATGCGCCCGGTATTGAGCCGCAGGGGTCGCGACGGGCCCGTCTCGCTACGCAGCGCCGGCACCTCGGGCGCGACGAAGCGGCCCTTGCCGTCATTGGTGAAGAAGCCGCCTTGCGCGAAGAAGCGCTCGCCGGGCGCCTGGTCTTCGCGTGCCGGCCATTGCACGGGTTTCAAGCCATCGAAGCCTTCATCGGACAACGAGGTGAGCGCGCCGATATCGAAATCGCGGCTGCCATTGTTCTCGAACGCCGAGAGCGCGGCGTGCTCGCGGAAAATGTCGGCTGCGGATTTGTAATTGAAACTGTCGCCGAAGCCGAGACGTTTTGCGGTCTCGCTCAGGATCCACCAGTCAGGCCGCGCCTCGCCCGGCGCCGGCAGGAAGGAGCGCTGGCGCGAGATGCGGCGCTCGGAATTGGTCACCGTGCCCGATTTCTCGCCCCAGGCCAGCGCCGGCAGCAGCACATGCGGGCCGGCCTCGACCGTGTCGTTGGAGAGCACGTTCTCGGACACCACGAACAGCTCGAGCTTCTTCAGGGCCTCGCGCACGACATCGGCGTCGGGCAGCGAGACCGCGGGGTTGGTGCCCATCACCCAAAGCGCCTTGACCTCGCCGCGGTTGATGGCCTCGAACAGCTGCACCGCCTTCAACCCTTCATGGGTGGCGATGCGCGGCGCCTTCCAGAACCGCCGCACGCGGTCGATGTCGGGCGGCGTGAAGTTCATGTGCGCGGCGAGCTGGTTGGCGAGGCCGCCGACCTCGCGGCCGCCCATCGCGTTGGGCTGGCCGGTGAGTGAGAACGGCGAAGCGCCCGGCTTGCCGATACGTCCCGTCGCGAGATGGCAGTTCAGGATGGCGTTGACCTTGTCGGTGCCCTGCGCCGACTGGTTGACGCCCTGCGAATAGAGCGTGACGACCCGCTCGGTGTCGCGGAACATCTTGAAAAAAGCCGCAACGTCCTGCTCGGTCAGGCCGGTGGCGAGCGCGGTCGCCGTGACGCTGCCGGCGATGTTGCGCGCACGTGCCAACGCATCCTCGAAGCCCGAGGTGTTATTTGCAATGTAGTCCTGGTCGAGCGCATTGCTGTCGACGAGATGAACGAACAGGCCCGAGAACAACGCGGTGTCGGTGCCGGGCTTGAGGCCGAGGAACAAGTCGACGTCGCTCGCAGTGTCGGTGCGGCGCGGATCGATCACGATCATGCGCGCGCCGCGCTCCTGCCGGTTCTTCAGCATGCGCTGGAACAGCACCGGGTGGCACCAGGCCGCATTGGAGCCGACGAAGACCAGCAGGTCGGCCCGGTCGAGATCCTCGTAACAGCCGGGCACGGTGTCGGCGCCGAAGGCGCGGCGATGACCGGCGACCGAGGACGACATGCAGAGCCGCGAATTGGTGTCGACATTGGCGGTGCCGACAAAGCCCTTCATCAGCTTGTTGGCGACGTAATAGTCCTCGGTCAACAATTGGCCGGAGAGATAGAACGCGACGGCATCGGCGCCATCGCGCGCAACGATGTGCTGCATGCGGTGGGCGACATGGTCGAGCGCATCGCTCCAGGCCACGCGCTCGAGCACGCCCTTGCAGCGGATCATGGGATAGAGCAGCCGGCTTTCGAGCCCGACGGTCTCGCCGAGCGCCGACCCTTTCGAGCAGAGCCGGCCGAAATTGGCGGGATGATCGGGATCGCCCGCGATCGCCGCGCCGCCCTTTCCGTCAGGGGTTGCCAGCACGCCGCAGCCGACGCCGCAGTAGGGACAAGTCGTCTTGGTGGCACGCAAGGTGGGATCGATCGCGGTCATATCAAGCTACCTCCATCAAGCCGCTTTGGAGGAACGCGCGAGCGCGCGGCCGAACATCATGTCGGTACGGATCGCGGTAATCTTCTCGCGGGTGCGGATCAGTTCGAGATACCAGAGCGCATCGGCGGTATCGCCGATCAGCACTGCGCCGGTGACGCATCCGTCGGCGATCACGAGCTTCTTGTAGGTGCCGCGCCTGCGGTCGCTGAGCACGAGGCTTTCGCTGCCCTCCCCGCCCATGAAGTCGCCGGCCGAAAACACGCTGACGCCGGACACTTTGAGGTTAGTCGAGACCACGCTGCCTTGGTAGGAGGCAGGCTTGCCGCCGAGATGCCGCGCGAGAACGCGGGCCTGCTCATAGGCCGGCTCGACCAGTCCATAACAGGTGCCGCGATGCTCGGCGCATTCGCCGAGCGCGTAGATGTCTGACGACGCGGTCTGCATCACATCGTCGACGACGACGCCGCGGTTAACGGCGATGCCGGCCTCCTTGGCCAGTGCGACGTTGGGCCGGATGCCGGCCGCGAAGATCACCGCGTCGGCCTCGATGCGGCTGCCGTCGGCGAGCTCGACGGCTTCGACGCGGCCGTCGCCATGAATACAGGCGGTCGAGGCATTGAGCAGGATGCGGATGCCCTTGCGCTCGACCAGCGTCTTGAGCAAATCGGCCGCGGGCCCATCGAGCTGACGCTCCATCAGCCGGTCCATCAGATGCAGCAGAGTCACCGGCGCGCCGGCCTTGGCCAGCCCGTAGGCTGCTTCGAGTCCGAGCAGACCACCACCGACGACGACGACGCGCTTCCTGGCGGCCGCAAGCGTCAGCAGCAGGTCGACGTCGCGGGTGTCGCGAAAGGTGTGCACGCCGGCGAGATCGGCGCCGGGCACGTTCAACCGCAGCGGCGTCGAGCCGGTGGCAAGCACGAGCTTGGAATATTCCATGCTCTCTTCCCCCGCGATCTTGAGCTCGCGGCGGCCGGTGTCGATCTCGGTGACGCGGTAGCCGTAACGCACGGTGACGCCGCGATGACGCCACCAATCGGCAGGCCGGAGCTCGATCTCGTGCGAGCCGGTCTCGCCGGCGAGCACGGAGGAGAGCAGCACGCGATTGTAAGCGAGCCGCGGCTCCTCGCCGATGACGGCGACCGCGTAGCGGCCGAGCGCCGTCTTGGCGAGTTCGTCGACCAGCCGCGCGGCCGCCATACCGTTACCGACGATGACGAGCGGTTCACTCACAAGGCATCTCCTATTCAGCCGCCTGCGACTGCGTGCCGTAGGCCTCGGAAATCATGAAGCCGGACAGCACGCCGTAGGCGTCGGTCCAGGCTTTTGCCAGTTCGGGCGTCCAGGCCTCGCCGAGGCCCTTCTCCAGCGTCCACAGCAAGCTCGCGCCGACCACGGGGTAGTGCTCAGCCTTGGCGCCGTAGGCAACGTGGCGCTTGGCGAGGGCCGAGGCCGCGGGCAGAATCGATTCCAGATTCGACAGGCCGCCGACCACGGCGGCGAGCATGCCCATCAGCTTCTTGCGCTGCTCGGTCATGTCCTCGGGAAACATCGCGCGCACCGATGGCGCCACCTCGAACAGGCGATCGTAGAACAGCACCGCGGCCGTTTCTGAAATCGGCGCGACCTTGGAAAAGCTCTGCTGGACGAGGGTGATCTGCTCGGGTGTCATGATGTTCTCCTGCCTGTTGGGTTTGCCTTGGTGCGCGCCATTGCGAACCAGGTTCATGAGTCAAACTGTCGGGGCAATGCTTCTCCCCGCGTGCGGGGAGAAGCGGAATTGCAGCAGGCTCTATTGTTTGAGCATGACCTTGTCGGAAAGCCGCTGCACAGTTTTCCGGATCATGCTCTAGATGCGTGCTTCGGCGAGGCTTGGCGCGCCTTCACCTTGCGGGCTGCGACGGAGGTAGAACCACCAGGTGAGTCCGAGGCAGGCGCCGTAGAACACCAGGAAGATGGCGAGCGCGAACTGCGGCCCGCCCGTCATGGCGATCGACTTGCCGAAACTACTCGGGATCAAATAGCCACCGACGGCACCGACGGCGCCGATGAAGCCGACGGCCGCACCGCTCTCGATGCTCGCGGCCTTCAGTGCCATCGCGCGCGCCGCATCGCCCTTGCCGCGCACCTTGAACAGGTTCTCCTCGCGGAAGATCGAAGGGATCATCCGGTAGGTCGAGCCGTTGCCGATGCCTGTCGTGACGAACAGGATCAGGAACATGGTGAGGAAGCCGCCGAAATCCTTCTGCCCCACGAAGTAGAGCACGCCGATCGTGGCCGCCGCCATTGCGATGAAATTCCAGAACGTGATGACGGAGCCGCCGACTTTGTCGGCGAGCCAGCCGCCGAATGGGCGCGCCAGCGAGCCAACCAAAGGACCCAGGAATGCGATCGCGATCGTCACAGCTGGAAACTGCGTCTTGATCAGCAGCGGAAACGCTGCGGAGTAGCCGATGAAGGAGCCGAAGGTCCCGATGTAGATAAAGGCCATGATCCAGGTGTGCTTGCGCTTCACGATCGCGAGCTGGTTCTTGATCGACGACTTGGCCGAGGTCAGGTTGTTCATGAAGAACACTGCGCCGAGCACCGCGACCACGATCGGCAGAACCCACATCAACCCGGCGTTCTGGAGGTAAACGCCGGCGACCGGGCTCGCCTGGAACAGGTTGATGACCGCAAGTGTCATCAGAATCGGCGTCAGCAGCTGCACGCTGGAGACACCGATGTTGCCGCCCGCCGCGTTGAGCCCGAGCGCCCATCCCTTCATCTTATCCGGGAAGAAGAAGGAGATGTTGGTCATGCTCGAGGCGAAGTTGCCGCCGCCGAGACCGGCGGTCGAGGCGATCAGCAGCATCAACCAGAACGGCGTGTCGGGCTGGCTCACGAAATAGGCAAGCGACAGCGTCGGAATGAACAGGATCGCTGCGCTGAAGATGGTCCAGTTGCGGCCGCCGAAGGTCGTAACCGCGAAAGTATAGGGGAAGCGCATCAACGCGCCGATCAGGCCGGGCACGGCCACCAGCTGGAACAACTCGTCAGTCGTATAGTGGAAGCCCGCCTGCGGCAGCTTGGTAGCGACGATGCTCCAGATCAGCCACACCGAGAAGCCGATATGCTCCGCGACGATCGACCAGATCAGGTTACGCCGGGCGACTGCTTTGCCGCCCGCATTCCAGAACGCCTCGTCTTCGGGGCGCCAGTCAGAAATCCACGTCGGATTCTTGGTCATTGAATGTCCCTTCCAGACTCACCGCTGCGTCATTGCAGGCTTCAGCCCCCACACGGAGGCGCGCGCCGAGGCCAAGCCCCGGTGGCGAGTTCATGATGCTGATGGATGATGATGAAGGACGGCGTCGTTGGCGTCGCCAAATGGCTTTTCAATTTCCATGCCAACTGCCGTAAGCCGCGAATGAAAGATATTTCAGTAACTTACTCGACCTGCCTTAAAAATCGGCAGGCCTATTCAGCGTGCAAATCGGGCGCCTCGCTCAATCTTTGTGCGGCGCACAAATATTGAGCTGAGTGTCGAATATTTGAGCGAAGGCGACGGATTCTGGCTCAAAGCACCGCCCGATCTGCGGGGTCCGATACGAAGAGTCGCTTGGCTGGAGCCGATTTCAGACCCGTCGCGACATCACCGGTACCGATGGCACGTGGATTGCTTGCAAAACCATCACTCAGTCAATGACGACTGCGGCCCGCCGATATGTTGAGGCCCTCCAAAGGCTGAAACTCGGGGAGAGCAACACTGCTTCGCTGAGCCTGCCGGGCACAGTCGTCGTCACGCGATCCCATGCGAGATTCCCAATTCCTTTGGTCCGCAGGTTTCCGGCTCGCCGGCATGTGCGGAGACAGCGTCCTGACAACGGCACCGTCCCGAACCAAACGCGCTGTCTTTTCACACAAGCAAAGGAAACCTGATGTCGTATCTCGCCCCTTCGGAATTCGTCACCAAGATGGTGGACGCGGGTGAATCCAAAATCTTCATGTCGACCAGGGATACCATCATCCGCGCATACATGGCCGGCGCCATCCTCGCGCTTGCCGCCTGGTTCGCCATCACGATCAACGTGAACACGGGTCAGCCGCTCATCGGCGCGCTGCTGTTTCCGGTCGGGTTCTCCATGCTCTATCTGTTGGGCTTCGACCTCTTGACCGGCGTGTTCGTGCTCTCCCCGCTCGCCCTGATCGACAAGCGCCCCGGCGTCACCTTCGGCGGCGTACTGCGGAACTGGGGGCTTGTCTTCATCGGCAATTTCGCCGGCGCCCTGACGGTGGCCTTCATGATGGCCTTCGTCACGACGTTCGGCTTCACGCAGGATCCCGACAAGGTGGGCACGGCTATCGGCAATATCGGCGAAGGCCGCACGCTCGGCTACGCCGCGCACGGCGCGGCCGGCATGGCGACGCTGTTCATCCGCGGCATGCTCTGCAACTGGATGGTCTCGACCGGCGTCGTGGGGGCCATGATCTCCACCTCGGTGCCCGGCAAGGTCATCGCGATGTGGATGCCGATCCTGGTGTTCTTCTACATGGTGTTCGAACATTCCGTCGTGAACATGTTCCTGTTCCCGTCGGGCCTGATGCTCCACGCCAAATTCTCGATCATGGATTACTTCATCTGGAACGAGATTCCGACCGTGCTGGGCAACCTCGTGGGCGGCCTCGCCTTCACCGGCATGACCCTGTACGCGACGCACGTGCTGACCCAGCCCAAGCGCCAGGTCGCCGCGAAGGGCTCCACCCGCGCTGCGGCCTGATCGATTGCGACTCAAACAAGGGAGCCTCGCCTGCTAGGGTGAGGCTCCTTTCTGTTGGTGACAAGAATGAGCCGCGGACTGCAAATTTCGGTCGGGCAGCATTCCGACAAGGGCCGCAAGCCGGTCAACCAGGACTTTCACGGCGTTCTCGTTCCAGCCGAGCCGCTGCTGAGCATGAAGGGAATCGCTGCGGTGCTGGCCGACGGCATCAGCAGCAGCACGGTCAGCCAGATCGCCAGCGAGTCGGCGGTCAAGAGCTTCCTGACGGATTATTACTGCACGTCGGAAGCCTGGACCGTGAAAACCTCGGCGAGGCGCGTGCTCGACGCCACCAATTCGTGGCTGCACACACAGACCCGACGCAGCCAGTATGCCTATGACCGGGACAAAGGCTATGTCTGCACCTTGACCGCCATGGTCGTGAAATCGACCACGGCCCACATCTTCCACGTCGGCGATTGCAGATCTATCGCGTCGCCGGCAAGGCACTCGAGCAGCTCACGGACGATCATCGCATCATCGTCTCGCCGGAGCAGACCTATCTCGGTCGGGCGCTGGGGATAAACCCGCAGCTCGAGATCGACTACCAGGCGCTTCCGATCGGAAAGGGCGACATCTTCCTGCTGGCGACAGACGGCGCCTACGAATTCGTCGACCATCGGTTTGTCACTGGCGCGCTCGACCAGCATGCGAATGATCTCGATCAGGCCGCCAGGACGATCGTCGAAGAAGCCTATCGCCGCGGCAGCGATGACAATATCACCGTCCAGATCCTCCGCATCGATCAGGTACCCGACGGCGCCTCTCCTGACATAATCGATCAGACATTTGAACTGCCTGTCCCTCCGCTTCCCGAACCGCGCGACATATTCGACGGCTACAGGATAGTTCGGGAAGTTCACGCGAGCAGCCGTAGCCACATTTACCTGGCTATCGACACCGAAACCGAGGAACCGGTCGCACTCAAGCTGCCTTCGATCGATCTGCGCGACAACCGCGCCTATCTGAAGCGCTTCATGATGGAAGAGTGGATTGCGCGGCGCATCGACAGTCCGCACGTGCTGAAGCCTCGGTCACAACCGAGAAGGCGCGGATATCTCTACGTCGCCACCGAGTTCGTCGAAGGACAGACCCTCAGACAGTGGATGATCGACCATCCGCGCCCTGATCTGGAGACGGTCCGCGGCATCGTCGAACAGATCGCGGTGGGCCTGCGCGCCTTCCATCGGCTCGAGATGCTGCATCAGGATCTGAGACCCGACAACATCCTGATCGACAAGACCGGCACGGCAAAGATCATCGACTTCGGATCGGTCAAGGTGGCGGGCGTCGCCGAGGCTGCACCGCAGCAGGAGGCTGACGAGATCCTCGGAACGGTGCAATACACGGCGCCCGAATATTTTATCGGAGACGGCGGATCGCCCCGCTCGGACATGTTCTCGCTGGCCGTCATCTGCTACCAGATGCTGACCGGCGTGCTTCCCTATGGCGCTCAGATCGCCAGGATTCGCGGCAGATCGGACGTTCGCAAATTGAGGTACCGCCCGGCCGAGGATGATGACCGCAACATCCCGGTCTGGCTCGACGGCGCGCTCAAGAAGGCCCTGCACCCGGACCCCTACAAGCGACACGAGGACGTGGCCGAGTTCGTCTACGAGCTTCGCAATCCCAATCCAGCCTATCTCAGGACACGGACCACGCCGCTGATCGAGCGCAATCCGTTGCTGTTCTGGAAATTGATGACGGTCGTGCTGGCCTGCACGGTCGTCGCGCTCCTTGCGCTCCTGCACGCAAGATAGCCACGAACCATCAAGCCGGCTCCGCGGCCTTCGTCCCCAGCGGCTTCGGCGCCACGCCGCCGCCGGGCTTGAGATGGAATTCGTAGGTCATCAGGTGCCACTGCCCGCTGGCCTTGCCGCCGTCGGGCATGGTCGGGTCGTTGCGCGGCTCGACCTTGGCGATGAGGTCGTCCTTGACGCCGAACACCACGTCGGAGTCGAGATATTTATCGCCGTCCATGAAGACGTGGGTGATCAGCGGCTCATAATCCTTGGCGTTGACCAGGAAGTGCACATGCGCCGGGCGCATCGGGTGACGCTTCGTCTGCACGATCATCTCGCCGACCGGACCGTCGGTCGGGATCGGGTAGCTGCACGGCAAAATGGTACGGAAGAAAAAGCGACCGTCGCTGTCGGTGATAAAGCGCGCCCGCGCCGAGGCGCCGACCTCGTCATAGTTCGGCTTCTGTGAATCGTAGAAGCCATCGTCGTCGGCGTGCCAGACGTCGACGGGAACGCCCGCAAGCGGCTTACCCTGGAGATCGGTGACGCGGCTCTGCACGAACATGCGCTCGCCGCTGAGATTGTTCGGCGAGATGTCGGTGCCGTGGGCCGTGACCTTGTGCTCGCCGACATAGAACGGACCGAGCACCGTGGTCTGGGTCGCGCCGTCGCGGTCGCGATGGTTGACCGCATCGACCAGCATGGAGACGCCGAGCACATCGGAGAGCAGGATGAACTCCTGGCGAGTGTCGGTACATTTCTGGCCGGTGCGGGTCAGGAAATCAATGGCGTATTCCCATTCCTCGAAGCTGAGACCGGTCTTGCTGACGTAATCATGCAGCGACTTCACCAGTTCCTGGAGCAGGAATTTTGCGCGCGGGTTGGGCGTGTTGTCGAAGCTGTTGACGACGGCTTCGGTGAGTTCGGTCTCGTTGAACTGGGTCATGATGCGCTGCCTTGCGGTTTTCTTGTTAGGACCATTACGGGTCCTTGGGGGCTCCCTGGAGGCGTTCCAAGCCGGAGCCTACACCAACCGGCATGCCTGCGTTAAGCGCGACCCGCTTGGAATGAGGTCGCCATTTCGGCTATCACCTGTAAAACTGCCCCCGGAGGAACTGATGCTCGCCCCTGCCCCCGCCTCGCCCGAATCCGTCGGCCTGTCCAAGTCCGCGCTCGACCGCGTCGATGCCCATCTGAAGAACCGCTACATCGATGCCGGCCGCTTCCCGGGCGCGCACCTGCTGGTCTATCGCCGCGGCAAGGTCGCCCACAGCTCGGTCCAGGGCTTTGCCGACATCGAGCGCAAGGCGCCGGTCAAGGACGACACCATCTACCGCATCTATTCCATGACCAAGGCGCTCACCAGCGTCGCCTTCATGATGCTGGTCGAGGAAGGCCTGGTCGCGATCGACGAGCCCGTCGCCAAATACATTCCGGAATGGAAGGATCTCGGCGTGTTCGTCGCCGGTACTGCACCGGCCTTCCTGACCCGGCCGCCGTCCCGGCCGATGCTGATCGTCGACCTGCTGCGTCACACCTCCGGGCTGACTTACGGCTTCCAGCAGCGCTCCAACGTCGATGCCGCCTATCGCGCCGAGAAGATCGGCGAGGTCGAGAAATCCGGCACGCTCCAGAGCATGATAGAGAGCCTCGCAAAAATCCCGCTGGAGTTTTCGCCGGGCGAGGCCTGGAACTATTCGGTGTCGACCGACGTGCTGGGCTACCTCATCGGCAAGATCTCGGGCATGCCGTTCGAGCAGTTCCTCAAGGCGCGGATTCTTGATCCGCTTGGCATGACCGACACCGATTTCCACGTGCCGGCTTCCAAGGCGCATCGGTTCGCTGCCTGCTACTCCGCGGACCCGGGCGGCGGCATGACTTTCCACGCCGGCCAGCGCCGCGAGGGCCTGACGCTCCAGGACGATCCGACCACGAGCTCGTTCCTATCCCCGCCCTCCCTCGTTTCCGGCGGTGGAGGACTGTGCTCGACCGTGGCCGATTATCTCACTTTCTGCCGCGCTCTGCTCAATGGCGGCGAGCTTGGCGGCGTCCGCCTGATCGGGCCAAAGACGCTGGCGCTGATGACGACCAACCACATTCCGGGCGGTCGCTCGCTGCCCGAGGTATCGCGCTCGCTGTTCTCGGAAGCCAGCTATAACGGGATCGGTTTCGGGCTCGGCTTCGCTGTGACCATGCGCCCGGCGGAGACGCTGATCGCCGGCAGTCCTGGCGAATATAATTGGGGCGGCGCGGCCACGACCTCGTTCTGGATCGACCCCGCCGAGGAGCTGATCACGATCTTCATGACTCAGGTGCTGCCGTCGAGCGCGTACCCGATCCGGCGCGAGCTGCGCAGCATGGTCTACGCCGCGGTCACCGAGAGTAATCTCTAGATCGCGGAGTTGATGCAACGAGGCTTTCGCGAGCAGCGCGGAAGCCCCGTTGCTGTTTGTTCAATGGAAATGACCGATCAGATAAATGCCGCCGCCGATTACCAGCACGGCAGGTACGGCCCAAAGAATAAGAACTGGCATTGGTCACTCCTCCTCAGTTTGATGTGCAGACCTTGACGGTCTTCATGCTGCTTTCAGCCTCGGTGCGCGATTTGTAGATCGTGCCCGACGGGCTGACGACGGTCATGGACGTGTCCGTCGGCTTCTTGTCGACGACGGTGCACTTCTTCGTCTTGACGTCCTGCACAACATAGAATTCGTCGGCAGCGAACGCCGGCAGGGACATTGCAGCCAGCACCAGCGCAGCTGTCGCAATCTTCAGTTTCATATTGTCCTCCTCCAGTTCACCGGGCGATTTGGCCAGGTTGATGAAGCAACGGGAAAAACCGGCAGTTTGTTCCAGTTCACCAGGGAACGTCGTCTGCGGTCAGATGTTGTCGCGGCGCATTGTCCAACGAGGAGGCCAACACGATGAAGAAGCTATTGCTGCTTTCTGCCGCCGCTGTTCTGATTTCGACCGGCGCATTCGCGCAATCCACCGTCGTCACCACCACGGGAACGGGTCATGCTGCGGTGCAGATCGAGCCGGAATATCGAACCAAGATCAAATCCTACGTCACCGAGCACCATCTTCGCCCCGTGACGACGAAGGAAAAGATCGTCGTCGGCAGCACAGTTCCGCGCGACGTCGAGCTCGAGTCCGTACCTGCGGACTGGGGCCCGTCGCTTACCAAGTATCGCTACGTCTACTCGGGCGATCATGTGATGCTGGTCGATCCCGGCACGCGCGCGGTCGTGCAGGAAATCGATTGATCAGATCTGACGAAGGAAGCGGCCGCCTCGACGGCGGCCGCTGTCCCGGAGCGACCACATGGAATCGCATCGAGAAGCCCGGATCGCCTGGATCGCTCTGGCAACCGCTTTACGCGGTTTGCCTGGTGCTGACCGCCATCAGCATGACCTGAGCGCTGCACGTTGCATTGCAAAATCCGGTTTGCGGCTCTGGTCCCGAAGCCACAATCGTGAGTGAAAATTCGTGGCGCAACGCAAATCCTGCTCCTATGGTTTGAGAAAATCATAATCCGGCGCCACCGCGCTGGAACCGGGACGTCCGCGTTTGTCAAAGCTCACCCTGCCCGTCCGGCTCGCTCTCCTGGTGGCGGGAACAACGCTGCCGATGATCGTGTTCGCGGTCGGCATCGCCCTCTACAATTACAAGCAGGACCGCAACGACGCGACCCGCCGCGTGCTGGAAAGCGTGCGCAGCATGCGCTTGGTGCTGGATTCCGAGGTGCAACGGATGACCGGCAGTTTGCAGGTCCTCGCGCTGACGGATTCGCTCCAAAGCAACGACTTCATGAATTTCCGCCGCATTGCGCTCGGCTTCGTCGATCAATACGGCAAGGGCGGTTTGGTGCTGATCTCCGACCGCCGCGGCCGGATCCTGTTTTCGTCTGAGGCGGAAGATACCGCGAGCCTGCCGCGGCGCGCCAATCTCGAGATCATCGAGAAGATGTTTGCGACCAAGGCACCGCAATATTCCGACCTGTTCACCGGCGCGCTCACCCGGCGGCAGGTGCTCACGGTCGAAGTTCCGGTGTTCCGCGATGGCGAAGTGATCTACGACCTCTGCTTCGGCCCGCCAATCAGCATCTTTCAGGATCTGCTGGAGAAGCAGCGGCCCAACCAGCAGTGGACTGTGTCCCTGCTCGACGCCAAGGGCACAGTGTTCGCGCGCGTGCCGAACTCCAGTGAAACATTCGGCAAGCGCGCGTCATCCTCGCTCTATGACGAGATGTTCCGCAAACCGGAGGCGAGCCTCTCGTCGATCTCGCTCGACGGCATCCCGCTCGCCGCCGCCTACACCCGATCGGGGCTGACCGGATGGACGGTCGCCGCCGGCGTCCCGGAAAGCTCGTTGATCGCGCCGCTCTGGCGCAACATCGCGATCACCAGCCTGATCGGCGGTGTGCTGCTGCTGATCGGCCTGACCTTTGCCGTCAGGATGGCGACCACGATCGCGCGCGGCGAGATGCTGCATGATCTCCTGATCGAGGAGCTCAACCACCGCGTCAAGAACACGCTGGCGCTGATGCAGGCGATCGCGGTGCAGACCTTCCGCAGCGCAAGCCGCGACGAGCGGGCGAAGTTCGAGGGGCGCCTCGGCGCGCTCGCCGAAGCGCATAATCTCCTCAGCCAGGAGAAGTGGCAGGGCTCGGAGCTGAAGGACGTGGTGACGCGTGTGCTGCAGCCCTTCCTGCTCTCCGGTCCGGAACGCATCCGCATGGCCGGCCCTGCGGTGCCGCTATCGCCGCGGCTTGCGGTGGTGCTGTCGATGATCGTGCATGAGATAGCCACCAATGCCGCGAAATACGGCGCGCTGTCCAACGAGAGCGGCCGGGTCACGCTGGAATGGGAAGTCATCGCGGACACGCCGAAGCCGCGACTGCGGCTGATCTGGAGCGAGATCGGCGGGCCTGCGGTGAAAGCGCCGGTGCAACGCGGTTTCGGCTCGCGCCTGATCGAGCGCAGCGCGCGCGATCAGCTCGGCGGCGAGGCGACCGTGGACTTTCTGCCGCGCGGCGTGGTCTGCACGGTGACGTGCGTGCTGGACGAGACGCGATGAGCTAACTGAAGGAAGCAGCAATGAAGATCACCAATGTCCGTGCGCACGTCCTCGAAGCGAAGCTTTCGCAGCCCTTTGCCTATTCGCGGGCCTGGTACGACACCCGCACCGCGATGCTGGTCGAGATCGAGACCGCTGACGGCCTGACCGGCTGGGGCGAATGCTACGGGCCGGCGCGGATGACGGCCGCAGTCGTCCGGAGCATCGCGTCATGGCTGA
The DNA here is from genome assembly GCF_041200145.1 of Bradyrhizobium sp. LLZ17. Taxonomy (NCBI): domain Bacteria; kingdom Pseudomonadati; phylum Pseudomonadota; class Alphaproteobacteria; order Hyphomicrobiales; family Nitrobacteraceae; genus Bradyrhizobium; species Bradyrhizobium zaerense. Next base: position 2,608,594 of record NZ_CP165734.1, read on the forward strand.
TTGGCGAGGATCCGCTGCGAACCGACGTGCTGTGGCAGACCATTTATGCAAGGCTGCGCGATCACGGCCAGAAGGGCGTCGTGATCCAGGGGCTGAGCGGGATCGACATCGCGCTGTGGGACATCAAGGGCAAACACTTTGGTGTCCCCGTGCATCAACTTCTTGGTGGCGCGGCGCGCATCGAGGTGCAGGCCTACGCAACCGGACTTTACCGGCGCAAGTCAGGCGACCCGCTGAAATATCTACCGGAGGAAGCCGCAGCCTATGCCGCGGAGGGATTCCGCGCCGTGAAGCTGAAGATCGGCTTCGGCATCGAGGAGGATGCCTCGGTCACGGGCGCCGTACGCGAGGCGATCGGGGACGTCGCGCTGATGGTCGATGCGAACCATGCCTATGACGCGGTTGCGGCGATCCGGCTCGGCCGGATGATCGAGCGCTACGATATTGGATGGTTCGAGGAGCCGGTGCCGCCGGAGGACGTGGCGGGATATCACGCGGTGCGATCCGCGCTGTCCATACCAATCGCAGGCGGCGAGTGCGAGTTCACACGCTTCGGCTTCCGCGACCTGTTCGCGTCGCATGCGCTCGACGTCGCTCAGCCCGATACCTGCGCGGCCGGCGGTTTGAGCGAGTGCAAGAAAATCGCCGACATGAGCGAGGCGTTCGGCATCCGCTATAATCCGCATGTCTGGGGCACCGGTATCGCGATCGCGGCCTCGCTTCAGCTCCTCGCCGTGCTGCCCTCGCACACCCCGACTTCGCTGGCGCCGATCGCGCCCATGCTTGAATTCGACCGCACCGAACATCCGATCCGGCAGGCCATCCTGACGCGGCCGATCGAGCACGCAAAAGGCGTGGTGCGCGTTCCCGACGGCCCCGGGCTTGGGATCGAGATCGACCGCGAGGCGCTGACGCGCTTTGCGGTGAGTGACTAACCGATCTTCTGTAACGCCGGAAAGGTCTCGAGCAGCCAGATGCTCACAGTCGAGACCGAGCCGGTGAGAAAGCCGATGCCGGTAATCACCATCAACACGCCCATGGCACGCTCGACATTGGCGAGCTGGCCCTTCATGCGCGCGAAGAGGGTTGAGAACTGCTCGATCATCAACGCCGCGACCAGGAAGGGAATGCCGAGGCCCGCGGAATAGACCGCGAGCAGGCCCGCACCCCTGGTCACCGTCGCCTCCGCCGCCGCGATCGAGAGGATGGCGGCGAGGATCGGGCCGATGCAGGGGGTCCAGCCGAAAGCAAAGGCGAGCCCCATGATATAGGCGCCCCAGAGCCCGACCGGCTTCGGGATCGGCAGCCGGCCCTCACGCATCAACAGACCGATCCGCGTCAGCCCGAGGAAGTGCAGGCCCATGATGATGATGACGATGCCGGCGAGGATCGACAGCTCCGCCGACCAGGCCCGGATCAGCTCGCCCACCAGCGACGCGCTGGCGCCGAGCGCCACGAACACCGTGGAGAAACCGAGCACGAACAGAAACGCCGACGTCATGATCGCGCGCTTCGAAGCCGCAGCCGGCTCGTCGCTCTCGACATGCTCGATTGTGGCGCCGGTGAGATAGATCAAATAGGGCGGAACCAGGGGGAGGACGCAGGGCGAGAGGAAGCTGACGAGGCCGGCAATCAGCGCCGCAGGAATCGAAACATGTTGCATGGTGCAGTCGGAGCCATCCCGGGCTCCGTGGCTAGGCGCGGGGAATGCCTGCCGGGCCGGAGCCGAACCGGCTCTGGTGTAACCGATGCAGGAGAATGCGCAACAGAGGCGCATCAAACCAAGGCTCCTCCCAATGCCGTCTGCGATCACAGATGCGGCATCGGGACGCGCACGAATCTCGCCAAAAAACGAGATTCGGCGGTGCGGCTACTTCACCACGCGGAGCAGCGGACGCCGGGGCTGGTCCTGCGTCTGCTTGGAGGGAGGCTGCGGTTCGCTGGAAGCGCTCCGCAACATTTCGTCGCACAGTGCCCGAAGGTCGGCACTGTCAATTCCTTTGAGCTTCATCCGCACGTCGAGGATGACGATCGAAAGCAGCTCAGCCGACTCACGGCTGTTGCCCTCGTTGAGAACCCTGCGGCACTCTTCGAGCGTTTCGAGCACCGACTGCAATTGTTCGTCTGAATGCGACACCGGCTTCTTTCCGTTAATTCGGCCTGCGAGAGGTGCTGGCAACGATCCCCTCGAGCCCCATGCGAAGCAAAGGATAGCACGAGGACTCCGTGCCCTCGAACACCATTTCAATTTGTTTCTGCATCGCAGCCGCGATTCCTATCGCCCCGGCGCGTGAGCGACGAACGTTGAAACCGCAAGAGCCGAAACCGCAAGACGCGAAACCGCAAGACTCGCAGCCGTAAGACTCCAAGCCGTAAGAGGTCAAACCCTCAAAGGCGATACGTCTGCGCCGACGCGATTTATCTATTCCGCAAAACCCGGCGAAATCTTGCGCGCTGCCCTCCGGTCCAGATAGACCCGGCAATCCGGCAGCCATTTCAAGGCCAGCAGCGGAACGCACGCGTACCCCTCTCTTCCGGGCGATACCTCACCCGATTCCCACCCCAAGCACACTCAAATACCACTATAGCACGGTAAGGATGCCGTTCAAAACTCGGCGTTCCTCAACCCGCCGTGGTTGTGGTTTGCGCTGGATTCTGCCAGTTTAACGGTTCGAAGGGACTTGTATGCACTCCTTGGCGGAAAGGGGCGTTCGCCTAGAGGAACGCCCAAGCACAAATCTCAGCGGCCTCTCGGATTGGGACGCAGCTCGGATATTTCTGGAAGTGGTCCGTTGCGGCAGTTTCCGCTCGGCCGCCGAACGCCTGTCGCTGTCGATCAATGCAGTCCGCCGCCGCATCGACGATTTCGAACGCCAGACCGGCACCACCCTGTTCACGCGCGACGTCCACGGCACCCATCTCACCGATGAAGGCGCGTTGGTGGTCTCCGCCGTCGAACGGATGGAAGCGGCCGCCTACGATGTGCTGCGCACCAGCGATTCGACGGCCAACGTCCTGTCGGGCGAGGTCCGCGTCGCCGTCACCGAGGGCCTCGGGACATTCTGGCTCGCCCCGCGCCTGGTCGAATTCCAGCAGGCCTATCCCAAAATCCTGGTCGACCTGCATTGCGCGATGCGCTCCGCCGACGTCTCTCGCCACGAGGCCGACGTCGCGATCCATCTGTCGCGGCCTTCGGCGCTCGACGTCAAGCTGGTGCGGCTCGGCCGCATGCACCTGATGTTCTGGGCGTCGGAAAAGTACCTTGAGAAACACGGCGCGCCGCGCTCGGCCGTCGAATTGATCAAGCACCGCCTGGTGCTGCAATTCGCCGACCAGCTCGCCGCCAAGGAAACCTTCGAGAGCTTCTTCCCGGGCGTTCCGGAACGTGACCTTCTGGTCATGAAGACCAACGTCTCAAGCGCCAATTACTGGGCGGTCGCGAATGGCGCCGGAATCGGCGTATTCCCGAGCTACGCCATTGCGCTTGGCGGGAAGTTGATTCCACTGGAGGTCGAGCTGAACAGACCGCTGGATATCTGGCTGTCCTACCATCCCGGTAGCGGCCGGATTCCGAGAGTGCGGCACATGATTGACTGGCTGATCGAAGCTTTCAATCCGGCGCGATTCCCGTGGTTTAAGGAAGAGTTCGTGCACCCGCATGAATTCAAGGACTCGTATATGGGCGAACCCCTGACCCAGCTCTTCGGGGGATTTTCAACCGAAGAACAACGGTGAGAACAAGCATGAAAACAGCGGCGAAAAGAATGAAGCAGCGCAGTGCCGGCAAGCCGGACATTGAGCTCGGCAAACGGATCCGTCTGCGGCGGGTCGAGATGAAGATCTCGCAGGCTGAGCTTGGCGACAAGCTCGGCGTCAGTTTCCAGCAGGTCCAGAAATACGAGAAGGGCGTCAATCGCGTCGGCGCGGCTCGGCTTCAGCAGATCGCCACCGCCCTCGATGTGCCCGTGACCTTCTTCTATGACGGCGACAACAAGGCGCGCGAAGTCGAAAGCCTGCTCTTCCTCGACAGCGCCTTCAGCCTCCGGCTGCTGCGTGCCTACAGCAAGATCAAGGACCAGACAGTGCAGCGTCAGCTCGTCTCGCTGATGGAGTCGATCGCGGCGAACGAGGCCTGATCGACCCAACGTCTGGCCTTTCAGGCGATGTTCAATCCGCCGCGTCGCGGGGGCGCGGCCGGATTGAACGAGACCTTGGCGCGCGCTCTCCGCGCGTGGCCTGCTTCTAGGGCGGCTTGACCGCCCGTTTTTCTGGGCGTTTGCCCGTCATTCGTCGCGGTTTTCGCGAACCCATCTCAGCTTTGCCGCGACCTAATCGAGAGCGCTTGCCTCGAGCGCAGGCGCTCGGTGACGCGCCGTGCTTAATCGGAACGCAACCCTGATGCCCTAGCTTCCCGCGACTTGTCGCGAATCGGAGCGCGCGTCAGCCGATTGCTGTATGGCGGCCGGGACAATCGAACGAGCGCCCGCCCGGGCCTCGTCTTCATGGGGAAGACCAGACGCATGTCGAAGCGCCATGCCGTGATCATTGCCATGGGCCTGTTTGCCAGCGCCTCGGCGTTTGCGCAAACCGAGACCCTTGGCCAGGCTGGCCCCAAGCCGGCGGCCGGCACCGTGCCAGCGGCCGCCAATCCGGCTCACGCTGCCGCGCCGAAAGCCGCCGTCACGGCGCCAGCTTCGACGGCGGAGAGCCGCACGGCCGCGGCCCTCGCCTTGACGCGCGAGCCGACCTATGACGAAGGCACCGCCCAGCGGATCAAGGACGCTGCGCTAAGCTATTCCGATCTCGCAGTCCGCGGCGGCTGGCCCGCGATCCCGGCGGACGCCAAATTCACGCTCGGCATCCAGGGCGCCAACGACGATTTGCTGCGCAAGCGGCTGATTCTCTCCGGCGATCTCGCCGCCGACAGGGCGAGCGGTGCTTTCGACCAGGACCTCGCTGAGGCGGTGAAACGCTTCCAGGCCCGCCACGGCCTTGCGCCCACCGGCATGATGACGCCCCGCACGCTGGCCGCGATGAACGTGCCGGTGCAGAAACGCATCCGCCAGTTGGAGGCTTCGCTCGAGCGGCTCGAGAACACGAATTTTGGGTTCGGCCAGCGCTATGTCGTCGTCAACATCCCCGCGGCCTTTGCCGAAGCCATCGAGAACGACGTGGTGGTGCGGCGCTATCGCGTCATCGTCGGCAAGACCGAAAAGCCGTCGCCGACGCTGACGGCGCAGATCACCAGCGTTATCCTCAATCCGACCTGGACCGTGCCGTCCTCGATAGCCAAGACCGAAATCTCCGCGCATATGCGCAAGGACCCGACCTACCTGTCGCGCATGCACATGGAGGTGCTCGACGGCCACGACAATCCGATCGATCCGCATTCGGTCGACTGGTCCGGCACGCACACGCCGAACTTCACCGTGCGCCAGCAGAACGGCACCTTCAATGCGCTTGGCGCGGTCAAGATCGACATGCCGAATTCCTACTCGGTCTACATGCACGACACCAACCAGCACAATCTGTTCAGCGACGACTACCGCTTCGATTCCACGGCTGCTCGCGCGTCGACAATGTGCGCGATCTCGCCGCCTGGCTGCTGAAGGACCAGCCGAAATGGACCCGCGCCGCGATCGACGGCGAAATTGCCACCGGGCAGCATCTGGAAGTTCCCATGGCGAAGAAAGTGCCGGTGGCCTGGATCTATCTCACCGCGTGGATGACCAGGGACCAGACCATCCAGTTCCGCAACGACGTCTATAACCAGGACGAACAATTGCTGGAGGCCACGGCCGAAGAGGCGGCATTCTTCAGCAATGCCGGCAACCATCCGCTGACCGCGCACATGGCGCAGTAGGCGCGACCGTCATGCAATCGCGGCACAGGCGGATGCAAGCCCCTCACCGCGGTTGACCGCGGCCTCGTCTCGGCCGCACATTGCCCCTTGCCAACGACCAGCGAGCGCGCGATGCCGGACAACGTCAACACCACCGAGACCTCCTATGCCGACGGCAAGATCCTCAAGCACGCAGCCGACGGCGTCGGCGTGGTCACCTTCAACAATCCCGACAAGCGCAACGCGATGTCGCTGGAGATGTGGGAGGGATTTGGCGAGGCCCTGACCAGCCTGCGCGACGACGATGCCGTGCGCGTCGTCATCCTGCGCGGCGCCGGCGGCAAGGCGTTCGTGTCAGGCGCCGACATCAGCCAGTTCGAGCAGACCCGCCACAACGCCGCTGCGTCCGAACAATACGCCAAGCGCAGCGCCGCGCAGCGCGCGCTGCTCGCCGACTACCCCAAGCCGACGATCGCCTGCATCCAGGGCTTTTGCCTCGGCGGCGGCATGCAGGTCGCCATGCTCACCGACATCCGCATCGCCGCGCATGACAGCCAGTTCGGCATTCCCGCAGCGAGGCTCGGCATCGCCTATGGCTATGACGGGTTGAAGCACCTGGTGTCGCTGGTCGGACCCTCCTGGGCGCGGCTGCTGATGTACACCGGCATGCGCATCGATTCCACTGAGGCGCTGCGCATTGGCCTCGTCGAGCGCGTCATCCCCGACGATCAGCTCTGGGGCGAGGCCATGGCGATCGCCGAGACGATCTCGCAGAACGCGCCGCTCGCGATCAGGGCCGCCAAAATCACCATCGCGCAGGTGCTGAAGGACGAAAGCGGACGCGACATGGATGCGATCAAGGCGATCGGCACCGCCTGCATGGACAGCGCGGATTTCCGCGAGGGCCGGCAGGCCTTCATGGAGAAGCGCAAGCCGCAATTCCGGGGGCGCTGAAGCTGAACCGGCGTTCAGGAAGATTAAATTCCTCGCGCCTCCACGCCGCCGTAGCAACCAACTGATTTCTGGTCGGTTCTCCCGCCATCAATGATGAGGGAGATAGCAATGAAAGCAAAGTTTGCTGTGCTTGGTCTTGCTGCGCTGGGTGGTGTGGCGCTCGCTTCCGGACAGGCGCTCGCAGCGATGCCGAACGGCATCCCGCAGGCGGGTCAGATCGCAAGCGGGCCGGCCGCGAATGTCGATCAGGTCCGCTGGGTCTGCAATCCCTGGGGCCGCTGCTGGTGGCGCCCGAATTTCTACGGCGCTTACGGCTTTTATGCGGGCCCGCGACCGTTCTTCGGTCCGCGTCCGTGGGGCTGGCGTCATCGCCACTGGCGCCGCTGGTGAATCGGAAGGGGCCGCAAGGCCCCTTTTTCTGACGCTTTGATTAAAGCGCCTCCAGCACCGCTCTCGTAATATCAGCCGTACCGTCGCTGCCGCCGAACTCCATCGGCCTGATGCCGCCGGCATAGATCTGATCCACGGCGCGCTCGATCCTCTCGCATGCCTGGGCCGCGCCCTCGATGGCGTGCTTGTCGGCGAGCCAGTCGAGCATCATCGCCGCCGACAGGATCATGCCGGTGGGGTTGGCCTTGCCCTGCCCCATGATGTCGGGCGCGGTGCCGTGGCACGGCTGGAACACGGCGTGCCTGTCGCCGATGTCGGCCGAAGGCGCCATGCCGAGCCCGCCGATCAGGCTCGCGGTGATGTCGGAGACGATGTCGCCGAACATGTTCTCCATCACCATCACGTCGAAATCCCAGGGGCGCTTGACCAGCATCGCCGAGCAGGCGTCGACATAGAGGCGATCGGTCTTCACTTCGGGATGATTTTTCGCGATCTCGTCGAAGATACCGCGAAAAAACGCAAAAGCCTTGAACACGTTCGCCTTGTCGACGCAGGCGAGCGAGCCTGGCTTGCCGCGTGCCTTGCGCCGCTCGGCCAGGCGAAACGAGAACTCGAACAGGCGCTCGGAGGTCTTCCGCGTGATCACCATCGTCTCGCGCGCGTCCTCATGGGTGACGACGCCCTTGCCCATCGATGCGAACAGGCCTTCGGTGGATTCGCGGATCACGACGAGATCGATGCCGCGCTTCTCAGCGCCGACGATCGGGCTCGGCACGCCCGGAATGAGACGCGCCGGCCGCACGCCGGCATAGAGATCGAAGATGAAGCGCAGCTCGATCTGCGGCGCGATCTCCGTGTTGTCGGGATAGCGCACCGAGGGCAGGCCGCAGGCGCCCAGCAGGATCGCATCTGCCTCCTCGCACAGCCTGAGCGTCGAGTCCGCAATCGACTTGCCGGTGGCGAGGTAATTGTTGGCGCCGGCCGGCGCCTCGGTGAAGCGGAAACGCAAGTCCGACTTCGCCTCGATCTTGCGCAACACCTCGATCGCCGGCGCCATGACCTCGGGACCGATGCCGTCACCGGCGAGCACGGCAATGTGGAAGGCGTTGTTTGCGGACATGGGGATTCCTGAAGGAAGGATGCGTCATTCCGGGGCGGTTCGAAGGACCGAACCGGGAATCTCGAGATTCCGGGTTCGGTCCTCTGGACCGCCCCGGAATGACCAACTCAGTTACGGCGTCAGCACGGTGCGGCCGACCACGGCACCCTGCTGTAATTGCACCAGCGCGTCGTTGGCCTTGTTGAGCGGCTGCCGCGTCACCGGGATCGGCGGCACCTTCTTGGTGCGGACGAGATCGAGCAGTTCCTGCGTCTCACGCAAGTTGCCGACATAGCTGCCCTGGATCGTCACCGCCTTGATCGGAATCAGCGGCAGTGCCCAGGTCGCACCGCCGCCGAACAGGCCGACGATGACGAGCTTGCCGCCCTTGGCCAGGCAATCGAACCCGAGTTGCGTGGTCGCGGCATTGCCGACGAGGTCGACGACGGCGCGGATCGGCCCGCCAGCCTTGCTGGCAAGCTGCTCCAGCGCATCCGGTGCCTTGGGGTCGATGGTCGCGAGCGCGCCGGCCTTTTCCGCCGCCTCGCGCTTCTTCGCGTCGATGTCGAGCATGATCGCGCCCTTGCCACCCATCGCCTTCAACAGCGACAGCGCCATCAGGCCGAGGCCGCCGGCACCGAACATCACGATCGGACTGTCGAAATACTGCTCGACCTTCTTCAGCGCGCTGTAGGTGGTGACGCCCGAGCAGGCGTAGGGCGCAGTCGTTGCGGGATCGAGCCCCCTGAGATTGAGCAGATAGCGCGGATGCGGCACCAGCATGTGGTCGGCATAGCCGCCGTCGCAATAGACGCCGAGCGAGCGGGGCGTCGCGCACATGTTCTCGTCGCCGGCAAGACAAACAGCGCATTTGCCGCAGCCGATCCAGGGATAGACCAGGCCGACATCACCGAGCTCGAGATCGGCCTGATCCGACGGCTTCACATCGGATCCGAACGCCAGGACTTCACCGACGGTCTCGTGCCCCATCGTCAGCGGCAGATTGATGCCGCGGTCCTTCAGCGACAGCGGCTTGCGGCCGTGGCCGAGATCGTAGCCGCCTTCCCAGATGTGGAGGTCGCTGTGGCAGACACCGGCCGCCTTGACCTTGATCAGCACCTGCGTGCCCGACGGCTGCGGCGTGGCCTCGTCGAACTCCTTGAGCGGCGCCTTGAAATCGGCGACCTTGAAACTCTTCATCGGCGTGCTCCCGGCATGTTTCTTGTTGTCGCGCTACCTTGCCACGGGGGCTAGGGCGAGACAAACCCGGACCTGTCTAGTTGACGCGGATGGATGATGGCAAGCCGACCGCGCGCAAGGCCGCATTGCTTGCCGGAACTAGGCCGCCCTTCAACCCTGCGCGACCGTTTTGCCTGACGGAATTGGCGCGTTGTCAGCAAGGCCGACCTCGTCGCACAATTCGCGCGTGTGCTCGCCGAGCACGGCCATTCTCTCGCGTGGCGTGGTGTCGGCGCCGGACATCCGGAACGGCAGATTGAGCACCTGGAACGAGCCGCCCTCGTCCTTCACCTCGGAGAGCGCCCGGCGATGCGCGAGCTGCGGATCGGCCAGCGCCTCGGACACGGTGCGGTAGGCCGAGGCCGGCACGCCGGCGGCGCCAAGCGCAACAAGACACGCATCGGTCGTGAGCTGCCGCGACCAGGCCTCGACACCGTCCATCACATCGCCCCAGTTGTCGCGGCGCACAGCATAGATCGAGAAGCGCGGGTCGGAGATCCATTCGGGGCGGCCGATCACGCTCATCAATCCCTGGAACGTCTTCTCGCTCGCGACAGTGATCATGACGTAGCCGTTGGCCGTCTCGGTCGGCCCGAACATCGGACGCGGCGGTGCTTTCACCGCGAATTGCGAGCTCTGCAACTCCGTCAGCGTCAAGGTCAGCATCGATTCCAGCATGGAGACGTCGATATGCTGACCGAAGCCGGTCGCCGTACGCTGATAGAGCGCCGAGGCGATCGCGCCGAAACCGTAGGTGCCGGTGACGACGTCGGCATGATAGATGCCGCAATAGTCGGGACGGTCGCGGCCGGGCTGGTAGGCGAGATGCGCCATGTCGTAGCCGGAAGCGGCGTGGATCACGGGCGCATAGGCCGGCAGTTCGGCCGACGGGCCGGTCTGTCCATAGCCGGAAATCGAGCAATAGATCAGCCTTGGGTTGATCGGGCGCAGGCTGTCATAGTCGAGCCGCAGCCGGCGCATCACGCCGGGACGGAAGTTCTCGACGAGAATGTCCGCGGTCGCGACCAGCCGGCGGACCGCCTCCTTGCCGTCCTCGGATTTGAGGTCGAGCACGACGCTCTTCTTGCCGACGTTGAGCTGGCCGAACACGGTGCTGCAGCCCTTGCGCAACGGCGGCCGGGTCCGCATGGTCTCGCCGCCGTCGGTCTCGATCTTGATGACCTCGGCGCCCATGTCGGCAAGCATCCGCGCGCAGTGGGGACCGGCGATGGTGGTCGAGAAATCCAGGACCCTTAGGCCTGCGAAGGCCTTTGTCGTCGTCCCCTCATGCTTATCTGATAGCTGCATACTCGCTGACGTCCTCGCTCGCTTACGTCTTTGGGCCGCTTAGGAACAATCGATGTTCTTTGTTGTTGGAGCATCGACCCTAGAGCGCGGCAGCTGAGTAGGAAAGTCTTTACCGAGCGGACGCGCCGCGTGGGCGGGCTTGAAAATTTCAGGGCAACTGGACCCGTTCTTGCATAGCAGCAATCGGGCTCCGGCAGAGGGCGGGCATCCTTGAGGGTCTTGTTTGTTACGACAGAGATGGACGATTTCGTCCGCGTCGGCGGACTTGGCGCCGTTTCTGCCGCCCTCCCCAGAGCCCTTCGCCCCTTCGCCGATATCCGGATCATGCTTCCCGGTTATCGCGACATCATCGAGCAACTCACGCATATTCAGGTCGTTGGCCGCTGCCCGGCATTTGCCGAGATGCCGGCGTGCTCTCTCGGCCGGGCCGCCACCAAGGACGGCTTGCCGGTCTATGTGCTGTTGTGCTCGCAGCTCTACGACCGGCCCGGCAATCCCTATGGCGACGAGTCCGGGCGCGACTGGCCGGACAACGACATCCGTTTTGCGCGCTTCGCCTCGGCCGCCGCTGAGCTGGCCACGGGCAATCTGGACAAGAATTGGGCAGCAGACCTGATCCATGCCAACGACTGGCAGGCCTCGCTCGTGCCGGCCTACCTCGCCTGGCGCGGCAGCAAGCTGCCGTCGATCCTGACCATCCATAACCTCGCCTATCAGGGCCTGTTCTCGAAGGACTCGCTGCGGCGGATCGGCGCACCGGAAAGCTCCTTCCACATCGACGGTGTCGAGTTCTACGACAAGGTATCGTTCCTGAAGGCGGGATTGGTCTATGCGTCCCACCTGACGACCGTCAGCGGCACCTATGCGCACGAGATCACCACGCCCGAGTTCGGCTGCGGCATGGAGGGCCTATTGCGGCTGCGCTCCGACGCGGCCGAGCTCACCGGCATCCTCAACGGCATCGACGAGAGCTGGGACCCGCGCTCCTGCGCCCAGCTTGCTCAGCAATTCGGCGCCGGCGACTGGGTCGGCAAGAAGGCCAATGCGGACTATGTGCGCAAGCAGTTCGGGCTCGCGGTGTCGCGCGGACCGATGTTCGGCATCGTCGCGCGGCTCGTGCACCAGAAGGGCATCGACCTCGTGCTGTCGGCAGCCGACGAGATCGTCGATGCCGGCGGGCAGATCGTGGTCACCGGCTCAGGCGAGCCGGCGCTTGAGCAGGCCCTGATCGACGCCCATCGCCGCCGCCCCGATTCGATCGGCGTGACCATCGGCTTCAACGACGCTCAGGCCCGACGCATCTTCGCCGGCAGCGATTTCACCCTGATGCCGTCGCGATTCGAGCCATGCGGATTGAGCCAGATGTACGCCCAGCGCTTCGGCTCGTTGCCGATCGGTCACCAGACCGGCGGCCTCGCCGAGACCATCAGCGATGGCGAGACCGGCTTCCTGTTCTCGAGACCCTCGCACGGATCTTTCCTCGGCGGCGTCCGCCGTGCCTTCGAGGCTTTCATGGCACAGGACCAGCTCGACTCCATGCGCCGCAGCGCCATGGGACGTTCGTTCTCCTGGAGCATCTCGGCCGGCACCTACAACGCGCTGTATCGGAAGCTGGCCGCGGTGTGAGCCGCAACGCCGCTTCATACTCCGTCATTGCGAGCGGAGCGAAGCAATCCAGGCTGTCTCCGCGGAGGCAGTCTGGATTGCTTCGTCGCATCAGCGCAAAACTGCTTCGCAGTTTTGTCGCGAGCTCCTCGCAATGACGGTGTACTTCAATCTCTGCCGCGCTGATCCATCTGCGGCCGTCCTATCCACGCCCTGTTGAGACAACGCGTCATCCAGTCAGGTTGCGGCTCGCCTCGCAGCCGCGCCTGTGCTTCCTGGTAGGGACCGACATAGCGCAGCCGATCGGGCAATTTCGGATACACCCGCCGGATCCATCTCAGCGCGTTGTCGGCGGACATCGTCTCGCGCTCGTCCAGTTCAAGTCCGAAGCCCGCACGCAGCCGCTCCGGCAGCAGGCTCGCCGTGAGCGCGCGATACCATCGCGGTGGCCGCAGCCACGGACGCGCGCCGCCAAGAATTTGCGTGGCGATTTCGCGTGCGGCCGCGCTGACGGTCAACGTCTCCGACTGCACCATCGCCGCGGTGTAGGCGGCGAAGCCGGCCCAGTCCGCCGGCAGGTCATCGGCCGTCAATCCGAACAAGGCGCCGAACTGCTTGCTCTCGGCCCAGTAGCGCTCGCGCTCGTCCACCGAGAGCGGCGGCAGGACCAGGTCATGGGCCATGAGCGCGGTCTCGACCAGCGTCGCATGAACCCAGCGCAGCGACGGGATATCGTTGGCGCAGTAGCGCGAGCCGGCCGCGAACGGACCGACCGTCACGGGCATCGTTCCGACGATCATCGTATGACGCCGATGCAATTGCCGGGATGACAGCAGCGCGCGGTCGAGCGAGCCGAACACCATCGCAAAGACGATGTCGAAGGTGCGGTGGAAGCGGCCGATCGGATCGGCCAAGGTCCGCGAATGCTCAGCAATGGCCGCGGCCACCCAGGGATGGGCCAGTTGCAGCAGCAGCGCGCGGCCGGCGCCAAGAAAGACGACCGCCTCCCGATCGATCTGCCAGGTCACCGAGGACGGGCCGAATACGCCCGGGACTGGTCCCGCCGCGTCAGCCCGGACCCGATCGAGGGCAGATTCCAGATCTTTCTCGGACACCACTTTGCGAGACCTTTCGACTGCGGACGGAGACTGACCATCCGCAGGGCCTGTGGCGATTCAATGAAGGCGATCTTCGCTAGCGCTTGGCCGGCACTTGCTCCGGGGGATCGTCGTCGGCGATCGCCCGCCAGGCGGCGCCGTCGAGATCGTCATACTGGCCGCTGCGGAGCGACCAGAGGAAGCCGACCAGGCCGGCAAGTCCGAGCATGAGCGCCAGCGGGACCAGGATGACCAGGATTTCCATCACAAAATCTCCCGCGTGCGGCTGCGTGCCCGCAGCGAATTCAGCATCACCAGGATCGACGATCCGCTCATCGCCGCCGCCGCGATCAGGGGCGTCACGATTCCGCTGATCGCAACCGGCACCGCTAGCAGATTATAGCCGATCGCGAGCCAGAGGTTCTGCCGCATCAAATGCAGCGCCCTGCGCGCGGAATCGATCGCCGCAACCACCGGCACCAGCGGCTGGCCAAGGAAGACGAGGTCGGCGGTCACCTGGCTCAGATGCGCGGCCGAGATCGGCGACATCGAAACATGGGCGGCAGCGAGCGAGGGCGCGTCGTTCATGCCGTCGCCGACCATCAGCACTTTTGCGCCCCGCTGCTTCAATTCCTCGATCCGCGCAATCTTGTCGGCCGGCGTGACGCCGGCGCGCCATTCGGCGATGCCGAGGGCGTCGGCCGCCGCCCTCACCGCCGGTTCGCGGTCGCCGGACAGGATCTCGATGCCGATATTGCGCGCCTTCAGCGCCGCGATCACCGCTTGCGCATCCGGACGCAGGCCCTGACGCACCGAGAGGATGAACTTTTCGTTGCCCCTGCTGAAAGCCACGACCGACGCTTCGGGATCGCGATGGGTCGCATCGCCGGTCAACGCCTCGGCGCCGCAGAACGATGGCCGGCCAAGGCGGACTTCGACGCCGTCCACCGTGGCGCGCACGCCCTGCCCGGCTTCCTCGACCGCACCGATCACCGGCGATATGGCCCCTGCGGCCTGTGCGACCGCGGCCGCGACGGGATGATGGCTCGACAACGCCAGCCGGCCGGCGAGTTGGAAGATATCGGCGGGAATCCCGGCTGTGTTGGTGACTTCGAGATCAGGCAGGGTCAGCGTGCCGGTCTTGTCGAAGATGACATGATCGGCCTCGGCCAGCCGCTCGATGGCATCGCCCGAATTGAGCAGCACACCGGACTTGAACATCGCGCCGGAAGCGACCGTCTGCACCGTCGGGATCGCAAGTCCAAGTGCGCAGGGACAGGTGATGATCAGCACGGCGACGCCGGTCACGATCGCATCATGCCAGCTCGCGCCGGCGACGACCCAGCCAAGGATGGTCAGCAGTGCGGTCGCATGCACCACCGGCGCATAGAGCCGAGAGGCGCGATCAGCCAGCCGCATGTAGCGTGAGCGAGCCTGGAGCGCGTTGTCGAGCAGCCGGGTGATCTCGGCCAGCAGCGTCGCCTCGGAGGCCGCCGAGACTCGCACCCGCAGGGTGCCTGAGATATTCATCGAGCCGGCATACACCGCGGTGCCCTGCCCGGCCGTGACATAGAGCGTCTCGCCGGTGATCAGGCTCTGGTCGATCTCGGAGCGCCCTTCGATCACGGTCCCGTCGACCGCGCAGCGCTCGCCCGGGCGTAGCAGAACGATGTCGCCGGCTCGAATCGCGGCGACCGGCACCTGCGAGATCTCGTCGGGGCCGATGAATTTGGCCGCCGTCTCGGCCTTCAGCGCGGCGAGATTGCCGGCGACCGCGCGGGTCCGCCGCCGCATGTTCTGGTCGAGGACACGACCGACCAACAGGAAGGTGAGCAGCATGATCGCCGCATCAAAATAGGCGTGCTCGGCGTGGTTGATGGTCTCGACCACGGACATGCCGAGCGCAAGGCACACCCCGATCGAGATCGGAACGTCCATGTTCGTGGTGTTTTTCGACAGCGCGCGCCAGGCCGAGCGGAAGAACGGCTGGCCGACATAGGCTGCCGCCGGCAGGGC
Source organism: Bradyrhizobium sp. LLZ17 (assembly GCF_041200145.1). Taxonomy (NCBI): domain Bacteria; kingdom Pseudomonadati; phylum Pseudomonadota; class Alphaproteobacteria; order Hyphomicrobiales; family Nitrobacteraceae; genus Bradyrhizobium; species Bradyrhizobium zaerense. The sequence continues at coordinate 2,624,144 of NZ_CP165734.1, forward strand.
GATCAGCGCCGACAGCCAGTGAAAGAAGTCGCGCTGCTCGGGCAGCATGTCCGAGACGTTGCCGGACCACACCGGGATCGACAGCATCATCACGTTCATGGTCGCAAACGCCGCGACCCCGAGGCAGCGCAGCAGGAAGCGCGATTCCGCCACCTCGGTCGCCTCCGCGCTCTCGGTCTCGTAAGGGTAGGCTTTGTAGCCGAGCTGTTCGAGGCGATCGATGAAGCTGGCAGGATCGAGCGTGCCTTGCTTCCATTCCAGCGCGACGCGCCGGTCGGTGAGATTCACGCGCGCCAGCGTGACGTCGGGAATGGCGGATAGGCCACGCTCGATCTTGGCCATGCATCCGGCGCAGTGCACACCTTCGACGGCGAGATCAATGTGCTGCAGGCCTTCGCCGGCGGCCCGGACATAGTGAGAGAAATCGCGCGTCACCTGCATGGGGTTCTCTCAATTCAGGATCACGCGGTTGCGCGACATGAACACGCGCTCGCCCCGCGCGTCGCCCTCGATCACGAGGTCCCACTGTCCCGGCGCAACGGAAGCAGTGCTGCCGCGATAGATTCCGACGCCGGCCTCCGCGAGTTCGACCGCGAGATCGGCGCGCTTGTCGGTCGGCCGTTCCAGGCGGCCGCCGAACTTCAATCCGGTCATCGGCTGGCCGCTGGCATCGCGGGCCTCGACCTGGAGCGTGGCGCCACCATCGGTGCTGCGCTCGATATGGGCGTCAACCCGCCATTTGCGCGCGGCCTGATCCTGCGCCGCCGAGATCTCCCGGTCATAGCTCAGCCCCGCCGCATAGGGGCTATCGACCTCGGTGCCCGGCAGCGTCGCGATCGCGAGCTTCATCATGGTCACGTTGACGCCGATCACGACGCCGAAGAAGGCGACCAATATCGCGAGCACTTTTGTTCCGGTCAGCGGCTTCGGTGCGGATGCCATGACGAACTCCAGGAGTTTTCTAGGGCGAAACGAAATTGTCGGTGGCGGACGCGGCCTCGCCGAGGCCGATATCGGTCACGTGGAAACGCACGGGGATCGACTTCTCCGGATTGACCTCCGCCGGCGCGGTCACGAGCAGCCGCAGCTCGCTGGTGGCATCACGGGGGATCACGATCATCGGCCGGTCCGGCGTCACCGAGTCCACTCCGACGACATGGATCGTGGCATTGACCGGCCCGTCGGCGTCGATCGCGATGACGCGGTCGTAACCGCTCTTGTTCAGCAGCCGAACCGTATAGGCGTTGCGGATCGAACCGTCGCTGAGCCTGACCGCGACCGGATTGCGGTCGTGCAGCACGTTGACGTCGAGCAGGCTGCGGGTCGCCAGGGTGTAGAGCATGATGCCGCCGACGGCAGTGATGATCGCGCTGTAGACGACAGTGCGGGCACGGACGATGCGATAGATCGGCGCCTTGCCGTCCTGGCGGCGCTGGATGTTGATGTCGTTGTCGTAGGCGATCAGGCGGGTCGGCCGGCCGATCTTGGCCATCACGTTGTCGCAGGCGTCGATGCAGAGCCCGCACTGGATGCATTCGAGCTGCGGCCCGTTGCGGATGTCGATGCCGGTCGGGCAGACCGCGACACATTGATAGCAGTCGACGCAGTCGCCGGCGTGCTCGCCGAGCGCGCGCAGCTCGGCGGCCTTTTTCACCGAGGTGCGCTTCTCGCCGCGATCGTAGCGATAGGTGACGTTGAGCGCCCATTCGTCGGTGAGCGCGGCCTGGATGCGCGGCCACGGGCACATATAGGTGCAGACCTGCTCGCGCATGTAGCCGGCGAGCGCGTAGGTGGTGACGGTGAGAATGCCGATCCAGATATAGGCGATCATCGGCGCCTGGAAGGTGACGAGCTGCTTCACCAGCGTCGGCGCGTCGTTGAAGTAGAGAACCCAGGCGCCGCCGGTCCACCAGGCGATCAGCAGCCAGATCGAATGCTTCAGCACGATCTCCGAGATGCGCTCGAGCCTCATCGGGTCAGATGATTTGTCCTTTTTCATCCGCTCGCGGCGATCGCCTTCGATCAGGCGTTCGACGGCGTAGAACAGGTCGGTCCAGACCGTCTGCGGACAGAGATAGCCGCACCAGATGCGGCCGCCGACGGAATTCATCAGAAACAGCGCCACCGCGGCGACGATCAACAGACCGGTGAAGTAATAGACCTCCTGCGGCCACAGCTCGATGAAGAAAAAATAGAAGCGGCTGTTGGGGAGATCGATCAGCACCGCCTGGCTGGGGGCACCGAGGCCGCGGTTCCAGCGCACGAACGGCAGGAAATAGTAGACGCCCAGGCAAAAGGCCATCAGGCCCCATTTGATCCGGCGGAAGGTACCGGACACGCTCTGGGGATAGACTTTCTTGCGGGCTGCGTAGAGCGGTCCGTAGTCGTCTTCCGATGTGGGCTCGCTAGGATTCACGGGTTTGTTCATCGCTCTGCAGTCTGGAGAAGGTGCGATTAAACCTAGAGCCGGCGCCGCCGCGTCGATTGATCCAGCGCAAACGAGGGCGCTTTTGTTCGCCCCTGTCCGCATCCAAATCGACTATTTTCCGCCGCCCAGCGAGTGGACGTAGACCGCCATCGCCTTGATGGTGGCGGGATCGAGCCGCCCTTCCCAGGCCGGCATGACACCGGCGCGGCCATTGCTGATGGTCTCGATCAGGGTTGCCTCGTCGGAGCCATAGAGCCAGATCTTGTCGGTCAGGTTCGGGGCGCCCAGCTCCGGGTTGCCCTTGCCGGCCTCGCCGTGGCAGGCGACGCAATTCTCGGCGAAGATCTTCTCGCCCTTGGCGGCGTCATAGCCCTTGCGAGTCGGAAGACCCGACAGCGCGCGAACATAGTTAGCTGCTGTGACGATCTCGTCGGGCTTCAGCACGCCGTCCTTGCCGAAGGCGAGCATCTGGCCTTCATGCGTCTTGGCGTGACCGGAGCGCGCGCCGAACTGGATGGTCTGCATGATCTGGTCGAGCGTTCCGCCCCACAGCCAGTCGTCGTCGTTCAGGTTGGGAAAACCCTTGGCGCCGGCGGCGCCGCTGCCGTGACACGGGGCGCAATTGTCGCCGAACACGGTCTTGCCCTTGGCACGGGCGAGCGCCAGCAGCGCGGGATCCTTCTCGATGTCGGCGAGCGAGGCCGCACCCAGCGCGACCATCTTGTCACCGCGGATCTTCTCGAGGTTGGCGAGCTCGACCGCGACGTCGGCGCGCGAGGAATACCCGATCACGCCGCGCGTATGGCCCGAGATCAACGGCCAGGCCGGATAGACGACCCAGTAGCCGATCGCCCAGACGATGGTGAGGTAGAACGTAATCACCCACCAGCGCGGCAGCGGCGTGTTGAGCTCCTTGATGCCGTCCCACTCGTGCCCGGTCGTTGACCTGCCGGAAACGGAATCGAAGTCGCCGTGATGATCTGTCATGATCTCTTACTCCTCGCGCAACGGCAGGCGTGCCGCTTCGTCGAACGTGCCCTTGTTGCGGGGCCACAATGCGTAGGTGATGATCGCGAGAAAGATTGCGACGAAGACCGGGGTCCAGATCGTGGTGACGAGACCGGATGCGAGATTGTCGAGTGTCAGGATGGCTTTCATCGTTGATGCCTTCTCAGCGAAGATTGGCTTTCTCGTTGTAGATCTTGAAGTCGACCAGCGTGCCGAGCATCTGCAGGTACGAGATCAGCGCGTCCATCTCGGTCGGCGTCCCGGCCTTGCCATCGAAATTGCGCACTACCGCCTTGGCGTAGCGCTTGGTGAAGGCGTCGGAGCCGGCATTGTCCGGATCGGCCTGCGCCTTCATATCGGCGCCGGCGTTGGCGATCTGGTCGTCGGTATAGGGCACGCCGACGGTCCTCAAGGTGCGCATGTGATCGGCGATCGTGTCGGGATCGACCTCGGTATGCGCCAGGAACGGATAACCGGGCATCACCGATTGCGGTACGATCGCGCGCGGGTTGGTCAGATGGGTGACGTGCCAGTCGTCGGAATATTTGGCGCCGACGCGAGCCAGATCAGGCCCGGTACGCTTGGAGCCCCACTGGAACGGGTGGTCGTACATGCTCTCGGCGGCAAGCGAGAAATGGCCGTAGCGCTCGACCTCGTCGCGCAGCGGCCGGATCATCTGCGAATGGCAGAGATAGCAGCCCTCGCGGACATAGATGTTGCGCCCGGCGAGTTCCAGCGGCGTGTAGGGCCGTACCCCGTCGACCGCCTCGATCGTGCTCTTGAGATAGAACAGCGGGGTGATCTCGACGAGACCGCCGATCGCGATCACCAGCAAGATGCCGGCGATCAGGATGATCGAGTTTCTTTCGAAGACTTGGTGGCGTGTCCAGAACGACATGGAGAACTCCTCATTCCGCCGGCTGGAGAGCGACGGGCATCTGAACTTCCGCTTCGCCGACGCGAACGGTCATCCAGAGATTGTAGGCCATGATCAGCGCGCCGATCAGGAACAGCGCGCCGCCGCCGGCACGGATGATGTAGAAGGGATGCATCGCCTCGACGGTTTCGATGAAGGAATATTCGAGGAAGCCGAGCGAGGTGTAGGCGCGCCACATCAGGCCCTGGAGGATGCCGGACACCCACATCGCCGAGATGTAGAGAACGATGCCGAGCGTCGCGATCCAGAAGTGCCAGTTGACGAGCTTCAGGCTGTACAGCTGCTTGCGATTCCAGGCCCACGGCACCAGGCAGTACAGCGCGCCGAAGGAGACGAACCCGACCCAGCCGAGCGCGCCGGAATGCACGTGGCCGATGGTCCAGTCGGTGTAATGGCTGAGCGAGTTGACCACCTTGATCGACATCATCGGACCTTCGAAGGTCGACATGCCGTAGAAGGCGACGGAGACCACCAGCATGCGCAGCACGGGATCGGTGCGCAGCTTGTCCCAGGCACCCGACAGCGTCATCAGGCCGTTGATCATGCCGCCCCAGGAGGGCATCCACAGCATGATCGAGAAGGTCATGCCCAGCGTCTGCGTCCAGTCCGGCAGCGCGGTGTAGTGCAGATGATGCGGACCGGCCCAGATGTAGAGGAAGATCAGCGCCCAGAAATGGATGATCGAGAGCCGATAGGAATAGATCGGCCGCTCGGCGCGCTTCGGAATGAAGTAGTACATGATGGCGAGGAAGCCCGCGGTCAGGAAGAAGCCGACCGCGTTATGGCCGTACCACCACTGGAACATGGCGTCCTGGATGCCGCCCCACGCAACGTACGACTTCGAGCCGAACACCGAGACGGGGAGCGCGGGATTATTGCCGAGATGGAGCACGGCGATCGTCACGATGAAGGCGAGATAGAACCAGTTCGCAACGAAGATGTGCGGTTCCTTGCGCTTGATGAGGGTACCGAGGAACACCAGAAGATAGGTGACCCAGACGATCGTCAGCCAGAGATCCGCGTACCATTCAGGCTCGGCATATTCCTTCGACTGGGTGACGCCGAGCAAATAGCCGGTGCCGGCGATTAGGATGAAGAAGTTGTAGCCGACCACCACGAACCAGGGCGCGAGATCGCCGGCAAGACGCACGCGGCAGGTCTTCTGCACCACGTAGAACGACGTTGCGACCAACACGTTGCCGCCGAAGGCGAAGATCACCGCCGAGGTGTGCAGCGGCCTCAGGCGGCCAAAACTGGTCCAGGGCAGGTCGAGGTTCAGCGCGGGCCAGGCCAGTTGCGAGGCGATGATGAGGCCGACGAGGAAGCCCGCGATGCCCCAGAACACCGCCATGAAGGAGGAGAACTTGATCGGGCCCATATTGTAGTTGGGGCGGCCGTTGATCTCCGCAGGCGGCAGCGCCGCCGGCCGGTCGAAGTAGCGGTTCATGATGAAAAACACCGCGGCCAGGCTCGCAGCCGCGCTGAGCGCCGCGTGGAAGGCGAAGGGCGCGTCGACCGCCTTGGCCGAGGCGATCACGCAGAGAAAGGCGGTGACCGCAAACACGAGCGCCAGGCCGCTTTCACCTGTTGTCATGGATTTGGAGATGGAGGGCTGCTGCATCGCGGATTCTCTCTGAAAGAACACGAAGCCAGAAACCACATCCACGCTCGCGGGGAATTGATTGAAATCAAGGGAGATGGATTTCTGTTGATGCCGATGACGGGCCAATCGGGAGGCTGGCCAAATTCTTCAGGTCTTCGACGATTCGACGGCGCCAGTTGAAGTGCCCTCTCCCCTTGTGGGAGAGGGCAGCGAGAAATTGCGGCAATCTCGTTTGGGTGAGGGGTTGTCTCCGCATCGAAAGCCTTCCCGTCGAGCGAACCCCTCATCCGGCGCTTCGCGCCACCTTCTCCCACAAGGGGAGAAGGAAGAAAGTCAATCCCGCGCGCTCGCCTTGAGGGCTGCGATGACGTCCTCGCGGGCGATGATTCCGACCAGCTTCTGGGCGTGGTCGAGCACGATGATGCTCCGGATGCGGTGCTCGACCATGATCTGAAGCACCCGCGTCAGCCGCGTGTCGGGGCTGACATAGATGAACTCGGGCGTCATGACGTCGCCGACCTTGCGGCCCATCAGCTCGTGATAGCGCGGCAGCATCTGGCTCGGCGTGAAGGCGAAGCACTTCAGGATGTCGAACTTGGTGACGATGCCGACAACCTGCTCGTCATCCTCGACCGGATAGCTGTTGAAATCGTCGCGCTCGAACATCTCGCTGAGCTCGAGCAGGTCGAGATCGCGCCTGGCCGTCCGGACGTTGCGCGTCATGTAGCCGCCGACGGTTTGCTCGAGAAACTTGTACACGGCGCGTCCTCCTCGATTGGTCTGTGTTCGCCGGCCGTCAGTGCGACAGCAGCACGCAGCGAGCGGATTTCGTGACCAGATATTGGGTGACGCCGCCGAGGATCAGCTCGCGGAAACGCGAATGACCGTAGGCGCCTGCGATGATCAAGCCCGCGCCGACCTCGCCGGCGATATTCTCCAATTGCACGGCGGCGGTTTCATTTCCCGCGTTTTCCGGGACGCGCGCGGTCGCGGTGACGCCGTGGCGGGCGAGCCAGGCGGCAACGTCGCCCACACGGGCCATGACCGCCGACCGATCGTCGTCCTGCTCCGCGATCTCGACGATGGCGACGTCCCTCGCCTTGCGCAGCATCGGCAACGCGTCCGCCACCGCCCGCCGCGCCTCCGGCGTATCCTTCCACGCCACGAGCACGCTGCGCAGATCGAGCCAGTTAATCCGATCGGGCACCACGAGAAGCGGCCGACCGGCCTGCATCACCAGATCCTTGGGGCTTGCGAGCGCGAAAGCATCGGAGAACGCCGGGCTCTGCCCGCCGCTGACGAGGAGGTCGGCGCACCGTACCTGCGCGAGCACGAACCGTGCGGGAAAATCCATGGCGCTCCGCCATTCCGCGCGTCCGCCGCGGTTTCGCGTCGCGGCGCGGAATTGCGCCTCCAGATCGGCGAGCCGTCTGTTGATCGAGGCCTCCTCCTGGTTGATCAGCGCCTGCGCCGCGGCGCCATCCGTGAAATAGATCGGCGGGGCGAGATTCGCCGCCGCAACCCCGACGATCCCCGCCTCGAATCGCTCGGCGAGCTCGCACGCGACCTGAAGACGTGCCTCGTTGGGCTGGTCGAGGGCCAGGCTGACCATCACGGTCGCGTATATCATCGGGAGTCTCCGCTGGGGGCTGCGCTTCATGAACTGTAGGGCCGCCGCGGTTTGCGAAGATGAGATAGATCAAAATCGCCCTCCGTCGCGGGGCCGGAAATCCGCCAGTGCAATCAGGACATCGGAACTTGCCTCCAGACCGGCCTTGGGCGACATTGCCGCAACAGAACCGCATCCCGCTACCGCGGAAGAATGGGAGCAATCGCTTGTCGCCGACCCGCGTGACGCATCCGCCAACCGACAGTCGCGGCGAGCATTTCCGCGTCCGGATCGAAGGCTTTGGCGTCGGCACCTGGGACCTTGACCTCAGCACGCGCGAGCTGGAATGGTCGGAAACTGCCAGAATCCTGCTCGGGGTCGAGCCGGATCAACAAGCAAGCTATCAGCGCCTGCTCTCGCGGCTCGAGCCCGGAGACCGCGAGCGCGTGGAGAGCGCGATCAACCACGTCACCGAGCATGGCGGCCGCTTCGACGTCTCCTTTAGACTTGCCAATGCTTCAGGCCTGGGGCGCTGGATTCGCGCGCGGGCGGGCCTCATTCGGGACGAGGCTGGCGCCGCTCGCCATCTCAGCGGCATCTTTCTCGACATCGACGAGGAGAAGCAGGTCGAGGAAGCACTGCGCACGCGCGAGACTCACCTCCGCTCGATCCTGCAGACCATTCCCGATGCCATGATCGTCATCGACGGCCACGGCATCATCCAGCTCTTCAGCAGGGCGGCCGAGCGCCTGTTCGGCTGGTCCGAGCACGAGGCGATCGGGCAGAACGTCAGCATCATGATGCCGGAGCCGGACCGCTCCCGCCATGACAGCTACATCGCGCGCTACCGCACCACTGGCGATCCGCACATCATCGGCATCGGGCGTATCGTGACCGGCAAGCGGCGCGATGGAACCACCTTCCCGATGCATCTGTCGATCGGCGAGATGCAGTCGGGCGGGGAGCCCTACTTTACCGGTTTCGTCCGCGACCTCACCGAGCATCAGCAGACCCAGGCGCGGCTGCAGGAACTGCAGTCCGAGCTCGTCCATGTCTCGCGGCTGACCGCGATGGGCGAAATGGCTTCCGCGCTCGCCCACGAGCTCAACCAGCCTCTCGCCGCGATCAGCAATTACATGAAGGGCTCGCAGCGGCTGCTCGCCGGCAGCACCGATCCGAACACGCGGAAGATCGAGAGCGCACTGGATCGCGCCGCCGAGCAGGCTCTGCGCGCCGGCCAGATCATCCGGCGCTTGCGCGACTTCGTCTCGCGCGGGGAATCCGAGAAGCGGGTCGAGAGTCTGTCCAAGCTGATCGAGGAAGCCGGCGCGCTTGGGCTGGCCGGCGCGCGCGAGCAGAACGTGCAGCTTCGCTTCAATCTCGATCCGGACGCCGATCTTGTCCTTGCCGATCGCGTGCAGATCCAGCAAGTCCTGGTCAATCTGTTCCGCAACGCGCTGGAAGCGATGGCGCAGTCGCCCCGGCGCGAGCTCGTGGTCGCCAACAGCCGCGTCGCCGACGACATGATCGAGGTGGAGGTGTCCGACACCGGATCCGGCTTCCAGGGCGATGTCGCTTCAAATCTGTTTCAGACCTTCTTCACCACCAAGGAGACCGGCATGGGCGTGGGATTGTCCATCAGCCGCTCCATCATCGAGGCTCATGGCGGCCGGATGTGGGCCGAGAGCAATGCAACGGGCGGCGCAACATTCCGCTTCACCCTACCGGCAGCCGACGAGAGCTGATTCATGACGACCAAGGGACATGTCTACGTTATCGACGACGACGAGGCGATGCGGGACTCGCTGAATTTCCTGCTGGATTCCTCCGGCTTCGGCGTCACGCTGTTCGACAACGCACAGGGCTTCCTCGACGCCCTCGCCGGCCTCACCTTCGGCTGCGTCGTCTCCGACATAAGGATGCCGGGCCTCGACGGGATCGAGCTGCTCAAGCGTATGAAGGCGCAGTCGAGCCCGTTTCCGATCGTGATCATGACCGGCCACGGCGACGTGCCGCTCGCGGTCGAAGCGATGAAGCTTGGTGCGATCGATTTCCTGGAGAAACCGTTCGAGGATGACCGCCTCATCATCATGATTGAATCCGCGATCCGCCAGGCTGGGCCCAGCGCCAAAAGCGATGCTATCACTCACGACATCGCCGCCCGTGTCACTTCCTTGAGCCCGCGCGAGCGCCAGGTCATGGAGGGGCTGGTCGCGGGCCTCTCCAACAAGCTGATCGCCCGCGAATACGACATCAGCCCGCGTACGATCGAAGTCTACCGCGCGAACGTGATGACCAAGATGCAAGCCAACAGCCTGTCGGAACTGGTGCGGCTGGCGATGCGGGCCGGCATGCTGAAGGATTGAGGCAGGTCAAGGTGCTGGCGCCGGCCTGTGCTAGCAGGGCCAGCTATGATTGTGATAGCTCGATCCTGAGCGGCCCCTGATGTCGTCACCCGCAAAGCCAACTGTCTACGTCGTCGACGACGATGCCGCTGTGCTTGGGTCGCTGCGCTTCCTGCTGGAAACCGACGGCTTCGCCGTGCGAACCTTCAAGAGTGCGACCACCCTGCTCAACGCGAGCGGCGTCGAGGAGGGCGCGGACTGCTATGTCATCGACTACAAGATGCCTGACATCAACGGCATCGAGCTCGCCGGCCGCCTGCGCCGGTCCTATGGCGACACGCCGGTGATCCTGATCACCGGCTATCCGGACGGGAATATCTCGGCTCGGGCTGCGGCGGCAGGCGTCAAGGACGTGATTTTCAAGCCGCTTCTTGACGAGAGCCTGCTCAAGCGCATCCGCCGCGCCATCCAGGAGAGGCGGGGCACCTGACCTACGGGATTCTACGTAAGGCCCTCCCCTTAAGATATCGCGCGAAATTTCCGGACCGGACGATCCCGCGTACCAATGCACCATCACAACGGAGATGGCGCAGATGCTGACCCAGACACTCAACACCCAGGCGATCAATACCCAGATCGGTGGCAAGATTGCTCCTCCTCGCCCCGTCTCCGACCAATTCGGCGCGATCACGGGCCATGTCGGCCTTGTCGCCACCGAATTTTCCTACCGCAAGGAAGAAGAGATCTACGGCGAGGACGAGCCGGCCGAATATGTCTACCAGGTCGTCACCGGCGCAGTCCGCAGCTACAAGCTTCTGTCCGACGGCCGCCGCCAGATCGGCTCCTTTCATCTTCCCGGCGACGTGTTCGGCCTCGAATCCGGCCCCACCCACCGCCTCGCCGCCGAAGCAATCATCGACACCAGCGTGCGCCTCGTGAAGCGCGCCAGCCTCGAAAAAGGCTGCCGGCACCGACGTCCAGGTCGCCCGCAAGCTGTGGGCGATGACGGCGGGCGAGTTGCGTCATGCCGAAGATCATATGTTGCTGCTCGGACGCAAGACGGCGATGGAGCGCGTTGCGACCTTCCTGCTCGAAATGGATCGCCGCCTTGCGGTTGCCGGCATGATGGCGCTGCCGATGTGCCGGCGTGACATCGGCGACTATCTCGGCCTCACGCTGGAAACCGTGTCGCGCGCGTTGTCGCAGCTTCACGCCCAGGGCACTCTGGGCTTCTCGGGCGCCCGCCAGATCGTCCTGCGCAACCGGGCCCGCCTGCACAATCTCGACGCCTGATTTTATCCTCCCCACCTCACTCTGGCCGGCCGAACCCGTTTCGGCCGGCATTTCATTTGCGCACTCAAGCCGTGCGCCGGGTCTCCGGCATCACCAGCAGGATCAGCAGAAAACCTGCCGCACCGACGCTCGCCAGCCCCACGAAAGCGGTGGCATTGCCGAACTTGTCGCTGACATAGCCCCCGAGCGACGTGCTCAGCGCAGCGCCAATGCCGGTCGCGGTGCCGACGATGCCCTGGGCCAGATTGAAATGGCCGCTGCCGAAGGCGACGTCGGCCACGATCAGCGGGATCATCACCGCAAACACCGCCGCAGTGAGCCCGTCGAATGCCTGCACCAGCACGAGCAGATAGGGATCGCGTACGGTTGCGAACAGCAGGCCGCGAATCATCAGCGCACCGAACCCGATCAACAGCAGCGGGCGGCGGCCCCAGAGCTGCGCCTTGCGCCCGACGGTTGGCGATAAGAGCGCCACGATCGCCTGCGGCACGACGATGCAGAAAGCGACGAGGACTGTCGCCCATTGGCTCGAGCGCGCCGTAACCGCGCTCGCCATCAGCGGCATCATGGCGGCATTTGCAAGCTGCAGCAGCAGCACGCTGAATGCGAACACGATGAGCGGCCGTTGCCGGAGCAGGTGCCAGACATTGGTGTCGCCCTGCACGTCCGCCTCGCGGGGCATCTCGCCGTGACAGCGCGCGATGTCGACCTCCTCCTCGCGGATGCGCGACAGCGCGATCAGGGTCGGGATCGCGAGCAGGAAGGTAACGAGGAACACCGAGCGGCTCGACAGGAGATAACCGGCGGTGCCCATCACCGCGGCGGCAACGCCATTGCCGAGCGACGCGAAGCGGGCGTTGCGCCCAAGGCGCTCGCCGATCGCGAACGGGCCGACGAGACCGAGGCTGATCGCCGCGATCGCCGGCCCCAGCACGCAGCTTGCCGCCGCATGCAGCGTCGCCGCAGCGACCACCACGGGAAAGATCGGCAGCGCGGCATAAGCGAGCGCGCAGCAGCCGATGGTGACGATCGCAAGCCCGGCCACCAGACGTTCGGATCGCGCGGCGTCGATGATCGCGCCGCCCGGCATTTGGCCGATCAGGGCGACGATGCCGCCGATCGACAGCACCAGGCCGATCTCGACCTGGGTCCATTTCTGTGTCGTCAGATAGACCGCGATGAAGGGACCGAATCCGGTCTGCACGTCGGCGAGAAAGAAGATGAACCAGTCGAGGCCGCGCAGGCTGCGGCGCGACGGTGCCGGAATGGCCGCGACGGATTGCAGGCCGGCAACGTTGTCTTGCTTGACGTGGCGGTCACGATCGCCGGCTGAATGGTTCGGCTTGCTCGACAACAGCACCGGCGGCCATTCCTTCCCAAGCCTCACTGAACCGCTTGCAGGGGTTGCAAGCTGCCGGACGCGCCGAGCACGACCATCGGGGCATCTTCCTTGTATTCAGGCGCGGCCGCGACCTGCGCCTTGGTCAGTTCCAGCGTGATGCTGTCCTTCTTGTTGACGATCTTGCCGAAACGCAGTGCGTTCCAGTCGACGACGATCTTGCGGCTGCCGACGCCGAGGAAGCCGCCGAAATCGATCACGGCGGCTCGCACGTGCCCGTTCCGATCGACGATGACATCCACGATGCGACCCATATTTTCGTTCGCCGAGCTGAGCACCTCACGGCCAAGCACACCATGCGCGTCGCTTGCGCCGATGATCGTCACCGACGGCGGCGGCGCTGCATCCTTCGGCGTGACCGGCACCACCGAGGCCGGCGGCTGCGCCGCCGAGGGCGCGCTGGTCTCGCTTGGTGCCTTGCCCTGCGGCTCGGCGGCGCGCGACACCACGACCGTCAAACCCGCGACGATCGCGATACCCAAAACCAACCAACCGATCGGACGCATGCACCCTCCTTGCGGCGCCTCGCTATCGCGCCAGCACGATCGACACCTGGATCTGACCGCGTGTACGCAGCACCTCCAGCGCCACGTCGTCGCCGTGCCGGCTGATGCGCAGGTCGACGCTGGAATCGCCCAAGCGCAGGTCGCGCAGGATGACCTCGTTCAAAAACACCGGCAGATGAGGATTGCGCAGCCGGATCTCGCTGCGGGCGGCATCGAACTCGATGCCGAGCGCTGCCTCGAGCAGCGTGAACGGCGTCGCGCTGGCCCAGGCCTGCGGCGCGCAGGCGACCGGATAGAGCGTCGGTCCGCGCCGCTTCTCGCGCCGGAAGCCACAAAACAACTCCGGCAATCGACGCAAATCCATATAGGCCGCCGCATCGAACAGGCCCTTGAAGATGTGCGCCACCGAATGCTTGAGCCCGTAACGCGCAAATCCGAGCACGATCAGCGCGTTGTCGTGCGGCCAGATCGAGCCGTCGTGATAGGACATCGGATTGTAGCGCACCTCGCCTTGCGCAACCGTGCGGATGCCCCAACCGGAAAAGAAGTGCGGCCGCATCAGCTCGGCGGCGACCAGGCGTGCGCGATCCTCGCGGATCATGCCGCTGAACAGCACCTGCCCGGCATTCGACGTCCGCACTTTGCAAGGTTGCTTCCTGCCATCCAGCGCGAGCGCATAGATGCCGAGCTCCTCGCACCAGAACGCTTTCTCGAAGCGCTCGGCCAGCGCCTTGGCTTCCGCCTCGAGTTTCGCGGCGCGGTCCGGTTTCCCGAGCCGCAGCGCGCAGCGGGCGGCGAGCTGCTTGGCGGCATAGACGTAGCCCTGGACTTCAGCAAGCGCGATATTGCCTTCCGCGAGCTGGCCATCGGCATGGAAGATCGCGTCGTAGGAATCCTTCCAGCCCTGGTTGGCGAGCCCCTTTTCCGTCGCGCGCTGATATTCGACAAAGCCGTCCTGATCAGGGTCGCCCGGACCGTCGATCCAGGCAAGCCCCGCCTCGATCGCAGGCCACAGCTCGGCCAAGGTCTTCTCGTCGCCGGTGCGTTCGAAATAGCGGCCGGCGAGCAGGACGAACAATGCAGTCGAATCCACGCTGCCGTAATATTGCGAGAACGGCACCTCGCGCAGTGCCGCCATCTCGCCGCCGCGCATCTCGTGCAGGATCTTGCCGGGCGCTGCGTCCGCGAGCGGGTCGACCGCCCTGGCCTGGAAATGCGCAAGCCGGCGCAGCACGCCCTTCGCCACCCGCGGGTCGACCCACAGCATCTGCAGCGCGGTGATCAGGCCGTCGCGGCCGAACGTCGTCGAATACCAGGGAATGCCGGCATAGGGGTAGCGCCCCTGCGGCGTCTGCGTCATCAGCATGTTGAGGTCGGCCATCGCCTGGCACAGCACCTCGTTGAAGATGTTATTGGAAGTCTCGATGCTGGCGGCACCCATGGTTGACTGACGCATCTCGCGGCGATGGGCGAGCAGGCCCTGGAAAAACCGCGCCGGCTTCTGCGTCAGCGGCCGGTTGCAGGATGCGGCGACGAACACCGACTTCGACTGATGCGGATCGAGCTCGAGCTGCCACGTGGCCGCGTTGACCGACAGCCGCGACGGACGCGGATCGAAATGCAGCCCCGTGGTGCGCTCGACATCGTCGAGGCCGCGATAGTCGAACAACACGTCGGTCGGCCCCAGCAGACGGCTCGCGCCGGTGCCGCGGCGCTCGCGCCGCTCGCCGCGGACTTCAAACAGATCGGCGAAGTCATTGTCGAACAGCAATGTCAATTCGAAGCTGGCGCGGCGGTCGCCATGGTTCTGCACGCCGATGCGCTGATAGGCGGAGCCGCGCCACAGAAAGATCGTGCGCACGATGTGCAGCAGATCCTTTTGCAGCACGAGGCTTCCGTCGCGGTAAATGTCGGGGTTGGTGAGATCGACCGTCAGGGCGGAATTGTCGTCGCGCAGATTCGAGCCGAGCAGCAGCGGCTGGAGATCGTTGAGCACGAGCTCGAGCCGCGCGAGATAGCGCGTATCGTGGTGGAACAAGCCGTCGGGACCGCCGGCGGACGCGCCGATGTCGCCGTGGCTGTCGAGCACGATGAAGGTGTCGTCGTGCTTGAGCGAGCGCCGCGGCCGTGCCGAGGGCCCCGTCATCGAAATATAGAACGGCTGCTCCGCGACCTGTTCCGCGGTCCGCGTCACGGAGACGAACTTGGATACGACCTCAGCTGCCATCGGCTGCTCCCCTGCGGCCTGTGTTTCGAAACGCCACCAACGCAAACGCAGATGTCGGATTACGCGGCGAACTTCGAGAGCCGGCTCATTTCCTGCGTCACCAGCTCGCGGTAGGGACCGTGGCCCTGCATCAGGCGGTCGGGCGCGCCATCCTCGATGATTTTGCCGGCCTTCAGCACGATGACCCGGTCGAAATTGCGCAGCGTTGCCAGGCGATGGGCAATCGCGATGACGGTGCGGCCGCGCATCAGCCGCGACAGCGCCTCGCGAATCGCCTCTTCAGATTCACTATCGAGCGCAGCAGTCGCCTCGTCCAGCAGCAGGATCGGCGCATCCTTCACGAATGCGCGCGCGATCGCAATGCGCTGGCGCTGGCCGCCCGACAGCTTGACGCCGCGGTCGCCGACCATGGTATCGAGACCTTCCGGCAGGCTGTCGATGAAATCGCAGCGGGCCGCGATCGCGGCGCGCAACACCTCGTCGTCGGTCGCATTGGGCCGGCCGTAGCGGATGTTCTCGCGAATGGAACGGTGGAATAGCGAAATATCCTGCGGCACGACCGAGATGGCCTCGCGCAGGCTCTGCTGCGTCACCTTGGAAATGTCTTGCCCGTCGATGGTGATGCTGCCCTCGTCGGTATCGTAGAAGCGCTGCAGCAGCGTGAACAACGTCGACTTGCCGCCGCCGGACTGACCGACCAGGCCAACGCGCTGGCCGGGCTGGAGGCGCAGACTGAACCGCTCAAAGATCTTCTCGCCGGCGGGATAGCCGAAGGTGACATTGTTGAACACAATCGCGGCGCCGCTCTTCACCAGCGGCTCGGCCGCGGGGTGATCGCGCAACTCGTGCGGCACCAGCAGCGTTGCGATGGCTTCGGTCAGCCGGGCGACGTGCTGGGTGACGTCGACCAGGGCGACCGCGAGATCACGGGTGGCACTGAGGATAGAGAGGCCGAGCGTGCAGACCAGGACGACATCGCCGGTGGTCGCCTCGCCGTCCTGCCACAGCGAGATCGCCCACGCCATCAAGGCGATCGTCAGAACCACGGTCACGCCGGCGTGAAAGAGCCGCAGCTTCTCCAGGTAACGCAGGCTGCGCCCGCGCGCGGTCACTTCCCGATTGACGGTGGCGTCGAAGCGCTCGTGCTCGTGGCCGATGCCGCAAAACGCGCGGACCAGCGGCATGTTGCTGATGACGTCGATCATCTCGCCGTCGACAACGGCCGCCTTGTCGGCAAAATCGTCGTGGAGCGGCTTGCCGGCCGCGGCAAGGCGGAACATCGCGACTACCATCCCTCCGGCGATCACGATCAGCCCGAGCGCCATATAAGGACTGACGGTTCCAATCAGGGCGATGGCCGCAAATGTGGCGATGCACGGCGGCAGCACATTCCATACCACCATGTTCTCGACGGTGAACACGGCGTTCGATGTGGCGGTAATGCGGCTGGTCAGCATGCCAGGCATGCGGTCCGAGAAATAGCTCGGCGCGTGCCCGGTCAGATGACGAAAAATGTCACGGCGCAGATCGCCGGTGACGCGGACGAAGGTGAAGCTCGCGGTCCAGCTTGCGATCCGCCACAGGAAATTGTCGGCGGCGATGAGCGACATGAGGAAAATGAATGACAGCCATACGCTTCCGCCATGCGAGGCCCCGGCTGACAAACTGTCGACCAAGGATTTGACGCCGTACTGCGTGCCCACCGAACAGGCAACCGCTGCAACCACAGCCGTCAGGATCACGAGATGCGACGCGAGGCGGTGCCGGAGATAGCGCAACACAAAGGCCAATGGCCGGCGTGCGTATCCAGAGAGATGATCCATATGGCTGCGACCCCGTTATGACATCGAAAATGATGTCGAATTTTCTTACTGGTCGATTGAACATCGACCGCTTCGCCTCGGTTCCCGGGCAAAGCCATCACGACACGCGGATGCGGACGATCTGAGAGCGGGAGATGGCATCATCGCGACGACGCTGCACTGTGTCGAAGAAGTAACGTTCGTGGAGAGGAACTTCGCAACTGCGTAAACGTTCCCTGATTGGCATGCCGGTGCCCGACACGGCGGGGGTTTCAACGTTCATGATCGCAGAGGAGATGGTGAGATGCGCATCGCGCAGGTAGCTCCGTTGACGGAGGCTGTTCCACCCAAGCTTTATGGCGGCACCGAACGGGTGGTGCACTGGTTGACGGAAGAGCTGGTTGCCCTGGGGCACGACGTGACGCTGTTCGCAAGCGGCGATTCGCAAACCTCCGCGAAACTCGATGCACCCTGGCCGACGGCGCTCCGCCTCGACGGTTCCGTGCGCGACGCCAATGCGCTCCACATGGTGATGCTGGAGCGGGTACGGCAGAAATGTGACGACGAGGAGTTCGACTTCCTCCACTTCCATCTGGACTATTATCCTTGGTCGCTATTCTACCGGCAGCCGACGCCGTTCCTGACCACACTGCACGGCCGGCTCGACCTGCCCGAGCACCAGCCCGTGTTCCACAATTTCTCGAAGGTCCCGGTGATCTCGATTTCCAACGCGCAGCGTCGGCCGGTGCCGCAGGCCAATTGGATCAGGACCATTCACCACGGATTGCCGGAGAAGCTCTTGACGCCGAAGCCTGTGAAGCAGGAATATCTCGCCGTGCTGGGCCGCATCGCGCCGGAAAAGGGCGTCGACCGCGCCATCAAGATCGCGCTCCAATCCGGCATTCCGCTGAAGATCGCGGCCAAGGTCGATCGCGCCGATCAGGACTATTATGACGAGCTGATCCGCCCGATGATCGAGAATAATCCGCTGGTGGAATTCATCGGCGAGATCAGCGATCACGAGAAGTCGGAATTCCTGAGCGGCGCGCTCGGGCTGCTGCTGCCGATCGACTGGCCGGAACCGTTCGGCCTGGTGATGATCGAGGCCATGGCCTGCGGCACGCCGGTCGTTGCCTTCAACCGCGGCTCGGTGCCGGAGATCATCGACGAGGGGCTCACCGGCTTCGTGGTCGAGGACGTCATGAGCGCGGTGGGCGTCGTCAAGCGCCTTCCGCAACTGGACCGCGCCGCGATCCGCAGGCAGTTCGAGTCGCGCTTCACGGCGCGCCGGATGGCGCTGGATTATCTGGCGGCGTATCGCAGCCTGACCGAGGCCCAGGCGCCGCGGATCAAGCTGGTGAGCAGCGCGGAGTAACCGTCGCTGTCGTCCCGGACAAGCGAAGCGCAGATCCGTGACCCATAACCACAGGACGCCGTTTGGCGAAAACTCGGAGTGACCAGTCTCGCCCTACGACCTCTCCCTGGGGTTATGGGTCCCGGCCTTCGCCGGGACGACACTGAATTTTGCGACAGCGCCTACACCACCACGGCCCGCTTCGGCTCAACGATCTCGAACATGCGCGGGAATTCGTCCATCAGGCCCATCAGTTCGGCGAGCCGCATCGGGTTTCCGGCGAGCTTGACCTTGCCGGCGGCAACGGCTTCCGGAAAGCTCGTCAGCTTCGCGATCACCTCGTCGAGCGTCGACCGCGCCAGCGTGAAGCTGGCATCGGCATTTTCCGCCTGCACGCCTTCGCTATAGGTCAACGCCGAGTTCTCCAAATTGAGCACGAAGCTCTCGCCGGTATCGGAGAAGCTCCAGTTCAGGACGATGTGCTTGCCCTCGGCCTTGGGGCCGTTGAGACGGATGCCGAGCACGTCCCACAGCTGCCCGGTGCGCAGTGCCGCGAGCGTCTCGCGCGGCATCGGCGGGCGCGGCGCCGCCTTCGGCATGCCCTCGCGCAATTCCTGCGCGCCGAACAGATAGGCATTGCGCCAGGTCGCGCTCTCGGCGGTATAGCCGAGTTGCTCCAGCGTATCAGCCAATAGCGCGCGCGCCGCCGCATTGTCCGGCTCGGCAAAGACCAGATGGCCCAGCGCCTGCGCCACGAAGCGGAATTCGCCCTTGTCAAAATCCTTCCGCGCGCGAGCAAGGATGGCATCCGCGCCGCCCATATACTCGACATACTTTTTGCCGGACTCCACCGGTGGCAGCGGATCGAGATTGACCGGGTTGGCGTCGTACCATCCCAGGTACTTCTGGTAGATCGCTTTCACATTGTGCCGGATGTGGCCGTAATAGCCGCGGCCGTGCCAGGCCCCTCCAGGCTCTTCGGCAGCTGGATCGTCTCGGCAATCTCGGCCGCGGTGAGGCCGTGGTTCATCAGGCGAATGGTCTGGTCGTGCGCGAATTTGTAGAGATCGCGCTGCTGCCGGATCATGCTGCCGATGCGCTCGCGGCCCCACACCGGCCAGTGATGCTGGCCGCACATCGCCTCCGCCTGGCCGTCCCAGAGCAGCAGCGCCTCATTCAGGTATTTCGACCAGGCCAGCGCGTCGCGCACATCGGCGCCGCGGAACGGCAGCAGATTGTGGAAATTATGGGTGCAGTTTTCCGCGAGGTTCAACAGCTTGTAGCGCGGGATGAAGAAGTGCATCTCCGCCGGCGCCTCGCTGTTCGGCGCCATCTGGAATTGGAATTCGACGCCGTCGATCACGCGCTTGTCGCCGGTCGCCATGATCAGGTCGGTCGGCCGCAGCAGCGCGACCGAGCCCGCCGCCATCGACTTGCCGAGGCCGCAATCGACCTGCCCGCGCACGCCCTTGGCGAGGAACGGACCGAATTGATATTGCGCGCGGCGCAGCATCGCCGGCCCCGCGATGATGTTCTCGGAGACCGCGTGCTCCATGAACAGGTTGGGCGCGATGATCGGCACCCGGTCCGTCGCCAGCGCATCCTCCGCCAGCACCCCGCGCGCACCGCCCCAGTGATCGGTATGAGTGTGTGTGAAGATCACAGCCGCGACCGGCCGGGTGCCGCGATGCTTGTAGTAGAGATCAAGTGCGGCGCTCGCGCCTTCGATCGAGGTCAGGGTGTCGACCACGATGACGCCGCTGTCGCTCTCGATCAGCGTCATGTTGGCAATGTCGAGCCCGCGCACCTGATAGACGCCCGGCACGACCTCGAACAGGCCGTGATGCATGTTGAGGCGCGACTGGCGCCACAGGCTGGGATTGACCGTCGGCGGTGAATGCTCGGTCGCGAGGAAGCCGTACGGCTCGAGGCTCCACACCGTGCGCCCCTGCGGATTGGCGATCTTCGCGTTGTCGATGGTGCCGAGAAAGCCGCGCGCGGCATCGTCGAAATCCCGCGCATCGGAAAACGGCAACGCGTTCAACATCGCCGTTTGCTGCGCAATCACGGACGGCGTCGCGTCCTTCGGCTTGCTGCTGGTCTCTGTCACGATTGTTTCCTCCCGGCCTTTGCAGGCATCTAACCGCATCTTGCGGGTGATTGCCATCGCGAGGAGGGCGAAGCGAAGAGCACAGGCGCTATCTTCCCTTCTCCCCTTGTGGGAGAAGGTGGCGCGAAGCGCCGGATGAGGGGGTATGTCTCCACTCGCAAGGCTGTTCGTGAGGATAGAGACCCCTCACCCGGCTTCGCTGTCGCGAAGCCACCCTCTCCCACAAGGGGCGAGGGTG
The DNA here is from genome assembly GCF_041200145.1 of Bradyrhizobium sp. LLZ17. Taxonomy (NCBI): domain Bacteria; kingdom Pseudomonadati; phylum Pseudomonadota; class Alphaproteobacteria; order Hyphomicrobiales; family Nitrobacteraceae; genus Bradyrhizobium; species Bradyrhizobium zaerense. Next base: position 2,645,003 of record NZ_CP165734.1, read on the forward strand.
CACCGCATACGCGGCTCCTTCAATGCATCCCAAGCACCCGCGGCAGCCATAGCGTCAGATCCGGCCAATAGGTCACGATGACGAGGAAGCCGAGCATCGTCAGCAGCCACGGCATCACAGCGCCGGCCAGATCAGTGATGCGCATCCGCGCGATCATGGAGGCCACATAGAGGTTCAAGCCGACAGGCGGATGGCAGAGGCCGACCTCCATGTTGACGTCCATCACGATGCCGAAATGCACGAGGTCGATGCCGAGCTTCTTGGCCGCCGGCGCCAGGATCGGGGCCATGATCAGAATAATCGAGTTCGGCTCCATGAAGTTGCCGGCGAGCAGCAGCAACACGTTGACCACCAGCAGGAAGCCGACCCAGCCGAGATTCTGCGCCGCGATCCAGTCGGCGAGCGTCGCCGGCAGGTTCTCGTTGGAGAGCACGAAGGAGAACAGCACCGCGTTGGTGACGATGTAGAGCAGCATCGCGCTGGTGTTGGCGGCACGCAGCAGTACCCGCGGCACGTCCACCATCTTGATCGCCTTGTAGACGAACACGGCGATGATGAAGGAGTAGACCGCAGCCATGGCGGCCGCCTCGGTGGCGGTGAACAGGCCGCTGTAGATGCCGCCGATGATGATGACGACGAGCATCAATCCCCAGATGCTCTCGCGGAAGGCGTGCAGCGTCTCGCCCCAGCTCGCCTTCGGCATCCGCGGATAGTCGCGCTTGCGTGCCAGCCACCAGGTCACGATGCAGAGCATGGTTGTCAGCAGCATGCCGGGCAAGAGGCCCGCGACGAACAGCGCGCCGATCGAGGTGTTCGTCGAGACCGCGTAGACGATCTTCGGAATCGACGGCAGCATCAGGATACCGAGCGACCCCGCCACCGTGATGATGCCGGCGCCGAAGCGCATCGGATAGCCGTGACGGACCATCTCGGGCAGCACGATGGCGCCGATCGCCGCCACTGTCGCAACGCTGGAGCCACAGACCAGCGCGAACATCGCGCAGGCGACGATGCCGGCGAGCCCGAGGCCGCCGTGCCAGTGCCCGATCAACGAGGTCGCGAAATTGATCATGCGTCGCGCGACGCCGCCATGGGTGAGGAAATTGCCGGCGAGGATGAAGAACGGGATCGCCATGATCTCGAAGCCCTCGATGCCCGTGAACAGCTTCATCGAGACCGCTTCGATCGGCACCGTCGTCAGCGTGAACAGGAAGGTCATCACGGTGAGACCGAGCGCGATCGAGACCGGGATGCCGGTCAGCATCAGCGCGATCAATAACGCGAACACCGTGACCGCGCGCAGCCAGTGCGGCAGCACGACCACGCCCGATTTCTCGGCCAGGCACATCGCAAAGATCAGGATCGGCGCCAGGATCAGGATGACGCCGAGCGGCGAGACTTTTCGCGCGGCCGCCCTCGTCGCGGCACCCGCCGGCTGCGGATGCAGCGCGGGCGAAATATCGGTCTCCACGCCCTCGACACGGGTCTCGTCATGATGCGGCAGCTCGCCGGTCCAGAAATAGAACCAGGAGACCTGAAGGAAGCGGAAGCACATCAGCCCCGAGCCGAGCGGGATCGCCAGATAGACGAACCACATCGGTGCTTCCAAATCGTTGGACTGCTGTCCCGTGTGGAACATCTCGCGCACGAAGGAGACGCCGAAGGCGGCGATCATGCCGGTGAACAGCGCGCCGCAGAGCAGCGAGAACAGGATCACCTGCTTGCGCGAATGTTCGGGCAGGCGGTTGACGAGGAGATCGACTCCGACATGGATGCCGGTGCGCACGCCATAGGCCGCGCCGAACTTCGCCATCCAGATGAACATGTAGATGCAGAGCTCCTGCGCCCAGGAGAGATCCAGCTCGGACAGGAAGGTGAACACCGCCATCGACAGCGTGGCGAGCCAGGTCAGCCCGTGCGCCGCGGCCCATCGCGAGAAGACGATCGATTCGCCGGCGCCGTAGCGGTGCACCACGGCGATGAAGATCAGGCCGGTTGCAGCCGCGATGAGCGCCGCGATCAGCCATTCTTCCAGATGGTTGAGCGCACGATTGAGCACGCGAAGCAAGATCAAGTCCCCCATATCGATGCGAAACGGCCGGGAGCATTCACTCCCGACCGTTTGCGTTGTTGTCTCCCCGGAACGCGCGTCAATTCATCTTGACGTCGAGTTCCTTGGCAAGAAGATCGAGCACTTCCTGCCCGACCCGGCCCTTGGCCCATTTGTAAGTCGGCTGCATCGCTTCCTGCCACGCCTTGCGATCGGCGTCAGTCAGATAATGCAGCGTGGTCTTGCCCGTCTTCTTGATCTCGGCCAGCGCCTCGTCGTTCTCCTGGCGCGCGATCGAGTTGGTGTACTCGGTCGCCTCCGCCATGGCCTTGTCGAGCTGGGCGCGGATGTCCGGCGGCAGGCCGGACCAGAATTTCGAGTTGACGATCACCGCATATTGCAGATGCGCGTGATAGGACACGGTGATGTCCTTCTGCACCTCGTAGAACTTCTGCGTCCAGTAGTTCGAGGCCGTGTTCTCGCAGCCGTCGACCACACCGGTCTGCAGCGCCTGGTAGACTTCGGAGAACGCCATGATCTGCGGGATCGCGCCGAGGATGCGGAAATACTGGTCGGCGATCTTCGATCCGGAGATACGGAATTTCAGGCCCTTGAAATCCTCCGGCTTCGCCAGGGAGCGGTTCGACGACACCATGTGGAAGCCGTTGTCCCAGTAAGCGAGCCCGGTGATGCCCTTGGCCTCCAACTTCTGGAACAGCCATTTGCCGACCGTGCCCTTCATCGCATTCGAATAGGTCTCTTCGTCCTTGAACAGCCAGGGCAAGTCGAGCGCCTCGAACTCCTTGATGCCGAGCGGCGCGAACTTCGCGGTCGAGGGCGCGAGCATCTGCACCGAGCCGAGCTGCAGCGCCTCGATCTCCTCCTTGTCCTTGTAGAGCGAGGAGTTCGGATAGACTTCGATCTTGACCTTGCCGTCGGTATACTTCTCGGCGAGTTCCTTGAACTTGAGCGCGCCCTTGCCTTTCGGCGTGTCATTGGCGACGACGTGGCTGAACTTGATGATGATCGGGCTCTGGGCCTGGACGGCAGGCGCAGCCACGAGAATAGCCGTGGCCGCGACTGCAAGAAGCAGCTTGCGCATGAAGTAACCTCCCAACAACCTCCAAAACCGGGTTCTTTTTGTTTTCCGATTTCAGTAGTGGCAGCAATCGACCAACCGAACAACTAGACCTAAGCCCAATTTGCCGCAGCTAGGCTAGCTTGATCGCTGTTGGATACGCAACCCGGCGCCCGCTCCGGCCCGAGGAAGCGAGCGCTTATGTCGCATTGCGGCGGCGCAATTAACCTTTGCGTTGCGCGACGATGAACAGCCGCCGGAACGGGAACAGCGTCTGTCCCGCCGCATTCTTCGGATAGGCTTTTGCGACCCGCTCGCCGTAAGCGGCTTCGAAAGCAATCCTCTCATTGCCCTCGAGCACGTCGAGATAGCGCGTCAGCCAGGTGCCCTTGGTCCATTCTTTCACCGGGTTCTCACCTTCGAGCACCTGGAGATATTCGGTCTCCCAGATGTCGATGTTCTGCGACAAGGGCAAAAGCAGGTCGTGATAGAACGCCGGCGCTTCGACCGGCGGCGGGGTGACGAGATGTTCGACCTTGGACCGCCAGGGGCCGTTCAGCGCAGTCTCGCCGATCAGCACATGCGAAGGGGCCAGGAAGTTGCGCGGCATCTGCACCGCGAGCACGCCGCCGGGCGCGACCTTTGCCATCACCGATGGAAACAGTGCCGCGTGATTGGGCAGCCAGTGCAGTGCGGCATTGGAGTAAATCAAATCGTATTGCCCGGCGGGATGCCAGTGGCCCAGGTCCTCATGTGACCATTGCACGTCCGGCGCCGCCTTCCGGCCCGCGGCTACCATCTCGGCCGAGCCCTCGACGCCGGTCACCGTGGCATCCGGCCAGCGCTCCTTGATCAGTTTCGTGACGTTGCCGGCACCGGCGCCAAGATCGGCTATCTCACGCGGGGCAAAATCCGGAATCCGCATCAACAGGTCGACTGCGGGCCGGAGTCGGTGGCCGGAGAATTTGAGATATTGCTGCGGATCCCAGACCATCGGCTGGCGCCTTTTCTTTTTGGTGTTTCCTTCACTGTCTCTCTTGGTTACCACTGCTCGTCCCGGTCGGGCAAATCAACCCGGCACGGACAGGGCAGGAAACGAACGGCAATAAGAACCAACCAAGAGAGCGTGTGACCATGGACCTCGGGCTCAAATCGAAAACCGCTGTCGTTACCGGAGCCAGCATCGGCATCGGCCGCGCCATCGCCAAGGGCTTGGCTGCCGAAGGCGTCCGCGTGGTGGGCGTGGCACGGCGAACCGACCTGCTCGTAGAGCTGGCGCAGGACATCGGCGGCGGGTTGATCACACCGTTCGCGCAAGACGTGATGGCCAAGGACGCGGCGGAAAGGATCGCGGCCTTCGCACTCGGGGAGCTCGGCCATGTCGACATTCTCATCAATAATGCCGGCGGCAGCCGGCCGCTGCCGGTTGATGCGCCCGACAGCCAATGGGAGGACGCGATCGCGCTGAACTTCACGAGCTACCGCCGCATCGCGCATGCGCTGTTGCCTCAAATGATCGCACGCAAATGGGGCCGTATCGTCAACATCACCGGCAAGTCCGAGCCGGAAGGCCTCAACGCCGCATTCGCGGCCAAGGCTGCCGTGCACGCCTGGGCCAAGGGCCTGTCGCGCGAGATCGGGGAGCACGGCATCACCGTCAACTGCATCCCGCCCGGCCGCATTATGAGCGAGCAGATTCGCCGCAACTATCCGCCGGACTATCGCGAGCGCTTTGCCGAAGAGGAGATCCCGGTCGGCTATTGGGGCGAGCCGGAGGATCTGGCAGCACTCGCGGTGTTTCTGGCCTCACCGGTGGCGCGCTACATCACGGGCACGGTGATCCCGGTGGATGGCGGCTTGCGGCGGTATCAGTTCTAGCGCGGCTGCCGCAGCCGATCGGTTCGCATGGACTGGCCATGTCGGCTCTGGTCCCGGCTGCGGACGGCGTCAGTTCGCGCTGGCGTGTCGGCGATGGGGCACAACGTGCCGGATACGCCGGCCAGCGCCCAAGCAGACGCCGTCATTTTTGCGGGCTCACCACCTAAAGAACGGTAGTGTGTTAACACAATGTTTCACCTTAGATTGTAGGCAACCACGGCGGGAGACGGGGTCGGCTGACATATGACGAGCGAACTGAGGAGCCGCTGGACCGATGCTGGAGCCTTGGCACTCGTCACCGTCGCCGTCTTTGCGATCGTCTACTGCGTGAACGGAGGCGCGGCCTTTCCGACCGACGATGCCTTCATCAACCTGCACAACGCTCATGTTCTGCGTCTCGGCCGAGACGAGAATTATGAGGGTGTGCCGGCTCTTGTTGGGGCGACGAGCGGCGTGCATCTCGCACTGCTTCTGGCTTTTGAGCAACTGGTCTATCCCGACACTGCCGCGTTATATGTTCTCAGCTCTCTCAGTGGCGTCGCCTATGTGCTCGGCGTCTTCTACGTCTGCCTCAACATGGGATGTCCTCGGCTGGAAGCGGCGCTGATTGCGTTAGGCAGCCTTATCTTCGCTGGCACGTTGTTTCAGGTCTTGAACGGGATGGACACCGGACTGGCAATGGCCGCGGTGGCGTGGGACATCAAGCTCCTGACAGACAAACGGCGCACCTTCTGGCTTCCGGCGCTATGCGGCGTCACGCCGTTTGTTCGGCCGGAACTCAGCTTCCTTTCGGCCGCCTCCATGTTCATCGTGTTCTGGGAAAAGGATGCTGCCATCGGCTTCAAAATTGCCGCTGCTGCGGTGGCAGCCTTGAGTGCCGTGCCCTTCCTGCTCTGGTATTGGATCGACACCGGCTCATTGGTACCCAACACCGTCAGCGCGAAGATGTACTTCTTCGCCGAACGCTACGCAGGTTGGTCAGATAAATCGTTGTTGATGCTTTTAGCGGTTTCTCGAGCCGCCCTGATCAGTTTTCCTCTGTTCCTGTGTCTCCGTTTCGTGCGGCCGGCCGCGGTTGGACGCATGCTTGCGTTGTTTGTCGTCGTCTTCCTTGGCGCCTACTTCTGGAGATTTCCGAGCGGGCTGCTGCACAATGGCGGACGCTATTTCTATATTCTTGCACCGATCGTCCTGTTTGGCGTTGCGTGTGGGCTCTCTTCGGCGTTTCGCAAGCCAACACTTTGCATAGTCGCGATTTCGATTCTGTTCATGCCGCTGGGATTTGTGGCGCAACTCGAGGACTACAGAACCCATATCGGCGGCTTCCAGGAAAGCCTTGCCGATGTGGTGAGATGGATGAACGCGAATTTGACGGACCGGCCAATGGTCATGGTTCACGACGCCGGCTACATCGCCTACGCCGGACATGCTGCGCTGGTCGATTTGGTAGGTCTCAAGACGCCCGCCGCAATGGATTTTCACAAGCGAGCGACTTATCCGAGCGTCGGCCTGCAACGATCCAGAGCGGTCGCAGAGATCGCGGAAACATTCCAGCCGCAATACCTGCTGGTGCTCCAGGATTGGGACGAGAGATTCCGTCTCGTTGAGGGGCTTCGCAGTGAAGGGTGGACGGCGCGTGAGGTCTATGCGGGACATGCGTCGCCGAATACGCCTGCAGCGCTCATCTATCACCTCTACGAGCTGAACCGGCCGCATCGAGGGCTTGCAAGCCCAAGCTCATAGTGCCCGAGCGGTTTTGCGATCTGGCCTTCCCGCACTTGAGCGAGGCCCGACATTCGCCAAGCTCTTTTCTTGAGGCTAATGCCGTTAAGCTGATGCGCTGCCGCCAACCGTCGTGTCTAATTCGACGGGTCGCGGTGACCTCCGCGAAAACCCGATCATCGAAATCCGCGAAAGAACCGCCGCCTCAAATCGTTCGAGTTGGTCTCTGAGCCGAATTGCATGTTTCTCGACGAGGTGCCAGGAGGCAACAGCGACCCCAAAGGCAACCGGGAGGCTGATCAGGACGTTCACATACCAGTCCTGAGTCGATGGGCCGAACGCTGCCACGCACTGCTGGACGACGAACCCATAGAGATACATTCCATAGGAGTAGTCGCCGGACGACACGATCCAGCGTCGCCGCGGATTCATCAGGCCCAGATAGCACGCGACATAGGCGGCAGGTACGGCAAACAGCGCGTCGCCGCGTCCGCCGGCCATGCCGGCAGCACAAAGCACAACTGCGAACAGGCACGTCGCCCGGTTGAACGGCACCTTGTCGCGCCAGAGATAGAAGCCGACGCCCAAAAGGAAGCAGAACACCAGAAGGTGCGGCCGAAGGTGAATCAACAGCTCGTCGCTATGATAGATGTCGTAGCAGACGAGCCCGATCTGGGCGAGCACCAGAAAGCCCAAATAGAGCACCCTGTTGAAGCAAATCGTGGCCGCGGCAAGAAACGCCAGGATGGCGTAGCACCACAGCTCATACGGCACCGTCCAAAGCTGGGCATTCACCACGCCGGGCGCCGGGTTGTTCAGAAATACGCCCGGAAGTTCAAAGTGGACGTCGCCGACGATGTTGAGAAAATAGGCACGGAATTTCGAGTCCGCGAAATACCGGGTCAAGGGTGTCGCGGTGAAGATCGGGCCAATGATGATGGCCGACAGTGTGGTCTCGACCATCAGCGCCGGCACAATGCGAAGCACGCGCAGGCCGATAAATGAAATCAGGCTCTTGCACCTCAACAAGCTGGCTGTCACCAGAAATCCGCTCAGGGCGAAGAACAGCGCAAGAAGCATGGCATTCACCATGCGAAACTGGCCCACGATCTCCATGGCCCGCTCGAGCCCGAGCGTTACGTTCGCGCCGTGCAGGCAGATAATCGCAGCCGCCAGCGCAATTCGCATATAGTCGAAACCTGCGGGACGATTTCGCGAAAGAACAAGCTGATCTGCTAGGCTGAACACGGTCGTGCTTCTCAAAGCAGTACCGCGAAACCGCGCGCCAAAGCGGCGGTCAACCAGCAGCACGTCTCGGTCCGCTGACGGGGCGCGTGAGGTGTTGCGAGTACACTTGAACCCACGATCTGCACATTTTCCGACGTTCCAATGCGGGGAGCGCCCCCATGGCCCGCGCGCAGATCGACGCACCGAACATTTCAAATTCCAATTTCAACCGCAGACACGCTATTTCGCGCCGCGTCTTGGGCTTTTATCATGATTACCAATGGTTGCATCATGCGATCTCGCACTATCGGTTCTCTTGGTGAAGAATTTGTTCCTAATGTCGTTGGCCGCCGTTCCAATGTGGAACCGCAGCAGCGAGCTAGCCGGAAAACGACTTGTAGCCGTCGCCTAAGAGGCTTTAGCGTCTGCCTTGAGTCAAAAAAGCTGGCTTTGCGCGGAAAGCCTTCATAGCTCAGCAGCGCTCCCGTAGAGGACCTAGAGACACGGCTGCATCTGCGCCAATCAGGGCGCCAGCAGCCTCTATGCAGAATTGAGAGTTTCGGCATAAGGCCCGCGCACCATGTGCAGCTTCAGAAGCGGCGCGATCACGGAAAGCTCGGGACACGTGTGACAACAACCGCGTCCGATCAACGCGATCTGCAACGGGCGCAAGAAACGCAAGAATTCGTTCACTTGCAAAATCCTGATCGCGCAACGGTACCCCGTCACATGGCAAAACTGTTTCAGCAAGTCTCACGTAAGGGTTGCTGACGCTCTGAATTCGATCTGGGCGTGAACCTCACCGAACTCTTTCAGACCAAAATAGATGCGGGCTTGCTCCGCATCATCCGCTCGTCCCATGCATTTCATCACGCAGAGGAGCAATCAATGAAAATCCAGCCGCGCGCGCTTTCATATTCCCTCAGTGCCGTCCTCACGCTTGTTGCCGGTCCCGCTCTCGCAGACTGCGGCTCGCTGCCCAATCTGTCGCAGCTTCGTTCGGCGCTGGTCGGTGCCATCACGCCCACAGGCGGCGCGAATGGCGGACTTGGTTTCAACATGTGGGGCACGATCGTCGACCGGGACGGCACGGTTTGCGCCGTCGCATTCTCGGGCAGCCAGTTCACGTCGCAATGGCTGGGCAGCCGCGTGATTTCGGCGCAGAAAGCCAACACGGCCAATGATTTCAGCCTCGGTCACAACGCGACTCCCGCCGGAAGTGCGTTTCCGACCGGCCTTGCTTTGTCGACGGCCAATCTGTTCTCGGCCGTTCAACCCGGCGGCAGCCTCTACGGCCTCCAGCACAGCAATCCGGTCGACACCGAGGTTGCGTATGGCAATCACCCCGGCTTTAGCGGCGTCACGCAGGCCAATTTCAATCCGGCACCGGTCAACAGCCAGGCCTTCGGCACGACCGCGGACCCGATGGTCGGCAAGCGCGTCGGTGGCGTGAACGTGTTCGGCGGCGGGCTCGCGCTCTACAAGGCCGGGCAGCGCGTGGGCGCTGTCGGCGTCAGCGGCGATACGTCCTGCACCGACCACATGGTGGCGTGGCGAACCCGCCATGCCCTTGGATTCTGACGAACTCCAGGGGGTCGGGGGCGTGGCCGATGCAAGCCATCCCGACAACATCATTTTCGACATTGCCGCGAACGGAGACGGTACCGGCGGCACGGGTCAGGCGCCGAACGGACAGGGCGGCGTCGGTCAAAGCGTCAGCGGATTCGGCCACCCCAAGTGCCTGAACAATCCGTTGCCCGCTGCGGTATCCGGCCTTCCACCCGTCAAGTGACAGTCATCGCCCGGAGAAACGCGACGCGTCGTTCTCCGGGCGCCTTTTCCGAATCTGACATCGCGTCATAGAAGCGATCGGCTATTCGCGCCAACACCGCACCGCGCCCCCGCCTTCATTCGATGACCTGCTCGGCACGAGCGATCAGCGTCGGCGGAACATGGATGCCGAGCTGAAGAGCGACCTTGAGATTGATGACGAGATCGAACTTGGTGGGCTGTACGACCGGCAAGTCAGCGGGTTTTTGACCCTTGAGGATGCGCGTAACGTAGACACCCGCCTGTCGCCACGTGTCCGACAGGTTGGGACCGTAGCTGAACAGGCATCCGTCAGCGACATCGACGTTTCCTACGCAAATGGGCGGTATCCCGGCTCCAAGTCCCTTTTCGATGTGCAGATTGCGGCCACTGAATCCGAACAGAGGATCGGTGCTGGACAGGAATGCTCCTACCTTCAACTTGCGCATCGTCGCGAAAGCTTCATCGAACTCGCTCTCGCTGGAGACATTCACGACATGCAGCGTCAATCCCAGGGATTGAGCTGCGGCTGTCGCCTCCTTGATCTGCACATCGGCCAGCGTGCCTTTGGGATTCACCAGCAACGCGACATCTGAAACCTCGGGCATGATTTCACGCAAAATGCCCATCCGCTTCGACACGAGCTCGGTGCCGATGAAGGTTGCGCCGGTGACATTGCCTCCAGGACGGCTGAAGCTCGCAACAAGACCGTCGCCGACCGGGTCGCCGCCATAGGCAAAGACGATCGGAATCGACGTCGTGGCCGCTTTCGCCGCTCGCGCAGGCACCGGCGAGCCGGTCGCAAAGATAACAGACACCCGGCTCTCTACGAGCTGGGCCGCCAAAGCCGGCAAATGGTCGAACTGCTGCTCCGCCGAACGATAGACGATCGTCAGGTTCCTGCCTTCAATGTAGCCACCCTGCTCGAGACCGGCCCGAAAAGGCTTGATGGCCCAATCCGCCAATTCGCTGAAGCTGAGCAATCCCAAAGTCGGCTGCGGCATCTGCGCTGCGGCTGGCGATGCCATCGACAAACCCAGCAACACGATGACGTCGCGGCGCTTCAATTCCTCACTCCTGAGCGGATGGTGCCGATTGAATGTAGTCTGCTGCCGCACACCCGGTCTTCATCCTGAGGGCCCGCCAAAGGCGGGCGTCTCGAAGGATCGCCACAGAGAAATTGGCCCCATATGCGATGGCCGCTCCCATCTCCGGCGGCGGACATTGCGCGTTCAAGCGCACACACCAGCCTTTTTGCCAGGATCACATCGTGCCGGTGTTTTGCCCGACGAGTCAACATCGTCGCGGTGAAGAATGTTGTCACGGCACAATTCGAAAATCCCTTACCGATCAAGGCTGCTTCTACTGTGCATGGGGTTGTTTTCGATCTTTTTGTTTTGAGGGCTCAGGCTCGCATGCCCGACCGCATACCGCAGCCGGCGCGATCGTCTGATCTTCGCGCATACACAGCATGCAACCATATGCCTGTGGAAGCAGCGTTGGGCATAGTACATGCCGGACAGACCATCGAAGCCCAGCCGCCGGAGCACACGCAGGCAATGACAATGACGTTACCTGCCGCCGCGCGCGAGCCCGAACGCACAGTGTCCGATGGCTTGCCGACGGAGCGGCGGCGCTGGGCCATTGCCGCGATCTTCACCGCGCTGGCAATGGCCTCGCTCGATACCGCGATCGCCAACATTGCGCTGCCCGCCATCGCGGCCGATCTGCATGTCAGCCCGGAGCAATCGGTCTGGGTCGTCAACGTCTATCAGATCGCACTGGTCGCGACGCTGCTGCCGCTCGGCGCGCTTGGCGAGATCGTCGGACACCAGCGCATCTATCTCGGCGGCCTGATCCTGTTCACCGTGGCATCGCTGCTCTGCGCGGTCGCCTGGTCGCTGGAGAGCCTGCTGGTGGCGCGCACGCTGCAAGGCCTCGGCGCGAGCGGCATCATGAGCGTCAACACCGCGCTAGTGCGCTTCGTCTATCCCGGCCGGATGCAGGGCCGCGGCTTCGGCCACAACGCGATGGTGGTCGCGACCGCCTTCACCTTTGGACCCTCGATCGCCTCCGCCATCCTCGCGGTCGGTCCCTGGCCGTGGCTGTTCGCGGTCAACATCCCCTTCGGCCTCGTCGCCATCGGCATCGGGTTTGCGATGCTGCCGAAGACGCCGCGCGCGGATCACGGATTCGATTTTGTCGGCGCCGCCCTCGCCTCGGCCTGCCTCGGCCTGTTCATCACGGGGATCGGCAGCGCCGCGCATAATCTGTCGCCTGCCATGGTGGCGATCGAGCTGGTCGCGGCGCTGGTACTCGGCTTCGTCCTGATGCGCCGTCACGCCGACCATCCCGCACCGATGCTGCCGATCGACCTGTTCAGCCGGCCGATGTTCGCACTGTCGGCCGCGACTGCGGTCTGCTCCTTCGCGGTCCAGGGCCTCGCCTTCGTCTCGCTGCCGTTCTATTTCGAGGATGTGCTCGGGCGCTCGCAGGTCGAGACCGGTTTCTTCATGACGCCATGGCCGCTGGTGGTCGGGATCATGGCGCCGATCGCCGGCCGCCTGTCCGATCGCTACGCGGCCGGCCTTTTGGGCGGCATTGGGCTGGTGCTGCTCGGACTGGGCATGGCCCTGCTCGCGATGCTGCCGGCCAATCCGGGCATTCCCGACATCATCTGGCGAATGGCGATCTGCGGCATGGGCTTCGGCTTCTTCCAGGCGCCGAACATGAAGGCGGTGATGTCAAGCGCGCCGCCACATCGCAGCGGCAGCGCCTCGGGCATCGTCGCCACCGCGCGCCTGATCGGACAGACCACGGGCGCGGCGCTCGCCGCGGCCTGCTTCGCCGTGGCCGGCCATAACGGCGCGACAGTCGCGCTGGCGCTGGGCGCAGGCTTCGGCGCGCTCGGCAGCGTGATGAGCTTTTTGCGGCTCGCGGTGAAATAGAACCGTCAGGTCAAGCGAGGTGCCGCGCTGCCGGTGCGTCGGCAGTCGCCGGCGGGACCACCGTCTGATCGTCCAGCTCGGCCAAACGCACATCGATGGCATCGATGACCTTGCGCGAGAACGGTCCGAGATGCGCATAGGCGGCGATCATCTGCACCGCGATGCGCGCCGATGACGTGTCGCGCTTGGCGCAGTTCATGAAGGTCTGCCAGAGCGGGCCGCGCGCCTCGGGAATGGCGGTGACCACGCGATGCACGGTTTCCATCGCGCCGACCTTGGCACGGATGTCGCCCTCGGTGAGTTCGTGGCGCTGCCTGGAGCGGTCGAGCAACATCATCAGTTTGTCGACACGGCCGGCATAGGCGGCCGGACTATAGACGCGCTCCAGCACGGTCTTGTAGTCCGTCAGGATATCGCGCAATGGCCGCACCGGATCGAAATTGATGCCGCCGGTGCACTGGTCGCCGCCCGTGGTCGATGCCAGATCGTGGTCCGCATGCAGCCGGCCTTCCGTGGCGAGGCGGCGCGTGAGCTGCGTGTTCGGCAAGGCATAGAGCAGGCCGACCATGGCGACGGGGATAGCGGCTTCCTCGATGAAGTCGACCATGGCATTCGCCATCGAGACCTTCTCGTTGTCGAAGCCGACGATGAAGCCGGCGGTGACCAGCATGCCCGCGGCGTAGATTTTGTGGATGCTCTCGGCGATGTTGCGACGCGTATTCTGCTTCTTCCGCATTGCGACCAGCGTCGCGGGATCCGGACTCTCGATGCCGACGAAGACGGCGAAGAAATTGGCCGCACCCATCAGCTCCAGCAGCTCGGGATCGTCGGCGAGGTTGACCGAGGCCTCGGTCGAAAGTTCGAAGGGATAGCCGTGCGCGCGCTGCCATTCGGCCAGTTGCGGCAGGAACAGTCTGAGCGACTTCTTGTTACCGATGAAATTGTCGTCGACGAAGTCGAGATGGCCGCGATAGCCCATGTTGTAGAGCGTATCGAGCTCGATCAGCATCTGCTCATTCGTCTTGGTCCGCGGCACGCGGCCATAGAGCTCGATGATGTCGCAGAACTCGCAGGTGAACGGACAGCCGCGCGAATATTGCACACCGAGATAGAGATAGTCCTCGAATTTCAGCAGATCGAAACGCGGCACCGGCGTCCTGGTGACGTCGGCCTGGAATTTCGGCGCGGTGAAAACGCCGGACCGCGCGCCGCTGTCCCAAGCCGCAATGAATTCGTCGAGGACGCTTTCGGCCTCACCGAGCACCCGGAAGTCGGCCCGTTCGTAAACATGCGGACTGGACGTCGGATCGGGACCGCCAACCACCACCGGCTTGCCCGCGGCGCGGCATAGCTCGATTAGGCGCAGCGTGTCGGCCTGCTGCGGCAGCATTCCGCCGGTGAAGACGACGTCGGCCCAGGCGAGATCGTCGTCGCCGAAGGCTTGCGTGTTGCAGTCGATCAGCCGGACCGTCCAGCTCTCGGGCAACATCGCTGCGACCGTGATCAGGCCCAAGGGCGCAGCCGGGCGTCGGACACCCATCAATTTGCAGGACTCGCCAAAGCTCCAGAACGACTCCGCCGTGAACAGCGGATAGAGCATCAGTACGTTGCAACGCCGCTGCACTTTCATGGAACCCCTTTTGGCTTCGACCCAGTGTAGCAGAGCATCTCCGTGTTGCACCCCTAGAAAAGGAACAAACCGTCGCTCGCGGCTGAAGCTTTGATGTCGCCCCAGACCGCGGCACTGGCGGGGCGAATCTTCGGCTGCCACCCTCAGACTGTTGATTTGAACAGTTCCGGTTTGCCGGACACATTGCGCGCGAGTCCGATCGATGGATTGGGCCAATCTAGGGGACTTGCGATGGCAAACCTGACAATCAACGGAAAAACCTTCTCGCTCGACGTCGAGCCGGATACCCCGCTGCTCTGGGCGATCCGCGAGAATGCTGGCCTGACCGGCACCAAATATGGCTGCGGCATTGCACAATGCGGCGCCTGCACGGTTCACATGGACGGTGTCGCCATGCGCTCCTGTGGGGTCACGGTCAGCGAGGCCGAGGGCAAGAAGATCACCACGATCGAGGGGCTCGCCTCCGGCGCCACGCTGCACAAGGTGCAGGAAGCCTGGATCGCCCAGGACGTTCCGCAATGCGGCTATTGCCAGAGCGGCATGATCATGGCGGTTGCGGCACTCCTGAACGAGAACCCGAAACCGACCGACTCCGACATCGACGAGGCCATCACCAACATCTGCCGCTGCGGCACCTTCCAACAGGTGCGCGAAGCGATCCACACGATCGCAAGCGCGTAAGGAGCTGCCATGAACAAGCATGTTTCACCCCGAATGAATCGCCGCGCCTTCGTCATAGGCAGCACCGCGCTCGGCGCTGGCCTGGCGATCGGCCTCGATCTTCCCTTCGGCGGCCCGGCCGTGGTCCGCGCGGCAGACGGATCGCCTGGAGATCAACGCCTGGGTCGTGATCAAGCCCGACGACACCGTCGTGATCCGTATTGCGCGCTCCGAGATGGGTCAGGGCTCGCTCACCGGCCTCGCCCAGCTCGTCGTCGAGGAACTCGAATGCGACTGGACGAAGGTCACGACTGAATTCCCCTCGCCCGGACAGAACGTCGCCCGCAGGCGCATCTGGGGCGACTTTTCGACCGGCGGCAGCCGCGGCATCCGCGCCTCGCACGACTATGTGCGCAAGGGCGGCGCCACCGCGCGCATGATGCTGATCCAGGCGGCGGCCAATGACTGGAAGGTGCCGGCCTCCGAATGCACGGCCGCCAACAGCGTCATCACCCATACGCCGTCGGGCAAGACCACGACCTACGGCAAGGTTGCCGAGGCCGCAGCAAAGCTAGCGCCGCCCGCCGACGTCAAGCTGAAGGACCCCAAGGACTGGAAGCTGATCGGCAAGGGCGTCAAGCGGCTCGACACGCCGGACAAGGTCACCGGCACTACCGTCTACGGCATCGACGTCAAGCTGCCGGGCATGCTCAACGCCGCGATCAAGGATTGTCCCGTCACCGGCGGCAAGCTGAAGAGCTATGACGAAGCCAAGATCACCGGCATGAAGGGTGTGAAGAAGGTCGTCAAGGTCGGCGAGAGCGCGGTGGCGGTCGTGGCCGACACCTTCTGGCACGCCAAGAGCGCGCTCGATGCACTGCCGATCGTCTGGGACGAAGGCGAGAACAAGAAGGTCTCGAGCGCCTCGATCGCAAAGTGGCTGGCGGAAGGCCTCGACAGCGGCCCGGCCTATGTCGGCAATTCCAACGGCGACGCCAAGGCAGCACTGGCCGGCGCGGCGAAGACGATCGAAGCCACCTACAACTATCCCTACCAGAACCACGCCACGCTCGAGCCGATGAACGCCACCGCGCTCTACACGGCGGACAAGTGCGAGGTCTGGTGCGGCACGCAGAACGGCGAGGCGGCCTTCGCTGCGACATTGGAAGCGTCCGAGCTTCCGGCCGAGAAATGCGACGTTAACAAGCTGCTGCTGGGCGGCGGTTTCGGCCGGCGGGGCCAGACCGACTACGTACGGCAGGCGGTGCTGATCGCCAAGCAGATGCCGGGCACGCCGATCAAGCTGCTATGGACGCGCGAAGAGGACATGACGCATGGCCGCTACCATCCGATCACGCAATGCAAGCTGACCGCGGGTTTTGATGCCGACAACAATCTGACGGCATTCCATATGCGGATCTCCGGCCAGTCGATCCTTGCAAGCCTGCGGCCGGAAGCGCTGGTCAACGGCATGGATCCCGCGACTTTCGCCGGCCTCAATGCCAAGGGTGATGCGCCGTTCGGATACTCGGTCCCCAATCTCCTGATCGAGCACTCCATGCGCAACCCGCACATCATCCCGGGCTTCTGGCGCGGTGTGAACGTCAACCAGAATGCGATCTATGTCGAATGCTTCATGGACGAGCTGGCGCAGGCGGCAGGCCAGGACCCGCTGGAGTTCCGGCGCAAGCTGATGAAGGACCACCCGAAGCATCTTGCAGTGCTGGAGGCCGTGGCCGAGAAGATCGGCTGGGGCACGCCACCGCCGCAGGGCGTCTTCCGCGGGCTCGCGCACTTCGCCTCGTACGGCAGCTACGTCGCGGCGGCTGCGGAAATCTCGGTGACCGACGGCACCAAGATCAAGGTGCATCGCATCGTCGCGGCGACCGATCCGGGCTACGCCGTCAATCCAGCCCAGATCGAGCGCCAGATTGCGGGCTCTGTTCGTGTACGGCCTCAGCGGGCTGTTCTACGGCGGCTGCACCGTCAAGGACGGCGCCATCGAGCAGACCAATTTCGACACCTATGACTCGATGCGGATGGCTGCGATGCCGAAGGTGGAGTCGATCGTGATGCCGAGCGGCGGCTTCTGGGGCGGCGTCGGCGAGCCAACCATCGGCGTTGCCGGACCCGCGGTGCTCAACGCCTATTTCGCGGCGACAGGCAAGCGCATCCGCTCCGTGCCGCTGCGCGACCAGAACATCACCTTCGCTTGAGAGATCGGCTGCGGCGGCGCAAGAATGCCGTCGCAGCCTCTTGTCTGGATGATCCTGATGACCACGCGCCCGGTGACACGGCGGAACGCCTTACTGGGCATCACCGCAGCGGCGGCCGCATTGGCGGGGCCCTCGCTTTCGCGTGCGCAATCCGCAGGCCGCGTCGTCGTGGTCGGCGGCGGCTTTGGCGGCGCGGCCTGCGCCCGTGCGCTGAAGCGTGTGCAGCAGGACCTTCAGGTCATCCTGATCGAACGCAACCCGGTCTTCACCTCCTGCCCTTTCAGCAACGAAGTGATTGCGGGCCTGCGTGATCTCGAAGCGCAGCAGTTTGGCTATGACAAAATTGCCGCCGAGGGCGTCATCGTGATCGGCGAAGCCGTGACCACCATCGAGCCGCAGCAGCGCAGCGTTACGACAGCCGATGGCGTCGCCCTGCCCTACGACCGTCTCGTGCTATCACCCGGCATCGACTTTCATGTCGAGGCGCTGCCTGGCTACGACGAAGCCGCGTCGGAAACGATGCCGCACGCCTGGAAGGCCGGTGCACAGACAGCGCTGCTGCGCCGGCAGTTGGAAGCGATGGACGACGGCGGCACGGTCGCGATTGCGATCCCCGCCAATCCTCGCGCTGCCCGCCCGCGCCTTACGAACGCGCCAGCCTGATCGCGCATTATCTCAAGACGAACAAGCGGCGCTCGAAGGTCCTGATCCTCGATGCCAAGGACAATTTTTCACAGCAGCGGCTGTTCGAGAAGGCGTGGAAGGAGCTCTATGGCGACATGATCGAGCGGGTGGCGCTGTCGCAAGGCGGCCGCGTCACTTCCGTGGATCCTCGACCAGAACCATCATCACCGAGTTCGGCAACTACACCCCCGACGTCGCCAATGTGATTCCGCCGCAGCGCGCC
Organism: Bradyrhizobium sp. LLZ17; assembly: GCF_041200145.1. Taxonomy (NCBI): domain Bacteria; kingdom Pseudomonadati; phylum Pseudomonadota; class Alphaproteobacteria; order Hyphomicrobiales; family Nitrobacteraceae; genus Bradyrhizobium; species Bradyrhizobium zaerense. Next base: position 2,663,128 of record NZ_CP165734.1, read on the forward strand.
GGACGCATCGCCGAGCTCGCCGGCGCTGCGGATGCGACCGGCTGGTGCCCGATCGATCCCGTCACTTTCGAGTCGAAACTCATCCCGAACATCCACGTGATCGGTGACGCCTGCCTCGGCGGCGGCATTCCCAAATCAGCCTCGGCCGCCAGCGCGCAAGGCAAGGCTTGCGCCGGCGCGATCGCCAGCCTCCTCGCAGGCCGCACGCCAGAGGTGCCACGGCTCACGGGCGTCTGCTACAACACCGTCGCGCCCGGTTACGGCTTCTCGCTCGCCGGCAACTATCAGCCCAGGGGCGACATCTTTGCCGAAGTCGAGGGCGGCGCGACCAGCCCTGTCGATGCGCCGCGCGAGCTGCGCGCCCGCGAGGCGGCCGAGGCGGAGGGCTGGTTTCAAACCATCACGGCGGACACCTTTGGCTAGATCGATTTTCCGTATCGCCGTGTTGATCGCAGCGAGCTTCGCATTCGCCGTCGATGCGGCGGCGCAGGTGTCCACGCCCTACAAGATCGTAGGCGACGGCATTCCGAAATCGCTGACAGGCGCGCCCGGCGATGCCGCAGGTGGCCGCGCTCTGGTATTGGCACGCACCACGACCTGCATCCTCTGCCATTCCGGGCCGTTCCCGGAAACACGGTTCCAGGGCGATCTCGCGCCCGATCTCACGGGCGCGGGGAACCGCTGGTCGACGAGCCAGTTGCGGCTTCGGTTGGTGGATGCGTCGCGCTTCAACGCTGAGACCATCATGCCGTCCTATTACCGCACGGACGGGCTCATCCGCGTCGGGCGCAATTTTGCCGGCAAGCCGATACTATCGGCCGGCGAGATCGAGGACATCGTGGCCTACCTTGCAACGCTTCGGGACTAGGACTGTTCATGCGAACCACGCGACGACAGTTTTTGACGCTCGCAGGAAGCGTCACGGCCGCCGGGACGATTCCGGTCGTCACGCTGCGGCCGCTCGCGGCCACGTCCGCCATGCTCAACAGCGCGATCCGCAATGTCGTCGGTGAAGCGCCGATCCGCACAGGCAAGGTCAAGCTCGACATTCCGCCGCTGGTCGAGAACGGCAATACGGTCCCGATGACGATCAGTGTTGCAAGCCCGATGACGGCGGAGGACTACGTCAAGAGCATCCATGTATTTAACGAAAAGAACCCGCAGCCGAACATTGGCAATTTCCATCTCGGCCCCTGGGCCGGTCACGCCCAGGTCTCGACCAGGATCCGGCTGGCCGACACCCAGAAGGTGGTCGCGATCGCCCGCCTCTCCGACGACACCTTCTGGCAGGTCACAGTCGATGTCGTCGTGACGCTGGCTGCCTGCACCGAAGAGGTAAACTGATGGCCGCAGCCCTCATCAACGTTCCCGCACGCGCAAAACGCGGCGACATCATCGAGATCCGCACGCTGACCTCGCACATCATGGAAACCGGCTTCCGGCACACGATGGACGGCGCGCTCGTACCACGCGACATCATCACGAGCTTCATCTGCCGCTACAACGGCACCGAAATCTTTCGCGCCGATCTGTTTCCCGCGATCGCGGCCAATCCCTACTTGTCTTTCTTCACGGTTGCGAAGGAGAGCGGCAGGTTCGAGTTCGAATGGATCGGCGACAACGGCTATTCGTCCACCGCATCGGCATCGATCACGGTCGAATGACTTTCTGGCGCGCAATAGCGGTGGCGGCCCTGTTCGCCACGACCCCCGCCCTGCTCGCCGGCGAGATTCCGCTGGAGGCACGCCGCTCCGGCTATGCCTTCATGGGGCCCGAAACGCGCGCGATCCAGGACGACGACAGCTCCAATCCCGGCATGCTGTTCGTGATCGAGGGCGAAGCGCTATGGACCAAGAAAGCCGGGAACGCCGACAAAGCCTGCGCGGACTGCCATGGCGACGCTCGGACCAGCATGAACGGCGTCGCGGCGCGCTACCCCGCTTTCGACAAGGCGTTCGGACGGCCTGTCACGATCGATCAGCGCATTAATCTCTGCCGCGCCAATCATCAGGAAGCAGCACCGCTGCCTTACGAAAGCCGCGACCTGCTGGCGCTGTCCGCCTTCGTCGCGCATCAGTCGCGCGGCGTCGCGATCACGGCGGGCGATGATCCGCAAGCAAAGCCTTTCCTCCAACAGGGCCGCGACCTCTTCATGCAGCGCGAGGGCCAGCTCAACCTGGCCTGCACCAATTGCCACGACGACAACTTTGACAAGCGCCTCGCGGGGGCGCCGATCACCCAAGGACAGCCGACGGGCTACCCGCTCTATCGGCTGGAATGGCAGACATTGGGATCACTGGAGCGGCGGCTGCGCAGCTGCATGAGCGGTGTCCGCGCCCAGGCCTACGACTATGGTTCGCCCGAACTTGTCGCGCTCGAGCTCTATCTGATGTCACGGGCGCGCGGCATGCCAATGGAGACGCCGGCTGTGCGACCGTGATCCGCAGAGATTAGGGCTAGGCAGGCGCGGCACGGACGCTAGTATCCCCCCAAAGAAAATGAGTCATTGGGAGGAATACAGTGGTTGACCATAAGATCTCGCGCCGCACGCTTTTGGCGGGGACGGCGGCGGCAGGCGCGCTCAGCCTCACCGGGCTTCCCGCGCGCGCCGAGGTGAATTGGAAGAAATACGCCGGGACCAAACTAGAGGTGATCCTCGCCAAGGGACCGCGTGGCGATAACTTACAAAAATACGTCAAGGAATTTACCGAGCTCACCGGCATCCAGGTCGAATCCGAGCAGATTCCCGAGCAGCAGCAGCGCCAGAAGTGCGTCATCGAGCTCACCTCGGGCCGACCGAGCTTCGACGTGGTCCATGTCAGCTATCACGTGCAGAAGCGCCAGTTCGAGAAGGCTGGTTGGCTCGCCGACATGACCCCCTTCATGAAGGATCCGACGCTGACCGCGCCCGACCTGGTCGAGAGCGATTTCTCGGCTGCCGGCCTGCAATACGCCAAGAACGACAAGGGCCAGATGCTCTCACTGCCCTGGTCGGTCGACTATTTCATTCTCTACTACAACAAGGAGCTGTTCCAGAAAAAGGGTGTCGCCGTCCCCAAGACCCTCGATGAGATGGTTGCGGCCGCGGAGAAGCTTACCGACGCCAAGGAAGGCACCTTCGGGTTCGTCGGGCGCGGCTTGCGCAACGCCAACATGGCCTTGTGGGGCAACTTCTTCCTCGACTACGGCGGTGAATTCCTCGATGCGAAAGGCAACATCCTGACGGATGGCCCGGAAGCCGTTGCCGCGACCAAGCTGTACCAGACGCTACTGACGAAGTCGGCACCTCCCGGCGTTGCCGGCTTCAACTGGATGGAGTCGATGGCCTCCTTCACACAAGGACGTTCGGCGATGTGGATCGACGGTGTCGGCTGGGCGCCGCCGCTCGAGGATCCGACCGCCTCGCGCGTGGTCGGCAAAGTCGGCTATACCGTGGTCCCGGCCGGACCAAAGGGGCAGTATTCGGCCACCTATGGCGACGGCGTCGGTATTGCCGCCGCGAGTAAAAACAAGGAAGCGGCCTATCTGCTGTGCCAGTGGATCGTCTCGAAGCAGCAGGGCGCTCGGCTGTTGCAGGCCGGCGGTGGCGTGCCGTTCCGCAACTCGATCCTGAACGATGCCGAGGTCCAGAAGGGCGTGAAGATGCCCAAGGAGTGGCTGCAATCGGTGATCGATTCCGGCAAGATCAGCAAGCTCGGACTGCCCGTCGTGATTCCGGTCGCCGAATTCCGCGACCTCGTCGGTGCCGCACTGACCGCGACCTTGTCGGGCGCGGATCCCGCGACGGAGCTGAAGAAGGCGCACGAGCAATTCCGCCCGATCCTGGAGCGCAGCGAAAAAGCGTGAGCGTGATAACACAGACGTCTCCGGCCGCGGCGCGAGACGCCGCGGCGGATAAGCCATTGCGTCCGCCGTCCTATTGGCCCTTCGTGGTGCCGGCGCTGGTCGTCGTGCTCGCCATCATCATCTTCCCGTGGCTGTTCACGATCTGGATGAGCCTGAACGAGTGGAAGGTCGGCGCGCCGACCACCTTCGTCGGGCTCTCCAACTATCTGCGGCTACCCAGTGATCCCCGCTTTATCGAGGCGGTCGGCCACACGATGGTCTACACTTTTCTCTCGGTGCTGCTGCCGCTGGTTCTGGGCACGCTCGCGGCGGTGGTGTTTCACCAGAAATTTGCCGGCCGCGGCTTCCTGCGCGGCGTCTTCATCATGCCCATGATGGCGACGCCCGTCGCGATCGCGCTGGTCTGGACAATGATGTTCCATCCGCAGCTCGGCGTGCTGAACTACCTGCTGTCGCTGGTCGGGATCCCGCCGCAGCTCTGGGTGTTTCATCCGGCAACGGTGATCCCGTCGCTGGTCCTGGTCGAGACCTGGCAATGGACACCCCTCGTCATGCTGATCGTGCTCGGCGGCCTCGCTGCCATACCGACCGAACCTTACGAGAGCGCGCAGATCGACGGCGCCAATTTCTGGCAGGTGTTCCGCTTCATCACGCTGCCGCTGATCATGCCATTCTTGTTCATCGCCGGCATGATCCGCATGATCGACGCGGTGAAGAGCTTTGACATCATCTTCGCAATCACCCAGGGCGGGCCCGGCTCGGCGTCGGAGACCATCAACCTCTATCTCTATAGCGTCGCCTTCGCCTATTACGACATCGGCTATGGCTCGGCGATCGCGGTCATCTTCTTCCTGTTGATCGTCGTGTTGGCCGCCGTGATGCTTTACTTCCGCCAGCGCATGCTGTGGACCGAGACGGGAGACGGGGCATGAACCTGCGCAGCCTTCTCGGCCGGATCGGGCTGTGGTTCGCGGTGCTCGTCATCGTGTCGCCCGCGATCCTGTTCTTCCTCTGGATGGCTTCGCTGTCGCTCAAATTCGAGATCGACAATGCCGCCTACCCGCCGGTGTTCATCCCCGAACATTTCGCCTGGAAGAACTATGCGGACGTGCTCGCCTCCAATCGCTTCCTGACCTATTTCATCAACAGCGTGATCGTGACCGGCAGCGCGACCGTGCTTGCACTGCTCACCGGTGTCCCCGCCGGCTACGGCATCGCGCGCATGGCTGCGCATAAATCCGCGATCGTGATCCTGATCGCCCGGATCACGCCGGGACTGTCCTACCTGATCCCGCTGTTTCTGCTGTTCCAGTGGCTTGGCTTGCTCGGCACTCTGGTGCCGCAGATCATCATCCATCTGGTGGTGACCGTGCCGATCGTGATCTGGATCATGATCGGCTATTTCGAGACAACGCCGCTGGAGCTGGAAGAAGCAGCGTTCATTGACGGCGCCACGCGCTGGCAGGTGTTTCGGCATGTCGCGCTGCCGATCGCGAAACCCGGCATCGCGGTTGCCTTCATCCTCGCGGTGATCTTCTCCTGGAACAATTTCGTCTTCGGTATTGTGCTGGCGGGCCGGGAGACACGCACTTTGCCCGTTGCCGTCTACAACATGATCTCGTTCGACCAGCTGAGCTGGGGCCCGCTGGCCGCGGCCGCGCTGATCGTCACCTTCCCGGTGCTGCTGCTGACCGTGTTGGCCCAGCGACAGATCGTCGCCGGGCTAACTGCGGGTGCCGTCAAGGGCGGATGATCGCTGCTGATCCCGATCGGGCCTTTACCCGACCTGCACGACGACCTTTCCCTTGGCTCGCCCCGTCTCGAGATATGCAAGCGCCTCCTTTGCCTGTTCGAACGCAAAGACCTTGTCGATCACCGGCCGGACGTGCCCAGCCCCGAGAAGCTTGCCCAGCTCTGCGAGTTGGCTGCCGTCCGGGTGTACGAACAGGAACGAATACGCCACACGGCTAGCCTTGGCACGCCGAATTATTTTGCGGCTCAGCAAGCCGAACAGAAACACCATGAAGACATTCATCCGCCGCGGGCGCGAGCGAACGCCGCGTCGGGTGGTCCGACGAGGGAGACGATTGTGCTCCCGGGCTTCAAGATCTGAAGGGATTTCTCGATTGTGTCGCCCTTCAACGTGCCCAGCACCGCATCGTAGCCGCGCAGAACATCCTCAAATTGCTGCTTCTTGTAGTCGATCACCTCATCGGCTCCAAGGCTCCGTACAAGATCCAGGTTTCCGGTACTCGTGGTCGTCCCCACTTTCACGCCAAGATAATTCGCGAGCTGAATCGCGATAGTCCCAATGCCGCCCGCACCTGCCGGGATGAATACCTTTTGGCCGGGCTGCAGCCGTGCTCGTTCCTTGAGCGCTTGCCAGGACGTTAGTCCCACCATGGGCATTGAGGCCGCCTGCGCGAAGTCCAGATTTTCCGGTTTGAGCGCGGCCACATTCTCGGGCACCGTTGCGAACTCAGCGAGAGCACCCGTGCCGCTTAGGTCGAAGATGCTGGCGAACACGGCATCGCCCGGCTTGAAGCGGGTGACGCGACTTCCGATCTCCACTACTACACCTGCGAGGTCGCTACCCAGCGTGGCCGGAAGCTGAAACCGAAGAATGGGCTTGAAGGCTCCTTTCGGAATCATGTTATCGATCGGGTTCAAACCGACCGCGCGGACTTGAACGAGAATCTCGTTCGGCTTCGGCACCGGCCGAGGCATATCCGCGAACGCGACCTGGTCTGGCCTGCCATAACGCTTTAGGACGAGTGCTCGCATGTTTGCCTATGTGCGGTTTTTCGGGTCTCGGATGTGAGCAAGTGCCGCCTGCCGTCAGAACGCGCGGACGGCGCGCGCAGGCTGCGATGCGGCTACAGTATCGAGCCGCAGGTCTTTGCGGATCCCGGCGTCCACCAGACTAGCGGGGGCAAATCTGCGAAGCAGCCGCAGGCGGTTCGCAAGCTTGCCGGCCGCGTAGCGGAGTTTCGGATGCGTTGCGCTCGCCGCTTTCAGAACGGTGTCGGCCACGACCTCCGGGTGCTCGGCCGTTGTCATCACCTCGTTCACCCGCTTGATGACGCCCGCGCGAGCCTCGCGATACTCCTCGAGCTTGGCGTCCGGCTCCATGAAGTTCGCGTCGAAGGACGTCTTCGTGTACGCAGGCTCGATGACCGAGACCCGGATGCCTCTCGTCCGCAGCTCATGGTCGAGCGATTCCGGAATAACCTTCGACCGCGTGCTTGGTCGCGGCATAGAGCGCGCCATAAGGCATCGGCAGAAAGCCAAGCACGGAGCCGATGTTGATGATACGACCGCTCCCCTGGCGTCGCATGTGAGGCACGACGGCACGCGTCATCCGGACCAGTCCGAAAAAATTCGTCTCGAAAATCGATCGAGCCTGATCGATCGAGCTCTCTTCCGCTCCGGCAGGCGCAACGCCGAAGCCGGCATTGTTCACGAGCAGATCGATGCGGCCGTCGCGCCGCATCACTTCGCCGACAGCCGCTTCAACGGATTCATCGCTGGTCACATCGAGGGCAAGCATCTCGAACGGCCGCCGGCCGGCCTGTGCGCCTCGTCTGCTGGTGCCGTAGACCTTGTAACCGGCTTTCGCGAGCCGCTCCGCGGTGGCTTCGCCGATGCCTGATGAGGCGCCGGTAACGAGAGCGACCCTTGTGTTGATCCTATTCACGAGCTTCTCCTGTAAGGGTGCCAGCCCCGAACTGCTTTGATTACGATCGTAACTATTGATATACATGACGATCGCCATTATAATTGTCAAGGTCCGGAATCAAGGATTTGCGACATGCGCGTTTCAAAGGAACAGGCGGCCAAAAATCGCGAGCGTATCCTTGAGGCCGCCTCCCGCCTGATGCGAGAGCGCGGCATCTCCGGCATGGGGGTGGACGCGCTGGCCGACGCCGCCGGGATGACCCATGGCAGCCTGTACAGTCAGTTCGGCTCCAAGGAACGGCTTGTCGAGGAAGCGGTCGCCCACGCCATCATCGCCAAAGGGCGAGAGGTGCCCGACGGATTTACGCTCGGCGACTATTTTTCCGAATACCTCTCGGCGGGACATCGCGACAAACTGGGAAGCGGTTGTCCTTTCGCGGCTCTGTCTTGTGAGATGCCGCGCCAAAGTGCCGGTGTGAGAGAGCGTTTCACCGCCGGCGTGCGCGACATGATCGGGCTGTTGAGTGGACGCATCGCCTCGACGCTAAAACCGCGGCAGCGCGAAGAGAAGGCGCTCGCGATCGCCGCCGCTCTGGTCGGGGCACTCGTGCTGGCCCGCGCCGTGAACGATCCCAAGCTGTCGGACGATATCTTGCGCGCGACCAGAAACCGGTTGGGCGATTGATCGCGCCTCGTGCGCCGCCGATGTTTCTACGTGGAGTTGACTGACAGATCGGGTGCTCGTAAGCTACGTAGCGTAGCGTTACTTTAGGTGACACAAAAACATAAACCGTACTGGTTGTGCACGCGAACGGGATAGAGACGCCAATGTCAGCTCGCCCCCTCATTCCGCGCCGGAAGCTGTTTGGGAATCCGACCTACGTTGGAGCAAAGCTGTCGCCGGGTGGCCAATGGCTGTCCTGGCTTGCGCCCGTCGACGGCGTTCTGAACGTCTGGGTATCACCAGTCGACAGCATCTCCGCAGGACAGCCAGTGACGCGCACCCGAGGCCGACCAATCAATTGGCAGACCTGGAGCCCGGATGGTCGCTATATCATGTTTCTCAACGACGAGAACGGCAATGAGAATCTGCACCTGTTCGTCGTCGATCCCCACACGCAGGAGCTCAGGGATATGACGCCATTCGCCAATGTTCAGGCCATGCCGACGCATTGGTCACACATGATTCCCGACAAGATCGCGATCGGCCTCAACGATCGCGACGCGCGATGGCACGATATCTTTCTGCTTGACCTCGGGACCGGCGAACGCTCGCTGATCTGGGAAAATCGGCAGGAGTTCGCCTTCGTGATACTCGACTGGCAATTGAAACCGCGTCAAGCGCGCGGCAATGCACCTGATGGAGGTTCGCGTCATTGGCGCCTCGAAGACGGAAAGATTACACATTGGTTCGACGTGCCATTCGAGGCCAATATAACCACCCGGCCATGGAGGTTTGATGCCTCGGGCAGTCACCTTCACATGAGCTCAAGCCTGCAGAATGACAAAGCTTCGCTGCTCCAGATCAACTGGGTGACCGGAGAAGAACGCGTCCTGTATCAAAGCGATCGCGCCGACGTGACAGGCGCCATCTTCAATACCAAGACCTTCGAACCGGAAGCGGTTTGCATCGACCCTGGCCGGCAGGAATGGACGGCCTTAACATCGGCAGTCGTAGGCGAGCTTGATCTGATCAAGGCCCGACTGCCAGACCATGCGTTTCACGTCGAAAGCCAAAGTGACGATGGCGGGCGGTGGATCGTGGCTAGCCACGCGCCAGATCGACCCGTCACATATCATCTCCTCGACCGCGACGGGCAGACACTCACCGAGCTGTTCACGGCCCGGCCGGAGCTCAAGCCATGCCGGCTGGCGCCGATGCAGGAAGTGCAGGGCCAGTCGCGCGACGGGCTCACGCTCGTCTCCTACCTCACGCTACCGGCGGATGTTGAGGGCGACCGCCCGCCCCGGCCGTTGCCGATGGTCCTCATCGTCCACGGCGGCCCGTGGGGCCGCGACATCTACGGCTATCGCCGGGATCACCAGTGGCTGGCCGACCGCGGCTACGCCGTGCTTTCGGTCAACTATCGGGGATCGACAGGCTTCGGCAAGGCGTTCGTCGCAGCCAGCGAGAAAGAGCATGCGCGAAAGATGCACGATGATCTCATCGACATGGTCGATTGGGCGATCGCGCAAGGGATCGCCGAGAAGGACAAGGTCGCGATCTTCGGCATATCCTATGGCGGCCTGGCCTCCTTCATCGGCGCGACCTTCACGCCGGATGTGTTCTGTTGCTCGGTGCCGGTGGTCGGCATCTCCAATTTGCAAACATTACTGGAATCGATGCCGCCTTATTGGGCCGGCTTTGCGGAATTCATGTATCGCAGCTACGGCGATCCCCGCACCGAAGAGGGCCGCAAGCTGCTCGCCGAGCGCTCACCAATCAACAAGATCGACAACATCAAAAAGCCCATGCTGATTTTTCATGGTGCCAACGACGTTCGTTGCAAGATCGCGGAGAGCGACACCATCGTCGCCGCCATGCAAGCCCGGAACATTCCGGTGGCCTACATCGTCTATCCAGACGAGGGACACGGATTCCAGAGGCCGCCCAATCAACTCTCCCATCTCGCAATTGCCGAGGCGTTCTTTGCGCGGCATTTGGGCGGAGCGTGTGAGCCAGTCGGCGAGGATTTTGAAGGATCCAGCCATGAGGTTCGCGCCGGGTCCGAAATCCTGTCTGACCTGGGAGTCGTCTGAAGAAAAAGCGGCCGGCGATATGACGTCACCGGCCGCGTTTCATGTGTTGGCCGCTCTACTCCGCCGGCGCCGCGTGCATTTCCGCACGCGAGACATAGTGCTCGCTGCTACGCCGGCCGAGAACGTACAAGCCTGCGGCCATCACGGCGTAAGCGAAAGCCACAGATGGTGTGACGCCGAAGCCTCCACCGATACCGACCGCCTCACCGTGCATGAAGCCAAAATAGGTCAGGACCGCACCGACCAGCGCGAAAGCCGAAGCCTTCTCGAAATCGCTTTCGATGATGAAGACGCCGATCGCACCCAGGATCAGGCCGCCGAGGATGGAGCCGCCGCCCATGATCTCGAGCCCGTGGTAGAACACGCCCTGCTGCGGCAGGGCGGCGATCGCGGCGGCCTTGACCGCGTCGGCCTTGTCGGCCGCCATGCCGCCGACGGTCGCAGCCGCATTCATGGTCGAGCCCAGCATGGTGTCGATCTGGAGCTTGGCCCAGGCGGCGAGATGTGGCGTCAGCGCCAGCACGATCGCGGGCGCATGCTTGACCGGCGTGGTCTGAAACGCCTGCGCACCGATGAGCATGCCGATATAAAGCAGGATCGGCGAGATCGCGACCACCGGCACCAGCGCTAGCAGCACCGAGATGATGCCGAACCACGCCAGCACCACCACCATGATGCCGGTCGCAGCCGAGTAGCCGATCCGGCCGCCCATCGCCTTCCAGCCGGGATGGCCGATATAGACCGCGTTGATGAAGGGATTGCCCATCAGGCAGCCGATCAGGCTGACGACGCCGTCGGCGGTGAGCACGCGCGTGGTCGGATATTCGTCGCCGGCGGCTTCCGCGCTCTCGACATTGTCCATGGCCTCGACGAGGTCATAGATGCCGAACGGAATCGCCGTGACCAGGATGACGCCGAGGAATTCGAAGCCGGAGAATACCTGTCCCACCGCCGGGATCGGCACCGAGAAGCCGAAACTGGCGAAGGCATCGCCGACGCCCTTGACGCTCAATCCACCCAGATTGAGCCCGAACAGGTTCGAGCCCCAGGCGATGATCATGCCGACCGCGATCGCGATCAGGCCCGCCGGAATGCTCTTTGGATATTTCACGCCGCCGAACCAGCTCACCAGAATGATGGCGAAGCAGACCAGCCCGATCTGCGGCGTCATGTACATTTCCAACGCCGGTCGCATCGAGATGAAGGTGACGGAGACGCCGGCGAGCGTGCCGAGCAGCGCCGCGCGCGGCGTGATTTTTCGGATGAAGGGGGCGATGAAGCCGCCGATCATGAGGATAAAGCTCTGGAAGAACACCCAGACCAGGCCGGCCGACCAGCCCTTCAAGGGATCACCGGTCTTGATCGTGATCGGCAGCATGATCACGAAGGTGACGATGAACATGTGCGGCACGCTGACGCCCGAGGGCAGCGCGCAGACGTCGCTGCGGCCGGTCTTCTGCGCGAGACGATAGGCGAGATAGGCGTAATAAAAAGTGGAGAGGCACATCATCAGCCCGAGCGCTGGCAGGATGCGGCCGAACACGAGACTGTCCGGCATCTTCAACACGAAGCGCAACAGGCCCGTGAGCACCAGCATGTTGACGAGGATATTGGTGCCGAAGCCGAAAAAGGCGTTCCAGTCGCCCGGCGTCCATAGTGCCGGCTTGAACCCGGATGTGTTCAGATCAGATTTGCCGGCCGTCCCCGTCATACTCGTGCTCATGGTGATGCCCCTAAACTGATGTGGAAATCTTCATTGCCTCCAGAACTGCGGCTGAGCTTGCGACCCAGCCGAAGATGCCGCCCTGGGCCTTGATCATCTTCAGGCCCATCTCGTGAAACTCGGGAAAGTAGGATGCACAGCCGTCGGAGATGACGACGCAGCGATAGCCGCGGTCGTTGGCCTCGCGCACGGTGGTGTTGACGCACACTTCCGTGGTGACCCCGCACACCAGAAGGTTCTCGATGCCGTATTTCTCCAGCACGTCGGTCAGCTCGGTGGCGTAGAACGCGCCCTTGCCCGGCTTGTCGATCACCACTTCGCTGTCGAGCGGATAGAGTTCGGGGATGATGTCGTGGCCGGCTTCGCCGCGAACGAGAATGCGCCCCATCGGGCCGGGATCGCCGATGCGAAGGCTCGGCGCGCCGCGCTCGACTTTCGCGGGCGGCGCATCGGAGAGATCGGGCAGATGGCCTTCGCGCGTGTGGATTACCAGCATGCCGGTGTCGCGCGCGACTTTCAGCAGCGCACCGATCGGTTTCACTGCGCGGGCGAGCTGGCTGACGTCGTTACCCAGCGTCTCGCCGAAGCCGCCGGGCTCCATGAAATCGCGCTGCATGTCGATGATGAGGAGCGCGGTGCTCGCCCAGTCGAGCTTGATTGGCTCGGGCTCAGCGCTGATGACGCCCTGTGTCGGCTTGCTCGAGTTCAACATAACACAGGCCTCCGCGAGAACTCTCTTTGCGAGGAGTTCTGCAAACGCCGTGCCATTGTGTACAATTGCAAGCCGACGCCCGGCGGGGAGAATCCCATGCGTGCTCAGAAACTTACGCCGGGACCTGACGGCTGCTTATTCCCTGTGCGACGGCTTTGCGACAGGCATTTGCCTAGAGGATGAGCGACCGCGAACTCTCTTCCGCGGTGATGCGCATTGCGCACCTGAACATTCATCGGACCGCAATATTGAGGTGACATGGATTCCGGGCTCGACGTTGCGCGTCGCCCCGGAATGACGTGGGGAGCTTCCGCGCTAGCGCGCCGCCTTGCGCTCGACGGGCTCGATGTCGATCGCCCGCAGCCGGCCGAGCCGCAGCACATCCATAGCGAGCCGCCGGCCGATGCGGTCGCGGTCGAGCACGCGGACCAGATCGTCGACGCCGTTGATCTCGACGCCGTCGAGCCTGATCACGACGTCGCCCGGCAGCAGGCCCGCTTTCGCCGCCGGCCCGTCCGGCTCGATCTGGGCAAGCAGCGCGCCCATCTTGTTGTCGACCCCGGCCAGCACCGCGTGCCGTCGCGGGATCGGTGCGGTCTGCCCGGCGACGCCGACATAGGCGCGGCGGACATAGCCGTGCCGGATGATCTCCGACAGCACGAATTGCGCGGTGTTGCTGGCCACCGCGAAGCAGATGCCTTGCGCACCGCTGATGATGGCGGTGTTGATGCCGACCACCTCGGCGTTCGACGACAGCAGCGGCCCGCCGGAATTGCCGGGATTGAGCGCCGCATCGGTCTGGATCACGTCCTCGATGGTGCGGCCGCTCACCGAGCGGATCGAGCGCCCGAGCGCCGAGACCACGCCGGCGGTGACGGTCGATTCAAAGCCGAGCGGATTGCCGATCGCGATCACGAGCTGGCCACGGCGCAAGGTCTTGGAGTTGCCGAGCGACGCGTAGGGCAAGTCGCGCACCCCGTTGGCACGCAGCAGTGCCAGATCGGTATCGGGATCGACACCGAGCACCCTGGCGTCGCCGACATTGCCCTCGACGTCCCGCAGCCGGATCTCCTTGGAGGAGCCGACCACGTGGCTGTTGGTGAGGACGAGGCCATCCGGCGAGATCACGATGCCGGAGCCGAGCCCGCCGCGCTCGCGGCCGTTCGGCACCTTTGGCCCGGTCTCGACGCGCACGACGGCAGGGCCGACGCGATCGGTCACGTCGATGACGGCATTGGAATAGGCGTCCAGCAGGGCCCGGTGATCGACCGGAGCAGCCGCCGCCGCTCGCGATGACGATGCGTCATCGGCGATGTCTGAGGTCAAATCCAACATGGCAAGTTTCCTTGAGGCTCACACAGATGGTGGCCTGTTTCCTCTCGCGCAAGTGGCCGGTTTGGGGGCACAAGGCTACACCGTTGGCTAGGGTGCTCGTCGCAGGGTGCCGCCTCTGGCCTTCACCGGGTCGAGCAGCGACCAGTCGCCATCCTCCAGCACATAACCCTTGGGGAACGGCGCGCGCAGCTCCAGCCCAAGCGAGCGCAGCACGCGGTCGTCGCGGTAATAGCATTGCAGCACCACGCGAACGAGAGTTGCGGCCGCCGCACCACCGGAACTGCGAAACGCCTGCGCCACTGCATCGCGCCTGGCGGCATCGAGTTCGGCGAGCGGCTGGCCGGCGAGCCGCGCGAGATGGTCCAGCGCCTGTCGCACCAGCACGCTGTCGCGGCCGAGCGTGACCAGCATATCGGTCTGGATTGCGGGGTCGTCCGCGCCGGGCACCTTGTGCTCGTCGCTGGCCGGAACGATCATCGCAGCGATGGTGCGGAGATCGTCATGCTGCCGCGGCGTGAGTGGATTGTCTGCGGACATGACGGCCTCAATCGAACAAATTGGCGAGGCGCTGCTTCATCTGGTCGGCGACGTAGAGCGCGAGGGCCTGGATGGTGGAGGTCGGATTGACCCCGCCCGAGGTGACGAAGACGCTGCCGTCGACGATGAAGAGATTCTTCACGTCGTGCGAGCGGCCCCATTCATTGACCACGGAACGTTCAGGGTCGGTACCCATCCGCGCGGTGCCGAGCAGGTGCCAGCCGCCCCACGGGATCGGCGCATTGACGCAGATGTCGGTCGCGCCCGCAGTTTCCAGGACCTCGCGGCCGCGCGCAAGCGCGTGGTCCATCATCTTCCGGCTATTCTCGCTGATCGTGTAGTCGATCCTGGGCGCGGGAATGCCGTTGCTGTCCTTGAGGACCGGATCGAGCGTGACGCGATTGTGCTCTTCCGGCAGGTCCTCGCAGATCGCGGAAAAGCCGAGCCGATGGCCGTTCAGCTTGCGGAAGACGCGGTGATGATCCGCGCCCCACGGCAAAATGCCCTTCTGCTCACTCACGACCGCCTCGAACACCGGCCCTGCGCCACGCACGAACTGGACGCCGTAGCCGCGCACGAAGCCACGCGACAAATCCGTGTCGTACCACTCCTTGCTCCACAGGCACGTCGGCGGCGCGCGGTTGCTGTCGGTCGGCTCCTTCACATAGCCGTAGATCTGCGCATAGGGATGAAACATCAGGTTCTTGCCGACAAGGCCCGACGAATTCGCCAGGCCGTTCGGGAAGCGGCCGGACGCCGAGTTCAGCAGCAGCCGTGGCGTGCCGACGCCGTTGCAGGCAATGATGACGACGTGCGCCGGCTGAAACTGCTCGACGCCGTCCTTGTCGTAATAGACCACGCCCGAAGCCATGCCGTTCTCGTCGGTCGTGATCTCCCGCACGCGACAATGAGTGCGTAGTTCGACGCCGGCGCGGATCGCATGCGGCCAATAGGTGATGTCGGTGGAGGATTTTGCGCCTTGCGCACAGGCGGGCGTACAATGGCCGAGATTGATGCAACGCGCCCGGCCTTCATAGTCCATGGTCGCGACCGTGGTATCGGACGGCCACCAATGCCAGCCGAGCTTGTTCATGGCCTTGCCGACGATCGCACCTGACAACCCGAGCGGCTGTTGCGGCATCGGCGGATGCGTCAGCGGCGACAGCGGATCGCCCGATAGCCCCGAGGTGCCCATCATCCGGTCGTTCTCTTCGAAGAACGGCGTCAGCATGTCGTACCCGATCGGCCAGTCCTCGGCGACGCCGTCCAGGGTCTTCACCTTGAAATCGGAGGGGTGCAGCCGCGGCCAGTGCGCGGTGTACATCACCGTCGAGCCGCCGACCGCATTATAGTTCACGACCTTGATGGGCGAATTGTCGTCGTTGATCGGATAGTCCTCAGGCCGGCCACGGATGTTCGGGCTCGACGACCACTCGCCGAAGAACTTGGCTTCCCAGTCCCGGCCCGTGCTCGGATATTCCGCCGGATTCATCCAGCCGCCCTGCTCCAGGCAGAGAATGTGCATCTTGGTCTCGGCCAGCGACCACGCGACCGCGGCGCCCGAAGCGCCGGCGCCGATGATCAGGACGTCCACGGGGTCTTTCATCGAAACATCGTCCTCCCGCCCTCGCCGCTTTCCGGGCGATTCGGCCATCACGGCTCGCAAGGCTTATCGCAAACGATAGGATCAGAGCGACGGCTGAGTAAAGCCGCGAGACTGGTATGTCGCACTTCGCTGGGCGCAGACCATTGGTGTTGCCGGTTCCGGATGCTAGGAACGAGGCGCAAGAGCCATCGATAGCGAGACCGCATGTCCTTCCGAAATTCCTTTGCCGTCGTCGTCCGCGCGTTCGCGCTCGTTTCATGTCTCGCGCTGTCAGGATTTCTGGCCGTGTCCGGACCAGCCTCCGCGCTGACCGCAGCCGCGACCGTCCGGGACGCCAACTCGATCCAGCTTGGCGACGTCACCTACCGGCTCGACGGCGTCGACGCACCCGAGCTGGACCAGGTCTGCATCGATGACCACGCCGATCCCTGGACCTGCGGCATCGAGGCCCGCGACCAGCTATCGAAGCTGATCGGCGGACGCTCCGTGCGCTGCGACGATGTCGGCCCCGAGAAGAACTTTGGCAAACGGCACCGGGCGATCTGTACGGCGGAGGGCGACAAGGTCAGCTTGAACGAGCAGCTCATCAAGCTCGGCTTCGCGATCGCGCGCGAGCCGATCAAGGCCAACCTCAAGCAGGCGGCCGCCGACGCCAGGACCGCCTCGGCCGGCATCTGGAAGGGCTGCTTTGTTGCACCGCAAGAATTCCGAACCGGCAAGAAGGACGGCCCTTTGCTGGGCGCCGCCTGCCGCTCGGACCGCGACAAGGAGATACGCGCGGCGCTGTTTCCGGACGACCTGACGATGCCGCCAAGCTGCAGCATCAAGGGCAAGCTCGCGGTGCGCGCGCGGGTCACCGGCAACATCGGCATCTACCATTTGAGGGGCTGCCCGAGCTACGCCGCGACCACGAAGCCGGACCGTTGGTTCTGCTCCGAGGACGACGCGCAGGCCGCAGGCTTCCGCAAAGCCTACAATTGCCGCCGCCCCAAATAAGGGTCAGCGAGGGTTCAAGCGACGAATCTCCTCACGCGCTCGTGAGGGGGGTAGCTGGAGACAGTATTGATCCGGAATTGAACTCTATCGAGAGTTGCTGCATTTCTAGGCGCATGCGGTAGCGCTTGCGCTAGCGCATCCTTGGCAGACGATCCGGCTCCGGCCCGATTGTCTTTGCACGGGCGTTTCCTCCCTAGACTTGGGCCGCTTGTCCACGACAGGCGGCCTTCTTTATGGGCGCCCCTACATCCGCATCCGCATGATCTGGTCCATCGGCGGCATGTTCGCGTTCAGATGCGACATGATCCAGACGGAGCCACCAACCACCAGGAAGACGATCAGCAGCCCAAAGGCCAGCGCCAGCACGTTGTTGGTATTGTCGGGGCCCGTTGTGATGTGCAGGAAGAACACCAGATGCACGCCCATCTGCGCGATCGCGAGCACGATCAACGCGACGGGGATGGAAGGCTGCCAGACCAGATTGGTGCCGGCGATGAAGAACGATGTTGCCGTGAGCAGCAGCCCGAGCCCAAGGCCGACGACGTAGCCGAGGACCCTTGCGCCGACGCTGTGTTCTTCGGCTTCGCCGGGCGCGAGGTCATGTTCGATGTGCGTCTGATCGCTCATGCGCCACTCCCAAGCAGATAGACCACCGAAAACACCGCAACCCAGATGATGTCGAGCGCGTGCCAGAACAGTGCGAAGCACATCATCCGGCGCAGGATGTCGGCGCGAAAGCCTTTTGCGAAGACCTGCGCCATCATGGTGAGGAGCCACAGCACACCCGCCGAGACGTGCAACCCGTGGCAGCCGACCAGCGAGAAGAACGCGGTCAGGAACGCGCTACGCGACGGACCATAGCCGCGCGCGACGAGGTCGGCGAACTCGCGGAACTCGATCGACAGGAATATGAGCCCGAGCGCGCAAGTCACGGCCATGCTGAGATAAAACCAGAGCCGGTTGCGCACATCGGCCGCAATGCTGGCCATGCCACATGTGAAGCTCGACAGCAGCAGGCAGACCGTCTCGATGGCGACGTTCTTCTGATCGAATATCTCGGAGCCTTTCGGGCCGCCGGCGGTCTGCCCGGACAGCACCGCGTAGGCCGCGAAGAAGCAAGAGAACATCACGATGTCGGAGAGCAGGAATATCCAGAAGCCGTAAGCCGTGACGATGCGCTTCGGCGCCGGCCCTTCGTGCTCGGCAGCGCGACCGATATGATGGGGATCGGCGTGGGCACGGCCAACCGTTGCCGTCATCGACATCAGACCGCCCCCGCCATGCTGACGAGGTTGCGTCGTTCCTCGCGATTGATGCGGTCGACGCGGGCGACTTCCGCGGCTGGAATGACGTATTCGTCATGATCGCGCCAGGCGAACACGACGAAGGTCGCGAACGCGCCGATGCCGCCCACAATCACCAACCACCAGATATGCCAGATCAGCGAAAAGCCCATGATGGTAGCAAAGAACGCGCAGACAAATCCGGTGGGCGAGTTCCGGGGCATCTCGATGTCCCGATACTCCGGCTCAGGGCTCTCGAGCAATTGCTGTTTGGCATGGGCCTTCAAATCCCAATAGGCATCCTCGCCGCGCACATCCGGACTGAAGGCGAAATTGAACACCGGCGGCGGCGACGAGGTCGCCCATTCCAGCGAGCGTCCGTCCCAGGGATCGCCGGTGCGGTCGCGTAGGCTTTCACGGTTGCGGATGCTGACCACGACCTGCATGACCTGGCTCAGGACACCGATCGAGAGCAGCGCCATGCCAAACGCCGCGATGATCATCCAGGGCCGCCAGGCCGCGACGTCATAGTGCTGCATCCGCCTGGTCATGCCGAGCATGCCGGCGATGTAGAGCGGCATGAAGGTGACGTAGAACCCGAGAAAGGTGAACCAGAACCCGATCTTGCCCCAGCGCTCGTCGAGGCGAAAGCCAAACGCCTTCGGAAACCAGTATTCGAACCCGGCGAATGCACCGAACAGCACGCCGCCGATGATGACGTTGTGGAAGTGCGCCACCAGGAACATGCTGTTGTGGAGCATGAAGTCGGCCGGCGGCACCGCGACCAGCACGCCGGTCAAGCCGCCGATGATGAAGGTCACCATGAAGCCGACGGACCACAGCATCGGTGTGGTGAAGCGGATCCGGCCGCCGTACATCGTGAACAGCCAATTGTAGATCTTCACTCCCGTCGGCACCGCGATGACCATGCTGGCGATGCCGAAGATCGCGTTGACGTCGGGCCCCGCGCCCATCGTGAAAAAGTGATGCAGCCAGACCATGAAAGAGATCACGCAAATCGCCATGGTGGCGAGCACCATCGAGCGATAGCCGAACAGCGCCTTACCGGAGAAGGTCGACACCACCTCGGAGTAGATGCCGAACGCGGGCAGCACGAGGATGTAGACTTCGGGATGTCCCCAGGCCCAGATCAGATTCATGAACATCATGACGTTGCCGCCGGCTTCGTTGGTAAAGAAGTGGAAGCCGAGATAACGGTCCAGCAGCAGCATCGCGAGCGTGGCGGTGAGGATCGGAAACGCCGCGACGATCAGGAGGTTCGAGGCCAGCGTGGTCCAGCAGAACATCGGCATGCGCAGGTAGTTCATGCCCTTGGTGCGCAGCTTCAGCACGGTCGTCACGAGATTGATGCCGGCGACCAGCGTGCCAACGCCCGAGATCTGCAGCGACCATGCATAATAGTCAACGCCAACGCCGGGCGAGTAGGACAATTCCGACAGCGGCGGAAAGGCGAGCCAGCCGGTGCGCGCGAACTCGCCGATCACGAGCGAGAGGTTGACGAGCAACGCGCCGGTCGCAGTGAGCCAGAAGCCGACTGAATTGAGCGTCGGAAACGCGACGTCGCGGACGCCGAGCTGGAGCGGCACGACGAGGTTCATCAGCCCGATCACGAATGGCATGGCCACGAAGAAGATCATGATGGTGCCGTGGGCCGAGAAGATCTGGTTGTAGTGCTCCGGCGGCAGATAGCCCTGCGACTGATAGGCGATCGCCTGCTGGACCCGCATCATGATGGCGTCGCTGCCGCCGCGCAGCAGCATCACCGAGGCGAGCAGGATGTACATGACGCCAATGCGCTTGTGATCGACGCTGGTGATCCATTCGTGCCAGAGATAGGGCAGATGTCCTTTCACCACGACCCAGCCCAGCACGGCGAGGATCGCAACCAGCACCACGGCGCCTGCGATCAGCGGGATCGGCTGGTCGAACGGGATCGCCGACCAATCGAGCTTACCGAGCATGGTCTCCTCCACTCTGCGACCGGCCGGCCTCGGACATCAACTCCGGGCCCGGCCCTGGCGGAATGTGCTGGGTCGAAATCAGGTCGAACAGCCGGGGATCATCCAGCCGATAGGCCGGCCTGCCCTTCTCGATGCCCTGCTGCATCAGCTTCTTGTAGCTGTCCTCGTTGAGGACGGCGTCCGATTTCGCGGTGTTCGCCACCCAATCCGGGAACGCGAGCGGCGAGATCACATTGACGTCGAACATCATGTCGGGAAAGCCGTCGCCGGAGAAATGCGCTGACAGGCCTTGCAGCTTGCCTTCGTTGTCGGCGCGCAGGTTCAGCTTCGTCACCATCCCGTTCATGGTGTAGATCATGCTGCCGAGCTGCGGGATGAAGAACACGTTCATCACGCTTGAGGACGTCAGCTGGAAATTCAGCTCGGCGCCGGCCGGAACCGTCAATGTATTGACGGTGGCGATGCGCTGGTCCGGATAGATGAACAGCCATTTCCAGTCGAGCGAGACCGCCTGGATCCGCACCGGGCTGCCAGTGCCTGGTACGGGCGCTGCGGGATCGAGTTGATGCGAACCGATCCAGGCGACGCCGCCGAGCAGAATCACGGTCAGCGCGGGGATCGCCCACACCACCATTTCGACGCGACCGGAGTAGACGAAGTCGGGCTGAAATTGCGCTCTCGGATTGGAGGCGCGAAACCAGAACGCGAAGGCCAGGATCGCGATGATGGTCGGCACCACAATCGCGAGCATGATGAAGACGGAATCGACCAGGATCGTGCTGTTGGCCGCAGCGACGGGCCCTTGCGGATCGAGCAGATTCATCGGCAACCACTGGCGGTTGGGAAGCCCCTGGGGAGAGCCTAGCGCGAGAAAGGCCCCGGCAGCAAACGCGAGTGCGCGAGGTCGGTTCCTAATGACGCTGCTCAATCGTCCATCATCTCGCGCGGCGGCATGCAATTCCATGCGATGTCAATGACATGGGCGCGGGACAGTCGGCCTTCTCACCCCCGCGCCCGGTTGCTATCGTCGAAGAAAAACAATGAGACGGCAAAGGGAAGAAACGCCATGCAAGGCCCTGAGGACGATGCCGGCCTCACCGGCAAGGTGGCATTGATCAGCGGCGGCGGCGCCGCAGGCGACGGGATCGGCAACGGTCGCGCCGCAGCCATCCTGCTCGCCCGCGCCGGCGCAAAGGTGCTGGTCGCCGATCGCGACCTCAAGCTCGCCGAGCGCACGGTGGAGATGATCGCAGCCGAAGGCGGCACGGCCGCGGCGCATGGCGGCGATGTCACCAGCGAGAACGACTGCAGGGCGCTGGTCGAAGCCGCGCTGGATCGCTGGGGCCGGCTCGATTTCCTCGACAACAATGTCGGCATCGGCAGCCGCGGCAGCGTGGTGGATGAGACGCCGGAGCAATATC
Source organism: Bradyrhizobium sp. LLZ17 (assembly GCF_041200145.1). Taxonomy (NCBI): domain Bacteria; kingdom Pseudomonadati; phylum Pseudomonadota; class Alphaproteobacteria; order Hyphomicrobiales; family Nitrobacteraceae; genus Bradyrhizobium; species Bradyrhizobium zaerense. Next base: position 2,685,007 of record NZ_CP165734.1, read on the forward strand.
GGCGCGTCATGCAGGTCAATGTCGAAAGCATGTTCCTGCTGTCGAAGCATGCAATTCCTGCCATGATCAAGACCGCCAAAGGCGGCGCGATCGTCAACATCTCCTCGATCTCGGCACTGCGGCCGCGGGGGCTCACGAGCTACACCACCTCGAAAGCGGCGATCATCGGCCTGACCCGGGCGATGGCGGTCGATCACGGCCGCGACAACATCCGCGTCAACTGCATCTGCCCGGGGCCGATCTACACGCCGATGGTCTATGCGCGGGGCATGAGCGAGCAGGCCCGGGCCCAGCGCGCCAAAGCTTCCGTGCTGAGAGTCGAAGGCACCGGCTGGGACATCGGCCACGCCGTCAAGTTCCTGCTCGGCAACTTTGCGCGCTACATCACCGGCCAGGTGCTGGTGGTCGACGGCGGCGTGACGCTGCAAGCTCCCGAACGTGAATCACAAGAACATTAAGCAAGGAAGGAAACAGGGATGGCCCGCTTGCCCTATCTCGAGGCCGACCAGGTCGCGCCCGAATACCGCGATATGCTCAAGCGCAACACCAACCTGCACAAGCTCCTGGTCAATTCACCGGAGATGGCGCGCGCCTTCAACGGCGTCGGCGGCTATATCCGCTTCGAAAGCAAGCTCGACCCGCGCCTGCGGGAGCTTGCGATCCTCCAGGTCGGCTGGATGGAGAAGTCGGAATACGAATTCACCCATCACGTGAAGATCGGCAAGGAATTCGGCGTCACCGACGAGGATATCGCGGGCCTGATCGCGGAGACCGAAGGCAAGCCGTCGAAGCTCGAGCCGCTGGCGAGCGCGATCCTGAAAGGCGCCCGCGAGATGGTGCGCCAGCTTGCGATGTCGGATTCGACCTTCGCCGAGATCAAGACACATCTCTCCGACGAGCACATGGTCGATCTCGTGCTGACTATCGCTTTCTATTGCGGCGTGGTGCGCGTGCTCGCCACCATGAAGATCGACAACGAGTCAACCTACAAAGAGGTACTCCAGCAGTACCCGATCCCGGGAGTGAACTGACATGCGCTTGAAAGACAAGATCGCGATCGTCGTCGGCGCCGGCCAGAGCCCCGGCGAAGGCATGGGCAACGGCCGTGCCACGGCGCTGACCTTCGCGCGCGAGGGCGCGAAAGTGCTGTGCGTGGATCATCATCTGGAATCGGCGCAGGAAACCGCGGCGATGATCGCCGCCGAACGCGGCACTGCAGCCGCCTTCAGGGCCGATGTCACCAAATCCTCGGACATCAAGGCGATGGTGGCGGACGCGCAATCGCGCTGGGGCCGGATCGACGTGCTGCACAACAATGTCGGCGTCAGCCTGTCCGGCGGCGACGCCGAATTGCTTCAGCTGACCGAAGAAGCCTTCGACCGCGTCGTCGCCATCAATCTGAAGAGCTGCATTCTGACGGCGAAAGAGGTGATCCCGATGATGCGCGCGCTGAACAGCGGTGTCATCATCAACATCTCCTCGATGGCTGCGATCACCACCTATCCCTATGTCGCCTACAAGGCAACGAAGTCGGCGATGATCGCCTTCACCGAACAGCTCGCCTATCAGAACGCCGAGTATGGCATCCGCGCCAACGTCATTTTGCCGGGCCTGATGAACACGCCGATGGCGGTCGATACTCGCGCCCGCGAATGGTCCAAGACCCGCGCCGAAGTCGAAGCCGAGCGCGACAGCAAGGTGCCGCTGCGAAAGAAGATGGGGACAGCATGGGACGTCGCAAACGCCGCGTTGTTCCTGGCGTCGGATGAAGCGAATTTTATTACGGGTGTCACGCTGCCGGTGGATGGTGGCGCGAGTGTGAGACGGGGGTAGTCTTCTCCCTCTCCCCGTTCTTACGGGGAGAGGGTTGGGGTGAGGGGCTGCTTCCGCAATCACAATGGCAGTTGGACTCGCGGAGAGTCCCCCTCACCCGGAATTTGCTCTCGCAAATTCCGGCCTCTCCCCGCACGCGGGGAGAGACGAAGGGACCTCGCTCACTGCGGCGCGCGCGTCACCCGCCAGATCGTGCCGCCGGTGTCCTCCGAGATCAGCAGCGATCCATCCTTGGCCACCGCGATCCCGACCGGCCGTCCCCACACCTGCGTGTCGTTGACGACGAAGCCCGTGACAAAGTCCTCGTACTCCCCGGTCGGCTTGCCGTCCTTGATCCGGATGCGGATCACCTTGTAGCCGGTGCGCTTGGAGCGATTCCAGGAGCCGTGCTCGGCGGCGAAGGCGTCGCCTTGATACTCGGACGGAAACTGCGTGCCCTGATAGAAGGTCATGCCGAGGGAGGCCGAGTGCGCCTGCACCAGCACGTCCGGAATCGTCACCTTGTCCTTGAGGTCCGGGCGTGCGCCGGCGTGGCGTGGGTCTTCGTTATTGCCGATATAGAACCACGGCCAGCCATAGAACGCGCCCTCCTTCACGCTGGTCACGTAGTCGGGCACCAGATCGTCGCCGAGGCCATCGCGCTCGTTGGTCGAGCACCAGAGCAACCCGGTCTGCGGCTGGATGGCAAGGCCGACGCAGTTGCGGATGCCGGTCGCATAGACTTTCCGGTCCTTCCCCTCGGGATTGAAAGCGAGCACCGCGGCGCGCTCGGCCTCGTAGCCCCAGGACGCACCGAGCGGCTGGGTGCGTGACCACGCCTCGAGCCCGCCGGGCGGGTTACCCATGCCTTCGCCGTCGTTGCTGGCGGAACCGACCGACACCAGCATGCGCTTGCCATCAGGCGTGAACACGATGTCGCGGGTGGAATGGCCCGATCCCTGCGCCAGGTTTGCCACCACGACATCGGGCTTGGCTGACGCCTTCAGATCGCCGGCATGATAGGGAAAGCGGACCGCATTGCCGGCGTTGGCGACATAGACCCATTGCGGGTTGTCGCCGCTCGGGAAGAAGGCGATGCCGAAGGGACGGGTGAGTCCGCTGGCATAGACCTCGTTGGTTGCGACCTTGGTGCCGCCCTCCCCGAGACGCAGCACGCGAATACGCCCTGACCCGGTCTCGGCAACGAAGATATCGCCATTGGGCGCGACACGCAGCACGCGCGGGTCGGACAGGCCATCAGCCAAAAGCTCGATCCTGAATCCTTCCGGCACGAGCGGCGTGGCACTGCCGCGCGCCGTCACGCGCGTGGGGTTGGCGACCGATGGCGTGGCGCCGGGTTTGGCCAGATCCTGCGGGCGGATCAGCCTGACCACGCCGGGCTCGTCGGCGTGCCAACTGCCGTATGCGTCCTTGCCTTGCAGCACGGGCTCTGCTTGCGCGCCGGCGCAGGCTGCGAAAAGCCAGGTTGGCACGATCATGAGCGAAACATGAATCCTCACGTCATCTTCCTCCCGGACTTCACTGCCAAATCCCACGTCAGCTCATGCCCGCACGATGTGCAACAGCACGGGTCCATCGTACTGGAAAACAACGCGGATCGGTGCGACACATTGTAAGGGGACGACCGCCGGTTGCGGTCATCAAAGCTGCGGCATCGATGTCGCGATTGATGGGGTGATCATGTGGGGATCGATCTTATCGGAGTGGGTGAGCCTGCTGCTACGCTGGCTGCATGTGGTGGCGGCGATCGGCTGGATCGGCAGTTCGTTCTACTTCATCCATCTCGACCTCAGCTTGAAGCCGAAATCTGACCTGCCGGACGGCGTGCAGGGCGAAGCCTGGCAGGTCCATGGCGGCGGCTTCTACCGGATCATGAAATATCTGGTGGCCCCGAGTCAGATGCCGGAAGAGCTGACCTGGTTCAAATGGGAGGCCTACACCACCTGGCTGTCCGGCTTTGCGCTGATGGTGGTGGTCTACTATCTCGATGCCGATCTGTTCCTGGTCGACAGATCGACCCTCGACCTCACGCCGCTCCAGGCCGGGCTGTTCAGCTTCTCAAGTTTGGCGCTGGCCTGGCTGCTTTACGAGATCGCCTGCCGCACCGGGCTGGCGCAGCGCGAGCTGCCCTTCGCCATTGGCGGTTATCTGTTCCTGGTCGCGCTGACCTATGTGTTCACGCATGTGCTGAGCGGCCGCGGCGCCTTCAACCAGATCGCGGCGATCATCGGCACCATCATGGTCGCCAACGTGTTCGCGCTGGTCATCCCGAACCAGAAGAAGATCGTGGCAGCACTGATCGCGGGACAGGCGCCGGATCCGAAACTCGGCAAGACCAGCAAGGAGCGCTCGGTCCACAACAACTATCTGACGCTCCCGGTGATCGTGCTGATGATCAGCAACCACTATCCCCTGCTCTACGCTACCCGCTTCAACTGGATCATCGTCGCGATCGTGCTGGCGCTCGGGCCGGTGATCCGCCACTTCTTCAACGAGCGGCACGCCGGCCGCAAATCGCCGTGGTGGGTGTGGGGCATCGCGGCGGCGGGAGCGATCGCGATTTTCTTTCTCTCCGCCGCCGGCCCCCGCGAGGTGAAGACGGGCGCGCTGTCGGCGCAGCCCACGGTCGCCGATGTCGAGGAGATCGTGATGTCCCGATGCAGCATGTGCCACGCGGCCGAGCCGGTCTGGGCCGGCATCGTGACCGCGCCGAAGGGCATCATGCTCGACGCGCCCGAGCATATCCATCGCAACATCCGCCTGATCGGCCGCGTCGCCGCCTGGTCCAACGCAATGCCGCCGGGCAACATCACCGAGATGACCAGCGAGGAGCGCGCCATCCTCGCCGCCTATCTCAGCGAGCAGGATCACTGACGCCATCGATCGCGGCGCGTCGATGCGGCGTTTCGCGGAACGAAATTCCGCATCTGCCGGCGATTTCAAAATGACTTGAGCGCCTATCGGGCGTAGATAAGGCGGGCGGCCGCGTGGGCCGTCGAAAGTCAGTTTGCATTTGCGCCTAAGGACATCACAGTGGCCCTAAAGAACGTCATCGGTATCGACCACGCCGTGGTCATGGTGAAAGACCTCGACAAGGCTGCCGAGAACTACAGAAATCTCGGCTTTACGATCTCGCCGCGCGGCACCCATAGCGCGCATATGGGCACCGGCAATTACACGATCATGTTCGACCCGGACTATATGGAGCTGCTCGGCGTGCTCGCCGCGACCGAACACAACGCGCCGGCGCGCGCGTTTCTCGACCAGCGCGGCGAGGGCATCGAGCGCATCGCCTTCACCGCGGTCGATTCCACCGCCGGCGCCGAGGAGATCCGCGCGCGCGGGCTCGAGCCGATCGGCCCGACCGACTTCGAACGGCCGGTGATGCTGCCGAACGGCACGGTCTCCGCCGCAAAATTCCGCACCTTCATGTGGCCGACCGCTGAAGCGCCCGGCGGCGTGCGCATCTTCGCCTGCCAGCACAAGACGCGCGAAACGGTTTGGATACCCGAACTGATGGCACACGCCAATGCGGCGAAGCGGATCAAGCAGACGTTGATCGCAACGCCGCAGCCCGCAAAGGAAGCTGCGCATCTGGGTCGACTGGTCGATCGCGAACCCGCGGCGGAAGCCAATGGCGCGGTGACCGTGCCCTCCGGCGGTGATCGTGCCGACTTCGTTTATCTGACACTGGACCAACTCGGGAAACGCTATCCCGGCGTGCCGCTCGCGGGCCTCTCCGAGCGCGGCGGCGCGGCGCTGGTTCTTGTCAGCGGCGATCTCGCGGCGACCGAGAAGGCGCTGGGTTCAGCGGGTATGCGCAGCGGGGCGGCCATCTGCGTGCCGCCGGCCAAAGCCAACGGCACCCTGCTCGCCTTCATTGCCGGCTGATTTGAGCTAATTCTTTAACAAGCGTTTACCGCGTTGGCCCTAGGATTTCAGCTATCCACGCCGCCGGGACCAAGCGCATGTTTAAAGAGGGCTCGCCGATCGCCTATGACGCGCCGGCCGAACTGAAGAAGTGGCCGTCGCTGAAAGGCGAGAGGCAGAAGGACAGAGGTCCGCCCTATCTCGTCTACAACGGCACGCTCGCCGATTGCGTCCGCGAACTCATGGAAAAGCCGATCAAGGGCATCTCGCTCTACGACATCATGACGCCGCCGCAAGCGGCCTTCGAGCAGACCGTGCTGTCGCCCGGCGATGCTGCCGAGATCGCGATGCGCAAGGACTTTCCGAAGGCGTAAGCAACACCCGTCTTCAGTCATCACGCTTGAAACCTTATATTGCCCGGGTTCCGGATCAGCGGGCGGGATCGCATTTTCTGCTGCGGGAACACCGTACTAACACCGGGCTGTCTTCCGGAATCGCAGCTTCGCCGCAATTGCGGTTAATAAGTCCTTGTCACCGGCGCACGCCGGTTGTTCCCCCACAGTTCGAGGACTTTGACCGAGATGCGATTTCTCGTCGCGGCTTGCGCTGCGTTTCTGGCTCTGATGTGCGACGTCGGCTCGCCGCCGCCGTCGCAGGCCTCACACGTCGACAACGCCACGCCCAAAGCCGATCGTGGACCTTCACTCGTCCCCCCTCGCCGAACTCTTCCTCGCAAGCGTACAGGCCATCGAGCTCGCGAATGCGCGGGCGTCGTACGCGGAGGCGGTCGAGCCGGCGAGCGCGGATGAAACCGCCGCGCAAGCGCCGGCTTCGCCGACTGAACAATTCTGCCACGCGCTCAGGGAAGCGGCCGAACAGAGCGGCATTCCCGTGCCGTTCTTCGCCCGCCTGCTCTGGCAGGAGAGCCGCTTTCGCTCCGACGAAGTCAGCCAGGCCGGCGCGCAAGGCGTCGCGCAGTTCATGCCGCAGACGGCCGCGGAAGTCGGTCTCGATGATCCCTTCGATGCGATGAAGGCGCTACCCGCGTCGGCAAAGTTCCTGCGCAAGCTCCGTGACGATTTTGGCAATCTCGGCCTCGCGGCGGCCGCCTACAACGCAGGCCCCGGCCGCATCCAGAAATGGCTCGCCAAGGAAAGCGAGCTGCCGCGCGAGACACGCGACTATGTCCGGATCATCACCGGCACCAAGGCGGAGGATTGGACCGAGCGTTCTGCGGCCCTGGCGATCCGGATCGACCTGCCGCGCGAAGCACCCTGCGAAGGTGTCGGAAACCTCTCGAAGACGAAGGACGTCGCCTGGGTTCCGGTGAACCTGGCGCCGGCGGTCACCACCATCATTCGCAATGCGGAGGCAGCGATCACCAACCGCGCACGCAAGCGGTTCGCGTCCTTGCTCAGGAAGAATGCGTCGGCTCGCGGCAAGGCACGCAGCATCGTGGCGACGCGGGCCGCCGGCAAGAACGCACGGGCTCGCGCAATCCACGTCGCGTCGCGCGAACGTTCCGCCAGCTAAGCCGCCGGCGGAACGACACGATGAGCCCGTCGTCAGTTCGGCGGGCTTTTCGTCGTTGCCTGTTGCGACACCTTGGATGAGGCTTCGGTCGGCGCGTCCAGGAAAGCCACCGGCGTGCCGCGCTTGACGCTCGCGCCAAGCGTATGCGCGTCCCAATTGGTCAATCGTACGCAGCCGTGCGATTCGGACTTGCTGATCTTGCCGGGATAAGCGGTGCCGTGAATGCCATAGCCCTGCGCCGACAAATTGATCCAGTATGAGCCGACCGGATTGTTCGGCCCGGGCTTGATCGTGAATGGCTTCCTGGATTTGACGCCTGCAAACTTGTAATCCGGATTGTAGCGGTAGGTCGGGTTTTCATGCGCGTCGGTCACTTTCAGCGTTCCGCTCGGCGTCGGCTTCTCGGAGCTCCCGACCGTCGCCGGATAGAAGGCGAGCAGCTGTCCCGACGCATCGAATGCCTTCAGCGTCTGTCGCGTCTTGTCGACCTCGATGCGCGCGACCGGCATCGGATCGGGCTTCAAGTCGACATTCGCAACCGCGATGGTCTCGCCGGGTCTGTCAAATTTCTTGCCGGGATTGATCTTTGCGAGCAGCTCCTCGCTCATGTGGAATTTCTCGGCGAGCGCCTCGCGCGGGCTGGTATAGCTGAGCGCGGGCAGGCTTTTCATCTGCTCCATCCTCGTCGGTAGTTTCTTGAGGAACGGTCCCTTCACGTCGGCATCCGCGATCCTGTAATCGACGATGACAGGGCCGTCGGCGGTCGCGGCAAGCTTGTCCCAGAGTTCCGGCGTGATCGCCTTGTCGAAAGTCAGGCCGTTGGCATCGGCAAAGGCGGTAAGCGCCTTCTGCGCGTTCTCGCCGAGCTTGCCGTCGATCTCGCCGGGAGAGAAGCGGGCACGGTCGAGCAGGATCTCCAGCTTCGCAATCGATGCGTTGGGCTTGTCACGACCGGGCAGCTTCGTCGGCAGAGCCGCCTCGTTGATCGCGGCGGCGTCAAGGCGAGCCGCGAGCGCGGGCGTTGCGGCAACAAGCCAGAGTACCAGCGCGGCAAGAACTCGGGACATCCTGCGTCTCTCGCGATCGCCCGACCTGCTCGCGAAGAGCCAGCCGGTGTATCCTCGAGCTACCAACTTGCGTTGACATGCGCAGTTCCAGTTTTTCCCGGCGAAACCGCCATGATCCGAAGGAACCTGCGATGCCGTCGAGAAGCGCCGGGATCATCGCCTACCGAAGCCGGCCTGCCGGCCTCGAGGTCCTGCTTGTTCATCCCGGCGGGCCGTTCTGGCGCAACAAGGACCTCGGCGCCTGGTCGATCCCGAAGGGCGAGTTCGCCGACGAAGGGGATGCCGAGGCAACCGCGCGACGCGAGTTTTTCGAAGAGCTCGGAGTAGAGCTGACGGTGCCGCTGGTCGCGCTCGGTCGGGTCAAGCAGCGCGGCGGCAAGATCGTCACCGCTTTCGCCGCAGAATTTGATGTCGACGTGGGCAGCATTCGCAGCAACATGTTCGACATCGAATGGCCGCCACGCAGCGGCAAGCGGCAAAGTTTCCCGGAGGTCGATCGGGCGGAATGGTTTTCGCTCGATGAAGCACGCGAGAAGATCAACGAAGGGCAGCGTCCGCTGCTCGGCCGGCTTTCGCAAAATATGACGGCCGCATTGACTGCCGCAAAATAAAAAAGCGCGAAAACAACCCCATGCACAGTAGCCCGCGTGAGTGAGATCAAGGACTTGCGCCCCCGCAAGGCCGTTTGACTCGTCGGGCAAAACACTGGCAGGATGGCATCATCGCAGCAATCGTGAACGTCAGACCGCACCCAGCCATGGGCGCGGCGACGCGACTATGCGTAAGCCACTCATCGACATCGCAAAATCGTAACCCGCGCGCCGCGGTCGCCCTTGCAGGCACCGCGCCCACACGCCTGCACCCGCAAAGGACCCATCGCCATGACGACATCCCCAACGCATAACAGCACAGCAGCGCTCGCGACAATCGATCACGGGCGCGTCGCCCCAACCCCGCGGGTCAAAATCTCCCGGAGGCGGATCAGGATCGACCACCCGGACCCGCATGCCGGCGAGCGGCTGCTGGCCGATGCCCTCGGCGCGGTCGACCGCGACGCGATGGATGGCCTGCTCAAGCAATTGGTCAAGGCCAGCGTGATCGGGCAAAAGCCCGATGAAGCCAATCTCGCCTTCATGATCTCAATGGTGAAGAGCATCGCGCCGCGGGATTCCCTCGAGGCCATGCTGGCGGCGCAGATGGTGTCGGTCCACGTGGCGAGCATGCGCAGTGCCTGTCGCCTCGCCTGCACCGACGACGTGCCGCAGCAGGAGAGCCTCACACGCGCACTGACCCGGCTGGCCCGCACGTTCGCGGCCCAGATCGAGGCCCTGACCCGCCATCGCAGCAACGGCGCCTATGCGATCACCGTGCAGAACTTGTCAGTGCAGGATGGCGGGAAAGCCATCGTGGGGAACGTCACGCATACGAACATGATCGCCTCGGGGCCAAAAGCTGCGGACGCAATGATGGACGCAGGACTGGCCTCGGCCCGCGATGTCAAACAGCGTGCCACCGCATGAGCGACGACCACATCCGCAACACGAACGCGATGCTGTCGAGCCCGCGCTGCGGTGCCACCACGCGCGACGGCGGCACCTGCCGCGCGCCGGCCGTGCACGGAAAGGCGCGCTGCCGCATGCACGGCGGCGCGGCGCGATCGGGAGCACCGCGGGGAAACGGAAACGCGCGGAAGCATGGGCTGTTTGCCGCAGTGGTGGTTGCCGAACGGCGGCGGGTCCAAGCATTGTTGAGGGAGACGCGGCAACTGCTGCAAGAGATGAAGTTGGACTTGCCGAAGGGAGTAGGCCGTGAACCCATAAATCCGCCGGGCTGACGCCACGCCACGCTCCGCTATGCCTCGATAACCGACGCATTGCTGCACAGCGGCACAACGACACTATGGGCCAGAGGACTAAACCGCTCGCGCGGTAGAGCGCCGCGGCTGGCGACACGGCGAGCAATAGGCGACAGCTCATCGTGACGAGCGGGGCAATTAGGCCGTAGCTGGCGATGATCCGATGATCGAGGACGTGCTGATCTGGAAGTTCGTGGCGGAGCACCAACCATTGCACAAGAGCCAACTCGAACCCTCGATCGCGATTGTGTGCAACGTCGCGCTAGTTGGACCCAGTCCGGAATCTCGACGTAAGCAGAGTTACAAATGCGGTGATGCTCTTGACGAGCAGCTCGAAACAGTTTCGGCTCTGATAGCTCCGGGGGCTTTCCAGTCGCCAGAGATCAGTTTGCCTCATGGCCTTCGAATATCGAGGAGCTCACGTTTAAATTGTGTGGTGTGGTATTTTTGCTATAGCCAAGCCCATTGAAAGTACAGGTGCCGCCAAACATTAAATCCCCATAGGCGATCGTCCTGATCGTCTGAAGGTTGTTTGACGCGACTAGCTCGATCACGCGGCATCGTCCTCCGTCCCCCCAGCGCGGTTTCCTCCTTTGGAGGCTTTCGGGCGCCGGCCCCGTGTGCGCGGCAACACCGTCATGGGGCCGGCATCCGAAACCCTTCACAGGAACGGACTCATGTGCCGCAACAAGCGAGCGACTATTCGATCACCTCGTCGGCACTTGCGAGCAAGGTTGGGGAGAAAATAATCCCAATCTCTCGCGCCGCTTTGGTGCTGATCGAGAACTTGAAGGAGGTCGGTTGACGGAATGGCATTTCTGCGGGATGTCCACCATCGAGTATCTGGGCCACCTGATCAGCGACTTGGCGGAACGCATCAAACAAGTCACGGTAATAGGCCATGAGGCCCCCTGCGACGACGAGATCACGGAACGGATACATGGCCGGGATTTGCGCCTTCGCTGCGATGCCGACCAACACCTTGCTGTTCGGCAGGTGTTGAGGTTCGTCCGAGACCAGCAAAAGTTCAGCACCCACCTTCGCGACAGAGTCATAGGCGGCCCTATAGGCCCCCTCGTTCAAACTGTTACCAAGTTCTATGTGCAGGAGGGACAGCTTTAGGGTTTCCGCAGCTTGCTTCACCATCGCTGCTTGAGGTTGCTTCAACGCTTCGGATGATGAGAGATAGGCGAGCCGGGTCGCGTCCGGTCGAGTTTCCCTCAAGAGCGACAGACGCTTCCCACTAAGCTCAGCACCTGCATCGACCGTTATGCCTGTGACGTTCCCACCGGGTCGCGCCAGACTGGACACCAGCCCTAATGCCACTGGATCGCCGATGACGGTAACGATTGGAATCGTCTGAGTTGCAGCTTTCAGGGCTAAGGTCATCGGAGGCGCCCCTGTCAGGATAACCTCCGGGTGATTGCTGGCGACCTTTACTGCCAAATCAGGGAAACGATCCATGCTGCCCATGGCCGCATAACGATCCACGATCAGATTGCGCCCTTCCACGTAACCGTGACGAACCAACTCAGCTAGAAATTCGGCCTCAATGGGGTTGATGTTGGTGCCGTCCCAGCCCGGAAGAACGATTCCAATCCGCCTTTGTCGTGCGGGCTGTTGGGCGTGCGCCGAGCAAGCAAGTGCGCTGGCCGCAGCTAGTGCAATAAAATCCCGTCTCCTCATTCGTAAACCGTTAGAGTGTTGGAATGGCCAGGCGCTCGTCACCATATGTATTGAAGCCGACGAATCGCGCGGAGACAAGACTCCTAGGTCCGCAACGGGTCCACAAGCGGTCCTCGACCGGCTGCATGCCGCAGGTCAGCTATGGGGGCCACAACCGGACTCATGCAGTGCAGCAACAACCAGGATTCGATCCATCCTCGTCGGCGGGTGGACATCGTGACTGCGACCATGGAGTCATTGACCCGATCCACGCCGTTCAGCAGTACCCGAAGTAGTAGTGGCCCCCGCTCGATCCTCGACCGAGAGGGGCCATTTAGAGGTTGGACTTTCAAACCTTGAAGAAGGTTGCAAGACAAACCACGGCAGCCAGAACAACGGTGATACCGATGACTGTCAAGGCGGCCTGATTAGTTGAAACGTCGCGCATATCAAAGCCTCCTTCAGCTGGACACCCCTAGCACCGTCAAGGAACGCTTGTTGTGGCCCGGGGTCTGAAACTCGATGGCTTGACCAACCGACAGACCGATCAACGCAGCTCCTACCGGCGTAAGAACCGAGACGCGTTTTAATGTTATGTCCGCTTCATGCGGGTACACCAACACCACGTCCCGGACTTCACCAGTCTTCTCATCGCAGTACCGGACCTGCGAGCCCATCCGGACCACGCCGCGCACATCGGAATTGTTCGCCACCACGCTTGCACGCTCTATCTCCTGCGCAAGGAAATGGGCCACGCGCGGGAAGAGTACCGCGCTCGAACTGGCCAGCGCGCTTAGACGTCTGGCCTCATCCTCCAACACCGTGACGGGCGGCAACACGATTTCAGGCTTGTCCTTGTAAGTAGTCTTACTCATCACCTTCTCTCCCTTCTTTAAGCGGCTGATGGTCCCGGATCATCGTCATCAAGAAGCGTTTTGGCCGAAAACGTGTGATTGCTAAACAGAACGCCGACAACATCATTCGGATCACCTCGACTGACACGTTCGATCCTGACGACGTTGGTGCGCCCAGCGGTAAAGACGGGAATTTCACTTCCGACCTTCAGCCCGACTAAGGCTGCGCCTAACGGCGACATCACGGGGATTTGGGTTCGCTCGGACGTGTAGTCTTCGGGATACACTAGTCGCCTCGTCTCGCGCGGGAAACCCCAGTTGATCCAGAACGTCACCCACGAACCCATGGTGACGATGCTGTCCAATCTGGCTGCGCGATCAGGGACGACTTCCGCACGGTTGATCTCACCCAACAGAAAACGTGCGTCCGCGTCGCCTTGATCTGCTCCCACGTGCGCGAGCCTTTCCAAGCGGCGATGGTCAGACGCCGGAAGGGTGACGTTCGGGAAAAGCGGGTTGTTCATGACATGCCTCCTTGTTGGCTTCCTCGCGGGAGAGCCACACACCAAATCTGATTGATGAAGGAAGGGGTAAATCCGGACGGCACCAACGACCGCCCGGCTAAGCTCCTGCTTGGAGCCGTCCGGCGTGCAAGCAACGCCGCGCAACGCGCGTATCGATGTCGAGGACGTGGATCATGGTATGCCCAACATAGGACCTTCCGCTGTCACTGTAACGCGACCAAAGAGCGCACACGCATGGAACGCGTTGCACCGGCCTGTTCTGGGATCCAGCAGGCCGCGAACATCCTCAGAAATCGCTCGTGAAGGATTGATCAATGTCCGTTGGCGGTCATCATTAGTCGCTTCCACCGGAGCGCTCTGAAGTCCGCGACGGGTCAAAATGCGAAGAACTCAACGTGAGCAAATCTGGTCCGCCCTGCCTCACTGAGCGGACATCCACGAGGGGGTGCCACCACTTCGCCGATGGGCCATCAGCCGACATGCACCAGCGGGTTAAGCAATCCGCTGTAGCAGCGTCGATTGAACGTCGTTGCCCCACGAAGCAGCTGATTGTTTCACCCCGGCATCATACCTTTGCTCTTGATCACCGATATGGCGTCCGGCGTTTTCAGGTAGTCGACGAGCGCCTTCGCGGCTGCGGCTTCCTTCGTGCCCGCACCGAGCGCGGCCGTGAATACGACATCCTGCTGCAAGTCAGCAGGGAACGGGCCAACCACATCGAGCCCCGGCACCGTCAAGACGTTCATCAGGAACAGCGCGAGTTCAGCCTCGCCCTTGGCGACAACGGCGACGACCTGTGCCGGCGTCGGCTGCGCTTTCATCTTGGCTTTCATCTGCTCGGTGATGCCAAGGCGCTCGAATACCTTCGCTATTGAATAGCCGGTTGCGCTTTCCGGAATCGAGGTGACCGATTCCGCCTTGAGCAAGGCAGCTTTTAAAGCGTCGGGCGTGGAGATGTTGGGCTTCGGCGCACCGGCGCGAACCGCGACACCGAGGCCGACACGAGCTATGTCCAGCGTCGGCCCGGCTGCGAAATGTGATCGCGCGCCAGCGTCCCTCATCACCTCGACCGGCACGACGCCGACATCAAACGGCTTGCCGGAGGTCGCTTCCTTGATCAGGTTCGGAGTGGTGCCGAAGAAGATATCAAGCTTGTGGCCTGAGGTTTGTTCGAACTTCGGCTTGAGACCCGCCCACACTGCTGTCATTGCGCCGCCGGCCAGAACTCTCAACTCAGCTGCGGCCGCAGCCGATGACAGTATCATCACGGCCAAGATGCCCCCTGCCGCGAAAGAAAACGTCCTCATGTGCCCCCCACAAGTCAATATGAACTGAGCGTATGGTCGCACGTCGACGCTACGCCATTCTAGGTTAAAGGCCTAATGTCTCAGATGGGTCATTCGCTACAGGGGCGACCGGACGACAAAGTCGGCCTGTCCGCTATGCCGCCAAAAGCGGAAGCAAATCCAGAGATTTAGCGGCTTCGCAATCAGCTATCGCGGCTTGATGGTCCTGCCCAAGACGGGATTCAAGCTCCGAATCCGCAGCTTCGAACCATGCGCTCCGAACTCAGCGACTACGAATGGACTACCATCAAACCGATGCTGCCGAACAAGCCGCGCGGGTAAATGACCGCGGCGTGCTCAATGGCATCTTTTGGGTTCTGCGCGCTGGCGCGCATGGCGCGACCTGCCAGAAACCTACGGTCCCCGCACTACTTGTTACAATGGCTTCGTTCGGTAGCGGCGTGTCGCGACCCTATTCGACAAACTCGCAGCTACCGGCGTTGTCAAACTCGCATCAATCCGAATTTGGCTGCGTGCTAGTGAGTCCGCGCCCTAGTCGGTGAATTTCTACGATGGTCTATTAATGGTCCGTAGGGCCGCTCATGGGTTGTTTATGGATCAGTTTGTTGGCGCGCCCCGGCGGTTTCGCTTTGCTCCGCCCATCCCACGATTCCCGGAAGTTCACAATCCTGAATAAGAGGATTGCCCCTCCCCCATTGGCACCGCCCTCCCGATCCTGTACCCCAGCCAAAACCTTCCCGGGACGGAACGCTCATGACCGCCAGCACCGATGACGCGGGACACGCGACCCGCGCGCTGATCTTTGCGCTGGTGGCGCTCGCGTGCGGGCACATGCTCTCGACATTGCTGCGCACCATACCGGCGATCAGCCTCGACCTGATGGCGGCGGATTTCCGCATCGAGCCACAGGCACTCGCAAGCCTCACCTCGGTGTATCATTTCGCCTTTGCGGCATCGCAGATTCCGGTCGGAGCCGCGATGGATCGCTTTGGCGTGCGGCCGGTGTCGCTCGGCCTGCTTGCGGGAACGGTGGTCGGTGCAATCGCGTCGGGCTTTGCGACGGGACCTGAGAGCTTTGCCTTCGGGCAATTGCTGCTGGGTGTCGCGACCTCCGGCATGCTGATGTGCCCAATGACGCTCGCGGCCAAGCAATTGTCGGCCGCGCGATTCGGGCTGTGGTCGGGCGCGATCCTGTCGATCGGCAACATCGGCATGCTGCTGTCGTCGAGCCCGCTCGCCTTCGTGGTCGATCATTTTGGCTGGCGCGCCGGGTTCTGGATCGCAGGCCTCGGCGGCATCGTGGTCGCGCTCGCCGTGTTCCTGCTGGTGCCGAACCAGCCGGCCGAGCACAAGGACACCGCCTCGCCGTTCTCGCAGATGATCGACGTGCTCCGGCTCGGCCTGTCGCGGCCTTTGCGTGGCCTGATCGCGCTGGCCCTGGTGTCGCTGGCGACCTCGCTGGTGTTGCGCGGCCTGTGGGGCGGGCCGTGGCTGATGCAGGTCAAGGGATTGTCGCGAGTCGAGGCCGGCAACCAGCTCGGCGCCTACACGCTGGCGATGATCGCAGGACCGCTGTGCATCGGCATGATCGACCGCAAGGTTGGCCGCCGGCGCGAGCTGGTGGCCGGCGCGCACATGATGGCGGCGCTGCTGGTCGCGTTGATGGCGCTCGGCGCGCCGGATGGTGCGGTGTCGCTGCTGTTCGGCGTGGCGGTGATGCCGCCGCAATACGATTTGGTGCTGTTCGTGCTGATTGGACTGGCGAGCTCGGCGCAACCGCTGCTGTTCGGCATGTCCCGGCAATTGGTCGACGCGCAGATTGCGGGCAAGGCCCTTGCCGCGGTCAACCTCGCCTTCTTCCTCGGCACGGCCTTGATGCAGTCGATCACCGGCGCGGTGGCGGCGTTCGCGGGGCTGCCGCCCGTGCTGCTGTTCATGGCAGCGGCGCTGCTGGGCGGGGTGTTTGTGTTTTTGGTCTATACCTCGCCACAGCCGAAGATAGAATAGACCCGGGGTTCGGGCGATGCAAAGAGAGGAGCTCTCCATGCCCCCAATCGTAAGGGTCTCTATTCTTCGATGCCCGCCTGCGAGGTTTGGCGAAATGCAGCAAATGATGAACGAGACCGAAAAGGCACTTCGCCCCGGCATCGAGTCGATGCCGGGTCTGATTGCGTTTTATGTCGGCGCGGCCGAGGCGACCTCGTCACTTTCGAATGTAAGCCTGTGGACCGATCTGGACGCGGCGAAGCAGCTCGATCGATTCCAGCCGATGCTGGATTCGGGCAAACCGTTTGTCGCCATGGGCGGAACGTTCGAGCGGCCGATCATGAACTACACGACACTTTGGCAGCTGCAACCTGTGTCAAAGAGCTAAGGCTCGTTGCGCTTTCTCTCAATCCTGTCGCGTCAATCGTACATCAAGGGACCGTTTCATGCCTGTCGACACCAAAGCCGCCACCGACCGCCTCATGCGCTTTCTCGCCGTCGAGGGCGTCACCGGACAGGAGGCGGCGATCGGGCGTGAGCTCACGACCGCGCTGAAGGAGAGCGGCGTGCCGGCCAAGGCGATCCGGCTCGACGATGCCAATACGCGCATTCCGGTGCCGACCGAGACCGGCAACCTGATCGTCGACCTGCCCGGCCGCGGCGCGCTGCACAACCAGCCGCGGATCATGTTCATGACCCACATGGACACCGTGCCGCTCTGCGCCGGCGCCAAGCCGAAGAAGGCGGGACGCAGAATCGTCAACGAAGCCAAAACCGCGCTCGGCGGCGACAATCGCTGCGGCTGCGGCGTGCTGGTGACGCTCGCCGCAGAGCTTGCCAAGCAGAAGCTCGATCATCCGCCGATCACATTGTTGTTCTGCGTGCGCGAGGAGAGCGGGCTTTATGGCGCGCGCCACGTCAAGCTCGACGAGCTCGGCGCACCGGTGATGGCCTTCAACTATGACGGCGGCTCCGCCTCCAACGTCGTGATCGGCGCCGTCGGTGCGGATCGCTGGACCGTCGAGATTTTCGGCCGTGCCTCGCATGCGGGCGTCGCGCCGGAGCGCGGCATCTCCTCGACCATGATCATGGCGCTGGCCCTTGCCGAGGTGAAGGCCGGCGGCTGGTTCGGCAAGGTGGTGAAAGGCAAGCAGCAGGGCACCAGCAATGTCGGCCCCGTCACCGGCGGCGAGGGCCGCCCGGCGGGCGACGCCACCAACGTCGTCACCGACTACGTCCATGTGCGCGGCGAGTGCCGCAGCCATGACGGCAAATTCTTCAAGGAGATCACCAAGGCCTACAAGGCGGCGTTCGAGAAGGCCGCGAAGAAAGTCACCAACGCGCAGGGCAAGTCCGGCAAGATCAAGTTCAAGGCCGAGACCGACTATTATCCGTTCCGCATGAAGGAAAACCTGCCCGTCGTGAAACGCGCCATCGAAGCTGTGTCTGCGGTCGGCGGAATACCGAACGTGCGCGCCGCCAATGGCGGGCTCGATGCCAACTGGATGGTGCGGCACGGCGTTCCGACCGTGACCTTCGGCGCAGGCCAGAACGAGGCGCACACGATCGACGAATGGATCAATCTGGACGAATATGATCGCGCCTGTGCGCTGGCGTTGCAGCTTGCGACGATGCGGTGAGCTAATTGCATAGGGTGGGTTAGCCGCAGGCGTAACCCACCGCTTTCGTCGCCGCGGAAAGAAAGTGGTGGGTTACGCCGAGCAGATGCGCTTCGCGTATCTGCAGGGCTAACCCACCCTACAAACTACGAACCAAAAGAAAAAACACAGGGAGAAAACATGCCCCGCATCGCAACAATCGAGTCCGCACTCTACCGGATCCCCCTCCCCGTCACGCTTTCCGACAGCACGCATGGCGACATGTCGGCGTTCGAGCTGATCACCTGCCTCATCCGCGATGCCGACGGCGCTGAAGGTGTCGGTTACACCTACACGGTGGGGCGCAATGGCGGCGCTGTCGCCGACATTCTCAGGCGCGAGATCCCGCCGCTGGTCGAAGGGCGCGAGGCCGATGACACCGAAGCCATCTGGCATCACGTCTGGTGGGGCCTGCATTATGGCGGGCGCGGCGGGCCGGCGGTACTGGCATTATCGGCGCTCGACATCGCGCTGTGGGATCTGAAGGCGCGGCGCGCGAAGCTGCCGCTGTATCAATTGCTCGGCGGGTTCGACGCGCGCGTGCCCTGCTACGCCGGCGGCATCGATCTCGACCTCTCGGTCGAAGCGCTGCTGACACAGACCGACGGCAATCTCGCCAAGGGCTTTCGTGCCATCAAGATGAAGGTCGGCCGTCCCGACCTCAAGTCCGACGTCGCGAAGGTCTCCGCGATGCGAGCGCATCTCGGCGACGGCTTTCCGCTGATGGCGGACGCCAACATGAAGTGGACGGTCGAGGACGCGATCCGCGCCGCCCGCGCCCTGCAACCCTACGATCTCACCTGGCTGGAGGAGCCGATCATTCCCGACGACGTCGCGGGACACGCACGCATCATGCGGGAGGGCTGCGTGCCGATCGCGGCGGGCGAGAATCTGCGTTCGCTGTGGGAATTCAAGAACTACATCGTCGCGGGTGCGGTGTCCTATCCCGAGCCCGACGTCACCAATTGCGGCGGCGTGAGCGCGTTCATGAAGATCGCGCGGCTGGCGGAGGCCTTCAACCTGCCCGTGACCAGCCACGGCGCGCATGACATCACCGTGCATTTGCTCGCGGCCTGCCCGAACCGGTCGTATCTGGAGGCCCACGGCTTCGGGCTGGACAAGTACATCGAGCATCCGTTGGTGCTGGAGGACGGCAAGGCCCTGGCGCCGGCGCGGCCGGGCCATGGCATCAGCTTCGACTGGAACGGGCTGGCGAAGCTGGCGGTGTAGAACTCGGCTTCCTGCTTACCTCTCCCGCTTGCGGGAGAGGTCGGCGCGAAGCGCCGGGTGAGGGTTTTTCCTCACCGGGTCTCTCTGCGGAGAGACCCTCTCCCCAACCCTCTCCCGCAAGCGGGAGAGGGAGCTCTCTGCTCGCGGGGCTGGCACGCGCCTGACACCATGGCGAGCAGCGTTGCTGCACGCGAGGCATTCGTCTGCGCCGGGTGTACGGAGCAGATAATCCGCTATGGTGCCAAAAGCAGACACAAGAGATCAGCACCTTGACACCCGAGCTGCACCAGACACTGACCGCGTGGCGCCAGCACCTGCACGCGCATCCCGAGCTGTCCCTCCAGGAGAAGGCCACGGCAGCCTTCGTGCAGGACAAGCTCACCGAGCTCGGCATCGGCTTCGAGGCCGGCATCGGCGGGCATGGCGTCGTCGCGACCCTGACGCGCGGATCGGCGCAAGGACGCGTCGGCCTGCGCGCCGACATGGATGCGCTGCCGATCACCGAAGACACCGGCCTGCCCTATGCCTCGCAAAATCCCGGCGTGATGCATGCCTGCGGCCATGACGGGCACACCGCCT
Organism: Bradyrhizobium sp. LLZ17; assembly: GCF_041200145.1. Taxonomy (NCBI): domain Bacteria; kingdom Pseudomonadati; phylum Pseudomonadota; class Alphaproteobacteria; order Hyphomicrobiales; family Nitrobacteraceae; genus Bradyrhizobium; species Bradyrhizobium zaerense. The sequence goes on from NZ_CP165734.1 coordinate 2,704,968, forward strand.
CGCTGCTCGGCGCGGCGGCGCTGCTGGCGGCGGATAAGAGCTGGAGCGGGACGGTCGATTTCATCTTCCAGCCGGCGGAAGAAGGTTACGGCGGCTCGCGCGCGATGGTCACGGCCGGGCTGTTCGACCGCTTCCCGATGGATCGCGTGTTCGGCTTCCACAACTGGCCGGGCCTCGAGGCCGGCACCATCGCGGTCCATGACGGCGTGGTCATGGCCTCCGGCGGCCGCGTCACCATCACCATCGAGGGCCATGCCGGTCATGCCGGCATGCCGCATCTGACGCGCGATCCGGTGATGGCGGCGGGGCACCTGATCGTCGCCATGCAGGGATCGTGTCGCGCAGCGTCGATCCGCTCGACACCGCGGTGCTGTCGCTCTGCACGATCGAGGGCGGCACCGCACCGAACCAGGTCGCCGGGCGCGTGACGATCCGCGGCACGCTTCGGTATCACCGCAATGCCGTGAAGGACATCATCCTCACGCGGATCAGCAATATCTGCGCCGGCATCGCGACGAGCTTCGGCGTCAAGGTGACGCCCGACATCGTCATGGGCGTCGGCGTCGTGATCAACACGCCGGAGGAAGCCGGCCTCGCGCGCATGGCCGCGGCCAAGGTGCAGGCGCCGGTGCGGCGCGACCTCGCGCCCAGCATGGCCGGCGAGGATTTTGCGTCCTATCTCCAGCAGCGGCCCGGCGCCTTTGTCTGGATCGGCAATGGACCCTTGCGCGACGGCGCCGAGCTGCACGGCCCGCGTTACGATTTCAACGACGCGATCTTGCCGGTCGCCTCCCGCTGGATGGCCGAAATCGCCAGGACCGCGCTGTCGGCGAACTAGAACGCGGCGCCGGATCATCAGGCGTCGTCGAGGATATCGAACAATTCCTCGACCCTGTCGAACGGCGAATCCCGCATCGGGCCGTGATAGACGACGCGATCGCCATGGCGTTGCAGCGATCGGCCGCTGGATTTCCCGGTAGATCTCCCCTTGGATTTCCGCAGGCGCCCCGGCAGGAAGGTCGCGGCGACGGCTTCAGGCCCGACGTCCAGGCGGATGATGCCTCTGCGCTTGCAATCCAGCCTGAGCCTCGCCACGGCGAAGAAGTCGCGGGCTCCCGGCGGCAATTGCCCGAAGCGGCGGGAGGTTTCCTCCTCCAGATCGTCAAGCTCGTCCTCGCTCCGGCACCGTGCGGCGCGGGCATAGAGCTCGAGCCGCACCGGCTCGGATTGCACGTAACTCTCCGGAAGCATATCCGCGATCGGCAGATTGAGGTCGGGCACCCAGACCTCGGCCCTTCCGTCGACCTTCTCCGACGCCATTTTCAGCAGATGGCTGTACAGCACCGGCCCGAACACCTGGACGTGGCCGGATTGCTGCTCCGAAAACAGGTCGCCGGCGCCCCTGAGATCCAGATCGCGCTCGCTGATGGCAAAACCCGCGCCCGGCCGGTTGAATTCCTCGAGCACGGCGAGCCGCTTCTCGGATTGGTCGGAAGCCGACTCGGTGAGCAGATACGCGAACGCGCGTATGCCGCCACGACCCACGCGCCCGCGCAGCTGATGAAGCTGGGCGAGACCGAATTTTTCGGGCCAGCAGACCACGATGGTATTGGCACGCGGGATATCGAGGCCGCTCTCGACGATATTGGTCGCGAGCAGAACGTCGGCGCGGCCCTCGACGAAGTTCATCATGCGGTCGTCAATCTCGCCGGCCGGCAATCTGCCGTGCAGAGCGACGATGCGGAGATCGGGCGCCACCGCCTGCACGCGCGCCAGCATGCCATCGAGATCCTGGATGCGTGGGCAGATCAGGAAGCTCTGCCCGTGGCGCCGCTGCTCGCGCAGCAACGCCGAGGCGATGGCGGCATCGGACAAGGGCGCGATTTTGGTTGCGACCGGAAGCCGATAGGCCGGCGGCGATGCGATGATGCTCAGATCCCTGAAGCCGGCGAGACCTGTGGCGAGGGTTCGCGGAATGGGCGTGGCGCTCATCAAAAGCGTATGGACATTCTTGGCGAGGCTGGAGAGCTTTGCCTTTTCGGCCGCGCCAAAATGCTGCTCCTCGTCGATGATGACGAGGCCGAGATCGGCGAACTTCACATCCTTTGAGGTGAGAGCCTGGGTTCCGACCACGACCTTCATCCGGCCGCTTCGCAAGCCCTCCCTTGTCTCCCGCATCTCTGCGCCTGACGCGGCTTGCGACAGGATCCCCACTTCGATGTCGAACGGGGCGAAGCGCCTGCGGAAGGTCGCGAGGTGCTGCCGCGCCAGCACGGTCGTCGGCACCGCGATCGCCACCTGCTTTCCCGACAACGCCACGGCCGCCGCTGCCCGCAGCGCCACCTCTGTCTTGCCGAATCCGACGTCGCCGCAGACCACGCGGTCCATCGGGTGACCGGACGCGAGGTCGTCGAGGACGTCCCGGATCGCCTTGGCCTGATCGGCGGTCGTGAAATAGGGAAAGCGCGCAACGAATTTCTCGTACACCGATCCCGGCGGCTCCAGCTTCGCGGTCCGCCGGCGGCGGCGCTGGCTGATGTGCTTGGCTAGCACCTTGCCGGAGATCTGGATTTCCCGCTCGGCCTCGGTGCGGCGCGCCCACCAAGAGCTTCCATCCGCCTTGTCGAGCGCGAGCCTGCCGCGCTCTGTCGCGTAAGGCCACATCAGGGCCAGATCAGGCGGCGGCACCAGAGCCGCATTGTCGCCCGCGAACACCAGCCTGACCATCTCGCGCAACGCACCGCCGCCGGTGTTGACGGTTTGCAGTCCATCGAGCACGGCGAGGCCACGCTGGAGATGAACGATCACCGTGCCCTGCTGCGGCACATCGGCATGATCGAACGCCGTGCTCCAGGCGCGGACCATCGGCTGCGGATGATGAGCCCTGCTGCCGAGCACGTCGGACGCCGTCACGACCACGAGAGCGGTCTTCCCCGGCACGACGAAGCCCGCGTCGAGATCCGCCAGCATGGCGACTTCGCGGTTGCGGCCGCTCGTCACCGCGTCCCAGTCCGGAAGACGCTCCGCCCTGACGCCGCTCATCCGCTCCATCGCACGCAGATCCTCCTCCTGCGCCGCGACGAAGACCAGGCGCGAACCATCGCGCCGGGTCTGCTCGACGAAGGCGCGAAAGGCTTTCCGCGACGATGTCAGCTTGGAAAATTCCGGGATTGCCTGGAAGCGAGCGTTGCGCGGCAACACCTTCATGCCCTTGCTGGCCTGCTTCCAGTCGCGTGCTCCGAGATATTCGCGCTCTCGCTCGACACGGCCCGCGGCATCCTCGATCGTGCTCAGCCAACCATCGGCGTGCGACGGGACCCCTGCGTCGGCGAGCCACTTCGCGCGTCCGCAATAGTCGAACAGCGTCGCACGCTTGCCGCCCTTGGCCGCGAAGCCGAGCCGCTCCGACATGGGATCGACGATGAGCTCTTTGGTCTCGAAGATGATGTCGTGCTCTTTCGGGTCGAACGCCACGATCCGGGTGATGGCGCGGCGCGAATGCTCCACCCGGAACGGGCCAAGTGCACCCGCGGGAAATATCTCGAATGTCTGGCCGTGAAACAGGACGCCGCCCGGATAATCCGGTTCGTCATCCGGATCGTAGCCCAACGCCTCGAGACGCACGCGAAGATCGGCTTCCGAGAACGCAGCGCCGACCTTGAGGCTGACATTCAGGCGCGCCAGGCTCGCCGGCGACGGCAGCCGCTCCATCACGGCTTCCGCCGTCGAGACCAGAAAGATCGGCTTTTTGGATTTCCCCAGACGTCTCAGGACCGCGGCGCGACGCCCCGCGATTTCACGCGACGGTTCCAGCTGATCGAACGGCAGGGTGTTCAGGCGCGGAAACACCAGGACCTCGCAGGACGGGTCGAGCGCGTGAATGACGCTGCCGAGCCGCTCCGCTCTGTTTTCATTTTCGGCGAGGAACACGAGCCCGCCGCGGCCGGACTGCTTCCATTGCGCAAGCAGATGAAGCGCCATCATGCCGAGCGGCGAGGACGACGAGATCGTGGCGCGATGCGAGCCCTTGCCCTTCTTTGGCGAAGGCGTCCTTGGCAAACCCTTTCTTGCAGAGTTGTTTTTTGCCAAGGTCTTTTTTGCCGAAGTCTGTTTCGCCAAGGTCTTTTTGACCAAGGTTTTGGCTGGCCGCGTTTTTTTGGAATGCCGCACGTGAATCCGTTTCTGGTAGTCAACAACCGTCGACCGCACGCGAGCGAGCTCACTTGCGATTCGCATCGTCGGGTCGTCATGCTCTGGGATGGCGTGCGAACGCACGTTCCCCGCTAGTCTGGCACAAAATGAAGGTTGCCGGCAATCGCGCGCGGACACGCAGCCGGCCGTCAACCGACGTGACGTTTATCCCTCCTCCTGCCAGAATTCCACAAGTTCTTCCGCGGTGACAAGATCGACCTGACCGTGGAAGCGGGTGCGGTACATCGTCATGAGCGCGTCGTGCCCGACGTCGGAGGAGCTGCAAACCGCGTCCTCGACGAGGACGACCCTGAAGCCGAGATCAATGGCGCTCATCACCGTCGAGAGCACGCAGACATCCGTCTCCGCCCCTGTCATCACCACCGTGCCGATGTTGTTGTTGATCAACAGGCTCGCCAGGCCGGAATTGCTGAAGGCGGAATAGACCGGCTTGTCGACGATGCGGGCCGGAGGAACGTAGCGCGCGAGCGCCGGCACGAGGTCGAGCGCGGATGTCGGCAGGTGCTGCCGGGTCGCCTGCTGCCAGCGCCTGAAATAGCTCTGCCACTGCCCGGGGCGATCTTCCGGATCCCGCGGCGTGATGAAGCGCGTGAAGATCGTCCTGGCCTGAGAGCGCGCAGCGATCGAGGCAATCGTCGGCAACACCCTTTCCATCCAGGGCGTCGCCCACAGACCGCCCGGCGCAAAGATGTTTTGCATGTCGACGCAGAGGTGGACGGCATCCGTGATCCGGGCGACGTCTGAGTTGCTGTCCCTCATCGCCCTTCACCATCGAATGCTTGCGCAGCTTGCGGGACATCGCACGGTTGACACGTCACGGCCGGCCGCTCCCTCAGGCTGGCTTGGCCGGATGCGCGGTGCGCGGATGACGGTCGTGCAGCAGCCGCGCCAAGGCCTCGCGATCCGCCGCATGCCCCTTCATGGCCGTCTCGAACAGCGCCTCCTGAACGTCGCGCGGCATATCGCCCCACACGTCGATGGCGGCGTGGCCCAGCAGTCTGGCAAAGCGTTCGTCGCTCATGTCGATCCTCCCTCTCCGGCCTGAGAATAGCAACGGCGGGCCCTCATTGGTGTTCCACGCCCGTCCTTGCGAAACGGACTGTTCACCGGGGACATGACATCGATCATCTTCAGCAGTGCTTCGAGGATGTGCTGCTCCGCAGGCGCGGGGCGGCGCTAGATGATCCCGCCTTGCCGAAGCGCCGCAATCGCAGCCCCGTCATAGCCGAGCTCGGCCAGCACGACATCGGTATGCTCGCCCAGCATCGGCGGGCGTGACGCGATTTCACCCGGCGTCTCCGACAACCGGACGGCGGCGCGCGCGACCGGGGCCTGTTTCGGCAGGCCCGGATAATCGACGTCCTGCAGGAAGCCGGCGGCGCGGATGTGCGGATGATCGAGCGCCTGTTGCGGGCTCAGAACCGGCCCGGTCGGGATCATCGCCTGACCGAGCGCGTCGACGGCCTCCTGCGTGGTGCGCTCGGCGCACCAGCGCGCCATCCGCTCGCTGATGATCGGGCCGTTGTTGCCGCGGCTGATGTCGTCGGCAAAGCGCGGATCGTTCAGCCACTGCTCCTCCTCGCCCATCAGCCTGGCCCAGCGCTTGAACAGCGGATGTCCCGTCACCTGGCACAGCACCCAGCCGTCCCTGGTGCGGTAGATGTCGGCTGGCGCTGCGGTCTGGCCGAGATTGCCGGTCGGAACGCGATTGACGTTGATGACCGCCTGCTCGATCAGCGTTGCATTGGTGAAGGATAAAGCAGTTGCGAGCAGCGCGCCCTCGACGATCTGCCCGCGGCCGGACTTGCCGCGCTCGATCAGCGCGGCGAGAGTCCCGAACGCGCAGTGCAGCGCCGTTCCGAAGTCGACCCAGTTGACCGCGGCCCGGTACGGCGGATCCCCGGTGCCGGTCATGTACGCCGAACCCGACATGACCTGGCCGACGCCGTCGAAGCCGACACGGTCGGACCACGGACCCGGCCCGCCGAAGGCGGTTGCCGTGGTCAGGATGATGTCGGGCTTGATCGCCTTCAGCGAATCGTAGTCGAGATTCATCGCGCGCAGGGTCTGCGGCGGCAGATTGGCGACGACGACGTCGGCGGTCGCGATCAGCGCGCGCATCACCTGCTGCCCCTCCGGCTTCATCGGGTCGAGCGTGATGCACTTCTTGTTGCGGTTGATCTGGAGGAACAGCGCGCCTTCGCCGCCCTCGCCGACCGGCGCCACGAAGCGATCCTCGCTGCCGTCGCGCTTTTCCACGCGAATGACCTCGGCGCCGAATTCGGCCAGCAACGTCGCGCAATACGGCCCGGCGATGTAGCGCCCGAAATCGAGGACGCGCACGCCCTCCAGAACTCCCCCATCGGTCTCTTTCCCTTGGTGTTTCTGTCAGATTACAGAGAATGGTTGCCGCGACAAGGTGGCAAGGGGCATCATGCCCTGGCTTCAAGATGTGATCGGCCAACAGTTCGGCTGACGGAATTCTGCGCTACTATGACATGGTCCATCATCCTACCCGAGAGCCGCATCCATGCCTCAACAATTCGATCGGTCCGCTGAAGACCTCGGCAACGCGATTCATCTTGAGCACGTCAACATCCAGGTGCCGGACCAGCGCCTCGCCACGCTGTTTTACGTCGCGGGGCTCGGGCTCACACGCGACCCTTATCTGATGGTGTCCGACACCAACATGTGGATCAACGCCGGGCGCAGTCAGTTTCATCTGCCGAGCGGCAGGCCGCAGGTGCTGCGCGGCCATGTCGGGCTGGTGATCGAAGGCCGTGAGGCGCTGCTGCAGCGATTGGCATCGGTCGCCAAAAAGCTCGAGGGCACGGCGTTCGGATTCGCCGAGCACAACGGCTATGTCGAGGCGACCTGTCCCTGGGGCAACCGCCTGCGCTGCTACGAGCCGGACGCGGCGCGCTTCGGGCGCATCACGCTCGGCATCCCCTATGTCGAATTCGAGGTGCCGGTCGGGACCGCCGCGGCGATCTGCGCCTTCTATCCGGAGATCATGGGCATGCCCGCCGAGTTGTGGAACGGCGACGGCAAGGTTGCAGCGGTGAAGACGGGGCGCAACCAGCACCTGTTGTTCCGCGAGAGCGATCGGCCGCAGGGCGAGTATGACGGCCACCATGTGCAGATGTACATCACCGATTTCTCCGGCCCATATCGCAAGCTGCTGGCGCGCAGTTTGATCTCCCGCGAGGACAATCAGTATCAGTACCGCTTCTGCGACATCGTCGACCTCGGCAGCGGCGAGCCGCTGTTCACGGTCGAGCACGAGCTGCGCAGCGCAACCCATCCGATGTTCATGCGGCCGATGGTCAATCGCAATCCGGCGGTGAGCAACCGCAACTACGCATTCGGCCACGATCAGGCGTCATGGGCGATGGGGCCGGATCAGTACGAAGGATAAGGAAGTGGCGAGGCTCGCGCCGAGCAGCGGCAATTTCGGAAGACCGAAGTCTCGGTTGCAGGGCGGCTCAGAGGTCGTCATGAAATGCCGAGAAGATCCGCCTCCGGCTACGGCACGTCGCGCCAACGTATCGGAAGAGCGCCGTTCTGCCTGAAGCTGCCGAGGAAGCCGAAGCGATCGGCTTGCGGATTGGGGCGGGGTTCGATCGCCGTGCCGAGGATCTGCACGATATCGTTCTCGTCATAAGCCGGCCAGAACGGCAGACCGGATCCGTTCGGATCGCCGCGCATCGCGAAATTCACCCAATAGCTCATGATCGTCTGCGCCAGGGCGCGGTCCGCCTCGGCCGGCGGCGCGGTGCTGCCGATCACCTGTTGCGGCGTCAAGGTGCCGAACACAAAGGGGATCTCGGTGACGTGCGAGGCAATCGGCGTGTAGGGCGATGTGTAGTTGAAGTGATAGCCATAGACGGGTGCGCGAGTGCTTGCCCGATGCAGCCGCAGCCACTGCCAGCACTGCTCGCCGACCACCATGTCGCCGGTGAGCGCGGCGACGGACGCCTTGGCCTGCGCGTCGCTGCCGGCGGCGTAGATTTCGAGAAACTCCGCCAGGCGCTCCGTGCCGAACATCGCCGCCGCAGCATTGCGAAAGGCTTGCGCCGATTGCGCGGGAAGAGATCGCGCCATGAAAGGGAATTCCTCAGCGCTGTTCCAACCTGCCAGCAAGGGGATGTGCATCTGCTTGGCCAGCAGGAAGCGCCGGGCGGGCACGTCCGGCACCACGCGACGATCGATGCTTGGCGAGAACGCCGCGACAACGTGGTCGCGCTCGAAGCTCCAGGGCGCGGCTGCGTTCAACAGCTCGGCCGGCATGGCCCGCAAGGCTGCGATCGAAGCATCGCCTTGTTGACGCGCGAAAGCGACGCCGCGCGCGCGAGCTTCTTGGAAATTTTGGAGAGGCCCGTGTCGGCCATCCCAGAACGCACCGCTCTCGCCAATGGCTTTGTGGAACATTCCATGTGCAAGGGGCGACGCCATCAAGATGCCGACCGCCATGGCGCCGGCGGATTCACCGAACAAGGTGACGTTGTCGGGATCACCGCCGAACGCGGCGATATTGGCTTGGACCCAGCGAAGCGCCGCGAGTTGATCCTGCAGGCCGTAGTTGCCTGATGGCGCCTCCGCATCGAGTTCGGGATGAGCGAGAAAGCCGAAGATGCCGAGGCGATAGTTGAAGCTGACGACGACGACGCCTTTTTCAGCCAGCGGATTCCCATTGGTGGCGGGAGTGGCCGAGGAGCCGAATTGAAAGCCGCCGCCGTGAACCCACACCATCACGGGCCGCTTCTCGTCAGCCTGTTTCGCAGCCGTCCAGACATTCAGCGTGAGGCAATCCTCAGCTCGCGGTCCCGGCCGAGGATCGTTTGCGAGGGACGAAAGACACCCCGCACCAAAGCTCAGCGCGTCGCGCACACCGGTCCAGGGCACCGGCGGCTGCGGTGCGCGCCAACGGTACGGCCCCACGGGTGGTGCAGCGTACGGAATTCCCTTGAACGCCAGCACGCCGCTTGCGTCTCGTTGCTGGCCGCGCACGTGGCCTGCTTGCGTGCGAACCTGCCGCCCCAGTTCGGCGGCTTTGGAAGTCATGAGGGCATGCACGGTCGCATCTCCTAGCTCTTGGGGGCAACTTGAGATCTATCGACTTTGGCGGTCGCTTAATTTATTTATTATCGCAATCAATCGCTAAAAGCCGTCAAGCATGAGACAGCCTCTTCAGTACCCCTGGCTCGACCTGGATGTGGATGACAGGTCCGCGCCGGTCATTGCCGTGCGCGTTGACGCGGACGGGACGAAAGGAGAAGTGCCCGACCATAGCCATCGCAAGGGACAACTCGTGGTCTCCCTGGGCGGCGGCGTCACCTGTCGCGTCGCGAGCGGCTTGTGGATGGTGCCGCCTCATTGCGCGGTCTGGATTCCGAGTGGCATGGCGCACAGCAATCGCGCCACCGCGAATGCACGGCTTTATTTCGTGTACATCGAGGCGGAGCTGGTCGAACTGCCGGATCGGTGCTGCACGATTTCGATCTCGCCATTGCTGCGCGAATTGATCGTCGAGCTGTCTGCCGGCATGCAGCATGACGAAGTGAGGCGGGAGCGCCTGATCAGCGTCTTGCTCGGCGAGTTGCCGCGCATGTCCCTTCAGCAACTCCATCTGCCGCTCTCGACCGAGCCGCGTGTGCAGCGCATCGCCGCGGCGCTCGCGGACAATCCCGCAGACCGTCGCACATTGGCGGAGTGGGCCAAATGCGTCGCGCTCAGCGAGAGCAGTCTTGCGCGTCTTGTGGTCAAGGAGACCGGGCTGACATTCGGACGCTGGCGTCAACAACTGCACTTGATTGTCGCAATCCGCGAGCTCGCCGCGGGCGCGAGCGTGCAGCGGGTGTCGGCCGATCTCGGTTATGAATCGGTGACGGCCTTTATCACCATGTTCAAAAAGGCGCTTGGAAAGCCGCCGGCCAGATATCTCAGCAGTGTCGCACAACAGAGCGGGTCATACTCAGGAGTCGATCAGACGGCCCATCCATCGAATGGTCATGGTCGAGCGCCGGTGCGGGGCTGATATTGATGGAACGCAGACCGAGGAGAGAAGTCGCTCGCAGTTCTACGTCACACCCTCGGTCCGGCTGCCAATTGCTAGTGCCGGCAGGCTGGCCAAAGCCGCCATAAGGCCATCAACCAACCCGGATTCGGTACAAGAAAGCGGGTGTCATGCTGCTTGATCTCGCAGCGGCAAGGGCCAGGGATGTCTGGACCACCCCAGAAAGTGCTAGGTCGAACTCGATAATGAAGACCCTCGACCGTTCGTCTCGGTACACCACATGTTGGGGAGAGCTAATCAACGTATAACCGAAGCTGTATTTCGAAATCTAGCAAGTCAGCGTTGCGGTTACCAGAAAAATTTGAAAGGGTTGAGGCTAGCCAAAAAGCTACCGATTGAAAACGCCCAGCATGTCCGACGAAGAAAGCACTGCCGAGATCGAGTGGCCGTCCATTGACGATCATCATCCGCTTGAGGAAGGCGGGCCGACTGCGCGTGCAGGCCTTTCGTATCAAGACGAGATCGTCGTCGATATTTTCCTGGATATGATCGAAGATGCGACCATTCAAAAGGTGCATTGCGAGACGCACGACGACATCTTAATCAAGCGAGTGCGGGACGGCGAGGAGTTCGTCGAATACGTCCAAGTCAAATCGAATGAACCAGATACCCTTTGGTCGGTCGCAAGTCTTTGCGCGAAAGGGGCGGATTCCGTTTGCGCAAAGTCGCTGACTCGCGATCAGCATAAAGAGACAGCACGCTTTCGGATTGTCACGCTGCGAGACGTAAATTCAGAACTCAGGCTGTTGACATATCCCTGCTACGGCCCGGGACGTGAAACCACCTGCGCTGAGTTCGGCTCGCTTTCGGAATCCATCAAAGGGAAGCTTCCCGATCTCACGTCGGAGAAGGGAAGCGACATCGAATACTGGCTTGCACTCGCCGGAAAACTGTCCTTTGCGTCGCTTGTTGAACGAATGCGTGCCGTCAAAAAGGAATTTGGCTCCAAGAGTGGCAGCACGCTCAAGAAGCTGATTTACAACTTGTTTGACGAAGAAGTCGGCAACGGCAGCTCAGTCGGTTAAAGGGCGCTGTAGAACTTGGCTTGAAGCTGGGATCTGACATCACCGAGATTGAAAAGCGCATCAGACCACTGGACGAAACTGTGAGTGCGATGATCCGCGCAACCGACTTCGACGACGCCAGTAAGGTACTGGCAGATGGAATGAATGAGTACCTGCATGCGATCAATAGGTTAAAGCCGGGCATCTGGCCGCATAACGACATCTCATTGGACGTTTCGGCCAATTCGTTCAGATTCAAAGTTGGATCGAAGAAGTGGCAAGCCGCGCTAGGGGGAACCGACTCCCTGTACTTCCTAGTGGCTTACCACTACGGACTGTTGACGCTGAGCGCCCAAGCCCAGTGCCATTATCCGGGTCTGGCAATTCTGGATATGCCGGCCGAATTTGCTGGTGAGCTGATCGAAGATAAAGAGAACTTCATCGTCCAACCCTTCATCGAACTGTTGGAACGAGAGAAGTTCTCCCGAACACAGATGATCATAACCGGCGCCTCGTTCGTGCGGCTTGAGGGCGCGGCACGCAGACACCTTACTGAGGTTCACATTTCGAACTAAGAATGCCGGTTCTAACGGCAGCGGCTGCGCATTGCGGATTGGGACGGGGTTCGATGGCTGTCGCCCGGACTAGATGTCATCCGGCATTCCTTTCCCGGGGTCGCCTCGCTCGGACGCGCCTTGCAACTCTCGCTCCGCTCGATGCCAGAACTCGAGATCGCGGCCTTCCGGACGACCGGCCTCCTCCCAAAGCTCGCGCGCTCTCAGACTGATCTGCTCCTCGTTCGGAAACACCATCGTTCATCCTCCAGAGTACCTGCAAAGAGCGCTGCTCATCCCTGGTCAGGACGCCACCGAATTTCAGTCAGGCCTTCGGGCGCCTTTTGCGGAATGGATCGGCGGCCTCATCGTAGCCGCGACGACTGCTGAAGAACATCAGCGCCATCAACCCGCAACCCAAGACAACCGAAACGAAGGCGCCGAGGCCAAGAGCAATCCAGCCATCCTCGTCCATTGCGGCATCGTCGACGCCGTTGGTCGCATCCCAAACCGATGCTATGCCGATCCCGGCGAGAACCAGCATGGCGATCAATGCTGCAATAACCAAGATCTGACCGAGATTCAGGCTGCGCATCGGCTGCTCCTTCGGCGGGCAACAATGGCCAGAGGCGCTCGTTCCTAAAGAGCAAGTTCAAGAAACGCACTTGCCGGCAACGCACTTGCCGGCGCCGTCGAGAAACGTCGTTAGGAACCATCGGGATAACCTGAAATTAGAACCGCGGCAAAGGAGGCAGGAGGGTGACCATTCGTTTCCTGCGCGTCATAACGGTCTGGCTGCTGTGTTTGGCAACGATCTGGCTGATAGAGCCCTACCTGTCGGCGCTGTGGCTTTCTGCCTCTGATCCCCGCCCCGTCGCTCCCCGCGCCGATCTTGGTTCGGGCGAACAAGCAACTGTTCGTCTGTTCAAGAACGCCTCGCCGTCGGTCGTGCATGTATTCGCTCGCAGCGCGCGCAGCACATCCGTCTTCTCCGACGAACAGGAAAGCGTGACGCAATCGGGCTCGGGAATTATATGGGATCTGGCCGGTCACGTGGTCACGAACAACCACGTGATCAATGGCACGGCCCAGATTGGAGTTAGACTGACCTCCGGTGAATTTGTTGCTGCACGGGTGGTGGGCGCCGCTCCAAATTACGACCTCGCCGTTCTCCAATTGGAGCGACCAAGGTCGGCGCTGCATCCCATTGCTGTTGGCCGCTCGGCTGATCTACAGGTCGGCCAGAGCACATTCGCAATCGGCAATCCCTATGGTCTCGATCAGACGTTGACCTCCGGAATCGTGAGCGCACTCGGCCGCAGACTACCGTCAGTGACGGCGCGTGAGGTCAAAGGGATGATTCAGACCGACGCCCCCATCAATCCCGGGAATTCGGGCGGACCGCTGCTCGACAGCGCCGGACGGCTCATCGGGGTGAACAGCGCCATCCTCTCGGGCTCGGGTGCCTCCGCGGGAATCGGATTCGCGATTCCCGTCGACATCGTCAACCGCGTTGCGGCCCAGCTGATCCGCGATGGTCACGTGCCCTTGCCGGGCATCGGTATCGTCGCTGCCAAGCAGGATGAGGCAACAAGCCTCGGAATCGACGGGGTCATTATCCTGCGAACGTTGCCCGGCTCTCCCGCCGCGCAAGCGGGACTCGAGGGCGCAAGCGAGGACGGAGTCGTCAGGGACATCATTACAGAAGCAAACGGCAAGCCGATTCACAGCATGGAGGAACTGACTTCTGTGCTCGAGGATGAAGGGATCGGCAAGCAGGTCGAATTGACCATCGACCGAGCTGGGCAAAGCCGCACTCTCAAGTTGACCATCTCGGACATCTCCCAGCTGGACCAGCGATGACCGGCCTGCCTGAAGACGCAACCTCTTCCGAAGATGGGCCCGCGAGGTGCCGAGCTTGACCGGTTGCTGGCGGCGAACGAGAGCAAGACGCCGCGGAACGGCTGACGCTCAAGCTGAGCAGCCAGCCGACGAGCCACTGCCCGGCTCGTCGGCTTGAGGCTCTGAAAAAATGCGGACGTTCCAGGAAACTGGCAAGCGAGCGCAGCTCCCCAGCCAGGCCGGTTTCGTGAGGGATTTCAGGGCAGCGGGAGATCTGGCTGGGGCGGGAGGGTACTCAGCCAGACCCACGCTACAGCTACGCACCTGAAAAGCCTCGGGAAATCCGGGCGACACTGGGTGATGTGTAGCAGCCCAGTGTAGCATAGGCAACGATTACGGCGAGGCGGGCTCGTCTGGTCCCGCACGATCGCATCTTGCGTGCTCAGGCATCGGCTCATGACATCGGGCACCGGCCCTTCGTGCACATCGCAACTATGCCGGCTTATCCGCCTCCTGCGGAGCGGGACGGCGCGGCGGAAAGCCCCGGAAAGCTTTGGTCAGGACCGGGCCGGCCGCGTCGGTCGTCTCGTCGCCATTGGCGGTCCCTGCCACTTCGGCATCGACTTCGCTCGCGCCGCCATCGTGCTCCTCGTCGGCGCAAAGGGGTGAAGCATCGCTTTCCTGTGCACACAGGGAAGCTCCACCGGGCGCGATCAGGGGCGGCTTCTCCACCTTGTCCCCGAAGACGTCGCGCAATTGCGCCAACGTGGCGCTTCCGACAACGCCTGTCCAACCGGCGTCCCGACCGTGCCAGTGCAGTCCACAGCGTTCGAGAAGGGCCCTCTTGCGAGAGCCGGCGTTCCGGGTGAACCTGATGAAGGTCTCGACCTTTTCGACCTCTTCGACCCTGGCGGTGTCAACTCCCTCACTCGATTCGGCCACACCGTCCAAAGCCGACAGACGCGCGATGATCGTGAGGACTGGCACGTGCGAAAGATCGAGACCATGTAGGATGTCACTCGCGAGCTTGAGGAGATCCGCCTTCCGGGTGGATTCCAACGCTTCGATCCTCGCGTCGATCCGGGCTCGCTGATCGCGCAGCGCAGCCAGCTCGGCGTCGGCACGTTCGACATCCTTGATACGGGTACGGCGTGTAGTGGCCATTTTGGTCCCTCCTGGGAGAGACGAAACCATGAAGGATGGAAACTTGAAACCTGCCTCTTCAGCTGCACGGTCCTGGTTCTCAGGCTGGTTGGCAGCGCTCAATATACAGAATGGAAAATAGCAGTCGGAGATGGCCATCACGTTTTCGCGATTGACGCCCATGAGACTGACGCTGCTGTCTGGAGCGGTCAGGCCGCTCGCTTACACCGGGCGCACCACGCTCTACGATCCACACGTAGATGCGGAGTTTGACTATTCGCACCTTAAGGGCGACTACGCATGCGGCGGCATCATCGTGCCCGAGGGGCATCCACCCACGTTCAAAGATCTTAGCGTTTACGCCGCCAGCCTCGACGCCGCCGAACGGGCAAAAATCCGAACCCCGCTGAACGAGAGAGAACGGCTGCCTCAGGTCGGACTGGCGTTGGTTGTGGCGCTTCCGCCGACTGACGAGCTGTGGCTGCCCGAAGCCGCCGAGCTGATGCGGAGGATCGTCACCGCCCCCCCGAGAGCGAACGAAGTGGCGATCCACTGGGCGATCCACGAGGCCCTCATCAATCGTCACGGGCACGGGTGGTATGCGCTTCGGTCGTTCGACGCAGCAGGCAATCCGGGCCCCAAGCTCCGTGATTTCATAGTCCATCACCGATCCACCGCGCTCGGCGCCGACATCGTCGAGGGCGTGGACTGGCCGCAGCTGTCCTGGGAAGTTCAGCAGACCTTTTTCGAGGAGCTCGGCCTCGATCTCGTGGTCGACCCGATCGCGCCGGTGCCCGGCACGCATTATGCGCCAGTGGTGTACGTGAACGGAACGATCCACAACGAGCGAGCGAGGCAGCGGGTGGTCCGCGCGCGCGAAAGGGCCCATGCGGCGAATGTGCAAGCCATCACCCAGAAAAGTCCGGCGGAGCTCGTCGAAACGCTGCTGCGAGGCCGATCCACCATTCGCACTTTGGAGGTCGAACGGCTTTGCACCCGATTCTTCGACCATCCCGCGGACAGGGCCGCCAATGTCGAGCGCATCCTGACGAACGACGACGTCGTAAGCCTGGCGAACACCGCCGCGGAGGCCCCCCGCTTTCTGACAACGCGGCGAGTCCATGCCCTGATGAAGCGGGCCACCGATCTGGTCGACAATTCGAGCGAAGATCAGATCGCGACTGTTTCGGCCGCGGATCGCACCTCTCTCGTCCGAGAGATCGCCGAGCACTATTACGCCCACAATCATTCCGACCGGCCGCTGATCCTCGGCCATGCCCTCTCGGACTGCCAAGATGTGGCGCTCGCGCTCGACGAGCCGGATACGCCCGTCGTCGGCACCATCGACATGGCGGTGACCGGACCCGAGGATTTGCTCGCGATCGGCCGTGAGCGGGACCTTGCCCTTCGTCCGGGGCGGCTGGTCATCGTTCCTCGCGCTGATCGCATCGATGATCAGTGCCTGGCCCGTCTCTTACTGGAAGCGAACGAACGCAAGGCTCAACTTATCCTCGGTCATGACCAGCGCAGCTCCCATGGCGTGGTCCATCGGCACCTCGCTGCCTATGTCGCGGATCGGACAGGGGCGGCCTCTGCGCGGTACAGTCGAAATGACATCGAACTTCTGCTGCGGGCTGGCCTAGTTCGCCGGGCAATCGAGGCAATGGCCGAATGCGGTCTCGTGTCGTTCGACGTATTCCCCAATCATGGCCCCGACGATCCGTCGCTGTTTGTGGCCTGCCAAGACCGGTGCCGCATCAAGGAGCTGGCCGACACGATCCGAGAAGAACGCGTCCGCACGAAAGCTATCGAGCCTCCCGAGGAACTCACGACGCTGCGTGGAACGCTCAGCTTGTCAGTCGGCGAATGGATCGTGACCACGGAAGCCTGCGAACATCCCCGCCTTCAGGCCGGCGAGTTCGCAAGAATCGTCGCCATCGATCGGTCGAACAGCACGATCGAGATCATGCACGACACCGAAATCGAGCGGATCAATCTCGAGGCGTTTGCGGCCATCAGATCGGCCACCACAATCACAATCAGAGAGGCACGTCGCCTTCCCGCCGATATGAGGCTCGCCGTCGAGCTCACCGATTCCCGCCGCACCTGGGCTGCCTTGCTCCTCCCTGCCGGGCGACCTGCGCATACGCGGTTGTATGTCGATCCGGCACTGGCGCGGTCAGCCGAGGAACTGACCGATATCGCGCGTCGATCCCTGCCAGGAGCTCTGCCGCACCAGCACGAAATGAGGCCTGCTCCCGACGCTGAGATCAGCAAGAACCCGCTGCCGATCGAAGCCGAAAACCCGTTCGAGCCGGAGCCCCTCCCTGAGCCCGTCGCTGCCATGCCCGCGCCGCCTCCACCCGTTCACCTTGAAGAAAGGCGCAGCACGAACGCTTCCCCCGCGATCAGCAAGGACTTGCCGCTGATCGAAGCCGAAGACGCGTTGGAGCCGGAGCCGTTCCCGGAGCCAGTCGCTGCGACGCCCACGCCGCCGCCACCCATCCACCTCGAAGAGAGGGTCCGCGGCACGATCGCCTCCAACATCCACGCACGCGAGGGCTACCGTCTGCTTTACCAACAGGTCGGGCCTCATAACCGAAATCGCCGCCCGAACGCTGCGCGCATCCTGGACCTGTGCACGAGCGATTTGACCGTCGCTCTCGTGCACTTCCTCGCAGAGCTCGAACCTACGCGAGATCGTGGAGAATTCGACAACTACGACATGCCTCCTGAGCTAACTGAACACGATCCTACCCGATGGACCTTGATCCAGATCCAGAACGCGAAATACGATCTGCAAACCATGGCACTCCCCGGATCGAATTGGGGATTTCGGCCGCCGTTCAAATTCCCCGTTCGGGAGAACTTCTTGCGGCTCTTCGAGAACGGCGAGATGTCAACGGACGAAATACAGGCGCTTGCGATATGAAGTCCAAGATTGCCTCTTAGGGCGGCGCCCCTCTCGCTCCTGCTCGCCGGCGAATACATCAACGCGTCCCGGGTGCAGCGGGCCCTCCTCTACAGCGCCGGCATCCTCAGGCCCCGCCTCGCGACCGCCGATCACGGCGCACTCGAGACCTTCGCGCCAGAGGACCTGGACGCCTTCCTGGCGCGCCTGTTCGACGGCGCCGGCCCCGTGGCGGTCGCCAGCATGTCAATCGGCACCGAACTCGGCCCGTTGAAGTAGCGGCGGCAATTCCTTGTCGCAGCTGACCGAATTTGCGTCGAAGTGGGGTCCCGATCGGCGCCGATCGGGACCCCACCCCAACGTGGCTTTTCTAATTTCGTTCAGACGGATACTGCCGGTACTTGAAGCGACGTGACCCCGGCGCCGATTCACACTTCGTGACCCTATCAGAGAGCTGTCTCCCATTTGCGTCCCGCTGGTTCCAGATTTCGGTTCCAGGGGGCGGCTTGCTTTTTTTTCGTTATAAAGAAAAACAATCGAAATATTTCGTTTTAGCGAAAGTGGAGTTGACACTCTTCTGGCATTTCGTTATAAAGAAAAAAATATTGAGATTTTCGATATGTCGAAAGACTCCACCAGAAAGCGTCTGGGCTCGCAACTAAGCGCTGCGCGTCGCGAACGCAAATGGCGCCTGCAGGACTTCGCTCAGCGCACCGGCCGAAATCCGGCAAGGCTCAGCGAAATGGAAACGGGTTCTGCCAACAGCTCGATCGACATGCTGACCGACGCCGGTGAGACACTGGGCATGTCGCTGATCTACGTGCCGACCGAGCGTCTCGAGGAGGTCATGAAAATGATCGGGCAGCCGACGGCGTCGCCGACGGCAGGCAGTCCTATGCCGTCGGTCTACGATGAGGTGTTCGTCGACGACAGCGTGGACGCCGACGAGGAGAAGCCGTCTCATGCGGGTCCTAAATAAGCCAGCGACGCTCGGCATCTACCTGAGGCCGACGCCGGATCGCCGGACGCGGGTGGGCGCGCTCCACCGCGATCCGGAGGGCGCCATGTCCTTCGTCGTAGACCAGTCCTACATCGCGCTCGGCCCTGGCCGCCCCGTCTGCAGTCTCGCTTGGAAAAGCGCGGACTTGGCGGAGGACGGCCCGAAGGGGACGAAGGCGCGGTTGTTGAACCGCGGCGACAAGATCAGCAATGCCGGGCAGGCGCCGATCTTCTTCGAGAATCTGCTGCCGGAAGGTGCGCTGCTGGAGCTCATTCAGAGGGAGTTCGGCGTCGGCGCATTCGACAGCTTCGACGTTCTACGTCGGCTAGGGCACGATCTGCCGGGCGCAGTGCTGGCCGTGCCGGAGACCGGCGGGGAGCCACCTCCGCCCGTCCGGATGCAACAGGATACGACCGCCGGCAAAATCACGTTTTCGCTGGCAGGCGTCCAGTTGAAGTTCTCAATGAAGCTCAACAACAGGGGCGCGATCACGTTGCCGATGGAGGACGCTGCGGGCGACGTTATTCTCAAGACGCCGAGCGAGAAGTATCCCCTGCTGACTGAATGCGAGTTCGCAGCGATGACACTTGCGCGCGCCGCCGGGGTGGAAACCGCGGAAATCCGTCTGGTGCCCAACCGCGAAGTCCACGACGTCGATCCGAAATATCTGATGGGCGGCGAACATTGCCTTGTGGTCACGCGGTTCGACCGCGGTCCGGGCGGGACGCGGATCCATATGGAGGACTTTGCCCAGGTCGTCGGTGTCGTCCACGACCTGAAGTACGACGCCAACCAGACGATGCTCGCGAGGTTGGTGACCAGGTTCGTCCCGGGACGCGGCCAGGCCTTGCAGGCAGTACGGCGGATCGTAAACGATGTGATGATCGGCAACTCCGACAGTCACCTCAAGAACTGGTCGTTCAGCTTCCCGGACGAGGTCAACGTAGTCTTGTCGCCTGCTTACGACATCGTTCCGATGTTCTATCTCGGCGATGACGAGATGGCCCTGGAATTCGCCGGCAGCAAGGATCCGCAGCTCGTCGACCTCAAAAGCTTCGAGCGCTTGGCGAAATATTCGGGCATCGAGTTTTCCGCCGTGAAGCGAGAAGTGCGGCACACCGTCGAGACGATCCTCGACGTATGGCCCGGCATGCTGCCGAATCTGCCGATGCCGGCCGATTTCGCCCGCCGGCTGACGACGCGCTGGGAAAATCTCGGCCTGACGCAGGAAATCCGCCCTACCATGACTGCCGGTCACAACTCTGGAGGAGGGGTGATCCCGCACCCGTCGGCATGAAGCGCTGATCCTTTTTTGTCCAGCAGCAGCACCACCGGCAGCAAGCTGACCGGCATCATGCCCGGCCCCGCACGATGATCGGCATGCCGATGTTGGTGCAGATGCTGACAGTTCGGCAACGAGAGCCTGCCGGGCGCGCGGCTCGGCCTCGATAGCCGGCAAGGGTTCTTCCTGCGCTCGAGAGAGATCCGGCGCGTCAAGCCGAGAGCGGGTGGAAGAGAAAGTGGGACTCTCCTCCCCGATGCCGCGAATGCGCGAAAACCGCCGAAAAACAAGGATTCCTGAAAAGCCCGGTCGGATTTGTGACCACCGCTGTGTACCACTTATCCGGCCGATACGGCCGTCAATCTCGGTCATTTTCGAGCAATCCTACGGCAGCCCACTGCATGGAGGACAATGGGAGTGGAGATGGGTAGTACGATCTAGGAAGCTCTCGATCGCCAACAAGACAGGGTCAGCTGACCTCTCGAGAGCAGACCATCAGAGCGTGCTCGGCAGAGGTCAGCTATGGGCCAAAGCACAAAGTCGCTGCGCTCCAGCCCGCTGCGCGGGAGCAGGAGCCTAGAGGCCGGCAGCCGGTTGAGAGGACAGCGATAGCGAGGTGGCAAGGTCAACACGATCAACCAGCGTAGTGTTGGCGTGCATCACATGATCGCGTGCGGGTCAGCATCTTCATGCGGCCAGCCACATCATCGGCCGTACTGATAAAAAAATGCCTTGACGAAAGCGCCAACCAGTTTGCTGGAATGTGCCGTCTATATTTCGGCTTCGCAAGAAATTGATTCACGCCATGTCGCTGGACATCGATCGACCGACTAATCGCGCAGTGGTTGTCGGATGTGCTATTTCTGCCACGCGCAACTCTTTGAAATTCCACATGTCGCAAACATTAAAAATACTCTTGTGCAACACTCATGCCGAAACGCGGAAGTTGTGGAAGCGGTCTGCCGGTGTGCAGCCTCTCGTCAGATATTGCACGTCGCCTCGTGCGCGCGTCGCGCTTTCCATCGAAAGCGGCGCCGGCATTAAATCCTCATAGCGCCCGCTGTTTAGCCGGTGCCCAACTTCCCGCGACTTCGTGCCTTGGCGCTTTTTGGACGCCGGCCAGTAGAGCGCGGGTCTTTCATTGTTGCCGGCGTCCAAAAACCAGCACAGTAGCCGACCAAGGTTGGGATGCCCGATCTCAGCCTAATACCCTGCTGCGGTGGCGAATGCTGGAGGGCGAGCGTCCATAGAGTTCCTGCAACACGGCGTTGAATCGGCGCACGCTGCCAAAGCCAGCTCGGTAGGCGATCTGGGCCAATGGCTCAGTCGTCTCGTCAAGTAGTCGCTTCGCCCGCTGTACACGCCTGGTCTTCGCGACCTGTTGGGGGCTGGCCCCGACGTACCGCTCGAACAGACGCGCAAGGTGGCGCGAGCTTACCCCGAGCCGATCGGCCAATGCGGCAACCGAACCGCCATCCAACGCGCCGCCATCGATCAATTTCAGGGCCCGCGCGACTGTCGAACGCGTGCCATTCCAGGCAGCACAGAAGGGCGCGGTCTCCGGACGGCAACGCAGGCAAGGCCGGTATCCCGCAGCCTCGGCGGCCGCCGCAGTTCGATAGTAGGCCACGTTACGGGTCAACGGCTGCTTCACAGGGCAAACTGGGCGGCAGTAAATCCCCGTGGTCTTCACTGCCGTGTAGAAACGGCCGTCATAGCGCGGATCGCGCTGCAAGCGCGCGGTGTTGCAAACCTCAAAACTGAGCATGACTCATCTTACCGCAGGGCGTGGCCAGAATAACAGCCCTGAGATGATCAGGTCCGATTCCGGCCAGCGATGTCGCTGCGCCCTTCTTATAGAGAAGGTCCAGATTCGCTGAGCACTTGGAGAAGCAAAAAAATGAACAGCACGAATCCTAAAGAGGTCGTGAGCAATGCTTGGAAGACTTTCAAAAGCCGTGATGCGAGGCTAATCGCGGAGCTGTTTACTCCCGATGCCGAATGGATCGCGCCGGCCGGAAATGCCACGGCAGTCGCTCTCAAGCACACCGACCACATGATTGGAGCGGACCAAATCGCAAACTTTATTGCCTCGGAAATGCATCATCTGTTCTCGAACGTCGACATCTCGTTTCTCGGCATTCATGGCGATGGTGATACTGTGGTCGTCGAGGAGCGAATGCGAGCCACTCTCCCTGGAGGCAAGCCCTACGAGAATGACTATTGCTTCGCTTTTGTCCTTTCGGGCGAGCGGATCAAGCTGGTTCGCGAATACATGGACACCCGAAAGGGCTGGCAGATGATTTTCGAGCCACATTAAAAGGCTGCTTTGGGTCAAAATGCGAAGAACTGAACCTGAGCAAATCTGGTCCGCCATGCCTCGGTGAGCGGACGTCGCGGAGGGGCGCGGGAAGCTGCCGAGCCTCCTGCGCTTAGTCGCCGATGCGCTGCTTGGGTCGACTTCCGATTGGCATTGGCCGGCAGCGCTCTGCTCCTCAAAAATTCCGCTTCGCACATGCCGCATGCTTTAACATGCCTGAATCCCAAGCCAGCAAAACCGGGCTAGGATCGAGTTTTCCCTTTGGGGGCAACCGCATGTTCGACACGGAAACTACCGCGCTTTTGCGCGCGGTCCTGGACAAAGTCTGCGAAAGCGTTTCGCACCGCGACATCGAGGCGCGGAAGATCCTGGAGGCCGCCACGATAGGCGAGGTTTCGGTCGATGGCCTCAAGCAAGTCGGCCGCGACGCCCTGTCCCGCGCACCCACGATGTGGCGCTGATTGATCCGGAGGGGGCGTGAACTTCCAGGTGACGGTCCTCAAGATCCTGGTGAGCTATCCGGACGGCTTCGCCGTCATGGAGGACCTCAAGCGCGACATGGCTATCCTTGCAACCAGTGGCCGCGATTGGGCGGACCGGACCAAGCGCCTCGCCGCACGCGTGCCCGATCTCGACATCTTTTCCCATGGGCTGGTCGAACGCATTAGCGGCGGATGGCAGATCACTGCCAAGGGACGGGCGGTGCTCGAGTTCATGGAAGCCCCGTCCGCTGCGACCGAACCGATCCAGGCGCCTTTGCTCGAGGAGGCTCCGGCTGCGATAGTCGCTGCGACCCAGGTTCCTCCGCTGCGGCAGCCCCCTGACCGAGCCAAGCGGCGGCGCGAGCGTCGCGAACGGCTGCGCGAGGCGCGCGAACGAGCGAGGGCGAACGCCTCCTGAAGTGTCCTACAGAGACGGCAAGGCGCGAAATGGCGAGGACGGGAGCCGAACCCGCGCGGTATCGCCAGCCGCGATGGCTCCGGCGGCCCTGACCACGCCCAGCACCCCGCATTTGAATTGAGGGCCCCTTTCCGCCGACGACAGCACCTGCCGTTTCAAGCCGGCCTGGAAACGGTCGATGAGGACACAGGGCGTCCGGAGGCCCGTTAATTCCACGATCGCCGTGGGTCCAAGCTCGATGAGCGTCCCGAGCGGCATCCGCTCGAGGTCCAGACCGGCAGTGGTGATGTTCTCACCGAGCTCTCCAGGTCGCAGCTCGAAGCCCGCGTCCGAGAGGGAGGCGAAGAGCTCAGACGGAATCAGGTGAACCTGCCGGAGATTGGCCAGGCGCGGCTGCCGGCGCGCGAGATACCGGTGCTTGACGAACGCGCCTGTGTGGGCGTCGCCTTCGACGCCCCGGCCTTCCACCAGCACGATCCGAGCCTGCGCGGGCTTGCTGAAGTGGTGACCGCGATCGGCCGCGACCGCGACCACGGTGCCCTCCAGCGACAAGCCGTGCCCCTGCTGCATCAGGCCGCCCGGGCGAAGGAGCGCCGCTTCTGGCGCAGGTAGCGCGTGATCTCCGGAAGCGTCATCGCGTTCAGCACCCTGTCCGGCGGCACGCCGCCCTTGCGCGCCATCTCGACACCCCAGTGCATGTGATCGAGCTCGGGGACGGAGTGGGCGTCCGGGTTGATGCTCATCATGCAGCCGAGTTCGAGCGCCGCCTGATGCCAGCGCCAGTCCAGGTCGAGCCGCCATGGGTGGGCGTTGATCTCGAGGACGACATCGTGCTTCGCGCAGGCCCGCATTACCATTTCGACGTCGATTTCGTAGCCTGGCCGCCGCTGCAGCTGTCGCCCGGTCATGTGGCCAATGATGGTGGTGTGAGGATCGGAGATGGCGCGCAGCAGCCGCTGCGTCTGCGCCTTGCGGTCAAGTTTGAAGCGACTGTGGATGCTCGCGACTACGAAGTCGAAGAGTTCCAGCACGTCGTCTGGATAGTCCAGCGAGCCGTCGGCCAGAATGTCGGACTCGATGCCTTTCAGGATCCGGAAATCCTTACCGAAGCGCTTGTTCAGCCGGTCGGTGTCCCGGTGCTGCTGCGCGATCTCTTCCTCCGAGAGGCCGCCCGCATAGTGCGCGGACTTGGAGTGGTCCGCGACGCCGAAATACTCGAAACCGCGCCGGCGCGTCGCGTTGGCCATCGTCTCCAATGTCTCCGTGCCGTCGGAGGCATCGGTGTGGCAATGAAGGATTCCGCGCAAGTCCTTGTCGGTGACGAGCTTCGGCAGCTTGCCCTTCAAGGCCAGTTCGACCTCGCCGCGGCCCTCTCGCAGTTCAGGATCGATGAACGGCAGGCCGAGAGCGCTATAGATCTGGGCCTCGTCGCCCGCGATCAGGGTGCGACCCTTGTGCAAGCCGTCGGCCTCCAACCGCATCTCTTTCTCGACGGCTAACGTCCGGAGCTGCTCGATGTGAGCGGCCGAGCCGGTCGCAAAGAGAAGAGTGGCGCCGAAGTGCTTGCGGTCGGACAGGCGGACCTGGAGCCCGTCCGTCGGAGACGGCTTCGCCACCTTCTCGATCTTGGCAGCCTCCGCGACGATCGTGAGGTCGCGCACCAATTCGCAGCCACGGCGGAAGTCGCCTGCGATCGTCACGCGCTTGAGCTCTGGACGGGCCCTGCGAAGCGAATCCTTGGCGTGCGCGAGCAGGGCGGCGGCACGGTGCAGGTGGAGGCGACCTTCTCCGCTTTTCGCGATGGCTAGGTTCTGCAGAATCTTGGTCTGCAGCGCGGCGCCGAGGCCTTTGGCGTTCTTGATGCGGTCGTCCTTGGCGGCGGCCTCCAACTCGGCGAGCGAAGTGATGCCGAGATCCTTGTAGAGCCGCAGCACCTTCTCGGGGCGAAGGCCGGGAACCGCGAGCATCTCGAGCACGCCCTCGGGTATCTCCTTCCGGAGCTTCTCCAGGCTCGGATGAGAGCCCGTCTTGTGAAGCTTGGCGATAATATCGGCGATCGCCTCGCCGACGCCGGGGATTTCCGTGAGCCGGTCTTCGGCGATGAGCACGTCCAGAGGGACGGCAAGGGCCGCCAAGCTGTCTGCGGCCCGCGTGTAGGCTTTGGCCCTGTAGGGATTCCCGCCACGCAACGCCGTACGCTGTGCGTATTCTCGCAGGAGACTGACGATCGTGCGAACATCGACGGAAGCCACTCAACGAGCCTCCCGTTCCGCGCCCGGCCTCATCGGAACAAACGCTCCTTTAGCGGGTGGGCCGTCATCGCGCCGGCGATCGAGAGATGCCTCAAGTTTCTGCGCTGCCCGGAAGTCTTCAAGGTGCTGCGTATTCGGGCTATAAGCGGCCTCCTTCTTGAGGAGATTGTAAATTCGCGCCGCAACCAGCTGCAGATGCTTCATCCTGCCGCGCGGCATCGAACGGGCTTTGCAAAGAGCCCGGACGGCGTAGGCGCGGAAGTAGTCAAACGCGTCAGACATGGTGTCTGTAAACGCCGGCCGGCAGCTATGGTTCGGTTACCATCTCGCTCCGCATCGCGGCAATGATCGACGTGCCTGGTCAAAGATCCTCGCGTAGACCCTCGAAAAATGGGTGCCGCACCTTTTCCTCCGCCGACTTCGCCCGGTACTCGATTTCGGCGAGCAGCTTCGGCTCGACCCAGACGCCCTTGTGCGCGATCCGCTTGGAGTAGGGCTGGGTCTTCCGTACCGGAGGCCTCAGTCGCTTCTGCAGGTCAGGGGCGCTCGTCTTGTCGAAACCATGGTCGACTTTCCTGCGTAGAAAAGGTCATCACCCTTGCGGCGACCGAGATAGATGCCGTCCCATTTGCCATCATCGAGCGCGAAACCCGCGATCGTGAGGGTCTCCCGCTGCGAGCAGGTCTTCTTGACCCAGTTATTGCCGCGGCCGCTGGCGTACGCGCTGTCGCGGACCTTGGAGACCACTACCTTGCAGACGTGCGCGAACATATCCTGGCCCTCGATCTCGAAGCTCTCGCTGAACTGGACTGTGTTTCGGCGCGGGGTCTCGACGCTTATCGGCGTGTGGGTCCAATGGATCAGGTTCAATGCAATCAATGACTTGAAGGGGTCCCCAAGACGCCGATGGAGGTCATTTTTCGATCAGCATCTACACCCGTGACCTGGAAGCGCATCGAGAGCGGGATCGCGCCGGACGCCTTCACCATCAAGAGTCCATTCCGCGCTAAGCCAAGGAGGTGAGCCACATGTCGGATGCATTCGATCAATGGGTGGAATGGCGCCACAAACCTCCCGGCGAAAGGCGCAGCATTCCTGCCGAACTCTACGCCGCGGTGATGTCGCTGCCAGAGCCCGATCGCTCCAACCGGCAGAGGGTGAACGAAACTATCCGCAGCCACGAGGCGGCTCGGCGCGAGGGCAGAACCGTATGGCTGGACCTCGGTTGGATCGTTCTCCTCAAGCCATTTTTCCGCGGCTTTGATCGACGGATAGAGCTTGGCCCAATCGGGTTCTCCGATCGCTGTGGACGCCGGATCGCGCGAGTAGAGCCAAACCGATCGTTGCGCTCGACCGCCTTCCACTTCGTACTCCCAGGCCACGCCTTCAGGGTCGTTTTCCTTGAACCACCTGTCGGCGACTTCGGCAGATGCAAACACCTTCACCCAGCCGGCGCCGACGTGAAGTTTTCGCTTCTGACCAACGTTTGGAATCCGTTGGCCGCAGACGTGCAGGGCGGAGTGACGCAGACCAACACCTTATATTTCTACATCAACGGTTCGAAAAGCGCAGTTGCAAGCAACGCCAAAGGTGGCAATGCGCTTATCTAGGCGAGCAGCCCGCGGCCGCAAACAGCTACCGGCGCGCGACCGGAGTGGCCAACGAACAGCGAGCGAAGTTTTGGGAGCTCCGAGCGGCCCTCGGTCTTGCACGCCTGTGGGCGAACGACGGGAAATCCAAGGAGGCGCGCGATCTGCTCGCGGCTGTCTGCGGCTGGTTCACCGAAGGACTGGACACCCGTGACCTGAAGGATGCGCACGTGGTACTGGCCAATTTTGCTTGACCGTTCGTGCGCGGACGCCACGTCAGACCCAAAGACGTCATGACGAGCCCCATCCGCACGCGGCCGGGGACACAGGCCAAATCGATCACCTCGTCGGCGCCGGCGAGAACACGATAGCGATGGCGCCCTCTTCAGCGTCTGCCACCTGGCCACGACCGCAGGACCGGCGGAGTATTGGTCAAATCAGGGGTGATATCCCCTAGCCCCGGGCGACCCAAACTCCGAGCAGGAACGCTATGAACAGCGACCGTGGCGGCGGTCAATCGGTGGTCAGAGTTCAGTTAACAACGCCGTTGATCCCGCCGCGTTTGGCGCGCCGTCGGCTGCCCGAACACATCAAGGGCTCAGTTGCGCGCTTGGTGTAGACCGTGAGATTGAAAGCTCCTCCTCGTTCATGTCGGCTGAGACATCCGCAAAAAGAGGCGTGCTCAGGTAGCGCTCGCCGGTATCAGGAAGCATGCAGAGAATATTGGCTCCTTTCTCGGCCTCGGCTGCAACCTTCAGTGCACCAGCAAAGGTGGCTCCTGAGGTAATTCCGACGAAGATGCCTTCGCGCGTTGCGAGTTCCTTACTGCAGCGGATGGCCTCGGGCCCAGAGATCGGCAGCACCCGATTGATCACCTCCATCACGACAGCATCGTCCGTGAGTTTGGGGATAAAGTCCGGTGTCCAGCCCTGCATCGGATGTGGCTTGAATGTCGGATGCGGTGCTGCCGGGGTACCGTCTGAGTTCCGCGACTGGGGGAGACCGCTTGCCAGCAGCCTGGCATCCTCTGGTTCGCAAACCACAATCTTGGTTTCAGGACTTTCTTTAGCCAACACTCTCGCAACGCCTTTCAACGTTCCGCCAGTCCCGTAGCCGGTAACGAAGTAGTCGAGCTTTTCTCCCGCGAAATCGTCAAGTATTTCGCGCGCCGTTGTCCTCGAATGAACATCTGGATTGGCTTCGTTCTCGAACTGCCGGGTCATGAACCACCCATGCGCCTGGGCGAGCTCGATAGTCTTCTTTAACATTCCGACGGCCCGTTCGGCGGCGGGAGTGACGATCACCTTCGCTCCCAAAAATCGCATGAGCTTGCGGCGCTCGACGCTAAACGGCTCAGCCATGGTGATGACGAGCGGATAGCCTTTGGCGGCGCAAACCATGGCAAGGCCGATCCCGGTATTTCCGCTTGTCGCCTCTATGACAGTTTGCCCCGGCTTGAGCTCTCCGCTTTTCTCTGCGGCTTCGATCACACCAAGAGCCAACCGGTCCTTCACCGACCCGAGGGGGTTGAAGGCTTCGATCTTTACGAAGAGATTGACGCCGGGGGCGCCAAGCGATTAATCCGAACCACCGGTGTATTACCGACAGTCTCGAGAATGCTCTGATATGTTCGCCCCATGTCGCCCTCCATCCCGCGTCATTTGCCGAATGCGTTGAGCGGATCGAAGCTTATACGGATTACCGGCTTCCGCAACGGCAAAGCTAGTGAGGTACCGCCTCCAGCCGGGGCCGGACACTCCATCTCGCCGGTTGACGCGCCGTGACGAGGAGCGGCCGATTTCGCAGCTCAAGGCTTGCGAAAGAGCCGAGCAGACCTGCTTTCGCAGTCACATAGTCAAGACGACTGGTGATGGCATGCTGGTCGAGTTTGCCAACGTGATCGACGCTGCAGGATGCGCTCTCAAAGTCCAGCGTGGCAGGACCGTGCAAATGCCGAAATCGCCAAAAAGACAAGGATCGCATTACGGATCGGAATCCATGTTGGCGCCGGCCTTCTCCTCTCGCTCGGGGTGCCCATGACGTACGGCGTTAACCCCGCGGCCGACCTGTTCTGAGCAATGACAGTTTCGACAGATTTCAAAGTTGGAAACATGAGAGGGCTCCGGTCAATTTCGCCCCAAACCGGCCGCGCCGCGTGAAAGCCGATGTCGCTTCCGCCAATTCCGGGTGCTGCGGTCGTTTACCCTGCTGGCATGGGTGCCAGATTCGGCGGAGTTAGCCGGTGGAGGAAGGCGCTGAAGCTCTCGATAGCAGCACCGCGCCCTCAAGCTCCTCGACGGAAGCGCCACCGCGCCGATAAACGCCGTTGGGCAAAGAGGTCCGAAGTTTTCCCACGGTATAGACAGGCCAACAGCAAGACCGAAGAGTGAATGTATTTATCACTCCCAATGCCGGTTGATTCAGCGTGTCCTCGTACCCAACGGATTCATCTAACCAGGGACAAGCCCTTGTCTCCTCAATCGATCTGGCCGCGTGGATCGAAATATTTCCATCCGCGTTGCGTATTTGGGTGCCGGCACGATTGCGGGGCTGGCGTGATCTTTTTGTTGTTTGCAGGCCTCAGCATGTCTCTCACCAACCTGCTCGTCTCGGTACTGGTCGCGCTCGGTCCTATTGCGGTGCATGATGATGGCCGATACGCGAATTCGCCACTGAAATCATGGTTCGAAAGCCTGCACAGCAAAGACGGCGTTCAATGTTGCGCGGATGCCGATGGCATGGCCCTCGCGGACGTCGATTGGGACACCGAGGATGGGCACTATCGCGTGCGTATTGACGGACAGTGGGTGATCGTTCCGAGTGATAGAGTGGTTACTGACCCTAATCGCACGGGCCGGACGATTGTTTGGCCGCAGTACCTCAACGGCAATCCAGTTATCCGCTGTTTCATGCCGGGAAGCATGACCTGACTGAATCCGTTGCGCATCTCGCAACGCAACCGCGCGCATCTCGCGGTCGCGAACGCTGAGGATTCCAAAAAGCGGCACACGCCATCAACTTCGCTTGTCAAACCAGTATCTCCGGAGTCACAGTTCAATTGCACCGCGCAGCCTTTCGGCCGGTTAAAAGCAAAAAATATTAGGGGCGGAACGGATGAATAAATTTTCGATCGGATACGCCGCGCTACTTGGGTTCGCCTGCACATTGCCAACCCTCTCCTATGCACAGCAGGAGGTAAAGCAAGACTCGATTGGCCCCGTGGGTCAGGCGAACGTCACACCCGTCACACAAGCTCTGCTCAATGCAGCTGACAAGAGCGCAAGCAACTTCCTTCTGACCAACGGCAATTACGCCCAGACGCGATTTCATCCTGCAAAACAGATCAACCGCAACAACGTGAAGAACCTTCACGTTGCCTGGATCTTCCAAACGGACGTCAAGGAATCGCTGGAGACCTCACCGATCGTGGTGGACGGCGTGATGTTCGTCACGACATCCTACAGCCACGTCTACGCGCTCGATGCCAAGAGCGGCCGCGAGCTCTGGCACTACAATCACAAGATGGGACCCATCACGACCTATTGCTGCGGTCCCAACAATCGCGGCGTCCAGGTTCTCAATGACACGGTCTATCTGGCCACGCTGGATTCGAAGCTGGTGGCGCTGAACGCCAAGACTGGCGACGTCGTCTGGAAGACCGACATTGCCGATCCCGAGCTCGGCTACAGCGAGACGATGGCTCCGACTGTCGTGAAGGACAAGGTCCTGATCGGCACCAATGGCGGCGAATATGGCATTCGCGGCTTCGTCCGGGCCTACGACGCCAAGACCGGCAAGCAGCTGTGGAATTTCGA
Source organism: Bradyrhizobium sp. LLZ17 (assembly GCF_041200145.1). Classification (NCBI taxonomy): domain Bacteria; kingdom Pseudomonadati; phylum Pseudomonadota; class Alphaproteobacteria; order Hyphomicrobiales; family Nitrobacteraceae; genus Bradyrhizobium; species Bradyrhizobium zaerense. The sequence goes on from NZ_CP165734.1 coordinate 2,735,868, forward strand.
CACCGTTCCGGAGAAGTCGGTTGGCGTCTGGGCAACCAAAGACGCCACCGGTCGCGATATGCATCGCGACATCGCGGCAGAAAAGGATGCGGTCGCCAAGAACGGCGATCCCTACGCAAAGCTCGGTGGCGGCGTCTGGCAAAATCCCGCCGTCGATCTCGAGACCAACCGGATCTACTTCGTGGTCGGCAACCCCTCACCCGACCTCGACGGCGCTAGTCGACCCGGCGACAACCTCTATACGGATCTGCTGGTGTCGCTCGATCTCGATACCGGCAAGTATGCATGTCACTTCCAGTATATCGCGCACGACGTCTGGGATCTCGACGCCGTCAGCCCGCCGGTGCTCGTAAACGTGGCGGACAAAAACGGTAAGACCATTCCCGGCGTGATCCATGCCGGCAAGACCGGGCACATCTACGTGCACGACCGCAAGGATTGTAGCCTGATCCGCTTCTCCGAAGCGATGGTGCCGCAGGAGAACATGTGGGTGCTGCCGACCAAGGAAGGTGCGCGCATGCTGCCGGGCGCCAACGGCGGTGTCGAGTGGTCGCCGATCGCGACCGACCCGGGCCAGGGGCTCGCTTACGCGATCAACCTGCATCAGCCCATGCACTACCGCGTCGAAAGCTCGCCTTATCCAAACGGAAAGCTGTGGCTGGGCGGCGCATTCACCGCGATCCCGGAGGAGAAGCAGTCCGGCAATATCACGGCGGTGAACTACAACACCGGCAAGATCAAATGGCAGGTGAAGACACCGGAGCCGATGATCGGGGGCATTCTCGCCACGGCTGGCGGCCTCGTGTTCAGCGGCGAAGGCAACGGCAAGTTCGCGGCCTATGATTCGTCTAACGGCAAGGAATTGTGGAGCTTCCGCGCCGGTGCCGGGGTCAATGCGCCGCCGTCCAGCTACATGGTGGGCGGCAGTCAGTACATCGTGGTTGGCGCCGGGGGCAACACCCAGGTTAACTTCAAACGCGGCAACAACATCATCGCCTTCTCGCTCGATTGACGGGGCAGGCGCGATATCGTCATGGATGTTGCGAAGCGGGGCCGATCGGGGCCCCGCTTCCATGTTGAGCCTCAATGGATCAGTGAATGAATTGCTTGCTGAACTGGACGATCGCGGGCGTGGTCATGCTGGGACTGGGGATTTGCGTTGCCCCAACGATAGCGGTCGCTCAAATCAGGAACGGGGCCAGCGCGCAGCCTGCCCTCCCTCCCGCGATTGCCGATAAGGTCGAAGTCTGCGCCGGCTGTCACGGGGCCGACGGCAAGCCCGTCGACAAAAGCATTCCCATCATCTGGGGACAACTTCAAGGCTACATCTACATCCAGCTTCGCGATTTCAAGCGGGGCGACCGCAAGAACGAGACTATGCAGCCGATCGCGTCGTCGCTCGAGAAGGATGAGATGATGGCGATTGCCGAATTCTTTTCGCAGAAGCCGTGGCCCGATCTTGGCCAGCCGAGGGCTCCGAAGAACGTCGCGCAGAAGGCGGTCGAAGCCGAGCATTCGGTTGGCTGCACCGGCTGCCATTTGGAAGCGTTTCAAGGCGCCGGCACCGTGCCGCGGCTCGCCGGCCAGAGCCGCGAATATCTCGCCAAGACGACTGCGGACTTCCGCACTCGGGAGCGAGGCAATAATCCCGGAATGTCCGACCTGATGATCGCCACCCCGGAGGATGGACTCGCAGCACTCGCGGAGTATCTCGCCGGCTTATAGGCGCGTGCGCAGGGCCTCAATGTGTCGCCCTCAGGCGTTCGCGCAGCGAGGTCAACGTCGTGAGGTCGGCCGCACCTTTGCCGCCATTGTCCCGCAGCGAGGGATCCGCGCCTCGCGCGAGCAACAGGGCAGCGCTCCTCTCGCGACCTCCCTCGGCCGCGATCATCAGGGCCGTGCGGCCACGCGCATCCCGGTCATCGATATCAGCGCCGATGTCCAACAAATAAGTCAGGACATTTGCTACTTTTTCATCCGGGACCTTCTCGTCCGCACCGGCGGCCCACATCAGGACGGTAAGCTCATTGGCATAGCGGGCATTGACGTCGATGTTGCGGGATAGCAACCGCTTCACAATATCGACATGACCGGCGGCGGCAGCATAAACGATTGGTGGTTTCCCGGTGTCATCCGGCAGGCGCTCGTCGGCTCCCTGTGCGATCAGCGCCTCGACGATCGCGTCATTGCCGGCATAGGCAGCCGCCGCGACTGGAGATATCCCGCTGCGGCCCGTGAGCTTGACACTGGCGCCATGTTCGATGAGACGACGGACCACCGCAACATGGCCGCGCTCCGCCGCAAAATACAGAGCGGTCGCGCCGGCGAGATTGCGTGCATCGATCGGAGCCCCCCGCGAAAGCAACAGATCGATCATCTCCATGTGACCGAACCGCGCAGCATGACTTAAGGGCCTTGCGCCCCGCCGGTCACGGGCGTCGACAGAGGCGCCCGAATCCAGCAACGCCGTCGCCAGCCCGGTGCAATTTGCGTCCGCTGCCGAAAACAACATTAGCGACACCTCAGTCGCGGAAATCTGCCTATAGTTAGCTTGAAGTCGGCGGCCCAACTCCACGCAGCGCTCGGATTCCGCAGAGAAAGCTGGTGACAAAACGCACAAGACGAGGGGTACGGCCCAGCAGAAAACTCCGAGACAACGGGACAATGCCTTACCTCCCACCGCTTTTCTCAAGAGTGGCACGCGCGCTGACCGAAGCCAAGCTGTGAGCCGCCTTGGATCAACGCGAAAAGCTGGCGAGCGCAAACTCGCTCTGCAATGCGGCAAACTTTTATTCGATCAGCTGGTCGGCTCCCGAAATTGGGGAGAAAGGCATCACGCAGAAGGCCGGGGCGTTGCCGTTCTCGTCACCGCTATTTCGAGGCTGTCCATCGGCCGACCCATCCGTCGGTCCGCGTATAGGACCCACCACCGCTGCTGCCCGAGAGACGCCCGGTTGCGGTTAGCGTGACGCCGCCGCTGTTGGTCGATGCTTGGAAGGCTCCGGAAGGGCTGACGTTGCCTCCGCCGCCACCTGCAACGGTGACGCGCGTGCCCGACACAGTGAAAGCTCCACTGCCGCTTCCCTGGCAGTTCGTGCTGGTCCCTGTGAACGTCCATGTGCCATCGAAGCCGCCACCCCCGGCAGCACCTCCGGCCGAGCGGCGCGCGGCCTGCGGGGCCGGTGCCGCCCTGGATTTGGAAGGTTTCGCGGCCCGGTCCGGCTCGGCCGGCCTGCTGTCTCGCGCCCCGGACAGGGACTTCTCATCGTTGCCGATGCTGCCGCCGGCACTGCCGGACTGAGCGAGCGCGGACGACGGGCCGAGTTTGCAAAACCACCCCCAAGCGCGTCGACGCAACCCTACGAGAAACCGACAGGCGCCAATTGGTGGGTTGCTATCGTCTAAAGCGCGGCCAGGGAGATCGTCTAGATCGAGGATGCGTGCAAGTCCGTTTGAACCGCATTGCGGCAATTTTGAACGCGCGACCTACCGCCGACTTCGTAGATCTGCAGCGGCAATTGCGTTTTTGAATTTCGCTTCGGTTTGCGCAGCATTGCGCAAATCAGATTCCATCTGAGAAGCAGAGCCATGTGCTGCTGCTCTACTTACAGGCGACAGCGGAAATCGGGCGCATCTAAACCGCTCTTGGGCTTTGGGTCCAGGTACGGACTCTCCGCCCTGATGCATTCCTGTTCAATAGCGCTCCCGTTGCCCGTCATGAAGGGCTGACTCGTTGCTTCAAAAGCGTGGTCCCGTGACACGCCGGACCAAAACTGATGGCGCCTCATGAGGGAGCGTTCTGTGCCTCATGGCGATCAAAACGCAGACTGTTAGACTGGGCCCGCCGCCGTCTTCTTCTAGGTGCTCTCCGCTATCACGCTCGTCGCATCGGGAAAACTTGGAACTTCTCGGCCCAGCGTAGGTTGTGCCGTGCAACTACTGGAGGACGACATGAATAAGAAACTTCTTCTTCTGCTAACGGCTGCCTCGCTTCTGGCGGGTCCGTCGTTTGCGCAAAATCCGCCGGCAACCGATCGGCCCAACAACAATGCGGTCAACAGTTCCGATCAGAAAAACTCCAACAAGCCGGTTGCAGGCGCAAACAGTTTCACTGAGGGCCAGGCCAAATCGAAGATCGAGGACGCGGGCTACACCAACGTCACATCCTTGAAGAAGGACGACAAAGGCATTTGGCGCGGAAAGGCCAGTAAAGGCGGCGCCTCGACCGATGTCAGTCTGGATTTCCAGGGCAACGTGAATGCGGCGAAATAGGTTGGCGCGCAGCAGCGAAAATTGAGAGGGATTCAAGATGACCGTTACGATTTCACGTCTCTACGATAACTACTCCGATGCGCAGCGCGCCGTGACGAACCTGGAAGCTGCGGGCGTGCCGCATTCGGATTTGAGCATCGTCGCGAACAATTCCGAAAACTGGTACAGCACCGACAAGAAGGTCGATCGCGATCGCGACGGGGTTGACGATCGGGCGGAAGGTGCGGCTACGGGAGCGGGCGTCGGCGCAGGTCTCGGTGGCGCTGCCGGCTTGCTCGCGGGCCTTGGTTTGTTGGCTATCCCCGGGCTGGGGCCCGTCGTGGCGGCCGGGTGGCTCGCGTCGACCGCGCTCGGTGCCGTTGCCGGCGGAGCTACGGGCGGCGTGGTCGGGGCGATGACGCAGGCCGGCGTATCCGATGAGGAAGCACCACTCTACGCCGAAGGTGTGAGGCGCGGCGGCACGCTGGTTTCAGCTCGTGTGCCTGATGCTGACCGCGCGCGATACGAAGCGATTCTGAATCAGTCCGCCGTTAATCTGCGCGACCGGAGCGCAGCCTGGCAGAAGGCAGGCTGGAAGAGTTACGATCCGTCCGCCCAGCCTTATGGTGCGGAGGAGGTCCGGAGAGAGCGGCAACTCTACGGTTCCGGAAAGAGATGAATTAGGCGGCGGCCCGCCCTAGGCGGGTCGCCCCCTTTTGCATTCGTAGAACGCCGTTCGACATCGTGTGCTTACCCGGCTTCGTTTGCAGCAGTTGGCAAGGGGAACTCATTTGCACGGAGGGCGTTTACGACAGCTAATTGCCTAGCTCTTGGGCTTAAGGGGGGGAACATGAAGGCATCGGTAGTCTCAACGGAGGCGCGGGATAGCGCGACCGCGGGCAAGTACTTGGCCGCCGAAATACGAAAGTCCCTAAGCAACAAATCGCCTGGTGCCTTGGTAGTATTTGCAGCTCCTGAGCACGACCACCAAGCAATGCTTTCCGCGATACGAAAGCAGCTACCCGACACCATCCTTGTCGGAGCTTCATCTGCCGGCGAATTCACGAATGTGACCAGTGGACAAGGATTAGCGTGTGCACTGGGGTTGGTGGGCGACGATGTGATGTTCTCGTATAGTGTTGGACGCAACCTCGCGATGGATGCCACTGCGGCAGCCCAAGAAATAGTTTCGAGGTTTACATCCACACCGCCTGGTGGGTTTCCCTTTCGGGCTGCTCTGGTTCTGGCTGATGCTCTTGCTGGGCATGCTGATATTTTGGTAGATCAATTGACGTTAGCTACAGCCGGTCAATATCAATTTTTTGGTGGAGGCGCGGGGGACAACGCTCAATTTCAAAAGACAACCGTTTTTTGTGGAGAAGAAGTCTTGTCCGACGCTGCGGTGGCGTTGGAAATCCTTTCCGCAAAGCCACTGGGCGTAGGTGTTAGTCACGGCTGGAGACCAGCCTCGCGCGCCTATCGCGTCACGGCGAGCGATGGCATGAAAGTAATCAGCCTTGATGGCTTTCCAGCGATCGAAGCGTTCGAAGAACACGCGGAAGAGACTCATCAGAACCTGGATCGGAAAGAACCGTTACCATTCTTCCTGCACAATATTATTGGGGTTGATAGCGGGGCTGAACATCGCTTGCGGGTCCCTCTGGCTGTCGACGAAGAAGGCGCAGTGATGTGCGCCGCTGAGGTCCCCGTTGGATCAGTCGTAAGAATTATGAGGACTAGCACGGCATCCGCAGTTTCTGCCGCCAAACAGGCTGCAAGTGCGGCTTTGGATGCATTAGGCGGTCCTCCAGCGGCGGCTCTTTTCTTTGATTGCGTTGCTACTCGCCTGCGGATGGGAGACGAGTTCGGGTTGGAACTCTCCAGCCTGCAGGAGCGATTTTCCGAAATTCCGTTAACGGGGTGCAACACCCACGGTCAAATCGCCCGGGCGGAAGGGCAGTTCAGTGGCTTTCACAACTGCACTGCGGTAGTTTGCGTATTTCCCGAGTAGTCACTTGAAAGAAGCCGAGGCTCACCTTTTAAATGGATTTGCAAACGCCAGCGCAAGGCAAGAAGCTTCGGCGCAACTGGCCAAGAAAATGGGAGGCGATGCCTTCCTCATTTTCTTGAAAGATGAAGAAACGGGCAGTTTTACGCCAGCTCAGGGATTTAACCAGCGCCTGCCTGGCGGCCCGTCTTGGCGAACGTTTTTAAAGCAAGCGTCAAACTGCCGTGAATTCTCCGGAGAGGTCGCGTTTCCTGACGCTAACACGCTCGTTCCCGCGGTCGCTCGTTCGGCCACTGCGGCAATCTTGGTATTCGTCGGCAAGAACTTGTGTATCCGTTGGAATGAAGTCGAATCAGGCCTGCCGCTTTTAATTGAGCTACTAAAATCTGAAGCGCGGGTTCATGTAGCTGTGTCGCGTGAACGTTCTGCCACCGACGCGGCGTCTCATGCGAGGCATCTTGCGAGAGCACTCGATGGCGCGCGTAAAGACGTATCCGCTACCTCCTTAATACTTCAGAATCTCAATGCGACGCTGGAACAGCGTGTTGCGGAAGAAATCGCGCGCCGGAACGAGGCCGAAGCAGCGTTGCGCCAAGCGCAAAAGCTTGAGGCCATCGGTCAACTTACCGGCGGTGTTGCACATGACTTTAACAACCTGCTTACGGTAATCATGGGCGGTCTTGATACGATCGGACGGCAGATCGCAAGCATGTCCGATGCGCCGCAGTTTGGACGCATCATGCGGGCGCAGGCGATGGCGCATCATGCATCTCAGCGAGCGGCGACACTTACCGCCCGCTTGCTGGCCTTTTCACGTCGCCAACCGCTCGACCCAAAGTCCATTGATGTAGATCGTTTGCTCGGGGGAATGGCCGAACTGCTCAAGAGCACTTTAGGAGAACAAATCAGACTTGAAATAGTAGGCAACGCCGGTTTGTGGAGCGCCTTTGCTGACGCATCCGAGCTGGAACATGGAATCCTCAATCTGGCGGTTAACGCGCGAGATGCGATGCCCGGCGGAGGACGACTTACAATCGAAACCGGCAACACCTGGCTAGACGACGAGTATGTTGCCGCACTGCCGGAACCCGTGCCTCCGGGCCAATACGTTTTGGTCGCTGTCAGCGACACCGGAACCGGGATGGACAAGGCAACCATCGATCGCGTATTCGAGCCGTTTTTCACGACTAAGGAGGTCGGCAAAGGGACTGGGCTGGGGCTGAGTCAAGTTTACGGCTTCGTCCGACAAACGGGTGGCCACATCAGGATTTATAGTGAACTGGGGCATGGCACGACGGTCAAACTCTATCTTCCTCGATGCAACACTGAACCCGACAAGCAGGAGGATCGCAGCATTCCGACCGCAACAATGTTGCGGGGTAACGAGGCCATTCTCGTTGTGGAAGATCATGACGATTTGCGCGCGTATTCGTCCGGAGTGCTCCGCGACCTCGGATATCAAGTTTTCGAGGCGGCCGATGCGGCCTCGGCCATAAGCTTTCTTGAATCGTCTCGAACGATCGATCTTCTCTTCACCGATGTTGTATTGCCGGACGGCCTACATGGGAGAAATATCGCCGATCATGCTAGGCGCCTGCATCCGGCGATGAAGGTGCTATTCACAACGGGCTACACACGCAACGCGATAGTCCACAACGGTCGGCTTGATCCGGGGGTGAACCTGCTGAGCAAGCCATTTACCTTTCGCGGATTGGCCGAGAAAGTACGAAAAATTCTCGATGAGGCATGATGCGGAGCAAGTTGGGCCCAATTCGCCGCCGTGTCTTCGTGCCGGCGCAAGATTCATCGAAGCCTTTCGCATTGAAGGAGTGCCGAATCGGCTGCGGGATGTCCTGGACAATCTCCATGAAGAGAGGGAGGGACTCCGAAGTCTGACAGAAAGAGCTGATCAAGAGAGGGACATCGGCGCTCATGCAAGGAGGCAAATGCAGCGGTTTCCGTGACATCAGTTGTCCACCCCCTCAACAAAGTGCACGAACGCGCACGATCCTACCGGGCATCACTGAAGTTAATTGATTTTTCCGTTAACGTACTGCGCTCATAACGGTCTAGTTCTTAGTTCTAGTCCAGGCAGGCCCACCACAACAATTCAGATACCTTTCGGACTGAGAGCCGCCTTACTGCTATTGTTTTGCACAGAAACTCCCGGACGAAAGTGAACGATCCTCGTCGAATGCGAGCGAATTAGCGCAAAACACAATCTGACAGTCGGACGTATATGGCGGCTTGCTCATACGTCTCTCTAACAACATAACTCGTCCGGTACGAGGTCCGCTTCGCTCGACCATCGCAGGTTCGCAGCCGACGTCAGTAGGTTCGAAAATGGGCAACTGCCGGTCATCAACCTGCAGCGGCAACGGTGCAGGAGGCGACTTCGACCAAGTTTCACCGAATGATCATTCAGAGATCCCGTAGCGCTCTCGTTAGCGTCCGTCCTCAACCGCCTCCCTTCCTGGGCACCAACCCAGTGCCTCCGGCACGCTCAATACTTGCCACCGCGCTCACAGCCTCTCGCAGATCTTCCGGCGTGTACGGCTTGCCCAGCAGCACGGCGTCGAGCTTTCCGAAATCATGAGCCGCGGCATGATCGCCCGTCGCGAATATGATCTTCAAAGCCGGAAGCCGAGCCCTCGCCTCTTCGGGCGAGCGTGACGCCAGAAACCTTAGGCAGCCCGACATCAGTGAGCAGGACATCGAAGTTTCAGCAACTGGGCGGTCAGCGCCCGGAACTCGAGACTCGCGGGCAAGCTGTCGAGCTTCTCCCAGGCGAGCTTCGAGGCCAGAAACGTCTGCTCGTTGCACGGGTCCGGAATCCGGGCACGCATCTCTGGCGTTGAAAACGCCTGGAATTGCGCAAACTCCCTCCGTCGCCCCTCCCGTGTCAGCTCGGCAGCTTCCCCCGACCAGTCCGCAAAGAACAGGAAGGGCGTGTCGGCCAACCCTTCCTCTCCCATGAACAGCATGGGAATGTGAGGATTGAGCAAAACGAGCGCGAGGGCCTGCTTCAGCTTTTCCGGACTGACCAGTCTCGACAGCCGCTCGCCCAGAGCGCGATTGCCCACCTGATCATGATTCTGGGCGAAGAAAATGGTGGCCTCGGGCGGCAGATCTGCACTCGGCTCTCCGCGCGGAGCGTCGTGCAGAGGGAAGACTTCTCCCTGATACGCAAATCCCTCGGTAAGGGAGCGCGCGAGATGTTCGAGCGGCTTGTCTGCGAAGGCGCTCTAATAGCCCTCGCGCTCTCCCGTCAGGAGGACGTGAAGAGCGTTGTGGAAATCGTCAGCCCATTGCGCGTCATAGTGCCTGGCCAGCCCCTGCGAGCGACGAAGGAGATGCGCCTGATTTGCCTCGTTCTCCAGCATCAAATGCACGCGCCGGCCTGCGAATTCATTGCGAACCGTCTCGGCAAGCTCGACGAGGAAATGGCGGTCGGAATTGTCCTTCAAGGCGTGCACCGCATCAAGACGAAGACCATCGAAGCCGTAATCCCGCAGCCACATCATCGCGTTTTCGATCAGGAACTCGCGTACGAATACGCCATCTTGTCCCTCGAGGTTGACCGCCGGCCCCCAGCCCGTGGCATGGCGGCTCGTGAAGAAACGCTCGGCATAGCTGTGCAGGTAATTCAGCTGCGGACCGAAGTGATTATAGACCACGTCCAGATAGACCATGATGTCTAGGGCGTGCGCGGCGCGCAGCAGCTGCTTGAGATCCTCGGGCCTGCCATAACGCGCATTCGCCGCGTTCAGCAGCACGCCGTCGTAACCTCAATTGTGCCGGCCTGGGACGTCGTTAAGCGGCATCAGCTCAATGGCCGTGATGCCGAGACCGCGCAGATAAGGTAGCTTGCTCTGGACTCCGGAATAGGTGCCCTCCTCGGTGAAGGTACCGACGTGCAGTTCGTAGATGACGGCTTCCGGCCAGGGACGGCTTCGATAAGGCACGCTGTCGCGCAATGCCTCCGTATCGATTACCTCACTGGGTTGACCGACATCATCGGGCTGGAAACGAGAGGCCGGGTCAGGAACGATCAGCTCCCCGTTGATCCTGAACTGGTAGCGCGTGCCGACGCGCGCGGTCGGACTTAGCAGCTGACACCAGCCGTCGCTGTCGCGAGGCATTGGGCGCGGTGGCTGGCCGACTTCAAGTAACTCGACCGACCGTGCGGTCGGCGCCCAGAGGTTAAAGGACACCCCATGGTCGAGGATCTGAGCTCCGTGGCGGCGAGATTGCTCCGGTCTTGCCGCTCTCTGACTCACGACCTACTCACCTTTTTATTCGTCATCAAGACGCTTCGCCGCTCACAGTGGCTTGGCGGGCCAAAGTCGATCCTATGAGCATCGATTTTCCGTCGCTCAAGTCTGTGAATGAAGAAGTTGAGATCTCTGCATTCGTTCCTTCGGCAGCAGAACTCTGGCCAACAGCTTGTGAGGCTTCGCGCACGCTGTTCAGCCCGGCTCGCTTGGTCGAGCTAAATCAGCCAACGCATCGGCACAGGGAGCCGTGTTCGTCACGTGCGCCACCGCCCGCGAGCTGGAACTGAACTACATCGGGACGGTTAGCCCACGGACAGGAGTTTCTCCATGCAACGCTCGAAGCCGCAGCCGATCCGCAACAAGCTGGACCTGACTGACCCTACCCAGGTGCGCCTTGTCAGGAAGCGCCTACGGTTGTCCGAGTCCGAACTGACGACGATCGTCGGCAAGATTGGCAACTCGATTTCCGCGATCAGCAAAGAAGTCGCGCTACAAAGGGCGAAGGTTTTGCCTAAGCCCGCCGATCTGCCTGCAATCGAGGTGATTGCCTCGGCAGTGACGGAGCAAACCACCGTTGAAGGCGCGATCGCGCCAATTTCCTAAACCGACTTCCTAACCCGCGTTCTTTCGGGGCTGACATGGACCAATCCGCACGCTCTGACGAGACGCTCACTAGGGCGGCTTCGAGCTTGCGCCGTTCCCGCATCACTGAAGGCAGGCCGTTTCCGCTCGGAGCCACGTGGGACGGGCTCGGCGTCAACTTCGCCCTGTTCTCGGCACACGCGAGCAAGGTCGAACTCTGCCTGTTTGACGACGCCGGCGAGTCCGAACTCGAACGGATTGAACTGCCGGAATACACCGACGAGGTGTGGCACGGCTACCTGCCCTCAGCCCGCCCCGGGACCGTTTACGGATACCGTGTCCACGGGCCGTATGAACCTGATGCCGGGCATCGCTTCAACCCCAACAAGCTGGTCCTTGATCCGTATGCGAAGCAGTTGGTCGGCCAATTGCGCTGGGGAGCGGAGCTGTTCGGCTATCAGCTCAACCATGCCGACAAGGACCTCTCCTATGACGAACGCGACAGCGCGCCCTTGATGCAGAAGTGCCGAGTCATCGACCCGGCTTTCACCTGGGGCGTAGCGCGCAAGCCGGAAGTCCCCTGGGAGCGCACGATCGCCTACGAGATGCACGTTAAGGGCTTTACCCAGCTGCATCCGCTGGTATCCGAAGCAGATCGCGGGACTTTCTCGGGCCTGGCGCATTCGGACATTCCGGCCTACCTGCGCTCGCTTGGCATTACCAGCGCAGAGTTGTTGCCCATCCACGCCTTCGTCGACGACAGTTACCTGGTCGAGAAGGGGTTGCGCAACTATTGGGGGTACAATTCCATTGCCTTCTTCGCACCGGAGCCGCGTTATCTCAAAACGCCGTTCGCGAACGAATTCAAGACCATGGTCAATCAGTTTCACGCTCACGGGATCGAGGTGATTCTCGACGTCGTCTACAATCATACGGCGGAAGGAAACGAGCTCGGTCCGACGCTCTCATTCAAGGGCATCGACAACGCGAGCTATTATCGCCTGCTGCCGGACACGAAGCGCTATTACATCAACGACACCGGCACCGGGAATACGGTCAACCTGTCACATCAGCGCGTGCTGCAATTGGTTGCAGATTCCCTGCGCTACTGGGCGACCGAAATGCGCGTCGACGGCTTCCGGTTCGACCTTGCCACTATTCTGGCACGCGAACCTTACGGCTTCGACGAAGGCGGCGGCTTCCTGGATGCCTGCCGCCAGGATCCGGTTCTCTCCGGCGTCAAGTTGATCGCCGAGCCCTGGGACATCGGTCCGGGAGGCTATCAGGTCGGCCAGTTTCCACCCGGATGGGCCGAGTGGAACGACAAGTTCAGAGACACTGTACGCGCTTTCTGGAAGGGCGATCCGGGCACTCTCGCTGACTTTGCCAAGCGCATTTCCGGGTCGGGCGACCTCTTCAACAAGCGCGGCCGCCGGCCGTGGGCCAGCGTCAATTTCGTTACGGCGCATGACGGCTTCAATCTCAACGATCTCGTCTCGTTCAATGATAAGCACAACGAGGCGAACGGCGAGGACAATCGGGACGGCCATAGCAACAATCATTCGTGGAATTGCGGCGTCGAGGGGCCGACAGACGATGTGGAGATCACCGCGCTGCGGGAGCGCCAGAAGCGAAACCTCCTCGCAACGGTGCTGCTGTCGCACGGCACGCCAATGCTGCTTGCCGGCGACGAATTCGGGCACACTCAGAACGGCAACAACAATGCCTATGCCCAGGACAACGAGACCACATGGCTTGACTGGATGGGCATTAGCGCAAACGGCCGGAGCCTCCGTGAGTTTGTCCGCAAGCTGATTGCCACGCGCAAGGCGTTTCCGATCCTCTACCGAAGCCGGTTTCTGGTCGGCTCGCGGAATGAAGAGCTCGACGTGAATGACGTGACCTGGCTGTCACCATCCGGCCATGACATGACAACACAGCAGTGGGAGGACGGCAACGCCAAGTGCTTTGGGATGCTGCTCGACGGGCGTGCCCAGGAGACTGGCATCAAGCGCCGCGGCTCGGATGCGACCATGCTGCTGATCTACAATGCGCACCATGAAGTCGTGAACTTCACCTTGCCCGCCGTCACCGACGGGCGGAGCTGGCTGAGCCTGATCGATACCAACCAGCCGGACACGCCGATGGCCGAGTTCGACCTCGGACATCTTTACGCGGTGACAGGACGGTCTCTGGTGGTATTTGGACTCGCCAACGATACCATCGCGACCCGCCGCCTGCGACAGGGTCTCGGCGCGTTGATCGACATTGCGGACACCCCACTGCCGAGCCAGCTTTGATTTACGAATCGCGGACGTACGCCCTTGTTTTGGATTGACGCCATTGTTGAGCAGCCTCCATGGAGGAGCACAGAACGCACGTGCCTAAGCGAGATCACCTTACAGGAACCAATTGAGGTCCCTTCGGTTTTTGACGTGATGGTCTGGAACGCAACCGAGCAATTTGAGGGCTTTGCGTAGGCGAGCCCTTTTTGTTTTGATGATGATCAGTTGAGGAGTGTAGTCATGTCTGGTCCGACCGAGGAAGAGATCCGTACCAGGGCTTGTCAGCTATGGAAGGACGCTGGCGAACCGGCTTGCAAAATGGATGAGTTCTGGTACCGGGCCGAGAGAGAACTTCTTAAGGAGCGCACCGTGTCAGGCGATCCGCCACCGGGAATGACCGACAATGTTGCCGATTTAGAGCATACTGGTTGACGTGACATGTCTGGTTTAGGGGCGACGCGCACAGGTATCGCTTAGCCGATCCAAGGACACCCCGGACATCAAGTTCCCTTTCGGCAAGTCGTGACTTGCCCGCTGGTCAATCGCCCGCACGGGGACTCCGCGGTAGCCTTCGCAGCACATCAGCTTGCACGCGGGCTCAAGCACAACAAACAACCCTGATGACACGCGGCGGGATTTCCGGGGATCGGCCAAACGCGGGAACCCGACGCGCGTGAATCAACTGCATGTGAGGAGCGGATCAGCCCTAAGCATTGACTATTATAAGCTTGCTTACTATCTGCCCAAAGTGAGTTCGCCATGAATGGTTCGACTAATACGGGATCCGCCGAACTAGGTTTCCTGCTGCACGACGTCGCGCGTTTGATGCGCAAGAGGTTCGAGCAGCACGCCCGTGGGTTCGGCCTGACGCGCGCTCAATGGCAGGCGCTGGCCTACCTCTCGCGCAATGAAGGCATCAGTCAAACGGGGCTCGCGGATCTCCTTGACGTCGAACCGATCACGTTGAGCCGAATAGTAGATCGGCTGGTGGAGTCCGGCTTCGTGGACCGCATCCCTCACGCGACGGATCGCCGGGTGTGGCGGCTTAGTCTTACCGATGCGGCGAAACCCAAACTGAAGCAGGTTCGGGAGCTCGGAGAGAGAACGCGCTCGGAGACGCTCGCTGGTCTCTCCCAATCCGATCGCGAGTGTCTTTTGAAGTCGCTGTCCGTGATGCGGTCGAACCTCTCGGCCGCCTGCGACGCGCCGGTAACGAACAAGAAAAAGGTCGGTGATGGATAAACTGAAAGAAGACAGGAAGCAGACCGCGGAGGACGGTAACGTTCACCAATTCGACCGCGGCCGGCCCGAGCGCCGCATCGAGGAACCGCGGACGGAGCAGCAGGATCAGGTCGAAGCCCGCGGCAATCCGCAGTCGCAGCTCGGGCAAAAAGCGGCGCCGGCCGCACCTGTTCAATCCAGGCGCCGTTCAATGCTGCGGGTCGGGCTGTTTGCACTGCTGCCCGTCGCACTGATCGTGGGAGGATACCTCTAAGTCACTGGCGGCGCGGTGATGGAGACCGAAAACGCCTATGTTCAGGCAGACACCGTGGGCATCTCTACTGACGTTTCCGGAATGGTCCAGCAAGTGGTGGTCAAGGACAACCAAAAAGTCGCGAAGGGAGACGTGCTGTTCAAGCTCGATCCCAAGCCCTCCCAGTTTGCGCTTGAAAGAGCCGAAGCACAGGTCGGCAACACCAAGAACGACCTCCTGGCGATGCAGGCGAGTTACCGGAACATGGAAGCCCAGGTGCAGCAGGCGAAGGCAGATGTCGACTTCAACATGACCAACTTCAAACGCCAGGAGCAGCTGCTCACCAACAACTTCACTCCGCGAGCGACCTACGATGCCGCCAAGAACAGCCTGCAGAGCGCGCAGCAGAAGCTCGCGTCGTTGCAGCAGCAGCTTGAAGGGCTTGCGGCGAACCTCAATGGCGACCCGAATGGAGAGATCGAGGACCACCCGCGCTACAAGGACGCCGTCGCCGCCCGAGACGAAGCCGCCAGACAGTTGGACCATACGACCGTCCACGCGCCGTTCGCGGGCATCGCGACGAACGTTCCGACGCTGCAGCCCGGACAGTATCTCGCAGCGTCCACGGTCGCGTTCAATCTTGTGTCCTCAGACCACGTCTGGGTCCAGGCCAACCCGAAGGAGACTGAACTCACCTACGTCAAACCTGGGCAGAAGGCCACGATCGACGTGGACACCTATCCCGGCGTGGAATGGTCCGGCACGGTCGACAGCATCAGCCCCGCGTCTTCCTCCAGTTTCTCGCTGCTGCCCTCGGAAAATTCCAGCGGCAACTGGGTCAAAGTCGTGCAGCGAATCCCGTTGCGGGTACGGGTCCAGAACGATCCGACAAGCCGCCGCTTCGGGTCGGCATGAGCGTGGAGCTGAGCATAAACACGGGCCACGCCCGCGGTCTCCCGCAGTTCATCACAAACTACCTCTGATCAGATGACGGCAGCCGTCCAGAACCGAGGAGCAATCACCGCCTGCATCATCCTGGCGGTGATCATGCAGGCGCTCGACACCACCATTGCGAATGTCGCGCTGCCGTACATGCAGGGCAGCGTCTCGGCAAGCGCCGACCAGATCAACTGGGTGCTGACCTCCTACATCGTCGCGGCGGCCATCATGACGCCGCCTTCCGGATTTTTGGCGGCGCGGTTCGGGCGCAAGCGGGTGCTGATGGTGGCCATCGTAGGTTTCGTCGGGGCATCTGTCCTCTGCGGATTGGCGCAGTCGCTATTCCAGATCGTGGCGTTCCGTCTCATGCAGGGCTTCTTCGGCGCCGCGCTGGTGCCGATCGCCCAATCCATTCTTCTGGACATCTACACTCCCGAGGAACGCGGGTCCGCGATGGCACTCTTCGGAATCTCTGTCATGGTCGGGCCAGTATTGGGACCGGTCATCGGCGGCTGGCTGACCGACCACATGAGCTGGCGCTGGGTGTTCTACATCAATGTCCCCATCGGCGCGCTCGCCTTCATCGGCATCTCGGCCTTCATGCGGACAGACTCCTCGCTTGGCAGCGGCCGAATGGACTGGCTTGGCTTTGGCAGCCTCAGTATCGCGATCGCTGCCATGCAGGTGTTCCTCGATCGCGGCGCGCAGCTCGACTGGTTCTCTTCCCTTGAGATCATCATCGAGGCGACCGTCGCCGTCTCGGCCTTCTACGTCTTCCTGGTGCATACCTTCACCACAAAGCATTCGTTCGTGGATCCCCGCCTGTTCCTCGATCGCAATTTTACCGTCGGAATGTTCTTTATTTTCATCGTCGGCGTCACCTATCTTGCATCCATGGCTCTCCTCACGCCATGTCTGCAGAGCCTGATGGGCTATCCCGTCGTGACCGCCGGAATCGTCATGGGACCGCGCGGGGTCGGCACCATGGCCTGCATGTTCGTCGTCGGGCGGTTGATCAACAAGGTGGACACGCGCCTCCTGCTGCTTGCGGGCCTTCTACTCACGGCTTGGGCCATGTACGACATGACCGGCTGGACCCCCGCCGTCTCGCAGTGGACCATCGCCGTCACGGGCTTCATCCAGGGCGCCGGCCTCGGCTTCCTTTTCGTTCCCTTGACCACCGTGACCTTCGCGACCCTCGACCCGGCCAAGCGCGGCGACGGGACCGGTCTCTACAACTTGTCGCGCAATGTCGGATCCAGCGTTGGCATCTCGGTCGTCTCCTACCTGCTGATCCGGAACGGACAGGTCAACCACGCCATCATCGGCGCGCATGTGACCGCGACCAACCGCGAGCTTGCGCAGCATGCTTTCCGCGCTTTGAGCCCGTGGACGGCCCCTGGACAAGCCGCACTGGACGCGCTCATCCAGCAACAGGCCACCATCATCAGCTACATCGACGATTTCAAGCTGATGATGATCCTGACACTGGCGGCCATTCCCCTGCTGCTCCTGCTTCGGGGCGCTTCGGCGTCGACACCGGGCGATCACGCCATGGTCATGGAGTAGCGTCCATCAAGCACAGAGAGACTGGCGGCTCCCCGCTTATCGAGGAACGCGCCCGCGGAAGAGCTGCGGCGCGTTGCCGCCCGGCATGGATCAGCAGACGCTGAACCAATACACCGCCGCCATCACGCGCGCCGTGAACGACCTCATCACCTCCATGGGCGGCTCGATTTCGGCGGAGCACGGCATCGGGATCGAAAAGCTCGACGAGCTCAGCCACTACCGCTCGAAGACCGAGCTCGACATCATGCGCACCATCAAGCGCGCGCTCGATCCGAAGAACATCATGAATCCGGGCAAGGTGCTGCGGGTGTGATGGAGGCCGAGCACCTCGCCGTTTCCTCAGCCGCGCGGGTTGACGATGGTGTAGCCTCGCAGCGAACGCGCGTGCATGCGTGTGGCGTGACCGCCCGAGTTGGCGTCATACGCCATCCACATGTCGCCGCCGAGAGACTGCTCGAGAACAAAGACATGCCCCCGTCGCGCCGCGACCATTCCCGGCGCCGGCGCGGCGCGTGGAAAGCGCAGCCAGTTGGATGCCAGATTCAATTCCGGCACGACATGGCCGAACACGTGCAGTGCGGCGCCGCAGCCACAGAACGACGGGCAACCGGCGGGCCGGCCTCCGATGACGCGCTCGCCGGAGACGCTGATCGTCGTGGCGGTGTAACCCGCATTGGTCACCGACATCTGTGTCGCGCCATAGGCCGGCAATGACGGCCTCGGAGCCCGCCCGCGGCGCGGCTGCGCATACGAGAAATCGCAGGGCATGGTGACGTTGCACTCCGGCACTTGAAGATTCCGAGAGGGCCGCGCTTCCGCGGCAATGGAGCTGGCGGCAATAGCGAGACACGCGGAAACAACTTGCTTGATCATTGCAGGACTCTGGGTTGGAGGGTCCTGCCCCGATGAGAACAACCGATAATGATTTGGCTGAATTGGGTCTGAAGAGCGGCGGGAGAAAGTGCGCGATTAACCTGGGTTAACTCAATGGCACGAGCGTCGGTGCAATTGCGCGACAATCGCTTTTGCGAACTCGGCAAAGCGCCACGGCTCCGGCCAGCGCGAGAACGATCCCACCAAAAATGCGATCCAAACGGGCAGATGAGAGCCTCGGAGGCGACGCGTGAATCAAGCGAGAGCTCCTTCGAGCCGCGCGCCTATTCGCGCGCCACTGCTGCTCGAAACTTCAGATTCTTTCTGGCCGCGGAGAACGGGCCTCGTCCCAAGCCTTGCCGCCAAGCCTGAGCTTGACCTTGGCACGCCGAACTTGCGCCTTTCGGAACCCGGCTTCTGAAGAAGTAGAATTCCGAATGAGGATTGATCCAAGGCTCGATCATGCGAAAGCTCACGGTGACCACTCCTATGCACCACCGGGGCTTTCTCCTAAAGCGTATTTTTGAAACGTAAATCATCCGGAGTTTCAGGCGCTTGGAAAGAGCTCGCGGAGAGAGTGGGTCTCCCTACCCATAGAATGCGCAAAAAATGCCGAAAAACAAGGACGCCGCAAAGTCCCGTCCACGTTTGTGACCACGCTGTGTACCACCTCACCGGGCGAATCGGCCGTCGATTTCGGACGATTTCGAGGCGATCGAGAGCGGTCGCCTCCCCTTTGCAGGGCTCACAAAGCCCTCGGTTACATAGGCTCGGCGGCCATCGGACGGAGCCTTTGTCTGCGTGCGCCTACTTCTTGGGCGCGGGTTTGGAACCAACCCTAATCCACGTCGTTGTGTAAGGTTTTGTTATCCGGGAATGGAGCGAAGACATTTAAGCGTCTCATCTCAAGAGATGGCCGCTAGGGGGTAAGCATGTCGAGCAGGGCTGACCGACCGGTTTCCGTCTTGAAACCAAAATCCGCTCGCGACCTGGGAGTAGAGCCCGGAGGGGTGGTGCTTTCGGCGATCCTTGCCGGCTCGCCCGACGCGATCTGGTGCTGGCGCACCGACGGCATCATCACGCAGTGGAATCCCGCGGCACAACGGCTGCTAGGGTTCGAGGCTTCGGAGGTCGCCGGTCACTCCATCCTGGATCTGGTCCCGCAAGCGGAGCGCTCAGCCGCCCAGAACATGATCGATCGGGTGAGCGCCGGCGAATCCTATGGCCCCTTCGAAACCGACCGGGTGGGCAAGGATGGCAGAGCCCTGGCCGTGGAGCTTACGGTCGTCCCGCTGCGCGATGAGAAGGGCTCGATCGTAGGCGGAGCAACCTTTTGCCGGGACATCAGCGAACGCAAGAGGGCCGCGGAATCCCTTTCGCGGACCGTTGGCGAGCTTGGGACGCTCTTTCATCTCACGGAGCGTTTACAGGCTGCCAGATCCGCTCAAGAGGTCTATGAGGCGGCGCTCGATGCGATTACCGAAGCGCTCGAGTGCGACCGCGCATCGATCCTGCTGTTCGATTCGGCTTCCGAGATGCGCTTCGTCGCCTGGAGAGGCATCAGCGAGCAGTACCGCAAAGCCGTGGACGGTCACTCGCCATGGACGCCCGACACGACTTGCGCGTCCCCTATCTTCGTGGCCGACATTCGGGATGCGAACGAACCCGAGGCCCTGAAGAAGGTGATCGAGGGCGAAGGGATTCGTGGACTCGCGTTCATTCCCCTGGTCCGCAACGGACGCGTCTTCGGCAAGTTCATGACCTACTATAGGTGCCCGCATCGCTTCAGCGAAGGAGAGACCCGTCTAGCCAGCACCATCGCACGCCAGTTGAGCTTGTCGCTCGACAGAATCATGACGGAAGACCAGTTGAGGGAATCCGAGCTTCGTTTCCGGCTCATGTCGGAGCACGCTCCGGTCATGATCTGGATAAGCGACTCCTGGGGAAAATGCCTTCACCTCAATCGGCTGCTACGTGACTTCTGGGGAGTGGAGGAAGCAGCCATTCCCGACTTCGACTGGTCGTCGACAATACATCCCGACGACGCCTCCGCCATCCACGAACAGGTGGGGGGCGCAATTGCGAAACGGGCTGCGGTAGAGCTGAAGGGACGATACCGCAGCGCCTCGGGAGCATACCGGGTTCTGGAAACCGTCGCGCATCCTCGCATCGGCGCTTCCGGTGACTTCCTCGGGATGATCGGCGTCAACGTCGACATCACCCGGAGAGAGGAAGCAGAGGCAGAACGTCGCCGTGCCGAAGAGGAATTGCAGGCGATGAATATCGCCCTGAGAGAGAACGAAGAACGTTTGCGCCTGGCTACCGCCAACGCGGACGTCGGCTTCTGGGATGTGGACGAGGTCAATCAGGTCCTGCATTGGCCGCCGTTGGTCAAGGCGATGTTCGGTATCTCGCCGGAGAGACCCGTGTCGATGGCGGACTTCTTCTCAGGCCTTCACCCGGAGGACCGCGAGTTAGTCGGCGCAGCTTACGCAGCGGCGGCAGATCCCGAGGAGCGCGCTCTCTACGATGTCGAGTATCGAACCATCGGTAAAGAGGACGGTCGCGTCCGCTGGGTCGCTGCGAAGGGACGAGGCGTGTTCGATGACGACGGCCGCTGCGTGCGAGTGACCGGCACCGCGATCGACGTCACTGCTCGCAAGGCAGATGAAGCAAAGCTCAAGGAGCTGAACGAGACATTGGAACGCCGAATCTCCGAAGTCTTGGCTGAACGGAGGGTTTTGGCCCACATTGTCGAGGGGACGGATGCTTTCGTGCAGGTCGTGGACCTGGAATTCCGCTGGCTCGCCATCAACAAGGCCGCGGCGGACGAATTCGCGAAGATCTTCGGAGTTCGTCCGCAAGCCGGGCAATGCATGCTTGACCTGTTGACGCATCTGCCCGCTGAGCGAGAAGCCGTGCGCGCGGTTTGGGC
Source organism: Bradyrhizobium sp. LLZ17 (assembly GCF_041200145.1). Classification (NCBI taxonomy): domain Bacteria; kingdom Pseudomonadati; phylum Pseudomonadota; class Alphaproteobacteria; order Hyphomicrobiales; family Nitrobacteraceae; genus Bradyrhizobium; species Bradyrhizobium zaerense. Next base: position 2,757,061 of record NZ_CP165734.1, read on the forward strand.
CCGCGCACTATCAGGAGAGGAATTCACGGAGATTGCGACGTTCGGCCATCGCGAACAACGTGGCCACTACGAAATGAAGTACAACACCCTCCGAAACAGCAAGGGAGAGCGGATCGGCGCGTATCGATCTGTCTACGATGTGACGGAACGTATCCGCGAGCAGGAGCGGCTCGCGAGGGCGGAGGAGCAGCTGCGTCAGGGACAGAAAATGGAGGCGATGGGCCAGCTAACTGGCGGGGTAGCACACGACTTCAACAACCTGTTGACACCGATCGTCGGCGCCCTTGACGCCTTGCAGCGCCGAGGCGTAGGCGGGGAACGCGAACAGCGATTGATCACCGGGGCGATACAGTCCGCAGACAGGGCCAAGACGCTTGTGCAGCGGTTGCTCGCATTTGCACGGCGGCAGCCACTCCAAACCAGAGCGACCCAGGTGGGGGACCGCATCCGCGGGATGGGGGATCTGATTGCGAGTACGTCCGGTCCGCAGGTCAAGGTCTCTGTCGAGATCGAGCAGGACCTGCCGGCCGCAAAGGTCGATGAAAATCAGCTCGAGATGGCTCTCCTCAATCTCGCGGTCAATGCGCGTGACGCCATGCCTGACGGCGGAACGTTGCGCATTACCGCGGATGCCCAGGACGTCGACTTGGGACATCGCGCCAATCTGAAGCCTGGCCGCTACCTAAGGATATCGGTTGCGGACAGCGGCGTCGGCATGGACGAGTCCGTGAAGGCCCGTGCGATCGAGCCATTCTTCTCGACCAAGGGCATCGGAAAGGGCACGGGTCTCGGGCTATCGATGGCTCACGGCTTGGCCTCGCAATTGGGCGGCTCACTGACCATTCAAAGCCGCCCGGGGCTGGGCACGAATATAGAAATCTGGCTTCCTTCGACCGATGAGCCCGTGAAGGCGGAGAGCCAAGAACAGGTCTCGACGCCCGGCGGTGGCCCGCTTGGAACGGCGCTTCTCGTCGACGACGAGCCCCTTGTGCGCGCGGCAGCCGCGGACATGCTAACGGACATCGGATACGCCGTTCTGGAAGCTGCTTCGGCGGAAGAGGCGATCCGCCTGATCGAGGGCGGTCTCAAGCCCCAGTTGCTTGTTACGGACCATCTGATGACAGGAATGAACGGCACGGATCTGGCCCGGCGCGTTCGGTCGGAAATGCCCGGGACGCAGGTGCTGTTGGTGTCGGGCTATGCCGAAAGCGAAGGCGTTGCGCCCGATCTTCCGCGAATGGTCAAGCCGTTCAGCGGCAACGAACTCGCTGCCAAACTAGCCAGCATGTCGGGCAGCGGATGAGCCGATGTCCGTCTTGAGGAGGCCGTAATCGGCTTCAGATGATTCATCCCGCCGCGCGGCATCGATCGGGCTTTGCAAAGAGCCGGAAGGCGTAGGCGCGGGAGTAATCAAACGCATCAGACATGATGTCCGTAAGAGCCGGCCGGCGCCTATGGTTCGGTCACCACCTCGGCCACGCCGCGGGAGATGGTCCGTGCCTGGTCACAGATCCTCGCGCAGACCCTTGAAAAACGGGTGCCGGACCTTTCCCCCGCCGACTTCGCCCGGTACTCCACCTCGGCAAGCAGCTTCGGCTCGACCCAGATGCCCTTGTGCGCGATACGCAAGTTGCGCTCGGAGACGGCGTTGCAGACGCAATAGCCGGCGACATAGTTCAGCGCATCGGCCTCCGACACGTTCGTTCAGTGGCGAGTGTGAAGCCCGTCGACGCGAAAGCCATCGTTCCATCTCGGCTCCCGAATCTCTAATTAATCTGGATCCGTTGACCGCCTGTTGAAGTCACGATGTCGTAGTCCGACGCCGTGCCGGCCTTCGAACAAGAATTCGATGCCGAGTTCTTCGAAGACGGCACGAAGCTTTTCCATGATGCGCTCCGAACGTGGCTCGTCCGTATTTTCGAGGCGAATGACCGTGCGTCTCGCAACGCCCGCCCGATCGGCAAGCTCCTCTTGCGAGAGGCCAAGCCATGCGCGCGCCGCGCGGATTTGCTGAATGTTAACCACGTTTTGGCACTTTTAGTGACTTTTTATGTATGATATGAGACGGTCATTCCACGCTCACTCCCGAGCGCAGGAGCAACCTCATGACGACCCCTTTCGACACCACGCCGTTGGTTTCGGCGGCCGCGATCACCCGGGCTTCCCGCGCGGTGATCGACAACGCCATGGCTGGCGATTTTCCGATCGATCCGATCATCGGACCGGATCTCTCGAAGTCCCTCTCGGTGATCAACAGCGTGGTCAAGCGCCATGGTCTGATGCTCCAGAAGAGTTTGGCCGACGCCCTCGCGGCGACCGGCCGTTTCGAGGTCCTGACCGAGGTCGCGTTGCCGATCACGGAAGCGGCGAACGCTTTGTTGGCCTCACAGAACTCCGATCGCGATCTGGCCAAGATCAAGCTCAAGGCCGATTCGGCGGTCCTGCGCATGGTGACGGTCGATCTGATTGTTGTCGAGACCGAAGCCGGTTGGGCCGGCGTCTACGAGGTCAAGCGCGGCAACGGAGCCACCGAGTCAGCGCGGCGCCGTCCGATCGAGCATGGCCTGAAGGCGGCGCGTCTCGTCGTCGCAGACTACCTTTCGAAGCTCGGCTACGAAGGCATCCGCAACGTGACTAGCGCTGTGATCGACGTCTACGGCGCCTCCGGCTTCAGCAAGGACCTGAAGGTGACGGGCGAGGAACTCGACGAACACTTCGGCGTGCCGGTGCTTGCGACACTCGAGGCGGTGACGGCGGAGTTGCACCGCACCCTGTTCGCCGAGATGCGCGGGCTCCTGGCGCCGACGCTCGCGAGCCTGTCCAAGGTTCCGGCCAAAACCGACGTCACGGTCGTCGCGCCCACCCGGCAGGTTGGCCGCGAGGAGGCCGTAGAGGACTCCATGGTGCGGATCCTCAAGGCTCGCCCGAGCGGCCCCGGCCCGTGGCGCGGGCGCGTGGTCTAGCCCGACGACCGGCGATCGGCGACGCAGCGAAGGAGTCGAAGTGAGCACCAAGGGTAAGACCCTCGATCAAGGGGTTGGCGGCGGCAAGTGTGGCGTCACCACGGAGCTGTCTAGTTCGGCTTGCCCCAAGAGGCCGGCCCTTTGGCCCTTCAACGCCGAGAGCTATTCGCCCTTGGCGTGGTGGCGGCTGTTGCCGCCGTCGTGTTCCGTGCCGCCGAGCGGCTGCTGTTGACCACGACGCTCCAGGCGATCAGCGTCCTCTACGGTGGCGATGATCTCACCGCCGCAATGCGCGGTGACGCGAGCGGCGCCATCGGCGGGGCCGTGGAGCTCATGCCGATCAACGAGATCACGCTCTATGTCGACATCACGATGACGGCGCTGATGCGCACGGCGCTCGCCGGCAACGCAGCGTCGGCGTTGGTTATGGCTCAGGTCATCGGCCTCACCGACGTCGGGCACGAACTCGCAGCTGAACTCGCCGACTCCTGGCTGGACTACGGTGGCCGGCATTCGCGCGAACGGGACAAGTTCAGCGAAGCCCGGGTCATCTTGACCACCGCGTTCGCTGAACGCCCGAGCAAGGATAGCGACGCATGAAGCTCCAGCGCCTAATACCGAAACTTAGCTGGACGGCACCCACGACGAACATGAACGGCAGCTCCCGATTGAGCGGCTGCCTCATTGGGGCGCACGCATGAGCAAGGCCTCCAAGCCCGGCAAGGCGGGCACCGTCCCCGAGACGGACGTCAACATGGAGCCGAACGTAACCTTGGGTGACGGCGCTGACGACGACTTCGACCTGCCCATCGTCGATGAGGACATCATCTTGAGCGGCGCCGCGGCCGATGCCGCCGACCTCGAAGAGAATTTCAAGAACCTGCCCCGCATCTTGCGCGTTGCGCTCCTCATCAACCAACGTAGCCGCAACATACATGATCGTCTGGTCGCCGACATCGAGATGCTGCGCCCTGGCTTGCCGCTGACCGCGAAGTTCGCGACCGTCGACGACGCCGCCACAGCGCTCGCTCTAGCCAAGGACCTCGACCGGTGTGCCGTCGCCGATGACGCTCCCGAACTCCGACATCTCGCCGACTGCGTCCGCGTGCTCAGCCTTCCGATGCAGACCGATCTGGCCAGTTCGGAGGATTACCGGCGCGTCACTCGGACGCTCATGGCTGCCCTTACTCGGCTGCCGGCTGACATAGATCTGCAGCTCGCCGCCGACATCGAGACCTTCTGCGTCGGCTGGGCCATGATCCCTGCGCTGCAGCACCGCCTGCCCCGCTACCCGCGACCGGGCCTCGTGGCCGCGGCCGAGGCCAGCAATTTCGGCGACCTGACTGCGACCCGCCGGATCGAGGCCGCCGTGGAGACCATGCGGATCAGGACCGAAGCGCGAGTTTCCAGTCAACGAGGCGAAGCCGAAGACATCGATGAACGGACAGCACCACGGGAGCGAGTCCCTCCAGCGTCGGCGACGGGACTGCATCAATGCGTGGTCGCACAGCTGCCCGTGAAGGAGATGAAGAACACCAGGCTCAAGGACCTGCTTCCTCAATTCGAGGGCGTCATCAACAAGGTCGTGCCCCTCGTCACGCCACCGCCTCTCGAGCAGGTCCGCAACGCGCTCGTGTTGGAATTTCCCTACGCCAAGAACGTCATCGACATCGTGATCGCCGACCTCGTCGGCAGGCCGACTGTTTTGGTTCGTCCGATCCTGGATCTGGGGGAGCCCGGTGGAGGGAAGTCTCTGTTTGCACGCCGGATCGCCGAGCTCCTAGGAGTGTCTTGCTGGCGTACCGATGCTTCCCGGGCCGACTCAGTTTTCGCGGGGACCGACCGGCGTTGGAGTTCCGCCGAGCCCTGCCATCCGTTCTTAGCGATCGCTCGTGCCGGTCATGCCAACCCGATGGTGCTGCTTGATGAGCTGGAAAAAGCAGGCGGGATGAGTGCGGGCACCCGTCCCGACGGCGTCGGGCGGCTCTGGGATTGCTTGCTCGGCCTCTTGGAGTCCGAGACCAGCATCCGCTACCCCGATCCATTTTTTCAGAGCAACGTTGACCTCAGCCACATCAGCTACGTTGCCACCGCTAACAGCGTGGCGGGTCTTCCCCGCCCGTTGCTCGACCGCTTCCGCGTCGTCACGTTGGCGCTGCCCTCGCGCGACCATCTCGATGCCTTGTTGCCGGCTGTCATCGCCGGCCTCGCCCGCGACCGCGGTCTCGACGCTCGCTGGGTTGCCCCGCTTGATCGCGATGAGCATGCGGCCATCGCATCCTCGTGGAAGGGGGCTCGGTCCGCAATTTGCGCCAGCTCGTCGAAGTCATCCTACGCGATCGCGACGCCAACGCGACCCGGAACTGAGACCACGATCATGTACAAGCCATCGAACACTCCGTTCGGCCTGCCTTGGAGGCGACCGACGAATCCACTAGTGAAGGCTCCCTCCGAAGTGCCGGGCTCGCAGGAGGTTGATCTGTCCACGGATGCCGAAACGACCGAGACGATGGCGCGCTCGCTCGAGGCCACGGGCAACTACAAAGTCCTGCGCCGCCTCGTCCCGCGGAGTACCCAGCCCCGGTCCGCGACCGATCGGATTGGATTGATCATCGACCTGGAAACGACCGGCCTTGACACGACGCGCAACGAGGTACTGGAGATCGCCGCTATCAAATTCGGCTATGCCGGCGATCGGATCACCTCGATCATCGACACCTTCCAAGGATTTCAACAACCGTCGGCACCGATCGAGCCTGCCATCACCGCCTTGACCGGCATCACGGACACCATGGTCGAAGGTTACCACGTCGATAGCACGGCGCTCGAGCAATTCGTGGCGAACAGCCATATTGTAATCGCGCATAACGCCGCTTTCGACCGCAAGGTTGCGGAACGGCACTGGCCTTTCTTCGCGAACTGTCACTGGGCCTGTTCGGCGATGGGCATCGACTGGAAAGCCCATGGCCTTGCTGGCGCCCGCCTCGCCTATCTGCTCTCACAATGCGGTCTCTTCCACGACGCTCATCGGGCGCTGGATGATTGTCACGCAGTCCTCGAGATCTTGGCACTCGACCTTCCGGGCACCAAGCAATCCGGGCTTGCGGCTCTGCTCGATCGCGCCCGTCGCCCTCAGCACCGCATCTGGGCTGACGGCGCGCCATTCGCGCTGAAGGACACGCTCAAACAGCGTGGCTATCGGTGGAACGACGGTACCGATGGCCGCCCCAAGGCCTGGTACGTGGACGCCGATACTGTCGACGCCGAACTGGACTACCTCCGAAAGGAAATTTACCGTCGGGACGACCTCGACATCGTGTGGCGCACGATAACTTCACTCGATCGGTTCTCAACCCGAATTTAACAGAGCGACATGATTGCTGTGCGCTTAGATTTTGCCCTTGCTGCACGCTCTAGCGCGTCTGCGCGTAGTGCAATAGGTGCCAAATTTCCAGCCGCGACGCGGGCAGCTAACTCACCAAATTCCTGCGCAATATTTGCCTCGCCAAACCCGCGTCTCTTATTTGCACGTTCCAGCTCAGCCTGAGCTGGCTTTCCGCGAAATCAGGCGGCAGGGCATAAGCCTGAACAGATGTTTGCCGCTGAATTTGATCTGCGATGCCTTGAACCTGAGCGGCGGTCGGTTGGCACTTCTGGACCTGAGCTACTCGATTGAGCTGTGTTTGGAATGCTTGGAGTGAGGGGCTCCACCCCGGATCGAATGCCTGCCGAGCGGCGGGATATTGGTCAATCCATTCTTCGAGTGTTCCCCAGCCCCAAACCTCAATGCGGATACTTCGCTTCTTCTTGGCCTGATCAAGCGTCAGTTTCTGGGCCAACTGATCCAGCACCCTGTCGTTCTTGGCCGTTGTAATGATGATGTATTCTTTTAGGTTAGGTGAATACTTGAGAGCCTTCTTCACCTCGGCGCGGGCCCGCCAAAGTCGAAAAGCTCTCTCGTAAAATCATAGACTTCGGAGAACAGCCCTCTCACCCCCGACCGTCGTGGTGGTGACGGAGTGCTAGAGCATGTTGTCGCGGCTTCTTGTGGGAGCCTTTTCATAAGCGGCCCCTTCGACCAAGCCCTGAACGCAGCTTTTTTTGAGAGGTTCGATTGCTGGTGCGCATGCTCTCAGATGATGAACCTATACCCTGCCGCGCATTTCTGCCCAGGATAGTGAACCAGATAGGCGCCTACTTGGCGCGACTCTTTGGTGGCCTTGCAGGCGGTGTACGGTACTCGGTCCATCTTCATTCACGCTAGTGTGGACGTTCCGTCTAACGCGCGCCGCCCGTTGGCCCTCGCCTATTGCGCCGATGATTGTCGATCGGCGGGGCGCCAACTGGGGTCAAAGGACGCGCCGATTTACGGCAATTGCGCGCCACGCTGGCGGGACAACCTTATCTGGATGGAGACAGCCCCGACCACACGGACTATTCCTTGTTCGGCGTCTTTCAGCGTGCGAGGGCGATCAGTGAATTTCGCCTGCTTGAGGACGGCAATCCAAATTGCTGGCTGGCGGCATCGAATGCTGGAGCTTCACGGGCGGCTTGCCGGCAACGCGCCGCGCTACGCGGTCTGATCGGTGCCGCCGCCAAGCCGTTGGCGGTCGTGTGGCGCGTCGAAGTCGAGCGCCGGCCCGACCGGGACGATGCCCGTCGGATTGACCGAGCGATGGCTCGCGTAGTAGTGCCGTTTGATGTGGTCGAAATCAACGGTCTGCGACACGCCTGGTGTCTGGAAGATGTCGCGCGTGTAGGACGACAGATCTGGGTAATCAGTTATACGCCTGATATTGCACTTGAAGTGGCCGTAATAGACCGCGTCGAACCGGATGAGGGTCGTGAACAGCCGGATGTCCGCCTCCGTAATGCTATCGCCCAAGAGAAAGCGCCTATCCGAAAGGCGCAGATCCAGCCAGTCCAACGTGTCAAATAGGGGGGCGACCGCCTCTTCGTAGGCCTCCTGATTGGTGGCGAAGCCGGCCTTGTAGACGCCGTTGTTCAGAGTGCTGTAGATGCGCGCGTTCACGCCATCGATCTCCTCGCGCAACTTCTTGGGATAGTAGTCGCCTTGTGCTGCGCCGATACCCGCAGTCGATGGTATTTACTCAGTTCACAGATACGATGGACTATCTGCGCAACCATCTGGTCGAGCGAACCGGCCGGTCGATAATGTGCTTCTCGGGGGTGGAGGCGAAGTCCGCGGCAACGATGGTTCGTGGAAGCGGATCAGCCGCGAAGAGGTCAAAAGGCGCTTTCGCGAACATCACGCAGATATACTGGTGTGTACCGATGCCGCCGCGGAGGGGCTCAATTTCCAGTTCTGCGGGGCCTTGGTGAATTACGACATGCCATGGAATCCTATGCGCGTCGAGCAGCGGATCGGCCGCATCGACAGGCTCGGGCAACGTTTCACGGACATCCGCATCGTGAATCTGCATTATGCCGGCACTGTCGAGGCCGACGTGTACGTGGCAGCCCGCGATCGGATCAATCTGTTCGAGAACGTGGTGGGCGGCTTGCAGCCCATTCTCGCCAAGCTCCCGACGCTGATCAGAGACACCGTGCTCGGGAGCGCAGAAGAACCGGACCGGACGCAAGATGCAGTCCGGCAAGCCGATTGGCCGGATAGTTGACACGAGCCGCTGCGGGAGCGGCCTTGGCTTCTGGGCTGGTGACGACTGAGGTGACTGCGACGCCGGCGGCGGCCATGCCGGCTCCGCTCATGAATTTTCGGCGGCCGACATCGACCATACGATCGCAACGCTGCGACATGGTAAATACTCCTAGGTGCGCCGGTACGCCTACCCGCGCCTGGTTTCCTCGGATGGGCGGCCGGTACGCCTACGGGCCGGAGCGCTCGATCGTTGTCATTCAATCTTCAAAGTAAGTATGTACGATATGTCGAGATTTCTCGACATATTCAATAGTCGAAACGTTGTGGCTTGTCACCAGTCCTTTGGGCTAGAAAGGCGCGCGACTCGATGCTTCAATCCGGGGACTTTTCGATGCGGAAAACCACGCTGGCCGCGGCGAGCCACGCGAACGCGGTGCCAGCCGGCGCTTTGAGCGAGGCGCACGCGATTTCGGCCCTCGCAGCGCTGGCCCAGCCGACCCGGCTCGCAATCTTCCGGCTATTGGTGAAGCACGAGCCGGTGGGTATTACCGCAGGCGTGATCGCCGAGACTATTGGCGCACCGCACAACACGCTCTCCTCACATCTGGCCATCTTGGTTCGGGCCGGTCTCCTTCGCTCATCGCGCGAGGGCCGCACCATCATCTATCGGTCCGACGTCGAGGGCGTGCGGTCAATCATTGCCTTCCTGGTGAACGACTGCTGCGACCGCCATCCGGAGCTCTGCAATCTGGTGGCGGAGGATGCGGTGGCGTGTTGCGCGCCGAAGGCGAAAGCGGCGAAAAAGACGGCCAAGCGCAAGAACTGAGGGCGGGCGCGACCATTTGCGGCATCGTGCCCGACATCTGCCCCTGATCAGGCGACACCTCCATTCGACTGTCGTCCACAGCCCGACGGAACACGTGGACAAGCGGTAGCCTGTGCATTTCGGAATCCCTGACCCGTGCTAACCGCTCGGAACGAGCCGGCGGCCCCAAGGATTCGTCTCGGCAGGAGCGATCTCGATGCTGATGACGATGGAAAGACGGCCTGCGATCCGCACGCTACGCGGCTGGGCCATCTCGGTGCTGCAGGAGGCCGGCGCCATTCGCGAATGCGAGGAGCACGGCTGGATGCAGGACCGCGCCGACCCGCATGCGCGGGAGCTCGCGTTGGACATCGCCACGCAGGAGCCACCGGATGGCTTATCTCCGGATCAGGCCATCGCCGAGATCCGCGGAGTGCTGGATTCGATCGGCGACACCTGCCCCGAGTGCCGCCCAGACTGAAGCGCACCGGACAACCCGCGGTCCGATACCGCTATCGACGATCAAGCGATCAGCGGTGCTGCCAGGGTGCCCAGATGCTCCGCAGCGGCACGCACCCGACCCGCGTGCTTTCGCCGCCGGTCCGCGAACTCGGCGGCGTCGACCGACGAACGCACCTTGTAGCCCGCCGCTGTCAAGCGGGCGCATAGCCGCGGCGCCTCCGCAGCAGTGGTGTCATCAGATGCCGGTTGGAGGCCGACCAAACCATTCAATTCGTCCAGCAGACGCAACCCTTCGCTTCGGAGCAGGACCGCCGGGGCCCGGGTCGCGGGCTCGTCGATCAGCAATTCGAACATGAGCGCGAGATCCATCATGGCGCCGAGCGTGGCGGGCCAGCCGGCGCCCACCGACGCCGACCTGAAGTAGATCAGGGAGGGATGAGAAGCGTGGCTCTGCACCACGGAAGCGCACCAGTCGCGCCCTCGATACAGGACGCGCCTGATTTCCTCGGGAGAGTCGAGGTCGGCGTAGCGCTCGAGCAGTCCGAGCGCCGAAGGCGGGTCGCCTGCGGCGGTGGTGAGCTTCAGAATGCCGGCGTCGCGGCGGGAGATTCCCTCCTGCACTTCGAGCAGGTACGTCACCGCCATGGTCAGAACGGAGAGGCCTGAAAGGCCGGCGCAGATCAGGGCCCAACGCGCCGGTCCGTGCGCCTCGATCCCGCTCAGGCCGACCGTGCACAACGCGCTTCCGACGATGAACAGCGCCTCCTGGAAATCGGCCGACGGAGAGAACCAGTCCCCCAGCGCATGCGCGATGAGCCCGTAGCCGAGCAAGAGAAGTCCCATCCAGATGAGGAAGGAGCCCATGAGGATCGACGGCGCGAAGCTGGTCGAGACCCCGCTCTTGCCTCGGCGAGCCCACTTCCAAATCGGCAGCGCGACGGCGAGGAGCCGCCGCGCCACGCGCAGTGCGCCCCTGCTCTCGCCCGGGACGACCACCGTGTCGAATACATCGCGCAGCGCGAAGACGACCAGGACCATTCCGGCAGCAATCTCGATGGTCTGAATGATCATGGCGGAATGCCAGCGGCGCCAGGCGAACTCCGCCCGAACACGTCACGTCTCCGCACGCGTAGCGAGATGCACTGCGGCCATGACGACCAAGACAGCGATCAGGAACTTTCCCGCGGAGATCGTTCTCCGTCCATGTGACCGGCGGGCCAAGTGCATCGAGCACTCCGATTATCGGCGACCAACAGCGCTGCGTTGCGTTCGTTCCGAAGCGGCCGACGGCCCGCGTCGAGGCGACCCTAGCGCCGGCGCGCCACCCAACCCAATACTTTGTCGTAGGAGGAACCTGTCCGGCTCGTCCCAATTGGCTTGTCGCACCAGAACTCTGACGAACGGCGCGGCCATGGTCGAATTCGCACAGCTTCGCGACCGCATGGTCCAGGTTCAACTTGCACGCCGCGGCATCCGTGATCGGCGCGTCCTGGACGCGATGGCACAGGTCCCTCGGGAGCGGTTCGTGGAATCCGGTTTCGAGGAATTCGCCTACGAGGACGGCGCCCTGCCGATCGCGAACGCGCAGACCATCTCGCAGCCCTACATCGTCGCGCTGATGACGGAGGCGGCCGAGCTGAAGCCAGCGGACAAGGTGCTCGAGGTCGGAACCGGTTCGGGCTATGCGGCGGCGGTCGCATCGCGGCTCGCCAGAACGGTTCACACCGTCGAGCGCCATCGCGCCCTGGCCAGGGTCGCCGCCGAGCGGGTTGCGGCGCTCGGCTACGACAATTGCGTCGTCCATACCGGCGACGGCACCCGCGGGTTGCCCGAAGAGGCGCCGTTCGATGCGATCCTCGTCGCGGCCGGCGGTCCGGAAGTACCGGACGCGCTCAAGGGCCAACTGGCCATTGGGGGCCGTCTCGTCATCCCAGTCGGCGATTTGGAGCACGAACAATCGCTGCTGCGGATCACACGCCGAAGCGACATCCAATATGACGAAGAAGCCTTCGGGGCGGTTCGCTTCGTGCCCCTGATCGGAGAGCACGGATGGGCGGAGGACGGCGCGCGCTCCGCCAGCAATCACGTCCCCGGGCGCACGCGTTTCCGCTCGCTCACGGACATGATCGGCGCCGCCCTCGAACCGTTGCCGGCTTTCGACGATCCCGCCTTCGGCGCCCTCTTCGATCGCTTTGCGCAGTCCCGGGTCGTGCTGCTGGGCGAAGCCACCCACGGCACGTCGGAGTTCTACCGGGCGCGCGCTGCGATCACGCGGCGCCTGATCGAGAAGCACGGATTCACGACTGTCGCGGTGGAAGCCGATTGGCCCGACGCCGCGGCGGTCGATCGCTACGTTCGCCACCGGTCGTCGCGCGGTTCGGGCGAGAAGCCGTTCGAGCGCTTCCCGACCTGGATGTGGCGAAACACCGACGTCGCCGCTTTCATCAATTGGATGCGCGAGCACAACGAAAGCAAGCCGGCAGGCGAGCGGGCCGGATTCTTCGGGCTCGACATCTACAACATGCGGAGTTCGATCGCGGCCGTTCTCGCCTACCTCGATGGCGTAGATCCAGAAGCCGCGGCCGTGGCGCGCGAGCGCTACGGATGCCTAACCCCTTGGCAGCGCGAACCTTCGACCTACGGCCGCGCCGTCGTGACCGAAGCCTACCGGAAATGCGAGGCGGAGGTGGTTCGCCAGTGTCAGGATATCCTGGGAAAGCAACTCGACTACACCGCGAACGATCCGGACAGCTTCCTGGACGCGGCGCAGAACGCGCGGCTGATCGCCTCCGCCGAGCGCTACTATCGGATCATGTACTATGGCGGGCCCGAGATCCTGGAACCTGCGCGACACGCACATGTTCGAAACCTTGGGCCATATCCTGGACGCCCAGGGGCCGCGATCCAAGGCGGTGGTCTGGGCGCATAATTCACATATCGGCGACGCCCGCTTCACCGAGATGGGGGCGGTCCGCGAGGAGCTCAACATCGGTCAGCTTTGTCGAGAGAAGTTCGCCGAGGCGGCGTCCCTGGTCGGCTTCGGCACCCATACCGGCACCGTGGCCGCCGCGTCGGACTGGGACGGCGAGATGGAAGTGATGCAGGTGCGGCCCTCTCGACCGGACAGCTACGAGCGGCAGTTCCACGATGCCGGTGTGCCACGCGGCCTGCTTGAATTTCGCCGGGACGAGAGCCTTCGGCGTCGCTTGCTCGAGCCGCGGCTCGAACGGTTCATCGGCGTCATCTACCGGCCGAACACCGAACTGCAAAGCCATTACGCCGAAGCGTCGCTGCCTCAGCAGTTTGATGCATTCTTGTGGTTCGATGAGACGAAGGCAGTCAGGCCCTTGGGACCGGAACATCGCCGCGCTGGCGTCCCGGACACCTATCCGTTCGGACTCTGACGGCGAGGGCTCCGACCAGCGAGTGCCCTCGGAGCTCAGGAACCACCCTCAGATCGAGGCGCGCGTGCCGAGATGCACTGCGACGAGGTCAAGACCGCGACCAGCACGATGCCGGCCGACCTCTCCCTCCGCGCACGCGGCTTTCCGGACCACCTGCATGTAGCCGAACCGTTTTGCCACAGCTAACTGGCGGGCATCGCCGGCTAACGGGTCTAGCGCCGGCGCGCGACCCATACACCGAGCAGGAACGCCACGCACAGCGACTGCAGCGGTGCCATCAAAGTCACCTTGCGAAGTTGGTCGATCCAGCGCATCGCGGCATCCTGCGAAGTGGGCTGCAGCGGCCGGCGGCTCGCTTCCGCCTCGGCGCGCAACCTCGCCGCGGACGCACGATCGACGCCGTCCTGCTCGTTCGTGAGTCCAGAGGCTTCCGTCATTGCCGAGGCTTCTTTCATATCCATGCGGCTCTCCTATTTGTCAGGCGGACTTCCGCTGCGACCTTGCCGCCGGCTTCTTCGCCGCAGCTTCCTTCGCCGGCTTCTTGCCGGCAATCGGCATCAGCATTTCCTTCTGGCCCGCAGCAGCCTTCCGCGGCTTCTTGGCAGGCTTCGCCGCCTTCGCCGGCGCGGCCTCCTGACCAACGCTCCGACGCAGCGCCTCCATCAGATTGACCACGTTGGTCGCCGCCGGCTTATCTTTCGGCGTGATCGGCTTGCCGGCGCGCTTCTGGTTGATGAGCTCGATCAGCGCGCTCTCATAGTGGTCCTCGAACTTCTCCGGCTCGAAGTTGCCCGCCTTCTGGTTCACGATGTGCCTGGCGAGATCGAGCATGTCCTTCGTCACCTTCACGTCCTGAATCTCGTCGAAGTATTCCTGCTCCGAACGAACTTCGTACGGGTAGCGCAGCAGCGTGCCCACTAGCCCCTTGTCCATCGGCTCCAGCGCGATGATGTGCTCGCGGTTGGTCAGCACGACGCGGCCGATGGCGACCTTGTCCATCTCGCGGATGGTCTCGCGGATCACCGCGAAGGCGTCGTGTCCGACCTTGCCGTCCGGCCTGACGTAATAGGGGCGGATCAGGTAGCGCGGGTCGATGTCCGTCCTGTCGACGAATTCGTCGATCTCGATGGTCCGCGTGGATTCCAGCGCGATCTCCTCGAGTTCGTCCTTCGTGACCTCGATGTACTGCCCCTTCTCGAGCTCATAGCCCTTGACGATGTCTTCGTTGGGTACCTCCTCGCCGGTGTCACTGTCGACCTTGAGGTACTTGATCCGGTGGCCGGTCTGCCGGTTGAGCTGGTTGAAGCTGATCTTCTCGCTCTCGGAGGTGGCCGGATAAAGCGCCACCGGGCAGGTGACGAGGGACAGACGCAGGAAACCTTTCCAGTTCGCGCGGGGGGCCATGGCTACGCAACGCTCCAGGGTACGGGGACACGGACTCAAGACGAACGAGGCGGCGCGGTTCCGACAGCTCCGGCCGTGATCCACGCAATTCAAGCCCGCCCCTGCAGCAGCCACCAGCGAAACACGGTCCCGGCGCTTGACTCTTGTGAACAAAATGAGAACATAATCCGATGATCGCTACCCCCGAGCCATCCGGACCGCTCCCCGACGACCTCGATGCCGCCGCCGACCAGGCCATCGCGGCTTGCGGCGGCGATGCCCGGGAAGCCGTCAGGGCGCTGATCGTCGCGAACGACTTCCTTGAGGCCGAGCTCGACCAACTCCGGAGGAAGGTGTCGACCGGCTACGCCCGCGGACGGCTTCCTTCGCGGGTCCGCAAGGGCGTGGCAGATGAGTGACGACGATCTCGAATCCCGCGCCAAGGCCGTGATGAATGCCGTCGCGATCACGCGTATGGAGGGTGGCGAGCCGTCGGCGTTCGTCCGCGAGCAGCTTGCCCGATATGCCGCCGGTGAGATCTCGGCCGACGAGATGCGCCAAAACGTGCTCCGGCATCACGGAGTGAGGCACGATGTCTGAGGTGACCTACTACGTCGCCTTGCCGTTCGTCCCTTCCGACGACGGCATCGCCGCCGGCGAGGCGGTCGAGTGCTTCAATCCGAACGCGGCCGTGATGAAAGCCGAGGCGCTTTCGCGGAAGCCCGGCATCGTCGGCGCGGTGGCCTTCAGCCGCAGCGGGGATCCGGCGACGGGCGACTTCGGAGATGCCACCGTGATCCGGAAGTTCGGCGAGGTGCCGGACGACCTGAGCGCGCTGTGAAACTCGACTGAGTCCGCAGCGAGATCGAACGCATGCGCGGCCAGCTCCGCGCGCAGGAACGCGAGATCCGGATGCTGCAGCGGGCCGGCATCGCGACCGCTTCGGCCGAATTGCTGCTCGGCCGGATGCGAGCCAAGGTCGATGATCTCTGCCGAGAGCGGAATCCCCTCAAAAAGGCCGCCACTAGGCAAGCTACCCACCCGATGACGCGCGGCCGCGACCTCTGCTCGCCGGGCGGCCAGGTCGAAGAACTTCGTTGCGCTCAGAGGAACGACTGCGGGAGTACCAAGTTTTCCCGATGCCCCTGCCCCAAGGGGCGACCCCCGAACTGGCCCCAGCTCAAAGCCCCCTAGCCCCCCAGAGCTGGGGCCTTCGGCCGTCTGGCTTGGAAACGCCGGCGAACGCTCGGGCGGCTTCCACGCTCATTTTTTGTTTGTCATCGCTGCAGTGGCTGAATTATGGGGCGCCGCTCCGCGCGGTCTCGCTCTTAAGCAGCCAGCAGTGTTCATTCACTTCTGCATCAGCGCCGACAGCACTGAACCGTCGTTCAAGATCGAGAAAACCTCCCGGGACGAAAAATGCGCTAAGGCTTGCTCGAAAGTGTCGCTCGCATCGATCTTGGCGCGGCCGACCGCCAGGTTCGGATCGATCATGTCGGGGCGCGCGGCGCGGGGAGGGGGCAGCTGTGCGAGGTGGAAGGCCAAGAGCGCGGCGTCTTCGCGCAACTCCAGCAAGGCCGGTTTGACCCCTGCGTCCGCGGACGCGCTCAATTCGTTCGCTCGACGCAGGACCGGAGGCGGCTCTCGATCTTCCGGCGTGGCAAACAATTTGCCGGACGTGGGGCTGGCAGTGAGTGCGCCTATGGGAACGGCGAATAGCAACCCGACGATGACCGGCGACATCCAGAGCAGAAGGGGTAGCGAAACGGCGTAGGCGCTCACGGCCATGGCGATCCCGCAGAAGGTCGGGACGCCGTACTTACGATAAAGCTCGCGGCGCTCCACCGTGCCGTCGTCGCGCCTTTGCGTCTGCCAGCCCGCATCGCGGCCGGCCAAGATCTCGAGGACCGCGATCGACTGGAAGATCATCATCACGGGCGCCATCAGCGCGGACACGACAACCTCGGCCAGAACCCCGGCCGCGGTGCGCAACGCGCCGCCGAACTGCCTGCGCGCTGATCGCCGCGTCCAGACGAGGACCAAGCTGAGCAGCTTCGGCAACAACAACAGGCCCATGGTGGCGACGAAAACCCAGATGGCGAGCACGGGATCCTGGGCCGGCCAGGTCGGAAACAACGAGAAGCCCTTGGGGAAATATTCCGGACGCACGAAGCGGGCCTGTAGCGAGGTCAGCATTCCCAGCAGCAGGAATAGCAGCCATAGCGGCGCCGTCAGATAGGCCCCGATACCCACCATGAAATGCAGGCGCGACAACCAGTGGAGACCCCGCGTAGGGACCACGGCCAGATGCTGAAGATTGCCCTGACACCAGCGTCGGTCGCGCGCCGCGAAATCGAGCAGCGAGGGCGGCACCTCTTCGTAGCTGCCCCCGAGCATCGGCAGCATGTAGATGCCCCACCCAGCCCGCCGCATCAGCGCAGCCTCGACGAAATCGTGACTCAAGATGTGCCCGCCAAAAGGCTTGCGCCCGCGCAGCTGCGGCAGCGCGGCCGCTTCGGCGAACGCCCTCACCCGGATGATCGCGTTGTGTCCCCAATAGTTGCCTTCCGAGCCGTGCCACCAGGCCACGCCCGCGGCGATCAGCGGACCGTACAGGCGGCCGGCGAATTGCTGGACGCGGCTGAACAGGCTTCGCGCGTTGACGATCATGGGAAGCGTTTGGACCAGCCCAGCGGTGGGGTTCGTCTCGATGGCATGGACCAACCGGACAATGGTATCCCCGCTCATGAGACTGTCGGCATCGAGCACGATCATGAAATCGTAGACGGCGCCGAACCGGGTGATCCACTCGGAGATGTTGCCGGCCTTGCGCGCCCTGTTGTCGGGCCGGTGGCGATAATACAGCCGCGTTGTTCCGACGGACTGTCGCAACGCCATTAGCGCCTTTTCTTCGGTGACCCAGATGTCCGGATCGGTGCTGTCGCTCAGAACGAACCAGTCGAACAGCTCCACGTGCGAGGTCGCCTCCAAGGACTCGATGATCGCCCGAAGCCGGGCCGTCAATCGGTGCGGGTCTTCGTTGTAGGTGGGTAGCAGCATGGCCGTGCGGGCTGCGATGACAGGCAGTTCCACACCTGGCGCGAAGGCGTCCTGGTCGGGACCGTGCGCCAGCAGCACGAAGAAGCCTGCCACCGCGGAGGCAAAGGAAAAGGCCACCCAGGCGAGCAGGATGAGGAATAGCGCCAGCACCATGGCTTCGAGAACGGTGACGCCGCCGACCTGCAGCACGCGATACATCTCGTACCCGCCGGCCCCTGTGAGCGCGGCCGTCGCGAGGAGGATGAGGCCTCGGCGCCAAGCCATCGTGGTGGCGACAGGTGCAGGAACACGGTCCGGTACGCGGTTCTTCCCGAGATCGCCCGGCGCCATGGGGAGCGGGGTCTCGCGCGGCAGCAGGCGTTGAGTCGCGATATCGCCGACGATCGATCTAGGTGACGGGTTCAAGGCGCCCATCGATAGACCCAGACTTCCGACAAGGGCTTGTCGCTTTCGGTCAGAAACGCGCGCAGTTCGATCGGCTCGCCCTTGACCTGACATTGGAAACTCAGTCGCCAACCACCGGTGTAGGGATTGGGCTGCGTGACGATGTTCTTCACCTCGGACTTCTCTGCCGTCACGACGCCTTTGACGCCCGCAGGGTCGATGCCTTTCAGGTTGTCGCCGACGAGATCGAGGACGAAGAGGCGCGCGTCCTCGCCCCTGGCCCCGATGCCTGTGCGCGTGAAACGGGCGAGCGAATGCGCTTTCGGGCTGTCCGGTCCCCAGTGCAGCCGATAGGTGTAGTTGTGTTCGCTCTTGGCCTGCAACGGGTTCTTGGGACGCCAGAATGCGGCGATATTGTCGTGGATCTCCTCCTTGGTCGGGATCTCGAACAGCATCACCCCGCCCTCGCCCCAGTCCCCGATCGGCTCCATCCAGAGACTGGGCCGTCTCTCGAAACTGGATTCGATGTCCTGGTAGGCGAAGAAGTTTCTCTCCCGCTGCATCAAGCCAAACCCGCGCGGATTGAGGTCCTGGAAGGTACTGATCTGGAGGTCGCGGGGGTTGCTGAGCGGCCGCCAGAGGCTTTCGCCCTTGCCATTGAAGATCGCAAGGCCGTCGGAATCGTGGACGGACGGCCGGAAGTCGTCGACCTCGTTGCGGTCGTTCGGACCGAAGAAGAACATGCTGGTCATGGGCGCGAGCCCGGCCCGCTGCATTTCGACGCGCGGGTAGACCGACATTTCGACGTCGAAGACCGTCGTGTCCCCGGGCCGCACGGTGAATCGGTAGCTCGCTGCGCAGCTTTTGCTGTCGAGGAGAGCATGGATCACCAACGACGTCGCACCCGGCGCCGGCCGCTCGAGCCAGAAGGTCTTGAAAACCGGAAATTCCTCGCCCTTGGCTTCGCCCGTATCGATCGAAAGTCCCCGGGCGGAAAGCCCGTACGTCTGGCCCTTGGCGACGGCTCGGAAGTAGCTCGCGCCGAGGAAGACGCAGACCTCGTCGTAATAGTCCGCACGGTTGATCGGCGCGTGGATACGGAAGCCGGCGAACCCGAGATCGGTCTCGTCGAACGCCGGGACCTTCTCGCCGAAGGAAAAGTCCTCCTTGCGGTATTTGATCTCGGTGGCCTTTCCGTCCGCGACCTCGAAGATATTCACCCGGTTCTTGTAGAAGAAGCCGCGATGGAAGAACTGCGCTTCGAAAGGAAGATTCTTGCCGCGCCAAAGGGCACGTTCGGGCAGGAAGCGGATCGAGCGGTACTGATCGTAGTCGAGATCCTTCAAGCCGCCCGGCAGCTTCTCGTCCGGCGCTTCGTAGGGTTTTCCCGCCAACATGCGGGCGAGGTCCCTCACGGAGGAAGGGCTGAACGCGCCTTCCGGCGGGACAGCGGCGGCGAAACCGGTGCGCGAAGCGAGCAGCAATGCCGGCAACACCGCCGACCCTCGAACAAGCTGGCGTCGGTTCACGCGCTCTCCCACTCGCTACTGGTGCCGCGCCCAAGCAACGACGGAGGGGCCCGCGAGTTCCATCGCCGTCTATTAGCGGCAAGGGCGTCGCGCCTCCGATCAACTCGGCCTGTACGCGGGATCCAGAACCGCGCAGGCCGGCCACGCTGGGAAACGAGGGGCGGTGCGCTTCGCATCGCGAAACCGGCACGGAAGCAAGCAGGAAATTCGGCGACGTGCCGGACGATCTCAGCGCGCTCTGAGCGCGCACCTACGGAGCTCGTTATTCGGAGAACCCGGTGGCGACCTACTTGCCCTTGAGGGAGAGGCTGATCCGGGTGACGACGTCGTCCCAGGCGCGCTCTTCTTCGGCGGGATAGTTGATCAGCACGCAATGGACCAGCCGCCCCGAGAAGTTGCAGCGGTCGTAGAAAACCTTGTCGCCCTTGTAGCTGGAAACCGCGAAGAAGCGCGGTGTCACCCGCTTGTACTGGATGCGGGAAGGCGGGTGCTTCTTCGCCAGAAACGCGGCGGGTGAATCGTTTGCGACGTTGGGCGCGGCCTGGATGGTGAGGTCGGCGCGCCCGTCGGCGGTTCGGAAGCGTTGGCCATACCCGTCCGGCTTGCCGGCTTCCTCCGTGAAGATCGACGAAGGGAAATCCACCGCGGTGCCGGTCTGCGGAATGGTGTACCTGGTCCATCTCACCGGTTGCGCCGAGACCGTCGCTGTCGAGGCAGCGAGTACCAAGGCAAGAGCCGCCATCGTTGCCTTCATCGCATTTCCCTCCGGGTCGCGTTCCGCCCCCCGGTCCTATCCTTCCTTCAGCGCCGACTTGACCTCACGTACCGGCCAGCTCTCGCCGTCCCCGATCACGCGCACCTTTGCGTCTCCGCCGACCAGCACGTGAGAACTGAGATCATCGTCAGCCGGCATGACGACGATTTCCGTCTCGGGCTTCCAGTTCAGCGTCAAATCGAGATCGCCAGGAAATATCTGCCAGCGCGAGCCATCGTCGAGTTCGACAATGTGGCTCTCGGAATGCGATCTGATCCTCATCGCGCAGCCCAGGTGTCCGTGCGCTACTTCTGCCCCGATGGCGCCTGGGCGTTCGAGTTGTTCGGATTCTGCTTGTTGGCTTCGTGATGTCCGATCGCGCATCCCGCCGCGGCGCCCAGCTTGCCATGGCCCGCCATGTGGCCGGCTACGCCGCCGACGATAGCGCCCTTGATGCATCCTTTGGCTTCCGCCGGTGATGCCAAGGCGAGTACGGACAGGCAGGTGATGGCCAAGATCGCTTTCATGATCGTTCTCCGAGCTGAGGCACTTCGGAGAATCAAGTCGCATCGAGCAAGCCCGTTCCGCTCCGGACGGCGAATGCTCGCCGAATACCGCGTGCGGCACCGGCTTGGCTTCCCAGGCGCCCCCTCGCGCATCGTTGAATCCCAAAGACCCGCTTGATGGACCGGCCGGACGTGCGTTGGACGCGAGGGGGTTTGCGGGAACGGTCCATAGCTTCGGCCGTTCGCAAACTGGCATCAGATGTAAGGATTTCCGGGAGCCGCCGGTGCGAATACTTCTCGTCGAGGACGACCCCCTCATCCGCGAATTCGTGGTGGAGGCTCTGCGGGAGGAGGGCTACGAAGTCATCCATGCGGCCAATGGCGAAGACGCGCTGGCATGGTGCGGGAGGCGAGTCGCCGACGTGCTCGTCACCGACGTCAGACTGCCGGGGCGTCTGGACGGATGGCAGATCGCCGAGCGATGCCGCGAGCAGGATCCCGAACTCCCGGTGATCTACGCGACCGGCTTCTCGCCCGTCGCGCCGCGTCCGGTATCTGGCAGCCTGGTCCTGCAGAAGCCCTATGATCCGGCGGACATCGTCAGAGCCGTGAAAACCATGCGCAGGCGCACTTCCCCGAATTGACGGCCCTTCAGCGGGGGACCTCACCTTGAGCCCGACGCGGTGGCGGCTCGGCTGTTCGGCAGCTTGTCTGGCCGTACGGAGCCGCTGAAGCGCGGCACGGCAGTCCCCCTTGTCCGCGTGTCAGTAACAGCCGGAACCTTCGAAGGATGCCGCCGTTGGCAACGACTACTTTCGAGTCACTGGAGGACATGAGATGAAGAAACTGATCGTTTGCGGCGCTCTCGCCGCGTTCGCTCTCGGCACGCAGGCGGCCAGCGCCGCCGAGTTCTACGTCGTGCGCGATGCCACCACCAAGAAGTGCACCGTGGTGGACACCAAGCCGACGACGACCACCACGACGGTCGTGGGCGACGGCGTCTACAAGACCAAGACGGAAGCGGAATCGGCGGTCAAGACCACGAAGGTCTGCACCGAACAGTAGGACTCGACGGGACGACTACGCCCTGATCGAACCTTGAGAGTGGACTGACAATGCCAGTATTGTTGTTGCGGGCCGTACCCGCGGTAATCGTCGTCGACGTTGCTGGGTGATTGGTTAGTTCACATGCATTGAGCGAAATAGGAGCTCAACTTGGACGGCTCGTCCGATTATTCGGGCGGGCCGTTTCCACGTCCGCTCGTCGTTTTCGGCCGCTGACTAGCGCCGTCTACAACGTCTTCCGAATCCTTGGCTCTCTGTATGGGTGGAAGGCATTCTAGCGCACGTCGGCGCGAGCGATCAGCTTGCGGTACTGAATTTCGTACTCTCTCGCCATCCGGCTTGCGGCGAAACGCTCCTCGAAACGCGCACGGATCCTCCTTCTGTCCAGCCGCCCCAATTCCTTCACCGCGCTGATGGCCTGCGCCTCGTCGTCGACGATGAAGCCGGTCACGCCATCCTCGATCACTTCGGGCACGGACCCGAAGCGATAAGCGATCACGGGCGTTCCACAGGCCATCGCCTCGATCATGACGAGGCCGAACGGCTCCGGCCACTTGATCGGAAACAACAAGGCAGCGGCGCCGGCGAGGAACGGCTGCTTCCTGGCTTCGTCCACCTCGCCGACGAGATGGACGTTCTCGCCATCGACGTGGGGCTCCAGCCGCTTCCTGAAATACGCTGTCTCGGCTCGCGGTATCTTGGCGGCGATGCGCAAAGGCATCCCGGCGGCACGCGCGATGCGGATCGCGTCCTCCGGACCCTTGTCCACGCTCAGGCGACCGAGAAACGCCAGATACGATCCCCCTTCGTAGGACGGCTGAAACGATCGCGGCGGCAGTCCGTGGGGGATCGTGCCGATCCAGTTTGCCTCCGGAAGCGGTAGTCGCTGATGTTCGGAAATCGAAACGAAGGCCGCTTCAGGGAACTCCCGGACGACCTCGGATAGCCCCGGCAGGTCCAAGCGGCCGTGCATCGTCGCGAGAAACGGCACGCCAGTCCTGCGCAGCAGGGGAAGCGGCAGCCAATCGACGTGGGAGTGGATCACGTCGAAATCGCCGGCGCGCTTGGCCATGGCTTCGATCAGGAGAGTGCAGGCCGCGTTCGGGTCTGCGCCCTTTCGCCCGAGGCGTAGCGCGCGCGGCCAAACGGGGTGAAGCTTGCCGTTTGTCCGGGAGTCGCCGCTCGCAAAAAGGGTGACATCGTGTCCGAGCTCCACCAGTTCGTCCACCAGCCAAGCGATCACGCGCTCCGTGCCGCCGTAAAGCTTGGGAGGGACGCTTTCGGCGAGCGGCGCGAGCTGGGCGATGCGCATCTGCCACTAGGCTCCGAACGCGCATCGCAGACCCAGCACGACCGTAGCTGAGATCAGAGACGAGATCGCCAGCAGGGTCCAACCTGGCCGCGTGCTTCCGCGGGCAACGCGCCCAACCAGCATCTTTATGCGACTCAGCATTCGTCGGCGGGAAGGCGATGCAGGTAGGCCAGTCCGAAGCTTGCGAGTTCTTCGGCGTCGCTCCCCGGCTCCCGTCCTCTCTTCTCAAGATGGCGATCGAGCAGGCAGCGGCGACTATCCGAGGCATCGATCCCCGGATGCTTCGCCCGGAAGATCGACCAGGCCGTCTCCGCGGCCGTTCTCACTGTAACCTCGTCCACCATTCGCGCGCTCCGGCGACTAGACCCGATGGGGCAACTCGACCTGCTCGGGAAAGTTTCCGGTTTTTCCCGAAGCTTGCGGCTCGCCAGTGCTGCCGGCGCTGGGTTCATCCGGCCCCGATCGAGGGCAGGCCCGACATCGACACCGATCGGCGTGCAGACTCCAGCCCAATCGCATGCAGGCATCCTGCAGCAGCACCCGACGGTCACACAGCTTCAGTTACGAACGAGCGAAACTGCCCCAGGTTGCTCCCAGTTATCTGAGGAGATCTCGCACGGCCTACGAAGAACGAGAAACAGGAAATCTGATCGACAGCGACAAGGTCGAAGGGACCGCAGTCTATGGGGCCGACAGTCAAGCGCATTGGCTCGATCGAACGGGTGATGATCGACAAGATCAGCGGCAAAGTCGCCTACGCGGTGCTGGGCTTTGGCGGCTTCTCGGAATCGGAGACGACCATTACCCGCTTCCGTGGCAATCGCTGAAATACGACACCAGCCTTGGCGGCTACGTGACCGGGATCAGCGACAGTCAGCTGAGAGGCGCGCCAAAGTACAGCGACGAGAGCAGCTGGAATTGGTCGGACCCGTCGGTCGCCCGCTCGGTGGACGACTACTACCGGGGCATTCCGGCCCCATGAGATGAGCGCCGTAGACGGGCCCGGACCCACCGTTGCGCGCCGACCCGGCGTGCCGTCTGCTGCAGCTCCTGTCGGCCTACTGCTCTGGCGGGCGCAACGGCCCCTCCGCCCATTTGAGGGCCGCCGGGTCGTGCAGCGGGTCGTCGTCGCAATTGGTGCAGACATACCGTGACCTACCCTCCCGAGCATCGTCGGGCACAGCCTTCATAGGCCTGCCGCACGCCGGGCGCACGCCTTCCGGACGGGATCGAACACTGGCATCTGATTTCCCCTGCGCTGGCCAGTCTACGTCCGCCGACATTGCGATCTCAAGACGGTTCGCGGAAAATGCCGCGGCGTCGGCGCCAGCCGGCACCGCTTGACTCCACGACCGCACGCATCTCAACTCTGGGCAGTGATGTTGTGGGGGTGCGTCATGGAGCAGGAATTCTATCACGGTTTGGCCCAGCGGGTCCGGGCCATCGCCGAGAGGGCCGATCCGTTCACCCGACGTCGGTTGCTGGAGTTCGCCAAGCGGTACGCCCAGAACGAAGTTCGAAGTTCTCCGCTGACTCTTCTGGGACAATCACAAGCTCAGCAGCTATATGGCCACGTATCGTTACATGGTGCGGAACAACGGCGAGCCCGACATGTCGCGTCCGACATAGGCGCCATCGTCGTCGCGACTCCTGGCCAGCATGATGCCTTCTGCGGTCATCAGCGAGACCGCGCCGAACGACTCACCCGCCGCGTTTCTGGCGAAGAGGCACCCGCCTTCCCGCATCCAGTACAAGCGGGTGACGCCGCGCTTCTTCGCGGTTTCCAGCTACAAGGGACAAGGTTTTCTACGACCGCTGCAACTTCTCGGGGCGGCTGGTCCATTGCGTGCTGATCAACTATCCCGCGCAACAAGAGCACGCCTGGGACGACGTCGTCACCCGCATCAGTCTGTCCCTCAGCGGCAAGTAGGTCGCCACCAAGTCTACGGAATAACGACCTCCGCAGGCGCGCGCTCATAGCGCGCTCAGATCGTCCCGCACGTCCGAACTCCGGATCAGCTTGGCGTGCCTGCCCATCGAGTGTCTGGGCTGGCCGACATCACCCATGAAGTAGCAATGCTCGCTCACTCCCGGCGTACCGAAGTCTTTGGTGTGGCTTCCGATCGCAAATGAGGGTGTACAGGATCGAGCGGTCGGGAACCTCGCTCCGGTGATCTGGGGTCACGACGCACTACGATCGAAGCCGCGTCCGAGATGGGGTGCGGCCAAGATACCGGCGATCCGCCGCCGCTCCTGACCCTGTTCCGCAAACCCGGATCGCGCACCTACTCCGTGCATGACCCGATCTTTGCCATCATACGCTCGAGTGAACCCGATCCAGAGTTGGAACCGGCAAACATTACGTCCGACGGGCTGGTTGACATTGTAGGCAAGGGAAGACGGGTGCAGAATGTCGACGGCTGCTCGTCAACGCCGGAGCTTCCGGGCTGCGAAGACATTTTGCTGCGGCGTTCTTTCGCTCAGGTACAGACGACAAGCGGTCCTCGACCGACGCGCGGCCTAAACAGTCTGCGATGGAGAGATCCATGAACACCCACAGAGGCAGCTCCCCCGATCCGGCGCTGCGCAATCTGGATGCCGTGCTCCCCGATTTGGCCGACCTCTACAAGGATGTCCATTCGCACCCCGAATTATCGATGCAGGAGACGCGCACTGCGAAACTGGCGGCAGACCGGCTCAGGTCGGCGGGCTTCGAAGTGACGTCGGGCGTCGGAAAGACGGGAGTGGTCGGAATCCTTCGCAATGGCGATGGCGCGACCGTCATGCTGCGCGCCGACATGGACGCACTACCCGTTCAGGAAGCGACGGGTCTTCCTTACGCGAGCAAGGCGACCGCCACCGATCGAGACGGCAATACCGTCCCCGTGTCGCATATGTGCGGCCACGACATGCATGTCACCTGGCTGGCGGGGGCCACCAAGCTAATGGCCGATGCCAAGAGCTCCTGGCGGGGCACGCTCATGGCTGTCTTCCAGCCGGCGGAAGAGACGGCCGAAGGTGCGCAGGCCATGATCGACGACGGTCTGTTCAAGCGCTTCCCCAAGCCCGACGTTGTACTCGGTCAGCATGTCATGGTGGGACCTGCGGGTACCGTTGCCGGGCGCGCCGGCGCGATCACTTCGGCCGCGGACAGCCTGCAGATTCGCCTGTTCGGACGCGGTGCGCACGGCTCGATGCCGCAGGCCAGCATCGATCCCGTGGTCATGGCTGCCTCGACCGTGCTGCGGCTGCAGACGATCGTCTCGCGCGAAGTGGCCGCGGCCGAGGCGGCCGTGCTGACCATTGGCGTCCTGCAGGCCGGCACCAAGGAAAACGTCATTCCAGACGAGGCGATCATCAAACTCAACGTCCGGACCTTCGACGCGGGAGTGCGCACGCGCGTCCTGGCTGCGATCGAGCGGATCGCCAACGCCGAGGCAGCGGCTTCAGGAGCGCCGCGACCGCCCGAGATCACGACCCTCGACCACTACCCTCTGAACTTGAACAACCAAGAAGCCACCAGCCGGGTGGTTGACGCATTTCGGGGATACTTCGGTGCCGAGCGTGTGCGGCCAACGGGGCCGGCCCCTGCCAGCGAGGATTTCGGATCATTCGGTGCGGAGTGGCACGTGCCTTCGGTGTTCTGGTTCGTCGGCGGCACCGATCCGGATACTTATGCGAAGGCCAAGGCGGCGAACAAGATCAACGAACTTCCGGTGAACCATAGCCCGAAATTCGCGCCCGTTCTCCATCCCACGTTGGAGACCGGCGTCGAAGCGCTGGTGGTCGCGGCCCGCGCCTGGCTGCCGGCGTAGAAATGCGAGGCATCGTCTTGACTGACCGACGCACGTTCATCCTCTCGTGAGGCAGGGAAGCTGCGTCATGGACAAGCTTCCCCTCGTGCTCGACCTGACTGGAACGTTCGTCTTCGCGCTGAGCGGCGCGCTGGCGGGGACCAGGCGCGGACTCGACCTGTTCGGAGTCATGGTCTTGTCCTTTGCGGCGGGAAATTCGGGAGGCATCACCCGCGATCTTCTGATCGGCTCGGTGCCCCCGGGGCGGTCGGCGACTGGCGCTACCTCGGCGTGTCGCTGATCGCCGGTCTCGTCACCTTCTACTTCTCGTCCCTCATCGTGCGGATGTCGAATGCGGTGCTGGTGTTCGATGCGGCGGGGCTCGCGCTTTTCGCCGTCACGGGCTCGTCCAAGGCACTGTCGTTCGGGCTTAATCCGGTGATGGCGACGGTGCTTGGGATGGTCACCGGGATCGGCGGCGGTATGGTGCGCGACGTGCTGCTCGCCGAGATCCCGACCGTGCTGCGCGCAGATCTTTACGCAGTGGCGGCGCTGGCAGCGGCGGCCATCGTGGTGATCGGTCATGTGCTGTTGCTGCCGGTCGCACCCGTCGCGGTGGCGGCGCTGATTTCGTGCTTCCTGCTTCGCGTCATGGCGATCAAACGGGGCTGGCGGCTTCCGGTCGCGAAAGGGGCCGAACGAGGGGACCCCGGGATCCAGAAGGAAGACTCGAAGACCGCCGAGCGGCGCTAGGTGGCGTCCGCTGCGGAACTCACGGCCCAGCGGAGTTGAGAATGACAAAGTTGGCAGGGGGTGTCGAAGGCGGATCGATCACCATGTTGACGGTGAAGATTGGATGACGACTGAGAACTGGAGAGATCGCAATGGCCAAGACGACAGACGTAGCCGTGATCGTGGGCAGCCTGCGGAAGGGGTCGATCAATCGCATGGTCGCGAACACGCTCATGGAACTGGCGCCCGCGGAGCTGAAGCTAGGCATCGTCGAAATCGGGCAACTACAGCTTTACAATCAGGATCTCGACGACCAGCCGTCGGCCGAGTGGACGGCGTTCCGCGAACGCATCGCGGGCTGCAACGCGGTCCTGTTCGTGACGCCCGAGTACAATCGCTCCATTCCGGCTGCTCTCAAGAACGCCTTGGACGTCGGGTCCAGACCTTATGGGAAGAGCGTGTGGAACGGCAAACCCGGCGCGGTCGTTAGCGCGTCGCCGAGCGCGATAGGAGGCTTCGGCGCCAATCATCACTTGCGGCAGACGTTCGTGTTTCTGAACATCCCGGCAATGCAGCAGCCCGAAGCGTATCTCGGTCAAGCCGACAAGTTGTTCGATCAGAAAGGGAAGCTGAGCAATCCCGATACCGGGAAGTTCCTGCAGAATTTCATGAACGCCTATGCGGCGTGGGTCGCCGCCAACTCCAAATCGTAGACTCGTCGGAGGCAGCCCCTGCGGGATTCGCTCCCTTCTATTTTCCTCCTCCGGCATCACGGCCAGGTCCGTGTTGGCTGACAGTCGAACCTCGTCACCCCGACCTCGGCGAGACCATTCTCGATGAATGGTGATGGCCCTTGTGGCTGGCTTCTCCGCTGTCTTTCTCAGTCAGCTTGATGCGACTGCCTTCGATGGGGCCGCCCGAATTACCGACAGGTAGGATTCTCTGCGCCGTCGATCGCGAAGAAGCTGATGTGTCAATCGGATTGCAAATTTGACCCTCGTATTGCAAGCCGAGTGACAGGCTTCGGTCCTGGGAAGGTTCAGCCTCCGCTTCCTTGCAAGAGACTACTGCCCTTTGTAGCGAGGCGTGCGACGTTGCAAGCCAGGCGTTGAGCGCCTCGCGAAGATCGTCTGTCGGAACCATGCGCGCAAATTGCTCGCGTTCGATGGCAAGCCCTTCCGCGATGGACGCATTCAAGCCTCGAGTGCCGGCGGTGATGATGCGGGAAGCCGCAAGCGGAGAATGACGCAATATCCTTTCAGCGAGACCAAATGCCTCCGGCAACAACTGCTCATGAGGTACAATCCGGTTGACGAGTCCCATGTCGAAGGCGCGTTGCGCCGAAAACGTATCTCCCGTGAGCAGGTACTCGAGGGCTCGCTTACGACCGGCCAACCGGGGTAGGCGTTGGGTCCCGCCGAACCTCGGTGGAATCCCGATGTTGATCTCAGGCTTGGCAAACGTGGCTCGGTCACTGGCGACCGCCAGATGAACTGCTTCGGTAATTTCGCAACCGCCGCCAAATGTTGTTCCGTTGACGGCCGCGATCACTGGTTTTGGAAATGCCTCCAGGCGGGCAGTAAGGCCTTGGCCGCGGCGGACAAATGCCTTTACGGCAGCATCGGGGCCTGCTTTGACGCTCTCCGAAAATTCCGCAATGTCGGCCCCAGCCGAAAACGCGCGCCCTGCCCCCGTCAGGATGACGGCGCAGACGGTCGGGTCATCTTCGATCCGGTCGAGCAATTGCACTAGGTGGTCGATCAGGGCGTAGTTCAGCGCATTTAGTTTCTCGGGTCGTTGAGAGTCACAAGAACGACCCGCCCTTTCGTTTCACGAAGCACCAACTCTTCCATTCAAGATCCATTTCGTCGTTTGATCAGGTGCGGACTACGCCGCAAGCGCGGTCCAGCAGCCCCTGGGCCGAACCCGTCCCCCTCGGAGGGCGAAGCCCGTGCACCCCAAAAAACTGATTTGTAGGAAAGCCGCAGCCCCTCCTGCGAGAAGCACAGGTAGGGCGACCAGGCACAAAAGGTCCTCCAGCGTACAGTTCCATCGAACGACTGGCGTCGAGCAGCGTTGAACCACGCATGCGCACCCGCGGTAATGGAGCGGGCGGGAGACCCCATGAACCTGCGATCCGCCAACGGCTCTCAATCCGCAAACCGCTCGCTTCGGGATCTCGCCGCCCTCGGCCAACTCCGAGGCACACTGAGCATAGACGAAATTCGCGAATCGCTTCCGATCAACCAGATGAGCGAGGAGGAAGTCGGAAGAGCGATCGCCTATCTTGAAGACAAAGGCATTGAGGTGGTGGTAGACCCGGGCCTGCTAACCGGTTCGGCACGACCCGGAGCCGCAGCGCGGTTCGATCGATCCGCCGGCGGCCCGGTCAACACGACGGCTCCAAGAACCGATCTTTCTCCTCAGCCATCGCGCAGTCTGCCCGAACAACCAGTTCCGGTCCGATCTCGCGAGCACTCCCGGTCAGTGACGGTTGTTGTTCTGTCGGCAGGCGTAGTCGTCTGCGCTCTGGCCGCCATCCTGGTCTGGATGTTGCGGTGAGCCCGAACGCTTTCGCGCCGCTCGCTCGCACTCCGAAGCTTTTTCGCTCACGGAGAACACCAGGGTCTCGCGGCAATTTGCGCGCGAGTTGGCGATGGCGGGGCGAGTGCGCCGCCGCGCAAACCGGGTCAGTCGCCGGAGCGGGGGCGCAGCACTACGTCCGAGCGCCCGGCCATCCCTAATTTCACTGAGAGCTCGATCTGGTATCCGCGGCCGCGGTCTAGGCCCCATTCAGGGCGCGAGAGAGTCCCAGCCCAGATCAAGCTTCGCTGATCGAAAAAGACGAAGCCAGCAGCATCAGAAAAAGCGCGCGATTGGCCTGGTACGTGGCGGCCGTCCGGCTACCCTCCGAGCCCTGCATGATGGTACGACCGTCGGTCGTGCACAGATACCACCTGCACGCCCGGCGACGACTTCTCAGGCGAATGTCAAAAAGAGGTAGCTCGTGCGGCATCGAACGCGATTAAACCATGGCAGCTGCCAAGTAGTGCCGGCATCGCTACTCCGGTTCAAGCGTTCGTGAAAAAAGCTTTGAAAGCTCAGGCGATCGGATATAGCCTCTTTTGGTCGGAGCTCGCATCCTTTTGCAACGGAAGGACGCGGGCAAGCGGCCGAGGCAGCGCCGCCCCATTCAATCTTCCATGTTTTTGAACCTGAGCCGGTCGGGCGGCTTCCGCCACCCGACCGAATGCGAGCTGGCTGCAATGTCGTCGACCCCCAGCAGGATTGCGGTGTTCATCGATGGCGCCAATCTTCACGCCACCGCACGCAGCCTTGGCTTCGAGATCGACTACAAGCGTCTTTTGAACGAATTCCAGAGCCGCGGGACCTTGGTCCGCGCCCTTTACTATACCGCCTTGCTCGAGGATCAGGAATTCTCGTCCATCCGGCCGCTGCTCGATTGGCTCGATTACAACGGCTACACCGTCGTCAGCAAGCCTGCGAAGGAATTCGTCGACGCGCTCGGACGGCGCAAGCTCAAGGGCAATATGGACATCGAACTCGCGGTAGCCGCGATGGAGCTCGCGGGCGAACTGGACGAGATGGTCCTGTTTTCCGGGGACGGCGACTTCCGTTCGCTGGTCGTGGCTGTGCAGCGCCGCGGCGTTCGAGTGACCGTGGTGTCCACCACCTCCACGCAGCCGCCGATGGTCGCCGACGAGCTCCGCCGCCAGGCGGACGTATTCACCGACCTCACCGTGCTGCGAACCAAAGTCAGCCGAGACCCTCCTGAACGCCCGGCTTCCGGCGAACGCCGCAACGTCGGGGCCGGGCCGCTGCGGCGCGCCAAGGCGGCCCCGCCCGTGAAGCCGGACCAACTCATCCCTTAGTCCAACTACCTCGCCGGCGCCGCCGCGAGTCCCCCCTCAAGATGAAAAATTTTCGCTCGTCTTACCCGAGTAGAGGCATTCTAACCTTCGGGGAGCGCCCACCATCCTGACGAGGCGCCCTTTGTTGCTCGATCGGTATTAGATGGAAACGCACAGCCCTACCGTCGTGCTTGTGGTGGACGTTCAGAAGGCTTTCGACGAGTGGGAGCTCTCGGGGCTTCGTCGCAATAACCCTCAGGCCATCGATCGGATATCGGACCTTCTTCGCTTCTTCACGCGCCGTCGGTTGCCGATCGTCCACGTCCGTCACGAGGGGCCGGTGCAAATTCGCGCTTTCGAAGGGATCGCAGCGGCTTCTGCGTCAAAGAGGAGGCGCGAGAACATCCGGGCGAACCCGTAATCGTCAAAAAAGTGAACAGCGCTTTCATTGGAACGGACCTGGAGGAGCGCCTAAAGGCTTCGAACATCGGTACCATCGTGATTTGCGGCGCCACAACCAACCGCTGCGTCGAAACCGCATCCAGAATGGCCGGCAATCTCGGATTCGATGTACGTCTGGTTCGGGACGCCACCTGGAGTTTCGACAGAGTCGGACCTGACGGTGTGCTGCTCAATGCGCAAATCGATGTCACCTCGGTTCTGCTGACCGTTCAGGTCCCGACGCTGGTTCTGCACCGTGTCACCGACATCGTGGTCCCGGTCGAACTTGGCCGCCAACTGGCGACGCAAATCCCGGGCGCACGCTACATCGAATATCCCGAAGGCGACCATGGCTTCTGGACGGGCGATACCGAGACACTAGTCGGCGACATCGAGGAGTTCGTGACCGGTCATAAAGACCCGGTGAGCCGCGGGCTCGAGCGGATCCTGGCGACGCTGATGTCACCGACATCGTCGACTCGACGCGGCAGGCGGCCGAACTCGGCGATCAGCGGTGGCGGAGCCGATTGGACGAACACGACGCGCTCGCGCGCCAAACGATCGAGCGTCACCGAAGCGTGCTGGTGAAGTCGACGGGCGACGGAGTGCTGGCCACGTTCGATGGCCCATGCCGCGCTATCTGGTGCGCGCTTTCGTTCAGCAGTGCCACTCACAGATCGGACTGCCCATGCGCACGGGCCTGCACACCGGCGAGATCGAACTGCGGGGCGACGACATCGGCGGCATCGCGGTCCATGCCGCGTGCCGCGTGATGGCGCAGTCAGCGCCCGACGAAGTGCTGGTTTCACGCGTGGTCACCGATCTCGTCGCTGGAGCGGGATTGCATTTCAGCGAACGCGGATCGCATGAATTGAAGGGCCTGCCCTGCAAAAGGGATCTGTTCGCGGCAGCGCCTAATTCATCCCGTGCCGAAGCTGCTGGCGCGCAACAGAGTTTTGTTTAGTGCCAAGCAGACTTCAAGCCTCAACTTGGTGACGCCGTAATTCCCCTGCGCGAGCCTGGAATTAAGAAAGGGCCGCATTGGCGCGACCCTTGCCGGCAAATTTGCTCGGAATGAAATTGCAGCCCCGGCAAGAGCCATCCTGGCGCTATCAACAGGTTTGTGTAATCCGGAGTAACACGGTGTTCCTATACCGGAACCTGCCGCGTCCCCCTGAGTGTCGCGCTCGGCACAATGAACCTTGGCATGGCTGTGCCGACTAACCAGGTGCCGGGGTTTGCATAGTCCCCCGGGCTGGAAGCCCGCCGCCTGCACTCAATTTCGAGCAGGCGGCGCTTTTTTTGCTAACGCCTTGAGGAAAGCGGGCCCACTCGGGGCTGGATCAGTGCAGCCACCGTTCGGGTGGCGCCAGAGCCAAGTGCTTTCAAAAGCCCGGCGGAACCTTTGAGCTCCAAGAGATGACTTTATCCCATCATCAGCCAAGCCATCCCGGCGATGAGGACTAAAAACCCGGTGAGCGCCGTCACCGCGAACGCATACTCGACCCTGTCCATAACCGCCCCGCCCGCTACGCACCATCAAAATGGTGCCTTGCGCTGGGACAGCAGAACAACACATTTGTTAATCACCCGTGTTTAATTCCCCTCCGCGATTACGAAATGGCCCCAGCTCTGGGGGCGACGGGGGGATCGCGAGCTGGGGCCGGTAGCCGCCCTCGGGGAAGGGCATCGGGAAAACGTGGCAGCAACAGCAACGTTCCGATACGTGTCCTAATTTCAATCGTGAGTGTCCTCGTTAGGACCCTACGCCGTTGCTGGAGAGGGCTCGATCGAGCCGCACTGAGCCTGCTCCTGCAGAAGAACTCTTCAGACGCGGACGAGCGGTCAGGTCCCGGGGTGATAGCCTTGCTCAGATACGTCGTCCCGGATCTGCGCGCTGACCGAGCGGACCGAGCGCTTCTTCCGCCAGCTTCCGTTCAAATCAAGTGGGACGGAACGGCCACGGGGAACGACAAGCAGGTCGTTTCGCTCATTCACGTAGACATCGTACATGGAAGCGCTCATCTCAAGCGACTTAGCCCGAAGCTCCAAGCCTTTGGTGACTTGGGCGCCACAGTCCCGACAAAGCCGCTCAAGCTACCTTTTTCGCCGCCAGCTTCTGCAAGGCTAGGCGCGCCACGAGCTCCAGGGCAGTCAGCGTATGCTGACCACGCCGTGCCGCCCGAAGCAGCCGCTCCGCCACGAATTTTCGGCTTTCGTGATCGCCGCCATGGTTCGGAAGATGCCGGCAGACATCGCCGAGGACAACATCCATGTTCGCTAGTGTCCGGTCGTTAAGTTTCCTCATTGGACTGCTCGCTCGAAGACAATCAGTTCTGTTAGGACCGCACCTCGGTCTGCTCTCGTCCGGGAGATTGAGCTCACACGGCCGCAAGTTGGCGTTATCGAATGCTAAGCGGTTCGCCGGGGCTGCGCTTTGTCCCCGCTTTCCCCATTGTCCTCAAATGAGCGCCGCCATCGACGACTAGGCGCCCCTACAAGGAACCGCGCGTTGGGAGCGACAGAGGAACCCGCTACTTCGCGCGACGTTGTCGGCTTCAGGCTCGGCGAGCGCATAGATGATTTTGCGTAGGCTCATCGGTTTGGTTGTCGTGCTTGCAGTGCTCTCGGCCGGCGGCTTCGGCGTGTACGCCTGGCGTCCCGAAATTCCGGCAATTGCGCCGGCACCGCCGTCCAGCTTCGATCCGGAGCTTGTCCGGCGAGGCGCTCGGCTTGCGGCGGTCGGCAATTGCAACACCTGCCACACCAGAACGGGTGGTCCGAGTTTCGCGGGCGGACTGCGCATCCCGACCCAATTTGGGTCCATCTATACGACCAACATTACACCCGACGCGGAAACCGGGATCGGGCTGTGGTCGGAAGCGGCGTTTCAGAGGGCGATGCACGACGGAGTGGATCGCCTTGGTCGGCACCTCTATCCGGCATTCCCCTACGATCACTTCACGCACGTCACCGAAGAGGACGTCAGGGCACTTTATGCTTACTTCATGACGCGCCAGCCGGTGCACGCGACGCCACGCGCGAACGATCTCCGGTTTCCGTATAATCAGAGGATTCTTTTAGCCGGCTGGAAGCTCCTCTTCTTCCGCAAAGGTGGCTTTCAGCCGGATGAGCGACATGACGGCAGGTGGAATCGAGGGGCCTACCTTGTCGAGGGCCTTTCGCATTGCGGCGGCTGTCACA
This sequence comes from Bradyrhizobium sp. LLZ17, assembly GCF_041200145.1. Taxonomy (NCBI): domain Bacteria; kingdom Pseudomonadati; phylum Pseudomonadota; class Alphaproteobacteria; order Hyphomicrobiales; family Nitrobacteraceae; genus Bradyrhizobium; species Bradyrhizobium zaerense. The sequence continues at coordinate 2,792,351 of NZ_CP165734.1, forward strand.
CACCGCGGAATGCACTTGGAGCCGAGCGCGGCAACCATGCTTACGACGGCGGTGCGGCCGAAGGCTGGACAGCCTATGCGCTCGACGTCGACTCACCCTCCCCTGTCCCATGGGACAAGGACGCCCTCTTCGAATATCTTCGTCACGGCTGGCATGAGGCTCACGGGATCGCACGCGGCCCGATGGCACCCGTCGTCGACAACCTAAACGCTTTGGGAGATGATGACCTCTCGGCCGTCGCCATGTACATCGCAGATGTCCTCGGCACTCCCTCGCCAGAACGCGCCGAGCGGGGAAGATCCGTACTCGAACAGACAAGCGGCGAGGTCAGAAAGGGCGCAACGACAACGAGCGACAGCGCTGCGCCGAGCGAAGCGACTAAGGAGAAGCCCGAGGGGAGGCCATCTACGTCACGACCTGCGCACCATGCCACGAGAGTAGCCGGCCCCTGCCGTATGGCGGAATCAATCTGGCGAGAAGCACAGGGCCAAACGGCCCAACGGCCCGCAATCTCGTCAATGTGATCCTCTGGGGTCTACCTCCTTCAGATGGTCAACGCAGCCCGATCATGCCGGGCTTCAACAATGCGATGACAGACGACCAGGTGAGAGCGCTGCTGAGCTACGTCCGGCAGCGATTTGGCCATGGTTCGACTTGGACCAACATCGATCAGGAAATTCGCGACGCGCGAGCCGGGAAGTTCGAGCTCGGCGTTTACCCCGCACCCGCGACTGATCCGGCCTCGGGCGTGATAAGCCAAGCGGAGGTGAGATGATCAAGCTCACCGTCAACGGCCACGAGCACAAGCTCGAAACAGAACCTGACACCCCGCTGCTCTATGTTCTTCGGGATGAGCTGGCGCTGAACGGGGCGAAATTCGGGTGTGGCCTCGGCCAATGCGGCGCATGCACCGTCATGCTCGACGGAGAAGCGGTGTTTTCATGTTTGACGCCCTTGCTGCTCGCCGCCGGCAAGAACGTGACCACGGTCGAAGGGCTCGGCACTCGGGAAGCTCCAGGGCCCTTGCAGCGGGCGTTCATCGAGGAGCAGGCCGCTCAGTGCGGATATTGTATCGCCGGCATGATGATGCGAGCCCAGGCGCTGCTCGTCAAAAACTCCAAACCGACGGACGCTGAGATCCGATCTGCGATGGAGCCGAACCTTTGTCGTTGCGGCACGCACATGCGGATCTTGCGGGCGATCAAACGGGCAGCCGCGCTTATGAAATCAGCGGAGGCGGGCGCCGCCGGGAGGGCCAGACCTTGAAGGACAGCGTGATTCTTTCTCGTCGTCGTGTCCTTGCGGGGGCCGGGGCGCTGGTTGTCAGTTTCGGGGCGGCACATGCGATCGCGCAGGAAGGCAGCACGGCCCAGGATGTGCAGTCAGGCGCGCGCGTATCCCGACCTGCGCCTTTGCCGGGGAGCCTCAAGGACGCACCCCTGCTCGACAGCTGGATCCGCATCGACGGCGATGGCGGGATCACGGTGTTTACGGGCAAAGCCGAACTTGGCCAAGGCATCAAGACCGCACTTTTGCAAGTGGCCGCCGAGCAGCTGAGCGTTCCCCTGCAGGCGCTCAAACTGCAGACCGCGGATACCGCCCTCACTCCGAACGAAGGATTTACCGCAGGCAGCCATTCGATGCAGGACAGCGGCACTGCCATCATGCATGCTGCAGCACAGAGCCGGATCATCCTGGTCGGTGAAGCCGGCCGCCGGCTCGGGCTACCGCCCCACCAACTCGAGGCCAAGGACGGGTTCGTGTTGGCTGCCGATGGGCGAAAGCTCTCGTACGGCGAGCTGGTCTCCGAGGAGATTTTGCATGTCCGGGCGCAGCCGAGTTCGCCGTTGAAGGACCCGACCAGCTTCAGCGTTATGAACACCCCCGTCCGTCGGGTGGATATCACCGCAAAGGTCACGGGCGTCCCCGCCTATGTCCAGGATATGCGTCCTCCGGGCATGGTGCATGCGCGTGTCGTCCGCCCGCCGAGCTACGAGGCCCAGCTTGTATCAGTGGACTCCAAGGCAGTCGAAAAGGAGCCTGGCGTGCTTAAGGTGGTGCGGGACGGCGATTTCCTCGCGGTGGTCGCTGTCAGTGAGTACCAGGCGGTAGAAGCCATGCGACTTCTCACTGCGGCAGCCCGCTGGGACGAGAAGTCGGGGCTGCCGACGCTCTCCGACTTACCGAATGCAATTCTCTCTCTTCCGTCCCAGGACTCCGAAATACTCAGGCAAGGTCAGCCTGGAAGCAGCAGCGGTGGGCGAAAACTCGAGGCCAGATACACCAAACCGTATCACGCGCATGGCTCGATCGGACCTTCTTGTGCGATAGCTGAAGCCAGCGGCGACCAAGTGACGGTCTGGACCCACACCCAGGGCGTCTTCCCCGACCGGGATGCCATCGCCGGGATGCTGCATCTTCCGAAGGAGAACGTCCGCTGCATCCATGCCGAAGGATCCGGCTGCTACGGACACAACGGAGCTGACGATGCCGCAGGCGACGCGGCTCTCATCGCGCGTGCCTACCCCAACGTGCCGGTGCGCGTTCAATGGATGCGTGAACAAGAGCATGCGTGGGAGCCTTATGGACCGGCGATGGTGACCCATCTGGCCGCGTCCTTGGGCGATGACGGCACAATCGTAGAGTGGCAACACGAGGTCTGGAGCAACACCCACTCCATGCGGCCCGGAGGCGCGGGCGCGCTCCTGGCGGCCCAGCATATGGCGGACCGGGTCCCGGCACCGCCTCCAAAGCCGCTGCCGCTGCCGGAGGGAGGCGGAGATCGGAACGCGATCCCACTTTATAAATTCCCGAACGCGCGGGTCGTGCACCACTTCCTTCCCGCGATGCCCTTGCGGGTCTCCGCGCTTCGCGCACTCGGCGCCTACATGAACGTGTTCTCGATCGAGAGCTTCATGGACGAGCTTGCGGAAGCCGCGGGCACCGATCCCGTTCAATTTCGGCTCAAATACCTCGAGGATGAGCGCGCTCGCGGGGTGGTATCGAAAGCTGCGGAGAAGTTCGGCTGGAGCAACTTCAAAAAAACAGCCGGCCGTGGCCGCGGGTTCGGTTTCGCTCGCTACAAGAACCTGGCGGCTTATTGCGCGATCGCGGCCGAGGTCGAGGTCGATCAGGATAGCGGACGCGCCAAGCTGGTTAAGGCAGTCGCGGCCGTCGATAGCGGGCAGATCGTCAACCCCGACGGGCTGATCAATCAGGTGGAAGGCGCTATCCTGCAGTCGACGAGCTGGACCCTCTACGAGAGCGTCAGCTTCGACGACACCCGCATCACCAGCATCGACTGGGCGACCTATCCAATCATGCGGTTTGCACAGGTACCCGAGAGCATCGAGGTTCATCTGATCGACCGACCAGGACAGCCTTTTCTCGGCGCCGGCGAAACCGGCCAAGGGCCGGCCGTGGGTGCCGTCGCCAACGCCGTCGCACACGCGATCGGCAAGCGGATACGTGAGCTCCCGCTTAGCCGGGACCGGATCAGGCAAGCCTTGATCTAGTGCTGTCTCACTGGATCAAGCGGAAGGAACATCGACGCCCTCACATGCGCAGACCATTTCCCACATGCCTTGTGCGCATGCTCCTGAAGGCCGCACGCCGGCCGCCAGCTCGGAGGGACGCCGGCCTCGGAACGCCAGCAAGAACCGATTAAGGCCCTGCTAACTCTACTCGTAAACTGCCACTCCATATCTCCCCTATATGCGTTCTGTCGGGGGGACGGCCATGACTCAGGTAGAGCAAACACACGATCAATCCAATTCCCTGGACGGGTTCATTCTTCGCCTCGACCGCACCCTCTCACAATCAGGGCCAGTGTTTTGGGTAACGCTGTACGGCGTTGCGTTGATTCTCGCCATCAGTCTCGGAACGGCGTTGATAATCAACAATGTCCGTGATCGAGAGATGATCCGGAGCCAAAAAGAGCTGGAGAGTACTGTTAGGCTGTTGGTCGGTCACTTCGACAATCAACTGGAAGCCTTCGAGGCGGTACCCAAGTCGGTGGCGGATCTTATTTCGGCGACGGTCGCGACCTCAGACGAGTTTAGGTCTTTGGCTTCAACGGAGAGTTTCCATCGCCTGCTCGTAGAAAAAGTAAGCGCCAGTGCTGACTTTGCCGGCGTAAACCTATTCGACGCAGAAGGTGCATTCGTCAATTCTTCGGAAAACTGGCCCATCCCAGCTTTGAGCCTAGCCGACCGCGCGTTTTTCAAAGCATTCAAATCGGCTCAAACCGCTTCACCTCTTCTGATCCAACTTGTTGAAAGCCGACTGTCGAAGGGTTTCACGATCGTCCTTGCTCGGAGCATAGTCGGGGCCAACGGAGCCTTCCTGGGCATGGTCACCCGCAGTATCTCGCCCGAAACCTTCGAGTCCTTCTTTTCCTCGACCCTCATCCCCGATGGTTCGCTTGCCCTGGTCCACCGAGACGGCACGCTGTTGGCCCGGTATCCATCCGGGGCAACCGAGCTTGGAAGATCATTAGTAAATTCTCCGCTGCTCGCTCAAGCCGGTTCGGATGGATACGCCTCGCTTCAGGTCACGAGCCCCTTGGATGGTCAGGAGCGCCTTGCCTCCGCGAGAACCCTTCTACATTATCCACTATTCGTGGTCGCCAGCACGCCGATCTCGGCCGTGTTCGCAAACCGGGCGCAGGAGACACGTACATTCATTGGTGCAGCTGCGCTCGTGGCACTTGTCGTCGCCCTGATGCTGGCGATCATCGTCAGGTATCTAAGGGAGCAGCACCGCCGCCTGGATATTGCGGTCAGCAATATGAGCCAGGGATTGTTGCTGTACGATTCGTCGGAACGACTCGTGTTTTGCAATGACAGGTACTTGGAGATGTTCGGTCTCTCGAGGAATGTCGTCAAACCCGGGTGCAAGTTCAGGGAAGTCGTTCAGCACCACAAAGAGGTTGCTCATCTAACCGGAGACGTGGACGAATACTGCAACCAGGTGAGGCAAAGCATCCACTCTGGGCAACCCACCATCGACGAAACTCCCGATGGCCGCTGGCTCCAGGTGGCCACTCAGGCGGTCAAAGGCGGTGGCTGGGTCTCGACGGTCGAGGATGTCACGCAGCAGCGCCGCAGCGACGAACGGACTGCTCGCCTGGCGATGTTCGACACGCTCACCGACCTCCCCAATCGCGCCTTCTTTCACGATCGGCTTGCAACAGAGCTTGAGCGTTGCAGCTCGAAGGCCGGATTGGCGGTCCTGTTTGTCGATACTGATGAATTCAAGTCCATCAACGACTCTCTGGGTCATCAGGTCGGCGACGATCTACTGCGATCCATCGCACATAGCCTGCAGACTTGCCTCAGCGGGAATGAGTTCGTCGCAAGACTAGGAGGCGACGAATTCGCCGTAATCTCACCCGAGGTGGATTCTGAACAAGCTGCGATCGAGGTCGTGGAGCGCGTCTACGAAGCGATCCGTCAGCCTCATCACTGCAAATCTCATCGCATCAGAATCGATGCAAGCGTCGGAATTGCTCTTGCTCCCCATCACGGAACAACTTGCGACGAACTCCTTCAAAGCGCCGACTTGGCGATGTACGAGGCCAAGTCAATTGGACGGCGCACCTACCGGTTCTTCGACCCGTCGCTTGAAAAGAAAGCCAGGGATCGCCGTCTGTTAGAGACCGACCTGCGTTTGGCGTTGGATGAGCGAACACTGGACGTGTTTTACCAGCCTGTCGTCGATGTTCAGCGCGGCCACGTTGTGGGCTGCGAAGCGTTGGCGCGTTGGAAACACCCGACCCGTGGATTCGTGTCGCCCGCAGACTTTATTCCGATAGCAGAACAATCCGGCCTGATCGAGCAACTTGGAGGATATGTGCTCAGAAAAGCTTGCGATGAAGCGGTAAAATGGCCCGAACACATCAGAGTTGCGGTCAACGTTTCCCCGACGCAGTTCAAGGAAACCAGCTTCCCGCTCAAGGTGCTTGCAGCCTTGACCCAATCGGGACTGTCGCCTCAGCGACTTGAGCTGGAGATTACGGAAGCCGTGCTCATCAAGGATGACGAGCTCGCTCTGGCCATTTTGCACGAGCTTCGCACGATCGGCGTGCGTATTGCTCTCGATGATTTTGGGACCGGCTACTCCTCTTTGAGCTACTTGCAACGCTTCCCGTTCGACAAGATCAAGATCGATAGATCATTCATAACCGGGCTATCGGAGCAAGGGGTTCATCGATCGTGCGTGCCGTCGTCGATATCGCCGCAGAGCGCAACATGACTACGACTGCCGAAGGGGTCGAGACCCAAGCACAGAGAAGCCGACTCCGCGAGCTCAACTGCGTTGAGATGCAGGGATATCTGTTCAGCCCGGCGCGGCCGGCAGAAGATATTCTTGCGCTCCTCTCGAGCAAGGCGGCGGTTCAGCTTGCGTCTTAGCACTCGCTCCGTCGTTCCTCCCGATATCGAGGAGCCGGATCACCGTATTCACTTCGCGACAACTCGCAGCGTCCCCACTTTAGCTCCTCTTGGCTGCGCATGCGGAGCTGCCCGAGACCCTCGGCACCCCGCCCGGCCGCGGGACGCCGCAGCCGGGGAGGAGACAAAGACGTAATACGATCACTTCTGGGTGCCGGAATTCTGGCCATTCGAGGAGCCGGTATTGAGCCTGGCGCACCCGCTGCTCCGTCCGAACCCATTCCCACTGGCCCGAATTGATCCCGCCGGAGCTCATGGCCTCAAATGTAAATGCTGATCGAAAATTGACCCCCATCGGCGGCTTGGGGACCTTCAAGTCATCGATTGCATTGAACCTGATCCATTGGACCCTCACGCCGATAAGCGTCGAGACCCCGCGCCGAAACACATTTCGATATGCCGGCTGCTTACTTCCGGGTTGAGCCTTGGGAGCGGACATCAGCAGCGCCGGTCGGGAGGTCCGAGATGGGCCACAGGACTAAACCGCTCGCGCGGTAGAACACCGCGGCTGGCGACACGGCGAAACAATAGGCGATAGCTCATCGTGACGAGCGGGGCAATTAGCCCGTAGCTGGGGATGATCCGATGATCGAGAACGTGCTGATCTGGAAGTTCGTGGCGGAGCACCAACCATTGCACAAAAGCCAACTCGAACCCTCGATCGCGATTGTGTGCAACGTCGCGCTAGTTGGACCCAGTCCAGAAATCTCGACGTAAGCAGAGTTACAAATGCGGTGCTGCTCTTGACGAGCAGCTCGAAACCGTTTCGGCTCTGATAGCTCCGGGGGCTTTCCAAACCGGTAGAGACAGTTTGCCTCATGGCCTTCAAATATCGAGGAGCTCACGTTTAGATTGTGTGGTGCGGTATTTTTGCTATAGCCAAGCCATTGAAAGTACAGGTGCCGCCAAACATTAAATCCCCATAGGCGATCGTCCTAATCGTCTGAAGGTTGTTTGACGCGACTTAGCTCGATCACGCGGCATCGTCCTACGTCCCCCCAGCGCGGTTTCCTCCTTTGGAGGCCTTTCGGACGCCGGCCCCCGTGTGCGCGGCAACACCGTCATGGGGCCGCATCCGAAACCCTTCACACCAGCGGTCGATCACGCTCAAGCCGGGCGACTTCCGCTTTGGCCTAGGGAGCCGACGTTTATGAATACAGACCGTCAGCCGAGGCTCATCCGTCGATCCGACGATCGCTTCGCGTCCAAGTACACCTGATCGACACATCGTTGCACCGGTCCCGGGTAGTCTTGCTCTATCCAGGGCTCATCGGCGAAGTGAACGTCCACGATCTTCGAGAGTCGGAGGCAGATCCACCCGGCTTGCACCGGACGCTTCGAGCTCGATCTTGCCTCCATGAGCAGGGCGAATGCGCGCTCCTCCCCGGCGGCGTGGCCCAGGATATAGGGCAGACCGTCTGGCGCTCGCCGTCATGGCTCCGGCGAACGGGCCGGCGTTCAAGGAGCGCTTGCTTGAGCGCAAGGAAGGTTTGGCCGTGGCCTTCGCTCAGGATCTGGAACGCTCTCTTGCTGCTGCCGAGCCGGTACGCTGCGAAGTCCGGGTTGAAGGTCGCTGCTTGGGTGACCCCGACGCGCTCCATCAACACAAAACTCGTGCGGTCGACGAAGGAGAAGCTCTCCTCCCGACAATTCCTGTTGATCTCCCAAGCCGCTTCTAAATCGGCGGCCACGACAGGCTCGATCCGAACGCCGGCATCTCGTAGCCGCTCCCAGAAGTTTTCCGCAAGTTCGCCGTCAAACTGCGCCTTGAGCAGTTGCCACGTCTCGACTAGCACCAGGTCCGTCGTGAGGTGCTGGTCGATGCTCAGGAGGATCGACTTGGCGCGCTCATTCCGAGCATCCCGCTTGGCGGCCGCGGCGAACCATACCGAGCTGTCGACGAACGCACTCATGCGCGTCACTCCTGAACCGGGTACTCCCAAATCTTGCCCATTGGATCGTTATCCTCAAGCCATTTTTCCGCGGCTTTGATCGACGCAAAGAGCTTGGCCCAATCGGGGTCTCCGATCGCCCTCGACGCTGGATCGCGCGAGCAGAGCCAAACCGATCCTCGGGGCTGACCGTCTTCGACTTCGTACTCCCAGGCTACGCCTTCACGATCGTTTTCCTTGAACCACCTCTCGGCGACGTCGGCAGATGCAAACACCTTCACCCAGCCGGGATCCTCCATCGTGCGCGGTGCGCCGGCTTCGTCGTAGTCGAGGTACAGCCATACGGTTCTGCCCTCCCGGCGGGCTTCATCGTGGCTACGGACCACCTCGTTCACCCTCTGCCGGTCGGAGCGGTCTGTTTCTGGCAGCGACATCACGGCGGCGTAGAGTTCGGCAGGAATGCTGCGCCTGTCGCCGGGAGCCTTGTGGCGCCATTCCACCCATTGATCGAATGCATCCGACATGTGGCTCACCTCCTTGGCTTAACGCGGAATGGACTCTCCATGGTGAAGGCGTCCGGCGCGATCCCGCTATCGATGCGCTTCCAGGTCACGGGCGCTGCGATGGGGAAATCTCTCGCGCGCCCGCGGGGAATAGGTGCCGATCGCCGTCGTGCCGCGGCCGTTGCGCAAATAATCGAGGAAGATGCGGCCGCGACGTTTGGCCTGGGCGGACAGAATGTACCGATCGGGGTCACGCGCGGCAAAGGCCGAGACCAGCTGCTGCGCGATCCGGTGCGCCTTATCGTGCAGCACCGGCTGATCGAGCGGCGCCATCAGATGGATGCCCTTGCCGCCGGTGAGCTTGGGCCAGGTCTCGAAACCCTCGCGCTTCATCAGCATGCGCAGATCGAGCGCGATCTCGACGACCGCATCCCAGTCGACGCCCTCGCCGGGATCGAGGTCGATCACGATGCGGTCGGCATGCTCGAAATCCTCGACGGTCGCATTCCACGGGTGCAGCTCGACGGCCCCGATCTCGACGAGCCCAAGGAAACCATCCAGGCTGTCGACCCACAGGCGCGTTCCCTGGCCGCCCTCGCGCTTCTGAATACGGAGCTGGTGCACGGCGGCCGGAATGTCCTTTGGCAGCGGCCCCTTGTGATAGAACGTGGTGCCGTGCACGTGGCGCACCAGTTTGAGGGGGCGATGGCCGAGGTGCGGGAGGGCTTTCTTCCATACCCGGGCCCAATAGCCGGCGAGCTCCTCCTTCGATGGCACGACCGCATCCGGCAGAAGCTGGAGGATGTTCTCTCGGGGGACGCCCAGCTTCGGGCGGCCGGCTACGGACGGGACCAGCCGCGGCGCCTTGACCTTGCGCACTGCCAGATCATCGCGAAAGCCCTTGAACACGGCTTCCCGGAGCAGGCCATTGTCGGTCAGCGCGCCATATTGGACCTCGATCTCAAGGGTCGGCTCGACCCAGGTCGCCTTCGGCTTCTTCACAGGCACATCGAGCGGAGAGGTCTTGCGGATCAACGGATCGAGCCGCTCGCGCAATTCGCGCGCCGTCGTCTCGGTGTAGCCGGTGCGGACCTTGCCGGCATAGAGCAGCTTGCCGTTCTCGCGCCGCCCGACGTAGAGCGAGGCGACCTTGCGCGGGTGCGCGCCGAGCTTCTCCACGAACGCGACGATCGGAAAGGTCTCGCTCTTCTTGCACTTGAGCTTGACCCAGCTCTCCTGCCGCCCCGAGCGGTAGGGCTCGCCAAGCCGTTTGGCGACCAGCCCCTCCAGCCCCATCTTGCAGCCGTTTTCGAAAATCTGCTTCCCGTTCGCCTGAATCCCTTCGACATAGATGTAGGTCTCGGGTGCGCCCTTCAGAAGCCGCTGCAGCAAACGCTTCCGTTCCTCATAGACAACGCGGCGCAGGTCGTAGCCATCGAGGTAGAGGAGATCGAACGCGTGGTAGCGCACACGCTTGCTTTGCTTCGGCCCGAGCTCGCGCCTCAGCTGCTGGAAGTCCGGCAGCCCGCCACTGCCGTACACCACGGCCTCGCCGTCGATGATGGCGCTGCTTGCTTTGAGCTTGCCCGCGTTCGCGGCGATGGACGAGAACTGTTCGCTCCAATCGAGGCCCGTGCGCGAATAGACTTTGGTGTCGCTGTCGTGCAAATGGAGTTGCGCGCGATAGCCATCGGCCTTGATTTCGTAGACCCAGTCGTCGCCCTGCGGCGGATGGATCCGGAGCGTGGGGTCGCAGGGCTCGATGAATCCTGGAATCGGAGCTTCGCGGGCGCCGGCCACGCGCGATACTCCCGAACGAGACTGACGCAACGCCACGGCACACATGACGATTCAACGCGGTCGGCCCGATTCGTTCCGCGCAGAGCCGGACAGGGCCACCGCCTTCGGTCTAAGGCGACGGCGATGCTGCAGCTGCTCGCGCGAGCGCCGGAAGTGCAAGCTTTCTTCCCGCGTTGCCGAAGCGAGGAGGACCAATGATGGCCAAGGCAAAGAAACAGACAAGTCGTGGACGCAAGCAGGATCGCGCCCGGGTCGCGGGCGGACAAGACTACGAAGTGCGCTACGAAGCTGCCAAAACCGGGCGATCGAAGGCGGCATTGAACAAAGCCGTCAAGGGTCGGCAGCAGCCGCAAGAAGGTCGAGCGGCGGCTCGGGCGTTGACCCGCCGGCCAGTTCCAAAACAAAACCGGCCCGGCGGCAACGGCCGCTAAGCCGGGTCTGTCCTTCCAGGGCTGTACTGTTCGACCCGCAATGTCACGAGCCGCTCTCCGAGCCAGCTCCCCGCTCCGCGCTCATCGTTTGGCGCAGGCGCTCGGCGGCGAGGACGTCCTACGACCGCGGCCAAGCACCGCGGGCGAGCGACTTCGAGCCGTGCCAGCCCGGCAGTGATCGATTTCTGCCGCTCGCAGCCACCGGGTTCGGCGGCAAGCTTCATCGCCGCGACTGCCTCAGGCTCGGGCGGTCCGACTCAATACTCCATGTCCATGCTGCGGAAAGATCCGCGATCGTAGCAATCACGCGTGATGCGACCGAAAGAATCCGGAGTCCGGACACCCAGGCTGTTCACTCCTTACGCCGATGGAAGGGAAACGGCCGTCATCGCGCTCAGCCTTGCGAGGAGCTGATCCTGGAATTCGGGATCGACGGCCTCGCTCGCCGGCTGCTCGTGCCACATGTGATGCCAGTAGCGGCCGCTGACCTTTGCTGCCGGCTCGTCGCTTACGGCCAGCCATGCCTGGGTCCGTTGGCCGGTGTCGAGATCGACCGGTGCACCCGCGCCGCCCATTCGCGTGCGCACCCAGCCGGGATCGACCGCATTGCTGAGCACCTGTGGCCAGCGTCGCGCCACTGCGAATGCCAGCGCCACCACCTGCAGCTTGCTTTCGGCATAGGCCTTTGCCGGATCCCAACTCCGCCTTGTCCAGTCGATGTCGTTGAGCGAGCCCTCCCCGCCGCGATGCAGGCCGCTGCTGAGGTACACCAGCCGCCCGGGCCGTTCTATCAGGGCCGTGAGGATGTACGGCGCAAGCGTGTTGACCGCGAGGACGCCGGCGTGACCCTCGGGCGTCGCGCCGCGGCTGGCTTCAGTGTAGACGCCCGCATTGTGAATGATCGCATCCATGCACCCGATCGCGTTGACCTGGTCCGCGACGCTCCTTGTCTCAACGGCGCTGCGGAAGTCGCCAACCACGATCTCTGCGGCCCGCGATGCGAGCTCGCCGATGGTCGCTGCGCGATCCGCCGATCGAGCGTGCAGCACGACGCGATGACCGGCCTCGATGAGCGACTGAGCCGCCGCGCGGCCGAGCCCCTCCGTGCTTCCGGTGATGAAGACTATCGCCATCGCTGCCCTTCGGACGCTTAGCTTTGACGGCGCAGCCGCGCCTTCGGCGGCCCCCTCCTCCGCGGCACCTGCTCCCAACGCCGCCGCGGCCATGGGCGGTCAATGTCGTGGTGCGTGCCGCTAAGGCGGCGCGCGCCACAGGGTCCTCGCGGCAAACTCACGGTTGCGCTGCCAGCCGCACGCCGTCTGGCCCAATCAGACCGGGGTATGGCGCTTTGAATTTGTAGATGGTTCCGCTCACGGCACCTTCCATGTAGATGTACTGGTTGTTTTCGCCGCCGAAGGCAAAGTTCGTGGCCGACGAATCACCATTTGGGAGTGGGACATAGCCGATGATGAAGCCCCGCGGATCATACTCGATGAGTCCGCCTATGCCGCACGCGGCCCACAGGTTGCCATGTACGTCGTAGTGGATGCCGTCGGGTCCACCGTTGCCCGGATTGTAGCTCCCGGCCGTCGCGAAGAAGAACGTCGTGTGCGACGGGTCCTTGGCGCACTGGGAGCACGCCGGATTCGGCCCTCCCAGGAATGAATAGTATAGCATCCGGTTGCTGGCGTAGTCGGCAACGGCCAGCGTGCCGTCGTCCGGCGAAACCGCTATGCCATTGGGAAAACTACCGGTGGAGATGATGCGCCGGAGAATGCCGTCTTTCGAGTATTGATAGACTGCACCGGTCCGATCGGCCGCATCGGGTCCGGGTCCTGTCCCCCAGGGATCGGTGAAATACAGGTTGCCCTCGGCGTCGAAGTCGAGATCATTCGGACCCTTGAACAATTCGTTATGGAACGTCGAAACGAGGGAGCTAAGTTGCTTCGTGTCCGGATCATAGATCAGGACGCCGAGGTGACGGGTCGTGACATAAAGCTTGCCGTCGTGCCAACGCGTGCCCTGCGGTTCGCAGGCGGGACCGAGATCTCCTTTCGGATTACAGTTGAACACCGGGACCAGCTTCGCGTCGGGAGTGAGATAGGACACCCAGCCGCTGCCGATCGCGACGAACCAGAAATTACCTGCCTTGTCGAAGGCCCCGCCCTCAAGAAACTTGCCCTGCGGCTGATCATGGATATCCGCGAACAGGGTGACCGGCCCGATGCCAGGGGGCGGGGGCGGCACACCCCAGGGCTGCACCTGCTCGGGAGATGGTGGACCGGCCAGCGGGGGTGCGGGGACCGACTGGGCCTGCGCCCATGCGGTACGGACGGGCGCGGCCGCGCCACAGAACACAAGCGAAAACGCACAGACGGCACTTGCCAACTTCCTCGTCATGACGGTTTCCTCCGACCTCGTTTTTGCCCAGCCCTTCCCTTGGAGTACCGCGGAAGCATCAGTTCAAAACGTGGCGCGAACATGAGCGCAACGGCGACTGCATCTCTATGAACGCAGACCAGCCGGGCCCGTGACGCATCATCGGTGGTCCGCATTTTGCTGTGGCGCTGCAATAGTGACTTAGGCAAGCATGGCCGCACCGGTGCTCGCAAGTTCGCGTCGAACGAATTATCTAAGTTGACGCGAGGGTTAGAACGCATAGGAAAGCGACAACACGATCCCGCAGGTTGGCGCAGCAAGTACCGACTGAAAGCCAATCGCAATGCTGGTCTCCGAGATCCGGAAAGCGATGACAAAGGGGAGGAAAAACGAAGGCGTCGGAAGCGAACGGGCCGCAGGGAGAGCCAGGCGCCGACCCGATCACCACAAGGTCCATCACCCCAGCAACACCTACATGGATCAGCACGGCAGCAAGCGCTGGCCTGCGATCGAGCCGGCGCGTGGTCAGTCGGCCCGACGCCACGTTGGGAGAGCCGCGCGGACGTGAAGCATGGACATGAAAGAAGCCTCGGCAATGACGGAAGGGTCCGGTCTCACCGACGAGCAGGACGGCGCCGAGCAGGGCTCCGATGCGCCAGCGTCCGCTCGAGTCGGCTTTCAAACGGGTTGGCGATCCGCTGGGCCGAGCGGCTACGCACCGCGACGGTGAACACTGCTTTACAGTCTCTGTTCGCGACATCTACTCGGAGCCCGGGTTGCGCGGCGGCCGCAACGCAAGCTTCTTCGAAGGTCGGCAGCGCCGCCACCGACGTCCAGGGGCGCAATGTTCACGAACCCCGAGTTGGACGTGTCGGAAGCGGCCGGTAAGCAAGTGTGCGCGGCATAAGCGATCGTCACGGCGACTCCCATTGAGCGCCCCGGACCATTGACCCCCCTCAGCTCGGTTGGGTTCTTTCACGATTTAAACCAAAGCTCCACCGAGACGATCGATATACCCGCAAGGCCGGCGTAGCCGATTAGCCACCAGGCGTGGCCTATGCCGGAGGTCCGCTGTCTCTCGCTACTCGGGGGTCCCTCGGACCTCATGCGCGGCAGCTAGTCGCACTTGTGCTGTACTGTCCGGATTTCCAGCGGCCTCGTCGTCGGTCCCGAGAGGAGCGGCGGCGGGGTCAGTAACGTCCACCCTACTGCCGGCCTGCCCTTGGTCGATGGCGATCCGGAGCTGCGACGTGGTCTCAATGGGCACGTCCGGGTCGAGCCTGTAGCCGGGTTCCGGGGAGGACTCTGATGGGCGGCTGTTTTGAACGGGGTCAGTCATTCCCGACAACGGCCAGATAATAGATATGTTTCTCTTGCTAGATCGTACAAAAACGCTCTCTTCGCGGGCCTGACGCGCCAACGCCTCGGCGTCATCAGTGGGCCAATCGCGTCACCTCGCGTGTCCACGTCCGAGAGCCGCTTAGCAGCGACCGCTGGCTGATCTGTTCGCAGACGAAAGTCAGCCCGAAGGCGTACAGGCGGAAGCATTTCCGTGTGCGCCTTCTTAGAAAAAACCCTAAGCTGTCACATCCTCTATTTCCGCGGAGCGGCGTCAATGCATATTGCGCGACTTGTTGGAGTACCGAGCTTGATGCTCACGCTCTGCACCTCAGGGGTCGCCAACGCCCTGGAGTGCCCAGTATATCACCGAACAGGCAATTCGAGCGCCATTCAGGAGACCAAGGCGCGCACCAGAAGCTTCACGGCGCTGCTCGCTGCTCGCGGCGAGTTAGCCGTTCCCAGCATCATAGAGAGCGTTCGGACCGCCCACCCCGGGGCGTCCGCCGCCGAGGTGACGAACTTCCTAACTACGATCTATTGTCCTCTGATACTGAAAGACGCGACGTTGTCCGACGCAGAGAAGCGAGCCCATCTCAAGTCCTTCTCCGCCGACGTCTTCAAGAAGGTCCCGCCCACGTAGCGCCATCCGAAGCGGACTGCCTAAAGCGAGGGCGCTAGGCGGCGTTGAGCCGCCTATGCCGTGCTGGAATCCTCCTTATGGCACGATCGCTGCCTATGACCTGAAAACGGGTAAGCGTCTTTGGAACGAGCCTTTCGGTGAAGTGCAGAAATACGGCTTCTACATGCCAAAATCCTGGGGCTCGGTGACCATCGGAGCACCCGCGATTACTCAATCAGGTTTGATCTTCATAGGCGCTTCGATGAACTCGCGGGTTCGCGCACTTGACCTCAAATCGGGTACGGAATTGTGGAGCAAGCTCGTCGATGCTCCAGCGGTCGCCATGCCAGCCATCTATGACTACAAAGGAAAGGAATACGTCACCTTCGTGGTGGGCGGCAATTCGATCCTTTTGCCCAAGGTGAGTGACCAAGTGGTCTCTTTTGCTTTGCCGGGCTGAGAAAAACAAAGAACTGCCAATCAGCGCGGCGGATTCATGAGCTCCGTGCCCGATGCATCAGAGTCCCTGGGTGCACCTAGTTCTATGCCGGCGCTGGCGAGTTCGTGAAAGATCCACGCCAGAACGCTGGTCGAATTCTTGACCTCGCCGAAAGCCCGGCGCTGCGAGGGAGCGTAAAGGCGACGTATCGGGCCGCCCTCTCGACCATGGTTTGTGTGCGGTCCCGTACCGCTTGCTGATCGTTCTGCAGATGAGGGCCGGAACATCAGGTCGAGACGGTCATTTACATAGGCACCGACATCGGAAACGGAAATTAAACGCCTGGGCCTGGCGCTATTTCGCTCCGAACCTTCTGGAATTGCGTGGCGCTCGTTTGATAACCTCGTCGAGCAGCAAGTCATGGAACAACAGTGCCAGACTGATCGTCCGCCAGCTCGCCCCGTGACAGTTCGCGTGCCGCAGTGGCTGTACCGGCTCCTTATCGGGCTTGCCGCGTGGTTCGCTCTAGCAGCTTGGCTCTTCTCCGCAAGCGGCCCCACTGACTACCTTCTCTCCATTGTAAGTGGATTCATTTTCGTCGTCGTTCTGCTGCAGCTAATCCTGTCGCGCGTCCGCGGCAGAGACACCACCGCCGGGACAGCCGACGCCTCGCCCCGTTTTACGGAACGAGGAGAATGGGACCTCGATACCCGGCAGGGTCACATCAGCTTCAACGAGGCCGCGGTCCAAATACTGCTGCCGCTTGCGGCGGCGGCGCTCGGCATGACGGCCATTGGTATCGCGCTGCACATCGCCGAACACATTAGCGCCTAGCATCCGAGATGGCTCTCTCCTCACCCCCGTGGGCCAGGCATTGCTCGAACTGAGAGTTTGACTATCCCCCGCTAGGCGATCTCCTGGTGCTCTTGAGCGTGGTGGCCATAGCCCTTGAGTCTCTTGCGGAACCTACGGCGTCCCTGACATTTGTTTTGTTGTGCGCGCAGACGATTTTTGCCCTTGGCCCTCAGTTGCTCAGAAGAGATTGAACCATGATCAAATCTCGCGTGCTTCTCGTGAGCCTTCTCACTGCCGCAGGCCTTGCCATCCTGCCGCTCATGGCCGTGGCGATGCAGAGCGCCAGATCTGCAGGACCAGATATCACGTTGCTCGCTGGCGTGATCCAGCTCGTAAACCGCGCCTATGTACATCCAATAGACTCGGACGAACTGACCAAGGACGCCTTGAAGGGAATGCTTACGCGGCTTGACCCACATTCCGACTACATGGATGAGCAGGAGTTCAGGCGATCGCAGGCGGACCTGGCCGGCAGCTTTGGTGGACTCGGTATGGAAATATCCGAACAGAATGAAATTCCCACGATCGTTTCGCCCGTCGATGCAACGCCGGCGGCCCGTGCCGGGCTCCAGCCAGGTGACGAAATTGTCCTTATCAACCACTCGAGCACACACGGCGTAAGTCTTTCGGAGGTGGTGAGCCTCTTGAGGGGTGCGCCCGGGACGAGCGTCACGATCACTGTCCTACGGGGCAAGCAGCCAGCGTTTGATGTCACGCTCACGCGAGAGATCATCAAGGTCAAATCCGTGAAATCGAAGATGGAGTCCGACCGGATCGGATACATCCGCATCAGCCAGTTCGGCGACGACACGGCAGACGGATTCAAGAAGGCCATTACCGATCTCAAACAGCGTGAAAACGGACGCATTAAGGGCCTCGTACTTGATTTGCGCGATGATCCAGGAGGGCTTCTTACCGGTGCCGTCGATGTGGCCGGGGATTTGCTTGACAGCGGTCCAGTAGTCAGCATCCGCGGAAGGGATGCCAGCGACGAAAAGGTATTCAAGGCTCCCGCACACGGCGACATGTTGTCGGGCATCCCGATCGTAGTACTGATCAACGGAGCCTCCGCGTCGGCTTCGGAGATCGTCGCGGGCGCACTGCAGGATCGCCGCCGGGCCACAGTCATGGGAACTCAAAGCTTTGGCAAAGGATCGGTGCAAACGGTTATTCCCCTGAAAGGCCATGGCGCCGTCCGGCTGACGACTGCGCTCTACTATACCCCCTCGGGAACCTCTATTCAGGACAAAGGCATTTCGCCCGACATTGTCGTCGAAGCGCCCAAAGAGCAACAGATTGCGAGCGGCGCCTTGCTCAGGGAAAGCTCACTGCATGGCGCGTTCGCAAACCCGGGGCCGCTCAACCGAGAAGCCGGCACGGGGCGCGAGCAACCGACAGGGCAAATCAAAGCTGTGTATTCTGCGCCGATCAGGGCGGACCTTATCGGTAAGCCCGAGGACGCGCAGCTCAAGGCTGCACTCGACCATCTCGTGCAGATCGCCGGCAAGGAAACAGGAGCACGCTGATCTGCACGAACTGTGTGGGATCTTCGACGAGACCTGCTCCGCACGAGTCGCTGTCGTCCGCAATCATCGGTCGAGCAGCCCGACCAGAGCGCATCTGAAGGAGACCCGGGTCGCCTCGCAGGTCGGCACGGGCGCCGGATTGGACCGGCAATCATTGGCGAGGACCTGCCATATCTCACCGGTGACGTGGCGATTCCGATCGGGAGCAACGCCTGTGAATACTCGCGGAGCGCCGCCGTCATCGGTAGCGCCCGTAGATGGTGAGTAGATGCCGAAGACGTATTGTTCGAAGCGCCTCTAGCAACCCACCCGCCTCTCCGACGTTAATTCACGGTTCTGAGCTCGGCGCCCGCACAAAGCTCTCGTCGCGCAGGTGGCGTTGCGGTTACTAGCCGATCAGGCCGCGGTCCGGACCTCGTCGCAGCTTCCTGTTGGCGCAGCTCGGGCACGATGCCGCCAGACGAGCCCACGCCGATGACCCAAGCGATTGTCAACATCGTCGATCTTTGCGTGCGCCGGTGGCGAATTGTCATCCTCGTGGGAACACTGGTGCTGGTTGGATCTGCCGTCTACGCACTGACGCAGTTTTCCATCAACACCGATATCGAAACGCTAGTCTCCCAGAAGGTCCCCTGGCATCGACGTGAGGTGGAGCTCTCGCGGAGCTTTCCGGAGAAGGGGACTTCGGTCGTGGTAACGGCCTCGACACCCGAAAACGCCGAGGTTGCGACCGACGAGCTTGCGCACAAACTGAAGGAAAATCCGGAGCTGTTTCGCCAGGTCGTGCAGCCGGACAGCGGAGACTTCTTCGAGCGTAACGGATTGCTGTTCGGCTCAACCGCGGAGGTGGAAAGGACGGTCGACGGCCTCGCCCGCGCCCGGCCATTGCTCCAGGCGCTGGCGGCGGATCCGACCTTACGTGGCGCAGCGCGCGCGCTTGGCTCGGCGGCGGAAGGGGTTCGGGCTGGCAGGCTCACGCTCGAGCAACTCGGCTGGACTCTTTCGCTGACGCGGAAGCTGCTCGGGGACGTCCTCACCGGCAAACGAGTGTTCTTCTCCTGGCAGGAGCTTCTGGAGGGGCATCAGATTCCCAAGAACCAGTCCCGGCACTTCATTGAGGTCGCGCCGAAACTGGATTTCAATGCGCTTCAACCGGGACGGACCGCGACAGAAGGAATCCGGTGGGTTGCCTCGGATCTCAAGTTGAGAGAGCGCCTCGGCGCGGCCGTCAGCATCACGGGTGAGATCCCGATGAATGACGACCAGTTCCACGTCATCCGATCCAGCGTGGTGCGCGACACCCTCACCGCTTTGTTCGGCGTGCTGCTCATTTTGTGGATCGCGCTGCGGTCATTCAAGCTCATTGCCGCTGTATTGTTCAGCTTGGTGGTCGGGCTCGCCGCAACTGCCGCTCTGGGGCTCCTGATGGTCGGCTCCTTTAGCCTTATCTCGATCGCTTTCTTCGTGTTATTCGTTGGACTGGGCGTTGATTTCGGCATCCAGTTCAGTGTCCGCTATCGGGCAGAGCGGCACGAAGTTGACAACTTGCGCCACGCGCTACGGTGCGCGGCGCACAAGTCCGGAGCGCCGCTCGCGCTTGCGGCAGCAGCCACGGCGATTGGCTTTTTCGCTTTCCTGCCCACTGACTATCGCGGGCTCTCCGAACTCGGGCTGATTGCAGGGTCCGGCATGCTGATTGCCTTTACCTGCAGCATCACGCTGGTGCCCGCCATGCTGACCGCCCTCAATCCACCCGGAGAACCCGCCGGGGTGGGCTTCAAATCGCTCGCGCCGGTGGACGCATTTCTGCAGGGCCACCGCTTCCTGGTGATCGCCGGGACCATTCTTGTGGTCGCGGCGGGAACTCCGCTGCTCTTTCATCTGCCGTTCGACTTCAATCCGGTCGACCTCCAAAACCCCGCCTCTCCATCGGTGGTTGCCTATCGCAAGCTGCAGTCGGAACCGGAAACCAACGGCAATGACGCCGAGGTGCTCGCCCCGTCACAGCAGCAGGCCGACGGGATTGCAAAGCGACTCTCCTCGCTGCCGGAGGTGGCGCGCGTAGTGACCCTCACCAGCTTCGTTCCCGCCCATCAGGAGGACAAAATTGCCGCCCTTCGCGCCGCCGACCGCGCGGTTGGACGCGTAATCAGCCCCCATAGCACGAGACCCGCTCCTACCGACGAGGACACGGTCGCTGCGCTTCGCAGCACGGCAGAAGCGGTTTCAGAAGCGGCAGCCGGCGCGAATGGCAACGTCGCGGAGGACGCACGTGCGGTTGCGTCGCAACTCGAGCAACTGGCACATGCGCCGCCTGAAGTTCGTCGCCAGGCAGATGCAGCTGTCACACCGTCTCTGAAGTACGATCTGGACCGTCTGCGCAAAAGCCTTTCGGTCCAACCGATCGCCGTGGGAAGTCTGCCGCGGGATCTCGTTCGCGACTGGCAACTGCCGGATGGACGTGCCCGCGTGCAGGCACTTGCCAAAGGCGATGCCAACGATGTGAAGGTGCTACGGAAATTCGCTGCCGCCGTGCTGGCCGCCGAACCAACCGCGGCGGGAGCGGCCGTCAGCTATTACGAATCGGCCAGGACTGTACTCCGGGCCTTTGTGGAAGCCGGAGTCCTGGCGCTGGTTGCGATCGCCATTCTTCTTGCGATCGCTTTGCGGCGCATCACCGACGTCCTGCTCACGCTAATCCCACTGCTCGTCGCTGGCGCACTCACACTGGAGCTGTCGGTGCTGGTGGGTCCGCAGCTCAACTTCGCCAATATCGTTGCGCTGCCGCTGCTGCTCGGGATCGGAGTCGCCTTCAAGATCTACTACATCATGGCCTGGCGCGCCGGCAAAACCGGGCTGCTGCAATCGACGCTGACCCGCGCCGTCGTGTTCAGTGCCATGACCAATGCGGCCGCTTTCGGCAGCATGTGGGCCTCCAGCTATCCTGGAATGTCGAGCATGGGAAAGATGATGGCGCTGGCTCTCACCTGCACCATGGCTGCAGCCGTGCTGTTTCAGCCGGTGTTGATGGGACCGCCGCGTCAGATCAAGCCGCATGCGGAGGTGCCTCCATTGCGCGAGGCGGCCGAATAGCAGCAAACGCTGAGCGGAAGAGCCAGACCTCAGATCCGCCTCAGCTTCATCGCTGGCGCAGCTGAGAGCCGTCAGAGATGGTCAACTTGACGATGCGCGTTTGTCCGGCACGGTCAATGGTCAACTCGATCTCCTTTGCCGATGCCAAAAACACAGATGCTGCGCGCTGCGAGCGAACACACGAACCAGCGACGGTAATGATTCTTGAAGAGACGAACGGTTGCTTATTCGTTCGAAGCAAGATCGGCCCGCGCGCTAACCATGCGGCGCGGGAGGCAGAGAAGCATATCGCCGAGACGTAAGGCTGCAGCATCCACGCGGTTGCCAAACTGCACTGCGGCTACCAAAGCAGGAGCACGGCCCGACTAGCCCAAGGCATCGCCGGCCACGGAGACGGGCGCACTTCCATCGGCCTGTCGGGAGTGAACGGCCCCGATTAGCATGTAAGCCGCCGGGACCACGAACAGCGTGAACAGCGTCCCGATGCCAAGCCCGGTAGCGATCACAAGCCCCATATTGAAGCGCGAAGCCGCGCCAGCCCCGCTGGCGACGATCAACGGTACGACCCCCAGCACCATAGCCCCTGTAGTCATCAGGATTGGCCGCAACCGAATAGCCGCCGCCTGCTCGATTGCCTCCCGCTTCGATGCGCCATTGCGCTGCAGATCGTTTGCGAACTCCACGATGAGGATCGCATGCTTGCTAATCAGGCCCATCAACGTGACAAGACCCACGTCGGTGTAAATGTTCAGCGACGCCCCGCCGAGGCCGAGACTGACGAAGACGAGCGCACCAGCAATCGACATCGGAACGGAGACGAGGATGATGCACGGATCCCGGAAGCTTTCGAACAAGGCGGCCAGTGAAAGGAAAATAATCAGAAGTGCAAAGCCGAACGTCTCGATGAAGCCGGTCGATTCCTGGACGTATTGACGGGACAGACCGCCGTAATCGATGGTGTAGCCCGCCGGCAGTGTCCTGTCGGCGAGTCCAGTCAGGAACTCAAGCGCGTCGGCCTGCGCCACGCCAGGAGCCGCTACGCCCTGAATCGTGGCGCTGTTGACCTGCTGAAAATGATTGAGCGTCTCCGGAACCGTCTTGTTCGTAATCGTCGCAATTGCCGCGAGCGGGACCGGAATGCCAGCGACGGTGGCAACATAATAATTGAGCAGCTGATCGGTATTGAGCCGGAAACGCCTCTGCACCTGCGGGATCACCTTGTAAGACCGCTGATCGAGGCTGAAATAGTTCACATAAGCGCCACTGAGCATTGTCGTCATCGCGCTACCAACATCGCTCATCTTGAGCCCGAGCTGCGCGGCCTTATCGCGGTCGATCTCGACGATCGACTGGGGATTGTCGACCTTCAGATCCGTGTCGAGGAAGATGAACATGCCGCTGTCGATTGCGGCCTTGAGAAACTTCTCGGTCGCGCCGTTGAGCCTGTCGAATGAGTCCGTAGTTTTGATTACGAATTGCACCGGCAAACCCTGGCTGCCCGGCAACGGAGGCAATTGAAACGCCGCGATCCGGGCCCCCGCAACCTCGTTCAGGCGCTGTTGAACGATCGGCTGAAGCTGGTTGCTGGTTCGGCTACGTTCATCCCATGGCTTAAGCACCATTCCGGCGACCACTCTGCCTGGTGCATTGATCTGGAATACGTGATCGGTCTCCGGATATTCCTTCATGATTTGATAGACCTGCTTTGCGTACAGCACCTTCTGCTGCAAGGTGGCATCGGGGGCCAGCGTCGATGAAGCGATCACGACTCCCTGATCCTCCTGTGGTGCAAGCTCGCTCTTGGCACTGGTGTAGAGGAAATAGATGCTGGACAAGACCAGCAGTGCGAACACCGCGGTCACAGGTAGATAGTCCAAGCTATTGTGCAGCCGTCGCAAATAGAAATTGCGCATGTCCTCAAAGCGGCGATCGATGATATTTTCGAACCACTGCTGCCACCCACGCGCCGCGCCTGGCCGGGTGAGAAGCCGCGAGCTCATCATCGGAGAGAGCGTCAGCGCGACAACAGCCGAAATAGTGACAGTTCCGACGAGCGTGAATGCAAATTCTGTGAACAACGCGCCAGTCAAGCCGCCCTGAAACGCGATCGGGACGTAGACTGAGATGAGAACCACGGTCATGGCAATGACCGGTCGGCCGAGCTCGCCCGCCGCAGCAATCGCCGCAGCGAACGAAGTCTTCCCTTGCTCCAGATGACGATTGACATTCTCGACCACGATGATGGCGTCGTCGACCACGAGCCCGATTGCGAGTACCAACGCCAGCAGAGTCAGCAGGTTAATGGAAAAGCCAAGGGCCAGCATCAGGGTAAACGCGCCGATCAGCGACAGCGGGATCGCGACCATGGGGATGACCACCGACCGCATCGAGCCAAGAAACAGGAATACGACAACATTGACGATCACGAGGGCTTCAACCAGCGTCCGCACGACGTCGCGGATCGCTGCGTGCACGAAATTGGTCGAGTCATAGACGATCTGTCCCTTGAGGCCGTTCGGAAGCGCCGCACGAATGGCCGGGAAGATTTTGTGAACCCCAGCTATGACGTCGAGCAGGTTGGCCGTTGGCGCCACCTGGATCCCGACATAGACCGCGGGCTTGCCATCGAATGCGACTTGGGTCTCGTAACTGTCGGCGCCAAGCGAAACGTCGGCGACATCCTTGAGACGCACGACTGCGCCGCTGGCCTGCTTCACGATCAGGTTGGCGAATTCGCTTTCGGTATGGAGACCCGTAGACGCCGTCAGATTGACCTCCACCATCTGACCCTTGGTAGTCCCCAAGCCCGAAATATAGTTGTTCTGAGCCAGGGCAGCCGAAACATCGGCCGATGTGAGCCCGTACGAAGCAAGCTTTCGCGGATCGAGCCACGCGCGCAAGGCGAAATTCTGCGCCCCAAGGACTTCTGCAGTCTGCACGCCCGGCACTGCCTGCAGTTTGGGCTGCACCACGCGGATGAGGTAGTCTGTGATCTGATTGCGCGCCAGAACGTTGCTGTCGAACCCGAGGTACATGGCGTCGATGGTCTGCCCCACCTGCACCGTCAGCACTGGCTGTTGCGATCCGGAAGGAAGCTGGTTGAGCACTGAACTTACCTTCGTGTTGATTTCCGTCAGCGCTTTGTCGGCGTCGTAGTTCAAGCGCAGATAGACGGTGATCGTGCTCACGCTGCTCGCACTTTGTGAGCTCATGTAGTCGATACCATTTGCCTGCGCGATTGCGTTCTCCAGGGGAGTTGTAATGAACCCGGCAATCACGTCCGGATCGGCGCCGTAGTAAGTTGTTGTGATCGTCACGACGGCGTTCTGGGTGCGCGGATATTGCAGGACCGGCAGCGAGGTCATCGCGCGCAGTCCAAGCGCAAGGATCATCAGGTTGACCACAGTGGCAAGAACCGGCCGACGAATGAAGACATCGGTAAATCTCATCGCGGCTTCACTCTTCGGACACTTGCGGGTTTGGATTGAACGGAACAGGCACCTTGTTATCGATTTTGATACGTGAACCGTTGTGGAGCTTATTCTGTCCCGCGGTCACGATGACGTCGCCAGGCTCAACTCCATCGAGCACCGCAACCTGGTCACCGCGAGTCTGCCCTGTTTTCACGAAGACCTGTCGGGCGACATATTGCCTGTTCCCCTCCCCCGTGTCCTGCCCCTTCGTCGCGACATAGACGATGTCGCCGTACGAATTGTAGTAGATCGCCGTGTTTGGCAGTGTCACGTAATGCTGAGGCGCGCCCACGTCGATTTCCACCGTCGCAAACATGCCTGGCAGCAGCTTCTCGTCGGGATTAGCGAAGATCGCTCTGACCTCGACGTTCCGGCTGGCCGTATTGACGAGCGAGTTGATCGCCAGAATCTTGCCGGTGAATTGCACGTCGGGATATGTATCGATCCCGGCTCTGACGTCTTGCCCGACCTTGATCTGCGCGAGTGCCTGTTGGGGCAGATAGAAGTCGACAAAAATGGGATCTAGCTGCTGTAGCGTCACGATCGGCGTGCCGGGCGCGATATACTGGCCGAGATCGACCTGACGTATGCCTAGTCGGCCCGAAAATGGTGCCTTAATCGATTTGTATCCGACCAACGCTTGCTGCTGCGCAACCTGTGCCTCTGCGCTTTTTAGCGTCGCAAAGTCGGTGTCGGCCGTTTGCCGACTGACGGCATCAGACTTCAAGAGGTGGCTGTCGCGGTCGTAGTTGAGCTGCGCGAGTGCTTCGGTCGCCTTGAGCGATTCCAGATGCGCGATGTCGTCGGCAGCCTCGAGCTCAACCAGCAACGCTCCCTTCTCGACTTTTGCACCGGACTGAAATCGGATCGCTTTGACGATACCAGCAACCTGCGCACTGAGATCGGCTCCCCTTTCCGCCCTCACGCTGCCAACAGCGTCCAGCCGCTTCTGCCAGGCTTGCGTGGCGGCGGTGATGGTCGAGACCGTTTGCGGCGGGTCGCGCAAGCCGGCAATCGCCTTCTGGATCATTCGAGCCTTAAATGCCTGAAAACCGACCACCGCCGCGAAAGCCGCGCCAACTAGCACAAGCATTATGGCCATTCGTCGAAACATCTGCGCACTCGGGAGAACACGAGGAATTTCGATAACGCAGGTGCGACGCTCCAGGTCGCAACGCTCTCGCAGATTTGTCTCGCAGCGCCCAGCTCTAGGCCAGACATGGCGCACGCCTTGCGCATTGCCGGTTCGCCTCACTTCCGCCGACACAGCAGTCGCTGGTGCCTCGAAGCCCGTGAACTGGTTCTCCCGATCCGCGCGGGTGCGCTCCGGTCTGACGGAGCGGCCCTCCTTGGTTAGTTTCGGAGCGCTTGGTACGTTGCCGTACCATCTTCTGCACAGTTGGCCAAGCGTCCCATGGTCGGGCCACTTCGAACAACTAGATTGTCTGCGGGAGGTAGGCACGGACCAAGGGAGACGCACCATGATGCGCGCTCGCATGATCATACTGCTCTCAAGTCTTTCGCTGTTGGTACCGCAGATGGCCGTTGCGGCGTCCGACAAGGTGGTCATTGGTGACATAGACGACATGTCAGGCGTCTATGCTGATGTGATCGGACCTGGCGGCGAGACCGCCGCCAGAATGGCGATCGACGATTTTGGAGGCAACATACTCGGCAAGAAAATCGAGCTGCTTGTCTCTGATCATCAAAACAAACCAGACCTTGGTTCGCAAAGCTTTCGTGAATTTGTGGACCGGGACGGTGTGACGATGGTTCTCGGCGGCTCAAACACGGGGGTTAACCTTGCGATGGCTACCATCGCAAAGGAAAAGAAAACCCCCTTCTTCTCTATCGGCGCGGCTGGTGCCTCCCTTACCGGAAAAGACTGCACGCCATATACGGTACACTACGCATACGATACGACAGCGCTCGCGAACGGGACTGCGAGCACGGTTGTCAAGGACGGCGGCAAGTCCTGGTTCTTTGTAACAGCCGATTATGCCTTTGGCACCCAGCTACAGCAGGCAGCGTCGAAGGTTGTCGAAGCCAACGGAGGAAAGGTGGTCGGTTCAGTCCGGGTGCCGCTGGGGACCTCCGATTTTTCAAGTTATCTACTTCAGGCCCAGAGCTCCGGCGCGCATGTGCTGGGGCTTGCAAACGCCGGCGAGGATTTTACGAACTCAATCAAGGCCGCCAACGAATTTGGAATCGCCCGGACCATGAAGCCGGCGGCGCTGCTGGCTTTCATTACCGATATCCACGCCCTCGGGCTAAGCACCGCTCAAGGTCTCTACCTCACGACTGGCTGGTACTGGGACCTTAACGACAAAACCCGTGCATTTTCCAAGCGCTTTTTTGAACGCACCGGACGCGAGCCGACGATGACGCAAGCCGCGTATTATTCGGCGACGCTCACCTACTTGAACGCTGTAAAGGCTGTCGGATCAACTGATCCGGACAAGGTCATGGCACAGCTCCGAAGAACAAAGATCAACGACATGTTCACGTCCGGTGGAGTGATCCGTCCAGATGGGCTTATGGAGCATGAAATGTACATCATGCAGGTCAAAACACCGGTACAATCGAAGTACCCGTGGGACTACTACCGTCTGGTTCGTGCGATTCCCGGAGATCAGGCCTTTGGGGCGCTTCCTGACAGTGCCTGTCCGCTGCTGAGCCACTAGGTCAACTTTTACAGTTCGCCGGAGTTCTCCTGAACTCAAAGGGGTCTCGTTCGAGTCGAAATATCGGTAAGCTTGGCCGGGCCTGAATTTGACAGTTCACACCACCGAGAAAAAGAGGAGGCAGATCGCGAGCGACTCCAGTATGCGGCTCGCCCGATAAGTCAGCAACATTTGGGTGTTGAGATCACCAACGGGCCACCGCAGATCGCGCTGGTTTCCGATTGAACTTTGTTCTGCGATTTGGATCAATCCCAGCTCTCTCGGCCACTCACACTCCAGCACATAAATTCTCGCGTCGGCTGCATGAGCCGCCGGCGTCCAGCTGGCGCTGTATCCTACGCGAGTTGGTGATTCCGAATCTGCACCATCGATGATGTGATCCAGACCTGACCACTCCATCTAAGGTCTACTAACCTTAATCGAAACCTTCGATCGGCCAACGCATTCATATGACAGGGCCCATTTCTTGACAGGGGGTTGGTGCGCAGGTGCCGCTCATGGCAACACTCGACGTCGACATCCCCTCTCTCGAACGCTCCGCATATCGAGTTCGACTTCGCAGCGAGATCAGCTCTTCCGCTCTAGGGAGTGCGATCGAACGGCACGTAGTTCACGGATTTCTTGCCTACATCGACGCCCTCACCGCCCGCGGAATCGACTTCGTCGTCCGTCCGTTCGGCGCGACCATTTTTGATAGTTGCAAGGATCGCATCGGCTGTAAGTCGGCTTCAGTATCGATGCTCTTGCTACTGGGATGGGCCACCTTCGCGGTGACACTGCACGTGAGGCATGAGACCATCGGCGTCTGGTGCGCCGTAATCCTCACCTTGGTGCCGTTCGTTCGAGATCGGTCACCTCACCGAACTGAAAGCGAAAACAGGAGGCACCGAAGATGAGCACAAGAAACATCTCGCGTGTCACGAGACGTAGGTTCGTGAAGCAAGCGGGGCTTGCACTGGCTGCTGCCCCATTGATTTCCGCGCCATTCGTGACACAAGCCTTAGCGGATACCAAGGCGCTGTCCATCGTGCAATGGAGCCATTTCGTCCCCGAATACGACAAGTGGTTCGACGCATTCGCTAAGGACTGGGGCGACAAGAACAAACTTTCAGTCACCGTCGACCACATTCCGGTCGGGAATATTGCTGCACGTGCGGCTGCCGAAGCCTCCGCCGGAGCGGGTCACGACATCTTCGGATGGAACGGCTCCGGCGGCGCACATCTCTATCGCAAATTCCTGGTCGATCTGACTAGTCTGGTCGATGCGACCGAGAAGAAGTACGGCGAGATTTCCACCATCGGCCGCCAGATAGGCTATAACCAGGACGACAAGACCTGGTCGGCTTTCCCCTGATTTCTACATCAGCTTCCCATCCATGTATCGCAAGAGCATGTGGGACGAGATCGGAGTAGCGCCGGATACCTGGGACAACGTGCGCAAAGGCGGCGCCAAGCTGAAGACCAAAGGTCATCCGGTGGGCATTTCGCTCGGCCATAGCAATGACCCGAACACGACCTGGCGCGGCTTATTGTGGGCGTTCGGTGGCGCGCTACAGGACGAGTCTGGCAAGAAGGTCGTGCTCGACAGCAAGGAGACGCTTGAAGCCGTCAAGTTCGTGGCAGCGCTCTACAACGAGGCTATGACGTCAGAAGTGCTGTCATGGGACGATTCCAGCAACAACCGCTACCTTGCTTCCGGTGTCGGATCGATGATCATCAACCCGATCTCGGCCTACCGGACGTTTCAGAAAAGTAATCCGAAAGGAGCGGACGACACTTTCGTGATGGTGCCGCCGAAGGGACCGGCGCGCCAGATCATGGGCGGCTCGGCGGAGTACTACGGTATCTGGAAGTTCGCCAAGAATCAGGAAGGCGCGATCGAGTTCCTCAAGTACTACGCCGACCATTGGCCCGAGGCCTTCAAGGCAAGCGAAGGCTATAACAACCCGTGCTTCGCCAACCTCGTACCGAAGCCGATGCCGATCCTGTCAAATGACCCCACCTCGACACCCAGCGACAAGTTGGCGATGCTCCAAGGCTCGGACGCGTGGTCGGCCGCTCCTGGTTATCCCGGGCCGTCGTGGCCCGCCGTCGACGAGGTCTATAACGACTTTGTCATCTGCGACATGATGGCGAAGGCGGCGGTGGGCCAGCTGTCCGCAGAGGAAGCGGTCAAATGGGCCGCACAGCAAAGTGAAGCTGTCTTCAAAAAATGGCAGGGCAGCTAGGGCTACTGCGGATCGCGCACGCGCGCGGCCGAGATGGGGCGAACAAGATGACGGGAGGCTCTCCGATCGGCGGGGAGCGCACCGCTATCCAGCGGAGATCCGAAAGATCAATGGCCGAAGTTCTTGCCAAAGACATCGTCAAGTCGTTTGGGGGCGAAGCGCCAGCCGTCAACGGAATCACCTTGGCGGTGCCTGACGGGGAGTTCATGGTGCTGCTCGGGCCCTCAGGTTGCGGTAAAACGACGCTGCTGCGGATCATCTGTGGCCTCGAAAAGCAGACCAGCGGCGACCTTCTGATCGACGGCCGCATCGTAAACGAGATACCCCCACGCGCTCGCGGCGTGGCGATGATGTTCCAGAGCTATGGCCTCTATCCGCATTACACGGTGCGGAACAACATCTCTTTCCCGCTGCGTACGCAGCGAGTTCCAACAGTCGCAATCGACAAGAAAGTCGAGTGGGCCTCGCAGCTGCTAGGCATCGGGCATCTGCTCGAGCGACGGCCGCGGCAACTGTCTGGCGGGGAGCGTCAGCGCGTTGCTTTGGCGCGTGCTCTGGTCCGAGAACCGACCGCGCTGCTGCTCGATGAACCGCTTTCCAACCTGGATGCCAAGTTGCGCACATCGGCCCGCCAGGAGATCAGACAATTTCAGCAACGCGTCGGGCTCACCACAATCTATGTGACACATGACCAAGTCGAGGCAATGGGGATGGGCGACCGCATCGCCGTGATTGATAAGGGGACGATTCGCCAAGTGGGAACACCGGTAGAGATCTATAATGATCCCGCCGATCTCTTCGTCGCGACCTTTGTCGGCGCGCCGCCCATGAACATCGTGACTCGCAAGGGCGGCGGGTATCTAGGTTTCCGTCCTGAGAACTTCCTGCCGAGGGCGATGGTCGACGATGAAAGTGCAGCCGAATTTTCGTTCCGGGTGGATCGCTCGGAATATCTCGGCTCGGAGCGGATCGTCTACGGGGTGCTGGAAGGCTTCGATTCGGGGCAGCCGATCACCGCCAAGCTGCCCGGCGCCCACGTCGCCGAGGCAAGTATCCGCACCGGCGACTGGCACGCATTCGCAGTGAACAGGAACTCGCTTCGGTACTTCAACGGGAACGGCAACCGAATCACTCCCCATTGAACGGACTCACCTTCATGGCCGTCATCGCTGAAACAATCCCAAGACCGGCGTCCCGGCTTCGATTCCTGCTGGACCGACGCGATCTGCTCGAAGTGGTCCTGATCGCACCGGCGATCCTCTATGTTCTTTTGCTGGTTGGATTACCGCTGCTGCTGGCGATCTATTACTCGGTCAGCGCTTACACCATCTACAATCCGACCTGGCGCTTTGTCGGGCTGGCGAACTTTGAGCAGATCATCCAAGACCCTACCTTCACCCATACATTGGCCAACACGTTCATCTTCACCTTCGGATCCCAACTGCTCGGGTTGGTTCTCGGAAAGTTCGGCGCCTTCCTGTTGCTGCGGCCATTCCCCGGACGAAAACTTGTGCGGGCGCTGATCATCCTGCCCTTCGCGGTGCCGGTTGCGCTCGCGACCATCGCCTGGCGTTGGATGTTCGATTCGCTCTACAGCGTCATCACCTGGACGTTGGTTGCTATGGGGCTCGTCGACCGCGCAAACGCGCCGAACTGGCTTGGCGATCCTCATCTGGCGATGTTATGCGTGATCATCATTAATGCTTGGCGTTTTTTTCCATTTGCCATCGTGATCTTCCTCGCCGGCATCACCGCGGTTCCGCAGGATGTGCTCGATGCCGCGACGATCGACGGCGCCGGCTTTTGGCGCCGTAACTACCAGATTATCCTGCCGATGATTCTGCCTATCGTCGCGATTGGCCTGATTTTCGGCATCGTGTTCACGTTTACCGATCTGTCGATCGTTTTTCTACTGACCCAAGGCGGCCCAGTCGGAGCGACTTCGGTGCTGGGTTTTGCGGGCTTCCAGACGGGCATCGTCTCAGGCGACATTTCGCATGGCGCGGCCATCTCTCTGTTTATGTTGCCGGTGCTCCTGATCGTTGTTGTTTTTATGCTTCGCTTCATTCGTCGCCGGGAGATCTGAAATGCGCCCCGCGATTTCCCGCTCGCTAGGTCAGGTCGCGTTCTTTACCGCATTGGCATTTTTCGTAATCCTTGCAGCGTTCCCGTTCTACTGGATGCTGATCACCGCATTCAAACCGAACAGTGACCTCTACAACCTCAGCAATAACCCGTTCTGGTTCAATCAACGACCGACGCTCGATCATGTGATGTACCTCTTCAAGGAGACGTTGTTCGCACGTTGGTTGTTAAACTCGCTGCTCATCGGCGTCTGTGTCGTCATGATCACTCTCGTCACTGCGGTGCCCGCGGGTTATGCCCTCGCCCGCATGACGAGTCGAAGGGGAGAGACGTTCGGCATCGCGATCTTCCTGACGTATCTCGTACCGCCAACCTTGCTGTTTCTGCCGCTATCCCGAATCATCGCCGAACTCGGCCTGCAAAATTCGATGTGGTCATTGGTGCTGGTCTATCCGACGTTCACGATCCCGTTCTGCTCATGGCTACTGATGGGATTCTTCAAGGCACTGCCGGTCGAGATCGAGGAAGCAGCGATCGTCGACGGCTGCAGCGTGTTCGGCGCGTTCATCAAGATGGCCGTTCCGCTGTCTGTGCCGGCTATCCTGACCGTGGTGATCTTCACTTTCACCCTGACCCTGCAGGAGTTCGTCTATGCACTGACCTTCATCTCATCGTCCGACCAGAAGCCGATCACCCTAGGCGTATCGACCGATCTGATCCGTGGCGATGTGTTTTTCTGGGGCGAGATTATGGCTGGCGCCTTGATCGCCGCTGCCCCGGTGGCTATCGCATACAATCTGTTCCTGGATCGCTTCATTTCCGGCATCACCGGGGGGCCGTCAAATAACCATGGCTGCGGCGAACATCTCAACGCCGGAGGCTGAATCCCAACCTTCCTGTCCCACACCGGTTTGGCGCACCGCGCTGTCCCGGTTCTGCCACTTCTGGATCAGGAAGGCCATCGACAACGTCACGATGGTCGTGCCGGTGTTGATGACGAGCTGCCAAGTGTCGGAGAAGTGGAACAGAGGTCGGGCACGGTGAGGACCACCGCGCAAGCCAGGAAAAAGGTGGAAGCGCGCCCGGCCCGCTGCGATGCCTTGTTTGCAACGGATGCGAGCAGTCCGGTTGGCGTGCCGCTCGCTTTCCGGACGGTTTTGCTGCATGCCGCCCTCCCTAGCCGCCTAAAAGGCTCCCCCGACTGCACTCGGCACGTATCAGCCGCCGCTCGCGAATCCCGGGTAGAGGCTCATTCCTCCGTCTACGAAGAGCGTGGTGCCGGTCACGTAGTCGGCTGCATCCGAAGCGAGCCAGGCCACCGCCTGCGCGATGTCCTCCGGCTCTCCGATGCGCTTGTACGGCACCAAGGACATCAGCCGTTCGTAGGCCTCCGGGGTCTCCCATGCGGGACGATTGATGGGCGTGCGAATGGCGCCCGGCGCTACGCCGTTGGCGCGGATCGCCAAGGGGGCGACTTCCTGGGCGATGCTTCGCATCAACTGCATCACGCCGCCCTTGGAAGAAGCGTAGTTGACGTGACCCGCCCAGGGGATCTCCTGGTGGACCGAGCTCATGAAGACGAGCTTGCCGGCGGCGGCCGAGATCTCGCCGACTACCCCGCGCCTCATGAATTCCCGGATAGCGTCGCGGGCGCAGAGGAATTGCCCTGTGAGGTTCACGCCGATCACCTTGTTCCACTGAGCGAGCGTCAGGCGATCAAAAGCAGCGTCGCGCTGCAGTCCAGCATTGTTCACCAGGATGTGCAACGTTCCGAAATGGTCGATGGCCTGTGCGAACATCGACTTAACTTGCTCCTCGTCGCTCACGTCCGCCTTGATCGAGATCGCCCGCCGACCGGAGGCCTCGATCGTGTGGGCGACCTCTTCCGCTGCTGCGGGATCGACGATGTAGTTGACCACCACGTCGGCACCGCTTGCCGCTAGTCCGAGCGCGACCGCCTTTCCGATTCCGGAGTTAGCTCCGGTGACCAGCGCCGGCTGGCCTTCGAGCACGACGGGGAAGCGGCTGGCCGGATGCTCGGGAGCGATCGCTGTTGGCGTGGAAGTCGGGGCTGCTGCCTCACTCATGTGTTCCTCCCACGCGGTCATTCAACTTTGTCGACAGTCGGCGAGTGGTGCTGCCGCGGCGTTGTTCGAATGGTTTCTCGGCGTGCGTCAGATTGTGCGCTGTGTTCACCAGGGCGATATGCGAGAACGCCTGCGGGAAATTTCCCACCAATCGACGACGTGGCGCGTCGTATTCCTCGGAAAGCAGGCCGACGTCGTTGCAAAGACCCAAGAGGCGCTCAAACAGCTTGACGGCGTCGGCATGTCGGCCGACCATCTGATAGGCGTCGGCGAGCCAGAAGCTGCAAGCGAGAAACATGCCCTCGCCTGGAGGCAGCCCGTCATCGGCCGAGCCCGTGTCGTAGCGGCGGACGAAGCCGTCAGTCAGAAGGTCCTGCTCGATGGCCGAGATTGTGGAGGTCACGCGGGGATCTTCCGGCGGAAGAAAGCCGACGGCCGGGATCAGCAGCAGGCTGGCGTCCAGTAGGGACTCGCCGTAGACTTGGACAAAGGACTGCCGTTTAGGATCGTAGCCGCGCCTGCAGACATCATCGTGGATCTCGGCGCGGAGCTCCTTCCATTCATCGACAGGCCCTGCCATTCCGAACTCGTCGGCGCTCTTGATCGCGCGGTCGAAGGCGACCCAGGCCATCACCTTGGAATATGTGAAATGCCGGCGCCCGCCCCGAACCTCCCAGATCCCTTCGTCCGGTTCGGTCCAAATCGATTTGAGATGGTGCAGCAGTGCACATTGAATGTCCCAGGCTCGCTCGTTCTCGGGTAGTCCCCCGCAACGGGCCTGGTGAAGCGCGTCCATCAACTCGCCATAGACGTCAAGCTGAAGCTGCGCATGCGCCGCGTTGCCGATGCGGACGGGCTTCGATCCCTCATATCCGGCGAGCCATGGCACCTCCCATTCGGTGAGGCGGCGCTCGCCCGTCACTCCGTACATGATCTGAAGCTGCGTCGGGTCGCCCGCGACCGCGCGCAACAGCCAGTCCCGCCAACGGCGCGCCTCGTCGTAGTAGCCGGCGCCCATAAGAGCCAGGAGCGTCAGGGTGGCATCGCGAACCCAGCAGAAGCGGTAGTCCCAATTTCTCGATCCACCGATCTGCTCCGGAAGCGAGGTCGTGGGCGCCGCTACGATCCCGCCCGACGGCCTGAACGTCAGGGCCTTCAGCGTGACGAGCGATCGGACAACGGCATCGGAATAGGGGCCTTCCTGATTGCAGCGACCGGACCAATCACGCCAGAAGCGGTCGGTCTCTCGGAGGGCTTCTTCTGGATCAATCGGCGCCTCCACCGGGAGGTA
The DNA here is from genome assembly GCF_041200145.1 of Bradyrhizobium sp. LLZ17. Taxonomy (NCBI): domain Bacteria; kingdom Pseudomonadati; phylum Pseudomonadota; class Alphaproteobacteria; order Hyphomicrobiales; family Nitrobacteraceae; genus Bradyrhizobium; species Bradyrhizobium zaerense. Next base: position 2,827,529 of record NZ_CP165734.1, read on the forward strand.
CGATGGCTGGTACGACAGCACGAATGTCAGCTGCTGGCCCGGCTCGACAGAAAAGGAGCCCACGATTTTCTCGGATCCGCCGCGCAAAGCAGCGCCGGTCCTGAGCACCAGCATGTGAGCACCGGCGACGGCGCTCAGCGCGCCGTCATCGAGACGGCTTGTCCAGGGCACCGTCACCCCGTAGTCGAAGCGCACGACCAGTTCCGTGCACATCCGGATTTTCCCTGCGAGCCCTTCCACGATCCTGACGATTTTCGAACCGTTCACCTTCGGCGGCATGAAATCGGTCAGCCGCACGCAACCGTTATCGGTCTTGAACGTGGTCTCGAGGATCAACGTTCCGGGCCGGTAGTGGCGAGAGGCCGAATGCTGTTCATCTGGTCGGATCAGCCAACACCCGTTGTTGTCGCCCCCGAGGAGCTTGGCGAATACGCTGTCCGAATCGAAGCGCGGCAGGCACAGCCAGTCGATCGAACCGTCCAGCCCGACCAGGGCGGCCGTCTCGCAATCGCCGATGAGCGCGTAATCCTCAATTCGAGACATGGAAGCTACCACATTATCCAAGTGTGGAGACTGACCTCGGTTCCCTTACGGGATGGAAATCAGGCCTGCCGGAATTCGCGGCGCGCGCTGCGGGAATCGCCTCACAGATTGGATCGGACGTACGGCCAGCAATCTTGGCGCGATCGGTTGTGCCTCTCGCGCTTTCGCAATCTTCTGCCTGCCCGCTAAGGGCTCACTGAGCCCTTGCGGCGGGCCGGAACGGGTGGATGACCGTCGGCGAGAACGGTAATCCGGGCGCTTTCGCGGAGATACCGACAGACTACGGTCGAGGGGCAGGTGGCCAGACCATCGGCCCGGTCGGCCGCGATGCAGCTGCTCTCACTGGCGCCGTGGCCGCTTGAATACGAACAGCACTCCGAGCGCGCCTGCCGCGATCAGGGTGGCAGCATAAGGAACCAACCGGGCGACAGTGCCGCGAGCTACGACTGCTGCATTTCTTGATTCCGCGCTGAAGCTGCCTCGCGTTCGGTGCAGAGAATGTGCTGGCTTGTAAAGATTGTCGATGCGATCGGGTCCGATCGGGTTGTTTGTCTGCTGGCCTCCAATGCAGACCTTCGCGAGATACCAGTCCATGAAGCTCGGTAAGACCATATTGGCAAGGATGACCTTGAGCGTGCTCAAGCCGATCCAATACTCCCGCGCCGGCTTGTTCGCCGCGTGGAAGACAACGTCCGCTATCACTTCTGGCTCGACGACCGGCGCAACCGGTCGCGGCCCACGGCGCATATGGGCCCTTGCCCAGTCAAATTGAGGGGTGTTTACGGCCGGCAACTGCAGCATGGTCAAGTTGATCCCGCTTCGCTCGCTGATGAGTTCGGCACGCAGCGAATCGGTGAAGCCCCTGATGGCGTGCTTGGCTCCGCAATAGGCCGACTGCAGAGGAATGCCGCGATACGCCAGTGCCGAGCCGATCTGGATGATCGATCCTCGATTTGCCGCCCGCATATGGCGGAGTGCGGCCATGGTGCCGTGTACGAATCCGAGATAGGTAACCTCGGTGACGCGACGGAATTCATCTGGTGTCATTCTCCACACCGGCGAAAACACCGTCACCATAGCGTCGTTCACCCACACATCGATGTGTCCGAAGGTTGCTGCGATGCGGTCAGCGGCCGCAAATACGGCGTCGGCATCCGCGACGTCGAGAGGAAGAACGATGGCTCGACCGCCCAGCTTTTCCACCTCGTCACGAACTTCCTGGAGAGCTGTGCCGTCCCGCGCAATGAGCCCGATCGAGAAACCCGCCTGCGCGAACCGATGGGCCGCCGCACGACCGACGCCTGCAGACGCACCGGTGATGACGACCACCTGACTTGGCTTGACCGGCAGATGATTCACGGCTGGCTCCTGATGTTGATAGCGACTGAGCGGATGCACGCCTTGCTAGTTCGCCGGAAAGGCAATGGTGGTCAGCAACGCCATTGCCGGCTGTCGCGAATCGAGCCTTGTATGCTGAACCACGATCGGTGCATTCGCCTCGATGAGCGAGGCGTAGCTGGTGTCACGTGGCACCGGCGCGGGGTCGGCAAGGTCATTGAAGCGCATGTGCAGCGTTCGCCTGGCAGGTACGGTGACGAGAAAGGGACCGACAGGGTCGCGGTTTTCGAAGAACAACGTGATCTTGATCTCGACGTCCCGGTCTCCCGTGTTCAGGAAGCAAGCTGCTTCGTGCGAGACGAGATCATGGGCGTCGCTGACGCTACCACTGGGAATATACCCTTCCGGAATCGCCCAAACGGTGCAGCCGAGCTCTCGCATGTCAATCCTCCAACCTGATCAGCGCCAACCCGCTTTGAGGATTCCTTCTCTTGCGCAAATGGGCCGGGCTTTCCGTAATGATGACCTCTAGCGTTGGACGCACCACACCGGATCCCAAGTGCCCGGCCAGCGCCACCCCGTCGCGCTTGCCGACCACCAAATGAACGTGGATCGACGGCTCGCCTGAGGGTCCCAGAGCGACGTCACCCATCAGAGACGCCACCTCGACCTGTTCGTGGACGGCATTATTCAAATACTCCCTCTTTTCCCAATCGAAGTATTTCAGAACAACCTCGCTGAAGGCGCCGATCCCCGTCATTTGTGCCGCTGAGATCCGTTGCTCCTTGGCCAGTGAAGCCAAGCAATCCATTGCTTCTTCACCCGTCTCAAGCACCACTGCAAAGGTTCGCTGGCCTGCGCTCTTGTTGAGAATCTTGTGCTGCATCGAATTCACCTATTTCTCGTTAGACATTCTCGCTTGACCACATCGTGATCTCTCCTTGACGGGCGAGGGCGCGAATACGATCGGCGGTACGGCACGCGATCGCTTGGATGGTTAGGGACGGATTGGCTCCCCCGACGGTCGGAAAAACAGAGCCGTCGCAGATCCACAAATTTGGGATATCCCAGCTGCGGCAATCCGCGTTCACGACACTGCTTGCGGGATCGGTGCCCATGCGAGCAGTGCCATTGAGATGGCAGGTATCATCCGTCTGGAACCAGATGTCCTTGGCATCGACAGCTCGAAGGGCCTGGCTCATGAACTTGAGCGAATGATCGATCAAGCGCTTGTCGTTTTCGCACCATGAATAGGTCACGCGCGGAATTCGCAACCCGTATTGATCGACCTCCTCGGTCAAGCTGACGCAGTTTCTTTCCTGGGGCAGCATTTCACCGACGATCTTCAGACCAACGACGTGATTGTAGTTCTTCATTTCCTCCACGAGCCTGGCCCCCCACAGGCCGTGCGCGCTCGCCTGCGTATTCGCCCAGAGTTGCGGCAGTGGCCCTTGGCTCATGTAGGCGTAACCGCCAAAGAAATCCTTGCCCGCATCCTCATAATTCCAGTGCTCGGTGATCGCGAGCGAAGGCGGCCCCTTGTACGATCGGATTTCGTCATCCATTACGCCCCACACGGCCTGATTGGACTGCGCCATCAGGTTCTTGCCGAGCAGACCCGAGCTGTTGGCAAGCCCCTCCGGGAATCTGTCCGTCGCGGAATTGAACAAGAGCCTTGGCGTTTCGATCGCATACCCGGCGACAACGACGTTGTGCGCACGCTGAAAATGCCAGGCGCCGTCGCGATGGTAGTGCAGGCCCGAGGCGAGACCGGTCCGGCTCACCTCGACACGGCCGACCATGGCAAGGTCCCTGATTTCGGCGCCTGCAGCGAGCGCCCGCGGAATCCACGTCACGAGCGCGCTCTGCTTCGCGTTCGTCGAACATCCTGCGACGCAGAAGCCGCGATAGACGCAAGGGTGCGCCAGACCTCGGGGTGCGGAAAGAGTGGCAAGTGGTGTTTCGGTCCACTTGATTCCCAACGCGTCGCAACCCTTGGCGAGTGCACGCGCGGCCGCGTTGAGCGGATGGGCTCGATAGGGATACCGCGGTCGCGGCGGCCCCCAGGGATAGTTGATCGGCCCCGATATTTTCAGTGCCTGCTCGACCTCCGTGTAATAGTCCCACATCTCGCGCCAATCCAATGGCCAGTCGGCTCCATAGCCAAGCAGCGTGCGCGCCTTGAACCACTCGGGTCGGAAGCGAAGCGACACCATGGCAAAATGCACCGTCGAACCTCCGACCGCCTTGCCGCAGTTATTGCTGCCCAGCTGCAGCGGATTTGCCCCGTCCACGATGCGATCGTCCGTCCAGTAGAGTTTGGTTTGCTCCGATTCGTCGGAAGCAAAGTCTTCGAGCGGCCGAAAATATGGCCCGGCATCGAACGCAACGACCGAGAAGCCGTACTCGGCGAGCTTACACGCGAGCGTGCCGCCGCCCGCCCCGGTTCCCACGATGGCGAAGTCTACAACCTCGTCATCGCGGTACTGCTTCATCGGCACCCAACCGCCGGGTCGGAAAACATCCGGCGCGTGGCCGTCCCGGGCGCGCGGACTTTGCAGGGGGTCATCGGACATGGCGATTGATCCTCGCTGCCTTGTCCTCAGCGCCCGGCTTTGCTTCAGCTGCCTCCCAGGGATCGCGCTCGTTGAAATCAAGACGCACATAGCCGCGGGGACTTGCCGGTCCACCCCAGCCGATCTCGCTCCACGCAGTGGGGTGGGCGTAATACGCAAGCACGATGTCGCGCAATAATCTGCGTTTGAAAAAGTCCGCAGAGCGCATCGTGCCCCACTCCGAAGCGGTGAGCGCACCAGCTTCAGCCTGACGGAGCAGTTCATCCTGCTCCGCTTCGGTGATCTCGGCGAAGCGTCGCTGGTAGGCCAGTTGCGCTTCGGCGTCGATGGCTTTTAGCCCCTGCCGCCACGCCTCTCCGTCTCGCGGCATTCCGGCAACGCGATAGCCGTCGCGAGTACCTTGATGCAGTTTGCTGTCGAGGAGCGCCGCAACCGGAACTTTCGACCGATTGGCCGGCTGCGGGAGGATACGGGCGGCGATTGCCGAAACTGTCTCGAACTCGGGGACTGTGAAGAACCGCGGCTCCGGTGCGATCGCCAAACGGCGCGCCACGACCGCCCGGGTCTTGTCATTCCATGATGGTCCGCTCCACTTCTTCAGAACGTCATAGTCGGGATAAGGCTCGCTTGAGCTAACAGGGTGCGTCCTGTCATGCATCAGGGTACTCCCTCATCAGCTCGAGCGCTGCAAGACCTGCAAGGGCGAGCCCGGCAAAGCTCGGCGGCGCCGGCAGCGGCGGCCCGCTGAGGAGATTTTGGCTCCAATTGCGCCAGCCCCCCATATTCCGGGATACGCCGTAGGCGTGAAAACCGACCCCTGCCAAGCCCATCCCTACAAGCAGTCGCATCCACCAGCGCGCGAGCCGATGCGGGCGCCGTGCCCCGGCTGACGCCGCCAGAAGCAACCCGGCTCCGATCGGCGGCAGGGTGACTGGAATGGCCATGACCGGATTGTGGAATGCCCCGCGGAAATGCAGCAATCCCACTTCCCCCGTGGTCCCCAGCAACCCAGCCGCGGTCACCGCCGCGATGGTCCGACCGGCTGGAAGCGAGAGGACTTCGGGCCCTGTTTGTGACTTGCTCTCGCGCACGCGCTCCGAGCAATATCCCAAAAGGCCAGAGAGCAGGATCGCCATAGGAGCGCCGACAGGCGCGCCATAAAACAGGTTCTGCCAGCTGAAGCCACCGACCTTCTTCGTCACGTTGTACAAATGAAAGCCGGTCCCAATCAGACCGGTCGCGGCGGCCAACAGATAAGTTGTATCGCGCGCTCCGTGAGCGACCGGACGCGCGTCCGCAGTCCCGTGGGCACTCATCGCAAGCGTCACCGCCGATGCAACGAGCGGCGCGAACATGGCCTTGTTCTTGAAGGAGCCGCGGTAGTGCTCGACCGCGCTATCCGCAAGCACCGAGGCTGCCAAGCCGCCGGCCGCGCGGTTCAATCGACGCGCCGCGACTACGGACTTCTTCTGCGTCGACTTCTTTGGTCGCCAGAGAACGAGTGATCCTGTCCGGCTGGCCGACCGATCGGCCAGCGAACGGGAAGCATCGGCGGCATGCTGGAAAGGAGACTGCGTTGTTCGTGTCATGCGGCGTACTCAAATGGCATAGGGCGCGGCATCCGGCTCTTTGAAGGCCAGCCCGTTTCCCGGTTGCGACAGATCGGGATAGATGACGCCGTTCTTCGGGACAGGAGCGCCTTCGAACAGCATGTGCTCGATCCGGACATGATCATGAAACCATTCCAGGTGACGCAGGCGCGGCGCAGCGCAGGCTGCGTGAAGATGCAGCGAAGGCGCACAATGGGCGGACAAATCGACCTGAAATGCGTCACACAGGGCAGCGATCTGGAGGAAGCCGGTGATCCCGCCACAGCGCGTCATGTCCGCTTGCTGCACATCGACCGCGCGGGCGGCGAGCATCCTCCGCACGTAGTCCGCGGTGTAGGCGTATTCGCCTGCCGCGACATCCATTCCGGGCGGGACGCGCGCGCGAACCGCTCGCAAACCATCGAGATCATCTGAGGAGACGGGCTCCTCGAACCAGCTCACGTTTTCCTGGACAAAGGCGTTTGCAAGCTCGAGCGCTTGCTTGGGTGTATATGCGCCATTTGCATCGACAAAGAGTCTTGCGCGTTCTCCGATCGCTTGCTTGGCGAGCCTCACTCGGTCCGGGTCGCGTTTTGGTTGCGAGCCGACCTTCATCTTGACGTAGGCGCACCCCTGTTCCGCAACCCAAGCTCCAAGCTGCTCTTGAAGTTCATCATCGGAGTATGTGGTGAAACCTCCGCTCCCGTAGATTGGGACGCCAAGCCGGTAGCTGCCCAGCACGCCGGCCAACGGCATGTCCAGGAGCCGGGCCTTGAGGTCATAAAGCGCGGCGTCAACCGCAGAAATAGCGGTCGCCGCGAGTCCTTCTCGACCCAGGTTGCGCACGGCGCGCTGCATGGATGCCCACGAGCTCTGAGGAGACATGGCATCCTGACCTTTGATGGATGGATACAATTCGGCTTCGATCAGGCGGGCAATGGATGCGCTCGAATAGGTGTAGCCGAGGCCTTTCTTGTTGCCGGCCCACGCCTCGACGACGACAAGAGTCGTCGAATCCCACCTGAACGTCCCGTCTGCTTCCGGCCCATCGGTCGGAATGGCAAACGCTCGCGCGCGCAGGCGGTCGATGGAAGGGTCAGGCTTCATCTAGTCCTTCCCCGGCACGATACTGGTCAGCAGCTCCTTTGCGCTATTCTTGAGCACGCTCCCGAGCTCTGGCTCCGACGGAATCATGCTGATGAAGTTCTTCGCGTCCTTGAGCGTGATGTGCGGCGGCAGAGGTGGCACGTTCGGATCGGTGTAGGCCTCCAGCACTACAGGACGGTCGGCCGCGAGGGCCTCATCCCAGGCGGCTGCTACCCTGTCCGGGTTGTCGACAAAGATTCCCTTCAGCCCGAGCAGCTCGGCATATCGATGATATGGAAAATCCGGGATACTCTGCGTGGATTCCGTCTTGCCGGAGCCGAGCTGGATGCGCTCTTCCCACGTGACTTGGTTGAGATCGCGATTGTTCAGGACGAGAACGATGACGCGAGGATCTGACCATTGCTTCCAGTATTTGGAGATGGTGATCAGCACGTTGAGCCCGTTCATCTGCATGGCACCATCTCCCATGCACGCGATGACGGTCCGCTCCGGATAGGCCATCTTGGCCGCGAGCGCGTAAGGAGTGCCCGCGCCCAGTGAAGCCAACCCGCCCGAGAGTGAGGCTTTCATGCCGCGGCGGATCTTCAGATCCCGGGCATACCAGTTCGCGACCGAGCCGGAGTCGGCCGTGATGATCGCATTATCCGGAAGTCGCGGTGATAACTCCCAGAACACGCGCTGTGGGTTGAGCGGATCGGCAGAGTCCATGGCACGTCGTTCCAAGGTGCCCCACCATTCGCGCACGCCGCTTTCGATGTCCCGCCGCCAGGCCGAGTCCTGCTTTTGCTGAAGAAGCGGGAGCAGCGCGTTCAATGTTGCCGCGCTGTCGCCAACAATATTGACCTCCATGGGATATCGCAGGCTGAGCCGCGACCCGTCGATGTCGATTTGCACCCCGCGCGCGTCTCCCGGCTTTGGCAGGAACTCGCTGTAGGGGAATGCGGAACCCACCATGAGGAACGTGTCGCAATTCTTCATCAGATCCCAGCTCGGCTTGGTTCCGAGCAACCCGATAGAACCGGTCACAAATGGCAGATCGTCCGGCAGTGCAGCCTTTCCGAGCAGCGCCTTCGCAACACCCGCCTGACGGCGCTCCGCGACGGCAATGACTTCGTCCGTAGCTTCGAGTGCGCCTGCGCCGACCAGAATGGCGACCCTGTCCCCGCTGTTGAGCACGTCCGCGGCGGAACGCAGCAAGGCCTCGTTCGGCAGCGTGGCCGGCCCGGCGTAGCCGACCCCGGTGTGGGTCGCGCCATGCGCGAGCGGCGGATCGCTGTATTCGAGCTCCTGCACGTCCTTGGGCAAGATTACGCACGTAACGGCGCGTCTAAAGTGCGCGATCCGAACCGCCCGGTCGATCAGATGACGCACCTGCTCGGGGACGCTCGCTTGCGCGACGTACTCCGTGACGTCCTGGAAAAGTGTTTGGAGATCGACCTCCTGCTGATAACTCGCGCCGATCGCGCTTCGCGCCTGCTGTCCCACCAAAGCGACCACCGGGACATGATCCATTTTGGCATCGTACAGACCATTCAACAGGTGGATTGCCCCCGGTCCGGACGTGGCGTAGCAGAGTCCCACTTGGCCGGTGAACTTCGCGTGCGCCGAGGCCATGAACGCGGCCATCTCCTCGTGTCGAACCTGAACGTACTGCATCGAGTGCTTGGCACGATCGAGCGCCACGTCCAGCCCGCCGACGCCGTCCCCAGGATAGCCATAGACGCGCTTCAAGCCCCATTCGGAAAGCCGATGCCAAACGAATTCGCTGATGTTCATTGGATTATCTCGGTGACGGCGCCGCGAACGGCTCAGACGAATCCAACGTGGAATGTTCGCGAACGTTGCAGCGTTACAGGTTATTTAAGCTCGGCGGCCACGCAATCCGGCCGTGAAGCCAGTCTCTTTTGTACGGTAGTGCACCGAGATTGCGTTGGCATTCCTGGCGACCCGGCGACCGACAGCGCACTTGAACGCAAATTCGTGCGTCACTGCGAAGTACGCCGGGAGCAGGGTTGGCCTGTCCAACACTTCTGAGTTGAGCTCTAGCAGGCCTGCTGCTGGCTCCAGGCTATTCGCGTCGCCAGGACCATCTGCGAACTTGCAGCGCCCGTACACACATTGGCAGCTCTTGCTTCCTTGCACGACGTGAGACAGCTGCAAGCATATGCGCATCGCGAGGTAAGGCTCGTGCCGGAGGGCAGACGCAGGCGAAAGGAGAAGTGCCGACTCGACTAGATCTTCGAGAAAGGGCAGAAGCTGCGGATCTCGGCTTAGATGTGCCCCATTTCGTCGATCAGATCGATTTCGCTGGGTCAACCTATGGCTTCGACCCTAGCGAGGAGCGTGACGATTTCTGGCGCGTAAGCGGCGCTAACACCATAGCTTCGGTCGTTGCCAGCGCGAACTCCGAAGGGGGTGACGAGAGTCCCTTCAGGAACATCGGTGAAACGCATCAGTTTGCAGAATACTGGCATGTTCAACAGTCCGGCTCGCGGCGGAGCGCTCCTGTGGCCAAGACAAAGGTTTTGAAGAAGGACCTGGAACGCATTGCCCTCAAGGAGATCCGCGGGTTTCCCGGCGGCGAGAGCGTGGTTTCCGTCGAGATAAAGACCCTCTCTGACGGGCCGCCCGGCATCAGTTGGGAGCTTTACGTTTCCGCGACAAAGCATGCTGATCTTGAAGTACTACAAGAAGCCGCGCGGAAGACGAGCTACAGATTGAAGCGTCATTACCTCCTTCAGCCATCGCCCTGAGTTTTCCCATATGAGCCGCACAGGGATCTTGCTTAGGTGATCGCCACCGGCATCATTACGCATAAGCTGCTTCGCGTTGCGGCGTTCAACGACCATGGACAGATCGTTTGGCCTGGCGATGCGGCTTGCGCTTTCGGCGGAGGATCCCGACCCGGGCCCTCAAGGAACCTCACCGGTCGGATCGGCTTGAATGTGCAGTAGCACATTGCCTGAGCCCCTTCTCAATGAGCGCCCGAACCAACCTTCGAGAGGCAGTCGCCGGCTATCGTGCCGCCAGCAACTCGCTTCATGAGGCATCCTCCCGTCAAAGTCGGTGGGGCCTCGACTGGATGAACTTCTTTATTGCCGACGTACAAACCGGCTTCGGTACTTACGTCGCCTTCTATCTCGCGCAGAGCGGCTGGTCCGAAGGCAGCACGGGCTTGGCTCTCACCGTCGGCGGACTTGCTGGGGTTTTCAGCCAGATCCCGGGCGGCGCCCTGTGCGACGCCCTTAAATGGAAACGTGGACTGGTCGCGATTGGGATAATTGCGATCGGCGCGGCAGCACTAATTCTTGCGCTGTCGCACTCGTTTGCGCCGATACTCTGCGCGGAGGTGCTGCACGGCGTTACTGCCGGAATCATCACGCCCGCCATTGGGGCAATCAGTCTGGGTTTGGTGGGTCGGCGAGCGATGTCGCTGCGCACCGGCCGAAATTATCGATCCGCTGCAGGAGGGCACGTCGTCACTGCCGTTTTGATGGGACTGGCGGGCGCCTATTACTGGCCAGGCGCGATGTTCCTGGCCGCGGCAACGCTATGCATCCCCGCGCTGATCTCACTTGGTTTCATACGGCCGAACGAAATCGACTATGCCAGGGCCCGCAATGCAGCAATAGATCAGCAAGCCAAGAACGTCGGTCGCGTACTGGATCTTGCCAAAAATCGGCCACTCGTGCTCTTCGCGACCGCAATAACGCTATTCCAATTGGCGGACTCGTCAACACTGCCGCTCATCGGCGAAAATATCGCGAAGGCCGGACAAGGATCCGTATCGATTTCCCTTCTCGTTATCGTTCCGCAGATTGTGGTGGCGACCATCTCTCCCTGGATAGGGTATCACTCCGAAAAGAGAGGGCGCCGACAGCTTCTGCTCATCGGTTTTGCGCTTGAACCCGTTCGTGCTGGCCTGCTTGCGTCTACGACGGAGTTGCCGTTCCTCATTATTGCCCAAGTGCTGAGTGGCGTCACTGGCGCCGTCATCGGCGTTCTCATGATCGTCGTCATAGCCGATCTCACGGTGGGAAGCGGACGGTTCAACCTCGCTCAGGGTATCATCGGAGCAATGAGCGGATTGGCCGCATCGGCCAGTACTGTTTCAACTGGTTATTTCTTCCAGGGATTTGGCTCCTGGACCGGGTTCCTTGTGATCGCCGTGATTGCGACTGCGGCGACAGCGCTCATCTGGGCATTCCTTTCCGAGACCAAGCCCCCTGGGCCCGATGAGATCGACCACGAAACGGCGCATGCAGTAGCGGAGCGAAACATCTGATGCATGAGATAAAGGTAGGGCCACCTCAAATGGCCATTAATCAGGGACACAGTGTTCTGCTTACTGATCCCGACGGACAAATCCCATTCCCATCCAACAAGGGGCTTTATTTCTTCGATACTCGGCTGATCAGCAGTTGGACCATCTGCGCAAACGGGACGCCGTGGCGCCTGCTTAACAGCGGCAATCTCTTCTTTTACGCGTCGCGCATATTCTTGACCAATTCCGCCGTTGCCACGGAGCAAGGGAAGATCGCACCGAACACGCTCCAACTGGGGGTCAGCCGGTCGATCGATGGTGGGGTGCACGAGGACATTGACGTCGTGAACCACGGATCGGAGCCGGTCCGTTTCAACCTGGAAATCAAGATTGAGAGCGACTTCGCCGACCTGTTCGAAGTCAAGTCCGGAAACATCGTTCGACGGGGCCGCATAACGACCGAATGGTCGAAGAGCCCATCAGCACTGAGAAGCATTTATCGCGAGAAAGATTTCTGCCGCGAGCTTCGGGTGCTGATAAAGCGCAGTAATTCTGCAGCTGTCTATGCGAATGGGCGCATTAGCTTCGAGTTGCGATTGCAGCCTCGCCAAGAATGGCATGCTTGCCTTCTCTACGAGTTGGGGGACGGTAAGGCCCGCGCGAAGGCACCCGATCAATGTATTGCGGATATCCGGCAATCGACGGTCGGCCAGCGGCTTGAGAACTGGGAAAAAACCGTTTTAAAGATCCAAACCACCAACGAGGAATTCCGCCGGCTGTTCGACCAAGCGATCAAAGACGTAGCGTCGCTTCGGTTGCCGATTGAAAGAGCGAACCACCTCGACTTTATTCCGGCTGCCGGAGTGCCTTGGTTCGTCGCCCTGTTCGGCCGAGACAGCCTTATTGCGTCATTGCAGAATGCTCTCGTCTACCCGGATTTTGCACGAGGAGCCCTTGAAGTTTTGGGTGCGCGTCAGGCCACAACACGCGATGATTTTCGTGACGCAGAGCCGGGTAAGATTCTGCACGAATTGCGCTTCGGCGAACTGGCACACTTTAACCTCGTGCCGCATGCCCCCTACTATGGCAGTGCGGACGCTACCGTGCTTTACCTGATCGTATTGCACAGCGCTTGGAGGTGCACCGGGGACAGAACTCTGCTCGAGCGCCATCTTCCGACCGCTCGACGTTGTCTCGATTGGATCGACGACTTTGGAGATCGTGACGGCGATGGGTTCCAAGAGTATCAGACGCGCTCGCCGGCAGGCTACGAAAACCAGGGCTGGAAGGACGCGGGGGACGCCGTCATCGACGTGGATGGTTCGCTGGTCAAGGGGCCAAAGGCGCTTTGTGAGCTGCAGGGCTACGTCTATGACGCTTGGCAGAAGATGGCCGAGATATTCGATGAACTCGGAAGCATGGAGGACGCGCAGCATTTGCGCGTCAAGGCACAGGCGCTGTTCGATCGGTTTAACCAGGCCTTTTGGGATGAAGGCTCCGGATTTTACGCCTACGCGCTCGATGGCGATAAGCGAAAGGTTCTCAGCGTGGCGTCAAACCCGGGCCATTGCCTTTGGTCGGGCATTGTTCCGGTCGATCGTGCACAAAGCGTGGTCCGGCGGCTGATGGCGCAGGACATGTCAAGCGGATGGGGCATAAGGACACTCTCAGCCGAGCACCCGGCGTTTAATCCCTTGTCCTACCAAAACGGGTCTGTTTGGCCGCACGACAACAGCCTTATTGCTATGGGATTCCGACGTTATGGATTTGCGGCGGAAGCCGCGAGCGTAGCCTTTGATGTGGCCCGCGCGGGCAGCTACTTCGCCCAGTATCAAATGCCGGAGCTCTACGCGGGGCTGCAGCGCGACGCGATAAGCTTCCCCGTGCAATATCTAGGCGCGAACGTTCCGCAGGCGTGGGCGGCTGGATCGACGTTCTTGTTCCTCCAAGCGATGCTGGGAATCCAGCCGAATGCTCCCGAGCAAAGGCTCTACGTCGACCCGGTACTGCCCGAATGGCTGCCGGAGATTACTGTCACGGATCTCCGGGTGGGAGAGCTGCAGTTCGATATCCGTTTTCGGCGCGAGGCCGGCACTACGCAGTGGGAGGTTCTTAGAGGCGGCGCATCCAACGTCGTGGGCCGGAGCTCCTCGACGGGCAGGTATTTGCATCCGGATTAAGCCGTCAACCCTCGGAGTTCTCCGGGCCGTTCATTGTCTCGTCCTTGGCGCGCCCCTGAGGTCGTGGGCCCGACTATACGTCTGACGGGGCTTCACCCGATCCGTCCATAATGTCGGCTCGAGAGGTAGTCTGTACGGAAGCGGACCGAGACTGCTCCGCTCGCGGCATGTTGGCGCGACCGCGCGCAACAGCGCACCTGCGACCCTCTGACGCTTGATCCCGCAAAGCATCATCGGAACGCAAGCTGAAGAAAGACCGTTGCACCCGTACTCAACCCACCATGGAGGCATGCATGAGCTTGCGAACTCCTTATCTCGTCGTCACTACTGCTGCCGCGATCACCCTTGCCTCGACCTCGACCTTACTCGCCGCGCCGATCGCGCCAACGACGGTATCTGTTCAGCAGGTGCAGTACCGAGATTGGCATCATGGCTGGCATCGGCCGCATTGGCACCGACATTACGGGCCCGGTGCCGCTGTTATCGGCGGTCTCGCCGCCGGAGCTCTCATCGGGGGCGCAATTGCGAACAGCGAAGCGAGAGCCGATGTCAGTGCTTACTGCGCGCAGCGGCATAAGTCCTATGATCCTGCATCCGGCACCTATCTCGGCTACGACGGCGCCCGACATCCGTGCCCCTGATTAATCTGGCGGGCCGCTGCGGCCGCGCTTCCGTCCTCAAGCAGGCTGGCCGGAGCGCCGTGATTGTCGAGGGACCTGCTGAATGGACACGGGCGAGTTCACCAAACGGGTTGCGATCGCAGTGGCGATCGCAACTATTCCGTTCCTGCTATGGTACCTTCGCTCGGTACTTCTGGTGGCGGTCGGCGCGATCCTTCTCTCGGTCGTCCTGGACCTCCTGTGCCGTCCGCTGCGCTGGTGCAGAGTGCCAAGGACGGCGTCGGTCGGCCTGACGGTGCTCCTTCTATTCGGATCGTTCGGCGCACTCGCGTACCTGTTCGGCACGACCCTGTCGAGCGAGATGCAAGACGTGCTGAAGCGCGCCGACGTCGCGGCCAAGACAATCGCGAATGGATTGCAGCATTCCGCGTGGGGGGCGGCGCTCCTGGAACACATGGACGCAAGCCAGCTCTCACTCACAAGCTGGGCTGGCAACATCGTCAGCGTGAGCAGTAGCGTGCTCGCCTCGATGGTGGTCATGATCGCAATGGGCGCGTATATGGCGGCTCAGCCCGGGGTATATCGAACCGAGGTCCGCAAGCTGCTTCCGCTGAGATGGGCAAACCCCCTCGAAGCCGCGGCCAAGCACATCATTCAGTCGCTTCAGATGTGGAGCATCGGCCAAGCCATCCAGATGCTGCTCGTAGGCGTGCTCACGACGGCGGCAGTCTGGTTGATAGGCTTGCCGTCTCCGCTGGCTTTGGGTGTCATCGCCGCGCTCGCGGAATTCGTCCCGTACGCAGGCCCCTTCATTGCGGCGGTCCCTGCGCTGCTCGTCGCGACGGCGCAAGGCTGGTCCCCACTGCTTTGGACCGCGCTGGCCTACGTCGCCATACAGCAAATCGAGGGAAACGTGCTGCTCCCGATGATCCAACGGCGGCTCATCGCCATTCCGCCAGCCCTGATCCTGTTCAGCATCTTGGCAGTCAGCAGCTTTTTCGGAGTGGCGGGCGTGATTTTCGCGGCACCGATCAGCGTGATGATCTATGCGGCTTTGGAGACAAGCGCCCTGAAGGCGCGCAATGCGCATGTTGGTCCAGACCAGGGACTTGGTGCAGATAATTCGCGTGAGAAGCCGCGGCATGATTTCTAATGCGGGAATGAACACCGGAAACAGGGGGGGTGAAGCACCAACGGTGCTCCTGCTCCTACTGGCTTTGACGCCCCTCTCGTTCGGCCTCGCCTACATGAACGCGCCGCCTGTGCTGCGATTCGTCACCAGCGCCGCGGCGATTGCCGTGCTGGCGGAGTGGATCCGCCGCGGTACCGAGCAACTCGCGAGGTACGCAGGACCTACCATCGGCGGCCTCACCATGGTGACGTTCGGTAGCGTCGCGGAGCTCGTGTTGGCCTTGTTCATACTTTCGAGCGGTGAAACGGCCGTCGTTCAGGCCCAGATTACCGGCTCGATCATCGGCACCAGCCTTTTGGGCTTGGGAATCGCGATCCTGATAGGCGGTCTCTCGCGGCAGCGGCAGACATTTAATCCGGCCAAGGCCGGACTGCTATCGACGCTCCTGATCTTGTCAGTCATCGCACTGCTGCTGCCGGCAGTGTTCGACTATACGGGTCGGCAGGACCAGTTGCACAACATCCGCCTCACCGATGAGGAGCTGAGCCTGGGCGCATCGATCGTATTGCTTCTACTCTACGCAGGAAACATCGGTTACACGCTGATCACTCATCGCGATGCCTTCGCCGACGAGGAAACCCAGGGCAGTCCTGCGTGGGGGCTGGCAATCTCAATCGGGATCATCGTTGGTGGTACTGCCATTATCGCGGTCGAAGCGGAGATCGTCTCCGAGGTGCTGAGCCAAACGGCAACAGCGCTGAGGATTTCGCCGACTTTTCTTGGAGTGATCGTACTGGCTCTCGTTGGGACAAGCGCCGATATTTTCGCGGCGAGTTGGTTCGCTCACCGCGACAACATGACGGCTGCTTTAAATATCTGCATTGGCTCCGCGATCCATCTGGTGCTGGTGGTCGCGCCGATTTTGGTCCTTCTGTCGGCGTTCATGGAAAAGCCGATGAGCCTGGTGTTCAGGAATCCTCTCTATCTTTTTGCAATCGCGAGCACGGCATTCATCGTCAACGCCATCGCCCGCGACGGCGAGACGACCTGGTTCGAGGGCCTGCTTTTGCTCGGCGTGTACATTCTGTTTGGACTCGGCTTCTTCTTCATTGGTCCGGCCTGACGATAAGCGTTGAGGATGGCCGATGTGCGCGGCTTGAGGTCCGCCAGATCGGACTGCTTGATCTCAGGTTCGCGTACTAAGCCGACAGGCAGAGCCTGAGCTGCTGCTACCGGGAATAAGTTGTGTGGTGGCGGTCTTCGCGCGCATGCTTTTGCCGCTCGGTGCGGAGAATGTGCCTGGTAATCTTTCGGTCACGCTTGAACGCGCCTTGCGTGGCGTGATACGCCGCGATTCCCGGCGTTTCCTTCGATTTGTCTGGCGCGGCGTAAGCCGCCGTTGTCAGCAGAAGCGCCGCAGTGCAGATGCCGAAACAGGTCATAGACTTCATGCCGATTCTCCTTGCAAGCAGAACATTCATCGGCCGCTGAGCTCCTGGGGAGTCGAGCGACGCAGATCTCCGACCTTTGACGCGGTTACTTGAGGCGCCGAATTGCCCCAGGCGTTTCTCACGTAAGTAGCGAGGTCCGCAATCTGCTGGTCCGAAAGCTTCCAATCGAAGGCCGGCATCGATACCTGCGTCGGCCGGGCGTCAGTGGTCGCGGCGTGCGCACCATACAAGATCAACCGGGCGATGGTGGTCGGATCTCGGTCCTGCACGGTGCTGCTTCCCTGAAGGCGCGGAAACATCGCCGGCACGCCCTGACCATCAGCCTGGTGGCATCCCGCACAATTGTCGACGTACAGTGCTTTGCCGGCGGCCATATTCTTGGGATCTGGTTCAGCAGCTTTGTTGTCTTCGGCAGCTGCTGGAACGTCTTTGAGATAAGTCGCGATCGCCTTGAGATCGTCATCATTCAGCTTCGAGGTCGAGAAGGTGATCACCTCGGACATGGGGCCGTACGCAACCGTTCGGTCGTTCCGGCCTGTCTTGAGGAACGTAACGATCTCGTCGATGCTCCAGTTGCCCAACCCCGACCGGAGGTCGGCCGTCAAATTCGGGGCGAACCAGTCCTGCAGTTTGCCGCCACGCAAGGCGGACTGCTTCTCTGCTGCGCCCAAAACATTCGTGGGGGTGTGGCAGGCGCCGCAATGTCCAAAACCCTGCACCAGATAGGCACCGCGATTCCACTCGGGGGATTTCTGGTCATTTGACTGGAATGTTCCTTCCCTGAAGAACAGTTCGTTCCAGCCCTTCATGACGAGGCGGTCATCCAGCGGCCATGCAAGCTCGTTAGGCGGCGGCGACTTTGCTACCGGCTCAAGCGAGCTCAAGAAGGCTTTGAGCGCGTCAGAATCCTCGCGCGTGACCTTGGTGTACCAGGGATATGGGAAGGCAGGGTAGAGATAGCTTCCGTCAGCGGCAATTCCCTGATGCAGCGCGCGATAGAACTGATCATCGGACCAGCTGCCTATTCCGGTCTTTCGATCCGGCGTGATGTTGGCCGAGTAGATCGTGCCGAACGGCGTCGGAATGGCACGGCCACCTGCAAATGGCTTGCCCCCAGGCGCGGTGTGACAAGCCTCGCAATCCCCAGCCGCGGCCAAATAGCGTCCTCTCTCGACTTGGCCGAAGGACAATTGTTCGCAGTGAGCGGGCGAAACGAAGAAACTTGCAGCAAACGCGTAGCACGAAACAAGCAGTGCCAATCTCAGAAGCGTAAATGACATTTCCCGATCTCCTCATGCCTGAACCAACGGGCCGGGATTCTTCAGGTATTGCGTTTTGATGGCCTGCGCGGACCAGAGCGCCAGAGCAGCAACCGTACCGGTGGGGTTGTAGCCCGGGTTCTGCGGGAAGGCCGACGACCCCATCACAAACAGGTTCGAAACGTCCCAATGCTGGAGGTAGCGGTTGAGAACGCTCTCACGCGGGTTCGAGCCCATGATCGCGCCGCCCGTATTGTGGGTCGTCTGATAGGGAGTGATGTCGTAATGGCCCTTTCGGGGGTTGCTCCTGATTTCCCGCGGCTTCATGGCCCGGGCGATCTGCTCAGCCTTCCCGGTCAGGAAATCCGACATCTTGTGCTCGTTGTCGGTGAAATCGAAGGTCATCCGCATTAGCGGTCTGCCGAGAAGGTCGCGGTAGGTGGGATCAAGGTCGAGGTAATTCCCTCGATGGCTCATGACCGACCCGTGCGTGGCGACCGACATCGATTTGAGGTAGTCGTGGACGACCGCCCTCTTCCATTTAGGCCCCCATTTCGGCGTGCCATCAGGCACCAGATGGGTCTCGATCGGGCGGCCGTTGGTATTCCAGCAGGCAATATAGCCGCCTCCTATGAATCCGAGATTCGTGTGGTCGAAGTTGTCTCCGTTGAATTCGTCAACGACCATTCCCAGTGCACCGGCACCGATGAACGGGTTCAGGATCTTGTCGTCATAGAACACGTCGACACTGGAGACGATCTGGTAGGCGTAGTTCTTGCCGAGCGTACCTGCTCCAGTGCTCGCGTTATAGGGCGTGCCGATGCCCGATAGCAGAAGCAGATGCACGTTGTGCAGAACGAAGGCACTGAGAATGATCAAATCGGCTGGCTGCTCGTACTCATCACCCTGGGTGTCGACGTAGGTGACGCTGACCGCCCGCTTCCTGTCACTGTCCAGGTTGATCTTGGTGACTTCGCACTCGGTCTTGAGCGCGAAGTTCTTCTTGCGAAGCAAAACCGGCAGGATAGTGGTCTGAGGACTCGCCTTGGAGTAATTCCCACAGCCGAACTTTTTCGCAGAAGCCGCAATATGTGCATGGACCGAGCTGCACCCCAAGAGGGTTGGTATAAGCACGAGACATGTTGGCCGATGGGGCCGGGAAAGGCTTTAGTCCGATGTCTTTGGCGCCCTCTGCAAACAGTGTGGGACCGTACGTCATCTCCATGGGCGGATTCGGATAGTCTCTGACCCGCGGACCCTCGAACGGGTTTCCGCCGGGCTGCATCTGACCTTTGATGTTCCCGGCCTTGCCCGAGATGCCGCAGAGGTACTCCCACTTATCATAGTAGGGTTCCAGGTCGTCATAGGTGACGCCCCAATCCTGGACAGTCATGTCCTGCGGTAGTGCTGCCGCGCCATAGCGGTCCGTGTTGTGGCTGCGGGCGAGGAAATCACTCGGCAGGAAGCGCCAGTTCTGTCCATTCCAATGAATTCCTGCCCCGCCCACGCCCGTTCCTGGGAGAAAGGAGCCAAGTTGGCGCATCGGCAGAGCTGTCTCGTTGGTCGAGTTTCGGAAGCTCAGCGTCTCGCGCGCAGGCTCCTGGAACAGCGCATGGCGATAATAGTAGCGGAGCTCGTCTTGAACGAACGTCGTGGCAAAGTCGGTCGTGGTATCCCGCCAACCACCGCGCTCGAGCGCCAGGACGTTCAGCCCGGCATCGGTCAGTTCCTGGCCGAGCAGTGCGCCCGTCCAGCCGAACCCAACGAGAAGCGCATCCACCGGAGGGAGCTTGGTAGCCATGTCGGGTCCCCCTATCCCTTTGGAGTCCAATCGGGACGGCCGTAAAGTGAGACTGGCGGTAACGGGTAGCGCTGGCCGTGCTTACTGACGAAGTCGCGGTAGTCGTATCGCGCGCCCGGAAAGCCGATCATCTTCCACGCCGCCATGTCCTTGTTTCCGCCATACAACGGATCGGCGAAGTATCCCTCTTGGGTGTTGAGCAGGAGCTGCTTGAAGAATGTCTTCGCGTCGACCTGATCGAGCTTTGCTTTTCCCTCCTCGAGTTCGCCGAGCACCTCGTCCTGCTGCTCTGCGCTAAGCTCTACGAAGGGCTTGCCGCCGAACTTTGTTCGGCAGTAGCCATCGATCGCTTTGATCGCCGCTCGATACAGCTGAGCCGGCGTCATTCTTGATTGGTATCCTTGGCTCTCCGTGCCCTTCGCCCAAGGCCCGCCCATGTACCACCGCTCGGCCCGCCCGTAGGCCCCGGCGAGCTGCCGATCGAGGAAGACGGTAACGCCCACCTCCTGCGCGCCCGGTCCAAGTTCGTCGTTCGGAATGAGTCGAGACACCGCGGCATCCACCCAGGCAACTTCATCCGGGGAGAAAAACTGATAGCCGCTCTTGGAAACAGGCACCGGGTTGCTGGCTTCGCCCGGCGCCCACGGGACCTTTTGCGAGATTGTGTCGGCTTTTGCCGTGCCGGAAGAAATGGCCAGCGACGACCCGGCGACAATTCCGGCGGCGAGCAGCTCCCGCCGGCTGACCCCCGAACTCGCCCTTCGTTCTGTCTTCGCCATCGCCGGCCCCCTTTTGTTTGTGGACGCAACAACAACTCACGAGGACTGCGGGTTCGCGCCGAAGGAGGGGGCACTTATCGAAAGTTCGTACGGTTGCGGACCATCTAACCAGATAAGGTCAAAGGGTCCCCGTCAGCAAACGCACGAACTCCAAGACATTTTCTGCTTGAGCTGCTTTGATTCGACAGCTCTCCCGCTCTTCGCCAGGAGGGAGTTCGTCAGCCGCCCTCCTGGCCCGATCCGCGAGTTGCTTCAATCGTTGGGGCAGCGGAGCGAGTTGTTCACCCCGGCCCCGACGCCGGCGTTTTCGTGGACGCTTCTCCGCAGCTCGCCGTGCCAACCGCTTCATCTCGCTTCTCATCTGGACGCCGCAGCTAGGACTCCGACTTTCGCCTTTACTTGGAAGTGCCCTGCCGCGAAGAGTTCGAGCCAGTGGTGCCTTGAGATGAGGAGGCCGAATTCGAGCCGGAAGGATTCGCGTTCATGGCTTCGAATACGGACATTCCATGCGGTCCGATCGTCATCACCACCGGATTGCCGTCCTTGCTCTTGGCTTGTACGACGAAGGACTCCGCGACGACCTTAACGTCCGTGAAGCCGGCCTTTTGCAGATCCTGCTGGATCTTTTGCGCCGCGGCAAGATTCTGGTTCGAGTTGCTCGCGGAATTGCCGGACGGTTGTGACGAGGCCTGAGATCCGTTCGTGGCGTTCTGTGCGACCGCTGGCGCTGCCAGCGCCATCAGGGCAACGGCAGAAGCTGTAATGAGCATCCTGTTCATGTGGGGACCTTTCCAAGTGGGAGATTCGATACGGATATAGCTAACGGACGGACACTACGTTCCGACCACTAGAGCTCTCGGTTGATTTAACCTCGGTACGGCGGCGAACAGAGCGGTAGCGGGTTGGGTTGCGGCGACGAAGTCGGTTGGTACGCTACCGCGCAAAGATTCTCAGCGCCTTCCATTCCCCGGAGGCACAGACCTGCGGTCAAATCGTTGAGCACGGCCTCAGCCTTGGGATCGCCGCAGGCTGACGCGCATTCGGGGGGCCGCCTCATGCTGGAAGATAGATCCGTCCGACTTTACCTCCGGCCACGCGTGCCGAGCGGGCTGAGAACTGCGCATGCCGGCGTAAGCAGGCGGAACGCTGAGGTCGGTATCAGCTGCCGTAAGCAGAGAGTGACGAATGAGCGGGATTGGCGATGAGATACCGCCAGCCGAGGCAGGCGCATGCAGATTTTCCGCACGGGCGCTGACACGGTCGCAAAGGTGCTTCTGGCCTCGTGCGGCGCCGCCCCGATCCTTCTGGTCGGGATAGCGTACAGTATCATGAGCTCGCCTTACGCAACTGGACAAGACGTGACGCGCAACCAGCCCATTCCGTTCAGCCATGAGCATCATGTCGGCGGTTTAGGACTTGATTGCCGCTACTGCCACACCTCGGTCGAAAAGGCACGCTTTGCCGGCCTGCCACCGACTGAGACATGCATGACCTGCCACTCCCAGCTTTGGACAAACGCAAGCATGCTCGCCCCGGTGCGTTCGAGCCTTGCCAGGAATAAGCCGATCGCCTGGCAGCGGGTCAACAAACTGCCCGACTACGTCTACTTCGACCACTCAGTTCATGTCACGAACGGCGTTGGATGCACAACGTGCCATGGCGCCGTCGATCAGATGCCCCTGATGCGCCAAGCGGCGCCCTTGACCATGCAGTGGTGCATCGATTGCCACCGTGCACCCGAAAAAGCACTGCGTCCTCGCGAGGAGGTGTTCGACACGAAATGGGCAGCACCAAATAACCAGGAGGAGCTCGGCCGCGAGTTGGTGGCAAAATACCATATCCACGTTGATCATCTGACGGACTGCTCGGTATGCCACAGATAGATCAGTTGCCCGTCAAAATGGTCCCGCGCGTAGCCGGCCCCAAACTGGACCGCCGCCAGGCATTGAGCCTCCTCGCGGCTGGCGTCGCGAGCGGACTGGCGGCTTGCAGCCGCCCCGACGAACAGATCATCCCTTATGTAAGGATGCCGGACCGCCTTGTGCCGGGCGAGCCGATGAAATTTGCGACGACTCTGGCGCTCTCCGGCTACGGGCGCGGAGTGCTCGTAAGTTCCGTCGATGGGCGCCCGATCAAGATCGAAGGCAACCCCAGGCATCCGGCGAGCCTCGGTGCGACCGACGTCTTCATGGAGGCCGCCGTATTGTCGCTCTACGATCCGGACCGCTCACGGACAACGCTTCACGACGGCGCCCTTGCCCCCGCGGAGGCATTCGGCGCGGCTCTGCTTGGCCAAAACCGACTGCTCAAGCAACGCAGTGGCGAGGGGCTACGACTTCTCACTGGCCGGGTGAGTTCGCCCACGCTGCTGCGACAGATCGAAGATCTGCTGGGCCGATTTCCGAAGGCCGCGTGGCATGCCTATGACCCCGCCGATGACGTCAACGCCCGCGCCGGCGCAATGTTGGCCTACGGGCGACACCTCGAGACGGTGCCACACCTCGCGCGCACGAGCGTGGTGGTCGCGCTTGGTGCCGACCCGCTGGGCCATGGTCCGGACCAACTCCGAAACGCAAGAGGATTTGCCGAGCACCGTCAGCCCCAGAACGACGGCTTCTCGCGTTTGTACTGCCTCGAGGCGGCCCCAACGCTAACCGGGGCGAAAGCTGATCATCGGCTCGCGTTGCGGCCGGCAATCATGAATGAAGTGGCGCTTGCAATCGCCAAATCGCTTGGCGCAGCTGTCCGGGACCCCGCAGTGCCCGACAATTTGAAAGAGCTCGTAGGGAAAATTACCTCCGATCTTAACTCCAGTCCCGACAGCTCCATCGTTCTCGCCGGCCCAACGCTTTCTGCCGAAACCCACGCGCTTGTGCATTGGATCAACGCTCGCCTCAATGCGCCATTGGATCTCATCGATGCAATGGATCAGACGCCTGCCGGGCGCCGGCCGGGAACGCTCGGTGAACTGGTTCGCGATTTGGAGGGGGGCGGCGTCGATCAGCTCGTCACGCTCGGCGTCAACCCAGCGTACGATGCTCCTGCCGATCTCAATTTCACCAACGCTTCCGGAAAAGCCGCCTTTCGACTGCACGTTGGCTGCTATGCCGATGAGACCGCAGCGCTTTCGAACTGGCACGTTCCCCTGAGTCATCCACTGGAGGCCTGGTCTGACCTGCGTAGCATCGACGGGACAGCCAGTCTGGTCCAGCCGCTGATCCGGCCGCTATATCGCACCCATACGGAGCACGAGCTCGTTGCGCTTCTCACGAGCGGCGATATGGCCTCGCCGCGCGATCTCGTTCGACAGACCTGGCAGGCCCAGGGCGGAGCCGACTTTGAGACCTGGTGGACACGCGCGCTTCATGATGGTGTCATCGCTGGCAGTGCCGCGGCGCCGGTGCGACCTGCACAGCCCAAGCTACCGCAGATTCCAGAACCGGGTGCCGCGTCCGGATTCCAAGTGGTGTTGCAGGCCGATCCAGGTATTTGGGATGGATCCTTCGCAAACAACGCCTGGCTCCAAGAATGCCCGAAGCCGCTGACGAAGCAGGTCTGGGGTAACGCTCTCGCGCTCAACCCCGAAGACGCTCGCCAGCGCGGTGTCTCTGACGGCGAGGTCGTCTCGATCCGATCAGGCGAGGCCTCGATCGACGCGCCGGTGCTTATTGAGCCGAGTGCCGCGGTCGGCGTCGGCAGTCTGGCGCTTGGGTACGGCCGCAATCGCGCCGGCGCGATCGGAAACGGCATCGGATGCGATGCCAATCGGCTCCGGACCGCGAAAAATCCCTGGACCGTCACGCAAGCCGTCATCGCAAGGACCGGCCGAAATCAAGAACCGCTCACAACGCAGAACATCGTACGCGCCGCGGACTATGTTTCCGAACTCTACCCGGTGCGGAAACTCGCGGAGGCTGCAAGGACGCGCTCGTCTCCGGAGGAGGAGCACGCTCCCAGTCTGCTGCCGGAGAAAGCGCCTCGCAGCGGGGATGGATACGCTTGGGCCATGGTCATCGACACCTCGCTGTGCATCGGCTGCAATGCATGCGTTGTCGCGTGTCAAGCCGAGAACAATGTGCCCGTGGTCGGTCCGGAGGAGGTCGCTCGTGGTCGGGACATGCACTGGTTGCGGGTGGACGCCTACGATCGTGGAACAGTGGCCGATCCGGCGCTCGGTTTCCAGCCGGTCCCGTGCATGCATTGCGAGCACGCCCCGTGCGAGCCCGTGTGCCCTGTCGCCGCTTCGGTTCACGATAGCGAAGGGCTCAACGCACAGGTCTACAACAGGTGCATCGGCACGCGGTTCTGCGAAGCCAACTGCCCCTACAAGGTACGTCGGTTCAATTTCAGGGGGTACGCCGACGGCCAGGAATACGCCAATCTCGGCTTTGAATCCTATCTGGCTCAAAAGAATCCAGAGGTAACCGTACGCGCTCGTGGCGTGATGGAGAAGTGTACTTACTGCGTCCAGCGGATCAGTTCGGCGCGGCGAGCGGCAGAGCGCGAGGATCGGGTAATCGGGACCGACCAAGTGCGTACGGCCTGCCAGAACGCATGTCCGACCAGCGCGATCGTCTTTGGCGATGTCAATCAGAATGGATCGAGCGTTAGTCGGCGCAAATCGGATCCTCGACACTACGCGCTCCTTGGCCACTTGGACACGCGTCCTCGGACCACCTACCTGGCCGACGTTCGCAATCCTCCATCTCTTGATGGTGATGGCAAATGAACGCCGTGCTTGAACCGAATGCGGCCGCGCCCGCCCCATGGGTTTCTTCGTACCGGGCCAGCGATGTCGAGATCACGCAGGCTGTGACGGCGCCTCTGTTTGCAAGGCCGGGAAAATTCTGGTGGATTGCTCTCCTGGTCAGCGCGCCCTTTGTCGCCTGGCTCGTGGCAGCACTGGTCTGGGTGTTTTACGAGGGCATCGGCGTCTGGGGGGTCAATTCCACCGTCGTGTGGGGCGTTGCGATTGCCGACTACGTGTGGTGGATCGGCATCGGCAATGCAGGCACGCTGATCTCGGCAATGCTGCTGCTCACACGGCAGCGATGGCGCGCCTCAATCAACCGGTTCGCCGAGGCCATGACGCTATTTGCGGTTGCCATCGCGGGGCTGATGCCTATCGTGCATCTCGGACGTCCGATCTACGCCTACTGGCTGGCTCCCTACCCCAACACGATGTCGCTGTGGCCGCAGTGGCGAAGCGCGCTCGTTTGGGATTTTTGGGCGATCATCAGCTATTTGCTGTTCTCGATCCTGTTTTGGTACGTCAGCCTCATTCCGGATCTCGCAACCATGCGAGATCGAACCACGTCGCGTACGGGTCAGTTGCTCTACGGCGCATTTGCGCTCGGGTGGAGCGGCTCGGTGCGGCACTGGCGTGCCCTGAGGATCCTTCATACGACCATGGCCGCGCTCGGTGTGCCGCTGGTGTGCTCCGTGCATTCCATCGTCGGGCTCGATTTCGCGGCAAGCTTGATGCCCGGATGGCAGGAAAGCATATTTCCGCCGTACTTCGTTGTTGGCGCGATGTACTCGGGGTTCGCCATGGTCGTCGTGCTTGCCTTGGCGATCCGCTGGGGCTTCGGACTTCAAGCCATCATTACGGGCAGGCACTTCGACGTCATCGGTCGTGTCTTGCTGATGTCCTCGATCGTGATGGGCTATTCCTACGCAACGGAATGGTTCATGGGATGGTATGGCGGCGCGCGCAGCGACCGCAGTCTCGTGGCTTTCGAGTTTACCGGGACTTATGCACCCCTGTTCTGGGCTTTACTGAGCTGCAATGTCATCCTGCCCCAGGCGCTCTGGTTTCCTCGCGTCCGAAGGTCCTTTGCTGCCCTATTCGCGATTGCGATCGCGATCAACGTCGGGATGTGGCTTGAACGCATATTGATCGTCTGGAATACACTCTCTCATGGATACATGCCGAGCCTTTGGCGGGTCTTTCACTTCACCATTTGGGACTTGGCATTCGTCATTGCACCGCTGGGCTTCTTTGCGTTTCTGTTCCTGATCTTCGTGCGACTGATCCCTGCGATTTCGATGTTCGACATGCGCGAACTCGCACACCGGGAGAACGTGGCATGACTGGGCCTCTCCTGGCGGAATTTCCGGATCCCGCCACTCTGATCGCTGCCGCTCGGAGCCTGAAGGTCCGCTCGGAATTCGGCCTCCTCGATGCTTTCACCCCCTTTCCCGTCGAGGAGCTCGAGCAGATCATCCCCGCCAGGCGCTCCGGTATTCGAGCGACCATGCTCTTGGCCGGGTTCTCCACCGCTGCGTTTGCATTTGCCCTGCAATGGTACAGCGCGGTCGTCGGCTATCCCATCAACAGCGGTGGACGTCCCCTGAACTCATGGCCGGTTTTCCTCCTCGTGCCCTTTGAAGTTGGCATATTCGCAGCCGCCCTCGCCGGGTTCATTGCTCTGCTGTGGTCAACAGGGCTGCCGCAACTGCACAATCCATTGTTCGACGTTGTCGGCTTCGAGCGGGCTTCGCAGGACCACTATTTCCTGCTCGCGTGCGGAGAGAACGACGAGACGACGCGCGAGCTCCGCCACCTGCTTCGGACGACCGGCGCAACGAGAGTTACGGAAGTGCGTGCACCATGATCGGCCGCCTGGCAATCCCCCTCACCCTGGCGTTGCTGCTTTCCGGCTGCAACGACATCTCGATGACGCAGCAGCGGCGATATGGAACGTTTTCGCGCGCGGCCCTATTCGAGGACAAGACGGAAGCACAGCCACTGCCGGAGGGTAGCGTGGCGCAAGGAGACATCGAACGTCAAAGGCAAACGCAGCAGCGCCCGCCTATTGGCGCGAGGCTGCTCGCGCGTGGCCGCCAGCGCTACGAGATCTATTGTTCTCCGTGCCACGGGCTGTCCGGAATGGGCAACGGAATAATCGTGCAGCGCGGGTTTCCGGCGCCGCCGTCCTACCACGGTAGCCGGCTTCGGGCCGCTCCCGCCGAGCACTTCTTCGACGTGATCACCAATGGCTACGGGGTGATGTACTCGTACGCTGCCCGGGTTGATCCAAACGACCGGTGGGCGATCGTAGCCTACATACGGGCACTCCAGGAATCCCAGGGCGCGAATGTAGCGGATAGTCCCGAGCTACGGAGCAGGTTGCCATGAGCTCAGGTGCAACAATCGTTCGCTTCCGTAATCTTCGCCGGTTTCGAGCGGTTTCCGGAATTCTGCTGCTGAGCGCCGCGGTAATTGTAACAGCGGGATATAGGACACCAGCCCTCTCTCGGGGCTGGCTGCTCGCGTTCGCCATTTTGAGCTGCCTGCCGATCGGCAGCATGATCTTGTTGCTGATACATTCACTAACCGGCGGCCGATGGGGCACTGTAACGGCCGCAATGTTGAGACCGTCGGCCGCGCTCACCGCGGCGGTGGCCATCGCCTTTCTTCCTATATTGGCAACCTGCAGCCAACTCTACCCCTGGGCACAGGACGGCTCGCAGATCGCCCAGGATGTTGGACGCTGGTACTTGAACTGGGGTTCCTATGTTTTGCGCGCTGGCCTTGCACTCGGCGGATGGTGCGTCCTCGGAATCACATTTGGTCTGGGCAAGGGCGGTCGTCTCCTCGCGGGACTGGGGCTTGCCTTCTACGGCGCTACCATCACCCTCGTTGCGGTGGACTGGTTTCTGTCCGTCGAGCCGCACTACGTCGCGACTGCCTTTCCGGCGATGATTGCGATCCAGCAGCTCGCAGCGACGCTGGCCTTTGTTGCGCTCCTGACCGCACCCGCCCTGGATGAATCTGCGGCTTCCGATGTCGGCGCGCTGCTGCTCGCGGTCTTGCTTGGCGTCGTCTACCTGGAATTCATGACCTATCTTGTCGCGTGGTACGGCGATCTGCCCGACAAGGCCGCATGGTACCTCAAGCGAAGCTCTCCAGGTTGGGCCACAACGATCGTACTTGCGTTTGCTTTTGGCGCTGCTCTGCCATTCTGCATCTTGATCGTACGCAAGTATCGGCGGAGCCGTTACGGCCTGCAATCGGCCGGGATATTGGTGCTGCTCGGCACCGTTCTCCACTTTTGCTGGCTGATCGTTCCTGCCTTTGATCAGCAAGGCGCGGTGCTCATCTTTGGTATGGGTGCGCTGGTCGCCCTCGCTGTGAGTGCTTTGCTGATTGGAGGTGCCCTCAGTCCCGCTTTGGAGGCTCAGCATGGCCAATGAAGAAATAAGGCGCCGGGCAGTCCTGCAATCGCCGGATGTCGCCACCCGCAACATCCTCGTTGCCATCGGGGGCTATCTCAGTTTCGTGGGCGTGGCCATGATAGCGATCTTTTTACGTTAAGGCGGATGCGCCCGCCGCTCTCACCCTGCCTACCCGACGAGAATTCCCGCAGCCCGCCCTCCAAACCGCTCCGGACCAGGATCTCGCCGGAGCATTGCAGAATGAACGAAAGCCTCTCTCTCAGTACAGCTGGATCGACCAAGGCAGGGGTCTCGCCAGGATACCCATTGATAAGGCCATTGAGATCGTGATTGCCAGAGGCGACCGCGGTTACGATCCTGTCGACAAGTTAAATCCTCCGGCGGCCGAGAACGTCAACGGAGTGCGGCAATGAGAATGCTCGCGCTTGTGCTGCTCATGGCCGTCTGGTCCTCCAGCGCCTACGCCGGTTTGACGAAACAGCAGCTCGACAACGTCGCGCTGGCGCCGCCTGAAGGAGCTCGCGTGTCGATGACGCTTGAGTTCCAGGACATGAATGGCAATGAGACCTCCCTCGGTCACGCGATTGACGGGCGGCCCACTGTGCTGCTGCCTGCGGACTTCACGTGTACCGAAATCTGTGGCCCGGCGCTCACGATTGTTGCGAGTGCGCTGCAGCAGACGGGATTGGCGGCTGGACGCGATTACAGCGTCGTGGTGTTCGGGATCGATGCCGGAGACGATCCGGCCGCAGCGCGCAGATTCGTGGGCGGACAAGTCGGCGGCCCCGGGGTATCGGTTCTAATCGGAAGCCAGACAGCAATCGACCATCTTACGACGACCATCGGGTATCGCTTCGAAACTGATGGCCAAAATAGCGCCGTCGCTCACCCGGCGGCGTTCGTTACCCTTACGCCTGACGGTCACGTTTCGCATGCGTTTTCGAGCCTGGGCTTGCAACCATTCGATCTCAAACTTGGGTTGCTGGAAGCTGGACAGGGAGGGATTGGCGGACTGAGGAGCCGCATAGCCCTACTCTGCTACGGATCCGATCCCGTTCATGGCATCTACACCCGGCGAGTCGACTTCGCCCTGAAGCTAGGCTGCGCATTTACCGTCGTACTTCTTGCGATGGCTATAACCATCATGTGCCGGCGGTCGCGGCGCACCGGGATGATCGCATGAACACGATTTTCACCCTGCCGGAGGCAAGCACGCAGGCTGCTCGTGTCGACGGCATATTTGCCGTTCTCGTGGTGGTCTCGGCTCTCACGCTTGCGCTCGTCTTCGGTCTGCTCGTCACCTTCGCCATTCGTTATCGTCGGGGTTCCGAGGCCAAACGCGGCCGATTGCCTGAAATCGTGAATCGCGAATTTGAGGTGAGCTGGACAGCCGCGACGTTGTTCCTGTTCGCATTTCTATTCTGGTGGGCGGCCTCCGCCGACGTAGGCGCCCTAACGGCTCCGTCAAACGCGCTGGAGGTGCATGTTCTCGCAAAACAATGGATGTGGAAGACGCAGCATTCGAACGGTGCTCGCGAGATAAACGAGCTCCATGTTCCGATCGGAAGGCCGGTGCGCCTCGTGATGACCTCGCAGGACGTCATTCACTCGTTCTTCGTGCCTGCCTTTCGCATCAAACAGGACGTTCTGCCCGGCCGCAACACCGAGACCTGGTTCAAGGCGACCAAGCTCGGCGTGTTTCCGCTGTTCTGCGCCGAGTATTGCGGTACGGATCATTCGGCAATGCGCGGCCGGGTCACGGTGATGAGCGAGGACGACTACACGCGTTGGTTGAGCCGACAACCCGAAGGCGATGACCTCGCTCACCTCGGCGCGAAACTGTTCGTGTCCCAAGGCTGCTCGGGTTGCCACGCAGGGTCTTCGAGCGTGCATGCCCCCAAGCTCGACGGGCTTTACGGTCGGACAGTCCAGTTGTCGGACGGCCGGCAGGTGAAAGCAGACGATGCCTACATCCGGGATTCAATCCTCCAGCCGAAGCGCGACGTTGTGGCGGGGTTCGAACCGATCATGCCGAGCTTTGCGGGGTTGCTCGACGACGGAGACGTACAAAGTCTGACCGCATACATTCGGTCTCTCGGACAGGAGCAAGATCATGAGTGACGTCGTGCTCGCCGGCGAACTGCCATTCCCGCAGCGTCCGGACTATCTGGCAGCCGGGAGCACGCTGCGATCCTGGCTCACCACCACCGACCATAAGCGCATCGCCATTCTCTATGCGGTCACGATCACCGTCTTCTTCTTCATGGGCGGGGCCGCGATCACGGCAGTCCGCCTCGAGCTGTTCGTGCCGAACGGATGGTTTCTGACCTCCGACACCTATAATCGGCTATTCTCGTTCCACGGTATCATCATGGTCTGGTTCTTCCTGGTGCCGTCGATCCCGAACACGTTCGGCAATTTCCTGATGCCGCTGATGATCGGAGCGCCTGATGTCGCCTTTCCGCGCCTCAACCTGTTCAGCTGGTACCTGACCCTGGTTGGCGGGGCATTTGCCGTCTACACTCTCATAGCCGGAGGCGTCGATACCGGTTGGACGTTCTACACCCCGTTCTCGACGATGTTCTCCAATACGCACGTTCTCACCGCCGCGGCTGCGGTGTTCGTCGTGGGCTTCGCGAGCATCGCAACGGGTGTGAACTTCATCGCCACCACGCACATGTTGCGCGCGCCGGGTATGACCTGGTTCAGGCTGCCACTGTTCGTCTGGTCGATCTATGCCACCTCGATCGTCATGGTGCTGTCGACTCCTGTACTCGCGATTTCGCTCATGCTGGTGATAGCAGAGCGTTGGTTGGGGCTGCCCATCTTCGATCCCACACGCGGGGGCGATCCCATTCTCTTCCAGCACCTGTTCTGGTTCTACTCTCACCCGGCGGTCTACATCATGGTGCTCCCGGCTATGGGAGTGGTGTCGGAGATCATTCCCTGCTTCGCCCGACGCCGGCTCTTCGGTTACGACTTCATGGTCTACGCCATCATTGCCATTGCTGGGATCGGCTTCTTCGTCTGGGGACACCATATGTTTGTGTCGGGGCAATCGCCCTATGCGAGCCTTATCTTCTCGTTCCTTTCCTTCGTCATTGCGGTGCCTTCGGCGATCAAGGTCTTCAATTGGACGGCCTCGCTCTATCGCGGACAGATCAGCTTCAATTCGCCAATGCTCTATGCACTCGGTTTCGTGGGATTGTTCACGACTGGAGGACTATCAGGGCTGTTTCTGGCTTCGATCCCGGTCGACGTCCACGTAACCGATACTTACTTTGTCGTTGCGCATTTTCATTACATCATGGTCGGCGGTTCGGTGTCCGCGTTCTTCGGTGCCCTGCACTTCTGGTGGCCAAAGATCACCGGGAAAATGTACCCGGAATCCTGGGCACAGTTTGCCGCCATCACGATGTATTTCGGCTTCAATATGACTTTCCTGCCGCAATTTTTCGCCGGGTATCTCGGAATGCCGCGGCGCTATCACACCTACCCGGCGGAGTTCCAGCTGTACAATGTTATGTCATCGGCCGGCGCCGCCGTTCTCGCCGCCGCTTATCTGCTTCCGCTGATGTACCTGACCTGGTCCCTTCTTCATGGCAAGCGCGCACCGAGCAATCCCTGGAGCGCCACCGGGCTGGAGTGGACGACGTCCTCGCCGCCGCCGCCGAACAACTTCGATATGCAGCCGCTTGTCGACCGTGGCCCTTATCAGTATCACGCCGAACGAGAGTCGGCCGGTACCGACGCCCCAGAAGTTCAGAACGCCAGGTCGCTACGATGACGGACGCAACCGCACTGCTTCGAGAACCCTGGGAGCACTTCGAGCGCCAGCAACGGGCGGGAAAGTTCGGAATCTGGGTCTTCCTCGCAAGCGAGACCCTGTTCTTCGGAGCACTTATGCTCACCTAT
The DNA here is from genome assembly GCF_041200145.1 of Bradyrhizobium sp. LLZ17. Classification (NCBI taxonomy): domain Bacteria; kingdom Pseudomonadati; phylum Pseudomonadota; class Alphaproteobacteria; order Hyphomicrobiales; family Nitrobacteraceae; genus Bradyrhizobium; species Bradyrhizobium zaerense. The sequence continues at coordinate 2,860,264 of NZ_CP165734.1, forward strand.
GCGGTCTGCCGGGTCGAGCACCCGGAGGCGTTTGCCGCAGCGGGGCGCGCCACAAACATCTGGTTCGGCACGATCAACACCGCTATCCTGCTTACGAGCAGTCTCACCATGGCGGTCGCGTCGCAAGCTGCGGCCCAGAGCGAACGCTCCCGCACTCTCGTCCTCACCTGCCTCGGGCTGACTGCGGCGCTCGGACTCGCGTTCATTGTCGTGAAGGGCTTCGAATACAAGGAGGACATCGACAAACAACTGATCCCTGGAGCGGGCTTTGCGCTGTCACAGGCAGCCGCGCAGCTTTTCTATGGTCTGTATTGGCTGGTTACCGGGGTGCATGCAATCCATCTCACGATCGGCATCGTGCTTGTCGTCAGGCTGATTGTGCTTGGAGCAACCAGGCGAATTCGCCTGCGCGAGAATCCCGAAATAGAAGTCACCGCGCTCTATTGGCATCTCGTCGATATCGTCTGGATCTTTCTATATCCCCTCATCTATTTGCCAGGGAGAGCCTCATGACCGGAAATCGATCGCATCCAAGCCGTTCGTCAGCTCTATGGCTCAAGAACGGGATCATCTGGCTCGCACTTCTCGCTTTGCTCTTACTGAGCATGTTCCTGGCTTACATTCCTATGGGTCCCGTCACCGTCGCGTCGGGAATTATTGTCGCGGTCATTAAATCGAGCTTGGTTGTGGTGTTTTTCATGGAGCTCATCCAAGCTCGCGCACTGGTCAGGCTTGCCGCCGTCTCCGGCTTGATCTTTCTCGCGGCCATGTTCTTGCTTACTTTTGCAGATGTGCTGACCAGAACAGGAAAGATCTAGCCCCGCCAAACAAAGCCGGTGCTCCAGCGTACCATTCTGACGAACGGCTGGCGGGCGGCCGCGTTCTAATCGCCGAGAGCGAACCGTTGGTTTTTGATCCGCTATGCAGCGCTATTTCTTCGACCAATGCGAGGGCCTCAAGGTGAGGCTGGATCACGTGGGCATGGTGCTCCCGAACGAGGCTGCGGCCCGACAGGAAGCCTTGTGTGAGCTGGCCGAGGCTTTTAGCGAGGCCATCCTGACCGACACAGGCGCGCATCCTGTAATTCGGATCAGGAACGAGCAACGCGTCCTCGATACGGTAAGTAGTCTCCGCCCAGACGGACCGAGCTTCATGACTCGGGGAGTCGCCTTCCTGCTTCCAGCCGGTAGTCCGGCTCGATCCACGGGCGGCGCCGAATTTTACCCGGTTGGCCGAAACCCATCGCCAAGCGTTCTTCGCGCGTCCGAGTCGAACATCCGCCGCCTGAATCTGCCCAGGCAGAGCCTGCTGATGCGGCTGGGGCATTCAACAGGCGATGTAGATCTTCGAAGGGCCCGCGTTGCGGCTGCAGCGCTCGTTACGCAAAAGACGCTCGTCGGCTTGCCCTATCCCAGATGAACGCACGAGGCGCTTGCAACTTCTCCTGCTCGCCGGGTGCTCTACCTCCAAACTCGGCCTCGCCTGAAGCACGGCATAGCGGGCATTAGCTACAAGCACCGTCCGACACTCGTGAGCTGACGGACGTACTCGCGGTGAATCAGCTGGAAGCAGGCACATGAGGTCTGCCGAAGGAGGTCGGGGTTCGTGATCTCGATGTGCCCGCGATGCGTGCTGATGACGCCCTGATCCTCCAGCTCGCTCAGGCACTCAGTTACGCTCGCGCGCCTCACACCGAGTAACCTACTGAGGACATCGTGCGTGAGCGGCAAATCGTGAGAGTCCAAACCTTGGCTCGCCACCAGTAGCCACCGTGCGAGCCGCTGCTTAACCGAATGGACTGCGTTGCAAACCCCCGCCTGAGAGGTTTGCACCATAACAACCGCAAGGTAACGATGAAGAACTTGACGGAAAGTCGGAAGCCGATCTGCCAGTTCAAGGAAGTCGGGAGCGGAAAGGCGCAATGCGGAACCGCCCACCTGCACAACTCGGCGGTGCGGTGCTGCCTGAGCTCTGCCCGTCAGTAGAAGAATCGCGCCGACGGCGCCTTCACTGCCGATGAGCCACGCTTCCACGTATTCGTTCTCCCCACGTTCCCGCCGACGGAAACCAGACCGTCTGTCAGGAAGTAGACGTGCTCGAGCGGGGAGCGCCAATGATGAAGGATTTGCCGGGGGCGAAGCCGCACCCGCTCCGCCCTGGACTTGATGGATACGAGTTCCTCTTCGGGAAGCAACGCGAGCAGCCGGTTCTGCTTCACCGAAGTGGTCGCCTTCGTCCACATTGCTCCTTCGTTCAAGGCGTCCCTCCGAGCACAACTACAGGACCTTTCCCCGCCGACGATGATTCCTCACATCCGGTCCGAGCGCAAGCCCGGGTGATTTCCGCGGATCGGCCACGTTCCTGTCGGCCGAGCTTCATACAAGATCGCCGCTGTCGCCTGGCAACTGAAGTTCTGTGGGGATTGCGGTTTGTTAATAAAGTCCCGCTGCCCGCGAGACTTGGCGCAAGCGAGGCGGAAGGAGAGCTCCCCGACCTAATGCAGGCGAGTTTTTGGAATCTGTCGGCGGTCTCCGTCGAGCCGAGGGCTGCCGCCAGACTCTAGACGCAATCGATGTTCCTACTACACGTCGTCAGCTGACGCGCTCGCTCCGAACATCTCCAGTCCATCCACTCTGCCTGACATCATTGTGTGGCGCGTTGTATGCACGGCGTCGTACCAAGTTTGGAGCTGGAGGCAGGACATAGCTCCGTTTCGCTGGTATGTAGTCATTCAAGCGAACGGGCAAAGCTGGCTGAATGTTCGCGCCCTCCAACGGTTCAGAACGATCTAGAGTGAGGCTACGATGTTGATCGACACCCAAATCGCGGACCAGATGCAGGAGGCAATTGATGCGACGTTTCGATCTCTGCCCGACATCTATAAGACGGAAGAAGTCAAGCTGGAGATGGCGCGCGTTGTTGCGTTCAGCACGCGCCCCTATCAAACGGCCGCACGACAAGCTGTCGTTCGGATGTTCGCGACCCTCGATCGCGCGGTGAGGAATCGCAGGAAGTTGGCCAACCTTCGAAACTAGTTGAACCGAGCTCTGAGCAACCTGACCAGAGTGCCGGTCGAATGCTGGACAAATGAGCGGTGGGCGAACGGTGCGATTGCAGCTCGTTGTAAGCTGCCTTTTTGGAAGCTGTCTTTTTTGCTCCTCAGAGGGCCTCATGATATACAAGGAGAGTGACGACCTACTTTGGGTTTCTTCAACGATAACCGCTAATCGATGCCGATCAGCCAAGGCGTGCAGTATCGACAGTGATGTCAAACAGCGGCCCTCTAGGGCCGCGCACTGAAAGGCGCCAATGCTGCCCAGGATCGAGATTGCTTTCGAGCGTCCTTAGAGTCCGCAGCGCTTCACGCCATGCTGCATTGTCGTCCGGCAGCTCTTCACCATCGTCGTCCCTGAAAGGTTTGTGGTTGTCGATATGGAAGAAATATCGCGGCACAACATTGATCCTCGCTCAGGTTAGCATGTGATAAACACGGACCAGACCAATCCGGCGTTTCGCGGTGGAGCGTCATAATCATACCACAGCTAAGACGCGAGCTGAATTCGAGCGGTTTGGAATTCGGTACGGTCGCGGACAAAAAGCTCCGATCAGTCTTCGCCGCGAACCAACGCCAGCCGGCGCTTAAACTTCATCAAAACTGAGTCAAAGCCCTTCGTCGTCAATTCTTCTTGGATTGCCACGTGATAGGCTCTGCAGCCGCCGAGCGGGCGGCCTTTTTCTAGATTCAGGAGAAGCGCCATGCGATTGTCTTACGCCTTCTTTTTGATCCTGGCTTCACTCGTCCTCCCTGCAGCTGCTGCAGATGGACGCTGTCTCCGATAGCAACGCTCTTATAAACAGCTTCAACGGTAGACGGGGTGCAGACGAGATCGCCCAAACGGCCGGCCACAAGAACCTCATCGAGTTGGACAAAGCGCTAAGGTCTGATCTCGCCAAGGCAATCAACGATCACTGGACTGCCATTGAGAGGTTGGTGATTGCTCACCACTATTGGACGGAGTGCCCTGAGGCACAGCGATCAGAAACAACAAAACGAAGAGCTGTCCTAGCAGCCCTTATGTCTACAGGTGCAAAGCAACTGGATCAGGCATCTGGTTCAACCGACTTTACTGGGCTACGGCGACGCTTCTCCGCCCCGATGTTGATCGTTCACGACGAGAATTGATCCGCGACCGTCGAGGATGTATCAAGGAGACATCCCTCGCCTCGAAACATCGATCGGCCAAGTCTGGGAAATCAAAGGGTTAAGCTGGAATTGGTAGCGGGAGAGGGACTCGAACCCCCGACCCCAGGATTATGATTCCCGTGCTCAAACGCTTGAACGTTAAGACCTTGTTTGATCTCGCACTTCTCGCACTCAGCAATCTGCTGGCTTGAGGGCCCGCTTCGAACGCGACGGTTGAGAAAACGGCGCGACTTGTTTGTCTTTGACCCACGGCAGAAGATTGATCGCTTGGGGTTCAAGATGAGCGGTTATCGCTGGAAGCTTCATCACGAACTCGAGCAAGGTTTCTATTTCGTGCGGCTCGCAGTAGCGTTCGCTTGTCTCGCTCTCACCGCCATGGCCCAGAAGATCTGCACGGTCTTCCTCCGAAAGCTTCTTCTTCTTCAGTTGAGCTCCAAAGAGGTGGCGGACCGCATGAGCGCCAAGCCCATTTTCGGTGATCTCAGCCGCGGTGAGGATCGGCTTGAATTGCTTGTAGAAGCGGTCTCCCAGCGGTGAGCGGGTACTTGGAGAGTGTAGATCAGGAAATAGTAGCTCATACCCGAGCATCTTCATCACCTTCACGTAAGCGATGAACTCGAGCCTGATGACCTCAGGGTGCAGCGGTAGATTGCGCTGCGACTGAGCATTCTTGATCCGTCTCTGCTGGTTCTTCGCGATATGGATATACGGAAGGGGGCCATTATCCAAGATGACGTCGTCCACCATCAAGCCGCACAGCTCTTCGCGTCGCGCTCCGGTGTAGTAGATGAGGATCGGAACGAAATAGAGTGCGCAGTGGAAGAGCTGTCGTGCCCCTTCCATGCCCCACTCGCCGAGCGCGTCCCAGCTGGCGCTGTTGATGAAGGGAGCCGTCTGGAAGATTGCCATGGCGCGATCAATCGGCAACTTCGGTCTCTGGTCACGAGCACGCTTAGTCTTCCCGCGATTCTTGGAGCGCAGCTTAGTAAGATTGATGCTTTCCAGGTTCTTCAGCCCCCGCGCAGTGGCGTAATCGAATTCCTGCCCAAGGAAGCTCAGATGCCGATTGAGGGTATCACCATCGAGGCCGCGTTTTCCTTTCTCTACCGATCGTCCTTTCTCGCGAAGCTGCTCGATCGTCAGTTTCTCGTCGCGAACCGATTTGCCGTAATGCTTGTAGATGTCGAAACGGAGGAAATCGACGAACCTGCCGACGTGCTCCTGAGTTAGCGAACTCAAATCAAGAATTCGCTGGTCTTGAACCATGAACTTCACGAACAGCTTTGAAATGCTCTTAGCCTGGCGCTGCGTCTTTTCGTCCCAATTGCCATCCGCGGCCTGCTGCTGCGCCAGCCGCTCGGCAAACTGCAAAAAGTCCGCCATCGGAATAAATTGACCAACAGCCGCAGGTGCCGTCGTCGTTGGGTCGCTCGAACGATCCACCAAAGCACCCACGATCGATGGCGCCGGCTGCGGAGGATCGTTCTTGGCAAGGATAAGACGATCCACCAGCCCCTCGTCCTCGACCCTGGTCCCGCCATAGCGCCGGTCGTGTTCGGCCAGCGCCAGCTTCATTCCGCGAAGATACGTGCCCTGGGCCTCGGCGATATTCATGGCCGTCGGGATGGCGGCGGCGCCTTCGATCATGGTCCGAAGGATGTGATGCTTGGTCGGGATCAGCTCATTGGCGCGGAGCATGGCCAGATGATCCTGGACCGCCGCGATATCGGTTTCGGAGAGCCCGTCCTGGACCATGCGGCTGCGATCCTCGGCTCGGACCACCGCCTTGACGCCCTGGGCGTCCAACAGTGCGTAGGCCCAGTATGCCTTCTTGTCGTCCGCTCGCGCCTGCTCCAGGTGGAAATCCGGCGAGCTCTTAGCGGCAAGAGCCACCCGGTCGAGCTTGGCCAGGTGCCGGTGGACCACGCCATGAAGCATTGTCTCAATTTGAGACCGCGAGAGGTGCGGGTCGGCGCCATCGGCAAGCATCGCGACATCGTCCAAGATCATGTTGAGCCGGGTGGCCAGGCGGCGCGCCATCATGCGGCTCGTCGTCCGAAGGCTCATAGAAACATGCGGGCGGCCATAGCGAATGGCAAGCGCGGGAGGCGTACGGCGCCGCCAATAGTAGACGGCTTGGCGGCGAAAGATGTGGAAAGCCATTTTCGAGCGACACCTGTGCAGCAGTGATGTGTCGCAGCGCTGTGCAGCAGCGCCCCAGCCAGGCCGGTTTCGTCAGTAATTTCAGGGGAAGCGGGGCTTCTGGCTGGGGCGGGAGGGATCGAACCTCCGAATGGCGGAATCAAAATCCGCTGCCTTACCGCTTGGCTACGCCCCAACTGACGAGGACCGGCGGAAGAACGGACTACCGCAGATTCCTTCAAGTGCTGCCGGTCTATAGGGAGCGGCGCGGCATTTCAACCGCCCGGAGGGGCAAAATACCTCGGGCCCGAGGCCGGCTCCGCCAGGCTTCATGTGGCCCGTCCATATAGCCCGTCCATGGCCTTGTTCCGGCTGGAGCCGCCCCGGCAGTTGAGACCTCCGGCGTTTCATGGGAATACGGCGCCAATGACGTTCCCGGGAGTGAGCCATGACCTACCGCGCGCCGATCTCTGACATGCTGCTGTCGCTCAACCATGGCGCCGGCCTGAAGGCTGCCATGGAGGCCGGTCATTACGGCGATTTCGACGCCGACATCGTCACTGCCGTGCTGGATGAGGCCGGCAAGTTCGCAACCGACGTGCTGGCGCCGCTCAACCGGGTCGGCGACGAGCACGGCATCAAGCTCGACGACGGCAAGGTCACGACCGCACCCGGCTGGCCCGATGCCTACAAGCGCTGGACCGACGGCGGCTGGAACGCGGTGTCCGGGCCCGAAGCGTTCGGCGGCCAGGGCCTGCCGATTGCAATCAACGCGCTCTGCACCGAAATCTGGAGCGCTTCGAACGTCGCTTTCGGTCTTTGCCCGCTGCTGACGGCCTCCGCGATCGAGGCGCTGGATGCGCATGGCAGCGAGGAGTTGAAGAAAATCTATCTCGAGAAGCTCGTCAGCGGCGAATGGACCGGCACGATGCAGCTGACCGAAGCGCAGGCCGGCTCGGACGTCGGCGCGCTGCGCACCCGCGCCGAACGGCAGGCCGACGGCACCTATCGCATCAAGGGGACGAAGATCTTCATCACCTATGGCGAGCACGACATGACCGACAACATCGTGCATTTCGTGCTGGCGCGGCTGCCGGATGCGCCGGCCGGCACCAAGGGGATCTCGCTATTCCTCGTTCCCAAGTTCATGGTCAATGAAGACGGCTCGCTCGGCGCGCGCAACGACATCTTTGCAAGCGGCGTCGAGCACAAGCTCGGCATGCATGCGTCGCCCACTTGCACCATGACCATGGGCGACCATGGCGGTGCGATCGGCTTTCTGATCGGCGAAGAGAACCAGGGCATGCGCTGCATGTTCACAATGATGAACCAGGCCCGCCTCGGCGTCGGTCTCGAAGGCGTCGGTGTCGCCGACCGCGCCTATCAGCAGGCTCTCGCCTACGCGCAGGAGCGCAAGCAGGGCCGCGCCGTCGGCAGCAAGGGCGACGGCTCGGACCCGATCTTCGTCCATCCCGACGTCAAGCGCATGCTGATGCGGATGCGGGCGCAGACTGCGGCCGCGCGCACCATCTGCTATGCGACCGCGGTTGCGCTCGACGTCTCGACGCGCGCCAAGGACCCGAAGGTGCGGGCTGACGCTGCCGCGCGCGGCGCTGCTGACGCCGATGGCAAAGGCCTATTCCACCGATGTCGGCAACGAGGTCGCCTATCTCGGCGTGCAGGTCCACGGCGGCATGGGATTCATCGAGGAGACCGGCGCCGCGCAGCATTATCGCGATGCGCGCATCACCGCGATCTATGAAGGCACCAACGGCATCCAGGCGATCGACCTCGTCACGCGCAAGCTCGCGGCCAATGGCGGCGCGTCGGTCTGGGCGCTGCTGTCGGAACTCGCGGCGACGGTCAAGCAGGTCGAAGCCTCCAACGATCCCGCTTTCGGCACGACCGGTGCAAAACTGCGGGGGGCGCTGGAGGCGTTGACCCGCAGCAGCAAATGGCTGCTGGAGCGGGTTGCGTCGGCGCCGAACGAGGCGCTCGCCGGTGCGACGCCGTATTTGCAGCAGTTCGGCGCCACGCTCGGCGGCTGCATGCTGGCCTCGAAGCGCTCGCCGCGAAAGCCGACGGCAATGCGGACGCCGCGCGCTACGTTTCACTCGCGCGCTTCTTCGCCGAGAACATCGCGGTGCAGGCGGGCGCGCTGGAGCGCACCGTGACGGAGAGCGCGGACTCGGTCGCGGCGGCGGATGCGGTGCTGCTGGGGTAAGTTGGCATGTGCGCGCCACATGTTCAGTGTCGTCCCGGCGAAGGCCGGGACCCATAACCCCAGCAAGCAGTTTGGCGAAGATTGGCGGTTAGGCGGTCATCCCGTGATACTGCGATCCATACTCCCTCGATAGATCGCGCGGTATGGGTCCCGGCCTTCGCCGGGACGACACGGAATGTTTGATCTCGCTCTCAGATCATAGTGGGGACGCGCTTGCGCTACGAGGCTGCGAGCTTCGCTCTTTTCCCCGGCCGCCACAGCACGACGCCGGCCGCGACGAGATCAAGCACCACGCACATCGCGAAGGCCGTCGTGTAATCTCCGGTCAGGCTGCGCACGAGGCCGACGAGGCCGGGACCGAACGCGCTGACGATGCCGCTGACCGAGGTTCCCAGTCCCATCGCGGCCGCGAAGGCGGCGCTGCCGATCTCGCGCTGGATGATGAGGGGCGGAAAGGTGATCATGTTGCCGATCGAGAAGCCGTAGACGGCGCAGCACAGCAACAACACGGTCGGGCTCTCGCTTTGCAGCAGCACGAACAGCGCCGCCGCCTGGCTTGTCATCGACGCTGCACAGGCAAGCCGTGGATCGAGCCGGTCGACGAACAGGCCGAGCGACAGCCGCCCGACCACTGCCATGGCCGCCATGACGGTGACGGCAAGGCCGGCGGCGTAGCGGCCGATCATCGGCTCGAGGAACGTCACCTGGTGGATGATGAACCCCATCTGCGCCAACAGAGCGATCGCGATCGGCAACACCATGGTCCAGAACGTCGCGTTGGCGAGCAGCGCCCTGCGCGAGTGATCCGCAGGCGCGGCCGTGTCGCCGCCCAGGGCGTGCCTGCCCGATGCCGGCGGCATCTCGGCCGGCCATCCCGTGAAGATCACGACGACCGGCAGCACCAGCACGACCATCACGATGGTGGCTGCCAGCATGGCGGAGCGGAAGCCGATACGATCGGACAGCGCCAGGAGCAGCGGAACGAGAACGATGCCGCCGCAGGTGGCGCCGTTGAAGGCAAGGCTGAGCGCGAGCCCCCGGCGCCGCTCGAACCAGGCATTCAGCACGGTCGCGATCACCACCGTGCCCATGCCGGTCCAGCCGACCGCCATCAGCGCATAGGCGAGATAGAGCTGCCACGGGGTCTGCATCAGTCCCAGCAGCGCCGTCGAGGCGCCAAGCGCCAAGAGGCCGCACAGGATCAGCGCCCGCAGTCCGATGCGGGCGAGCAGATCGTCGGTGAAGATGACGAGTACGGAGGTCAGCAGAAACGAGAAGGTGCTAGCGGCGGACACCAGCGTGCCCGGCCAGCCATGCGCGCGCTGGAGCTCTGCCAGATAGACGCCCTGGCCGTAAAGGCCGAAGCCGAACATGAAGAAGGCCATCAGAAAGCAGGCCAGCACCACGCGCCAGCCGCGATAGTGTAACGAGGATTCGTCAACGCCTGTCGCGGCAATCATCAATCGAGCAATCGACCAAATGGAACGAGACTTGCCATCGTGCCGCACAACCACTGGTTTTTCAAATGAAACGTTGTAGCCGTTTGTTGCAGCGCGCAACAGTACCAAATGCAGCGCGCCTCTCGCGCCGCGGTTCCCCGGACGAAGGCAGCCGTTGGACGGGTTCATGCGCCCGCTCGCCGGGATCGCCGTCGAAAAGGTTGAGCCGCAGGATTGGCACGCCTGCGGGATGATGTAGGCTGAGCGCGCAAGACTCGCCAATGGCAGGCGCCGCGGCGATCGGAGTGGGCCCTCATGCCGAACGGCAACATCATCGTGACGGAGGAGCGCGCAACGCGCGTGATCACCCTGCGCCGCCCGGGCAAGAAGAACGCGATCACACAAGACATGTATCGCGAGATGAGCCGCGCGATCGACACCGCGCAGAACAATCCCGAGATCCGCTGCATGATCGTCACCGGCGGCTCCGGCGTGTTCACGGCCGGCGACGATATCGACGACTTCCTGAAGGCCGACACGTCGCGGCCCGAGACGCTGTCGGACGCCGCCAAATTCCTCTATTCGCTGGCGCTCAACGTCAAACCGATCATCGCAGCAGTGGACGGCGCGTCGATCGGCATGGGCACCGTGATGCTATTCCACTGCGACTACGTGCTCGCCTCCTCCGCCGCGACCTTCTCCGCGCCCTACATCAATCTGGGGCTCGTTCCAGTCGGCGCCGCGAGCCTGCTGATGCCGCGCACCATGGGCTACCAGCGCGCCTTCGCCATGCTGGTGATGGGACGGACTTTCAGCGCGGCGGAGGCCCATGCCGCAGGCTTCGTCAACACCGTGGTCTCGTCGGGACATACCGAGGTCGAGGCCCGCAAGGTGGCGCGCGAGATCTGCCGGCTGCCGGCCGAGGCCGTGGCCATCTCGCGCAAATTGCTGCGCGCCCCGCCGGAAGAGCTCAGCCGTCGCATCGATCAGGAAGGCCATTTGTTCGGCGAGCGGCTGAAATCGGACGAGGCGGTCGCCGCATTCAATGCCTTCGCGAATAGGAAGAAGCGGTGAAGCTTCCACCCTCCCCTGGAGGGGAGGGTCGCTCGCGCGAAGCGCGAGCGGGGTGGGGTGAGCCAGACAAAGACTCTCGCGAGTGTGCACGAAACTTTCACCGCCTGCCAGGATAGCCTGTCACCCCGCCCCGGTTCGCATTTCATGCGAACCGACCCGCCCCTCAAGGGGCGGGTGGGAGCATGCGGCTCGCGCGTTCACGACAATGCTTCGTGAAATCTTCGCGTGGAACGAGTAATGGTGTTGCATGCGACACGCCTTTAAACTTGCTCTTGCCGTCCTCGGTCTCGCCGCCCTGCCTGCCTCCGCGCAAACGGCCGCGCCGGTCGAGCTGCGCATTCTCGCGATCAACGACTTCCACGGCAATCTCCGGCCGCCGCCGGGCGGCATCCGCATCGATGATCCCGAGGACAAGGCCAGGAAGGTGATGGTGGCGGCCGGCGGCGCCGAATACATGGCGACCTTGGTCAAGCAACTGCGCGACGGCCGCAAGAACACGATCTTCGTCGCCGCCGGCGACCTGATCGGCGCCAGCCCGTTTTTATCGGCGATGTTCCACGACGAGCCCTCGATCGAGTCGCTCTCGATGATGGGGCTTGCGATCACCTCGGTCGGCAATCACGAGTTCGACGAGGGCAAGGCCGAGTTGCTGAATGCAGAACGGCGGCTGTCATCCGGTCGACGGCTGCCAGGGTCCGCATCCTTTCACGGGCGCCAAATTCCACTATCTCGCCGCCTCCACCGTTGAGACCGCGACCGGCAAGAGCGTGCTGCCGCCCTACGAAATCAGGAAGTTCGACGGCATCCCCGTCGCGTTCATCGGACTGACTTTGAAAGGCACCGGCGGCATCGTGTCGCCCGCGGGCATCGCCGGCCTCGAATCCCGCGACGAGGCGGAGACGGTCAACGCGCTCGTGCCACAGTTGAAGGCGCAAGGCGTCGAAGCGATCGTGGTGCTGATCCACGAAGGCGGCGAGCCCGCCGGCGACTACAATCAGTGTCCTGGCATTTCCGGGCCGATCGTCGATATCGTCAAAAAGTTCGACCGCGCCGTCGACGTCGTGGTCAGCGGGCACACCCATCGCGCCTATGTCTGCAACATCGACGGACGGCTGGTGACGAGTGGCGACAAATACGGCACGCTGGTCACCGCGATCGATCTCAAGCTCGATCCGGCCAGCCGCGATGTGATCAGCGCCAAGGCCGAGAACGTCATCGTCGCCAACGCCTCGCTGGCCAAGGATCCCGAACAGACTGCGCTGATCGACGCCTATGACAGGCTTTCGGCGCCCATCGCCAACCGGCCGGCAGGATCGGTGACGCAGGCGCTGTCGCGGGTGCCGAACGAGGCCGGCGAAAGCGCGCTCGGCGATATCATCGCGGACGCGCAGCTTGCCGTCACGAAAGACGCCAAGGATGGCAGCGCTGTCATCGCGCTCACCAATCCCGGCGGCATCCGGACCGATATCATCTCGAGGGAGAACGGCGCGGTGTCCTACGGCGACCTGTTCGCGAGCCAGCCGTTCCGCAATCGCCTCGTCACCATGACGCTCACCGGCAGCCAGCTCAAGGAGATGCTGGAGCAGCAATGGCTCGATCCGAAGCGGCCGCGGATTCTCCAGGTGTCGAACGGATTCAGCTACAGCTGGGACGCATCGAAGCCGTTCGGCGAGCGCGTCATCGCCGAGAAGATGATGCTCAACGGCAGCCCGATCGAACCAGCGCGCGGCTATCGCGTGACCCTCAACGACTATCTCGCCGTCGGAGGCGACGGCTTTACGGTCGCAAAACAAGGCGCATCGCCGCAATATGGCGGTTACGACGCTGACGCGCTGTTTGCCTTCTTCAGGGCGCACGGGCCGATCGGCCCGTTGCCGCCGACCCGCATCCTGCGCGTGAATTGATCTGGCGCAAACGGGCTGGCCCGGAACCAGCCTTTGCCATTCCCGGACAAACGCCTAGATTGGGTTTTGCGTTGCGTTTTGGCGCCGGATGCGCCAAGCGACGTCGAGAGTCCGTTCCCAGTGAGACCGACCTGATGAGCACGCTCCTCCTCTCCCACAAGGCCTGCCTCGACCACCTCACGCCGCCGGGCCACCCTGAAAGGCCCGACCGCCTGCGTGCGGTGGAGGAGGCGCTGTCGGTTGAACGTTTCCAGTATCTGGTGCGCGACCAAGCCCCGGAGGGCGATCTCGATCTCGTCACGCTCTGCCACAACGAGGATTACGTCACGGAGCTGCGCCACATCGCGCCGACCAGCGGCCAGGTTTATGTCGACGGCGATACCTCGATGTCGCCGGGCACCTGGGAAGCGGTGATGCGCGGCGTCGGCGGCGCGGTCGCTGCGACCGAGGCCGTGATGGCGGGCGAGTACCGCAACGCCTTCGTCGCGGTGCGTCCGCCCGGCCATCACGCCGAGATCGGCAAGCCGATGGGATCTGCTTCTTCGACAATGTCGCGATCGCCGCGCGCCATGCGCAGCGCAAATACGGCATCAAGCGTGCAGCCATCGTCGATTTCGACGTGCATCACGGCAACGGCACGCAGGATATTTTCTGGTCGGACCCGACCGTGATGTACTGCTCGACGCATCAAATGCCGCTGTTTCCGGGCACCGGCGCCAAGGACGAGCGCGGCGATCACGACACCATCGTCAATGCGCCGCTCGCCTCCGAGGATGGCGGACCGGAGTTCCGCAACGCGTTCGAGAATTTGATCCTGCCACAACTCACAAAGTTCAGCCCGGAGCTCCTCATCATCTCCGCGGGCTTTGACGCGCATTACCGCGACCCCCTCGCCTCGCTGAATCTGCGCGCCGAAGACTACACCTGGGTCACGCGCAAGCTGATGGACCTCGCCGACAAGTCCGCGGAGGGCCGAATTGTGTCGGTGCTCGAGGGCGGCTATGACCTGCAAGGATTGAAAGAATCTGTTACGGCGCATGTCGGCGCCCTGATGGGCGCTTAAACGCACCCGCCACATTGCGCCCGCAAAACTCTGTTGCTTTGCAAGAGCAGCGAATCGGGCAATCGGAAACGGATATGGCCGAAAATACTCAAGTCGACGTCTCCAGGCTCACCTTCGAACGCGCGATCGAGGAACTCGAGATGATCGTGAAGCGGCTCGAGGACGGCAAGGTGCCGCTCGAGGAATCCGTCACGATCTACGAGCGCGGCGAAGCCCTGAAGCGCCGCTGCGAGGAATTGCTGCGCCAGGCCGAGGCGCGCGTCGACAAGATCACCACCGATGCCAGCGGCCAGGCCACCGGCACCGCGCCGCTCGACGTGCAGTAACGGCCGCAGAGCGGCGCGTTTCGGGCGATTGCCATCTGCGATTTCGTCGTGCTGGTTTGCGCTGGTTCCGCCCGCCGGAACACCTGATTGACGAGGGGGCGCGAGGCGCCTTGCGCATTCTCGCCGAAACGGCCTCGTTCTCGCCAAAAAAGCTGGCGAGGAACCGGGCAAGTTGGAACTTCCGCTCACGCACCGGGATTAACTAAATTGGCCCGCCGGTTGCACGTGCATGGCCGTAGTCGGTCCGGTGGGTTGGCTTTGGCCTCAGCTTTGGTGTAAAGCTGCGCGGAGTGTGGCTTTTTGTTAGCCTTGCGTGGGCATCGATTGCCGACGACAAGTGCTTCAAAGTGCTGATGAATTGGCTTGGACGGGCGAAGCCGATCTAAGTGACAGGGATCACAGAGACTGAACCGGAGCGCACTTAAGCTCACCTAAGCTTGAAGAAGGGGCTTTGCCCCTGCAGGTGGCTCCGATGGTTTGGGGACTCGCGCTGCGCCGATATTGTGCAAACCCATCGCGCACCGGAACGATCTTCCGGCGCTGACAAATTGGAAATCGCCGTGAACGCATACAGTAAAACGCCGCTTCTCGACACTATCCGGACGCCGGACGACCTGCGCAAGCTCAAGGTCGAGCAGGTTCGCCAGGTCGCCGACGAGCTGCGTCAGGAGACCATCGATGCCGTCTCGGTGACCGGCGGTCACTTCGGCGCCGGTCTAGGGGTGGTCGAGCTCACTACTGCGATCCATTATGTCTTCGACACGCCGCGCGACCGCTGATCTGGGACGTCGGCCATCAGGCCTATCCGCACAAGATCCTGACCGGCCGCCGCGACCGCATCCGCACGCTGCGCACCGGCGGCGGCCTGTCGGGCTTCACCAAGCGCAGCGAGAGCGATTACGATCCGTTCGGCGCCGCGCATTCCTCGACCTCGATCTCCGCCGGCCTCGGCATGGCGGTCGCGCGCGACCTCGCCGGCGGCAAGAACAACGTTATCGCCGTGATCGGTGACGGCGCGATGTCCGCGGGCATGGCCTATGAGGCCATGAACAATGCGGGTGCGATGAATTCGCGCCTGATCGTGATCCTCAACGACAACGACATGTCGATCGCGCCGCCGGTTGGCGCCATGAGCGCCTATCTGTCGCGGCTCTATTCAGGCAAGACCTATCGCACGCTGCGCGAGGCGGCCAAGCAGATCAACAAGCGCCTGCCGAAGATCCTCGCCAACCGCGCCAACCGCGTCGAGGAATATTCCCGCGGCTTCATGATGGACGGCGGCACGCTGTTCGAGGAGCTCGGCTTCTATTACGTCGGCCCGATCGACGGCCATAATCTCGACCATCTGCTGCCCGTGCTGAAGAACGTCCGCGACATGGAGACCGGCCCGATCCTGGTCCACGTCGTGACCCAGAAGGGCAAGGGCTACGGTCCGGCGGAAGCCTCCGCCGACAAGTACCACGCCGTCGTCAAGTTCGACGTCGCGACCGGCACCCAGGCCAAGGCCAAGCCGAACGCGCCCGCCTACCAGAACGTGTTCGGCCAAAGCCTCGTCAAGGAAGCCGAGAAGGACGACAAGATCGTCGCCATCACCGCGGCGATGCCGTCGGGCACGGGCGTCGACATCTTCAACAAGGCGTTCCCGGACCGCACCTTCGACGTCGGCATCGCCGAGCAGCACGCGGTGACCTTTGCCGCCGGTCTTGCGACCGAAGGCTACAAGCCGTTCTGCGCGATCTACTCGACCTTCCTCCAGCGCGGCTACGACCAGATCGTGCATGACGTCGCGATCCAGTGCCTGCCGGTGCGCTTCGCCATCGACCGCGCCGGCCTCGTCGGCGCCGACGGCGCGACCCATGCCGGCTCGTTCGACAACGCCTATCTCGGCTGCCTGCCGAACATGGTGATCATGGCGGCCGCCGACGAAGCCGACATGGTGCACATGGTCGCAACCCAGGTCGCCATCAACGACCGCCCGAGCGCGCTGCGCTATCCGCGTGGCGAAGGCCGCGGCATCGAGATGCCCGAAATCGGCGTTCCCCTCGAAATCGGCAAGGGCCGCGTGATCCGCGAAGGCAGCAAGATCGCCCTGATCTCCTTCGGCACGCGTCTGGCCGAATGCGAGAAGGCGGCCGACGAGCTCGCGGCTCACGGCCTCTCCACCACGATCGCGGATGCGCGCTTCATGAAGCCGCTCGACACCGAGCTGGTGCTCAAGCTTGCCCGTGACCACGAGATCCTGATCACGATCGAGGAAGGCGCGGTCGGCGGTTTCGGCTCGCATGTCGCGCAGTTCCTGACCGACCAGGGCGTGCTCGACAGCGGCATGGTGCGGTTCCGCTCCATGGTGCTGCCCGACGTGTTCCAGGACCACGACATCCCGGCCGCGATGTATGCCCGCGCCGGTCTCGACGCCAAGGGCATCGTCGCCAAGGTGTTCGAGGCGCTCGGCAAGGACGTCAAGACCGAGACGGTCAAGCTGGCTTGATGGCTGCTTTCTTCACCTCTCCCGCTTGCGGGAGAGGTCGCGCCGAAGGCGCGGGTGAGGGTTCTTTCCTCTCGGGGGTTCCCGATTGAGGAGGCCCCCTCTCCCCAACCCTCCCCCGCAGGCGGGGGAGGGCGCGCAGTTTTCGCGACGGTTTGCAGCTCGCCTAATCTCTCCTGAGCAATCCCCCCCATGAAAATCTATCTGGCTGGCCCGGACGTGTTCCTGCCGGATGCGATCGAGATCGGGCGGCAGAAGGTCGCAATCTGCGCTGCGCATGGTCTGGCCGGTTTCTATCCGCTCGACAACGCCACCCCTCTCGCCGCCCCCGATGCCTCGCGGCAGATCTTTGCCGGCAACGAGGCGATGATGGACCGGGCGGATGCGATCATCGCCAATCTCACCCCGTTCCGCGGGGCCGGCGCCGACCCCGGCACCGTCTACGAGCTCGGCTACATGGCCGGCCGCGGCAAGTTTTGTCTGGCCTATTCGAACGATCCTGCCACCTATGCCGACCGCGTCGGCCGCTTCATGACAGTCACCTCCGAGGACGGGCGGCTGGTCGATGCGCAGGGGCTGACGGTCGAGGATTTTGGCCTGGTCGACAATCTCATGATGATCCATGCGCTGGAGCTACATGGCTGTCCGCTGGTGACGCCGGCCGAGATGCCCGTCGACGTCTGGCACGACCTCGCCGCGTTCGAGGCTTGCGTCCGGATGGCGGCGGCGCGAGTTATCACTGCGTGACCGCTTCAGTCGTAACCGGAGGCCCGATGTCCCCTCCCCGTAAGCGTGCGGATATTCTGCTGGTCGAGCGCGGCCTGTTCGAGAGCCGGGCACGGGCGCGCGCGGCCATCGAGGCCGGGCTCGTCACCGCGAACGACAAGCCCGTGGCAAAACCGTCCGAGACCATCGCGACAGACGCGGTGATCCAGGCCGAGCCGGCGCATCCCTTCGTCTCCCGCGGCGGCGTCAAGCTTGCCGGCGCGCTGGAGCGCTATCCGATCGAGATTGAGGACCATGTCTGCCTCGACGTCGGGGCTTCCACCGGCGGCTTCACCGAGGTGCTGCTGGCCAATGGCGCGAGCCTGGTGTTCGCCGTGGACGTCGGCACCGGCCAGTTGCATCCCTCACTGCGCGGCCATGCGAAAATCGTGTCGATGGAGGAGACCGACATCCGCGCCTACGAAGGCAAGCGCCTGCCGGCGCGACCCGACGTCGTCGTCATCGACGTCAGCTTCATTTCGCTCAAGACCGTGCTGCCGGTTGCATTGTCGCTGGCGGCGGCTCCGATGAGCCTGCTTGCGCTGATCAAGCCGCAATTCGAGGCCGAGCGAAAACACAACAAGAAGGGCATCGTTCGCGACGCCGCCGTGCATCGGGAGATCTGCGACGACATCGCCGCGTTCGCGGCTTCGCTCGGCTGCACCGACATCGAGGTGTTTCCCTCCTCGATCGCGGGCGGCGACGGCAACATCGAATTCTTCCTGGGCGCGCGCCGTGGTTGAGCGCCTGAACATCGATCACGTCGGTCATCGCGGCGACGGCGTTTCGCTCGACGCGGGCGATACGATCTATGTGCCCTACACGCTGGGCGGCGAGACCGTCGAAGTCGAGCACGTTGCGGGCAACCATCCCGACCGCCGCAAGCTGCTGGCGGTCGACGTCGCGAGCCCCTCGCGCGTCGAACCGTTCTGTCCGCATTTCGGCGTCTGCGGTGGCTGCGCGATCCAGCACTGGGCGGCCGAGCCGTACCAGGCCTGGAAGCGCGGCATCGTGGTCGAGACGCTGGCGCAAGCGGAATCGATTGCGAGGTGGCACCGCTGATCGATGCCCATGGCGTGGGCCGCAGGCGCGTCACGTTGCACGGCCGGTTCGGCACGCATGACGTGCTCAAGGTCGGCTTTGCGGCGGCGAGCTCGCATGACGTCATCCCGATCCATCGCTGCCCCGTTCTCGATCCCGCGCTCGACGGGGCGATCGATGCTGCCTGGGCGCTCGCCGAGCCGCTGACGTCGCGGATGCCGGTGACCAAGCCACTCGACATCCAGGTTACCGCGACCGCCAACGGCCTCGATGTCGATGTGCGCGGCTCCGGTCCGTTGCCGACGGCATTGGTCACGGCGCCTCGCGCGTCGCCGAGCAGCACCGCCTCGCGCGGCTGACGCGGCACGGCGAGCTGGTGCTGCAGCGCCTGTCGCCGACGTTGCAGATGGGCCGTGCCGAGGTGACGCTGCCGCCGGGCTCGTTCCTGCAAGCAACCGTCGCAGGCGAAGAGACGCTTGCGTCTCTCGTCGCCGAGCGCGTCGGCAAGGCCAAGGAGATCGCCGACCTCTTCTGCGGCGTCGGTCCGTTTGCGCTGCGGCTTGCGGAGAAATCGCGCGTCGCAGCCTATGACAGTGACGCTGGCGCTGTCGCCGCGCTGGCGAAAGCCGCGCGCACGCCGGGGCTGAAGCCAATCAGGTGCGAGCCGCGCGACCTGTTCCGCCGTCCCCTGGTGGCGCCGGAGCTGCGCGATTTCGACGCCGTGGTGTTCGACCCGCCGCGTCAGGGCGCGCAGGCACAGGCGCTCAAGCTTGCCGCAAGCAAGGTGCCGGTTGTCGTCGCAGTCTCCTGCAACGTCGCGACCTTCGCGCGCGACCGCGCGGCTGCTGATCGACGGCGGTTATCGGATCGAGACCGTGGTGCCGGTCGACCAGTTCCGCCATACACCGCATGTCGAGCTGGTGGCGCGGTTCACGCGCTAGCGGCGAAGGGCGCCGAGCGCCGGCGACTCGCCGGGCAGCATGTTCGATCTGATGTCGCTGTCCATGCGGCCCGAATCCCGCTGGGTGAACCCGGCTCCGAACGACAGGCTGAGGTTGGAGGTCGGCTTGAATTCGACGCCCCCAAACGCACCATATCCCGGCGCGGCACCCGAGGTCAGCGGCGCAACCGAGCTGCCAATGCCGTTGCCGTATTTCATCGTGTCGAAACCGGCAAAGAACGTCACGGGGAGGCCGCCCGCGGTCTTGGTGTTGTAACCGAATTGCGAGCTATCATAGGAAAGCGCGCTGAAATTGCCGGCCGGTCCGGTCTGGCTGAGGCCGCTCCAATTGAGGTTGCCGCGCTGGCTGCCGACGAAGAAGCCGTTGCCAAAATTGGTGCGCCCACTGGCATCGAAGCCCGGAAAATTGCCGTAACTATCGGAGCTCTCGTCGGCCCCGCCGCCAAAGCCGAAGCCAGCGCCCGGTAAAAAAATACCTCAGCGGCGCAACTTGGGCATGAACGGGCGTTCCGCCGAGGCAAAGTACGGCAAAGAGAGCTGCGAGACTGCAAGAACCTGCAAGGCTGGACATTCAGGCTTCCGTCGAAAACTGCCCGGATTATACTCAGGTGAGATCGCGAATGCCAGCGGAGCAGCGCAGGTCATCGTCTCCCAAGTTCCAGATTACGTCGTCGTGAAGTGTTGAACCTCCCCAGCATCGGATTGACCCACACAAAGGACGCGCGAGCTCAAGCCCCGGCTTCGATCGCAAAGGCTTGGCGCGATCCGTAGCGCGCAAATTGCGCCGCCCCTTGAAAATGCAACCCTTGTATGGAGGCTGTCATGGAGGTCAATTCCGACAGGTTGAACGCCTTTATGGGCAAGATGGTCACCGAGTTCGGTGCGGCGATGAATGCATCGCTGGTCCTGCTCGGAGACAAGCTAGGTCTCTACCGCGCCCTTGCCGCCAAGGGACCCATGAGCTCGTCCGAGCTCGCGAGCGCCACCGGAACGACGGAGCGCTATGTCCGCGAATGGCTGTCGAGCCAGGCGGCGTCCGGTTACATCGAATACGATTCCGCATCCAGGAAATTCTCGATGCTGCCGGAGCAGGCGATGGCGCTTGCCGACGAGGACAGCCCGGTTTTCCTCGGTGCGTTCGGCAACGTCATCGCCTCGGCGTTTCTCGACGAGCCGAAGGTCTCGGACGCGTTCAAGTCCGGCAAGGGCGTCGGCTGGAACCGGCGCAGCGAGTGCCTGTTCTGCGGCACCGCCCGCTTCTTCCGCACCGGCTACATGCACCATCTGGTGCAGGAATGGCTCCCCGCGCTCGACGGTGTCGTGGACAAGCTCAAGCGTGGCGCCAAGGTCGCTGATATCGGCTGCGGACACGGCGTCTCGACGCGCCTGATGGCGCAGGCATTCCCGAACTCCCGCTTCTACGGCTTCGACTATCACGAGGGCTCGATCGAAGCCGCGCGAAAGGCGGCCACCGAGGCCAAGCTCGGCGATCGCGTCAGCTTCGCCGTCCATTCCGCCAAAACCTACCCGGCGGAAGGCTATGATCTCGTCTGCTTCTTCGACTGCCTGCACGACATGGGCGATCCCGTCGGCGCCATCAGTCACGTGCGCGAAACCATGGCGAAGGACGGCGCCTGCATGCTGGTCGAGCCGTTCGCAGGCGACCGTCTCGAAGACAATCTCAACCCGGTCGGACGCGTCTACTATGCGGCGTCGACCATGATCTGCACGCCGGCCTCGCTCGATCAGGAGGTTGGCCTGGCCTTGGGTGCTCAGGCCGGCGAGGCCAGGCTGCGCAAGGTCGCGCGCGAGGGTGGACTGACGCGCTTTCGTCGTGCGGCCGAGACGCCCTTCAACTTGATCCTGGAGGCGCGGATCTGATCGCCATCACGCCAACTACGCGGGCCGGTGCGCGACATCGCCGACCCGCAAGCGTGGAACGAACACGGCAAGCCTGATAGAAGCCATGCACGCGCGGGAGCTTGCGACAGAGATCGAGGCATCTGTCTCCGATCCGCAGCCGGCCGGCGCCGACGTGCTTGCGCGGTTCACCTTGCGACGTAAGCTGGCGACAAGCGAGGGCCGCCATGACTCGTGACTGATTGACAACACCGCAGCCGCCGCTCCATGCCAGATGATCCCCTGCTCACACGCCTGACATCCGTGCTTGCCGAGGTGCCGGGGGTTCGAGCCATCGTGCTCGGCGGCTCGCGTGCGCGTGGCAGCGCACATCCTACGTCCGACTACGACATCGGGCTGTATTGCTCCGGTGGCGACCTCATCGATACGGATCGACTCCGGACCGTGGTGAAAGAGATCGCCGACGATCCCGGCGCCGCGACCGTGACAAGATATGACGAATGGGGACCTTGGATCGTCGGCGGAGCGTGGCTCTCGGTGGGGGGACAAAAGGTCGATCTGCTGTACCGTCATGCCGACAACGTCGAGCGCGTCATGACGGCCTGCCAGTCCGGTACGGTCGTCATGGCCTACCAGCCCGGCCATCCGCATGGCTTCTGCTCGGCAATCTGGATGGGCGAGATCGCATATTGTCAGCCACTGCACGATCCACATGGCTTGATCGCCCGGCTCAAATCAATTGCGCTTCCCTACCCGCAGAACCTGGGCCGCGCCCTGATCCGGCGCTTCCAGTGGGAAGTCCTGTTCAGCATCGAGAATGCCGAGCTCGCAGCCGCACGTAACGAGCGGACCCACGTTGTCGGATGTCTCTATAGGTCGCTCGCCTGCACTGCGCAGGTCCTGTTCGCATTGAACGGACGCTATCTGATCAACGAAAAGGGCGCGCTCCAGGAGGCTGCGTTCCTGCCGCTGACGATCCCGCAATTGACGCAGCAGGCGGACGATATCTGGCGGATGATCGGCACCGGCGCCTATGCAGCCGCTTGCGAGGCGTTGCGGGACATCGACCAGCAATTGCAGGCACTGGCGCAGTCGAACGCGAAGCAGCCGTAACCGCTAGGCCGTCCTGTCCACTGACGAGGACGAATCCGCAGGCGGATATTTCGTCACGGGTACCGTGAACGACTTGGTGCCGACCTGGTAGATGATGTTGCCGTTCTGCCCGTCGTTGGTCGCGATCTGCGCTTGCCCGAACATGATGACGTTGTTGTAGACGATGCCGGTGCCCTGGCGGGTAATGCCGTCGGTAGTGACGCTGACCTGTGCCTCCTTGCCGTCGACGGCCAGCACGCGAAAACTTGCGCTCTTTCCATTGTCGGCAGAATAGCCGCCCCAACTTCCGACGAGGCGGCTGTCGGAGGCTGGCGGCGCCTGCTTCTGGAGCGTTGCGGTCTGCTTGCCACCGCCTGCGGAGAACAAGAGCACCAGGTTCTTGCCGTCCTTGGTGCCGACCGTGACCGAGCCGAAGGTGACGGTCGCACCGCTGACCTGGCCGAAGCCGCGCTCGGTGTGTCCGTTATGGGTGTATTCGATCTGGGCCCGGGTGCCGCGAATGTTCACGACCTTGAAGCCGACATCCTGATTGTTTCCAGCCCACTTGCCCTTCCAGTCACCGACCAGACTGCTCTGGTGATAGAGCCGCTCATTGGCGGGCGAAATCTGGCTGGTGCTCGGCGTGACGATGGGCATGGATCTGCTCGGTGGACGAGTTTGACGAACTCGCTCGTGGTCGAGCGCCGTGAGACAGCGTCAGAAACGTTCGGAAACACTTCCGATTGGGTCACGTCCTGGTTAACACGCGGTTAATTCACCCGCGGCGTGCGAGCGGCAAATGGCCTCGGATGCGCCTCAGCGCCCCCAGCGGTCCGACCAGATCTTCTCGCCGATCATGCAATTCACCCGCGGCTCCTTGTCCGCAATGCGCACCACCGGATGCTCGGGCGTGCGGCCGGCGACCTCCATGAGGAGCTTGGTGCGGATCGCTTCCTTGAACTTCTCGCGATCCTTGATCGCGATCACGAAGGAGCCGGGACCACCGACGACGCAGTCCTCGTAGTAGTAGTCGAGATTGTCGATATCCATCGTCGAGTAGGACGGCTCCTTGACCATGATCGGCAGGCCGTTGATGACGATGCCCTTCTCGAGCGCAGCGTCGCGCGCCAAGGTGACCGGGCCGCCATTGTTGTTGGGGCCGTCACCGGAGATATCGATCACGCGGCGAAGCCCGTGATAGGGATCTTCGTCGAACAGCGGCATCGCGAATCCGATCGCGCCGGAGATCGAGGTCCGCGAGGCGCGCCGGATCGGCGTCTTCATGATCTCGCCGGCGACCGCATCCGCACTCTCCGGTCCCTCGATCAATCGCCAGGGAATGATGATCTTCTGGTCGGTCGAGGCGGCCCATTCGAAATAGGTCACCGCGATCCTGCCGTTGGGACCAGCTTTCAACGCCTGCAGGAACTCTTTCGACTGGATTGCCTGCGCGTAGCCTTCGCGCTGGATCGCGAGCTCATCCATGTCCATGGAATAGGAGACGTCGACCGCGAGGATCAGTTCGACGTCGACCGACTGCGCATCTCCGTCGGCTGCCTGTCGCTGCGGTTGATGTCTTGGTCCTGGTGCAGCCAAGCCAGCGACGTCCGCTCCGGCAAGCATGCCGGCCACCAGCACAGCCCCGATCGAGAACAGCAAGCGCATCGCAGCCTCCCGTCGTATGACGCGATGGTGACATGCAAACGCCTTGCCGCAAAGTCCGAAGATCGCTTGTGCTTCACATTCAAGTCAGGAATTTCGCCTGCGGCGCAAGGATGCCGCAGCATCGCCATGGTCGTGCCACCGGAACACACGCAACGACGGTAGCGAGCGTGGGAGCAATGCCCCGCCCTATTATCCCGCGCGATTTCATGATACCCTAACCGGAGAGATGGGGATGGAGTCCCCCGACAACCGCCCGGCGGTCGATGATCGTAGTGGGCTGATGGCTCCTGCTCGAGGTGAGGCCATCAATGAGCCTCTGCCTTTGGCGGGAGCATGGACAAACCCGCCCGTGGCGGGTTTTTTGTTGCCTGATGAAGGCCAGGAGAAGGTCAAGACGTGAAGGTCAAGACGTGAAGGCTGGGACGTGACCACGACACCGAATGCTGCGCGCACCGCGCTGCCCAGGGCGATCTGGGTGCTGGGCTTCGTCTCGTTGCTGATGGACGTCTCCTCCGAGATGATCCATGCGCTGCTGCCGGTCTATCTCGTCACGGTGCTCGGCGCCTCTACGCTCACCGTCGGCTTCATCGAGGGCATCGCGGAGGCGACGGCCTCGATCACAAAGATATTCTCCGGCGCGCTGTCGGACTGGCTCGGCCGGCGCAAGCTGCTCGCCGCGCTCGGCTATGGGCTGGCCGCCATCACCAAGCCGCTATTCCCGCTCGCTCCCAGCGTCGGCTGGTTGGTTGCCGCGCGCTTCGTCGACCGCGTCGGCAAGGGTATCCGCGGCGCGCCGCGCGATGCGCTGATCGCCGACATCGCGCCCGCCGGCCTGAGGGGTGCAAGCTTCGGGCTGCGGCAGTCGCTCGATACCGTCGGCGCTTTCGTCGGGCCGCTCGCGGCGATCGGCCTGATGTGGTGGACCGCGGACAATTTTGCCGCGG
Source organism: Bradyrhizobium sp. LLZ17 (assembly GCF_041200145.1). Lineage (NCBI taxonomy): Bacteria > Pseudomonadati > Pseudomonadota > Alphaproteobacteria > Hyphomicrobiales > Nitrobacteraceae > Bradyrhizobium > Bradyrhizobium zaerense. The sequence goes on from NZ_CP165734.1 coordinate 2,885,453, forward strand.
TGTTCTGGGTGGCCGTGCTGCCGGCATTTTTGTCCTTCGGCCTGATCGCGTTCGCGGTGAGCGAGCCGGAGCCCGACCCGAGCCGGGAGCCCGCGAACAATCCGCTCAATCTCGCCGCGATGCGGCAGCTCGGCGCGGTCTACTGGCGCATCGTGGCGGTCGGCGTCGTCTTCACGCTCGCGCGCTTCAGCGAGGCCTTCCTGATCCTGCGCGCCCAGAACATCGGGCTCAATGCGATGTGGGTGCCGGCGGTGCTGGTGCTGATGAACATCGCTTACGCGATCTCCGCCTATCCGGCCGGGGTGCTGTCGGACCGGATCAACCGGACCGGCCTGCTCGCGCTCGGCCTCGTCTTTCTCGCAGGCGCCGATCTCGCGCTCGCGCTGCTGCCGAGCCTTGCGGGCCTCGCGCTCGGTGTCGTGCTGTGGGGATTGCATATGGGATTGACCCAAGGGCTGCTCTCGGCGCTCGTCGCCGACGCCGCGCCGCCCAATTTACGGGGGACCGCGTTCGGCTATTTCAACCTGTTCACAGGCCTCGCATTGCTGGCTGCGAGTGTGATCGCCGGCGCGCTATGGGACGCCTACGGCCCGGCTGGTACGTTCTTCGCAGGGCTTGGATTCGCGCTGATCGCGCTTGTAGGATTGCTCGCGATCGGCAATGGACTGGGCGTGGAGCGGAAGTGATGAGCGGGGGACATCGGTCGTGCTGAGCGGAGTGATCGCGGTCGCGGTCGGCAGCATCCTGGGCGGCTGCGCGCGCTATTTCGTCTCCGGCGCGATCGCGCGGCGGCTGGGCGAGACGTTTCCCTGGGGTACCATGACCATCAACGTCAGCGGCGCCTTCCTGATCGGCATCTTCGGCGCGCTGGCGACCCACCCCGCCTCGATCTTCGCTGCACCCACGCCATGGCTGTTCGCAGTGACAGGCTTTCTCGGCTGCTACACCACGGTGTCCTCGTTCAGCCTGCAAACCCTGACCTTGGCGCGCAACGGAGAAAAGGCCGCTGCGCTCGGCAATGTCGTGGCGTCGGTCGGGTTGGGCCTTTTCGCCGTCAGCTGCGGTTTCCTCCTCGCAGACACGATTGGAGGCTAGTCACATGAGTGTCCCCTCCTCTACCGACCGTTGGCGTAGCGCGATGCTCTATGCCTGGGTCTCCGCCGGCAGCATCACCGGGGGGCTGACGCGCTATCTGGTCTCCCTGGCGCTCGACACAGGGCCCGGCTTTCCGTTTGCGACCCTCTTCATCAATGCCACGGGATCGCTGATCATCGGCTTCTATGCGACCCTGACCGGCCCCGAGGGCCGGGTGCTGGCGCGGCCCGAACACCGGCAGTTCGTCATGACCGGGTTCTGCGGCGGCTACACCACCTTCTCGGCCTTCAGCCTTGAGACCTTCCGCCTGGTCCATGGCGGCATGAAGTCCACTGCGTTCGCCTATGTCGCGGCGTCCGTCCTCTGCTGGCTGGTATCGGTGTGGCTCGGCCATATGATGGCGAGCCGCGCCAACCGTTTGAAAAGGAGCTGACCATGCAAATTCCCAGTCAGGCAGTCTTGCTCCGGATCTTCATCGGCGAGAACGACCATTGCGACGGCAAGCCGCTTTACGAGGCGATCGTGCTGAAGGCGCGCGAGCAGCACCTCGCCGGCGCCACGGTGCTGCGCGGCCCGATGGGCTTCGGCAAGTCGAGCCGGCTGCACACCTCCAAGATCCTGCGGCTGTCGGAGGATCTGCCGCTGCTGATCGAAATCGTCGACAGCGAAGATAACATCAACGCATTCCTGCCCATCCTGGATGGCATGATGTCGAGCGGGCTGATCACCTTGGAGAAGGTCCAGGTCTTGCAATATGGTGAGAGGGCCGCGGGCTGACGCGGCAGCTGGAACCAACAGACACCCGCCATTCAGGAGGCGGAATGAACGACACTGTTACCAAGCCGAAAACCCGGACCAAGACCAAGGTCGAGCGGCCGAAGCTGCACAAGGTCATCCTGATCAACGACGATTTCACGCCGCGGGAGTTCGTCACGATGATCCTCAAGGCGGAATTCCGCATGACCGAGGATCAGGCCTACAAGGTCATGATCACCGCGCACAAGCTGGGCGCTTGCGTCGTCGCCGTGTTCACCAGGGACGTCGCCGAAACCAAGGCCACCCGCGCCACCGACGCCGGCCGCGCCAAGGGCTATCCGCTGCTGTTCACGACCGAGCCGGAGGAGTAGTGCGCGCCGTGTCGCCTAGGCCGAGAGCCGCGCCATGATGATCTCGTCGTGATAGATCCCGTCGACCAGGATGGCCATCCGCCGGGTGCCCTCCTCGACAAACCCCACCTTGCGATAGAGAGCCGCCGCGGCCGTATTGCTCGCGAACACGCCGAGCTCGATGCGCCTGAACCCGAACGCATCCGAGGCTTGGATGGCCTGCCGCAGCAGCCTCTCGCCGATCCCCCTGCCCCTGAACTCCGGCAGAAGCCCCATGAAGAGATCGCCGACATGCGCCGAGACCGCGCGACTCGCGGGAGGCACGTTGCACCATCCGATCACGGCGCCGCCCTCGATGGCGACGATCTGCGGATAGCCTCGCTTGACATTGCGCGCGACGAAGGCGCGGACCTGTTCGATCGCGGGAGCCTCCACGAGCGCGATATATTTGCGCTCGCGGGCAACGACGTCGACCGCGGCGCGGAAGGCATCCGTGTCGGCGACCTCAATCTGGCGGAATTCGACGCTCATGGGCGGGCTCGTTGGTTCGGGCCCGAGCATAGTCTGAATGTTGCGTCATAGCGACCGGCGCTAAGCCATCACCACCGGCGTCTCCTCGGCGAGCCCGTACACGCGCTGCGCCTTGGAAAATCCGGCGATCGGGAATTCGCCGAGCTCGCGCCAGCCTTCGCGGCAGACATTGGCAAAGCCCTCCGAGGCCACGACGGTGCGCCCGAGGCGGCCGGCGACTTTCTCCAACCTTGCCGCGAGATTGACGGCGGGGCCGATGCAGGTGAAGTCGAGCCGGTTGCCGCCGCCGATATTGCCGTAGAGGATGTGGCCGACATGCAGCGCGACGCCGAAGCGGAAGCGCTCGACAATGTCGCCGACCGGGTGCGCGAGCGCCTCGACGCTGGCGCGGGATTTCCGCGCGGCCTCCAGCACGCGGCCGCAGACATGGCTGGCGTCGCCGACATATTCGTCGATCGGGAACACCGCGAGCAGGCCATCGCCCATGAACTTCAGGACCTCGCCGCCATGGTCCCGGATCGCGGTCACCTGGCGGTCGAAATAGCGATTCAGGATCTCGACCACGGTTTCGGCCGGCAGCCGGTCCGACAGGGCGGTGAAGCCGCGCAGGTCCGACAGCCAGATCGCGGCCTGCATGGTGTCGTTATGGCCGCGGCGGATCTGGCCCGCGAGGATGCGCGCGCCGGCGCGGTTGCCGACATAGGTGTCGAGCAGGATCTCGGCGGTGCGGCGCTGGGTGATGATCTCACTGACGCGCGCGAGCGGCGTCACGATGGCGCGGATCGCTGCGATATCGCTGTCGCTGAACCCGTCGGGATGCCGCGTGGTCCAGCTCGTCGCGTGGATCGATCCATCGAGAAACAGCATCGGCATCGCGAGATAGTCGGTGACGCCCTCGGCGCGCATGTCGTCGAGGAACGGAAAGCGGTGGCTATCGGGATCATCCATCCGTCCCCGGACCTCTCTTCCCTGCTCGAACACAATCCGGAGCGGGCTCTTGGCGAACGCCGGCGTGTCCAGGATCTCGAAATCGACCGTGCCGACCTCGACCTCCTGGCCCTCCCGCCAGATGAAGTTGCGGCCGAAAATTTCTGGATGCAGCGTGCGGATGAAGATGCCGAACCGCCACAGCGGCAGGCCGGCTGCGGCCAGATGTTCGCAGATGTCGGCGATCATCTCGGCGGGGCTCGCCGAGGATCTGGCGCCGTCGATCAGCCAATTGGTGATGCGCTGGAGCTCGGAGGTTTCCATCGCCGCATTTGCAGATGAAGTTGTGGGATCGTCAAGCTGCGCGGTGGTTTGGTACCGCGAGACAAAAGGTTTAGGCGTAGTATGCTTACACCTCTCCCGGGAGAGGTGAAAAACTCAACGCCCCACCTGCCCGCGATCGCGCAGGAAGTGATCGGCCAGGACGCAGGCCATCATGGCTTCACCGACCGGGACGGCGCGGATGCCGACGCAAGGGTCGTGGCGGCCCTTGGTCGTGATCTCGGTGTCGGCGCCGTTGCGATCGACCGTCAGGCGCGGCTGCAGGATCGACGAGGTCGGCTTCACCGCGAAGCGCACCACCACCGGCTGTCCCGTCGAGATGCCGCCCAGGACGCCGCCGGCATGGTTGGACAGGAAGCGCGTGCCGTCATTGCCGGTGCGCATCTCGTCGGCGTTCTCTTCGCCGGTGAGTTCGGCCGCGCCAAAGCCGGCGCCGATCTCGACGCCCTTCACCGCGTTGATGCTCATCATCGCGGAAGCGAGCTCGGCATCGAGCTTGGCGTAGATCGGCGCGCCAAGCCCCGCCGGCACACCATCGGCGACGATCTCAAGCACCGCGCCGATCGAGGAGCCGCTCTTGCGGATGCCATCGAGATAGGTCTCGAAGAACGCGGCCTTGTCCTTGTCGGGACAGAAGAACGGATTGTTGGCGATCTCGTCCCAGTCCCACTTCGCGCGATCGATCTTGTGCGGGCCCATCTGCACCAGCGCACCGCGAACCTTCACGTCGGGCAGCACCTTGCGCGCGATCGCACCGGCCGCTACGCGCGTCGCGGTCTCTCGCGCCGAAGAGCGCCCGCCGCCGCGATAGTCGCGCAGGCCGTATTTGGCCTCATAGGTGAAGTCGGCGTGGCCGGGGCGAAACTTGTCCTTGATCTCGGAATAGTCCTTCGAGCGCTGGTCGGTGTTCTCGATCAGGAGCCCGATCGGCGTGCCCGTGGTCACCTGCACGCCGGTCTGCGGATGCGCCATCACGCCCGACAGGATCTTCACCTGGTCCGGCTCCTGGCGCTGGGTGGTGAAGCGCGACTGGCCCGGCCGGCGGCGATCGAGGTCCTGCTGGATATCGGCCTCGGTGAGCGGAATCATCGGCGGACAGCCGTCGACCACGCAGCCGATCGCCACCCCGTGGCTCTCGCCAAAAGTGGTGACGCGGAACATGTGGCCGAAGGTGTTGAAGGACATGCGCTGCTCGCCTGGTTGCGGCGTGTGGTAACGCGCGAGGGGCCGGGGGTCAAACCCGCAGCGCCGGAGCGGGACAGCCGCGGCAGGCCTTAACTATACCTCGCCAGCCGCCCGTCGCGGAAGACGTAGACCGCACCCTGCTCGATGTAGAGCTCAGCCGCGCTGGCCGGTGTTTCCATGCCGAGCGCAACCATCAGCGCCCGGCAGGTGCCACCATGGGCGACCGCGACCGTGTCGGTCAAAACCGACTCGTACCAATCGAGCATGCGCAGCTGCACGGCCGCATAGGTCTCGCCCCCCGCAGGCGCCACGGTCCATTTGTCGGCGAGACGGTTTGCATAGACGCCGGGGTCGGTTGCCTCGCTTTCGGCCAGCGTCAGTCCCTCCCAGACACCGTAGCCGATCTCGCGCAGCCGATCATCGAGCGAATAGTCGTCAGGCGGCAATCCGAGACCGCCGCGCACGAGTTCCATGGTCATGCGCGCACGGCCGAGCGGGCTCGACACATAAGGCAGCGCCGTCTTGTCCTTCCCGTCGCGCTTGAAGAGGTCCGCCAGCACGGCCGCGGCATGCACCGCCTGCTCGCGGCCCCGCGCATTCAGCGGAATGTCCCTGGCGCCCTGGAGCCGTCCGAGCGCATTCCATTCAGTCTCGCCGTGGCGAAGGAAGTAGATCGTGGGCATCGCGGGAAGGTTAGTCCTTGCCACCCAGCGAAATGTCCGGCGCGTCCGGCCGCTTCATGCCCAGCACGTGATAGCCGGAATCGACGTGATGCACCTCGCCGGTGACGCCGCGCGAGAGATCGGAAAGAAAATAGAGCGCGCTGCCGCCGACGTCTTCGGTCGACACGTTACGCCGCAACGGCGCGTTGTGCTCGTTCCACTTCAGGATATAGCGGAAGTCGCCGATGCCGGAGGCTGCGAGCGTCTTGATCGGGCCTGCCGAGATCGCGTTGACGCGGATGTTCCTCTCGCCGAGGTCGGCCGCGAGATAGCGCACGCTGGCCTCAAGCGCCGCTTTCGCCACGCCCATGACGTTGTAGTGCGGCATCCACTTCTCGGCGCCGTAATAGCTCAGCGTGATGAGCGAGCCGCCGTCGGTCATCAGCTTCTCGGCGCGCTGCGCCACCGCTGTGAACGAGTAGCAGGAGATCAGCATCGATTTGCTGAAGTTCTCCTGCGTCGTGTCGACGTAGCGGCCATCGAGCTGCTCGCCATAGGCGATCGCATGCACCAGGAAGTCGATCTTGCCCCACTTCTCCTTCAGCACCGCGAAGGCGGCGTCGATGGTGGCAGCATCGGTGACGTCGCAATGTCCGAGCACGAGGCTGCCGATCTCGGCGGCAAGCGGTTCGACGCGCTTCTTCAGCGCGTCGCCCTGATAGGTGAAGGCGAGCTCGGCACCGGCGGCATGGCACGCCTTGGCGATGCCCCAGGCGATCGAGCGGTTGTTGGCAACGCCGAGGACGACCCCGCGCTTGCCTTGCATCAGTCCTTGCGTCAGACCTGAATTTTGCGCCATTTCGTAACGTCCCGTCGAACTGGGTTAAGGTCTGGAGGTACACCAGCCCTCCCCTGCGGTACAGTCCTAATGCGCGGCGTTAAGGCTGTTTCGAGCGCCGGAATAGCCGTTCCCATCGGGTGTTATCATCGTTGAGGCGCTCGCGCCGAACGTGAAGGACGTCAACGGCATGAGTGCGTTTCGCCAGAGCGTTGAAGCCATGATCCCGGCGTTGCGCCGCTACGCCCGCGCACTGACGCGCGAGGCGGATGCGGCCGACGACCTGGTGCAGGACACGTTGGTTCGGGCGTTGCGTTCGGAGCGATTGTTTCTCGGAGGCGACGTCAGGAGCTGGCTCTACACGATCCTGACCAACCTCAACAAGAACCGGCGGCGCTCGCTGGCAAGGCGACCGCAATTCATGCAGCTGACGGAGAACAACCCGAATGCCAGCGGGACCGAGGCCGAAGGACGCGACATCGAAAGGGCGCTCTCGACGCTCGTCGAGGAGCAGCGCTCGGTGCTGCTGCTGGTGATGCTGGAGGGCATGAGCTACCGCGAGGTCGCCGACATCCAGGGTGTGCCGATCGGCACGGTGATGTCGCGCCTGGCGCGCGCCCGCGCCCACGTCAAAGCCTCGCTGGAGGGTGAGCGCCCGGCGCTCAGGCGGGTGAAATGATGGCAGGGTTGATGCAACGATTTTTGCCCCCTCGCAGCACATCGACGAGCCAAGCGAAGTTGATTCACCAAGGACATTTTGGGCCGCAGAGCCAGAGACCACTGATATGAACGACCGAAACATTCCCGTTACCGAAGACGAGCTGCACGCCTATGTCGACGGCGAGCTGCCGGCGGAGCGCCGCACCGACGTCGAGGCCTGGCTCGCCAGCCACCCCGAGGATGCCGAGCGGGTGCTATCCTGGCGCGCCATGGCCGAGATGCTGCACGCCCGCTATGATTCCGTCGCCCAGGAGCCGGTACCGGCGCGGCTGGAGCTCGAACGGCTGGAGCGCCGCCCGCGGCAATGGTTCTACGGCGCCGTCGCGGCCGCGCTGGTTGCCTTCGTCGCCGGTGGCACGGTCGGCTGGGTCGCGCATGGCGCCGCCAACGCCCCCTCGACGTTCCAGAGCTTCACGGAAGACGCGCTCGAGGCCTACCGGCTCTACGTCGTCGAGGTCCGCCATCCCGTCGAGGTCCCCGGCAACGAGCGCGATCATCTCCAGGCCTGGCTGAGCAGGCGCTGCGGCTGGACCGTGTTCGCGCCCAATCTGGAGGCGAGCGGACTCAAGCTCGTCGGCGGCCGGTTGCTGCCGGGGCCGAACGGACCTGCGTCCTTCCTGATGTATGAGGGCGCTTCGGGCGAGCGCTACACGATCTACACCGCCAAGACGGAGAACGGCGCGACGCAGATGCGCTATGCCAAAACGGACAAGGATGGGGCGCTGTTCTGGGCCGATCGCGGTGTGGGCTATGTCGTCAGCGGCGGCGCCGACCGGGACCGGCTCACCAAGGTGGCCCAGGCGGTCTACGACCAGACAGAAAAAAACGGCGGCTAAAACAGCGGCGCGATAACTCAAGCTTGGCTGGGGCGTGCTTGAAGCGGCCCGTGCCTCGATTCCGACATTGAAAATTTGGAATCAAGACATCGGCGCGTCTCATTATCGCACCGGATGATCACGCGAAAATGAGCAGCGTTCGATCCGCCGATCGACGCGGGCGGCCTCGATTGGGGTTTTTGGTACCGCGCTGGTCCCCCTCTCGAGGCCGCACCTTTTATCGACTGTCCCGCCGGACAGCCGACACGCACACTCAGCCCATGAAGCGCTACCACGCCTCGGACGTATGATGAGCATCATCTGCGAGGATGATGCTCTCAGCCTTTAGCAGAACCCCTTCAGTCGATCGCGCTTAACCGAGCCCGCTACGTGGATTGTAGGGGTGTTGGTCCCGCCACTTCTGCATCAATGCCTCAAGCTCGGCGTCGTTCCCGTCCGGTAACATAATCCTGATGGAGACGAAGAGATCCCCGGTTCCACCGGGTTTCGGCAGGCCCTTACCTTTGAGACGAAAGGTCCGGCCGCTGGAGGTATTTTTCGGGACCGACAATTCCACCGCGTTGCCGAGCGTGGGCACGCGGACCTTGCCGCCGAGGACCGCCTCGTACAGCGTGACCGGCAGTTCGATGCGCAGGTCCGCGCCCTCGATCTTGAAGAAGGGATGCGGCGCGATGTTGATGGTGATCAGGAGGTCGCCGGGCGGATGGCCCTGGGCGCTCTCGCCCTGCCCCCTCAACCGGATCTGCTGACCCTCGACGACGCCGGCCGGAATCTTGACGTTGAGCTCCTTGCCGTTGGGCAGCCGGACGCGCTTCTCGCCACCCTGGACTGATTCCTCCAGCGAGACGGACATGGCGACATTGACGTCGAGATCGAGTCCGATCCCGCCGGTGTCGAACTCGAACTGGGCGCCGCCGGCCCCAGGCCGCGCGCCGCGCATCCCGCCGCCGAACATGCTGTTGAGGATGTCTTCGAACCCGCCTGCGCCCGGGCTTGCGCCCGCGCCGCCGCTACGGAACGTATAGCTTTCAAACCCGCCGGGACCGGCGCGGCCACGCGGACCGGCGCCGCCGCCCGGAAAGCCCTGGAAGCGCGGCTTGCCGTCGGCATCGATCTCGCCCCGATCGAACTGCTTGCGCTTGTCCTCGTCGCCAAGGATCTCGTTGGCCGTATTGAGCTCAGCAAAGCGCTCGGCCGCCTTCGGGTCGTTCTTGTTGTTGTCGGGATGGTGCTTCTTGGCAAGCTTGCGATAGGCGCTCTTGATCGCGGCAGCGTTGGCGCCCCGCGGCACCCCCAAGACCTCATAGGGGTCGCGCATCCGTCACGTCTCCTTCACCGAAATCGAGTTGTTCAAAGGGCTCCCCGCCCCACCTGCGCTTCATGTGGGGGCGCGTGGCATTTTTGCAACTACTCGAGTGGACCAAAACCATACGATTGGAAGCATGATCCTGTCGGAAAACCGGTTCCCGGCTTTCCGGATCATGCTCAACTTCGCCATGGCTTTAACGTATGAATCTCCCAACGGCCACGGCTGCTTTGGCAGCCGGCGCCCTGGAGCCAGCTTTCGGTAGCGCCGTTGACGTAGCTCGCCAGGAAATCGCGGCACTTGCGACCGTCCTCGGCCGCGTAGGATTGCGCGATCGGCGTCACCGAGCCGCGAGCGCCCGTCTCCGGATTCTCCCAGTGCTGGCTCGCATCCTTGTCGCCCTTGCTCAGCACGTCGGACGCGGCGTTGCGGGCGAAGGCAAGATCGGTCTCGGTTGGTGCGGGCTCCTTCGCCGGCCGCGCGATCGAGCCGGTGAAGTCGCTGTCGTCGGCCTTGGCGTATGCGCTGGTCTCGTTGCGCGAGAAGCTGCAGCCGCCAGTGCCAAGCCCAATCAGAATCATTGTGACGACGAAGCCGGACGGCCGCATCGCCGATAGGCCAACGCGGCCCCATACCCTATATAGGGCGGTAGCGGACAACAGCGCGTTTTGGGCCGCGGGACGCAACTCGGACTCCAGACATGACCGACACGACCTCGATGAAACACCAGACACCCTTAACATCCGGTGATTTCACCGCCGCCGACGAGCCTTTTGCGCTGTTCGAGGCCTGGCTGAACGAAGCCATCAAGAGCGAGCCGAACGATCCGAACGCGATGGCGCTCGCAACCGTCGACCCGGACGGCCTGCCGGATGTCCGCATGGTGCTGATGAAGGGCTTCGATACCGAGGGTTTCGTCTTCTACAGCCACATCGCGAGCCAGAAGGGCCGCGAACTCGCCGCAAATCCTAAGGCCGCTTTACTTTTTCACTGGAAGTCGCTGCGCCGACAGGTCCGCATCCGCGGCAACGTGACGCCGGTGACCGAGGCTGAGGCCGACGCCTATTTCGCCACCCGTCCCAAGCAGGCCCAGATCGGCGCCTGGGCGAGCAAGCAGTCGCAGCCGCTGGAGAGCCGGTTCGCTTTCGAGCAGGCGATCGCCAAGGTCGCGGCCAAGCACGTCATCGGCGAGGTGCCGCGGCCGCCGGGCTGGAGCGGCTGGCGCATCACGCCGTGGCGCATCGAATTCTGGCACGACCGCCCGTTCCGATTGCACGACCGCATCGAATTTCGCCGTGACGCGGCCGGCAAGCCATGGTCCAAGACGCGGATGTACCCCTAGAGCACTGTCTCGATCCTTATCTCTTTGCCTCGATCTTTGGGCCGACCTGAAAGATGTCCATGCCGCAGTCGTCCAATGCGCCGCGCCGTACGCTGCTCCTGACCGGAGCCAGCCGCGGCATCGGCCATGCCACCGTGATCCGTTTCTCCTCGGCCGGCTGGCGCGTCATCACCTGCTCGCGGCATCCCTTTCCGGAGGATTGCCCGTGGGACGCAGGTCCCGAAGACCACATCCAGGTCGACCTCGCCAGCCCCGCGGATACGACGCGCGCCATCTCCGACATCCGCGACCGGCTCGAAGGCGGCATGTTGCATGCGCTGGTCAACAATGCCGCGATCTCGCCGAAGGGCGCGGGCGGCTCCAGGCTCGGCTCGATCGATACCGATCTCGACACCTGGACCCATGTGTTTCACGTCAATTTCTTCGCGCCGATCATGATCGCGCGCGGGCTGATCGAGGAATTGAAGGCGGCCAAGGGCTCGGTGGTGAACGTCACCTCGATCGCGGGATCGCGCGTGCATCCCTTCGCGGGCGCCGCCTATGCGACCTCCAAAGCGGCGCTCGCATCGCTGACGCGCGAGATGGCGTCGGACTTCGGCCGCATCGGCGTGCGCGTCAACGCGATCGCACCCGGCGAGATCGATACTTCGATCCTGTCACCCGGCACCGAGAAGATCGTGGAGCAGCAGATCCCGCTGCACCGGCTCGGTACGCCCGACGAGGTCGCCAAGATCATCTACGTGCTGTGCACGGAGACGTCGTCCTACGTCAACGGCGCCGAAATCCACATCAACGGCGGCCAGCACGTGTAGGCTACCTCGTCATTGCGAGCGAAGCGAAGCAATCCAGACCGCCTCGGTGGAGACAGTCTGGATTGCTTCGTCGCATCAGCCCAAAATTGCTACGCAATTTTGTCGCGAGCTCCTCGCAATGACGGAATTGGAAACAACGCTGCGGAAGTAAGGCGATCCAGATGAAGCCGCCGCAAGACCTGGATCGCCCTTACCTTCCGTTGCTCAATCCAGTCGAATCCGACGCGACCGGTCGCGCAGCCGCGGAGCGGCTGCGTTGATGGCGGTCGAGCAGTCGTCGTCGTTCTCACCGTCGAGCAGCGGAGCACCACAGTGCCGGCACATGCGTGCCGACAACGCCGGCGCCTTGCCGCTCGTCAGGACGTGACGATAGCTCGCCAGATCGATGACGTTGGGGGGCGTCGTTATGTGTTTTTCAACCATGGCTGTTCCTCGCGGCTTACCTGCTCCTTATCGCAGACAAGCTTCGCGTAAACGTTCAGCCCACCGCTCAAATTTTACCGGAGGAATTGGGGCGGAGATCAGGTATCACCGCGCAGCCTCAATCCCGCTCTATTCTGCGACACCATCAGCCGCCTCGCTGCGACCGGCGTAAGGTCTCGGTCACTATTTTCCGAGAGCGCGGCGAGATCACAGCCACTTCTTCCACTTGAAGATCCAGTACGGGACGATCGCGGCGAACAGCATCAGGACCAGCGCAAACGGATAGCCGTGCGCCCATTCGAGCTCCGGCATCGCCTTGAAATTCATGCCGTAGATCGAGGCGATCAGGGTCGGCGGCATCAGGACAACAGCCATGACCGAAAACAACTTGATGATGTTGTTCTGCTCGAGATTGACGACGCCAAGCATGGCGTCGAGCACGAAGGTGATCTTGCTGGAGAGGTAGGAGGCGTGGTCGGTCAGTGAGACGACGTCGCGCTGCATGGTCTTGAGCTGCTCGCGCATATCCTTCGACCATTTCACGCCCTCCACCACCGCCGAAAGGAAGGCGACGACGCGGCCGATCGAGACCAGGCTCTCGCGGACCTTGGAGGTCAAATCGCCCTTGCGGCCGATCGAGATCAGGATCTGCGAATATTGCTTGGCGTGGCCGTGGCGCTCGCTCTCGGGTTCGAAAATGTCATGCGAGACCTGGTCGATCTCGGCGCCGCAGCGCTCCAGAATGTCGGCGCAGCGATCGATCACCGCGTCCAGCAGCTCCATCAGCACCATCTCGCCGGTGATCCCCGGCGTGCAGGAACGGGCCAGCTTGGCTTCGACCAGCGCGAAGGGCTTGGGCTGGTCGTAGCGCACCGTGACCAGGCGATGGTCGCCGAGAATGAAGGTGACCGCCGTGGTCCGGGGCATGTCGGTGTCGGAGTGGCACATCAGCGTCGCGGTCATGTAGCGCGCGCTGTTCTCGATATAGAGGCGGCTGGAGATCTCGATCTCCTGCATATCCTCCCGGGTCGGGATTGCGATCCCCGAAAGCCGCTCCACGGCCTTGTCCTCGGCCGCGGTCGGGTTGACCAGATCAATCCACACCGCATGCTCCGGCACCGCCGCGAGATCTTCGACAACAGCCTTCTTGAGGGAGGATTCAGAGGGAACAAACACCGAAAACATGAACAACTCCAACGGAGGCCTGTGGCCGACCAGCAGCCCCTTAGCGCGATTCTGACAAGTTCATGATGACAACTACATTAACGGGGCGTTTGCATTTGTGGCCGCCGCATGGCGCAACTGTGGCACAGAATCGACAGTTCGGTCTTCTCTGCCGCAAAATAAGCCCACGGCCGTAAAACTTGCGGCAGAAAAGCCACAGGTCGGGCCTCGCAGCGCGGCAAAAGCCCCTCAGCGCTGGAATTGTGGCAGATTTCGACGATAATGGGATCAACGGAGTCGAGGGCCTTGGGCACCTATGCCGAGGCTCGCGCGGTATTGTTTTGATTGGAACCAAACCATGTCGTCGCTGAAAGTTACGTTGGGAATTTTGGCTGCTGGCTTCATGCTCTCGGGTTGCATGCAGGCAACGCATTTCGAAGCGACCAACACCCAGAACTTCAAGCCGAAGGACAAGGAACTCCTTGCCAAGATCCGGTACGAGAATACGCCGGTGGCAGAGCCGTTCCGCCGCGCCATCGTCGATTATCACCGCAAGGAGTCGCCGGGCTCAATCGTGGTCGATTCCGACAATCACTACCTCTATTACGTGATGGATGGCGGCAAGGCGATCCGCTACGGCATCACCGTCGGCGAAGAGGCGATGGCCTGGTCCGGCATTGCCAAGGTCGGCAGCATGACCGAATGGCCGGCTTGGCATCCGACCCCTGGTGAAATTTCCCGCCTGGGCGTGCCGACCTATGTCGCCCCCGGTCCGGACAATCCGATGGGCTCGCGCGCGATGTATCTTTATTCGGGCGGCAAGGACACGCTGTTCCGCATTCACGGCACCAACCAGCCTGAATATATCGGCGCCTCGATCTCCTCAGGCTGCATCCGCCTCACCAACGAGGACGCGATCGACCTCTACAGCCGCGTCAAGGTCGGCACCATCGTCGTGGTGCTCGAGCCGAAGCACGGCGACTCGCCCTACAATTCGCGCCTGGCGCTCCAGGGCGGCGGCGGTTATCAGACCGGCAACTACTGACGTCCTTGTGATCTGAAGGTTTTCGAAAAGCGCCGGTTCTACCGGCGCTTTTTTGTTGCCGGCTTGCTCTTGCCAGAGTCGGCGGCCGGCTTGGCCGCCGGCGCGGCGGGGTTCTCCTGATCGTCGGCCCCATCCTTGCTGCCCCCTGACTTGGCCGCGACCTCGCGGGGCGGCGCCTCCTCAGGGCGCTCGGCCGGCAGCAGGGGGCAACCTGCGGCAAGGGGTCCCAGACGTTCCACTGGCAGATCCGGTAGTCGTTGCGGCGCTGCGCCAGGTCGAGGTGGATGTGGTCCTCGTGATACCAGTCCGAGCCCGGGCCGAGCACAGTGGAAAAGCGCGAGCAGACCGAATGCAGCACCCGCTCGCGGACGTCGCGTGACAGGGTGCGGTCGGTCAGGCCGAGCGACTGCCCATTGGCAAGCTTGATCGCGCGGACATCGAGCGCGTTGGCCTTGCCGTGCTCGGACAGCATCGCGCCGGCGACGCGGTTGCGGCCGCGGCATTCGAAGCTATCGAAATTGTCGAGGTCGCTGATGGTCGAGCCGAGGCTTGCGGCCACCGGCACCATGTCCGAACGCACCCAATCCGCGACGGCTGATGCCATGGTGCAGCGAAGGATCGCCGCTGGCTTGACCGCGACCTTGCGCTTGTCCGGCAGCACGATGGCTTCCAGCCGCACCAGATCCTGACCGCCGCAGGCGGCCGGGCCGCGAATGTCGGGGATCGAGGGTGCAATCGCGATGTCCTCGGTCAGCGCCAGCCGGCAGGCCGACGCCTGCTTCTCGGGCGCTGGCGCGGGTTCGGCGGCTTTGTCGGGGGCTGCCTTACCCTCGGCGGTTGGCCCCCCCGGCGAGCCCTGGTCCGAGGCTTTGGGGGCCTCCTCCGGCCGCGGCCTGGGCAGGGGGACCTTGGCTGAATGAACTGCTCGGCGCGTCCGTGGTGCACCGAAGCCAAAGATATCGAGCGGTGCAGCATATTTTCGCGCGTCCACCGGCTGCGGCAATACAAGCAACAGCCCGAGCCCGGCGGTAACCATTGCCGGGCGGATGGACATATAGCCGCGACAAGACCATTTGCGGCGAAAGTCCGGCAGGCTAAAACTCATGCTAAATCTTTGGCCCAGCGCTGAGAACGATAACAAAGTCCAGCCCACCTCGGAGGAACGTCTGAATGCTTGGTTTGATGCAAGATTGGCCCCTGCTCTGCCACCGGATCATCGAACACGCCGCCAGGATTCATGGCCAGCAGGAGGTCGTGACGCGCTCGATCGAAGGGCCGATCCATCGCACCAACTATGCCGAAATCCATAAGCGCGCGCTCAAAGTCTCGCAGGTGCTGCAGCGCGACGGCATCAAGCTCGGTGACCGTATCGCCACAATCGCATGGAACACCTGGCGCCACCTCGAAGTCTGGTATGGCGTCATGGGTATCGGCGCCATCTGCCATACCGTCAATCCCCGCCTTTTCCCCGAGCAGATCGCCTGGATCATCAACCATGCGCAGGACCGCATCGTGATGACCGACATCACCTTCGTGCCCGTGCTGGAGAAGATCGCCGACAAGCTGTCGAGCGTCGAGCGTTACGTTGTCCTGACCGATAAGGCCCATATGCCGGAGACCACGCTGAAGAATGTCGTGGCCTATGAGGACTGGATCGCGGAGGCCGACGGCCAATTCAAATGGAAGGACTTTGACGAGAACACGGCGGCCGCGATGTGCTACACGTCCGGCACCACGGGCGATCCCAAGGGCGTGCTGTACTCGCATCGCTCCAACGTGCTGCACGCGCTGATGGCCAACAACGTCGACGCGCTCGGCACCAGCGCTTCCGAGACGATGCTGCCTGTAGTCCCGCTATTCCATGCCAATAGCTGGGGCATCGCTTTCTCCGCGCCGTCGCAGGGCACCAAGCTCGTGATGCCCGGGGCCAAGCTCGACGGCGCCTCGGTCTACGAACTGCTCTCGAGCGAGAAAGTGACGCACACCGCCGGCGTGCCGACGGTGTGGCTGATGCTGCTCCAGCACATGGCCGCCAACAATCTGAAGCTGCCCGACCTGAAGATGGTGATCTGCGGCGGCTCGGCGATGCCGCGCTCGATGATCAAGGCCTTCCTCGACATGGGCTCGAATGTTCGCCACGCCTGGGGCATGACCGAGATGAGCCCGATCGGCAGCGTCGCGGCGCTGAAGCCGCCGTTCCAGAATGCGACCGGCGAAGCGCGCCTCGACGTGCTCCAGATGCAGGGCTACGCGCCGTTCGCCGTCGAGATGAAGATCACCGACGATGCCGGAAAGGAGCTGCCCTGGGACGGCAAGACCTTCGGCCGCCTGAAGGTCTCCGGCCCGTCCGTGGCCAAGGCCTATTACCGGGTCGATACCAACATCCTCGACGAGGAGGGCTTCTTCGACACCGGTGACGTCGCGACCATCGACGAGGCCGGCTATATGCGGATCACCGACCGCTCCAAGGACGTGATCAAATCGGGCGGCGAGTGGATCTCCTCGATCGACCTGGAAAACCTGGCGGTCGGCCATCCGGCCGTGGCGGAGGCTGCCGTGATCGGTGTACCACCCCAAATGGGATGAGCGGCCGCTTTTGATCGTGCAGCTGAAGCAAGGCCAGCAGGCCACGCGCGAGGACATCCTCAAATACATGGACGGCAAGATCGCCAAATGGTGGATGCCCGACGACGTTGCCTTCGTCGAGGGCATTCCGCATACGGCGACGGGCAAGATCCTGAAGACCGCATTGCGCGACCAGTTCAAGGAGTACCGCTTTCCGAACGCGGCGGCGTAAGGCCACCACCACCGTCATGCCCGGGCTTGACCCGGGCATCCACGTCTTCGCGGCAAAAAAGGCGTGGATGGCCGGGTCAAGCCCGGCCATGACGATGCAGCCTTCTGCGGAACTCTTGAATTTGCCCCCGGGGCGTGGTCTCAACGGCCCAACGTCGCGCCAGATCGGCTGGCACCGTTCCCAAAACCCCGGCAGAGCTCTCCCGATGGCCCGCAGGTTTTCCGCTCCCTATCAGTCGGAGCCCGTGTCCAGCCTCGCGAGCTGGGCGCGCAATCTGGCCGTGTTCGCGGTGGTGGCGGTGGTGGTGTCGATCATCATCGTCCGCTTCGGCTTCCTGGAGATGAAACCGGCGCTCGCGACCTTCTTCGGCGGCCTCGCGATCGCTGCGCTGTCGATCCTGTTCGGTCTGGCCGGCTTTGCCGCGATCTGGCAGAACGGTTCGCGCGGCATGGCGCGCATCCTGCTCGCCTTTCTGATCGACGGAGTGATCCTGGCCTATCCGGCCTATCTCGGCCTGCAATATCGCAAGCTGCCGGCGATCCATGACATCACCACCGATCCGATCGACCCGCCGCGCTTCGACGCGCTGGCGCGGCTGCGCAGCAGCGACGGCGCCAATCCGGCCGTCTATGCCGGCCTCTATTCGGCCGAGCAGCAGCGCCAGTTCTATCCTGATATCGAGCCGATCGAGCTCGAAATTCCCGTCGACCGCGCCTATGCGATCGCGCTCCAGCTCGTCAACAAGCGCAAATGGCTGGTTATCGACGAGCGCGCGCCGCAGCCGCCGCGCCGCATCGGCCGCATCGAAGCGGTGGCGCGCACGCCGATCATGGGTTTCCGCGAGGATATCTCGATCCGGGTCGTGCCGGATGGCGACGATTCCCGCGTCGATATCCGCTCCGCCTCGCGCTATTTCGAGAGCGATCTCGGCAGCAACGCCGCGCGCGTGACCAAATTCATCGACGATCTCAACACCGCCGTCGATGCCGACGCGTTGAAGCCGGTGAAGAAGACACCGGTCGCGCCACCGAAGGCGCCGGCGAAGACGGTGAAGAAGTAGCCCTCTCGTCATTCCGGGGCGACGCGAAGCGGCGAGCCCGGAATCCATCGGGCCGCAGCATCCGCGGATCACTGGATTCCGGGTTCGCGCTTACGCGCGCCCCGGAATGACAGAAGCTAGCTCGCCATCCGATAGGTCCCGCCGATCACGGGATCACCATCCGTCGCCACCACACCGCGGGCGACGAGGTCTTCCAGATGCGCCAGCACGGAGTAGCCGGCAGCCGTCGTGAGCCTGGGATCAATGCCGATATAGATCGCGCGCACCATGGTCGGGATGTCGGTCTCGCCCTTGGCGAGGCGATGCAGGATCGAGGCCTCGCGCGCCTTGCGGTGGCGGATCAGGAAGCGCACGAAGCGCGGGCCGTCCGGGATCTCCGGGCCGTGGCCGGACAAATAAAGATCCTCGTCGCGCGCCGCGAGCCGGTCGAGCGAGTCCATGTAGTCGATCATCGAGCCGTCGGGCGGCGCCACGATCGAGGTCGACCAGCCCATCACGTGATCGCCGACGAAGTTGAACTTCCGCTCGGGCCAGGCAAACGCAAGGTGATTGGCGGTGTGGCCGGGCGTCGCCACCGCCTCGAGCCGCCAGCCATTCCCCTCGACCACGTCGCCATGGGCAATCCTGATATCGGGCGCGAAGTCGCGATCGGCGCCGGATTCCGGGTTGTGCTTTTCGCTCTCGAAACGCGGGCGCGAGGCGCGATGAGGACCCTCTGCATAGACCGGCGCACCGGTCGCCTGCTTGATCCGCGCCGTGTTCGGCGAATGGTCACGGTGGGTGTGGGTGACAAGGATGTGCGTCACGGTCTCGCCGCGCACGGCCTCGAGCAGAGCGGCCGCATGCGCCGCATCGTCCGGGCCGGGATCAATGAGGGCGACCTTGCCCTCGCCCACGATGTAGCTGACCGTGCCGGTAAAGGTGAACGGGCTCGGATTGTTACAGAGCACACGCCGCACGCCGGGGCGGACTTGCTCTACGATGCCGGGCTTGAGCGGAAAGTTACGGTTGAACGGGACGTCGTCGGTGTCGGGCATGGGACTTCCTGTGCACTGCAGCCCCAACCCTCGCCGTCATACCCCGCGAAGGCGGGGTATCGCGGACGATGACAGCTGCGCAAAACAACGGCCACGGAATACCCGGCTCAGAAGAACGCCTGAATGCCGGTAATCGCTCGGCCCAGGATCAGGGCGTGGACGTCGTGGGTGCCCTCGTAGGTGTTGACGGTCTCGAGGTTATGGACGTGCCGCATCACATGGTACTCGATCGAGATGCCGTTGCCGCCGTGCATGTCGCGCGCGACGCGGGCGATGTCGAGCGCCTTGCCGCAATTGTTGCGCTTGACGATCGAGATCATCTCGGGCGCGAACTTGCCCTCGTCCATCAGGCGGCCGACGCGCAACGAGGCCTGCAGGCCCAGCGCGATCTCGGTCTGCATGTCGGCGAGCTTCTTTTGCACGAGCTGGGTCGCGGCCAGCGGCTTACCGAACTGCTTGCGGTCGAGCGTGTACTGGCGGGCGCGATGCATACAGTCCTCGGCGGCGCCAAGCGCGCCCCAGGAGATGCCATAGCGGGCGCGGTTGAGGCAGCCGAACGGGCCCTTCAGGCCGGACACGTTGGGCAGCAGCGCGTCCTCGGGCACCACCACCCCGTCCATCACGACTTCACCGGTGATCGACGCGCGAAGCGACAGCTTGCCGCCGATCTTCGGCGCGGAGAGGCCCTTCATGCCCTTCTCCAGCACGAAGCCGCGGATCTGATTGTCGTGCGCGGCCGACTTGGCCCAGACCACGAACACGTCGGCGATCGGCGCATTCGAGATCCACATCTTGCTGCCGGTCAGGCGATAGCCGTCGGAGACCTTCTCGGCGCGGGTCTTCATGCCGGCCGGATCGGAGCCGGCGTCGGGCTCGGTCAGGCCGAAGCAGCCGACCCACTCGCCGCTCGCGAGCTTCGGCAGGTACTTCTTGCGCTGGTTCTCGTCGCCATAGGCGTAGATCGGATACATCACGAGCGACGATTGCACCGAATTCATCGAGCGGTAGCCGGAATCGACCCGCTCGATCTCGCGTGCAACCAGGCCGTAGGCGACGTAGCCCGCATTGGCGCAGCCATATTCTTCCGGCAACGTGATGCCGATCAGGCCGAGCTCGCCCATCTCGTTGAAGATCTCGCGGTCGGTCTTCTCTTCGAGATAGGCCTTGGCGACGCGCGGCAACAGCTTGTCCTGGGCGTAGGCGCGCGCGGTGTCGCGCACCATGCGTTCGTCTTCGGTGAGCTGCTCATCCAGCAGGAACGGATCGTCCCACTGGAAAGAAGCCGAAGCCGGCTTGTCCTTGGCCTGAGGGCGCGCGCTCATGAAACGTCCTTTCGTCTGGTTCCGTCAAAATTTGCCCGACAACGTAAAGCGCCGCGGCAACAAGTGCAATTGCATCCTGGCTTCGGTCATTCCGGGGCACGCATCAGCGCGAACCCGGAATGACGATCTCAGGTGTCGAGCTGTTCGTTGGCGACGATCTCGATGCCGAAGCCCGACAATCCCTTGTAGTCGTGCACCGAGGAGGTGAGATGGCGGATCGAGGTGACGCCGAGATCGCGCAGGATCTGCGCACCGACGCCGACTTCACGCCACTGGCGGTTGCGGTCGGCTTCCGTCGAGGTCTCGTCGGGCAGCGGCGCCACGGGGACACCGGCCGCGCCATCGCGCAAGTAAACCAGCACGCCGCGACCGGCCTTCTTGAACTGCTCGAGCACGGCCGCCATGCGCTTGTGGCCGGTGAAGATGTCCTTGACGATGTTCGGCTTATGGAATCGCGTCAGCACGTTCTTGCCGTCCCCGACGCCGTTATAGACGAAGGCGACGTGGGCGATGGAATCGAACGGCGAACGATAGGCATAGCCCTGCAAGGGGCCGATCGGGCTTTCGGTAACGAAGGTGGAGACCCGCTCGATCAGCTTCTCGCGCACCTGGCGATAGGCGATCATGTCGGCAATCGTGACATGCTTCAGCTTGTGCTGGGCCGCGAAGCGGGCGACCTGTTCGCCCTTCATCACGCTGCCGTCGTCGTTCATCAACTCGCTGATGACGCCGACCGGAGGCAGGCCGGAGAGCTTGCAGAGATCGACCGCGGCCTCGGTATGGCCGGAGCGCAGAAGCACGCCGCCGTCCTTGGCGATCAGCGGGAAGATGTGGCCGGGCCGGGCGAAATCGTTGGCGCCGGCATTGGGATTGGACAGCGCGCGGCAACACGAGGCGCGCTCCTCGGCGGAGATGCCGGTGCCGCCGTCGGGCTTGTAGTCGATCGAGACCGTGAATGCGGTGGTGTGGGCGGAATCGTTGTGGGCGACCATCGGATCGAGCCGCAGCCGGCGCGCGTCCTCGGTGGTGATCGGCGCGCAGACGATGCCGGAGGTGTGGCGGATGATGAAGGCCATCTTTTCCGCCGTGCAGAATGAGGCGGCGACGATCAAATCGCCCTCGCCCTCGCGGTCCTCGTCATCGGTCACGACAACGAGCTCGCCCCGGGCAAAGGCTTGCAAAACTTCCTGAACGGTATCGGGCATTTCCCAATCTCTATCGGTTATGGGCCGGAGGCTTAGCCGGACTCGGGACCAAGCGCTAGTGTCCTGGACGCAGCCGCATATGCCTGGAGGCCGCTTCCGGGCAGGCTTTCAGGCTTGCAACCAACATACCCGGCGATAGCAGGCGCGGGGCGCCGAATGGACCTATTCAGAAGCCGGCGATAAGATAAGCCAGATCAGCGGTTGCCGGGAGAAATGCGCGAGCCGGCGCAGCATCCAGGCAAAGAGAAGCCAGAGAGTGATGTCGGCAATGAGCTCGTGCATGCCAGATCGGTCCGTTTCGCCGCAGCCCAGAGACCGGGTGCGGCGCGGCAAGCGAGCAATTCCTCACATGCTGGCAGGCCTCGCCGTCGCAACGCTGCTATGCCCGCTCGCGTCCGCCCTGCCCGCGCTGGCGCAGCCGAAAGTCGATGTCGAGCAGAGTTCTGCCGATTCCCTCACCGCGATGCCCAGGGAGGAGCTGGCCGTCTCCGGCGGGTTCTACGTGCCGGCTTATTCCAGCGTCGCAATGAGCCAGGGCAAGCTGCGGGTCGATTTCTCGGTGACGCTGAGCATCCACAACGCCTCCGAGACCCAGGCGCTGGTGGTCAAGCGCATCGCCTATTTCGACACCACCGGCAAACAGGTCGAGAGCTATCTGAAGGCGCCGGTCGCGCTGAAACCGTTGGCCACAGTTTCGATCTTCATTCCGACCGACGACGTGCGCGGCGGGACCGGGGCCAATTTCATCGTCGACTGGGCCGCTGCCAGCGAGATCGCCGAGCCGGTGGTCGAAGCCTTGATGGTTGGCGGCGTCGCCAATGCGCACTACGCTTTCATCAGCCAGGGACGTCCGACTCGGACGGCCGGCAAGAAGTAAGCAAGAAAGTACCACTGACCGGCGCAAAGCCGGCAGGGCGACAAAAATGAACGAGGAACGCTCCATGACGTCCAGCTTCGATTTCGCGCCGCTGTTTCCTGCGGGGCTGCCGGCCCCCTTCTGCGCGCTGGAAGGGTCTCGCCAAATACAGCTTTGTGGGCGGCAACAACGATTCCGAGCAGCTCCCGCTCGACGACCTGATCGAGGCGGCCACTCTGGCCCTGCGACGCGAAGGCCGGTCGCTTGCGACTTACGGGCTTGCACACGGCCCGCAGGGCTACCTGCCGCTGCGCGAATTCCTCGTCGGCAAGCTGAAGCGCGATGCTGACATCAGCTGCACAGTCGACGATGTCATGATCGTCTCCGGCTCGTTGCAGGCGCTCGACCTCGTCAATAGCGCGCTGCTGGCGCGCGGTGACACCGTGATCGTCGAGCAGGAGACCTATCACGGATCGCTTGAACGACTGACGCGACTTGGGGTCGAGACCATCGGTATTCCCCTCGACAAAGACGGCATGCGCATGGACGCGTTGGCCGCGACGCTGGCTGACCTGAAGCGCCGCGGCATCCGGCCAAAATACATCTACACGATCCCCACCGTGCAGAACCCGACCGGCAGCGTCATGCCGGAAAGCCGGCGTGCCGAATTGCTGCGGCTATCGAGCGAAGACGGCGTCCCGATCTTCGAGGACGATTGCTATGCGGACCTCGTCTGGTCAGGACAGCGACCGCCGGCGATCCACGCGATGAGCCCGAACGGCGGCGTGATCCATATCGGCTCGTTCTCGAAGTCGATCGCGCCGGCACTGCGCGTCGGCTTCATCGTCGCGCCCTGGGAGGTGATGTCGCGGATGCTGGCGCTGAAGACCGATGCCGGCTCCGGTGCGCTGGAGCAGATGGTGCTTGCCACCTATTGCCAGCCGCACTTCGCCACCCACGTGCCGGCGCTGGCGAAGGCGCTGCGCACCAAGCTCGACACGCTGATGGAAGCGCTGAACGAGCAGTTCGGGACCGCTGCCGAGTTCGAGGAGCCAAAAGGCGGCATCTTCCTGTGGGTCAAGCTGCCCGATCAGGTCGATACGCTAAAACTGTATCAAGCTGCGCTCGCCGCCGGCGTCTCGATCAATCCGGGGCCGGAATGGTCGACCGACAAGATCCATTCCGGCTCGCGGCTGCGGCTGTGCTTTGCCAGCCCCACCCATCAGCAGATCCGCGAGGGCGTTGCCGTGCTGGCCGAAATCTGCCGCAAGGAATTTGGCGTGCCGGCCCGCAGCGCCAATGTGGAGAAGGCGCAAGCTCAGTAGCCAGCCTCAGTCCGTCAGACCTCAACGTGAAATTCCACGTTGACCTGGCCGCTCCCGGAAGACGGAAAGTATTCGCAGAGCTGCTCGGCATACCAGCCCAGCGCAGCGAACAGCATGATGGTGTCGGCCATACCGCCTTCGCCATTGCACTTGGCGGCATAGTCCGGAAGCATATCGAGGAATTCGCGATAGCGGCGGTCCCGCCAAAGCTCGAGCACGCGCAGATCGACCTGACGGTTGAATTCGCTCGCAACCGACGTCCATGCCTCCGGACCAAGCTTCTTGTTGGGCCAGAGCCGGTGCGAGAGCGAGCCGCTGGCGAGGATCGCCACGCGTTCGCCGGATTTTTCGATGGCCCGGCGGGTCGCTTCGCCGACGATCCGGCTTTCCTCGAACGACGTGAACAGCGGCGTGGCGACCGAGACCACCTTCGCAAAACCGTCCGGATTCATGTAGTGCATTGGCACGATGGTGCCGTATTCGAGCCCAAGGCTTGCGACCTGGTGCGCGATCACGTTGAGACCCGCATCGGCCGCCGTGCCCGCGATCGCCTCGGCAAGTGACGTGTCGCCCGGCAGATCGTAGCGCAGGTCCTGAATCATGTGCGGCGCCTCGTGGCTGGTGAACGCGCCGCGATGCCGTGCATTGGCATTGATGTGGTAGCCGAAATTGGATAACCAATGGGTGTCGAACACCACGAAGCTGGTGACGCCGCGCTGCTTCGCCCGTCGCCCGAGTTCGCGCAGTGAATTGACGGCCGGCTCGCGCGCAGCGCGCAAGGGGCTGGCCGGCTGCTCGGACAGCATCAATGATGGAACGTGGGTGACCTTGGCCGCCAGCACGAGCTGCCCCATGACGGCCACCCCCAGCTTCAGGCTGCCTGCTTTTGACTGCCGTGAATGGCCGCGGCCAGGCGCAGCAACAGGACGATCGACACATTGCCCTTGCCGGCCTCGATCTGGGCGATGTAGCGCTCCGAAATCCCGGACCGGCGGGCAAGCTCGCGCCGTGACAGGTCGCAACGCATGCGCGAGGACCTCAAGCGTTCGCCCAGCTCGGCCAGGAACGCCGTCTCGGAATAAGGCGGCACGGCACAGCTTCCCGGCAGCACTTCGCCCGCGAAATCCACCACTTGATTCAGCATCGGTCCATCCAATTCGCCTTGCGGAGCCGCCATCCTACCGGGGATCGGGCCGGCCTCATTGACGCGGATCAAATTCGCGCGCGATCGGCCGCTGCCGTGGACGATTGCCGACGGGATGCTACACTTTGGAATTGTTCGGGGCGGGGCTTACCGGAAACATGATGCCTTATATGAGCCGCTGGATGACGGCTGCGCTGCTGTGGATTGCGTTTGCGTCGGTGACCCGGGCCGAGTCGCTTGCGGCGACAGTGGAGGGATGGGGCCTGCTCGGCTCATGGTCGGTCGACTGCGCACTGCCGCCAGGCCGCAACACGGGCGCGCTGCTCACCTACGAGATCAACAAGGACGGCCGGGTGATGTACCGGCGCAATTTCGGCGAAGCCAAAGACGAGAGCGAGGTCGTGTCCGCCACGGTCAACGCGGAAGGGCTGCTCAATCTGATGGTGTTCTTCCCCTCGCTGCATCAGACGCGCGAATTCGGATTGCTGCTCTCGAAAGATGGCAGCCTGCGCGCGATCTATAATCGAAGCGAGCGCGGCGAGTACACGATCAGGGACGGCAAATACGTCGCGACCGGCGCGCCGACTCCGCCCCAGCGACGTTGCGACTAGCCACCTGAACATCCATTCAGAATTCTCCAGCAATTCTTGCGGAACGTTCCTATGCATGCGCCGTTCTCCTTTGCATTACTTGGAGGAGGACATCATGACGAAACTTGGTTACGTGATTGCAGCTCTCGGCGCGCTTGCGATCGTTGCACCGACCGTGGCGAGTGCCGAGACGATGGTGGTCAGAGGCGACCATGACCGCGGCTACGGCGCTCGCGCCGAATTCCGCGAGCATCGTGACAACGGCTGGCATCGTGGCTGGCACCATCACGACCGGGTCGTGGTGATCAAGCGCGGTCATGGCCATCACTGGGACTAATGCGCAACGCAAACATGGAAATGGCCCCTCGCGGGGCCATTTCTTTGCGTCGGAGAAAGAGTATCTCGATGGGCTAATCCCACGCTGGCGCGAAGCCAGGATTAACGCAGCGCCTGTCCTTCGGCAGTGCCGCGATCTTGCTGCGATCGGCATCGTCGAGCGTGATCTTCAGCGCATCGAGATTGGCCTGCTGGCTTTCGCGGCGTGACGCCTTCGGGATGGCGGCGACGCCGTTCTGGTCGAGCAGCCATTTCAACGCCACCTGCGCGGCGCTGGCGTTGTGCTTCGCGCCGATCTCGCCCAGCACCGGATCGGATGCGACGCGTCCCTGCGCGAGCGGGCAATAGGCGACCAGAGGAATCGATTTGGCCGTGAGATAGGCCAGCACCTTCGATTGATCGAGCATCGCGTGATATTCGATCTGGTTGCAGGCGATCGGTGCCTTGATATCCTCGATCACCGTCTTGAGCAGCGCCGTGGTGAAATTGGCAACGCCAATGGCCCGCGTGCGCCCCTCCTCCTTCAGCTTGATCAAGGTCTCGAACACCGCGCCCCAGTTCGCCGTCCTGGACGGCCAGTGCACCAGATAGAGATCGACGTGGTCGAGCCTGAGCTTGCCCAGGCTGGCATCGAAAGCGCGGCGAATCGCGTCCGGCGCCAGATTCTCGTGCCAGACCTTTGTCGTGACATGCAGCTCGCCGCGCGGCACGCCAGCAGCGGCGAGCGCGGCCCCGATCGCTTCCTCGTTGGCGTACATTTCGGCGGTGTCGATGTGGCGATAGCCGATCGACAGCGCGCTCTCGACCGCGGCACGGCAGGCATCGCCCTGCATGCGAAAGGTGCCGAGACCGAGCTTGGGCACGCTGATGCCCTGTGTCTTCAGATCGTTCATGAGCAAACTCCTGAGGTATTTGTGCCCACCGGAAGCGCGCGGCGATGCCGCGTGAGCAGACTCTTCGGTGATGGAAAAGCGGTGGCGGGAACGCTCACCATAGCGCGGGAGTCGCGTCCGACCAAATCAAGATCGGGTTAGGTGCTTTGCCGCCGTGACGCCGAGCTTGTCCCGGGCAGCCACGCGACGCGTCTAGTTTTTCCAGTTGCAGATGCCGCCGGACCGGCACGGCCACGTCTGGATGCGGGTGTCCATCGCCTGCGCATCAAGCGGATTGCCGTGGCGATGGGCAAGCTTGGTGCGGGCGGCGCCGCGCCGCTGTGCCGGCTTGGCATGCGCGACCTTCGGCTCCGGCACGTGCACGCGCTTCGCAGCAACCTTCTTCGGCACGTCCATGGGCTCAATGCGCGCCTGCGCCTCGTTGCCGCCCTTCGCTTCGAGCGCGACGGGTGCGAACTGCGTCTCCGGCCCGAGCCGCTTCGGCGACAGCACCGCCTTGGAAAGATCGAGGCCCAGATATTCGTCAGGCTTGTAGTCGTCAGCGCGTGCCAGGCCGCTCCATGCGAGCACGAGGGCAACGGCAACGGCAGAATGAACGCTCTTCAGGACCACGGCCGCCTCCTGAAATTGATTATCAAACAGGTAATTTACCCCTATCTAGGCGGGCTCGCGCGCAATTCCAGCGGTCGATTGCCGCCGTGGTTAAGAAGTTTGGCGGTGTCATGCGACCTTCCGCACTGCACCCGTTCCGTCCAGGAACCCCATTAGGCGGCTACGGATGATCTGCCCGTCAATGCCCCCGCGCCGGCGCACTGAGGTCGATCGGGCGCAGCACTGCCGCCGTCGGGATCATCAGCACGGCGATGACGGCCAGGGTCCAGAACACGTCGATATAGGCGAGGAAATCGACCTGTTGTTGCAAGGTGCGGCCAACCCAGGCGACGGCCTGCGAGGCAGCATCGCTCGCATTCGAGCCCTGCGCCTCGAAAAAGCGCGTCATGGTGTCGATGGTCTGCTGGTAACCGAGGTCCGACGGCGCGGCGTGCTCGATCAGCCGGCTCTGATGAAATTGCTGGCGTTGCGCCAAAACCGTTTGCGCCAATGCGACGCCCATGGAGCCGCCGATGTTGCGGGCAACGTTGATCAGCGCGGAGGCCTGGTTGGTTTTGTCCGGCGGCACGCCGTCATAGGACGCGGTCGTCACCGGCAGGAACAGGAAGGGAAGGCCAATCGCGAGGAAGATGCGCGACAGCGCCGCATAGCTGTAGGTGATGTCGCCGTTCAGCCCGGTCAGATGCCACATCGAGAACGCGACCACTGCGGCTCCGAACATGATGAGATATTTCGGCTGCACGCTGCCGACGAGGCGGCCGACCACCGGCATCAGCATCAGCGTCGCGATGCCGCCGGGCGACAGAGCAAGACCAGCCAGCAACGCCGTGTAGTTTAGCTCAGTCTGAAGCAGTTGCGGCAGCATCTGCGTCGTGGAAATCAGCACCGCGCCGGTGCCGAGCATGACCAGGAAACAGGCCGCGAACTGGCGGCGACCGAGCAGACGCAGGTCGACGATGGGATCCTCGCGGGTCAGCTCCCACGGGATCAGCGCAATCAGCGAGACGGCCGAAAGCACCGCGAAGGTGACGATCGTGTTCGAGCCGAACCAGTCGTTGCGCTGTCCCTCGTCGAGCACGTATTCGAGCGAGCCGAGCCCGATCGCGACGAGCAGGAAGCCGATATAGTCGACACGCAGCCCTTTGCTGAGCAGCTTCTCCCCTCTCCTCCTCCGCGCCGGACGGCTCTTTCACCAGTGTGACGACCAGGAACAGGGAGAGCAGTCCCATCGGAACATTGATCAAAAACACCCAATGCCAGGTATAGGTATCGGTGATCCAGCCGCCGAGCGTCGGACCGATCACGGGCGCGACGACGACGGCCACGCCGTAGATTGCAAAGGCTTGGCCACGCTTCTGCGGCGGAAAGGAATCCGCCAAGATCGCCTGCTCGCTGGTCGCCATGCCGCCGCCGCCGAGGCCTTGCAGGATGCGGAACAGCACCAGGGCTTGCAGATTCCAGGCGAACCCGCACAGCAGCGAGGCCACCGTGAAGGTCGCGACGCAGATCATGTAGAAGCGCTTGCGGCCGATCACGGTCGAGAGCCAGCCGGAGATCGACAGCACGATGGCGTTGGCGACGAGATAGCTGGTGATGACATAGGTGCTCTCGTCGATGCCGACCGCAAGCCCGCCGGCGATATGGCGCAGCGCGACGTTGGCGATGGTGGTGTCGAGCACCTCCATGAAAGTCGCGATCGAAACGACGAAGGCGATCAGATAGGGATTGTGCCCGCCGGCCGCCGATCGCTCCGGCGACCAGCCTCCCGCGGAGGCTCCGCCTGCCGCGACGTCGGTCATCGCACCCGGGTCCAGGGCACGACCGACATGCCGGGACCGACCGGCAGATCGTCCGGCCAGTTGTCGACCACGATCTTCACCGGCACGCGCTGCACCACCTTGACGTAGTTGCCGGTGGCGTTCTCCGCCGGCAGCAGGCTGAACGCCGTGCCCGAGCCCGGCTGCACGGAATCGACATGCCCGGTGAGCTTGCGGCCGGGATAGGCATCGATGCGAATATCGACAGGCTGGCCCGGCCGCATATCGCTGAGCTGGGTCTCCTTGTAGTTGGCGACGATCCAGACGTCGTCGGGCACGAACATCATCAGGCTTTGCCCTGCGGTCACGAAGCTGCCCTTGGCGCCGCTGAGCTTGACGACGCGTCCGGACTGCGCCGCGACGACGCTGGTGTATTGCAGGTTCAAGTTCGCCTGATCGAGCTGCGCCTGCGATTGCTCGAGCTGCGCCTTGGCGCCTTCGAGCTGGGCTTGCAGCGTCTTGATTCCGAGCTGCGCCGCGACGACCGCCGTCTTGGCACGCGCGGTGTTGGCCTGTTGAGCCTGGAGGTCGGAGCGAGTCTGCTGCTGGCGCTGCACCGTGCCCGCGCCTTTCTCGACAAGGTCTTCGGCTCGCGAAAACTCCTCCTGCGAGAACTGGAGCTGGGCCTGCGCCTGTTCGAGTTGAGCCTGGGCCTGCTTGATCTGCTCCTGCTGGGAAACGATCTGCGCCTCGACATTGGCGATGTTGGCCTTCGAGACCGCAACCTGTGCAGCCGCCTGCTCGCTCGCGATCCGATAGTCCCGCTCGTCAATCCTGGCGAGGAGATCGCCCGCGTTGACATGCTGGTTGTCGGTGACGGGGATGTCGGTCACATAGCCACCAACCTTCGGGGCCACGGAAAAGCTGCGGGCCGCGACGAAGGCATCGTCGGTCGACTCGTAGTGGCGAACTTCGAGCCAGTACAGCAGACCGCCAACGAGCGCAGCGATCAGCACGATGGCCCCGATGCTTGTCAGCAGCCAGTGTGCGCGAAGCCGCTCGCGCAACGATGGCGCCTTGGCCGGCTGCTCCGATTGTCGCTTGTCGTCGCGGGGCTGATCGGGAGACGTTTTTGGAGCTTCCTTCGCCCTCTGCGGTTGCTCCGCGGACGGCCCACGCTCCCGTGTCTGAGCATCCACGGTGAACACCTTTCTGGGGATTGAACCCGACGGCAGAGAGGCCACAGCCACCTCGCACACCGGGGCCTAACCGCAGCGTCAAACCATGGTTCCGGCATGACAGAGCACCACTCACAATTGTGAATGCTCTGCACAACAAGAAGCGCGGCACGCGAATGCCGCGCTCACTGATTAGTCGGATCTCGTCTTGGAAAGCGCCTACGGGACGGGAACACCATAATAGGCGTTGATGCTGCGCAGTGCGGCGTCATCACCCCAGTTCCAGTCGCTCCTTTCGCCGTATTTCGGCGCGCCCTCCAGCTCCTTGGCGGTAATGCCGGTGACATATCCACCGAGCTCCGTGTCGTATTTCAACGCCTGCCAAGGCAAGGGATAGTGATCGTTGCCGAGCCCTAGGAATCCGCCAAAACCAAGCACAGCGTACGACACCCTGCCGCTGGTCTTGTCGATCATCACACGTTCGATGGATCCGATCTTGTTGCGATCCGCGCCGTAAACCGATGTTCCCTCGACCTTGTCGCTGCCGATCAGCCGTCCCATTTCGGCTCGATCCAGTTCGCCTTGATTCAACATCTCGATTCTCTCCACTCAGCCGATGTGTGTACCAACCGGACGCGGACTTGATCGTTCCGGAAGCACGTTCCTCCACTCCTCTGGAACAATAGCGCGAAAGGCGCGGTTCTCTGACTTTCGCACCTCGAACCCGGAGCCCCGCGATGTCTCAGACCGTCTCCGACTTCATCGTCCAGCGTCTGCATCAGTGGGGCGTGCGCCACATCTTTGGTTATCCGGGCGACGGCATCAACGGCGAGGTGAAAACCGATCCCGAGGTGCCGCCACTGCCGCCGCACATCACGCTGCAGCAAGCCAAGAACTTCTCGCTTGCTCTGTTGAAGGGGTATCCGAACGAAGCCGGGGTGATGAAGCCGGGGTGATCAAGGGGAGCGGCACGGCAGGTGTTCGAATCGATCCTGCCCGGAAAGGAATGAGGTGAACCATGAGCGATTTCCGCGATATCCAGCACGGCGTCAACGATCCCGTCGGTGGCCTCGACGTGAGGCGCAAGGTCGACGACAACCGGACGCCGCATGAGCGGGCGCAGCATCATGCCGACGTGCGCGCCGATGCGTCCGCCACGTCCGCCGAGCCGTTCCTGCCGGAGCGGCTCCGGCGCAAGGCGACCGATCCCATCAATCCCCGCACCGGCAGGAATCCGACGGACTAACCGCTTGGAACCTCGGCTCCTGCTGCGGGTTGGTCGGCGCGAACGTTCGCGCGGCCTTTCGGCTGCGCCGTCAGTCAGAGGGACCGAACCATGAAAAAAACCATCGTCGCTTTCGCTTGCGTGCTCCTCGCAGGCCCCGCACTCGCCCAGTCACTCGGGGAGAAGACCGGCGTGAATTCAACGCTCGGCGTCGCACCGACCACCGCCGATTTCGTCAAGGAAGCCGCCATCAGCGACATGTTCGAGATCGAATCGAGCAAGCTCGCCGAGCAGAAGGGCAACGCGCAGGAAAAATCCTTCGCGCAGCAGATGGTGACCGATCACACCAAGACCAGCACCGAACTCAAGGGCCTGGTCGGCAACGGCAAGGCCCAGGCCACCGTGCCGACGTCGCTCGACAGCTCGCACCAGAGCAAGCTCGACAAGCTCAAGAGCGCCACCGGCAAGGACTTCAGCTCGGATTACAACTCCTATCAGGTCAGCGCGCATGAAGACGCGGTCTCTCTGTTCGAGCGCTATGCCAATGGCGGCGACAATGCCGAACTGAAGAACTGGGCCGGCAAGACGTTGCCTACGCTCAGGCATCATCTCGACATGGCCAAAGAGCTCGGCAGGGCTCCGAACGTCGGACAGTCCAAGTAGAAGTTTAAGGTAGCAAAGAATCTTCTGAGGACGCCGGCATCGCGGCGTCCTCCGCGAACTAGCAACGATCTCGGTCCCTGCACGTTGAAGCGCAACGTTTTTGGGAGACCGTCATGGCTGATCAAACCAAAACCTCGATGTCCCGCCGGCACGTCGTCCACGCGGCGAGCGCAACGCTTGCTGCTGCTTCGCTGGCCCCTTCAACAGCGAAAGGAAATACGTCCATGCCCGAGCAGGACCTGATCGATCCCGTTACGCGCTATCCGAAGCCGCCGTTCAAGAAGCAGTCGCAGCCGTGGCCCGGGCTTGCCGGCAAGATGGAGCCGCGGCCGGACCATGGCGAGACCAGCTACAGGGGCTCGGGCCGGCTGGCCGGCCGCAAGGCGCTGATCACCGGTGGCGATTCCGGAATGGGCCGCGCCGCCGCGATTGCCTATGCCCGCGAGGGCGCCGATGTCGCCATCAACTATCTGCCGGCTGAGGAGCCGGATGCGCAGGAGGTGATCGCGCTGATCAAGAAGGAGGGACGCAACGGCC
This sequence comes from Bradyrhizobium sp. LLZ17, assembly GCF_041200145.1. Lineage (NCBI taxonomy): Bacteria > Pseudomonadati > Pseudomonadota > Alphaproteobacteria > Hyphomicrobiales > Nitrobacteraceae > Bradyrhizobium > Bradyrhizobium zaerense. Next base: position 2,918,324 of record NZ_CP165734.1, read on the forward strand.
TCGCCATTCCCGGCGATCTCAAGGATGAGGCGTTCTGCAAGAGGCTCGTCGACCAGGTCGTGCAGGAGCTGGGCGGTCTCGACATCATCGTCAGCAACGCAGCGCGGCAGCAGACGCGGGCTTCCATCCTCGATGTCACATCCGAAGATTTCGACGCGACCATGAAGACCAACATCTACGCACCATTCTGGATCATCAAGGCCGCGCTGCCGCATCTGAAGCCGGGCTCATGCATCATCGGCACGACCTCCGAACAGGCCTACGACCCCTCGCCCGATCTCTACGACTACGCGCAGACCAAGGCGGCGACGATGAACTACGTGAAGTCGCTGGCCAAGCAACTTGGTTCGAAGGGCATTCGGGTCAACGGCGTCGCTCCGGGGCCGATCTGGACGCCGCTCCAGGTCTCCGGCGGCGCCACGATGGACAAGCTCGAAAAGTTCGGCGGCGTGACACCGCTCGGCCGCCCCGGCCAGCCCGCCGAGCTCGCCTCGATTTACGTCCAGCTCGCAGCCGCTGACGCCAGCTATGCCACCGGCCAAGTGTATGGCGCCTCCGGCGGCGCCGGGAATCCGTAATCGTCGTCGGGGCAGCGCCGCACCAGCGAGGAACCTTCATTGTCATCAAAGCTTTACAAAGCGTCATGAAGGACATCTCGCCGGAGAACGATGGCATTCATAGAGGTCAAACCCACCCGAGTAGACACGGCGGTCGCGAACCAAATCGCGGCGCACACCAATCCAGGCATTGAGCACGCCGCAGAGACTCTGACCTGGGGCGCTGACGAGCACGTGCTGCTCGCGCTGGTGGCGGCCGGGTGGCTCTCTGCCCACCTTCTGCAACCGCGACGGCAGCGCCGCATCGCCAACCACGTTCTGACTGTTTCAGTGGCGACGGCCTTGCTGCCGCATGTTCTGAAATCGGTGTTCGATCAGACCAGGCCGGACCGGTTGACGGTGCGCGGACATCAAAATGGCGCCCCTGTTTCTGGGCGGGCGCGCGATGCCTTCCCCTCCGGTCACGCCGTTCACATGGGCGCAATTGCCTCGGCCGCCGGCCTGCTGCCGCCAACGCCGCGCCGGCTGGTGCGCTCGGTTGCGGTCGCGCTTTCACTGACACGGATTGCGGTGCTCGCGCATTGGACGAGCGACGTGGTGGCAGGCTTCGCGCTCGGCGCTGCCGTGGAGAGACTGCTCAGGCCCTGGACGCAGGCAAGGCCGCGCAGCCGGCAGCACAAGTCACAGGCACGGTCATGACCGAATATGTCGTGCGCTTCATTGCCGGCGGCGTGATCGTCTCCGCGTTCGCGATCCTCGGGGACATGCTCAGGCCGAAGAGCTTTGCAGGCCTGCTCGGCGCCGCCCCTTCTGTGGCGCTGGCGACGCTTGGCATTGTCGTCGTCCAGCACGGATCTCATTATGCCGCCGCCGAAAGCTGGACCATGATCTATGGTGCCGTCGCCCTCGGCTGCTACAGCGTCGCGGTCTGCCACCTGCTGATGCGATACTCTCTGAACGCATTGCCGGCCACCATCCTCGCTTCGGCCGTGTGGCTTGCGGTCGCCTTTGGACTGCTTGCAGGTTTCGGAGGTGCGGCCTGATGCTGGTCAAGATGTCACCATCGGCGCTGAAGCGGACACAATGGTACGAGTATGGAATCCGCTTTGTACTCGGCGGACTGGCGACCGTCCTCGCCGGGGCTCTCGGCGCGCGCTTTGGAGCGTCGGTCGGCGGCCTCTTTCTCGCGCTTCCCGCGATCTTCTGCGCCAGCGCAACGCTGGTCGAGAGCCATGAACGCCGTTCCAAGGAGAAGGCCGGTCTGTCCGGGCGCAGACGCGGCCAGCAGGCCGCGGCGCTCGACGCCGCAGGTGCCGGCCTCGGCAGTATCGGCCTCGTTGCGTTCGCCGTTGTGTTTTCCGTGACAGCGGAAGCGAGCATCATCGGCGCGTTCGCCCTCGCCATCGTGGCTTGGGCCGTGGTGTCGGTGTCAGCGTGGTGGCTGAGGCGAAAGCTTCGCGCCGTCTCTCGCCATCCCCGGGCCGAACACCGTGTCCGATCAACAGGAAGCCGGGGCTCCCTGTCGTAAGCTCAGAGGGTTGCTCGAAGGTGGTGAGGCTCAGACCGTCTTCGCATCTTCTGTCCTCGGGGGCTGCAAGCCGGAGCTATTGGCCCAGCGCTCGACTTGCTCAATTACCTTCTGATGGCTCGGACGCACGGGCTTCTGCGCTTCGGCCTCGTCAGAAAGCTTGCGGGGTAACCTGACCTCGTCCGTCATGGTACGTCTCCCTTCCCCTTTAAAATGCGTCTCCGCGCGAAACGTTTCAAAGCATTATCTTACTGATTTGCATCGACTATCTCGCTCAACTGACGCTTCTTGAGGTTGCTGTGGAACTCGCGGCAAGTTGGCGAGTTGAGTAAACTACGCAACTTGCTCAATTTGCGTGCTGGGAACCATGAACGACCTTCGCGCCGAGCGCCTCCAAGTGATGCTTTCGCCGGAAGAGCTGGCCGCAACCGACGATTTCCGGTTCAAACACCGCATGCCGACGCGCGCCGCGGCGGTTCGCGAGTTGCTCAAATTCGGGCTCGCAGCAGCGGGGATCGAGACCGAGCTCGGCTCCTCCGCCGGCGTCAAATCAAGCGAGTATGGCGTATTTGGCCGCGGTCCTGCGGGACACACGCCGGCAAAGGCCGACGGCGAGGGCACGGAGTGATTCCCAGCCTCTCATCGCGGAACGGCCCCGACACGGTGGGTGCCAGGGCCGTCCTTGGAGATTGCTTCCGGCGCACCGGGGGCATGACAACCGGAAGCAATCTGTCGACGTTTCGCCAGACGATTCGTTCCTCGCGCAAAGGCCCCGCGGTTTGAGCTTTCGAAGAACCGCTCGCGCTTTTTCCGGGTCGATGCTCTAGCCGCTCGGGGCGGCGCCGGAATCGTCCGGTGTCATGCCTGAGCCCGGCGTCTTGCTGTTGTCGTTCAACTCGGGATCGCGCGTCGCTTCGCGCGACGGCGAGCCCTTGGGATCGGTCTTGTGCACGGTCTGGGCACGCCGCTTATCGCGCGGCTGCTCCTCTGCCCTTTGGTCCTTGACGATGCCCTGGTCGGAATGCGCCATGCTGTCCTCTCGCCTCTGATGTCTCAAAGCGCTTACGCACCGGAGCGCCGAATGTTCCGGCGCGTGCGAAAGGCTGGGGCGCTAGCTATGCACAGCGTGCACCGCGACTGATGCATTCCCCTGATGCACTTGCCGCACCGTCGTCACCGTCGCGAACGCGACAGAGACGCCGAAAGCGAGAATGAGAGAAAGAAGTGCCAGACGTGGAGCCATTGCAAACCTCCTGCTGGATCGAAAACCAACGCGATCGACTATCCCTGTATCATCGTTAATTGGTGCGCTCATACCGTGACGCGTCTCACACGCAGATTCACGAAAACGAGAGCGTCAGGCGTCCTGCTTTTGGCGGCCGCGGACCATGACCGGCGGGATTTCGCCGTCCAGCCAGTCCTGCTCGTTCGCGAGCGCCCTCCAAGCTTCCGCCATACGCGAATAGCGCTTGTAGGTGGGCTGGCCTTTGGCGCGCTCGGCGAGCTGCAGGCAGTTATCGGCGTTGTCCCGGAAAATATCAGACTGTTTCATAAGCAAGATGTGGGCACCGAGCCAACATTGCGCAACCGCTCTTACGGGATCGTAACATTTGCGGGAACTTCGCGTCCCAAACGTCATTGGTGCTTATGCGAATTCTTGTCGCGATAATCCTGGCGTTCATCAGCACCGCAGCGCTCGCCGACAGCCCGGGTGAGCAGATACAGGGCGATCGCACGCCGACTGCGACCGACGTCATCGGCGGCCTCTATGCCCTGAGCCGCTTCCAGCAGGGCCTGTTGGAGAGCACCGATCTGAAGGGAAATGCGGAGGTCAAGAACCTTGCCGCTCTGCGCGCCGAAGAAGCCGCCAAGCGCGACAAGGCGCTGAAGGAGATCCAGGACAGGATTGGCGCCGAGCCGCGAATCGGCAAAGCAACATCCGCCGGAGCGAGCGTTGCCGAGCCCGAGAGTGCGGACGGGCCGACCTATGTCAGAAGCTTTTATGCCGCGCAGATCCCCGAATACGACTCCGCGATCGGCATGCTCGAGCGCTATCTGAAGGCGCCCGACAACGCCGCGCTCGCCGCTTTCGCGAAGGACCAATTGCCGAGATTGCGCGCCCAGTTGAAGGACGCCGAGCGCACCATGGCCGACAAGTAGCTGTCCTATTTTTTGTCCGGATGCTGCTGGGTCTCCGGCCGCACGGTGTGGTCGCTCCCGGACATCTTGTCCCGGCCGGCGTCGCCATTGTCATCCTTGCCGCCCGAGGTCGAGGTGCCGCTGCCACTCCGGCTCGATTTGGCCGCCGCCCCCGTGGTCGGCTGCTCCGCACGCGGGGTCGCAGAACTTGCGGCGGGATCGCCGGTCACGGCACCGCGCCCACTCGGCGCCCCTTGCGCATGGGCCGATCCAGCGATGAACAAGGTGACCATAGCAAATGTAAATCCGACCTTCATGAGCGCTCTCCGATCGTTCGCGGGCTAACGGCACTTTGAGTGCTCTGTTCCCGGACGGATTGCGGGCAATTCGGGAGCACCATGAGCAGCGCCCGGGCCGCCCAAAAATTATCCGGAACCGAATGGAACCGATTGCACCCGCCGATGTTGTTTGTACCGGGCTGAGCAAGGCAGGTTCCATTTTCGCGCGCTCCAACCTTGGCGCTTGATTTCGAATTTGGCTGACGCTCTATTTTAAGTCATTGCGTCTTGGCGTGGATTCGGCCGACGCCGCGGGGGAATCACATGAGCGACCTCGATCCCGGAACTGCATCACGGTCCGGTCGTCGCATCCCAAAGCCGAAAAACAACGGTGCGTCAGAGCCGGACTCCCGGCCCGAATTGCTGCTCGCGCTCCAAGCCATGCGCAGCGGCGACTTTTCGTTGCGGATGAGCGGCGATTATCTCGGCATCGACGGCAAGATCGCGGACACGTTTAACGAAATCATCGCGGCCAACCAGCGCATGGCCCAGCAGCTCGAGCTGGTCGGCCAGGTCGTCGGGCGCGAAGGCAAGACTCGGCAGCGCGTCAAGTTCGGGCTGGCGAGCGGCTCCTGGGCCGACATGGAAGGCTCCGTCAACACCCTCATCGACGATCTGTTGTGGCCGACGCGCGAGGTGACGCGCGCGGTCGCAGCGGTCGCGCAAGGCGACCTGCTCCAGACCGTCAAGCTCGACGTCGACGGCCGTCCGCTCCGCGGAGAATTCCTGCAATCGGCCACCATCGTCAACACGATGATCAAGCAGCTTGGCGTGTTCACCTCCGAGGTGACACGCGTCGCGCGCGAGGTCGGCACCGAGGGCAAGCTCGGCGGCCAGGCCCAGGTGCCGGAAGTGACCGGCGTCTGGAAGGACCTGACCGAGAGCGTCAACTCGATGGCGAACAACCTGACCAACCAGGTTCGCAACATCGCCGAGGTCACGATCGCGGTCGCCAACGGCGACTTGTCCAAGAAGATCACCGTCGACGTCCGCGGCGAGATCCTTCAGCTCAAGGAAGCCATCAACACGATGGTGGACCAGCTCCGCTCGTTCGCCTCCGAAGTCACGCGCGTGGCGCGCGAGGTCGGCACCGATGGCAAGCTCGGCGGCCAGGCGATCGTGCCCGGCGTCGCCGGCACCTGGAAGGACTTGACCGACTCCGTCAACGCGATGTGCGGCAACCTCACCGCGCAGGTGCGCAACATCGCCAACGTCACCACCGCCGTGGCGCGTGGCGACCTGTCGCGCAAGATCACGGTGGACGTCCGCGGCGAGATCCTGGAGCTGAAGGACACCATCAACACCATGGTGGACCAGCTCAACTCCTTCGCCTCCGAGGTGACGCGCGTCGCGCGCGAGGTCGGCACCGAGGGCAAGCTCGGCGGCCAGGCCCAGGTGCCCGGCGTGGCCGGCACCTGGAAGGATCTCACCGACAACGTCAACTTCATGGCGTCCAACCTGACCGCGCAGGTCCGCAACATCGCCGACGTCGCCACCGCCATCGCCGGCGGCGACCTCTCCAAGAAGATCACGGTGAACGTCTCGGGCGAAATCCTTCAGCTGAAGGAAACGCTCAACACCATGGTCGACCAGCTCAACGCCTTTGCCGGCGAAGTCACGCGCGTCGCGCGCGAGGTCGGCACCGAAGGCCGGCTCGGCGGCCAAGCCAACGTGCTCGGCGTCGCCGGCACCTGGAAGGACCTGACCGAGAGCGTCAATTCGATGGCGTCGAACCTGACAGCCCAGGTCCGCAACATCGCCGAGGTGACCACTGCAGTCGCCGGCGGCGACTTGTCGAAGAAGATCACCGTGGACGTGCGCGGCGAGATTCTGGAGCTGAAGGATACCATCAACACGATGGTGGACCAGCTCAACGCGTTCGCCGGCGAGGTCACGCGCGTCGCGCGCGAAGTCGGCACCGAAGGCAAGTTGGGCGGCCAGGCTCAGGTGCGCGGCGTGGCCGGCACCTGGAAGGACTTGACGGACAGCGTCAACTCGATGGCCTCGAACCTGACGGGTCAGGTGCGTAACATCGCCGAAGTCGCGACCGCGGTCGCCAAGGGCGACCTGTCGAAGAAGATCACCGTGAACGTATCGGGCGAAATCCTTCAGCTGAAGGAAACGCTCAACACCATGGTGGATCAGCTCAATGCGTTCGCCGGCGAGGTGACGCGCGTGGCGCGCGAGGTGGGTACCGAAGGCAAGCTGGGTGGCCAGGCGCAAGTGCCAGGCGTCGCCGGCACCTGGAAGGACCTCACTGACAACGTCAACTCGATGGCGGGCAACCTCACCGCCCAGGTCCGCAACATCGCCGAGGTCGCGACCGCGATTGCCGGCGGCGACCTGTCGCGCAAGATCACGGTGGACGTCCGCGGTGAGATCCTTCAACTGAAAGACACCCTGAACACGATGGTCGACCAGCTCAACCGCTTCGCGGGCGAGGTGACGCGCGTCGCGCGCGAGGTCGGCACGGAGGGACGCCTGGGTGGTCAGGCCAACGTGCCCGGCGTTGCCGGCACGTGGAAGGATCTGACGGACTCCGTGAACTCGATGGCGGGTAATCTGACCGCCCAGGTCCGCAACATCGCCGAAGTCACCACCGCGGTTGCCCGCGGCGACTTGTCCCGCAAGATCACCGTCGACGTGAAGGGCGAGATCCTCGAGCTGAAGAACACCATCAACACCATGGTCGACCAACTCAACGCCTTCGCCGGCGAGGTGACGCGCGTGGCGCGCGAGGTCGGCACCGAAGGCAAGCTCGGCGGCCAGGCCGAAGTGCCCGGCGTTGCCGGCACCTGGAAGGACCTCACCGACAACGTCAACTTCATGGCCTCGAACCTGACGGCCCAGGTCCGCAACATCGCCGAGGTCGCGACCGCAATTGCCGGCGGCGATCTGTCGAAGAAGATCACGGTGGACGTGCGCGGCGAGATCCTGCTGCTCAAGGACACCTTGAACACCATGGTCGAGCAGCTCCGCTCCTTTGCCGCCGAAGTGACGCGCGTGGCTCGCGAGGTCGGCACCGAAGGACGGCTCGGCGGTCAGGCCGTCGTGCCCGGCGTCGGCGGCACCTGGAAGGACCTCACCGACAACGTCAATTTGCTCGCCGCGAACCTCACGACCCAAGTCCGCAACATCGCCGAAGTCACCACGGCCGTTGCGCGCGGCGACTTGTCCCGCAAGATCACCGTCGATGTGAAGGGCGAGATCCTCGAGCTGAAGAACACCATCAACACCATGGTGGATCAGCTCAACGCCTTCGCCGGCGAAGTGACGCGCGTCGCCCGCGAGGTCGGCACCGAAGGCGAACTCGGCGGCCAGGCCCAGGTGCCCGGCGTCGCCGGCACCTGGAAGGATCTCACCGACACCGTCAACTTCATGGCGGCAAACCTCACCGAGCAGGTCCGCGGCATCGTCAAGGTCGTGACCGCAGTTGCCAACGGCGACCTCAAGCAGAATCTTACCGTGAAATCGAAGGGCGAGGTGGCGGCGCTGGCCGACACCATCAACAACATGACTGAGACGCTCGCGACGTTTGCCGACCAGGTGACATCGGTGGCGCGCGAGGTCGGCGTCGAGGGGCGGCTCGGCGGACAGGCCGACGTGCCCGGTGCGGCCGGCACCTGGAAGGATCTGACCGGCAACGTCAACCTGCTGGCGGCCAATCTCACCTCGCAGGTGCGCGCCATCGCGGAAGTCGCGACCGCCGTGACCAAGGGCGATCTGACGCGGTCGATCCAGGTCGAAGCCCGCGGTGAAGTCGCGGAGTTGAAGGACAACATCAACACGATGATCACGAACCTCCGTCTGACGACGGACGTGAACACCGAACAGGACTGGCTGAAGACCAACCTCGCGAAATTCACCAACATGCTTCAGGGCCAGCGCGATCTCGCCACCGTCGGCCGGCTGCTGCTGACCGAGCTTTCGCCGCTGGTGAACGCGCACACCGGCGTGATCTACCAGGTCGAGAGCGAGGACAGTCCCCGACTGCTGCTGCTTGCCTCCTATGCCGGCGACGGCCTCTACCCCTATCCGCGCGTGCTTCCATTGGGTGACGGCCTGATCGGCCAATGTGCCCTCGACCGGCGCCCGCGCGTCGTCGCGGACATTCCCAGCGACGTGGTGCCGATCAATTCGGCGCTGCTCCGCGTCGCGCCGAAGAACCTCGTGGTGCTGCCGGTGCTGTTCGAGGGCCAGGTCAAGGCGGTGATCGAGCTTGCCTCGCTGACCTCGTTCACGACCTCGCAGATGACGTTTCTGGAGCAGCTCACCGACTCCATCGGCATCGTGCTCAATTCGATCGAAGCGACGATGCAGACGGAGGGTCTGCTCAAGCAGTCGCAGCAGCTCGCCGGCGAGCTTCAGACCCAGCAGCGCGAATTGCAGCAGACCAACGACCAGCTCGAGCAGAAGGCGCAGCAGCTCGCCGAGCGTAACGTCGAGGTCGAGCGCAAGAACCAGGAAATCGAGCAGGCCCGCCGCGCGCTGGAGGAAAAGGCCACCGAGCTCGCATTGACCTCGAAGTACAAGTCCGAATTCCTCGCCAATATGAGCCACGAGCTGCGCACGCCGCTGAACTCGATCCTGATCCTCGGCCAGCAGCTCAGCGACAATCCGGACGGCAATCTCACGGGCAAGCAGGTCGAATTCGCCCGCACCATCCATGGCGCCGGCACCGATCTGCTCAACCTCATCAGCGACATCCTCGATCTCTCCAAGATCGAATCCGGCACGGTGACGGTCGACGCCGAGGAAATCCTGACCGCGAACCTGCTGGAGACGGTGGGGCGGCCGTTCCGGCACGAGGCTGAAAATCGCAATTTGTCGTTCAAGATCGACGTCGATCCGAACCTCGCGCGCAGCATCGTCACCGATTCCAAGCGGCTGCAACAGGTCCTGAAGAACCTGCTGTCCAACGCCTTCAAATTCACCGCCGAAGGCGAAGTGCGGCTCAAGGTCGCCGCCGCGGTCGGCGGCTGGGGGACGGATCATCCTGTGCTGAATTCCGCGCCGGCCGTGATCGCGTTCGAAGTGTCCGACACCGGCATCGGGATTCCGCTCGAGAAGCAGAAGCTGATCTTCGAGGCATTCCAGCAGGCTGACGCCGGCACCAGCCGCAAATATGGTGGCACCGGCCTCGGTCTTGCGATCAGCCGCGAGCTCGCGAGCCTGCTTGGCGGCGAGATCCACCTGCGCAGCTTGCCCGGCAAGGGTTCGTCCTTCACGCTCTATCTGCCGCTGAAATATTCGGGCCCGACGCTCGCACCGCGCGCCGCGCCGCAGCAGCAATACAGCCAGCCGCCGGCACTGCAGCCAGCAGCAACGACGCCCGAACGCGTCATCGAGCAGCTGCCGGACGATCGACTCAAGCTCGAGCCCGGCGACAGTATCCTCCTGATCGTCGAGGACGACCCGCATTATGCGCGGATTCTGGTCGATCTCGCGCGCGACAAGGGATTCAAGGTCCTGGTCGCCTCGCGTGGCGCGGAAGCGCTCGATCTTGCCAAGCAGTATCAGCCAAGAGCCGTTTCGCTCGACGTGTTCCTGCCCGACATGCTCGGCTGGACAGTGCTGAGCCAGCTCAAGCACAATCCGCTGACGCGCCACATTCCCGTGCAGATCATCACGCTCGACGAGGACCGCCAGCATGCGCTGGCGCGCGGCGCCTTCTCCTTCGTCAACAAGCCGACCACCACGGAGGGTGTTTCGGCTGCGCTGTCGCAAATCAAGGAATATGCCAGGCCGCGGCGCAAGCGGCTGTTGATCGTCGAGGACAACGAGGCCGAGCAGCTCTCGATCCGGGAGCTCCTGCATCACGACGACATCGAGATCGTGACCACCGATACCGGCGCCGGCGCACTTTCGATGCTGCGCGAGGCGCCGTGCGATTGCGTGGTGCTCGACCTGCGGCTGCCCGATATGAGCGGCTTCGAGGTGCTCGACCAGATCCGCCACGACGAAGCGCTGTCGAACATTCCGGTGGTCGTGTTCACCGGCCGCGAACTGTCGGCCGAGGAGGATGCGGAACTCCACACGATGGCGCGCAGCATCGTGGTTAAGGGTGTGGAATCGCCGGAACGCCTGCTCGACGAGACTGCATTGTTCCTGCATCGCGTGATCACCGAACTTCCGATCGAGAAGCAGCGCATGCTGGAGAAACTGAACAGCTCCGACGAGGACCTGATCGGCAAGACCGCGTTGCTCGTCGACGACGACGCCCGCAACATCTTCGCGCTGTCGAGCGTGCTGGAGCGGCGCGGCATGAAGGTTCTGACGGCGACCACCGGCCGCGAAGCGGTGACGCTGGTCGAGTCCAACCCGGAAATCGCCATCGTGCTGATGGACATCATGATGCCGCAGATGGATGGCTATCAGACCATCGGCGTGATCAGGGAGAACCCGGCCTTCTTGCGCCTGCCGATCATCGCGCTGACAGCGAAGGCGATGAAGGGCGACCGCGAGAAATGTCTGGAAGCCGGCGCGTCCGACTACCTCGCCAAACCCGTCAACACCGATCAATTGCTGCTTGCAATCCGCATGTGGCTGCACCGCTGAGCGGGATCCGAGAATGGACCACCAAAGGGTCAACATCCTCCTCGTCGACGACCAGCCGGCCAAGCTGCTCGCCTACGAGGTCATCCTGAAGGAACTCGGCGAGAATCTCGTGATCGCTTCGTCGGGGCGCGAGGCGCTGGAGGTGCTGCTCAAGACCGAGATCGCGGTGATCCTGGTCGATGTCTGCATGCCCGAACTCGACGGTTTTGAGCTCGCGGCGATGATCCGCGAGCATCCGCGGTTCCAGAAAACAGCAATGATCTTCATCTCGGCAATCCAGGTCAGCGACATCGACCGGCTGCGCGGCTACGAGATGGGCGCCGTCGACTACGTTCCGGTGCCGGTCGTGCCGGAGGTGCTGCGTGCCAAGATCAAGGTGTTCGCCGAACTCTACCGCAAGACGCGCCAGCTCGAACGGCTGAACCAGGAGCTCGAGGACCGCGTCCGCGCGCGTACCGCGGAACTGGAGAACTCCACCGCAAAACTGCGCGAAAGCGAACAGCGCCGCAGCATGGCGATCGCGGCCGGCAAGATGGGGTCCTGGGACTGGGACTGGATCAACGGCGACTGGATGTGGGACGAAGGCCAGTACCGCATCTTCGGGGTGACGCCGGAGACCTTCAACGTCACTTCGGCAAACATCCAGGCTTTGCTGCATCCCGACGATGTCGATCAGTTCCGTCGGGCGATCGCCGCGCTCAATAGCGGCGCGCTCGCGTATGAGGCGGAGTTCCGCATCGGCCGGCCCGATGGCGAGATTCGCTGGTGCGTCGGCACGGCGGCCGCGACGGTGGACGAGAGCGGACGCGTGGTGCGGGTCAGCGGCGTCACCGTCGACATCACGGAACGTAAGCGCGCCGAAGAGCGACAGACTCTGCTGGCACGGGAAGTCGACCATCGCGCCAAGAACGCGCTGGCACTGGCGCAGTCGATCGTGCGCCTCACCCGCGCCGACGGGGTCCAAGCCTATGTCAGCGCCGTCGAGGGGCGCATCAACGCACTCGCGCGCGTGCACACGATCCTGTCGCTGTCGAGCTGGCAAGGCGCCGAGTTGTCCAAGCTGATCGACGAGGAGCTTGCGCCCTATTCGCTTGGCGGCCAGGTCAAGCTGGCAGGTCCCCAGGTGCAGTTGCTGCCCACCACGGCACAGACACTGGCACTTGCTCTGCACGAGCTCTTCACCAATTCGGCAAAATATGGTGCGCTCTCGACACGATCAGGACGGCTTGCAATCGGCTGGCAGTCCGAGAACGACCTCCTCATTTTGACGTGGGAGGAATCCGGCGGCCCAGCAGTCATGACGCCGAAATCGCGCGGCTTTGGCACAAGGAGCCTGCTGGCGAGTGTCGAATCGCAGCTCGGCGGACGAGCGCAATTTGATTGGCGCGCGGAGGGCCTGTTGTGCCGGCTCGAAGTGCCCCTGATGCCAAAGTCTGCGGCCGCGTCGGCAGCACAGGACAGGTTCGACCCCAACACCTTTCCTGAGCTACAACGCGCATTGGGTTAGCGCGAAGCGACTGCTTCCCTCTGCTCTGTCGGCCGAGGGTCAACGGCGATGCGCCCCTCAAGCCATGCTTCCGTTTGCGCGAGATCGCGTAACGCCGTCGCGTAGCGAAGGGCCGCGCTTCGCTCCGCGCCGCGCGGCAGCTTGCGCGCCTTGCGCAGCATGTCGGCGGCCGCGTTGCGATACGCCAGCGAGCGATAAAGAAAGACAACCTTGCCCATATCGAATATTCCCGTGTTGATGGCGTCATTCTCGCAAAGCGAGCATGAACGTCGCCTGAAGCGACTCATGACAATTCCTTCATCCGAGATGGAACCCTGGATCATTGCGCGCGTTTGCATGCCAAAGCGAGCGGCAGTTCCATGCGGGCAAAAAAGTCGCCAAGCCTGATCTCTCCCACCGGCCTCATCAAGCTGATGACGCATGCGATGATGGGTGCCGCGCTCGGCCTTGGTTTCGGTCTTGCACTCATTCTGTTCAATCCAGCGGTCGCCAGCCTGCTGAACCATGGCGGACGCCAGGCGGTTTTCGTCTTTGTCATCACGCTGGTGACGACGTTTTCGATCGGCGCAGCGCTCACAGGCGTCGTGTTCATCATTTCCGAAGACAAGGAATTTTGAGGTCCGGGTGAAAACGCCTGAGTGGTTCCTTGGAACTCCTGCCGCAGATAGCGGTTGGGTGCCTGCGTCAATTCAACTCAGGAGTCCCCCGCATGAAGACCACCAAGCTTGCCCTCGCCGTGATGTTGGCAACCGGCCTTGCCGCCGCGCCGTTCGCCGCGCAGGCCAAGTCGCACAAATCGAAGCACCCATCCTCGATGTCGTCTTCGCAGACGACGGGAGCCAATACCAAGTCAAGGGTCCCTGACGCCTCCGGCCAAGGCGGCTCTGGTCCCGGCTCCGACCAAGGCGGCAGCATGACGAATAAGGGCACGACCAACACCAAGTAGGCTCGCCGAATTCCAGGAAAGGCCCCGCGATCGCGGGGCCTTTTTGCTTTGATGCGCGAACGGGGGATTGGCCTGCTCCGCGAGCTGCGCCGCATCTCAAGTGACGTTAAGGCGCGACTTACGAAAGTGTCTTCACGAGCTGGTCAAGCCGCGCCCGCTTACGCGAGATCAGGAGCTGGGCCGCGGCGTCGTCGAGGCCCTCGCGCCGCAATTGACGGATCGCGGAGCCCAGTTCGAGGATCTCGGCGCGCAGTTTCCAGAATCCGGTAGGCGTCCGGGTCTTCGTCCACTACGTGCCTCCATCCGCTGAACGCCTCTGATGATTCCCTCTCAATATCTCAGCGACGCAGAGCCGCGCGTGTCGGCTTGCTCTCGATCTTCCCTGAACGCAGACGCACCCGGTTGCCGATATCGGGCAACACCTCGCCGCCCCCGGCTGCCTTCCATTCGCCGATCAGCAGGTTGATTTTCCGGCGCAGATCCATCTGCGCGGGGGCTTGCTCGGTGCAGTCGCGATCGCGGTTGACGAGGTCGCGCACAGACGCCTCGACGTGGGCCATTTCCAGCCTCAAGGCGCTGATTTTACGTCGAATTTCATTAATTCTGTTGTCCATGGCTTGTTAGAACAAAATAAGAACATATAGTCAAGTCACCAATTCCGTATGGAGAGCGGACATGCAGGTTCAGGGTCAATACGACGCCAGGGTTTTTCTCATGGATCAGATGACCCGGGCGCAGGGGCTGAGGCTGAAGCGGCTGAGTGAGGAGGCCTACCAGCCCACGCAATACGATCGATATCTGTCCTCCGGTGAAGCCGCGCGACGCATCCAGCTGCTGGAGGCGGAAATCGAGCTGGCGAATTCCTTCTAGCTTGCTTGGCGCGTTCGCGCCTTGCGGCGCGTTTCGGAACCATGCCTGCTTCGAGCAGTTCTCTCGACCGAAGGGAGAAACTTGATGGCACGCAAGGCAAAGAAGCGCCGTTACTCGCGCAGCGCCGGCAAGGATGTCGAGCGCGAGATGCGCCGTTACAAGAAGGGTACCGCGAAGAGCGGACCGGGCGGTCGTGGCGGACGCGTGAAGAGCCGCAAGCAGGCGATCGCAATCGGCCTGTCCGAAGCGCGCAAGAAGGGCAAGAAGGTCCCGAAGCGGAAAACAGCCAAGAAGACCAAGAAGACGGCCAAGAAGAGCTCGAGGAAAAGTTCGAGCAAAAGATCGAAGAAAAGCTCCAAACGTAAATCCGCCAAGCGGTCGTAGAGACCAGCCTCAGATCATGCTGCCCGGCATGAAGCAGCGGATCGAGATGCCAAACGCCGTCTTGACCGGCCACACCATGGTGCGGCCGGCGCGGTTTGGCTCGGTGATGACGGCTTCGTCGGGGACTTCGACCCACTGCCCGTCGAGGCGCACTTGGTAGTGGCCGTTGTGCGATTCCCAATCGGGATCGGCGACCGCAACGCCGTCGGCGTCCGAGCAGCACGGACCGAGATGGCTGCGCAGACTGTCGAACCAAGGCTTGAGCGGCGAATCGGCGTAGCGGCCGTCGTCGCGACCCATCGCACTTCCGATAGATAATACCAGGGGCGCCACGAGCAGCGCACTCATCAGCGAGAGCTTCAATCGACCCATCTTGGCACCGATCAAATGCGAACCACCGGCGGGTTCCAAAGCAGCCGGACGGTCCGAAGTTCCACTCTTCCGACAGGCTCTGGCGCTTCCACGCCAAAGTGCAACACGCGACTCCCGAGTGTGAACAGTGAACGCGGCTTTTTCGGACGAACCCGTCACCATTACTGCCGTTAACGAGAATGTTATCGGCTACCTGTGGGTATGTCAGCGCACACGAAAAAAGGCGGCCCGCAGGCCGCCTTTTGAATTTGCGGTCGAAGTCGCGAGACTTACGCGAGCGGCACTGCGACGAACCGGGTCGCCTCCGCGCTCTTCACCTGCAACAGCACGCTCTTTTTGCCGGACGATTTGGCCTGCGCCAGTTCGGACCGGACATCGCCGACATTGGCGACCGGCTTGCCGCCGACGTTCAGGATGACGTCGCCGGTCTGGATACCGTGCTGCGCGGCCGGTCCCTCGGGATCGACTTCGGTCACCACGAGACCTTTCTGGCCGGCGGCGCCTTGGACATCACCCGCGGGCGCAAGGCTGAGTCCGAGCCGCGGCGTGCCGGCGTCCGGCTGCGTCTTGCCGTCGTCGGCCTTACCTTGGGCCTGCCGCTCGTTCGGCAGCTCGCCAAGCGCGAGCGTTATCGTCTTGCTCTCGCCTTTATGGAAGACGTCGAGTTTCACTGAGCTGCCTGGCGCCAGGGTGGCAATGGTGCGGGCGAGATCGCGGGAGTCCTTGACCGCAGTACCATTGACGGCGGTGATGACGTCACCGGCCTCGATGCCGGCCTTCGCCGCCGGGCTGCCGTCCTGCGGATTGTCGACGATCGCACCACGCGCCGCCTTGAGGCCGAGGCTGTCGGCGATATCCGCGGTCACCGGCTGGACCTGTACGCCGAGCCAGCCGCGGGTGACCGCACCCTTGTCCTTCAACTGTGCGACGACGAGCTTTGCGGTCGAGGCCGGAATGTCGAAGCCGATGCCGACGGAGCCGCCGGACGGCGAGAAGATCGCGGTGTTCACGCCGATGACGTTGCCGTTCATGTCGAAGGCAGGACCGCCGGAATTGCCCTTGTTGATGGGGGCGTCGATCTGGATGAAGTCGTCGTAGGGACCGTTACCGATGTCACGGCCGCTGGCCGAGACGATACCCGCAGTCACCGTGCCGCCGAGACCGAAGGGATTGCCGACCGCGACCACCCAATCGCCGATCCGCGCCTTCTGATCGGAGAATTTGACGAACGGGAAGTCCTTCTTGCCTTCGACCTTGATCAGCGCGAGATCGGTCTTGGGATCGGTGCCGACCACCTTGGCGGTGTAGATCGTGCCGTCGTCGGTCGTCACCTGCACCGATTGAGCGTGGTCGACGACGTGGTTGTTGGTGACGGCATAGCCGTCAGCGGAGATGAAGAAACCGGAGCCCTCGCCCGTGATCACCTGATGACGCTGGCGCGGCATGCCGTTCATGCCGCGGGGGAAGCCGAATTGCCGCGAGAACTGGTCGAACGGCGTCTGCTCGTCAGAATCCATCCGGTTCTGTTGCAGCATCGCGCTCTTGTCGTTGTCCTCGTCGATCTTCACCCGCACCGAGATGACGGCGGGTTTGACCTTGGCGACGAGATCGCCGAATCCCGGCGGCGTCGCGGCCACCTCAGAGGCCTGCGCCGGCGCAATGAGCGAGTTCACGTTGAACGGCGAAGAAATGGGAGACGCGGCGAGCACGGCCACGCCCAGCGCGGCCACGGTGCCGAGCAGCGCCAGGCGGCGCGGCCTCCAGAATCTTGCGGGACGTGGTGGTGTCGGAATTGACGCGATCGTTCATGTCGAAATCTCCATGTTGGGTGAGGGGTCGCCCTGCATCCAACATGGGTCCTTGCACCTTACGGTGTCCCGTCCACGCGATTAATTCTTGGCAAAGAAATGCGACGAGCGGCCGCAGGCAAAAATCTTCGAGCGACGGCGGTGCGTCGACGCACTTCAGACTGTCGGACTTTGATCTCGCACTCCCGAGGGCGCGTATAAGAGTTCTGTCACGCCGCGGCGGGGGTCTCCCATGCCGCCGCTCCGATAGCGTCGTCCTCGCCCTTCGCATTGCACGCGGCGAAGTGCGCCTTGAGCTCGATCTCGGCGAGATGTTCGAAATGTTCGGCCTGGCCGAGGAGCTCCCAGGTCTGGAGCGGCCGGTAGGCCGCCTGCTGACGGCAGAGGGACGCCAGCGCGCGGTAGCGACGTACGTTCTCCATGGGACCCTCCCTCGCGTTCACAAGGCTTATTGCCCTGATTTGCGTCAGGCCGATGGCGGTTGTGCAAAACATTTGCTGCCTGCACAGCGCGCTTGATTGCAGTTAACTTTTGAGAAATGCGCTCGCCCACTTTAGTTCCAATGACTCGGGCTTTGCACGTGGAACCTGCCTCGCAAGGGCAATGGGCTCCAAAGCATGGGCGCCAAGGCATGAGCTCCAAGCGCTCATACCGATCAGATCACGATACCGTTCAATTGGTTTATCGGATCCGCGCGGTGGCACCCGCATGGAGCGATTGCGCGGAATTATCTTGCACTTTTGTTACCCGGCCGGACTCGGCGGCGATGCGAATGGCCGCGATGTTGCTGGCGTAGTCGGCGCTGCTGCTGCCGCGAAACACGGCGGAGCCCGCCACAAGCGTATCGGCGCCAGCTGCGGCAACGGCCGCGGCATTGTCGCGCGTGACCCCGCCATCGACCTCGAGTCGGATCTGGCGGTCGCCAATCATGCTCCGAATGCGAGTGATCTTCCCCAGTTGCGAAGTGAGGAAGGACTGGCCACCGAAGCCCGGATTGACCGTCATCACCAGCACGAGATCGATACGATCGAGTACATATTCGATCACGCTCTCGGGCGTGGCCGGACACAGGCTGACGCCGGCCTTCTTGCCGAGCATACGGATCGCCTGAAGCGAGCGATCGAGATGCGGACCGGCCTCCGCGTGAACCGTGATGACATCGGCCCCCGCCTTCGCGAACGTTTCGAGATAAGCATCGGCCGGCGCGATCATGAGGTGTACGTCAAAAATCCGCTTCGTCAGCGGCCGGATCGCCTTGATGATATCAGCGCCATAACTGATGTTCGGCACGAAATGCCCGTCCATGACGTCGCAATGAATCCAGTCGGCGCCGGCCGCGTCGATCGCCTTGATTTCCTCGCCGAGGCGCGCGAAATCCGCCGCCAGAATGGAAGGAGCGATGAGGATGTCTGGTGTCATGGCTTTGCACTCCGCACATCGGCCCCGCCGCTGAACACGCGGCTCGTCAGGACATCGGCCGGATCAATGGTTTCGAGGTCGGCGACATCGAGCATGCGATCGAGATCGGAGACCAGGCGATCGGCCTGCCGCAGCCGAATGCGATCGACAGCGTTGCGGATCGAGCGCGCATTGGAGAAGAACGGCTGGGTCCGGCGCAACGCGATGTATCTTTCGAACGCCTCGCGTGCCGCAGCCGCGAAGCGATATCCGCGTTCCCTGAACATCAGCTCGGCTATGACGAGCAGCTCGGATTCCGCATAGTCGGGGAAATCGATGTGGTGAGCGATGCGCGAGCGGAAGCCGGGATTGGAAGCATAGAAGCTCGTCATCCGCTCGCCATACCCGGCCAGGATGACGACGAGGTCTTCGCGCTGGTTTTCCATGACCTGAAGCAGGATCTCGATCGCCTCCTGGCCATAATCGCGCTCGTTGTCCGGCCGGTGCAGGTAATAGGCCTCGTCGATGAAGAGCACGCCGCCCATCGCCTTCTTCAAGATCTCCTTCGTCTTGGGCGCGGTGTGGCCGATATACTGGCCGACGAGATCGTCGCGCGTCACCGAGATGACCTGTCCGCGCCGCACGAAGCCGAGACCATGCAGGATCTTGGCCATGCGCAGCGCCACGGTGGTCTTGCCGGTGCCGGGATTGCCGGTGAACGACATATGCAGCGTCGGCGGTGCCGAGGCCAGACCCGCGCGCTGCCGCATGCGTTCGACCAGCAGCAGTGACGCGATCTGCCGGACGCGGTTCTTGACCGGCCTCAGGCCGATCAACTCCTGTTCGAGCTGTTGCAGCGTGCCGGTGATTCCGGCAGCTTCAGCTTCCTTGCGAAGATCGAAATTGGTCTCGCCGCCTTCGGCGGTCGTCGCATGGACAACGTCGAGCATCAGCACCTCGAAGAAAAGGGCTTCGCCGCCGGGAAGCGGCGAAGCAGTGGTCCGCCAAGGATCCGGAGCAGGGAGTGCTCCGCGCGGAGAGGAATGGTTATTGCGAGGCGTGGGCCGTCGGCTTGCGTACAGTGCTATACCGGATTGCGCGCCCACCAACCTCCTGTCGCACCAGCTCGAACTCAGTCTCTTGCGGCGGGCGGTTCACCAGGAACGAGATCCGCACCGACTCCCAGCCATGGCTGGAATCGAAGCCGCTGATGCGGATGTAACGGTCGCCGTACACCCGGCGGCACTCGGCGAGTTCCATCATCACGCCAGCCGCATCCTGGAGATCGAACATAGGCAGGCCCCACATCTCCCAGTAAGTGTTGCGGGGATGCGGATCATCGGTGAATTCGATGTTCACCGCCCAGCCATTTGCAAGACAATACTGCACCTGCTTGGTGATCTGATCGTCGGTCAGATCGGGCAGGAACGAAAAGCAGCCCTGGGTGAGTTTCATAGTGCGTCTCCTCAAACGGTTTCGAGCGCGGTCGGCACGAAGTCCGGCGTATCGGTGGACTGATAGTTGAAGCTCACGTCCTTCCAGACCTCGAGCGCGGCCTTCAACGGCGTGCAGGTTTCGGCCGCTCTGGCCAGAATCTCCGGCCCCTCATGGACGTAGTCGCGTCCCTCGTTGCGGGCCAGGATCATCGCCTCCAACGCGACGCGGTTGGCGATGGCGCCGGCCGCTATCCCCATCGGGTGACCGATCGTGCCGCCGCCGAATTGCAGCACGACGTCCTCGCCGAGCAGATCGAGCAACTGGTGCATCTGGCCAGCATGAATACCGCCAGATGCTACCGGCATCATCTTATTGAGACTCGCCCAGGACTGGTCGAAGAACAGGCCGTGCTCGAGCTTCACCGGATTGAAGTCCTCGCGGCAGACGTCGTAATAGCCACGCGTGGTGTTTGGATCACCCTCGAGCTTGCCGACGACCGTGCCGGCGTGGATGTGGTCGACACCGGCAAGCCGCATCCATTTGGCGATGACGCGAAACGACACGCCATGGCTCTTCTGCCGTGTGTAGGTCGAGTGGCCGGCGCGGTGCAGATGCAGGATCATGTCGTTGCGGCGCGCCCATTTCGCCATCGACTGGATCGCGGTGTAGCCGATCACGAGGTCGATCATGACGATGCACGATCCGAGCTCCTTGGCGAATTCCGCGCGCTCGTACATGTCCTCCATCGTCCCGGCGGTGATGTTCAGATAGGTCCCCTTCGCCTCGCCAGAGGCTGCCTGCGCTCGATTGACCGCTTCCATGCAGTAGAGGAAGCGATCGCGCCAATGCATGAAGGGCTGCGAGTTGATATTCTCGTCGTCCTTGGTGAAGTCGAGCCCGCCCTTGAGTGCTTCGTAGACGACACGACCGTAGTTGCGGCCGGAGAGGCCGAGTTTCGGTTTCACCGTCGCGCCGAGCAGCGGCCGGCCGAACTTGTCGAGCCTTTCGCGCTCGACCACGATGCCGGTCGCCGGCCCCTGGAACGTCTTCACATAGGCCACCGGGAAGCGCATGTCCTCCAGGCGTAGCGCCTTCAGCGGCTTGAATCCGAACACGTTTCCGATGATCGAGGCCGAGAGGTTGGCGATCGAGCCGGGTTCGAACAGGTCGAGGTCATAGGCGATATAGGCGAAATAGGAGCCCGGCGAACCCGGCACCGGATCGACGCGGTAGCACTTCGCGCGATATTTCTCCGCCGCCGTCAGACGGTCAGTCCACACCACCGTCCAGGTCGCAGTCGAGGATTCGCCGGCAACCGCCGCGGACGCTTCGATCGGATCGACGCCGTCCTGCGGGGTGACGCGAAACAGCGCGATGACGTCGGTGTCCTTCGGCACATAGTCGGGCTCCCAATAGCCCATGCGCTTGTATTCCATCACTCCCGAGCGATAGCGCTCTTTGCCGCGGACCGTTCCTGCGTGTGCATTCATGGCTCTCTCCTGCTCTTCTCTCTCTGTATGACTAGGCGGCGACTGGCTCGTGGGTGGTCGGATCGAGCTCGCCGGTGCGATAACGCCGCGCCATCTCGCTCAACGGAACGACCTTGATCCCGCTGGCGTGACCCGCCGTGCCGAACTGCTCGAAACGTTCACGGCAGAGCTCGCGCATCGCATCCATCGCGGGTTTGAGGAGTTTGCGCGGGTCGAACTCGGAGCGCACCTGCGCGGCCACCTTGCGGAATACCGCGGTCATCGCCAGACGGCAGTCGGTATCGATATTGACCTTGCGGACGCCACTCTTGATGCCGCGAACGATCTCCTCGACCGGCA
This sequence comes from Bradyrhizobium sp. LLZ17, assembly GCF_041200145.1. Classification (NCBI taxonomy): domain Bacteria; kingdom Pseudomonadati; phylum Pseudomonadota; class Alphaproteobacteria; order Hyphomicrobiales; family Nitrobacteraceae; genus Bradyrhizobium; species Bradyrhizobium zaerense. The sequence goes on from NZ_CP165734.1 coordinate 2,939,995, forward strand.
CGCCCCAGGTCTGCGGCATGTCGCCGCCGAACTGGTTGAACATGTCCTGGAGTGGCTGCGGCACCGAGGACGAGCCGTGCATGACAAGATGCGTATTGGGCAGCCGGCGGTGGATTTCCTCGACCACCCGCATCGCCAAAATGTCGCCATCCGGCTTGCGGCTGAATTTGTAGGCGCCGTGCGAGGTGCCCATCGCGATCGCGAGCGCATCGACTTTTGTTGCACGAACGAAATCGACGGCCTGATCAGGATCGGTGAGCAGCTGGTCGTGACTGACCTTGCCCTCGACGCCATGGCCGTCCTCCTGCTCGCCGCCACCATGCTCGAGCGAGCCGAGCACGCCGAGTTCACCTTCAACCGAAGCGCCAACCCAATGAGCGAGATCGACGACCCGGCGCGTGATCGCGACGTTGTAGTCGTAGTCCGCCGCCGTCCTGGCATCGGCGTTGAGTGAGCCGTCCATCATCACCGAGGTGAAGCCGTGAGCGATGGCGCTGGCGCAAGTCGCTTCGTCGTTGCCGTGGTCCTGGTGCATGCATAGCGGGATGTCCGGATAGGTCCGCTCCAGCGCGTCGATCATGTGCGAGAGCATGAGATCGCCGGCATAGCTGCGCGCGCCGCGCGAGGCCTGGATGATGACGGGTGCGTCGACCTCGGCCGCCGCCTGCATGATCGCGATGCCCTGCTCCATGTTGTTGATGTTGAACGCCGGTACCGCGTAGCCATGGGTGGCGGCGTGGTCGAGCAGTTGGCGAAGGGTGATACGGGCCACAAAATTCCTCCTCTTATTGCTTGCCGGTACGCATAATCGCCCGCCTTGCAGCTTCCGCGATGCCCTGCGACGTGATGCCGAATTCGCGGTAGAGCACGGACGCGGGCGCCGAGGCGCCGAAGCCGTGCATGCCCACGAACTCGCCGTCGATACCGATCCAGCGATGCCAATCCCCAACGACCGCCGCTTCGATGCCGACGCGCGGCGCGGTACCGAGCACGGCGGCGCGGTAGTCGTCCGGTTGCTCGTCGAACAATGCAAAGCAGGGGGCGGACACCACGGCAGCACGGACGTGCTCGGTCGCGAGCAGACGGGCGGCTTCAAGGGCGATCGACACTTCCGAACCGGTCGCGATCAGCGTCACGTCGCGGCCGCCATCCGGCGAGACGATGAGATAGGCGCCCCGCGCGACGCGGTTTCGACCGCGGGTATCGCTGCGGAACGTTGGCAGCGCCTGCCGCGACAGGCACAAGACGGAGGGTCGATGCTCGGATTTGAGCGCGCAATCCCAGGCTTCCAGCGTCTCGACGGCATCGGCCGGACGGAACACCAGGAGGTTCGGAATGACGCGCAGCGCCGCGAGATGCTCCACGGGCTGATGCGTCGGGCCGTCCTCGCCAAGCCCGATGGAGTCGTGGGTCATCACATGAATGACGCGCAGCCGCATCAAGGCCGCAAGACGGATGGCCGGTCGGCTGTAGTCGGAGAAGGCGAGGAAGGTGCCGCCATAGGGGATGAAGCCACCATGCAGCGCGAGGCCGTTCATCGCCGCGGCCATTCCGTGCTCGCGGATACCGTAATGGATGTAGTCCCCCGCGAAATGTCCGCGCGTGATGGGAGTCTGTGGTTTCGCGTGCGTCAGGTTCGAATGAGTCAGGTCCGCGGAGCCGCCGATGAGTCCAGGAATTGTTCCGGCGATGCCGTCGAGCACTTGCTGCGAGGCCTGCCGCGTCGCGAGCTTCGGACGTTCGTTGGCAAAGCGCTCGCGTAATTTCGCCGCGGCCTGGGCAAAGGCTCCCGGCAGGGCAACGGTCTTACCCTCGATGAAGAGGTCACGCTGCTCGGGCGTCGCACATTCGTAGCGATCGAGCCATGCAAGACGGGCGACCTGCCCACGTTGCCCGATCATCCGCCACGCCTTCAGGATCGGGCTGGGCACCACGAACGGCTGATAGTCCCAGCCGAGCGTCCTGCGCGCTGCCGCCGTCTGCTCGGCGCCGAGCGGCGCGCCATGCGCCTTCTCAGTGCCCTGACGATCCGGCGCGCCGTAGCCGATGATGGTGCGGCAGGCGATCAGCGACGGTCTTGCGCTCTCACGCTCCTCGGCAATCGCCTGCGCAACTGCTTCGGGATCGTGCCCGTCGACACGGCGCACCGACCAGCCGGAGGCAGCGAAGCGGGCGAGCTGGTCGTCGGAGGTCGCAAGCGACGTCGGCCCGTCGATGGAGATGCCGTTGTCGTCGAACAGCACGATCAGGCGGCCGAGCCCGAGATGGCCAGCGAGCGAGATCGCCTCCTGGCTGAGGCCTTCCATCAGGCAGCCGTCGCCGGCGATCACATAGGTGAAGTGATCAACAAGGCCGTCACCATGCCGCGCATTGGCCATGCGCTCGGCGAGCGCCATGCCGACCGCGGTCGCGATCCCCTGCCCCAGCGGCCCCGTCGTGGTCTCAACACCCGGCGTGTGCCCGTATTCGGGATGACCCGGCGTCTTCGAGCCCCACTGCCGGAACGCCTTGATATCGTCGAGTCCGACATCGCCGCCGGTCAGATACAGCAGCGCATAGAGCAGCATCGAGCCGTGGCCCGCCGACAGGACGAAACGGTCGCGGTCCGGCCAGTTCGGATGAGCCGGGTCGAATTTCAGGAAACGCGAGAACAGTACGGTCGCGACGTCGGCCATGCCCATGGGCAGACCGGGATGGCCTGACTGCGAGGTCTCGATGGCATCGACCGCGAGAAACCGAACGGCGTTGGCGAGATCGTTATGCGCGACCGCCGTGAAGTCGGCGTCGGCGTGGACGGAGATGTTCATCGGATCCTCCCCTTCTTCACTTCAGGTTTCGCTTGCGCTCGATCAGCTGCATGATCAGCGGCGTTAGGATAAGCTGCATCGCGAGATCGAGCTTGGCGCCGGGACACACGATCGAGTTCGCGCGTGACATGAAACTGTGCGGCAGCATCGAGAGCAGATAGGGAAGTCGATGCCGCGCGGATTCTTGAAGCGGATCACGACCATCGATTCGTCCGGCGTCGGGATCCAGCGCGCGATGAACGGATTCGACGTATCCACCGTCGGCACGCGCTGAAAGTTGATGTCGGTGTCGGTGAATTGCGGGCAGATGTAGTGGATGTAATCCGGCATGCGTCGCAGGATGGTGTCGGTGACGGCCTCGGTCGAATAACCGCGCGCGCTGCGGTCGCGGTGCAGCTTCTGGATCCATTCGAGATTGATGACGGGCACGACGCCGATCTTGAGGTCGGCATAACGCGCGACATTGACCTTATCCGTGACCACGGCGCCGTGCAGGCCTTCGTAGAACAGCAGGTCCGAATTTTCCGGGAGCCGCTCCCATTCGGTGAAGGTGCCGGGAGCCGCGCCATGCAGCGCGGCTTCTTCGGCGTCGTGGACGTAATGCCGCGTGACCGCTGTACCGGTCTCGCCATAGTCGCGGAACGCCCGCTCCAGCTCTTCGAACAGATTGGTCTCGGGGCTGAAATGGCTGAAATGCTTGTTGCCGCAGTCAGCCTCCTTGGCCATCTGCGTGCGCATCTCGGTGCGGTCGTAGCGATGGAAAGCGTCGCCCTCGATGTAGACGGCGTTGACGCGTTCGCGGAAGAATATCTGCTCGAACGTCTTCTTGACCGAGGTCGTGCCGGCGCCCGAGGAGCCGGTGATGGAGATGATCGGGTGTTTCCTGGACATGAATCGCCTCCCATCACAGCCGGAAGAAGCCGCGCCGCGCGAACAGCGGCGCGGAGACGCTGGCGGCGAGCAGCGGATCGCAGTGCAGTTCCGCGACGCGCCTCACCCTCGTTGCTCGATCCCATGATCAGCGGCACGCGCTGGTGCAGGCTCTCCGCCGATAGGTCGAGGATGCGCTCGCGTCCTGTCGAGGCGGAGCCGCCGGCCTGCTCGATGATCATCGCCATTGGATGGGCCTCGTAGGTGAGCCGCAAACGACCGTCGCCATAGCCAGGGCGCGCGTCGGACGGATAGAGGAACACGCCGCCGCGCGTGAGGATGCGATAGGCCTCCGCGACCAGCGAGCCGATCCAGCGCATGTTGAAATTGTGGTTGGCGAGCCCATCGACGCCGGCGAGGCATTCGTCGACGAAGGCGCGCACCGGCGGATCCCAGTGCCGGCGGTTGGAGGCGTTGATAGCGAACTCGTCGCACACCTCGGAAATCTGCACGCTGCTGCGCGCCAGACGGAAGCAACCGGACTTGCGGTCGAGCGTGAAGATGTCGACGCCGTCGCCGAGCGTCAGCACCAGCGAAGTCTGCGGACCGTAGGTGACAAAGCCCGCGGCAAGTTGAGCCGAGCCGCGCTGATGGAAGGCGAGCGCGAGATCGTCGGGCGCCGGCAGAATCGAGAAGATCGTGCCGACCGTCATGTTGATGTCGATGTTGGAAGAGCCGTCGAGCGGATCGATAGCGACGCAGATTTTTGCCGCGCGATCGCTGATCTGCGGCTCGTGCATCTCTTCCGACGCCAGTGCCGCAATCGGCAGCTTGCCGAGGCAACGGCGCAGGATTGCATCCGCCTGGACGTCGAGATAGCGTTGGAGATCGCCGTCGCTGTTGCGGCTCGTGGTCAGGCCCGAGGCGTCCGCGAGATTCCCGGTGCCGATGAGCTCGGCGATCTCGATCGCGGCTGCGGCGATGGCATCGACCGCGGCCGCTACTGCCGGCGCATGCGCCGCCGTCTCGGAATACCGTTGAAGGTGGTCGTCCAGCCTGAGTTGCCCGGTCATCTGCGTCCATCCCCTTGCGGGCGCCGCATCCAATTCCCTCGGCGGAGGTTCGGTGCGGTCGGTCCCAGTACGAGGAGATTGACAGTGCCGGCTTAATAAGGAAAATTTCTATTCATGATAGATGCCAAAAAATTTCCTTATAATAGTCCTAGCCATGCGGCGACCCAGCTCCGGCATTTGACGATCCGGCAATTGCGTTCGCTTGCGGCGCTCTCGGCCAAGGGCAGCGTCACCGCAGCTTCGACCCAACTCGGGCTGACGCAGCCGGCGGTGACGCAGCAACTGCGACAGCTTCAGGATCTCGCCGGGCTGCCGCTGGTGCAACGGACCGGCGACGGCATGCTGCTGACGGAAGCGGGCAAGGAGGTGCTGTCATTGGCCGAACGTGTCGAGGCTGCAATCGCCGACTGCCAGGGTGCGCTCGACCTCCTTGCAGGGCGCACCGGAGGCACCGTGCATCTGGGCGCAGTCTCGACCGCCAAGTATTTCGTGCCGCACGCGATCGCGGCGTTCTCCAAGCGCTTTTCGAAGATCGAGATCAAGCTGACCGTCGGCAATCGCGAGGAGATCCGCGACGCCATGCACGGTTACGATCTCGATTTCGCGGTAATGGGTCGGCCACCGGCCGATGTCAGCGTCGACGTCCGTCAGCTCGGGCGCAATCCCCACATCATCATTGCGCGCAAGGGGCACTGGCTCGAGAAGGACTCCGGCCTCAGCCTGACCGATCTTGTGCACGAGACTTTCCTCACGCGCGAGCCGGGGGTCAGGCACCCGCACGCTGATGGAGGGCATGTTCCAGAAGTCGGACCTGGAGCCGATCATCGGCATGGAGATGAGCAGCAACGAGACCATCAAGCAGGCGGTGATCGCCGGGCTCGGCATCGCCTTCATCTCGGCGCACACGGTCGCGCATGAGCTCGCCGAAGGCCGGCTCGTCGTGCTCGACGTCGCCGGCTTGCCTATCGTCCGGCAATGGTACGTGATCCGCCGCAGCGACAAGGTGCTTCTGCCGCCGGCGCAGGCGATGTTCGATTTTCTGGGCTCGGAGGGCGCGAATTATCTGCCCGATATGCCCGAACTCGCCGGACGATAGACTGCTAGCGTTCAGGCCATGAGCTTCATGGCGACCGTTGCGGCCAGAATGACAATGATCTGGAGCAGGCGCTCGGTTGTGAAGATGCGATTAAAGGTGATCATTGTTGGCCCCCGGCTGACGTGAGAGATCTCGTTCGGCGCGTTGCTAGCACACGTGGACACCGAGGCAATTCCGTAGTGGCACCGAATCGAGCTGAAACGCCGATGGTTAACGATCAGGCAGCAAGCTGGACGGCATGATCCGCCCGGCTGGCGAAATAGGCTTCCAGCTCCATCAGCGCTCGCGCCTCCCACTGGTTCGCCTGCTCCAGCAGCGACCAGCTCTGGCGCGGCCGAAATGCTGCGGTCTGGCGATAGAGCGATGCGATACCGCGGTAGCGGCGCACGTTCTCAAAGATGGCGTGACCGTTCATTTGGCCGTTCATGTCGAAAACTCCCTCGTCCTTCCCGTGGGGGAATTTGCGGTCAAATCTTTTTCGAAACGTTAGCGGCGCGCGGGAAGCGCGCCGATGGTTGCCGGACTGTTGCGGCTGCGCAACGCGAGGCCTGTCGTGCCGTCATCTATTGCGGATTCGTTGCCGCGCTCTTGCCGGAAGGCTTCAGCCCGCCGCGGCGGATGATCGCAATCGTCTCGCGGCAGAGATCGGCGAGGCCGATCAGGAGCACGGCAAGCAGGAAGAACAGGTTGATGGAATCTGTATGGGCGCTGGTCAACGCACTGAACTCGAAGAACGGCGGCATGAACGCCCACCACACCAGCGGAATGATGAGCAGCACGGCGAATGCAGCCGCGGGCGCGCCGGCCAGAATTCCGACCAGGAAGATACTGGGAATGAACGCCGCAAAATAGAGCTTTGCGCCTAGCGCGACGCAGACGCCCTGAACTGCGGCCGAGGCCGCCACGATTGCAAAGCCGAGCAGAAATGCCTGCCACGACCATGGCCGTACCCGCGGTACGCCAAACAGTCCCGCACGCCTCATGGGCCTCCCCTGCCGCCTGTTCACCAAGCCCAATTGCGACCAAAGTACTACAGCCGCATTGAAATCGCGAGACGGAAATAGCTTGGCCGCTGGCTTGGTAAACCCGCCGCAACGCAACATCGGACGGCGGCGCCGCTACTCGGTAGCGGCATAGAGCAAGGCGGCGACGGGAAGCGCCAGGCCGATGCTGGAGGCGAGGGTCCAGCCGCCCTGCACGAACGCCCAGGTGCCGAGCGCAGAGCCCGCCGCACCGGCGGCGAAGAACGTCGCCATGTACAGGCCGTTGAGACGGCTGCGATGCTCGTGCCCGAGCAGGAAAATGGCGCGGAATCCGAGCACGACGTTGCCCTGCACGCCGAAATCGATGGCGATCGCGGCGATCACGAGACAAGCGAGATTGAGCTCCGATCCTGCCGCGCCGATATGCGTCACCAGGAAGCCCGCGGCCACCAGCATCATCGCAACGATCGTGGCGATGCGGCTATGGCCGCTATCGGCGAGCCGTCCCGCGATCGGAGCAGAGAACACGCCAGCGACGCCGGCGAGCGCATACAGCGCAATGCCCTGTTGGCTGAAGCCGAATTCACTCGCGAGCTGGAGTGGCACTACGGTCCAGAACAGAGCGAAGGCGCCAAACAGCCCCGCCTGGTAGAGCGCGCGGCGCCGCAGCAGCGGCGTAGCGAGCGCCAGATGCGGCATCGACATCAACAGCGCACCATAATGCATGCGCGCGACCGGCTTGCGCTTCGGCAGTGTCATCCAGAGCACTGCTGCGAGCACGATCATGAGCGCGGCGGAGGCGAAGAAGATGGCATGCCAGGACAGGACCGCGGTGACGAAGCTCGACACCGGGCGCGCCAGCATGATGCCGAGCATCAAGCCGGTCGAAACGTTGCCGACAACGCGGCCGCGAATGGCTTCCGGCGCAAGATGCGCCGCATAGGGGATGATGATCTGCACCGCCACCGAACCAAGTCCGATGAACAGCGCGGCGATCAGGAACGGCAGCGCGTGGGTCGCAAACGCAGCCACAAGCAGGGCCGCCGCGCCGAGCGTGATGACGGTGCAGATCAGCGTGCGGTTCTCGACGAGATCGCCAAGCGGCACGATGAAAAGCAGGCCCGTGCCGTAGCCGATCTGGGTCATGGTAACGATCAACCCGGCCGCGGCATGCGAGAGGCCGAGCGCGGCGCTGATTGGCGCGATCAGTGGCTGGGCATAATAGATGTTGGCGGCGACCATGCCACAGGCCGCGGCAAGCACGAAGGTCAGTCGCTGCGACACCGCATCCGGCTCGGGCGCGGCATCGATGGTGGCATTCATCGTCATTCCAGATTCTCCGGCACTTCAAGTCTCCACAGATAGGAAATGATCATTTCCTAATTTGACAAAAATTCAGGCGAGCAGCTTCATCGCGACGCCGACCAGCCGCTCGCCATCGAGCGGCAGGCGCGCCTTGCCGGCCACGCGCAGGCCCTGCGTCAGGCAGATCATCAGGCGCGCGGTGTCATCGGCGTCGATATGGCCAGGAATCGAACCATCGGCCTGCCCTTCGCGAATGAGGCCGGCGATGAAGGTCTCGTTGCTCCTCAGTTGCGCAGTGACGCGCGTGCGGATCACCGGATCGACCGCCGACAGCTCGACCGCGCTGCCGACCACGATGCAGCCGCGGCGGCCCTCGCTGCCCTGGGAGTGCTCGAGATAGGACAGCAGCACGTTGCGCAGCTGCTCACGGCCGTTTGCCCCGCGCGCAGCCGCGCTACGGGTCTGCTCACCGCGCACCGCGACGTAGCGCTCGAAGGCGGCCAGGAATACGGCATGCTTGTCCCGAAAGGCCTTATAGACGCTGCCGGTGGCAAGCCGCATCGCGGCGGTCAGATCCCCGATCGAAGTGGCATGATAACCGCGCTCGCAAAACACCCTGACCGCCCCGTCCAGGGCAGCGTCCATGTCGAACTCGCGGGGCCGACCGGGTGAATGGGCAACAGGCTTGGACTTTCGAGTGGCTTTTTGCATTGCGGGACAATAGGGAATGATCGTTCCCGAATAAAGACACGTGGTTGTGATGGGGCTCCAGAATCCCTCCACGGAAAGACTCTGGATCTGCTCGGGGCCGCCGCGAACCTCGCCAACAGACGTCCCGGATTGCGCTGTGCTCCATCCGGGCTACAAGGTCGAGATCACCGCTTCGACCGCACCGGCGTTCCGTCCGCCATGATGCTCACGCCCCTGCGCTCCACGATCAGTCCGTAGGCGCGCGGCTGGCGATGGACGTCGAAATTGAAGGTGGTGCGCTTGTAGGAGTTGCAGAGATCGAGATCGCAGCGCGCCAGTGCGATCTCGTCGCCTTTCGTCGTGCAGGCAGCCATGATTTCACCCGAGGGCGCGATGATGCAGCTGCCGCCGATGTGGTCCACGCCCTCCTCGACGCCGGCCTTGGCGACTCCGACCACGAAGGTGCCGTTCTGATAGGCGCCGGCCTGCATGACCAGATGGTTATGGAACAGCGAGAGGTCGTCATGCTCGGGCGCCGGCGGGTTGTGCACCGGGGTGTTGTAGCCGATCAGCACCATTTCGACGCCCTGGAGTCCCATCACCCGATAGGTCTCGCTCCAGCGGCGATCATTGCAGATCGCCATCCCCATCGTGCCGCCGAAGACGTCGATCACACCGAAGCCGGTGCCGGGCTCGAAATAACGCTTTTCCAGATGTTGAAACGTGCGCCAGGGCTCGTGCTCGGCGTGGCCGGGCAGATGGACCTTGCGGTACTTCGAGAGGATGGTGCCGCTCTTGTCGACCAGGATGGAGGTATTGAAGCGGCGGGTGACTCCGGCCTCGACCGTCAGCTCGGCATAACCGAGATAGAAGCCGATCCCGATCTCGCGCCCGAGGTCGAACAGGGCTTGCGTCTCCGCGCCAGGCATCTCGCGCTCGAAAAAGCCGTCGATCTCGGCCTGGTCCTCGAAGTACCAGCGCGGAAAGAACGTGGTGAGTGCGAGCTCAGGATAGACGATCAGATCGCAGCCATTGGCCTTGGCTTGGCGCATCAACGCCATCAGCCGCGCCACGACCTCAGTTCTCGTCTCGGCTCTCGCAATCGGACCCAGCTGGCCGGCTGCAACATTGACAAATCTCGCCACGCGTCTGCCCTTCGCTTCCCCGCATCGTATCCGAGCCAAGCCTATCGCGCGTGGCGCCGTGGGCATAGCCTCGCTGGCCGGCACGGATGCCCAGCTACGCGGCAGGCCTTGCGCCGCGCAGCAAGCCATGACGACAAACTGTGATATAGCGGGCCCACGCGGCGGCCGTTCGGATTGCCACGGAGTGCGACTTACCATCCCGCCGAGAAGGGCTCGTTGAAGAACATCGGCGGGCCGCGCGCCGCCAAGCGCGACGGTTGGCGCCGACGGTGCCGCTCCGCGACGCGCTTGTTGGGAACGGCCGGCACGGCCTGCTTCAGCTCCGGGGCAGGTTGCGTCACCATCGCAAAAGCCTGGCGCGTACTGTCCTGCGTGGCCGGTGCCACCGTCGCGACCGGCGCGGACGGCGGCACATCCGAGACCGTCCTGGACAGTGAAATTTGCCGCACGCTGGTGTCGAAGACGATCTTCTCCGGCCATGTCTGCGCGGAATGAATGCGCGCTATCGAGACGTCCGGGCCCATCCCGGCGGCCGCACTCACCGGACTGTCCATGTAGCGGTCTGCAACGAACAGGAGCGCGAGCAAAGCGCCGCCGACAAAGACGAAGTAGCGGATGAGCGGCATGGGTGCCTCGATCGCCTCGTCATCGAGGCCCCTGCGGCAACGGGAAGGAGTGGCAATCGTTCCGGCTCCGCATGGAGGCAATTTGGCTGGCGAGGAACCAGATGCCTCGGGCTCAATTGTTCCAGGAGGCGAAGAGCGGAGGAGACGAACATGGCGAGACATCTGACACGAGCGCGTCTGGCGCGTGGCGTCACCGGCGCAATCTCGGCGCTGGTTCTCTGCGCGATCGCCGCCTTTGGCGCCGCGCATCATTTTGCGGTCTGGAGGAGAGGTTCGCATGACATCTGACCCCGAGGAATTGGTCAGACTGCAAGGTTATGGCGAGATGACGCTGCGCACGGCGATTGCGACGTGGATGGCGCTGGAGCCACGCGACCGATCAAGCACCGCTGTCTTCCGGATTCGCGACGGCGAGAGATTGGCCTCGGGCGAGATCGCCGAGCTCGCATCGGACTGGGGCATCGAATCGACGGGTGAAATCAGGTCCCGGGCGCGCGAGACCGATCGACGCTGGCCCGAGATCGTCCGCGGCATGGTCCGCGAGGCACCGCTGCCGGCGCTCATGGTTGCGTTCCTTGCGGGTGTGGTGGTGGCGCGGCGGTGACGGAGGACCCCGCTGAACGGCGACGTGCTGCATCAGCCGACGCGCTGGCATCCTCCTTGCTGAGTTGCCCTCAATTGCTCAGACCCGCAGTGGGTCTGTCTCACAGTGAGGCGATGACATGCAGGCGACGTCCCGTTTTGAGGCGACTATCCCGACACAGCTCCACGCGCTGATTTCCGATCTGCGCTGGCGGACGCAAATGCTCGACGCCGACATTTTGGAGGAAGAGCGGAAGGCGGGAATCTCCGACCCAAAGAACCTTGCCTACCCGATGCTCGCGCTGAACCTGAGGGCCCGACGCGACAATATCCGGATGAGCATCACGATCCTGGAAAACCGCCTTGAGAAACAATCGCTCGAATGGTCACGTGCCGCCTGATGCGATGGTACTGACGGGCTGGCAACGCGACGTGCTCCGCTGCCAGGCATAGGGCGGCGGGGCAGATTTGCGTTGCCAATATGCAACGGTTCCCCACGGTCTGAAGCTGGACAAAAGAAACTCCCATTCCAGCCATGAACCCCGCTCACAACGCCGTGAGACTAGCAGGGGAACGACGATGCGTGCACAACGCGTTTGGAAAGTGAATGGGGCGGCCAGCATCGGGCAGCTCCAATCCAGACTGGACGATCTCAACAAGCGCCTCAGCCAGCTCGAAAACCACCATCCCGAGAGCTCCAAGTTCGAAGAACTGAGATCGAGCGCGCTCAGCCTGTCGCGGGAGATCGATGACATCCGCTGCGCCGAGGCAACGGAGGCGTTGAGCGAGTTGCTGCGGAAATAGGTGGGGCTGGTGATCGGAGTTGTGACGACCCTAACAATGCATTTGGTTGTCCGTCGAGACACCGCAGTTGTTGCAGGAGAGTCGACCGATGACCAAAGCGACGATCGCCGATCTGAAAGGCGGGGAAGCGTTGTGCTCCCGGTTCAAAGATGGGCCTTCATTCCATGATGCGACACTGCAGGAGCTGGAGCTTCGCCAAGATATTTCGTCCGCACCAATAGCGAGGATACGACCCTGAGCTTCGATTCAAGCTACGGCGTGCACGGCCGGATCAAAGCGAAGCGGGTTGTCGTCTCCTTCGAGCTGCGGCCTGCGCCATCGCTCTGCGAATAGCCATGCCGCCACGACAGGCTGCCCTGCCCGGCCAAATCGGCCGTGGACCCGTCTCGAAAATCGTTGCAAAAAGGCGCTCCCGAGGCGCTGGCGGCTAGTCCGCCAAGCCTCTGGAAAACGTCAACTTTTGAGATAATGGTCGGAGTGGCAGGATTCGAACCTGCGACCCCTGCGTCCCGAACGCAGTGCTCTACCGGGCTGAGCCACACTCCGACAAGAGGCCGGCTTATAGCGTTGGGTTTGGCGCACCGCAAGCGGCCGATTTGAGGAATTTCGTCCCAGTGAAAACGAGGCTTGAAACGCTGATTCTGCCGGCTGGCCCGGCCGCCGCCGAGATGGCCGCCCGGAGGCTGGCGGCCGGCGGGCTGGTCGCGTTCCCGACCGAGACGGTCTATGGACTCGGAGCGGACGCCGCCAATGCGACGGCGATCGCCCATCTCTATGCCGCCAAGGGCCGGCCGGCGTTCAATCCGCTGATCGCGCACGTCGCCGACCTCGCGGCCGCGCAGGCGATCGGCCGGTTCGACGCGCGCGCTTTGCGGCTTGCGGAGGCGTTCTGGCCGGGGCCGCTGACGCTGGTGGTGCCGAAGACGGAGGGCTGCCCGGTGGCTGAGCTCGCCACCGCGGGCCTCGATACGGTCGCGATCCGCATCCCGGCGCACCCGATGGCGCAGGCGATCCTGCGCGCCTTTGGCGGGGCGGTGGTGGCGCCGTCCGCAAATATCTCCGGCCACGTCTCGCCGACGCTCGCTGCCCATGTCGAAAGCGACCTTTCGGGGCGGATCGACCTGATCGTCGATGGCGGACCGGTCGAGGTCGGCGTCGAATCAACCATCGTCGGCTGCTTCGACGCGCCAATGCTGCTGCGTCCCGGCGGACTTTCACGCGAGCGGATCGAGGCCGTGCTCGGCGCTGCCTTGGCGCGACCGCCTGCGGAAGCGGAGAGCGACAACAGCCAGCCGCTGGCGCCGGGCATGCTTGCGTCGCATTACGCGCCGCGCGCGACCGTGCGGCTCAATGTGCGCGACATCGCCCCGGGCGAAGCGCTGCTGGCGTTCGGCCCCGCGCTTCCAACCGGCCTGGACGCTGCTTCGAGTGTCATGAATTTGTCGCCCACGGCTGATCTCGATGAAGCCGCCGCCAATCTGTTCGGCTATCTTCGGGCGCTCGATGCGAAGAGCCCGCGGGCGATCGCGGTGATGCCGATCCCCGAGGAAGCTTTGGGCGAGGCAATCAACGACCGGCTGCGGCGGGCTGCGGTTGCGCGGTGAATCAAGAGACGAGGACATGAACATCAACAAGACTGCCACCCCTCCGCTTGCGCCCGGGCTGATCGAACAATTCCGCAAGATCGTCGGCGAGAAGCATGCGATCACCGATGCAGCCGACATCGAGGCCTATGTCACCGAGGAGCGCAATTTGTTCCACGGCCGCTCGCCGCTGGTGCTGCGTCCAGGCTCGACGGCGGAAGTCGCCGCGATCTGCAAGCTCGCCTCGGAGCATGCAATCGCGCTGGTGCCCCAGGGCGGCAATACCGGCCTCGTCGGCGGCCAGACGCCGCACAATGGCGAGGTCCTGGTGTCGCTGCGCCGCCTCGACAAGATCCGCGAAATCGACGTCGCCTCGAATACCATGACCTGCGAGGCCGGCGTGGTGCTGCAAGTCGCGCAGCAGAAGGCGGCAGACGTCGACCGGCTGTTTCCGCTGTCGCTCGGCGCCGAAGGCAGCTGCACGATCGGCGGCAATCTCTCGACCAATGCCGGCGGCACCGCCGCGCTCGCCTACGGCGTCGCGCGCGAGATGGCGCTGGGGTTAGAGGTCGTGCTGGCCGACGGGCGCGTGCTCAACGCGCTGTCGAAACTGAAGAAGGACAACACCGGCTACAATTTGCACAACCTCTTCATCGGCGCGGAAGGCACGCTCGGCATCATCACGGCGGCGACGCTGAAACTGTTTCCGAAGCCGCGGGCGATCGAGACCGCCTTCGCCGGGCTGAAGTCGCCGGAGGCGGCCTTGAGCCTGCTCACGATCGCGCAAAGCGAGGCCGCCAATGCGCTGACCAGCTTCGAGCTGCTGTCGGAGATGGCGGTCGATTTCTCGATCCGCCACGGCATCGACGTGCGCGATCCGCTTCAGGCGAAGCATCCCTGGTACGTGCTGATGGAATTGTCCTCAGCCGGCGATGATGCCCGCGCGCCGCTGGAGACCATCCTGTCCCGCGCGATGGAAGACGAGATCGTCGACGACGCCGTGATAGCGGCCAATCTCAGCCAGCGCGCCGCATTCTGGAAGCTGCGCGACGAGATGTCGTCGGCGCAGAAGCCGGAGGGCGGCTCGATCAAGCACGACATCTCCGTGCCGGTCGCTGCCGTGCCCGCCTTCATCGCGGAGGCCAATGCCGCCGTGGTCAAGCTGATCCCCGGCGCACGGCCGGTGCCGTTCGGCCATCTCGGCGACGGCAATCTGCACTACAATGTCAGCCAGCCCATTGGCGCCAACACCGCGGATTACCTGGCGCGCTGGCACGAGATGAATGCCGTCGTGTTCGCGATCGTGCTGCGCATGGGCGGCTCGATCTCGGCCGAGCACGGCATCGGCGTGCTCAAGCGCGACGAGCTGCCTGACGTCAAGGACAAGACCGCGATCGAGCTGATGCGGTCGATCAAGGCGATGCTCGATCCGCTTGGAATCATGAACCCGGGGAAAGTGCTGTGAACGTGTCTATGTCCTCTGCCCTGACGATCGAGGAGATCACCGATGTCGACGTCGAGCCTGTCGTCGCGCTGTGGCAGCGCTGCGGCCTGACGCGGCCCTGGAACGATCCGCATGCCGACATCGCACTGGCGCGGCGACGCGACAATTCCACCATCATGGTCGGACGCGAGGCCGGCGCAATCGTCGCGACCGCCATGGTCGGCCATGACGGCCATCGCGGCTGGGTGTACTACGTCGCGGTCGATCCCGACTGCCGCAAGCGCGGCTACGGCCGCGTGCTCATGGCGGCGGTGGAAGACTGGCTCCGCCAGGCCGGGATTGCCAAGCTGCAGCTCCTGGTCCGGCGCGGGAACGAGCAGGCCAATGCGTTCTACGTTTCGCTCGGATTCGAGGAATCCACCTCGGTGATGTTCCAGAAGTGGCTCGACGGCCGCGATACCACTCCCAACAACTGAGATCGAGCCATGACGATTTCCGACCGCGTCCGCATCAAGGACGTCCGCGTGCTCTCGGACAACTGGACGCCACTGAAAGAGACGACGTTCGACTACCGGCGCGCCAATGGCGAATGGCAGACCCAGCACCGCGAAACCTATGAGCGCGACAACGCCGCAGCCGTGCTGCCTTACAACCGCGTCGGGCGCACGGTGATCCTGGTGCGCCAGTTCCGGCTGCCGGTGTTTATCCGCGGCTACGACGATCTGCTGATCGAAGCCGCCGCCGGCGTGCTGGACGATGCTTCTCCCGAGGTGCGCATCCGCGCCGAAGCCGAGGAGGAAACCGGCTATCGCCTGCACCACGTCCACAAGGTGTTCGAGGCGTTCATGAGCCCCGGCGCCATCACCGAGAAGCTGCATTTCTTCGTCGCCGAATACGAGCCGGAGATGCGGGTCAGCGACGGCGGCGGCCTGGAGCATGAGGGCGAGGACATCGAGGTGATCGAGCTCGGCATCGACGAAGCGCTCGCCATGATCGCCGACGGACGCATTATCGACGCCAAGGCGATCATGCTGCTGCAATACGCAGCGCTGCATCTGTTTCGGTAGGCGCAGCTGCCTTCTTCCCTTCTCCCCCCGTGGGAGAAGGGAAAAACCAACGCAATCCGCTCTAATATGCCTGCAATTCTGACCTGCGCCGCAACGCCCGCTGTTGAGCTAGCCACCGACTATCTCTAATCTGGACTCGACAAACCAGGAGACGCGCCCATGTCCGCTCCGCGCGACGATGAATTCGGCTTTGCGCCCGACTACGACGCCCCCGTCCCCTACATGCAGCGCACGCGCGACTATTATGCGGCGATCGGCTACACCACGCCGTATCGCTGGGCGCATTACACCGAGGCGCCGTTCCAGCCGCTGACGAAGAAGCTTTCGCAATCCAGGATCACCCTCATCACAACGGCTGCGCCGTATGATCCGGCCAAGGGCGACCAGGGACCCGGCGCGGCGTACAATGGCGGCGCCAAATTCTACCAGGTCTATGACGGCGACACCGCGAAACAGCACGACCTTCGTATCTCGCACATCGGCTACGATCGCAAGCACACCACGGCCACGGACAACGGCACCTGGTTTCCGCTGCCGCAGCTCCTGAAAGCCTCCGCCGCCGGGCGCATCGGCGAAGTGGCCCCGCGCTTCTTCGGCGCGCCGACCAATCGAAGCCACCGCGTCACGCTCGATATCGACGCGCCGGAAATCCTGGCGCGCTGCCTTGCTGACAAGGTCGACGCCGCCGTGCTGGTGCCGAACTGCCCGGTGTGCCACCAGACCACGGCGCTGGTGGCGCGGCATCTCGAGGCCCATGGAATTCCGACCGTAGTGATGGGCTGCGCCAAGGACATCATCGAGCACGCCGCCGTGCCGCGGTTCCTGTTCTCGGAGTTCCCGCTCGGCAATTCCGCCGGCAAGCCGCACGATCTCGCCTCGCAGGCGCAGACATTGGAGCTGGCGCTAAAACTGCTGGAGGCCGCGAGCGGCCCGCAGACCACCATGCAATCGCCGCTGCGCTGGAGCGAGGACGCCTCCTGGAAGCTCGACTACAACAATGTCGCGCAGATGAGCCCGGAAGAGCTGGCGCGGCGGCGCGCCGAATTCGACAAGCAGAAGGAGATCGCGCGCGGCAATCGCGCCGCCTGACGTCCTCCAGCAACAAACAACATCGGGGAGAGAGACGTGACGCGACCGTTCGAGGGCGTGAAGATCCTGGATTTCACGCAAGTGCTGGCCGGCCCCTATGCGAGTTACCAGCTTGCATTGCTCGGTGCCGACGTCATCAAGGTCGAACGGCGCGAGGGCGAGGATATGCGCCGCACGCCGCTGTCGCGCGAATGGGCCGATCGCGGGCTCGCCCCTGCCTTCCAGGCCATCAACGGCAACAAGCGCAGCCTGACGCTCGACCTGCAAAAGCCCGATGCGATCGCCGTCGTGAAGAGGCTGGCCGCGCAGGTCGACGTCGTCATGGAGAACTTCCGCCCCGGCGTGATGGACAAGCTCGGCATCGGCTATGAGGCGCTGTCCGCGGTCAACCCGAAGCTGATCTACTGCGCGGTGTCCGGCTTCGGCCAGACCGGCCCGGATCGCCTGCGGCCCGGCTATGACGGCAAGATGCAGGCGTTGTCCGGCATCATGGCGATCACAGGCCATCCCGAGACCGGGCCGACGCGCGCGGGCTTTGCGGTGTGCGACGTGCTGTCGGGCGCCACCGCCGCGTTCGGCGTATCGAGCGCGCTGTACCAGCGCGACCGCACCGGCAAGGGCCAGCTCATTGACGTCTCGATGCTGGAAGCCACGATGGCGTTTCTATCGGGGCAAATCGCCGATTGGTCGGTCGCCGGCCACCGCCAGCAGCTGTCCGGCAATCAGGCGGTGAGCCGCAAGACCACCGCCAATCTCTTCAAGGCCGGCGACGGTTACATCCTGCTCGCCGTCAACAACGAGAAGCAGTATCGCGCGCTGATGTCCGCGCTCGGCCGCGAGGACACGCTGTCCGATCCGCGCTTTGCCGACTGGTTCTCGCGCAACGAGAACGAGCCGGCTCTGCGCGCCATCATCGAGGAAGCGCTCGCAGCAAGGCCAGCGCGCGAATGGGAGGCGATTTTGGAAGATTCCGGCGCGCCCTGCGCCAGCATCTGGAAGATCGAGGAGATCATCGATCATCCGCAGATCAAGGCGCGCGGAGCGATCCAGGAGCTGGACACCCCCTACGGCCGACTGCGCTTTGCCGGCAGCGGATTCAAGCTCGCGCATGGCGGCGGCAGGCTCGACCGGATGGCGCCGGAATTGGGCGCGGATACCGATGCGGTGCTGAGCGAACTCGGCTTTGATGCGGCGGACATTGCGGAGTTGAGGGCAAGGGAGATCGTGTGAGGGCGGCGCGACAAACTCCAACGTCCTCCCGGATCTGCTCTCGCTCTGACAAGGCTTCGCGTTGGAGCTCGCTTGTCCCGGACGACACGGTGCTCTGTGGCCACGACTAAAACAGCGACCCCTGCCCGTCATCCGCCGAACCGGCTGCCGCCTTGCGCATCACCTTCTTCGGCTTCAACGCCTCGACCTCCATCTCCTCCGCGCTGATCGGCAGCAATAGCTGCTCGTCGTCATTGGCGACACGGTTGACGCGGGTGGACACGGGGTGCCAGGCGAATTCGCCGATGCGCGGCGCGGTCATCAGCGGCAGGACCGCATCGATCTCGTCGCCGCGGGTGTCGAGCCAACGTTCGAGATCGCGCGGGCTGATGGTCACGGGCACGCGGTCATGCAGCGCGGCGAGATCCTCGCTCGCCGCCGCCGTGACGATTGCGACCGTGTCGACCTCCTCGCCGTTCGGCCCGGCCCAAGTCTCGAAAATCGCAGCGAAGCCGAGCGGCGCGCCGTCGGCGCGATGGATGAAGAAGGGCTGCTTGCGGCCGTCGACGGCCTTCCACTCGTAATAGCCGTCGGCCGGGATCACGCCGCGGCGCCGGCGAATGGCGTTCTTGAACGCGGGCTTGTCCAGCACCGTCTCGGAGCGGGCGTTGATCAGCAAGGTAAAGCCGCGGGGATCCTTGGCCCAGGTCGGCAGCAAGCCCCAGCGCATCAGGCGGAAATGGCGAGCGCCGTTCTCGACCAGCACGACTGGAATCGGTTGTGTCGGGGCCACATTGTACCGGGGCGGGAAATTCGGCTGCTCGATATAGCCAAACAGTTGCCGTAAAGCCGCGGGGGCCGAAGTTATGACGAAGCGTCCACACATCCTTGGCCGTCCATATAGGGTCCGTTCAGGTCCTTTTAACCCCCAACGTTAACACTGCGGCGGATGAGCTCAACGGTCTCCCAAGCCGCCCGGACGCATGGACAGACGGGGCCCGAGGCCGCGGCCTGGGCTGAGCGGCTGCGCGTGGCCAACATCAATCCGCGGACCGGGCTTGCCACCGACTATCTCAACCATTTCAATGAAGCCGTGATGCTGCTCGAAATGGTGCCGGACATGCCGGAATGCGCCGAAGATTTCTTGACCTGGTCGCCACTGTCCTACGCCGAGCACTTCACCGCCTCGAATTTCAAGGCGCGCGATCTCGCCATCGAAGCCTATGAGAAGGCCGAGCCGTCCGTGCGCGCCCAGTTCGACCATCTCACCGATACCATGACGTCGATCCTGACCGCGGTCGGCTCGGCCATGTGCGATGTCGAGAAGGACACGACCCGCGTCCGGCTCGCTGAGCAAGCTACCCTCTGGGTCAAGCCGCTGATCGCGGCCTGCGGCGGCATCATCAATGGCGGCGCGGAGGCCGACATCGACACCATCATGGCGAATTGAGCTCTGGGGAGGTGACGAGAATGGCCCCGGTCGTCCAGCCCAGCCATCCCCAGCTCGCCGTCTCGGCCGCCATTTTTCGTGACGGCAAAGTGCTGCTGGTCCGCCGTGCCCGCTCGCCCGCAAAGGGGTTTTATTCGCTCCCCGGCGGCCGGGTCGAGTTCGGCGAATCGCTGCAGCAGGCGCTGGCGCGCGAGGTCGATGAGGAGACGGGGCTCGGCATCGAGATCATCGGCCTTGCCGGCTGGCGTGAGGTGCTGCCGGCCGCACCCGGCGCCGGCCATTACCTGATCATGTCCTTTGCCGCTCGCTGGACGGCCAGGGAGCCGGTCCTGAACGACGAGCTCGACGATGTCCGCTGGGTCGCACCGGACGCACTGGCCAGCCTGGGCGACCTCCAGCTGACGGGGGGCCTCGAGGAGGTCATCCAGTCCGCCCACCGCCTGATCGCACCCTGACGGCCGTTCCCGCCCGCCTTGCGTCCATCGTCCCGAGGAGGCATACAGCGGCCGATGTCCACGCGATTTCTGGCCATTTTTGCCCTGATTCTCGCCTGCGCCTCCGCGCCCGCCCGGGCCCAGGACGTGGCGGCGCCGTTCGACGCCGATTTGCAACGGTTGGCCGAGATCCTGGGCGGCCTGCATTATCTGCGCGGCATCTGCGGCTCCAACGAAGGCAACAAATGGCGCAGCGAGATGCAGGCATTGATCGATGCCGAAACGCCCGCCGGCGAGCGCCGCACCCGCATGATCGCCGGCTTCAACCGCGGCTATAACGGCTTTCAGCAGACCTACCGGAGCTGCACGCCGGCCGCGACCGTCGCAATCCGCCGCTACATCGAAGAAGGCTCGAAGATTTCTCGGGATCTCACGGCGCGTTACGCGAACTGAGACGCGCGAAGGAACCCTGTCATCGTCTTTGTTCACAGCCGTTAACCGTTCTTAAAGATGTGGCCTAGCGGGCGTTAACGCGCGTGCTACACCTCTCGAACAGCGCATCGCCGTGGATCGCGCCCCAGCCCTAACGAGTTTCATGAGCCATTCAGTGTCCTACGCCCCCGCACGCGCGCCGCTGCCCGATCACGAGCAGAAACAGGCCGCGCTGAGCTATCTCAACGAAGCCTGGGCCGAGGCGCGCCATGACGGCGTCGACGGCGATTGCCTGGCGCAGGCCAGCCTGTTCGCGGCGCTGGCCGAACTCGTCGGCACCTATGGCGAAGACGCGGTGGCGAAGTTCGTCGAGGGATTTCCCGGGCGCATCCGTAACGGCGAGTTCTCGGTCGACATCTCCCGGCAATAGCCCTCGGTTCCCTGTCCGTTACGGCTCGACCTTGAGCGTCGCTTTCATATTGGGATGAAAGCGACAGTAGTATTCGACCGTCCCCACCTTCTTCACGACCGTCGTCGCTGATTTCTTCGCCGGCAGGTTCACGTCGAAATCGCCGTTCCTCGCGGTTGCGGTGTGGGCGAAGACGTCCTTGTTGATCCACTCGATCGTATCGCCGACCTTCACCGAGACTTCGGCCGGCGATATCTCCAGATTCTCCATCGTGATCTGAATTGTCGCGGCGTGTGCCGGGACGAGCATCGTTGCGAACACGATCGCTGTCATCATCGAAGACAACCGTCCCGGCATTCTCTTCTCCCCTATTTCAGCTCGGCCGCGACATGCTCGGCGTGCTGCTCATGCCCCTGGAAGATCTTCAAGCCCGTCTGCAGCAGGCTCTTCAGCTCTGGATTGCTGGCCGAGGGAATGAGCTGGGTCTCCAGCGCGCCGTTGACCGTCTTGTGGTAGGCGACCTCATTGGCGACATAGGCCTTGTCGAACGCTGCGCCGTCCAGCTTGTCGAGCTCGGCGAGCTTGTCGCTCGCCTGCTTCGACAGCGCGCGGCTGGTGTCATTGTCCTCGGGCGTGACATTGAGCCTCTTGACCAGCGCGAGCGCCTGCTTGTTGACCGCCTCGTGATCGCGCAGCATGTCCTCGGCGAAGGCCTTGACGTCCTTGTTCTTGGCTTTCTTCACCGCCTGCTTGGCGGCATTGATGTCGATCACCCCTGCGGTGTAGGCGATGTGCGCGATCTGCGGATCGCTCGGCTTAGCGCCTTGCGCGAGCGCAGGGCTGGACAAAAGGGCGACTGCAGCAATCGCTGCGCTCCATCGAACGAACATGGTTTAATACTCCTGTGGCGCCGTGGCTGTGCCGGCATTGCTTGCACAGGAGTTGGATGAGAATTCCGCGCGAACGTTCCCGGAAATTTACGCGCCGACGCCGAGACGTTTCAGCACGGCTTCGGTGAGGCGCTCGCAGCGCTGGCCGGCGAACGGAAAGGCATCCATCACGACCGGCCCGATCTTCCTCTCGACGTTCTCGCGCAGCATGGTGCGCGCACGATGCAACCGCGTCTTGACGGTCTCGACCTTGACGCCGAGCAGTTCGGCGGTCTCCTCCATGCTCATCCCCTCCATCACCCGCGCGATGAAGACCATGCGGAAGACATCGGGCAACTCATCGATCGCGCGCTCGACGACGCGCTGGATTTCACGTTGGGCCATAGATCTTTCCGGGTCACTTGCAGCGGACGACAGCGGGAACTGGATGATCTGTGCTTCGAGTACGGCGTCCGGCAACATGTCCAGTTCGACATGCGGCTTCCGGGCCCTCACCCGGGTAAGCGCCTCGTTGATCGCTATGCGCGACAGCCATGTCGACAGACCGGACTCGCCGCGGAAGCTCTCAAGACGCGTGAACGCGCGGACATAGGTCTCCTGCACCACATCCTCGGCCTCGCTGTCGCTGCGCAGGATGCCGCGGGCAAGCCGATAGAGCCTGCGGTTGTTGGCCTGCATGATCGCGCGCAGAGCCGCCTCGTCACGGGCCAGCGCGCGGCAGATCAGCTCCGCCTCCGGCGCGTTGGCATCCAGGGCGGGGAATATTGCAGTGCGATGGATGGCGGTCACGGGCGTGTCTCCAGCTCTCCTAACGTTGGATGCAGGGCTGGCAAGAAGGTTCCCGAAAAAAGCTCTAATCCGTCTCGATCGGCAGCCCCGGATCCCTCGCCCACTCACCCATCGATGCGTCGTACAGCGTGAGCTTGTCGTAGCCGAGCTGCGTCAGCATGAGCAGGTCGATCGTCGCCGAGATGCCGCCGCCGCAATAAAGGATCACATTCTTGTCACGCGTGATGCCTTGGGCGGTGAACTTTGCTTCGGCATCCGCAAGCGCCGTCAGCGTCTTGTCGGCAGTCGTGAGCGTTGCAGCCGGAACGTTGACGCTGCCGGGAATGCGGCCGGGCCGGCCGTAGCGGCTCGGTTCGAGACCGCGATGGAACTGCGGCCCGAGCGCGTTGACGATAACGGTTACGGGATCGCCGATCCGCGCCGCGACGGTGTTCTTGTCGACGAAAAACCCAGCGCGCGGCGCAGCCTTGAACGTCGTGGCCGGATACCCCTTGGGTGCGCCCGTCGCAATCGGCCGTCCCTCTTCCTTCCATTTGTCGAGACCGCCGTCGAGCACGCGCGCGTCGACGCCAAGCGAACGCAGCATCCACCAAAACCGCGTCGACCACATCATCGTGCCGATGCTGTAGAGCACGATGGTTTTGGATGCATCGAGGCCGTGGCGGCCGAAGGCGGCCTCCAACTGCGCCACGGCAGGCATCATGAAGAAGTGCTGCGCGGAGGCGTCGGAAAACTCACCTTGCAGATCGAGGAAATCGGCGCCCGGGATGTGGCCGGCCTCGAACGCCTTGTCGCCGGGCACTGCACGATAGGGCATGTCGCTGCCGGGAGGCGCTGGCTCCAGATACGTCGTGCAGTCGTAGAGGCGAAGGCTGGGATCGCCGAGCTGGGCGGCGAGTTGCTCGGTCGTGATGAGGGGGGTCGGTTGGTTCATTGACTACTCTCCCTGTCGAACGGAATTGTAGCTCTCTCCCTACGTCATTGCGAGCGCAGCGAAGCAATCCAGAATCCCTCCGCGGCGGCAGCATGGATTGCTTCGCTGCGCTCGCAATGACGAGGTTGCGGATACAAAGCGCCTCCTGTGTTCCAACGCCCTCGCGGCTACTGTTTCAGTGTCTCCAGAAACCGCACCGGCTCGCCTTGCGACGGCGTCACGAGTTCGCCCTGCCACATCACGCGGCGGCCGCGGATGAAGGTGCCGACGGGCCAGCCGGTGACGCGGACGCCATCATAGGGGGTCCATCCGGCTTTCGAGACGACCCATTTGTTGGTGATGGTCTCGCTGCGCTTGAGGTCGATAACGGTGAAGTCGGCGTCGTAGCCGGCCGCGATGCGGCCCTTGCAGGCCATGTTGTAGAGACGCGCGGGGCCGGCGCTGGTGAGATCGACGAAACGCGCCAGCGACAAGCGGCCTGCATTGACGTGATCGAGCATGATCGGCACCAGCGTCTGCACGCCGGTCATGCCGGAGGGCGAGGCCGGATAGGTTTTCTGCTTCTCTTCCAGCGTATGCGGCGCATGATCAGAGCCGAGCACGTCGATGATACCTTGTTCGATGCCGCGCCAAACGCCGGCGCGGTGATCGGCGCCGCGCACCGGCGGGTTCATCTGCGCGAGCGTGCCGAGCCGCTCGTAGCATTCCGGCGCGGCCAGCGTGAGGTGATGCGGTGTCGCCTCGCAGGATGCAACATCCTTGTGGTCGCGCAGAAACTCGATCTCTTCCTTGGTCGAGATGTGCAGCACGTGGATGCGCTTGCCCGTCTCATGCGCGAGCTTGACCAGCCGCTCCGTCGCCATCAGCGCCGCGGTCTCGTCGCGCCACACCGGATGCGAGCGCGCATCGCCCTCGATGCGCAGCGATTTGCGGTCGTTGAGGCGGTATTCGTCCTCGGCATGGAACGCCGCGCGGCGGCGGATCACCTGGAAGATTCGTCGCAGGCTTTCGTCGTCCTCCACCAGCAGCGCGCCGGTCGAGGAACCGATGAACACCTTCACGCCGGCGCAGCCCGGCGCGCGTTCGAGCACCGGCAGATCCTGCACGTTCTCGCGGGTGCCGCCGATGAAGAAGGCGAAATCGCAATGCATATTGTGATGGGCGCGCTTCACCTTGTCGGTGAACTCGGCCTCGTTCACCGTCAATGGAGATGTGTTCGGCATCTCGAACACGGCCGTGACACCGCCCATCACGGCGCTGCGTGAGCCGGTTTCGAGGTCCTCCTTGTGCGTCAGCCCGGGCTCGCGGAAATGCACCTGCGTGTCCATAACGCCGGGCAGGACGTGCAGGCCTTTGCAGTCGATCACCTCCGCGGCGGAGGCTTGCAACAGCGCGCCGATCTCGGCAATACGGCCACCCACGATGCCAATATCACGAACGCCCTCGCCGTCCTGGTTGACCACGGTGCCGCCCTTGAGGATGACGTCGAAACGCTGGGTCATGGCTAGAGGCCTCTCTCGTCCCCAAGCGCAGGGCTCGAGGTCTTGTCGTTTTTGCCTTGCGGGCTTACGTTCCGGAGCAACATGTCGCAAGAGATTTTAGTATGAAATCAGCGTTTCTTCCGGACCGGGGCGTGGTCAAGGTCGCGGGCGAGGATGCGCGCAACTTCCTCAATGGCCTCGTCACGACCGATGTCGACAAGCTCAAGCCGGCCCTGGGCCGATTCGGTGCGCTGCTGACGCCGCAGGGCAAGATCATCGTCGATTTCCTGATTACGGAAGCGCCGGCTGGCCATGGCGGCGGGTTCCTGATCGACTGCCCGAGGGCGCTGGCCGACGGCCTCGCCACCAAGCTGAAATTCTACAAGCTCCGCGCCAAGGTCACGGTGGAAAACCTCTCCGACAGTCTCGGCGTGCTTGCGGCCTGGGACGGCCAGCTTGCCGCTCAGCCCGACCTCGCCTTCGCCGACCCACGCAATGGCGAGCTCGGCTATCGCATCCTGATCCCCGAAGATCTCAAGCAGAAGCTGTCCGATCTCATCGGCGCCGAACTGGTCGATGCAGCAGCCTATGAGACCCATCGCATCGCGCTTGGCGTGCCGCGCGGCGGACTGGATTTCATGTACAGCGACGCGTTCCCGCACGAGACCAACATGGATCGTCTGGCCGGCGTCGATTTCGACAAGGGCTGCTATGTCGGCCAGGAGGTCGTGTCGCGCATGCAGCATCGCGGCACGGCGCGCACCCGCAGCGTCAAGGTGCTGCTCGATGGGCCATCGCCCGAGACCGGTGCCACCATTCTCGCCGGCGACAAGCCGGTCGGTACCATTGGCTCGACTGCCGACGGCAAGGGCATCGCGCTGGTGCGCATCGACCGTGTCGCCGATGCGCTCGACGCAAACCAGCCGCTCAGCGCCGGCGGCATTGCGTTGCACCTCGCCGAACCTGAGGTCGTGCGCATTCCAACGAAGCAGCCTATCGCATGAGCCGTGCTCCGCGCCTCCATGCCGACGGCCTGACCCGCTGCCCGTGGCCGGGCGAAGATCCGCTCTACGTCGCCTATCACGACACCGAATGGGGCGTGCCGGAATATGACGACCGCGCGCTCTATGAAAAGCTGATGCTCGACGGGTTCCAGGCCGGCTTGTCCTGGATCACGATCCTGCGCAAACGCGACAATTTCCGCAAAGCCTTCGACGATTTCCAGCCGGAGAAAATCGCGCGCTACACGCCCCAGAAGGTCCATGCCCTGATGAATGATGCGGGCATCGTTCGCAACCGTGCCAAGATCGATGGCGCGATCCTGAGCGCAAGATCTTATCTGGAGATAATGGAGAAAGGCCCGGGTTTCTCCAAGCTGCTGTGGGACTTCATGGACGGAAGGCCCAAGGTCAACCATTTCAAGACCACCGCGAGCGTGCCGGCCTCGACGTCCCTTTCGGTGCAGATCTCAAAGGAGCTGTCCTCCCGCGGCTTCAAGTTCGTCGGCCCGACCATCGTTTACGCCTTCATGGAGGCAACCGGCATGGTCAACGACCATCTCGTCGACTGCCATTGCCACGCGAGCTGCGGCAAGACGCAGCGCAAACCGCGCCTCAAGGTCAAATGAGCGCGAAGAAGGCGGAACGCGACGTGGCGTCTCGTGCCTGGCAGCGCATGCTGTCAGGCCGGCGGCTCGATTTGCTCGATCCATCGCCGCTCGACATCGAGATTGCCGACATCGCGCATGGGCTGGCGCGGGTGGGACGCTGGAACGGGCAGACCACCGGCGCCCACATCTTCTCGGTCGCACAGCATACGCTGCTGGTGGAAACCGTGATGCGGCACGAGGCGCCGCGGGTCGATCAGCGCCTGCGGCTCGCCGCGCTGCTGCACGATGCGCCCGAATATGTGATCGGCGACATGATCTCGCCGTTCAAGGCCGTGCTCGACGGCCACTACAAGGCGGTCGAGAAGCGCCTGCTCGGTGCGATCCACATCCGTTTCGGGCTGCCGCCGGAATTGGCCGACGAGATCACGCAACAGATCAAGGCCGCCGACCGCGGCGCGGCTTATCTCGAAGCGACCGAGCTCGCCGGCTTCAGCGATGCCGAGGCCAAACGCCTGTTCGGCCGCGATCCCGGCCTCTCCGACAGCGTCCGGCGCGACTATCTCACGCCCTGGACCGCGGCGCGGGCCGAGAAGCAGTTTCTGGAGCGGTTCAACGCGGTGTTTGCGTAATTCCTGTAGGGTGGGCAAAGGCGCACTTGCGTCGTGCCCGTCGAGTTTCGCGATTGCGACCAAAGTGGTGGGCACGCTTCCGCCTTCGCTCTTCGAGCTACGGCGGACATGTCGCTTTGCCCACCCTACGGGCGCTCGCTATAATGGCTGGCAAAAAGGTCCCCCATGATCCACGTCTGTTCCCTCGCCGCCCTTCCCGAGACCGTCCGCCTGACCGGCGCCAGCCATGTGCTAACCGTGATGGCCAATGTCGAGCAGGTGGTGCGGCCGGTGTCGGTGCTGCCGGCCAACCATCTCAAGGTGTCGATGGACGACATCACCGAGGAGATGGACGGTTTTGTCGCGCCGTCGGAGGCGCATATCGACCAAGTCCTGAACTTCGTGCGCGGCTGGGACCGCAATGCGCCATTGGTGGTGCATTGCTATGCCGGCATCAGCCGTTCCACTGCGAGCGCGTTCGCGACCGTCTGCGCGCTCAATCCGAATCGCGACGAGATCGAGATCGCGAAGAAGATTCGCGCGGCTTCACCGATCGCCTCGCCGAACCGGCGCATCGTCAGCCTCGCCGACCGCGCACTGGGCCGCAACGGCCGCATGCTGCGCGCACTCGACGAGATGGGCCCGGGCGCGATGATGGTGGACGGCCGCCCCTTCATGATCGAGCTCGAATGACCACTGCACGCAACACCGCAGGTACGCCCTCTCTCCCGCTTGCGGGCGGTGCAATTGCACATGAGTATGGCGGGCGTAGATGCTTTCACGCCGTCATGGCTGGGCTTGTCCCGGCCATCCACGAACTTTCCCGCGGCGCGAGACAGGGATGCCCGGGACAAGCCCGGGCATGACGGATTTGTGGCAGCGCCTGCGATCATTCCCAAATGAGCGAGAGACAGCTAACGCCGATCGAGATCGGCCTGACCGCGGCCATTGTCGCGATCGAGGACCATGAGCCGCTGGTCCTCACTGCCCGCGGCGGCGACGGGCTTGCCGGCCTGCCGTTCGGCCCGTTCGATGCGCCGAGCCACCGCACCTTCGAGATCGGCCTACGCGCCTGGGTCGAGGCCCAGGCGGGGTTGCGGCTCGGCTACGTCGAGCAGCTCTATACGTTCGGCGATCGCGGCCGCCACGCGGAGACCGGTGACACTGGCGCGCATATGGTATCGATCGGCTATCTCGCGCTGACGCGCGCTGTCGATAGCCCTGCGTCCACAAATGCGGCCAGTTTCGAGCCGTGGTATCGCTTCTTTCCCTGGGAAGACTGGCGCGAGGCGCCGCCCGCGATCATTGCCCGAGATATCATCCCGGCATTGACCAAATGGGCCGAACAGGAGCCGCCGGAGACCACACGCGCACTGCCGCGCAGGGATCGCGTGCGGTTCTATTTCGGCCTCGAGGGTGCGGCCTGGGACGAGGAGCGTGTGCTCGACCGGTACGAGCTCCTCTACGAGGCAGGCCTCGTCGAGGAGGCGCGGCGCGACGGCCGGCCTACGGCGTTGGCGCGCAAGGCGCTTCCCGCACTCGGCACTTCGATGCGGTTCGACCACCGGCGGATACTTGCCACGGCGATCGCCCGGCTGCGCGCAAAACTGAAGTACCGTCCTGTCGTCTTTGAACTTTTGCCCGCCGAGTTCACACTTACCGAACTGCAGTATACGGTGGAGGCGATCTCGGGCCGGGTCCTGCACAAGCAAAATTTCCGTCGCCTGGTCGAAATGGAGGCCCTGGTCGAACCGACCGGGGTGATGTCGACACAGACGGGCGGACGGCCGGCGGCGCTCTACCGCTTCCGCCGCGACGTGCTCCAGGAGCGGCCGGCGCCCGGATTGCGCGTGCGCTCCCGGCGCTAGGTTAAGATTTGCGCGATCGGCCCCTGCCCGCCGATTGCCTGGAGGCCCTATGTTCGACGCTCCGTTTGACGTCTTTGCGGTGATGATTGCGATCGCCGCGTTCCTGATCGCGCTCAAGGCGTCCAAGGAGGCGACTAATCTGCGCCGCCAGCTGAGTTCGTTGGAAGCCGCGCTGCATGCGCAACGACAGGTCCAGCCGCCGCCCCTGATGCCCGCGCAGGAGCCGCCGCCCTGGCCTGCGACGACCGCGGCAGAGCCAGCCCCGCTTGCGGCCGAAGCCGAGCCGGCGCCCCCGCTCGTCACCGATGATGTCTCACCGCCGCCGCTCGAAACCAGCACGGATCACATCGCGCCGCCGCCTCGCCTGCCGGCGGCAGAGCCCGGTTTCGAAGAGCGGCTCGGCACCCGCTGGGTGGTGTGGATCGGCGGCCTTGCGCTTGCCCTCGGTGGCTTCTTCATGGTGCGCTATTCGATCGAGGCCGGTCTTGTCGGCCCCGGCGTTCGCGTGTTCCTCGGCGGCCTGTTCGCGCTGGCGCTGCTCGGGGCCGGGGAGTGGTCGCGACGCAAGGAGAGCATTTCCGACATCGTGGCGCTGCCGATCGCCAACATCCCCGCGATCCTCACCGCGGCAGGAACGGCGGTGGCGTTTGCGACCATCTACGCAGCCTACGCACTCTACGGCTTTCTCGTGCCGGCCACCGCCTTCGTGCTGCTCGGGCTGGTCGCGCTCGGCACGCTCGCCGCGGCGCTTCTGCATGGACCCGCGCTTGCAGGTCTTGGCGTGGTCGGCGCCTTCGCGACGCCTGTCCTCGTCTCCAGCGCCAAGCCGGACTATTGGGCGCTCTACGCCTATCTCGCCATCGTCACCGCCGCGAGCTTCGGCCTCGCCCGCATCCGGCTGTGGCGCTGGCTTGCAGTGACGACCATCGTGTTCGCCGTGCTGTGGATTTTCCCGGGACTCGATCTCGGCGAATTGCAGGTCGCGCCGCACGCCTTCCATGTCATCGCGGGCTTCGTGCTGGCCGCACTCCTCGTGGTCTGCGGCTTCATGTTCGGGCCGACGATTGAAGATGGCCAGATCGAGCCGGTCTCATCGAGCGCGCTCGGCGCCTATCTGTTCGGCGCGATGCTGATCGTGCTGTCGAGCGCGCATGCCGATCTGGCGCTGATCGCCTTCACGCTGCTCGTCGCCGCGACGCTGTTGGTGGCCTGGCGCGCGCCGGCGGCGACCGGCGCGTTGGGTGCGTCCGCGGCAACCGTCTTCATCGTCTTCGCCGAATGGGCCGTGCGCGCCAATCCGGACATGCTGGTGCTGCCGGGCGGGCCCCTACCCGGCATCGGACCGACGGCCACAGACAGCGCGGTGACGCTGCATCTGCTGATGGCCGCGGTCTTCGCCGCCGGCTTCGGCATCGCCGGCTTCCGCGCGCAGGGCCGCTCGAGCTCGGCGATCATTCCGGTGGTGTGGTCGGCGGCCGGCGTCGCAACCCCGCTCGCGATCCTGGTTGCGCTCTACGCGCGCATCGCCCATCTCGACCGTTCGATCCCGTTCGCGATCCTGGCGGTGCTGCTCGCCGCCGCCTTTGGCGCGGCGACCGAAGCTCTCACCCGCCGCGAGACCCGGCCGGGCCTTGCGATCTCCGCCGCGTTGTTCGCGACCGGCACGCTCGGTGCGCTGGCGCTGGCGCTGACCTTTGCGCTGGAGAAGGGCTGGCTCACCATCGCGCTGGCGCTAATGTCGCTCGGCACCGCCTGGATCTCGATGCAGCGACCGATCCCGTTCCTACGCTGGCTCGCGGCTATCCTTGCAGGCGTCGTCACCGCGCGCATCGGTTATGATCCGCGC
Source organism: Bradyrhizobium sp. LLZ17 (assembly GCF_041200145.1). Lineage (NCBI taxonomy): Bacteria > Pseudomonadati > Pseudomonadota > Alphaproteobacteria > Hyphomicrobiales > Nitrobacteraceae > Bradyrhizobium > Bradyrhizobium zaerense. The sequence continues at coordinate 2,971,118 of NZ_CP165734.1, forward strand.
ATCGTCGGTGACGCCGTCGGCACCACGCCGATCTTCAACTGGCTGCTGTGGGGCTATGGCCTGCCGGCAGCATCGTTCTGGGCAGCGAGCCGTTTCCTGCACCGCCGCGGCGACGACGCACCGCTGCGCATGCTGGAGGCGGCCGCGATCCTGTTCACTGCGCTGCTCGCTTTCATGGAAGTTCGTCACCTCGCGACCGGCGGCGACATGACCTCGTCGCCCTCGCTGCTCGAATGCGCGCTCCAGGTCTGCGTGGCGCTCGCCATGGCGATCGGGCTGGAGCGGCTGCGGCTGCGCAGCCGCAGTGTCGTGCATGATGTCGGCGCCGTCGTGCTCACGGCGATCGCCGGCTTCATCAGCGTGTTCGGCCTCCTCATCCTGGAGAACCCGCTGCTGTGGCGCATCGATATCGGCGGCGCGCTGTTCAACCTGCTGCTGCTCGGCTACGCGCTGCCGGCGGTGCTGATGCTGCTGCTGTCCTACGCGGTGGCAGGCGGGCGCGGCAAAGCCTATGCCAACACCATCGCGGGCGGCGCTCTCTTTTTTGCGCTGGCCTACGTCACACTGGAGATCCGCCGCTTCTATCATGGCCCGATCCTCACCAGCGGCGAGACGACGGGCGCCGAGCAATACACCTATTCCATCGGCTGGCTTGCCTTCGGCGTGGTGCTCCTCGGCGTCGGTCTTCTCGTCAACTCCGAGCGGGCGCGGCTGGCATCTGCCGTGGTCATCGCGCTGACGATCCTGAAGGCGTTCGTGATCGACATGTCGACGCTGACGGGCGTCTATCGTGCGCTGTCGTTCATGTGCCTTGGCATCGTGCTGGTCGCGATCGGCTGGCTCTATCAGCGCATTCTGTTCCGGCGGCAGGTAGCGCCGCCGCCGGCTCCGCAGCCAAGTGCATAACGATCAGGCCGCGCGGACCGATTCCAGGAACTGCGCGACCTCGACCTTCAGCCGCGTGCTGTCGTTCGCGAGCGACTTGGCGGCCGACAGCACCTCGGTCGAGGCCGAACCAGTCTCGATCGCGCCGCGCTGCACGTCCGTGATGTTGGAGGAGACCTGCTGCGTGCCGACCGAGGCCTGCTGCACGTTGCGCGAGATCTCCTGCGTGGCCGCGCCCTGCTCCTCGACGGCAGCAGCAATGGCGGCGGACACTTCGGAGAGCCGCTCGATGGTGCCGCCGATCTCCTGGATCGCGATGACGGATTCCTGCGTCGCCGCCTGAATCCCTGCGACTTGCGCCCCGATCTCTCCGGTCGCCTTTGCGGTCTGCTCGGCCAACGCCTTCACCTCGGAGGCAACGACGGCGAAGCCGCGGCCGGCCTCGCCTGCGCGCGCCGCCTCGATAGTCGCGTTCAGCGCCAGCAGATTGGTCTGCCCCGCGATGGTATTGATGAGTTCGACGACGTCGCCGATGCGTGACGCCGCGAGCGACAAGGCATTGACGCGCTCGTTGGTCCGCCCCGCCTGCTCGACGGCTTCCGCAGCCATCCGTGCCGAATCCTGCACCCGACGGCTGATCTCGGTGATGGAGGACGACAGCTCTTCCGAAGCCGACGCCACCGCCTGGACATTGGTGGAGGCCTCCTCCGACGCCGCGGCTACCACCGTCGCAAGCTCCTGACCGCGCTGCGCGGTGCCGGTCAACGTGCTCGCGGACGCCTCGAGTTCCGTCGAGGCCGAGGAGACGGTTCCGACGACTTCGCCGATCATGGTTTCGAATTTGCGCGTGATGGCGTCGACGCGCCGGCCGCGCTCGATCTTGGCCTCGGCATCGGCCGCGGCGACCTCGTCGGCGGCCTTCTTGGCGATCAGTGCTTCCTTGAAAATCTGGAGCGCGTCCGCCATCGAGCCGATCTCGGTCTTCTCGCCGCGATGCGGCACGTCGGCCGAGAGGTCGCCCTCGCCGAGCGCCTGCATCGGACTGATGATCGAGGCAATGCCGCGCGAAACGTCGCGCACGAGATAATAGGCGGCGCCGACCGCCACCAGGACCGAGGTCACGATCATGCCGACCAGCACGCGGAATATCGTGGCGTAGCTGTCGGCCGCCTGCTTGGTCTCGAGCTCGGCGCCCCGATTGTTGAGCTCGATGCCCTTCTGGAGCAAGGGATCGGCGGCTTGCGCCATCTTGGCGACCTTGGTCTGCAGCAACTCGTTGGCGTCGGTCGGGAAGCGGCCGACGCCCTTGCGCGACAGCGCCATCACATCTTGCACGCCGTTCAGATATTCGGCCCAGGCCTTGCTCCATTGCTCATAGAGCGAGCGCTCCTCGGCGGACGTGATGAGCGGTTCATAGACCTTGCGCGTCTGGTCGATGCGCTCGCGCAGCGAGGCGAGGCGCTTCTCGGCGGCGTCCTTGCCCTCGGCGGTGTCCTGCATCACATGCAGGCGGAGCGCGACACGCAGCTCGTTGATGTCGGCGCGAAGCGAGCCGAGCGCACGCACGCTCGGCAGCCAGCTCTCCGCGATCTCGACAGTGTGAGAATTGATGTTCTGCATGGTTCCGATCGCCGTCACGCCGACACCGGCGAGCGACAGAACAAGAACCGACAACACGGCCAGAAGCTTGAAGACGATCGACAACTTCGACATCACGATGAATCCCAATGATCTCACAACGGACAAGTCACCTGCGCCGCGACTGTCACGATGGACGGCAGGGCGGAAGTCATTCAATAATGCTGGCTGGTTCTTATCCCGGAGGATTGCACTCATAGTCGCAAGTAGCCGTTAACGGGATGCTGCGTAAAACTACCTAGCAGCCCGGCCGACGTCATTCTGCTGCAACCATGTGTTGCAGTTGGGCCGATATCTCGTTGCGTCACACCAGCGCACCGCAGTTCGCGGCGCGGCATCGAGCGGCATCACGCTGCCCCCACCGTATCCAGGAAGCGCGCGACTTCGCTCTTCAAGCGGTTGCTCTCCTGCGACAGCGATTGCGCGGCCGAATGCACCTGCGCCGAGGCAGCGCCGGTTTCTCCGGCGCCACGCTGAACGTCGCCGATGTTCGCCGAGACCTCCGAGGTGCCCTGCGCAGCGTGCTGGATGTTGCGGGAGATCTCCTGCGTCGCGGCGCCCTGCTCCTCGACGGCAGCGGCGATGGCCGACGATATCTCCGACATCCGCGCGATGGTGTCGCCGATCTCCTTGATCGCGCCGACGGAGTCCTGCGTCGCGGTCTGGATCGCACCGATGTGCTGGCCGATCTCCCCGGTCGCTTTCGCGGTTTGCTCGGCAAGCGCTTTCACCTCGCTCGCAACCACCGCAAAGCCTCTGCCGGCTTCGCCCGCCCGCGCCGCCTCGATCGTGGCGTTCAGCGCCAACAAATTGGTCTGTCCGGCGATCGTGTTGATCAGTTCGACCACGTCGCCGATCCGCCCGGCAGCCTTGGTCAATTCGGCGACACGCCTATTGGTGCGCTCGGCCTGCTCGACCGCGACGTCGGCGACGCGCGCCGATTCCTGCACTTGGCGGCTGATCTCGGAGATCGACGTCGTCATCTCCTCGCTCGCGGACGACACCGACTGCACATTGGCAGATGCCTCTTCCGAGGCGGACGCCACCGCGTTGGCGAGACCGCTGGACCGCTCGGCTGCCTGCGTCAGCGTGTTCGAGGACGCTTCGAGCTCGGTCGCCGCCGATGAGACGATTTCGATGATCTCGCCGACTGCGCCTTCAAAACTGTCAGCCAGCTGCTTCATATCCGCCTTGCGCTGCGCGCGGCGACGGGTATCGGCTTCGGCCTGCTCGGCACGGAGCCGCTCAGCCTCCGCCATGTTGCTCCGGAACACCTCGACCGCACCGGCCATCTCGCCGATCTCGTCTTTGCGCCCGACACCGGGAACGGCAATCGACAAATCGCCGCGCGCAAGCTCAGTCATCGCGTCGACCATGCCCGACAGTGCTTTCGAGATCGAGCGTCCCAGGAAGAAGCTGACAATCGCCAGCACCGCGACGGTGACGAAGAAGGCGATCATTATCCACAGGCGCACCGCGTCGCGGCTTGCAGCTTCCGATGCGTCGGCCTGCTTGTAGAGTCCTTCGACCGCGGTGCGGACTTCGACCATGCCTGGCTCAAGCTCACGAAACGTCTTCATCATGCTGGCGTCGAGCGCCGCGCTCTGCTGTGCGGTCTCGGCCCAGGCCACGAACTCGGATTGATATTTCTGCAGCTTGGCCGTGATCTCAGCGGAGACGGGAGCGGGTACGGCAGCAGCCTCCATGGCCTTCGAGAACTCGGTCGCGGCCTTCTTTAGTTCAGTGACGTATTTCGGATCGCGCCGAAGCATGAAATCCTTCTCGTGCCGGCGCATCGTCAGCATCCAGCTCGTCAGCCGCGGATGGTCGAGCTCCTTCAGCTTCCCCTCGATGTCGTGAACCGCGCCGCGGAGCGAACCGGACAACCCGACTGTCTCGTTCAGGCCGAGCTTGGTCTCGGCGGCGACCAGCGCGCTGAAATCCGTCGCGTACCGCTTGAAGCCGTCGTGGGCCTGCTTGGTCTTTTCGGAGAGCGCGCTGATGCCGCCCCGCGACGTCAGCCGCTCAAGCTCGTCGAAATCGCGGTTGATCGGGCCTATCAGCTCGGCATGCGCCTTCGCGTAGCTCTCGTTGCGGCGCTGCTCAAAGTTCTTCTCGTTGCGACGAGCCTCCAGCATCTCGATCGAGAGCTGCTGGTTGAGGTCCACGATCGCACGGGCACGGTTAGCGGCGCTGCGGGAGGTGTCCTGAGAGAGGCTGCCGATCTGGTAGATCGCGCCGAAAATTGCGAGACCAACAAGGCCGAATAACCCGATCGCCATCACCTTGTGCGTCAGGCGCATGGAAAGGCCGCTCATGAATGTGCTCCAAAACGGGCGATACGCGATACAGGATGGGGGACTCGAGAAGCCCGGAGTATTGCGGGGATTATGACCACTTCGCTTTTCGGGAAAGTTAACCTTGGACGCTAATCGTCGCGGCGCCGCAATATGCACGCGCGCATCCGCCGCTCGCTTGCGCGCGACAGTTGCAAGCCCGACGTGTCGGTGAAGGCCGCTGCCGTCAGGCCGCGCGCACGGTGTCGAGGAATTTTCCGACCTCGAGCTTGAGGCGGTTGCTGTCGCTCGACAGCGACTGTGCCGCCGCGAGCACCTGCGTGGATGCCGAGCCGGTCTCGCCTGCGCCGCGCTGGACGTCGGTAATGTTGGACGACACCTGATGCGTGCCTTCCGCCGCCTGCTGCACGTTGCGGGAGATCTCCTGCGTCGCCGCGCCTTGCTCTTCCACCGCGGCCGCAATGGCCGAGGAAATCTCCGACAACTTTTCGATGGTGTCGCTAATGTCCTTGATCGCACCAACCGATACCTGCGTCGCGGTCTGGATACCGGAGATCTGCTGACCGATCTCGCCGGTTGCCTTTGCGGTCTGCTCCGCCAGCGCCTTCACCTCGGAAGCGACGACGGCAAAGCCGCGGCCGGCCTCGCCGGCGCGCGCCGCCTCGATCGTGGCGTTGAGCGCCAGCAGATTGGTCTGGCCTGCGATGGTGTTGATCAGCTCGACGACGTCGCCGATCCGCGCCGCTGCCTTCGACAATTCACCGACGCGGTCGGTCGTGGTACAGGCCTGGCCGACCGCCTCGCTCGCCACCCGCGCCGATTCCTGCACTTGCCGGCTGATCTCGGTGATCGAGGAGGACAGCTCTTCCGTCGCGGACGCGACCGACTGCACGTTGGTGGAGGCTTCTTCGGAGGCTGCAGCCACCATCGTCGTAAGTCCCTGCGCGCGCTCTGCCGTCGAGGTCAGCGTCGACGCGGAGGCCTCGAGCTCTGTCGCGGCTGAAGATACCGTGTCGATGATCTCGCCCACTGCGGCTTCGAAACCGTTCGCAAGCTTGTGCATGTCGTCCCGGCGCTGCGCGGCCGCAAGCTTCTCGGAAGCTGCCTGCTCGCCGCGCAGGCGTTCAATTTCAAGGCCGTTTTGCTTGAAGACCTCCACTGTACGCGCGATCTCGCCGATCTCATCACCTCGGCTGACGCCGGGAACTTCGGTGCTGAAGTCGCGATCCGCGAGCCGGCACATCGCATGCGAAATAGCCGAAAGCGGGTTAAGAATCCGCGAGAAGGTGATCCAGAAGCTGACGCCGGCGAGCAGCAGAGCGGCGCACAGCAGCAGAGCTGTGAAAGCGAAATTACGGGTGCTGCCGGTGGCCTGAGACGTGGCCTCCTGATCTGCGGCAGCCCCTAGGGCTTCGCCGAGCTTCAGCACGCTATTGATGCCGGCGGTGGCACGCGCGAAGTATTCAGATCCGGTGATCTTGTAGTCCCCGCTTTCACCGGCAGCCAGCGTGACCGCGCGGGTTTCACCATAGAGGACGAAATAGATCTTCTCGACCTCGCTTATCGCATCCCCGACCTCCGCCGGCAGATCCGAGCGCAGCCGCACCGGCAATACCGTGTCCCAGGCGAGCTCGACCTTCGCCCGCAGCGCCGAGAGACGTTGGAAGCCTTCCGTGCCAAGTTGCGCGCGTGCCCCGATCGCACCGGCGAGCAAGGCGCGCTCTCTTCCGGCATACTCAGCCATCTGAGCTGCGAGATGTCGCAGGCCGGTCAGTTGCGCCAGCTTTGCCACAGGCGGACTGGTGAGGGTCTCGAGTGTCAGCCGCAGGCGGTTGCCCGCGACGTCGATCGCGTCGGTAATGGCGGGGACAAAACCGTCAACGACATCGGACGCGCGTTCGCCACGCGGATGCGAAAGGTTGCCATCGACCGTCTCGCGCAAAAGACGCAGCGCCTCGAACCTCGTTTGAGCTTCGGTAATCTGCTTCTGTCCCGCCGCCATTTCCGGAATCGCGCGGATATCGAGCACGGCAGCGCGAAAAGCCTCGTCGGCCGTCGCGCGCGCCTTCTCGATTTCGGTACGACGCTCCGAGGTCACGGCGTCAGGAGACTTCAGCGCCACGTTGGTCAATCCGCGTTCAATCGCCCACTGCCCTGCGCTACGCAGCAGCAGACGCGCAGCTCCATTGACCCTCAGGAATGCTTCGGACTCCTGCCGCTTGATGATCGCCTGGTAGGCAATGAATCCAGCCGAGGCCAATCCCAGCAAGGCGAGTGCCGTGATGATGGCCGGCAGAACCGTACCTATCCGAACATGTCCAAGCTTGCTGCGCGAACGGGCCATGTTGGCTCCGGTCCGCTCATTCCTGATGAGGCTCAACACAGTGGGTTTCCCCCGGGGGAACACGCAGCCAAGTCCTTGCCGGCCGCATGGACGTTGATCGCCCTTGCCTCCGAAGATACAGCTGGACCACCCTGTTTCGGTTAACGGGCGCCTTCGGAGTAATACTGAGATTTCGCGCCAAATAATTGAATTCGAAACACTATTCTCGCCAGAGAGTTGTAAATTTCGCCTTCAAGTCGCTACTGCGCGTCCTTGCAGCCGACACGGCGAAGCAGCTGATCACGCGACGTCGAGAGATTGCGCGAGCTTCAGGCCGCGCGCACGGTGTCGAGGAATTTTCCGACCTCGAGCTTGAGGCGGTTGCTGTCGCTCGACAGCGACTGTGCGGCCGCGAGCACCTGCGTGGATGCCGAACCGGTCTCGCCCGCGCCGCGCTGGACCTCCGTGATGTTGGACGACACCTGATGCGTGCCTTCCGCCGCCTGCTGCACGTTGCGGGAGATCTCCTGCGTCGCCGCGCCTTGCTCTTCCACCGCGGCCGCAATGGCCGAGGAAATCTCCGACAACTTTTCGATGGTGTCGCTAATGTCCTTGATCGCACCAACCGATACCTGCGTCGCGGTCTGGATACCGGAGATCTGCTGACCGATCTCGCCGGTTGCCTTTGCGGTCTGCTCCGCCAGCGCCTTCACCTCGGAAGCGACGACGGCAAAGCCGCGGCCGGCCTCGCCGGCGCGCGCCGCCTCGATCGTGGCGTTGAGCGCCAGCAGATTGGTCTGGCCTGCGATGGTGTTGATCAGCTCGACGACGTCGCCGATCCGCGCCGCTGCCTTCGACAATTCACCGACGCGGTCGGTCGTGGTACGGGCCTGGCCGACCGCCTCGCTCGCCACCCGCGCCGATTCCTGCACTTGCCGGCTGATCTCGGTGATCGAGGAGGACAGCTCTTCCGTCGCGGACGCGACCGACTGCACGTTGGTGGAGGCTTCTTCGGAGGCTGCAGCCACCATCGTCGTAAGTCCCTGCGCGCGCTCCGCGGTCGCGCTTAACAGGTTAACCGCACGCACCGGTAGGATGCCCAACTTCTAGCCGGTCCAGTCAGGGGCCGTCTCGCTCTCACCGACAAGGCTGATGCGAAACACCGGCGCCTTGTTCTCGTCGAGCAGCTCCATGCTCCATTTCGCATTCGGCTTCAGATTGCGCGCGATGGTGCCGAGCAAATTGGCGCAGACCTCTGTCATCTCGGTCCATGCGGCGGCGCGATCGTCGAACTCGTACGGCTGATCGGCGGCGCCGGAATAGCGGCCGGTGGTGATGCGGAAGAAATAGAGCGACATCGTTGAACCCTTGTGTCGGGCCGCCCTTGGCCGTCCCGCAAGCTGGGGCGCCAGTCGCTACCAAGGCATGAAAGCCGCCCTCCGTATGACTACGGCGCGGCGGCTTGATCGCTGATGGATATCGTCAACAACGCACGCGCAAAGTGGCTGCGCGCGCAGGCCAAAGTCACTCAGTCGAGCGGCGCAACTCCGGCACGCCTTCGTTCTTCGGCTCGGACTTCACCTCCGATTTTACCGGCTCGAGCCGGCTGCTTTCCACCCGCGGCGTTTCGACGCGCGCGGCGACCTCGGTGCTCGATGCGTTGACCGAACCGGTCTGCTCCGGCGCACGAAGCGAGCGCGGCCGCGCGACGGCGCGCGCCATCAGCATCTGGTTGCCGCCCTGGTGGTGGAAATCGCAATAGGCGAAGCCCATGCCCGACACCGAGCCGCGGAAGCTGCGATCGTCGGTCTTTTCCAGGTTAAAACAGGGCTCGAATGGAATGCCCTTGATCGAGGCGCACACGTTCTGGCCGCGGATCTGGAGCGTGTTGCCGGGCAGCCGGAGATGGCGCACCGGGCCCGCGCCCGAGAACTGCACAGCGCCGGCGGCGCCCAGATCGTCCAGGATGCGGCCTGCGCCGCGGGTGCCGTCGAAACAGGTGAAGGCAAACACCTTGCCGGCGACGAAGCGGCGCGCCTCATCGGCGTTCATGCTTCCGGCAATGGCCGGCGCAAACGTCACCGCCGCCGTGACAGCCCCCAACACAATACGCGCTAGCATGCTCAACTCCGAACCAACCCCGCAGCGGGCGATGCCGTATCTCTTTACCCGCTGCTTACCATACCAACCAAGGCGACATTGAAGCAGCTTCGTTGGTAAAGTCTGAACGCCGTTAGACAATTTTTACCACGATGCGGCCGCGGACCTGGCCGGCGAGGATTTTCGCGCCCCATTCAGGAACGTCGTCCAGCGGAATTTCTGTAGTGATTTCAGATAGTTTTTCCCGATCCAGATCGGACGCCAGACGCTGCCAGGCGGCTTTTCGCGGCGGCAGCGGGCACATCACCGAATCGATGCCGAGAAGGCACACCCCGCGCAAAATAAACGGCGCGACCGATGACGGCAGGTCCATGCCGGCGGCCAGGCCGCAGGCGGCAATCGCCCCTCCATACTTCGTCATCGACAGCAGGTTCGCGAGCGTGGTCGAGCCGACGCTGTCGACGCCGCCCGCCCAGCGCTCCCTGGCCAGGGGCTTTGGGGGCGCCGACAATTCGTTGCGGTCGATGATTTCGGCGGCGCCAAGATGCTTGAGGTAGTCCGCTTCCGACGCGCGGCCGGTCGAAGCAATTACGTGATAGCCGAGCTTCGACAGCACGGCGATTGCGACCGAGCCGACGCCGCCGGCCGCGCCCGTCACCACCACCGGGCCGCTCTTCGGCGACAGCCCGTGCTTCTCCAGCGCCAGCACTGAGAGCATCGCGGTGAAGCCGGCGGTGCCGATCGCCATGGCGTCACGCGCCGACAGGCCCTGCGGCAAGCCGACCAGCCAGTCGCCCTTCACCCTTGCCTTCTCGGCGTAAGCGCCGAGATGGGTCTCGCCCATGCCCCAGCCGGTACAAACGACCTTGTCGCCGGCCTTCCATTGCGGATGCGAGGATTGTTCGACCGTGCCGGCAAAGTCGATGCCGGCGATCATCGGGAAGCGGCGCACCACCGGCGCCTTGCCGGTGAGCGCGAGGCCGTCCTTGTAGTTCAGCGTCGACCATTCGACGCGCACGGTGACGTCGCCCTCCATCAGTTCGGCTTCGTCGAACAGAGCCAGCTGCGCGGTGGTGCCCTTGTCTGCCTTGTCGATCCGGATCGCCTTGAATGTGGCCACGGCTGAACTCCCTGACTTGTTTGTCGGAAATGTTTAGCCGATCAGGCAGGCTGCGCAACCGCTCGCGGCGCCGGTTTCTCCACGATCGGAAGATTGATCAGCGCCGAGAGCACGCCGAACAGGATCGAGAGCCACCAGATCGGCGTGTAGGAACCGAAGCGCTCGAACACGATGCCGCCGAGCCAGACGCCGAGGAAGCCGCCGACCTGATGGCTGACGAAGGCGAAGCCATAGAGGGTTGCGAACCAGCGCGTACCGAACATCAGCGCCACCAGCGCCGAGGTCGGCGGCACCGTCGACAGCCAGGTCAGGCCCGAGATAGCCCCGAACGCGATCGCCGAGAGCGGCGTGATCGGGAACGAGATGAAGGCGAGCGTCGCAAGTGCACGGGTAAAGTAGATGGCCGAGAGGATGTAACGCTTGGGCAAGGAATTCTGCAGGTAGCCGACGCTCAGCGATCCCATGATGTTGAACAAGCCGATTGCCGCGATCACCCAGCCGCCGGTTTGCGTCGAGACGCCGCGGTCGACCAGGAACGCCGGCAGATGCACGGTGATGAAGGCAAGCTGGAAGCCGCAGGTGAAGAAGCCGAGCACCAGAAGCACATAGGAGCGATGGCCGAAGGCCTCCGCAAGCGCCTTGGTAATGGTCTGCTCATCCGCGGGCGCGGTGCTGGCGGGGCCTGCGACCGGCGGTGTCGAGATCGCCAGCGATAGCGGGACGATCAACAGCATCAGGAAGCCGAACACGCTGAGCGCCTGCTGCCAGCCGAAATTGTCGATCAGCGCGACGCCGACGGGCGCGAACAGGAACTGCCCGAGCGAGCCCGCCGCGGTGCCGGCACCCAGCGCAAGGCCGCGCTTCTCGACCGGCAGCAGCTTTGTGAAGGCGGACAGCACCAGATTGAACGAGCAGCCCGCGAGGCCAAAGCCGACCATCACGCCGGCGCCAAGGTTGAGCGACAGCGGCGTCGAGGAGTAACGCATCAGCAGCAGGCCGCCGGCATAGAGCAGAGCACCGACGCACATCACCCGGAACAGGCCAAAGCGATCGGCGATCGCGCCGGCGAGCGGCTGGCCCAATCCCCACAATAGATTTTGCACGGCGATCGCGAGGCCGAACACGTCGCGCCCCCAGGCGAACTCGTGGCTCATCGGCTGCACGAAGAAGCCGAGTGCCGAGCGCGGGCCGAAGCCGAGCATGCCGATCGCGCAGCCGCAAAGAATAATGATGGCCGGGGTGCGCCAGGAGGAGGAACGTGAAGCCGGATTGAACTCGCCCGCTTGCGTCGACATGGGGTTTCTCTTCTGTCGTTGGCGGGTCCGGAATGGGCGGCCGCGAGTCAGGCATTTAATGCAAATGCATGAAAATCCCAATCCAAAAATGATTGCGTTCTACGAAGGGCTGCTGCGCTTCAACCCAACCTCGTCTGGCGTGCGCATGGCGTGACTTGACGAGAATGTGTGCGGGTGGCCCTGGCGACCTCCCGCTTGGCGTGTTACAGTTGATTTACTCAGATTGAGTATATGTAGGCTTTGGCGGAACTGCACCGGCCCTCTCGGCCGGATTTCTCAAGCTTCAGATATACTCAAATGGAGCATAATTGTCATTTACGGGAGGCTTGGATGCCGATCACTGGAATTTACGGTCCCGACGACTTTGCCGACCGGCCGCAGGGCCGAGCCCTCGCCTCTCCCCGTGCCGCCCCGGCGCGAGAGGAGCTGCGCTGCCGATGCCCTCGCTGGAATGGACTGATGAGGTCGAGCGCGCCACCGCCCACCTCTACGATCGCGTGAAGCACGTGATCCCGCCCATCGAATGGCCGCTGATGGCACCGACCATCAAGGCGATCAACGAGCTCAAGAAGACGCGCAACGCGGTGATCCTCGCGCACAACTACCAGGCCCCGGAGATCTTTCACTGCGTGGCAGACATCGGCGGAGACTCGCTGCAGCTCGCCGTCGAAGCCACCAACGTGAAGGCCGATGTCATCGTACAGTGTGGCGTGCACTTCATGGCAGAGACCTCAAAGCTGCTCAATCCGGACAAGACGGTGCTGATCCCGGACCAGCGTGCCGGCTGCTCGCTCGCGGCCAGCATCACGGGCGCCGACGTGCGCCTCCTCCGCGAAAGATTTCCGGGTGTGCCGGTGGTCGCCTATGTCAACACGTCCGCAGAGGTGAAGGCCGAGGTCGACATCTGCTGCACCTCGTCGAACGCGGTGCAGGTGGTCGAGAGCCTGAATGCGCCAACCGTCATCTTCCTGCCCGATCGCTATCTCGCGACTTATGTAGCGTCGAAAACCGACGTGAAGATCATTGCGTGGAAGGGCGCCTGCGAGGTGCACGAGCGCTTCACCGCTGCGGAGTTGCGCGGGCTTCGCGAGGCCGATCCGTCGGTGCAGATCATCGCGCATCCCGAATGCCCGCCCGACGTGCTGGCAGAGGCCGATTTTACCGGCTCGACTGCGCACATGATCAATTGGGTGCGCGAACGGCGCCCGAAGCGCCTGGTGATGATCACGGAATGCTCGATGGCCGACAATGTGCGCGCCGAGCTGCCGGACATCGAGATGCTGCGCCCCTGCAATCTCTGCCCGCACATGAAGCGGATCACGCTGTCCAACATTCTGGAGAGCCTGCTGACGTTGCGCGAGGAGGTGACGATTGATCCTGCGTTGGCGATGCGTGCGCGTCGATCGGTCGAGCGGATGATCAATCTGAAGAATTGAGAGCAATCGCTGCCACAAACTCACCAGCGCAGAATTCGGAGAGAGCTATGACAACAACCAACATCCACAACCTCACCCGCTCGACCGACGACGTCGTCATCGTCGGCGGCGGTCTCGCCGGACTGTTCTGCGCACTCAAGCTCGCGCCGCGCCCGGTGACATTGATCTCGGCGGCCCCGCTCGGACAGGGCGCATCATCCGCATGGGCGCAGGGCGGCATCGCAGCCGCGGTGGCCGAGGGCGACGGCCCGGAGGCGCATGCCGCGGATACAATCGCGGTCGGCGGCGGTATCGTCGACAAAGCGGTCGCGCTCGGGATTGCGCGCGAGGCCAGCCAGCGGATCAACGACCTTCTCGCCTATGGCGTGCCGTTCGACCGCGATCTCGAAGGCCGGCTCGCGGTGGGCCGCGAAGCCGCGCATTCGGCACGGCGCATCGTGCATGTCCGCGGCGACGGCGCGGGCGCGGCCATCATCGCAGCATTGAGCGATGCCGTGCGCCGCACGCCGTCGATCCGCCTGATCGAAGGTTTCGTCGCCGAAGCATTGGCGACCGAGGACGGCGCGGTTACCGGCCTGCAATTGCGCGAGGCCGGCAATTTCCTGGCGAGACCGACGATGATCGCCTCGCGCGCGGTGGTGCTGGCGACCGGCGGGATCGGTCATCTCTATGCCGTCACCACCAATCCCGCCGAAGCCAGCGGATCGGGCCTTGCGATCGCCGCCCGCGCCGGCGCCGTGATCGCCGATCCCGAATTCGTGCAGTTTCATCCGACCGCCATCATGGCCGGCCGCGATCCGGCGCCGCTTGCAACCGAAGCGTTGCGCGGCGAAGGCGCGACGCTGATCAACGGCAACGGCCAGCGCTTCATGGCCGCACAACATCCGCTCGCCGAGCTGGCGCCGCGCGACATCGTGGCTCGTGGCGTGTTCGCCGAGATCGCGGCCGGCCGTGGTGCATTCCTCGATGCGCGGGACGCGCTGGGAGCGCGCTTCGCCGGTAAATTCCCGACGGTGCATGCAAGCTGCATCGCCACCGGACTCGATCCCGCCACGCAACCAATCCCGATCGCGCCGGCCGCGCACTATCACATGGGCGGCATCGCGGTCGACGACCGGGGCCGCAGCTCGATCGACGGGCTCTGGGCCGGCGGCGAAGTGTCGTCGACCGGCGCGCATGGCGCCAACCGGCTCGCCTCAAATTCATTGCTCGAGGCCGTGGTCTATGCCGCGCGCATCGCCGACGACATCGCCGGCGGCGCGATCCCCTCGCCTACCCGCCTCCCGGACGTCGTGGTGACGCCGCGCGGCGGCGCGCCGGACGCAGCTGCCATAAAGCGGCTGCGAACCATGATGAGCGCGCATGTCGGCGTCATCCGCGACAGTAAGGGGCTTGAGGAAGCCATGCGAAGCTTTGCGGCGCTCGAACGCGAGGCAACGAGCGTCGTTGTCCGCAACATGGCGACGACAGCCCTGCTCGTTGCGGCGTCGGCGTGGACGCGGTGCGAGAGCCGCGGCGCGCATTTCCGGGCCGATCATCCGACGGACGTACCCGAGCTGGCGCAGAGAACGATGACGACACTCGCCGCAGCGCGCGAGGTCGCGGACAGCCTCATCGAGCACCCGATGCCGCGCATCGCACAATCCATGATCGCCTGACGGAGTTTTTCATGATCACCCCGACCTCACTGCTTTGTCCCGACGCCTTCCTGTCTCCGCTCGCGATCGACGAGGCCGTGCACCGCGCGCTCGACGAGGATCTCGGCCGTGCCGGCGACATCACCTCGCTTGCGACGATCCCGGAGGCGACAAAGGCGGAAGCGATCCTCGTGGCGCGCCAGTCCGGCGTCATCGCCGGATTGCCGCTGGCGCTGGCGACGCTGCAAAAGCTCTCGCCCGACATCGAGGTGCGCGCGCATGTCCGCGACGCCGCGCGCGTCGCCCGCGGGCAGAGCGTGCTGACGCTCTCCGGTCCCGCGCGCGCCATTCTCACCGCGGAGCGGACTGCGTTGAACTTTGTCGGCCGTCTATCTGGCATCGCGACACTCACGGCCGACTATGTCGCGCGCACGGAGGGCACAAAAATGCGCATCTGCTGCACGCGCAAGACCACGCCGGGATTGCGGGCGCTGGAGAAATACGCGGTGCGCTGCGGCGGCGGCTTCAACCACCGCTTCGGCCTCGACGACGCGGTCCTGATCAAGGACAACCACATCGCCGTCGCCGGCGGCATCCGCCCCGTGCTGGAGCGCGCCCGGGCGCACGCCGGGCATCTCGTCAAGATCGAGATCGAGGTCGACACGCTGGCGCAGCTGCGCGAGGTGCTCGACAGCGGGCTCGCCGAGGCAGTCCTGCTCGACAACATGGATATCGCGACACTGCGCGAGGCGGTGCGGATGACGGAGGGCCGCCTTAAGCTGGAAGCCTCCGGCGGTGTCACGCTGGATTCGATCGCGGCCATCGCGGCGACCGGCGTCGACTACGCCTCATCCGGCGCGCTGACGCATTCGGCGCCGAATTTCGATTGCGCGCTGGATATCGAAGCGTGAGACGCTAACGCCGCACCACTTCGCCCATCTCGGCCGAGCTCTTGGCCTCCTGGGCGAGTTCGGCCGAGAGTGCGGCGGTCTGGGCCGGGGTGCCCCAGCTCGGCTCCTCCCCGCCATCGCCCCAGGCGCGCGGCCGGTAGAAGGTGTGCACGCCGAATTTGTACATCTTCTTCATCTCGGCGACCCAGGACGGGCGGACCCAATAGGCATGGTAGTGCGTGGACTTGCCGACTTCGGGCAGCCAGATCTGGCCGTCGAGCATCGCCTTCGAGATCTTCTTGGCGCGCTCCCACATCTCGGGCTCACGGATCACGTCGGGATTGTTGTCGCACGCGAAGGTGAACTGGCAGGCCAGGTGGCGGTATCTGTTCTGATAGACCACACCGCACACAGTGTCGGGATATTTGCCGGAGAACACGCGGTTCATCACCACTTGCGCCACCGCGATCTGGCCGCGCACGGCCTCGCCGCGGGATTCGAAGTAGACCGCCTCGGCGAGACACTTCTCGGATTTCGCACGTGACTTGTCGTCCAGCGCCAGCCGTTCCGCCGGCGATTTGGCGCGCTGGTTGTCGGCATTGACCTCGCCCTTGGGCGCGACGCTCTCGCCGCTTTCGATGTCCCTGGCAATGTCCTCGGACGACGGAGACAGCGAGGCCGTCACCTTCATGTCGGGGTCGGCCATCACGATCAGCGGCTCGGCGCCCGGCTGCCAGCTCTCGATGCTCTCGACATTGCCACCGAGCGAGGAGCTGCCGAAGAACAGGCTCGCAGTCTTCACGCTGAAGGGATCGCGCGGCGGCGCGGCGATCTTGGCCTGCTTCGGCGCAGTGAGCGGCTGGGCCGGCGCAGTGAGCGGCTGGGCCGCAAAGGACAGCGCGTTGTCGCCGGCCTTCGGCGGATTGACATATTGCGGCAATGGCGGCGCGCGAAGCGCCTCCTGGAGCTCGGGATCGAGCGCAGCCGCGGATTCCGGCGACATGGCTTGCGGCAACGCGGCCGTCTTGGCGCCGAACACCGAGCTGTTGGAGGTCGCCGGATCCTGCCGTGCGGGTGGCGCGGGCGTCTCGGAGGCCGGCGCAGGCGTCACGGTGGCGAGGCGATCGCCCTTCATTGAGCGATCGACCCTTGGGAAATCGGAGGCCTGGTAGCGCGCCGGCGCCTGCAGCGCCGGATTGTGGGTGATAGAGCCGGTGACGTCGCGACCATCGAGGCTCGCAAGGCGGATCATCGTGCTCTGCGGAGCCGAGGTTCCGATCGGCCGGGAAAAGCTGTAGGTGGCGAGCTGAATGGACGACGCCGCAGAAAACACCTGCTTCTGCCAGCGCTCGGCAACGCCGGGCTGACGCGCCAGCAACGATGCAATATCCTGATAGCCGGTCTCTCTCGGCATCAATGCGAAGATGCAGAGACCGATTCCGAAGGACGCGAACCGCGCGCCCTTCGGATGGGTACGCAACACAGACATCGATACGCTCACGCTACGCTTACGCTAGAAAAATCGAGCCGCAGTACATCCGTGCAATTCGATCTTCCTCGTGAGTATCTAATTCAGGTTGCCGGGGCGTTAATCGGCGTTGCGCGCGCAACACACTCAAGCGGTCTCAGGTGTTTTCACGGGGTGATTGCGTGCGTGGTAAATGCGTCCTCACGCGACGCGGTAAACATCCGGTCAACGCGAATGGTGAAGGAACCCTTGCGCGCACGTGTCATTACGGGACGCTGGTGCGGTTCCGTGGTCTGCGCCAGATGCTCCTACCTGAGACGACTGTCATGCCCCGCGAAGGCGGGGCATCCAGTACTCCGCGGCGCCTCGTTCAGTCACCAACGTCTCGGCATACTGGATCGTCCGGTCAAGCCGGACGATGACAGCGAGGGTGTGGCGCTCGCAATGACGATATGGCGACAGCGGCGCGCAAAATGAAAAGAGGCGGGGCCAAAGCCCCGCCTCTCGCGACTCGATCTTGCGGCTTCGCCTTACGCTTGGCTTGCGATCGCCTTGCCGAGCGCGGCTTGCGCGGCGGCGAGGCGGGCGATCGGCACGCGGTAGGGCGAGCAGGAGACGTAGTCGAGCCCGATCGTGTGGCAGAAGGCGACGGAGGCGGGATCGCCGCCATGCTCGCCGCAGATGCCGACCTTGAGCGAAGGGCGCGTCTTGCGGCCGCGCGCGACGCCGATCTTGACGAGCTCGCCGACGCCCTCCTGGTCGAGCGCGACGAAGGGATCGATCGGCAGGATGCCCTTGGACACGTAGGTTCCGAGGAAGCTCGCGGCATCGTCGCGGCTGATGCCGTAGGTGGTCTGCGTCAAATCGTTGGTGCCGAACGAGAAGAACTCGGCGCTCTCGGCGATCTCGGCCGCGAGCAGGCACGCGCGCGGCAGCTCGATCATGGTGCCGACCTGATAGCTGAGCTTGGTGTTGGTGTCGCGCATCACCGCCTTCGCGGTGGCATCGATGCGCGCCTTGACCAGGTCGAGCTCGGCCTTGGTCGCGATCAGCGGCACCATCACCTCGAGGCCGACGACCTTGCCGGTGCGCTTCTCGGCTTCGACCGCAGCCTCAAAAATCGCCCGCGCCTGCATCTCGGCGATCTCCGGATAGGCGATCGCGATACGGCAGCCGCGGAAGCCGAGCATCGGATTGAACTCCGACAGCTCGCGCGCGCGGTCGGCGAGGCGCCGCGGATCGGTGTTCATGGCGCGGGCCACTTCCTCGACCTCGGCGTGGGTGTGCGGCAGGAATTCGTGCAGCGGCGGATCAAGCAGCCGGATCGTGACGGGCAGGCCCTTCATGATCTCGAACAGCTCGACGAAGTCGGCGCGCTGCATCGGCAGCAGCTTTGCCAGGGCCGCGCGGCGCGACTGCTCGTCCTCGGAGAGGATCATCTCGCGCACGGTGCGGATGCGCGTCTCTTCGAAGAACATGTGCTCGGTACGGCAGAGACCGATGCCTTCCGCGCCGAACTTGATCGCGGTGCGGGCGTCCTCCGGCGTATCCGCGTTGACGCGAACGCCGATCTTGCGGACCTGATCGGCCCAGTTCATCAGCGTCCCGAACTCGCCGGAGAGCTCCGGCTCGATCATCGGCATGCGGCCCGCGAGCACCTGGCCGAGCGAGCCGTCGATCGTGATGACGTCACCGGCCTTGAAGGTGCGCGAGCCGATGCTCATGGTGCCGCGGCCGTAATCGACGCGGATCGTGCCGCAGCCGGAGACGCAGGGCTTGCCCATGCCGCGCGCGACCACGGCGGCGTGCGAGGTCATGCCGCCGCGCGTGGTCAGGATGCCTTCGGCCGCGTGCATGCCGTGGATGTCTTCCGGGCTGGTCTCGATGCGGACCAGAATGACCTTGCGCCCGTCGCTCTGAAGCTTGGCCGCTTCATCCGAGGAGAACACGATCTCGCCGGAGGCAGCGCCCGGCGAGGCCGGCAGGCCGGTTGCGATCACGTCGCGCTTGGCGTTGGGATCGATGGTCGGATGCAGCAGCTGATCGAGCGAGGCCGGGTCGATCCGCGTCACCGCTTCCTTCTTGGTGATCAGACCTTCCTTGGCGAACTCGATCGCGATGCGCAGCGCTGCCTTGGCGGTGCGTTTTCCGCCGCGGGTCTGGAGCATCCAGAGCTTGCCCTGCTCAACCGTGAACTCCATGTCCTGCATGTCACGGTAGTGCTTCTCGAGCAGCGTGTAGATTCGCGTCAGCTCCTTGAAGGCCTCCGGCATCGCCGATTCCATCGAGGCCTTGTCGGAGCCGGATTCCTTTCGCGCATCCTCGGTGATGTCCTGCGGCGTGCGGATGCCCGCCACCACGTCCTCACCTTGCGCGTTGATCAGGAACTCGCCGTAGAGCTTGCTTTCGCCGGTCGAGGGGTTGCGCGTGAAGGCGACGCCGGTCGCCGACGTCTCGCCCATGTTGCCGAACACCATGGCCTGCACGTTGACCGCGGTGCCCCAGGATTCCGGAATGTCGTGCAGCTTGCGGTAGGTCACCGCGCGCGCGTTCATCCAGGATGAAAACACCGCACCGATGGCGCCCCAGAGCTGGTCGTGCGGATCCTGCGGGAAGTCCTTGCCCGTCTCGCGCGCGACGGCGTCTTTGTATTTGCCGACCAGTTCGACCCAGTCCTCGGCCGACAGATCGGTGTCGAGCGTGTAACCCTGGCTGTCCTTGAAGGTGTCGAGGATTTCCTCGAAGTGATGATGCTCGAAGCCGAGCACCACGTCGGAATACATGGTGATGAAGCGGCGATAGCTGTCATAGGCAAAGCGCCGGTCGCCCGACAGCTCCGCCAGCGCTTCCACCGTGTCGTCGTTAAGGCCGAGATTGAGCACGGTGTCCATCATGCCCGGCATCGAGGCGCGGCCGCCGGATCGCACCGAGACCAGCAGCGGGTTCTTGGTGTCGCCGAACACCTTGCCGGTCAACTTGCCGACATAGTCGAGCGCCTTCTCAACCTGCGACTGCAGCTCCTTCGGATAGGATTTGTCGTGCGCGTAGAAGTAGGTGCAGACCGACGTCGGGATCGTGAAGCCGGGAGGCACCGGCAGGCCGAGATTGGCCATCTCGGCGAGATTGGCGCCCTTGCCGCCGAGCAGGTCGCGCATCTCCGCTTTGCCCTCGGCCTTGCCGTCGCCGAACGTGTAGACCCACTTGCCGGCCTTGACCGCAGCGGGCGCCGCCTTGGCCGATGCTGGCTTGATCGGTGCGGCTTTGGCGGCAACCTTCGGCGCTGCCGGCTTGGTCGCAGCCTTCGAGGCGGGCTTGGCAACAGGCTTCGAGGCGCTCTTGGGCAGCGCCTTGCGGGCTGCCGGCGCGGCCTTCGTCTTGACCGAAGACTTTGATTTCGCTGGCATTTTCTTAGGCTTCGAGGCGGCTTTGGCCATAGCTTGCACACAACCTGCGAGAGGAATGGGAAATCGCGCGCTTACACCACTTTGGGCGGGTCCGCGCAAGTCGAAGAGTTCCGGAAAATGAAGGCCTAGAGATGGAGCCACCTCAACAATCCGAGCCCGATCGCACCATTTATGATGAGAAAGATCGCGACGATCAGATTGAGGAGCCGCGGCATGATCAAGATGAGCACGCCCGCAATCAGCGACAGGATCGGCGAGATGTGGGCGATGGTGAGGTGCATGAATTATCCTTCTGGGCGTGGACTTGAGACGAATCGCGGGCGGATCATAGCGGCCCCGGTTGCGCGAGTAGAGACGCGCGGACGTACAGCGGGGTTCCACCTTTCGCGAAAACTGCCCGAAATTGCCGCGAATATGGCCGCGCATTTGCCGGAACATTGACAGGACGCATGCATTGGCAACGGGTCGCGCCACCGGCGCTTCCGAAGACTCATCTCGAAGGAGTTGCCTATGCGGAACAGGATTCTTGCTCTTGCCGCGCTCGCAGCCGCGATCGGCTCGCCGGTCGCAGCGCAGGCGCAAACCGATATCACGGTGGGGCGCGCGCCCGTCGTGGTCGATAGCGGCCCGACCATCGCGGTCGAACAGCGGCCGGCGTTCCGCGACTATGTCGTCGAACAACGTGTGCCGGCTTTCAGCATTCCGGGTCGCGTGGTGGTCGGTGCCACCTTACCTGAGACCGGCGTCACGTATTACGACGTGCCGCAACGTTTCGGCGCCACCACTTACCGCTACACCGTCGTCAACGGCGAGACCGTGCTGGTCGAGCCGCGCTCGCGGCGCATCGTGGAACTCATCGACTAGTTTGGACGCGTTTTCTTCACGCAACTTCGCCTTGAAAACGCTCTCCACAACTCGATGTCCGGCGCGTCACATCAGGCTGGCGCGCATCGCGTAGTACGGACATCAGGCCCCGCCCGGTCGTCCCCCCGCCGGGCGGGGCTTTTTGTGTGCTTCGTCATTCCGGGGCGCGCGGAGCGCGAGCCCGGAATCCATCGCGCCGCGCGTGACGAGGAGAAATGGATTCCGGGTTCGCGCCAAGTGGCGCGACCCAGAATGACGCCGGTGTTTACCGCCGACCGCGCCTCAGTCCTGGATCTTCGAGAAGTCCGCCACCGCACGCGTGGCGCTGCGGATCTCATTGAGCAGCTTCAGGCGGTTCTCGCGCACCTTCGCATCCTCGTCGTTGACGCGAACCTTCTCGAAGAACGCATCGACCGGCGGGCGCAGTTTTGCCATCGCGCTCATCGCGGCGGCGAAGTCTTCTTTGGCCACAGCGGCACTGGCTTCCGCCTTCACCTCTCCGATTGCCTTCGCCAGCGCCTTCTCCTCGCCGAGGCTGTAAAGTGCAGCATCCGGCGCGCCATCGAAGCTGCGCTTGTCCTTTTTCTCCTCGATACCAAGGATATTGCTGGCGCGCTTGATGCCGGCGAGCAGGTTCTTGCCATCGTCGCTCTCGAGGAATTTTCCGAGCGCCTCGACGCGGCGGACGATCATCAAGAGATCGTCCTGACCGCCGAGTGCGAACACGGCGTCGACAAGATCGTGCCGAGCACCCTGCTCGCGGAGCTGGACCTTGAGACGGTCGGCGAAAAAGGCGAGCAGATCGCTCGGAATCTTCTGCGCATCGGTAGGCTTGACTGACAAACCCGAGAGCGCCGAAGCAGCTAATTTCATGAGCGACAGCCGAAGCGTGTTCTCGGCGATCAACCGGATCACACCCAGCGCCGCGCGACGCAACGCATACGGGTCCTTGCTTCCCGTCGGTTTTTCATCAATTGCCCAGAAGCCGACAAGCGCGTCGATCTTGTCGGCGAGCGCGACCGCCACGCTGACGGGGTCGGTCGGCACGCGATCCGCAGGCCCTTGCGGCTTGTAGTGCTCCTCGCAGGCCGCGGCGACGGAAGCGTCCTCGCCCTGGGCCAGCGCGTAGTACTTGCCCATCAGCCCCTGCACTTCCGGAAATTCGCCAACGACTTCGGTCAGCAAATCCGCCTTGGCGAGATGCGCGGCACGCGTCGCTTTGGCGACATCGGCGCCGACCAGCGGCGCGATCTCGGCGGCGAGACGCTCGATGCGCCTGATCCGCTCGGCCTGCGTGCCCAGCTTCTCGTGGAACACGATCTGCTCGAACTTCGGCAGCCGATCTTCCAGCTTCGTCTTCAGATCCGTCTCGTAGAAGAATTTCGCATCCGAGAGGCGCGGGCGGATCACGCGTTCGTTGCCGGCGACGATGGTGTTGCCGCCGTCGGGCGCCTCGATGTTGGCGGTGAGGACGAATTTGTTGGTCAGCTTGCCCGTCTTGGCATCCCTGACGACGAAGCACTTCTGGTTGTTGCGGATGGTGGCGCGGATGACCTCGTCGGGGATCGCGAGATATTCTTTCTCGAACGACCCCATCATGACCACCGGCCATTCGACGAGACCCGAGACCTCGTCGAGCAGCACCTGATCCTCGACCAGCTCAAGACCCTGCGCAAACGCCAGCTCCTTGGCGTCGGCGAGGATGATGTCCTTGCGCGTCTGCGGATCGAGAATGACCTTGCCGGCCTTCAGCTTGGCTTCGTAGTCTTCGAAGCGACGCACAGAAATCGCCGCAGGTGCCATGAAGCGATGGCCATAGGTAGTCTGGCCGGCCTCGATGCCGTCCACCGAAAATTTCACGACATCGGGGTCTTCGGTTTCCAGGCCGAAGGTGGCGGTGATCGCGTGCAGCGGGCGCACCCAATTCAGCGAGCCCGGCTTGCCGGAGCGTGCGCCCCAGCGCATCGATTTCGGCCAGGGAAAGGTGCGGATGATCACGGGAAGGATCTCGGCGATCACCTCGATCGCCGGGCGGCCGGGCTTCTCGATCAGCGCGATGTAGAAATCGCCCTTCGGATCGCGCTGGATCTTGGCTTCGTCGAGCGACTGCAAACCCGTCGCTTTCAGGAAGCCCTGCACGGCCGCATCCGCGGCGCCGATCTTCGGTCCACGGCGTTCGGTCTTCAGATCAGGCTGGCGCGCGGGAATGCCGTGCACGGTGAGTGCCAGGCGGCGCGGCGTCGCGAAGGCCTTGGCGCCTTCATAGACGAGGCCTTCGGCAACGAGCTTGTCGGTGACCATGCGGCGCAGATCGTCGGCCGCCTTGGCCTGCATGCGCGCGGGGATTTCTTCCGAGAACAGTTCGAGCAACAATTCGGGCATCAGGCCGCTCCACCGGCTTCGGTGTGCACCCAGGCGTCGCCGCAAGCCTTGGCCAGGTCGCGCACGCGAAGAATGTAGCTCTGCCGCTCAGTCACCGAGATCACGCCACGCGCATCGAGCAGGTTGAAGACGTGGCTCGCCTTGATGCACTGGTCATAGGCCGGCAGCGCCATCAGGTGCGCCTCGCGCTTGCCGTCCTTCCAACCTGCATCGAGATATTTCTTGCAGGCGGCTTCCGCCATCTTGAACTGCTCGAATAGCATGGCGGTGTCGGCGACTTCGAAATTGTGCTTCGAATATTCCCGCTCGGCTTGCAGGAACACATCGCCATAGGTGACCTTGGCGTCACCGTCGCGGCCGTTGAAGTTGAGATCGTAGACGCGGTCGACGCCCTGCACATACGTCGCGAGACGCTCGAGCCCGTAAGTAAGCTCGCCCGCGACCGGCGCGCATTCGACACCCGCAACCTGCTGGAAATAAGTGAACTGGCTCACTTCCATGCCGTCGCACCAGCATTCCCAGCCCAGGCCCCAGGCGCCCAGCGTCGGGCTCTCCCAATCGTCCTCGACGAAGCGGATGTCGTGCACGGCGGAATCGATGCCGATGGCGGCGAGCGACTTCAGGTACAGCTCCTGAAGGTTCGGCGGCGACGGCTTCATGATCACCTGAAACTGGTAGTAGTGCTGCATCCGGTTCGGGTTCTCGCCGTAGCGGCCATCCTTGGGCCGGCGCGAGGGCTGCACATAGGCGGCATTCCAGGGCTTCGGCCCGAGCGCGCGCAGCGTGGTCGCCGGATGGAAGGTGCCCGCGCCCATCTCCATGTCGTAGGGCTGCAGGATCACGCAGCCCTGCTCGGCCCAGAACCGCTGGAGCGCGAGGATAAAGCCTTGGAACGAGCGTTCCGGGCGCATATGGGCGGGCAATGAGGCGTCCATCGTCAGGTCAGGCTCTCGCGGGGGGTTTTGAATCGCGCGGGACCGTATCGACGGCGGGGGTGGAATCAAGGCAAAGGCGGTGGATCCGAGTTTAACGACTGCCGTAGGGTGGGCAAAGGCGCGAAGCGCCGTGCCCACCATGTTGCTGGGACTGCGATACTGGCGGTGGGCACGCTTCGCTTTTGCCCACCCTACGGCACCTTGTTACCCGGCAGCGCCTAACCCGGCCGGTAAGCCCCGCTGACGGGGTCACGCTTCAATGTCTGGATGTTTCCCATATGGGCGGCCTCGGCGACGCGCGAGAGGCGCATCTCCTCCAGCTCTTGGTTGATCCGGAGTGCGGTCTTGTACGCCCAGCGGACCACGGCAAGCCCGCCCAGGACGCCCGCGAATGCAACGAACGGCGGCATCGGTCGATCCTTGTTCAATGCTCAGCCCCCACGAGCATTCTTGCGCAGACCGGGCGGCGCCGCAATTGGCTCGGCCGGACCAAATGGCGCGGGTGGCCACGCGCTAGAACCCGAATTTCGCCCAGATCGCACGGGTCTCGACCGCCGAAATCAGATCGTCCGGCAAGCCTGCCATTGATTCCATGACCGAAAGCTGGCCCGCGCCGGGCGATTTCCGCCCCAGAAGACCGCTGAGCAGCCCGGTTGGCTGGGCGATCACAGGGGTGAGAACCTTCTCGCCATAGCGGGCACGAAGAGTTGAGCGGAGATCGCCGATGCCGTCGGCGAGCCCCAGCCCGATTGAGCTCTCGCCCGCCCAGTACTCGCCGGTGAACAGGGTGTCGTCCGCGCCCGTGAGCCGCGCGCCGCGGCTCTCCTTCACCAGCGCGATGAAGATCTGGTGGATCTCGCGCTGGAGCGCCTTCAGCTTCGCGACGTCGTCGGGATTTTCGGGAAGGAACGGATCGAGCATCGCCTTGTGTGCGCCGGCCGTATAGAGGCGCCGCTCGATGCCGAGACGCTTGATCGCTTCCTGGAAACCAAAGCTGCCGCCGACGACGCCGATCGAGCCGAGAATCGAGGATGGATCGCAAAAGATCTCGTCGCCCGCGCAGGCGATCATGTAGCCGCCGGAGGCCGCGACGTCCTCGACGAACACCAAAACCTTCAACTTCTTCTCCGCCGCGAGCTGCTTGATGCGCAGATAGATCTGGCGCGACTGCACCGGCGAGCCGCCCGGCGAATTGATCACCAGAGCCACCGCCTTGGCGTTACGGACGGAGAACGCTCGCTCCAGCACCCGCGCGACGCCCGCAAGCGTCATGCCTGGGCGCAATGGCGTCACGGCCCCGATCACGCCTGACAGCCGCACCACAGGCACCACCGCCGTGCCCGGGCGGAAGCGCGCCGGCACATATTGCATCAGTTTGTCGGCAAAGCCGGAGTTACTGCGATCGTTCAATTGTTCGGCCATGCCGTTACCTCTGGTTAACCAATTTTTATCACGCGACTGTCATTGAAGATGCCTGGAACGTGTTTTGCAGATTGCCCCTTGGGAGGCTGCAATGAGGCAGCGGAGAACAAGAACATGAAGATCTATCTGCTGTTGCTGCTGATCGGTGCCCTTTTCGCAGCGATTCGCTTCACGTCCCCACAGGAACAGCAGTCGGAATCGCTGCCGCAGTAGGCCTTCACGGCTCTGCCAGCGCCAAGACCGCCCTCCCTTCCAGAATATTAGTCACCTCTTTTTTAGGCATTCGTGACTCATCATTGAGCACAAAGCCCGGCAACAGCCGAGTCGGCGCCCGACCGCCTTTGACGGCACGCACCAGCACGCGGATTGCAGGGCTTGCCGCCTCGCCATGAACCGGCAGGATCGACAGGCTGCCGAAGCCGCGCGACAGCGCTGCCAAAACCTCTGCTATCCCATCCGCGCGCCAGATCAAGGTCAGTGCGCCGTTCGATCGCAGGATGCGCCGGGCTGCATGCACCCAGCCATCAAGCGTCTCGCCCGTTGCGACATGCGCGATCTGCCGCGCCTGATCGGGCGAGCCGCGATGCCGCGCGGGATCGTTGAAGGGCGGGTTCATCAGCACGCGATCGACGCTGTCGGGGACGAGCCCATGTGCCGCAAAATCCTGCGCGCCGGCGGTGACATCGAACACGATCGTCTCCGCATCAATCGCATTCGCCGCCGCATTTTCGCGCGCAAGTTCCGCCAGCTCCGGATCGATCTCGACCAGGCTCAGCCTGATCCCGCTCACGCGCCGGGCCAGTGCCAGCCCGGCCGCGCCGACGCCGGCACCGAAATCGACCACACGGTCACCAGCCTGGGCTTCGGTCGCTGCCGCAAGCAAGATGGCGTCGTGACCGGCACGGTGGCCGGAGCGCTTCTGCTTCAACAGCAATTGCCCGCCGAGAAAGGCATCCTCGGTGATCTCGAGAGCGGCCTCAATCATCGCCGCGCAGTTCGTGGTTGAGCCCGGCGTCGGTCAGGAGCTGCCGCGCCTCAAGCGCGTCATCCTCGTGAACCAGGATCCGGCGCGGCAAAATGCCGAGCGAGCCCTCGATGATGCTCATGTTCTGGTCCAGCACCAGATGATGGATGTTGGCGCCGTCGAGCAGTGCGCCTATGGCTGATACCAGCACGATATCGTTGGTCCGAACCAGTTCTCGCAAAACACAGGCCTCCTGCCTGACGGGGGTCGACGGCAAATGTCAATGGTTCCGCAGGTCTTGCCGCATCCGCGTCCAGTTTCTATTGTCTTTCCGTCAGAATAGCCCTTCCGGGGCAAATATTGGAGACCGGCGTGGCCGTCATCGTACCTTTCGAAACTCCCGGCGCGTCGATCGAAGAGCTGGTTGCCCTTGTCGCTCCCGACATGGAGCGCGTCAACGCCACGATCCTGTCGCGGACCGGCTCCGAGGTGACCATGATCCCGGAGGTGGCCAACCACCTGATCTCCTCCGGGGGCAAGCGGCTGCGTCCGATGCTGACGCTCGCCATGGCCAACCTCGCCGGCTACACCGGCGACGGCCATATCAAGCTCGCCGCCTCCGTCGAGTTCATGCACACCGCCACGCTCCTGCACGACGACGTCGTCGACGAGAGCGAGATGCGCCGCGGCAAACTGTCAGCGCGCATGCTCTGGGGCAACGAGGCGAGCGTGCTGGTCGGCGACTTCCTGCTGGGGCAGGCCTTCCGCATGATGGTCGAAGTCGGCTCGCTGCGCGCGCTCGACATCCTCTCGGCGGCGGCCGCCACCATCGCCGAGGGCGAGGTGATGCAGCTTGCGGCTGCCAAGAACACCGCGACCACCGAGGACGAATATCTCGCGGTGATCCGCGGGAAGACCGCCGAGCTGTTCGCTGCCGCCTGCGAGGTCGGGCCGGTGATCGCCAACCGCCCGAAGGCCGAGCAGACCGCCTGCCGCTCGGTCGGGATGAATCTCGGCATCGCCTTCAGCTCGTCGACGACGTGCTCGACTATGGCGGCAAGAGCGCAAAACTCGGCAAGAACACCGGCGACGATTTTCGCGAGGGCAAGATCACGTTGCCCGTGGTGCTCGCCTTCCGCCGTGGCAATGACACCGAGCGCGCGTTCTGGATCCGGGCATTGGAGCGCGGCGAGATCGGCGACACCGACCTCGATCACGCCATCGGCCTGATGAACAAGCACCGCGCGCTCGAGGATCTGCTGAGCCGCGCCCAGCACTATGGCGCCATGGCGGTCGACGCGCTGGCGCTGTTCCCGTCCTCGCCGATGAAGAGCGCGCTGGAGCAGGTGGTGGCGTTCTGCCTGGCAAGGTCGCATTAGTTTTTTACGTCTTAGCGCTTGCCGCTAGCCACACATTCAGTGTCGTGCCGGCGAAGGCCGGGACGACATGGTTGAGGTAGCGCCACCACTGCATCAACAGCATCATTGCGAGCGGAGCGAAGCAATCCAGGATCTTTGCCGCGGAGAGACTCTGGATTGCTTCGCTGCGCTCGCAATGACGGAGCAAGCTGCACGGGCACGCCCCTCCAACCTGCATTTCGCCTCGCAGAAACCTCCTTCGCAGTTCCGGCGCATTTGCACACGTCCGCAAGACCAACTCTAGTAACTTGCGTTTTGCAAGTCACTGACCTACCTTCTCCGCCATGCAGCCTAAATCGCCCTCCATCCTGGAATGCCCGGTCGGCCGTGCCGTGGAGACTGTGGGGGAGTGGTGGAGCATCCTGATCCTTCGGGATGCGTTCCAGGGCTCGACCCGGTTTGACGAGTTCGAGCGCAATCTGTCCATCGCGCCGAACATCCTGTCGCGACGTCTCGCCCATCTCACCAAGACCGGGATGTTCGTCCGCCGCCGCTATCATGAACGGCCGCCGCGTTACGAATATGTGCTGACGGACAAGGCGCGGGATTTCTTCCCGGTGATTGCCACGCTGCTCGCCTGGGGCAACAAGCATCTCGCGCCAAAGGGCGAAGCGATCCTGCTGGCGAACCGGGACGATCGTCGTCCGCTTGATCCCGTCGTGGTCAACGCCGCCGACATGCAACCGATCACGCTCGGCAATGCGGTGGTGATCGCAGGGCCCGGCGCGAGCCGCTTGATGCGGCGGCGGCTCACCTCGCTCAAGGCCATGAACCCGGCGGTCGCGCCGGCTGGAGACTGACATGCGTCGTATCGTCGTGACGGGAATGGGCGCGGTATCGCCGCTCGCCTGCGGTGTCGAATTGTCCTGGCGCCGGCTGCTCGCCGGTCAAAGCGGGCTGCGACGCCTGCCCGACTGGTCGCAGGCGCTGCCGGCGCGCATTGCCGGCCTCGTGCCCGACAAGGCCGATGATGCGGACGGCGGCTTCGACCCGGCGCAGGCGGTCGCACCAAAAGACCAGCGCAAGATGGATCGCTTCATCCTGTTCGCGCTGCTCGCGACCGCAGAGGCCGTGGCACAGGCCAAATGGATGCCGCAGGACGCAAGCGCGCGGGAACGGACCGCGACCATCATCGGCTCCGGTGTCGGCGGCTTCCCGGCGATGGCGGAAGCCGTGCGCATCACCGAGCAGCGCGGCGCGCGCCGGCTGTCGCCGTTCACGATCCCCTCGTTCCTCGCTAATCTCGCCGCCGGCCACGTCTCGATCAAATACGGCTACAAGGGCGCGCTGGGCACGCCGGTCACGGCTTGTGCCGCCGGCGTCCAGGCGATCGGCGATGCCGCGCGCATGATCCGCGCCGGCGAAATCGACGTCGCGATCTGCGGCGGCGCGGAAGCCTGCATCGACATCGTCAGTCTCGGCGGCTTTGCGGCGGCACGTGCGCTGTCGAGCGGATTCAACGACGAGCCCGCGCGCGCCTCGCGCCCGTTCGATCGCGACCGCGACGGTTTTGTCATGGGCGAAGGCGCCGGCATTCTGGTGATCGAGGAGCTGGAACATGCGCTTGCGCGCGGCGCCAGCCCGATCGCCGAGATTGTCGGCTACGGCACCACCGCGGATGCCTATCACATGACATCGGGTCCGCCGGATGGCGATGGCGCCCGCCGCGCCATGGAGATTGCGCTCCGGCAGGCGAACCTTGCGCCCGCCGAGGTGCAGCACCTGAATGCACATGCGACTTCGACGCCGGCCGGCGACGCGAGCGAGCTCGGCGCTATCGCCGCGCTGTTCGGCCGTGACCGCAGCATCGCGGTGAGTGCGACCAAATCGGCAACCGGCCATCTGCTCGGCGCCGCCGGAGGCCTCGAGGCAATCTTTACCGTCCTCGCTTTGCGCGACCAGATCGCTCCTCCGACGCTCAACCTTGAACACCCGGATCCGGGTGCCGAGGGCCTGGACATCGTCTCTGCTGCGGCCCGGCCGATGCCGATGCAGCACGCCATCTCGAACGGATTTGGCTTTGGCGGAGTGAATGCCAGCGTAATCTTTCGCCGGTTAGCCTGAATGACGGGACTTGCAATCATGCCGGGCATCGCTACGACAACAGGATGATCGAAACCGATTTCTGGCTATTCCTGGCGGCCGCACTCGTCATCGCTGCCATCCCCGGTCCGGGCATTTTCTGCGTCGCGGCACGGACCTTGTCGGAAGGGCGGACAAGCGGATTTGCCTCGACCGCAGGCACGGCGCTCGGCGGGCTGGTTCACGTGGTGGCGGGCAGCGTCGGCATCTCCGCGATTATTCTCGCGAGCGCCGAACTGTTCACGGCCGTGAAGTTCGTGGGCGCGCTGTATCTGGTCTGGCTCGGCATCAAGACCTTCCGCAACGCCGGTCGCGCGCTGTCGCTCGAGAGCGAAGCCGTTGGCGACAAGCGCGCCTTCCGCGACGGCGTGCTGGTCGAAGCGCTGAACCCGAAGACCGCGGCGTTCTTCCTGGCGTTCATTCCGCAGTTTCTCGATCCGGCGGCAGCGAACCCCACGCTGCAATTCATCGTGCTCGGCGCGATCTCGGTGACGCTGAACACGTTCGCCGACGTCGTTGTGGTGCTGATGGCGTCGGCGACGCGCACCCAGCTGGTCGGAAGGCCGCACCTGATGCGGCGCCTCACGCAGGGCTCCGGCGTTTTCATCGCGGGCCTCGGCCTGTCGCTCGCTTTGGCGCGGCGGCCGGCAAATGGCTAACGCCCCGCAAAAGCCGCTTCTATGAGTCTCACGGCCTGCGGCTGCACTATGCCGATTGGGGCAATGCGGGAGCGCCGGTCGCCATCCTGGTTCACGGCGGCCGCGATCATTGCCGGAGCTGGGATGTCATCGCCCGGTCGTTGCAGCCACATTTTCACGTGATCGCACCCGACCTGCGCGGCCACGGCGATTCCGACTGGACCAGAGGCGGCAGCTACGCGCTGACCGAGTATGTGTACGATCTCATCCAGCTCGTACGCCACATCGCGGCGCCTCAAGTGACACTCATCGGCCATTCCATGGGCGGCATGGTGAGCCTGATTTTTTCTGGATCGTTCCCCGAGCAGGTCGCAAAGCTGGTCGTGCTCGACGGCGTGACCATGCTGCCGGACGCGCCCAGAGCGCCAACGCATGAACGCATCAGCAAATGGGTCGGCCAGTTGGACAAACTGCACGTCCGCACGCCGCGCCGCTATTCGACTCTCGAAGCTGCGGCCGCTCAGATGGTGCTTCACAACAAGCGACTGTCCCGCGACCTCGCGCTGCATCTTGCAACGCACGGCTCGCGACAGAACGAGGACGGCAGCTATAGCTGGAAGTTCGATCCCTACCAGCGCGCCTCCGCGCCGCATCGGCTCTGGCCTGACGATCACGTCGCGCTGTGGTCGCGCATCGCTTGCCCGACGCTGCTGCTCAATGCCGGCGAAAGCTTTCTCGCGGGACCCAAAGCGGCAGGCCTGGAACGCTATTTCCAGCAGGCGCACATCGAGACCATCGCTGGCGCCGGGCACTGGCTGCAGCATGACAAGCCGCAAGAGGTGCTGGATGAGATCCGGCGGTTTCTCGGGCTGGGCAAGGACGCTGCGGGCTAGCTCGGCGACGTCCGCGTCATTGCGAGCGCAGCGCGCTGCGCTCGCAATGACGAACAAATTTAGCTCAACGCGCGATCGCTAGGGTGCGACGGCGATATAGGGAATGCAACCGACCACCGCGACAAGCTGGATCGCATTGCTCAACATGCCGCCCCAGTGCAGCCGTCGCAACCGGCGCACTGCATCGGAATGGCCTGCATCTCTGTCCTGAAGCCGCGCATCCATCTGCCGCAGGAACCAGCGGCGCGACCAGGCTGCGAGAACCGCGATCAGGCAGATGCCGACGGCCAAAATCGGGCGACCAGCCAGAGCAACGGCGATCGTCCCGACGGCACCGGCAACTGCCAATGCCAGGAAATAGCCGTTGAACATCCCGCGCAACAGCTCGGCGACGGTCGGGACATCCAGCCTCACCAGCAGAAAGGCGGGAGCCGCCAGCAGGAGGTAAAACATCGGAAGCAGCAGGATGATGGTGGCGAACAGGGCGACATTGTCTGGCGTCATCCAAACACCCTTTCCTCTGCCCGCCGGCCAAGAAGCTTCTCGCGGCTGACGAGCAATATCGGCCGCACCCCATCACGAGCGCCATTGGGCTTTGGTCGGAGGCGATAGGCGGACGTGCCTAACTCAACGTCCCCGCATGCACCCACCACCCGGAGTGGTCCCGGCGAATCTTCTCGGCAGCGGCATGCGCATCGGTGGGCGCGCCGAAAATCGCAAAGCAGGTCGCACCCGAGCCGGACATGCGGGCGAGCTTGACACCGCGGGAGTCGCGCAGAGCTTCCAGCACATCGCCGATCACCGGTTCGATGCGCAGCGCGGGCGCTTCGAGATCGTTCGGGACGGTTTCGAGAACGTCGACCCAGTCGGCAATGGAGGCGCCTTCCTCCGGCCAAGCGGGGGCCTCAAGGACGGAGGTGGCGCCGACCAGCAGGTCGCCATTGCGCAGGCCGAGCGCCTTGAACACGTCCTTGGTCGCGACCGGCACGCGCGGATTGACCATGACGCAGGGCATACTCGGCAGCGCCAGCGGCAATAGCTGCTCGCCGACCCCTGTCATGTCGCAGGCGCGCGAGAACAGACACACCGGCACGTCGGCACCGGTCGCGAGCGCGACCCGCTGCAGGCGGGGATCATCGAGCGACAGATTGTTGAGACGCGCCAGCAACCGCAACGCCGCCGCCGCATCGGCTGAACCACCGCCGATGCCGGCTGCGACCGGCAGCACCTTGTCGAGCGCGAAGGCGCCCAATTTCAGGTTCGGCACCGCCTCTGCCAAAAGCTTGGCGGCCTTGAACACGAGATTGTCGGTGGTGTCGCCGCAGGCCGCCGCGAGCGGTCCCGTGGTGGTGAGCTTCAGCTCGCCACCCGGCTCCAGCGTGAGCCGGTCGGCGCAATCTGCGAACGCGACCACGCTTTCGAGATCATGATAGCCGTCGGCACGACGGCCGACGACGCGAAGGCTCAAATTGACCTTCGCGCGTCCCTCTTCCATCAACGCCGGCATTGGCGACCAACCCCCAAAAGCACCCTCAGCCGCCCTTGCCGTCGTCCTTCTTCTTCTCTGCCTGCGCGGCCGAAGAGTTTGGAGTGTCCTCCGTCAAACCATTGGAGATCTTGGCCTCGATCTTCGGCAGCTCGTCCGGCTCGGGCTTGAGGTCGCGGGCGTGCGCCCACTGGAATTTTGCTTCCAGCGTGCGGCCGACGCGCCAATAAGCGTCGCCGAGATGATCGTTGATGGTGGGATCCTCGGGCTTGAGGTCGATGGCGCGCTCGAGGTTCTTCACCGCCTCCTCGTAATTGCCGATGCGGTAATAGGCCCAGCCGAGGGAGTCGACGATGTAACCGTCGTCCGGACGCTGCTCGACGGCACGCTTGATCATCTTCATGCCTTCGTCGAGATTCACGCCCTGGTCGATCCAGGAATAGCCGAGATAGTTGAGGACATGCGGCTGGTCGGGCTGGAGCTCGAGCGCCTTCTTCATGTCGGCTTCGGCCTTGCCCCACTCTTTGGAGCGCTCCTCGCAAATGCCGCGATAATAGTACCAGACGCTGTTCGCCTTGTCGTTTCCGGCCGGCAGCACGTCGATCCCTTGCGAATAGGTCGCACCGCAGTCGCCGAACTTCTTGCGGCCGCGCTCGAGATTACCGAGCGCCATGATGGCTTCGAGATCCTTGGGGTCTTCGCTCACGACGCTCTTGAGGATCTTGATCGCCTCGTCGGTGCGGTCGGCGGAATCCAGATCGACCGCGAGCTGGATCTGTGCGTTGCGCTTCAAGGGCGACGACGACGGCACGCGCTCATAGACCTTGATCGCCATCTGCGGCCGCTTCACCGATTCGTAGAGGTCGGCGAGCGAGAGCAGCGCCAGCGGATGCGTGGGCTGGAGATAGAGCGCGAGCTGGAGATAGACCAGCGCAAGATCCTCGCCCCCGCGGCGGGTCAGCGTGGCGCCGATGCCATAGAGCGCCTCGGCCGCGCCGGCCTGCGCGGAATCGACCAGCGGCGGCATCTTCTTGCCGGCCTTGGTCTCCCGCAGGCCTTCCAGGATCAGCGGATGGCGGGCGAGCTTTTTGTCGAAAGCCTCGTAGACCGCGGTCGCGGAAGCCGCGTCCTTGTTGCGTGACAACCACCGGCCATAGGCCTCGGTGACGCGCAGCATGGAATCGTCGAGCTTGTAGGCGCGCTCGAAACGCGTACCTGCGTCCTTCTCCTTGCCGGAGAGCTCGAGGATCAGGCCGGCATGCAGATCCTTGAACAGCGGATACCATTCCGGTCCCGCCAGCTTGTCGATGCTGGCGACAGCGCCCTTGGCGTCGCCGGCGCCGTAAGCGGCCCAGCCGGACAATAGGGTCGCGACCAGATCGGTGATCGGGCCGCGAATCGACTGGTTGATGTTGCTCTGCGCGCTCGGATATTTCTTGAGCTTGAGGTCGTGCACGCCGACCACGAGGCGCGCGACGCGGTTGGTCTTGTCGATGGTCAGGATACGCTCGGCGAGCTTGACCGCTTCATCGATATCGCCGTCCGCGACCGAGGAGATGAAGGCACGGTCGAGCAGCTCGTTGTTCTTGGGATCGCTGCGCAGCGCGGAGCGATAGAAGGCCGCGGCGGAGGCCGCATCGCGCTCGACGCTGGCGTGGCGCGCGGCGAGATAGCTGCCGGACGTGGTCAGCGCCTTCAGATCGTTTCGGGTCGGAAACTGCGCCGCCGTGTCGGCCGGATGATCCGGCGTCTGCGCCCGGACCCCGCCGGGGACCGTCGCGAGCGCTGTGCCCATGAGGGCGATGGCGGCAACAGTCCAGCGGTTAAAACGATTTGAAAACATCAGGGCTCGCCTTGAGTTGGTAGTGCCTGGGTTTGGAGCAGAAGGCCGTCTCGCATGCGAACGCGGCCGGCGACATCGGGACCCGGAACCGTCAGGGCCGGACAATGCCGCTTTTGGCGCCTCACCGCAAGGATTCGGACCGTGCGGTCCCCTCCGCGCGCCCCGAACCGGCCTGAGGTGCCCCAAGACGCTGCTAGTATGGCCTTATCGTGGCCGCAGCCGCCGGCTACGCCCCGGTTCCCACGCGAACGTGCGCTCCGTCACCTTTCGCGACTTGGTGCGCCGTTACATCGCCTCGTAGTTCGGGCCGCCGCCGCCCTCCGGCGGAACCCAGGTGATGTTGCCGTTGGGATCCTTGACGTCGCAGGTTTTGCAATGAACGCAGTTCTGGGCGTTGATCTGGAAGCGCGGGCCCGCACTCTCCTCGACCCATTCATAGACGCCGGCCGGGCAATAGCGATTCGATGGACCGGCAAAGACATCATGCTCGGACATTTTCTGCAGATTCATGTCGGCCACCTTGAGATGGACCGGCTGGTCCTCCTCATGATTGGTATTGGACAGGAATACTGACGACAGCTTGTCGAAGGTGATCTTGCCGTCCGGCTTCGGGTAATTCTTGGGCGCGTGCTGTTTCGCCGGATCGAGCGTCGCGCGGTCGGGCTTCGCATGCGACTGGGTGCCGAACATCGAGCCGCCGAACAGCGTGTTGCACCACATGTCGAAGCCGCCGAGCGCAACACCGATCACGGTGCCGAACTTCGACCACAGCGGCTTGACGTTGCGGACCAGGAAGAGGTCCCGGCCCACGGACGACGAGCGCCAGGCGTTCTCGTAATCGACGATCTCGTCATTGGCGCGATTGGCAGCGACGGCGGCCGCGACATGTTCGGCGGCAAGCATGCCGGTGCCCATCGCATTGTGCACGCCCTTGATGCGGGGGACGTTGACGAAACCGGCCGCGCAGCCGATCAGCGCGCCGCCTGGGAAACTCAGCTTCGGCACCGACTGGTAGCCGCCTTCCGTGATGGCGCGGGCGCCGTAAGCGAGCCGCTTGGCGCCCTCGAAGGTGCCGCGGATCGCCGGATGGGTCTTGAAGCGTTGGAACTCATCGAACGGCGATAGATACGGATCGTCATAGTTCAAATGCACGACGAAGCCGACCGCAACGAGATTGTCGTCGTAGTGATAGAGGAATGAGCCGCCGCCGGTCTTCAGGTCGAGCGGCCAGCCGAAGGAATGCTGGATCATGCCCTTCTGGTGCTTGGCGGGGTCGATCTGCCAGACTTCCTTCAAGCCGATGCCGAACTTCGACGGCTCGCTGTTGGAGTCCAGCGCGAACTTCGCGATCAGCTGTTTGGTCAGGCTGCCGCGCGCGCCTTCGGCGAACAGCGTGTACTTGCCGAGCAATTCCATGCCACGGGTAAAGGAGTCCTTTGGCTTGCCATCCTTGCCGATGCCCATGTCGCCGGTGGCGATGCCCTTCACCGCGCCCTGCTCGTCATAGAGCACTTCGGCCGCGGCAAAGCCCGGATAGATCTCGACGCCGAGCGCCTCGGCCCTGCGCGCCAGCCAGCGGCAGACATTGCCGAGCGATCCGATATAGCAGTGATGGTTGTCCATCAGCGGCGGCATGATGAAATTCGGCAGCCTGATCGCGCCGCCAGCCGTCATCCAGTAGAAGCGGTCATCCTTGACCTGCGTCTTCAGCGGGCAGTCGGAATCCTCGCGCCAGTCGGGGATCAACTTGTCCAGCCCGGCCGGATCGATCACGGCGCCGGAGAGAATGTGCGCGCCGACCTCGGAGCCCTTCTCCACCACGACGACGTTGAGATCGGCATTGAGCTGCTTCAGCCGGATCGCGGCCGCCAGGCCCGAGGGGCCGGCGCCGACGATGACGACGTCGAATTCCATGGATTCGCGCGGGGGAAGTTCTTCGATGCTCATCTGATCTCAGCCCTTGAGACGGTTCCTCGGTCGTTTGCGCTCCCTTGTTTCCGATTTTTCCGGGTAGGACAACCACGGAAATGCGTTCCGCTGGGATGCAAGGCGCCCGAAACTGATATAGAAGCCTGACTTTCCAAATGATCCCCGAACCCGCACCCACCGTCCGAGAGCTGCTCGCCTTCTATCTGGAGGCCGGTGTCGACTGCGCGCTCGCAGAAGAGCCGGTAGACCGCCTGGCGGAAATGGATGCTCCGCCTCCGGCCCCGCGTGCGACACCTCCGATCGAGGCCCCGCGGCCTGTCACCGCGCCCGCCGTGATGCGGGGCGAGGCCGCTCCCGCACCCGAGATCGCCATCGCCTCCGCACGCGATGCCGCGCGCACCGCGCCGACGCTGGAGGCGTTGCGCGAGCTGATGCAGAATTTCGAGGGCTGCGCGCTGAAGCACACCGCGACTCGGCTGGTGTTCGCCGATGGCAATCCGCAGGCCCGCATCATGTTCGTCGGCGAGGCGCCGGGCCGCGACGAGGACATCGAAGGACTGCCGTTTGTGGGGCGCAGCGGCAAGCTGCTCGATTTGATGATAGGAGCCATCGGCCTCAACCGCACCAGCGCCTATATCGCCAATGTGATTCCGTGGCGGCCGCCCGGCAATCGCACGCCGACGCCGCAGGAGACGCAGATCTGCCTGCCCTTCATTCAACGCCAGATCGAACTGGTGAATCCCGACGTGCTGGTCACACTCGGCAATCCCGCGACGCAGACGCTGCTCTCGACCCGCGAAGGCATCATGCGCACTCGCGGCCGCTGGTTTGATTACGAGACCGGCGCGCGCACGATCCGGGCACTGCCGACGTTCCACCCGGCCTATCTCTTGCGCTCGCCATCCTACAAGCGGCTGGCCTGGCAGGATCTGCGGGCGATCGCGAAGGTGCTGGCGGGCGCGTGAGGGACGGATACTCCTTCCTCGTCATTGCGAGCGAAGCGAAGCAATCCAGAATCTTTCCCAGGAGGGACTCTGGATTGCCTCGTCGCAAGAGCTCCTCGCAATGACGGCGGAGAGAGCCGCGCGCGCCTATGTCCCCTTCGGCCGCACAATGGCCCAGCCGATGCGCAGGAGCTGCTGGCGTCCGGTCACCAGCCATTCGAAGGCGCGCGGCACTTCCGGCACGATGTCCGGAAAACGCTTGAGGATATCGGGCGGCGGGGTGCCGGCAGTGTCGGAGGCGCGCCAGACCACCACGCCGCCAGTCTCGGCGAAGCGCGCGGGCGTCATCCACGGCGTGCGCGTGGGCTCGGCATCGATGAAGAGATGCGGCCGGCCGGAATGCAACGTGATCAAGCTGGCAAGCTGCGTCTCGCCGGCGACCGCGCGGAGGCGGTGATTGGTGCGGCGGGCAAAGCTGTCGTCGAAGAAGTCCGAGATCGCGCGCGCCGGCATCGAGGTCGCGATCTCGCCGGTGCCGCTCCAGGGCAGAAACAGCACCGCCAGCGCGACGCCGGCGGCGGGGGCGACGATTGCGGCGGCCCACACCGTGCGCAACATCCGGGCACGGCGCATCGCGATGAGATCGCCGGCCGCCACGACCACGGCGAGGCCGGACATCACCAGCACGACCCCGGCACCAGCGACGACAGCCTCGAGCCCGAGCAGGCCGGAGATCAGGACCGCGCCGATCACCGGGGCGAGCGCAAAGAAATAGACGAAGTTGCGCGCGAGTGGCTCAACCGGCGGCCGGTAGATGATGGGCGCTTCCTCGCTCTTGCCGGCGAACAGGCCGGTGTTGAGGAACGTCAGCACCGGGATCGCCGCCGTGCCGAGCACGAGCCCGCCGAACAGCCAGGCCGCGTGCAGCGCGCGGGCGTTCAGGTCCGAGATTTGCGGCAAGGCCGGCAGGACAAGCGTCTCCGCACGCATCAACCAGACCGCATAGGGCAGCGCCAGCACGGCGACCACGATCAGCGCAAACAGCGGATCGAGCGCGCGCAGCGTCTTGCGGCCACGCGCAGTCGAGAACGCAAAGATCACGAGCAGCATGAGCAGGAAGATCGCGGCGGGCGTGGTCAGCAGCAACAAGCCTGCCTCGATCGACCAGGCGAACCAGGCGTTGCCGCGACGCTGGCCGATGATCTGCCAGGAATGCAACAGCAGCAGCGTCCAGAGCGGCCGCGCCAGTATCAAGGGGCCGAAGTCGAGCGCGGGCGAGGAGAAGGCCAGCGCAGTCATGGTCAGCAGCACGGCGAGCACCGCATGCTGGGTGCCGACCACGGCGCGCGCGAGATGGTAAAGCGCGACGAAGGTCGCGATCTCGCACAGTTCGGCCAGGACATAGACGCCCAACATGTGGCCGCCGGCGGCGCGATAGGCGATGTCGGCGAGCCAGAGCGGCAGCGGCGGGCCAAGATCGGTGCCGACCTGGTATTCGCGGCCAAAGGCCAGCAGCGTCGCCAGGTTGCCGGGCGGGCTGCGGTAGAACATCAGCGCCACCAGCAGCCACATCGCGGCCTGCAACAGCACGGCGATCCATACGATCAGCCGCGGCCGGGCGCGAATGAGCTCGATGACCAGGGAGGTAAACCGCATGCAACGTCCGAAAGATGCAGCCAACCCGTCCAGCCGGCCCTATTCGCTCACGATTGTTTTGATAAAGGGCACTGCGCGTCGTGGCAACGACAGTCTGCTCTAGAGGCTGGCGGACGCATCGATTTCGATGGCCGCTTCCACCTGCATCTCGGCCTCGGCGACAGCAAACAAGTCCTGCACCGGCTCGACCGTCCAGGGCATGTGCTTGGCGCGGGCGGCGACGACGGGGGCGAAGAAGCTGCGGTGGTGCACGGTGGGCCCGAGGCGGTCGAGGGCATCGAGATGCTCCGGAACGGCATAGCCCTTGTGCTGCTCGAAGCCGTAGCCCGGGCAGTCCTGCGCCAGCGCGCACATCAGCCGGTCGCGCGTCACCTTTGCGATGATAGAAGCTGCCGCGATCGACAGGACGATGCCGTCGCCGCCGATCACGGCCTCACAGTCGCAGGTGGTATCCAGACGGTCGCGACCATCGACAAACACGTGGCGTGGCGGCTCGGGCAGCGCCACCACCGCGCGCTTCAAGGCCCAGAGCGAGGCGCGCAGGATATTGTCGCGGTCGATGCGGGAGCGCGAGGCGACCGCGACGGAGACCTGCGCCGTCGCGCAGATCTTGTCGAACAGTTTTTCACGTTCCTCCGCGGTCAGGCGCTTGGAATCGTCGATGCCGCGCGGAATGCGGTCGGGATCGAGAATTACCGCAGCCGCCACCACGGGACCGGCGAGCGGGCCGCGGCCGGCCTCGTCGCAGCCGGCGACCGGCCAGATGCCGCGCTTGATCAGCGCGCGCTCGCGGCGGAAGCTCGGCGAAGCAACCGCGATGACGCTTTTCTTGGCCGCACCCTTGCCCGGCTCGGCATTCCCGATCGAAGCCTTCTCAGGCTTTTGAGGCGCGACCTTCTTGGCCGGCTTGCTGACGGACTTGTCCCGAATCATGGCCGGGATCGTGCGCACGCGCCTCCGGCCAGCGCAACCGGGAACCCCGGGCAATTCCCGTTATTCAACGACTCCTCCAGAACAGACTGAGCTGATCGCCCTCCCGCTTCGGCCTCGCAAAATGATCAATCGTCAGCTTGGAGCGGCGCTTGTTCAGCCCGAGCCTCTCGCAGGCGATCTCGAAGCGGCGGCCGATGGTCCAGGCCATCGGGCCGGTGCCCTTCATCCGCTCGCCCCATTTGGCGTCGTAGTCGCGACCGCCGCGCATGTCGCGGATCAGCGTGAAGACGTGGCGGTAGCGGTCCGGATAGTTCGCCATCAGCCATTCGCGGAAGAGATCGCGGACCTCCAGCGGCAGCCGCAGCAGCACGTAGGAGGCTTCCTTGACGCCGGCATGGGCGGCGGCATCGAGAATACGCTCGATCTCGGAATCGTTCAGCGCGGGGATCACCGGCGCCACCATGACGGTGGTCGGAATGCCGGCCTCCGAGAGCTGCTTCAGCGCCTCCAGCCGCTTCGGCGGCGTCGAGGCGCGCGGCTCCATGGTGCGCGCCAGCTTGGGATCGAGCGAGGTAACGGAGATTCCGACCTTGGCGAGGTTGCGCCTGGCCATCCGCGCGAGAATGTCGATGTCGCGCAAGACCAGCGCCGATTTGGTGACGATGCCGACGGGATGGCCGGTGCGCTCCAGCACCTCCAGAATGCCGCGCATGATTTTGCGCTCGCGCTCGATCGGCTGGTACGGATCGGTGTTGGTGCCGATCGCGATCATCCGCGGCTCGTAGCCGGCCGCGGCGAGTTCCTTCTCCAGCAGCGCCGGCGCGTCGGGCTTCACGAACAGCTTTGACTCGAAATCGAGCCCCGGCGACAGGCCGAGATAGGCATGCGTCGGCCGGGCGAAGCAATAGACGCAGCCATGCTCGCAGCCGCGATAGGGATTGATCGAGCGATCGAAACCGATGTCCGGAGAATCGTTGCGGGTGATCACCTTGCGCGAGGTGTCGATGGCCACCGTGGTCTTGAACGGCGGCAAATCTTCGAGGCTTTGCCAGCCGTCGTCGAAGGCGACGCGCGCCTCGGCCTCATAGCGGCCGCTGGCGTTGGATTGCGCGCCCCGGCCTCGCCTGCGCTGGCGGTCGATGGCGACCGCCAGCTCAGGAAAGTCGGAAGCCGCACCCGCCGGCTCGGAGGGCGCCGTGACCGGCAGGTGCTTGAGAGCATGAGAGGATGCTGGACTCATGAAGCCAAGATAGCACGACGAAAGAACAAATCAAGAACACAAACAAAAAACTGGAAAACAATCCCATGCAAAGTAGCCGCCCAAATTTCGGGCGCGGTGACTTGACGTCCCGCAACACGGCTGTCCCGGGCATCACGTCTGATGCCGGTCGGGGATCAATCGTCGCGCAACATGGTTGGTGACGAGCGCTGGGTGAAAGTCGGCAGGAACATGACAATCCAACAAAAAACGACCGCCGCGAGCGGCGACCTCGATCTCCTCGATCGCTACTGGCGCGCGGCGAACTACCTTTCCGTCGGGCAAATCTATCTTCTGGACAACCCGCTGCTGCGCGAGCCGTTGCGGCCGGAGCACATCAAGCCGCGTCTGCTCGGCCATTGGGGCACCACGCCCGGCTTGAACTTCATTTACGCCCATCTCAACCGGGTGATCCGCGCGCTGGACCTGAATGCGATCTATATCTGCGGTCCCGGTCATGGCGGACCGGGCATGGTCGCCAACACCTATCTCGAAGGCAGCTACAGCGAGATCTATCCCGACATCGCGCGCGACGCGGACGGATTGCGCAAGCTGTTCAGGCAGTTCTCCTTCCCGGGCGGCATTCCGAGCCACGCCGCGCCGGAAACGCCGGGTTCGATCCATGAAGGCGGCGAGCTCGGCTACGCGCTGGTCCACGCCTATGGCGCGGCCTTCGACAATCCCGACCTGCTCGTGGCCTGCGTCGTCGGCGACGGCGAGGCCGAGACCGGGCCGCTCGCGGCGTCCTGGCACTCGAACAAGTTCCTCAATCCCGCGCATGACGGCGCGGTGCTGCCGATCCTGCATCTCAACGGCTACAAGATCGCCAACCCGACCGTGCTCGGGCGGATGCCCGACAGCGAGATCCGCGAGCTTTTTCGCGGGCTTGGCCATGAGCCGCTGTTCGTCGAGGGCGACGATCCCAAATTGATGCACCGGATCATGGCGGATGCGCTCGACGTCGCGCTCGCCAGCATCCGCTCGGTCCAGCGGCATGCTCGCGACGGGCGCAAAAACGTCGAGCGGCCGCGCTGGCCGATGATCGTGCTGCGCAGCCCCAAGGGCTGGACTGGCCCCAAGGAGGTCGACGGCCTCAAGGTCGAGGGCTTTTGGCGCGCGCATCAGGTTCCAGTCTCGAACTGCCGCGAGAATCCGGCGCATCTGAAACTGCTCGAAGACTGGATGCGCAGCTACGAGCCGGAAAATCTCTTCGACGCGAACGGCACGCTCATCCCCGAGCTTCAGGTGCTGGCGCCCGAAGGCAGCCGCCGCATGGGCGCCAATCCGCACGCCAATGGCGGGCTGTTGAAGAAGGAGCTGAAGCTGCCTGACTTCCGCAGTTTCGCG
The DNA here is from genome assembly GCF_041200145.1 of Bradyrhizobium sp. LLZ17. Classification (NCBI taxonomy): domain Bacteria; kingdom Pseudomonadati; phylum Pseudomonadota; class Alphaproteobacteria; order Hyphomicrobiales; family Nitrobacteraceae; genus Bradyrhizobium; species Bradyrhizobium zaerense. Next base: position 3,014,605 of record NZ_CP165734.1, read on the forward strand.
GTGGACGTGCCGGAGCCGGGCGGCGTCATCGCAGAAGCCACGCGCGAGCTCGGCAAATTTCTGCGCGACGTCATCCGCCTCAACGCGCAGACGCGCAACTTCCGCATCGTGGGACCGGACGAGACCGCGTCAAACCGGCTCGATGCGGTGTTCGAGGCGACCGAACGAGTGTGGATGGAGCCGATCGAACCTTACGACGTGCATCTCGCGCAGGACGGCCGCGTGATGGAGGTCTTGAGCGAGCACCTTTGCCAGGGCTGGCTCGAAGGCTACCTGCTCACCGGACGGCACGGCTTGTTCTCGTGCTACGAGGCCTTCATCCACATCGTGGATTCCATGTTCAACCAGCACGCCAAATGGCTCAAGGTGACGCGGCATTTGCCATGGCGGCGCCCGATCGCCTCGCTCAACTATCTCCTGACCTCGCATGTCTGGCGCCAGGACCACAACGGCTTCAGCCATCAGGATCCCGGCTTCGTCGATCTCGTCGCCAACAAGAAGGCCGACATCGTCCGCATCTATTTCCCGCCCGACGCCAATACGCTGCTATGGATCGCCGACCATTGCCTGCGCACCTACGATCGCGTCAATGTCATCGTCGCCGGCAAGCAACCTGCCCCCCAATGGCTCTCGATGCGAGACGCGGCCACGCATTGCGACGCCGGCATCGGCATCTGGACTTGGGCGGGCACGGAGGAGGCGGGCCACGAGCCCGACGTGGTGATGGCCTGCGCGGGCGACGTGCCGACGCTTGAGACGCTCGCCGCCGTCGACCTTCTGCGCAATGCGTTGCCCGAGCTGAAGATGCGCGTCGTCAACGTCGTCGATTTGATGACGCTGCAACCGAAGGAGCAGCATCCGCACGGCCTCGCGGATCGCGACTTCGACACCTTGTTCACGCGCGACAAGCCGGTGATCTTCGCCTATCACGGCTATCCTTATCTCATCCACCGGCTGACCTATAACCGCACCAACCATGCCGGCATGCATGTGCGCGGCTTTGCGGAGGAAGGCACCACGACGACGCCGTTCGACATGGTCGTGCTCAACGAGCTCGACCGTTACCATCTCGCGATCGAGGCCATCGAGCGCGTGCCGGGTCTTGCGGCCAGGGCCGCCGACGTGAAACAGCACTTCCGCGACAGACTGATCGAGCATTCGCACTATGTGCGCGAACACGGCGAGGACATGCCGGAGATCCGCGACTGGGTCTGGCAGAACAGCGCAGGCGGCAAGACTCCGGCCGAAGCCGGCGATTGACGGCAGCCATGTCGGACACCGTTCTGGTTCTCAACTCCGGATCGTCGAGCATCAAGTTCGGCCTGTTCGAGCTGTCGGGGTCCGATCCCGCCCTGCTCTGCAAAGGACTGCTCGACGAGCACGAGACGAAGCCTCGACTCGCCGTGAAGAGCCCGGCGGGCGAGACCCTGTTCGACAAGCAACGCACAGAGGCGGATACGGGCAGCGGTCACCTGTTCGCAGACGTGCTTGGGTTTATCGAAGAGCATTTCGGCGAGCGCCACTTGCGTGCCGTGGGCCATCGCATTGTCCATGGTGGGCCAGACTATTCACGGCCGGTCGAACTGACGGAAGACGTCTACGCGAAGCTTGAAGCGCTGACGCCGCTGGCGCCGCTGCACCAGCCGCGCTGTCTCGCGCCGGTCCATACGATCCGGGCGATCCGGCCCGAGTTGAGGCAGATCGCCTGCTTCGACACCGCCTTCCACCATGGTCTGAGGCCGCCCGCGAGCCGCTTCGCCATTCCGAGACGCTATGAAGAGCGCGGCATCTGCCGTTACGGCTTTCACGGCCTGTCGTTCGAATATGTCGCAGGCCGGCTCGCGGACATCGCGCCCGAGCTTGCCGCCAAGCGCACCGTGATCGCCCATCTCGGCAACGGCGCGAGCCTCTGCGCGCTTCGCAACGGCCGCAGCGTCGACACCACCATGGGACTGACGCCGCTCGACGGATTGATCATGGGCACGCGCTGCGGCACCATCGACCCCGGCGTCCTGCTCTATCTGCAACAGCACGAGAAGATGTCGGTCGAGGACGTGCAGCACCTGCTCTATCAGGAGTCGGGCCTGCTTGGGGTATCCGGCATCTCCGCCGACATGCGCTCGCTGCTTGCGAGCGGCGAGGCTGCGGCAAAGGAAGCGATCGATCTCTTCACGTTCCGTGCGGCGCAGGAGGTCGCAGTCATGGCGAATACGCTTGAAGGGCTGGATTGCCTAGTCTTCACCGGAGGGATCGGCGAGCACGCGCCGCAGATTTGCAGCATGATCGGTGAGCGGCTGGCATGGCTCGGCGCGCGCATCGATCCCATCGCAAATGACGCGGCGCACGAGTGCATCAGCGGCAGCGACAGTGCCGTCGACATCTTCGTCATCCCGACCAATGAGGAATTGATGATCGCGCGACATTGCGCGGCGGTGTTGCAGCGATGAACGCTCGTTCGATTAGGTATCCTGGGCAAAGCGAAGCGTGCCCACCATTCAGTGTTCGCGATGAAGGTGGTGGGCACGGCGCAAGTGCGCCTTTGCCCACTCTACGATTCCAGACTCGTGGAGACATACCCTTCACCCAGGTGAGTTTGCGTCTCCTCACGGTGCTGCCCTCTCCCACAAGGGGCGAGGGCACGGTCACGCGCATCTCGCTCGCGGACCGGATTGCTCCAGCGACGCGCCTGTGCGGACTTCTTCCTGCTCAGTGAATGCCGGTATAAATCTGAAAACAGCCGATCGCGACTTCGATCACGATCAGTATCACCACCGCGATTTCGAGGCGGAGGGAACGCTGGGTGTCGATGATGTCCGTCAGCGCGTTGGCGGTCGCCGACACTGCCGTGAGCTTGCGCTCGAGCGTGTCGAGGCGCTCCTTCAGCTCGTACTCGTCTTCGAGACGGGCATAGAGCCGGTCGAGCTCCGGCTTCTCCCAGAGCACGTCGGGCTTCTCGGCGACAGCAACACGGCCAGCAACGCGCTGCTGCACCAGCAGCGCGTTGCCGATCAGTTGCAGAATGCCCTTGCGCCGGCGCGGCGTGCGGCCGTGCTCGGCGAGCTCGCGCGCAAAAGGCTCGATAACATCGAAGACCGCGGCGACACGCCGCTCGTCGCGCGCCAGCGACGTGCTCTTGGCAAGAGCGTCCGCAACCAGCAGCAGCCGGTCGTCGGAGAATTTGGCAAGGCAGATCGGCCCACCCGGCTGGATCGCCTCGGCGCTTTCGTCGCTGCAAAGCTGCGCCTGTGCGGTCTCCTCTTCATAGGGGCTGAACTCGCCGGTGACCCGCGGCTTGAGGCTGTCGATCAGAACCTTCTCCTCGGAAGGAAGCAGGCCGATCAGCACCACGACGCCGTAACGGAAGATCACGGCCAGGCCGGCATGGATCCGGAAGGCGGCGGGCGTCGAGGACACCAGCGTGCCGATATCGAGGCCTGATGCATTGATGCGGTCGCCCAGCATCAGGGCGCGGATCCGCAAGGTCGGCGCGGCGTCCTGCTTCGACGATATTGGCGGAGTGCCAATGGAGAGTTGATCGACATTCACGCGAATATCCTCCTTGCGCGACCCGGCTTTCTACGGAGTCGGCACCGCTGCCGAAACATTTGGCAATTTTGCCACCCGCGCGCGACACATTTGGCTGCGTTGGACAGACGGGGATTTACCATCGCAAGCCGAAGCGTGCCAAAAAGTTGCACTCGGCGACGCCGGGTGTTTATGACACCGTCATAACAGGCTACGCTTCTCCCGAAGTCGCAGACACCGAAGCCCAAATCATGCTGAGCGTCATCATTCCGACCGACGGCGTCGAGCAGACGGCGGTCGCAAGTCTGGCCGCGCTGGTCCCCGGTGCTGCGGCCGGCGTCGTCCGCGAAGTTCTCCTCGTCGACGGCACCCGCAACGGCGTCATCGAGCGCGTTGCCGATGTCGCGGGCTGCCGTTTCATCGGCTACGAGGGTTCGTCGCAAGGTGCAGCCCTCGCTGCCGGCGCGCTGCAGGCCCGTTCGCCCTGGCTGATGTTCCTCCCCGCCGGGGCCGTGCTGGAGACCGGCTGGATCGACGAGACCACCCAATTCATCCAGGCCGTCTCATCGAGCGGCCGGGATCGTGCGGCCGTGTTCCGCTACGCCCGTTCCCCCTATTCTGATACCGGATACCGTGACGTCCTGCGCTTCGTCCTGCGCAAGCTTGCCGGCCCGCTGGCCGATCAGGGACTTTTGATCGCGCGTGATCATTACGACCGGATTGGGGGTTATCCGCCCCAAGCCCGCCGTTCCGAAGCGCAGCTGCTGCGGCGGCTCGGCCGTTCCTCCCGGACGCTGCTGCGGAGCCGGATTGTCATGGTCGGCTGACACGCATCTAATACTTGCCAAAGTCAAAGAATTGTTTGACGATGGCAAGTATCGAGGTGCGTCAAATGACAATCAACGGTACCGAGGATGCCATCGCAGCGGTTCGCGCCTTCAACCGCTTCTACACCCGCAAGCTGGGTGTGCTCGACCAGCATCTGGGAAAAAGCCCGTTTTCGCTCAGCGAGGCGCGCGTCCTCTATGAGCTCGCGCATCGCGACGACCTTGCGGCAAAGGAGATCGGGACCGAGCTTGGCCTCGATCCCGGCTATCTCAGCCGCATCGTCCAAAGCTTCGACGAAAAAGGCTTGATTACGCGAAAGCCCCTGCCCGCAGATCGCAGGCAATACCAGCTCTGCCTCACTGCGAAGGGCCGTCAAACTTTCGCAAAGCTGAACCTCGGCTCGCAAAACGAGGTCGCCGCCATGCTGGCTCCCCTGGCGGCTGACGATGCAAAGCGGCTCACGCAGGCCATGGCGACCATCGAGGCTGTGCTGGAGCAACGTCGAAGCCAGCCCACGGCTTTCGTGCTGCGCAGCCATCGGGTCGGTGACATGGGCTGGGTCATCTCGCGACAGGCCGCCGCCTACGCGGCCGACTACAACTGGGATATCAGCTACGAGGCGCTGGTCGCCGAGATCTGCGCACAGTTCATCAAGAGCTATGACGCCGCGCGCGAGCACTGCTGGATCGCGGAAGTGGCTGGCGAGCCGGTCGGCTCGATCTTCTTGGTGAAGGCCACGGACGAGATCGCGAAGCTGCGCCTGTTGCAGGTGGAGAAGAAAGCGCGGGGACTGGGTGTCGGCCGCGCACTGGTCGAGCAATGCCTCCAGGGCGCGCGCGGAGAGGCTACAGCAAAATGACGTTGTGGACCCAGAGCATCCTGGTCGCCGCGCGCGGCATTTATCGGAGCGCAGGATTCAAGCTGGTCGCGACCGAGCCGCATCACAGCTTCGGCCAGGATCTGATTGGGGAAACCTGGGAGCGGGATCTCTGATGCTGCAGCAGCGGGCGCGATGCGCATGAATGTGCCCTCGCCCCTTGTGGGAGAGGCAGCGACGCTGGCAGACGCGAGCTCGCTTGGGTGAGGGGTTTGTCTCCGCGAACGACTCTTTTGCAATGGTGCGTGCGGATAGATACCCCTCATCCGGCGCTTCGCGCCACCTTATCCGCCTTCGCCAAGGCTTCGGCGGACATGAGGAGAGAAGGGAAGAAAGCGTCCGCCGCTACAGCGTCGCGCCTTGGGCCTTTGGCCTGCGCAAATGTTCGTCCAGCCGCGGCATGATCTCGACGAAATTGCAGGGGCGCGTGCGGTAGTCGAGTTGGGGTTTGAGGATGCCGTCCCAGCCGTCGCGGCAGGCGCCGGGAGAACCAGGGAGGCAGAAGATGTAGGTCGCGCCCGCGACGCCCGCGGTGGCGCGGCTCTGGATTGTCGACGTGCCGATCTTGGCGTGGCTCAGCATGTGGAACGCGATCGAAAAACCGTCCATGCGCTTCTCGAACAGCGGCTCGATCGCCTCCGGCGTGACGTCGCGCCCGGTGAAACCGGTGCCGCCGGTGGTGATGACGACGTCGACGCTGGTATCCGCAACCCAGCGGCGAATCACCGCGCGGATCGCCTCGACATCGTCGGTGACGATCTCCCGCGCGGCGAGATGATGGCCCGCTGCGGTCAGGCGATCCGCGAGCGTCTGGCCGGACTTGTCGTCGGCGAGCGCGCGCGTGTCGGAGACCGTCAGCACGGCGATGTTGAGCGGGATGAACTGTTTTGTTTCGTCGATGGAGGCCACGGGCTTCACTCCTGCTTCACAACCACCGCCGCCATCCTTCGAGGCTCGCCGAAGAGGTGAGCACCTCAGGATGACGGATAACTACAACGACCCGCTGCCGAACGTGTTGCAGGCGTCCACCGTGCCGCGCTGGTAGCCGGTCATGAACCAGCGCTTGCGCTGCTCGGCTGAACCGTGGGTGAAGGAATCCGGCACCACGCGCCCGGTGGCCTGGCGCTGCAGCGTGTCGTCGCCGATCGCGCTTGCCGTGGTCAGGGCCGCGTCGATGTCGCCGGCCTCGAGGAAGCCCGGCCGCTTCTTCTCCTCGCGGTTGACCCAGACGCCCGACAGGCAGTCGGCCTGGAGCTCCACCTTCACCTGCAATGCATTGGACTCGGCCTTGCTGCCGGCCTGCTGCTGCAGCCGCGTCACGCGCGGAATGATGCCGAGCAGGTTCTGAATGTGATGGCCCGCCTCATGCGCGATGATGTAGGCCGCGGTGAACTTGCAGGCATTGCCGGAGCAGCCGTGGAAGCGCGTCTCGACCTCGCGGAAGAAGCCGGTATCGAGGAAGATGGTGCGGTCCGGCGGGCAGTAGAACGGGCCCATCGCCGACTGCGCCATGCCGCAGCGGCCGCCATTGGTGGCGTTGCGGAACAGCACGATCTTAGGGCCGGTGTAGGACTGGCCGCTGGCCTTGAATATCTCGCTCCAGCGATCGTCGATCTCGCCGAGCACGCCGGAGATCATGCTGCCCATCTCGTCCGTCGGCGCGCCGCGCTTGGCGGTCGAGGACTGGCGATCGGTCTGGTAGCTCGGTGCCTGGCCGCCGCCGGTGAGGATCTCGGCGCCGCCGATCAGGATGCGCGGATCGATGCCGAACGCGTAGCCGATCAGGCCGAGCACGATGACGGTCCCGATGCCGAGCCCGCCGCCGCCCATCGGAAGGCCGAACCCGCCGCCTCCACCGCCGCCGCCATCATCGCCGCGACGATCTTCAACGTCGTCGCTGCGGCGGAAATCATCATATCGCATGGCGGGCTTCCCTCAATCCTTGTGGCATCATCTGGGCACAAGTGCGCCAAAGCTCAACGCGCCACACATGTAAAATTTCCGTTGCATCCATCAATATCGCGCTCGGCAAAAGTTGCCTAGTGCGACAGCGTGCCGGTGCCAGCAATATTTTCCGAGGGTCGTGCAATTTTTTCCGAGGGAAATTGGAGTCCTTTTCGGGATCGAGATGCTCCCGCAACGCGAAGAAATCAGAAATACACTGCAAAACACGGCGAATGCGCGCGACGAACCGGGCGCAACGCGCGATGCGATGCCTGCTCACAAAACCAGCGGATTAAGTCGATTTTTACTTTGACGCTTCAATGTAACGGCCAGTCGGTTGTTTGGTCCCGCGTCGCCGACAGCGTCGCCTGAGTCAGAGTTCTTGAGTCATGGTAGAGTCGCGTCGCGGGGCGTCTGCAAGGGCGCCCCGCACAAATTTTGAATCCGCCTCGCATCGCATCATCCTCGGCGATTGCGTCGCTGAGATGTCGAAGCTTCAGGCCGGTTCGGTCGACCTCGTGTTCGCCGATCCGCCCTACAATCTCCAGCTCAAGGGCGACCTCAAACGCCCCGATGAATCCCATGTCGATGCCGTCAACGACGAGTGGGACAAGTTCGAATCGTTTTCCGCCTATGACGATTTCACCCGCGCCTGGCTGCTCGCCGCGCGCGCTGCGATGAAGCCGTCGGCAACGATCTGGGTGATCGGCTCCTATCACAACATCTTCCGCGTCGGCGCGATCATGCAGGACCTCGGCTTCTGGCTCCTGAACGACATCGTCTGGCGCAAGTCGAATCCGATGCCGAATTTCCGCGGCCGCCGCTTCACCAACGCGCACGAGACCATGATCTGGGCCGCGCGCGACGAGAAGGCCAAGGGCTATACTTTCAACTACGAAGCGCTGAAGGCCGCCAACGAGGACGTGCAGGCACGTTCCGACTGGCTGATCCCGCTCTGCACCGGCGAGGAGCGCCTCAAGGGCGCCGATGGCAAGAAGGTTCACCCGACGCAGAAGCCGGAAGGCCTGCTCGCGCGCGTGCTGCTGTCGTCGTCGAAACCCGGCGATCTCGTGATCGATCCCTTCAACGGCACCGGGACCACAGGCGCCGTCGCAAAACGCCTCGGCCGCTCCTATATCGGCTTCGAGCGCGACAAGGTCTATGCCAAGGCGGCGGAGGCCCGCATCGCCGCGGTCGAACCGCTGCCGGAAGCGAGCCTCGCCCTGTTCATGACCGCGCGCGAAGCGCCGCGGGTCGCGTTTTCCGAGTTGATCGAGCGCGGCATGATCATGCCGGGCACCAAGCTGTTCGACGCCAAGAAGAAGCTCGGCGCGCTGGTACGTGCCGACGGCGCGATCATGTTCGGCGACAAGGTCGGCTCGATCCATCGTATCGGCGCCGTCGCGCAGGGCGCGCAGGCCTGCAATGGCTGGACCTTCTGGCATATCGAGACCAAGAAGGGCCTCAAGCTGATCGACGAACTCCGCGCCGAAATCCGCGCAGGTATGGCGGCGGGATAAGTCCCGTCCACCGTCATTCCGGGCTCGCGCTAACGCCCGCCCCGGAATGACGACTTCTTGAACGCCGCACCCGCTGAAACTGCGATAGCATCATCACTCCCGCCCCGACCCGGCCGGTCCGATGCGACGACAGTCCGAGACATTGCTGCTGGTGCCGCTGCTGCCGATCTTCCTGGTCGGCATGTTTCCGATGTTCCTGATCGGGCTGCTGGGATTTTTCGGGCTCGCCCTGTTCGGTGTGCTCGTGGTCTGCGTCGGGCTCGCCAGCAGCAACGAGGCCCACAACAGCTTCAATCACGAGGTCATCGTTCACGGCTATGCGCGGGGGTCGGAGCGCGCCACCCAGGCGTCAAACGTGCACGCGGCGACGCGACTGGCGTTGCGGCTCGAGGCCGTGGGCGCGGCCATGGTCATTACGGCGGCAATCGGCCTCTGTTACGCCGGCTGATCTGCACGACGCGCAGATGCCGCACGGCAAACTCGCCGCTTGTGCTTTCGGACAAGGTTCAGCAAGACAAGGCCGCCCGCGGCACGACGCTGCATTGTTCTGCAAAAACGCAATCGGGGAGACAACATGCTCAAATTCTATTTCAACGGATCGCCGAACCCGACCAAGGTCGCGCTTTATCTCGAAGAGGCTGGCCTGCCCTTCGAGCCCGTGAAGATCGACACCCGCAAGGGCGAGCAGTTCACGCCGGACTATTTGAAGATCAATCCGAACGGCAAGGTGCCGGCGATCGACGACGCGGGCACGATCGTTTTCGACAGCAACGCCATCTTGCTCTATCTCGCCGAGAAGACCGGAAAATTCCTGCCCGCGGCCAGCGCGCGGCGAGACCCTGTCCTGGCTGATGTTCATCGCCACCGGCGTGGGGCCGTATTCCGGTCAGGCCGTGCACTTCAAGCATTTTGCGCCGAAGGACCAGAACCACGACTACGCCCATAACCGCTACCAGTACGAGACCGATCGCCACTACAATATCCTCGACGCTCACCTCACAGGTCACCGCTATATGGTGGGCGACAGCTATTCGATCGTCGATATGGCGCTGTGGGGCTGGGCGCGGATGGTGCCGTTCAAGCTCGGCGACGACGCCTTTGCGCGATACCCGAACGTCAAGCGGCTGGTGGACGAAATCTCGGCACGTCCCGCGGCCGCGCGCGCGCTCGCGCTGAAGGACAAGTTCACCTTCAAGGCCGAGATGGACGATGAGGCCCGCGGCAACATGTTCAAGCACATGACCACGAAGGTCGCCTGATCGCGTCTTGCTGTCATGAAAGGTCCGCGCGTCATTGCGCGTGGATCGCGGCGCTGTCGCGGCAATTCGGGCTGGTCACCGTGACGCCGCCGCTCGATCCCGGCATCGACGAGCAGTTCATGTTCCATCCGACGCGGGCGCAGATGGACCAGGGCTCAATCTGGCTGCGGCGGCTGATGCTGGAGACGGAACGGGAGCTGGAGAAACGGAAGACTGGATAGGGTGCAGCTTCAGCAAATACGGTGTCGTCCCGGACAAGCGCGCCTCAAGCGCGCGACGATCCGGGACCCATAGCCACAGGAAGTAGTGGTTAGGGGGACTCGGAGTTGCCGCCATCGCGCCACAACCGCTCCCTGTGGTTATGGGTCCCGGGTCTGCGCTTACGCTTGCCCGGGACGACACCGGGGTTGTTACCCCTTCTGCGCGTCCATCACCTTGCGCACGGCCGGGCGGTCGGACATCCGCTTGAAGTGGTCGGCGATCTTCGGCGTGGCGTTGATGTCGACGCTGTCGCCGTCGAGCCAGGTTGACAATGTGTAGAGATAGGGATCGCAGATCGTGAACTGGTCGCCCATCACCCACGGCCCTTTGAACATCCTCTGCTCGATCAGGGAAAAGCAGGCGCCCATGGTCTTCGGGACCATCGCCTTCATGTCGGCGAACGAGCTCTCTTGCGTCGCCCAACGCGCACCGCGCATCTTGTGGGCATGGTTGATGTGCACGGTCGAGCAGAGATAGGAGTTGAACGACTGGACCTGGGCGAAATCGAAGGCATCGTCGAGCGGCGCGAGTTTCGCGTTGGGGAAGGTCTGCGCGAGATAGGCCAGCATCGCCGGCGTCTCGGTGAGGACGCCACGATCGGTCACCAGGGCGGGGACGCGGCCCTTCGGATTGATCGCGAGATAGGCCGGGCTGTTCTGCTGGTTGTCCTTGAAGCTCAACCGTTCCGCCGCGTAGTCGGCGCCGGCCTCTTCGAGGGTGATGTAGGTGGCGAGCGCGCAGGTGCCGGTGGCGTAGTACAGCTTGAACATGTCGGACCTCATGGGAAAGCAGAAAATTAGCGGCGGCCGGCCCCCTGGTCCATAGTACCACATCCTCTTCGCAGTTGCCCACCGGCGCCCGCTCGTGCCAAGACGCCCGCAATCGGAGGGGCTTTTCATGACCGTACTCATCGCCGGTGGCGGCATCGGCGGGCTGACGCTTGCGCTCAGCCTGCGCGGAATCGGTGTTCCCGTGAAAGTGTTCGAGAGCGTCGCGGAGCTGAAGCCGCTCGGCGTCGGCATCAACGTGCTGCCGCATGCGGTGCGCGAGCTGATCGAGCTTGGCCTCATGGACAAGCTCGACGCGAGCGGCGTGCGCACGCGCGAGCTCGCCTATTTCTCCAAGCACGGCAAGCCGATCTGGAGCGAGCCGCGCGGGCTCGAGGCCGGTTACAAATGGCCGCAATTCTCGATCCATCGCGGCACGCTCCAGCAGCTGCTGCTCGACACCGCGGTCGAACGGCTCGGCCGCGAGAATATCCTGACCAGCCATCATCTGACCGGCTGGACCGAGACCGCCGACGGCGTGCGCGCCGACTTCGTCGACAAGGCGACCGGCAAGCCGGCGGGCACTTACGACGGAACACTGCTGATCGCCGCCGACGGCATCCATTCCGCCGCGCGAGAGAAGCTCTATCCGCAGGAGGGGCCGCCGATCTGGAATGGCCGCATCCTGTGGCGCGGTGTCACACCGTCAAAATCCTTCCTCACCGGCCGCACCATGATCATGGCCGGCCATGAGATCCTGAAATTCGTCTGCTACCCGATCTCGAAACAGCCAGACGTGGCCGGCAACCACCTGATCAACTGGGTCGCCGAGCGCCACATGCCGCCGACCTACCAGTGGCGCCGCGAGGACTACAATCGGACGGCGCGGCTGGAAGAATTCCTGCCCTGGTTCGAGAGCTGGCAGTTCGACTGGCTCGACGTGCCCGGCCTGATCAAGGCCTGCCCGCACGCTTATGAATATCCGCTGGTCGACCGCGATCCGGTGTCGCAATGGACCTTCGGCCGCGTCACGCTGATGGGCGATGCCGCGCATCCGATGTACCCGATCGGCTCGAACGGCGCCTCGCAGGCGATCCTCGATGCCCGTACCATCACCCGCGAGATCCTGGCGCATGGCCCGACGCAAGCGGCGCTGCTCGCCTACGAGACCGAGCGGAGGCCTGCGACCACCGACCTCGTCCTGCTCAACCGCAAGAACGGCCCCGAGCAGGTGATGCAGCTCGTCGAAGAGCGCGCGCCCGACGGCTACACGGTCGTCACCGACGTGCTGTCGCAGCAGGAGCTCGAGGATGTCGCCGCGAACTACAAGCGCGTCGCGGGTTTCCAGGTCGAGGCGCTGAACGCGAAACCGCCGATCGTGAGCGGGGGCGCGAAGCGGGTGGGGGGCTGAGTTCGGCTCAATAGCCGTAACGCTCTCGCACGAAGCGAGATGCACGTTGATGTGCCCTCGCCCCTTGTGGGAGAGGGCAGCGACGCTGGTGGACGCAGACTTACTCGGGTGAGGGGTTGTCTCCGCGAATACATCTCTGGCAATTGAGCTCGCTGAACTGACCCCTCATCCGGCGCTTCGCGCCACCTTCTGCCACAAGGGGAGAAGGGAAGCGGAGCGCGTGGCAAAATCGGAAAGCTAGAGCACCACCCTCGCCGCTTCCAGCAGCCGCTCGCTGGCCGTCGCGGTTGCCAGCACCGTGCCGTCCGCGGCCATCAGCCTGGCCTCGACGAATGCAATCGTCTTGCCGAGCTGCGTCACCTTGGCCTCGGCGGTGATCGGCCCGGGCTTTGCGGGGGCCAGGAAATTGACCGTCATGCTGATGGTGGTGGTGTAGAGCCGGCCCTCGCTCATCACGAGCACGGCGGGGCCCATTGTGTCGTCGAGCATGGCCGAGAGCATGCCGCCCTGGATAAAGCCCGCCGGATTGCAGAACTCGGGCTTGCCTTCGAAAGCGAGCTTGATCCAACCATCTTCGGGACGGGCATCGAGCAGCCGCCATCCCAGCAGCTCGGCACAGGGCGGCCTTCGAAAATCGTCGAGCGCGGTCTTGATCATGCGAAGCTCCGTTTCGCCCCGCTGTTAACGCAGCTCTGCTGCCAGCATGGTGTCAGGAGGATGCGGCCGGCGCGAGGTCCAGCGCCTGCGCGATCACCTTGCGCATGACGTTGGGCAGTGCTTCGTCGGCAAGGGTCGCGATCGGCACCCAGCGCATCCCTGCCGGCGCGCGGGTGCGAGCCGCTGCCTTCGCCGTGTAGACCACGAGTTCCAGCGGGAAATGCGTAAAAACGTGCGTGACCACGCCGACCTTGCGCTGCCAGCGCGAGAGCCCCTTCAAATCAGGCGCCTGTTGTTTCGCCGCCGCATCGTCTTGTCCGGCCAGCCAGTCCGAGCCGGGCACCTCGGTCATGCCGCCGAGCAGGCCTTTTTCGGGACGGGATCGAACCAGCAATTCGTCACCGCGCGTGACGACGAAGGCGGCGCCGCGCCGCAAGCTCCCGCTCTTCTTCGGCGCCTTGCGCGGAAAGCTCTCCTGCGTCCCTCGCGCGCGCGCCGTGCAGCCCTCGTTGAGCGGACAGAGCGAGCAGGCCGGCTTCTTCGGCGTGCAGATCGAGGCGCCCAGGTCCATCAGCGCCTGCGCGCTGTCACCGGCACGCGTATCGGCGAGCAGCGTCGCAGCCAGTTGCTGGATCACCGGCTTGGCCTGCGGCAACTCCTGTTCGACCGCGAACAGCCGAGACACCACCCGCTCGATATTGCCGTCGACCGGCATGGTGCGGCGATCGAACGCGATCGCCGCGATCGCCGCTGCCGTATAGGGCCCGATGCCCGGCACGCGCGCAGGCCCTCCTCCGTGTCGGGAAAGACCCCGCCATGCTCGCGCGTCACCGCCACCGCGCAAGCATAGAGATTGCGAGCGCGGGAGTAATAGCCGAGCCCGGCCCACATCCGCAGCACCTCGTCCTGCGAGGCCCGGCCCAGCGCCATGACGTCAGGCCAGCGCGCGACGAACTTTTCGAAATAGGGCCCGACCGCCTTCACCGTGGTCTGCTGGAGCATGATCTCGGATAGCCAGACGCGGTAGGGATCCGACGTCTCGCCGGGACGGGCTCGCCACGGCAATCGGCGGCGGTGGCGGTCGTACCAGGCGAGCAGCAATTCGGGGCTACCCGATAAGGTGCTCGCCGCTGGGCTACGTTCCCTCTTGAGCGTGGTCGTGGAAGGCATTTGCCTTTACTAAGGGAGGATCTGATCTGTGGCCAGCGTGTCCCCGACGTTGCGCGCTATAACGCCTTACGTTATACACGCACATGATCCAGAGCTTTGCGAACGCCGAGACCGAGTTGATCTGGTCCGGACGGCGAAGCCGAAAATTGCCGCCCGACATTCAGAATGCCGCCTTGCGAAAACTGCGTTTGTTGAACCAGGCACGGGTTGTGGCTGACCTCAGGGTTCCTCCGGGCAATCGACTCGAAGCGCTGAAGGCCGACCGCCAGGGCCAGTATTCGATCCGGATCAACGATCAGTGGCGCATCTGCTTTGTTTGGGACGACGGAGGACCGAGAGATGTCGAAATCGTCGATTACCACGGCTAGGAGCGGGCTGCTGCGCAATCCCCATCCGGGCGAAATCCTGCTGGAGGAGTTTTTGAAGCCGATGGAGCTCAGCCAGAACGCGCTGGCGCGCGCGGTTCGCGTGCCGCCACGGCGGATCAACGAGATCGTCCTGGGCAAGCGTGACATTACAGCTGACACGGACCTGCGGCTCGCCCGCTATTTTGGGCTGTCAGAGGGCTTTTTTCTGGGCCTCCAGATGGATTACGATCTGATGCAGCGGCGGCGCGAGATAGATCGCGACTTGAAGGCCATCCGGCCGCGCGCGGCCGCCTAGCTATGGCGCGCTTTTCCAAACCCGGCCCGATCAGCGCCAAGCCGCTGTCGCTGCTGCTCAACGACGTCTTTGCCGAGGCCTACGCCAAGCAGGGCTTTGCCGCGCGCGAGCTGGTGACGCGATGGGCGCAGATCGCCGGGCCGGAGATCGCCGCCCATGCCGAGCCCCTCAAGATGCAGTGGCCGCGGCCGGTCGAGGGCCAGCCGCAGGAGCCGGCGACGCTGGTGCTGCGGGTCGAGGGCCCGATGGCGCTGGAGATCCAGCACTCGGCCGATGTGATCCTGGAGCGGGTCAACCGCTTCTTCGGCTGGAGCGCGGTCGGCAAGCTCGCCTTTCGCCAGGCTCCCCTGTCGCGCACCCGGCGCCCAATGCGGCCGGGTCCGCCGGACCCCAAGGCTGTCGCCAAGGTGGCGGAAGAGCTCGGGGAGATCGAAGATGAACAATTGAAAACGGCGCTGGCCCGGCTCGGCGCCGCCATCAAGCGAAATTGAGCCTTATTCTGCGACCAATCTGGACCTGTCCTTGCGGCCCGCCATTGCCTCAAACCACGTTTCAAGCTAGCGACAGGCCGCCCGGAACCCTGCTACGAAGTTCGGGCGAGACCACGCCAATTCGGGAGCCGACCTTGATCATCACCCGCCGCGCCTTCACCACGATGCTGTCGCTGACCGGGCTTGCCGCGCTCGCCGGGCTCTCGCCGCTGCGGTTCATCTCGGAGGCGATGGCACAGAGCGCCGCGGATGTGGCCAAGCCAGTCTCGCTGCCCGACATGGCGCTGGGCCCGAAGGACGCCGCCGTCACCATCACCGAATACGCCTCGATGACCTGCCCGCATTGCGCGGCCTTCAACGAGCAGGTATTCCCCAAGATCAAATCGGAATACATCGACACCGGCAAGGTGCGCTACATCTTCCGCGAGTTCCCGCTCGACATCAAAGCGGCCGCCGGCTCGATGCTGTCGCGCTGCATCGCCAATGGCGACGCGCCGAAATATTTCGCCGTCACCGACATGCTGTTCCGCCAGCAGAGCGATTGGGTGGTGAAGAACACCACGGAGACACTGACGCGGATCGGTAAGCAGGCCGGCCTCACCCAGCAGCAGGTCGAAACCTGCCTGAAGGACCAGGCGCTGCTCGACAAGATCGCCGCCGACCAGAAATACGCGAGCGACGTGTTGAAGGTCGATTCCACGCCGACCTTCTTCATCAATGGCGAGAAGATCAAGGGCGAGGCCTCGTTCGAGGAATTCGCGAAAAAGATCAATCCGCTGCTGAAGAGCTGATCCGAAGATTCAACACCTGATTCGCGCATCCAAAGCCGTATCTTTCCCGTCATAAATCCCTTGGGAAAAGCGGCTTTCGCAGGTTGCCCTCGCGGCGCACCACGGCCATTGTCCAGCCGCATGAGTAGCCTTGGGCGACTCACCAGACAGCGACATTACCTTCCATGGTATTGTCCCGGCAGGGAGATCGCGCCCTGTCAACAGAGATGCGTGCTTATGAAAATCACCCGCCTGCGCCTACACGGATTCAAGTCCTTCGTTGAGCCCACGGACTTCGTCATCGAGCCCGGCCTGACCGGCGTGGTCGGACCCAATGGCTGCGGCAAGTCAGATCTGGTCGAGGCGCTGCGCTGGGCGATGGGCGAGACCTCGTACAAGTCGCTGCGCGCCGCCGACATGGACGCGGTCATCTTCGCGGGCTCCGGTAACCGTCCGGCGCGCAACCACGCCGAAGTGACGATGACGATCGACAACGCCGATCGCACCGCGCCGGCGGCGATGAACGACAGCCAGCTTCTCGAAATCTCCCGCCGCATCGAGCGCGAGGCGGGTTCGGTCTATCGCATCAACGGCCGCGACGTGCGCGCCCGCGACGTGCAGATCCTGTTTGCGGACGCCGCCACCGGCGCGCGCTCGCCGGCCCTCGTCCACCAGGGCAAGATCGGCGAGATCATCCAGGCCAAGCCCGAGCAGCGCCGCCGCGTGCTGGAAGACGCCGCCGGGGTCGCCGGCCTGCACGCCCGCCGCCACGAAGCCGAGCTGCGGCTGAAGGCGGCCGAAACCAACCTCACCCGCGTCGAGGACGTGATCGGCCAGCTCGCGGGCCAGATGGAGGGCCTCAAGAAGCAGGCCCGCCAGGCCGTGCGCTATCGCGAGGTCGCTTCCAAGGTCCGCAAGGCGGAAGCAACCCTGTTCCACCTGCGCTGGATCGGCGCCCATGCCGACGTGAACGAGTCCGGCCACACCCATGATCTCGCCGTCCGCGAGATGGCCGAGCGCACCCAGCACCAGGCCGAGGCCGCGCGCATCCAGGCGATCCGCGCCGCCGAAATGCCGGCGTTGCGCGATGCCGAAGCGCGCGCCGCGGCCGGCCTTCAGCGCCTCACCAATGCCCGCGAACTGCTCGACCGCGAGGAGGAGCGCGCCAGGGAGCGCGTCGCCGAGCTCGAACGCCGCCTGGCGCAGTTCGAGGGCGATATCGCCCGGGCCCAACAGCAGACCATGGATGCCGACGTCGCGCTCGAGCGGCTCGATGCCGAGGACGCCGAACTCAAGGAAGAGATCAAGTCGCGCGTCGAAAAGCGCTCCGGCGTCGACGAGCGCGTGGCCGAAGCCGAGGCTACGCTGACCGAAGCCGAAGGCCAGTTCTCGGAGCTCACCACCGCGCTCGCCGACCTCACGGCTAAGCGCAACCAGCTCGAGGCCAACGTTCGCACCCACCGCGACAAGCTCGCCCGGCTCGACCAGGAGATCGCCAATGTCGCCGCCGAAGAGCAGAAGCTCGCGGACCAGACCGGCGGCTTCGGCGATCTCGACGAGCTGACTGCCGCGGTCGAGAACGCCGAACAGACGCTGGCGGCTTCGGAAGCAGCAGCCCACGCGAGCGAAGCCGCTCACGTCGCAGCGCGCCAGACGCTGGAATCCTCGCGCTCGCCGCTGAACGAGGCCGACAAGCGCGTGCAGCGGCTCGAGACCGAGGCGCGCACGATCGCCAAGATCGTCAACGGCGAGACCAAGAATCTGTGGCCGCCGATCATCGACGGCATCACCGTCGACAAGGGTTTTGAAAAGGCGATCGGCGCAGCGCTTGGCGACGATCTCGACGCACCCGTGGATCCGTCGGCGCCGATGCGCTGGACCAATGCCGGCGTGACCGAAGGCGATCCGGCGCTGCCCGATGGCGTCGTGCCGCTTGCCGATCATGTGCAGGCGCCGGCCGAACTGGCGCGCCGCCTGGCGCAGATCGGCGTGGTGCCTCGCGAGCGCGGTGCCGAACTCGTTTCGCAGCTCAAGACCGGCCAGCGGCTGGTTTCGCCCGAAGGCGACGTCTGGCGCTGGGACGGCTTTGTCGCAGCAGCTCACGCCCCGACCGGTGCCGCGCGCCGGCTTGCCGAGCGCGCGCGCCTCGTCGACCTCGAGAACGAGCTGGAGCAGGCCCGCATCGACGCGCAGATCCAGCGACAGGCGCTGGAAAATGCCGAAGCCGAATTGCAGATGGCGGCCAGCACCGAGGGCGCATCGCGCGAGGCCTGGCGCGCCGCGCAGCGCGAGCTCAACGCCGCACGTGAGCGCCATGCCACCGCCGAACGCGAGATCAACCGTCACGCCGCGCGCAAATCGGCGCTGATCGAAGCGCATAGCCGCCTCGCCGCCGACCGCGCCGAGGCCGAGGCCGCGCATGAATACGCTGCCGCTGCGATCTCCGAGCTGCCGCCCAGCGAAGACGCCGAAATCCGTCTCGCCGCGGTCCGCAGCGACATCGAGGGACATCGCCGCATGGCGGCCCAGGTCCGCGCCGAGGCGCAGGCGCTGGCACGCGAGGCCGAACTTGCCGACCGCCGCGTGCAGGCGATCCTCGCCGAGCGCACCGAGTGGCAGAACCGCAAGGGCAGCGCGGCCTCCCACATCGACACCATCCAGGCCCGCATCACCGAAGTCTCGATCGAACGCAGCGATCTCGAGAACGCGCCCGCCGTCTTCGCCGAGAAGCGCAGCGCACTGATCACCGAGATCGAATATGCCGAGAACGACCGCCGCGTCGCTGCCGACGCGCTCGCCGCCGCCGAAACCGCGATGGCTGAGACCGATCGCGCGGCCAAGCTGACGCTCGAAGCGCTGTCGAGCTCCCGCGAGGCCACCGCGCGTGCCGAAGAGCGCATGGAAGGCGCGCGGCGCCGGCTCGAGGACATCGAGCGCGAGATCCGCGACATGCTCGAAGTCGAGCCGCAGGCCGTTGCCGGCCTCGCCGAGATCGAGCCCGGCGCGGAGCTGCCGCCGCTCGGCGAGACCGAGGAGGAGCTGGAAAAACTGCGCCGCGACCGCGAGCGCCTCGGCGCCGTCAATTTGCGCGCCGAGGAAGAGCTGCGCGAGGTCGAGACCCAGCACACCAGCCTCACCACCGAGCGGGACGACCTCGTCGAAGCCATCAAGCGGCTGCGCCAGGGCATCCAGAGCCTGAACAAGGAAGCCCGCGAGCGGCTCCTGACCTCGTTCGAGGTGGTCAACAATCACTTCAAGCGGCTGTTCGTCGAGCTGTTCGGCGGCGGCGAGGCGGCGCTGCATCTGATCGAGAGCGACGACCCGCTCGAAGCCGGCCTCGAGATCATCGCCAAGCCGCCTGGCAAAAAGCCGCAGACCCTGTCGCTGCTCTCGGGCGGCGAGCAGGCGCTGACCGCGATGGCGCTGATCTTTGCGGTGTTCCTCACCAATCCGTCGCCGATCTGCGTGCTGGACGAAGTCGACGCGCCGCTCGACGATCACAACGTCGAACGCTACTGCAACCTGCTGCACGAGATGACCGCCTCGACCGACACCCGCTTCATCATCATCACGCACAACCCGATCACGATGGCGCGCATGAACCGGCTGTTCGGCGTCACCATGGCCGAGCGCGGCGTTTCTCAGCTGGTGTCGGTGAACCTGCAAGAGGCCGTGGACATTCTCGACCAGAACGTGGCTTGAGAAGATTGACCGTCATTCCGGGGCGATGCGCGGCATCGAGCCCGGAATCTCGCGCGACGATCTCTAGATCCCGGCTTCGCGACTTCGTCGCGCCCCGGGATGAAGGCGGTGGACATGATCTCGCCCACGCTTCCCGCTGAGCTAAAGGCAGCCCTCGACGCGAAGCTCCAGGGCTTCTCGCGCACCGACGCGGCGCAGCGATCGCAGAAGATCTCGACCACCTATCGCGCCGGCGGCGGCTCCGGCACGATCAAATCCGAGGCCGATGCGCTCGCCTATGCGCTGGCGCGGATGCCGGCCACTTACGCTGCCGTCGCCGCAAGCCTGAGCGCACTGACCGAGACCGCGCCGGAGTTCGCCCCGGAAACTCTGCTCGACGTCGGCGCGGGCCCGGGCACCGCAAGCTGGGCCGCGGCGGAGGCTTTTTCGTCATTGCAAGATTTCACGCTGCTCGACGCCAACGCCACCCTGAGCCGGCTTGCGCTCGAGCTGGCACACGACAGCTCGCGCCTCGCGGATTGCCGCTATTTGCCGGGCGACGCCGCCACCAACCTCGTCGAGGTCGCTCAAGCCGATCTCGTCGTCGCGAGCTATGTCATCGGCGAGCTCGGCGAGAGCGACCAGCGCAAGCTCGCCGAAATGATGTGGGCCAAAGCGCGCCATGCGCTGGTCGTGATCGAGCCCGGCACGCCTGCCGGTTATTCACGCATCCTCGCACTGCGCCAGCAGCTGATCGCGGCTGGCGCCTATGTCGCCGCGCCCTGCCCGCACGAAAAGCCCTGTCCTCTCATCGCGCCCGACTGGTGCCATTTCAACCAGCGCCTGCCGCGCTCGCAGGCGCACCGCCAGATCAAAGGCGCCGACGTGCCGTTCGAGGACGAACGCTTCATCTACGTCGCATTGACCCGCACGCCGCCCGCAACACGCGCCGCCCGCGTGCTGGCGCCGCCGGACATCGGCAAGGCCGAGATCACGGCCAAGCTCTGCACCGAGGACGGCGTCGAACTCGCGAAGGTGCCGCGCCGCGACAAGCCCGCCTATGCGCATGCACGGCGCTGGCGCTGGGGTGATGCCGCCACGGCCGAAAGTTAACCTCGTTAGCCGCTTTTGCCTTGAACTCGGATGGTTCCCCGTTCGACCAAGTCTTACCTTTCCTCTGCGCCGGGCTCTCCCCCGGCCCCGTTTTGGTCTACGCTGCCCGCCTCAATCCCCTTCAGGAGTTCTCCATGTCGACCGGCTGGATCGTTCTCGGCGTTATCGTCGTCCTCGTGCTGTTCGCCTTCGGCGCCTACAACCGGCTGGTGGCGCTGAGCCAGCGCGTCGGCCAGGCCTTTGCCGATATCGACGTGCAGCTCAAGCAGCGTCACGATCTGGTCCCGAACCTGGTCGAGACGGTGAAGGGCTATGCCTCGCACGAGCGCGGCACGCTCGACGACGTCATCAAGGCGCGCAATTCGGCGATGTCGGCGCAGGGGCCGACGCAGGTGTCCGCGGCGGAGAACCAGCTCTCCGGCGCGCTCGGCCGGCTGATCGCGCTGTCGGAGGCTTATCCGGACCTCAAGGCCAACGCCAACTTCCAGCAGCTCGCCAGCGAGCTCTCCGATCTCGAGAACAAGATCGCGGCGAGCCGCCGCTTCTTCAACAGCGCGGTCCAGGAATACAACACCGGCATCCAGCAGATGCCCGCCGCGTTGTTCGCCGGCATGTTCGGCTTCACCCGGAAGGATTTCTTCGATCTCGGCGCGACCCGCACCGAAGTCGAAGCGGCGCCCCAGGTGAAGTTCTGATTCAGCTCACCAAACGGTGTCATTCCGGGGCGATGCGCAGCATCGAACCCGGAATCTCTTCGAGATCACCAATCTCTGGATTCCGGGTTCAGGCCTGCGGCCTGCCCCGGAATGACGGTGGTTAGACGGAAGCAGTCATGGCAGCGTACGGTCTCTACACGCACATCGCATCGAACAAGTTTCGTTCGATGCTGCTGCTCGGTGGCCTGTTCGCGCTGGTCTATGTACTGGTCTATGCCGGCGCGCTGGTCGCCGAAGTCGTCATCAACGGCAACGAGACCGCCGCCTTTTATCTGAGCCGTGCCTTCGCCGACCTGCTCAAGGCCGCGCCTTTCGCGACGGTCGCGGCAATCGCCTGGATCGTGATCGCTTATTTCTTCCACCAGTCGATGATCGACGCGGTGACCGGCGGCCATGACGTCACCCGGCAGGAGCAGCCGCGACTCTACAATCTGCTCGAAAACCTCTGCATCTCGCGCGGCATCACCATGCCGAAGCTGAAGATCATGGAGAGCCCGGCGCTGAACGCGTTCGCGACCGGTCTCAACCCGCGGCAATATGCCGTTACCGTCACCACGGGGCTGCTGAAGGCGCTGAATGACCAGGAGATCGAGGCGGTGTTGGGTCACGAGCTGACTCACATCAAGAACGGCGACGTGCAGCTGATGGTGGTGGCCGTCATCATCGCCGGCGTGGTCGGCTTCTTCGGCGAATTGTTCTTCCGCCTGTTCACGAATCTGAGCTGGAGTTCCGGCGGCTCGTGGTCGTCCGGCTCCTCCTCGTCATCGCGTTCGTCCTCGTCCTCGAGCGACAGCAAGAGCTCCGGCGGCGGCGCAATCGTCGTCATCATCATCGCAGTCGTGCTGATCGTGGTGGCCTGGCTGGTGTCGCAGGTGGTCAAGCTCGCGCTGTCGCGCTCGCGTGAATATCTGGCGGATGCGGGTTCGGTCGAGCTGACCAAGAACCCCGACGCCATGATCTCGGCACTGCGCAAGATCGAGAACCGCGGCGAACTGCCGGGCGCGACTTCGGCGGTGATGGAGCTTTGCCTGGACAATCCGCGCGAGGGCTTTGCCGATCTGTTCGCGACCCACCCGTCGGTGCAGTCGAGAGTCGACGCGCTGGTCAAGTTTGCCGGCGGCCATGATCCCGGCCCGCTGCCGCCGCCCAGCGACGAAACGGAAGAGCCCGAAGCACAGACCGGCCAGCAGAATGCCCCGCCGCCGCTGCCGCACGGTCCGTGGAACGACGCAGGCAGTCAGACCAGTCCGCCTCCCGTGCCTGCACCAAGCCCCTCCGGAACCACGCCCGGCAATCCGTTAGGCAACCCCATAGGTCCTTGGGGCCGCCATTGAACGCGTGATTTGCAGCAAGTTGCGGCGTATTTCCCGGCGCTTGGGAAAAACCACGGGAATTGCCGCAAGCGTGGCCTGCGGAATTGAATTCTCCCTTGTTTCTGCCATGTTCGCGCCCAACAGCAGACTTGGGACCTTCTTGGGACATCGATTTGGGGCCCGGCCGATTGCGACCTCGCGATCGGGGGCGCGCGTTAGGGGACAGCAATGGCAAAGCCGGCAGTGGTTGTGGTGGGCGCGGACAAGGGCGGGGTCGGCAAGACTACGGTGTCGCGCACCTTGCTCGATTATTTTTCCGCCAACAACGTGCCGACGCGCGCCTTCGACACGGAGTCGCCGCGCGGAACGCTGAAGCGCTTCCATCCCGATATCACCGAGATCGTCGACATGACGACGACGTCGGATCAGATGAAGATCTTCGATACGCTCAACGCGACAAGCCCGTCGGTCACAGTGATCGACGTCCGCGCCGGCCTGCTCTCGCCTGCGCTCGCCTCGTTGCGCGACATCGGCTTCCTCGATGCCGCCAAGGCCGGTCAGATCACCTTCGCGGTGTTCCACATCCTGGGCCCCTCGATCGCCTCGCTTGACGAAATCGCCGAGACCGCGAATTTCATGTCCGGCGCAAAATATTTCCTGGTCAAGAACTTCATCAACGACACCCAGTTCTTCCAGTGGGATCAGGCGACCTATAATTCCTACTTCCACCGCATCAAGGACGCGACCGAGCTGACCATCCCCAAGCTCAACGAAATGGCCTATGAGCAGGTCGAAGTCTCCTCCGTTCCGTTCCTGAAATTCGTCGCCAACAAGGGCATCAACGACGAGGCCGCGAACTATTCCTTCGTGCTGCGCGGGTATGTCCGGCACTGGCTCGCGAACGTCTGGAGCGAGTTCGACCGGATCCGGCTGACCGACATCGTCGGCTCGACCAAGGCTGGGGCCCGCAGCAGCGAAAAATAGTTGCGAGCGACGTGCGGATACGGCTGGATTGGGGCGGTGAGTTCGCTCAGATAAGCTCAAGATGTCCGCAACGCCCCTCTACATCATCTGCTCGCCCCGCCCGCAGGTCGGCAAGACGCTGCTGGCGCGGCTCTTGAGCGAATTCCTGCTGCTCAAGAACGGCAATGTCGCGGCCTTCGACGTCAATCTGAAGGAGCCGTCGCTGCTCGACTATCTGCCGAAGATCACCGAAACGGCCGATGTGATCGACACGTTCGGCAAGATGCAGCTGATGGACCGCGTCATCGTCGATGATGGGATTGCCAAGGTGATCGACCTCGGCTTCCACGCCTTCGACGAGTTCTTCAAGATGACCGACGAGATCGGGCTGCTGAAAGAGGCGGCGCGCCGGCATGTCGCGCCGATGATCCTGTTCGTCGCCGATACCGACCGCGTCTCCGCCCGCGCCCATGAGATGCTGCGCGGGCAGATCCCGCGGATGAACCTGATCATTGTGGACAATGAATTCATCATCCGCGGCGAGTTGCCGCCTGCCATGGCCGACGGCCGCCTGCTGCGCCTGCCGGCGCTGCCCGGGTTCCTGAAGACCTATATTGACCGGCTGACCTTCTCCTTCACCGGCTATCTGCGCCAGGAGAAGGACTCCTCGACCGAGCTGCATCAGTGGGTCCGCCGGAATTACCTTTCGTTCCGGGAGCTCGAGCTCAGTCTGATCCTGCAGCGCTCATAGCGCTTTATTTACCCGGGTAATATTGACGGAGAGCCGGATCGCGCCTACTGAGGAGCCCATCGGCATCCCCTCAACAAGGCCCCACGCCCGTGAGCACTCACCGGAAAGCAGCCATCGCCGCCTACAAGGAACGCAAGACCATCGCGGGCATCTTCGCCGTTCGCTGCGCGGCCTCGGGCGAGGCCTGGGTCGGTCAGGCTCCTAACCTCGAAACTATCCAGAACCGTATCTGGTTCTCGCTGCGCCAAGGCAGCCACACCTGCCGCAGCCTCCAGGCCGCGTGGAACACGCATGGCGAGGCGGGCCTGACGTTTGGCGAGTGCGAGCGTCTGGAGAACGAGGAAGCGGACTACGTCCGCAATGCGCTCCTGAAGGAGCGCTGGCTGCATTGGCGGTCCGCGCTGAAAGCCGAGGCGATCTGGAGATCGCCGCAGCCACCGCTCAATGCCCTTCGAACGTCATCAGCGTGCGCACCGGCACGTCCATGGCGCGCAGCTTGGCGGCGCCGCCGAGCTCGGGCAGGTCGATGATGAAGCAGGCGGCGACCACATTGGCGCCGATCTGGCGCAGCAGCTTCACCGCGCCTTCCGCGGTGCCGCCGGTGGCGATGAGATCGTCGACCAGGATGACGCGCTCGCCGGGCTGGATCGCGTCGACATGCATCTCCATCTCGTCGATGCCGTATTCCAGCGAATACGCGATACGCACGGTAGTGTGCGGCAGCTTGCCTTTTTTCCGGATCGGCACGAAGCCGGCCGAGAGCTGATGCGCCACCGCGCCGCCGATGATGAAGCCGCGCGCCTCCATGCCGGCAACCTTGTCGATCTTGTTGCCGGCCCAGGGATTGACCAGCTCATCGACCGCGCGGCGGAAGGCGCGCGCGTCGGCGAGCAGCGTGGTGATGTCGCGGAACATGATCCCCGGTTTGGGATAGTCGGGGATGGTGCGGACGCTCGCCTTCAGATCGTGATCAAAATTCATCGGTGTCTCTCAATTGGCCGGCGCTTCCAGCCGGAACGCATTCTCAACGATACGCAGACCCACCTCGTTGCCAAGCGACATCAGCGATTCCGGATGGAATTGCACGCCGGCGACCGGCAGCGTCTTGTGCTCGAGTGCCATTGCAACACCGTCCTCGGTGCTTGCGGTGACGGACAAAACCTCCGGCATGCTATCGCGTTCGACATAGAGCGAGTGATACCGGCCGATCACGATCTCGTTCGGCAGATTGCGCATCAGGCGCCCGCCGCGGACCTGAACCCGCGACGGACGACCGTGCGCGGGATGCGTGAGCTGGCCGAGCTCGCCGCCAAAATATTCGCCAATTGCCTGCACGCCAAGGCAGACGCCGAACACCGGCAGTTTGTCCGCCAGCGCGGCGCCGATGGTCGTCTTGATCCCGAAATCCTCAGGCCGCCCGGGTCCCGGCGACAGCACCAGCAAATCCCACCTCTTCTGCTTCAGCATGTCGAGCGCATGCACATAGCGGACCACGGTGACGCTGGCGCCGACCTGGCGGAAATAGTCAGCGAGCATGTGGACGAAACTGTCGTCATGATCGATCAGCAGCACCCGCTTGCCCGATCCCGTGGCATCAGGCGCAAAGGCCGACAGCGGCTTCGGCGGGTCACCGCGCAGCGCCTGGAACAGGGCCGCGGCCTTGACCTGGCATTCGCGGTCTTCCGCGGCGGGATCGGAATCGAACAGGCAGGTGGCACCGACGCGCACCTCGGCGAGGCCATCCTTCATGCGGATGGTGCGGATGGTGAGGCCGGTGTTGATGCTGCCGTCGAAATTCACCGCGCCGATCGCGCCGGCATACCAGCGCCGGGGCGAGCGTTCGTGATCCTCGACGAACTGCATCGCCCAGAGCTTTGGCGCGCCGGTGACCGTGACGGCCCAGGCATGGGTCAGGAACGCATCGAGCGCGTCGAAGCCCGGGCGCAGCATGCCCTCGACGTGATCGACGGTGTGGAACAGCTTCGAGTAGGTCTCGATCTGGCGTCGCGCCAAAACCTTGATCGTGCCGGGGACGCAGACGCGCGCCTTGTCGTTGCGATCGACGTCGGTGCACATGTTGAGCTCGAACTCGTCCTTCTCCGAGTTCAGGAGCTGGCGGATCTGCTCGGCGTCGCCGATCGCATCACTGCCGCGCGCGATCGTGCCGGAGATCGGACAGGTCTCGACCCGGCGCCCGTCGGAGCGCACGAACATTTCGGGCGAGGCCGACACCAGGAACTCGCCGTCACCGAGATTCATCAGCGCGCCGTAAGGCGACGGGTTGATGACGCAGAGCCGCTGGAACACTTCAGCCGGCGAGCGGTCGCAGGGTTCGGCGAAGAGCTGACCGGGCACGGCTTCGAACAGATCGCCGCGGGCAAAGGCTGCGCGCGCGGTCTCGACTGTCGCCTGGTACTCGCCGGGGGCGTGATCGGCAAAGCCCTGGCGCGGCGTCTTCTGATACGGGCTGTCGGCTGTCTCGCGTGGCAGGCCTTCCGTCGACTTGCCCTTCCAGGCGAAGTCGTAGGCCAGCATCACGCCGCGGCCGGTGGCGCGGTCATAAGCGAGCAGGCGATCGGGCACGTAGAGCACGATGTCGCGCTGGTCTTTTCGCGCGGCCGCTTCTGCACGATGTCCTCGATCTGGAACACGAGGTCATAGGCGAAGGCGCCGAACAGGCCGAGCAGCCCGTCGTCGTTGGCGGAGAAGGCGGCAACGAGATCGCGCACCAGCGACATCACGCTGGCCCGGCGCGTGCGCTGGTCCTCCTCGACCGGAGCGTCGCCGCGGATGATGTGGCCGGCAAGGTGCGATGGCGTCTTCTCGGAGATCACCACGCAGGGCTCGCGCAGCACGTCGCCGAGAAAGGCAACCAGGACCTGCCCGCGCTCGTTGAGCGCTTCCAGCTTGAAGTTGACGCCGACGGTCTCGAGCTTGAGTGGCGGATCGGAGAAGCCGAGATCAAAGCTCTCGTAGCGGCCGGGCACGGTCGTTCCCGACGACAGCACCACGCCATGGCGGCGGTCGAGCAGGTTGATGAGATCGTCCAGCCGGTTGGCCTCGCCGGTAAACTGCTCCGCCACGCGCGTGATCGACAGGCCCGCGCGGGTCACATAGTCGGATCTGGCCGGGAGGGTGAAGACGGTCCTGTTCATGTGGTCCTCTTACGAAACTTGTCGAGGGAACGCCACACAGGACAAACGATCAGGCCGCCGCACTGCGTGGGCGACCTTCGACGATTTTGAGAAAAGAAATCGCACCGGCCACCTCTTAGGAGGTGCGCCACCAAAGACGGGATGGGCGGGCCACGGTGCTCATGGCCGGATACTCACCATGGCGCGAAGGCGGCGTCAAGGTGTCGCCTCCGGTAGCCCGCATGGAGCGCAGCGCAATCCAGGTCCGGTACCATGATGAGACAGCCCCGGATTACGCTGCGCTCCATCCGGGGTACAAGTCAAAGGCCACACCGCTTCCAAAGGGCTGCCATCTCGGCATCGCTGGCAAACTCGCCGCGCTCAGCTTGATCGAGACCCTCGCGAACGACCGCTCTGTGCTCCTCCGGGATCATGAAGACCTCGCGGTCTCGGGGCCTCTCGTCTTCGGATCGATCCGGCACAGTCTCACCCCAGGTGCTTCCTAAAAAACTCCGTCGCCCGTCCCCAGGCGAGTTCGGCGGCTTCGCGGTCGTGCACGGCCTGGCGCTGCTCGTTGACGAAGGCGTGCTCGGCGTCATAGCGGAACAGCTCCAGCGACTTGCCGGCGGCCTTCATCGCGTTCTCGAACCCGCTGACCAGCTCCGGTGTGCACCATTCGTCCTTGTTGGCGAAGTGCGCCTGCAAGGGAATCTTGACGTCGGCGGGCTTGGCCGCCTGCTCCGGAGGGATGCCGTAGAACACGACGCCGGCCGCAAGCTCGGGGATTTTGGTCGCGCCGATGATGGTCACGGCGCCGCCAAGGCAGAAGCCGGTCAGACCCACTTTGGCGCCGTTGCGCGACAGATATTGCGTGGCGCCGCGCACGGTCTGCGTGGTGGCGTCCATGAAGTCGAGGGAGTTCATCTCTTTGCCGGCCGCGTCGGTGTCGTGATAGGGCACGACCTTGCCCTTGTAGAGATCGGGCGCCAGCGCATCGAAGCCGGCCAGCGCGAAGCGATCGCATAGGCCCTTGATCTGGTCCGACAGCCCCCACCATTCCTGGATCACGACCACGCCCGGCGCGTTGCCGCGCGCAGCATTCGCGAGATAGCCCGAGGCGTCCTTGCCGTCCGGGCGCTTGAAGCTGATTGCGGTTCCCATGGGTGTCCTCCGACGAGTTTCTGGGGAATGGTTGGCGGCATTTTGGCCGCTGCGGGCGCGTAGCGCAATCCACACTCACGTCATTCCGGGGCGCACGCAGTGCGAACCCGGAATCTCGAGATTCCGGGCTCGACGCTGACGCATCGCCCCGGAATGGCGGAGGGGCGAGCAACAAAAAAGCCCCCTTGCGGGGGCCTCTTGATTCTCGTCTCGCGTACGCCGCTCAGTGCGAGTCGGCCCAGACTTTCTTCTTGGTGAAGTACATCAGGCCGGCGAAGATGATCAGGAAGATGAAGACCTGGAAGCCGAGGCGCTTGCGCGCCTCCATGTGCGGCTCCGCGGTCCACATCAGGAACGTGGTGACGTCCTTGGCGTATTGCGCCACCGTCGCCGGCGAGCCGTCGTCATAGGTCACCTGGCCGTCGCTGAGCGGCTTCGGCATCTTGATGGCATGACCCGGGAAGTACTTGTTGTAGTAGGAGCCCTCCGGGATCGTCACGCCTTCCGGCACCTTGTCCTCAAAACCCTGGAGTACGGCCGCGACATAGTCCGGGCCCTGCTCCTGGTACTGGGTGAAGAAGTCAACGAGGAACAACGGGAAACCGCGGCCGTAGGAACGCGCCTTGGTGATCAGCGACAAGTCCGGCGGAGCCGCACCACCGTTGGCCGCGCGCGCCGCCTGCTCGTTCGGGAAGGGCGAGGGGAAGTAGTCGGCCGGCCGGCCCGGGCGCTCGAACATTTCACCCTGGTCGTTCGGACCGTCCTTGACCTTGTAGTCGGAGGCGAAGGCGGCCACCTGCGCCGTCGAATAGCCGGGACCGCCGGGATCGCCGAGATTGCGGAAGGCGATGTAGGACAGGCTGTGGCAGTTCGAGCAGACCTCCTTGTAGACCTTCAGACCGCGCTGGAGCGCACCGCGGTCATACTTGCCGAAAGGGCCCGCGAAGGACCAGCTGTTGCCGGGCGGCCTGGTGCCGCCTTCCTCGGCCCGGGCGCTGTCGCTCGAGCCGGCAAGCAAGGAGCCGGCGAGCGCAAGAGCGATCACGGTCGACACCATCGGGGTCGACTTGCTGCCGGTCTTGGCCAGAACCGCTTCTGCGATCGAGTTCGGCACCGGCCGCGGCTTCTCGATGCGCGAGAGCAGCGGCAGCACGATCAGGAAGTAGGCGAAGTAGCATACCGTCAGGACCCGGCCGGCGATCACGTAGATGCCTTCCGGCGGCTGCGCGCCGAGATAGCCGAGCAGGATGCAGACCGCGACGAAGATCCAGAAGAACTGCTTGGCCAGCGGCCGGTACTTCGACGATCTGGTCTTGGCGGCATCGAGCCAGGGCAGGAAGCACAGGATGATGATGGCCGAGAACATCCCGATCACGCCAGCGAGCTTGTTCGGGATCGAGCGCAGGATCGCGTAGAACGGCAGATAATACCATTCCGGCACGATGTGCGGCGGCGTCACGCCGGGGTTCGCCGGAATGTAGTTGTCGGCGTCGCCGAGATAGTTCGGCATGTAGAAGATGAACCAGGCGTAGAGCAGCAGGAAGCAGGCGACGCCGAAACCGTCCTTGATGGTCGCGTGCGGCGTGAACGGCACCGTGTCCTTTTCCGTCTTCGGCTCGACGCCGTCCGGATTGTTCTGGCCGGCGACATGCAGCGCCCAGACGTGGAGCACGACCACGCCCGCGATCAGGAACGGCAGCAGATAGTGCAGCGAGAAGAACCGGTTCAGCGTCGGATTGCCGACCGAATAGCCGCCCCACAACAGCGTCACGATGCTCTCGCCGACATAGGGAATGGCGGAGAACAGGTTGGTGATGACGGTGGCGCCCCAGAAGCTCATCTGGCCCCACGGCAGCACGTAACCCATGAAGCCGGTCGCCATCATCAGCAGGTAGATGATCACGCCGAGGATCCACAGCACCTCGCGCGGCTCCTTGTAGGAGCCGTAATAGAGTCCGCGCAGCATGTGAACGTAGACGGCGACAAAGAACATCGATGCGCCGACCGCGTGCATGTTGCGCAGCAGCCAGCCGAAATTGACGTCACGAACCAGCAGCTCGACCGACTTGAAGGCGAGATCGGCATGCGGCGTGTAGTGCATCGCCAGGATCACGCCGGTCAGGATCTGGATCCCGAGCATGAAGGAGAGAATGGCGCCGAACGTCCACCAATAGTTCAAGTTGCGCGGGGTGGGATAGACGACGAAGGAAGAGTGGATCAGACCCATGATCGGCAGACGTCGCTCGATCCATTGCAGGGCCGGATTGCTCGGCTGGTAGTCGGATGGTCCGCTCATGATGCGATCCTGAGGAAATAATACGACATGACGGTTCGAGGCTGCGGACGCGGGTCCGCAGCTCAGCCGATCTGGATTTTGGTGTCGGAAACGAACTGGTAGGGCGGCACCGCGAGGTTCGCGGGCGCGGGCCCCTGGCGGATGCGGCCGGACGAGTCGTACTGCGAACCATGGCAGGGGCAGAAGAACCCGTCGTAATTGCCTTCATGGGCGATCGGGATGCAGCCCAGATGGGTGCAGATGCCGATCACGACCAGCCACTGGTCATGGCCGGACTTGACCCGGGCCTCGTCGCTCTGCGGATCCGGCAGGCTCGCCACGTTGACGGCGCGCGCCTCGTCGATCTGCTTCTTGGTGCGGTGGCTGATGTAGATCGGCTTGCCGCGCCAGAACACCTTGATGTCCTGCCCCTCGGCGACCGGGCTGAGATCGACCTCGATCGGCGCACCGGCGGCGATGGTCGAGGCGTCCGGATTCATTTGGGAGATGAAGGGCCAAAGTGCGGCCGCGCCCCTACTGCTGCGGCAGCTCCCGTTGCAACGAATAAGAAATCACGGCGTGTCGGATGGTCCGCCGAAGACGCTGTCGTCACGATTCCAACCCTTTCTTCTTAGCTGCCGGTGGAACCGCTCCAGGGAGAGCCCAAAGGTCCCCAGAACAGTCTGCCGGCGCCCGCGGCCCCCGCGGCGGCAGAACTTCGCGTGTTCCCGCCAAAACAGGCGGAAACAGCAGTCCAGAATCGTTCTATTCGCACCCTTGCCGGGCGAGCGCAAGCCCGCTAACCGCGCGGAAGCGTGCAATGCACGAATTCCGTCGCTGGCGATGTTTTAATGAGACATTTCCGGCCCGCAGCAACCCGGTCACGACACATGCAGATAGCGCTTTTCCAGCCCGACATTGCCCAGAACACCGGCACGATTCTCAGGCTCTGCGCCTGTCTCGGATTGGCGGCCCATATCATCGAACCCGCCGGCTTCCCGTTCTCCGACCGGCTGTTCCGCCGGGCGGGAATGGACTATCTCGACCATGTCAGCGTGACCCGTCACGATTCATGGTCGAAATTTTCGGCCTGGCGCGAGGAACAACATTATCGGCTGCTGCTGTTCACCACCAAAGGCGCTACCGACTACCGCGATTTCCGTTACCAGACGTCCGACATCCTGCTATTCGGGCGCGAGAGCGCCGGCGTCACCGATGCGGTGGTCGAAGCTGCCGATGCCCGCCTGGTGATCCCGATCTCGCCGGGGCTGCGCTCGCTCAATGTCGCCATGACCGCGGCGATGGCCGCAGGCGAGGCGCTGCGGCAGGTCCGGAACCCGCAAGTTTGACAGCCAGTTTGACAGCAAGTTTGACAGTTTAAGGAGAGACGATTGAGTTACGCGGTCAAGGAAATCTTCCTGACCCTGCAAGGCGAAGGCGCCCACGCGGGGCGCGCCGCCGTGTTCTGCCGTTTTGCCGGCTGCAATCCTGGAGCGGCCGGGAGGCCGATCGCGACGACGCGACTTGCAAATTCTGCGACACGGATTTCGTCGGCACGGATGGCACGCTTGGCGGACGCTACGGCTCGGCCGCGGACCTCGCCGAGACCATCGCCGCGCAATGGACCGGATCGGCCGTGAACCGCTATGTGGTGCTGACCGGCGGCGAGCCGCTGTTGCAGGTCGACACCGAACTGGTCGCGGCGCTCCACGCCCGCGGCTTCGAGATCGGGGTCGAGACCAACGGCACGGTCGCGCCGCCGGACGGGCTCGACTGGATCTGCGTCAGCCCCAAGGGCGGCAGCGAACTGGTGCTGCGCCATGGCCACGAGCTGAAGCTGGTCTATCCGCAGGCGCTCGCTACGCCGGAGACTTTCGAGGGCCTCGCCTTCGAACGCTTCTCGCTCCAGCCGATGGACGGGCCGGATGTCGCCGAGAATACCGCACGCGCGATCGACTATTGCCTGCGCCATCCGCAATGGCGGCTGAGCGTGCAGACGCATAAATCGCTCGGCATCAGATAGGACGGGTTGACGGACAGATGTGGGAATTGACGAAATCGTTTCGCTTCGAGGCGGCGCATTCGCTGTC
The DNA here is from genome assembly GCF_041200145.1 of Bradyrhizobium sp. LLZ17. Classification (NCBI taxonomy): domain Bacteria; kingdom Pseudomonadati; phylum Pseudomonadota; class Alphaproteobacteria; order Hyphomicrobiales; family Nitrobacteraceae; genus Bradyrhizobium; species Bradyrhizobium zaerense. Next base: position 3,047,945 of record NZ_CP165734.1, read on the forward strand.
GGGCACGACCTTTGGCGCTGACAGCGAAGAGATCCACGGCCACTCCTTCCGCGCCGAGGTGACCCTGCGCGGCACGCCGGATCCGGCGACCGGGATGCTGGTGGACCTCGGCGTGCTCCAGCGCGCCATCGAGGACGTGCGCGTGATGCTGGACCACAAGTTCCTCAACAAGATCGAGGCGCTTGGGATCCCGACGCTGGAAAACCTCTCACGCTTTGTCTGGGAGCGGCTAGAGCATATCGGCAAGCTCACCCGCGTCAGCATTCACCGCGACAGTTGCAACGAGAGCTGCACCTATTACGGTCCGCAAGGATAGACTTCGAGGATTTCGTAGGGTGGGCAAAGCGCAGCGTGCCCACCATTCAAGATCACGGTGAAAGATGGTGGGTACGGCGCAAGGGCGCCTTTGCCCACCCTACGGCACTACGGTTGGGATTTGCAGATGGACGTTTCAATCATCGAAGACCGCAAAGCCCGCGCCCGCGCCTGGTTCGAATCCTTGCGCGACGACATCTGCGCGAGCTTCGAGCGGCTGGAGGATGACGCGCCGCAAAGCCTCTATCCCGGCGACGCCGGCCGGTTCAAACGCACGCCGTGGCAGCGTACCGATCATACCGGCGCGGCCGGCGGCGGCGGCGTGATGTCGATGATGTACGGCCGCCTGTTCGAGAAGGTCGGCGTGCATTGCTCGACCGTGCACGGCGAATTCGCGCCCGAGTTTCGCGCGCAGATCCCCGGCGCGGCGGACGATCCGCGGTTCTGGGCCTCCGGCATCTCGCTGATCGCTCACTTACGCAATCCGCACGTGCCGGCAGTCCACATGAACACGCGCTTCGTCGTCACCACCAAGGCCTGGTTCGGCGGCGGCGCCGACCTCACGCCGGTGCTCGATCGCCGCCGCACGCAGGACGACGCCGACACGATCGCCTTCCACGCCGCGATGAAGGACGCCTGTACCGGACCGAACGGCGTTGCCGATTACGACAAGTACAAGACGTGGTGCGACGAGTATTTCTATCTGCCGCACCGGAAAGAGGCGCGCGGCGTCGGCGGCATCTTCTACGACTGGCACGACAGCGGCGACTGGGACGCCGACCTCGCCTTCACCCAGGACGTCGGTCGCGCCTTCCTCAAGACCTATCCTGACATCGTGCGGCGCAATTTCGCAACCGCCTGGACCGCGGAGGATCGCGAGGAGCAGCTGGTTCGGCGCGGGCGTTATGTCGAGTTCAACCTGCTCTATGACCGCGGCACGATTTTCGGACTCAAGACCGGCGGCAATGTCGACTCGATCCTGTCATCGCTGCCGCCGGAGGTGAAATGGCCATGAGCGCGATCAAGCCGCTCCCCCGCGCCATGCTGATCGACATGGACGACACCATCCTGTCGGCCTATGGCCGGCCCGAGATCGCCTGGAACACGATCGCCAACGAGTTCGCCGACGAGCTCGCGCCGCTGCCGCCGCGCGAGGTCGCAACGGCCGTGCTGGCCTTCGCGCGAAACTTCTGGGCCAATGCGGACGCCTCATGGCGGCTGAAGCTTGCCGAAGCCCGGCATCTGACGGTCAAGGGCGGCTTTGCCGCGCTCGCCGCGGCTGGCCACCGCGCCCTGCCCGACGATCTCGCGATGCGCCTGGCCGATCGCTTCACCAGCTATCGCGAAGAGGAGATGTTCGTCTTCCCCGGCGCGCATGATGCCATCGACAGGCTGAAGGCGCTCGGCGTCAAGCTCGCGCTGGTGACCAACGGCGCCGCCGTCACCCAGCGCGCCAAGGTCGAGCGATTCGAGCTGGCGCATCGTTTTCACCACATCCAGATCGAGGGCGAGCACGGCTTCGGCAAGCCGGAGGAGCGCGCCTATCTGCATGCGATGGACGCGCTCGGCGTCACCGCCGAAGACACCTGGATGATCGGCGACAATCTGGAATGGGAAGTCGTCACCCCGCAGCGCCTCGGCATCTATGCGATCTGGATCGACGTGCATGGCGAGGGCCTGCCCGAGGGCTCGACCGTCCGGCCCGACCGCATCATCCGCTCGCTGACCGAACTGCTGCCGGGCGAGCCGTAACCAGGCGCGAACAAAAAAATCTCGAAAACAACCCCATGCACAGTAGACGGCTGCCGCAAATTCAACGGCTTGCGGATTTTGCGAAAAACCTTTGACCTGTCGGGCAAAACAGGCGCATGATGTCATTGTCGCGGGGCATGGCCAAGAAAGCCCTTGCGCAATCGATCCAACAGGCGCACTTGCCTGACTCAGTGAAATCGCTCCGGCTTGAAACCGTGCCATCGGTGTTTCAACAGCCTGGCAGCGGATCCGCCTGCCGCAGCACATCCAGCAATCCAGCAGCCCGTGATGGGCATGTCATGCCTGTTTGCTAGCCTCTCAAGTCAATCAACCCGAAAGGACCATCCATGGAACTGAAAGCCGGCGATATCGTCATGCTGAAATCCGGCGGCCAGCCGCTCACCGTCGCAACCGTGAAGGGCGACGACGTGACCTGTCTCTGGATGGGCGCAGAAGGCGATTTGTTTCGCGAGACGCTGCCGCTCGCGGTGCTCGAACGCCTGGAAGTGGAAGACCTCGACGAAGACGAGGATGACGACGAAGACGAGGAATAGGCACGGTTGAAGCCTGATTAGACCCGGAGTGCTCGGCTCCGGCGCACCTGATGTCCGCTTGGTCCGCCAATCGCGGCGCATTAGCGGACATCGCTTGTCGCAAGTCCGTAGGATGGGTCATCGCGCGCCGCTACGGAGGCGGGTCGGCCAACCGACACGAACCAGCGTTTCATCGGGATCAGACATGGCAAACTCGTGCATCCCCCATGGTTTGTCTTCGGGTGATCGCTGAAATTCGCGGGCCGCGGCGTCAACGTTCTCGAGATAGAGATAAAGGCCAAAAGGGTTTCAATTCTCGTCTACGCTGCCGCCCGGGCAAAGTTACGACGATACCCGTCATGATGAGGTGATTGCAGAAAAAGGCGATGGGTTTCGCAAGGGCTCAACCCATCCTACGGACTGCACTTCTTCTCCCGCGCCACGCCAGCGTAGCTTGTGCCGTGTGGCAGCCATGTCCGCAACGGTCGTCGGCTGTGAATCAAGCTTCCCCCACGGAAAAGATCCCTGGGTTGGATGTAGCGAATCCTCGGGCGGACAAACCAGTGCATTTTTCTCGGCGACGTGCCGAGACAGTCTCACCTACAAGAACTACGTGGACTGCGTCGAGACCAAGGTGTTCCTGGGCGAGTATCGCAACAGAGCCTACTGGTTTTGCAGCAGCCTCTCTGCTGGCAACAAGTTCAAAGTCGCCGAACTCAAGCGATCAAGACGCTAGCGCTACTCAACTCCGTCGCGCCTGATGTCCGCTTCACCGCCAATCACGGCGACAGCGGACATCGCTGAAGCCCGTAGGATGGGTGGAGCGCAGCGATACCCATCAAGGTCTCGCGCCATGCTCGCGGGTGTCGTCGGAATCGTTACGACGAGAACCCGTCATGATGAGGTGATGACGGAAGCGATGGGTTTCGCGAGGGCTCAACCCATCCTACAGGCTGCGCCGGGCATCACGCACCGCCAATCGCCCTCGTGATCTTGCCGCTGCCGCCGCAATTGGGACAGGGAGACGCACCGATGCGTCCCTTGCCATGACATTCGGGACAGATGTCTTCGCCGGTGCCGGGTGTTCCGGGGCGGGCTTCGTCACCGGGATTGAGGGTCGCCTGGTTCGTTGAGGCCTGGGAAGCTGAACCGGTGTTCTGAGGGGTCGAAGGATCTGCGTTTGCCATTTGCATCTCCCTGGTCGACCGCAAACGCGCTTCACCGACGGAAGTTGCTAATGGTGATATCCGACGCGGTAGTCCGGAACGAGGTTCGATCCCCGGTCCACGCGCGAATGCCTTCCGGGCCGGGTCATCTACGCGATGAGTTGCCTCACCGCAGCCGAGATCATCACCAACCCGCCGGTGATCACCGCAACATCGAGGATCGCCGTGTGGATGTGCACCGGCATGCGCTCGACGAACGCCTTGGCGAGGAATGCGCCGGGGATGGCGATGGCCCCGATCAGCAGCGCGAAGGCGAGCACCTGCGCGGTGACGGCGCCGGCGAGGCCGAACACCGAGATCTTGATGAGGCCGGTGCCGAGCGAGATCATTGCATCCGTGGCGATCACGGCGGCGCCTTCGAGGCCCGCGGCCATCAGCAGCGAGAGCAGGATCACGCCGGAACCGGACGTGCCGCCCACCAGCACCCCGTAGCCGACCGAGCCTGCCGCCAGACCAGTGTCGCCGATCTTGACTTGGCGGCGGCGGAGCACGCGGCGCAGCGGCACGCTCAGGATCAGCATGGTGCCGATAACCAGCGCCGCGCCGGCATTGCTCAGCCGCGTATAGCCGTAGGCGCCGAGCGCGGTGGTCAGCGCCGCGCAGGCGAGCACGATCAGTGCGCGGCGGCGGTCGGCATAGCGGAGATAGGCAATCGCACGGCTCGAATTGGTGAAGATCGCGGAGATCGCGATGATCGGCACCACGGGTTCGGCGCCGACCAGCGGCACCAGCACCAGCGGCATCAGCGCGCCGGTCCCGTAGCCGGCCAGACCACCAATGATCGATGCGAACAACGCCATCAACGCGACCAGCAGCAGCTGAAACAGCGAGATGTCGGCGAAGCCCGAGACGATGGTCAATGTTTCTGATCGCGCCTGATGCGTGCCGCAGCTTGATCTGCGATGGAAGCGAGTGCGGCTTCATCTAGTGGAAAATCGGCGGCGAGCCAAGCGTCCTCGGCGAGGGTCAACACATGTCCGAGCGCCGGCCCCTCGGCCATGCCGCGCGCGATGAAATCGGCGGCTTTCAGCGGGAATTTCGGCGCGGTCCAGCGCTGCGGCAGCTCGGCCAGCGCGCGCCAGCGCGACGATGTCACGTCGCCGCCTTTCCTCGCCCAGCCCAGCAGCACGCGATCGTGATAGCGCTCCGGCCCGAGCCGGTAGAGCAGCCGCCGCGCGCTGGCCTCGTCCTTGGTGGCGAAGCGCCACCAGCGGTGCCCCATCGAATCCAGCGCCTTGGCCTCATTGTTGGAGAGCCGCAAGCGCGCGGCGACGCGTTTTGCATCCTCGGTCACGGCCACCGTCAGCGCGGCGAGCCGACGGGTTACGCTCGCGGGCAGGCCGAGCGCGCGCTCGATCGCGATCATCGCCGACAACGGTCCGGTATAGACGACGCCGCCGATCAGCGCTTGCAGCAAGCCGGCATCGGCCATCGCCAGCGCGGCGCTCGATGCGCCGCCGGCGACCAGCAATTTCAGCATCTCCATGCGCACCCGCTCGGCCGACAGGGTCGCGAGGCCGGCGCGGCCACGGATGCAGGCAAGGTAGCCGGCGCGGTCGGGCTCGCCGGCACCGAAGGCGGCGTGGATGCGGAAGAAGCGCAGGATGCGCAGGTAATCTTCAGTGATGCGCTGATCGGCATCGCCGATGAAGCGCACACGCCGCGCTCGCGCATCCGCGACGCCGCCGACATAGTCGTAGACGACGCCGCCCGCATCGACCGACAACCCGTTCATGGTGAAGTCGCGGCGCTCGGCGTCCTTGACCCAGTCGCGGCCGAAGGCGACGCGCGCCTTGCGGCCGAAGGTTTCGGTGTCCTCGCGCAGCGTGGTGACCTCGTAGGGCTGGCTGTCGATCACGAGCGTGATGGTGCCGTGGTCGATGCCGGTCGGCACGCTCTTGATGCCGGCGCTCTTTGCGCGCCGCATCACCTCCTCCGGCAATGCCGTGGTCGCGATGTCGATGTCGCCCGGCGCGAGATCGAGCAGCGCGTTACGGACGGCGCCGCCGACCACGCGCGCCTCCTCACCGTCCACATTGAGAATTTGCAGGACGCGCGCGGTCCCGCCTGAGATCAGCCAGGGCGCTTGCGCAAGGATCGGCTCCGCGCTCATCATCCCGCCTTTATTTTTCGGTGCCCGGCACGAGCTTGCCGTTGACGACATGGGCGGGAACGTAGGTCGAATTCGGCGCGGCGCCGGAGAAATGCGCAAACCCGATCAGCCCCGCGATCACCAGCACCAGGGCCGCCAGGGCCAGGCGCGCGACGATGGTGGTCGGCCAGGACGATTGCACGAACAGGCCGGTACGCGTCGCGGCCAGGAACAGCGCATAGACGGCAAAGGGAATGAGAAAGATTCCGATCTCGGTCAGGACCGGCCGGATCATGACGAATAAATCCGCTCATAAAGCACGCGCAGCATGCCGGCCGTCGCACCCCAGATGTAGCGCTCGGCAAACGGCATCGCATAATAGGACCGCTCCATGCCGCGGAATTCCTTGCTGTGCACCTGGTGGTTGGCCGGGTTCATCAGGAAGGATAGCGGCACCTCGAACGCGTCATCAACCTCGGAATGGTTGATCGTGAGCTGAAAGCCCGGCCGCACCCTCGCAACCGTCGGCAGGATGCGGAAGCCGAACCCGGTGCCGTAGAGATCGAGATAGCCGATCGGCTCGACGAAATCGCGCGACAGGCCGACCTCCTCCTCCGCCTCGCGCAAGGCCGCATCGAGCGGGGAGGTGTCGGTCGCGTCGATCTTGCCGCCGGGAAACGCGATCTGGCCGGCATGGTCGTTGAGATGCGCGGAGCGCTGCGTCAGCAAGATCGTCGGGTCGGGATGGTCGACCACCGCGATCAGCACCGCGGCCGGCCGCACCGGCTGCTCGCGCGCGATGATCTCGAGCATCTTGTCGGTGCCCGGATCGCCCGAAGCCGGAATGATGTTGGGATCATAGAGGCCGGGCGGAACGTCGAAGCCGAGCCGCTCCCTGGAGCGGGCAAAGAATTCAGCCGCTCCGGCCGCGACAGACTCGGTCTTCAAGACAGGCTTGTTCAAAGCGCGGCCCTCACCTGCTCCGCATCGGCCATGGCGAAGAATTCGCCGGCCGATCTCGACGCCGAACATCGGCTGGCCATCGACCATCCGCTCCTCGCCCATGTCAACCAGATCGTAATAGAGCGCGCGGGTGACCTTGGCCCAGAGATCGGCGCGCACGTGCAGATAGGGCGTCAGCCCGCCGTCCCTGGCCTGTTCGAAACGCAGCCGGTGCGCGGCATCGCAGGTGACCCAGTCGTCGACATTGGTGCGGAAGCGGAGCACGCGACGGCTGTCCTCGCCGTCCTTCTGCATCTCGACCGCCATGAACGGCGCATCGTCGACGCGGATGCCGACCTTCTCCACCGGCGTGACGAGGAAATGCTTGTCGCCTTCGCGCTTCAAAATCGTCGAGAACAGGCGAACCAGCGCAGGCCGGCCGATTGGCGTGCCCAGATAGAACCATGTACCGTCGTTGGCGATTCGCATGTCGAGATCGCCGCAAAACGGCGGATTCCACAGATGCACCGGCGGCAGTCCTTTTTTGGCGCCTTCGGCACTGGCAGCAGTTTTGGCGGCGGCAGTCAGCCCGTCGAGAGCACGATCGGTGCCCTGCCCTTGGTTCGCCATGGTTTGCCCTGAGTTTGTCATTTCGCACGATGGGTCATTTGGCACGATTGGTGCAGGTCTGAATTGTAAGTCTACGTTGTATGTCGGTGCGTGGTTCCACCCCGCATTAGTCCGGTGTGGAGTTCGCCACTTCGTGATGCCCTACATATCCCCAAGCCGATAAGGTGGGGATAGGTTAATTCAACGAATACATGGCCTTCCTGCAAGTCTAGCATAGGGCCCATGAGATCGCGTCACGACAAAGTCACGGGATGACGTGACGACAGATGATCTGACGACGCAAGATAGCCGCATGGCAGGCTTAAGGAGCTGACGGATGGCGGAAAGTGTCGAGAAACTCGAGGACGGGATCGTTCGCTCGGCCGAGCAGGTGTCGAGCCAGATTCGTGCGGCCAAGGACGCGATCGCATCCGTCATCTTCGGTCAGGATCGCGTGATCGAGAACACGCTGGTCACCATCCTCTCCGGCGGCCACGCGCTCTTGATCGGCGTGCCCGGCCTGGCCAAGACCAAGCTGGTCGAGACGCTCGGCGTCACGCTCGGTCTCGATGCCAAGCGCATCCAGTTCACGCCCGATCTGATGCCGTCGGACATTCTCGGCGCCGAAGTGCTCGACGAGAGCACCGCCGGCAAGCGCTCGTTCCGCTTCATCGCCGGTCCGGTGTTCGCACAGCTGCTGATGGCCGACGAGATCAACCGCGCCAGCCCGCGCACGCAATCGGCGCTGCTGCAGGCGATGCAGGAGCAGCACATCACCGTTGCCGGCGCGCGCCACGATCTGCCCAAGCCGTTCCACGTGCTCGCGACTCAAAACCCGCTGGAGCAGGAGGGCACCTATCCGTTGCCCGAAGCGCAGCTCGATCGCTTCCTGATGGAGATCGACGTCGATTATCCCGATCGCGATGCCGAGCGCCGCATCCTGTTCGAAACCACCGGCGCCGACGAGACTCTGGCGAGGGGATCGATGAGCGCGGACGCGCTGATCACGGCGCAGCGGCTGGTTCGCCGCCTGCCGGTCGGCGATTCCGTGGTCGAAGCCATCCTGTCGCTGGTGCGCGCCGCTCGTCCCGGGCCGGACAGCGGCGAGACCGGCAAGTTCATCGCCTGGGGACCTGGCCCGCGCGCCAGCCAATCCTTGATGCTCGCGGTGCGCGCACGCGCGCTGATCGACGGGCGTCTCGCGCCCTCGATCGACGACGTGCTCGACCTCGCCGAGCCCGTGCTGAAGCACCGCATGGCGCTGACATTCCAGGCGCGCGCCGAGGGACGCACCATTCCGGAGGTGATCCGGCAGTTGAAGACACGGATCGGTTGATGGCAGCGGAGAACGGGCACACGGCGAAGGAGATCATTGCGATCCGACGTGCCGATGGCGAAAGCCGCACGCTCGCCGCTTCGCTGCCGCGCCTGGTTCTGGAAGCCCGCCGTATCGCCGCCAATGTCATCCACGGCCTGCATGGCCGCCGCCGCGCCGGCGCGGGCGAGAGCTTCTGGCAGTACCGCCGCTTCGTCTCGGGCGAGCCGTCGCAGAATGTCGACTGGCGCCGCTCGGCGCGCGACGACCATCTCTATGTCCGCGAGCACGAATGGGAAGCCTCGCACACGGTCTGGATCTGGCCCGACCGCTCGCCTTCGATGGCGTTCGCCTCGAAACAGGCGCGCGAGTCCAAGCTCGAGCGTACGCTGATCGTCGGCTTTGCACTAGCCGAGCTGCTGGTCGCGGGCGGCGAGCGCGTCGGCGTCCCCGGCCTGATGGCGCCGACCGCAAGCCGCAGTGTCATCGACAAGATGGCGCAGGCGATGCTGCATGACGATTCCGAGCGGCCGAGCCTGCCGCCGTCCTTCGTGCCTTCGGTGCTGGCCGAGACGATCGTGCTGTCGGATTTCTGGTCGCCGATCGACGAGATCAGGGCGACGCTTGCAGGGCTCTCCGGCTCCGGCGCGCATGGCACGCTGGTGCAGATCGTCGATCCCGCCGAAGAGTCGTTTCCTTATTCCGGCCGCGTCGAGTTCGTGGAGCCGGAAGGCTTCGGCGTGATCACCGCCGGTCGCGCCGAGAGCTGGGCGCAGGATTACACCGCGCGGCTCGCGCTGCACCGCGACCAGATCCGCGCCGAGACCAACAAGCTCGACTGGCTGTTCGCGACACATTCGACCGACCGTTCCGCCGCCGAACTGCTGCTGTTCCTCCATGCCGGCATGCAGGTGAGCAAGTCGGGCGCCCGCACCACCACCATCAAGGCGGGACCAGCCGCATGATGGGATTGCCGCTCGCTTTCACCGAACCGCTGCTGCTGATCGGCCTCGTCAGCCTTCCCGTGCTGTGGTGGCTGCTCCGCGTGATGCCGCCGCGGCCGCGCCGCATCGAGTTTCCGCCGACGCGGCTATTGTTCGACATCGCGCCGAGGGAAGAGACGCCCTCGCGGACGCCGTGGTGGCTGACCGCGTTGCGGCTTTGGCTGCGGCGCTGGTGATCTTCGCCGCCGCCGGCCCGATCTGGAATCCACGGACCGGGCTTGCGGGCAGCAAGGCGCCGCTGATGATCATGTTCGACGACGGCTGGAGCGCGGCATCGAACTGGGACGTCAGGATCAGGGCCGCCGACGAATTGATCGCCAATGCCGACAACGACCGCCGCGCCATTGCGCTGGTGCCGCTGTCGGAGCCGAACCGCGACATCACCCTGATGCCGGCGGGTGCGGCGCGCGTCGCGCTGCGGCAGCTCTCGCCAAAACCCTATTCGATCGAACGCGTCGAAACGCTGGCGGCGATCGATCGCTTCCTGAAAGCGACCGGCGATTGCGAGATCGCCTGGCTGTCCGACGGCGTCGACACCGGCCGCGGCGAGGAATTTCTGCAAGGCCTCGGCAAGACCATCGGAGAGCGCAGCTTGACGGTGTTCGAAGGCGGCACCTCGTCCCCGCTGGCGCTGGCCGCCGCCGAAAACGCGGCTGCGAAAATGACGGTGAAGGTGCTGCGCACCGACAGCGGCATCGCCGCCGGTACGGTGCGGGCACTGGACCAGAAGGCCTCGCCGATCGGCGAAGCCCGTTACACTTTCGGCCCGCAGGACAAGGAAACCGAAGCCGCGTTCGACCTGCCGGTCGAGCTGCGCAACGACATCGCCCGGCTCGAGATCTCCGGCGAGCGCTCGGCCGGCGCGGTGCAACTGCTCGACAAGCGCTGGCGGCGTCGCGCGATCGGCATCGTGTCGGGTGCGAGCAGCGAGACCGCACAGCCGCTGCTGGCGCCGAGCTTCTATCTCACCCGCGCGCTGGCGCCGTTCGCCGATGTGCGGCTGGCCGACAAGGGCGCGCCGCAGCAGGGCATCACGCAATTCCTCGACCAGAAGCTGCCGATGATCATCTTGGCCGATGTCGGCACCGTCGCGCCCGAGTTGCGCGAACGCCTCAACGCCTGGATCGATCAGGGCGGCGTGCTGGTGCGCTTCGCGGGCCCAAGGCTGGCGCAGGCCGAGGACGATCTCGTCCCGGTCAAGCTGCGCAAGGGCGGCCGCACGCTCGGCGGCAGCCTGACCTGGGAGAAGCCGCAGCATCTCGCCGCTTTCGCGGCCGACGGTCCCTTTGCCGGCGTCGTCGTGCCCAAGGACGTTACCGTGAGCCGGCAGGTTCTGGCCGAGCCCGATGCGGTGCTCGCCACCAAGAGCTGGGCCTCGCTTGAAGACGGCACGCCGCTCGTCACCGGCGAGCATCGCGGCAAGGGCATCGTCAGCCTGTTCCATGTCAGCGCGGACATGCGCTGGTCGGACCTGCCGATGTCGGGCAGCTTTGTCGAAATGCTGAGGCGGATCGTCGACATGTCCGGCTACACCTCGAAACCTGGCGCCGGTGTTGCCGCTGAGGCCAGCACCGAGACGCTGGCGCCGCTGCGCATGCTCGACGGTTTCGGCGCCTTCGGCCCGCCGCCGGCCGCCGCAAAGCCGCTGACTGCCGATTATCGCGACCGCGCCACACCAGATCATCCGCCCGGCTTCTACGGTCCGGCAGAAGGACCGCTCGCCGTGAACACGCTCGCTAGCGCTGACCGCATCGCCGCCCTGAACACCGCGAGCCTGCGCGCCCGGCACGCCACCTACACCAATGCCGAGCCGCGAGACTTGCGCGGCTGGCTGCTGTCGACCTCGCTCGCACTGTTTTTGGTCGACGCCATCATCGTCGCGCTGCTCGGCGGCGGCCTCGCCGCGCTGCTGCGCCGCCGTGCCGCGCCCGCGATGATCGTGCTCGGCCTGGTGCTTGCGGGCCTGCTGTCGTTCGCGCCGACGCCGTCGCGCGCCGACAGTGCCGCGGACGAGTTCGCGATGAAATCGACGTCGCAGACCCGCCTCGCCTATGTCGTCACCGGCAATGCCGATGTCGATTCCATCGTCAAGGCCGGTCTGTCCGGGCTGACGCTGTTCCTGGCGCAGCGCACCGCGCTCGAGGCCGGCGATCCCGTCGGCATCGATCCCGCGCGTGACGAGCTCGCGTTTTTCCCGCTGATCTACTGGCCGATCGTGCCGGGCGCGCCGAAGCCGCCGCAGGACGCCATCAACAGGATCGATGCCTATATGAAGCAGGGCGGCACCGTGATCTTCGACACCCGCGACGCGGTCGAGGCGCCGCCCGGCGAGAACGGTGCGTCGCAGACGCCGGGCATGCAGAGCTTGCGCGAGATCCTGTCCTCGCTCGACGTGCCCGAGCTCGAGCCGGTGCCGCGCGAGCACGTGCTGACCAAGACCTTTATCTCTTGCGCGACTTCCCAGGCCGCTTCAACACCGGCCAGACCTGGGTCGAAGCGCTGCCGCGCGAGGACGACGACGAGAGCGCGCAGAAGCCCGCGCGCGGCGGTGACGGCGTCTCGCCGATCATCATCACCTCCAACGACCTTGCCGGCGCTTGGGCGCTCCGTCCCGACGGCCAGCCGATGCTGCCGCTGACGCCGGGCGAGCCGCGCCAGCGCGAATTCGCCTACCGCGCCGGCGTCAACATCGTGATGTACACGCTGACCGGCAACTACAAGGCCGACCAGGTGCACGCGCCGGCGCTGATCGAACGGCTGGGGCAATAGGATCGACATGAATTACGGCATCGCGTTCACGCCGCTGGTTCCCGCGATCGTCCTCTGGATCGCGTTGGCGGCGATCGTCCTCATCGCGGGCGTGCTGCTGCTGGCACGTGCCCGCGGCACGGCCGTACGTGTCGCCGCGCTGGCGCTGTTCCTGCTGGCGCTCGCCAATCCCTCCTTCACACGTGAAGACCGCGATCCCCTCACGTCGATCGCCGCCGTCGTCGTCGACAAGAGCCCGAGCCAGAATTTCGGCAAGCGCAACCAGGAGGCCGCGCAGGCGCAGGAAGCGCTGGTGGACAGCCTGAAGAAGATCAAGGGCCTCGAGGTGCGCGTGGTCGACGCCGGACAGGCCGACGGCGAGACCGACGGCACCCGGCTGTTCGGCGCGCTGGCCTCGGCGCTGTCCGACGTGCCGGTCGACCGCGTCGCCGGCGCGTTCCTGATCACCGACGGACGCGTCCATGACATCCCGGCCAACGCGGCCGCGCTCGGCTTCCAGGCGCCGGTGCATGCGCTGATCACCGGACAAAAGGACGAGCGCGACCGCCGCATCGCGATCACGGCGGCGCCGCGCTTCGGCATCGTCGGCCAGACCCAGACCATCAGCTACCGGCTCGACGACCAGGGCGTCTCCGGCGAGCGCGCCAAGGTCACGGTCCGCCGCGACGGCGAGGTCATCAGCGAGCGCACGCTGTCGAGCGGCCAGAGCGCGAGCGTCGACGTCGAGATCAAGCATGCCGGCCCCAACATCGTCGAGATCGAGGCTTCGCCGCTGGAGCGGGAGCTGACCCCGGTGAACAACCGTGCCGTCGTCGCCATCGACGGCGTGCGCGACAAGCTGCGCGTGCTGCTGGTCTCCGGCGAGCCGCATTCCGGCGAGCGCACCTGGCGCAACCTCTTGAAGTCCGACGCCAGCGTCGACCTCGTGCACTTCACGATTCTGCGTCCGCCGGAGAAGCAGGACGGCACGCCGATCAACGAATTGTCGCTGATCGCGTTTCCGACCCGCGAGCTGTTCCAGCAGAAGATCAACGAATTCCAGCTGATCATCTTCGACCGCTATGCCCGCCAGGGCGTGCTGCCGGTCGCCTATTTCGACAACATCGCGCGCTACGTGCGCGGAGGCGGTGCGGTGCTGGTCTCGGCCGGCCCCGACTACGCCTCCAACACCAGCATCTGGCGCACGCCGCTGGATTCGGTGCTGCCGGCAGAACCGGTCGGCGTGACCGAGAAGCCGTTCTATGCGCATCTGTCCGACATCGGCAAACGCCATCCGGTGACGCGCAGGCTGGAAGGCTCGGCCTCCGAGCCGCCGCACTGGAGCCGCTTCTTCCGCACCGTCGACACCCGCAACTCCGTCAATCCGCCGGTGATGACCGGTGCGGACGGCAAGCCGCTGCTGTTCCTGACCCGCTTCGGCGAGGGCCGCGTCGCGCTGCTGCTGTCAGATCACATCTGGCTGTGGGCGCGCGGTTATGAGGGCGGCGGCCCGCATCTCGATTTGCTGCGGCGGATGTCGCACTGGCTGATGAAGCAGCCGGATCTCGACGAGGAAGCGCTGCGCCTCCAGGTGCAAGGCAAGTATCTCGTGGTGGTGCGCCAGACCATGGCGGACAGCGTGCAGCCCGTCACCGTCACCTCACCCTCCGGGGTGACGCGTGAGCTGACCCTCAACGCCGGCGACCCCGGCGAGTGGCGCGCCAGCCTGCCGGCGGGCGAGCTCGGCCTCTGGCAGGCCACCGACGGCACGCTGAAGGCGCTGATCAATGTCGGCCCGACCAATCCGAAGGAGTTTTCGGAAGTCACCTCGACCACCGAGACCTTGAAGCCGCTGACGCAGGCGACCGGCGGCGATGCGGTGCGCGTGGTCGACGGCTCCAGCGTCGAGCTGCCGCGCATCGTGCCGGTGCGCTCGGCCAGCGTCTTCCATGGCGACGGCTGGATGGGCGTGCGGATGCGCGACGCCAGCGTGGTGAAGGGCGTCGGCGTGCTGCCGATCTTCGCCGGCCTGATCGGGCTCCTGCTGCTACTTGGCGCGTTCGCCGCGACCTGGGTGCGCGAGGGGCGCTGATCCCGTGATTCACCTCTCCCCAACGGGGAGAGGTGTTCGAGTTCGGGGCCGCCTGCTCATTCAACCAAAACTCGTCCCACTTGAGTTGCCCCAACGACACACCGACCCGATTGCTTGTGCGGGCGGCTCCGCGCGCGGTTGACACCCATAGACCAATCGCGCGATGTTACATTGTAACGTTGCGGCGACACCAAGGGTTGGTGCGTCGCGATGCGGGGTGGCGTCTTTAGATGAAGTGGTTCCGGTCGAACATCAGGCACGGCGCCCGGCTCGCGTTGTTCGCGCTGCTGGTGCAGTTCGCGCTGACCTTCGGCCACAGCCACTGGTTCGCGCAAGCCGCTCCCCTTGCCCAGTCCCAACTGACGGGCAGCGCCAAGACAATCGCTGGGGCCGACCACGCCGCGGTCGAGAAGCCATCACCCGCAGCCCCCGATCGCGAACATCCGGGCGACGACAATTGCGCGATCTGCGCCTTGGTCGCGATGGCCGGCACGGTTATGTTCGCGACACCGCCATTGCTGCAACTGCCGCAGGCAGTCGAACTGCTCTACCGCACCACCGATGCCGAGTTCGTCCACCTGAACTCGGTCCGCACGGCGTACCAGCCGCGCGCTCCTCCCGCCTCCTGATTCCCAACGATTGAGCTGCCTATCGGGATCGGCGTTGCGCCGATCTCGCAAGGCCATCGAAATTGAGCCGTCGTGTAACGACGGTGCGTGCCACCTGCAAACCTCTGAATGAGCGCGGCGGTGCGGAAGCGGACTCAGGACAATGCTGTCTTCAAAACCGATATTGGCGGGCACGAGCCTCGCCGCACTGACGCTGCTTCATCTCGGCGGCAGCGCCATGGCGCAAACCGCAACGACGCCCCCCGCCACGACGTTGCCCACCGTCGAAGTCGATGCGCCCAAGCGGACGCAGGCGCCGCGCCGCCCCAAGGTTCGCGTCGCAGTCGAGAAGCGACGGGCAACGCCGCAGGCGCCGCCGCGCACCGAGGCGCCGGCCACCGTCGCTGGCGAGAGCGAACGGTTCGACACGGCGCGTCAATCCGTGCTCCCGCCCGCAGGTGCCGCGACCCACACGCTCACGCACCAGGCGATCGAGGCGCTGCCGCAGGGGAGCAACGCCTCGCTGGACAAGGTGCTGCTGCAATTCCCCGGCGTCACCCAGGACTCGGCCGCGAGCGGCGACCTCCATATCCGCAACGAGCACGCCAATCTGCAATATCGCATCAATGGCGTCATGCTTCCGGACGGCGTCGGCGCGTTCGGGCAGATTCTCGACACCGGCATCGTCGGCAGCCTCAGCCTTCTCACCGGCGCGCTGCCTGCGCAATATGGCTTGCGAACCGCGGGCGTGCTGGACATCCAGACCAAGGCCGACGCCTTCAACAATACGGGCGTCGTCGGCGTCTATGGCGGCAGCCACGGCACCATCTCGACCAACGTCGAATATGGCGGAACGGTCGGCCAGACCCAGTACTTCCTGTCGGGCCGCTTTCTCCAGAACAATCTCGGCATCGAGAATCCGGCGCCGTCCGTCAATGCGATTCACGACCGCACCAACCAGGAGAAGGGATTTCTCTATCTCTCGACGGTGCTCGATCCCACCAGCCGCCTCACCTTCATGAGCGGCGTATCGAACGCGACGTTCCAGATTCCGAACAATCCCGGACAGACGCCGAATTTCACCGCCTTCGGCGTGTCGGATTTCGACTCGTCCCGCCTCAACGAGCACCAGAACGAGTTCAACCAGTTCAACGTCGTCGCCTACCAGACATCGAGCGGCGAGTTCGACACGCAGACCGCGTACTTCAACCGCTACAGCCAGCTGCACTTCTATCCCGACCCGATCGGCGATCTCGTGTTCAACGGCGTGTCCTCGGACGTCTATCGCCAGAGCGTGATCAACGGCATCCAGCAGGACACTGCCTGGCGGGTCGGCTATGCGCACACGCTGCGCTTTGGCTTCTCCGTCAGCGCGGAGCGAACGCTGGTCAACAACGCAACGACGGTGCTGCCGCTGGTCGATCCCGCGGACCCCACGGCGGGCACCATCGACGCGCCCTTCTCGGTGTTCGATTCCAACGCAAAGACCGGTTGGCTGGTCGGAACCTACGTCCAGGACGAATGGAAGATCACCAACAATTTGACGCTCAACGCCGGCCTGCGGTTCGACCAAATGTATCAATATGTCGATGCCAACCAGCTCAGCCCTCGGGTCAGCCTGACCTGGAAACCGTTCGACGGCACGACGTTCCACGCAGGCTATGCGCGCAACTTCACCCCACCCTCGCAAGTGATCGCCTCGCCGGTCAATCTCGCGCTGGTGACCCCGCCCGGCGCGCCCGCCAACACCCAGACGCCGGAAGTCGGGCTGAACAGCCCGGTGCTGCCGGAACGGTCGCATGTGTTCGACGTCGGCGTGGTGCAGAAGATCTATCCGATCCCCGGCCTCGAGGTCGGCGCCGACGCTTACTACAAGAAGGCGCGTGACCTGCTCGACGACGGCCAGTTCGGCGCGGCCTATGTGCTGAGCGGCTTCAACTACGATCGCGGCGAGAACGTCGGCGTCGAGTTGAAGTCGACCTACAAAAACGGCGATTTCAGTGCTTATGCCAATCTCGCCTGGGCCAAGCAGATCGCGACCAATGTGGCGTCGAACCAATATTTGTTCGGCCAGGACGAGCTCGGCTACATCTCGACCCACTACATCTACACCGATCACGCGCAGATGCTGAGCGCGTCGGCCGGCGCCTCTTATCTGTGGCAGGGAACGCGCTACAGCGTGTCGATGATCTACGGCAGCGGCCTGCGCTCGGGCTTTGCCAATACCGATCACCTGCCCGGCTACACGCAGGTCAATTTCGGCCTGTCGCACGACTTCAACATCGTCGCGCCGAACAAGCCGACCACATTGCGGTTCGACGTGGTCAACGCCTTCGACACCATCTACCAGATCCGCGACGGCTCCGGCATCGGCGTGTTCGCCCCACAATACGGACCGCGGCGCGGCTTCTATGTCGGCCTCTCGCAGCGGTTCTAGAGCATGATGGCGTTGGGTTTAACTTCTCACCAGGGCGAAGGTGGTCTCCCTCTCCCGCTTGCGGGCAGGGCTATCGCATTTAGCATTTTGGGCGGTGTGAGCGCGCGCCTCGTCCTTCGAGACGACCGCTTCGCGGTCTCCTCAGGATGAGGCTAAGCGGCAATCGGAGCCCGTTGAAACTGCTGCCGCACACTCGGTCCTCATCCTGAGGGCCCGCCGAAGGTGGGCGTCTCGAAGGATGACCACAGAGAAATCTGCCCCATATGCGATCGCCCTGCGCTTGCGGGGGAGGGGCTGGGGCGGGAGGTCTCCCGCAATCGAGAACCCCCGTATGGAGAGAACCCTCACCCGTCGCTTCGCGCCGACCTCTCCCGCAAGCGGGAGAGGTCGAGCGAGCCCGCGGCCGGCTCACCTGCGATAGGCGACGCAGTCGATTTCCACCTTGCAATCCACCACCATGCTCGACACCACGCAGGCCCGCGCCGGCGGATTGGTGCCGAAATATTCGGCGAAGACCTTGTTGAAGCTTTGAAAGTCGCGGGGATCGTCGAGCCAGACGCCGCAACGCACGACATCCTGGGGCTCGTAGCCGGCTTCACTCAGGATCGCGAGCAGGTTGCGGATCGCCTTGTGCGATTGCGGGATGATGCCGCCCTCGATCACCTCGCCGTTCTCCATCGGCGTCTGCCCTGAAACGTAAAGCCAGCCGTCGGCCTCGACCGCGCGGGCAAAAGGAAGGTGCTGGCCGCCGGTGCCGGTGCCGCCGGCCGCGCCGTATCGTTTCAGCGTCATTGGTCTCGTCCTGTCTGTGGTGATGATGTCTGCGGGCCTTCACCCCTTGATCAGGGCGCGCCCCGGCCGCGCGAAGGTGCTGCGTCCGTCCGTGACAACGGCCTCGCCGGCGACGAACACAGAGCGGATGCCTGCGGGCATTTCCGTCGGCGTCTCGAACGTCGCCTTGTCCATGATGGTATCGTCGAACAGAGTGAGATCTGCAACCATGCCCGGCCGCAGGATGCCGCGATCGGACAGGCCGAAGCGCTGGGCGGGCATCGCCGTCATTCGCCGCACGGCATCTTCCAACGTCAACCAGCCTTGCTCGCGCGTCAGCCGGCCGGCGACGCGCGGGAAACTTCCGTAGGCGCGCGGATGCGGCTTGGTGCCGGGGCGCGGAATGCCATCGGAGCCGACCATGTGCAGGCGATGGGTGAACGCGGCGCGCAAATCGGCTTCATCGAGCTGGAACATGATGATGCCGGTCTGGCCCTGGTCCTCCTCGATGCACCGAACCATCAGATCGAACGGCGAGATGCCGAGCTCGCGCGCGGCGTCGACCATCGACTTGCCCTCGAGCGGTTTCAGCGCGGGATTGCCGGTGCCGGAAATGCGCACATTGTGCCAGCCGATCAGCACGATCTTGGACTGCGCGGTATGCGGATCGGGATCGCCCTCCTCCACCAGCACGCGCAGCGCTTCGCGCCTGGCCGGATCGCGCAGGCGGGCGCGCAACGCGTCGATGCCGCCTTCGAGCGCCGCCGGCGGCAACAATTGCAGCATGTAGGAACTGCCGGCAGGATACGGATACATGTCGAAGGAGATATCGATCCCCTCCGCGCGCGCGGCCTCGAGCCGGTCGAGCGCCTTGGGGATCGCGCCCCAGTTCGGCTTTCCTGCCGATTGCAGATGCGACAGCAGCCCGGCCGCTCTGGAGGCGCGCAGGATCGCGATGAACTCGTCGATCGATTGCAGGAGGCCCGCTTCATAGCTGCGGATATGCGCGGTGAGCAGCTTGCCGTGAACCCGCACCGTCTCCGCCAGTGCGCATAGCTCCCTGCTGTCGGCATAGGCGCTCGGCGGATAGACGAGGCCCAGCGACAGGCCGGCAGCGCCTTGCTTGAGTTGCTGCGCGAGCAGCGCCTGCATCGCCGCGATCTCCTGCTCTGTCGCCGCGCGGCGGTCGTAACCGAGCACGGCGAGCCGGATCGCGGCATGTCCGACCAGCGAAACCAGGTTGAGCGCCACGCCCGGCCCTTCCAGCGCCAGCCGGTAGCCCTCAAAACTGTCGAAGATCTCGTTCGCCCGGGTTTCGCCGGCGAGACCCGAGAAATGCAGGCGCAGCATCTCGGCAGAGCCTGCGGTGGCCGGATAGAGCGAGAAGCAGCAATTGCCGACCACGAGCGTGGTCACGCCCTGCAACACCTTCTCGGGCCTGTCGGGTTCGCGCAGGCAGATCAGGTCGTCGTGGCAATGGGCGTCGATGAAACCGGGCGCGAGATAGCATCCGCGCGCGTCGATGATGTCGGCCTCCTCCGCCGGCAAGGACGCCCCGATCGCCGCGATGCGGCTGCCGCTGATGCGCAGATCGGCCTCGAACCACGGCGCGCCGGTGCCGTCAATCAGCCGGGCATTGCGGATGAGAGTGTCCTTGCTGCTGCGTTGGCTCGTACCTTGGGGCATGCCCCCCTCCTCAGTGCACCGGCACGGCGTCCGGCGGCGGTTCCTCGGCGAAATCGGGAATCGATTCGATCCGCCCCAGCACCACGACATAGAAGAAGATGCCGATGAGCAGCACCACGCCGGCGATCATGAAGGCACCGGCAAACGACTGAGTCCAGTCCACGACGATTCCGGTCACGATCGGTGCGAGCACGCCCATCATGTTGTTGGTGAAATTGAGAATGCCGCCGACCGTTCCCGCCCCGCCCTTCGGCGCGATCAGCGACACGATCGAGGACCCCACGGGTGCCGCGGCCGACAATCCCGAGATCGCGATCGACAACCACAGCAGGGCCCAGCCCGGCTTCACGGTGAAGGCGGCGCCGATGACGGCAAGCCCCATCAGCATGCCGACGATGATCACCGACTGACGCACCCGCGTGCTGTCGTAACCACGGGCGATCAAATGATCCACCAGGAAACCGCCGATCAGGAGATCCGACAACGTCGCGAAAATCCAGGGAATCGTCGAATAGCCCGCGGCCGACATCAGGTTCATGTGCATGGTCTGCGCGAGATAGCCCGGCAACCAGGTGAGGAAGAGATAGAAGGTGTAGCCATAGGCGGAGAACCCGATGGTCAGTCCCCAGACCTTGCGGTTGCGCAAGAGGTAGCCGAGCATGCGGCTCTGTCCTGCCGTGGCAGGGCCTTCCGGCGTGCCGCCGCCGGCGATGATATAGTCATGCTCCGCTCTCGATAGCTTCGGATCTTCGCTCGGATTTCGATAGATGAAATAGTAGGCGACGAAATACAGCAAGCTCAGCAGCGCGGTGACGCCAAAGCCCCAGCGCCAGCCGTAGAGGAAGATCACGTAAGCGACCAGCGGCACGCCGATGACGTTGGAGAATTTAGCGGCGGAATCGAAGATCGCAGTCGAGCGCGCGCGTTCCTCGAGCGGAAACCAATGGCCGGTCGCCTTCTGACTCGCCGGAAAGGCCGGCGCCTCCGCGACGCCGAGCAACAGGCGTGCGCCGGCGATGCCCCAGAGTCCGCTGGCGAGCGCGGTGATCGTGGCGGCGACCGCCCAGAGGAAGCTGCTGGCACGACCGACCATGGTGACGCCGAAGCGGTCGAGCACCATGCCGCCGGGGATTTGCAGCAACGAATAGGTCCAGAAGAACGCGCTGCCGAGCAGCCCGATATCCGTGGCGGTGAGGCCAAGCTCCCTGGTGAGTTCGGGCGTCGCGGCGGAGAGCCCGACCCGATCGATGTAGTTGATGAGAATTCCGACGCCGAGGAGACAACCGATCAGCCAGCGTCGCCCGGGTACCTGTTGGCCTGCATTCGCCATTTCGATCCTCGCCTGGAACGCAGCACCGCATTCCTCCCCCGAAACGGAGACGGGAGAACCTCGCCGCGCCTGCTGCAATGTCCGTTATAGTGGACAGTATTATCTTGTAGCGTCACGTTAAATATTACGGCGGCATGATGTCAAGAGCGGACATGCGAGGCCCATCGGCCCGCCGCCAGCACGCGCGACCACGCGCGAGGCCCCGATGCCGGTGCATCAGCCGTCGCGCTGCCGGCCAACTGTGTTTAGTTTCGATCCGAGAGTTCGGTTGCGGTGGCGACGAGGTCGTCCAGCAGCGCAGTCCTGCGGTCCTTCAGCGAGTCCGCGGGAACGACGAAGCAGAGCGTCGCGACCGCAACACCCTTTTTGTCCCGGATCGGGGCGGCAAGACACGACGTGAACCGATCGGACAGCGCCGTCGTCACGCATTTGCCCTCGCGTCTCGCGCGTGCGACGTCCTTGACGAAATCGTCGACATCGAGGACGCGGCCGTCCGGAAGACGAAAATCCTCTTTCGGAACGAAGGCGCGGATTTCTGCCGGGCTCATATGATCGAGCAGCAACCTGCCGGATGCAGTCCACGGCAGCGGCACCTCGATCCCGACATCCGTCGTGATCCGGAACAGGCCCGAGCCGTCTCGCGTATCGACCACCACATATTTGCGACCACGCAACGCGCAGAGTTGCGCGGTGGCGCTGTGCTGGGTCGCCAGCCGGTCGAGGGCTTCGCGGCAGCGGCGATGCAGCGGATTGGCTTCCGCATAGGCCCGCCCGTAGAGATGCACCGCCTTGCCGAAATAGACCTGACCGCCCTCGCCGACGCTCTCCAGCAGGTCCGCCTCGATCAGGCGGTTGGCGATGGCATAGACCGTCGAGCGCGGCGCGCCCATCTGCTTCGCAAGGTCGCTGAGCCTGGAGGGCGCGCGCAAATGCAGCAGGGCTTCCAGGAGATCGATGGTCCGATCAATCCCGTTCTGGCGTTCCGCGGGCGAGGTGCCCTTCCTGGATGCGGCCAAACTTCAAATGTCCTTCGTCAGCTGCGCAGCGGCGGTTTTGGCATAAACCGCGCCGACGGCATAGCGTGTCCGGCTTTCCGCGTTCGGAATAAAGCCTCAGCCTTGGTAAAGCTCAGACTTGGGACCCGCGCGCCTTGCTCCAGTCGGGAGCGACCTTGCCGGAGACGCCCTCGAAGGCGCCGTCGACGAGCTCGAGCACCAGGATGCGAGCCGAATCGACCGGGCCCGGCATGGTGACGCGGCCCTTGGGCACAGCCTTGAAGCCGACGCGGCTGTAATAGGGTTCGTCGCCGACCAGCAGCACGAGGCGGTGACCATTTTCCCTGGCGACCTTCAGCGCGCGCTCCATCAACAGGCGGCCGACGCCGCGGCTGCGGAACGGCGGCTCGACCGTGAGCGGCCCGAGCAGCAGCGCCGAGGTCGCGCCGATCAGGATGGGCAATTGCCGGACGGAGCCGACCAGGAGCGTGCCGATGCGGGCGGTGAAGGAGACGTCGAGCAGATGATCGACGTGCTCGCGGATGCGATAGGCGCTGAGCACGAACCGGCCGGGGCCGAAGGTGCGCTCGTGCAGGCGCTCGATGGCCTGGGCGTCGCCGGCGGATTCGGGACGAATGGTGAGTGAGAGATCGCTCATATTGGATCGCGGAATAGCATCTGGACCCCTGGCCGTCCATGGGAGTGCATGTCAGTTCCGTTTCGGCGACGGCTGCGACAGATAGGCCAGCATCTTCATCTCGCGCCGTCCCCGCGTCACGGTATCGAGCACGAGCCCCGAGGACACCGACAGCAGGGCCATGATCATCAATCCCATCGACAGCACGGCGGTCGGCAGCCGCGGCACGAGGCCGGTCTCGATGAAGGTGATCGCGATCGGGATCGCGAGGATGATCGCGGCCAGCGCCAGCAGAACTCCAATGACCGAGAAGAAGCGCAGCGGACGCTCCGAGCGATAAAGCTTCAGAATGGTGCCGAGGATGCGAAAACCGTCGCGCCAGGTGTTGAGTTTGGAGAACGAGCCCTCCGGCCGCGCGTAATAGGGCGTCTCGACCTCCGCGACCGGCAGCGATAATTCCAGCGCATAGACCGCGAGCTCGGTCTCGATCTCGAAACCATCGGAGAGCACGGGGAAGGATTTGACGAAGCGGCGCGAGAACACGCGGTAGCCCGACAGGATGTCCTTGAATTCCTGTCCGAAGGTCGAGGACAGAAAGCCGGTCAACATGCGGTTGCCGGTGCGGTGGCCGAGCCGGTAGGCCGCCTGCGACTGGTCGATGCGAAGCCCGACCACCATGTCGAGATGCTCGTCGAGCAGCTTGTCGACCATGGGCGGCGCGCTCGGCGCATCGTAGGTGGCATCGCCGTCAACCAGCACGTAGATGTCGGCCTCGACGTCGGCGAACATACGGCGCACGACGTGGCCCTTGCCTTGCCGCCGCTCGCTGCGCACGGTCGCGCCGGCGTCCCGCGCGACGGCAGCGGTGCGGTCGCGTGAATTGTTGTCGTAGACGTAGATCTCCGCCGCGGGCAGCGCCCTGCGGAAGCTGGCGACGACGCTGGCGACCGCCGCCTCCTCGTTGTAGCAGGGCACCAGCACCGCGATGCGAGGTTGCGCTGACATCATCGCTGCAGCACTCCGAGCCTCGCCGATGCGCTCCGAAGCGGCGCGGCCTGTCGCGCGTGATCCGGCTGCATCAGCCAGGCGAACGAGACAGTCCAGAGCGACAGCATCGCGATCGGCACGACGTAATAGGGCGTGAAGATCGGGTGGGTCAGGAAGAAGATCAGGTTGACGAGGAGATTGCCGGCGACGAGGAGGGCCACCTGCCGTGTTCTCACCTCACCGTTTGGCAACAGCCACGCGGTCGACCCGATCGCGAGCACGATCAGCACGAATTGCATGTCGTGCAGATAGTGACCGAGCACGGCAAGGTCGAAGCCCGGTGCGACCACGTCGGCGCTGCCGTAGGTCGTCGCCAGCGGGCTGCCGGCATTGATGGCCTGCGCGATCAGGGTCGGCGCGATGCCGACGAGCACGCCGGCCGCGAAGCCGAGGCCCTGCACCAAAGTGGCAAACTTGCGCGGCCACGCGAAGGAAATGCCGAAGAACACGAAATAGCCGGCCGCGAGCAGCGCATTCGGCAGCCTGAAATTGACGGAGGCGCCGAGCAGGAGACCGATCAGCGCAATCAACAAGAGGCTGCGCCTGTCCCTGGTCAACCACAGCGCCGTCAGGAGGCCTGCGAGGGCGCACAGCGCCATGGTCGGTGCGACCGAATAGCTCGCCTTGGCCGGATTGATCATCAGGTAAACGGCGAGCGCGCCGAACAGACCCGCGCTGAGGACCGACGGCAGCGTCCGTGCCATGGCAATGCCTGATAGCGCAAGGCCGCACACGATCAGGCTCGCGGCGACATAGAGCGGCACCACCTGGTGGCCCTGCGGGAACAACGCCAGCAGAAATCCGGTGCCCGGCGGATATTGCAGCACGACCTTGCCGCTCGGCATCGGATTGTGACAGGGCCAGCGCGCAGGATCCGCCCCTTCCGCGAAACCGATCTGCTTCATCTTGCCTTCGAAATAGCGATCATCGTCGCGTGCCGCGTCGGTGTTCAGCCCATCGGCGCCGAAGCGCTGGAACAGATGCGCCTGGCGGAGATAGCAGATGTCGTCATAGACCCCGCGCGCTTCGCTCCAGCGCGACATCGTGACGATGTTGCTGGCGAGGATCGCAAGGCAGATCAGGCCGAAGGCGAGTTTTACGATTGTCATCCGGTTTCCGAGGCGCACTTCGGGGCGAGTTACTACCACAGCCCGCCCTCAACGCCACGTCGCAATCACGGGCTTGCCGTCCAGCACTTCCGCGATCCGCAGCCGCGTGCCGGGGGTTGCGCCGTCGGGCAGCGCGGCGCAATCGAAGAACCCGCATTCGATGATCTCGCGGTTCGGCGCGGGCAACTTGTCCTGCCGGAAATGCCTGACCACGTAGACCGCGACATGGTCGCGGCGGGAGACGTGGCTGTTGAGGAAGATGCCGTGCAGCTCCGCCGCGCCGGTGAGATCGATGTCGCCCTCCTCCTTGAGCTCGCGGCGCATCGCCTGCTCCATGGTCTCGCCATGGTCGACGCCGCCGCCGGGCAGATACCAGCCGTCGACATAGCTGTGCTTGACCAGAAACACCTTGTTGTCGGCATCGAGCACCACCGCGCGGACGCCGAGCGTCATGCCGCGGACGAGCAGGAAATAGGCGTGGAAGACGCGCCGCAGCAGCGGCTCAGATCTCCGTCGGATCTTGTCCAGGCGCTTCGCCATTAACGATGCGCTCCCCTTCAGGCCCTGGCAGGCTTCGCTTGCAGGCTTTCCTTGCGCGTCGCCCGCGACCTTGCCATTACAGCAATGGAATAGCGAGGCAATCGCGCGCCATGGCACCTTTGACGGCCCCCTTCACGCTCGCCCATCTGTCCGATCCGCATCTGCCGCCGCTGCCGACGCCGCGGCTGGTCGAACTCGCGGGCAAGCGTGCGCTCGGCTATGTCAATTGGAGGCGCAACCGCCACAAATACCAGCGCCGCGAGGTGCTCGACGCGCTCGTCGCCGACATCAAGGCGCAAGCGCCTGACCACATCGCGGTGACCGGAGATCTCGTCAATCTCGCGATGGAGGCGGAGTTCGCGCCGGCGCGCGCCTGGCTCGACAGCGTCGGTCCACCCGACCGCGTCACCACGATTCCCGGCAATCACGACGCCTATGTCCGCGCCACGCGCCACCGCTTCGGCGAGAGTTTCGCGCCCTATCTGGCCGGCGACGACGGCAGCACCGGCTTTCCCGCGATACGCCGCCGCGGGCCGGCCGCACTGATCAGCCTGTCCAGCGCCGTGCCGACGCTGCCCTTGATGGCAACGGGCACGCTCGGGCGCGAGCAGCTTGCAGCCCTCGCAGGCGTGCTCGAGCAGCTCGCGGCCGAAGACGTGTTTCGCGTGCTGCTGGTGCATCATCCGCTGAAGTCCCGCGCATGGCAGAAGCGGCTGACCGATTCCGCCGCGCTGCTGGCGCTGCTCAAGCGCCACGGCGTCGAGCTGGTCCTGCAGGGGCATGACCACGTTCATTCGACGATGTGGTTCGAAGGCCCCAACGGCAACATTCCCGCGGTCGGGGTGCCGTCGGCCTCCGCGCTGGCGCACGGGCGCTATCCGGCAGCGGCGTATAACCTGTTCGCGATCGAGAAGGACAATGCCGGCTGGCGCTGCGAGCAGGTGGTGCGGAGCCTGGATCATGGATTGCAGGTCCGGGAGATCAAGCGCGCGCGGTTGATTTGAAGCAGGGCCGTCATTCCGGGGCATGCGAAGCATGAACCCGGAAGCTCGAGATTCCGGGTTCGATGCTGACGCATCGCCCCGGAATGACGGCGGAGGCTTCTCACCAGCTCCGCAAGGCGGCAAGCAGGGCGATCCCGAACAAGGCGATGGCACCGAGGATGAAGCCGAGCACGAACGGCCAGACGCGCGAGCGGCGCGGCGGCGCGGCCAATACGGGTTTCGGCTCGGGCGGGATCACCATCGCATGCTCGCGCTCGATCATGCGGCGGGCGACATAGTCCGTGACGGCGTCGACGATGACGGAGGTGTCATGCGATTCGGCGAGCACGATGCGGCCGAAGCGGGTGTCCTGGACGAAGCGGTACATCCGCTTGTCGCGCCCCATCACCACGTGTGCGACGACGTCGATCCAGAGCCGCGGCGTGTCGCCCTGGCTGATGCCGCGGTCGAACAGGTCGATTTGCTCGGGCACCTGCGCGAACAACGGATCCAGCGCATCGTTGAGGATCTCGAGCCGCGCCACTTCGGCGTCGCGCAAATCGACGACGACACCGGTGCGATCGGCGGCCTCGATCCGCGCGCGCAGCAGCGCATCGCGCAGCCGCACCGGGCGCGGCTGGCTGGGATGGGTCCCACTGGTCTCAGGCTCTGACATTGTCGGCCTCGTCCTCGACTTTCCTCCGTTAACCTAGCAGCAACCACAACGCCCGCAAAGGGCGTATCATTCCAGATACTTACGGCGCCCACAGGCGGTTGATGTGTGCCAAAAACAGACGATCCCACCCGGCTTGCGCCGGATGGGACCTTCCGTCCTTGGACGTCTTCTTGTTCAGTCAGGCAGCCGTCAGGCCGAGACCCGCGACGGCTCTTCCACGATCGAGAAGCGGACGCCGGCCTTGTGGCGGTTCTCTTCCGAAACCGAGCGCCAGGCATCCTCGGCTTCCTTGCGGGTCTTGAACGGACCCTGCACCTGGGCCGAGCCTTCCACCAGCTTGTGGAAGTTCATCGAGCCGAACTCGCCGCCGATCACCCAGAAATTGCTGTTGGTCATTGTCAGTCTCCTGTTACCCGACTTAGCCGAACTGGTTCATCGTGTTGTGGGCGCCGCCCGCCTTGAGAGCGGCCTCGCCGGCGAAGTACTCCTTGTGGTCGTCGCCGATGTCGGAGCCGGCCATGTTCTGGTGCTTGGCGCAGGCGATGCCCTGACGGATCTCCTGGCGCTGAACATTCTTCACGTAGCCGAGCATGCCCTGCTCGCCGAAATACTCCCTGGCGAGATTGTCGGTGGAGAGAGCTGCCGTGTGATAGGTCGGCAGCGTGATCAGATGGTGGAAGATGCCGGCACGCTTGGCTGAGTCGGCCTGGAAGGTGCGGATGCGCTCGTCGGCTTCAAGGGCCAGCGGCGTCTCGTCGTATTCCGGCTTCATCAGGTCGGCGCGGTTGTACTTGCTGACGTCCTTGCCGGCTTCCTTCATCGCGTCGTAGACCTGCCAACGGAAGTTGAGCGTCCAGTTGAACGACGGCGAGTTGTTGTAGGCCAGCTTCGCGTTCGGAACCACCTTCCGGATGCGATCGACCATCTTGGCGATCTGCTCGATATGCGGCTTCTCGGTTTCGATCCAGAGCAGGTCGGCACCGTTCTGGAGCGAGGTGATGCTGTCGAGCACGCAGCGGTCTTCGCCGGTGCCGGGGCGGAACTGGTAGAGATTGCTCGCCAGCCGCTTCGGACGCAGCATCTTGCCGTTGCGGTTGATGATGACGTCGCCGTTGCGGGCGTTCTCCGCCGTCACTTCCTCGCAGTCCAGGAAGCTGTTGTACTGATCGCCGAGATCACCCGGCTTATGGCTGACGGCGATCTGCTGCGTGAGGCCGGCGCCGAGCGAGTCGGTGCGGGTCACGATGATGCCGTCTTCGACGCCGAGCTCCAGGAACGCGTGGCGGCAGGCCCGGATCTTGGCCAGGAACACCTCGTGCGGCACGGTCACCTTGCCGTCCTGATGGCCGCACTGCTTCTCGTCGGAGACCTGGTTCTCGATCTGGAGCGCGCAGGCGCCCGCCTCGATCATCTTCTTCGCGAGCAGATAGGTCGCCTCGGCATTGCCGAAGCCGGCGTCGATATCGGCGATGACGGGCACGACATGGGTCTGGAAGTTGTCGATCTTCGCGATCAGCTCCTTCTCGCGGGTCTTGTCGCCTTCCTTGCGCGCCTTGTCGAGGTTGCGGAAGATGTCGTTGAGCTCGCGGGAATCCGCCTGACGCAGGAAGGTATAGAGCTCTTCGATCAGCGCCGGCACCGAGGTCTTCTCGTGCATGGACTGGTCGGGCAGCGGTCCGAACTGGGAGCGCAGTGCTGCGATCATCCAGCCGGAGAGATAGAGATAGCGGCGGTCGGTCGTGCCGAAGTGCTTCTTGACCGAGATCAGCTTCTGCTGGGCGATGAAGCCGTGCCAGCAGCCGAGCGACTGAGTGTACTTGGTCGGATCGGCATCATAGGCGGCCATGTCGGCACGCATCAGCGCCGCGGTGTAGCGGGCGATATCGAGGCCGGTCTGGAAGCGGTTCTGAAGGCGCATGCGGGCCACGGCCTCAGCGGTCACGCCGTTCCAGGTGTCCTTGGTCTTGAGCAGCGCTTCGGCCGCCTCGATCTGGCTCTGATACGACGCCGGTGCCTGAATGCCCTGGTCGATCCCGCGCGGTTGGAAGTTCATGTCCGTGATCCCTTCAGTCTTCGTCACTGTCGACAAACTTGACAGTGCATTGCGAAATGCATGGCGAGAGCTAAACGCGAGAACAGGAAGTTCGTATAGAGGTCTTGTA
Organism: Bradyrhizobium sp. LLZ17; assembly: GCF_041200145.1. Taxonomy (NCBI): domain Bacteria; kingdom Pseudomonadati; phylum Pseudomonadota; class Alphaproteobacteria; order Hyphomicrobiales; family Nitrobacteraceae; genus Bradyrhizobium; species Bradyrhizobium zaerense. Next base: position 3,077,554 of record NZ_CP165734.1, read on the forward strand.
CTTGAATGGTGATGTCATGTAACATCAGTACATGTAATAGATGTCACTTTGTAACGATTGTAATTTACATAGGTCAGCACGTCTGTCTTTAACGCCCTTGGAGACCCCAAATGGCCGCCGATTCCGGGAAGAAACTGTTCGTCGGCCCGCGTTTCCGGCGGATCCGGCAGCAATTGGGGCTATCGCAGACCCAGATCGCCGAGGGGCTCGGGATCTCGCCCAGCTACATCAACCTGATCGAGCGCAATCAGCGCCCGGTGACAGCGCAGATCCTGCTGCGGCTCGCGGAGACCTACGACCTCGATTTGCGTGATCTCGCGACCGCCGATGAGGATCGCTTCTTCGCCGAGCTGAACGAGATCTTTTCCGATCCCCTGTTCCGCCAGATCGACGTGCCCAAGCAGGAGCTGCGCGACCTCGCCGAACTCTGCCCCGGCGTCACCCATGCGCTGCAGCGGCTCTACGCGGCCTATGCCGAGGCGCGCCAGGGCGAGACGCTGGCCGCGGCGCAGATGGCCGACCGCGACGTCGGTACGCGCTATGAGGCCAATCCGGTCGAGCGTGTGCGCGAGCTGATCGAGGCCAACCGCAACTATTTTCCGGAACTCGAGCAGGCCGCGGAGAATTTGCGCGACGAGTTGAACGTGCCGGCGGAAGAGCTCTATGCGGCGCTCGCGGCGCGATTGCGCGAAAAACATTCGATCCAGACCCGCATCATGCCGGTGGACGTGATGCGCGAGACGCTGCGCCGTTTCGACCGCCATCGCCGCCAGCTCCTGATTTCCGAACTGGTCGACCCGCCGGGCCGCGCGTTCCAGCTCGCCTTCCAGCTTGGGCTTGGCGAATCCGCGCAGCAGCTGGAGACCATTGTCGGCCGCGCCGGCCCGCTCGACGACGCGCCCCGCCGCCTGTTCCGCATCACCCTCGCCAACTATTTTGCCGCCGCCGTGATGATGCCCTATCCGGCGTTCCTCGCCGCTGCCGAAGCGCTCAGCTACGACATCCATTTGCTGGCGCAGCGCTTCAATGCCGGCTTCGAGCAGGTCTGTCATCGGCTCACGACCCTGCAGCGGCCGAACGCGCGCGGTATTCCGTTCTTCCTGCTCCGCGTCGACAACGCCGGCAACGTCTCGAAGCGTTTTTCGTCCGGCACGTTTCCGTTCTCGAAGTTCGGCGGCACCTGTCCGCTCTGGAACGTGCATTCGACCTTCGACACGCCGGATCGCCTGTTGAAGCAGGTGATCGAGCTCTCCGACGGCACGCGCTATTTCTCGATCGCGCAGATGGTGCGCCGGCCGGTCGCGCCGCACCCGCTGCCGCAGCCGCGCTTCGCGATCGGATTGGGATGCGAAATCCGTCACGCATCGCGGCTGGTCTATGCAGGCGGCATGGATCTGGAGAAGGCGGAAGGAACGCCGATCGGCGTCAATTGCCGCCTCTGCGAGCGCGAAAACTGCGCCCAGCGCGCCGAGCCGCCAATCACGCGTACGCTGATCCTGGACGAGACGACGCGGCGGGTGAGTTCGTTCGCGTTCTCGAATGCGCGGGAGTTGTAAGCGGGGACGATGGGCGTTTGCCGGCAAACGCGCTCCACAATCTCGCTGTCGTCCCGGCGCGAAGGCGGGGACGACGCGGGGAGAGCGCTGCGACCGCCTCCTACGCCAGCGTATGCACGATCACCGGCCCCGCCACCGCGCGCGCGTCTCCAGCGAGCAGCGGACCGAGGTCTTTCTCGATCCAGGCGATGGCACGCCTGTTCGCCTCCTCCGCCTGCTCGAACTTGTCGAAGATCGAGATCGCGGTGACCGTATCGTCGCCGGCATACACGACGTAATAGGCGCGAAAGCCCTCGACGTCGCTGATGATGGGAACGGCGCCGTCCTTGATGCGGCGCGCCAGCTCTTCCGCGCTCCCGCTTTTGGCTTTGGCCTGACGAATGGCGGCGTACATGGGATCCTCCCGGCTGCGTGTGGGCCCGGCGCCCAATTGCGATCCTACGCCGAAGCAGCGGATCGATCCACGCTTGCGTGCGCAGTTGTCGACGCGCACTGCTGTCTGCCATTGACGTTGGAACTTCCGCTTTTTCCCAATGTTGTCCGACGAGCTGCGTGCGGTGATGTACCGCCGGTCGGGCGATGAAGAACTTTTCAAATGCGGAATTCTCCCCCGAGGTCATCGAGATCATGAGCGCTGCGCTGACAGCTGCGATCGCAACGCTGCCCGAGCCGGTCCATGCCGGGCATGTCGACGTACTTGCCCAATCCATCCTCCGCACGGCGAATGCGGGCGAGCGCGATGTCGCGGTGCTCGAGCGGATTGCGCTGATTGAGCTCCAGCTCGCGCCGCGGTCATGATGAGGTCAATGATGAGAATTGAAACGGGCTTTGCTGCAGTTGCTTTCCTGCTTTGCGCCTCTCACGCCGCACATGCCGCGAGCTGGACCACCTATCGCATTCCGGAAACGGGCACCGCGGTGGACATTCCGGGCTCCATTTTCGCCGAAGAGGCCGGCAAGCCGGACGGCTATGGGCAGCGGTTTCGCTCGGCCGACGGCAGCGCGGATCTCACGGTGCAGGCGGTGCCCCGAACCGGCGAGTCGCCGGCAGCGTTCCTCGCGCGGAAACATCCGCCATCCGGCATCGTCTATAAACGCATCACCCCGCGCTTCTTCGTGGTCTCCAGCGTCAAACGCGACGTGATCTGGTACGACCGCTGCAACTTTTCCGGCCGCTACGTGCATTGCGTTTTGATCAACTACCCGGCGGACCAGAAACGGCAGTGGGACAGTGTCGTGACCAGGATCAGCAACACCCTGCATGGCGGTTGAAGTCCGGGGCAGGTACAAAAAAGCTGCCCGAAGCATCGGGCAGCAGTGTCGTGAGGACTAGCGAACCGTCGTCGATGTCGTCGACATGCTCGGCTTGGAGCCCGGCACATGCGACATGGTCTTGGTGGTCGAACCGACCTGCTCACCCGCTTTCACCTTGGTGCGCGTGTGCGAGCGGCTGAACGTGCCGCCCTCATGCGCCTGCGCGCGGGCATTGGCGTTGAGCACCGGGCCATTGCCCTTGTTCATGCTGGTGCCGGTCTGCGCTTTGCCATTGGCTGCCGCCGCGCTGCCGCCGGCCGCAATCGAGGAGCCGGTGCGGCCGGACGCCGAAGTCGAGGTGCCGCCGGTGCCGAGCGTGGTGGCCGAGGTGCCACCGGCAGCCGCGGACCCACCGGTGCCGCCCGTCATGCTGGTTTGCGCAAAGACCGGCGAGGAGGCGGCGAGCAGAAGCGCGACCGCCGAGGCCGTGATAAGTGTTTTCATGAATCAATCCTCTTGTTCAAGGCGACGATGTCGAAATCGTGCAGCCATTGACAGTGACTGTGCTGGCGCTGGTCGAACCAGGCCCACCTGACGTCGATGACGAGCTCGACACGTTGCCGCCGCCGGCCTGGACATGCACCGACGATCCTCCGGCCGAACTCGAGCTCGACAACGACCCAGCCGACGAGCTCGATCCAGTCGTGCCGGAGCCAGACGAACCGAGTGCGGTGATGCTGCCGTCAGGATGTTTTTCGACGGTCACCTTGCAGGTCTGGCCCGATGCGTTCTTGCCGGTCTTTTCCATGGTCTCCGCAAAAGCAGTGCTGCCCATCAGGGCGATCACCGCGATCGCAATGCTCGACTTGTTCATTGCGTTCTCCTCCAACAGAGATGAAGGGAGCGGCATTGCCGCCGCTCCCTTTGGACCAAGGCGTCAGTCCTTGTCCTTGTCCTTCTTCATCTCATCCTTGTGGTGGCCTTTGCCCTTTTCCATGCCCATGTCGCCAGCATGGCCGGCGGATGAGCCGGCTGCGCCGACTGTCGAGCCGCTCTTGCCGCCACCCGCGGACGAGCCGCCGGTGCCGACAGTCGAAGCGGAGTTCGATCCCGAGCCCGCTGCGGAGCCGCCGGTGCCTAGACTCGACGAGCTCTTGCCGCCACCCGCCGAGGAGCCGCCGGTGCCGAGCGTCGAAGCCGAACCGGAACCGGTGCCGCCGCCGGCCGCGGAGCCGCCCGTGCCGACCGTGGAACTGCTGGTGCCACCGCCCGCGGACGAGCCACCGGTGCCGAGCGTTGAAGCCGAGCCGGAGCCGCTACCGGAGCCCGCTGACGAACCGCCGGTGCCGATCGTCGAGTTGCTCGTGCCGCCGCCGGCCGAGCTGCCGCCCGTTCCAACCGTCGAACTCGATTGCGCGACCGCGAGTGCAGTACCGGCCAGCAGCGCCGCTGCGGCCGCAGACAATTTCAGGATCCTCATGTCCCATCTCCTCCAATTTTCAAATTGCCAAAACAGGCGTGGGATAAAGTGGCAAGCATACGAAACGTTCCGACGGCATTTGCACCGGCTATGCACGAAACGCGTTGCATTGAAGTAGCCGCTACGACGATGCGTTCCGTCGATCTCGACGCTCCTGAGCAGCGGCTGATGCTCCTGCTTGGTTAACCCGGGACTAACCCGCATCCAGCGGTCTGCAACCAGCCATTAAGCACGCCTCAACATCGCTGCCTTAGTCTCGCCCTACTCACTTTTCGCAAACAACGGCGGCTTATCCTGCCGCGTGAAGTGACATCAGGGGGTTCATCATGCGCGTTGCATTGCTGCTGGCTGCGACCGTCGTCGGCACGCTCTTCGCCAGTCCATCCAATGCCGGCTCACCCGAGGCTGCATCCGCCGATGCCGCGCAGGCGCTGCCGCCCGGATTCCAGAGCTACCGCGGCTACATGTTCGACCTGTCGGAGAACTCCGACCGCAAGGATGTCGACAAGCTCACCGAAAATCTGAAACGCCAGATCGACGTCGTGGAGAGTGTCGGCCTTTCGCCGCGCGTGACGCGCTTCTTCCGTACCGTCCCGATCATCGCGAGCGAGCTGGCCTGTCTCGACGAAGGCGCCGCCACCGCCTGCTACGGCCGGGTCACGCCGGACATCCAGCGCACGGCGCCACGGACGCTGACGGTGTGGGATCACGACAAGCAGCGCTGGACCAATCCGAACGCCGTGGACCTCGCGGTCGATTCGGGGCTCGGCGTGATCATGGTGCGGCCGGACATGATGCGTTACGAGAAGGAAGCCGTGCTGCTCCACGAGATGTTGCACGCCTATCACGCGCGGCTGTTGCCGGACGGCTACGCCAACAAGGGCGTGATCAGCTATTACGCTTACGCGAAGTCCAAGGACTTCCTGCCCAAGGAAGCCTATGCGCTGAAGAATCCCATGGAATTCTTTGCCGTGACGGCCAGCATTTTCCTGGCCGGCAAAAGCGAATTCCACGACCCCAAGACCCGCGAAGCGCTCAAGGAAAAAAATGCCGGACTATTACAAATATCTGGTCGGCGTGTTCGGCTTCGACCCCGATCCGGCGGCGGCTTCCAGCGGACCGGTGGCCTCGCTGAAGTGAAGCGGAGCTAGCGCCCCTCGCGCCAACCAACCCCAATCATCACGGCAAAGGTCGCGCTCCCCAGCGCGGCCTTTTTGTTTTGTAAACCGGAAGCTGCGGATGACGCGCGGCCGGGAATTGCCAAGCCGGGGCTCGATCTGCATAGTCCCGCCCGCATCGGTACCTGTTTCGAAAAGGATAGAACAACATGGCGGACGCCGACCTGGATGTCGTGATCCGGCAACTGGCCAGACAGCTGCATACGGGCCTGATGACCCGCGCCAAGGAGCGGCGGGATCGCCTCAACGGCCTTGCGGCCAAGGCCAAAGGCAAGGAGACGGGCGACCGCTTCAAGATGATGGCCAAGGCCACGATGGAGCAGGCGACCGCCGCCGCCAAACGCCTCCAGATGTCTGCCGACAACGTCGCCGACAGCTATGCCCGCGCAATGCGAGCAGCGGCCAGCACGCCGGTCGCGGCCAAGGCGGAGCAGAAGAAGGCGGAGAAGAAGGCGCCGAAGGAGAAGCCGGCGAAGAAGGCGAAAGCGAAGAAGGCGAAATAATCGCGACGCCTCCTTCCTTCTCCCCTTGTTGTGGGAGAAGGTGGCATAGGCGGCCTTCGGCCGCCGTTCACTTAGGACGCCGATGCTTCGCATCGGCTATGGCGCCGGATGAGGGGTGCTGTCCGCGAACTCAAATCGAAAGATTCTTCCTCGCGGTGAGATACCCCTCACCCGTCTCGCCGCTATCGCGGCGAGCCACCCTCTCCCACAAGGGGAGAGGGAAAAAGCGCCCGGAATATCGCGAAAATCCTATCGCCGCGGCCCGGAGACCTCCGTCGGCTCGGTGGTCGAGAGCTCGGCAAGCTTCGCGCGGGCAGCGTCGTGGGTGCGGCCATCCTTGCCTGGAGGCGACGCAAGCGCGGCTTCGAAATCGGCGCGGGCATCGTCGGCCTGGCCGCGGGCGAGGAACGCCAGGCCGCGATCGTAGCGGGCTTGCGCGTCCGACGGGTCGAGGCGGACGGCGGTGCTGTAGCTCAAGATCGCGCGATCGAGATCGCCTTTGGCGGCGAGCGCAACGCCGCGCTCGTGGTAGGGCGCGGCGAGCCTGGGATCGAGCGCGATCGCCTCGTCATAATCGGCAATCGCAAGCTCCACCGCACCGTTCTGCCGGCAGGCCAGCGCGCGATCGCGATAGAGCGAAGCGCGGCTGGGATTGAGGTGGATCGCTTCGTCGAAATCGGCGATTGCCCGCTGATAGTCGCCGTGGCGCAACGCGATCCGCCCGCGCCCCTCAAAGGCAAAGGCGATCAGCGAGCCGCGAAACGGGGAGAAGCCGATCACGGCCGAGCAGATATCGGGCTCGTCTTCGTCACCGCAATTCACGACCGTATGCGTGGACAGGCCAATGAGCACGCCCAGGACGATCAACAATGGCACTACAGCTCTGGTCATGCTCGACGGTGACCGGCAGCGCGCCGGCCACACATCCCCTTTCGAAGGAACACTCTCGACCAGGTGTTAACACCGGAGGGACCTGCCCTGTGTGCGCCAGATCACAAAGGCGCGCGACGACATTGCTGCGCATGAGCAGCGCTCAGAACGCCCGCCCTTCGGCGAACCACGTCAAGTCGAGAACCAGAAGAAGCTCTTCCAGGCCATCAAGGCGAGCAAACAGCACCAGCCTACCGTCACTGCTGCGAGCGACGTCAGGAGAAGCGCGCCTTCCATTCGTTCTAAAAAGCCCTCACGTGGTGCAATATCGCGTTCGACCACGTGCTCGATCTGCAACGGTACCATGCGAACCTCCGGCAATTTGCATTTGCAAACTCTGCCACTCGGCAAGCATTCCAACCTGTTGCTCTCCCAGCCAAGGCGAGCAACGCTGGTCCGACTCAATGTGCGACAAAGCGCAAGAGACATTTCGGATGTGCGCGGCAGCAGTCTGCATCCTGACAATGACCGCGGCAGCTACCGGCAATGCGACGTTGCGCGACAGATTTCGCGCTCGAATTGCAGCATCGTAGACATGCGTTCGCGCCGCCGCGATCGCTCAGCCCCAAGGACCGCGTGAAGGACCGCGTGACGGACCACGCGACGACGAGCGGCCCCACGGTCCCTGCGGCGGATAGTTTTCATTCGCACCGACCGACGGCATGGCCTGCGCGCCGAGCTCGGCTGCCAATTGCTGGAGCGCCGCGATGCGGTTCTGCGTCGAGGGATGGGTGGCGAAGAGACTGTCCACGCCATGGCCCGACAGCGGATTGATGATGAACATGTGCGCGGTCGCGGGATTGCGCTCGGCCTCGAGATTCGGCACCTGATGCGCAGCATTCTCGATCTTGACCAGCGCCGATGCCAGCCACATCGGCTGGCCGGCGATGCGCGCGCCGAGATTGTCGGCGGCATATTCGCGGGTGCGGCTGATCGCCATCTGCACCAGCATGGCGCCGAGCGGCGCCAGGATCATCATCAGGATCGAGCCGACAATGCCGGGACCGTTGTTGTCGCGGTTGCCGCCGAAGAACATCCCGAACTGCGCCAGCATCGAGATGGCGCCGGCAATGGTCGCGGTGACCGTCATCAACAGCGTATCGTGATGTTTGATGTGCGCGAGTTCATGCGCGATCACGCCGGCGAGCTCCTCGCGGCTGAGCTGGCGCATCAAGCCGGTGGTGACGGCAACCGCGGCGTTCTCCGGATTGCGGCCGGTCGCGAATGCGTTGGGCTGCGGCTCGTCCATCAGGAAGACGCGCGGCATCGGCAGCCCGGCGCGGCGCGCAAGCTCGGCGACCAGGCCGACCAGCTCCGGTGCGCTGGCGCGGTCGACCTCATGGGCGCCGTACATCGAGAGCACCATGCGGTCGGAGTTCCAGTAGGTGAAAAGATTGGTCGCCGCCGCAATCAGGAGCGCGATCATGGCGCCGCCGGCACCACCGATCAGATAGCCCACGCCCATGAACAGGGCGGTGAGGCCTGCGAGAAGCATTGCGGTACGAAGATAGTTCATGGCCGTCTCCCGGGCCGGCCACGGCCGCTCGAGGCGTCGAAAGGCCGGCGAGCATGAGGTGGGGATGACCCCGGCTAGCCCGCAAGGTTTCAGGGTGCGTCGCGGCGCCGCGGCTATTGACCCAGCCCGGGACAGCCGGGCACGATCGACGCCATGCATTTCGAGATTCTCGGCGAAATGACCGAGGTCGAAACCTTCGCCAGCGGCTCGGGCATTCGCGAGATCGCCCGGCTGCGGCGAATCTATGGGCGAGGCCGCTGGCGCAAGCGCAAGGGTGTCGCCCGAGTGCGATTATCCGATGGCTCTATCCACCTCGCTGAGATACATTGGTATGAGGCTGCCGGCATCGGCCGCAAGGAGTTCAAAATCAAAGGCCTGCTCTGAAGACCATGACGAAATCGCGAAGCAAGCAACTGGTGATCTGCGTGAACAACGAGGGCTACGCGGCCTCTCTGGAGAAGCGCAAGATCTACGAGGTGCTGCGCGACCCGGCGGCCGATAAGCACGGCATGCTGCGGATCATCGATGAGTCGGGCGAAGACTATCTTTATCCGAAGACATTCTTCCGCTCCATCGCATTGCCGCTCGCCACAAAGCGCGCCGTATTGGCGGCCTGACGCTCATCCGCCCAGCACCAGAGATATTGATGCCGATGAACTGCCTTGGTTCTCGCCTTGCGGTCGCAACGATCGCGGTCTCATTTATCCTCGCTCTTCCTGCCTTCGCCCAATTCGCGCCGCCGGCTGCAAGGCCTGCCGCTCCGAAAACGGCGGCCTCACCGCGCGCGGCGTCGTGCCACAACGGGGCGAACTTCGATCGCTTCCTGGCTGATGTGAAACAGAAGGCGGTGGCGGCCGGCGTATCGCAACGGGCGCTTTCGGAAGCTTCGCCATACCTCGTCTACGACCAGGGCATCGTCAACCGCGACCGCGGCCAGCGCGTGTTCGGCCAGCTCTTCACCGAATTCGCCGGCCGCATGGCCGCACCCTATCGCATGCAGAACGGCCAGCAGCACATCAAGACATACGCCGCCGCGTTCGCGCGCGCCGAGAAAGAATACGGCGTGCCGCCGGCGGTGATCGCCGCGTTCTGGGGACTGGAGAGCGATTTCGGCGCCAACATGGGCAATCTGCCGACGCTGAAATCGCTGGTGTCGCTGGCCTATGACTGCCGGCGTTCGGAGATGTTCGTGAACGAGACCATCGCGGCGCTGAAGGTCATCGACCGCGGCGATCTCACGCCGGAGGAGATGATCGGCTCCTGGGCCGGCGAACTCGGCCAGACGCAATTCCTGCCGACGCATTACGTGAATTACGCCGTCGACTATGACGGCGACGGCCGGCGCGACCTGCTGCGCAGCGCGCCCGACGTGATCGGCTCGACGGCGAACTACATCGCCAACGGATTGAAGTGGCGGCGCGGCGAGCCGTGGCTGGAAGAGATCAAGGTACCGCAGAACCTGCCGTGGGATCAGACCGATCTCACCGTACAGCAGCCGCGCGCGAAATGGGCCCAGCTCGGCGTGACTTATCCGGACGGAAGGCCGCTGCCCAACGACAATCTCGCGGCCTCGGTGCTGCTGCCGATGGGACGGACCGGACCGGCCTTCATGGCGTATCCGAATTTCGCAGCCTATACCGAATGGAATAACTCGCTGATCTATTCGACCACCGCGGGCTATCTCGCCTCGCGCATCGCGGGCGCCGCGCCGATGCGCAGGCCAGCCGGGCAAGTGACGCAACTGCCGTTCAACGAACTCAAGGAATTGCAGCAGTTGCTGGTGCGCGCCGGCTTCAATGTCGGCAAGGTCGACGGCGTGCTCGGTCAGCAGAGCCGCGCTGCGGTGAAGGCGATGCAGATCAAGTACAGCCTGCCCGCCGATTCCTGGCCGACCGCGGAGCTGCTCGCGCGCATGCGCGGCGGCACGGCCCAGGCGCAACCGGCGAGCGCGATCCGCTGAGCGCCCTTTGTCATGCCCGCGAAGGCGGGCATCCAGTACTCCGAGGCGCTTCGGTTCGATGCCTCGCGTCTGGGCGTACTGGATCGCCCGGTCAAGCCGGGCGATGACAGCCGGAGAATTTTCGCACTGCACGGGCGGTTTCCGCGATTGTATTTTTCCCTGACGCTCCCATGTCTGTGGCTCAGGTTTCTCCTGAAATCTCCCACCATTGAAGCGAGCATCACATGTCCTTTCACGACGCCGTCGTCCCCGCCTACTTGCAAATGCTGAACAGCCTCATCGGCCTGCTCACCAAGGCTGAGGCGCATTGCGCGGCCAAAAAGATCGACCCGAGCGTCCTGCTCGGCTCGCGCCTGTTCCCGGACATGTTGCCGCTCTCGAAGCAGATCCAGCTGGCCAGCGATTTCGCCGCCAAGGGCTGTGCACGGCTGACGCATAGCGACCTGCCCTCGACGCCCGACACGGAGACGAGCTTTGGCGAGTTGAAGCAGCGTCTCGCCAAGACGGTCGACTACGTCAAATTGTTCAAGCCGGAGCAGTTCGAGGGCGCCGACACCAAGGACGTCACCTTTCCGGTGGGCCCGGACCGGTCGATGACTCTCAAAGGCCAGCAATTCTTCAGCGCGTTCTCGCTGCCGAACTTCTATTTCCACGCCGCGACCGCCCACGGCATTTTGCGCCATAACGGCGTCGAGATCGGCAAGCGCGATTTCATGGGCCTGAACTGAGTTCGCGGGCCGCGGCAGCGGAAATTCGCTGCCGTGGCCGAAATTGCAGGTGAATTGTACCAGACAGGGTGGCGCGCGCAGCACGCCTGCACTTTCCGTATGGCTCCTCCCTTGCGTTGATTGCCGCGATGCACAAATGTTCCGGACCTCTCATCGTCTGGAAGCATACTCATGAGCCGTCCCACCAAATTGTTTGAGACCTACAAGCTCGGCCCGATCACGCTTGCGAACCGTTTCGTGATGGCCCCGCTGACGCGCAACCGCGCTGCGCCCGGCACTTTCGTGCCGAGCCCGCTCGCCGCCGACTATTACGGCCAGCGCGCTTCCGCGGGCCTCCTGATCACCGAGGCGAGCCAGGTCTCGCAGCAGGGCCAGGGCTATCAGGACACGCCCGGCATCTACTCCAAGGATCAGGTCGCCGGCTGGCGCAAAGTCACCGAGCGCGTCCATGAGCGCGGCGGCAAGATCTTCATCCAGCTCTGGCATGTCGGCCGCATCTCGCATGTCGACCTCCAGGCCAATGGCGCAGCCCCGGTGGCGCCCAGCGCGATCCGCGCCAAGGGCAAGACTTTCGTCAACGGCACCTTCGCCGACGTCTCCGAACCCCGCGCGCTCGAGCTCTCCGAAATTCCAGGGATCATCGACGACTTCAAGCGCGCCGCGAAGAATGCATTGGAGGCCGGTTTCGACGGCGTCGAAATCCACGGTGCTAACGGCTATCTGCTCGAACAGTTCGCCAAGGATGGCGCCAACAAGCGCACCGACGCCTATGGCGGCTCGATCGAGAACCGCGCGCGGCTAACACTGGAGGTCTCCAAGGCCGTTGTTGCCGAGGCAGGCGCCGACCGTACCGGCATCCGGATCTCTCCCGTGACGCCGGCCAACGATATCTCGGACTCGAACCCGCAAGCCTTGTATGACCATATCGTCGATGGCCTCAGCGCGCTGAAGCTGGTCTATCTCCACGTCGTCGAAGGCGCCACCGGCGGTCCGCGTGACATCGCGCCGTTCGACTATGCGGCGCTGCGCAAGCGCTTCTCCGGCACCTATGTCGCCAACAACGGCTACGATTTCGAGCTAGCGACCAAGGTCCTCGATGCGAACGCGGCCGATCTCATCGCGTTCGGCAAGCCGTTCATCTCCAACCCGGATCTGGTCGAGCGGCTGAAGCAGGGCGCGGCGCTGAACGATTGGGACAAGAACACGTTCTACGGCGGCGGTGCCAAGGGGTACACGGATTACCCGGCGCTGGAAGCGGCCGAGCCGGCGGAGTAGGTCGTCGTCGCCGCTCCATCCTCCGTCATTGCGAGGAGCCCGCGACAAAATTGCAGAGCAATTTGCGCTGGCGACGAAGCAATCCGGACCGCCTCCGCGGTAAGACTCTGGTTGCTTCGCTTCGCTCGCAACGACGGTGTGGGGTCGGCGGGCCGAACTGACAAAGAAAGCAAAAAAGGCCGGGATCGCTCCCGGCCTTTCCCGTATTGCTGCGTCGTCGCGTCCCTGCTCTAATGCGACGATGGATGCCACCGAGACACTCGTTCGCCGCGCGACTGAAGCGTTCAATTCGGGCAAGCCGGATGAGGCGCAACGTCTGTGTGAACAAGGCCTTGCACGCGAGCCTGGCGATCCGGTGCTGCATCATCTGCTGGCCGCTGTGTTGTTCTCCAGGAATGCCATCGCCCCTGCTCATGCGCATATCGACGTGAGCCTTGCCAAGCGCCCCGGCAATGCCGCAGCACGGCTGCTTGCCGCCCGCATTGCGCGCAGCGAGGGGAACTTCGACGTCGCGCTCGCGCACATCGATTCGGCGATCGCCACCAGCCCGCAACGCGAAATGTTCGTCGAGAAGGCGAGAACACTCGATCAGGCTGGCCTGAGGGCTCAAGCACGAGAATCCTGGCGAGCGATCCTAAAGGTCATCCCCGGTCACCAGGAAGCGGCGGCACGGCTCGGCCGGCTAACGTGGGAGGATGGCGATCCCGCCACCGCCGCTAACCTGCTCGAACAGGCGGTCGCAACGGGCGCACCGGCTTCGGTTTGGTTCGATCTTGGCGTCGCGCGACAGGATTTGCGTGACCACACCGGCGCGGCAAGCGCCTATCGCAAGGCGCTCGAACTCAAGTCCGACCATGCGGAGGCCGCGCTCAATCTCGGCATCGCCTTGCAAGAGAGTGGAGCGGTCGACGACGCCATGCGCGCCTTTGCCCAGGCCTATCGCCTGCGGCCGCAATTGTTCGGCTCGATCGCGATGGCGCTGACCTCGGCCTCACATGGCCGCCTCTGGCTTGACGAGGACGGATTGCGCCGCGCATTAGGAGATTAGGCGTCCACGTTTCGCACGGAAATGCTTGCGGTAGACGTTGGGCTCGGCCAGCACGTCGGCAACGACCTTCGCGTAAGCCTGCTGGTGAGGCTCGTCAAACACCTCGAACGCGAGCTCAGGTGCTTCGCGCGGTACGGCAAAACACTGCGCGACCGGAGTCCCCTTTTCGAGAACGCCGGAAAAACCCGGCTCAATCCATACGGCCGGAAAGTTGATGCCGCCGTCGTGAAACCGGTCGGCGTCGACCAGACCCGAAACCAGGCGGAATGGCAGATCATCGCGATTGACCGGATGCGTCGCGAACAGCGACCAGCCGGGCTCGAGCTCGATCGTCCAGAAACTGTTGAACTTGATCGCAGACCGCCCGTTCGCGAAAGGCGCAGCAGCGAATTGGGCTGCGGGGTGGAAACTCAGAGGCGCACGCGGATGTCCCGAGGTCGCCGGCTCCGGGATGTCCCAATCCCAACTGAATTGTCCCGACTCGATCCTGATGTCGCATGGCAGCGGAATCATGACGCCATGGGCCATCGCATCGACGAAGGGCGGACATTGCTTGACCGTGCGTATGTCTCGGCCGTGGACGTCCGAGTGCGCCTTCGCCGGCATTGCGCGCAGCCAGTCGGGCAAGGCTCTGCGCGCCGGATAGGGCCGGATCAAGTGGTCGGCCAGCATGGGATCGCAACGGAACGTCATGCGCATGGCGAAGTCTCGCTTCCGGATCTAGGCCCGCCAATTCAGATCAAGGCCGTCGGCAACGCAATAGGCCAATAAGACAAAAGGCCGGGATCACTCCCGGCCTCCTGCTCCTGGACAGCCGGAACGAGCCCGGCCGTCGTGATGTCTGCGAATTACTTCGCTTCGGCGCGCTTCGGCGGCGAGGCCGGCCACGACTTGATGAGCGTGTCGTAGTCGACGGTCTCGCCCTTCGGCTTCTCGTTCGCGAGCTTGCGCTGCGGAGCGATGTTGCCGTCCTTGGCCGACTTGGCAAACCAGTATTCGGCCGTCTCCTTCTTGTTCAGCTTCGGCCCGCAGGCGCCCTGGACGCCGGATTTCTCCAGACGCTCCATGACGGAATCCTGCGCGGCTGCCAGCGAGTCCATCGCCGCCTGCGGCGTCTTCGCACCGGACGACGCATCGCCGATGTTCTGCCACCACAATTGCGCAAGCTTCGGATAGTCAGGCACGTTGTTGCCGGTCGGGGTCCACTGCACGCGCGCGGGCGAGCGGTAGAACTCGATCAGGCCGCCGAGCTTCGGTGCTCGTTCCGTGAAGCTCTTGTCCCAGATGTCGGATTCACGGATGAAGGTGAGACCGACATGGCTCTTCTTGAGGCTCGTCGTCTTGGAGACGATGAACTGGAGGTAGAGCCAGGCCGCCTTGCGGCGATCGACCGGGGTCGACTTCAGCAGCGTCGCCGAACCCACGTCCTGGTAGCCGAGCTTCATGCCCTCTTTCCAGTAGGAGCCGTGCGGAGACGGAGCCATGCGCCACTTCGGCGTACCGTCCGCATTCATGACCGGCAGGCCGGGCTTCACCATGTCGGCGGTGAAGGCGGTGTACCAGAAGACCTGCTGGGCGATATTGCCTTGGGACGGCACCGGTCCCGATTCGGAGAAGGTCATGCCTTGCGCCTGCGGCGGGGCATATTTCTTCATCCAGTCGAGATACTTCACGATCGAATAGACCGCCGCCGGGCCGTTGACGTCGCCGCCACGCTCGACGCTCGAGCCGACCGGACGGCAGCCTTCCATCCGGATGCCCCATTCGTCGACCGGCAGGCCGTTCGGAATGCCCTTGTCGCCGTTACCGGCCATCGAGAGCCAGGCATCGGTGAAACGCCATCCGAGCGAAGGATCCTTCTTGCCGTAGTCCATGTGGCCATAAACGCGGGTACCGTTGATTTCCTTGATGTCGTTAGTGAAGAAATCAGCGATGTCCTCATAGGCCGACCAGTTCACGGGCACGCCGAGATCGTAGCCGTACTTGGCCTTGAACTTGGCCTTGTAGTCGGGGTTGGTGAACCAGTCGTACCGGAACCAATACAGGTTGGCGAACTGCTGGTCGGGCAGCTGATAGAGGTGACCGTTCGGCGCGGTCGTGAACGACTTGCCGATGAAGTCGTTGACGTCGAGCATCGGGTCGGTGACGTCCTTGCCGTCCTTCGCCATCCAGTCGGTCAAGTCGACCGCCTGGCCGTAACGGAAGTGGGTTCCGATGAAGTCGGAGTCGTTGATCCAGCCGTCATAGACGTTCTTGCCGGACTGCATCTGGGTCTGGATCTTCTCGACGACGTCACCTTCCTGGATGATGTCGTGCTTCACCTTGATGCCGGTGATTTCCTCGAACGCCTTCGCGAGCGTGCGGGATCTGTACTCGTGCGTGGTCAGGGTTTCGGAGACGACGTTGATCTCCATGCCCTTGAAGGGTTCAGCGGCCTTGATGAACCACTGCATTTCCTTCATCTGGTCGTCTTTCGACAAGGTCGACGGCTGGAATTCGCTGTCGATCCACTTCTTGGCGGCGGCTTCGTCCGCGCGCGCCGGCGCGGCAATCGTCATCGAAGCCGCGATCAGCGCGACCGCGCTGGTCATGGTCAGAAGACTGTCCTTGGTCGTTCGCAAGTGTCGCATCTAGTTTCCTCCGGTTGTAGCGACAAACAAAATCCAGGCCCGGGTAGACCCCGGATCTGCTCTTTCTCGCCTGACTCAGACGGTGCGAAAAATCACCGCGCCTGAAACAAGCGAAATCACGGTTGCGAGCCACAGGCTCGTAATCTCAAGGGTCCCCTCCCCCATCGGCAGCGTCGCGATCGGGTCAGTGCCGACCAGACCGATCCACGCAAGGTGAATGACGGCGGCGGCAATCAGCGAGATGAAGAGGCGGTCACCGCGCGTGGTCGGAATGCGCAGAATCCCGACGCGCTCGGCCTCCGGATAGACGGCGGCCAGCCAGGTCATCACGGCCAGCGTGCAGGCGAGCGCCACAAAGAAGATCGCCGTCGGCAGCGTCCATGCCATCCATGCGATGGATTCCATTGTCGCCTCCCCTCACACCCGGCCAAGCGCGAAGCCGCGCGCGATGTAGTTGCGGACAAACCAGATCACCAGCGCGCCGGGGATGATGGTGAGCACGCCGGCCGCGGCCAATAGCCCCCAATCCATTCCGGCCGCCGAGACCGTACGGGTCATGACGGCGGCGATCGGCTTGGCGTTGACCGACGTCAGCGTGCGCGCCAGCAACAGCTCGACCCAGGAGAACATGAAGCAGAAGAACGCCGCTACGCCGATGCCGCTGGCGATCAGCGGCACCAGGATCCTGATGAAGAAACGCGGGAAGGAATAGCCGTCGAGGAAGGCCGTCTCGTCGATCTCGCGCGGCACGCCGGAGACGAAGCCCTCGAGGATCCACACCGCCAGCGGAACGTTGAAGATGCAATGCGCGAGCGCGACGGCCCAGGGCGTATCGAACAGGCCGATCGCCGAATAGAGGTTGAAGAACGGCAGCGCGTACACCGCGGCCGGCGCCATGCGGTTCGAGAGCAGCCAGAAGAACAGATGCTTGTCGCCGAGGAAACGGTAGCGAGAGAACGCATAGGCCGCGGGCAAGGCCACGGAGATCGAGATGATGGTGTTGATGACGACGTATTCCAGCGAGTTGATATAGCCGGAATACCAGCTCTCGTCGGTGAAGATACGCCGGTAGTGCTGCAGCGTCGGGGTGTGCGGCCACAGCGTCATCGTCGAGACGATCTCGGCGTTGGTCTTGAAGCTCATGTTGACGAGCCAATAGATCGGCAACAGCAGGAAGATCAGGAACAGCGCCATGATGAGGCGGCGGCCGGGAATCGAATGCATCAGGCCACTCCTTCCTTTGGCTTGGGTGCAGTCACGGGCTTGAGCCCGGCCGAAGGCTTGGCGTCAGCAGGTTTTGAATCCAAGGACTTGGGCTCCGCCGCCGGCTCGTTCTCCGCCCGGACTCTGCGCTCAGTGCCGGCATTGGTCATGACGGTGTAGAAGATCCAGCAGACGATCAGGATGATCAGATTGTAGACCAGCGAGAGCGCCGCGGCCTTGCCGAGGTCGAACTGCCCGAGCGCAATCTTGACCAGCTCGATCGACACGAAGGTCGTCGAGTTGCCCGGTCCGCCGCCGGTGACGACGAACGGCTCGGTATAAATCATGAACGAGTCCATGAAGCGCAGCAGCACCGCGATCAGCAGCACGCGATTCATCTTCGGCAGCTGGATCGCCCTGAACACGGCCCAGCGCGAGGCGCCGTCGATTTGGGCAGCCTGATAATAGGCCTCCGGGATCGACTTCAGGCCAGCGTAGCAGAGCAGTGCGACGAGGCTGGTCCAGTGCCAAACGTCCATGACGATGACGGTGACCCAGGCGTCGATGTCGTTGGAGACGTAATTATAGTCGATGCCGATGGCGTTGAGCACATAGCCGAGCAGCCCGATGTCGGGCCGGCCAAAGATCTGCCAGATCGTGCCGACCACATTCCACGGGATCAACAACGGCAGCGCGAGCGTGACGAGGCAGGCGGCGACCGTCCAGCCGTCGCGCGGCATCGACAGCGCGACCACGATCCCAAGCGGCACCTCGATGGCGAGGATGACCATCGAGAAGAACAGGTTGCGCCCGAGCGAGGCGAGGAAGCGGCCGCCGAGGTCGGTCGAGGGATCAAGCAGTTCCTTGAACCAGCCGACGCCGTTCCAGAAGAACTGGTTGTTGCCGAATGTGTCCTGCATCGAATAGTTCACCACCGTCATCAGTGGCAGCACCGCCGAGAAGGCGACGACCAGGAAGACCGGCAGCACCAGGAACCAGGCTTTTTGGTTGATAGTCTTGTCCATCAGGCGGCTCCCTCCACCAGAAGGCTATCGGCATAGACGTGAAGATGCGCGGGGTCGAATTTCAGGCCGGCGGTGCCGTCCGAGCTGGTGAAGCCGGCGCGCGCACGCGCGGCAAGTTTTGCGCCACCGAGGCGCGCACGGGCAAAGCGGATGCGACCGAGATCGTCGATGCGCTCGATGTTTGCGGTGAGGAGGCCGGGCGCCGGCGCGACGACGTCGACAAACTCCGGACGCACACCGATCTCGATTTTCGCGCCCGCCGGCAATTTGTCGTAGCTGCGATTGAGCGCGATGGCATGGCCGCCGATCCGCGCCTCTCGTCCCTTCACTTCGGCCGGCAGGATGTTCATGCCGGGCGAGCCGATGAAATAGCCGACAAACGTGTGCGCGGGCTTGTCGAACAGCTCGGCCGGCGTGCCGCTCTGCACCACGCGGCCGTCATGCATGACCACGACGGTGTCGGCAAAGGTGAGGGCCTCGGTCTGGTCGTGGGTGACATAGATCATCGTCAGGTCGAGCTCGCGATGCAGCGCCTTCAGCTTGGAGCGAAGCTGCCATTTCAGCTCGGGATCGATCACGGTCAGCGGCTCGTCGAACAGCACGGCGGCGACGTCGGAGCGGACGAGGCCGCGGCCGAGCGAGATCTTCTGCTTGGCGTCGGCCGTGAGCCTGGTCGCCTTGCGGTTCAGATAGGGTTCGAGGTCGAGCAGGCGGCCGATCTCGGTGACGCGCTTGTCGATCTCGGCCTTCGCCACGCCGCGGTTCTTCAACGGAAACGCCAGGTTCTGCCCCACCGTCATGGTGTCGTAGATCACCGGAAACTGGAACACCTGGGCGATGTTGCGCTTCTGGGTTGACAGCGGTGTGATGTCTTCGCCGTCGAACAGGATTTTCCCCCGCGACGGCGCGATGATGCCGGAGATGACGTTGAGCAGCGTGGTCTTGCCGCAGCCGGACGGCCCGAGCAGCGCATAGGCGCCGCCCTGTCGCCAGGTCATCGTCACCGGCTTCAGCGCAAAGCTCTCCTGCGGTGCATCATTGCCGCCGTAGGAGTGGGCGAGATCGACCAGGTCAATGCGGGCCATGGCGCATCTCCCTCACGTATTTTTCTTTAACGCGTTTTCTTCACGCGAACCGCCAGGCACTTCGCTTGAAAACGCTATGGGACACGGCGCGGCGACCAGGCGGTCGGCCGCATCGAACACGAAGACGTCGTTGGGATCGAGCACGGCGTCGATGGTCTGGCCGGGCTCGAACTCGTGAACCCCGTGCAGCACCGCAACCCAGTTCGATCCGTCGCGGGTCAAATGCACGAAACTCTCCGAACCTGTGATCTCGGTCACCGTGACCGTGGCATGGAAGGCGTGGCGGTCGGTCTCGCCGTTGGCAAGTGCGAGCTGGTGCGCGCGGAAACCGACGCGATAGGCGCCATCGGCGAGCGACGAATAGAGACCGGACGCCGGCGCGGCAATGCCTCCGGCATATTGCACCGAGCCGTTCTTCTTCTCGATGCCGACGAGGTTGAGCGGCGGATCCGAAAACACCTGCGCCACGCGCAACGTCTGCGGCTGGCGGTAGACGTTGGGGGTGCCACCGATCTGGAGCGCCTGTCCCTCCCACATGCAGACCGTGTTGCCGCCGAGCAGCAGCGCCTCGCTGGGTTCGGTGGTGGCATAGACGAAGATCGCGCCCGATGCCTCGAAGATGCGCGGCAGCTCGGCGCGCAGTTCTTCGCGCAGCTTGTAGTCGAGATTGGCGAGCGGCTCGTCGAGCAGCACGAGGTCGGCGCCCTTGACCAGCGCACGTGCCATCGCCGTGCGCTGCTGCTGGCCACCGGAGAGCTGCAGCGGCGTGCGCTTCAGGAAGGGCTCCAGCCGCAGCAGTCTTGCGGCTTCCGCGACACGCTTTTCGATCTCCTCGCGCGACTTGCCCTGCACGCGCAACGGCGAAGCAATGTTCTCATAGACCGTGAGCGAGGGGTAGTTGATGAACTGCTGATAGACCATCGCAACCGAACGTTGACGCACGTCGACGCCGGTCACGTCCTTGCCCTCGACCAGCACCTTGCCCGAAGTCGGCTTGTCGAGGCCGGCAAGCAGCCGCATGATCGAGGTCTTGCCCGACAGCGTCGGCCCGAGCAGCACGTTCAGCGTGCCGCTCTCGAGCGTCAGCGAGACGTCGCGGATGTGCGGAACCCCGTCGACGGTCCGGGTCACGTGATCGAGTGTCACGCTCATGAGCGTCCTCCTGCTTCCAACAGGGGACTTTGCGGCACAGCATGGGTCCTGATCCAGTCGTCAAGCGTGGCAATTTCGTCGGCAGATAGTCGAAGGCCGAGCTTGAGCGCCGCCAGACGATGTCCTCGGCGGTCACCGCCCATTCGTTGGCCATGAGGTAGCGAACCTCCCGTTCGGTCAGTGTCGCACCAAAAGCCTGGCCGAGATCGGCGGCCGACTTTGCCTCGCCGAGCAGCTTGATGGCGCGGGTGCCGTAGGCGCGCGCGAGGCGCCGCGCATGCTCGGGCTTGAGGAAGGGATATCCCCGCAGGAGGTCTGCGATCAGACCGTCGACGGCCGACACGTCCATGTCGCCGCCGGGCAGCGGCCATTTGCCGGTCCAGCCTTCGCGCGCTTTCGCACTGCGGAGATAGGGCGCGAGCCGTTCCAGCGCCTCTTCGGCAAGGCGGCGATAGGTCGTGATCTTGCCGCCATAGATCGACAGCAGGGGCGAACCGCCCGGCGTATCGAGCTCGAACACATAGTCGCGGGTCGCAGCCTTGGCTTCGCTAGCGCCGTCGTCATAGAGCGGACGCACGCCGGAATAGGTCCAGACCACGTCCTGCGGCGTCACCGGCTTGGCCAAATATTCGCTGGCCGCAGCGCAGAGATACTGGATCTCCTCCACTGTGGCCTTCACCTTGGACGGATCACCGTCGTAGTCGCGGTCGGTGGTGCCGATCAGCGTAAAGCCGTCCTGGTAGGGGATGACGAAGATGATGCGGCCGTCCGCGTTCTGGAACATGTAGGCGCGGTCGTGGTCGTAGAGCTTCTTGACCACGATGTGTGAGCCCTGCACCAGGCGGACTTTTGCCTTGGCGTTGACGCCGGCGCCGCGGCCGAGCACGTCCTCGACCCAGGGGCCGCCGGCATTGACCAATGCACGGGCCTGGATCTGCGAGCGCGCACCGGTCAGCGTGTCGACCATGCCCACGGTCCAGATGCCGTCGGACTGGCGGATTTCGGTGGCGCGGGTGCGGGTGCGGATCTCGGCGCCCTTGTCGGCGGCATCGCGCGCGTTGAGCACGACGAGGCGGGCATCATCGACGAAGCAGTCGGAATATTCGAACGCGCGGGTATAGCGATTCGGGATCAGCGGACGGCCGACCTCGTCGCGCTGGAGATCGACCGAGCGCGTCGCCGGCAGCAGATGCCGGCCGCCGATATGATCGTAAAGGAAAAGACCGAGGCGCAAGAGCCAGGCCGGGCGCAGACCGGCGTGATGCGGCAAAAACGAAACGAAGGGGGCGGATGATGTGGGGCGCGATGCCCCAGAGGATTTCGCGCTCGATCAGCGCCTCGCGGACCAGCCGAAACTCGTAATATTCGAGATAGCGCAGGCCGCCATGCACGAGCTTGGTCGACCAGGACGACGTCCCGCTCGCCAGATCGTTCATTTCGCACAGGAAAACGGTGTTGCCGCGGCCCACAGCGTCGCGCGCGATGCCGCAGCCGTTAACACCGCCTCCAATGATGGCGAGGTCGAAAACACGCTCCAACAGACGCATCCCCCGGGCGACCACCCGTTCAATCGAGTGGTTACTTTCGCTTTTGATTAGATCACAGCCAAAAACGAAAGCAACATGAAAGAGAGGCGGGAGGAAGCGAAAGCGGAACTTTTTTGGTGGGCAACTTGGCCAAGGAATCGGCACCCTGCCGCCCGAGCCAGTGGCAATATCGCCCTTGAACAGCCATTTGGGACCCGTATAGTCATAATAGTCACATTGGTCCTAGCCAGCATGAGCGATCCCAGCACTGCACCTGACGCACCGCCGAGTGACACCTGGACGCTTGCCAACGCCAAGGCCCGGCTGTCCGAGGTGATCGACCGTGCCCAAAGCGGCCCTCAAATCATTACCCGGCATGGCAAGCCCAACGCCGTGATCGTTTCCGCCGAGGAATGGGCACGCAAGACCGCCCGCAAAGGCACGCTGGCTGAATTCCTGCTCGCCTCTCCGCTGCGGGGCGCCGACCTTACGCTTGAACGCGTGCACGACGCGCCACGCGACGAAATGCCGTGAACTTGCTGCTCGACACCAACGTCCTGTCGGAGGTTCAGCGGCCGGCGCCCTCGCCGAGTGTCCTGGCCTGGCTCGATACAATCGACGAGGATCGTGCATTCATCAGCGTGGCCTCAATCGCCGAGCTTCGCCGCGACATCGCACTGCTGGATGATGGCCGTCGGCGCGCAGCCCTCGCCGCCTGGCTCGCCCACGATCTGCCGGAGCGATTTTCCGGGCGCATCCTCCCGATTAATCAGGCGGTGGCCGAGCGCTGGGGCGACCTGATGGCTCAGAGCCGCAGGAGCTGCGTCGCGTTGTCCGTCATGGATGGCTTCTTTGCCGCGACCGCGCTCAGCAACGATCTCACGCTCGTGACGCGCAACGTGAAGGATTTCGCGGCGTTCGGCGTGACGCTGCTCAACCCGTGGGACGGCCCATAGTCTTACCTTAGCCTGACTACCGGCGCGGCCTCAGGCGCCGCATCCTGCGTCGGCTCCGCCGCTGCCTCATCCAAATCCCCCGCCACCTTCGGCATCGCCGCCATCACCTCAATACCCTTGCTGTGGCAGATGGTGGCGAGGCGCTCCGGCAGTTCCTGGTCGGTCACGAAAGTCTGGATCTGGCTGATATGGGCGATACGCACCGGCGCGCTGCGCCGAAGCTTGGTCGAGTCCGCAACCAGCATGACGCTGCGGGCGTTGGCGATGATGGCTTGCGCCACTTGCACCTCGCGATAGTCGAAGTCGAGCAGCGCGCCCTCCTCGTCGATCGCCGATGCACCAATGATGGCGTAGTCGACCTTGAACTGGCCGATCAATTGCGTTGCGGTCGAGCCGACCACGGCGCCGTCGGCGCGCCGCACCGTGCCGCCGGCGACCACCACCTCGATGCGAGGGTGACGATAGAGCAGCATCGCGACGTTGAGATTGTTGGTGATGACGAGAAGGTCCTCGTGCGAGGTCAAGGCGCTTGCGACCTCTTCCGTCGTGGTGCCGATGTTGATGAACAGCGAGCAGCCATTCGGGATCAGCGATGCGGCGGCAGCCCCGATCGCCTTCTTCTCGTCGGCGGCGACGAAGCGGCGCGCCTCATAGGCGAGATTTTCCACCCCGGAGGCGATGATGGCGCCGCCATGGATGCGGGTCAGCGAACGGCGCTCGCAGAGATCGTTGAGATCCTTGCGGATGGTCTGCGCCGAAACCTCAAACCGGCGCGCCAGCTCTTCGACCATGACGCGGCCCGAGGCACGCGCGATATTGAGGATTTCGGCTTGGCGATGGGTCAGTCCGGTCACGGCATCGGCCTCAAATCGGGAAGCTGCATGGTGCGGCGGTTCGCCCCATCGGTCAATGCGAGAGCCTATCACGGTTAACCGACAAGCGCCCTCACCACGCCATTTCCTACTAGGTCATGTCCTACCAAGTCATGTCCTACCAAGTCATGGCGGCGGCGAGGCGCGCGAGGAGGTCCGGATCGTCGTAGGCGCTCGCGGACGCGATCGCCCCGGCGGCAACGAGGTCGGCGTGGCCAAGGGTCGTGCGCATGCCGATGGTCGGAATGCCGGCCGCGGCGGCCGATTGCACGCCGGAGCGGGAGTCCTCGAACGCGATCGAGGTTTGCGCCTTGGCGCCGACAAAGCGGAGCCCTTCCTGATAGGGCAGCGGATGCGGCTTGCCGTGTGGCAATTCGTCGCCGATCACGATCGCCTTGAAACGATTCGTGATGCCGAGGCCGGACAACAGCAACTCGGCGTTCAGGCGCGGCGCGTTGGTGACCGCGACCATGGGAATGCCGGCTGCGTCGGCCTGGTCGAGCAGCGCCATCAACCCCCGCAAAGGCTCGATCCGTCCGGCGACTAGGTCGCGAAAAATCTGTTCCTTCTCGTTCATGATGACCGCGCGGGATTCCAGCGTTTCCATCGGCAGGAATCGCTCCCCGATCGAGGCGTTGGAAAAGCCCTGCAGCTCTTTCTTGAAGCGCGCGTCATCCACCACATGACCGCGCGGTCCAAAGACCCGCTCGAACGCCTCGCGATGAAGTGCGTCCGTATCGGCCAGCGTGCCGTCGATATCGAACAGCAACGCTCTGCCTTTGGCCTCGATCATGTCCGTACTTTCCAGAATGCGCGGTGCATCGATGCGAAAGACGTATCAATACAGCCGCGATCGCGCAATGACGCATCGGCATGACCAGCGACACTCGACAAAGCCGCATTCGGCTGCAACACTCGTTGCAAGATCAAAAAGGAGGAAAACCATGACGATCGATCGGCGCGACCTTGCTCTCTCGGCCCTCGTGGTCTCGGCGCTTGCACTCGCGGCCCCGGTCCCGGCGCTGGCGGCGTCAGCGGATGAAGAGGCCGTGGCGAAGAAGGTCGAGGCCTTCCGCCTCGCTCAGATCGCAGCCGATCCCAAGGCACTCGCCGCGCTCTGCTGGGACGATCTCAGCTACAGCCATTCCAGCGGTAAGGTCGAGGACAAGGCGACCTTCATCGCCAATGCCACCGACGGCAAATCGAAATTCCTGTCGATCGAGTACCAGAATCCGACCATCAAGGTCGTCGGTCCCGCCGCGATCGTGCGCTTCCACTGGGTCGCGGAACAGGAGATGGCGGCCGATGGGAAAAAAGTGCCGACCAACCTGCACATCCTGATGAACTGGCAGAAGCAGGGCGACGATTGGAAGCTGTTGTCGCGGGCAGCGACGAAATTGTGATGCTTTTCTTTCCCTCTCCCCTTGTGGGAGAGTGTGGCTCGCCGCGTTAGCGGCGAGACGGGTGAGGGGTCTCTCTCCGCGCGTACATCTCTTGCATCTGAGCGCGTTGAAGCAACCCCTCATCCGGCGCCGTAGCCGAAGCTTTGCTTCGGCGTTCTCAAGAACGGCGGCCGCAGGCCGCCTATGCCACCTTCTCCCACAAGGGAGAAGGAAGAAGCCTACGCCGCTTCCTTCACATCACCGTTCACCAGCTTGCGCGCGGCGCGCTCGGCTTCGCGGGCGTTGCGGAAGAGCTGGCCTTCGAGCCGGTTGAAGCGGTCGGATGAGGCGAAGAAGCAGTAGCCTCCCTGGCTGCGAACGACGATACCTGCGGTCTGTGAATTGACTTCGATGATGTAGCTGTCCGGCATGGCCCGTGGATTCCTCAGTGCGGGCAAATAACCGGATCTCGGCCCAAAAGTTCCTCGGGCCAATCAGCCGGTTCCGCCCCGAATCGACGCGCAATTGAGTACGCCCTGACCTCATCCGTTTTGTGACCTGTTGTTGGCAAAGCCGCGACGCGTCGGCCCACTCGCGCCGCGTTTGGCAGTGCGGTATGTCTTCGCCAGATGAGACGCAAACCCGCGGCGGTTACGTCGCAACCGGCGGATCGTTCCTCTGGATCACCTGCGGATGCCCGGTGTCGTCGATCGAGACATAAGTAAAATTACCATCGGTCACGAGGATCGGCTGCAGCTCCCTTCGCCGCAGCGCCCAGGCTTCGAGATGCACCGTGAGCGAGGTGCGTCCAAGGCGGACGAGGTTGGCGTAGACGGAAACGAGATCGCCGACATAGACCGCCTTGCGAAAATTCATAGCCTCGATCGCGACCGTCACCGTGCGCGACTTCGCGACCTTTGATGCGAACACGCCGCCGCCGACGTCCATCTGGCTGAGCAGCCAGCCGCCGAAAATATCGCCATTGGCATTGGTGTCGGCCGGCATCGCCAGCGTGCGGATGCAGAGATCGCCGCTCGGCTCGGCATTCCCCTGTTCGCTCATGAAATTCTCACTTGAAATTGTCCCAGCCCGGATCGGGCGCAAACCGGCCGCCGAATCGTTCGGCCAGCGCGCGCAAGGTGGATACGACAT
This sequence comes from Bradyrhizobium sp. LLZ17, assembly GCF_041200145.1. Classification (NCBI taxonomy): domain Bacteria; kingdom Pseudomonadati; phylum Pseudomonadota; class Alphaproteobacteria; order Hyphomicrobiales; family Nitrobacteraceae; genus Bradyrhizobium; species Bradyrhizobium zaerense. Next base: position 3,103,964 of record NZ_CP165734.1, read on the forward strand.
TCTCCACGCCGCGCGCACGCGCGTAGTTCAACGGACCGCCCCGGAACGGCGCGTAGCCGGTGCCGAAGATCATGGCGCCATCGACCGCGTCGGCATCGTCGACGATGCCCTCGCGAAGAGCCGCAACGCAGACATTGGACATCGGCAGCACCAGCCGGTCGATCATCTGGTCGGTGACGCGCGGGCCGGTCTCGGGCAACGGCGCCTTCTCGGCCTTGCCGTCCTTCCAGGTGTAAAAGCCCCTGCCGGTCTTGCGGCCGAGCTCGCCCTTGGCGACCTTGTCGCGCAGCCAGGCCGGCGTCGGCGGCAGGAGATCGCCGAATTTGGTGCGCAGCATGTCGCCAACATCCAGGCAGATGTCGAGCCCGACCTGATCGGCCAGCTCGATCGGCCCCATCGGCATCCCGAACTGTTCGGCGGCGGCATCGATCAGGCGCTGGTCGATCTTCTCGTCCAGCATCACCATCGCTTCCAGCATGTAGGGCGTCAGCGCGCGGTTGACGAGGAAGCCGGGCGAGCTCTTGACGGACAGCGGCAGGCGATCGATCGCGCCTACAAAGACAAGCGCCTCTTTCAACACCTGCGCATCATTGCCGTCATGGCTGACGACCTCGACCAATTGCAGCCGCGACACCGGATTGAAGAAGTGCAGGCCGACCAGCCGCTCCGGCCGCGCCAGGCCGTTGCGCAAATCCTGGAGCGGAATGCTCGAAGTGTTGGTCGCAAGAATCGCGCCCGGCTTCATCCTGGGCTCGAGGCCGGCATAGACCTTCTGCTTCAGCTCGAGCTTTTCCGGCACCGCTTCGATGACGAGATCGGCTCTGCGGACGCCCTCGCTATCCATGTCGGGGATCAGGCGGTCGAGCGCATCACGGACCTCGGTCGGCTTGCGGATGATCTTGCCGTAGAGCTCGGCGGCGCGCTTGACCGCGCCGGCGATCGGTTCGGCCTTCATGTCGGCGAGCGAAACGCGCATGCCCTGCCCCGCACACCAGGCTGCGATGTCGCCGCCCATCGCGCCGGCGCCGATGACATGGACGTGCTTGATGGTGTTGCCGCTGCCGGCCGCCTTCTTCATCTGCTCGCGCAGGAAGAACACGCGGATCAAATTCTGCGCGGTCGGCGTCACCATCAATCTGGCGAACGACGCCTGCTCTGCCTTCAGCATCGCGGCCTTGCTGCCGCCATGGGTCTCCCAGAGTTCGATCAGGGCGTAAGGCGCCGGATAATGCTCGCGCGGCGCGGCCTTCGCTGCTTCGCTGCGCATGCGCTTGGCGAGCAGACCGCGCACCGGTCCGAAATTGGCCGCGCGCGTGAGAAGGCCCGGTCGCGCCTTTTTCAGCCGGCCGAACAGCGCATCCTTCACCGCGTTGCGGACATGGCGCTCCTGCGTCACGGTATCGACGAGGCCGAGCGATTTGGCGCGGCGCGCATCGATGGTGCGACCGGTCAGCATCAGCGCCATCGATTGGGTCGGATTGACCAGCGCGGTGAAGCGCGCGGTGCCGCCGAGGCCGGGATGCAGGCCCAGCATCACCTCCGGGAAACCGAAGCGCGCGCCATCGATCGCGATCCGCGACTGACAGGCCAGCGCCACCTCGAGTCCGCCGCCAAGGCAGAAGCCGTGGATCACCGCGACCGTCGGCAGCTTCAGCGCCTCCAGACGATCGACCACCGCATGCGCAGCGCGGATCCGGGTTTCCACCACCGCGGGATCGCTGGCGCCGCGGAATTCGTTGACATCCGCGCCGGCAATGAAGCCGGACGGTTTTGCCGAGCGGATCACGAGACCGGCGGGACGCTCGGTCTCGATCGCAGCGAGCACGGTGTCGAACTCCTCCATCACGTCAGCGGAGAGCGTATTGGCGCTGGCATTGGCGCGATCGAACAGCAGCCAGGCGACACCGTCGGCATCGCGAGAAAGCTTGAAGTTCTTGTATGGGCCGTCAGCCGCAGGTGGAGGCCCGAGATCCAGCACGCGGTCGCCAAGCGCGGTCATGATCCTTGAATCCATCGTCACACCGCCTCGATCAGCATGGCACCGCCGAGCCCGCCGCCGATGCATTCGGTGGCGACCCCGCGCCGGGTGCCGAGCCGCTTCATCGCATTGACCAGATGCAGCACGATGCGATTGCCGGAGGTGCCGACGGGATGGCCGAGCGAGATCGCGCCGCCATCGACATTTAGCCTGTCGCGATCGATCTCGCCGGCAGCACCGTCGAGTCCGAGAATCTCGCGGCAGAACTTGTCATCGTTCCACGCTGCGAGACAGCCCAACACCTGGGTCGCGAAGGCCTCGTTCAGCTCCCAGGTCTCGACATCCTTGATGGTGAGATTGTTACGGGTCAGCAGCGGCGTCGCCGACATCACGGGGCCCAGCCCCATGATGCTGGGATCGAGTGCGGCCCAGTTGCTGTCGACGATCACCGCCTTCGGCGTCAGTCTGTGTTTTGCCACCGCCTCGTCGGAAGCGAGGATCACCCAGGAAGCGCCGTCGGTGATCTGCGAGGAATTGCCGGCAGTGACCTGGCCCCAGGGGCGCTCGAACACCGGCCTCAGTTTTGCGAGCGTCTCAGACGAAGAGTCCGGCCGCACGCCGTCGTCACGGTCGAAGAACTTGCCGTTGCGGGAGAAGGCGGTCTCGACCTCGCCCTTCAGAAAGCCTTCCGCCTGCGCATAAGCGAGCCGGCGATGGCTCTCGGCGGCATAGACATCGGACTGCGCGCGGGTGATGCCGAAGAGATGACCGACGACCTCGGCGGTCTGGCCCATGTTCAATTCGGTGATGGGATCGGTCAGTCCGCGCTCGAGGCCAATGATCGGCTTGAGATAGCGCGGCCGCAGTTTGAACGCCGCGCCCAGTTTCGCGGCGATGCCTTTTGCCGTGGCAAGACCGGCAAACCAGCGCACCCCGGAATTCGGCCAGACCAGCGGTGCGTGGCTCAACGCCTCGGTGCCGCCGGCGAGGATCATGTCGGCGTGGCCCTCGCGGATGTAGCGATAGCCGGTGTCGATCGACTGCATGCCCGAGCCGCAATTGATCTGCACGGTGAAGGCGACCATGTCCTCGCCCATGCCGAGCCTGAGGGCCGCGACGCGCGCCGGATTCATCTCGTCCGCGATCACGTTGACGCAGCCAAGGATGACCTGATCGAAGGCCGTAGGCGAAAACGGCTGGCGCGCCAACAGCGGCCGGCCGCATTGCACGGCGAGATCGACCGGCGTGAACGGCCCCGGCCCTGACCGCGCCTTCAAAAACGGCGTCCGGCTGCCGTCGACGATGAAAACCGGTCGTGCCATCAGCTCGCCGCCCTCTGTTCGCCGAGTTCCTGGAAGAATTGATGCACGTCTCCGGTTTTCTTGTAAATCGGCGACAGCGCCTCCGGCGCAAAATCATCGACCTCGACCACCTTTGCGACGGCCTCACGGGCCGCGACCAACTGCTCGCCTTCGGCCTGCGTGATCACGCCCTTGGTCACGGCCTCGTTCCAATCGCTCAGATGCGCGGCACGCATGCGCTTCGCGATCGCGTCGCAGTTTACGACAAGCGCAAATGCGCGCTCCAGCCGGGCAAAGCCGCTGTCGTCGTCGACATTGGCCAGATCAGGCGTGAGGCGATCGCGCGCGGCCGACGGCTCCAGCACGAGGCTTGCGCATTGGTGCACGACGCGGTCGCTTGGGCCGAGCACGCGGGCACCAAAGGGCTGGACCACGAGCTTGAGGATCACAGCGACAAAGCGGTTCGGCAGGTTGGCGAGGATTTCGGCAAGCCGGTTCTCGATGGTCCTGAAGCCGGCCGCCATGCACCATTCCAGCGCGGCAAAATCGTCCTTGTGCCGGCCCTCGTCCTGCCAGCGTTTCAGCGCGGCCGAGAGCAGGTACAGCTCGGAGAGGATGTCGCCGAAACGCGCCGACAACATCTCCTTGCGCTTGAGCGCGCCGCCGAGCGTCAGCAGCGCCATATCGGCACAAAGTGCAAACGCCGCGGAATAGCGCGAGAGCTGCCGATAAAATCGTGTCGCCTCGCCCGCATCAGGCGCCGGTGCGAACGCACCCAACGTCCAACTCCGGCCGAAGGCACGGAACAGGGTCCGAAAACTGTGGCCGACATGCTTCCAGAACGCGTTGTCGAACGCCGTCAGTCCGCGCTCGCGATCGGTATCGGCGAGCGCGTTCATCTCGTCGAGCAGATAGGGATGCGCCCGAATGGCGCCCTGCCCGAACACGATGAGATTGCGGGTCAGGATATTGGCGCCTTCGACCGTGATGCCGACGGGGACGGCGCGATGCAGATTGCCGAGGTAGTTCTGCGGGCCGTCGATCACGGCTTTGCCGGCATGGATATCCATGGCGTCGTCGACCGCGGTCCGCATCCGCTCGGTCGCATGCAGCTTCATGATGCCGGAGATGACGGCGGGATGGACGCCGGCGTTCAACGCCGCGCAGGTCAGCCGCCGCGCCGCGTCGAGCTGATAGGCGGTGGCGACGATGCGCGCGAGCGGCTCCTCGACGCCTTCGAATTTGGAGATGGAAATGCCGAACTGCTCGCGGATGCGGGCATAGGCGCCGGTGGTGCGCGCGGCATAGGCGGCGCCGGCCGCCGACAGCGACGGCAATGAAATGCCTCGGCCGGCGGCGAGCGCAGTCATCAGCATCTTCCAACCCTGTCCCAGCCGTGCCTGACCGCCGATGACATAGTCGAGCGGGATGAAGACGTCGTGGCCCCAGTTCGGGCCGTTCTGAAACACCTGCATCGCCGGCAAGTGGCGATGGCCGATCTCGACGCCGGGCAGATTGGTCGGGATCAGCGCCACGCTGATGCCGAGCTCCTCCACATTGCCGACGAGACGATCGGGATCATAGGCCTTGAATGCGAGGCCAAGCAGCGTCGCCACCGGACCGAGCGTGATGTAGCGCTTGTGCCAATTGAGCTTCAGGCCCAGCACCTCACGGCCCTCGAACATGCCCTTGCAAATGATGCCGGTGTCGATCATCGAGGCGGCGTCGGAGCCGGCTTCCGGGCTGGTGAGGCCGAAGCAGGGAATGTCGCGGCCATCGGCAAGCCGCGGCAGCCAGCGTTCCTGCTGCTCCCTGGTGCCGAAGCGCATCAACAGCTCGCCGGGCCCGAGCGAGTTCGGCACCATCACCGTGACGGCGGCCGCGATCGAACGGGTCGAGATCTTGCGCACGACTTCCGAATGCGCGTAGGGCGAGAAGCCGAGGCCGCCAAACTCCTTCGGAATGATCATGCCGAAGAATTTTTCGCGCTTGATGAAGGCCCACACGTCCTGCGGCAGGTCGCGCCATTCCCAGAAGATCTTCCACTCGTCGAGCATGGCGCAGAGCTCGTCGACGGGGCCATTGAGGAAGGCGTGCTCCTCATCGGTCAGCGTGGCCGGCGGCACCTTCAACAGCTTCGCCCAATCGGGGTTGCCAGTGAAGAGATCGGCGTCCCACCAGACATCGCCCGCTTCCAGCGCCTCACGCTCGGTGTCCGACATCGCCGGCAACACGCCGCGCGCCCAGGAGAAGATCGGCTTTGTGATGTTGTCGCGGCGGAAGCTCATGGCAGACCTCTTGGATCGGCGCGGATGTCGGACATTTTAGCGGAAATCGGCTGGCGGGAGTGAACACTTCGGCAGCAAAACGAAGCGAATTGACGCGGCCGGGCGACCCCGGGCGATAACGGCCGGGGGCGGTGGCAGTTCCGGGAGGGGAGGCAGTAGCCCGGATGGAGCGCAGCGCAATCCGGGAAAGCCTATCCGCGAGGTGAGAATCCCGGATTGCGCTTCGCTCCATCCGGGCTACGGGCTCCGCGAGCCTAATCCGGCCGGACCATCTCGAACATGTTTTCCGGCTTGATCTCGAAATAGTCTCCGCGGCGCCCCGCGCGCACGATCGGGTGGGCGGCTGCGGTCTGGTAGACGCCGTCCTTGATCATGGCCTTGTCGATGTGGACGGCGACGACTTCGCCCAGCGTCAGCCAGGCATTTGCTTCCTTGCCGTCGGCGCCCTTGAGGCGGACGACATCGCAGACCTTGCACTCGAAGGCGACAGGGCTTTCGCCGACGCGCGGCACGTTGACGAGGTTGCCGGGCACGGCGGTCAGGCCCGCGATCTCGAATTCGTCGACCTCGGGGGCGACATGCGCGGCGGTCGCGTTCATGTGCTTGGCGAGATCCATCGTGGCGAGATTCCAGACGAATTCGCCGGTCTGCTGGATGTTCGCGACCGTGTCCTTCCAGTGGGTGGAGGAGAAGCCGATGATCGGCGGCACGTAGCAGAAGGCGTTGAAGAAGCTGTAGGGAGCGAGGTTGACGTGGCCCTTGGTGTCACGGGAGGAGATCCAGCCGATCGGCCGCGGCGCGATGATGGCGTTGAACGGATCGTGCTTGAGGCCGTGGCCCTTGGAGGGCTCGTAGAAGTGAAGGTCTTTGTCGGTCACGCGCTGCTTCTCCGCTGCCCGTCATTCCGAGGCGGTCCGCAGGACCGAACCCGGAATCTCGAGATTCCGGGTTCGCGCTTTGCGCGCCCCGGAATGACGGCAGGTGCGCTTATAGGAAAAATTCCGCCGCCCGTCAGTGGCGCGGAGACAGGCCCGCAATGACAAAATCGATCATCTGGTCGATCGAGGGGCCCGGCTTGGTGGCGCACTGGGCGATCATCTGGGGGTGGAAGAAGCGCATCATTGCGGTGCAGGTGCACAGCGCGGCCAGTTGCAGGTCCGCCGCCTCGAACTCGCCGGAGGCCACGCCTTGCGCGATCATCTGGCCGATCATTCCGGCGACACACTCCATATGGGTGACACAGACGCCCCAGTCCTCCTGCATGGCGATCTCGACCATCTCATGCAGCTTGTTGTCGCCGACATAGCGCTCGGTGTTCATGCGATGGACGGTGGTCAGCAGCTCGCGGAAGCGCTCCAGCACCGGACCGGACCTCGCCACGATCCGCTGCGCCTCCAGTTCGACCTCACCCATCAACGAACGGGCCACCGCCTGATGGATCGCCTTCTTCGATCTCGAAGAAGCGATACACGTTGGCGGGGCTCATCCTGAGCTCCTTGGCGATGTCCCCGACCGTGGTCTTCTGGTAGCCGATCTGGCGGAACAGCCGCTCGGCCACCTCGAGAATACGGTCCCGGGTGTCGCCTTCGATATGTTCCGCAATCAGTGCCATATGTCAGGACTCGTCAGTACTTCTTGTCACTTATTCAGCCGCTTCAGCAAGCGGAATTGCGTGCTCGTCATCGCTCCCATGCTGCGGCGCGGCAGGCTGCTCGGGAGTGCCGGCCTGATCGAGGCTCTTGCGGAACCACAGGGCGTAGAGGCCCGGCAGGTAGAGTAGCGTCAGGAAGGTCGCGACGAACAATCCACCCATGATGGTGATCGCCATCGGGCCCCAGAAGGCCGAGCGCGACAGCGGGATCATGGCCAGGATGGCGGCGAGCGCCGTCAGCACCACGGGGCGGGCACGGCGGACGGTTGCCTCGACGATTGCCTCGCGCCGGGTCAGCCCGTGCGAAACGTCGGTCTCGATCTGGTCGACCAGGATGACCGCGTTGCGCATGATCATACCGGCGAGCGCGATCAGGCCGAGCAGCGCGACGAAACCGAACGGGGCGTTGGCGATGTTGAGCCCGAGGGAGGCGCCGACGATCCCGAGCGGCGCGGTCAGGAACACCAGGATCAGGCGTGAGAAGCTTTGAAGCTGGATCATCAGCAGCGTCAACATCACCATCACCATCAGCGGGAAAAGAACGAAGATCGAGGCATTGCCCTTGGCGGACTCCTCGAACGCCCCGCCCGGCTCGATGCGGTAGGCCGGATCGAGCTTGTCCTGGATGCCCTTCAGCTTCGGCGCGATCTGGCCGGTGACGTCGGGCGCCTGCACGCCGTCGACGACGTCGGAGCGCACGGTGATCGCCATGTCCCGGTTGCGCCGCCACAGGATCGGCTCCTCGTGGGCATATTCGATTCTAGCGATCTGCTCGAGCGGCACGGCAACGCCGTCGCGCGTGGTGATGGTCAGATCGCCAACGCTGCCGAGGTCGAGACGTTCGGACGGGACCGCCCGGGCGACCACGCCGACCTTCTCGATGCCGTCGCGAATGGTCGTGACCTGTGAGCCCGAGATCAGCATCGAAAGCGCCTGCGACACATCCTGCGGGGTCAGGCCCATGGCACGGGCACGATCCTGGTCGACGACGAGCTTGAGGTAAGGCGACTGCTCATTCCAGTCGAGCTGGACGTCCTTGACGTTCTTGTTGTCGCGCATGATGTCGCGCACCTGGTAGGCGATCTCGCGCACCTTGTTGGCATCGGGCCCGATGACGCGGAACTGGACGGGGAAGCCGACCGGCGGACCGAAGTTGAAGCGATCGACGCGCACGCGCGCTTCCGTCAGCATGCCGTCGGCAGCCGCACGCTCGATCTTGGCCTTGACGCGCTCGCGCGCCTCGACGCCCTTGGCGACGATGACGATCTCGGCAAAGGCCTCGTTCGGTAGCTGCGGGTTGAGGCCGAGCCAGAAGCGCGGCGAGCCCTGGCCGACATAGGCGGTATAGGTGTCGATGTCCTTGTCGTCCTTCAACAGCGTCTCGGCCTCCTTCACGGCCTTCTCAGTGACGTTGAAGGCGGTGCCCTCCGGCAGGCGGAGCTGGAGGAACAGCTCGGGCCGCTCCGACAGCGGGAAAAACTGCTGCTGCACATGTCCAAAGCCGACGATCGAGGCAACGAAGACGCCGACGGTCGCGGCCACCACCGCGATGCGATGGTTGACGCACCATTGCACGACGGCACGTAGGCCGCGGTACATGCGGGTCTCGTAGACCGCGTGCGGATCATGATTTTGGTGCACCTTGATGTTGGGCAGCAGCATGACGCCGATATAGGGCGTGAAGATCACCGCCACGAACCAGGAGGCGACCAGCGCGATCGCCACGATCCAGAAGATGCTGCCGGCATATTCGCCGACCGCGGAATTGGCGAAGCCGATGGGGAGGAAGCCAGCGGCCGTGACCAGCGTTCCCGTGAGCATCGGAAACGCGGTGGATTCCCAGGCAAAGGACGCCGCGCGCATGCGGTCCCAACCCTGCTCCATCTTCACCACCATCATCTCGACGGCGATGATGGCATCATCCACCAGGAGCCCGAGCGCGATGATCAGCGCGCCGAGCGTGATGCGGTGCAGGTCGAGCGACAACGTATTCATCACGATGAAGACGATGCCGAGCACCAGCGGCACCGAGAGCGCGACCACGATGCCGGTCCGCCATCCGAGCGCGAGGAAGGACACGAACAGCACGATCACCAGCGCTTCCATGAACGAATGCACGAACTCGCTGACGGCATGCTCGACCACCTTGGGCTGGTCGGCGATGAGCCGGACGTCGACGCCCTGCGGCACGGCCTTCATGAATTCGGCGGTAGCCTTTTCGACCTCCTTGCCGAGATCGAGGATGTTGGCGCCCTTGGCGGTGACGACGCCGATGCCGATCGCAGCCTTGCCCTCCTGGCGCACCTTGAAACTCGGCGGATCGACATAGCCGTGGGTGATGGTGGCGATGTCACCCAGGCGGAAAACGCGGCCGTTGCTCTCGACCGGGGTCTCCGCCACGGCCTTGACGCCGTCGAGCGCGCCGGTGACGCGCAGCGGCACACGCTGCGCCGAGGTCTCGACCGTGCCGGCCGGCGTCACGTTGTTCTGCTTGGCGAGTGAATCGAACAGCGCCTGCGGCGTGATGCCGAGGGTGGCGAGCTTGGCGTGCGAGAATTCGACGAAGATGCGTTCGTCCTGATTGCCGTAGACGTCGACCTTGGTCACGCCCGGCACCTTCAGGAGGCGCTGACGAAAACCTTCCGAGACCTTCTTGAGCTGGGCATAGTCGGCGCCGTCGCCGGTCATCATGTAGAGAATGGAATCGACGTCCGAGAATTCGTCGTTGACGACGGGTCCCAGAATACCCGAGGGCAGCTGGCCCTGCACGTCGACCAGCTTCTTGCGCAACAAGTAGAAGAGATAGGGCACGTCCTTCGGCGGCGTGGAGTCGCGGAAGGTCACCTGGAGCGCGGTGAAGCCGGGCTTGGAATAAGTCTGCACCTTCTCGAAGTAAGGCAGCTCCTGGATCTTCTTCTCGATGGGATCGGCGACCTGCGCCTGCATCTCCTGCGCGGTCGCGCCCGGCCAAAGCACGGAGACGTTGACCACCTTCACCGTGAAGAACGGATCCTCGGCGCGTCCGAGCTTCTGATAGGAGAAGAAGCCGGCGACGCCGAGCACCAGCATCAGGAACAGGACCAGCGTCGGATGGCTGACAGCCCAGGCCGAAAAGGTTGAAGCGCTTCATGGCTCTCTCCGCGAGACGATCCGATTGCCAAAAACAACAGCCACTCTGTTCAAACCGTCGTCGCGAGGCAGCGAAGCAATCCAGGGGGCTGGGCAGGTTCTGGATCGCTTCGCCGCTTCAGCCTTCGCATTTGCGCTCTGGCCGAAACTCACCTCACACGACGAAACTTAGTTTCTTGTCATTCCGGGATGGTCCGAAGGACCAGACCCGCAATCTCGAGGTTCTCAGGTGCGCGATTGCGCACCATAGTTCGATGCTTTCGCATCGCCCCGGAGCGACGAAGGCTAAAAGGACAGTGACGAGACGATCCGCACCTTCTGGCTCGGATCGAGCTTCTGCACGCCGAGCGCGACGATCTTGGCGCCCTCTTCCACACCGCTGGTGATGAGGACGTCGTTGCTCTCGTAGGACTTCACCGTGACCGGCTTCAGCGCGACCGCGCCGTTGTCGTCGACGACGTAGAAGGAGGGCTTGCCGCCTTCGTTGAACAGCGCTGACAGCGGCAGCCGCGCGACGCGCTCGGTGGCGGCGTCAGACAGCGTCAGCGTCGCGGTCATGCCGAGCGAAACCTTGTCGTCGGCCTCGGGCAGCGAGAATTTTGCGAGGTAAGTGCGCGTGGCGGGATCCGCGGTGGGCGCGATCTCGCGCAGCTTGGCGGCGTATTTCTTGCCCGGCTCCGACCAAAGAGTGACGCTGGCGGCGCCCGATTTGGCACGTCCGACCAGCGTCTCAGGGATCGCGACGACCGCTTCCTTTTCGGCAAAGCGGGCGACGCGGATCGAAGTCTGGCCTGCGGCAACCACCTGGCCGGGCTCGATCAGCGTTGCGGTGACGACGCCACGGGCGTCGGCGTTGAGCGTCGCGTAGGAAAGGGAATTCTTGGTCAGTTCGACCGAGCGCACGGCGCGGTCCAGGCGCGCGCGGGCCTCGTCGGCCGCGGCGCGGCTCGTATCCATCGCCGCATCCGTGGTCCAGCCCTTGGCCTTCAGCTCCTTGGCACGCTGCTCGGCGGCGGCGGCCTGGGCCAGCACGCCGGTCGCAGCCGTTTGCTCGGCCACGGCCTGCTCGGCCTGGAGCTTCAGGTCGACCTCGTCCAGAGTCGCGAGCGGCTGGCCGATTTCGACGGTCTGACCGACTTCGACCAGGCGCTTTGCGACCTTCCCGGCGACGCGGAAGCCGAGATCGCTCTCGATCCGGGGCTTGACCGTGCCGACGAAGCTGCGCTCCGGCGTCTCGGCCTCATAATGGGCGGTTGCGACCAGAACCGGGCGCGGCGGCTCGGCTTGTTGCGCCACGGTGTCGTTGCATCCGGCCAGCGCCGCGGCCATCACGGCCAGCGATATACCTGCCAAGAGCCTGGAGTAGCTCGATAAAACTAACCGGACGAACATCGGAGGACACTCCTGCGCACTGCAATGAGAGGAATGTCGACTAATCACTGATGAAAGTCAATAATCGTTAGTCATCAGAAATCTGTGATCGTTTAGGGGTGGTAAAGCGGCCCATGGCCGCCACGAAGGTGCTATTGTAGGGTGGGCAAAGCGTAGCGTGCCCACCAGATCGGTCGGCCTTTCGGGAGAAACGGTGGGCACGGCGCGCGAAGAGCGCGCCTTTGCCCACCCTACAAGGCTTCCGTTACCGCCTCTGCTCCGCAAACTCGTGCTTGCTCTCGTGGCCGCCGATGAAGACCAGAATGCCGGCGATCAGCGGCAACACCGCGAGCACCAGAAGGCCGGTCGAGGTCTGCCCCGTCGCTTCCTTGACCCAGCCGATCAGATACGGACCGCCGAAGCCGGCGAGGTTGCCGATCGAGTTGATCAGCGCGATCGCGCCCGCCGCCGCCGTGCCGGAGAGCCAGGCGGTCGGCAGGGTCCAGAACACGCCGAAGCAGCAGAATACGCCGATCGCCGCGATGGCCAGCACAACCATCGTCATAGTCGGATCGGTCAGGTAGCTGGAGACGGCAAGCGCGATGGCCGTGAGCAGCAGCGGCGCGCCGACATGCATCACCCGCTCGCGCGTCGCATCCGAATGCCGCGCCCACAGGATCATGGCGATGGTGCCGAACAGATAGGGGATCGCGGTGACGAAGCCGGTCTGGGCGTTGGTGAGGCCGAATGCCTTGACGATCTGCGGCAGCCAGAACTGCATGCCATAGAGCGCGCCGACGAAGCCGAAATAGACCAGGCTCAGCATGATCACCTTCGGTGATGACAGCGCCTCGCCGAGCGACAAATGTTTCACCGCCTGCTTGGCAGCGATCTCGGAGTCCAGCTTCGTCTTGAGCCAGGCCTTCTGCTCGGCCGAGAGCCAGCCCGCCTTCTCGGGCCGGTCCGTGAGATAGAACCAGGTGACGATGCCGAGCAGCACCGAGGGGATGCCCTCGATGATGAACAGCCACTGCCAGCCCTTCAGGCCCATGGCGCCGTCGAGCCCGAGCAGGAGACCCGAAGTCGGCGCGCCGATCACGGTCGAGACCGGGACTGCGATCGCGAACGCCGCGAGGAAGCGGGCGCGATACTCGGCCGGATACCAATAGGTGAGATAAAGGATGATGCCGGGGAAGAAGCCGGCCTCGGCGACGCCGAGCAGGAAACGAAGGACGTAGAAGCTCGTCACACCGCTCGTCAGCGCCATCAGCCCCGAGATGATACCCCAGGTCACCATGATACGCGCGATCCAGCGGCTGGCGCCGAACTTTTCGAGCGCGAGGTTGCTCGGCACCTCGAAGATGAAATAGCCGATGAAGAAGATGCCGGCGCCCCAGGAAAAGATCAGCGGTGTGAACTTCAGCTCGGCATTCATGGTCAGCGCGGCGAAGCCGAGATTGACGCGGTCGAGATAGGAGAAGAAGTAGGCGAGCACCAGGAACGGAATCAGGCGCCAGGAGATGGCGCGGATGGTCGAGGTTTCGATTTCCGTCTTGTTGGTGCTCGCGGAACCGGCATAGGTCGTGGTCTGGCTCATGGCGTCCCCCGAATTATTGTTTTTGTGAGCTGATCTTCGGTTTTGAGCATCACAGGCAAAGAGTCAATGGAGCAGGCGATGCAGGGGGCGCAGTTGGAGAAACCTGTTGCGCCGTTGCGAACATCCGTGATCCGCGCCGGGCTCGCCCTCGCGGTCATCGCCTGCGGGCTGTCCTTGCGCTGGTACGGCTTCCCGCTAGGCCTCCCCGCCTTCGCCGTGAAGTATGGCGGATCGCTGCTGTGGGCGACGATGATGTATCTGCTGGTCGGCGTTTTGCTGCCGCGGCTGACGCGGGCGCAGATCGCAGGGCTCGCGATGGTGATCGCGGTCGCGGTCGAATTTTCCCGGCTGGTGCATGCGCCGTGGCTCGATGCGTTCCGGCTTACTACCGCTGGCGCCCTGCTGTTGGGGCGCATCTTCTCGCTGTGGAATTTGCTGGCCTACGCGATCGGGATTGCGTTCGGCGTTTGGATCGACGGTCTCGTAGAGTGGACAAAGGCGCCTTAGCGCCGTGCCCACCACCTTGCTTGGCGCGGCGATTTCGGTGGGCACGCTTTCGCTTTGTCCACCCTACGAAAGCGCATCTCACTCCGCCAGTTGAAATCGCTCGAAGCGATCGAGCTCGTCCTCGATCTTCTGCTTGAGCTCCTTGCGCCGCGCCGTCTTCTTGCCCTGCCCGACCCAAGTCCATTTCTGCATCAGCAGCTTTTTGTTCTGCCGGTCAGCCTTGAGGTCGAGCGCAGCGACGATCTCGTCGCCGACCAGCACCGGCAGCGCGAAATAACCGAGCTTGCGTTTTGCCTTGGGTACGTAGGCTTCGAACAGGTGATTGTAGCCAAAAATGAGACTGGTCCGCTTGCGCTGGATGATCAGGGGATCGAACGGCGAGAGGATGTGGACAAGATCCGCCGACACCTCGCCCGGCTCCAGCGCGGACGGCTGCGCCCAATGCTCCTGCTTGCCGGCGCCCTCGAGCGAAACCGGAACCAGCTCGCCGCGGCGAACGCGCGAGGCGATCAGCGCTGCTACCCCTTTCTTGCTCGGCGCGTCGAGATGACAGGCCGAGTCGAGACTCACCACGCCCTGTGACCGCAAGGCGCGGTCGAGCAGATAGGCCGTAATTTCCTTGGCTGATGCCGGCTTCGGCAATGTGTCCCAGCCGAAATGCCGCGTCATCAGCTCATAGGTCTTGAGCATGCCCTGGCGCTCGCTGACGGTGGCAACGCCGGTGTAGAAGGCGAGCTGCAACGCCCGCTTCGAGGGCTTTCGGCTCTGCCAGAGATGCTCCTTCTCGGTGAGCACGTCGTCCTCGATGTCGCGGATCGTCAGCGGGCCGGCGCGAAGCAGCCGCATCACCTTGCGCGTGTCGGCCGGCTTGACCGACGCATACCATTTATGCCCCTCGCGGCGGTGCTCGCGCATCGCCGGCAGAAAGAAGCGAAAATCGTCCGACGGAACGTAGGACAGCGCATGGGTCCAGTATTCGAACACGCTCTTGTCGACACTCTGGGCGTGACGCAGATCGGCGCGGCGATAGTACGGGATGCGGCTGAACAGGATGTGGTGGTGGCAACGCTCGATCACGTTGATGGTGTCGATCTGCACATAGCCGAGATGGGCAACTGCGTCCGCCACGGCCGCCGCGCCTTCCCCGAACGGCGCGCGCGTGTCGAGCCGCTGGGCATGCAGCCAGATCTGCCGGGCCTGTGTCGTCGGGAGCGGAAGCGGTTTGGCTAAACGAGGCATTGCGAGGAGCAATGTAGCGGGATTCGCGCCGGAGAAAGAAGCGGGCAGAGAGGCGGATCGAGGAAAGGCCGCGCTGCCAGCTGGTGACAGCGCGGCCGGATGATGCGGCCTCGCGCCTATTTCATCATCATAGCCTTCTGCGCCTTCATGTAGTGCATGCAGGCGCTCTTCATCTTGGCATTGCTCATGTCGGTGTTGACCATGGCCATTTCCTTGTTCGCGGCCATTTTGGCAGGCGTATCGGCAGGGCCGGACATCATGGCGGTCGATTTCATCAGGTTGGCGCTGTTGCACGCCATCATCGCGGCGGACGCGGGGGAAAGGGCAAACACGAGAAAGGCAGCGGCGGTGAGCAAGGTCTTCATCAAAAGTCTCCTCCGTAAAACGAAACCGGCGTCATGCCGGCCTTCGCAATTACGTATTCTCTAGCGACAACGTTTCGCGGAGAAGACAATTCTTTTGCTGCAGTGCGAAGCGCGGCAATCAGCGGCCGCCTTTGGGCGCTTTGGACCGGTCACCGAGGCTGCCGGTGGCGACATCGGGTTCGCAGGCGGCCTTGCCGCGCCCCTCGGACTGGCAGCGATAGACGCTGCCAGTGAGGCGGTCGACCAGCCACACGGTCTCGTCGTTCGGGGCCTCGAGGCCGACATAGCGGGACGTGAGAGCTGTGATCAGCGTCGACAGCAGGATCGCCACCGCGATCATCGCCGCGCCGATATAGATGGGCATGGAGCTTACGGACACGGTCCGATCCGGCGGGCCATTGCGATAAAACTGATAGTCACTCGGCCTCGGCACGGGACGGAACTCGGCTCCTCTTGTCTGCAATTGTTGGATCAAGGTTTTCTGCTAGGCGCGCATCTGGCCAAATTCTTGTTCGCGAGCAGGCCACGCGACGACGCCTTTGCGACAATCGACGTACTTGGGTTTCCATCCAAAAGCGGCGTCCCGTCCCCACAAATCGAGGTAGGATGACCTCGCAGCCCCGTTGTCACCAACGTGACGAAGATCACATCTGGGCCTTTGAACCTACTCTATGCTCGCGGCATCAAATCGCCATCAGGCGTCACAGCGAGGTTACGACAATGACCCATTTCAACAAGTTTTTTGGACTGACGGTGATTACCCTCACGGCCGCACTGTCGCTGACAGCCGGCCTGGCTTTCGCCGGCGACACCAACGTCTCCTCCAGCCAGATCCTGGATGCGTTGAAGCCAAAGCCGGTGACCCGCGGCCTGTCCGTCGGTCCGCAGGCCGACCCGACGGTGCAGGCCAAGGAAGCGACGTTCCTCAACACCGTGCGCAACCGGCAGACCCGTTCGCTCTCGATGGGCGAGCGCGACCAGATCGCCGAGCTCGCCGCGACCAAGCCGAACATCGATCTGGAGATCCAGTTCGACTACAACTCGGCCGACATCGCCAAGACCTCGGTACCCTCGGTACAGGCGCTCGGCAAGGCGCTGTCAGATCCATCGCTGAAGGGCTCGACCTTCGTGGTCGCCGGCCATACCGATGCGATCGGCACCGAAGAGTACAATCAGGGGCTCTCGGAACGCCGCGCCGACACAATCAAGAAGTACCTGGTGCAGAACTACGGCCTCAACGGCACCGATCTCGTCACCGTCGGCTATGGCAAGACCAAGCTGAAGGACGCTGCCAATGGCGCCGATCCCGTCAACCGCCGCGTCCAGGTCGTGAACATGGATACCAAGACGGCCTCGAAATAATCGCTGCGCGAAACACGCCGCCCGCCACGACGATGGCGGGCGGCGATGTCATATCCAGCTCTGAAACAGCATCAGCCGGTTGAACGTCTGCATCGACGTGCCGATGAACGCCGCCGAAATCGGCAGCATCACCGCAAAGCCTATCGCGGCGACGCCGACATAAGCCCACAACAGCCAGCGCGGCGACCCCTCTTTGGCCAGCACATAGACCAGCGCGAGCGAGGCCGCTGTTGCGGCCGGCAGATAATAATAGATGAAGCCCAGCGTACGCGGCAGCAACGCCCAGGCAAGCCAGGGCCCGAAATAGAACGCCGCGATCAGGAATGCATCCCACCGCCGCGCGACGATAAAGTCGCGGAGTACCACGGCGAGCGCGAGCAGCGCCGGCCAAAGCACCAGCGGATTGCCGAGGAAAACGACCGCCGCGACGTTGTCGTCGGCCGTCTTGTCGAACAGGAACCAGACCGGCCGCGCGAGCAACGGCCACGACGGCCACGAGCTCATATAAGTGTGGCCCGCGATCGCGGTGGTGGTGTTGTCGGCAAAGATCCGGCGCTGCGCCTCGATCAGATCCGACAGCGACAGACCGTAAAGTGGAACGAAGGCGGCGAGATACGTCGACGCCGGCAATAGCGCGAAGCAGAGCGCGACATGGTGCGCCCTGAAGTCGGGCCAGAGATCCGGCCGGTACCAGTCGCCCGGCCTGGCATCGGCAAACAGCGTGCGCCAGCTCCGCATCAGGCGGACCATGGCAACGATGACGACGCAGACGCCGAGCGGAAACAGCCCGCTCCATTTGCACGCGGCGGCGAGACCGAACAGCGCCCCGGCAAGCGCGAACAATGCATGCGGGCGCTCTCTTCGAAATCCGTGCATGAAGGCGGCGGTCGCGAGCAGGCCGAATCCAAGCGCGAAGATGTCGAGCATCGCGATGCGCGACTGGACGTACAGCATCTGGTTGAAGGCCCCGATCAGCGCGGCTGCGATCGCGGGGCCTTGTGCGGCAAACAGCGCGAGACCGCAGAGATAGATCGCCACGATCGCGAGTGCGCCAAACACCGTCGCCGGATAGCGCCAGCCGAACGCATTGTCGCCGAACGTCGCGATCGATGCCGCGATGATCTCTTTTGCCAGCGGCGGATGCATCGGATTGAGCACCGGCTGCGACAGCGTGGGGCCGAGCATCTGCCGCGCCGCGGGCACGTAATGCACCTCGTCGAACACCAATTTTTCCGGCGTTACGAGGCCGATCAGCAGCGCGAGATGTGCGGCTAGGAAAATCGCGACAGCAATCACTGCGCTCCGCGACAGCTTTGGAACTGCAGGCAATTGACCCGGCTTCTGTGGGGCTATTCTGCGTGGCAAATCTGCGTCACCGCGGATAAAAAAGACAACTCGCTCGCAGCATTGAACGCATTCTGCAGCGGCTGTCACTAAGCTAACGCGCGTCCTGCGCCGCTTGTGATAATTCTGCCACAACACAAATGCGCGCGGTCCGGTACGATCAGGGACATATCGATCGGTAGCGAAATGATTTTGCGTTCTTTGCTCTTCCCAATGCTGTTGTCGGCGTTGCTGTGCACAGCACCTTGCGCGCAGGCGCAGACCCGCGTCGGCGAAGCCGTCGTGGTCCAGAACGAAGTGGTGCGCCTCGCCGCGACCGCGACGCCGATCAATGTCGGCGACAGCATGCTGCGCGACGAGACCGTGCAGACCGGAGCCGACAGTGCGGCGCGCTTCGTCATGGCCGACAGCACCAACCTGTCGCTCGGGGCGAGCGCAACGTTGAAGCTCGATCGCACCGTCTTCAACGACGAGCACAGCTATCGCGACGTCGCGATCCGCATGACGACCGGTGCATTCCGCTTCGTCACCGGGCATTCGGAGAAGACCGCCTACAAGATCACGACGCCGCTCGCGACCATCGGCGTACGCGGCACCACGCTCGACATCCTGTCCCAGCGCGGTCGCTCCGTCGTCGTGCTTCAGGAGGGGGCCGCCAGCGTCTGCACGCTGAGCTTCCAATGCGTGCAGCTCATCCAGCCCGGCGAGACCGCGATCATCACCTCGAGCGGCGGCAAGATCAGGATCGCCAAGACCAACACACCGCCCTGGACTTTCGCCGCCAACTGCGCCGCGAGTGCCGGGCTGTGCGCGGTCAACCAATATGCCGACGCCTCGCCGACCATCACGCCCGCCGTCCATGACGACGGCATGCTGTGCGGGCGCTGATCATGACGAAACTCCGGATGCGGCGCTTCGTTCTCCTGGCTGCGCTCACCACAGCCGGGACGTTCTTGCTGCTGGCAGCCCAGTTGCAGCCGGTGGCGGCCCAGACGCCGACGCCTACGCCGACTTACACGCCCACACCTACGCCTACGCCCACGGCGACACCGACACCGACGCCGACCCCGAGCGCTTCACCATCGCTAAGTCCGAGTCCGTCGCCGACGCCGACCGGCGCCGATTCCAGCGGCAATTCGATCGGCGGCCTCGCCAACCAGCGCTTCAACCAGATGATCACCAACCGGGTGCTCGGCACTGTGCTGCTCGGTGTGAACGAGCAGGTCAATTGCAGCGACTGCGTCAGCGCGTTCGGCTCGGCCGGCTCGTTCTCCGCCGGCATCCACGGCCGCAAGGAGCTCACCAACAACCTGTCGCTGCTCGCCGGCATCGCCTACACGCAATACAGCGAGGGCGGTTACAACATCACCAGCGCGCCGATCGGCGCCTTCGCGCTGCGCTATGACTTCACCGACTGGGGCACGTCGCGCCCGTTCTTCGACATCGGCACGATCCTGACCCCGTGGGAGAAAGCGCGCTACACCCGCAGCTACAACACCAGCCTCGGACCGGTGAGCGTCACGAGTTCGACCAACGCCGCGAATTACGCGGTCTACGGCCGTGCCGGCTGGATGAGCCGGCTGTCACCCCGCGACGAAATCGCAGCGTCCATCGAAGTCTGGCAGCTCTGGCAGCGCGTATCCGGCTACGCGGACAACATGGCGGCGTTCAATCCGTTCGACGCCACCATTGCGACCGGCACCGACCGCACCAGCCTGGTCAAGATCGGCGGCCAGTGGACCCATCTCTACGGCAGCAACATCGAAGCCAACCTTAATGGCGGCTGGGTGCAGTCGTTCGCGTCCCACAGCGGCATCGTCGCCACCGTGACCGGCGATGGCACGGTGGTCCCGACGATGGGCAACCAGGGCTGGTTCGAATATGGCGGCCGCCTCGGCTTCCGGGTGCAGAAGGGCTGGATCGTGGACCTGTTTGCAAACGGCACGCTCGGTCCGCAGCCAGTGGGCAACACCATCCACGGCGGCGTCGGGCTACGGATCAATTACTGACGTGCAGCACGGTCTTGTAGGGCGGGCAGAGCGCAAGCGTGCCCACCACTTCCCTCTCGGTGGTAGAAAGACGGTGGGCACGGCGCAAGAGCGCCTTTGCCCACCTTCGGTACCTGTTGCTGAGATCACGCTGCCGATTTGCCCTCGAATGCGCGGCGCAAGGCCTCGACATCCAGCTTGACCATCTTCATCATCGCTTGCATTGCGCGGGCGGCCGCAGGCCTGTCCGAGCTCGAGAGAAATTCGAACATCACTTTCGGCACGACCTGCCACGACACGCCGTAACGGTCATTGAGCCAGCCGCACTGCTGCGCCTTGCCGCCATGGGCGAGGAACGCATTCCATACGCTGTCGACCTGGGCCTGATCGTCGCAATGGATCATCAGCGAGAGCGCGTGGGTGTACTCCATCTTCATCCCGCCATTGAGCGCGACTAGCGGCTGTCCGGCCACCGTGAACTCGACGACGAGTACCGAGCCCTCCTTGCCTGACGGGTTGTCGGTGACGTTGCGCTGGACGTGCGTGATCTCCGAATTCGGCACCAGCGACACGTAGAATTTCGCGGCTTCTTCGGCGTCGCCGTTGAACCACATGCAGGGCACGACCTTGGACATTTGCGAATGCTCCTCTTCCGGATTCGATTTTGTCGAGCTTCGATCAGGCCATCGCGGGCTGGGCGGGGGCAGCCGCGAGGTCCATCCAGTTCACGCCCCACATATGACCATCCGGATCCTCAAAGCTGCGGCCGTACATGAAGCTGTATTCATCGATCGGGCTCGGATCGGCCATCCCGCCTGCAGCCTCGGCCTTGCCCACGATGGCGTCCACCTCGTCGCGGCTATCGGCGGAGAGACAGAGCAAAACCTGATTCGAGGTCTTGGCATCCGCGATCGGCTTCGGCGTGAACTGACGGAATTTGTCGTGGGTCAGCAGCATGGCGTAGATGGTCTCGGAAAAGACCATGCACGACGCCGTGTCGTCGCTGAATTGCGGGTTCCTGACCGCGCCAACCGCCTCATAGAACGCCGTGGCGCGCTTGAGGTCGGTCACCGGCAGGTTGACGAAGATCATCTTGGGCATCGGAAGCTCCTTGCGAGGGGTTCTGCCCAAGGACGGACGGCCAGTCGGCCACCCGACACCGCTTCCGATTATTTTTTGGCCGGGCCCGCGCGTTACGCATGAACCACGAAAGCCGGCAGCAGGCGTTACTTCGTCTCGTTGGGATCCCGGTGCACCGGATCGATCCACAGCACGTTCTCGGGCTTCTCGACCGGCTCGATATCGAGGTTGATTGCGACCGCCTCACCATCGCTGCGCACCAGCACGCATTCCAGCACCTCGTCGGGGCTGGCGTTGATCTCCTGATGCGGCACGTAGGGCGGCACGAAGATGAAATCGCCGGGGCCGGCCTCGGCGGTGAACTGCAGGCTCTCGCCCCAGCGCATCCGCGCCTTCCCCTTCACGACGTAAATGACGCTTTCGAGATGGCCGTGGTGATGCGCGCCGGTCTTGGCATCCGGCTTGATGCTGACGGTGCCCGCCCATAATTTCTGTGCGCCGACGCGGGCGAAATTGATCGCGGCCGCACGGTCCATCCCTGGCGTGGACGGCACGTTGGTATCGAGCTGGTTGGCGGGAATGACGCGCACACCGTCATGTTTCCAGCGATCGTCATGATCGTGTGCATGGTGCGGATGTGTGTGGTCATGGCCGGTCATCTGGACTGCTTTCTGTTGGTTCCGTGCCGTCGCAAACTAGCTCAAGGCCGCCCCGGCAAGCCATGCCAAAATCGGAACTCTCCCAGCCATGAAACGTTGTCTCCGTAAGCAAAACGAAGGAGAGTTTCATGGGTAGCACCACCGACAAGATCAAAGGCAGCACAAATGAGGCGATCGGCAAGGCCAAGCAGGGCATCGGCGAAGCCACCGGTTCGGACCGCATGAAGGGTGAAGGCGCGGTTCAGGAAGTGAAGGGCAAGGGCCAGCAGGCCATGGGTGATGCCAAGGACGCCGCGAAGGACGCGACGGACCGGGCCGCCGCCGCGGCAAAGCGCGCAGCCGACTGACGAGCGCAGGCTTGAATGCGAAAAGACCGGCCGCAAGGCCGGTCTTTTTTGTTGGTGGGTTTCATTTCACCCCAAGCAATTCCACGTCGAACATCAGCGTCGCATTCGGTGGGATCACGCCACCGGCGCCGCGCGCGCCGTAGCCGAGTTGCGGCGGAATGATCAGCGTGCGCTTGCCGCCGACCTTCATCGAGGCAACGCCTTCATCCCAGCCGGCAATGACGCGGCCCTTGCCGATCGGAAACTCGAACGGTTCGTTGCGATCGACCGAGGAGTCGAATTTCTTGCCCTTCTGACCGTTCTCGTACAGCCAGCCGGTATAGTGCATCACGCAAATCTGACCCGCTTTTGGCGAGGCACCGGTGCCGGCGACGCTGTCGATGATCTGCAAGCCTGAAGCTGTGGTCATGGTCTTCCCTGCGGTCTGGGCCGAGGCCGTGGTGGAAACAAAGCCGGACACGCCGCCGATCATTGCGATCGCGAGTGCCGACATGATGGCGAGGAGCACGCGTTGGAAACGCTGCATAAGGCACCTTCCGTTCGAGGCGGGAGGTGTCTAGCCCAACGAGGGAGTGGTTTCCACCCCTCAAACCTCGATATTTTCCAACCGCACCGGCAGCTTGCGGATGCGCTGACCGGTGGCGTGATAAATCGCGTTGCAGATCGCCGCGTTGGTGCCGACATTGGCAAGCTCGCCGAGGCCTTTCGCGCCGGCCGGGTTGATGTGATCGTCCTGCTCGGACAGTAGGATGACCTCGACGCCGGGCACGTCGGCATTCACCGACACGAGATAATCGGCGAAATTGTCGTTGACATAGCGCGCGGTGCGCTCGTCAATCTCGGTGGCCTCGAGCAGCGCCGAGGACATGCCCCAGATCAGGCCGCCCATGAGCTGGCTGCGCGCCGTCCGCGGATTCATGATGCGTCCAGCCGCGAAGGCGCCGACCAGGCGCGGCGCACGGATTTCACGCGTGAAGCGGTTGATCCTGATCTCGACGAACTCCGCACCGAAGGCGTAGGCGATCTTGTCTTTCATTTGATGGCCGCCGACCAGCCGCGCGTGCCCGCTGTGCATGGCCTTGAAGGAATCCAGTGGCGCTCCGTCCGGCTTCCACTCGCCATACTCCTCGACCACGCCAACGCCGAGCGCGTCGAAGGCTTTCTCGATGTCGAGCGGGCGATCGCTCTTCGCCGCCTGGGCTGTCGCCGTCTGTCCCATGCCGATCGTCTCCTTGGCCCGGTCCGTCAGGCTGTCGTTCGGCATGACTGCCTTGAACAGCCGTTGGCGGACCTGATCGCAGACCATCATCACGGCCGAACAGGTGCTGGCCGTCGAGTTCGAGCCGCCCGCGACCGGCGCCGGTGGCAAATCGCTGTCGCCCAGGAAAACCGAGACCCGCTCCAACGGCACCCCAAGCCGTTCGGCTGCGGTCTGCGCGATGATGGTATAGGCGCCGGTGCCGATCTCGTGGCCGGCGATCTCGACCCGGGTGCGGCCGTCGCGCTGGAGGCGCACGCGCGCCGCGGAGGGCGCCATCTGGGTCGGATAGCAGGTGGCCGCGCAGCCATAGCCGATCAGCCAATCGCCGTCCGACATCGATTTCGGCGCCGGTGAGCGCTGCGACCAGCCGAACGCTTTCGCGGCCTCGTCGAAGCACGCCATCAGCGACCGCGACGTGTAGGGCTTGCCGGCAATCGGCTCATTGGTGGTGTCGTTGACGCGGCGAAGCTCGACGGGATCCATGTTCAGTTTGACGGCAAGCTCGTCCATCGCGCTTTCCAGCGCGAACATGTAAGGCACCTCCGGCGGCGAGCGCATGAAGCCGGGCGTGTTGCGGTCGGCCCGCACGATCGACACCAGGCTGTCGACATTGGGGCAGGCATAGAGCCGAGTCGTCGTTTTGGTGCCGCCGACGCAGTAGGCGTCCGGACGCGACGAGACTTCGGCGCCTTCGTGCCTGAGCGCGACCAGCTTGCCGTCGCGGCTGGCGCCGAGCTTGATCTGATGCCGCGTCTCGGCGCGATAGGTTGCGATGGTGAAACCCTGGTCGCGTGGCGGGACCAGCTTGATCGCCCGATTCAAGCGCCTGGCGATGGCAGCGATGATGGCGGTGCGCGGCGTCATCGAGCCGCGCGAACCGAAGCCGCCGCCCACATAGGGATTGACCACACGCACCTTGTCGGCATCGATGCCGAGCTGCTCGGCGACGCCGTTCTTCAGGCCATAGACGTACTGGCTCGGTTCGTAGATGACGAGGTCGTCGCCTATCCAGGCGCAGCTCGTGGAAAACAGCTCCATCGGATTGTGGTGCTGCGTCGGCGTGTCGTAGGAGGCAGTCAGCTTGACCTCGGCTTGATCGAACGCCTTGGCGAAGTCGCCGACCTGCGGGTCTTCCTTGAATTGCGAGTTCTGGCCTTTCGCAGCGGCTTTCGTCGCCCCCGGTGAACCGAAGCTGGCGCTCGGCGTTACGGGCGCATAGCTGACCTTGACGCGGTTGGCGGCCTCGCGCGCAGCCTCGTAGCTTTCGGCAATCACCACCGCGATGATCTGGCCGTCATGGGCGATCTCGGCCGATTTCAGCGGCTGGATCGTGGTGCCGGCGTAGCCGCCATTGCTGAAGAGCTTGGACTCTTTTAGTTCCGGTGCGTTCTGATGCGTGACGATGTCGATGACGCCGCGGACGCGCATGGCATCATCCAAATCGAAGCTGTCGACGCGGCCCTTGGCGATCGCACTGGTGACCAGGAATGCGTAGCCCGGATTGGCCAGCGGCATATCGGACGCATAGGTCGCCCGGCCCGTGACCTTGGAAACGGCGTCGTAACGCGGCGCGGGCTGGCCCATATTGGCCTTCGGCTCGGGAGCAGCAACGGTCATGATCTGATCTCCATTGTTGCGGCCTGCGCAAGCGCGCGTGCCACCACGCGCTTGCCGAGCGCAATCTTGAAGCCGTTGTGCTGGCGCGCCTTGGCGTCTGCAAAGGCTGCATCGGCGGCGCGCTCTGCCAGGCCGTCATCGAACTTCTGGCTCTTCAGCAGGGCCTCGGTTTCGCGTGCGCGCCACGGCACAGTGGCGACACCGCCGATCGCAACACGCGCGTCCCTGATCACGCCGTCCTGCAGGTCAAGCGCCACCGCAGCCGAAGAAAGCGCGAATTCATAGGACTGCCGGTCGCGTGCCTTGAGATAGACCGAGCGCGGCCAGCGCCCGGGGATGGAAAACGCCGAGATCAGCTCGCCAGGCTGAAGCGTCGTCTCGATCTCGGGTGTAGTGCCGGGTGGCTTGTGCAACTCTGCAAACGCAATGCTACGGCTGCCGGATTTGCCGGTGATTTCAACCGCGGCATCGAGTGCAATCAAGGCCTGCGCCAAATCGCCAGGATATGTCGCGATGCACCGATCCGAAGTGCCGAGCACCGCATGCATGCGGTTGACGCCGTCCATCGCCGCACAGCCGGAGCCAGGATTCCGCTTATTGCAGTTCTCATAAGAAATATCGCGAAAATAGCTGCAACGCGTCCGCTGCATCACGTTGCCGCCAAGCGTCGCCATGTTGCGCAACTGGGCACTGGCGGCAAGCTTCAGCGAGTTCGCGATCACCGGATAATTGCGCTCGATCTCGCTATGCGCGGCAACATCGGACATCTTTGCGAGCGCGCCGAGCCTCAAGCTCTCGCCGCCAGTCTCGATTGCCGACCAGCCTTGCGCGAGCGGATTGATATCGACAATCGCGGTGGGCCGCATCACGTCGAGCTTCATCAAATCGATCAGTGTGGTCCCACCCGCAAGCGGCTGCGCGGCGGCCTGGGTCAGCGGATCATCGGCCGCCGCGGCTGCGCTGAGCAGCTGTACGGCCATGTTCGGGTCTGTTGCTCGTTGATAGAGAAAGGATCGCATGGACCTATCCTTTCATGATCTCAGGCGCGGCCTGCTTCACGGCGGCGACGATATTGGGATAGGCGGCGCAGCGGCAGATATTGCCGCTCATATATTCGCGGATGTCGGCGTCGCTGCCGGCATGTCCCTCTTTCACGCAGGCTATCGCCGACATGATCTGTCCCGGCGTGCAGTAACCGCACTGGAATGCATCGTTGTCGACAAAGGCCTGTTGCATCGGATGCAGGCGATCGCCGGTGGCGAGACCTTCGATGGTGGTGATCTCCTGGCCCTCCGCCGCGAGCGCGAGCGTCAGGCAGGACACCACGCGTCGCTCGCCGATCAGCACCGTACAGGCGCCGCATTGGCCGTGATCGCATCCCTTCTTGCTGCCGGTCAGTCCGAGATGCTCCCGCAAGGCATCGAGAACGGTGGTGCGGGCGTCGATGTGCAGGCGCTTGTCTTGCCCGTTCACGCGCAAGGTGACGTCGACGGGCAGCGTCGGGTCCTGAGCGGTTGGCGACTGAGCGCCTTCGGCAACGGCGCGCGCGGGCATGGGAATGAGCGCGCTGCCTGCGACACCGGCCATGAAGGCGCGCCGATCGAAACCTACGCTTCTGGAACCTGTCTTGTCGCGCATGACGGCCTCCGCCGCTTCGAGACAGCAGCGCACGTCTGCGCCGCTCATCGCCCCTTAACTTGGAGCAACGAGCGCAGTTCCGGAACAAGAAAGGGCGAACGCAGCAAATGCCGCGTCGCCCTCCGTCAACTTTTGCTGATCTCGCGTGAGGAACTCGGCCTCCGCAAGCCATCAATAGCCGAGTGCGCAGCCGTCCTTGCGCGGATCGGAACCGCCGGTGAGCGTGCCCTTGTCCCAGTCGATCCAGATCGCCTGCGCGCCGCCGAGCGGGCCGACCACGCTGGTGGTCTTGTGGCCGAGCTTCTTGAGGCCTTCGACGATCTCGGCCGGCACGCTGTCCTCGAGTTGATATTGGCCCTCGTAATGCAGGCCGCGCGGCATATCGATCGCCTCCTGCACGTCGCAGCCATAGTCAAGGATGTTGGTCACCACACGGGTCTGGCCGACCGGCTGGTACTGGCCGCCCATCACCGCGAACGGCATCACGGACCGGCCAGCCTTGGTGAGCAGGCTCGGCATGATCGTGTGCAGCGGGCGCTTGCCGCCGGCGATGCTGTTCGGGTGGCCCGGCTGGATACGGAAGCCGCCGGCGCGGTTCTGGAACAGCACGCCGGTGTTGTTGGAGACGATCGCCGAGCCGAAGGAATGCGCGATCGAATTGATGAACGAGCAGACGTTGCGGTCCTTGTCCACCACGGTGATGTAGATGGTCGAGGGATTCATCGGCGGCGCGACGTTCGGCAGGTCGAGCATGCCGTCCATCCGGATCTTGCTGATGTGCTCGTCGGCAAATTCCTTGGCGAGGATCCTGGCCACCTCGATCTGCATGTGCTCGGGATCGGCGACATGCAACTCGCGATTCATGTAGGCGATGCGCGCGGCCTCGGCTTCGAGATGGAAGCGCTCGACGCTGAGGGGCGCGTATTTCGTCAGGTCGAAGCGCGACAGGATGTTCAGCATCAGCAGCATGGTGAGGCCGGGTCCGTTCGGCGGGCATTGCCAAACATCATAGCCCTTGTACATCGTGCCGATCGGGGTCGTCGTCTCGGTCGTGTGCGCGGCGAAATCGTCCAGCGTGTGCAGGCCCCCGATTCCGCGCAGGGTCTCGACCATGTCCTCCGCGATCGGGCCCTTGTAGAAGGCATCGCGGCCATCCTTCGCGATCGCGCGCAGCGTCTTGCCGAGCTCGGCCTGGCGGATGACATCTCCGGCGACCGGCGGCTTGCCGTGCGGAAGGAGATAGCGCTGGGTATTGGTGCCGTTCTTCAACTTCTCGAACTGGTTCTTCCAGTCGAAGGCGATGCGGGGCGCAACGACGTAGCCCTCCTCGGCTGCCTTGATCGCGGGCTGGAGCAGCCGGTCGAAGCCGAACTTGCCGTGGTCGCGCAGCACCGTCGCAAAGGCGTCGATCACGCCGGGGATCGAAACCGCATGCGCCGAGGTCAGCGGCACGGAGCTCATCTTGCGCTCGAGATACCAGTCGGCGTTCGCGGCTTTCGGGGCACGGCCGGAGCCGTTATAGGCGACGATCTTGCCCTCGCCGCGCGGCTGGATCAGCGCAAAACAATCGCCGCCGATGCCGGTCGATTGCGGCTCGATCACGCCGAGCAAGGCCGAGCCCGCCACCGCCGCATCCACCGCCGTGCCGCCCTCGCGCAGCACCTCGATGGCGGCGAGCGACGCCAGCGGATGCGAGGTCGCGACCATCGCGTTGGTGGCGTGGACCGTGGACCGGCCGGGGAAGTGGAAATTTCTCATGCGAATTCTTGCTCTCCGAGGCCGCTGGCTAAGTCCTGCGCGCGCGTCCCGCGCCAGTTTGAAAACCGGGTCTTCATGGCACATTCCACCCCGCCCGGGCAATGCTGGCATACCACGGAAATGGCTGCCATCCGCTAGGCGTATAGGCCTTTCGCGCTCCGCAACCATGCGGGTTTTCTGAGCGCGGGCCGCCTGCTAAACGGGCGGCATGATTTACAAGGTTGCCGCCTTCTATCAATTCGCCGCCCTGCCCGATTACCGCGAGCTGCGCGAGCCGCTGCGCGCATTCTGCGCTGGCCTGGCGCTCAGGGGCAGCGTGCTGCTGGCTCAGGAAGGCCTGAACGGCACGATCGCGGGCGCGCCCGACGCAATCGACGCCTTCACCCATGAGCTCGCCCATGGCGACCTGTTTGGCGGCAGGCTGAACAATCTCGAATTGAAGTTCTCGACCGCCGCGGCGATGCCGTTCGGCCGGCTCAAGGTGCGGCTGAAGAAGGAGATCGTCACGCTCGGAGACGAGGCCGCCGATCCAACGCGGCAGGTCGGCACTTACGTCGATGCCGCCGAGTGGAACGCGCTGATCTCGGCACCGGACACGCTGGTGCTCGACACCCGCAACGCATTCGAAGTGGTGATGGGAACGTTCGAGGGCGCGGTCGATCCCGAGATCAGGAGCTTTGGCCAGTTCAAGGATTTTGCCGCCGAGCGGCTCGATCCGGCGAAGCACCGCAAGATCGCGATGTTCTGCACCGGCGGCATCCGTTGCGAGAAGGCGAGCGCGCATCTGCTCGCGCGTGGCTTTGCCGAGGTCTATCATCTCAAGGGCGGCATCCTCAAATATCTCGAAGAGGTGCCGGAAGCGCAGAGCCGCTGGCGCGGCGAATGCTTCGTGTTCGATGAGCGCGTGGCGCTCGGGGATGGATTGCGCGAATTTGGATCGCGCGAACGGGACAAGGACGCGGCACGTGACGAATGAGATCAAGGCGCTCGCTGAGCGCGTCGACACGCTGGAAACGCGCCTGGCCTATCAGGACGACATTATCGAGAGCCTGAACCAGACCATCACCGCGCAATGGAAGCAGATCGACGCGGTGACGCGACAGCTTGCGCAACTCGGCGAGCGGCTGCAAGAGGCCGAGGCGAATGCGCCGGGGCCTGTCAACGAGCGCCCACCGCATTATTGAGCGGGACTATTGTCCAGACGCTTTGAGCAGCAGGTTCATGACCTCGCCTGACATCATCAGGCGGTCGCGGCCGGCGTCCTTGGCAGCGTAAAGCGCGCGGTCGGCGACCTCCACCAGCGATCCCGTGCCTGCGGTGCGCTCCAGCGCCGGCCGGCAAGCCGCACCGCCGACCGAGACGGTGACGGATGCCACCGGATTGGAGGCATGAACCAGCCCGGCATCGCGGACGGCGCTGCGGATCCGCTCGCCGATCCGGCCGCAGCCGGCGGCATCGGTGTTCGGCAGCAACATGGCGAATTCCTCACCGCCATAGCGGGCCGCGAGATCGCCGACGCGCTGCACCTCGGCCGCGATGATTTTCGCGACGACGCGCAAACAGGCGTCGCCGGCGGGATGGCCGTACTCGTCGTTGTAGGACTTGAAGTGATCGACGTCGATCATCAACAGCCCGAGGCTGGAGCGATCGCGGTAGGCGCGCGCCCATTCCTCGTTCAGCCGCTCGTCGAAGCGGCGGCGGTTGGCAAGGCCGGTGAGGCTGTCCTCGATCGCGAGCGTCTCAAGCCTTGTCTCCAGCTTCTTCTGCTCGGTGATGTCGCGCGAGATCGCGACCACGCCATCGGCGCTGCCGTTGTCCTTGCGCGTCACCCGCATGGTTGATTCCAGCCAGACCTCGGATTTCTGCCGATGCACGTTGCGGTAGGTGACGCGCGCTTCGTCCTTCTCGCCGCGCTTCATGGCGTCGATGATGGCCTGAACCTGCGGCAGGTCCTCCGGATGGACGCCCGCGAGCGCGGGCGTGCCGATCAGTTGATTGGCGCGCCAGCCGACGACGCGGTTCGACGACGGCGAAACATAGCGCAGGCGCTCGTCGAGCCCGATCCGGGTGACCATGTCGCTGGAGCCTTCCGCGAGCAGGCGGAAATGCGCTTCCTTCTCGACCAGGGCGGCGGCCATGTGCTGGCCGCGTTGCAGCTGCCGCACCAGCACCGCGCCGATGACGGCGATCAGCATCACCAGCGCGAGCACGTAGAGCAGGCGGGAAGTCGCGGCGGCACGCCACGGCGCGAGCAGCTCGTCCTTGTCGACCGTCGCGAGCAGGACGAACGGATAGCGGCCGGACCGCTTGAAGAAGCTGACGCGCTCGACGCCATCCAGTGGCGACTTGAAATGAGAGGTGCCACTCGGCGGTTGCAGGCTTGGGTCCCGGAACAGCGGGGTGTCACCGACGTTACGGCCGACGAATTGCTCGTTGCTTGGGTTGCGCGCGATGATGAAGCCATCGCCGTGCATCAGCGTCACGGAACTGTTGCGGCCGATCTCGAACTGCTCGTAGAAATGCGAAAGATATTTCGAGCTGATCGCCGCCAGCACCACGCCACCGAAACTGCCGTCCGGCTTGTTGAAACGGCGCGACAGGGTGACCACCCATTCGCCGTCCAGAAGGCTCTTCACGGTGTGGCCGATATGGGCCTCGCGCTTGGGCGAGAGCTGATGGTAACGAAAGAAGGCGTCGTCGCTGAGCGTGGAGGCAATGGTGCCGGGCGAGGTCAGCCAGTTGCCATGCTCGTCGATGATGGCGAGGCTGTGGATGCGCTCGATCGCCTTCTTGCGCACCTCGAGCAGGCTGCGCAGCTTCGTGATCGTGGCGAGGTCGGTACCGTCCATCTCCAGTCGGCTGACGACGCCGACAACACCGGAATCCAGGAGATCGAGACTGTCCTCGGCATGCTGCGTCAGGGAGCGGGCGACGTTCGCCATCTCCGTCTCGGCGCCTTTGAGCACCGGGTCGCGTGCCGCCCATTCACGCCAGCCGCTGATGCTGAGGATCGCCACGCAAGTGAGCACGACAAAGGCTGCCGCGCGCAGCGGCAGGCGGCTCGATCCGACTCTTTGTGAGACGACGTTCATGCGGCAGAAATCTCCGATCGCCGGACCTTCTGCCGCTTCTGTTATTGAACCCTGAAACGCTTGCCGACATTTCCGGGTTTTCCCGTACTCCTACGGACCAAAGCGTCCGCAGATCGCTAACAATGCGTTATCGACCCTATGGGAAACCGGGACAGACGCGCCTTAGCTGAAGATGGCCTTAACCTTGTCCCAGAGCGACGGGCTGTCGGCCTCCGCGTCGGCTTTCGACGGGGTCGGCTGGGCGGCGCTGACGGGATCGGACGCGGGGAAGCTATCTCTCAGCCCGGCATCGAGCTTGGCATGGCGATCGGCGGCAAGGGCTTCGCGCAAATCGTCGGCGTGCTTGTCATGCGGCGCGGGATTGAATGGTTCAGCCATGATCGCTCCTCCATTGGTCGGGTCAACGCGGCGCATTTGCGCTGGTTCCCCTGTTCCGCTCCGGCCTTCGTCGGTGTATCAGGAACCTCAATCTGCAACAGGACGGTTCGTGCCCCAGTCTCCGACCAAGCCTTTCATCGACGTGCTCTCCGGCCAGCGGCAGGCGGTCCCGCCGGTCTGGATGATGCGGCAGGCCGGCCGTTACTTGCCGGAATATCGCGAGGTCCGCGCCAAGGCCGGCGGCTTCCTTGATCTCTGCTTCGATCCGGAGCTCGCTGCCGAAGTGACGCTGCAACCGATCCGCCGGTTCGGGTTCGATGCGGCGATCATCTTCTCCGACATCCTGGTGATCCCCTATGCGCTCGGCCGGTCCGTGCGGTTCGAGGTCGGTGAAGGGCCGCGGCTCGAGCCGCTGGATGATCCCGCCAAGGTCGCGACGCTCGCCCCGCACGCCGATCTCGGCAAGCTCGCGCCGGTGTTCGAGGCGCTGCGGATCGTGCGTGGCGCGCTCGATCCGAACACCGCGCTGATCGGCTTCTGCGGCGCGCCGTGGACAGTGGCGACCTACATGGTCGCAGGCCAGGGCACGCCGGATCAGGCGCCGGCGCGCATGATGGCCTATCGGCATCCGGAGGCATTCGCGAAAATCATCGACGTGCTGGTCGAGAGCTCGATCGACTATCTGCTGGCGCAGCTCGGCACCGGCGCCGATGTGTTGCAGATATTCGACACCTGGGCCGGCGTGCTGCCGGCGGCCGAGTTCGCGCGCTGGTCGGTCGAGCCGACGCGGCGCATCGTCGAAGGCGTGCGCGCCAAGGTGCCGGACGCAAAGATCATCGGCTTTCCCCGCGGCGCCGGCGCGCAATTGCCTGGTTACGTCGAAGCCACCGGGGTGAACGCGGTCAGCATCGACTGGACCGCGGAGCCGGCCTTCATCCGCGAGCGCGTGCAATCACGCGTCGCCGTGCAGGGCAATCTCGATCCGCTGGTGCTGATCACTGGCGGCGCTGCGCTCGACCGCGCGGTCGACAACGTGCTGGCGAATTTCGGCCAGGGCCGGCTGATCTTCAACCTCGGCCACGGCATCCAGCCGGAGACGCCGATCGCCCATGTCGAGCAGATGCTGAAACGTGTGCGGGGCTGATTTTTTCCTCCCGGCGGGGGCGGAAACAAAAAACGCGAAAACAACCCCATGCACAGTACAAATCATTGAAGAATTTCGTCCGGCGCGGCTTGAGCCCCTGCGACAACGACGTTTGACTCGTCGGGCAAAACAGGCGCACCATGCCACCATCCCGCAAATTGCGACTTCGGGGCTAGTCCATCATGGAATGGCCGCCTTACGCGGTGCCCACTCGAGAGCTTCGAGAATCTCACGGGCGCGCTTTATTGAAAGATTGTGTGTCGCCTGATCGAACGAGGGACCTCTCCGCATCATGTAACCGTGGCGCACCCCGGGAGAGATGTGCAGCTTCCCTTGCATGTCGAATCCAACCTATCGTTTGAGGTGTAGCGGCCAATGCCTGCGCACCACGAGGATTGCGGCTGCCCAAGACGCCGCTGCGCTATTCCGGTCGGATCTTCGCGAGGCTGATCACCTTGGCCCACTTCTCGGTTTCACCCGCCATCAGCTTGCCGAAATCGCCGGGCGAGCCGCCGAGTGCCGTCGCGTCGAGACTACGAAGGCGCATCCTGAACCCGGGATCGGCCAGAGCGGCGTTGGTCTCGTTGTTGAGCCTGTCGATAATCGCGGCCGGCGTGTCCTTCGGCGCGCCGAGGCCGAAGACCGAACTCGCCTCGTAACCTGGCACGAATTCGTCGATGGCCGGGACATCCGGCAGCGCTTCGGATCGCGCTGCCGTTGTTATTCCGAGCGGGCGCAGCCTGCCGCTCACGATGTAGCCGATCGATGGCGCCAAATTCGCAAAGACGACCTGCACCTGCCCGCCGATCAGATCCGTGATCGCGGGCGCCACGCCCCGATAGGGCACATGCTGAAGATCGAGCCGGCCGGCTTCCTGCTTGAACAATTCCGCGGCGATATGGGTGATCCCGCCCACGCCGCCCGAACCATAAGAGAGTTTCCCGGGATTGGCTCTGGCATAGGCGATGAACTCTGGAATTGTATGGGCAGGAACCCATGGGTGAATCACCATCACCAGGGCGCCACGGGTCAGACTTGCGACCGGCGCGATGTCCCGCAGGAAATTGAAATCAAGATTTTCGTAAAGCGTCGCATTGATCGCGTTGGGGGAGCCAACCAGCAGGAGAGTGTAGCCGTCCGGAGGCGCACGCACGACCGCCTCGGTGGCGATGTTGCTTCCCGCTCCGGGCCGGTTCTCGACGATGAACTGCTGGCCGAGCCGCTGCGAGCACCATTGCGCCACCAGACGCGCAAGGATGTCATTTGGCCCGCCGGCGGCGAATCCAACGATGATCCGCACCGGCCGCGAGGGATAGCTGTCCGCGTAAGCGATGCCTGACAGCAAAGGCGGTGCGGCCAGCCCCGCAGCAAGGCGCAGAAATTGACGTCTAGAGGGAGTCATCAGGCTTGTCCGCCGAACCTGCACTCGCGCCGGCTCTCGGCTGTCGAGGATAGTTGATGCTGGCATAAGCGCATAAGGCTATTGTCTGATGAGATCATCTCAAAACGGAAATGGGTGCTGTCATGCAGATGAGCGATCGTATCGGAAGGCGAATGAAGCTGCACGATCTGCATGTGCTGATGGCGGTGGTTCAGGCCGGCAGCATGGGTAAGGCGGCGCTCATGCTCAATACCACCCAGCCCAACATTTCGAGATCGATCGCAGAGCTTGAACGTGCGTTCGGCGTGCGCCTGCTGGATCGCCATCGGCGCGGAATCGAGCCGACCGAGAGCGGCCGCGCCCTGCTCGATTGCGGTGCCGCCGTTTTCGACGAACTACGCCGCGGTGTGAAGAGCATCGAATTTCTGGCCGACCCCACCGCTGGAGAAGTGCGGATTGGAAGCACGGCTTTTCTGGCAGC
The DNA here is from genome assembly GCF_041200145.1 of Bradyrhizobium sp. LLZ17. NCBI lineage: Bacteria > Pseudomonadati > Pseudomonadota > Alphaproteobacteria > Hyphomicrobiales > Nitrobacteraceae > Bradyrhizobium > Bradyrhizobium zaerense. Next base: position 3,138,920 of record NZ_CP165734.1, read on the forward strand.
GAGCTTCGTCTCCGCTCTCATCGATCGGCTCTCCCGGCGTCATCCGAAGATCAAGTTTCTGCTCGTGACCGGCTACATGGAGGCGCTGCACCGCGACCTCAGCGAGCGCAAAGTCGATCTGTTGTTCGTGCGGAGCGGCGGCCCGATTGCTGACGAGCGTTTGCATTTCGAATTTCTTTTCGAGGATTGCTATGTCGTCGCGGCGGGTGCCAAAAGTCCCTGGACACGGCGGCGCAATATCCAGCTCTCCGATCTGGCGAAGGAGCGTTGGGTGCTTCCACCGCGGGAGAGCGTGATCGGATCGATCATCACGCAAGCCTTTCGCGCCGGCGGATTTGACTATCCACGCGCGACTGTCGTCACTGATTCCCCCATATGCGGGTCAGCTTGCTGGAGACAGGTCGGTTCATCACCGTTTTTCCGGCTTCCGCACTGAAATTTCTCGCCAGAGGCTCAGCCCTGAAGGTCTTGTCGGTTGAACTGCCGGCGGCACGTCGACCGAACGGAATGGTCACTGTTGGGGATCGCGCCGTCAGCCCGCTTGTGCAGCTCGTCATGGACAGCGCCCGTGAGCTCGCAAAGCCGACGGCGAAACGAAAGTGACAAACCGGATGTCTGCTTGTGTGAAGGGTTTCGGATGCCGGCCCCATGACGGTGTTGCCGCGCACACGGGGGCCGGCGTCCGAAAGCCTCCAAAGGAGGAAACCGCGCTGGGGGGACGTAGGACGATGCCGCGTGATCGAGCTAAGTCGCGTCAAACAACCTTCAGACGATTAGGACGATCGCCTATGGGGATTTAATGTTTGGCGGCACCTGTACTTTCAATGGCTTGGCTATAGCAAAAATACCACACCACACAATCTAAACGTGAGCTCCTCGATATTTGAAGGCCATGAGGCAAACTGTCTCTAGCGGTTTGGAAAGCCCCCGGAGCTATCAGAGCCGAAACTGTTTCGAGCTGCTCGTCAAGAGCAGCACCGCATTTGTAACTCTGCTTACGTCGAGATTTCTGGACTGGGTCCAAGTAGCGCGACGTTGCACACAATCGCGATCGAGGGTTCGAGTTGGCTTTTGTGCAATGGTTGGTGCTCCGCCACGAACTTCCAGATCAGCACGTTCTCGATCATCGGATCATCGCCAGCTACGGGCTAATTGCCCCGCTCGATGAGCTGTCGCCTATTGCTTCGCCGTGTCGCCAGCCGCGGTGTTCTACCGCGCGAGCGGTTTAGTCCTTTGGCCCATCGCGATGCCACACCAGTTTGGTCGCTGTAGGCGCAAAGGAGAGGTTGCCTCACTCCGCCTGACTTGTGGGTACACGACCTACCCCGGCCGGCTGCGCTCGATGATCTCCGCCGCACCTTTCGCCAGCAGATCCAGTCCGACCGCACGGCCGAGCTCGCGCGGACGGTTGGCGGGGCCGGCGCGTGAGGCTTCGATGATGGTGTTGCCGGAGAGGTCGAGCACGGACGCGGTCAGCGACATCTGATCGCCAGTGATCGTCGAGAAACCCGCCACCGGTGAGTTGCAATGGCCGTTGAGCACCCACAGCACTTCGCGCTCGGCATCGGCACAGGCATGCGCGGCAGCGTCGTCGATCGATGCGAGGATTTGCCGCGTCTGCCAGTCCTGTGCGGCGCATTCGACCGCGACGATGCCCTGTCCCGCGGCGGGCAGCATCTCCGCCGCGGAGAATTCGTAGGCGATGCGGTTGGCAAGACCAACGCGATTGAGGCCGGAGCGCGCCATGATCAAGGCGTCCGCGGGACCGACCGCACCGCCGTCCGGCAGGCGCTGCTTCTCCCCATTGTCGAGCTTTCGCACGCGGGTGTCGGCGGCGCCGCGGAAGTGAATGACCTCGACCTCCGGAAACAACCGCCGCACATAAGCGGCGCGGCGCACGGCGTTGGTGCCGACCTTGAAACCCTTGCCGCGTGACTGGCGCAGCGCCTCCAGGGTCACGCCGTCGCGCAGCACCAGCGCGTCGCTCGCGGGGTCGCGCGACAGCGTCGCGCCGATCACGAGGCCCGGCGTGTCCTCGTTGCCCGGCATGTCCTTCAGCGAATGCATCGCGGCCTGCAGCTCGCCTGACAGCACGGCGGCGCGGATCTGCGCCACGAAGGCGCCGCCCTTGCCGCCATGCGGCAGCAGCTTGCTGGTCTGGTCGAGATCGCCTGACGTGTCGAACTTGACGATCTCGACATCGAGATCAGGCACGGCGGCGGTCAGGCGCCGCGCGATCTCTTCCGTCTGCGCCAGCGCCATCGCGCTCTTGCGCGTGCCGATCTTTAGTCGAATAGCCAAGTCGAAGTCCTTTCGAAGCGCGAATTTACCGCGCATCCTCCAATATCATATCGGACGCCTTTTCGGCGATCATGATGATCGGCGCATTGGTGTTGCCCGAGACCAGATCAGGCATGATCGAACCGTCGACCACCCGAAGGCCTTCGAGCCCCCGCACCTTCAGCCGCTGGTCGACTACGGCAAGCGCGTCATTGCCCATACGACAGGTCGAGGTCGGATGGTAGATGGTGCTGCCGCGATCGCGGCAGTAATCCAGCAGCTCGGCATCCGAGGATACCTTCGTGCCGGGATCATACTCGTCCATCACGAACGGCTTCAGCGCGGGCGCGTTCAATATCTTGCGCAGGATCTTCAGGCCTTCGACATTGGTCGTACGATCCGTCTCGGCTGACATGTAGTTGATGCGGATTTCCGGCGGCACGGTCGGATCGGCGCTCCGGATCCGCAAGCTGCCGCGGCTTTCGGGCCGGAGCTGGCAGACCGAGGCGGTGAAACCGGAAAAGGCATGCAGCTTCTCGCCCATCTTGTCGGTCGAGAACGGCAGGAAATGAACCTGGATGTCGGGCGTGGCCAGCCGCGGATGGGTCTTGAAGAACGCGCCCGCCGTGCCCGCCGCGATGGTGAGCCAGCCCTTCCGAAACAGCGCATAGCGTGCGCCGGCCATGGTGCGGCGGAGCGGATGATTGACGGTGTCGTTAAGCGTGATCTTCTGCGAGCAGCGCATCACGATGCGAACTTGCATGTGGTCCTGGAGATCGTGGCCGACACCTTGCGCGTCCAGCACGACCTCGATGCCGAGCTGGCGCAGGAGATCGGCAGGACCGACGCCGGAGAGCTGAAGCAGCTGCGGCGAATTGTAGGCGCCGCTCGACAGGATGACCTCCTTGCGCGCGCGGGCGCGGCGCAGGCTCGCGCCTTGCCGATATTCCACGCCGGCGGCACGGCGCCCCTCGAACAGCACGCGCTGGCCGAGCGCAGACGTTTCGATCTTGAGATTGCCGCGGGTCTTCGCCGGGCCGAGATAGGCCACCGACGTCGAGGCGCGGCGGCCGTTGCGGGTCGTGGTCTGGAACAGGCCGACTCCCTCCTGCGTGGCGCCGTTGAAGTCGGGATTGTAGGGCAGACCGGTCTCGACCGCTGCGTCGATGAAGGCCTTCGACAGCGGATCGGTCACAACCATGTTGGACACCGGCAGCGGGCCGCCGGAGCCGTGATATTGGTCGGCGCCGCGCGACTGGTTCTCGGCCTTCTTGAAATAGGGCAGCACGTCGTCATAGCCCCAGCCGGTGTTGCCGAGCTGGCGCCAGCGGTCGTAATCCTCGTGCTGGCCGCGAACATAAAGCAGGCCGTTGATCGAGCTCGATCCGCCCAGCGTCTTGCCGCGCGGCTGGAACACCTGACGGCCTTTCAGCTCGGGCTCCGGCTCGGTCTGGTACATCCAGTTGACGGTCTTCTCCTTGAACAGCTTGCCGTAGCCAAGCGGCACATGGATCCAGATGTTGGTATCCTTCGGGCCGGCCTCGAGCAGCAGCACCGTGTGCTTGCCGTTCGCCGACAACCGGTTGGCGAGCACGCAGCCGGCCGAGCCGGCGCCGACGATGATGTAATCGAATTCGGGATCGGAGGGCGCGAGGGCGGAATTTGCGTTCATGCGCTACTGTTCTTTGTTGGCGGGCGTTTCCGGTTCGTCCCTTACAACATGCGAATAGAGCATGCAAAATTCTGTCGGTGGCGCGAGATACACCTCTCCCCGGAGGGGAGAGGTGATCCGAGTTCTGCGCGCGAAGCGAGCCAAGTAAGCTGGTCCGATTTTAGCACCATTACACGCGCACGCGCAGCGCTTCGACCAGCGACTTGAACGCACGGGCATATTCCACACCGGCCCTTGCGATATCCGCGCGTCCGGCGCAGGCGACCGCGGCTTCCGTCACCGCGCCGAGCAGCAGCCGCGCCAGCGGCTCGACCGGCTGCTTTGCAATCAGGCCCGCCTCCATGGCGTCCGCAATCGCGCGCGGCAGCTTGCCGCCGAAATGCCGGGCGTCGATCTCGCGCCAGCGCTCCCAGCCGAGCACCGCCGGGCCGTCGCGCAGGATGATCCGGCCGGTCGGGCCTTTGGCCGTAGCGGAAAAATAATGCTGGGTGCCGGCGATCATCGCGGCGAGCACGTCCTTCTCGGCTCGCGCCGCGCCGTCGATCTCGACGACGAGGTCGCGCGAGACCAGGTCAAACACGGCTTCGAACACCGCCTCCTTGGTCTTGAAGTGATGATAGACCGCGCCCTTGGCAACGCCGGCGGCTTCGGCGATCTCGTCCATGGTGGTGGCCGCAAAGCCTTGCGTCCCGAACAGGCGGCGCGCCGCCGTCAGGATCGCCTCCGATGTCGCGGCCCGCCGCTCCGCCTGTTTTGCCATCGCTCTCGTCTAATCCAATTCGGCCGATCGGACCAGTTGACTTTTCGACTGATGGTCGGTATTTACCGACTAACAGTCGGTTTTAATCGTGAGGTGAGCCATGCCGAGCCGGAACGTTGTCGAAGCTTTTGCAAAGCAGTTGGAGGACGGGGATTTCGTCGGAGCGATCGAGCAATTCTACACGCCCGACGCCGCGACCTACGAGAACAACGCCGCCCCGACGGTCGGGCGCGACAAACTCGTTGCAAAGGAGCGCGGCGTGCTGGCCGCATTCAAGGAGGTCAAGGCGGTGCGGATCGGACCGAGCCTGATCGAGGGCGACAACGTCGCCACGCGCTGGACCTTCAGCTTCACCAACACGGAGGGCGTGACGCGGACGCTGGACGAGATCGCGTGGCAGACCTGGCGCGGCGATCAGCTGATCGAGGAGCGGTTCTATTACGATCCGAGACAGATGGGACGGTGACGCACGAGCGTCAAATACTGCTGTCATCGCCCGCGAAGGCGGACGATCCAGTACGCCGAGGCAGTTGTGAATGAGTCGATGGGCCGCGGGGTAGCGGACGCCCCTTCGCGGGCTGTTGGCCGACCTGAGCGCGCGCCTCGTCCTTCGAGACGACCGCTTCGCGGTCTCCTCAGGATGAGGCTAAGCGGCAATCGGAGCCGGTTGAAACTGCTGCCGCACACTCGGTCCTCATCCTGAGGGCCCGCCAAAGGCGGGCGTCTCGAAGGATGGCCACAGAGAAATCGGCCCAGGGTGCCTTCTCAAAGAGACTGCCCAAGAGGAGAGAACCCTCACCCGCGCCTTCGGCGCGACCTCTCCCGCAAGCGGGAGAGGTGGAGCCCGCGGCGCGGTCAGTTTCTACTAACAAGCTCACGTCTACTAACAAGCGCTCGGTCACACCGGATCCGCCCGCAGCAGCGTGTCCACCGTGATGGTGCCGCGGGCGCGCGAGACGCAGGCGCAGATCTTGCTGTTCTCCTGCTTCTGGTGATCGCTGAAGAAGACGTCGCGGTGGTCGATCTCGCCGTCGACCTCGACCACGTCGATGGCGCAGAGCCCGCATTCGCCGCGCTTGCAGTCGTACATGACGTCGTGGCCGCTGGCATTGAGCACGTCCAGCATCGAGCGCTCGCGCGGGATTTCGAGCTCGACGTCGGATCCCTTCAGGCGCACGCGAAAAGCCTCCGTTGGCAGCGTGCCGCTGGAGCCAAAGGTCTCGTAGCGGAGATCTGCAAGTGGATGGCCGGCGCCGATCCAGGCGTGACGGGCGGCATCGAGCATCCGCATCGGGCCGCAGAACAGCGCCAACGCATCGTTGGGCACTGACGCGAACAGGGCGTCGAGATCGAGCCGCTTGCCCTCATCGCTGGCGTGGACGGCCAGACGATCTCCGAGCAGGTTGGTGAGATCATCGAGATAGGCCGCATCGCCGCGCCCGCGCACCGCATAATGCAGCCTGACGTCAGCGCCACGCCGCGCCAGCGCCTGCGCGGCGCCGAAAATTGGCGTGATGCCGATGCCGCCGGCGATCAGGCAATAGTTTTCGCGCGTCCAGTCGACCGCGAGCAGCGACGACGGCCGCGTGATGTCGAGCCGCGCGCCCGGCTGCAACGACCACATGTAGCGCGAGCCGCCGCGGGAGTCCTCGGCACGCCGCACGGCGATCCGCAAGCCACGCGGCGACGCTTCGCCGACCAGCGAATAGGATCGCGTCTCGGGCTGGCCATCGATGGCGACGCTGACATTGATGTGGCTGCCGACCGGATAGGCGGCGCCGTCGAACTGATCCGGCTGGATCAGGAATTCGCGAATGCCCGGTGTGAGATCGCGGGTCGAGACCAGCGTGGCCGGAGTCCAGGTTTCGATGAATCGCATGCCACTCCCCTCAATCGGTTGGGGTCTTGATCAGCGCGAGCGCCGGCAAGAGGTTGAGATGGGTCCGGTTGCGCAGTGCGAGCCGCAGATTGCGCACGGCCAGCCGTGCATGCTCGCGCATGATGGCTTCGGCGCGGACGCCCTCGCGGTTCTCGATGGCGTCGATCGCGACGCGATGGTGCTCCTGCCCGATAATCAGGATCTGCTGCGCCTCGGGCAGCGCCGACTGCGCCATCACGAAGCCGCTCGGCGAGGCAAACGGCAGCGCCGAGGCGCGATCGATCTGCCGGATCAGGGGTGGGCTGCGCGACAATTCGGTGAGCAGCGCGTGGAAGCGCGCGTTCAGCGCGACATAGGACGAGAACGCATCGACCGAGATCGGGACCTGGCGCAGCAATTCGTCGATCGCGGCATGGCACTCCTTCAGCGGCTCGAGCTCGCGCGCGGAAACGCCGCGCTCGGCGGCGAAACGCGCGGCAAGGCCCTCCAGCGTGCCGCGCAGCTCGATGGAATCGGAGATGTCGCGCTCCGAGAATGCCTTCACCATGAAGCCGCCGGACGGGATCGCTTCCAACAGGCCCTCCTCCTCCAGCCGCACTAGCGCCATGCGCACCGGGGTGCGCGAGGCCCCGGTGGTCTCGACAGCCTGGAGCTCGGAGATGCGCTCGCCCGGCCGCAACGAGCCCGACAGGATCTGATCGCGCAGCGCGAGCTGCGCCTTCACCGTCTGCGAGACGGAGCGGTCGACCTCACGTTCGGCCATGCCCTACTCCGCCGCCTGAAGATGCTTTGGCGGATTTTCCTTCGCGATCATCTTGTCGATCAGCTTGCGGGTCCACATCGCGCCGGCGTCGATGTTGAGATTGTAGAAGATGCGGTCCGGGTTCTCGTCCATCGCGCGCTGCTGCGCCTCGAGGATCAGCTCGTCCTCGTGGAAGATGCCGGAGACGCCCTCGCGGATCTCGGTGGTGATGCGCTGCTCGCCGAGCTGGTAGTTGCGCACGAAGGACCAGAAGTAGTGGCAGGTCTTCTCCGTCTCCGGGGTGATGGTGTTGAGCACGAAGCCGTTGACGCCCTGCGAGCGGTCGCCTTCCGGCGCGCCGGCGCCGGTCGGCGCCACGCCGACGTCGATCGCGACGGTGCAGGGCGCCTCGAAGCGGATGATCTGCCAGCGGTCGACCAGACCGGGCTTGCCGAGTTGTTTCGCCCAGAACGGCGGCGCCTCGATGCCGCGCATCCAGCGCGTCACCGTCACCGTCTTCTCGCCATGGGTGACGTCGAACGGCGCCTCGGCGACCGCATCGTTGCCGATCGAGGAGCCGTGCACGAAAGTCTCGTGGGTGAGGTCCATCAGATTGTCGAGCACGAGGCGGTAGTCGCAATTGACGCGGATGGTCTTGCCGTCGCCGGCCCAGGCCGGGTCGTGGTTCCAGTGCATGTCAGGCACAAGTGCAGGATCGGCCAGCGCGGGATCGCCCATCCAGAGCCAGACATAGCGATGACGCTCGACCACGGGATAAGCGCGCACGCAGGCCGACGGGTTGATGGTCTCCTGCGAGGGCATGAAGGTGCAGCGGCCCTGCGCATTGTATTTCAGGCCGTGATAGCCGCAGACGACGGTGTCGCCCTCGAGCCGGCCCTTGGACAGCGGCACCAGCCGGTGCCAGCAGGCATCCTCCAGCGCGGTCACCGCGCCATCGGCCTTGCGATACATCACGACATGCTTGCCGCAGATCGTCCGCGGCAGCAGCGCCGGCTTGACATCGGCGTCCCAGGCGGCGGCGTACCAGGCGTTCATGGGGAAGGGTTTGGTCATGGCGGCGTTCTCCCAGAGCTTATGGATACGTTATGTATACAATAGCACGAGGACATAATCGTTCAAGGCCGAAAACAGCCTACCATAATACCTAAACGCATCATTGTGTATACACGATTATCTCCACTGTCATTCCCCGCGAAGGCGGGGAATCCAGTACGCCGCGCCGTCATTGGTTCACCCAACTGGCGGCACGGCGTACTGGATCACCCGCTTTCGCGGGTGATGACACCTGTTGAAACAGCGTGTCCTCCCCTGGAGGGACAGCGGGAGCCGCGCTTTGGCGGCTATGCCCCGAACACCTTCGCCAACCCGGCCTGCGCTTCCTGCTGGATCCGCCCCAGGTGCTCGGTGCTGCGGAAACTCTCCGCGTAGATCTTGTAGACGTCCTCGGTGCCCGACGGCCTGGCGGCGAACCAGCCGAAATCGGTCTCGACCTTGATGCCGCCGAACGGCTGGCCGTTGCCGGGCGCCTTGCTCAGCGTGGCGCGGACGGGATCGCCGGCGAGGTCCTTCAGGCCGAGCTGCTCGGGCGTGACCGACTTCAGGATGTTTTTCTGCGGCGTGGTCGCCGCGACGTCGATCCGCGCGTAATGCGGCACGCCGAGTTCGGCGGTGAGATCGCTGAAGAACTGGCTGGGGTCGCGGCCGGTCCTGGCCATGATCTCGGCCGCGAGCAGGCCGAGGATGATGCCGTCCTTGTCGGTGGTCCACACTGTGCCGTCGCGGCGCAGAAACGAGGCCCCTGCACTCTCCTCGCCGCCGAAGCCGAAGCCGCCCGTGAGGAGGCCATCGACGAACCATTTGAAGCCGACGGGCGTCTCGACCAGCTTGCGGCCGAGTTTCTTCGCAACGCGATCGATGATCGAGCTCGACACCACGGTCTTGCCGATCGCGGCGTCGTTGCCCCAGTTCGGGCGATGCGCGAACAGATAGGCAATGGCGGTCGCCAGATAATGGTTCGGATTCATCAGGCCGCCGGTGCGCGTCACGATGCCGTGGCGATCGGCGTCGGTGTCGTTGGCAAAGGCAACGTCGAAGCGGTCGCGCATGGCGATCAGGCTCGCCATCGCGTAGGGCGAGGAGCAGTCCATGCGGATCTTGCCGTCCCAATCCACCGTCATGAAGCGGAAGGTCGGATCGATCGCCTCGTTCACCACGGTGGCCTTCAACCCGTAGCGCTCGATGATCGGATGCCAGTAATGCACCGCGGCGCCGCCGAGCGGATCGATGCCGATATTGATGCCGGCGGATTTGACCAGGTCGAGATCGACGACGCTGCCGAGATCGGCAATGTAGGGCGTGACGTAGTCGTAGGCGTGGACGGTCGACGACTTCAGCGCCCTCGCGTAGTCGATGCGCTTTACGCCCCTCATGCCGTCGGCGAGATAGGCGTTGGCGCGCTTCTCGATCACGGAGGTCGCGTCGGTATCGGCCGGCCCGCCATGCGGCGGATTGTATTTGTAGCCGCCGTCTTCCGGGGGATTGTGCGAGGGCGTGACGACGACGCCGTCGGCCAGACCCGACGTGCGGCCCTTGTTGTAAGCTAGGATCGCATGCGAGATCACCGGCGTCGGCGTGTAGCCGCCGTCCTTGTCGACCATGATGTCGACGCCGTTGGCTGCAAACACCTCGACGGCGCTGGCGAGCGCGGGCTCGGCCAGCGCATGGGTGTCGATGCCGATAAAGAGCGGACCCGTCAGCCCCTTCTCCCTTCTGTAATCACAGATGGCCTGCGTGGTGGCGAGGATGTGGTGCTCGTTGAAGGAGGTCTTCAGCGAGGTGCCGCGATGGCCCGAGGTGCCGAACGCCACCCGCTGCGCCGGATCCGCCGCATCCGGCTTGTTGGCGAAATAGGCCGTCACGAGCCGTGGAATATTGGCAAGCGCGTCCGGCGAGACCAATTTGCCCGCCGCGGGATGAACATCAGCCACTGGGAATACCCTCGTCCTAGAAAAATTGAGGCCTGCCGCACCATAGCACCGGGCCTGCACGCGCCAAGCCAAAAGCCCCTGGTCAACCACGGCAACAAATGGCCGCATTTGGATCCATGAATGCGGGCATGACCATTTTCGCAACGGCCGTGCTGCTCGCCAGTTCCTTGGCATTCTCGTCACCAGACCATGTCAGGGCAGCAGACGTCGAGCCCAATCCGATGCTGCGCTGTGCGGCCGTTGATCACGACCTTGCCAAGGTGAAGCGGCGGATCGAGCGGGCGCTCCACAGTGCCGCATCGGACAACACAGCAGCGTCCTCCCCTCCTGACATGACGCGCTGACGACACCCTGCGGCTTCTTTCCCGGTTCGGGCGCGCCGGCGTTCGCGGAACATGGTGTGGTTCGAGTGTCATGGCCATGGCCATCTCGAATGGTCCGATGGTCCTTTCGCGGACAGCCTAGACCACCGATAGCATCGGCCATCCCGTCGCCAAGCCGATTGCCGCATCGATCAGATGCCACGCCCGGTCGACGATCAATCGACAACGCCGATCCTTGACGGAGCGATCCATCGGAAATCGCACACGGCGATCTCGTACTTTGGTGCCGGGTATCGCTTGATGCAGGACAAGGACGCCCTTGCCGGGCGTGGCGCACGATGCAGCCGTTTGATGAATAAAGGCGGGGACTTGCAGGATTCACCGGCAGATCCCGTAAGTGGGGCGATCACCATGATTGGACGTCTGATTTTCACGCTTATGCTGGCCAGCGCCATGTCTTCGGCCGCCGCCGCGGAGGGCGATCCGGCCGCAGGCAGAGCCGTCTTCGAGCGCACCTGCGCGAACTGCCACGCGGCAGTGATCGGGGTGAACAAGGTCGGCCCAAGTCTCTGGAATGTCGTCGGCCGCAAGCCTGCCGCCGTCCCGGACTTCGCCTATTCCGATGCCATGAAGGCCAATAAGGAGGCCTGGACGCCGACAGCGCTGGACGCCTATCTCGCCGATCCCCGCGGCGATGTCCACGGCGTCAAGATGTTCTTCAAGGGGCTGCCGAACCCCGCAGATCGGGCCAATGTCATCGCCTATCTTCAGGCGTTGCAGTAAGCGATCGGGGCGGACGACCGATCCGAACGACGCCCGTTCGCCGGGTCATGCGGTTCTGTTATGATCCGCATGGCCACGGAGAATCATCTAGCCATGGACCTCGCGCGCTGGCATCTGCCCGTGCTCGTCTTCCTCGCCGTAGCGGGGGCTGCGCTCGCGCGAACGCTGCGGAATTCTACACCGAGGACCTCCGCATCTCCATGGTGGAGGCCGGGCCGCAGGGGCTGGAGGCGTTCCTGGTCCGTCCCGCCGGGACCAAGCGCTATCCGCTCGCGCTGCTCAGCCACGGTTCGCCGCGCGATTTCGACGACCGCGCGACGATGTCGGCCCACAAATATTACGGCGTCGCGCTCGAATATGCCCGGCGCGGCTTTGCCGCGCTGATCGTGATGCGGCGCGGCTACGGTACCTCGGCGGGCGGCCGCGTCGACAGCGTCGGTGGCTGCGCCAATGCGGCCTATTTGCCGGCGGCAGCGGTCGCGGTCGCGGATTTGCGCGCGGCGATCGATGCGATGGCGCGCAGGGCCGACGTCACCACGACCGGCATGATCGCGGCCGGTCATTCAGCCGGCGGCCTCGCCACCGTTGCGCTGACCGCGCAGGCGCCGGCAGGTCTCGTCGCCGCGATCAGCTTCGCCGGCGGCCGCGGCTCGCGCGACAATGACGACGTCTGCAATCCGGATGGGCTGGTGCAGGCCTTCGCTAGCTTCGGCAAGACCTCGCGCGTGCCGATGCTGTGGGTCTATGCCAGCAACGACCTGTTTTTCGGTCCTGACCTGGCGCGCCGCTTCTACGACGGATTTCGCAACAGTGGCGGCAACGCCAAATTCGTCGCGGCACCGCCTTACGGCGACGACGGTCATTATCTCTATTCCGTGGCGGGCCGTCCGCAATGGACGCCTTATGTCGACGCCTTCCTGCGCGAACGCGGGCTCGGCCGCGACATCTTGAGCGCGCCCGATCCGCTGCCGCCACCTGGTCATTTCAGCGACGCCGCGCTCGCCGAATTTGCGCGCTATCTCGCCAGCACCACGCCGCACAAGGCCTTTGCGGTGTCGCCCAATGGCGGCTACGGTTGGCGCTCGGGGCGCACCACCGTGGAGGACGCCCAACGCGAGGCGCTCGCGGCCTGCATGAAATGGTCGCCGACATGCACGCTCTATGCGGTCGACGACCAACTCGCCGGGCCTGCCCAGAAGGCCTCCACGGATCAGGGCTCGCGCGCGCGATAGCCTCACCGCGCCGGTGGCCCAGCTCCCGACCGCGACCGCCCTCAAGGGCTGCGACCGGGAAAATCGGTTGTTAACGCGAAATATATATGAGGGAGCCATGCTGTGGGATCGGGCACACAATTGTTCCAGCGCGGCGCGCAAACATGTCGCGATCGCTGTGCTTTTGTTGGCGTCGACCTGCGCACATGCCGAAGATGCCGCCTCGAGCGAAACCGAGACGACCTCGGCGATCGCCGCCCACAATCCCGACCTCGGCGCCGGAGAGACGGCGACTCACGGGCTGCGATCCGAAACATCATCGAACGAGAAACAGCCAAAACCAATCTGCCCGCCGACATCGCAGAGGCCGTCGTGTTCGTTGAAAGCGGCTACAACGCGAGCACCATCGGCAGCGTCGGCGAGATCGGCCTCATGCAGGTGCGGCCGGAAACGGCGGCGATGCTCGGGTTCCGGGGAAATAACGCCGAACTCGCGGAGCCGGAGGTCAACATCCACTATGGTGTGCTCTATCTCAGCCGCGCATGGCATCTCGCGGGCGGAGACCTTTGCCGCGCCCTGATGAAATATCGGGCGGGGCCATGGCGAGGAGTCCATGACCCCGCGTTCGCAAGTCTACTGCAACCGAGCCCGCAATCGCCTTGTCGCCATGAACTCCTCAGCAGCGGACCTCCAGGCTGCGATCATCCCGGACACGGCGCCGACGCCAACACCGGCCGCAGCGAGGCCGCCGACACAATCAGCGCGCAATGAAGATCTGCCGATAGAGCCCAAGGAGGTCTATGCGCGCTATCGTCAAGGCACGGCCGCAGCCAGCCGCGCCTATTGGGCAGCCCAGCAAGCCCGGATCAGGCTCATTAACTCCCGCATCGAAGCAAGGTGGAAACGCGTCGCAACCCGGTGATACAACAGCTTGCCGTTGAGCGAGCAGCCATTAGGACAATAGGTATTTCCGAACTGAACCCGAATTGAGATCATGCACAACAGTTTGAGAGTTTTGTTCGCGATCATCGCGACCAGCGCGGTGGCGCTGTCGACCTTTCTCGCCATCCGGGTCGTCGTCAGCTTCGGTGGCTGATGCTCGCTGCGCTGCCGACCGCTTGAGGCGCTCGGCCGCAGACCCTATTCGATGTATCAGGACGATCCGACCTCGATCCGGTACGACAACTCTTCTCCCGCACCGGCCGCGATATGCATCAAACCCGGCTTGTCGCTGAATTCGCCGTCGAAGCCGGCGGGGCTTGCAAAGCCGCGCCAGGGCTCGATGCAGAGGAACGGCGCGCCCGAAGGCTTCGACCAGACGCCGAGCTCGCGAAAGCCGCGCCAGGACATTTTGAGCCAAGGCCCGGCGCCCTGCCCGGCCGCATAACGGACCGCATTGCTTGTGATGCGATCGAAGATGATGGCGTCGTCGGTGAACAGCGATTCTGATAGAGGAAGCTCTGTGCCTTTGACCGAGCTTTGCTCCGCTGCCGCACGCAACAGTCCGCCGTCGAGACGACGAACCGGATATGGTTCTTCCTTCGCAAAGATCAGCGCGTAATCCTCCTTCGACACCCCGGCCTGAAGCGGCCAATTGAAGGCGGGATGACCACCGAGCGAGGCCGGCAATGTCTGCTCGCCGGTGTTGACGATCGTAAGCGTCACATCGAGACCGGCTTTGTCGAGCGTGTAAGCCACGACCAGCCGGAACGCGAACGGATAGAGCGCGCGCGTCGTCTCGCTGTCCTCAAGCACCAGCACGCAATTGTTCTCGCCGCGCTCCGCCCAGGCGAAGCGGCTGTCGCGCGCAAAGCCGTGCTGGGTCATCCGGTACGTCTTGCCCCGGTGCCGCAATTCGTCATTGGCGAGACGCCCGACATCGGAAACAGCAGCGGCGCATGCCGCGGCCAGACGGGGCCTGCCTGCCAGATGAATTCGGTGCCGTGCCCGTCCGCCAGCGAGCACAGCTCGGCGCCTTGCGCTTTGATCGTGGCGGTAAGGCCGCCGCTCCGGATGCAGTGAATATCCTCGTCCATACTCACCATCCTACAAGCACTCGGAAGGTCGGTTCGACCAAGGCCAATCCTCGCACGAAGCGCATCGGCACCAACCTATTCCCTCCAATGACGGAATGAACAGCGAAAACGATGGCACACAATCGGGGCGCCTCCAAGACCCGAACAGCTCGACAGACCAAGGGTTCACGATGCTAGCGCGCAAAAAGAACGAGGGAATTTTTCGAAACAGAAACGCGAAGGGGCAGCCCAATGATCACACCGGGCGGCAAGAAACAGGTGCCCGCGTGTGCGGTGGCGGCCGGCGAGAGATTCGCGAACCGATGCGGATGAGGGCATTCGGGCACCAGGCGGTTGACCGATGCTTCGCGCATGCAAATTCTTTGGTCACCAGAGGTCGGCACGCAACTGCGACTCTGGTAACTAATTTTGGCGGTCGCTGCCCGCCGATCGCCAACATTTTTTTTGCGATCTGTCTCTTTGCGAGGCGCAACCATGGATGATGTGAGAATAGATAGGATTGCGGTCGGCGCGCGTTTCAAGCTCAGCGAACTCGGAAGAATTCGTTGCGCAAAGCTGGCCGACATGGTTGGGGTCGTGGTCGCCGTAACCCATCGTACAACCGGCATCACCGTTCTGTTCGATGGTACCGAACGACCAACCGTTTTGCATAGGGATTACGTTAGACCAAGCTCTGATGCGGATTCGGATTGCGCCGTTTAGCCTCGAGCGACCTTATGCAGTACCCAGAATGATCGTCAGAATCCTTGGCGCGTCTTGATTTGGCCCGTGTACAGTCGTAAATACGTCCCGGTTCCTACCCAGTTCTTCCATTTTCCCTCCTTCTTGTAATCTCAACTTGGTCACCTCGGGACGGGGGGCGAGACCCATGGAAATATTTCGCGCCGAGAAGATTTGCGTTGTCGAGGACAACTCAAGCAGAACCTGCCGTATCTGCGGCAAGAAAATGAACCTTCTACGGACCGTGGTGGAGGCTGAGAGCGGAAGCATCACCTACATGTTCGAATGCGCGTGCGGCAAGCGCTTGTGGGACGACTGAGGCATACCTCCGGGTCGACGACCTCGAGCTTACCCCCAGTTATCGTCGCCGCATTGAACAACGCTCGCCCGGCTCCGGCGCCAGGTTCAATTACTTTCGATCTCGACGCGCGCAACCCGCGTCTCCTCCCGTGCGAGGATCTGAAGGTATGTGCTATGGGTGTCGGGCACTCTTCATTCGCTCAGCACGCGGCGATGCTTCCGATGTGCGTCAGGCGCTTGCGCCCTTGATGCCGGATGGTGGCGAGGGCCAGGCGAGGGCCGGGGTTCGGTCGCCGATGTTTTTTCAGCATTTACGGCCACTGCACTGAGCTGATGGCCGGTCGCGCTGCCGAGCGCCTGCTCCTCGATGGCGAACCTGTGCCGCCCGTTGATGATCTGCGGCAGGCGCGTGAGCTGGCGATGCTGATCTGTAAAACCGAAGAGGCCGTCGATACGTTCATCGCGCATTGTGAGCTCGCCGCCCGCGATCTGCTTAGGTCGCACGGCGACATCTTGATCGCTTGGCTCTCGTCCTGCGCATCAAAACGCGTGCTCGATGGCGCAGAAATTGACCGGATCATCCGTGATGTGGGAGCGCGTACGGCGTTGGCGATAGAGCGTCAGCGTCGGAAGGAGTGACGCGAGCGTGAGCGGTCCGCCGGTATTTTCTCTGCATATCGTGATCACGCCGACCAGCTTTGCCTCGGTCTGGGCCCGATCGGGTGCGATAGTCAGCGTCATCGCCGATCGGAAGGCACGGCGGATGTAACCGACCTGATGATGTCGAAGGCCCCGACGTGCAATATCGTCGGGGCCTTTTGCTGGCCGCGTACAACTGCATGAACAAATGGAAGCTGCTCGCCGAAGCCGAATACTGGGAGCACCCAGCTCAGCTTGAGCTGTCTTCCTACTTGCAAGAGTGCAACGCCGTTAGCTCAGACGAGATTGCGCTGCCTGAAGTATTCACAGACGCGAATGACGCTCGATGGAATGACACGCAGTGCCCGCTTTCGGGTGCCCGCGTCTCTCGTACGCTGCGCCTTTGCGCGGGTCTGCGATGCGCGCTGCAGCCAGTGGCTTGGACTCGTGGCGTTCTGCGACATCCGGGCCCTTCAGTTTCGCCCGGTATAGAAGTCTGCGATTCGGTTCTAACTGAGGCTGCTACCTGGCGGGCGGGCGCCGCTCAGGCTGAGCTGTAATTTCGCGCTAGATCAAGCGCCTCCTTCTTCAATAGTATTATTCCTACGCGCCATTCGCCTCATCGAACCGGCTTGATCGTTCGGCCGCTATCTTCGATGCGCCCGCTCCCGCCGGGGCCAGCCTGAACAATCCTGGGCTTCGCGGTCGGGGCAATTGCTTTGGCTTTTGCGTTTTCATGATGCGGCTAACCAGTGTGCCTTGGGGCCGACGGTTCGCCCGATAAAGCCCATGGGGTGCTCGGCAGTCGTTTCCATGGCCGAGCCAATTGAGGCGCCCGTCACACTGCCGCCCCGCTGCGTCCGCACCGCCGCCATGTCCGCTGTGTATTGGCACCGCTCTTGCTACCGCTCTTACCAGTTAGCAGCATGACGGCGATAAGGATTAAAGGTGTCCCGCAATGAACACACTGGTGTCTCAAAAGAGTGCGGTCGGCCCGGCGGTTCCCAACGTGAGTGGGCTGATGACGCGCCGAAGTTCCTTGCGGCTGCGCCGCAAGGTTCCTTCCTGGATGGGATTGGCGCTATTCGTCCTGGTCGCGGACATTCTTCTGGCGGTGTTCGTTTGGATTGCCGTCGACTTCCTCCTGCATTGAGACCTCTCCGCCGTGCAGATGGAACGTCGCGAGAAGGTAGGCAAGCTGACTGATCACGAGGCAGCCTACGATGACTGCTACGCCGGCGAGGAACTCAAAGTCTGAGGTCTGAAGAACGATTGCGGACACAATTGCGACTAGGGGCGAGACCAGCATGAGGGCCCAGGCCCGGAACAACAGACCTGTCCCCAGTCCGACGACAAAGCTCCCTAGCAGGAGAGTGACGGCAATAGTCATGGTTCCAATTCCACTCGCAAAGTCCGCTGCAATCTATAGTTGGTCAAGGCGAATGCTTAAGCAAGAATGGTATCGTGCGTCGCGTCAATAAGGCCGGTTTATTCTTAACTTCAACAATGCTGTTCAAAATGGAACCGGTTTGGCTCGCCAAGTGTGCGCACGCCACCTGCCAGACTTGCTCTGTTTGCTGGATGATCTCACTACCAGTGCGTCGCTCGGCTTCGTCGAACCGTATATGCGCTGGGACGTGTTCCATTGGCCTTTGGCCGGGAAACGCACCGGCCGTCCCAGCAGACTTTCCGTCAGGTTCGCGGTGAGTGCGCGCTGTTTCGCGGAAGCGCACGTTCGTCAGATTCTTAGCAAGTCCGCTTTAGGGCCCCATAACTCAGAAGCGAATCGTTTCCCGTTCTCAGACACAGCCGGCGTGACAACCGAGGCCGGGACAAGCTGCCTTGGCAGCACCCTCACGACATAGATCTCTCGCTCCAGTCTCTTGAGGCGACGATCGAGATTAGCACCGCGAAAGGAATTAGTTATTAGTTCGTTGTGGGTCGCGATTTGCGGCCCACGGAATTCTGAAATCGGTTTGAACCTGGGCGCGCGGGTTAGCGGTCTCTTTCAAGAGGAGAGGCCCGATGTCTAAGGGCCTCACTGTTGTCATTGCAGCGCTGATCGGTACACCGCAGGTGGATCAATACCTAACCCACGATCGGTACACCGACGCGGCCATAGCTATGCTGCGGCAAATCGGTTACGCGTTTGGATTTTAGAAAGTTCTTTGCAAGGGAGACGCGTCATGGACGGCATCTCATGGGCTGATCTCAACATGGATGAACAACGCGCCATTGCGATATTCGGAGCCGGTGTCTCCATCGAGATGCAGCGCCCTGCTCTCCTGACGTGAGGTCGGCTCGGTCTGATCATAGGGTCTCATTTGACGGCTGCTCGACAGAGGTTGCGAAGAGATGCCGTTTTGGACCGTTTCGCAGGGTAAGCACAGGACTGGATCGGGCAATGCCAAACGCGAATCGAACTCATCGTAGACGGTCACGTTGGCTTGAACGACCGGAGGGCTCTCGACGATTTGCGCATGCAGCGCCGGAAGCTGGTTCGCTTTTTTCAAGCTGGTGTTCAACCGCTCGCACTGGTCCAGTGCGGTCTTCCATTCCGCTCGATCACCCAAAGGCCGACCCAAGTATTTTGGTGGCTCCGGATTTCCCACCTTGTATGAATGGTTGGCGGGCGAGAGCTGCGCCTTTCTTGGCGATCTCTTTCACCAGACTTTCGCCGATAGGGAAGGC
The DNA here is from genome assembly GCF_041200145.1 of Bradyrhizobium sp. LLZ17. Classification (NCBI taxonomy): domain Bacteria; kingdom Pseudomonadati; phylum Pseudomonadota; class Alphaproteobacteria; order Hyphomicrobiales; family Nitrobacteraceae; genus Bradyrhizobium; species Bradyrhizobium zaerense. Next base: position 3,157,964 of record NZ_CP165734.1, read on the forward strand.
CGTAATGGGAGCTTGCTCCTGCGCCTAAGACTGACGTGTGGCGTCCTCATCTGAGAAACATTGGTTCTCCAGCCGGGTGTGCGCTGCGGTGATGAATCGGGAGGCCACACAATGGCACAATGCACGGTGTGCAGTGCCGGAAGAATTCGGAGCTGCCTGTGGATATCCCAGATTGATCCAGATCAGCGCCATTAACGCGGGGTGGTCGGGCTCAGCTGCTGAGTCTGGTGAACTGCATGGAAAGCGTTCGCGTTGATCCGCATGTTTGCTCGAAAAGAACTGCTGCCCCTGCTGGCAATCATTGTCGCTGGTCTCATTGTCAAGGAGGGGAAGCTCCATCGACACCGCTCACTGCGGAGTCTGCAGTTGGCATGCTGGAATGAAGCTCATCGCCTCTACCTTCCCGCCCGGTTCGCCCAATTGGTTTCCTCAAACGGTGGATCGTCAGCCTGACGTGCCACGCGCTCGGAGGCATAGCCAGATGCGGACGATCAGTGCGCCGTCCTCGAAACACTGTAATCGTTCGGCGCGATGTCGCGGACGCGGAGCATCAATCTTATTACCGCTCGATGTTGGGAAACATCGTTTCCGCCGAAGCTCGCAGCATGTCGAGTAGCATTCGCGCCTCTTGAAGCTGATGCTCCAGTTTTTGTTTATTGTCGCTCGGAGGGCAGTCCTCGATCAGTGCACGGGTGTGCTGCAGCGACAGATCGAGCAGAAGTATCGCGCGGCGAATATGGTGAGCGGTCTCGACCGCGTGTTTGGAAGCGGATTTAGGAAATGGCACAACGTTGTGCATGGCAGAAAATACCAAATGCAATTTGCGGGAAGGGTAGTCTATAGTCACGCGTTTAACGCGACTTCAATTTTCCTCTCATTTTTGTGCAGTGTTCTGAGAACGACCTTAGCAACCCGTCAACCATAATTGGGACCTTGCATTCAAGCTACGCCGGTCCGGCTTCCCACACCTCGGCCATCGCATTTGGGTCAACGCCTCGCGGCTCCTCACGCCTCACTCGTTCGACGACCCGATCTCACTGCCCGACGACTCAATGACAATGCCTGGAGCGCGCCCTGGTTTCCCAGCGGCTAAGCATCGCGCCGAGCTCGCCCTGTGGCTTCGAAAGCTCGAGGTTTGCATTCGCGGGCTTAGCCGGCAGCCAGTCCGGCTGGGTGTAGGGCCGCCAGCGGCGGGCTTCCGCGCGCCGCCTGCGAGAGATCATTTCGCGAGTCAGGTAGCCGGCTAAGAAAGAGCCAGACGCGAGAACAAGAATAGTCAAAACTCCCTGCAATGAAATAACTCCGACGCGGTCGTGGTCGAGTAGCTCAGCCATTTGGCTTTCGCCCTCACAGATCCGGGCAGGCGGCTTTCCCGCACCCGGCTCTTCCCGAGGGTAACCCGCGTCATATCCGCGCCTGCGCCCAAGTGCGAGTGATGCGTGGAACGGGCAGACGGAAGCGTGCCGTCAGGGCCTCGAACTCCGACCAGCCCATGCGCCGACTTTTCTGACTGCGCCGTCTCAGACAGTGCAGCCAGATCCGACGCACTTCGCGGTAGAAGCCGTTAAGCGCTGGATAATTGTGCGGCCTGCCGTAGTAGCCGTAGTGTCCACGCAGCACTGCGGCGAACCACTCGTGCTGGGTGGCCAGTGACTCGTGCATGAGCCGCCAGGCCTCCTGGCGCAACGCCGTCAGCTTGCGCGTCAGGCGTTTCCCTTCCGTCTTGTGCTTCACGATAAACCGGCCGTCCCGGGTCCGCCCGCAGTAGTGGGTGAAGCCGAGGAAGGCGAAGGTCTCGGGTCGCCGCTCGCCGCGCCGCTGACGCGAGAGGGCCGCAAATCGACCGAACTCGATCAACCGCGTCTTGCCCTCATGAAGCATCAGGCCAAAGCTGGCCAGCCGCGCCTTGAGGGCCAAGAGCATCTCCTGCGCATCCACCTTGCTCTCGAAGCCCATGACGAAGTCGTCCGCATAGCGAACGGCCACAACGCGACCGCGTGCGCGGCGACGGCGCCATTGGTGGACCCAGAGATCGAGGATGTAGTGCAGAAAGATGTTGGCGAGGAGCGGACTGATGCCCGCCCCTGCGGGGTACCCCTGTCCGTTTCTTGCTTCTCGCCGCTCTCAAGAATGCCGGCCCGCAGCCACAGCTCTATGAGCCGCAATATGCGAGGATCGGCGATCCTGTGCGCCACCATCCGCAGCAGCCACTCGTGGTCGACCGAGTCGAAGAAGTTGCGTATGTCGGCATCGAGCACCCAGTTGACGCGCTGGCTCATGATCGCCGTGTGCAAGGCGTCAAGCGCCATATGAGGATTCCGCCCCGGCCGGAAGCCGTAGGAGAACCCGAGGAAGTCGACCTCGTAGACGGAGCTCAGCACCTCGGCTACCGCGCTTTGGACAATCTTGTCCTCTAGCGCCGGCACACCGAGAGGCCGCTTACCGCCATCGGCTTTGGGGATGTAGACTCGTCGCACCGGCTGTGGCCGGTAGCGACCCGTGTGGACGCGTCCGCAGAGCTCCCGGAGGTTATCCGTGAGCCTCTCTTCGTACTTCGCCACCGTTATCCCGTCGACCCCCGCGCTGGCCTGCCGCTTTTGTCGTCGAAACGCCCGACGCAGAGCGTCCTCGTTGACGTGGTGCAGCAAGGCCGTGAACCGGGTTTGAGCAGCCTGCTTGGCTGCCGTGTTCACCCGTTCGAGGTTCGGCGGCAAGGCAACCCGGCTCTGTGTCCGGACCCTGGCCTTCTCGCGCGGGCTCCCCTCGGGCTGACCCCTTCCCTCCATGCGTCTCGTTTCCTTCGACGACTTCACAGGTACTATGGACCAGTCCGACTCCCGACCTCAGCTCGGACCGCGGCTCTGGCACTGCCTTGCCGCTGCCCCCCGTTGGAGACCAATCCAACGGACCCGGTCGGGCCTCTCATGTTCCGATGATTACCTTCCATGCGTGATCCGGCCATCGACCCCGACGGAGCGGCATCGTCTCGCATAACGACGATGCTCATGCTGCCTTCGTGTTTAGGGAACACACTCGGCCTCCGCGAACATCCACCTTTCGAGGCTCATTCCCGCACCCCGCATGGCTCCTGTCTACACTTCGAACCCCGCGTTGCCGCGACGCCCGCAAGACTCGGTCCCGGCCTGCCTGCTTCGGCTTTGGCCGGATGGGACTTGCACCCACAAGCATTCATCAGCTTGGCATGACGTACTCCCCGGTAGTGGTGTAGCTCGGTAGAGCAAAGCCGCCCGGACGACGCGCCCCCAATAGCGCCGTAGCGGGCGGGCGGCTTTGCGGTGGTCACCGGCAGTTCTCCGGTAGGATCGGGTTGCGATACGCCAACGCAACCAGAGGAACCACCGATGACCGCCGACATGATGAACCTGCGCACGCTCGTGGAGAAGACCCCTGACGCCGATCTCTTGCGCGAGATGATCGGCTTTGCGGCCCAAAGGCTGATGGAGCTGGAAGTGGAAGGCCAGACCGGGGCGGCCTATGGCGAGAAGAACCCCGAGCGTCTGGCCCAGCGCAACGGCTACCGCGACCGGACCTGGGAGACCCGCGCCGGTGCGGTCGAGCTGCGCATTCCCAAGCTGCGCAAGGGCTCCTACTTCCCGGGCTTCCTCGAGCCGCGCCGCATGGCCGAGAAGGCGCTCACCGCCGTGGTTCAGGAAGCCTATGTGCAGGGCGTCTCGACCCGTTCGGTGGACGATCTGGTGCAGGCCATGGGCATGACCGGCATCTCCAAGAGCCAGGTCAGCCGGCTCTGCGCCGAGATCGACGACAAGGTGAAGGCCTTTCTCGCCCGCCCGATTGAAGGCGACTGGCCGTATCTGTGGATCGACGCCACTTACGTGAAGGTGCGCCAGCAGGGCCGCATCGTCTCGGTCGCGGTGATTGTCGCGGTCGGCGTCAACAGCGACGGTCGGCGCGAGGTGCTGGGCATGGACATCGGCCCGTCCGAGGCCGAGACGTTCTGGACCGCGTTCCTGCGCAAGCTCGCCCGCCGCGGCCTGCGTGGCGTCAAGCTGGTCGTCTCCGACGCCCACGAAGGCATCAAGGCCACTGTTGCCAAGGTGCTCAATGCCAGCTGGCAGCGCTGCCGCGTCCACTTCATGCGCAACGCGTTGGCGCATGCCGGCAAGAGCGGACGGCGTGTCGTCTCCGCCTTCATTGCCACAGCATTCGCACAGGACGATGCCGAGGCCGCGCGAACCCAGTGGCGCAAGGTCGCCGACCAGCTCCGGCCAAAGCTGCCGAAGCTGGCCGGCTTCCTCGACGAGGCCGAGACCGACGTGCTGGCCTACATGACCTTCCCGCCGCAGCATCGGACCAAGCTGCACTCCACCAACCCGATCGAACGCCTCAACGGCGAGATCAAGCGGCGCACCGAGGTGGTCGGCATCTTCCCCAACGAGGATGCCATCGTCCGCCTCATCGGCGCGATCCTGCTCGAACAGAACGATGAATGGGCGGTCCAGCGTGCCCGTTACATGACACTGGAAACCATCGCGCCGTTGAGCGATGATCCGAGCGTCAGCCTCACGGCTATCGCCAGCTGACCAGCCCGGCTCTCGCCGGCGAACGCGGTGATCCACCGCCAGCTACACCACGCCACGGGGCACGATCTCCGACGCCCCACTGCGCCATACCCATTTGGCTTTGCGGCCCGCCATCCAACGAGATTATGCCTTTAAGATCTCGAACTCGATCAAAGCCGCACCTGAAACGTTGGCGAATATGCGGTACCTCTGCGGAGTTCGCGCAACTCAGGGCGCTTGGCCGCAAGGCCTGCGGATTTGCCTTCCAGCGAAGACGCCTTGGAATTCGGCGCTTGGAGGCGCCAACCGGCTCCAAAAAGTAGCTTCACGATGGGGTTGTCGCAATTATTTGGTAACAGCTCGAGCCCAATGTGGACCAAGCAAACCTCACATAAAAATTCATGAGCTAAATCAATATATTAAATCGATCCGGTGGAGGTCGGAGTCCAAATAGCCCCGCAAGAACAGGAATAAATATCGCTCATAACAGGGCGCAAAATCATCATAACAGGGGCACCATTATCATAACAGAACTCTAGTCTAGATCTTGGAGCGATCGCCGGCTGCACTGCTCGCGAGAATTTAACCGCCGCCATCAATGACAGTGCACTTTCTGAGACGCCGAGACGACGGCAGCCTCTAGCCTATTAACGTTGCCGGGCGAGACATCATCGCACACCATAAGCCTGTTCTGAACCGTCGAGCCGCATTGAAGCAATGTCGCGGCGTTGTTCGGAACGACCCGCAAAAGCGGCGCGGTAAGTTAACCAGCTCCTTGCCATTCTCTGCCGACCCGCCCGCGCATCACTTGCGCTGTCGACCGGGGTACGACCGAGATCTGCTCCTGCACCCAAATCGATCTACCGCGACAACTCGACGTCCTCGCATTTTGCCAGGCAGCGGTCCGGCTGGCATTTAGCGATCGGAATCATCTCACCACCCTGCTCGCCCTGCCTCCGGCGAACGGATCTCCTCGGACTGGCCAGTCTGCGCACTCAAGGACGTCGAGGCGCCGCACCGCATGGGCGCGGCGGCGACCTATGCGCGCCGCTATGCCCTGTTCGCGCTGGTCGGGATTACCGGCGACGATGACCTCGACGGGCCGGATGTGGTCGAACGGCCCGCCGGCCGCGGGGCCGCGACCAGACTCTGACGCGAAAGCCAAGCCCAGCAAGGTGTTCTCAACCGTGCGCCGGATTGACCTTGAGCCGCCATCTCCCTCAGGGAGCGGGTGCGTTAATTCCTTAATAACCATATCATCCTATCGTTCCTGAGGCGGAACCTTGTACGTCGTGCCGCGCAGATCGGCGCGAACCGTGATCAAGCAGTTTCCGATAACAATTGTGATCACAATCCTTCTTGCGGGCTGCGCAAGCGCGCCCTCCACTACGACGACGTCCATCGCTTGGGATGGTTTAGGCCGCGATCCCAAGCTCACTCTGGTGAAAAGACATGCTCAAAGAGTCGCCTTTGCAACGCGACGGGACAGTCCCAACGTCGATCGCGAGAAGGTGCTCGCAACGCTCCGCCCATACTCTGACGCGTGGTGGATCGTGCACGACGAAATTGACGCCGAAAACGATCGACAGCTGAATTCAAAGCTTTTGATATGCCGAGGCTGCCTTGCTCGCGATAACGATGTGACGGGCTCGGTTCCTTGAGAGGAGCGAACTGGCTGCACCCGAGGGAGTGAGCCGATCGATGTGCCCCCCGCAAGCGATGACGCTGCGCGATTCCGCCAACTTTATCATCACATTGCGAAACCCTGAGCAGCAGAAGCCGCAGTGGCTGCCCGCGATCGAAGCGCTGATAATCGCTGCCGCTGGGTGAGCTTACTGCACTCGATGTTGCTGAGCAGTCCTGCAAGCGAAATCTCCCTGTCTCTAATGCAGCGGTCATAAAAATTTTGTTGCGAATGCAGCGTTCATTGCTGCCGTTCTTTGGCCGACCGAAGAAGCTCACAGGAACGTTTCGTCGCCAGCCTTGCCATGGATTGGCTTCGCTCCTACTCGATTTATCTTCATGAACCAGCGCGACCGCTAGCGATCTTCTTTCTCGCGATACCTCGACAGACATGGCAATGGGTCTTGCCTTCAAACACTGCAAGCGCGGCAGCTTCCTGGACTTACATTATTAATCCCTAGATTGAAAAGCTTCGGTGCTTTTAGCGCAGAAGGAATATTGCGGCCGTGAGGAAATTGGTGAACCCCTGCCGTTGGATTTCCCCCGTGGACGATTGGAGCGACGGGGCTGGCGCGGAGCCGTCGGCATAACGCAGCGCCAGATCCCGGCGTGGCAGGTCATCGTGAACTCGGACTGAGTTCTTTATCCGAGCTGCGAGCGTGGTCGTGTGTCGATTTAATGGCCCGCCAACATCCAAGTGTGACGCGGGCTTGCGCCATTGACGTGAACAACGTCTCGTTCAACAGCTCATCCCGCACCCGGCCGCTGAAGCTCTCCAATGAAGGCATTCTGCATGGGTTTGCCCGGCGCGATGTAGTGCCATTCGACACGGCTCTGGGGGCGCGCTGACCTACGCAAGGCGCTACGCCCTGTTCGCGCTGATCTGAATTGCCAGCGAAGATTATCTCGACGCGCCCGACGCGGTGGCTGGCCCGACGGCCGCGGCGCCGGAGGCAGCCTCTAGCGCGAAAGCCAGACCCGCCAAGGTGTTCTCAACCGCGCGCCGGTGCTGGGGCCGGCAGAGTCCGCGGAGCTCCGGGAGCGGCTGTTGCGCTAGCCTCGCAGCCCTGCAGGCCAGCGAGGACCTGCTTCGCCTGGGCCAAGGCCCGCCTGCCGCTGAAGAACACCCTGCTGGCGGCGGACGCCCGCATCGTCGAGGCCGCCGATCAGAGCAAGCTTGAGGACGCCGCTCGTCCCGCGGTGGCAGATCAAGCGGCAGCAGCGGAACGAGAGCAAGGCCTGTCGGGAGCGCCGCTCCCGGCGGTCGCTGCGGACACCGAGGTCGCGCTGCAGCCGTCGCTTCCGGTGGCCGAAGGAGACGGGCTCGCCCGTCCCAAGGAGCCTCCCCCGCACGCGCGGCAAGGCGCACCTGCCGACCCGCCCGCATCACTTGCGCTGTCGACCCGAGCGCGACCGGAGATCTGCTCCTGCACCCCCACGATCTACCGCGACAACTCGAGGTCCTCGCATTTCGCCAGGCAGCGGTTCAGCTGACAGGTCAGCGATCGGATCATCTCCCACCTCATTTATTGTATCTACCAGCCGACCTTGGCGCCGTTCAGCCCACTCGCGTCAGCCCTATTCATCGTGGGTCACCGTCGCTTTCCGCGACCAGCTGGTCAAGCCCGCACTTTTCGTGCTCGAGCTGGCCGATATGTCACAAGGACGCTGTGTGCTGAGCTTCGAGCGTGCCACGGACAGTGTCGTTGCATGCTGCGCGCTTAATCTCGCGGCTCCACGTGAATCGGAAACTCGCCTCTCTGGCGCCCACCTAAGGATTTGGTCGAATTGCCGGCAAGAGGGCATCGACCGCCAGCTGATCGACCCCAATTGAATGCCGGCAATGAGCGGCCGGCTTGTCAAAGCTGGTGGCGCACCCCCGTATCTTTATCCGACTACGACTTGCCTCGGCGCCGCCTACAATCTCATGTCTACTTCGCTGAGGTGGAAAGTGATGATCTCACCGGGCAACTTCTCACCTGGGAACTGCTTGCGAAGCTTCTCTAATAGCCTAGTCGCTCCGATGTCTTTGTTCAGCGCCATTATATAAACTTGATTGATGTACGCGTCCCACCGCGACATCCTCACGCGCTTGCCATTCGCTTCGATTTCGATTTCCTCAGCGGCCAGTCTTCGGAAATGGGACGCAATCGAGAGCGGAGGCGCGATGGATTTTCCACGTCTGCGTCGCGTCGGCCTTCTCCTGCGCCGACCTTGATCTTGACTATTTTCGCTCATGCCATCTTCCTTAATTGATCGAACGGGGGTCGGAGCAGCCGCGCGGCGGCTTGAAGATAGTCTGCTGCGGTCCTTGCGCGTCGGGCGCAAAGTACTTCGCGGCCATGGAGCAGATTACTTCCGCGGCGGCGAGTTCTCCCTTCATGGTTCGCGTAAACAATTGCCGAATGTGAATCTCGACCTTGGGCATTCGTACCAGCTTGCCGTCGACCTTGACCGAAATCAGCTCATTATCGACCGCTTGAAGACTTTTGCCGGGATCGATCTTCTTGGCAGTTTTCTTGGGCCGTCCTCTCGGATTGCCGGACTGCCCCTTCTTGAACCGCGTATCGCCTCGCGGCACGACGGGTTGGAACCCGTTGTCCTTTTCCCTATTCATCCTTTTCCCTCTCGATCTCGGATTCCACATTACGGAACGGCTCTCCGTCCGATGCCCGGATGGCGGTCGATCCCGTCAGGTTTTGCCACTGGCGAACCGCGGTATCGACATAGAGCGGGTCCAGTTCGATGGCACGGCAGATGCGGCCGGTCCTCTCGGCCGCAAGCAGCGTAGTGCCGCTGCCCAGAAAGCAGTCGAGCACCAGATCGCCGCGGTTTGAGCAATCGAGCAGCGCATCCATGACCATCGCCACCGGCTTTACGGTCGGGTGCAGCTTCAGCACGTTGTTGCCCTTGCGGGCCTGCGTGCTTGCGCTTGCGTACTCCCAGACATTCGTCCGGTTGCGGCCGTTCTTGCCGAGCTTGACGTTATTGATGTGCGGCCCCGAGCCCGACTTGAAGACGCAGATCAACTCGTGCTGGCTGCGATACAGCGACCCCATGCCGGCGTTGCTCTTGGCCCACACCACAATGTTCTTCAGTTCCGTATAGACGGCGCGGCCGGCCGTCAGCAGTTCGTCGACGTGTTTCCAATCCATACAGACGAAGTGGATCGAACCGTTCGTCGTGTGCGACTTGAGCCGGGTGCAAACCTTGGTCAAGAACTCCACAAACTGATCCCGGGAAAACTCTCCAGTGCCTTGCGCGAACTCACGATGCCGTACCTTACCTTTGCCGGACGCATGGCCATCGATGCGAACGTTATAAGGCGGATCGGCGAACACGAGGTGAGCTTGCTCCTCCCTCATGAGACCGGCGAATGCCTCATCGGTGGTGGCGTCGCCGCAGTGGATGCGGTGAGGGCCCAACTCCCAGACATCACCGATCCGGCAAACCGCAACACCTGTCTCCGACCCAATATCAATATCGGCGTCTACGATCACCGGCTCGTTCAGCTTCTGGATCGCCAAGTCGATCTCGGGCAACGCGAAGCCCGTGATCGATAGATCGAAATCGCGCTCCAGGCTCTGCAATTCCAGCAGGCTCTCACCTAACAGCCGCTCGTCCCAATGTGAATTCTGGGCCAGCTTGTTGTCGGCGATCCGAAGCGCCTTCAGCTGCGCCGCGGACAGGTGCCTGATCTCGACGACCGGGATGCTGGGCATGGCCAGCTTCCTGGCCGCCAGCACCCGGCCGTGACCGACGACAACTTGCCCGCTGTGATCAACAATGACCGGCATGACGAAACCGAATTCGCAGATCGAATCGGCAAGCTGATTTACCTGGGCTTGTGAATGCTGACGCGGGTTACGCGAATCGAGGACGAGGTCAGTGACTGCTCGATACTCGATGTGGATTTCGGTCAATCCGGCGTTGGACGCCAAGTTTGAACGTTTTACCACGAGTTCTCTGCCTTTCTTCGCCTTCTTGGCAGAATCGGCCGACGCGACATGCGGCGGCACCCCCGAGTTTACAGATGCGGCGAAACAAGAAGTAAAGATCGGCGCAGTTTTCGTGTGAAGCGAGATTTGTACGCGGAAAGATGTGTCGCGATCGGCACATCCTTTCAGCTCTGACACTGACGAACGAATACAATTGCACAGAGCCCCGTTCCCAAGGGGGTGACCTGCCTTGGCAAGGGGATGAACTCCCTTGGGAAGGGGATGAACTCCCTTGGGAAGGGGATGAACTCCCTTGGCAAGGGGATGAACCCCTTGGGAAGGGGGTGAGCCTTCTTGCCAAGGCGCCTCGCTCGCCAAAGCCTCTGCCTTGTCAACGGACTTTGAACACCGCGATCGACATCGTGGCCGAGCATCATGTGATCGCGGGCACAACATCGTGGCGGATGGTCCGATCAGCGCTTCAATGTCTTCAAGCGCTTCGCAAGGCGTTTCCGCTTTGCTCTCGCTGCGCGTTCGTAACGCTCAAGATTCATGATCCGCTTCATGCTGGCTGGAGACGGCTCATCGAGGAATGCCTGCAGCATCTCCGTGCGAAGGTTGCGAATTCGCCAGAGATTCATCTGAGCGTTCGCAGCGACGGTCTCTTCGCCCTGAATGCGTTCGCCGAAGAGGCGCTCGACCGCCTCAAGCAGGCGCTCGGCATGTTTCTCCATGGCTCCGCCGGCTGCCGTGAGACCATGGTGTCTGGCGTTTTGACTGGAGGCTGACTTTCCAGCCGCGGTCTTCGGACCGGTGCTGCGTTTTGCATTGGCGCGATTGGCTTCGATTTGTCGATTTGACGCCATTGGCAGGCTTCCACCTTTCTCGGCTACAGCTTCCCGGCAGGTGGGCTGCGACATCAACAACATTCAAGATCGCGCGGGAAAAGAGCAACAATCTTGCTGCAGAAAGGACTGGCTTCGCTTCGCGATTGGAGCGTTACTGAGTCGAGCGCACCAACACCGGCGCCGACATTTCGCCTCGCAGCTGCGGGGCTCGCGGCAGTGCAGCCATCAGCTGCATTCGCAACGCGACAACAGGAGATATCGGGTGGTTTTCGTGCAAGCAAGCGGCGCCGATGCGCCGCATCATGTCATCCAATTCAATCGCAATGATCGACGGCACTTTATCGGCGGCTCAGATGCTCGCATCATCATGGGCAACGATCAGGACGCACTCTTACGGCTATGGTCAGAGAAGCGCGGCGAGGTCGAGCCGGAAGACCTCTCCGACAATCTCATTGTCCAGCTTGGTACTGTAACCGAGGTCTTGAACCGGGCCTGGTATCAGCGATCCTCTGGTCAAACGGTCAAGGACATCCAGAAGCGCGTTCGCCATCCCGTGCACAAGTGGATGGCGGCGACCTTGGACGGTGTCGTCGAGCAGACCGGCGCGGTGTTCGAGGCCAAGTTCATGCTGCCCTGGGCGTTTACCGAGGAAGCCGCGGCCGACAAGCACATGGCGCAGCTGCAACATAATATGTGGGTGATAGCAGCGCGCACTTCGGTGCTGTCGATCATCACCGGCGGCGGGAAATGGGTCGAGATCAAGATCCACGCAGACCCGCTCTACCAACACCTGCTGCTGACGGCCGAGAAAAAGTTCTGGCGCTGCGTCCAGAATGGCGAGCCGCCGGTCCTCTTCAACATCGAAACCCCGCGGCCCAGGTTGGAAGCGGTAAGGGTCGTCGACATGTCGACCTCCAATCAATGGGCGGAGTTGGCGGCCTCTTATCTTCGGACACGGGAGGCACATGGGGAGCATGAAGCGACCAAGGCCGATCTGAAGAAGCTGATGCCGGAGGATGCCAAAGAGGCAAGTGGCCACGGGATCAAGGCCAAGCGTTCGAAGTCGGGCGCGATTAGCTTCGAGGCGCAACCGGCGGAGGACGCCCATGCACCAGTGCAGTGAGCGTATCGGGACCATTGCCGCCGCCCTCGCTCGGGCTCAGGCGGAACTGATGAATCCCGAGAAGACTTTGACCGCAATCATCCGCTCGCCGTTCCCGCGGGAGGAGGACCGAACCTTTCGCTATGCTTCGCTCGCGAGCGGACTGGACATGGTTCGCAAGACCTTGGGCCGGCAGGAAATCGCAACGATCCAGACCACGCGCATCGAGGCGTCCACCGGCACCATTCACCTTACCACCCTGCTCGCCCACGCCTCCGGCGAATGGATCTCCTCGGACTGGCCGGTCTGCGCACTCAAGGACGTCGAGGCGCCGCACCGCATGGGCGCGGCGCTGACCTACGCCAGGCGCTATGCCCTGTTCGCGCTGGTCGGAATTGCCGGCGAGGATGATCTCGACGCGCCCGACGCGGTGGCCGGCCCGACGGCCGCGGCGCCGCAGGCAGCCTCAGGCGCCAAAGCCAGGCCCGCCAAGGGCGTTCTCAACCGCGCGCCGGTACTGGGACCGCCAGAGTCCGCGGAGCTCCGGGCGCGGCTGTTGCGCCAGCTCGCAGCGCTGCCCGACGATGATCTGCTCGCCTGGGCCAAGGCCAGCCTGCCGCTCAAGAACACCCTGCTGGCGGCGGACGCCCGGATCGTCGAGGCCGCCTATCAGAGCAAGCTTGAGGACGCCGCTCGTCCCGCGGTCGGCCTGGCAGACCAAGCGGCAGCAGCGGAACGAGAGCCGGGCCTGGCGGGAGCGCCGCTCCCGGCGGCCGCAGCGGACACCGAGGTCGCGCTGCAGCCGTCGCTGTCGGTGGCCGAAGGAGACGGGCTCGCCCATCCCAAGGAGCCGCCCCGCAAGCGCAGCAAGGCGCACGTGTTGTTTGTCCGCGGACAGTCCTGCCTGGTCTGCCAGCGAACCCCATGCGATGCCCACCATCTGAAATTTGCTCAGCCCAAGGCTCTCGGCCGCAAGGTCAGCGACGAGTTCACGGTTCCTTTGTGCCGCGGCCACCATCAGGAGCTGCACCGGCACGGCAACGAGCGCGCTTGGTGGTCCAACCTGCAGATCTCGCCCCTGCCTATCGCGCAAGAGCTGTGGGCGGCAAGTCCGGTGCACGATCAAACCACCGCCGCAATCGCGATCGTGGCTTCCTCCACGCATCCTGGTTCGGAGGCCTTACCATGATGAACGCGCCATTCCCGACCGCGCACCAGCTCACCGCGACTGCGCTGCCGGTCGAGTTCGAGGCCTTAACGGCATCGCCGTTGCTGCTGCCGGGCGAAAGCCTCGAGCACTACGAGATGCTGCGGCAAGCGATCTTCGCCGACCTCGCACCGCGATCCGTCATTGAATGGCTGCTCGCCATCGATATCGCCGAACTGTCCTGGGAGATCCAACGCTATCGCCTGTTACGCCACAAGCTTCTTGAGAGCTATCGCCAAAAGGCAATTGAGGCCGCGTTACGGCGCATCGACATGATCCGGATCGCTCCGGAATTCCAAGGCGAGGCGGAGTACTACACGCTGCAAAACGCCCTGAGCTGGCGGATTGATCCTGTTGCGAGAACCGAAATCGACACGCGCCTTGCTGCCCATGGCTTCGATCAGCTTGCCATCAGCACCGAAGTCTATGTGCAGGCGCGCGAGATGTTCGTGCTGTTCGAAGGTCTGCTCAATGCCGCACAAACCAAACGCATGCTGCTGCTTCGCGAAATTCGGAACGTGCGCCTCGCGGCTGGACCAGCAGGTTTGCGGCGCTGAGAGATCAAACTGGCGCTCCCGGCCCGACCACAACCCGAAACGAGAGCGTCTCCTCCCCGCCTGGCGCAATATGCATCAAACCCGGCTTATCGCTGAACTCGCCGTCGAAGCCGGCGGGGCTCGCAAAGTCGCGCCAGGGCTCGATGCAGAGGAACGGCGCGCCCGTTGGTTTTGACCAGACGCCGAGCTCGCGAAAGCCGGACCAGGATATTCCAGCCACGGCCCCTGCCCAGCCGCATAGCGGATAGAAGTGCTGTTGATGCGATCGAAGATGACGGCATCGTCGGTGAACAGGGATTCGGACAGGGGAAGCACCGCGCCTTTGACGGGGCTCGGCTCCGTTGCCCCACGCAATAGCCCACCGTGAACACGACGAACCGGAAAGGACTCCGCGTTGGCAAAGGTCAGCGCGTAGCTTTCCTTCGGTGTTCCGGGCTGAAGCGGCCAGTTGAAGGCGGGATGGCCGCCGACCGAAGCCGGCAACGTCTCCTCGCCTGTGTTGACGATTCTGAGCGCCACATCGAGACCGGCTTCCTCGAGTGTGTAGGTCACGACCAGCCGGAACGCGAACGGATAGAGCGCGCGCGTCGCTTCGCTGTCTTTAAGCACCAGCATGCAACGGTTCTCGCCACATTCCGCCCAGGCAAAGCGGCTGTCGCGCGCAAAACCGTGCTGGGTCATCCGGTACGTCTGGCCCCCGTGCCGCAACTCGTCATTGGCGAGACGCCCCACGATCGGAAACAGCAGCGGCGCATGACGTGGCCAGACCGGGCCCGCCTGCCAGATGAATTCGAAGCGGGCAGCATCTTTGAGCGAGCACAGCTCAGCCCCTTGGGCCTTGTGGTCGCGGTGAGTCCGCCGCTTCGGATCGTATGGGTGTCGTCGGTCATAACCCATTATCTCGGGTAAGCTTGGGCAAAAGACGGTCCTAGGTGTGATAGACCCGATACCACGACACGAAGAGCGCGATGCCGTCCTCGATCGAGGTCGAGGGCCGGAAATCAATCTCGCGCGCGAGATCATCGACGTCGGCGTAGGTGGCATAGACGTCGCCGGGCTGCATCGGCAGCAGTTCCTTCGTCGCAGTCCGACCCAATTCCTTCTCCAGCAGCGTCACGATCTTGTTCAACTCCTCGGGCTGATTGTTCCCGATGTTGAAGACGCGCCAGGGCGCGGCGCTCGCGCCCGGATCAGGTGCGGCGTCGGCCGCCTTAGGGATGCCTTGCGGCGGATGGTCGAGCAGCTTGACGACGGCCTTAGCGACGTCGTCGACATAGGTGAAATCGCGGCGCATATCGCCGCCATTGAACAGCTTAATCGGCCGCCCCTCGGAGATCGCCTTGGTGAAGCCGAAGATTGCCATGTCGGGCCGGCCCCAGGGACCGTAGACCGTGAAGAACCTCAAGCCGGTTGCCGGCAAGCGATAGAGATGGCTGTAGGCATGGGCCATCAGCTCGTTGGACTTCTTCGTTGCAGCGTACAGGCTGACGGGATGATCGACATTGTCGTGGACGGAAAACGGCATTTTGGTATTGGCGCCGTAGACTGACGATGACGAGGCGAACAGCAAGTGCTTGCAGCCGTTGTGCCGACAACCCTCGAGCACGTTCATGAAACCTTCGAGGTTGGAATCGACATAGGCCCGCGGATTGTCAATCGAATAGCGCACGCCGGCTTGCGCTGCGAGATGCACCACCTTCTCGAAGTGATGGGTCTCGAACAGCTGCGCTATGCCGGCTCGATCAGCGAGATCGAGCTTCACAAATGAAAATCTCGGGTCGTTCTTGAGAAGGTCGAGCCGCGCGAGCTTCAGCGCGGGATCATAGTAGGTGTTGAGATTATCGAGCCCGATCACGGGCACGCCCGCCTGCAGCAGGATCTGTGCGACGTGGAAGCCAATGAAACCGGCGGCGCCGGTCACCAGGATTGCGGGAGGTTGGGTCTTTTGCATTCACCTTTTCCGCTTTGGAGCCGCGGGAGCGTACGCGCCGAGCTAGAACAGCGACATCACAAAATTTGTCAATATGGCACCCTTACGCGTCCAGGACGGCACGAATTGAAGAGTCGGCTGACTGAGAGCTTTGAAATCAATCGCGGGGAAAAAGCTTCTCCTGATACTGCACCCAAGCCGCAAGACGCTCCGGTACCTCTCCAACTGCCCTGGCCATTTCCAAGGCTATATTACGTGTTTCCGCCGGATCTTGGTTAAGGTCAAAAACCGATATTCGGTTTCTGGCCAGATTAAATATAAACTTCAAATTGTCCTCTTTGTATCCTGCAATCATTTCACTATTGGCGGCCATGAAATAAACTCGTGGAGACCGCTTGATCGCAAACATACTACGTCCTTGCCAAGCTGGAGGCGCTTCAACCTTTAGGATATCCAAGATTGTGGGAGCTAAATCGACAAGGCCGCCCGGCCGTTGATTGCGCTCTTCTCGAAAAAGGCTCGGATTGAGCAGCAGCAATGGTATGTGCACTTCCTCTTCGAACACGCTGTTTCCGTGCACCTGGGTACCGTGTTGACCGAAAGCCTCGCCATGATCGCCAACGATGACAACAAGCGTGTCACCTGAAAGACCATGTTCGCGAAGGTGTTCGAAAAGTTTGCCTATTGCCGCGTCGGTTGAGTGGAGAGCATTTAAGTATCGATTAAGATTGGGCGTAGTGTTGGAGAATTCCAATTGCTCGCCGCGCGAAAAGTATGGCCAGTGGGTGTTGCCAGTCCACAACATGCCGAAAAAAGGACCGCCTCTGCCATCTCCAATCCAATCATCTAAGGCCGCGGTAGTGCACCGATCGTCAACACTATCCAAATTGGGCCAAGCGGCTGTACTGCCTGAAAAAGCAGGTGCATCACAGGAAATAGTATTCATGTCTGACAAGACATCGAAACCGCGACCAACCAAAAACTTGTCGACGTTCTGGAATTTAAAGTCGCCCGACATGAAGAACGCGGTGCGATACCCGGCCTCCTTAAGCCAGCTACTCAACGTCACGAGCCGACCATTTCCAATCCGTGAAATCTCCGTCTCGTAGGAGAATAGGGGATAGCGGGAAGCCAAGATCGAAAAAAGTGACTTTGTCGACATTGGCGTATGCGCATAGAAGTTTTCGAAAGCAATTCCCTTGGCGCGAGCGTTTGTCAGCTGAGGAGTTACTTCTTCAGGCATTCTGGTTTTGTCAAATTGACTCCGACCAATTGAATATTCGGCTCCGACAGATTCCATCACAACTAGAATGATGTTCTTCACCCGCCGGCTTTCATTATATCGCGCGTTAGTCGGCTCGGCGCCGGCGTTGATCCGGAAGTCCGTGTCCGAAAAGCTGGATGGTAAAGTTGAGAGCGTATTGGTATCGCCCGCCCATGCGGTGGTTAGTAGTTCCACAAGCGGATTTGCAATTTCCCGATAGTTGCTTTCTTCAGCGCGCACCCACACGCGCCCGTGAATGAGATATCCAACTATGAAAAGTAAACTAAGACCGATTATAGAACGAGATAATCGGTAGCCCCACATTCGATGAAGCAAAATCTTGAGAACGCGCTGTGCTACAATCAGCAGAAAAAATGACCAAACAACAAGCAACAGAATAGAAAAATCCAGGTTCGAAGCGATTGCAGATCGAGAAGTAAAACTGCGGAAAAGATCCGCGTAGTAGAGCCATTGATAGGTCAACGAGCCACCGATCACTTCGAGAGCTCGGGAATTGATACAAAAGAGCAGACCCATCAGCCCCGCAAAGACATAGTAAATCCCAAGAACAACCCGTTGGCTCCTAGGGCTTCGTCGCACGAAGTGGAGCGCCACAGCAGCTGACGCCGTGGCGCATGATACGGTCATTACATCGTAGTAACTCCGGTGAAGGGCCTCTCTAGCAATCCATCGAGCATCCCAGTAGGTCGTGATGGGATAGTAGGAGATCGTTCCTCTAATGAATACGGCAAGTGCACATAGGGCAAAGCCCATTGCCAAGATAGCAGTGTGCGTCTCCCGGATAACGAGATCCTGGTCGTCGTGTGAACGCCAACTCATCGACTTTCCTTTTTCGGCGAAAATGACGGACGTGAACGGATGCAAGAAGAGGGTGACTCGACAAACAATTGCGCTTGTACCTTCGTCATGTTCACCTGTTTGGACTGGAGTGACGATATACGTTTGGCAAGCTCAGAGTGCAGGCTCGTTTCGTCTTTCCTACCAAGCCACTAGCGCGATATGCAGGAGACCCGGCATCAAAGTTAAACGGCAAACCGACGTCGCCTCAGGGCATTCAGTCCGAAGGAAAGTTCCGCCAAATGTTCCGGTCGGCATTAAGCCAATCACAATCGCACTTTGCGACTAACAGCATCGCTCCTCGGCTCTGCAGAGACCTCTTAGTGCCGCAGCCCACCCCCGTCTTGGGCAAAGACGTAATCTACCATTGGTAACCATCTCAAGGCCAGGGGCCTGCAGTGCGCCGAGTCCCGTGTGGGTCAAAAGCAGCGCTACACGCCAAACTACACCCTCGTTCGGTCTGTCCCTGGCAGTCGACATAACACCCGTTCAAGCGACCTTCGCCTAAGCGGCGACTGGGTTTTCCCCGGCTTTTGGGGCCGCCACGAGTTACCCGATCCACGGCCGTTAGAGTGGCTTGGAAAATTTGGCTGAGCCAAGCCGCGCCATCGCTGGATTGCCTTGTGACGCGGGTAGGTGGCCCGTTCCGAGCCGCGGAACTCAGATTGCGCGAGTTTGCGCTGACGCTTTGACAGCAACTGGCAGCCACATCAACCGACAAGGGTCGCGATCCGATGCGGCCGTTGGAGATCACTGTGGGGGGATGCGCGCGCCGGGCGCCAGTAGCCCCATTGGTGGCCAGCAAGAAGGCCGGCCCGCGCCGATAGACAGCCCGAAACAACTCGCGCGCTGTATTCGGCACCTATGACGAAGCGAAAGAGCGGCCCGAAGCTCATCGCGGACGAGGGACCAACAAAGTGAAGTCCCGATACCGACGCTTCGAAGCTGGCGTTCAGTTTTGGCGCCCGCCCGAGACGTTGGATCGCACACCGAAGATGCTCAGAGATGAACGTCAGATTTGCAACATCGATATCGTAGCCGCTACCGGCGATGACATGGTCAACCACCAGCCGACGTTCACCCGCATCACTTGCAAAGCGCAGCTCCAGCGCCACACGTCCGGACACCTCGCGCGCATTGACGACAGCTACTCCGAGATGGATGGGCAACCGAGTTTCAACTCGGGGGCGGAGCCACCACGCCCCCTCTGCTGGCAGGTGGTCATTAACGAACTGAGTTCTCCATTTGGCGGGCACTCGATGCATCGCGCCCGGAAATTGGGTAAGTGCCTTGGCTTTTAGCCCGCGGCCCAGCCCTGAGATAGGCCAGCGCAGGCGTTCCCAAAGACTAGGTTCGAGTGAGGAGCGATCATGCCAGCGAACTGAACTCTCGCGTACGAGAAGCTGCGGCCGCGCGCCAGCTTCGCCCAGCAAGGCAGCCGCCTCGAGAGCTGACTGACCTGCCCCAATCACCGCAACATCGCGCCCTGTGAACGCAGCGAAGCTCTTAACTCCGGACGTATGGACTGCAAGATCCGGCGGCAGGGATGCGAGCACGGGCGGAACATACGCAAAGCCTGACAACCCGGTTGCAACTACTACCCGATCCGCGACGAATCGTTCTCCGTCCGACAGAGAGATAACAAAACCGTCACCCTGCCGATCAACGTTCTCAACCTCGACGGGCTCGACCCAAGGCACATTGTGTTGCTGAAACCAGCGCCCGTACTCAGTAAAATTCGCGATCGAGCATGGCTCGAAAGTCTCAAGTCCGCGGGGCTCATTATAATCAGCAAAGGAATAGCCCGGCGCCGGAGTAGAAAGATTGGTGCCAAAACAGAAGGATTTCAGATAGCGCTCGCCGCCGGCCTCGGCGATATCCGACCAGAATCGCATCGGATGTCCGAAAATGCGGCTTTCGAGCTTACGCGCCGAGAGATGTGCGGCGAGTGAAAGTCCATAAGGACCGGCTCCGATGATCGCGACGGCGACCCGGCTCATGGCAATTCCTGGATGGCTGGCTGTGGCGTCCAAGCCGAATCTAGCGCCGTCAAGCGCATGAATCGTGGTAAAGCCTTGAGGCCCAGATAGATTTGCGCGAGCGAATGGATGATCCAAGGAATCGGATCGCTGCCGTCGGCGGCGTAATCGACCGTATCGGCCGCGTGCTTTTTAAGCCATGCATGCCAATGCCTGCGATCCTTATGCGACATTCGCCTCGTGATAGTCTGGGCGAAAAGGAATGCGCGCAGGGCAGATCTATCGCAAAAGACAATTTGCTCATTATCCTGCACCTGCGCCTTCCCGACCGCTTCGCGCAAGAACGTGGTGTCCCCAACAGCGCCAAGGCATGCAAGGAACGGAAGCGGCATACCTCGGCGTATGTCCATCCCGATTTGATTAAACAGGCGTGGGTTAAAGTCTATGACCGCCCAACGGCCATCAAACATGACAAACTCGACCTCGAAAATTCCGAAATATTCCAACTCACGACAAAGCCGGCGAACTGCATCGGAAAGCGCCGGGGCTGGTGGCAGCGATTCAAAGCAGAGACCAACTCCCATGGGCTGCGATCGCTGCAACACCTTGGTTGAGCTACGGGTAACGAATAGCTCTCCCGTCCGGTCGATGAATCCTGTCACCGAATGCACACCCTCGTTCCCTACGCGGACAAATTGTTGCAGAATGGGCAAGTGGGAATCCGCGAAAAGTGAGTTATCAGCCGCCCGGACCCGCTCGCGCTCGACAAACCGTTGATATTTGCTCAACAGCTCGGTGCTCGAGTAGGCCACTATCCCCTTGTCGCTCCTTAGGCGGTGAACATGAGTGCGCGGCTTTATAAGGATCGGATAAGGTAGGTCTGGTGATAGCTTGGCGACGTCATCGATGTTTCGCGGATTCCAGCTCGGCAACACTGTGAGGCCGGCATTGATTGCAGCGTCCGCAAGAAGCTTCTTGTCAAGAATGCGCTGCATGGTCGCAGTGGATGGTTGATACAGACAAAAATCCCGAGCCAGAAGTGCAGCGTTCTCTGTATACATCCAGGCAGTTTCGTCCGACGTCGGTAGCAATATCTTGCCTTGATCGGCCACACCAATCGCAACAAGCCGCTCAAGAAACGGTTGGACCTTGCTTTCCGGCGGTGCGGAATAGACGCGTGCCGCGTGACGGGACCATGCCGCCGCGTCAAGGCGTTGGCTTGATAGGACGCCGACGTCAATGTTGTTGTTCACAAGATGGCGGACAGCAGCGATTGTTCCACCAAACGAAGCAGACGCTAGAAGCACTGAGAGATCTTTGTCCGAAATGCACACTATACTAATCTTAAAATCGATAAGACGCACGATCAGGCGGTCCTCAGAAAAGCCCGACGGCGCCCGTCGGACATTCAATTTGCATCGCGCGATCGAACAGCACGGTCCGAGGCGGCGATGATATGATCGCCGCTTAATCAGCGTCTATTCGAGTTTGTGATTAACGTAAATATTCAACGTAAGCGGATGCGAGATTAGGTGAATGCAGAGCCTGGTGTGCAGCCGACGGATCGTCGCCAATCCGGACCCTGGATGGCACGCCGCTGCCGAGTTACCACGGCCGCCGTTCGGCCCCTCGGCCGCGCGCAACCTCGCGAGTCGAGACGATGCGAGGCGGACAATTGGCGGCGCCGAGGGAAGGTCATTGAAGGGGCCGCATCCTTCCGTTTGCGCTCGAAGAAGGAATGTGACCGTAGAGCTACGGAGCATCTCGTTAAGGCGACGTCGTATCAGCCTTGCCGCGCTGAAATTCACGGGGGATGCTGCCGTTAACAGGCCAGGAAATGTAGCGTTAACGGCCAAGGTACGTCTCCGCACCAGATCAGGGCGATGCGCATGAGAAACTCTTTCCGTTGACGACGGATGTTCCGCTCAACACCGTAGACCATTTCTCTATCGACCGCACGCCCAACATTGGGGCAAGTTGCTTTGCGAACCGAATAATGCCTAGCCACTTCGTGGGATAAGAACTGCGGACATTTCATGAAATACGTGACATGCAAGGCGCATCAGAATCGAACGGGGACCACCTCAGCATCTTAACTAAAGCTGTCCACAACTGTGGAACTATATTGACAACAACGCCCGACCTCGCACCAGTTAGCCGAAGGATATTCGAGTTTTGAGGCACTATGACCCAAACACAGGAATATTGACGCTCAGGTCCGACGATTTTGATATCGGCCAGCTAACCACGTCCCGGCAATCGCCGCAGCGGCAATAGCATTCGTTGCACGGCAAGCCGCCGCCAGCCCCACATCTACGGATCGTGAGATCCTAGCAACGTTCATTGAAGGCCGCCAACGCCCTTGACGGTGGCGAACTCTCCCCGAAGGACTGGCAAACAAATCGGACGTTCAGGCAAACGATGTGCTATTGGCGGCGATGAAAACAATTATCATTGCCGCTTCACTACTAGCTTGCACGTCTGCCACAGCTCAACCCACAAGCCCTGAGCCAGTTGAGGAAAAGCTTTCGATTCACGACCAGATCAAGGCCGATCGAGCGAAACAGAGGGGGGACGAGGCCAAAGACAAAGATAGTCCTCGACCTTGGGATCGCGACGTCAACGGCAAGCGCCCCTGGGAGAAGTCCCTGCCGCCAGAAGCAACTTCGAAGCCTTGAAGGGAGTGAACCGGCGTGCCCCTGTCGAGGAAGCGCTAGAGGATCGCTTGTTGTTCAAGCGGTTCGTCGGTCTAAGCCTCGAAAAACGCCAATCACTAGGTTCTGAACCGCTTCCGGAACCAGTTGGTTGACCTGCTGGAGAAGCTGTTTGCTGAACTGGACCGGCAGTTCGAGAATGCAAGCGTCATCCTAAGGCGTGGTACGATGCGGGCGCGACTTTGATCCAGGCGGTATCAGCCACTTCCGAAGGAAGAACGGCCGTCGAACGGTCCGGACGCCCGGGTTGCCACGGAAGGGCATCGACCGGATCAGGCGGAATCCTTTCGCCGACACTGGCGTGAGCCTTGTAACCGATGCTCGAGCCACTTTGGGCTCGTCGTCCTAACAGGGATCATCCATTGCTGCCGCCCCGGCAAACGCTATAACCTGCTCATTGCACGACGCCGAGCACAGCTCGAGACGATCTTCCATTCTCAAACGCCGGGTGCGACTGTCCTGCATCCGCTTCGTCGGTCACATGAAGGCAAGCGGACAAGTCCTGCTTGCCTCCTCGCGTTCAACATGAGGCGATGGGCCACGATCGCGGCGTGAGCCGCCCGCCCTGGGCACCAAGCACCCTCTTCATCCCTGTCTGTTCACCGCAGCGAACTTCCGCGCGATCTCGCGATCTCTCGAAAGCCGAAGAATTAACACGCCCCTGAGGGATTGACGCTGACCACAGGAACACAGGAACTATCGCCTTCAGAAGTGGATTGGTTCTGCAAACCCCAGGAGACCGTCATGAAGCAAAAACCACTTCTCGTCGCACTTACTTGCCTCGCGCTTAGTTCGACCGCCTTTGCCCAAGGGGGCGGTGGAGGGGGAGCAGGTGGTGGAGGTGCAGGCGCTGCAGGTGCAGGCGGTGCTGCAAGCGCGGGCTCCAGCGGTAGCGGATCAACAGGAAGCGCCGCTACGACCGGAACTTCGGCTGCAGGCAATGCCAATACAGGTGTCTCAAACCCCAGCGCCACCCACGCGACGCCGAACAAGAGCACCAACTACTTCAACCCCGGTGCACCAGCGGCGAACTTGGCGACCCAGAACGGCCAAAGCGGCATTTCGACCTCCAACAACAATGGGCAGCGCGGACAGGCAGCAGCCCCGACCGATCCAAACAACACATCGGTTCCCGCGGCCAATTCTCAAAATCCGGCCCAAGCAACCGTCGCAGCCGAGCAAAACACCGCTGTTTCAGGAAGCCAAACTGCCGCTCCCTCACCCGGTGCCGTCAGCGCGCCAGGCGTCGGGGTCGGCCATGCCGCAAACGGTCTACCGATTGGCACTTCAGGTTCTGGGCTCGGATCACCAGAGCAACCGATTGGCGAAAAATAGATCGTCCCTGTTATTTTCAAAAATCACGAACGCCCGCCAAGCTGACGGGCGTTTTCGTCATGACCATGAAGGGTGTGAATCGCCCTGAGGGAGTGGACGTAGGCCGCGGGAGGCGGTATTCGACTTGCTATGTCCCGCAAGCTAATCATTTTAGCGGCCTGGTGTGTGCTAGGCTTTATAACCTTTGTGACGTTGTCGCCGATCGGCCTTCGTCCAGAAACCGGCTCCGTAAGTATCGAGCGCTTCCTCGCTTATGGCCTGCTTGGCACACTCTTTGTCATGGCCTACCCTCAACACTTCGTACGCGTCGTAACTTTAATCCTGGTCGTCGCAAGCGCGCTCGAATTGCTGCAGCATCTGACGCCAGATCGGCACGGCCACATCGCTGATGCCGGGGAGAAGATCGCGGGCGGCGTAGCCGGAGCCAGCATTGCGAGACTGGCTCAATTGCTATTTCGAGCACGGGCCTGAGGTTGTCGCCGCCGCGCGAGCGAAGCACTACCCTCTTTCTTTTTAGTGGTCACAAAGAGCGGTCCCCGCGCTTGACATCGGAATCCATCTCGTCGGGTGGTGGATTGCAGCGGCGCAATTGTTAAGGCGCGGGTTGTCGTCGAGAAATGCCCGGCCGGTTGCTACCTGCCTAGCCGTCGAGCACTCGAGCGCCCGATGCTCTCATAGACGAAGCCCGCGGCGGCCATCTCTTCGGGGCGGTAGATGTTGCGGAGGTCGACGATGACAGGCTGCGCCATGGTCGCCTTCAGCCGGTCGAGATCGAGCGCGCGGAACTGCACCCATTCGGTGATGATGACGATGGCGTCGGCGCCTTGCGCGCAGGAATAGGCATCCTCGCAATAGGTGATGCTGGGCAGCTCACCCTTGGCCTGCTCCATGCCGACGGGATCGAAGGCCTTGACCTTCGCGCCCATGTCGAGGAGGCCGGTGACCAGCGGGATCGATGGCGCGTCGCGCATGTCGTCGGTGTCGGGCTTGAAGGTGAGGCCGAGCACGGCGATGGTCTTGCCGCGCAGCGAGCCGCCGAGCGCCTGGCTGACCTTCCGCGCCATCGCGCGCTTGCGGTTCTCGTTGACCGCCAGCACGGATTCGACAATGCGCAAGGACACATCATAGTCTTGCGCGATCTTGATCAGCGCCTTGGTGTCCTTCGGGAAGCAGGAGCCGCCGAAGCCGGGGCCGGCATGGAGGAACTTGGTGCCGATGCGGTTGTCCAGGCCAATCCCGCGCGCGACCTCCTGCACGTTGGCGCCGACTTTCTCGGACAGGTCCGCGATCTCGTTGATGAACGTGATCTTGGTCGCGAGGAACGCATTCGCGGCGTATTTGATCATCTCGGCGGTGCGGCGCTCGGTGAACATCAAGGGGGCCTGGTTCAGCGAGAGCGGGCGATAGATGTCGCCCATCAGCTTGCGGCCACGCTCGTCGGAAGTGCCGACCACGACACGGTCGGGGAACTTGAAATCGCGGATCGCCGCGCCCTCGCGCAGGAATTCGGGGTTGGAGGCAACGACCACGTCGGCCTTTGGATTGGTCTCGCGAATGATGCGCTCGACCTCATCGCCGGTGCCGACCGGAACGGTCGACTTGGTCACCACGACGGTGAAGCCGGTGAGTGACTGAGCGATCTCGCGTGCCGCGGCGTAGACATAGGAGAGATCGGCATGACCGTCGCCACGGCGCGACGGCGTGCCGACCGCGATGAAGACAGCATCGGCGTCCGCGACCGGCTTGGACAGGTCGGTGGTGAAGTCGAGCCGCTTGGCCCTGACGTTGCTCGCGACCAGCTCGTCCAGCCCGGGCTCGTAGATCGGGATCTCGCCGCGATGAAGGCTAGCGATCTTCTTCTCGTTCTTGTCGACGCAGGTGACGTCGTGACCGAAATCCGCAAAGCAGGCGCCGGACACCAGTCCCACATAGCCCGTGCCGATCATCGCGATGCGCATGAAAGATTCTTTCCGTTGACGCCTGATGTTCTACTGGACACCCTAGACCATTTCTCTGCCCGACCGCACGCCCAACCTTGGGGCAAGCTGCTTCGCGCGACGAATAAACCTTATTCGCGGGCATTTTCTGAAACACGGGACATGCAGTTGTCGCAATCTGCGTATGCGATAGATAGGTTCATATGCGAGCTTCAGCCCATCCTCGAGCGACGCGTCGCACGCCAGCCGAGCTTTGCGAGACGACTGGTCGACCGCGCAGCCTATCTCCACGCGCACGCGAATCACCCAGCGGACTGGCGTCACTCGCGATGGTTGAGGGCGCTGACGAGCAGCGGCGGGCTCGACCCGGACACCATGATTTCCACCCTCGAAGAGCCCTCGTCATGCCGGTTTTTGCCTACCACCAAGAGAGTGAACTTATCGGTGCCCGAAAAGTCTGATTTTGCGAAATAGCGGAACCCGGGGCCGACCAGGGCGATTTCACCCCTCTTCGGCTTCTCCGTCACCTCAACCTTGTAGATCTGCATGGTCGACCAGCGCAGTCCCTGGATGCAATCGGTCCCCGGCGCGATCGTCATCGACCATTCCATGGTGTCGCCGGCAAGCTTGTATGGCTTGGCGTCACGCAAGCAGTTGGGAGTGGCCCGGGAGGCGGAGGTTGATGTGAGAAGCGCCAGCATTGCTGCAATGGATGCGCGGATGGATTGGCGTGGCATTAGCTGGTCCCCCTCCCGTGTGGGGACGAGAATGGACACAGATGTTGAATTATCGGTAAGTGTGACGAGTTGCCCGAGTACTCTTGGTAAATTGCTCGTTAGGGTCCTCGCCGCCGGACGCGCGATTCCGCGATCAGGCCGCACCCCCGCCGTATCCGCATGATACTCCTCAGAGTCAGTCCGTCACGAATCTCACGTCGAACTTGCGGATTTGGCAATCTGAACGGCGCCGGCGTCTCAATTGGTTGAGTAATAATCAGAGCTTCGGTTCGGTCGTTCGCAATGTCGTGCAGGTTCGAGCAGAACTTGCTCAGCCGTTTAGATCTGATCGATGTCCACAAAGCCGTTGGGTGATATTGCGTGCCGGGTCTTGTCCTCCTGTTCTCGACGGCCCTGCTGTCTTTCGGTGCCGGCTACGCCACGCGCGCCCCCCAGCGGCGTGAACGATTTCGAGTAGCCTTAATTGAAGCCCACGCGCCCAAGCCCACCGCGGGCCTCTCTCATACGCGCACCCCTACGAACTCGAATACACCGGTCACGCCTCGAAGATCTCGCGCGGGGTGATGGCCCAAGGCCGAGCCGGGTCACGGAACGAGCGCTCGCTGGCATCGCACAACGCCAGATCGAAGCGGACGCGGGCGCCTGCGCCCGCGCTCCAAGGAGGGTCGCACCTCGAATGAGCGGATCCAGGTGTTTAGCTCCTCGTAATAAGGCGGCCTAATCGCTGTGTGACCGTTTCTTTTTGCGCGGAAATCAGTTACGAGCGGGATCCAAGATCAAATTGGCAAATTTTCATGCAAATGTCTTGCTCGCTTGGCGTTGCCGTGACATTGGTTGTGGTTCAGAGCATTGGCGCCGGATTCAGCCCGGCGGCAGCCGGCCCAAACGCAGAAGCTGCCAAGAAATGCATCCGCTATTCTTATCTGCTCTATCCCTACCATCGCCCCGGATCGGTGCGTATGAGCGGAGATCGCAACAATTACTTCAGGGATTGCATGGCCAAAGACGGCAACGTCCCGGAGCCACCTCCTCCGAAAGAACCGGGCGGCGCAGCCGACAATTTTGAGCCCTCCTTCCTCGCAGGAAGTCGGTTCCTTGTGCTTGCGATGGATGATTGAATTGCGCCTTCAGGCCTCAAGGTTTCGAGCCCGGCAATTCGGACGAAGGCACGCGCGACGGTCTTTGCCAACTTCGTTCGCCGAGCAGCTTCGGCCCAAGCTGCCGAAGCTCGCCGGCTTCCTCGACGACGCCGAGACCGACGTGCTGGCCTACATGACGTTCCCGCCGCAGCACCGGACCAAGCTGCACTCCACCAACCCGATCGAGCGCCTCAACGGCGAGATCAAGCGGCGCACCGAGGTGGTCGGCATCTTCCCCAACGAGGACGCCATCGTTCGCCTCATCGGCGCAATCCTGCTCGAACAGAACGATGAATGGGCCGTCCAGCGCGCCCGCTACATGACACTGGAAACCATCGCGCCGTTGAGTGATGATCCAACCGTCAGCCTTCCGGCAATTGCCAGGTGACCTGCCCGGCCCTGGGCGGCGAACGCGGTGGTCCACCGCCAGCTACACCACGCCACGGGACACGATCGGCCCCTCGCACATCCGCATCTGCTGCCGGCTGAGCAACAGCGCGCATTCAACAGTTTTCGGCCGGGGGATCACGCGAACCAAAACCGCTGTCGGGAGCTTGCTCACTGCCACGCGCTCGCCAGACTTGGCGCGTTCCACGGCGAGACAAAACCGTCATCGACCCGAGATATGTCGGTGAAGCCCGGCATTTGATACAGAATTGTGCCACCAGATGAAGATTTGGAGTTGCAGATCACTCGTGCGCACCTAGTCTGACCCTGCTGGCGGGATCATAGTGATTCGGAAGATGGGGATCGAACCGGGGGCCTTCGGTGAGATTCCTCGAACAGCGTGATCAACCGATGCCCCTGCTTTGATCACCAATCCCCCACGAGCTAGGAACCTTGGGCCCGACGCGACGTTAAGAATGCAATCCTGGATAGAAAATTTACGGGCGCTGTAAAATGCAACTCCTCTACAGAACTCTTGAATGGCTGTCCGTCTCTCTCGGAACCTTAGCGCTGCGTCTAACCTACGGCAGTGGTAGGCGCATCGAAGCAACGGGATCGCAACCACGAAGCACGCTCGGGGCGGAATAGCGTCGCGCCACAGAAGCACCGAATGCGCATCACGAGCAGCTCACTAGAGGCATCACGACTACGAATTGCCTAACTCTACTTACCGACGGTGTCGTCGACCTTCCCGCCGTTCGCAACGCATTTGTTGAAGAAGAGCTGCTGATCGCGGCCAGTTCCCTTCGCGCTACCTGCCGCAGGATTGCCCGGCTCACGGGGTGGAAACTGCTTGATCATGAGCGCACTACATGCTCTGGCCACCTCGGCGGTGACGGCCGAGGCAGAATCCGGCGCGAACATAAGGAACGCCACGAGGCACCGTGCAACAGATTCGGGCCGAAACCTGACAGACATGGTCTCACATTGGATCGAGAGTAGGGTAGCCCATCCTAGTTTCTTTTAGAGCGTTTGGAACGCGGAATTATTTGCGCCATAGTCAGACCGAAGCATGCATAGGAGAGGTTGTTGGGGGGCCTAGCCCTTGCGTTTCCGATCAGATGGAACCCGCGATTAAGCATCTCTATAGCACCGCGGCGAGAACGCTGGTATCCAAGGCTAGCCCTTGAAGAGACATGACTTTCCGGCCTGACTGAGGGGCTTTGGCGGGGATGAGTTCGCGCGATTTGAGCACAACCGGCGAGGACGAAACGGAGCCTGCTTCCGCGGAGGTTCAATTCGCCCTCGTGATTTCGCGGATGCTCGAGACGGTACAGAACCATCCCGAGCATCTGCGTCAGGTCGTCTATGACCTTGCCCGCTACAAGCTCGATGAGCAGTTCACCCGCGCCGACGCCCAGGACATTGGGCGGTCAAAGCGGGCTCTGGAATCCGCGATCCGCGCGGTAGAGGAGTTCGAGCGTCAGCCAGTCAGCATCCTGCCGCCGGTGACATCGAAACTCCCGCGCGCGAGCCTGCCTGCGGCAAGTCCGATAGCGGTTTGGGAGCTGCCAGAGGCGGCCGCACGTGCAAGCATCGAGAGTGACCGCGGGACCACCAAGGCTCGCCATTATCCGTGGTCAATAACGAGGCGAACCGCCGCGCTGCTGCTGCTTGGGGGCGTGGCCGCAGTGGCAGTGCAGCAGCGAGAACGCCTGACTTCGTTCGCGAAACATCTCCCGCCAGAGCAACGCCAGGCCGCCGACTCGCCGCGGTCAGCGATCGCTCAACCCGCCGCAAAAGCTGTGCAGCGTCCCGCTCTTCGCCCGACTGACTACGGCGTCTACGCCGCGGTCAACGACCAGTCCCTTGCGGAACTGATACCGCTGCCAGGAAGGCCTCCGGATGTCAGGGTCGCCATCTCGGCTGCTTTCAAGGCGCCCGACCAGGCCGGCCTGCCGAACGGGCATCCGAAATTCATCGTGTTCCGCCGCGATTCCCCGAACAATGCTTTGGAGCGCGCCGAAGTTCGCGTGGTGGCCAAGATAGCGCGCGAATTCTCGGCGGAGGCAACGGGCAAAAAGCTCGGCGACGGCGATGACGCCTTGGTGATCCGCAATTTCTCCTACCCCTTCCGGGTGTCCCCGTTGTCTGACAGTCCGGAGATGTATGAGCTTCACAGCGAGGATCCGGCGCTGGAACTTCCCTCCGGCCGCTATGCGCTGATTCTTAGAAATCAAGCTTACTATTTCAGGGTGGAGGGCGACATTGTCGACCCGAGGCAGTGCATCGAGCGGGTGGTCGCCACGAACGGCACTTTTTATTCCGCTTGCAAGAAACCATGACCTCTTCTCAAAGGAGCAACCAGGACCTAAGTCAACTTGAAGCGTCAACTCCTTCCGGACGGAGGTCGATATGAATATCCTGAAGTCTTTACTGATTGCGGCCCTGGTTTCGGCGCTCGCCGCTCCAACCTTCGCCCAAAATACGCAGCAAAGGAATACGACGGTCCGATCGCAGGGCTATACGACCAGTTCACGCCCGCCTGTCGCGACTCAGCCCAGCAACAATCCTTTTCAGAACCCGATTGGGCAGGGAGTTCCGCCGGCCGCTTCGGCTAATCCAAATCTGAATAGCAATCGAACCAACGTCCCTCGCTAGGCTACGGCGCTTGGAAAGGCGCGGAGCCACGCGCATCCGGGTAGTTTGCAATTTCAAAAGAGCTCACTGCCGGTTGACATCCACCTCTAGCGCGGAAGCCCCGGTGACGTGCAGAGACGTCCCGGCGATCTCGATCTTGAAATAATCCGAACTGCCAGCAGAATCCGCGAAATAGCGGAAAGACGGTCCCTCCACGATGAGACGTCCTGCCTTTGGCGGTTCGACGATCGAGACCTTATCGATCATAATCGTCGACCAGCGTAGGCCCTGGATGCATTGCTCGCCGGATTTTATCTTGATCGACCAGCGAATGGTATCGGACCGCAATCTAAATGGCTGAGGATGCAGGATACAGGTGCCTCCGGCAAGCGCCACAGAACACCCCAAGGCCTGAACCAAAAACGCGGCGATGATTCCTCGAAGCATTTCCCCCCCCGGAATGAAATAACGTCAACGAAGATCAGCCCTTTTACGCTGCTGGCAGCTCCAAAGCGAGAGCTGCGGGAACGCCCTAAGCATGTAGGAGGTAGCCATGAGGATCGGTGGGGCCGATATGTGATGTGAACTCGATATGAGGCACCCCTTGCTCCTGGGCATGATCGTAGTTCGCTTCGATATGATTTGCGGTCAACGAGGCTTGATCCCGTGCGAGATCGGTCGAGATCAGGAGCTGAACCGGGCCAGCGACGGCAGTCCCGGTGAATACAAAAGCGTCACCAGCGACTGCAGCGTGAATTGGCGCCGGCGTCGAGGCCTTCGCAAAGGAAAAATTGAATTGATCCACCGGCGGGTCGATAACCAGAGTGCCTCCGTTTCCGTCGCTCGACAGATTGAACGTCGAATGGGTGTAGTCTCCGACCAGCTTGATCTGCGCCGTATGGTTCTGAGCGTCCGCGACGGTAAGGATTCCGCCCGACGTGTCGCCGGAATAGGCGACCTTGGTACCCGTCCCGAACGAGATGTCCTTGAGGTCGAGAATGTCCGAACTGGACGGATCACCGTTGCCGGACAGGCCATAAATCGCACCCGTAAATTGCGTGGAGTGATCGAGTACCAAGGTCCCCGTCACGGCAGCGAAAGTAACCGAGCCTGAAACAGCGCCCGTCAATTCAAGCGCTGCGCCAAGCTCGATTTTCGCGACCTGACTCATGTTGTTCAACGCAAGTGTGGTTTTCCCCGAAATATCCAAGACGGTCGAAGGTGTATTGATCACCCCATCGCCGTTCAGATCCTGCAGGAAGCTAGGTTCTAGCGCCTTCAGAGCACCGTCGCTTCCTGATACGTGAACATAGGACGTCTCATTCCCGTTCTTGTCAGTATTCCAGATCGAATATTCATCGGCGCCGACCTTCCACACGACGGTATACCCGGTTGCGGTTTGCTCGGCGCCCAGCGCTGGTGTGGTCACGCGCTGGCTTGCCAGGACTGGCAAACCTCCATATTTCAGCTCGGGACCCGTCCCCGTACCGTCAAAGAGGTCGAAATTGTCTCCCATCTGAACTAAGCTGGTCTTTCCCTGCGACTCGATCACAGTGGTCGGGGGCGCAAGAGTCATTTGGGACGCAACCACGCCGATAGAGCCGTCGCCGTTTAAGTCTTGTTGAAACGTCGTCTCTAGCGACTCGAGCGCAGTGCTAGTTCCAGATGCGTGAACGTAGGACGTCTCATTGCCGTTGCTGTCGGTCGTCCAAATCGAATAGTCGGTCGACGAGATCTTCCAGACGACGGTATACCCTGTGGAGGTTTGCTCAGCGCCCAATGCGGGTGTGAAGGTGCGCTGGCTCGCCAAGACTGGTAAGCCACCAAATTTCAGCTGGGGACCAACCCCCGTGGTCTTGCTGAAGAGATAGAAATTGTCGTCAACCTGAACCAGGCTGGTAGTTCCCTTGAATTCAAGCACTTTGTTTGGTGCCAGAAGTCCGATAGTACCGTCTCCGTTTAGATCCTGATGGAGGATCATCTCGCCGGATTCCAGAGAAGTGTTTGTCCCAGCTACATTGCTGAGCAAGTAAGATGCGAAGTTGCCGTTGGTGTCGGTCTTCCACAGCGTATACATGCCGGTGAAAGTGTTCTTCCAAGCCACCTCATAACCACCGAGGATCGTCTCGGCGCCAATCGCCGCCCATCCGTTGAACTGGCCAGCCACATAGGCAAGTCCGCCGTATTTCAGCAGAAGGTCAGTGCCGGCAGTTGAAAGATGATAATTACTTCCAACAATCGTTAGACTCGTTGCTCCGGCCGATTCGATCAGGGTCCCCACGACTGGATCGAAAACAGCCGAAAGATCGCTGGAATTTCCAGCCGCATCCGTTGCGACCGCCGTGAACGCATGCGTTCCCGCCGCAAGAGATCCGGTCGTGACGCTCCACGCTCCATTGGTCGCCGTCACCGCCGTGCCGAGCAGCGTCGTCCCCTCGTACAGCTTAATCGTGCTGCCAGCCTCCGCCGTTCCCGAGACCACCATCTTGTTGGACGCAGCGAGCGTATCCGAGACGAGAACCGGCGCGTTGGGCGCGACCGTATCAACCGTGACGTTCAAGGCGCCAGACGTCACGCTCACATTGCCGGCTGCGTCCACCGCCTGGCCGGTAAAGGCATGGGCGCCATCGACCAGCGTGCCGGTCGCAAACGACCAGCTGCCACCGGCATCGACCGTGGCAGTGCCGACCTGGGTCGCTCCATCGAACACCAGGACCTTGCTGCCAGCCTCCGCGGTCCCGGTCAGCGTCAACGGATTGGCGCTGGTAATGCTATCGCCGAGGATACTGGTATCCGGCGAGAACGTTGCGATTGAGGGTGCATTTGGTGCAGTTGCGTCGATGGTGATAGTCAAAGAAGATGAAACGCCACCGACATCGCCGGCGCCGTCTGTCGCGAGGGCCATAAAGGAATGGCTTCCGTCTGTTAGAGCCGACGTCGCAAAGCTCCAGATGCCGTTACCATCGGCTGTCGCGACCCCGATCTGCGCTGTCTGATCGAATATCTTGATCGTTACTCCGGCCTGGGCCGTTCCGGTCAGGGTCAGCTGGTTTGCGTTCGTAAGTCCGCCAGCGGCTGACGAGGTCGAGCCTGCGAGAGAAATGGTCGGTGCTGTCAATCCCGCCATGGTCATGGAGGAGCCGGTGGCGGAGACGAACGCATAGTCGGACGATGACAGCTGTGTCACCCCCGCTATACGGAGATTGTCGGTTCCACCCGCATAGTGAACGGTCCACTCGTCCCCGACATTTGTCAGATAAGCACCGGAGCCGTAACCCTTCAGTACCAGCTTGTCGTGCTCGGCGGTCACACTCGTGAACACGTGGAAATCGGCAATCGTGTCGTGACCGCTCCCGACGCCATAGATGAACGTGTCATTGCCCGCACCGCCGAACAGCCAATCGTCGCCACCGGCACCGTTGAGGATGTCATTCCCGCTAGAGCCAACCATCCGATTGGCCAGCTCGTTGCCGACGCCGGTAAGCCCTCCCGTCATCAGGGTCAGGTTCTCGACATTGGTAGGCAACGTGTAGGATGACCAGGCTTGAACACTGTCGATGCCGCCGCCCGGATTCTCGATGATCTTCTGGTTTGGATTGCCGATGACGTAAGTGTCGTCGCCCGTCCACCCCACCAGCGTGTCATCGGCGTTCACCGCCGTGATCTGGTCGTTCGCGGCCGTGCCGTAGACGATATGGCTGCTGGTCGCGCCGCTGATCCAGGATGTGATGGCGCCCCCGACCGGCAAAGTCGATGGCAGCTGGAAGTCGTCGCTGGTAAAGGCCGAAATCGTTGTGTTGCGAAAAACCAGAGTGTCCTGGCTCGTCAGCGCGAGATACACGTCGTTTCCGACCTGTGTCATCGCTGCCTTGATGTCGTTAAAGGACGTGAACGCAAAGCCGTTCAGCTGAACGATATCATGTCCCGAGGCTACTCCAGGCGTGAAGTCGGTGATGATGTCAGAGCCGTCGCCCGAATTGATTACGAATGTGTCGGCACCCCCGCCGCCAGTCAGGATGTCATTGCCAAGTCCGCCGGTGATCACGTTGGCAGCGCCATTGCCGATGATCATGTTGGACTCGGAATTGCCGGTACCGTCGATCGTGGCCGAACCGGTCAGCGTCAGGTTCTCGACGTAGTCGGGGAGCTTGTACGTGACGGAGGAAATGACGGTATCCACCCCACCGCCGTAGCTCTCGACCACCTTGGCGTTTGGATCCGTGACGACGTAAGTATCGTCACCAAGCCTGCCGGTCATCGTGTCGGCGCCTCCTGCACCGCCGAGCAGGTCGTTGCCTGACGTTCCGGTCAAGCTATCTGCGCTTTCGGTGCCCGCGATGGTCGTGGTCGGAGCGCCGCTGGTCAGAAGCGTGTAGTTCGCAAGCGTATACTCCGGCAGCTGATAGGCCTTGATGTAGTCGATGCTCATCTGCGCCGTTGCGCTGGGATCCGCGTTGCCGGCCCAGCTTCCGCCCACCGCCAGATTGGCGATCATGTACATCGCCGTGTTCATGTCGGATGGGGTCGCAACTTGTCCGACCTCCACGCCATCGACGAAATAGGTCAACGTGTACGGGGTCCATTCCACGCCGAAAGTGTGATCGCCTGCCGTGAGATTGGCGGTGTTGGCCCAATAGCCCTGACTTGAAGTGGATGACGATACGAAGCCCCAATGGGACTGGTCAGGCTCCTTGCCCAGCGCCTCGAGCGCATCGAGCTCCGTGCCCAAGCCGTGGGTGTTGATCGGCAACATCCAGAAGGCAGGCCAGGCGCCCTTAGTGTCGGGCAACGTGGCCTTCATCTCGAAGTAGCCATAGGTCTGAACGAAGCTGTTTTCGGTAGTAATCACGCCCGATGAGAATTGATGGTTGCCGATATAGGCCGCATCGCTGGATGGAATGGGCGCTGCCGTGATGACAAGATGGCCGTCCTGAATGGAGAACGGATTGAGGCCCAGCGGGCTCGACGCCTGGGTCCCAGGCAGGCCAGTAAAGCTCGGGTCGACATAGACCTCCTGCTCGCCGGAAAGTGTGTAACTTCCTACTCCGCTCCAGGCGTAGTTTGTCTTCCAGGTCAGATGCGGATCCTGGCCGGCGGACAGCGAGTTGAAATCGTCGCCAAAGGTCTGAATCAGACCCGTTGGCGCTGTGACGATATTGATGTTGGCGGTCGTGAAGTTCTGAACCTGTGTATTTTCGAGCGTTACCTTCTCGCCGTTGCCGAGCGACAGAACCACATCCCTGCCAACCTGCTGCATGGCGGCCGTGACATCGGCGACCGTCTTGAAGGTCGTGCCATTGATCTGGAGAATGTCCCCGCCAGCGCCGGCTTGAAAATCAGTGATGACGTCGTTGCCATTCCCGGTCCTAATAACAAAGGTGTCGCTGCCTGCTCCCCCGGTGAGGACGTCATTGCCCTTGCCGCCATCGATCATGTTGTTGCCGGCGTTGCCAACGATGATGTTGTCGAGATCGTTGCCGGTCGCGGGCGCGTTGTAGCTTGCCCCCAGCGTCAGATTCTCAACATTCGGCGCATTGACGAGACTGTAGCCGTCGATCATGCCATCGTAGATGGTATCGATGCCCTGACCCGCGAGCTCGACCACCTTCGTTTCGTGATTGTACATGAAGTACAGATCGTCGCCTGCGCCGCCGGTCAGCGTGACGCCATCCCCCATCGCCTGCAGCGAGTCATTTGTCGGACCGCCCGTGAGCGTCCCCCCGGCGCCGATTGTGGTCCACGCCGTATTCGGCGATGCACTGACCGGGAGCGGATTGTCGAGGACGACGTTTGCCGCCGTGAGAGACGAGAGCGCAACATTCTGCAACGTGAGCGTCTCGCTCGACGAGAGCGTGACGATAACATCCGTGCCGGTCTGCTTTGCAGCGGACATAAAGCTTGCAAACGTTGCAAAACCGTAGTTCTGCACGCGCAACACGTCCCCACCGGTGCCGCCTTGAAAGTCGCTGATGGTGTCGGAGCCATACCCCTTCGAAACAACGAAGAGGTCGCTGCTGGCGCCGCCGGTTAACAGGTCGTTTCCAGTACCGCCAAACAAGGTATCGGCGCCGGAAGTTCCATTGACTGTCAAGGCATAGGTCATGATGGTCGCGTGCTCTCGTTGCACGACAACCATCGAAGACGGGCCTCAACGGTGACTTAGCCGTATGCGGACAATTTGAGATATGAGCCGATTTTGAGCGACTGCTCTAACGAGGTGCTAAAATCTGCCCCTCACGAAGCATTCATCCTCACGATGACCCGTAGATTTCCGGGGTAGTTGCTTTGCCATGGGACGGTCCGCGGTCCCGCGGTTCGCCCGAGAACATATCGCGGCAACGACACAAACCGCTTCGGAAGCGACTTAATATGTCCACCATCAATCAATATGATCGAAATCGCTCCCATTCGAGGGTACTTCTGACAATTGCATCGATGGTACCAAAGATTGGAGTCCATCCGAACTCGGACCTCGCGAGGCTTGAATCGGCCACAACAGCAACTGGGTCTCCGGCGCGCCGCCCTGTTTTGCGAATGTCGAGCTTCGTTCCAGCGATCTGTTCGACCGTCCGCAGCACGTCCATGACTGAATAGCCACGACCATAACCGCAGTTAACCGTGAGATTTGATCCCCCATTGCGAAGCCGCGCAAGAGCAAGCCGATGAGCAATCGCGAGATCCCTCACGTGGATGAAGTCCCGAATGCAAGTGCCGTCAGGGGTTGCATAGTCGGTGCCGAACACCTCAACGAACTGTCTTTTGCCGAGAGCCGCCTCGCTTGCGACCTTGATCAGGTGACCGGCGCCGCGCGTCGCCTGCCCAATGCCTCTTTGCGGATCGGCTCCCGCTACGTTGAAGTATCGCAGCACGGCATATTTGAGCGGATGCACCCTGCAAACGTCTTCCAAAATCCACTCCGAGATCAGCTTGGATCGTCCGTAGGGCGACTGGGGCCGAACTGGATCGCCTTCGCTAACTGGCAACGACCCTTCGGAACCGTAGACCGCTGCGGTCGAGGAAAATATGAAATGCGAAACACTGCCCGCCACGGCAGCCTCGATCAAACTCCGCGTCTTGCTGGCATTGTTCAGATAGTAGTGAAGCGGATCACTGATCGATTCTGGAACGACGATCGAGCCCGCAAAGTGGATGATTGCATCGATCTTATGCTCGATTATGAGCCGGGAAACGAGCATCACGTCACCGACATCCCCAACGACCAGCCGGGCCTTTGGAGGTACAGCCGCCTTGAAGCCGGTGGAGAGGTCGTCGAGCACGACGACTGCCTCGTTGGCATCAAGCAGGTCCAGTACCGTTTGGCTGCCGATGTAGCCCGCCCCGCCGGTCACAAGGATTGGCATATGCGTTACTCCCCTCGGCAAGCCTCACTTGAACGATGGAGAGTTTGCGCGACGCGCGTCCTAGCCGACGGATCAAGCGTCGCCCCAGTTCGAATACGGCGATCAAGCGCAGGCTGCGCCTGACAAGACCGAAGCGCCGTCTTCGAGGCCAACCGCTTCTCAGGCCGCTTACGATCCTCGTAGCATTTGACCCAGAGCGCTCGCATACCATAGCCCATCAGTTCGATAAATCGGGACTCATCGTCAATCGGTGACCTTATCGAGCCCTAGATGTATTGCAACTCAGACGAGGCTTGAATTATCGGGTTCGCATCGCCTAGACTGTCAAGTCAATGGACGGTCCCACTCTTGGGCGTGCGGACTAAGGGAACGTAGGGAGCAGGAAGTTTGAATCGACCCGACGCCAAACTCTCGCAGGCTTCGCGTTCGACTGATAAGCAATATGACTAGGATCAACTGCGGCGCGGCAGATCTAAAGGATGCGGTTGAGCAAGCGCGTTCAGCCGATATTAGCGTCATCGTGGTTACCTACAACCATGAAGCCTTCATTGCGCAAGCAATCGAGAGTGTACTGGCGCAATCGACAGATCGCCTTCTCGAGGTGATCATCAGCGAAGATAAGTCCACGGACCGAACGCGCGATATAGTGGAAGACTATGAAAGGCGTGACAAACGCATTCGCCTAATGCTTTCGGAACGCAATGTTTGTTCAAATGAAGTTGTTGCCAGGGCACTAAGGAGTGCGGCGGGACGTTACGTTTGCATCTTAGACGGTGACGATTATTGGTTGACGAACAATAAGCTCGAGCAACAGGCACATTTTCTCGATGCCAACCCAGACTACTCTGCTGTTTTTCACAACGCCCTTATCGAGGATACGTTTTCTGCTGGACGCCGCTGGACCAGACCTGATTTACCGAAGATGTTTACTTTAAATCAAATCTGGCAGGGCAACCCATTTGCAACCTGTGCAGGCATGCTTCGCCGCAATTGTCTCGAGGGGTTGGACAGCTGGTACGACGAATTGTTCCCCATCACGGATTGGTCGCTCTACATCCTTTGCGCGGAGCGCGGGCCAATTGCTTTCGTAGACGAAGTCGTTGGAGCTTATCGGCACCATCCGAGTGGCGAATTTTCGGCTCTTTCAACCCGTGAAAAAATGGATCGGACCTCAAGCTTCTATCGGAGAATGGGAAAGACTGGAGGCGCCTCACGACGGGCTTTCGCTAAGGAAGGCTGCTCGCTGTATTTTTTTGAGTGGGCAACGGTTTACGCAGGGAACGGACAGCCTCGCTTAGGATGGACTTGCCTTTGGCGAAGTGTGAAAGGAGGCGGTATCGGGCGCTCCGTATCGTGGGTCGACGCGTGCCGGCTCGCCATTCGCCTTGCCAAAGGAGGACTACATTAGCGATAGCTTGCTCGGACCTGCATCGATCTTCCGATCGCGCGTGCTTCCGATAGCAGACGGCGAGCCGCGACCGACATGGTCGATCATGATTCCGACATTCAATTGCGGACGTTTCCTCGAACAAACACTGCAAAGTGTTCTGGACCAGGATACGGGCATCGCGCAGATGCAGATCGAGGTGATCGACGATGCATCAACAAGAGAGGATCCGACCGAGATAGTTCGACGCATGGGAAACGGACGCGTAACGCTCTATCGGCAACCTGCCAACGTTGGGCATCTTCGAAATTTTGCGACTTGCCTGAATCGAGCTCGAGGCCACCTAGTGCACCTCCTTCATGGGGACGATTTCGTGTCGCCAGGATTCTACGCAGCTCTTGAGCGAGGGTTTAACGCTGATCAAAGCGTAGGAGCTGCTTTTTGCCGTCATGCTTTTGTAGACTCGGAAGGTCGTTTCAAGTCGTCTTCGGCGCTTGAGCGAGTGGAGGCGGGCTGCCTCGAAAATGGGCTGGCTCGTCTTGCAGAAGAACAAAGGATCGCGACGCCATCCATAGCAGTGCGTCGTGCGGTGTACGAGCAGCTCGGCGCCTTCGATGAGAGGCTCAAATGCAGTGAAGACTGGGAAATGTGGGTCAGGATTGCCGCTCGGTACAAGGTCTGGTACGAGCCGGAGGCACTGGCGAGCTATCGGATGCACGACGACTCTAATACAGGGCGCCATAGAAGGCTGGCACAGGAGTTGGAATATTCGCGCCAGGCCATCGCGATCTTCCGTAGATACTTGCCGAAGCAGTTGCGCTATGCGGCCCGTCGCGCTCGGAATACCTATGCCGGCGTCGCCTTGACGACGGCAGAAGAGCTGTTGTTGCGAGGCGATATTGAAGCGGTAGATGCCCATCTCAAGTGCGCACTGCGGCTGAGCCGCTCCCCAAGGATCGTGCTGCGCTTCTGTCATCTCTTATCGAAGCGACTCGGTCTGGGGATCAAGAAATGACAACCGCGCAAGCCCGGTATTCATCGCCAGTGCGAGTGGCCGTGGCAGGCTGCGGCGCAGTTTCTCGCCTGTACTATGCACCGGCTTTGCGACGACTCGAGGCAGCTGGTCGTCTCCATGTTGAGGGGGTCTTCGACCCAGATCCGAAAGCCGCCGCCATCTTTGCAAAAAACCTCTCTGGGCCCAGAACGGTATCGTCTTACGAAGACCTACTTTGTAAATCTACCCAACTGATCATTCTCGCCTCGCCGCCGAAATTTCACGCGCGGCAGGCGATAGACGCGTTGGAATCCGGCATCGCGGTGCATTGTGAGAAGCCGCTTGCGACGAATGTCAGGGACGGCGAACGCATGGTCGAAGCCGCAGCGAAATGCAACCGAGTACTGTCGGTTGGGCTGATGCGTCGTCAGTTCGCAGCTACCCGTTCGATACGGGAATTGCTCAACTCGAAGGTCTTGGGCGACGTGACCTTCA
The DNA here is from genome assembly GCF_041200145.1 of Bradyrhizobium sp. LLZ17. Lineage (NCBI taxonomy): Bacteria > Pseudomonadati > Pseudomonadota > Alphaproteobacteria > Hyphomicrobiales > Nitrobacteraceae > Bradyrhizobium > Bradyrhizobium zaerense. Next base: position 3,198,997 of record NZ_CP165734.1, read on the forward strand.
TCGATGTTTTTGAAGGAGGTCCCTTCGATTGGCCCGTCGCATCTGCAGACTATTTCACCCGAAGCCAGAGCGGCGGGGGAGTACTGCTGGACATCGGCACACATGTTCTTGACCTCCTCCGATGGTGGTTAGGCGAGCCACTTTCTACCGTCTACGAAGACGACTCAATGGGAGGCGTTGAGGCCAATTGTCGGATTGCCTTAAGGTTCCGCGACTTCGAGGCGGATATCCGGCTCAGCCGCGATTGGGCACGACCCAATCGTTATTTTGTTCGGGCGACCAAGGGTTGGCTCACTTGGATCGCAAATGACGCCAGAAACTTTTCGTTCGGCCTTCATGGGGGTAATTCGGCTGCTGAAGTGCTTCTTCACCATCCAGTCAACCGGGGCGCTGAACCTACCCTCGGCCCCGTCTGCCCGGATTTTGAGTTCGCCTTTGATTCTCAGCTCGAGGCAACGATTGCTGCATTAACTGGGCACGCAGAAATTGTTTCCGGATCTGACGCCCTCACCACTTTAAAACTAATTGAAGGGTGTTATGCAAGACGGGCTCCAATGTCTGCCGGCTGGATGCTTTAGCCGGAAGCGCGCGAAGTTGGATGCGGAATAATGCGACGGATCGCGGTTTTAGGTGCAAGCGGATTTATCGGCAATCGAACCGTTGAGGTTTTTCAACGCGGCGGTGACGTGGATGTATGCCCCGTCGTTCAGCGACCCTCGCGAGCTGCGCTTCCACGACGTTTTGATCTTCCGGTTCAGATCGCGAATGCTCTCGATACAAACTCTCTGACTGCTGCATTTCGAGGCTGTGACAACGTCATCATGGCAATAGCAGGAGACCCAAAGACAATCGTCCGCTCCATGGAACCTGTCTACCGCGCGGCCATGAGATCCAACGTGCGACGGCTGATTTATCTCAGCTCTGCCTCTGTTTATGGGCAGTCGCCGGCAACTGGCGTAGACGAGACGACGCCGCTCTCCAAAAGGCAGCCACTCGCTTACAACAGCGCAAAGGTCGTCGCAGAGCAACAACTCGGACGACTCCGACAGATCGGTCGAGTCGAAGTCGTGATATTGCGGCCCGGGATTGTCTTTGGCCCGCGGTCGCAATGGACTGGTGGCGTCGCAGACGAGATTCTGAAAGGCACGGCATACCTTACGGAAGGCGGATGGGGCGTGTGCAACTCGATCTACGTGGACAATCTCGTTTACGCGATCAAACTGGCGCTGGTTGCGCCGAACGTTGACGGCAAGGCTTTCCTTTTGGGAGACGCGGAAGCAGTCACGTGGCGAGACCTTTATCTTCCAATCTGCGAGGCGCTGGGTTACGATTTGGACGGTTTACCAACCCCAAAGATGGCTGACGCGGTGGATGAGCGTCCCTCCTTGGCGCAGAGAGTGCGAGCAATGAATTCGTATCAAAGCCTGCGCTGGATCGTTCCGCGCCCGGCAAGAGCGGCTGTGAAGGCGGCCATTCGTGAGATGCGTCGGCCTCCCAGTACTGAAAACGCAGCCTCCTACTCCGTTACGCTGGAGCGCGCATTGTTGCATACCTCGTCATACCGGCCACCATACGCGCGCGCTGAACGCGAATTGGGTTATTGCCCGCCTATAACCTTCGAAGAGGGCTGCCGACGATCGGTCGAATGGCTTGGTTTTGCTGGTTACCCGGTTGACGGCAGGTCTAGGCACGCCTGAGCAGATCGGAAAGCATCTGTTGACAACTATATGTCAGCCTGATTTCGCGCTCACAATATCGAACAGATTGAATCCGATGCAACCTTTGGTGGTTTCCTGTGCGGACATGCCGACCTATCTGAGCTACTAGCAAGGCTGGCTAGTCCAAACGCGTGGTCCGCAGTTATGGCTATTGAAATTTATGACTCCCAAAGTCAGTTGCATCATCATCGTCTACAACGGAGAGGAATTCCTCGGCGAAGCGGTCGAGAGCGTACTAGCGCAAAGTTTCGCCGATTGGGAACTCCTTATCGTCGACGACGGTTCAACAGATTCAAGCCGTGGAATCGCGCAGCGATTTGCGCAAGCTTTCCCGGGCAATATTCGTTCCCTGTGTCATGCCGACGGACGAAATCACGGAATGAGCTCCACGCGTAACCTGGGACTTTCGCATGCGCGTGGCGATTACGTCGCCTTTCTCGATGCCGACGACGTGTGGCTTCCTAACAAATTGATGGCACAGGTCGCGGTCCTCGACGCGCAGCCTGACGTGGGCGCGACCTACGGAAGAGCGCTCATTTGGCATTCATGGGTGGAAGGCACAGCGAAAGAGGCAGATTTTTTTTTATGAACTCGGGGTAACGCCAGATCAGACTTATCATCCGCCCACCCTCCTCCTTTCCCAACTGCTAAACATCTACCAGAGCCCAACCACAAGCGGCTGTCTTCTAAGACGGGCGCTGGTGAACGAGGTTGGCGGATTCGAGCCTGCTTTCAGGAGCATGTTCGAGGACGCCGTGTTCTTTGCCAAGGCCCTATTAATTGCCCCCTTTTTCGTCTCCGCGGAGGTACTATTCAAGTATCGTCAGCACGGCTCAAGTGCCGGCGCTATCTCTTCTGCCGCAAATCGCGATGCGTGGGCGCGGCTACGTTTCCTGCTCTGGTTCAAAAGATACGTTCAAAAGACAGCGGCAGATCCACGGGTCACCAAGTTAGTTCAGTCACTCATCCGCAAACAATTTTGGCTTCTGGCATCACAGCACTTGAAATCCATCTTTCGTAAACAAATGGCTGTCCTGATCGGATTGGTACCAAGCTAATGCCGACCGTTTCCGTCATCACTCCCTTCCTCAACCTCGAGCGATACCTATCTGCTGCGATCGAAAGCGTGCGCGCCCAAACGTTCGTCGATTGGGAGATGATACTTGTGGATGACGGATCGTCCGATCGAAGCATCGAAATCGCGACCGCGGCCGCGACAGAAGATCCGAGAATCCAACTTATTCGGTCGAATGGTCGTGGCGCGGCCGCAGCCCGCAACACCGGCTTAAGAATTGGATCTGGCAGATTCATCACGTTTCTTGATGGCGATGACCTGTTCGAACCCGAAAAGTTTGAAAAGGACATCGAAGCGTTTAAAGCAAACCCTCAGGCGATGTTGACGTACGGACCGACCTTATGGTGGTTTCCCGACGTCCCCTCTCAAAACTGGGTGGAGCAGATGCCGGGCGAATCCGGCCATTTGCACATAGCACCAAAACTGCTGGACAAGGTCATCCTTCGTCAACGCTCCCAAGTCCCTTGCATTTGCGCCATCATGGTCCGTCGCGAAGCTTTGCAGTCCGTCGGAGGATCCGATGAGTCGCTTAGACTCTACGAAGATCAAACTCTTTTGGTAAAACTGTTGCTCCGCTATCCAGCGTTCGTGACAGACACTCCGACCAGCCGGTATCGACAGCATGCCGATTCCACCTCGGCCCGCGCGACAGCATCCGGCTATTATGACCGCATGAAGCCTCACTCCGCGCGCATTGATTTTCTTGAATGGGTTAATACCTACATCGTTGAATCAAACCTGATGACTCCCCGGCTGGATAGGTCGATACGTTTCGCGTTTGCACGCAGCTTGGCACCGCGTTTGCCGGCAACCCTGCAGGACAGAATTGATCTGGCGGCCGAGTCCGGCCGCCAGCTGGCTCAAAGGCTGGGACCAAGACGCATCCTGGCAAGAGCTCTCAGGCTAATCCGTTCTCTATAAGCTCAAATGGACGCACGTCCGGTCGTCTCAGCTGCCGGGAACTTAGTACCCATTCGAACTTCCGACGTTAATATTACCGATGCTCTGAGCGGGAGTCATCTCTCGGCCGGCTCTGCAATGTGGTAAAGTGACAGCGACATCTAACCAATAATTGCGCTATCCGTCGTGAGATTCTCCGCCTGAAGCTCGCCGCAGATCATCGCGCCTTCCGCAACGAATCCGACGGATAGGGATTGCTCGCATAATGATCGCGGTCATCATAACAACTTATAATCAAGCTCGCTTTCTTGAAGAGTCCATCCAGAGCTGTCTTCACCAAAGCCGGCCGCCAGACGAAATTATTGTGGTTGATGATGGATCGGCTGACGACCCTGCTTCAGTCGTGGAACGACATCCAAAAGTACGACTCATCACACAAGGTAATCGCGGTTTGTCAGCCGCTCGCAACGCCGGCCTTGCCGCTACTGCATCGGACTACATTACTTTCTTGGACGCCGACGATCGTTTGCTGCCAAAAGCCCTCGAAATAGGCGAGCGGATGCTGGATAGGCATCCGGAGGCAGTTCTGGCCTATGGTGCCTACCGCTACATCAATCTGGCTGGCAGGACTATCTCCGGCAGAAACTACGTCGCGAGGCTCGATGATCCCTATCTTCAGTTTCTCAGGATAGGCAATTTTATTGGCATGCACGCAACCGTTATCTATCGACGCGATAGACTCGCGGCCGCTACTGGATTTAACGAGGCAATGCGGGCTTGCGAAGATTATGAGCTGTTTGTGCGCTTGGCTAAGACAAGCCAACTCGTTTCGCACGATGAGGTTATCGCTGAGTATCGAATGCACAATGCCAACATGTCCAGGAACCGGCCAATGATGCTTGCAGCCGCACTAAGTGTCTTGGATCGTCAACTCACAGGCGACATCTCGAGGAACGTTCGGCTTGCTGTGCGTGACGGAACTCGATTCTGGAGGGACTACTATGCACGCGTATTGAGTGAGGACGCCTTTCAGCTTTTCCGAACTGAACCTGCTAAATCTGCCCGAATGTCGCTGCAGGCACTGGCGATGTCTCCCGTGGCCACGCTTGAGATGATCACATCGAAAGTCAGATCCAAAGTTAGAGATCATCTACGATCATAATGGACCCGCGAAGAGGAAGAGCGTCGTGCTCCAACGAGCAGGCTAGTCGATAACACGCAATTCGGCCGAATGAGACAGCCGTACTATCCCATGCTCCCTTAAGTAAGGCCAATACGCATCGTTGACAGTCGCTGCAACGACCTCGAAGCTGAGACAGGCTTCATCGGAGAGTCTCGCCTGGTCCTCTCCCCAAGTATAGAGCGAATACCCTGCAACATAGGTCCCTGGCAATAGGCCCAGCGAACGTACGTTGAACACAACTTCGACCTGTTGCCTGATGTCGAACTGGTCGACACCTTCCGCGAGGCTTTCGAAGGACGAGATCAGTGCTCCCTCCTGATCGAAAACGCTGACCTGCGCGACGGCCCGCTTGAATGGCTCCTTGGCACCCAGCCGAAGCACGAAATCATAGTCTCCGCCGAATTTGAGAAGTCCGCATGGCGTCCCGGACGATGGCTCGAGAATACGGAGCTCTCCCCAGAGCTCCTCCGTCCCCGTCCGTTCACCGTGAACAGATCGTGGGGTCGAGTCCAGCAGATAGGTGTCGATAACTGAAGAGGATCCGCCGATCTGCTTCAGACGCCCGTCCGCGAGACACACGGCCATGTCACAGAGCTGGCGGACCATGGCCATGTTGTGGCTCACGAACAGTACGGTTCGCCCTTCTCCTGCGGCATCCTTCATCTTGGCGAGCGATTTGCGCTGGAAGTCGGCGTCCCCAACCGCCAGGACTTCATCAACCAACAGAATATCGGGGTCGAGATGTGCGGCGATCGCGAATGCCAGGCGGACATACATGCCGGAGGAATAGCGCTTGACGGGCGTCTCCAGGACGGCGCCGATGTCAGCGAACTGGATGATACGATCCAGCTTCGATGTAATCTCGGACTTGCTCATTCCGAGAATTGCACCGTTCAAATAGATGTTCTCGATCCCATCCAGCTCGGGATGGAAGCCAGCGCCCACCTCAAGCAGACTCCCAACACGTCCCTTGAGTCTCGCCTCCCCCTCCTCCGGCTCGGTAATCGACGTCAGCACCTTGAGAAGGGTAGTTTTGCCCGAACCATTGCGGCCGATAATTCCGCAAACACTTCCGGCCGGAACCGAAAATGTGACGTCCTTCAGCGCGTAGAACTCACTGTTCGATTGTCCCGGCCGCTGATCGCGTCGGCGAGCAAGGAACAGCGAGATTTCCTCGCGCAGGGAGCTCATGCCGATGGCCCCGCGCCGATACTTCTTCGAGAGGCCGCGCGCCTCGATGGCTACCTTGTCTTGCATCTCAGATCGTATCCATGACCGTGCGCTCGACGCGCTGATAGAGGAGCACACCGCATGCCAGAGCGATGGACGTCGTAAGAAGCGACGCAACGAGTTGGCCCGGCGTGAGCATAGTCTCGCCGAGCAGGCACCAGCGGCTCTCTTCGACGATTGCGGCTAAGGGATTGGCAAGGCTTGCCGCCACTCTGTACTGCTCTGGAATGGCGGTAAAGGGATAGAGAACCGGCGTAATGAACATTGAGACCTGGACCAGGAACGGCGTCATGAACCTCAAATCGCGGTACTTGGCTGTTGACGCTCCAAGAATGAGTCCGACCGCCAGCGAGAAGGCCGCAAGATGCAGCACCACCAATGGAAACGCGACAATGCGCCATGAGAGCCCATCCGTCCTTCCCATCCATTGAAACGCAACAACGAACACAACGACAACGGAGAACTGAATCAAAAGCGTTACTGCACTCGAAATCAGCGACGACAAGGGGACAATGATGCGGGGAAAGTAAACCTTGCTGAAGAGGTCCTCGTTCTCGATGAAGACCTGGCTGGTGGCGAACATGACCTGCGAGAAATAGGACCACACAATCAGCCCCGAAAGATAGAATAACGGCGCTGGTTGATTCGCAGTCGATACCCCGGCCACGCCGCTGATGGTGACGGTGAAGACTACCGCCCAGACGAGCGGCTGCAGAGCCAGCCATCCGGGGCCAAGCAAGGTCTGCTTGTGACGCACCACAACGTCCCGCTGGGCAAATAGCAGCAGAAGCTCGCGGCGCTCCCAGGCGGGTCGCAAGTCGAGGTCGAACCAGCCGCTTCGACGCCTGATGATAGTGATCCGCTTTGTCATAGCGAAGGATCCTCAATTCTCTTCTGAAATTCGTCGCCCGTCCAATCTCCCACGTAGATCCGCGGTAGCTTGAGCGGTTCGACGTTACGCCCGACAGCGCGAGCGTCCACCGTGCAGGCGAAATCGAAGCCGGCCGCTCGAACCGCTTGTACAGTCGCATCACTATGATCGCCGAATGGGTAGGCAAAGGTACGCACTGTCGTGCCCGTGAGTTCCTCGCAGGCACGCCGGCTTTCCGCTATCTCCTTGAACTGAATTTCCGCATCATGCGCCGGCAAGGTCGGATGTGTCAGCGTGTGCGCCCCGATCGTGATCAGGTCGTCGGAAATAATCCGGACCTCCCGCGCCGTCATGACACGATACATGGTCCGGGCTGCAAGATCGCATGACGACCACTTGCCGATCTCCGCCAGAAGATTCGTTTGATCCTCATGCGGCCGGACCCGCAATTGGGTCCAAACCTCCCGAAAAACCCGCTCACGCGCCTCGCGCTCCGAGAACGGCGGCACCGCCCAGCGGCACTCGTGGTCCGCGATGTTCAGTGTGAGGTTCTCTGGCAGGTGGGCGATTTCGAGGAAGACCCGTGCGACGGCGTCCCACCAGAACTCCCTGTCCGTGCCGATGATCCCGGTCGTCACGAACAGCGTCATTGGGCAATCGAGCCGCTGCAATACCGGTCGCGCGTTCGAATAAACATCATGATAGCCATCGTCGAAGGTGATTGCCGCAAGCGGCTTGTCCGATCGGGCGCGGCTCCGTTCCAGGTCGAGCAATTCGTGAAGATGGACAACACGTCGAAGCTTCTTGAGACACGCCATCTGCTCTTCAAACCGCACCGGATGCACCGCAAGCCCCCAAGGGTCGACGGGGATATCCGCAACACGGTGATACATCAGTATGATAGGATCGGCGCCAAAGATCCGCCGCCCGATCGATCGCTTCAGGCTTCGTAGCGGCTTCACCGTCATTCTAGCCGCCTTCTTGCTGCGGCAGCCACGATCACTGGAAACGACCTGTCGAGCACGTCTAGCTTGGCGTGTGGAACTTCCGAGGCCGCCAATCCCTGGAGAAAACAGACCGCCGCGAAAACATTCCCGAACGTCTCGACCTCAATATCCTTTTCCTCGAACACGGATGCCAGCAATCGCCGCAATGCGATCTCCGTCAACGACCAGAACCAGGTAAATCCCCATGGCCCCCGATCGATCGGAGATATTCCCGGCACGGTCACAAGAAGCGTCCCGCCCGGCTTGAGCGCCCTCGCAAGCTCCGCCAATGCCGCCTGCATGTCGAAGATCAAATGCAGGGTTTGCGTGAGGACGATGCAATCGAACGCACGCTCGGGCAAAGCCCCTGGGATCGAGATGTCACCAATAATGGTGACGACGGGGTTGGCGGCGTAGACATGGAGAACATCACTTTTCGCAACCCGGTTTCCTCCGAACCGGCGCGTGTACTCGTTGTCGCCGATTTCAAGGACTCTGCCGCGAATCCTGGAGGCATGGCGGGTTAGAAAGCCCTCGATGAAATAGCGATCGATCGGACCTCCTCTATCGAAGCCGAAATCGGAGCTGACGGGCGCGGTCTCACCAAAATCACCGAAATCGATCGCGCCTGGCCGAGGCTTCCAGAAGCGGCGCGACAGCCGTCGGCCTATTGGCGCAGGCGCCTTCGCTATCAGAAGCCGCAATTGTCGACGGCCAAATCTTGCGATGCGACGAAGCGGGGACAGGGCGGTCATAGTCGAGCATCCAACATCGATCTTCCAGACCTGGTCATACCCGATTAACGACGGAGTGAAACAGGAACGTCACGAGAATGACCGGGTTCAATGGGCTCAGCAGCGACCAGACAATGCCGAGAGCCGACCCCTTGTAGCGGACATTGAGTTCGCGAAGCACCGGCTCATAAGCTAGGTCCTTGGCGTGTGGGTAGCCATGCCGACAGGCGCGGCGAGAGCGGGTCGGGGCTCGGAGGGGGACACTTGCGGTCATCTAGCCCCTCTCATTGTGATGCTGCCGAACTCCGGTCACCCAAGCCTGGGGTGCCCGCTCCGACGGACCGAACACCTCGTCTGCGGCAATTCCATCCAACAGAACAGACGAAAACTTCTTCTCTCCGAGAATCCGATCTTCATCTGCTAGCCGCTTCTGTTTCATGCGCGTCAGCGCGTCGACGGGATCGTCTTTACCCGCCTCCGGATCCATGGCCAAGAAGGCTTGAGGCGAGCCAGCAGGTCGACCAAACCCCAACCGCTTACTGATCCCCCCTCGCAATACCTCCATCACAGTGATCATCGACACTGCCGGATCGTTCAGAAGCAACTTCGTGTAGGTCGCTACTGCGGGAAACAATCGCCTTTCACGCAACAAAACCTGAAATGCGTACTTGTAGCTGCCCCCCCAATGCCCAGCGCTGCACGCGTGGAGCAATCGATGGATTGCTTTTCACGTGTCTTGCAATGGTCTCGATCATGGCCCTAGCCATGCGCGATCCATCACTCGACATATTTCCTTCATACATGCGGTAGCCAACGAGAAACGATCTTACAGTTTCGATTCGATACCGCGCTGCGAGCCGGAGCTCGAAATCGAGATCCTCACACCCACCGATGCCCTTCTCAGCATATGAAGGGTCGATCCATCAACGGCCATCGCGGCATCGCGATGGACCAACAGACTGCTTCCGTTTCCTATGAACTTGAGCACGAGGTCTCGCGCCAGGATATAGCCGCGACAGTCGGCTAAGATCGGACCTGTGCCTATTACTTGGTCCTCCTCGTTTATGGTGCGGCGAAAGGAATAAACGCCACCCCCAGCTCGGATCAGAACGGTGCGTATCCAGTGCCTCGACCTGCCGGGCTATCTTCGTGGGGTGCCAGAGGTCGTCGGCGTCCAAGAATGCCACATAGGGTCCCCGCGCGTTTTCGATCCCGAGATTTCGCGCGCGAGCCACGCCGCGATTAGGCGTGCTGATCAACTCCAAACGCTTGTCGGTGGCCGCAATTGCCTCCACGACGGATCGGGTGTTGTCTGTCGAACCATCGTCAATGACAATGATTTCCAGCTTCTCATAAGTCTGAGCCTGCGCCGACGCGAGGGTGCGTGCGATAAAGCGCTCCGCGTTGTAGGCGGGTATTACGATGGATACGAGGTTCATCAGGATCCGCTCTGCTTGCGGGCATTTCGAGCGACACGCTCAGCTAACACGTTCAGCGCAAGCCAGCCGTGTTCACGCAAGGACGGCGTGCTCTCGCCATCTCAGCGCTGTTTCGATGATGAAATCAATCTGCGAACATTGCGGCTTCCAGCCGAGCTCCCGCTCGGCCTTGGCGTAGGACGCAACAAGCACCGGCGGATCCCCCTCACGCCGCGGACCAAGCCGAACGACAGGATCTCTTCCCGCGGCACGCTTTACCGCTGCAATCAATTCGAACACGCTCGTCCCAACCCCAGTACCGAGATTGAAGACGTGCGTGCCCGCGCGATCGACAAGCATCTCGCCCGCGAGCAGGTGGGCCCGCGCGAGGTCGTTAACATGAACATAGTCCCTGATCGCGCTCCCGTCAGGCGTCGCGAAATCTGTTCCGAAAAGCGTGAAAGGCCGATCCGGGTCCAAAGCAGCCTCGATCACAAGAGGAATGGCATGCGTTTCCGGCTCGTGGTGTTCGCCGATCTCACCGTCCGGGTCGCATCCTGCGGCATTAAAGTACCGCAATGAGACGGACGCAATACCATAGGCCTTGCCATAATCCTCCAACATGCGTTCGACAATCATCTTGGACCAGCCGTAAGGATTGATCGGTCTCTGCGGGTGCGCCTCGTCGATTGTCGGATTGTCCGGAATTCCGTAACTGGCGCACGTGCTCGAAAACAGAAGACAAAGGCACCCCATCGCGCGCATGGCCTCAAGCAGAGCCAGCGTGCCGGCGGTATTGTTTGCGTAGTACCGTGCAGGATCAGCCACGGATTCGCCCACGTAGGCTAGAGCAGCAAAATGCGCGACCAGATCCGGCTTGTACATCTCAAGCGCGCCGCGTACCCGCGCCTCGTCGCGAATATCGCATTCAATCAGCGGTCCCCACCGAACGGCCTCTCGCCATCCACGTGAAAGATTGTCAAGAGCGATGACCCGCCATCCGGCGTTGGCGAACGCCTTGCAGCAATGCGACCCGACGTAGCCGGCGCCCCCTGTGACAAGCACGGTTCTCGTCATGCCGCACTATCGCGCAGCAAGTCGTCGAAATAGGCGATCGTCTTGCCAAGACCGTCGCGTAACTGAACAGATGGCGACCAGCCAAGCGTATCGCGCGCCCGGCTGATGTCTGGCTGTCGCTGTCTTGGATCGTCGGTTGGAAGTGGCTTGAACTCGATCGAGGACTTCGCCCCTGTCAGCTCGATAACGGTCTCGGCAAGTTCCATCATCGTGAACTCAGCGGGATTTCCAAGGTTGATCGGTCCGGTGATCTCATCGTGCGTGCCCATCATACGCACCAGGCCGTCAATCAGATCGTCGACATAGCAGAACGAGCGGGTCTGCTTGCCGTCGCCATAGATCGAAATTGGCTGGCCGGTGAGAGCTTGCACGATGAAATTCGAAACGACCCGGCCGTCGTTCGGCTGCATCCGCGGACCGTAGGTGTTGAAGATGCGCGCGACCTTGATCGAGAGATTGTGTTGCCGCCTGTAGTCGAAAAACAGCGTCTCGGCACAGCGCTTACCCTCGTCGTAGCAGGAGCGCGGACCGACGGGATTTACCCTCCCCCAATAATCTTCGGTTTGCGGATGCACCTCAGGATCTCCGTAGACCTCCGAGGTTGAGGCCTGCAAGATTTTCGCCTTAACTCTCTTCGCCAAACCCAGCATGTTGATGGATCCATGCACGCTTGTCTTCGTCGTCTGCACGGGATCGTATTGATAGTGAATTGGGCTAGCCGGACAGGCCAGATTGTAAATCTCGTCGACCTCGACATAGAGGGGAAACGTTATGTCATGCCTCATGAGTTCGAAGCGAGGAAACTGAAACAGCGTGCCCACGTTCTGTTTCGCACCAGTGTAAAAGTTGTCGACGCAAAGAACTTCCTGTCCAGCGCTAACCAATCTCTCGCAAAGGTGCGAGCCCAAAAATCCGGCGCCGCCTGTAACCAAAATCTTCCTTGTCTGACGCATCAAGCAACGTAACCTTCTGTAATTATTTGGGATTCATCCTATTATCTTTCAAGTATCGCAATTCAATGTGCTTATGGATAAAATACTAAGTGTTTCAGCTGAAGAGTACAGTTTAATCGGGATTAAGCATTAAGACAGCGTGATTGTGCGTTTTTCTTCTTTGAGCGATCCATTGGTCTCGGTAATTGTGCCGGCATTCAACGCCGCGGACACAGTGCGCGATACTGTGATCAGCGCGCTGCATCAGACTTATCGCAATCTTGAAGTCATTATCATCGACGATGGCTCTACAGATCAGACCCGGGTGGTTGCAGCGAGACTTGTCGAGAGTGATCCGAGAGTTCGCTATCTTTACAAAGAGAACGGCGGAGTGGCGTCGGCGCGCAACCGCGGAATTGCAGATGCGAAGGGCGATTTTGTCGCCACACTTGATGCAGACGATCTCTGGTACCCGACCAAGCTAGAGCGGCAGGTCCAGCGCTTCGAAGCAAGCGGTCCGGAGACCGCGCTCGTATACGCGTGGTGTTGCTGGATCGATTCCTCGGGCAACGTCACGGGTTCTGCTCCGCCAATGCGCTTGGAAGGCAATATCGTCGCGCAAATGTGTCTCGGCAACGTAGTCATCAGCGGCAGCAATGCGCTCATAAGACGAGAGGCGTTGGTGGCCGCCGGTGGCTTCGATGAGTCGCTCCGTTCCCGAGGAGGTCAGGGCTGTGAAGACTGGAAGCTCTACATGCAGATCGCGGAGCGACATAAAATAGCGATGGTACCTGAGTATCTGATTGGATATCGCGTCCAACCAGGTTCAATGTCGGACGATTTTGAACAGATGATGCGATCAAGGCGTCTGGTGGAAGCCGAGTTTGCCTCTTCTCATCCCGAGTTGGCCGTCCAGTTTGCGCACGGCGAGGCGATACTCGCACGCTCGCTTGCGCTACGCGCGATCGATCGCGGTCAGATTCGCGACGCGATCGACTTGCTGACAAATCAATCTCGGGGAAGATTCGTAGCCGGCTTCGCATCCCTCATGTGGCTGGCGGCCGGTTCTACCCGACGTGCACTCCGTTGGTTGCGAAGAAACGATCGTTCACCGACCGCGAAATTTCTGCCAAAGTCTTCAGACCCCGCCAACAACTTTCCATAAGTTCAGCCGTACAAATAACAGGGCAGCCGAGCCGACGGTTCCGGCGAACCCATTCAGCGTGGACCTAAAGCTTGTTGCGGCCGTTCCGGCGCGAGTTCGTCGGTCGGATAGAAACGGGCTCGACGCGCTTCAGCAATAACTTTTCCGTCGGCCGATTTCGCCAAGGCGGTCCATTGATAGACGTCCGGCCGGCACGGAGCAAACGTTCGAATACTTCCCAAAGGCACGATGCCGTTTGCAGGCATAGAAAGCTCCTGCCCTCCCATCTCCCGAGTTCCCTGCGTCAAGACCAACAGCAGCAGCTTTGCCTCGGCGGGGACGTTATGGAGGCGAATTTCGGGATTTGGAAAAAGAGTGATGCAGCCTTTCGCGCCCTGCCAGGAATAATCAATCGTCATCGGATCGGCGAGTGCCGGCGAGAGCGCAGCGAGCCATGCAACCAACACGCCCAGTAATCCCCTCAAAATCATCGCGTCCTCCGTCCGCTCAACGCGGCAGTCACCACAGAAGCGCCGAGGCCGAGGCCGAAACCATCTCACCAAGATGCCACCATAAACCTTTGTCGTCACACCCGAATTACGTTAGTCCCAAGCGACTCCTGAGATCAAGCGCCCTGAGGTCTGTCAAACGCTGATCGAGCCTGCAACTCCGATCAAAATTCCGCCGAATTAACGTCAAAGGAAGGTTGGGTGGACATTCGTTGCATGACGCGTCATGTACTACCGTTAGAAGCTGTTCACTTCAAATATCCGGCAGGTGCCTCTTGAAAATTCTGGTTCACGACTACGCCGGCCATCCTTTCCAGGTCGATCTGAGCCGCGAGCTCGCTGCACGAGGCCACCAGGTTACTCACACCTATTTCCATGGCGACCATGGCCCGAAGGGGCGCCTCCACCGCACCTCCTCTGACCCGGTCGGTCTGTCTTTTAAAGGGGTAACCTTATCGCGCCCCTATGATAAAGCCTCTTTCGTAAAGCGGCGGTTTGGCGACGTCGCCTATGGCAAGGCCATTGCACAGCTGATTCTGTCACTCAAGCCCGACCTAGTCATCTCGGGAAATACACCCACCGAAGCCCAATCGGCCGTCGTGAAGGCCTCGCACAAGAGTGGTGCATCCTTCGTTTTCTGGGTTCAGGATTTCTACAGCATTGCCGTTTCCAAGCTGCTGCGAAAAAAGTTGGGTGTCGTCGGCGCCGCGATCGGCGGATATTATTCGTTTCTCGAACGGGGCCAGTTCGCCAGTTCTGACGCTATTGTGGTGATCACCCAATCCTTCGCTGACATCGCCAAGAAATGGGTCAACGCCAAGGACAAGGTCTTCACGATCGAGAACTGGGGCGCGCTGGACGAGATTTCTCCGCTGCCAAAGGATAACGACTGGTCACTCCGCCACGGACTTTCTGACACATTCAACTTCCTTTACTCAGGCACGCTTGCGCTGAAACACAATCCTCAGTTGCTCATCGAACTTGCAAAGCAGGTAAAGGGACAGGCAAATGTTGTCGTCGTGAGCCAGGGCGTGGGCGTCTCCGAGCTTGAGCGCGCAAAGAACGAGCAATCGATCGACAATCTGATCCTGTTGCCGCTGCAACCCTTCGCTGATCTGCCCAAAGTGCTCGCAACGTCTGATGTGACGGTTGCGACAATTGAACCCGATGCCGGCATGTTTTCTGTTCCGTCCAAGGTGCAGTCATATTTCTGCGCCCAACGCCCGGTATTGCTGGCGGCACCGGCCGAAAACCTCGCTTCCCAGGTGGTTCGCAAGAGCGGAGCGGGTCTTGTCGTCGATCCAACGGACAAGGGGGGTTTTATGCATTCCGCGATTCAATTGATGAAGGACGATACTCTGCGGATCGGAGCCGCCGAAAATGGTAGGAAATTTGCTTTGAACAATTACGACATCAAGCGGGTGACCGATCGTTTTGAGATAGTATTTCAATATGCTATCGATGCGAGAGATACGAGAAAGGGAACTTCATGACTAAGACTGCCCTGGTTTGCGGCGCAGGTGGGTTTATCGGCGGGCACCTTGTGAAACGCCTAAAGCGCGAAGGTTTTTGGGTCCGCGGCGTCGACCTGAAATTTCCTCCCTTTGCCGAAACCGAAGCCGATGATTTCGCCGTTGGCGATCTCCGCGATCAATATTTCTGTCGCCAGATCGCGGACCGCAAGTTCGACGAGGTGTATCAGCTCGCCGCGGATATGGGCGGAGCTGGCTACATTTTCACCGGCGCGCATGACGCCGACGTGATGCACAATTCGGCCACGATCAATCTGAACATGCTCGACGCCTGCCAAAAGCGGAACGTGCGGGGCATGTTCTATTCGTCGTCGGCCTGCATGTATCCGGAGCACAACCAGATGGATCCCAACAACCCGAACTGTGCCGAGGATTCCGCTTATCCGGCGAATCCGGACAGCGAGTATGGCTGGGAGAAGTTGTTTTCGGAGCGCCTCTACCTCGCCTACAACCGCAATTACGGCATGCGCAACCGCGTCGCGCGCTACCACAACATCTTCGGACCCGAGGGCACTTGGGACGGTGGCAAGGAGAAGGCGCCGGCCGCTGTCTGCCGCAAAGTCGCGCAGGCCATCAGTGGCGGCGAGATCGAGATCTGGGGCGACGGCACCCAGACCCGCTCCTTCCTGTACATCGAAGAATGCCTGGAAGGCACGATCCGCCTGACCCGGTCCGAATTCGAGGGCCCTGTCAATGTCGGCTCGGAGGAGATGGTCACGATCAACCAGCTCGTCGACGTCGTCTCCGATATCGCCGGGAAGAAGCTTCACAAGAGGCACATCCCCGGGCCGCTTGGCGTGCGAGGCCGCAATTCGGATAACCGGCTGATCGGGCAGAAGCTCGGTTGGAAGCCCTCCGCGACGCTCCGCTCGGGCCTTGAAAAAACCTATGAGTGGATCGAGCGACAGGTCCACAGGAACCAAAAGCGGGCTGCAGCCTGACACTACCACGGAGCGAGACCGGTGGACCGCGGATTGATCTATGATGTGGGGGTTAATGACGGCGCAGATTCTGCGTACTATCTTTCGCTCGGCTATCGAGTCCTCGGAATCGAAGCCAATCCAGCCCTTGCGGATCGTTTAAAGGATCGGTTCGCACGGGAACTCCTAGGTCAACAGTACATCTTGTTGAACGCCGGAATCGCGGCGACCGAGGGACAGCTGGATTTTTGGGTATCCGACGTCTCAGAATGGTCCTCATTCAACAGAGAGATAGCGTCGCGTAACGGCACACCCCATCGGCCTGTGACCATTCCCACTCGAAGATTCGCAAGCGTCGTTGCGGAATTTGGCGTTCCGCTCTACTGCAAGATTGATATTGAAGGCAATGACAGGTTGTGTCTGACTGACCTGACGCTAGAGACAACCCCCTCGTACGTATCGATTGAGATGTCGCATCCAGATGCGGATGATGATTTAGAGCTTCTGCGGAAGCTAGGCTACACAAGGTACAAGATCGTCAGTCAAGTTACGCGAGCGCAGCCAATACCTCTCTTGATGACCATGGGCTATCGTTTGCCAACCTTCTTTAATCGGGCCTTGCGCTACTCAACCCGGAAAGCCTTCGGAGTCGGAACAAAGGATGGGTGGAGATTCCAGCTTGGATCGTCCGGCCCATTCGGCGAGGACACCCCTGGGTCATGGCACCCTTATGACCATGTGAGACGTACCTGGGAGGCCCTCAGAGACATCGATGCGCGGTTCGGTACAAGAGGACTAGCCGAGTGGTTTGACATTCATGCTGCGCGATAACCTCGTTCGATTTCCGGCTTAGGCCGTGAATGACGTGCTCAAGAGCTGTGACGTCCATACGATGGCGCAGGCACCGCAAGTGGCGAGATAGGACTATCGTTTTGGATATCGATTCACATCAGGAAATGGACTTATCGATCATAATCTGCACGCGCAATCGCGGCACTCGTCTGTGCGGTACGCTTGGCGCGCTACGAGCGCTGCGCACCAGCCATCGCTACGAGATCATTTGGGTCGACAATGCGTCTACGGATGACACCGCACGCGTATTGAAAGACGAACTTGCCAGCGATCCAGCTTCTAGGTTGATCCGTTGCGAGCGCATCGGGCTGGGAGCTGCTCGCAATGAAGGCTGGAAGGCCTCTCGAGGCAAGATCGTGGCCTTCACCGACGACGACTGCTACCCTTCTCCCGATTACGTCGATGCTTGGATCGCAGCGTTCTCAGAGTATCCAGACGTTGGAGCCATGGGGGGCGCATCCTGCTCTACAACCGGCAACATGCGCGAGTTACCATCGAAGAGGGACAAGTCGCGCGAATGTTCCCGAAACGCACCTTCGTGCGGGCCGGCATGCTGCAAGGCGCCAATGTTGCCTTTCGGCGAAAGGCCCTTGAACTGATAGGCGGCATTGATCCTGAATTGGGCGCGGGGACGCGCTTTCCGTGTGAAGATATCGACGCGGTGACAGCGGTCTTGTGGGCCGGCTTCGATGGCCGATTTGATCCACGCCCCGTCGTGCAGCACGATCATGGACGGCTGGGAGCCGACGTGCCCGCATTGCTGGACTCCTATGACCGCGGGCGGGGCGGGTTCTATGCCAAATACATTCTTCGCCCAGACACACGCACAACGGTTGCCTGGCGCTGGTTGAGAACCGCCTGGAATAGGCGCAGTTGGCGAGGGCTGCGTACCTTGCGGCTGGAGATGACCTACGCCGCAAAATATGCTGCATCAAAAGGACGTTACGAGTTCCTGTTGCTGGGCGCACCCGTCTGCCTCATGGTTCTGGCGTTCCAATGCGTTGCCACGTTCTTTACTGCGATCGGCCAGCCATTACGCGTGCGCCGTGCCAGCAGTTAGCCAAACGAGCACCGCATGCGAAGATTTGTCCCGAGACGTGAGTTGCTGAAGGGCGCCGTTGCGATGGTCCTCGCGGCTGCAGACAGCACCTTCGCCCCGCTCCACGCGCAGGGCCAGACACCCCCTCCCCCCATTCCTGACACTCAAATCAATGTTTCAACGAGCGATGCGATCATAGGCAGGAATGACCTCCTGGCGCGCGTGCCCGTGGAATTGAGCGTCCCGGCACCTCACACTCTCGTTGTAGAATATTCGGTCCAGGAGACACTTGGTCCTCCGTCAAGAGGGGCCGAGATCGTCGCATCTCATGGCCAGTTGATTTTCCATCCCGGCGAACAACACAAGATCATCGAGCTCCAGCTTCGTCGTCCAATTGGCCCTACCCAGTCGATCGACCTCAGGCTTGCCGACTTCGGTTATCCCGTGCGAGCTTATGCAACCCGAACGGCCCGGATAACGTCCAGTGATGTTTCGATGTCCCCTTCCATGGAGAGCGACACGATCCCATTGCCATCCTTGCCCAGCGGCGGGTCCATCGTTTTTACAGATGATCTTCGCGAACCGGATTTCGCGAACGACAGCGGCTTTCGCCCAGATGGAAGGGCGTGTTGGCAAAGCCGCCTTGCCAGGACGCGACAACAAGTCAGCAATAAGGAAGCGGGGTACTACGCCGATCCAGCACTGAACCCGGAAGCCAAGGTGTGGGGCATCGATCCGTCCACCGGATTTCGATTTATCCAGGCTGAATACATTCCCGGCGGCCTGTTGGATGGCAATGGAGGCAAGTTCACCCATGCCTGGGAGAAGGACGTTCCCTTCACCTACTCTGCTGCCATGGTGACGTCACGAACCCTTTTTAATCGCATCACGATCGGAAGCTACGTCGAGTTCCAGGTCAAACTGGCGAGAGTCGCTGGAAGCTGGCCCGCACTATGGCTGCTGCGCGCTGACGACGCGTGGCCGCCGGAGATTGACGTCATTGAAGCCTTCATCAGTTCGCCAACCCACGCCGCGGATGTCATCACCTCCAGCATTCATTGGCGGGGGGAGAAAAAGGACACGAAGCTTACGGCGCCTCGATTCCGCTACGCCACATCGAGCCAGGAGCCGACATCTTCGAGCGCTTCAACCGCTTTGGCTGCCTCATCGGCGAGAAGCAGATCGTCTATTACTTCAATGGAAAACCCTACTGCGCGATGCCAAACTTGGTCGGCGCCGGCCCATGGTTCATGTTACTGGACGTCGCCGTTGGAGGGCTTGTGGGCGAGCCACGCGATCCAATGGCGTTTCCCGCGCGCATGCACGTTGCGGGCGTGAAGGTCGTACGCTTTTCATGAGGTCGGCATCATTCGAGGACTATTTGGACCATGAATTTTCAAGAAAAAGGAACGTTGCTGTTCCACCGAATTAGAAATGGACTTTTGAAAGCACGTCTTTCAAATCTTGCCCGGCAAGTGGCGCAAGATCGTTTAACTTATCTTCCGCCGGAGAAGCTGATCCGCATCGAAACTTATGCTCGGCTCGCTACGGCGGACGACGTACCAGGCAATTTGCTTGAATTCGGCGTTGCGCTGGGAGGATCCGCCATAATTCTTGCTGCGCAGGCTGCACGAAGGAAGCGCCTATTCTTTGGCTTTGACGTGTTCGCTATGATCCCTCCCCCGACATCGGAGAAAGATGACGATAAGTCAAGAGAACGTTACCGCATCATAGCGTCGGGACAGTCGGAAGGAATCGGAGGCGACACCTATTACGGTTACCGAGACAACCTGATCGACGATGTTCGTCGCTCCTTCGCAAAGTATGGCTTGCCGATTGACGGTAAGAGCCGCTTTCTATGCAAGGGGTTATTCGAAGAAACCTTCCCCAAATATGACGGGATGGTTGCCTTCGCTCACATCGATTGCGATTGGTACGCACCCGTTAGTTATTGCTTGAACCACATCTCGCGCAGGTTGAGTGCTGGTGGCGTCATAGTCCTAGATGACTACCACGATTACGGCGGTGCGAGGACGGCCACAGATGAATTCGTCAAGCAGAATCCAGAGTTCGAGCTTATCGCTGGTCCAAATGTGATCCTGCGGAAGCGCAGATAGAGTACGCATTTACGTGACATGGTCACCTGACAGCCAGCCGCAGTCCAGCTCGGACGTATTTCTTGACGGTGGCTAGGCGACCCGCCGTGAGTTCGTCGCGGGAAATGTTTGTCGGCAAGCGTTTTCCAGAGCGGACAATCTCTACGAATTGCGCTTTCCAATCATCGATAGCTCGTTGCGGCAAATGCAGCACGGTCGGCATTTGATCTTCGATCCAAGTCTCAATTCCTTTGAGATCGCCGCGCGGCGCGACGGGCAAGCCGGTATCTTTGCCAATCTCCGCAGCGCGATTGTCGATGGAGATTATGAGAGCGCGACGTTTCTTTTGCAGCGCACGTATCCCACCGTGAAGCCGAGTTCCAATGAAATCGACGTTTTCACTTTCCAGAAACCGCGAATATTCCTTTACAGTCGTTGCAGGGATTTCATCATCCCATCCAAACGATCGGAAATACTCATAGTCATCATGCATCTGTGGAAAAAAATACAGTTTACTATAGAATTTGCGCAGCGTCGCAACAAAGGCCCTGTCTGCTTCGACGTCCCGCCGCCAAGCTGAGAGGGTAAAAATAACAGAAGGCGCTTTGGATTTCTGGATGCCTGCACAGTGTTCGGGTGTTAGAGACCAAGTCGTGGGACAGGAAGTATTTACGGCTTTCGCGCCAATCGCGGTAAGATGATCGACCGTGTAGCTATCCCTGGCCGAGTGGATTAGTTGACGCGACAGAGCGGCCCGCAAGATTGCACGCGTTGCTGGCGTTGCCGTCGACATGTAGTCATTCCATCCAGTACCCAAACACACGGTGTTTGTTGCGCCAAACACGTCAGCATCCGTCTGCCTCACACGCCATAGCCCGTACGGCTGGATATCCGACGATAGTAGGTTTGTGCCTCCAATTACACAGAAGCTGGCATCCGAGATGAAACGGCGTGTTCGATCTGAAAGCTGTTCGTGGCTTGGAACCCTGTAGACATACGCCTTGGGAAACAGCTCCGACACGACATCGTTAACGGCGTCCATGATGATCTCGTCACCGAGATTATCGGTACAAATCGATGTATCGACGACGGCTACAGAATCCATGATAGGTCCAATTATCCACGCTTTGCCATATTGTACGACATCCTGAAAGCCAACTCCGGCGCGTAGAGGCTAAATCGCTTTAAGAGCGCACGTTCAAGCTTCTTGCGCAAGGTCACTTTCCTCACCACCCATGTCTCGGCCCAGCGGTGCACGGCGTACGTGTCTTCCGTTACAACGTCCGGCGAATACCGCTCGTCCCACGCGTATGGATAAAAGACTCTCTTCGGAAAAATGGTGACATCTCCAATTGTCATCGGCTCATCGCAGTACTCACTTAAGCCCCTCTCGCGAAGGAACTTCGAGATTAATCCTGGTCCGGAAAAAGCGCCAATGTCGGTTCGACCATCAAGTTCGTTGTTGAAAAACGAGCGGATCGATGTCGGAAGCCAATGGCCTGGTTCCGATCCGAAGACTGCTCCATTTACTGGGTCGGTTATTGAATTCATGTCATCGGTTTGAAAACCCAGGAAGGCCTTGAGACTTAAGAGCGGATCCAACGATTTGATCAGATCGACATCTGTATCTAGATACACACCACCGAACCGAGCAAGGGCGTCCATGCGAGTATAGTCAGAAACCCTGTTCCAGGCACGAACAGAATAGGCCTGACGGACAAACGAACTGGAGTAGTCCACCTTGTCGTTGTCCCACGCAACGATCTGCCAGTCAGGAAGCATGTGACGCCAGGCGTCGACGCGCTGCCGGTCAGCCTCGGGTAATGGCTTCGGACCAACCCAAACGTAGTGAATAGTTTTCGGAATCATTCAGCGGAGCTCCTGCCAGGTGAAAACCATCTAAAGCACCGAGCTATTGTCGCCCGCGAGCGGCTGTGTTCGAAATCGATTCGGCAACAATGCCGTAACAAGTTCAATCACCTCCCTCTCAGGGCCTTCCGGTCGCCCTTGCAAATGCCAGAACGTGTATACAGTAAGAGGGTACGCAATCGCCCCAACACTCACTATGGCAGCTACTTTCAGTAGCAAAAAGTTCGTCCCAGCCCCATTGCCAAAACATACGCCGACTAGGTAGGCGCATATGACCATGACAACCACGCCAACAATGAATCGAATGTTGGCAGATAGCTGTCGTAGCATCGAGATGCCCAAAATGCGGCGAACCATCGTCATTGCCACGATAATGCTAACCAGCCCACTGACACATCTTGCCACAATGATACCGAACAGCCCGCCGGTTACCATTCCCAGAATGATGAGGGGGAGTCGGATCAGCATGTTTATAAGATCCCTTCGCAGTAGCTCCCGGGTCTGTCCCATTGCCATCGCCAACGGCTGAAGCCCATACACCATAGTCTGCAACGCGAAGATGCTAGATAAAAACTGAATGATGATAACGGCGCTTTCCCACTTTTGTCCCATTGTCAGTTCGACAAAGGGGCGCGCAATCAAAGCAAATCCGCAACCAAGGGGAAATGCAATCGCACACAGAAGCGCCTGGGATCGTTCGTAAGCTCGCCGTAATCTCGACAAGTCGCGGTTCAGTCTTGTGAAGCCTGGAAAGAGAGCCTGGGAAATTGGCATAGTCGCTTCGCGGGTAGGCAATAGAGCCAAGTTATCACCAATGGTGTAGTAACCCAACGCAGTATTGCCTAAAAAGTAGCCAATAACGAGATGATCAAACTTCCAGTTGAGCGTGTTTATTGCCTGTCCAAGGGTGAGCCAAACAGAAAATGACAGCAACTCTCTTACACGAGTAAATCTGATACGCGGGCGATAGGAGATCATAAAATATGAGAGCACAACGCCGAAGATTTGCGTGACCAACATTGACGCAAGCAGCGCCCAGTAGCTCCGGAATTGAAACGCAACGGTCGCCGCCACAGCGAAGCCGGCAACCTTTTGTGACACGCCCAGAATAAAATCCTGCCAAAAAAGCAGTTGGCGCGAGAAAACAATCATCTTCGGATTTGAAACACCACCGATCACGGGTGTAATGCTTATTACGGCCATCACGCCGGCAATGCGAGGATCGCCGTAAAGGTGTGAAATCGGCCAAGCAAGACCGAGAAGTATCAGGCCTATGAGAGCACCTCGTGCGAAGTTCAGGGAGAACACCGCATGGAAATGATCATCCGAGATTGATCTATGATAGATCAAAGCGGATGCTAGCGAGAGTTCGGTGACTGAGATGATGATCGTGCTAATTGTTGTCGCGATTGCCACCAAACCAAAGTCGTCTGGCGTCAGAAAGCGCGCGAGAACAAGCATGCTCAAGAAAGTCACGAGATTCCCAAGGGCTCGCGCAGCTGCAATCCAAAACGCCCCCTTCACCAGCATGCGTTTCATGCTTGGTGCGCCCAACGTGCTTGGATCACTCTCGTCAATCATGCTTTAGAAGCTGTCCCTCAAAACGAATAACTTACTAGGCAATTAGGTGCGCCCACGCAACAGTGGTAGCCCAAAAGAAGCGTTAATCATAGTGACGCCGGACCTGCCTCCAACAACCTCCAAGGATGCAAATGAGGAGGAAAGCAATGTCGTTTCTACTGCGACTTCAACGGCTGGCATTTGAACGGCTGCATTTTTACTCAAGCGCCTTCAGTCAGTGTACCATCGGCTCCCCATGAAAGCGCCGGTGCACAGCTTTTCACTCACTCCGAAACTGATCTCGAGCACCAATCGCGGGCTTTCCTTCGCGAGCGATCCCGTGCGAAAGCCGAAGGGGTCCTCGACAAAACCGAAGCCAGCGGCTCCCGTCAACATCTTCGCCGTAATTTCGCTGACCAACGGCCCCCCCCTGGAACAACCCCACACACTCAATTGCTGCGTGACCTCGTCAACATCGACGCCGGCGAACTGGCTTTTCCCGTCTCGAAACGCTCGGCTGGTTGCGAAACAGCGAGCATGAATATCGGCAACCATCGCGGGTTCTCCCTAACATCGGGCAATGTAGCTCGGCGAACGCCTGACCATCCGACCCATATTCGTGACCATCCCGTTCGCCTCGCTGCAGGCAACCTGAATACTGGGATTCGTGGCCCTGGTTGTTCTCCCTAGTTTGACGACGAAGGGGCGGCTCCTTGCCGACGCGAAGGTGTACGCCTGCTCACGACAAGCTGTGTCAACCCAACCGATGCACACTGGGGTCAGCGCGCTTCCAGTGTCAGTAACCGGCAGGACCGCGCCTTGATTGGCTGGGCGACATCTGTGCGACATGTAATCGGGCTCGGCAGGACCTGCCTTGCACCCTTGTCATCTGTCGTCTCGGCAACGAGCTTTGCGTCGAGAACAAGATTGCCGGTGCGCTGAAGCGCGGGCAACGACAGTTCGACGACGCTGGCACCATCCGCGCGCTTCTTCACCGTGCTTTCCTGCAGCTTCCGCTCGACCGTCGTCACCATAGATCGTGCCGTCGGATCATAAACCCAAACCTGAAGCCGGCGGTTCGATGGGTAGTTCTCCGGCACGTCGATCGGGATCTCAAGTTTGAGCGGATCGGCGCCCTTGACCGAAAGGACGCCGTTAGCCTGCTGCTGTTCACCTAGCACCTTGACTGGGAGAAAAGCGGGCTTCGGCATGTCATTGATGGTCGTCGAATATCCAAATTCCTTCGGATCCGGCGTCACCTGGGCAGGCCCGCACTGGCTCGCACCTTTGTCGGACTCCGTGAATTGGCAGACCCGCACATAGTCGATCTTGAAGCTTTGCGGAAACGCCACATCATCGATGCCGTGTCGGCCGGCCCAGGCGCCGCCGACCGCGAAATTGAGGTCGACATGGGCGGGCGGCCCGAGCTGCCCGTCGTTGCGCTTCCACTGGTACATCCGCGTGTAGACCAGCTTGCCGTCCCAGAACATGGAAATCCGGTCTGGCGCCCACACGAATCCAACGATGTGCCAGCCGAGATTGAGATCCTCGCTGGCGTACATGTTCTGGTATTTGAGCAGGAAATCCTTGTCGACATAGGTGTATTGCTTTTCGTTAAACGGAGCCACAACGTTCGAATGCAGCGAGTTCGCCTTATCCTCGACTCCGTTGATGACATATTCGAAGATATCGATTTCGGGCGGATGCCAGGTCTTGCCGTCGATGTCGTAGTCGGCCTCGAGCCAGAACGCGGGCCATACGCCTTTCGCGTTCGGCAGAAACACCCTCGCCTCGTAGTAACCATAATAGAAGGTCCGATGGCTTCGAATCATTGCGGATCCGAATAGGTCACCCCCCTCCATCTTCTTGGCAACCAAGCTAAGCACGCCATTGGACAGGATGTGACTGTCGCGATAACGCTCCTTCTCATCATTGAAATGGTCCATAGTTTCGTTGTTATAGATGTAACGCGTGGCCCATTTGTTACGGTCCAGCTTGTCGCCATCAAACTCGTCCGAAAATACAAGTTCCCACCCAGACGACCACGCCGATTTTGTGGGCAGAATGGCGCAAACCATCAGCAGGAGCCCGAGACTTGCTTTACCAGTTTTGCCGAGCATCATTCAGAAATGCCTCCAAAGTTGGACGTGATTTGCGATCCGCTCTACAGTCCGTCGATCAGGGGTGTCTAATCAAATTCTCCTACATTGACAGGCTTTAAGCGCTCGTTCAGGTTGCTTGCGAGGGGCGTGGGCTGGTTCATATACAGTTCGATAGGCTTTCAGGTCGAAACCGTTCCTGAGGGGACGTGACTCAGCTCCTTTGAGGCAACCGGTGAAAAACGACATTGTTATTCCTGCGTTCATAATCAATCTCGATCGCGATGTCGCGCGGTGGCAAACCATGTCGGATGCGCTCGGTAGTTTTGGCATTCCTTACCAACGGGTCCGCGCCATTGACGCCCGCAAGCGAATTAGCCTCATTCGTCGCGTTGTACGGCGGGATTTCGTCTACGCTCCAGCACGCCGCGATCTGACGGATGCGGAAGTCGGGTGCTATCTCTCCCATCTTGCCGCACTGAAGCGCATGATCAGGCAAAGGCTGCCGGTCGCCATGATCTTCGAAGACGACGTAGTCTTCGATTCTGACTTTTCAAATTTCTACCATCGCGACCTTACGAAGTTCCTGACCGCCACCGACATTGTCAAGTTCGAAGGCATTCACTATCCGCATACGTCCAGGTCGGGAATCGAAATTGCAACTGGAACGACGGGGCGCCTACTCCTGCGCATGAGACCGACCCTGGGCGCGGCCGCTTACGCCGTAACTAGGAAAGGCGCACTCGCCCTGCTCAAGGCTGCGTCGGTTCCGGATCGTCCCTTCGACCATAAGCTCGCATACTATGACCGTCACTGGGTCGATTATGCCGAAACGGAGCCCTTTTTAGCGCGTCAAGCGTCATATGCGAGCAATCTCGAGGATGAACGAAAAATCCATGACTTAAGCGGGCTTCGCCTGCGCTTGAGCCAACTCCGGACTAGTGTCAGCGCTCCCAAACGAGCTGCCGCCCGTTTCATCTACCTCGCAAAGCTTGTAATCAAGCAAAGGCTGCGCAGATCGAGATCCTGCCCCTAACTGAACTGGCAGCCTGTGTACCTCTAGAAGGTCAAGACAGAATCGATGAAGAAAGTACTCTGGATCTGCGGCCGGCTGCCGACACCGCTGTTTAGCGGCGACGCGCTCTATTCCGCCGGGCTCTTGAAGGCGCTCGCGATGACAGGCGATGCGGCCATCACGGTGGTCGGTACGCGCAGAACGCAGCAGGCTCTCGACGATCGTACCCTCGGCCTGCCGAACACAATGTGTTTCGATTCACCTCCTTTTCGTCCGTCGGGCATTTCAAGCCTCCTGACGCGCTTGCCGAGAGACGCCTACAACCTCGGCACTGCCGAAGTTGCACGGACGCTGGCGCAATTGACGGAGCAGCGATGGGACTGGATCGTCATCGACCACGCCTACTCCTCCGGCCTGCTACCGCTCATCTTGCAGGCCCGGAAACATGCGTCGATCTGCTACGTCGCCCATAATGCAGAAGGAAAAATCCGACCTGAAATCGCGCGGCACTTCGGCAACCCCTTGCGGCGCATCGTGATGGGTCTCGACGCTGAAAAGTACCGAAGGCTGGAGAACAGGATTTTGGAGGTGGCCGATGCCGTCATATGCATTACCGAGAGCGATGCTGTCTATTTCAAACAGCTAACGAAAAGCATCCATGTCGCTCCTCCGGTCTATCTGGGCCATGCGAATCCGGCCCGCAGCATCGAAGCGAGCTGCCCTCGGTCGCTGCTCCTGTTGGGGGAGTTCGAGTGGATCGCAAAACAGAAGAATTTGGAATTGATCGTGGAGGCGCTTCTCCCCAGCCTGAAACAGCTTGGCGTAACGCTCGACGTGGTCGGCAGTGTTTCGCAGGCGATCAGGAATCGGTACGCCCATGACGGATCCAACCTCAACTTTCATGGACGCGTCGCTGACATTTCGCCCTTTCTTCGCGGCTCCCGCGGAGGCCTCGTGGCCGACTTGCTGGGCGGAGGGTTCAAGCTCAAAGTGATGGACTATGCGTTCGAGAGACTACCGATCTTTGGCATCAGGCAAGCGCTGGCGGGCACCACCAGCGAGGAACAATCCGCGATGTTCCTCGCTGACGATCTGGGCAATCTGGCCGCAACTATCGCTCGCTACATCGATGATCTCGGCGCACTGAACCGCAATCAGGACGCACTCTTCAGACTGTTTTCCGACCGGTTCGGACCCGCGGCCGGTATCGCACGCGCGAGAAGTATATTCTCGCTGAAGGAGCCCCAACACCCCTTCGATAGCGCGCATCATTCCGAGAAGGAGTTCGTCGAATCAGACGATACATTGCCCAGCGACCGGAGGCATTGAATGAGTTCGACGACCGCCCCCCCAGCTGACAGTCCAACCGCGCCGATCATCGATTATCAACCGATCACCGAGCTTACCGGGACGGGAAGAGCCGTCGTCTGGTTCTCAATAGTGTCCTTCTTCTTCCTCACTCAGATAGCCTACAATATCGGCGAGTTTCCGGTTGCAGTGGACCTGATCTCCTACGCGGTGTTCACCGCGTATCTCGTCACGTCGGGAAATGCCGCTCTGAGTGTTCCTTCCGCTTATCTGCTCGTGTGCCTCGTTGGATTGGGGGGCTTCCGCATTCCCTTTTCGACCTCCTCCAGTTCTTGGAGTTCGCTGCTGCTGCTTTGCTCTCTCTACGTACCATTCTTGTTTCGCTTGGTAAGACGACCTCAACTCCGGCCGGTCGCGGATTACATCATCGCTGTCTATGTAACGGTTGCCTCCGTAATAGCTGCGGTTGGCTTGGTACAATTGGTATTGGTCAACGCCGCTAAGATGTCGACCCTGACCAACATCTACTACGTACTTCCCGACGCAATTCGCGGTGCAGGCCATTACACCCGTTTCCGAGAAGATTCCGGGATCACCAAAGCGAACGGATTCTTCCTTCGCGAGTCCGCTGACCTTTCCTTGGTGACCGCGTTGGCTATTCTCCTCGAGTACCAATCGAGAAGGCGACTCGCTACCCTCGTGCTGCTCGGAGCCGGTCTGCTGGCGTCGCTGTCAGGCTCCGGACTGGTCGCTTTGGCCGCAGCCTTCCTGCTCCCGAAATCCCTGAGCCGAGTGCCCCTGTTCGTCGCCCTTGCCGCAGGCCTGGCCCTGGTTCTCATAGTGCTCTACAGCCTTGATAGTCCCGTTCTCAACTTGTGGTTTGGTCGCCTTTCCGAGTTCGGGCAGACGGGGACGAGCGCCTATGCCCGCTTCCAGGCCCCGATGGACATGATCGAGCGCAGCTTTGACAAGGGAATCCTGACCACCTGGTTCGGCAGCGGTGCAGGCAGTTTCTTTCGTGACCTTGCGACCGCCCACTTTAAATATGAGGTCGCCGATCCGACTTGGGCCAAGCTGATTTATGAATATGGCATCATCGGCTTCATCCTGCTGCTAGCCCTTTTCCTGCTGCGGCTCTACTCGAGCTCGGCCCCAATAGAGGTTTGCAATTTTTTCCTTCTGAGCTGGATCAGCTTCTCTTTGGTACTGAAACCCGGGTATGCTCTGATAATCTGGCTCTTGACCCTGGTGCCATCAATGTCTGGTCCAACAGGCGGCGGAGGTCAGGCAAAATACGACGCGAAATGACACAAATGACGCCCGCCCAGACCATCAGTGTGATCATCACGAACTACAACTACGACCATTATGTCGGGGTTGCCATCAATAGCGTCATAGCCCAGACCCGCCAGGCTGACGAGATCATCGTAATTGACGATGGGTCCACCGATCAATCGCGCGAACGGATCGACTCCTACGGCACCAAGATCCGCGCGGTGTTTCAAGAAAACCAGGGCATCAAGAAGGTCTCCAACACCGGCTATGAAATCAGCGGAGGCTCGATTGTCTTGTATCTCGACGCAGACGACGTGCTTTATCCGAATGCGCTCGAATTGATTGAACGGTCCTTCAAACCTGGCGTGGCCAAGGTCCAGTTCGACCTGGATGTCATCGATCGGTGCGGAAATTTCGCGGGCCGCCGCTTCTGCAATTTCTCCGATGACACCAGCGAAGAAAGTGTTGCAAAATCGTTCGCGGCAACCGGCACTTACCTTTGGCCCGTGACCTCAGGCAATGCCTATTCGCGTGACTTTCTGAGCAGGGTCATGCCCCTGACACCACCGGAATCGCACGACGGGGTTCTGAACACGGTCGCACCACTTTATGGCCGAGTGATTACGATCGTTCAGCCGCTCGGACAGTATCGCATCCACTCCCGAAACATCAGTCGCAGCAACGAAACGGGACAAACCGCGGCTATTCCTCAATTCGCACGGCGGATTGGAATTAGAAAGCAGGAATTTGATGTCCTGCGCGAGCACGCTGCTGCACTAGGCGCAACGCTACCTCAAGGCGACCTGCTGGAAAACGAACTGGTGTTCGTCAATTATCGTCTAATGGCGCGCAAAATGCGGGACGAAGACGCGCAAGACGCGCCTCGAACGCTCTGGAATTTGTGGCGCGCCGGCGCATCGTGCATCCTGAAAAGTCCCATTACCTTCCGTGCACGCAGCAAGCACCTTCTCTGGATTACCTGCTTGGCGCTTGCACCAACAAGCTTTGCGCGCCAAATGATCCGCCTCCGGTACAATCGCATGCACATGCTGACGAACTTTCGCAGGCTCGGCCGCGCCAGATCTTTTGCATAGAAAGTTCACGCCGGTTCAGGAGCTCTCTCGCGAAGCGCCCGTCATAGCTCAAAGAGAGCGGTTCGCACGGATAACGCCGAGGCGGCAAGACGGCGGGCATCCCCGCGGCTCATCGTGCCATCCGAAACAACTTTAGCGCTTGTCTGATCCATTTTGGCCGCTGAGCGGAGGCGTACCGCCAGCTTATGAGGGTGCGGCGGAACAATGGCGGGCTGAGCAGCACGCCAACGATCCACAACAGGATCGAGGCGCGCTGAGCGAAAGAGAATCCTTGCGAATACCCAAATGATCTGCATCCATCGATCAGGATGCCAGCCGCGCTATCCTGCTTGATTGGATGAATGTCCGGGCGCAGGGTATAGGACGCGGTACGAAGACAGACATATATCAGGTTTCGATTCAGCGCCTCAGGCGCCACGTGCAGGTCCGCGCTGCTTGCGATCTCCGTGAAGAATTTATGACGCCGACGGGCGAGGTCGATCTCGCGCGCGAAACGCTCGTCGTCGAGTTGAAGGAACGCGCCATGGTTCAGGCCGTGCACCCGATAATCGACCAGCGGTTTGGTGATGGTTATGACATCGCCGCAGGCTGGCGCCGCGGCAAGAAGATAGCTGTCCGGCGCCCGATCGACGAAGTCAGACTTGAAGCTGAACACGCGGTCAACAAGCCAGCGCGGATAAGCGTTCCCAGATCCTGGCGGGGTCGGATACGCGCCGGTCGTAGTTACCCAAGTCCGGACGTCCTCAGGGCTCGGATGCATGAAATACTGCGGCAGGATGCCTCCCGTCGGTTTGCCCTTGGCGTCCACAACGCGCATCTGGAACTGATATTTGCTGGCCTTCGCTGACCAGACCTTTGCAATTTCACCCATCACATCCGGATGCAGCGCGTCATCAGAATCAAGAAAAATCACCACATTGCCGGAACATCGCCGAAAACCGTTCACGCAGGAGGGCATTTGGCCGGCATTTGCTTGGCTGATCAGGGTGATCCTGTCGCCATAGGCCTTCAGTACCTCAAGCGAGTTATCCGTCGATCCATCATCAACCACGATGACTTCGACCGACGGCCAGCAGAATCTCGAGCGCACTCTGGACGGCAGATCCCACATATTCGGCATAGTTGTGATTTGGAATTATCACGGACAGCGCCAGTTCGTTAGCCACGTCGCCTCGTCTCCTCGCCCAAAATTGCATCAATCGATCGATGTATCGGTGTGGACATGCTGCCGTAGTTCCGACTGCCATGAAACTGTCGAAATAGGGATAGACATTGCAGTTAAGATAAAGAAAAAGGGGGGACGCGACCGAAGTTGGGCAAAGATGTAGCCGACAAGAGGGGCGACCGTGTCTGTAGAACTCTATCGAGAACTCGCCTGGCTTCCAAAGCCGCCTCCTGATTTCTCGCCTCGCTGCCAAGAATTGGCGAAAGATGCCGCCGACCTCGGCAAGAGAACCCGGCTTTTAGCGAACCACGCGCTCAACGAGCAACAATTATCGCGGTTGGGCCGAGCGATTCAATCGGCGCGACGGGGCGGCGTATCGCTGGCACCGCTGATCCCCTTTCGCCTCGGCCTGATAGGCAATGGCACACTCGATCTAATCGTCCCGGTTTTGGTAGCGACCGCTGCTCGTCACGGTTTTGCGCTCGAGTGTATCACTGCCGCCTATGATCAATTTCTACAGGAGGCCTTGCAGCCCGATTCCACGCTGAACAAGGCGCGGCCGGATGCAGTCCTTCTCGCCATCGACCATCGCGGGTTTTCGTTGCAGCCCTGCCCGGGAAATGAGAGAGCTGCCTCCGCGTCGATCGATGCTGCGCTCGAACTTCTCGCTTCGATCCGTGCCGGCATCGCGCGAAACAGCGGCGCGCTCTGCATCGTGCAAACGCTGGCTGCGCCACCGGAAGGATTGTTCGGATCTTTTGATCGTGCGTTGAGCGGAACCACCCGAAATCTGGTTGATCGCATCAATCCCAGGATCTGCGAATCGGTGTTGCAATCGACTGATATGCTGCTTGATGTGGCGGGCATCGCTGAGACGGTCGGACTGGCCGATTGGCACTCCCCCGCTGAGTGGAACTTGGCGAAATTGCCGTTCGCCGACGCCTACGTGCCGCTTTACGCCGAGCATGTGGCGCGGCTCATCGGCGCATTGCGCGGCAAGAGCCGTCGATGTCTTGTGCTCGACCTGGACAATACGGTTTGGGGAGGCGTGATCGGCGACGATGGGCTGGAAGGAATTCAGATCGCGCAAGGCGACGCCACCGGTGAAGCGTTTCTCTCGGTCCAGCAGCTTGCCCTTGGCTTGCGTGCACGCGGCGTAGTTCTGGCGGTCAGTTCGAAAAATACCGATGCCGTAGCCCGGCGGCCCTTCAAAGACCATCCCGACATGCTTCTCAAGGAGGATCATATCGCGGTCTTCCAGGCCAACTGGGATGACAAGGCGACCAACATACGCGCGATCGCAAAGGAACTGGCGCTGGGGCTGGATTCGCTGGTCTTTCTCGACGACAACCCAGTCGAGCGCGGCCTCATCCGAAGAGAGCTACCGGAGGTGGCAGTACCC
Organism: Bradyrhizobium sp. LLZ17; assembly: GCF_041200145.1. Classification (NCBI taxonomy): domain Bacteria; kingdom Pseudomonadati; phylum Pseudomonadota; class Alphaproteobacteria; order Hyphomicrobiales; family Nitrobacteraceae; genus Bradyrhizobium; species Bradyrhizobium zaerense. The sequence goes on from NZ_CP165734.1 coordinate 3,232,000, forward strand.
GAGCTCGATAGCGATCCCGCTAGCTATGCACGCACGTTGGCCGCTGCCGGTTATTTCGAGGCCATAAACTTTTCCGACGAGGACCGCTCGCGTGCCGACATGTATCAGGCCAACGCCCGCCGATTGACTCTGCAGGGTCAAACCACAGATCTTCGGTCCTACCTGCGATCCCTGGAAATGCGCATTGTCTTCGAATCCTTCGATCGTACCACAAGGGCGCGTGTCACCCAGCTCATCAACAAGAGCAACCAGTTCAATCTGACGACGCGTCGCTATACCGAATCTCAGGTTGAGCAGCTTGAGCAGGATCCAAATGCGATGACGCTGCACGTCCGGCTCTTTGACAGGTTTGGCGACAACGGCATCATCTGCGTGGTTATATGTCGTCTCTCCCGTCCAGACACCTGGACGATCGACACCTGGCTGATGAGCTGTCGGGTGCTTGGCCGATGCGTGGAACAGGCGGTGCTGGCGGAACTTCTGCTTCGGGCGCGAGCAGCTAACGTGTCGACCCTGGAGGGCGTCTACCTTCCGACCGAACGAAACGAGATGGTTCGTGAACACTACGCCAGGCTTGGCTTCACACGGACCGAGGAAGGAGCTGACGGAAGCTCGCGATGGGAACTAAGCACCGATTTCGAACTCGGCGATCTGCCGATGACCGTCGAGCGTGAAAAATCCTCCTTAGAGCCCGTTTGATCCGACCAGCAACTAGGTTAGTGCGAGCCAACCCATCAATGAGCCTTACATCACCCCTATTTTTTACATTCCTGGCGGCGGTCGTGGTCGCCTACAACCTTAGTAAATCCGTATCCTTTCGCAGGCTCGTGCTGGGACTAGCTAATGCTATCTTCATCATTAGCTACCTGACCGATTACACTCAGGCGCTGCCGCTCCTCAGCTTCCTTTGGCTCGGCTATTTGTGCGTCTTGCTTCTCTCCGTATGGAGATCCGCCCTCGCCCTATGCCTCGGGGTCCTCGGTGTGCTCGGCTGCTACGTTTTCCTGAAGCGATTCTCTTTCTTTGATGAGCTGGGGCACCTGTCCTTTCCGTACTTGACAATCGGACTGTCCTATATCCTGTTTCGCATTTTGCACCTGATGGTGGACGTTCGATCCGGAGATCTTGCCGAGCGGATCGGTCCGTTCGCCTTCTTCCGCTACACGTGCAATTTTCTTTGTTTCGTTTCGGGCCCGATTCAGCGCTATCAGGATTTTTGCGCCGCAGATGGCATCGCGGTTGTCGAGCTCGATCTGACGAAGGTCTACGAGGCCTTTTCAAGAATCGTCGCCGGCTACCTGAAGTTTGTGATCGTCGCCGCTACGGCGGAATACGCGTTCTCATTCTTGAAGCCGCAGCTCCTTCAGGCCGGCGACCTCCCGCTGATCAAGCTCTGCGCGATCTATGGACTAACCGCGTCTCTCTACACCGTTTACCTCTATTATAATTTTTCAGGGTACATGGATATCGTCATTGGCAGTGGGGTTCTGCTCGGTCAGGCGCTGCCCGAAAACTTCGACAGACCGTTTGTCGCGCGCAGCTTTTTGGAGTTTTGGCAGCGCTGGCACATGACTTTGTCTCAGTGGTTCAAGTTCTATCTGTTCAATCCGCTTGTCATGCTGCTGATGACCTGGTTTCCAGCGCCCGCGCTAACGGCCTACCTCGGTGTCATCGCGTTCTTCGTTACGTTCCTCGTCATGGGCGTCTGGCACGGCACCACGGCCGTGTTCGTCGTCTACGGATTGCTGATGGGTGCAGGCGCCAGCATCAACAAGTTGTGGCAGGTAACTTGCCTGCAACGGCTGGGAAAAAGAACTACAGAATGCTGGCAGAGCAGCCGGGCTACATCTACCTTTCACGCGGCATCACGATCGCATATTTCGTACTTGCCTTGACCTGTCTGTGGGTGCCCGAATTGTCGGAGTTCATTAGCTTGCTCGGGAAGCTTGGGCTGACCGGCCTATCGGCCGCCTTTGCTGCCATCATCGTCTGTTTCGCGCTATTTTGGTTCATCGCCGACCGCATTGTTCCCCGATTGGCGGCGCCAGGCTTCCTGGCAACGATCAGCGATAGCCTGCTCGGCCGCAATCTGACGCTGGCTGGCAAAATGATGGCCGTCATCGCAGTGGCCACGCTTCTTCACAAATCTCCAGATTTCGTCTACAAGGCGTTTTGAGGTGAGACACATCCTTCGCCAGACGGCGCTGACCCTCGCGTCATTCGCATTCCTCTATGCGCTGATTGGGGGGCTCTCTTTCCTTGTCTTCCCGGATCCGGCCCGCGGAGCTCGCGACTTTCAAGCCGCCGATCACACGCTGTTCATGACCGTGCCAAAATATGTGTTCTTGGGACGCAGCATCCTCGATGGTTTGGGCAACAAAGTGCTTCTCGTCGGAGCTTCGAATACGGGCGTCGGCTTCATCCAAACATCGATGCAATCAAAGCTCCCCTGCGCCCAGATCAGCAATTTGGGCATGGGCGGCGCCAACATATCGGAAGTCAAGCAGGTCATAGACCTGGTACACGAGACGCAAGGCACGCGTGAACACGGCCTCAATACGTTTGTGATCGGCGTCTGGTACGGGATGTTCGTCGATTCCGAGACAAGGTATGCCGATCCCGATCGCCCTCGCGGAGAAACCGATCTTGATATCGAACGATATCGGTACGGATTCTACAGACGGACGCCGGATGGTCCGGTCGCGGTCCTGCCGCCGAGGTGGCTCGACGCCGGCGTGTTGGCACTTCGGCCGCTCCTGCTCGTTGAGAAGGCGGCCCGCGAGGCCAGGGCAGGCGTCAATCTGCTCCTGACGGGCCGCAGGTCGGCGCAGCGCACCGAGGCAGAGCGTGAAGCCGTGGTCATGTCGGACGCGGAAAAAAAGAAAGCGCTCGACTATTGGAAGGAAAGCATGGGGTTCAAGAGCGAGATCTCCGATGCCCAGGTCGCTTTGCTCGGGCGCACAATCGAGGGGCTACTTGCTTCCGGAGAGAAGGTTGCGCTCATCGACCTTCCGATCCCCGCTTGGCATCGGGATGCGAGTCCATATCAAGGAAACTACGAACAGAAAATTCAGGAGTTGTCCGAGAAGTTCAAGAGTCGGCCGAATTTCGTCTTCATGTCAATGAGCGATCTTGACGGCAACGAGGACTACTCCGATGAAGTGCACGCGAAGCGACATTTGGCCAATGTCTGGTCGAACAGATTGGCCGGCGTGTTGAATTCTTTCGTTTGTTCGGAGCCCAGCACGAAACCGCGAATTTCACTGGGAGCACCAGAGAAAGCCACGGCGTCATCTGATCAATAAGCAATTCCGCGCAAATCAAGCGGCGTCGACAGTCCAAGTCGGCTGGAAGGACACACCAATATGGATCAACCTCAGATTTACTCCCAGCTGACAGGCGTTTTTCGCGAAGTCTTCGACGAAGACGACCTGAAACTGACCCGGAAATGACAGCAGACGATGTTGACGGGTGGGACAGCTTGTCCCATATCCGCCTGGTTCTGGCCGTCTCGAAATCCTTTGCAGTAAAGTTCTCCGCATCCGAGATCGGCGGACTGAAGAACGTTGGCGAGTTCGTCGAACTGATCCAGAAGAAGAGCTGAGAGCCCGAAGTGTCGGAATCCAGCGAGATTGCCCCGGCTTTGGCGAACCTTGCCTTTCATCATTTCGGCTTGGCGGTAGCCTCTCCGGATGACGCATTTCGCTATCTGGCGTCGATCGGCTATACGGCGGGGAATTCGGCGTTTGATCCCCTACAGCGGGTCAACCTTGCCATGCGTCACCATCCGACGATGCCTGACATTGAGGTGATTTGGCCGGGCGCGGCCCCCTCTCCGATCGACAGGTTGATCAAGAAGACGGGCACAATGATCTATCACTTATGCTACACATGCTCCGACGCTGACGCGGCACTTGCCGCCCTTTCAGCCGCCGGCATGGAAATCCTAGCGGTTAGCCCCCCAACGCCAGCCGTTTTGTTCGGTGGCCAGGATGTTTCGTTTCACCATATTTCTGGTTTCGGACTTATCGAAATTCTGCATACCGGCTCGCGCCGCGGATCGTAAATGGCCAGCACATGGACAGTCGATGACAAACGAGATCCGTCGAAAAATTCCAACACAAGCGGGCGTCGTTTTCGGGTTGTTGCTCATCGCGCTGACCATCCCCGGCAGATCGGCTCAAGCTCAGCTCGGAAGAACCACCGCGCCAGTCACCGGGGGTACAGGAGTTTCAGCGCAGCCCCCCAACAGCTTTCAGGGAATGAGCGGGACGTACGCGCCTCCGCACAAGACACCGGATGGCCGAGCCTGCATCGCGGTCCACCCCATGACTCACGCGCAGATAATTAACCCTAAAATCATTGATCAGATCGTCATTATCAGCAACATATGCGGCCAAGCGATTAACGTCCGGGTATGCTATTCGGGCAGCAACGACTGCATTCTTGTACCTTTGGGGGGTACCAGAGGTTGCAGAAGACCCTGGGCGTTGGAACCGGCTCGACTTCCTTCAGGTATGAATACCGCGAGCTCTACTGAATTTCCTGCCGCCGCTGTGTTTAGGGTCCCCTACATTCAGGGTCGCATGAGACAGCCACTAGCTGGCTTCCCGAGCACGGACATACGGATGAAGACAGTTCGACGCAAAAGCCATACCGCTCGTTCCATCTCACGCGTCCTTGCCGGGTTCAGTCTTGCCTGCGCATTGGCCACGTTCGCTTTCGTTTGGCTGAAGTCGTTTCCAAGCGAAGCAGCAGAGCTCCCAGCCGCCGCTGAGTATACCCTCAAACTTAATCGCGCCTTATCGCCCGCGTCGGGCGGAACGATTCTGGCCGCCTCTGACGGTCTGTTCACGCGGGCAGGTCTTGGCGTGCGCGTGGTAGCCGGCTCAGGAGACGCTGACGCAATAGCTGCAGTTGCAGCCGACGAAAATACCATAGGAGTCGCATCAGCCGCCGCTTTCCTCAAAGCGCGATCAGAAGGGCTTGCAATTGTCGCCTTCGCCGGATGCTATGCGGCGAGTCCAGTCGAGTTTTTTACCCTACCCGGCACCGCGCTGTTGCGGCCATCGGATCTGGAGGGAAAGCGGATAGGGTACAGGAGGGGGCCTGAGCTTGCTGTCGTTCTCTACGAGTTTGTTGCGAAGAACTCCTTGGCGCAAAGCAAGCTTCTCCCGATCGAAAGTGAGGAGCCCTTGCAGGATCTGCTGGACGGGAAGATAGACGTGCTTCTTGGTCACCTCGACATTGAAGGTCAGGAGTTGGCGCGGAGGAACATAGAGTACAAGACGCTAAGTCCCGCCTCCTACGGCGTGCACGCTGCAGCACCAGTCTACTTTGTTCAAGAACGCACCCTCGGTAAGCGGCGCAGTCTCGAGAAGTTCGTCATCGCGACCGCCGAGGGCTGGACCGCTGCATACGCCGACTACGACCGAACAATTCCCATCATCGCCAACTCCATCGATACGCCTCTTTCGCGGCCGCTGATCGCTCGCCTCATGGATGCGCAGCGTGGTTTCTTGCGTCCCTATGGGACAAGGTTTGGTGAGCTGGACGAGAGGCGCATTCGCGTGCTCCATGCACAGCTTTTGCAGCGACGTCTCCTACAAGAACCGGTCGATCTGACCCGCGCCGTCAACTACGACATTCTGAAACAGGCCTATCGTAGCGAGGCGAATAATCTAAGTCGCGATGAGCCCTGATCAGATGTCTAACGCTACTCAAGCTATCATTTTTGGCGGCGCAGGCTTTATTGGAACCCATCTGGCAACATGCCTCGTGGCATCGCAAAAGTATAAGCGCGTCGTATCGGTCGACATCGGCCTGCCCAGGGCCAATGTAGCCGGCGTCGAATACCTGCGCCATGATGTGCGGGAGACCATCGATTCCGGCATTTCGGACGGGAGCCCCACCGACATTTTTAACCTAGCTGCGATCCATGTTACGCCTGGGCATCCGGACGGTGATTACTATTATACGAACGTCCTAGGGGCGGTGAACGTCTGCAGATCTGCCAACGCAATCGGCTGCAGCAACATAGCCTTTACAAGCTCCATTTCGATCTACGGACCAAGCGAAGCAGCGCTCGATGAAGAGGCCACGCCCGCTCCCGTGAGCGCCTACGGGCGCTCAAAGCTCGCGGCCGAGAAAATCCATCTGCTCTGGCAATCCGAAGCCTTGGATCGCAAGCTGACGATCGTTCGCCCTGCCGTCATCTACGGACTTCACGAGCGGGGAAATTTCACCAGACTCTCGCGGATGATGGAACGGAATGCCTTCGTCTATCCGGGGCGGACAGACACGATCAAATCGTGCGGCTATGTGAAAGATCTTGTCTCATCCATGATCTTTATGTCGAGCCAGAATGACGGCGTCTGCATCTATAATTTCTCGTTTGAGCACAGGTACACAATCAGCGAAATCTGTGCTGCGTTCTCCCGCGTCGCTGGCTACAAAAAGCCGCGGCTGACCATTCCAATCTGGTTCATGGATCTCGCCGTACTTCCCTTTGAAGCTTTGCAGTCGGCTGGCCTCAAGACGGGCATCAATCGGGACCGTGTAAGAAAGCTATGGTTCTCGACCAACATTCTGCCTAAACGACTTGTCACATCCGGCTTCAAGTTTTCTTACGATTTGGAAAGCTCGCTCGTCGAATGGAAACGCGAGTCGGCCCTGAAGGACTTTGATTGATGGGTCTTGATCGCGACCAACGATCTTCGATCAAGAACAGCGCTGATGTTCCTACAATCGGCAAAGAGAAACCCAGCTATCCTGCCATGCTGGCGACATCGGCTCTCTGTACCCTGATTGCCCTGGCGCCGCTTCCATTCGCCTCGATGGATATGCGGATTGTTGCGGTCTGGGTATTGTTGCTTTCTGCCGTACTTTTGCTGACCGTCCCGCAGGCGATTAGCTCGCGAGACCTTGCTTTCCTGTGCGGATTTGCGGCGATCTCTTTGTCTTGGGCATTTGTCGTCAGCGAGCAATTGGGTCAGACGTCGATCCTGTCCCCGCGACTGACCGCGCCAATTTGGGGGCAGACCTCCGCAACCCTGGGCAAGAAATTGAGCGGCTCGATTTCCGTAGCCCTCAATCAGCCCTTCTTCTCGGCCGGATCACAGATCGCCTGCCTCCTGTCTATGCTGTGCGGGTATCTTGTTGGCCGCAACCGGCACGCCGCCCGCTTGTTGCTGGTGTCATTTTTAGGCTCGACCTTGGCCTATGCCATCTATGGACTGATCGCCCATAGTTTCTGGCCGGACTATTTGCTGTGGCACCGGAAGTACAATTATTTGGGTTCGGTCACCGCAACTTTCATCAATCCGAATGTTGCAGCTTGCTATTTCGGGGCCGCAACCATTGGATGGGTTCTGATCTTCGCTGCAATGAGCAGTAATCATTCCGCCGCACCGCCGCTTCCGTGGCGCGAGGTGATCAGGTTTCGCCTCCACACCTTCTCGGCACCAAGAACCTTTTGTCTGCTGGCGTGCTTTGCGATGCTTTCCACGACGATGCTGACAGGATCGCGCGCGGGATCTGTTCTATCGCTCCTTTGTCTGGCCGGGGCCCTTGGAACCTATTTCCGCCGAGGACTAAAGAAGCGCAGGCTCCTCTGGGTTTTTCCGATCGCGACCATGCTTTTGATTGTTGGCGCTATTTCGATCCTTGCACCCATCGTCAACCAAAGATTCGGGGTGCAAGGATTTTTCGATGCGGGACGCTGGCAGACCTACCTGTCAACGATGGAAATAATCAGAGACTTTCCCTGGCTTGGTTCCGGCCTGGGCACCTTTCGTTGGGTCTTTCCACAATATCGAAGCGGCGATATTCCATCCTATGGAGTTTGGGAGCAGGCGCATAATTCGACGCTGGAAGCGACCGCCGAAATGGGCATTCCCTTCGGTTTGTTGTTGGGGATCGGCTGGCTCGCTTCGTTGGTCGTGCTGTTCCGCGGAATGTTGGGACGTAATCGTGACACGATCCTGCCGATCGCGGCCTTTTGGATCGGCCTATTGGCGATCCTGCATTCGCAGGTTGATTTTCCGCTACAAATTCCGGGCTTTGCGCTGGCGGTCTGCCCTATCCTGGGCATGGGCATGGCTCAATCATTTTCGAGTAGAGCCAAGGTATTAACCTTTCCTCCCAATAAGTCGTGAGCCGCTGTACATTTGCCTAATTTTCCTTTAAAAACACCGAATTAGACAGGTGGGAAGAGGTTGGAATTATGAGTATTGCGGGACGCCGGTTGTCGTCAAAGCTATTCTGTTCAGCCATGCTTTGTGCGTTTGCGTTGTCCCTGCCCGACGGCGCGTTCGCGGCTTGCGTGAACGATCCTGATACCGCACAAAAGGCGGCTGGTTTTACCACGAATCCGTCGTCGTTGCTCGAAGGGCCAAATGGACCTCGTAGCCCGGATGACGTGGTCGCCGATGTACAAACCTTCGTGGCGTCCTATCCTCAGGCGCTTCCTGCGGTGCTGGCCATTTTGAAGGATCTGACCAACAAGGGGCCTTCGACTTCAGCCCTCCAGAAGGCTATAGGGACAGGCCTCGGAAAGGCAGCCAACGTCTGCAAGACGACCGATCTGACGTTTTCCCTCGAGATTCAGAGCGACCTTGGTGCCACGGGATCGGCTGATGCCAACGCGCAATACGCGGCCCTCACCGGAAACGATCCAACCCGAAGCGTGGCGCTCTCAGGCGCCACAACCGGCTCCTCGGGCGGCGTCGGCGGCCAAACGTCAGCGACGGGCGGAACATCGGGTACCGGCTCCTCCTTTCAAACTTTTGTCGCGAACAGCGTGTCCAACAATCCGACAAATTATTTCAGTTCAAGCGTAGGCGGTGCGGGCTCAGCGGGCGGAACGACCACGACGATCGTTTGCACCGTATCAGGTTCGTGCTGAAGGATTCGGGGCTTCCTTCAACGATCTATCCGAATTTTTCGGCGCTCGGATCCGGTCGTTTTGATTTTGAGTAGCCGCGACGAATATCAGTTCAGGGTAGACGGGCCGGATGCTTCAAACTCGAATTCCAAATCCTCATGCCTCGACGCAAGTCCAAGGCAACGACACGGCGTCGTTTGAGCACACCGTTTCTGTAGCCCTAGGTCTGATCAGTCGGCAATACCCGGTGATGATCATCACGGTGCTGCTCTGCCTTGCCATGGCGGGCGTCTACTTGGCGACCGCGCCAAAGCGCTTCACGGGGACCGCTGTCCTTCTGATGGACAGCCGCAAAATGCAGGGGCTGCAAACGCAAGTCGGAGCAGCAGGAGACAATCCGATCGACACGGCGATGGTCGACAGCCAGGTCGAAGTTCTGAAATCCGAGACCATTGCGTCGTCGGTCATCAAGGACTTGCGGCTCTTAGATTCTCCAGTATTTATGCGCGAGGATGCGGGTTTTTTAAGCGGAGTGACGCAGCTCTTCGCAAGCTTCTTCCCGGAAGAGAAACCCTCCGATGACGGTCTCATGCGAACGGCCATCGGACGCATTGTGAGCGGGCTGACCATCAAGCGCGTCGCCCAAAGCTACGTCATCGAAATATCATATCAATCGCTCTCCCCTGATCTGGCGGCACAGATCGCAAACGCGGTCGCAGAGAATTACATTACCGACTCCCTTGAATCGAAATACCAGGCCTCGCGCCGCGCCGCGGTTTGGCTCCAGGATCGCCTGAAAGAGCTTCGCGCCCAGGCTTCCTCCGCCGAACGCGCGGTGGCCGATTACAAAGCCAAGAACAATATCGTGGATGCCGGCGGTCGCCTGCTGACTGAGCAGCAACTCGCCGAGATCAACAGCGCTCTAACCGAGGCCCGCGGAAAGCGGGCGGAGGCGGAGGCCAAGCTGCAGCGGATCACTGCAATTCTCAATGCTGACGAGAGCGACTCTCAGGTCATTTTGAATGATTTGGCGACCGTCAATGACTCAATGGCCAATCCGGTCATTACGAAACTGCGCGGGACTTATCTTGATTACGCAGCCAAGGCGTCGGACTGGTCCAATCGATATGGCCCAACCCACCTTGCTGTGGTGAATTTGCGCAATCAGATGCGCGAGATCCGGCATTCCATTCTGGATGAGCTTCGCCGGACCGCTGAGGCCTACAAGAGCGACCTTGCGATCGCCAACGCTCGCGAGGTAGCGGGCCAAAAGAGCCTCAACGATACAATCGCCGTATCAAATGATACGAGCCAGGCGCAGATCGTGTTGAGGGATTTGGAAAGCAACGCGCAAAGTGCCCGCGCCTTGTCGGATAATTTCCTGCAGCTCTACATGGTCTCGGTGCAGCAGCAATCCTTTCCGATTACGGAAGCGAGGGTCATCACCCAGGCGAATGCATCATCTTCGTCGAAGACCTCCCCCAAGACGGCCTTGGTTCTCTTGGCAGGTATCGTCGGTGGCGGCATTCTCGCGGGTCTGGTGGCGATCTTCCTTGAAATGCTCGACCGCGTCTTCCGGACCGTCCATCAGGTTGAAAGGCTGCTCCAAACCAATTGTCTTGCCTCTGTCCCGATCGTCAGTTTCGAAGCAGGCCAGGCCCCAAAGGGCTCGCTGAGCCGCCTCAAGGGATGGTTGCCGTTCCCGAGCGATTGGATGCCGACTTCGCGGCCACGCTCTGGTCCGACCACTGCTGCCGGTCAGCCGAGCCGGGCCATGGAGGAGGCGGGAGCGAATCATATGGCCCGCCCGCGAGACCGGCAGCTTATGATCGACGACAGCGTTGGGCGCTTCGCGATCAATTCGCCATTTTCGCGGTTTGCGGAAGCGTTTCGTTCGATCAAATTGGCGACCGATCTGAGCAACTATGGCTCACCTCATAAAGTCGTCGCGATCACTTCGGCTCTTCCTAACGAAGGGAAATCAACGGTGAGCGAGGCTTTGGCTCAAACCACTGCGCAGAGCGGATTGCGCACCCTTCTCATTGATGGCGACATCCGCAATCCAAGTCTAACCCATCGTCTTGGTCGTTCGGCAGACGTTGGCCTCATCGAGGTCGTGTTCGGGAAAGTAGACTTAAAGGACGCGCTCTGGGTCGATCCGCAGACCAATCTGCACTTCCTCCCCTGCGTGGTAACCTCACGGTTCTCGAACTCGAGCGACATCTTGGCCTCCGCGCAGATGCAAAAGTTCTTTCAGGATATGCGCGAGCAATATGACCGCATCATCCTGGACCTCAGTCCCTTGGCGCCGGTTATCGACGTGCGCGCGACAGGCACGTTGGCCGACTCGTACATTTTGGTTATTGAATGGGCGAAATCGAAGGTCGACGTCGTCGAGCGTGTTATGCAAGAAACGCCAATGGTTCGTGAGCGCCTTATGGGCGCGGTTCTCAACAAGGTGAACGTCGCTGCGATGAGCCGTTACGATACGCATAGCGGAGGTTATTACCGCAACCGATATTACTCGCGATACGGATACGTGGACTAACCGGCAGCGGATGGCCAATGCCGTTGGCAGATCAATCCTCGTACTGATCGCCCTCTTTTCGGCAGGTTGGGCTGTGCTGTTTTTTTTTAGTCCAACTCAGGACGTGCAGCTGGACAATATCGCCAGCGCGGTTCTCTCTGGGACCGTGTTTAGGCGTAATCCAATTGCCGAAACTGCGTTGGCTGCAGCCGAGAATCGAGCAACCTGTAACTCTCGGGAAATCAGAGCGGCCGCGATTATCCGTCTGCGTCTCTATGAGTTGGCCGTAAACTCCCTTGATGTGCGCCTCGCGAATGAGCGCCTGAGCTCGCTTCGCTCGTCTATAAGAAAAGCCCTAAGCTGTGTCCCGACCGACGGGCTCTTATGGTTCATCGAGTATTGGAGCGCGATCAATCAGGGCGGCCAGGTCAGCGAGCATCTCGACGAATTGCGGATGTCGTATCGCCTTGCACCCTATGAGGGTTGGATTGCTTTGCGCAGCCCATACGTGCTGGCGATCTATGACGTGCTTCCAGCTGACCTGCAGGAAAGCGCCCGCAAGGAATTTGTAGCCATGGTCCGAACCGGTTTGATTGGCGACGCGGTCAAGGTGCTGAAAGGAGCTGGATGGAGACACCACGATTTACTCTTGGCCGGCCTTGCGACAGTAAGACTGGATTTTCGCCTTCAATTGGACCGCGCACTGAGGGGTGAAGGGCTGATCGCCGATATTCCGGGCGTGGAGCCCCGCGAGTTCAGGCCGTGGCGATACTAGCGGCTTTCGAAACAACCCTGATTTATGCTGGTTTTGGGGCGCCAATGAAAGTGGGCCACTTCGTCAACTAGTGCGGCTAATGTCAAATTTGGACGGAACGTTGCAGGTCTTTCGGTCTTTGCACCTTGCGAATAGATTCTCAGTTGCAATTGGAACGCGCGTTGCGTTCTGAAAGCTTAACCGTCGAGTTCCTGGTGTGGAGACCCCAGAATTCTGACCTTGGCGCTAAGGTGTCGCCGTTTGCGTCCTGCATCTGGATCGAATGACGCTGCACAGCTGGAAATGAAAGAGCTTGCCGGCACGTGAGCTCAACTAGAGCGGGGTTCGGATGAGTAAGTTATGTTTCTTAACGCTTATTACGGCGGTCCTCTTCAGCTGCGCTTTTCCTGGTTACCTTCAAACGTCCCCCGCACCGGGAACAAACGAGAGCATGGGGCGACGGGGCGCATTGGATGGAGTTTGGCTCTGGACGTTGCCTGACGCGCCGAACGGACTGAAACCTACCCAGAGCTGGCATGCGACCGGCTCGTCCCCGACGGGCGACATCTACGTAGGAGGGATGGACCACCAGACGAACTCGGCCCTTTACCGGTTCGACTGGCAAACCGGAGCGCTGCGGCTCGTTGGCGATGCCCGTTCCGCATCGGAAGCAGCGAATAACTGGCAGCCCGGCGAGACCGCTCAGAAGTTTCACACCCGCCCGCTCTGGCACAACGGCAAAATCTATGTTGCCACTATGAACCGCTCAACTCTCGACGACGGGTACCTCAACGAGCGAGGCTTTCACTGGTACGCCTACGATCCGGCGCAGAACAGATTCGACGATCTGAGCGCGTCCGAACCTGGTGGCACAGCCGTCGATCACGGCAACGTTGTTACGCTTGCCTCTGATCCTCAGCGAAACGTGATTTATGCCGCAGGCGTGCCAACCGGCGAGATATTCCGCTACGACGTGTCTAGCGGCCGAACAACCCGTTTGGGCAGGCCGGCTACCTATGATCAGCATTTCGTCTATTCCGGTCGGGTCATGTGGGTAGATAACCGGGGCCGTCTTTATTTCACGGCAAGCGCCCCGGAAAGCCCCTCAGTTTTCGGGCATATCTTCTACTACGATCCCGAAACCGGTTTCGGCGAGCGCAGGGATTGGCCCCTCGAGATCACGCAGGCGCTCGAGATGGGGCAATGCCTCGACAACAAAAAGCGATGCTTCTTCGCGGACGACAAGGGTCACATTTACCGGTTCGACGACGATGGTCCGTCCTGGTCGTATCTGGGGCAGCTCGATCCTCAACAACGAGCCTATATTTGGTTGTTCAATGTCGCGCCTGATGGAAACACGGCTTATATCGGCACAAGTTTTCAATCAGATGGCAAAGAAGGCGCTCTGTTTGCGTTTGACCTGCGCACCGGGACCACCAAAACCCTATGCAATTTCCCCGACCTGGACCCCTCTCTTAAGAGCCTGAACGCGCATACAGGATACGATGCATGGGATCCTCAAGGACGCTTCTATTTCGCAAGCTTCGATGGAAGCTCCCATGCGCACGTGATCGTTACGCGCCTAGACATTCGTCGGCTGGAAGCGGCGGCCGGGATACCGAGCTACATTGAGCAAGACCGCAGTCCGGCGTTTCCCGAAGCACGTTAGACTGGACGAGGCTTCTGGGTCGTCACGCGGACCGCCCGCCTTCTATTGCCGCAGATCGATCCGCGGGATTTGCGCGTCCTTTAAGTTACCTACACGATCGCAAGTAACCTTAGAAGGACACGCACTCGGGTGGAAAAGCCGGCGGCCGCGCGTCACGCGTGATCGGACCTGCCGAGTTGGCGACCGCAGCAGGATCGCCTGCGGCATCCGTCGAAATCGCCACGTACATAGTACGTGGCGAGGCGTTCGCTATTGTCTCGAAGTGATCTTGAGGATCTGCGCGTTGTTCGCCGTGACAATCGTATCGTTGGCCGTCGCGATCACGACACGAACGAACTGCAGGAATTTGGCCGTATCAACCGTCGCCGCGTTGGCCGCGAACAGCACGTCCTTGTCCCGCATGTCAAATTTGGTCGCAAGGAAGTAGGCGGCCGGATCCCTGAAGTCGGCGTTGTAGACGATCGGCACCGTGGGGCCGACGAACTTGGAACAATCCACGCCCAGCCGTTCCGCGAGCTCTCGCGGCTCCCGGCGGTAAACGTAGACACCACTGGGCTCGGCTTGGGCGTCCAGCAGGCCTCCGGCCTTGGCCATGGCCTGTGCCATGTTGATTTTCCACATATCGAACGGAAATTGCCCCTGCGCGCCCGACGCGCCAAAGGCCAGGAAGATCTGCGGCTCGCGATAGACATAGATCGTATCGCCAGGATGCACCCAGATGTTGTTCATAGGGGTGTAAACCAAGGCCCCAAAGGGAACCGTGGCGCGCTTGCCGTGACGCTCAAGCGTCACCCAGGTTTCCCAACCCTGCCCCTTTGGACCACCGGCCCGGGAGATGACGTCCAGGATGCGCTCGCCCGCCGCGTTGGCGGTCAGTCGCGTCGGCGAATTGACCTCACCGAGGACACTGATGAGCGACGTATTTTGCGTGATCAGCGACACCACCACCTGCGGTTCGATGGCACGATTGCCGATTGCCTTGACGATGTCCTGCTGAATTTCACTGGGCGTCCGGCCATTCGCCTTGATCGCCCCCGCATACGGAACGGTGATGAATCCAGCCGAATCGACATTTTGGTTCGGCAGCGAAACAAAGTTACCCGGGCGAACGCCAGCCTCGGCCGGGATGAACAGACCGCCGGCGGCGGCTTCGAAGATGGACACCGCTACGACGTCGCCAATGCCAAATTTGATGGATGGCGGCGGGCGATTGTCCGGGAAAGATCCAGCAATGGCGCCAGGACCGTACTCCCTGACGATATCGACGACCGTGGGAGTGAGCTTCACCAGCCCATATTCCGGGCCATTGACCGTATGCTCGCTCTTGATGACGTGGTCCTCAGGACCCGACATCGGCATGATTGAGCACCCCGCCGAACTGAGCAGAACAGCCGCAAGTACACTCAGCAGGACGAACGCCCGTTTCAAAACCACCCAAACCCCCAATTTATCAGCCCGCAAACTCAGCGAATTCCCCAAGCGAGTCAACGAACAGCGGCCCCGAAACCCCGGTCGGGACGACGATAACCTGAAGATGTTGCATCACGGTTACAGGAGGCGGAGGTCGCCCGACGAACAACTCAATACACATTCCGGCGGTTTGTCAGTTCCAAGCACGTGAGCAGTAGGATTTTAAGATCAAGCGCGAGGTTCCAGTTGTTAATATACCAGAGGTCGCAATCGATCCGTCCCTTCATTTGCTCCACGCGGGCGGTCTCGCCTCGATAGCCCTTGACCTGGGCCCAGCCGGTAATCCCCGGTTTGACATGGTGCCGGAACGCATAATCCGACAGCAATCTGCCATAGTGGCTGTCATGCACCAGCGCATGTGGCCTGGGCCCGACCAGCGACATGTCTCCCTTTAGAACGTTAAGGAGTTGGGGAACCTCGTCGATGCTGCTTCGACGGAGGAGCCGTCCGACCCTGGTGACCCGCGGATCGAACCGCTTGGCCTGGACCACCGTAGCCCCATCCTCCATGACGGTCATCGTCCTGAACTTGAAGATGGAAAACTCGTTGGCGTTGAAGCCGTTGCGCTTCTGCCGAAAGAACACCGGTCCAGGTGAGTCCAACTTGATGACGATCGCGCTCAGAAACATCAAGGGAGCGAATATGACCAGCCCGACCATGGCTCCGAAGATGTCGAGCAGGCGCTTGGAGGTCTGCTCCGCCCAGGACAGCGGTCCCCGCTGAATTTCCACCGAAAGCGAATTCTGCAATCTGAACGAGGGATTTCCCGCCAGCGCGCGGATTCGCCGGTCCGGCAGCAATCGAACCGGAAGCGGCGAAACCCTAAGCCCATCGCGGACGAGTTCGACTTTGCGGGTATCGCTCCAGGGAAATGCCAAAACGATTGCTTCGACCCCTCGCATGCGTGCGACCGCGATCGCGTGCTCCAGCGAGGCGGTCTCGCCCGCACTCATCGCAAACCCGCCTCCCCGTCCGGCCGGGAACGCCAGGCGCTCGACTTCCGTAAAGCCAAACTTACCCAGCAATTCTTCGCAACCAAGCGCGGCCAGTTCCTCGCCTGTGCCCAGCAATACGGCCCGCTGGCCCCTGACCTGACCATCGGCCACCGCACCGGCCACAATGCGCTTGGCAAACCTCCGACAACCCACCAGCAGAAGCGGCGCAAGCAGACTGAAGCAGATGACAGAGCCGCGAGAATAGACGGCACCGCTCTTCATCAGGAAGGCCAACGATGTAAATAAAAGGATAACCAAGGTCCATTGCGCGAAGATCCGGCCCGAATCCCTTCGCTTCTTCGCAAGTGCGGCACGAAGATCATACAACCCAGTCGAGTAGCCAATCAGCACATAGAGCAATGCTGCAACGGGGCCAACTCCGAGCACTGGCTCAAGGTGATCCAGGCCGTTATTCGCAAAAACTTGGTAGAGTCCAGTCCCAACCACGCTCGCAAACAGGATCACCGCGGCGTCAAACGACGCGACCAGATGCGTAAGAGCGGAGTAAGGGATTTTGACGCCAACGCGGCGGGGCTGCAGATCTTCCACCACCGGAGCATTGTCGATTGGATCCTCCGGTGGCGCCGGCTCGTCCGGCGCCGTGTGATTGTCGGTCGAGACTGAGCTCTGAGGGAACAAAATCGCCTCCTTGACAACGCCAACGCTTAATTAAACCTGGCCCAGCAGATCATCGGTTATACTGCATAGCAATAAAATAATGCACTGCATTAATTCAAATTCGAATGGACCCTGCTAGTGCCAAAAAGGTGAGCAGCGAGTCAAGTCACGGTTTGCAACGTCAGTCCGAGTTTTCGATGAAGAGTCTTCATTGCGTCCTCGCCGTCATCGCGCTGCTTTCGAGTCCCAACGCGCGATCGGAGCAGGCCAATTCCGCAACGCGGGGATGCGTCACCGGGGTGGGAGTTGCTCGGCAGCAAGAATGCGACAGCGCAGTCTCTAAACAGGTGGGCAGCGGCAGCAACATCATCCTACTCAGTGGGGGATGGCAGCTGGTCAAAACCAAGGACCCGTCAGGCGGACCGGATGCGGTCTCTATTATGCACGTTGCTGACGCAAAAAGGTCCGACATTGGGCTCGCGGGCCTGAGCCTCCAATGTGGCCGGCAAGGCATTGAAATCCTTCTGATCATTCTAGAGCGGATGTCGCGCGGCGAGCCGAAGGTCACCCTGACGTCAGGAAACGGCCGAATTGCGGTGTTTGATGCATCCGTCGTGCAGGCAGGCCAAGCTCTGTTGTTGCCTGGCAATGCTGCGGAGTTCGCAAGCCGTGATTGGCAGCAGGCCGACGAGCTCTCTGTCGAAATTGAGGGAAAGTCCACTTCGATCCGCGGGACGGTCCCGATCGGCGGACTTGCTGGCGCTTACCGATTGCTAACCGAAAGCTGTCCTGTGCGATGAGGAGTCGAGTTGTTCGGGAACCAGTTGATGGTTCGTTAGGAAAGTAGGTGGAATGGTGGCGCCGGAGAGACACAATGACCCCGGTTGCCATCTTGCTATTTCTCGTCGGCGCGGTTCTGGCGTGGCGTTTTCGCGTGTGGATTCTGGTGCCGTTCAGCCTGATCGCGATCGTTGTCACGTTCGTGACCCAGCTATCGCTTGGTGCAGGACTAGCGGTCGCGTGCGGATATGGGATGCTGATGGGATTCGCCCCGCAAACCGGCTATGCCTTCGGCCTGTTGGCCCAAACCACGTTGCTGGCCCGCTATTCGCGGAAGCAACCGTTTTCTCGCAAGGCATCCGTAACCGCGCTCTACAGACGAATGTCAGCCGACAACTCCGGACGCTAAGTGGCCTGCAGGTTTTGCGTCCGCAGACGCAACCGAGCCAGCAAAAAGGCGTTTGGCGGCGCTGGCGACGCATGCGATAGTAAATCAATCCGCGGATCGTCGCCAGCTCGCCCTCCTCCCTCACCATTTTGAAGTCTTCAATTGTCGATCGCCTTCTCCCTTCTGATCGCGCTGTTAGTCGCAACTCCAGCCGCAACATTTCTTAGCTACATCTTCGTCCAGCATGCCCTCTATATGCTCGCCGCGATCATGCTGGCCTCTGTCGCCATTGCGGCGAGCCCGGCGGATATCACTGCCGCTGCCACGCTCCGCAGATTTGCTTGGGCAGCGCTCTTCCCCATCGCCTGGATGATGCTTCAGATTGTTCCGCTTCCGATCGCATCGCTTACCAGTCCCATCTGGCCCACCGCCGCGGTCGCATTCAATGATCCCTCTTTGCCCAGCCGAATCAGCATTGATCCGGGGAGCACCTTGCGCAGCCTGACGTGGTATTTGGCCGTCTTATCACTGATCATCTCGACAATCCTGATCGCCAGAGATCGAAAACGGGCAGAAATCCTTTTGCTTACGCTGACGGGCGCGGCGACATTCATTGCGCTTGAGAACTTGGCTGGTCAAATCGAGTTCCTCGCGACAGCCGTGCCGCCGATCGGCAGGTCAAACAGCCATTCCTTTGCTGTGGTAGTCGTCATTGCGGCACTCGGAAACGGCGCAACGATTGCCATGGCAGTCGAGCGACATTCAAACCGCGCCGGCGCCGGCCTCGCCTCGAGCACTCCGCTGCTGGTGGGCATGGGCTTCGGCATCGCGGGAATCGTTGTTTCGCTTGCTTCCTTTGCCGCGCTCGGAGAGCGAATGCTGCTTGCGCTGACCGGACTTGGGTTTGCGATCATGCTTTTCGTTGCAATCGCCCGCCGCCTTGGATTTCGACCTTGGCCATCGGCAATCTTGGCAGCAGTCCTGATCGCAATGGCAGTCGTGGCAACGTTATCCCTGGCACAATCCACCCCGTTCCTCGATCTCCTGGGATTTGTGAGATCCGAGGACCAAGCATCTCTTGACGTGGCGCGGCGCGCCATGTCCGACAGCTCCTGGACCGGGAGTGGCGTCGGGACATTCGCGTGGGTCGCGCGGGTTTATCAAGATTACGGTGTTGGTCGCGGGCTTGCCGCCCCTTCGACGGCAGTTTTGGTTGCCATCGAATGGGGACGCGCGGCCATGCCAATTCTTGCAGCGTTTACGCTTCAGCTCTTCTTATTCGCCTTGCGTGGCGCCGTCGGACGCGGACGGGACTCGTTTTTCGCGTCGGCAACGGCAGCCACCGTGGTTGTCGCCGTCTGCGGCAGCTTTGTCGATGCAAGCATGTTGAATCCGACGGCCCAGATCATGCTTGCCGTAATGGTCGGCCTGGGCCTTGCGCAAAGCACAGGACGAACCAGCTTAATCTGAAGGCAATCTAGGCCCTGCTGCTTACGATCGTCGTCCAAAGCTTTGAGTTGGGCATCTGCATGCGTACCCAACGATAGGGGACGCGGGACCACGGCTTGATCAGCGAGGTCATGTTATCGAGCACCAAGTCTCCACTCGTGGTACGGACAACGAGAATGAGGTGATGCTCGCCGGAATTGACGACAACCTCACTCAACAGCAGGGCCCGCGCCGGCCAGCCACGCGCCAGCAATTCATGCCGCTTGCTGACCGCATAGTCGTTGCAATCGCCCCGCGCAGGATTGATCACCCATTGCTCGCCGCCCAGGCCAAGCTCATTTCTCTCCGGGGCGATCTCCCGGTTAACCATCTGATTGACTTCCTTCAGATCCCCCCATCGATCCTCGGTCAACCGTACCGGCCCGCCCCGAAACATCGGCCGTGAGCGGCACTCGTCCCGATAGCGCAGGCAGAATTGCGTATATGCCATCGGCGGAAGGGTAGGGTTCTCGAGCCTCATGCGCTGGATCGCGGATTGAAGCCCCATTGGCATTCCAAGAAGTCCCGCATGGACCGGCTTGAACCAAATGAGACCGGCGGCGATGATCCCAAGGGCCAAAGTTGTGATTCTACGCATTGGTTGCTCCCCGCATGCTTATTGGCTAGGAAGCTACCCTCAAGAGTTTGAAATTCTGCGGCATTTCGCCCGCCAAATGGACTCAAAAGCTAAGCAGATTTTGTCAATTCCGTTTACCATGTGCGCTGAACGCAGTTATTCGAGCGATTGACACCGGAAGACGAAAAGGCCGCCAAGTTCGGCAAATGATGAGATTGTCGAGATCGAGGAATAAGACGCGAAAGCCGATTCTGCCGGAGGGCATTCGCATCTATGCGATAAGCGACATTCATGGATGCGCCGATCTTCTCCAGCAAATGTTCACCGTAATCGACCGCGATCTCACCACGATAGGGTCGAGGCGCGCAATCCACGTTTTCCTCGGAGACTACATTGATCGCGGACCTGACTCGAATCGAACCATCGAACTGCTGATGGAACGTGGCATGAAGCATGAATCGGTGTTCTTGAAAGGCAATCATGAGACCTTCCTTTTGGACGTACTGAACGCCCCCTCGCAGCTTCAGAACTGGAAACAATATGGCGGGCTCCAAACCTTGGCGTCGTATGGACTTAGCCCCTCTCTCAATCCCGATCCGGCCGAACAAGACGAACTCATCCGGCAATTGTCGCACGCAATTCCGGTCCGTCAGCTGCATTTTTTGAGGAGCCTGCGCGCGCGCTTCGTATGCGGCGATTTCTTTTTCGTGCATGCGGGTGTCAAGCCTGGCGTCGCCTTGGCAAGACAACAAGAGCAGGACATGCTCTGGATCCGTGAAGAATTTCTCGAAAGCAATCAGAACTTCGGAAAATTCATCGTCCACGGCCACACCCCCGTCCAACAGCCAGACATACGACCGAACCGAATAAACATCGATACTGGTGCTTATGCGACGGGAAATCTGACGCTTTTAGCCCTTCAGGACGACAGTATGCTCGCTCTCTAATTGACGCACGGCTGTCGTTTTCTCTTTGGAGATTTGATGAATTCAGCAACCAGAGTTCGTGTCCTAATGTTAGCCCTTGCGGCAGCGGTCGGCTGCTTTGGGATCGCATCAGGAGCCGCGGAAATGACGGCCTTGAATCGGCCCGATTTCCCAAAGGATCCAACCAAAGGCAATCTCAACTCGAACGCACCAGTCGAATGGATCGGAACGATCTCACCGCTGCGCTCCGATCTTGAAGGTAACGAGGCACTGGTTCTGGCACTACAGGCGATCCAGCAGGCGAGAGCCGATCACGGGATTCGAGCAAACAGCGAACTTGCCCGTTCGCATCTCAAGCACGCTCTTTCCTTGGCGCCGTATGATGCCGAATTGTGGTTAGCATTGGCAGTGCTGGAGGCCGGACAGGACCCTGACGGACCTGCAGCAATCGAAGCATTGAAAATGACCTATCTCACCGCGCCGAGCGACGCGCGATTGATGCCTCTAAGACTTGCTACCGTCACCCAATTTGATGCGCTTGCCAGCCCCGATCTAAGGGACTTGGCCCAAGGTGATGTACGTCTCATGTTGACGCGAAAACCGGATCAGACGCCGGCCCTAGTGTCGGCCTACCGTCAAGCCTCAGGCCGGGGCAAAGAGTTCTTGGAGCGTACGATCCGGACCATCGATCCCGTCCGTCTCAAAACGTTACGCGGCTAGTTGGAGGCGGCCGGGTCCTGCAGCTGTCGCTGAGCGGTCACTCCACAGCTGGTTTTGGGATATTGCCCGTTCCCCGCGGAACGTCTAAGATGGAACCCAGTTGGGGGACCTACCATGCGATCAATTTTCGGACTACTTGCGCTTATCTGCTTATCCACATTGGTGACCCCGTCATATGCTGCCGACTACGCGATCCCTGTGGTGAAGCATGCAACGCGGGTCCCTTACATTGACCGGGGTCCAAATCCATATTGCGGCCCACGCTGCGGATGTCCGACCGTAGTTCAGGTTCGGCACAAGTCGCTTCAACAGGCTTATCCCTATTCATTCGATCCCCGCACGAGGGATGAGCCTCATTACTATTACGGAGCGGTACGGACCTATGTTCGTTATGTGAACCCGCTGGACCCACAGGGGGTCCTGGTCTACTAGTCTGGTCGCCGATCTTGGCGCGGCCGTTAGGATCCGTTTAAATGGAATCGCGTAATCTCGTTCGTTGAACGAGGTGGTTTTTATGTATGCGGTCCAATTGCTGTCATGCGCGTTTGTGGTTTGCGCGACTGTTACATTTAGCAGTTACATGTTGCTGCGACACTGCCTGATGCAATGGGGCGACGAGTCCTAGATCGCGTCCTATGACCAATACCGCTTAACGGCTGTCCCCCGCAGGTCTGCAATCGGGAAACCTGCACAGCACAGCCGCTTTAATGAAATTGTAGTGAGCAATGGAAGAAGCCAGCTCCTTCAGACGGCGCTGGCCATTTTGGATTTCCCTATCGAACAGGTCCTGATGATGATTATCCAGGGCCTCACGCTCCAGATATTCGTCATCGCCATTGCCGAGTGTTACGGCAGCCCGTGCCAGCACATCCTCTACCCGCCGGTTCAGGCCGGATTGCTCCCGCTCGGCAGCCTGCAAAGCGTCTTCGATCGCGAACATGATGGCTTCAATGCGGGACTGATCGGTTGCAGCGTCGCGCTCGGGCGAACGCGCGCGAAACTCCTGCTCTTCGCTGAACCTACCTCTCAGGAAGTGGGGGGTACGGGCCCGCAGGAACAGCTGGAACATACGTGCATTTTCCCATTGAAGCGCCAGACCCCGAAAATGGATCCGGGATGGTTAATAAAGGCTGAAGCAAGGGGGCTGCTCACCTTGGTTTTGCGCCATCCATGCCTTCCAGGCGTGTTCGTGCTTGGCGTAAAGCTCTTGCCAACGCTGCTCTCCGGCAACGGGCCACACGACGCCTCCGTCGCTTACGACTTGGCCGTCGCCCGGATTTGCGACCAGCTGGCTATCCAACCGCTCGAACTCGAAGGTCTCCTCAAGCGTTAGCCCAATCAAAACGCGCTTCCCACCGGCATCGACGAAGTATCGCCGCGGGGCGTTATTCCTGAGTTCAGTCATGGCGCGCTGCCCGCCCCGATACCCACGGACGGCTTAACGCGCCCAGACGGCGCCCATCCGCCCAAGCGAACAGCGGTACACCCTCGAACGGTATGAACAATGCAACGAACCAGATCATCAACTCAAATCCTAACTGAACAGCTCACGGTGCCAATCATCCGCCGTAGCAAAATCCGTACGCAACCTAGCCACCAGTAATCCGGCAGACAACGGCGACTGCGATCTAACCTAAGCCAACGTGGTTACCTCAACTGAGACATTCCGCGATCCGCTCACTCCGTATGCACGCTCCGGCCAAGGCAGCTTCACCGCCTTCTAGTTGTGTATCTTCAGAACGCACGCCGGGTGGCCGGCCGAGATGAAGATGGCCCATAGGGTGCGTAGAGTTGGCGCATCTGCTTGCGTTTGCGCGATCGCCAAGCTCGTGCGGCGTAGCCAACACCGAAGCCGGTGAGAAAGATCAAGATCACGATCAGGACTGGCGCCATTGGGAAGTCTTTTCATTTACGGAACGCTTCGTTCTCCCAGACATCGCATTCTCATGGTGCAGTTGTGTCGACATGATGATGAGCACTGCTGATTTTCTTGTCAGGCTTGAGAAATCTTGGGCAGCAATCTGCTTGCGGAGCGATCATCCGTTTGCTGTTAGCTGAAGAACCACAGGATCAATCTCACCACTAACAGCGTGATGAAATAGACCCAGCCGGCCATCACGATCAGCGCCACGCTGAAGAACGCGCCTTCGAATGCCCGTTCTTTGATCTTGGTGATAGGCAACGTCGCCCAGGCCTTTTGAAGCATCTGCGTATTCGCGTTGATCATTTGCGCGATCATAGGGAAATGAATTCGACGATCTCATGACGCGTCGAGTGAAGAGCCGCCGGAATTTTTATGGAGAGACAATTCGCCGAGGTAATGTTGCGAGCATGCATTATGATTGGATCAATTCTGAACCAAAAGTCGTTACGACGGTCACGATTCGCGTGCGGCAGTACAATTCGATTCTGACTGGCATAAACTTGCGAGGTGATAGCGCGAAAAAAATAAATGTCGCGCAATCAAGCTAGCGCGGAGCTATCGGCACACAGTCCGCAGTCTGTCCATCGGCTCCTGACCGACCGCGAAACAGGAAGAAGCCCTTGTCTGTCGAGACAATGTCCCCTGGCTGCAGCGTGTCGTCGCCGAGCGGACCTTGGCTGGCTATCTTCTCAACCACAGCGCCGAAATCTGTTCTCATGGTCATGGTGCTCGTCTGGCCATTCGGAGAGCACAGTAGTTCATTGTGGCCATCAAGTCTGCTGACCGCCTAATCGAGGACAGGCAAAGCCGCTTCTATTTCTGATCGTGTCAACGCATTCTTCATGCAAGCCATTTGCGTAGGCGAATGGACCTCGGCCGACGAAACTCCGGTGGTTATACGGAGCGCCGACGGCCGATTTCCTCGCGGTAAGGTTTAGCGGTTAGCTTAATCCGCAGACTTTGTTGCGCGTTTCGTTGGATCGCATATCCATCTCCGCACGGGCTTCCCCAAGGCCCGGCCCACCCAAGCAAAGCCGTCGAGCGAACATGGGTCCGCTTGGCGGCTTTGTCGTTGTGTCGATCTGAGAGGAATGTTTCGGTTATGGCGCGCAAGCCCTGGTCGTTCAAGGAAGACCGCCGGCTCATGGAGCTGGCCAAGTCTTCAACGTCGCTGGAAGAGGCGGCGAAGCAGCTCGGGCGTTCGCCTCACGCCATCAAGCGCATGGCCTCGCGTCTCGGCCTGTCGCTCAAGCCGAAGCCCGGCAAGAAGGGCTGACGGCACCGCAGCGAACCACCACCGAGTTCCAGCCAGAACTTGCTGAAGGGCGGAGATTCCGTCGTGGCAGATTATTTCATTTTCGGAATAGTGGTATGGCTTGGCCTTAACGTTGGGTTTGTGGCGTTGCGCCTTTGGGTCACTCGTCCGATCCAAGGTCGCGACTATGCAGGCGGGTATAAATTGAGCGAAGTCCGGGTACGGCGGCATCTTGGGCCCTAATCACACAATCGTCGCCGGCTCTCGTCTTGAGCTCGGGACGGGGGCCGGCTTGAGATCCGGTCGGGCTATTCGGAAAAGGCTCAAGTGCGACAAGGGCCGGGTCAATCGCACGAACATGCTCGCCTCGCACGGTTTGAATCGCGCTGATCTCCCGCGGCGTCGAGGAGGGCCGTCTCGTTGCAGCGCCCCGTCTTATGGAGCTTCTTGAGCAACGCACCCTGGCTGCTTCGACCCGGTACGATCCAGGACGTTGAGCCCGTCGGTTAGCAAAACATCTAAGGTCGCCACGCGCGGAACAAGCCGCGGCTAGAATGGCATGGCCAATGCTTCCGGTTTGTCATGTTGGCAATGCTTGTCTTGCGATTCGCAACCTTTGCTTGTGAAGAGCTCAACAAGGTGTCTCTCAGATGCTCGCGGACGATGCCAGAGTTCCAGGAGGTTGCAGGCAAATTGATGTGATCGAGAGTCATAGAAAATCCGCAAATCTGCCCTATCGAGGTTGCCGCGGTATCGGATGAGTAAGCGTCCGGATGATGGTACTTCCGCATGCTTGAACTTTTAGTCTTGGGCGTCATCGTGGCAGGCTCGTTCGCTGCTGGGTATGGCACGCGGTCGGTTATCTCGCATCGGCGTCGTACGAGATACCTCAAATGGGAGCCCTACGTCCGCTCCTCTGGTCCGTCTCAGCCTCCGCATTTCCTGATCCGCTCCGGCGGGCGAAGTGGAAATGTCGCACAGATGCCGCGGGTCGGATCAAGCGGCCGCCGCAGCGGCTGATTCTGCACCAAGTTCCCGACACGACTCCACGAGGGCGGACTACTGGAAGCTTGGCGCGTTCTCATCGAGCGTCAATCCGCACCCCTGAGCGGAGACACGATTGGATTTTAACGATAGCAAGAGGTTTGTCGGTAGCCCTGGGTGGATGTGGATATTGTGTAGACAATGCTTCGAAATCCGCTCATAGCCGCCACCACCCTCTGCCTCGCCCTGATTATTTACGCCACGCTGGCGAAGTTGATTGGAAGACCGGTGCTTGTGGGTCACGCCGAGGCCTACTGGATCGTGGTCGTCGAACGGTTTAGCGCTTACGGATTGCTGGGCTTTCTGTTGTCCTTTCTGCTGCCTGGGCGGTTCGGGGTAGCATGCGGGTTTGTGGTGTCCGTCGCAATCGGGCTAGAAGTCTTGCAAGCGTTAACGCCCGATCGCGATCCCGCGCTGTTGGACCTGCTACAAAAGGCGGCCGGCGGAACCGTAGGCGTCTTTTTGGCTCAGACGATCCTCGCCTTCTTGCCCAGAGCCCCGTCCTAGTCAGTCTCGGCTCCGGCCTTCGCTGCAGGAGCGACAATGTCCGGTTGGCAAACGGCTGCGTCTGATCCACAATCGCGGCCAACCTCGAGGGATCTCGAATTATGACCGGCAAACGTCATGTGCTCCTGGCTGGAGCTTTTCTCATTGGCGCCTCTGTGTCGGCTGCCGCCCAAAGCACCTACAGCAACGGTGTGCGAAGCGGCTATGCCGGGACCAGCTCCAATTCGTCCAGCGCGACCACCACGTCTACAGGATCGCCAGCAGGAACGACTTCCCCTTCCACCCAATCCCCTCTGAACCTGGGCACCGGCCAAGGACGAACCGAAGGTGCAATGGGCCTCTCACCTCAATTGCAGAAAGAGATGGGAATTCGTCGTCAACAGTAAGCGCCTGCTGGCCAATCGCAGTGCGCATCATGAGCTCAATGCGAGCGGCCGATCAGCGCGGAGGGGTTTCTGCGTCCCGAACGACCGCGCGGGCTGTTCTCAGGTCTGCCGCTTGGCCGCTTTGAGACAAGGTGATGGCTTCGAACGTTTTTCTCACCCTGCTCAAATCATGCTCGATCGAAGCGTCGCGAAGCATGGCTCGGGCATCCGCGTGAGAAAAAACAGCCGCTACCAAAACCAGGGGCAGGAAATGTTTCATGGTGGGCTCCGAGGTCAAATTCGGCGCCATCTATCCGGGGAAGTGCGACGAAATCGCGGCGGCTCGACTTGAACCTTGTCCCTACTTCAACATCTGCCCGCGAAGCTC
Source organism: Bradyrhizobium sp. LLZ17 (assembly GCF_041200145.1). Classification (NCBI taxonomy): domain Bacteria; kingdom Pseudomonadati; phylum Pseudomonadota; class Alphaproteobacteria; order Hyphomicrobiales; family Nitrobacteraceae; genus Bradyrhizobium; species Bradyrhizobium zaerense. The sequence continues at coordinate 3,259,279 of NZ_CP165734.1, forward strand.
ACCACCCGGATTCATGGCCGTGTGAATGTTCGCGTACCACTTTCCAGCCAGCAAATCCGTGGCCTGATTGTCCGTGAGAGTCGCGCTGCCCTGGATCGGGCTCTGGACGGTCTTGAAGGGCAGCACGATGCCGCCGTTCTTGCCGGCCTCCACCGGGCCGTGGAAGTGGGCCCCCATCGCGGGACCCGTCAGGCCGGCATAGGTGACGGTATAGCTCAGGATTTTCGTTTCGGTATCGTAGGTTGCCTCTGCCTTCCCTGATCCGGACGAGCTGTTCGGCGGCACTTCATTGCCGCCTTTGAGGTCCGCCTGCAGCTTCACGACTTCTGCGCTTGCCGTTGCGACCATCGTGAAGACCAGTCCACCCAGCATCGCCGTTCCTAAGGGGTCACGCAGACCCAATGGTGGCCTTCCTCATTGCATCCTCCTTGCGGGCGCTCAGGCCCGTGCGGGTTGGAACCCCGGCCCTAGCCGTAAATTCCGGATGCCAATTTATGCCTGATTCGAGACAACCATCGCGGGAATCTGCTCGGCCTCCGGCCGCGCTACCCTCGGATGGATCTGTTTGCGGCGGCTGAAGCCGCCCGGCGCCGGCTGAGGAACTCGTTGGGTGTGAGGAGTTCGGCCATGTGACGATGGGTGGCCTGAAGCGCCTCGATGGTGCTATCAAGATCAAAATCCGACTCACGGACCGAGGCGAAGAATTTGGCCATTAGCGCCAGGTCCAGTTTGACACGGGTCGCGCCGTCGCGACTTTTTTTACGGTCAAGCGACAGATGAATGGCTCGCAACTTGGCGTCACCGCTGGCGCAGTCACAGAGCGTGCCGAGTTCGTCATATGTCATCCAGATCTGAGGCATGTTCTTCCCACCATATTGTCCAGCCGCAGACTAGGTTTTCATGTCTAAAAGCTTTGTTGCGCGATGCCCGTTGCGACGTGCCATCGCTGCAATAGCGTCAACGCAGCACTAAGAGAGGCCGCTAAGACACAGGTGCCCTGGGCGGCGCGAGCGGATGGTGCGGCCGCGACCGGCTGTCGAGGCCCTTGGGCAATTTGTCGGCCTTGAGCTTCACCACCGCGCATCTGGCGTCCGCCGCCGGCACCTCTTCCTGGCTGTAGATCAGTGTTGCCTCGAACTTGATGTCAGGCGCTTCCCTGGCCGATCCCGAACAGGTCGCCACGACACCGCTGCACACGCCGGAAAGCCTGACCTCGAACTCGTCCGGACCAACCACGCTCGCCGGGCCGTCGGCATGCCGTTTCACGGTCAGGACGCCCGTGAAGCGTTGCTGATCGACCTGATAGGAGCCGCCGTAAGTGAAGAAGCTGTCGCGACCCGAGATCCGGCCCTCGACTAGATCCACGAGGCCGGTGCCTTGGCCGCGCTGGGTCCTGAACCAGGCAGCGTATTTGCCGTCTCTCAGCATCAAAATACCCGTCGTAGAATTCAGACGGTATTTGCTTCGAACTCTGGGGCGCGACAATGGCTGATATGGCGCGCGTTGCGCCACGGTTAACGGCCTTCAAAATCAATTCGTCAAATTGCCGATGTCGCACGCGCGACGCCAGCGAGCGGCGGCAGTGGTGGTTTGCTTCAACTCCGCTTTCTGCCATCGCGGGTCTGAACCTGTTCCTGCTAGAGTGAACCTGTAACAAAGGTGATTCTGATCACACTTGACTGTGCCATGCGCTGCTAAGCTTCGGCCAGGGCGGGGATCGGTCGCATATCGTTCGAACTGGATGAGAAAGCCCATGAGAAGCCTGATCGGCACCATTGTCGTCGTGTTCTGTTTCGCGGCCCCGGCGCTTGCGGAAACGCCCGCCGCGATCGTCGAGGACGTGCAGGGCAAAGTCGACGGCGTCGAGTTCATGGACTATGTGGCGCCCGGCAAGATCATCAAGCTCGGACCCAAGGCGGGGATCACGCTCAGCTATCTCAAATCATGCCAGCGCGAGACCATCAGCGAAGGCGTCGTTCTGGTCGGCACCGAGCAGAGCACCGTGCAGCTCGGCAACGTGCAACGGGTCAAGGTCCCCTGCGACGCCAACGCCGCACAGCTCTCGGAACGCGAGGCGAACCAGAGCGCGGCGACCACATTTCGTACCATGCGATCCGACGGCAAGGCGGCGCCGGCCAAGCTGCCCACGATCTACGGCACAGCACCGCTGGTGCAGGCCAGGAGCGGCAGCACGCTCGTGATCGAGCGCACCGACGGCAAGGAGCCCATCATCAGCGTTCCGCTCAAGGGCGACATCATGGTCGCCGGCAAGTTCTATGACTTGTCCAAAGCCGGAAAGTCGCTGACCCCGGGCGGCACCTATCTCGCAACGCTCGGCGCCAAGCGATACGCCTTCCAGGTCGACACCAGCGCGACCGCGTCCCCGACGCCGATTGTAGGCCGCTTGCTGCGGCTCGAATAGCCGGGCCGCGACAGCGCGATGCGGCGGATCGGCAGGCGGGACATGGTTGTGGCGATCCTGATTGCGCTCGTTGCAGGCGCGGTCTTCACGTCTCCGCCACTTCAAATACTACAAGGTTTCTCGCTCGACATCCTCACGGCCTTGCGCGGCAAGCTCGTCGGCGACCAGCGCGATCCCGCGACATCGCCGGTCGTCGTGGTGGCCATTGACGGGGAAACCTACGACACCCCGCCCTTCAAGGGATCGCCGACGCAGACCTGGACGCGCGAGATCGGCCGCGTGCTCAGGAGTATCACCGACGGCGGCGCCAAGGTGGTCGGCTTCGATGTGATCTTTCCAAGCTCGATCGAGCAATCCGAGATCTCCTTTGGCGATGCGCCGCTCGGCGGCCGCATCAAAGGCTTTGACCGGGACTATCTCATCGCCCTGCGGAAGCTGTCCGACAGCGGCCTGCTCGTCCTCGGCGAGAAGCTCAGCAACGACCATCCGGAGGGGCCCGACCCAGCACAGCGACTCGCGGTGAAAAACAATGTCCGCGCCCTCAACGTTTACACCGATCCCGACGATGTGATCCGACGGATGCCGCTGAGCTTCTCCATCGACGGCAAGCCGGTTCCTGCGATGGCCGTGGAGCTCGCCGCGCGTGCGCTCGCTGCACAGCCCGAGACCACGCCGTCCGGCGCCACCGAACTATCCGGCTATGCCATCCCGAGCGCGGTCCCCAACACGCTGACCCTGAATTTCCGCGGGATCGGCCGCGACGTGCCGGCCTATTCCTTCGCGGACCTGCACGCCTGTGTCGAGAAGGGTGATCGCGATTTCTTCCGCCGTGCCTTCGACGGTAAGGTCGTGCTGCTCGGCAGCATCCTCACCTCCGACGACCGCAAGCTCACCTCGATGCACCTTTCCGGCGGATATGACGGAACGCCGGGCGCACGGTGTACCCTGCCCGCCTCGGCGCAGACCGTTCAGAGGGCCCGCAGCGACATCGCCGGCGTTTTCGTGCATGCCACGGCCGTGCGCAATCTCATGGAACGAGATGGGGTAACAGAGCTCGGCGTTCCGGCGCGGACGTTTGTCACGATCGCATTCGCGGCGATCATCGCCTTGGCGGCGTGCCTGCTCGCACCGAGCGGTGCGGTGCTTACCTGGTTCGCACTCACCGCAGCCTACACCGCTGTCGCCGTCAGCACGTTCGTCCACGCATTGGCGCTGCCGCTGACAGAGCCTGCGCTCGCGGGTCTCGCCGCACTCGCCATGATGATCGGCTACCGCTTCGTCGTCGCCGATCGCGAAGAGCGCTTCCTGCGCAAGAGCTTTGCGCTCTATCTCGCCCCGGAGGTGATCAACAGCATGGTCAGCTCCGGCAAGATGCCCGTGCTCGGCGGCGAGATGCGCAACATCACCATGTTCTTCTCGGACCTCAGTGGCTTTTCGTCGATTGCCGAGAAGATGACACCGGGCGAGCTGGTCGCATTGATGAATGAATATCTGTCCGCCATGACCGATATCATCGAAAGCCATGGCGGCTATGTCGACAAATATATCGGCGACTCCATCGTCGCCATGTTCGGCGCTCCGGCCAACGATCCCTTGCACGCCCGCAACGCCGTTCGCGCCGCGCTGAAGTGCCGCGACGAGCTGGCCGCGCTCAATGCAAGCAGCGCCGCTTTCGCCGGCCGCGGCCTGTCACATCGGATCGGGCTCAACAGCGGCGAGGCCGTGGTCGGCAATATCGGCTCGACCCGCCGCTTCAACTACACCGTGATGAGCGACACCGTGAACGTTGCCTCGCGACTCGAAGGCGCCAACAAATATTACGGCACCGCGATCATGGCGTCGGAAACCACGATGGCGCAGGCCGGCGACAGCTTCGTCTGGCGCGAGCTCGATGCGATCAGGGTTCTGGGACGCGGCGAGGCGATCAAGGTGTTCGAGCCGTTGGCGGAGCAGGGCGAGGAGAGCGACGAGCAGGCAAAGGCCGCGGCGGCTTACGCAGAAGGGCTGGCGTGCTGGCGGGCAAGGGAGTTTGCGAAGGCGGCTGATGCGTTCGGGCGAACGGCAGACATTGATCCAGCATCAGCGCTGTTTGGAAATCGCGCGAGAGCGCTCGCAGCAAATCCACCACCGCCAGATTGGACGCCGGTCAATATCCTGGAAGGGGAAGTAGCGCAGCGTCGCACTACCTTTCGAAATCACTCCTCTTAGAACGGCAGCCCGACATATTAGAACGGCAGCCCGACATAATTCTCCGCGAGCAGCCGCTGCGCCGTCTCTGACGAGATCAGGTAGTCCAGCTCCGTCTGCTGAAGCCGGTCCTCGTATTCCAGCCGGTCGGGGAAGCGGTGCAGCAGCATGGTCATCCACCACGAAAAACGCTGCGCCTTCCAGATCCGCGCCAGCGCCTTGGCCGAATAGCCCTTGAGGCCGGAATCGTCGCCGTGCTGATAATGCGCGAGCATGGCGTGGTAGAGATAATAGATGTCGGAGGCCGCGCTGTTCAATCCACGCGCTCCGGTCGGCGGCACGATATGAGCGGCGTCGCCGGCGAGAAACAGCCGGCCATAGCTCATTGGCTCGGCAACGAAGCTGCGCAAGGGGGCGATGCTTTTTTCGACCGAAGGGCCCGTGATCAGGCGGCCGGCGACCTCCTCCGGCAACCGGCGTTTCAACTCGGCCCAGAACGCATCGTCGGACCAGTCTTCCACCTTGTCGGTCAGCGGCACCTGAACGTAATAGCGGCTCAGCACCTGCGAACGCAGCGAACAGAGCGCAAAGCCGCGCTCGTGCTTCACATAGATTAGCTCCGGCGACACCGGTTTGGTGCGCGACAGCACGCCGAGCCAGCCGAACGGATAGACCTTCTCGTATTCGCGCAGCACCTCCCTCGGGATCGACTTGCGGCTGACGCCGTGAAAGCCGTCGGCACCCACGACGTAGTCGCAATCGACGCGGATGGTTTCGCCGTTGAGTCGATACGTCACGTAGGGCTGCTCCGACGTCAGATCATGCGGCATCACGTCCTCGGCGCTATGCACGATCTTGCCGCCAAGACGGTCCCGGGCTTCGTAGAGGTCGCGCGTCAGCTCGGTCTGGCCGTAGACCAAAACCGAATTGCCGCCGGAATGTTTGTGCAAGTCGATATGGGAGAGCGTGCCGTCATGGGCGATCTCGAAACCCTTGTGGATTTCGCCTTCGCGATCCATCCGCTCGCCGCATTGCGCCTCGCGCATCAGCCTGGCAAAGCCGTGTTCGAGCACGCCGGCCCGAATGCGGGCCAGCACGTGGGCGCGGCTGGATCTCTCCAGCACGAGCGTGTCGATCCCCTTCAGGTGCAGGAGCTGGGACAATAGCAGCCCGGACGGCCCACCGCCGATGATGCAGACCTGAACTTTCATTTTCGCGTCCTCCCGTCCATACGTTTTTTGCAGAATTTTCGCGGCGGACCGATGGAGGCTTTCGTCTTTGTCTTGTACAATTCGAACATGAGAACCGCAGCCCCCGCCCCTGCCATCCAGGTCTACAATTTGTTCGGCGAGTCCGCCGACCTGCCCGACGTGGTGCATTGCGAGACGATCGCGTCCCGCTCGGTGCTGCATGACTGGACCCTGGCCGTGCACCGGCATGCCCGGTTGCACCAGGTGCTCTTGATCGAGCGCGGCGGCGGCGAGGCGAGCCTCGATGGCCGCGTGGTGCCGCTGAGGCCGATGCAGATCGTCAATGTGCCGGTCGGCCACGTCCACGGCTTCCGCTTTCTGCCCGACACCCAGGGCTGGGTGCTGACCATCGCCGCGGAAATTCTCGACGAGGCGCTGCTCGCCGCCGAAGGCCTGCGCGGCGCGCTGTCGCGATCGGCCGTGGTGCGCGGCACGCCGCAGATCCGCGCCACCATGAAGCAGATCTTTGCCGAACACGCGGCGCGCAATTTCGGCCGCGCACATGTGCTGCGCGCCTTGTCGGCGGCCATGATCGGGCTGGTGGCGCGGGCGCTCGCGAGCGAGAGCGGCGGCAATGGCACCGCGGAATCAAGTCTGTTCCGCCGGTTCGAAGCTTTGCTCGAACAACACCATCTGCAGCGCTGGAGCGTGGCGGACTATGCTGGGGCGTTGTCAATCACCCCCACCCATCTCAACCGGGTGACGCGTGCGGCGACCGGAGACACCGCCTCGCATCTGATCCTCCACCGGCTCATCCGCGAGGCGCGGCGCAACCTCGTCTATACCAACCTGCCGGTCTCCACGATCGCCTATGCCCTCGGCTTTGAGGACCCGGCCTATTTCAGCCGGATCTACACCGCCGCCACCGGACGCTCGCCGCGTGCGTTTCGCGCCCAGCTTCATGGCGGCGAAGGCTGACGCGTCGGGCGTAAGGCACTCCGAGCGCAGCCTCCACTATTGGACTATTGGCGCGCTCTCTCCTGCCCGGATTGCATGGTCGCTTCGTCAGGATACGCCTTTTCGTAGTGGAGAAAGAGATCGAGCAGAGCCAGGAGCACGATGACGGCACCGAAGCCGATGCTAAAATGCATCGCCCGTGTGTGTGGGAATCCGAGGAGCCAGGGCGAAGCGATCAGCCAAACGCCCATCAGGACGTTGAGCCATTCCTCCCAGTCCCGATAAGCGATCATGGCAGCGAGCGAAAGCACGCCGATGATCGCGCTGGTCACCCACAGGTCGATCTTGCCCTCACTGTTCGTCAGCTTGAACAGCCACGGCGATATGAAGAGCACGGCCGCGAGAAACAGATTGTAGAGGTCGGGGACGGATTCGCGTTCTTGCCAATGTTTCACGACGCACCTCTCCCGAAGGTATGTCGTGGGAACTGTTCGAAGACGCCTTTGGTTCCCGTCGAAGCGTACGCTGGCGGATAGACTTTGGTTGCAGGTCAACGACCCAGCTGCGGCCATCCCACGCGTTGCGACGGCCCCTCCGCAGAGGGGCCGATCCTGTTGGGCGGGATTGATCAAACGTCGAAGAACACGGTCTCGTCCGGCCCCTGCAAATTGATCGTGAAGGAATACACGACCTTGCCGGAGCGTTCGGTGCGAGTGGCGATGAGTGTCTTGCGGCGCACTGGCTGCTCGATCAGGTTGAGCACGGGATCGGCAGCATTCGCGGCCTCCTCGTCCGAGAAATACAGCCGCGTGTTCAGCCCGATATTGATGCCGCGTGCCACGATCCAGAGGTTGACGTGCGGCGCGCATTTGCGCCCTGCCTTATCAATGATTGCGCCGGGCTTGATGGTCTCGAACGTCACCAGTCCGCTCTCGAAATCGGAGCCGGCTCGGCCCCAGCCACGAAAATCTCCGTCGAGCGCCGCGGCCGAGCGGTCGGACGGATGGTTGTAGCGGCCGGCCGCATTGGCCTGCCAGATCTCGAGCAAGACGTCGCGCAGCGGCGTGCCGCTGCCGTCGACCACTTTGCCTTCGAGCGTGATGCGTTCACCCTCGGTGTTCGGCGTCACCAGCACGTTGGAAAAGTTCTTCTCAAAGATGTCGAAGCCGGCCATGGCCGGGATCAGCCCGATATGGACGTAGGGCCCGGCGGTCTGCGAGGCGGTTTCCTTGAGATAGTTGAGCGGCTGCGGCATTGACTCAGTTCCCCTCGGTGCGATTTTCGAAATAGGTGGAGCGGGCGCCGCGCAGCACGATGTCGAAGCGGTAGGCGAGCGAGTCGAACGGCGTCGAGGCGTTGAGGTCGAGCGGCGCGACCAGGCGGTCGAGCGCGTCCTTGTCCGGGATCGTGGTCAGGATCGGGCAGACCGGGATCAGGGGATCGCCTTCGAAATACATCTGCGTGATCAGCCGCTGCGCAAAGCCCGAGCCGAACACCGAGAAGTGGATGTGGGCCGGACGCCAGCTGTTGACGTAGTTGCGCCAGGGATAGGGCCCTGGCTTCACCGTTCGGAAATAGTAGTTGCCGGTATCATCGGTCAGCGCGCGGCCGCAGCCGCCGAAATTCGGATCGATCGGCGCAAGATAAGTATCCTTCTTGTGCCGGTAGCGGCCGCCGGCATTGGCCTGCCAGAACTCGACCAACGTGTTCGGTACGCCGCGGCCGGTCTCGTCGAGCACGCGGCCGTGGACGATGATGCGCTCGCCGACGGGATCGCCGTCCTTGGCGTAGTTGCGGATCAGATCATTGTCGAGCGGCCCGAGATCGTTGTGGCCAAACACCGGCCCCGTAATCTCCGAAACCGAATTCTCCAGCGACAGCAGCGCGTTGCGCGGCGAGCGCAGCACCGATGATTTGTAACCGGGCGCATGCGCCGGCGGATGGATCGAGCGATCGCGCTGGAAGAAGCCGCCGTCGCGCGGCGTGAACGGCTCAGGACGGTTGAGGCGGGGATCCTGCAAGGCTGAGATTGGAGCCTGGGCATTCATCGGCGTTGTCTCTCCCTTGGGCGCGCCGTCCGGGCGCGCGGCTTATCGGGAGATCATGGGCCGCGCTATTCTCAAGATAAATAGATCGATTATAATAAATCGCATGAAGAAAATCGATTATTTGGCCCTGGATGGTCGCGCCCTCGAGCTGTTCCTGGCCGTGCTGGAGGAAGGCTCGGTGACCGCGGCGGCAACGCGTCTCGGGCTGACCCAATCCGCCGTCAGCCACGGCTTGAACAAGCTGCGGCGGATCGCCGGCGATCCGCTGTTCGCCAAATCCGGCCGCGGCATCGTCGCCACCTCACATGCGCAGGCGCTCGCGGCGAAGGCGCGCGCGTTGATCGATGAGATGCGGAGCTTCTCGGGCGCCGTAAGCTTCGAGCCTGCGGTGGCCCAACTCTCGCTGACGGTGGCGGCCAACGACTTGCAGCGCGACTTGTTGTTGCCGCGGTTCTTCGATCGTGTCGCGGCGCAGGTGAAGAGCCTGAACCTGCGCGTGATCCCCTCCCAGTCGCCCTCGCCCACGATGCTGCGCGAGAACCGCTGCGACCTCATGATTACACCGCTGCCGCCATCCGGCGCGGATATCGTGCAGAAGCGCCTGCTCAGGGATCATTACGTCTGCTACTACGATCCCCGGGCACGCACCGCGCCGGCGAGCCGCAGCGCCTATCTCGCGGCCCGCCACATCACCGTCGTCTACACGGACAATGAGCGGCTCGACTTCGACCGCCGGCTTGCCGCCAATGACTTCCACCGCGACATCGCCATCTCGGTGCCGAGCTTCTCCGGCGTGCCGCCCTTCCTGCGCGGCTCGCAGATGCTGGCGAGCATGCCGAGCCTGCTGGCATCCGGCGTGATGCGCGGATTTGCCCATGTGCGGATTCCACTGGCCTCGCGCACCCAGACGCTGGCCGAGCTGCCGATGTTCATGGTCTGGCACCAGCGCTACCAGAAGGACCCGGCCCATCGCTGGATTCGGAGCGAGCTCGAGACCGTCGCGGCGACGACCGCAGGCGGAGCAATGGACCCGGCGGCGAAAACCTGATCCCCGCCAAACCCACTGGTTGCGCACGGGCGGCCACGCTAGAATTGCCCCATGACAGTGACCGACATTGCGAGCCGGACCTACAATCACAGCTGGCGGCTGGATCCCATCATCCGCAGCCTGCTTGATACCGACTTCTACAAGCTATTGATGTTACAGATGATTCGGGAATCCTACCCGTCTCAACAGGTGACCTTCTCGGTGATCAACCGCTCGCGCCATGTGCGGCTTGCCGAGATCATCGACGAGGGCGAGCTACGCGCCCAGCTCGACCACGCCCGCACCATCCGCTTCGCCAAGAAGGAGCTGATCTGGCTGGCCGGCAATACCTTCTACGGCAAGACCCACATGTTCTCGGCGGATTTCATCCGCTGGCTCGCCGAATTCCGATTGCCCGAATACGAGCTGCGCAAGGTCGAGGGCCAGTACGAGCTGCATTTCCACGGGCCGTGGACCCACACCACAATGTGGGAAATTCCGGCGCTCGCCATTCTCAACGAGCTGCGCTCGCGCGCGGCAATGAAGGGCCGCGGCCGCTTCGAGCTCGACGTGCTCTACGCCCGCGCCAAGGCGAAGCTGTGGACCAAGGTCGAGCGGCTGCGCGAGCTGGAGAATCTGCGCCTATCCGATTTCGGCACCCGCCGCCGCCACGGCTTCCTCTGGCAGCGCTGGTGCGTGGAAGCGGTGAAGGAAGGCTTGGGTCCGTCCTTCATCGGCACCTCCAATGTGCTGCTCGCGATGGACAATGATCTCGAAGCCATCGGCACCAACGCGCATGAACTGCCCATGGTTGCAGCCGCGCTCGCCAGGGACGATGAGGAATTGCGCTGGGCGCCCTATCGCATCCTCGACCAGTGGCGTCAGACCTATGGCGGCAATTTGCTGATCGCGCTGCCAGACGCGTACGGCACAAAGGCGTTCCTGCGCGACGCGCCGGAATGGGTGGCCGACTGGACCGGCTTCCGCCCGGACAGCGCGCCGCCGATCCATGCCGGCGAAGAAATCATCAAATGGTGGGAATCGAAGGGTCGCAACCCCAGGGACAAGTTGCTCGTCTTCTCCGACGCGATGGACGTCGGCTCGATCGAGGAGACCTATCACCATTTCGGCGGCCGGGTGCGGCTCTCCTTCGGCTGGGGCACCAATCTCACCAATGATTTCGTCGGCTGCCCACCGGATGGGTCGATCAATCTCGATCCCATTTCGCTGGTTTGCAAGGTGTCGTCGGTCGACGGACGACCGGCCGTCAAGCTCTCCGACAATCCGGAGAAGGCAACCGGCCTGCCCTCTGAGATCGAGCGCTACCTGCGCGTGTTCGGCGACGCCGGCCGGGTGCGCAAGCCGGTGCTGGTCTAGCACCAGATCGATCTGCCTTAGGTAAGCCAATCGGGACGAATCCGAGACATTGGCGCGCCACGACTGTGCCGGTTCCGGGTTGCCGGCATTTGAAACGATCTGCGCGCATCGGCTTCACGACGCATTCACCCTGCGCTGCAATCCCCCGCGCCTTTGAGGTCGAGTTCAGCAACTTTCTCCTCTACCTTGCATTGCAAGCGCGACGCTCCGCAGGGGTCGTTGAGCGATTTGGGGAATGCAGGGTGTTTCGTAGAACAGCGACGTCAACAAAGGGACGCAATTTCCCTCATGTCATCAAGCTCGTCTCGCCGTTCGTCGCAGTTGTCTTGCTGCAGGCGGCGATCGCCGGATTCAGTCTCGAGGTCATGTCCTCGGTCCGCGCTTATGTCGCGGGTGAAGCGATTTGGTCGCGGTCGCAGAAGGACGCCGTCTATTTCCTCAACCTCTATCTGCATTCGGGCGAAGCAAGCCAGTTTGCGCGGTATAAGATCTCACTCGCCGTCCCGATCGGAGACGAGTTCGCGCGCTGGGCGCTCGAGCGCGATCCGGTCGACATCGAGACCGCCCGCATCGGCTTCCTGCAAGGCGGCAACCATCCTGACGACGTGCCGGGCTTGATCTGGCTGTTCCGCCATTTCAGCCGCGTCAGCTTCCTCCAGGAGGCGATCCGGGAGTGGGCTGCCACAGATCCCATGTTGCTGGAGCTGAGCGTCTTTGGCGAGGTCATCCGTTCCGAGCTGAAGAATGGTCCCATTGAGGACAGCGGCCGCCTCAACCTTTTGTCGTCGCGGCTCTCCGACCTGAACAGCCAGTTCACGGGACATGCCAACCGGTTCTCGACGGTGTTGGGTGAAGGCTCGCGCGCCATCAAGCTGACGCTGACGTCTGTGAATATCGTCACCGCAGCGATGCTGATCCTGCTCCTGATCTGGCACACATGGCGATTGGTGCTGCAGCGCCAAGCCTTCGAGGATGCATTGCATGCCGAAAAGGAGCGTCTCGCCTTTCAGGCCTCGCATGACTGGCTGACCGGGATTGCCAACCGGCGAGACTTCGAGGCGCGCCTGCAAAGCGAGCTCGCTGGTTCCGGCGAGGATCCGCTCAGCTTGATCCTGCTCGATCTCGACCAATTCAAGAGCGTCAACGACAGCTGCGGCCATCTCGCCGGCGACCGCCTGCTCTGCCAGGTCGCGCGCCTGTTGCAGCAGGAGCGGCGACCGCACGATCTGGTGGCCCGGCTCGGCGGCGACGAGTTCTGCCTGATCCTGCCGCAATGCGCGCCGTACGATGCCGTCGATATCGCCGAACGGCTGCGCCGGTCGCTCGAGCTGTTCAGCTTCACCTGGGATGACCGCTGCTTTGCGGTGACGGCCAGCATCGGCGTTGCCTGCATCACCGACGGCAACACCACGCTCGAGGACGCGATGCGGCGCGCGGATGCCGCCTGCTATCGTGCCAAGGAGAAGGGGCGCAACCGGGTGCAGGTCGACAGCCCCGGGGCGGACATCATGCTCGTCACGTCACGGCGGCACGCAGCTGCTCAGGCATGACACCGGAGGCGGTCACGAGACCTCGGAGCGCCGCTCTTGCGCGTAACGCACCAGTGCCGCGAAACGATAAATACCGTGCACGAACTTGCCGTAGGGCATGGTGATGAACAGCGCGAACACCGCGCCGAGATGCAGCGCGAGCACCGGCCCCATGGCGGCGGTCTCGCGCAGCGCAAGAAGTGCCATCCCGGAAAGACCGGTCAGCAACAGCATCGCGATGAAGCCGACATCCATGCCGTAGCGGTTCTCGTCGAGCAATTCCGGGGCACGGCGCGACTTGGCGACGAGCAGACCGATCGGCCCGACGACGAGACCGATACCACCGAGCGTGCCGAGCACCACGGGCAGATCCCACCACGGATACGGCGCCTCGCGGTCGATGAGATAATAGTACAGCGTGGCAACCGACGTCGCGGCGAAGCACAGCAGGAAGCCGTAGAAGGTCAGGTGGTGATAGAGCTTGCGCCGGTCCGTCGGCTTGTCGTCCTCATTGTAGCAGCCGACCCCGCCGCCATGGAGATAGCGCAGCTCGCCGGCGTCGCGGATCGCCTGGAAGATCGAGCCCCCTCGGCACGGCCGCCGATCGGCGTCCCGATATCGCGCCAGAAGGCGCGCACGCTCATGACGAGCGCAAGGATCGCATAGATGAACGCAGCGCTGAACAGGGCAGCCATCGCGCTATGCGGCATCAGTTTGTAAAACGCGCCCGGGCCAGTGTGGACGCCGAACAGCACGCTACGGTCGTTCAAGACGGCGAAGCCGAGGATAAAGGCGGCCATGCTGAGTGCGGCGACGATGCTGATGACGAGGCCATTTCTGGCGAAGGCGCCGGAGAGCGCTTGCGGCCAGGCATAAGCCGCGTAGGACTCGGCGCGCGCAACCGCGAGCGTCTTCGGGACGTTGACATTGAACTCGTGCGGCGGTGAGAACTGGCAGTCGACGTAGCAGGCGCCGCAGGCATGGCAGAGATTGGCGAGATAGTTGAGGTCGCCGTCGGAGAAGGCGCGCCGCATCTCCATCGCCGGAAACACCGCGCAGAGACCTTCGCAGTAGCGGCAGGAGTTGCAGACCGTCATCAGACGATCGGCTTCGTCCAATGTTCTAGTTGCGTGCATGCTTCGCCGCTTCCCGTCCTGCGATCCGCCCGAATACGCTGCCGATGGTCATGCCGATGCCGGCCGCATAGCCCTTGCCCAGCACGTTGCCCGCCATGATCTCACCGGCGGCAAACATGTTGGCCGACGGCTTGCCGTCAGCCATCAGCATGCGCGCTTCCTGGTTCACGCGCGTGCCGAGATAGGTGAAGGTGATGCCGGGCCGCACCGGATAAGCGAGATAGGGTGGCGTTTCGATCCGCCGCGCCCAGTGCGTCTTCTGCGGCACGACGCCTTCGGTGCAGCAGTCGTCGAGAATGGTGTGGTCGAACGTGCCGGGCTGCACCGCGGCGTTGAATTCTCTGACGGTCTTTTCCAGCGCCGCCGGATCGAGCTCGAGCTTGCCAGCGAGTTCGGCCAATGTCTGGCCGGCGATGGGCGGGAACAGCGTGGGCATGAAGCTGGTGACAACGGTCGAGTCAAAGATGATGTAGGCGATCTGATCGGGCTGCGCCGCGACCAGCCGGCCCCAGATCGCGTAGCGCTTGGGCCAGATATCCTCGCCCTCGTCGTAGAAGCGCTGCGAATGCTTGTTGACGACGATCCCGAACACGACCGAGTCGTGTCGCGTGATGATGCCACCATCGAACTTGGGTGCGCGGGCGTCGATCGCGACCGCATGGCACTGCGTGGGGTCGCCGACCTCCTGCACGCCCTTCGCCAGCAGCATCTTCAGGATCGAGCCGCGGTTATAGGGTGTGCCGCGGATCAGGAAATTGTCGGCGGCCTCGCCCCAATATTGCTTCAGCCATTCGATGTTGGCCTCGAAGCCGCCGGCGGCAGCAACCAGCGACGTCGCCCGGACCTCGGTCTCGCCCTGGATGGGCCGGTTCAGGCGCGCGGCGAGGAACATGCCATCCTCGATCACGAGGTCGGTGACCTCGGCGTCGTATTCGACATCGACCCCGAGCCGCTCGGCGGTCAGATACAGCGCGTTCAGCATCGCGCGGCCGCCGCCGAGAAAGAAGGAATTGGTCCGGCCGAGGCTCAACGTGCCGCCGAGCGACGGCTGCCAGCGCACGCCCTGCTCCACGATCCAGTTCAGGATATGCTTGGATTCGCGGATCATGTGGCGGGCGAGCACCTCGTCGGTCTGCCCGCCGGTGACGCGCAGCAGATCCTCCCAAAATTCCTCCTCCGTATAGGGACCGGTGAGAATTTCGGTCGCGGCGTCATGGGCGCAGCGCATGTTGCGGGTATGGCGGGTGTTGCCGCCGCGATAGAATTTCGGCGCGCCCTCGACCACCAGCACGGACGCGCCGCCACGCCGCGCCGCGATCGCCGCGCACAGCGCCGCGTTGCCGCCGCCGATCACCAGCACGTCGTATTTGCTGCTCATGCCCTCTGTCCGATGGACGAAGTTGGGAGACGTTCTGCCCGCCGGCGGTCTCCGTCAACCCAGCCGGCCATTGCGTACTTTTGTATACAAATATATACGAAGGCAGCGCAAGCGGCATCTCTGCATGGGCAGGATGCGCCTCGTGATCACAGGAGTGGGGATGGGCAGACGCCCGGCAAAGGCAGGCGGATCGATCGATCGCGGGGGCGGCGTAGCCCTGGGCGAGGCCGTATTCCGGTCGCTCTGCGAGGCGCTCCAGGCCGGCAGCTACCGCGCCGGCGATCGCCTGCGCGAGGAAGAAGTCGCGCAGCGGCTGAAGGTCAGCCGCACACCGGTCCGGGAAGCGCTCGGCCGGCTCGCGGCGCGCGGCTTCGTCGAGCCTGGGGGTGGCCGAGGCCTGGTCGTGCGCAACCTCGACATTTCCGAGGTGCTCGAACTCTACGCCATGCGCGAGATCATGGAAGGCGCCGCCGCGCGACTGGCGGCCGAGCACGCCTCCGCGCCCGAGATCGATGCCCTCAGGGACATCGAGCAGGCTTTTGTCGAAAAGTCCGGGACCGACACAGCCCATATGGCACGGCTCAACCGGGCCTTCCACGAGGCGATCTGCCGCGCAGCGCGCAACCGCTATCTCGACACTGCATCGGGCGAGTTGCAGGACTGGATCGCGCTGCTCGGCCCCACGACGTTTACGGTCTCGGGGCGGTCGACGACGAGCCATGGCGAGCACCAGGCCATCATCGACGCCATCGCCGCACGCGACGGCGACATGGCGGAAAAGCTCGCGCGCGCGCATATCCGCGAGGCGCTGCGCTGCCGGCTGAAACTGCTACAGAAGCAATAGATCGAGACGCTCACGCGACCACATCCGCGACGATCGCCTTCAACACATCCCGTGCGTCGCCCGGCTTGAGCCGCACCTGCAAGCCGCGCTGGCCACCGTTGAGATAGACCTGATCGTGCGCGAGCGCGCTTCTCTCGATCACGGCGTGCACCGGCTTGCGCTGCCCGAACGGACTGATGCCGCCGACCTTGTAGCCGGTGAGGCGCTCGGCCTCCGGCGGTTTCATCATCTGCGCGGACTTGCCGCCGACAGCGGCGGCGAGCTTCTTCATCGAGACTTCCTGGTCGGACGGAACGATCACGCAGACCGGCTTGCCGTCGACCAGCGCCATCAGCGTCTTCAAGACGCGCGCCGGGCTCTCGCCGAGAGCGGAGGCGGCCTGAAGGCCGATGCTCTCGGCATCAGGATCGTAGTCGTAAGTGTGAACGGTGAAGGCGACTCCGGCAGATGTGAGCGCGCGGGTGGCGGGGGTGACTTTGGACATGGTCACGTTTACCACCGTCATTGCGAGGAGCGAAGCGACTAAGCAATCCAGAGTCTCCCCGTGGAGGTGGTCTGGATTGCTTCGCTTCGCTCGCAATGACGGCGCGGGTGCGGACGGCGAAGCCTACTCCGCGGCGTCACGCATTTCCGCGCGCTCGGCTCTTGCCGCGCAGAACTTGAACTCCGGGATCTTGCCGAACGGATCGAGCGCCGGATTGGTCAGGAGGTTCGCCGCCGCTTCCGCGTAGCAGAACGGCATGAACACCATGTTCTCCGGCACGTCGCGATCGGAACGCACCTTGACTTCGACAGCGCCGCGGCGGGTCTCGAGGCGGATGAAATCGCCGGGCGCGAGCTTCTTCCTGTGCATGTCCTTTGGCGACATGAAGGCGACCGCCTCCGGCTCGATCTGGTCGAGCACCTGGGCACGGCGCGTCATCGAGCCGGTGTGCCAGTGTTCGAGCACGCGGCCGGTCGACAGCACCATTGGATATTCGGCGTCGGGCACCTCGTCCGGCGGGATGACGTGGGCCGGCACAATCTTGCCCCGCCCGCTCGCGGTCGGAAAGCCCGTGGTGAAGATGATCTCGTTGCCGGGCTTGTTCGGATCGTCCGCCGGATAAGTGACAGCACCTTCGCGCACCAGCCGTTCCCAGCTGATGTTCTTCAGCGACGGCATCAGCTCCGCCATTTCGGTGTAGACTTCGCCGGGGCCGGCATAATTCCATGGCAGGCCCATGCGCTTGCCGATCTCCTGGATGATCCAGAGATCCTGCCGCGCATCGCCGGGCGGTTTGATGACCTGGCGCGCGAGCTGCACGCGGCGATCGGTATTGGTGAAGGAGCCCTCCTTCTCCGCGAAGGCCGATGCCGGCAGGATGACGTCGGCGTGGAACGCCGTCTCGGTGACGAAGAGATCCTGCACCACGAGATGATCGAGCATCGCGAGCGCCTGGCGCGCATGCTGGAGATCGGGGTCGGACATCGCGGGGTTCTCGCCCTCGATATACATGCCCTTGATCTCGCCGGCGTGGATCGCGGTCATGATCTCGACCACGGTCAGGCCACGCTCGGGATCGAGATCCTGCTGCCACAGCTTCTCGAACGCGCCGCGCAGATCGTCGCGGCCGACCGGCTGATAATCCGGCAGGAACATCGGGATCAGGCCCGCGTCGGAGGCGCCCTGCACGTTGTTCTGGCCGCGCAGCGGATGCAGTCCCGTGCCCGGACGGCCGACCTGGCCGGTGATCAGTGCCAGCGCAATCAGGCAGCGCGCATTGTCGGTGCCGTGAACATGCTGGCTGATGCCCATGCCCCAGAAGATGATCGAGGATTTTGCCCGCGCATAGGTCCGCGCCACCTCGCGCAGCGTCTGCGCCGGGACCCCGCAGATCGCCTCCATCTTCTCCGGCGTGAACTCCTTGATCTTCTCCTTGAGCTCCTCGAAGCCCTCGGTATAGCCGGCGATGTACTGATCGTCGGTCAAGCCTTCGGTGATGATCGTGTTGATCATCGCGTTCAGCATGGCGACGTCGGAGCCCGGCTTGAACTGCAGATGCTTGGTCGCATGGCGCGACAGCGTCTGCCGGCGCGGATCCATCACGAACAGCTTGGCGCCGTTCTGCTTGACCGCGTTCTTGATGAAGGTCGCGGCGACGGGATGGTTCACGGTGGGATTGGCGCCGATCACGATGATCACCTCGGCGTCCATCGCAGCCGAGAACGGCGCCGATACGGCGCCCGAGCTCAGGCCCTCGAACAGCGCCGCGACAGACGAGGCGTGGCAAAGCCGCGTGCAGTGATCGACATTGTTCGAGCCGAAGCCGGTTCGCACCAGCTTCTGGAACAGATAGGCCTCCTCGTTCGAGCCCTTGGCCGAGCCGAAGCCCGCGAGTGCCTTCACCCCGTTGGTGTCGCGGATCTTGACCAGACCCTTGGCCGCAATGTCGAGAGCCTCGTCCCACGATGCTTCGCGGAAATGCGTGAAGGGATTGGCTGGATCGACCTGGTCGTTGGAATCCTTCTTCGCGTTGGGCAACCGCACCAGCGGCTTGGTCAGGCGATGCGGATGGTGGATGTAATCGAAGCCGAAGCGGCCCTTGACGCAGAGACGGTTGTGATTGGCGGGGCCATCACGGCCTTCCGCATAGATGACCTTCTCGTCCTTGACCTCATAGGTCACCTGGCAACCGACGCCGCAGAACGGGCAGAGCGAATCCACCTTCTTGTCCGCGTAAGTGACGCGGGTCTGCTTGTCGTCGAGCATCACGGCCGGCATCAACGCGCCGGTCGGACAGGCCTGCACGCATTCGCCGCAGGCGACGCAAGTGGACTCGCCCATCGGATCGTCGAAGTCGAACACGACTTTCGAGCCGTGACTACGATAAGCCATGCCGATGACGTCGTTGACCTGGACCTCGCGGCAGGCGCGCACGCACAGGCCGCACTGGATGCAGGCATCGAGGTTGACGCGCATCGCTGGATGGCTGGCGTCGGCGTCCCAGCGCTCGGCGGCGGGGAAGCGGCTCTCGGTGACGCCTGTTGTCTCGGCCCAGTGCCAGAATTTGGATTCCGGATCGTGCGAGGTCTCGCGCGCCGGCTGATCGGCGACGAGCAGTTCCATCACCATTTTTTGCGCGGCAACGGCGCGGGCGCTCTCGGTCTTCACCTTCATGCCGACCGACGGCGTGCGCTTGCAGGAGGCGGCCAACACGCGCTCGCCCTCGATCTCGACCATGCAGGCGCGGCAATTGCCGTCGGGGCGATAATCCGGCGCCGGCGAATAGCACAGATGCGGGATCTCGCGGCCCTGGCGCTGCGCGACCTGCCAGATGGTCTCGCCCGCTTTGGCTTCGACCTGCTTGCCGTCGAGCTCGAACGTAATCTTGGTCATTCGGCCGCTTCCTTGAACTCGTCAGGGAAATATTTGATCACCGAGGACAGCGGATTCGATGCCGCCTGCCCGAGTCCGCAGATCGAGGCATCGCGCATCGCCTGGCTCAATTCCTCCAGCAATGCGCGGTTCCAGACCGGCTGCTGCATCAGAACTGCCGCCTTCTGGGTTCCGACCCGGCACGGCGTGCACTGGCCGCAGCTCTCGTCTTCGAAGAACTTCATCAGGTTCAGGGCGGCGGCGCGCACGCTGTCGTTTTGCGACAGGATCACGATCGCGGCCGATCCGATGAAGCAGCCGTATTTCTCCAGTGTGCCGAAATCGAGCGGGATGTCGTCCATCGATGCCGGCAAAATGCCGCCGGAGGCACCGCCCGGCAGATAAGCGTAGAACTGATGGCCGTCGGCCATGCCGCCGCAATATTCGTCGATCAATTCGCGGACGGTGATGCCTGATGGCGCGAGCTTCATGCCGGGATTTTTCACGCGGCCCGACACCGAGAAGCTGCGCAGGCCGTGGCGCTCATCGCGGCCGTGGCCTTTCCACCAGTCGGCGCCCTTCTCGACGATGTCGCGCACCCACCACAGCGTCTCGATGTTGTTGATCAGCGTCGGCACGCCGAACAGGCCGACCTGGAACGGGTAAGGCGGCTTGTGCCGGGGCAGGCCGCGCTTGCCCTCGATGCTTTCCAGCAACGAGGATTCCTCGCCGCAGATATACGCCCCGGCGCCGCGCCGCATGTGCAGCGTCGGACCGCCCGCAGGCAGTTTCGCGATCTCGCGTCGCAGGATTTCGCGCGCCGCCGGATATTCGTCGCGGATATAGATGTAGACGTCGGACGCCTGCACCACGTGCGCGCCGATCAGCATGCCCTCGATGAAGCGATGCGGATCGGTTTCGAGGTAGACGCGGTCCTTGAACGTGCCGGGTTCGCCCTCGTCGCCATTGATCGCCATCAGCCGCGGGCCGGGCTCGCCTAACACCGCGCGCCATTTGCGCCCCGTGGGAAAGCCGGCGCCGCCGAGGCCGCGCAGCGATGCGTCATCGAGCGCCTTCAGGAGATCATCCTTCGGCAATTCGCCGGAGCGCAGGCGGTTGAGCAGTTGGTAACCGCCGCCGGCAACATAGGCGTCGTAACCGATGTAGTTGGGCAGATGCGCGTGGGTGTCCCCGGCCTTCGCGGCTGCCGTCACGTTGGCGACGGTGGCATGATCGACGAAGTTGTGTCCGACTTCCGCGGCAGGCGCCGTATCGCAACGGCCGACGCAGGGCGCGCGCACGACGCGGATGCCGGGGCCCGACGCGCTCTGCAGATCTGCGAGCAGTTTCTCGCCGCCGAGCATCGCGCAGGTCAGCGAGTCGCAGACGCGGATCGTCAGCGGTGCGATGTGAGGCTCGCCTTCCTTCACCACGTCGAAATGCGCATAGAACGTCGCGGTCTCGAACACCTCCGCGAAGGCAAGCTTCATCTCGTCGGCAAGTGCTGCGAGATGAGCGGCCGAAATCTGGTGATATGTGTCCTGGATCAGGTGCAGATGCTCGATCAGCAGGTCGCGCCGCCGGGGCCTGTCCCCGAGCAGCTGTTCGATCTCATGCGCGGCGGTGGGGTCGACCTGTCGTCCCTTCGGCGTGGCCTTGGCGCGCTTGCGCCCTCCGCCGGGATGCTCGAATTCGCGAACCTTGTGAACGTCGTCGTGGCCCATCGGTGCGTCTCGCAGCCTTTCTTCGGAACAAATCCAAACCTACCTCTTGGCATACCAGATGCCAAGAAAATTCGTATGTTCCATAAAGCATTTAGGGGCTTGGAGCCGGCCAAGCTCCACGCCCCCCCGCCCGATCAGATCTGCGCCGTCTCAGGTCTTTTCCATGCACTCTGCGATGTAGAACCACCGGTCGTCCCCGGCGAGACCCTTCGATTTCACATCGGCCCGGCAGGCCTTCAGCTTCGGCTTGTTGGCGGACCACTTCGCTTTCATGTCCTTCAGCTTCTGCATGGTGAGCTTCATCTTTCCCGGCGGCTTGGCGCTGGTCGTCGCAGCGGGTGCAGGCGTCGCGGGTGCGGTTGTGGTTTGCGCCGATGCAGTACTGAGGGCTGCGGCCAGCAGCATGGCGGTGAGGCAGATACGGATGCGAAGCATAAAAATCCCCCTAGGTCCCATTCTCAAGTGTTGGTCTGGCGAGCAACGCGGGATGCTGACTTGCCGCATCCCGCGTGCTGGGTTTGCGATCAGAGGATCTTAACCGCGCTCTCGAGTGTCTTGTAGACGCCCCAGGCCAGCGGAACGCCGACGAAGAGCCAGAACATCGCAGCCTTGGCGTCGAGGCCGCCAGTGCCGATCCCGAACGACCCCGTCTGGACCGTGCTTGGGCCTGCGTTTGTCGCCTGCGATTTGGCGAGCTCCGCCTCGCTCATGTACCACTTTGCATCGACGGGCTTGATCAGATAGTTGCAGATGATACCCGCAATCAGCATTGCACAAAGAATGTACATGGTCGTGTTGTAGAGCTGATCACGCGGCACACCCGCCGCGAGCTGGAACTCCCGGATGTAGTTGACCACGACCGGGCCGATGATGCCCGCCGTCGACCAGGCCGTCAGCAACCGGCCATGGATGGCGCCGACAAACTGCGTTCCGAACATGTCCGCGAGATAAGCCGGCACGGTCGCGAAGCCGCCGCCATACATCGACAGGATGATGCCGAAGCCAAGCACGAAAAGGAGCTTCGAGCCCATCGCCGCAAAGGTCGGCGCCAGCGCGTAAAGGACGATGCCGAGAACGAAGAACGTATAGTAGGTGTTCTTGCGGCCGATATAGTCCGACAGCGTCGCCCAGGCGAAGCGGCCGCCGATATTGAACAACGACAACAGCCCGGCGAAGCCCGCAGCGATCGCTGCGATGGCGGTCTTCTGCTCAGCCGAAAGCTGGCCGAAGGTCAATTCCGGATGGCCGATCAGCTTGCCTGCGAAGATTTCCTGCAACATCGGCGAGGCCATGCCGATGACCCCGATTCCCGCCGAAACGTTCAGGCACAGCACCCACCAGATCAGCCAGAATTGCGGCGTCTTGTGCGCATTGTTGAGATGGACGTGGTGCTCGGAGATCATGGACTTCTTTTCGCTCGGCGGCGTCCAGCCCTCGGGCTGCCAGCCGCTCGGAGTGACCCGATAGGCAAATGCGCCGATTGTCATGAAGACGAAGTAGACTAGGCCCATCACGATGAAGGTCTGCCAGACTCCGACGTCAGTGGGCGTCTTGAAGTAATTGATCAGGAGATTGGCGAATGGCGCGCCGATCATTGCACCACCGCCAAAGCCCATGATCGCCATGCCGGTCGCCATGCCGCGGCGATCGGGAAACCACTTCACCAAGGTCGACACCGGCGAGATGTAGCCAAGGCCGAGGCCCACGCCGCCGATGACGCCGGCACCGAGCCACATGATCCAGAGTTGATGGACGTAGACACCGAAGGCCCCGATCAGAAGCCCGCCGCCCCAGCATAACGCTGCCACGAACCCTGCTTTGCGCGGACCCGCACGCTCGAGCCAGCCGCCCCAAATCGCAGCCGAGACGCCCAGGAGGACGAAGAACAGGGTGAACATCCACCCGAGGCTGGCGACCTTCCAGTCACACGTGGTGGTGAAGAGCTCCTGCCACAGCGACATGTCCGGGCAGGCCTTCGGCGCAGTCAACCCAATCGCGCGCGAGAGCGGCAGCCAGAACACCGAGAAGCCGTAGGCCATGCCGATGCAAAGATGGATGCACAGCGCTGCCGGCGGCACCAGCCAGCGATTGAAGCCGGCCTTGGCGACCGTGTGCTCGCGATCAAGCAAGCCTGCACCAGCGCCCGAAATCCTTCCAGCGCTTTCAATTGTCGTCATGCATTCCTCCCCTGAGGCCGCCCTTCTGAGCGAGCCTGCCGCTGCCATCCTGTCCTCAGCCCGGCGCGGTGCAGCTATTGTCCCTACTGCTCCGCACAATCACCCGACACGCGCCAGGATCGTCACGCGCGTCTGAAAAGTTAACCCCTCAAGCGGGGCTCTATGCCCGATATGACGTCAGGCTTCTGAGTGGCCCGGTGATCCGCATATCGCAGACAAGACTCAACCTCCGTGCCCGCACGGAGAGCGACAATTTGGGCAGAAGCCATGCGCGATGTCGATAGACAAAAGGTCGGTATCAGCGCGGTAACGGCTCAAGAATGCAGCGCAGCATTGAAATTGCCTATCGAGCCATTCGTTTTCTCTATCAAGAACACGATGCGCGCGTCAGTGCGCTGGGTGATCTCAACCTTGTCGCCGGTCTCGCGAATGAGGTTCGGAATGTCGATCACCGAAAGCGGATCGGTGCAGTGCACTTCGAGCTGATCACCCGGCTGCAACGGTTTCAGCGCCTTGCGTGTTTTCAAGGCGGGCAGCGGGCATTTCAGTCCGGTGAGATCAAGCGTCGTTCTGGTCATGGCCGCAACATGGCGGGACAGGTGGATCGCGTCAACGCGCCGCCTCAGATCAAACCGGCGTAGGACAGGAAACCTACGCTCGCGCCCGGCTCGACACGCGTGATGTCCTCGCCGAGTTCGATGAGGCCGTCGGTCTCCACCAGGGATGACAGCAGCCCGGCGCCCTCGCGCGGGAACTTGACCGCCTCCAGCGCGCCGTCCTCCGCGCGCCGCAACGACGCGCGAACATATTCGCGCCGGCCGATCTTCTTCTTGTAGGTGAAGGCCGCGCGCACGGGAACCGGCAAGAGCGGCTCCGGCAGGCTGCCGGCGAGTGCCAGCACGGTCGGCCGCACCACGTGGACGAAGGTGACAAAGCTCGCCACGGGATTGCCGGGCAATCCGATCAGCGGCGTGCCCTCGATGATGCCCATCGCCACGGGTCGGCCGGGCTTGATCGCCATCCGCCACAGCACCAGCGAACCGACACTTTCCACAGCCGCCTTGACGTGATCTTCCTCGCCGGTCGAGACGCCGCCCGTAGTGAGAATCAGATCATGTGCGCCTGCGACTTGCTTCAGGCCCCTGGCAAGCGAGCTGGGTTCGTCGCGCAAAATGCCGAGATCGCTGACCTCGCAGCCGAGCCGGCGCAGCATGGCCATCAGCATGAAACGATTGGAATCGAACAGTTGCGACGTCGCGCGCGGCTCTCCGGGCGAAGCCAGCTCGTCGCCTGTCGAGAACACCGCGACACGGATGCGCCTGATCACGTCGAGCCGGGCCAGGCCGAAGGCAGCAGCAAGCGCAACGTGTTGCGGGCGCAGCCGCTGGCCGGCGCGCAGGGCGATCTGCCCTTTCGAGATGTCCTCGCCCGCAGGGCGGACATTGGCACCAGGTTTCAGCCCCGCCGGCAATACGATTTTGCCGGCGTCATCGATGCGGACATCCTCCTGCATGAAGACGGTCTCGGCGCCTGGCGGCATCGGAGCGCCGGTGAAAATGCGCGCGGTGTGGCCGGGCTTGATCGTGGCATGCGCGGGGCCGCCGGCCTGGATGCGGCCATCAAGCGGCAGCGCTTGCTCCGTTTCTTGCGGAAGGTCCGCGTTGCGCACGGCATAACCATCGACGGCGGAGTTGGTGAAGGGCGGCAGCGGCAGGGGCGCCGCGATGTTGCGCGCCAGCACGCGTCCGTCGGCATCGACCAGCGCCACCGTCTCGAGATCGGCAATCGCATTGACACGCGCCGCGATCAGGCCGACCGCCTCGTCGACCGACATCATCGGTCCGCCGAAGGCAAAGCAATCGTTCGACAGTTGCGCCATGGTACCTCGTCAGCGCGTCGCAGCGCTTTTCCGGACCGCTTCCTCGACCGGCATCGCCGCACGCAACAGCAATGCGGCTGCGGCCGGGATGTCGTCGAGATGCACGGTCGGCAGCCTGGTTTCAACTGCGACGTCCGTCACGATTCCGACAATGCCGGGATCGTCGGGAAACAGTAGCGGCTTGCCATTGGCGGCACGATGCACCTCGATCTTGCGATGCGGCTCGCGCTTGAACCCTTCAACGACGACGAGATCGACTGCGGATAGCTTGCTCAAGAGTTCCGGCAGCCGCGGCTCGGCCGCCCCGCGCAATTCATGCATCAACGCCCAGCGGTTTGACGAAGCAATCAGCACCTCGGCCGCACCGGCCTCGCGATGGCGCCAGGAATCCTTGCCGGGCACATCCACGTCGAACTGGTGATGCGCATGCTTGATGACGGAGACGCGCAGGCCCTGCGCGTTGAAATGCGGAATCAACCGCGTCAACAGCGTGGTCTTGCCCGCACCGCTCCAGCCTGCAAGGCCGATGACTTTCATTCCAGTCTGTCTCCGCGAACGACCCAGGTCCTTGATGGAACCTGTCTCTTCTCCGTCATTGCGAGCGAAGCGACGCAATCCAGACTGCCACCGAGGAAAGACTCCGGATTGCTTTGCTTCGCTCGCAATGACGACGAGAGGCATTTTCGTCTTCCGCCTGCATGCTTATATCGGCCTGACCCGAATGTCATGCTAACGTCGCGGCCATGATGAAGATCGACAAAGCCCCGGTACCGCTCATCCTCCCGAACCCGGACGACCCGCGCCTGACCCAGAGCGTCACGGGGACCGACCAGACAGGCGCCAGGGTCGAGATCAAGGTGCCGATGGAGCGGCCGCTGACGCTCTACCTGAACGCCCAGGAGATCGTCACCATGATGACGATCGGCGACTATCCCGAATATCTGGCGCTGGGCTATTTGCTCAACCAGAACATGCTGAAATACAATGACGCCGTCACCGATGTCGAATACGACGACGACCTCCAGGTCGTCGTCGTGCGCACCGAGCACCACACCAATTTCGAGACCAAGCTGAAGAAGCGCACGCAGACCTCGGGCTGCGCGCAGGGCACCGCCTTCGGCGACCTGCTCGAAGCGGTGGAAAGCGTTGCGCTGCCGAAAGCCGAGCTGCGCACATCCTGGCTCTACCAGATGACCCAGACCATCAACACCATGCCCTCGCTCTATCTGGAGGCAGGCGCGATCCACGGCTGCGTGCTCTGCAAGCAGGGCGAACCGCTGTGTTACACCGAGGACGTCGGCCGCCACAACGCCGTCGACAAGATCGCGGGCTGGATGTACCGCCACGGCGTCGATGCTGGCGACAAGATCCTCTACACGACGGGGCGCCTCACCTCGGAGATGGTGATCAAGGCCGTGCGCATGGGAATTCCGATCCTGGTCTCGCGCTCCGGCTTCACCGCCTGGGGCGTCGATCTCGCCCGCCAAGTCGGACTGACATTGGTCGGGCGCGCGCGGGAAAGCGCTTCATCGCCCTCGCGGGCGAAGAGCGGATCGTCTACGACCAGAACCTCGCTTATGTCGAGGAAGAGGCGGCGAAGCACAAGCGCAAGGGCGAAAGTGGTGACGACTGAAACTCCGCCGACGAGCTTTCCGTCGACTGTCGGCGTGCTGCTCGCCGGCGGTCTCGCACGACGCATGGGCGGCGGCGACAAGCCGATGCGCTCCATCGGCGGCCGCACCATTCTGGAGCGCGTGATCGCGCGGCTGCAGCCGCAATGCGACGGATTGATCCTCAATGCCAATGGCGATCCCGCGCGCTTCGCTGCGTTCGGGCTGACGATCGTTGCGGACGACGTGCCCGGCTTTCCCGGTCCACTCGCCGGCATCCTCGCCGCGCTCGACTGGGCCGGGACGAACCGGCCGGAGATCGAATGGGTGCTCAGCGCCGCCGGCGACTGTCCGTTCCTGCCGCGCGATCTCGTTGCGCGCCTGCATGAGGCACGCGAGCGAGAGAACGCGCAGCTCGCGGTCGCTGCATCCGGCGATCAGTCGCATCCCGTGATCGGGTTGTGGCGCGTGGACCTGCGCGACCAACTGCGTCACGCGCTGGTGGTCGAGGACCTCCGCAAGATCGACCGCTGGACCGCCCGCTATCCGCTCGCGACGGTGAGGTGGCCGACCGAGCCGCTCGACCCGTTCTTCAACGCCAACACGGTCGAGGACATCGCCGAAGCGGAACGGCTGGCGGCAGTGGATGAGAGCCGCCCGGCCTGAACGCTTGTTCGTCTAGGCCGGTCGGAATCCGGCTCGTTCCAGCGCTGCGCGGGCGGCGTCCGAACCGAGCGCGTTGAGAAACGCCTGCACCGCGGGGCGCTGCTTGCGCGCTGTCACCAGCGCGAAGTCATAATGCTCTTCCGCGAGCGGAATGAAACCGAGGCCGACGCCGTGGGCGACCGGCGCAATGGTCATGCCCCAGTCGGCGCGGTTCTGCGCGATGGCCGCGGCAACCGCATTGTGCGAGCGCGGCTGGTTCCAATAGCCTTCCGGCCGCGCGCCGCCGAGCAGCCGATCGATCAGGATGCGTGTGCCGGCGCCCTGGTTGCGGTTGACCATGATGCAGGCGGCATCGGTCAGCGCGGCGGCAACGGCCTGCTTCGCCCCGAGTCCCTCGAAACGTTTGTCGCCTTTGCGAAACACGATGCCCTGCATCCGCCGCCAGCCCGGTACGAGCTCCAGCCCCTCGACCAGATAGGGCGCGTTGTAGGTCTCAGTATTGTCGTCGAACAGATGGATCGGCGCGAGATCGCATTCGCCGCGCCGCGCTGCTGCAAGTCCACCGAGACTGCCGACGGCGATCGAGCGCACGGTCAGGCCGGCCTGCGCGAGCGGCGCGGTGACGAGATCGAGGCCAGTGCAGTGGCTGCCCACGATGACGAGATCCGGCACGCGCACATGCGGCGTGAACAGCGTCACCTCGGCAGCGGAGCCGGCCGGCATCTGGTCGGCGAGCGCATCAATGCGCAGGAAGCCGTCGGCCTGCGCAAAGGACGTGATCGCGCCGGACCCCTTGCCGGACGGATAGGCGATCAAACCATCCCTGCCCTCGACCAACGAGACCATCACGAATTCGGTGCGACCGAGCTCGGATGCGATCCGCACCGGCACGGTCGCGCTGACCTTGGTATCGGAGCGCGGCGGCAGGCCCGCCATCTTGCGCAGCACCGGCACGATCATGTCGTGGAACGTGAACATCGCCGAGGTCGGGAAGCCCGGCAGGATCACCACCGGCTTGCCGTCGCAGACCGCAAGGCACAGCGGCTTGCCGGGCTTGAGCGCCACGCCATGCGCGATGATGCCGGGCTGGCCGAGCCGACCGATGATGCGATGGGACAGGTCGCCGGCGCCTTTCGACGTGCCGCCTGACAGCACCAGCATGTCGGCGTCAGTCAGCGCGCGACGCATGGCGGATTCGAGCTTTGCCTCGTCGTCGGGAATGGCACCGAGGAAAATTGCCTCCCCGCCATTCTCGTCGATCGCGGCCGCGACGATTGCACCGTTGGTATCGTAGATCGCGGCCGGTGCAAGCACCTCACCGGGCTGGACCAGTTCGTCGCCAGTAGAGATGACGGCGACACGCGGCTTGCGCGCGACATTGACTTCCGCGATCCCGCAGGCGGCGAGCATGCCGATCTCGCGCGAGCCGATCATCGTGCGGGCGCGCAGCAGCGCCTCGCCGCGCGCGATGTCGGACCCGGCGTAGGACACGAATTGCCCTGGCGACGCGGCGCGACGGACGTCGATCGCATCTGGACCGGCCGGCTGGGTGTGCTCGACCATGATGACGGCGTCAGCGCCGCGCGGCACCTGTCCGCCGGTGGCGATCGGGGTCGCAGTTCCCGCCGCCACTTGCAGCGCGGGCGACGTGCCGCAGTGGATGGTCTCGTCGTTCAGAATGAGGCGGACAGGCGCGCCTTCGCCGGCCGCTGAAAGGTCTGCCGAGCGCACCGCAAAGCCATCGACATTGGAACGATCGAAGGGTGGCACGTCGATCGGTGCCGTGACGTCGTCGGCCAGTGCCGCGCCGAGCGCATCGGCCAGCCTGCGCCTTTCGCTCGGAATTGCGCGCGGGAACAGGGCAGCGTCAAAGCGCGCCAGCGCATCTTCGCGCGACAGGATGTCGAGGAACTGCTCCTGCTCGCGCGCGCTGCGATCTTGCGTTTGCGATACCTTCGTCATGTCGGAACCCATATCATTCCCGCATCAGATAGGCATCGACCGCCGCGCCCGCTGCAAATCCCTCGCTGCTGCCGGGAATGAGCAACCATGCATGCGCCCGGGCGATGGCCTGAAGCGGCCATTCACCCACCGCAAGCGGCGTCCACGCGTGATGTTCCTCGGCCAGCAGCGCAATTTCGGCGATGCCGACAGTCGACGCGATCTTGCGCGCGAGTGGCAGGGTTCGCGGGCGACGCGGCCGCCGCGCCGACAATCGATCGACGAGCGGGAGCACCAGCGCAACCCAGACCGCGAGTGCGTGATCGGGCAAGCCGGGCAAGGCGACAGCGGGAACTCTTCCAAGCCGCCCCACTGCTGCGCTCCGTCCGGGCAGGAGCGCAAGGCCATGGGCGTTCACGCTGCCGCGCCGAACGAGTGCCGCAACGACGGCATCCTGGCGACCGACGCCGCTGCCGCCGATCGTCAGCAGCAGATCGCAGGCGGAAACATCGAGCGCCTCCGCGATCGACGCGACATCGCGCGCACCGGCTTCATGCGCGCTCACATCCAATCCCGCCGCACGCGCGACGTCGGCAATCATCTGCATCGTCGCTGTTGCACCCGGCAGGTTGACGATGCGCAGCCGTGGACGCCGCACGCTCAGCCTTTCCGCGCCGGCGATACGTGCGAGCAGCAGGGCCGCTGCACCGACGGGAGATCCCTCCACGGCGACAGGTGTTCGATCGGGGACGTCGATGCCAGCGCGTCTGACGCCTTGCCCCGGCACGCCCTCCGCCAGAACCTGAGCGAGCGGGCCGGACAGCTCGACCGCGTCGGTATCGAGCACGCAGTCGCATCCATCCGGCATCGCATCGCCGGCATCAACCCACAGCGGAAGCGTGGTCAGAGGCAGCGGCGAATAGGAGGACGCGCCGACGAGATCATTGGCGCGCAACGCCCAGCCGTCCGCGGCGGCGATGTCGCAAGGCGGATAAGCCGCGAGCAACGGCGCACCTGTCGCGACGCAGCCGATCGCTTCGCTCAGCGGCAATGCGACCGGCGCGACCGGATCAACGCCGCGCAGCAGCGCGGCGAGCGCAGTGTCGAGCGGCGTGAGCGAGGGCGGCAGGCGCTGGATCATGCGTCATGATGGACCACGCATCGCCCGGTTTGGCAACAGCTTGCGCCGCGAACATCAGCCGCCCGACTTGTCCGCGTTCGGAAAGAACACCTGCTGTCCATCGACCTTGTAGCCGGCGATCGCCGCCTGGCCCTCCGGCGAGATCAACCAGTCGACAAAGATCTGGCCTAGCTCCTGCTTTACGTTCGGATGCTTCTCCGCATTCACCAGCATCACGCCATACTGGTTGAGCAGCCGCTTGTCGCCTTCGACGACGATGTCGAGATCGCCGCGGTCCTTGAAGGAGATCCAACTGCCGCGATCGGACAGCACATAAGCATTCGCCGTGCGCGCGGCCTCGAGCGCCGCGCGCATGCCCTGCCCGACCTCGCGATACCAGGCGCCCTTGACGCTCGCGATGTCGATGCCGGCGACGATCCAGAGCGCGAGTTCCGCCGCATGCGTGCCGGATCGATCGCCGCGGGTCACAAACGGCGCTCCCTTGGCCTCGATCGCCTTCAAGGCGGTTGCGATGTCCTTGCCCTTTACGCCAGCGGGATCGCTGCGCGGCCCGATCAGCACGAAATCGTTGTACATCACGTCGGAGCGTTTTGCGCCAAAGCCGTCAGCGACGAATTTCTCCTCCTGCGGCCGCGAGTGCATCAACACGACGTCGGCTTCGCCCCGTCGTGCTCCGTCGAGCACCTCGTCGGTACGTCGTGCGATCACCGTGACCTCAATGCCGGTCTTGTTTTGGAAAATCGGCAGCAGATAGTCGAGCAGGCCTGAATCCTGCGTCGATGTGGTCGATGAGAGGACGATCGAGCGGTCCTCAGCGGATGACGCGGCAATGCCGGCGGCGAAGCCGCAGAGAAGCGCAAGTGCGACGGACAGTTCGCGAACGGCCATGAATGGGTCCCCGTGAGGTGGGTCGTCTTCATGATCATGAGTGCGGATTGCGCCGCGCTCGTGACGCGATTGCCCATTGGCGCGCTCGGGAAATCTCGGCAATGCGTGCGTTCGGGATCGTTCACCACGACGAGAATCGCGCGTGGGATGTGTTGCAAAGCAACAAGATGTTCGGGCATGGTCGCTGCGGACCGAACTGAAGTGCAGAATTCCACCTGCGTCGAACGTCTAAAAAAGAAGCAAGAATTTGCATAGGAATGCAGGATGGAATTCCTGACGACCAGCGAAGCCGCTGACTATCTCCGCCTTGGCGAACGCAAGCTCTACGAACTCGTCACCACCGGCGCGATCCCCTGCACCAAGGTGACCGGAAAATGGCTCTTTCCCCGGCATGCGCTCGACCTCTGGGTGCTGTCCGGAATGGCACGTCCTGCGGGCATGCTGACCGCGGAGCCGCCGCCGGTCGTGGGCGGCAGCCAGGACGAACTGCTGGACTGGAGCCTGCGCGAATCCGGCTCAGGCCTTGGATCGATGAGCGAGGGCAGCGCGCGCGGGCTCGAGCGCCTGCAGCGCGACGAGGTGGTGGCGGTGGCGGTCCACTTCCACAGCCTCGATGCCTCGGACAATCTCGCCTCGGACGCCAATATGACGGCGCTGCGGGACGCTCCGGATCTGCACGATGTGCTGCTGGTCGCCTTCGTGCGGCGCGAGCAGGGCCTCGTGCTGCCGCCAGGCAATCCGAAGCAGCTGCACCGTCTCGCCGACGTGCTCGCGCTCGGTGCCAGGATGGCGATGCGACAACAGGGCACGGGCGCACAGATGCTTCTCGACGTGCTGTTAAAGCGCGCGGGCGCCACGATGCGGGATCTGCGCCGGGTCGAGACGCCGTGCCTGACCGGATCGGATCTCGCCGAACTGGTCCGCGCCGGGCAGGCCGATTGCGGCGTGGCGACGCGCGCGGCGGCGCGCTCGGCCGGCCTCAATTTCGTGCCGCTGATCTGGGAGAATTTCGATCTGGCGATGCGGCAGCGCAGCTATTTCCGCCCGGCCATGCAGGTCCTGATCCGGTTCCTGGGCGAACGGCGGCTGCAGCAGCGGGCCGAGGAGCTGACCGGCTACGACCCCTCGCCCGCCGGACAAATCCGTTTCGCGGCCTGACATTGACGCCCGCCCCCAAATAGTTGCAAAAGAAACCAATTCAGCCGGGCTATACCCGGGAGCAACAGCGGCCAACGCGCCGATGAGGGAGGACGAGCGTGAATCCAGCCAGATTTGGACTGCCGGTCGCTGCCGCGTTGGCAGCGACGCTGATGTCGGGCGTGGCCTCGGCACAGGTTTCGGACGATGTGGTCAAGATCGGCGTGCTGACCGACATGAACGGCCCGGCCTCCGCGCCGACCGGCCAGGGTTCGGTGACGGCGGCGCAGATGGCGATCGACGATTTCGGCGGCACCGTGCTCGGCAAGCCGATCAGCATCGTGATCGGCGATCACCAGCTCAAGGCCGACATCGGCGGCGCCATTGCGCGGCGCTGGTACGACGTCGACCAGGTCGACCTGATCGTCGACGTGCCGGTCTCCGCGGTCGGGCTCGCGGTGCAGAACATCGCCAACGAGAAGAAGCGGCTGTTCATCACCCACTCCACCGGCACCGCCGATTTCCACGGCAAATTCTGTTCGCCCTACGCGATCCAGTGGGTGTTCGATACCCGCGCGCTCGCGGTCGGCACCGCGGACGCCGTGGTCAAGCGCGGCGGCGACAGCTGGTTCTTCATCACCGACGATTACGCGTTCGGGCACTCCCTCGAACGCGATGCCTCGAGCGTCATCACCGCCAGTGGCGGCAAGGTGCTGGGCTCGGTGCGGCCGCCGCTCGCAACGCCCGACCTCTCCTCCTTCGTGCTGCAGGCGCAGGCGTCCAAGGCCAAGATCATCGGCATTGCCGCAGGTCCCCCCAACAACATGAACGAGATCAAGACCGGCTCGGAGTTCGGCGTGTTCAAGGGCGGCCAGCAGATGGCGGCGTTGCTGGCGCTGATCACCGACATCCACGGCCTCGGCCTGCAGGCAGCGCAAGGGCTGTTGCTGACGACCTCGTTCTATTGGGACATGGACGACAAGACCCGGGAATGGTCGAAGCGTTATTTCGCCAAGATGAACAAGATGCCATCGATGTGGCAGGCCGGGGTCTATTCCAGCGTGATGCACTATCTCAACGCCATCAAGGAGACCGGCACCGACGATCCGCTCAAGGTCGCGGCGAAGATGCGGGAAAAGCCGATCGAGGATTTCTTCGCGCGCAACGGCCGCTTACGCGACGACAATCTGATGGTGCACGATCTCTGGCTGGTGCAGGTGAAGACGCCGGAGGAGAGCAAATATCCGTGGGACTATTACAAGATCCTCGCGACCATTTCCGGCGACAAGGCCTTTGGGCCGCCGGACCCGGCGTGTGCGATGGTGAAGAAGTGACCGCATAGCGGTCATTCCGGGATGGTCCGAAGGACCAGGCCCGGAATCTCGAGATCTCAGGTGTGCGCAAGTGCGCACCGGAGTTCGCGTCTTCGACGCGCCCCGGAATGACGATCGCTTTAAGCGATCGTCATTTGACCACGCCGATCTCGCGAAAGTATTTCATCACGCCGGGATGAATCAGCTCGGGCTTCGGCGCGGCGGCAACCGTGTTCGCCGCGGTGGTCTCGCAGGCCTGCGCCAGTGTCTTGCAGAACGTCGCCTCGACGCCGTGCAACGTTTTCGCCAGCCGATAAGCGACATCGTCGGGCAGGTCCTCGCGTGTCAGCACGAAACTCCACGAGCCGAGTGAGGCGATCGGCTCGGACTGGTTTGGATAGCTGCCGGCCGGCACGGTGAGCGGCTTCAGGAACGCATGCCTGGCGCGGATGCGCGCGATCTCCTCGGCATCGGGCGCGATGAAACGCGCGCCCGGCGCGCTCGATGCCACCGCCACAAAGCCGGGCCAGCCGATGCCGGCACCCCATAGCGCTGCGACGCGGCCGTCCTCGACCATCGCGGGGCCGTCGCCGGCGCGGTCGAGATAGATCGCCTTGAAATCTTCGTCCTGCTTCAGGCCAAGCCCGTCCAGCACATAGCGGGCCAGGATCGGCAGGCCCGAGCCTTTTGCGCCGAAGGCGACGGGCTGGCCGACGAGATCGCGAATCCTCGTGTAAGGACTGTCCGCCCGCACCACGAATAGACCGGGATTGGAATAGATCGCGGTGAGATCTTCAGCCGTACTGGCGCGCGGCCGATGCCGGCGAACGCCTCGTAGGCGGGCTCGCCGGCGACCAACGCGAGATCGAGCTCGCTTTTCTCCAGCAGCGGGATGTTCTCGTTGCTGCCCTTGGTGTTGCGCGGGGCAATCGTCAAGGACGGATCGGCAGCGTTCATCACCGCCGCAAACGCATTGCCGTAGAGCGGGAAGCCGCCACCGGGCGTCGCGGTGCCCAGGCTGATCGTCGTGGTCGGAATGGCCTTGTCTCCGGTTTGCGCGGTGGCCGTGCCCGCAAGGGGATTTGCGAGCACCGCCGCGGCGAGAAGCATGTTCGAAGCAAATCTCATGGTCGTTTCCGGCGGGCCTGCGTCAACATCGACTTGAGACGATGTAGGCAGCGAGCCGATTTTGTGGAAGCATGTGCGCACAAGATAATAAAGCAATAGGAGGCGACATGTTGCGAATTTTGCGGCGCGCTGTTTTCGGGCTCGCGATCATCTCGGGCCTGTTCAGCGCACCCCCGCCCGCCTCCGCCGCCGACTACCCCAACCGCCCCGTGCACTGGATGATCGGCTTCGCCGCCGGCGGCCCGGTCGACATCGTGGCGCGGATCATGGCGCAGTGGCTGTCGGACCGTCTCGGCCAGCAATTCATCGTCGAGAACCGCACCGGCTCCGGCGGCAACATCGCGGCAGCTGCTGCGATCGCCTCGCCGCCGGACGGCTATACGCTGCTGTTCGTCGCGCCCAACAACGCGATCTCGACCTCGCTGTACAAGAAGCTGCCGTTCGACTTCCTGCGCGACACCGTGCCGGTCGCGAGCATCATGCAGCTCACCAACATGCTGGTGGTCTCCAACGCGTTTCCCGCGAAGACGGTTCAGGAGCTCGTCGACTATTGCAAGGCCAATCCCGGCAAGATCTCCTTTGCCTCGTCCGGCAACGGCACCTCGGTGCACATGTCGGCCGAGCTGTTCAAGGCGATGACGAAGTGCGACATGATCCACGTGCCCTATCGCGGCTCGGCCCTCGCCTTCCCCGACATCATCTCCGACAAGGTGCAGCTGATCTTCGACAACCTTCCCTCCGCGCTCGAGCAATCGCGCGGCGGCAGCGTCCGCGCACTGGGGGTGACCTCGCCGCAGCGCTGGCCAAGCGTGCCCGACGTGCCCGCGATCGCCGAGACCGTGCCGGGATTCGAATCGGTCGGCTTCTACGGCATCTCGGCGCCGAAGGGCACGCCGAGCGAGGTGGTCGAGATCCTGAACAACGCCGTCAACGAGGCGCTGAAGGACCCGAAGCTGGTGGCGCGCCTCACCGAGACCGGCGGCATTCCCAAGCCGATGACACCGGCCGAATTCGGCAAGCTGGTCAGCGACGAGACGGAGAAGTGGCGCAAGGTGGTGGAGTTCGCGGGGGTGTCGGTGGACTAGGCCTGCTCGCTGCCGCGAGCTTGAGGCGCGCCGAGGTGACATCGGAGAGGATCGGAAGACGCCCTCCCATCAAAATGCGCGAAAACAACCCCATGCACAGTAGACGAGGCTAGCGATTACAAGGGCTTACGGAACAGGGGCCGAACCCTTAACGGGGGCGATTTGACTCGTCGGGCAAAACAGGACTAAAAGGCATCATCGCCGATTTCGGGTATTCGAAAAATTTCCGGCATCGCTGCGCCGGCGTTCCCATCCGCGCCAGCCAGCATTGCACCCCCGCCCCCATTTCTGTAAACGAACCGCGCACCGTTGCCAGCCGCGCAGTCTCGCGGCCGTCTCGCGGCGGGGCCTGTAGCTCAATGGTTAGAGCCGGCCGCTCATAACGGTCTGGTTGCAGGTTCAGATCCTGCCGGGCCCACCAAGAATATCAGTATCTTGCTTGGTTCTTCGTCGCCCTGCTCACGACGGCCGCACCAGAAACCGCACCAGATACGTCCACTTTTCGTTCGTGCGTAAGCTCGCGTACCGCAATCCACTCGATGGCGCTAGACCGATTTAGGGGATGGTAGATGTAAACGTCACCCACTCGTCGCTGTAGTCGAACACACCGGAGCGTGCCTGGTCCCTGGCCCTCTAGGTTTTGCCTTCCGTCCGTACAGTCTTGAGCGACGAGAAGAAGCTCTCCATCGCGGCAATGTCCCGGGCTTTGCTGGAACGGCTCATGCCGCAGACGTTGCCGTGGTCGGCCATCAGGCGCTGGAATTGCTCGCTGGTGTATTGGCTATGCCTGCACCCAAAACAACTGGACTGATTGCGCCGAGACCCTTGTTGCGATCAGGAGACCGTCGCGATAAACGAGGGGATTTAAAGTTCTCGATTGCGCAAACGCAGTATGAATGAAGGGCCAGGATCCTCTGTTGTCACAAAGCACATCCAGCCCAACCAGCGGTGCGACCGCAGCCCTGGCCGGCTACGAATATCAGCTCAACGTCTCGGTGCTGGCGGCTCTGCGATTGCTTCTGATTACGAAATCGGCAACACGCATCACGTTAGAGCCGGCCAATGAAGAAGATCTGGAGGCCGACTGCGAGCCCGACGAACCGGGCCGGGTTGTGCCGAGTGCCATTGTCGCAAGTGGCTACAAGCTTGTCGTCCAGGTTAAATTCCGCGGGGGTGAGCCGTGGTCGATCGATGACCTCGACAAATTGCTAAATCATGGCGAGAGGCGAAGGCCTGCAAAACATCACCTCGACGACCTCGACACGCGGTTTCTGTTGGTCACCAACGCCGACGCGAAAGGGGCCGCGCGCAACTTGCTCGTTTCCGAGTTTGAGGAACAATCGGACCCACTGGAATTCCCGCCCTCGCTTAGGAAGACCCTGCCCTTGGCACCAGAGGGACGCATTGCAATCCGGGGCGGTGCAACAGAGCGACTAATTGAGCTCGAGATCGGCTATATATTGAGCGAGCTGCTCCGTGTCCCGCACTCTCGTCAGACCGAGTGCCGCGAGCAACTTTGCCAGGAAGCTCGACGCAGAATGCGCGGAATCGGCCCGGGCGTCTGGACACGCGATGACTTGTTGGCAACGATTCGGGCTCACGGCGGCTACCTTGCGAGCGCAGCGGAACTCGTGGGGTTCGTCAAGCCGTCGAACTTCGACGACATGGCATCCCTCCTGCGACAGCGAAATGCCATCGTGATCACCGGACCTTCCGGGACTGGAAAGACGCTGGCGGCAATTGCTCTTTGCGATATGGCTCGTCAGCAGGACGGGCGACTCGATATCGTTGCCGTGAATCCGAATGATGAACCCTCGATTACAAGACGGTTGACTGACACCGGACCCACGCTCTTCTACGTCGAAGACCCTTGGGGCCAGTACAGCCTGCGACGCGGGTCAGAAGCCTGGACAGAGCAACTACCGCGTCTTTTGAAGGACGCGCGTCCCGGACATCAATATGTCATAACCTCCCGCAGCGATATGCTCGGCCAGGCCCGCGCGAACGACGCATTCAAGCGGTGGTCAATCGAGCTGAATGCGGAGCAGTACAGCAGCGGCGAGCTGGCGCATATCTACGACAAGCGCATGGACCTGCTCGCGACCGATCTACAGCCCAAAGCACTCAAGTTTCGACAAGAGGTGCTCGAAGCGCTGGAAACCCCGCTCGAGCTGGAGTTGTTCTTTACAAGCCTCGCGGATGGGCCTCAGCCAGATGAGGCGGATCGCTCGTTCTTGCAACGCCTTCTCGGTTTGGCCCACCGAGATGCCGTTGAGGGCGTCGTCGTCAAATATCTCGGTGCGACCGATCAAATCGGTCTGTCCGCCGCGATCTGGGGCCTGCTTGCGGCGCGAGGTCAAATCGATCGTACCCAGCTAACTGCACTGCAACGTCAGCTGCGAAAGTCCGCCCCCGGATTGGCCGATGGGTTGGAAAAGACCATCGACCGTCTGGTCGCCACACGCCACCTCCGCCAGCCCCTGCGCACGGTTTCGTTCGCGCATCCGAGCGTGCGGGCGGGCTTCGAAACGTTCCTGACGGAGAACTGGTCTCGCAGTGAGGTTGCACTCGAGTCCCTTCTTGCAGCCCTGACTGGATTGACCGGTGCTAATCGCGCATGGGGGTTGGAGACGGCCGCCCGCGCGCTGAATGCTGCCACCAATCTGTGGGCGACGATCGAGGGAATGGATGGCACTTGCCAGGCGTCAGACGAAAGCCGGTCCGCGATTGACGCGTGGCTCGAGGAATCCCTGATCGACCCAGACGCCGATTTCCAGGCCCTGCTGCAATTGGCGGCGGACGTTGGCACAAGCGCGTCCACCCCCGCCGAGCTCGCAAGATGGTTCATCAAGGGGGTAAGACGCGGCGGTGCGTTCTTCATCGACGATTGGGAGCCGCCAAGTTTCGACGATGCCTGGTACCAGCGAGTCTCGGCCGATCCCCGATCGGCAATTATCGCGGATCGCTTCATTCGCGAGCAGCTTCCACAGGACCATGGATCCTATGGTCGCGACCTCGCAGACAAACTCGATCGGATCGCAACTGGCCTGACACCCGCGTTCCTGGCGGTCGCTCACAAATTGATCGGGACAGGGTTCGATCGAAACGTCGATGCCGTAGCAGAAGGTGCGGTGCGAGATCTCGCGGGATACGAGGCTGTATTGATCGAGGCGCTCGACGATCTGGCGGCCATTCGACGATCTCGCCAGGAAGACACCGGGAAGGAGTGGCGAGCTGTTGAGGACGGTGAGTACGACAAAGGTTACGAGGAATATTACGCGACGCAGGACGACGACAGGGACTACGCATCAGGTGTGCTCGTCGACACCTTCATCGAAACCATGCGCAATGCCGACCGCTGGCAGGACTTGGCCAACCACGCGCGGCTGACAGACTTTGCCGGGCGCTGGGCGCAGGAGGTTTCCAGCTCCAAGGCTGCGGTCACAGCGGACGAAATCCGCGCGATTCTGGAAGCGACCCGCAAGAGCGGCGATGAGGAAGCAGGCTGGAACGCGGCGCGCCAATGTTGGGACGCGACGTTGGAGCCGCTTCTGGCGGACCGGATCCTGTCGCAGCCGGATGATGAAAGCTTGCGCAGATCCCTGGTCCAATGCGCGATCACCGCAGCTCCGTCAGCGTTGATCAATTGCCTTCAGGCGCATGCAACCTCACCCTCGGTGTTCATTCATCTGTTGGTTGATATGTATGCGGTTCAAGCGTTTGCCGAAGCAGAACGGTTAGAATCGTTATCGGCAACACTCTCTCCGGAAGCGACGGAACTACTTGAGGCGTTCGAAACCATCAAGCAGGGGCCACGTGCGGTCGGAGCAGCTGCCCTCGCCTTGCTTGAAGCGGCAGCGCCGGCTGCGGCTTCGACCGTGCTCGGCGTGATCGTACCAGTGATGATCGCAAGTGGGTCAAAGCCGGCCGGCGTTGTGCGCAGGTGGCTCGCGGAAGCGACGGACCGCGCCGACGCAGCTGCCGCAACTCAGGCCGCGATCACGATTGGCGAGGAACCTCTCGTCTGGCTGGCGCTGCACCATGATCGCGCCGACGCGCGTCAAAGCGCGCTCGAATATTTGGCATCAAGACTGCCAGATCCACTCCCCACCGAGCTCCTCGCTCTTGCGAATGACAAGGGTAATCGGGTCCGCCGCAGTTTGACGGCTGTCCTCAGCAGCCGACCGCACTCGGAGCACTTTCCGGTACTCATGCAACTGGCTCTGGACCGATGGTCCGACGCCGAGCCGCACTATCAGGAGCCGGACTCCTACCCGATCGCGCGCGAAGCTGTGGCCGCGCTAGAGACGTACGGATCACTCGGTGATGAGATCGGGACCAAGCTGATCGCGTTGGCCAGGGAGACCTCCGACGAGCAGCTGCGCCGGGATGCGTTGAGCGCCGCGGCCCGGCTTTGCGGACCGGCCGTTCGACGCCAGATCTGGTCGCTCTTTACTGATAATTCGCTTGGTTGGCTGCGCGTCGACGCCATCGACGCATTGAGCACCGCCAGCACAGTGGAGCTCGAAATCGTCAGGAAGATCTCCGCAGACCGCCTGATGAAATTGTCGGCGCCGCTAGCGGCTTCTGCAACGATTCTGGTGGGAGCGCACCTTCCCGTCGCCGATGCCGTTCAGATATTTGAGCGGGTCGGACATTCCCAATCACACAGGGCTTTGTTGCTGCTCGGGGTCGTTGCATTAGGGAGCCGAGACCGTGCAGCCGCACTCGGTCTCCTCAAATTGCTCGACGCCGGCCACCCGGCGCGCAGACTGCTCGCAACTGATGAGCTTTTGCCACCGAACGTTCTCGACGACCTCGGCGACGTCCGGATCCGACGGTATGTGGGCAGATGGCTCAATGATCGTATTGCGAAGAAATGATTGGCGATCTTGGGCTCACCGGCTCGTTCACATCACCGCACAGGAAGCACACCGCGCTTCACGACCGCGACGAACTCCGGCACCCAACTCCGAAGCTCGTCGCGATGCCGACGACCGGGCGCCTCAGCAGGACGGTGGTGGCTGACCTTGATGTCGATATCATCATTGATCGACGGCGTACCGCCGCTTCGA
The DNA here is from genome assembly GCF_041200145.1 of Bradyrhizobium sp. LLZ17. Taxonomy (NCBI): domain Bacteria; kingdom Pseudomonadati; phylum Pseudomonadota; class Alphaproteobacteria; order Hyphomicrobiales; family Nitrobacteraceae; genus Bradyrhizobium; species Bradyrhizobium zaerense. The sequence goes on from NZ_CP165734.1 coordinate 3,300,493, forward strand.
TTTATGATGCGCTCGGAGGGCGCTCCCATTTGGCGTGATTTCAACGGGTTACGTTGGAGAACAGCAAGCGTTGGTGCATTTCGCGCTCAGAAGTGCCTTTGGGCCTGACCCTCTGAAAAAGGAAGCCCTGCCCTAAGCAAGTCAGGCTAGCCCATCGGCCACAGCTTTCGCCCAGGTTGAAGCGCGCTTGTTCTACGCAGGTCGTTCTAGGCCTGCAGGGGTCACATCTCGCGACGGCGCGGGGCATCTCGCTCAATGCGATACACCGCCCTGCAAGCGGTCGGGGTAGCAGCTTGGGTGACCGAGGTAGGTGACTCGCGCGTTCTCCCTAAAGTCGCCAGCTGCGTTTCCGTGCTAGTCTCTCATCATGAGCAGCGATTACACCTACTCGCTTGAGCAATGCGACGTACAAGACAAGCGTCGGCTTGAGCAATATCGGGCGAAGCGAGTCGTTTGGCTGTCTTGGCTCGAGACGGATGAGCACCATGCGATTTGGAGCACAATTCAGTCGATGGTTTGGACTGACGTGGCATTTCGCTGTTTGACGGGCTTTACGACCGCGGGCACGCCGACGTCGCTCGAGAATACGTTGTTGGCCGAAGCACTGATCAACGGCTATTTCGCAACCCAGATTCTGGCCATCCGTCGGTTGGTCGATAGAGGCAGCGATGTCATTTCGCTTCCGCGCCTGGTCAAGGACATCAAGGCGCACGCGAATCTTCTTACGAGGGAACACTACGTTTGTCACGACGGCCTTCCTTACGACTGGAAGCGCGTTCAGCGGGAGGAGATGTCTCCTCAGGTCGGCCGGGGCGGCCGCGGGATCTGGGTCTCAACCACGGGTCCAACCGCGTGGGGCACATCGCAAATGGTCCATGATCAGTTCGACAGGTTAAGCAAGGTGTCACCGGATCAGCGCCAGCGCGATGACTTGATGGCAGCGTCCATACTTCACAAAATGGAGTCGTGGCTCAGCGCGAGCGGCGCTGTGGAGCTCAGCAAATGGAGCAGCGTCTATCTCGCACATGCCGGCGGCCCGAAACGGCGAGCGTCTACCCTCACGTTGTTTATGTTGACGGCTTTGCGGGCCCCTGGCAAAGCGCGAATGAAAATCACGAAGATACGTCGTTCGGAATTGCGCTGCACGCTCTGCGCACAGCAAAAGCAGCGTGGAAGAGTATTCCGTCTCAATACAACGGATCAAGAGATTGGTGCGCGCGACTTCGAGGATTTGTGCGCCATCGCAGACTTATCTGCCGGCATGCTGTCTGACGTATCGAGCAGACTTCGCAATAGAAATTGGGAAGACAGGCTATGGACGTTGGAAGGCAAATTACCGCCAAAGGCCGATCTTATTGCCGATTGGTTCTGGGACGACAGAATGACGCTTCGGAAGACACTGATCACAATCGACCTCCACGGGACAGGATTCGGTGTCCGAAAAATGTCAAGGCTTGCCTCAACGGAATAAGGCATCCGGGTTCATCGGCATTCTCGAGGTTAAAAAGCTCGTGCGACTTGCAAAACAGGTAAAGACACACGCTTCCGATCTACAGTGATCCCTGGCCCTCCGCGTCATTGCGAGCGAAGCTCGTTGACGTGAATCCACGAACCCGTTCTGATGCCCCGGGATGTATCAATCAGCCGCCCTCTCTCCGCAGGAGACCTCCATGACCAGTGAAAAAGGCCCGAACATCAAAAAGAAGCAGAAGTGCAAGAATTGCGAAGGCAAAGGCTTGCTCAAGAAGGGCGACAAGGTGGTGAAGTGCCAGCGCTGCAAAGGCACGGGGGTGCGGTGATGTTGCGTTGATAGCCTCGCTTGCCCCCGCCAACTCCGTCAAGCTGACGTCGACTTTTATTCAAGTTTTTTGCTCTATCAACTACAGAAGGTTATCTGTAACGCGGACATCAATTGTCCCGTGGCGCGAGACAGACGCGCGTGAGCGGCTGCCATTGATGCCGCCGATGTGACGGATCGTGAAAACACGTGCCGATTGTGACGAGCGTGGCCGCGCCTTAAGTGAACAGACGTGCCGGCTTCCCTGGAGATAATGCGATGCGTTCCCTTTTGAGCTTGGGCTTTCTCATTGCCCTCAGTGCCTCGGCCAATGCCGCGACGGTCGACCACCAACACCGCAGACACGCCGTGACGCGTCAGGATCATCCCGGCGTGGTCATGAGCCCCGCTCCCTATGATGCCTACGCCGGGCCCTATGGCGCCTACGCCGAGCCTCGTCCACGTGTCTACTTCAACGACCAACCGGATCCTCTGGTGGATTCCCCCTACAAGAACTGGGGAGGCTAGAGCATGTTTCGGCGAGCCGCGTAGCGGCTTTCCGAAATCATCATGCGCAAACAAAACGGATCAATTGTCGCGCGGTGCAGGGCGATCGCATTCAACACCGTGCTCCCTGCGGCCGATCCTTCGAGACGCCCGTCTTGGCGGGCTCCTCAGGATGAGGGCGGAGTGCGCGGTCGCAGTTTCAGCGGGCGCCGATGCCGGTTAGGCCGGCCAACAGCCATGTGCGATGGCCCCGACCCCAGTGCGGGCCGCTCGCGCGATAGCTAGCAAGTGCGCCATCACTGTCGTGAGAGGCCGGCAAAACCGCATGGACCCTCCGCTTGTATCGGCTCATATTGGCCAGGCATCACTTTGTTCAATGAACAAGGGAGCCTGCGAATGTATGCCAACATTCTCTTGAGCACGGACGGATCGGACGTTGCGAGAAAAGGCGTCGAGCATGGCATTGCCCTGGCAAAGGCCTTGAACGCCAAGCTGACGATCATCACGGTGACCGAAGCGCTGCCGGTCGACTATGGCGGCGGACACACCTCGGGATGGATTCCGACGCAGGAAGAAGTCGACAGCTATGACGCGGCCTGCAAGGCCCGCGCGGGCCAGGTGCTCGAGGAAGCGCGCGGCATGTCGGAGCAGGTCGGCAAGCCTGCCGAACTTTTGCATGTTCCGAATGCGCACCCAGCGACCGCGATCATTGAAACCGCAAAGTCCCTGGGCTGCGACTTGATCGTGATGGCCTCTCACGGGCGTCGCGGCCTCAGGAAGCTGTTTCTGGGCAGCCAGACATCCGAGGTCCTGGTCGACGGAAGCATTCCGGTGCTGGTGGTGCCGAAGCCGGCATAGATGATCCTGCAGGGCTTGCCCGGCGCCGCCCGGTTGTCCGCATCAATGCTCGACCCGGTACAGGCGCCAGCGCTCCGGCACGCCCTTGAGGCGATGCATGCCGTGATCCCTCAGACGGATCGCCGACTGCGACATCACCAGGTCCTTGACCGCGCTCGAGACCAGGACTTCGCCGGCGCGCGCTTTCGCGGCAACACGGGTGCCGATGTGGAAGGCGAGACCAACCATTTCGCCGCCGCTCACCGTATACTCGCCGGCATGCAAGCCCACCCTGATCTCGAGGCCCAGCGTGCGCACGGCTTTCTGAATCGCGGTCGCGCAGCTGATGCCGGCGGCGGGCGCCTTGAACGTCGCCAGCACGCCGTCGCCCGTGGTCACGACTTCCTTGCCGCGCGAGCTCTTCAGTTCTTTGCGGACCGCCGCGTAATAGTGGCCCATGATCTTGGTCCAGCGCGCATCGCCGAGCTTTGCGGCCTGTTCGGTGGAGCGGACGATATCGACGATCAGGATGGTGGCTAGGGCCTGCTTGAGCTCAGCGCTGCGTTCGGCGGACCGGCGCCGGCTTGCGATCGGTCCGGCCAGCGGTTCATAGCGATGATTGCGCCGCCGCGCGATCGCGGCCTTGGCATAGTCCTGGGCGCGCTGCGCCGTGCGGCAACGGACTGTCTTCTCCTGCGGCAGACGGGTCCAGCACACCTTGCGCCCGGCTCCGGCGCCATGGACCTCGACGGCGCCCCATTTCAGGAACACCACCGAGCCGACCCGCCTGATGCACCACGCCTTCGAGGTATATCCGGAAACGTTCGATTGATGGATTCCAATGCGCAGGAATTTGGGCATGAACGAGCGGCCAGTCGCAGGAACGTTCGGGCGGACTTGGCGTAAACCGTAGTCACACAATCCTGCGTTGGCAACAGCATGCACCGTTACGGCGGCGACAGCGCAAAGGACATCGAGGCGGGGTTGGCCTTCGCTATTCCATCCACCTCTTGGCCTTCAGGTCGCGGATGCGCTGCTCCGCCTCCTGCTTCGACGTGACGATTTCGGACTCGTCGGGCACGCGCGCCTCCCTGCTCAGCCGCTTCAGCTGTTCGAGTTGTTCGGGCGTCGGTTTTTCGCTCATGTGGCGTCCTCCGGAACTCTGCTCGCAACCGGCCGCATCGACGAAGGTTCCTCGGTCGCGCGACGCATACTCGTCCTGCCTGCTTTCGGCTGCCACGATTCTTCACGCCGGCTCAGGAACGCTCACGCGCCGGAATCTTTTTCTCTGCGGTCCCCTTCGTCGGCTGCACCCGACCGAACCGCAATCAGGCAAAGGATATCAAGATGAAAGCGCTTATGATGATGGCCGGGCTCGCGGCGGCTCTCCTGGCTCAATCTCCCGCCTTCGCGCAAGGTGCGGGTGCGTCCAGGATCGGCTCGAGCATCGACTCCCCTGGCACCGGCGGCACGACGGGAGCGGGAGCTTCCAGTCTCAATACCTCTTCGGACAACAACGGCGGCGGATCGAACGCGCCCGCCAAATCGAGCACGTCCCGGCCCGAGGATAACGATACACGGCAAAGCCAGGGCGGCCAGATGGGTGGTCCGGGCCCCGGCACCTCGGGAACGAACCGCAAATAGCCGCGGCGACAAGCCGCGAGACCGGTTGCGCGCCTGACCCCGCGATCACCGCTTCAGCCGTGAAACGCAAACAACTCGATCGGCTCGCTGAAGCCGCGCACGGCGTGCTCCCCCACCCGCTCGAGCTCGAACTGCGGCGCTACCTGCTCCGCAAAGGCGCGAGACAGCAGCACCGTCTTTCCCAGCTGCTTGGTGAGGGCCTCCAGACGCGAGGCCATGTTGACGGCGGGACCGATGACGGTGAAGTCGAGCCGGGTGCTCGACCCGATATTGCCGTACATGACGTCGCCGACATGGACGCCGATGCCGTAGTTCAGCGGTGCGCGGCTACTCGCGCTGTTGCGCTGGTTCAGGGCGGCCATGGCCTGACGGGCCTCGGTCACGGCATGCAGCAGGTTCGCGCACGCGTTGGGCTCGTCGAGCGGGAAGATAGCGAGCAGGCCGTCGCCGATGAATTTCAGGATCTCGCCGCCGTGGCGCGCAATCGGCTCCGACATCGCGTCGAAATAATCGTTGAGGAGATCGATGACATCGTCGCGCGGCCAATTGTCCGAGATCCTGGTGAACTCGCGCAGGTCGCAGATCATGATCGCGGCGCGGACCGTGGTGCCGGTGCCGCGCCTGGTGGCGCCGGCCAGGATCAGCTCGCCGGCATGGGAGCCGACATAGGTCTCGAGCAGCGTTCGCGCCAGACGGTTCTTGACGCGGATCTCGCTGACCAGCGCCAGCACCGGCAGCAGCTTCTTGAGGCCCGCAATATGCGCGTCGTCGAAACCGCCGGGATTGTCGGTCGCGAAGGTGACGATGTGCCGCTTGCCGAGCGTATGATAGAGCGGCCAGGCCACGTAGTCGGTCAGGCCCTTCGCCCGCATCTCGTCATAGAGTGCGTGCTTGCGGCCGAGCGACGGATCCTGTTCGAGGCGCTCACGCACCTCGACGGCTCCCTCGTGGATTTCGTTGGCGGAGCTGCCGATATATTCGGATCGCTCCCGCACGTCGAAATCGACCCGCGCGATCTCCGCCTCGCGCATGCCGTCGGACCACAGGATACGGGCACCGAGCCATTGCGGGTGCTGGATCAGGACGTGAAGCGTCGAGCGCTTGAGGGGAACGCCGGCCTGTTGGAGCCGGATGCACATCTCGGCAAAGATGTTGTCGATGAAGCGCTGATCGCGCGTGCCGTTGGTCAGCCAGTCGATGACGGCGTCGCTGCCGGCACGGACAGAGTCGTTGTTTGGCGGCGCGTTCATATGCTGTCCTCGGCGGCGATCTGCAACCCCGCACATATCGGGTTCCGGCGCGACGGCGTCAACCTGGCCAGTTGCCCGGATTGTGCGCATCGGGCCGATGGACAAGACTACCGCTAACCGACCAGCTGTATCGAGCCCAACACCGCCAGCCCTGAAACGAGCGCGAGTTTCGAGGCCTCGGTCAGCTCGACCTTCAGCGTGCTGCCGTCAGCAAGTGCGAAATTGTCCGCGTCGAGGCGAATGCTGCAATCGCCGCAAGCGGCGTAAAGGAGATGCGTACCGGCGGACAATTGCCGATCGCCGGGCTCTCTGAGCGCCAGAAGCTCGATCTCCGCCGCGCCACGCCGCGCCATCAGGTTCACGACCTCGACCGGACCGGCTTCGAGCTCGGTCATGATCTCAAGCTCGCCGCTGAAGCGCACCGGGGTGAACGGCTCGCGTTCATCGAATTCCTGGCCGCGCGCCTTGAGCACCAGCCCGCGCCCGCCGACGACCATCTGCAAGCGGTCGATGCCGGACATGTGGGAGAACGGCCCGGGCGCCACGATCGGCGTCGCGGCGAAGCGCCAGAGAAGGCTGTCCCAATCCTTCAGCCTTGCATCGGCGCGATGGGCATCCGCAATATCGGTGAAAATGCCGCCGCCGTTCTTCCAGGGCGAGCGGGTGTAGTCTTCAGGTTTCAGCAGCGTGGTTTTCATGGATTGGGGCTTACCACAAAAAGCATCCTTCTTCACAGATGCCGCGCGCCTCACTCCCCCTTGCCGCTCTTCAGCTTCGGAAGGGTCTCGACGATCTTCTGCTTGCCGTCGACGATCTCGGCGAGAAAGCTCGCGCGGTCGATATCGCCGTTCTGGTCCCAGCTGGCCTCCATCAGAATACCGGGTGTTTTGTCCGGCGTCAGGGTCAGGCCCTTCATCATTGCGCCAAAGGTCTTGCTGTCGAACTTGCCGATCTTCTCAGTGACGTATTTGACGAGATAAACGGCGGTGTAGCCTTTGATGCCGTTGTGGTCGGGCCGGTACTTGTAGCGCTCGCTGAATTTCTTCGTGAACTCCTCGATCGCGGGCACGGGCGCGTCGGCGCTGAGGCCGACATGGCCGCGCACGCCGTTGGCGGCGGGGCCGGCGAGCTCGACCACCTTTTGGCTGAGCAGCGTGGTCTCGCCGAACAGCGGCGTCGCGAGATTTTGCCGCTTCGCCTCGATCAGGAAGCGAGCGCTCTCCTCCTCGTTGGTGTAGACAAAGATCGCGTCGGCCTTGGCGCTCTTCAGCTTGATCACGTCGGCGCCGAAATCGACCTGGCCCTGCTCGGTGGAGATATCGGCCGCGATATCAATGTTGCGCGCCTTCATCTCCTTCACGAAATTATCGCGGCCGCCCTTGCCGAAATCATTGTTGACCCAGACCACCGCGACCGACTTCACCTTGAGCCGGTCGTGCAAGTAGTTCGCGATCTTCGGCATCGAGAATTGCTGGCCAAAGGCGGTGCGAAACACCCACGGGTTGCCTTGCGTGGTGATGTCGGCGGCCTCGGCGCCGACGATCTGCGGAATTTCGGCCGCTTGCGTCAGCGCCATGTTGACCTTGACCGAGCCGGAATAGATCGGCCCGAGTACGACATAGGGATCCCTGTCCAAAACCTTCTGCACCTGCGCGCGCGAGATGCCGGGATTGCTCTGGGTGTCGAGATGCTCAGTCTGGATCTTTCGGCCCAGAATGCCGCCGGCATTGTTGATCTCGTCGACCGCGAGCGCGACGCCGTCGCGCCAGTTGGTGCCGGAGACGGCGCCGGGCCCGGACAGCTCGACGACATCGGGGATGTAGACGGTGGTCTGCGCGCCGGCCGCGCCCGCCCACAGTGATGCCGCGATGGCGATGCCGAACGGCCCTGCAAGATGCCTCATGACGTCCCTCCCATTTTGCTTCGTTCGTTATCTTGTCCGGTCCGTACCGCCGTCGAAGCCGAGCAGCCTTGCCGGCGTTCGCCACAGCAGCCGATGCTGGTCGCCGGGATCCGGAAACAGCTCCGTCAGGACCGCGAGCAGCGGCCCGTAATCGAGCCGTTCGGGCGCGCGCAGGAACGGGTAGTCCGATCCCCAGACGCATCGGTCGAGCGTGAAGGCTTCGACGAGCGCGGCGATGAACGGCCGGGCGTCCTCGTAAGGATGCGGCTGCTGCGAGAATTTGTAATGGCCGGAGAGCTTGACGTGCGCGTCGCGCTCACGGCCGATGGCGAGCAGCGTCTGGAAGGCCTTGCCTTGCAATCCCTGCGCAATCGAGGGGCGTCCGCAATGGTCGAACACCAGACGCACCGGTGATTTTTCGATGAGCGGCAACAGCGGGATGAGCTGATCGATCTCGACCTGGATTTGCAGGAACAGTCCGAGGCGCGTCAGCTTCTCCAGCAGCGGCGCTGCCTTGAGATAATATTCGGCGCCATGGAACGGCACGTTGAAGGCGACGCCGATCACGCCGGCGACTTTCAGCCGCTCGAGCTCTTCAAGCTCGACGTCGTTCTCGACGACGGCGACGCCCCTGAAACGGCCGCCACCCTGCCTCAAGGTGTCGAGCAGGATGCGGCTGTCGCTGCCATAGCCGGTGTTGGTGGCCACCACGAGCGCGTGGCGGACATCGAACGCGTCGAACACGCGAATGAGCTGCGCGGCGGGCGCGATCTCCTGGCCGGTCGGCCGGTAGGGCGTATCGGCACCATACGGAAAGCGGACGGGATCGACGACATGGATATGACAGTCGATCTTGGGGCACGCCGGCAAGGTCATGGCGGACAACTCCCCGATGCAGGCGTCAGAACGTTGCCTCGATCGTCGTGATCAGCTCGGGCGTCACGTCCGGCATAACGCCGAACCAGGCCTTGAAGGCGAGCCGCGCCTGGTTGAGCAGCAGGCCGAGCCCGTTCACCGTCACGCAACCGCGCGCACGGGCCTCGGCCAGGAACGGCGTCTCGAGTGGGGTGTAGATGAGATCAGCCACGAGTGTCGCAGGCCGCAAGCGCGACAGGTCGATCTCCAGCGCGTCCTTGCCGACCATGCCGCGATCGGTGCAGTTGACGAGCAGCGCGACGTCCGCGAGTGTGGCGCCGCGATTGTTCCAAGCCACCGTGCTGACGGCCGCGCCGAAGTCCTTGGCGAGCGCCTGCGCCTTCTCAGGCGTACGGTTGGCGATACGGATCTCGCGCGCGCCGTTCTCCAGCAGCGCCACGACCACGGCACGCGACGCGCCGCCGGCTCCCAACAGCAGGATCGGCCCCGCATCGCCGCGCCAGTCGGCCCTGGCGTCGCGCAGGCTCTGCACAAAGCCGTTGCCATCATTGTTGAAGCCGGAAAGCGTGCCGTCCGCTTCGACGACGATGGTGTTGACGGCGCCGATGCGTTTTGCGGTTTCGTTGACGCGGTCGAGCAGTGTCATCACCGTCTGCTTGTGCGGCATGGTGACGTTGCAGCCGCGAAAGCCAAGCGCAATCAGCCCGTCGAGCGCATCCTCGAGCCGCTCAGGTTTCACTGCGAGCGGCACATAGCTGCCGCGAATGCCATGCGCCTTCAGCCAATAATTGTGAATGACCGGCGAGCGCGAATGCCCGACCGGCATGCCGATGACACCTGCCAGCCCGAATCCATCCGCCTGCGACATGCTGCGCTTCCATCCTCGACAGCGCCATTCGGCGCGCGACCATTTTATTTGGTCGACTGTACAAGACAATTAGAGGGAATGGCTAGTGCGTGCAATCTGAATCTGGCGGCCATGAAGCAAGCAAGGGGCGGAACGACGCGCCACGGTGGTGCGCATTCGCGCGATCGCCTGTCCTCGCCTCCCGGCTACTTCGTGGTCAGCGCCGCGACCGGCCGCCACGCCGCATCGGGGGCGGTCGCCGCGAGCAGCCGGCACCGGTCGCGCATCAATTCTGCCGGGCGATCATGGCCGCGTTCGCTCAACACGGCTTCGAAATCGGCGAGCGCTGCGGCAAACCGGCGTTCGCGATAATTGGCGAGGCCCTGCGCGTAGCGGCCGATCCAATCGGGCGTCTCGCCGCCGTCCTCCCCGGCAAGCCCGATCAATTCGTAGACCGGAAAGCCCTCCTCGCGCCCGTACACCGCGATGCTGTCGATCTCGCGCGTCACAATGGCGCCGCGTGCCAGGCGTTCGGTGGCCTCACCAATCAGGATTTGCGTGCCGAAAGACTTGTTGGCGCCCTCGAGGCGGCTTGCGACGTTCACGGCGTCGCCGATCACGGTGTAGTTCAGGCGCAGCTCCGAGCCGATATTGCCGACCAGCATGCGGCCGGAATTGATCCCGATCCGGATCCCGAGCGGCTGGCCGAGGTCGTCGGAAAGGCCCGACGCTGCGATCGCGCTTCGGCACTCGAGCGCTGCGCGACAGCAGCGCAGCGCGTGATCGGCCTGCGGCTGCGGCGCGCCCCAGAACGCCATCACGGCGTCGCCGATGAACTTGTCGATGGTGCCGCCATTGGCGACGACGGCCTCGGAGGCGAGGTCGAGATAGCGCGACAACAGCGGCACCACGCGATCGCCGAGCCGCTCGGAGAGCCCGGTGAAGCCGGCGATGTCGACGAACATCACGCTGAGCTCCTGGATGCTGCCGCCGGGCCTGGCCTCGACGCCCTGGCGCAGCAACGCGCGGACGAGATCGGCCGGGATGAATTTGCGGAACGCGGACAGGCCGGCCGCCATCTCGGCGATGGCGCCCGACAGGCTCGCGATCTCCTTCAGCCGCGACGGATGCCGGCGGACCTGCTCCAGCGCGAACGCTTCGACATGGCGGAGCTCGCCGACGACGCGCGACAAGGGCGCGGCGATGACGGAACGCGCCAGCGCCGCCGAGGCCAAGGCCGCGAGCACGGCGCCGATGGCGAGGCCGAGGATCAGCCGTCGCAGCGTCGTCTCGACCGGCCCCAGGAACTCGGCCTCCGGGATCACCGTCGCAAGCGACCAGCCCGGAAACGGCAGTGGCGCGAGCGCGACTTCATAGGCCGCGCCGTCAGCGACAAGCCGGCTCCGCCATGCGTCCTTGCGGCCGGCATCGCCGGCCTTTGCCAGCGCCAACTGCGCCAATGGCAGCAGCTTGTTCTCACGGTGAGCGACGTGCAATTCGTCGGCGTTCATGTCGGGCGCGGCGACGAGCTCGCCGCCGCCGTCGAAGATGAAAGCGCTGCCCGTGCGTCCGACCTCGAGCTGCGACAGGAAGCGCGCGAGCCTTGTATACTCGATCATGATCGCGAGGACGCCCTGGCGCTCCTGGTAGACGTCGATCGGTCCGGCAAAGGCAATCGACGGCCGCTCGCCGGTCGGATGGTCCAGCACCCTGAACCATTGCGGCCCGTCGGCCGCCAGGCCGGTCTTGAACCAGGCGCGGTCGGCGACGCGAAATTCGGTCGGCTCGAAGCGGCGATTGGCGAATTCGATGTCCCCGGGCACCACGTCATATTCGTCGATGCGGCGCTGGCCGGGATGATCGGTCAGCGATATCTCCATCATCTCGAGGCGGCGGTCGCCGAGCTTGTGCGCGGCGAAGAAGGACCCGTCGGGCCAGCCGAACGCGACCCAGGAGATCGTGGCCTGCGACTGCAATTGCGACAGGAAGACGAATTCGCGCTTGTCGGCCTCGCGGGTGTCGAGCACGTTCTGGAGAAACAGCGTGCGGATCGCGTGTGTGCGGCGCGCGCCTCGTCGACGATGGCCGAGACCTCCTTGCGCACCGCCGCCACGATCTGCTCGTTGATGGTCGAGGCGAGCTGCCGGCTGGTCGCCTCCGCCGTCCGCCACCACAACAGGCTGGAGAGCGCGGCCGTCAGCAAAATCGCGGTGAGGACCAGCGCCGAGATGGCCAGGCGGATGCTGACCGTCAGCCTGGTGATCGCGTGAAGCTGCCGTCCGGGGTCGACATTCATCGCTGTTTCCGCCTTGGGGCCGGGGCATCGCTCCCGAATCGCTGTACGCGACCCCACCCCCTTTCGTTACGTCTGGCAGGCCCGGCCGGCCAGGGCCAATGCTCTCCGGCTAACGTCTCGATAGCACCAAGGCATTGGATTTGGCCGGCCACTTGCCCGCAAATCCGGCCCTGGCGCACGGCCTGTGCACTCACCCAACGGTCTCACGGACTCGTGAGCGGCTCTAAGGTAACGCGGGTCGTGGACGAGGCGAATGGGACAATGCGCTGCACGCTTGCCAAGCAATGCCATCTCAACAGGAGAATCCGATGTCTGCCAAACTTGCCGTCACCACGCTCGTTCTCGCCGGCGCCATGTCGACCGCGCTCGCAACGCTCGCCGCCGCCGCTCCGCTGACCAAGGCGGAGGCCGATGCGGCCGTCGCCGCCAAGAAGGAAAAATGCTTCGGCGTCGCGTTGAAGGGCCAGAACGATTGCGCTGCAGGACCGGGCACGACCTGCCAGGGCACCTCGACCACCGATTTCCAGGGCAATGCGTGGAAGTTCGTCCAGGGCGGCACCTGCGCCAGCATCGATCTGCCGAACGGCAAGAAGGGCTCGCTCAAGCCGGTGTAAAGCCACCGCTTCGCGATCACGAGAACAAGGGACAGCGGAGAGAAACCATGACAATCGCGCCCGACGCGTTCGTGATGCCCCTCCGCTATTCCGTCCCGATCGGCGGCGTTGCCGGAACGAGCTTCAAGCCCGAGCACCTGCAGGCGATCCTGAGCGCAGGCCGGCAACGCGGCTTTTTCGAGGTTCACGCGGAGAACTACATGGGCGCGGGCGGGCCGCCGCATCGGGCGCTGGAGGCGATCCGCCGCGATCACCCGCTGTCGCTGCATGGCGTCTGCATGTCGATCGGCGGACCGCAGCCGCTCGACAAGGCGCACCTGGCCCGATTCCGCAGCCTGGTCGCGCGCTACCAGCCGGCGCTGGTGTCCGAACATCTCGCCTGGTCGACACACGAGACCAGCTTCTTCAACGACCTTCTGCCGCTGCCATACACAGAGGCGACGTTGCGCAATGTGTGCGATCATATCGACCAGGTGCAGGAGGCGATCCGCCGGCCGCTGCTGCTGGAAAACCCCTCCACCTATGTCGCCTTCCGCGAATCATCGATGAGCGAGACCGCCTTCATCGGCGCCGTTGCCGAACGCACCGGCTGCGGGCTGCTGCTCGACGTCAACAACGTCTTCGTGTCCGCGACCAATCATGGTTTCTCGGCACTCGAGTATCTCGCGGACTTCCCGCTCTCGCGCGTCGGGGAAATTCATCTCGCCGGTCACGCCGAGCAAACCGACGACGACGGCGATCTGCTGCTGATCGACAGCCATGACGGCCCGGTCGCGGACGCCGTGTGGAAGCTGTACGAGATCGTCATCCGGCGCTGCGGTCCGGTGCCGACGCTGATCGAGTGGGACAGCAATATCCCGGATTGGCCGGTCCTGCAGGCCGAGGCTGCCGCCGCGCAAGTCATCCTCGATCGCTATGGTCGAGCCGCACCGACGGGAGATCGCGATGCCGCCTGAGCAGGATCTCTCGTTTGCCGCGGCCTTCGTGCCGGCACTGCTCGATCCGACGCGTCCTGCGCCCCCGATCGTGACCGGCCGGGACGGCAAGGCCGCCGGCAAGCGCTACGATATCTACCGCAACAACGTCACAGTCAGCCTGATCGACGCACTGGCGGCGATCTATCCGGCGGTGCAGCGCATCACCGGCCCCGATTTCTTCCGCGCTATGGCGCGCTCCCATGTTCGCCAGACCCGCCGACCTCGCCGCTGCTGTTCGACTATGGCCGCGACTTTCCGGCCTTCATTGAGGCCTACGAACATGCGCGGCCGCTGCCCTGGCTTGCCGACGTCGCCCGCATCGAACGGGCCTGGCTCGACGCCTATCACGCGCGCGACGCCGCGCCGCTCGCGCCGGCGCAGCTGTCCGCGGTTCCCCCGGATCGGCTGGGCGATCTCGTTTTTACCCGTCACCCGGCGGCGTGGGTTGTGCGGTCGCAATTCTCGGCGGTGACGATCTTCGCCGCCAACCGCGAGACAGCGCCGGTCGAACGCATCGACGCCTCGATGCCGGAAGACGCGCTGATCACACGCGCTGAATTCGACGTCACGGTCCGGCACCTTCCGCCGGGTGGCGCGGTGTTCGCGGCCAATCTGATGTCGGGCCGGCCGCTCGGCGAGGCCGCCGCGTTAGCACTGCAGGCGTCATCCGATTTCGACATCGCTTCGAATATCGCCGGCTTGATCGAGGCCGGCGCATTCACCTCGATTGCCCCTGGAGACGCATGATGATCACGGACCAACGCCTGGCGGCCGGCGGGATGCCGACACTCGGGTTGCTCATCGAGAAGGCCGATCATCTGGTGCAGACCATCGCGTCGCCGTCGATCGTCCAACTGGTGCTGCGCGTCGCGCTTGCCGTGCCGTTCTGGCGCTCCGGCATTCTCAAATGGGGCGGCTTCCTGAGGCTCAACGACACCGCGGTGACGCTGTTCACGGACGAATTCATGCTGCATCTGCCGGGCGGCCCCTATCACTATCCGGCGCCGACGGTGATGGCGTTCCTGTCAGGGTGCGGCGAGATCACCTTCCCGATCCTGCTGGTGCTGGGTCTCGGCACGCGGTTCGCTGCGCTCGGACTGTTGTTCATGACGGCGATCGTCGAGCTCACCGTGCCCGACGGCTGGCCTGTGCATATCACCTGGGCGGCGATGGCGCTCGGCATCATGGCTTACGGATCGGGGCGGGTCTCGCTCGACCACCTGATCGGCCGGGCACTTGGCCACGCCGCGGAGATGCGCTGAGCCTGGACTCCTCCCCCACTCACCCTTGCGTCCCTGTTCGGAGCAACCGGCCGGGGTCGCCTTATGGCTGGCGCGCTAAAGCGCAACCACCGCTAACTCTGTGGTATGCTTCACGTACAGGCATTCCGCGAGGCGACCATGTCCAATGCCGATAAGGTCTTTGCCGGCTCGGTCCCGGGGATCTACGACACCTATTTCGTTCCGCTGATCTTCTCCGACTACGCCGACGATATGGCAAGGCGCGTGGCGGCGCTCTCACCCTCGGCCGTGCTCGAAACTGCCGCAGGGACCGGCGCGGTGACGCGCGCAATAGCCGCCGCGCTGCCTCACGGCTTCCGCTACGTTGCGACCGACCTGAACGAGCCGATGCTTGCGATCGCGGCGCAGCGCCAGGGCGAGGACCAACGCATTTCCTGGCGCCAGGCGGACGCATCGGCCTTGCCGTTCGATGATGCCGAGTTCGACACGGTCTGCTGCCAATTCGGTGCCATGTTCTTTCCGGATCGCGTCAAAGCCTATGCGGAGGCAAAGCGCGTCCTGGAACCGAATGGCACGTTCCTGTTCAATGTCTGGGACCGCATCGAGGAGAACGTGTTCGCGCACGATGTCACGATGGCTCTCGGCAAGCTGTTTCCCGACGATCCACCCCGCTTCATGGCCCGGACGCCGCACGGCTACTGCGACCAGGCGATCATCAGAGCCGACCTGGAACGCGCAGGTTTTGGCCCTGTCTCGATCGAGATACGGCCGGCGCTAAGCCGCGCGCCGACGCCCGACCTTGTGGCGTTCGCCTACTGCCAAGGAACGCCGCTGCGCGGCGAGATCGAGGCAAGGGATGCGAGCAAACTTCAGGCTGCGACCGATGCCGTTGCCGAGGCAATCCGAAAGCGTCACGGATCCGGACCGGTCGAGGCCAAGATTCAAGCCCTGGTGATCACGGCGCGGCCGTAATGGCGGGGCCAGCCAGGCTCCGCTCCGCTCCCTACCAAAAGCTCCGCTGCATCGGCTGCGCCGGTTGATAGTACTGGTACTGGCCGCCGCGGCGGTGCGGATTGACGGGCTGCGGGTAGGGCTCGCGCGGCTGGAAGAAGAAGCCGAAGCCGTTGCCGCCATTGTCCCAGCCGTCGCTGCTCGCGACGTCCATCGGAGGCGCGGTCGGCTTGCGCGTGATGAAGCCGCCCTGCGGATGGTTGCTCAGCACCGCGACGAATTCGGTGCGGTAGTTGGTCTCGGCGCTCAGCGGCTCGTCCGAGATGATGATCGAGGAGCGCGGCAACGCCGTCGGTGCGATGCGATCGAGCACCTCCTGCGGAATGGTGATGCGATCGAGCGCGTCCCTGGCGTTGTCGCCGTCATCAATGCTGACAACGCTCCAGCGCAGGCCCGAATCATTTTTCGCCATCGCCGTGAAGATATGCGTGCCGAGCGGCTGGTCGGGATTGCGGATCGTGACGGGGACCTCGATGCTGGTATCGAACACCTCGCCGCCACCGTCCGGCGCCGGCTTGTGGGTATTGCGCCGTACGTAAAGCTTCTGGGTTGCGCGGCTGATGTAGACCGAGACCGGCTCGAGCGCGAGCTTTGCATCGGTCGCTGCTTTGACGGCGTCGGCCTTCCTGGTCGCGGCGGCCTTGGCGGCCTCCTTTGTAGCGGCAACCGCATCGCGCTTCGGCTGCGCGGCAGCCTTGGCGGCATCGAGCTGGGTTGCGGCATCGGCTGCCTTAGCCGCGGCCTTGAGCTTCAACTCGTCGGCCTTTGCCTTGGCCTGGTCGTTCCTGGCATTCGCAACCAACTTGTCGGCATAGGCGTTTTCGGCGTCGGCGCGGGCCTTCTGCTGCTCCAGCTTGCGCAGCGACGCGGGGAGCGATTGAGCGTCTTTCGCTGCCGCGGCGGCGGCCTTCTTGGCCTCGTCGGCAGCTCTCGTGGCCTCCTCGGCCTCGGCGGAGAGCTTGTCGGCGCGCGCCGGGGCTGCCGCAATGGCATCCTTGCTCGGCACGAACAGCGCGGGATGCGAGAAATCGACCGGAGCGGCGTCGTTCGGCGAAATGATCACCCGCATCCCGATGTTCGTCTTGTCAAACAGATTCTCGGCGAAGCCGAACGGCATCCGCACGCAGCCGTGCGAGGCCGCATAGCCGGGCAGCGGCCCGCCGTGCAGCGCGATGCCGTTCCAGGTGATGCGCTGCATGTTCGGCATCCAGGCATCGTCATACATGGTCGAATGATGGTCCTTGTCCTTCTCGATCACCGCGAAGACGCCGGCGGGCGTCTCGCGGCCGGTGGTTCCGGTCGAGACCGGCGCACGCAGGATCCAGCCGTCGGCGTCGTAGAAGGTGACCTGCTGGCTCTTGATCGACACGATTGCCATGATCGGCTCGCCGGCTTCGCGCTGCGCCACCGCTTCGAGGGGCTGATGCGCCTGCTTGGCCGCAGCGCTGCCGGGCGACCCGGCCAGCGCGGCCAGCGCGGCCAGCGCCGCAATGCCGACTGGCCCCCAGCGCCGCTTCGTCACGGTGGACTGCGCCGTCGTCAATCGGTCGTTCATGCCATACCCCGGTCGTCGAATGCCTGTCTGCACTTGCGTCGCTCATCTGTCAGATTGCGATCTTTGCATTAAGAAATCGCAGCCACTTTCCGTTCCGTATCCGGCGATATTCGGTCCGCACCGTGACATGGCTCTCATATACGACCGCCCGCGCGGGCGGAAGGGCGCTACGGGGCCAAGCTAGTCCGGAGCTGGCTGCGAATCGGTCCGGCGGAATCTCCGTCCGCGGCGGCGAGGACAGGATGTGACCGAGATCACGGAGAATTGCGTCAGACCGCGGCTGGGCCGTAGATGGCGACCGAGACCGCGTCCTGTCGGGCCCGCCCTAAACGCCCAGCGCCTTGCGATTGAAGGTTCGCACGAAGCGCAGGGACAGGGTGCGCACATTCGCGACGTTGAGCAGCCACGCCGCAGCTGCGTAAGCGAGGCCGCCCGCGACGCTCACCACGACGAGCGAGAGGAAACCGGTGCCAGTGACCTGCGACCGTGCAGCGAGGATCGCGCCGGCCATCGCTGCGGCCGAGATGGCGACGCCGGCGAGCCGGTTGATTTCGAACGGCACGGGATGGGCGCGGTGCATCAGGGTCAACGCAACGACCAGGCCGATGGCCTCGGTCGCAAGCGTCGCCAGCGCCGCGCCGTAGAGGCCGTAGCCCGCCACCAGCCCGAACATCAAGGCCACGCTCACGACCAGCGTGACAAACGACTGCGCCGCCAGCATGAACGGCCGCTCGGCAAGCTGGAAGCTGATCTGCACATAGAACTGATTGGCGATGCCGAAGAAGCGAGCGAGCACCAGAATCGGCAATAGCGCCGACACGCCGGCGCGAAAATCGACGCCGACGAGCGTGCCTGCCACCTGATCCGCCGCGAGCGCAAGCCAGACCGCAACCGGCGCGACGACGACGAGCAGCAGTTCGAGGCTCTCGGTCAACCGCTCCCGCGTCGCGTCGTTGTTTTTCTCCGACAGCGAGCGGAACACCAGCGGCACGGTGGCCGCTGCAACGCTGCCGGCGATCATGACCATGAACTGACGCGGCAGGTCGGCGGCCACGCCAAAGATGCCGGCGGCATCCTTGCCGAGCAGCCAGGCGACGATGAGCCGGTCGCTGGTCGAGTAGAGCGCGACAGAAAGGCCTGCCAGCGTCAGCGGCAGGCCGTAGCGCGCGAGTTGCGTGAACTGGCTGCGTGAAAAGCGCGCGATCTTGGTGCGATCGCCGACGAGATTGAGAACGATGCCGGTCAGTGAGCCCAGGCCGAACGCCGCGAGCAGGCCCATGCCGCCCCAGCCCAGCCAGATGCCAAGCAGGCCGAAGCCGACGCTCGACACGCTGCGTACGATCGAGATCATCGCGAAGCGATAGGGGCGCAGCTTGGCGCGCTCGAACTCCTGGCCGACATCGACCGCATTCGACATGATCGCGACGAACATGCTGGCGAGCACCAGCTCGACACTGACGTCGCTGCGGAACAGGAACACCAGCGGGGTCGCGGCGCACATGGCAACGACCGTCAGCGCGAACGCGACCATCGCTGTGCCGCGAAAATCGACCTCCGACGACATCGCCTGGTAGCGCGACACCGACAGCTTGATCCAGACGAAGAAGATCGCGCCCAGAATTCCGGCAATGCTGGTGCCGACGACGTAGACGCCATACTCCGCCGGCGTCAGCAGCCGCGTGTAGGCGGTGACCGCGAAGAAGCCCACCGCCGCAGGCAGGATATGGGCGACAAGATAGATGGAGAAATGGCGATTCAGCATGCGTGCACGGGACCGGCGGCCTTGAAATCGAACGGCCGTTAATCAGTTGGACCTTGGCTTGACGATCAAAGCTTGGCGATCGGACTGCGCCGCAGCATCTCCCAACATAGTCATTTAAGTCTGCAGATCGGCCGCCGAATGGGGCGGGCCCATCGGTTTCGCGCGTTAGCGTTAAGTTTGCCCTGTCCTTGAACGCGCCGCCGCGATCACCGAAAAGAAACCATGATTTTAAAGCCTCGCCCGAGGTTTGGTTAACGCGTGGACGTGGCTAAAATGGACGTTGTCGAACGTGTAAGGGCAAACCCTGCCTCCCTGCCCCATGGCGGAACGGATGCGTCCCTGGTCCCGGCGGCCCCTGTGGACGGGCGCGAGCGGATGACACTCAATTTGTTCTTCGAGGAGCGGGACGACCGCTGGTTTCCGGGCGACCGCCACGTCCGGCCGCTGCTGCGGCGGATGCTGCTCGGAAAATCCTGGATCAGTGGCCAGCGCCGCGTGTTCCTCAATCTCTGTGCCGGGCTCGACCGGGTCGGCATCCGCTACCGGGTCAACGATTACGGCTACATTCGCAAGCATCCGGAGGAATTGGCCTGCATCATCGGGCGTCCCTTCGTGCTCGACTGGTTCGCGTGGCAAAATCCGCTTCTGCTCGGGGTCGCCATGTACAACCATCCCGTGGATGCACCGGAGCATCTGAAGGACTTGCACACCAGGACCATCCTTGTGCCCTGCGACTGGTATGCGGAGATGTGCCGGCCGTACTGGCCGCATGTCGAGGTCTGGCCGGTCGGCATCGAAACCGATCTGTGGACTGAGACCGCCGCCGAGCAGAAGAGCGTCGATGTGCTGCTCTATGACAAGGTGCGCTGGGAACACGAGCGCTACGCGGGCGAACTGATCGAACCGATCCGTAAGCATCTCGAAGCCAGCGGCCGCTCGGTCGAATTGATCCGCTACGGTCACTACATGGAAGACGACTACAGAGCGGCGCTGGCGCGCTGCCGCAGCATGGTGTTCCTGTGCGAGCATGAGAGCCAGGGCATCGCCTGCCAACAGGCGCTGTCGAGCGGCGTGCCCGTGTTCGCGTGGAATCGCGGCGGCCCGTGGCAGGATCCGGAGTATTTTCCGAACAAGGTGAGATACGAAGGCGGCGTGTCCTCGGTGCCCTATTTCGACGCACGTTGCGGCCGCACGTTCATCGACGCGAACGGCTTCGTCTCCGGCTGGAGCGAGTTCTGGTCGCAGGTCAGCGCCGGCGACTTCGCACCTCGCGATTATGTGATGGACAATCTCACGCTCGAGAAGGGCGCGCTGCACTATTACGGGATCGCTGAAGCGGCGATGCAGCGTCAGGCGCGCTGACAACACTGTTCGCGAAAGTTAACCCAACAACAGGAAATCGCGGCGTCGCAAGGCGCCGGTTGGTACATTGGCGCGTTGGTTCCGAAAGGACGGTCGCCACATGGTGAAACTCGACAGACGCGATTTTCTGCTCGGCAGCGCTGCCACGCTCGCAGCGGGCGCGTCGGCGTCGGCACTTCCGGCCTCGAAACTTGCGCAGCGCCGTCCGGGCTATGGCGCCGCCGCCACGCTCTGGGACCTGCAGGCCGATCCGCGGCTCGGTGAGGCGATCAGCACCTATTGCACCCAGGTGGTGCCGGTGCTCGAACTGAAATGGCCGATGCTGCGGCCGGACGCGCACACGTTCGCCTTCGAGCGCGCCGATGCCGTCTATGATTTCGCGGTGAACAACGACCTGACCATGCGCGGCCACACGCTCGCCTGGTATCACGACATTCCGGACTGGACCAAGCAGATCAAGGATTCGAAAGGCGTCGAGCGCGCCTACGTCGACCACATCAACACCGTCGTGTCCTACTACAAGGACAAGCTGACCTCGTGGGACGTCGTCAACGAGCCCATCCCCGACAATCCCAAAACCGTCACCGACCGGCGCGACACGTTCTGGACGCAGCATCTCGGCGACCGCTGGATTCCGCTCGCCTTCCGCACCGCAGCGGCAGCCGACCCCTACGTCAAGCTCGCGATCAACGAATACGATATCGATCGGCGAAGGATTCTGTTCATCGCCAAGCGCGCGGCCTACCGCAATCTCATCATGAGCCTGCTCGACCAGGGCGTGCCGCTGCACGCGGTCGGACTGCAGTCGCATCTGCATGCCGAACTCGAGATCGACACCCATGGGCTCGCCGAGTTCGTGACCGAGCTGCGCGCGTGGGGCCTGGAGGTGTACGTCACCGAACTCGACGTCGACGATCAGAAGCTGACAGGAAGTCCTTCGGAGCGCGATGCCATCGTCGCCAAGCGCGTCGATGATCTCTTGACGGCGATTGCGACCAGCGGGCCGGTGCGTTCGATCCTGACCTGGGGCATTTCCGATCGTTACAGCTGGCTCAACCGCACCGTCGCCGGGAAGGAGAAGCAACCGAGCCGTCCGCTGCCGCTCGATGGCGAGTTCAAGCCGAAGCCGTTCATGGATGTGATCAGCAGGTTCACGAAAGACGTCTAACGGCCAGATGTTGTGCCAGGAGATTGTCCATCTGGACCGCGATGCTTAACTCGACAGCAGCGCGCGCGCGGCGCGGGCAAGGCGACGACCGGCGGTCTTCTGCCGAAGTGCCTCGGTCCAGTCGAACATACTTGAATTGACATCATAGTCGCCCCGTTGAGCTTCCGGTATCGCGCCGGCCACGATGCGTGAGATCAAGTGCGGCAATTCCCGATAGAATGCGTCCGTGCGATACGGTGGATGGAGCGAGTAGATCCCGGCTCCTGAACCGAGAAAGTCGATTCGGGACAGTCCCTTGCTCATCATGGCTGCTGTAAGAATCTCCTCGGCTGGCATCGACAGCGGCGACTGGCGAAACAATCGAGCGCGGATCCGGCGTCTGAGATTCGGACGCACCAAGTCCAGCGCCCCGATCGATGCATCGAACCGGGCTTGATCGATGACGAAGATCCGCGTGCTCACGCTGCGAAAGCGGTAGGCCGGGTAAGCGGCGGCCAACCGCTCGGGCGGTCGGATACCGGTCAACCCCGGAAACGATCCATGCAAATCGCCGAGTGTCCCGTCAGCGCGAGGCGGACCCGGGAGTGGTCCGGCGAACAGCGTATCCGGCGTCGTCCTCAGCCAGCCGATCGCCTCCTCGAGCCAGACCTGGCTGCCGCCGCCAAACAGCATGTCGCTGTCCATATGCACCACATATTCCGCATCCGCCTTCAGCAGACCGTAGAAATAGGCATGGAACGGTCCGCCATCGAAGGCCTTTTCCGGATAAGCGCGGCTTGTGGAGAAGTAGCGCTGCCGAACGGACTCAAGCGCCGCCGGCGAATAGTCGACTTCGGCAATTTCCGCCTTCGACGATTGCCGCGCGATGGCCTCGAGGAGCGCGAACAGGCCTCTGCGGCTCTCGTCATAAGCATTGCCGCTGTAGCGGCCGCTCTTGCTCCGCCTGGTGTCGACTGTGAACACGATACGATCGACCTGATCGCCCCATACCTCAAGCTGATGCGGAAGCGTGTGGACCGCATGGCGCACGTCCAGCGGATGCAAGTTGATCTGAAGCGCGGATCTGAAGCGCATTTCACTTCTCCTTGCCGATGAACGGCTTGGACGCAAACCGCCCGGACAGCGACACGTCCTCATCGTTAACGAGAACATAATGCCGTGTGTAACGCGTCAGCCAAGTGTCGATGCTGTCGCCGAGCAGCGAAAAGCGCTCGATATCCTCGGCATAGCTGGCAGTCAGCAGTGCAACGGAATGCATAAGGCGTGTTTAAAATGGCGTTTGAGTCCCACTCATACTCGCGACGCGGTGAGCTGGGAATTCACTTTCCGAATCAAGGTAAAGCAAAACGATGCTAGCCGTCCGACGGCAGCCCTCGTTCGATGCCGCGAAACCGCAGCGGCGCCAGGGCCGATGCCCGCTGCCACCAGTCGGCGACGCGGTCGTCGAGCGCCGTCGCGCCGCGGCCCTGGCCGGGAAAAATCCGGATCTGCTGGACCGCCTCGGCCTCGAACCTCTTGCCCTTGCGCGTGATCTTGATGACGGCGCCTTCGCGATCCCGCTGGGTGAGCGGCACCAGCAGGCGGCCGCCCGGGCGGAGCGACTGAAGCCAATGCGGGTGCGGATGCGGGAAGCCGGCGTGCACGATGATCACGTCGGCGGGTTCGCGCACCTCCTCGCATCCGTCGCCCTGGATGACCTCGACATTGCGATAGGGGCCAAGATAATTCGCGGCGCGAGCCGCGAGCCGCTCGTCGCATTCAATCGCGCGCACCGCGCCTTTCGCACCCACCAGCTTCGACAGGACAGCTGAAAAATAGCCGAGCCCGCAGCCGATCTGGATGACGCGGTCCTTCTCGCCAACGTCGAGCAGATCGATGAAATGCGCCCACAGGCTCGGGAGCCCGGTGTCGAGCTTGCGGCGCGCGTCGATCGCAACCAGCACATTGTCATAGAGGTGAACGGGATCGGCATCCGGCGTCAGGCGGTAGCTGCGCCCCGCTTCGCTCTTGATCCGCCAGGGACCTTTTGCCAGAAAATTTTCGCGCGGAACTGCCGCCAGCGCTGCGAGTAGCTGCGGGGAGGAAATCCGCTCGCGCTTCGCGATCAACTCGACATAGCGCGCACGCGCGGCGGCAAGATCGCTCATTTCACCGGATCGGGCTGCTGACGAACCGGTGCCTCCCCACCGAGCTCGTGCACGAGCTGCATCGCCTGCTTCAGGTCCGGCGTGAGGAATCCCTCGTTGAACTTGCCGACGATCGGCAAAAGCAGAAGCGTTGCGTGCTCGCGCTTGCCGGTTTCGTGCGACAGGCGTGCGAGGCTGACGGCGGTGCGAAGCTCCCAGGACAACGCGCCCTGCTTGCGCGCCGTCTCCAGCGACAGTTCGAACAGATCCTCCGCCTCCTCCACCGAGGCCGGATTGCCGTCCGACAGCGTGATCTCGCCTTGCAGGCGATAGACCTCGGCGAGATAGGAGTGGTCGCCGGTCCGTCTTGCGGTCGCCAGCGCACCGTCCAGAGCGCGCAAGGCGGCGTCGCGCATGCCGACCTTGGCATAGGCCTCCGCGAGCAGGCAGCGGAACCAGCAGCCGGCGAGCCACGAATCCATCGCCTCATACTCGTCGAGGCCGAAGCGCATCTGGCTGATGCCCTCGTCGGCTTCGCCGAGCTGGGCCAGCGCCCAGCCGCGCAGGATCGCGGCCTGCTGCTTCCAGTGCAGGAAGTTGTGCTCGGTGGCGATGATCATGGCGCGGTTGGCGTGGTCGCGCGTGCCCTCGATGTCCCGCAGGTGCTGGCAGAGATAGGCACCGAACACCAGCGCGAAGGCGAGCGAGAAAGGATGGCGAATCTTCTCCGCAAGCAGGATGGCCTGCTCGCTGTGCTGGCGCGCCGCATCGGGACGACCGAGGAACCACAGCAGATAGCCGAGATAGGACAGCGAGACCACGCCGGGATCGGTGCCGTGGCGCTCCATCAGATCGGAGTGCAGATCGGGGCTGTAGAGATTGATGCAGCGGTGCAGATGATGTTGCGAAGCCGCAAAGCGGCCGCGATAGAGCATAGTCATCGCGATCGAGCGGTGCGCCTCGATCAGGTATCCGGTCTGCTGCGCCGGCTGCGTCCGCTCGTTCAGCCGCTCGCGCTTGGCGAATTTCAACAGCTCGACGCTGAGATCATGCGCGCGGGTGAGATCGGCGCGGATGAAATGGCACACCCAGAGGCCGCGCGTTGCGGCAAAGGCGTTTTCGTCGTCGTCGAGCTCGTGGCCGAGTTCGAGCGCGCGGATGTAGTTCTCCTCGACCTCCTGCACCGCATAGCCCTTGGCGGCGATCAGCGCGTTCCCGAGCGCGATGCGCAGCTCGAGCTCCATCTCGTCGGCGCCCTGCATCCGCGCATTGGCTTGCACCACACTCAGTCCGCGGCGCAGATGGCCGATCGCCTCCAGATTGGCGCCGCTCTTGGCCGCCTGCTTGCCGGCCTTGAGCCAGAAGCTCGCCGCGCCCTCGCTCTGGCCGGACTCGGTCAGATGATGGGCGAGAAGCTCAGGCTCGCGCTCGGTCTTCTCCGGATACATCTCGGCGAGCACCTGGGCGATGCTGGCATGCAGCTTGCGCCGCTCGCTGTGCAACAGGCTCGCATGCGCGGCGTTCTGGATCATCACATGCTTGAAGGAATAGAGCGCGTCGGGCGGGTGACCGCGGCGCATGATCAGCCCCGCCTCCTCCAGATGGTTGAGCGCCGCCTCGATCTGCTCCGCGGGCGTGTTGGCCACCGCGTGAAGGGTTTCATAGGAGAACTCGCGGCCGATGGTGGCGCCGATCTGGGCGATCCGCTTGAACGGGCCCATCCGGTCCAGCCGCGCCATCAACGAGTCCGTCAGGGTCGCCGGGATTGCGAGCTGGCGCCATGGGCCGGACAGCACGTAGCGCCCGTGGCGCTCGGTCAGCAGGTTGGATTCAAGAACGGTCTTGGTCAGTTCCTCCAGGAACAACGGCACACCGTCGGTCTTGACGATGATCTCCTCGACGACCTCCTTGGGAAGCTCGCGTCCCGCGACGCGCTCGACCATGGTCGCGCGCAGCTGCCGGCTCAGGCGGTTGAGCACGAGTGTCGTGACGTGCGAATGCGCGTTCCAGGTCGGCTGGAATTCCGAGCGCGCGGTGATGACGACGAGGATCGGCCGGTTCTGCACCCGGTCGACGAGAAGGTCGATCACCTCGCGAGAGGTCGGATCGATCCAGTGCAGATCCTCGAACGCGATCACCAGCGGCTGGTCACGGGCAAGGCCGAGAAAATGATTGACCAGCGCCGCGACGGTCGCGTCCTTCTGCTGCTGCGGCGACAGCTCGAGCGGCGGATAGCGGTCGCCGGCCGGTATCGATAGCAGCGCGGCAAACAGCGGCGCAACCTGTTCGATCTCGCCATTGGCGGCGGCGATTGCGGTCTCCAGGCTGGTCAGCGAGGTCGCGGATACGTCCTCACGATCGAGCCCGAGAGAGAACTTGAGTTGCTCGACGAAGGGATAGAACGCCGTGGAAGTATAGTAGGGCGAGCACTGGAACGAGACCTGCCCGTGGCGGTCGCCAGCGATCCGCTCGAAGATCTCCTGGACGATGCGCGACTTGCCGATGCCGGGCTCGCCGAACTTGACCACGACTTGGCCGCCGCCGTCCTTGGCCTGTTGCCAGCGCCCCATCAAAAGGGCGATTTCTTCCTCGCGGTTGACAAGCGGGGTCAGCCGCGTGCCCATGGCGGCGGCAAAGCGGGTCTCGACCCGCGAGGGGCGCATCACGTGCCAGGCCTGGGCTTTTTCCGAGATGCCCTTCAGCGCGTGGGCGCCGAGATTGCGGTAGTCGAACTTCCCCTTCAGCAGCGATTGCGTCGAGGCGGAAATCACGACGCCGTTGGGCGGCGCCAGCGCTTGCAGGCGCGCGGCGAGATTGACGGTTTCGCCGACCGCGGAGTCGCGCTCTTCGGTGCCCTGGCCGACGAGGTCGCCGACCACGACGAGCCCGGTCGCGATCCCGATGCGGACGGCAGGCGCGTGGCTGAGCGCGCCGCGCGGCTCGATCGCGCGTGCGGTCGACAGGACGCGGACGATCTCGAGCCCGGCACGCACCGCACGCTCGGCATCGTCCTCATGCGCGGTCGGATAGCCGAAATAGACCAGGATGCCGTCGCCGACGAAGCGCGCGGCGTAGCCTTCGTAATGCTTGACCACGCGGACGCAGGTCTCGCGGAAGCTCGCGATCATGTCGCGCACGTCTTCCGGGTCGAACTGGGCCGAGAGCGCGGTGGAATCCACCATGTCGCAGAACATGGTGGTGAGCTGACGCCGCTCGGCGCCGACGTCTGTCCGGGTTTGCGGGCGCGCCGCCACAACAGGCGCTTCTGCCGTTTCAGCCTTGAACAGCGCGGCCATCGCCCGCTGGAGCCGCTTCCGATCACCTAGCGGCAATCCGAGCTCGGCGAGGTCAGCCTCGGTGAGGTCCCCCATGACGTCGAGATCGAGGCGGTGCTGCGTGAACAGATCGGTGTAGTGGCCAAGACCGACGCCCTCGAGCCAGCGCTTCAACCCGCCCTCCGTCTCCGGCTCTTTCTCCAGCATGGTGATTCCGCCCGACTATCACTCCGTCGAAGGGCTTAGGGCCCCTCAACCACAGATTTCGGGGCTCAAACTTCACCTCGGACTGGACGCGTTCCCTCAGTTCTTGGAAGAATAGCCCAATCAGATCAAAAGGGAATGGCATTGTCAGGCGTTGCATCCGAAGCGGGAGAGGAATCGGCCAGCTTGAGCGCCGAAACCAAGGTCTTTGTGCATCTTGGCGGCTTTCTCGACTTCTACGCGCGGAGGACACCGGCGGCGCCCGCCCTCCTCGGCCCCGGACGGCCGCCGCTCACCTATGGCGAGCTCGGCGCCAGGACCAGGCATCTGGTCCACACGCTGCGCGGGCTCGGCATTGCGCCAGCCGACCGGCTTGCGGTTGCGCTGCCGCGCGGGGCGGATAGCGCGCTGGCGCTGATCGCGGTCGCCTCGGCCTGCGCCTGCATCCCAGTCAATCCCGACCTGACGGCGGACGAGCTGCAACGCTATTTCAGCGAATTGAAGCTGACCGCGCTCGTCACCCGGGCCGGCATGAATTCGGCGGCCCGCGACGTCGCCAAGGCGCTGGATCTCGCGGTGGTCGACTTCGTGCCGGGGCCGGAGACTGATCTCGGCGGTTGCGAATTCACCGGTTCGACGATCGGTCCGGCCTGTACGAGCGGCGTCGCGCGCGGCGACGACGACGCGTTCATCCTGCTGACCTCAGGCACGGCGGCGCGGCCGAAAATGGTGCCGCTGACGCATCGCAACGTGTGCCTGTCGGCTACCAACGCCGGCCGCGTGCTGTCGCTCACGCCGCACGATCGTCTCCTCAATGTCCTGCCGCTGTTTCATGCGCATGGGCTGATCTCCGGCCTGATCACGGCGCTGGCCGCAGGTTCGAGCGTGATCTGCACCGGCGGTTTTGACGCACTGTCCTTCTTTGGCTGGATGCGGGCGCTGCAACCGACCTGGTACACGGCGGTGCCCACCATTCATCGCGCGCTGCTGACGGCGGCGGAAGCGGACCCGGACCGCGCAAGATCGTCGTCGCTGCGCGTGATCCGCTCGGCCTCGGCTTCCCTTGCGCCTGCGATCCTCAACGGCTTGCAGGCGACGTTCGGCGTTCCCGTACTCGAAACCTACGGCATGACGGAAGCGGCCTCGCAGATCGCCGCCAATCCGTTCGAGCTGCGCAAGATCGGTTCGGTCGGCCGGGCCGCGGGCCCCGAGATCGCAATCATGGACGCGACCGGCCGCACCTGCGCAAGCGGCGAGCATGGCGAGATCATGTTGCGCGGACCGAACATGAGCCGCGGCTACTATAATGACGACGCGGCGACGCAAGCCGCGTTCCGTGACGGCTGGTTCCGGACCGGCGATCTCGGCTACCTCGACGCCGACGGTTATCTCTTCATCGTCGGTCGCATCAAGGACGTCATCAACCGCGGCGGTCAGAAGGTTTCGCCGCTGGAGGTGGAAGAGGTCCTGTTGAGCCATCCGGCGGTGCTGGAAGCGGGCGTGTTTGCCGTTCCGCACCCAACGCTCGGGGAGAACGTCGCCGCCGTGGTGGTGCTGCGGCCCGGGTCGAAGCCAACCTCGGATCAGTTGCGCCAGTTCGCACGCAAGCGGCTTGCAGCCTACAAGGTGCCGAGCCTGATCCGCAACGTGGCGGCGCTGCCGAAGGGCGCCAGCGGCAAGGTCAAGCGTAACGCGCTGGCCGAGCTGATCGCGACCGCAAAGGGCGACGAGACGCAGTTGCCGCGCACCGCGCTGGAAATCCAGCTCGCGGAGATCTGGGCCAGTCTGCTCGAGCTGCCCCAGGTCAGAGTCGATCAGGACGTTTTTGCGCTCGGCGCCGACTCGCTCGCGGCAACGCAGATGCGCTCGCGGCTGCGCGAACGTTTCAATGTCGACTTCTCGTTCGAGGATATTTTCGATTGCGCCACGGTGGCCGCGCTCGCCGCCCGGATCGAGACCGCCGGGACCCATCGCGGGGCGATGCTGCCGGCCTGGGGCCACATCGCGGCGACCGCGACAGATGCGCCGCTGTCGTTCCAGCAGCAGCGGATGTATGTGCTCTCGCGGCTCGATCCGACGCACTACAATTATAATGTGGTCGAGGTCGCACTGCTCAACGGCCAGATCGACATCGCCGCCCTTGAGGCGGGCCTCGCTGCGATCTGCGAGCGCCACGAGGCGCTGCGCTCGGTCTTCATCGAAAGCCACGGCGAACCGGCGCAGCGGGTACTTCAATCGCCGCCGCAGTTCGCGCGGATCAAGCTCAAGCTTTGCCCCGCGGACAAGCAGGCCACGGTGGTCAGGCGCGAGGCGCTGAAGCTCGCGCAATATCCGTTTGATCTGGCGCACGAGCCGCCGTTGAAGGTCACCCTGCTGTCGTTCGACAAATCCAGCCATGCGCTGGTGGTCAATGTCCACCACCTCGTCACCGACGGCTGGTCGCAACGGCTGTTCTGGGAGGAGCTGGCCGCGGAATATGCTGCCGCGCGCAAGGGGGCACCGCCACACTGCCCTCATCCACCTTCCAGTATCGCGATTTTGCGCGCTGGCAGCAGAGCTGGGCACAAACGCCGGCGGCGAAAGAGCAACTCGATTATTGGCGGACGCAACTCGACGGCGTCACCACGCTGCCGCTGCGAACCGACCGGCCAAGGCCTGAAATCTGGAGCGGCCAGGGCGGCCGTCACTATATCGAATTCTCGAAAGCCTTGTCCGCCGATGTGAGAGCGTTGAGCCAGGACCAGGGCGTGACGCCCTTCATGACGCTGCTTGCGGTGTTCCAAGGCCTCCTGTTCCGCCACACCGCGCATGATGATGTGGCAACCGGTTCGCTGATTGCCAATCGCAACCAGATCGAAAGCGAGCGCCTGATCGGGCTGTTCGCCAATACGCTGATCCTGCGCAACGATTTCAGCGGCGATCCGACCTTCGGCGAGCTGCTGCGGCGGGTGCGCCAGGTCACATTGGACGCCTACCGCAACCAGGACCTGCCCATCGAGCAGGTGCTGCGCGCCTTGCAGATCGCGCGAAGGACGGACGGCAATCCGCTGTTCCGGATCATGTTCATCCTCCAGAACGCATCGATCGAGGCCGCGCGCTTCCCGGACCTGTCGACGCGCCGGCTCGAAGTCGATCCGAAGGTGGCACGTTTCGACATCACGCTCGAACTGGTCGAGGCCGAAGGCCGTTTCACCGGCTTTTTCGAATACGCCACCGATTTGTTCGACGCGGCGACGATCCGGGGCATGGCGGCCCAGTTCAAGACCCTGCTCAAATCTGTCATCGCCAATCCCGAGCAGCGCATCTCGCGCGTGCCGCTCCTGACGGACACAGAACGCCGGCAGTTGCTGACGAAAGGCGCGACTGCCAATTTTACGACGCGCGGCAATGTCTGCGAACGCTTCGCCCGCCAGGTGAAGAAGACGCCCAATGCGGCGGCGATCTCCGATGGACTTGTATCGCTGAGCTATCGCGAGCTGGCGCGCCGCAGTCAGGCGATCGCACGCTGGCTGGCCCGTGAAGGCGTCGGCGCCGAGACGGTGGTCGCGCTGCTTGCGGACCGGGGGCCCGACCTGCTCGCTGCGATGATCGCGGTGCAGCGCGTAGGCGCCGCCTTCCTGAACCTCGATCCCGAGCAGCCGCGCTCGCGGCTCACGACCATCCTCGGATCGAGTTGCGCCCGCGTGCTGCTGACCGGGCGTAAGCAATCCGCCATGGCCGAAGCGCTGCTTGAGCCGCTGGTCGAGCGGATCGCTGTGGCCGAACTTGAGGACACAATCGCGCTCGGATCGACCAAGCCGGCCCGCGCGGCGCCAAGGGCGGCCTCGAGCCTCGCCTATCTCGTCTACACGTCGGGCTCCTCCGGAGCGCCGAAAGGCGTCATGATCGAGCAGCGTGGGCTGTCGAACCATCTGGCGTCGCTGATTTCCGAGCTGGGCCTCACGAGCAGGGACGTGATCGCGCAGACCGCGCCGCAGAGTTTTGTGATCTCGGTGTGGCAGTTCCTCGCCGGTCCCATGGCCGGCGCGCGCGTCCATGTCTGCGGCAATGCCGTCGTGCAGGATCCGATCCTGCTGGCGCGGGAGATCGAGCGCGAGGGCATCACGGTGCTCGAGATCGTGCCATCGCTGTTGCGTGTGATCCTCGAACGCATGGACGAGGCACCAATCCAGCGCGCCTTCTCCAAACTGCGCGTCCTGATCTCGACCGGCGAGCCGCTGCCCGTCGAGCTCTGCCGCGCCTGGTTCGCCCGCTGCCCGACGGTGCCGCTGATCAACGCTTATGGCGCCTCGGAATGCTCCGACGACGTCTCCCTGCATCGGCTGACCAAAGCGCCGGCAGCGACGACGATCAATGTCCCGGTCGGCGCTGCGCTGCCCAATACCCAGCTTTACGTGCTCGATCCCAATCTGGAGCCGCAGCCGGCCGGGGTGGTCGGCGAGCTCTGCATCGGCGGTGCCGGCGTCGGCCGCGGCTATATCAACGATCCCGCGCAGAGCCGGGAGCGCTTCATCCCCGATCCGTTCGCGCGCGAGACAGCCGCGCGGCTGTATCGCACCGGTGACCTCGCCCGCCGCCGCACCGACGGCACGATCGAATGTCTTGGCCGCGCCGACCATCAGGTCAAGATCCGCGGCTACCGCGTCGAGCTGAAGGAGATCGAGACCACGCTCGCCGATCATCCGGACCTGCGCACCGGCATCATCGAGCCGCGCCGCGACACCAATGGCGATGTCAGGCTGATCGCCCATGTCGTTGCCAAGGCCGGTAGCCACGCCAACGCCAGCGAGTTGCGCGACTTCCTCAAGAGCCGATTGCCGGGCCATGCGATCCCGTCAGCGTTCCTGTTCCTGGACCAGATTCCGCTCAATGCCCACGGCAAGCTCGATCGCTCCGCACTGCTCGCGCCGGCGCAACAGGAGACCGCCGGCCCGGAGCTCGCGGTGCCCGCACGCCGCTTTACCGAAAAGGTCCTGTCCGACATCTGGATAGACCTGCTCAAGGTCGAGAGCCTCGGTATCACCGACAATTTCTTCGATCTCGGCGGCCATTCGTTGCTGGCGGGCCGGACGATGGCGCGTGTCGCCCGCGCGCTCGGCGTGTCGCTACCGATCAAGACCATTTTCGAGGCGCCGACGGTCGAGGAGCTCGCCCGCCGGGTCGATGAAGCGATCGCGGCAAAGCCGCGGAAGCCCGAGGCAAGCGTCGCGCGGCTGGCCGAAAGCGGGTCTCCCACGCTCTCGATCGCGCAGGACCAGATCATTCGGATCGAGCAAAACCTGCCGAATCTGCCGCTGTTCAACCTGCCCTTCGCCTTCCAGCTCGATGGCCCAATCGATGTACGCAAGCTGGCACAGGCGATCGATGACATCGTGCGCCGCCACGAATCATTGCGGACGGCGTTCGGCTGGAATGGCGACGAGCCGGTCAGCCGCATCATGGCACCGGATACCGTCGGCACGGTCCTGACGGTCGAGACCATTGGCGACGGCTATCCCCACAGGAACAAACGGCGCAAGGCGCTCGAACTCAGGAAGATCAAGCTCCTGATGCAGCGAGAGACCTATATCCCGATCGACATCGCGCGCGCGCCGCTGCTGCGGGCACGGCTGCTGCGGCTTCACGATGAGGATCACGTGCTGCTGCTGACGCTGCACCATGCCATCGCCGATGGTTGGTCGATCGGCGTGATATTCGAGGAGCTGTCCAACCGTTATGCCGCGCTCGTCGGGCATCCGTCCGTCCCATTGCCCGAACTGCCGCCCGCCTTCTCCGACGTTGCGCGCTGGCAGCGCTGGTGGTGCGGCACTGATGCGGCCCGGCGGCAGGCCGCCGAGTGGACGGACGCTCTGCGCGGCGCCGGCCCGGTGTTTGACGGTGAACCAAGTCCCAGCGCGTCGACCGGTCATCATCCGGTCAACCTGGAGCCGGAGCTGATCGCCCGGCTCACGGCCTTTGCCGGCCAGCACAACGGCACGCTCTTCATGTGTCTCCTGACCGGCCTGAAATCCGTGCTGCTGGCGCGAACCGGATGCACGGACATTTCGGTCGCCACTTCCATGGCCAATCGCGCCCAGCCGGACACCGAGCGCATCGTCGGCCCGTTCGAGAACACGGTGATCGTCCGCACCAAAATCACGCCGGAGCTGTCGTTCGCGCAGGCCTTGGGACGGGTGCGCCACAGCGTGCTCGACGCGCATGCGCGGCAGGAACTGCCGTTCAACATCCTGGCCGACCACCTTGAGCAGGAGGAATCGATCCGGCCTCGCTGCTCCAGGTCTACTTCACGCTGCAGAATCCGCTGCGCCAACCGCTCCAGCTGCCCAATATCACCGTGCGATCGACCGGAAACGTCGCGCGCGAGGGCCAGCCGGTGCTGCCGATCGACCAGACCTGGCTATCCCTGATGCTGAAGGAGCGTCCGACCGGCATCACGGGTTCTTGCAATTACAAGACCGACTTACTCGACGGCGTCGTGATTGGCGCATGGATGGAGGATCTCGTCGCGCTGCTGGCGGCGGCGGTTACCCAGCCGAATACGCCGCTCGACCGCCTGCTCGAGCGGAGGGCGGCATGACCGGCGTTGGTCCGCGCAGAATGCGGGTTCACTCGCCAAAGCTGTGAATGATCAAGTTGCATCTTGATTATTTTCGCGCTTGCCGCGCAAGATTATTCCTGCGCGTTTGATTTGGACGGATTATTTTCAACCGGGGGAGTGTCGTTATGGGTTTCATCAAATTTACCAAGGGTACCTCGCTGAGCGACAAGGACCGCAAGTCGTTGCGGAAACTGCTCAGCGACGAGAAGAAGAAGCTCCAGTCCGCGCTGAAGGACGTCGATAGCAGCCTTTCGATGCTCGGCGGATCGAAGAAGGCCAAGAAGAAGAAGTAAAGATTCGTCGGCAGGGATGCCGCACGGTCTTCGGGCTTCACTTTTCGGATAAGGCCGCTCGCTTGTCGAGTTGGGGCCTCGCATAAGGTTGGGTCTTTAAACCGGTCGGCAATCGACAAGAATTTGCTCGGGTGGATCGCTAGACGCGGTCCACCCGGTTTGCTTCTGTTGGTTGTTGCCTCAGGACCGGATTTGGCCTCCGCCTGACGCTATGGGCCCGATTAATGGCAGACGACGGAATTGAGCTGTTTGTCGGACTGATCGAGGGCATCGACACGCCGGTCGCGGTCGATACGTGCCGGCGTTTGCTCTCGCTCGACGAACGAATGCGCGCGGATCGCTTCGTGTTCGAGCGGCATCAGCGGCAATATATCTTCGCCCACGCCATGTTACGCCTCGCGCTCTCGCACGCAGCACCTGAAGTCGCGCCCGCCGACTGGTCCTTTGCGGCCGGCCACTACGGGCGGCCCTTTGTCGCATCGCCCAGGACCTCGGGCGCGCTGCATTTCAGCCTGTCCCATGCCGACGGCTGCGTCGCCTGCGTCGTGTCCAGGCACGAGGCCGTCGGCGTCGATGTCGAGACGGTGTCGCGGCGGGTCGCGCCGCTGTCGACCGCGCTTCGTTTCTTCGCGCCGGAAGAGGTCGAAACGCTGCGCGGACTGCCTGAGCCGGCTGCGATCGAGCGCTTCTTCGACTATTGGACGCTGAAGGAAGCCTATCTGAAGGCCAGGGGCTTTGGGCTCAATTTGCCGCTCGACGCGTTTGCGATGCAGATATCGCGGGAGGCGATCGCAATCAGCTTCAGGCCCGATATCACCGATGATCCGCAAGCATGGTGTTTCTCGCTGAGCTCACCCTCGCCCTCGCATCGCCTTGCGATCGCCGACGGCTCGCGCGCGGCCGGCGGCCTTCCCATCACCCGCAATGCCTGGCCGCTCCGGGAAGCCGCTGAATGACACCCCCCGGCTGCGCGTCTTTCCCGCGATCTCGCGCAACCGCGATCCGAAGACATATGTCGGCGAACTGATGCGAGTGGCGCAGTTCGCCGACCGCAGCGGCTTTGAAGGCATTCTGCTGTTCGAAGGCAACGACGTGTTCGTCGAGCCCTGGGCCATGGCCCAGCACATCATGGCGGAGACGACGCGAAGCTCGCCCCTGATTGCCGTCAATCCGGTCTACATGCATCCGTTCACAGCGGCCAAATTCGTCTCGTCCTTCGCGCAGCTCTACGGCCGCAAGGTCTATCTGAACATGATCACGGGGACCGCGGTCAGCGACTTGCAGGGGCTGGGCGACGAGCAATCGCACGCCGACCGCTACGTCCGCCTCCGCGAGTTCGTCGCGCTGATGCGCCAGCTGCTCTCAAGTCCGCGGCCGGTGAATGTCGAAGGCCAATTCTATCGCGCGAGCAATTTGCAGCTGCGGCCGCGCCTGCCGCCCGAGCTGATGCCGGAATTTCTCATCGCCGGCCAGTCGGAAGCGGCGCAACGCGCGGCGCAGGAGACCGGCTGCATCAAGATGCAGATGCTGCCGCCCGACCTCGACCGTGGCCTCAACGCGCCCGGAATGAATTTTGGAATCTTTGCCCGCGAGAGCGGTGAGGAGGCGCGGCAGGTGGCGAAGGCGCGCTTTCGCGACAACCCTGATGATCGCGAGCTGCTCGCGCTCACGGTGGAGAACAGCGATTCCG
Organism: Bradyrhizobium sp. LLZ17; assembly: GCF_041200145.1. NCBI lineage: Bacteria > Pseudomonadati > Pseudomonadota > Alphaproteobacteria > Hyphomicrobiales > Nitrobacteraceae > Bradyrhizobium > Bradyrhizobium zaerense. Next base: position 3,336,306 of record NZ_CP165734.1, read on the forward strand.
TGTGGAAGCGGCAGCTATATGACGGGCAAACCGGCGAGCTTCAGGACAATGGCTACTGGCTGCTGCCGTACCTCACTTTTCAGGCCGACTGCCCCTATCTCGTCGGCAGCTACGCCGAGATCGGCGCGAAGCTGAGGGATTTCGCGGCGAAGGGCCTGACCACGATCATGCTCGACATGGTCGCGGACGAGGCCGAGATGCAGCACGTCCGCAACGCGCTCGCGGCGAGCGGGATGTTATGATTTGTTGATGAAGTCGACCTTCCATCCACATCGTCGTTGCGAGCGCAGCGAAGCAATCCAGGCTCCCTCCGCGGAAAGATTCTCGATTGCTTCGCTGCGCTCGCGATGACGGAGAATGACGGGCTACCCAGCGACAATCACCGCGCCTGTTCGAATCCGGCGAGCACCGAGGTCAAATTGGCGCCCAGAATATCCGAGAGATAGCCGCCCTCCTGCACGAACACGGTCGGCAGGCCCATCTTCGCGATGGCTTGGCCGATACGGCGGAAGCCCGGCGTGGTGACGGCGAGACCCCTCAGCGGATCGTGTTCGGAGGCGTCGAGGCCGAGCGCGATGACAAGGGCGCCGGGCGCAAAGGACTCGATCGCCTTGCGCGCCACATCCATCGCCTGGATGTAGCCGTCATCGCCGGTGCCGATCGGCAGCGGGATGTTGAGATTGGCGCCCAGGCCCGGGCCTTCGCCGCGTTCATGCGCATAGCCCCACACATAAGGATAATACGCGACGGGATCGGCATGGAGCGACACCGTGTAGACGTCAGGCCGCGCGTAGAAAATGCCCTGCGTTCCGTTGCCATGGTGGACGTCAACGTCGAGGATCACGACGCGCTCATGCTTGAGCCGCAGATGCGCCGCCGCGATCGCGCTGTTGTTGAGGAAGCAGAAGCCGCCGGCCATGTCGCGATAGGCGTGATGACCGGGCGGACGGCAGAGCGCATAGGTCGCATCCTCGCCGTCCATCACCATCTGGGCTGCGGTGACAGCGACATCCGTCGCGGCACAGGCCGCAGCCCAGGTGCCCGGCCCGATCGGCGCGGCAGTATCGGTGGTGTGCCAGCCGAGCTTTCCGACAATATGAGTCGGATAGGTCGCCGCATGGCGCACCGGATGGATGTTGCCGATCATCTCGGGGCCGGAATCGCCGAGCGCTGTCCAGGCGTCCCAGGCCTCGCTGAGGAACGACAGATATTCCGGACTGTGAATGCGCGCGCGCGGGCCCTGCCCGAAGTTGGACGGCTCGACCAGTTGGTGCTTGCCGTCCTTCAATCCCTTCAGCAGGCGGTCGGCCCGCTCGGGCTGCTCGGTGGTGCGCTTGACGACGCCGCGAACCAGGAAGAATTGCGGATCGTGGCTGCGGTGCAGTTCGGTATGGACGGCTTTCACCACGCACTCCGTGCTCGCATTGACGATGGCCACAGATGTCTAAATCCCTGCGGCCGCCGGATGCAAGCAAGAAGAATGCCGTCTTCTCAGCACCGCTCTGCGCCAAAAGCAGACCGCCCGCGAGGTGCTCAGCAGCGCCCGCGCTGGAGACAGTGCTCGCGACCCTGCTGGTCGGTGCGAAAGGACTCGATGAAGCCGCCCTGGCGCTGCGTGACGAAGACGGTCTTGCCGTCGCTGCCGCCGAAGGCGAGGTTGGTGGGCTCCTTGCCTTTCAGCACGATCTCGCGCTCGACCGCACCGTTGGGCTTCATCAGCGTGATCGTACCCTTGAGAATGCGTGCGAGGTAGAGGCGGCCGACGACATCGGTGCGCAGCCCGTCGATGGTGTCCGGCTGAAACGTCTTCACGAGCTTGGCGTCGACGAGCGCGTTGCCGACAATGCTGTATGACCAGACCTGTCCGCTGCCGGACTCGCCGACATAGAGCGTCTTGCTGTCGGGGCTGAGGTCGATGCCGTTGGTGGTACCCATCGTGCGCGGCGCGGCCATGATCTGCCCCTGTACAACACCGTCGGCTCCCTTCGCGACGCGCCAGATGTGGCCTTCCCTGCCTTTCCAGTTCGGATCGCTCGCATAGATCGTGCCGTCGCGGGCGATGGTGATGTCGTTGGGCTGGTTCATCTCGTCGGAGTGAAACCAGACCGTCGGTTCGCTGCCGCCTTTCGCGATCGCGAAGATGTTGTGCTTCTTGTAGTCCGCGATGAACATCGTGCCGTTGCGATCGAAGCGGATGGCGTTGCCGACGCTGCCATCAGGAAGTGCGGTGAACGGCTCGGAGGCCGTGCCGCCCGCGGGCAATTTGCCGATGGTGCCGGGCTTGCCGAAATTGACGACGAAAAGATTGCCATCGAGATCGGCGGCAGGCCCTTCGATGCCGAAGGTGTATTCGCTGGCGGGCGTCACCTGCACGCTTTCGAACAGCTTCGTCTCGGTTGCGGCCAGCGGCGTCGCGATGACCAGCAAAATACTACTGCACAGGCACCAGAAATTCCTGCCGGATGTAATAGCCATCGTCGTCGCTGCATTCGCCATTCAGATAGGGATCGGCCGGCCGGAAAAATCGGCTGAAGCCGGCTTTGTCTACAGCCCTGCTTTGTGTCACGACGACGACCTTGCCGGCCGGTATTTCGCCGCATTCCTTGTTGGCCTTGCTGAAAAACTTGCGCTGCGGCAGCCCGAGCTTGACGCGCATCCGCGTTCCCGGAACCATTTTCGCGACGAGCAGGTCCGCGGTCGTGAGCAGACCCGCATAGCCGGGTTCGGTCTTCGGCAGGCTTTCGCCGCCCGGCGGCATCAGCTTCTCTGCGCCGATGCCGCGCAGCCGCGTGCGCAGCTTGCCGGAGTCGGGATCACCCGGATAGATCCAGCCGTCCTGCGACAGCATGAAGCGCAGTACGGCTGAGTCCTTGTCCGCGTCCGATTGTCCGGCCTTCAGGCCGAAATCAGAGTGGCAGCCGACGCAGTGCTTTTCGACAAGGCTCTTGCGCAGCGTGGTGAGCCGGATCCGATCTTGCGCGTCTTTGCCGACGAAGGCGGCGAGCTGGTCGATCAGCGCCAAGCTGCGCGTGTCGCAGGGCAGCGGCGGCGGCGGTTCGCCAGCGGCGCGATCGATGCGGATCACCGTCTGGTTCTTGTCCTCGACCAGCCAGATCGCGCCGTCCTCCGCGACCGTCATGCCGACCGGCGCGCCTTGCGGCCGCGCGCCGTTGACGCGGTGCCAGCCCGCGATCAGTTCCTCAAACGGCGCGGCAGCGACCTCGCCCGCGTCGGTCTGAAAGCTGCGGGTCGGGTCGGCCGCACAACTGATGTGATAGCGCACCGGCGCCGGGCTCGACTTGGGAAACCCGTGATCGTCGACGTCGTAGGCGAGGACCCTGCTTCCGGTCGGGCGATAGCCGTGCAGACCGACCAGGAGCTTGCCTTCGAGCTCCGGGAATTTGGCGCCGTGATAATAGAGCATCGCGAGCGGCGCGCCGTGCGGCGGCAGCAGCGACAACGGCTGCCTGTAGATGGCGTTGGCCGTGCAAAGGGATTTGTAGGTCCCCGATTGCAGCACGGTTCTGAACTCGGGGCTCGGCGTCGACAGGTCGAAACAATAGGGCCAACCATAATGCCTGCCCTGCTCGATCGCGTTGATCTCTTCGTTCGGCTTGAAGATGTCGGGCAGGTCGCGGCCATTCTCGCCTTGCAGGAAGGCGTAGCCGGCATCGGGAAAGTTCGGGTGCAGCGCCATCGCCATCGAGTTGCGCAGGCCGCGCGCATAGACGGCGTGGGGCGGATCGGTATCGCCAGGTTTCAAGGCCGGGAAAACACCGCCGGCGGGCGGCGTGAACAGCCAGATCGCGGCCATCGCGGAGGCACCTTCAGCCGCCGCACAGGGCCGCGTGATCGGCGCGGACGTGATGCAGTCGTCGCTGTGGGCGCCGATATTGACGAACAGCCGGCCGGTCTTGTCAAAGACGAATTGCTTGAGCGGATGCGCGCTCTCGTCGAGCCTGGTGCCATCGGGCAGCGTAATGCGGCGGCCCGGCATGTGGCGGATGACGGTCTCGACCGTGCCGCGCGGATTGTCCGCGAGCGGGTCGAACCGGAAGATGGTCTCGGCGGTCGAGGCGTAGAGCTTCCTGTCCGGACCGATCACAAGCCCGAACGGATATTCGACACCGGTCAACAGCTCCTTGAACCGCTGGCCTGGGGACGCATGCGGATCGAGCAGCAGCAACCGCCCGTCGGCATGGCCCCAACCGCCCATGTCTGCGACCACGAAGAGATCATGGCCGGGCACCTGGATGATCGAGCGCGGAAATTTCAGATGGTCCTCTTCGCTGGCGACAAGGCCGGCGCAAAATCCCGCCTTCATGTCGATCTGGATTTTGGGAAAAGCGAGATCGCCGCTGCCGCAGGTCTCAGCTCCGATGGCGTAGCCGCTCTTGCGCGCCGGTTCCGATGACGCCATCGAGGCGAGGCCGAGCAGGGCAACCAGGGCGGCCATGCATGCACGCGCGCTTCGGCGTTCACGCGAGAATGTGAGGTGGTTCACGGCAGCCTCCCGGATTTTCCGTCCAGGGTTGTTCCATGCCGCCCAAGCGCCGTCCAGTTGATCAACACCCCCTTGTGATCAAACCCCCAGGGGTCTTCGACCCGACCAATATCCGTAGATCCCTTACCGGGCTCGACCCGAATGTTTCGCGAAGGCTTCAGATGGTATTCGTGTGCCGTCCTCATCGCTCTCGACAGGAGGCGTGTATGGTCCAGATGTATTTCCACTGCTCCAATGCCGAAGGCACGCTGATCGATCGGTATGGCACTGCGGTCGCCAACCTGACCGAGGCGCGCGACCGCGCCGCCCAGATCATGCAATCGATGATTCGGACGCCCGGCGCCGAGGATTGGCGCGACTGGGTCATCCATATCAGCGACGACGATGGCGAGGAGATCTTCGAACTCCCCTTCACCGCCATGCTCGGCAAGCCGCATTGAGGTGATGTCGTGCTGCTCGCTTCACTGACCCTGCTCTGCCAGCCCCTGAGCTTCGTTGCCACCAAATGGCAGAAGCTGGTGCGGATCGCGGCCAATCCCTATCGCCCGGAACTTCACTACATGCGCGGGCCTGGCCCAAAATGGCACGCCAAGTATCAGGCCAGCCGCCTGAGCCGCGAGCTCTGAGGTCTGCGGCTTCGCCGCTCTTTCCTGAAAAAGCTCTCTCCATTGTTCATGTCCGGGCCTAGCCGCCCGAAGGACGGCGTCGCTTCCGCTCGCCTATGCCCCGGGCATCGACGTTTTTGGCATCTGCCCGAAAGACGTGGATGGCCGGGACAAGCCCGGCCATGACGGCGGGAACGCTTGCCCCGGCTCACCGCCCCGTAAACTGCGCCTTTGCGCTTGATCCCGCGCCTGTTTCAAACCTGCCATGTCGCTTCTCGCCGTGGATGTTCTCGTTGGCGGCAATGTGCCAATCTTGGCCTGCTCCGCCAATTGCAGCGGCCAACGTCAGCGCAACGAAGCCAAGACAACACACAAGACGACATCATGCCTCACCAGTTCAGCCTCGCCCAGGCCATCCGCAAGCCCGCAATCAAGTCCAGGGGCGGCATCGTCGCGGCGCAGTCGCGACGGGCGGCCGAAGTGGGAGCGCAGGTGCTGGCGGCGGGTGGCGACTGCGTCGACGCAATCGTCGCGACCACCTTTGCGCTGAACGTGCTGGAGCCCTGGAACAGCGGCATCGGCGGCGGCGGCGCGATGGTGCTCTACCGCGCCAAGGAAAACCGCTACGAGGTGATCGACTACGGTATGTGTGCGCCGCAGAGCCTGCGTCTTGCCGACTATCCGCTCAGCGGCGACGGGGCAGCTTCCGATCTGTTTCCCTGGTCGCGGGTGAAGGACGACCGCAACATCCACGGCCCCGGCGCGATCGCCGTGCCCGGCGTCGTTGCCGGCATGGAAGAAGCGCATCGTCGCCACGCCAAGCTGCCATGGAAGGATCTGGTCGCGCCGTCAGTCGCGCTCGCCGGCGAAGGCCTGCTGGTCGATTGGTGGACCACACTGACCATCGCGAGCGCGGCCGCCGACCTTCGCCGCTATCCCGCGAGCGCGGCAGCGTTCCTCAAGGACGGCCTGCCGCCAAGCCCGGCATGGGCCATCAAGTCAGAGACGCGACTGCCGCAGGATAGGTTGAAGGCGACACTGTCGCGCCTTGCCGAAGCCGGGCCGCGCGACTTCTACCAGGGCGATCTCGCCAGGAGCATCGCTTCAGACGTCCAGGCCGACGGCGGCGCGCTGTCGGTGGAGGACCTGGCGGCATTCCGCAGCTATCTGCGCGAGCCGCTGGCGATTCCCTATCGCGGCGGCAAGGTGCTTGCCACGCCTGAGCTCACGGCCGGACCGACATTGGCGCATGCGCTGCGCCTGCTGCAGCAGAATCTGAAGCCGGCAGGCACGCCTAACGCGGCCGCCTACGCCGAATATGCGCTCGCTTTGCAATCGGCCTATCGCGAGCGGCTCAGGGACATGGGCGATGCCGACGGCAAACGGTCGCTCGGTGCCGACTACCTGGCGCCCGCCTGCACCACGCATTTCTCGGTGGTCGACCGCCACGGCAACATCGCCGCGGTGACCCAGACGCTTCTCTCGTCGTTCGGCTCGAAATACGTGACGCCGCACACCGGCATCGCCATGAACAACGGCATCATGTGGTTTGATCCGACCCCAGGCACCACCAACTCACTCGCCCCCGGCAAGCGCTGCCTCACCAACTACACGCCCGTCATCGCCGAAACCAGACATGGCAAGCGCCTCGCGGTCGGCGCCTCCGGCGGCCGCCGCATCCTGCCGGCGGTGATGCAGCTTGCGTCCTTTGCAATGGATTTTGGCATGGAGCTCGATGCCGCAATTCACCAGCCGCGCATCGACGCCAGCGAGGGCGCGATCGTGATCGGCGACACCCGCCTGCCCGCGGAGGTCCACAAGCGCTCGCAGCGCGGTTCGACTATCAGGAGGCGCAGGTGCAGGCGGTCCCGGCGAAGTTCGCCTGCCCGAGCGTCGTGATGCGCGATGGCGACGTCAACTCAGGCGCCGTCGAGATTTTCCAGCCCTGGGCCGACGCGGTGGCGGAGGGCTAGATCCCCAGTCGGTCGCGCACGCGACCCGCGATCACGGCCGTGGTCACGCCCACCGGCCAGAACGCATGCATCGGGATCGGCTTGATGCCGGTGAGGGGCATGTCGAGCTCGGCCTTGGCGCCGCCGACCAGGCGGCGCGCGAGCTGCGCGCCCATTGCGGTCGAGAGCGCGACGCCGCGACCATTACAGCCGAGCGAGATCAGGATGTTCTCCGCCGGCTCATGCACGTGCGGATAATGGTCCTTGGTGATGGCGAGGCGGCTGTTCCAGCCATGGGTCCAGCTGACGCCCTTGAGCTGCGGCCACAGCCGCTCGGCGTAACGCATGAGATAGGCGACGTCGCTCGGCGAGTTGATCCAGCGCATCGGGCCGCGGCCGCCCATCAACAGACGGCTATGCTGATCGATGCGGTAATAGACCGTGATGTGCCCGCTCTCGTAGAGGACGGGGCGCGTCGGCATGATCGAGCGGGCGACCTCATCGGAGAGAGGTGCGGTCGCGGCAATCGACGAAAACACCGGCACGATGGTGCGGCGGAGCGCCGGCCAGAGGTCGTCGGTGAACCCGTTGGTCGCGAGCAGCACCTTGTCCGCATGCACGATCGCGCGCGGCGTCTCGATGCGCCAGCGCGTGCCCTCGCGGCGCAGCGACAGCGCCGGCGTCTCGCCATGAACCTTCGCGCCTGCGGAGATCGCGGCGCGCGCAAGGCCACGGGCGTAGCTCAGCGGATGCAGATCGCCGCCGCGCGTATCCAGCATGGCGCCGATGTAGCGGTCGGTGCCGGTCATCTCGCGCAACTGCTCGCGGTTCAGATACGTCACCGGCATGCCGCGACGGATGCATTGCTGCGCTGTCTGCTCGATCGCGGCTGCGCTCGATCTGTTATAGGCGGCACGCAGCGTACCGTTCTGCCGCGCTTCGCACGGGATCTGATAGCGCCGGATCAGGTCGTGGGTGAAATTCGTCGTGCCGTAGGAAAACGCGATCATGCGGCGGCCGAGCTCGGCGCCGAAATCGGCTTCGATCTGATCGGGATCGTGCTTCAATCCGGGATTGGTGTGGCCGCCATTGTTGCCGGATGCGCCCCAGCCCGGCTCCTGCGCCTCCAGCACCAGCGCCTCAACGCCCTGCTCGGCCAGATGCAACGCGGTGGAGAGACCGGTGTAGCCGCCGCCGATGATGGCGACCGAGACGGTGCTGTCCGTGTCGAGCGGCGGCGTGGCGACGGGTGCCACGGCGGTGTCGGCATAGAGCGAGGGCGGCAAGGGCAGACGCGTGTTCATGGCAGACCGATCAGAGCGGATGCAGGACCCGGCGCAAAAAGTCCTGGGTGCGCGGATGCTGGGGTTGATTGAGCAGCGCCTTGGCCGGCCCCTGCTCGACAATGACGCCGCCGTCGATGAACAGCACGCGGTCGGCGACGTCGCGGGCAAAGCCCATCTCGTGGGTGACCACGACCATGGTCATGCCGTCGTCGGCGAGCTTGCGCATCACGCCGAGGACGTCACCGACCAGCTCGGGATCCAGCGCCGAGGTCGGTTCGTCGAACAGGATCGCCTTGGGCTGCATCGCCAGCGCACGCGCGATCGCGACGCGCTGCTGCTGGCCGCCGGAGAGCTGCGGCGGATGGGCGTCGGCCTTTTTCCGCCAACCCCACTTGCGCGAGCAGCGCGCGGCCGCGCGCGAGCACCGCAGCGCGCGGCTCCTTCTTCACATAGAGCGGACCTTCGACCACGTTCTCCAGCACCGTGCGATGCGGAAACAGGTTGAAGCGCTGGAACACCATCGAGACCTGGGTGCGGACTTTGACGATCGACGGCGCATCGCGGTCGACCTTCAGGCCTTCGAGGCTGATCTCGCCGCGATCATAGCTTTCGAGCCCGTTGATGCAGCGCAGGATGGTGGACTTGCCTGAGCCAGACGGTCCGATGATGCAGACCACCTCGCCTTTCTGGACGGAGGCCGTGATGCCCTTGAGCACCTCGTTCTCGCCGAAGCTCTTGTGGACGTCGCTGAGCTCGATCATTTCTTGCCCGCCCGCTCCTCGAAATGGCGGACCAGCAGGATCAGCGGAATGCTCATGGTCAGATACATCAGCGCGACCATCGTGAACACGTTGGTGTTCTTGAAGGTCGAGGATGCGATCAGCTTGCCCTGAAGCGCGAGCTCGGCGACCGTGATGGTGGAGGCTTGCGAGGAATCCTTCAGCATCATGATCATGACGTTGCCGTAGGGCGGCAGCACGATCCGCACCGCCTGCGGCAGCACAACACGGCGCATGGTCAGCCACCAGCCCATGCCGATCGACTGCGCCGCCTCGATCTGTCCTTTGTCGATGGCCTCGATCCCGGCGCGGAAGTTCTCGGCCTGGTAGGCCGAGTAGGCGATGCCGAGCCCGAGGATCGCCGCCTGCAAGGCGGACAGCGTCACGCCGAGATCCGGCATCACGAAATAGAGATAGAACAACAGCACGATGATCGGAATGCCGCGGATCACGTTGATCAGGCTGGCGCTGAGCATCGACAGGACCTTGATACCGGAGACCCGCATCATCGCCCAGACCAGGCCCAGCACCGTCGAGAGCAGCAGCGAGCCGATCGTGACGATGATCGTCAGCGCGACGCCGCTCATCAGGATCGGGAAGAACTCGACGGCGTCGTGCCAGAAGCCTTTCATCGGCCAGCCTTCATCGAGCGGCTCCCAACGATCAACCCTGCGCCTTCTGGCCCCACTTCTCGAGGATCTTGTCGATGGTGCCGGCGGCCTTCAGCTTGGCAAGCGAGGCGTTGATCTTGCCGAGCAACGCGCTGTCGCCCTTGCGCACGCCGATCCCGACCGAGCCGACGGTGACGGGCTTGTAGCCGTCGACCAAACGCACCTCGGGGAAGCCGCCCTGCTTCAGATTGTAGGCGAGGATCGGATAATCGGCGTAGCCGGCCTTGAGGCGGCCGGTGTTCACGTCGCGCAGGATGTCGGGGATGGTGTCGTAGGCCTTGACCTCGGCGAACAGGCCGGACTTCTTCAGCGCGTCGACGAAGGCGGTGCCGACCTGGGCGCCGACAGTCTCGCCCTTGAGATCGTCCTGCGTGGCATAGGCCTTGGTGTCGGCCTTTGGCACCACGAGGCCTTCGCCGTAGGTGTAGATCGGGTTGGAGAAGTCGACGACCTCCTTGCGCGGCGCCGTGATGAACATCGCTGCCGCAATAATGTCGATCTTGCTGGAGGTCAGCGACGGGATCAGGGCAGAGAACTGCATCGGCTCGATCTGCACGTTGAAGCCGGCATCCTTGCCGATCTCGGTGACGAGATCGACCATGATGCCTTGAATGGTGTTGGTCTTGGTGTCGAGGAAGGTGAAGGGAATGCCCGTCGGCGTCGAGCCGACCTTCAGCACCTGCTGCGCGGAGACAGGCAGGGTGGCCGACATCGCGAGCGCCGCGACTGCGGCCTGGACAAAACGCTTCAACGCCATCGCATCCCCCTTTGGGTCCGGCCGCTTGCGGCGCTCGCAGATGTCATGATCGCAGACATTGCGGGCCAAGCCGTTTCAGCCTAGTTTCACCAATATGAAAATTTGGTCACACTTTGGCGCATGACGCAAGCGGTTTTCATGCACATGAAGGAAGCGGTTTGACGTGAGCGGTGGCAAACGAATGCGCAAACCGGCCGCCGCAAAGCCGGCGAAGCAGGTGAAGGCGATCGCGAGGCCGGCCGAGCCCGCGATGGACGTCGCGGTCGGCCGCCGCATTCGCGATCTCCGCCGCGTCAGACGGCTCTCTCTCGAAACCGTCGCAGAGCGCACCTTGCTGTCAATCGGCTTTCTCAGCCAGATCGAGCGCGGCCTGTCCTCGCCCTCGCTGCGCGTGCTGGCGACGCTCGCAGACGTCCTCGGCGTCGGGATCGCCGCGCTGTTCGGCGCGAGCCCGAGCGGCGACGCCGCATCCGATCAGGTGGTGACGCGCGGATTGCAGCGGCCCGAGCTGAAACTCTGGCGCACCGGCGTCTCCAAGCAATTGCTCAGCCCGGCCAGCGCCGACAACCGGCTCAATCTCTTCCTGGTGCATCTGGAGCCGGGAGGCTCGACCGGCGACGAGCTCTACACCCATGACGGCGAGGAAGCCGGCCTCGTGCTCGAAGGCGAGATGATGCTGAGGGTGGACAGCGAGACGTGGTCGCTGAAGACCGGCGACAGCTTTCGGTTCGCAAGCCGGAGGCCGCACCGGTTTTCCAATCCGGCCAACGACGCGAAGGCCGTGGTGCTGTGGGTGAATTGCGTGACGGGGTCGGCGTAGCGCAGCCGTCATTGCGAGCGAAGCGAAGCAATCCAGACTCTCTCACCGCGGAGGCATTCTGGATTGCTTCGCTTCGCTCGCAATGACGAGGGGACAGAGTGTCACCCAAACCGGTGCTGATACCGGTCCACCGTCAGCGCGCTGACATCGACATCCGGCTTCTTGCCCGACAGCATGTCCGCGAGCACGCGGCCGGAGCCGCAGGACATGGTCCAGCCGAGCGTGCCATGGCCGGTGTTGAGGTGGAGGTTGGCGTATTTTGTCGGGCCGATCACCGGCGGCCCGTCCGGCGTCATCGGTCGAAGGCCGCTCCAGAACGTCGCCTTGGAGAGATCGCCGCCGCGCGGAAACAGATCGGTCAGCGAGTGATCGAGCGTGGCGCGCCGCGCATTGTAGAGCTTGGTCGAGAAGCCGGAGATTTCGGCGGTGCCGCCGACGCGGATGCGATTGCCGAGCCGGGTGATCGCAACCTTGTAGCTTTCGTCCATGACGGTGGATTCCGGCGCACCGGAGGCGTCCTTGATCGGCACCGTGATCGAATAGCCCTTGACCGGATAGACCGGCAGCGAAATGCCGAGCGGCGCAATCAGCCGCGACGACCAGCTTCCGAGCGCCAGAACATAGGCGTCGGCCTGCAACAGGCCGGCGCTGGTCGCGACACCGGTCACGCGGGTGCCATCCGCAACGATATTGTCGATGCCGGTGTTGAACATGAAGCGCACGCCGAGCGCTTCGGCGTGCTTGGCCAAGGCCTGCGTGAACATGTGGCAGTCGCCGGTCTCGTCCTCCGGGAGCCGAAGTCCGCCGGCTAATTTCTCCTTGACGCCGGCGAGCGCCGGCTCGACCGCGATGCAGCCTTCGCGGCTCAGCACCTCGTAGGGAACGCCATATTGCTTGAGCACGGCGATGTCGCCAGCGGTGCCGTCGAGCTGCGACTGGTAACGGAACAGCTGGAGCGTGCCCTGCGAGCGCTCGTCATATTGAATGCCGATGTCGCGGCGGAGATCACGCAGGCAGTCGCGGCTATATTCCGCGATCGGGATCATCCGGCTCTTGTTGACCGCGTAGCGCGCGCTGGTGCAGTTGCGCAGCATCTTGAGCAGCCAGACCCACATCACCGGATCGAGCTTCGGCCGGATCACCAGCGGGCCGTGCTTCATCAGCAGCCATTTGACCGCCTTCACCGGCACGCCGGGGCCGGCCCAGGGCGATGAATAGCCGGGCGACACCTCGCCGGCATTGGCAAACGAAGTCTCCAGCGCCGGCTCCGGCTGACGGTCGACGACCGTCACCTCGTGGCCGGCGCGCGAGGTAATAGGCAGAGGTGACGCCGATGACACCGCTGCCGAGGATCAGAACTTTCACGCTTGGTCAAACTCCCGCGGCATCACGCCCGCCGCTGCAAGAGCAATTATCAGGCCCCCCGCTTGATCGAGGTCGCCCAGGATCGACACCATGTCGTCGATATGGCTCTTCTCGACGATGAGCGGCGGCGACAATGCAAAGGAGTCGCCGCTCATGCGGAAGTAAAGCCCGCGATTGAAGCAGTCGACCATGACGTCGTAGCCGCGCGCGCCGACCGCGCCGTCGCGCGACGACAGCTCGACCGCGCCCATCAGGCCGCAATTGCGGATATCGACGACGTTGGGCAGGCCCTTCAGCGTATGCAGCGCATCGCGCCAGTATTCCGCGATCGATGCACCGCGCGTGAGCAGGCCCTCGTCCTTGTAGATGTCGAGCGTCGCGATACCCGCGGCACAGGCCACCGGATGAGCCGAATAGGTGTAGCCGTGGAACAGCTCCATCATGTTTTCCGGACCGACCATCATAGCGTCGTGCACCTTGCGATGCGCGAACACCGCGCCGCAAGGCACGGTGCCATTGGTGATGCCCTTGGCCGTCGTCATCAGGTCCGGGGTCACGCCGAAGAAGTCGGCGGCGAACGGCGTGCCGAGGCGGCCGAAGCCGGTGATGACCTCGTCGAAGATCAGGAGAATGCCGTGCTTGTCACAGATCTCGCGCAGACGCTGGAGATAGCCCTTCGGCGGCGGCAGCACTGCGGTCGAGCCCGGCACCGGCTCGACGATCACGGCCGCGATCGTCTCGGCGCCGTGCAGTCCGACCAGCCGCTCGAGATCGTCGGCGAGTTCGACGCCGTACTCAGGCTGATCCTTGGCGAAAGCGTTGCGGGTAAGATCGTGGGTGTGGCGGATGTGGTCGACGCCCGGCAGATGGGTGGCGAACGCTCGGCGGTTGGCGACCATGCCGCCGACCGACATGCCGCCGAAGCCGACACCGTGATAGCCGCGCTCGCGGCCGATCAGGCGGGTGCGGGACGCCTGGCCGTTGGCGCGGTGATAGGCGAGCGCGATCTTCAGCGCCGTATCGACCGATTCGGAGCCGGAATTGGTGAAAAAGATGCGGTCCAGGTTCTTCGGTGCGATCTCGGCGAGACGCTCGGCGAAATCGAAGGCCAGCGGATGGCCCATCTGGAACGAGGGCGCGAAATCCAGCATCATCAGCTGGCGCTCGACCGCGGCGGCGATCTGCTTGCGGCCGTGGCCGGCATTGACGCACCAGAGGCCCGCGGAGCCGTCGATCACCTTGCGGCCGTCGACCGTGGTGTAGTGCATGCCCTCGGCCGAGGAGAACAGCCGCGGCGCCTTCTTGAACTGACGGTTGGCCGTGAACGGCATCCAGAACGAGTCGGTCTTGATGGTGTTCGGAATCTGATGAAGGGTCACGGGCCGCTCCTTTGCTGACCTGCTAGCAGAGCCACGGCTTCAGAACCGCAACAAGTCCTTTTCTGGCACCCTGCAAGCCATTGATTTAGCTGGGGCTGCCGGTCCATATTTGCACGATCCGCAACACCTGCAACAGGGACCAGGGCATGAGCGTCGACATCGGTGGACGGCTGCGATTCATCCGGGCGCGCCAGAAGCTGTCGCAACGCGAGCTCGCCAAGCGCGCCGGCGTCACCAATTCGACGATCTCGCTGATCGAATCCAACCAGATGAACCCCTCGGTCGGTGCGCTCAAGCGCATCCTCGACGGCATCCCGATGGGGCTCGCCGAATTCTTCGCGCTGGAGCCGGAGACGCGGCGCAAGATCTTCTACCGCTCGGAGGAGCTGACCGAGGTCGGCAAGAAGCCGATCTCCTATCGCCAGATCGGCGACAATCTGTTCGGCCGCAACTTGCAGATCCTGAAAGAGCGTTACGAGCCCGGCAGCGACACCGGGCGCGTTCACCTGGTCCATGACGGCGAGGAAGGCGGCATCGTGATCTCCGGCAAGCTCGAGGTGACGGTCGAAGACGAGCGCCGCATCCTCAATCCCGGCGATGCCTATTATTTCGAAAGCCGCCGCCCGCACCGTTTCCGCTGCGTCGGCGGCAAGCCGTGCGAAGTGATCTCGGCCTGCACGCCGCCGACGTTTTGAGAGGGCCGCAGGCCGAACGGCTTCAAAGCTGCGTCAACAGATCCTCGATCTTGATCGGGAAACGACGCACCCTCACCCCCGTCGCATGCCAGACGGCGTTGGCGACCGCGCCCGCGCTGCCGGTGATGCCGATCTCGCCGACGCCCTTGATGCCGAGCGCATTCACATGCGGGTCGTGCTCCTCGACCGTGATCACGTCGAGCGGCGGCACGTCGGCATTCACGGGGACGTGGTACTCGCCGAGATTGGCGTTCATGATCCTCCCGCTGCGGCGGTCGGTGATGGCTTCCTCGTGCAGCGCGAACGACATGCCCCAGATCATGCCGCCGAATAGCTGGCTCTGCACCATGCGCGGATTGACGATGCGGCCCGCGGCGAAGGCACCAACCATGCGGCTGACGCGGATCTGGCCGAGCTCGGGATCGACCTTCACCTCCGCGAACACCGCGCCGTGGGCATGCATCGCATACTCCTCCATCGCCGCCGGGTTCGGCGCGCCGGTGCCGCGTGCCTCGATCTCGGCCACGCCCGCACGCGCGAGGATCTCGGAATAGCTTTCGGTGCGGCTCTCGTCGTCGCGACGGATCAATCTGCCGTCGCGCGCGATGACGCCGGTATTGCCGGCGCCGAACAGGGGCGAGCGCTCGTCGTTGGTGGCGAGATCGGCCAGTTTTGCAATCACGGCCGCGCCGGCGCTGTGGATCGCAGCACCTGCAGTCGCGGTATGCGCGGAACCGCCGGCAATGCCGGCATCGGGCAGATCTGACGTACCCGCCTTGAATGCGACGCGGTCGATATCGAGTCCGAGTTCGTCGGCCGCGATTTGCGCCAGCGCGGTCCAGGCGCCCTGTCCCATGTCATGCGCGCCAATCTCCATGGCGCCGGAGCCGTCGCGGCGAAGAACGGCACGGGCCTCGGCCTGGAACATCAGCGCCGGGAACGTCGCGGTGCCCATGCCCCAGCCGACAAGGAGGCCGGCATCGTCGCGCATCTGCCGCGGCTGGAGCGGTCGCTTCGCCCAGCCGAAACGCGCGGCGCCCTGCTCGTAGCAGGCCCGCAGCGCCTTGGACGAAAACGGCTTGCCGGTGATCGGCTCGACCTCCGCATAGTTCTTCAGGCGAAAGGCCAGCGGATCGATGCCGCAGGCCCAGGCCATCTCGTCGATCGCGCTCTCCAGCGCAATCGAGCCGGTCGCCTCGCCGGGTGCGCGCATGAACAGCGGCGTGCCGGTGTTGACGCGCACGGCATCGTGCGAGGTGCGGATCGCAGGCGCCGCATAGAGGGTGTGCGAGGCATCGGCAGCCGGCTCATAGAAGTCGTCGAAGGTGCTCGTGACAGTGCGGGCATGATGATCCAGCGCGGTCAGGCGCCCTTCAGCGTCGGTGCCGATACGCAGCCGCTGACGGGTCGGCGCGCGATGGCCGACGGGGCCATACATCTGCTCGCGGCGCAGCACGAGCTTGACCGGCTTGCCGACAAGCTTTGCGGCCATGATGCCGAGCACCGGCGGACCGGCCATGAGGCCCTTGGACCCGAAGCCGCCGCCGAGGAATGGGCTGCGGATGTGGATCTTGTCGTGCGCGATACCGAACAGTTCGGCGACCCGCGCCAGCGACAGCATGAGACCCTGAGTCGGCATGTCGATCTGCAGACTGTCGCCGTCCCATGCAGCCACGACCGCATGCGGCTCCATGGCGTTGTGATATTGCGGCGGCGTCACGTAAGTCGCGTCGATCTGTTTCTCGGCCGAGGCAAGCCCCGCCTCGACATCGCCGCGGTGATTTTCCGCGGGGTTGCCGACGCCCACGACCGGCGGCACAAAGCTTTCACCAGCATCGAGCCCGACAAGCGCAGGCAGCGTCTCATAGCGCGGCGTCAGCAGCGCCGCGCCTTCGGTCGCAGCCTCCAGCGTCTCGGCGATCACGACGGCGATCGGCTGGTTGACGTAGCGAACCTCGTCGCTCTGCAACACCTCCATGCGGAACACAAACGGGTTGGTCTTGACTTCAGGGTCGATCGCCAGCGGCGGCTTGTGCTCCGTGGTCATGACATCGACCACGCCGGGATGGCCCTTGGCGGCGGCGACATCGAGCGAGACCACGCGTCCGCGCGCGATGCTTGAGACCGCCATCACCGCGAACAGCATCCCGGGCGGATGATTGTCGGCGGCGTACGTCGCCTGTCCCTTCACCTTGAGCACGCCGTCGCGGCGAGTCAGCGGCTGGCCGATGTTGGAGCCGTGGCGCAGATGAGCGGGAGCGCTGGTGAGATTAAGCTCGGGCATGAACGGCTCCGGAGGTCGAGGCAAAAGGAGAGGCTGGCAGCGCCGGCAGGCGCGCCGGCGTACCGGCAGCGGCCAGCGTCAGCGCGCGCACGACGATGCGGCGCGCGAGCTCGATCTTGAAGGCGTTGTCGCCGGACGGTTTTGCGTCGGCGAGCGCGCGCCAGGCGGCTTCCTGGAAGGCGTCCGCCGTCGGTGCGACACCCTTGAGCACATCTTCGGCAGCGCGGGCGCGCCATGGTTTCGCAGCGACGCCGCCCAGCGCAAGCCGTGCTTGCGCGATCTTCCCGTTCTCGATCCGCAACGCCGCCGCAGCCGAGACGACGGCAAAGGCGTAAGAGGTCCGCTCGCGAACCTTGAGATAGCGCGCATGCGCGGCAAAGCCGCGTGCCGCAGGCGGCAGACGCACCGCAATGATGAGGTCGCCGGATTCGAGGGCCGAGTCGCGCTCGGGCGAGCTGCCCGGCAATCGGTGCAGTTCGTCGAGCGCGATCTCGCGCCGGCCGCTTCTGCCTTCGATCTCGACAATGGCATCGAGCGCGACCAGCGGCACGCAAAAATCCGAGGGATGCGTGGCGATGCAGCTTTCACTCCAGCCGAGCACGGCGTGCGTCCGGTTTTCGCCTTCACGCGCGTCGCAACCGCTGCCGGCTTCGCGCTTGTTGCAGCGGCTGGCCGTATCGTAGAAATAGGCGCAGCGCGTCCGTTGCAGAAGATTGCCGCCCACGGTGGCGGCGTTGCGGAGTTGCGCGGAGGCACCCGACAGCAGCGCTTCCGCGACGGCGGGATAGGACTTCGCGAACTCGGCGTCGTGGGCAAGATCGGCATTGCTCACCAGCGCGCCGATCCGCACACCGCCGTCGGCGAGATGCTCGATCCGATCCAACCCTTCGAGATGCGTGAGGTCGACCAGGCGATCCGGACGGCTGATGCCCCCTTCATCAGATCGAGCAAATTGGTGCCGGCGGCGAGATAGACCGTGCCCGGCTGGGCCGCGGCGGCAACGGCCTCTGCGACCGTTGCGGGCCTGACGTAATCGAACTGTTTCATGCGGAGCGCCTCTGGTTGGCTTCATCGGTTCCGGCCTGCGCTTCGAGCACGGCATCGACGATGCCGGCATAGGCGCCGCAGCGGCACAGATTGCCGCTCATGCATTCGCGGATACGTTCGGGGTCGGCGCCGGCCTGGCCTTCGCGCATCATGCCGATCGCGCTCATGATCTGGCCGGGCGTACAGAAGCCGCATTGAAATCCGTCATGGGCGATGAAGGCGGCCTGCACCGGGTGCAGTTGGTCGCCGCGCGCGACGCCTTCGATGGTGAGGATGTCGGCGCCGTCGTGACTGATGGCGAGCGCCAGGCACGAGTTGATGCGCTTGCCGTCGACGAGAATGGTGCACGCCCCGCATTGGCCGCGGTCGCATCCCTTCTTGGTTCCGGTCAGATGGAGGCGCTCACGCAGGAGATCGAGCAGCGTCACGCGCGGATCGTCGAGGACGAATTTGCGCGGCGCACCGTTCACGGTGAGGCTGATGGAGTGGTTCATACAAGGCTCCGATCAGAAATGGACATGACTCATCGCGCAGCGCGCCATGCCGTGGCCGCCGTCGATTCTGAGCGCCCCCGAACATGTTCCGGGCCAACGCCTCAGCGAAGATACGGAGGCACCCTCCGCTTAACAAGGGTCGTCAAAGAATTATTTGGAATTCGTCAAAAGCCCGCGGACAGACAACGCGATCCGGCCCTGCAAGGGTTCAATCTAACCAATTCGTGATCTACATTAGGGTGATGGACGATCACGCCGACCAGATCCGCAAGCCTCGCGCCGATGCCGTGCGCAATCGTGAACGCGTGCTCGAGGCGGCAAAGGTCGTGTTCAACGCCGGCGGCCCGGAAGCGAGCCTGGAGGCCGTGGCAAAACGCGCCGGTGTCGGCATCGGCACGCTCTATCGGCATTTCCCGACGCGCGAGGACTTGTACGAGGCGGTGTACCGGCGCGAGGTCGGGCAGCTCAGCGAGTTCGCCGAGCGTCTGCGAAGCGCCAAGGATCCGGTCGATGCGCTGCGGCGCTGGCTGAGTTCCACGGTCGAGTTCATTGCCACCAAAAAAGGCATGTCGGCCGCGCTGGCGCTGACGTTCCAGAGCTCGTCGGAGCTCGCGGCGTTCTCGATGGATCGTCTGACCAAGGCGATCGGCTCGCTGCTCGATCGCGCCTTGGCAGCCGGCGAGATGCGCGCCGACATCAGCCCGGAAGACCTGCTCAGGGCCCTGATCGGCATGTGCTACATGCATGATCAACCCGGCTGGCAAGCATCGGTCCTGCGGATGCTCGACGTGTTCGTCGACGGCCTGCGCGTGCAGGCGGGCAGCCAAGCCAAATCGCGCGCGGCCAAACCGGCGAAGAGGTCGGCAAAGCGCAAGCGATAGCGCGTTCCCGCCCTTCCCAAAGTCGTGCTAGGGTCGCGACCGCCGGACATCAACGCGGAGCCTGCCATGCGCATCGCAGTCTTGCTCGTCGCTCTCACTGTGGCTGTCAGCCCCTCCGCATTCGCCGACGATGTCACAACGGCACAGGGTGTGATCCGCGCCCAGGAGCAAGCCTTCGGCCACGACGATGCGGCCGCCGCCTATTCCTACGCCGCGCCCGCGATCAAGCAGATCTTTCCGGCGCCCGACATCTTCATGTCCATGGTGCAGAACGGCTACCCGCCGGTGTACCGGCACAGGAGCTTTGACTTCGGCGACAGCAAGAGCGAAGGCAACTCGATTGCCCAGCACGTCCACATCATCGATGCCGATGGCGAGGCCTGGGAGGCGCTCTATACGCTCGAGCAACAGCCAGACGGCAGCTACATGATCACGGGTTGTTCGCTGTTGAAAGCCGGACAGGCGGTTTAGGTCGCGAACCCCGGTCCGGTCCTGACTGCATTCATTCGCGAACGGATCAGCAGCGTCAGGACGATCAAGACATTGAGGGCGTTCCACGCCACGCCGTTGGCAAAGGCCGCCGCATAGGATCCGGTGGCATCAAAAATCACGCCGGAGACCCAGCCGCCGAAGGACATGCCGAACACCGACGCAAAGATCACGATGCCGACGCGGGTTGCGGCCTGGCTCGCCGGCATCGCCTCGCGCACGATGATAGCGTAGCTCGGCACGATCCCGCCCTGGAACAGACCGAACATCGCGGAGATCAGATAGAGCGAGGTCAGGCTGTCAAAGAACAGGTAGAACGCCAGCGCAAAACCCTGGGCCACCGATCCGATCAGCAATGTCGGGATGCCGCCGATCCTGTCGGCGAGATAGCCCGAGCCGATGCGGCTGACGATGCCGCAGCCCATCATCAGCGACAGCATTTCGGCGCCGCGCGCGACGCCGAAGCCGAGATCGCCGCAATAGGCGACGATATGGACCTGCGGCATCGCCATCGCCACGCAGCAGGCGACAGAGGCGATCGAGAGCAGCACCGTCAGCGTGTTGGTCGAGAGCTTGAGATCGACCCGCGGCGGCGGCGCGTTGGCGTGATTGCGAACCTTGTCGTCGCCCATCTGCGAACGCAGGACCAGCACGAGGACCGTCATCAGGCTGGCGCAGACGAGACCTATGCCGATGTGAGTATAGCGCCAGCCGATGGTCTGGATGCCGAAGCTCACGATCGGCGGCCATATCGTGCCGGCAACGTAATTGCCGCTCGCGACGATGGTCACGGCAAGCCCGCGATAGCGCTCGAACCAGTGCGAGGCCTCGGCCATGAGCGGCGCGAAGGTCGCCGAGGTGCCGAGGCCGATCAGGAAATAGGCGGCGACGAACTGCCAGAGATGCGTCGACAGTCCCGCCAGCACATTGGCGATGCCAAGGAACGCGATGCTGATCGCCATCGCCTGCACGATGCCGAACCGATCGGTGATCCTGCCGGCGATCACGCCACCGAGCCCGAAACCGAACATCATCAGAGTGAAGGCCAGCGACACCGCGCCGCGCGAGGCAGCGAACTCAACCTGCACCACGGGAATCACGACCACGACCGCCCACATGCCGACGGCACCGATCGAGCCGATCACAAGCGCGATGAGGAGCCGCACCCAGGCCTGACGCGAGTCGGGAGTGAAAGCGGAAGGTTTCTGTTCCGGATGATTTGGTGCGTACACGGCCGGGACCATGTTCGCTGATCGCCTCACGGTCAAGCATCGTGCCGCGATATTGGGCATGCGCGGTGCACTGCGGTAAGAAGGAGCTTGGCGAAATCGCGCTTTGCCATTAGTTTGCAATCCGCGTGTGCGACATTGCCGCGCGATGAGCATGTCGGCGAAATGTTGTTGCAATTGACGCGATCGATGCGGATCAGGGTGGGGCGCCTCGTCGCGCTCGCCTATCTGTTCTGCGTGCTCGCGCCGGCGGCAGCACTTGCCTGGGGCAGCGGTCCGGCGCCGTGCCTTGATGATACGCTGCTGGCCGATCTCGTGCCGGTGCATCATCAGCTGGCGGCGGCTCACAGCCATGAGGGCAATGTGACGCATGACAATACCGGCAAGCACGCGCGTCACCAGGCCGCCGCGCAGGACACACCCGCTCCGCATCATCATGACGGCAAGGGCAAGGTGGGCCCGTGTTGCGCGATGATGTGCGTGAGCGCGCTGCCGGCCGACCTCCCCAGCGTCGCCCAGCCGCTGCAGCCGATCTCCGCCTGCACGCCCGGGATCATGGCCAGCCTGCACAGCCAGGCGCCGCCCCTGCTCTACCGCCCTCCCATCGTCTGACCTGAACAACGTCACGACTTGAGGCGTCGCGCGTCTGCGCGCGCACGCCCGTGGTCCTCGGACAGATCAGGGATGACTCATGCTTACGCTTCTCGGGGCGAGATCCGCCGCCGTATTCTCGGCGCGTGGACGATACTTTCGATTCATTTGGCCGTTGCTAGTAGCGTTTGGACTGGCCGGCTGCATGCCAGCGGCCGTGCCGCTCGCCAGCGGCGGCCCTGCCGATCCAGCGGCCAGGGTTGCGCCTGTCGGCTATCGATCGACGATCGCGCCCTACACCAGCCTGCGACCCACCACGCCGGCACCATGGCGCGAGCGCAATGACAGCGTTGCGCCGCCGCCCAAGCAAGACCAGTAGGAGCGCGCCATGGCACACCCTTTGGCGCGCAGCCTTCTCGTGCTCGCTGCGTTCGGCCCTTTAGAGCTTGCTCTTGCCGGCTGCGCGTCGTTCTCGCCTGACAGCGGCATGTCCGCGGTCTCGGAGCTGACAAACCAGACCATCCACAAGGACGTGGCCTTCGTTCGGTCGCCGGAAGGCGCGGAGGCGGCCGGCGCAACCGTCCGCCGGCTGTTGTCGCGCACGCTGAGCGTCGATGCCGCCGTGCAGATCGCGCTGCTCAACAACAAGGGGCTGCAAGCCGCCTACAACGAGCTGGCGCTGGCCGAGACCGATCTGGTCGAGCAGAGCCTGCCGCCCAATCCGATGTTCTCGGTCTCGCGCATCAGCGGCAATGGCGCCAGCGAGATCGAGCGCCAGGTGGTCGGCGACATCCTGGCGTTGGCCACGCTGCCGTTCCGCTCCGACATCGCGCGCGACCGCTTTCGTCAGGCGCAATTGCGCGCGGCGCTGGCCACCTTGCGCCTCGCCGCCGATGTGCGGCGTGCCTATGTGCGAGCGGTCGCCGCCAACGAGATGGCCGCGCTGCTGACGGATGCGAAGTCGACGGCGGAATCCACCGCGCAGCTCGCGGTCAAGCTCGGCGAGACCGGTTCGATCAACAAGCTCGACCAGGCCCGCGAGCAGGTGTTTTACGCCGAGACCACCGCCGATCTCGCCACCGCGCGGCAGGCGGCGACGAGGGCGCGCGAAAGGCTGGCGCGGTTGATGGGACTGTGGGACGACGGCCTCGATTTCCGTCTGCCCAATGCTTTGCCGGCGTTGGCGCGGCGGCCGCAAGCGCTGCCTTCGATTGAAGCCGACGCGGTGGCGCATCGGATCGACCTCCAGATCGCGCGGCTGGAGCTGACGGCGCTGGCAAAATCGTTGAACCTCACAGAGGCGACGCGCTTCGTGACGCTGCTCGATCTGGCCGGCATCTCCCGCCGAACCAGGGATCCCGAAGGCGCGCCTTTTTCTCGAGCGCGGTTTTGACGTGCAGTTCCAGATCCCGATCTTCGACGGCGGTGAGGTGCGGGTGCGGCAGGCGGCGGAGACCTACAATCTCGCGTTCAATCGCCTGAGCGAGCGCGCTGTGAATGTTCGCTCGGAAGCGCGCGATGCCTACCGCACTTACCGATCCGCTTACGAGATCGCGAGCCACTACCAGCGCGAGATCCTCCCCTTGCGAAAAATCATCACCGAGGAAATGCAGCTGCGCTTCGCCAGCATGCAGGTCGACATCTTTGCGCTGCTGACCGAAGCCCGGCAGCGGCTCGCGTCGCTGCGCGGCGCGATCGACGCGAAGCAAAATTACTTCCTCGCTCAATCCGACCTGCAAACCGCCGTCAACGGAGGCGGCAACGCCTGCGGCCGGCCGCGACAATCCAACCACCATCGCCGCGGCAGCGCCTGCCGACGGCGGCCACTGAGATGGAGGACAACATGTTTTCCCGCCGAGGATTCTTGGGCACCGCCGCGTTCGTCGGCGCGAGCGCGATTCAGGGCCGCGTCCAGGCCGCGGGCATCCCGGAAGCCGCGCATATGGACAAGGCGGTGATGCAGCCGCCGTTGCATCCGGCCAGCGGCCCGGACTACCGCCCAGTCGTCACGCTGAACGGCTGGACCCTGCCGTTCCGCATGAACGGCGACTGGAAGGAATTCCATCTCGTCGCCGAGCCGGTGGTGCGCGAATTCGCCGAGGGCATGAAGGTCAACCTGTGGGGCTATAACGGCCAGTCGCCGGGACCGACGATCGAAGCCGTCGAAGGCGACAAGGTCCGCATCTTCGTCACCAACCGCCTGCCCGAATACACCACCGTGCACTGGCACGGCATGATCATTCCAAGCGGCATGGACGGCGTCGGTGGACTGACCCAGCCGCATATCCAACCCGGAAAAACCTTCGTCTACGAATTCGAGATGAGGAAGAGCGGGACCTTCATGTACCACCCGCACTCCGACGAGATGGTGCAGATGGCGATGGGCATGATGGGCATGGTCGTCGTGCATCCGCGCGATCCAAACTTCCGTCCCGTCGACCGCGACTTTGTCTTCGTCATGAGCACCTACCTCGTCGACCCCGGCACCTACCTGCCGAAGGTCAACGAGATGACCGAGTTCAACATGTGGACCTGGAATGCGCGGGTGTTTCCCGGCATCGATCCGCTCCCGGTCAGGCTCGGCGACAAGGTGCGCGTGCGCATGGGCAATCTCAGCATGACCAACCATCCGATCCATCTGCACGGCCACAGCTTCGCGGTGACCTGCACCGACGGCGGCTGGATTCCGGAGAGCGCGCAATATCCGGAGACGACCACCGACGTGCCGGTCGGCGCCGTGCGCGTATTCGATGTCCTCGCCGACAATCCCGGCGACTGGGCGTTCCACTGCCACAAGTCGCATCACACCATGAATGCGATGGGCCACAACATGCGCAATTTGATCGGCGTGTCGCGCAAGGACCTCGCGAAGGCCGTCGGCAAGCTCGCGCCCGACGGCATGGCGATGGGATCGACCGGCATGGCGATGGGCAACATGGAGATGCCCGCGCCCGACAACACGCTGCCGATGATGACCGGCACGGGCCAGTTCGGCCCGATCGAGATGGGCGGCATGTTCACGGCGATGAAGATCCGCGACGGGCTTGCGCGCGACGATTATCGCGATCCCGGCCCCTACCAATTCCCGCAAGGCACCGTCGCCTACGAGGTTGCTTCGCCCGCGGCGGAGCCAGCACGGCAGCAACCCGGCGCCGCGCCGATGCAGAAGATGAAGATGTGAGCGTTTCGATCAACCACCAACTGGAGAAGAAGATGAAGACGACGATTAAACTCGCTTTGGCGCTGGCCGCGCTTTCGATCGCGCCTGCGCTCGCGCATGAGCATCACGCCCACGAAAGCTTCGCGGCCGGTGAACCCGGCGACCCCAACAAGCCTGCACGCACCGTCGAGATCGCGATGAGCGAGATGTCCTACGAGCCGTCGAACATCACGGCGAAGCGCGGCGAGCAGATCCGCTTCGTGCTGCGCAATGTCGGCAAGGAGGACCACGAATTCCTGCTCGCGACCACCAAGGAGAACCTCGCGCATGCCGAGGTGATGAAGAAGCATCCTCATATGGAGCACGACGACCCGAACGGAGTGCGGCTTGCGCCGAACAAGACGGCCGAGATGGTCTGGAAGTTCACCAAGGCCGGCACCTTCGAATTTTCCTGCCTGATCCCTGACCATCGCGACTACGGCATGGTCGGCCACGTCACCGTGAAATGAGCTGATGGAGAGAGCCATGAAACCGACCATCCGCATCACCGCGGCGCTCACGCTGACGCTGGGCTTGACCGTGAGCGCAATCGCGCAAGCGTCCTCCATCAGCGGCGAGGTGAAGAAGATCGACGAGAGCGCCGGCAAGATCACGCTCAAGCACGGAGCCGCCAAGAACCTCGGCATGGATCAGCCCATGACCATGGTCTACCGCGTCAAGGACCCCGCCCTGCTCAAGCAGGTGAAGGTCGGCGACAAGGTGACCTTCGAAGCCGAGGAGGCGCCGTCGGGGTACACGGTGACGAAGCTGCAGAAGGCAAAGTAGGGCCATCCTGGTCATTCCGGGTTCGCCCTTCGGGCGCCCCGGAATGACGACCTGAGAGCCGGAAATACCCCGCTCTGACCGCCTGCCTCCCCCGTTGTTAACCCTTTGCTAACCATACACCGGGCAAAAATTGCCCAGTGGAGTCGAGTGTCGTCAGCCGCGTAGAACGGGAGCTCCCGTGGACGCCAGTGCGGTGCCTCACTTTCGGAACGGCGGCCCTTCGGCCGCCGCGCAGACGTTTGGGGCGCGTGGACGGCAGTCGCGCGGGGGAGCAGCTACCATGGTCGACGTCACCGCGGGACAGGGCGTAGGCAGCACGAACGCCGGCATTCCCACCCTTGCCGAGATCGGCAATATCCTCAAACGCGGCGATATCGCGCTGGCGCTCGGCGTCCTCACCATCCTGGTGGTGCTGATCCTCCCCTTGCCGGCGATCGTGCTGGATCTCTTCCTGGCGATCTCGATCACGCTCTCAATCCTGATCCTGATGACGTCGCTGTTCATCCAGGCGCCGCTGGAATTCTCGGCTTTCCCGACCGTCCTGCTGATCTCGACCATGCTGCGGCTGTCGCTCAACATGGCCTCGACGCGGTTGATCCTGTCGCACGGGCACGAGGGCACGGACGCGGCCGGTCACGTCATCGAGGCCTTCGGCAGCTTCGTGATGGGCGGCAATTTCGTCATCGGCATCATCGTTTTCGCCATCCTGATCATCGTCAACTTCGTCGTCATCACCAAGGGTTCGGGCCGCATCGCCGAAGTCGCCGCCCGCTTCCATCTCGACGCCATGCCCGGCAAGCAGATGGCGATCGACGCCGACCTCTCGGCCGGCCTGATCGACGAGAAGGTCGCCAAGCAGCGGCGCAAGGATCTGGAGGACGAGAGCGGCTTCTTCGGCGCCATGGACGGCGCCTCCAAATTCGTCCGCGGCGACGCCATCGCCGGCCTTCTCATCGTCTTCATCAACGTCGTCGGCGGCATGATCATCGGCGTGGCGCAACAGGGCCTGTCCTTTGCCGACGCGGGGCGCAGCTACACGCTGCTGACCGTCGGTGACGGTCTCGTTACGCAGGTGCCGGCGCTGATCGTCTCGACCGCGGCCGGCCTGCTGGTCTCCAAGGCCGGCGTTTCCGGCGCCGCCGACAAGGCGCTGATGAAGCAGTTCTCCGGCTATCCGCAGGCGCTGGCGATGTCCGCGGCCGTCATGCTGGTGCTGGCGGCGCTGCCGGGCATCCCGACCCTCCCCTTCCTGGCGCTCGGCTCCGGCGCCGGCGCGCTCGCCTGGCACGCCCGCAACCGCAACCGGGCGACGGCCAGGGCCGACGAAGCTGCAAAGGCCGCGCCCGCGGCCGGGACGCCCGGCGCGCCAGGATCCGCCGCGGCCGAGGAGCCGATCTCGGCGGCGCTCAAGATCGACGACCTCAAGATCGAGCTCGGCTACGCGCTGCTGCCGCTCGTCAACGGCCCCGACGGCACTGACCGCCTCACCGAGCAGATCAAGGCGCTGCGCCGCTCGCTGGCGATCGAGATGGGCTTCGTGATGCCGGCGGTGCGCATTCTCGACAATGTCCAGCTCGAGGCCAACACCTACATCATCAAGATCAAGGAGGTCGA
The DNA here is from genome assembly GCF_041200145.1 of Bradyrhizobium sp. LLZ17. Taxonomy (NCBI): domain Bacteria; kingdom Pseudomonadati; phylum Pseudomonadota; class Alphaproteobacteria; order Hyphomicrobiales; family Nitrobacteraceae; genus Bradyrhizobium; species Bradyrhizobium zaerense. Next base: position 3,363,733 of record NZ_CP165734.1, read on the forward strand.
CGCCGGCACCGGGAAGATCTGGCCGAGCCAGTTCATGGTCATGGACCCTGGTGGAAGCCAGGTGCAGGTGCCCGGCATCCACACCACCGAGCCGACCTTCGGCCTTCCCGCGACCTGGGTCGATGCCAGCCTCAAGGAAGAGGCTTCGCTCAAGGGCTACACCGTCGTCGACGCCGCGACGGTGCTCTCCACGCACCTCACCGAGCTGCTCAAGGCCAACATGTCGGACCTGCTCTCCTATGGCGAGGTGCAGAAGCTGCTCAAGGAGCTGCCGAAGGAGCAGGGCGAGCTGGTCAAGGACATCGTGCCGGGACAGGTGACCGTGTCCGGCATCCAGCGGGTGCTGCAACTCCTGCTCGCCGAACGCATCTCGATCCGCGACCTCTCGACGATCCTCGAAGGCATCGCCGACTCGCTCGCCTTCTCGCGCAATCCCGCCACCATGGTCGAGCATGTCCGCGCCCGGCTGGCACGGCAGATCTGCGCGCAGAACACCTCCTACAGCGGTTATTTGCCGCTGATCGCGCTGTCGGCGCGCTGGGAACAGGCCTTTGCCGAGTCCATCATCGGCCAAGGCGAAGAGCGCAGCCTCGCCATGCAGCCCTCAAAGCTGTCGGAGTTCATGACCGCCGTGCGGGAGGCGTTCGAGCGCGCCGCCCGCGAAGGCGAAGCGCCGGTGCTGGTCACCTCTGCGGCAATTCGTCCCTTCGTCCGCTCTCTCGTCGAGCGGTTCCGCGCCCAGACCACGGTCTTGTCGCAGGCCGAAATCCACCCCAGGGCACGGTTGAAAACGGTCGGAAGCATCTGATTTGCCTTAAGAAGCCGTGTGTTTTTTGGCCACAGGCAAATGGTTTTTGGGTTTTTGACGCCTCCGCGCTCGAATGTGCAAAAGGCGACCTATAAGCGAACTAGAACTTTGAAATTACTGGAAAATCTCACGATCGACGGTCGCTTTCGATCGCGACTCTTCACGTCGTGTCACGCTCTTGTGATCGCCCCTTGGGAACGAATCCCCCCAATACTAGGTTGTTGGGCACCGGAAGCATGAACCTGCCTAAACAAGGCGGCGACTACTTCGGGTAGATGGCGGCAGGAGCCTTCCATGAACCACTCGATTTACAGCGCAGATCGCTCGACCCACCTGAAGATCGTGGTCGTGGCCCTCGTCGCAGGGATCGCGGTGGCAGGCTTCGGCATCACCTCGCGCTCGGGTTCGGACGATGGCCTGACCCAGACTGCCCGTGTCATCAAGGCCGGCAAACCGGTTGTGATCACCAGCTCGAACGCATCGCTCGTTCGCTAAGGAGTTTTGACGAGTTTTTCGAATTCACGCGGCTCTTTACCAGCCCCCCAAAGTCGCCACGTGGATATGTAGACGACCCCAACCCCAAGTCGACTACAGAAAGCGCCCGCCCCCCACGGGCGCTTTCTCATGTCTGGCCCCCTCGTCATTGCGAGAGCAGCATCGCGACGTCGCCCGATGCTACCGCGCCCCATAAGTCGGCGGCGGCGCCTGCACCGTCGGAGCTGCCGCGGCGAACAAGTCCGCCTTGCGTCCCGAGAGCGGCGGATAGATCCGCTGGCGGTTGATGGTCTGCTTGGTCGCCTTCGCGGCCTCGCCAATCGTTCGCACCTCCCGGTCCCACCCTTCGGTATAAAGCGCACCCCAATCGCCGAGATCGAGCACGGTCACGTACCAGTCGATCTGCAGCGGCAGCATCGGCTGGCCTGCTAGATCGGCCACGACATTGTGGCCGGCGAAGCGGCCCATCGGACGGGCGAACTGGCAGGACATCACGGTCGGATGCGAACCGTCGACCAAGCTGCAGGCGACGTCGCCAGCCGCAAAGACGCCGGGCAAGTCCGCAACCCGCATGAACGGGTCGACCAGGATGCGCCCGAGGCGGTCGCGCTCGCCCGGAAAGCTCGCCGCGAGCAGACTCGCGCGCATGCCGGCGCACCAAATCACGGTTTGCGCGGCGATGAACTCGCCGGAATCCAGGCTGATGCCCGCGCCCTCGATGGACATGACGCGGGCGCCGAGACGCATCTCCACTCCGAGTGACGACAACGCCGTCTCGATCACGGGCCGCGCATGCGCGCCGATGGTGGCGCCAACTGCAGAATTGGGATCGACCAGAATGATGCGACGGCTGCCGCTGACACCTGCACGCGCGAGCCTGTCCGGCATCTCGGCCGCGACCTCGATACCCGTAAAGCCTGCGCCGACCACGACGACCGTCGAACGCCCAGGCGACGGCGCGCTGCGTCCGAGCGAGACGAGATGCGCCTCGAGCCGGAGCGCCGCGGCATAGGTGTCGACATCGAAGGCGTGGTCGGCAAGGCCGGGAATGTCCGGACGCATCACTTCGCTGCCCAGCGCAAGCACGAGCCGGTCATAGGCCAGCGTCTCCCTGCCGCTGCGCGTGTGCAATGAGATCTGGCGCTCTGCCGGATCGATGGCCTCGACCTCGCCGAGGACATGGCTGACGCCGATCGGATCCAGCAGTTGCGCCAGCGGCAGCGCGACGTCGCTGAGATCGACCTCGTAATTGCGCACGCGGATGTTGTGATAGGGATTGCGATCGACGACGCAGATCTCGATGTCGTCTCCAGCGCCGATTTCGTCGCGCTTGCGCGCGGCGCCGATGGCCGCCCACAGACCGGCAAATCCGGCGCCGAGCACAACGATACGCGCCATGTCCGCCTACCGTGCTTTCCAAGGAAATCCCGCGGCCTGCCCGCGCGGGCAAATATAGCTCAGGTCTCCCGATCGACCAACTGCGCCGCCGCGCCGCTGAACAGGCTCGCGGCTCAGGCCTCGCGCAGTTCCGAAGGCGTCGTGGCAAAGCGCTTGCGGAAGGCGCGGTTGAAATAGGACAGGTCGGAGAAGCCCGAGGAGTGCGCGATGTCGCTGATCTTGCGCGTTCGGGCGCGGGGATCGCAGAGCAGCTTGCGCGCGAGCAAGAGGCGCTGCTCCAGCACGAATTCGGTGAAGGTCGTGCCCGCCTGCTCGAACAGCCGCTGCGCCTGGCGCGGGCTGAGGCCCGAGCGCGTGGCGACTTCGGACAGGCAGAGGTCGTTGCGGCTCAATGCCGCCATCACGTCGGCGCGCATGAGATCGAGACGGGCAGCCGCCTGTCCCCGACCGCGCGCGAGCGCTGCGTGCTCGGCATCGGTGCCGAGCAGGAGACCGACGAGATCGACCATGTGCTGCGCGGTGAGGCGCTGGCCGACGGCATCGAGATGCGGCGCGTGATGGGCGGCAAGTGCGTGGTAGCGGAAGATGGTTTCGGCGACCGCACCGTCGCTGAGCACTTGCGACAGCTTCTCCTCCGCGCGCGGATTGATGTCGAGCAGAGCGCGGCGCGGCATCCGGATGCTGGTGAAGCGATCTTCGTCGGTGTGACCCACGCTGCCGGTGATGCTCATGTCGACCAGCACCATCTGTGCCGGCGCGAGCTCGACACTATGACCGTTCTGCGCGACACGGACGAGGCCCGCATGCGCGGCGATCAGCACGAGATCGTCGCTGCCGTCGGCAAGCCGGCTCTGCGTGCGCGAATATTGCGCGGAGGCGCCTTCGGGGATGGCGAGCGCGATATTGTCGACCACGCTGACCTGGAGCCGGCAATCGATGCTGTCGCCATGGCTCGGCCCGATATCGAGGCCACAGGGTCCGCAGGCCCTGTCGCGCCAATGCTCGAACGCCAGGCCGTGCGGCGGCCCGGCATATTGGTGAATGAAGATGCCCGGCGACTTGACTGCATCCATTTGATTTCTGGCCCCTCTCCGGCATCACGGTCGGCAGGGCCGACCTTAAAGTCCGGGCATTTGACGCCACGGATTGCCGGAAGGTTCAAATCGGCGACGGATTCGGCTGGACTTGTCGAATTACGATGATGGAGCGGACCCTGGCGACAATCGTGCGCGCCTGTGGCCCGCACGGAGCGCAGCGGAATGCGGGACGATTCCCGGATTGCGCTGTGCTCCATCCGGGCTACGACAGCCCTACTTCTTCGCGGGCGGCTGCGTCGGCGGCACGGTCTCGATCAGCTTGCCGGAAAACACCGGCGCCGAGGTCGGTTGCCCGTTGGGCGAGCCGCCCGGCTGCTCGACGGTGACCGCATAGGTCGCGCCGTTGACGACGTCGGAATCGAAGCCGGCGAGCACCGGACGCGCGGTGAAGTCGCCATTGCCGATCACACCGAGCGAACGCGGGCGCGGCAGCTTGTCGGAGATCAGCCACAGCTCGAAGCTCTTGCCCGGCTCCGGCGTGGCGCCGACCTTGCGCACCGTGAAATTCCTGGTCGCGCCATCGATGGTGAGGATGAAAGCGGGTCCGCCGCTCTGACCCTGCAACAGCGCAACATATTGCGCCGGCGCGGCCAAGGGCGCGGCCGGCGTCTTCACTTCGACCGTCTGGATGCGCGGTGCGGGACGCAGCGCACCTGGCAGTGCATCGGGCATCAGGATCTGGAGCGACAGCGTCACCAGCAGCGCGGCCGCGAGCGCGCCCACGGCGGCGGCGACATTGCGCCAGCGCTTCACGCGGCTCTCGAGATAGATCACGTTGGTGTCGTCGACGATTGGCGCCTGCGTCATGGGCAGGACGCTCGGGTCCGGCGCATGGGTCTGCGGCATGAATTGCGGTGGGAAAATCGCAATCGCATCGGACTCGGATTGCCGCCCCGGGGGTGCTGCACATCCAGCGACGGCGGCTCCGGCGATGCGGACTCCGATGACGAAAGCTCCGGCGCAGGAGAGACGGGCAGTGGCGGCGGCGCGTCCGACGTCGCCGCCGGTTCCGGAGCCGAGTCCTGCGATGATGCCGTCCGCGCGATCTCGAGCCTGATGTTCTCCCACACGATCGGCCGCGGCTCGATCGTGCCAACCATCTGGTTGAGGACGCCGAGCCGGAATTCCCAGGCTTCTACGATCGCGGCGAACTCCGGGTCCACCGCCATCATGGTCACGACCTGCGCGCGCTCGTCGGCGTCGAGCGTGCCGAGCGCATATTCCGCGGCGAGCGCGATATGGTCCTCGCTATAGGCCATCAGTGTCCTTCATCTCTCCCTGCGGAAGAGGCGAAGTGATAACGCCGCGGTTGCATAGTCACTCTCACCATCATCTAGAGTCCGAGGCACTCGCGGATATCCAACATGCTGCGCCGGAGCCACGTCTTCACCGTGTTGACGGGTGCGGCGAATTTCTCCGCCAATTGCTCGCGGCTCCAGCCGTTGTAATAGGCGAGAAGCACGAGCCGCTGACGGTCCGGCTCGAGCCGGCCAATACATTCCAGGAGCCGCTTCAGCTCCTCCGACATCTCCCGGCGCGCCAGGGGATCGGGACTGTCGGCGGCAACTTCCATCGCCTGAGGCTCCTCCTCGATGGAGGCTTCCGTCTTCTTTCGCACCACGTCGATGGCGCGGTTGCGCGCGATCGAGGCCATCCACGTGATCGGCGAGGACAGTGCCGGCTTGAACTGTCCGGCGCTGTTCCAGATCTTGACGTAGGTCTCCTGAATGACCTCCTCTGCGAGATCCTGTCGGCGCAAGATACGGAGCACGACGCCAAAGAGTTTCGCGCGCGTGGCGCCATAGAGGCGCTCGAACGCGGCCTGGTCGCGCTTCGCCACCTCCTCGATCAGCCCGACCAGCTCTGCTGGCGTCAGCATTCGGCCCCCCAATGCGCGGCCCCGTCGCATCCCGCGCGGACCCCGGCACCCCTGCCTCTACCATAGCGCGCGGCAAAGCGTGCCACCAAGGGGGCGACGCGCCACACTGTGGACAGCACATGCAAAAACCCGGACCTTGCGGGTCCGGGCTTCGCGAATTGTCGGCGGCTTGGCCGCGGGCTGTGCCTTTAGGCGATGGCGCCCATGCGGGCGCGCATCAGGCCGATGCTGTCGAGATCGGCCTGTTCGCGGGCATTTTCCTCGGCCCGTTCGCGGGCCTGGTCGCGCTCGTCCAGGAGCTCGACCTTCTTGAGTTCCTCGAAGGCTTCTCCGAGCGCAGCCTTGGCTTCCTCGAGCTGGCCCTTCAGCTCGTCGGCCGAGCGGGTCAGGTTCTCGCGGCGCTGGATCGCGGCCTTGGCATAGGTCGGATAGGCGAAATGCGAGGGATCATTGATCCCGGCGCGGTCCTGCTCGGTCTGGATCTCCCGTTCGAGATCCACCGACATCCGCTGGAAATCGGCAATCATGGACTCGATCTGGGTGACCCTGCGGCGCTTCTCGTCGACCTGAAATTTCTTCAGGCGGATGAGGGTATCACGTGACTTCATCGACTCGTACTCCCCAGAAGTCCCTTGGCTGCACGTGGGACAACACCGCTCTCCCCACAGACCCGATTTGGGCCCAGACCGGCGTGACTACTCTGTGGGGTCGGATGATGACCGGACAAAGTTAGCGTTCCGTTTCCAAATTACCGAGGATTTGCCCCAACTGGCGGTAGCCGTCGGCGAGCGAGGCATTTTCGTCCTTGCCCTGGCGCAGGAACGCCTCCAGCGGCTCGTGCAGGCGGATCGCCTCGTCGACCTCGGGGCTGGAGCCGGCCCGGTAGGCGCCCAGCCGGATCAATTCCTCCATATCGGCGTAGGTCGCCATCACCTGACGCGCCCGCTGGATGATCGGCCAGAACTGCGGATCGGCCGATTTCGGCATCGTGCGCGAGACGGATTTGAGGATGTTGATGGCCGGGTAGCGGCCGCGCTCGGCGATCGAGCGCTGCATCACGATGTGGCCATCGAGGATGCCGCGGACGGCGTCGGCGATCGGCTCGTTATGATCGTCGCCATCGACCAGCACGGTGAAGATCGCGGTGATCGCGCCTTCGCCGAGACCGGGGCCGGCACGCTCCAACAGCTTCGGCAACTCGGTGAAGACGGTTGGCGTGTAGCCCTTGGCGGTCGGCGGCTCGCCGGCCGAGAGCCCGATCTCGCGCTGCGCCATGGCAAAGCGCGTCACCGAGTCCATCAGGCAAAGCACGTCCTGATCCTCGTCGCGAAAATATTCGGCGACCGCAAGCGTCAGATAGGCGGCCTGCCGCCGCATCAGCGCCGGCTCGTCGGAGGTTGCGACCACCACGACGGAGCGCGCCAGCCCCTCCTCGCCGAGGTCGTCCTGCAAGAATTCCTGCACCTCGCGGCCGCGTTCGCCGATCAGGCCGATGACGCTGATATCGGCATCGACGTTGCGCGCCAGCATCGACAGCAACACCGACTTGCCGACGCCGGAGCCCGCGAAGATGCCCATGCGCTGCCCGCGACAGCAGGTGAGGAAAGTGTTCATGGCGCGCACGCCGAGATCGAGCGGGGCACCGACGCGCTTGCGCGAATGCGCTGGCGGCGGCGAGTTGCGGAACGGCATCGGCGAGGCGCCTTGCGGCAACGGGCCCTTGCCGTCGATCGGCTCACCCAATGCGTTGACGACGCGGCCGAGCCAGGCCGACGACGGACGCACCTGATTGGCGGCATTGGCGATGACGGCCTTGCAGCCGCGGCGCACGCCCTCGAGGCCGGCGAACGGCATCACGACGGCATTATTGCCGGAGAAGCCGATCACCTCGCAGGGAATCGAACGGTTGGCACCGGTCTCGATCACGAGCCGCGCCCCGACCGACATGGCGTGAATCGGGCCGGCCACCTCGACCATCAGGCCGCGAACGCCGACCACGCGGCCGTATATATTGACGCCGTCGATGTCGCCGATCTGTTCGGCAAGAGCCTTCATAGTGTGGCCTTCATGGGGTGGCCTTCATAAGCAGCGCGTGGCGAGACTCTTAAGTTTCGCCATATTTCTGAACGGGGCTTAACTCCGTGTTTACCCGCATCGTTAATCATTGCGTCACTGTCTTTGTGACTGAGCGCTTCTCCCCTTCAGAAGAAGGTTGAGTCGCGGGAGTCGGTTAGGCCCGTCTCTTAAAGTGGACCTTGAACGGAGCCGGATAACGAAAGCTGCTTCCTGCACAAGACCTTAGGGCGATTCGACTAAAATTGCACTGGGGGGACTTGCGTTCCAGAATCAGAGTTTGTTAACCATCTATCGTCAGGATCCGAATCAGTTGTTCAAAGGCGTTTTGTTGAGTGCCGCGAATGCGGCCGACCTGACGCCCAGGAGCGGCGACTATGGGGAACTGGCATGCGCGTTTTGCTGATTGAAGATGACAGCGCCGTCGCGCAGTCGATCGAGCTGATGCTGAAGTCTGAGAGCTTCAACGTCTACACGACCGATTTGGGGGAAGAAGGCGTCGATCTCGGTAAATTATACGATTACGACATTATTCTTCTCGACCTCAACCTGCCCGACATGTCCGGATACGACGTGCTCAAACAGCTCCGGGTCTCCAAGATCAAGACACCGATCCTGATCCTCTCCGGCCTCGCCGGCATCGAGGACAAGGTCAAGGGTCTCGGCGTCGGCGCCGACGACTACATGACCAAACCCTTCCACAAGGACGAGCTGGTCGCCCGCATCCACGCGATCGTGCGCCGCTCCAAGGGCCATGCCCAGTCGGTCATCCAGACCGGCGACCTCGTCGTCAACCTCGACACCAAGACGGTGGAAGTTGGCGGCCAGCGCGTGCATCTGACGGGTAAAGAATACCAGATGCTGGAGCTGCTCAGCCTGCGCAAAGGCACCACCCTCACCAAGGAAATGTTCCTCAACCACCTCTATGGCGGCATGGACGAGCCGGAGCTGAAGATCATCGACGTCTTCATCTGCAAGCTCCGCAAGAAGCTCGCCAACGCCTCGGAAGGCCGCAACTTCATCGAGACCGTGTGGGGCCGCGGCTACGTGCTGCGCGAGCCGCACGAGGTCGAAGAGCGCATCCCCGCCTGATCCGTTTCAAGTCGCAAGCCCTTCGGGGCTTGCTCCTCCCAGCCTGGATGAACCCCGCCGCAAATGGCGGGGTTTTGTTTTTGGGCGCCTATGAGGTCCGGCGCAGCAACGATCAGGCCCTTGCGAGAGACGGGGCCGCCAGGTCCTGCTTCCAAACCGGACAACGCGCCGCCGCCTCGCGGAGCCGCCCGATCATCGCGTAACCGATGATGAAGCCGAACGCGAAGGTCGGAAGCACGAAGGATGCAAAGAATGCCCATCCGGAGACGTGGTCGACGATTTCCATCACCGGCACGGGGACGATGTGGTGGATGATCATCAGCACCCACAGCATCACGGTCATGCCGCCGCCGAAGACGAGACCATCTCTCACCTGCCGCGTCTTCCGCGACCGCCTGCCCCAGGTCGAATCCTGCACCAGCAGGGCGGTCATCGCGCCGATGCCCCACGGGAAGATCAGCAGCGGCAGCTCGCGCAGCACGACGTCGGGATAGGCTCGATCGGGAAACTGATAGAAATCGAATATCGCCTGGATCGGTAAGAAGATCAGAGCACTGCAGAGACCGATCGAGAGGATGAACCCCACCGGAAGCCGGCCGAAGATCGTCTCGTTCGCAAAACCGTAGTACCTCTTGAAATAGTAGATCAGCCAGAAATTCAGGATGAACTGCAGCGGCGTCGTGACCAGGGTGCGCAGGACACCGGCGGCTTGATCTCCCGGGACTTGAATGATCTTGCCCGATCCGAGCAGCCACAGCAGGCACCAACCGAAGGTGAAAGCCGCAACGGTCGCCACGAACTTGACGATGCCCGGCGGGGACGGCTCCAGTGTGAAGCCGATCGCGCCCAGCCTTCGCTTGCTGCGGCCGAGCGACCATTCGCCGGCGAGCGCCGCGCGCGCGGCAAACAGCAGAAGATTGTTGAGCAGCGAATCCATGTCCTTGCGAACATCCTCGAGCATGCATCCCGCCGCCGTCTGGGCCGCCAGTTGAAGCTGGCTGACCACGCTATGGCGGGTCGAGAGCTGATCGAGTGCCTGCCAGTCGTCCGGCTCGACCTGGCTGTCTTCCATGATCGCGCCGTAGATCTCGGCGCTGCTCTTGAGCACCCGCACCGTGCGGAAGCACAGCGCGTCATACACCGCCAGCAGCTCCGCATAGACGTCGGAATTGCGCTCCATGAAGCTCTCGCCGTTTCCGGCCCAACCCTCGAGGTGCAGCATGAGCGCCGAGATCTTCAGCAAGCGCGACTGGATGGCAGTCGATTGCACGGCACGAAAGTCATCGATCTGGTAGCCGACCCTGGCGAGCTTGCGCTGAAGGCTCGGCATGTCCTCCGAATGGACCTGGAAGGGCGCCGCGGCCAGCATGTCGCGCAGCGCGAGCGCGCTTGCCGGAATTCCGGCCAGCCCCTGGCAAAGGCTTCGCCACCACGCCGGAACAATTGGAATGCGCCAGACGAAGATGAGGAGCCAGATCGTGGCCAGCGGCGACAGCTTGTCCGGAAGCAGCGCGTAGAGGATCATGAACGGCGTGATGAAGGCGGCGACGCCAAACACGAACAAGGGCTTTGTCGTGAAGGAGCGGGTGCCCTTGAGCGTGTGGAATCTGAACCAATAGAACAGGACGACGAGAAGCGGTCCGCCAAAGGACCCGAAGAAGGCGTTCAGGGGGTCTACGACATTGTCGAGCGTCACGGTGAACTCCTATTGCCAGGGTTCGCTGATGAAGACGCATCGGACGCCGCAGCATCCGGCGGTCATGCGAATTAGGCAGCCTGGGCGACCATCTTGGCTTTCTGGACCAGGAGATCGATGTTGTCGGGCGCGAGCGCAATCGCGCTGTCCATATCGTTTTGGGCCTTCACTACGTCCTTGATCTGGGCATAGGCATTGGCCCGCGACACCAGATATTTCGGCTCGTTCTCGTTCGTCGCAATGGCCATGCCGAAGGCCTTGATCGCCTCCTCAAGATAGCCGCCCTTGTCGTCGGTGCCGGCGGCCGTCATGCTGACGATGCCCTTGATCCAGTAGAATTCCGCGTTCTTCGGCTTGAGCTTGATCGCCTCCGCGATGTCGTTGAGCGCATTCTCGTATAGACCGACCGTCACGTTGAAATTGGCTCTGCGCACGAAATACTCGGGCTTCGCCGGATCAAGCTTCAGCATGTAGGCGAAGCTCGCGGCGGCCTTGGGAATTTGCTTCTGCTTGTGCTGAAGCGTGCCGAGATCGAAATAGACTTTTGCCAGCCGGACCGAGAGTTCACTGTCATCGGCAAGCAGGCTATGAAGCTCCTGCCCGCGCCGCGTCAAATCCTCCAGCGCCTCGATCGTGGTCGCGCCGGCGGCAAGCGCCTCCATGAATTCGTCGCGCCGCTGCCGCAGCATTTCCTTCGAGGGCCGCGCCGCCTCGGGCGGGATCGGCTGCGGCGCCTCGACCTCGAAGATCCGGCCGTCGGACGAACGCATGTAGAGGACCGGGATTCCCCATTCGACGCGGGACTTCTCCTGGATGAATTTACGCGCGAGCGTGACGGCATCGTCGATCGGACGGTTGCCGGCGAGCGCAGCGTAGAATCCTTCCGACATCGAAATCGCGGCATTGTCGGTAATGGGAAACTGCATCGCCACCACGGCGGGCAGCCATCCCGTCTTCATCAACCCGATCGCGGGATTGCCGAAGCGATCGCCGACATTGATACGCGCGCTCTCGCAGCAATTGAGCACGATCAGGCGAAGGCTTCGCTTTGCCCCTGTCAGCATCATCGCAAGGTCGGAGGCGAATTTCTTCACCGGCTTGCCGTCCTCGTCGACCATGACCACGAAGCCGGTCGCACCGGCGCCGGGCGAGGCTTCCTCGACACCGCCATGCCCGATGAAATGGAAGATGTGCCAATCCCCCTCGAGCAGCTTCTTCATCAGGTCTTTTCCAGTCCCGCCGGGGACCCACTGGAAATCGACCTTGCCTTCGTGCTGGAGCGCGTCGATGCCCTTGTTGATGCGATCGCGCTCCTTGACGACATTGAGCTTCGGCCATTCGCTGGTCGAAGGATCGGAGATCATGCCGAGGATGCGCAGCGGTCCCTTGACGCCCATCCGGCCGACGGCGCCCGCCGTTTCGAGATAGCGCACGATGGGGCGCGTGAGACTGACGAAGCCCGGCATGTCGTCTTCGTCGTAGAGATATTCCCAGGGCAGCCCGGCAAGGTCGGCCGCCTCGATCCGCAGCTTGATCCTCAGGTCCTGGGCCGCGCCCTTGCTGCGTTCATAGATCCGCTGGATCGACGGGACGTCGGTGAAGACGCTGCGAAACACCCCGCGCCCGAAATCCCGCAGCACCTGCTCGCCGCGCGTCGTCGGGCCCTGCCGATTTTTGTCGTCGATCTCCAGGACGGCGTTTTCCAGTTCGCCCCGCAGCTTGGCCAATTCGCCGGGAGCGGAAAACCAGAACTTCACCTGGCTCTTCGGCGCCTCACCGGCCGGTGACCTGACCACCCGCCCGTAATATTGCTGAGGGCCGCCACCCACCGGCAGATCGGAGCCGATCTCGAGCTCGAAATCTTCGTATTCGGCAACAGGCATTTTGAGCCCTCACTCAACAAGATTTCCAGCTGCGAAGAATTCCTCGAACTAGCAGTGGCCGATAGCAATGGGACCACCGCGACATCATTGGGCCGGACTATCACACACAACCTCGAGACGCATTTGTGAAGCATGTCTCATACGGCAGGTGAATTTGTGCGGTGCCCCAGCACCCGCAGAGAGCCGGCCTCGTTTCTGGGGATCGAACCCAGCTGCCCGGTGCGGTGACTAAGCGATCGTGCCAGAATTCGCGCGGTAGAAATTGGACCTCCCCATGATCCTGCAATCGCTCGCCGGCCTGCCCGCTTTCCTGGTCTATTTCTGCACCGGCCTGATCGCGATAGTAGCGTATCTGTTCGTCTACACGCGGATCACGCCGCATAATGAGTTCCAGCTCATCCGCGAGAACGATCCGGCCGCAGCCATTGCGCTCGGTCTCAGCCTGCTCGGCTTCGTGGCGCCGCTGTTCAGCGCGATCGCGCATGCGGCCAATGTGCTGGACTGCCTGATCTGGGCCTTAGTCGCGCTGATCGTGCAGGTCGCCGTGTTCTATCTCGTCAAGGTGCCGGTGCCGAACCTGTCGGGGCGGATCGCGGCCGGCGAGCTTGCCCCGGCGATCTGGCTCGGGCTGTCCTCGCTCGCCGCGGGCCTCCTGAACGCTGCCTGCATGATCTACTGACATGGTCGCGAAGCCTCCCACCAAGAAATTTGGCAAGCGCCGGCCGGCTGTCATAGCCTCGGAACCGCGAGAGCCGGTGAAACGCTCAGGCCATGTCGCGCTGCTGGTGATGGGCACGATCGCGGTCGGCACCACTGCCTACACGCTGATGCCGCGACAGAGTTGCAGTCCCCCTTCGCCCGGAGCGTCAGTGCCGGGCGCGGCGGCGCCGGCACAGGCGAGCACCAATTGCGGCAGTCGCACTTGGTCGGGCAGCGGCAGTTCAGGATCGTCGTCGCGATCGAGCTTCTTCAGCAGCGACTCCTCGAGCCATTCCTCGTCGGGAGGCTCGTCCGATTCAGGCTCTGGCGGCGTCACGCGCGGCGGCTTCGGCTCGTTTGCGCATGCGTTCTCGGGCGGCAGCTGAGGCGCGGGTTTGTGGGTTCACCGTATTCTGCGGCCCTGCTTAGGTAAGCCCGCGGGAGGAAGCGCATGAAACGTTCGCGAAGGGTCGTGCTCACCCTGATGGGCACTGCCGCGCTCAGTGCGGTCTCGATGGGATTTGTGAAGCGCGAGCGCCCGTGCGGTTCCGGGCTCAAGGCTGTGCCCGGTATCGACGGCAGGCCCTATTGCCGGCCGGCCTATGGCGGCTTCGGCGGCACGCTGCATCAGATGCACGGCCATGGCCATTCCGGCCAAGGTCATGGCGGCCACGGTCACGGCGGCGGCTGACACATGCAACGCATCGTCCGTCCCGAACGCGACGATTGGCGGCAAACCGCCGAGCAATGCGGCTTTGCCTTCCACACCTTCGACGGCGAGCGCTATTGGGACGAACGCGCCTATTACGCTTTCACACTCGACGAGATCGAACGCGGCATCGAGACGCCGACCGGCGAGATCGACGCGATGTGCCTTGAGCTTGCCGGACGGGTGATCGGCGAGGAGCGGCACTTACGGCGGCTGAAGATTCCGGAAGCATTCTGGGGCTTGATCGCGGAGAGCTGGGAACGCGACGACCGCAGCCTCTACGGCCGGCTCGACCTGAAGTTCGACGGCGAGACGCCCGCCAAGCTGCTCGAATACAATGCGGACACGCCGACCTCGATCTTCGAGGCCGCGGTGTTTCAGTGGACCTGGCTGGAGCAGGCGATCGAGCGGCGCATCATCCCCGCGCGCGCCGACCAGTTCAACTCCATCCACGAGCGGTTGATCGAGGCATGGAAGACGATTGGCGCTGGCCGTCATCTGCATCTCACCGGCACCACGGGCGCCGAGGAAGACGCCGGCACGCTCGCCTATCTCGAGGACACCGCGCGCCAGGCAGGGCTAACCACCACGCTGCTCGATGTCGAGGAGATCGGATGGCGCGACGGGACGGGCGGCTTCGTCGATCTCGATGATCGCGACATCGCACTCGCGTTCAAGCTCTACCCTTGGGAATGGATGTTCCACGACGCCTTCGGCGCCAAGCTCGCAGACGCGCCCACGCGCTGGATCGAGCCGCCGTGGAAAGCGGTGCTCTCCAACAAAGGCATCCTGCCGCTGCTCTGGGAGATGTGTCCGAACCATCCGAACCTGCTGCCGGCGTTCTTCGAGGACGACCCACGCGCGGTCGAGCTTGGCAGCTCCTATGTACGCAAGCCGCTGCTGTCGCGCGAAGGCGCCAATGTCACGCTGGTCTCAGCTGGCGTCCCGCTTGACGCGCACGCGGGCCCTTATGGCGCAGAAGGCTTCGTGCGCCAGGCGCTCTCGCCGCTGCCGAAATTTTCAGGCTTCTATCCCGTCGTGGGAAGCTGGCTGGTGGACCACGAGCCGTGCGGCCTCTCGATCCGTGAGGATGAGAGTCCGATCACCGGCAACGGTTCGCGGTTCTTGCCGCATGCGATTTTGTGAGGGATGCTTTTCTTCCCTTCTCCCCTTGTGGGAGAAGGTGGCGCGAAGCGCCGGATGAGGGGTTCTCTCCACTCGCAAGACCGTTCCGAGGATAGAGACCCCTCACGCGGCTTCGCTTTCGCGAAGCCACCCTCTCCCACAAGGGGAGAGGGTCAGCAAACACCTCACTTCGCGGCGGCAATCTTCAGCGGCTGCGGCATCAATCCCCCATCGGGCGGCCGGAGCGCGCTGGATTGAGCTGGTAGAGGCCACGTCGCTCGGTCACCGGACGGAAGGCGTCGGTGATGCCGACGACGGATTCGGCTGCTCCCAGCAGCAGCGTGCCGTCCGCCTCGAGGACCTTTGTCATGCGCTCGAAGATCACGGCCTTGGTGTCCTGGTCGAAATAGATCAACACGTTGCGGCAGAAGATCACGTCGAACGTCCCGAGATGAGAGAAGTCCTGCAACAGATTGAGCTGGCGGAACTGCACCATCGCACGGACATCGGCATTCAGCTGCCAGACGTCGCCGATTTGCGTGAAGTATTTCATCAGAAGCTGGATCGGCAGGCCGCGCTGCACCTCGAACTGGCTGTAGACGCCGGCCCTGGATTTCTCCAGCACCTCCTGCGAGAGGTCGGTGCCGACGATCTCGATACGCCAGCCGGCGAGAGCAGCGCCCATTTCCTTCAGGCACATCGCGATCGAATAGGCCTCCTGCCCGGTCGACGACGCCGCCGACCAGATGCGCAGCGATCTGCGCGCGGCGCGGGCCTGGATCAGGCCCGGCATGATGGTGTCGCGCAGGTGATCGAACGGGATCTTGTCACGGAAGAAGAACGTCTCGTTGGTGGTCATCGCTTCGACCACGTCGGTCGCGAGCCGGCCGTCGCCGTTCCTGATCTTGAGAACGAGATCGGGGATGCCGGGCAGGCTCGCCTTGCGGGCGAGCGGCAGCAGCCGGCTTTCGACCAGATACTGCTTGTCGGGGGAGAGATCGAGACCGGAGCGTTCTTTCAGAAACTTGCGCAGATACTCATAGTCCGCGGGCGTCACGAGCGGTCTCCCGCAAACAGGCGATTGACCTTGGCGCCGATCTGGTTGAGCGGCAGGATTGCCGCGCAGATGCCGGCATTGGCGGCGGCGCCCGGCATGCCCCACACCACGCTGGAGGCTTCGTCCTGCGCAATGACGCTGCCGCCGGCCGCGACGATGTCCTTGCCGCCGCGCATGCCGTCCGAGCCCATGCCGGTCAGGATCACGGACAGGATGGCGCCATGCCAGATGTCGATGGCGGAGCTGAAGAGTGGATCGACCGCGGGCTTGCAGAAGTTGACAGCGGGGCCGTCGTCGAGCGCGATTGCAGCCTCGGCGCCGTTACGCACGACGCGCATGTGCTTGCCACCGGGCGCGAGGTAAATGCGACCCGGCTTCACAGGCTCGCCGTCGACCGCCTCACTCGCCGGCTTGCGGCTCGAACGCGCCAGATGCTCGGCGAGAATGGTGGTGAACGTCGGCGGCATGTGCTGGGTGATCAGCACCGGGACGCGGTCGATCACCGGGCCGAGTTCGGTGACAAGCGCCATCAGCGCCTGCGGGCCACCGGTCGATGAGCCGATCAACAGCACCTTGGGTGCCTGGGATGAGAACGGACGCGTGGTGAGCGGCCCCGACGACAGGGCATGCAGGGCTGGAGGGGCTACGGGCGCAGCTGGGCGTGCGACAGCCGGTCCGCGCGCGGCCGGCGCCGGGGTCGCTGGTGCCAGTGGCGGGCTTCCGACCGCTGACTTCCTGCGCAGACGCGCGCCGAGATGACGGATCTTCTGGATAAGGTCGTGGTGGAAGATGTCGGCGGCGGACGCTTCGCGCGTCGACTCCGGCTTCGGAATGTAGTCGGCGGCGCCCAGCGACAGTGCCTTGAAGCTGATCTCCGCGTTGCGGCGGGTCAGGGTCGAAGCCATGATGATGACGAGGTCGCGCTTCTTTGCCAGCAGTTGCGGCAGCGCCAAGATGCCGTCGAGCTCGGGCATTTCGATATCGAGCACGGCGACATCGGGATTGATGCGCTCGATCTGGTTGACGGCCTCGAGCCCCGTGCGCAGCGAGGCGGCGACCTCCATGTCATGCTCGGCGCCGACCCAGCGCGAGATCAGACCGCGAATGACGACGGAATCGTCCACGATCATCACGCGTAGCGGCCCGGCTTCGCGCGACGGACTCGTGGTCGAACTACCTGCGAACGCAACACTCATTACTCACCAACTCAGACTGAAACGGTTCAGTGGAAAACAAACGCCGAAGGATCCGTCCAGCCTCCGGGGCAGTCGCTAGATCAGGCCGACTTCCTGGAACTTCGCCGTCACGATGTCCTTGTCGAAGGGCTTCATGATGTACTCGTTGGCGCCGGCGTGCAGCGCGCGCGCGATATGCGCGACATCGTTCTCGGTGGTGCAGAACACCACCTTGGGCTGATCGCCGCCGGGCATGCGGCGGAGATGGCCGAGGAACTCGTAGCCATCCATGATCGGCATGTTCCAGTCGAGCAGCACCGCGTCGGGCAGTCCGCGCTTGCAGGCTTCCAGCGCCTTTTCACCGTCCTCGGCCTCGAGAATCTGAAAGTCGAGGCCCTCCAGGATCCGGCGCGCAACCTTGCGGATGACGCTGGAATCATCAACGACGAGACAAGTGCGCATGTGAACCTCTGCTTCCTCCCCTTTTCCCGGGGGCACTTCAATTGCAAGTCCGCCGGCAGCGATGCCGCCGGATCAGGCCGCCATCATCTCGGGCGCAAGCTCGAGGACGCGATCGACGTCGAGGACGACCATGAGCTGACCGTCGAGGCGGTGGACGCCGCCGGCGAGCTTGGCCATGCGGGGGTCGAGGTTGACGGGGTTGTCTTCCTTGCCGTCCTCGGACAGGCGCAGCACCTCGCCGATCTGGTCGATCAGCAGGCCATAGGATTCGCCGCGCAAATCGACCCCGACCGCCATCGGCACCTTGCCGTCCTCGGGCTTGGGCAGGCCGAGCCGGGCGCGCATGTCGACCACGGTGACGATGCGGCCGCGCAGGTTCAGCACGCCCGCGATCTCGCGCGAGGACAGCGGCACGCGGGTGACGCGCTCGGGCATGAACACGTCCTGGACCCGGGAGATCGGCAGGCCGAACAGCTGGCCGCCGATCATCGCGGTGACGTATTCGACCATGGCGCCTTCGCCGGACTGGGTCTTCTTGGTCATGTGCGTCTCTCCTGATCCATCCCGCTGGTTACGCCGCTGCCCGGCTCAGCTCGGAGGCGCCGGCGGCGCCCGCGGTCTGCTCCTTCAGCGCCGCGATCAGGCCGGGACGGTCGAACTTGGCGACATAGTCGTGGAAGCCGGCCTGTCGGCCGCGCTCGATCGCGGCCGGCGACACCAGCGCCGACAGCCCGATGATCGGCATCGCGCCGAGATTGCTGTCGGAGCGGATGGTCTCGGCGAACTCGAACCCGTTCATGTCGGGCATCTCGATGTCGGTCAGCACCACGTCGAAGGTCTGCGCGCGCAGCGCGGCCAGGCCCTCCTGCGCGGTCGGCGCGGTGCGGACGCGGTAGCCCGCGGCCTTCAGCACCGGCGCCAGCATGTTGCGGAAGAAGGCACTGTCGTCGACCAGCAGCACCGATTGCGAGTGCAGCGACGGCTTCATCTCCTTGCGGGTGAACCAGTCGGCGAACGCCATCGGCAGGAAGTGGCCGACGTCGATCACCTCGGTGGCCTGGCCCTTGATCACGGCCGAGCCCAGGATGCCCTGGCTGGAGCCGCCGACCTCGATGTTGAGCCGTTCCTCGACAATGTCGATGATCTCGTCGACGACGAGGCCCATGGAGCGGCCGTCGTCGGAGAACACCAGGATCGGCTGGGCGCCTTGGCTTGCAATGGTGACGCTCTCCATCGCGACCAGCGGCATCAGCTGCTCGCGGTACTGCACCATGTAGCGGCCGTTTGAGAACTCGATCTTGTCGGCGGGCAGCTCTTCCAGGCGGGTGACGAGCCCGAGCGGGACCGCCTTGGGCTGGGACGAGCCGGCGCGGAACACCAGCAGCGAAGTGGTCTGCTCGCCGCTTCCGATGCTGTGAGCCCCGTTCTCGCTGTTCATGTCATGGGCCGAGGAGCCGGCGGCGCCGAGCGCCTTGGCGATGCCGTTGGGGTCGATGATCATGATGACCGCGCCGTCGCCCAGGATGGTATTGCCCGAGAACATGTCGATGTGACGCAGCTTGGTCGACATCGGCTTGACCACGATTTCTTCGGTGTGGAACACGCCGTCGACCACGATGCCGAAGGTCTGGCTGCCGACCTGGGTGACCACGATGAAGCCGTTCTCGGGATCGGAGACGGCGCCGTCGTCGATCTTCAGGAGCTTCTTGAGGTGGATCAGCGGCAACAGCTTGTTGCGCAGCCTGAGAACGGCGGTGTCCTTGATGCGCTCGATGCGGTGCTCGGAGTTGGCGCGGGCGCGGACCAGCTCGACCACCGAGAGCTGCGGGATGGCAAAACGATCGCCGGCGGCTTCCACGATCAGGGCGGAGACGATCGCCAAGGTCAGCGGGATCTTGATGGTGACGGAGGAGCCCTCGCCGGCCACCGACTTGATGTCGATGGTGCCGCCGATCTGGTCGATATTGGTGCGGACCACGTCCATGCCGACGCCGCGCCCCGACACCGAGGTGATGGCGGCAGCGGTCGAGAAGCCCGGCGCGAAGATGAACTTGTGGATCTGGGCTTCGCTCATCTTCTCGAGCTCGGCCTCGGTGACCAACCCTGAGGAGATCGCCTTGGCCTTGATCCTGTCGGTGTTCAGGCCGCGGCCGTTGTCGGCGATGCAGATGATGATGTGGCCGCCCTCGTGATAGGCGGACAGCCGGATGGTGCCCTGCTCGCCCTTGCCGGACGCGAGCCGCTCGGCGGGGGTCTCCAGGCCATGGTCGGCGGAGTTGCGCACCATATGGGTGAGCGGGTCCTTGATCAGGTCGAGCACCTGGCGGTCGAGCTCGGTGTCGGCGCCGTGCATCTCCAGCTCGATCTGCTTGCCGAGTTCGCTCGAGAGGTCGCGCACGATGCGCGGCAGCTTCTGCCAGGCATTGCCGATCGGCTGCATGCGCGTCTTCATGACGCCTTCCTGCAGTTCGGCGGTGACGTTGGACAGCCGCTGCAACGGCACCTTGAACTCGGTGTCCTCGTTGCGCCGGCTGATCTCGAGCAGCTGGTTGCGGGTCAGCACCAGCTCCGAGACCATGGTCATCAAATGCTCCAGCGTATCCACATTGACGCGGATCGACTGGTTGGCGATGCGGTCGCCCTCGCTGGCGCCCTCGTCGGCGGCGATCGACTTCTTGGGCGCGACCTTCTCCTTGGGCGCCTTGGTCTCCTTGGCGATGTCCTTGGCAACAGGCACTGGCGCTTCAGCGGCCGGCGCGGGCTCGGCCTTGACTTCAGCTTTGGCAACGGGGATCGGCGCTTCGATCGCGGTCTCGCGGAAGGCGCGCTCGAGCTCGTCGAGCGAGACTTCGCCCGGACGCAGCGGACGCTCCAGGGTCTGGTCGGCCAGCACGCCGGAGGTCGGCGCGGCTTCCACCGCAGCCGGCGCGTCGGGCGCCAGCGGGGGAGACTCCGCAATGGGAGCAGCAACCGCCCCGGCAGCCATTGCCGCCATGCCCTGCTCGACCATCGCTTCCAGCTTGTCGATCAGATCGCGGTCGGTGCCCTCGGGCTCGGCTTCGCTCGCCTCCAGCCCGGCCAGAATCTCCTTGATGCGGTCGATCGAGGACAGGATCACGGTGACCGCCTGCCCGGTCACCGGCATGCCGTCGCGGAACTTGCCCATCAGGGTCTCGCCGGCATGCGCCAGCGCTTCCAGACGCGGCAACCCGAGGAAGCCGCAGGTGCCCTTGATGGTGTGGACCAGGCGGAAGATGTTATCCAGGATCTTGGCGTTGTTCGGCTCCTGCTCGAACTTCACCAGCTGATTGTCCACCGTGTCCAGGCTCTCGCTGGTCTCCGTCAGAAACTCCCGCAACAGATCATCCATGAAAACAGGCCTTCATACAGGGAGGGCGCGCACGCCGCGTGATGCGCCTTTCAGAATGGGGCCAGCTTCACCGCAAAGCGTTTAATATTGGTTGAGTATGTGCAAAAGAACGGAACCAACAAAGAGATAAGGCGCTCCGGACAAGCCGAAGCGCCTTGTAAAGAATCGATTAACTCTCTGAGGACCGCGCGTCTACGAAGCGGTAATGATGATGGCTTCGCCTTCAGGCTTGAGCGTCACGGCCAGTCCGCAGGCCTGCGCCAGAAGCCGCGTGTAGTAAGGTTGGATCGCGTGTGCGTCCGCAGCCGGACCACGCTCGCCGCTCAGCAGTTCGGCAATGTTCTGCGGCAAGCGCGCATTGTGGCCTGCCGCGGTAATGCGGAAGCTCATAGTCTCGCCCTCACCGATCGGGTCAACTATCAGCGTGCCGCCGCGCGGGATCGTATGCTGGGAGACGATCAGCATGTTGAGCAGCAGCTTGACGCGATTCTTCGGCAGCAGCAGCCGCGGCAAATTCCACGTGATCGTACATTTGCCGTCCTCGATTTGACCGCGCGCCATGGTCTGCGCGTCGCCGAGGTCGATCTGCGCGCCTGAGGAGCCGGCTGCGCCGAAGGCGAGACGGCAGAACTGCAAGCGGGCCGATGCGGTCTTGGCGCTCTTGCGAATGAGATCGAGCGCGAATTCGCGGTCCTCGGGCTTGGGATCGTCGTCGAGCACCTCGAGCCCATTGACGATGGCGCCGACCGGGCTGATGAGATCATGGCAGACCCGCGAGCACAGCAGTGCGGCGAGTTCGAGCATATCGGGAGCAGAAGCGGTAGCGGGTGACGGAGCGTCAGACATAAAGGGTTCCTGGAATTGCACGGCGCGGACGCGGCGAATCACGCATGCTTGACGGATGCCGCAGGTTCTAACATTCGCCAGCCCGTGGCAGCTAGCTTGCGATAGGTTCGAAGCGGCCATAAAGCTCCGGCGAGCGATCGGGGCGAATCAACCGAGAGAGATGAGATTTGCCGATGAATGAGGCATGCAGGTGAGGATCATCGACGACGAGGCTGCATCCCGGTTGATGGCGCCACTCACGGCGCTGGTGGTGCAGGCTGGTGAGGCGATCCTCGCGGTCAACCGGGCGGCGATGCGGGTCGAGGGCAAGCAGGACGGCTCGCCGGTGACCGAGGCCGACCTCGCCGCCGACCGCATAATCGCCGAGGGCCTGGCCCGGATCGCGGGCGACGTGCCGTCGCTCTCGGAGGAGCGATGCCAGCTCGCCTCGCCGCCGTTCCGCGACAGTTTCTTCCTGATCGATCCGCTCGACGGCACCAAGGAGTTCGTCGCCGGCCGCGACGAGTTCACCGTCAATCTCGCTCTCGTCACTCAGGGCGTGCCGCTGCTCGGCATCGTCAGCGCGCCGGCGCTTGGGCTGCTCTGGCGCGGCATTGTCGGCCGTGGCGCCGAACGCGTGAGCTTTGACGGCGCGACCATCGGCCCCGCCGAACCGATCCGGACCCGCAAACTGCCCAAGCAGGGCGAGCCCTGGATCGCGGCCGTGAGCCGCTCGCACGGCGACAGCAAGAGCGAGGCGTTCATCGATCGCCGCCATCACGCCGTAAGGCGGACCGTCGGCTCGGCCGTCAAATTCGGCCGGATCGCGGAGGGCAGCGCCGACATCTATCCCCGCTTCGGGCCAACCTGCGAATGGGACGTCGGAGCCGGCTGCGCCGTCGTGACGGCAGCCGGAGGCCGGGTGACCGACGGCCAGGGTGGCGAGCTCCGATTTGGCGAGCGTCGCGACACCGGCTTCATCGTTCCGGAGTTCATCGCCTGGGGCGACCCGGAGGCGATAGAGCCCTACTGACTGAGCTTGTCCTCAAGCGCCGGCCAGCGCTTGCCGACTTCATACAGGAAGCGTTCCGGATCGGCCGCGAAGGCGTCGCGGTTATCTTCCCGGCTGAACAGATAGAGCCGCTGCGCCGCGATCACGAAGAAGCGCGGATTGCCGGCGGTGACCACGCCGCGGGCGATATCGGCGGGGTCGTAGCCGCCGAATTGCGGCCCGTAAACCTCGGGATGGGCAAGGAAAGAAGCCCGGTTGCCCTCGTTGCGGAAGCGCCAGACCGCGCCCCAGAGGTTCGCCTCGAACTCGGCCGTCCCCGCATGGCGCCGCCATCGACGAAATAGGCCACGGGGTCGAAACCTTCGATGGCCACACCGCTGAAGCGATTGACCACGATCCGCTCGGTGGTGGCCGCCTGTGCGGGCACCCCGGCGCAGGCGATCCAAATGCCCGCCAGCAGGCAGACCAGAGGGCCGATCAAGGCAATTCCGGGGCGCAAAGGGCTATCTTCCTGCCGTTCTGCCGTCATAGTTGCTGCGGATAACATTTCGAGTCGAGGGGACATTCGGTGCAACCTAGAGCGTGCCTGTTGGCGTCAGGTTAAGGGAAGCGACCGAGTTCGATACCAGGGGTTCTTTTATGACTTTCGCATCACGTCTCGCTGCGGTCGCGCTTGCCGCGCTGATCGGCTGGATCGTGCCGGCCTCCGCCCAGACGGCGGCCCCGCCGCCCGATCTGCCGCCGCCGCAGCGGAGCCCGACGCCCAACACCTATGGGCCGGACGAACTCGTGAACGCCGGCCACCGCTTCTTCGGCAACGTCTCGCGCGGGCTCGCCTCGATCATCGAGAAGGCGGTCAGCCAATGGGGCCTGCCGAACGGCTATATCCTGGGCGAGGAAGGCTCCGGCGCCTTCGTGGCCGGCCTGCGCTACGGCGAGGGCACGCTCTACACCAAGAACGCCGGCGACCTGCGCGTCTATTGGCAGGGGCCGTCGCTCGGCTTCGACTGGGGCGGGGACGGCGCGCGCACGATGACGCTGGTCTATAATCTGCCTGCCACCAACGCGATCTACCAGCGCTTCGCCGGAATCGACGGCTCGGCCTATATCATCGGCGGCTTCGGCATGACGGCGCTGACGTCCAACAACATCGTGCTGGTGCCGATCCGCTCAGGCCTCGGCCTGCGGCTGGGAGCCAATATCGGCTATTTGAAATTCACTCCGCGCGCGACCTGGAACCCGTTCTAGCCTCCGCGCTTTCCCTTCCGGCGACGGATCAAGGTTAACGACGTGTCGGGGCTGGCTTTTTGCCGGCCTCGCATGCAATGTCGTTGGTAAATTTTTCCTTAGCTCTGGGAGTTCTGGCCCATGGTCGAACCGATCATGTACCTGGCGATCGGTTTCCTGCTCTCGATGCTGTGCGGGCTTGCGATCGTGCCGTTGGTGCATAATCGTGCGGTGCGCCTGACCACGCGCCGGCTCGAGGCCGCCACCCCGCTGTCGATGGCGGAGATCCAGGCCGACAAGGACCAGCTCCGCGCCGAGTTCGCCATGTCGGCACGCCGGCTCGAGATGAGCGTCGACCAGCTCAAGAACAAGACCACCAGCCAGCTTGCCGAACTCGGCAAGAAGAGCGACGCCATCAACCGCATGAAGATCGAGCTCGGCGAGAAGAACGCCACGATCTTCGCACTGGAGGCGCGCGAGAAGGCTGTGAAGGAGCAGCTCCGCGCCACCGAGGAGGAATTCAACACCAAGACCGCGGCCTTGCGCGAGGCCGAGATTGCGCTGAGCAACAAGCAGGGCGAGCTCGCAAAGATCAATTCCGAGCTGTCCGACCGCTCGATGATGGCGGAGAGCCGTCAGGTCGAGCTGGTCGTGGTGCGCGCGCAGATCGAGGAGCTGAAGAACCGGGTCGGCGACGCCGAGAAGGAATTTGCCGCGACGCAGGCGCGGCTGGCGCAGGAGCGCACCGAATCCGAGACCGCCTCGCGCGAGCTTTCGGACGCGCGCGGCCGGGTCGAGAATCTGAGCCAGCGCGTCACCGAGCTCGATCGCCAGCTCATCGTGCAGGTCAAGGAAGCGGAGATGCTGTCTGCCCGCGTCACCGATCTCGAAGGCCGCCTCGCCACGCAGGGCAAGCTGCTCGCCGAGCGCGACTATGAGAACAACCAGCTTCGCCAGGTCAATGACGGTAACGAGCGCACCATCAAGGAGCTGCGCGTCGAGATCGCCGCGCTGAGCGGCGGCAAGTCATCGGCCGTGGTCGAAACGCTGCGCGCGGAAAAGGCCGCGCTGGAGGAGCAGCTGCGCAGCGCACGCGACGAGCGCGCGAAGCTCCAGCGCGACATCAACGCGATCCAGCAGCAGGCGGAAAGCTCGTGGGCGACCGAGCGCATGGAGAACGCGCTGTTGCGCGAACGCATCAACGACATCGCAGCCGAGGTGGCCAAGCTCGCGATCCAGCTCGAAGGCCCGAACTCGCCGATCGAGGCCCTGCTTGCAGCCGAGGCCGGCCAGCCGCCACGGCCGGCGCCGCGCCCGGCCAACGACGCTGCGACCAATGGCGCTGCGGCGCCCAGCCTGCCCGAGGGCGGCGGGACGCTGGCCGAGCGCATCCGCGCACTCCAGGCCCACGCCTCCCGCGCCCGCCAGCAGGGCGCGTAAGGCCCGAAACGCGGTTTCCCCGCAAATTGCGTGGCAACGCTAAGGTTTTCAGGCCGCAGGGCGCCTGAAAACTTGACAGCTTTGGCCCGCACTTCTAAATCGCGGGCTCCGATGCACCGGCCGGCCGAAGTCCGGCCGCCTGCATGATGGTCCCGGGCGCATAGCTCAGCGGGAGAGCGTTCCCTTCACACGGGAGAGGTCCAAGGTTCGATCCCTTGTGCGCCCACCATTAGCAGCGCATGATCAGCGACTTACAGAATTCGCTCCCTGCAGGTGTGCCCCAGAAAAGCCAGGGCACAACGGGGGCACTCGGCTCCGCAGCACGAAAATCACCTGCGCCATCGTGCTACCCTCACCGCCTCCGATCACCAGATTTTGGCTGAACACACGACCCTTGTCCGTCGAGCGGATCGTAGAGCGATAAAGGAGTTCTGGAGCTAGAAGAGGTCGCTTTTGTATGGCCGCGGGTCGCGAGCGGTCCGGTGACCATGTTGAGGAAGGAGATGAGCACGACAAAATCATGCGCGGACAATGCGGACAATGGAGAGCCCCCTACATAGTGGACGCAATGTTTGGGGAGCACCTGGAATGTTGTCGGCCCAAACGTTGCGATTAGCCCATCAACAGGCTCTCTTTTTGGCTTACAGCAAATCGAACCGAGGTGCGGGTCGGCTTGGACCAACTTGACTGCCGGAGGTGTCCGATCGTATCGAGTGGAAGCTTTTGCTGCGGAGAATTCCGATCAGACTTCGATCTCGCTGGCGACAGCGACCGCATTCTCAACTGGCGTGAAGATGTCCACATTTGCCCCCGGAGCTCTGATTGTCACGATCAGCGCATAGCGGGCAGTCCCGTCAAATCGCTCCAGATAGGGCTTTTCTTTCCACCAACCTCCGACCGGAAAGACGCCAATGGCATCACGCTCGGCGAGGTCAGCTGCGCTCCCAGACCAAAAATCGGAATGCACGGATCCATTGTCGCGAAATGTTCCGAGCAGCCAATCCTCGCCTCCACCTGGAGGCGCTCCCTGCTCCTCGTCGCGTGCCGCCTGATTAATGCGGGCTCTGAACTCGTCGATCGTCTCGGTCCCCGATTTCACGCGGAAGCGAAGACCGTGCGAGGCGTACCGATTTCGTCTTGTCCACCCACGCTCTCCCGGGTTGGGTTCGATGAAATAGGATAAAGTCGCTCGTAGCTCTACCTGCGCGGCCCCAAGTGCGGCCAGCTGCTCCTTCGGCCAAGGCAGGCGATGGAGTTTCATGTCGCGGGTCTTGGCAGCCGCACTCCCCTCTCGCTGAAACGGATTAAGTTCATCTTCGACGATGAGCGTTAAATCGTTCACTGTCGAAAGGAGCGCCCGGTCAAGATCTGGAACTCCATAACCATAGCGACGTACGAGCGCCTGTAATTGCCCCTTTACACCGTTGCATGCGTCGATTCTGAGCGCGCATCTGTGGGGTCCAGTCAGCCGAATGCACAATCAAAGCCCTGACCGTTTCTGGCCAGAGGCCCGGGCGCGCGACCAAAATTTGTCCCGCCAGCCGGGCGGCATGGGCGGTGGCCGCGCTCGTGTCGCCGAGGGTTGTGAAGTGACGTAGCTCGGGGCGGAAATAAGTCGTGAGGATTTGCAGATCGTCAATCGGTTCGCCGGGGAGGACTCCGTCATGCGCGAGGTTGCCCCCTTCGAACACGACGTCGGGCTTCACAGGCCATTGCCGGTCCCAAACAACAGAAGTCCTGCTGCGCGGCGATAGCTCGCCCGCCGGTGCGACCGGTGCGTAGCCGGCGAACTCAGGATCGATGATATCCACTTTCTCAGTGTAAGCACCAACCGTCAGCGCATTCCACGCCTGTGCCGGATCCTCAACGCCTTCAACATCATTGCGTGTGAGATGGTCAGCCGGCGTCAAATCCTCGGCGATATTTCCTGCGGACAGAATGATTAGGCGCCGCTGCTCCTGCTCAAAACAAAGTTGGTCGATCGCGCGCAGGATTTGAACTGGTAACTGCCATTGCAATGGCGCGGCGACGGGTCGGCGCCTGAATTTCGGCTCGAGCAATTGCCTCTCCGGTGATCGCACCATAGAGCTCGGGATCGTTCGCCTCCTCCTCGGGCGGCAAAATGCGCACGCTCTCGAGCCGATAAGACAAGGCAATTGGATCATTTCCGGCGAGGACGGGGACAAGGTCGCCGTAGAGTCCAACACCGGCCATTCGCGTCCCATGACCTCGCCACGCCGGGGTGTCGTCGCTGCCCCAGTCGGGCTTGATTGTGTGACAGTCTTCGGCGGCAAGCGCAGGTTCGATCAAGGGGTGAGTTCGACGCACCCCGCTGTCGAGAACACAGACAGCGACATCGTTGCGCGGCGGTGTCACGCGGTGGAGCAGTTCACCGCTCCAATCGCGCTGCTCTGCGCGCCCGAGCCCCATGAAGAAAGACGGTGTATCCTTCGCGCGCCGCAACTCGGCCACGACGTCGCTGTGAGCCACAAGCCGGTCCAGCGTTGCTACGGTCGCAAGCGCAAGCATGACCTCTCGCTCGGGAAATTTGACCGCATGTGCGCGCAGGGTGACATTCAGCGCTTGGGCGATGCGCTCGAAATTTTCCCGACGCCCCCTGCGCAGCCAGATCTCCCACCAGACCTCTTCATTGGGTAGCTGCGGAAAGAGCGTGTCATCGTCGGTGTAGAGCGAACGTGCTGTAGCCAGCCGGATAGTGTCAATCCGCGACACCAACGGCTCATTCCGCGGGCTGCCCTTCTTGGTGTCGGAGTCGCGATAGGCCTCGACTTTTCGCAGATAGTAGTTCTCAGCCTGTTGTGGCACGAAGACCGAAGCGCGGAGCGGCTCACCTTCTCTTATGGGATCATGGACCGCGACAACTTCCATCTTTTGTCGTCGATCGGCCAATTGATCCAGGGCGATGCGCTCGCGCGCCGGCAATTCGATATCAAAGTATGACCCTGCTAGCCCTACGGCGAGGTTGAGATCGCGAGCGGCGATCTGCGCTCGAGCCGCCTGAATTGCCTGTCCAACAGCCTGGACCAACGCCGCTGCATGGCCTGCACGATCGCGTTCAGGCACCGCGGGCGGTTCGATTTTCTGCTTGGGTCGCCGATAAGGCTCTCGAACACCGTTGCCGCGAAGATGGATGTGGGGTCGATCCCGAGGAAAATCGTCTGTCATTATTACCTGTACTGTCGCTTACTCAGACAGCGAGGCCCGCCGGCGTTCCATCAGCGCTTGACTGAGCGCCTCTGATGTTATGCGTTTCCCGCCCTGCAAGAGTATCGCTTTAGCCGCATCGTCCGCAGCTCTTACAATTTCCGCCTGAGATAAATTATGGGCCTGCTCGACGGCATGCTTCCAGGCGATTCCGCGCGTGTCGAAGCGATCGAGGCGCGCTTGCAGCAAGGCTTCAGCCAAGTTCAGATCAGGCAACGCGTATTCAATAACGTCGTCAAATCGACGAAAGAGCGCCCTGTCCAATAGCTCGGGATGGTTGGTCGCAGAAACGACGAGGCCGTGGCTTTCATCCTGCTCCAGAAATTGCAGGAAAGAGTTCAAGACACGGCGAATTTCGCCGACGTCCTGTCGCTCCCCGCGCCGGGCACCAATAGCATCGAACTCGTCGAAAAAGTAGACCCCGCGTGTTGCCTGCATAGCGTCGAAGACCAGCCGTAGCTTTCCGGCCGTCTCGCCCATGTATTTCGTGATCAGGCCATCCAGGACGACGGTGAACAATGGGAGATGGAGTTCGCCCGCCAGGGCGGCAGCCGTCATGGTCTTGCCCGAACCAGGCGGTCCCACCAGCAGCAGTTTGCGACGTGGCTTCAGACCGTGCTGGCGCAAATTCTGCTGCTGCCGCTGCTCAGTCAGCACGCGTTCGAGCCGATGTCGCAATTCGTCCGGCAGTACCATGTCGGTCAGACGCAGGTCCGGATAACCGGCGTGCAGCACCCCAACCAATTCGCCTTTAGGCTGCACTAACGGAACGGGGCGCGCCGTCTTGGTCATTGCAGCGTCGCTTGTTTTGGCCTGGTCAATCAGCTCTTTGAGTTCCTGCGCCAGCTTCCCATGCCCCTGCCGCGCCTCATGCGCGGCAAGCTGCATTGCGGTCGCGAGGAAACGCTCACCGTCGCCGGCAATGTGGCTCTTCAGCAAACTAACAATATGGCGAGCGGTCGACATGGTCTTCAGTATGATCCTATCAACGCCGGCTGGTTGCGTTTGCCTGCGTGATCCACCTTGACGTCTTAGCAAGCGATTGTACCGCGAATTCGTGTCTATTCCATTGCGATTCCTCAGAAATGGGGCTGCAGGCACATTTTTGTACGATTTCCTACGGCACGGCAGCGGTGGATATCTCGCCTCCCTACTCTGCGGGTGCAGTTCCGCTGGGCTGCGAAATCACTGAGTGCAGCGGGCTAAACCCTGGCAAACTGGTCAAAAGATATTCGCTGGTCTAGCGCGGATTGTCGCGCTCTGACCGCGATGCTGGCGGTCTGCTCGTTGCACCAGAGCGCCGAATTGGGAGTTGAATGCCTCAGCTTGGGATTGCCTCATGCGCATTGCGGCGCTGCAAGTAGCTCATCGCCCCTTCGCTGCAGGCGCACAGCCGCAGAGCTTCAAAGCAGTAGCTGTTATCGTCGCCTTATCGTCTCCCGCGATGCCGGCAAGGTGGCTCGCTGAGCGAAGGGGTGTCCGTAAGCGGTCATTGTTGAAAACATAGCGGGATGTGCTAATCTCGGGCGATTTCCTGCGCCGCGAACGGATATCGCGGTGAAATTCGCCTCAAGATTGAGGTCCGATTATGCAGTACGATCGGATTGATGCCCGCATCCTCGAGATCGTGCAAAAAAACAATCGTATCACTTCCGAAGCAGTCGGCGACCTGGCCGGACTTTCTGCCACCGCGTGTCAGCGGCGACTGAAGAAGCTCCGTTCTGATGGGATCATTGAGGCTGATATCTCGATTGTTTCGCCGAAGGCGGTAGGCAGACCCATTCAGATGCTTGTGCTTGTTAGTCTGGAGCGCGAACGGGCTGATATAATCGACAAGTTTAAGAAGGCCGTTAAATCGTCAGTTGAGGTCGTCAACGGCTTCTACGTAACTGGGGAAGCGGACTTTGTCCTATACATTACCGCCCGCACCATGGAGGATTATGAGGAGTTCACGCGGAAATTTTTCTATGTGAACCCTGACATAAAAGGCTTTAAGACGATGGTCGTGTTGGATCGCATAAAAGCGGGCTTTGCCGTACCGATCGAGGTTCCCTCCGAAGATTGACCGCGGGTTCAGGTCGACCGCAGATCGCTACGACTATCTTTGTTCGCCAGTGCACGTCTGCGGGACTGAAGGGCAGCAAATTGAGACGCGCCCACGACAAGGCCGTTGCCTCCATCAACGCTGGTCGGAGTTTCACTCGGGGGCGAGCGGCACGCCCCCGACCGAGACGGGCCCTTCGGGTTTGGGCGGCTGGATCACTCTCTTTACCGGCCTCAAGACGGGATGGGGTGCAGGCGGCGGAGGAGTCGGGGGCACAGTCATGGCGAGGGGTAAATTCTGCAGAGACACGATGTTCGCGGTCAGCGCCTCGATCTGATCCGCCATCCGTGTCAAATCGGCCTGCTGCGCACCGATACTGCGATTGAGCTCTGCCATCTCTTCAATCGCTTGCCGTTGCCCCGATCGAATCTCTGAGAGAGTTTCCCTATCTTCAGGTGATAAACTCGGCACAGGCACCGGTTCATGCGCCGATAACGTCGCGAAAGCTGTTTCGATGTTACTCCAACAATAAGCTACGCCGGCGCACAGAGCGATGGAGACGGCTACGAGCGCGAGACTCCAAGAAAAACGTCTTGAGGATTTGTGCAGGACGGGTGGCAGCTCCGAGGCGTTCACTTGCTCAATCACGTCCATGATCCCCAGCTTCTCATTCTGACCTATTGGGTTTTCTCGTTGACCTGAGAGGGGGCAAGGGTCAAGAGCGCGGCCGCAGACAGCACAGTTTTACGCAACTTTGTCGTCACTCGCCGCTCTTCAGTGCTGTGACAGCGGGGCGCAGCGACTCGTCCGAGAATTTTGAGCCAGGGCTTCTGCCCGCGGACCTTCTCTCTGCACCGGACGCGCTGCTGGATAGCAGCGAGACAATGTTGCTCGCGGGGAGCCGCGTGCGTTGCGCTGTGCCCAGTTTAGGCAGCTGCGATATCAGCAATCGACGGTGGCGTTCCGCAGAGCAGCCTTACTGAATCCCGCCCGCAATCCGTTCGCCGGCGGCGCGGCGGCACTGGCGGCGTTCGTTCCGCCGCCACCATTTGCTCCGGGGGCCTGAGTACTAGCACTGACGGAGCGGTTGACTGGCTAGGAGCCTCTTCGGTCAGAGGCTCTGGACGGCGCGAGCGGGCTTCCATGAACTCCAGAACTTCCCGTCCCTTGCCGATGATGCGCCACCCGCCAGTTAGGCGCTCGACCAATTTCTGCGAGAAGATATCCAGATCCGGCACATGCGCGGCCATCGCTTGGTGCGATCGGTCCAGTCGTATCCGCTGGTCGCAAGTATTGCCATGTCGCGTTTGATATCCGCCATCACTGCGAAGCCGTCCGGATAGCTTACCAGGATCTTCAGAACTGTGACCTGGAAATTCACGTCCACGCGCCTTTCGCGACTATCGCCACATCGTTGGCGCCTCCATGAGAGCCTCACGTGCGATTTGCTTGAGCCGCTCGGGCGACGTGTCGCCTCGGCTGGCTGCTTGTAGAATTTTTGAGGCAACATGAGCACGGGCGCCCGTATCGTTAGTGGAAATGTGAACGCAGACCTCATCAAGGACGGCGCGCAGAAGTGCGGTGGTTGCAGGATCAAGCATAGGACCCCCGAGGGAAAACCTATCGTAGCGAAATCATACTGGTCCACAATTCAAGAATGTTAAAGCTTGCAAACGTCATAGAGAGTCTAATTTCAATCTTCGCAGTTGGCAAATCCGGAAAATGCTCACGCGCTGCAGGGCAGCTTTTCCTAGATCGACTCTACTGAAACTTTCCGCCGAGCCCGTGGGGCTCGCCGGGCCCGGTACTTCCGCTCGCACCATCCAGAATGAGCGTGTGGATTGACGCATAACAACTGAAGTGTGGCCAGACGGTGCCTCTGACTGGAAGGCATGAGAACTAAGAGGCCCCGTCGAGCGGAGGTTGGCCATTTAGACCTGCGTCCTCCCCCAAAGCATCCGGTGGATCGGACCTGTTTTCCAAGCACGTCTTCGCTGCCGACGAATTTACCTGCGTCACAAATCCACCGTTTGCGGTGGCGAACGAGGCGGCAGAGCCGACGCCGGTCGGCCCTCCATCCTTCATCGCTTCGTAACGCGACGTCATAGCAGCCCCTCTTCTCAACATAACGATGTCTTGCCTAGTCTCTGAGAACAACAAGGGGGCCACGCGCGAGCTCTGCACGTCGGCAGCCGGGCTATGCTGGCCTTCTCGCCAGGTTCGGTCGCAAGTACAGGAATGGCCTCATGGTGCGATCCCGACCACAGGTTGGAGATCCGCGACCGACACATTTCTGTGTCGCCTTGTTGCGTTCCTCTATTATCGTGAAAAGCAATGCAGACTCTGTAGCCATGATTTTCTCAACAAACCGCCCCGGTCCGTCTCAAACAATTAGTATCGGGGCTAGGAAGTTGTATTTTGCCTATTTCCTCCAAAAAGAGCAGCAATTGTGCGTTCAAGAGCCAAAGTCTGACGTAGCTCGTCAGAAGGGAAACCGTCTGCGTGAGTGATTGTCTTGAATGATTTGCCTTGGCAAAGCAGGCGCTACCGACGAATGTACACCACCGATCCCGGGACGCTCCTGCGCGAACGGGCGGATCGGCGGCAGCACCCTCGTCGCGAGCGCGAAGAGGGGCTTGATTGTTTTGGCTGCGCGACGAGCCATAGTATCAACTCGAGAGAGCATCGCTTTGCTCCGGCATCGGAGTTCGACTCCAGCAGATCCGGAACCGGCCGAATCAGGCAGCCCTGGCTGCCTGAGGCCCTGGTGCGTTCCCGCGCCGGCGGCCGCGACCAGTCGACAGATCGCGAGCGAGATTGTCGCGACTCGTTGCGCCATTCTGCTTGTCATCGATCGCATAGTACTGGGCCGCACGATTGTCCCAAATGGCGATGTCTCCGAGCTTCCACTTCCACCGAACCGCATTTTCCGGCGCAGTGATATAGGACTGGAGCAGACGAAAGAGCTTCTGGCCGGTATCCTCCTGCAGTCCGACGAAATGGGCTGCGAAATCGCCGAGTGCGAGAATGCGCTCACCCGTCTCGGGATGGATTCGAACCACCGGGCGGCCGATTTCACGTCTCGCTTGAACGACCCCTTCGTCCGGAGACTTCGTGTTTGCCTCCGCAGCTCTTGACACTCCCGCTTCCGAAAAATCATTGCCATAAGTGGCCCATAGGTCGTCAACCAGCTTACGCAGCGGCAGCGGAAGGTCGAGATATGCGGCTCGCATGTTCGACCAGGCCGCCTCACGGCCACCGGGCGCGATCGCCGCCGACCGTCGAAGGGAGAGTCCTGAAGCGACGTGGGCGGTGATAGTTGTGGACGAATCGCCATCTGAACCAATGGCCTGGCCGAGCATAGCCAACAAGCGCTCGTGCCCAAGGTGATCAAGATGCTTCTGGTCACGAAAGAAGATCACCTTGTGCTCACGCACGAGTTGGCGGATGGCGCAGAGAACGTCCTGAGAGATTTTGGCAGAAAGTCTGACGTTCACTATCTCGGCACCAAGCCGAGGCGAGAGCGCTATGATGTTCGCCCGCGGATTAAACGTGTCAACGATTGGCGCAGTTCGCATGTTTTATCCTCATCCTATGATCCAGTAGACAACACTCCGCGATCTCCGATCGCTTGAGCGATCGTCGAGTCGGCGTTTCCAGGTCCAATCGGAATAAGTATCTTTTCCGAGCAACGCCGCCCGGAGTTTATTGGGGCATGATGCCTTCGCTCTGACGTCGAAAATGTAAGACCCATCTTTGCCTAGTCAATGAAACGAATTCGTTTTTGTTTCTGATGACGTGCAATGTTTCCTTCACGACCGTTGCTGTCGGTGCAATATCTGTTTGGACCAGCGCGGAAGCTGCGCCGACGATATTCATTTCTTCCTGGGTTTGACTGTCTCCGGCGTAACGATCTCCGCCCCACACGATCTGAGCTACCGATAAACTGATACAGATTCATGACGAGAGCACAGGCAGTCTCATCAAGTTGAACGTCAAGGCGATCACTTCGTCCGGTCGGAGCCAAAGACACGCCGTCACGCGCTGAATCGGTCGTGGCCCTTGGCACTCGCGGGATCTTTATTCTTGCGGCGCCGGCAAGCCGGTTCGTCACGAATCGAACTCAGTCAAGACCAGCGCTGCATTACCCCACGCCGAAAAAACCGAAAGCAACTCCACTGGGTCGGATCCGGGAATACACGAGCGACGTGTCCGATGCGGTCGACCAACAGCGCTCGAAATTCGAACAAGTAGCAGTTGCTGCGACCCCGGGAACATTTGCGCATAAAAACTGCAGCATATCGCGGCGAACGCAGCCAATGATCCGAAAGAAATGATTATCCGATGTCCGCTTGCACGATTTGACGACGTTTCGTGCAGGATTGGAGTGCCAGGGAGTTCATTTACTCGCTGGGCTCCTATTCAGTGCCCTTCGGGGCGTTTTCCTCCCTGACTCGGCCGCGCGGTTTCTCGCGCGGCCTTTTTTCGCCAGTTTCGGAAGACCGGATAGCTCGGATTCGACAGCCTTAGGAGTAACGCGATGACCCCGACCGCCTCCGCACAAGTCAAGCAAGGCTCGTCGAACCTGCGCGACCGCCTGAAAGACCCATTGCTTCTGCGGGAGGCCTGCTACATTGATGGCGCTTGGGTCGGCTCACCTGCCCTTGCCGTAAATAACCCGGCAACCGGCATCGAGCTTGCCAAAGTGCCGCAGCTCTCCAGCCACGATTGCACGAGAGCGGTGGAGGCTGCTGAACGTGCCTTTCCCATATGGGCGAAGCTCACGGCTAAGCAACGCTCCACCATTCTGCGCAAATGGTACTCTCTCCTGGTGAACGGGTCCGCTTTGTCGGCCATCGCGGCCTATAATCTGGGCTAGCGACTCACGACGTTGCCGTCCGCACCTCGCTTGCACCTAATTATCGGGAATCTAGGTGAGAATGTCACGTTGGTAGCGGCATTATGATATTGTCGATCAGCCGAGTTGAGCCGACATAGGCAGCAACGCACAGCAGCGCCGTACTCCTCAAAGGGCTGTCAGCAGGTTTAAGATCACCGCAATCGACTAGGTCGAGGTACTCTAGCCGATCAACGGCAGTCAAATGCTGTTTTGCGATCGCGAGCAGCCGGCCTACGTCTCGTTCTCCTGCTTGAAATTTTTCCGCCGCAGCGAATAAGCCGCGACTGACGGCGAGCGCCCGCTGACGCTCTTGCTGACTGAGATAACGATTGCGGCTACTCAGTGCCAGCCCATCGGCCTCCCGCACCGTCGGTATGGTGATGATCTTTATCGGCAGATCAAGATCAACAGTCATGCGGCGCACCACCGCGCATTGCTGAAAGTCCTTTTGTCCAAAAAATGCAACATCTGGCTGTACCATGTTGAACAGCTTGCAGACGACAGTCGCAACTCCACCGAAATGTCCCGGTCTAAAGGCTCCGCAGAGCGGCTTTGCGATCTCGCCGGGCTCAACGAAGGTCTCAAATCCAGCCGGATAGATTTCTGTTGTACCCGGCGCAAAGAGGATTCCGACTCCGGTATCTTGACATAATTGTTCATCGCGCAGGAAATCGCGAGGATAGGTGCCGAGATCCTCGTTTGGACCGAACTGGATAGGGTTCACGAAAATGCTCACGACGTTGACATCACACTGCGCTCTGCTCGCTTCGATCAGGGCCCGGTGTCCCTCGTGCAGATAGCCCATTGTGGGAGCGAAGCCGCCCCGCTTGTTCGGCCTGCGAGTTTGGATTACTGCTTGCCGAAGCTCCGCGACCGTCCTGATGGTTTGCATCTGTAGCTCTTACGTCCGATTGGAAGGCGTCCATTGTGCGATCGGCTCGCCAAGGCCTCAGCAAGCCAGGTAGGATTCGTCTGGGCTCGGATACGAACCCTCTCGCACATCGGCGACCCAGCGCGACAACGCGTCTTGCAAAAGCCCAAAGCCATCCGCATAAGTGCGAACGAATTTGGGGCGGTGACCGGGCGGTCAGACCCAGGAGGTCATGGAATACGAGCACCTGGCCGGAACAGGAGGGGCCCGCGCCGATTCCGATCGTTGGAATCATCAGGGTTTCGGTCGCACGCGTTGCGAGATCGGCTGGGATACCTTCAAGGACACTAGGGCGAAGCATCCGGCTTCCTGCAAACTATGGGCGTCATCCAGCAAGCGCAGGGCTTCATCGGCCGTTCTCCCCTGCACCTTAAATCCGCCCATCACATTCACGCTCTGCGGGGTGAGGCCGAGATGACCCATCACGGGAATTTCGCAATCGGCCAAAGCACGGATCATTTCGACGCGCTTGGCTCCCCCTTCCAGCTTCACAGCGTCTGCGCCACGCTGCAGGAATCCGCCAGCGTTTCGGATCGTCTCCTCCGGGCTGAGGTGAAAGCTGAGGAATGGCATATCCGCCACAAGCAAGGCACGAGGCCTCGTGCGGGCCACTGCCTCCAGATGGTGGTTCATCATTGCCACGCTGACTGGGAGGGTGTTGTCGAACCCGAGACAGACGTTGCCAACGCTATCCCCCACTAGAAGGATATCAACGAGGGGATCGGCGATGCGCGCCGAAACGGCGTCGTAAGCAGTGGTCATCGCTACACGACGCCCCTCCCGCTTCCAGCGTCGTAAGACTGGAATGGTGACCCTTTCCGCGGTTGGAGACGAAATGTGACCCATTCTTCAAATCCATGTCCTTCGATCACCCGTATTTCGGAATAAGCCTTCGCAAGGAGGCGCATCAAGCTGGTTGCGACGACCACGACCCAACGCATCCCAGGCTTGTTCGGGGTCCCTTGAGCCGCACCAATTTCGCGAATGATGACGGCCTTTTCGACCAGCCGCGAAGCATGACGCGTTGTCAACCGGGTGGATGGTCCGTCGCCAACTTCACAGGGATGTGCCGGTGGTCTCTTGGTCCGCCGCAGGCAATGCCATTAGGCAAAACGGCATCCAAGCCAAGAAAAGCGGAAAAAAGAAGAGTGGCGCGACCGCGCCTTCGAGCGCTGTCGAGGGCGGCGCGTGGCCTGCTGTTCTACACGAGACCCGCCTGTGGACCTTGAAAGTGCCAAAATCGATGATTGTCGCCGACATCTCTTACCTGTTGCTTCTGTGCTGCTCTCAACCATGAGGACGAGTTGAGACCTGCTCGATTGTAGCTGTGATCACGTGCCGCCCGCGCGCGCTGCACGCGAGCGGTCGGCATCACATTGTTCTGGACGATGTCCTCAAAGGCCAGGGCTTCGCCCGCCACCGCGACCAGACGCCCGCGCGAACAGTTTTGCGCAACCTGCGCTCGAAATCCGCGCTATCAATTTCCATGCGTGATCCCGCACCTGAGCGAAGCGCCACAATCAAGCAAGTCGCTGCGAGCGTAACCATTTGAGATTGGCTACCTGCCGCGCCTTGAGGCGATTAACGCATTTTCTGGAGCAAAGAGCCGTTCGCCAATTGTAGTAGCGGACCAAGCCAAACTTTCCTCCGCAAATCGCGCAGCACCGGGCTGAACCGTGGCGGGAATTATCGGAGCCATTGCGCATTCTCGCCTCCTGTAGACGTTATGCCTTCGACACTTCAAACTGCTTACATCGCGCCCCGATTTGCTTCGAAGCGGCTGTGACAGGGGTGCAGCATGGTCCGCCCGATTGGGCTCGCATCACCGCTTCTCCCGCGTGGCTCGATGCGCCGTCGGCATGCTCCACTGGTCTCGCCAACTTTACTCCCCGGCGACTCCCGATTGTTGCAATTAACGGGTTTGCGACGAATAAATCCTGCTCTCTTCACCGCATCTTCGATGGATTTAGATCGATTGACCTCTATGGCGTATGTAAAGCCGCAAACCTTTCCGATCACCAGCACAAACCTCTGTGGCAGAACTCTCTGTTGCGGCTGAATTTAAGCGCACGTCATCAAGCCAGAAAATCGGCAGCTTCACTGATGCCGGCGTAGATTTCGTCAAGATCTGCCGCTGTCGCACAACAAGGGGGCATCACATAAATCGTATTTCCTAGCGGCCGCAGCAGCAGATTCCGGTCTCTGAACAGGCGCTGAAGCTTCGGACCAACGCTCGCGAGATAACCGCTATCAGCTGATTTCAGGTCGAGCGCTGTGATAGTCCCCCTCTGACGGACATTTTCAAACCGACAGTCAGTGCGGAAGGGCGCGATCGCGCGCTCCTGCATGTTCGCGACCGACCTTACGCGCGCGCTAGGCTCCTCGTCCCGCCAGAGCTCCAGATTAGCCTTTGCGGCTGCGCAAGCGATCGGATTGGCCGTATATGAACTCGAATGAAACAATGTGCGCGTACGATCTGTTGAGTAATGCGCATTGAATATATCGGCCCGGGCATAACGTCACGGCCAATGGCAAAGCTCCGCCCGTCAGTCCTTTTGAATAGCAGGCGATATCAGGCGTCACATTTGCCTGCTCGCAGGCAAATAGAGTACCGGTGCGGCCCCAGCCCGTCATCACCTCATCGGCAATGAACAGGACGCCCGAGGCTTCGCAAATTAGATTCATCTCGTTGAGTACCCAACCCTGGTACATCAACATTCCGCCTGCTCCTAATATCAGTGGCTCAACGATGAAGCAGGCGAGGCTCTCGGTTCGACACGCAACCTCGAGGGCATCCAGCGTCGTCTGCTCACGGCCCCTTTTAGGAAATGGGACTACACTCACGTCGAACAGCAGGGACTCGTAGGCCGCGTTAAACACGCTACGGGCGCCGACCGACATCGCCCCAATGGTGTCGCCGTGATACGAGTGTTGCATCACCGCAACACGCGTACGCGGCTCGCCGATATTGAGCCAATAGCCGAGTGCCATCTTCAACGCGACCTCGACACTCGTGGAGCCGCTGTCGGAGAAAAACACGTAATCCAGTCCGCTAGGCGTGAATTTCAGAATCAGCGCGGCAACATCCTCGGCTGGTTCATGCGTATAGCCCGCGAAGATCACCTGATTGAGCTTGCTCGCCTGCTCCCGGATCGCGCGCACAATAATGACCATGCGTGACAACCCACCACGATGAAATTGCATCGATGATACGGCGACCATCATCGGTATAGAGGTAGGCGCCCTGACCGCCCAGCACCCGTGTCATCTCATCCTGAAGGGCGTGCTGGGTGAATGGATGCCAAATTGGCGAGCGCGTCTCTCGCGTCATAAGGTCAGGAAATCATCGCGAAGAAACGACTCTCTAAAGGCGAGCTGGAGAGCTTCGGACGGTCAGGGGAGAAAACCACGGCAGTCGCCCCAACCACCGCACCCGTCCAATCTCGCAGATCGCGCTCTCACTCTCCGGATTCCTTTCACCAATGAATGCAATCCCAAGAATGCGAATCTGCCGCTTTCGAAGCGCCTCTAGCGAGAGCAGCGAATGATTGATCGTGCCCAGTCGAGTGCTCGCGCACAGCACGATGGGAATCTGCCATTGCTCAAACACGTCGCTGAACAGTTTGCCGTAGCTCAGTGGCACCATCACGCCGCCAGCGCCCTCAATCACAAGCGGCCGCTCGCTCTTCTTCGGTAGCTTGAGCAACTCGGTATCGATCCGAATGCCTTCTAGTTCCGCCGAATGATGAGGCGAGGCCGGTGTTTGAAGCCGATAGAGCTCGGGAATGATTCGATCTGCGTCCAGACAGCCCAGTCGCTCGACAAGCTGCGCGTCCGTCTCTCCCTCCAGGCCTGCTTGAACCGGCTTCCAATAATTCGCCCCAAGACAATTGGCGAGCCCGGCTGAGAAGACCGTCTTACCGACGCCGGTATCCGTGCCCACCACAACGATCTGCCGACTCATCGCGCTTCACCTGTTGTCTCCTCGAACAAAGCGTCGAGCATTGCACGCACGTCATCCTCCACCACGTTGAGCGTCAGCGATATTCGCAGCCGAGCGGTCCCCTCCGGCACAGTAGGCGGGCGAATTCCGCGGATATCGAAGCCGCGCGCCTGCAGTCTTGACGCCAATTGCATCGTGCGCGCAGTATCGCCGACTAGATGTGGTACAATTTGTGATGCCGAAGGATTTCGCCAAGCCCGCAGACGCATTTCCGCGACCAAACTTGCCAGTCGTTCTTGAAGCTGCGGCTCCTGTTCAAGGACCAACAGCGCCTGCCGCACCGCTACGGCCACCAACGGGGAGGGCGCGGTCGCGAAGATGAAGGGACGACAACGGTTCACATGAAGTCGCGCAACACACCCGCGGCCGTCACAAGCGCGCCGGCGGCGCCCAGTGCTTTACCGCAGGTGTGGAGGACCAGGAGATTTTCGCGTCCTGCATACGATGCTGCGAACCCTCTCCCATGGTCGCCGTACACACCGGTCGCATGGGCCTCGTCGACCAGCAAGAACGCGTCATATCGCTCGGCTATTCCAACCAGATCTTCGAGGGGCGCGAAATCGCCGTCCATGCTGTAGAGACTTTCGACAACGATCCACACGCGGCCGATTCCGCCTTGCGCCCCTCCAGCGACGAATGGTGTCTTCGATGATCTGCGGCTCGTTGTGGCGAGACAGCTGGTAGCTCGCTCGGCCGGCGCGTGCCCCCTCATGGACACTGGCGTGCACGAGCAGATCCAGGACAAGCAGGTCGACCCGCTGCGGCAGCGTGGTCAGAATTGAGTAATTTGCGATGTAACCACTACTAAAGAAGAGAGATGTACCGGCTCGAAAAAACCGGGCTGCGTCCGGCTTCCAGAGCCTCGTGCTCCTCGCAATTGCCCCTCAGAAGCCGCGAGCCCCCTGCACCAAGGGGCGTTCCGCCCTCGAGCGCT
This sequence comes from Bradyrhizobium sp. LLZ17, assembly GCF_041200145.1. Lineage (NCBI taxonomy): Bacteria > Pseudomonadati > Pseudomonadota > Alphaproteobacteria > Hyphomicrobiales > Nitrobacteraceae > Bradyrhizobium > Bradyrhizobium zaerense. The sequence continues at coordinate 3,405,292 of NZ_CP165734.1, forward strand.
GCGGTCACCGCCCTCTTGATGCGCGGCGCATTCGACAGCGCAAGATAGTCGTTCGAGGTGAAATCGATGCCCGCGCGCGGCTTTAGGCTCCGCAGCCGGTGGTCGCCCGCGAGGCTTTCCAGATCCGCGACGTAACTATTTAATTTGAACCCGCAGACCGGCAGCATGCTAACTCTTGGAACCTTCGCGCAGTTTCAGCGGGACCGACAATGAGATATTTTGTCAACCCGACAAAATCCGGTTCTCCCGATCAACTCTCACGACACGCGGGCTGAACGTTCGCGCCTCGTTGTCGTTGAACGAGGCGTACGCCACGATGATGAGCTTGTCTCCTGGTATGGCCAGCCGTGCCGCAGCACCATTCAGTCCGACGACTCCCGAGCCTGCTGGCGCCTCGATGACGTAAGTGCCAAACCGCGCGCCGGTCTCGACGTTGTAAATCTCCACGTGCTCGTTAGCTACAAATCCCGCAGCGTCCAGCAAGCTGCGGTCGATCGAAATCGCGCCCTCGGGATGCAGATCGGCCTCGGTTACCGAGGCGCGATGGATCTTCCCCTTCATTAATGTAACGTGCATGTCCTACCTACGATGAAAATTCGTACCCGACCGGTTGCTGCTGTAGCTCACCGGGACAACCCAGAGGTCATACCAAGCCTGCTCAACAAGTTTGCGTCCCGATGAGCTTGCGGATTGTTCGTGGTCAACAGCATGTCACCAATGAAAATGGAATTAGCCCCGGCCAAAAAGCACAGCGCTTGCAGCTCATCGCTCATATACTGCCGCCCGGCCGACAGACGCATGACGCTCCTCGGCATCATGATCCGGGCGGTTGCGACCAGACGGATACTCGCGATCGGATCTGGGCGCTTCGCAGTCGCGCTGACCGGAACGCCCTTCACCTCATTCCACAGGTTGATCGGCACGCTTTCCGGATGACCAGGCAGGTTGGCGAGCAACAGCAGCATCCCTATTCGATCTCCGATGTCCTCGCCCATCCGGACAATGCCGCCGCTGCAGATCTTGATGCCGGCCTCGCGAACGTGTGCCAGTGTGTCAATTCGGTCCTGCAGGCTTCGCGTGGTGATGATCCTGGCGTAGAACTCCGGCGAGGTGTCGACGTTGTGGTTGTAGAAATCGAGCCCGGCTTCGGCCAGCCGTTCCGCCTGTCGTATGTCCAACATGCCGAGCGTGACGCACGTTTCCAGTCCAAGAGCCTTGACCGCGGCCACCATGTGGCAAACCTGATCCAGATCGCGATCTTTCGGACTGCGCCAGGCAGCGGCCATGCAGAAGCGGCTCGCCCCAGCTGTCTTTGCAGCTTGAGCAGCAGCGACCACGTCGGACGACCCATCAGGCGAGACGGTTGGACACCTGCGTCGTAATGAGCGCTTTGCGAGCAATAACCGCAATCTTCCGGACAGCCGCCGGTCTTGATGCCCAGTAGGCTGTGGCGGTTTCGACGTGGTTTGCATCAAAATTCTCGCGATGAACGCTCTGCGCTTGAAACACCAGGTCGGCGAAAGGCAAGCTATACAGGCCTTCGACCTCTGCGCGCGTCCAATCAGTGCGAGCGGACTGACTGTCGCTGCCCGCTTCGGCTCCAGCTGCGACAGCGACTTTCATGAGGCTCACTTCTGTATCCAGCACCAGATTGGTAGATATTCGCCGATATTTATCGATAATCTCCAATCCGACTGATGCCGGCAGAGTTTGCGAGGAACAACCTTCGGCGAATGGGCTGGCCCAAAGTCTTGGTTCGGCGCGCGGTGAGCCACCGATCGGCCACTTTAAGGGTAGCGCGCTGCGAAAAGACCGCGAAAGCGGGTCAAGCATTGCAGAAATCCTGCGCGACGAAGCGTCTCTCGCTCTTCCGGCGCTGCACCGGCAAATGATAGATAATCTTAAATGAACGAGAATACGACAATCGCTGAGCGCATCGCCGATGCGCTCGGGGAGCGGATCATCAACGGGGCTCTGCGTCCGGACGCACCGCTGCGACAGGATCATGTCGCGCGGGAGTTCAGTTCGAGCCACGTTCCGGTACGCGAGGCATTTCGACAGCTCGAAGCCAAACATCTGGTTATCACCGTCCCGCGCCGCGGCGTGCGAGTGGCTTCACTGGATACCAAGTCCGTGAAGGAGATCGCCGAGATGCGGTCAGCGCTCGAGGTAGTCGCCCTACGCAATTCAGCCTCGAACCTCACGCCTCAAGGCTTGGCGTGATCGAGCTGGCTCTGAGCGATGCAGAGAACGCCCGTACCATTGAGGAGTTCGAGAGGGCCAACCGCGCGTTCCATCACGCGCTCGTCGCTCCCTGCGGGATGCCGCGACTGCTTGCGAGTCTTGATGGATTGCAGCTAGCGAATTCACGGTTGGTGTTCGCGATGGCCCGCAGCGGCGGCTGGCGACCACGATCAAATCAGGATCACCGCCTGATTTTACAGGCGCTGCGCGCGTGCAACATCGATCGAGCTTGCGATCTGCTCGCCCGCCATATTCAGACGATCGAGCGGCTTTCACTGTCCGCGTCCGCAGTACAGGAATGACTTTGAGCGCGAGCGATTCGATCGCTATAGCACCTCTCCGAAGACCGTTATCTCAGCTTCTTGCGGCATCAAACCAGGCTTCCATGATTCGTCACATCGTCCTGTTCAGCGCCAGAGAAGACGCCGCTATAGAGCAGATCATCGCGGGACTTTCCATTCTCACTCTAATTCCGCATGCACGCCGGCTCGAGATTGCCCGTAACCGCAAGAGCGACCAACTCGGTAACGATATCGACGTTGTCGTCTATGGAGAGTGTTTGATACTAGCGTAGGTTGCATTCGACTCCGCCAAGCTCGGTACGCGAAACACGTCGGCGGATTTTATCTGCGAAGGTGCCAGTTTAGAAAAGATCCTTCATCAAATTAATGAACCACTCGCCCTTCAACTCGGTGCGGCGCCTGTTGATGCGAGGCCAACTGTTCTGGCAGAACGAGTCGCGTTACCGTCCATTCCAGAGGGTGCGCTAAGTGCTCCCGCCAGCCGTGCACGAATTCAAATCGATGGGCGCGAACGTCGCCGACGGCATCGGCGGCCCCGCTGACTGCGATTTCGGATTTCAGTTCCAGATATTCGAGCGCTAGCGCGGAATGCTACCGGCTGTGTCAGCCGACAGTACCGCCCTGCTGGTGTCATTCCCGCATACGCGCGCGCATAGTGCACGGGTTCGTTCAACTTTTGGCGCGCTCATGAGCGTCGCCAACAGCAGGATACGTCTGGCTAGTCCAATTAGGGCGCAGCGGCAGGCGCGCCGCAGGGCAGGATGGTGGCCTCCTGCAAGCGTCTGCTGATGTCGGCTACCGCGTGAACGCGGGACTCCGATATGCCGCTCGATGGCGTCGAGCGAATTGTTGACCGTGCAGCCGCTTGGCACCCCCCGCGACTCCGGCCGCGAAAAAGGGACGCCGGGATAGAACCGGCGAGTTTGCACGTCACCTCGGGATTCAGCATCCTACAACTCAAACGGTCCGAGTTCAGGATAGGAACGCGTGTCTACAAAGACATTGACGGTCAGTTCAGAAACTTCACAGCGAGACGGCGCTCATCACGCCATACAACGGAGCAATCAATATCCAAGCCAGCACCTGGAACACGCAGGCCGAAAGCCGCGGGCACGAAAGGCGCGTTATCGATTTGGACGATCGCAGAGGAATCCGTGAGGTGGCGGACCTTGCACCGCACAGGACTGCCGTCCACCAATATCTGCGCAGCATAGATGTTACGTCGCCGCTCGTTCGCCACGTCTCGCAGTCTCCCCCGCTCTAGCGCGCGGGAGATATTGATCGACGATTCCAGTCTCAAATGAGGCTAGACCGTGGTTTCATTGCTAGGCCGGGAGCTTTTTCTCCAGCGCGGCCGACTCCGTCAGGGCCAGATCCTGCGCTGCCACGGCCTTGTGCTCACCGGCTTTGCGATCGCCCCAACCGCTCGCAGCGGCGATGCCGCGCGCGGTCAGGCTATCGAGAGAACGCTCAAGCACATGGAAGTATTCGCCAAGCTCCGCCCTGCTTCGGCGCGTCCAGCCCGGCGATCAGGACGTGCTTCGCCAGCTCAGGGAAGAGGAGAGCGAGGTTATCCGCGCTTCGGCACTGCAGCTCGGCGTCCATGTCGCTGTGTGCGCCGCTCTCGACGTGGCTGACGAACCCGGGTTTCGGATGTGGTTCAACTTCGCGCTTGAGGCAAAGCGACGCGACATGACCGGGCTGAGCTTCAAAAAAATGATCCTGCCAGCCGAACAAGACCGCCCCGGCGCCGCCAGTAAACGGACACGCCGGAAGGACAGCAAGGCAAGATTGATGCTTCACGCGCCCAGCTTGTTTAGCGCTAAGCCGGCCGGGATCATCGGGCTCTGTAGGCCAACTGCGGCCGAGTATCCCTGTCCGATTGGGACAAGCACGGCTGGCAACCCAGAAGGACGACGGACTGGGATCGCGCAGGCGCGCTTGAATGTCGGCCTTGCCTGCCTGGCCGGCCTGCAAGCGGGCCTCCCTTTCTTTCCTCATCACGCTGCGATGGCGCTCTCAGCGCTCCCCTCCACGTCCGTCCCAGGGGCCTTCTTCACCTCCCTTATTGCCGGCGCTTCTCAGCCCCTCCCCTGCGGCGAAAGCGAAGTCGCCGTCATCGCGCGCCTGTTACCAGGCCAGCCTACGGGGCGTAGCGACGGACGACGGCCACAGCGCTCCCGCTCGTCACCGAAATCATCGAGCGCGCCCTCCAGTCACGAGATCGAGCCGAGCGGCCTGACCGTGACAGGCACCTCGATCTCCCCTTCGCGGGCGCGTGCAGCGCGATAAGGGAGATACTGTTTCGCCTTCCTGCTGGAGCTGAACGACGGCGCGCTCGATGCTCAGGTCTCTGCCTTCCTGAAAATAACTGCCGCAGCTACCCTTGGTATTGTCGTTAGTGCCGCGCTGCTAAGCGCTTTGCGGGTTGCAGAAGTAGATGTGGATACCGCATCGATCTTGAGACGATCGCGCTGAGCGATTTTCGGCTCCCTAGGTCAGCGCCCCCGGCCGGTGGGCCGGGGGCGTTCGATCCACCAACGCAAGTACCGATCAATATTTGAGCAAAATCGGACCACCGAACTTATAGTTCAGACGTGCAGTCATAAGATCTAAATTTTGGCGGATGCGATCGCCGCCCACTGGACCAGTAGCCGTGACAAAGTTGACGTCGGCATCCCGCATGAACAAGTGGTCGTATTCGACGCTCACCGACCAGTTCGGCGCGAACCCGAATTCGATCCCGGCGCCCACAGTAGCGCCCCAAGGGCTGCTATTGGAGCTCGCGAACTGCACGCCCGCGACTACGGAGTTGACCTGATAGGTATTGCTCGTCACTGCGGCGCCACCTTTGACGTAATGCCGATCTGCCATCGATAGCCGATCTGTCCACCTATGGTCATGCCGGTCGCATCATGGCAGCCCTCAGGCGTGCGGCCATTGAAATCCCAGCAATTCGAGCTTGAGCCCAAGCCTCCGTTCATACCTACGTAGAGGCCGCTCCAGTCCTAGATTGCAGCCGCGACCGCCTGCGGTCGAAACGGATATTGCACGGAATCTCGGACTCATAAGTATATCTATTACCGGAGGATTTGTTTCTGAGTTGCGCTTGCGAGCGGCGCATCCCGACTACACAATCAACAACCATCATGAGCTGTTGCCAATTCTGCAAGACCATGGCTTTTTCCGGAACGCATAAATCATGATTGGCGAGGAATGATCACACAACGTCGCTCCTAAGACAGCGGGACAGAGAATAGGCCTTATCGAAGTTGGACACATGGGACCGGGTATTGGCATCAGCATGTTGCGTCAGCAAATCGAGTTGCATATCAAAGCCAACAAAAATCGCTTCGGCGCCGATCGCTTGACTGGAGCGGGCGCCCATGATCATCCTTCAATCGCTGGATTGGCCCAGCATGGGCGGCCGCAGCATCCCGAGCGAGTGTCACGGCGTCGTCCGTGCGCAAAGCTCCAACACCGACCAGGATTGGTGCGCGCCCCGCAGCTTGGTCAACTACCGTTTCGACAGCGCGGCGCCGCTCTTCACGCGTGAAATAAGGGTACGAGCCGGTGCTGCCAAGGAGACCGACGGAGTTTCGGATATCTAACCGTTACTTCAGAGGACATTGAGGTGTGGACGCGCTACCCCGACGCGACATTCACCTTGATCGCCCGGCCGACGACTGACCAATCGTCGGGCGAAGATTACCGTCTAGGCGCGTTCGACATCGGCAATCCTCAACAGTAGGACGGTCGGCCGTCGTCGCCTGCGGCACGGCCTCGACGCTGTCTCCAAGAGGATCGCGATCGGCGGTATCTCGCGGGTCGTGAACGGAAACCGTAGCGGTCAAGAACCCGACGCATTTGGCGAGGCTCGCACAGTCACAGCTCACGATGCATCTCGAAGTTTCGCAGCTGTTGCTGGGTTAGGAATTCCGACGCAGGCCTAGACGCTCCTTTTTGGGCATTCACCGGCAAGCACATTCGGGTGCGGCCTCCCGGTTCCCGAATTAACTTCCTGCGAGGAGATCAAGCTTAACTTGAAGATTTGATTGCAGCGGCGCATCGTAGGGTTAGCCTTGTGCACCGGACATTGCTCCCGTCCTGGGTCCGCCCAAGCGAAGCCGTCACGCCATCATATTCGGCGTGGCGGGTTCGTTTGCTCGGCCACGCACGCGAGTGTGATTTTGAAGAGGCCGTCAAAACACGAAACGCTCGACCTCGTCGAGATGCGTCGACAGGTTATCGGTCTGCGAACCCGGCACTCTGACAACGCCCGCGTCACATATCTGTTGAACCGGTTGCTGATCAAGACTGCATATCTCACCGAAGCAGAGAGCGCAGCTCAGGCGATACGGCTGTGGGACGCATTCACCGAAACGATGGCAGATGTCGAGAAGATCATCACAAAACGCGGCCAGGCGGCATCGATTAAGGCTAACAAGTAGATCCGGTTGCATAAGGCGAGCACTGCGTTGATGTTACTTATCGTCGCGCAGGTGGCTGTGTCTCGCGTAACCGCCTCCTTCGCGGCAAGGGGCCGCCGCCGTCACAAGCTGCGGCCCCGCCCGTGAGCGGCCTAGTAAGCGCGCCGCACTACTCGGCACAGGGAGGGCAGCCTCGGAGAAAACCGGTGGGCAAGCTCGAGCACTGCGGCTTCGTCGGTTTCGAGCGCGATCTTCTGGGCGAGCATCACGTCGCCAGCTGCCAGGGCCCGTTCGGGAACGAAACACCACCCGATCTTAGGCTGTCGTTCTTCATCAAGCTCCAAATCATTGCTCATAGTGCCCTGATGAATTCGATATCGCTGGCCGGTGCGGAGCCCGTGACTTCGAAATAACTCTCGGCATCAAACTGCGCACGCTGATCCGGAGATAGCCAATCGCGCAAAAGACGCCGCGCTCGCGCTTCCAGCCCATTTGCTCGACGAAGGTCCAATACAGCGAACGCAGGGCGCGCAAACGCGCACTACTTCCGACGCGGTTGCCTCTGAAAAACAACCTTTGCTGTGCGATACGGCCTTGAGATCGCCGACCGGCGACCGAGTAGGAGCGGTAAATCCACGACCCCGAGGGGCTGGCCAAGGCTGAGCGGTGTCGAGCGGCTCACATAGGCGCGTTTAAGTGCACAGCTCTGATTTCCCGCGCATGCTCATCAGCGTCAGAGGGAGCGCGATCCGTTTGCAGGCGCCATAGCATTAAGCGAGCTTGCCCGCTGGAACGCGGCGAACTGTCCATCGATTTTACCGGAAAACTGCGCCGCATCGCGGGACCAGCAGGAATTGTGCGACTCATTTGGATAATAATTTAGAGATTGGCTGGAAAGCGAACGAAGCGGCGACTGCCGATCTCTATTTCTCGCCGCAGAGGTCGTTCATGGGCAGTCGTGATCTAGTCTCCAGCAGTTTCCTAGGGCTGACCGCATTAGGAGTTGCGCTACTCTGCTCGAGCCTGCTTGTCTTCGTTTTCACATGAAGTGAACCGTCACTCGCGTGGCCCCTGCTCATTCAGTTCATCGGCTGGACGGGCTGCTCCCCTGCATTGGAGGCTAGCATCAGCCATCGCCGCTTGAGCTGTGTGATCATGTACGTCAGCGGTTCGCCACGTTGCCGGCATCAAGCATGTTGCCGAGGAACTCGAGCAAGATGAAGACTGGCTGCCAGAAGCCGCCAATGAAATGGAGATTGAACCTGGCGCAATCTGGGGCTATGGCGCCGGAGAACATGGCATGCAGGTTTTCACTAAGTTCGGAATCGAAAATCTGATCGAACTCGTCCGGATGTATAGGAAAGCCCGGAGCCGCCTAAGCGCTCGCCGCAAGAATAAGGTGCTCTCCGACGCCGGCCGATCCTCGACGCACGTTGCCGTCGTAAGATGCGGGCACAATCTTACGCCTTGGATGATCAGATGGTTTTTTGCTGCGCAGTTTTAGACTGGGACGTTTCATGAATGCTGCGATAGCAGGCCTTGGAGCCGGGCCCGTCGTGCGACTTCTGAAAAAATACATCCGCTTTGCGCGCGGGGTCGACGAGCTGACAGTAGGCGAGAAAGTTTATGCGATCGCCGGGTTTTTGGGAATTGTTACGATCTTTCTCCTGGTCATGTCTGTCCAGACCGTGCGACTGCAGAATTCCTACCGTGATACGCAAACGTCCTCCGCTGAAGCGGCGATCAATTCCGGACTGGTCAACGCATCCATCTATGCGATCGTGATGGACTCGCGCGGCATCTACATGTCTACCGAACGAGCCAAGGTGAAAGAGTTCGCGGACGAAATCCTCAAGCGCAACCACGAGCTTGCGGAGGTGATGAACGGCTGGGAGCCTACGGTCCGTTCGGAAGACTTTGAAGAGTTCGTATCGCTCAAACGGCGGATTGCCCAATTCATCGATTTCCGCCAGGAGTTGGTGCGCCGGGCGGTGGAGATTAGCCCCGCAGCTGCCCGCGAGTTTGGGGACACCGAAGCCAGCAGCACGGTTCGGGAGAGGCTGAATGCGGATCTGGAAGCGTTGCAGCGCGGCTATAATGAACGCACTCGCGAAGCAGATGGGCTCGCGCAGAAGAATCGCTGCGCGGCAGCGTACCTGTTCATGCTGGGTTTGGCGGCGCTGGTGCTTGCCGCGCTCAATGTTCTTGTGATCCGGGATTCAGTGCTGGCGCGGCTTTCAGACATTGCCCAGGCGACCGATCGTATCGGAACCGGGGACATCGGAAGCGAGGTGCCACATCTGCGAGACCACGACGAAATCGGCCACCTGGCGCGCGCCGTGCAGAACTTCCGCGCTGCTGTCGCTCAAGTTTTTGAGCTCGAACAACTTGAATTGGACCTCACCAAGCAGCGCGACGCCGCAATGGCCGAGCGCGACGCTTTCAACGACGAGTACCAAGTTAAAAAGTGGCAGCTCTCCGCCATTATCAACAGCATGCCGCAAGGCCTGATCATGGTCGATGGCAAGGCACGTGTGATTGCAATGAACAGCAACTACCGGCGCATGTATAATCTGCCCGAGACCATCGACTCAGGGGCGTCGCTCGGCGAGATCCTGCAGCACGGGCTGTTCAGCGGCGACATCAAAAAGTACGTTTCGGCCATTCTCGTTCGGATCGGAAAGAGGGAGCCGGCAGCTTACGAGGTAACGCTCGACGACGGCCGGATCGTCAAAATTTATGAACGGCCTATTGATGCCGGCGGCTGGTTCTCCGTCCAGGAGGACGTCACGGAACAGCGGCAGCACGAGCGTATTCTCGGGCGTACCGAACGCCTGCTCGCCACGATTGTCGAGAACGTGCGCGAAGGTATCATTGCCAAGGACGCACGCAGTCTGCGCTATCTGTTCATCAACAGGGCGGCCGAACGGCAGATGGGGCTGTCGCGCACCGACATTGTCGGCAAGACTGCGCGCGAATTGTTTTCTTCGGAAACGGCCGAGCTGATAGAAAAGCGCGACCAGCAGCTACTTGCGCAAAGCCAGCAGCTCGAGCCTATTGTCTGTACTATCTGCAATCCAGTTCGTGGCCGCCGGGTGATCTCGTGGAGGCGTTTGCAGATTGGCGCCCCCGGGGAGGACTCGCACATGTTCGTGAGTATGGTGGAAGACCTCTCCGATCAGGCTGGGACCGCCGACTAGCAGCTGGCATTACGTCACCCTCCGTGCAGGCGAATATGGGTACTGTCGCTCATTTCTGTTCTGTGCCAAATGGTTGGCATCCGCCCGAGGAAGAGTTCTCCACCAGTGCTGGCCTAGCTTGTCAGGTGTGTCGCTCTCGCGACGTCATAATTGTTCCATGGGCCGTCGAAACGTTTTTGACTTCACGGGGTGGCGAGTTCAGCGTTTGATTATGGCGGACCCCGGGGTAAGGTCTTTTCTCTCGAAGACAGTTTGAGGCGGGTTCAAGAGGCCGCTGTCCAGCGCCAGCGACCTCTTCGTTAGGTTCATCGGGAAAGTTCGTCCGATGCCGACGCAAGTATGGGCTCTCGCCGCGTCAATCGGCTGGACAGTCGTCGTGGCCGCGATCCTGCTCTATTTCATCTTCAGCCCTGGGTAATCCGGCGCCTCTTAAGGCGAGACGCCTAGTCGTCGTGATTGCGCAGCCGTGGCCACGGGACTGCCGGGCGCATAGGGCCGTGCCAAAAAGACGACCTACAATTGCCCCGCCGAATTGGGAAAGTCCGCGGAGGAGAAATCGCTATCTGCCGGAGCCTTGAAAGGACACGCCGAACGTGAGGTGACGCCAGCCGCGGTCATGCCTTTTTCTTCCTGGCGTTGGCCACGATGGCGTTGATGTCGACGGCTGGCCTGGTGGCCCCGCGGGCGGGCGCTTGTTCGGTGCCCGCGTCCAGGCGAATGTCCAGGGCGTCAAGGGCGCGAAGGATCAGACCGAGTTCAGCGCGCGCGTGACCGTGCTCAACTTCGATCACCCATTGGCGACTGACGCCAATGCTCTTGGCGAACGTCGATTGATCGAGTTTGAGCTTCTTGCGCCGCTCGCGAAGGACGGCGCCGAGTTCGGCCGGCGTGCGTACGAGCATGGGATCTCCAAATGTCAACGTTCGCTTACTTTAGCATAAGTCGGCGTTCGTTGACAATTTGTAAATGTCAGCGATCGATGACATCATAAAAAGTCATCAATCGCTGACATAGGCTCCGTCCGCGCCGACTTGATCAGCAGCGGATCGACCTGTTTCACCGCGGCAATGTTATCGAGCAGGAGTGGCCAGGCGCAGCTATAGATTACCATCGTGATCTTCGACAGCTCGCCGATTCGAGCAACAAGACCGGCAGCGGCGCGGTGTTGCGGCAGATCTCGATGAACTGGTTCACGAGATTGCCGACTCGCGCATACCAACCGACCGCCACGCCAAGCGGGACGATCAAGGCAACCGAAATCAAAAATCCGCTCAGGGCACGCAGCAGGCTGGCGGAGACGTCATCATAGAGCTCGCCGGTTTGCGCAAGCTGCCAGCCCGCAGCAATGATGTCCGAGAGCGGTGGCAGGAACACGGGATCGATCAGCCCGAGCCTCCGAGCCGCGTCCCACGCCGCCAACAGGAAATCAGCAGCAATGAGCGGTGCCCGAAGGCAGCCAGCCCGCGGGCCGCGGCGCGGATCCGGTCCACCGCCGGCGATGCCGGTCTTTCCACGCTGGTGAGCGGCTCTCGGGGCCCGTGCGCAACTCCACCAATGTCAATGTTCGAGACTAGACATGGGCGAACTCCTCCACTTTGCGATCGGTGCGCGCACCAGCTCCGCCAGCCAACTGTGCCTGCTGTGCTTTCAGCACTTCCTCGCAACAAGCTCCAGACCTCGTGGCGCACGCTGCCGAACTCAGGCACTGAGCGCACGTCGTCAGCCTCGCTGCGGAGCCCATCCGGAATGTCGAACACCTGCTTGATCCGGCCCGGGCGGGACTCATGACCGCCACCCGCTGGCCGAGTACGATGCCCTCGTCGATGCCGTTGGTGATGAAGACGATTGTCTTGCCGATGGCGCGCCAGATCCGCAGCAGCTCACCGTGCAGCATCGCGCGTCTGGGCGTCGAGCGCGGCGAACGGCTCGTCCATCAGCAGCCCTCGGGATCGTAGGCGAGGCTTCGCGCGATCGCGACACGCTGCTTCATGCCGCCGGAGAGCTCATGCGGACAGCGGTCGGCAAAGCCGGACAGCCCGACCAGGTCGAGGAAATGCAGCGCGATGTCGAGACGCTGCTGGCCTTGAGCCCGGGGATATCGAGACCGAACTCGACGTTCTCTTCGGCGGTACGCCGGGGACACAGTGCATACTGCTGGAACACGATGCCGGGGTGGCGACCGGGTCCGGCAATCGGCCGGCCATCGAGCAGAATCCGGCCGCCGGTCGGCAGCGTGAGCCCGCCTAGCAGATCGAGCAACGTGGATTTCCCGCAGCCGCTTGGGCCACCCAGGGCGAGGAATTCGCCGGAGCGAACATCCAGCGTGATGTCCTCCAGAGCGGCGAAGTGACGGCCTGGTCCGCGGCCCTCGCCGCGCACGACGAACTCCTTGCGGACATGCTCGAAACGGATCTTCACAGTGGTCATCGGGCCTCCGCCGTCCTTCCGGACGGAAATAGTTGAACGCATTGGTGTAGGTGTCGGAAGCCTTGACCTGGCCCGGCTTGAATAGGCCGTCCTTCACAGCCAGTCGATCCACATCTGGATCTCGTTATCCGAGATCACGCCGTCTTGGCCGCAACGCCGGTGCTCTTCCAGTATTTCATCGAGGAGGCATCCTCGTTGCGCTTGCGCTCGACAATGATCTTGTCGAACCGGGCCCGCACCTCTTCCGGCGTTGTGGTCTGGGCCCATTCGATGGCCCGCGAAATCCCTCCACCAGCCTGCGCGAGGCATTGGGAGTGTCGTTGATGAATTTGTGCCGCAGTACATAGGCACCGTCGGTGAACTGGCCGAACAGATCGGTGTCATTAAAAAGCGAACGGATGCCGCCGCGCTCAAGGGCTATGTCGCGCAAAGACGCCACTTAGCGCACTCACCTCGACTTGGCCCTGGCGCAACGCTTGCTCGCCGCTGACCGGCGGGATCGCCACCGCCGCGCCTTGGCGTCCTTGAACCCAGCAACGCTCGACGCCATCCTGCTAGACAGCAGTGCCAACACTCCCGAGCCTATGCCGCGCGATCTCAGCACCGGAGGCGTCAACCACGATTACGACCGTGCCCGCATCACGGTGATATTCGGGATCGCTGGCGATATCCCGAGCGACAAGGGCAGCGTATTTGACCGCTAGTTCAGCAGAGCGAAATAGCTCCCCCACATCGTCCGCCTGTGTCTCTCCGTTGTGGAAAATTGGGAAGTAGTAGCGTCGCATAGCCGCCGGCCCTCGTCCTTTAACCATGATCATGCCCACATCTCGGGACGGCCCGCACCTGTCAAAAACGACAGGGATCGCGCGACAGCGACTTCGCGCAATGGATCGTTATGCGCTTTGTTGCACTGTGACTTGCCCTCGCGCTCCGGTTGCGGTTGAATTCGGGGTGAGTGATTGGGGAATCACAATGAGGTCGAAAATTGCAGCCGGCTTGATGGCGCTCTTGCTCTCGACTACTTGGGCCTCGACGGCTGAAGCTCAGTTCGAGCCGTTGGCATTCGCGGTCTGCAAGAAGATCCCGAGCGACGCAGACAGATTGAAGTGCTTCGACAGATCGGGAAAAGGGCGAAGATCAAGAATCAACCACCGAGCCCACTCCCGTCAAAGCTAAGTGGACGTTTCGAAGGGCAAAATCCCCGATCGATGACAGCGATCAACTCGTTGCAATGCTCTAGGGCGAAACAGGGAAACGTTGCTGATCCTAAGATCCTGGGAGAACAAATCCGTCTTTATCCCGCCCGAGCTCGTTATTTCTGGCACCGGAAACCTCTACGACCTTCTAAGCCGGGTAAACGGAGATTCAGCCGCAAGTGTTCCGGGCAGCACCAATGGAAGGGCGATCTTTATTCCTAACGCTCAAAACTTATGGAATCGCTCCCGGACCAAGGCAAGCTGTTCATCAGAGCGACTGGTTTTCAAGGCACATCCAACGACGGCGCGTTCCTCTTAAATGACGTCACAGCCGCAAGGAACCGAACGGCAGAGACCTGTCGATGAACGACATGTAAGCCGAGCTCAATGAAGGCGGTTAAATGAGCTCGCTGATTTTTGAGGCGGCCTCAGGGGCGCTATTAGCTCCTATGAGCGATCTGGTCCTGTATGAAAGCAGCAAGGCGACGTCTGGCATTTAACGCAGCAACCGCTTTCGAGCTCGCCAGTCGTGCAGCATCAGCCGAATGCCGGCTGTGGAGGACCGACGTCGTTCATTGAATGGGCAAATTCCTGCGGGACAGCGCAAGGTCCGGAGCACCAAGCGCTGCTCAACCTGATCGGGACTTCGATACCAGCAAGGACACAATGATGCGGTATCCTCGGACTTTGGCGGCAGCCGCTCAGCCACCACTGCCCAGGCAATGACGGCGAGTGCGAAAACGCCTCCCAGAGACCCCGCTCCGGATCGAGGCTTCGCGGACGGGGGCGCCCCTTCGTTATCGCCGCTCTGTCCGCATGTAAGGGCTGCGCTCTGAGACCTATTGGAGGTCGGGGGCAGCCGCAAACGGGGCGAGCGGTTGGGTCACCGCTTTGAATGGCTCACCCGATCCGTAGATTTTCCGCCGAGTCTTTTCCGCGATTGTTCACGACGTCGAAGCTGACCTTAGCCCCCTCCGCGAGTGAGGTGAAACCGGCCTTCTCAACTGCCGAGATGTGAACAAAGACGTCCTTGCCGCCGTTGTCAGGTTGAATGAACCCGTACCCTTTCGTCGGGTTGAACCACTTCACTGTCCCCATAGCCACGTAACGTCTCCATTTTTCAAAAAACCAAAACTACTGCGGGAATTCCGACAAAAGAAAGGCTGGTCGCGAGGCGCGCGGGCCGATAACGGCACGCTGATTTAGTCGGCATGCCCCCAGTCAAGTAGATCCAAATAGCAGATCTGAAGTGTGAGCGGCTGCTTGGAGCCGTCTAAGAGCACACGTACCCTGTTGCCGGTGGAGCCTAGCGCAAGGACAACGCCGAGCTTGCCGGATAATGTTCGACCAGCCGACTCAGCCAACATGATACAACAACCCGGTGCCACCCTATCCATGATGAGGGACAATTCTGAAAAGGGCGGACAAAACTTGTGGTCGGACATGCAGGCGAAAATATCGTAAAATCGGCACAAGGAAAAGCCGCGCAGGCTCGGTAAGGACACAAATGTAATAACGATGCTGCCTCGGATCGAGTATCCTCATTGGTTGATGTTGGCGGGACCCATGTTTGTGCTGCCAGGAATGGCCGGATGGGCGGTTCAATGAAGCCGACAACCGGCCCGCGCTGACGCGGGGGGCCCTGAGCGCCTCCGCTGCGGCAGATAGCAGAGCTCAATGGACGTACTCATGATTTCCCCCGTATTTGACAGATGTTGGCGGATCAGCGGCCCAAAGAAAGCACGTGCGCCGGATCCGCTCACTGATCAGCATTTGCAGTATATGCAAGCAACTTTTCTTTTAATGCAACCACCGAGAGTCGGAACATCGTAACGCTTGCGGGCCGATTATCTGAGAGCCGCTGGATGCCGATTTTGAATCCGGACTATCCAATTGCTGTCGCCTTCCCGGCGTGCTCTGAACAGATCGACGCAGTTCCTCGAACAAAGGGGAGTTCGCCACGACTAGTGGCGGATGAGACCGAGCCTGCCCCCACACAGAGCGCAACGCGCCGCTCCGTTCTTTCGACGATTTTCCGAGTATCGGGGCATTGTTGGCTCCTCCTCTTTCTCGTAGCTGCTCGTCACGTATCTTTTTGCTGTACGTCGATAGCTATTGATGGGCGCTGTGGCATATCTGTCCTCATCGACTGCCGCTCTTGAAGAGCTCGAAATCAAGTGCTGCAATTGCCCAGCTTCGGTCCGGCAGGGCCTCGTTTCAATACGTCAGACAATGTCACGGCCTCACCGGCCCAGCCTGAGGAGTGCAAGCAGCCGTGCTTGGGTTGGCAGGTTTAATTTCCCATCTATTTTCACCCGGGACCCAGAGCGGCAGCAATGCTGCAGCGGGTGACTTGAGGACGATCTAGATCAGCGCTTTCAGATACTCAGGCCGCCTTCGGGCGACCTCCTTGCGTGAGTGCGGCAATACTTGTCATCAAATATAGAACGATGACTGCCCGCATTTAAGAAGGATCGGGAGGCGTGACATTGACTATCAGCTTCTCGGCAGCGAGCAGCAACAACGTCAGCTTGTCTTGCTAAGCGCGAGTTGGCGCAGTTACTTGAAGCGGCCGAACAACCATGTCCTGGGCTGGTTGAGAAAGGCCGTGGCGCTCGACCGCCTGGTCGCAAGCGGCCTCGACCCGGCTCATAATGACCCGACTCATAATAAACGCGAGACGCTAGAAAATGGGTCGTCTTCACGAGGGGCACTTTAATTCTGCAAAAAAGCCGGCCTCGGGGATGACTCTTGGGGCCGGAACTTATGGTCTTCTCTCTCCCAGAGACCGGCAGAGGCCAAGAAGGAAGCACAAGCAGCGGGCATCGCACACGCCAAGGCGAACCTCGTTCGACTATCTTGGCCGCAAGCCGAGCTTCACGCGTGACCAGCTACAGACCGTCCGCAACATGCTTGAGCTTGAGGCAGGCACCAGCGCCATACCGGGCTGAGCCGTCAAGCGGCGCTCCGTATCAAGGCTGACCGTGTGGCGCCGATGGGAGCCGCTGAACGGCACGCAAGCTGAGCTAGCGCCACACCCTGCGCCCCAGACGACGAGGTTGGAGAGATGCTTAGAAGGTCACCGCAATTCCGTAATCATCCGATCAGCCATCGACCTTTGTGGATATCGAACTTCACCAAACCCTCGTCTCGCATTTTCAAGAGGAGGGACTGGCAAGCTTCCTGATTCATGATATTGGCGCGTTTCATGACCTCGTACAGTTTGAGCGGTTTCTCTCGGAGCGCCGTCAAGATATTTTCTCGATCATTCAGCACGACGAAACTCCTACCATTACAAGCGCGCTAAATTACAGAGAGTACGACAGCTGATCTTCCGCCACGATTATCTCGATATTCTCGGACGTGGTTTTGATGCGATATCTAAGACGTCCGTCTGCCTCGATGGGCATACATTGAATTATGGTGTAAATCACCCGGTGGACCACTTGCTCCACGCCTTGTGGACCTTGGGGCCGATAGCGAACCTCCTCATTCAACCTATAGGGATAATGACGCACAATGATTTCGGCTGCTCTAGCGTGGAACGTGCTATGATGCAATGCATCGATTTGCCCTCCGGAGAGCGTTACGCGTCCGCGCCTCGCGATCGCAGGAGCGCAACGGAGAGGTCTGCCGTTAACGGCGGCAAGCGCCGAGCCAATCTTCAAGGCGCCGATCATGATAGAAAGTTCCAAGGAGCGATCACGCCGAGCGGCTCGCCGCGAACGAGACGGAGCACATCGCGCGAGGTGGCGCGATCTCGCCATAGATCTTGTTGATCGCCTCCGCGTAGTAGCGGATGGTCGCCACCGCCACAGCGGCTCGGCCTTGTACGCCATCCCGATCTCGATGCCGTTGTCGCGTACGCCGAGCACGGCAAGCTCGAGCGCATGACGCGCGACGAGCTCGGCGGCGCAACAGCACCTTCTTGCGTTCCGCGGGCGCGGCGCGCGACCATGCTCCCTTGTCGCAGGCTCTTCGCGCACCTGTACCGCGCGTCTATATCGGCGACACCGCCATCGGCGATCGGGTCAGCAGCTTGCCGTCGATGGGAGAGATGACGTCGAGCCGCGCGCCGCCTGCGCCCTCGACCGCGGCGCCTGCAATGAAGTGCTGCCGCGGAGAGATGGCTGCGGATCGCCGCGCGTTGATGTCGGATTGCAACATGAGAACGCCCGGAGCGAAACGTTGGATCGGCGGCTGCGCCGCCGACCGCGATTATGCGCTTCATACAGCCTCGATGCGACATTTCTCACAAATCCACCGATAGGTGGATATCATGCATCGCAGCAAATCCATAACGTTGCGGCAACATTCATCTGCGCTCGGACATGGGCCGTTGCGCGTCCGTTCGCTGACACCGGTCTTCCAATGACCAACAGATCACGCCCTCGCATCTTGCTGATCGGCACGGGCGACACTAAGTCGGACGAGCTCCTGTTCATGCAGCGCTGCATTGCGGGCGCCGGCGGCGAGACCGTCTTGATGGACGTCAGCGTCCTCGGCGATCCCCCTTACAAGGCAGCGCACGACAAGCACGCGGTTGCCGCCGCCGCCGACACGACGATCGCTGCCGTGATCGCGAGCGGCGACGAGAATTCGTCGATGACCTTGATGGCGCACGGCGCCGCCCGGCTGACGCGGCAACTCTGCGACGACGGCCGGATCGACGCCATGATCGCGATCGGCGGCACCATGGGCACCGACCTCGCGCTCGAGGTCGCGCTCGCCCTGCCGCTCGGCTTTCCAAAGCTGATCGTGTCGACCATCGCCTTTTCTCATCTGATTCCCCCCGAGCGCATCGCCGCCGATCTGATGATGATCCTGTGGGCCGGCGGCCTCTACGGCCTCAACGGCACCTGCACGGCGGTGCTGTCGCAGGCCTGCGGCGCGATCGTCGGCGCGGCCCGCGGCGCCATCAGGCTGCGGCCCGAGGGCCCGATCGTAGCGCTGACCTCGCTCGGTAAGAGCTGCCTCAGCTACATGGTCGAGCTGAAGCCGCAGCTCGAGGCTCGCGGCTATGAGGTCGTGGTGTTCCACACCACCGGCATGGGCGGCCGTGCGATGGGATCGATCGCAGCGCAAGGCGGATTTGTCGCGGTGCTCGACCTCAGCCTTCAGGAGGTCGCCAACCAGGTGATGGGTTCGGTGGTAAACTCCGGCTCGGACCGTCTGATGAATGCAGGCCGGAACGGCATTCCGCAAATTGTGGCGCCCGGCGCCATCGACATGGTGGACTTTCCCGCCTGGCTGCCGGTGCCGACGGAACTCGCCGATCGTCCGTTCCATGCGCATAACCGCCTGCTTGCGTCCGCGAGCTCCGGTGCCGTCGATCGCCGACGGATCGCGCGCGCCATTGCCGCGAAGCTTGCGGAGGCGACGGCGCCAGTAGCTTTCGTCCTTCCGTTCGGCGGCATCCAGCGATGGGATCAGGACCGCGAGACGCTGTACGATCCCGAAGGCCTCAGCGCCTTTGTCACGGAAATGCGTGCGGCGATCCGCCCGCCAATCGAGCTTCACGTGATCAAGAACCACATCAATCACCCGGGCTTCGTCGCGAAGATCCTGGCGATCTTCGACCGCTGGGTGGCACACGGCATCGTTCCAGCCGGCAAAGTTCCAGCGGAGCAGACATGAGCATATCCGCGCCAAGGGCGCTGGTGCTGGATTTCGGCGAGGTGATCTTAAAAACCTTGTTCGAAACGCATGATGCGGAAGCCGCGCGGCGTTGCCAAGGGAGCACTGACTTGGCGCTGGCCATCGCGGAGGACACCGATCCGCTCTGGTCGGCGATGCAGCGCCGAGAATTGTCCGAGCGCGACCATTGGCTGAGTCGCAGCCGGGAGGTCGGCAGCTCATCGGCGAGGACCGGGGGGATAGGCAGACCTTCGTCCGTCGGGCGCGCGGCGCTGATCCGATGCTCATCATCCGCCTCGAAGCCGGGCGCCATCCGGATCGCGCGAGCAGCCGGCGGCAAGGTCGCCATTCTCTCCAACCAGCCTCGACCTCTTCTAAGGCGCGGAGTTTCGGCGCAAGCGGCCGCTGCTCGGGCATTCGAGAGCATCGTCGAGGCCACGCATACCGACATCCTGAAGCCCGCCCCCCAACGCCGATGGCGCCGTGTGCGATGCCCTCGAGCTCGCGCCGCAGGCCTGCGTGTTCGTCGACGACCAGGAACGCGACATCAAGGGTGCGATCGCCTGCGGCCTCTCGACCGTCTGGTTCGATGTTCGACATCCCCAGAACTCTTCCCGGCAGGCACTCCACATGCTCGGCCTTGCCTTTCGACAGCGGAGCCATCCATGCCCGAAATCAATTTTCTCATCGAGAACAATGCCCGCCGGATCTGGCATCCGATGGCGCATCCCAAAGACATGCAGGACCATCCGCCGCGGATCATCATGAAGGGCGAGGGCATCCACGTCACCGACATCGAAGGCAAGACCGTGCTGGACGCGGTCGGGGGGCTCTGGAATGTGACGCTCGGTTACAGCTGCGATCCGATTAAGAAGGCGATCGCCGACCAGCTCAAGGAGTTGCCCTATTATTCCGGCTTTCGCGGCGTCTCGACGGGACCCGCGATCGAGCTCGCCTATGAGCTCACCGAATGGTTCAAGCCGGAGGGCATGGTGCGCGCGTTCTTCACCTCGGGTGGATCCGATTCCGTCGAGACCGCGTTGCGACTCGCACGGCAATATTGGAAGATCAAGGGCCAGCGCGACCGCACCAAATTCCTGGCACTGAAGAAGGGCTATCACGGCACGCATTTCGGCGGCGCATCCGTCAACGGCAATGCCAATTTCCGCCGCAACTACGAGCCGCTGCTGCCGGGCGTCTACCACATCCCCTCGCCCTGGACTTACCGCAATCCCTTCAACGAGACCGACCCTGCGAAGCTCGCGCAGCTCTGCGCCAATGCGCTCCTCGACGAGATCGAATTCCAGGGCGCCGACACCATCGCCGCCTTCATCATGGAGCCGGTGCTCGGTGCCGGCGGCGTCATCGTGCCGCATTTGAGTTTCATGGGACTGGTGCGCGAGATCTGCGACCGCTACGGCATCCTCCTGATCTCGGACGAGGTCGTCACCGGCTTCGGCCGCACCGGGGCATGGTGCGGCGCGCGGCTCTGGAACGTCAAGCCGGACATGATGACAATCGCCAAGGCCGTCACATCGGGCTATTTCCCGCTGGGCGCCACGATGATCGGCGATAAAATCGCCGAGGCGTTCGAGAGCGACGAGACGAGCTTCGGCTCGATCGGCCATGGCTACACGTATTCCGGCCATCCGGTCGGTTGCGCGGCCGGTATCGCGGCGGTTGCCGAAACAAAGCGGCTTAAGCTCGACGCCAGGGCCGAGGCCTACGGCGCCATCATCGACGAGGCGCTCGCGGCTCTCAAGCAAAAGCACGAGATCGTCGGCGACGTGCGTGGCAAGGGCTTGATGGCCGCGCTCGAGCTGGTCGCCGACCGCGGCAGCAAGAAGGCGCTCGACAAGAAGCGCGTCGGAAAGATCGCCGATGCGATCTACGATGCCGGCGTGGTGGTTCGCGTCTCCGGCAGCAATATTATCCTCTCTCCGCCGTTGATTATTACGGCCGAGGACGCCAGGACGATCGCTCACGCGATCGACCACGGCCTTGCGACTGGTTGATGAAGGCAAGCGTGGCCGCTAATTCGGCCGCACCATCAGCGCCACCACCGCGGAGCGCGTCTCCACGCCGAGCTTTTGAAAGATGTGGATGAGGTGCGTCTTGACGGTCGCCTGGCCGATCTTAAGGCACTCGCCGATCTCGCAATTGGTGCGGCCGCAGCACAACAGCCGTACCACGTCCATCTCGCGGCTGGTCAGCCCATAGCGCTGCCCGTCCTCGGACGCGGCGGCGCGGCCGACCAGGTTGAACTGGAGGTACTGGTGGATCTTCTCGGCGATGGTCACGGCGCGCTCCGGGATCCTCGCCTCCCTATCCCATACGACGCTCATCCCGGCGACGATTTGGTCGTCGCGCCGGAAGAAGAAATCGAGGATGTCGACGATGCCGCATTGGTCGATGAACGAGCGGTAGAGCGCTGTCTCGCCTGTTTGCTGGCCGGCCATCGTCTTACTGAGGCGCGCCACCGCAAGGTCACCCGCATGAGTCGGATGCTGCGGGTCGAAGGCACTCATGCCCTCGAGATACTGTAGATGAAACGGCTCCGGAATGCGCGCCAGGAGGAAGCGCCGGAGGTTGTAGCCCTCGTCGACTTCGTAAAATGCCGTCGCCGAGCCCTCCAGCATGGACTGGGCAAAATGCACGGCTTCGGTCGTTACGGCCTCCGAGCGGCCCATGAGCATCAGCATGGCCTAGTTTCCTCGATTCCACTCCATTCGGGACATCTGGTGCGTCCTCGCGCGGGCGACGCCGGGAGAGGCACGGCACGTACTTAAGCAACTTGCGGGCCATCGGTTTAGGTTGCCGCCGAGCCGAGGTCCGAACCTGGTCTGCGCCTCGATCGATTGACTGGACAGCGACACCGGCACGTTCGCCGCAACCGATTCGATCCTCGCACGGATTGCCGGCCTACGCGACCGGTTATTGCCGAACGCACAAGCCGCATCACATCGTGACGCCCTGCATTGATGAATTCACATCGCGCGACGTTGTACAATGCGGGCAGCATCGATCTACTCGATCTAACCGCGATGCTTAAATTCGCACGCCAACCTAGCGGGACCATTCCGACCGGTCCGATGGTCATGCTCATCAAAGCGGAAAGCGCGACTATGGCACCTCGGTGACATTCGACGAGCGCCTGCTCGCTTGCAGTGCCGGGGCGGGATCGCTTGGATTGGCATCCGATGAGTGGCTCATCCATGCCAGCTCGGGCAGCCCGATCGGCAAGGCGGCGGTGACGATCGGCGGCAACCGATCGGCGCCCCGGCCTGGGAGCCGCGTCCCACAGGAGCAATAAGGCGATGACCACCGGGAGCGTCGTCCGAGCCAGCCAATTGCCAGCTTGCGGAACGAAGCGGGCTGAGGAATGGCGCCGCTCCCCGGCGGCGGCGCGGCAGCTCTTGTTGCTGATCCAGGAATTGCCGTGCCGCTCGCGAAATACGGTGCGCTCCGCATTTCAAACACACGTACGGCTCAGCCCTTGTCCTATTCCGACATTTTGTTCTCAAGCATACATGGATGGCGCGACAACCAAGATGAGAACGCGTCTCGCCGTCCAGACATCAGCGGCACGACGATATCACGGAAGAAGATGCCGATCGAGAGCTCGGGGCCTTCCGACGGCTAAGCAGACAGTCGTACCGTGTTGCGAGCTCACGGTAGGGCGCTTGTGATCAGCGTCCCGGACTTTTGCGCTCGATCGTATGGTTGGAACGGCCCGGAAACTGCGCTCTTCTGTCGCGTGAGGCACCACGTTTCACGTCAAGGAGTTTGCAGCACTTCAATTTCAACCGCTGTGCGGGCGCATGTCTAGACCCAGCTCGAAATTAATCAGGCCAACGCTTGGCACGGACGTTGCTATTGAGAGCTAGGACAGCAAGCGAGTGGGCGCGGCCAGATGAGCAATATCTTCCGTGGGCCATATCCGAGAGGTGCAACACCGCCCCCGAGCGGATCAACCTTCTCAGCCCGATGATCGAGTTTAACGTTGAACGGCTTGCCGGTTTCGCACGCGTCTGGCCCACCGTGTTGCTGCCCTGGACTACTCCCGCCGCTCGCTAAGCACTCATGGAGGTTGAAATGATGACCCAACTCGGCGCATCCGTACGCAGCCAAACAACAGACGTGGATGCAATGTTGGCCGAACTGCGTTTGAACAATGATCCGCACGATGTCGAAGTCGGCGGCATGTCTTTGCACATCCTGCCCGGGGTTTTGTCACCGCGCCTGAGTCACGCACCGGACGCACTGATCTCGAAATGGCACATCGAGCCCGGCGCGGCGGTACTCGATCTTGGGTGCGGATCCGGTGTGCTGGGCCTTGCAGCACTCCGTGCCGGGGCAAGACGTCTAGTCGCTCTCGACATAAATCCGCAGGCCGTTCTCTCGACGAAGATAAACATAGAGCGATTAGGCTATGGAGATCGAGCAGAAGCCCTCGAGAGTGACACCTATGCTGCGCTACAACCTGGAGCACAATTTGATACCATTATCTTTGCCGCCCCCTATTGGAACCGCAAGGCCAATGACGATCTCGAGCGTTCGTGTTTCGATCAAGATCACAAGGTCATGGCCGCCGCCCTCGGAGGGGCGCACGTCTGGTTAAGTCCGAAGGGTGCGATGTATGTGATTTTCTCCGATCAGGGAGACGTGGGGCATGTCATGAACCTGATCGAGGAGAGCAAGCTGCGCGTCAGAGGCATGCATATTTTCCGACCGACCATTCCAGGCGGGCACGTCCGCATTGTTTGGAAGCTATCCGCGCGATGAAAGTCTCTTGGCCAAGAAGCGCGGTACCCATCACATCAGCGCCAAGCGCTTGGCAGTGTAGTCGATCAGGCCAATTTGCATGTTCCCGACCCAGCTGAAATCGCTTGGCCGCGTGCATGAGTGCGCATCTCGATCGCGACCGTCGAGAGACATCGCAGGTCCGATGCCGTGATCCAGACAATAGCCTCCAAGAACATACTGGTTGGCTTCACCCCGGAGTGCGAGGTGAGGATTAATCCCGCCCGGGCTCGAGCGGTTCGGCCGGACGCCTCTTGGGGCCGGGCACAATTCGTCGCCCCGACAGTGAGATCTGACGAGTGGGCGAGATAGCGTTGCGGGCCCGATGCGCAATGCTACGACCATCGCGAACTTGTGAACTCGGCGGCAGGGGCGGACCATCGCTACGTTCCGTAATTTGAGTGTAGTTTCACGAGCGATCTCGCTGCGGTGATCAGCCGGATAGCAATTCTAAGAATTGAAGTCATGCCTAGATATCAACGCTTCAGGGCTAGGCGGCGCTCTTTCCCTGCAGCGTTATGAAGGGGGCGCCCCGCCTCTTTTCGACGAACGAGCGCATTTTACTGCAGTTCTTATGCGTCAATCCAGCAAGTGAGATCGTTTCAAGCACGACATCCACGCAAAGCTAGGGGCGTCGACGCAGTCATATACTTAAGCTTCTCCCGGGGACTGATGATCAGGCGCCTTCTTACTGGATGCGAAAACTTCGTCTCAGACATGGTCCAGCTTGATTCAGCTAAACACCGGGCAGTGCGATCGACAGGGCGCCTGCCGCGCGGTAGCAGCTGAACGGCTGCCCGAGTCCTGCATGATTGGCGAAGGAGGCTTCTGTCGCTTTCGGCGACCTCAAGCCGCAATGTTTGGGATTACCGGCGGTAAACTATGATTCGACACATCGTATTCTTCACCGCAAAAGATAAGGCGCATATCGACAAAATCATCGAGGGCCTTTCCGTTCTCACCAAAATCCCGCACGCTCGGCGGCTTGAGGTCGCTCGCAACCGCAAGAGTGACCGGCTTGGCAACGAAATTGATGTGATCGTCTACGGTGAATTCGACGACGAAGGCCAACTCGAAGCCTATAAAGCGCACGAGCTTTATCAAGATTCGATCCGGCAAGTAAGACCGCTCCGCGAGCTACGTCTCGCGGCCGACTACAGCATGTCTGCAGATGCGGAGCCAGTATGTTCGGCAGGCCCTCCCCACGGGCGTGGTTAATTGTCAGGCATGTAGGGCTTTTGGGTGGCCATAAGGCTCGCCTTCGCCGGGCGGAATTACGATCACCGATGTATCGCTGAGCTGAGCGACAGAATAATGCATGTAGTGGAACTGCAGTGGATTGAGCCCGTCACAGCCATGCGAAGCCTCTCGCATCGGAGGCACCTCACGTTCCTGGATAGCGCATCGAGAGACGCGGTGCTCGGGCAGCATTCCTATGTGACGTGCGATCCCTTCTGCACCTATATGATGGCGGACGGGAAAGGCATTTGCAACGGAGAGACCATTGTGGGCGATCCGTGGGTGGCACTTCGCGCTCTGCTAGCCAACTATCCGCAAGTGCACTGCGCCGATCTCCCGGCTTTCCAGGGCGGTGCCGCCGGCTTTTTTGGATACGAGCTGAACAGGACGCTGGAGCGATTGTCGGTGCCGGCTATCGGGGGGCATCGCTTGCCTCAGGCAATCCTACATCTTTACGACGTCGTGATAAGCTTCGATCACAGCCATAACAGATGTTGGGTCGTTTCTACCGGGTGGCCGGAGCAGGATCCGGCTCGCCGGCGTGAGAGAGCTCGCGGAAGAGCCGAAGAATTTGTTGCGCTGATTAGAGTCTCAGCCTCCCCTCCTGATTTGACACCAGGCCAAGCCGGCTTATGGCATTCAAATTTCAGTCGCCAAGGATACATTGCGGCAGTACAGAGCGTAATTGATCTCATTCGGGCGGGTGACGCCTTCCAGGTCAATATTGCGCAACGCTTCAGCGCGCGCCTGGCGAACTCGTTCGATCCGATAGCCTTCTATTGTCAGCTGCGGAGAGTGAATCCGGCTCCCTTTGCCGCCCTCCTTCGGTATGGCAAGCTCACCATTGCATCGAGTTCGCCCGAGCGTTTCCTCAAGCTTCACGGTCGACAGGTCGAAACGCGGCCTATTAAGGGGACGATGGCGCGTTCTGCTGATCGGGAGGAAGACCGGCGTCGTGCTGAGACGCTGTCAGGTTCGGAAAAAGACCACGCCGAGAACACCATGATCGTCGACCTCCTACGCAATGATCTCTCGCGCGTTTGCACGCCCAGAATCAATCCATGTCCCGTCATTGTGCAACCTCGAGTCCTATGCATCAGTGCACCACCTCGTGTCGGTCGTTACGGGTGAGCTGGCATGCGGAGAGGACGCCGTCAGCCTACTTCGAGCCTGCTTTCCCGGCGGCTCCGTTACTGGAGCTCCCAAGGTACGCTCGATGGAAATTATCCTGGAGATCGAGCGTGTGGCGCGAGAGGTGTATTGCGGTGCCATAGGCTACATAGGGTTCAATGGACATATGGATTCAAATATTCCCATTCGCACCGTGACGATCGATGCCGGCCAGGCCGCCTTTCATGCAGGTGGCGGGATAACGGCAATGTCCGATCCGGTCGCCGAATACGAGGAGAGCCTAGCAAAAGCAGAGCGCATTTTTCGCGCATTTATTGCTGAAGGCGCCGGTGCATCTTGATTGTCATCATCGACAACTACGACTCTTTTGTCTTCAACATTGCGCGATATTTCCGCAAGCTTGGTGCAGCAACATGTGTCGTCCGGAACGACGCGATGCATGTGAGCGAACTTGCTGACCTCAGGCCCCGCGCGATCGTCATCTCCCCCGGCCCGGGCACTCCAAATGAGGCTGGAATATCGACAGCCGTCGTTCGCGAACTTTCCGGTCAGGTGCCAATTCTCGGCATCTGTCTCGGACACCAGTGCATTGGGAGCGAGTTCGGCGCACGTGTAACGCGCGCACGCCGTCCTATGCATGGTCGGCCCTCGTATGTCACGCATGAAGGCGGGGGCCTGTTCGAAGGATTACCATCCCCACTTTGCGTAGGGCGCTACCATTCGCTTATCGTCGAATTGGATCCGTCATCTGCCCGAGACCTCGCTGTGACAGCACTCTCGGATGATGGGGAGATCATGGCTCTTGCCCATCGCAATCAAGCGACATATGGCGTGCAGTTCCATCCGGAGTCGATACTCACACCGCAAGGGGACGCACTATTCGCAAACTTCCTACGGCTTGCAGAGCTTTCTTAAGGCGGCCGTACAGGTCGGTTTCACAATGCGCAGCTCGATAAAATACCGGTCAACGCGAAAGGAGCAATACTGCCGAAACGGGTTGAGTTCATTGCTGCGGGCAGCACACAACGCCGCGAAGCGGGTTGAACTTATCAATACCTTTCAGGTGCTCGGATCAATAGAACTCTACTGTTGATAGTCCCAGCAGGACGTTGTCAATCAGCCGGGTCGAACCAACGTAGGCTGCGACACAGAGCGCCGCCGGATGCCGCAGCGGACTCTCGGCGCGCTTGAGCGTATGACCGTCGACAAGTTCAAGGTATTGCAGCCGATCAACTGTTTCAAGTTGCCGCTCGGCGGTCGCAATCAGCTTGTCCACCTCGCGCACTCCTGAGCGGAACTCATCCGCCGCGGCGAACAGTCCACGACTGATGGCAACCGCTCGCCGGCGTTCTTCCTTGCTCAGATACCGATTGCGGCTGCTCATCGCGAGCCCGTCGGGTTCCCGAACGGTTGGCACGGTGACGATCTTGATGGGAAGATTGAGATCTGTTGCCATGCGACGCACGACCGCGCATTGCTGAAAATCCTTTTGCCCGAAAAACACGACGTCCGGATGCACCATGTTGAACAGCTTGCACACGACGGTCGCGACGCCCCGAAAATGCCCAGGCCTGATAGCTCCGCATAGTGGCTTCGCCAGTTCGCCCGGCTCGACGAAGGTCTCGAATTGAGCCGGATAGACTTCCTGTGCACCCGGCGCGAACACAATCGCAACACCAGCATCGCGGCACAATTTTTCATCGCGCAGGAAATCGCGAGGATAGCTGCTGAGATCCTCGTTTGGTCCGAACTGAGTCGGATTGACGAAAATGCTGACGACGGTGATATCGCATTGCGCGCGGCTCGCCTCGATCAGGGCGAGATGGCCATCGTGCAAATAACCCATTGTCGGCACTAACCCGACGCGTTTGCCCACGCTGCAAGCCTTCGCGAGCTCACGACGAAGCTCAGCGACCGTGGTAATCGTCTGCATCATTGCACCTTACATCAGGTTGGGTTGGGAGGAGCCCAGGTTGCGATAATGTCACTCAGGCTTTCAGGAAGCCGGTAGGACTCCTGCGGCGCCGGGAACGCACCGGTGCGGACATCGGCAGCCCAACGCGACAGCGCCGCTTGTAAAAGCTGAAAGCCATCTGCATAGGCGCGAACGAATTTGGGCCGATGACCTAAGGTCAGCCCCAGGACATCATGGAATACGAGCACTTGGCCCGAGCAGTCGGGACCCGCGCCGATTCCGATGGTTGGTATCGATAGCGATTCGGTCGCTCGCTGGGCTAGCTCGGCCGGAATGCCTTCAAGCACCAACGCGAAGCATCCGGCCTCCTGCAGACGGTGAGCGTCATCGAGCAGCCGCAAAGCGTCATCGGCTTTCCGGCCCTGCACCTTGAATCCGCCCATGACGTTGACGCTTTGCGGGGTGAGGCCGAGATGGCCCATGACAGGAATTTCGCAATCGACCAGGGCACGCACCATTTCCACGCGCTTGGCCCCGCCCTCGAGTTTCACGGCATCTGCGCCTCGCTGCAGGAACCCTCCAGCGTTGCGTATCGTCTCCTCCGGACCAAGGTGAAAGCTAAGAAACGGCAGATCGGCCACGAGCAAGGCACGGGGCCTTGTGCGTGCAACAGCCTCGAGATGATGGTTCATCATTGCCATGCTGACCGGTAACGTGTTGTCGAATCCGAGACAGACATTGCCAACACTGTCGCCCACAAGAATGATGTCGACGATGGGGTCGGCGATGCCTGCCGTAACCGCATCGTAGGCGGTGGTCATGGTGACACGCCGCCGCTCCTGCTTCCACCGCTGCAGAATTGGGATCGTGACCCGCTCAACTGACACTTCCGAAGCGTGGCTCATTTTCGATCAGTTCCATCAAATGTCTCAAGTCGATTCTGCAGCTCGAAGCGATAGGGATCTGCTCTCATTTGTGCCGCCTACGATTTCGACGCCACAGCGCTCCCCAGGTCGCCCCATTTCCGAATAACAAGGCGAACGGTAATCCGATTGTTTCGAGCGACGCGGTTGGGTACTACGCGCATGCTGGGACCACGCTTTCCTATGGAGGACAAGACAAAACTGTCAACCGTGAAAGGAAGAAAGAAACATACGTCTCCAAGGTAGCGCCCGTGTGCACAAAAATTCCAATGGTCGCGCGACCATCCAGCAAGAACTTCCCGAATTCAAATTGTCATGTGGAAGCGCCTTGCGTCACGCCGCGCCTCAGGGCGCGCTGGGGCGGTCGGAGCCATTCCAGATGAGAGCGCAACGGGCGACGAGGGTGCGCTGATCTGGTCGCGCCGAAGCGCCGCGATGAAGCTCATGGTCTTCCAGTGGCGGAAAGGTGGTAACCTCTGGTCGGTCTGGGGCAGTGGTCCCGTCGACTCGCGTCATGCTGTGGACACCGCCTTCTCGCTTCACCAGGAGTTCGTCCATGTCTGCGGTTTGTCAGCTCACGCCATTGCTCGCCGCCCGCGGCGCAGATGATCTCTTGGTCGAGCCGCATCGGCGCTTGGCGAGCGATGTCGGAGGGCAGGGTGCTGGCCGGCTTGTTGCCGTCACCCCAAAGCAGGTCGAGGTCCGAGTGATCCGAAAGATAGGCGCCGGTGAGATGTTGACAGCCGGGCTGCCGAACGTCCGGGTCTGCGGACAGAGGCGGACGAGCCGATCAATCTTGTACTACCACGCCGCAGGGGCGAACCTTGCCGCGTGCCAGCGGCGGAGGCGGCCTGCGTTCGATGATCTCGTCGGACCCGATCGCGATGCGCCGTTTGCCGTGGCAAGGCGGCAGCGGCAAGCTAAGCGGTATCATTCCCGCGGGATCGACGCAGGTCCGGAGATGAGCTCGTCGCCATTGCGGCGACCCGGTCCGCGATCTCGGCTGCCTTCCGGCGCCCAACTTGTTCAGCGCTGAGCCGGCCGGGATCATCCGGTACTGTAGGCCAACTGCGGCCGAGCATCCGTGTCCGATCGGACAAGCACGGCTCGCAGCACGGAAGGACGACGGGCCCAGATCGCGCAGGCGCGCTTGAATGCCAGCCTTGCTCTGGCCGGTCTGCGAGCGGGCCTCCCTTTCCTTCCCTCATCACGCTTCGATGGCGTTCTCACCGCCCCCCTCCACATCCCTCCCAAGGACCTTCTTCGCCTCCGTCATTATCGGCGCTTTTCAGCCAACCCCTGCGGCGAAAGCCAAAGCCGTCTTCGCGCGCCTGCTACGAGGCAAGCCCACGTCACTATCCACCGACGAGGGCGATAGCGCTACCGTCATCGAAATCATCGAGCGCGTGCTCCAGTCGCGACAATCGAGCCGAGCGGCGTGACCGTGACAGGCACCTCGATCTCGCCTTCGCGGGCGCGTACGACTGTTTCGCCTTCCTGCTGGAGCTGAACGACGGCGCTCTGGATGCTCAGGTCTGTGCCTTTGAAAGTACTGTCGCAGCAACCCTTGGTATTCTCGTTACTGTCGAGCCGCCAAGCGCTTTGCGGGTTGCAGAAGTGGATACCGCATCGATCTTGAGACGATCGTGCTGAGCGATTTCGGCTCCCTAATCCCGGGTCAGCCTCCGGTCAACCCGGTCAACCGCGCCAGTCGCGGCGCTCCGCGCCATCGCTGGCGCACCCAAAATAGGCCTCGGTCCGTAGGCCGGGGCGTTCGATCCACCTTTTGAACGTGATCAACATTTGAGAAGAATCGGACCGCCAAACTTATAGTTGAGCCGTGCAGTCATAACGTCGAGATCCTGGCGGATGCGGTCGACCCACCAGCGGGCTCGGTGAAGCTCACCATGGCTGGCCGCATGAACAGGTGTGCGTACTCGAATCCAATCGACCAATTCGGTGCGAAGCCGTACTCGAATCCGGCTGCCAATGCGCCGCCCCAAAGAACGTGCTTGCTTTCTCCACCTAACTCGCCCGTCGTCCAGATGACCCGAAACGTGTTGCTCATCACCGCGGCGCCGCCTTTGGCGTAAAGCAGTACGTTGTCGAAGGCATAACCGATCTGCGCCGTTACGAGGCCGAACGCATCGATCTTGGTCTGGTTGATATCCAAAAAGCAACGCTGGGATTCCAGCCAGTCAAACGAGCCCAGTTCCCCTGGCCTTCAACACCAAGCACGATCGGGCCCATCTGCCATCGATAGCCGATCTGCCCGCCCACGCGTCCGCCGGTGGCATCATGGCAGCCCTCAGGCTTGCCAACATCGGAATCCCAGCAATTCGAGCTTGAACCAAAGCCGCCGTTCATACCAACGTTGTAGCCGCTCCAGTCGTAGATTGCAGCCGCGACCGCCTGCGGAGCGTTGTTGTAGAGAGGCTGGGCGGGCTGCGCAGCCAGATCCGCGCCGAATGCGGGCGCCAACACGCCAAGCCCCGAATGCTCACAGTCGCGAGCAACAAGTTCTTCATTTCTACTCTCATCTCTTCAGTGTCCCAGGCGTCATGCGTCTTAACAACGTCCGCGCGAATTGCTGTAACTGCATCGCAACATTTGCGCCGAAAGAAATGCGTGAACCGAACGCTGCGTCAGGTTGCGGCGTTGCAGATCATCTCCAACGGGATCGCAATGCACCTTCGCGTGCGAGCATAGATTGCGTAAGACTGAGAAGCGGGCCGCTGATTTCAGCGGAGTAAGCGCACGGCAAGTAAGATTGTGGCAAACCACACAGCAAGTGAGACGAGTGAAGTGCTTTGCAAAACTCTTGCTCTTGTCCCGTGCCGCCACTAAAGACCCCGTTACACACCACGCTCGTGTTGCATCCATTGGCCCTAGAGATCAGATGAAGTCTATTCGATTGAATCAATGTCCTGCAGATGCTGCCCCGTTCGTCGCAGATGCCGCTGCGTCCCGTGCTCGACAGAGCATGCGAATGACAACCTCCGCCTTCGGATGAAGGATGCGGCCCGAAGAATTTTACTTATTGGTTCAGCGAGCCGTTCTCCACCCGAGGCTTCCTACCACACCGCCAATGTCCCGACCGCCGATAACGCTTGCCGATCGTTCCTGCGCTTGCCGCCAGATATTGGACCCTCCATGACCCTTGCGCGAGCGCTTGGGTGAGCGCGCGAGTAGGTAGCCTCTTGCGAGGAATGAGGTGGCAAATGGCCGCCGTGTGTTCATCTTCTGAGCTGAAGTTCTAAGTCGATAAAGGACAGCGAGCATGTTCGTTTCATTCTTCCCTCGACCAAAGTTGTTCTTTGCGTCGTCAATTCTTTGGACGGCGTTGGTGATGGCGTTTTGGTATGGATTTGCCGGCAATCTCTTTCAAGCCCCGGAGAAGCCGGTCGGGCTTGCGACGTTCTGGTCGGCCTCGGCGCTGTGGTTTGATCTCTATTTTGCGCTGGCCGTTACGGTGTTCGCGGCTGCATGGATGTTATTTGCCCCCCATCCCTGGGCGACGTGGTCCATTCTTGGTTCGGCGCTGATCCTGTTCACCTCTTACTTTCAGGTCCAGGTCTCGGTCGCGATCAACAGCTGGTATGGACCGTTCTACGACCTGGTCCAGGCTGCGCTTTCGAAATCGGCGCCGGTCACGGTTGAGCAGTTCTACAACGAACTGTCGACCTTTGCCGGTATCGCGCTCGTGGCCGTCGTGGTCGGCGTGATGACGCGATTCTTCGTCAGCCACTACATCTTCCGCTGGCGCACAGCGATGAACGATTTTTATGTCGCGAACTGGCCACGGCTGCGCACGATCGAAGGCGCCTCCCAGCGCGTCCAAGAAGACACCATGCGCTTTGCCAGCACCATGGAGGGTCTAGGCGTCAATCTCATCAGCGCGGTGCTGACGCTCCTGGCCTTCCTGCCGGTTCTAGTGCGGCTGTCCAGCAACGTGACTGAGCTGCCTCTGTTCGGCTCGATTCCCTATCCGCTGGTGTTCGCCGCAGTGATCTGGTCGATCCTGGGCACCGGCGTTCTCGCGCTTATCGGCATCCGTCTGCCCGGAATAGAATTTTTCAACCAGCGGGTCGAAGCGGCCTATCGCAAGGAGCTGGTGCTCGGCGAGGATGATGCGGCGCGTGCCAATGCTCCGACATTGAGCGTGCTGTTTAGCGACATTCGCAGGAATTACTTCCGTCTCTATCTGAATTTCATGTACTTCAATATCGGCCGGATCGTCTATCTGCAGACTGACGCCATCTTTCCTTATCTGCTGCTTGCGCCTACAATCATCACAGGCAAGATCACCCTCGGCGCGATGAACCAGATCCTCAATGCATTCACGCAAGTGCGAACCTCGTTTCAGTATCTCGTCAACTCCTGGAGCACGATCGTCGAACTGATCTCGATCTATCAGCGGCTGCGGAGCTTTGAGGCAAAGATCCACGGTGGGCTACTGCCGTCGATCGAGACACAAAAACAGCCAGCCTGAGGCAGGAGTTGACGAAACCCGGCCCTTGAGTCGCTTGCCGCACACCCGATCCGACGCCTCCCACGCCGCGGTCGTCGCGTCCTTGATCGTAGCGTCATGTCTACGCTTGCGCTCTCGAGGTGCCTCGACCGGCCCCGGTTCAACCGTTGCGCGTACCCGAATTGCAGGCACCGCGTGCTTGCGGATGCCAACCCGTCGTCGCGCATATCGCTCGAGGATGCGCCTCTTTTTCCGCCCGGCGCCGACCAGCCACGATCCGTTACGGCCGACACCACCTGCCGCCGCGCGCCCATGCTGATCTTTCCCGCCATAGACGCCACCGGACTAATTCGATGGCGCCCACTCAATTACCGTAAGCGTCGTTCTCAGGCCACGGCTTTGAGGGCTTGAGCGCGGTAGGCCCAGGGCAGTAGCAGGTCGATGTCTCGGTTTGGATGTCCGTTGACGATCCTGGTCAGGACGTCGGTGAGGTAGGCGAGCGGATCGACGTCGTTGATCTTGCAGGTCTCGACCAGGGACGCGACGACGGCCCAATGCTCGGCGCCGCCGTCGGATCCTGCGAATAGTGCATTCTTACGGCAAAGTTTGATACCGCGGATCGATCGTTCGACGGTGTTGTTGTCGAGCTCGATCCGGCCGTCGTCAATGAAGCGCGTCAGTCCTTGCCAGCGCGAGAGGGCGTAGCGGATGGCATCGGCGAGCTTGATCTTCTGGCTGATGAGAGCCAGCTTGGCGCGCAACCAAGCCTCGAAGGCGTCGGCCAGAGGCCGGCTCTTCTGCTGCCGCACGAAGCGACGTTCCTCGGCGCTGCGGCCGCGGATCTCCTTCTCGATCGCATAGAATGCGGCGATGTGCTTGAGCGCCTCGCTCGCGATCGGAGCGGGGCCGGCTGTCGCGAGTTCGTAGAAGTTGCGCCGCATGTGCACCCAGCAGAAGGCGAGCTCGACTCCGCCGCGTTCGGCAAGCTTTGGGTAGGCATTGTAGCCATCGACCTGCAGGACGCCCTTGAAGCCGGCAAGATGGCTGAACAGCCGCTCGGCTTTGCGGTCGGGTGCATAGACATAGGCAATGCCGGGCGGATCGAGGCCGCCCCAGGGGCTGTCGTCGGCTGCATAGGCCCAGAGCTGGCCGGTCTTGGTACGCCCTCGACCGGGATCGAGCACCGGCACCGTCGTCTCGTCGGGGAACAGCTTGGATCTCGCGCGAAGCAGAGCGAAAAGGCGCTCATGCAGCGGACGCAGATGGAAGGCCGCATGCCCAACCCAGTCCGCCAGTGTCGATCGATCGAGAGCAATGCCTTGGCGGGCATAGATCTGGGTCTGCCGGTAGAGCGGCAGATGATCGGCATATTTGGACACCAGAACCTGGGCGACGGTTGCCTCCGTCGGCAGGCCGCCCTCGATCAGCCGGGCCGGAGGCTCGGCCTGCCTGACGCCATCTTCGCAGGCTCGGCAGGCGTATTTAGGACGCCGGGTGACGACAACGCGGAACTGCGCCGGCACCATGTCCAGCCGCTCGCTCCTGTCTTCACCCATCCGATGCAGTTCGCCCTGGCAGCAGGGGCAGGTCTTGTCGTCGAGGTCGACGACGACCTCGATCCGCGGCAGGTGGGCCGGCAGTGCTCCGCGATTGACGCGGCGCTTGCGTGCGCGCTCCGCCCGGCCTTCCGGGGCTGTCTCGTCCTGACCGGCCTCGGCAAAGGCTGCGACCTGTTGGACGTCCTCGAGGCCCAGCAGCATCTGCTCCTCGGGAAGCGACTCTGCCTTCCGGCCAAAGCGGTGCCGTTGCAGCTCCTTGATAATCTGACGCAGCCGCTAGCTCTCGTGAAGCGCTGCCAGCGGCATCGCCTTGAGCGTCTCGGGATCATCAGGAAGGTTATCGCTCACAGGCAAATCAGAGCATATTCGCGCCCGCTTGACGACGTGCTCGATGCCCCTGATTCACTTCGCCGCAGCACGGCTCACAACTATCCGACTTGCGTCGGCACGACCGTCTCCCGTGCCGGGTGGACACGCCGCCAATCGAGCCCTTCGAGCAGCGCCGACAATTCCGCCGCCGACAAACGCATCACGCCATCCTCGATTTTCGGCCAGCGGAAGACACCGTCTTCGAGCCGCTTGGCGAACAGGCACAAACCCGTACCATCCCAGAAGATCAGCTTGATCCGGTCTGCCCGCTTGGCACGGAACACATAAACAGCACCCGAGAACGGGTCAGCCTGCATGTGCTCGCGTACCAACATGGCAAGCCCCTCCATTCCCTTGCGGAAGTCGACCGGCTTGGTTGCCACCATCACCCGGACATTGCCGGACGGGCCGATCATCGGCTTGCCTTGAGCGCATGGACGATGGCCGCAATCAGCGCCACGTCCGCGCCTCGGCCGACCCTGATAGTGACGCCTTTGGCTTCGATCTCGATGCCCCCGACATCCGGCTTGGCCTTGCGTCGCGCTGTCTTGCGCTCATGGCCAACAGCCGCGGCCGGTACCATGGCCTCTACCACCGCCGGTACAAACGGCGGATCGTCAGCCATCGACGTCGGCAACCGGCGTGCTTGCCGGCGCCAGGTGAACACTTGTTGTGGGGCAAGCCCGTGCCGCCGGGCAATATCGGAAACGACGGCGCCTGGTACCAGCGTCTCCTCGACGATCCGCGCCTTGTCGTCCTTGGAGAACCAACGACGGCGTCCCGTCTCCGTGATCACTTCCAGCCGGCGCGCCGTCGCGTCCGACTTAAGCGTATGGTCCAGCATAGACACAAGCCGATCCCTTCAAAGAGATCGTGAAACTCACCTATCCCATGCGCCGCGAGAAGGTGGGAGCAGAACGACGCTTACCAATTACCGGCGAGAAGTTGTCCAGTAACCATCCGGACGAGGCAATGCGCCTCAGTTCGGCGTCTGCAAGGACGCTCCAGGAGCCGCAGCATGCGAGGCGTCTCCGAATTCCGCTCAATACGCCTTTCGCAACATCGGCGTAAGTGGGGGTGAGCAACCGTGCTGTATCTCTCCAATAATCTTGAACCCGTGGCGTTGGTAAAAGGGAATGTTTTCAGGATCCGAACTTTCGAGGTAGGCAGCGATGCCCTGCTCATCGCAGCGTTGAAGAGCGTACTTCATCAGCAATGTGCCAAGCCCTTGTCCGGCCCAGTTCGGATCGACAGCGATGACGGGCAAATACCAATGTGGCTCGGAGGGATGATGTTCGGCCATTCCCTGGCGTAGGTGTACCATATGTTCGCTGATTTCCGGGCGCAGGGACAGCGCCATGATTGCGTCCAGCGCATCCTCATCCTGCTGCACGCCGGGAGGCAGCCACAGGGCCGCGGCGCGACTGTCTGCCGCGACGTATGCTGTGCCATGCTCGAATGCTCGTCCGCCACAGGCGTTGATGAACTGAGTCATGCTGCCAAGATATTGCCCAGGGTCCGGCCAACTCCAACGCATCAAAGGATCGGCGGCAAAGCCGAGGACAATTGTCCAGACGATTCTTGCCCGAATACTTGCGTTCGCCGAGGTGACGCCCGGCTCGCTTGTCATGTTGCACCGCTTTTTCGATCGCAGAGTTGAAGGTTGGAGCACACGACCGATACCTTGGACGTGAGCGGAATGGTTGTGCCCCCGAAGATTCATCGGATCCCTTTAGTTTCCGCCTCCCGCTCTCATCCTGTCTCAGAAGACCGCCTTCGACCGCCGCTTCGGACGGAGATTCCTCGCTGGAGGCCCTGACTCTTGGACCTGGACCTGGATCTGGATCTGGATCTGGCGAGGACTTGTGCTTTTCGCCATGAGAGCGTCATCTGGATCCTGCCCTTTCCGAAGGAAGGGTTCGTTTTATCGGCGTCGACAACTCTGCCAGCTTTCCGAAAGCAGCGAAAAGACGATTTGAGTTACAAGGTGATCTTGTTTCGCCAAATGTTGCGAGTTGCATTCGCTCGAGAGTCTAAGCACTGCAGCATAATTTGTAACCTGCCAACCCAGGTAGGTGCTTGGCATTCTCTGCCCTAAGGATTGCCAACGACTTCCGCTTCGGCCTTGCCGCAGCGATCCGCACCGGTGACGTCGCCCGCACGCATCGAGTTGCCGCCTCCGTTTCAACGATCATCACCGGCTCGACCCCGCCTCGCCCTGGGGCGGGCTCGGCTATTCCGCCACCGGCCGCGAATGCGGCACCGAGAGCTTCGACGACCACTTCAACACCAAGAGCGTGATGATCGCCACGCACGAGCAGCCGTTCGACTGGTATCGCGACACGGCCAACCAGAAGCGGCTGAACTAACATGACGACAAGCGGCAGACGTTCGAAGAAGGCGGGCCGCATAAAGCATAAAGGGAGAGTGTCAATGTCGACATCCGTGAACGCAGGCACTCGTCTTGTCGACTGCCGGTCGGGCCGTTCCATCGCGGCATCATGCTGCTGATCGGCATCGGAATGTTTTTCGAGGGTTTTGACATCTACATTGCCGGTACCGTGCTGAGCGTGATGCTGAAGACGGGCTTTTCGATCCTCGCTGAGAATGTGGTGTTCATCTCCGCGGCCTTCGTCGGCATGATGCTGGATCGTTCGGTACCGGATTTCTCGGCGACCGCTATGGACGACGCTTCGCGCGCATGTCTTGCCCAGCGGCCAGGCCGCAGAGCTCGATCTGCGTCAAGTCCAACTCAGGCAATGCGCAGTGTTCGAAAGCGATATACTCCCAGGCGGCGGCGACCGTGGCCGGCGCCGTTCGGCGATCCAGCACGACGTCCAGTTAGTCGTCCTTGCACCGGCTCAGGGCGGTGTCGCTCTGCTCGCTGCATCGGGTGACGGCGTTGCGTCGGATCGGACCGACGGCAGCGGGCGCACGCCGCCGCCTTCCGCGCGTTCAGCCGGGCGCACACTGGGCTGCGCCCGCGGCGTCCCTGCGGTAGCGGCTGGTCGAGGTCTGGTAGTACTGCGCGCGGATGGCCGCCATGGCCTCGATCAACGCTCCCCACGGCGCGGGAAAGCGTTCTTCCGCCATCAGGCGGTTCAGCATGCGCGTATGGCCGGCCAGCTCGTCCTTGAGGAACTCCACCACAGGCATAGCCGGATAGCGCTGCAGCAGCAGGATCGCCGCGTTGTCGGCCTCGCCGGCCGAGCTGTCCTTGTCGCGTCCATGCAGATCGTTCTGCAGACGCCCTATCCCGGAGATGAGCCGCAGGACCTGGCGAAACGCCGGACGCGCCCGCAAGGTCGCCATGTCCAGCCCCCACAGCAAAGACAGGCAACAGAACACATTCGCGTAGGCGATCGAATCGATGCCGTTGTGCAGGTACTCGGCGTAAGACCAGCGTTCCGCCCCTGCCGCCCGCGCGTGTCCGGCGCGCAGCGCCGCGCAGTAACGCCGGGTATCGTCGAGAAGCTGAGCATAGTCGCGACGATCGTAGGCGAGTGCGGCCAGCGAGGCGCGCAGCACAGCGCAGCCCTCGAATCCGGGGAGCGCGCACGGCACGCCCTGCCCCAGCGCCTGCTCCACAGCGGCGAGCTGCTCCGGCGCGATCAGGCCGACGTCGTTGCAATCGTCGAGCCAGAACAGCAGCGCCAGTTCGCGGTAGAACGCCACGATCAGCGTTTCGTCCTGCGGATCGCGGCCGGTGCGGGCGCTGGCGTCGCGCAGGCTCGGGTGGATGCGCTGCAGGATGTACTGGCCGCCCCTGACCGCTTCCTCGGCATGCTCATCGGCGAACCCGGTCAGGGAATGCCCCCACTCCACCACCTGCTGCAGCGCGCGTTCGGTCTGGATCATGGCACCGCTCCTGCTGCCTCGGCCAGGGCGCGTTGGCCCCAATGCAGCGCCAGCCACAACCCGGCGAGTTCAGCCACGCGCACGACCCGCGTGGGGCAATACAGTTCCTTGCCGATCCACAGCGGCGTCTGCGGCAATGGATGCGCCGCATGGCGGGCGAGCATCCACTCGAGCGCACGCGCCACCGCCAGCGCGATGCGCCGGCGCCCTGTCGCCTCTTCGCTCCCGTCCATCACGTGCAACGCGAACAGCGCATAGGCGGTTTCCTCGAATGTGGACGCGCGACCGGCGCCCCAGCCGCCGTCGTTGCGCTGCGCCCGCAGCAGCGCCGCCAGCGCGCGCTCGTCGCGCCACTGGGGCTTGCCTTGCGCCAGCGCTGCTACCGCGTGCGCGGTGGGATACAGCCACGAAACGTGCCATTTTTCGTTGTCCCATAGACCCTGCGGGTTGCGATTGGCCTCGACGTAGGCGGTGGTGCCGGCAGTGGGCTTTCCCAACAGTCGCAACGCATGCAGGGCATGGATGTTGGTCGACACCGAGGCATTGCGCTCGCCGGGGAAGGTGACGAACAGCTCGCCGCATTCGAAATGGCGCAACGCATCGACCGCCCGCTCGCGGCCTGCAAGGCGCAGGACGCACAACGCAATCGCGGTGTCGTCCGCATCGGCCGCGAAGTGCAAGGACGGGCCCAGACCGCGCACGCCCAAGCGGGCGTCGAGCTGCAAGACGATCACGTGCACCGCCTCGGCGAGCGCGGGATGTGTGAACAGCCCGGCCAAATGCAGGGTGTACAGCGACCAGCATGGCTCGAACACATTGATCGGCCAGACGTTGGGAATGACACCTTCGATGCCGCTGCGCGTCGCGCGCGATGCTGCCTGCAGATACGCGTCGGCGCGCCCGACCTGCGGCGTGCTCTCCTGTGTCACGGCCTGCGCACGCCAGGCGGTGGTGGCCGCCGGACTGATACCGATGCTGCCGTCGTGATCCGGGCATGCGGTGCTCGGCGACGTCCCCCAGGCTTCCCAGGAGTGCAGCAACGGATGGCCGCTCGGCAACGTCGCCATTGCCCTAAGCTTGACCAGGCACGCTTGCCGCAACGGCAACAGCGCCAGGTGGCGCGGAAACGCCACGCCGTCCAGCAAGGATGCGGCCTCGGCGCAAAGCTGCGGCAGGATCAGCTCCGCGCCGATCGGCGCGTCTTCCGGCACCGCATGCGCGTAGGGATCGGGCAGGCGTTCGAGGAACCGGGTTGCAGCCTGGACCGCGTCGGCAGCGCTGGGAAGAGGATCGGCACTCTGCAATGCCAGCAACGCCGCCCACGTGGGCGCATGGCGGAACAGCGGGAAGTCCGCACTTCCCCATCCGCCATCGGCCTGTTGCTGCGCGATGAGCCACGCATATGCGTCCTGCCGACCGGTGACGTTGCCGTGGAATTGCAGAGCTCGCGCCGTGTCGTAGACGGACGGACCGACGCTGCCGCCGTCGCTCATCTCGCTCAGCAAGTGGCGCAATTCGGAAAGGATCTGTTCCGACCGCGCGTTCACGCGCCCTGCTCCTTCTCCAGTCCGTTGACGAGAACCAGGATCGGGCAGACGCCGCGCGCGTCGCCGCAGGCCCGTCGCGGCCCCGCGCATGGGCAGCGCCGGACGGCCGCCCTGCTCCGGCGCGGCGAGGCGCCCCGATCCTGGCGCCGGTCCGCCGCATAGGCTTGCGCGTAGCCCGCCGCGGGCGCTGCGGCCGTGCTGGGCAATCGCTGCGATCGGCGCCGCGGACTCGGACACAGTGCAGCATGCACGGCTGCCGCCGGTCGATGGCAGCGGCACAGGAGCGACTCCATGCGGACGGGCGCGCTCATGCGCATGGCGTGTGCTTGAGCAGATACGCGTTGGCCCGC
The DNA here is from genome assembly GCF_041200145.1 of Bradyrhizobium sp. LLZ17. Classification (NCBI taxonomy): domain Bacteria; kingdom Pseudomonadati; phylum Pseudomonadota; class Alphaproteobacteria; order Hyphomicrobiales; family Nitrobacteraceae; genus Bradyrhizobium; species Bradyrhizobium zaerense. The sequence goes on from NZ_CP165734.1 coordinate 3,446,893, forward strand.
TGCAGCATCTGCGCCAACCGTTCCGCACGCGGCCCAAGCGGGGCGATGGCCTCCCCGGCGTCGCGCAACAGATCCAGCGCGAACTGGCGCGCAGCCTGCAGCCCCATGATCGACGCGCAGGTCGGCTTCTGCGCCGCCGCGTCCTTGCCGGGGGTCTTGCCCAGCGTCGCCGTATCTGCTGTCGCATCGAGAATGTCGTCGACCACCTGCAATGCCAGGCCGAAACAGGCGCTATAGCAATCGAGCGCAGAGTACAGCGCAGCGTGTGCAGCATTGTCCGCGATGGCGCATAGCGCGCCCATGCGAACGGACGCGCGCACCAGCGCTCCGCTCTTCATCCGGTGCATCGCCAGGATGCTGTCCAGCTCGACGTGCTTTCCGACCAGAGACAGATCCACTGCCTGCCCGCCTGCGGCACCCTCGGCGGACACTGCCTGCGCCAGTTCGCGCACGAGCGCGATACGGTTGTCGCCCGGCCCATCCAGGCTCGCCAAGGTCAGGAAGGCGTGCGCCTGCAGCGCATCGCCGACAAGGATTGCAGTGGCTTCGCCGAACTTGACATGCACGGTCGGAAGGCCGCGGCGAAGCACGTCGTCGTCCATCGCGGGCAGGTCGTCGTGGACCAGGGTACAGGCGTGCATCATCTCGATGGCGGCGCCGACGTCGTCGAGCATATGCGCCGGCGTGTCGGCTAATGCGCCGGCAGCCATGCAGAGCAAGGCGCGGGTGCGCTTCCCGCCATTCAAGGTGGCGTAGTGCATCGCCGACATCAGCTCGGTCCCACCGTCGTTTTCGGCGCAGAGAAGACGCGCCAGCGCCTGTTCGACCCGTTTTGCGCCGTCCTGCATCCAGATCTCCGGAAGCAGCCTGCCGGATGCGCCGCGCCCCTGAGCGCCCAATCCGCCGAGCGCGGAAACACCAGTTCGTCCGTCGTGTTGCGTGTAACCGGTCTGCATGTCGTTTATGTCCTTGTACCTGACAGGAGACGGCCACGGCGAGTGGCGAGCCGCCGCGGTATTGCCGGCGTGGCTGCCTCGCCACACCGGCGCAAGCGATGCCAGCTCACGAGAATCCGATGCGGATTTTCATGGACGGATGTGCGGTCGGGTAATAGCGCCGGCCTTTTTCCACGTCGCTCAGCAACCGCGGCCGCACCCCGGCCTTGTGCATGGTCAGCGCCAACGCGATGCAGAACTGCACTAGTTCCAGCCATACCAGGTGGTAGCCGATGCAGACGTGTGGGCCGGTACCGAACTGCAGGATGTCCACCGGCCGGATCGGCTCCGTGCGTTGCAGCCACCGCGCCAGGCGGAACTGATCAGGCGCCTCGTGCAGCAGCGCCGAGGTCGAGAAATGCAGCAGCGGGATGCACAGATGGGTGCCCGCGGGAATGCGCCGCTGGCCGAGTTGCAATTCATGCAGCGCGCGACGTGGCAGGAGCGAGGTCGTCGGATGCACGCGCAGCGTTTCGCGGAACAGGGCCTCGGCGACGGGACACTGCGCCAGGTCCGCGTGCCGGGTCGGCACCGCGCCGACGCGTTGCGCCTCCTCGACCAGGGTGTCCCACAGCATAGGCTGGCGCGCCAGCTCGACCACCATCCAGGCCATCGTCGAGGCGGTGGTGTCGTGACCGGCAAGCAGCAGCAAGCGGATATTGGCGATCAGGACGTCATCGGAGAGCGCATCGTCGCTTCGATCGAAGGCGCTCACCATGTGCTTGATCAACCCGGTGCGCGCGGCATGCGCACGCGCGTCGCGGACGAACTGGCGCAACTGCGCGTCGATCCAGTCGCGGGCGGCGCGGCCGCGCCGCAAGGGCAGTCCGGGCAGATCGACAGGGGGCGCGACGATCAACTGCAGCAGTTGCCGGTACTTGCGATGCCATCCCGGCAAGTCCTGCGCGGGGATTCCCATCAGGCTGAAGATGAGCTTGAGCATCAAGTCGCCGGTTTCGCGCAGGATGGTTACCTCCCCGCGGTCGCGCCACGCCTGCACCCGCGCTCCGATGACGGGCGCGAACAGGTCGCCGATACCGGCCTGGGTCAGCCCCTTGGGCAGGAACGCCGCCTTGATCGCATCGCGCGCCTGCCGATGCGCGCCGCCGTCCTGGGCGACCAACGTTCCGGCAAACAATTCGGGCGCGATCTCCTCGATCAGCGCCGAGGACACGTCCTTGTGCCGGAGCAGAGCGAACGCATTCGGATCCACGCAGGTCATCAGGTGTCCGGCAGGGCCGAAGTCCAGCCAAAAGTGGCTGCCCAGCGTCCGTTCCGCGCGCCGCAGCAAGCTCGGCAGGTCACAGATGATGGCGGGAAGATGCCCCACCAAGGGGAAAGCGCCGGGCACGACCGGTATGTCGAACCGCAGCCGGTGGCGACGGTTTAGCGGGTTGAGCAGCATGTTCATCCGCAGCGCGGCGCCGCGGCCGCTTCGGCGGTGTCGCCGGCACGACGCGCGACGCGGCTGTTGCCACCGTCGGCGTACGTCGGCACATGCGCCAGCATGCCGCCGTCGATGCACACGACCTGGCCGGTGATGAACGCCGCATCGTCGGAGAGCAGAAACGCCACCAGCGCGGCCACGTCCTCGGGGCGGCCGATGCGCGGCAGGAGCTGGTGCCGGCGCAGATGCCGTTGCTTGCACTCGTCCAGCTTGGCAAGGAGACGCTCGGTCATGATGAGACCCGGCGCAACCGCGTTGCAGCGGATCTGCGCTTGACCGTACTGGGTGGCGAGCGAGGCCGAGAGCATGTTCATCGCCGCCTTAGACGCGGCGTAGGACGTCTGCGCGGTATCACCGCTGAGCCCCTGGCATGACGACATGTTGACGATAGCGCCACCGCCGCGGGCGATCATCGGTGGGATGGCCTGCCGGCAGCAGAGCAGCGTGCCGCGCAGATTGGTCGCCATGGTCTGATCCCAGACCGCCAGATCCAGGTCGCGGATCGCGCCGTCGCGCGGGGTCAGATGCATGGCGCTCGCGTTGTTCACCAGCAGCTCGACGCCACCGAAGTGCCGCTCCGCCGTCTCGAACAGCACTGCCACCGCCTGCGCATCGGCGATGTCCATGGCTAGGGCCAGCGCGTGGCCCGCTTCGGCCGCGATCTGCGCGGTGCAGGCGATGGCCGCCGAGCCATCAATGTCGGCCACCACCACTCTGCCGCCCTCGCGCGCGATGGCAAGCGCGCATGCCTTGCCAATGCCGGCGCCGGCGCCGGTCACTACGGCCACCTTGCCTTCAAACCGTCCCATCGTGTCCTCGTGGATTGCGCTGGTCTTTCGCGGCATGCCGCTCGGCCTCGGCCGGAGAAGGCGCAGGGTCGGCGCTGGCGCGCTCGTCATCAGTAGCGTCGCCTTCGATGACCCGAATGGCGGCGACCGGGCACTGGCTGGCCGCGAGCCGCACGGCGGCGTGCAGCGCCTGCGGGACCGTCGCCGCGCACACTACGGCCACGCCGTCCGGTTCGCGCTGGCGAAAGGTGCCCGGCAGCGTCAGCACGCATTGCGCGGTGGTTCCGCACAAATCCTGGTCGACCACGACGCGCATCTCAGCCCCCATTTGCATGCAGCCGCACCCGCAACGCGCGGAATGTCCTAAGGAATGCGGAGGGCTCCCGGGTCGGCTGCTCGGCCAATGCCAGCGTGGGAAAGCGCGCCTGGATCCGCGGCAGGCACTCGGCCAACTGCACCCGGGCGAGTTGCGCACCGAGGCAGAAGTGGATGCCGTGGCCGAAGCTCAGCATGATCTTCCCGTCGGTCGACATGCCAGGACTGGTGCCGTAGAACCGCGCGGGATCGAAGCGATCGGGATCGGCGAAGGCGTCCGGGTCGCGATTGCCGGCCGCGATCAGCACGCGCACGTCCGCGTCCTTCGGGATCACCACGCCGCCCAGCTCGATGTCGCGCCGGGCGATACGCGGAATGGAGCTGAACATGGCGGGCGCGTCGCAGCGCAGGACTTCTTCGACGAATGCCTTCACCCCTACGGCGTCTCCCTGCAACCAGTGCCGCTGTTCGGGATACGCCAGCATCGCCAGGACCGCATGGTCGATGGTCGCAGCAGTGGTGGCGAAACCGCCCAGCAGCATGCCCCATAGCATGCTGATCAACTCCGCATCCGACAAGGTGTCGGCATCGTCGTCGTGTGCGCCGACCAGCATCGAGACGATGTCGTGGCAGGGATCGGTGCGCTTGCGCTGTATGAGGTCGACGAAGTAGGCCTGCACCCTGCCGCTGGCCGCATCCGCCGCGGCGAGCTGGGGATCGCTGGCGTGCGGGCTCAGGCCTTCCAGAATGGCGCCGATGCCGGCGGCGAGCCCGAACATGTCGTCCGGGGGCATGCCGAACAGTTCGGCGAAGACCAGCATGGGCAAGGCCAGCGCGAATTCCCGATGCAGGTCCACCGCCTCCCCGCGCTCCAGCGCGGGCGTCATGCCGTCCAGGCGCGCTGCGACGATGCGCGCGATGCTCGGCCGCAGGTCGTCGATCTGGCGCATGGTGAAATCGCGCGAGATCAGCCGGCGCAGACGCGTATGCGTCGGTGGGTCCTTCATCGCCAGCGTGGACGCCAGCAGATTGAGCGACAGGCTGGTCGCCGCACGCGGAAAATAGCGCGCAAGTTCGCCTGGCGCCGGTCCCCGCAATGCATCGCCCGTGGCCTTGAGCGCCCAACAGATGTCGGCGTGGCGGCTCAACAGAAAGAGGCCCGAGGCCGCGCGATGCACCGGATCGTGCTCGCGCAACCACCGCATGAACGGATACGGGTCGTGGATACACGCTGGCGACGCCAGTTCTGCGAAGGCGTTCCGGCATGCTGCCGTGGTTTGTTGCACGTCCATCTTGGTCACCTGTTGGCTGGCTGATCTGACCGGTGCACGCCAGGCGCCAACAAATTGCGGAGAAGATCGCGATTCCGAGCGGCGTCCGCGCCTCACCAGAGCACCGGAAACTCCTCGAACCCGCCAGTGATGATCTCCTTGCGCAACTTCAGTTCTTCAGGCGCCACGGCCAAGCGCAGCGCGGGAAAGCGCTGGAAGATCGAACCGAACACCACCTTGAGTTCCAGCCTGGCCAACGCCAAGCCGATGCAGTAGTGCGGCCCATAGGAGAACGCCAGGTGCGGCTTTGCGTCGCGTCCGATGTCGAAGATTTCCGGGTCTTTGAAATGGCGGCGATCGAACGACGTCGCCGACAGGCCGACCAGCACCTTGCTCTCCGCGGGAATATGCACGCCCGCGATGATCACGTCGGTCCTCGGATAACGCATGATGCCGTCCCAGCCCGCGCCCGGCGGGTACATGCGCAGAATTTCTTCCACCGCCTTGTCGACCAAGGATGGATCGCCGACCAGGCGTTCGCGCTGTTGCGGATGGCGGAACATGGCCAGCAGGCCGAATTCGATTTGCGCGAGGGTGCTCTCGTGCCCCGCCACCAGCATGCCCGCCGCCAGGCCGATCGCCTCTTCCTCGTTCGCCCTGCCCTGGTCGACCGCCGCGAGCAGATCCGTCAGCAGGTTGTCGCCCGGATCCTTGCGCTTGTCCCGCATCTTGCCGCGAATGTAGGCGCGCAGTTCTTCCCAGGCCAGGCGCGACGCGCTGCGCGGGCCGCTTTCATGCTGGTGTGTCATCACCTCGTCGGACAGCCCGGCGAAAAAGGCGTGATCCTCATAGAGAACGCCCATCAGCGCGGTGATGACCATGGCCGGAAGCGGAAAGGAGAGGTGGCGCCGCAGGTCGGCGGGCTGGGGCTGGGCCGCCAGCTTCTCGAACAACTGCGCGGCGATCGCCTCGACCTGCTGGGCGAGCAGCTTCACCCTGCGCTCGCTGAAGGCCGGCGCCACGATCGTGCGTAACCGGGCATGCTCGCTCCCCTCGTGCGAGACCAGCCACCCCGGCGAACCGAGCATCACCGAATCCGGAGTGAATGCCGCCGGTGGCATTCCCGCGGGCCGGAACGCCGCGTCAGACAACACCGCCTTGGCCTCGTCGTAGCCTGTCACCCACCAGCCTTCGTGCCCGGATGGGAAGCGCACGCGGTGGATTGGACCGTTCGCGCTTAGCGCCAACATCTCGGGCGAGGGCTCGATGTGATCGACGCGCCACATCGGCAGCGTCGCCAAGGCTTGTTCGGACATGTTGGCAGTTCACTCTCTCAGCGATGGAGGGCGGAAGGTGACAGGCAGGCGCTGCGAGCAGCGGCTTCACGTGCGCTTGCGTTCCCTTCTGTTCGTCGACGATGATCGGCGGAAGGCGGCCGGACCCTAGGGCCTCAAGTTGGCTTTAACCACCTACCGAATCTTGTAGTAGCCCCACTAAGCTAAACGCCTGGTGGTGCAAGAAAATATGCGGAGAACTTTGTCGCCACGCGCTGCCATACGGAAACCTATGTATCCGCCTATGTTGGTTGGCTACATGCGCGTGTCGTCGGACTCAGAGCGACAGAGCACGGACTTGCAGCGCGAGTTGCTGCTCGCCGCCGGCGTTGATCCGCGTCACCTGTTCGAGGGTCACGCCTCGGGTGCGAAGGATGACCGCACCGGCTTAGCGCGGGCCCTCGAATTCGTCCGGCCCGGCGACGTGCCGGTCGTGTGGAAACTCGACCGGCTCGGCCGCTCGCTGTCGCACCTGCTCGCCAACGTGACTTCGCTCAAGGACAATCGGGTGGCGTTCCGCTCGCTGACTGAGAACCTGGACACCACGATGCCCCCGGGCGAATTCCTGGTGTGCCAGGCTGATCGCCAACGCAGTCTTCTTCTACAACTCGGGCATCCTGTCGCGGCTACTGACGAACTACGAGGCGAACGTTCACGAACGCGCTGGCGCCCATCACCCAGATGTTGCCGCCAGCTTGGCGGCACGTCCTGCGAACGGGTTACAGCTTCCAGAGCGACGGCAAGATGATCGACCTAGACACGCTTGTGGCAGCTGGAGTTGGGATGACCGAAATTTCGGCGGTTCAGGCTTAGAATTCTTCAATGCCTGCCGGAATTGGCCTATTGTTTGCGTCGAAATGCGGCAGGACAGATAGGCCAGAACTGCAATGGTAAGGCGCCGAAACATTGTCGCGATTCCCTCGCTGGGATCTCTCGACAAGACCGCTCGGAGAGTCGGACACCAACTCACAGAGGCACTCCGTGAGGCAATATCGAAGGGAGTCTTGAAACCGGGCGAACCGCTGCCGTCCACCCGAGCCCTTGCTGCATCGCTCAAACTTGCGAGAGGTACGGTCATCGAGGCATTTGGTCAGCTACATGCGGAAGGCTATCTCCAGGCGCGCGCCAGAGGCCGGACCATCGTAGCGAACGTCAATGGCGAGAGCGAACTCGTGAGCCCCGCGCAGGCATTCATCGAGCCGCCGCGGATCGGCCCTGTGTTGGCGGAGAACGTCGCCCGTCTTGCAGAGGTCGCGCAAACTCTTCGACCCCAAGGGACGACGCCATTTGCAATCGCTCATCCGGCAGGCGCGGTCGCCCCGGATGACAAGTGGCGCCGCCTTGGTAATCGCGTCCGAGCGCTACGCCTGGCTGCTCCGTCAGGGTACATCGACCCGAAAGGATTGCCAGATTTGCGGATCGCGATTGCCGAGTACGTCCGTAAGGCCCGTGGAGTGAAATGCGAGCCCGGTCAGGTCGTGATCACGGCAGGTACGCAGCAGGGTCTTTTTCTCGCTGCAACCGTTCTTCTTGCGGACGGAGACGCGGTATGGGCAGAAGACCCAGCCTATCCCGGTATTGTCGCGGTCCTCGGAAACTTCAACGTCCAGACCTGTCGGATTCCTGTCGACGAACAGGGCATCGACGTCCACGAAGGTCTCGTCCGACGTCCGAAGGCCCGGGTCGCCTTCGTTACACCATCGCATCAATACCCGCTCGGCATGCCGATGAGCATGGCCAGGCGCACGGCTCTGTTGTCGTGGGCCCGTCAAAACAATGCATGGATTGTCGAGGACGACTACGACAGCGAGCTTCGCTACGCGGGACATCCATTTCCATCCCTGCAGGGACTCGATCCTACACGCGTCGTCTATCTCGGGACGATGAGCAAGGTGCTATTTTCCTCGATGCGGATCGGATACGCCATCGTTCCCGTTCCCCTGGTGAATGCGTTCGCGGGCGCCCGTGCTCTTATCGACCGCCATTCTCCGACGGCCGATCAATATGTGCTCGCACAATATATGCGCGAGGGCTATTTCGAAGCTCACATACGGCGCATCCGGGGCGCTTATGCAGAACGGCGCGCAGCCCTGATCTCCGCCATCGAGACAGAGCTGCCATCCTGGGCAGCGCTCCAACCAAGCGACCAAGGTATGCACCTGGTGCTCTGGCTTCCTGCCGGCCTCGACGATGTCAAGCTTGCCGACCAAGCACAGAAGGCCGAGCTGGTCGTGCGACCGATCTCGCCCATGTATCAAGATGCGCCTGCTCGCGTCGGTCTCATGCTCGGGTTTGGCGGCTTTTCCGTCGCGGAATTGCAGGCCGCCGCAGTTCGCCTGAAAGGTGTACTTGAGGCATCGGTCCGCGCGAACAGGAAGGCCAAACTGTCCAAGGGCCCACGGATGAAAATTGCCAAATAATATCGGATGGCCGCGCTCAGGTCCCTTTCACGGCAATCGGCGCTCGCCGCGAACTAGAACATTGGATCGCGTGCTCCGCAGCGCGCCGGGAAGAACGCGCACTGATCTCCAGCTTTTGAGTCCAATAGCACAGCTTTCGACATCATCCGTGCTTTCACAGGGCCGCCGATGGGTTTGGCCCCGCCATACCCTGCCCCGACGATTGCAAGTGGGTCGTTGTGCCACGATCTTTCCGAGCATGTCGCTCGGGCGCGTAAGAGTCAGGCCTGCTCCGCTTTGGCCGCAGCGGCGGCCAGCATTGCATCGCCGATCACATCCTTGCCCTGCGCCTTGAGCGCGTTCCCTGCACCAAGAATGTCCCGGACCTCTTTATTTTGACTGAGCTTCGACTTGCCAACGAGCCTTGTGATCTCGATTTCGATCCCGACGATCATCTTGAGCATCGTATCGATATAATCCTTGGGGCTATCGGTCATCTTCCAAGGATTGGCCTGCTTCGCCTCATGAATGCGCGTCAGCCGCGCGACCATGCCACGGACGTAACGCTCATCGTCGCGGATCGTCGCGCGTCCGTACACATGTGCCACAATATAATTCCAGGATGGAACCTGCTTCTTGAACTCAATCTTGCTCGGATACCAGTTCGGCGCGATGTAGGCGTCCGCGGCGCGGAACACGATCAGCACCTCGTCGCCCGTGGAGATGTCCTGCCAAACGGGATTCGCGCGAGCGACATGTGAATGAAGCACGCCCTGCTGCCCTTCGTTCGCGTGCAACTCGAAAGGCAGGTGATTTGCGTCCAGCCCGCTCTTCCCGTTGGTAAAGAGGATGCCAAGAGGATTTTTGTCGATGAGATCGTGAAGCGCCTCGGGGCGCGACTCGGCGAAATGTGGGGGGACGTACATGCTAGCTCCTTGGCCATTGATGAATGCCGCGCACGCTGCTCGCACCATCAACGGGTTTTCGTTCAGACCTCGGTCATCTGGAATTCACTCTTGTCTGCGCCGCAATCGGGGCAGATCCACTCGTCGGGAACGTCTTCCCAGCGAGTGCCCGGCGGGATGCCCTGGTCCGGCCATCCCTCCCGCTCCTTGTAAACTACCCCGCACAGCGCGCACATCCAGGTCTTGTAAACCGGTGCGTCGAGCGCTGTTTCGGAGTGCAGGCGAGCGCTTTCATTGCCCATAACGGTTCCCCATGCTGTGGAGCATTCATGAGCCGATGTAGACCCCAACTGGTTCATCCGATAGTGCCAGTCTGCGGCATTCTTGCTGTACCAGATTGACGTCCCTTGGTTTTGGTCACGGGGTCAACCCGGCAGCAGGAAGATCTCTCAGAGAAGAAGTGCATTCGTCTTTGAGCAGCCGAAACTGCTCGCGCAAATGAGCCAGAATCGGTCCAGCGGCCGACCGGCGGCGTTAGAACTGGCTTTGCAGCGAGCCACACGGCCGCTGCGGTCCTGAGCTTTCAGCAATTTGCGCTCAGGCCTGAAACGGGTCTAGCCATCATGCACGAAGATTGGCGCCACGAACGCCAGTTGAAACGATGATGGGGTGAGCGATGTTCGACCCGCATACCTTCTTCTTGTTGCTGGCTGCGGCATGCTTGTGGCGGTCATGCCAAGCCCGGGCCTCCTCTATATTGTGGCCGGACGCTTGCTGGCAGAAGTGAAGGGCTCGCATCGAGGGTTGGCCTGAGTAACGGACGGCTTGTCCACGTTTCGGCGCGCCGTCGGTCTGTGTGCCCTTCTTGTCGCAAGCGCGCAGGCGTTCGCCTTCCTGAAGAACGTCGGAGGCCTATATCTCATCTGGTTCGGGATCAAGGCGTGGCGCGAGGCACGTATCGTCGATCCGATAGAGGTGCAGACGACAGATACGCATTCGGCTTTTCGCTCAACCCAAGTTATCATCCTTCCTCGTGCCCGAAAAGAGCAGTGCAGCCGCAAGGGTGAGAGATGCCGGCAGCGCTCTCCCGCCGGATCTTGAACATGCGGCATCATCCAGCCGATCCTGAACACCGTCAGGTCTTCATCGCGAGCGGCGTCCATTTCTCGCGCATGGGGAGAAGGCGTGACATCGCTGGGATTGCCGGTAGTGTTTCGACAAGCGCATCGCCGCGATGCTTAGAGCTGCGTCCCAGGAATTCAAACCATGTTGCTCCTTAACCATCGCACTGACCACCGGGCGCCTTTGGACGGTGCGGATGCCAACATGCTGGGTTGCGAAGCTGCGCGCGAGGTGGAGCGGTTTCTTAGACATCGCAATGGCCACAACGAAACACCGCTTATTTCTTTGCCGGGTCTCGCCAATGAGATTGGCGTGGGCTCGATCCAAGTCAAGGACGAGGGTCAGCGGCTCGGCCTTGGCAGTTTCAAGGCTTTGGGCGGCTCCTATGCCGTGATCCGGCTCGTCTTAGAGGCAGCAACTCGGCGCCTCGGCAGGGATGTTGACTTGCCGGAGCTTCACGCACCTGTGGTGCAGGCCGTAGCACGGGGAATGACGGTATCTTGCGCCACAGATGGCAATCACGGCAGGTCCGTAGCGCAGGGCGCCCAGCTGGTGGGGGCCAACTGTGCTATATTCATTCACTCGGGAGTCAGCGATCAGCGTAGCGCAGCAATCGCCCGATATGGCGCGCAGATTATCCGCGTCAACGGCAACTATGATGACTCCGTTGCCGAAGCATCCCGAGTCGCCGCAGAGAACGGCTGGATCATGGTGTCCGACACGTCCTGGCCGGGCTACGAGCGTATCCCTGGGTTGGTAATGCAGGGATATACCGCGCTCCTGAGTGAAGCACTACGACAGTTGCCCGAACCTCCGACCCACGTCTTTGTCCAGGCAGGAGTCGGTGGACTGGCCGCGGCGGTCGCCGGACATTTTTCGGTGTTGTTAAGTGATAAGCGCCCGTTCTTCACGGTTGTCGATCCATCGCGCGCAGCGTGCCTTTTTGAAAGCGCTCGAGCCGGGCATCGCATCAAGGTAGCTCATGGGCAGCCGACAGTGATGGCGATGCTCGAATGCTACGAACCTTCACTCGTCGCTTGGCGGATCCTTTCGCGCGCAGCCGACGCTTTTATGATTGTCGATGAAGAGGACGCCATCGGGGTCATGAACCGTTTGGCCAATCCCGGGGCCGGTGATCCAGCTGTCGTTGCAGGCGAAAGTGGCGGGGTTGGTCTGGCGGGTTGCTGAAAGTTGCTGCCGATTCGACCTTGCGCGGCCAGATTGGCCTTGGACCTGACGCACGGGTCTTTCTCATCAATACCGAGGGTGCGACAGATCCTGGCGTTTACGAACAGCTCGTGGGTCGGTCTCCATCGCAAGTGGCCAGGAGAAATCTTGGAGTCTCAGACGCTCATGATCCGCGGCCCGTTCGGTGAACTCGTGACGGGGGACGAAAACCCAATAGAAGGCCAAGAACGAAGGCATCCAGCGATTGATCCTACGCTTGAAATCCACCGCATTATTTCTGCCCCTAACCAAGACCCGACGCACGTTTTCGGCACAAAAGCACTGGCTTTGACGTCTTGCCGCAAGAGCAAACGCTATGATTTTGGCACTTTGCAATCCAACCGCGTTCGTCTCATGGCATGATACAACAGCTTCACTTTCTTGTTGATCCGGCACACCTACTATGAGCCGTTTCATGATTGCGTTACGGCTTTCCGAGTAACCCGTCGACATGCGTGGACTCCTCATCCTTCTCACGGCTTTCGTGATCATGTTGGCGGCCCGCGGCCAGCACCAAAGTGCTTTCATGCCGCACCCGACCACGCCCATGCCCCCCAAGGTAACGCCCCTGAACTTACCCAGAGAACTGGTCTCCACAACGTTGTTGTCCTAACCGGATCTGCACGATCTCGATACTGTTGAACGTGGCTCGAGACTAGCCTGGAATCTGCACCGGCAGCGCGGAATAACCGTGGACAAAATTGGATTGAACTCGCTCCGGTTCGCCGACCACCTTTACCTCCATTGATCGGTTCAGCATCTCCTCCCAAAGGATTTTCAGCTGCAGCTCCGCAAGATGCCTTCCCACGCAACGATGAATCCCAAACCCAAAAGAGAGATGTTTCCGTACATTTCCACGATCAATGATGAAGCTGTTGGGGCTCGCAATGACCTCGTCGTCTCGGTTGCCAGAGATGTACCACATCACAACTTTATCGCCTCGCCTGATTTCCTTGTGGCCTATCGTGAAATCGTCGACAGCGGTCCGCCGCATGTGCGCAATAGGCGTTTGGTATCGTATGATCTCGGATACCGCTCCCGGCACGAGCGAAACATCATCGCGGAGTTTTCGCATTTCGGACGGATTTTGGCTCATGAACAAGACGCCACCGGTAATCGCGTTGCGCGTAGTATCGTTACCTCCAACAATCAGCAGAATGAGGTTGCCCAGGAACTCACGCGGCGCCATGTTTCGGGTCGCCGGTGAATGCGCCATCATCGAGATTAGGTCAGCGCGCGGCTCCGAATTCACCCGTTCGCTCCAAAGCCGTGTGAAATAGTCCAGGCACTCCGACAGCACCACGTTTCGCTTTTCCCAGCTGTCGATCTGGTCGTCCATTCGTGGGGTCAAGGCAGCTACGTCCGACCAGTAGGTCAGCAGCCGTCGATCCTGAAATGGAAAATCGAACAGCGTGGCCAGCATTTGGGTCGTCAACTCGATCGAGACCCTGTCGACCCAGTTGAAGGTATCATTGCGTGGCAAACCTTCCAAGATCTTCTGGACCCGCGAGCGGATCAAGCCTTCAAGCTTCGCCAGGTTCTCCGATGCCGCTATCGGACTGATAGTCTTACGCTGCTGAGCATGGAGAGGAGGACTCATTTTTATAAAACTCGGAGTCCAATACTTCTCCGGCGGGTCGACGATTGTGACGCTTCGCTCTGATGAGAATATTTTATGATTAGAGTCCACGGCTATGATGTCGCGGTATTTTGTTATCGACCAATATGGTCCGTATGGGCTCTCTTGGCAATAATGGACGGGATCTTCCCTTCGCAGCCGCTCGAAACAGGGCCAAATGGTATCATCCTCAAAGCGCTTGGGCTCGCTTACATCAAGGCTGCTCAGGGGAATATCAGCCCTCTCGCAAGCGTTCTCGGCCGATAAGGCTGTCATGGTTGTCTTGTGGACATTGGCATGCAATTTTGCTTCCTCAGTTGAGTGCGCTGTTTAGACTTCGCTTGGAAGCTCGGGCGAAACACAACGAGCTTGGGCGGTGCACTGACTTGTGTGACGCATGTCCATGGCTCGGATTCCGAGGGCACCGAAATCTGACATCATCTTACCGGCGGAAGGTTAGGCGGGCATTTGGTTCGGCCCTGCCGAAGAATAATGGAAAGGCGGGCGAAGCTCCCCTATCAGGATTGGGAGGCGCGAGAACGCGACTATATGCGGTACTCAACTCAGTATCCCGGTCAGGCGCGCCCCTTTGCCACTCGGCTACTTACATCGCGCGAGCAGATGGACCCCCTAACACGATAGAGACTAAGAAGAGTCGCGGGCCGCCAAGCCCTCGCTTTTTCCTCCGCCGGCGACGCCGCGCTTTCCGAGAACGAGTGAGCAAGCAAGGAGGAGCAACAGCAACACCGGAGCAAACCGGTTGTGGTGCCCGAGCCCGACGAGGACTAGACTAACCTGACGTCGCAACTGGCAATATAAAGTATGTTCCATGCGCTGGAATAGAAGAGAATTGGCAGAGCTGAAAAAGCTCTGGGCCGAGGGACAAAGTGCCGCGCAGATCGCGCGTCATCTTGAGTGCAGTCGCAACGCAGTTTGCGGCACGCTAACTCGGTTGCGCCTCACTCGAGGTCACAAGCCACCAACAGCAAAACCCAAGATTAGAGCCGCCCCCAAGCGAGGGCTGACGTCGACGGCGGCCGGTCGCGATGGCGGCGGAAAGAAGCTGTCGCAAAAGGCGCTAGAAAACCGGCCTCTCGAAATGAGCAAGCGACAGCTTTACGCGATGCTAGCTGAGGCGGTCAGGAATACCGTATAGAGCTATCAGGCGCCGCGATCTCCCGCCAACAGCCGTGGTAGCGCCCGACGATCGACAATACGCTGTGAGAGATTTCCGCCCAGCAATGGACCCACGCATGAGCGATTTCTCGCCCCGCGGGACTCACGAACGAGGCCCTCCGGCCATCCCGGGATTGGCGGCGTCCGACTACGTACCGGGACGCACCCCAAAGGCGGCACAACATTCCTGGAACGATCGGGAATACGCCACGCAAATGTCAACTACCAACCTTGTCAGTTGATTGAGATTACAGGGTACGTATCAATCTTAGTCAATGAACCTCGCACGAGTCAGGTCGTGAAGCAGTTCGAGGTCTAGCAGCATCAACGGCCCTGGTGGATATCTCGTTGGCAATCACTACAGATTACCGAAGCGGAGTTGAATCTGGGGCTCCGTCGCGGCGAGTATCGCGCCTGCAGCAATTGTACTCTCCGTTCGAGAGGAACGGCTCGCTAACCGACAGCGTGTTTCGCCGGCAGATTGGCCCCTGCGCAAATTCCCAATGGCGTAGCGGCAATCCGGATTGCTATCGGCAAGCGAGGCAATGTAAACGGATCTTGCGACCACAAACTTCGTAAACACGGGATAGAACGGTTGCAGACCTAAATGCTAGAAAAGTATTGCGATGCTCGCCTTCCTTGGTACACCATCTATCCAACCGTAGCCCAATTCTCCACAGCGGTCGGCGCCGACGCCTCTGAGAACTGGCTGCAGCGCCTGCCGGTCAATGATTCGGTGTCGCTCTATTTCCACATTCCGTTCTGTCGATCGATTTGTTGGTATTGCGGCTTCGCTCGAAGCATCACCCGCCGGGATTCACCCATCCTCGAATTTTTGGCGGTTCTTCGTAAGGAGATCGAGTTGGTCGCGGCGCACGTGCCGCAGCGTCTCCCCGTGAGCGACGTGCACTTCGGCGGTGGAACGCCGACCCTCATCGAGCCAGCGGAGTTTCGGCGATTGATGGAACTTCTGCGCCATCGGTTTGCAGTTTCGAAAACGGCCGCCGTCGCTGTTGAGATCGACCCGCGCACGTTCACGCGCGCCACATCCGCAGGGTTAGCGGCTGCCGGCGTGAACCGCGCAAGCCTTGGCGTCCAGAGCTTCGATCCAATCGTTCAAAAGGCCATCAACCGGGTCCAGAGTGAGGCACAAACGGCGCGCGCTGTCGAAACGCTGCGGCAGCATGGAATATTCCGCATCAACTTTGATCTCATCTACGGTCTGCCAAATCAGACGGTGCAGTCCTGCGTTCAGACCGCGACTACGGCGGTGGCGATGCGACCAGACCGGCTTGCGGTATTCGGCTATGCGCACGTTCCTTCCTTCAAGAAGAATCAGCGCCTGATCGACGAGGCAGCGCTGCCAAACAGCGCTGCCCGTGCAGAACAAGCCGCGGCGATGGCCAATACACTGATTGCAGCGGGCTACCGCCAAATCGGGCTCGATCATTTCGCTTTGCCGGGCGATGAGCTCGTGCTGGCGCAGAAAGCCCGTCGCCTGCGGCGAAACTCACTCGGTTACTCGGCCGACACCTGCAATAAAGTGATCGGCTTCGGACCGTCGGCGATCGGCCGGCTTGGCGAGGGTTACGTCCAGAACGAAGTTACGGCGGGTTCCTACAGCAGCCAAATCAAGGCCGGCCGTCTGGCGACGTCGAAGGGCTACTGTCTCAGTCTTGAAGACCGCGTCCGGGCCGCGATCATTGAGCGGCTAATGTGCGATTTCGAGGTCGACGTGCCGGCAATTTGCGTCGCTCATGGATTTGACCCGGTCGCTTTCCTCGGCTCAGGCGAACGCTTGGCGATGCTCGCTGAGGATGGAATCGTGCAAATTGAAAAAGGGATGTATCCGCGTGAGGCCGCAGCATCGTTTTCTAAGTCGCGCTGTGGCAGCCGCATTCGATGCTTATCTTGGCACACCGCTCTGTTGACGCCAGCCAAGGGGCGATGACTGGAAACAATGCATTACGTTTCGTTGTACGCTCACAGAGCCTGACGAACGCGTTTCGCTCACCTGATACACTCCCAAACAGCTCCAAATCGGTAAAACGCGCCGTGTGTGGCGAGAGCCACCCTGAACCGAGCCGCGAAGACAAGCTGGACGTATTGCTCGGAAATTGGAAGCCTCCACAGCAACGCTCTTCGCTCAAACAGCATGACCACGCACCCCGGCAAGGTTCATCACATCATCGCCATGATCCTTGTAGTGGCGGCCCCGACGGGACGACGACTGGCTGCAGGACGTCCCAACGAAATGGAATCGAGGAGGGATCGTCAGGGGCCCAGGGCGTCGGAGAAGGTGGCATCTCGCCGGTCAGCGACTTCGGTCGAAAACCTGATCGAATTCGTGCGGATGTACAAAGAGATCTGACCTGGCGCAAGCGGTGGCAGCCGAAATGTTGCAATCAAGCCGCGCTCTACGCCGATGTGTGCTCGCACCAATACGCAGCGATTCGTCGTGGTGACGCGACGGCTCAGTTGATGTGCACGGTCGCCGCTCGACCGGATCGACAGCGGCGGCGGCGTGCAATCCAGAGCAGCACCTGAGATCCTCGCGCGACTTGGATCGAAGCGACGACTTCCCGAATTGTACCGTCAACGCTGCCATACCGGTCGTCCGTGAACGCCGAAGCCCCCTCGCGCCGAGCGACACAATTGGTGCGCTTCGCGCACCGACAGCCGACCTCCCCCGGTCAACTACCAAACCTAGCGATTGATCGAGACGACGGACACATGCCAGTCAGTACCGGTGACACTTGCTCGGACCACATCAGGAAGAAGTCGCATGCAATATAAATCTCGTAGATCCGATGGAGCTGATGGATGTTCAGTCTCGTCGTCCGCAGGTATCAGAACGCCTGCAATCGCGCGCTCAGTCTGCCGATGAGGGCCAATCAAGTCCTTGTTGCGGCGTCAGCAAGCTGACGGACCTCAAAAAATGGAGGTCCCTTCTGCGTGTCAGAGCTTCATCCGAAACCGATGTGCGAGCGGCGTTTCTTGGATCCGGCGTTTTGTTCTGCGAGCCCGCCATTGGCGCTGCTCTCTGTTCAAGTCCATTGCTTTCCTTTTGGCAGCGGATTTGCCGCAAGTTCGCTGGGCTGCGTGCATTGGCCGCCAATCTCTTGCTAGGGAACGCTCACACCAAGCAGGCCACTCTCCATGTCGACGCCGTGCCGCAGATGCCTGCATTCGATTAGCGATCGAGCGGCTGGGTTGTTTCGCGTTGAATACCCGCCTGGTTGGCCAAGCTGCGCCGGCAGTGGTGACAGCGCGGAAGGCTGAGCGGGTCTTGTTCTCATAAAGACGCCGCCTGGTGTCAAGCGCCACCCAGACCGCCTTGAAGAGCAAGGATTCGGAGCCGCTCTAGGCGCTGAGGTGGAAGTACCACTTTATTCGAATCAATCAGCGCGGAACCACCATGCATTGTTGCGTTATAACTCCTGTATCTATTCGGGCATACCCGGCTGGCGTAGTTGCTCTCATCTCACGAGCACCTGCGAAGCCACGAGGGCGTTTGGTCCTTTCCGTGATAGCTGGTCTCGCCGGCAGTTCGGCGGCGGTAACTGCCGAGATCTCCGGGCCAAGAAGCCACAGCCCCGATGAGCTCGTTGAGGCAAAAAGCCGACCAATTTCGGATCGGGCCGTCACATTCCGAAGCGGCCGCCCCAGGGGAGCAGGACGCCTTTCTGGGAGCTTCCTGTCAAAAACAGCTACGTCCACCACAAAGCGCGACAGTGCCCTCGACACTGCCAAGAGCAGAATTCAAAAGCAGACCGATCCATTCGCAAAATTCGATAACCTCCGTGAAAAAGGTGGCGCGTTCACTGCTCCCGGTGCTGCGGACACGATAGATCAGGACGCAGCTTCTGTCAGATCCGAGCTTTCGGATCTCGGTATTGGATTTTCTGGCTGGACCCTAAACACGTTTGTCAACAATGAACTCGGCAATGCCGCCAGAAGCACAATCGCCAGTCAGCAATACGTCGGCCAGAATCCGACATTTAGTACGGTCAACTCGATGATCGTAACCTATGACCTCGCTCGGTTCGGCATTCCCGATGGTCAGATCGTGCTCGGAGCTGAGCATCAATACTGGACATGGAAGAGCGCCGGGCCAGACCGACTGGGACTCAATGCAGTTTCTTACTATCAAACCTTCTTCGACAGGAAGATCGAGCTCAAAGTGGGTTATCTCAGGAACCAACATGAGTTTGCGGGCGCCGGCGACAAGGTGTTTGGACCCTCGTCGAAAATGCTCTTCCAAGCAGGCATGAGCAACAATTGGGCGCCAACGCCCGCTCTTAATCTGAAGTACAATTTTGATCATCGCTTATATAACAAGTTCTCAATCCAGCGCTCGCTCAGTCCAGCTGGCCAATATGCGCATGTAAGCGAGAATCCCATTGGCCTGAACTGGAGCACGCGCGACGCAGGCATTCTTTTGCTTGATGAACTTTCGTATAGGAGCAAGCCTACTCCGGGTGTGCTGGAGACGTGGCTGCGCGCTGGCGCGGGCTTCAACAACAGCAGCTTCACGGACCTAGAACACCCCACGCAAGCAACAGCCAAGGCGAACAGCGTCTACTATGTAGCTGCGGACAGGCAATTCTGGCAGTCTGCCGGCCACGGCTCGGCATCTCGCGGAATGTATGGCGGGTTCTCTGCGATGTACGCCCCGCCTGACCTGAATAGGGCCAGTCAGTACTACGAGCTTCGCCTGTATGCGAAAGGCCTGTTTGACAGCCGGCCCACTGATCAGATGAGTGTTGTTATCAACAACACCATCTGGAGCCACTTCGCAGTGGACGCTGCGCTGGCGAAAGAGCAGCTGGCGCACCGCGACAGCACGGCAATTTCCGCGCTGTATACGGCCCATCTGGCGCCCGGGATATATACGACCGTAGGACTGACGTACATCAATCACCCGACAAGCATTACCTACACGCCACAAACGGGACACGCCCTGAACATACTGGTATCTACGTCGGTGTTTTTTTTAAGGCTTCAAGTCTGCGCATGAATTCACCAGCATCCGGTCGAGATCACAATGGGCCTTTTCAACGGCTCGGACCCACTTATCACGGCGATTTTGGTAACCGCGGTGCTCCTGACGCGAGGCGGGTACGATCGTATTGCGCAAGATCTATATGCTCCGCCGCAGAATGATCCGGATGCTAATTTGTCCAATCAAGTGCTACCCTTGCGGCAGCGACATTGCTTTTCGATCCCTGCTCGCGCTCGTCGGACTCGCCTCCGAGCTCGTACTCCGCCATGACAGGCACAAATCGCGCTCGGAGCTTAGTTCCTTCGCGAAGAGGCGTGGCAAGCGAAACCGCGACACAGATGGCCAACGTACCCAACTAAGGCAAATCGCGCTACTTCTGTCCGACGGTCGTGGCGCCGGCCAAAGGGCGGCGCATCGGCGGAAACGCTCCCACGCAAATCAACCGGACGCGGCCGGATGACTTAAGCCCAGTCGGTGGTGAGTCGTTTTCGCCCGGTCGAGATGAGCTTAGCATCTAGTTCAGCAAAGAGATCGCCTGCCGAGCTCGCGGCGCGTTTGCCGTCCCAACCACTTCCGCGTGGAGTTGGCGTGAACTCCTCCTGGCGACATCTATTCGCGCGAACAAGTGAAAAAAGTAGTGAATCGCCGCTGAATTTGCCAAAACCTGCTAGGCTACCTTAGTAAACGGGTGCTTCGTCGTCTTGAGGCGCGTTACACTGCATCGACCGTCGACGCTGACGGGCGCGTCACCATCGATTGTGGCACGATGAACGACGCGATGCTGGTCATCGTAGTCGTTGACCGCATAATGCTGGGTTGCGCGGTTATCCCAAATCGCGACATCGCCTTCTTTCCAGCTCCAGCGTACGGTATTTTCGGGCGCCGTGATATGGGACTGGAATAGATCAAACAACTTTTGGCCGTCGCGTTTTGGGAGATCGATAAACCTTTGCACCAGATCGCCCAGCACCAGCGCGCGCTCGCCGGTCTCAGGATGCACGCGTACTACCGGATGCTCGGTCTCATAGATCGTGTTGGTAAAGACCTCATCAAAATGCTTCTGGTCGATTTCGCGAACACGGCAGGACCCGGCGTAGTCGAAGGCGTTGCTGTGAACGGTCCAGAGTTCATCGGCAAGCCGTTGGAGCGGCCGCGGCAGATCCAGGTAGGCGGCCACAGCGTTCGACCAAATCGTATCGCCACCGGACGATGGGATCACAACGGCTCGCAGCACCGCAAGTTTGGGATACGCCGCGAGAAAGGTTCCATCGGCGTGCCATACATCCGCCCTGCTACCCCCGCGCGCGGAATCAAGCTCGATGATCGAGGTCGTTCCATTGATCGTACCGAGTATCGGATGCGGCACCAGCTTTCCCAAACAGGCAGCAAACCGCTCCTGCTCCGCGTCATCAAGATGCCCCTGATCGCGGAAGAATATCACCTTGTGTTCGAGCAGCAAGCCGTTGATCGCAGCGACGGTTCTGCTCGGCAAATCACCCGAGAGTTTGATATTTCTGATTTCAGCACCGATGCGCGCCGCGCGCTTGACGACGTCGGTCGGTGGAATGACACTCTCGCTTGAAGCTATTTCATTCATTGCGAATTTTTCCAGGTTTTGCGGAGTCTTTAAGCGGACGAGGGCGCGTGTCACTCGATTTCGAAGGCGAAGCTCGCGCTACCGGTGCTCTCGAGCAAGCACCATGCCAGACGGAAAACGGAGCTGTGAACGTCCGTCAGGTAGTGGATCGGATGATAATTCGAACAGTTTGCCAGGAACGCGATGCCGCCTCCCATCCTTTTCAACCCGACCCCGCCAAAAACCCGACATAACAATCTGAGACGAGCGCCTGGGCTGGCGGCGAAAGGCATAGCGCGCACAATCAACAGGAATTCTAACGCTCGGCACCCGAAGAGAAGGGCCATACCGTCCTCGTGCAAGGTCCGGCACGCGTGCCGTTCTCGTCCAGTATGCGCCTTTTGGCCAACTGTTTGCGGCAATCGGCCCAGTCTCGAGCCGCGTCTGCGAACGAGCTATCACCGGCTCTCAAGGTGTCCGGGACCTGCCCTGGCCGTGATCACTGCCGGAACATCATCCGCCGGAAATGGAAGAGGAATAGATGACTTTGGAAGAGCTCCAAACGATTGAATTACGGCTTCATCCAGGCGAAAGCCATTGATCCGCGGCACGGGGATCGCGATGTTCTCGATGCACCGACGTCCGAGCACGCTGAAGCAGATGCTCTGCACGGTCCCGCTGCCTTTGCTTAACAAGCCAAAGATATGTCCACTACCAGTCTTTATAGGTGTTTCAATGTTGTCAAAGTAATTACCCTCGACAAGTGCTTGCACAGATGATCCAGCATCCACTGCATGGAAAAATCCGCCGCTCTGTTGCGCATTCGTGTTGTGGAAGTAATTATTAACGAGATGAATAATGGCCTGCGCACCGTCAATGTGCGGCGCCCGGCCCGAGATTTCATGGAAATAGTTATTTGCGATGGTGATCGTCTGCGGGACACCAAGAAACAGGAGATTCCAATAGTGCTCTCCGTTACAATAGGAGGAATAGGTATCGCTGCCATCGAAGTCGTTCCAGGAAATCGTAATATTCGTCGTCGGGCCAAAGCCGCCGGCAATCATCTGCCGCCCGAGGTTATGAAACCGGTTGTGGTCGATCCAAACCAGGTCGGCTCGTGCAATTGCAATAGCGTCGCCGGCAAATATCACGCCGCTATTGATATCACTGATGGTCAGGTTGCGAATAATGACGTTGCTGACCCCATTCAGGCGCAGCCCCTTCCCTTTCATTGTAGCGTTCGGGCCAACACCGATTACTGTCTTGTTTGAGCCGACTTCGAGCGGACGCTTTCCAGCCCTGTCGAAGTCGACCAACATCTTCTCCTTCCCATCGCAATGCGCGTCGTTGCCATCCATAAGAAGAAGGGATTCACGTTTGTAAGGTGCCGAACAAGCACGGCCATATTGGCAACCCTGCCCTTCGCCTCGCCCTTCCGTACCAGTAAAGTCTATAGTTCCTATTACCTGGATCTCACGCGGAGTATTGTCACTGCAGTACCCCAAGCTGTAGGAACGACACAGCTCATAGGTCAGATCTTTGGTTGATCTGACCTGAACTATCTCGCCTCCAAGGCCGCCCGTAGCTCCGACGCCAAAGCCGTTGAGGGCTTGCGATCGCACATTGTTCGGTCCGAGCACAGACGAGGCCCCGAGGACGACAGCAAGTCCGCCGAGCACGCGTAACGAACGCTTGATGTGCTTCTTCGTGTCGTTCATAGGCACATGCTCTCTCTGTTACTCGGAAATCCGCGAGGACCGGGGCTCTCGATCTCAAATGCTGAACTGGAACAGGCCATCAGCATGCGGCGTTAACGCCATCAGATCGTCCTCAACAAGGCAGCATCGAATTATCGGAGCCATGCTACACGACAGCCGAAGTGTGCGGTCGCAGGCTTCCTACCAGCTGCGTGGATCTGGGTAGCCATTGGACAATTACAGCCGATGAAAGCAGCGGTCGATGCTTAGAGAGCCCGTCAGAATCAAAGCAGGACTCCCACAGCTCACCGTAAGGCGCCGTCAGCATCGCAACAAGATGCGACCGCCGATCGAGCGTTGATACAGAGGATAAACGTCCACGCATAGCGTCCCAGAGCTGTCTCAGATCGAGCACTGTCTGGTGCCGGCCAGACGCATTGTTTAGGCGCGTTGGTCGTGTCCCCGGTAGTGGTGTAGCTCGGTAGAGCAAAGCCGCCCGGACGCGCGCCCCCCAATAGCGCCGTAGCGGGCGGGCGGCTTTGCGGTGGTCACCGGCAGTTCTCCGGTAGGATCGGGTTGCGATACGCCAACGCAACCAGAGGAACCACCGATGACCGCCGACATGATGAACCTGCGCACGCTCGTGGAGAAGACCCCTGACGCCGATCTCTTGCGCGAGATGATCGGCTTTGCGGCCCAA
Source organism: Bradyrhizobium sp. LLZ17 (assembly GCF_041200145.1). NCBI lineage: Bacteria > Pseudomonadati > Pseudomonadota > Alphaproteobacteria > Hyphomicrobiales > Nitrobacteraceae > Bradyrhizobium > Bradyrhizobium zaerense. Next base: position 3,470,468 of record NZ_CP165734.1, read on the forward strand.
AGGCTGATGGAGCTGGAAGTGGAAGGCCAGACCGGGGCGGCCTATGGCGAGAAGAACCCCGAGCGTCTGGCCCAGCGCAACGGCTACCGCGACCGGACCTGGGAGACCCGCGCCGGTGCGGTCGAGCTGCGCATTCCCAAGCTGCGCAAGGGCTCCTACTTCCCGGGCTTCCTCGAGCCGCGCCGCATGGCCGAGAAGGCGCTCACCGCCGTGGTTCAGGAAGCCTATGTGCAGGGCGTCTCGACCCGTTCGGTGGACGATCTGGTGCAGGCCATGGGCATGACCGGCATCTCCAAGAGCCAGGTCAGCCGGCTCTGCGCCGAGATCGACGACAAGGTGAAGGCCTTTCTCGCCCGCCCGATTGAAGGCGACTGGCCGTATCTGTGGATCGACGCCACTTACGTGAAGGTGCGCCAGCAGGGCCGCATCGTCTCGGTCGCGGTGATTGTCGCGGTCGGCGTCAACAGCGACGGTCGGCGCGAGGTGCTGGGCATGGACATCGGCCCGTCCGAGGCCGAGACGTTCTGGACCGCGTTCCTGCGCAAGCTCGCCCGCCGCGGCCTGCGTGGCGTCAAGCTGGTCGTCTCCGACGCCCACGAAGGCATCAAGGCCACTGTTGCCAAGGTGCTCAATGCCAGCTGGCAGCGCTGCCGCGTCCACTTCATGCGCAACGCGTTGGCGCATGCCGGCAAGAGCGGACGGCGTGTCGTCTCCGCCTTCATTGCCACAGCATTCGCACAGGACGATGCCGAGGCCGCGCGAACCCAGTGGCGCAAGGTCGCCGACCAGCTCCGGCCAAAGCTGCCGAAGCTGGCCGGCTTCCTCGACGAGGCCGAGACCGACGTGCTGGCCTACATGACCTTCCCGCCGCAGCATCGGACCAAGCTGCACTCCACCAACCCGATCGAACGCCTCAACGGCGAGATCAAGCGGCGCACCGAGGTGGTCGGCATCTTCCCCAACGAGGATGCCATCGTCCGCCTCATCGGCGCGATCCTGCTCGAACAGAACGATGAATGGGCGGTCCAGCGTGCCCGTTACATGACACTGGAAACCATCGCGCCGTTGAGCGATGATCCGAGCGTCAGCCTCACGGCTATCGCCAGCTGACCACCCGGCTCTCGCCGGCGAACGCGGTGATCCACCGCCAGCTACACCACGCCACGGGGCACGATCGGCGCGTTCGGCAGCCATTCTGAAACGATTTTTTCCCGCAGTTCAACACAGATCCCCCTGACACGAAGCTTTGAGATATCCTGGGCGAAAGAACGTGTGAGATGCCGAAAAGCTCTAACCTCCGTTTGGTCACATAAGATTGGCAACTCGAGAATACTGAAGGCGGCAACACGTTGGCCGGGGCGAATGGGCCGTCAGTCAAGTTTCGCTGAACCGGCGGGAGGCTCTCGGCACTTTCCACCAGCTCCAGAACGCGTTGGCATCTATCGGTTGGCGAGATCTGCCCCGTTTTATCCCATGCCCGTGCCGGACACACACGAGGGATGCCTCCTATGGATTTGATGACAGGCAATCATCACGAATAGGTACGATCTTCTTTGTTTTTGATGTGTCCAGTCCGCGGGCGGATCTAGCACAGCCGCTCACAACGAACCTCCCAGTCGCGGTGCGGCGAGGTGATGCGGCACTGCTCAGCCGCAATCCTGGTCATCCACTCATAGCCTTCAGGTGAAGCTGCTCATGTACTACACTCATCGCCGCGAAAAGCCGAATTCGTCTGCAAGCGCCCGTGGAAAGCAACGGCCGAGCAGCTTGCAAAGCCGCTCTTCGATCTGCACCTCTGATCACCATAGGTTAGCGGTCCCTTAGGGGCAGGGGCCTCCGAGAAATGACACCACCCACCAAAACTGGCGGTTTATGTGATCCCGCATGAGGCGTACTCCAGTTTAAATCGTGTGTCGCCCGGCCTTCGGCCGGGCTGCCGGGGAGCCTCGCTAATGTACACGCCGCCCTCCTTCCAAGTTCTCGATATCGCCGACCTTCATCGGTCGATGCGTGAGGCCCGCTCGGCGACACTGATCACCGCCACTCAGGAAGGGATTGTTGGAACGATGCTGCCCGTAGTACTCGACGAGCGCGAAGGTTGCATGGGCACGATTTATGCGCACCTGGCGCGTGCGAATCCGCAGTGGAAGCTGGCACGGACTGGCGAAGCGATGGCTATTTTCACTGGGCCGCAAGCCTATATTAGCCCTTCCTGGTACGTGACGAAGCAGGAGAGAGGCGAGGCCGTACCGACCTGGAACTATGTTGCGGTGCATGCCTACGGGCCGGTCGACTTCTTCGATGATGCCGATCGACTGCTGGAGGTGGTCACGCGATTGACCGATGCGCATGAGGTCTCGGCGGGCAAGGACCGCTGGACCGTCTCGGACGCCCCTGCCGATTTCATCAAAGCGGAGCTTAAGGGGATTGTTGGTGTACGATTGCAAATTACACGGCTCGACGGCACGCGGAAGATGAGCCAGAATCGCAACGCAGCGGATCGCGCCGGCGTGATTGACGGCTTGTCGAAGAGCGACCGTGACGAATCCCGCCGTATGGCTCACTTCATTCCGAAGGGATAACCAACCGCACGACGGATTGTAAACGACCTCGATTTAGACTTCCTCCATTTCCTCGATGGCCATTGACGTCATTCTCGCGAACACTCCGTCTGCTGCTTTCGTCCGATTCCGCTTGACGGCCTGCAAGGCTCACGATGTCTGCAAAGAGCCCTCAAAGCTTGTTGAATCTGGCCACTGCGGTCACATTCAGACCACAATTCGCGACAATCCGCGGTCGCTCCCACACTCCCGAGGGGCAGCAAGAAACGCGAATGTTTCACATTACGAACGTCACGCGCCTGGCTTCTGTCACATTGGCTCCCGGAGCACCCCTGCTGGAGATCGAGCCTAAGACGTTCAAGAGACCTGCTGCACCCCATTCACGCCCTCCGTCGCAACGGGCATGCTGAACTGAAAGACCGCCCCGCGAGGATCATTCGGGCCCGCCCACATCCGGCCCCCATGCGCCTCAATAATAGAATGGCAAATGGCCAGTCCCATGCCCATGCCCTCGGATTTGGTGGTGTAAAAAGCCTCGAAGACGCGGTCTGCGCTGTTTGGATCGAGCCCTGGGCCCGTATCGCGAAAACTGACCAATACGCTATTCGCGCCATCCATCCGGGCACTGATCAGCAATTCGCGGTCGCCTTCCTTGATTACGCTCATGGCCTCGATGGCGTTCGTGATCAGATTGAGGATCACCTGCCGCACCTGAACGCGATCCGCTCGAACCAGCGGCAAAGCCTCAGGTCGTTTGGTTTGCACCCACACATCATTTTTTGCAAGTTCCGCGCGGACTAGGGCCAGCACCTCTACGATCAATTCGTCAATTGCAAGAAGCTCCGTTTGCATAGGAGCTTTATTCATAAGAGCGCGGATCCGACGGATCACGTTTCCTGCGCGCATACTGTCACGGACAATCAAACCGAAGGTTTGTCGAACCTCTTCCAGATTTGGCGGTTGAGCACCGAGCCAATTTAGCCCCGCCCCCGCATTACTGCTGATCGCGGCAATCGGCTGGTTGACCTCATGGGCGATCGAGGCGGCCAGCTGTCCCATTGTCGTGATCCGATTGGCGTGTGCAAGGCCCATCAGAGTCTCGCGATACCGCCGTTCGCTTTCACGGGCCTCCGCTTCCGCTCTCTTTCGTTCTGTCAGGTCCAGGACGAAGCCAACACCTTGGTCCTCTCGCGCATCGAACACGGCCAGGCCAATTAGCACCGGCACCCGACTGCCATCCTTCCGAACATACTCTTTCTCGAACTGCTGAACAGCTCCGGTCCTTTTTGCTTCTGTGCTAGCATCCATTGTGCGCTCGTGCCATTCTGGAGGCGTCAGATCGAGACCGTTCACTCGGCCTGCCAGGAGATCTTCTTGGTCGTATCCAACCATCGTGAGGAAGGCTTGATTTGCTTCGATGATTTCGCCCCCTTCCTGAATGATAAAGATTCCGATGATGTTAGCGTCGAGCAAGCGCCGGATTTTCGCCTCTCGTTGCTGAACTTCGCTGTACAACCGGCTGTTTTCGAGCGCTGTTGCAGCTTGAGAGGCAAGCATTTTCTGCATTGACGTTCGGGCAGCCGAGAATATGCGCGGGGCGAGATTATTCTCCAGATAAAGTACGCCGATCAGCTTGCCCTGCGTGATCAGTGGCAGGCAAAGAATAGAACGCGCTTTGCGCTCGCGGATATACGGATCCTCGGCAAATGAAGGCTGGGCGACAGCATCTTCGAGAATGACGTTTTCGCGGACACGTAGCACGAAATGCAGCACGGATTCGGGAAGAGCCATCGGAGTTACGGGCTGTTCATCCACCTTTACAACGAGGGCATCTGCTACCGTTTTGCCTTCCGCTTCGATCCGTGGCTCGCCGCCATGCAGCAGAATCAACAAACCTCGTTCGGCGCCGGCCTGCTCAATGGTAGTCCGCATAAGCTTGTCAATTAGCTTCTGAAGCACAATCTCGCCGGAAATTGCCTGCGACACTTTGATCACCGTCGCCAGATCAAGATGCTCAACCGGAGCTCCGATCGTCATGCCATTCACGGCAAGAGGGGCCTCCTGATGCATGAGATGCGGATGCAGCTCCTCGAGTTGACGCACCTTACCATCCGCTCCCCAACGAAGGTAGCCGCGCCGCGCGTCCTGCAGGTAAACCCGGGAGATTCTGTCAAAACCGCGCGCAGCATAAAAGCGCGCTGCAAGTTCGCAGGCGATTGCCTCGTGGTGGACGAAGCCGTTACGTGCTGCGGTCTGGATTGAATGTTCGTACAGTCGCATTGCGTCTGCATCCCGGCATTCGCGCCTTGCAATTTCAGCGCCGACCAAGGCAGCACGATTTTCAAAGTTTTCGGGGCAATTCGTCGCCAATATCTGCAGCTGTCTGTAATGGGCATCAATGATATCGCGATGTTGCTGCTGTTGGCTTTCGCCTAGCTTGTCGCAATAACATGAGTGAGACAGCGCACCATAGAAGTGAAACTCCGCGATCAAGGGCTCTGTCGGCATGGTCCATAATTGGGGCTCCGCCTTCGAGCGAGCACCAACAGCCGCAGCGTAATCGCCAGCTAGAAACCGCGCCTGAAGCTTGCGGATCCAGTAGACAGTTTGGCTAGGCGACCGCTCCGGACTTCCGGCCAACGATCGTTCAACGTCCAGCTCGTTAAATTGTTGGTCATCGAAGCATCCGAATGAGCGCGTGAGGCCGCGCATCGTTCTAATGATTGCGAGCTGAGCATCTATGGTATCAGCAGCGAACTGCACCTTTCTGTTCCGTGTCGTGGCAATGCTCTTCTCTATCTCATTCTGCACCTCTCTCAGAGGATCTCCGGCCATGATCATGTTTGACGTTAGATGAACCAAGCTGTACGCCTCATAGATGAGGTCGCCGCTAATGACCGCAGCTTCGTGCGCTCGCCGAATCAACACTCGGCCATCTCTTAAGGGCTTCGTCCACGGGATCACGTTGCATCCAACGGCCAAGTAGACCGGAGCCCGAAAACGAGAGAACTCGCTGCGATCAACCAGGTCGCAAGCAAGACGACCAAATTTATCAGCCGCTTGGTAGTCACCGAAGCGACCGGCCGAGATCCGGCCTAGCCATGCGTAGTGGGTGCAAGAAGCATCAGTATTGCCGTATTCGAGGCTCATGGTCACGGCTCTGCAGATAACCAAAGCGGATAAATTGGCGTCCGTGAAACTCGCGGGCGGAAGAATCCGCGTCAAGACGGCAAGCGTGGCAAGCGTGGTCTGATCTGTCATTCCAGGCAAATCAGCAAGCTCCTCGATTGCGTCGGGCAGCTGTGACCACATCCGCTGATATTCGGCCAGTGCTTCCTGGTCGGTCGGATGCTGCGACCACTCGATCCCGCTTCGCGAAGATATTCGAGACCTATGAGTACCGCCCGCCCGTACTGGCCGAGCGTCAAGTAAAGATCGACCCGCAAACATGCGACCGTTGCTCGTTGGGTCGCGTTCAAGGCGCGCTTCGACAGTGCGGACAGGAGGCTCTCCGCAATATCCAGCCGGCCTACCAAGAATTCGCATTCGGCCCGGCTTGTCTCCAGTGCGAACGCGAGTTCATGGCGCGTTTGCCAAGAGTGCTCTGCGAACAGCGCAGCACCGACCGTGAAATATGTGAGTGCCGAAGCGTAGGCCGCTGCCCCCTGGCACGCTGCCCTGCGGCCAAATTCAGCTGAGCAAGCTGCTCTCGCTCCTGATCGGAAACGATTAGTGCGACACCTCGATTGAGCTGACTGACAATATCGAAGATGGCCTCTTCACGCTTGTCCGCAGGAACATGTGCGGCAAGCATCCGACCGATGTTCAAATGGGCAGGAGCGCGCGAGGATTCCGGCATCAGCAAGTAGGCCGCCTCTTGAACGCGATCGTGGACGAAGCGGTAGGCTGTCCCATGCCGCACGATCAGTTCCTGCCGAATTGCCGGCCACAGGGTCGCGTGCACCTGCTCCTCTGAAATTTCGAGCACGATCGCAAGCTCTGCCGTCTCGGCCATGTTGCCGAAACAGGCCAGCTGTTGCAGCGCGTCCTGGGTTTCCTCGGGCAGCCGGACGAGCTTGCCGAGCATCAGATCGACGACGTTCTCGGTGTACGCTTTTGCGTGAATCCGCTGCAGATCCCAACGCCAGCGCGCCGACTCGTGATCGAACGTCAACAGCTGCTCTCCGGCTAGTTCAGACAAGAATTGAACGGCGAAGAACGGATTGCCCATCGTCTTCTGATGCACCAAGTTCGCAAGCGGGGCAGCGCGTTTTGGCCCGCAGCGAAGGGTATCCGCGACCAACTGCGCGACGTCGTCTGCGCTGAGCGGCGATAGCGTGATCTCCTCTAGATTTACGCCGGCTCTCCCGATGGACTCGAGCTTGCGTTTGAGCGGATGATCAGCATCAACTTCGTTGCTGCGGTAAGCTCCAATAAGCAGCAGGTGCAGATCGGGCTGGGTTAGCAGATCCTCGATCAGGTCGAGTGTCGCAGCGTCATACCACTGCAAATCGTCGAGGAAGAGCACCAATGGATGGGTCCGCCGGGCGAACACGCCAATAAAGCGACGAAGCACGAGCTGGAAACGGATTTGCGCTTGACGGGCTGGAAGCTCAGCAACCGCGGGCTGCTCGCCGATAACCAGGCTCAGATCGGGGATCAATTCGACGATCAGCCGTCCATTCCCAGCGAGCGCCTCCCGGAACGCTTGCCGCCAGGTCGCGAGTTCGCCCTCACTTTTGCTGAGAAGAGGACGCACAAGGCTCTGAAAGGTCTGCACTAGTGTCGCATAGGGCACATCGCGCTTCACTTGGTCGAATTTGCCTGATGCCAACAGCCCGCGCGAGGGTACGAGTACTTTGTGTAGCTCCTGGACAAGCGAAGACTTACCGATGCCGGAATAACCGGCAACCAGCACCAACCTCGGCGCGCCGCTCTTCACCGCGCGATCGAACGAGCCGAGCAAGGTCTCGATCTCGCGGGCTCTGCCATAGAGCTTCTCGGGGATGATCAAGCGATCAGGTGTGTCGTCTGCGCCAAGGTCAAAAGGCTCGATGCGACCGTGGTTGGCCCATGCTGCCAGACAGTGTTGCAGATCGTGTTCAAGGCCAGCGGCAGTCTGGTAGCGTTCCTCGGCGGTTTTCGCGAGGAGTTTCATCACAATGTGAGAGATTGGCTCCGGGACATTTTGCGATTTCTCGAGGGGCGGTGTTGCTTTTCTTGCAATATGACAATGAATCCACTCCAACGGGTCTGAGCCCGTGAACGGCAGCGCCCCGGTCAGCATCTGGTAGAATATCACGCCAAGTGAATAGAGATCACTGCGAGAGTCGACTGAGCGGTTCATTCGTCCGGTCTGTTCGGGCGCCATGTAGGGCAGCGAGCCGGCGATGAACTCGGCAGGCTCAGGCAGCACCCGCTCGCGGGAAAGACGGGAAGCCAGACCAAACCCAGTGAGCCGCACCTGTTCGTCGGGGCAATTGACCAGAATGTGAGCGGGTTTCAGGTCCTTGTGGATCAAGCCGTGCCGGTGAAGCTTGCCCACGGCCGTCGTGATACCAACGGCCAGGCGCAGGAAGCGCTGGGGCTCCATGCGGGCTCCAGCTAAGTTTAGCAGCGGCTCGCCGCATGGATCCTCCAGGACCAGCATGGTACGACCAGATTCCCGGATCAGTTCCAAAGGCCGCACCGCCCATGCCTCGTCTAGCTCCTCCCTCAGCTCACACTCATGGACGAGGCGGTCGAGCGTCGCTGGGTCTTCCGTGATCGGCCGCACGACGAGCACGACAGTTCTGCTGCCATGGATTAGCTGTCGCCACGCACGGCAGAACGCGCGATCACCGTCCTCCCACAGGGGTTGGAAGTCGCTGTCGAGATTTGAGCCGAACAAAGTCCGGCTGAGAGGGTCTCGCGGCATTTGCCCGCCCAGACTAGGAAGACGCGAGCCAACATCTGACACAGAAGGGACGCAATTGTGAAGAGACTTTACAAAAAACGCCACAGGTCCGGGGCCGCCAAAGAATAGGCCGCAGCAAGCAAAATAGAACGAACGCAGGCTGTATCATAGAGCCCGATCATGTCGATCGAGCGCAGGCTTGGGCCCGCGTGGGCGGCGGCTCCCGATTACGCAGCGTGTCGCGCGGGAGGATAGAGCGGCTCGTGGCAGTTACCTGCCACCAGCGCCCCGCTGCCCGACATGCAGCAGGGCTCCGGATAGCCGCTATCTCTCGATCAGGCCATGAGATATGAAAGCCGATCGGTTTGCCCATGATCGAGGCAATGCGCGGTCCAGGCAAGAGAAATGCCGCCGACAGGCGCGGTGCAATTTGCGAGATCGACAATCATTCCAAGCCCATTTTGTCAGAGGCAATGCAGTCATCCACTCTGAACGGCAGCATCATGCGGCAGATCTGCGAGCCTGTTTGAGCCAAACCGTGCCCGATAGCTATTCTGAGGATTCCTGCTGCCATTTTTCGAAAAGCAACTGACCCGCGACAAGGCACTCCTTATGCTGATACAGGGCCCGTACAGGCCCTCACTCATCGGAATGCCGAGCGCCGCCGTTCGCAGGAGGGCGATTGCCGGCCATGCCGAACCCGATAGATCAGGCAGAGTTCCCATACTCAAACCGCGGTTCAAGCGCAGCGGAAGCTATCCCAGAACCGGTGAAGCGAATTGCAACGAATATCAAGAACAGCGGAACGCCTTCTCCCTCGCCACGCGCACCGTAACAACATTTGCCGCAATCCTTGCCAATTCCGCACTCCACCTTGTCGGACTTTGCCAACTTCGAGAGATCTAGACGACATCGCACAACGTGACGCTACGTACGATTCAAACTCGTCGTGCCGGCGTGGAGTAGCAGCCGGCCGCTATTGAGTTTGGCTGCGGAGCGAGCCTCAGTTTTGCCATGTGGATTGCTTCATTGGAGCAGCATCGCCACGGATGTACTGGCGATGTGGGGCGAACCCTGCGCAGTTCTTCTCGAAGGAGTGCGCCGGGCCGCTTTGATGAGCTGCGTGGGAAGATCAATCAGCTAGTGGCAGGTTGGCGACTGCTTCAGGCTGACCGCTCGGCTCGCATTCTATCCTATCTTGCGGGGTTGAGTACAACCTTCGAACAGCCTGCTCGCCACAAACCTATGATGCCCGCCAAAACTGCTAGGAGAGCGATACCTTTGCCGGATCAGCCTTTGTTGAGCTGCGGCCGGAGGCCAATTGCAACTGGCTTTGCCGAAGCGATCGACAGCCAGGCAGCCAATGGGCCTCTCCACGTAGATTCACCACCTCATCTTGGGATAGGCGCTTAGAAGGAAACAGGGGGGACGAAAGAACATAGGCACCTCAGCAGATCGAGATGACTATATTTCCTATGAGCACGACCGAAAGGACTTGAATCGCACCTTGCGTGAGGTTGTACGAAGCCGATGCAAGATGCCTTCCCAAGCTCGCTAAAGACGCAACTCACAGGCGCTCTGACGAAGCAAAAAGAGTTCATGTGCTGATGCCGCTGCTGCTCGTTCTAATTTCCATTTTCCTTAGTACAAGCGCGGTAGTCTACGCCGCATGCCGACAATGCCGGCGAGCCCGGCGCATGCCTAGGCAACATCGCGCCGATCTGCTCAGCTCGCAGCCCCGCATCCAACTACCAAGACGGCGGGCATTCTAATCCAGCCGCATAGTGAGGGTCCGCCGACGCCTCCTGCAGCCGCCACTCGCGAAGGGCCAGCGGGGACGCCCCGTGCAAGAGCGAACGCCTCAACCTCTGGATTCGGTGCTTGTCAAACGGCTGCTGATTGATTTGATCGATGCCGCGGGCCCGTTCCCGCGGAACAGCGGACAGACGCGAAAGCCAGTTCTCGACCACTCGGGCGCTTTTTGCTAGACTTTCCTGGTAATGCATTACGCGGCTGCAAACGGCTGACCCGGTCACATCCCTGGAAAGTCTCATAGATTTGCAGTGCCCGAAAGCTCCTAGGAAGACCACGACGGACAACCATTGGGCGTGGTAACACATCTTTCTACTATAATTGCAAAAGTGAGGCTCTTCGTGACCAAGCGCTCTGAACCGCGGACGCAAGCCGCAACCGTCGAAGGGCCGGAGGTGAGACCGAGAGTGTTCGTCGTCGACGACGACCTCTCAATGCGCGAATCGCTGGTCAACCTATTTCGATCCATCGGTCTAGATGTCGTTGCTTACGGATCCGCCCAGGAACTGCTCCACAGCGAGCTTCCTGATGTTCCTGGCTGCCTTGTGCTTGACATCAGACTGCCGGGATTGAGCGGACTTGAGCTCCAGAATGAGTTAGCCAAATTGAAGGTTCATATTCCCATCATTTTCATCACCGCTCATGGCGATATTCCGATGACCGTCAAAGCGATGAAGAGTGGAGCAATCGATTTTCTCAGCAAGCCATTTCGCGATCAGGAACTGCTCGATGGCGTCATTGCTGCGATCGAACGGGATCGCAAAAGACGAGGTGTAGACAAGGTCATCAAGAGGCTGCAGTCCTTGTTTGAGGCCCTGAGTCCACGGGAGCAGGATGTGTTGAGACTTGTCGCCACCGGCCTATTGAACAAACAGGTGGCCGCGGAACTCGGGCTCGCCGAGATTACGGTCAAAATCTACCGCGGGCACGTGATGAGGAAGATGGGCGCTCGATCGCTAGCCGATTTGATTAGGATGGCTGAGAGGCTGGGAATTGGGACCGACCGTCTCAAGGTACAAACCTAAGTATGATTTTACAATTTCCGCGTACTCGCGCACCCTTCAGCTGGCCGCTATGCTTCGGCCAGTGCCTTCGCCCAACGAGGACGGGTGGTCTTGTCTAAGTGTTCAACTATCTCCGTTGTCGACGACGATCCTTCAATTCGTGCCGCACTGAACAATCTTTTGAAATCGCAGGGCCACATCGTTCACACGTTTGCATCGGCTGAGGATTTCTTGCGGTCGTCTCAATTGAACGATACATCCTGTGTCATTGCAGACGTGCAGATGCCCATGATGAGCGGCTTTGAACTTTTGGAACAGATGCGGGCCCAGGGCCACGCTGCGCCATTCATCTTGATTACTGCCTTCGCGGATGAGCGCACGCGAGCCCGCGCGTTGAAAGCCGGCGTGACCGGCTTTTTTCCCAAACCCTTTGCCGGTCTGGAGTTGATAGCCTGCCTCGATAACGCGCTGGACGAGCATCGTGACGGAACGGACGCCTGAAAGATGGGGAAGCAGCCCGGACCAAGCCGCAACCCGCACGGCGCTTGCGATCTCCATCAATGGGCGATTACCCGCGCTTACGGGTGGCAGTGGCAACGATCGCTTTTCCATCTTGCCGCATTCATATCGCTGTTGTTCCGCTTTCGAAATCCGGTTGAAGCACTTGCAACGTCGACCTCCTGACAAGACGCCTCTGGTATGATCACGTAATCCGGCGAGGCGGTGCCCCCTTCCCTTTCAATGAACGTGCACACCACCTTCACAGCAGTACGACGGCTTCCGAAGCGGTCGAACGTTTGCACCGACAGATTCGCCAACCTGTGTCCGATCCCAGCAACCTAAAGCATCCGAAACTTAGGCATCTGTTGCGGCTGGCCGCTGCGATCTCAAGCCATGCCTTTGCTACCGAACGCATTCACGCCGGCGACGCAACGGTCCGCTGCGCAAAGCGGTCGGCTCTGGTCGCGCGATGAGCCCGCGTGCCGGGCCAGATCCGCGGCGGCAGCCCCCTTCTACTCGCCGGGACCGTGAGCGTGAGCATGCAAAACACGCTTCCGGCTGGCGGGCTCCGTCCTCGGCAGGAGCGCGTCCGCGCCTCTGCTCAGATGACATTGTTCGGCCTACATCCTTCCCGTTTCCAAAGTTAGCCGCGTGGTATGGGCAAATTCTTCGATCGCGCCGACTGAGCAATCCTGGCCGCGAAAGGCGAGTTAGGCAGGAGCCTCGCTGGATGCGAACGGAGCTACTAGACATAGTAGCTTTGTTCCGCCTGGTTCTCAGGTAAGCAAGCGGGGCCGATTTTCAGACGCGCTAACGCGTACCCCCCAAAAGACGGTCAGCAGAACAGCGCGGCTCGCTTTGCCTCTCTTGTACGATGTTGGCCGCGCGCTTCATTATGTTATCGAGGAGATGACGACATGGTTGGAGTACACGCGTCGCGCAAAATGAACACCGTCGAAACTCTCGAGTCGAATGTGCGCGCGTACTCACGTTCCTTTCCTGCCGTCTTCAGCAGGGCGCGCGGTTCTATCATGTTCACAGAGGGTGGCCGAAAGGTCATCGACTTTCTGTCCGGCGCTGGAGCGCTAAACTACGGCCACAACAATCAGGAAATCAAAGCGGCTATTAGCGAGTATCTAGACTCGGACGGGGTCGTCCATGGCTTGGACATGGCCACGCCAGCAAAAGTCGAATTCATGGAGACCTTTAGCTCCATCATCCTTCGCGAACGGAATCTTCACTACCGCTTTCAATTTACGGGGCCTACAGGAGCTAACGCTGTTGAAGCAGCTCTAAAGCTCTCGCGAAAGATCACAGGACGACACAATGTCATTTCTTTCACGAATGGATATCACGGCCAAAGCTTGGGAGCCATAGCTGCAAGCGGTAACCGCTTTTACCGCAAAGCCAGCAGCATTGCCTTATTCGGCACAACTTTCATGCCCTATGATGGGTATCTCGGCTCCGCTGACAGTCCGGCGGATTACCTGCGAAAGGTGTTAATGGACGAGAGCAGTGGCATTGATCTTCCAGCCGCCATTCTCGTCGAAACCGTGCAGGGAGAGGGAGGCATTAACGTCGCGGGAAAGGAATGGTTGCAGTCAGTTCAGGCTTTGGCAAAAGACGTCGGAGCTATTTTCGTAGTTGACGATATCCAAATGGGCTGTGGTCGTACAGGCGAGTTCTTCAGTTTCGAGTTCGCCGGGTTGTCGCCAGACATTGTTGTAATGTCGAAATCGCTGAGTGGATTCGGTTTGCCACTGTCGATGCTCTTGATCAAAGAAGCGATCGACGCATGGGAGCCAGGCGAGCACACGGGAACGTTCCGAGGAAACAACCTTGCACTCGTTTCTGCCAAAGCGGCTTTGAATCTGTATTGGCACAACCAGACGTTCTCGCAAGAGGTCCGACGCTTAGGCGAATTTATGCGGCGTCGACTCGATGCTATCGCGCACCAGCACGGAAACAAGTTCGTTGTTCGGGGGCGGGGCATGGTATGTGGCTTCGATTGCAAAACGACCGAGCTTGCAGAGGCGACGTCACATAGAGCGTTTGAGAAGGGACTGATTGTCGAGCGATGCGGAGCGACAGATCAGGTTGTGAAGTTCTTACCTGCACTTACGATCGACCAAGAAACGCTGGGACAAGGCCTGGATATATTCGAGGAGTCATTGTGCGAAATGTTGAATTTAGCCCGAGCAAGCTAGTTTTAGCACACGAGAGAAACTGTTGCTAGCACAGCATCGGTGCACAGGTCACTGGCGCTAGTCCTCGCTTCCTGCCGAAACGCCCAGGAGTTTTGAAGTCATGATCACGGAGGTGACGCGTGAAACGCTAACGTTGTCTGTGTTCCGCTGAGTCGGCTGATGCGCGAAGAACGTTGGCTGCCCTCCTTGTTTCACAACACGTGAGTGCGAGCGGCCGCTTTGCAATAGAACCTCGCAGTGGCGAGCGACTCTGATCGAGCTGCTTATCTCAGTTTTCAGAATGAGGTCCGCCAAATGTGACCTCGTTCGCGCCGAACCTTGCGCTCTCTGAAGATGGCTCACTTGAACCCAATTGATCATCCGACCAGGTACGATCTAACGATCTAACTAGCGCCTTGGCCGGATGCACTTCCAATCAACGAGCTTCAGCAAGACATGGCACTCCACTCGCGCAGGCCCTTGCACGCCCGGTCTTGATGAGCCCGTGCCCATCGCACGGGCGCAGACTTTGTGAGCGCCGTAGACATTGTGCAGCAGCAATCCAGCCCGAGCCGTTTACAGTATCGGTGCAGCAGCAATCACTCCGGCGGCGGCTTTGCGCCGAAAGTTGTCACAGCACCGGCGGTTCACGGCGTGAGTTACACAAAACCGAACGCGCATCTCAATCAGGAAGCGTTGGTTTTCGCTTATGCTCCAGAACTGATGAGCACCGCTATCCGCGTTCGCGCGTAGCGCGCCGCCGTACCATCTTGGCGTGCCCGAGTTCAGTTATCAAACGCCCCCATTGGCGTAAGCACCTCGGCGTCAAGAAGGTGACGGACCAAACGCCGATTATTCTGGGCCAACCGAAGAAGCCCGACGCATCTGCCGGGTCTGAGATGCGTCGGGCTGAGTGGAAGACTGAGGGCGACAGTCTTCCTCCCAAAAAGCGTCTGCAACTAGTATGCCTGCCCGTTCTGCTACGCCTGCATCTCAACTTCGATATCTACTCTCTGCCGCAAAGTTCCCGGAGCCCAACCGAGACGCTCGGCCCACAGCTCATTCTTCCAGCCCTAACAAGCTGGGCTTATTCCCCTCCCAAAAACTCCCGCCATCACCTTTCGTTTAGATCAAAAATGAGGCAGAAGAAGCGAACAATGGGCCGCCGGCTCGTCAAGAACAGATATCAAGATGTTTGAGAGATTGCTACGCGTGACTGGAACGATCGCCCCGAGCTCGCGCGCGACAAAGGCAAACGATCGAGATCTAAGCTTAGATTTCGCGAAAGGTGCGCTCATTGTCCTGGTGATCGTTGGGCACCTGATCCAGTACGTCATCTATCGAGACGACGGGTTTTGGTATTCGCCCTATTACAAATCGATCTATATGTTTCACATGCCACTGTTCATGGCGATAAGCGGATATCTGTCTGTTGGATCGCTGCTGCAAAAGTCGTTCATTCGAGCCGTCAGCGACCGTGCAAAGCAGCTTTTGCTGCCGATGCTGTTTTGGTGGGCTTTAATGGAGACAGCTAAGTTAACGGCATTGTGGCGCGCGACCAGCCTAACGAGCGGACTTTTGGAATTTGTAGACGATCTGGCTGGCACATACTGGTTCATCTGGGCCACGTTTTTTTCCTACCTTCTCATCAAGATTTTTACCAGGCTCAGCCACCCATTCTGGGCCGTATCTGGCTCAGCCATACTGGTCGCACTCACGCCTCTGACGTTCTCCATATCCCCCTAATCAGATTCACTTACCCGTTCTTCTGCCTGGGGTTCTTGCTGGCCCATTCGAGAGAACGATGGACGAGCACATCGCGAAATCACAAGCCGCTCTTGATTTTCTTTCTCTCGATAGTGACTTGCATATCCTTTCTAGCTTGGGGCAAGGACACTTATGTCTATAATAACCTTGCAGTCTTTCACGATTTCCGGTCGGCCAAGGACGCGCTTCTGATGTTTGTTGGCGCTGCAGCTGCCTCAGCAATCGCTATCGAACTCCTGCTGCAATGCTGGAGCTTTGGCCATTCAAATCGAATCGCCCGGTTTATCGCTGTGGAGTTGGGCCAGACCACGCTGCTGCTCTACCTCGTCCAGGGTACCGTGTTCCGTCTCATGGATTTCATACAGTTCGGAGAATTTTGGGATCTCACGACCCGGTTGATCATCGCAGGTGTGCTCGGGGCCGCCATTGTTGCGATAGCGCTAACGGTCCGCGCGATCGTTCGCGGCGTTCCATATCTGTCTCAGCTGGTCCTTGGAATGCCACCACGCTCAGGTCTCCCGCAAGCCAAGCCTGCAATGAACTAGCTGTATGTATTCTTTTGTTTGAGTACGGCAGTGTTGCGATGGCGTCGACTTTTGACGTCGCCGGAATACCGTTGGAACCCAGAGCCGGCGGCGACGGTGTGCCGCCGGTCGAGCCGGTGATCGGCGTACGAGCAACCCCATCTAAGCGTTGAACTCAGCCCATTGCCGTTCATCCAAAAAAGATCGAGCGTCTTGAGCTTAGCTTCGCTGTACCAGTCGTCTAGCCGGGGGGATTTCGACCCAGATCTGGGGATCGAACCTAATCCAATCAGTTGGCGAGATGGTCCTTCGGGTGCCGTACTGAGCCCGAGACGTCCCAGTCGTTCAAATCTCCGTCTCGGGCCGCAGCTGCCCGAAGGAAAAGGGCTTCGGCGACCAACAAGTCGTTCTTATTCGGCGAGATGGCGGGTGCAATTACCTGTCGCGAGCCTCTCGGCCTCTCACGGTCTCTCCGAGCGGTGACGATCTCGATCGGAAGATTTGGAGACACGACCATGCGGCGCACGACCGCGCCTTATTAACCTTTGTCCAATGGCCTTTGCCTGAAGACCAAAAAGTATCTATCACTACGGCGGACGAAAAGGCGCATCCCACTGAGAAGTTGCAAAGCAACACATTTCTGATGATTGAGCGCTCAGTAAACACTTAAAGGTGCAGCTTCGGCGGAGTGCAGGCGCATTCCGCAAACGAACCCGGATCCAGGCGAGAGAAATGGAAAGATGCACCAGCACTCGCACGGCTGCCGCAGACTCCAGCAGATGCGAGGCAACAATCGTCCATTTCGTAGGCAGTCTAAGGCAAGACCCTCTCAAGTCGTTCGAAAAGCCGACGGCACCGCGGAATCCTTGATTTTGCAATGCCGCGCGCGTGTTTAGGCCAGGGCATCGGCAGCGTCACGGATGCCTGCATATATTTCGTCCAGGTCGCCCGCTGTTACACAATAGGGCGGCATCACATAAATCGTATTCCCGAGTGGGCGCAGCAAGAGATTGCGGTCTTTAAAGAAGGCGTGAAGCTTCGGGCCGACTCCTGCGAGATAGCCGGTCTCTCTCGCATTCAGATCAAGTGCTGTGATGGTGCCGCTGCGACGAACGTTTGCAAAGCGCGGATCGGCGCGGAAGACTTCAATTGCCTGCTGTTGCATGTTTGCGACCGCAGCGATGCGTCGGTGAGTTTCCTGGTCTTTCCATAGATCCAGGTTAGCCTTGGCGGCGGCACAGGCCAGCGGATTTGCCGTATACGAACTCGAGTGAAAGAACGTGCGCGTACGGTCTTTTGAATAATGAGCATCGAAAATCTCTGCCCGGCAAAGTGTCACCGCGAGCGGCAGCGCCCCTCCAGTGAGACCCTTCGAATAGCACGCGATATCTGGTACAACATTGGCCTGATCACAGGCGAAGATTGTTCCGGTGCGGCCCCAGCCCGTCATGACCTCATCGGCAATGAACAGGACATTCCACGCCTCGCAGATCCGCTTCATCTCTCTTAGCACCCAAGCTGGGTACATCAGCATTCCGCCCGCCCCTAGCACCAGAGGCTCGACAATAAAGGCTGCGGGATTTTCGTTCCGACATGCTGACTCGAGCGCATCAAACGTCGCCTGCTCACGACCGCTGGCAGGGAACGGGATTGAGGTTACGTCGAACAGAAGGGGACCGTACGCCGCGTTGAAGATACCGCGGGCACCAACGGACATCGCGCCGAACGTGTCGCCATGATAGGAGTGCTGCATCACAATGATGCGTGTTCGCTGTTCGCCTATATTGTGCCAATAACCGAGCGCCATCTTCAAGGCGACCTCCACGCTGGCTGAGCCACTGTCCGAGTAAAACACATGGTTCAAGCCTCGGGGCGTCAGTTTTAAAAGGAGCTGAGCGACCTGCTCGGCCGGATCGTGCGTGTAGCCGGCGAAAATGATTTGGTTCAGCTTGCCGGCCTGCTCCTGAATCGCGCTCACGATCTGCGGATGGCAATGGCCGTGAGTGACGACCCACCAAGATGAGATTGCATCTATGATTCGGTGATCATCGGCAGTGTAGAGATAAGCACCCTCGCCGCGCACAACCTTGGTCATCTCGTTGTGAAGAGCATGCTGCGTGAATGGATGCCAAATTGGCCACCGCGTGTCTGGCATCATGGATTGAAATCGCCGGAAATAAACGAGCCTTTGAAGGCAACCTGGAGGCTGTCTGCCGTCAGAGGAGAAATCCAGGGCAGCCGCCCTAACCAACGTACCCGCGTTATGTCACAAATTGCGCTCTCAGTTTCAGGATTTCTTTCCCCGATGAATGCGATCCCAAGAATGTCGATTTGGCGCTTTCGCAAGGCTTCTATCGATAGCAGGGAGTGATTGATGGTCCCCAGTAGCGTGTGGGCGCAAAGCACGACGGGAAGGCGCCACCTCTCAAAGACGTCGATGTAGAGTACGTTAGAACTCAGTGGCACCATCAGCCCGCCGGCGCCTTCGATGACGAGCGGTCGCTTCCCGGTATCCGGCACAACCAGCGAGTCGGGATCGATGCGAACTCCGTCTATTTCAGCGGAATGATGCGGGGAAGCGGGTGTTCTAAGGCAGTAACGCTCCGGAACGATCCGATCGGCCGAGAGACCGCCTAGTCGAGCGGCCAGCTGGCTGTCGGTCTCATCTTCAAGACCGGCCTGAATTGGTTTCCAATAATTCGCGCCGAGGAGCTGCGCAAGGCCTGCCGAAAAGACAGTTTTGCCGATCCCTGTATCTGTGCCGGCCACCACGATCCGCTGACTCATCGAAACCTGTCCCTCGTCTCCTCAGCAAGCGCATCGAGCATCGCACGCACCTCATCCTCTCCGACGTTGAGCGTCAGTGAAATCCGCAAACGGGCCGTGCCGGCCGGTACCGTTGGCGGTCTGATTCCTCGGATGTCAAATCCGCGTGCCTGTAGCGCGGAGGCCAGCCTCATGGCGCGGGCATTCTCGCCAACGATATAGGGCAGGATCTGCGAGTTCGGAGGACTGCTCTCGCCTCGCGCAACCATCTCCCGATGCGTGAACGCGACAAGCTTCGCCAGCCGCTGTTGGCGCTCCGGCTCTTCTTGCAGGATCAACAGAGCCTCCCGTACCGCCACCGCCATTAACGGTGAAGGGGCAGTCGCGAAAATAAATGGGCGACTGCGATTGATTATGAAGTCGCGCAGCACGCCAGAGGCGGTGACAAGCGCGCCGGCAGCTCCCAGCGCCTTGCCGCAGGTATGGACAACGAGGAGATTTTCGCGTCCTGCATAGGGAGCAGTGAGGCCTCGTCCCTGCTCGCCGTAAACGCCGGTGGCATGAGCCTCGTCCACAACCAAGAACGCATCGTGCCCGTCCGCGATCGCGAGCAGGTCTTCAAGCGGTGCGAAATCGCCGTCGATGCTGTAGAGGCTCTCGACCACGATCCAGACCTGCCCGGCTCCACCCGCGGTCCGCCAGTCGCAAATTTCGCTTTCGACAGCCTGCGGGTCGTTATGAGCATTGATCTGAAACGCGGCTCGGCCAGCTCGCGCTCCTTCGTGAATACTGGCGTGAACCAGGGCATCAAGGATGAGCAGGTCGTCCCGTTGCGGCAGCGTTGTCAGCACCGCAAAATTTGCGACATAACCACCACCGAAGAAGAGCGCGGTCTGCGCGCCGAAGAACCGCGCCGCTTCTGCTTCGAGGCATTCGTGCTCGTCGCAGTTGCCGCGCAGAAGCCGTGATCCGCCGGCTCCGATCGGAGTACCGGCTTCGAGCGCAGTCACGATGGCCTTTTTCATGCGCGGTGCGCTCGCCAGGCCCAGATAATCGTTTGATGAAAAGTCGGTCCCGGTGCGCGGCCTGAGACTGCGCAGGCGGCCGTCTTGTTTAAGCGCATCCAAGCCTGCCACATAGCTGGCGACTTTAGCGGCAACGATGCAACTCATTCTTCACTCGCTGAGCAACGGTGGATGCGCACAACTCTAACTGGCGCCGAAGAACGGGGCCTTCCGGGTTTGGCTTGTTGGATCAAACCGGCAGGATGCGATTTTCTCGATCAACCAGCACAATGCGCGGTCTGAAGATTCTTGCATCCTCCTCTTCAAATGACGCGTATGCGACGATGCTTATCTTATCTCCGGGCATCGCCAATCGCGCCGCCGCACCGTTCATGTCTACAGTGACGGATCCTTGTGGCGCTTCTGTCACAAACGGTGCAAAGCGTGATCCCGTCTCGAGATTGTAGAGTTCGACGCGTTCGTTGATCAGGATACCGGCCGCGTCCAGCAGCGCGCGATCAACCGAGATGGAACCTTCATAGTGCAGGCCGGATTCAGTTACGGAGGCGCAATGAATCGTTCCCTTCATCAAGACAATCTGCATTTCTCACCTACGCTGATCGCTTGCGCGCAGCACCTCTATTGTTCTGATAACCTAAGCGAGTCCAGACGTAATGCCGAGCCGGGCGAGCAAACTTGCGTCACGGTCAAGTTGCGGGTTTTTGGTAGTGAGCAACACATCGCCGACAAAGATGGAATTCGCACCCGCCAAGAAGCATAGCGCCTGGAGTTCATCAGTCATGTACTGGCGCCCTGCGGCCAAGCGTATGACGCTCTTGGGCATCATGATCCGCGCGGTCGCCACCAGGCGCACCAGGGCAATCGGATCGGGACGCTCCGCCGTGACCTTCACCGGCACGCCATTCACCTCGTTCCAGACGTTGATCGGTATGCTTTCCGGATGGTTGCGAAGATTGGCGAGCAATACCAGCATGCCGAGACGGTCCTCGACGTGCTCACCCATACCAATAATGCCGCCGCAGCAGACTTTGATGCCCACCTCGCGCACGTGTGTAAGAGTGTCGATGCGATCCTGCAAGGTCCGGGTCGTGATGATGCTGCGGTAGAACTCCGGCGAAGTATCCACGTTGTGATTGTAGAAGTCGAGGCCGGCGTCGGCGAGCCGTGCGGCTTGCCCTGGCGTGAGCATGCCGAGCGTTGCGCACGTCTCCATGCCAACACGTTTAATGGCAGCAATCATGTCGCAGACCCGATCGAGGTCCCGGTCCTTTGGACTGCGCCAGGCCGCGGCCATGCAGAAGCGAGTCGCGCCGGCGGTCTTGGCGCCCTGCGCGGCGGCGACCACATCAACGCGATCCATCAAGCGAGCTGCCTTCAGGCCAGTGTCGTAATGCACGCTCTGTGCACAGTAGGCGCAATCTTCAGGACAACCGCCGGTCTTGATGCTGAGCAGGCTTGCGGTTTCGACGTGATTTGGGTCGAAATTGCCGCGATGAACGGTGTGGGCCTGAAATAGGAGGTCAGCAAATGGCAGCGCGTAAACCCCTTCCGCCTCGGCACGTTCCCAGTCGTGGCGGACCGGCGCGCTGTCATGGCCGCTATTGCCTTCGCCTTCCACAGCACCCCCCAAGAGTTTCGCTCAATCATACAGACAATACCGTCGTGCGTAGCTCCGCAAAGCAGCACTCTTGACCGGGATTAAACGAGAATTATCGCCGAGTTGCGCCCGGATGGCGCTCATATCACGCTAATACCCGCCCCTCATGCAGGATTTCCTCGCAGCATCGCGTCACGCGCAACAACATTCCCCAACGCGTCTCATTCGGGCAACTAGCCAATGCGAGCGATGGTTGCGCTCCATAGGATCGTTTCCTGACACAAAAGTGGTTTGGCCGCCCACATGTATAACGGAGCGGCGGATCTGCTTTAATGATCAACCTGCCAATTCCTCGCTGGTGGTCATGCACGTCACATTCCGCACAATAAATGGTGGTCCAGACGAGCCGCCTCTGCGAGCGCCTCTCGCCAGCTTCAGAAGCGCACCGAGCTGGGCTCTTGGGCGCAGAGTGGTGGCCCGCACCCTCTTTGGCGGGCCTGTGCACCATTAGCTCACCTAGGCTCCATCGACGGTGTGCTCGTCGCCCATGGCTGCGGTGCGTAAATCCATCTGCACTCTCGAAGATGATCTGCGGGAACAGCAGAGTACTTTGCCGCCGCTCGACTTAACAGCGACGCGGCGGGATCGGATATGCCCCGGCACTCATCTGCCCAAACAGAATTGCCGCTTCAGACGGCCCGAGCCCGACGATGCCCACGAAAGCTGCCGAAGGCATCGGAATGACCTGACGTGTCGGCCTCCAGAGATGCAGGCAATAGCGACTATTGTTCACATACTGCGAACGAGGAGGATGCAGCTGCATCACGCATTCCTCCTGATCCCAAAACAGATCTTTGACAAGGCACATTTCGTCCCAGTTTGGAGAACGCCGTGGCGTCGACACAGAGACGTGCTCCCATCCCGGACGGACGAAGCCGATGATCTTGAGTTGACAGCCACAAGGCCCCTGCACGTAGAAGAGACCGGAAGGACCAGATCCCGGAGCGGTAGCGAATCGGCCATCGCGTACGCGCCCCGCCTCGAGTCTTTCAACAATTTGCTTCCTCACGCGTTCTCCTTGTTTCGACCGACAGAGTTGACCCCGCACCACACGTGTTGTCCGACTCATAGATCGAGCGGCTGCTACCCGGCATGGGCAGCCCCAAATACTCCTGATCATCTGCACCCAACTTACCTGGATGAAGAACATCGGTTCTATCCGGAATCGTCCACCGAAGAGTTCTGTTGTGGTGTATCTTCTCGTCATGGGTGACTTGTTGCGAACTTGCCTGATGCGACGATCCGCGCAGACATCTCCGATGGTTTGGCTACGCAAGCCATGCCAGCAGGGGGGTCTGCTCGCCTCTCCGCCTTAACAAGTCCGCAACGTTATGGCGTTGAGCTAACGATGTTGGTGCAAGATGCCAGAATTCGACTGAAACGCTCCACAGCCAAAATGGCGACGGAAGCCAATTCGCATCATCCGGCGATCCGTTAGTTTGTCACCTAAAGACACGTCGCCGGCTTCAGCAGATCATGCAAAAGCGACGCCGATGCTTCGCCAGTTCGTCGAGCGAGAGGCTTGCAATTTCGCTCTTGCGACGATCTGACGATGGGCTTTCATCTCATTCCTTCTCATGTCCAGGTTAGCCGGCTTGCCGCCTGAGACACCGTCAATGCGTCATCTATGTGGCCGACCACCCTGATTCACCATTGATTCACGGCCAGAGGTCCGGCCGCGCGGGTCGCACTTTTGAACAGCCTCGCTCATTGGCGTTACCGTGGGAGGGCGTTTCGCAGTTCAGCCCTAGAGCCGTCCAACGGAGAGGCTTCCGCGCCGCGATCACAACGCATTGACCTTCGATGCAACCGTTCGCTCCGGCGGCGATCAGAACTGCCCGTCAACCCCATTTCTTTGCTGCCCCTCCGCGAGGCGGGCCAGCTTATCATATTCCTCAGCGACCTTGAGGAGCCTGCATCTGGATGTGTCGTCCTCGAGCGACTCCGCTTTTACTCGCGTCGCTTCCGCACGACCTCGCCAATGTTTGGCGTCGGAGAATGGTTTCTTCTGCTTCATGCAAAAGACGATGCAATATTTAGATCAAGAAAATGCGACACATGACCTACGTAAGATCCCGTAGGCCGGCTTTCACCAAAGCACAGCTCATTCGCCTCCATCTACCGCCCGCTCTGTCAATGTCTGAGATGCGACAAGCCACTCGCAACAAACCCAAGGAGTAAGCTTCACTACGGTCTTCTCGGTTGAGAACGCCCGCTTGGAAACACCAAGCCAACGCAAAATGATAATGGCGATTGGATCTCGCGTCAGGTCCCCGCGTTAAATGCGCTACTCTCGACATAAGGGCTTGAATCGGACGTAGCGTCAGATTGTAAGGTCTTCATGCAGCCGGCGACCGCAACTGGCCGTACAACAGCTTGCGGGCGACAAAATTGGGAATGTGTGATTTGGAGCTCAGATTTGAGAACGCCCGCGGTGGCCCCAAACGCCTCAGTGAGGCGGCCTCGGCGAATCGTTGCAAGATCTCGGGATGAAACCGGGAGTGCAGCAGAACCGGTTTCTAAGATCGGAACAGCATCGCCGCATGGCGATTGCCCCGATTTGAGATATTGCTCACGGCGGAGGCCGCCGTCCGGAGATCAGCGCCTTGCCGCTCAGAGTGGAATGGAAGTTGGAGGCCATACCCAAATTATGCGGTCGTGATCCAACCACCACCAATCTGCAAATGGCTTGCTCGCGCCGAAACGGGGCAGCTGTAGGCATACACGTTGCCATAGTGTTCGGTACGCATCCTCCTATCGCGACGTTTCTCGTCATGCCTGGCTGCAATGATTCGGCCATCGGAGGAAAGATGGTCCGATTATACGCTGGCTCACAGTTTGCTGAGCAATCTCAGGAGGGTTCAGGCCTAAGAAATTACGGCCTCCTCGACGCATCGAAAGCTCGAGAAGCCCGATTGCATGGCGCGCTTCATTCGCGGCCCAACGATAGGCCCTTCGGGCAGGTCGCATGTCCAAGCGCCGGTCATTCTATGGCCTTCTTGGCGACCCTGAGCGAGCTGGGCATTACTTCGATTGCGCGGAAGGTGGGGATTGACAGGAACGAATGACAAGACCGCGGATCTACGAACTGGAAAAGAGCCTCGTGAGCCGAAAGAAGGACATGTATGGCTCCCCGACGCTCAACCCTCAGCGCAACGCGATAGCTGTTGTTCATTCTATTGCGACGCCTGCCGCTTTATGTCCAGCGCGGGCGAGCGTCCACGAGCGCCTGCCGACGGCTTGGGAGCGAAAGGCTTGCACACCGGACGCACTTCACCTTTACCGCAGACATATACTGCGTGAGGACGCCGTTGCTGCCTGTCCAAATTCAACCAGCTTGAGTGAGCAATGTCGTCATGTATTTTCGGTTTGAGATCCCGGCGAGGGAAGGGTCGGCAGATGACAAGCCTTGGACAAGCAGCCTCGTTTGACCGGCTCCCGTTGGAGCAGCGCGTTCACGCTGTACACTCAAAACCACCGAATCGAGCGATGGCCACAC
The DNA here is from genome assembly GCF_041200145.1 of Bradyrhizobium sp. LLZ17. Lineage (NCBI taxonomy): Bacteria > Pseudomonadati > Pseudomonadota > Alphaproteobacteria > Hyphomicrobiales > Nitrobacteraceae > Bradyrhizobium > Bradyrhizobium zaerense. The sequence continues at coordinate 3,495,666 of NZ_CP165734.1, forward strand.
TCGATGAGCTTCTCGCAACAATCGGGGATGCTTGCCGCTGTCACGACGTACGAGCATTCTCAAGTTCACTACTAGAGCATTCCAACCAGCTCACGAGATCAAATCGAGCACGCTTCCTGCGAAAGTCCGGGATTGCCTTCAAAATCGCATTTGTTCCACGATTTGAAGAAGACATCCGCCTCAAGCAAGCATCGGGATACGCCACGATATGTAATGAGCTAAGCCGCCAGTCTGGAGGTCAGGCAGGTGCTGAACTTTGCAAAGCTTTGGCGGCTCGGCTCTCGCGTCTTGATCACACACTGATAGAACAAGTCGGCTTCGGATCCCTTTCGCTTTTCGCATGCTCATTTGGTCGCCACCCTGCATCTTCCGAATGCCGGGATGCCACGATCAGAATTGCTGAAGTTTGTCGCGATAAGCGCGAGACCCTCCAGGACCTGACGAGCCTAGACTTATCATTGCTGGTAAACGGGTTTAGCAAGTGGCCGGATCAACCGGCGCTTCGTGAAGCCGCGGTCAAGATCGCGACTGAGATACTTTGCCGGATGCGCTCCGACGATCGTCTCTCCGCGTTCACTCAACAGCATCTCGCAACGCTCGTGAACGGCTTTGGAAAATGGCGGGGAGACGAATGCTTTCACACGGCCGTTGTCACGATCGCAGATGAGCTTCTGCGCCGAAGCGATCAACTCTCAGATTTCACGCAACAACAGTTGGCGAGTCTGGTCAATGTCTTCAGCAAGTGGCCGGAAGAGTCGAGTTGTCGCAAAGCAGCGATCGCTATCAGCAACGAGCTTCTCCGCCGCTCCGATCATGTCACCAATTTCAGTCCGCAGCGTCTGGCCAACTTCGTGAACGGATTCAGCAGGTGGCCGGGCGAGTTCGCGGCTCGGCAAGTCACAGTCAAGATCGCGGGTGAACTCGTTCGCCGCGCGCTTTCCGTCGATCAGCTCGGTGACTTCGCTCACCATGATCTGGCGAGTTTGGTCAACGGCTTCAGCAAGTGGACGAAGGAGGTTGCCTGTCTAACCGCTACCGTTGCCATCGCGGATGTGGTCATCTGTCACACTCGTCATGCCAAGCGCCTCTCTTGCTTTCGCTACCAGGAACTCGGCATGCTGGTAAACGGCTTCAGCAAATGGCGGAAGGACACGACTTGCCGCCTAGCCACAATTGCAATTGCCGATGAAGTGCTCGCCCGCAGTCGCGGCGTCGACGGAGTCTCCTGCATTACTGACCAGGGACTGCCGAACCTCGTAAACGGGTTCAGCAAGTGGCCACAACAGGCGTCTCTTCGCGATGCCACGGCAGCGATCGCCCAGGAGGTCGTTTGCCGTGCCCGCCGCGCGGATCGGCTCTCTGAATTTACGCCGCAGGGACTGGCTATTCTCTTGGACGGCTTCAGTAAATGGCCAACAGCGGTTCCGCTGCGCGAAGCTGCGACTGCAATCGCCCGCGAGGTTCTTGTTCGGGCCTGCCGTACCGACAGGCTTTCTCATTTTACGGGTGGAGGACTGGCGATGCTCGCCAACGGCTTGAGCAAGTGGCGGCAAGAGGCGAGCTCTCGCAGTGCGACAGTAGCCATCGCGCAGGAGATTCTTCGCCGCGCCCATCAAATTGGTGAGTTTAGCGAGCAGGAGCTCGCACACCTCGTGCGTGCGTTCAGCAACCGGCCGGAAGAGGTCACCTCTCGCGAAGTCGCCGTCGTGATCTCAGAGGAGGTCCTCCGCCGTATTAGCGAGACTGGTCGTTTCACCGAGCAAGAGTTCGCAGACCTGGAGAATGGGTTGATCAAGTGGTCCGAAGTGGCGATCTGTCGTCGAGCCGCTGCGGCTATCGGCAATTTGAGAGCGCGGCGTGACGGACGACGAACATGGTGTCGTCCGTCGTCTTGCAAAGAAGAACAGGGCATCGCTCTTGTGAATGCGCCAAGCACCGCGCCGCTCCAAAGGACGACGATTCAATGCGGCACGAGCCAGCAAGTGCCGCAACCAAGGGCAGCACACCTTTATGACTAAGGCGATCGTGCGTTCTCAACTTCGTTCAGCCGAACCGAACTCCGATGTACTTTCCGCCAGTAAGGCGAATTATCCGGAAAGCTTTTTGCATAGCCGGCGGGCCTATCGGAGCGCCCTTGCTCGTGAGATCTTTAGGCGGGCCGGCGGCACGATATGCCGCGGCCGTCCAATGTATCGTTCGACATAGAGCCGGCACCCTCAATGACCGCGCTCTCACTACGCGTCCCGACAATGGCGTCCTCCAGAGTATCGAGGCCACACACAATCCACGTGCCTTACTGCAGCAATGGCTACCAAGTAGTCGTTCAAGTGACGACCACGTAGTGCGCGAGCTCAGCCCTCAAGGAACTCTCGATCCATGCTCTGCCCGAAATGTCATACAGAAAGCTGGTGCGAGATCGCAATGCACGATCCCTGGACTGGCCGACCAGTGATCACCTGCAATACTTGTGGTGAGCATGCCGAATACGATTGCCTCCAGCGCAAAATGGCGCACGAGATCATCGCTGCTACGTTGGCCTGTAACGTGAGCATAGAGAAGCAGCGCGATCCGCGGGCGGCTGCTGATAGGATTTTGGATGCGCTAGAGAATGCCGGTCTAACAATCGCTCGCGCCTCTAGATGAGTGGGAGCACCGCCGAACGGCGCCCCTACGAGGCCTTGGCAGCCCATCAGAGAGCATGACCAACTGCGCTGCTCGTTCCATGAGACGTCTGATTGCCTCCAGATCCGCCGTCTTCCCCTCGGCCGATCCCCAATAGCAACTCTTTGGTACCAACCACCATTGTAGCAAACACGCCAATCTGGACCGAAGCCCCGATACTCAGCGGGACCAGGGCTGAGCACCGCTTGGCGGCCTTTCCAACGGATGACGGCCAGGCGGATCTTCGCACAGGTATCGGACCCGCAATGATAGTTGGCCTGACGTGGCCTGGACCTTGCGGCACCTTGCGAGGTCGATACTTCAAAGTTGTCGACAACGGCGAAGTCACTGTTAGTGTCTCAGAATTCGGCTATTGACCAGAATCGCGCGCTGCCGTTTGATCCTGTTTCCTATTCCGCCGGGCCGCCGCGGCTCCAGAATTCCCGGGAAGCAGCCCCATTAAGATCGTGAGAGCGGATAGCTCGGCTGGATAGGCGGAGCCAATTCGCACACACGCCAGAGAGCATTCTCGCCACGGGCGATTGATTCCGGCGGCGAGGCAGCTCACTCGTTGCCTAGCGATGAGCCGCCTCACAGCTCGAGCGTCGCTATGTGCGCACAACTCAGCGGACCTGAGTTGCGCGTTCCTCAGACCACCAATAACAAAAAGCCAGCTGCTTTGGTAAAGACGCCTCCCGCCCTCCTCGCTTCGCGGCTGGCTGCTGGCGAACGAATACGAGTTTGACATATTCACGCGATTAGCCCGCAGGGGGGATTGAACCGCACGTAGCGTCAGATTGTAGAGTGCGCAGTTAGGTAGCATCGATCTTCGGTCGATTCAGAATTCCTATGGACAAACCCGAATCACGCCGATCGCGTGCGATGAGAGGTCTTCTGCCAAAGCGGCCCGAGGATCGCGCTCAGTGCCGAAGGACGCTATTTCTGTTGTGTCCACGCAAATCGTGGAGCCCTATGAAGACACGATCGCTCACATGTAAGAAGGACCAATCCGCCATTGGAGGCTCCGAAAGACGTTTGCGGGCACCGAGTGCCCAACGAGCCGCCGAGAGATTGATGCGCTATCCCGGAGCGGTAATGTGAGAAGACCCGATGAAACGAACAGGGTCTTGCTCGTCGATCACTGTGAGGGGCCAATGCCGGGCCATTGTTGGCTTCAAAAATGGCGATCCCGGAACCGCCTATATGTGCGGCGAACCCGTTGTGAGGGGACCGCGCCAAAAGCTGTCATCATGGTGCGCTTACCACCATGCCCGAATGCACGTCATGCCATGGTCGGACGGGCACGGCGTGCTTCAAAGAAAGCAGATTAGTTGACCAACAGTAATCTAAGAGGAGCGCGCGTAGCTGCTGGGCTTCGGCAACGGTTGCGGCAGCAAGAGAGCTGCCGATACCTCCGCGAGCTGGATCTACTCGACATGCAGGCCCGACGATTGCCCCAAGGCCGACCGCCGCTCCAGGCAATGAGACCTGACGAACGAGTGTTGAGAGCTCATGTGAGCGCCTCGGAAAGGAAATGATGTGCAAGTCTAGAGCCGTGAGCGACTGAACATTTGATCTCGGTACCTTGTCCGCGCGCGGCTCTTCCCAAGTTCTTCTCCGAGGGGCCGCAACTCAAGTTCGATAATTGAGGTAGAACGCAATTGCTCCGTCTGTTCAGGCTAGTCTCCCCCGAAAGCGTGCTCAAGAACCGGACGTTCCCGCCGTATCGATGACAGAAGGGCCTCGGGATCGGCAAGCCGCCACTTTCAATGACACCGGCATGCGCTCAACGCGGCTTGTTCACGCACATCCGGTCTTCGCCTGGCCATAGTACCGCCGTCGTCCGCGCGCTAGACGCACCATTGTTGTTGACTCCGTGACGCACTCGCGAGCAATGAACCGCCAGAGTGTTTCCGCTACTGACTTCGTCGTTAGGGGGCAGAGCACACGGCTCGTCGCGATAATCTCCCTGAGGTTTGATAAAGCAGGTGCACTGGCCTCATTCATGCATTTGCTATGAACTCAAACGGCACAGAGCCAATATGCGCGCCTTCACTTTTTCTTGCCCGATTGCCAACATGATTGTTCAGAAATGGATCGATGATGATAAGGACTGCGCGACAGAGAACGAATTTCAGGGGTTTGTATGTCCGGCTTGCTCGCAGTTGCACTGGATGAACAGCAAGACTGGTAAACTCTTAGGCAAGCACAAGAAATGAGGGAAACTCCCTGGCTCGACGCGCGAGCTGAGCACGGAGAGACTGTGGAACGCTTCTCCACCAAACGCTCTGCTTACCCCTTATCTGCGCCGCAATTCATTGCTCGCACTCAAGCAATAGAGAAGCGCCTGACGAAGGCCGAACGAAATCTGCCGGACTGCAAACTTTCGTATAGTCCTTCAAAACCCTTTCGACGTGGAGGGTTTACCTCCGTACAGTTGAGCAATCGACGTAATGCCTGTAGAGGGTCCACACTTCGGCAGTTTGAGAGCGTGACGCTTCCGCTTTCGAAGGGCCAGACGCGAGGACGTCGATCGGGGAACGACATTTGCCTGCACAGAGAAATAATTTGTTAAACCAAGAGAGCAAACGACGGGTCGCTCTGATCACCGGCGTGACCGGCCAGGACGGCGCCTATCTCGCCGAATACCTGTTGTCGCTCGGCTATGTCGTGCACGGCGTCAAGCGGCGCTCGTCCTCATTCAACACCGCGCGAGTCGACCATCTCTACCAGGACCCGCATGTCGGGAACGTGCCATTCCTGATGCATTACGGCGACATGACGGATTCGACCAATCTGATGCGACTGGTGCAGCAGATCCGGCCGACCGAGATCTACAATCTCGCGGCGCAAAGCCACGTCGCCGTCAGCTTCGAGAGCCCGGAATACACAGCTAACGCCGATGCAATCGGCGTGCTGCGCCTGCTGGAAGCCATCCGCATCCTCGGCATGGAGAAGGAGACGCGGTTTTATCAAGCCTCGACCTCCGAGCTCTATGGCCTCGTGCAGGAGATCCCGCAGAAGGAGACCACGCCGTTCTATCCGCGCTCGCCCTACGGGGTGGCAAAACTCTACGGCTACTGGATCACGGTGAACTACCGCGAAGCCTATGGGATGTTCGCCAGCAACGGCATCCTGTTCAACCATGAGAGCCCGATCCGCGGCGAGACCTTTGTCACCCGCAAAATCACCCGCGGCGTCGCGCGCATCGAGGTTGGACTCGAGGAGACGCTCTATCTCGGCAATCTCTCGGCCAAGCGCGACTGGGGTCATGCCCGGGATTATGTCGAAGGCATGCACAAGATCCTGCAAGCAGACAAGCCTGACGATTTCGTGCTCGCCACCGGTGAGACACGGTCGGTGCGCGAGATGGTCGAACTGTCGTTCGCGCAAGTGGGCCGCCGGATCGAATGGCGCGGGGAGGGCATCGACGAGACCGGCGTCGACATGAAGAGCGGCAAGACCGTGGTGAAGATCGATCCCACTTACTTCCGTCCGACCGAGGTCGATCTTCTGGTCGGTGACGCCAGCAAGGCGCGCGACATGCTCGGCTGGAAGCCGAAGCGAACGTTTACCGAGCTCGTCGCGGAGATGATGGCGAGCGATCTGGCCGATGCAAAGCGGGACGCTGGCAGTGCCAAACGCACCGTTTGAACTGAAGGGCAGGAGCGTCTACGTCGCCGGCCATCGCGGCATGGTCGGCAGCGCGCTGCTGCGCCGGCTGGCGCGCGAGGAGGTGAATCTCGTGACGGTGGACCGGCGCGAGGTCGATCTCTGCAATCAGGCCGCCGTGTTCGACTGGTTTGCGAGAACGCGTCCGCAAGTCGTATTCCTTGCCGCCGCCAAGGTCGGTGGCATCGTCGCCAATGCCACGCTGCGCGCCCAGTTCATCTACGATAACATCGCGATCGCAGCCAATGTGATCCAGGCCGCGCATCAGAACGGGGCTGAGAAGCTGATGTTTCTGGGCTCCTCCTGCATCTATCCGAAGCTGGCGCCGCAGCCGTTGCGCGAGGACTCGGTGTTATCAGGCCCGCTGGAACCGACCAACGAGCCCTATGCGATCGCCAAGATTGCCGGGATCAAGATGGCGGAGGCCTATCGCAGCCAGTACGGCAGCGACTTCATCAACGTGATGCCGACCAATCTCTACGGTCCCGGCGACAATTATCACCCCGAACTGAGCCATGTCGTCGCGGCGCTGATCCGGCGCTTCCACGAGGCGAAGCTCGCGGGGGCCAAGAGCGTCGTGGTGTGGGGCACCGGAACGCCACGTCGCGAGTTCCTCTATGTCGACGACATGGCGGACGCCTGCGTGCACCTGATGAAGACTTATTCGAGCGCGGAGCTGGTCAACATTGGCACCGGCGAGGACATCACCATCGCCGAATTCGCTCGCGTCGTCGCCGAAATCGTCGGCTACGGCGGCGAAATCAGTTTCGACACCTCGCGGCCCGACGGCACGCCGCGCAAGCTGCTCGACGTCAGCCGTCTCGCTAAGCTCGGCTGGCGCGCGAAAACATCGCTTGCAGATGGAATGCGGCAGACCTACCAGACCTTCTTGGCGCTATCGGCTACATCGGACAAAAGGAGATAATCATGCAGCTGCTAGCCTCTGACGGGGCTCATTGTCCGATTGCCAGAAAGTTGCTTTAGGATTGTTCCGGAGAATTCGACAGGCCTCCACGCTTTGCTTGGAGCTCGCGCACCTGCTGGTGACGCGGCCAGATGGAGCGCAGGCACGGCTCGACTGGCCGATACTATAGCGAGCGAATTGTCAGGCGCGCCTTCCGGCCTGCTCTGTGTTGAACTTGAGGTAAACTGATTAGCATGTGCGGAATTGTCGGCATATTGGGGCGCGGTCCGGTCGCGGATCGTCTCATCGATTCACTAAAACGACTGGAGTATCGCGGCTACGACTCAGCAGGCATCGGAACGCTCAAAGGAGATCATATCGAGCTTCGACGCGCCGAGGGCAAGCTGCGGAACCTTGAGACGCGCGTTCGCTGCCATCCGCTCTCAGGCCATGTCGGGATCGGGCACACGCGCTGGGCTACTCACGGCAAGCCGACCGAGCACAATGCTCATCCGCATGCAACGGACAATGTTGCGGTCGTCCATAACGGCATAATCGAGAATTTCCGCGAGCTGCGCGCGGAGCTGAAACAGCATGGCGCTTGTTTCGCCTCTGAGACAGACACCGAGGTGGTGGCGCATCTCATCGACTCTCATCTGAAGAATGGCTGCCCGCCGCAGGAGGCAGTAAAAGCGTCGCTGCCGCGGCTGGTGGGCGCGTTTGCGCTTGCAATCCTGTTCAAGGGTCAACACGACCTCATGATCGGTGCGCGCAAGGGCTCACCACTCGCGATCGGGCATGGCGAAGGCGAAATGTATCTCGGATCGGATGCTATCGCGCTCGCGCCCCTTACCGACGTGATCACCTACCTTGAGGATGGCGATTGGGCTGTGCTCAACCGCAACTTCAGCGTGGTCTACGACGCACAAGGCACAGTCGTCCGCCGGGAGGTGGTGAACTCTGGCGCGTCGTCGGTTCTCGTCGACAAAGCACAATACCGCCACTTCATGGCGAAGGAAATCCACGAACAGCCAGAGGTGATCGGGCGTACGCTTGCGCATTACGTCGATATTGCCACCGAGAGCGTGGTACTGCCGCAGGAGCTTCCGTTCGACTTCAATGAGATCGGACAAATCTCGGTCACGGCTTGCGGTACGGCAGGCTACGCCGGCCACATCGCCAAATACTGGTTCGAGCGGCTGGCTCGCATTCCGGTCGAGCTCGATGTCGCCTCCGAATTTCGCTATCGTGAGGCGCCGATGCGCAAGGGAGATCTTGCTATCTTCATCTCGCAGTCCGGCGAGACGGCCGATACGCTGGCCGCACTCCGCTATGCCAAATCGCAAGGTTTGCATACCCTTTCGATCGTGAACGTACTGAGTTCAACGATTGCGCGCGAAAGCGGGACGGTATTGCAGATACACGCGGGGCCCGAAATCGGCGTTGCCTCAACCAAGGCGTTCACATGCCAGCTGGTCGTCCTGGCCGCGCTTGCGCTCGCTGCGGGTGAGGCGCGCGGTGAATTGTCGGAGAGCGACAGCATCGATCTTGTACGCGAGCTGATCGAACTTCCTCGGTTAGTTAGCGCGGCGCTTGCCAGCGAGCCGCAGATCGAGAAGCTCGCACGCGACATCACCAAATCGCGAGACGTGCTATATCTTGGTCGCGGCACGTCGTTTCCCCTGGCCCTGGAAGGGGCACTGAAGCTTAAGGAGATTTCCTATATTCACGCCGAGGGCTATGCGGCTGGAGAGCTCAAGCACGGCCCGATCGCCTTGGTCGACGAGAGCGTTCCCGTAATCGTCATCGCTCCTTCCGACCGGGTGTTCGAAAAGACCCTCTCGAACATGCAGGAGGTCGCCGCACGGGGTGGCAAGATTATCTTGATAACGGACGCTAGGGGAGCCGCAGAGGTGTCCATGGATTCACTCGCGACCATTGTGCTGCCGGAGATGGGAGCGACATTTACCTCGATTGTCTATGCGATTCCGGTGCAGCTCCTGGCCTACCACACGGCCATCCTCATGGGCACGGACGTCGACCAACCCCGAAACCTCGCCAAATCGGTAACCGTCGAATAAGGCAAGGTGACGCGACCCGGGTCGTCGTGGTCAGATTCCGAATGCGCGCAAGCCGCGGTCGGACCGAATCACGATGTGCCGCCCAGCTCCAGGCCCCGATGCCACTGGCGAGGCTTGTGCCTGTTCTTGGCCAGACGGCGTTTGGACCGCATTCGAACCGGAGCGCCCCTCGAAGTACGAGGTGCGCCTTGCTCGCAGGACAACGTGGCTCTTTCCGAGCATGGCGATCGGCGGTATCGGGCGGGCTTGATCGCCAGCGCGCTCACCAAATCTTTTCCGTCAAACCTCAGTTAACTTGAGCAATATCGAGATCGCTCGACATCGGGTGAGATGCTAGGGCAGCTCGGCCTCAATCGCAGGCTCGCGAGCTGTTCTAGCACGACATCTCACGGAGCTCCTCCCTGCGGCTCGTATGCTACGGATATCGTCCTTCCCCTTTTACTGAATATCGGTGCGCTCGATGAGAACTTCGGCCACGCCACAGACAACAACCGTGTCACCGAGAATTGCCCGACGCTTCAGTAGCTTGAGAGTCACTCCTGCTGCACGAGCGGAATAACGAGCGAAAATTGTGAGAGTTTGCGGCAGTTGCCGAAAATATGCCGGAAACGTCAGGCGCTTACGGTTTGGTCGATAGGTCCTGATGGCCGATTCGGGGCCATGAACCTGCACGCGGCTGGCGTGAGATTTTCTCCGCAACCGGCCATTTCAAAATCGAGAGGATACTCGCCATGTCACCAGCGCCCATTGCGCACGCCTCAAATGCCAAATCGCGCATTGGCGCCATCTTACGTGCCACGAGCGGCAACTTCCTCGAGCAGTTCGACTTCTTCTTGTTCGGGTTCTACGCCAGTGCCATCGGAAACGCGTTCTTTCCATCAGGAAGCGAAACCGCTTCACTGCTTAACACCTTCGGTGTGTTCTGGTTGGGTGCCCTGATGCGACCTGTTGGCGCGATCGTGCTTGGAGCCTATATCGACCAGATTGGCCGTCGGCAAGGCCTGATCATCACGCTTTCGATCATGGCTATTGGCACCATTATCATCGCCTTTTGTCCCGGCTATGGGACGATCGGCATTGCCGCACCCGCGATTGTGCTGTTCGGACGGCTGTTGCAGGGATTTTCTGCCGGCGTTGAGGTTGGCGGCGTTTCCGTCTACCTCTCTGAGATTGCCACTCCGGGCAACCGCGGCTTTTACACATCGTTCCAGTCCTCGAGCCAGCAGGTTGCGATCTTTGTCGCGGCTCTTATCGGATATTTTTTGAGCGAAACACTTCCGGCCGAAATGGTTGCCGCCTGGGGCTGGCGGATCCCCTTCTTCCTTGGCTGCTTGATCGTACCGCTTATCTTCTTCCTGCGCCGGACGCTGGAGGAAACTCCGGAGTTTCTGGTGATGAAGAACCACCCAACGGCCCGCGAGGTCTTTGCCTCCACGCTTGCGAACTGGCGCATCGTCATTCTCGGCATGATGATCGCGATGCTGACGACCACGACATTCTATTTCGTGACGGTGTACACGCCTACCTTCGGCAGGCACGTATTGCAGTTGTCCTCGCAGAACACGCTCTTGGTCACGCTTTTGGTCGCGGTGACGAACTTCATCTGGAACCCAATTGGCGGCGCGATTTCCGACAGAATCGGCCGGAAGCCCGTCTTGCTGACCATTGCCGGCCTTGCGTTGGTGACCGTATATCCAGCGTTGTCTTGGCTTGTAACCGATCCAAGCTTTGGCAAGATGCTGATAGTGGAGATGATGTTCTCGTTTTACTTTGGCACCTATAGCGGCGCCATGTTGGGCGCTCTGGTCGAAATCGTGCCGAAGCACGTTCGCACAACCTGCTTTTCTTTGGCCTTCGCACTCGCCGCGGCTCTCTTTGGCACGTTTACGCCGCTTGCATCGACCTGGCTCATCGACCGGACCGATGACAAGGCCTCGCCCGGTTTCTGGTTGATGTTTGCGGCTTTGCTCGGCATTATCGCCGCACTCACGGTTTATCGAGGAAACACCAAGAGAGTTGCGAAGCCGTTGCGACCCGAGCGGTCTAACCAGGCTGTGAGCGCGCAATTTACCACGCATTAGCACGCGCGCCCGCGGGACGTTGACGGCCCAAGGCTGAACTGAAATTGGTGCGCGACTGTCCCTGCGGTGATTTACACGATGATGCGCGGCCCGTTCTGCCCGACACGGTTCTTCCTGTGTGATCTGGGGCAGTATCGGGACGAACTGGCGGTCATGTTGACCGGGGAGCTGAGCTTATCGGCTAACCTCGATTCCGTCCTGTGGTCGGACGGTGCGCTACCCGCACTTTGCAGTCGCGCAAAACACGGCAGATCTCGCGCGCCGACCGAGATCCCTCGCGCGAGCTCCACGCCTGATATTCTGTGCGGCTGCCACAAAAAACGACCGCCCACATCGTCGGACAGCGCGAACTACCGAGTGCACTGATCATCTCGCAGGTAGCGCCAAACGTTAGCGTAGCGAGTCGTCTTCTACGCTCGATCAGCCGCGACTTTACGCACCGCGAGCTTGCGCGGATGAGGCGAGCTGTGCGAGCTCCGTTTCGAGCATAGGGTTGCGCTTGAACATAGCGTCGATCAATGCTTGCGCCGGCTGCTCGGCCGCCTCCACCCACGTCGCTTTCTCCGCTCGCGCGGAGGGCGCGAAAACACGTTTGACGACCGTGGGCGATCCCCTCAGACCGCAATTGGCCATGTCGTCCACGCCGGCGCTTTGGGCGCTCCATTTTACGATTGGGGTACGGGCGGCACGCAAGGCATCTACCATTGCACCACGGCGAATTTGATTTGTTGCCTCTAACATGCTGATGAGACACGGCAGCTTGGAACGCAACACCTGGACGCCCCCTTCGCAGCGCCGTTCGGCCTCGATGGTACGTTGCTTGAAGTCCAACGCTTTGATTGTGGAAACATAAGTAAGCTGCTGGACCCCGAGCCGCCCTGCAATGCCAGGTCCCACTTGCGCCGTATCGCCATCGATAGTCTGCTTGCCAGTGAATATGACGTCCGGTGGGCCATATTCCTTCCCGATATTGCGAATCGCGCACGCCAACGCGTAACTCGTCGCCAGCGTATCGGAGCCCGCGAAGCTACGGTCGGTGAGCAGGACAGCGCGATCAGAACCAAATGTCAGTGCCTTTCGCAGAGATTCTTCGGCCGATGGCGGCCCCATTGTCAGGACGGTTATTTCGCCGCCGAATTTATCTCTTAGCTCGAGCGCAGCTTCCAGTGCAAAGAGATCATATGGGTTGATGATTGTCGGCACACCCTGGCGCATAATCGTATTCGTAACAGGGTGCACGCGGATTTGCGCAGAGTCGGGGACCTGTTTGATGCAGACGATGCTGTGCATGTACTTCTCCTAAGATGCCGAGCCGACTGTCGATGCAGCAAATGTCATACCACCGCCCCCCGGCCACTCCGCCAACAAGAAAGGAACGAGATGAATGACGCCTGACGTCGAGCCGGTTGTCACAACCGCGACAGTTTGCGGGCGAGTCTCGAGCTGATCTGAGTCACGCCGAGCAACCGAGCCGCAGCGATCGGGTTGCCGGTTCGACGCCAAGCCATTTTCAGGGCGAGCACGCTTGCGAACAGAAGATGACAAGGCTGGCCGACGCGAAGACGCCTTACGCGTCGCCGGCGAGCGAATCCCAACCCAAGGCATGAGGCTAGCATTCGCGTCATGCATCCGAGCTGGCGACCGCGCCTTTCCGTGCCCTCCTATCCCAGTCGGCCGAGCAAGAGAAAGGGAGGGAGCGAGCCCGACGCTTTGTTCAGAAGCGCTTGATCTCGATGCCGTGTGTTCGCAAGGCATAGCCAATCTGGCGCGGGGTCAGTCCAAGCAGGCGCGCCGCCTTCGCCTGCACCCACCCGGATCTTTCCATGGCCGCGATGACGCGCTCGCGATCGGTGACTTTCGCGGCACCCGCCACGGGGCGCCCGGGCGGCCCCAGCGATGTCGGCTCCCTGCTGACCGGCTGAACGGGTGTCACGGCTTGCGTTGCCGGCATGCTCAGCCTCGCGGGCAGCGCGATTGTCGGGCTCGGCTGTCGCGCCATTTCCGCCGGACCACACTTCCATAGCAAGGCCGACAGGCACTGCCCGTAGCAGCACGCAAAATCATCTCTAACGATCGACGAACCTTGCGCTAGCGTCGCGGTCCGCTGCACGCAGTTTTCGAGTTCGCGGACATTACCGGGAAATCCGCAATTCATGAGGACCTCAATCGCACTTGAATCGAATACCAGAGCACGGCCGTTCTCATTGTTGAAGTTTTTCAAAAAACGAGCCGCGAGAAGCGGAATATCGGTGCGTCTTTCCCGCAGCGGCGGCAATAGCAGCGGAACCACGCTGATGCGGTAGTAGAGATCGGCACGGAACTCGTTCCTTGCCACCGCCTCTTCAAGATTCTTGTTCGTGGCCGCAATCACGCGGACATCGACTTTGATTGTCTGATTGCCGCCCACCCTCTCGAATTCCTGCTCCTGAAGCACGCGCAGGAGCTTCGCCTGGAACGAGCCCGAGATCTCTCCAATCTCATCCAGAAACAACGTTCCCTTGTCGGCGATCTCGAAGCGACCCTTGCGCGCGTTGAATGCGCCCGTAAACGCCCCCTTCTCGTGTCCGAACAATTCGGATTCCAGCACGGTCTCGGTGAGGGCTGCGCAATTCAGCTTGATAAAGGGGCGTTTGGCGCGCGCTGAACGCTCGTGAATAGCCTTCGCGACCAGCTCTTTGCCGGTACCCGACTCGCCACGCAACAAAACCGTGCTATTCGATTTTGAGATCACCTCGATCTTCTCAAGTAGCGCGCGCAGCGCCGGGCTGTCGCCGATAATTCCCTCGACTTGGACCTTCTTACGGTCCCGCCCATGGGGCTTGAGCTCGGACAGCTGCTTCTGCAGCCGGAACTCCTCGTCCATAAGGCGCCCGCGATCGCGCACAAACAAGCAATGCAACTTCGCCGTCTGGCCCAGCAGCCTGGCGACCATCGTCAGCAGGCGGACGTCGTCCTCGAGCTGCGCACGCGTCCCGTTGTCCGCGATGCGGTCGATGCTCAGCGTACCCACAACTTTGTCGTCGACGTTTATGGGAACGCCGATGAACGCAACGCGCGTATGACCGCCGGCATCTAACATATCGGCCTCCGAAGAACTGAAGGCCGAATGCAGCGCTACGTTCTCGACGATGAGCGGCTGCCCCGACGCCACGATTTGAGCGATTGCTCCTTGCGGCAAGCGCGACCCGCAGCGCCCATCGCGGTCTTCGCTCCTGCCGTCGTCCACGATGATCTCCGGCCCGCCGTCATGCTCGAACAGACATACGATGCCGCGCCGCATCTGCACGAGCGATCCCAGACGCTCGATGACGCTCGCCAGCTTAGCTTCGAGCCGACATAGGCCAGTGAGCGTGTGCGCTATTTCAACAATCGTGCTTAGCGATTCCTCTTGCGACCGCACAATACAAGCGGAAGCGTCCGCATCGGAGGTTGAGTTTGGCTTTTCGCGCAGGGAAATGCTGTCTAGCATGACGACTTCTCCGTTCCTTTCTTGATCCTCCTCATCGGACTTGTTGGATTCGTGTTGCATGCCCGATCTGACATCCAGTTCTCAGGGCGGGACGAGAGATTACCCTTCTTCATGGCACGTCGGCAGCACTTGGAGTGGCTAGCTTTGCCGCTTTGTTCTTTCCAACTTGCTGCGCGAATTCACCCCGGCCAACATGACTTCCATCGATGAAGCTCAGAACAGCCGGGGCTCTTTAGGGATTGAATTATAAGTGTTGCCCGCCATTGATCGGCACTTCGGCGCCGGTGACATAACTTGCCGCATCTGAACATAGGAAGAAAATGACCTTGGCGACCTCTTCGGGTGTACCCACTCGGCGGAGTGGGATCTTTGGCACAAGATGCGCTTCCGTGTCAGGCGACAAAATGTCCGTCTTGATTTCGCCGGGCGCGATCGCATTGACGCGAATGCCATGCGCGGCGTAATCGTGCGCCATTTCGCGCGTGAGACAAGCGAGCGCAGCTTTCGAAGTCGCATATGCCGAGCCTGCAAATGGATGCACCCGCGAGCCGGCGATCGACGTCACGTTGACGATCGAGCCTGACGCCCTTTTTAATTCGTCGAACAGGCCTTGAGCGAGTAGGATTGGTGCCACCAGATTGAGGTGGAACACGCTCATCCAGGTGTCGACTGAGGTCGCCAGCGATGTCAGCCTGGTACCGTTTGCCGCTTTTGGTGAGTTTCCGGCATTGTTTACCAGTCCGTGCAACGGTGCGCCAGCAAGGCGCTCCTTGATCTCGGCAATCACGCGCGGCAGCATCCGATGATCGCCCAGGTCGACTTCGATATAGCTGTCGCCCTCTGAGTCTGATGGGCGGCGCGCCGCGTCCAATGGTTGGCGCGCGCAAGAAATGATGCGCCAACCGGCTTTCCAAAACAATTTTCCGGTGGCGCGGCCGATACCGCGCGATGCCCCAGTCAATACCAGCGTCTTTCGCTCGCGCAGCGGGCGGCCCGATCGATCGGCGTGAATTGGACCGCCAGGGTCCGTTTCCGACGATTGAGCTACGACCGCTTTGTCATCTGGTAGACCTAGATTCACAGGCGGCTCCCATCCGCTCCCGTCGCCTGTGCACCTGGTGCAGGATCCGGGCCAAGGCGACGCAGGGCACAAGGGGCGCAATTTTGAGACCCAAATGGCAGGTTCTGAACATCTGGCCTGTTTGCTTTTCGACAACAGCAACGCCGCGTCGAGCGCCCGGGCGCGTTGACCGCGTAGCACTCCAGGGGTGGTCTGTGGCTCATTCGAGTTGGCGGAGATAGATCAGCTGCTTTGTGCGGAGATCAGGACCGATGGCCAGTTCGTCCAATTTTGGTCTCGGCGGTTGGACGCCGGCGCAGATGCGGCTCTGGTTCGACATCGATGGGCCGAGGCTCGTGCCTTCATCAGCTGCGGCCGAACGTATTTCGCAACCAACGCATGAACAAGGCCGATCGTCCAGAAGACGAGCTGACCGCGAAAGGATTGCGCAGAAACGGCGATCCAACTACCGGACGCGCGTCCTTGCTGCTGGGACATTCTGACGTGACCGTCTGTTAGGTCAGATTTCCTCGGCGGCCCGGAACACCATTACCGTGCTCTTCAGCGCCTGGCCAGCGATGGCGGTTCGGGCCCAGTGATGACGGGAGATCACCTTCTCCGCGCCCGTCGACTTACAGGTGGCGGCCAGACACATTGCGGGACAAGGCCGCCGACGCTCGCCGGCATTGCCCGACGCTTCGCCAGGCGTTCGCCGTACCAGCCGCAAGGCGTTCCGGAGAGTGCGCGGGTCAGCCCTCATCTGCGGACGGAACTCGCCATCCACCGTTTCTGGGACACGTTGCGAAACTCGATGCTGTGGAAGCCAGCAGTATCAGGCCGACGATCCAGGCGACGATTGCTCAGGCTCGTTCAGATTCTCGGCACTTCATGAAGCCGCGAAATGCTCGTATGGATTATCGACCAGGGTCAAATGCTCCGGATTGCTCAGATCGAATTCAATAATGCGTGGCACGAGCAGACGGGCATAGCGCGTAAAGGCGCTGGTGGGAGGAAAGCGGATCACGGTGGCGCATCGCGCGAGAAGATACATGTCGATGAGAGCGGAAGCTCCACCTTCAATTCCCATTTCCGCGCTATGCAACGGCCCTGCCCGATCGGCCTGGAACCGTTTTGGTACGGCGAAGATATCGGGAAACAGGCCCGATACGTGATCGAGCACCTGTGCGCTATCGGTGCACAGGAAGATCTTTACAGGCTTCGGATATGGCAAAGCCTTGGCTTTTCCGATTGCCATGCGGACCTGACGAAGGGCGAGCTCCGAATCGGCCCAGTACGGAGCGTGCCCCATGATATCTTCGCCATTGCCGTGCCGAACATGAACGCCGATCATGCTATGGCCGCTAAAGTGTTGCTCATGCAGGGCGTCGATCCGCGCTTGAATCTCAGACCTGAGCTTGAGGCTCCGAAAGATCAGTCGTTCGGCTTCCTCACCACAGCGCCACATCAGGCAAGCGTCACAGACAATGGTGTTGGCTTCGTTATCGTCTCTTGCCTGGAACAGCTCGGTCAGTTCGTCACGTTCTCGGAAGATCTGCTCGTCCGGACGATTGATACAGTCGATCGACGGCCTATTCCACCAGGGCGGGAAGAACGGGCCGGGAAACGAGAGCTGGTTGACCCTGTCATCGCAAATCACCGGGACACCAGCGATCTCCTCAACCGGCTCGAAGAACACCGGAAAGGCATTGCTGAACGGTTGGTCGACATAACAGGAACCGCGCCAGTCAATAACGAGCGTTCGCCCGGTCCGCTGCGCGTACGACCAGGCTGAGGCCAACGACCAGAGGCAATCACCAAAGCCGGTGCGCCTCCGAGAAACAACAAAGCGTTCCTTCGTCAAGTTATCAAACCCTTTTCGTTGCGCGAGCTCAGTTCTGTGTGGCGCACCAACTCATCTGCGATGCCGATCCACGCCGGGCGCTGGTCACTTGGACGCAAGTCACTTAACCCGCAAACTCATCCTGCACGGCACTGCGATTGGGAGGTCATGCAAGAGGATCACATTGCGAACCTTTCACGAGCGCGCAGTCTGTGACGGATGCAGCCGAATACGACGCTGATCCCACAGCCCGCGCAGTTCGTTCACGAGAGCTTCGCGCCTCGTCCTGTCAGAGGTGACCCTGGCGAGAAGATCGGCAAGAACCGCTTCCTTCTCAATGTGCATCAGCATGTCGAACAGGTCGTGCGAGACGCGTACGCTGTCATGGCTGGAGTGACCCATGCGGATCTCGCAGACTGTCTCCTGCCGGTCTCGGGCGGTATGAGCGCGAACCCGGTAAAGAGATACATGGGCCGGCAGTGATACAGCGAGCGCGGTCCAGTTTTCGAGCGTTGTTGCCCGCTTTTTGATGAGGAATGACCCGACCACAAGGCCATCCAGCTCGGTTGACAAAAACGCCGTAATCGCATCGGCAACGGAATCTACGATCGGTTCGGCATTGTTGTTGAAAGACGTGTTAAGCAGAATCGGGACGCCTGTCCGACTCTTGAACGCATTGATAAGTTCCCAATAGGCGGCATTGCTCGTGCGGGACACCGTTTGCAGCCGAGCCGTACCATCGATATGCGTGATCGCGCCCAGCAACGCACGCATGGATTCGCGTACGCGAACGACGAAGTTCATGAAGGGATATTCTGCACGACCATCCGGCAACTCAAAGAACGCACCCGCATCCTCCTCGAGAACCGATGGCGCAAACGGTCGATAACTCTCGCGCTTCTTGACCATCGCATTGATCCGGTCCTTGTTTGCCGCGGGCCTCGGGTCCGCAAGAATACTGCGGTTGCCGAGCGCACGAGGGCCGAACTCGGACCGGCCCTGTACCCACCCGATCACAGCGCCATTAGCGATCCACTCGGCTGCTCTGGCTGCGACGTCAGCGGTTCGTTCAATCTCGAGGTGTCCGGCCCATCCCTTCAGTTCCTGTGCAATGCTGTCGTCGTTGCCGACATCCGGCCCCCAATAAACCGCCTGTAGTCGCTCGCGGGGCGGAGCCTGCCCCGCCTCGTTCGAGACCATCAGTGCCGCGCCCAATGCGCATCCGGCATCATGTGCAGCCGGCTGCACGAAAATGTCTTCGAACAGGCCTGAATACAGCAATTTTCCGTTTAGCGTGCAGTTGTGGGCCACACCGCCAGCCAGGCACAACCGTTTCATTCCGGTCTGCTCACGATAATGCCGAAGAATGTGAAACACGATCCTCTCCAGCGCCTCCTGCAACGATGCGCTCACATCTCGATGCTGTTGCGTGAACGGCATTCCCCTTCGCCGGACCTCGATATTGCGCAGCAATGCCGGGCCGACACGGTCGAGGTGAACGCGGTAGTTACCGTTTGGGGAGAGCTCATAGAATTGGGAAAAAAGCTCGCGATAGCGTGCGGGATCTCCGTAAGGAGCCAATCCCATAACCTTGTATTCGTCGAACAGGCCGTAGCCGAGGTATCGGATCGTTTCCAGATAGAACAGTCCGAGAGAGTTGGTCTCTGGAAACGTCATGAGCTCGGTCATTTCGGTGCCCGACCCCACCGCCAAGAGACCCGAGAGGAAGTCGCCACAGCCGTCGATCGCGAGAACCAGGCTTTCTTCAAAACCCGACATTGCCAAAGCGCTTACGGCATGGGCCTGATGATGGCCTACGAATGACACCCGCGATGGGTCAACTTGGGTACCGAACTCTGCCGCGAGAAGGTGCCGCAACAGCAGATTCGCATCAAGCGGAATTGAGATCTCAGGTTGTGAGATGAACAATCGTTCCAGCATCGAATTGCAGTAGGCTTCAGTCGCGTAGAACGCAATACGATCGACGTCGCGAAGCTCCACGCCCGCGGCTGCTAGACAGTATTCGACCGCACTGCTTGGGAGCTTGTTCGAATGTTTGATGCGGTTGAGGCGCTCCTCTTCAACGGCGGCGATGACGCGACCGTCCTTGACGAGCACTGCGGCGCCGTCGTGCAGAAACGTGTTCGGTAGTTGCAGCGGGTTTTCATAGACCTTATCGAGCCCGCCACTCAATCCTAGACACAGCATCTTGTTCTCCGTTCACTATGAGAGGCCTGTTGGCCTATTTCGTGTCGTCTGCTTCGCAAGTAGGCCGCATGTCGCCACGGGGCCAATCAGGCATCGCCAACGAAACGAGGCTCACATAAGCGTCAGCCGCGAATCGAACGTGAGTTGCGTCCGATGTCTGATCTCGCGGCGCTTTAGGTCTTGTTCCTCTCACCGCATCAGTCGCTGCCGAAGCAGCGCGGCCGAGACGATGAAGGGAATCGCTGCGTAGATGCAAAGTGCGCCCACATGCAAACCGACGCTGTCGACCGGCCGACCGAGCATTGCTGGACGAATGAGATCGACCGAATGTGTCAGGGGCAACAAGGCCGCTATGCGTTGAAATGAACCAGGCAACTGGCCGATTGGGAAGATCGCCCCGCTCAAATACATCATCGGCGTGAGGATAAGTGATTGGTAGAAGATGAAATAGTCGTGGCTCGGTGCAAGCGCTGAAACGACCATTGCGAGGCTCGCGAAAGCAACGCCAGTGAGGGCGATGGCTGGTAACCCATAGGGAATGGACGACCACTCTGCATAGCCGAGTGCGACGGCAACAATTGTGATCGCCGTCCCGGCGAGCAAGGCCTTGCTCGCTGCCCATGCCAATTCACCCAGAACAATGTCGCCGAGCGTAAGGGGCGTACAGAGCACTGCCTCCCACGTGCAACCTGTCTGCATGCGAGCGTAAGCCCCATAGATCGTTTCGAAAGTTGAGGAGACCATCGCGCTTGTGGCAACCATGCCAGCCGCCAGAAACGCAATGTATGAAGTCCCCTCAACGCCACCTACGATCATTCCGAGGCCAAAACCAAGACCGAAGAGAGAGCTCATCGGCTCGGCCAGATTTCCAAGAATCGATGCCAGAGCGACTTTCCGCCAGACCAGAAAGTTGCGGCGCCAAACCGCGATCCAATTCCATGGATTAGCAGGGAGCGCGGGCGCAAAACGTTGCCACATCGTTCAGTCCTTCATCTCTCGCCCGGTTAACCGCAAGAAGACATCCTCCAGATTTGGAGGGCGCTGCAGAAGGCGGAGATCCGTACGGCAGGCAAGCCGGCGACGCACCTGCTCGGGATCCGTGACATAGCAAAACAGCGTCTCCCCGCTCACCTCAGCGTGCCGCACTTGGGTTCTGACCAGCGGCAGCAACTCATGCGGATTACCACCGTAAATCTCGATCACTTGACACCCGATCTGCTGCTCGATGAGAGCATGAGGCTGCCCTTCCGCGATTTTGCGGCCGTGCTCAAGCACGCACAGGCGGTCGCACAATCGCTCCGCCTCTTCCATGAAATGGGTGGTGAGAAGAATCGTTTTGCCGCGCGCTAATAGCCAGCGCAAGCGTTCCCAGATGAGATGACGGCCGTGCGGATCGAGGCCAGTCGTCGGCTCGTCAAGCACCAAGAGCTGCGGGTCGTTAATGAGGGCACGTGCCAGCGTCAACCGCCGCTTCATGCCGCCGGACAGTTCCGCGACGCGGGCGTCCGCCTTGTTCTCCAGGCGGGCGAATTCGAGCAGCGACGGTGTGACCGCTTTGACCTCGGTCGCGCTCATGGCGAAGTAGCGACCGAAAACGAGCAAGTTTTCGCGCACCGTGAGCTGAAGATCAAGGTTGTCGAACTGGGGGACAACCCCGATGCCCCGGCGCGCCAACGGCGCACGTGCCGGCACCGGCTCGCCAAGCACACAGATCTTACCTGCGTCGGGCGACGCAACACCCAGGATCAAACGCGCAAGCGTGCTTTTACCCGCGCCGTTTGGTCCCAGTAGACCGAAGCATTCTCCCGGCGCGACCGTAAACGAAAGAGCGTCCACGACGATCCGGTCCTTGTAGGACTTGCTCACCTCGAAAAGGTCGACTGCCGGGGCTGACATTTGCTTACGCCATCGCGACGGACGTTGTTCGCACCGCGTCCTGGGTCGCGTGCTTCTTTGTCCAAAGAAGGCCGTCACACCATACGTGATCGACGCGTCCCCACTGGCATGCGGCGGCAGCATCCGGGAAAAAGCCGCTTCCATGCAGATTAGCGCTGGTATTGCAAAGCAACGGGATGGCTGTGAGCTTCTCGTACTCGATGAGAAGCTCGACCACTTTATGCTGAGATGATCTGGAAACCGTCTGTAGGCGAGCAGATCCATCGAGATGCACGACGGCGGGAATTTTGTCCCGCCATTCGGGTCGCGTCTGGTGATCGAAGAGCATGTACGGATCCGGTACTCCGGGGCTAAAAATCTCCGCCGCACGATCCTCCAGGCATATCGGCGCTACTGGCCTGAAATGCTCACGAAGCTTGATGTCGTTGAGTTGATCTTTCATTCCCTCCCAGCTTGCAGCCGCGAGAATGCTTCTGCCACCCAAGGCCCGTGGTCCGAGCTCGGCACGCCCGGCAAGGAAGATCACGGGCTTGTCACTCGCGAGGATTGCCGCAAGTTCGCCCATCGTGCAGGGCGCGCCCTCCCATCCGGACGGGACTTCGCTGGGACGAACGGCCGGTCCACTATAGACCGACCATTCCAGAGCTCTAAAGCCTTGCTGTGCCACCAGGCCAGAGCAAGCAGCACCGACGGCTGAGCCGCTGTCGTTCGGAAAGGGCGGCACCCACACGTCATCGAACAGGCCGGTCGCACGAAATGCACTATTCCACTTGATATTCAGGCCGCAGCCGCCGGCTATGCAGAGGTTACGCACCCCCGCAAGGTCCGAATGCCGCTGCACAACATCAGCAATTGTGCGAACCAGCAGCCGCTCTAGAAACACGTGAAATGACGCAAGGATGTCTTCGGCCTGCTTGGCCGTCAATCGCAGCGCGCACGCATCGAAGAAGTCGTGCAGAGCTTCAAGTGGCGATTTTGAGCTGTTGATCTGTGCAACCTTGTGACAAGCGCCATCAGCATCCGTGGCAAAGTGCGCCTGATAAAGCTCCTGAAACGTGTTAATGATCTCCTCGTCGGGAGCTCCCAGAGCGATATAGGCCATCAGCTTGCCGGCGATACCTAGATCCCAGCTGGTCCGGTCTGCCCGCCTGTAAGGTCCAAAGTGATGTCCTGCCGTCGCATAAGCGTGGCCTATCATCGGAAACAGGCACTCGATGAACCGGATGCCGTGCGGCTCGACATAGTAGAGGCGTGGAAACATGCAGCCGTCCCATACCAAGCAGAAAGCAGGCTGTGCGGATTCCGCAAACGAGCTGGTGCAGTATGCGGATGCTACGTGCCCGGTGACATGGGGATAGCTTTGATAGGGATATAGTTTTCCGTCAAGCATAAGGCCCATGCGATCGCGCGACGCGAGGGGGCTATCGCCTTGGCGTTCGACATACGGCGCGCCCTTGAGCTTGACGGTGGTCGTCCCACTAAGGACTTCAAACTGCGACTCGACCTCTCCATCCCAGCCATCAATGACGAACTTATCAACATCGCTCGGATCGAGCCCGTGCTCCGCCAAAGCGCTAACAACGGAATCCAGGTTGCCGATAGTTTGATAACGCGGATTATTGTTCAGCTTCTCCTGCTCGACGCAGAACACCAGTCGGCCGTCCTCGATCAGAGCGACTGCCCCGTCATGCGTCAACTTGATACCGCAGATTCGCATAGTGGCTCCTTTCAGGCTCGGCCGTTGGGTCGGATCGAAGATCGCTCCGGATTGCGAAAGCGGACCAACAGGCAGTCTTCGTCAGCCGACTGCCCCTGGCACTGCACGCGTTCGACCTCAATGAGCGCTTCACTCAAAATCGTGATGACCGTCTCGGCACCAGCGACATGCCCCCATCGCTTGCAGGCCGCATCACGTGCAGATCCGAAGACCAGATGCCCACCCGGAGCAAGCATTTTGACCATGTTGTCGATTGCAGTACGCATTTGCGTCATGTCTTCAAGATAATAGAGAACTTCGGCGACGACGATCAGATCGAACAGCTCCGCGGTAGCGAACTGCAGAATGTCGGTCGCCGCCCAGCTGATATGCGACCACCTCTTGGTCCGCTGGACCGCTCGACCGATCGCTCGCGGCATAACATCGATGACCGTGAGCCGTTGGCAGTGAGGAGCAAGCTTCTCTGTAAACGCACCGGCCGCGCACCCTATTTCGAGGCCGTTTGACACGGCGCTGTTCGACAGCGACAGCCGCAGCAATTGGGTGTGACGCTCACGTTCGAACGGATTGTCGTCAAGCCGCCACGGGTCATCATTAGCCAACTCCCGTTCCAACGACTGGTATATGTTGTCCATGCTCACCACTGATCCCCTTGAAGCTGCTTAGTCAGTTTCGGCCGCAATGCCGTCCGACGCGATCAGCTGCGAAGGAGCGCGTGAAAGACCTGCCCTGCGAATTGAGCCAGGCGTTTCCGATGCGAGGTTGAGGCTTGGTCCTGTTGTCGCGCCTTCGATCAAGGCAATCGATTCATCACCGTCTGATGATTTCGCTATTGTGCGCGAGAGCCAATCGCTGTTGCTCAAAGTACAGAGCGCATAGACTTTCATCGGGAGCAGGAGAAAAATGTTGATCGGCGTATGCAGCGAGAAGCCGAGAAATCGAAGCTCGCGAGCACGAACCGCCGCTACGCTACAGCGAGTCATGGTCATCGCGACGATAGTCAGACCGGTCCACCACGGCACGCTGTCCGTGAGCGCGAGCTGTGCGAGCGCGGCGATCGATGAGATGGCGAGCAGCAACGGCCCGAGGTTCTGTCCGAGCACATCGAGTGTGAGGTACCGATCGAGGCCGGGCAGCAGGTGCAAACCGAGCAGCGTGTCGCGGTAGGTGCTTCGCGCCCAACGGAGCTGTTGGCGCAGATAGGGCAAGAGCCTATCCGGGACCACCGTTGCGGCGATTGCGTCCGGAACGTACTCGGTTCGAAACCCTGCCTTGAGCATGAGGATCGTCAGATGACGGTCCTCACCGAAGTCGCTCGGCTTTCCTCGGAAGAACTGCGTCTCGTATTGGTCGAGCAGTAACATGAGCGCGGAACGCCGGTACATTGCACATGGCCCGCAGCAGCACATGACGGCGCCAAAGCGCGTCTGCGCCGCGCGCTCCTCGTTGCAAGCCAACCAGTACTCCATGTCGATCAATCGGGTCAGCCAGCTGTCGTTCCGGTTGCTGGCCGTCAATTGGCCCATGGCCGCGCCGACGGCTGGATCCTGCATCTTGCAAACGAGCTTGCTGACCACGTCGGGGGCGATTTCCGTGTCGGAATCGACATTGAGCACGAGATCGCCGAATGAGCGGCGTATCGCGGCGATCTGCGCCTTGCGCTTTCCAACGTTGCTTGGCAGCAGAATGATACTGAACCTCGGGTCATATGCGTAGCTCGCATGGACCGAGGCCACTGTACCGACATTCGCAGAGCCGTCATCGACCACATAGACCTGCAATCGCCCTGGGTAGTCCTGGCTTGCGATCGACTTCAGGCAGGCTGCCAGCGTGCGCGGGTCCTCGTTGAAGCAGGGCACGATGACATCCACGCTGGGCAGAGCACCGGTGTCGACCGGGCCGTACGGCGGCAGTGAGGTGTCGGTTCGCCGCGCATAGAGCGCCTGCGCGCTCTTATGAACGCTGGAGAGTAACGCGTAGGAAGCAACAGCAGCGGTGCTGATGGTGGCAAGAAGGCTCATGGGAATTGATCTATTCAGTGAGGTTGAGGAAGCGACCGGATTGCGAAGCCACGGTCATGCAGTGCTGGAATGAGCTGGGCGAGCGCCGTCACAGTCTGGTCGCGCCGACCAGCATGAGGGCAGCGTCCCACCTCGTGAGGAGGGCATCCGTCGTGCAGGAGCACGATTGCACCCGGCCGGACCGACGCAAGCACCGCCGCAACAATCGCCTCGGCGCCGGGACGAGACCAGTCTTGCGGGTCGACTGACCAGTGCAGGGCTGCCAGTTCGGCCTTCGCCGACACGGCGAAGGCCTCCTTGCTCCAGATCCCATACGGCGCACGCATGTGCCGCACAGAGGCCCCGGGGCAGGCCATTCCGATGACCTTATTCGTCGTGAGGATCTCGTATTCCACCTCATCCGCTATGCATTTGGCCAAGTCCGGGTGCGTCATTGTGTGGTTTGCGACCTCGTGTCCTTCTGCAATGATGCGCTGGATCAGCTGCGGCTGGCCCGCCGCGTATGCACCGATCACGCAGAAGGTGGCGGGCGTCCGATGCTGCGCCAGCACATCCAGGATAGCCGGCGTGCAAAGCGGGTTGGGACCATCATCAAAGCTCAGATAGACGCAGGGCTCTCCGCCGGCATCGGCGTAGTCGCTCCGCGCTTCAGTCGCGTCGTTTGTGGGCCTCATAGTTCTGGCCCGTTCCGTTCGATCGTGTCACCCGCCGGCCATTCGCTCATGGGCCTCGCAATCGGCAGAACGAGGCCGACCACGTCCTCCACGCGCGTCGGAGGCACAGTGAGGTAGATGTCCGGACAAGCGGACCGGACGCGGAGCCCTGGCAGAACAGTCGCCAATCCCTGTCGCCCGAGCAGCCTGGTTATATGTTTCTGCAGGGCAGCGCGGACCGTGCCAAAACCGAACGGCACGCCAAGATCTCGCAATACGGGATACATCACTCGGATGGAGTGGGTGATTCCAAGCCCCTCCAGATCCGGGCGCACCCCGTACAACCCGAGTTCAGCCACGAGCAGATCGCTCTCGCCAACTTTTATGAAGCGGCGTAGTGCCGCGATGTGAATCGCAACGCCGCGATCATCGTAGCCGATTGCTCGAATCTCAGGCCTTGCGCCGGCCCAGCTTCGATGACCTTCAAAGGGCTTTGCATTGAATTCCCCGGTCGGACCATAGGTCTTCCGGAAAAACTCGGATAACTCAATATGGTCAGCAAGTTGAAGGTCATTCTCCCAGCACAGCCTCCAACGCACCGGAGGGCGCGCCGAAACAGCCCGTGTGGATTCGGGCGCGATCATGTTCATAGGGCGTCACTCCTGTTCGTTATCTGGCTGCTGACGCAGGCCAGCAGCTCGCTACCTTCGAAAGGCTTGCTCAGGAACTGGAGTCCAGCTTGCAGGCTTGGCCCCACATCGTCTTCGGAGTGATCTGCGAGCAGAACGGTGGGAATCGCGCCTCCGGATGCAACCAGATGATCGAAAAGATCAAGGCCACTCATCGCGCTCGACTGCATATCCGCGATCAAGCACGACGTGATCGAACGGCGACCTGATTTCAAGAACCCCTCTGCGCTCTCGAATGGTTCGGGCACGTAACCGCCGGAAAACACCACATCTGTGAGAGCTTCACGCACCGATTTATCTGCGCTAACGATGCAGATGACGTCGAGCGTGTGCGCAACTCGCATCAGATTCGCCAAGGACGCCTTCGCTTGCATGTTCCGCACGATTTCACCGTAGTAAGGACGCAATCCAATCGGATGCGGCAAAAACACATTTAACACCCGCAACTCGAGGGCTGCGACCGGACGGAAATCTACGGCCAGGTTGAGCGTTCCTCAATTCTACGGCGGTACACGGCAGATATAGAATGGGTTGGCGAAGCCATACGATCGTTTGCTCGTCGTATACGCCCCAACTTTGCGGTCTCCGATCGTGCTGGCTCATCGTAATATGGCTTGCGCAACACGCGCAAAACTGCGACCGCACGGTCGAGACGTCTTGTTCGATCCCTAGCGCTGGGCTGAGACGCGCAACGATTTGTAACCATTCTGATGGATCTGAGATCTCGCTAAACTATCGTTTGCTATCCTCATTCGGTACAAATGGTAAAATCGATTGTATCGATAGAACACATTCACAGCGTGGATCGCTCAGAATTATGCGTTTCAAGGGCCTCGATCTAAATCTTCTCGTCGCGTTCGACGCCCTTGTGACGCAAGGCAATCTCACTTCGGCGGCAAGAAGCATCAATCTCAGTCAACCTGCCATGAGTGCCGCCGTCGCGCGGCTTCGCACTTACTTTCGGGATGAGCTATTCACCATGAAGGGGCGGAAGCTTGTCCCAACCCCGCGGGCTGAAGCGCTCGCCGCCCCGGTTCGCGAGGCTCTCGCTCACATTCAGCTCTCCATTATTTCTTCTGACGGCTTCGACCCGTCGCAATCGAATCGACGATTCAGGATCATCCTGTCCGACTTCATGACCGTCGTGTTTCTTCGAGGGGTCGTGGACCGCGTCGCGCTTGAAGCTCCAACGATCAGTTTTGAGTTGCTGCCGCCCGCAGAAGAACCCGATGAGCTCCTCCGGCGCGGTGAAGTCGATTTTCTCATGTATCCGCAGATGTTCATGTCGAGCGCGCATCCGAAGGCGGCTCTGTTCGAAGACACTTTCGTTTGCGTGGGCTGCCCCATGAACAAGCAGCTCGCATCGCGACTCACGTTCGAGAAATACATGTCGATCGGGCACGTGGAAGCCCAGTTCGGCCGCTCGCTGAGGCCCTCCTTCCACGAATGGCTCTTGCTCGAGCATGGTTTCAAAATCCGCACCGAGGTCGCGGTGCAGGGTTTTGGTATGATTCCGCCCATGTTATTGGGCACCAACCGTATAGCGAGCATGCCCTCAAGATTGGTCAGCCATTTCGCACAGACGATGCCGCTGCGGGTTGTCGAACCACCGCTGCGACTTCTCACATTCACCGAGGCCGTCCAATGGCCCGCTATTCATAATACTGATCCCGCAAGCATTTGGATGCGCAACATATTCTTCCAGCAGGCATCCACGATGGTCTCTCGGTCCGAAACCAGTCAATGTCACGGCCCGTCCTAGGATTGTTCGGGCCGGTTGCGACCTGCCCTCGGTTAACCGGACCCACGCCAGGCTCGAAGCCCCGGTCTTCTTTTGACCTTGGGGCATAGTGGGAATTAGCGCGCTTAAGCGCAGTTTGGTCGGGTCGCAGGCGCTGTTGATATCGCGCCGCCGGGACGATCCTGCGCATCGTGCAGCTCGCTTGGCGGCTAAGGACTTCTCGCTGATTCGGAGGGGACTGCATCAGAGAGTGCATGCGCCAGCCTCAGACCGCGTAGAATGATGCGGCTCACCGGTGAACAATATTCGCCTCAGCACGACACTTCCTTGAATCGAACGCCGCGTCAGGTTCAAGGCCAACAACCGAGAGCGAAGTTGCGGATTGGCATCGCTGTTCGCCGAACTGGCACATCTCATTGTCGTCAACGGCGATTGAGTTAGTCCCGAAGCGCGCCAGTCGCCAGGAGCCTACATGGCTGGTGACCGGCAGGGACGGTTTCCCGCCGTTCGTGCCGAATCAACAAACTAAGCCGAACGCAACCGCCGCCCACTATCACGCCGGCAACCGCCAGCTCGCGTAAACCCGAGAGGGCGAAAACACTGCGCGTGTTTGCGCAAGGTCGCGAAAGCTGGGAGAACTTAATCTCGACGGCGCTTACCTTACTCTTGTTGTACGCGAAGCCGCTGATTGAGCGCAACTGCAAGCTCGCACGCAGCAGGATGGCCGAGATCAGCTCGCGGCATTTTCCGGCTGCGCGCGTGTTCCGGTGAGGAGTGGTCATGTTGAGAGGACGCCACCCGTGCCAACGTGGGACCGCGTAAGCGATCGCCGCTCCCATTGGCAAGCCTGCTGCTCCTTCAGCTTTCGATCGCTTCGGCCCACATGTTCACCCCAGCCTCATTGGGTTATGGGCGCACGGCTCTTTTTTCGGATGTCGCGACAATCGTGTTTTTCGAAAGCTCGCGGCATGACTCGCGCGACGTCAACCCGGTGCACTCGAGCTGCTGCCTCGCACGGCTGACCCCGAAGCGCTGCTTTAGTGCGGTAAGACGATTTGTCTAGCTTTTCCGAAGCATCTATGTCCAGCGCGCACGCCAAAAGCGATACTGTTTGAGGATGGAATTGAGTGAGTGAGTGAGCGGTCACACGAGCAAGCCAATACCGCGACAGATCGCCGTTGAGCCTCATGTTCGATGGGATACTTGCGGCGACTCCGCCAGACAGTGTCCCCAGATTTGAGAGTAGATTTGAATTGAGCATTATCTTAACACGTGCATCGAACTCCTCGACCACACTATAGCATTAACGCTGTCTTGCTATTGCGGCCCCGTATAGGGAAGCGGCCAGGGCTCGCCAAGTGATTTTGAAGACAAAGCCGCTACGGCATCTGCCGAGGATGTAGTGCGCTCCGCCACACTGGTCCGGCGCACGCCTAAAAATGCAAGTTATTGCGGTGCCTCATTCTCCCGGCGTTTGCGACGGTCGACCTGCGCCGTCGAAGAGCAGCCATCATCTTCCGGCACTCAAAACCTGGGCAGCGATCACCCGGCAATGCCGTCGAGCGCACCGTGCCAACACAACAGGACTAGCCGAGGATCGAAAAAGCTGTTAGGCGCCGAGCCCGCCGCCGCGCCACGACGTGCTGATGGGGGTGATCTGCGATAATCAACAGGAGACATTGCACAGTTTCAGGTAGCGCACTGTTGGGCAACGGGAAGCAAACGCCGTGTTGCACAATGGCACCACGTGGACGCGCCTGTCACATTCTTTCGCGCACGTCGCCGCTCCGTCTCCTTTTTGCCCCACCACAGCCAAACGGCCTCGTCACGTGCGGCGCGAGTGCAATCATCAAAGGAGGTTTCTGTTGGATAAGCCGAGCGGAGTCTATGATCCGGAGGATCTCGCGAGCTTGGGAAGGCTTTTCGATCAAACAATGGCGTCTTTACCGGCATGCATGCGAACCAGCGAGAATCGCGTGGCGATCGCCAGACTTGTAATGCAGCGCGCAGCGAGGGACGGATTGGCGTCGCTCGCGCACTTGATGCTTGCACTTGTCTCAGCCACCTGAGCCACGGCATGCGCTCGGTCGTTCTGTGCTCCGCAGAAGAGACGCATCATCTAGATCATTGAAATAACTTGATTCTCACGTGACGTCAGGTTGTAGGCTTGCAAATTGAGGATCATGACAAACGCCACACCACGACGGCGCCGATGGCGCATTGGAGAACTTGCAGAGGCGACCGGTGTAACGGTACGCACTCTTCATCATTACGAACATACCGGGTTGTTGACGGTCTCGGAACGTACCGATGGCGGTCACCGCATGTACGATCGTGAAAGCCTGCAACGCGTCTCCCAGATTCGTGCGCTACGTGAGCTCGGCTTCTCGCTTCCTGAGATCCGCAAGGCCATCGAGGGGCGGACATCTCTCACGGACCTATTGCGCAACCATCTGGAGCGCATTGAACTTCAAGTCGCGCGGGCGACATTATTACGGGATCGATTGCGCACTATGACGACGCAAGGTGAGACAGAAGTCAGTGTGGACGAGCTGCCGGCCACGTTAGATGCAATGTCGCGGATTGAGGAGCGCGCCCCGTCTGCGATCTGCACGTGCGCCTCTAACGCTAGCCGCGAAGATCGGTGGCGGAAGATTCGGGACGAGCTACGAAGCTGCATGGATCAGGATGAGCCTCCGTGCTGTGAGCGGGCAAATGCAGTCGCACGTCAGGCTCGTTCGCTGCTGACTGAGATTGCAGGAGTTGATCTGACTGTCTCGATGATACTTAAGGTGCTGACGCGATTGACCGAACCACACAACCTCGCCGGCTGGGATGCGAGCCTCATGCGATACCTCGATCTCGCCCTCGCCGCGCTGGAGGACCAGCTAGGAAAGAGTTGAGCGCACCCGTTGCCGCGCCCTGCTACTGGAATGTCTCTAAACCGAATGAGGTGTTGTTGATCCTGTCTGACCGAGGATGGTTGGTCCGTAGCAGTCGCCTCGGACGCTGCGTTCTCAGTACTTCTTTGGGTCTTTCGACTCTGTGGATCTTGGCAATCAACCTCAACGAACTCGCTTCGAAGCACTTGATCTGTACGTAGCGTCAAATTGTACCTTCTAAACGCATCGACGCAGCGGCGGAGCGACAGACAGAGCGCCGGTTAAACCGAGGGAGCCTCCAATGATCGGCATCAGTTTCGGAAGTTATCGGTGAGAGTTCTCCGCCAGAACACGTCGGTGGGTGATCGTCGGGCGCTATCCAAGCACCTCGTCGGCACACGTCTGTCGAGCACCGGAGATTGGCGAGTGTACCGGGCACCGGCAAATTGTTCCATATTGGTGGTGTCAGGCCTTAGACGACGGATTCTCCTGACCAGTCCGGCAACGTCCATTCGTCCATGCTCGCCCGAAAATGCTGGCTGAACCTGGCACAACCTGAGCCTATTCGTATCCGGCCTGAGTTCATTCAAACATCACCGCACCGGACTGCTGGTCGCCGCGTCATTCCAGGATGGCGAACCAGACCAAGTCATAGTGCGAGACAACGGGAGTTCTACATGTCGATCTTTCGCGTTCACAGGCTTGCAGCTGCTGCGCTCCTTTCGCTCGCCCTGAGCTCGAGCGCCAGGGCAAGAGATGTTTACATTGCCATAGCGGGTCCAATGACGGGAAGCACTGCGGCGCTGGGCGCGCAGATACGCGATGGAGCGGCCGCAGCTGTAGATCCGATAAATGCATCGGGTCTGCTGCCTGACACAAGGCTCATATTGAGGATCGCCGACGACGCATGCGATCCCAAGCAGGCCGTCGCTGTTGCCAATCGCCTGACAAGTGACGGGATCAAGCTCGTCGTTGGTCACTTCTGTTCATCTTCGTCGATTCCGGCTTCAGACATATACGCTGAAGCGGGGGTTGTTCAGATTTCACCTGGCTCGACCAATCCCCGTCTGACAGAGCGTGGTCTAACCACCGTGTTTCGGATTTGCGGCCGCGATGACCAACAAGGTAGGGTTGCAGCCGAATACATCGCGCGGCATCACCGAGGCGCAAAGCTCGCAGTCCTCGACGACAAGAGTACAGCAGGCAAAGGGATCGCCGATATCGTTGAATCCCAGCTTCGTGCAGCCGGCGAGCACACTTTTCGACAAAGCTATGTTGCCGGCGAGAAGGACTACACCGCTCTGGTTTCAAGACTGAAGAGAGAGGGCATCCAGCTCGTCTATGTCGGCGGCTATTACAACGAGATCGGGCTGATCGTGCGTCAAGCAGCGGAAGCGGGCGCGCGCCTGACGATGATGGCCAACGATCCGCTAATGACAAGCGACTTTTTGGCCATTGCCGGCGACGCCGCAAACGTCACGCTCTTTACCTTTATGCCGGACCCGACGACGAATGCTGCAGGGGCAGCCGCTGTCGCCAAGCTCCAGGCCGCAGGTTACACGCTCTACGCTTATGCCGCGGTTCAAGCATGGGCAGACTCGGTCAAACGGGCCGGCAGCTTCGATGCCACGCGGGTCGCTGCGGCCCTACGCTCGGACTCGATCGAAACGGCCATTGGCACGCTTCGATTCGACTCCAAGGGAGACAATGCGGCTCCTGGCTTCATTGTTTACCGCTGGCGCGACAATACCGTGGAAGCGGTCGAGCAGAACTGACCGCCCGCCCCAACACCGCACGGAGCCTTCGAATGATGAACCACCCCCGACATGCCGAATACGCGATGGTCACGTGCCTCGTAGTAGCCGCAGTCGCAGCATTTCTCGTCCTCGCAGCAGCGCTATCACAGCTATCGTGCGCGGCCGAGGAGCCGCCCGAAGAGTACGTTCCCATTCGCCTGGTGCCACTGCAGTGAGCATCAATTCCACATTCGTAAGGCCAACGAATATCGGTGCCTTCCTCCAGCTACCGAAATTGATGCGTGCCTCGCTCTCGGGAGCGAGCTGTCACGGCCCCTTTAGAAGGAACGTGCCTCGTGGAACGATGTCAGTCACGCGTGGTCTGCCTGCGGATTGCGCGAGTGCAAAACGATTGTTAGCTGCGCTGTTCGGCCCAGTGGACGTGGCGTTCCATCCCCTCCTGGAAGCAGGCATTCGCTCGGAAAATGCCGTGCGACGCCTGATCGGTGCTGATCGGTGTAGCGGACCTTGAGACGGAGTCCGATCCGGTACGGTCCTTAGATCTGAGTCTGCCCCCCAACACTCACATTCATGCACGCCTCGCGCTTCGCGGGATCCGAAGATAGCGCACGCACCACGTAGGCTCGACGAACGCCCTCAACTACTCTCGTCGACAAAAAGGGAGAACACGACTTTGGATGCAAAGCTGCAGACTATGCTTTCCTCGCTCTCGCCGGTGGCTCGCGAATTGGATGCTCTACCGTCTGGGCGGCCCGCCCCGGACAATGATTGCGTGAAACTGAACACGAATGAGAACCCGTTTCCTTTGCCGGACATCGTGATGCGAAGCGCAATTGCAGCTCTTGAGCTGCAATACCGCTACCCGGAAGACGACAATGTCAGCTTGAGGCGAGCGGCCGCTTCTGCCTATGGCATTGCAACTGATCGCGTGATCGCTGGCAACGGATCGTCTGAACTGCTCAGTCTGATTTACAGAGCCTTTCTTGCCCCGGGTGACGACGTCGCAATGATGTCGCCCGGCTTCTCATTCAATCGCAAGCTTGCCATGTTGCAAGGGGCCTGCTTCATTGAAATTCCTTGGTTTGAACCGGACTGCTTGCCGATGGACGAGCTGCTTTTCGGTCCGGCTAAACATGCCAAGTTCATTCTACTGGCCAATCCGAACAATCCGACCGGAAGCTTTGTTCCGCTCGCTGAGATCGAACGCCTCGTGACGCGATCTGACCGATTGATCGTGCTGGACGAAGCTTACGTCGATTTCGCACCTGAGGACGGCCTACGCCTCGTTGAGCGCCATTCGAATCTTTTGGTCCTGCGCACATTTTCCAAGAGTTATTCCGCCGCTGGCATTCGCATCGGCTTCGGTTTCGGCCATCCCGAGCTGATTGGGCGGCTTCGCAACATCCAGAATGTTTTCAACATGAATGTGGTCGCTCAAGCGGTGGGCATAAGCGTCCTGGCGCATCGCGACGCCTTCGAGGAGAACCATCGCCACGTCAGGCTTGAGCGGCAGCGCGTAGCGGCCGCCCTCTCAGAATTTGGATTCTCTGTAACGTCTTCCCAGGCGAATTTCCTCCTCGCCCGTGTGCCGGTAGGCCAGGGTGGCAGATGGTGGCAGGCGGCCTTGGAAGACCAGAAAGTCCTTGTTGCGTTCTTTCCGGATGGCGGCCTGGAAGAGTGCATTCGGGTTAGCATCGGCACAAAGCGCCAGATGGATGCTTTTCTGGCGGCTGTCGGCATCATTCTTAGGAAAGTGGGACGCCGTGGCTAGTGGCCCCTTCAACGCATGTCACAGATCCCGCACGTAATCGATCCTGACGAACACCTGATGCACCTTCGCGACGCGGCTGGAGTCAGTTTTGTCGAGCCGGCGCATTGCGAGCGAGCACTTTTTGCACCCCGGAACCCGGCGGGGCTACGGTCCTGTCTATATAGGAGATAACTGAGTGAGAAACGTTCTTCCCTCAAACCTGACCTGCGGGATCTTTGATCACCTTGACGAGGACGGGCGCGATATCGCACGGCAATACGCGGACCGCCTCACCCTCGCAGAGGCCTACGATCGGCTCGGTTTCTATGCCTATCATCTGGCGGAGCATCATTGCACTCCCCATGGACGGGGTCCATCGCCGAACTTGTTTCTGTCGAGCGTCATTCAACGCACACGGCGACTTCGCGTTGGTCCCTTGGTCATGCTGCTCAACCTCTACCACCCGCTGCGCGCATTCGAGGAGATCTGCATGTTGGATCACCTGAGCAGCGGCAGAGTTGAGGTCGGTCTTGGTCGCGGATCCCTACCGATCGAACTGAGCTACTTTGGGGTTGGAGCCGATGTTGCTTCGAGCCGTTACGAGGAAGCTTCCCAAATCTTCGTTGGCGCGATGAATGGCGGTCCGCTCTCATACGAAGGGCAACATTTTGCGCTGAGCGACGTTCCCTTGACATTTGCACCTCACCAGCATCCTTGTCCTCCGACATGGATTGCTACAAATCGGCCAGACTCAGCCCGTTGGGCGGCGGCAAATGGCGCCAATCTCGCGTGCATGGGCGCCTCTTCTGCCGTTCGCAAGATAACCGACGTCTATCGCGCCAATCGAAACATGAAGGGTGATGCCAATGGTGCAGCACCATTTCTGGCATTGCTCCGCATGGTTGTAATTGCCAGCTCTGATGCAGCGGCCCGCTCCCTCGCGGCGCCAGCCTACGAAACATGGCTCAAGAGCTTTAAGTTCCTGTACGAGCTCAATGACATCCCGCCTCCATCCAACCTGCCCCTGACCTTGGATGCCGCAATTGAGAGTGAACTGTGCGTTGTCGGAACCCGCGCTTCGGTGCGTCAAACTCTTCTCGATCACCTGGAAGAGGCAGGGGCCAACTATCTCCTTTGCCAGCTCGCCTTCGGATCCCTGTCACTGGATGCCTGCCTCAACACCGCAACTGCGATTCACTCCGAACTCATAGCGGCAGAGCGATGACGGTGACCCAACAGCGATTCCAAACAGTTCGCGCTTGACCCGACAAACAAATGGCAACACCGAGACCAATGAGTACCGCAGCCGAATGCATCGATCATCGATAAGGCCGCCCTCATGATTCAAATGGCTTTTACGCCTATGCGACCTTTTCGACTACATCACCAAACAGGAGGATTGACGGCAATAATTGGCCTGGCCCTCACTTTGCGTGCGTTGAGATTGCCGGAGCAGTGGTATGCTTGGACAGGTGAGTTGGCTCACGCTGATCCCGCTTTGGCGCGCCAGTTCCTCGATCTCCTTGCCCACGAATCCAACGTGTGGCTTATCGCCCGAGCGGCCCTGTCGTGACGCGGTCGCGGCAGCGCTCCGCCCAGACGGAGGAGATCGCTCGCAAGCTCGAGATCGTGCTGGCGGAGTTGGCTTCGCTGCGCATTCTGCTGGCCGCGCACGGCATTAGCAGCCCGCGACCTCTCGATGAGGACTACCTCACTGTTCAGCGATTCGCAGTGATGAACCACATAAGCCCCGAAGCCGTGCTCTCTCGGATCCGCCGCGGCAAGTTGCGCGCGGAGAAACGCGGCGGCCGCTGGTGGGTAAAATGCGCGGTTTGCACAGCATAGCCGTGCAGTGACGAGAACAGTAAGAGAGACGGGATGAATCAATCCGAGATACGGAATCCGGCACATGGAAATGATCTGTGCGTGTTAAGTTGGTATCTCTTCTGGGCTCGACCGGACGGCCGATGAAGACTCAATAGATCGATCGAGGTCAACGTAGCGCACCACCAACACACCGTCGACAGATCGGGAGGCTCGATCTCGATGCACCCATGCAATCACAAAACGCGCCGGGCCCGAGCACCGGGATATCGAATGACCACCTTTGCGTGACCGGGATTACTCAGTGGATACCGACTGGTCAACAGAGCGATGCGAGTGAACAACCGGAAGAGCGCGGTCGCGTGGCAGTAGACGTCCAGGTCCGATTTGCTGGCAATATTGTGGCAACAGAAAACGGCGCACACCCTCGGTTTTGAAGGTGAGCACGCGCCTGGCTTACGGCCTCGAGCAGAGGAGAGATAGATGCTTTGCTCGCAATCGCACTCTTTGCGAGTTCCCCTGAGGCATATCTTGAAGGTCCGGCTCACGCCCCTGTGGCGTCAGAGGAAATTGGCCCAGTCATTCGCCTGTACGCGGTCGCCTGGCGCGCCGGTGTCAAACAGGGACAGATCTGATTTCGCCGGGATGGTCGCTAGAATCTGGCTGGAGAAGGAGATGGCCAATGATGTCACCAAGACTGATGTCAGTCCTCGGGTCGATGGTAGCAGTCGAGCGTATGTTTTGGAAATTTCGAGAATTGATCGATGGCGACAGCTCGATCTCACCTGACATGCGAGATACGCTTCATGTAATACTGGACGCAAAGCTTCTTTCCGCAAAAGATAAGATTGTGACCGACGCGCGCGCTGCGATAGACGCAACTCCCGATTTGTCGCAGGCAGTCCGCGACCGAGCATTCAGGTCGCTCGATTTTGCGATGAGAATGTTTATGGCGAGCGAACGGCGCCGCACGCAGGACCCGCTTAGCCGAGTCGATACCTGCAGCGCTAATCCCAAGATGCATTGATCCATGCCGCTCACCCATCGCTCGCCGCAACACTTGGCTGTGCATGGTTGATGTTAGCCGAGGCGCTTCGATTGAGCTCCTGAGGAGCTTTGAAGCTGGTGGAATCGAACGACAGCGACCTCGCTAGTTGATGAATCTAATGTCTCCAGGGGCCGGCAGGCTTGCTTCGAACCTGCCGAAAATGCTGCAGGCTCCGGTTTGTCTCAAGCATCCGGAAGCAGGCTCTCTCTGGCCATCTTTAACGTCCTCTTCGTCGAAGCCAATATGCGATTCCCCTCAGCTCTGGCGCTTATTCATCAAAAGGGCCGGCCGCTCGTTTCATCGGGCAGCGGCGTGGGCTCAACTCTGTTCGTGGGAAGCAGGGCTTGAGTTGATTTAGCTCAAGCACCAGGATTTGCGCTTTCGTGCGATGGCTTGATGCTTGGAGATGACCTTCACCGACCGAAGGTCGCATGTTGAGCCATTCTTCGGTATGCGCCTGACCAATTGGATCACGACCACGCTTCAGAGGATGAGTGCGGCAGCCCACTGCACTGCAGTGCGACGGCCTGCGGCTGCCCGAGCTATCGCCAATTTTTGGTGACGACCGGGCCCGGTCAGGCGGCGGCGGTTATGGGCTGACGGTCAGTCGGTTTAGCGACGACCTCGATCCCGTCGTTGAATGTCACACCAAGAACGAGTTTTGGCAACTGGTTGTGGCCATCGAGACGGCGCCAGCTTTTGTGTGCGGCCTCAAGCAGTTTGAAGACCATCGCGAGCGCCGTCCTGTTGGATAGGCAGCCTTTCGATCGGATGGTGCGGTGGCGCACGGTGGCGAAGGTGCTTTCGATGGGGTTGGTAACCGGTATGAGAGTTTCTCGGTGCCGATGTTCCGCTGCGATATTCAAGATCGTAGCGTATGGTGCGACCATCGGGACAGACGCACCGGGAGCACGAAGGTGCGGGCAGGCCGATGCATTCGATGAGCCGCGAGCTCGAGTTAGTAGCTGGCCGCCTCTGCGACTCGCCCGGTTGCGCTGAGAGCGCGAATCCGTAGTTGTCGTGTCGCCCGTAGCTCCCGTCATATGGTCTGATTGGCAGGAGGTGCGAATGCGACGGGTGATTGGCATCGACGTCCACCGAACTTTCGGGGAGGTGGTGATTTGGGAGGATGGCAGGCTCCGACATGCGGGCCGCATTGATATGACGCGGACTGCGTTGGAGGGTTGGCAAGACCCTGCTGGCCAGTGATGAGGTGGTGGTCGAAGCGACCGGCAACAGCATGGCGGTATCGCGGGTTCTGGCACCGTTCGTGGCACGGGTGATTATCGCCAATCCGCTGCAGGTGAAGGCGATCGCCCAGGCTCACGTCAAGACCGACAAGATCGATGCCGGCACGCTCGCCAGTCTGCAGGCGGCTGGGTACCTGCCGCAGATCTGGACGCCTGACGCGGAGACGGAACGCAAGCGTCGGCTGGTGGCGCGGCGCTACCAGGTCGTGCGGCATCGCACGCGGCTCAAGAACGAGGTGCATTCGATCCTGCACGCGCACCTGATCCCGAAGTGCCCGCATGCCGATCTTTTCAACGGCCGCGGCCGGGCGTGGTTGGTCGCCCAACCGTTGCCGGACGATGAGCGCGCGGCGATCGATCGGCACGTCCGCGAGCTTGACCGGCTGGCGGAAGATTTGGCCCTGCTCGACCGCGAGATAGCGCAGGACGCCATCGACGATTCCGCGGTCAACAGATTGATGACGATCACCGGCGTCAACTTGGCGGTCGCTGCCGGCATCATGGCGGCGATCGGCGACATCAGCCGGTTCAACAGCCCGCAGAAGCTGGTGAGCTATTTTGGGCTGAACCCGCGGGTGCGGCAGTCCGGACTGGGCGCCGCCCATCACGGCCACATCAGCAAGATCGGCCGCAGTCACGCGCGCGCCATGCTGGTCGAGGCGGCCTGGGCAGCGGCCAAGGCGCCCGGTCCGCTGCATGCGTTTTTCGTGCGCATCCGCGCCCGGCGCGGCCATCAGATCGCCGCGGCGGCCGTGGCGCGGAAGCTCACCGTGCTTTGCTGGCATTTGTTGACGAAAGGCGAGGATTACCTGTGGGCGCGCCCGGCACTGGTCGCCATCAAGACCCCGCGATGCAGCTTCAAGCCGGACATCCGCAACAGAAAGGCAGCCGGCGTGGGCCAGCGTATGCCTACAACATCAAGGCATTGCGCGACCGCGAGATGTTGATTGCCGCACAGGCGGAGCAAAGCTACGAGCGTTTGGTGACGCAATGGAAACCACGGCGGCCAAAAACCGGCGCGCGGGCGCCTCAGCTCAGCAAGACAAAATAGGGCAGCCTGGTGGCGCTTGCAGCCGATGCGCCACGCTTCGCCACGAGGTCGCCCGCGCCCGCCAAGGATTAATCCGCCTGACGGCAAGTGCCAGCCAGGAATGCAGTCCCGTTCCACGCCAGCACGCCGCCGTGCTCGGGCCGGTCAAGGCCAAGCCTTGCGGTGGCCGCAAACGCGGCCAGCCTTGACCGCCCCTGCGCGCGGCGGCTGCGAGATCGATGGCCGGGACGGAAGAATGGCCCGCGGCGCAGCCGAACAAAAGAATAAGAATGGACGTACGCGATTTCTGCAATCGTCATCTCGGTCATGAAAAAAATCGCTTGTCCATCTCATCCGTCGTCCGCAAGTGTTTCCAGTGCTCCGCCGGGAAGTCGTAGAAAGCCAGCAGCGTGTCCCGATCCTTGTTCAGGCAGTATGCCGCCTTTTCGTATTTCAGCGCGTAGCTCTCGATGAAGGCGTCGAACGCCAGCTCGGCGGCGACCTTCGTTTCAGCCATCCAGATCTCCTGCAACGCGCGTTTGGCTTTCGGCTGCTGGCTCTTCGGCAGTTTGCCGAGCACGTTGGCGGTCTTGTGCACCCAACAGCGCTGCTCTCGCGTTTTCGGCCAGACCTCACCGGCGGCCTTCCAGAACCCGAGTGCGCCGTCGGCGATGGCGAGCCGCGGCGGCACGTCGAGCCCGCGCCGCTTCAGATCGAGCAGCAGATCGCGCCAGTCGTGCGCGCTCTCGCGGGAACCATCGGTGAAGCCGACCAGTTCCTTGCAGCCTTCCGGCGTCGCGCCGATCAGCACCAGGATGCACTGCTTTTCGTCCTCGAGGCGGGCTTCGAGATCGATGCCGTCTGCCCAGATGTAAACGTAGCGCTTCGCCGACAGATCGCGCCGCTGCCACGCGGTGTGTTCATCGAGCCAACCGTCCTTCAGGCGACCGATGGCGGAGGCCGACAACCCGGCAGCATCCTTGCCGAGCAGCGCCGCCAGCGCCTCCGAGAAGTCGCCGGTGGAGATACCCTTCAGGTAAAGGATCGGCAGCAGCGTCTCGATCGATTTCGAGCGGCGCATGTAGGGCGGTAGGATCGACGGAGAGAACCGGATGCGACCAGGATCGGTAGCGGCCGCCTCGCGATCGCGTACACGTGGCTGGCGGACGGCGACCGGACCGATGCCGGTCATCACCTCGCGTTCCGGCAGGTGACCGTGGCGCACGACGCGTTGGTGGCCGTCCGCGGTCTTCAAATCGGCATGCTGGCCGAGAAAGTCTGCGACTTCGGCCTCGACCGCCTTGGCGAGAAGGGCACGTGCCCCGTTGCGCAAGACTTCTGTGAGTTGATCGTCGAAGATTCCTGGCTGAATCAGCTGGATGACGTTATCGTTGAACACGGCATATCGCTCCTTCGGTGGAGAAGTGGAGGCGTCAAGCACCCCCACGATATGCCGCCTTTCCGATTCCCGCCGTCACCAACTTTCAGCGATAGCTCCGGCTGCCCCGACGCAAATAGTCCAGGCGTCATAATAGCACGCCGACTGCGCAATGAGATGGCTAGTCTCGTCCACGTTTCAGTTCCGAACGAAAGTCTTCTCCGTTGCCCCCGGCCGGCCCTGCAACGATCACGGCGTGGGCTGTTCCGCGC
This sequence comes from Bradyrhizobium sp. LLZ17, assembly GCF_041200145.1. Classification (NCBI taxonomy): domain Bacteria; kingdom Pseudomonadati; phylum Pseudomonadota; class Alphaproteobacteria; order Hyphomicrobiales; family Nitrobacteraceae; genus Bradyrhizobium; species Bradyrhizobium zaerense. The sequence goes on from NZ_CP165734.1 coordinate 3,537,550, forward strand.
GGCAGACTCTGCCTGACCCGCGCACACTGCTGTTGCAGGCCAACTCTAGTTGAAATGCATTTTGGCTGGAGTAGCCAAAGGGACTTGAATCGGACGTAGCGTCACGTTGTAGGAACGAGGCATCCGCCGCCTCGGGCCGACCAACTAGTCAACCACCGATGGCGGGAGGTGACGTAACACATCAAAGCAATCCTCCGGATTAGACATCGAGATGGCAACAGCACTCCTTTTTCTAACTATGATCTTCTTCGGCGGCTTTGGATTAGGATATGCTGTGCGCAGCTGGCGTTCTCGCAAACGACGTGAGCACGCCCGGCTCTATGGTGCTCTCTTTCATTCCGGCACTTCCGCTCCGCCGCCGCTCCGCGTTCCCCCGCGCCCTGGTTCCTAACGCCGCATTCGGCCTTGCTCAAACAAGGAGATGGCCGATCCGCCGCGCCAGTGCGAACGCCCTCCGTCGCCAGTTCGTCGGTGCAGATTCGCAAGGCAGAGCGGAGGCGACCGCGCGCTCGCGTGGAAACAGTCTCAACGACACGATGTAACGTGAGACTGATCGCCAGTTTGACCCGCGACACTGCGCGGTGAAGACTGCGAGTCAACCGGTCTCGGATCATTGGCTCGGCGCCGGTGGATTCGCAACCGGCCCCAGCCTGACAACATACAACTGTGTGATCTTAGGATGTGCGGAAGCCAATGCCGGACCGAATTGCAATCAGCGCTGGTGCGACCCGCGGCGAAGATATGTTTGGCACGCGCGCTAGCGCTTGAACTGAATGCGACCGCGAGCAAATGCTCGGTCGCGTGGGCCCAAAGATAGCTTAGGGTGGATGAAACGCGGGCTGCTGATTTCAGCGGACTAAGCGCACCGCAAGCCAAATGATGCCCAGCCACACGGCAACTGAAAAGAGCAACGCGCTTTGCAACGTCCTTGCTCTTATCCTGTGACGCCATCGAAGGAGCTGCGATGAGCAACCGGTGAAGCGCCGACCCCGTACTACAGCTATGACTTCATCGTAATCTGTGAATCGGAAGTGAGAGCGATGGTTACGAATATATGCCAGTCGCTCGGTGGGTGAGAGGCACTGTGCCCACACCTCCCATGCCTCATCATCAAAACACGCGCTATTTTCAAGGACTTCGGCGAGGCGCTCGTCAGGCTTCATGATGCATCCGCTGTACTGACCATTGCGGACCGAGTTCTACGAAGGAAGCCTCGCGTTCGAAACTCTCAGTTTAGGTAGGCTAGCTCAGCGAATCGAACTCGGCCGGGAAGCATTGGTCACGGTCAACGCGGCGTTGATCCGTTGATCCTGACGCGAGATCGAATTCGAAGTCATGCAAGGGCTCTGGATTTCTCTTCTCGTCCAGTGCGGACCGGGACGGGCATCGAAGTGCTGTAGAAGCTGAAGGAGAGCGAAAGGGGTTCCATGTCGACGCCGTCGCAACGATCGGCGTTCAAATTTGGCTCTGACTCACTTTTGATGAAGTTTAAGCGTCGGCTCGCGTTGGTTTCACAAAGGAATCAATATGATGCAGCGAGCCCTACGTCCGTCGGCCTTGGTCCCTCGCGGATTTGACGTGGAAAGCGCCTCTACGACCGTGATCACCGTATGCGCCACGAGCGGAACGAGTCTCTGTCCCAGCTGCGGGACCAGTTCTGGGCGGATCCATTGCCGATATCAGAGGCGCCTAAATGATCTGCCGCTGGCGGGGCGGCAGGTTCGCCTGGTGGTCGTGGCGCGCCGCTTCCGCTGCGTTACTGTTCTATGCGGTCGGCGTATTTTCACCGAGCGCTTCGACGAGGGCGCTCTGGCACCGCGGGCGCGGCGAACGACCCGGCTCGATCTGATCGTCCATCACCTTGGGCTTGCCTTGAGTGGTCGCCCGGCGCCGAGTTTTGCCCGTCGATGCTGCCCGTGAGCAACGACACATTGCTTCGGGTGGTTAGAAAGCGCGGGTGTCCGCCCTTTGCTCCGCCGAGCGTGATCGGAATCGACGATTGGGCCTAGCGGCGCAATCAGAGGTACGGAACGATCATCTGCGGCCTCGAGCCGCGACGACCGATCACTCTCTTACCCGACAGAGAGCCAGCCACTGCGCAGGCCTGGCTCGCGGGCCAGCCACAGATCGCTGTGGTCGCGCGCGACCGCGGCGGTGGTTATGCCCTTGCTGTGGCCAAGGCACTCCCGCATGCCACCCAGGCCGCCGACCGTTGGCACCTCATGGAGAACGCCAGTCACGCCTTCGTGGATGTGGTTCGCAAATCCATGCGCCAGGTCCGCATCGCGGTCGGCTCCGCCACCATAAAGCCCACTTTATTGACCGCCGCCGAGCGCATTCAATATGAGGGCTATCTTCGGCGAGAAGACACGAACGCGGCAATTCTCAAACAGGCTGAGACGGGCGTCTCCATAAAGGAGATCGTACCGCTCACCGGCCATAGCCGGGGCCTCATCCGCAGGGTATTGCGAGGTCAGCGATCCGACGTGTTCAGGGTGCGCGAGAGCTCGCTCGAGCACTACCTGCCATGGCTGGATGTTCAGTGGGCCGCTGGCCATTGTAATGGCGCCGACCTTTGGCGTCGCCTCAAGGCGCAGGGATTTAGAGGCTCGGTGCGGGTCGTTGCCGAATGGGCGACATGCCGTCGGCGTGCCGAAACGCCCGATGCTCAGAACCTGCAGCGCGTACCATCCGCGAGAACGATCGCGCGCCTGATGACCAATGGCCGCGATACGTTATCAAAGTCAGAGACCGTCACCATTGCGGCGATTGAGCAAGGCGTTCCTCTCCTGGTGGAAGCTCGAGAGATCATAGCCGCTTTCCATGCGATGATCCGCAAGAAGGCCCACGGAGAGCTTGAACCATGGTTGGAACGAGCATGCGCAAGCCTCGTCATGTCTTTCGCCAACGGCGTCATCAAGGACAAGGCCGCCGTCAGCGCAGCGATCACGACGTCCTGGTCCAACGGACAGACCGAAGGCCAAATCACCAAGCTCAGACTGGTCAAGCGCCAAATGTACGGACGCGCCAAGCTCGACTTGCTGCAGGCTCGGCTAATCGGCTCCACATGACCCGTGCTGCACCAAAACGCGTCAGAGCCAATATTGCAGGCCGAATGACAAGCATTGCGGCGGTGGGAGATGATCTCGCAATGCCGGAACCTGATGTCAATCGCGTTGGACTGGGGGTCTGACTCACTTCCGATCGAAATTGCGTCAGACCCGGACTGGGACCCCGATCGGCGTCCAAAGGGCTTATTCCATGCCGAAATACAAGCCCCGGCCCATGGGCCGGTTTTTTTTGAGTGTTGGTCTGCTGTACAGGAGCCATACGCGGTTTTATGACATTCCGGCAGGCTTGGGCAGGTATGTCGTCGCGGATCCGAGCCCGAAAAGCTCACATCGCGAGAATGTCACAAATCGAGCCGAACCCGGCAGATGAGTACTGTATTCTGTGATGCTGCTGTTCGAGTTGGCACCCTGGCGCTGACGAGCCTGTTTTTGCTCTGGGGGCCTACTCAGCCTCACATTCACAGCGACTACCCCCTAGAGAGCCCGTCCGTAGAACAAGGGAATCGTGCGCTTAGGTTTCCGGCTCGATTGGCAGCCAGATTCACCGGCAAGAGGAACATCCAACTGTGCGCCCATCCTTGAGCGGGCAGCAGCACAGCCTTGAGGGGCAGGCTACGCGCCGATGACTACGCTTGCGCTGAAGATCACTCTGACCGCACGCAATCAACGATGCGGCGAATGGTCCGCCCTCATGTCCAGCCCGCGTCGGACTAACGGAGTTCGTGTGAACCTCTCCCACTTTCGACCCACGACCAACCACCATCGGCAGAATACGTTTTTCTACCGATGACGATCGGGACGACACACTTGCCAGCCTATTTATGGGAACAGCGGCTGCATCTAAGGCGATATCGGAGTGAGCGCGCCGCTCGCAGCTATTGTCAAGAAATGACATCGCTCGCTTCCCTCGGTTGCATATATGAATTCAAATAAGACCAAGGCGAATCGCCTTGACGACGCAGTGGGTACGGCTATTCGTCCCTAGCTTTCGCATTGCGTTCTTGAGGTGAAAGTTGACGGTATTCTCGCTGACCTTCAGAATCACGCCGATTTCCCAAGATGATTTTCCTTGTTCGACCCACCGGAGGCAATCCTTCTCTCGTTCGGATAGAGCCACTTGCATTTGGCATCTGCCCTCCGATGAAGGCGCGATCTCTGCAAACGCATGATGAAACTGCCAAGCCAATGCGTTGAGATGACTGAGACGATGCTCAGGGTCGGCATCGTCGAAGCTGGACGCGAACGATACGACGGATAGCCGTCCAAATGGTCCAAACAGTGGCACGGTCACGCCATGCTTCAGGCCGGCCTCTCTGGCCTCATTCAACACACGCGTTTCGCCCGGTTGCAATTGATGTTTGTCGGCGAGTTGATCCCACAGAAACGGCGCCGATAGCATCGTCGTCCGCCGAACCACGGGGTCAATGGCATTGTACCTACGTTCAGAATACCGCTCGCACCAATCGGAAGGAAAGTTCACCGTCACTGCCGCTCGGAGATACTCTGGCAGGCGAGTCGGCCCCGTGTTGGTCAGTGACCCGTAAGCCACTTGACTGAAGCCCTGATCGCTCGAACAGCTCACAAGCAAATCGAACAGCGCCTTGAGAGATCGCGTTTGTTTTGCACATTCAACGAAGCTAAATAAGTCCATTTGGCGCCTCGCGCCGCCGACTTAGGCAGGCCGGTACTGCGTGGTTTGACTGAACTTGTCTGAAGGGATTTCGGCGCCACCTCGGGCTCCTCTTGCTTGCGAAGTTCTCGACCGAACGCGACAAGCATACTTCTCGTCGCACGCTGCAGAGCGCTCTTTCTCCCGGTCGGTTACTCGCTTGATGGAGCGTCTGTGCATGTGCTTCTTTCCCGACGGACGGACGGACCTGAAGCGATCCAGCAAGTGTCGTACCAGCTCATGCGCTCGCGAAATCTCGCACAATGACAGGCAATTTGAGACACCGGCTCTAACGCCATCGCAACGATCACTGTCGCAACTGCGACATTCGTCGCGAGTGCGACGGCGTTGCTGGCGATATTGGCAGCACATTATATTCTGTACTAGCACGCTGCCGACCTAAGATGTTTAACTTTGACCAGCCTCCCGCCTTTCCTGCGACATTGCTGCTCGACGAAGGTTGCAGGGCACGGTCAAAGAGCAAAACTGCTGCGGTGTCGATCATTCCCGGGACACCAAGTCTCGAGACTGCCGCACGGGCTCGCGCGAAGGCGCCATCCGCTGCGGCTAGACAGCAATACGCAGCCGCGCCTGCGATCCAAAGTAAGCGTAGCTCTGCGGCCCTTTTGATCGGTGCTTGACGTGTTTATTTTGACCGCGTGACGCGTCGCCGCGGCTTCCATTTTTCGGATAGTGCGTTGACGGCGGGCTCAAGCACCTTCCACTCGACGAGGTCGGGATCGAACTGTTCGCCCCCCAAAGGCGCATTCGTGCTCCGGATGGGCGTGGTCGCCGATGGCATCGCGATATTCGGCATCGCGTGACGCACCGCCGACATCTTCCGGAGGAAAACGACCGGCGGCCTCGAGCAAGAATGGAAGGCCGTCCGTCGACCTGTTGTCGAACTATTTTTCAACCTCGATCACATGATCCCGGCTGTCGCCGAAGTCATGGAGATAACGGATCGTCTTGGCGCCGGTCTCATGAAGAACGATGTCGCTGAGCTGCGCCTTGCGGGCATCGATGGGCTGTGACCAAAATCCCCATGGGATCGGGGATACCCCAACGTCCTTCGCCAGCCAGGAACTCAAACAGGTGGCTACCGTCCAGCCAAACGCCGCCTGAAGCGTCAGATGCAGCCGATCAAGGCGCAGGGTAACGGGTACGACAAGGCGACGCATCACCTCCGGTTTCACGTCCTTGAAAGTCACCATGATCCGCACGGAGGTCGTGTTGAGGCTCATGCCGCCAGCCTCGGATGGTGTGCATGCATCGTGTAGGTCGACGACCACGGAAGCAGTTCGTCCAGTCGCACCGCGGGCCAGCCATTGACGAGCTTCGCGAGGACGTCGGAGAGCCAGTGCTCGGCGCTGACTCCATTGAGCTTGCACGTTTTCAATGAGCGAAGCCAGCAATGCCCAATTCTCGGCACCCTCGTCGGAAGCAGCGCCATAATGCCGGGAATCTGGCGTTCGATGTTGTTGTAGCCTATCCATTCCATCCGCTCGTTGGTCAAACCGTTCTTGTGGTCGGTGAGCAGGAACAGAACGGCATTCGCCACTTTTTAATCCGGCAGCCGCATGACGGAACGCTCCACGTTCCAGACTGGATGGTCACCCCACAAGCCGGTTCGACTGCGATTGTTGCCACACCCCCGATTCCGCTTAAGGCCCTCCTTGAGCTTCGCGCCATGCTCGATCATCTCGTAGCCTCTACCGTGGGGGATTCCACCCCCGAAGGAGGAGATGCCAATGAAGATCCCGCTGCGGACGCAATCGGATCTGTTCGCCATCGCCGTACCACCGCCCGAACTGTCGGACGAGGAGAGGCTGAAGGCAATAGTGCTGTTGCGGTGTCTGCTCGTCGAAGCGGTAATCACGCCAACGGCCGGGCAGCCGGTCCAAAGCCTCGCGGAGGTGCGCGATGAGCAAGATCAGCGCTGAGGACCTTTGCCGCGACGCCATCGTCTACATCCGCCAGTCGACATCCTACCAAGTCGCGAACAACCTGGAGAGCCAGCGGCGCCAATATGCCCTCGTCGACCGGGCTCGCCAATTGGGCTGGAGCGATGTGCAAATCGTCGATGATGATCTCGGCCGATCTGGCGCCGGCACGGCTCGACCCGGCTTCGAGAAGCTTTTGGCAGCAATTTGCGAGGGTCGGGTGGGCGCCGTTGTTTCGCTGGAGGCGTCGCGGCTCGCGCGCAATGGCCGCGACTGGCATACTTTGCTTGAGTTCTGCGGGTTAGTCGGAACACTGATTGTCGATGAAGACGGCATTTATGATCCTCGCTCGATCAACGATCGCCTCCTGCTTGGCATGAAGGGCACGATGAGCGAGATGGAGCTTTCGCTATTCCGGCAGCGCTCCCTCGAGGCGCTTAAGCAGAAGGCACGCCGTGGAGAGCTCCTAGTGACCGTGGCAGTCGGCTACGTCAAGGCCGAGGATGGCCGGATCGAGAAGGACCCGGATCGGCGCGTCCAGGACAGCATCGCCCTGGTGTTTCGCAAATTCGCCGAACTGCAGTCGATTCGGCAGGTGTTGCTTTGGTTCCGGGAGGAGCAAGTCGTCGTTCCGGCGGTCGTTCAAGGCCATGGCAAGCAAACAGCCGAGTGGAAAGCGCCAGTCTATTACACACTGCACCACGTGCTGACCAATCCGGTTTATGCCGGCGCATACGTGTTCGGCCGGCGCGGCACGCGCATTGTGATCGAAGGTGGCAGAAAGCGAGTCGTGCGCGACAGTATCCGTCGGAACTGGAAAGACTGGGAAGTTTTGATCCGCGACCATCACGAGGCATATATTTCCTGGGAGGAGTTCGGAAGGAATCAGCGTCTGATCGCCGACAATGCCAACGGAAAGAGCTATTTGGGCCGCGGGGCTATCCTGCGCGGCGAAGCTCTGCTGCCTGGTCTGTTCCGTTGCGCTCGCTGCGGCCGCCGTTTGCATGTCGCTTATACCGGCAAAGGCGGCAACACCCAACGTTATGTTTGTCGCGGGTCATTCGGTGCCAAAGCCGTCAACAACTGCATAGGCTTCGGTGGTATGCGGGTTGACCGCGCCGTTGCCCAAGACGTTCTTGACCGCCTGCAGCCGCTTGGAATCGAAGCGGCGCTGGCCGTCCTTGAGGCACAAGGCCAGGAGCACGGCGATAAACGACGGCAGGTCGAGAACGCTTGTCGGCAGGCTCGATACGAGTGGATCGGGCGCGCCGGCAGTATGATGCGGTCGATCCGGATAATCAGCTCGTCGCCGGAGAGCTCGAGCGACGCTGGAACGAGAAGCTAAGCCGCCTGCGCGAGCTCGAAGATGAGCTCGATCGCTTCGCAGCCGAGCAGATGCCGATGGTGTCTACTGAGGATCGCGCAAGACTGATGGCACTCGGGAAAGACCTCACTCGGGCATGGGATAGCCCAGGAGCCTCGGTCGAGACGCGTAAGAAGATCATTCGCTTATTGGTCAAGGAGATCGTCGTCGATATTGTGGACGACACGCTCTCTCTTGTCATCCATTGGCAAGGCGGCGATCACACCCGACGGATCGTAAAGAAGAACAAGATCGGGTTAACTCGCTGGGCGGTAGCGGCTGATACGCTCGATCTCGTCCATGTGTTGGCACGCCAGATGCCGGACCAATCGATCGCGGCCGTCTTAAATCGAGCCGGGAAATCGACCGGAAGAGGCAATAGCTGGACGCGTACCAGAGTCTGTGGCCTGCGCAAGACCCGCGGCATCGCGCCATACCGCGATGGCGAGCGCCTGGAGCGCGGCGAAGCGACGCTCGACGAAGCGGCGACGATCCTTAAGATCAGCCCGTCAACAACCCGCCGTATGATCAACCACGCAGGTTAGCAGCACATCAACTTTGCAAAGGCGCCCCTTGGATCATTCGGATCTCAGATATCGAGAACGGCCGGTCCGCATCGCACGCTCGACCGCATTCGTGTCCATCTCGATACGCCCGTCATCAAGGTAGAGCGTCAAGCCGTCCCAATGACGCGGCGCATAACGCAAAGCCTTCGCCGTGTCCCTTTTCTGCGCAAGGTGATCAAGCGTTGCCTCAAACCAAGGCCGCAGCCAAAGGCGGGGCATGCGCTTGTCGGCCCGCGCGGCGCTCGGCATCAGATCGACCGCGGAGGGCCTTCTCGACCGCATAGAGCTGGGCGATGCGCTCAAGGGCCTCGCGGGCAACCGGAGCCGGTGCGGACGAAGCCTCGCGTTCGATGTTCACAAACTGGCGCCGTAGATGCGACCAGCAGAAGGGCAGCGTGCCCCACAGCGCGTCCGCACGCGTCTCTCGGTCATGGCCCTGTAACCCTCATAGCCACCGCAGTGGATGATTGTCGGCGCGTGAGACACTGATCCTGCTGTGCGAACGTGAGATCGCGCGCAAGGATCATCGCCGCATTGATATGGCGCTGAAGCTTGCACACTTCCGGCCGTGAAGGAACTCGCAGGCTTGGACTTGGAGGCGCAGCCCTCGATCGATCCCAAGCAGATCCGCGACCTTGCCGCATCACGTTGGATCGCTGACGGAGAAAACGCGCTGTTGCTCGGGAGACGCACTTGTCGATCGCGTTGGGGCGAGAGGCGATCCTGGCCGGGTACACGGTGCAGTTCACCACGGCGACCACACTAGTCGCAGGCCTTGCCAAGGCTCAATTCCGCAGCCGATAGGTCGCTCATTCATTTAGCTATCGCATCCAAGATATCTTGATGACTGTCCAGAAAGCCCTCGAATACGTCCACAATGAACTCGGCGTCCGCGCGTGTCATTGGTGTCGAAACACACGCTGTAGCACTGTGCGGTAAGATAATGCCGTTCTCCACAAAGAAGCGCGTCAGCTGCATCATTACATTTGCTCCAGCACGCGTGGGATAGATCCCGCGATAGTCATTCGGGGTTTGCGCCTGCGGATGTATACGGAACAGTGAGGCGGCCCCAGTCACACAGACTGGCGCATGCCGGATCGAGATGGCACGGCCAATCCCCTCCCGGACAACTTTTCCAAGCGTCTCCAAATGTGCAAAAGTTCGATCATCCAAATGCCGCATCGCCGCCAGCCCCGCGGTCATGGAGAGGGGATTTGCGGAGAACGTACCGCCTTGCGGAAGCAGTGGCCGACCCGCTGAAGCATCGAAGACCTTCATCAACTCCTCGCGGCCGCCGATTGCCCCAATGGGCAAACCGCCGCCGATGATCTTACCCATGGTAATGAGATCTGGAACAAGGCCGTAACGGGCGGAGGCACCTTGGAAACCCTGCCTTAGATTGAGGACCTCATCAGCAATCACTGGAATGCTGTTCTTACGCGCCGTTTCCTGCACCGCAGCAAGGAATTCAGGCGTCGGCGCAATCAGGCCAGCTCTGCTTGGCATTGGATCCAGAATGATAGCGGCGAGATCGTGCGCATGCAGTGACATCAACCGGCGCACGTTTTCAACATCGTTGAAGCGAAGCACGACTACTTCATCGAGTACGCTCGCGGGCATCCCGCGATAGAAGGCCGTAGAGTTGGGTGCGATTGGGTCACCCCAATTGTCCGGCGTCGCGGCCTGACTAACCTCGACCCAGTCGTAAGCGCCATGATAGGCGCCCTCGAATTTGGCGATTTTCGAACGCCCGGTGAAGGCCCGCGCAGCCTTGATCGCAAACAGCACAGCCTCAGTGCCGGTGTTGACGAAGCGCACACAATCAATTCGCGGAATGCGGCCGCAAAGTAGTTCTGCGAGTTCGATCTCGCTCTGTGTCGGATTTGCGAAACAGCTTCCAAGCTGCAGTTGACGCGTAAGTGCTTCCACCACGGGCGCGAACGCATGACCATGGATCAACGTCGTGAAGTTGCAATTCAGGTCGAGAAACCGGCGACCATCGACGTCACACAGATGGCTACCAATCCCACGCTCAATGTAGAGCGGAGTCGGATCTTGCTCAATGGTTGCTCTTGAAGTTCCGCCAGGGAAAACCAGCTGAGCGCGGGCAAAGCTTTCCTCAGACCGCTGCCCAACCCGCAGAAATCCGGCCGTCGAGTTGAAAGCTTCACGCTGCCGGTTCACAGTATCCTCATCAATTTTCGTTCCTGAGTGGGCCGACACCCTATTCGTTGGGTAACCCATGTTCGCGCCTGTTCTTCAATGGTCGGTAGGACGCGCGTGCCGAGCCAGGCTACTGCCCTGAAATGAACCTGTATTGTGGCCCGTCTAATTGACGGTACACGTGAGCTTGGAGTCGGGATACTATCTACTCTAGTACTCGGAATCATAGCTGAGTGATACGGCGGCCTTTGAATCTGCGCTGCCGAACTTTTTTCTTGGTCTAGACGAAGGGCTCAGCTTTTTCGTTGTATGCGTCGACGTGCTCCTGGAGCTGCTTAAGGCTTGTGAAGGAAGCGCCGCTGAGGGACTGCCCCTGCAGGACCGAGAACCATCGCCTTTGATGTTGAGAGTTCTATCGGCCGGTATTGCGCTTCAAGTACCGCCAGACAAACGCTCAGTGGATCTTCGGGAGCCACGGTCGGCGAATTGGGGCGACCTACAACATCGTGTTCCTGAGCCTTGGCGCCGAGCCGGTTGCTCAGTTGACGCTCTTAACCTGATCCGAATGGACACACGAGATCGCAACAGGACTCTGCGCTACCCGGCAAAAAAGGTGGTACTCGTTGGCCGGCTTGATGACCGCGAACCGGTCGTTGTCAGCCGGCGGAACACCTTCGACCTTAGGAAAGCATCGCGGTACCGATGATACGCTCCTTCGTTAACCGTGCAATCTCGAGGTCGGAAAGCCCGAGAAGCCCCGATAGGATCTCCATGTTGTGTTGTCCCAGCGTCGGTGCCGCCGTGCGGATTGTATAAGGCCCTTCGCCTTCTCGAATTGGCATCGAGGGCTGCGGATGCAAGCCAACAAAGGCTCGTTCGACTTCCTGTAGATATCCTCGCGACCTGAGATGTCGATCATTGAGTAGATCAATTGGCAGGCGCGCCGCGCCGGCTGCTATTCCGGCTGCCTGCAAGTCGGACATCGCCTGATCCGCATCCCGGGTGAGCGTCCACGCTTCGATGCCTCTCTCAATCGCATCCTCGATTCCACGGCGACTCTCAGCGGAATTCAGCGACACGTCCAGAGCCCACTCTGGTCGGCCAACAAGGACGGCAAGCCTCTGCCACATACCTTCGTTCGTGGCGGCTACCACGATCCAATTATCCTCGCCGGCGCACCGAAAACAGCCATGCGGCACGAATTGTGGATGTCGATTACCATATCTTACAGGCGGCGCATTGTCGATCGAGTACACAGTGATCCAGGGCGCTGCAAAGGGCATCATGCATTCGATCTGCGCTAGATCGATGAACTGACCTTGCCCGATGGTGCGAGCGTGAACAAGCGCAACCAGGACTGCGGCGCAGCCGTTCAACCCGCCAACGGCATCCCCGAACGCGATGTGGCTCATCGCGGGTGGCCCATTAGCGTTTCCGACCACGTTCGGCAGGCCCGAGCCCTGTTCAAGGGTCGAGCCATAGGCTCGGCAATTGCGATGCACGCTGTTCGTGCCAAAGGCCGACATCGACATCATGATAAGCCGAGGGTTGAGGGTTCTGAGCACGTCGTAACCAAGCTCCAGCTTCGGCAGCACATCGGCTGAATAATTGTCAACGACAATGTCGGCTTCCGCTACGAGCCGTTTGGCCAGACTGCGGCCCTGCGGCCGCGTTAGATCGAGAGTGATGCCGCGCTTGTTGCGGTTCATCATGCAGAAGCGCGCCGTCTTCTCATACATCTGCTGGTTGATGTAAGCAGACCGCCGGTCAAGGCCGCGCCACCAGTCCGGATACTGTATCGCCTCTATCTTGATGACGTCGGCACCAAGATCAGCCAGTGTGCGCGTACACAACGGGCCCGCCCAGCCCATCGAAAAGTCGATAACGCGAATTCCCTGTAACGGCAATCCGCCAGCATCAATGCGGCCGGACGGCGCCGGCGAATCAGCAGAGAGACGTCTTCGCACGTTCGCGCTACTCTGCTGTTCCCCCGGAGCCGGAACTTTGCCGCCGCGGCGCGGCGGCGTTAATGTCAGCTTCTGCACCGACCCAACCGTCGAGCCCTTTTCTTCGCCAAGCACGAGCGGCACTATTGCGCCGCGCCCCTTCTTCTCTCCGTCCCGCAGCAGATCGGATGTTTCCGGTACCACGACGATCGGAATCTTGCGCTTCAATCCCTCGGCAAACCACTCCGGCGCTGTCCGCGTTTTCAGCCTACGCGTGAACTGTCGTTCAATCTGCTTAACGTGCTGTAGACGATCGGCGCCGAGGACGAGAGACGGATCGTCCCGCAACTGCGAGAGGTCTAACATGTCGCAGAACGCGCGCCATTGTGCCGGAGTAATCGTTGTGACACCGAGCCAGCCCTTCCTGGTTTTGTAAATGCCGATGGGAAAATTCGGCCAAAAGCGATTAATGCCAATCCGGCGCATGACGTCGCCATGCTCATACGCCTGGAATATCTGATACTCGCAAAGAGCGAGGCTCGATTCGAAGACACTGAGCGACCACGACCGCTTTCTCCTGGCACCCTGTACCCCTGCAACTATCGAAGAGACGGCGGCGATGAAGCCCCACAGACCGGCTACGATACCAGTCTGGAAATCCGGTGCGTGCAACGGCGGGCCCTCGACGGGTCCAGCCAGTTTGATGAGACCAGCGAGCGCGCGGACTGTCGAATCCGTTGCTGCGTATCCTGCATAGGGCCCTTGGTGCCCAAACCAGCTTGCTTCGAGGTAAATCATCCCCGAGCATCGCTGCCGGATCGCTGCGATATCAATGGATGGCCAATCTGCGACATCGATATCGCGGCCATCGACCAAAATGTCGCAATCCTCAATCAAGGCCGTCAGCCGTGTGATTGCGCCCGGGTCGGCTGCGTCGAGGATCAAGCTTGACTTGTTGAAGTTCAAGAATGCAAACCACCCGCTCTGGCCGCCGGGTGTGAACGGAGCGCTCCGGCGGAGCGGATCTCCCTCTGGCGGCTCGATCTTCTGAACGTCAGCACCGAAATCTGCAAACAACCGGGCGCAATAGCTGCTCGCGGCCGAGCTCCCGATTTCGACGACCCGCAGATGCGATAACGCCCCCATCAATATCGCTCCAATTTGCCTTTGGTCTGAGGCTCCGTTGCCCTAACAGCCGGCACAATCTGTCCACACCGGGAGCCGACGCTTCTTACAGCCCACAGATACACACTACTCGCGATCGGTGGAGCGGCCCTTGATCGAGGCATATACGTTTCCTGGTGTCTGTTTGCGAATGGTCGACGCTAATGATTTTGAATGCCGAGACAAACGAAGCGGCGTTGCTCGAATGGCTCCTCCGACGTTTTCCGGCGATCGCCTACGCAGCCAAAGCGCGAGTTCCTCCATACAGTTGCGAACACCGGGCAGCACGCAATCATCCAACCACACGCCACGGAACTCGTGCGTCCGCAACCTAGAAAAGCCGAACAGCAAAATGTGCGGCCGGGCTGGCGTAGCCGCTCCGGCGCATCGATCTTCCCCAAGCGCACGCGCAGCCGTACAATGAATATGCGCTTGAAATCTAACCATTTCACGAGCTTTGGCGAGATAAGGGCGGTGCCTCAGAGCAAATGTGCTTTGCATTCGGCTAGGCGGCGAACTCGCCACCGGTGATATCGATGGTTGCACCGGTGATAAAGCCCGTCATTGGCGAGGCCAGAAAGCTTGCGACGTGCGCCACCTCTTCAGCAGCTCCAAAACGGCCGACCGGGATCCTAGTGAGAGCGGACCGGTTTACTGCGGCCTCGGGCGGTCCAGTCAGACCGCTGAGAATCCGCCCGGGAGCGATACAATTGACAGTGACACCGTGTGGAGCGAGATCCCGTGCCGCAGCGCGAGTCAATCCGACCAATCCCGCCTTCGAAGCGGCATAATGCGGCCCGGCGATCATTGGCATCGCACGCCCCGCAAGTGATCCGATATTGATGATGCGTCCATATCCCTGCGCGATCATTGCTGGCGCCACGAGCCGTATGAGATTAAAGGCGCCGTTAAGATTGACGTCGATTACCCGCGCCCATTCGTCGAAAGACGTCTGCGAAAGCCAGGATGCATCCTGGACCGCGCGCTGCGGGGAAATCCCAGCATTGTTCACCAAAATCCCTATCTCGCCCAAACGTGCTCGGATGCGGTTGACAAAGACGTCCACCTCGTTGTGACAAGTTATGTCAATCTGGTCAGCATAGAGCCGATCTTCGGGACAGCCGAAAAGATCTAGCGCTCGCTTCACATGCTCTGCTCTTGTCGCAACAAAAGCTACGAGGTAGCCATCGGCCAGGAAACGACGGACGATCTCGAGTCCAATCCCGCGTGCTCCTCCGGTCACGAGAGCGACGCAGCGGCCGCTGTGCTTCTCTGATTCCAGCATACTGTTCAACCATCGCCAATGACATCACGAATGATTCGGAAACCTGAGAAGTGCATATTGTTGCTGCCTCACCCTGACGAGCAGAACTGGATATTGGCGCAGTACCCAAAACTCTTCGAAGTGAGACGCTCTTTTCGTTTCTGGTACTCTACACGAATGAAGACGCGGGCATCGAAAACGCCAAACGTTCAGGCGCGAGGGCACACTTACGCATTTCTTTGAACTCGCATACAGCTTCTGTAGACGCTGCTCACGCCCGGGCCAGCTACATGAACGATTTTCGGAACCGAATCGAGCAGGGGTGTGATATTGCGTTCCAGGGATCGCGCCACTGGCCTGAAGACGGAATTCTCCCGCAGATTTCAGTCCGACATAGGTACGCTCGGCGTAAGCCTTCGTGCTCGGGTATGGACGCGCCGAGGACGTCGGTTTCAATCGTCGAGGATTTCCCTCGAAGTCGAGCAATGGATCGGACGTCGACGAGCTTCCGTTGTCTTCGTCTAAACAATGTCGCAACGTTGTGGCTCCAATTTTCATATGTCCACCGTCTGAGTTGTCGTCTAGCACCTCACGGAACGCCCATAGACGGCTTCACCACTGTGTTTGAGATCTTTCCAATGACAACGCCGCATAGCCGTTCTATGTCGCGCTCTGTATGGTCCGCGGTAATGCACACCCGAATCCCTGCTTTCCCTTGCGCAACTGTCGGAAAGAACGTGACTGAAGTATAGAAGCCTGCATCGAGAAGCTCTCTTGCGATTGCAATCGCCTTATATTCTGATCCCATCTGAATCATTCGGATCGGAAATGATTTGCCTTGCTCGGCGGTTATAAGATGACGGTCGAAGATTTTGATTCGTTCCGCTAACCGCGTCTGCCGTTCGCCGAGCTCTGCGGAGCGATGAATCTTGCACGAGCCAAGCGCCGCTCCGACGGCCGCTAGATTGGGTTGCACTGAGAACGCGTATGGAATGGAGTACCGGCGAAACAGCGCTTCCTGGTCGGCCGTTCCAAGCATCACCATGCCGCCCGACGCCCCGAAGCCCTTCGCTAGCGAAGCAATTATGATAGTACGGTCACCTAGTACTTGCGGAAACTGAGAGCGAGCAAATCCCTCGCCTTTCTGTCCAAAGATCGATATACCATGAGCATCGTCGATATAGAGAAATAGACCATAGTGTTCCTGCAGTCGGCGCAGCTCCTTGACGGGGGCATTCCCACCCATCGAGTAAACACCATCGCATACGTAGGCGACTTGGGGATTTTCGCGGCACAGCCTTTCAAGAGCATCGAGGTCGTTGTGCTCAATGGTTTCCACGCGTGTTTCATCAGCCACTACTGGCTTGTGATACGCAAGCGATATGTGTGCAATGCGATCAAAGACTACGACCGGCTTTCTTCCGCCCGTCAACTGCCCCGAAGCAAGAAGGGGCATCACACCTAGATTGGCGAGCATAACGCTAGAGCTCGCGATCACGCGTGAAGAGAACATCTCCGACAAGGTCGTTTCAAGTTCCCCCATGAGATCGAAGTTGAGTCGCGTTCGCGCGCATGACCAATGCACCGATTGGTGTGCCTCTATCGCGTCGATCGCGCCAGCGATGACAGTCGGATGGTTGTCCAGACCTAGATATGAACATCGCACGAAATCGACTATTTCAGGTCGACCGTCGAGCCGATCCCTGCCTAAAGCGAAGGTTCGCCCGCTCATAGAGCGTCCCTGGAGGGCCATAAGGCCAGCCTCGTGGGCTGCATCGAAATACGGTCGGCTCGTGTTGATCATGTAAGCAGTATTACGAAAATGACCGTTTTGACGACCAGCATCTAAGAGCGGATTCTGCTGCTTCATTTCATTTCTCCGTTCCAGCCGCCAAGCTTGCGCTGCTTAGCTCTGTGGCGCGTCAATTGACGGCGTCGTCCGAATTGGAACTCTGTTACATAGGGCAGCTTGAGCCGCCCCTTTTTTATTTCAGACGGACTTAACCACTCGCGAGGTGGCGTGAGGAGCTACCAGCTTGGATAGCTCGGTGAGCAGACAAGGGCCTACAGGCGTTCCTATTAGCCTCGTCCCGTCCTGATGTAACCCTGGGCGAGCGGCCTTGGCGATGCACAGCATAACCCCTGTAACGCGCGGTGGAAGACTCCGCCCCCTAGACGTCATGAGGAATCGCCCTCCTCGTTCGATAGCCGACGAGAGAGCGAGTGAACGAGGAACGAACCACGGAAGACTCGCCGTCGATTGATCCAGGGGGAAGGTGATCAAAACACCGGATACGTGGCGGACATGTTGCGCCTGAGGCGCGCGGGTGGGATCAAAGCGAATTGCGCGGCAGCTAGGCTGGAGCCATCAGACGGTGACGGACTAGGTGGCGACGGGCGGGCTGAACCTTTCAAATCGCGTTAGCGCCCGAAGCAATCCGATGGCCTTGAACGTTCGCCGCGCGAGAGCTTCATTCGGCATTGCGGATGTGGTGCGCCAGGAGCTGTTGGCCGAAAAAGGCGTGGCAGTCAGCCGGCGAACGCTGTGATGTGGCGTGCAGCCCCATCCCGACGCGCTGAGGGCCGAAGCCTGACGACGACGCAGTTCGAGAGCTCGAGATCCCCGGCCTCCAGCTCCAGCTCGACTTCAGCGAGCGTCTAATCGAGATCGGAGAGGTGAGCAAGGCATTTGCTCATGGCTACGTTCGGGATCGCGGCCGCGACATGTGCGTGCGTTCGGGCCGACAAGCAAGAGTACTAGTTCGCCGAACTCGAGAACTCTTTCACGACCCTCGGCTGCGTGCCCGAGAAAGCCCTCATGAGAGGCATCCGAGGCGCATCGCGCCCAGTGGGAACGCGAGGTGGCGAACGTGCGCGTACGGTACGACCGGCGAGGGCGCGATCGCTCGCTTTGCGTGTGACGAGGCACACCGGTGCAAGCCGCTCCCCTTGCAGCCGTCGTTCGGGTCGTTGCACGGACTGGCCCGCGTGGTCGGCAAGGATGGTGCCGAGATCGAACGAACAGCTGCACGGTGCGAGGGTGCCAGCTCCTGCTCTGCTGTCCTGCTATTGCGTGCTCTTGCCAACTACGAAGCAGTTAACGAAAGGAGCTTCTGATGTGCGCAGAAGGCGTACGCGTACGACGAAGCTTTCAATTACCCACATTTCCGGCCGCTCCGATTTCGGCGCCGACTTCGATATCAGTGAGTCTGGAGAGTCCGCGCCAGATGACAACATTTCCGGCGGGCGGATCGCTGCCCTGGCCAGGTAGCCACCCAATCGTGCAAGTTTGGTCAAGTAGAATGCAAGGGTCCCAGAGCGACATCGTCGATGGCTGGCGCCACTGATGAGTCGATCAAGCAACGCGATCTCGGTGTCCGTCAACGCGAGTTTCGGTGACGCGTCTGGAGCGATGCGATTGAGCATGGTGAGCCAGAGGACGCGCCAGCTAAGAATACAGAAGACCGCCATTAGATTGGCAAGTCGCTCCGCCGTCCTGAGTTTTGAGTCTTCCGCCTTGCAACCCGATTTCAGTATCTTATGGAACACCTCGATTTTCCATCGCATGGCGTACCAGTTGATCTTCTCGATTACTTCGGAGCGACTGCGGACGGCTAGGTCCGTGATGAGCTTCCATTCAATTGGTTTACGGCCCTGTGGCGTACCGCGCTCGTTGGCATGGATTATCGTCAGGTCGAGGGCTGGATAACGTTTCTGCTTCCCGATGGGAGGCAAGACTGCGATCCGCTTGAACTTGATTTCCAGCGCGGCCTTCGTCGTCTCACCCTTGTGTTGCGCACGTCTATGTAATGCAAGTCTTTGACGCTGGTTTCTTCCATCTCGGTCGCAAATCGTATGACCGCCGTCGCCTGCCAGCCGATCGACGCAGGCGCGGACAAGGAAGTGAGCGCCAAGCTCTTGCGTCAGGCAATACAATTCGTAGATGTCGCTTTCGCGGTCGCCAATGTGAATGCAAGGCGCCGGCTGTCCGAGCCGCTCGATCGATTGCCTGAGATTGTCGAGCCTGCGAACGCTTTCCTTCTTCTCGATAGGAACGCGAGTCGGGTTAATCTTTTTCTTGAGCTGCGCGGTGCCTTTGAACTTTTTCCGTGTCCAGAACTTCACCGCCGCCAATCCCAGCGGTAGGCCCTCGACAGTTACGGCGAGACTGGAATGCATCAGCATTCCGCAGACCGTGTGATGACGCCAACGGCCATCCTTGTCCCGGCCGCTATTGACGCTCTTGGTCAGGCCGATGGCGCTCGTATTCGCACGTTGGTAGGAGAATTCCGTCGTGTCCTGAATGAGGAGAATTGGGCCCGTACAATCGTCGTAGCGCGTGCGTGTGGCGGCGAAGTGGCCGCTGAGGATGTCAGCTTCCTCCACGCGTTCGTTGGCGAAGAAGCGGTAGGCCGCCTTCGTGCTCGCCGAATCTTGGCATGCGAGCGGTATGCTTCCGCCCATGCCGTCACCAATTTGCTTCAACAGCTCCCCAAATCGCTGACCCAGACGGGCATCGTTGAAAGCTGCTTTGTCGATCTCCCGCTCCGTCCAATGTTCGACGGCGCTTTCAGCACCACATCCGGGCTGGCCGACGAACGACACGTCGTTCCGCTTGAACGCATCAAGGCACCTCTGCCGCGATTCAGGTGCTCGACAATGAATCACAAGCGATTCATCCGATTCAAGATTTTTCGATCGGGGCTATCGCAATAGAATCAAGCATTTGTGGGTAATTGAAAGACGACGAAGGCCGCCAGATTGACGCAAGCGCGCGAGCACGACGAGCTCTATGAAGGGCGTTGCGTGAAGATCAGGCAGCCTGCTGATCGGCGGGAGTGTCGCCTTGGCGGAGGAGCTTCCATTCCGTGCAGACTCGATACGGGAAGATCGGCGATACGGGCGACGATATCGGCGAGCCAGGCCTTGGGATCGACATCGTTAAGACGACAGGTGGTGATCATCGTCAGCATGATGGCGGCGCGGTCGGCACCGCGCAGGCTGCCGGCGAAGGTCCAATTGCGCCTTCCCAGGGCGATGCCTCTCAATGCGCGCTCAGCACAATTGTTGGTCAAGCAGATCCTGCCATCGTCGAGGAATCGGGCGAAGTCGTCCCAGCGCCTGAGCATGTAATTCATGGGCTTCAGGACCTCGGAGGAGCGCGAGAGGGGTTCGCGCTCGAGGAGCAGCCAGGCATGCATGTCCTCGAGAAGCGGCTTGCTCTTTTCCTGGCGCACGGCGCGCCGCTCGTCGGCGCCGCGGCCGTTGATGGCGCGCTCGATCTCGAACAAAGCGTCGAGGCGTCTGACCGCCTCCAACGCGATCGGCGAGACCGGTTTGCCCCTGTGGCCTTCCCGGGCGTTCTTCTCGATGTCGGCCAGCTCGAAGAAGCCCCGCCGCGCATGCGCGAAGCAAAACGCCGGCGTAATCGGCAGCACCTTCTTCTGCGGATCGAACAACGGCTCGAAGCCGTTGTAGCAATCAGCTTGCAGGATACCGGCGAAGGCGGCCAGATGCTTCTGTGGATGCTCGCCTCGACGGTCGCTCGAGGCGTAATAGACCGCCGCCGGTGGCGCTGGCCCGGCGAAGGGCCGGTCATCCCGCACATATGTCCAGATCCTGCAGTCCAGAGACATGGAAGTAGAACTTGGCTTGGCGTCTGCAAGCGGACTGCCGCATTCCGACGCCTTCGATGCCGTCACGCCTGCGAGCTCAACGGGCATCTACGGCGGCGCGTGGGAAGCGTTTACGCTCGATCCCTCCTCTTCGCTGTCAAAACTCTGGCGCATACTCGCCCGCTGCGCCGGGTGCAACGCTGGTTCAACTTTCTTGCTCATCATCTCCAACAGCAATCATTCAGCGAGCGTGCAAAGCGATAACAACCTGGCGCTTACTTCCAAAACTGGTAGTGGGAAACGCTTCGCTTTGCCTGTACTCTTCGCGCTCCAGAGCACGTCGGGTCGCGATTTAGTTCCGCAGGTTTGGAGGCGATCGAGGGTCCGGAACACTAGGAGCTCGAGAAGGACATCCTATTCCGAACGGCAAATCGGATCTGGGCCGTGTACACCTTCCGCGGGTGGCCGACTTTTCCACCCCGGCGCACAGCTTGCGGTGCTTCTCTGCGCCAATGGCCGCGGTTCGAAGAAAGCTGATCAAATACGGCATCAACGTTCTCGTAGTCTGATGGGTACGCTGAAGTTGCACACGAATCCGAACTTTCGTGAACGGCGCGTTGTAAATTGAGGATCATGTATTGAAGATTGGAGAAGTCGCTTGGATACCCCCCTTCGCGTAGGGCTACAGCGTCGACCGTCGTCTTCGTTGGCAGGAACCGTCGTGGTAACTGGGTTGCGGTCGAACAAAATGGCATTTTTGGCGGCTTGTTCATTAACCGCGCCCATGCTTTCAAATACGCGCGGTTTAAGAATGACAATCATCCGGAAGCGATCATGGAGGTATCGTGCGAAATCGAACTAAGATTTTCACCACGTCCAAATCACCGAAAGGAGGCGCGCGCACCTGACATCTCGGCGGCCCAGGTGCGCTCAAGTCGCTGACTTTGCTGCGCGTTCGCGAGCCGATCATCTATAATGTGTTCGCGCTGACTCCACTATCGAGCTTGGATGCGTAATCGGCACGTGCAGAGCACAATGACCGATCACTTGCTGACGGATTTCGTCCGGGGGGACCTCCGCTACAGACGAACGCCGCTAAGCGGCAAGCACGCGAGAAGAGTATCCTGAACAGCCGACCTCCCCCAAACATGCGGCGCACAGGACTAACACTACTTTGCAGATTTTGGCGACTGATTGGCGAAACTGGATCCCCAATCGGATTTTCGATCACATGGGCGGTCGGCTTTTGGAAGGTAGACCATGGTGGACACGAATCGAAGTGAAAGACGAGCTTGGGCGCTGGCTCAAGCCATTCCTGGAGCGTTTAGGTCACAAGGCGCGGCGGCGGATGTGTCCGCCTTATATCTCGCGATTGATTTGACCGGGCGATCGCAAAGCGTTCAACCGATGGCGGCGCGACTGGGACCGCGCGAGTATGACCAGTTGCACCATTTCATCGCGATGGCCTCGGATGCGGCGCCGGTAGAGCGGAATTGCTCATTCAGGCCGATCTCCTGGTCGGCGGCAAAGATGCGGTGCTGAACGACATGGCGATGCCGAAGAAAGGGCGATCGATCGGTCGGCGTCGCTCCAAAATATGCCTCGTCTCTCGGCAAGACGGCCAATTGCCAAGCATTCGTGTCGCTGACGCTTGCGTAGGGTGAAGTGCCGGTCATGGTGGCATTACGTATCTTCGTGCCCGAGACCTGGACGAGTAATCCGGTGCGCGTTAAGCGTGCGGGCGTTCCAGTCGACCACCGCGCAGCGCGGACCAAGCCCGAGATCGCCTTTGCGGAAATCGATCGCTTGATGGCAGCGGTATGCGCTTTCGGCTGTGTGTTGGCGGATGCCGGATACGCCCCCCAGCGCGCCATTCCGTCAGGGGCTCACGACACGCGGCCTGCCTGGGCGTTCGGTTTCCCCCGTCACCAGACGGATTATCCGGTGAACGGTAAATTCATCTGGCCGGTCGCCGCTCGAGGTCGTCCTCGCAATCGGCATATTTCGGATGTATTGTCGACGCCGGCAGAAGACATGCTGGCCAATGCCAAGTGGCGAAACGGGACCAAAGCCGGCTGGAAGCTCGCTTTGCCGCGGTTCGCGTGCGGACCGCTGATGGACTTGGGCAGCGGAAAGGACATGGGCCAGCAGCATCTTCCGGGAGACGAAGCCTGGCTCATCGGCGAACATGGGACGTCGGGAGAGAAGAAATACTATCTCGCCAATATGCCTTCCAAGCCGAATCTGCGCACGTTAGCTGCTACGATCAAAGCTCGATGGATTTGCGAACAGGCCCATCAGCAGTTGAAGGAGGGACTCGGGCTTGATCACTTCGAGGGACGATCCTAGCAGGCTTTCATCGTCATGCGCTCATGACTATGATCCCTTGCGCATTCCTCTAGCATCGCCGTCTTGCACAAGCGGGGCGGAAAAAACGAATCAACGGTCCACGCATCAGCCGAGCCTGCCGGCCGTACGCCAAGCCATCGTCGATCTCATGTTCAACACGACCTCAGCGAGGCCGTACTGCAGAGACAAAGCGGCGGAAAGCAGAGGCGTGAATAAATGGTGCCAAAGTAGTGCTGGCGGCCGGGTGGTTTGACTCATGATTGCCCCCTCTCCTACGGGACTGCCGTCAGCTTGCACGCGAGGCGCTCACGACTACCGAAAAAGGACTCTGCACCGTTTATCAACACGGCTTGCTGTAGCACAATCCCATATTCCTCCTACAATGGGTAGTGCCTCGGTCCATCGTTAATGCAGTAGCATGGCTAATGTCTCGCCCAGCGTGGACGCAGCTCATCAGCATGTGGACGGAGGTCCAGCAATGACCAACGTGTTTAATCCATTGCAAGTCTCACGGTTTCTTAGACAATATGACGACGCTGCCGCGCAAAAGGGCCTCAAGCTTGCGCTGGGATTTGATTTTCATGAGTATGTCTCGATCACACGCGCTCTTCCAACAAAGAGGCCGACGTATCCAAATTTCCGGCCAGATCGCTCACCGATTAAAGCGGGCGAGGGATATTGGATGGTAGGCCTTGACAAGAATAGCGAAGTCGCCCTCGTACAGGCTGCTCGACTGTATGACCTTTCACAGACCAACCTTGCAGAACATCTGGAGTCTCTAAACGCGTTCTATGCTGATCCGGGCCTGCATGCACATCCTCAAGACCGTTGTACTTGCGTGGCGCCAAGCGCGAGGACGATTACTGGCAATGTGGCTTACCATGGAGATTTTTGGCTGCGCAGCGACTTTAGAGCACGGGGCCTGCCCAAGATCATGGCGGCAATGCTGCGGGGCATATCGTTTGCGCTGTGGGTTCCTGACTTCGTATGTGGTCTCGCAGGGCGGTGGATCCTGGATAAGGGCGTTCTTGCGCAATACGGAGATGCGCATTATGAACCAGGCGGGTCCATATTGCGGCTCGTAGAAGAGGACATCGTGGACGACGATTTGCTCGTTTGGCTTACCGGCGAAGAGTTGAGGGGCCTTGTTGATCGTCACGACAAAAGTGAGCTGGCGTTGCCCAGGTGATGCGACTATCGCAGCCTACGCCGCTGGGTACGCGAGCGACGTCGGTATGATGGCTTCCGACAATGCACATAGGTCTCGTCCTAGGCTTCACGATGTATGGTTTCAATTGAGCACGAGTAAGAATGTCGTCCGACAGATAACCGGTCGAGAAGCTGCGTGGTTGGCATTGAACCCGGCGCGACCAGTCGCGATGAGCACCCCAGACAATCGCGAGCCGTCCACTTTTTGCTGTCGAATCCCATCCCAAACCTCCGTCCAAGCCGGAGGCTTCTTTCGCAGAGCTATACCGCTTCATCAACGGCGGGCACTTCGTCTCAGCCATCGTCAGGATCCGAGCCAACCACGAACGTGCCGCCATAACAGCGCGGCCGCGGGCATGCGGTGCGTCGTTGCGCCATGCGGTGGGGCAAGAAACGTGTGCCGTCGATAGCGGCGGCCTTCTCCCGTTGAGCATTGCGCGCGGTAAGCCGGTCAGTTGGACTGAGCCGGAGGGGGCCAAGCTGGTAGTGAAGCTCGCCCATGTCCCGGCCCTGCCAGCGAGGCTGTTCGTCCGGGACTTGCGCGGAAGACGCAGGAGATGGTGTTCGATGTCGAGGACCGGGCGTTCGCGCCCTTGTGAGATCGAGGTCCGCGCCCCATTGTTAGGGAGCACAATACATGAGGCAATGAGTTTTGGTGTGTGCACGTCAGGCCAGAAGCGGCGGTGAAACCCGCGTATCAGCCATTGAGCCGATCATAGCCCATCTCAAATCCAAAACATCGCGACGCTCGGAGCTCGGCAGCCCAATGCCGACCACGGCTCCGCCGCCGGACAACTTCTGTCGCCTCATCCCCTGCCTGTCGTTTTGCCAAATCGACGTCCAGCTCGTCCTGCCGACTTTAGCCTGTCCTGAGCTGAAGTCCGGGTTCTCAAAAATAAACGATTCCGATCGTTACCGCGAGCAGGATTGTTGACGAGTGTTACTTACGGCGCGAGACAGCTTTCCTTTTCAAACGCGGCTGAGTTTTCAAAGGCCGACCAGACCAAAGATGAGCTATGCGGGAAGGCGGGTGATGACGGAATGAGATAGGCGGCGTATCGAGGCGGGTGTCGAGCCTGCCAGAACCTCTCAAGGAAAGCGATACGCCATGAACGCAAGACTAGCAATATTGTTGCCCTTCGTCCGCTTGATGATCTCGACGATCCACTGACCAATATTCTGTGCGCTGGTGCGCGGCAACGTCTGGCGCAGGTCGTGGAGATCGAAGTCGAGACGTTTCTTACCACGGTGAAGGATTTGAAGCTTGACGACGGGGCGCCCGTCTCCTGCGGCATGATTAAGGCCCGACCCGAACGATTGCTACCGGCATCGGACCGGTCGAGGTCGCGCGCGCCAAGATTCGGGACGGCGGAGCGGCCGGTGACGGCGAACGGATCCGCTTCAGCTCGGCCATTCTGCCACTGTGGGCGCGGCGGACCCGGAGTCTGGATGCGCTGTTGTCGGTGTTGTACCTGCGCGGCATCTCGAGCGGCGATTTTCCAGGACATGCTGACAGCGCTACTGGGCAAGCACGCGCCGAACCTGTCGCCTTCGGTCATCTCCCGGCTGATTGCCGAGTGGCAGGGGGACTATGAGAGCTGGCGAAAGCGCGATCTGTCGGCGCGATGCTACGTGTATGCATGGGCCGATGGCGTCTTCCTGCAGGCACGCATGGAAGACCACGGCGAGTGCATGCTGGTGCTGATCGGCGCGACGCCCGAAGGCAAAAAGGACCTGATTGGCTTTCAGGTCGGCGTCCGGGAGAGCACGGAGAGCTGGCGTGAGCTCCTGATCGACGGGAAGCAACGCGGGTTGCAAGTCGCCCCGGAAATTGGCGTTGGTGACGGCTCGCTCGGCTTCCGGAAGGCGTTTGATCGAGTCTTTTCCGGCGCGCGGCACCAGCGCTGCTGGGTGCATAAGACCGTGAACGTCCTGGACAAGGTCCCGCTCTCGGTGCAGGCCAACATGAAAAAGGACCTGCGCTAGGTCTACCTGGGCGGCGAACGGGGCGGCCGCCGAAGCGGCAATCGACGTCTCCGCGGAGAAATAGCGCCCGCCGGGCGGTCGAATTCCTCGATAAGGACCGCGACGCGCTGCTGGCCTACTACGACTTCCCGGCCGAGCATGTGGAGCACTTGCGCACGACCAACCCCATCGAAAGCGTGTTCGCGACCGTGCGGCACAGAACCGTGCGGACGAAAGTATCGTTGTCGTTATTCAAGCTGGTTATCGCCGCATCAAAAACCTGGCGGCTCAAAGGCACAAATCAGTTACCGAAGGTGATCGCAGGTGTCAGATTCAACGACGGCATCGAGGTCAGGAACATGCCGGCAAACCACGCCGCCTTCGCCTCGTCCACCCAAATTTCCGCATAGCTCACCAAGCATCGGCCGCGACGAAAATACAGTCTGAGCTTGATAAGTCCTCTGAAATATGGTCTTGCCCCGCTCGAGTCAACTCGAGGCCCGTCATGTCATCCAGACTGTGCGGATTTATCGCCGCCGCAAGGCTGCTCTAGCTTTTTGCCTCCCAATTCACTTCCATTGTATAAGAGACATTATAAGCCGTCCCGAAATCCGGCTTTAGTCCATCTCGACGATGCAAATGCAAGCTTTCTTGTGTAGCTTCCGGACACCGAGAGATTGCAACTGAGGGTCACGTTCGTGCCAAGCCCATATTTCTTTTGCAGACGTGACATTCTTCACGAGCGATGGCTTACAGCCTTATGCGAACCGATTGAGTGGCCGCTTGAGGCCAAGGTTCTCTCTCAGTGTCTGTCCGGAGTATCCGGACCTGAACTTGCCTCGTCGGCGCAATTCGGGAATTACGAGCTCGACAAAATCCTTGAGGCCGGCAGGGACGGTCGGCGGCAAAATGTTGAATCCATCAGCCCCACGTTGGTCAAATGTATCCACCATAACGTTTGCAATGTCATCCGGTGTCCCAACAACCATCAGATGGCCATGGCTGTCCGATATCAAGCGCATCAATTCTCTCCAGGTACATTTCTGGCGTACAGCGAGATCGAGGAGCACTTTTTGGCGGCTTTGCATGAAATTCGTCTGCGGTAAGGACTTAGGTACTAAAGAATCGAGATCCATCGACCGCAGGTCCGTAACATGCCCGAGCCAATGGTCGGCTATCCCTATCAGAACGTCGGTGTGGGTATACGATTGTAGTCTGCGAAGCTTGTCGGACGCTTCTTGCATGGTCCTCCCAACGATGGGGATAATGCCCGGCATGACGAGCATCTGATGATCCTCTCGCCCAAGTGCACGCGCTTTCTTCTTGAGCGTTGCGTAATATTGTTTGCCGTTTTCCAAACAGGGTTCAGCGGTGAACACCACCTCGCCGACTTCTGCGGCGAACCTCATTCCGGCATCGGACGTGCCCGCTTGGACCAACACTGGATGCCCTTGCGGCGGCCTCGCGATGTTCAGTGGGCCTCCGACTGAGAAGTAGGTGCCTCGGTGGTCGAGGAGATGCAGTTTCGTGACGTCAGCGAAAATACCAGTTTCCTTATTGCGGACAAATGCGTCGTCTTGCCATGAGTCCCAAAGACCCTGGACAACTTCCACGAACTCTCTGGCTCGACCATACCGCACGTCATGATCTGGAAGTTCTCTTTCACCAAAATTGGGGGCTTCGAGTTTACCCGACGAGGTGACAATGTTCCAGGCTGCACGTCCTCGCGATAGGTGATCCAGCGACGCAAACATGCGTGCAAGATGATAAGGTTGGTGATAGGTAGTGGTCGCTGTCGCGACGAGGCCGATCTGTTCCGTTTTGGATGAAAGCGCCGACAGCAGCGTGATCGGCTCAAATCCGTCATTTCGACCTACACGAGCTAAAGTTGCGTGATCTTCTTCTGCTACGCATGGCCCATCGGCCAGAAAGACGAAGTGAAATGCCGCACCTTCAGCAAGTCGCGCCAAATAGGCAAAATGGTCAATATCGATTCCGCCATTCGCAGGTACGCTTGGATCCCGCCATGCCCCTTCGTTATATCCGGCTTGAACGAGGAAAAGCCCGAGCTTCATTTCATCATTGCGCTGCATGCAGCTCTCCTTTTAATTGCTTCTTCCGAGCACCAAATTCAGCTCGTGTCGGGTTCAGTCCGCGTTACAAAAAAATCGTGCTTCAACGCTCGACTTTTCGTTACCCAAAAGATCCCGGGGAGTGTGCCTTCCGCTTCTTCCGGGACACACATCGCCTGAGCTGAATTTTGAGCGAGTCTCCGACCGCAGCCTTACTCGCAATCTCAAAGCTCGCCCATCGCGGAACATTTGAGACCGTTGCAGATGTCAAATCTGCTTGCGAATCGATGTTTGCGCGAGCATCGGGTCGTCTGCGGGGAAGCGCGTTCCCGTATTCAGCGAGCGCGAATGACACACTTTGTGTGCCAAGACGCGCCAATTCTCGAACTTCTAGAACCCGGCTCTTGGTCGAAAAAACGGAAGCGTTCGGATCTACGGCGCGCTTATCAATGAGGTTGCGTGAGGGTTCCTTCCAATCAAGATACCGCAGAGAGCGTGCGACTGATCTGCGCAAGGGCCGCAGCCCTTTACAACCGAACGGCTCGGCGATCGCGCCGCAGAACGGAGTAACCGTTTCCGTACGAACGCACACGTTACAATTCGAGCAGTCCTGACGGCACAACATTTCTGCACTACTCCAGCGACCGCATCGGTCGGACCCGTTATCGAGTATACATTGACCTTGCATGCCGTACTCCTTCAGAGCTGCTGTTTCTGTGGCTCCGAGATGCGATGGGAAACTGCCATGCTTCCGTTCTCCAGATCAATCACCACTGCTGATAGTTGACCACCAGCGCAAGGATACACGCGACACTGACGGACTACAGTCGCTCAGCCAAAACGGTTTGGATCGCCGAATCGTTGTCGCCGAAGCATCGGCTTCCACCAAGCGTCGTTTGGCATCGGTAACGGTTCGGTCGTTCAAGTCGAGTGTGATTGCGGCGCGGCAATCAGGATGGAAGTGCAGCGTCAATCAGGATGAGAGAGCTTCGCCGGGCTCGTGACGTAGGGAGGGCGTAGCCCGACCGAAGTTACGAGCCCGGCGACGGCGCGATCCGAGCGGACCGCGTCGTCTGGTGATCGCGGCTGGCCGGTGATGGATGGTTCTTCTCGCCAAAGAGGAATCACCCGTTGCCAGGCTGCCATCTCACCGATCACCAGATGAGGCTCTACATGAAGTTCCGTCAAACCAATTCGCCGCCAGTGGCGGCCGCGAAGGTGTCGTTCAGTTCGTCGACCGCTTATCGGCTCGAGAAAGATCTGCGTCTTCCGTCGCAAAAGAAGTCACCGCGGCAAAGGCGCCGGCCGGATCCCTTGGCCAACGTCTTCGACCTGGAGGTCGTGCCGATGCTGAAGGGGGCTCCCGGCGTGCGGCCCGTGGCTATCTTCGAGGAGATACTCCGACGCCATCCTGAGCTGGGGGCCGGAATCCGCCGCACCCTGGAGCGCCGGATCCGCGCCTGGCGAGCAATCCATGGCGGGGAGCAGGAGGTCATCTTCCGCCAGACCCACGACGTGGGCCAGGTCGGCCTCTCCGACTTCACCGATATGGGCGAGCTTGGGGTCACCATCGCGGGCGTGGCGCTCGATCATCGCCTCTATCACTTCCGGTTGGCCTATTGCGGGTTTGAACACGCCCATGTCGTGCTCGGTGGCGAGAGCTTCGTCGCATTGGCCGAAGGGCTGCAGAATGCTCTGTGGTCGCTCGGTGGGGCACCGCGGGAGCATCGGACCGACAGCCTGTCGGCCGCCTTCTGCAATCTCGACCGTAATGCGAGGGACGATCTGACCCGGCGGTACGAGGACCTCTGCGCCCATTACGGCATGCGGCCTTCCCGCAACAATCGCGGCATCGCCCACGAGAACGGGGCGATCGAGAGCTCGCATGGTCATCTCAAGCGCACGATCGCCGATGCGCTGCTGTTGCGCGGCACTGCCGACTTCGATGATCTCGCCGGCTATCGCGGCTTCATCGACGACATCGTCAGCCGCCGCAATGCCCGGAACACCAAGCGCATCGACCACGAGCGCGCCATCCTGCAGGCGCTGCCAGATCGCCGCACCTCGGACTACGAGGAGGTGATTGTCCGCGTGACGTCAAGCGGCGGCTTCACCTTGCGCAAGGTGTTCTACACCGTGCCGTCGCGTTTGATCGGGCACCAACTGCGGGTACGCCTTTACGACGATCGTCTCGACGTGTTCGTCGGCGGCACCCCTCTCGTCACCCTGCCGCGTGGGCGGCCTCATCCCAACGGCAAGCACGACCAGGTCGTCGATTATCGGCACGTGATCCTTCCTTGCGGCGCAAGCCCATGGCGCTGCTCAATCTCGTCTACCGTGATCGGCTGTTCCCGCGTGATGCCTATCGCCGAACCTTCGATTCCTTGCGCGAACGGCTGCCGGACAAGAAAGCCTGCCGGATCATGGTCGATCTGCTCGCACTTGCCCATGAGCGCGGCTGCGAGGCCGAACTCGCCGATCAGCTCGCGGCTGACCTTAACGCTGGCCAACTACCCGACCTCGGACGGCTGCGCGCTTACTTCGCGCCCGATCCGGCCTGCGTGCCGCAGGTCCTGGTGCAGCTCGCGCCGCTCGCCAGCTATGAGTGCCTCATCGGTGCCGGCGAGATCGGAGGGGCCGCATGAGCACGGCCAACACAATCGACACCGCGCGCCTCAATCTGTTGCTCAATGAGTTGCGGCTGCCCGCCATCAAGGTGCTGTGGCCGCAATTTGCCGAGCAGTCCGACAAGGAAGGCTGGCCGGCGGCCCGCTTCCTCGCCAGCATTGCCGAACACGAGATCGCCGAACGCGGCCGCCGCCGGGTCGAGCGCCATCTCCTCGAGGCTCGGCTGCCCGCTGGAAAGACCTTCGACAACTTCGACTTTGAGGCTGTGCCGATGATCTCCAAGGCGCAGGTGACCGCGCTCGCCGCTGGCGACGGTTGGCTCGGCAAGGGCGCCAATCTGCTGCTGTTCGGGCCGCCCGGCGGTGGCAAGAGTCACTTGGCGGCAGCGATCGGCCTGGCCCTTATCGAGAACGGATGGCGCATCCTCTTCACCCGCACCACCGATCTCGTGCAAAAGCTCCAGCTGGCGCGCCGCGAGCTTAACCTCGAGGCCGCCATCAACCGCCTCGATCGCTTCGACCTCCTGATCTGCGATGATCTTGCCTACGTCACTAAGGACCAGGCCGAGACCAGCGTGCTGTTCGAGCTCATCAGTTCACGCTACGAGCGGCGTTCCATGCTGATCACCGCCAATCAGCCCTTCGGAGAGTGGAACAGGGTCTTCCCGGACCCTGCTATGACGCTCGCCGCCATCGATCGCCTCGTTCACCACGCCACCATCGTCGAGATGAACGTCAAAAGCTATCGCAGGCGCACCGCGCTCGAACGGAAGCGTGGTCCAGGGTGACCCCCCTCGCACGCGACACCAAAAACGCTCGCTGATTGACGCTCCGCGACAATCAGAGCGAACAAAACTCTTGCGCGCGACAATCATCGCGGCAATCATCACTTCGCCGCGACACAGACTCGCCATCCTGATTGTCGCGCGCTTCCCATCCAGATTGTCGCGCTCGAAGTGTGATGATGCCAGCCCCCTTCGTAGCTCAAGAAGCTGGCACAATTTCGTAGGTTTTACCGTCCATGTAACCCGCAGGCGATCGAGTCTTGCCTTGATCTTGATCAGCCAGCGCGGAGATGAACCAGTGGGCGGGGCGGGTACACAATGGGGCCGCACACTCGTTCGAAGTCGGTGACGTGAGTTCGCCGAAGCGCCTGCCATTTGCCTGATGGCGCTAAAGCATTTTTCCGACCCCGCGGAATCGGTAGGGATTCCCTTACGCGGCAAATAGTGATTCAGCTTGGGCTAGTGATGGAGCGCTCTCGTCGGACCTTCGTCTTCGCATTATTCGGGCCGTGGAAGATGAAGGAATGAGCTGTCGGGGCGCCGCAGGCCGGTTCGGCGTGGCGCCATCGAGAGCGATCGAGCCGGTCAGCGAGTGGCGA
Organism: Bradyrhizobium sp. LLZ17; assembly: GCF_041200145.1. Taxonomy (NCBI): domain Bacteria; kingdom Pseudomonadati; phylum Pseudomonadota; class Alphaproteobacteria; order Hyphomicrobiales; family Nitrobacteraceae; genus Bradyrhizobium; species Bradyrhizobium zaerense. The sequence goes on from NZ_CP165734.1 coordinate 3,569,920, forward strand.
AGCACCGGCACCTGTCAGGCGGGAGCGCAGGGCGGAGACCGGAGTTCAGCTCGGACCGAGGGACATGCTGCGGAAATCCTCTCCCTGGTCAAGCCACGCCTGACATGACGCTAGCCGAGATTGGCGACCATCTCTTCAAAGTCCACGGAGAGCGTTTCGTGTCGACCGTGCTCTGGCGATTCTTCGAACGCCGCAACATCACGTTCAAAAAAGACATCGCAGGCCAGCGAGCAGGATCGGCCGGACGTGGCCGCCGAACGCGCGGCGTGGAAGGCATCTCAGCCTGAGACCGGCATCCAGGTTGGTGTTCATCGACGAGACGGGAGCCTCCACCAAAATGGCGCGGCACTATGGTCGTTCGCCTTATGGCCAGCGCTGTGTCGCAGCGATCCCACATGGCCATTCGAAGACGACAACCTTTGTCGGCGCGCTCAGGGCGACCGGCATGACTGCGCCGATGGTCCTCGACGGTCCCATGGATGGCTTGGCGTTCGAGGCTTACGTGACGCGAGTTCTCGTGCCGACGCTCAAGCCGCGCGACGTCCTGGTGATGGAAATCTCGCAGCACACAAGTGGGCCGAGGTCGGCCTCGCAATCGCGGCGGCGGGAGCCCGGCTACCCTATCTGCCGCCCTATTCGCCCGACCTCAATCCGATCGAAATGGCCTTCGCGAAGCTCAAAGCTGCCCTTCGAAAGGCCGCCGCCAGATCAATCGAGCCTTTGGACGACGCTATCGCCCGCGCCCTGGCCGCCTTCACCGCCCAAGACTGTCTGAACTTCTTTGCCGCAGCCGGCGATGATCGTGTCTGATCAGAATCTGCTCTACAAGCGCCTTCCGGCCGGCTTTATTAGGCAGTGGCGAAGGGTGCTCCTTCGCCGGCAGCCGGAAGCTCCAATCCCCACGAGGCGGGGTCAGGGTCAGCCTTGCAGTGAGCGAACGGCCACATCCTTTTTCGTCGTCAGTCAACACCTAGGCAAGCGGCGCGGGAGCGAGATCGGTATCCATTCGGCGTAGGCCGCGGAGTTGCCGCCCGAGCAGCCCAGCGTCTCTCCGTACAACCCGATCTGCTCAATGAGGGTTTCGATGCCAAACTCGGTCAACGCTTGGACGCGGTTTTCTGCAACGCGGTTTTCTGCGACGCCATAGACTCAGCCGACGCCGTCCTCGCTTTCCATTTGTTCGCGATAGCCATTCCTCATCTCGACGGAGGTTCTCGCCGACGTGAGCCAAAACGAGAGCTGAACGGAAAATCCGGCTAGCCACCTGGCGCGCTTGTCACGCGAAGTGAACAGCAGGCTGTCAGCCCTCCTGCCGGCGGCGTGGGCCGTGCTGCGCGTTCGTCGGGACGAATGCATCACTACTTGTACTCCCGATCAGTCCACCATGGAAAACTATCCGGCATGTCGGCAGAGACCTTGTTCCTGAACACCGCGGCCCGCTTCTCCAGGAAGGCCATTACTCCTTCCTTGGCATCGGCGGAACGGCCTAGCGTATAGCTCAATCGGCTATCGACTTTGTGTGCTTCCATCGGATCATCGGCGCCCAGCATGCGCCACATCATCTGCCGAGTCAGAGCGATGGATACGGGCGCGGTCCTATCAGCAATTTTGCGAGCGATCGCACGCGCGGTGGGCAGTAGCTGTTCGGGCGCCACTACCAGGCTCACTAATCGGCTGGTGAGCGCTTCCTGCGCTGAAAAGATCCGTGCGCTGTAAGACCATTCCAGCGCTTGCGCGATCCCGACTATGCGCGGCAAGAACCAGCTGCCCGCCCCCTCCGGCACTATCCCAAGTTGTGAGAACACAAACCCAAATCGCGCGGCGTCAGATGCGATGCGGATGTCCATCGCAAGCTGCATGTTTGCACCGATCCCCACTGCCGCCCCGTTGACCGCCGCTATTACAGGCTTCAAGCACTTGAAGATCCGCAAGGTGAGTTGACCGCCGCTGTCGCGAATGCTCGGATCGCTGTAGTCTACCGCGCCATTCGGTAGCCGTTTGACCGGGGCACGCTGCGCGTCGATGTCAAATGCGTCGGCGCCCGGCGAAAGGTCAGCGCCCGCGCAAAAAGCGCGGCCTTCGCCTGTTACTATAACTGAACGGACGTCGTCGTCCTGGTCGGCGCGGTCGAACGCATCGATCAGCTCCCCACACATTGTGAAAGTCCAGGCATTCAGCTTCTCTGGCCTATTTAGAGTTATGGTGAGGATCCTCTCGGCGGTCTCATACTTGATCGTATCGTATGCCATGACGCTTCTTTCACTTGCTTCTGGATGAACATTGGATCAACTTAATCGGACCCTGAGCTCCTTCAGAGCCTCCAGGGACGATCGCTCGAATAAGTCAACACCTTGATCCGGCGTCTCAGAATGGATTGAGAGTGGGGACAGCAATTTCCTGAGACCTGATCAACTGGTCAGCGGATTGGTAGTGCTCTGCAGGGAAGCTCACCCTTCGTAAGCCAGAGTTCGATAGCATCCGTAATGAACCGAACAGTTGCGGCTTACGCGTTAGTCTTTGACTGGCATACTCGGGACTCTTTTGTTGCTTTTGCGAATTTTCCGCCGGAGAGCATCTTGGTGCCGATGATGCTCTCCCGTGACAATTGCGCGATCTCGGCGTCGGAGAGCCCGAGAAGCCCTGATAGGACCTCTTCGTTATGCTCTCCGAGCGTCGGTCCCGCGGACCCGATCGCATATGGGGCCCTCCCTTCGCGAATGGGCATCGATGGCTGAGGATGCACGCCAACGAAAGCGCGGTCTACTTCCTGAAAAAAGGCGCGCGAGCCAAGATGCCGATCCTTGAGCAGATCAATTGGAAGGCGGGCCACACCGGCAGCAATCTTGACGACCTGAAACTCCGACATAGCCTGATCAGCATCGCGGGTGAGCGTCCAAGCTTCGATGGCTCTCTCGATCTCGTCCTCGATACCGCGGCGAGCTTCTGGAGATCTCAGCGATGCGTCCGCAGCCCAGTCTGGCCGGCCAAGAAGAGTGGCAAGCCTTTGCCACATATCCCCGTCAGTCGCGGCGACTATGATCCAATTGTCCTGGCCCGCACACCGGAAGCAGCCATGTGGCACAAACTGCGGATGCCGATTACCATACCTGATCGGCGGCGCAACGCCAAGCGAGTGGAGTGTGATCCATGGCGCCGCAAAGGGCATCATACATTCAATCTGCGCAAGATCAATGAACTGCCCCTGCCCGGTTCTGCGTGCGTGAATCAGGGCAACTAGAACTGCAGCGCAACCGTTCAACCCACCTACGGGATCGCCGAAAGCACCGTGGCTCATGACCGGTGGCCCGTCGGCGCGTCCGACCACGCTCGGCAGCCCCGACCCGTGCTCGAGAGTCGAGCCGTAAGCCCGGCAACCACGATGACGACTGTCCGCACCAAAGGCTGACATCGACATCATGACGAGCCGAGGGTTAAGCATTCTGAGCACGTCATACCCGAGCCCGAGCCGTGGCAGCACATCGACAGAATAGTTGTCGACGACAACATCGGCTCCCACCGCAAGTCGTTTAGCAAGTGCCAACCCTTCCGGTCGCTTCAAGTCAAGTGTGACGCCACGCTTGTTGCGATTCATGATGCTGAAGCATGGCATCCTTTCGTACACCTGGCAGTCCACGTACCCGGGTGGCCGATCAATACCGCGCAACCAGTCGGGGTACTGGATGGCCTCGATCTTAATGACTTCCGCGCCGAGATCGGCAAGTGTGCGCGTACACAAGGGACCTGCCCAACCCATCGTGAAGTCGATGACGCGAATTCCTTCCAGCGGCCGCCGTGTCGCCTCGACGGCGCCGGATGACGCCGACGCCGTTCCGGGCAGGTGTGTTCGGGTGCTGGCGAAGCCCTGCTGTTCCCCGCGCGCCGGAACCTTTCCGCCTCGACGTGGTGGCGTCGATATCAGCCGTTGCATCGAGCCGACCGTCAAGCCCTTTTCTCCGCCCATAACGACCGGCACGATCGCACCGCGCGCCTTCTTCTCCGGATCCTCAAGCAGATCGGATATCTGGGGTACCGGAACGATTGGGATTTTGCGTTTCAGCCCCTCCACGAACCACTCTTGAGCTGTCCGCATCTTCAGCCGCGGCAGAAACAGTCGTTCAATCTGCTTTGCGCGTAGCAGACGATCTTCATTGAGGGTCATAGCGGCGTTATCATGCAATTCGCACAGGCCCAGCATATCGCAAAATGCACGCCACTGTGCTGGCGTCACGGCTGTGACACCGAGCCAACCTTTTTTGTTTCGTAGATGCCGGCCGGAAAATTCGGCCAAAACCGGTTAGTTCCGATCCGGCGCATTACATCGCCGCGCGCAAACGCCTCGAATATGAGATACTCGGAGAGAGTGACGCTCGATTCCAAAATATTGAGCGACCACGACCGGCCTGTGCCGCTCTGCGCTCGCGAAACCACCGACGAAGCTGCGGCGACGAAGCCCCACAAGCCCGCCAGGATTCCTGTCTGGAAATCGGGCCCGTGCAACGGCCGCCCGTCGGCAGGCCCGACTAGCTTGATGAGGCCGGCGAGGGCGCGCACGGTGCAATCGGTTGCGGCAAATCCCGCGTACGGCCCCTCGCAGCCGAACCAGCTCGCTTCCACGTATATCAACCATGGACGGCGCTCGCGAATCGCGGCGATATCAATGGAAGGGCAATCCGCGGAAGCAACGTCGCGACCATCGACCAAAATGTCGCAACCTTCGATTAGCGTCGTCAACCGTGTGACGGCGTCCGCATCGGCGCTATCCATTATGATGCTTGACTTATTGAAGTTTAGGAATGCGAACCACACACTCTGATCGTTACGCGTGAGCGGCGCGCCGCGGCGAAGTGGATCACCTGCCGGCGGCTCGACTTTCTGAACATCCGCGCCGAAATCGGCAAACAGACGCGCGCAATAGCTGCTGGCGGCCGAGCTACCGATCTCGACAACCCGCAAATGTGACATGACTTCCATAGAGGGCTCCATTTCCAATGCGCCCGGGGACGCTCTGTGCTAGCCGATAACTGACCGTCGGTCTCCGAAAGCGTTGCTGCTTACCAGGGGCCCACGCGGTGCTTGAGATCAGGTGAACTGGGCGGTCGGCCCATTGCAAAGTAGAAACCGGCGTCTCTGAGAGGTCGGTGATGCTGTTCGAGCTTTGAATGACGCCAACCCACGCCATAGTGGTCGCCCCCGCATACAGGTTCTTGCGGGCATAGGGACGTTGACGGGCCAGAAAGCCTCCGTCTGCTGGTTTGATCGCGCTGAGCAGCTGACGCCCCCCTGCGGCGTCCAAAACGGTGTAATTTTCGAGGAATAAAGACGGATCGGCGAACTGTGCGATTTTTCCACACGCGATCTACGATTTAGGCTCCTGCTGCCGCCCGAGCACCTCTGGAAGGCTCTTGTCAGAACATTGATCACTCGAACGAATACCTCGCGAACACCGAAGCAGAGGCCTTCGAACTGTGTCTTGTTATTGCGGAGGTATCCCGTCGGTTGGCGTCTAGGAGCGCGCCAGATCCGCTGTTGCATTCTGTTCTCCCTTCTGTTCTGGCAACCTACGCTTCTTCTTCCGGCGGATCGACCGGCATCAAGGAACAGCTTGGTTGTCAGGTGAAGCTAAGCGTTCACTGCAGGCTTGTGAAATTCCGCCGTGGTTCGACGAACTAAAGCACCTCTCCTTCGCGCGGGCAGCTATCAACTCAGGTAGCCCACGGGTATGACCCACGCGCGCGCTGACCCGCCTGTCTGAAACCCGTAATTGGCCCTACGTCGCAGCCAGCCAGACGCGGGCAAGTAAAATACAACCCTGCCGCAGCGCCGTAAGTTCGATCTGCTTGCTCAAACAAAGACGGACGGTCGAAGAAGAGCGGGCGCTTTGCAGAATGGGGTTCAAAAACATCCTGACCGAAGCACCATCAACGACCCCTGCTTTTCGTGCTTACCGCGTCCAGTTCGAGACATCCCCGTCCGGAGCGCGACATAGATTATCGGCCGGCGCAGTATGAAGGACATCGAGTTGCTTCTGTCCAAACGGCGTTCGCAGGGCCATTTGTCGGCACGTCCTTTGCTTGGAGCAGAATGATCCGGCAGAACGCTGCTGTCTGTCCCGGCCCGGGAGTTCCCATGAAAGTTCTCGATTGCTCCAAGTCAGTGCCCCAAGCGAGCCTCCTTGGCGCGGTGCGTCAATGCTGCGAAACTGCTAAACAACAATCGAAGGCACGCAAATGTCTAGGAGCCTGATTGACCTACTCGCGATCCTCGATATCGAAGCCATCGACCTGAATCTCTTCCGCGGCAATAGCCCAAAAACCAGTTGGCAACACGTCTTCGGCGGCCAGGTGCTCGGACAGGCGATGGTGGCGGCCTGCCGCTCCGTAGAGGGCCGGCTGCCACATTCGTTGCACTGCTATTTTCTGCTGCCCGGCGACCCCGACGCGCCGATCATCTATCAGGTCGAGCGTTTGCGCGACGGCAAGAGCTATTCGACCCGTCGTGTCACTGCCATGCAGCTCGGCAATGTCATCTTCTCTATCATGGTATCTTTCCATGCAGAGGAGCTGGGCGCCTTCGATCATCAGGACAAAAAGCCGGACGTGCCGCCACCGGAACAACTCACCGCGGAGGCATGGTCCAAGCAGACGAAATTTCCAGAAATGCCAAGGTTCCTTCGCCACTATTTTGAATCCGATCGACCGATCGAGTTGCGCCCCGTCGAAATCCGCCGCTATTTTGGCCAGACGATCGATGATGGCCGCATTCACATGTGGTTTAAGACAGCCGCCACACTGCCGGATGATCAGGCGCTGCACATCTCCGCGCTGGCTTATGCCTCGGATTTCTCCCTTCGAGATCCCGTTGTGGCGCGCCATGGACGGACCCTGTTCGACAGGCGCATAACGCCGATAAGCGTTGACCACGCGATGTGGTTTCACCGTCGGTTCCGAGCCGACGAATGGCTGCTTTACGCCCAGGACTCGCCGAGCGCGCAAGGAGGGCGAGGCCTCACGCGCGGATCGATTTTCAAGGCGGACGGCACGCTGGTCGCCTCCGTCGCTCAGGAAAGCTCGGTGCGGGAGCGACCGTGAGCCTTCATTCCGCAGACACCTGCGAGCCACCACCGGCCCGTCTCCAGGGAATGCTGTGCCGAATCCAGCGCAGACGATCATGGTCAGCAGTATTCGAGGGCCAGCCCGTAAAAAGCGGCCTGCGGCGGCTTGCACCCGATCTTGTGGCAGAGCTGACGACCGACCTTCGTGGTATAGCGGGAGCTATGACGTGAAGAAAGCAAGGACATCGAATTCGCCCATTGCGATACCTTGCCTCAACTGATCCCTGGGGCAGCGGCTTAGCAGATGGGGGAAGCTGAACGAGTTTGAACCTTGTTGGCACGGCTATTGCTGTTGAGAGGCAGCAACACTGGTTCGAGCGAAGTTCGTCAACAGCGAAAAACCCGCTCGCGTTACGCTTGCCGACGCCTAAGCCGCAACGGTAACATGGGAGGGCCCCGATGCCAATTGACTATCCCGCGCTGCTCAATCTCAAAACCGAAGCCGCTCCCTATTCGTGGAGCGACCGTGAGGTGATGCTCTACGCGCTTGGCATCGGTATGGGCTCCGATCCTCTAGACCAGAATGAGCTGCAATTTGTTAACGACGCATTTGCAACACCCAAACGGCTGAAGGTGGTTCCGACCTTTGCTTCGGTCTGCGTTTGGGGAGCGCGCCCCGGAATGATCGACCTCAACCGTGTCATGGTCGTTGATGGGGAGCGCGACATCACATTTCACAGGCCATTGCCTATCGAGGCCAGCGTTACCGCGGATGCGCGCGTGTGCGGCGTATACGACAAGGGCAAGGATAAGGGCGCGATTGTTCAAAGTGAGGTCGTCGTTAGAGATGACACGGGTGATAAGATCGTGACGATCATCTCGTCGACGTTTGCGAGGGGCGATGGCGGCTTTGGCGGACCATCGGACGGACCGCCAGAACCGCACCAAATACCACGGCGACCGCCGGACAGATCAATCGATATCCGGACGCGGCCTGATCAAGCACTGCTCTATCGTCTCTCAGGTGACCGAAATCCGTTGCACAGCGATCTTGAATTCGCCCGATTGGCTGGCTTTCCCAAGCCCATTCTCCATGGGATGTTCACCTATGGAGTTACCTGCAGGGCCGTCTTGCAAACGTATGCCGACTACGATCCATCTGCCTTCCGTCGTCATCGCGTCCGCTTTTCGGCCCCGGTGTTCCCTGGCGAGATTATTACGATCCATCTGTGGAGGGATGGCACATCGATTTCGTTCGAAGCTCATGTACGGGAACGCCAAGTCACAGTCGCCAAAAATGGGCAGACGGTACTGCGCTGATTCCTCTGGCGGCCACGCGGAATGGTCCTGAAACGCAACCGGAACACGACGCGATGACACTTAGGGCCGCAGCTTCCGGACAACATTACATACAGCTGGGCGCAATGATTATGACGGGTGATTTCGAGGCAATCTAGTTCCCGGTATCATAGCTGAGTGATACGGCGGACTTTGAATCGGCGCTGCCGAACTTTTTTCTTGGTCCAGACGAAGGGCTCAGCTTTTTTCGTTGTATGCGTCGACCGTCGTGTGTCGAACCAGGCTCTGGTTTCTCTCGATACGTGGGCGGAATGATTATCGAGGATCTACTTGACCGCGGACCTGACCGGATAGGCGGCATCGAGGAGCTTGAGGAATTCTATGAACGCTTGGCTGCGGTGGCGATGTTTGACGAGCGCGGGACCTTCCTGGTGAGCAGGTCAATCCCCGCCAACAGGCTGAGCGTGCCCTTACGTTTGTACTCATGATCGCGGGCGAAGGCCGCATACACGCCGGCACTGGCGGCAGATCCGGCGCTGTCGTTGCGATAGCCACTGCGCCAACATTACCGCCGATGCCGAGGCCGCCGAACGTCTGAGAAACTGCGAAGCGGAGTTGCTGGCGATGACAGCGTTGAACGAATGCGCAAACGCGGTGACGTGCAACAGTCCGCCAGCCACCGTCTCGAGCTCCGTGTCTCTCGCAATGCCCGCGGCGCGACAGGGACTGAGCGTAGCTTCCGGCGGACAGGGCGGTCTTGGGAATGATCCGGGATCAGCTTGACGTCTCAGCTTGACGTCCGAGAGCCGCTGTAGGGCCCCCGTGATCTCTCTCAAAGATAAACAATCCGTCCTCAGGCATCAACATGGGTCCCCGGCTTCTCATCGTAGGAGACGGTCGCTACCGGTTTATCCGACTTCTTCGACGGGGGCGGCCTTTTTCAGGACCTGGACCTCGCGATAGACATACAGAACCTCCGCCATCTTCTGCTCGAACTCGGCGTCGCGGTTTTCAAGATAGTAGCGCACCTTGTGCGGTTTGATTTCCTCCTGCCCGAGAAGCGTGCACACCGTGCCCTGAACCAGACGGGCGAGACATTCATGTCCGGCCTCTGGTCCGTGCTCGCGGGCATGGCGGGCCAACAGCCGCGTCGTCCACAACTCGTGCGGATAACCATGCTCCTTGGCCTTGTCGCACGCCAGAGACACCAGCCAGGGCTTGGCCGTCGGCGTGATCACCGGCTGCTTGCCCGGGCGCGGGCGCTCCTCGAGCGCTGCCAGCGCGCCATCGGCCGCCGCCCGCTCGGCGCAGCGCTGGACCGTCTGTGATGGGCGCCAAGTCTCTGTCCCACCGCAAAGAACGACGGGGTTTCGCGGTAGGCAAGCAGCATCGCGGCCCGCGACACTCGGCGCGCCGGTTCGGTCCTCGACCGCGAAAGAGCCGTCAACGTTTCAATCTCTTCGTCGGTCATCGCCAACTCGACCGCTTGCCGCCATGGTAAAATTCCTCGTTCAGTCAATCCCAAAACCAGGAATCTACAATCAAACGTCTCGTTCGACGACTGCCAAGTTTAGGAAATCGATCGTCTAGGTGAGTGCCGAGGTTCATCCGGAAAGCCCAAGGATCTCTGCCGATCTGCCTCAGACGGGGGAGCGGCCGGAAGGCTTGCCGCCGCCGGTAGTTGCTGCCCCAACATTTGCGATCCGAAAGCAAGCTGTCGCCGCGTTCAGTCTCGAGAATTACGTCGCAGCTGGTATCATGACGGCGGACCGGGCTGGTGCATTGAGCGATGCAGTTCGCGCGCAAGAACCATCTGGTCACCGGCGGCAGCTCGAGCGGCAAGACGACGTTGCCCAAGGCCTTTCTCGGCGAGGTCGCTAGAACGAGTGACCGCGTCGTTCTCAGCGAAAATGCGCGCGAGCTTCAGTGCTTGGCGCCAAACTTGGTGGCGCTGCGCACGAAGGGCAGCTGATCTGACCTGGTCCGTTCACCGCTTCGCATGAGCGTCCAGGTCGCCCGGAGCGGCTGATCAAGCCGCGGCCGTGGCTCTAGGTCAATGTAGCTGGACTGCTCGCTCGCTCTATGCTGCGACGCAGTGACGATGTTACCATCTTCCGTATTGCATTAAGGAGCTTCTGCCAAAGCGCCTCCGATCGCGGGACATAGAGCTATCGATCCTACTTTCGAGTCTGGTCAAGATTGTCGATACGAAAAGCAGGGTTGCGGTGAACCCTTTACCTACCAGTATTCGCAGCTCGTAACTTTCCTCCGTTAGGCCAGACTGCTGTCGCCTGAAGAGAGAAGATTTTTGAGGAAGAGAGCAAAATATGCATAACGAGACCTCCCGCGAATGGGACATCCGCTGTGACCTGGCTGCAGCTTACCGCCTGATCGCCCATTTTGGCATGGACGACTTGATCTACACTCATCTGTCAGCACGATTGCCTGGCAACGAGCGCCATTTCCTCATCAATCGATACGGCATGATGTTCGACGAAGTGACGGCGTCTAGCCTCATTGTCATCGATCCGAATAAACACGTCATTGACGAGCAGGAACGATCTAAGATCAACAACGCAGGCTTCACAATTCATTCCGCCGTGCACATGAACCGTGACAACGCCCAGTGCGTTATACATACGCATACGTTGGCCGGCATGGCAGTGGCCGCGCAGGAGCACGGCCTGCTTCCATTGAACCAGATGTCAATCGAATTTTATGGTGGAATTGCTTATCACGATTATGAAGGCGTCGCGTTCGATCTCGATGAGCGCGAGCGGCTCGCACATGATCTTGGCGACAAAGACCTAATGATACTGAAGCACCACGGCTTGCTCACGGTCGGGTGCACCGTTGCCGAAGCATTCCTTAATATGTACTACATGGAGCAATCCTGTCGCATTCAGGTTGCGGCTGGCCAAAGTGGACAAAAGATCGCTCTACCGTCTAACGATGTGATTGCTCACACGGTGGCGCAGATCAAACGCACCCCCTTCAACAAGAGCCCGCGCCCTTGGGCCGCCCTCAAACGCCGACTTGATCGCATCAGTCCGGAGTACGCAACCTGATGCGCCCGTGAAACACAAGCTCAAGTTAACGAAAACTTAGAGTCCTTCAACATAGGTTGAGTCGTAGACCGTAAGAGTGTGGGCTTTCTTGCGCCCTATCGCGTGCTGGATCTTACCGACGAGCGGGGCCTCATAGCGGGCGCGATGTTCGGTCGTCTCGGCGCCGACGTCATCCAGGTTGAGCCGCCGCGGGGTTCGCCGGGCCGAAATGTCCCGCCATTCGCGCAAGATGCGCCGGTGGGCGAGAATTCTCTCTACTGGTCTGCCTATGCGTCTGGAAAGCGTGGCGTGACGTGTGCGCTCGATCGCGCCGAAGGACGCTCGCTTTTGCATCAGCTTGTTGCCACGGCCGATGTGCTATTCGAAAGCCAAGGCGCGGCGCTACACCCAGAGCTCCGCTTCGATGCGCTAAAAGAGATCAATCCGCGCCTCGTGCACGTCACCATCACACCCTTCGGATCGAATGGTCCCAAGGCAAGATATTTGGATAGCGACTTGATCGTCTGGGCGGCGGCCGGACCGCTTGGGCCCAATTGCGACGATCGCGGCAAACCCCTCAGGATCAGCGTGCCTCAATCTTATTTACACGCTGGCGCCGATGCGGCCTCGGGCGCGCTTCTTGCCCTTTTTGCTCGCAACAAAACGGGAGAAGGCCAGCATGTGGACATCTCAATACAGCAAAGCGTTGCAATGACTACGTGTTCGGCCAACTTGGCGGCTGCCGTTGGCCATGAGAATTACTCGATCGACATTCCCTTGGAGGCGGTGGAACCGCATCTGAGCGGCTTGCGCAGACGGCGAGTCATCTGGCAGGTGAAAGACGGAGTTGTGCATATGTATCTCCGCGATGGATCCGAGGGCCGCTTCACGAACAATCTTTTCAAATGGATGCGCGGCAACGGGGTGGTTCCTTCAGGGGTGGCTGAATGGGATTGGATCGAATTGCCGCAGCTAATTGAAACCGGAAAAGTAAGCAAGCGACAGGTCGAGCAGGCGCGCGCGGCGATCGTAGCCTGCTTCGCCTGTTATACCAAACGCGAACTTATGGAGGTTGCCTCGGGTGAGGGAATCTTGATGTCGCCGGCCTTCACAGTTGCCGAGGTGAGCGAAAACCCGCATCTGATCGCACGAGGCTTTTTTGACACCCTCAACGAGAGTGGCCGACAACGCACGCTGCCAGGTCGTTTTGCCCTGACCTCAATTCCGAGTCACGTACGGACGAGCCCGGCGCCTCGTTTGGGCGAGCACAATGACGAAGTTTACGAGGGATTCCTCGGACTCGCGCCGGAGCGCATTGCGCAACTGAGACGCGATGGGGTCGTCTGATGCGCGCACTTGAGGGTTTGAGGGTACTCGATTTTGCCTGGGTCGTAGCGGGACCCATGATCGGACGAGCGCTCGCCGATTTCGGCGCGACCGTCGTTCGGGTCGAGTCGGCCAAGCGATTGGACTTCTCACGCTACTACGGCCCATACCCGAACGGCAAGTTCGACGCGCGACAATCCACCAGCTTTGAAAATTACAACGCTGGAAAATTGGGCCTTGCTCTCGATCTTTCGCGCGACGAGGGGCGCGCCGTCGCGCGCGAGCTCGCAACATGGGCCGATGTGGTCGTCGAAAACTTTTCACCAGGAACGATGACCCGCTTGGGCCTGGATTATGAAGCCCTGCGAGCGCTCAACCCGCGCGTCATCATGCTTAGCACGTCGCTGATGGGACAAAGCGGGCCGTTAGGCAAGACCGCGGGGTTCGGCAGCGCCGGCGCAGCCTTTACGGGCTTTTTGTCGTTGACCGGAAATCCGGGCGAGCCTCCCATCGGACAATTTGGACCTTATACCGATTTGGTCGCGCCCCGCTTTTCGATCTTCATGTTACTGGCGGCCCTCGATCATAGAAGACGCGCCGGGGAGGGGATGCTGATCGACATCGCACAAACCGAAGCGACCATCGAATTCCTTGCACCCCAGATCGCGCATTACTGCGAAAGTGGACACGTTGCCGGGGCAATTGGGAATCGCGATCCCGCCTTTGCGCCACATGGCGTGTTCCCAGCCCGCGGCAATCATCGCTGGGTGGCGATCGTCGCGCGCAACGATGTAGAATGGAACCGGTTGGCTGCCCTCATGGGGCAGGCCCATCTGGCGCAGGACCCTCGCTTTAATACACTAGCCGCGCGCAAAGCGAATGAAGATGCACTAGAAGCTGTCATCTCGGATTGGTCCCGACACCACCACGCAGAAGTCATCGAAGAGCAGTTGCAGGGACACGGCATTCCCGCACATGTCGTAGCCTCGAGTCCTGAGATTGTATCCGATCTCCAGCTGAAGGCCCGGGGCTATCTCGTCCGCCTACCGCACCCGGTTATGGGCGAGGCAGTAATCGAATCCGCGCCTTACCAGCTTTCGGATACGCCCGCCCGCTATGATCTCTGCGCTCCCACTGTTGGCCGCGATAATGATTATGTTCTGCGTGAGCTTCTGGGTTATTCGTCGGATCGGATCGCGGCATTGAAAGAAACCGGCGCACTAACGTGAACGATAATAGCGCTTGAAATTGCATCCGAGGCACGTGAAAGGATGATTAGATGCCGATTGATGTCGCGGTCGAAAAGGGTATTTGCACCATCGTGATCAACCGCCCAGAGCGGTTGAACGCTCTGGACGCCGAGCATTACCATGCGCTGGCAGAGGCATGGTGCCGCGTGCGGGACGATGCGGAAATCCGCGTTGCCGTCGTTACTGGTGCGGGCGACCGCTCGTTCACTGCGGGCGCCGACATCAAGAGCGTGCTCACGGACCCACCGGGCTATGATGAGATGTGGTTGACGCAACGTGATCAGCGGCTTGATCATGGGATCGAGGTCTGGAAGCCCATCATCGCTGCAATCAACGGCTATTGTTTGGGGGGCGGCATGACGCTGATGCTCGCGACCGACATACGCATTGCATCGGAGAACGCAACTTTCAGCTTCGCGGAGGTCAAGCGTGGCCTAATTGGGGTCACGTCGCACGCGTATCGTCAATTGCCGCATGCGATTGCCATGGAAATGTTCCTGACGGGGGATTCGATAGATGCAAGGAGCGCGGCGCATTGGGGACTTGTAAACAAGGTGGTCCCGCAATCGCAGCTGATGGAGGCTGCGATCGACTACGCGCGCCACATCTCCCTCAACGCACCGCTGGCGGTGCAGGCGGCGAAGGAGCTCGCGCTGCGCAGCCGCGACGCCGATCTGGCGACGGCTCTGCGCATGGAACAGATGTTCAACCGTGTGCTGATGGCGACTGAGGATGGGAAGGAAGGACCGGCGGCCTTCGCAGAGAAGCGGGCGCCGCAATTCCGAGGCAAGTGAGGCGGCACCTTAGCCGCACGTCGCAGTCATCGTCGCCTTGGCTTCCGATCTCCCGCCGGATCAAGCATCGGGACGTCGGCAACACGAAACCTTAACGGTGGGCTCGTCCAAGGCTGGCAACCCTGGAGGCAAGTTGGTGGCCCTGCAGCAATGTACATGGAGAACAGGCATGTCTGAACCACTGGAAATCGATACGGGAACACATGAGTTGCTGGCGCAAATCCGCAACAGCGTAGCTATCGTCACGCTCAACCGGCCTGAGGCGCGGAACGCTTTTCCGAACCGCCTGCTTCCGGTAATGGGCAAGTTGATCGAACGCTTGGGCGAGGATCCGAAGGTTCGCTCGATTCTTATCACCGGTGCGGGGACCGCCTTCTGCGCTGGCGGTGATGTAAAAGACATGGGGCAGAGTTCGGCAACGCCCGAACCAGATTTCGAACAGCGCGTTATAGATCTCATCGTAGAAGGTCGAATGTTGACTGGTACGCTGGTCGCGACGAGGAAGCCGACTGTCGCGGCTATCCCAGGTCCGGCGGCAGGCGCGGGCCTTGCGCTAGCCCTAGCCTGTGACATCCGCATTGCCGCACAGTCCGCCTTTTTCACCACCGCGTTTAGCGCATCAGGCGATCGAGCAATCGCACAAGCGATTCTGGGACTGTGACTGGGCTTTGGACCTCGACATCCAAGGCTGTTCGACACGATCAATCATACCTTATCAGAGCGCGTCGGAAGCACTCTCAGGAGCCCTGGGTTTGCTCTACGTCGAACGATGGCTGACGGCTCCGGTAGAGATGCCCGATGGGACTATCCAAAAACCGAAAGCCGGAACACCGGTGGAGTGGTAAGCTCGCTGCTGGCGACTCTTTTTTCTGCATTACAGCTTCGATGCATGGATGCGTCGGACGTTTCCGCGCATTCCGTTCGAATACTATGCCGATGAGCCATCTGCCATTGCCGAACAGGCAGAACATCTCAAGGCAGCGTTGGAAAAGAGATTGGCCGAGTGCCATCTGATGCTACACCCGCAGAAAATCCAAGTGGTTTAGTGCAAGGACAGCAATCGAGGTGCGGCACATCCGCAGATCCACTTCATCTTCCTTGGCTTCACCTTCCGCGGCGAACAATCTTGAGGCAAGCTTCCTTCCCGCAGCTAGTCCGCAGGCGCTCGAGTGCATGCGGGAGCGGATAAGGAGCTGGCGCTTGCCACAGCACGCGCCACTTCATCCCCTCACCAAATACGACAGTGCTCGCCCATTCCCGGCTGCACGATCTCGCAAAAAAGAAGCTCATCGGCCGAAACCCCTCTTCCTCATACAAGATCCTTCGGAGTCTGCCGTGAGCAATCTGGGTGCGGATAACGTCAGCGTCGCTCGCGTAGCGAGCCTTCCTGCGCGACTGATGCTACCAGCGTTCCATCGGGTTTGAAGACTAGACCGCGTGTAAAGCCGCGTCCGTCTTGCGCACTCGGCGAATCTTTGGCGTATAGGAGCCACTCGTCGGCGCGGAACTGGCGGTGAAACCACATTGCGTGATCGAGACTTCCCGAAGTGATGCGGCCGTCGAACAACGTGCGGCCATAGCGCGCCATTACGACATCCAACAGCGAAAAATCCGAGGCATAAGCCAGCGCGCACATATGCAGCGCCGGGTCTTCGGGCAGCTTGGCGGCGCTCTTCATCCAGATATGAATCCGGCCGTCTTTGATCTTCTGACCGACATAACGGCCGACTTCGATGGGACGCAACTCGACGGGGCGATCAGTTTCATAGTAGCGATGGACAATTTCTGGCAGCTCTCGAAAGATCGGATGTTTGGACATTTCTTCCACGGAAACGTTCTCGGGCGGCGGCACATTGGGCATTATGTCCTGTTGGTCCAAAGGACTGCGTTCGTCAGCATGGAACGATACCATCAAAGAAGCGAGCGTGTTGCCGTGCTGGATCGCGGTTACGCACCGGGTCGAATACGTCATGCTCTCGAGCAGCCGGTCGACATGATAAATGATCGGGAACTGTGTATTTCCTGGCCGCATGAAATAGCAATGCACCGAATGAGGCAACCGGCGCTCTACTGTGCGGCACGCGGCGATCATTGCCTGGCCGATCAGCTGTCCGCCGAAAACCCGTTGCGAGCTGGTACTGGGACTATTCCCTCTGAATACATTTGCCTCGATTGGCTCGAGGTCGAGGATGGCGGAGACGTCGTTCGGGGTTTTAAACATTGATGTGTGTTCTGTGTATCATCGATGGATCGAATCTTTGGAGCCGTCTGGTAGTAATGCTATGAGCACTTCGGACCAATGTCTGCTGCTCTTTTTAGCAGGTAAGAAAGCGGCGACGCCGCAATCGGTGCGACTATCCTCGACACCGCGATATCTCATTGATCTAATGCGAGCAGTTTCGATTGAGCTATCAGACCGAGACAAGTTATGAGGAGGGGCGTACGTGTATGTCACGAAGCAATCGGCATGCCGCACACCAAATGGTCTTGGACCGGCCCGTAGGAGCGACAAACCAGGCGGTTTCATGGCGAGTCCGACGGGACACGACGAGCACTGTTGGGTACTGGACATAAGGCGTCCTCATCGGACTCAGGATGGGAACTTCGATGCGCAAAGGTCTGTTCTAGCCCAACGACAAGAATGCTCATAGAGCAGCATCTGGGAACGTACCAGAGGGATCTAGCTCGCTCCGGACGATTGAAGCTGTTGTCGCACGAGTGTCTCTCGGACTGTTCGTCCTACACGACATCTAAAGCATCGATGGGTAAGCGAGCGGAGACACTGAAACGTGATCTTCAAGGGGGGCCGTCTTGTCCATCGAATTGCCTCGCGGCTGCAAGCGAGCGTGATGTTGCATCCTCCCAAGAGTGGTAGTGAGATTATCTTACGTCTTGTTGTATTCTTCACGAACGTCTCGTGGGCGACAAAAGTGCGCTCACGCCACTCATCCCCTGATATCGAGACTAGCAGCCATGAGAAACAAAAAGCCAAGCGCACCATCAACGGAAGCAACTCGCGATTGCTTAGAGTACGTGAAAGGCCAGATTAATTTTGCTCGACGCACGTCCGATGAACCAGCTCCCGAAGCGGATTTGTTGAGACGCCTTCCAGACATGCTGTTTGGTCACATACACGAGCAGCCGCCGCTGCTCAGCTATGACATCACTATTCGCAATGCGCGTCCAATCGTGAACCAACTATCACTTGAGCGGGAAGGCTTCACCCTGGTTCAACGCGAGTTACGCTGTTTGACCGAACGTGATCCAGAGATTCTGTACGACAGGTATCTGGAAGAGATGGTTCCGTACATCAAAAAGTCCTTCGACGCCTCCTGGGTCGAGGTCCGCCGACAGACGCTCATTCTTCGTTCCGCCGCTGGGAGCTCCGCTCCCACAATGAAGGAGCCGATTGCGTTGGCTCATACTGATTACGCGCCGATCGCCGGCCCCGTCGTCGCAGCCATCGCGAGCCAATCGCAAGGAATTCCCGTGCGATCGTATTCTCGTTTGATGATCATTCAAACGTGGCATGCGTTGTCTCCGCCTCCGCAGGATTTCCCATTAGCGATATGCGATGGTGCCTCCGTTCGCGATAGCGATATCGACGTCGTGGACTACACGGTTCATAATTACAGTTTCAAGATGGGCATTGTGCGCTTCAATCCCGCTCAGCGTTGGTACTATTTTCCGGAAATGACCACGGACGAGTTCATCCTGTTTAAGAGCTATGATTCCGACGCAAGGTGCAATCCGCAAACGCCTCACTCGGCGTTCGACAACCGTCGCGCACATCCCAGTGCAAGGGCCCGTGAGAGTCTCGAGGCTCGGTTCTTCGTATACTACGCCTGACTGGAGCCACTGCCTCTGCCGTGAATTGTCAGACGGACTTTCCTAGGCATGGTTGCTTGGGTTCTTTGCTCTGTCCCGCGAACTGCCGAACGGTGATTCTGCCATATTCAACGCATTTCGCCATCATTTCACTTACCCAAAATACAGGTCTCTTTCCTGCTGCTGGGTTCAAGAAGCTGGCGGCTCGATCTCCCCAAAACTTGGACCGTTTAAGCGGCTTTTAGTTCCGTCTCGATCGAGCGCTATATCCGCCAAGGGCGGAACGGCCCCTGGTTCGTTCTAAAAGATCGAGGAGAGTCAAGAGCACTGGGTCAAAAAAGCTATCGGCTGGTTGCGTATCCGCGCGATCGTTCCACTGTAAACGGTACGAGAGGCCCACGGAGCGACGGACTTGGTGCGGACGGCCTACGCACCGCGCTTGAAGCGTATAGGCATCCAGAACTGCCGGAGGGCCTCGACGGTTGCTGGAATGTTGCGCCAGGCGTTTTGGATGATGGTTCCACTCGACTCATCCCGGCTCCAGCCTACCACGTTTACGCTCGTCGGCGGGAGCTATCGCCCAAAGTTGGTGACGGCGGGAATCGGGAAGGCGGCATATCGTGGGGGGCTTGACGCCTCCACTTCTCCACGAAGGAGTGATATGCCCTGTCTAACGACACGTCATCCAGCTGATTGAGCCAGGACTCTACGGCCATCAACTCACAGAAGTCTTGCGCGACGGGGCACCTGCCCTTCTCGCCAAGGCGATCGAAGCCGAGAGTGCAGACTTTCTCGGCCAGCATGCCGATTTGAAGACCGCGGATGGCCACCAGCGCGTCGTCCCCCATGGCCACCTGCCGGAGCGCGACGTCATGACCGGCACCGGTCCGGTCGCCGTCCGCCAGCCGGGGATCCAGGCTATCGCAACGACAGCGCCGGATCTGCCGCCAGTGCCGGCGTGTATGCGGCCTTCGCCCGCGATCATGAGTACAAACTTGACGGCACGCTCAGCCTGTTGGCGGCGATTGACCTGCTCACCATGAAGGTCCACGCGCTCGTCAAAAATCGCCACCGCAGCCAAGCGTTCATAGAATTCCTCAAGCTCCTCGATGCCGCCTCCGCCCACATATCGAGAGAAACCAGAGCCTGGCTCGACACACGACCGGCAGGCCCCTTTCTAGTTTACCTTCACGCCAGAGCACGGCTGCTGGCTCAATCTTTGGAGGGCTTCTTCTCCAAGTTCGCCCGCTCCATCCTGCCACATCCGGTTACATCAACTATGAACTCAAGGACCGCATCCGACAACGCCCCCCATCTCACCCTATCAACAGGGTGGCCGCCTTCCGTCGGAATCGGTGGCCGCTTTGCCTCGGATTCCGCACCTACAAACTCGTCGACGCCGCCTGATATGATTCGAACCAAGAAAACGCTGACCTAGTGAGCCACCAGGCGGATAATTCGCTCTCCATCAGAAAAGGATATATTCTCCCCAGTATCTGCAAGGTCGTCCGACAGTCGGTCGATCGACAATCGGCCATCCGGATGAGCATCACCTCGACGATTACCGGATCTTACAAATATCTGCGACCGCAAGCTCCAGCGCGGTCGAACCATACGCGCCCTGCGCAAGTTCGCCTCTAAATGAAAAGAATGGATCGTCACGATTGCGCCGCGCTGCTGAGGCGGCTTCGGCGCCTCATCTGAAGGTAAAAAAAGACAACCTCTCGCAACAAAGGGAATATGCCGTTCGCAGCCTAGTACCCCCTTTGCTTAGAGGGTGAGTCACGTTTCAAGATCGGGATGGTACCCGAAGCAAGAGAAGTCCACCCTTCGCGCAAAGACCGCAAGGTGCTTGAGGCGTGTTGTCGTTCACCGATGACGTTGGAGCGCGATTTGAAACGGGCGCGTATAGTTTTGTTGGCGGCGTACGGGCGCAGCACCCCGTCGATTGCCAAAGGAGTTGGAGTCCAGCCGCGGATTGGGAGCCTTTGGCGACACCGTTATGCCGATCATGGTCTTGAAGGGCTGCAAGACAAGCCGCGGCACCGCAAGCAGCCAATCTATACGAAGGCCACAGACGAGCGGATACTTAAGCAGCTGGACAAGCCAGCACCGCAAGGCTTTGTACGCTGGACCGGGCCACTGCTGGCCGAGGCGCTGGGCGATGTTGACGTCCAATATGTCTGGCGGTTCCTGCGCAACCACAAGATCGACCTCGTTGTTCGCAAATCCTGGCGCGAGAGCAACGACCCTAACTTTACGGCCAAAGCCGCCTACGTTGTCGGCCTCTACGTTGCCCCGCCCCAGAAGGATATCGTGCTCTGCGTGGACGAAAAAGGCTTTCTTGGAGCGAGCGCAAGGATATCTGAAGTTGCCCAATGGCCGCGCCTTGACCGGTCAGAGCCACGACTACAAGCGGCATGGCACGACAAGCTGTTTGCAGCGCTTGAGGTTGCGACCGGAAAGGTCATCGCGACGCATTCAAAACGGCGGCGCCGTGTCGAGTTCCTCGACTTCATGGACAGCATCACCGCGGTCTTTCCGGGTCGCCAGCTTGACCTCATTCTCGACAATCTCAATACCCATAAAAAGAACGAGCACTGGCTCAAACCCGCCCCCAATGTGGAATTTCATTTCACGCCGACAAGCGCGTCCTGGCTCAATCAGGTCGAGGTATGGTTCTCGGTCCTGCAGGGCAGTCCCTCCGCAGCGCTTCCTTCACGAGCCTTAAGCAGCTCCAGGAGAACATCGATGCCTACATCGACGCATACAACGAAAAGCTGAGCCCTTCGTCTGGACCAAGAAAAAAATTCGGCAGCGCAGATGATCCGGGTTTGCTATTTTACGTCTCTCGCCTGGCGATCTTTCCTCAGGCTCCGTTGCCCCTGAACCACTGTCGTTCGCTCACGAGTGCACGATTGAGATCCCGCATATTCTGAGGAAGGTCAGGCCCGGGATAGAGAACCACACCAGCCGGCGGGCTGCCGCAAACACCAATGCCGAAAGGCTCCGTGAGTGTTGCGCCCCTGCAGGACCATTTCTTGAATGAGGCCAGCCGAATACTGCACGACAATTGCCGAAGCAAATGCAGGAGTGCAACGAGTGATTTCTAGCCGCAATTGCAACAATTTGGGAATCTCAACGCCTTTATCTGTCGTTCCCGGACAGGATTAAACTGCGACTTTGCTGGCGCGCGGCATTCTGTCGGCCGCGGCGTTAGCCGTCGCCGAGCTGAGCTCGCACATCTACTTGAGCTGCGCGCGTAGCGAGACATGGTCGAGTTCGCCTTCCCACCAGGACACAAATACCACGGCAATACCATTCCCGATGATATTCGTAAGCGCGCGCACCTCGCTCATGAACTTGTCGATCGAGAATACGATCGCAATGCCCGGGACAAGCTCGGGACTGACCACCGTCAACGTTGCGGCCAGGGTGACGAAGCCGGCGCCGGTCACACCGCTTGCGCCCTTCGAGGTGAGCATTGCCCCAACGAGTATGGTGAGCTGCTGGCCAAAGTTGAAATCGACCCCGAGCGCCTGCGATGAACAAGGTCGCCAACGTCATGTAAATGTTGGTCCCATCCAAATTGAATGAGTATCCGGTCGGCACCACTAGGCCAACGACCGGCTTGGAACAGCCCGCCGTTCGAGCTTTTCCATCAACTGCGGCAGCGCGCTTTCGGACGACGAAGTTCCGAGTACGATCAGCAGCTCATCCTTGATGTAGACAATGAACTTTAGGATCGAAAAGCCGACCAGCCGCGCGACCAGTCCAAGCACAATGATCACGAAGAGCCCGGCTGTCACATAGAATAGCGCAACCAATCCGATGAGCTTACCGAGCGCTGACGGTCCGAATTCGCCGATGGTGTAGGCCATCGCGCCGAACGCTCCGATCGGCGCTGCCTTCATTACGATCCTGATGACACCAAACACCGCGTGCGCAGCATCGTCAACCAGACTGCGGCCGCTCGCCGAGCGCCATCAACGAGAAGCCAAATAGGATGGCAAACAGCAGCACCTGTAACACGTCGCCTCGCGCCAGGTTGCCAACCACGCTATCAGGAATGAGATTGAGGAGGAAGTGGACCGCCTTCTGCCCTTCCGCCCTTTTGACGTAGTTGACTACCGCCGCGGCATCAGCCCTGGGAGCGAGCCCATGACTGGCCTGAACGAGATTGCCCATCGCGAGCCCCCGGACGAGCGCGAAAGTTGATACGATCTCGAAGTAAAGCAGTGCCTTGACGCCGACTCGGCCGACCTTTCGTGCATCCTGAACATGCGCAATTCCGGACACAACAGTGCAGAAGATGATCGGCGCGATTACCATTTTGATCAGCTTGATGAAATCGTCACCAAGCGCTTTGACCCAGCTGCTCGTCCCCACAGCAGGCCACAACCAGCCAACGAGAATGCCAATCAGGATCGCGATGTGAGTACCTGGATGTAAAGAACGCTGTACCATGGGCCAGATGGCTGGAAGAGGGCGGCGGGCTTCACAGAGCAGCGCAGGGGTGAATGTCCATCATGCTCGACCTGGCGCCGTGGTATCAAAGAGGGATGACAATGAAGGTACGGCTTCGCTCAGTGTTCCTTCGGTGCGGGGCGTTGGGGAATCTGACCGCTCCAGATAGCCCCGTCCATTGCCGCGGATTGGTGCCTCTCCCGATCGGCTTGTGGTCGACGCGCAACGAAGCTCTGAATCGCTTCTGAAAGCAGCGATAATAACTTGAGAAAGCTTCCTTGAGAGCTGGAAAGCATCAGCGTCACCACCCATTTTTATTCGAAGATGCCATCCAGCATCTTCCAGGGCGCCAACCCTAGCAGCCGGCGACCACTCTTCACTTCGGTAGGCACTCTCGCCCCTATCGCGCCGGAGCGCGACGAATTTTGAGAAAACATTCGCCATAAAAAACTCGTCGTGGTGCGGCCTCGCCTGCGTTCACCGGCTCGCTCCTCCTGTCCTCACTTGATGTGAGTGCCCCGAGACTCCCAATAGGCATCGACTTCGATCCCAAAACCACGGCCGAGAAGATGGCAAGCAGCATTGCTCAGGCTGCGTCCCTTGGCGATCTCGGTTCCGGTTCTTCGGGAGCGGTGTTTCGCGGGGCTGAACAGAGTTTCTCACTCCTGTAGCTCGCCAAGGCGCGCAGAGGGCACTGCACGACATCCCGTTTCGCTTCACCCGAGACAGGCGCTGCATCCAGCCACTTCAGCGCCACCTCGGCCAATTCGATCGCGCGATCCCTTCTACCGGTCTCGTAATAGTACTGACCGACCGCCCCGTACGACAGGAACTTCGCGCCCTCGCTGCCTTGGGGGCAGGTTCGCCGCCAGGATGTGTTCGGAGAGGTCCTTGCCCATGGCAAAGCGCTCCGCATGCGGGAAACCGGAATAGTCTTTCGCGCCGTCGAACAGTTGGCGGATGGCCACGCTCATCCAAACGATCGATTTCTTTTCGATCGCGTCGCGAATCAATTGGCGCAATGCCGGCAGACCGGCCTCCAGGTCGCGTATCTTGTGAAGCAACAATTCCGCATGAAGCCCACGGAAGGTGACCTCATCCGGCATCGCAGCGATTGCCTCATCAACCGCTGAAAGGGCTGCCGCTCAATCCTACCGCTTCATGGCGGGTTCAAGCTTGGCAAGGATCCGCTCCACCAGCCCTCGGTTCTGCGATAGTTCGCTCTTTCTGCGTCGACCCCTGTTTATCCTCACCGCATCCAGCGCTTTGGCTTCATCGCTGACTGCCCAGGAGCCGTTCAGGATTTTGGCAACGCTTTCGCGTAGTTCAGATTTGGCAAGCTCTTTGTCAACCCAAGCGTCCAAGCTGGCTCGTGCTTCATCTGCCGTCGAAGCTTGTTGGTGAGCCGCGATGCCTACCACCACCTCAAGTCCGTTGCTCCTGTATTTGTCATGCAGGACCACGAAATTCGGCATCGAGGCGATACTTGTTCAGCACCACGTCGCCCAAAACTCGGTCATGTATACTTTCCCCGGCTCGAACTTTGTCACGGGCTGGCCACGTAGCCAGTCTTCAACTTTGATCGAGGGGGCTCGCGAACCGACCCTCAGCACGTTCGCCGCACCGACTTGATTTGCGCTCTCAGTCACACCGCTCATTGCTCAGACGGCAGCAGCGTCTCGATCGATTTCGAGCGGCGCATGTAGGGCGGTAGGATCGACGGAGAGAACCGGATGCGACCAGGATCGGTAGCGGCCGCCTCGCGATCGCGTACACGTGGCTGGCGGACGGCGACCGGACCGATGCCGGTCATCACCTCGCGTTCCGGCAGGTGACCGTGGCGCACGAGGCGCTGGTGGCCGTCCGCGGTCTTCAAATCGGCATGCTGGCCGAGAAAGTCTGCGACTTCGGCCTCGACCGCCTTGGCGAGAAGGGCACGTGCACCGTTGCGGAAGACTTCTGTGAGTTGATCGTCGAAGATTCCTGGCTGAATCAGCTGGATGACGTTATCGTTGGACACGGCATATCGCTCCTTCGGTGGAGAAGTGGAGGCGTCAAGCACCCCCACGATATGCCGCCTTCCCGATTCCGCCGTCACCAACTTTCGGCGATAGCTCTGCTCAGACTCGCTTACCTGGCTCTGCGGAGAAAGATAGCAAGTCGCGTGCCAGCCAGCGCTCATTGATATTGTGCTTTTTCTTGTCATTCCTGTCGACCTTGCGACGCATGTAGTATAGCCGACCAGTTGTTTGAAGCTTCTCAGGCAATTAGTCGACCGGATATTCTTGGCGCGCGTCTATAGAGGCGGAAAGTAAGCCAGCGCCAAGGCTTACGTCACTCCACCTCTTCATCAATTTTCCAGGATGACCATTTCGGCGCTCGGGATCACGACCTGAACTGACCTGCTTTGGCCGTCGACTTGCGCTTGAGGGCGATCTCAGATTTCCAGTTCAACTCTTTGCGCCCAGGGGCGATGAACCAGACCAGGGCGGCTACGCACTTCCATCTTGATTGCCGCGCCGCACGGCTGGAAGGGGGCAGCCGCAGTTAGCCGCACGGCGCCTTCTGGCGTTCCCCTTGATGGAGGCGCATTCGAAGCTGATGCAACTCCGCCTCCCTCACGATGCCGGAGCGCCAATCGTAAAGCCGCTCGCCACGCAATGAGCACGCCC
The DNA here is from genome assembly GCF_041200145.1 of Bradyrhizobium sp. LLZ17. Lineage (NCBI taxonomy): Bacteria > Pseudomonadati > Pseudomonadota > Alphaproteobacteria > Hyphomicrobiales > Nitrobacteraceae > Bradyrhizobium > Bradyrhizobium zaerense. The sequence continues at coordinate 3,595,654 of NZ_CP165734.1, forward strand.
AACACCGAGCAAAGTTCGGGATTGGCGATTCGCTCGTCGCTGACGCGCTGGCGGAACCGTATGGGCGAGGATCGGCTGCAGGTGCTGCTGCAGGAGAGCCTGTCGGTTGCACCGAGACCAAGGCGATCAAGCCGTCCGAGCTGTTACAGGTGATCGTCGACACCACTGTTCAGCCCAAGAACGTGACATTCCACAGCGATGCCAAGCTTCTGAACCGGGCCGGTGAGAAGCTGGTGCGGCTGGCGCAGCTGAATGGGGTGGACGCGCGGGTCGGGAGCTATCGCTGAAAGTTGGTGACGGCGGGAATCGGAAAGGCGGCATATCGTGGGGGTGCTTGACGCCTCCACTTCTCCACCGAAGGAGCGATATGCCGTGTCCAACGATAACGTCATCCAACTGATTCAGCCAGGAATCTTCGACGATCAACTCACAGAAGTGTTGCGCAACGGGGCACGTGCCCTTCTCGCCAAGGCGATCGAGGCCGAAGTCGCGGACTTTCTCAGCCAGCATGCCGATTTGAAGACCGCGGACGGCCACCAGCGCGTCGTGCGCCACGGTCACCTGCCGGAACGCGAGGTGATGACCGGCATCGGTCCGGTCGCCGTCCGCCAGCCACGTGTACGCGATCGCGAGGCGGACGCCACCGACCCCGACCGCATCCGGTTCTCTCCGTCGATCCTGCCGCCCTACATGCGCCGCTCGAAATCGATCGAGACGCTGCTGCCGATCCTTTATCTGAAGGGTATCTCGACCGGCGACTTCTCGGAGGCGCTGGCTGCGCTGCTCGGCAAGGATGCTGCCGGGTTGTCGGCTTCCGCCATCGGTCGCCTGAAGGACGGTTGGCTCGATGAACACACCGCGTGGCAGAGGCGCGATCTGTCGGCAAAGCGCTACGTCTACATCTGGGCCGACGGCATCCATCTCGAAGCCCGCCTCGAGGACGAAAAGCAGTGCATCCTGGTGCTGATCGGTGCGACGCCGGAAGGCCGCAAGGAACTGGTCGGCTTCACCGATGGTTCCCGCGAGAGCGCGCACGACTGGCGCGAGCTGCTGCTTGATCTGAAGCGGCGCGGGCTCGCCGTGCCTCCGCGGCTCGTCATCGCCGATGGAGCGCTCGGCTTCTGGAAAGCTGCCGGCGAGGTCTGGCCGAAAACGCGCGAGCAGCGCTGCTGGGTGCACAAGACCGCGAACGTGCTCGCCAAGTTGCCGAAGAGCCGTAAGCGCTCCTTTCTACGCACCTATGCAGTTGAGCGCGGGGATGGGATGAGGTGTCCACCATGAGCGAGGTGGACACCATCGATGATCACTCCAGAAGAACCTTTGAGACTTGAGACGGTCGGCGTGTTGCGCAATGGCCGGCGTCGCTATGATCCGGCCAGCAAACAGCGGCTGGTCGAGGCCTGTCTGCAGCCTGGCGTGTCGCTGGCGGGGCTGGCGTTACAACACGGCGTGAACGCGAACCTGCTGCGCAAGTGGGTGGCCAAGCGACAACTTCAGAACGGGGATGGCCAGCCGGAGGCGCGGGCGCCGATTGCGCCAGCCTTTGTTCCGGTGCGCGCGCCGTCGCCGTCGCCAACTCGATCTGCTGGCGCGATCGCGGTTTGTGCGACGGAGCGATCCTGTGCAGGGCGGCTGACGGCATCGATGCCCAACGGCGTGACGCTTTCGCTGGAAGGCGGCGACGCGCAGTTGCTGTCGGCGGTGATTGAAGCGCTGGGGCGTTGCGATGTTCCGACTGGCGTCTGATCTTCGGATCTACCTTCACCGCGAACCGATTGACTTCCGGGCGGGCATCAACAGCCTGGCGATCGTGGTCGAGCAGTCGATGGGGCTGGATCCGTTCCAGCACGCGGTGTTCGCGTTCTGCAATCGTCGCCGCGACCGGATTAAGCTGCTGATTTATGATCGGTCAGGATTTTGGATGCTGCTGAAGCGGCTGGAGGCCGACAGATTCCACTGGCCCCGAAGTCAGGAGGCGGTGCTGACGCTGACGACGGAGGAGCTGCACTGGCTGCTTGACGGCATCAACATCGCGGCGGTGCGTCGTCATCCGGTGCGGCAATATCAGAGCGTGGGCTGAGCGTGTTCGATGCGGGCGGCGTCATCGGGCTTCGGCATGGCCGTTCTCAGATGACGCCGCCGAAGACATGACGAAGACATGGGAGCCCGGTTGACGCGGCGGCATGACTTCGATTCAAGACTACGATGAGTCGCAAGTCCACGACGCACGAGCTGGAAGCCTTGATCACGGCGCACGCGGCCGAGATCGCGGCGCTGAAGGCCGAAAACGAGAAACTCGCACAACGCGTGCTGCATCTTGAGGAGCAGTTGCGCCTGGAGCGCCTGCACCGGTATGCGCCGAAGAGCGAAAAGCTCAAGGAGCGCATCTTCAACGAAGCCGAGCAGGCCGCCGCTGAAAGCCGGGACGACGACGATGTCGAGGCGGTCGCCGTGCCGGACACGGGATTGCCGGAGGCTTCAAAGCCGGCGCCGAAGACACGCGGCCGCAAGCCGCTGCCTGACGATCTGCCGCGCCAACGCGTCGAACATGATCTGGGTGAGGATCAAAAGGACTGTCCGTGCTGCCATAATCGGATGCATCGGATGGGCGAGACCGTCACCGAGCAGTTGCACGTCGAGGTGAAGGCGTCGGTGCTGCAACATGTGCGGTTCAAATATGCCTGCCGTCACTGCGAGCGCACCGCGCTGAACACCCCGATTGTGACCGCGCCGATGCCGGCGCAGCCGCTGCCGGGTAGTGTGGCCACGCCATCGACGCTGGCGCTGGTGCTCGCCAACAAATACCTCGACGGCACGCCGCTGTACCGTGTGGCGGACGCGCTGGGGCGCGCCGACGTCAGCATCAGCCGCGGCACGCTGGGCAACTGGGTGATCCGGGCGAGCGAGTTGCATCTGCATCGGGTCTATGACGCGCTACAGCAAAAGCTCAGGTCGCAGCCCCTGGTCCACGGCGACGAAACCTGGGTCCAGGTTCTTAAAGAGGACGGCCGTGATGCGCAGGCCAAATCCTTCATGTGGGCCTATCGCAGCGGCCAGGACTGCGCGCAGCCGGTCGTGCTGTTCGATTACCAGCCCGGTCGCGGCCAGCAACATCCTCAGGCCTTCCTGGCCGGGCTATCGCGGCTTGTTGATGAGCGACGGCTATGACGCCTGGCGCACGCTGACAGGCGCGACCCATCTCGGCTGTATGGCGCATGCGCGCAGGAAATTTACCGATGCGCTCAAGGCCAGGACAAAGCCTGGCGGTCCGCCATTGCAGGGGCTCAAGTTCTTCGAGGCGTTGTATGAGGTCGAGAGGGTGGCGCGCCAGACGCCGCCCGACGGCGAAACGCGCGCCGCATACACCTTGCGGCTGCGCCAGCAGCATAGCCTGCCGGTATTGGCCGCCTTCCGAACCTGGCTCGACGACCAGGCGCCGAAGTTCCTACCCGAAAGCTTGACCGGCAAGGCGATCGCCTATGCGCGCAACCAATGGGATTATCTGACCCATTACACCAGTGACGGTCTCGCCCCGATCGATAACAATGTTCTGGAGCGCGACATCAGGCCGTTTTGCACCGGACGAAAAAGTTGGCTGTTCAGCGACACCGTTGCCGGCGCCAAGGCAAGCGCCGTGATCTACAGTTTGGTGCTGACATGCCGGGCATGCGGCGTCGATCCCTATGCATGGCTACGTCACGCGCTCACCGAATTGCCCCAGCGCGCGCCAGACGCCGATATCGAAGATCTGTTGCCGTTCAACTGCACCGCTCAAGAAAACCTGCCAGCTGACAACGACAGCGGCTGACGGTCGAACGCTCAGGATCAATCAAGCCGTTCTGATGATCCCGCTGGGGCCCGGCATCAACCGCCGCGGTCACCCGCGCGCCCAGCCTGTGCAGTAAAATGCGCGCTTACGAAGAGCCAGCAGCCGAAAGCCAAGCGCGCGTTGCAGGAGATCTGGATGGCTGAAACGAAGGTCGCCGCCGAGCTGGCGTTCGACGCCTTCATCGAGAGCTACGCGCTGAAATACGAAAAGGCGGCCGACTGCCTGAACAAGGATCGGTACACGCTGCTGGCTTTCTACGACTTCCCGGCCGAGCACTGGAAACACTTGCGGACGACCAACCCCATCGAAAGCACCTTCGCCACCGTGCGCCACCGCACCATCCGATCGAAGGGTGCGGATTCCGATCGATGTCGCCCAGGATTCCGAGATGATCTCGCCCACCATTCCGATTTGAAGTCGCCCACCCGTTCCGAGATGATGTCGCCCACCATTCCGGGATGATGTCGCCCGGGTGACGAGGCCTCTTCTGGCTCCCATAGGATGAACCCTTTCGGCTTTGCGAAGGGGACCCTGGATGCCGACGGAGAGGCTTGCGATGCGCCGTGTGCGCGATGTGATCAGAATGAAGGCGGCCGGGTTGCCGAGCCGCGAGATTGCGCGACGGGTGGGCGCGGCGCCCTCGACGGTGCGGCTGGCGCTCCGGCGGTTCGAGGCCGCGGGCTTGAGCTGGCCGTTGCCAGACGACGTCACCGACACGGTTCTGGAACTTCGCCTGTTCGCGAAGACCGGCAATGGCAACCGTCAGGGTCACCGCCGCATTGCCGAGCCCGACTGGGCGACCGTGCACCGCGAGCTCAAACGCAAGCACGTGACGCTGTCGATTCTGTGGGAGGAATATATCGCCGCGGAGCCTGGCGGATACCGGTACTCGCGTTTCTGTGAGCTCTACCGCGCCTGGGAAGGCCGTCTGTCGGTGACGATGCGCCAGGCCCATGCGGCCGGCGACAAGTTGTTCGTCGACTATGCCGGCGATGGGGTGCCGGTGGTGGTCGACCGCCTGACCGGTGAGCGCAGAACGGCGCAGATCTTCGTCGCCGTGCTCGGCGCATCGAGCTTCACCTACGCGCAGGCGACGTGGACGCAGGGGCTCGCCGACTGGATCAGCGCCCATGTTGGCGCCTTCGCGGCGATCGGCGGCATACCGGCGCTGCTGGTGCCCGACAACACCAAGGTCGCGGTCATTAAGGCGAGCCTGTACGACCCGCAGATCAATCGTACCTACGCGGAGATGGCGGCGCATTACGGCACTGCCATCTTGCCGGCGCGGCCGCGCAAGCCGCGCGACAAGGCCAAGGTCGAGCAGGCCGTCCTGATCGTCGAGCGCTGGCTGCTCGGCCGCCTGCGCCATCGCACCTTCTACAGCCTGGCCGAGGTCAATGCGGCGATCGGCGAACTGCTCACGAGGCTGAACGAGGAACGGCCGATCCGGCGGCTCGGCGTGACACGCCGCCGGTTGCTCGAGGAGGTCGACCGGCCGGCGCTCAAGCCATTGCCGGCGTCCCCCTACGTCCTGGCCGAGTGGCGGATCCGCCGCGTCAGTCTCGATTACCACGTCGAGGTGGAGAAGCATTACTACAGCGTTCCGCATCGCTTCGCCCGCGCCGAGGTCGAGGTGCGGTTCACGGCCCGTACCGTCGAGATCTTCCACAAGGGCGAGCGGATCGCCGCGCATCAGCGCATGAGCGGCAATCACAAACACACCACCGTGCCGGAGCACATGGCCTCCAGCCATCGGCGCTACGCCGGCTGGACCATCGCACGTATTCGCCAGGACGCCGCCGCGATCGGGCCGGCGACCAGCGCGTTGTGCGACGTCATTCTCGACGAGCGCTCGCACCCCGAGCAAGGCTTCCGCGCCTGTCTCGGCATCCTCAGGCTCGCCGCCTCCTATGGGCGCGAACGGCTGGACGCCGCGGCTGCGCGGGCAATCGACATCGGCGCGCGCACCTATGGCTCGGTCAAGTCGATCCTCGCCAACAATCTCGATCGGCGTTCTGCTCACCAGCGTTCCGCGGACGATGCGCCGATCCTGCATGCCAACATCCGCGGACCGCGCTACTACAATTAGGAGATCATCCCTTGCTCACCCATCCGACCCTCGACCGCCTCAACGCCCTCGGCCTCCACGGCATGGCCAAGGCCTTCGCCGACATCGAAGCCACCGGTGAGGCCGCAAGCCTCGGTCACACCGAATGGCTTGCGCTGCTGCTCGAACGTGAAGCCTCGCTGCGGCACGACAAACGGCTCGCCACTCGCCTGCGCTACGCCAAGCTGCGCCAGCAGGCGTGCGTCGAGGACATCGACTACCGCACCCCGCGCGGTCTCGACCGCCCGCTGTTCGCTAAGCTTGTCGAGGGCCGCTGGATCGACGACCACGTCAATCTCCTGATCTGCGGCCCGGCGGGCGTCGGCAAGAGTTGGCTCGCCTCGGCGCTCGGCCACAAGGCCTGTCGCGACAATCGCTCCGTGCTCTATCAGCGCGTCCCGCGCCTGTTCGATGATCTGGCGCTCGCTCGCGGCGACGGCCGCCATCCACGCCTGTTGCGCGGCCTTGGCCGTGTCGATCTGCTGATCCTCGATGATTGGGGGCTAGAGCCGCTCGATGCCGGCGCCCGTCACGACCTCCTGGAAATCCTCGAAGATCGCTACGGTCAGCGCTCCACCATCGTCACCAGCCAGCTCCCGGTGGACCAGTGGCATCTGCTCATTGGAGATCCCACCTATGCCGACGCCGTGCTCGATCGCCTCGTCCACAATGCCCATCGGCTCGACCTCACCGGTGAGAGCCTGCGCCGAACCCGGCAATCCGCCCGAAAGACCTGAGCCCGTGGCGCTGTGGACATGCCGCTGCGCTTGGACAACGCAATCGCGTTGCCCACATGCCCACAGCAACGGCAGAAGAAGAAAAATAGGTTGAAGTCGCGATTCCAGATTGACCACGCGGCTTCACCGATGCCAGAGAACCAGCCGGCCAGAACGCCTCGCCGCTGGGCGAGATCAAATCGGAAAGGTGGGCGACATCGTCTCGGAATCCACGGGCGACTTCATATCGGTACGCCTGGGCGACTTCGTCGGAATCCGCAGAAGGGCTGCCTATCCAACAAGACCGCGCTCGCGATGGTCTTCAAACTGGTCGAGGGCGCGCAGAGAAGCTGGCGCCGCCTCGACGGTCATAACCAGTTGTCAAAACTCGTTCTCGGTGTGACATTCAACGACGGGATCGAGGTCATCGCCAAGTCGACCGACCGCCAGCCCACAACCGCCGCCGCCTGACCGGCTCAGGCCGTCACCAAAATTTGGCGATAGCTCGCGGGTCGGCAGGTTCGCCCTGATCCAGCGCTATGCCCATGCCAAGCAGTTCAAACACGCCAACCGGGTGCTGAAGACGCTGCGCACCTGTGTCGACCACGTCATCCGCGATATCGGTCGCAAGATCGAGGGCAATGGCGGGATCGAAGGTAAGCGTAGCGCTGCGGCCCTTTTGAATGACGCTTGACGTCTATTTTGTTCGCGTGGCGCGTCGCCGCGGTTTCCATGTGTCGGACAACGCGTTGACGGCGGCCTCGAGGGCCTTCCGGTCGATCACGTTGGGATCGAACCGCTCCGGGCCCCAGCGGCGCATATGTTCGTGCTCCGGATGAGCAGGGTCGCTGATGGCGTCGAGGTATTCGGCATAGCCTGGCGCACCGCCGACGTCTTCCGGAGGACAACGACCGGCGGCCTCGAGCAGGAAGGGCATGCCCTCCGTCGTGGTGTTGTCGAACCATTTTTCGAGCTTGATCACATGGTCCCAGCTGTCGCCGAAGTCATAGAGATAGTGGATCGTCTTGGCGCCGGTCTCTCGAACGATATCGCAAAGCCGCGCTTTACGGGCATCCATGGGCTGGTGGCCGTAATCATTGTCGGGGTCGGGAATCCCCCAATGTGCCTCACCAGCGAAGAACTCGAAGAGGTGACTGTTCGTCCAGCCGAATGCCTCGTGAAGCGTCAGATGCAGCCGATCAAGGCGCAGCGTGAGCGGCACGACAATGCGACGCATCACCTCCGGTTTTACGTCCTTGAGGGTCACCTTGATCCGGACCGCGGTCGTGTTCAGGCTCATGCCGCCAGCCTCGGATCGTGTGCATGCATCGTGTAGATCGATGCCCAAGGGAGCAGATCGTCCAGTCGCGCCGCAGGCCAACCATTGACGAGCTTCGCGAGAACATCAGCGAGCCAGTGCTCGGCACTGACGCCATTGAGCTTACAGGTCTCGATCAACGAAGCCAGAACTGCCCAATTCTCGGCGCCCTCGTCGCAACCGGCAAAAAGGGAGTTCTTGGCGTTGAGCTTGATCGGCCGCATCGCACGCTCGACAGCATTCGTGTCCATCTCGATGCGCCCGTCATCAAGATAGAGCGTCAAGCCGTCCCAATGACGCAGCGCGTAACGTAAGGCCTTCGCGAGCTATCGCTGAAAGTTGGTGACGGCGGGAATCGGAAAGGCGGCATATCGTGGGGGTGCTTGACGCCTCCACTTCTCCACCGAAGGAGCGATATGCCGTGTCCAACGATAACGTCATCCAGCTGATTCAGCCAGGAATCTTCGACGATCAACTCACAGAAGTGTTGCGCAACGGGGCACGTGCCCTTCTCGCCAAGGCGATCGAGGCCGAAGTCGCGGACTTTCTCGGCCAGCATGCCGATTTGAAGACCGCGGACGGCCACCAGCGCGTCGTGCGCCACGGTCACCTGCCGGAACGCGAGGTGATGACCGGCATCGGTCCGGTCGCCGTCCGCCAGCCACGTGTACGCGATCGCGAGGCGGACGCCACCGACCCCGACCGCATCCGGTTCTCTCCGTCGATCCTGCCGCCCTACATGCGCCGCTCGAAATCGATCGAGACGCTGCTGCCGATCCTTTACCTGAAGGGTATCTCGACCGGCGACTTCTCGGAGGCGCTGGCTGCGCTGCTCGGCAAGGATGCTGCCGGGTTGTCGGCTTCCGCCATCGGTCGCCTGAAGGACGGTTGGCTCGATGAACACACCGCGTGGCAGAAGCGCGATCTGTCGGCAAAGCGCTACGTCTACATCTGGGCCGACGGCATCCATCTCGAAGCCCGCCTCGAGGACGAAAAGCAGTGCATCCTGGTGCTGATCGGTGCGACGCCGGAAGGCCGCAAGGAACTGGTCGGCTTCACCGATGGTTCCCGCGAGAGCGCGCACGACTGGCGCGAGCTGCTGCTTGATCTGAAGCGGCGCGGGCTCGCCGTGCCTCCGCGGCTCGTCATCGCCGATGGAGCGCTCGGCTTCTGGAAAGCTGCCGGCGAGGTCTGGCCGAAAACGCGCGAGCAGCGCTGCTGGGTGCACAAGACCGCGAACGTGCTCGCCAAGTTGCCGAAGAGCCAGCAGCCGAAAGCCAAGCGCGCGTTGCAGGAGATCTGGATGGCTGAAACGAAGGTCGCCGCCGAGCTGGCGTTCGACGCCTTCATCGAGAGCTACGCGCTGAAATACGAAAAGGCGGCCGACTGCCTGAACAAGGATCGGTACACGCTGCTGGCTTTCTACGACTTCCCGGCCGAGCACTGGAAACACCTGCGGACGACCAACCCCATCGAAAGCACCTTCGCCACCGTGCGCCACCGCACCATCCGATCGAAGGGCTGCCTATCCAACAAGACCGCGCTCGCGATGGTCTTCAAACTGGTCGAGGGCGCGCAGAGAAGCTGGCGCCGCCTCGACGGTCATAACCAGTTGTCAAAACTCGTTCTCGGTGTGACATTCAACGACGGGATCGAGGTCATCGCCAAGTCGACCGACCGCCAGCCCACAACCGCCGCCGCCTGACCGGCTCAGGCCGTCACCAAAATTTGGCGATAGCTCGGCCTTCGCCGTGTCGCTCTTCTGTGCAAGGTGATCAAGCTTGGCCTCAAACCACTGCTTCAAGGCTGTAGCCAGAGGTCGGGCATGCGCCTGCCTGCCAGCACGGCGCTCGACATCTGATCGGCCGCGGAGCGCTTTTTCGACCGCGTAAAGTTGGGCGATGCGCTCGAGCGCTTCGCGGGCAACTGGAGCTGGCGCCGGAGCAGCCTCGCGCTCGATCTTCACAAACTGGCGCCGCAGATGGGCCCAGCAGAAAGCGAGCGTCCCGGACAGGGCGTCCGCACGCGTCTCTCGGGTCATGGTCTTGTAAGCCTGATAACCGTCGCAGTGGATGATGCCGCGATAGCCTTCGAGCAGTCTCAAGCCATGAACGGCCCCACGGCCCGGTGCATAGGCGTAAACCACACCAGGTGGGTCAGGTCCGGCCCAGGGCCTGTCATCGCGTGACAGCGCCCAGAAGTAGCCGGTTTTGGTCCTGCCGCGCCCCGGATCCAGTACCGGTGCTGGGGTCTCATCCACACAGAGCTTCGAAGAGGCGAGCAGAAGCTGGCGCAGACGATGCCACAAGGGCTTCAATTCCTGGGCGGCGTAGCCGACCCAGAAGGCGAGCGTGGAACGGTCGATGGCGATACCGTGCGTCGCCAGCATCTGCGCCTGGCGGTAGAGCGGCAAATGCCAATGATACTTGGCGTCGATCACATGCGCGACGAGCCGCTCGGTCGGCAGTCCTCCCCTGATCAATCGCTCGGGAGCAGCATGCTGGAGGACGACGCCGTGACAGGCGCGGCAGGCCAGTTTGGGGCGGCGGGTGACGATGACACGATACTGCGCCGGCACGACGTCCAGCCTCTGGCTCTCATCGTGGCCGATCTCAAAAAGGTCGCCTGCGCAGCACGGGCAGCAGGTTGCAGCGGGCATCAGGGTCTCGATGATGCGCGGCAAATGCTCCGGCAGCTTGCCACGATTGGCCCTGCGCTCGGCAGCTCTCTTCTCGCGCGTTTTGGGATTGGCGCGGTCCTCGGCTGCCTCAAGAGCCGCGACAGCCTGATCGATATCCTCCAGAACAAGCTGGAGCTGATCAGCGTCAAGCTTTTCCGAGGATCGACCGAACTGCGCGTCTTTTGCAAGCTTGAGCAACCGCTCGAGCCTGGCGCAGCGATCCAGCAGAGCCGCGGCAAAGGCACGCAACTCGGCTGGATCGCTCGGCAGCTCATCAGGCAAATCACTCATTGGCCCGAGTCTGTCATGCTTCGCGCCCCGATGCAGCGAAGATTTTATGTCCTACGCAAGCGCTTTCGGCTGCGGGATTCGAGGCGCATGCATGCGTGTCCAATCCATGCCGGCCAGAAGCGCGGCCAACTGCGCCGGCGTTCATTCGCATGACGCCGTCAACGACCGGCGGCCACTTGAAGGCGCTGCCCTCAAGCCGCTTCCAATACAGCACAAGGCCACTACCATCCCAGACAACAATCTTCACCCGATCAGCGCGCTTCGCACGGAAGACCACCGCCACGCCCTTCATCGGATCGTGGCCCAGCGTCTCCTTCGCCAACAGCGCCAGGCCATCTGCGCCCTTCCTGAAGTCTACAGGTAGGGTTGCAAATAAATCATGAGGCCAGCGGGAGCCGTCAGCATGAACGTGTCCGGCGCAACGCAACAAACACATCACTCAACACGGCAAGGCCAGGCGTCCCTCGCACCTCAACTCGTGCCCCATGGAGCTCAACCATCACAACGGCTGCTTCCGGCGACCCGGACGGAGCTGCAGCCGCCGATGGCGACCTTTCCGACACCAACGGCACAAACGACAGTGCTCCCGCCTCGCAGCCCCGCTTACGATCGAAGTGGTGTTCGCACAGGGCAAGCCATGGGGACGTGCGACATCTGTTACGATCGCGCCCGGCTCGAGACTGTCCGCGACAATCTGCGCCTTCAAATCATCTGGCCACTGTTTCCGGCCGCCGCCGGCGTACACTTCTATGCGCGGTGACAACGGTCGCCTTATGTCGTCCGAATGGTCGTCCATTGTGCGCACCCCTGCAGAAGATGACTCTTCTAACGGCGCTCACAGGTCTACGCACAAACAATCTGATGGGCCAGCTGTTATTGCTGGCACGGGGCGTGCGCGAGCAGCAGCAACGTCAACGCGGGCGGAAGGTCTATTCCCTGCATGCGCCGGAAGTCGAATGCATCGGCCAGGGCAAGGTCCATCGGCGTCACGAGTTCGGCGTCAAGCTCAGCGTTGCCGCCACCCTCAAGCAGGATACCGCGGCCACAATGCGCCGCCCGATCACAAGTTCGGGGTCTTCCTCTCCGGCCAAAACGAGGAGTAATGCCCGCGATCAAACGTGAACTCCGCCGCAGGTCCGCCATCGAGCCCGTCATCGGTCATCTCAAGGCCCGCATGAGCCGCAAATCTCTGGTTCCGCCGCGGTGACGCCGCCAACGCCGTCCTCACCGCCGCCGGCTACGACTACCGCCGCCCCATCCTGCCTCCACGCCGCTCACCCAGGGTACATCAGCTGGGAGGAGTCATGGCCAATCAGGGGCGACTGGCAGCTAACGGTGATCGCCGGCTCTGCGCAGAGGAGCGCTGAGGAGTTGGCGCAGCAAAATCCTGATCCAGCGGTGTCCGCTCGATCACGAACACCAGCCGGTGCTGGAAGAACTCCTCGCCGCAGAAGTATTGTCGAGTGGGCCGAGGGAGTTTCACCCTCAGCCCCTCACCAGAACCGGCTTTGTGGACAAGGTCCTTGGACGCAAGAACTACTCTAAGTCCGAACGCAAAAAGAGCCTCCGGGGGACATCCCGGAGGCGTGGCTGGAGGTCAATACTAGGAGCTTCGTAGCCGCTTCTTTTCTGTTATCCTTTCGGCGGTTTACTAAGAGAGTTAAAAGTTGCGCTGAGCCATGAGCATGAGGTTGAGGCTGTGCTGATTCCTCAGCTCATAGACAGCAGCCGGCTTCGCAATACCCGACTGAAGCGGCAGCGTCGCAAGACTTCCGCTTGCGTACTTCTGGTCCAGCATCGTGTAAGCGAGCTCGGCCGAGAAGGTCAGGCTCTTGACCGGGGTCCAGGTGTTGTAGGTACCCACAGTTGCGTAGTTGAAATCAGGGTTGCATCCGGCAATCCCGCTCGACAGCGCGAGGCCTGTGACGACGGCGCCGCAAATGTAGCCCTTTGCTGCGCTGTTATAGCGCACGGCGGCCCACCCACCAAAGATGCTGGTAGACCAATGCGGATCCCAGTTGTGGGTGTAGGCGCCGTTGATTCCGTAGGCCGTGGTCAGCTCCTGACCAGCGCCAGCAACGAACACTGAATCGGAAACACCAGCAAGCCCGATGCTTTGATAGGCCCCCGCCAAACCCGTTCCACCGTACATCGCGAAGTTGGTGGACATGAAATCATTAAAGACATATCGGCTTGCACCATTCGCATACACGCCTGACATGTTGATCGTGTCACCCGGACCGGTCGGGATATTCTTGATCGACAAGGCCAGTTGACCAGCCCAGCCCCATTTGTCGCCCGGATGGCCGGTGACTTCAGATGCGCCATAGTAGGCAGCATGGTTGTCATGCGCCGCCACCGATGCCTGGAATAGACCCCAAGCCTGGTCAACACGGAGCATGACGACGAGGTCAGGAGCGCGCGAACCACCAAAGTCATTGGCACCGTATATGCCGCTGGCGAGGCCTGCTGCCGTCGCGGCGCTCACGTTCCAGAGGTTGGTTTGATAATTCTGGACCTGATCTTGAGCGGAGAAAGAAGCCGTAATGCCTTGGCCGAAATCCGCTGTATACGTGACCTGATTCACGCGATCCCAGCCAGCAGCACCCGGCAATTCGCTAAAGTTCCCCGGATACTCGGCCCAAGGCGCAGAGAATTGCGACTGCGCCCTACCGAATGTAAAACCAGCGAACTGGATGAAGGCGTCGTACAAAGTAAGCTGAGCGCTGGCCGATGGGGTGGTCGTCGCCCCATTCCCCGCAGCCGACACGCCAGGTGTGGTGAAGCTAAACACCAGTTGGGCGTAGGTGCGGACCGACCCATACTCGGTCCCAGTGCGCGTATCAATGTTCAGCGCTTGACGCGCACGGCTCGTGTAGTAGTTGCTAAGTCGATTATGTGCACCAGCCACACCATTATTCGCAGTATCACCGATAACGTTGCCGGCGAATTCCGTTTGGGCACGCAAATATCCACTCACCTTGATGCAAGTATCAGTACCTGGGATATAGTAGAATCCCGCACCATAGAACGAGCAGATCTTCACGTACTCGATAGCCTTCGCATTCACCGGAAGATCGGCCGCCTGCGCGCCGGCACCCGCAAACGCTGCAGCAGTGCCGAGGATAATGGTCCTTGTCAGTTTCATCGATGTCCCCCTAGAGCGGATTTCTCCCCATCCGCTAAGTACCTATTAGCGGATCTCTCAGGCTGATATCCCTCAATGTAGGGCTCGCACCGTCGAAATTCTGCACCGAAACAAAGGATCTGACGATTCTCGACCGACTCCCAGCGGCAGGCAGCTTCGATCGCGCCGGCACGATACACCGACGCTCATCGATAAACACGCGCCCCACTGAAAGCGCCAGCCCAAGGAGACGCGCCATGAACGCGCGCTGAAGACCAGATGGTAGCGGCCCTCTTGGAGATATGCGATCGCCAGAGCCGTGTTTATCCTGATCCCGAGTAAATTCTCGTTGCCAAACGTACAGCGTAGGATTTTGCGTTGCGAGGAGCCATTGCTCCTCGCGTAAATGCGTATGTACCGCGCATCGCAGATAATACCGAGCGGGGCGCTTGGCACCGGCGGCGAGGCGCTACTAGGTTAGCAGGCCGTTGAACAAGTCTTTGAACGACGTGCGATGAATGGGGTGTTGTCGCCGTTAAGGCGGCATATCTCGCCTTCGAGTGAGCCGTCATCCCGCAGTTCGGCCCAGCCGTCACATTGGCTGCCTCCATTTCGTCGTTGCTCGGCCAGGCGAACTCGACGGCATCGCTGTCGCAGGCTCCATGAATGGACCCTGAGAGGCACTCGAAGATGAACTCGCCGCCGTCCTCACCGAACAGGATGTAGGAGCCCGCCACGGCCATATCGTAGCCCGGTGTCTCGAGGACGCGCCATCTGCCCGGATGCTCATGCTGGTGCCGACAGAAACTTGGGCAGCCGGATCAGATTATAGCCCGCAAGCGCCAGAACGAAGACAGCATCCACCGGGTCGCGGCCTCGCAGCTTGACCTTGGCCAAACCAGCGGAACTCTTGATTCAGCCAAAGACTTCTTCGACGCGTTTGCGGCAACGCTGGCTGATGTCATAGCCGTTGTGACGTCTGGTACGTGCGTCGATCGCCCTCTTGCGCCGCTTGCCGGTCTTACTCAGATGTCCGTCGATTGCAATTTGCGGGGTCACTAATCTATCTCTGAGGTCGTGCACGAACTGCGCGACATCATAGGCCTTGTCAGCGCCGCGAGTGATCCGCTTCGCGCACCCTAGCGCATCGATCCTGGCAAGCGCGATCTCCCGTTTGGCGGTGCCCGTCGCCGCCTCGGGATCGGTCGTGCTCGCATGGTTCTCGTTCGATCACTTCTTTTGTGGAAGCTGCGCTCGGCATCGCGTCCCGGACCGTCCTGATCTTTGTCGCTGCCATCCTTCCTTCGGAAGCTCTTGATCGAAGCCCAGGCTTCAATCAGCGTACATCCACCGAGGAGTGATCGCTCGATAGAAAACGCTTGACCTTCGGCTGCGCCAAAAGCGCGTTTAGGACCTTGGCCGCAATCTCCCCCTCAAGCAGCGGTCGCCGTTCTACGAGAAGGTCGAATGGTCCCAAACCGCATCGTCCACCCCAAATCCGAGGAACCAGCGGAACAGAAGATCGAACTCCATCCGTTCATCAGGTGCCGTTCCGAGCGAGCCCATAAATCGTCTGCAGGAGCAACGCCCGAAGCAGCTCTCCTGGTGCGATCGAGCGGCGACCGAAGTCGCATAGAGCTTGCCGAACTCCGCAGAAAGGTCGCTCCAGGATCACTCGTAAGGGGGGTCGACGCGAACCCGAGCCTCCAAGGCTCCACATAACTGAAGAGCGAGCCGGACCGTTCATCACTTCCCCGCATCGCGCCCCCTAGACAAAATGCCGTTCCTAGAGAATCACGATCCGAAGTGCTTTGGCACCGACTTCTTCAACAGCCTGCTAGGTCGATCTGTGGGACTTGCAGCTCGCGCAAGTTGCGGGATGACTCATCGCAAGTTCCTCGACCGGCCTGCAGCGCATTCCGTTCATGGACATGACGCAGCGACCCGACATGAATCAGAAATTAGCGCGTGCGTGATTCTCTTGCGGCCATGTTCGTGCCCCGTGCAATCGCCAGACGAGCATCCTGCATCCGTTGATGCGACTGGTGACGCGCCTTGATCAGTCGGAGCCTTCTTATCCCGACACTCTGCCTTATCCCGACACTCTGCCTTATCCCGACACTCTGCTCGAAAACTGCGAACATCGGGCGGTTTTCGCGCGCTTGGCGGCGAAGGAGATCCACACGGCTATAGCGCGTGAGACGGAGAGGTCAACTCCAATTCCATCAACCGTGCTTAGCGAAGCGCTTGCGACCTGTCGCGTTCTTGCCCCGTCGGGCTCGGACTTCCTCGCGTTAGGAGCCAAGCCGCTCCCCCGCGAAATCCGGACATCCACACCGTTCTCTGCGGAGTTGGGCGTCGAGGCCGAAATTAGTCAGGCGAGGTCGGAGCCAACTCAAGGTTCACGAAAACGCCTGGATGCCGGTAATCGCGCGGCCCAGGATCAGGGCGTGGACGTCGTGGGTGCCCTCGTAGGTGTTGACGGTCTCGAGGTTATGGACGTGCCGCATCACGTGGTATTCGATCGAGATGCCGTTGCCGCCGTGCATGTCGCGCGCGACACGGGCGATGTCGAGCGCCTTGCCGCAATTGTTGCGCTTGATGATCGAGATCATCTCGGGCGCGAATTTGCCCTCGTCCATCAGGCGGCCGACGCGCAACGACGCCTGCAGACCCAACGCGATCTCGGTCTGCATGTCGGCGAGCTTCTTCTGCACGAGCTGGGTCGCGGCCAGCGGCTTGCCGAACTGCTTGCGGTCGAGCGTGTACTGGCGGGCGCGATGCATGCAGTCCTCGGCGGCGCCAAGCGCGCCCCAGGAGATGCCGTAGCGGGCGCGGTTGAGGCAGCCGAACGGACCCTTCAGGCCGGACACGTTGGGCAGCAGCGCATCCTCGGGCACGACCACGCCATCCATCACGACTTCACCGGTGATCGACGCGCGAAGCGACAGCTTGCCGCCGATCTTCGGCGCGGAGAGGCCATTCATGCCCTTCTCCAGCACGAAGCCGCGGATCTGGTTATCGTGCGCGGCCGACTTGGCCCAGACCACGAACACGTCGGCGATCGGCGCATTCGAGATCCACATCTTGCTGCCGGTCAGGCGATAGCCGTCGGAGACCTTCTCGGCGCGGGTCTTCATGCCGGCCGGATCGGAGCCGGCGTCGGGCTCGGTCAGACCGAAGCAGCCGACCCACTCGCCGCTCGCGAGCTTCGGCAGGTACTTCTTGCGCTGGTTCTCGTCGCCATAGGCGTAGATCGGATACATCACCAGCGAGGACTGCACCGAATTCATCGAGCGGTAGCCGGAATCGACCCGCTCGATCTCGCGCGCAACAAGGCCGTAGGCGACGTACCCTGCATTGGCACAGCCATATTCCTCTGGCAGCGTAATGCCGATCAGGCCGAGTTCGCCCATCTCGTTGAAGATCTCGCGGTCGGTCTTCTCTTCGAGATAGGCCTTCGTGACGCGCGGCAGCAGCTTGTCCTGGGCGTAGGCGCGCGCGGTGTCGCGCACTATGCGCTCGTCTTCGGTGAGCTGCTCGTCGAGCAGGAACGGATCGTCCCACTGGAAAGAAGCCGCAGCCGGCTTATCCTTAGCGTGAGGGCGCGCGCTCATAAAACGTCCTTTCCGAGATTGTTTTTAGGAGAAGCGATCACACTTGGGTCGCCGTTGTGCCAAGCGCAAACTACTGAGAAACCCCGGCGAGTTGGCATCGGCACGGCCGCCTTACATCGCGCCCGCCTTCTTCGCATAATCCCACGACGCCTTCGCGAGCGGCACGGTGCGTTTGGCGGATTCGATCGCCTTGGCACTGGCAGCGGTGCCTTCGCGGATGCGACCGGCGATGCCTTGCATGATTCCCACGAGACGAAAGAGGTTATAAGAGAAATACCAATTCAGGTCGGGCAGTGCTGCGCCAGTGTAATCGCAATAGATCTCCGCAGCTTCTTCCATGGTGGGAAGGTTGAGAGCTTTGAGATCCGCGGCCTTCAACCCCGGCATGATCCATTGCATTAAGAGATAAGTAAAGTCGGCCAGGGGATCGCCGAGCGTCGACAATTCCCAATCCAGCACGGCGATTGCGCGCGGTTCGGTGGGATGAAAGATCATGTTATCGAGGCGGTAGTCGCCATGCACGATGGAGACGCGCGTCTGCTCGGGCACTGTCTTCGGCAGCCACTCGATCAGCTTCTCAACCTCCGGAATGTACTGCGTCTGGGAGGCCCGATACTGCTTGGTCCAGCGAGCGATCTGTCGCGCGAAATAGTTCCCGCGCTTGCCGAAATCAGCAAGACCAATTTTATTAGGATCGTGCATGTGAAGCTTTGCGAGTGTCTCAATCTTGCTCGTGAAGATCTGGCGTCGCGCTTCCGCCGCCTGGGCCGGCAGCGTGGGATTCCAAAACACCCGGCCCTCTTCCATCGACATGATGTAGAAGGAGGAGCCGATCACGCTGTCGTCCGTGCAAAGCGCATAAGCGCGCGCGACCGGAAATCCCTGCTTGCCGAGCGCGGAGATGACGCGAAACTCGCGGTCGACCGCATGCGCCGACGGCAACAATTTGCCGAACGGTTTTCGGCGCATCACGTACGAACGTTCCGGCGTATTAAGGCGGTACGTCGGGTTGGACTGACCGCCCTTGAACTGCAACACGGCTAACGGGCCGTCATAGCCCTCGACGTGCTCACGCATCCAATGGCCAAGACTGATCTCGTCGATGCGATGCCGCTCCTCCACGACTTTCGTTCCTGAAAACTCTTCATCCTGCCTGACATCGTCAGCCATGGCGACGCTCCTCGTTTCTCTCGGAAAGCTCGCGCGTGGCCGCTTCCCTATCTTTACTGACCGTTACTTTGCTTGAGATCTTTCATGTTTCTGGAGTTCGGGCATCGTGACGGCGCGGCAGTGAACTTCATGGGGATCATCCGACCGACGCATGGCGCCCAGCGACGCGCAATCGCGCGCAGGCCCAGTTCGTCGGAAACGCCCGCACCGCCGAACGCCCGGAGGGAGCGGCGCATATGTTCTAGATTGCTCAACCCTGCGACTCGGAATCATCATCTTCATTCGCTAGCGGAAGGAACATGTCCCACGAAGTTTACGAGCACCCCTTCCTGTTCAAGAGCTCTAATGCCGAATCACGATCCAGCAATCGCCTTCGGCGTCCTGTTGCTTGTAGGGTGGCACGGCAGGCCGGACATCCTTGGCCATTAACGACTGCACGCGATCCAGCCATTCCCCTTGTTTCTCCGACATGCTGAAATCCATATAGCGATTCCCTTTTAAAGTTCGGCTGCACTTTCCGCCGGCTCTTGGCTAAATCACCCCGGTCTGCTTCAACGTCGCGATCCTTGCGTCCTCGTAGCCTAGCTCGTCCGCCAAAATCTCGCGCGTATGCTCTCCCAGCCGCGGCGGATAACGATACTCCGTCAACGGCGTGTCGGAGAACGTCAGCGCATTGCGGATCAGCGAGAGGGAGCGCTCGAAGGGGTGATCGATCTTCACCTCCATCTGGCGCGCGCGCACATGCGGGTCGGCAAACACCTGCGCGAAGTCGTTCACCGGGCCGGAGGGCACGCCCGCTTTTTCGAGCTCCTCCAACAGGTAGGCAATCTTATTTCTTAAGAACAGTCCGGCGAAGATCGCCATGATCTCCTTGCCGTGCACGACACGGTCGTTGTTCTTGACGAACTTCGGATTGGTCGCAAGCTCCGGTTTGCCCAACACAGCGCAGGCGCGCGCGAATTGCGCGTCATTGCCGACTACCAGCATCAACTCACCGTCGACGCAGCGGAACACGCCGGCCGGCATGCCGCCATTGCCCCACGTGCCGCGCCGTGGCGGCGTTCTGCCGTCGACGAGATGGATCTGCGCGTAATGAGATAACGAAGCGATCACGGTATCGAGCAGGCAGACGTCGATGTGCTGCCCTGCCCCGCCATTCACCTTGCGGTGATAGAGCGCCGCTAAAATGCCGATCGAGGAATTCATGCCGGTCATGTAGTCGACGATCGAGGGGCCGACCTTCATCGGGCCTGCGCCGGGCTCGCCGTCGAGATGGCCGGTGACGCTCATGAGGCCGCCCATCGCCTGGAAGATCGCGTCGTAACCCGCGCGCGGCGCATAGGGCCCCGTCTGGCCGAAGCCCGTCACTGAGCAATAGATGATGCCGGGGTTGAGCTGCTTGATGGTTTCGTAATCGAGGCCGTAGCGCTTGAGATCGCCGACCTTGTAGTTCTCCATCATCACGTCGACCGATTTGGCGAGCTCGCGGACGATCTCCTGCCCTTCGGGCTTGGCGATGTTGACGGTGACCGACTTCTTGTTGCGGTTGGCGCAGAGGTAGAACGAGTTGTTGTTGTTGTGCTTGCCTTCGGGATCGATGAGGTAGGGCGGACCGAAGGCGCGCGCGTCGTCGCCGGTGCCAGGTCGCTCGATCTTGATCACGTTGGCGCCGAGGTCACCCAACATCTGCGCGGAGAGTGGCCCGGCCAGCACGCGCGTGAGATCAAGAATTTTGATGCCAGAGAGCGGCAGGGCCGACATGAAGATTCCTCCGATGGACACTTGAGCCGCCGATATACTCTTCGGCAATTTCTTCCGGTCTTTCCCGTAGCGCTCTGATCGAAAAGCCTGGTTAGCTCCTTGGTACCGCCACATCGGTTGCCGTGAAGTACCTAGCTTAAACTCAGGCTCGCCTCGATGTGCTCAATCAGGGACAACAAGGCTGGGCCGTGCTTTACCGATAGTTCAATACTGATTGAATGCAATTAATCACGGTTGACGATTAAATACGGCTTCCGATCCGCCTTTCTCAATGTATTTGAACGCCCAGCCTCGGTCGGCTCAGTGAAAGCCGCGAACGGGCTGGCGCTGTTTCCATTTCAGACTGCGAGCAGGTGTTTTCAGCACCTTGGCTCGACTGAATGAAGTTATGTGCTTTAGCTGCGCTCTTGGCGGAATCGGAGACTCGCCGTCATTGGCACGCTCTGCGCACTCCTTGGCCGTCTTCCGAACTGTTGAAGCCCTAAATGCCGCTGGCGAGGACTGTCGCCGCTGACAAGTTTATATCTAAACATCGTAGTCCCAAACAACTCGATGGTGAATCCATCATCGAAATCGTTCCAGCGTACCCACAACAGGCTCGCGCAAAGCAAGGAACCCCAGGAGCCAGTCTAAGCGCACCCATCCGGGCTCTGCGCATCCCAGAGAGTCCACCGGCAAACTAAACCGAGAAGCAGTTCGGGCACTTAGGCGTAGTACACGAAGAACCGCGCCTCGATACTCTCGCGGGACTTTGCGCTGGGATATGTGGCACGGTCGTCAAAGGCCGAGTGAGGGGCCCATCGGCCGTAGTGCCTTTCGGAATCATAGCCCTTGAAAAGAATCAGCTCGTCCGGGGTCATTTCCGGGAGGTAATACCAACGCTGATCCGGACTGAAGCGAACCACGGTACTCTTATATGCAGTACCATCATTTTGGCTATTTGCATTTAAAGCGTAGTCGTCCATGACAATGTCAGCGTCGAGAGTGGTGCTGGCATCGCAAAACGCCAACGGGAAATCCTGCGGCGGCGGCGATAGAGCACGCCAGGCCTGGATGATCATCAGTCGAGAATAGGGTCGAATTGGAAGTTTTTGGATCTGGTTCTCGGCGGCGGCGAGCATAGGACCGGCAACCGATGCGTAGTCTATGTGAGCCACGCTGGCCGGTGCTCTTACGGAGCCTGCGGCATTTGCGGCGCGACGAACAATCACGCCACTTCGTCGCGGCACGACCCACGAAGCATTGAAGTGGCTCTTGATGAACGATGTCATTTCTTCGAGATACTTTTCTGACATGATGCTTGGGTCGCGCACGTCTGCGCAGGAGATCTCATGCTCGATCCGAATGAAACCCTCCCGATCGAGGGACAGTTCGTCAACGATTGGCCGCGCATTGCGAATAGTGGTGCTGTGGCTCACCCAGTCGCTGTGCCGATGAGAAGGTACTTGAACCTCGGGCGCCGATCTTTCATCGGGCGAACGTCGAGCAAAAACAAGTTTACCTTGCACGCCCTCCAGACGATCGCGGTCTACTGATGCCTTCAACGACGCTTGTTTGGAAATTTCCATAGCTGCGTCTCTCCCTATAGCTACTAGCGCAGTGTCCCGTTGAGTCGCCGCCCAAAGACCGCGTAATGAGATTCAGTATGCAGATTTCCTGCAATCAAGCCCGTCTTTCGCCGGTTTGCATCCACATTGGCAGAAAGTCGATCCTCCCTTCGATCGACCACATCGAAAGCCAATTGAACAGCTGATCGTGTCTGCACTCATGGCCTGCTCAACCGCCTCGGCAAGAACTCTCATCTGAGTCGTTGATCGCTGATTTTCCCAGCTACTTCTGTCAGAAAGTGCTCGCTCCAATGATTGGACTGGACCGGGCGTACCACCAAGCGCGCTTGGGAATTGCCAGCCTTGCTTTCCTGGTTAAGTCACCGCGAGTAGTGTCGCCATACACCTTCTTGGCGCGCGCCCACGTGCGAAGCGTTGGGCCGCAACCGGCGCCACCGGCCGTACGGCATCCTCCTCTCCGCCAATGACGCATCAAACGCTGATATATGGGGCGGTGGGGCACGATGAAGTGTCGCGATAAGCTCGCTTCTTCAGCGCAGGCTTTCATGAGTTCGAGCCAGCAGGCATACCGCACAGCGGAAGCGAGCACCCCTTCGGCGCAAGAAGAGACGCCTCGAGTCAGTCGTATTTGCGAATGATTACTCAAGCGTCGGGTCGGGGCTCACCTGCACTAACATCTTACCGAAATTGTCGCCGCGCAGCATCTCGTTGAAAGCGATTGGGATGGTTTCCAAGCCGTGGCGGACGTCCTCGCGGTATTTGATCTTCCCTGCGGTTACCAGGGGCGCGATATAGGCCAGCATGTCATCATGGTAATCCAAGGCGAAGTCGCTTACGGAGAGATTTTTCACCAGCATATTTCGCGTTCTGAAAATCGGCTCGCCGAGCTTCATCAGCGCAGCTCGACGATCGATGCCGCCGTCCTCATCGCCGTAGTGGGCGATGAGGCCGCAGATTGTCATCCGAGCGGACTGGTTGAATAGTGGCAGCACCACCTCGAACACCTTGCCTCCCACATTCTCGAAATAAACATCGACGCCGGCGGGACAGACAGCGGCGAGGTCAGCCGGCAGGGTGGCCGAAAGATGGGAGACACAGGCATCAAAGCCAAGTTCGTCGGTTACGAACCGGCATTTGGCATCGCGGCCAGCAATTCCCACCACACGCGCATTCCGCTGCTTGGCGAGTTGCCCCGCAATCTGGCCGACGCCCCCCGAGGCTGCCGAGACCACCACAGTTTCACCCGCTCTCGGCGAAGCCAGCAGGTCCATGCCGGCATAGGCGGTCAGCCCCAGCATGCCGAGCACGCCCACAGCTTGCGAGATGCGGCCCAGCGACGGGTCAAGCTTGCGAGGAGCCATGTAGTCCGGTCGCCAGACCCCCTCGCCCATTAGCCCGTATTCCGTCCACCCATTGGTGCTGAACACGAGATCGCCAGCAGCGAAACCGTCGATCCGGCTCTCGATCACTCGCGAGACAGTGCGGGCATGGCACGGCGCGCCGGCTGGTGCCGTGCGTCGTCTATTGTAGTACCACTGATACGGATCGAGGGATACGTAGATGGTCTGCGTCAGCGCTTGCCCCAAAGCCGGCTTCGGGATCTCGCCTTCTTTCATTACGAACGTGTTCTCCTGTGGCCATCGTGGCATCGGTCCATCCGACAAGGTCCAGTACCGGTTACTCGTCATTGATTGCTCCCCTTCTGGCAAAGTGGAGATTGCCCATAGTCGTCTTCAGCGGATTCCGCGCGGTGTTGTCGTGATCGCGCAGCTGAAGAGATGGCTAGCGCTCGGCCGCGGATGGATGGCGCCAAAAGGTGGTACACGCCATCGGACCGCCTCTGAGCGGCATTCCATAGCGCGAACGAATATGTCACTGGATATGATCCTCTCTGGGGGAGTTACTCTGCAGATCCAAGCGCCTCGATTGCTTGTCGATGGACCAAGTGAGCCCTCCAAAGGATCATCTCCTTCCAATCTGCCGCCTGAGGATAGAAGTACAGTTTTGTGGCGTTCCGAATTTGACGACCTAGATCGGCATCGGCCGCCTCAGGTTGATACATGAACAACCAATGTTCGTTCCGGAGTATCTCTCGCCCGCGGGCAATATCGTACGTTCCGTATTCGAGACAAACATAGGTGTGCCGTTCCCCCAAAATACGCTGCCAGAACTCGTCTTGTGTGCCATGCAACATGATCGAGGATGAGGTTCCAAGATCTGACGACGTGACGGTCGCGCCGAAGATTTTTGTTGCTCGCTCATACCCGCCGAAACGGGAGGGCTGTTCGCATTGCAGCTCTCCGTATCCGTAAGGTCCAAGGCCGGTGTGGTAGTCGATGATGACGACCCTCTCGCGGGCCGCCACACGAAATTCCAGTGCGATTTTCTCGAGCGTTTGCCTGGCTTCCGTGGGTCCTGTCCCGCCATAGAACAGGCCACCCGGCCTGGTGTACTGGCCACGCACCCTCGCCGACCTGAGAGCCACCTCGCCGTGTAACGCGCGATACTTCGAGATCGCAGCTTCTGCGACTCGAATTTGCTCTGCTGTCCTGTTCGCCGGCACAAAATGCTCTGCCAAGTCCTCGTACTCGGGATTGGGGGGAACCGGCTTTGAAAAGTCGATGAAGTTCCGGTTTAGATCGCATCCTTCTGCTGTCCCCCTGCGATCCCAAGCAAAACCATAGCAATTCAGCGCGTGAATAAGGAGCACAGCGGTCGAGGGCGGAAGGGTCTCGTGCAGTTTGGCCTGCAAAAAAAGAAGTTGCGCCGCGGATCCGCAGTAACCTTCCGGGCCGTGCGTGCCGGAAATGAGGACCAACAGATTCTTAGCATCCGAAGGTCCGAAATAGACTGCGTCCGTGTAAAGAACCTCGCCCGATGGCCCGCTATTGCTGCACTGATGCGCGCTCGACGTCGTTGCCGCAGCCAGTAATTTCCGCCTGGCTTCCAGATAAGTGTCAGAAAACACGGCTGGAGCGATTTGCTTTGCGATATCAAAATTCACGCTGCTTGATCTCCACCTTCATCTGATCGCCGGACATGGACGCGAACAGCTAAAACTCCCGGTGAGCAATAGTCAGACCGCCGGGACGTGTGTGATGATTGCAATGTTAACGGCATCGGCGTCACAACGATGCTACACCCCCGCGGAGCTCAATTTCCTCAATATTGGGCTCCTTAGTCTCCAATTCAGCGTTTTCCAGGAGAATTGCGAAGGATTCCAAACAACGACAGTCTTTCACGGCGCGCATTGCGATGGGCTTGAATTCCTTGAGCTTGCCGAAGAGGCTTTCGACGAGACGCCGCCATTTGTACATCTCCTTGTCGATGGCGAGAGGCTTCGCCCGACGCGGATGCTGAGAGATGACACCCTTGGCGCCGCGGGCGTCGAGTTCGGCAATGATGGCGTTACTGTCGAATGCTTTGTCCGCAATCAACGCGTCGAAGGTCAATCCCTCGATGAGCGGCGGCACACCCACCGTGTCTAAGCGCTGTCCGGGCAGCAGCACGAAGCGCACGAGATTGCCAAGAGCATCAGTGAGCGCCAGGATTTTGGTGGTCATGCCACCTTTCGAACGGCCGATCGCTTGGTTTTGGGTCCCCCTTTTGCGCCCTGTCCGTGCGGTGGACCTTGACGATGGTGGCATCGACCATGGTGTACTCCATGTCGGGATCGTCGGAGACAGCGTCGAACAGCCGCTTCCAGATATCCGCCTTCACCCAGTCGCGGAAGCGCGTGAACACGCTGTTCCCAGTGGCCGACGAGGGCGGCGGATCCCGCCAGGGGCTGCCCGTTCGGGCGATCCACAGCACGGCGTCGACAAAAAGTCGGTTGTCCTTGCCACAGCGGCCGGGATCGCTCGGCTTGCCGAGACAAAGCCGCTCCATCTTCACCCATTGGGCGTCAGTCAACACGAATCGGTCCATCCCAAGCTTGAATCACAACCAAGCCCGGATGAGAATCCTGAATCCCAACAGACCCTATGTCATCGGTGAATGGTCGGGTCTCTGCTACCGCGTGTCAGCGAAGGCTTAAGAAGCTCCGTTCGGAAGGCATTATCAATGCCGACGTCTCTGGAGAAGGCCGTAGGAAGACAATTCAAATAAGTGACATTGGAGCGGGAGAGATCAAACATAGTGATAAGTTTCAAGAAGGTTATCAAATCGACAGCTGAAGTGATCAGCGGATTTTACGCCACTCGCGAAGCTGACTTTGGTCTGTTTATTTGTGCGCGCAGCATGAAGGAGTATCAGCAGTTTGCTCGCCAGTTTCCTCCATGAGAACCCGGGCATCAAGGGCATTAAGACCATCGTGATATTGGATCGAATGAAACGGGCTTTGCCGTTCCAATTGAGATTCCGCGCGAGATTGCCCCTTCAAGCTGCCTCAGCCCGAGATCGCATGCCTTTTTTCTTCGTTAAACTGCATACAATGCGAAAAACCCGCGCGGGCAACCTCTATTCTCCTGCTTTGCGACGCTTGAACTGACCATTGCAGGTAGCGATTGAGAGCGATCGAAGATTTGAGAACTTCGACTCAGGGCTCCAGCTTTGCCATGCCGGTCAATCCCTTGCGTGATCAATCTACTCTGGCGAAACCAGACAAAGCCATAGGATCCAATTTTTCGGTTGGCGACCTTACCTCATACAGTGTTCATTGCCTATCGCAGCTCATTTCGCAAATAACACTGCAGAGGAGGAGATGCCGTACGACACGATCGAATCTGCCTCGAAGCCGCACTGCAAGCCGGCTGCTAGGACACGATCAACCACCGAACGTGCGAACAGCTTCGCATGCACTCGCGGCTATCGACGCCCATCCGCGTCCGCGGCAGCGCGAACTCCAGCTTCGGCACCATAGCAGTTGGTTCGCGCTCAACCTGCTTGAGCAGGAGCCGATATGATCGATTGGCCCAAACCGACTTTCAACTTCGAGAGTATCATAACGCCGCTGCGCTTTGTTACGTTTCGCCGTATCTGGCTTGCAAGCCTGTTGTCAAACCTCGGCATTCCCATTCAAGGCGTTGGTGCGGCCTGGGCGATGACGCAGATGACTTCTTCTGCAGACAAGGTCGCGCTTGTGCAAACTGCGCTGACGCTCCCGGGCATGCTGATCGCGATGCCAGCCGGCGCGATAGCTGACATGCGTGACCGAAGGATTGTGGCGCTAATGGCGCTTTCGATCGCGTTTTGCGGCGCGAGCGCATTAACCCTGATCGACAGGTCGGGCCTTACGACGCCAAATGTCTTACTGATGCTTTGCTTCATGGTTGGCATCGGCACGGCACTCATGAACCCAGCCTGGCAATCCTCGATCGGTGAACAGGTGTCGCTGGAATTACTCCCCGCGGCGGTTGCGCTGACCGGGATCAGCTTCAATATTGGCCGCAGCTTTGGGCCGGCAATCGGAGGCCTAGTCGTTGCTTCTGCGGGCTCTAGCGCCGCTTTCGCAGTTAACGCGCTGCTCTGTCTGCCGCTGATGCTTGCGCTACACCTCTGGAAACGTGTGGCCAAACGCTCGCGGCTGCCGCGAGAGCATCTGAGGCGAGCCATAGTGTCGGGCATGCGATACATTACCAATTCGCCCTCAATCAAGATTGTGCTGGCACGCGCCATGGCGACCAATGTGATTGGCAGCGCGATCGCAGCGCTGATGCCGTTGATCGCGCGGGATCTCTTGCATGGAGGCGCGCAAACTTATGGTCTCATGTTTGGCGCATTCGGCCTCGGAGGTGTGATTGGGGCGCTTTGCGTCGGCCAGGCTCGCAATCGCACGATCGGCGAGGCAGCAGTGCGGTGTGTACGCTGCTGATGGGAGGCGCGATATCCGCCGTGGCGTTGAGCCACGATTCTTTCTTGACTGCGGCTGCGCTGGTCATGGCGGGTGCGATGTGGGTCATGACCAACACAGTATTCAATATTGCAGTCCAGCTCTCTGCTCCGCAATGGGTGGCGGGCCGGTCGCTTGCAGCCTATCAGGCCGCGAACTACGGCGGGTTTGCCGTTGGCGCGTGGGGCTGGGGCCGCCTCACCGATGCGACCAATGTCGAAGTCGCGCTCCTCATTTCCGCCGCACTGATGCTTCTGTCGCTGCTGCTGGGCCTGCGGATGCGCATATCCCACATCGGCGCTCGGGGCGAAGACGGCGAAGCCCTGGCCGATCCCGAGGTACGACTCCCGATCACCAACCGCAGCGGGCCCCTGATGGTGGAGATCGAATATCGTGTTGCGTCGGAAAATGCGCGTGCTTTTCACAGTTTGATGCAGGACATACAGCTGTCGCGCCAGCGCAACGGCGCCTATGGCTGGTCGATTGCACGCGACATCGGCGATCCCGAACTGTGGACGGAACGCTATCATTGCCCGACTTGGCTCGATTACCTGCGCCAGCGCAATCGCCCAACACAACCAGAACGTGCACTCGATCAGAAAGCTGTGGCTTTCCACGTCGGCCCAAACCCTGTGCGAGTGCGCCGTATGCTGGAGCGTCCATTTGGATCAGTGCGCTGACGTGCCCGACCGGGCCACGAGTCAACTTCTGACGTTTGACCTCTAAACTTAGCGGAAGCCAATTCAGAGGGTCATGACCCAAGGCGTTCCGCATCTGAGCACCACGAATGCGCACCTCTCGTTCGCCATAACCCTGTAGCCATAGGAGCCTGGCAGATCGGTTCGGGGATCTATTGAATTTTCGAGGTCACCAAGGGATGGGCTCACCCCAGAAACGCTGAAACACCCCGCTGGTTTCGGGGCCGAGTAGGCGGATACGGTCCTTGATACCCCGGGCGCTTTCGTCGGGCGAGATCGAGCTCGACGAACCGAGCGCGCTTTCGCCGGCCATGCCGGTCCGCACGAAGCCGGGGTCGAGAATTCCCACTAGCACACCATCGTCCGCCCAGTCCCGCGCCAGCCCACGCATGCCGTTGTTGAGGGCCGCCTTAGAAGCCCTGTAGGCATATCTATTGCTGGCGCTCGCATAGCCCTCACCGAAGTATTTTCCGCTGGAGCCGTAAGCGCTGCTGATTGCCACCAGCTTCTTTTCGGAGCCGCGCTTTAGGTTATCGATCAACGCTTGCGAAATGAGGATCGGACCGAGCGCATTCACACGCATAGTGGTGACCCAATTCTCCGGGTCGATACGAGCGGCTGATTGGTCCTTTGGCGTGCCATTGATGCCCGCGTTGTTGATGACTATGTCGATCGGCGCATCCCCGAGTGTGCTCTTGAGGGCTGTGATTGATGTTGGGCCGCCGACGTCGAGCTGCACGATCCGTACACGGCCACCGCTCGACTCGGCAAAGTCCTGCAGTTCATCCGCCTTCGCTGGTTCGCGGCAGCAGGCAATCACGTCGGATTCATCGACAGCGTATTGTCGCACCAAAGCCAATCCGACCCCCCGGTTAGCCCCCGTAATCAGGACTGTCTTCATCGCAGTACATCCTTCTTGATAAGCGCACTCTCGAGGCATGATAAGCGAGAGGCGGTGCTCGTGTCGCTAAACCCATGGGCAATACGCGGAAATTCTGCGAAGGACGCTCGCTTGGCGCCCGATTTTGATGCGCAGGTTCCCCCGCCCCAGCGGCTTCGAAAGCCAACTAGCAGATGCATTCACCGAATCCACTTGCGAGAGAAACGGCGCAAGAACCTGGTCCAGATCGGAGGGGCGGTGCTGTCCTGCGAGTCCCGCTGTCGCAGCGAGATGAGATAGCGATGGCTGCGCCAACCAGGGCTACGAGGGCCTTGCCACTTCCATGCTGCCGATCACGGCATGTTCTCGCTCACAGGTCCAGGACTTCGAGAAATGACGGAGTTGCGGGCGTCTATATTGGCAGTTATGTAGTGGAACGTAGCAGGGCCCTTTGGCGAACGAGCTCGCTGGCGTGACGCGCGCTTCTATGAATTGTCGATAAGCACAAAAACTGTCGATGAGGCCTCGCTCTTCTGGGCGCTGCGTATCAATGCGGCGCTTCACGAGATCACTGGCTGACGCGAGAGTAAGGCCGGCGCGCTAGTGACGGCTGCAATGATTGGCTCGGTCCCTGCCATCGACGCTCCATTCAGTCGGAGCGCAAATCGACGACCTCGATATGACTGTCGGAGCGAGGTCTTTTCCCGTGGCAGCGACCAGGTATCGAACGATGTTCGGATCGTCTCCGAACAGCCAACCAACTTGGCAACCATCGGGACTAGTTGACTCGTAAGTACTGTCAGCAAACGCGTCTCGTCCCCTTTTTTGTTGGTCCTGAAAGCCAGTGCGCGCTGCCACATCAGGAAGATGTGGGGGACGCACTCACCGGGTCGTGCAAATCGAGAGTTCGGTGCGACGACAGGAACTTGCGACCGGTACGATTATTCTAGCTAAGCTGTAGCCTGCCTTTCGCATGTCTCGCTCCGATTCTGCGCAAAGTCGTGTACAGTTGAGCTTCCACGCTTCAATGTCGTGGCGCGGCCAACACTCGTCGTTTGTCTTCAGGGCTGTCCGTTGATCAGGGGCCGTTCGATTGCGGTGCTATCCGGCAGCTTCCACTTGCGCAGTATCTGCCGGTAGGTGCCATCGGCTATCACTGCCGCAATCGCCGTCTTGATAGCTTGCCCCAACTCAGGATCATTATTTGAAAAGATGATCCCATCCATGAAGGGGTAGAACGGCTCTCCAATTTGCACGTAGTTGTTATTCTCGATCTGGTTCTGATGTACTATCCCGATAAGGTTGCCGGTGATGGCGTCAATGCGTCCTTGATTTAGCTGAAGCCGCGAATCGCTAGAGTGCTGTGTGCCTACCACGATGATCGCAGGTTTGCCCGCTTTGGTGCAATGCTCTTCACTCCATTTCGCGACCAACTCGCCCCGGTTTGTGATGCGCGGCGCACCTACCCGTTTGCCGCACACGTCATCGATGCTCTGAAAGCGAGCGGCGTTTGCACGTGTCGTGTAGAAGGCCGATCCGTCGTTCACGTAGTCGACAAGACTGACGCCCGCCCGTCCTTCCGGCGTGTCCTCCTTTGTGGACACCACGACGTCGGCGCGCTTCGTCTTGATCGACGAGATCTGCTCTTCCCATTTCGTCTCGATCCAGTTGGTTTTCGCGCCCATCTTCGCCGCGATCGCATCGAACAGGTCGATGTCGAATCCGATAAGCTTGCTGGATGTGAGATCTTTGTATTCCATCGGCGGATAGCTTGGATCCGTCGCAACGTTGATGAGCGTCCTTGTGCCCTGGCCGGAGGCAGCAGTTACGGCGAGCCCGAACGCGATGGCGAGGGCGGTCGTAACGGGACGAAGCGGGTTGCTTGAAAGCATGTCGATTTCTCACCTTGTTTTAAATGGAAATGGGTTGGCTAAGCGGGTCAACTCAGCACTGCCGAAATAAAGTCACGCGTGCGAGCCTGCGTTGGACTGCGGAGAACCTGCTCGGGAGACCCGGCTTCGATCACTTGCCCCTGGTCCATGAAGAGCACCCTATTCGCCACTTCTTTCGCGAAGCCAAGTTCATGCGTCACAACGACCATGGTCATTCCCGTTTGCGCCAGATCGCGCATGACAGCGAGCACCTCGCCGACCAATTCGGGATCAAGCGCGGAGGTCGGCTCGTCAAACAGCATCAACGATGGCTTCATGGCGAGCGCGCGAGCGATCGCAACACGCTGTTGCTGTCCGCCGGAAAGTTCGACCGGATATGCATTGCATTTTTCCAATAGACCAACGCGCGAGAGCAGGTCACGGGCTTCGCTCACCGCCCGGCTACGCTCGTGTTTGAGCACTTGAACCGGTCCTTCGACGATGTTCTCAAGCGCGGTCTTATGTGGAAATAGGTTGAACCGCTGAAAAACCATGCCCGTCCCAATTCGCTGTCGGGCAGCTTCGCGTTCTGAGAGTTCGTACAACTTCTGACCTACGCGACGATAGCCGACCAGTTCGCCATTTACCCACAAGGCACCGCCATCGATCTTTTCCAGTTGATTGATGCAGCGAAGGAATGTGCTCTTTCCCGAGCCTGACGGACCAATCACGCACAGCACTTCGCCACGGGCGACCTCCAGGTCAATGCCTTTGAGAGCCTCGAACCCGCCAAATAGTTTGCGTACGCCGACGGCGTTGACGATTGAATTCATGTTCAATCTCCCCTGTCAGCGTGATCGCCCTGGATGCCCAGCGCCGCGCGCGAAATGCCATTCAAGTCGTTTTTGCATCGCGGCAAATACCGTTACCACGACCAAGTACCAGACGGTCGCGACGGTCAGCAATTCGATGACGCGGTTATTTGCGAAGTAGATGTTCTCGGCGCTATGCAGCATTTCTGAATACTGAATCACGCTCGCGAGCGACGTCAACTTGACCATGCCGATGAACTCGTTGCCAATCGGCGGGAGAATCACGCGCATAGCCTGCGGCAGGATAATTCGCCAGAGCGATTGCAGCGGGGGCATCCCAATCGCCTTTGCTGCTTCGTACTGGCCCTGATCGACCGATAACAAGCCTGCGCGCACCACCTCTGACGTATAGGCACCTTGGCAGATGCCCAAGCCCACCAATGCGGCAACAAACGGTGTCATTACGTCGACGGTTCGAACTTCGAAGAGCCAGGGAACGCCGATGGTGGGAAATATCAGCGCGAGATTATACCACAGCAACAACTGAAGCAGCGCTGGCGCGGCGCGGAAGAGCCACACGTAACTGGCCGCCGCCCATTTGACGACCGGGTTGACCGAAAGCCCCATGATCGCAACGATCACCCCGATCACAATACCCAGCAGCATTGCTGAGACGGCCATTACCACGGTGTTGATGAGGCCAGTGAGGATGGTGCGCGCCGTGAGGAAGTGCGCAACGACCGGCCATTCGATCTGACCATGCGCGAACGCCATGGCAATCCATAGCACGAAGGCCAAGACAACGGTCCCGCTGACGTAACGGCCAACATGCTTCCGTCGTACATGCTCAAACCGAGAGATGCGTTCCGTGACATCTTCTCGCTCGTTGTCCGCTGACGTTTCGGTCAATACGCTCGACATGCTCATATATCCGGTGGCGCCACTGCGCGAACGCCCAGCGCGATGATGCAGGTTTCGATGCTTTCGCCGCGCTCTGGAGTCACGAGAATTCCGGGCGCAGTTTTTTCCGGCTCTTTCGTGGCGTTCACGTAGATTGCGAGAATACTAGATTTTTTGCGTGAATAAGTGAATGGACTCGGATGTCAAATACCGCTGCAATCGAGTCCTGTTGCAGAAATTCTGGTCCGTCCGTAGACCGCCGCGCCTTGCAGCCACGCGTCGCAGCACCGCTTCCCCATGGCTGCTCTCTCCCCAGTCGTGTTATTGCCTTCCCTGTGGAGCACACATAACCGACGGGCGACGCCTAATTGACGCGAAACTAAGCCGTCAGACGCCGAAATTCTGCAAAAGTTGGCAATTTTGTGCTTATTTTTGCCAGACGCGCCTCCATGCATGTCGCGGTCCGACGCAAGCCGTCGGTTCTGTTTGAGGCACGATCAGGGTCCCGGGCTGGAGGGGTTGGCACGTCGCAAGAGCGACACAATCGCACGCAACGACCACCGATTTGTGCCTTTGCGAGTGCACGGAGTTGCGGGCGATCACGCATCGCGTTGGTCACGCTGATCCCTCCGCGGGCAGGTGGCGCGCGCAAGAACGGGTACCTTCCTACAGACGTTTTGGATCTGCACATTCGAAAGCGACCGGCGCATTCTCTCGCTACTCGAGCGCCAGCCGGCACGCATGGGTGCAGGTTTCCCTCTGAGCTGCGCCCCTGCAAATACCGGCGTTGACAGCGGCCCGTCTCACGATCGTGGTGCGGCTTTAAGGAGGAAACGCTCTACAGAAAGCACGTCAAAGCGACAGTCACACCTCGGCAAACCTGCGGAGAAGATGTCGGCTCGACCACGCGGATCGCACTCACGTGGAAAAGAACAAATTGCGGACCGTTCACTGCAGGGGCATACTCAGGTGAGCGGCCGAGGAATCTCAGGAAGAGTGACGCCAAGTGCCTTCATAATGGGGCCCGCCTATCGCCCTTTCCAGATCGGCTCACGTTTCTCGGCAAAAGCGCGAGCACCCTCGAAAAAGTCCTCCGAGGAGGACATGCGCTCGTACATCGCCAAACCGGATTGACCGGGCTTCGTCAGCGCGAGCGCGGCTTGTGTCGGCATTGTCTCGATGTGCTTCAGCACCTCCTTCAGTGCCTGCAGCGCAAGTGGTGCGCCAGCAGCAACCTTCACGGCAAGAGCACGCGCGGCCTCGCGCAATCCGCCACCAGGGTGCACTGATTGGACGAGGCCCCAGCGCTGTGCCTCGGGCGCATCCATTCGCCGTCCTGAAAGCAGCATTTCGACAGCTACGTTGTAGGGCAGTCTGCGGGGAAGACGCTGTGCGGCGCCGGAATCGGCAAGGAAACCGCGTTGCATCTCGGGAAGCTGGAAGAAGGCGTGGTCCGCGGCGAGGATCAGATCGCATGCGAGTGCGATCTCGAAGCCGCCGCCCACTGCGGCACCATTGACAGCCGCGATCACCGGCTTCAACAGATCATGGTACTCGACAATTCCAGCAAACCCGCCGGGTCCGTGGCCTAGCACTGGGTCGGAATCGAGCCTTGGGTCAAACCCGGGTGCTGCCACTTCCTTGAGATCCCAGCCAGCCGAAAAAATGCGATCTCCCGCCCCGGTGATCACTCCGACGCGAAGCTCAGGATCCTGCTGGAGCTGACGGAGCGCGGCATATACCTCTCGGCTCGTCGCGCGGCTGATGGCATTGGCAGGTGGTCGATTGAGGGTGATCTCGAGTACTGGCCCGAGCCGTTCGATAATGACTGTTGGATCGCTCATGACCGAAGCCTTTCACGTCTGAGAGGAAGCTCGGGTCTCACATCGGGCGGTGGAGGGCCCATCGCTTTGAGCGCCGCCAGCACGTCGGGCTGGAAGGGCTGGACACGCCGTGTCGGC
Source organism: Bradyrhizobium sp. LLZ17 (assembly GCF_041200145.1). Lineage (NCBI taxonomy): Bacteria > Pseudomonadati > Pseudomonadota > Alphaproteobacteria > Hyphomicrobiales > Nitrobacteraceae > Bradyrhizobium > Bradyrhizobium zaerense. The sequence goes on from NZ_CP165734.1 coordinate 3,630,790, forward strand.
AAATGAAACGAGAGATTAACGGTTTCGATAGTCGCGGCGAGGCCGCGTCGTCCGATGATATGATGAAGCAGCTGGAAGCGCTTTTCGTCATAGGCGCAAAGCGCCGTTAGGACTTGGGTGGCATCGCCAAGGTGCAATTCGCCCAGGTAGCGCACCCGCGTTCCGGTTATTACAAATTCGTTGCCTTCGCGCTTATCGAAGCCCCGATCCCCGGAGAGCTCCTTCCACAGGCAGAGGGCGCCCTCATCGGCTATGCGTTAATAGACGAAAAAATTCACGTGGGTAAGTTCGTCGAGCCATCCGTCCTCAACTGTCCCCTCCCAGGTCACACGCCAGCCTTCCGTCATTGTGCCGCATGACCCTGAGACGGAGTCAGCACGGCCAAAGCAGCGCGGATGGAAGCTACACCCGCATCCCGTCTTGCGATCAGCTCATCCTGCCCGGCGGCGCCGATCCCGGAAAGAACCTCTTTGGCATAGCGCAGCAACAAAGCGGTATCAGGTTCGAATGAAGGAGGAGCGATGTAGCCGCTGCGCAATTCATTGGACAGGAGTTCCACGAACTCTGGATAGAGCGAGGTATCCCTCGCACCAAGGAAGAAAACGGCCGACGGTCCCATGACTGCCCAGCGGATGGCTGGCCCTGCCATGATCGCACGATCGAGTGTCGCCAAGTCAGCGATGCCCGGGCTCATCATATATAGAATCTCGCGGAAGACAGCGAACAGAACGCGATTGCCGATGTAGCCATCGATTTCCTTCTTCAACTCCACGACTTCGCAGCCTGTGCTACGGTAAATCGCGGCGGCCCGCGCAGCAGCCTCCGCGGCGCCGTCGCCGCCGGCGATCTCGACCAGCGGTACAAGGAAAGGGGGTTGAAAGGATGTCCAATCACGATCCGTTCCCCGTGACGGGCTTTTGCCTGTCAATCGGCGTTCAAATTTGGGTCTGACTCATTTCTGATGAAGTTTGCCAGGCGACTGTGGTTCTCAAACGGAGAATCAGCGTCATGCGGACGGGCTTTCAAATCTCATCGTTAGTACCGAGTGGTTTGGTGTTTGATGGTGTAAGTGATTCAATGGACTCGCTTATTCTGGCTGTTAGGTCGGCAGCTGCGGAGGCCCAGTGCCCTTTGTGCGCGACAGCATCGCGCCGAGTCCATAGCCGTTACATCCGGCACGTGGCCGATTTGCCATCAGCGGGCAGAAAGGTTCGCCTCCGATTGCTCACGCGGCGCTTCACATGCGAGGTGCCGCATTGCCGCCGACGTACCTTCGCGGAACGGTTCGGAGAAGACGTCGTTCCGCTTCGACGGCGTCGGACGGCACGGCTCGAACACATCGTCCATCACCTGGGGTTGGCGCTCGGCGGCCGGCCGGCAGCAAGCTTCGCCAAGCGACTCATGCTGCCTGTCAGCAACGATACCTTGCTGCGGGTGGTCCGACGGCGGACGGCGATGCCGATGGATCCATTGCTTGTTGTGGGTATCGATGACTGGGCGTTCCGGAGAAACCGTCGGTACGGGACCATCGTGTGCGATTTGGAGCGTCGGCGGATCGTTGCCTTGCTGCCCGACCGGGAAACGGCGACCGTTCAGGCGTGGTTGTCGAAGCACCCGGGCATCAACATTGTGTCGCGAGATCGCGGTGGTGGATATGGCGAGGCAGCAGCCAAGGCGCTGCCGCACGCCATCCAGGTCACCGACCGCTGGCATCTGATGGAAAACGCGAGCGCGGCCTTCCTTGATGCGGTGCGCCGCTCCATGAGCAAAATCCGAACCGCAATCGGGGCGACGACGATCGATCTTAAACTGCTGACCTGCGCGGAAAAGCTTCGCTATCAGGGCTATCTGCGGCGCCAGGACAGCCATGCCGCTATCGCGGCTCTTGTCAGCGACGGTGTGCCGCTCAAGGAGATCGTCCGCCGCACAGGACATAGTCGCAATCTGGTTCGCCAAATTAGTCGCGGCGGCGGTACCGATGTCTTCCGCACCCGTCAAAGCACCCTGCATGGGCACCTGCCGTTCCTGGACGCGCAATGGTCAGGCGGCTGTCGCAACGGTGCCGAACTCTGGCGCCGTTTGAAAGGGCAAGCCTTTAAGGGATCACTGCGCGTGGTGGCAGAATGGGCCACGCGACGGCGACGCGCCGAGACTATCAGCCGTCAACAATTGCAGAAGGTCCCCGCCGCCAGGACGATAGCGCAGTTGATGACGACGAAGCGCGACCACCTAACCAAGGCCGAGACCGTCACGGTTGCCGCTATTGAACAAAGCGTTCCTATGCTGGCCGATGCCCACGCTCTCGTTGGCCGCTTCCACGCGATGGTCCGAAAGAGGGCCGAGGTCGAGCTCGAATCTTGGATAGATGAATCCAAGCGGAGCCTCATTGGCTCATTCGCGAATGGCATCGCCAACGATAAGGGCGCGGTACACGCGGCAATCACGCAACCATGGTCCAATGGCCAAGTGGAAGCTCAGATCACCAAGCTCAAGCTGGTCAAACGGCAGATGTACGGGCGCGCTAAGCTCGATCTCCTTCAGGCTAGGCTGATTGGCGCGCCATAAAAACAAACACGATCATCGGATATGCGTCAGAGCCAAATTTGAACGCCGATTGACAGCCCGCGCTTTTGACGGATGGCCTTCGTATCGAGGGCGGCATCTGACCCGTTCAGGCAGCGGCGGTTTTGGGGAAGTTGAAGGGCAGCAGGTCGGTAATATCGGCGTCGCCCGCGCGCTGAGGCAATTCGGTGAGGACGTGGCGCAACCAGGCTAACGGCTCGACGCGTGAGGCGCGGCAGGTCAGCATCAGACTGTAGACGACGGCACTGGCCCTGGCTCCCTCGACGGTGTCGCTGAACAGCCAGCTCTTTCTGCCAGTGGCAAAAGATTCTGATATCGCGCTCCAGGAGATTGTTGTCGATCGGCATCCTGCCGTCTTGCGTGTAGCGCGTCAGATATTCCCATTGGTTCAGAGTGTAGGATACGGCATCGCCAAGCTTGCTGTCGGGCAAAGACCTTCGGGGCGATTTGATCGAGCCATTCCTTGAGGGCGTTCAGGACGGGAATGCTGTGTTGCTGGCGGAAGCGGCGAATGCATTGATCTGGCGTTTCGCCTCTGTCTGGTTTTTCGTCCCGCGCCTGCCTTTCAACCCGGTAAATCTGTTCGAAGAACCGCAGCGCCTGCTCGGGCGGACCGCCGCCCTTCTTCCTCGCCTTGAGGGCATCGACAAAGCGCCGTCGGGAGTGGGCCATGCATCCAATGTGGGTGGCCCCTTCCAGCGTGCGCCAGCGGTATAGCCGTCACTCATCACGATGCCACGGTAATCGCCGAGGAAGGCCTGCGGGTGGATCTGGCCGCGGCCCGGCTGATAATCCAGAAGAACGATGGGCTCGTGACTGCCCTGGCCGCTGCGATAAGCCCACATGTACGATGTGCTGGTGGCTTTTTTGTCCTTCTCCTTGAGGACCTGAACCGTCGTCTCGTCGCCATGGATGAGAGGTTGCAATCTGAGCCGCAGCTTCAGCGCGTCTGAGATGCGATGCAGATGCTTCTCGCTCGAGCCGATCACCCAGTGACCCAAAGCGCCGCGGCTGACAGGAACACCTGCGCGTTCGAAGGCCTGCGCCAGACGGTAGAGCGGCGTGCCATCGACATATTTGTGAACCAGCGCGAACGCCAGCGTTGAGGCCGTGGCAACGCTGCCCGGCAAGGGCTGCGTCGGCATCGGCGCGGTCACGACAGGGGCATTGATCCCGGTGCGATCGCAATGGCGGCACCCATATTTGAAGCGCACATTCTGTAAAACCTTCGCCTTCACCTCGATATGAAGTTGCTCGGTGACAGTCTCGCCCATGCGATGCATCTGGCCACGGCAGCAAGGACACGCCTTCTGATCGTCGGGCAGGTCATACTCGACCCGCTCACGCGGCAGGTTCGCCGGCAGCGGTCTGCGGCCGCGCTTCTTTCCCGTTGTGCTTTCGACGGGTGGCAAGCCCGTGTCCGGAAGTTCGACGATATTGTCCGTTTCGCTGCCGGCATCATCCTCGTCGGCGGCCTGCTCGGCTTCATTGAACAGACGGTCGACGTGCTTTTCGCTGCGCGGCGCAAAACGATGCAGGCGTGCCAGCGCCAGTTCTTCCTCGAGCCTGACGACGCGCTCCGTGAGCTGACGATTCTCCACCTGCAGCGCAGCAATGCGCGCCAACAGCGCTTCGACACTCGGTTCGCCGGTTCGATTCATCGGATTCTTGAATCTGAACCGTACCGACGCGTCAACCGCTCAACTCAAGAGCTCAGCCGGCAACCTGATATTGCCGCACCGGATGGCGGACCATCGCATCGATATCGATGCCGTCAAGTATCCAGTGCAATTGCTCGGTCGTCAGCGTGACGACCGCCTCCTGGGGCGCGGCCATCGGAACTTCCTCGGTCAGCCGCTTCAGGACCAGCACAAAGCCGGACCGGTCGAAGAACAGCAACTTCATCCGGTCGCTACGGCGATTGCAGAACGCAAAAACCGCCGGAGCGAACGGATCGAGCGCCATCGTCTCCTGGACCAGAACCGCAAGGCTGTTGATGCCAGCCCGGAAGTCGATCGGCTCACGGTGCAGATAGACCTGCAGGTCACCGCCCAGTCTGAACATGGCCCAGGGCTCCGATGATCGCCGTCAATGCATCCATATCGCCGCATTCCAGCGCGACCTTCACGCCGTTCGGCAGCGACGCGCTCACTTTGGCCGGAGAACAAAAAGCTGTAGTCCCCTTGGGTTCCGACACCCGCACTTCATCGCAAGCCGCCGGCAAACCCACCATCGCCACGCTGCTCCCCCGCGACAGGGCGCGATCGGATGCGGAAGCCCCCTCAAGTTGAACCGGGATGAACGCCGATGGGGAAGACCGCGGGAGAGACCTGGTCGCGGTGTGCTTCTTGATCCATTTCCGAAGCAGGTTCGCGTTGACCCCGTGTTCGAGCGCAAGTCTCGATACCGAAACGCCAGGCTCAAGACAACTCGCGACAAGACGCTCCTTCGATGCTGCCTCGTAGCGCCGGCGACCGCTCCGACCAACAAGCCTGACCTGCAGTTTCTGATCATCGTCTGCCATCACAAGGTGTCCACCTAATTTGGTGGACACCTCATGCATCAGAGCACTCAAAAGCAAAAGGTGCAGGGAAATTCGCGCTTACCATCAAACAATTGGCACGATACTGTGCCCAGCACATGCGCGAGACATGCAGGATGATGGGAATGCCGGCAGCTTATCGGGGATCGTGTGCATTTCGCGAACGCTGAGGTTCAACTCTGAGATCTAATTGTTGACATCGGCGATAGTCGCGAGGCGTGCACGAAGGGTGCTATATCTCCCGAGCTGCCTCCTCGGCCGCAGCAATTGTCGCGTCTACCACGGCATCGTCGTGCTCGGAGGACATCAACCATGTTCCTCTTTCAAGAGCTCTCACCCCGCGCCGGAGCAGCGCCGTCGTGAAGGCAACATAGCGTTTCTTGTTCGCCTTCGTCGCCTCACGATAGTCCCGAGGCGGCTCCGACATGTCGAGAGCCAGATTAAACATCTGCGGCAGGCCTGATACCACCGACGGCACATTAGCAGCCTGAAGCGCCTGCCGCAGTCCCTCCATGAGCCTTCGTCCCCGCCGCTCCATCGCTTCATAAACGCCGGGGTCGGCGAGTTCGTTCAGCGTGGCGACTACAGCCGCCATCGCGATTGGGTTCGCATTGTAAGTGCCGCCTTGGATGACGCCGCGTGCAAAATGGTCGAGGATTTCGGCACGACCAGCCACAGCGGCGACTGGGAAGCCACTCGCGACCGCCTTGCCAAAAATCGCTATGTCCGGGGTCACGCCGAAGCGAGATTGCGCTCCGCCGGCGGCGACCCGGAATCCCGTGACAACTTCGTCGAAGATGAGCAGCGTGCCGTTCTTGATGCAGGACTCTCGGACCCCCTCGAGATAGCCGGGCACGGGCAAGATGCCGCCCGAGTTGCACATTACCGGCTCCATTAGCACGAGCGCTACATCACCCGCCGCGAGACGCCGCTCAACCAGAGCTAAATCGTTCCACGGCAGCACAACCGTATGTTCTCCCGCCTCCGGATCTTGTCCACGGCTCCGTCCAACGCGGGTCGGCGCCTCGCGTGGGCCTACCTGGTCTAGCGGGGGCGCATTCGACCAAAGAATGTTGTCGCACCAGCCATGGTAGTGGCCTTCGAATTTGATGATGAAGCTGCGACCGGTAACGGCGCGAGCGAGGCGGATCGCAGCCTGCACTGCCTCCGTCCCTGATGAGGTAAAGCGCACGCGCGCGGCACACGGCACCATCCTACAGAAGAGTTCGCCTGCCTCGATCTCAGCGTCCGTCTGCCCCGCGTAGAGAATGCCCCGTTCGAGCTGTTCCGCGACCGCGGCCTTCACCGATGGCGGCGAGTGGCCGAGGATCATTGGCCCCAAACCGAGATAGTAGTCGATGAGCCGATTACCGTCGGCGTCAATCAAGTAAGGGCCTTCTCCCCGCTCGATCACAAGCGGCGTTGGCGAGCCACCAGCACGGAAGCTACTGTGAACGCCCTCGGGCGTCCAACGCGCCGCTTCCGCCATTCTGCGTTTTGATTCATCGAATTCGAGCGGCGCCCGTCCCGAAATATCTTCCAATCGACGTGCCAAATCTCCGCGATTAGCCATCACCGCCTCCCATTCCGGTCTGTGCCATGTGCCGGAAAGGCCTTAGAGCGCCAGTGCGGCTACACTTGGACAGCAGAGCGCCAGTGCGGCTACACTTCGACAGCTAGCCGCGTCATGCCCTACTGCATTCGCCAGTCCGATGGCACACGGCAAACGCGCCGGCCGCTGCGCCGATCTACAAGGCGGCATGCACCGAAACAAGGTAAATGGTATTCAAGAAGAATTTCGGCGATATTTTACTATTTCAAGCTTAAATTCTGCTTAAAACGGGGAAATGAGATGTTTTTCACGCAGGGTAGCCAAAATGGGGGCCTGCGTGAAGATAGACGATTGCAGATGCGCCGCGTGTTCGTCGTCAATTGGCGTCACGCGCTTCCTTCGATCGCATCGTCCCTTCCAGAACCCGGGACAATCATGCGCGCGATCCTGCGGAAACCACATTCAGCTTCTAAGCCCTCAAGCCGCTATTCGCTCGGAGATTTTCACCGACGAAAGCCAAGCGGCAACATCAACCCGGCGGGTGTTCTCAGGACCGCCTACCATACCATCCAAAGGCAGACTATCAACCCTGTTCAAAGTTGACCGAGCGGCAGGATCTTACGAAGCAAAGCGTCAAAAGAACAAGCCAGCGGAAGGCCGATGTAGGTCTAGATCGCACCGGGGGTCCGCAGCGACGCGCGCCGTTTGCGGGACGCGCGCCACATCTATGGTTCAAGCGCCGATCGAAACTATGCTCGCGAGCATTGTTCCCGAAAACGCCTGCCTTCGCCTTTGGACTTTGCACCTGAGGCTCAGGGCGTCCTTGCTAGCTGTAGTGCGAGCGCACACGCCCGGTCGTACTCGTCAAGATTGATCCATTCGTCAACCGTGTGCACTTCGTTCTGCCCCGCGCCGAACGTTACGGTCGGAACACCATGGCGGACAATCCAGTTCGCATCGAGCCCACCATTCGCGGACCGGATGTTCGGCGTTCCCCCGATGGCGGACACGGCCTCGATCGCGCGTTTGACTACCGGCAGGCTGTCCTTCATCCGGAACGGATAATAGTCGGTCTCTGCCTTGAACTTGACCCGTCCTGTCTTGCCGTCGCTGTTCTTGACGCGCTTCGCGGCTTTCTCGAACGCCGTCTTGTACGCGTTGGTGATCGCCCTGGCGAACTTCGCATCATGGCTGCGGCATTCTCCGCGCACATGCACGTAATCGGTGACGACATTGCTCGCTTCTCCGGCTGGGCGGCCGTCGCCGCCGGTAACGGGACCGACATTGCTCGTACCCTGCCGCTTGCCTTTCACCACCTTGCCGAACCAGCCGCCTGCCTTCACGTCGGCAAGAGCAAGCGCCAGGACCATGGTCGAACTGATCCCGCGCTCCGGCGCAACGCCAGCGTGCGAGGCGCGGCCAAAAATCTCGACCTGCCAGCGATCCGCGCCGACGGCGCCGATGCTCACGTTTGAAGCGGGGCCGCCGTCGTAGTTGAAGGCCATGACCGGCGAGCCGAGGTCCTCCGTTTTGACATGGCGCGCACCCCACAAGCCGCTCTCCTCCCTCACGGAGAACAGGATCGTGATCGGTGGATGATCGAGCTTCTGCCTCTTAAGCTCGGCCGCCAGCGTCACGAGAACGCCGCAGCCGCAGCGGTTGTCGCCGCCGAGCGCGGTCTTCGCCGCGTTGACGATCTTGCGCCCCGAGAGCTTCGGCTTCGCGCCGGCGCACAGCGGCACGGTATCCATGTGGGTCATGAACATGATCCGCGGATGGTTGTGCATCGCGCCGCGGCCGGGCAAATCGACAATGAGGTTGCCGGTCTCGGTCGGCACTGGAATGCGTGTGTTGGCGTCGTCGAGACGGATCGCGCCTGCCGGCACCCCGCTCTCCCGAAGCGCGGCAGCGAGCTCGCGCCCGATCGCTGCCTCCTTTCCGGTCACGCCTTCGATGGCGAGGAAGCGCATGAGGCGGTCCTTGGCAGCTTGAGTGTCGATAGGCATGATGTCTCCTCTTTGATTATCGGCGCTCGCAACCATGCTTCGCTGCACCGTGCTCTGCAAGGCTCGTTAACGCGAACTGCTGAACAATCTGGCACAGCGCGTTCTGCAACTCCTCCGTCGAGCTGCCGACGCTCGGACGAAGCGCTTGTCTCGGGCGAGCAACCGCGCGACATGTTTTGCGCCACGACTTCACCTCGTCACGTGCCGGTTGTCACGCGCGATCGCGGCGATCGACTGTAACCCGCGCGCTTTGAAATGCCGACGGCTTGGCAATCTCACATCGAGAAGGCGGCCTCAAATTCTTGCAGGCCGGCAGCTCGAGCCATGAATGCATCCGACGTCAAAATTCGTCGTGGACGAAAGTTCTTCGCAGAAATTGTGTATTCTCTGGCCGTTCTTCGCTGGTTTTGAGCTTTAACTCTCATTATGATATTTAATCAAAGAGTGGGAGCCATAGAGATGGTGAGAGCCTCAATAGCACGTGTGAACCGTAGTGCCGCAACGTCCGATCTCCCGACGTAATTCCAAACAATTTGGCTAAGCCAACCGTAAGTACACATTTCTGCTCAATAGCCGAGGCATTGGACCCGAGCTCAAGCGCGATGTAGTCTGAACGAACGACGCTTAATCGCGGCCCGCAGTTGTTTCCCTGCACGGAGTACCTGCGCAGGCTCGATGCGGTTAAATTGGAAGCGGCGCGTCGTGAGATTGATGCTCTAGTTGTGACCAACCAATCTCATGTCACGTATCTTACGGCGCCACACAGCCCGCTCATTCCTTGTTCGCGAAGGGCTCGTAATATCGATCAAGCAGGAGGAGCCAGTATTCTTTCTCCGTCGGATGGACGTGGCGGCAGCAATTTACCAGACGTTCTCGCCCGTTAGAAACTTGTCAGCTATTCGATCGGTAAGCCGTCCCATCGTCTACGTCGTGTGCACGAGGCGGAAGTCGCCGGTTTGGAGGCGGCGCTACTCGCGGACAGGGTGGGAGCAACTGCAGCGACCTCGCTGGAGCGTTCGATAGCGCGATCGGCAAATATGGGCTAGAAAAAAGAGAGTTGCTGTGGATTCGCCTTAGGCATTGGACAAAGCCAACTGCTAGCCTGCAAGGGCGGCGAACCGCTGACTAATGAACCCCGCAAACTGTTTGAGATCTAAATCACATGTCTTTGCTCAACCCCGCTTCTCTTGGAATCTTAGACCTCGAACGGGGACCTTCGCCGTGGACGCCACGACCAGGATCCCACATGCGTTCGGATACGTTTAATTTCCCGGTGATCCTAGAAACCGTTCCGGGCGCCTGGTCGGAAATCGTCATTCGTGGCGAACCCGCTCTTGAGCCCGCGTTCATCGCAACCGCGCGGCGCTTGGTCGAGCGGGGGGCCGTCGCAATAAGCGCAAACTGTGGCTTCTCAATTCGGCATCAGGCGGCCGTTGCTACGGCTGTGAATGTCCCTGTAGCGACTTCGAGCTTGCTGTTGTTGCCGATGTTGCTCAACCAGTGGCCGGCTCCGGCCAAAATCGCAGTGTTAACCTTCGACTCGAAGAATCTTGGGGAAGAACTGCTCGGCATCGACAACCCTGCTGAACGAACCAGGGTCGTGATCGGCGGCATTGAAGGTGGCGAGCTGTGGCGCAACGAGTTGAAACGCCCCCCCGTGCGGACGGATGTCGAATCCATTGAGAGCGATGTCGCTGCCTGCGTGACTCGGCTCCGCGCCGCGCACCCGGAGATCGCGGCGCTTCTGTTCGAATGCACAGCGTTCCCGCTGGTCACGCGAGCAATTCGCCGTATCACAAGGTTGCCCATCTACGACGTCGTGAGTCTCTGTCGGACGATGATTAGCGCCGTCGATGGTGTCACTTTGCCGGAGGCACCCCTGCAAACCTGAACGTCTTCGATGCTCGCACTGAGGAGGAAGTGCTCGTCCTCTTCGTCTACCCAGCTCGCTCATTTGTTGGGATGGATCGTCGCGTAGAGAAGGGGCGAGCGCTCCTAATCAAGAGGTTCCATTGCGCCTCAATGTAGCCGAAGAAGCCCATCGGAGAGCTTCCTCCGAAAAGGAGCGATTCGCGCGCAAACATTCAGGTCCACCCGGAGAGCAGCTCTGCCTGCCGCACTCAGGGCAAAACTGACTGCAGAGCGCATCGACCTCGCGCAGCATGAGAGCATCGGCTAAAGATGATCGCTGCCGTCGGCTGGAGCGGCGTCGGTTTTCCGGTCGGACATGGCGGCCCCGATTGGAGGACAGTCACTACTACCTTGTTCATGCGCCAACTGGGCTTGAGCCAATGCGAGCTCATCTCTACGTCTGCAGTGTGTTCCCACGCACGGGCATTGTCGATCGGAACGCTTTCTCGGGGCAGATTATCGCTGTGCGGCGTCGTAGCGTGGAAGCGGTCCGCGGCTTCTCGGCCGTGTCAAACTGCGCGACCCGAATAGGAATTTGGTGATCTTCCAGCCGTCCTTCTCGCGCACGAAGCTATTCCCGATCGGACCGGTTCGTGCTTGCCTCGTATCGCTGAGGACTGGACGGTGATGCCGGGCCGGTCCAGCTCTATGACCAGTCCGGTGACGCCCTGCTACTTGCGCGCGGCCTGGCCAGTCTCGATAGACAGAACGCACGGTCGGCAATAGCGGCGTTGCTGATGCAGATTTCGGATGCTGAAGGCGCTGAGACGCATGGAGACTGATGGCGTTGAGAAAACGCGATTGGAGCACCAAGGCGCCCTCCATTCCGGAGAGCAATATCTTATTCGCGTCCTCACTGAGGAGGTTGGGGGTAGAATCCATCTCGGGCGTAGCTCGGGTCATTTGGACGAGGTCGGCCGTCGGATGGCAGTGCGGAAGGCGCTTTTGACCCTTGGCACACACATCAATTCGTTTCGATGTCATTCGGCCTGCAATATTGGCTCTGACGCATATTCGATGATCGTGTTTGTTTTTAAGGCGCGCCAATCAGCCTAGCCTGAAGGAGATCGAGCTTAGCGCGCCCGTACATCTGCCGCTTAACCAGCTTGAGCTTGGTGATCTGAGCTTCCACTTGGCCATTGGACCACGGTTGCGTGATAGCCGCGTGCACCGCGCCCTTGTCGTTGGCGATGCCATTCGCGAACGAACCAATGAGGCTCCGTTTGGATTCATCTATCCAAGGTTCGAGCTCGATCTCGGCCCTCTTTCGGATCATCGCGTGGAAGCGGCCAACGAGAGCGTTGGCATCGGCCAGCATAGGGACGCTTTGTTCAATAGCGGCAACCGTGACGGTCTCGGCCTTGGTTAGGTGGTCCCGCTTCATCGTCATCAACTGCGCTATCGTCCGGGCGGCGGGGACCCTCTGCAATTGTTGGCGGCTGATGGCTGCGGATTCCGATTTATTCCGGCCGGGTATTCCGACTTGAAGCCGGCCACCGTTCCGATTTGAAGCCGGTGAAACCGGCCGGCATTCCGATTTGAAGCCGGCCGGGGTTTTGGAAGTCGGCGTTTTCGTTTGGGTCAGTCCCTCAGGCATCAAGTCCCTCGTTGATCAACGGGGGAAGCGGATGCCGGCCAAGAGAGAACTGACCATGCGACAGATACGACAGATGCTGCGGCTTGCCCGTGATGGGGTGAGCGCCCGGGAGATCGGGCGCACGCTCGGCGTGGCGCGCAGCACCATTCAGGACAATCTCAAGCGTGCCTCGACTGCCGGGCTGGCGTGGCCTTTGGCGGGCGATCTGACCGACGCCGTTCTTGAACAACGTCTGTTTGCCCATGCCGGCGTCAGGCGCGGCTTCCGCCGGCGAGCTGAGCCGGATTGGGCCTCGCTGGCCTGTGAGCTGAAGCGGCCTGGCGTCAATCTGATGGTGCTGTGGGAGGAGTACCGGGCGGTCCACCCGGAAGGATATGGCTACAGCCGGTTCTGCGATTTATTCCGGGAGTTCGAGCGGCGGCTGTCGCCGACGATGCGGCAGGACCATCCGGCCGGCGACAAGGTCTTTGTCGATTACTCCGGCAAGAAGATCATGATCGTCGATCGTGCAACCGGGGTCGTGCGTGAAGCGGAGATCTTCGTCGCCGTGCTTGGCGCCTCCAATTACACCTACGCCGAGGCGAGCTGGACGCAGACACTGGCGGACTGGATCGAGGCCCATGTCCGCATGTTCCGGTTTTTTGGCGGGGTGCCGCGGCTTGTCGTCCCTGACAATCTGAAGTCGGGCGTGCACCGGGCCTCATTCTACGACCCTGAAATCAATCGCAGCTACGGGATGATGGCGTCCCATTACGGCGTGGGCATCCTTCCGGCACGGCCAAGAAAGCCCCGGGATAAGGCAAAAGTGGAGGCTGGAGTGCGTTTTGCCCAGACCTATATCCTCGGGCGACTTCGCCGGCAGACCTTCTTCTCCCTGACCGAGGCGAACGCGGCAATCGCCGCCGCGCTGGAGCGCATCAACGCGCACGTCATGCGCCGGATTGGCGTCAGCCGCCGACAATTGTTCGAGACCGTCGAGAGGCCTGTCCTGGCGCCGTTGCCGGATGCCGACTATCAGGTCGCGGAATGGCTCTTGGCCCGCGTCTCGCTCGATTATCACGTCGAGGTCGACGGCTTCTTCTACTCAGTTCCACACGGCCTGATCCGGGAGCAGGTCGACGTTCGCGCCACCACCCGGACCATCGAGTTGTTCCATCGGGGTTTGCGTGTTGCGGCTCACCAGCGCCGTTATGGTGGCCGCCGGCACGGCACCGACCCCGATCACATGCCCAGTGCGCATCGGCGTTATGCCGAGTGGACTCCCGATCGATTCCGGCGTTGGGGGCGGTCAATCGGGCCCAACACCGAGGGGCTCGTCCTCGCCATCCTGGCCAATCGGCCTCATCCCGAACAGGGATTCCGGACCTGCCTGGGCGTGCTTCGGCTGTTCAAGGATATTGATCCCGAACGCGCCGAGCTGATCGCGGCCCGCGCGGTCGCAGTCCGCGCGCTGACCTACAAGAGCATCGCCTCCATCATCGCCAACAAGCTCGAACGCGGTTCTCACGACACCGAGGACGCGGTCATCGAACATCCCAATCTGCGCGGCCCCGGTTACTTCCATTGAAAGGATTATCCAGCATGCTCACCCATCCCACCCTCGACCTGCTGCATAGCCTCGGTCTCCACGGTATGGCCAAAGGCTTCAAGGACCTCGATGCCCAGTCCGAAGCGCGCAGCCTCGAACACGCTGAATGGCTGGCGTTGCTCCTCGAACACGAGAAAACGCTGCGCCAGCAAAAGCGGTTCGAAACCAGAGCTCGAGCCGCCAAGCTGCGCCATGCCGCCTGCGTCGAGGATGTCGATTACCGCGCTATCCGCGGCCTCGACCGCGCGCTCTTTCTAAAACTCGCCGCCGGCGACTGGATCCGGGCACGACATAATCTCCTTGTTACCGGGCCGTGCGGCGTCGGCAAGAGCTGGCTCGCTTGCGCCCTTGGCAACAAGGCTTGCCGAGACGACTTCTCAGTTGCCTACCATCGTGTACCGCGTCTCTTCGCCGCGCTCGCACTCGGCCGCGCCGATGGCCGTTACACCAAGATGCTGCGCGCTATCGCACGACTCGATCTGCTGATCCTGGACGACTGGGGACCAGAACCTCTCGACGCCGATCAACGCCGTGATTTGCTCGAAATCGTCGAGGATCGCTACGAATCCCGCTCGATTATCGTCACCAGCCAGCTGCCCGTCGATCGCTGGTACGAAATCATCGGAAACCCCACCATCGCCGACGCGATCCTCGATCGCCTCGTCCACAATCCCTACCGCATCGAACTCAAAGGAGAGAGCCTCAGAAAGCAGAAGCAAACCGCTCAAGATCAACCGGTCTCTTGACCTTCCCAGCCCTCAACGACATCATGAAATTGACCCATGCGAACGACGCCAAGGGTGGCCGGCTTCAGATCGGAATACCCGGCCGGCTTCGAATTGGAATGCATGGCCGGCTTCGTCGGAATCCGCATGATGGCCTCGGCGCGTCGCCGTCGCGTGGCCCATTCCGCCACCACGCGCAGTGATCCCTTAAAGGCTTGCCCTTTCAAACGGCGCCAGAGTTCGGCACCGTTGCGACAGCCGCCTGACCATTGCGCGTCCAGGAACGGCAGGTGCCCATGCAGGGTGCTTTGACGGGTGCGGAAGACATCGGTACCGCCGCCGCGACTAATTTGGCGAACCAGATTGCGACTATGTCCTGTGCGGCGGACGATCTCCTTGAGCGGCACACCGTCGCTGACAAGAGCCGCGATAGCGGCATGGCTGTCCTGGCGCCGCAGATAGCCCTGATAGCGAAGCTTTTCCGCGCAGGTCAGCAGTTTAAGATCGATCGTCGTCGCCCCGATTGCGGTTCGGATTTTGCTCATGGAGCGGCGCACCGCATCAAGGAAGGCCGCGCTCGCGTTTTCCATCAGATGCCAGCGGTCGGTGACCTGGATGGCGTGCGGCAGCGCCTTGGCTGCTGCCTCGCCATATCCACCACCGCGATCTCGCGACACAATGTTGATGCCCGGGTGCTTCGACAACCACGCCTGAACGGTCGCCGTTTCCCGGTCGGGCAGCAAGGCAACGATCCGCCGACGCTCCAAATCGCACACGATGGTCCCGTACCGACGGTTTCTCCGGAACGCCCAGTCATCGATACCCACAACAAGCAATGGATCCATCGGCATCGCCGTCCGCCGTCGGACCACCCGCAGCAAGGTATCGTTGCTGACAGGCAGCATGAGTCGCTTGGCGAAGCTTGCTGCCGGCCGGCCGCCGAGCGCCAACCCCAGGTGATGGACGATGTGTTCGAGCCGTGCCGTCCGACGCCGTCGAAGCGGAACGACGTCTTCTCCGAACCGTTCCGCGAAGGTACGTCGGCGGCAATGCGGCACCTCGCATGTGAAGCGCCGCGTGAGCAATCGGAGGCGAACCTTTCTGCCCGCTGATGGCAAATCGGCCACGTGCCGGATGTAACGGCTATGGACTCGGCGCGATGCTGTCGCGCACAAAGGGCATTGGGCCTCCGCAGCCTCTGACCGAACAGCCAGAATAATTGAATCCTCTGAATCACTTACGCCATCAAAGACCAAACCACTCGGTACTAGCGATGAAATTCGAAAGCCTGTCCGCATGGCGCCGATTCTCCGTTGAAGAACCACAGTCGCCGGCGAACTTCATCAGAAATGAGTCAGAGCCAATATTGCAGGCCGAATGACAGCGGGCGTCACCGTGGGGAGAAAATCGCGCTTACGTTTGATGAACAGTTCGCCTTCGTTTTGCGGTGGCCGATGAACTGGTCAAGAAACGCTCGCGTTGTACGCAGTGTTGAACACACAAGGTGCATTGACCCACAGCATACCCAAGCGTGTCGTGATGAAACCACGACGCGGCTTGTTTCTTCGGTACGTGAACGCGCCGATGACCCGCTGCTATTCTTGGCGCGACTTCCACACTCGCCTTACAGCTTGCACGAATGCGTCATAACGAACGAGGCGGGTCTGGCGCGCCGCTTTCTTGCCTGCAGCAAAGTCATCGCTCGAAACTACGAAACAACCCGAAAAGCCACCGCACCACCCCAAGCCTTCAGCCTCCAAACAAAAGATCGCGAGCTCAGCATTTCTATCGGCGCGAAATTCACTTTCGTGCGGTGGATGAAGCAGCGCCGACGGAGGTCGATCTGTGCAAGCTGGGTGTTTCTGCGGTCGGGCGCAGTCAGTATTGCCGACCTGTCCAGACTACAGGATCGTGAACTAATTAATGTCCCTCGAAAGAGGGGCTTCGCTTATCCGCGAACGCACGCACGCCCTCCTTATGGTCAAGGGTTACTTTCGTCCTGATTAGGTTCCCGGCCTCATATGCGACCGACTCAAGAAACGTGGAGGTCATGGCGTGATCCAGATTATCCTTAATAAAGCCGAGCGCGACCGGAGGACCTTCTGCAAGAGAAGCCGCAAGCGCAAACGCAGTCTCGCCCAAATCTCCATCTGACACCACGCGGTTGACAAGGCCGAGCGCTTCCGCCCGCCGCGCATCAATGCGCTCTGACAGAAACATAAGTTCGCGCGCGCGGGAGAATCCGACCACTCTCGTCAGCAGCCAGGCCAAACCGCAGTCGCCCGACAATCCGATGCGCGCAAACGCGGTGGTGAAAAAGGCGGACTGTGCGGCAATGCGGATGTCACAGGCTAGGGCTAGCGCAAGGCCCGCGCCTGCCGCCGGACCTGGGATAGCCGCGACAGTCGGCTTCCTCGTCGCGACCAGCGTACCAGTCAACATTCGACCTTCTACGATGAGATCTATAACGCGCTGTTCGAAATCTGGTTCGGGCGTTGCCGAACTCTGCCCCATGTCTTTTACATCACCGCCAGCGCAGAAGGCGGTCCCCGCACCGGTGATAAGAATCGAGCGAACCTTCGGATCCTCGCCCAAGCGTTCGATCAACTTGCCCATTACCGGAAGCAGGCGGTTCGGAAAAGCGTTCCGCGCCTCAGGCCGGTTGAGCGTGACGATAGCTACGCTGTTGCGGATTTGCGCCAGCAACTCATGTGTTCCCGTATCGATTTCCAGTGGTTCAGACATGCCTGTTCTCCATGTACATTGCTGCAGGGCCACCAACTTGCCTCCAGGGTTGCCAGCCTTGGACGAGCCCACCGTTAAGGTTTCGTGTTGCCGACGTCCCGATGCTTGATCCGGCGGGAGATCGGAAGCCAAGGCGACGATGACTGCGACGTGCGGCTAAGGTGCCGCCTCACTTGCCTCGGAATTGCGGCGCCCGCTTCTCTGCGAAGGCCGCCGGTCCTTCCTTCCCATCCTCAGTCGCCATCAGCACACGGTTGAACATCTGTTCCATGCGCAGAGCCGTCGCCAGATCGGCGTCGCGGCTGCGCAGCGCGAGCTCCTTCGCCGCCTGCACCGCCAGCGGTGCGTTGAGGGAGATGTGGCGCGCGTAGTCGATCGCAGCCTCCATCAGCTGCGATTGCGGGACCACCTTGTTTACAAGTCCCCAATGCGCCGCGCTCCTTGCATCTATCGAATCCCCCGTCAGGAACATTTCCATGGCAATCGCATGCGGCAATTGACGATACGCGTGCGACGTGACCCCAATTAGGCCACGCTTGACCTCCGCGAAGCTGAAAGTTGCGTTCTCCGATGCAATGCGTATGTCGGTCGCGAGCATCAGCGTCATGCCGCCCCCCAAACAATAGCCGTTGATTGCAGCGATGATGGGCTTCCAGACCTCGATCCCATGATCAAGCCGCTGATCACGTTGCGTCAACCACATCTCATCATAGCCCGGTGGGTCCGTGAGCACGCTCTTGATGTCGGCGCCCGCAGTGAACGAGCGGTCGCCCGCACCAGTAACGACGGCAACGCGGATTTCCGCATCGTCCCGCACGCGGCACCATGCCTCTGCCAGCGCATGGTAATGCTCGGCGTCCAGAGCGTTCAACCGCTCTGGGCGGTTGATCACGATGGTGCAAATACCCTTTTCGACCGCGACATCAATCGGCATCTAATCATCCTTTCACGTGCCTCGGATGCAATTTCAAGCGCTATTATCGTTCACGTTAGTGCGCCGGTTTCTTTCAATGCCGCGATCCGATCCGACGAATAACCCAGAAGCTCACGCAGAACATAATCATTATCGCGGCCAACAGTGGGAGCGCAGAGATCATAGCGGGCGGGCGTATCCGAAAGCTGGTAAGGCGCGGATTCGATTACTGCCTCGCCCATAACCGGGTGCGGTAGGCGGACGAGATAGCCCCGGGCCTTCAGCTGGAGATCGGATACAATCTCAGGACTCGAGGCTACGACATGTGCGGGAATGCCGTGTCCCTGCAACTGCTCTTCGATGACTTCTGCGTGGTGGTGTCGGGACCAATCCGAGATGACAGCTTCTAGTGCATCTTCATTCGCTTTGCGCGCGGCTAGTGTATTAAAGCGAGGGTCCTGCGCCAGATGGGCCTGCCCCATGAGGGCAGCCAACCGGTTCCATTCTACATCGTTGCGCGCGACGATCGCCACCCAGCGATGATTGCCGCGGGCTGGGAACACGCCATGTGGCGCAAAGGCGGGATCGCGATTCCCAATTGCCCCGGCAACGTGTCCACTTTCGCAGTAATGCGCGATCTGGGGTGCAAGGAATTCGATGGTCGCTTCGGTTTGTGCGATGTCGATCAGCATCCCCTCCCCGGCGCGTCTTCTATGATCGAGGGCCGCCAGTAACATGAAGATCGAAAAGCGGGGCGCGACCAAATCGGTATAAGGTCCAAATTGTCCGATGGGAGGCTCGCCCGGATTTCCGGTCAACGACAAAAAGCCCGTAAAGGCTGCGCCGGCGCTGCCGAACCCCGCGGTCTTGCCTAACGGCCCGCTTTGTCCCATCAGCGACGTGCTAAGCATGATGACGCGCGGGTTGAGCGCTCGCAGGGCTTCATAATCCAGGCCCAAGCGGGTCATCGTTCCTGGTGAAAAGTTTTCGACGACCACATCGGCCCATGTTGCGAGCTCGCGCGCGACGGCGCGCCCCTCGTCGCGCGAAAGATCGAGAGCAAGGCCCAATTTTCCAGCGTTGTAATTTTCAAAGCTGGTGGATTGTCGCGCGTCGAACTTGCCGTTCGGGTATGGGCCGTAGTAGCGTGAGAAGTCCAATCGCTTGGCCGACTCGACCCGAACGACGGTCGCGCCGAAATCGGCGAGCGCTCGTCCGATCATGGGTCCCGCTACGACCCAGGCAAAATCGAGTACCCTCAAACCCTCAAGTGCGCGCATCAGACGACCCCATCGCGTCTCAGTTGCGCAATGCGCTCCGGCGCGAGTCCGAGGAATCCCTCGTAAACTTCGTCATTGTGCTCGCCCAAACGAGGCGCCGGGCTCGTCCGTACGTGACTCGGAATTGAGGTCAGGGCAAAACGACCTGGCAGCGTGCGTTGTCGGCCACTCTCGTTGAGGGTGTCAAAAAAAGCCTCGTGCGATCAGATGCGGGTTTTCGCTCACCTCGGCAACTGTGAAGGCCGGCGACATCAAGATCCCTCACCCGAGGCAACCTCCATAAGTTCGCGTTTGGTATAACAGGCGAAGCAGGCTACGATCGCCGCGCGCGCCTGCTCGACCTGTCGCTTGCTTACTTTTCCGGTTTCAATTAGCTGCGGCAATTCGATCCAATCCCATTCAGCCACCCCTGAAGGAACCACCCCGTTGCCGCGCATCCATTTGAAAAGATTGTTCGTGAAGCGGCCCTCGGATCCATCGCGGAGATACATATGCACAACTCCGTCTTTCACCTGCCAGATGACTCGCCGTCTGCGCAAGCCGCTCAGATGCGGTTCCACCGCCTCCAAGGGAATGTCGATCGAGTAATTCTCATGGCCAACGGCAGCCGCCAAGTTGGCCGAACACGTAGTCATTGCAACGCTTTGCTGTATTGAGATGTCCACATGCTGGCCTTCTCCCGTTTTGTTGCGAGCAAAAAGGGCAAGAAGCGCGCCCGAGGCCGCATCGGCGCCAGCGTGTAAATAAGATTGAGGCACGCTGATCCTGAGGGGTTTGCCGCGATCGTCGCAATTGGGCCCAAGCGGTCCGGCCGCCGCCCAGACGATCAAGTCGCTATCCAAATATCTTGCCTTGGGACCATTCGATCCGAAGGGTGTGATGGTGACGTGCACGAGGCGCGGATTGATCTCTTTTAGCGCATCGAAGCGGAGCTCTGGGTGTAGCGCCGCGCCTTGGCTTTCGAATAGCACATCGGCCGTGGCAACAAGCTGATGCAAAAGCGAGCGTCCTTCGGCGCGATCGAGCGCACACGTCACGCCACGCTTTCCAGACGCATAGGCAGACCAGTAGAGAGAATTCTCGCCCACCGGCGCATCTTGCGCGAATGGCGGGACATTTCGGCCCGGCGAACCCCGCGGCGGCTCAACCTGGATGACGTCGGCGCCGAGACGACCGAACATCGCGCCCGCTATGAGGCCCCGCTCGTCGGTAAGATCCAGCACGCGATAGGGCGCAAGAAAGCCCACACTCTTGGTCGACGTTATATTCTCCGTCATGAGCCCTTTACGATTCCGCAGTCCGAACGTTAGTGAAATGCTTTTGAGTGATACTAATCTTCCCCTGCTTTGATAAACTGCGTTTAATCCGCTGAAGTCGCCGAAACTCTGCTTTCTTTCGGTGAAATTCGAACATTTCGTACCCTGCCAAGATGCCTCATTGTCGTAAAGTTTGCCGCCGTGTTCCGATTTCCTGGCTTCGACGTCTAAGCAGATGTTCACAAGTCGGACGGTCAGCGTTGGCCGAAATGTCCCTCGCGGATGCGAGTCACCCGTTCGGCGGAGCCTTTGGGGTGGCGACGCCAAGCGAGGAACCAGCGGTTGCCGCTCACGATGGCCCTGACTTATGCGGAACTATTGGACGGTTGAACCAGCGCAATGCGCCGCTTAGATTGCAGAGTTTCTGCGGCTTGAGCGCTGTTTTCGCTGCCTTTGAGCGCCGGGTCCCCTCATAATTTCCAAACGTGATGCTTGCGTCTGGGAGACTAAACGGCCATGGGAAAAGCGAAATCCACATCGTTCGCTGACGATCAAGTGCGGTGTGCGGGCGCCTCCGGCGTAGACAGTGTTCAGACCATCACTGCATCGGAATGGGGCGGAGTCCATATCGAGTCAATCAAGAAGATTGCAGACGAGCAGTCGGACGTAGACATTAACTGGCAAACCATCGCTGGCGCCATCAATATTTTGCCCAAAATTAGGGCCGCGTGGCCGCAGCCTGGCATAGATTTGGTGGCAGGGTACGAGGCTTCGTTTCAAGAAATCGCACGCCAAAACTGGGCCGAGCCAGTCACCGCGGCGAACGTTCCGAACATCGTGGACGTTCCAGAGAAGCTACTGATGAAAGATAGCGGCGGCAACATCATAAACATTCCCCGAACAATAACCGCAACCTTGTGGTTCTGCCGACAGGATATCATGCCTTTCGAGATCACTCAGCTAGACGATCTTTTGGACCCTCGGCTCAAAGGTAAGATTTGTTTTCCAGCCCTCACCATCAACTCTGGTCTTCAATTACTATCCTTGGCTCTCTACCAAGGCGGCGACGAGAGAAACATCGAGCCGGCGTGGGAGTTCATCAAAAAGTTAGCGCGCAGTGGGAATATCGGTCGCGTCGCAAAATCAGGCTCCGAGGTCGTGAACACAATCAGTTCAGGCGAAAGCTGCCTAACCTTTGAATGCGGTACCCACGCTATCGAATTGGCCCGCAAGTTCAAGATCCGATACCTGATCAAGATGGATCCGCAGAAGACGGGGTTCTGGACATACCTCGCTCACCACGGATGGTGCGTCCTGAAAGGTGGGAACACGGATGCCGCGTTCAAGTTCGCAAATTTCGTCATTGGTCCGGAGCGAAACGCGGAGTTTAATCAGCTCGTCGGAGGCATACCTGCCAACATCAAATCGAAAGTCTCTGACGAAGCCAAGCTCCTAGCGTTCAACAACGAGGAAATCGAGCGATATACATATATCCCCGATTGGTCTTATCTAACAGAACAGTCGGGTGCCTGGTTGGATCGCTGGGAACAGGAAGTTGCGCCCCTGCTCTAGCCGAAGAGATCCAGGTACGTTCCGAGGCGTGCGGCTGGGAAGAATAGGTGGCAGCGCGGGACGGACTTGGTATTTCGTGCTCCTCATCCCTTTTCGCACTCTGCCGAAAAGCCGACTTCAGCCGCGAGCCGACATCTCTGCCGCCAGGACTTGGACGACGGGCAAGACAGGTACTCAGATTGAGGCTCTGGCCTTAGAAGCGGGGACATGAGTGTGTTCGGAATCTTGTAAGGCACATCCAGGCGAGCCTTGGGCGCGCTCAGAGTGCAATCTGCGTAACCTCACCAGACCGAGATGCATTCTTCTGGTCCTGATTTGACATCGGAGGAACATCCGGAGCTTCGTGGAGAGGAGCTCAAGAATTCGAGCTCTTTCGGCTCTATTCGATATTCGCAACCGATCGCGCCTAAGAAAAAACACCCGCCGATCATCCACCTCAGCTTTACCATGGTGTGCTTGACATCGCTGGTCGCTTCCAGTGTCGAGCTGCGAGCCAGCCACATCGCAAGCTACGCCGATTGTCCGTAACAGCACAAGGGGGGCCGCATGTTCAAGGAGAGCACAGCCTTCCCTGTCAAGCGATAGTTCATTTAGCGATTAGACGCGCGTTATGAATAGTGACGTCGTAGCTGAGGATCCGAAGGTCTTCATAATTCGGCACACTGCGGGAGCTTGTTCGTCAGGCGAGCGTCCAGCAAAGGCCATTTGACCTTGCGCGATCTCCAGGTGATCGCGGTCTATTTGGGCTGTCGATAAGGCTCGTTTCGCATTTTCCACGGCCGTACTCTCCCTCTTAGCGTTTCAAGAAAGATACCGAAGACCCGACGTCTGAACGCGGCGGAAACCGCCTAGAGTTGCGGAAGTTCTGCGGCCATGATCGTTCCTGGAATCCCATGCGCATTGCTCGCCGGGATAAATCATCCTGCAAAGCCCGACCAGACTGCCACGCAGTGGTGCGTTGAAGCACTGCCCCATTGAACTTGGTTTGTTCACCTACCCGCGATCCGTCAGCCCGGACTCACCCCGACGCCTTGGTCTTCAACCAGGAGGAGACGCTGAGTAGGAGCTGGCAACTTTCCCCCGTTCGTGCGTGTTGCTACACATCGCAAGAATTGCCGCCTAGCCCGCAAGACAACTGGGCGGAAGCAGGACCCAGAGCTTCAGGGAAATCAAACGGACGTCGGAACGTGGGCGGCTGCCGCGGTCATGCCGATCCAGCTTTTAGCAGCCGCGACTTCTTCCCTTGTTCCCGACGCAGCGAGCTTCAGGAGCAGATCTTCTTCTCCTCGCGGCAGAACGCAACGCCCGGGCAGAATCGCGTCGGTCGCGGTGAAGCAGAGCCAATAGGTTCTGTATTCCTCGGTCGTGAGCGGGTATTTCGTTCTAGCGATTCCGAGCAAACGCGCACCAAGCGCTTGGATAGCTACAGGCGGAGATCCGACATGGCACTCTAGAACCCACTTTAATCGATTGATGATTCTCTCGTGAGTTCGTCAATTACCTGCTTCGTTGCTTCGTAAGCCAAGTCGACGATCTCGTCTACTTCGGCTTCTGACACAACCAACGGCGGAGCAAAGCCAAGAATTTCTCCATGCGGCATTGCTCGTACAATGAGCCCAAGATCACGGGCAGCCTTAGAGATGCGGGCACCCACCTTGAGCTCCGGATCAAACCGCCGCTTCGTGTGGCGATCCGCAACAAACTCGACAGCGCCGAGCAACCCCACGGCTCGCACCTCCCCAACGATTTCTAGTTGCGCAAACCGTTCATTGAGGCGCTTATGGAAATGCGCGCCAACAATCCTTGCGCGGTCACTCAAGCGCTCCTTTTCCACGATATCGAGAACCGCATTGGCAGCAGCGGCCGCAATCGGGTGGCCGGAATAAGTATATCCATGCGAAAACGCCCCGACACGATCCGCTGCTTCCTCCATAACTCCGTAAACCCTTTCGCCAACGATGGCTCCAGATAGCGGCACGTACCCCGACGTCAGACCTTTGGCGACTGTCACCAGATCGGGCTCGATTCCGTACAACGTGCTACCGAAGTCAGCGCCGGTGCGACCGAATCCGCAAATCACCTCGTCTGCGATCAGAAGAACGTCGTAACGCCTGAGCACAGCCTGAATTTCACCCCAATATCCAACTGGGGGCGGCGTGATCCCTCCCGTCCCCAGCACCGGCTCAGCAATGAAGGCTCCAATCGTTTCGGGACCCTCTTGCACGATGAGTTGCTCAAGCTCGGCTGCACGTCGGCGAGAAAACGACTCTTCCGTCTCGCCCGGCTCGGCGCCCCAATAGTGGTGCGGTGCGCCTGTGTGCAAAATACCCGGAACGGGGAGGTCCACGTAATCGTGGTAAAATGACATACCGGTCATCGAACCGGAAATTACCGAGCAGCCATGGTAGCCTCGCTCGCGCGAGATAATCTTTTTCTTCTTAGGTTGACCACGTAGATTGTTGTAATACCAAACTAGCTTAGCCTGAGTTTCGTTGGCGTCAGATCCGGACAAGCCAAAGAACACTTTGCTTGGCTTACCTGGCGTCATACGTACGAGACGATCCGATAAAACGGCGAGCTCTTCGGTCGTGTGGCCCGCATATGTGTGGTAGTAAGCCAACTTATACGCTTGGCGCGCGATAGCCTCAGCCACCTCAGTCCGGCCATACCCAATATTTACGCAATAAAGGCCAGCAAATCCGTCAATGTAACTACGTCCCTGCGCGTCTTCGATTCGGACACCCTTCCCCCCAGAAATGATGGTGGGATCACCAAGCTTGCCTGTGGCGAAGTCTTTGAGCTGAGTGAAAGGGTGCAGAACGCTCGAGCGATCTAACTCGGCGATCCTCTTAATGTCAGTCATAGCGGTTTCTCCTAACGCGCCAGATCGCCGAAGCAGACGTACTTCAGTTCCATGTATTCCGCGATGCCGTGTCGTGAGCCTTCGCGACCGATCCCGGACTGCTTCCACCCACCGAACGGAATAGGAGGGCCTGTAAATGAAGCCGTATTGATGCCCAGCATGCCGCATTCGATCTGCTCAGACACTCGGAGCGCTTGACGCAAGCTGTCCGTATAGACGTAGCCGGCCAGACCCATTTCACTAGCGTTGGCTCGAGCAACGACTTCTTCTTCAGAGTCAAACGGCAGCACAGCGGCAACTGGCCCGAATGTTTCTTCGCGTGCAACAAGCATGTGTTCGGTGACGTCACTGAGCAGGCTCGGAAGAATGAAGTTTGGACCCAGGCATTCATCCTGCTTTATAGAAAAGACTTGTGCTCCTTTTGTCACCGCATCATCGATTTGCATCCTACACTTGTCGGCCACCGATGATTTCGTCATAGGCCCTATGTTAGTGGCAGGGTCCAGGCCGTGACCGACTTTGAGTCGAGCCATCTTCGCGGCAAACGCCTTAACGAAAGCGCTATAGATGCCCTTTTGTACGTAGATGCGATTGGCAGCCAGACAGTCCTGGCCCGATGTCGCAAATTTTGCAGCCATGGCTCCTTCGACAGCCTTGTCAACATCGACATCGTCAAAAACGATGAAAGGCGCGTGCCCCCCTAGTTCGAGCGAGACTTTCTTTACTGTTTCGGCCGCCGCTTCCAGAAGTAGACGTCCAACTCTGGTAGAGCCCGTGAACGAAAGAGCGCGTATTCTTGTATCGCGTAATAGAGGCGCCGAAAGTTCGACGGGATCACCAACAAGCACTTGAAACACACCGCACGGCACGCCGGCCTCTATAGCTAACCTGGCCACAGCAAGAGCGGAGAGCGGGGTCTCCGGAGCAGGTTTCACAACGATCGGACAACCGGCTGCAAGAGCCGCCCCAGCCTTTCGGGTAATCATCGCGACAGGAAAATTCCAGGGCGTGACGGCCGCCGCGATGCCGATTGGCTGCATCCGCACATGAAGCAGACTTCCGAGCGTGTGGCTCGGAATCGTCTCGCCGTAAGCACGCTCGCCCTCTGCAGCGAACCACTCGAGAAATCCAGCACCATAGGCGATTTCTTGGCGCGCCTCGGCTAGCGGCTTGCCCTGCTCGCTCGTCACCAAAATGGCCAGCTCCTCTGAGTGATTGAGCATCAATGATGCCCAAGATCTAAGAACGACCCCGCGTTTGGCCGGCAGCAGCTCTCGCCAAGCGGGAAAAGATCGCTCAGCCGCCGAGATCGCTATCTTCATATCAGCGGCGTCACAACGAGCGACGGTCGCGATCTCCTCCCCGGTAGCCGGATCGAACACAAAATCTCTTTTCTCGCCGGCAACCCAGCGACCATCAACGAGAGCCGCTCCCGAAACAAAATCGCGACGCCGCAAAGACTCGAGGCACTTCCTAGCCAGACCGGTCGAATGCGAATGTTTGGGTCGAGAAATCTGTAAGTCCATTGACAGTCTCACGCAGTCGCCTGTTGAAATCGCTGGCGCATTCAGCATATTGCTATCGCGAGGTTATTTGTGTCGCATTTTTCTGTGGCCTGAATGATTTCCTGCATGACATGGGCATTTCGCGGCGAAAATCACTAACGGGGGGGCCGGTGTGCAATACGATCGAATAGACGCCCGTATTCTTGGGATCGTGCAGAAGAACAACCGTCTAACGTCCGAGGTGATCGGCGAAATGGTCGGACTTTCTGCTACCGCGTGTCAACGAAGGCTGAAGAGACTCCGTTCGGAACGCATAATAGAAGCTGACGTGTCGATCTTGTCGGCAAAAGCAGTAGGACGACCAATTCAAATGCTCGTTATGGTGACGCTGGAGCGGGAGCGTTCGGATATTATCGATAAGTTCAAAAAGGCCGTCAAATCCTCGCCGGAGGTCGTGAATGGATTTTACGTCACCGGCGACGCTGACTTTGTCCTATATATTTCGGCGCGTACTATGGAAGACTACGAGCAGTTTACTCGCCGTTTCTTCTACGAGAATTCGGACATCAAGGGCTTCAAGACCATGGTGGTGATGGATCGAGTAAAGGCCGGCTTTGCCGTTCCAGTTGAGATACCGCACGAGGAGTGAAAGCCGGGCGCCATGAGCTTGCGCGTTTTTTCCATTGCTCCCCTCGAATCGGACACGAAAGGCCCGCGCTATCGCGTCCTACAGCAACCATTCGAGAGGCAACCGTTCTGATTCTCATCCCGGCCAGCAAAACTATCGAGTTGGCGGAACTATTTTTTTCGTAGTGATCTCGGAACGAGAACAGCAGGAGGCAACGGAAATAGAGCCTCGAGCACTTGGGATCATCCTGTAACCGCCACATCGCTGTCCAAATACGACGTCAACACTCCTTAATGGACAATGACGCATATCCAATTGCAAGCCGGCTTGCCACACATTGGCGCATCTGTCTTCAAAGGGAGTGCTCCTAACTTGCCGCCGCCGAACGGGTGAAAAAAGGAACCGCCGAGACCGGCGCAGGCCTTTCGCGATGGCGACGCCCGCTTGTGTGAAAGCCCGATTGTAGCGATTCAGGCCTGATTCTACGATGCTTGCCAACTCAGAAGCCTTTCGTCCAGCTCACCGCAGCTGGTCCACGTTATTCCGGTGAAGGTCGCCATAACTGCCATGACGCCGTCGTTCTCGTCGAATTGCTCAGGGATCGACCAGAACCGCAGCTCAATGACTAATCAGAGTATATGATCTTGCGCGGTCAAAGTCGGAATTGCGGACGAACGGACAGGAGAAGATTGGGCTCGTAGTCATTAAGTTGCACCACATGGCCAGCTACGCATAATTTCTGCGAATTCGGCGGCAACAGAGATGGAACTAGGCAACGAACGCGCGGTAAAGGCTATCAGCGCGCCGTCCATTTCCGGTATATAGGCTATTCAACAGGAGTTGAGAAAATGGCGATCAGCAAGGGCCCGCAGGTGTTTCCCCGGACAGAATATCTACGTAGAGTAAATGCCGTAAAAGCTGATATGGCAGAGCGTGGGATAGACGCGCTCGTTATTTCGAGATCTGCGAAATATCACTTGGCTAACCGGCTATACGGCTCGCACAGCATATGTTCCGCAGGGGGTGGTGATTACGTGCCAAAATGAGGAACCCACATTCATCTTGCGCAAAATGGATGCGCCTGCAGCGATTCACCAGTCGTTCCTGTCGCGCGATAGCATCATAAGCTATCCTGAGAGCCTCATCGGGACACCGGGCAAAGATGGCTACGACGGTGTAATTGATCATGTGCACAAACTCGGCTTGGCGAATAGATCTGTCGGACTCGAGATCGGCGATCTCACTGTGTATACTGTCGAAAAGTTCAAAGCACGACTGCCGGCCGCAACTATTGTTGACTGCACTAAAGCGGTCGCTTGGATCCGTGGCGTCAAATCCGAGCTTGAAATAGCCATCATGCGAGAAGCTGCAGCCATCGCTGATGCAGGTATCATGCGTGCCGCCGAAGTGATCCGAGCTGGCGTGCGTGAAGCGGATGCAATGGCCGAAATCTCCGCAACGCTTGCGCGGGGTGCAAATGGCAAAGTTGGGACGGATATTGCGGGCAACTTCTTTTGTTCCTCGCCACGTACGGGGACTTCCCATATTCGTTGGAGCGAGGACAACATTCGTGACGGATCTCAGATCAACCTCGAGCTTGGTGGCGTACGCCATGCTTACGTTTCAGCTATGAGCCGCACCTTCTCTGTGGGCGCTCCCTCGGATCAGTTACGTCGCATCAACGATGCACAACTAGCAGGCATGGAAGAAGCGCTCGCCAGTGTCCGGCCCGGCGTCCCTTGCAGGGACGTAGCCAACGCCTTTTATCGAACGATCGAAAAGTATGGCTACAAGAAGGAATCTCGCTGCGGCTATGCTATTGGCATCGATTGGACCGAGCCGACAGCGAGCTTCGCGAGAGGCGACGAAACATTGCTCAAGACGAATATGACCTTCCATCTTATGCTCGGAAACTGGATAGAAGAGGATTTTGGGTACGTGGTGAGCGATACAATTCGTGTTACCGAAACGGGTGTCGACGTTTTGACTCTGGCGCCTCGCAAGCTCTTCGAATTGAGTTGACCTTTTTGCCGACGCTTCCGCTGGGGCGCTTGTCCCGCGATCGCCCGTGGCGAAACTTGTTGCGACGATTGTCTGTACTCAGCCAGAAGGGCGACGGTAGCAGCGAAACGCCCTCAACCTCATCTTATCGAGAAGCATGTATGGCTGGCGGAGTGTCGCCCGCGAATCGGGGGTTCGAGACCGTCTGCTTGCCTCGCATCCATTCGGCAGGATCCAGGCGTGGCTGCCTTAGTTGTGCGTTGCAGCTTCTGAAGGCGTTGTCGCGCTAACCCGATTGTGCTTCCGCAGCCTCTAATCTTCCCCGAAAAAGTCGACGGGTTTAGGCGGCTTTTAGCTCCATTTCGATCGGGAGATATATCCGATCCCGCAATTGAGCCGGGTCGGATTGTAGAAGCCCTCGATGAAGGCGAAGATTTCGCGCTGGGCCTCGGAGCAGGGTCTGATACTGGCGATGATGAACGAGCTGGGTATTCAAGCCATGGAAGAACCTCTCCATCGGGGCATTGCCGAAGCAGTCGGCCTTGCGGCTCATGGATGCGGTGATGTCAGCCGCTGCAAGGACCGCCCGTATTCGCGTGACGCATACGCCGCGATCGGAATGATGGATCAATCCGGCCCGATGGATCAATCCGGCCCCAGGGCCGCTGCTGGCGGAACGCCATCGTCAGCACGGACGAGACGAGTTCGACCCGCATGTGATCCCGCATCGCCCAGCCGACGATCTTGCAGCTGCAGGGGTCCACTATGGCGGCACCAGGTACAGCCAGCCCTCCGTGGTTGGAGTGTAGGCATATCGGTATATCGGCGAGCCAAATCGGTTCAAAGCTGCGGTGGTGAAGTCACGCGCGATCAGGTTTGGCGCGATCGGCAGATGGTGACGACTGTCGGTGGTGCGAACCCGGCGGCGCGGCGCCATGATCGCCCGAATGCGAGGCCGACGCATCAACCGTTCGGTCCCGCCGCGGCTGGCACTACGTCCCTGCGTCCGCAGAACTGCATGGACCGTGCACTACCATAGCGCTGACGCTGTCGCTCGGCAAGAAGCGTCGCGTTGGCGGTCGCGCGAGCGCTCTGCAGACGGCCGCGCCAAGCATAATAGCCGGCCGGCGAGACCTCGAGCTCGGCGCACATCAGCCGTACCGGATAGGCATTGCGGTGGCCCTCAGTGAAGCGCAAGCGGAAGCTCATGTCCGGGGTCCGGCAAAGATCGCGATCGACTTCCTAAGAAGCAGCCGGATTGGCGCCGGCCGGAATAGCCTGTTACACGAAGCTCAACGATTTTGCCCTGGGCTGACGGCTTGCGATGACGCGGTTTCGATATTGTTGCTCATAGTGGTCGGCGCCTGGATCCCCGTAGCTCACGCCGTGCCTAAGTGTGTTGTAGAACAAAACCGCAATCTTGCGGGCGGTCACCGCCTTCGACTTGCCCGCACGTGAGGACAGGCGGCGATAGAATGCGCCTGGCGCCGTATCGCCGCGCCCCACGGTTGTGGCTGCCCACCGCAGCAGCGCAGCCGCCCGGCTTGCGGCGCGGCAATCAGGATGGAAGCTTCCCATCCAGATTGTCGCGCTACAGCCGGCTGCACGATCTCCGCGAAGACAGCACCTTGCCGCCCGAGGTCTTGTTGCCCGGTGCGAGTCAGAGCCAGGAAGTGAAGTGCGTGGCGCTCGGCCATGCCCTTAGATCCGTGCCGCACTCGCCGACGAGCTTCAATGCGAGCGACGAACCCAACCCATGGATCTCAGCCAAATCGACCCCGGGCACGCCCTACGGCGCGTCTGATCATCGAAGGTAGGTGTGTTGAGCTGCTTCTCGTGGCTTGGATAGCGTTCCGACCGGTCTAGTTGTTGTTTAATGAACTGATCAGGACTGCGAGCTTGCGATCACCGTCGAGCATATTTGCCTGGAGTCAAGGCTAAGACATGTGCGCGCCGGTCATTGTCTACGAGAGCTGGGCGGATCGTCTCGATGCATGAATGGAAGCGCACGTCCTGCGTTCGGGCGGCCCCGACGTTGATCGGCTTCAGTTCCGGGCTGTCACCGGTCGTCCTCTTGGGCAGGGCAATCCTCTCTTCAGCGACGTAGTGGAGGGTCTGGCCTATGCCAACCGTCATCTTCCTAATCGGGATCGCAGCCAGGGCGACGTCACCACTCTGCAGTTCGCACCCAGGCATCGGCAAATAAGGATTGATCTTGTGTCAGACGTGCCGGCCGATCAGTACGGCCAGCCGGCTCCTTCTTCGTTATTGTCGTGCGACGATTGCTACCCCACCACGCCACCGACGCTCGCCTTGCGCTGAAAACAGGCCACGCTGCGCACAGGCGGGGATCGCGATTCCGCGCCTTGGTACGTTGCTGCTCTCCCAATATGCGCGAGCGGCAGCTCCGCCTGGAATTGGATGATCGCTTCGGTTTACGACACTCAACATCTCGTGGCCGCCGGTCTTCCAAGATCGAGCGCCGCCGAGCCTGGACCTCCAATTTGAAGTCACACTTTCGAAGGTTGTCGCTGGCTGGCAGGGCAGGGCTTCCTTGCCACACCCTATGCAACGGCATATTGACGGGGCTCACTTATTGAAATTGCCTATAAAATTAGCGATACTCGCACCACTGGGATGTTTTCGTCGCATTCTGAGATAACAAGGAGGATTTCCTGCGCGACAGCCCTCTTTGGGGCAGATATCCATCAGGACTGGAGCAGCTCATGCAATACGATCGGACAGATGCCCGCATCCTAGAGATCGTGCAAAGGAACAACCGTTTAACTTCTGAGGTGGTCGGTGAAATGGCAGGGCTTTCTGCTACAGCCTGTCAACGACGACTAAAGAGGCTCCGCACAGAGGGCATCATCGAAGCAGATGTCTCTATCGTTTCCCCAAAGGCAGTAGGAAGACCTATTCAGATGCTAGTGCTGGTCACTTTAGAGCGAGAGCGTTCGGATATAATTGATAGGTTCAAGAAAGCCATCAGATCGTCAGGTGACGTAGTGAACGGATTTTACGTGACCGGCGACGCTGATTTTGTTCTATATCTCACAGCGCGCACCATGGAAGAATATGAGCAGTTCACCCGCCAGTT
This sequence comes from Bradyrhizobium sp. LLZ17, assembly GCF_041200145.1. Lineage (NCBI taxonomy): Bacteria > Pseudomonadati > Pseudomonadota > Alphaproteobacteria > Hyphomicrobiales > Nitrobacteraceae > Bradyrhizobium > Bradyrhizobium zaerense. The sequence goes on from NZ_CP165734.1 coordinate 3,663,157, forward strand.
CTTTTATGAGAACTCGAATATCAAGGGCTTTAAGACGATGATCATAATCGATCGCGTAAAAGTAGGTTTCGCCATTCCGATTGAGGTTCCAGAGAAGGACTGACCGGCCCCGACGGTGGTCTCGGGCCCTCTTCAGTTCACGCCGTTTCATGGGTGAACGGCCCAAAGCGAAATAGCGTTTCTCTGAATACTGCTGTCGGCTCCCAGAGCAACGTTTGTCGATAAGTTTACGGGCGGTTGCACTTTGCCTATTGACTGGACTCAGCTGTCAACCGACTTGTTTGAAAGTTCGGCTCACAAAACAGCAGCTCGCCCCCTGGTGATCACGTCAATATCAGGTTTGCCTGTCACGCGAGCCCCACTTACGAACAGAGCATGTTTGCTATCATAGCTTAAGATCTGGCGCAGGCTGTTTTGCGATCGCGGCCCTCTCCGCTCTCTCAGAGGCGCCTGATCAGATTGAACGTGATAAATAAAAAAGGCACCCCATAAAAGGGTGGCCCTGGGTCAGGGAACGTCCCTGGAAGACCTCTGGAGATCAGCCCGCTGCCTGTTCGATTGGTGAGAATGGCAGGCCGAGGCTGTCCGCCACAGCCTTGTAAGTCAGGCGGCCACGATACACGTTCAGGCCCGCGCGCAGATGCGGATTTTCAAGCACAGCCGCAAAACCCTTGTTCGCTAGAGCCAAACCGAAGGGCAGCGTGGCGTTATTCAGTGCCTGGCTTGAGGTCAGCGGGACAGCTCCCGGCATATTGGCCACGCAGTAATGAATGACGCCGTCGACTTCATAAGTTGGATCAGCGTGAGTCGTCGGACGCGATGTCTCGAAGCATCCGCCCTGATCGATCGCTACGTCGACCATAACGGAGCCTTTGCGCATCGAGCCCAACATGCCGCGGCTGACAAGTTTAGGCGCGCTCGCGCCTGGGACGAGAACGGCGCCGATCACGACATCCGCCGCGAATACTTCCTCTTCGACGGAGGCTATGGTCGAGAATCTGGTGCGAACTCGCCCTTCGAACAGTTCATCCAGCTCGCGAAGTCGGGGAATGGAACGATCGAGGATTGTGACCTCGGCACCGAGGCCCGCCGCCATGCGTGCGGCGTGAGTGCCGACAACGCCCCCTCCGATGACCACGATTCGAGCGGGTTGAACGCCCGGCACGCCACCAATCAGCAGTCCGCGCCCGCCAGCGTACCGCTTCAGCGCCGCACCTGCTGCTTCGATCGCAAGTCTTCCTGCGACCTCGCTCATTGGGGCAAGCAGCGGAAGCCCACCCTGGGCGTCAGTCACGGTTTCATAGGCAATTGCCGTGCAGCCAGACTTGATGAGACCCTTAGCCTGTTCCGGGTCCGGCGCCAAATGCAGATAAGTGAAAAGGATTTGACCTTCTCGCAACTGCGTCCATTCGGACGGCTGAGGCTCTTTGACCTTCACGATCATCTCGCTGGACGCGAATACCTCGCGAGCGCAGGCGGCAATCGCAGCGCCAGCTGTGCGGTAATCCTCATCGGTCGCACCAATTCCGGCCCCGGCCTTGGTCTCGACCAGTACGGTATGCCTAGCGGACACATATTCGCGGACGGCCCCAGGCGTCAGGCCGACGCGGTATTCGTGCGTCTTGATTTCCTTGGGAACACCGACCTTCATTTGCAATCTCCTTGGCGAGCGGCTCTTTGTAATCGGAAGAGCGGTACGAACCTGCAACTCGGAACGGCAAACGGCGCAGCATTCCGGCGATCTTCAGCCACCGTCTGCAGGAATTCGAATAAGACCGCAGAGCCGAGTCTGGTGGTGATGATACCACAACGTAACGCCAGGAAGGCCGAGCGATAGCCTGCACAACCAAGCCCTCGCTCCCTGCAACACGATAGACCCACGCCAGGGTAGGTCGGGTGTTTTTCCTTGTTTCGCCCCATTCGCAGCGATGCTCGGCCTGATAATGCGAGTAGCGCTTGCGAGGGAGCCCCGCGGGTTCATCAAAGATGGATCGGGTTTTTCAACGATTTGCTGAGCGATTGACCGAAAGCACCACCGGGATGCCGCTCAGCAGAGCATGGCCGATGTCACCGCGGCGCTGAACTTGTCTTGCTTCGCATACCTTGCGTTACCAAGCCGGCCCGGGGGTACCCCGAACCTAATATCGACATATCCATCGTGCTGGATCGCTCTTTATTTACAGCGCGGGTACGAGTCGATCGATCCCGTGGTGCGTCGGGCGATCCGCCAGTCTAAACCCTTCCGATGGGGCCTTGGATTCGAACCAGGAATTCGATCCGAGTCCGAACGCGCTTTGTTCGAAGAAGCCGCCAAATTTGGAATTCGCTGCGGATTTACATTCCCAATCCACGATGACCAGGGCGGGATCGCCGCTTTGAGCTTTGCCAGCCACGAGCATCGCATCGGCTTCGACGCTCGCTATTTGAGCACGCTCAGAGCCTGCGGCTAATCGCAAGCTTTTTCCATGCACATGCAAGACGCTTTTGGACGATTGATCGGATGGTCAGTGGGGTGGTTCTGTCTCCTCGCGAGTACGAGTGTCTCGAATGGTCCGCGCGCGGCAAATCAGCCGGGGAGATCGGGACCATTCTAGGTATCTCGGAACCCGCGGGATTTCACCTGGATAAAATCCGTGCGAAGCTCGGCGTTAGCTCGCTTCGTCAAGCCATCGTGCTGTTGACCGAGGCAAAATCTCGAAAATAATATCCAGGCGCTTCGCAGACACCTGTGCGACTGCACAGGATGCGCTTGCCCGGGCTTCTCTGCTTGACTGTCGGAATAAAGCAGGGAGGGCAAGAATGATGCAGCTCATCACGCCGGAGTACTATGGCGAGTTCGTCCACGATCTGGCCGAAATGCACAGGCTGCGCTATCGGGTGTTTAAACAGCGCCTGGATTGGAACGTCGCCGTCAGCGGCGATATGGAGGTCGACGAGTTTGATGTCCTTCGACCGGTGCACCTCCTGAACCGCTCGAACGCTGGAAGTATTCAGGGTTGCGTCCGACTCCTGCCTTCGAGCGGCCCAACCATGCTGAGAGACACCTTCCCGATCCTTCTGGACGGGCAGCCGGCGCCACGAAGCGACAGGATTTGGGAGAGCAGCCGATTCGCGCTCGATCTTCCTCAGGATGCGCCGAAGTCAAGTGGTGGAGGCTACCGCTACCTACGAGTTGTTTGCGGGCACGATTGAATTCGGCCTTTCGATTGAATTGACCGAAATCGTTACCGTCACTGATGCCCGGATGGAACGGATCCTTCGGCGCGCGGGCTGGCCGCTCCGCAAAATCGGAAAGGCTCGTCCTCTCGGAAACACCACGGCCATTGCTGGATACCTGGAGGTCTCGCCCGAAGCGTTGCAACGCATCCGCAAAGGGGGACACATCTCAGGTCCGGTGCTCTGGGCTCCAGTCATCGAAGCGGCCGCCTAGGATCTGGAAGCAAGTTGCAATCCGGGGCATTGCTGCGCATTGGAGCGGAAAGCCCATCTGCTTAAGACTTACGATGCACAAACCACGTCGATCAACACCCTCCCTTCAAGCCAGCAAGGCAATCGAACTGAAACACCTGCAATCGGTCGTGGCTGCGGCTGATTGTGGCAGCCTCCGTCAAGCGGCGGAATTGCTGAGCATTCACGATCGTCACCCGAGCCGAGATCATCGCCGTCTATCGTCCCAACCTACCGCGGTTCGCCACCGCGATCGAAAGCTGGGCTTCCGGCCGCAAACGCAACGGGGACCATCGGGCAGAAGGACCGCGAAAAGCTCATAGTGGCGGGACGAGCTTCGTCGTCTGCTCGATGCCGAGATCGCCTTCCTCGGCGGGCTCCGAACACCGGGTTGAAACGGCGGCCGAAATGGCGGCATTTTCGAGTGATTTGAGGCGCTCCAAAGCCACAGCCGAGCCACTGGTCCAGAAGCTGTAAGCCGTGAAATGGAGAGTCCGGCCGACCTTCGAAGCGAGGTCATCGGGTCGACCGGCCATCGCGCCAGCCGTTCCCGGAGCGTCTGCCTCGCGAGCGGGTGATCGTGCCGGGACGTGGGCGTGCGCCTGGTGTGGCGGCGCGCGGTTGTCCAAGCTCGAAGAGGAGATCACCGAGATGCTGGAGGTGATCCCGAGATCCTTGAAGGTGATCCAGTCCGTCCGCGCGACCAGCGCCAGAGCCCACATGCGTCTCGAGTAGCTTCGGCGTGGGTGGCTTCTCCACGACGACCAGATCCGGTTGACGATAATCCGCTTTCCTGCGCTCCATGCTCGTTTCCTCCGCGACGTGACTCGTCGCGCAGAAGGCTTGACATACATCGAGTTCGGAGCCGAGATCGCGCAGGTCAAGAAAAAGGAGGCGCGATACCTCATGCACGTCCATCGCCGTCGCGCCGTCCTGGATCATCCGGGCCGGCACCGCTGCCATCAGGGCGTCCGGCTGCCGGATAGCGAACGACACCTCACCACAGACAATAATGGCCGCTTCGCTGCAGCGAGAACGAAAGCAATAGCGGATGATCGCGATCGCGCCGTCCTCATACCGGCAGTATGAAGCTGCTTCCGTGCCGGAAAACTCCTCTCCGTTCCTGACGGGTCAGAGCTCTCTCGGAGCACGATTGGTCGCCGCTATCAATTGACCGGACAGTTTACAAACTTCCTGAGCTCAAGTCTGGCGATCGCGCGGCAGTGCACTTCGTCGGGGCCGTCCGCCAGACGCATGGTCCGAGCCGACGCATAGTCGCGAGCAAGGCCGGCCTCGTCGGACACGCCGGCACCGCCAAAAGCCTGGATCGCCTGATCGATGATATTCAGGGCCATGCGTGGCGCCGCCACCTTTATCATGGCGATTTCAAGTTGGGCCGCCTTGTTGCCGACCTTGTCCATCATATCCGCGGCCTTCAGGCACAACAGCCGGTTCATCTCAATATCGATGCGAGCCTCTGCGATCCGCTGTTCCCAGACCGAATGCTCGAGGATCCTCTTGCCGAAAGCGACGCGCGAATTGAGCCGCTTGACCATCTTCTCTAGCGCCTCCTCGGCCTTGCCGATGGTGCGCATGCAGTGATGGATGCGGCCCGGACCCAGCCTGCCTTGCGCGATCTCAAAGCCCCTGCCCTCGCCCAACAACAGATTGCTTGCGGGCACGCGAACGTTTTCGAGCAGCACTTGGCCGTGCCCATGAGGCGCATCGTCATAGCCGAACACCGATAACACCTTTTCGATCTTGATGCCGGGCCGGTCGAGCGGCACCAGGAGCTGCGATTGCTGCTGATGGCGCGGTGCGTTGGCATCAGTCTTGCCCATAAGGATTGCAATCTTGCAGCGAGAGGCGCCAAGGCCCGACGCCCACCATTTGCGACCGTTGATGATGTAGTGATCTCCATCGCGCTCGATCTGGGCCTCAATGTTGGTAGCGTCTGATGAGGCGACCGCTGGCTCCGTCATAAGGAAGGCGGAGCAGATCTCACCATTCATCAAGGGCTTCAGCCATTGCTGTTTCTGTTCCTTGGTGCCGTACCGCATTAAGACCTCCATGTTGCCGGTATCGGGTGCGGAGCAGTTGAACACTTCTGAAGCCCAGGCGATGCGACCCATCTCTTCTGCAACCATCGCATATTCCAGATTGCTCAATCCCGCACCGCGAAATTCATTGTCCTCATGTGAAGTCGGTGCCAGAAACATGTTCCACAACCCTTTAGCGCGCGACTTCTTCTTTAGCTCTTCGAGGATCGGAGGAAGTTCCCAGCGGTCGCCCGCAGCGCGCTGCTGCTCATATACGGGCAAGGCGGGCCGGACGTGCTTAGCGATGAAAAACTTCACGCGATCCAACCACTCATTTTGTTTCGCTGACATCGTGAAATTCATTAATGTTCTCCTGACTTTTCGGGTGGGCATTTTTCTCCCGCCCCGCCGGCTCAGAGCCTGTTAGCGCTCCTCGCGACGACTGACGCATGACGGGTCTTGTCACCGCAAAATGCGGAATGACAGTTGCCATCCTTCAAACCCTCCATACCAGAGTCTGAAGTGCAACTCCCAAAGTTGGGAGGGATCCATGTGGTCGTGGTCACCACCTGGCTTTGCCGTAACAGATCCGGGCGGGCCGCTTTTCTTCCCGAGAGCAACCCGCGTAATATCCGCGCCTGCTAAGCGTGCGGTCACGAAGTCGAACTCCAGCCAGCCGATGCGCCGACCCTTCTGGCTGCGCCGTCTCCCACAGCACAGCCCTGTCCCAGGCATTTCGCCGGAGAAGCCGTTGAGCTCCGAACAATTGTGCGGCCTGCCAAGCTAGCGCACCGCAGTGCCCGCGCAGATGTTTACGTACGGTCGATCGTCTGTATCCGCTGCCACCCAGAGATCAGGGGCGCCCCTTACCTGTAAGTACCCGCCGGATGAGACGGCATCTACCATCCGTTGTCGGCTGGAGGCTTTTCTCGACGCGTCGACAGCGGGAAACTCGCAAGGGGAGAGCCGACCGCGGTTTTGCTGAGGTGGGCCGTGGATATTCTGTGGAGCCGCCGACGTCCAAGCCATGGCGAGTGCATGTTGTTTGCGATGCCGCCCTTAAAAAAAGGGGCCACTCCCGAAGGAGTGGCCCGCCAAGTCAGGGAGGAAAACGCCCCTACGGAGGCCTCTGGGATCAGGCCGCAACCTGTTCGATCGGTGAAAAGGGAAGGCCGAGACTCTCGGCGACAGCCTTATAGGTTAGCCGCCCTCGATAGACGTTCAGACCTGCTCGCAGGTGAGGATTTTCGAGCACAGCCGCAAATCCTTTGTTGGCGAGTGCCAAACCGAAAGGAAGCGTGGCGTTGTTTAACGCCTGGCTTGAGGTGAGCGGGACAGCCCCGGGCATATTTGCAACGCAATAGTGGATAACGCCATCCACCTCGTAGGTTGGATCGGCATGCGTCGTAGCCCGCGAAGTCTCAAAGCATCCGCCCTGATCGATAGCTACGTCCACGATCACCGCGCCTTTGCGCATCGAGCTCAGCATGCTGCGGCTGACAAGTTTCGGCGCGTTCGCGCCGGGAACGAGAACGGCGCCGATGACGACGTCCGCCGCAAATACCTCCTCTTCCAGGGATGCTATAGTTGAGAATCTGGTACGAACTCGCCCGTTGAACACGTCGTCGAGTTCGCGAAGCCGAGGAATCGAACGATCCAGGATGGTAACCTCAGCTCCGAGCCCAACTGCCATCCGGGCGGCGTGAGTGCCGACAACTCCCCCGCCGATCACCACGATGCGCGCGGGTTGCACCCCGGGCACGCCGTCAATCAGCAATCCTCGTCCGCCAGCGGACCGCTTCAGCGCCGCACCCGCTGCCTCAATCGCAAGCCTCCCCGCAACTTCACTCATCGGAGCAAGCAAGGGAAGCCCACCCTGCGCGTCAATGACCGTTTCATAAGCAATTGCGGTGCAGCCCGATTTGATGAGGCCTTTGGCCTGCTCCGGATCTGGAGCTAGATGGAGGTAAGTGAAGAGGATCTGGTTTTCGCGCACTTGTGTCCATTCGGACAGTTGTGGTTCCTTGACCTTCAATACCATTTCGCTCGACGCGAACACCTCGCGAGCAGATGCCGCGACGGTAGCACCAGCTTTGCGATAGGCATCATCTGTCGCGCCAATCCCCGCACCGGCATTCGTTTCGACCAAGACGCTGTGGCCTGCCGCAACGTATTCGCGAACGGCCCCAGGCGTCAGCCCCACGCGGTATTCGTGTGTCTTTATTTCCTTGGGAACGCCGAGCTACATTGCAATCTCCTTGGCAAGCGGCTCTTTGTAGTCGGAAGAGCGGTACGAACCTCCAACCCGGCCCGCTAAATAGCGCAGTAATCCATCAATTTTCTCGGTAGCGCTGCAGGATTTCGAACAGTGGACCCGGAGCCGGTCCAAATTAGCAGAGCTAGCAACTCCGTGACCGCCAGGAGATGGCTGATCACACCTCGCGATCACACTAATCTACGCTCGAAGGCACCGACTTAGTCCTTGTTTTGCCCCTTTCGCAGTAATGCTCAATTCTGATACTGCGAGTAGCGCTTACGAGGGAGGGCCCGCGGGTTCATCAACGATGGATCGGGTTTTTCAGAAGTTTGCTGAGCGATTGACCGAAAGCTCACACCCAGATGAAGCTCAGCAGAGCATGGCCGATGTCACTGCTGCGCTCAGTTTGTCTTGGTTCGCATATCTTGCACTACCGAGTAGGCCCGGCGGCCTCCCGAACCTAATCTCGACATATCCATCTTCCTGGACCGCTCTTTATCTGCAGCGTGGGTACGACTCCGTCGATCCGGTGGTACGCCGGGCGATCCGCCAGCCTAAACCGTTCCGGTGGGGCCTTGGAATCGAAGAGCAAAATCGGTCGGATTCAGAACGCACGTTGTTCGAAGAGGCTGCCGAATTCGGGATTCGCTGCGGATTTACATTCCCGATCCACGATGGCCGGGGCGCCATCGCCGCTTTGAGCTTTGCGACGGACGAGCGTCGAACCGTTTTCGATCGCTCGTTACTCAAGCACGCACACAGCCTGCGGCTCATCGCATGGTTCTTCCATGCACACGCGAAGCGGTTTTGGACGATTGATCGCATGGTCGGCGGGGTGGTGCTGTCTCCTCGCGAGTACGAATGTCTCGAATGGTCCGCGCGCGGCAAATCTGCCGGAGAGATCGGGATCATTCTTGGCATCGCCGAGCGAACGGCGGGATTTCACCTGGACAACGCCCGTGCGAAGCTCGGGGTCAGCTCGCTTCGTCAAGCCATCGTGCTGCTAACCGAATCAAAATCTCGAAAATAAAAACTCCGCCCGCCATAAACACCTGTGCAACTGCACAGGTACGCTTGCTTAGTCCCCTTTGCTTATTTCTCCATGCAAAAGAGGGAGGCCAGTATGATTCAGCTTATCACCCCCGAGTACTACGGCGAGTTCGTTCACGAGCTCGCCGAGATACACCGGCTGCGCTATCGCGTCTTCAAACAGCGCCTTGACTGGAGCGTCGAAACCAGCGGCGACATGGAGATCGATGAGTTTGATGTCCTTCGACCGGTACACCTCCTGAACCGCTCGACCGCGGGACACATTCAGGGTTGCGTGCGCCTTCTGCCCTCGACCGGCTCAACGATGCTGAGAGACACCTTCCCCATTCTTCTCGAGGGGCAACCGGCGCCACGAAGCCGTCAGGTCTGGGAGAGCAGCCGATTTGCGCTCGATATTCCTCCGGACGCGCCGAAAGCGAGTGGCGGATTTGCTGCCGCCACTTTCGAGCTGTTTGCGGGCATGATTGAGTTCGGCCTTTCCATCGAACTGACCGAAATCGTCACTGTCACCGACGCGAGGATGGAACGCATTCTTCGGCGCGCAGGCTGGCCCCTCCGCCCGATCGGGAAAGCTCGTCCTCTCGGAAATACCATAGCGATAGCAGGATACCTAGAGGTGTCGATCGGGGCTTTGGAGCGTATCCGCAAGTTGGGGCGCATCGCAGGTCCGGTGCTCTGGGCTCCAGTGATCCGAGCGGCCGCTTAGGCCTTTCGAAGGAAGTCCAGTTGCGGCATTGCTCCCTATCCGGATCTCCGCTTGAGCTCTAGAGATGCACAATTTCTTTCGATCAACACCTTCTACTCAGGCCTACAAAGCGATTGAACTGAGACACCTGAGATCGGCCGTCGCCGCGGCCGATTGTGGCAGCTTTCGTGGAGCCGCGGAGTTAGTGAGGTCGCAGCAGTCGAGCCTCAGCCGGAGAATTGCCGAGCTAGAACACCACTTGGGTATTGCTCTTTTTGAGCGGCATAGCGGAGGTGTCCGCCCAACGCGGGCCGGCTGCAACGTTCTTCGGCTGGCGAGAACTATTCTGGAAGAATTCGACGCACTCATCGCCATTGCGAGATCCGCTGACAACAGCGAAAGCGGACGGCTGAGTGTTGGCTTCTGCCCTTTGCTTTCGCCAGGCAGTCTGCAACGCTGCGGATTCCGACGAAGTCGCCCAGGCGTACCGATATGAAGTCGCCCGTGGATTCCGAGACGATGTCGCCCACCTTTCCGATTTGATCTCGCCCAGCGGCGAGGCGTTCTGGCCGGCTGGTTCTCTGGCATCGGTGAAGCCGCGTGGTCAATCTGGAATCGCGACTTCAACCTATTTTTCTTCTTCTGCCGTTGCTGTGGGCATGTGGGCAACGCGATTGCGTTGTCCAAGCGCAGCGGCATGTCCACAGCGCCACGGGCTCAGGTCTTTCGGGCGGATTGCCGGGTTCGGCGCAGGCTCTCACCGGTGAGGTCGAGCCGATGGGCATTGTGGACGAGGCGATCGAGCACGGCGTCGGCATAGGTGGGATCTCCAATGAGCAGATGCCACTGGTCCACCGGGAGCTGGCTGGTGACGATGGTGGAGCGCTGACCGTAGCGATCTTCGAGGATTTCCAGGAGGTCGTGACGGGCGCCGGCATCGAGCGGCTCTAGCCCCCAATCATCGAGGATCAGCAGATCGACACGGCCAAGGCCGCGCAACAGGCGTGGATGGCGGCCGTCGCCGCGAGCGAGCGCCAGATCATCGAACAGGCGCGGGACGCGCTGATAGAGCACGGAGCGATTGTCGCGACAGGCCTTGTGGCCGAGCGCCGAGGCGAGCCAACTCTTGCCGACGCCCGCCGGGCCGCAGATCAGGAGATTGACGTGGTCGTCGATCCAGCGGCCCTCGACAAGCTTAGCGAACAGCGGGCGGTCGAGACCGCGCGGGGTGCGGTAGTCGATGTCCTCGACGCACGCCTGCTGGCGCAGCTTGGCGTAGCGCAGGCGAGTGGCGAGCCGTTTGTCGTGCCGCAGCGAGGCTTCACGTTCGAGCAGCAGCGCAAGCCATTCGGTGTGACCGAGGCTTGCGGCCTCACCGGTGGCTTCGATGTCGGCGAAGGCCTTGGCCATGCCGTGGAGGCCGAGGGCGTTGAGGCGGTCGAGGGTCGGATGGGTGAGCAAGGGATGATCTCCTAATTGTAGTAGCGCGGTCCGCGGATGTTGGCATGCAGGATCGGCGCATCGTCCGCGGAACGCTGGTGAGCAGAACGCCGATCGAGATTGTTGGCGAGGATCGACTTGACCGAGCCATAGGTGCGCGCGCCGATGTCGATTGCCCGCGCAGCCGCGGCGTCCAGCCGTTCGCGCCCATAGGAGGCGGCGAGCCTGAGGATGCCGAGACAGGCGCGGAAGCCTTGCTCGGGGTGCGAGCGCTCGTCGAGAATGACGTCGCACAACGCGCTGGTCGCCGGCCCGATCGCGGCGGCGTCCTGGCGAATACGTGCGATGGTCCAGCCGGCGTAGCGCCGATGGCTGGAGGCCATGTGCTCCGGCACGGTGGTGTGTTTGTGATTGCCGCTCATGCGCTGATGCGCGGCGATCCGCTCGCCCTTGTGGAAGATCTCGACGGTACGGGCCGTGAACCGCACCTCGACCTCGGCGCGGGCGAAGCGATGCGGAACGCTGTAGTAATGCTTCTCCACCTCGACGTGGTAATCGAGACTGACGCGGCGGATCCGCCACTCGGCCAGGACGTAGGGGGACGCCGGCAATGGCTTGAGCGCCGGCCGGTCGACCTCCTCGAGCAACCGGCGGCGTGTCACGCCGAGCCGCCGGATCGGCCGTTCCTCGTTCAGCCTCGTGAGCAGTTCGCCGATCGCCGCATTGACCTCGGCCAGGCTGTAGAAGGTGCGATGGCGCAGGCGGCCGAGCAGCCAGCGCTCGACGATCAGGACGGCCTGCTCGACCTTGGCCTTGTCGCGCGGCTTGCGCGGCCGCGCCGGCAAGATGGCAGTGCCGTAATGCGCCGCCATCTCCGCGTAGGTACGATTGATCTGCGGGTCGTACAGGCTCGCCTTAATGACCGCGACCTTGGTGTTGTCGGGCACCAGCAGCGCCGGTATGCCGCCGATCGCCGCGAAGGCGCCAACATGGGCGCTGATCCAGTCGGCGAGCCCCTGCGTCCACGTCGCCTGCGCGTAGGTGAAGCTCGATGCGCCGAGCACGGCGACGAAGATCTGCGCCGTTCTGCGCTCACCGGTCAGGCGGTCGACCACCACCGGCACCCCATCGCCGGCATAGTCGACGAACAACTTGTCGCCGGCCGCATGGGCCTGGCGCATCGTCACCGACAGACGGCCTTCCCAGGCGCGGTAGAGCTCACAGAAACGCGAGTACCGGTATCCGCCAGGCTCCGCGGCGATATATTCCTCCCACAGAATCGACAGCGTCACGTGCTTGCGTTTGAGCTCGCGGTGCACGGTCGCCCAGTCGGGCTCGGCAATGCGGCGGTGACCCTGACGGTTGCCATTGCCGGTCTTCGCGAACAGGCGAAGTTCCAGAACCGTGTCGGTGACGTCGTCTGGCAACGGCCAGCTCAAGCCCGCGGCCTCGAACCGCCGGAGCGCCAGCCGCACCGTCGAGGGCGCCGCGCCCACCCGTCGCGCAATCTCGCGGCTCGGCAACCCGGCCGCCTTCATTCTGATCACATCGCGCACACGGCGCATCGCAAGCCTCTCCGTCGGCATCCAGGGTCCCCTTCGCAAAGCCGAAAGGGTTCATCCTATGGGAGCCAGAAGAGGCCTCGTCACCCGGGCGACATCATCCCGGAATGGTGGGCGACATCATCTCGGAACGGGTGGGCGACTTCAAATCGGAATGGTGGGCGAGATCATCTCGGAATCCTGGGCGACATCGATCGGAATCCGCAGCAACGCTCGCTACTCGAGTTCAAACGGGCAGTCCCGCAGATCGAACTTGTCACAGTCGAGCGATCACGCACTCGCCTGGCGGCGGCACTTCGCAACGGCGGTCTCGATGTCGTGATCGTCACAGGGAAGCTGCCGTTACTCGACAACAAGTCAATATCGTTATGGAGCGAGCGTGTTCTGGTCGCCTTACCCCATGATCATCCCCTCGCCCCGCACGACACCATCTACTGGACGGACCTGCGCGGCGAGACGGTGCTGCTGAGCCATGACGATCCCGGAAGCGAGCTAGAAAACCTGTTGATTTCCAAGCTCGTGTCGCCCGAGGATCGTCCTAAAATCGAGCGCCATGACGTTAGCCGCGGAATGATCAAGGGGCTGATCAGCACGAACACAGGAGTCAGTCTTGTGCTAGAATCTGAGATGGGCATCAACTATGCTGGCCTCATCTACCGCGAGCTGCGTGACGGCGCCGGTCCGAGCCGCTTCGAGTTTTCGGCATACTGGCGAGCCGACAATGAAAATCCTGCTCTGGCCGCCTTCCTGAAGTTGCTCTCCGAACGCTATCCCTCACCTCCGCTCGGCCGCTGACGTGCCCTTCGAGCCTTCCGGAAGTTTCTGTCGGCTGCCATGAACCGCGCCAACATGGGTGCGATCAGCTTGGCAGGATCCCCGACCGGTTGTTCTGTCTCTTTTGCGAGGATATCGGCGTAGGCCACGAGATCCCGGTGGATGCTCGCCGGCAGTTCATGCGTGACCTTAACCGGCTTGTCATCTTCGATTGCTCCGAGCTTCAATTTCGGCATAGTCCTCATCCTCTGTATGGCTCGAGCACCAAGTCGCGGTTTACAATCACGCGCACCGGAAATCCCGGACGGACGGTCAAGGTGGGCCGGATGTTGAGATTGCGACGGACCACCTGCTGGCCCGTCTGATTGATCGAATCGCCTGCCCCGCGACGAAGCGCGGCGACGAGGTCGCTATTGGTGTTACCGGTATCCGCGCCGGAATTCACCTCGGTGCCTACAGCAAGGAGGGTCGATAGCGCAGCCGCTCCCAACAGTTCCTTCCAATGGCCGTCGACCTGGTCCTCAAGGCCGGAGTAGCCCGCCGCATCGGCACCGGGCTGGCGCTCCAGCACGATCGATCGTCCATTCGGCATGATGAGCCTCGTCCAGACCAGGAGCACGCGCGACTGTCCGAATGCAACCTGGCTGTCGTAAGTGCCGATGAGCCTTGCTCCCTGCGGGATAAGGCGAGCCCGCCCTGTGGGACTATCGTACACCGCTTCCGTCACCTGCGCCGTGATCTGACCTGGCAGATCGGAGCGGATGCCCGTGATGAGGGCAGCTGGAATAACGGTGCCAGCTTGAACGACAAAAGGCGAGGCCGGCTTCACCAAACGGTCGGAGCTCGTTGTGCGCTTATCGACAGGTCCATTGACGAAAGCGAGTTTTCGATCCTGCGCGTTCTGGGCGAAGGCCTCATCGGAGGAGCTCGACGCCGTTGAAGGCGCCTCTCCCGGCGATGTCACGGCTGGTGAGGGCCGGACGTTGGTGCTGGCAAAGACCTTGCTGATGCGCGCCGCCTCCGATTCCTGATTGACCCGCTGCTGTTCGGCGTCAAGGCCAAGGGCACTCGATGAGGACGGGCCTTGGGCCGCAACGATTGGCCGCCCAAGATCGCCCGGCAAAGGCGGTCCAAGCCGTGGCACGTCCTTAGGCAACGCGGCATAGTCTTTGGGTAATGTCGTAACTTCATCGGCGACGTTGTGGTGGTCGGTCGAGTAAAGCTCTTCCGGAGCAGGCGCTTGCGATCTTTTGCTCTGCAGCGCCCAGAACGCGGCACCGCAGATGAAAACAAGAGCCACAGCGCTGCCCCCTGCAAGCGCTTTGCGGGACAGGCGCGCAACTTGCGGCGGCGCGGCGCGGAGCCTCAGGCGTTCACCCAACTCTTCCGACGTCGCGGGCCGAGCAGCATTGTCACTTTGTCCATTCCCCTGATCAGTGTCGGTCACGAGGACCTCCCGTCAGTTCGCACAATCCGGACCTTCTGCTGGTGTTCCCCGCCCAATTTCAGTTCGGCGCCTGAGAAGAGACGGTCGACGATCAGCACGTTTCCGAAAGCGCGATAGTTCACGAGTTCGGTGTCGCCGTCAGTCCCGATGACAAAGAGTGGCGGCATTTCGCCTTGCGCTATTCCGGCGGAGAATTCGATATAGACCTTGCGGCCGTCATCATAGGCATTGACGGGACGCCACGGCGGACTGTCTCCTTCGATGCTGTAACGGTACCGACGCTGTGTCAGATCCGGAATCATGGGAGTGGGCGGCAGAGTTTTGCTACGCGAACCTCTGTCCTCGGGATAAAACCACGCGACCGATGGCATGTAGGGCTTCTCGCGGGAGCGAAGCTCGATCAGGTAGGTGCGCCTGTCGGTGTTGACCACGAGGTTGGTCTCGATCGTAGGACGGGTCGGTTTCACCATGATATGCACACGGCGCGTATCGCCGCTGCCGCTCTCGGTGTCGCCAACGACCCAGCGCACGGTATCTCCGGCGGCAACCGGCCCCGAGCCGATCAGCTGCTCGCCGGGCTGCAGCGCAATATCAGTGATCTGCCCGGGCGCGGCGTAGATCTGGTAAAGCGCGCCCGGACTGAAGGAAAACACCTGCACAGCATTGAAGTAGCCGGCCTTTCGGGGCTGCACCCGTGCGGCATCGTTTGCTGTTTCGATCCGCTCGATGGGCTCTTTGGCCTCCGCATTTTTTCCGCCTTGTGCTGGCCGCCACGCGGGCGGAACATGCAGCGGTCGCGGACGATCCTCGGTAAGCGCCGGCAGGTCTGGCAGCGGCGGGGCCTCGCTATCATAGCTGATCTGTGGAGGCCTGAAGACGGTGCAGCCGCCGAGGGCAGACACAGAGACCAGAAGAGCGAGCGCCAGGCTTGCCCGGACTTTCTCTATTACAAATACAAGATCTGACAGCATGGCTAGCCGAGCTCCTTCGACCAATTGATTGCGTTGACATAGATGCCGAGGGGGTTCTTCCGCAGGCGATCGAGGTCGCGCGGCACTTCCACGATGATAGTGATGATCGCGCTCCACCGCTCAGTTGTGGCAAGCTGACCGTTGTCATACCGGCGCTCGATCCAGGCCAAGCGAAAACTCTCGGGTGAGGCCCTGATGACGCTTGAGACCTCGATGGCAACTTGTGTTTTTCCAAGCTTGTCGAAGGGATTGTTGGTGCGGGCATAGTCATTGAGCGCGGCAGCGCCGCGGTCGGTGACAAAATCGTAGGCGCGCAGCCAGTCCTGTCGCAGCACAATGGCGTCCAGCGGCAGGCCGCGTACATGCTCGACGAACCGGGCCAGATGAAACGCGATTTGCGGATCGGTCGGTCGATAGGTGGCATTCGCGGGCGCAACCGTTTTTGCTTCACCCAGCTGGTCGACTTCCACGACCCATGGCGTGACGGTCCCCTGGGCCGACTGCCAGACCAGCGCGCCGGCAAAGCCTGCAAAGAGAAACAGACAGGCAAAGGCCATCAGGCGCCAGTTCTTGGCCTGGACGCGCGCTGAGCCAATGCGGTCATCCCAGACTTGCGCGGCGCGCTGATACGGCGTGACCGGTTCCGGCGTGCGGCCATAGTGGACGGCCGATCGTTTGAACATGATTTGAACCTCAAGATGTGACTGAGATTGGATTTGAGAAGGACGCGTCAGCGGTCCTCTTGCGAAAGATCGACCGACCCACCGCTGCTACCGTGCTCGCCTGAGCGAACCGCCTGCGTCGCAGCTGATGCTCCATGACTGATCGTCTGGGCGCGCTTCATGCGGCGAACCCATGAAGGTGGACTTTCAGATGAGGATGAGCCATTGCCAGTACCACCAGCTCTGGCAAAACGAGCGGCGAGGGAGCGCAATGGGCTTGCTGCAGTCGAGGTACCCGCCGCCGTCGCACCCGACAGTCCACCTCCGCCAAAGGCGCCGCTCGTAAAAGCTCTCGCCCCGTTGGCGGCACCAGCCGCCGCAGTGCCGGCCAATGCAGCGCCGGCGGAGGCAAGTCCGGCTCCGGCCGCCATCACACCACCAGCCGCAAGGCCCGCACCAATGGCTGAGCCCGCACCGAGTTGCGGCCCGCCGGAGACGATGCCGTTGGCAATACCAGGGCCAAAGATGCCGATGCCCAATAAGGAAAGAGCGCCTAGTACCAAAGCCATCGCATTCTCGATTGTGGGCTGGTTGCCGCCAAAGCCGGCCGTGAACTGCGAGAACAGCGTCGAGCCAATGCCGACGATCACGGCGAGAACCAAGACCTTCACGCCTGAAGAGATGACGTTTCCCAAGACCCGCTCCGCCGCAAAGGCTGTCTTTCCGAACAGACCTAAGGGGATCAGCACGAAACCTGCAAGTGTCGTCAGCTTGAACTCGATCAGAGTGACGAAGAGCTGGATTGCCAGAATGAAGAAGGCCAGCAGCACGACAATCCAGGCGAAC
The DNA here is from genome assembly GCF_041200145.1 of Bradyrhizobium sp. LLZ17. NCBI lineage: Bacteria > Pseudomonadati > Pseudomonadota > Alphaproteobacteria > Hyphomicrobiales > Nitrobacteraceae > Bradyrhizobium > Bradyrhizobium zaerense. The sequence goes on from NZ_CP165734.1 coordinate 3,680,337, forward strand.
AGCAGAACCGCGATCTGGACAAAATTCTCGAAGAAGCTGACGTAACCCATCAGGGAGGAGATCGAGTCCAGGATTGGACGCCCGGCATCCAGCCCAACTTGCGCAATGCGACCTGGCCTCAAAAAATCTGCTGATGAGAGACTCGTGCCTGAGGCCTTAAGGCCTAAAGAGGCAAAGCTTTCGAAGACGATGCGCGCGAGGCTGTTCCAATTGCCGATCAAATATGCAAACACACCGACAAACAGGGTTTTCTTGACCAGACGGGCAATAATGTCCTCATCGGTTCCCAACGACCAGAACAGGCCCGCAAGCGTCAGGTCGATGGCGGCAAGCGTGGTCGCGAGATATCCGATTTCGCCGCCCAAGAGACCAAATCCGGAGTCGATATATCGGGTAAAAGTCTCCAGGAATTGGTCGATGACACCGGTGCTGCCCATCGGTTACTCACTTTGCGTAGGAACGGTGGGGTAGCCGGAAGGCAGGCGGCTATTGTCCTTTGGCGGCACGGATGATGACGGCCCAGCGCTAGGCGGCTCACTATCCGAACGTGGCGAAAACCCATCCTTTTGATTGAGGAATTGCAGGCGCTGCTCGGCCCAGATCTTCTGGCATTCAAGAATAGCGTCCCGCTGCTCGTAGGTGACGGCGCGGCAACGCTCAAGCTTCGCCGCCACAGGATTTTCAACGTCATCTAGCGAGGCATGCGACTGAGCTGTTTCGGTTTCGTTGCCACGGAGCTGGATTGCGCAGGCGGCAACGACGAGGACAGCGAGCGCCAAGGCGATCGCGCCAGGCAGCCGTTCAAATCTACTTGCCATTAGTGGAACATCTGCACGGTTGTGGGTTGATAGGCTTGGCCTCGGCGAAGGAAGCGCCGGAGCTGCTCCCTGCCCTGATCCTGGGCCGCAGCGCGTTGGGCCGACTCAAGAGTTTGCGAGCGCCCTTGGGCTGCGACGGCGGCCGTCAGATCGGCAAGCTGCTGCGCCTGAATTGCGATCAGCTGATTGCCGGCCTGGCTTGCCTGCAACGCGCCTGTCGCACCCTGGCTGGCGGTCACGAGCGCCGACAATTGCGTGCGGTTGGTGTCGAGATTGCCAACAACGGTGGCCTGAACCCGCATGGCGTCTTGGAAACCGGCCACCGAATTTTGCCAGCGCGCTTGGGCGTTACCGATCAGCATCTGGTCGGACATGCTCGTCGATGACGGGGCGTACGTGGTTGAGAATGCGCTGTCGATTTGCTGGACCTGGTAGCCAATTCTCTGCGCCTGAGCGAGAAGCTGCTGGGTGCGCTGAATCGATTGCTCGAGCTGCTGCAAGGACGAGTATGGCAGTTTTGCGAGATTCTTGGCCTGATTGGCCAGCATCTGCGCCTCGTTCTGGAGCGAAGTGATCTGGTTGTTGATCTGCTGCAATTCGCGCGCGGCGGTCAGCAAGTTCTGTGCATAATTATTCGGATCAAACACGATCCACTGCGCGCTGGCTTGCCGAGGCGCCTCCGAAACAGCAATGGCGATCAAGCTCGCCGCCAGCAGGAGACCGAACCGACTCATGAGCTTCCTCCATGCCTGGCTAGCTGCGGAATAAGGTCGCAGGCCCAACCAAGATCGCGCGCCTGCAGCCAACCCCTGACGAATTTCTCCGTTCCCTTCTCGGCCAATACCCGCTCGATGAGCGCCTGGTCGGTCTTGGAAGAGGCGGCCGTAAAGGCGAGCGCTATTTCGCCAAGGCCGAGCTCGAACAACCGATTGCCGCAGCGCGACTGGCAGTAGTAATCACGCTTGGGGGTCGCGCGGGCGAGGATCTCGATCTGGCGGTCGTTCAGTCCAAAGCGCCGATAGATGGCGGTGATTTGTGGCTCGATGGCGCGGTCGTTCGGAAGCAGAATTCGGGTTGGACAGCTCTCGATGACCGCGGGCGCTATTTCCGACCCATCGATGTCGGCAAGCGATTGGGTCGCGAAAACGACGGAGGCGTTCTTCTTGCGCAGAGTCTTGAGCCATCCGCGAAGCTTGCCCGCAAACCCGGCATCATCGAGTGCGAGCCAGCCCTCATCGATGATAAGCAGCGTTGGACGGCCATCGAAACGATCCTCAATCCTGTGGAACAGATAACTGAGGACTGCCGAGGCGACGGGCGTCCCGATCAATCCGTCCGTCTCGAAGACCTGCACGGATGAATCCCCAAGCTGCTCACCTTCGCCATCCAAGAGCCGCTCATACGGCCCACCCAAGCAATAAGGGTGTAGCGCGCGCTTTAAGGCATTGGATTGGAGAAGAACGGAAAGCCCAGTGAGAGTACGCTCTTGAAGCGGCGCCGAGGCGAGCGACGTCAGGGCCGACCACACGTGATCCTTGGTTTCGGGACTGACGTCGATCCGTTCACGGGCGAGAATCGAGGCAATCCATTCGGAGGCCCAGGCGCGCTCCGCGATGTCATCGATACGGGCAAGAGGCTGGAGAGCGACAAACTGCCTACGTTCGCTACTAATCGCGCCGCCGAGATCATGCCAGTCTCCTCCCATGGCGATGATGGCTGCCCGGATCGACCCGCCGAAATCGAAGGCAAAGATCTGCGCATCCTCATACCGGCGGAATTGCAGCGCCATGAGCGCGAGCAGAACCGATTTTCCCGCCCCCGTCGGCCCTACAACCAGCGTGTGCCCTACATCTCCAATATGCAGTGAGAACCGGAACGGGGTCGATCCCTCGGTCTTGCCGAAGAAAAGCGGCGGCGCCTTGAAGTGGTGGTCCCTCACCTCACCGGCCCATACGGCCGAAAGCGGGATTAGATGGGCGAGGTTCAAGGTGGAAAGCGGCGGCTGGCGGACGTTGGCGTAAGTTTGCCCCGGCAGGCTGCCGAGCCAGGCTTCCACCGCATTGACTGTCTCCGCCATGCAGGTGAAGTCCCGCCCCTGGATCGCTTTCTCGACGAGCCGCAGTTTTTCGTCGGCGGCGCCGCCATCCCTGTCCCAGACCGTGACCGTCGCTGTGACAAAGGCCTCACCAATCTGATCCGAGCCCAGTTCCTGAAGCGCGCTATCTGCATCAATCGCCTTGTTGTGAGCATCACTATCGAGAAGACTTGAAGCCTCGTTCGTCATCACCTCCTTCAGGATCGCGGCGATCGACTTCCGCTTGGCGAACCATTGCCGTCGGATCCGTGTCAGAATCCTTAAAGCATCCGCCTTGTCGAGCATGATGGCCCGGGTCGACCAGCGATATGGAAACGGCAACCGATTGAGGTCGTCGAGAATCCCGGGGGTGGTCGCGGTCGGAAAGCCCACGACCGTCAGAACGCGCAAATGCGCCCCCCCAAGATCGGCTCGAGCCCACCCGTGAGTGGCTGATCGGCAAGTAGCGCGTCGAGATACATGGGGATCTCAGGGACACGCACCCGATGCCGCCTGGTCGAGATCGTCGAGTGCAGGTAGGTCAGCGTTGCCTCATCATCAAGCCAGCTGCATTCCGGCATAAACCCCTCGACAAGCTGCAGGACGCGGTTGGTCCGGTCGATGAAGCCGCCCAGCACCTCTCGTGCATCGGCGGCGCCCGTGCGATGACTGCCCTCGTACAGGAGCCGCTCAGCCATGGCGGCCCCCTCCGCCGGCGGCAAATAAATGAAAGTCAGGTAATAGCTTGATTCAAAATGAGCGCCTGCCTCTTCAAATTGCGCTTTCCGCTCCGCGTCGACGAGGCTTGACGCCGCATCCGGAAAAGTACTCGCAGGGTAAGCTCCGGCCGAATGACGCTGAGCCTCAACGAAAATCGCCCAGCCAGAGCCTAGCCGCCGGAGCGCATTGTTGAGCCGCCCAGCGACGGCGACGAGTTCAGCCGGAACAGCACTATCGAGATCTGGTCCACGGAACCTTGCCGTCCGCTGGAACGAGCCATCCTTGTTGAGAATGATGCCCTCATCCACCAGGGCCGCCCAAGGCAGGAAGTCGGCAAGGCGCGTGTTTGAACGGCGATATTCGGCAAGATTCATCATAGGCGACTCTAGGAGCTGAGGTGGCTTGGAATGCGGACGTGCCGGCGCACGACTTCCACGAAATCGGGATCGCGTTTTGCGGCCCAGACGGCGGCCATGTGGCCGACCAACCAGAAAAAGAAGGCCGGCAACCCACAGGCGCAGCCCAAGACCGAGTGCAGCCGCTAACGTGCCATTGGCGATCGCCACGGCGCGCGGCGCACCGCCCATCAGGATCCGCTCGGTGAGCGCACGATGTACGGGCGCGATAAAGCCTGCGATAGGCTCCTCCATCAGATCACCACGCCGCCGCCGAAGGAGAAGAAAGACAGAAAGAAGCTTGATGCCGCAAAGGCGATGGACAGACCGAACACGATCTGAACCAGGCGACGAAAGCCACCAGACGTATCGCCAAATGCGAGCGATAACCCGGTCACAATGATAATGATGACGGCGATAATCTTGGCGACGGGACCCTCAACCGATTGCAAAATTTGATTGAGCGGCTGCTCCCACGGCATGTTTGAGCCAGCGGCCCAAGCCGGGACATTGCTCAGCCAGAGAGTCATAATGGCCGCGGCCGGATTGCTGGCGCGGCGGAGAGATGAAGGCATGGTCATGACCGGTCTCCAATTGCAGATAGGCTGTAATCACCTGATGTTCCTAAGCCGGTGACGCGGGCGAGCTCGCTCAAGCGGCGTTCGGCGCCGCGGCCGCTGAGCACCGCGATCACGTCAATTGTTTCGGCGATAAGCGGCCGGGGGACTGTGACGACAGCTTCCTGGACGAGCTGCTCGAGCCGGCGTAACGCCCCGAGCGCGGTTCCGGCATGGATCGTGCCGATTCCGCCCGGATGTCCTGTGCCCCAGGCCTTGAGCAAATCGAGCGCCTCAGCTCCGCGCACCTCACCAATGGGAATTCGATCGGGGCGCAGACGAAGCGACGAACGGACCAGGTCGCAGAGCGAGATCAAGCCGTCCTTCGTGCGCAGTGCCACGAGGTTTGGCGCCAAGCACTGAAGCTCGCGCGTATCTTCGATGAGAACGACGCGGTCAGTCGTTTTCGCGACCTCGGCGAGAAGGGCATTGGCCAATGTCGTCTTGCCGGTCGAGGTGCCGCCGGCGACAAGAATGTTCTTGCGCGCCCGAACTGCATCGCTCAATGCACCGGCCTGGTCCGGCGTCATGATGCCGACTGCGACGTAATCCTCGAGACTGAACACCGCAACCGCCGGCTTTCGGATCGCAAATGTTGGGGCGGCAACGACCGGCGGTAGCAGCCCTTCGAACCGCTCCCCCGTCTCAGGCAGCTCGGCAGAAATCCTTGGGCTGCGCGGATGAACCTCGGCACCCACGTAGTGAGCCACCACGCGGATAATTCGCTCTCCATCAGAGGGGGATATATTCTCGCCAGTATCCGTAAGGCCGCTCGACAGTCGATCGATCCACAATCGACCATCGGGATTGAGCATCACCTCGACGATTGCCGGATCTTCCAAGAACCCGGCGATCGCAGGCCCGAGCGCGGTACGCAGCATGCGCGCTCCGCGCAAGTTCGCCTCTGAATCAAAAGAATGGATCGGCACGATTTGCCCCGAGCTGCTGAGGCCGCTTCGGCGCCTCATCTGGAGGCAAATAAAAGGCAGCTCCGGTATTACCGCAACAAAGGGAATACGCCGGTCGCAGCCTAGCGTAGAATAAGAAGGATTTGAAAAGAGCTGGCTTGACGCGCCGACCTGTCGCGGGGAGGCGAGAACTCAGCAATGCCCTATGATCCGGGTTTACTTCTTTACGTCGCTCGCCTGGCGATCTTTGGCTCCGTTGCTTCTCCAGAACCATCGTCGTTCGCCCACGTGGGCGAGGAAGGTCGGGCTTGGGATAGTGAACCACACTAGCCGGCGGGTTGCCGCAAACACCACTGCCGAAAGGCTGGTCTGGTACACCACCGCGAGTGTCGTGCCCCCTGCAGGACCATTTCCTCCCAACCAGGCCGGCCCGATACTGCACCACAAGGTGCCAACGCAAAATGCAGGAGTGCTAAGAGTGATTTCTAGTTCGCAATTGCAACAAATTCTGGAACTCTCGAGGCCTTTGCTGACGCTCTCGGATAGGATTGAACTGCGACTTTGCTGGCCCACGGGATTCCGTTAGCGACCGTGTTGGCCCGTCGCAGGTCGAGCTGAGCTCGCAGATTTACTTGAGCTGCGCGTGTAGCGAGACGTGGTCCAGTTCGCCTTCCCACCAGGACACAAAGACGGCGGCAATACCGTTCCCGATAATGTTCGTAAGCGCGCGCACCTCGCTCATGAACTTGTCGATCGAGAATACGATCGCAATGCCCGGGACAAGCTCTGGACTGACCACCGTCAACGTTGCGGCCAGGGTGACGAAGCCGGCACCGGTAACACCGCTTGCGCCCTTCGAGGTGAGCATCGCCACAACCAGTATCGTGAGCTGCTGGCCAAAGCTGAGATCGACTCCAAGCGCTTGTGCGATGAACAAGGTCGCCAAGGTCATGTAAATGTTGGTCCCATCCAAATTGAATGAGTATCCGGTCGGCACTACTAGGCCCACGACCGGCTTGGAACAGCCCAGCCGTTCGAGTTTTTCCATCAGCTGCGGCAGCGCGCTTTCGGACGACGACGTTCCGAGCACGATCAGCAGCTCATCCTTGATATAGACGATGAACTTTAGAATAGAAAAGCCGACCAAGCGCGCGATCAGGCCAAGCACAATGATCACGAAGAGCCCGGCTGTCACATAGAACAACGCAACCAATCCGATGAGTTTACCGAGCGCGGAGGGTCCGAATTCGCCGATAGTGTAGGCCATCGCGCCGAACGCTCCGATCGGCGCGGCCTTCATTACGATCCTAATGACACCAAACACCGCGTGCGCAGCATCGTCAACCAGAGCGCGCATCCGCTCACCCCGCTCGCCGAGCGCCATCAGCGAGAACCCGAATAGGATGGCAAACAACAGCACCTGTAACACGTCGCCTCGCGCCAGGGCGCCAACCACGCTATCGGGAATGATATTGAGGAGGAAATCGACCGCCTTCTGCCCTTCCGCCCTTTGGACGTAATTGGCCACGGCCGCGGCATCAGCTCTGCGAGCGAGCCCATGACCAGCCTGAACGAGATTGCCCATCACGAGACCAAGGACGAGCGCGAAGGTTGATACGATCTCGAAGTAAAGCAGCGCCTTGACGCCGACTCGGCCGACCTTTCGTGCATCCTGAACATGCGCGATTCCGGACACAACAGTGCAGAAGATGATTGGCGCGATCACCATTTTGATCAGCTTGATGAAACCGTCACCAAGCGCCTTGACCCAGCTGCTCGTTCCTACAGCAGGCCACAACCAGCCTACGAGAATGCCGAACAGGATCGCGATGAGTACCTGGATGTAAAGAACTCTGTACCAGGGCCCGGTTGGCTGGAACAGGGCGTCGGGTTTGGCAGAGCGGCGGTGGCGGTGAATGTACATCACGCTCGACCCGCAGCCGTGGTACCGAAGAGGGGGTGACAATGAAGGTACGGCTTCGCTCAACGTTGCTTCGATGGGGAGCGCAGGGGACTCTGACCGCTCCAGATGGCCCCATCCGTTGCCGCGGATTGGCGCCTCTCCCGAATCGGCTTGTTGTCGATGCGAAATGAAGTTCTGAATCGCTTCTGAGAGCAGCGATAGAAACTTGAGAAGGCTTCCTTGAGAGCTGGAAAGCATCAGCGTCACCACCCATTTCTATCTTTTTGGTTGTTCGAAGATGCCATCCGGCATCTTCTAAGACGCCAACCTTAGTAGCCGGCGACTACTCTTCACTTCGGCAGGCACTCTCGCCGCTATCGCGCCCGAGCGCGACGAAGCTTGAGAAAACATTCGCCATAAAGAACTTGTGGTGGCGCGGCATCGCCGCGTTCACCCGCTCGCTCGTCCTATCCTCACTTCATGTGAATGCCCCGACATTCACAACAGACATCAATTTCGATCGCAAAACGACGACGCCGAAAGGACATGGCAAGCGCGCATTTCTCACGCTGCCTCCTTTGGCGATCTCGGTTCCGGCTTCTCGGGAGCCGTGTTCTGCGGGGCTGAACAACACTCCTCGTAACCGAGCTTCTCACTCCTGTAGCTCGCCAAAGTCTGCAGAGAACACTGCACGATATCCCGTTTCGCGACGTCCGAGGCAGGCGCTGCATCCAGCCACTTCAGGGCCACCTCGACCAGCTCGATCGCGCGGTCCCTCTCACCGGTCTCGTAATAGTACTGAGCGACCGCCCCGTACGACAGGAACTTCGCGCCCTCGCTGCCTTGGGGCGGATTCGCGGCCAGGATGTGTTCGGAGAGGTCCTTGCCCATCGCAAAGCGCTCGGCGTGCGGGAAATCTGAGCAGTCTTTCGCGGGGTCAAATAGTTGACGGATCGCCACGCTCATCCAAACCACGGATTTCTTGTCGATCGCATCGCGAACCAATTGGCGCAGCACCGGCAGGCCAGCCCGCAGGTCGCGCATTTTGTGAAGCAACAATTCCGCATGAAGCCCACGGAAGGTGACCTCGTCCGGCATCGCAGCGAGCGCCTCCTCAATCGCCGAAAGAGCTGCCGGCCAATCCTTGCTCTTCATCGCGGGCTCAAGTCTGGCAAAGATCGGCCCGACCAGCGCTTGCTTCTGCGACAATTCGAGCTTTCTGCGTCGACCCGTGTTTATCCTTTCCGCATCCAGCGCCTTGGCTTCATCGCTCGTTGCCCAGGAACCGTTCAGGACTTTGGGCAAGGCGATATCGAGCTGTGTCGGATGGCCGACAAAGGCGATGCGGCCGTCACGGTCGACCACGAATGACGCGGGAATCCCGACAGAAAAGCTGGGATCCATCCAAAGCTTGTCCATTTGGCCGGCGTAGTCGAATGCGATCGCGAAGTTCAGATTTGGCAGACTCTTCGTCAACCAAGCGTCCAAACTAGCTCGCGCTTCATCCGCCGTCGAAGCTTGTTCGTGAGCCGCGACACCTATCCCCTCAACTCCGTCGCTCCTGTATCTGTCTTGCAGGATCACCAAATTTGCCATGGAGGCAATACATGGTGCGCACCACGTTGCCCAAAACTCGATGATATATACCTTCCCAGGCTCGAACTTTGTAACGGGCCGGCCACGTAGCCATTCCTCAGCTTTGATCGAGGGTGCCCGCGAACCGACGCTCAGCACGTTCACCGCACCGACTTGATTTGCGCTCTCAGTCACACCGGTCATGGCTCAATTCGCTTACCTGGCTCTGCGGAGAAAGACAGCAAGTCGCGTGCCAGCCAGGGCTCATTGATATTGCGCATTTTTCTTGTCGTTCTTGTCGAGCTTGCGACGCATGTCGCATGTCCGACGAGTTGCTTGAAGCTTCTCAGGCAATCAGTCGGCCGGACATTCTTGATGCGCCCCTGTAGATCGACGAGACGGGGCAAGTCAGCCAGCGCAAAGGCTGAGATTACCACTCCACGTCTTCATCGATTTCCAGGATGATCATTTCGGCGCTCGGGACCGCGAGCTGAACTGACCTGCTTGGGTCCGTCGACTTGCGCTTGAGGGGGATCTGAGAATTCCAATTCAACTCTTTGAGCCAAGGGGTGATGAACCAGGCCAGCGCAGCCAGCTGCAGCACAAGATTAATGCTGAATGCGATCTGATAAGCGATTGTGGGGTAGTGTCCGTCCTTTGCCGGCCATTGCTCGAGAATTAGCGCCGTCCCGTACTGGATGAGGAAAGCCCACCCGAAATGCAGAACGTTGAGCGCGCCGTTTGCGCGGGCGATCAATTCGGCCGGAAAGTAATCTCCGATGATCGCGTAGCTGATGGCGATTGCTGATCCGACCACCGCCACAATCATCCATGACGGTAACGACAGGAACGGTGGATGCAAGATCAGCGCGAGTTCGGCTGCAATGAACGCAGCAGCTATGATCGCGAGCAACATTTCAACGTTATTGCCATGCCGGCGCAGCCAATCGGCGACCAGACCGAGCAGCAATGCGCCTATGCTCAGGGCTATCGCCATGACGAGCAATTGTGTGACCAGGCTTGTTCGATCCAACCCTTCCACATCGCTCAACCAAGATGCCGCCCACAAGGACTGCAGGGCCCACGCAGACCCGATACATGTTGAAGAAATCGGCGCAATTCTCCAGAACCGCCCGTCCGTATAGACCGTCTTAAGGCTGACTGTCCCTGAGGGGCTCTTCCCAGTTACCTCTTGCTCTGGGACCAAAACATAGATCGCGACGGCTGCGGTGGCGCTGGATGCGGCAAGCACCTCAAACAGGCACCGCCAACCTATCCAGTCAAGCAATGCCTCGGCTGGTGCGGTTGCCGTCACCGCGCCCAGTGCACCCAGCATGATCATGCATCCGTTGACGAGCGCCACGCGCTCTCTCGGAAACCAGAGCACGACCGTTTTCAGCCCGGACATGAGGGAAGCTGCGGTGCCAAACGCTATCATCGCGCGGCCAAGTAGAAGCGACAGGAATCCGCTCGATAATGCGAAAAGCGCCGCGCCTGCGGCTGCCAGCAGCAAGAGCGCACTTTGGACCCGGCGCGGACCGAAGCGATCCAAGAGAATACCGAGCGGAATCTGGCTGCCGGTAACGACCAGAAAGTAGATCGAGGCCAACAGCCCCAAATCGGCCGTGCCAAGATTCAGTTCAGAGGCGAGGCGGCCGCAAATGAGCGTATTGATCATTCGAAACAGGTAAGAAAGATAATATCCCGCAGCAAAGGGAAGGAACACGCAACAAATGATCCGCCAGCTCCAACGCCGCTTGACGGGCTTTTCGCATGATATCTGCCCAGCGGCATCGACGCGCGTGCTTCTCCGTGCGCGGCTGTTGGCTTTAACAAAAGGCGTTTGGCAACTGTCGAAAGTTGATATTGCTGCCGCCCTCCTCGGCGACAGCACACAGTTCTGATTCTTCAGCTACGGCGGGAACACAGTGGCGTTCCTTTTCAATTGGCTCTCGTGCAACGGCGCGTGACGCCCCGCGGCCCATATCAGACCCGGATCGGCTGGAATTTCCCAGGCGATCAATCGTCTCCTGCAGCAAGGGCCGGCCAAGCCGTACGCGATGGTCGACCTGCTCGGCAAAGGCCTTGAAGCGCTCAAGCCCGAGTACGCACGCCTCGTCCTGCTTGGATGGCGGCATCGGCGGCGTCAGAGTGAGGTGGTATCGCGCATGGAGAGCCACTATTTCCGCGATCATCGCGATGTCCGTACGCAGACTAAGCACCTGCTCATTCGTTCGCTCGATGGCCTCGTATACAAGACCCTCTATAGGCGGCGCCGGATCCAGGAAGCGCTCAAGAGCCGCGTCTACGACGACGCTCTTGCTCATCCCTTGGCGGTCAGTCGCGGCTTCAAGTCGCTGGAAAATGCTCTCAGAAAGTTGAATCGTGATCTTTCTGGTCCGCTGAGCTTCGCTTGGACTCGGCTGCGCGCCCACTTCAGCTTCATTTCGACTTGAGCTCGGTTCATCCCGGCGCTCGCCGCCAATCTGCATACTCCAGCTTCCTTCTCTCTGCGACTGCACACCGCCCGCGCTTGCACGCGCGTGGTCTGGACGTTTGGTCGAAACGGATGAATCGCCCTGCGATGACGACAAAAGCTCCGAGGCCGCATACCGCTTCAACCGCGGGGACATTCCGGTCGCAGTCTGGCGTACCAAAAGAAAGAAACGGCGGAGTCCTAAAGACCAGCGCCAGACGTCTCGTAGCCTCTTCTCCCTCTAGAGAGTCAGGTCGTCGACAGACGAGCGATTTCGTGGACGTGCACCCTTGGTTGGCGAGAAAACTGCCTATTCGAAAAAGAGGTCCAGCGCGATCTGGATGGCGCGCTCGCGGCGGGAGGTGGCGAACGATCGACGCGGATGCGCCGCCATCATTTCTTCAGGCGTAATGCGCGACCACTCACTTGATCGGGAGGCTTCAGGGGTACTGTCGGCCCCATTTGCGGCCGATTGGATCGCGCAGCGGATCCGCCTCCGTGTGGCTGCACGTAGCGCTCGTTGTGCCCGTCCTCGCAGCCAGGAGATTCATCGGTTCCCCCCTTCCGGGCATCGCTTCCGGATCCGATGGGAGGACTGTCATGTGAATTGCCGCTGCCGACGCCGAGCTTCGTTGCGCCAGACCGGCTGCTACAGGCTCGTCGCCGAAAATTCTGCAGCGGGCCCACACTGCTCACCCGCCTTGACGTCGGAGCCGTCGATGTACTTAAGTGCGACCCCGGTACGCGTCGAGTGGGGGCACATCATGGATGTCGAGTTCTACAGGGGCTTTGCACAGCGAGCCCGCGATCTGGCCGATAAGGCCGACCCGTTTACGCGAAAGCGGCTTCTGGTGCTGGCCGAGAGATATGATGCCAAGCTCGGCAAGCCGTCGCCGGCCAGCCGCAACCTTCAACGCACGCTGCCGCTTCCCCGCACCGTGCCAGCCGTGAACTCCGTCTCCGATGCTGGCGAGGCTTGACGAAGAGCGCCGGCAGCGAGGTCGACTGCGACGTCTGCAGCGGCAGCAAGCATCAGCCCTCGCATGGGGGCTCCAAGGCGCTGGATTTTCCAGGGACGATACACGACCTACACCGGGAAAGGATGCGCACCCAAACCGGAGTGAGCATGCCGGATGTCACGGGTTGGCCGCAGTCACCGCACTTCGGAAGCACTGCGGTCGCCGAGCAGCTTGCCGGTGGAGGCATTCACCAAATGGACCGACGAGCATGCCGGACAAACGACCGGCAGATGAGTGTCGAGACCGATCTGCTCCAGTCCTGTCAGCAGGTGCTGCACGTTTATGCCGGTGCGCGGGCACCTGAAAAGTACTGATTGCTCCATCCGGCCAGCATAGGCCTGGATACTGAGCCCTGAAACTGCGGTTGTTTACTGAGGGCGGGCGCGCACCTCCCGGAGCACCGTGCGGCGGCAGTAATGAATCTTGATGGCGTCTGGAGGCCGGCTCTGCGACAGGGCTTTGCGTATTCTTTGGCCCCAGTGCTCAAGCCGCGCGGCCGGGTCCGCATCGTTGATCGAGCGCGCAAGCGGGGGTACCTTCTCGCCGGCATTCTGTTTTATCGTCCTCAATGGAATTCCTAACCCGAAATGGGCGCTCGTGTTGCGCGCTCTTGCATGGAGATCACATACCTACAGTGCGCTTCACTTTCAGCCACCAGCTTGCCCGGCGAGGATCGCCCGGACCTGATCTCACGCCGGTGGGGCGCCGCTCGGTGAGACCTGCCAGGACGAGCCGTCTCGAGCCGACGATGTGGACTTCCGATATGAGCGGATCCTCATCCGAGGCAACATCCAGATCTCAAGACGAGGCGCCGCAAGGATGGACAATGCGGCCGCCAGCGTAACAGTCCGGACACCTAAGCGGACTTGCCGCTGCAGTGACGAGATGCGGTGTAGCCTGGCGGTTGGCGAGGCTCCGCAGCAGGGCGTTTCTCCAATGGAGAACCGGCCTGGATCATGCGAGTGTCCGCACGCCCCGCTGCAAACTAGTTCTTCTCTTTGCCTATCCGTTACCCCTATCCGGCCGTTGGGGTCGAAGCCGGAATACGCCCTGTCGCGGCCCCGGCGGGGAAGACCATTGAGGCCTAAGCGGCGTCGCCAGCACGGTTCTCACGGCGTTCGAGCACACCGGTAGGGCTTTCTGGAGTCTGGGATGCGTGCTGCGTCCGCCATCGACAGCCACGTCGATGCCGGTGATGCCGGATGCGAGAAACGTCAGCCGTCGCGATCTTCCGCGGCTTTCCGAAGTGTTTCGTGGATATCTGTTCCAGCAGGGCCTTTCCGTGTCCTTGCACGCGGACCTCGGAAATGCCGACCCTCCTAAACAGCGGGCCTTCGATGACGCCTGAGCTCTCGGCGCTTACCCGGACGCTTCGGCGGATCCGCTTGGCGCCATGCCTTCGTGTGAAGTTGCGCGGTACAGCCTTCGATGCCGGTACGGTCGATGTGACCGCGATTTCGGCCTGATCGGACAAAGAAGACGTGAAAACGATCGCGCTGGCGCTGTGCATCAGACGCAACACCTTCTGAACGTTGAAATGGGATCCGCGGAAACTGACAGACAAGACGTCAAAGCTCTGCTGCGTTGTCGATCCGAGCTCGGCATTGGCGTCGAAACGGGCTATGATAGTTTCGCGCATTCGTTCGAAGCGGGATAGCCGGCGCGAAAAGCGGCAACAGCCAAGCCTCGCTGTCCGGATAGCTGCGCAACGCCCTGCAGGACTTTGGCTCATCACGTGTTTGCGCATCGCTCGGCTTGTGCATTGAGGGAGAAGGACTTTCTGTCGGCTCTGTGGGTCGTCGCGTCGGCTACTGCCGTAGTCGAACCATGCCCCATCATGTAGTACGCGGTGAAGTGGCCGCTCTTGCTGGCGATCTTTTCTTGCGACTGACTTTGTCCGTCCTCACGTTTGGTCATCAGCTGCATCTTGCATCGCTAGCGATCAGGGGCGTCGGGACAAGCTTCCATCCCGTGGCCTTGCGCAACTCTGTCTGCGTAACGCCGTCTGGCCGCGAGGCCAGAGGGTTGATCAGATTGCTCTTGGTGTTGATGCTTGCCATCGTCGCCACCCGCGGGAATTGGACCTAATTGAACAGCTCCAGGCCAGTGTGCTTTTCTTGGCCCAGTTGTCCCTTTCATTGAGAGGGGACGATCTAGTTTCCACCCCTCTGGAATTGCCGAAACATATTGCAGGCGGTCTCAGGGACTGGCTGATTGCAATCTGACGTAAACGGGTAGCGTCGCACCATTTCGCTGAAGTTTGGGGCAGTGCACGTTTTCGCATTTTTTCGACACGGTGCTCGCGAGTCAGGCCCGACAATGTGGAGTGCTAACACAGAGGACCTGGCGTGCAATCCGCAAAGACTGGTAGGGGCACTACTGGGAACGCCTTGGCTGGAGAGGCTTGCGCGTATTCATGCAAGCAGCCTCACTCCATTTGAGCGGCAGCTCGGATCGAGGCCGGCCCTTTCTTAACTCGCCATGCAGTCTGTCCCCTCAGATATCCGTCCTCGGTCCTGATCAAACGCGCTCGCACGACTCGATCTGGCCGCATTATTGTTTGCGGCCGAATGCACTCGGCGCGACGTACCTTCGCAAGTTCCCTTGTGGTCCTCGCGCGCAAATCGCAGCCTGTTCTCTAACAGCATGATCCGCCCGCTCCGACCGTCGATCGACTTACCTCCGGAATTCCGGCGTTCAAATCGAAGCTCACCTCTTTCAGAACGGTTGATCCGCTGGAAAGCCTTCGCCCGAGCGCTTCAACGAATCGATCATAACGTTCGGCGCCTTTGGCGCGAGCGGCTGGACTGGATTGTTCTGGTAATGCTGGCACCGATGTCAACCAGAAGCGGATGAACAGGGCGAGCGTCTCGAGCGTGATGCTGTCATTGCGTTCGAGACGCTCGAGCAGCCGTGCGATCCGATCCAGCCGCTTGGCAACAGCCGCCTCGCGTCGGTCGGAATCGTCAGGCGAAAGAAATGACGCGATCGCGGCCTCTGCCACAAGCGACTTCGGCTGGCCACGACGCTCTGCGAAGACATCAAGGGTTCTGAATGTCTGCGGATCAAGGTAGACACTGAGCTGAATCTTTTTCACCATTTTGCCCCGCTCACAGGTCCATGCCATCGTCAGGGTCGAGGCTGGTCGCGCGCGCTACTCCCTGCATTGCGCGGCTTAGGGCTCGTGCCTGGACCGCATCTGCGTCCGGCTCATCGGGACCAGCATCGAACTCATGTTCCGCGAGCGGTGCCTTGATTTCGATCTCCTCGTGCTGCGGCAATTCTGGCTCGCGCCGCAGCCCCCCATTCGGATCGCTACCTTTTCGCTGCCGGGGCGCAAGCAGTTCGATCGAGGGCGCAGCGGTTGGGTGCCCTGACCAGTCCTCATCCGGGCGCGTGGACAAGAGAATCGTTCCTGTTCTGGCGGGCTTGAAGATTCGCTTCTGAAATTGCGGGTCCTCATAGTAGCGAACCTTGGTGGCCCGCAGGGGATGGAGGCCCGACACCATCACAATCGCCTCCTTTGATGAGAGCTGCATGACTTCGCCGGGCGTCAGGAGCGGACGGGACGTCTCTTGGCGGCTCACCATCAAGTGTCCAAGCCAGGGGCTTAATCGGTGCCCGGCATAGTTTTTCATGGCGCGCAGTTCGGTCGCGGTCCCCAGCGCGTCCGAGACGCGCTTAGCGGTGCGCTCGTCATTCGTGGAGAAGGCGATCCGGATGTGGCAATTGTCGAGGATCGCGTGGTTCGGCCCATAGGCGCGCTCTAATTGATTCAAGCTCTGAGTGATCAGGAAACTGCGAATGCCATAGCCCGCCATGAAGGCAAGCTGGCTCTCGAAGAAGTCGAGCCGGCCAAGGGCAGCAAACTCGTCGAGCATCAGGAGGAGCTTTTGGCGGCGCCGGTCGGGATCCAGGCTCTCCGTCAGGCGCCGTCCGATCTGATTGAGGATGAGCCGCATCAGGGGTTTTGTGCGGACGATGTCGGATGGCGGTACGACAAGATAGAGTGAGACGGGCTGCGGTCTGTCGACGAGATCGCGAATGCGCCAATCGCTCCGCGCGGTGACCTTAGCGACGACCGGATCGCGATAAAGGCCCAAGAAGCTCATTGTGGTCGACAGCACGCCCGACCGCTCGTTCTCGCTCTTGTTGAGCAGCTCTCGCGCAGCTGAAGCAACGACAGGATGAACGCGATCACCAAGATGAAGAGTCGCAAGCATCGCATTCAGCGTGGTCTCGATCGGGCGGCACGGGTCCGAAAGGAATCTGGCAACGCCGGCAAGCGTCTTGTCAGCTTCAGCATAGAGGACATGCAGGATCGCGCCGACGAGCAGAGAATGGCTGGTTTTTTTCCCAATGATTGCGGCGCTCGAGCGCTCCTTCGGGATCGACGAGGATATCCGCCACGTTTTGGGCGTCTCGTACTTCGCAATCACCACGGCGAATCTCAAGAAGGGGATTGTAGGCCGCGCTTGCCGCGTTTGTCGGGTCGAACAAGAGTACATCTCCAAGGCGCGCGCGCCATCCCGAGGTCAACTGGAAATTCTCGCCCTTGATATCGTGGACGATCACCGAGCGCGGCCAAGTCAAAAGAGTTGGAACGACCAGGCCGACCCCCTTGCCCGAACGGGTAGGCGCAAAGCAGAGCACGTGCTCAGGCCCATCATGGCGAAGATATCGACCATCGAAACGCCCGAGCACGAGGCCATCGACACCTAGCAGCCCCGCCCGTTTGACCTCGCGCGTATCGGCCCAACGCGCTGATCCGTAAGTCGTGACATCGCGAGCCTCATGCGCGCGCAAGACCGAAAGCACCATTGCTGCGGCGACTGCCGCGATCCCACCGCCCCCGGCAATGGCGCCCCCTTGGAGGAATATCGTGGGCGCGTAAGCGTCGAATTCAAACCACCAGATGAAGAAGGCAAACGGCTCGTAGATGGGCCAGGCCCCCAGCCTGAACCAGGCCGGTCCAAGCTGCGGCTGGAACGCAAGCTGATAGGCCGTCCATTCGGTCGCTGCCCACACGAAGGTGAACGCGATCAGGCAAACCAGGATCACCTGATGCCAAATGATTTTCGTCGCAGACATGGCTTGCGGATATCGACACCATCGACCTGTTGGCCGCAATCAGGGGCTTACGTTTCCCGTAGTCGGGCGCGCCCTAGCGAAGGGATCGGCGGGTCAGATCGGGAAGCGGCGTTTGGACCGAAGAAGTTCGCTCGGCCTAGTAGAACAGGCTTCCTCGGCGAACCGTCCAAACCAGCTTCGCGTGATCGGCGCTTGGATGATGACAGGATCAACTCGCATCGTGCTGCCGCTCGAGGCGAACCGAGCGGCCTTCGCAGCGACGCTCCGGGTTATAGATTCCTGCGAAGGCTAGCTCGCCTCTTCCCCTAAGCCCTCCGTCAAGCGCGCGGGATCCAGAGAGCGTGCGGCGTGCCACAACTCCTTGTTGATGAGGCGGACGTTCGCGGATTAAATCGGTAGGAGGCGGGGTTCGCTGAGTTGGAGATAATGCTCACGCGGGAAGCGTCTCGGCATGAGCGCTTATTCCCGACGGGACGACACTGCCGGGCCGACCGTCGAAATGCTCCCGCAGATCGGTATCGAGCGAGTCCCTCCTCCAGTCGCCTATGGCGCCCTATTGTTTTGGCCCGCTAGATGCTTGGAAGTTGCACATCAGCTGTTGCGGACTCTCTGGAGAGAGGGACAGGCGACTAGCGTTCGCCAAATTATCATTGCGCGAATCGGTTGCAGTTCGCCTATCCACTCCTCAAGCTGCTTGCCGGCCCGGAGTTGTCCGATTGCTCGCCGGCCTGCATACACGGATAATCTCGCGCGAATGCCTCCACAGCCGAGCAGATCGAATCGCGATTCGCCCGCTCGATGACACCAACACAACCGGGTCCAGCAAACCAGGCTCTCGCGGACGCAAAAGCGTTGAGCGAAGCGGCGCAGTCTTCTGCAGAACATCTGAGCATCGGCATCCGAGACCAGCACGCACGGAGGTATCGTCACCGCGATCAAGCCACAGCCAGACACCTTGCGATCACTTCAAGATCGAAGGTCCCTTGCGGTTTGCGCGCACGGGAGGGCCGTCTAGATTCGAAGGCCCTGCTAGCCGATTTTACCGCAAGAGGCTGACGAGCCTCAGTAAGCTCACCGTGAACGGCGCTTTTATTTCCACACGGCTGCGTCCAGCCGACCACCGAGCGCCACCAAGGTCGAGGGAACCCAGAGGCGATAAAGAGATACGTCCAGAACGGTGGAACCTCCATTTGCCATTCGCTGCTCACTGTCCCTCCTCTCCCATTTTTCCGTCTTGACCCGTCCACGTGCGGGCAACCAAGTCTCGCCCCCCCTGCAATTGGCGTGCGGCGCCAGGACCTCAGGTCAGAGCGATAGGCCGCGCTTGCGCCCGAAGTCCCAGTCGACGCTGCCTGGACCGGCGATGCCGGTGACCTGTTTGCCCAATTCCCGCTCGAGCGAAGGCGACCAGGGCACAAGCTGAAAGCCGAGGCCGTTGTCGATCATCGCGAAGCGCCCCGACGCCAATGACAGGCGCCGACGATAAACCCCCGAAATCTGCTCACCTGCATCAGATGACAAGTGCGGAAGGCCCGTTTCCTCGATGAGGCGTCGTGTGACGACCTCGAGTTCGCGATCCCGGAGGGTGTCGATCAGATTGCGGCTTAGCCGGACCTTGTTGCCATCGCGCTGGGCGAGCCCTTGGTCGGCCAACACATCGATGCGCTGTTCGAGTGCCGCACGAACCTCGGCGCCAAACGCATTGCGGGAGAGCTCGGCAGAATGTCGCGCGACGAGCTGCCGGTCTAGCCACGTGGCTCCGTCCGCCGCGACCTGCTGATCGAGAACGAGTTCCGAGCGAACCGCGAGCGCAGTACGTGTCCGACCACGGGCATCCGCAAACCGGCGCAGTTCCACAATCCCACCGATCGGCCCATCACCCGCCGCCTCGAGGTCAGGGAGCTTCACATGATGCACGCGCCCGTCAATCCCATCGACAATGGCAAAGGCTGTGCCCTTCAGTTCGTCATCAAGCCCGCGCGCGATGAGACGGCCAACGATCGGTTCGCCATGACTTTCGCCCTCCAGTGCCCAGGATGCAGAAGCGCGGCTGGCGCCGTCCCGCGTGAGACTTTTGTGCAGCCGCCTGATGATGTCACCGCGCTCGCCAAGCGCGCGCAACCGCGCTTCCGCATCGGCGGCCAGGACCCAGACCGCGGGCCCCGCAGGTTCCGCCAACCCGAGCCGCTCGAGCGTCCGCATCCGCCCGATCCGAATTTCTCGCAATGGATCGCGCCCGGCATCCCGCTCTAATCTCAAATCGATGACGCCGTCCGCCGTCCCCGCTTCCCGGGCAAGCGCCCGGTCGAGCCTGGTCCAGCGTTCGGCTGTCATATCCGCCTCAAGGCTTTGGCGGATCTCGAGCTCCGAGCGAGGGCCAAGTTCTCGCGTGACAAGGTCGCTGGCGCGGGCGCGTAGGCCCATAGCGATATAATCGCGACTGATGACGAGGTCGGCACCGTCATCCGTACGGCCCCGCACGAGGATATGGATGTGCGGATGCTCGGTATTCCAATGGTCGACAGCGACCCAATCAAGCCGTGTGCCAAGGTCGCGCGAGGCCTGGTCCATCAGCTCCCGGGTGAAGCTACGCAGGCTGGCAAGTTCTCCAGCATCATCAGGCGAGACGATGAACCTGAAATGATGGCGGTCACCCTCGCAACGCGTGACGAAAGCGCGACCGTCCGCATCGTCGCCCGCGGCGTCGAATAGTTTTCCCGGGGCGCCGTCGCGCGTGACTCCGTCGCGCTGCAGGTAACCGATATGGGCGCGCAACGCGCCCGGCGAACGCATCCGCCGCACCACCCGCGCCTTGATCATAGCGCCGCGGCCGCGGGCGTTCAGGAGCCGTGCCGCAGCGATGCTCGCGGCGCGGCCGCGTCCAAACCTACGGCCGTGGCCATGCTTGCCTCGCGAGAGGCCGCCAGCCTTCTGAGCCGCAGTGAGTGCCTGCGCCAGAAACGGCTTTGCCCGGGGCGCACGCCTGGAACGGATACGGCCGGGGCGGATCCGAAGATCATCGTCGCGCGTCATTCCGGTCGCCGCAACGCACCGAAAACCGTGTAAGAACAGCGCCTTGGGGAAAGCTGAACTTTACGCCGAGTTGCCGCAATGTTTAGTGGATCATTGAAATCGATACACTTTCTCGCACAACCGACCGGCCGCACCTTGCGGCTTTTATCCTGCCCTCCCCGGTCGCTCACTCCCGGCTCTCTGCCGACCGCTCTCAACCTTGCGACTAGCTTCGACATCGCGCGAGGAAATGCGATTGCGATCATCGGGACCGCACCTCGTCTGATCGCCGCACAAACAGCCCCGTCGCACGAGGTACGAGCGCAGTCGTACCCGCCTTAGGCGCTGCTTTCGACGAATTCATTGTGCGGACGCCAGATGCCGAGTTGCCCTTAGGGAATAAGCTCTTGGACCGCTCAACAAGGCCTGGCGCTTGCTGCCACGCGGCGAAGCGTCTGGCACCCGAACTACCGTTGTTGCGCTGCTCAATGCCGATCAATGATGCGAGTCTGGCGATGTAGATTTGTGTTTCATCCGGAAGCGGTCGACCGGTGGCCAGGTGCTCCTCGTACCGTTTTGGTCCCGCATTGTAGGCTGCGAGAAACCCTTCCGATCCGAAACGATCGAGCATCTCGCGAAGGTACGCTGCCCCAGCCATAATGTTGTCGTGGGGATCAGATGGATCGATACCGAGATCGTGACGAACGCTCAGCTCGACCCAGGTCGCCGGCATGATTTGCATCAACCCGAGCGCTCCCCGAGGTGATATGGCGTACGCATTTCCGCCGCTTTCGGCCTGCATGACGGCACGAATCCAACGCGCCGGGATCGCGAACCGATGCGAGGCTTCGGTCACGAACGCAGTGTATGCTAGGCCAGGAAGCAAGGTTGTGGATTGCGCAGCTGGTGCGCGCGATGCGACCTCCGCTCTAGCGGTCGCGGGCGGCCCGAACGTCAGCAGAATTCCCACAGAGTAAGCAGCGGCTCGACATAGCAATGTGCGGACAGCCCCCAACGACAAAGCTCTTCCCGGCCGGCCCTTAGCCGGCGCGAGACGGCCGCGACGCGCGCCGATTGCCGACAATTCGGCCGGGATGGACGAATGATGTTGCGATCGGCCGAAGAGAGAAACCGCAAGCCAGTGGAGCAACGCCGGCATTTGTCAGTCCTCCCTGGTCCACACCGGTACCGCTTGCCCGATAACGGCCGATGTCGGGAGCGGTCCGAAATATCGGCCGTCTAGCGAGTCCGCCGACTGCCAGTTCATGAGAAAGACTTCGCCCTCAGCAATGACCCGGCAGCCCTGCCAGACGGGCAACCGCCGGCCGCGGCGATCGCGGTCGCTTGCCTCACCCATCTGTATGCTGTCGACGATGATTGTGAGGCCCGTTCTGCAGACGGTTTGGCCGGGCAGCGCCAGCACACGCTTGAGCATTGGAAGACCGCTTGGCAAATAGCCGTTGAGGTCGAGAAAAGTCGCGAGCGGGTCTGGCGCTCGAACCACTACGAGCTCAGTGACGTACAACCGTCCGGCCTCTTGCAAGCGATAGAGGCCGATCGGCACGCTGTCTGAAGCATTCCAGATGTACAATGGTGAAGTGTTGTTGATTGGCCAGAGCACGAGCATTGTAGCCCCACACATCGCAAGAACGTTCCCCAGGCGTCTCATCAGAGTGCCACCCTGCGCCGACTGAGCCACGCCTGGTGGCGTGCACGGGTATAAGCTCGTGGCGTTTCGTTGACGGAAAGACGGTTGTGGGCGTGATGCCAATAGTCAGGGGCTGCATCGGCAGCATCGATGCCCAGTGACTCCACGGCGTCGATCAACTGGAGAACGCGCTCGACCTTTGGCCAACCAGCCAATCGCAGCAGGCTTTCGCCGCCGGGGCTGACCCAAGGCACGGTTGAGTATCGCTGCCCTGGCGCGACGGCGCGCAAAATGTCGATCCGCGACAGGATGGTTCCGAAGTCGTTGGAGGTCCAGCGCACGAACGCGAAGATGCTGCCAGGCAAAAACGAGAGAATGCGCCGGTGATGGTCAACGATCCTCTCTGATGCAGGTTTTCCGAATCGGATTCGATTTTCGATGCGCTTCTCGAGCCAAAAAAGCTCAACAGTTGTGACCTCGCTCACCTGACTTCTCCATATTGTTGAGAGGACTTTTTTTGACGAGCCAACGATGCGCTTCGCTGGCGCATCGCACGAAGAGCGTTGGCGTCGGCAGGACTGCTGCAATGACGCTTTGATGGAATCGTGGTCGCCGAACGCTTGCAGCAATCCTGCTGCAAAGAACCACATCGGCGAGGCTCCAATTCGCTGGAAGAGGCGAAAGCATTGCAGGTCTCCGATGTAGTGACTTGTTTCCCCTCGCCGGCCACATTGTGGAGATGATGCTTCGCGACTGTCCGGGAACGGAACGGCCGGCGCGTTTCGGCGGAGAATGGTAGAAACGAAGGATGGAATTTTATGCAGGGCTCGACGTGTCGCTGCGGGCCATGAATGTTTGGGTGGTGGACGGACGGCAACGTCGTCCAGAAACGACGCTCGAGACCTCTCCGGACGCGACCAAGCTGTGTCTCGCGAAGTGGAGAGCCCAACGGAAGCGCGTCGGGCTTGATGCGTTCTCCTACTCTGCCTCGCTGTTCACGGCTTTGAGCGAAAAGGTCGTTCCCGTGATCTGCATCGAGACTGGGCGTGCCAAGCCGTCGCCGAACGCGATGCTGAACAAGACCGATCGCAATGACGCCAATGGCATTGCGCAGATGATGGGGACCCGTTGGTTCCGTGGCGTCGAGGTCAGATAGGAAAGCGCGCAAACGCTGCGGGCGTTGCCGATCGGGCGCAAGGCGACGGTCGGTAAGGTGCCGGACATGGAGAACATGATCCGCGGCCTGTTGCGCCCGTTCGGCCTGAACGTCGGCGAGATCTCGGTCGGCCCTTTTGATGCGCGAGCGCGCGATCTCTTGGCCGGGAAGAAGGAATTGGAAGCGATCGTCGCGCCGCTGTTGGACGCCCGCAATGCGATGCGGCAGCAGGTCGCAAAACTGCACCGCCTGGCCCTGATGGCGGCGCGGGGCGACAGCGCCGTGCGACGAATGATTACGGTGCCCGGCGTCGGCACCCTCGTGGCATTGACGTTCCGCGACACGGTCGATGATCGGGCGCGGTTCAAGAAGTCGACCAACGTTGGCGCCCATTTCGGGCTGACGCCGCGGCGGTATCAATCCGAACAGACCGATAGGATCGGCAGCATCTCCAAATGCGGCGATGAGCTGACGCGGGCGATGCTGTACGAGGCGCCGATCGCGATCCTCACGCGCATTCCGAAGAATTTTAAGCTGCGGCTGTGGGGCCTGCGGCTGGCCAGGAAGAAGGGTCTGAAGCGCGCGGCGACCGCGGTGGCGCGCGCGCTCGCCATGCTGCTGCACACGATCTGGATCGATGGCACCACCTTTCGGTTTGGCGCCGGCGGCAAGCGCGGCCGGGTCGCTGCGGCGGCTTGAGGGCTGCCGCGACCCGACCGCTTCCACGCGCGTCTTCTCCTTCCGCCACGGCGGAGCGGCGTCTCCCGAGGAGACGGGGATTTGGGTGACATCGCAACTTTTGTTGTCGGCGGCCTTATGCTGAGCTGTGAGGCCATCATGCACGACGCGGGTTAGCCTGACCGCCCGTTCTCCAGATTCCGGCATGTGGTGGCGGTCGTGCCGACCACGGACGTTCGCGAGTTCTCCTCGATCAGCGAGCTGCCGCAGGGGAAAGCGACGAGCGTGATGCGGTGATTCCGATACTCGTGATCGCGTAATTTTGCGCGCGATCGCGCTTGCACGCGCGTATTGGAGAACAGATCCGCATTGCAGGACGGTCTTGCGCGTGACAGAGTAGGCGCATGAGGCATCCTCGTTGCATGCGCGACCGACTTGTTCACAACGCACCGATTCACAACAAGAAGTTAGTGTCAGTATGTTAGTAAAGTTAAGAGAGCTGGAAAGATTGGCGTCGCAGTGCTTTAGGTGTGATTTCGGTCCTCGATAGCACGCGGATGGGGTCCCCGAAGGCACGAGGCTTCCAGTCCCTGATAGCACGAGCGAATTCACAGCTTATCCCCCGCAGGGCTGATGACGCCACGGTTTTCGCAATCGCTGCGTAGGCGGTCGATGGGGACGGGTGCGAAATTCAATCGTTCTTCGCCATTCAGGTCGTGTGTGATAGCCAGCCGATAGCCCGGCAACGTCTGATGATGCACGATCTGGCGCAGATCGTAGGCGAAGTGCTTGAGCGGCGAGAGGCTCCCGGACTTGGCATGCAAGTGCACAAGACCGAAGCTCCAACCGCCATGCTGACGACCCCCATGCTTGCGGACGAGGCGATAGAGCCAACGTTCGAGTCCACCGGTCAGATCGAAATACGCGCGGTCAATGGTCAGCACGAGCGATTCGTCTAGGACGCCCGTGTAGAACCAATCGGGTAAGATCAACTCGATTCCACGAGCATGCCCGTGCACATCGCTTGTGTGCTTCCATTCGTTGATCCAGGAGAAGCGATGCCGCCGCCGTTCCGTCGGCTGCCGGATTGAAGTCATGACGCTGGTTGATTGCAATCGGTCGAGCGCAGCCTTTAGGCGGTCGTAGTCGCGTACACTGGTGCCACGGCCGACGAACGTCAGGATCTCATAGGGGGTGGCGGCGATCAGGCGCGAGGTTTTCAAACCGGCATCACGGGCCTGGACGATCTGTGAGGCAGCCCAGATCAGAACGTCCGCGTCCCAGATCGTCGCCAGCCCATGTTCCGGCACCGCTTCGACACGGATGGTGATCTTACCTGCGCGGAAGTCGATAGGAACGATCCGCTTCGACTTTGCTAGCGAGAAGAACGGATAAGCCATCAAGTCTTGCGCGTCCCGTGGAGCGAGATCGCCAGGAAGCGCGCGAAACAGATCGAGTTGGTCGCGCTCTGACCGCCGCCTTCCGGCTGCAGTTGAGTTGCTGTCCGCCATAGGTCAGCGCCGCTCCTTGCCCGCATACGGAATCGGTGTGTGCCGTTTCGCGGGCAGGACTGTGCCTGCACCAGGATCGCTGGTGGACGTTTTGGCGCCGCGGTCAACCCACGCCGTCAGGTCTTCGAGCGCATACACAACGCGACCGCCCAGCTTCCGGTACGTCGGGCCCGTGCCATAGGTGCGGTGCTTTTCGAGGGTACGGCCGGACAGTCCGAGAAAGCGCGCCGCCTCCGGCGTGCGCAGGTATCGCGGCGGCAAGCCGGCGTTCGGATCGGGCATTTGCGAGGGCTCCGTGGTCGTCTGGAGCGCGACCGGGTTCGATCGCGCGTCGGGGGTCACGATGACGGAGTAGGAGTGCTCAGGGGGATGCCGAAGATGGACCGATGATTTTCGGCACCCCTGCTCTACTCCTTGCGAGATGGGGGACGTAGCAACGCGCGATAGCCGCCGCGCATCAGAGCCAAGCCAGCCTGCACCAGGCGGATGGTCCGGCTGCGCAATTCGTGAGTTTTCCAGGCGCGTTCAGGGATGCGTTTTCGGCCGAACAGCACCTCGGCGATGAGGCGATATGATGCACCATCCATGCGTCCATCGAGCGCTCGCAGCACCAAGACGAGTCGTTCGCGCCGCTGCGCCGAAAGTTGATGAAGGGGAGGTCCTGCCGGGCGGCCCTTGACTGCGCGCCACAGCCGATGTGAGGCGTGGGCGCGGATCTCAAAATCCGCATCGAGCGGCAGTTCGGCTGCATAAGAGACACCAAACTGCGGCGCATCTTTCAGCCAGAGATGGTGTTGCGCTCCTTGAATGCGCAATACGGCATGCCAGCCGTCAGATGCCTTGCTGATGGTGCCCGATGAAAGGTCGGCAAGCGGTAGCCGCGCGCCGACCGCTTTTGAGCCGGACGCGCTCTGAACGAGCGGCACCACCGTCGGCAGCGCCTCAGGTGCCCAGAAGATTGTCTGTTGGTAAAAGGACCGCTGCGGGTCATGAGCGAAAGCAGATGCCCCATCTCCTTCGTAATTCGGAAGTCATCTGCGACCGATTTTCTCGATAGGAAGCTCGATAGTTAGGGCTGCGCCGCAGTGACTCCCAGGCGAAATCCGCCATCTCGCCCGACTTGATAGCGTGTTGATAGGCCTCCGGTGAGCGCCAGTCGAACTCGGACATTGCTGTGATCCCTGCCGTATGTCGATTGCGGCGCAATGTCTATGAAGCTTGGGATTGTTGGGGAAGTCGCCAATTGTGCATCGCGTGATGCATGCAGGCGATCACGCGTCAGCGGGGAAATCTGTTCTCGATTTGGAATCGAGACGATAGATCTTTGCTATTTATTGGCGCCGCCGCGCAGCAAATCGCGATAGCCGTGGTCTGCTATCCATTTTGCGCGCGCCAGATGGCTGTCAAATGCATTGCGGGCTCGCGCCGGTTCGCGATCCGGATCGATATGCAACACGATCAGGGCCACTTCTTTCCAGTCCGCACCATCCGCTTGGGCATCGAGCAGGCGCCAGTAGGTCACCAGATGCTTTTCGTCATAGGACGTGAGCACCGGATCGTTGGGCGCCAACTCCGCGACATCCGGGTCAAGCGGCGGTGTTTGCATCAAGAATCTCGCGAGAAAAGCATTAAGAGCGCCCGCAGCCACGGTACGCTCAGCGGGCGTTCGCTGAAAGTCCGCACATTGGTCTTGTTCCCAAGACGGTCACACTTGGGAATACATATTATAGGAGATAAACCAGATAGTATGTAAACCCGCAACTTGCGCAGATGGACATGCGCAAGTTGGTGGGGCGGAATTTCGCTAAGTTCCGGAAGCAAAAAGGCTTCACACAGGAGAAATTCTCCGAGGCGTCCGGCTTTACTCAGCAATACATCAGCGATTTAGAGCGTGGTCGGCGCAATCCCACGGTCGTGACGCTGTTCGAACTCGCGAGCACATTGGGCGTTAGCCACGTCGATCTCGTGTTGCCCGATGAGGAATTCTGCAAGGAGCGAATCAAGCTGCCGAAGCAAAGGTGAGAGAACTTCGGTCAGACGCTTGTTTCCGGTGGCTCGGCACTCGCTGCTCACGGCTGGAACACGAATCCCCGCCCGGCGGACCGGACGGGGCTGGGTGAAGTGAGTGCTACTCACCGTTCTTCCGCGGCCTCGACCAGAGCAGGGTGTAGCCTTCGCCGCCTTCGTCATCGAACAGGTTCGCGTAGATCGGCGCGTTGAACGAGGGGTCGTCGAGCTTGAGCGAGAGGTAATCGCGACCCTCTTCGGAGCGCTTCGACCAGGCTGCCCCGATCTCCGCCTTATGCGGTGCACCGCATAAGGCCGATTATGCGTAGCGCGGGATTATGCGGAGTCGTGGACTGGTAGCCGCGATTTTCCCGAGCTTTTGCGACTGTGTCGCTCCGCATAATCCCGTGGAGAGGAGCTGCGGCGCCTCGCGCGAGGCGAGGCACCGCAGCGGTGTGGGTCAGCGCGACCAGACCAGCGCGTGGCCGTCGTCGACCGCGACGAGATTGGCGTAGATGGGCGCCGAGAAGGACGGGTCGTCGAGCTTGACCGAGTGATAGACGGTATTGTCCTTGGAGGTCCGCTGCCACGCGGCACCTATCTCGACATTGCCGACCACCACGCGCAGGTTCGGAGCCTTCTCGTTCTCGGAGGGTTCGGCAGGAAGGAAGCGCGCCTTGAAGTTGAGCGAGAGCGTCTTGATGGTGCCGGTGTATGAGCCGTCTTCGGCGCGGGTGAAGGTGCCAATCTGAGCCATGGTAATCTCCTGTTGCTGTTTTCAAGCCCGCGACCATCGCGGCCTTGATGGCGATCTTTGAGCGCCGCAACGACCGGCCCGCAGCCTCTGGCCCGCAGCGCAGCGGAGGATGGCGGGCTGAGCGATCTTGTTGCCTCGCGAGGAATGCCGCCGCTTGGCGGCAGGGGAAGAAGATCGCGAACAAGCCATTGCGGGTAAAGGTCGGCGAGCGCAGCGAGCGTATTGTGGCGCGTAATCCGCCAGCAAAAGGCCGGTATGGACGTGGGCCAAGCAGCCCGACAGGAGAGCATCGCTCAAAGGCCTCACCACCGCCGCGACGGCGACACCATCACGGCAAGCGCGATCGAGCCACAGCGCTTTGCTTCGCCGATTCCAACCCAATGGAGAAGAGCTCGATTGCTCGTGCGGGACGGCGCGGTGATGCCGCGACGTCACAGCGCATCAAAGGTATTTCGTCGTAACGATCGGCTGCCCGACCTCTCTCACCCTGAAGGCGGAGGTGCTTTCTCCAACAGCGAGGCAATCAGCGCGTCTGGTGCCTTGAACCGTCCACGGCGCCGCGCCGGCGGAATGACCGCTTCCACAGCCTCCAGCTTTTCAGAGGGATCCATGCGGAGATAAATCTCCGTCCTGCGGATATCGGCGTGGCCAAGCCAGAGCGCAACCTTGCGGATGTCGCGTGTGGCCTGCAGCATCAGGACTGCACAACTGTGCCGCAAAAGGTGTGGCGACAGGGTGCGGCCGCCTAGCGTCGGGCATCGAGCTGCGGCCGCCTTTGCGTGCTTTTCGAGGATATACTCAAAGCCGGCGCGGGTCATCGCCATCCCTTGGGCGTTGACGAACAGCTCTGTCGCCGGCTGCTTTCCTCGCACTGACAGCCAAGCGCGCAGGTCGCGAGCGGTTTCCTTCCATAGCGGAAGGCTGCGTTCGCGCCGGCCCTTGCCGAACACCAGGATGCTTGGCCTCGGTTGCAGCGTGACGTTCTCCAGGGTGAGGCCGGTCAACTCGGAGACGCGCAGGCCGCCGGCGAAGCACAGATGCAACATCGCTCGATCCCGTAGTCCGAGGCGTGTCGTCGCGTCGGGCGCATTGAGCACGGAGCGGATCTCGTCCATGGTCAGATGGCGGATGAGCTTCTGGTCATGACGCTTGCCTGGGATCGCATTGATCTTGGCGACCTGCTCCAAGGCGCCGGGATGCCGCAGCTCGACGTAGCGCATGAACGACTTGATCGCGGCGAGCCGCAGGTTGCGAGTCGCCGGACCGTTGCCGCGGTCATGTTCGATGTGATGCAGGAACGCGACCACCATGTCTGCATCGATCTGCTCGAGCTGGAGCAGAGAGGGCGCGTGTGCAGACGCCGGGCGGCAAAGGCGAACAACAGCTGGAAGCTGTACGCATAGGTCTCGCAGGAGTGTGGACTGTAGCCGCGCTGCTGTGGCATGTGCTCGCGCATGAAGCTGGTGATGAGCGGGGCGATCGGCGTCATGCGACCTCCCCGGCGATCAGCGCCTCGGCAGCACCCGCTATATCGGCCATGAGGTCCGGGGTGGCTTCCAGATACCAGTAGGTATGCCGGATGTCTGCATAGCCGAGATAAGTGGCGAGAGCGACGAAGTCGCGCGCAACATCATCACGACGCGTCGCGCATTGCTCCAGCACACGCGTCGCGAAGGTGTGGCGCAGATCATGGATACGCGGGCGACGCGGCCGATTCTGACCGACGCTAGCCTTGCGCAGGATCACATAGAAGTTGCTCTGGGCGGTCCGAAGCGACATCGGCTTGGCACCCACGGACAGGAACACATGGTCATCCATCCCGGCGAACCGCCGCCGGACCTCAAGGTAGGCCTGCAGCGCCTCGACCACGCTGCGGTGCATTGGTACGAGCCTGCTCTTGTTGAACTTAGTCAGGCGGATGTGCAGCACGCCGTCGGGCAGCAGATCGTCCAACCTCAGGTTCAGAGCCTCGGAAATCCGCAGACCCGTCGACGCCAGCAGCCCGATCAGCATCACATAGATGTGGCGCCTGAGCGGGCTGGGCTTTTGGCGCCGTAGATTGCCCGCAGCGTCGAGCATGCGAGCCAGTTCCTCTGGCGTGTAGATATAGGGCGCAGGACGTGTTGCAGGGCTGCGGGGATGATGCGGTACTTCATGCGCGCGATCCTCCGCGTAGAGGAAGCGTGCAAAGAGCGCGATCTCCTGAAGCCGCCGCTGGTGACTGCGGGGCGTCGACGAGACGGCCGCCGCCCAGGCGATCGCGGTCTCGCGGCGAACATGGGTATCGCCCTGGTCGACCGCATAGCGCGCGAACGCGGTGAGGTGTCGGGCCGTCTTTGCGAGCTTGAAGCCGAGCGAGCGGCGCAGCTCGATGTAGCGATCAACATCATCGATCAGCATGGCGACCTCCCCGGCCAGGGCTGCGCGACGGCCGCCAGCAGCGCGATATCGACCTTGGCGTAATGCGCCGTCATTGCTTGCGATCGGTGGCGCAACACCGTGCTCACGCCTGGCAGGCTGACGCCGTGGCGGAGCATCGCCGTAGCCGCCGAGTGGCGCAGGATATGCGCACCCTTGTAACGGCTCTCGACGCCAGCGCGCTTGAGCGCACGCTTGACCAGGCATTTGACCGTGATGCGGTCGATTGGCCGCAGCGGCGCATATTCGGTGATAAACAGGGATGGTGTCGCCAGTGCCGGCCGTCCGCGTTCTATGTAGGCGAGCAGCGCGTCGCCGATCTCCTGGGTGAGCGGCAGCAGTTCCTCGCGCCGGCCTTTGCCGCACAGGCGGATGCTGCCCTGCCGCCAGTCGATATCGTCGAAGCTGAGCCGCGCCACCTCGCTCGCCCGAAGCCCGAGCCGGACCAACAGCAGGATGATGGCTCGGTCGCGCAGGCGCCGCTCCCCGTCGCACACACTGATGATCCGCGCGATATCGGCATCAGGCAGGAAGCGCGGGATCGATGCCAGCCGCCATCCCGCAACATTCGGCATGGCGTGGTCGAGCCCAGGCGGACATCGTCCTGTCGCGATCAGGAAGCGCAGGAACGCGCGGATGCCGACCGATATGCCCTTCATGCGCTCGACCGATACGGCCTTCGCACGTTCGATCATGTATGCCCGGATCGTCACGGCGTCGTAGGCCGTCGGGATATCCCCCAGCGCATCGACGAAGGGAGTAATCGTCCCAAGATACGCGGCGAGCGTAGTTTCCGCCAGGCCGCGCTGCTCGCGGGCCCAAGCCGCAAACTCCGCCACCAGTGGCGCCGCCGATTTCGTAGGCAATCGCGTCATCACGCCCTGATCCTCAAGGTAGGCGATGAACAGCTTGGCGCACTCGACCGCGTCCTTGTTGAGGTCGCCGCGGAAGCGCGGCCGATGTCCCGCTTCGATCAAGGCGAATGAGGCCGCATGCGCCTCACGGATCGAAGGGAGCGTGTAGCCTTCCTCGCGCGCCCAATGCGTCCAGCTCGCAAGCAGCCGTGTCCTCTCGACGATGGTAAGTGGCGTGTATCGGCGCCCGCGGAGCCATTGAGCAAAGTCGGCCGCGTGGTCCGCGGCCATTCCCGCCTTCAATCGGTCACAGACCGCGTTCTGACGGACATAGACACCTGTTGGCATGTCGCCCCCTTCTGCATGTGGAGGCTGGACTATGGTCGAGGTGGTTGCTGTTCGGAACGTCAGTCAGCGGTTGTGTTGGGCGCGCTCGTCCCGTGCGTGTCCGATTGGAGCCGGATGGTTCTCCGGGCGTGCCGTGATGCCCTGCGACCGACGGGCCTTGCTGGGCGGATCTGCCCCGAGATGCGGTCTGCGACCCGGCCTGTTCCCCGCAACAGCGTGCCGGCGATCTTCTTCCCCGCGGCTGCGCCGCTCCTCGCGCAGCAACAAGATCGCCGCACGCGGTCCTTCGCATGCGCTGCGGCCTGACGGTGCGGGTCGGCCGTCCCGGGGCTTTCGATCGCCACAAGGCCGCGATGGTCGCGGGCTTGAACACAGCACAGGAGATCCACCATGTCCCAGATCGGTTCGTTCACCCGCAGCAACGATGGCACCTACACCGGCACCATCAAGACGCTCGCGATCGATGCCAAGGCGCGCATCGTCCCCAGCGATCCCGCCTCCACCAGCGACAAGGCGCCAGACCTGCGCGTGATCGTCTCAGGCGTCGAGATCGGTGCCGCCTGGCGCCGGACTTCGAAGGACAATCGCTCCTACCACTCGGTCAAGCTCGACGATCCGTCCTTTACGGCGCCCATCTACGCCAACCTCTTCGAAGGCGACGATGGCGAGTGTGCGCCGATCTGGTCGCGCTGACCGACACCGCGGCGTCTCGCAACATCGCGGGACGCCGCGGACAGAGCCCTCGTTATTATGCGGAGCGGCGCAACCACAACAGCCACAAAAGCCCGGGAAAACCGCGGCTACCAGCCAACGACTCCGCATAATCCCGCGCTACGCATAATCCGCCCGGCCCACATAGATGCGGTGGCTGGGCGCGTTGTCGTTAGAGCGGTTGGTCTCGGCGACGATGCGGACGCCCTTGGTCTGAAGGCTCAGGGTGACGATCTCGCCGTGAAACTCGTTACCGACCTTATATTAGCCATGTCACTTCTCGTGCGCCAAGAGTGACGGGTGGAGTCCGTCACGCGCACTTGTTGCCCCTGCGGGGTGGGAGACCCCGCAGCCCACGTGCCGCAAGCACGGGGGTTGAAGCAGATGGGTGAGGTAAGCTGGGTGCCTCCGGCGAGCCATAAATGAGCAGAACCCGTCAAAGTCGGACGACCCGGGACTTCCGTCCGAGGCTGGTCCGGCGAGCGTACCTGCTACGGAAAGAGTTATCGAACCGATGTTTGAAGCCTCGTTGCAACATGGAATCCGCCGAACCGGAAGTGGGCGGATCGGTCGAAAGACCGGAGGAGTGCCGATCTCCGCTGAGTGGACGGAGATCAGGGACGTGCGTGATCGCGCACGTCAGCCAGCGGCCCAGCTTGCGGTGACCGTTGGCCGGAATCCTCACGGGGTAGAGTCGGTCCCTAAGGCAGGTGAAGGGACGACAGGTGAACTTGGGAATCTTGCCGTGTTCTCTCGCGCCGGATGGCGCGAGATGATCGAGGCGACCGATGATCGGCGCGGTAGGGGGCGGAGTCTTCGTAGTAGTCAGAGGGCGGGAAAGCCGTCCACATGGCGAAGGGAGACAGTGGGTGAAGCAAGCCGGCAGGAGGCGGGCCGATGAGGCCCGGCGCGGTGAATACCGCGTTCGTCCTCGACATGCAGCGCAAGCTTCACAGGTGGAGTGTCGCGAATGCCGAAAAGGTGTTCGCGGATCTGTTCAACATCATATGCGACCGCAGGACGCTTTTGGAAAGCTGGCGTCGGTTGACCCGTAACAAAGGCAGCCGCACACCGGGTACCGATGGCGTCACGCGGAAGACGGTCGAAGAGCAGCTGGGCGGCGCAGTACGGTTCATCGAGGATATCCGCGGTGAACTACGCAGCGGCACCTATCGGCCCGAGCCTGTCCGGCAAAGGCTGATCCCCAAACCGGGTAAGCCCGGCAAGGTGCGTCCGCTCGGCATTCCGACGCTCAAAGACCGACTGGTGCAAATGGCTTTGAAGCTCGTGCTGGAGCCGATCTTCGAGGCGGACTTCTATCCGACCTCCTATGGCTTCCGGCCCGGCCGGAGCACCCATGATGCGCTGGCGAAAATCCAGCGACGACTGCACCCCACACCCAGCGGCACTTCCGAGTACCGCTTCGTGATCGAGGGTGACATCAAGGGCTGCTTCGATGCCGTCGATCATCATGTGCTGATGGAGCGTGTGCGCCGACGCGTCGGGGATCGCAAGGTCCTCAGGCTCGTGCTCGCCTTCCTAAAAGCCGGTGTCATGATCGAGGGCACCGTCCGCCACCCTGTTACGGGCACCCCGCAGGGCGGCATCATCTCGCCATTGCTGGCCAACGTCTATCTGGCGGCCATCGACGAGAGATACGGACGGTGGATGCGCCCTCGCGAACGACCGCAGAATGCAGCCGACCGGCGGCTTTACGATCGCCGGAGAAACAGGCCTACATTCTGCCGTACGTTACGCCGACGACTTCGTCGTGCTGACGGACGGGACCCGCGAGGAAGCAGAAGCTGAAAAGTTTGCGTTGGCACAGTTCCTCAAAACGGAATTGCGCATGGAACTGTCGATGGAAAAGACCAGGATCACCGGCGTCGGGGAAGGCTTCGACTTCCTCGGCTATCGAGTGGTGCAGACCAAGGCACGCCGCACCGGTCGTATGGTCGGTAATCTCTTCATTCCGAAGAGCAAGCTGAAAGACCTGCGCCACAAGATCAAGGTCAGGGTGAGGGCGACGCCGACAGGCCAAGCCCTTGCCGATCTCATCGACGATCTCAACCCGGTCATCACCGGATGGCGAAACTACTACCGCTACGCCACGTGGGCCACGCGGGACTTCGCCAGTCTGGATTGGTGGCTGTGGGAGCGCATCGGGCGATGGCTGCACCGGAAGCATCCTAAGACGACGTGGCAAGAACTGCGTCGCCGCTTCCAGGCAACAGCGCCCGACAGCCGCTGGCGATGGGTCGACGGACCGAAATCGCTGCGGTTCTTCCGGGAAGGCGGATCACTCCACTTCCCGCACCGGGGCATACGCATACCGAACGGATGGAACGATCCTGGCGAGAAGTTCCGCAAAGGAGCCGATCGCTTCTGGGCGTCGTTCAACACCCTCATGGACGCGTGAGGACCACACGCGGCGTAAGCCGCGCATGGAGAGCCGGTTGCTTGGAAACTTGCACGCCCGGTTCGGCGAGAGGGGCGCAGAAACCATCCGTCGCAAGACGGACAGGCGCTGTGCCCCTACTCTACCTATTTGTGTTTCGAGCCCGCGACCACCGCGGCCTCGATGGCGATCTAGGGCCGAAGACGATCGGCGACGCACCCGCTCGCGGGCCGAAGCGCAGCGGAGGACGTCGTTGTGGCGACTTTCTTGTCTCGCGAGGAATGGGCGTGAGCCCAGGGGAAGAAAGTCGCATCAACGGCGTTGCGGCTCAGGCGATCGAGGCGAAGCCGGCCTTTGGCCAGATCAAGCCATCAATGAGGCCACGTGGTCCGCGTGCTGAACCGCAAGCTTAAGGAGAAGACTTGGCTAATCGGTTGTGCTGAACAAGAGGTCGGTACGGTTCGGCGCAGAAAGAGAAACAATCTACCGGAAAGGGCGGTATCGTCCCGGAAGGAATGATCGAGCGCGGCGCGCCGCGCCACCGCAGCTATGTGGGCCAGACAAAGATCGCTAGGGCTTGCTTAAAGCGCTCCTACGAGAGCCGCGACTATCTCTCGCTCAAGCTCGATGAGCCGTCTTTCAACGTGCCGCCCTGTGCGACCTTGCTCGACGATGATGGCGACGACCCGTCGTTGCTCTTGCGTTGCGGCTGTAAGAATTGGTCGAGGCATATTCTCCACCACACCCGCCGACGCCGACGGGCGGGTCCCCGCGAACACGGTCAAGCGTGTCCATGCCGTGCCGCCGATGCAAACCGCACCTAGGCACGCGAAGGCCTCGCGCCAAGCTAGTGAAGGCACCCCGATCTGCGATAGAGCAAACACCACATGATGGCCCGCGATCGCCGCAGGGACCGCGAATGCGGTTGCGATCGCGACGCGCAACGCCAAGGACCGATTAAGGGCGACGGCGACCTGACCAGCGGCAAGCATCAGCGCACCACCGGCCGTTCCCATAAGCAGCGCGCCGGCGACGCCGGCGCCGCTCTGCAACGCAATCATCCCGATACTCAGTGCGATGAAAAACGCCAACGCATACACAGCGAGCGCGAAGATCGCCCAGCAGAACAAGCCCATGCCGACGGCGTTGAGGACAAGCCCAAGGGCGAGCATGGTGGTGGCTCCACGTGCATAGATCTAGCAGTCGCGCCTTCCACCACCACCACGGGGCAGTTTTGGATGTAAAAACAAAATGAGGCGGAGTTGCGGCGCGCAACTCCACCTTGTCTTCGAGGCGAGCAAGACGGCGCTCATGCGCCGCCGAACCTCCACACGGGGATGCCGAGCCGCTTCGCCTTGTCGGCGAGGTTGTCCTGAATGCCCGTGCCCGGGAAATGCATGACGCCGATCGGCAGGAGTTCGAGTATGGCGTCGTTGCGCTTGAAGGGGGCTGCCTTGGCATGTTTCGTCCAGTCAGGCTTGAACGCGATCTGAGGTACGTTGCGGGTGGTCGCCCATTTCGAGGCGATCAGTTCGGCGCCTTTCGGCGAGCCGCCATGCAGGAGGACCATGTCGGGATGCTTGGCATATACCTTATCGAGGCGATCCCAGATGAGGTGGTGGTCATTGAAGTCGAGCCCGCCGGTGAGTGCGATTTTCGGTCCTGGTGGCAACATGACCTCAGTCTCAGAACGACGCTTGGCGGCAATGAAGTCGCGGGAGTCGATCATCGCTGCGGTGAGCGTGCGGTGATTGACCAATGATCCTGATCGTGGGCGCCAGGATGAGCCGGTGTGGACCTCAAATCGTTCGATCGCCTGGTCGCGGAAGAGTTCCAAGCAGTTGCGGCGCTCGATCAGCGTGATGCCCTCAGCAGTGAGGCGCTCGAGTTCGACCGATCGCACTTCCGAGCCGTTCTGCTCGCGTTGGCTCTTATGCTGCGCCTGCTCGTTGTCGTCGAGCTGGCGTTCGATGCGATCGACGGCGCGATGGAACAGGTTGACCGTCGACCAGAGCAGATCGTCGAGGTCCGGCTCAAGCCGCGTGCCGTTCAGGGTCGCAACCAGGGCGTCGAAGATGTCAGAGACCGCGCCGGCGATGATTTTTCCCTCCGGAAGCGGTCTGGGATCTGGCTGGTCGTCGAAAAGACGGTAGCCGAAGAGCTGTAATTCGGTGAGGACGTGGTCTGTCGGAGACGAGGCATGCGGCGGTTCGATGTCGTCATGGTCGATCATGGGAAGAGGTCCTTTGCCGGATCGGCCGCGACCATCGCGGCCTTCGTGGCGATCCTCTGACGGCGGGCGGAACGGACCAGCACCCCAAAGGGCCGAAGCGCAGCGGAGGATGGCGGAGGCCGGCTATTTTGTTTCGCGATGCAAAGCGCGCGGTGGCGCGCGGCGGAAAATAGGCGGACGCAGCCATTGCCGGCCCGGGCCGGCTGCTGTCCGATCGCCCTCTAGAAGGCCAAGGTCGCGTCCTCTTCCGCACGGGCCTCGCCCGACCGGGGTGACGGCGTCGACCGAAGCGCCGATGCTATTCCGCGGCCACCCTCGACGAATGCAGGAAGCGAACGACGTCCTTGGGCACGAGTTGAAACTGCAGGGCTGCTCGGAGGACATCAACACCGAAGACCTGCAGATCTTCGTTGAAGTCGCCCAGCCGCGGCGACAGCGGGATCACTTCAATGCCGGCCTCTTGCGCGCGCTGCGTGAGAACCGCCTGCACGGCATCCCCCGCAGCATCAGCATCGCGGGCGATATAGAGACGACGCAGGCCAGACGCCAGCAGCATGGCTGAGAGGTGATTGGCCGAAAGCGCAGCCGCCATTGGCATGCTCGGCAGCACACAGCGCAACGAAAGCATGGTCTCAATGCCCTCGCCGGCTGCGAGCACGTCATCCACCACGCCGAAGCGAACAGCGTTGCCGAGCAGGTCGCCCATCGCGCGTCGTGGCGTATCGACCGGAGCCTTACCCAGCCGCACGCGATCGAAGCCGTCTGGATCGAGCCAGGTGCGATGTACGCCAGTAATTCGTCCATCGAGATCCGTGACGCGGGCAATCATCGCCGGCCAGGTCTCGGTCGGCAGATTGTCGTCCGGCCGATAGTAGCAGCGCGGATGGAAACGCAGACTGCCACCATGGTGGATGCGGGCTATACCGCGGCGCTGCAAACATGCCTCGGCAATGGTCCCCTCGATCGGGCTGGATATCGCAAAGAGCCGACGAGCCGCCTCTTGTGATCCGGTCGACGCTGGCGAACGAACCGGTTTCAGGGCCGGCTGCTGCTGAGCACGAGGTAGCTTGAGAAAGCGCCTCGCCTCCTCGGCGGCCTCACGAAAGTCTCGCAAACCCAGACTTTCGCGGATGATGTCGAGGAGATCACCATGTTCGCCGGTTGCGGCATCGGTCCACTTGCCCGCGAGCCCCTTCGGCGATTCCTGGAGCCGCACAAATAGTGAGCGGCCCGGGGTGTTGTGGACGTCGCCGACCAACCAGTACCGCCCTGCCCGCTTGCCATTGGAAAGATAGTGTCGGCACACCGCCTCGGCCTCGCGCGCGAGGCCGCGTGCCAGCTCAGAGGCATCGTGGGACATCACGTGGCCTCCCGCTCGCTGATGCGCGCGACGTGATAGTGGTCGAGCACCTTCACCAGGATCTCGACGCCGCTCGCGTCCGTGGGCACGAACATGCGCAGCTTCCAGGAAATGATCTCGCCAAAGAGGCCGCAGGCCCGCAAGCGGTCGCGCATCGTGTCGAGCGAGCAGTCGTCGACCTTGCCGCGCGCCAGCAGAGTATAGAGCTGACGCAACGCATCCCGTCCGTGCTGGCTTTCAAGATTGTCCTCCGGTCGGAGCAGACCCTGCCCTCCGGTCTGGCGTTGGCCACGCGTGATAGCGCCCAACGTGTCGAGCCGGCGTGCGATGGTGCTCAAGAAGCGCTTTTCGGCCTTCACGTCGGTCGCCATGGGGCGAAACAGCGGCGGCTGCGCCTGGTTGGTCCGGTTGGTGCGGCCGAGGCCCTGGATCGCAGCGTCGGCCTTCCAGCCGGGCTCGAGCAGATAGTGGACCCGCAGGCGGAGATTCCGCGCCGACAGCTCGGCATGGTAGCTCCTGCCCGTACCGCCCGCGTCGGAGAACACGAGGATCCGCTTGACGTCGTCCAAGAACGCCGATGTCTCGGCGAGGTTGGCCGAACCGGCCCGGTTTTCGACGACCAGCCGTTCGCCCTTGCGAACGATGCGGCGTGAGCGGCCGGTGACTTCCGCGACCACCTCGGTGCCGAAGCGCTGGATCACCTGGTCCAGCGCCCCAGGCACCGGCGGCAGCGAGGCGAGCTTCTCGATGAGGCGGTCGCGGCGGGCGACGGCCTCCCGGTTCTCGACCGGATGCCCATCACGGTAGACAGGCCGCGAGCAGAGATTGCCCTCCTGGTCGGTGAAGGGCTCGTAGAGCTGGACCGGAAAGGAATGGGCGAGATAGTCGAGGACATACTCGCGCGGGGTGATGTCGATCCGGACGTCGCCCCATTCCTCCGTCGGAATCTCGGCGAGCCGGCGCTCCATCAGCGGTTCGCCCGTCGACACGATCTGGATCACGGCGGCATGACCGGCGTCGAGATCGTGCTCAATCGAGCGGATCAGCGATGGTGTCTTTATCGAGGTCAGGAGATGACCGAAGAAGCGCTGCTTGGCGCTTTCGAAAGCGGATCGTGCCGCGGATTTTGCCTCGTTCAGCGTTCCCGTCGCGCCGGTGATGTTGGCGGCCCGCATTGCCGCATCGAGGTTGTTATGGATGACGCTGAACGCGCCGGCGTAGGCGTCGTAGATGCGCACTTGCTCTGGTGTGAGCTGGTGCTCGACGAGCTCGTATGCGACGCCCTCGTAAGACAGCGAGCGGGCCGCGTAGAGACCGAGCGCCTTGAGGTCGCGCGCCAGCACCTCCATGGCGGCGACGCCGCCCTCCTCGATCGCTTCGACGAACTCGGCGCGGGTGGCGATTGGGAAATCGACGCCACCCCACAATCCCAGCCGCTGGGCGTAGGCGAGATTGTGGACCGTTGTGGCGCCTCTTGCGGAGACGTAGACGATGCGGGCATTCGGAAGCGCGTGTTGGAGCCTCAACCCCGCACGCCCCTGCTGGGACGCCGCCTGATCACCGCGCTCGCCCTTCTGGCCTGCCGCGTTCTGCATCGCGTGGCTCTCGTCGAAGATGATCACTCCGTCGAAATCGGAGCCCAACCATTCGACGATCTGCAGCACGCGCGAAAGCTTCTCGCCACGCTCATCGGTGCGCAGCGTAGCGTAGGTGGTGAAAAGGACGCCTTCCGAAAGCCGGATCGGCATGCCCTGGCGAAACCGGGAGAGCGGCGTAACCAGCAGGCGCTCAAGTCGCGCTGCGCGTGTTCGATCAGCTTGTCGGACTTGCTGATCCAGACCGCACGGCGGCGGCCCTTGAGCCAGTTGTCGATGAGGATGCCGGCGACTTGCCGCCCCTTGCCCGCGCCGGTGCCATCACCCAAAAACCAGCCGCGGCGAAAACGGACGGCATTTTCTGCATCGTCGCGAGCGGCCGCCACAACGTCAAAGGTCGCATCCACCATCCAGGAGCCCGCAAGAAACTGGGAATGCGCTTCGCCGGCATAGATGACGCTCTCGAGCTGGGCGTCGGACAGGATGCCATCCGCCACGACGTTGGCCGTCAGAAGTGGCCGGTAAGACGGCTTCGGCGGCGCGATCGAGGCCATCGCGGCGGACTGCACGAGTTTGGACGGATGCGCATGCGCGTCCTGAATACGGATCGCCTGCAGC
Organism: Bradyrhizobium sp. LLZ17; assembly: GCF_041200145.1. Lineage (NCBI taxonomy): Bacteria > Pseudomonadati > Pseudomonadota > Alphaproteobacteria > Hyphomicrobiales > Nitrobacteraceae > Bradyrhizobium > Bradyrhizobium zaerense. The sequence continues at coordinate 3,721,237 of NZ_CP165734.1, forward strand.
GCGTATTCGTCATAGAGCGCGTCGGTCAGTCGAGCGCCTTCCGAAGGCGTCCACTCGACCGTCTCATAGGCGAGTTCGAAGCCCTCTAGCGCTGCAGGGCTCGGAGTAGACGATGGGCGTGGCGCAGAGGCGTCGATAGATCGTGATATCGCAGGGCGCCTGATGACGTCGACCGCCACCGGCGCGACAACAGGCAGCCTCGGAGGTACATCCTGAGTCGCCCAATCAAGCAAGGTGGCGACATCGCTCGCCATGCCCGGTGAAGCGGGAAAGACTTTCGGGTCTGCGGCAGGCTGCTTGTCGATCACAAGCAGTCGTATGTCAGTTTGCGTTCCGTGTTTCGCATAGACCGCGCGATCGATGGCAGCAGAAAACACCACCCGCCCGCATTGCTGGAGGCGAACAAAGGCATCTCGCCACGCCGGGTTCTCCGGTGCGAAGCTCGCGCCGGTAATGGCGACCAGACGCCCACCGTCGCAGAGACGCGCCAATGCAGAGGAGATATGCCGGAGAGCCGCGTCCGCCATTCGTCGATCGACGTTCGCCAATGCCGAGAACGGCGGGTTCATCAGGACGACGCTCGGTACGACTCCCGCATCGAGGTGATCGTCGCTCTGGGCGGCATCAAACCGGGTGACCTTAATGTTGGGAAACAGTTGGTCGAGCAACGCCGTGCGGGTCTCGGCCAGCTCGTTCAACACCAAGGCACCGCTGGCGAGCTCGGCAAAGATGGTAAGCAAGCCGGTCCCGGCGGAGGGGTCCAAAACCCGATCGGACGGCGTCATGCCGGCAGCAGTGCATGCGGCAAGCCCCAGCGGGATCGGCGTCGAGAATTGTTGAAGGGCCTGGCTGTCCTCGGAGCGCCGCGTGTGGGTCGGCAGGCAGTTCGAGATTCTCGCGAGCATCGGCAGCATCGCGGCCGTCGAGCCGGCCTTGACGCGGATAGCCGGGCAAAACTTGCGAAGGAACAGAACGGTTGCCGCCTCGCAGACATCGTAGGCGGTCTTCCAGTTCCAGGCGCCAGTGGCGTCCGAAGCGCCGAAGGCAGCTTCCATGGCGCCGCGCAGGACAGCGGCATCGATGCGCCGGCCGCGATCGAGGTCGGTCGAGAGCTGTCGGGCGGCCCTGACGGCGGCGGAGGTGAGAGTTGCAGCCGCACGCATGGAGAGCGGCGTAGCGGCAGCGCCGCCGGCGATAGATTCGGTCATGGCTGAGTTCTTTCGGAGAGCAGGAAACGGGTCGAACCATCAGGTGCTCTCCTCAAGACCCGACGGCTCAAGCCCTTCCCGGCCCGGCTCTCCCTCTCAGCCCTCGCCCATAAAAATGGGGACCGGCACAGCACACCGGTCCCCAAGCAATTGCAGGGACGACTGGAGCGATTCCTTCTATGATGTCACTCGGCTGCGTCGAGCTGTTGCGGATCATCTTCGCCGGCGTTCTCCCGATCCTCGTCCTCGGCGAGGAATTCGGGCAGCGGGCCCGCTTCACTCTCCTGCTCCCCTGACGCCGCATTGGGATCGACCAGACGCAGCGGCTCCGGCAACCAGCCCGAACCATCGAGAAGACGCTCGGCCTCCTTGGCCATGTCGGCCTTCTTCAGGTGGTCGATCAGTTGCGCGGGGGATTCACCCTTGGCTTCCCGCACCGCCTCCAGAATGCGAGGCTTGGTGACCCGGCCGAGATAGTTGTCGACCGAGGGCTTCCAGCCCGCTTGAACCATGTCGAGACCGACCGCGCGTGCCAGCACGTCAGCCTGGTCGAGTCGCGCGCGGACACCCTGTGCGGAGACGCGGCCCTGATTGTAGCGGTTGGCCGGCTCGTAGAGAGCGTTGACTGCAAATGACGCACAGTGAGCGAACAGGGACGCCTGCGCCGCGCCATCGAGAGCCGTTAGCGCATCCCAGAGATCGTTCTCGCCCCTCGGCAACCGTGCCTTCCAGGACTCATGCCGGGCCTCGACCGCCTTCGCGGACGCGCTTTCCCTCAAGCCAGGAGCTTGAGCCGGAAAGGTCGCCGTCCGAAGTCCGATCTCAAGGCAGCTTCCGGACGAAGCGAACCGGTAAAAGGCCCTCAGTACGAAATTGTGCAGCACCGCCTGGAAAGCGATGGCGGGATTTTCTGCCAGCGCATCCCGCAACGCCAGTGTGCGATGGGCTGTCAACCCGGTGTGTGATCAGCCGATCCGGCAGAGGTTTGGTCGCGTCCTCATCATCTTCTTCCGCGTCAGGAGCGCCGCCAGCAACCGCGATGACCGCGCGTTGGACGGAAGGCCCAGCCGCCTTCCCCTCGACCGATTGTGTGTCGGCGGACTGTCCGACTTCAGGATCGTCTGCCGGGACATCATCCTCCGGCCGGACGTAATCCTGATGGACCGAGAGGCGCCCTTCGGAATCGATGCTGACGAAGACGCCAGCGCGGGCGATCTCGGGCCGGATCGTACATCATCGGCCAGCGTTCGAACCCCATCAGTGCGGTCTCGGTTTCCCCGAGACGCTGATCGACCTCATCGGGCAGCTCATCGGTATCTTGATAATCGGATTTAATCCTGACCCGTACGGCGTTGAGGGCGTCGATGGTGGCCTGCTCCTCCGGGGAGAGGTCGACAGGTTTGTCCTCGATTTCGCGCGGGCCGTCCGTGTGGCCGTAGGGGAATTCGACGCCAAGCGAAACCCACCTCCACCCTTCGGCTGCAATCGCGTCGGCCTCGGCTTTGAGCTTTTCTGTCACGAGACGGTCGAGCAAAGCAATGTCCTCGAGCCAGCCGCCATCATCGTGCTCGAACAGGTCCCGCAAAACGCCGCCGCCAGCCTGCTCGTAAGCATCCAGCCCAATGAACTGAATGCGTCGATCGGACGCGCGCACGGTATTTTCGGTGAGCATTCGCCGGATCTGATACGGTTCATCATAGCCGGATCGGCTGACGTTCTCCCAGACCTGCTCCTGGCGCGCCTGGTCGGCTGTCACAGCAAAGGCCATGAGTTGCTCGAGCGTCATGCCGTCATCGGCATAGACCTCGTGGAGCTTTGGCGACACGGACGCTAGCCGCAGTCGTTGCTTCACGACAGCCGGTGTCATGAAGTGCCGGGTAGCGATATCCTCGTCGGATAATCCGGCGCCACTCAAGGTCTGGAATGCCCGGAGCTGATCGAGCGGATGAAGCCCTACCCGCTCGTCAGTCTCTGCAAGCGAGTCGTCTTGAGCGATGCCGCCCTCGCGGACGACACAAGGAACGGCTTACGTCTTTGCCATGCGCTTCTGCCTCACGAGAAGCTCGAGCGCGCGAAAGCGGCGGCGGCCGGCCGGCACCTCGAACATGCCGGTCTCATTGCCTTCGGCGTCCACGACCGCCCGCACGTTGAGACTTTGCAGCAGCGTACGCTGCGCGATGCTTTCGGCGAGCTGCTCGATGGAAATGCCCGCCTTCACATGCCGGACGTTGGACTGGCTCAGCACCAGCTTGTTGAACGGGATGTCTCGTGAGGGGGACAGCGTGATCTTTTGGACAGCCTTCGTCATATCGATTCTCCACGACGGGCGGCCGAGAGCATCTCTCTCGGCCTCCAACCCGTCGCGGAAAACGACCCCGCCCTCTCCCTCTCGTGCCCGCGGCGGCCGAGTGGAGCCTCACGCCGCTTGCTCCGCTCTCTCCGCCATCATGTCGACAGCGGGTTCTGGCAAGAATCCAAGGAGATAGTCCGCGACCTTGCTGGCTTGGGAAGCGGCGCGGATAATTGCACGATTGTCCTCGCGTAAGACTTCAAGCCAGGAGCCGATATAGTCGGCGTGCCGCACCGTCGGCACGATACCGAGCGAGGCGCAACTGAACGCAGACGAGATTTCTGCCACCAACTCCTCAAAAGCGTACTTCCTGGTACCGTAGCTGCCTGACAGGTCACGGTTGAGACGTGATGGATGGCCGCTGGCATGCGCCAGTTCGTGGAGGGCCGTTCGATGCCAATTGATCGGTTCGAAGTAGGCTTGCGGTGGCGGCACCTGCACATAGTCTTCGGTCGGCACATAGAAGGCGCGATTGCCGCCAATGCGGAAGTCGATGCCGGTCGCCTTGATCAGGTGTTCGACCTGCGGCTCGATCAGGCCTGGCGGCGGAGGCGGCGCCGTTGTTGCGATCTCTGCAGGCAAGCCGTCGCATTGATCGCAGTTGAAGACCGTGAAGCGCTTCAGGAACGGAATGGCCTGCGCTTCCTCACCGCTCTCGCTCGCGCGGCGCTTTTCGTCGACCGGCACAAAGCGGTCGGCATAGACCACGGTGGTGCCGCGCTCGCCCTTGCGGACGTGACCACCGAGCGACAGCGCCTGGCGGAATGTAAGCCAGCTCTGCCCTGTAAATCCCTGCTCGGTCGCGGCCCCCCAGAGAATGAGAACGTTGACGCCACTGTATTGGCGGCCGGTGGCCACGCTTCTCGGCATGGCCAAGGACGCCTTCGCCGAAGCGCCGCCCCGGGGCTGCACCCACGGCACTCGGCCAGCCTCCAGCTCGGCGATGATCTTGTTGGTGATGTCCTCATAAAGGCTTGCCCGGTCCTCGCCGGTGCGCGCCTGAGGATAATGTCTGGACATCGCGGATCTCCGCGACGGGCCCCGCGAGCCTCTCTCGCAGCCTGTAACCCGTCACGCCAAAACCCGGCCGACACTCTGACTCTCGCCTCTACCTGAGAGATTGCGAAATCTGCGACGCAGCCCGGCTTCCATCGGGTGTTCATGGGAATTGCGTTGAGCTACCCAGGGCCGCAGGCCCGGCCAGGCGTGCGCCAGGGGCGCATCGCCGCAACGGAAATGGCACCCGGAGAGCGTGAGCATAGCGACCCGAAGGGGCACGCGGGTCCGAGTGCAGCGACGAGACCGGTTTAATAGCGGCACCCGGGAACGGGGCAGTGCTAGCGGTCGCCGCAGGCGAGCCCCTTTTCCGAGTGCCCCCGGCGAGGAGCTCCGCATCCGCTTGCGCGAGGGATCGAAGCCGGATGGCCGAGACGCAAAGCGGCTCGGTTCACGAGAGCCCGGTGCGGCGACAGCCGCACGCGCTCTGGCCGACCAACTCCGCCAAAAGTTGAATCAGTGGATCTAGATTTCCTCGCGCGCATTGGTCTGCGCGTCATAGATCCTGATCTGAAGCATGGGAAAACGCTTCTTGAGCTCTTCGCCACCTGCCCTGGCACCGTCTCTGGTTGTAAATTCGGCCTTGAGCCGGCCGTCCACTTCAAGCGCGTAACCAGAGGCCGGCAATTCACCGGTGGCAGCAACCATTTCATTCCCATTGTGCAGTGAGGTGATTGGGAATGATGGGTAGCGTGAGTCGCCCAGACGGCGCCAGAGCCACTTGCCCAAGTCCGGTGACAGGCCAACCCACGTTGTGGATTGGCGCCTTGCCGGAACCGCATCAAGGATGGGCATTTGCATCGTCCGAACAGGCGGACGGCTTTCCACTTGCGCGGATGCATGCTCGATAGAGCCACGGCTCCACGTAGCTGCCCTTCCAGACACCCTGGCCGGTGCGCTCAGCCTCGCGCTGAGCTTCACGATACCTGCCCTTCGAGTATTGGGGCCAATTCAACGCAAGCCCGTTGCGCACAAGCCATTCCCCGAGATCCCTTCCCGCGACCGAGCAGGTCGCAACCGTGCGGCCATACGGGTCGAGGCTGACTGGAACACAATTGACGGGACGGCGGGCAATGAAGGCGTCAAGGTCGTTCGCGGCCTGCGCACCGCAACGATATTGCAAGCTGTCTTCGCCGCGGCACAGCTGGCTGCTCTACGGTGCATCAATGCCCCAAAGCCGGATGCGCACGCCATGCATGTCCAGCGTGTCGCCGTCGATCACGCTGGTCTGTCCGACAAAATCATCGGCCCAGGCCACGCTCGACAGAATGGCGAGAATCAGTGCGACAGAGGTTCGACGCATTCCAATGACCTTAAACCTGTCGCAAATCTCGCGGATTGGATTTCCGCCAGTTCTCGAGTGATGTCAGCGCCGGCAGGTTCTCGGGCCGCTCGAGATAGTGAACCTCTGTCCCGCGCACCGCCTCTTGTCCGCTCGTCCTAAGACGAAGCACACTGTTCGTGAAGATCCGAGCGGGCCACCAATGATGGAATGGCAAACGTGGAGCAGGGACAAGAACTGCGAGCGGCTGTTGAGCAGGAGATTTCCAGGCGGACAGCTACGGTCCGACCGACAGCGTCTCAACAGTTGTGAAGGGTCCGAACTGGACCTTTGTGGTTTGTGATGCAGCCCAAGACCGCGCCTTCATCCACTGTGTCAACCTGGGGCTCCGTTGTAAGCATTCTGGCTACGAGTAGATTTAGAATAATGATGGTTGCACCGGCGCTGAAAAAGCCGATTTACGCGCTGTCGGTGGATACGGCACGTGTAATTCCCAACGGGCGGGGAATTGCGGTGTTGGTGGAGGCAGCAGATGTTGACGATAGATCTGCTTGATCCGTGTTCGGTTGGCTACGCCACCAATCTCGGGATGTGCCACGCGAGCATATTTTGAAATCTCGCAAAAAACGTTCTGACAATCTATTGGCTGGAGGGGGCGCCCATAGAGACCCGAAAAGCGCAATCCCAGTCTCTTGAACTGCGCGTCCTGCTGTTCCGCCATCCAAAAAATGATCTGCTCCGGCGTCTTTCCAGCGGTGTCCGTAAAGCATTTGGAAATGCCGTCGAGCGCACCGGGACCGGCGACGACAAAATCAGCCTCGGAGAAGTCCAACATCGAGGCGTAGTTCAGGTCGATCGAGTATTGAAATGCGAGGAACTTTCCAATTCCTGGATATTTCAAAATGAGCTCGTATACGGCTTGGAGCGACGGCGCCTGACAAGCTTGCTCGGGAACCCGATCCTCCATCATCTGCAGCAAAAGCGCTATATGATTGCTGTGCTTACGCGAATGACCGTAGGCCGGCGATGGCATGATGTAGGCCGCCGAATAGATGCTCTGTCCCCGACGGCGCAGTTCCTCCAGCCCGCGGTCAAGAGCCTCAGGATCAAGATGCGCCCACGTGATGGGGCCAAGACGCCGCTCCAACGCCTCCCATGTCTCGATCCGATTGAAAATCTTGAACAGCATGGTGCGAAAGAACACCTCGCGGGGAGCTTGGGGCCGATCGGGCCGCGTCTGCACTTGCGCGATGAGGTACTGACTGACGCGATCGGTTGCGCGATAGGTGTTCGTGAACCGATAGGATCTCAGAACGGGATCCGTCGTGCATGGCTCGAAGGGCTCGGCCAAGCGGCGATAGAACATCGCAAGCCGCTCTGCCGCAAACCGCCAATAGGTATCGAAGACAATGGTGGGGGTCATTCGACGCCTTATACTTGGGGCTGCCGCCGACGATATAGGGTCGGTCCAGCGGACAACGAATCGGCGCTACGATATACTGTCCAAAAGAGACAGTCACGCGGCCCTCGTGCAGTCGCGACAAGACGGAAGAAAGCGCTGATTGGGCGGCTATCGGCGAGCCTGAGCCAGCGGAAGGCCGGGCAAGCGACCGAGTTGGAGGGAGCCTACATGCCGCTGTTACGGCTTATCGGCCTGCTCAGCGCACGCGAAAAATCCTCACAGATACACGACGCAATTTTCGAACTGTATGCTGGAGTGCCGCCCGCGCTGCTGTCGCACGTCGCGCCTCCCTGTACAGTTTGTGACGTGGCGTTGTTACGGCCGATCCGGATGAGCAGGAGCTCCGATTTGAGCAATGGCGGTCGAATTGACCGCTGCCTGCGATGGACGATCGTTGAAGAGGTTTCGGCACTGCCGAATGAGGGCGTTTGCCTCACTCAGGGTCCATCCCTGCACAACGCCGTCATGGTCCTTCTTTCCTGCGTCGATTTCAGCGTGCGTGGATACGCAAGTCAGCGAACCCAGGGTCGCGTCTGCTTGAGCAGCGACGAAAGCTTGCAAACGCCCAAGCCCAATGAAGTTGCCGAGGCTTCGCGCGACATACATGTGGTTACGATACATCGCCGTGAGCAGCAGGGTGTTGTCGTCTGTAAGCTTGAAACTCAGGAAGCTTAAGCACTGTCGGTTCGACACTTTGCCGGCGTCCCGAGCCGGATCATAGATCGTCATTTCGTACGCATTACGGTAGGTCCGGTCTGACGCAATCTGAGTTTTCATAAACCGCACAAGGTCATCGAGGGGGTTAATGAGCTTAACGTCTTTGCCATTGATTTTTTTCCAAACCGTCATCCGATCGAAATAGCGGCCCCAATCGCGGGTCATTTGCTTCATCCGCGGGAACAACTCACCGTACGCGGCATAAAGCCCGTCAGGACCGTGCCGATCAAGCAGACTTTGGGGAAAGATGGTGTTTGCTATGCTCGAAATGCTATAGGCGTGATGCTCGCGAAGAAATGTGTCGACCGTTGTCAGGATCGCATGGTCGACTGGCGCAATCGATATCGGATCGGCGATATCGATGATGACATTGTGAGCCTCGCCACCGGCATCCTGCACGGCGGCGGCGGCGGCGATCCAGGCTTGGGCGTTCGACTGCTGGGACGGAATTGGCATGTACATGGACGTCACGGCTCCGTGGTCAGGATGGCAGTTGCAATAAGACGGGGGGCCAAATAATTAGCCGCGAGCCACGCACACCCCTGAAGGCCCCAGGCCTCGCCCCACGAATTGCGGATCAGCACGAATCTAGCGCCCGCTTTTTCGCCGTACCCGACCGCGACCACCGCGTGGCGTCGTTTGGAATCGATCGGCTCCGTGGCCAAGATTGTCCCATCAGCACCAGGGACATAAAACGCGTTGGACAAGCTCATTGTTACGAGGACAGGCGAACCGGCATCGAGGCGATCGAGAATCTGTTGAAAGTCCGGCGGCTGCGTCCCGTGATTGCGAAAGAACAGCTCTGCAGGTGATCCCGGCGGCTTCCAGGAGGCGAGATCGATAACGTGGTTGCGAATATAAGGCCAGTGGGCTTCTCTGGGCTGACCGTCCGACTTGATGGTCTCGAGCATCGAAGCGAGCGTCGAGCCATCTCCGGGCGTCCCACCATCACGCTTCACAGCGTGGTAGTAAGCCCACTCCGTCGATAGTGGCGTCCAGCCGGACCGCATGGCCGCATGAGTGTCACTTGCTGCGAACGCGAGGCACGTGGGACGAGAATGCTGGTCCCGCGCCGTCCCGAAGCTGCCGCGCAGGTCGACGATGCTCTTGATCATGGTTATGCCGCCTGCAACACCCGTTTTAGTTCAGGCTCCCACATGCCCGGGCTTTCGGGGCCGCGCAGATCATACCGAAGAAGTAGCTGGTGAAGGGGCGTATCGGCGGCCCAGGGGCGTGCCTCTTGAAGAGTGACCTCGCCCTCCACACGATCTTCGGACCTGGCAGTGACAGTGCGGGTCAAGACCCCTCCAATTGTGTCAGGACAGGCGTCGTCGCGATCATCTATAACGAGCGCGAATCCGGCGTCGCGCAACTGATCGAAATTCCAAAGATAACCGGCGCCACTGTTCTCTCGGAGCTTCATCACGAAGAGGTCATTCCGGCCACCTTCAATAAGTAAGCCTTCATCGCGCTGGGTCAGGAGCCAAACATCGGACCGCCAATCGGGCGGCTCGTATCCAGCAAGGAAATGCTGCTTGATCGTCTTCGGCTCGACATTGACCAGCCGCGCGCATTGAGCGCTGCTGATCACCTTGTGCCTTTCGAGGGCATAGCAGGTGGCGCGATAGCTGGTGCCGAGCCGCAGTGAAGCTTGATAGACAAATTCCGGTTCGGTCAGCTGACGTGCTGACCATCCGTGGCGCTGTAGAGTTAATGCAATAAGCCAAGCTGGACTTAAGAACATCGATGCGAATGCGTCGGCCTCACGCTCCTGCCGATTGGCGCGCCCGGCAGTCGAGAACGGAGATCGCCGCAAGATGCTCGCGTCATCCAAACTGGGCTGATGACTCATATAGAGATGTCCCAGCTCATGAGCGCCGGTGAACCGCTGGACGGGGAGCTGCCGTTTTGTGGTAATCAGAACTCCGAGCTCTTCTCCCGGCAAATAAGCGCCAAGCAACTTGTCTAGCGGCTGGAACATCAATGTCGCCCCGAGCTTGGCGATAGCTCCGAATACATCTACCCGGCTACCACCGCCACGCTCGATCTGTTCGCGAATCCCGAGATCACGATGCAGAGTGTGCGCGGCCTTTGCACCGGACAATATGGCTGCGCGATTATCGGCCATCGGATCCGGCCTTTGCGCGAGCGCGGGATTTCAGGAAATCGGCAAAGCGCGCCAGCTCTTGGCGATCCTGCTGGGAGAGCGCCGCCGCAGCCCTCGCGACATGTGCAACCTCCTTGGGAAGCTCCGATCCAATTTCAGGATCCTCCCCCGTGAACCACGCCAATGGGCGCTGATACAATTTAGCTAGTCGTGAGAGTTCGATAGCATCTACTTTGCGCGTACCAGCCTCGACATTGGAGAGAGCGCTCCGCGGAATGCCGAGTGACTTGGCCACATCCTCCTGCTTAAGACCCATATACTCGCGCGCCTGCTTCAGGCGTTCGCTGAGCCCTATGCGATCAGCTTCGGGTGAAGGCTGTGAAAAACCAAGTCGATCCTTCATGATGTTCTCTCACTGGTCAGTTGATTCCATGCGGCGCTCGCTTCACACAGGAGGTCATTCACACAGGCCTCGGCCGAGTCGTAGCCGCCTTTTGGAGAAAACGTCGCGGGCAACTTGATGCCTAAAAGCTCCTCGACCGCGCAGATCACCTCGACTGCAACCAAAGAGTCGATTTCGGGCTCCCAGGAAGTAGCTGGAACGATTCCAGGGATCTGGGGTACTCTCGGCCTCAGAATGGCCTGGTCAGCGGCCTGGACGGCCAAAGTATCCCTGATACACGCCTCCACTTGCATGGCAGGGAAAGCCGCCGATTGCGTGGTCGAAACTGCCGTGGGCATGAACGCCTCCGTAGCCCTGCTGAAAAGGTCGCGTCTGATAATCGCACTAACGATATACACCATGTCCGATTTTCAGACAAGAGCCATGTATCCTGAGAGGCGTTCATTTTGGCTGAGCGCCATATTTTGTTGTAACTGTCTGTTTCTACAAGGAAACATCTGAGCCTCTCCCTAAAAAACCCGATGGTTCGAGGCGCGCCTTCCGCGCCTTGCAAACGCGCACAATTAGATCCGTCGGGGCTCGAGGGAGATAGAGGGCGTGGCCGCATCAACTGCTGATCGGGATTGCCGGACCAGGTGCATGGACGGGTTTTGCAGTCGCGGTCCACGCATGATTAATTTGATACATCGCGCAAATCCGCGATGGCGCTTGCCGTGCAAATCGTTGCTCCAGCCACAGCAGTGAAGGCGACCCTATAATCGACAGCCTTCAACTTCCAAGCTCTTTCCTGGACTGCTTTGGTGGCCTTCATATAGACACGCTTTGTGCGATCCAGCCGAACCTCAAGCTCAGAATAGAGCCCGCACGATTCTTTATCCAAATCGAGAGAGTCGAGAATCGCGCGCTTTGCGGCCACTGTTTCCGAGACCAGGGCCATTTGACGCGCCCAATCATACTCAGCAGCGCTGAGTATCTCTCCGCCGAGGGGCGCTTGCGAATTGGCTGATCCCATGCCAAGACCAACTGCGGCTCCATGGATCGATGGAGACACTATCGGCGAAAACGTTAGTTTGCGCGCAGTGAGATTAACGACGACGGTCCCCTGCTTTTCATTGCAAAGGCGATAGAACATTTCGCAGCCTTCGAAAACTGCATCTTCCCATTCCCAGAAGGCATTCTTCTCGACCTCGAGGCCATCAACGTACATCCGCAAGGTTTTCAGCAGCCTAAAGTTAATAAGGCTGCGAGCAGGAAAAAGTCGCGTTGGAGCGCCAATTCCGCAGCAGCCAGCCGCCTTCGCCTGCTTGTCGCCCTCGGAATGAATAGCCTTGATAACAAGCTCCTCGACCACCTTGGCCCGGCCGCCGTCTTCGACCTCATCGACACGATCGTTCGCACTGTCGCGTTTGCGTCTCATGAGGCCTCGAACAACCGGCGACCAACCCAGATGGGCAATCAGAGCAAGATGAATAACATCATGGAACCTGTATCCATCGTCATCGTAGAAATTGTCGGTTAGATCATCGCCAAGCGGCCTGCCATCGAAGTACATGCGGGATTTTTGGGGACCTACGCGAACGAACGCCACCTCAAACAACCGTGGGAATTGTTCTTTTGTATCGCGCCCTTCATCATGTAGTGGCGTGTGCGCGCCTCGTTCTGAGCGAAAACGAACCTTTGCGCAGTTTGCTTCCACCACATCATCGAGGGACATGTGGTATAAACTTGCCATCGCCGACAAATGCCAGGTGATTTCCCCAAGCACGATGTTCGACGGGCGGTCGGCTACATTCTTGTTCAGTGTGATCTCGATCTTGGGCAGTGTTACTCGCAAAAGCTCTGCACCGAGCTGCCAAAGCACGGCCAAGCAGACTTCGAGCAGAACGCGGCCATCAGTGCGCGCCGTCTGAAATGCCAGGTGCTGGTAGGCATCGAATGTATAGCCGCCCACAGGAGGGAAATGTTTTGCTGCCTCCAAAAATTCCGCTCGCTTTGCAGGGTTTAGAGAGGTCTCGATTTTCTGCGCACGTTCGTCTGCGCTGCCGATTTCAGCTCGTAGTGCTGCAATATCAGCGGCGAGGATGTCGAAATGGCTGTCATTGGTAATCTGAGAGACCGAGTAGCAATACCAGAGCGCATCTCCGAGCTCCTCTTTGATTTCGTCATTGGGTCGGTCCCAGCGCGCCTCTTCGCCTCCTTCGGCGAGGATTTTCTTCTTTATGGCGGCGACGAGCGACCCGATTTCGCCGACCAGGCCGTACAACGCGATGGAGCGCATTTCCTCCTTTGGCTTGTGAGCGAACTGGGTCGTCGTGCGAACAAAATCGCTGTAGTCCTCAACGTTCATCTCGGCTCCATCGTAAAATCTTGTTTGCCCTGCAGTCAAAGACTCTCGGTCGGCTGGCTGATCTATGTAAGTACGCCTTAGTCAACTCTACTTGTTTGTGATGCCCAACCATAACCACTGCTTGTATCAGTTCGCGTTTAGCGGGCTTTCTGACACGCAGGCCCAAACTACGAAAGAGAACGGCTATATAAGACTTGCGGCTGATAGTCCCGCTACTCTGCCGCGTTCGAGCGGTTGCAGAGGGAGATGGGCATAACCGCTCCGAGCTTGCGCATCAATTCACCGATTGCCGCCGCATTGCAGCCTTTCGGCACACGCCGGCCGTTTTGAGCAGATTTGCTGCATCATCATCTCTCGGATCTCATTTCGTGCGGAGGATATTCGGATGGCAAGGGCGGGAGCTCTGCGGGGGCGGCAGCAGGCCGCACCCCGGGAACGGGGCAGTGCCCCCGGCGAGGAGCTCCGCATCCCTTTGCGGTAGCGATCGACGCCGCACGGCCGAATGCCGTCGTCGAGCGGTTGAGGCAAAAGGCGCTGCAACGCAGTCTACTAGACGCGGTGCTGAAAATCGTCATGCGCGACGCGGACAAAGAAACAAGATGCTGCGTGGCTGGTTTTGCACAGGCCGGCGGAAGACGTCGAAAAGCACGTGCCCCGACGACTTGGAATCCCTGCTCTGTGTTAGCAGCCGGAATGAATCGAGGGCCGCGAGGATTCGTCGTTCGCGGAGGGCGATGTTGATGCTGATGAAGAAGGAGCGGCGGACGGCGATCCGCACCTTATGAGGGTGGCGATAGCCGCAGGGGCGATCCGCGACTGTGAGTACCACGCACGGATGCGGGATCGCGCAGACCCGCACGTGCGTGAGCAGGCGTTCGAAATCGCCCGCTCAGGATCGGCCACAGGGCCTTTCGGCGCGGTCACCGAGGTCCTGAACTCAATCGCAACACCTGCCCCGAATGCCCGCCGGAGGTCTAGGCAACGTTCCGAACAATCGACACCAGCAAAGATGACTAGCGCGCGATGCGGCGCGCTTCCGGCTGTTGCCGACCCTCCTGACAGATTTCTTAACCGCTGACGCCGACCGTGCTGTGTTTCGTGGACTCGTACCACTTCATACGTTGCCCGCCGGCCACACGGGCCCGGTCCTGCTTGCGCCCGCGCGCCGTCTTCTTCTTCGCTACCGCCATCGGCTCCTCCCGTCGGATTAATAACAACCAACGCAGTAAGCGATTCACGGAATCCGTAAGGATTCGAACTGTGTCAGTTTGAATCAGCTGTTGCCTGGAGCGCTTCAGCTTCATCGGACCGGCCTTGGCAACCTCGATCGAGAAGGTGCCGTCCGGCAGGCGATGGATTCACGAAATCAAGTTGGACGGGTGCAGGTGCATCTGACCAACGAGGTGGCCAAGATCTTTACTCGGCGGGGACACGACTGGACCGCACCGCTTCAAGAAGGTCGCCCACGATGCCGGGCGCATCAAGGCGCTCCGCCGTCATCAACGGCGAGATCGTCGTTCCCGCCGCCGACGGCACGCCGATTTCTCGGTGCTGCAGAACGAGCTCAAGCGCAAGTCGACCAAGATCGTGATGGTGGAGTTCGATCTGCTCTATGGCTTCGGAAGCTGCCGCTGATCCAGAGGAAAGCCGAGCTGAGAAGATCGTCGATGGTACCGACGTCCAGTTCAGCGAAAGCCTCCAGATCGAGGACCGCGAGATGTTCGCGCACGCCTGCAAACTCCGTGTAGAAGGCGTCGCCTTGAAGGTGCGAGACGGTCCTAAGCACTACCTCTACGTCATTGTCGTCGCGGATGTCGAACGTGTCCGCACCTGTTGCAAGGTCGAAACGCATGCATCCGTTACCCGTCAGCCGATGAAAAGGTGCTTGAGTGCGCGAGAGATTCGCTGGAACAGGCTCGGCGTGTCGGTGGGCAATTTCTTGACAACAGGATCTCTGTTCGCTGGAGGAGCGCCAGTCACCTCAAACCCACAGTGATCCCCCCGTGCGGCGATATCAGAAAACAGACATTCGGGGCTGCATTTCCCATGTTCGCTCGGCTCCATAAAGCTGCCGACGAAATGATAGAGCTGCTTACCGGGATTCGATCGGCCAAGAGGATCGAGGACCATCGCCAGCATTTGGAGCGTCTGAAGACTCGCGCAGGCCATCGAAAACGCAAAAACGTTCTCGCGAGCTTTTAACGGATGGCCCTTCTCCAAGCCTTGGATGTAGGTCGGGTCGTCCAGGTACCCCTCGCGTTCCAGCTGAACAAGCCCAGCGTCGTACTGCCCCATGCATTGCATACATTGATGCCCCACAGTGACTGTATGAGCGCGCCAGTCAGCCGCGGCCAACTCCTCATGGCGGTTCGTGCGAACGGAAATGCCACCATCAATGACAGGAATCAGGTGGGCATAGGCAATCAAATTGAGGACATGTCTTCCCCAAGGGCGATCAACGCAGGAAAACAGAACGTCGCAATCCAGCGCGGCACGGAAGCCGACTTCCTCGTAGACGGCGGCTACCAGCGGAAGGGCGTCGAATCTCGCCCCGGTCGCGCATTCTCCTAAGTGGTCAGCCAATGCCGTTGCTTTCAGCGCCCCGACGTTGCCCCGCTTCGCGTACAGGAGGCGGTCCAGATTTTTGATTTCGATCTTGTCGAAATCGATGACCGTGATGTCTTCAATCCCAGTACGTGCCATGCCCTCAGCGATCAAGGCGCCAACACTGCCTGCTCCGATGATGCCCACCCGAAGCCTCGCGAGGTTGGCTTGCTTCTTATTCCCCCAGGCGGAAATCGTTCGAATCTGCGCTTCTGTCCCATGCGGGACCGGCGCGAGCGCTTCCATAAATGTGGTTCGAAGCCTTTCTCCAACCACGCGAACGGTGGCGCAGTCCCGCCTCGCGTACTGGCGTGGTGCCGTGCGCTCCCAGAATCTGGCGCTCCAGGCCCCATCGCCAGCCATCGTCAAGCCGACAAACGGAAGTCTTGTGGCGCCATAGGCGGCCGCTGCGTGACCTTGCTCGGTATTGATGTCGTCCGGACTCATGCCTTGCCATGCCATACCACCGGGATGGCTGTGCATGAGGGCTAGGCCCGCGCCTGCCTGCGCGGCTTCCGAAAGGGCTCGGGTGAAATAGTGGGATTCGAAGCTGGCATTCCCATGTACGTTCCGCTCACCCTCTCGCGGCAAGATCAGCCGTTCAACCACTGCGGTCGTCCGCGTCTGCGCTGTGCTTGGATGCCAGAGCGCGAAGCAAAGATCTTCCTGGCGGTCGGCGCGTAACAGGTGACGTCGGGCTAGCGCGTCGACCGCCTCGGACATGGCCGCACTTCGGACGGCCCTTGTCATTGCGTGTCCCACAATTTCCATACGTGGCTCATGTAGGTGGCGACCGCCTTCTTCGCGGCGCCCCAGTTCGTGTAGGGGCGAGACCAGTAGTGCCATTCACCACCCAGCGCTTGCTGAAAGTCCGCGCTGTCATGAATGCCACCGGTCGGGTGTGCGCCTCCGCCTTGATTGGGATAAAACCTGGGCGACACGTGGATTCCCGCGGGCGATGTCATCGGGAAGTCTCCGGGTACGACTAGACCCAGCTTGATCTGCCGTCCGGCGAATTTGCCGGTCGGAATTTCGTAATCGAAGTAAACATGCTCGGTCTTGCCGGGGGCAATCGCGGGATTGAACCCGAGCGATTTCAGACCCGCCATGAAGAAAGGCACGCCACTTCTCGCGGTCCCGTCGGAGACCGGAGCAGGACCGACCGAGATGACCTGAAAGCTCGCACCCTCATGCAATTCGAAGGGAACCTCGCCCTTGCCCTGAAAACTGGCCTGATGATGGGGATCGGTTTCGATGAGGTAGTGTGTTGCGATATCCAGGCCGGAGAAGTCCTTGATAATCGCGTTCGGCGTCCACTTGCGCTGTTCGGTCTCGTAATTCTCGCCGTCCACCGAGAAATGGATGATTTTCGGATGGCCGTGGGCTTCCTCAAGTTCTTCCTCGGCCGCATCGAGTTCTTTCTCGGCCGCGTCCAGGTCCGTCATGCCGTGGCCGATCTCCTCCTTGGCCTTGTCGATGTCGGCCTCGGCCTTCTTGATCTCGTGCAGAGCCTCTGCCTCATCGTGGCCGCTGACCTCGCGGCCCTCGTCGCCGTTCACATTTTCCATGGCTGTGGTTCCTTTCGATTGTGCTTGCGCCATGCGCTTCCGCCATGGCATGATTGACGATATCGCCATGATGCCCTTAAATGGCGAAACCGTCAATAGATGGATGTCGAACTCGCCATGAACGCGGAAGCTACTGATATCTTTAGGGAAAGACTGAAAGCAGCGCGAGAACTGCGAGGATTGAGCCAAAGCCAGCTGGCTGCAAAGGCGGATCTTCCACCGAGTTCAGTCTCGCATTTTGAATCGGGCGCCAGGAAACCCTCCTTTGAAAACCTCAAACGGCTCTCCGCCGCCCTGGATGTCACTACCGACTACCTCTTGGGCCGTGCGGATACGCCCGAAGCATCGGGCACTGTTGGGCGCCTTCACCGTGACATCCACAACCTGAGCCACGACGACATGAAGCTAGCCGAGGATTTTGTCGGTATGCTCCTGAGCCGGGCCAATGCAGACAAGAAAGGCCGCTCTTGAGCGCCAAGCCCCGCATGGCCCGAAAGATGATCGCGGAAGGTGCCGCAAGCGTTGTCTTGCGCGAAATGAAAATTGAAGGCTTGCGGGTGGATCCGATCGAGATCGCCACCCGCAAGGGCATCGCGGTCGAGGCTAAGCCGAGTACCGTTCAAGGCGTATCCGGCATGTTGGTGAAGGCTGGCGATAACTTCGGCATCCTGTACGCGACGCACGTGTCCAGCAAAGGGTTTCAAAAATTCTGCGTC
The DNA here is from genome assembly GCF_041200145.1 of Bradyrhizobium sp. LLZ17. Taxonomy (NCBI): domain Bacteria; kingdom Pseudomonadati; phylum Pseudomonadota; class Alphaproteobacteria; order Hyphomicrobiales; family Nitrobacteraceae; genus Bradyrhizobium; species Bradyrhizobium zaerense. The sequence goes on from NZ_CP165734.1 coordinate 3,739,057, forward strand.
GCCCACGAGCTTGGGCACTATTGCATCGAGGGTCATGCCAATGCGCTGCTCGCGCATGGCCCGCACTATTCCCATGCGCACTTCACGTCGAACGATCCGTTCGAGATGGAAGCCGATCATTTTGCCGCCGCGCTGTTGATGCCGGAGGTGCCGTTCCGCAAGGAGGCCAACCGGAATGATCCTGGTCTCACCGCCATCGAGACGCTCGCCAGGGACTGCGAAACGTCGCTTACTGCGACGGCTATCAGGTACGCAGGCCTTACGCGTGACGCGGTCGCCGTGATTCTTAGCACGGGACCTTCCATCGACTGGTGCTTCATGTCCGAAGGGCTGAAGCAAGCTAAGAAGCTGGAATGGATTCGCAAAGGTACGCCAGTCCCGAGCGGAACGGCTACCGAGAGTTTTAACGCGCAGGCTGAAAATGTTAGACTCGGCAAAAAGGACTCCAGTGACGGACGTCTGAACGACTGGATGGGGGGAGAGCGGGTCTATCGCATTACCGAGGAAGTCGTCGGGCTTGGACAGTACGGTCGCACTCTGACCGTTCTGACTTGCGAGACCCTAATAGCGCAGGCAAACGGCGACGAATCCGACGAAGACGGCGAGGCTGAACTCGTGGAAAGCTGGACCCCTAAATTCCGGCGCTAGCGCCGCGGTCTGCCTTTCGGATCGCGTCGGAGCTAACTCGCTGAGTGCATAGGCTCCGCGGAGCGCGCATCACATCGGCCGGACCGGAAGGACTTTTGTCCGCGACATCGCTAGGCCTTTTGGTCGAAGCCATCACTCGGTCAGCCGCCCCTGCATCAACATCGACAACAGAAAGCACGGCATGATCGCGATCTCCGGCCTGTGTCCAGCGTGAAGCAAAACCGCGGACAGCATGATTACCATCAAGAAGGTGATCAATATCTTCCAAGATGGCTCGTCCGCACTCGTAGCGACCTCCACAAAAGGGGCACATAGCCCACCTACCCTACATAACGCACAATTCTTACCTGAGATTGGCAAACGAGACACTAAGCTGCCGGCGCACCGGCGCATCAGCACGAGCGGCAGCGTGCAGCAATCGAAGGCGGCTGAAGGTGTGGTTGTAGGCGACACCGAGCGAGAAGCGGGTGTTTTCATCGTAACGCTCGAGGTCGGCAGGATGCTCGGAGTCGAAGCGAAATTGCGCGTTGCCACTCGAGCTTTGTCCTATGAACACCGCGATGAGGTGTCGGCGAACTGATCCCCCCTGATATCGACGATGAGGGAACCGCGCCCGAGCCAAGCGTGAAACTGCTCATCGCGAAATCGCAGAAAAACAGGAGCGTCGCGTCCCCGCATGATCCTCGAGGAAATACTCGAACGTGACGGGCAGATTCCGAGGATCGCAGCGCTCGATCGCATCGCGAAAACGTTCGGCAAGAACGCGAATTCGAGAGGAGTCATCCATTTCTCGATCGGCCGCATTCATGTTCAGGAGCTTCAGGCCACAGACCGGACAATCAAGGCATCCCGGTATACCGTCATCGCGAGATCCGTTGCAGGATCATCACCGAATGCATTCCGGACAGCGCATTGGCATCGAAGCAGGCGTCTACTAGCGCCGCCGACTTGCTCCAGCGGTTTAGAAAGTCGGAAGCCAGTAGGGCGGAACATTAGTACATAACGGCCGGGGCGGCGCCACTCCTGTTCTGCCCCCATTATCGAGAAGACGCCTTGCAAGTCCGACCGCCCGCGCTGGCGCCCGGATGCTTATCCAGCTGCCCTCCCGAGCATACGAAGAGCACGAATCCCTTGCACAGCATTTTCAACTACTGAAATTCACGACTTGCTGCCTAAAGTCGTGGTAAAGAATTCGCACTGCTGACTGCGGCAAAGGGCACTCCCACTCGGCACTTCGCGCGGCCGATCCCGATGCACGTCGATCATGATGATTGGCCCCTTGAGGCGGCGGCAACGGCCTCACATTTCATAGGAAAGCTGCCATTCAACTCATTTTTGAGAGAGCTTGAATCGCACGTAGCGTCATATTGTACGCTATCCCAGTTGCGCCTCCCTTGTGCCATTGCGAAGACAATTATCGGGATGTGTCGGCTTATGGACAATACAGCCAATGGCATGAGTGATGCTTGTTGGGACAAGCGAGAGGTTAGATCAACGCCGTCGATGCATCTGCACTCGGCAGCCACCGGATCCTGCTGGACTGGGGCGCTAAGGTGAGTGAGCCGTCGGCGCTGTCTTGTTCCATCGCGGCCGCGGCTGCGACCGTGCCATGTCGCGGTGATGGGCGACGAACCGAGAATGATGCATGAGCGAACCAACATGAGGGATGCAACGCGAGGGTGCCCCTCAAGATCTCTTTGTTCCCAATAGCGGAGCGCGGACGTGGATAACATAAAATCGATGACTGCACAGGAGCTGCGCTCTGCAATAACTGGCGGCAGGGTCTTGGAGGTAACCACGACAACGGGCTGTATCGTCGGATGTTCTTATTGCCAGCAGGACAAGTTCGCCGAACGGCAAAGAGCTATATCCGACGTGAAGCATCTTTCTTTGCAAGATTTCAAGCGATGCCTGGCGCGCGTACCAGCAACTGTGGACATCAGCTTTTCCGGGTATTCGGAGCCTTGGCTCAATCCGGCTTGCACCGAAATGGTTGAGCATGCCTACGCGTGTGGCCATGGAATCCGGATTTTCACAACCCTGGTCGGAATGAACGGGCGGGATCTAAGACGCTTACGTGCGCTGCAGTTCCGCGTTTTCCTGGTGCACGTTTTTGATGACGGCACGTACATGGATAGTGGGCTCGTCAGGCGCAACTATGTTGATTTGATGCGTCAACTTGTCGATGCCGACATTTCATCGCTGCTCTTCATAGTCATGGGTGAGGTTCATCCCGAACTTGTCGATGTAATTCCTGAGGAAGCGCTGGTCCGCTCGCGTCCGCCGCGCAGCAGGGCTGGCAGCGGCGAGCTTGAGATGGTTGAAGCACGACAGCCAATCATTGGAGCACTGACATGTCCTGACGAACGGCAATATCGTAATGTTCTTCTCCCAAACGGCGATGTTACTTTCTGCTGCATGGATTTTGAGCGACGACAGGTTTTGGGCAACCTTCTCCGCGACAGGTACAAGGATCTCTTTGACGGGGCGACTTTTTGCAAGATTACCGATCGCATGAACGGATCGGACGGCTTGCTGCTTTGTCGATCGTGTGAATTCGCCGAACCAACAACGTCGGAAAGCTGATCTTTGAGAGCAGTTATTCCTGCCTGATCGAAGCGAATCGCTGCCTCGCGAAGACGGCCTTGCAGCTCATCATCACATCAGCTGCGGGGACGACCCCGCCGCGAACGGAGGGTCGCCATGGCCTGGAGCATTTTGTTGGTCGCCGGCCTGCTGGAGGTGGCCTGGGCAATCGGCCTCAAATACACTGAGGGTTTCACCAAGCTCGTTCCGTCCGCGCTCACGCTCGCGGCCATGGCCGGCAGCGTGATCCTGCTCGGACTTGCTCTGAAGACGCTGCCCATTGGAACTGCCTATGCGGTCTGGACCGGCATCGGTGCGGTCGGCACCGCAGCGCTCGGCATCGTCCTGTTCGGGGAGCCGGCCGCCGCGTTTCGCCTTGCCAGCATCGGACTGATCGTCGCCGGCATTGTCGGGCTGAAGCTCGTGTCCTGACGAAGACATCGAAAGCATTGACCCCCACCAGGTCAGCGCCGCAACGATCGCCGACGCCGGCACCATGATTGTCCAGACATGGACGAGCGAGCTGGTCGCGGTCCAGTGCACGGCCGAGGGCCACGGCGCCGAGAATGGCGGGTGGATGGTGTGGCGGGGGAACCTCGCCGTGAACCACGATGCCGATGCAGGCCCTTTGGGCCAAGACCTGCTGCCCGCGACCTCAGTGTCGCAATGCAAAGCCTTATTGCCGGACGATACGCCAGCCCCCATCAGCGCCCCCCGCCACGCGTTTGGCACGATGGCACGACCCAGAACGGCACGAACAATTCGCTGCCGAGATCACCGTGCGAATAGAAAGCAATGGACCCCAATCTATCCGCCTGATCTCCGGGCGGCGCCCAAGGAAGATCGCTTCCCGGAGTCTTGCGATCCGTGGTCTGCGGAGCAGTAGGGAGAAGATGCATCAACAGAACGATATGATTGGCGGATCGTGTTCGTTTGCTCCGCACAGCTTCCAGCCATCCCGTGTTGGTACGATCACGGATGCCGACCAGTTCAACTCTTACATCGGATCAGTCCGGTGAGCTTGCGATCTCTGAATCAGCTCAGCTCAGAGCCTCCCGCGTGCGGCTTCATTGTGTCGGTCCTAAAGAAGCTGGAGCACCTAATCTCTTTCACAGAAATCATCGACCTGAGCTCCGGCGCGCTTCATGCGATAGGTGTTCGACTTCAGATCGGGCGCCTGTTTGAACAATGACCGTTCTTGTCGATAGACGGCATCGCGATTGAAAAACGCCGGGACCTTGCATTACATCCGTCGGCACAGAGTCTGCACCACGACGGCGTGGGAGCGACGCTGCGACTTCAGGGGCGAAAGCTTCGTCGTGGAAGGCGCGAGCTATCGCCAACTTTTTGGTGACGGCGGGGGCTGGTCAGGCGGCGGCGGTTGCGGGCTGACGATCATTCGGTTTTGCGATGACCTCGATCCCGTTGTTGAATGTCACGCCGAGAACGAGTTTTGGCAACTGGTTATGACGGTCGAGACGGCGCCAGCTTTTTTGGGCGCCCTCGATCAGTTTGAAGACCATCGTGAGCGCAGTCTTGTTGGATAGACAGCCCTTCGATCGGATCGTGCGGTGGCGCACGGTGCCGAAGGTGCTTTCAATGGGGTTGGTGGTCCGCAAGTGTTTCCAATGCTCGGCCGGGAAGTCGTAGAATGCCAGCAGCGTATCCCGATCCTTGGCCAGGCAGTCGGCCGCCTTTTCGTATTTCAGCGCGTAGCTCTCGATGAAGGGCTCGAACGCCAGCTCGGCTGTGGCCTTGGTTTCGGCCATCCAGATCTCCTGCAACGCGCGTTTGGCTTTCGGGTGCTGGCTCTTCGGCAGCTTGCCGAGCACGTTTGCAGTCTTGTGCACCCAACAGCGCTGCTCGCGCGTTTTCGGCCAGACCTCACCGGCGGCCTTCCAGAACCCGAGTGCGCCGTCGGCGATGGCGAGCCGCGGCGGCACGTCGAGCCCCCGCCGCTTCAGATCGAGCAACAGATCGCGCCAGTCGTGCGCGCTCTCGCGGGCGCCATCGGTGAAGCCGACCAGTTCCTTGCGGCCTTCCGGCGTCGCGCCGATCAGCACCAGGATGCACTGCTTTTCGTCCTCCAGGCGGGCTTCGAGATGGATGCCATCGGCCCAGATGTAGACGTAGCGCTTGGCCGAGAGATCGCGCGTCTGCCACGCGGTGTGCTCGTCGAGCCAGCCATCCTTCAGGCGACCGATCGCGGAGGCCGACAACCCGGCAGCATCGTTGCCGAGCAGCGCCGCCAGCGCCTCGGAGAAGTCGCCGGTCGAGATCCCCTTCAGATAAAGGATCGGCAGCAGCGTCTCGATCGACTTCGAACGCCGCATGTAGGGCGGCAGGATCGCCGGAGAGAACCGGATGCGGCCGGGATCGGAGGCGTCCGCCTCGCGATCGCGCACACGCGGCTGGCGGATAGCGACCGGACCGATACCGGTCATCACCTCCCGCTCCGGCAGGTGACCGTGGCGGACGATGCGCTGGTGGCCGTTCGCGGTCTTCAAATCGGCATGCTTGCCGAGAAAGTCCTCGACCTCGGCCTCGACCGCCTGGGCGAGAAGGGCGCGTGCCCCGCTGCGCAAGACTTCTGTGAGTTGATCGGCGACGGTTCCTGGCTGAATCAGCTTGATGATGTTATCTTTGGACACGGCATATCGCTCCTTCGGTGGAGAAGTGGAGGCGTCAAGCACCCCCACGATATGCCGCCTTTCCGATTCCCGCCGTCACCAACTTTCGGCGATAGCTCGCCGGAAGGCGCGCACGAGCTGTTAAGCGATCTGGCGTTCTTGTTCGGGCTGCAGCACCGGTTACGCTCGTGACATGCGGTGTTGCTTATTCGGCGGATCTCGAGCCAGGGATGAGCGGACCATGCTGTTTGCAGTATGCGGCCTTCCCGCGGCAAAGACCCCAATTCGATCACCATCGTTTTCGATGGTACCTCGGAGCCGGGGTTGAGCAAGCGCTCGCACCTGCTTGGTCCGTCAGATTTGAGTGCGAGTATAAACTTTGGGGGACAGCATCTGGCGGCCTGTGGGAATCAAGCTGCGAGGTCTGGGAATGCCAAAGCCTGACAGTTAGAGTCGAATGGAGTGGAGGTAGGCTGCATCCCAAGCCACATTGGTGTTGCACTACCTTGCCCAGTGGTGGCTCGAACACCACTGGGCTTCTTTCTTTGCGCTCAACCTCTACTCGGCTGGATCTGATTGTGTCCGTGCCACGCCTTTGTCTTTTTAGACCACAGAGAACCCCGTCCTTCTTCCGCTCAATGCGGCTCTCCCTCGAGCTCAAAAGGCGGTGCCTTGGCAGACCGCGAGTCCATGGTTCTCAAGAATCGACACGGCCGATGTGGGTCGTTCCTGTGGAGCTCGCGACTTTGTTTCTTGCGCCGTTCGCGTATACGAGAGTTTGAGACCATCTTACTCCTTTGAGCGTGGTCGAGAGGTAGTGGTGAGCTCGTCTCACTTCTGATCGACGCCAGCTCGCCCGTGGCTATCACCTCGCAGCGGACCCGAAATCGCATACTTTGGTGTGGAAAATGCCCGTCAAGGATGTGCATTCGCGTCATCGGAACAGCCGGCTGGCCCACCACCTAATCGAATGCATGCTCGATATAACCGAGGTACGGCAAAGCTGCCCGCCCATAAGCCCAGTCCGGCACGATCGGCCTCGCTTTGCGCAGCCTGGTATCGTCCGCTCGAATATCGCGTCCAATCGAGCACCAGACCCTTGCGCACCAACCATTCTCCGAGATCGCTGCCATCAGCTGAACAGGTCGCCATCGTCCGTCCACACTCATCCTCCAGGATTGACAGGCAACTGACTTCGCGATCTTCAATGAAGCCTTCAAGTTCGCTCGCGGTCCTGAGGCCACATAGATATAGATCGCCCTTGATATCTCGGCACATTTGAGTCTCGTCCGGCGCATCGATGCCCCAGAGCCGAACGCGTGTCCCTTGAATCTCAAGGGTGTCGGTGCTGATGACCTTTGCCGGCCCCCTCAACTCGCCGGCCAACACGATGCTGCACAGTACTAGCATGGTCAACATCACGACCAATCCATACATGGCGATCTTCTTTGTCGAACTGCGAACATTCCGGCCGAGTGCAGCAGAGCATGGGAAAGCGCGGAACAGTGCTCCATCGCAACTGCGCATAGAAGGGTACTAAGTTGCATGGATATTGGACGGATGAATTCCAGTGTATACGCAGCGCAAGTCGCCCCTCGGGTGTAACCTCGACCGCATGTTCTGCGACCAAGCTGCTGCGGTGACCGCATCCCGCCATTCCTCCACGTGGTTGCGGCAGTTCGCCTTGACCGCATCACGCACCAGCAGGTCGAACTCGGTAGTGTGCGTCCGCTCGTTTGCGAGCGGGCGGGCGCAGACGGCCGGCCGCAAGTCGGCGAGATATGCGGATAGCAGCGAGCGCGAGCCGCCGCGGATCGCTGCAGCCGGTTGCTATCAGGGAAAGTGTATGCATCGCTTGAGCAAAACGGACGACCCGGCGGCCATCGTTGTTATCAACGGCAACATGTCTTCTACAGGCGGTTGGCGAGAACTCCGCCGGCAACCACGCCGCCCAATTTGTTTCGCGAGCGCCAGTACAGCCAGATCAGCCTCCACTTGGACCAAGGCCACAAGTGCATAGGAAACTGCGAACCACGCGATGTTATAGAGGTTGGCAGCGCCGAAGCCCGCGCCATAGAAGGCCCAAAACGCGACCCAGACAACGATACCAGACTGATATGCAGTCGAGAGCGCAAGGGCCTTACTGTACTGAAGATCGGGATAGGCGGTGTTGGATGGAACGAGCCGCTTGGCGAGCGCCTGGATCGCAAACAGCGGCACCAGAAGCGTCGTGACATTCATACCATACTGCGGCAGGTCGGTCGGAACAAACAGGACGCCTTGCAGCAAGAGGCCGACCGCAAGACCAGAGGCAGCCGGTGCCGCGCCGAACAACAGGAACAGCGTCGATCCGAGGATGAAGTGCACCTCGGACACTCCAACGGCGAAGTGCGGCAGGATCTCGAAAAACGTGAACACAAGCCCCGAAGCGGCGACGGCTCGCACAGCAAATGACAGGGCGCCCTGCTCGCGCATAGTTTCGACCACAAGCTTGGCGGCGAAGCAGCCCGTCGCAAGGCCTGTCGCGCAGCTCAACACGAGCTTGGCGCCTGTTACTATTCCCGGTTCGATATGCATGGTCTCAGGTCCTTGCTGCCGTTATACTCACGGCCTTGGTTCAAGAATTTGTCGGGCCGTCTTTTGGCCGAGGTTGGAAACGGCACTTCACCTTCCCCACCGTCGGTCAACCGGTCAACGTCCTGTCTTCCTATTGGGTGTGCACTGAGCCTTCGCTCGGCCTTCGATATTTCGATAGCAACAGCTATGCCAGCGCCGCCACCGCGCGGTTAAGGTTCTGATTTCGCCCTGAAACGTTCCGCGGCGCGCAACATTCGAGGTGTTCTGTAGCTGACAAGCTCTGGATGAAATCGAACACACATGGCGCCGTTGTCTTTGCTCAACCTGTGCCGTTTCGAACAATCATTCTCGCTCGCCCATTGAAGCGGAAATCCTCAGGCCGCTGGCGCGAAGCCACCGGTTCGGCATCAATCTTGCTCGACCTTGTTCGAGGACGGCGCCTCGAGCGCGGCCAAATGTTTGGCGGCTCATCGAATCGGAAAACCTCTCGTTGTCTTCAAGGCTTGCTGGGTCGTCCGGTGGACCTTGCGGCCAAGCACGCACTGGACATGGAAATAGCGACAATCCGTTCAAACTGTGGAGCCGGCATTTGCTGGACCGCAGCATCATCTCTCAGCGGCGCGCCGGGCAAATTCCGCTGCACCATCTGCCACGAAGTTCTGGACGTGTTTGACGGTCACGGGGGAACGCCTATCGCGTGGCAGTGGCGGCAAACCGGATGCTAAAGTGAACATGGATCAACTTACGCCCGGTAAGCCTGCCGTGTCCGGAGAGACGGCGGCCGCCTCGATGCTGCGCGTTCGCGCAGTCATGCTGGGCGATCGTATCAACGCGTCGGCTCTCGAAATCGGAACGCTGGTGTCCTCGACGCCGATCGCTTGCCGCATACATGCGGGCCTTGTCGTGATCTTCCGCTATGGCGTTGTGGTGCTCATCGGGTTGTCGCCCTCGGAGGAAACCGCTCTGATCGATACCTTGAGGTCGGGGGTCATCGGTGAACTTAGCTGCTACGAGGAGGAGAGCGCACAGGTGCAGCTCTGCAAAGACCAGGGCGCGGAGGTCATCCTGCCGGGCGGTCGGATTTGTCTCAGCGAGTTTACCGAAGACCGGCTGCTGCTGATCGCCGATACGCTGGCCAAGAGCACGGCGCTGGAGCGAGATGAGCGCCGTGTCGCCGCAGTGTTCGACGTGATCGAACCCTTTGCACGTGAACTAGCCGAGCGCGGCCGGACGCCGCGGGGCCGCAAGGGCATTCTCCAACTGATCGGCAATGCGCTCCTGGTCCAGCAGCGCGTCGCGGGCCGCGTCGCCATTGCAGAAAAGCCCGACGCACTCTGGGACAAGCCGGAGCTCGAGCGGCTCTATTCGCGTCTGAAAGACGAGTACGAATTGAAGGAGCGTCTTGAGATGATCGAGCGCAAGCTGTCGGCCATCTCCGGAACAGCCAACGCACTGACGGACATCATCGACACCCGCCGGTCGCTGCGTCTGGAGTGGGTTATAGCCGTGCTGATCGTGATGGAAGTTGCGATCGGATGCTTTCAGATTATTGCGGTAGCTCACTGAAGTGCGGCTACCCGCAGCACGCGAGGCGCCTTCGTGGGCTTGAGCGGGCTGACTAACCGATCAGACCGGCATTTGCGGGAGACGCGCCGTTCGGCCGCACTCAGCCGCGGGACTTCGGCCATGTCTTTGCCGTGTTCGCGCTCGCGAGGTAAATCCGGGTGCGGCTCGCGAACGGCGCAATAAACGAGGCGACTTCCGGCGCATTTCCCTGGTTGTCGAGCAAGGATATGGGTGCATGGCATACGCGCGCCAAGCGTTTATGTCGACAGGGAAAGAAGACTCTTTTGCCCAATGTGCAGGGGACCGGCACTGAGCTGGTCTGCTATTCTCCATTCGATCGCAGAATACTTTGCCGCGCTTCTCCCGCCGTTCGCCAGCGCGTACCCGCGACTACCGGAACAAGGACGCCGAGTTCGACCAAAGCGCCTCGATGAGTGGGGCGACGCCTTTCGCCGCTCTGGGTGCATCGCCGCGGCTCGGTGGACCTCTCCTGCCGTAATTTCCCTTTCTCGGGAATTAGGGAACAGTTCCATGAACCGCAGCATTTTCAGCGCAAGGAGCGTGCTGCAACTGAAGATGAACCTCAGAAGTGCGGATCTCGTCCTCACCAACAGGGAAGTCGCCGAGCTTGGGACTGCGACCGGTTGTGCCTGCAATAGCGGCTCCGCGTCGACGATAAACGCCAAACGGATGAAAAGGACTGCGGCAGCCAATTTCGACGCGGTTTTGACCTCGCAAGCAGGCGCCGAGATTTCCTGATGTCCCCGATTCCGATTGGACGTTCCATCTAGAGGGACTTCCTCAAGGCGCTCTGGACACTCACGTGCCGCCGGCAGCTCCCCTTAAATCCGCTTCCGAACGGATCCCGGCATGGCGGTCCTTCGCTGGTTCGTTCAGCAGCCCGGCGAGCCGGAGGCCTTCAAGGACCCCTTCGAGCCGCTGTACGCGAACTATGGCGGCGAGCAGCGAAACGGCCTCCTGCCGATGGACGGTGAAGCGAATGTCGGGCGCTCGCTGAACCAAGACGTCCAGCAAGGTCGGAAGGTCACCAAGGTGGTGGCGTAAGGTCGAGACCACGTCACTCGCAAGATAGGTCGCCAAATCAGCTTTCGGCGGCGGATCAAAGTCCAACGCGACCTCGGCGCGCTTCTCGATCGCTTGTCGTATCAACTCGGCCTGCCGTCTTGCATTGACCGAGAGCATGAACACTGCATCCGCGAGCTTCTCGCGCGGCAAGCTTCTCAGTTCGGCTATGCGGGCCTGGATGTCGTCAACCGAACCCTCACGGCGTGCCTGTGCTCGCCGCGCGTTGGCGGCTGCTTCGCTCTTTTGTACTCGAACCATCGTCATACTCTCCGCCTGACGATATATCCTGCCAATTCAGTCGAATGAAAGTGGAAAATGATGTGCTGCATGCGCGCAGCCCGGCTGACGAACGCGGAACCGGCGGTCCCGAAGGAGTCAGAAGGAGCTAATTCGTGATCTGCTTTTGCTTGGTGGCTGCGAGATCTTGGCCTGGAGCACTGGAAAGCGCCGCTTCAGGTCCGCGGCACCGCTTTCGGCACCATGTCTCGTCTCGAACTCAGTGTTTATACAGCCGCTTCGATGGCAGCCACTGGTCGGGAGATCTCGCGCTGCATTCCGCAGGCCAAGGTCCATTTCCAAGAATTGGGTCCGGTATTGTTGCGGAGCCACTCGTCTTTGATGAGATCGGTCGACCGGGCCTCGAACTCATCATTCGACGCGAGCTGAGCAGTAGATTGCAAAGTGAGTTCGAATATAGACCGTTGGCATCAAGATTGCGGCTCTGCCCAGTCGTCCATGAAGAAGGCTGATTTGACGCTGAGTTCGTCAGAGGGCCGGGGGAGAGTGCTGTCAGGAACAGACCGCCGAGAGCCTGAGCCAGCGCATGAGGCGGCCAAGTTGTAGCCGGCGGCGGCGTTGACGGCGTCGCCGCGCCCCGCCGCATCTACCAAGGTCAGGCCGTCCCCTGAACTTTCAACCAAACTTGAATAGGACGCCGTAACCGCCGCGCGGGTAACTCCACTCGATATCACCACTTTCTTCGCAGATCACCCGGCAGGTGCCGCACTCGATACATCCATCGACTGTCACCTCAACATGACCTTTATCGTTGAGCTCGTAGCACCGTGCAGGGCAGGCCTTCAGCATCGACAAGAGCCGCGAGGATGGCGTGGTGTGCGGACGCACCTTGATGTGGGCGCGGCCGGAATCAACAAGATAACGGTTGTAGAATAGTTTGTCCTCGACACGTTGGGATGGGTCGCTCGGCATTGTTTCTGGCTCCGTCGTATGCGTTGTCTTAGGTTTAGATCACCGCCAGGCCCGGGCAATGCGCAGGGCATCGCTAAACAGCCCAGTCCAAGACCGCGCCTTGATGAACGAGCTCAGCATCAGCTTCTCTTTCTCGAGCTTTGGTGTGCCGTCGACGCGCACATAATCCTGCATCGCCTTGGAGAAGAGCTGCGGATATGTGAGAAAGAAGTTCTGCGAGTGGGTATGCATCAGTGCCGGCATATCCTTGTACTTCTTCAGGTCCTTGATCACGAAAGACTCAGTTAGCATTTTCTTGTAAAGTGAAAGGTTTTTGGCCGTCATCGGATCTTTTTCGCGATCTGACAAGGCAGATCGCTTCCGCCGCGATACGGCCCGACGTCATCGCCAAATTGGACCCCTCGCGATGGATGGCGTTGTTAAGCTGGGCGGCGTCTCCGACGACCACCCAGCCCTCCCCGCAAAGCTGCGGGATTGCCCTGTACCCTCCTTCAGGGATCAAGTGCGCGGAATATTCCTTGACTTCCGAACCTTCGATGAGCGGCGCGACGGAGGGGTGACGCTTGAAACCTTCGAGCAGGCCGTAAGGCGTCTCGCCGGTACGCTGGAAGTCGGCAACAAGACAGCCAATACCGAGCGAGATGCATTCCTTATTGGAATAGATGAAGCCCATACCAGTCATGCCGCGGGAGATGGTTCCGGCCGCTTCGATGACGAGCCCCTCGTCGCCTTTGAGATTGAAGCGAGCGTCGATTGTCTCGCGCGACAAAAAATGCATCTCCTTAACCGCGAGTGCGACCTTGTCCGGTTTCGGTCGCCCTCTTAAGCCCGCACTCGTCCCGAGCACTCCGTTCACCCCCTCGGCCAGCACGACGACATCTGCATGGATTTCACCCCCATCGCGGTCTGTGCGCACCCCGACGACCCTGCCATGGGAATCCTGGAGGAGCTCGGTCACCGTGGTCTCGCACAGCACCGTAGCGCCGGCCTCGCGGACCTTCTGCGAGAACCATTTATCGAACTGGGCGCGGATGATGGTGTAGCGGTTCGGCTTCTCCTCGTTGAAATCATCGGATCGATAGTGAATTCCGGTGTGCGAACGCTCGTCCACCATCCAGAAGCGTTGCTCGACGAGATGCCGCTCAAGCGGCGCATCTTCTCGGAAATTCGGGATCAGCTTCTCGAGCATATCGGCATAAAGGATGGCCCCTTGCACGTTCTTCGACCCGGAATACTCGCCGCGTTCCAGCTGCAGCACTTTCAGTCCCCGCTCGGCCATTGTAAGCGCCGCTGCGTTCCCGCCCATGCCAGCACCGACGACGATGGCGTCGAATCTTTTCCTCAATCATAACAAGCTCCCCTAGCCAGCGATGCGGTCGTGTGAGTGCGGCGATAGCTGCGCGCGGAATGCAGAGGTCAATGCCGGCAACAGTCGAATGGCGTCGGTGACGATGCCGATATGGGCGAAGTCGAAGATCGGAGCGTTCTTGTCGGTGTTGATGGCAACGATGAGGTCGCTCCCCTCCACGCCGACGCGATGCTGGATAGCGCCGGAAATGCCGGCTGCGATATAGAGCTTTGGCCGGATGGTTTTCCCGGTCTGCCCGATTTGTCGGTCCGAGGTGGCCCAGCCCTTCTGGACCAGCGGCCGCGAGCAGCCATATTCGGCGCCAAGCACGTCCGCGAGCTGGTGTACCAGTTGGAAATTTTCAGGCGATCCCAGACCGAGCCCTGCAGCGACGACCACGTCGGCATAGGCAAGGTTGGACTTTGTAGAATCGCGGTCTGGCAGGAAGGACAGGACCTTTGTGACGATATCTTCTTCTACAAGCCCGAGCGGATGCGAGATGACGCGCGAGACGGCGCCTGTCACGCGCTGGGGCATCGGCATCACGCGCGGACGGACGGTTGCCATCTGTGGACGATAGTTGAGGTGTAGATCGTGCACAACAGTGAGCCGCCAAACGTCGGCCGGGTCGCTGCAAGCGAGCCGTCGGCATCGACATCGAGCTCGGTACAGTCGGCAGTTAGGCCGGTGAGCAGTGTGGTGGCCACTGAGCCGGCGAGATCGCGGCCGAGTGTTGTTGCCCCCAGGAGTAGGATTTCCGGCTTGTAAGTGTTGACCAGCTCTGACAGGGCCTTGGTATAGGACTGGTTGCGATAATCGGCCAAGAGATTGTCCGCGACGATATAGGCGAGGTCGGCGCCGTAGCAGAAGGATTCGGCGATCGCCTGCTGCGTTGTCTCCCCGACCGGACCGATGACAACCGCGGCGAGGTCAACATTGAGCTTATCGGCGAGCCGGCGCCCGGCACCCATCAGCTCCCAGGAGACGGGGTGCACAACCCCGCGTTCCTGCTCGATGAAGACCCAGACGTGCTTATACGCCCTAAATCGTTCGGGCAGCTCCCTCTTGGTCGCCGCGCGACCACCAGCCGCGGCCGGAGCTGCACTTTTCGGTGCGGTGCTCATCATCTGTACTCCCATTCGCATTCAGTAGCGGCTGCGGAGCATGCTCCGCCTCCAGGTTGAAATTCGCGTTTGAAGATTGCTTCAGTTAAAAGTTGGGCCGGGTGCCCGCCGCCATTGTGTCAGCACCGCTTGGCAGCAGCGCGGGGTCGAGACACCCGTTGCTGGTTCTTTCCGGATGCGGCATTCTGGGGCGACCGTTTGGTTGCGGGCACTGGTAAGGCACCAACCGGGCCGGTCAGGCGTGCCGAGCGATTCGTCTTCCTCATTTTAGAGATGCAGCCGAGGTGCAACAGATCGAGAAGTTACGAGAGGCTCGGCTGGTACGATTGTCGACCGCGTGCTTGCCGTTGGAAACGCGATCCCATTGCTCCGAATGCCCTCGATTCTTGCCGATCACAGCGACACGTCCGCAACTCCGGGCGAGGACACGAGGGCCGGCGCCGCTCAAGGCGCCCGTTAACAGCGCCGCGCGGCCGGCGCTGTTGAGCAACGGCTCGCCCCGCGAAGCCTCCGCAAGGGATGGGCCAACGGGGGTGCACGGATCAAACGCACCTTTCAGCTCAGCCAGGTATGCGACCATCGCTTTGGCGTCGCGACGCATTATGGTTCCGGCAGGCAGCGCGCGCGAACCTGCGCGGTGTCAAAAACAAAATCGATGCGGACCAAGATGTGCATGCGCTTCTCCAGACTAGCTGAGCATCAGTCAGCAATTGTCGTACCAATTGCGCAAGCGATGAAAATTGACCGCTAATACAGAATCTTACTGAAGGAAATTGGATTGGCGGCCTCTCACGAGCATCGGACTATTCGATACCGTGCTGACCTGTGTCCGGAATGCGACAAAAGACAGTCATCCCAAACTTGGTGCGCTTTCCTCGCCAAATTTGCGCTCCCCGCTGCCAGCGTACCATTGCAGCAGATAGGTGCGCACCGGCTTGGAACGATGGAAACAGCAAGGCTGAGTCGGGATGGGTATTAAGCAGCCGAGCGTTGACGCTGCGGATCGGCGAGGCCGCAACTGCAACTTCGGTTTGAATTCAAAGCCATGCATGGCTGTCAGGCTCTCCGAACCCTCACGATGCAGAGCCCGACATATAAACTCAATTCACTCCAAGGAACCGAGCTGGACCAATGCTGGATGCTTTTTCGCTTGTGGTGCGGCCGCATCCTTCAGCACCTTGAATACGCGCTGTTCGATCGGGGAGGACGTGACGAAGTCCGCATAGGCGCGCTCAAGCGTGGCCTTGCAACGCGCGGCGATCTCAGGATCAGATGCACCGGTCAACTCCTCGCCTGCGAGATATTGACCCATGCGACGCAGGATGTGAAGCCGCGCCACATCGACGATTTTCGCATCGTACTCGACGCCGAGCAATGCAAAAAACTCCTCTGCGGCCGAGGCCTTGTTCAATCGCGCAAGGATCCCATCCGTCGTCATTTCTCAACCTCCATCTCGATCCGCGCCCAGCAACGACCAGGCTGGAATGTTTCAACCCGATCGCGCGACGCGCGTGGCTGATTCGCTGTTGACGACCGAGCTCTCGGGAATTTCGCGCCAGATCGCCAACACCGTTTCCTGCGCAAGACCTTGGTAGTCGATGGCAGTGCTTGCAGACGGGCGCGGGGATGGTCGCTTTGCTCGGCGCCGAAAGAAAGCTGCACGACAGCAGCAAGGTGATCGCGGCAAACCCTGAATGCTTGCAGATCACAATGCCGTGGGACGAGCAGCTCCGGGTCTAGCCCTTCGTAGGTGCGCCGGCTCCTTTAACAGCCCGTGGACGTGGATGCCGGATTCATCGGTAAAGACATGCTCGTCTCGCCTTGTTGAGCAGGATGGTACGGGACGCAGCGGCTGCAACGGCGACCGCCACTTTTTCCAGTTCGGATAGCAGCACGCCGGTATCATCGCAACAGAGCTGTCTGAGTGCGACGGCAGCTTCCTTCAGCGGCGCATTGTCGGCTCCGCCAGGTATCAACTCGATTATCAGACGCCGCGTCGGCTCTAGGTGGGGTGCCCGCAAGCGCTTGCCCTGGCCTGTTTTCACCCCCAATGCGACAGGTGGCAGAAAGCTCGTCGGATATACCCGCAATGGCGCCAAGGAGGGGTATCAATAGTGAACTCAGCCTCTCAAGCTTGGGACGGCTTGGACGGAGTCATCGAGACGACCCAGATGATCTCGCCGGCGTCCGGCCATCCGGCTCTCGCCGCTCTCTTCGCCGAAGCAAAGATCAAAGTCATTGCATTCCGTGCAGACCGGCGTGGTACACATCACCAGACCGTCATCTTCGCATAGAATGCGATAGAAGAAGCGCTTCCAGCGCATGTTCTTCGTGTTGCGAGCCGCCAGCGGCCCGAAATGGCGCATCAGAAGGCGGGACAATTCGTCCCGCTTCCGTAGACCGAGATCCTCCCACAAGTGATTAGGCTCCATGGCGCGCCGCGCGATCATCGTCGCCAACCAGCCGCCGACCTCGCCATAGGTGGAACGTTGCGCAAGTAGGAGGTCGCGCACCATATTTGTCTCGTCATCAGCCGGTAACGCGGACTGTTCGCGCCAGATACAGCTCCTGATCGGGCTGGATGGGAAGTATTGCACCAAAAGAGCATTGAGCTCCTGGTTGGTCAAGCCAGCCCGTTCGGGAAGTTGGCCGCCATCCATGGCGGATGCGGCGAGAACGCAAGCGAGCACATGCCGATCGAAATCGTCATTGTCGCTGATGTCAACTTCTGTTGGGTGGCGCCCGGTCAGAAGGCCGTAGAGCTTATTCACATCGCGCTGCTCGGCGACGTGAGCTGCCGGCACGGAAGCTGAGATCGTATCGGCCAATTTCTTTGTCTGCCAATCATGAAGGGTGGACGATGTCGGCCTTCCCGGATCGAGAAGGCCGACAACATGAACTATGCGGAAATAGCGGCAAGCTCGGCAGCAGTTTTGCCGACCAGGGTCTCGTCGACAGGCTTGATGATGCCGTGCTCCATGAGCATATCCTCGAGCTCGTCCATGCTGATTGGCGTCGGGATAGCGCCTTTTCCCGCATTGTTGTGGATCTTGGTCGCGAGATTGCGATAGTGATCCGCCTGCTTCGAGTCCGGCGCGTATTCCAGCACAGTCATACGCCGCAGCTCCGCGTGCTGCACGACGTTGTCGCGCGGCACGAAGTAGATCAGCCGGCTGCCAAGCTTCTTGGCAAGAGCATCTGCAAGCTCCAGCTCCTTGTCGGTCTGCCGCTCGTTGCAGATCAGGCCGCCGAGGCGGACGCCGCCGGAATTCGCATACTTCAGAATACCCTTGGAGATGTTGTTGGCGGCATACATTGCCATCATCTCGCCGGACATCACGATGTAGATTTCCTGTGCCTTATTCTCGCGAATAGGCATCGCGAAGCCACCGCAGACGACGTCGCCGAGCACGTCGTAAGAGACGTAGTCAATGTCCTCATAAGCGCCGTTCTCTTCCAGAAAGTTGATGGAAGTGATCACGCCCCGTCCGGCGCAGCCGACCCCGGCTCCGGACCACCGGACTCGACGCATCGAATGTCCCTGTAGCCGAGCTTGATGACGTCCTCGATTTCGAGGTCCTCGACGCTGCCGGCATTCGCCGCCAGGCTCAGAATGGTGTCTTGCGCTTTGGCGTGCAGAATGAGGCGAGTCGAATCCGCTTTGGGATCGCAGCCGACGATCAGAATCCTTTGGCCCAGCTCAGCAAGGGCCGCCAGCGTATTTTGCGAGGTTGTCGATTTGCCGATGCCGCCCTTGCCATAAAACGCGATTTGTCTCAGCGCAGACATGTTGCTCTCCATCACCGATTTGCCAATTTTTCGCGCCGAATGCGCGATCCTGTTTCTCTCGTAGAAACCATGGGCACACGAGTGTCGGGAAGGAGGCCATCGCTCGCCATCAGCGTCGGCGTGCCCTCAGCCCTCACTCGTTGTTGCTGCATCCAGGTAGCAACTGGCGTGCCATTTCCTTCGCACCCGCATTAAGCCTCTGATCACCCTCAACTAACAGCGTGGCCTCGGACACCGGCGTGTTGTGGCGGACCGGACAGCCGCGAGGGCTCTGACAGAAACCCGACAAAGCCTCGGCTCGAATTCCACCACGAGCGCCGGCCAAGGAGCACAAACGGGAAATCCCGCGCCTTACGCCCGGGACGATTGAGGAGATCACATGTTGCAGATCGGACTCGAGGACATCGCCACCATCAAAGGCGAATGTTCCACGAGGGTCCTGGCGGGCACTTGTCGCCAGATCGGGTGGCATATTGCTTGCTCAGTCAGTCGCGGAACGCTGTTCCGTGTGACTCGATGTTGTGAGGACAATACATGCTTGGAATTGGAAGTAAGTTGCCGCCGTTCGACATCATAGGCGTGAAGCCCGGCTTTCACCTGCAGGAGGAGGACGGGCAGAGCGCTTTCGAGACGCTGAGTGAGAGAAGCTTCCCCGGCAAATGGAAAGTCATCTTCTTTTACCCGAAGGATTTCACATTCGTCTGCCCGACCGAAATCGCCGAGTTTGCCCGCCTGTCGAAGGATTTTGCCGATCGCGACGCAATCGTGCTTGGTGGGTCGACCGATAACGAGTTTTGCAAGCTCGCCTGGCGGCGTGACCACAGGGACCTGCACCGTCTATCGATCTGGCAGTTTGCCGACACCAAGGGCGCACTGGTCGATGGCCTTGGAGTGCGCTCGCGTGATGGCGTCGCACATCGCTATACCTTCATCGTCGATCCTGAGAATACGATCCAGCATGTCTATGCGACTAGCCTCAATGTCGGCCGCAGCCCCACGGACACGTTACGCGTTCTGGATGCGATACAGACTGATGAGCTCTGCCCTTGCAACCGCGAAATCGGCGGCGACACCCTTAAAATTGCCTGAGTCAACATATCGATCGTGCAGTTGCACGAGGGGTTCCGGCCGCAGGACGTCAGACGCAATCGTTCTTCGATGATTTCAGGTGAGACGATGCTACCGCAAACACCGCTAGAGAGTGCGACCCGCAATTCAGTTCTCTTTACCGGTCATGAACTCTGACGCCGCCGTCGCGATATTCGCGCGGCAGTCGCGGCGGCGATATCGACGGTCTCGATCACGATGATGAACAGCGTTCACCCGCCGCTTTGCTCACCTCACATCATCCCGAACACAAGCGGATGACGGCGCGGCCCATGAACATACAAACGCTTGTACGCTTCTGCGCCTGCTGGACGCACATCTCTCGCCGGAGTTCCTTATACTTCGTCGTAGGCCGGACCGCGGTTCTCTTTTTGCCTGGGCTTACCGGCATGCAACTTCAAGGGGACGATCCAGCGCCCACGGGGTCGGAAACCGTGTACCAATCTCTCGCTCTTGGGGCATTCTAGGTTCCAGTCGCCGCCTCGAGAAGCGTGGACGCAGCGGCACATAGCTCAGCGTCGAATGACGTGTGCCCACCGAGTTGATGATCCGCCGGCGCGCTCGCACACCGTAATTTCCGGGCTCGGCAATCTATATTCAGCGCCTAAGCAGCACGATGGGACGAGCGATTCGCTTGAGTCGCTGATTGAACACGACAATCGGTCGGGTTTAGGTCAAGTGACCGGATCGACGGAGAAGCCGGTCAGCTCGTTCGCCGCGAGACCTAACCGTCGGCGCCGAGCCTGAGACGACCAACTAGCCAGCAATCGCAAGCCGCCTGATGGCGTCGATCATCACGCCGGTCGATTTCCGAAACTGAATCACATCTCAGCGCTGGTGACCCAAGCCAATCCCCAAGGTAGACGCTTTCTGCCTTAGGGAGCCTTCGGAGCGCTTCATAAGCTTTGAAACCCTAGCTACAGGGGTGCGGGCCCTTGAGTGCGCCTTGAGCAGCTTGACCTCGTCCTTACTATATTCTTTGCGCTTGGTGCTTTTTGCCACGTGACGTTCTCCGCTTTCGCTTTGCACATTTATCTGCAGCGCCTTGTTTTTGAAAAACGACGCAACTGCTTCCCATTACCATATCAATGACCATCGGCAACTATTCAAGCGGGCTTTCATCTTCCAGATAAGAACATGAACTACACGCGAATTTGTTCTCTGTCCTTTTGTATCTTTATCCGCGCGACAAACCCGATTCCCGACGCACGCCAGGCGGTTCAACATGGAAGCAAGCTAGCGAGACAGGGATGCTCGATTCGGTCCTTCAAAAACAACTCGAAAGCGCTTCTTGCATAAATACATCAACTTCTCTCACCAAGAAGTTTCGTAGAGCAATATTCAGGCGCCAGTATTGATGGAGTAGCGCTGGATCGGCCAGGACAATCGTGGTGCTCCCGCGCATGATGAACCGGCCTTCACGAGTGTACGGCGTTACCGCGCGAAGAATAAACGTCCTCTCATACTTGCTGGGCTTCTGCGGACTTAGCTCGAGTACTCACAAATGCGAATCCTGCGACGGCTGAGGTTTGCTTCGTCAGCTGATCGAGCACGGCTTGCTCTTTCTTATTTGACAGCCGCAGTATCCTTGATCGAAGAGGCCACGCAGAGATAGCCAGGCAATTCCATCCTCAGCGAACAAGATGCCAGACCATCGCCTGCCCCGTGTCATGGACCCGGTGAACGAGCGAACGATCTGATCGTGACATTTCGCTAGGCCCGGCACGACGGCATGGCAAACAACCCGCGGGCTTAGCGCCCTGTGAGCCTGGCACCGGCAGGCGATTGCTTGATCATGACATGGCAGAGCGCTTGGCCAGCACGATGCCGGTGGCGCGCTCCGGATCATTCGTGATCTGTGCACATTGAGCTCCACTGTCGAGCAGATGCAGGTCAAACTGTCCAAAACGGCGGAACGGAGTGTGTGTCATGTCGGAGGCGTCGCAACAAATCCAGGCAAGATGTGGAAATTTCTGCCGGAGCGTCGGGCAAGGCTCAGAGGCTGCATCAATAGAGGCGAGCGTCTGCCCGATGTTCGTCAACTCGCCTTCGAGCACCATTTCCAGAATCCTTATTGCCAAAACAAACGTTCAGGGTCGGCGTTCAGAACCGCTGTCGCCAAGCCAAGCCGTTGATGGGTCGAATGCCACTCCCAGACGCCCTTGCGGTGATCTTTGCGGAACAGCTGCCATGCCGCGCCAGTCGTATCGTGGTGCAGCAGCGCAACCTCGACGAGGCCGCCCTCCGCATTGATATTGCCTGAGCAACACGGGCTCTCGACCAGATAGCCGCCAGGAACCGCAGTCACCTCTGGCGAGACATATCGGTAGCGCTCGCGCTTCGTGAGTGCGCGCACGATTCGCCATCGGTCGAGCTCGTTGGGATGGGCAGGCAAGTCGGAATGATGTCTTCTGATGATTGCCGCGTTCATTGCGCAATCTCCTAGACTGCAGAGATTTCTGCCTCGATGCAGCCAACCACCAACTGCTTGCCGAAGTCGACCATATAAATGAATAGGTTCGCTTCCGTATGGCAACCGATCTGGACGATCTCACCAATGTGCCCGACGCTGACCAAACACTCTTCCGGCGACGCGTCCGGAAAGGAACCGTCGTTGAGCAGATCTATCGCCGCCTTGACACGTTGGCCTGACTGGTATCTTGGCAGTCTTGGTTCGATCATCGGGCTGCCGCTCCTGGCAAGGAAGGCCCCTCGCCTTCGTGGCTTCGCCTGACTAGATCGAGCTCCTTGCCTTTCATGCCGACGCGATGGCCGGAGCCGAGGAATTCAACCCCATAGATATAAAATTGTTGTAGGAACGTGCCGATCGAGACGACATAGCCAAGCTCACCTTTCTTGACCAGAACCTCACCAATCTCCTTGCCCACATAGGTGCCGTCGTTGCGGATGGTGCGGTTGGCCCGCACCTTGTCGCCATAATCAAACAAGGGGCTGTCCGTCAGCTCGACGATCTCACTATCGCGGGCGATGTTGCTCATGCTATCGTCCCCGTTCCACAGTTCGATACAACGTCTCGCCAACGCCCTGCCTTACCGACCGCCCTATCATTATCCCCGATCAGCCGCGTCGATCCCCGCACGGCGGCGCGGCTTGTGATCACGGCTTGCATGAGCCTTTCGAGCCGGTGCAGCGCAACGCCCGCAACTGAAATCCAGATGCTCGAGATAACTATCCGTGAGCCCATGGTTGAAGTTGAACAAGCCCTCGATGCGGCACGCGCGTCCGTCATCGACGGAGGCATGGTTGAGCCGGCGGCGCGGCGAGCCGCGGTTTCAGCGCCGGATGCGCACAGCCGGCGGAGTCGGCCTGATTACCCCGGCAACTGAGGGCATTGTGGACGTCACCATTCACAGTCCTGCCCATAGGCTCAAGCGCCCCATAATAACACCTCGGCGCCGATCTTGTGCGTGGTAGCGAGCCCCACCAGTCTCTGGACAGCTGCGTCGGTTGTCGGGTTGCCCGTAACGCAAGCAGGCGCAAGAGCATTGAACGAGAACAGGACGGCGCACGCCAAGGCCATTGCGGCCAAACTCGGGCTTGCTGGCGCCGAGAGCGCCACTCGGCAGGAAATCGTCTGCGCATCACGTGATCGGGTGCGAACGCGTTGGCTTGACGCAGGTAGATTTTCGGCAGGCTGATAGGATTACCCTGCCGCCCTGAGATGATGCTAGGCCGGCTCGACACCGCACGACCAACGCAGGAGTCGGTGAGGACACCCTCGTCTCTCTCGGATGGCGGACTGAAGAACGACCTGGACATGAATGTCGCCCGTTCAAGGATGGCTGCAGGGGAATGGATCGATGTCGCGGAACACGCGTCCGCTCTTCGTGGGCCCATCAGCGAATTCGATCCGCGACGCTCAAGACAGCGGGATTCGGGCGGACCGGAATCGTTTGACGCAGTCCCGCCGACGCCCGCGTCGCCAGAATATGGCTCGGTAGCTGGCGAATAGCTTGGCGACGAGGGCGAGCCTTCCATCCGGTTTGAGAAGGCGACAGCCGCGGTCGCCGCCGTAATGCGGAGCATCAACCGCCCGAGTTTCTGAACGGCTAGTGTCGTCATGACATCCATCGTGGCCCTCAAGCAGGCTCCCGGTGACGCGGCAGCGCCGCGTCGAGCACGCATGTATTGTCAACGGGGCAAACCGCCACGCATTGTGGCTCGTCAAAGTAGCCGGCGCACTCGGTGCATTTCTCAGGATCAATCAGGAACACGCCGGCTCGCT
Source organism: Bradyrhizobium sp. LLZ17 (assembly GCF_041200145.1). Taxonomy (NCBI): domain Bacteria; kingdom Pseudomonadati; phylum Pseudomonadota; class Alphaproteobacteria; order Hyphomicrobiales; family Nitrobacteraceae; genus Bradyrhizobium; species Bradyrhizobium zaerense. Next base: position 3,762,973 of record NZ_CP165734.1, read on the forward strand.
CGGAAATAGCGAGGTTCGGGCATTGCGTTTCGCACGCCGAACAGCCCGTGCATTGCGACGCGATGATCTTGAATGGCATTATCTCGAACCCATCCTCAGGCGGCGGAAGTCAGCGCGTTGGAGCGGACCGCCGCATCGACCCTTTCAACGTGATTGATCTTCCCCTCATTGACTTTATCGAGATAGAGTTGGAACCAGGCGGTGACCGAGCCATCGATGAACTCGCAGGCGTACCGATCGACCGGCTCTATGCCGGCCTTGATCAATTCGGCCTTCGGGCAGCCGCCGATCTTTGACACGAATATGGCGTGGCAGTCCTTGATAGCGCCGATGGCGATTTCGAGCTTGCTGTCCTCGCCGTGACCACCTTGGCAATAGGAATGGATTGCTCGATGACCAACGTATTTTGCGCCTGAAGTCGAGAGCTCGTAGACCTGGAACTCCTTGGCATGACCGAAGTGCTGGTTGATCAATCCCGAGCCCTTGGTTGCAACCGCCACCAGCACCTTGATTTCGCTGGACGCGCTGGCGAGCCGCGCAAGCGCCTCCTGCTTGGCCACAAGGTTCGCGGTGCGCGCCTTCTCAACCTTAGCCTGATACTCCTTCCGGGCCTGCTCGTCGTATTTGATGTCCATCGCCATGATTTTCTCCATGGTGAACTCCGCGCCACGGTCCTCCCCGAGCAGTCCGACGGCGTCGGCCCGGCACTGGCGACAGTGACGCATCATGTTCATCTCGCTTTCGCAGCTATCCTGCAATGCTGTCACTTCCTGTGCAGTCGGGCCGCGTTGCCCCCTGAGGCCGAAGACGGTCCCATGCTCCGGCGACGATATCAGCGGCATCACATTATGCAGGAAGGCGCCGCGCGACTTCACGGCCTTGTTAACCTCGACCAGATGCTGATCGTTAATCCCGGGGATCATCACCGAGTTGACCTTGCACAGGACGCCGCGCGCGGTGAGCATCTCCAGCCCTTGGAGCTGTCGATTGCTGAGTATTCTCGCGGCTTCGATGCCGGTGTAACGCTTGTGGCCGTAAAAGATCCAGGGATGGATCTTTGCACCAATTTCTGGATCGATCATGTTGATCGTGATCGTCACGTGGTCGACCTTGAGTCTCGCAATCGTGTCGACATGATCGGGTAGCGCAAGACCGTTCGTCGAGAGGCACAGCTTGATATCTGGCGCGAGCTTATTGACGAGCTCGAACGTCCTGAATGTCTTGTCCGGGTTCGCGAGCGGATCGCCAGGACCCGCAACGCCGACCACGCTCATCTGAGGGATCGCGGAAGCGACCGCCAGCACCTTCTTGGCGGCCTGCTCCGGCGTCAACTTTTCGCTGACAATGCCAGGACGCGATTCATTCGCGCAATCGTACTTACGATTGCAGTAATTGCATTGGATATTGCAGGCGGGTGCGACCGCGACATGCATGCGGGCATAATGGTGGTGCGCCTCCTCGCTGTAACAGGGATGGTTCTTCACCTTTTCCCAGATCTCAATTGGCAGATTGGCGATGCCAGCCTGAGATCCGCAGCTTGCCTTACCGCTGCCACCGATCGTACCGCAGCCCTTGTGCTTCACCATGACTTGCATGGTCTCGCTGATCTTGCCGCTGCAGGATACCTGGTTTTGCGCTGACGTACTCATTATTCCAATTCTTTTCGCAAGCCGAACCCTTTCGGCAAGCATCCCCAGAGTCGTTTCTGAAAGCCAAGAGCAAATGGCGTGCCATTCCTGCCACAATGATTTTTACGGTTCGCTTCAAGCAGTTAGCTAAGGCCTGGTCGAATGTCAGATTTATCAAGTCATGTTGGAAAGCTGACAGGGATTGCGATCACACCAGCGCTGACACCATTGTTTTGAGGACCGGTAGGCTGCTTCAGCGTATGGCTTCGGCGAACGGCATGCGGGTGGCGTCGCTTGAAAGTTGATCTTCCGTCAGAATGTGACGCCTAGGCAAGGCACAATGCGCAAAGACGTTCCGGACGCTTTGAAGGACACGTTGATAAGGCGAGCCCTCCTAGAAGCAGAGAAAACGCAGTTCTGTGACTGACCTATGCCATGGAAGATCACGCGGACCCCTGCGTGATGTTCGGAAGGGCATTGTCAACCACCTGAAGAGAAACGCCCGCTCGCCAGGGTCAGGCATCATCACGAAGGTTAATACTTCTGAGCCCGCGATCTGGGCCGGCGCGCGACTCAACCATTCAAAGCTGAACCTTATGGAGTCCAGCCATTGGCCTGACGCTGTTAAGACGCGCGGAATGCAATGAGCGGCCTGGCGGTCGCCGAAAAGGGGGAGGTCGCGAAGGCCTCCCATCAACGCCATCGCGCTGGCCGGATGCCTCGATGCTGCGCCCCGGCCAAGATACTGCCTTTGGCAGCGCGCGGCAGCACGATCTTGGTTCCGAACAAGGCTGCAAGGGCTGTCGCGTTGATCGGTATGCCGCACCGCGCCCACCAAGACTTCCCTGGACATCGCCTGTTTGACGACGTCTGTAGACTCGGAGCGTTCATTTTTCGGTTGCTTCGCCGCCGCGCTTCTTGGCGTTTATGGTGATTGGTAAGGTGGTGTCGCTCGCCATCGCCGGTAGGTCGAGCACCCAGCCGTTTGCGATTTTAATCCAACCACCCCACAGCGTCTCGTGCTCCCAGTCGACGATCGGCTCCTCAAGATCTTTTTTGGGTACATAAATCGAAAGGCCTGTCTCGGGTGAACGACAGATCATGACTTTCATAGGGGCTCTGCAGGTTGCGAACTCTCGCCCGCACGCTCCTGACACGCACGCCACAAGGCTCTCTGTTTGGAAGTGATGTGCGCCAGGACTTGCAGCACACGATCGATCTCATGCGGCGCCGTCTCTCGCGAGAGCGAGAAGCGAACCGCACCCCGCAAAAAGGCCGGTGCTACTCTCATCGCGCGCAGGACATGGGACGGCTCCATCGAGCCGCACGCGCAGGCTGAACCGAGTGAGGTGGCAATTCCGTCACGATTCAGGTGGTGGACGATGGCCTCCGCTTCGAGATGCTCGAAGGCAATATTAGAGGTATTTGGCAGGCGGTTTTTGATATCACCAAGCACGATGCATCCGCCGAGAGCGAGAATGCCTCGCTCCAGCCGGTCGCGAAGAGGGCAAATCTGGATCTGATCTTGTATGAGGTGTGCCGCCGCGAGTTCCGCCGCCTTGCCGAGCCCAACAATGCCTGAGACATTTTCGGTGCCAGCGCGGCGACGCCGCTCTTGCAGGCCGCCGAAGATCAGCGGCCGGAACTTAATGTCCTTGCGCACATACAGCGCGCCGACGCCCTTCGGACCATGGAGCTTGTGGCCGGAAAGCGACAGCATATCGATGTCCGTCGTCTTCAGGTCAATGGGAATCCGACCGACGGCCTGGACTGCATCGGTGTGAAAGAGCGCGCCGACTGAGCGCGCCATCTTGGCGAGGGACTTCACCGGAAAGATCGTACCGGTCTCATTATTAGCCCACATAATCGAGGCGACTGACGTACGCTCCGACAAGACGTTGCCATAGCTCTCGATGTCCAGTCGACCGCTTGCATCGACCGGAATGACATGGATCTTGATTCCTCGTCGGCCCAGCTCCTCGGCAAGAGACAGCACGGCCGAATGCTCAACGGCGGTTGTGACGATCTCGTCGCGTCCTTCCTGCACAGCGAGCGCGGACAGGATCGCAGTGTTGTCAGATTCCGTCGCGCCGGAGGTGAAAACGATCTCGTGATCGAATGCCGCGCCAATGAGAGCCTGCACATTTCGGCGCGCCTGCGTCAATGCGGGTGCAACCTCCATGCCGAATGCATGCCCGGACGACGCATTGCCGAATTGCTCAGAGAAGAACGGCAGCATCGCGGCGACCACCAAGGGATGTGCAGGGGTCGTGGCGTTATTGTCCAGGTAAATCGAGGGCACGGAGAGTTCGCTCTGCATTTAAGCCCTCACTTTGGCAGCTCCGGGGAACGGATCAGGCGGACAAACTTTCCGAGCCGCTCAATCAGGCGCGCCTGAATGGCGGCGAGCGTCGTGCCCGCAAGCTTGCATACCATGCAAGCGCCGGTTAGCCCGACCATGATCTTGTTGCCGTCTATTGCGACGAGGTCACAATGTCCCCGATCGCGCCTGAGGCTTGGCCGACTCTCATCGAGCACGGCGCGGACAATCCGATCGCGATCGGAAGGCTTCATAGTCGAAGACTGCTTCATCCGTTCAGCCTTCAGGCCCATGTTCGATGCTCATTCCATTGCCAAGCGTACCAAGGCGACTCAGCTGAACGATTTGCCGCAGGAACAGATCGATTTGGCATTTGGGTTATCGAAGCGGAATCCTGATGCTTCGAGCGACACCACGAAATCGATCGTGGTGCCGTTGAGATGCGCCCGGCTCGCGTTGTCGACAAACACTTTAATCCCGCCTTGCTCGAACACGGTCTCATCGGAGCTTGGCTCATGAGCAAGACCCATTTTATATGTGAATCCCTGGCAGCCGCCGCCTTCGATCATGATCCGCAAACCGCTTTCCGGCTGCGCTGTCGAGGAGATTGCGGCCTTCAATGCGTTGATGGCGCTATCCGTTAGGTTGATCATCTCTGGCTCGTTCTCAGTTCTCTCGCAAAGCACAAATGGCAAATCCCATGCCAGTCGAGATGCAGATGAAACCAGCTTCTGTTGCAGAGGCCCACCGTTCGATTTGCGACCTGTCGGATTCGCGACAGGCGGTTTTCCGGCAGCAGGATGTCATGCGTGCGAGGCCTCGTGATGGGCAGCAGGTATCCACGCAAATCGAGCCAAGCCGCCGTTTACGCTCTACGTCGCTGCAGACATCGCGGGACGGCAAACAACTTGCAGGAAGGTAGGGGCAGGTCGCATTGGGCGACGCGTGCACACCACAAATTGATGAGGAGGCTTCCATGACCTCGATCGACAACACCGCTCTTGGCCCGCTGGACAAGGAGGGGCGATTGCTGAATGCGGTGCTTAAGAGTGAAACAACGAAGTCGGGGCGATTTGGATTTCGAGGCGACATCGCGCTGAAGTTCCAAGCCCAGCTCGCCGACGAAAAACGACCGCCGGATTATTCCATCGAACAAGTTCTGGCAATTGCACAAGAGGGCGAACCAGCCATCCCAGTCCTTGCCGGATATCTGCATTCTTTCGCTTATCTACCCGAGGCCGCGAAGGTGCTGGATGGCAGGCTGAGCCCCAACGGCAGCTATTTCATCTTCTGCAACAACATTGATCTGCTCGCGAAGTACCGCATGAAAATAGGCGACATCACCTTCCGGATTCTGCCATGCAACGAATCAACCGTATGGAAGGAGATGATGGACCTCGCCGGCATCGACAAGAACGATCTCAAAAAGCTCGGTACCGCCGCGAGGCTCGACTACTTGCTTGATGCCGCCAAGGAAATCGATGGATCATACACGGAGATCTCATACGAGGACGGCCTAGCCAAAATGGAGCCGGTGAAGAACAGAAGCGAAAACCGCCCAGTCTGAGGCATCGCCTCAGACCCCTTTCTCGCCACCTCGACAGTCCGCCGCAAAGAGATTCACTGCAAACGCTTCGCCTGCGGCGGGCTCTTTCAAACGTTGGCCATGCACTTCCGGCCCAGCTTTTCGGGCAGGTGACATGCCCACTCTGCTGGTCGTGTGATGGCCAAGAGCACTGTCGTCATCACGCTGAGGCCGGCTCACCGCGACGGTCCGACTGACAGGGTCTATCGTGATCAGGACATTCCAAGTCTGACCGGTTCATGGTCGCGGTCACACTTCAAAGGGCCGATTGACGTGTGTGGATTGGCTTTGGCGTTGTGCTCCAGGCCTTTGCCGGCCTCAGCGACGCTGAGATGTCGCGCGAGGAGCGATCACTATGCTGATGTTCAAGGAAGGGCCACCGGCGACCCGGACATTCCGGGGCTGCGCGATGCCCGTGCTGCGGAAAGCCAGCGCCATCCGCGACTGGAGCGACCACGATGGATGCAGAACTCGCGCCGACCCGGATGCGCGGTAGCGCACCTGCGAAATCGCCCGGCAGAATCCGCCGCGGGGAGTGTGGAGGACGAAGTGGTCGCCGAAGGGGTGGAGGTGCTGGCAACTGTGTAGGAGTGCCCGAGTACCCGTCGCTGTAATCAGCAGCACCCGCGAGGTCGAGCAGGCGGGAGGATTTCCCGTCAGCCTCGGCTTCGGCCACCCAGGCTTAGACCTATCGTCTCGGTATGCGCCTGATTACAGGCCCAGCAACAGCCCTGCGATCTGCATGGCGTTCAGCGCCGCGCCTTTGAGCAGTTGACCCGCCGCCACGAACATCGAGATCTGATGCCCTGAGGGATCGCCGAGATCCTTGTGGATGCGGCCGACCAGAACATCACCCTGGCCAGCCGCGTCGATTGGTATCGGACCTCGTTTTTTGGTGCGATCGGACGACCTTCACGCCGGGCGGTTGCGCTGATCGGGCGCACATGCTCCTCGCTGATCGGCTTCTCACATTCGAAGTTGATGGCCGCGCAGCACGGGTACGCGGATGCAGGTCACGCCAGTCACGATTATCCCGTCACTTGAAAGTTGGCAATTGAGATTGACACGCGTGAACTTCGGGAACCTCTTCCTTCGCAGCGGCGCCGGCCCCGCTGGCGGCCCGGTAAGTTGCGCTTATCACGCTGATACGGTTCTTCTGGTGGATTGGCCAAAGCAGCACCAGCGCGGTGATCGCGGCGCACTTCGGGTTAGCGAGATACCCTTGCGGTCGCGGACGCGGGCCGCATTGATCTCGAGAATCACCAGCGGCAGGTTCGGATCCATTCGGAAAGCGGAGGAGTTGTCGATCACGAAGCATTCGAGATCGGACACTCTCAAGTCGCCTTCAGCATTTTCTGAAGAGGCCACCTCCTTTTTTAGAACAACAAGTTCTGTTCATTATGCTAGTCCAATAGAGCATGGGATTCACGTCTGCGGCGGCGCAGCCGGCAGAAGACTGCTAGATCGAACCTCCATGCTGGATTTAAATTCTTCGAAGGTGCGGTTTGTGCCGGCAAAGACGAACATAACTGCGTGAGTAATGCTCGATGTGAGCAGCAAATCGATAGTATCGAGCTACAAACCAGAGTATGTAAAAACGGCGGAGCCGGCATCCCTTGAATACAGGCACTAACGAGACACCAAGCAACGAACGGCCGCAGGGCGTGGCATCGCTCGTTGTCGGCTAGGTTTTCCTTGTGAACTGCATGTCGCAATCGCCCTGAATGATTCTGCTGGTCGCGAGCGTTTCGAAGGCGCTTAATTGGGCCCGATGGCGCGTTTTTCAGATTAACATTTCTCTTCATGTCTCCTCCTGCGGCTGGATGTGGGAGCTCCAGGAGACTTCTCTTGCGGAACCGAACAAGACCCGCCGCAAGAAACCTTCTCGTCCCTGTATTTGGCCAAGGCTTGGAGCAGCCCCGGCATATAATACTTCTTCGCACCCTCCCTCATCGATTCCGGCATAGCTTTCGGATCGTCTAGCCACGTCATCGCCCGCTCGATCAGCTCGATCGCATGTTGCTTGTCACCACTCTCGTGGTAGTACTGAGCGACCACCATATAAGAAGAGCAGTTGAGGCCGCCGAATGCCTGCCCAGGATTGAGGATATGTTCCGAAACATCCCTGCCGATCGCAAAGCGTTCCGCACGCGGAAGGTGCGTGTTGTCGTTCTCCGCATAAAAGAGTTGCCTCATCGCGCCAACCAGCGCACTTAAAGCCTCTGACTGTTTCTCAATCGCATCTCGAACCAGTTGGCGTACGACCTGGAAACCAGTCGCCGTGTCGCGCATTTTGTGAAGCAACAGATGCGCATGAATCTCCCGGAAGTGGAGATTGTCCGGCGTCGCGGCAATGCCCTCTTCGACGGCTAGTAGCGCTGTCGGCCAGTCCTTTGCTTCCATCGCCGCTCCAATTCTCCGGCGCATTGAGCGTTCGCTCGCTAGGCGCTGGCCTTCCGCAATCCGTTTCGCATCAGCGGCTTTAGCTTGATAGCTGCTGCGCCAAGTGCCGTTTATTATTTTCGGCAAGACGTCGTCGAGTGTGATCGGATGACCGATAAAGGCAATGTGGCCGTCGCGGTCGACGACGAACGATGTCGGAATCCCAACAGATGAGCTGGCATCCATCCAAAGCTTGTTCATTTCGCCCGTACTGTCGAACCCGATTCGATAGTTCAAATTTGAGAACTTCTCAGTCAACCATGCGTCCAACTTGGTGCGAGCCTCATCCGCCGTTGGTGCTTGTTCCCTAGCTGCGACTCCGACGACCTCAAGCCCCTCGTCTTTGTATTTTGCTTGCAGCTCAATGAGATGGGGCATCGCCTCCTCACATGGACCGCACCAGCTTGCCCAAAATTCGACGATGTACACTTTCCCTGGCTGGAAGTTCGTAAGGGGTCGCCACGCAGCCAGTTCTCGACTTTGAGCGAAGGAGCCGGGGTCGCCATGCACAGCACCGTCATTTCTTCTCCAAAGTCAGTTGTTGCGAGAGCTTGTCTCTACACTGAGTTAGCAATCACCGTGCCAGGCGTTCCGCGCGCACTAAGCACATGAAAAAGCTCTAAGAAAAACATCCGCACGCCCAATAGGTCCACTGTAGCCTGACATGCTTTGCATGAGCGTCAGGTTTCGGGCACGCAACGCGCCCTTCGGGTCGCCAAAACGCGAATGCGCATCCGCGAGCCGCGACGTAGGCTTCGCCGTAAACGCTCGGCGGCGGGCTCAGGGCGCTGACCGAGTTAAGGATCACCCCTTACTGCCGCGCGATCTAGCCGGGGTGCTCAAGGCCGCTCACATCTCCTGCCGAGCGTCTCTTGATCTGGCGCAAAGGCGGAGACTGCGCGCGCAGCCCTGAACCAGGCTATGCTAGCCAGCCGACAGGCTACTCACGAGCATTTCTGCCGCACTGATGGGCGGTGACCTGTCCATTGATTGGCACGTGCATCGATCAGTTCGACCGCGCTCCCGTGTTATGCGGGTTGCCTTGGACGTGCGGTTCCGGACAATCTCAAATGGGGGGCCGCGTACTGGTTGCTCCAAACTGGCTCGGGGGATGGTGGAGCAGAGCTAGCCGCGCGTACTCAATACAGTGAGAACGACGTGAAACCACGCAGAATGTCGCAACCAAAGTCACGTAGCCCATCAACTCCTTGCGCCGTGGTTACTGTAGTCCGCGAGCACGAGACGGCGCGGTCGTGTCCTTTGACCGATCCCCCCGAAGGACAGCCAACAGTCCATGTTCGGGCACGGTCAGCTCAGGAAAGCTGGGTTGGCGCCAACAGAGCAGGTTGGATGTCGCACGTTGGCGAATAGCAAATGAATCTCCGACTGGGCTTCGATATTGAACATCGCACCGTAGATGTCGTCGGCTCGATACCGGATCTCCCGACTTGCCTTCGTCTCTGACAAAGCAGCCCTATTGATATCGGACAAAGTCGCTTCAAACCCGTGGCGCGTGCGTCTGACAGTTTGTTGGACAAACCCGCGCGCAGGCGCTGCAGCCGATGCAAGCGCCTTCGTCATTCAGCACCATGACCTTTTTTTCGAGCTCATCGTCCTCATCGAGATCGATGATTTGGCCACCCTCGCTTAGCCCCTTCAGCGTCATGACCTCGCGGCCGCAAACCTTATAGCAGCGGCCGCAGCCGATGCACTTCTTGAGATCGATAGAAACCAGGTAATCCGGTTCCCAACTGCGGCCGTCGCGGGTCCTAAATGACATGGCTTGAGATCCGCTATGCTTTGTCTAGCGCTTGGAGATTTTGGCGCTTGCTTTCGAGCTCGCTGAAAGCAGCGTGGGCCTTCTGCGCCACACTCAGGATCGAGCACCAGTTGACCGGCAGCTCCTCGGAGAGGTCGTGGAGGTCCATCTTGGCTTGGGTCGCCTTCGCCGACAGCTTCTTTATTTCCGCTTTCAGCGCTTCAACATCGTTCATGCTTGCCTCAATAATTCGCCACTTCCGGGAACTTACGGATCATCTCAACGCCACTGCTGACGAATTTGTCGCCTTGATCAGCGAGATCAGAGAAATGGTCGAAACCAAAGCGATGCACGTCGCGCAGCTGCTTGCTCACGACAACGAGCCGGCCGCCGATCAACACGATCCGACCGAACCCTTCGTTGTGCATCTTCAGCATTGGGGAGATCATCACTCCGGTCGCCTTCTCGATCGAGAGCGCAACCGCGTTAAAGAACAGCTCCAGCCGCCATGTCGTCTCGGGGTCGGGATTGCCGACAATAGGCAGCGCACGGCGCTTGTGCTTGTCGAGAACGTAGGGTTCGAGCAAATCGAGATCCTTCTTGCCCTCCCAGGCACCGTGGGAGTCCTGGGCGCGCCAGATCTTGACGAGCTCTTTCAGAAATGGCTGCTCCGCCACCGCGGCGGCTGGAGTGACTTCGGACATACCTCCCATCCTAGTTCCTTCAGGTTTCGAAATCCACTGTACGTTCCGGGTCTTTGGCGAGCAGCTTCCGCAGCCAGGGCGGCGGCGAGCCCTTCAGCACGGTTTCGAGTTTAACGCAAAGTTCGATGATGGGCTCTGGTTGCAGCACCTTCATCGGATGGATCTTGCTCGCGACGACTCGTGCGGCACCCGAGCCGCCGATCGCCGCAACATAGAGGATTGCGCAGTCCCTGATCGCCTCGATCTTGGGCGCGAGCTTATCCTCATTGCCGTCTTCCGCGAGGTCACCACCGAACTGGATCGCCTCAATGAACCGATGCCCCTCCGGGCCAACCTCGTAGATCGCGATGTTCTTGGCCCAGCCGAAGTGCGCATCGACATGCTTCAAGTCCTGAGTGGCGAATGCAACTTTCATCCGATGTTGTTTTCTTTCCCTGCTCAATGCAACCCAGGCGAAACGACCTGCAGGTCAGAGTTGGTGGATCGCCAGGTGTCAGGCGTCGGCCCATGGTTGAGTTCGCGGTCGGTGATGATGAGATTGGCGATGTCAAAGATCAGGTCGCGCGTGCCGCGATAGCCAACCGTTGTGAGGTGCGCAGCGCCAACGCGATCGAACATCGGAAAGCCCACCCGGAAGAATGGAATATTGAGTCGCGAAGCGGCCTGGCGGCCATGTGAATGCGACATCAAGAGGTCGCAGTCACGCGACCTGGCAAGCTCTTCAAGATCCTCCAGATCGCCGATCAGGACGTTCTCGGTCCTGACCCGCTGCAGCACCGGGGAGTTCGTCGTCGTCACCGCAGCAGTGACCTGCGCCCCCATCTCATGGAGCGAGTTGGAGAGGTCAAATAACAAATCCGGCTCGGCGCCGATCGCGAGCTTGCGGCCGCCGATATGGAAATGAGCATCCAGCATGGCGTCTGCCAGCTGTCCACGCTGCCGGCGATATTTCGAGGGTACTGACCGGCCGGTGATCTGGCTCAAGAACGCCATAAAATCGTCGTTTGGGATAAGGCCACAGAGCCGCTCGAACAGACGGAACGGCGCGCCTGTCCGCACCTGCATGGTCTCGGCCGCACGGCGCATTTGCGCGCCGATCGCGATCGTCCAGGCCACCTGCCCCATGGTCGCAATTTCGTCCACTCCAATCCCCCCGATTGTAGTCGGCGTGAATTCGTCGGGGATGTGGCCGTCCAGGGAACCTGCAAGGTCCGGCAGGAAGGAGGGCTTGAGACCGAAATCCTCAAAGATCGTGCGAAGCTCGTCGAGGTCGCCGGGCGTGAGGTGGCAACCAGGTAGCACGTTAACGCGGGAGGCATCGCGCGGTCTGGCTGGGTCGAACGGTGCCACAAGCACCTCGATCATCCGCGCCACCGTCTTCCCCCAGCCATCCTGAAAGGCATCCTTGAAATCCGGGGTCGAGACGTAGACAAGAGGGAGCTTTTCGAGCTGCGGGTGCTTCTGTCGGATCAGCCGGATGAAGGCTTCGACGTCATCGCCGTTGGTCTCGGTGACCCCAGTTGAATTGATGCCAATGATCTCGGGCTCGGCGCGATTGTAGATGTTGAGGATCGCTTGTTCGAGATTCTCGTGGCCGCCCAGCACGGTAGCAACCTCGCTCATAGCAGTTGTCTGCATCGGCACGGCTTCATTGAAATGGCGCACGAACAGCGTCAGCCCAAAGGAGGCGCAACCTTGCGGGCCGTGCAAAAGCGGCATCGCGCCGCGCAATCCCATGAAGGCAAATGAGCCGCCGATCGGCTGACTCATCTTGAGCGGATTGACCGAACAGGCTTTCTTCGAGGTAGTGACGATCGCCATGTCCCCTACTCCGCCGCCTGCAGTGCCGGCGGCTGGAGATCGGATGGAATGTCCCTACAAGCAATGCACCGCCCGCTGGAACTGGTGCACGGCGTGTTGGGCTCGGCGAGCTTCGGGCCATGCGCCGCAATCGCGCTCTCACGCTCGCTGGCCTCAGCTTGATTGGAGAAACTTATCGCCCTGACGCCGTTCCTGCTTGGGTCCCGAACTGGATTCGCGGCTTGCGCATTCATCTGGGCAACCGTCCTTCCCTGAGGCTTCCGGTCGAACTCATCCCATGGCGCGCCTTGGCGGAGCTGATCCCATATCGGACTGTAGAGCGCCTTCTCGATCTCTTCCATGAGCTTGAGGATCCCGACATAGCCCATATAGGCGTGGCAGCGCTCCTGGTTGATATCGAGCCACGGCATCGCCGCCTTCAGTGCGACAAATTGCGACTTGCCGCCCGAGAGCATGATATCGGCTTTTGCGTCCTTGAGCATCTTGTAGATCTCGCGAGGCGACATGTCCTCGATCATATAGGCCTCCTGGCCCATTAATTCCTTGATACGTTCCTTGTCCTTCTTGGTCGATTTCTTCACGGACGTGCCGACGATCTCGAGCCCGGCCTCCTGCAAGGCGGCCACCATCGACCAGGATTTCACACCGCCGGTGATGAGAACAACCCTCTTGCCGGCAAAGCGCGGCTTGAAACGTTCAATCGCAGCCCAGGCCTTGGTCTCTTCCCGTGCGATCAGGGCTTGCGTGCGTTCCATCAGCTCAGCCGGCGCGCCACTTTCGATCAGCATGCGCGCGATCTGGCGGAGTGAATCGCTGGTATCCTCGATACCGTAGAAGGAGCCTTCAAAAAACGGGATGCCGTAGCGCTGCCTCATCTTGCGTGCGACGTTGATCATTGCCCTTGAGCAAACCATCATCGCGGCTTTGGCCCGGTGCGAATAAGCGACCTCGCGATACTTGCCGTCCCCCGAGATGCACGACAGGATCCGAATTCCGAGCTCATCGAGCAGGGGCTTGACCTGCCAGAGCTCGCCGGAGAGATTGTATTCGCCGATGATGTTGACATCATACGGCGTCGTGTAATCGGGCTCTCCGGTACCGATGACATGCTCCAGCAGTGCTTCGCCAGCAAGCTTGTTACCAAGGTTCTTCGACCCGACAAATCCCGGTGAATTGATGGGAATGACCGGTTTGCCGAACTTGGCGGAGGCCGCCTTGCAGACCATATCGATGTCGTCACCGATCATTGCGGGCACGCATGTCTGGTAGACGAAGATGGCCTGCGGGTCGTATTTCTCTGTGATCTCCTTGACTGCCCTGTACAGCCGCTTCTCGCCGCCGAAGACGATATCGGTCTCGCTCATGTCTGTGGTGAAGCTTCTGCGCCACAGATCGGAGCCGGACGAGACCGAACCACGATTGTCCCAGGAATTGCCCTCACAGGCGATTGGACCATGCACAAGATGGGCGACATCGGTGAAGGGCTGCAGCGCGACTTTGGCGCCATCGAAGGCACATCCGCCGGCGGCGCCGCCCGGCTTGAGCTGCTTGGTGCAACCATTCTTGCGCTCTACCCTCGACTTGCTCGCGTTCCTGGCGCAGCCCGGTTCGTTAAAAACGTCCTGTATGGTCGTGGGAAGCGAAGTCATGGTGTCTCTCTCGGGGATGTCAACACACCGCAGACCACAAGGATGGACGGCGGACAACCTGTGATCCCCGCCGCAGCGCCGCTGGTCCTGCGGACGATGAAGCGGGGAGCTCGCCTTAGCGTATGATGTCGAAGCTGTAGTCTGTCTTGCCAACCGAGCTGGTCTTTCGATCGATCTCATCAAAGATCTTGTCGAGAATCTTGACCAGCACATTCATGCTCCCCTGATAGCCCCACACTGGATAACGATGGTGATGATGGCGGTCGAAGATGGGAAAGCCGATCCGGATTAGCGGCGTTCCAGTGTCGCGCTCGAGATACTTGCCGTAGGTGTTACCGATCAGAAAATCGACCGGCTCTGTGAACAGGAGCGATCGCATGTGCCAGAGATCCTTGCCTGGGAAGGCGCGGCAGTTTTGACCGAAGGGAGAGCTCGCGAACAGCGCCTGCATCTTCAGCTCCCACGCCTTACTCGCGTTGGTCGACAACACGTGGATCGGCTCAGCGCCGAGCTCCAGCAAGAATGCGGCCAGGCCATAGCAGAGGTCTGGATCCCCGTAGATCGCGAACTTCTTGCCGTGAACATGCGCGCTGGAGTCAGCCATTGCGTCTACCAGACGCCCACGCTCCTGCTCCAGCGCATCTGGAATTGCCTTGTTGGTGACACGCGACAGGGTCATCAGGAAATCGTCCGTGGCGCTGACGCCCAGCGGGTGATTGAAAGCGACGACCTCCTGATCGTGTCCCTTGATGAAGGACAACGTCTTCTCCGTGCAATATTGCTGCATGGAAATGGTTGCCTTGGCGTGGACTGCGTTCGCGGCATCCTTTAGTGTAGTGCCCCCATCATACATGCGGAACTCGCCGTCCGTGGGGGTATCGAACACGTCACTGTTATCCGCGAGGATGGTGTAGCCGATGCCCATCAGATCGAAGATACGCTTTATCTCACGGACGTTTCCGACAGTGTAGCCGTCGAAGCCACCGATGAAGTTGATCGTGTTGTTCGCTTTGCGCTCGAGTTTTGGCGCCGTGCCGGCTTTGCCATCCCAGAAATGCTCGAGGATGCCCTTGAGCGTGTTGTCGTAGCCAGTAACGTGGCTGCCGACGAACGCAGGAGTGTGAGCGAATGGTACGTCGTAGTCCGCTGGGACTGAACCTTTTTCCTTTGATGTTTTGATGAAGGCATTGAGATCGTCGCCGATGACTTCCGCCATGCAGGTCGTGGCGACCGCGATCATCTTCGGCTTGTACATGTTATAGCTGTTGGCAAGCCCGTCGGTAAGATTGTTAAGCCCCCCGAACACGGCCGCGTCTTCCGTCATGGACGAGGAGACGCACGATGTCGGCTCCTTGAAGTGCCGTGACAGATGGCTGCGATAATACGCGACGCAGCCCTGTGAGCCGTGGACGAACGGCAGTGTGCGCTCGAACCCGAGGGCGGCGAACACCGCACCCAGCGGCTGGCAAGCCTTCGCCGGATTAACCGTTAGCGCCTCGCGGGCGAAGTTCTTCTCGCGGTACTCGGATGTCTTGGACCATTCTTTGATGCGATCGACGTCGGCGGGATCATGCGGATTCTCAAATAGCGCCTTCTTCTTGGCCAGCATCTGCTGGTATTCGTCTCCCCGGAAAAGCTCAGAGTGGTCGAGTATGTGTTCGGCGTTCTGTGTCATCATGGCACTCTTTGGGTTCTTGCGTTCGTTCTCCTGCCCTTCCCCTCCTCTGCGGAAAGAAACGGCCCGGCGTCGGTTTCCTATTCCGCTGCCATGAGGCTCGGCTGCGGAGCGTCCTTCCAAGGTGCGGTGGTCTTCCCCCAGATCGGGGAGTTAATCGCCATGTCCATGTCGCGGGCGAAGATCGCGAAGCCGTCATAGCCGTGGTAAGGACCCGAGTAGTCCCAGGAATGCATTTGGCGGAACGGCACGCCCATTTTTTGGAAGACGTATTTTTCCTTGATACCGGAGCCGACCAGGTCTGGCCGGATCTTTTCGACGAAGCGCTCGAATTCGTAGCCGGTGACATCGTCGTAGATCAGCGTGCCATCTTTGACGTAGTGCTGGGCGGTGCGTTGGTAGTCATCGTTATGCCCGAACTCATAGCCCGTGCCGACAACATCCATGCCGAGGTCCTCATAGGCGCCGATGACGTGCCGAGGACGTAAGCCGCCGACGAACAGCATTACCGTCTTGCCTTCGAGCCGCGGCCGGTATTTCGCGGTCACAGCATCGACAAGCGGTTGATATTTCGCGATGACGCGTTCGGCGCCTTGCTTGATCTTGTCATCGAAGAAGCTTGCAATTTTGCGCAGCGACTCCGCGATTTTGGAAGGACCGAAGAAGTTGTACTCGCACCAAGGAATCCCGAATTTTTCCTCCATGTGCCGTGAGATGTAGTTCATCGAGCGATAGCAATGCAGTATGTTGAGCTTTGCCTTCGGCGTCGCCTCCAATTCAGCGAGAGATCCATCCCCGGACCACTGGGCGATGACGCGTAGGCCCATTTCTTCGAGCAGGATTCGTGACGACCAAGCGTCACCGCCGATGTTGTAGTCGCCGATGATCGCAACATCATATGGTGACGACTCAAATTTAGAGCTGGTGTCTGGGGCGCTCTTGTCAAAGATCCAATCCCGAACGGCGTCGTTCGCGATGTGATGGCCGAGCGATTGCGACACGCCACGGAAGCCCTCGCACCGCACAGGCACGATGGTTTTGCCGCCATATTCCTTCGACTTTTCTCGGGAGACCGCCTCGATGTCGTCACCGATCAAGCCAATCGGACATTCGGACTGAATGGTGATGCCCCTGTTGAGAGGAAATAGCTCCTGGAGCTCATCGATGAGTTTCGTGACCTTTTTATCGCCGCCGAACACGATGTCCTTCTCCTGGAAATCGGAGGTAAACTGCAGTGTCACGAACGTGTCGATGCCGGTCGTCCCGACGTAGTAGTTGCGCCGCGAGCCCCACGAGTACTGACCGCAGCCGACCGGACCGTGGCTGATGTGGATCATGTCCTTGATGGGTCCCCAGACCACGCCCTTGGAGCCCGCATAGGCGCAGCCGCGGATGGTCATCACGCCGGGAATGGACTTGATATTCGACTTGACGCCACAATCCGACTTCCCCGCCTCGTGAACACTGAGATGCTTGGCGCGCCTTTTGGCGGTCTTCTCGGGGTAGACCTTCAACACCTCATCGATTAGCTGCTTGTTGCGCGCCTTGATCTCTGCAACGCCTTGGTTATCTGCTCTGCTCATACGAATTCCTTTCGATTGTCGTCTCAAATCAAGGAGCGGCGCTTTTGCGGTAGACCGACGGATTTCCGATCCGGCGTTCAGGTGTAAAGCGCGCAATCTGCGTGGGCGGTCCTACCGATCGCAACTTCGCGACGTTCATGCCGCAGCGGTCGTTCACGATCTTGTAGCTCATCTCGGCTGAGCGCTCAGGAGCGCCATGTGTGACGCTGTTTATCGATGACCAAGACCCTTCTCGGTGAAGTCATGCCTGCTCTCCAGCGGTTGGTCATATCGGCTTCTTTATTCGCTCGCGTGCGATCACGGGGCATGTCCCTGTGCGTGGGATGCAGGACTAACAGCCGCCTCCTGCGCAGGGGTCTGCAACGAGTGTGCCAGCGCCGGTTGAATAGAAAAAGCAACGTTTATAGAGCTACATAGCTGCCGGATGCGGATTGTTATAAACCTGACCCTGTCTGTCCCCGATAAGCGTAGGCGCTAACGCCATGTCTGAAACAAAACAATCAGTTACGCTCTCCACCAGCGGCGCGGCTGGAGTCTGGCCGCGCGCCGACGTCATTCCGATGCGCAGCCTTGCTTCGTACGCGCCAATCCAGCGATCGCAAACACCATCCGTTCGAGACGGATTTTAGCGCGGTTAGATGTGCCCATCGTGCTCGCGATCCCACCCCGAGCAAGACTCGCATCGAGCGCTCCACCACCTGCTCCAGATGTCTCCGCAAGAACTCAGTTGCCCAGCAGCAGGCCTCTTCCATTTCCGGGGGGAACATCTGACGCCGTGGAGAGCACGTAAGCTGATCAATTCCCAAGCAGCGCGGTAGCTTAAACTCCGCAAACCGTCACCCTGGGCTTGCGGATCCGCGTTCTAGAATCGCTTCATCGATTCATTCACTTGCAAGCCCGGTCACGGCTTCTTCCAGCATCTCGACAAAAACATCAGCTTCGCAAGTGCCGCCAGTCGAGATAAGGCAGGTCGAATGCGGACCACTGGTCGATTTACCCTTTCTCGTTCCAGGACCGGATCGAAATTCCTTACGCTTACCTCCGTTGCGTGGTATATTAATCGCCATTAAAACCAGTTTTGCTAACGCGCTCCGCCAGCATTTTTGCAGAACAGCGCGCCGATGGTCCACTTGAACGGTATTTTTCTTGCCCAGGTAATTTATGGTAAAAAGGGCCAAGACCTCGGACCGAAGTGGTCAGGTGCGGATTTCACGCATTGCAACGTTTGCAAATTGGTGCATCACCACTGTTACGGCGGTAATAGCGCTTGGGTTCGTGGGACTTGCGCTCAAGGACATACCCATCACGGCGCTGTCGAATGCAAATCCTGAAATTATCCAGGTTGCCATTCTGAGCGTTTATATTTCGTGCTGGGCTTACGGGACCAGCATCGACACGAAAATCCAGGGTGGAATATATGCGGACGACCCACAGGGAGGACGTGTCCGGACCGGATCAATTGTTGCTGTGGCCTTTCTCGCGGTTATTTCAGTCATTTTGCTGTCCGTGAGGTCGAACGAGGTGTATTTCGCGCTGGCCCTGGCTGCTTTTACTACGATCGATGTGCTGGGATGGCTGTATCTGCGCTACTGGTTGTTGCCAGGAATCATTAAGGCAAGCCGGGACAAGTTTGAGGATGAGGATGACTATTATGGCCAGATGATTCTGAACAAGGTGGCGTCCCAAATCATCGGTGACTGGAAGTGGCGAAGACAGATCCCGCTCGCGCTTATTGTTTTGTTGATTATTCTAATAGCTGTGTTCCCGCGGCTGCACGAAATTGTTGCGGAGAACGTTCACAAGCTGGTCCCGGCGCTTCCTTCCGAAACTATAAGACCGCTCCTACAGGATTTCTTGCTGCTGGCGTTCGTTCTCGTATCAGAGTTGTGGCATTTTGGTGTGCGTCTGAGTACGCTCCTGACTATTCGCGTCCTGAATGAGATGGAGGAGAAGTTCACGTTAGAACCGGCCATCGGGCGTGACCGATCCCGAAAGCCCAGGGGTCGGCGCCGGCGTTCTTCAGGATGATCAGCTTCGGCTTCCGTGACGGACCCTGTTCGTCGATGCCGCGCTAACGAATATGAACGGCTCCACTTTGAAAGTCGACGCAGCCAAAGATCGGTTACTTGCCGCATTGAAGCTCGACGGAGGGACGAAGAAAGTATCGCCCAATCGCTCACCTTGAACATCACCGAGCACCGGCATTTCGGGATCGGACTCATCGCTGCCGTCGTCGCGCTTTCCGCTTTGATCAGCATGTCCGTGGACTGGTTGGAATGATCCCACTTGCTGCGGCGTACC
The DNA here is from genome assembly GCF_041200145.1 of Bradyrhizobium sp. LLZ17. Classification (NCBI taxonomy): domain Bacteria; kingdom Pseudomonadati; phylum Pseudomonadota; class Alphaproteobacteria; order Hyphomicrobiales; family Nitrobacteraceae; genus Bradyrhizobium; species Bradyrhizobium zaerense. The sequence continues at coordinate 3,782,440 of NZ_CP165734.1, forward strand.
TTCTGCCAACCATCATCGGCTTCTAGGTTCGGCCTGGCGCCATCCTTAACGTCGTCTTTTGCTTGACGTGCTCAGCTAACTTGATTCTCCGTGTGGGCGCCGATTGGTCCTCGGAATCCGCATTGGAGGCCATGTCATGGCCTTCGATACTTGGGCCGGCGAAGACTCCGGCCGGAATCCCGCTCTAACGATGTCGGATTAGATCTGCCCTCCGGATGGAAGATGCCCGTGGTGCAAGCGGAGATCATCTCCTCCGAATCGATCGCTCTGCCTCGCGCGCCTTTCGCTTCTGTAGGGACGAGTTGGCTGCTGCAGTAAGCCGCCGCGTCGGTTCACGACCTAGCGTTCGACCCGTTAATCTTCCCTTTGGAGCTTCTCGCGCTCCTGCCGAAGCGCTTCGGTCTCTCGGGCGATCTCGCGTCCTTCGCCCAGTTGATCCTGGAAACGCTGGCGGGTCTCGGCGAGAACAGCGGGGGCGAAGGATTCAGTCAGCCGAATCTCGATTGCAGATCGGGCACTGCAGGGTGAGTTCATGAGCGCTTTTGCCGCCGTCGGATTAGATGTCATGAACCCTCCGTTTCGGCAGCTCTTAGGCCCGAATAAACGTGATCCGGCCCCCTTCGCCACGCTTCCGATGTGGCTTCACCTTTGTTTCGACGTCCTGATCGAACGACGTCAGCATGCGCAGCAGCTTTTCCACGGAAACCAACTTGAACTGCCCTCGAAGCAGCTTGGAGAGGTTGGGCTGCTTCACGCCAACGAGCTTCGCGGCTTCGGTCTGAGTGATCTCCCGCTCCGCCGTCAACCGCTTCAGTTGTACAATGAGGGCTGCCTTGAGTTGGTACTCGTCGGCGGGGAGGCGGTTGGCCGGCAACTTCTTCTTCGTGCTCGTGATCGGGCTGTGTTTATTCCGTGTCGATAGCTTCGGTGTCGCGCAGGCGCCGCCATGCGAGGCCAGTTCGTCCTTGAATGCGGATCGCCGGCCAAAAGAGCTGCCGATCGGACCGGGAGAACGTCAATTTGAACGCTCTACCGCGCTCGAGTGCCTTTGGAGTTTTGCCTAAACTTTTGCGGGTGTGCTCGTCTTGGAGGACGGCATATATAGCCCCGGGAGCACATATGTGTGTGCCTAAGAATATGGACAGTAATTCGTGTGCGCGCACCTGCGGAATTCAGCGTAAGACACGTCACTTGGATAGAAGAGATTCTGGCCAATCTGTGAATTCCAACTCGAAGCTACGTAGGCCAGTGGGTTTTGTCGTGAATTTAAGGGTCTTCCCTGAAAGGTCGGCCAATGAACCAGATGCGAACTTGAAAACTGTCGTGCCGGAAGTTGCGACCCCAATGCCTTGCTCGCCTTCCATGCTAGAGAAGTCGGTCGCCTCGGAGAGTTGCCCAATTGCAACTCCCTCCAGCGCGTGGTGAAATTCTATGGACGCCAAGTATGTCCTTTTGTCAGCAGCCCACTCGCTGACCGACACTGCTGTGATCCCCGCGTCGGTCAAGAGACCACCTGCAATCCGGCAGCCATATTGAACGGTGAGAATGACCCGCTCATTCCGAACTCCGGCCGGCTCTCGATCGGCGGCAGTGATCGTGCACGAGTACCGCCTTGTTTCCGCAACCGCCCCCATGCTTAGCCCGATCCACTCGAGAGCGGAACATAGTAGAAAAGCGAGAGCGGGTCTTATCATTCGACTGCACCTGATCTGAAATATCGTTCGCCTGCTCTGTACAATCTGACGTTACGGGCGATTCAAGCTCCTTCGATCGCTCTGCCGGATCAACGTTACTCAGGTGACTGCGGTGTTCGCAGAAACGAGGCGAGCGGTATCCCCCGGCAGCGCCCTTTGATGGGGGCCGGAACGACTTCATTATTGGTGCGCAGCGGGCAGCACGTCGGTGAACCAAGGCTATGGGCCGAGCTTTTCAGGTCGGCGGCGGCCATGAGGGGCGCGACGGCCCGCGGCGCCGGAGCGCTACATTCCTGACTCAGGCGCAGGCGCTCTGTGAGCGGACGCTATTTAACGCGGAATGCTCCCGCGGCACGGTCCCGAAATTTTGCTTCACAATCTCAATGTAAAAGGAAACGTGGCCGAGACGAGCCGTTCAAAGGCAGACTGCCGCTCAAGCAGACGCTCCTCGAGCATCTTACGCTGGAGATCATCTAGCTCGCTTTGAAGCCTTCTGCGACAACGCCAAATGTCGTTCCGTACGGATCTGATCTCATTCAAGCGATCGTCAATCGAAGCCATGACGGATACCGTATCCCAACTTGAACCAGCCATGGACAAGTGCTCAATCGCTCCTTCCTCGGATCTCAGGACTTGGGCCATCTGCGGACATGATGTCACGATCTCCTCCCAGCGTGTCCTCTTGTATCGGCGTCTTTCAACGCAAGAGCACGAAGTAGCGGCTGCTCGTGCAGAAGTTCAGCTTATTTTGCCCTCAGCGCGCAGGATTTCAAAAGCTAGCAGCAGCCCGTGAGTGGGCCGACTAGGTAATTCAGCCAACACCCGCCGGATCAGGGGTCAGGCCGGTCACCTGTCGAATTGGCTAGGACGGTCGCACCGTCAGACTCTGGGCAGCCGCGCCTTTCAGACTTGAGCATGGCAATTGCCATGCCACCGAACCTCAGGTGGAATTGAACAAGCCATGTTCGGTTCGGAGGCTCGTCCTTGCAAACGAGCCGGGGCTTCGCGGCGGCGGCGCGCCAGAGCGCCCCGCATATGAGTCGGAGAGGCTTCAGTCGGCAGGGCTCGGCGAAATCGTGAACAACGCGCACCGCCGGGCGCCTCGGGTCAGTGTCTCGCCCAGCTGCGTAGGTCTTGTTACCGCCATTCCCGCGTACGGCCGGCAAGCTGGCAAGCGAACCTCACCACAAAAGTATCTGCGGTCATCTCTAGCCGGGCCTGGCGCTTGTGGCATCTGTGACACTGAATGTAGTGATCAAACCAACACATGCGACTTTGTTTGTTCGTCCGGACTCGTTTTACAACTAAATCAGCAACTTGCGCCTCCGGCGCAACTGGCATCGCAGTTGCTAATTGTCCAATGACACCGTGAGCGCTGAGCGCGCCCAGCGGTATAAGACGGATACATCAACTTTGCGGGAGCGTATTGGCCAACCAATCGCTCGATGGAGCACCGATGCGGCCACCGGACAGCTTACTGCTTGCGGCACGGCTGTTGTTGTCAGATCGCCCATCACGCCGAACGTTGAGGCGCTAGTCTGATCCACCAGCAGAAAGGCCGCGCTCTAAGCTCGAAGCGAACTCGCGAATCACATAAGCCCCTCAAGCCCGTGCGTGAACGCTGGCGGCGAGCACCTCGAAATCGCACATTTTGATGCAGCCTCGCTTCAGAGGATCCGGTGCATGCTGCGCCGGACCGTCGAGGACCGCGTGGCATCGCTTTCGACTGTTTCCTTGTTTAACAATCAGAACTAATGAGGCGGTGTATGAACATGTCGATCCCGGAGCTTCGACTCGTGGCTGAAGCATCTATTTTAGCTGTTGGGCTGCTGATGTCGTCAGGAGCTAACGCGGACGATGATCTGATGAGAAACGCCAAGCAGATCTTCCATCCGATTCCCTCGGTCATTCCTGCGGTAAAAGACAATCCAGTGACGCATGGAAAGATCGAGCTCGGCAAGATGCTGTTCTTCGATCCGCGGCTATCGGCGAGCGGGATCATTAGCTGCAATACGTGCCACAATCTCGGGACCGGCGGAGTTGATGTCGGTCCGACTTCCGTTGGCCACGGCTGGAAGGTCGGCCTACGTCGGGCCCCAACCGTCTACAACGCAGTGTTCAATGCGGCCCAATTCTGGGACGGACGTGCCGCGGACCTCAAGGCGCAAGCCACCGGCCCTGTGCAGGCGAGTGCGGAAATGAATGCGACTCCGGATCATGTGCTCGGTATCTTGAACTCAATGCCCAGCTATGTCGTCTTGTTCAAGAACGCTTTTCCGACCGAAGCGAGACCGGTCACCTTTGAAAACTTTGCGAAGGCGATCGAGGCTTTTGAAGCGACTCTCATTACACCTGCGGCTCCATTCGATCAGTATCTCGAGGGCAATGCACATGCTCTCGATGATCAGCAGAAGTCCGGGTTGGCACTGTTTATGGAGAAGGGATGTTCCTCTTGCCACAACGGAATCAACCTCGGTGGACAGGCCTACTTCCCGTTCGGCGTGACGCAAAAGCCGAACGCAAGCGTGCTTCCGGACGCCGATAAGGGGCGGTTCGCTGTCACTAAGGCGGTCGGCGACGAATATGTCTTCCGCGCGGCGCCATTGCGGAACGTCGCGTTGCGAGCCCCTTACTTTCATTCGGGACAAGTTTGGAGCCTCAAGCAAGCTGTTGCCCTGATGAGTGAAGTCCAGCTCGGCGCCAAGCTTAGCGATAGGGAGGAAAGCGACATTGTCGCATTTCTGAATTCGCTGACCGGTCGGCTGCCTAAGATCGAATATCCGGTGCTACCAACGCGTAGCAACACGACACCAAAGCCTTCAATAGACAGATAGCCTTAGCAGCACAGGCCTCATTCCCTGCCGAACAGCAACAGATGATACGCAAGAAACCGGCATCCCGCAATGACGTCTAAATGAACGATCTTGTGCTGTCACTCATCACCAGCACTATCAAAAATGCCCGGCCTCCACGGGAGGCCGGGCAGAAGTCACGCAGGAGCGACGCTCCGTTCCGCATCGCACCAGCTTTCGTCGGTAGGGAGGACTACCGGCGATCGATTTACGGCGAGGGCACTCGCCGTCAAACAACAAGAAGCGGATATCGCTCCGCGCAACTTAGCGAGCCGCCAGCCTTCCGCTCCTGCCGGAAAGTTCAACACTTGCCACCACTTGCCAGCTGTCCGGTTAGCAAGGGGAGCCTTGATGGAGCTGGGATCCATCGCGCAGGCGGTTTGGCTGCCGTGTCCTGAAACTCAAGGGTCAGTTTGCCGTCACGCGGCAGCGTTTGGCAGCGCCCCGACACCAACAACTCTTCTCGAAGATCGGGCCAAGGCGCCAATTACGTATAAAATTCTGTAAGGGCGGTAAAATCGATTGTTGTGATGGGACACATCCACGCGATGGATAAATGAAAAGATAGGGCCGTGGTTCGCCTCCAGCGTTCGTGAGGTGGAATATGTCATCTGATCGGTGTGGCCGGCATGCTGGCGTCCTCCGGATTCGAGCTTGTCACCGGCTGTATGCGATCGCCTCCACCGAGGCAGACCGGCATTCGCAAGCGCTGGAAGGTTTGGGAGGCTCGCAAGATGTCCCGACCTCCCAAACCGCGTTCATCTTATTCACAAATACGTTGGCGACACGCTCCGTACGATCATGTCTCAGCCCGCAACTCGCGTGCGGCGGCCACCATATTGACGAGCGCGGGACGCACCTCCTCCCACCTTCGAGTTTTCAGTCCGCAGTCGGGATTGATCCAAAGCTGCCGATCGGAAACGCGCTGCCGCGCCAACACGATCAGCTGCTTGATCTCCGCTGCTGCGGGAATGCGCGGCGAATGAATGTCATAGACGCCCGGCCCGATCTCATTAGGATATTTGTAGCTCTTGAAAGCGTCGAGCAATTCCATTCTAGAACGCGAGGCCTCGATTGAAATGACGTCGGCATCCATTGCTGCGATCGCATCGATGATTTCGTTGAACTCGGAATAGCACATGTGGGTATGGATCTGAGTTCGATCAGCGACAGCGGAGGAGCAAATGCGGAAACTGTCCACTGCCCAATCGAGATAGTCCTTCCACCGCGATTTGCGTAGCGGCAACCCCTCCCGCAACGCGGCCTCGTCGATCTGGATCATGGTCGCTCCAGCCGCCTCAAGGTCGATGACCTCATCTCGGATCGCGAGAGCGATCTGTCGGCATGTCTCGCTCCGCGGGATGTCGTCACGGACGAACGACCAATTCAGGATCGTCACCGGTCCGGTCAGCATAGCCTTGACGGGTTTTTTGGTCAGGGACTGCGCGTAGCGCCACCATTTGATGGTCATGGGCTTCGGGCGGGAGACATCTCCAAACAGGATAGGAGGACGAACGCACCTCGAGCCATAAGACTGAACCCAGCCGTGCTTGGTAAATGCGAAACCCAACAGCTGCTCGCCGAAGTATTGAACCATGTCATTGCGCTCGAACTCACCGTGTACGAGCACGTCCAGGCCGATATGTTCCTGCCACTGCACGGTACGGGCTGTCTCTGCTTTGAGACGCTGCTCGTACTGCGTGTCATTCAGCGCTCCCCGGGCATGAGCCGCACGCGCATTGCGGACGTCGGCCGTTTGCGGAAAGGATCCGATGGTTGTCGTTGGAAACCTCGGCAATGCGAACGCGACGCGTTGGACGTCCGCACGCTGGTTGAACGCACTGCGACGGCGACGCATGTTATCGCCGATGGCGGCCATTCGTCGGGCGACGTTCGCACTGTGGATCTTGGGCGACGTTTCGCGGGTGACGGATGCATCCTCTGAGAGCGCGAGTTCATCGGCCACGTCGGCAGCATGGCCGGCCAGCGCTTTGCCCAATATCGAAAGCTCCTTGATCTTCTGCACTGAGAACGCCAGCCACGTCTTCAGATTGGGATCGAGATCGGTCTCTAGCTCAACGTCAGTCGGAACATGAAGTAGCGAGCAGGAGGGAGCAATCTGAACACGGTCCCTGCCCAGCTTTTTGACCATAGGAGCAAGCTGGTCGTGCAGCGCCGGCAGATTTGAGCGCCACACGTTGCGGCCATCAACGACGCCTAGCGAGACCACGAGATCTCCACGGGCTCTGGCGACAATCGCGTCCAACTGGCCGGGTGCCCGAACCAAGTCGACATGGAGCCCGGCAACGGGCAAAGCCAAGACCGTCTCAAGATTGTCGTCGACGGCCCCAAAATATGTGGCCAGCATGATCTTTAGAGCCGGCACGGCGTTAACGAAGTGAGCATAGGCCCGGCGGATAGCCGCCCGAGATGCTTCGTCGAGGTCCATCACTAGGCATGGTTCGTCGAGCTGAACCCATTCAGCACCGCGCGAGGCTAGTTCGCGGAGAACATCGACATAGACGGGGAGGAGCCGATCAAGCAGCGACAGCGGATTGAATGCGGGATTTACGCTCTTGCCAAGCTTCAGGAAAGTGACTGGGCCAACTAGGACGGGCCGCGTCTGATAGCCGAGGCTTCTTGCCTCCTCATATTCCTCGATCGGCTTCCGAGAGACATACTTAAAGATCTGATCCTGGTGAAATTCCGGCACCATGTAGTGGTAGTTGGTATCGAACCACTTCGTCATCTCCTGTGCGGCTACGCCGGGCCCATGCTGAGCGTGACCACCGTCCTGAGCGCCACGCGCCATGGTGAAGTAGGTTTTGAGCGACACAGGACCTTCGGTCCAGCCGTAAACGTCGGGAATGGCGCCGACCATTAGGCTGGTATCGAGCACATGGTCGTAGAGCGAGAAGTCATTCGAAGGAATGACGGTCGCACCGCGGGATTTCTGCCGAGCCCAATTAGCGGCACGAAGTCCACTCCCCGCCTCGAGGAGCTCGGCTTCGCTGGACTTTCCCGCCCAGTAGCTCTCGAGCGCGAATTTGAGTTCGCGTCGTGGGCCGATGCGTGACGTTCCCAGGGTGGCAACGGGAAGCGAAAGGATAGACATAGCTTAGACCCCATGATTGGGGCAAAGGCCATGGCGGACGCATACAGCGAACATCGCGTGAGCGACAACTGCTTGGCGCACACCGGGACACCCCGCCCGTGGACGATATCTTGTCGAGGCAGGTCTCCTGGCTCACGGGTCGTCGGTGCTGTCCGGCCTTCCCGAAGCCGCATGGCTTCAGTGACTTCGTTGGACAGCGGCTCGCCGCTTACAGTTGCGGGGGCAGCGCCGGTTTTGCACCGGCTTCCCTCTTAGCTCCGGATCAAACGGATCCAAAGACCGCGACGGCTGGAATTATGCGCACGAGGATCGATGCGTCAACCTACCGATTCTCGCGGCGATATTGCCCAAGCGATTGCGAGCGTACTAGCAGGGTGCGAGGGTCTGCGCGCGGCCTGGTGAACAGGCGCGGATCTGTGGAGGCTCCGCTTGTGAAATGCGTTCGCTTTCAACACCCTGCTCGCGTAAAACGGATGAACTCCGCGACCGGAACGAACCCGGGCCGTTTTCGCTATCTGTATGATCGCGACGAGGCTGGCCTTTTCCGTCAGCAGCTTTTCCAACCTGCGAGTCAGGAAGATGCGATCAGCCTTGGCCCGCATCCATTTGGTCATAGCCCATGAGGCTCCCTAGAAACTGGGAAGCCGGATTGCTCCAGGATCGCATGATCAAGTCGACTCCTTGGTGTTCGGCCGGCCCGCGACGAGGCACGAGGTCGTCCGTCTCCGTGAGGTTGGTTAAGATGATCTTCTCGGTACGCCAGGTATTCACGTGCTGAGCGACTTTGGCGCCGGCTTCGATGCGCTCGTGGCCGCTCGACGCCGATCTGCCTCGCCTCGGCTCGTCACTAGCGACCATCAGCCTCAACGCCGCCACTGGAGGATCTTCGTCCGACAGAGGCCCTTCGAGGGCCTCCTCGGAGTCGATCAGCGTCTTAAGCTCGTAACGATGTTAATCGACCTCGATGCGCCCCATGCGGCCGGTGGTCGCCTCAAGGTCGACATCTACGACTTCGTTCGCGAAATCGAGCGATGAGGCCTTCTGGACGCGGGCTGCTTATGCTGTCTTGGACGGGACACAGGTGTCAGGGACCGGACAGACCACCGCGCATTGCGGCGTGTCGCAATGGCCCTCGCACTCCGTACATTTTTTGGCGTCTATAACGTAAATGTCGCGCTTCAGGCTGATCGCCGCGTTGGGACACTCGAACTCACATGCGCCACAAACGGTGCATTGCGAAGCGACGATCTTGTAAGCCATGCCTTCCGACTCCTTAGGCGAGCGATGCCATGGGCGATCCCTTTCAAATGCCGTGCCAAACGCAGACGCGCTCAAGGTTGGGCAATTTGCCCAATTCGACTGTCCGGGGCCTAAGACCATGTTGCATCTGCGACAGCAACAGGCCGCTTCAATTCCAGGCTAGAGCCCTCGGGCCCTCTTGAGAGTCAGTCGCGGCTTGACCGCTGCGAGCGTCCGTCGGTTTGTTTGGGACGTCAGCGCGGGGGACAAGCGAGGCTCGACGCTTCCGAAACCGGCCGCGCGACAAAAAGCCGCGAGCGGACGCAGGTCTACGTCGGATCTCGGCAAACCTCCGGTCACACACCACCGACGGAGGTTTTCGCAAGCCTCGCTCATGGCTGCAACGCTAGCTCCGCGGATTGACTCGCTGGAGGCTTGCAAAAACGGGTTTGTGGTACAACAAGCTTCGGAGGCAAGTGAAGTTGCGACGGGGCGAGCGACACTGGCCTTGCCAAGTGACTGATTGAATTGCACTCAGCCTCATGCCTGGTGCCGAGTAGGCACGGCGGTGCTCGTGAGCGCTGCTAGGCTTCGCTTGGCCGCGCTCAGCCACTCGTGACGCAAGCTGGAGCATGGTTGAAAGATGACTGTGCAAATTGCTTCAGTGGCATGGCTTTTCCGAACAGATGGCCCTGCGCAAGGTCGAAGCCGAGTTCGGTCACAGCGATTAGGTCGGCCTGGCTCTCCACACCTTCGGCGACGGTGCGCACATTGTACTCTTTGGCTACATCGACGATATGGCGGCACACCGTTCGCTTGAGGGGCCCATTCGCGCAGCCGCCGACGAACTGACGATCCACTTTCAATTTCATGAACGGGAATTTTTCTAGGCCCATCAGCTGTGGCCAATTGGCACCGACATTGTCGATTGCAAGGCCAATGTTGTGAAAGCGAACCTCACGCGCAACCTGGACCAGGAGATCTAGGTTCTGGATAGCTTCCACGCTCTCGATTTCAATCGTCAAACCGCCGAAAGCGGGGTGCGACGGCATGCGCCGACAGAGATCGCGTACCGCCTGCGGGTCAATCAGGAATGCTGCCGGGAGATTGATGGAGAGATCGATCGAAGTTTGCTGCTCCAGAAGATAATGCCAATCCTTGATCGCGCGGTCGATCACGAACTGCGACAACTCCCTAAAATGCGGATCCTGAGGCTCCGGGATGAAATAGGCCGGTGGAACAACGCCCCAGGTCGGGTGCCGCATTCGCACATGCGCCTCTGCGCCGCGACGGCTAAGGGTACACGCGTCAAACTTCGGCTCATACCAGAGCTCAAGCCAGCCAGCATGTAAGGCTTCTCCGACATGAACCGCGGGACGGGGCGCCGGCTCTTTTGGCAAGAGCATGGCAATCCGATCGCGCAACGTCTCGGCTGCAAACGGCGTCCTGAGCGGCGGCAGCATAGCAAGCCCATATTCACTACCGACCTGCTGCACTGCCGCCATGATGATCGACTCTCGGGCTCCGAACGCCAGCACTCGGCCTGCAAATTCTTCGCGTACCAGTATCTCGAGCAATCGTCCAGGCTCGATGCGGTCCGAGCCAATGCCGAGCAGGATCAGATCAGGGAACTCCGTGCTGAGTACGAGCGGCAGCTCGTCAGCAGTCCTGCATTCGCTAATAACAAACCCCATATTCTCCAGCACATCCCGTAGAAAGGCGCGCAGATGCCGCTTGCCGACGGCCAGGCACGCCCGCGGCCGCACCTTACGTTGCCCGAAGATTACAGGTTTCCCTCCGACCAGTTCGGCCTGTCCATGTTCCATCGCAACCACTCCCGTTCCGTGACGGTGCCTTAAACGAGGAGCGAAGGTCTAAACAAGCTGTGCTTCCCGATATCTTTCGATTGTTCGAGATAAGCTTAAGATAGTGCATTAGTGTGCAAAATCTTTCGCGATCTTGCTCAGACGATTTTATCGGGCGCACGGGTGTGATACCTGTCGCGCTTCTCGCAACCTCGTACGAGTACGCACGCGAGGTGGGAATCTCTCGTTCGGACGCACCGAGCTGACGCCCTATGGCGCTGCGATCATCGTGGTGCACGATTTATTCAATCGAGTAGTTCGTGAGCGACGATCGGCAATCACTCTTAGAACGTTTGATCGGCATGACCGGCGTGTGCCGTTTGGTGATATGTTTTCCAATCGAAGGCAGTCCATCATGAGTTCGCAGCTGCTCAAGCCGCAGTCGTTCTGAGAACGGCAATGGCTTGCAATTACCTCAGCTCTGTTGCCTATAGCGAGTGTGGACGTCCTGCTTCCTACCGAGCCTGATAGTTGCTCTCAATTGCGTTTTCTGTCTCCTACTGAGCATGAATTTCCTCCAGAGGGCTAGGTCGGGTGTTCGTGTTGGCGCTGAAGCGCAAGGCCCGTCTCGCGGGGGCACGGCTTTGCGCAAGAGCGTGCCAGGAGATGAGAACGCGGTCGCAGAAGCGGTCGAAGAGCTACTTTCAGAATTAGGTGGCCCCGGACCGGAGTTCAGCCTTCAAGGCGCGAAGCAGGCGGCGTTGCGCCTGATTCAGGATCCCGAACGGGGTTTCATTTTGTCGTCGAGGAACAAGGCACCGGACAAGATTGTAGGGGTAGCTAGCATCTCGGCCGTACAGGCGGTGAGAGCAGCCGGAGCGTACGCGTGCTTCAGGAGCTATGGATTTCTCGTGACTTCCGGAGCTCTGACTGCGGTCGGCATCTGCTCGAGGCGGTAGATTCGGAGGCGAAGCGCCGCGGCTGGCAGATGATTGAGGTTGCCTTGCCTCCGGATGGCTATCCGGCCCTAGAACGGGTACGCCGCTGCTACGAGGAGAGGGGATATCGGGTTGGAGGATTGCGCGCGCGCAAGAGGCTTTGACAGTAGTACGACCTCTGCGCCACAGACTTAAAGCGTCTCCTGGTTTAGCGTGCTATCGGTAAAGTCCTTCAAGCAGTAAATCCTGGGGCTTGTTGCTTCTGAAAACGAACGCTTCACGCGTGCGTCGCCGCCGAGCATGATCGAGAACCTTGACGCTATGCGGTGCTGACTCCCAGTGCGAGCGGTTACCTCTTCGGCCTTCTTGGCGAGAACGTTCGAAAATATCAGCGACCAATCATTCTTCATTGTGGGAAGCGATACCGCGGCCCGCCCGAGCAAATGGCGACAGGTCGGCGGCGGCCCGTTGCAGGCGAAGCCCGACCCAGCCTTACGAATCGTTCTTTTGCGCCTCCCATGCAGTGCGATTTACTGACTCTGGTTTGAGATCACCGCACACAAACGCCACCCATTCGTCACCAGTTACATTCTTTGGGCAAGTGGCCAGGCCACTCGTCTACCACTCATTCCTGTATCTTGGTGCGGCGGACCGGCGCGTGAAAGGATTCCGCACCACCTTGCCACTCCTGCTGGCGAATTTCGAGGAAGGTGAGCGAGATCAGCCATCAACACTGATCCGGTAGCGTTCCGTAATGAGCAATGCGCCAAGTGCCGCGTCCAATACGACATTCGTGCAGCTTCCCCCTGCGCAGGACTGGATGCGAGCGGACCGCTTCGCCGTTTGGCGCCCAATACGAAGACGTGGCCGACGGAATCATGCGCGACAAAGAGCCTCCCATTTTGATCGACCGTCAGTCCGTCAGGACCGCTCGTCTCGAAGAACCAGCTGAATCGTCCGACTTTCCCGACGCCGCCGTCACGCATCAGCGGTACGCGCCAGATGCTATTGTCGCGCGTCACGTCGACGACACAGAGATTCTCGGGCTGGTCGAACGACGGTCCCTCAATGAAACAATCTACTGGCTATCCCCACGGTTCGCGTCTGCCCATTCCGAAGAAACACCCGGCGACGAAACTCCGCCGGCATCGACCAAAACACGCTGGTCTCAATCAGCTTGGGCGGAGATACTCATGATGGGCCTTCCAGTCTGCGACACGGCCGGCCCTCGTATTTGTAGCCGAACTGCTTGGGCATTGGGCCCTTGTTGCGATCGTTGCGCCCAGTTTGCTCCCAGGCGTGAGCCAGGATTCCGACCGCGCGCGACAAGCAGAAGACCCCCGCGCGAGCGGAGAGGCGAAGCCCAGTTCGCCGTAAATGACCGCGGTCGCGCCATCAATGTTCATCGGAATGAGCTTGCGCTTGCGCTGTTGCATCACCCGCTCGATCGCGCGAGCGGCCTTGGCATAATCGCCGCCGACACTGCCCTCCTCGGCTGCGGCATCCACCAGCGCCAATAGCGGGGCCGCGCGCGGGTCGACTGGATGAAACCGGTGGCCGAAGCCCGGCAGATATTTGCTGCGGGTTGCGGTGAAATGGTCGATTGCAGCGCCCGCGGCCTGCTCGATCTCTCGCCCTTGGCGCCGTCGCAGCACATCTTCGTAGAGTTCGACAGCCTGCTCCCCTGCTCCGCCATGCACGTCATCGAGCGTGTTGATTGCCGAGGCCATTGCGCCGTTCAGGGGCAGGCCGCAGCTCACCGCCATTTGGGCAATTGCAATGGAGGGCGCGTGCGGACCGTGGTCAACGGATCCAACCAGCGCAGCTTGCAGCAGCTGCTCCTGTGCTGGCGTCGGCAGATTGCCACGTAACATCAGCCAGATCATGGCGGGAAAGGAAACGCGGCCTATCAAATCTTGAATTGGATAACCGCGATAGGCGATGCGACCTGGCGCGATATCGCAAATGGAGGTTCGCCACCAACTGGCCGCTTGCTGTCGCAGTTCTTCTTCGCTCATTTCCGGTTCCATCTTTTGAACCTGCCTATTGCCAACCGCCGCAAGCCGTCGGATGTTATGATATCGGTCCGTCCGTGGCTACGCGGACGGGCAGGAAGTCAGCCTCTCCTTGCTTTGGCGTCCCGACGGCCCGGCTTGAGACCAGTTGCTCGACCTCCGCATACGAATAGCCGAGCCGCTGCAGCCATCTCTCAGTGTCTGCTCCGAGTGTCGCAGGTGGTGAAGGCACCGAAAACTCCTCATCTAGCCGGAAGCCCGGCCGCGTGATTCGTAACGGCGGCGCACCGTCTTGTTCTGGTGCCAAAGTCTCGACGAATCCGCGCTCAAGGACCTGTGGCTGCTGCAACACTTGCGAGACCGTCAGCACACGGCCGGCAGGGACACCAGCCAGATTCATTTGAGTCTCCCATTCCTCAGCGGGCTTGCAAATCAATGCCTTGTTCAACTCCGCGTTCAGCGCAGCGCGGTTGACCTTGCGCATCTCGCGTCCAGCAAAGCGTGGATCCGCCTTCAGGTCCGGTCGCTCGATCAGGTCGCATAGAGCTTGGTACTGCTTCTGCTCGTTGGCCGAAATGTTCAGCGGGCCCGTTGCGGTGCGGAACGTGCCGGAGGGAGCCGCGGTAAAGTTCTCGTTGCCGATGGGCTGCGGCTCGACCCCGGCGTTCAGGTGGTTGGAGACGACCCATCCCATCGCGGCGACGGTGGCTTCGAGCAGGGACACGTCGATGAACCGGTGCCTATGCCGCCGGTCGACCAGAGCCGCGGCGATGGCAAACGCAGCAGTCAGTCCCGCGATCGTGTCCGAGATCGGAAAGCCCGTGCGCAGGGGAGCCGAGGCTATATCGCCGGTGACGCTCATGGCTCCGGAGAGACCCTGGACGATCTGGTCATAGGCCGGACGGCCGGACCACGGTCCGCTCTGCCCAAACCCGGAGATCGCGCAGTAGACCAGACGCGGGTTCAGCCTGACAAGCACATCAAAGCCGAGGCCAAGGCGTTCCATGACCTTCGGCCGGAAGTTTTCGAGCACCACGTGGGCTTCCTTGACCAGTCGCAAGAACACCTCGCGGCCCGCTTCCGATTTTAGGTCCAGCGCAACCGACTGCTTGCCGGCGTTCACGGCGACAAAGGAAAGTCCCTGCAGGCGCTCCGCTCTTTTCGGATCCGCGCCGAGGCGCCGCGCCAGGTCGCCACCGTTCGGGTTTTCGACTTTGATCACCTCCGCGCCAAGGCGCGCGAGATGATAGCCGCAGAACGGACCAGCCAGCACGTTTGAGAGGTCGAGGACGCGGATACCGGTTAACGGCAGAGACATTTCGAAAGAGCCTTCTTTGATGATCCGATCACGAGATCCTGGTCCGGGCAGCTATTTCAGCTGCTGCGCGGCGCGTTCCGCGAAACGGTTGGTGAAGGTCTTGGCCAGGTCGATGTTTGCGGCACCGATCTTCGGATCAAAGTCGCTAAGGATGGCCAACGGCATCTTGGCCGCCTCGGTGTCCATCTGACCGGTTGACGAGAACAGCGCTTTCGACGCGTTCATGATTTCGATGTTCACCTCGCGATTGTCGGTCTTGTAGCCAGCAGGCATCGCGTCAACGAGCTGTTCCGTCGACACGGTGTTGATCCAGCGGTGCGTTTTGAGCAAGGCGTTGACGAGGCGCTGGACCGTTTCCGGATTCTTATCGATGAAACTCTGCTGAAGGTATAGACAGGCGGTCGGATAGATTCCGCCAAAGGCCTGCTTTGAGCCTTCGAGCGTGCGCGCGTCGAAGAGCGGCGTCGCGCTCTTTTTGCGCGCGAGAAGGGTCGCAATCGGATCGAAATAGACGAGTGCGTCGATATTCTTGGCCTTGAGCGCCACCATACCGGGTGCACCGCTGCCAACCGCGATGATGTTCACATCGCGTGGGCCCAACCCAGATTTCTTGATGTAGTAGCGCGCCATGGTGTCGGTCGATGACCCCGGCGCCGTGATACCGAGCTTGAGGCCCTTCAGGTCGGCACCAGACTTGACCTTGTCAACGAGGTCGCTGCGGATACCGAGCAACACGCCGGGAATGTCATTGAGCAGGAACACGCAGGAAATTTGCTTGCCCTGCGCCTGCATCTGAATGGTGTGATCGTAAAAGCCGACCGTCCCGTCCACCGAACCGCCGATCAGCGCCTGCAAGGCCTTCGAACCACCGGCCTGGAAGTTTTCGACGGTCACCTCAAGGTCCTGGTCCTTAAACGAACCGAGCTTCACGCCAAGCTCGAGAGGCATATAGTTGAGGATCTGTGATCCCACCGCGATCTTCAATTTTGTCTTTTCGGGCTCGGCGGCATGCGCTGAAATGAGCGGGAATGCGGCTATCGCGATGACCACCATCAGTCGTGGAAAAGCGTGCATGTGAACCTCTTTGAGAATGGCAGCGCTACGATCAAACTTCGTGGGCAGGTGCCGGCCGCCAGACCAGGAGCCGCTTTTCCACGCGATCGACGATGGCATCGAGGGCGACGACGAAGGCGGAGAGGACGATGATTCCTGCGAACACGCCGGTGGCATCGAGGACACCCTCGGCCTGCGCAATCAGGTGCCCCAATCCTGCGGACGAACCGAGATATTCGGCGACCACCGCGCCCATCACGGCCATGCCGACAGACACCCGCAGGCTCGACAGGATCCACGTGGTGGCGGACGGCAGGTAGACGTGGCGCAGCAGGGAGGATTTCGATGCACGCAGCAGGCGGGCATTCGCGAGCACGACCGGATTGACCTCGCGAACGCCCTGAAATGTGTTGAAGAATGCGACAAAGAGAACCAGCGTCACGCCCAGCGCGACCTTGGAGGTGAGGCCCAATCCGAACCAGATGACAAAAATGGGCCCCAGCAAGATGCGCGGGATCGCATTGAACATCTTGATGAAGGGCTGAAGGACCTCGGCCGCAAACGGGCTTAAGCCCAACCAGATACCAAGCGCCGTGCCGATCCCGATACCAGCCAGGAAAGACAGGACCGTCTCCAGCAGTGTTATGCTGACATCGGTCCAGAAGTCGGCCGTTGACATCCACTCTCCGATCCTTGCGATGAGTGTCGACGGGGCCGGAAAGAAGAACGGGTCGATCAAGCCGGCCCGCACGCCCAATTCCCAGATCAGGATCAGCCCAAGCACGATGGCGAACTGCGTGAGAGCGACCTTACCCGTGCGCGGCATAGCTTTTCTCCACTTCGGCGCCGAGCAGCGACCAAATTTCACGATAGAGCGCGACGAATTCATCGGTCGTTTGCAGTGCCGAGACATCGCGCGGGCGAGGCAGCGTGATCCTGACATCACCAACCATGCGGCTCGCGGGACCGGCGGACATCACGACGACGCGGTCCGCCAGCGTGATCGCCTCATCGAGATCGTGGGTGATGAAGACGAGGGAGCGCCGGTCCGCCTGCCATAGGTCGAGCAGGATGCGATGCATGAGGCGGCGTGTGTGAACGTCCAGCGCGGAGAAAGGCTCATCCATCAGGACAATCTTCGGCTCCATGATCAGGGTCTGGGCCATGGCGACGCGCTTGCGCTGGCCGCCGGACAATTGATGCGGATAGCGCTCCTCGAAGCCTTTCAGCCCGACCTTGGCGAGCCAGGGCCGCGCCTGCTCGCGCGCTTTCGCGATCGAGCTTCCCTGAAACACCAGCCCGAGGCCGACATTGTCCTGGGCTGTTTTCCAGGGCAGCAGCCCTTCCTGTTGCAGCATGTAGCCGGACTGACCGTTCAGGCCTCTGAGCGATTTGCCGAAAATGCGAACCTCGCCGGCGGCCGGCTTCAACAGTCCGGTGACACTATTGAGAATGGTCGATTTTCCGCAGCCGGTCGGCCCGACCACTGCAACGAATTCGGTTTCGCCGACCTGGAGGTTCATGCTTTTCACGGCGGTGAAGTCGCCGAAGCGAATCATCACGTCGCGCAGGTCGACGGCAAGTGCCGGCTGCCCTTCCATTGTTTCGCTCCGCAGAACCTGTTCTAAGGCTCAAAACAGGTAACTGGCGCTATATCCGGGTCAATTGCATTCTGCAACATAGAACGCAGATGAGCATCGACTACTGGACTCTCTATCCATTCTGGATATCTGTTCTGCAGAACAGAACACGAGGGCTGTATCAATGGCAAAGACAGGGGTTGATGCGGTCGGGCGCGCCCTGGCGATCCTCAAGGCCTTCGGCGCTGAGCGCGCAGCCATGACGCTGACCGAGATTGCCGAGGCGACCGACTTCTACAAGAGCACGGTCCTTCGCCTTGCCGCATCCCTGGAAGCGGACGGATTCCTGGTGCGGGGGACCGACCGGCTATTTCGACCCGGACCGGAGCTATGGCGCCTTGGGGCGCTCTATCAGCGTGGGCTGGACCTCGGTGACCTGATCAGACCCTCGCTCCATCGTCTGGTCGAAGCAACCGGAGAGACCGCATCCTTCTACATCGCGGAGGGCGACGAGCGCATTTGCCTTTATCGCGTTAATTCTCCGCGTTCCGTCCGGCATCACCTCGAAGAAGGACAACGATTGCCGATTGATCGCGGCGCTGCGGGCCGCGTTCTTACCGCTTACCGCGATTTTGCATTAGCTGATGGAAAGAAGATCAGAGATCGTGGCTTCTACGTCTCGATCGGCGAGCGTGATCCTGAGGTTGCGGCCGCAGCGGTGCCCGTAATCGATGTCTATGGCAAATTGCGGGGCGCGCTCTCAGTCTCCGCCATTCGCACTCGCTTTGATGCAGATGCTCGGAAATCTGCCGTTGAAGTGCTGAAGTCCGAGGCTAAAGCGCTGATTGGTTTGCTGCCTGCAAGTGAGCGCTGAGCTACAATGGCAGCGTTCTGTTTATAACGCACAGCTCAGCGGGTGCCGCAATGGCCTCTCCTGAGCGTAGCGCGCATTTCTCGCATTGTTGAGGCCTGCAGATCATCCTCGATCTCGACGCCACCCATCCCTACACGGGCATCAGGAGGGAGGCTTCTTCGAGGCTATTACGCTGTTCGTGTGATGTGTGCTGGTGCGCGTGTTCTGGAGCCGTCATGGCCTGACGGCCAAGCTGCGGCGCGCCGACATCGATGCAAGCGCGGTTAGGACGTTTCGCGGATTGTGCGGCCTAAAGCCGGATGGGGTTAGACCGAATCGATTTGGGATTGAACGAAGCCGCTGTCGCGGCATGCGTGGCGAGGTGGCGTAGATCGCCTCCTGGCTGAGGATGTGGGTGTTGGAGCCCCCCTCAGACAGGAGTATTGAGACGGCCGATTTGAGCCCTCTTCGCCGTCGCATGATCGAGGACATGACAGTCCGCAATCTGTCGCCGGCGACGCAGCGATCCTACATCAGCGCGGTTTCGAAGTTCAGCCGCTATTTCGGCCGATCGCCTGAGCGGTTAGAGCTGGAAGACGTCCGGGCCTTCCAGGTGCATCTGGTCTCGACCGACATCTCATGGCCGGCGCTGAACCAGATCATCGTCTGTGCGCTACGGTTTTTCTACGGCGTCACGCTCGGCGAGGCGCTCATCCCGGAGCGCATGCCCTATGCGCGAGAGCCCCGCAAGCTGCCGGTCGTTCTCAGCGCCGACGAAGTGGTGCAGTTCCTCGAGGCGGTGTCGAGCCTGAAGAGCCGCGCGCGCTCACCACCGCCTATGCGGCCGGGCCCAAGGCCGAGGTCGCGGGACTGCGGATCGAACACGTCGATAGCACCCGCGGTGTCATCCAGGTGCGCCACGGCAAAGGCGCGAAGGATCGCAACGTGATGCTGTCGTCCCAACTGCTCGGCATCCTGCGCACCTACTGGCGGCTCGCCCGGCCGCGGCTTTATCTGTTCCCTGGGCGTGACGAAGGTCACCCGATTGATCCGACCGTGTCGCATGCCGCCTGCCGCTCGGCGGTCAAGGCTGCGGGCCTGACCAAGCGCGTCACGCTGCACACGCTGCGCCACAGCTTCGCGACACATCTTCTGGAGAACGGAATCGACATCCGGATCATCCAGGTTCCGCTCGGGCACAATAATCCGTCGTCGACGGCGCGCTACACGCAGGTCGCCACCCATACGATCCGGGCGACGCAGACCCCGCTCGACCGCCTGTCGCTGGATGTGACGCCATCGGCATGACAACGGCTCCGGGATCCGGCTTATGACCCGCCCCGACGTCCGCCCGCACCGACCCGCCATCGAGATTGCCGATATCTTGCGCCGGCATGGCGACCCCTATCGTCGTGACATGCCGGTCATCTCGGTCGCGTGGAGCGGCGGGTGATGAGCGCCATTGTTGGGTACCGAACCGAGGCGCTCGGCAGCCACGTCGAGGCCCGCAATGACTGCGGCATGACGCGGATCGCCTATAATTCCTGCTGGAATCGGTATTGTCCCCTCGACGCTTTCGCTGGTCGCATCCAAAGCCATGCAGCGCGTCAACTGGGTTGCTTACGCCAAGCGGCTCTTCGGCGGACCCGCACAGGTGCTGGCCTATCTCGGCCGCTACACCCATCGCGTCGCGATCGCCAACAGCCGGCTCGTCGCACTCGACAACGATCATGTTGCCTTCACATGGAAGGATTACCGCCAGGACGGCGCGACAAAGATCATGAAGCTCAAGCCCGACGAGGTCATTCGCCGCTTCCTGCTTCATACGCTGCCCGACGGTTTCCATCGCATCCGCCACTTCGGCTTCATGGCCAACCGCCATCGCGCTGCCAAGCTCGCCCTTTGCCGCGAACTTCTCGATCATGAGACAGCCCCAAACGACAGCTAGCCGCCGCCTGTGGATTCGGAAGCTCAAACCTGGGCCGTCCTGCCTGTCCCGATTGTGGTGGCCTCATGCGCATCATTGAGCGCTTTCGACACAGCTTCAGACGCTCCAGCCCTCGAACATCAACGTTCCGATGCGACACATCGTGAGCCAAGTCATGCCGTGCACGACGATCATCATTCGTCATTTCGCTCCCAGCGTCTCGATCATCGCGGACGATGTCGACTCCGTGCTTTCACACTGCGCGACAACAACGGTCCGATGCAGCAAAATGCCTATCGCGATCTCCAGTGAAGCGCGTCTCATCTCAATTCTTCCCCGATGCGCACATCTCGTGTCTCTGCCTCACGCGCCGAGCCAGCAGATCGGGCCTTCCGATCTCGAACGTGCTGCATGCTCTGGTCCTCGTCTTCGGCCAGAACGAACTTCACACTGGATTAAGCCCGAGGGGCAGGGTCAACACCCACGCCTTCCTCGGCGGTGCAAAATCCATGCGCCAGATTCGTGTGGGCGTCGGCGGCGCCACTACAACGATCGCGTGGTTGCGCCCCAGCGGATCCAGTACGAGGGCAATCTATGGCGTGAGGACACCACGCGGCAATCCTCAGCGCGCGGCAATCCTCAGATGGGCTGTGACGGGCGTCTCTTGGAGACTCGTACGACTCTCACGGCTACTCGCCGTTCCCAGCCGGTGGTCGGCCGCAGTCGACTCTTCTGGCGCGATTTGGCGGATTGTTAACAAAGTTGCGCGAGCTGTCCGACCGCCTACATCTGTTCGTCGGAGCCGTGGCCTCTCGCGAGATCCCGTGTCCGTTGCATCGTGCGGGAAAAATATTCGTCGCGCTCGCGGCGCACGCGCTCTTGATGCGCTCTGAAATTCGCAACTCGTTTGCTGATGTGCTCTCGCTCGGAGGTGTCCCAGCTCAACCGCCGGGGAGAATCGGGTGGGGAAGCTTTTGCGATTGGCGCGATGGGTGCTATCAGCTTTGGAATAGGCGCAACGCTCCGTGCGCGTTCTACGAGTGCCGCGGATTGTTGAACCAGCGCCTCCAGTTCCTTCTTCCAGTTCATCTTCCATGTTCTCCGAACAGTCATGGGAGCATGCTAATTTGGTGCGGTACGCTCGTGCAGCTACCCCTTTTGGTAGTTGCGAGGCCGCTGCTTGTCCGCAAAATAGTGGCCGATGAGCCATTTGGGCCGATGAAATTCGCGGCCTCCCTGCTAGGAGAACCCACCCACGTGACCTTCGTCACTCAAGTGACGCAACAGGATGGAAGATCAGAACGATGCGACCTGGGTCAAACCCGTCGGCTGTGCCTGGTCTCTGGCATGAAAGCATGATCGCCCAGGCTCGCCATACTCGAACTCCCCAAGCGAACTACGCTGACGCCGAAGCAGCGGAGATTGTGCGTCAATGCGCGAATCGGTGCCGCCCGAATGGTCCGACCAGAACTACTCTACAGTATTGCTCAAATGGGAAACGGGAGTGGCGAGGGGTCTTGTGAAATGGTTTAACGCGACGAAGGGTTTCGGCTTCATTCAGCCGGATGGGAGCGGCCAAGATGTTTTTGTACACATAAGCGCCCTGGAGCGCGCTGGCCTCTCTGACCTGCGGGAGGGGCAGGCAGTCTCTTACGAGCTTAAAGTCGACCCGAGGCGTGGTAAAAGCAGTGCGGAAAATCTGCGTGTTTGATTTCATGTCGTAGGCGTCTGGCCTCAGCCCCCCGCCCAAGTCTGGCGCTTACCTCGGAACGACCCCAGCCGCTTTAAGCACTGGGGTCGTTTCATTTCTCGCCAATTTTCGACGTTTCGCGGGTCCGAATACAAGAGAACGTAGCTAGCGACGCTCGCTAGCGCGTCGCCTCTTTGTACCGTTTGGTAGACGGGTAACAGTCGGTCCGCCCGCTCGTCATAGCGCGATTTGAAGCGCGCTCGCGAGCGGCTTATTGGTCGGAAGGTCATCCTCGCCGATCATCCTGGACTGGAGGTGGTGGCGCCGGCGCTGATCAAACCCGATGCTGGGCGCGAGTTCAACAGTGTGGACCAACGAAGGGATGGGAAACCAAGGACTCTCGCGGTTCGAGAGGGCTACGATATCAGGGTGCTGCGCGAGCTCCCTTCGCCGGACGTTGGATCTGGTCAAGGCGCCAGCCTCGAGGGCTCACAACCAGGCAATTCGTAGATTGTGGGCAGCCTCACCTCTTGGCGCAGCGAACCGGCTAGAACTGAAAATCGAATTTTGAGATGCACGAAGGCAATGCCGAACTCACCTATCGGAATTCCAAGGGGATTTTGCTGAGCCGGGACATTTCGGGCGTCCACCACCGATCCGTGCCCCTCGTAGTCTAATTTATGTAACCGCGGAACGCTTCCGTCCATCATTAGGGCTTCGCATGGACCAACATACGGCCCGTTGGCATCGCGCGTTGAAGCCTACTTGAGGATTCAAAGCCGGAGCGGCTGCTAGCATCAATGCTAAAGCTCGATCCGTCCTCCTAATTCAACCAGCGCATGCCACGGACCTTGAAACATCGCGCTTCCGATCGGCATCAAGCGTCGGCGCCTATCTGTGTCAACTATCAACTCCCGCAGTTGATGGAGAGAACGACCCATGCAACCGTAACGATCGGATACCACCGAAGCAGGTCGATTAACATCCGGAGAGACGCCCATGCCATGCGGCGCCACGTCCATGGATGAAAAATGCGTACAAGCAGCGGCTGATCATCGACAAATGAAACGGGCGGATCCTTCGTACAGTGATATTTAATAATGACGAGTGACGGCACAGAATCTTCGCTCCGCATCTGGCTCGCCGTCATCGTGCTAGGCATCGCCTCGTTTCACATCGTCTTGGCAGAGATCGCACCTATCGGGCTGTTGTCTCAGATCGCTCGCGATCTCGGACGAGATCAGGCAGCGGTCGGGCTCACGGTGGCCCTCTATGCCTGGATCGGTGCTGCCAGCGCTCTGTTGTCGCCCGTTCTGCTTCAGAAGTTTCCTCGCAAGCCGCTACTCATCGCCTTGACTCTTATCCTTTCCGCAACAACGTTTGCGGCGACGATGTCTCACACTTTCGAAGGGTTGTTGCTGGCACGCACGGTGGGCGCTGTCGTTCACGGTTTCTATTGGGCCATGGCGGCTGCGGTTGCGTCTAAGATTGCGCCGTCCCGCAGTATGGGTGTTGCGATGGCAATCGTATTCGGCGGGATCTCGATGGCGACCGTTGTTGGTGTGCCGCTCGCGAACTTCGTCGGTCAGGTGAGCGGATGGCGCGCAGCGTTCAGATTAATTGGCGCCATCGGACTGATCACCTCAGCCCTGATGGTGGCAGTTCTTCCGAAAATGCAGGCCGGGACGCCAGCAGGATGGAGAGAGCTTGGATCAGTCTGCCGCAGGCGTGACCTGTTGGGGATCTATGCCGTAACGACATTCATGGCGGCGGCGCATTTCGGGGCGTACACATTTATAGAACCATTCCTCAGCGAGATTCCAAACGTTGCCCAAGTCATGATTGGCGCGCTGTTGTTCGGCTTTGGCGGAGCAGGATTCCTCGGGAACATCCTGGCGGGCGTCCTCATCGACCGCTTCATGAAGCCGATCATCACTGCGGGGCTGCTTGCTCTGTGTCTGGCGCTCGTAGGCCTTGGATCGTTTGGTCCCCACTTGGGGACAGGCCGGGTCCTTGTCTTGCTGGTCATCTGGGGCGCTGCCGTCGCGGCGCTGTTCGCGGGACTCCAGACCTGGATCCTGCGCGCCGCCGGTTCGACAGTAATAACTGCTGCCGCGATGCACTCGGCGGTCATCAATTCGGCCATCGGCTTCGGAGCCGTCCTTGGCGCCCAGATGTTGACTGTAGCCGGCCCATCAGGAGTGATGCTGGCAGCTGGTATGGTCGTCATCATCCCTCTGCTGATAGTTCTCCCGCAAGCGGCCCCAGAGGGTGATCGAAAAAAGGGGTCGTTGCTTGATGGATAACGCCGCAGCCGTGCCCACAGCGCGGATCGCCGCGTGCCCTACCACGAATGTCGCACGAAACCTTCCGCTGGTACGCGAGCGTTGGACCAAAATGTTCGTGCAGCCAGGCGGACCGGTGGAAGGGG
Organism: Bradyrhizobium sp. LLZ17; assembly: GCF_041200145.1. Lineage (NCBI taxonomy): Bacteria > Pseudomonadati > Pseudomonadota > Alphaproteobacteria > Hyphomicrobiales > Nitrobacteraceae > Bradyrhizobium > Bradyrhizobium zaerense. Next base: position 3,806,950 of record NZ_CP165734.1, read on the forward strand.
GTGAAACACCACGCCAGGCCTTGCCCGAGAACTCGTTGAGGAACTCGGCATCGAAGTTTCTGGCGATGTACGCGAACATCTCGGGCGATTGCGCCGTTGCGGCATTGCGAGGAGCATTCGGTCGAATGGTCTACCGCACTGCGGGGCACTTTTGCATTCCTTCCACGCAACAATGTCTCTGTCCTGAGATTACCCCGCATTCTAGCATCATAATTGACGCTACCCGACAGACGGGCAAGCTCGCCTTCTTCATCCCGTGAGCGTCCTCACGCTTGGGTGTGACGCGCTTCTCGATGATCGGTCCTATCGCGCTCAACCGAAGGCGCTCTTTGCTGGCTCTTCCGAGGCGCTGCCGAGCAGCTGAGTATCATCGCCTTCCTGCGCGAAATGAGCAAGCTGATGACGTCTATTTGCGTGCTTTCCTGATTGAGCGCTCACCAGCATCACAATGGCATTCCAAGCAGCGACTTCGATCAATTGCGTCCTTAGACCCACTGGGATCTCAAAGCCATGGTCTAGAACTGGGCTTACTGTCAATGAACACGCATGATGGTGCCGAAGACGAGACGCAAGATCGGCGCGGCCTCTAGATCAAGTTTACGCGCTTGAGCGCATTGTGGCAGGTCGCTTCACTCCTTTCGGGATGGCCGTCGCATTGGATGATCGGCCGTTGGTCGGACGTGTCTGCGGATACCCATATCCGCGAACTCGCTGGCACCTACACATCGATGCCCGCGTCGGCCATAACCACAGGCTCAAGAGGGAACTCATGCGCGGCGGCCATCGCGTCAAGTTCTAACCTCGTGGACAAAGGCGGCGCACTCATCCTTGACAAAGAGAGGCGCGGCTACGTCCATGATACAATAGGTGCGTGCACGGCGCCTTTTATCAGCGGCAAATGCTGGAAAAACAATGTCCTGATCCAGGAGGATGTTGAAGATATATAGCCGGTCGAATCTCCGGTGTGGCCGGACCTCGAGGGCTTGCCGATCGTTTGCTCGACGACGCGGCCAAGCGTCTCTGAAGAGCTGTTTCGTGCGGCGATCGCGCCAATCAGGATCGTAGGTCCGAAGAGCTGGAAATTAATGGTTGTCGAGCTCATCATTGAAGCCGTGGTAGCTGTCCGTGTCCGTGCTCGCCATGCCTCCGATCTGCAGCGTCGATCCGTTTCGGACGATGATGTCAGTCCAGATCACGACCGGGGCTTTGTCCGAATGCAAAGTTGGAATCGTACCGTCCCATCGGTTTGCCGCCCCCGGGGGCAGCAGCTGATGGCCTGTGGCGCGGGCTTAGGCGGTTTGGCTGACCTGGGCAGTGATGCGCCGCGAAGATCGGAGCTGATGCTGGTGATGTGACGGTCGCGAAAGCCAGCACGACGGCGGGGATCATTTGGGCGCTACTGAAAAGGAGGATATACCATGCCCCGAGCCGGTGACTGCCGTGGCCGCCGGCTGATAAAGACAGTGACCGCCAAAGCGGTCTGACTGGCGCAGGCCGCCAGAGGCCAAGGTGCAACAGCATGTTGTTTTTTGCCGCAATCGGGATTCCCAGAGGGGACAATTTATGATGCTAGGGAACGGGGGCCAGCATGGATGAAGCGACCCTATTCGGAAGATCTTCGTGAGCTGGCTCTGGTGAGGGCTGACGGGGGCGAGATGGTTCGTTTCATTGCGGAAGCACTTCAGATCAGTCCTTCCTGTGTGACGAATTGGAAGAATCTGCGGCGGAGACCGGAAGCGTTTCGCCCGGCAGGATCGACGGTCACAAGAAGCCGGTTCTGTCGGCACCAACGCCGAATGGCTGCGCAAACACATTCGCTCTGGACCATTCACTTTGCGGAAGCTGACGCAGGAACTGGCTGCGCGCGGGATCAAGACAGATGTGCGGGCGGTGTGGACGTTCGTTCACGCCGAGAAGCTGAGCTTCAAAAAAAGCGATCCTGCCACCCGAACAAGATCGTCCCGATATCGCGCGTAAGCGGGCGCGCTGGAAGACCCATCAGGGCAGGATTATCGCTTCACGCCTTGTCTTCATCGAGGAGACTTGGATCAAGACCAACATGCCCCGCTACGAGGTTGGGGACCGAGTGGGCAACGGCTCCAGGCTTCGGCGCCTTTCGGCCACTGGAGGATCATGGCCTTCATCGCGGCACAGCGCCATGAGCGGATCAGCACCCCATGGGTCATCGACGGCCCCATCATCGGCGAGCTCTTCACCCTTTACATCGAACGGGTGCTGGCGCGACCCTCGCAAGGGGTGAACTTGTCATTCTCGACAATCTCGCCAGTCACAAAGGCAAGGCGCCGCGCAATGCCATTCGCGCCACTGGAGCCCATCTGCTCTTCCTGCCGCCGTATAGCCCCGACCTCAATCCGATCGAGCAGGGCTTCGCCAAGCTCAGACACCTGATGTGAGCCGCACAGACGCGTGACTTGGCGACCGCTAGATGGTGAGAGCATCGCTGGACAGATTGACCGAACTGACTACATCTTCTTTTCATGGCGCAGGCACCGCGACATTAGAACGTAGGACGAATACGTCATCGCTTGGAAGGTCACGTCGGACGGAGCCATTAGGATTGCGTCGGCAGATGCAAAGCCTGGCAAGCCTTCGCGCTCTCATTGATTGCTGCTGAGGTGGCTGACGGAGAAAGGGACGCGAATCGCCGCTTTGTGGAAGATCCGACCAATTTTAACTTCGTGACAGACCGCACAAGGCAAGCTGGGGGATCTCCTCGCGCAGGGTCGTTGCAGGATCATTGAACCGGTGAGCGTAGATTACGTGCCGAACATGGAAGGGACACTCACCTGACCTGAACCCCATCGAACAAGTCTTTGCCAAACTCGAGCATCTGCTCCGCAAGGCAACCGCACGAACCGTCGATGCGGTCTGCGCCGCCATCGGCGAACTCCTTGATGCATTTGCACCCGAAGAATGCGCCAATTACCTCAAAAACTCAGGCTATCGAAGCTAGTCCCATCACGCCTTAACGGCGAGCCTCCCAGGAGGCTAGCGCCCAATGCTCTGTGCCTCGATCATATCCGTTCTCAGCTCAACCCGCTATCCCGATCGCTCTTGAAGGACCGTGCCGGAGCGCTCGTCTGAGCTCGCCGAACTGGTTGAACATGACGATGAGAGCGATTATTCCGGCGCCAAGCTCTGCGAGCGCTTGACTGGCTAACAGTCCGTTAAAACCCGCTACCAGCGGGAATAACAGTACGGCTGGTATGAAGAGATACCCCTGCCTGGCCAAGGACACAATTGCACTGAGGCGCGCTCTCCCAAATGACTGAAGCATTGCCGTCACGAAACTCTGCACCCCAAACAGTCCAAAGAAGAGATGGAACACGATGCAGGTCGAGACGGCAATTTCGGTGACGTTCTCGTTGTCGCTAAATAGGCTCACCAAAGGCCTCGCAAAAATCACAACGGCCGCAGAATACAGCACCGAGAATGCGATCGTCACGAAGAGCATGAACTTCGCAGCCTTCAATATACGAGCATAGTCGTGTGCGCCCCAACCGAACCCCAGGATAGCTTGAGCGCCAATACAGAACCCGGTGATAGGCAGTGCACCGACCATCAAGATACGCACAGCTATTCCAACCGCGGCGATCGAATCATCGCCGAACGGCGCAGCAGCTGCGTACAACAGCATAACGGCAATAGCAGACAGGATACTCGTCATTGTCGCCGGCGCGCCTACCAACGCGAGCTGCCTGATGCGATCTGCTCGCAATGATATGTGAGATATCCTGACGAGAACTGTCCCGCCAAGCTTCGAAAAAAACGCGATATAGAGTCCAAAAGCAGCGATCTGGGATACCAGCGTTGCGAGGGCTGCGCCTCGCACGCCGAAGTCAAGTAAGAATATGAAGACGGGATCAAGCACAGCGTTCAGTATAAACGCGATCATCATCGCCCACATGCTCAATCGTGTATAGCCCTCGGCTCTGACAATGAACCCGCTGACGGTATTTAGTAGCATCGGGGTGTACCCCAACAAAACCGTTCCCGCGTAGTCGAGCGCAACGGGCACGATGCTTGGGGTTGCTCCGAGCGTTGCGAATATCCCTGGCAGATTTGGAAGCACAGCGAGGGTAACTATAATACCGATCGGGGCGGTGAGCGCGAGTGCTGTACTTGCGCCTCGACTCGCTTCTAGGTACTCACGAGCGCCCAGATGACGAGATATGAACGACGCTGTTCCAACACCGATCCCCTGTCCGGCTGCGGCGAGCAGGACCACGATCGGCAAGGTCATGCTAACAGCTGCGATCGCCTGCGCACCTAGGGCCCCGACAAAGATCGCGTTGACGACCTGCTGCAGCGCATGGATCGATAACCCAACAACAGACGGAATGGCGAGCCGCAGGATAAGACCCAAGAGATTCTGGTCCGTTAGATCGACGTGCTGTTTTTTCTTTGGCATCACATTGCGCTCGCTGTCGATTGCGAATTCCGCATCCGGCTCATTCACGACGAAGGTGTCTCTAGGTTTTCCAAATTCGCCGATGGCGTACTCAGCGCAATCCTCTCCGGATCTGCTCTTCACCAAAGCTGATTTTTTGCCTGGTCGATTTTCCTATGCATACGCCTCCCATCAGTCGTAGCCTTCCGCGCCTCTGAAGAACGCGGATCCCGACTGAGGTGCTCGTGGGTAGCCACCCAGGTTCTGACAGTGCCGTTCCGCCCTTTTATTAGGCCTCGTGCCGGTTGCGTTCACTTCTATCGATGATGATCGATGGGGGAACGCGGCCGGACCCTAGGGCCTCAAGTTGGTTTTGGCATCTACCGGATCTTGTAGTAGACGCTCCATCGTCTGCATGGCACACGTAATGAACGTGCTCAGAACCACTTTTGCCATTCGACGATGTCGTGCAATCTTTGCACGACATCGGGTCCTCGTCGCGATAGACGAACAGCAGGCTGCCGGTCCCGGCCAGCGTGGTGACTGGATTTGCGTCAGCAAATCGCGCCGCGTAGGCCGTCACTCGCGGACACGAACTGAAAATTCGTGTGGCCGCAGCCGGCAGCCTGCCAGACCGGTCGATGAGAGTGGCTTGGACAATTTCTGCTTCGACCGACAGACCGCCCTGACGCCGTCGAGCGGCGGGCCATCGCGTACTGCCTGGCTCAGCCGAAATGGCGACTCAGCGTGCAGTTCCACAAACACTCGGTATCACATGAAGATATCCCAAGCATTTAAGTTCGAGGCAGCGCACCGACTTCCAAACGTCGCGCAGACACATCGCTGTCATCGGATGCATGGTCATTCCTATCGGATCGAGGTCGTGCTGAACGGGGCCGTCGATCCGCACACCGGATCCGTAATGGATTTCTTCAACATGGAGGAAGCGTTCGGCCTTCTTATAAAGAAGCTCGATCACCAGTACCTGAACGAAGTCCCGGGACTGGAAAATCCGACGGCGGAAAATATCGCCATCTGGATCTGGGAGCACGCGAAACCGCACCTCGCCCAACTCTCGAGCGTGAGGGTGTACGAGACGACCGATAGTTGGGCGGAATATGACGGACCCGATCGCTGACTTCAGCGCTCATTTGGGCCTATGTCGATGCGGCGTGCCTGTCGTTCTTCGGCTCAGAAGCGGACTTGCTCGATCTGCGATTCGGCTCTTCATCCGCCTCGCCCGCGGCGATTTCCGCGCTCACGGAAGACCCCTTGGGTCTGACGGGAGATCAGAGGACAGCGCCCGGTTTGGCTATGAGGACACCCATCACCTGACGGCATTCGAAAAGCTTCCGGCCAAACGATTCGGAATCCCGCGTTGGCTAACCGCCGGAACGATCTGAGGGGATTTGTCCTCAGGAGCGAATTCGATGATTGTACCGGCGAGACGACCCGTCATCCCGGACGCTACGCGGCTGGGCGACTTGGTGCTGCAGCAGGTCGGCGCTAGCCGCCAATGCGAGGAGCACGGGTGCATGCAGGATCGCGCGACCCGCACGTCCGCGAGCGTGCCATACACATCGCCGTCAATACCCCCCGTTCGACACTTCGGCGGGCGAAGCCTCAATTGAAGCTGGCGAGGTGCTGGACTCGAGCGTCCGCGCTGACTGGTCACGGATGCGTCCCTTGGCCGACTGGTTATTTCCACCCAGCCGATAGCTGCGGACGTAAACCGGGCAAACAGCTGTCCATACGAACCGATGCCTCGCCCCGCCGCATCCGATAGAGTGCAGTCAGGCCCGCACCGATCGCGGGTTCATCCCGGGAACATCCGATCCCCAAACCTTAGCCAAAATGGCGGCCGCGCTCGAGCAATCGCCGGACTTCGCGTCTTGCGCCGGCTCGTGTCGCGCCCAGAATTCGCGGGGATTGAATTTCTTGGGAACTATCCTAGGCCTGCAGCAAATCAGCGGTCCATTTTCAGACAGCAATGCAGCGCGGTCAGGAAGTGAATAATTCTCCATCAAGAACCAATTGAAAAATGGGTACGCCACTCATTGGGGGAACATGGACTCTGTCCCTGTCACGGGCGAGGTCAGTCTTGCGAGTTATGCTGCCGTGATCTCCGGCAAATCACGTGGCGGTGGGCCCGCTCGGTAACAACAGCATCCGCCTGTCGGAGCAGAAACGGATCCGCGACGCGCTCTTCGCCGAACACATGATACCCCCCAAGCTTCGCACCACCGGCTTGAAGGTCCGGACGCGCAAGGCAACGTGAACCCCTCCCAGGCATCCGTCGGTGGTCGCGATGTAGTCCTTCACCTCGGGCAAGCAGTAGATGAGACGAAGCGCAGCAGCCGCGGATCATCCTTCCTGTCCGCCCCATGAACTGCAGGCACCCAGTGCGATCAAGTTACCGCGGTCGGCGAGCAGCGCCCCCACGCTAGCGGAGCGATCGAGCAAACCCGGGTTGATCGTTACGGTTATCGCTTGGCCAGGTGGACATCGGATGCTCCGACGAAGGCGAGCTCGGCGGCGTTCTGGACGTGATCGGAACTCGCGTCGGCGCGGTGATCCGACGCGATCGCGACATAGAGCGCCGGCAGCACGAAAAGCGTGAACAGCGTGCCGATGGACATACCCGCGACGACCACGAGCCCGATCGAGAAGCGGCTCGCGGCGCCAGCACCCGTTGCGGTCAACAAGGGTAAGAGGCCCGTGACCATCGCCGCGGTGGTCATCAAGATTGGACGGAGGCGGACGCGCGCCGCCATCTCGATCGCCGAGCGGGGATCGAGTCTCTCCTTGATCTGCAGCTCATTGGCGAACTGGACCATCAGAATACCGTGCTTGGATATCAGCCCGGCCAATGTCAACAGTCCGATTTGGGTGTAGATGTTCATAGTCGCCAAGCCAAAGAATAGCGGGATTAAGGCGCCGGCGATTGCCATGGGAACGCTGAACATGATGATGAGGGGATCGCGCAGACTTTCGAACTGCGCCGCAAGCACCAAGAAAATGACGATGAGTGCAAACGCAAAGGTGATAACCAGTTTGTTACCCTCCTGCACATATTGACGGGCGTCCCCGAGGAAGTCGTGGCTGAACTCTGCGGGCAGTTTCATTGCCTCGCCCTCGAGGAAGTCCACAGCCTGACCGATCGTGACGCCGGGCATCGGTACGGCTTGGAAGGTCGCGGAGTTGAGCTGGTTGTAGTGGGTGAGTGCGTTCGGATCGGTCGCAGTCTCGATGGAGACCACGGTCGATAGCGGCAGCATCGAGCCCGCCGCAGTCTTGACATAATAGCCCCCAAGTGATTCCGGCGTCAGGCGCTTCTCGCGCGGCACCTGCGGGATCACTTCGTAGGAGCGGCCCTGCAGGTTGAAACGATTGACGTAGTTTCCGCCAAGGAGGGTCGCGAGCGCGCTACCGACGTTCTGCATGGTGATGCCAAGGTCGCTCGCCTTGGATCGATCGACCTTGATCCGCACCCCCGGCTGGTTGAACTCAAGGTCAGAGTCGCTGACCATGAACAGACCGCTCTTGCGCGCGGCATCCTTCAGATTCGACATCTGCTCGTAGATGTACTGGAAACCGAGCGTCGACTTGATCACCATCTGCGCTGGTAAGCCACCCGAACCGCCCGGAAGCGGCGGCAAGCTAAAGGCAAATGCGTTGATGCCTTCGAGTTTGGACAGCTCGGCCTGGACCAGCGATTTCAGCGCGATCGATGAGCGCTTCCGCTCGGCCCAAGGCTTAAGCAACATCCCGGCCATGCCGCCCTGCGGACCGCTGATGCCGTTCAGCACGAAGCGAAAATCCGTCTCGGGAAACTTCTGGAGTGCCTTGTCGAGCTTGGCGCCGTAATAATCCAGGTAATCAATATTGGCGTATTTCGGCGCTTTTGTCAGTGCGAATACGATGCCCTGATCCTCCTCGGGTGCGAGTTCCTTGGAAGTATGCATATAGAGAAAGGCGACGAGGCCCAGCATGGTCAGCGCAAACAGCCCGGTAACCGCGCGATAGTCGAGCGAGCGGTCGAGCTTGCGGCCGTACCAGCGCGTCATGGCGCTGAACACACGAGTCACAAACTTTGCAAACCGCCCCTCTTCAGCGCTCTTCAGGAAGACCGCGCACATCATGGGCGACAGCGTCAGCGCGATCACGCCCGACACGATCACCGAACCGGCCAGTGTAAACGCGAATTCGCGGAACAGCGCGCCGGTGATGCCACCGAGAAAGCCGATGGGGGCGTACACGGCGGCCAACGTAATCGTCATGGAGACGACGGGGCCGACGATCTCGCCCGCGCCATTCGTAGCGGCCTGCGCGGGCGACGCACCTTCTTCCATATGGCGATGAACGTTCTCCACCACGACGATTGCGTCGTCGACCACGAGACCGATCGCAAGCACCATCGCAAGGAGGGTCAGCAGATTGAATGAGAACCCCAGCGCCAGCATCATGCTGTAGACGCCAATAATGGACAGCGGAATGGTGACGACGGGAATGATGACAGACCGCGGCGAGGCCAGGAACAGGAAGATCACCAATACCACGATCGCGACGGCCTCAAGGAGCGTCTTCTCCACCTCGTCGATCGATGATTGGATGAACTTGGTGGAGTCGTAGGCCACTTCCATCTTCAGCGATGGCGGCAGGCTGCGCTTCATTTCTGGAAGCAGTGCCCGAACGCCTTGCACTATGGTCAGTGGATTGCCTTGTGGGCTCGCCTGCACGGCGACGAAGATCGCGTGTTCGCCGTTCATCGCGACGCTGGCGTTTGTGCTCTGCGCCGCAAGCTCCACTGTCGCAATGTCCTCCATGCGCACAAAGCCGCCGTCATTGGCTTTGACGATCATACGCTTGAAGTCATCAACACTCCGCAGATCAGTGTTGACCGTGACGTCGGAGAGAGTGAAATAGCCCTTAGTCTGGCCGGCCGCAGCCTGGAAGTTGTTGGCCGCGATTGCAGCCGAAACATCAGCTGGCGACACGCCGTGGCCCGCCATTCTCGCGGGATCGAGCCATAACCGCATCGCAAAACTCTGGCCGCCCAGGATGTCTGCCGCTGCGACGCCATCTACAGTTGACATAACCGGTTGCACCACGCGCGAGAGATAGTCGGAGATTGCGCTGGCCGTCAGTTTTTCGCTGGAGAAGGCGATATACATGACAGCTGTGGTCTGACCGGCAGATTTGGTGACGACTGGATCGTTCGATTCTTTAGGGATTAAATATTTGACCGAGTTGACCTTGGAGAGCACTTCAGTGAGCGCCTCGTTGGGATCGAAATTGAGCTTGATATAGACCTGGATGGTCGAGGTACCCAGCACCGAGGAGGACGTAATGTAATCAACGCCTTCGGCCGAACCGAGCGCTTGCTCAAGGGGCGTGGTGATGAACCCCTGGATCATGTCGGCGGAGGCGCCAGGATAAGAGGTTGTGATATTGACGACCGTGTTGGTCAGCTTAGGATACTGCCGGATTGGCAAAACGGTGGCCGCGCCAACGCCGGTCAGCAGGATCAGGAGACTGACGACGATAGACAATATCGGACGTTTGATGAAGAGCTCGGTAAATGCCATCGCGACGCTCGCATTCAAGAGACTGACGCAAATTCGCCAGTAAGCCAGGCTACAGCAACAGTCATCAACGCGGCGACTGTGGCTAGGGGCACCTTCTCAGGGTAGAGCCCATGTTTCTCTTAAGCTAGCAACCGCCCCGGGGGGCCGGCTCGAAGCAGTAGAGCTGAGCCTCTGGGCAAAGCCGCAGACAAGCTCAAGTGTCAGCTCCGTCGTAGCAGCCGATGTCCAGGATCACTGGGTCTTGCTTCTGGAGGAAGCACACAATGTGCTGATGGACCTCCAACGCGGAAGTGGGCTCACGTATTTCCATTTAACCTCGTCCCACGCCTCAATGGCAGCAATGCCTTGCAGCACACTTATCAACTCAGCTTAGGATTTCGCGCCGCCCCACCGTTCGGACGATCCAGCTTCGACGCTGAAACTACAGACAAGCCGACGGGCAGCTCAACTCTACAGAGGTAAGCGGGCGATATAGAACGGGTTGCAGAACCTATACCAACGTTTGTCGACGCGCGACGCCCGCATGAACCGCGCGAGACTTGTGATGTTGCTCGAGAGCACAGGCGTTTCCCTTCGGTCTTGGCTTCACGATGAACCGGCCATCTCGGGTCCGCCCGCAACAGTAAGTGAACCCCAGGAAGGCGAAGGTGTCGGCCACCGCTCGCCACGCGGCTGACGCGGGAGGGCCGCGAACCGCGCCAAACTCGATCAACCGGGTTTTGTCCGCATGGAGCGTCGGCCAGTCGCGCCTTGAGGGCCAAGAGCATTTCCTGGGCATCTGCGTTGCTCTCGAAGCCGATGACGACGTCGTCCGCAAAGCGCACGGTCACAACGCGAGCGCGTGCATGGCGACCACTCCAGTGGTCGACCCAGAGATCGAGGATGCAATGCAGGAAGATGTTGGAAAGGAGCGGACTGATCCTGCCCTTTGCGGCGTGTGTCTTGCTTCTAGCCGCTCTCAAGAACGCCAGCTCGCAGCCGCAGCTCGATGAGCTGCAGGATACGAGGATCGGCAATCCTGTGCGCCACCATCCGCAGCAGCCACTCGTGGTCGACCGAATCGAAGACACTGGATATGTCCTCATAGCCGGATGAAGGGCATCAAGCTCCATCTGAGGATTCCGCGCGGCCGGAAGCCGTAGGCCCGAGGAATTCGACCTCATAGGCGGCGCCCAACACCTCGGCGACCGCGTTTTGGACGATCTTGTCCTCTAGCGGCCGGCACACCGAGAGGCTGCCTACCCCCGTCGGCTTGGGGACGTAGACGCGCCGCACCGGCTGTAGCCGGTAGGGACAGTGTGGACCGTGCGCAGAGATCGCGGATTGATCCGTGAGCCCCTCTTCGTACTTTGCCTCCGTTATCCCGCCGACCTCCGCGCCGGCCTGCCGGCTTTTGTCGTCGAAACGCCCGAAGCAGAGCGTCTTTGTCGATGTGGTGCAGCAAGGCTGTGAACCGGTTTGGACATATGGTCGGCATGTTCCCCAACGAGGAGGCATGGTTCGCCTCATTGGAGCGGTCCTGCTCGAACAGAACGATGAATGGGCCGTCCAGCGTGCCCGTTACATGACACTGGAAACCATCGCGCCTTTGAGCGATGATTCGAGCGTCAGCCTTCCGGCCGCCAGCTGACCGGCCCGGCTCTCTTGCCGGCGAATCGGTTGCCCGAGCGCCAGTTACAGCATGCTGAGAAACACGAGTATTTCTGACAGTGCTTTTCGCGCCCTACTGCGGAGCTCACGAAGACGCGATTGCTGGCTCTTGGAGCCTCGACGCAAGAGCGATCGAACAAGCGGAATAAGAAAAGACCCAATCATCGAAGGGTCCTTGGGCTCGGACCACCGCGTCTGGGCTGAACGTTACAGTTCGCCGGGGCTCTGCGGCAGTGACTACAATCTTTGGGGAACCGAGGACGGCTCCTACGCACCGGGCACCCGCACCCGCACCCGCAGCCGCACCCGCACCCGCACCCGCACCCGCACCCGCACCCGCACCCGCACCCGCACCCGCACCCGCTAACAAACTTACGCCGCCGCCACCCGCAAGTATTTTTACTCCGCTTTGCTTAGCATTTCTGCTCTGGACTACGCGCCTCATCGCCAGGAGTGCCCTCACGCACGCTGCGGCACTTGACGAATTTCATTTTCATTCGACGCTGCCGAAGTCAGCATGAGGGAAGCGTTGCGAGTAATCGCTGCGGCTTGGCCGTAGCGCAGCGCGGAAATTTACGCTAGCTTCCGCTCGCGAGTTTGCAAATGCCTACCCGCATCCGATCTTTCCGAAGACAACGAGCGACCATTCGACCGCTTGCCCCCTCCCATCCTCGGAGCTGGGATAATCCGGACAATGAGGAAATCTGGTTTGAGTTGGCGCGCGCCATCGGACGTCAGATCGCACGGGATGAAAATCATGGCTCGGGGCAGCCGATAGAGGACCGGCATGACGACACCGTCATCGAAGAAAACGGCCGTAATATACGCGCGCTATTCGAGCGACATGCAAAAGGCGAGCTCGATTGAGGGTCAGCTATTACTCTGCCGCAAGGTCGCATTGCGCAACAACCTCGATGTCATCGGCGAGTTTGTGGATGCCGCAAAATCTGGTCTTACCGAAGGTGCGCGGGACGGCTATCAGCGCTTGCTCAACGGTGTGCGAAACCAGGAGTTTGACGTAGTCGTCGTTGAGCATTACGACCGCTTGTCGCGCGATCCCGCAACCATCCAGCGTCTCAAGCAGGTTTTCGAGTTCAACGGCGTTGAGCTGATGGATCAGAAAGGAGTCTACGCGACCGCCACTGACATCAGCATCGCAAGTCTGTACAACACGATTTACAAGCCGCAGCTCGCCGAAAAGGTTCGGCGCGGCCATGACAACGCTGTTGCCAACGGAAGAATTCCTGGCTCATACGCCTATGGTTATCGGCCGAGGCCGGGCGCGCCCGGCGAACGCGTGATCGATGAGAACGAAGCAAAGATCGTGCTCCGCATCTTCAATGAATATGCAGCGGGCCGCTCGACCCGAACTATCGCCGCTGACCTCACCCGCGAAGGCGTGCCCTCACCAGGGGCAACTCGTCACAAGAACAAGGCCGGCCGCACTACCTGGAACCATCAGTGCATCACAGGCGGTCGGCATGGTCGCGGCATTATCGGCAACGAATTATATATCGGCGAGATACATTGGAACGTTCGCTCGACAATTCTCAACCCAGAGACGCAGAAGAAGCAGAAGCGCCGCAATCCGGCAGAACGCCACATTATAGTCAAAAAGCCAGAGCTGCGGATCGTTCCGCAAGTGCTCTGGGATGTAGCGCAGAAGGTTCGTAGCGTGCGCGCCGTATCTATGTTCGGACCGACTGGCAAGCCGCGGCGTCGCGCCGTGAGTCCGCGCAACACTGAGCACCCGCTTGCCGGTGTGCTCCGGTGTGGCGTCTGCAATGGCCATATGCGAATCGCTCAATCCTCGCGTAACGGTGCACCGCGCGCGGCATGCGCGAGCGCGCATCAGCGGGGCACCTGCGAGCACACCCGTAGCTTTGATATGGACGTTCTGCTCGAGGATGCCTCCGAGAAAATCCAAACGAAATTGCTTTCGCCGAAAGCCATTGAAGAGGCGATGCGTGCTTGGAAGGAGGAGCGCAAAAACGATCGGAACAATGGCAGCGAACACAGTAAGCTAGAGCGTCGACACCGCGTATTGACTACCGAGATCGAACGCCTCTCTTATGCCATCGCAAGTAGCCGCCGCAAGCCGGACGAATTGCTCAAGCGGATCGATGAGTGCGACCTGGAGCGGGAAAGCGTTGAACAGCGCTTGCGGCTGCTGGGCGGTGGCGGAGAAAATGTGAGTGGCTTCGATCGCCCGAAATTCAATGACCGATACCGCTCGGAGGTTAGAAAGCTTATTACCGCGCTCAAAACCAATCCGAAGGCGATCGAAACTCGCATTGCCTTCCGCAACTTGATTGAATGCATAGTAGTGCATCCGGTTCGCAAGCGTATGCCCTACGAATATACGCCCTACCTGAACAGCTCCGCGCTTTACGGAAAGAACCTTTTTCCCGAAAACCGCAGCAAGGAGCGAGAGATCAGCACGTTTGCATACTACGACAACGGCAAGTCAGGGAAATCCGTGTCCTCGTAATAGACGCGCACCTGCATGTGGTGACGGCCGTTGCGGATCTCGCCGTCGAGATGGGACATGAGGTCACTCATTGGATATCGGCAGCCAATTTCAGCGAACGAGCGGCTGCAAGCAATCGCTTGTCACGCGTCCAGATCGAGGCCTCGATCGTCAACATCGTCGATGCCAGCAAGTGGGCATCGACATATCCGATCCCCAACCCGGACAACTTCCGTTTGACTATAAACTCGAGGACTTCGTCATTGCTGGCGATCGTCGCCCTGGGAAGGGAATTCAGATCGTCGAGCAAGTCGGAAGCCTTGGGCACGCCTCCCAGGAGCAATTCGCCTATCACAAACGGATGAATAACGACGTCTCCATGATCGAGGAGGCCAGCCAGCTGCGCATCCGCACGACGGAAGTGGTCGACCCAGATCGACGTGTCCGCCAAGACGCTCATTTGGGCCGGCGACGCGGTGGAGCTTTCGCGTTGGGTTCAGCACCCCCCATCCGCGCGAGACGACGTGCGGCCTCCCGTTCAACGAAGGCCTTCAGGGCTTCCCTGATAACAGCCGACTTTTCACTGACACCCGCAAACTCCCGCGCCTTGGCAAATAACTCGTCGTCGATCGCGATTGTGGTTCTCATGGCAGCACCTCTACATCAAATATGACATCATTTGATGCAGAATTCCATGCTTACGCCAGCGCCGGCCCTCGCCCCAGCGTCACTTCGACGATTTCGGGCGGCACGCCGACGCGGACCGGGAGGATGCTGCAACCAAGGCCCCCGGAGATGATGACGTCGCATTTCAGCCGGAAATGGCCATAGGCCAGCCGCAGCCCATGCTGCGGCGAAACGGCCGGCGACCAGCCGAGCAGGCGGACCTGGCCGCCGTGGGTGTGGCCGGACAGCTGCAGCGCGACGCGCGCGGGCACGCGCGGTGCGATATTGGGTTCGTGCGCAAGCAGGATCACCGGTGCGTCGTCAGTAATCTTTGCCAGTGTCGCGGCGAGATCGTCGACGCCGAAGCGCCCCGCGCTCCGGAGGCGCCGCGCCGGCATAAAGGCAAGCTGATCGCCTAGACCGGCGAGCCAGAACGGACGGCCATCCCTGGTGAGACGCACGACGTCGTTCTCGTAGACGGGTATGCCAGCCGCCTCCAGCGCGCGATGGGCGACCGTCGGCCCCTGCCCGGCCCGCTGCACGAGTTTGTCGTCCCAATAGTCATGATTGCCCATGACCGCATGAACACCAAGCGGCGCCTTGAGGCCGGTCAGCACCCTCGCCCATTCACCGGCCGGGATGATGCGCGTGACATGGTGATGACCGGCGACGTAATCCCCGAGCAGTACGATGAGATCGGGGCCGAGCGCGTTGGTGCGATCGACGATGGCCTCGATCCGCTCCAGCGACATCCAGGGATCGCAGGCATGAATGTCGGCGATCACGGCGATCTTCAGCGGAAAATCCGCCGGCCATTGTCGTGGCGTTGGATGATAGCGGGTAATGCTGAGCCGCAGCACCGGCTCGACGCCGACGCCGTAAGCCGCGGTCGAGACGCCGAGGGCGGACAGACCGCCGATGGAACGGATGAGATGACGCCGCGAGATCATGGAAGCCCGGTCGTGATGCGCCTTTCGTGATGCGGCCCGATTGGAGCGGAATTGGGGAGCGCTCGCGCAGATCGTCTGCACAGAGGTTACCGGAAGTTCATGACCGTCGCTATCGCTCGTCGCTCTCGTCCGTCCCGAACAGGCCGAACTGCGCCGCATCGCGCGAGGGTTCGGCAATCCCGAGATGGCGGAAGGCGTGCGAGGTGAGCAGGCGCCCGCGCGGGGTGCGCTGGAGATAGCCGCACTGGATCAGATAGGGCTCGATGATGTCCTCGATCGCGTCGCGCGGCTCGGATAACGCGGCGGCCATCGTCTCGACGCCGACCGGGCCGCCGCCATAGTTCATCGCGATAGTCGTGAGATAGCGGCGGTCCATGGCATCGAGGCCGGCGGCGTCGACCTCAAGCGCGCTGAGCGCGTGGTCGGCAATCTCGCGGTCGATCGACGTGGCATCGGCCGCCGAGGCGAAATCGCGCACGCGGCGCAGGAGGCGACCGGCGATGCGCGGCGTGCCGCGGGCGCGGCGCGCGATCTCGTTGGCGCCGTCCGCGCTCATGCCGACATTGAGCACGCGGGCGCCGCGGGTGACGATGCTTTCCAGCTCCTCGATTGTATAGAAGTTGAGCCGGATCGGGATGCCGAAGCGATCGCGCAACGGATTGGTCAGCAGGCCGGCACGCGTGGTGGCGCCGACGAGGGTGAATTTCGACAGCTCGATCTTCACCGAGCGCGCCGCCGGGCCCTCGCCGATGATGAGGTCGAGCTGAAAATCCTCCATGGCGGGATAGAGCACTTCCTCCACCGCCGGGCTCAGGCGATGGATCTCGTCGATGAAGAGCACGTCGCGCTCCTCGAGATTGGTCAGCAGTGCCGCGAGATCGCCGGCCTTGGCGATCACCGGGCCTGACGTGGCGCGAAAGCCGACGCCGAGTTCCTTGGCCACGATCTGCGCCAGCGTGGTCTTGCCGAGGCCGGGGGGACCGACGAACAGCACGTGATCCAGCGCTTCGCCGCGCTTGCGCGCCGCCTCGATGAAGATCGAGAGATTCTTGCGCGCCTGCTGCTGGCCGACGAAATCGGACAGCGATTGCGGCCGCAGCGCGGTGTCGCCGACATCGTCGCTGCGGCGCTCGGGCGTGACCATGCGGGGGGCCTTGGGATCGCTCACTCAGCGGACTCCGCAAGATCGTAGGGTGGGCAAAGGCGCTCTTCGCGCCGTGCCCACCATGTCGCTGATCGCTCTATAGATGATGGGCACGCTTCGCTTTGCCCACCCTACGAGATTGACCATTTCCGCACTCACTTCGCGAGCTCCTTCAGGCCGAGGCGAATGAGCTGCGCCGTCTCGGCATTCTCACCTGCGCTGCGCGATGCCGATGCGATGGCGGCGGCCGCTTGCGGCTGGCCGTAGCCGAGATTGACCAGCGCGGAGATCGCATCCGCCACCGGACGCGGGGCGCGGTGGTCGTCGATGGCGCCGGCGAGATGCACGACGGCCGGATCGACGTTGGCAAAGGCCGGCGCCTTGTCCTTCAACTCGGTGACAATGCGCTCGGCGACCTTGGGCCCGACGCCGGGCGTGCGCGCCACCGCGGCCTTGTCGCGCAGCGCGATCGCGTTGGCGAGATCGGAAGGCGACAGCGTGCCGAGCACGGCCAGCGCGACCTTGGCGCCGACGCCCTGCACGGTCTGGAGCAGGCGAAACCATTCGCGCTCCTGATCGGTGCGGAAGCCGAACAGCTTGATCTGGTCCTCGCGGACATAGGTCTCGATCGAGAGCACGGCCGCCTCGCCCGGCGAGGGCAGATGCTGCAATGTGCGCGCCGAGCAATGCACCTGATAGCCGACCCCGCCAACGTCGAGAAGGACGTAATCCTCGCCGTAGGAATCGATCAGGCCCTTGAGCTTGCCGATCATATCCCCACCACTTTCAAACGCAGCGCGGCGCTCTGGCGGTGATGCGCATGCGTGATGGCAATGGCGAGCGCATCGGCGGCATCCGCCGACGGCGGCTCGGCCTTGGGCAGCAGGATCTTCAACATCATCGCGATCTGCTGCTTGTCGGCATGACCGGCGCCGACCACGGTTTTCTTGACCTGGTTCGGCGCGTATTCGGCGACAGAGATACCGAACATCGCGGGCGCCAGCATGGCGACGCCGCGGGCCTGGCCGAGCTTCAACGTCGCGACGCCGTCCTTGTTGACGAAGGTCTGCTCGACCGCGGCTTCCATCGGCTTGTGCTCGGACAAGATCGTGGCGAGCCCTTCATGGATCGCCAGCAGGCGGCTTGCGAGCGGGAGGTCGTCCGGCGGTTCCACCGAGCCGCAGGCGATGTAGATGAGGCGATTGCCCTCGGACTCGATCACGCCCCAGCCGGTGCGGCGCAGGCCGGGGTCGATGCCGATGATGCGAACGGGGCCACGAATCGGGAGCGCAGTCATGCGCCAGTGATAGCGGCTGACCGTCGCGGGGGAAACAGAAACAGAACGGAAGTAACAGGGGAAAGCGGCGCAACCCTCTTCGCCTTTCGCCGCACGCGCGAGCGCACCGTCCGAGGGGAACGCCGCTAGCCGCCCATCTTCGCCATCAGCGCGTCCGACACCTCGAAATTGGCGTAGACGTGCTGGACGTCGTCATGCTCGTTGAGCAGGTCCATCAGCTTCAACAGCTTCTCGCCGGTCTCGTCGTCGACCGCGATGGTGTTCTGCGGCTTCCAGACCAGTGCGGCCTTGCGCGACTCGCCGAACTTGGCTTCGAGCGCCTTGGCGACATCACGATAGCTTTCGGTCGAGGCGTAGATCTCGTGACCACCTTCGCCGGAGATCACGTCGTCGGCGCCGGCCTCGATCGCTGCATCGAGCATCGCATCGTCGGAGGCGACGCTGCGGTCGTATTCGATGATGCCGGTGCGGTCGAACATGAAGGCGACCGAGCCGGTTTCGCCGAGGTTGCCGCCGGATTTCGTGAAGAAGGAGCGGATGTCGGAGGCGGCGCGGTTGCGGTTGTCGGTCAGCGCCTCGACGATGACGGCGACGCCGCCGGGGCCGTAGCCCTCGTAGCGGATCTCGTCATAGTTCTCGCCGTCATTGCCGAGCGCCTTCTTGATGGCGCGCTCGATATTGTCCTTCGGCATGTTCTCCTGGCGGGCCGCGATGATGGCCGCGCGCAGGCGCGGGTTCATGTTGGGATCGGGCGTGCCGAGTTTGGCCGCGACAGTGATTTCCCGCGCCAGCTTGCCGAACAGCTTCGACTTCTGGGCATCCTGCCGCCCCTTGCGGTGCATGATGTTCTTGAATTGGGAATGTCCGGCCATGCGTGGTCTCGTGAGGGAAGTGTCAGCCAAGGTGAGCGTGGGAAGCGCGGCCTTATAGGCCGCCAAGCCACCGGAATGAAAGAGGCTCTACGACTTTAAGGTAATACCGTAGCGTCCTTTGCCTAGAAGTCAGGCAACGTTAACCCTGATTTCATCCCGGGCTGCGAAAATAACGTCGACCCGTCTCCCGAAAAGAGTGACCCGATGGCGTTCGCATTGTTTCAGAAGCGTCTGCCGGATTCGGCCGCGCCCGCGGCAGCCCCGCTAGCTGCGCAGCCGGCCGCCGGTTCCCAACCCACCTCGGCCGCCGAGGGCGATTCGGCCCGGGAAATCCTGGAACTGCTGGAACTCGAGCTGGGCGCCATGATCCGCCAGCTCGAGCGCGCCGCCAATTCGGTGGCCGGCGGCGCGGAGGCGACCGCCGCGACGCTCGTGGACATCCGCCAGCGCACCGACGCGCTGACCGGACGGACCAATGCCGCGCAGTCGAACGCCTCGACCTTCGCCCATGCCGCCGAGAAGTTCACCCAATCGGCGCAGGGCATCGGCGCGCAGGTCCGCGAGGCCGGCAAGCTTGCCGACGAGGCCAGCGCCGCGGCACAGGAGGCGCGCGCCAATGTCGACCGCCTGCGCAGATCCTCCGCGGCGATCGGCAATGTCGTCAACCTGATCGCCCAGATCGCACGGCAGACCACGCTGCTCGCGCTCAACTCGACCATCGAGGCCGCGCGCGCAGGTGCTGCAGGCCGGGGCTTCGCGGTGGTCGCCACCGAGGTTAAGGCGCTCGCGGTGCAGACCCAGGGCGCCACCGAAGAGATTTCCAGGAAGATCGACGCGCTGCAGCGCGATGCCGCAGGGTCAGCCGATGCCGTGCATCGCATCTCGCAGGCGATCGAGGCGATCCGCCCGGTGTTCGACACCGTCAACGGCGCAGTGGCCGAGCAGAACGCGACCACCAGCGAGGTCTCCGGCAACGCAGCCAGCGCTTCGCAATTCATCATCTCGGTCGGCGAGAGCGCTGCCGAAATCGACGCCGCGACCAAGGCGGCCGAAACTCATGGCGAGAACGTCGCCAGCGCCGGCAAGGCGGTGACGACGTTCGCACGCAAGCTGAAATCGCGCTGCGCGGTGCTGCTCAAGCAGAGTGAGCACGACGATCGCCGCAAGACCGAGCGGCTGCCCTGCCATCTCAAATTCGAGAGCGCACGCGGCGTGATGCCGGTCTACGAGATCGCGATGGACGGCGTGCTGATCGGCGGCGCGGACGCCGGCCGGCTTGCGCCGCAGACGATCATCGACGGCAGCCTCGAGGGCGTCGGTGCCTGCCGCCTGCGCGTGGTCGAACAATCCAAGGCCGGGGCCCGCGCCCACTTCGTCGCGCCCAATGCCGAGCTCAACGAGAAGATCGAGGACAGGCTCTGGTCGATCCACGAGGAGAACACCGAGTTCGTCACCCGCGCCATGGAAGCGGGCACCGCGCTGACCGCGATCTACGAGCAGGCGGTTGCGCGCGGCGAGGTCAAGATCGACGACCTCTTTGACACCGACTACGCCGAAATCGCCGGCAGCAATCCGCAGCAATACCGCACCAGATATCTCGACTGGGCCGACCGCGCGCTGCCGCCGTTCCAGGAAGCGTTTCTCGCCAAGGAGCCGCGCATGGCGTTCTGCGCCATGGTTGACCGCAACGGCTTCCTGCCGGTGCACAACAAGATCTATTCGCATCCGCAGCGGCCGGGCGATGCCGTATGGAACGCAGCGAACTGCCGCAACCGGCGCATCTTCAACGATCCGGCCGGCTTGGCCGCCGCCCAAAACCAGCGATCGTATCTGATCCAGAGCTATGCGCGCGACATGGGCAACGGCAACACGGTGATGATGCGCGAGATCGATGTCCCGATCCGCGTGCAGGGCCGGCACTGGGGCGGATTCAGGACGGCCTACAAGCTGTAGTGCACGCTCAGGCAAGACCTGCTGAGCAGAATCATCGCTTAAAGTCGGAATTGGAATGGGAATGGGAATGCCGCGGTGAGCCGATCAACGGCTCCGCCTGGAGATAAGCCCGTACATGTCCCTCGCGCAGCTTGCAGTATTGGACACCGGATCGAACCGGACGATGGCCGAGCGCCTGATCGACCAGCTTGCCGACCGCATCGGCGGTCTCGGCGTCGAGCTTGCCGACATCGCCGGCAACGTCCAGGAGGTCGCAAGCCGCGTCGCGAACCAGTCGGAACGGTTCCACCACCTGCAGCAGACGGCCGAGACCATGGTCTCGGCCAATCACGACATCGCCAATGCGTCGCAGGCGGTGCAATTGACCACCTCAGCGGCGGTCGGCGAGATCGCCCAGTCGCGCAACGCCGTCGACACCGCCGTCAGCCACATCTCCGAGCTCGTCGCGGCGGTGGGGCGGATCGAGGCGCGCTTGAGCGCGGTCGGCTCGGCGCTGGCGCAGGTCGCGAAGGTGTCCGGCTCGATCGAGGCGATCGCCAAGCAAACCAATCTGCTTGCGCTCAACGCCACCATCGAGGCGGCGCGCGCCGGCGATGCCGGCCGCGGCTTCGCGGTGGTCGCAAGCGAGGTGAAGAACCTCGCCGAAGCCACCCGCCAGGCCACGCACCTGATCTCCGACACCGTGCGCGATCTCGACGGCCAGATCGAGGGCCTGATCGGCGAGAGCGGCGACGCCTCGCTGCGCGCCAAGACCGCGGGCGAAGGCGCCCAGCAGATCTCCGGCATCATCTCACGGGTGCAGCAGGGCTTTGCGTCCGTGGAAGCCGAGATCGACAGTGTCACGCGCGCCGCGACCTCCAACCTCGGCCATTGCGACACCGTGATCAACGAGCTCAACGAGCTCGCCAAGGGCGTCGACCTGTCGTCGCGCGATCTCAAGAACGCCGACCAGCGGGTCACGCAATTGCTCGACACCTCCGAAGGCCTGATCGCACTGATCGCCGACAGCGGCGTCGAGACCTCGGACGCGCCGCTGATACGCACGGTCGTGGATACCGCCAAACGCATCTCGGGCGAGTTCGAGGCCGCGATCGATCGCGGCGAGATCACGCTCGATCAGCTCATGGACGAATCCTATCGGGAGATCGCGGGCACCGATCCCAAGCAATATCTCACCAACTACGTCGCGTTCACCGACCGCGTGCTGCCTGCGATCCAGGACCCGATCCAGAAATCCGATCCCCGCATCGTGTTCTGCGTCGCCTGGGCGAGGCACGGCTATCTGCCGACGCACAATCCGAACTACCGCCTGCCCCAGGGCAAGGACCCGGTCTGGAACAACGCCAATTGCCGCAACCGCCGCCTGTTCACCGATCGCGCGGTGAAGAAGGTCGCGGCGAATACAAAGCCGTTCCTGCTGCAAACCTATCGGCGCGAGATGGGCGGCGGACAGTTCGTGCTGATGAAGGATCTGTCGTCGCCGATCGTGGTCCACGGCAAGCACTGGGGCGCGTTCCGGATGGGATATCGGCAGGGCTGACAGGTCATGCGACGCCGCTGCAAGACGGCGCTCTGGTGTCGCCAAAAGAAAAAACTTTGAAAACAACCCCATGCACAGTAGCCGGGGTGCGTGGAATCAATGGCTTACGGCGGGATGAATTGGGCTTGGCTGGTTGCCATGAAGAAGGTGCGCTCCCTCCCCCGCTTCGCGCCGACCTCTCCCGCAAGCGGGCGAGGTGAGGCGAACCCGCGGCTCGACCGATACGATCAAAAGGCATTCCACGTCGCTGGTAAAGGCGTTGACCCGTCGGGCAAAACAGGCGCACGATAGCATCATCCGCAAATTGGGTAGTCGCATCGCAGCTTCGGTCGTTGGCCGAACGTCGCGCAGATCGTGCTGTAGGCCCGTCGCGTGAGTCGCGATCTGGCGCGTCATTCTCTAAGCGTCGTCCCGGCGAAGGCCGGGACCCATAGCCACAGGCGGTCGTCTGGCGAAGGCTGATTGTTTCGGGACTGGCACCATCCGCGAGCGATAGATCACGCGGTATGGGTCCCGGCCTTCGCCGGGACGACACTGAATTTGTAGAGCTAGCTCAACCAAAACTTCGGCGTTGCCGGCTCGAGCCGACCGCCCGCGCGCACTGGTGCGATGCGCAGTGCGAGTCCCGTTGCATCATCCGTTTCTACCGCTACGCCGCTGAGCGTCGCAACGCCTGCGGCCGGCTCGAAGCGGCCGGATGGAATGCCCGACGTGAACCGGCGCAGCGGTTCTTCCTTCTGCATGCCGATGATGGAATCGTAGTCGCCGGTCATGCCGGCATCGGTCATGTAGGCGGTGCCGCCACTGAGGATCTGGTGGTCGGCGGTCGGCACATGGGTGTGGGTGCCGACCACGAGGCTGGCTCGGCCGTCGCAGAAGAAGCCGATGCCCTGCTTCTCGCTGCTGGCCTCGCAATGAAAATCGACGACGATGGCATCGGCGGCAACGCCGAGCGGGCAGGCGCCGAGCTCGCGCTCCAGCGCCGCAAAGGGATCGTCGAACGGGGTCATGAAGACGCGGCCGAGCGCGTTGACGACGAGCGCATGCTTACCGTTCTTGGTCTCGACCAGGGCTGCGCCGCGGCCGGGCGTGCCGCGCGGATAGTTGGCCGGCCGCACCAGGCGTTCGGCGCGCTCGATGAACACCAGCGCCTCGCGCTGGTCCCAGGAATGGTTGCCGAGCGTCACCGCATCGGCGCCGGCATCGAGAAATTCCTGATAGATCGCTTCGGTGATGCCGAAGCCTCCGGCCGAATTCTCGCCATTGACGACGACGAAATCGAGCGACCAGTCCTTGACCATGCCGGGCAGATATTCGGCGATGGCGTTGCGCCCGCTACGGCCGACGACATCACCCACGAAGAGAATGCGCAAGTTCAGAACTCCGGAAATCGAATGCGTCCGATTCCGTTAGCACATAATCCAGCGCGACGTCGTGGGATAGTGCCGGAACGGCCTCGATCTCTTGCGCCGCAAACGCAAGCCCGATGCCGACGATCTGCTTGGTCTTGCGCAGATGCGCGAAGGTGAAGTCGTAATGCCCCGCACCATAGCCGATGCGGTGGCCGAGACGGTCGAACGCCGCAAGCGGCGTCAGCATGATGTCGGGAACAACTTCAGCGGCGGCCGGCGACGGTTCGGGAATGCCGAGCGGCCCGAGCATCAGCCGGTCGTTCGGATGCCAGATGCGGAAGACCAGCGCCTGGCCGCGCGCGGTGACGCACGGCAGCGCCAGCCGCGCGCCTTCCTCGGCGAGCTTCCGCATCAGCGGCGCCGGGTCGATCTCGCTGCGGATCGGCGAGTAGCCGGAGACGATGCTGCCCGGCAACAGCTTGAACGGCAGCCCGCGCTTGGCGAGTTTTGCGGCGGCACTGGTGCGCTTCTTGTCGCTCAGCGCGTCGCGTTTGGCGAGCGCTTTGGCGCGGAGTTCGGCTTTGGTGTTGGACATGTGCGCTCGGTCCCTTCGTCATCACCCGCGAAAGCGGGTGATCCAGTATTCCAGAGGCGGCGATGATTCACACAAAGGCCGCGGCGTACTGGATGCCCCGGTCAAGCCGGGGCATGACACCTGTTGAACCGGCCGCAGTCGTTTCAACAAGGACAACCAAGCAAACAACAGTGCGAAGCCGCAAACGCCGTTGAAGCGCTCGATCCCGGAGTTCCCTACGAAAGTAGGTGGGCACCATATGTCCGGGCCCACGGGCCCGGCCAGGGACAGTTCCCTAAAGGATCGATAAGGCCCCGGGGATATATGGCTCCGGACGCGCGTCGCAGCCTCGCCTCCGCAATGTAACAACGATACTGACGAATCGCCAGCCCGGCTTGCAGTTGCCGCTCACCTCTCCCGCTTGCGGGAGAGGTCGGCGCGGAGCGCCGGGTGAGGGTTCTCTCCTCGTTGGGAGTCTCTCTGCGGAAACACCCTCTCCCCAACCCTCCCCCGCAGGCGGGGGAGGGAGCGCACCAGCTTCGAGGCAACTATCGGGGCTCTTCCCTTACCCGATCGCAATCCCGTTGCCGACGGTGCGGTTCAGGACCTGGGTCGACTTCTCGATGCGTTCGGCTGCGGCGTTCAGTGCATTCACCACCGCGGTCTGGGTCATGCGGGCGCGCTCGACGGCGGCATTGCGGAAATCCCGCAATTCGCCCAGCTCCTGCTCCATGGTGCGGATGCGGTTGCCGGCGTCCATCAGCTCGTCGCAGACCGTCAGTGCCGCCATCACGGTGAGCCGTGCATCGCCGATCTCGCCGAATTTTCCGCGCAGCGACTGGATGCGCGTCTCCAGGCTGTCGGCGAGCTTCAGCAGCCGCACCTCCTCGCCCTCTTCGCAGGCCATGCGATATTGCCGGCCATTGATGGTGACGTTGATGTGGCTCATCCGTCCTCTCCGGTATCGAGTACCGAGCGTATCGTGACGATCGCGGAATCCAGCCGATCGGAGATCTCGCGATTGGTGCGCTCGAGCTTGCGCGCCTTCACGAGTGCGCCGTCGAGCTCGTCGGCAAGACGCGAGCGATCCGCGCCCAGCGCCTGGATCCGCGTCGCGAGTTCGTTCTCGTCACGATCGGCATCGCGCCGCCGCTCGACAGCGCTTTCGAGCGAGTCGAGCGCCGCCATGAGCCTGCGGGTCGCGATCTCGATCTCGACGGCGGACGACTCCGTCATGGCAGAGCTGTTGGAAACGCGATCGTTCATGCAGTCAGCGGCGGACCTGTGGCCTTGCCCAATGGGCGTTCCTGGGGCTTGCCGCCCGGCAAAAGACTCGGTTCGGCAAGCGGTTAGAACCAGAAATTTACGTGGCAAGCTAGCCGAGCGCAACGCCGCCGCGAAACTATGCACTGATCAATCGGGATTGAGATCCGCCCCGGCCGAGCAGTTCCTTCCTGAGCGTCTCTGGCCGGAAAACCTGCCTCCCATTTTTCGGATCATCCCGCAGGCAACTTTTACGGCCAAACCGGAGTTTGATTGCCTTGGCCTGCCGGAACCGAGATGCTATTCCAGCCGCGCCCCCAGCGGCCGAAAGGCTCCTTCCGGCGCGGCGAATACTGCCACAAGCGCCTCATTTCAGACGGATTTCAGACATGACGCAGGTCGACCACAACCGTATGGCCAACGCGATCCGCGGCCTCGCGATGGACGCCGTGGAGAAGGCGAAATCGGGCCATCCGGGCCTGCCGATGGGCGCCGCCGACATGGCCACCGTGCTGTTCACGCAATTCCTGAAATTCGACATCGCCGCAACCGACTGGCCCGACCGCGACCGCTTCGTGCTCTCCGCCGGCCACGGCTCGATGCTGCTCTATGCGCTGCTGTATCTCACCGGCAGCTCCGAGATGACGATCGACCAGCTCAAGAACTTCCGGCAGCTGGGATCGTTGACGCCCGGGCATCCCGAGCACGGCCACACCAAGGGCATCGAGACCACCACCGGCCCACTCGGCCAGGGCATCTCGACTGCGGTCGGTATGGCGCTGGCCGAAAAGATGCTCGCGGCCGAGTTCGGCAAAAAGATCGTCGATCATCATACCTATGTGATTGCGTCCGACGGCGACCTGATGGAAGGCGTCTCGCAGGAAGCGATCGCGATGGCCGGGCACTGGAAGCTCAACAAGATGATCGTGCTGTACGACGACAACGGCATCTCGATCGACGGCCCGACCTCGATTTCCGATTCGGTCGACCAGGTGAAGCGCTTCAAGGCGTGCGGCTGGGCCGCCGAGAAGATCGACGGCCACGACCAGGCCGCGATCGCAGCCGCGCTCACCCGCGCGCAAAAATCCAGCAAGCCGACGCTGATCGCCTGCCGCACCACCATCGGCTTCGGCGCGCCGCACAAGGCCGGCACCGCGAAGGCGCATGGCGAGGCGCTCGGCGCCGACGAGCTCAAGGCGGCCAAGGAAAATCTCGGCATTTCGCTCGAGCCGTTCTCGGTGCCGGACGACGTGCTCAAAGCGTGGCGCGCGGCAGGCAGCCGCGGCGCATCGGCACGGCAGGAATGGGAAGCAAGGCTCGGTGAGCTCGGCAGCCGCAAGCGCGCCGAGTTCGAGCGACGCTTGCGCCATGAGCGTCCGGCCGCGCTCGCGAAGGCATTCAAAGCCTACAAGAAGGAGCTTCTGGAAAAGCCGATGAATGCGGCGACCCGCAAATCCTCGGAAGCGGTGATCGAAGTTATTGCCGGCGCCATGCCGATGGAATTCCTCGCAGGCTCGGCCGACCTCACCGGCTCCAACAACAACAAGGCTAAGTCGGCGACCGCGTTCTCCGCCAAGACGCCGAAAGGCCGCTTCATCCATTACGGCATTCGCGAGCACGGCATGTGTGCCGCGATGAACGGCATCTTCCTGCACGGCGGCTTCGCGCCGAACGGCGCCACCTTCCTGGTGTTCACGGACTACGCGCGGCCGGCGATGCGTCTTGCCGCGCTGATGGGCGCCGGCGTGGTCTATGTGATGACCCACGATTCCATCGGCCTCGGCGAAGACGGTCCGACCCATCAGCCGGTCGAGCACCTCTCCGCGCTTCGGGCGATTCCCAACATGCGCGTGTTCCGCCCCTGCGATTCCGTCGAGGTTGCCGAGTGCTGGGAATTGGCCCTCAACCGTATCGACGGGCCGACCGTGCTGGCGCTGACGCGGCAGAACCTGCCACAACTGCGCACCAGCACAAATGAGAATCCCTGCCAGTACGGCGCTTACGAGCTGGTCGCCGCGCAAGGCGAAGCCAAGGCAACGCTGTTCGCCTCGGGCTCCGAAGTCGAGATGGCGTTGGCCGCCCAGAAGCAGCTTGGCGAGCGCGGCATTCCGACACGGGTGGTCTCGGTGCCGTCCCTCGAACTGCTGCTAGCGCAACCAAAGGAACGCCGTGACGAGATCATCGGCAAGGCGCCGATCAAGGTCGCGATCGAGGCCGCCGTGCGCTGGGGTTGGGACGCCGTGATCGGCCAGGAGGGCGAATTCATCGGCATGCACTCGTTCGGCGCCAGCGCGCCGCTGAACAAGATATTCCAGCACTTTGGCATTACCGCCGAGGCCGCGGTTAACGCCGTCGTGAAACGCCTTTCCTGAGAGTTGAGATTGCCGGAAAAAAGGACTACCTAACTTCCCATATGATCACGCCCCGCCCGGCCGAACCGGGCGTCCGCCCTGAAAAACCCTCGCAGGCGCGCTAGCGCGTTGTGCGGGATGACAACGGTCATTGAAGGAGACGAAACATGGCAGTCCGCGTCAGGATCAACGGTTTTGGCCGCATCGGCCGCAACATCCTGCGGGCTATCGCCGAGTCCGGCCGCAAGGACATCGAGGTGGTCGGCATCAACGACCTCGGCCCGGTCGAGACCAACGCGCATCTGCTGCGCTTCGACAGCGTCCATGGCCGCTTCCCTGGAACCGTGACCGTCGAGGGCGACACGATCAGCCTCGGTGGCAACAAGATCAAGGTCACGGCCGAGCGCGATCCCTCGAAGCTGCCCTGGAAGGACCTCGGCATCGACATCGCGATGGAGTGCACCGGCATCTTCACCTCGAAGGACAAGGCCTCGGCGCATCTGACCGCCGGCGCCAAGCGCGTGCTGGTCTCCGCGCCGGCCGATGGCGCCGACGCCACCATCGTCTACGGCGTCAACCACGACACGCTGACCAGGGACCATCTGGTCATCTCCAACGGCTCCTGCACCACCAACTGCCTCGCGCCGATCGCCAAGGTTCTGAACGACCTGGTCGGCATCGAGACCGGCTTCATGACGACGATCCACGCCTATACCGGCGACCAGCCGACGCTCGACACCATGCACAAGGATCTCTATCGCGGCCGCGCGGCTGCGATGTCGATGATCCCGACCTCGACCGGCGCCGCCAAGGCGATCGGCCTGGTGCTGCCGGAGTTGAAGGGCAAGCTCGACGGCGTCGCGATCCGCGTGCCGACCCCGAACGTCTCGGTCGTCGATCTCAAGATCGTCGCCAAGCGCGCCACGGACCCGAAGGAAATCAACGAGGCGATGAAGCGTGCCTCCGAGCAGCAGCTCAAGGGCATTCTCGGCTACACCACGGCGCCGAACGTCTCGATCGACTTCAACCATGACCCGCACTCGTCCACGTTCCACATGGACCAGACCAAGGTGCAGAACGGCACGCTGGTGCGCGTGATGTCCTGGTACGACAACGAGTGGGGTTTCTCGAACCGCATGGCCGACACAGCCGTTGCGATGAGCAAGGTGATCTAACTGCGCAGTTGTTTCGTCATTCCGGGATGGTCCGAAGGACCAGACCCAGGATCTCGAGATCCGGGTTCGCGCTGCGCGCGCCCCGGAGTGACCTTCTAAAGGCCCGGGACAAGAGAGCCCAGAGATGACCAACAAATTCCGCACCCTCGACGACGTCGACGTGAAGGGCAAGCGCGTGCTGTTGCGCGTCGATCTCAACGTGCCCATGGAGAACGGGCGCGTCAGCGACGCAACCCGGCTCGAGCGCGTCGCGCCGACCATCAGCGAAATCTCGGACAAGGGCGGCAAGGTCATCCTGCTGGCGCATTTCGGCCGGCCCAAGGGCCGCGACGCCAAGGACTCGCTCAAGCCGGTCGCCGAGGCGCTGGCGAAGGTGGTGAACAAGCCGGTCGCCTTCGCCGACGATTGCATCGGCGAGCCCGCCGCCAAAGCCGTTTCCGGCTTAAACAACGGCGATATCCTTTGTCTGGAAAACACCCGTTTCCACAAAGAGGAAGAGAAGAACGATCCGGCTTTCGTCGCGGAGCTCGCCAAGCTGGGCGACATCTGGGTCAATGACGCTTTCTCGGCCGCGCACCGCGCCCACGCCTCGACCGAAGGCCTCGGCCACAAGCTGCCGGCCTATGCCGGCCGCACCATGCAGGCCGAGCTCGTCGCGCTGGAGAAGGCGCTGGGGTCACCGACCAAGCCGGTGATCGCGATCATCGGCGGCGCCAAGGTCTCGACCAAGATCGACCTGCTCGAAAACCTCGTGACCAAGGTCGACGCGCTGGTGATCGGCGGCGGCATGGCCAACACCTTCCTGCACGCCCAGGGCGTCGGCATCGGCAAGTCACTGGCCGAGAAGGATCTCGCCGCCACCGCGCTGCGCATCATGGAGAAGGCCGAGGCCGCCAACTGCGCCATCATCCTGCCGGTGGACGCCACCGTGGCCTATCATTTCGCAGCCAACGCGCCGTCGCATGCTTACGGGCTCGATGCGATCCCGGCCGACGGCATGATCCTCGACGTCGGCCCGCAATCGGTCGTGCGCATCCATGCCGCGATCGACGATGCCGCCACGCTGGTCTGGAATGGCCCGCTCGGGGCCTTCGAGATGCAGCCGTTCGACCGCGGCACGGTAGCCGCCGCCAAGCATGCCGCCGAGCGCACCAAGGCGAAGAAGCTGGTGTCGATCGCGGGCGGCGGCGACACGGTCGCGGCGCTGAACCAGGCCCATGTGGCCGGGCAATTCACCTATGTCTCGACCGCCGGTGGCGCATTTCTTGAATGGATGGAGGGCAAGCCCCTGCCCGGCGTCGAGGTCTTGCGCGTCAAGTAAATAGCGGCCTTTTAAGTCAGCCTTGCAGGCCCAAACGGGAGAAAGATACAGATGGCTCGGATCACGTTGCGTCAATTGCTCGATCATGCGGCGGAACACGATTACGGCGTACCGGCCTTCAACATCAACAACATGGAGCAGGCGCTGGCGATCATGGACGCCGCCAACCAGGTCGACGCGCCCGTCATCATCCAGGCCTCGCGCGGCGCGCGCTCCTACGCCAACGACGTCATGCTCAAGCACATGATGGACGCGGTGACCGAGATCTATCCGCACATCCCGGTCTGCGTGCATCTCGACCACGGCAATGAGCCCGCGACCTGCATGACCGCGATCCAGGCCGGCTTCACCTCGGTCATGATGGACGGCTCACTCAAGGCCGACGGCAAGACCCCCGGCGACTGGAGCTACAATGTCGGCGTCACCAAGACCGTGACCGACATGGCCCATCTCGGCGGCATCTCCGTCGAGGGCGAGCTCGGCGTGCTCGGCTCGCTCGAGACCGGCATGGGCGACAAGGAAGACGGCCACGGCGCCGAGGGCAAGCTCAGCCACGACCAGCTCCTGACCAATCCGGACGAAGCCGTGAAGTTCGTCCAGGAGACCAGGGTCGACGCGCTCGCGATCGCGATGGGCACCTCCCACGGCGCCTACAAGTTCACCCGCAAGCCGGACGGCGACATCCTCGCCATGAACGTGATCGAGGAGATCCATCGCAAGCTGCCGAACACGCATCTGGTGATGCACGGCTCCTCGTCGGTGCCGCAGGACCTTCAGGACATCATCAATGCCAACGGCGGCAAGATGAAGCCGACCTGGGGCGTGCCGGTATCCGAGATCCAGCGCGGCATCAAGCACGGCGTGCGCAAGATTAACATCGACACCGACAACCGCATGGCGATGACCGGCCAGATCCGCAAGGTGCTGAAGGACAATCCGGAAGAGTTCGATCCGCGCAAGTACCTGAAGCCGGCGATGGAGGCGATGGTCAAGCTGTGCAAGCAGCGGCTGCAGGAGTTCAACACCGCGGGCCAGGCCGCCAAGTTCAAGAAGGTGCTGACCCCCGCCGACATGGCCAAGCGCTACGCCAAAGGCGAGCTCGACCCCCGGGTTGCGTAGCGATCGCGCGTGGTGGCGTAAGGCCGGGACGCTCTATCGTCTCCCTCGCCCCGCTCTTCGCGGGGAGAGGGTGGGGTGAGGGCTCTCTCCGCGAGTTGTGCCCTGTCGATGGACCTGTACCCCCTCACCCGGATTTTACGCGACGCGCAAAATCCGACCTCTCCCGCAAGCGGGGCGAGGTGAAGGGTCGCCCAGCCCGCTCCTTTTCGCCACAACTGACCTCCCCCTGCCCTGCGACCAACGTTAACTCGGCAATTGCCCGAGAACGGTCTATTTTCACAGGCAAGGGCAGAATCGTTTTGGGAGGACATCTCGATGAATCTGACTGAGCTGAACAGGATCGCGACCGCCATGGTCGCGCCCGGCAAGGGCATCCTTGCCGCCGACGAATCCTCCGGCACCATCAAGAAGCGCTTTGACGCCATCGGCGTGGACTCGACCGAACAAAACCGCCGCGATTATCGCGAGATGCTGTTCCGCTCCAGCGGGGCCATGAGCCAGTATATCTCCGGCGTGATCCTCTACGACGAGACGATCTGGCAGGATGCCAAGGACGGCACGCCGCTGGTCAAGCTGATCGAGGATAGCGGCGCCATTCCCGGCATCAAGGTCGACGAGGGCACGCAGGCCCTGCCGATGTGCCCGGGCGAACTCGTCACCGTCGGGCTCGACAAGCTCGCCGAGCGCTTGAAGAGATATTACGAGCGCGGCGCGCGCTTCGCCAAATGGCGTGCGGTGATCGATATCGGCAGCGGCATTCCCTCGATGACCGCGATCAGCGTCAACGCCCATGCGCTGGCGCGTTACGCCGCGCTGTGCCAGGCCGCGCAGATCGTGCCGATCGTCGAGCCGGAAGTGCTGATGGACGGCGATCACGACATCGACCGCTGCTACGAGGTAACGAGCCGCGTGCTCAACAAGACGTTCCAGGAGTTGCGGGTGCAGCGCGTCGCGCTCGAAGGCATGGTGCTGAAGCCGAACATGGCCATCTCGGGCAAGAAGTGCCCGAAGCAGGCCTCCGTCGAGGACGTCGCGGAGAAGACAATCCGGCTGTTGAAGGGGTGCGTGCCGGCGGCGGTGCCCGGCATCGCCTTCCTCTCCGGCGGCCAGTCGGACGAGGAGGCGACCGCGCATCTCAACGCCATGCACAAGCTCGGCCCGCTGCCCTGGGGCCTGACCTTCTCCTATGGCCGCGCGCTGCAGGCGGCGCCGCAGAAGGCCTGGTCGGGCAAGGCGGAGAATGTCACGGCCGGACAACACGCATTCAGTCACCGCGCGCGCATGAACGGCCTCGCCTCGAAGGGCGAATGGCAAAGTAGCCTGGAACAGAAGGCAGCCTAGATCTTGTCGAACAAATCGCCTCCGCCGCGCCCGCCGCCGCGGCTCTATCTCGCGACGCCGCTGGTCGATGATCCCGCTTCGCTCGTCGCGGAATTGCCGGGCCTGCTCGCTTCCGCCGATGTCGCCGCCGTGCTGCTGCAGCTCAACGAGACCGACCAGCGCAGCATGATCTCGCGCATCAAGGCGCTGGCACCGGTCGTGCAGAACGCGGGGGCCGCGCTGTTGATCGAGGGCCATCCCGAGCTGGTCGCGCGCGGCGGCGCCGACGGCGCGCACCTGCCCGGCATCGCCGCGCTGAAAGAGGCGCTGCCGTCGCTGAAGCCCGATCGCATCGCCGGAGTCGGCGGGCTGACGACGCGGCACCATTCCATGGATGCAGGCGAGATCGGCGCGGACTATTTGCTGTTCGGCGAGCCCGATGCCAAGGGGCAGCGGCCGTCGTCGCAAGCCATCGCCGAACGGCTGGACTGGTGGGCGGAACTGTTCGAGCCGCCCTGCGTCGGCTTTGCTACCTCGTTCGAGGAAGCCCACGACTTCGCCGCCAGCGGCGCCGATTTCGTGCTGGTCGGCGCCTTCATCTGGGCCGATCCGCGCGGGCCCAAGGCCGCCCTGATCGAGGCCGACGCTGCGATCAAGAACGGCTATGCAGCCCTTCCCGCGGGCCAGGGCTAGCGCCCGAGATGAAATTATCGCGCATCACGCTTCTTGCAACGCTGCTCTTGACGCCGCCCGTGGCGGCACAGCTCCAGATCACGCCCCCGGTCGCGACGCCGAACCCATCGGCCGAAAAGGCCAAGGCCAAGCCCGCAACCAAGCCGCACACCATCACCAAGAAGAAGGAAGCCGCACCGGCGCCCAAGCCGTCGGCCTCGCCGACCCCGGCGCTGCCTGCGACTGTGATCCCCGCGCCTCCGGCCGACAATTCCAACGTCGATCTGGTGTTCGGCGCCTATCAGCGCGGCCAGTACAAGACGGCCTTCGAGCTCGCCACTGCGCGCGCCAAGACCGGCGATGCCAAGGCCATGACAATGCTGGGCGAGCTCTATTCCAACGCCATGGGCATCAAGCGCGACTACGCCAAGGCGGCCGAATGGTACAAGCGCGCGTCCGAGGCCGGCGACCGCGAGGCGATGTTCGCGCTGGCGATGCTGCGCATCGCCGGCCGCGGCGGCCCGATCGACAAGGGCGAGGCCGTCAAGCTGATGGCATCCGCGGCCAAGCTCGGCGAGCCCAAGGCCGCCTATAATCTCGCGCTGCTTTATCTTGACGGCCAGACCCTGCCACAGGACGTCAAACGCTCCGCGGAGCTGTTGCGCCAGGCCGCGGACGCCGGCCTGCCCGAGGCGCAGTACGCGCTGGCGACGTTCTACAAGGAAGGCACCGGCGTGCCGAAGGACCCCGAAAGAGCGGTGCGGCTGCTTCAGGCGGCAACGCTGACCGACAATGTCGATGCCGAGGTCGAATATGCCATTGCGCTGTTCAACGGCACCGGCACGCCGAAGAACCAGCCGGCGGCCGTGGCGTTGCTGCGCAAGGCCTCCCGCCAGGGCAGTGCGATCGCGCAGAACCGGCTGGCCTGGGTCCTGATCAACGGCATGGGCGCGCCCGTGGACAAGGTCGAGGGGTTCAAATGGCACCTGGTGGCAAAAACCGCCGGCAAGGGCGATCCGGAGCTCGACAAGCAGCTGGCCGATCTGCCTGCCGACGACCGCGCCAAGGCGGAAGCTGCCGCGAGGAAATGGCTCGGGAGCAAATGACTTGACGTTGCGGCCCTCGCAGGGCACCCAATCCCATCAAATGGCGCGGGTTTGCGTCCCTTTCCCCGATCAAGACCAGAGCTCATGCTGTATTCCGCCACTATCAACGTCATGGTCAAGGCGGCGCGCCGCGCCGGCCGCAGCCTCAAGCGCGATCTCGGCGAGATCGAGCATCTCCAGGTCTCGCTGAAGGGGCCGGCGAACTTCGTCTCGCTCGCCGACAAGCGTGCCGAAGAGATCCTCTACCAGGACCTCGCCAAGGCGCGGCCCGGCTACGGCTTCGTCGGCGAGGAAGGCGGCACGCGCGAGGGCAGCGACAAGAGCCACACCTGGATCGTCGATCCGCTCGACGGCACCACCAATTTCCTGCACGGCATCCCGCAATTCGCGATCTCGATCGGCCTCGTCCGCGAGGGCACGGTGATCGCAGGCGTGATCTACAACCCCGCCAATGACGAGCTCTACATCGCCGAGCGCGGCAAGGGCGCCTTCCTCAACGACCAGCGCCTGCGGGTCGCGGGACGCCGCCAGCTCAACGAATGCGTGGTGGCCTGCGGGCTGCCGCATATCGGCCGCGGCGACCACGAGGAATTCCGCCGCGAGATGACCGCGATCCAGGACCGCGTCGCAGGCCTGCGCCGCTTCGGCGCCGCCTCGCTCGATTTAGCCTTCGTCGCGGCCGGCCGCCTCGACGGCTATTGGGAACGCAATCTGTCCCCCTGGGACATCGCCGCCGGCCAGATCATGGTGCGCGAGGCGGGCGGAACGGTGAGCGACATCGACACACCAGGCGACGCGCTGGTCACCGGGCACGTCGTGTGCGGCAACGAGTTCGTGCACGGGGAGCTGGCGAAGGTGTTGCGGAAGGCAGCGTAGGCCGAGACCGCCCCTTACACACTGCTGGATCGTCCGCGAAGGCGGACGATCCAGTACTCCAGAGAGGTCACTTGGACATAGAACGGTCGCGGCGTACTGGATGCCTCCGCCTGCGGCAAGCTATCAACTTGAGAAGTAAAGCCCGGCGACGGCGAGGGCAGCAAAGATTGCCCATGGAACGGCTAAGTCTCGCAAGTCACCGCCCCGGCAGGCCGCGGACAGCGTTCCGGGAAGCCAATAGAGCACGATGAACAGCTTGGTCCGTATGCCGCCCCACTTGACATAGCCGGGCTGCGTATCGACCGGCTTTCGGAAATCGCGCCAAATGTAGAGAGCGCCTGCAAGTATGTAAGCGATCGCAATGGCGGCC
Source organism: Bradyrhizobium sp. LLZ17 (assembly GCF_041200145.1). NCBI lineage: Bacteria > Pseudomonadati > Pseudomonadota > Alphaproteobacteria > Hyphomicrobiales > Nitrobacteraceae > Bradyrhizobium > Bradyrhizobium zaerense. The sequence continues at coordinate 3,842,990 of NZ_CP165734.1, forward strand.
ATCATTCTCATGGATTCGCTTGCTCCTTTCCAAACCGCTGGGTCGGCACCTCTGCGGTCGATCTGCAACAACTAAGCGTCGTCCTCGTCATCTTCCTCGTCGCGATATTCCCCGCCGATGGTCAGGCCCTCGATGGTCGTGGCGCCTTTCGACTTGATCACCCGGCGAAGCGGGACCGAACTCTCGCTTCGCAACGCCTCCATCAGGTGTTCCGAGTGAGTGACGATCCAGATGTCCGCACGGCGTGATGCCTTGGCGATCAGCCGGGCCAGTGGCGCCAGCAGCGACGGATGCAGGCTGGTCTCGGGTTCGTTCAGCGCGATGAATGGCGGCAGCCGATAGCCCATGAACACCGCGAGCAGGCAAATGTATTTCAGCGTTCCATCGGATAGTTCATGAGCCCTGAACGGCCGCGGCATATCCGCCAGTTGCAGATCAAATTGGCAGAGGCCGTTTTCCTCCCATGCGCGGAGCTCAGCGCCCGGGAATGCATCCTGGATCGCATCCTGCAGGTCGTTGGCGTCTTGCCGAATGACATAGAGGGTCGCCAGGGCGGCAGCCAGATCGGTTCCATCGGCGCTGAGCGAGGGCGTTGCGATTGCGAGACAAGGCTTTCGTATCGGTGACGCCGGATCAGTGCGGAAGTCATGATAGAATCGCCAGCCCAGCATCGCATTTCTGATCAGGTCGATTTCCGGGCATTCCTTGCCATCGGAAAAAGCCGCAAGCGCAGTCTCTGACGGCAGCACCGCATCCTTGTGAGCGTTCCAGGCGCCGCTCTCGCCGCGGACGCTGATGAGCGAATTGATCCGCTCCATCAGCTTGACCGTTCGTTTGCCCTGCGTCGCCTCGATACTTTCGGCCTTGATCATCGGCTCGCCGGAAAACGCGGCCTGAACCGGGCTGGGAAACCCCAGCTCGATGGAATACCTCATGCTGTCGAAGGTGGCCGACAACCGCAGCCGTCCGTCTTCGCCTCGCTTGCGGAGGCCGGACCAGCAGACCGAATTCAATCCGCCTTCATCGGCGATCGTGCGGGTGATCTGGCCAACCGCCGCGTCGCGCAACAACGACAAGGATTTGTACAGATTGGATTTGCCGACACCGTTCTCACCCACAAACACGGACAAGGGATGGATGGGTATGGAGAGCCGCCGAATGGAGCGATAGTTCGAGATCGCAATGTCGGTCGGACGCATCACATGCTCTCAATCGGCGGGCTGTCTGCGCATTCGCTGGCGGTGCGAATACGCATTCTCTCAATCCAAGGGATGCAGTCTGGATGGACAGTCCCGAGAAAGCAAGCCGACCGATCCGGCGTTCAGTGCCAGACTCTCACCAGCGCCGCGAATGTGCTGCGCAGTCTGGGCGAAGACGGCCGCTCCAAACCCGACTGTCATCATCCGCGAAGGCGGATGATCCAGTAGTCCAGAGACGCCTGTCGGGTACGGAAAGGCCGCGGCGTACTGGATGCGCCGCCTTCGCGGGGCATGACACCCACTTTACAGGTTGGCCGGCGCCGGCGGGCCGTACATCTCGGCCTCCTCTGCCTTCTCCCGATCCCCGCCCAGCGCACGCTGCACCGAGACGAAGAACACTGGCACCATCAATAGCGCCAGAATCACCACCGCGATCATGCCGCCCATCACGACGGTGCCGAGCGATTGCTGGCTGGCGCCGCCGGCGCCATGCGCGATCGCCATCGGCAGCACGCCGCAGATGAAGGCGAGGCCGGTCATCAGGATCGGGCGGAAACGGAGACGGCAGGCCTCTATGGTGGCGTCGACCAGCGGCTTGCCCTCCTTGCGCAGGTCCTTGGCGAACTCGATGATCAGGATCGCGTCCTTGGCGGCGAGGCCGATGATGGTGATGAGGCCGACGGTGAAATAGACGTCGTTAGGCAGGCCGCGCAGCATCGCTGCAACCACCGCGCCGACGATGCCGAGCGGCACGGTGAGGAGCACCGCGAGCGGAATGGTCCAGCTCTCATAGAGCGCGGCCAGACACAGGAACACCACGAACACCGACAGCGCGAGCAGGAACGGCGCCTGCGAGCCCGACAGCTTTTCCTGGAGCGACTGCCCGGTCCATTCATAGCCGAAGCCGCGCGGTAATTTGCCCGCAAGCCGCTCCATCTCGGCGATGGCATCGCCCGAGGTGAAGCCGGGCTTGGCTTCGCCGGAGATGCGCACCGCCGGATAATAGTTGAAGCCGGCGATCTGCGTCGGGCCGCGCGCCCATTCCACCGTCGCGAAGGACGAGAACGGCACCAGCTGGCCGTGGCTGTTCTTGACGTTGTAGTTGAGGATGTCCTCGGTCTTCATGCGATCGCGGCTATCGGCCTGCACCACGACGCGCTGCATGCGGCCGCGGTTCGGGAAGTCGTTGATGTAGTTCGAGCCGAGATTGGTCGAGATCGTGTTGTTGATGTCCTCGAAGGTGACGCCGAAAGCGCCGGCCTTCTCGCGGTCGATCACGAGATTGACCACGCCGGCCTCGGGCAGGCCCTCGACATAGACCTTTTGCAGCACCGCGCTCGCATTGGCCTCTGCGATCAGTTGGTCGGCGGCGCGCATCAAGGCCGGATAGCCCTTCTGGCCGCGATCCTGGAGGCGGAACGAGAAGCCCGAGGAATTGCCGAGATTGTCGATCGGCGGCGGCTGGAGCGCGGAGATTTTCGCGTCACGGATCGACGAGGACAGATCGCGGTTGATGTCATTGACGATCGCAGCCGCTGAGTCCTTCGGCCCGCGCTCCGACCAGTCCTTCAGCGTGATGAAGGCCTGCGCGGTGTTCATGCCCTGGCCGGAGAAGCTGAAGCCGGTGAGGAAGGTGACGTTGTCCACGCCCGGTCGCTGCGCCAGGTATTTTTCGACCTTCTCGATCACGGCCTTGGTGCGGCCATAGGACGAATCCGACGGCGTCTGCACGTCAGTGGTGACAAAGCCCTGGTCGTCGACCGGCAGGAAGCCGCCGGGCAAATTGACGAAGGCCCAGGACAGGCCGGCGAGCAGCGCGACATAGACCAGCATCAGCCGTCCGGTGCGCTTCAGCGAAAAGCCGACGGTGCGGAAATAGCCTTCCTTGCCGCCTTCGAGCATGCGGTTGAACCAGCCGAACACGCCTTTCCTGGCGTGACCGTGGCCGGCAGCGACGGGCTTGAGCAGCGTCGCACACAGCGCCGGCGTCAGCGACAGCGCCAGGAAGGCGGAGAAGCCGATCGCGGCGACCATGGTCACGGAGAACTGGCGGTAGATGATGCCGACCGAGCCCGGGAAGAACGCCATCGGCACGAACACCGCCATCAGCACCAGCGTGATGCCGATGATGGCGCCGGTGATCTGCGACATCGCTTTCCGCGTGGCTTCCTTCGGTGGCAGGCCCTCCTCCGCCATGATGCGCTCGACGTTCTCGACCACGACGATGGCGTCGTCGACGAGGATGCCGACGGCGAGCACCATGCCGAACATCGAGAGCATGTTGATGGAGTAGCCGGCGAGCAGCAGCGTGGTACAGGCGCCCAACAGCGCCACCGGCACCACGATGGTCGGGATGATGGTGTAGCGGATGTTCTGCAAGAACAGGAACATCACCACGAACACCAGCACCACCGCTTCGAGCAGCGTCGTCAGCACCTTCTTGATCGACGCCTCGACCACCGGCGTGATGTTGTAGGGGATCTTGTAAGAGATATTGGCCGGGAAAAAGCGCGACAGCTCCTTCATTTTCGCTTCGACCGCGCCCGCGGTCGCCAGCGCATTGCCGGTCGGCGACATCAGCACGGAGAGACCGGCAGTCGGCTTGCCGTTGAGACGCGTGTTGAACTGGTAACTGAGGCCGCCGACCTCGATGCGCGCGACATCGCGCAGCCGCACGGTCGAGCCGTCCGCATTGGCGCGCAGGATGATCGAGCCGAACTCATCCGGCGAGGACAATTGGCCCTTGACCAGCACCAGCGCGGAGGTGCGCTGGCTGCCGGTCGACGGCTCGGCGCCGATGCTGCCCGAGGCGACCTGGGCGTTCTGCGCCGCGATCGCCTTGTTGACGTCGTCGGCGGTAAGCCCGTAGCCGACCAGCTTGGCCGGATCAACCCAGACGCGCAGCGAACGTTCGGTCGAATAGAGCGTGGCGCGGCCGACGCCGGGGATGCGGCGGATCTCGCCGAGCACGTTGCGGATCATGAAGTCGCCGAGCCCGACTTCGTCCAGACTGCCGTCGGTCGAATTCAGCGTGATGATCTGGAGTACGGCGCTGGAGGCTTCCTCGATCAGGATGCCCTGCTGGATCACCGCGCGCGGCAAACGGGCTTCGACCCGCTTGATGCGGTTCTGCACCTCGACGGAAGCTGCACTCGTATCGGTCCCCGGCACGAAATTGGCCGTGATCTCGACCTGGCCGAGCGAGTCGCTGGTCGATTCGAAATTGAGAATGCCGGAGGCGCCGTTAAGCTCCTCCTCGATCAGCCGGGTGACACTGTTGTAGAGATTTTCCGGCGACGCACCGGGATAGCTGGTCGAGATCGAGATCGAGGGCGGCGCGATGATCGGATATTGCGCGATCGGCAACAGCGGGATCGAGATCGCGCCGATCAGACAGATGAACAGCGCGACGACCCAGGCGAAGATCGGCCTGTCGATGAAGAAGCTCGCCATCGCGCTTTACCGGGTCAACTGGGCGCGTTGGGCGTCCGCGGTCGCGTCGGCTTCGGCCCAGGATTGCGGCTTGACCTTGTCGCCGGCCGCGAACTTCTGGAAGCCTTCGACCACGACCTTGTCGCCGGCCTTCAGGCCCTCGGTGACGAACCAGACCCCGTCCTGCACCGAGCCGGTGCGCACCGGCTGCACCGCGATGCGGTTGTCGTCCTTGACGACGAACACCTCGCTGCCGCCACCGCCATTGCGCTGGACCGCCTGCTGCGGCACCGCGATCGCGTCGGAGTCCAGCCCCTGGTCGATGCGCACGCGGACATACATGCCCGGCAGCAGCTCGCGCTTGGGATTTGGAAACTCGCCGCGCAGCGTCACCTGCCCGGTCTGGGCGTCGACCTTGGCGTCGGAGAACAGCAGCTTGCCGTCGAGCGAATAGATCGAGTTGTCGTCGAGCACGAGCCGCACCTTGGCGGCATCGGCCGCGATGCGCTCGAGGTCGCCGCTCTCGAAGGCGCGGCGGAGCTGGTTGAGCTCGGTCACCGACTGGGTGAAATCGGCATAAATCGGATCGAGCTGCTGGACGGTGGCGAGATTGGTCTCGTTTTGCACGACCAGCGCGCCTTCGCTGACCAGGGCCGCACCGACCACGCCGTCGATCGGCGCGCGCACGGTCGCATAGTCGAGATTGAGTTTGGCGCGCGCGAGATCGGCCTTGCGGCCCTCGAGTTCGGCCCGGGCCTGGCGCTCGGCCGCGATGGTCTTCTCGTTCTCGGCTTCCGGCGCGGCGCGCTGGCTGGTGAGCGTGGCGATACGGCGCGCCTGCTGCTGCGCCTGCATCAACGCAGCCTCGGCCTTGTCGACCGCGGCGTCGTTGGCCATGACCTCGACCTCGAACGGCCGCGGATCGATGCGGTAGAGCGCATCGCCCGCCTTCACCTCGCTGCCCTGGCGGAACAGGCGCTCGACCACGATGCCCGACACGCGAGGGCGCACTTCAGCGACGCGGGTCGGCGCGATCCGGCCGGGCAGCTCGCGCACCACGGCACGGGCTTGCTGCCTGACGGTGACGACGCTGACATCGGGTTCGGAGGGTTGGGCGGCGGAGACGGCGGAGCTGGATTGATCACAAGCCCCCAGCAGCGGCGCAACGGCCGCGAGCATGATTGCAACGCATGCCGATCGCGCGTGAAGTCCTGACATGAAGTGGAGTGCCCCGATGTTGTTGAAACTGGTCGCGCTCCGCGCGGCGCCCGTCCTGGACAATTCCGCGCGGATGATGGCGTCAAAATAGAATGGACTCGCTGCGGCGCAACGCGTGGCCCGGGCGGCTCAATGTCACACTCGTCTATCTGACTGAGCGCACGACACTTTCGCGAACTCACCGGATCGTGAGTCGGGTTCCGCGGGTGCGTACTGCGACAGAACATCGCGATGGTGATGAACGCCTCGCCTGACCTTGGGTCCGTCCGCCGTCTTCCGCCTTATGTACACTTTTGGACAATTGATGGAACCGAGCGCGTCCGAGTCGCTTAGCTCACCGGAGCACTGCAAGGCGGCAGCAGGGGAGAAGGTGAAGTGAGTGACTCCGTCACGGTGCTGGTCGTCGAGGACGACGGGCTCATTCAGGTCATGATCCAAGAGGCCCTTTCGGCTGGCGGTTTTGAGTCAACTGTCACGGGCTCGGGCGAAGAAGCGATGACGCTTCTTCAAACCAACACGACACAATTTCGAGCGATCGTGACCGACATCAATCTGAGCGGAAAGTGCGACGGATGGGAGGTCGCCCAGCGCTCACGCGAGCTCGACCCCGCCATGCCGGTGATCTATATGACAGGCACCCACGCCGAAGATTGGGCGTCGAGGGGCGTGCCGAACAGCGTGCTGTTGACCAAGCCATTCGCGCCGGCGCAGCTTGTGACGGCGCTTTCCAATCTGCTCAATGCGGCCACCCCGCCGAGCGCGTCAACCGAATAAACTGTCTCGGCGAGCGGCGGGATGGCGAGCGAACCTATCGCTTGGCAGGCGGACCGCTCTTGTTGCCCGGCAATCCCTTGACGTTCGCCGGATCCTGCTCCTGCACCGATTGATTTTGCGACGCCGAGCCGACCGTACCGCTATGAGCCGGAGGCCCGTTCTTGTTGCCGGGAGCACCCGCAATTCCCGCGCCGGAGTTTTGTGCGCTCGGCGCCGTTGCCGCGCTGTCCGTCGCCGCGCGAGCAGGGTTACCCGGGATATGAGAGGCCGAGCCGGGCTTGTCCTGCTCGGAGACGTATCCCGACGCACCGGAGTTCTCGGTCTTGATGCCTTTGTCGGCTTCGTTTTGAAGGTTGTGCGATGGCGAAGCCTGCTGCGCCATCGCCGGTGCCGTCAGGCCGGCCACCACGGCAATTGCTGTGAGCGCGAGATACCGCATGGTGTTTCCTCCTTGGGTTAACCGGCGATAACAAAGCAGGAGCCCGACGTTTCCGATGGCCACGGGAATTCTTTGTCAGCCGGTCCACTCCTCCTCGGATTGCTTTGTCCTACGCGGCCGTTGCTGCGGCAGTATGAGCCAATTGGAACTGTTGCCTTCCCGACATCGTCGTGTAGAAGGCTCCCGGGTGCTCGCTGCAACGAGCAGTGACAGGTCAAGCGATGGTCGGGCCGCCACGCAGAAAGCGCGTGCCCATGAACGATCAGCTGCCAGGCAGAGACCTGTCCAAATCCAAGCTCGCCAAGCGTGCGATTGGAACGATCCAGCAATACCTGCATGTCGAAGCCGTCAGCGGCGCCGTGTTGCTAGTGGCCGCAATGGCCGCAATGCTGTGGGCGAACTCGCCTTTTGCCCACGCGTATCATGATTTCTGGAACCATCCCGTCGTGTTGGGATCAGGCGACTTCGCCTTCACCACATCGTTGCACTTCTGGATCAATGACGCGCTGATGACGATCTTCTTCCTGGTCGTGGGCCTGGAGATTCGTCGCGAGCTCCATGAGGGTGCACTCAGCAAATTCGACCAGGCCGTGCTCCCGGTTGTGGCGGCTCTCGGCGGCATTGCCGTTCCCGCCCTGATTTATCTGGGCTTCAACAGCGTGGCGGGACGCGGCCATGGCTGGGCAATACCCACGGCCACAGACATCGCGTTCGCCGTCGGCGTGCTCGCACTGCTCGGACGTTCGATCCCCGCCAATGTCCGGGTCTTTCTGCTCGCACTGGCCATCATCGACGATATCGTTGCGGTTCTGATCATCGCCATGTTCTACACGAGCGGGCTCGATCTCAGCGGCTTCATCATCGCAGCGGCCGGCATGCTGATGGTTCTCTGGTTCCAGCGGCTCGGCTTTCGCTCTGCATTCGCCTACATCCTTCCGGCTGTCATCGTCTGGACCGGCCTGCTCAAGGCCGGCATTCACCCGACGCTTGCAGGCGTGGTGCTCGGCTTGATGACGCCGGCCCGATCTGAGCAGGAGACATCTCCGCCTGTCGTTCGTGTTCAGACCGCACTTCATCCCTGGGTCGCCTACGGAATTATGCCGCTGTTCGCGCTTGCGAATGCGGGGGTCAGCTTCACCGGCACGGAACTCTCGGGCGGGGCTCAGTTCGTGACGCTCGGCGTCGGACTTGCACTGTGCGCGGGAAAGCCGATCGGCGTGATCGCCGCGACCTGGCTCGCGGTGCGCACGGGCTGGTGTCGGCTGGCTCCCGGCGTGTCCTGGGGCGGGGTCTGCCTGATCGGCCTGTTGGCCGGTATCGGCTTCACGATGTCGATCTTCATCGCCATGCTGGCGTTCACCGACGACAAGCTGCTGGATGCAGCGAAGCTCGGCGTCGTGCTCGGCTCTCTCGTCTCCGTCACCCTCGGCCTCGGATGGGGCGCGGAATACGCGCACCGGCAGCGAAGAAAATCAGTGGAACGATAACGCCCCTACCCCGCCGCCTTCATCCGGTAGTGGCTCACGCCCCATTCGCTGCCGTCGGCGTGGCCGAACAGCCCGGCGGTGGCGAGGAAGAACCAGCGCCAGCGCCGCATCCACAAGGCCGTGTCCTCGCCATAGACGGGAAGCAAGGACGCTTCGATTGCATCGCGATGCGCATCGAAATTGGCGAGCCAGTCATGGGCCGTGTGCTGATAATGCGTGCCGCTCCAGCGCCATTCCTTCTCGATTGTAAAGATGTCGTCATATTGCCGGACCAACTGATGGCTCGGCATCACGCCGCCGGTGAAAAAGTGCTGCGCGATCCAATCCTCGCGATTGGCGCGCTCGAACAGATAGGAGCCGGAGCGATGGGTGAAGACGTGCATGAAGAAGCGTCCCTCGGGCGCGAGCCATGCATGCACGCGCGTCATCAGCTTGCGCCAGTTCATCATGTGCTCGAACATCTCGACCGAGACGATGCGGTCGAACCGGCCGTCCGGCGTAAACATGTTCATGTCGGCGGTGACGACGCGCAGATTGAGCAGCCCGCGTAACCGCGCCTCCTGCTCGATATAGGCACGCTGCGACTGCGAGTTCGACACCGCCATCACCCTGGCATGCGGAAACTGCCGGGCCATCCACAGCGACAGCGAGCCCCAGCCGCAGCCGAGTTCGAGGATGGTTTGACCATCGGCGAGAGCGGCATGCCCGGCGGTCTGGCGCAGCGCCTCCTCTTCAGCCTCCTGCAATGTGCTCGCATCCGTCTTGTAGAAGCAGGACGAAAATTTGCGGTTGGGGCCGAGCACCTGCGCAAAGAAGCTCGACGGCACGTCGTCGTGGCGGGTGTTGGCGGCGTCCGTGCGCTCGGCGATCGGCCGCAGCATCATCCGCCCGGCGAAGGCGGCATCGTCGGGGGCATCGTGCGCGGCGAGACGTGTCGCGGTGCGCGCGCAGAGCTGCTGGATCGCGGCGCGGACCACGATGTCAGGCAGCGGCACGCGTTCGGCAGTTCCGATGATCGTGGAGACGACGCTCATGCGGCCACTCCGTCTTTGGGTGGCAGGGGAAAGAACAAGCTGAAAGAACATGGTGGTTGTGGATTGGTAACCGCGGCAGCGCTCGCCGCGCGAACGCGGCATCTGCGCTCCCAAACGCAGGACGCCGGCGACGTGGACCAGGACCCGGGCCGCGCCCACGCCGGTCAGGCCGAGGGCAGAGGTGCAGATGATGTCGAGCCAGCCGGAATTGCCGGTGCGCTGGACCATCCAGGCGGACGCCATCAGGATCGCGAGCGAGAGCGCGATGGCCGCCAGTCCCCCGAGATGCATCGCCATGCAAAAATCCGACCCAAGTCAATGGAACGCCGAAGTTTTACAAAGTACGTCATTATGAAAAGCGCGATTTCAGCCTTGGGTTCCCCATGCCGCCCCGAAATCGGCACATCCGGCGCTTTTTTTGGGCCGGCGCTGTGCCATAGTGCGCACTGCAAGCAAGCTTTCGTAATGGATGATACCGGCCATGCCGCCAGGCCCCTCGCCCCGCTCCACCATCGACATCGACTACACCAAGCTCTCCTCGCCCAGCGTCTTCCTGGTGCGGATGTTGGTGTTCCTGGTGCTGTGCGCGCTGGTGGGCGTGGTGCTGTACAAGCAGATCATCCAGGCCTTCTTCGCCAATCCAGGCCTCAACGCCCTGATCGGCGGCGTGCTGTTCATCGGCATCATCCTGGCCTTTCGCCAGGTCATCCGGCTCTATCCCGAGGTCTCCTGGGTCAACAATTTCCGGATCGCCGATCCCGGCCTGGCGCCGGCCCGGCACCCCAAGCTGCTGGCGCCGATGGCGGCGATCCTGGGCGGCGAACGCTCCGGGCGGATGACGATCACGCAGACGACCATGCGGCACCTGCTCGATTCGATCGCGACCCGCCTGGACGAGGCCCGTGACATTTCCCGCTACATGACCGGGCTGTTGGTCTTCCTCGGCCTGCTCGGCACCTTCTGGGGCCTGATCGAGACGGTCGGCTCGGTCGGCAAGGTGATCGACGGTCTCAAGGTCGGGGGCGATTCCGGCGCGTTGTTCGATACACTGAAGGAAGGCCTCGCCGCGCCGCTCGGCGGCATGGGCATCTCGTTTTCGAGCTCGCTGTTCGGCCTTGCCGGGTCGCTGATCCTCGGCTTCCTCGACCTGCAATCGAGCCAGGCCCAAAACCGTTTCTACACCGACCTCGAGGACTGGCTCGCCACCACCGTGCGCGAATATGGCAGCGGCGAGATGGCCGTCGCAGCGGGCGGCGGCGTTGCGAGCGGCGAGCTCCAGGCCGCGGTCGAGCGGCTGCGCAGCGTGCTCGAGGAAGGCACCGCCAGCCGCAGCACCACCGCGTCGATGGCCAGTCTCGCCGAAGCGATCCAGGCGCTGGTCTCGCACATGCGCACCGAGCAGCAGATGATTCGCGAATGGGCCGACGGCCAGGGTGAGCAGAACCGCGAGATCCGGCGCCTTTTGGAACGCATCGCGCGCCAGCCTGAGAAGAGTTGAGCATCATGGCTTTAGCCCGCGGCCGGCGCAGCGAAGGCGCCTTCAACTACTGGCCCGGATTCGTCGACGCGCTGTCGACGCTGGTGCTGTCGATCGTGTTCCTGCTCTCGGTGTTTTTGGTCGTGCAGTTCTTCCTGTCGCAGGAGGTCACCGGCAAGGACAAGGCGCTGGAGCAGCTCAACGCCAAGATCGCGCAGCTCAACGAATTGCTCTCGCTGGAGAAGCTCGGCAAGCTCTCGCTCGACGATCAGGTCTCGCAGCTGAAAGCCGGGCTCGCCTCGGCCGAATCCGAGCGCGACCGCATGAAGGGTCTCTATGAGGGCCTCGCCAATGCCGGCAACGACGCGCAAGGCAAGACCGCCGAGCTCGGCAAGGCGCTGGACTCGGAGAAGGCGGTTTCGGCGCGGGCGCTGGCGCAGATCGAGGTGCTGAACCAGCAGATCAGTGCGCTGCGCCGGCAATTGGCGGCGCTGGAAGAAGCGCTCGACGCCAGCGAGAAGCGCGACAAGGAATCGCAGAATCGAATTGCCGATCTGGGCTCTCGCCTCAACGTCGCGCTGGCGCAGCGTGTGCAGGAATTGTCGCGTTACCGCTCCGAATTCTTCGGCCGGCTCCGCGCCATTCTCGGCAACCGGCCGGATATCCGGGTGGTCGGCGACCGCTTTGTGTTCCAGTCCGAAGTGTTCTTCGATACCGGGCAGGCCACGCTCCTGCCTGAGGGCCGCGCCGAGCTCGACACCGTGGCGAACGCGCTGATCGAGCTCGACAAGAAAATCCCGCCGGAGATCGCCTGGGTGCTCCGCGTCGACGGCCACACCGACGTGCGCCCGGTCAATGGCCCGAACTTCAAGTCGAACTGGGACCTGTCCGCGGCGCGCGCGATCTCGGTGGTGCAATATCTGATCTCGCTCGGCGTGCCGGCCCAGCGCCTGGTCGCCGCCGGCTTCGGCGAATTCCAGCCGCTCGATCCCGGCAACACCGAAGAGGCCTACAAGCGCAACCGTCGCATCGAGCTGAAGCTGACGGAGCGGTAGTGAGCGCGCTCCAGCTCCGCCCCTATCGCGACGCGGACGAAGCGGAGGCGATCGAGCTCTGGCATCGCACCTGGCAGCAGGCCTATCCGCAGATCGACTTCGCCGCGCGGCTGGACTGGTGGCGCGAGCGCTGGCGCAAGGATCTGGTGCCGAAGGCCTCGATCGTCGTGAGCGAGCAGGACGGCGCGCTGACCGGCTTCGTCACGATCGACGGCGATGGCTATCTCGACCAGCTGGTGGTCGACCCCAATCATTGGGGCTCCGACGCGGCAAGGCTGCTGGTCGAGGAAGCCAAGCGCCTGTCACCGTCAGGCGTCACGCTGCTGGTCAACAAGGACAACGCCCGCGCCATCCGCTTCTACGAGCGCAACGGCTTTGCGCAGGCCGGCGACGATGTGAATCCGACCTCAGGGCGGCCGGTGTTGAAGATGATTTGGCGGCCGTGACGTCTGTCACTGAGAGATGCCACGATCTTTGCTATTCGTGGCGGATGGCAAGCAGATGGAGACGACCGATGAAGCTGAGCGATCTGGCCAAGGGGTCTTCGGTGTTGCTGGGCGTCATTGTCGCCGGATATCTGTCGACGACCTATGTCGACCAGCACTTCGCCGCGCCGCCGAGGACAGCAAGTGCGCCTCATCCGGCGAGCAGCGTTGCCCCGTGCGTCGATGAGGACGGCAGCTGGAAGAACTGGCCGTGGGCGAACGTCCCGGCGCTCTCGCCGAAGTGCCGCTAATCGCGGATGAGGCGGCGCCTCACGCCCCCTCGAACTGCAGCCTCGCCAGCCTCGCATAAAGCCCGTTCACCGCGACCAGCTCGGCATGCGTGCCCTGCTCGACGATCCTGCCCTGGTCCATCACCAGGATGCGATCGCAGGACAGCACGGTTGCCAGGCGATGCGCGATCACCAGCGTAGTGCGATGGCGCATCAGCTCTTCCAGCGCGGTCTGCACCAGCGTCTCGCTTTCGGCGTCGAGTGCGGAGGTCGCTTCGTCGAGCAGCAACAGCGGCGCATCGCGCAGGATCGCGCGGGCAATCGCGATGCGCTGGCGCTGGCCGCCGGACAGCGTCACGCCGCGCTCGCCGAGCGGGGTCTCGAAACCTTCGGGCATGCGGCGGATGAACTCGGTGGCGTGCGCCAGCTCGGCGGCACGCTCGACCTCGGCGTCGGTCGCATCGGGCCGGCCGAAGCGGATGTTCTCGCGGGCGCTCGCGGCGAACACGGTCGATTCCTGCGGCACCAGCGCGATGCGGGCGCGGAACTCGCGCGGATCGGCCGACCTGACCGGCACGCCGTCGAGCGAGATAGCGCCGCCCCGCGGATCGTAGAAGCGCAGCAGCAGATGAAAGATCGTGCTCTTGCCGGCGCCCGACGGGCCGACGATCGCCACCTTCTCGCCGGGACGCACGCTGAACGAGACGGCATCGAGCACGTTGACGTCGGGCCGGGTTGGATAGGCGAAGCTGACGCGGTCGAAACCGACCTCGCCGCGCGCCGGCACCGGCAGCGCGCGCGGCACGGCCGGCGCAGCGATGTCGGGCTGCACATGCAAAATCTCGAACAGGCGCTCGGCGGCGCCCGAGGCGGCCGAGACCTCGCCCCAGACTTCGCTGAGCTGGCCGAGACCCGCGGCGGCGAACGCCGCATAGAGCACGAACTGGCCGAGGCGGCCCGGGGTGATGGCGCCGGTGAGCACGTCATGCGAGCCGATCCAGAGGATTGCGACGACGCTTGCGAACACGATGAAGATGATGATGGCGGTGAGCACCGACCGCGCCTGGGTCGAGGTGCGCGCCGCCTCGTAGGCCTGCTCGACCTCGCCGCCAAAGCGCTTCGCGGCCAGCCCTTCGCTGGTATAGGCCTGCACGGTGCGGATCGCGCCGACCAGTTCGCCGGCATAGGCCGAGGCCTCGGCGAGCGTGTCCTGCGCATTGCGCGACAGCCGCCGCACCCAGCGGCCGAAGGCGACCAGCGGCAGCACGATCAGCGGAATCGCGAGCAGCACGAAGCCGGAGAGGCGCGGGCTGGTGATCACCATCATCGCCGCCGCGCCAAAAAACATCATGACATTGCGCAGCGCGATCGAGACCGAGGCGCCGACCGCGGATTTGATCTGGGTGGTGTCGGCGGTGAGCCGCGACACGAGTTCGCCGCTGCGCGCGGAATCGAAGAAGGCCGGCGACAGCGACAGCAGATGGGCGAAGACATCGCGCCGCAAATCCGCGACGATGCGCTCGCCGATCGTCATCACGAGGTAGTAGCGCGATGCACTCGCGAGCGCGAGCACGCCGACGACCGCGATCATCACCGAGAAGTAGCTGTTGATCAGCGCGATGCCTTCCGGCGTCAGGCCGAAATCGATCATCCGGCGTACCGCGACCGGCACCAGCAGCGTGGTCAGGGCGGCAACGGTCAGCGCCACGAAGGCGAGCGCCGCCCGGCCGCGATAGCGGGCCACATAGGGCGCGAGCGCCAGCAGCGGGCGGAGCTTGGCGCGGCCCTTCGCCGGCTGCTCGATCAGATCGGCTTCGATGGACGGAGCCTCGCCGGACATTTGGAGGCCCTCGTCGCGGTACTGGTCGTCAAGCCGTTCGACTGCGCTCATGAGATCGGACCTAAGGGACAAGTGTGCTCCACATAGGCCGCCACAGGGGGAGTGGCAAATCCGGGATATCCCTTAGGTGACCGCCCGGTTCTCCTTGTCCCACAATGGCTTGTTTTAGGGGCGGCCAGCTTGTCTTTGGGGGGTCTCTGGGGTATAGAGCCGCCAAATCCGTCATCGATCATCACTCAAGCGAGCGGCGCCGTCGCCCTAGGAATTGCCATGAAAGCCGAGATTCATCCGAATTATCATACGATTAAGGTCGTGATGACCGACGGAACCGAGTACCTGACCCGCTCCACCTGGGGCAAGGAAGGCGACACGCTGAACCTCGACATCGACCCGAAGTCGCACCCGGCCTGGACCGGCGGCAACGCCCAGCTGATGGATCGCGGCGGCCGCGTCTCGCGCTTCCAGAAGAAGTTTTCGGGCTTCCTCAAAAAGGATTGATCCGGCCGCACGGCGGGATACGAAAAACGCCCCCGGGAAGCCGGGGGCGTTTTTGTTTTGGGGGCTCTCGTCATTGCGAGGAGCACTTGCGACGAAGCAATCCAGACTGCCTCTGTGGAGACCTTCTGGATTGCTTCGCCTCGCTCGCAATGCGGGGGTTGGCGCTTACCGCTCGAACGCGGCCTTCAGCGCGTTGAGGTGCGGCACCAGCGGATTGCCGATCATCGGCTGCTCGGCCGGTGGGGTGTGGATGGTGGTGTCGAGGCGGCGCACGCGGGTCTGAAGGCTCATCGAGCGATGGATCAGGTCCTGCAACTGCGACGGCAGCTTCTCGATGGTGTCCGCGGCACCGGGATCGGCGGCCGAAAGCTTGACCTTGGTCTTCTCGCGATTGGCCTGGCCCAGCGTCATCTCGCCTTCCTTGACCGCGCGATGCAGCAGCAGCCATGAGGCGAGCTGCATCAGGCGGGTGGTGAGACGCATGCTCTCGGTGGCGTAGGTGAGGCTGACGGCGCGATCGAGCGCTTTGGCCTCAGTGCGGCCGGCGCCGTCGAGATAGGCGGCGGTTTCCTCGACGAGGTCCATGCCCTCGCGGAACAGGACGCCGAAGGCCGCAGAATTGGTGAACCGCTCGCTGAGTTGAACGAGAGCGCCCTCGGCCTGCAAACGTTCCATGGTTAACGCCCCTTACGCAACTGTTTACCTGCCCGGCTTTGGCGCCGGCTTATGATGAACAAATCATTGCGCGGGCGGGAGCGGGAGTCCAGCGACAAGCGCGGATATGGTTTCCGCGGGTCTTTGCTCGAAATTCAACCGGAATGAGACACAAAAAAGAGCCGCCGGAAAACCGGCGGCTTTGAAAGTTGATAACAGGGAGGCGTCAAACAGAGTGGACAGGAGCCACTCGGTGTCCAAACGAGGACGTTCCAGTCATAAACCCGAAAGCTTAATGTCGAGTAAACGAGCGAATTATTTGAGGGTTCGTTAGCCATGTCGGCCAGTGGCCGAGCGGGTGGCGGAACAGAGGCTAGCGCAACACCTTTCGCTGTCGTCCCGGACAAGCCTCAGCGCAGATCCGGGACGACGCCTGTTTTGTCTCACTAAGACTTGAACACGCTGTTGGCCGCATCGCGCGAGGCGCGCTTCTTGGCGGCTGCTTCCTCCAGTCTCGCGATCTCGCTCTTGAGCAGCGCGCCGCGCTCGGTCAGTTCCTCGAGCGACAACAGTGAGAGATCCTGTCCGATCTCGTGGTTGACCTTCTTGCGCCGGCGGTCGTCGTCTTCGGTCGCCATATCGTTCCTCCTGCGTTCGCGGGTGGTCCACGGCTGAGGCGGTTGCCAGCTCGGACCGCGCTGGCTAAGCAATGGCCTCGTTGCATCCCGCACCTTTGCTCAAGGACACATCATGGACAAGCTGCCCGCGCAAATGACCGTGGTCGCCATTTCCAAGCCCGGCGGACCGGAGGTGCTGGTGCCGGAACAACGGGCACTGCCGCAGCCCGGCCCGGACGAGATCCTGGTCAAGGTGCAAGCCGCCGGCGTCAACCGGCCCGACGTGGCGCAGCGCTCCGGCGCCTATCCGCCGCCGCCCGGCGCCAGCGACCTGCCGGGGCTCGAGATCGCGGGTGAAGTGGTGGCGGTCGGCAGCAATGCCAAGCGGCACAAGATCGGCGACAAGGTGATGTCGCTCGTCGCCGGCGGGGGCTATGCGCAGTACTGCATCGCCCAAGACGCGCAAGCGATGAGCGTACCGCCGTCCCTGTCGATGACGGAAGCCGGTGCGCTGCCGGAAACCCTGATGACGGTCTGGCACAATGTGTTCGAGCGCGGCGGGCTCAAGGCCGGCGAGATGCTGCTGATCCATGGCGGCTCCTCCGGCATCGGCACCATGGCGATCCAGCTCGCGAAAGCGTTCGGCGCGAAGGTGTTCGTCACCGTCGGCTCGCAGGACAAGATCGACGCCTGTCTCAAGTTGGGAGCTGATCGCGCCATCAACTACAAGACCGAGGACTTCGTCGCCGTGGTCAAGGCGGAGACCGGCAATGCCGGTGTCAATCTGATCCTCGACATGGTCGCCGGCGAGTATGTCGATCGCAATTATGACGCTGCTGCGGTCGATGGCCGGATCGTCCAGATCGCAACCCTCAACGGCCCCAAGGTCACCGTCAACATCGCCAAGGTGATGGTGAAGCGACTGACCCACACCGGATCCACGCTGCGCCCCCGTACTAATGCGGATAAGGCAGCGATGGTCGCGGCGATCGAACAGAAGGTCATGCCGCTTTTGCGCGAAGGTCGCGTCAAACCGCTGATGGACAGCTCATTCCCGCTGGAAAAGGCATCCGACGCGCACCGACGGATGGAGACCTCCGCACATATTGGCAAAATTGTGTTGGAGGTCTAGGCCTCCACCCACAGGGCAAGCTGGAAACCCTTTGATTCTCCTTGCTTTCGTGGCATCTATCGCCACGCACCGAACCACCTTGGTCCGGTCTGAAATCGCCTTTACGTGCCAGCATCGCACTCAGAGTTTGCGTCGAACGCGGAGAACTGACCTTGGGTCTGATCAGGTGCCTCGCGCCCTTCGCGCTGGGCCTCATGATTCTTGTCGCCGCGTCACCTGCGCGCGCGCTTGACGCTGTCAGCGTCCGCGGCGACGCGCCCGCGATCGACCTCACCGGCGTGCTCGAGCACCAGCGCAGCGATGCGGATCGGATCCAGGTCTCCACCGCGCCCGCGACCGACGGCATCGTGCGCCGCATCGAGGTGCGCGCCCGCGAAGGCGGCCAGAACTGGGTGGTGTTCGCGCTCGCCAACAACACCGACGACCAGCTCGACCGCCTGATCGTCGCCCCGCATTACCGCATCGTCTCCTCGGGGCTGTTGTGGCCCGACCTCGGGCTGTCGCGCATCGCGACCATCACGCCCTCGACCGGCGACCGGCCGGAGCGGCAGGAAAGCCCGACCGCCGACGTCTTCCGCGTCACGCTCGATCCGGGCGCCGTCATCACCTTCGTCGCGGAACTGCGCACCGACAAGCTGCCGCAGCTCTATCTGTGGGAGCCTGAGGCCTACAAGGACAAGGTCAATTCCTTCACGCTGTACCAGGGCATCGTGATCGGCATCTCCGGCCTGCTTGCGCTGGTGCTGACCATCCTGTTCGTGGTGAAGGGCAGCATCATGTTCCCGGCGGCGGCGGCGCTGGCTTGGGCGGTGCTGGTCTATATCGGCGTCGATTTCGGCTTCTGGGGCAAGGTGCTCGATATGTCGAACAACGCCGAGCGCATCTGGCGCGCGGCGGGCGAAGCGATCCTGGCCGCGACGCTGCTGGTGTTCCTGTTTGCCTATCTCAATCTCAGCCGCTGGCATGTGCGCTATTCGCACATCACGGTGGGCTGGCTCGCCTTCCTGGGCTCGCTGGTGGCGCTCGCTCTGTTCGACCCCGCCGTCGCCTCCGGGATTGCGCGCATATCGCTGGTGCTGATCGCGTTCGCCGGCTTCGCGCTGATCGTCTATCTTTCGACCCACGGCTTCGACCGCGCGGTGCTGCTGATCCCGACCTGGTTCCTGCTCGTGGTCTGGGTGGTCGCAGCCGGCATGGCGGTCGCGGGCTCCGTCACCAACGACATCGTCGGCCCCGCTTTGCTCGGCGGCCTGGTGTTGATCGTCATGCTGATCGGTTTCACGGTCATGCAACACGCTTTTGCCGGCGGCGGCGCCACCACCGGAATCGTGTCCGATATCGAGCGCCGCGCGCTGGCGCTGGCCGGTTCCGGCGATCTGATCTGGGACTGGGACGTCTCCGCCGACAAGGTTTTCACCAGCCCCGAGACCGAAGCCCTGCTCGGCCTCAAGCGCGGGACGCTGGAAGGCCCGGCGGCGTCGTGGCTGGAAGTGCTGCACCCGCTCGACCAGGACCGTTTCCGCGCCGCGCTCGACAGCGTGCTCGACCAGCGCCGCGGCCGCCTGGTGCAGGATTTCCGCCTGCGCACGCCGGACGGTCACTTCATGTGGTTCGCGCTGAAGGCGCGCCCCGTGGTCGGCTCGGACGGCGAGGTCTCGCGCGTGGTCGGCACGCTCACCGACGTCACCGAGCTGCGCAACGCCGAGGAGCGCCTGCTGCACGATTCCGTGCATGACAACCTCACCGGCCTGCCCAACCGCAAACTGTTCATGGACCGGTTAGGTGCGGTCGCGCATTTCGCCAAGACCATGCCGACGCTGCGGCCGACGCTGATGGTGATCGATCTCGACCGCTTCAAGCAAGTCAACGATTCCGTCGGCATCGCGGTCGGGGATTCCATTCTGCTGACGCTCGCCCGCCGGCTGACCCGTATCCTGAAGCCGCAGGACACGCTGGCGCGGCTCGCCGGCGACCAGTTCGGCCTGATCCTGCTCTCGGAACAGGACCCGGCCCGCATCACCGCCTTCGCCGAGACCATCCGCAAGACCATCCGCGCGCCGATCGCCTTCAACGACCGCGAGATCTTCCTGACCGCCTCGATCGGCCTCGCTTTGTCCGATCCGCAGGTTCAGCTCACCGACGAGATCACCAAGGACGCCGAGCTTGCGATGTACCATTCCAAGCGCATCGGCGGCGACCGCATCGACGTCTACAAGCCGGCGATGCGCGCCCGCAAGACCGACCGCCTGACGCTGGAAAGCGAGCTGCGCCGCGCCATCGAGCGGCAGGAGCTCACAATCCTGTACCAGCCGATCGTCCGGCTCGAGGACCGATCGGTCGCGGGCTTCGAGGCACTGGTGCGCTGGGATCACCCGAAGCTCGGGCGCATGGCCCCCTCGGAATTCATCACCATCGCGGAAGAGACCGGCCTGATCATCGACCTCGGCATGTTCGTGCTCGACCAGACCGCAAAGCAGCTCTCGATCTGGCAGCGCGCGATGCGCTCGCGCGAGCCGATCTTCGCCTCCGTCAACGTCTCCTCGCGGCAATTGCTGCGCCATGATTTGATTCACGACATCCGCACCGTGCTGTCGCGCTCGTCGGTGGCGCGCGGCACGCTGAAGCTGGAATTGACGGAATCGCTGGTGATGGAAAATCCCGAGCACGCGGCGCAGATGCTGACGCGGATCCGTGAGCTCGGCACCGGGCTGTCGCTGGACGATTTCGGCACCGGCCATTCGTCGCTGGCCTATCTGCAGCGCTTCCCGTTCGACACCATCAAGATCGACCAGTCGTTCGTCCGCACCACCACGCGCGGCACGCGCCCGGTGATCCTGAAGTCGATCATCGCGCTTGCGCATGATCTCGGCATGGACGTGGTGGCGGAAGGCGCCGAGACCGATTCCGACGCGGTCGAGCTCTACCAATTGGGCTGCGAATACGCGCAGGGCTTCGCCTTCGGCGAGCCGATGGACGCCGACGCCGCGATGCGACTGCTGACGGAAGTGCGGCTGGAAGCGGCGAGCTGACTGTTTTCCCTCTCCCCTTGTGGGAGAGGGTCCGCTCGCGAAGCGAGCGGGGGTGAGGGGTCTCTCTCCAAGAACGCAATCTCTCAATTGCGGACACAACCCCTCATCCGGCGCTTCGCGCCACCTTCTCCCACAAGGAGGGCTTTGCACAGAGGGGCGAGCGGGCGCTTGAGGTGCGTCGCGGGCTTTTTTGCTGTCAGCCCGCTGCAGTGAGCGGCATTTTGCTCATTTCACCCCTGTTGTCCTCCGTTTTTTCAAACGGAGACGGACTCTGGGCGTTGCGCGGCCAAGGCGCCGGCCGCGCGACGCAGATTGTAGGCGCAACAGGCCAGCACGATGTGCGTCTGGTTGCGCGCGAAGTTGAAGAAGCGCATCCGCCGCAGACCATAATGCTCCTTGAACACGGCGTACGGTCGCTCCACGGCTGAGCGTATCTTCGCGATCAGCTTGTTGCGCAGCTTCTGTCGTGGCGGCAGTTCGGGATGATGCTTGTTCGAACGACGCATCAGGCGATCCTTGATACCGGCTTCGGTCAGGCGCGCGTGCCGGGCATGCGTGTAATAGGCCTGATCGCCATAGACCGCTTCCTCATCACCACAGAACAGACGATCCGCCGGTTCTGTATCAGTGATCGAGGCATCCGTCATGTGGACACGACGAATGATGGTGTGACCGGCATCCACACCCGTGTGGATCTTGTAGCCGAACACGCTCTTTTTGCCTTTCCGGCCCCAGCGTGCATCGCGATCCGCAGATGGCGTATCCTCGCCATCCTTGCGTGCCTTGCGGGGCGGAGTGGCTCGGGCCGGGATCAACGAGGCGTCGACCAGCGTCCCCTGCTTGAGGATCAGCTTCTTGGCCTCCAACTGCCGATTGATCTCCGCGAACACCTTCTCGATCAGACCGTCCTTGGCGAGTTCCTGCCGAAACCGCCACAATGTCGTGTGATCCGGGGTCTGATCGTGCAGGCTCAGACCAACAAAGCGACGAAACGACAGCCGGTCCGCAATGGCGGCTTCCAGCGCCGGATCGGACAGATTGTGCCAGATCCCGGCGAGCAAGCAGCGAAGCATGACTTCCGCTGGATAGCTGCTGTTACCGGCACCATCGCCACCCCGCTTGCCAAGAAGCGAGCGCAGCGGCGCCCAATCCACAACAGCCTCCACCTCATCCAGGATGCTGCCTCGGCGTGCCCGAACCAGGACATCCGCCAAGCTCATTTGACCGACATTGCGCTCGACCATGCTTGGCTCACCTCGCTAGAATCAGCCATGATTCAAAGAATCACGTGCAGCCGATTGTGCAAAGCCCTCACAAGGGGAGAAGGGAAGAAGAGCTTGTGGCGCTCAGCCGGGTCGCCGCCGGTCGCTCTTCTGCTTCGTGAACCGCACGCTCTGGCCGCCCGGCATCCGCGTCGCCTTGAAACCCGCAGCGAGGCAGGCTTCGCGCTGCGGCATCTGGATGTCGGGGCTGCGCGAGGTGTCCCACCATGAGGCACGATTGGCCGCGCGCGGCAGGGCCGCACCAATGATCTCCTCGATCTGCTCGTAGCTCAGCACGAATTCCGTCTGCTTCTGCCGCATCAGGTAATCGCGCAACGCGTCGTAGTCGTTCACCGTCATCCTCGATCGCTCATCG
Organism: Bradyrhizobium sp. LLZ17; assembly: GCF_041200145.1. NCBI lineage: Bacteria > Pseudomonadati > Pseudomonadota > Alphaproteobacteria > Hyphomicrobiales > Nitrobacteraceae > Bradyrhizobium > Bradyrhizobium zaerense. Next base: position 3,865,228 of record NZ_CP165734.1, read on the forward strand.
GCCCCAACCTTGGGATCCCGACCTTGCCGAAAAGTGCTAGCCCCGGAAACCGTTTCTTAACTCATTGCGACAGCGCCGTCCCGCCTTAAACACTACGCAAGCTTTCGGGCGCATCCACTAAGGCCGGGAGCAAAGGATGCTGTCTCGATGGCGCGATGTCACGGCCCGGCGGCCGTGGCGGATTTCGGCGAAGCTGCTGATCATCTCGTCGGTCGTGACGGTGATCGGCTTTTCCGCCATTTGCGTCAACGTCATGCTGGACATGCGCCGCGGCGAGGAGGCGCTGGCCCGCCAGACGCTGGAAAACCTGGCCACGTCGATCGAAGCCGACATCAGCCGCAATATCGAGATCTACGACCTGTCCCTGAAGGCGGTCGCCGGCAACGTGCTGTTGCCCGAGATCGCCACGGTCTCGAAGCCGATCCGTCACCTCATCCTGTTCGATCATGCGACCACGGCCCGGCATTTCGGCGCCATCCAGGTGTTCGATGCCGACGGCCGGCTGACGATCGACGCCTCGACGCTCGATGCCCAGCCGGAGAACCGCAGCGACGAGGAGTATTTCAAGGTCCATCGTGACAACCCCGATGCCGGACTATTCATCAGCCGCCCGATGCTGTTCCGCGGCGCCTATTCGATCGTGCTGAGCCGACGCGTCAGCGACACCGACGGCGGCTTCATGGGCGTCGTCGCCGGCTCGATCCGCTTCAGCTATTTCCATGAGCTGTTCGAACGGCTGAGCCTCGATCCCGCGGACACCATCACCGTGCTCAAGCGCGACCGCACCATCATGATGCGGCGGCCGTTCGACCTCGACATCATCGGCAAGAATCTCGGGACCCAACAGAACTGGAAGCCCGAGAATCTCAAGGCTGGCGGCTCCTTCGCGGGCCAGGGTCCGGTGGACGCGACGCCGCGCCTCTACGTGCGCAGCAACGGCTCCGGTCCGATGTTCGTCGTCGCAGGCAAGCAGCTCAGCGCCGTGTTCGAGCTGTGGCAAAGGGAAGCTTATCGCATCGGTGCCGTGGTGCTGGCGCTGATCCTGTTCGTGCTGGCATCGACCCTGGTGCTCGCCCGCGAGATCGGCCGCCGCGCCGATGCCGAAAGCAGGCTCGAGGAGATGGCGACGACGGACGCGCTCACCGGCCTGCGCAATCGCCGCAAGTTCGACCAGGCGATCGATCTCGAATGGCGGCGCGCCATGCGGCAGAATACGCCGGTCGCGCTGCTGATGATCGATGCCGATCATTTCAAGGCGTACAACGACACGTTCGGCCATCAGGCCGGCGATCAGGTGCTGGTCGGCATTGCCATCTGCATCTCCGATTCCGTGCGCCGCGCCGGCGACTGCGCCGCGCGCTATGGCGGCGAGGAATTCGCGGTGCTGCTGCCGGACACCGCGGCGGAGGACGCGTTCAAGATCGCAGAGACCATCCGCCGCAAGGTTCAGGGCTGGTCCGACGCCCAGGCCGGATCGACCGTGTCCTGCGGCGTCGCCAGCCTCGTTCCTACCGCCGACGTGGACTGGCCGATCCTGGTCGCCGCTGCCGACAAGGCGCTCTACGCCGCCAAGGCCGGCGGCCGCAACCAGTCGGTGGTGGCGAGCTTGCCGAAGCTGTCGCTGGTGGCGTGAACGGCGGCTCTGTCGCCGTCATTGGGCGCGACGCAATCGCAGCACTCTCAGTGTCGTCCCGGCGAAGGCCGGGACCCATAACCACAGGGAGAACTTTTGCGAAAGCTGGTCGTTCGGGATTAGTATTAACCGCAATCGACGGATCACGCGATATGGGTCCCGGCCTTCGCCGGGACGACTAGCCGTCCTACTGTCCCAGATACTTCTTCATCTCCGCGATCAGCCCATCACGCAGCTCGGGCCGCTTCAGGCCGTAAGCGATATTGGCGCGGAGGAAGCCGGGCTTGGAGCCGCAATCGTGGCGCTCGCCCTCGAATTCGACGCCGTAGAATTTCTGCGATCTCGCGAGCCCGATCATGGCATCGGTAAGCTGGATCTCGCCGCCGGCGCCGCGCTCCTGGGTCTCCAGGATCTTGAAGATCTCCGGCTGGAGAATGTAGCGGCCGGTGATCGAGAGATTGGAGGGCGCGGTGCCCTTGGCCGGCTTCTCCACCATGCCGTCGACCTCGAACATCCTGCCGGTGCGTTTTCCCACGCCGCAGATGCCGTATTGATGGGTGAGATGGTCGGGCACCGCCTCGACCGCGATGACATTGGACTTTTCGCCAAGCTTGCCGGCCGTCTCGATCATCTGCTTCAGGCAGCCCGGCGTGTTGAGCACGAGCTCGTCGGGCAGCACGACCGCGAACGGCTCGTTGCCGACGATATCGCGCGCGCACCAGACCGCGTGGCCGAGACCGAGCGGCGCCTGCTGGCGGGTGAAGCTGACGGCGCCGGCTTCGGGCTGGTTCTCCGCCAGAATGTCCTGCTCCGCCTTCTTGCCGCGCGCGGCGAGCGTCGCGTCGAGCTCGAACATCCGGTCGAAATGGTCTTCGATGACATTCTTGTTGCGGCCGGTGACGAAGATGAAGTGCTCGATCCCGGCTTCCCTGGCCTCGTCATAGACGTACTGGATCAGCGGCTTGTCGACGATGGTCAACATTTCCTTCGGCATGGCCTTGGTGGCGGGCAGGACGCGGGTGCCGAGGCCGGCGACGGGGAATACAGCTTTGCGGATTTTCATGTGATTGATCGAATACCTCGGGACACATGTGAAAGAAGCAATGGCATCTTGCTAACCGTTTTGCAGCCGCTAACAAAGGCGGATATAGGGCTCCGCCCGTGGAATTGAGAAAAAGGCCGCCACCGAAATTTCACCTTTGTTAAGCTATTGGCAACCGTAACGAGGCCTCCTGATGGCGGATTTTCGGCCGGACGGGTGGGATATGATGCAATCGATGGCAGGACTGGCAAAACGGGCTGGATCGCTGACCGGCGCAACCATGATTGCGGCGGCGTTGCTGTGCCCCGTTTCCGCGCAGGCGCAAAACGGCCTGTCGAACCTGTTTGGCGGCATCTTTTCGGGCTCGAACCCGGCGCCCTCGCAGCCTGCCCCCGGGCCCGGTGGCGGCCAAACGGGAGCTCAACCCTGGAGCGGTGAGGACGGGGCCTCCGGCCATCCGCTGATGACCGCGGCGGCGATCCGCGAGGCGGCAGCGAATTTCGACGCTTGCGTCGCCGGGATGCGGCCCGATGCCGCACGGCGCGGCATCACGCAGGAGAATTTTCAGCGCTTCACCGCAGGGCTCACCCCCGATCTGCGCATCATGGACCTGATGGATTCGCAGCCGGAGTTTTCCAAGTCGATCTGGGACTATCTCGACATCCTCGTGAACGACAACCGCCTCGCCAAGGGCAAGGACGTGCTCGCCACATACAAGGCGCAGTTCGACGCCACCGAAAAGGCCTATGGCGTCGATCGCTATATCATCGCCGCGATCTGGGGCATCGAGTCCAACTACTCGACGCAGATGGGCGACCGCAGCGTGCTGCAATCGACCGCGACGCTCGCCTGTGTCGGCCGCCGCCAGGCCTATTTCAAGGACGAGTTCCTGTCCGCGCTGGAGATCCTCAACCGCGGCGATCTCAGGCCCGAGCAGCTGCGCGGCTCCTGGGCCGGCGCGTTCGGACCGACCCAGTTCATGCCGACCGCGTTCAAGCGCTTTGCCGTCGACGGAGATGGCGACGGACGGCGCGACGTCGTCGACAATCCAACCGACCTGATCGCCTCGACCGCGAACAATTTGAAGAAGGACGGCTGGCAGACCGGCCAGACCTGGGGTTTTGAAGTCGTGGTGCCGCAGGGCTTCAACTACATGCTGGCCGACCGCGCCAAGGCGATGTCGATCGCGCAATGGGAAAAGCTTGGCCTCAAGCGTCCGGCCAATCAGCCCTTCCCGCATCCTGCGGAAAAAGCCTATCTGCTGGCGCCGGCCGGCGCGCAAGGCCCGGGCTTCCTGATGCTGCAGAACTTCCGGGTCATCATGAAATATAATCCGGCCGAGGCCTATGCGCTGGCGATCGGCCATTTCGCCGACCGCCTCCGCGGCGGCCAGCCCTTCGTGCAGTCCTGGCCGCGGCAGGAACGGGAGCTGTCCCGTACCGAGCGGCTGGAACTGCAGCAACTCCTGGTCCAGCGCGGCTTCTACAAGGGCACGCCGGACGGCCAGTTCGGCGGCCAGACCCGGGAGGCGCTGCGCAGCTTCCAGGCCTCGATCGGGGTGCCGGCGGACGGATTTGCCTCCTCCGACGTGCTGGAACGGCTGCGCGGACGGTAAAATCGCGCCGAAACTAACCCTGAACAGGGATTTTGCCAGGCGGCCTTGACGGAGGTGACTGATCCCCGGTGTATGGGACCAGATTCTGCAAACAGAATTTGCCCGTTTGCGGCCTGATTCCGTTAGTATACCGCGCCTGTTCCGATCCCCGTTGCACGCGCCCGAGATCGCATGTCGAAGCACAAGTCCCTGTTCAAGGCGCTGACCGAGACCGGCCCGTTGATCGCGCTGGGGACGGCGCTTGCGATGCTGGTCCTGATCGCTGGGCCCGCTTCGGCGCAGTTCTTCAACTTCCCGGGCTTCGGCGGTCCGCCGCAGCGCGCGGCGCCACCGCGCAGCGGCGGAGGCGGATGGTTCGGCGGCGACTTCTTCGCGCCATTTCAACAGCAACAGCAGCAAGCACCGCGGCAGGATTTTTCGCGCGCACCTGCGCCGGCGAAGCGCGAGACGATCCCCGACAAGAACGTGCTGGTGATCGGCGATGCGATGGCGGACTGGCTCGCCTACGGCCTGGAAGACGCCTATCTCGAACAGCCCGACATGGGCGTGATCCGCAAGCACAAGACCACGTCCGGCCTGATCAAGTACCAGCCGAAGGGCGAGCCCTCCGATTGGGCGGCTGCGGCAAAGGGCATTCTCGAGACCGAGAAACCCGACGTCATCGTCGTCATGCTCGGCCTCAACGACCGCATCTCGATGCGCGAGCCTGTCGCAGACAAAACCGACAAGCCGGCCGACAAGGACAGCAAGGACAAGAAGAACGACAAGGGCGCGCGGGCAAAACCGCAGGCCAAGCCGGGCGATACCAAGCCGGGCGATGCAAAGCCCGGCGACACTGCCGCCAAGCCGGACGACAAGCCCGCGGACGCCGACCTGCCGCAGGATGATGCCGACAACGCCGATGCGCCGGTGACCGTGCCCGAAAAGACCGCCCGTAACCCGAACGGCATCTACGAATTCCGCGACGACCGCTGGGTCGAGCTCTACAGCAAAAAGATCGAGGAGCTGGCCAACGTGCTCAAGGCCAAGGGCGTGCCGGTGCTCTGGGTCGGCCTGCCCGCGATCCGCGGACCGAAGGGAACGGCGGACATGCTGTTCCTGGACTCGCTCTATCGCGAGGGCGCGGCCAAAGCCGGCATCACCTATGTCGACGTCTGGGACGGTTTTGTCGACGAAGCCGGCCGCTTCCTGCAGAAAGGTCCGGACTTCGAAGGCCAGATCCGTCAGCTCCGCAGCTATGACGGCGTGTATTTCACCAAGCCCGGCGCACGCAAGCTCGCGCATTATGTCGAGCGCGAGATCACCCGCCTGCTCGCAGGGCGCTCCGGCCCGATCGCGCTGCCGAGTGAGCCTGCGACGCCCGACACCAGTGCCGAACCCGGCAAGCCCGCGCCGCGACCGCTGGCGGGCCCGATCGTGCCGCTGGTTGCCGCCTCGATCTCGACCGATCAATTGCTGGGCGGACCGGGCTCGCGTCCCGCCTCTGTCGATGCGCTTGCCGCGAAGACGCTGGTGAAGGGCGAGCCGCTGGCCGCGCCCGCAGGCCGTGCCGACGATTATGCCTGGCCGCGCCGCGAGGTCGGCCGCGAGCAGGCCAAGGGCGACACGCCGATGGCGGCGACCACGCCCGGCGGCAATGCTGCTCCGGGGACGCCCAGTGCTGCCGCCGCGATCGCGCCGCCAAAGCTCGCACCGAAGAAGCCGGGACCGGCGCAGCCGGCGCAGGCAACGCCCTCAATTCGCGATTTCTTCGGCTTCGGCTCGCCGCAGCCAGCACCCCGGCAATTGGCGCCGGCGCCAGGGCCGCGCAATCCAGCTCAAAACCCGGCGGTCCCGCGGCCCCCTGGCAACGTCGGGCGATCGGCTGAAGTGATCCGGTAGTTGGACTTTTGTCCGGAAGGCGGCGCGGGCCGCGACCCTGCCGATGCGCACCCCACAAAGAATATGCCCCGGCTCGGCAACGCGGCCTTTCCGAACGATGCACCGCATCGCCTGGGCCACATTGCGTCCGGGGCACGAAAACAGGCTGAGCTCCTCGCTGAGCCTTAATAGCGCCAGCGCGGCGGAGGGCGACGCGCGGGGCGCGACATCAGAAGCGCGAGTGCGAAGCCGATGCCGCCTGCGACAAGCAGCGCGCCCAGGGGATTATCCTGCACCTTCTGGGCAATCGCCTGCGTGCCGTCGCGGAACGTCTCGCCGCTGTTCTCGTAGGCGTCCCTGGCGTAACCGGCCGCAGTGTCGCTGGCGTCGCGCACGGCATCCTTGGCCTGGCCGTAGAGATTCTGCACGGTGCCGGCAGCCTCCCGCGCCTTGCCCGATGCCTGCGTCTTCGTATCGCCTGCCATGTCGCCGGCCGCACCTTCCGCGCGTCCGGCGAATTCCTTGGCCGATCCAACAATCCGATCCGTGTCCATGATGATCCTCCTCGGGGGTCAGCCAAAGTAACCGATCAGACGGTGTGCAGTTCCCTCTACTTCCTGTGTTGATTCAAAGAATAAGCCCGCCATCGACGACCAGCGTCTGCCCGATGATGTAGAACGACAGCGGCGATGCGAGGAACAGCGCGGCGCCCGCCATATCGGCCGGCGTGCCCAATCGCCGCAAGGGAATGCGCGACAACGCGCCTTCGAGCCGCTTGGGATTGTCCGTCGTCACTTTCGTCATCTTGGTGTCGACGAGGCCGGGCGCGATGCCGTTGACGCGGATGCCGTCCTCGGCCCAGGCCTCACCCAGTGTCCGCGTCAATCCGACCGCGCCGGTCTTCGACGCATTGTAGGCGGGATTGCCCATGGTGGAATGATAGGCCGCAGTCGATGACACGATGATCAGCGCGCCCTTCGCATCCCGCAACATGGAATGAAACCGCGTCGCGCACGCCATCAGGCTCATCAGATTGATCTCTACGACTTTGCGAAAGCCACTCATCTCGAATTCGCCGCGGCGATAGAGCACCGCGCCCTGCGCGAGCACGAGCACGTCGAGCCGATCGAAGGACGGCTTGAACGCCTCGATCGCGCCGGCATTGCCGACATTGAGCTGCGCATAAGCAAGACCCGTCAGATCAGAGCCTTCCTCCGGCGAATAGTCCGCAGGCTGGGCCCGCGTGCCGCAGACCGCGACAGTCGCGCCCCTGGCGCGAAAGGCCTGCGCGATGCCGTTGCCGATGCCGCTGGAACCGCCCACGACCAGCACCTGCTTGTCCGTGAAATCCAGCTCGTTCACCATCACGTCCTCCCCTTTTGTTTTGCTTGTTTGACCTGTCTGCGGATCGATGCCAGCCTTGTCAATCGCATAACAAGAAACGAAACCACTCGGGGAAGCAGCATGTCCGAATTCAAGCAGCTCAGCCGCTCCGTGCAGGGCCTCACCGTTCTCGTCACCGGTGCAGCGAGCGGCATGGGTCGCGCGACCGCGCGCGTGTTCGCGGCCGAAGGCGCGCACGTCGCCGCGACCGACCATGACGAGCCAGGCGCGCTGGCCGTCGCGAAAGAGATAGCCGCGGGCGGCGGCTCGGCCAAGGCCTGGAAGCTCGACGTCGCCAACGGCGGCGAGATCAAGCGCGTGGTCGATGATGTCGCGGCGCATTTCGGCGGGCTCGATATCATCGTCAACAATGCCGGTATCTCCGTGCGCGTCGCCATCGATGACGAGGCGTACGAGGACGCCTGGGCCAAGGGCATCGCGGTGATGCTGACGGCGCATCCGCGCATCGTCCGCGCCGCGCTGCCTCACCTGCGCAGATCAAACAGCCCGCGCATCGTCAACATCGCCTCGACCGAGGCGCTCGGCGCGACCGCCCTGCATAGCCCCTATTCGGCGGCCAAGGGCGGCGTGGCGAGCCTGACCCGCTCGCTGGCGGTGGAGCTTGGCCGCGAGGGCATTACCGTCAACTGCATCTGCCCGGGCCCGATCCGTACCGCAATCACCGATCGCATCTCCGAAGAGCATAAGACCATCTACGCCAAGCGCCGCACCGCACTCGGCCGCTATGGCGATCCCGAGGAGGTCGCGCACATGACGCTGAGCCTGTGCCTGCCGGCAGCCTCCTTCCTCACCGGCGCGGTGATCCCGGTCGATGGCGGCCTGATGGCCCGCAACGCGTGAGAGCCATGCACGGCCAGCGTTGACAACGCCGATCGCGGGAGTAGCTTTTTCGTCAACAGAGCGGGACCAACCGCTCGCGGTTCGCGGGAGAAACGCCATGACGATCGCCATCCGGCAGCTTCAGAAACATTTTGTCGGCGAAGTTTCCGGCCTCGATTTGCGCAAGCCTCTCACGAAGGACGAGGCGCGCGAGGTCGAGGCCGCCATGGACAAATATGCGGTGCTCGTGTTCCACGACCAGGACATCAACGACGAGCAGCAGATGGCCTTCGCGCTCAATTTCGGCCAGCGCGAGGAAGCTCGGGGCGGACACGTCATGACCAAGGACGAGTACCGGCTGTCGTCGAAGCTGAACGATGTTTCCAACCTCGGCAAGGACGGCAAACCGCTGCCCAAGGACAGTCGCACGCATCTGTTCAATCTCGGCAATTGCCTCTGGCATTCCGACAGCTCATTCCGCCCCATCCCCGCAAAATTTTCGCTGCTGTCGGCGCGCGTGGTGAACCCGAAGGGCGGCAACACCGAATTCGCCGACATGCGCGCGGCCTATGACGCCCTCGACGACGAGACCAAGGCGGAGATCGAGGACCTCGTCTGCGAACATTCGCTGATGTATTCGCGCGGCTCGCTCGGCTTCAGCGAATATACCGACGAGGAGAAGGAGATGTTCAAGCCGGTGCTGCAACGGCTGGTGCGCACGCATCCGGTGCATCGCCGCAAGTCGTTGTATCTGTCGTCGCATGCGGGCGAGGTGGTCGGCATGAGCGTGCCGGAGGGGCGGCTGTTGCTGCGCGATCTGAACGAGCACGCGACGCAACCGGAATTTGTCTACGTCCACAAATGGAAGCTGCATGACCTCGTGATGTGGGACAACCGCCAGACCATGCACCGCGTCCGCCGCTACGACCAGTCCCAGCCCCGCGACATGCGGCGTGCCACGGTTGCGGGGACCGAGCCGACGGTGCAGCAGCAGGCGGCGGAGTAGGCGGCATTCACCGCTGTCGTCTCGACGAGGCGAGGAGGATTCGGCGCGAGATGATGAAAGCACGGCCGTCTCAACAAACTCCGTCATTGCGAGGAGCCCTTGCGACGAAGCAATCCAGAATTCCTCCGCGGGAACAGTCTGGATTGCCTCGCTACGCTCGCAATGACGGCTGAGGGGCTTTATCACGCCAACCACACGGCTACGCGTGGCCGGCCTCGTTCGACAGCATGCCCGGGTCGATGCCGATCTTGCGCAGGGCGCGGCCGTACTTTTCGTCGACGTCGTCGCCGAAGATCAGGTCGGCATCCGCATCGCAATGCAGCCAGCCATTGCTCTGGATCTCGGTCTCGAGCTGGCCTGGCGCCCAGCCGGCATAGCCGAGCGCGAGGATGGCGTGCTTTGGTCCGGAACCCTTGGCGATCGCACGCAGAATATCCACGGTCGCAGTGAGGCAGACGCCGTCGTCGATCCTGAGCGTCGCGTTGTCGATGTAGAAATCGCTGGAATGCAGCACGAAGCCGCGGCCGGTATCGACGGGGCCGCCGCGCAGCACCTTCATGCTCTCGGCGTTCTCCGGCAGCTTGATCTGCTCGCCCTTCTTGATGATGCCGAGCTGCACCAGCAACTCCGGAAAATCGATGCTTCCGGCCGGATGGTTGACGATGATGCCCATCGCCCCTTCCGCCGAATGGGCACAGAGATAGATCACCGAGCGCTCGAAGCGGGAATCGCCCATCACCGGCATCGCGATCAGGAGCCGGCCGTCCAGATAGCCGGCCGAATTGGGAAATGATGAGCCCGCGCCCCGGGTGCTGTCGCCAGTCCTTTTGCCAGTAGGAGCCATCGGTGAAGCACTCCGGTTTCGATTCCTATCCTGATGTCGGCCCTGGCCGCTGTCAAATCAAGGCTTGCAGCGATCGATTCCAGTGCATCCATCACAAGCAATTCAATGGTTTGCCCCGGGGCGACCCTGTAAAGACGTACCATGCTCAGCATAGTTCCCCTGCGTGCGGCGATTGGCGTCGCGACCACCCTGGTTGCGTCGTCGCTGGCGCTTACCGCGCGCGCCGACGACGCTTCACCGTGGCAGCGCGACGGACATTCCGCGGTGCGCCTGCTCGCGGGATCGCGTAGCGGCGCGGTCCTGCTCGGCGGTATCGCCTTCCAGATCCAGCAGGGTTGGAAGACCTACTGGCGCACGCCCGGCGATTCAGGTGTTCCGCCGCGGTTCGACTTTTCGAAGTCGGACAATGTCGAGGCGGTGACGATCATGTGGCCGGCACCGCTGAAGTTCGACGACGGCGCGGGCGGCCATTCGATCGGCTATCACGATCAGATCGTGCTGCCGCTCCGTATCGTTCCCAAGACGGCCGACAAGCCGGTGACGCTGCGGGCCGAGATCAATTACGCGGTGTGCGAAAAAATCTGTATTCCGGTAGAGGCCAGCGTCGAGCTTGGCTTCAACAGCGTCGCGTCGACCGAGGACGCCAATCTGCGTGCGGCGCTCGACACCGTGCCGAAGCCCGCGAATATCGGCGATCCCAATCCGCTGACTATCCGCGACGTCAGGCGCGACGGCGCCAAGAATGTGATGGTCGATGTGGTTGCGCCGGACAACAGCAACATCAATCTGTACGTGGAAGGACCGACGCCCGACTGGTCGCTGCCGATTCCCGCGCCGGTGGAGCACAGCCCGCCAGGGGTGAAACGCTTCTCCTTCGAGCTTGACGGGCTGCCGCCGGACGCCAAGCCCGATGGTGCAGCGCTGAAATTCACGCTGGTCGGGCCGGAGAAATCGTACGAGTTCAATACGAATTTGGAATGATTGTCGTCCCGGACAAGCGCAGCGAAGCGGAGCGCAGATCCGGGACCCATACGCCGCAGCAATAGTTTTGCGAAAATCCGGAGTTACTAGCTTCCCGCCGCAACGTCTCCCTGTGGTTATGGGTCCCGGCCTTCGCCGGGACGACACCGGGGATGGTGCAGCACCATACCTCCACCCAACCGAATCTTAACGAATGGTTGCTAATTCCGAGGGCCGCCGCAGCATGCGGGGCGCCCAGGGATCTTCGACGTGGCCGTGATGGATGCAGAGCCCGCTTCGACCGGATCAGCCGGCCTGATCGCGCGGTTGCGCGGCAAGCTGACGGGCGGATCGAGCGAAGCGTCGCTGACGCGGCGGCTTGCCGGCACCATCTTCATTATCCGCGTGATCAGCGCGGGTCTCGCCTATTTCGCGCAGGTCCTGCTCGCGCGCTGGATGGGGACGTCCGACTACGGAATCTATGTCTATGTCTGGACCTGGGTGCTGCTGCTCGGCAGCATGATGGATTTCGGCATCTCGGCCTCCGCGCAAAAGATCATTCCGGAGTACCGCACCAGCGGCGATCATGCGCTGTTGCGCGGCTTTCTCTCCGGCAGCCGCTGGCTCACCTTCGCCGTGTCCACGTTGATGTCGCTCGCGCTGGCCGGCATCGTCAAGCTGCTGTCGCCGTGGATCGATCCCGCCGAAGCGCTACCGCTCTATATCGGCTGCATGACACTGCCGGCATTCGTCGTCGCCAACACCCAGGACGGCATTGCCCGCTCGCATGACTGGATGCGGCTCGGCCTGATGCCGCAATTCATCATCCGGCAGGCCCTGATCATCGGCATCACCGCCTGCGCCTTTCTGCTTGGCTATCATCTTGGCGCGGTGGCCGCGATGGTCGCCAGCGCCGGCGCAGTGTGGATTGCGATGACCGGACAGATGGTCGTGCTGAACCACAAGCTGGCCCATCATGTCGAGCCCGGCCTGAAGGCCTACGACGTCGCTGGCTGGCTCGCCGTGTCGCTGCCGATCCTGCTGGTCGAGAGCTTTTACCTGCTGCTGTCCTACACCGATGTGCTGGTGCTTCAGCAGTTCCGCCCCTCCGACGAGGTCGGCGTCTATTTCGCGGTGGTGAAGACGCTGGCGCTGGTCTCCTTCATCCACTACGCGATGTCGGCGACGACCGCGCATCGCTTCGCCGAATACAATGCGCTCGGCGACAAGGCACGGCTGTCGGCCTATGTGGCGCACGCCATCAACTGGACGTTCTGGCCGTCGCTGGCGGCAACGGCCGTGCTGCTCGCGCTCGGCAAGCCGCTGCTCTGGCTGTTCGGACCGCAATTTGTGGTCGGCTACGACATCATGTTCGTCGCCGCGATCGGGCTCGTGGTACGCGCCGCGATCGGCCCGGTCGAGCGCCTGCTCAACATGCTCGGCCAGCAGAAGATCTGCGCGCTGGCCTACGCACTGGCCTTCGTGATGAACCTCGTGCTCTGCATTGCGCTGGTGCCACGCTTCGGCGGCCATGGCGCCGCGGCCGCGACCTCGATCTCGCTCAGCTTCGAGACGGTGTTGCTGTTCTGGATCGTGCGGCAGCGGCTGGGGCTGCACGTGCTGGCGTTTGGACGCTAGCGTAGCCGCTCGCCGCGGAATGGCATTTCGCGACACGGCCTCGGAAGAGGCAAAACGGCTGTCCATTTATCATCAGCAGCACAAATTTTCTTATTCCACCCAAGCAGTTGCACGGTTGGGAAAGTTTATTCTACGTCGTATTGCCCTATTGACGAGATAAACCTAAGATTCCCCAGACCATGATTGATCCACTCTATGTCGCCTCGGGATTTGCCGTCGGCCTGCTTGTCGGGATGACCGGCGTCGGAGGCGGTTCGTTGATGACGCCGCTACTGATCCTGCTGTTCGGCATCCATCCCGCCACCGCGGTCGGCACCGACCTGCTCTATGCCGCCGCCACCAAGACCGGCGGCAGCATCGTGCATGGCTGGTCGCGTAGCGTGCACTGGCCGGCGGTACTGCGGCTCGCCTGCGGCAGCATCCCGGCGAGCGCGCTCACGCTGCTCGTGCTGTGGAAGCTCGATCTCAGGAGCGATTCCGAGCGCAATCTCGTCAATCTCGTGCTGTGCTTTGCGCTGATGCTGACGGCGACGTCGCTGATCTTCCGCAAGTCAATCATGGAGCGCTATCGCCGGCGTCTGGAACAGATCGACGAGCGCACCACCGCCATCGCGACCGTGGTGACGGGCATCGTGCTCGGCGTGCTGGTCTCGATTTCATCCGTCGGCGCCGGTGCGGTCGGTGTCACCGTGCTGCTGCTGCTCTATCCGCGCTTGCCGATGGCGACTATCGTGGGCTCCGACATCGCGCATGCGGTGCCGCTGACATTCGTGGCCGGCGCCGGGCACTGGATGCTCGGCTCGGTCGACTGGCATCTGATGGGCGTGCTGCTGCTGGGGTCGCTGCCCGGAATTATCCTCGGCAGCTACAGCGCGACGCGCGTGCCGGAGACGGTGCTGCGGCTGACGCTCGCCTGCGTCCTTTTCGTGGTCGCCGGCAGGATCATGTTCGCGGAATTGAACCTGTCGACGGCCATCGTGACGGCCCTGGCCTGGAGCCGTTGAACAGGAACGGCAGCACGATTCTCGCCGTCATCGCCCGGCTTGACCGGGCGATCCAGTACTCCGAGACGGCTGTGATTGAACCGAGACGCCGCGGCGTACTGGATGCCCCGGTCAAGCCGGGGCATGACAGAACGCCGCCCTACTCCGCGGTCCAGCCGCCGTCGATCGAGAGGTTCGTCCCGGTGATCTGCGCGGCATCGTCGCTGCACAGGAACAGCGCCAGTGCTGCGACTTGCTCGGAGGTGACGAACTCCTTGGTCGGCTGCGCATCGAGCAGCACGTCGTTGATGACCTGCTCGCGCGTGAGATTGCGGGCCTTCATGGTGTCGGGGATCTGCTTCTCGACCAGCGGCGTCCAGACATAGCCGGGGCTGATGCAGTTGCAGGTGATCTTGTTGGTCGCGACTTCCAGCGCCACGGTCTTGGTCAGGCCGGCGATGCCGTGCTTGGCCGACACATAGGCCGACTTGAAGGGCGAGGCGACCAGCGAGTGCGCCGACGCGGTGTTGATGATGCGGCCCCAGCCGCGCTTCTTCATGCCGGGCACCGCGGCGCGGATGCCGTGGAAGGCCGAGGACAGATTGATCGCAATGATCTGGTCCCACTTCTCGATCGGGAATTCCTCGATCGGCGAGACGAACTGGATGCCGGCATTGTTGACGAGGACGTCGACTGAGCCGAAGGTTTTTTTTCGCAGAGCGCGATCATCCCGGCGATCTCGGCCGGCTTGGTCATGTCGGCCGGCGAATAGATTGCCTTCACGCCAAAATCGGACTCGATCTTGGTGCGCTCCTTCTCGATGTCCTCCGGCGAGCCGAAGCCGTTGATGACGACATTGGCGCCGGCCCCCGCAAAGGCGCGCGCATAAGCGAGGCCGATGCCGCTGGTCGATCCGGTGACAACGGCGTTCTTGCCTGACAGACTACCCATGTTATTCGCTCCTTTTTGCCGGGGGCGCACTGACGTCCCCCGTGAGATCGTAGGTCACCATGGTCTCGTCGGACTGCGGCCGATCGAGCCAATCCTTGTGGCGCATCGACAGATGCACGTCGCGTACACCGCTTTCCCAATGCTCAACCATGGCAACATGCGAGAAATCGTAGTCCTTGGACGAGGATTCGTAGTTCTTGCTGCGATAGATCAGGTGCACCACGGTGACGGTGCTTTCGCGCGACGCCTTCGCCAGGTATTCGACGGACGGATCGTTCTTCAAATAATCCGGCAATTTGCCGATCAGGTCGCGCACGGCCCTGCGGGCGTTGTGGACCTGCTTGTTCTTGTCGGTGTTCATCCGCGTGCGGCTTGAAAAGCGGATGTCCTTTTCGCGCTCGGCGGCCTCGAGCAGAGAGGTCGGCAAATCGCCGCGGGCACTGAACAGGTCGACCTGGAAAATCAGGAGGTCGCGGTCGATCTCGGCATCAAGCACGAAATCGAGCGGCGTGTTGGAGGCAATGCCGCCGTCCCAATAGTGCTCGCCGTCGATGACGATGGAGGGAAAGCCCGGCGGCAGCGCGCCGGAGGCCATGATGTGCTCGGGGCCGATTTTCTTGCCGAGCTTCTTGAACTCGTAATTGTCGAAATATTTGAAATTGCCCGAGGTGACGCCGACGGCGCCGACCGACAGGCGCGTCTTCAGGTCGTTGATGCGGTCGAAATCGACCAGCCGCTCCAGCGTCTTCTTCAGTGGCGCGGTGTCGTAGTAGCTCTGCGCCTGCGGGCTGCCCGGCGGCCAGAGCGGCGCGGGAGGCAGGCGAGGCACGAAGAAGCCCGGCACCCCGAAGGTCGCGATCAGCGCGGCGCTGCTGGAGTTGAACAGCTCACGGCTGTGATCGCTCTTGCCGATCGGCTTCCACGGCACCGGCGCCGAGACCATCTCCCAGAATTCCTTGAGCCGCTTGACCCGGGTGTGACCCTCGTTGCCGGCGATGATGGCCGCATTGACGGCACCGATCGAGATGCCGGCGACCCATTCGGGCTCGAAGCCATAACCGCATAGCGACTGATAGGCGCCGGCCTGATAGGAGCCGAGCGCGCCGCCGCCCTGCAAGACCAGGACGCGCTGTGCGTTGGCGGGGACGCTGACGGCTTCGGGATTGTGATCTGTCATGCGGGAACACTAGCAGATGGCGAGCGGCCATGGCGACAGTTCGCCACGGCGTTAAGGCATCCCGGGGATCAAGTCTGGCTTATCGGGGCTCTGTCGAGGCCAGGATCATGGTCCAGAACACCTTGTACTTGGTGCCTGGAGCATAGGCGGCTGCTATGCCCAATTTTGTGACACCGCTCTTGAGCATGTTGGCCCGGTGCGGAGGCGAGTCGCGCCAGCCGGAAAATGCTTCCGCCAGCGTATGATAGCCGGCCGAGACGTTCTCGACGGCTACGGTTGCGGGATAATTGCCGGCATTGAGGCGTTTGGCGAGCGGCGCGCGGACGTCATGGTCCATCTTGTTGGCGGCCGCCATGGCCTCGGACTGGGAGTCCGCAAGTCGCATCAGGTCGGGATCGATGACGACGGTGCCGAGGCCGTTGTTTTGGCGATATTGCGAGATCATGATCGCCGCAGCCTGCGCATCGAGCTTCGAGCCCGGGACGGACATATCCGCATACATGGACGGCTGCTGGACCGGCGCTTCGTTGCCGGCACAGCCGGCGAGTAGCAAAGTGATTGATATCGCGGCCGCGGCGCGCATGTACAGAAGCCCCCAATGAGGGGCCGTTGTTGCATACCAACCGTGGCTGAAAGGTGAATTTTGCGGAAAATCGTTGCTGTCATTCCGGGGCAGCGCAGGGCGCTGAACCCGGATTCTCGCGCCACAAACGCGAGATTCTCCGGTGCGCAATTGCGCACCATAGTTGGATGCTACGCATCGCCCGGAGTGACGGCGGACGCCTCAGCCCGCAAATATCCGGTAGCGGCGGGGATTAAGGCCGATGGCGTCGCCGGCGCGGAGTTCCTTGTCGCGTGGTGCATCGATCTCGATGGTCTCACCGCCGAGCAAGGCGATTTCGGCCCGCTGCACCGGACCGAAATTCCGGACCTGCTGCACGGCGCCCTCGAAGGCGCCGCTGCCGGGCGGGCCGACCAGCATGTCATGTCGCCGCACGAACAGTTTTGACGCGCCAGGCGCAAGCCCGTCTGCGGCAAGGGCGAGCGCACGTTCGCCGAGCCGGACCACGCCGCCTTCGATCTGGACCGGCAGTTCGATCGATTCGCCGATGAACCCGTGCACGAAGGCGGTCGCCGGGCTTTCATAGACGTCACTTGGCGAGCCGATCTGCTCGATCCGGCCCTTGTCCATCACCACGACGCGGTTGGCGACTTCCAGCGCCTCCTCCTGGTCGTGGGTGACGAAGATCGAGGTGACGTTGATCTCGTGATGCAGGCTGCGCAGCCATTTGCGCAGTTCTTTCCGTACCTTTGCATCGAGCGCGCCGAACGGCTCGTCGAGCAGCAGGATGCGCGGCTCGATCGCGAGCGCGCGCGCGAGTGCGATGCGCTGGCGCTGGCCGCCGGAGAGCTGGCTCGGATAGCGGTCGGCCAACCAGTCCAGTTGCACGAGGTCGAGCAGCTCCTTGACGCGGGCACGGATGGTCGCTTCGTCCTTGCGGATCGCGCGCGGCTGCACGCGCAGGCCGAAGGCAACGTTCTCGAACACGGTCATGTGGCGGAACAGCGCATAGTGCTGGAACACGAAGCCGACGTGACGTTCGCGCGCGCCCTGCGCCAGCGCGTCCTCGCCATTGAAGGCGACTTCGCCTGAATCGGGCCAGTCGAGCCCGGCGATGATCCGCAGCAGCGTGGTCTTGCCGGATCCGGACGGCCCGAGCAGCGCGAGCAGCTCGCCATTGTCGACCTTGAGATCGACGCCGTCGAGGGCCTTGAAGCTGCCGAACTTCTTGACGAGATTCCTGACTTCAATGGTCACGGGCTTCGTGTCCTTCGTCCAGATGACGTTCGAGAAGGGTCTTGGCGACCAGCGTGATCAGCGCCAGCATCGCCAGCAGCGAGGCGATCGCGAACGCTGCGACGAACTGGTATTCGTTGTAGAGGATCTCGACCAGCAGCGGCATGGTGTTGGTTTCGCCGCGGATGTGGCCGGAGACGACCGAGACCGCACCGAACTCGCCCATCGCGCGCGCGTTGCAGAGCAGGACGCCGTAGAGCACGCCCCATTTGATATTGGGCAGCGTGACACGGAAGAATGTCTGCAAGCCGGAGGCGCCGAGAGAGATCGCAGCCTCTTCTTCCTGCGTGCCCTGCTCCTGCATCAGCGGTATCAGCGCGCGCGCCACGAACGGGAAGGTAATGAAGGTGGTGGCGAGCGCAATCCCGGGCACCGCGAACAGGATCTGGATGTCGTGATCCCTGAGCCAGCCGCCGAAATAGCCCTGTGCGCCGAACAGCAGCACGAAGACAAGACCCGAGATCACCGGGCTCACCGAGAACGGCAGGTCGATCAGCGTGATCAGGAAGGTCTTGCCCGTGAACTCAAACTTGGCGATGGCCCAGGCGGCGACCAGGCCGAACACGAGATTGAGGCCGACCGAGATCGCGGCAACCAGCAGCGTCAGCCGGATCGCCGAGAGTGCTTCCGGGTCGGAGAGCGCGGCGAGATAGGCAAGGATGCCCTTCGAGAACGCTTGCGCGAACACCACGACCAGCGGCAGCACCACGAACACGCTGAGGAACATGATCGCCAGCGCGATGATGGCGATCCGCACCGCCTTCGGCTCGGTGCGGAGATTGTTGCGCGCCGCTGCCGCATGCACGCGCGCCCTCGCATCGGAAGCCGGGAGCGAGACTGAATCGGCGATCTGCATCGTCATCGCGTCCTCCTCAGCGCGCCGGAATCCGGCTCTGCGCCCAGCGCTGGAGCCGGTTGACAGCAAAGATGACGACGAACGACACCACGAGCATCACGACCGCGATCGCGGTTGCGTCCGCATAGCGGTATTCGGACAGCCTGATCACGATCAGGAGCGGCGCGATTTCGGAGACGTTCGGCAGATTGCCGGCGATGAAAATCACAGAGCCGTATTCGCCGACGGCGCGGGCAAAGGCGAGCGCGAGGCCCGTCAGCAACGCCGGCGCGAGCGAGGGCAGGATCACGCGGATGATGGTCTGCCAGCGGCTGGCGCCCAGACTGCCCGCGGCTTCCTCGATTTCGACATCGAGATCCTGAAGCACCGGCTGCACGGTGCGGACCACGAAGGGAATTCCGATGAAGATCATGGCGACGAAGATGCCCACCGGCGTGAACGCCACCTTGATGCCGAGCGCCGCGAGCGGTGCGCCGAGCCAGCCCTTCTCGGCAAATAGCGAGGTCAGCGCGACGCCCGCGACCGCCGTCGGCAGCGCGAACGGCACGTCGACGATGGCATCGAACAGCCGCCGCCCGGGAAAGCGGTAGCGCACCAGGGCCCAGACGATGATGCTGCCCATCACCAGGTTGACACAGGCGGCTGCGAAGGCGAGGCCGAACGAGACCCTGAGCGCATTGAGGGTGCGGCGGCTGGAAAGGATGGCCCAGAACTGTTCCGGACTGAGCTCAAGCGATTTCAGGAACAGGCCGGCGAGCGGAATCAGGATGATGACGGACAACCAGGACAGCGTCAGCCCCATGGTGAGACCGAAGCCCGGCAATGTCCGGCGTCGTGCTGCGATTACGCTCACCAGGCCCCCTGCTCATGCCCCTCCGACAGCGCCCGATCAGTTCTTGTAGATCTGATCGAAGACGCCGCCGTCGGCAAAATGTTCCTTCTGCGCCTTGGTCCAGCCGCCGAAGACATCGTCGATTGTGAAGAGTTCGACTTTGGCAAAGGCGTTTTCGTACTTCTTGGCGATCTCGGGATCGCGCGGGCGGTAGAAGTTGCGCGCGGCGATCTCCTGGCCTTCCCTGGTGTACCAATATTGGAGATAGGCATCGGCGGCGTTGCGGGTGCCTTTTTTGTCGGCAACCTTGTCCACGATCGCGACCGGCGGCTCAGCGAGGATTGATTGCGGCGGCGCCACAATCTCGAACTTCTCCGGACCAAACTCCTTCAGCGCGAGATAAGCCTCGTTCTCCCACGCCAGCAGCACGTCGCCGACACCGCGCTCGACAAAGGTCACCGTGGCGCCGCGCGCACCGGTGTCGAGCACCGGCACCTGCTGGTAGAGCTTGCCGATGAAATCCCTGGCCTTGTCGACTGAGCCATATTTCTTCTGCGCGAGATCCCCACGCGGCCAGATAATTCCAGCGCGCGCCGCCGGAGGTCTTCGGGTTCGGCGTGATCACGGCGACGCCCGGCTTGAGCAGATCGTCCCAGTCCTTGATGCCCTTCGGATTGCCCTTGCGCACCAGGAACACAATGGTCGACGTGTAGGGCGAGGAATTCTGCGGCAGCCGCTTCTGCCAGTCCGCCGCGGTGAGGCCCTTGGACGCGATGGCGTCGATGTCGTAGGCGAGCGCGAGCGTCACGACGTCGGCCTGCAATCCGTCGATCACCGCGCGTGCCTGCGAACCGCTGCCGCCATGCGACTGCTTGATCTCGACGCTCTTGCCGGTCTCCTTCTGATAGGCATTCGCGAACGCCTTGTTGAATTCAACATAGAGCTCGCGGGTCGGATCGTACGACACGTTCAACAAACTGATGTCAGCGGCGAGAGCCGAGCTTGCCAGGACGCCCGTCACGAGCAGGGCTGCCGCGAGCGGAACGATACGGCGGATCATGTCCATCTCCATTCACCTCGACGACATCGGCGTCATCGATGGCACACGGGCATAACTCGGGGCGAAACGCGCTCAAGTCAACGGAACCGGATTTCCTTGTTGGCGACGTTGCAGCCTGACTGTGCTACGAAATCTTCATGGTGTGGATGCCGCATTCTGTCTTG
Source organism: Bradyrhizobium sp. LLZ17 (assembly GCF_041200145.1). NCBI lineage: Bacteria > Pseudomonadati > Pseudomonadota > Alphaproteobacteria > Hyphomicrobiales > Nitrobacteraceae > Bradyrhizobium > Bradyrhizobium zaerense. Next base: position 3,885,930 of record NZ_CP165734.1, read on the forward strand.
GCGCGACCGCGCCACCGACCGGCGCGCTCGTCCTCGCCTTCGGCCGTTCGGCTGGTGCAAGGCATGCAACCAACGGAGAGAAATCCGGACGCCGCCAAAGGATGCCGCGGCAATTTGGCGCGGACGAAAATCGCCTCGAGCTCCTCGCGCGAGACATTGGCGAAGGGATTGAATTTCAGCCGCGCGCCGTCGTCCTCGACCACCGGAATCTGGGCACGCGCATTGCCCTGGAAGCGCTTGCGGCCGTTGATCCAGGCCGAGAACGGCTTCAGCGCACGCGCCAGCGGTTCCACCTTGCGAATACGGCAGCAGGCGTCGGGATCTGAGAACCAGAGATCACGATCGGGATCCTCGCGCGACAGCGTCTCTTCCGCGGGCTTGATCGAACGGACATCCTTCAACCCCAGCGTCGCGACCAGCGTGTCGCGATAGGCCAGCGTCTCCTCGAACAGCCAGCCGGTATCGAGGAAGATCACCGGAATCGCCGGGTCGACATCCGCCATCACCTTGAGCAGCGTCGCCGATTCCGTGCCGAACGAGGACACCAGCGCAAGCTTGTCGCGGCCGACCGTCTTCAGGGCCGCGGCGATGATCTCCGCGGGCGAGGCATCGCGCAAGGCGCGGTCGAGCTGCTCCGCCGAGGGCAGCTCGGAGATTGACGAGACCTGAGGCGCAATCGCGTTCACGTGCCGACACCTTCCGAATGACGCAACTGCATGCGCCGGTGCAGCGCCGTGATCCGGCCGTCACCGGTCGGCTGATAGAACACCGAGTAGCGCTTCGCGGTCTGCATGAAGGCTTCCGCGTCGGCCTGCTTCTTGACCTCGAAGGAATCGAAGCCGGCGCGCAGCATGAACACGAACTGGTCGCGCAGCACCTGGCCGGTGGCACGCAGATCACCGCGATAGCCGTAGCGCTCGCGCAGCCGCCGGGCCTGGCTGTAGGCGCGGCCGTCGCGGAACGTCGGGAACACCAACGCGACGACGGCGATCTTGCCGAGATAAGGCACGAGCTCAGCGATGTCGCGGTTGTTCGGCCAGATCACGCCGACCTTGCCGCCGCGCTTCAGCAGCGCGTCGGCATCGGTCAGGAATCGCTCGGCCGGCACCAGGATGTCACCGCCCTCCGGCAGCGGGGTGTCGACGGCGAGCTTGACGAAGCTGTCGTCGACGATCTTTCCGCCGTTAACGAGTGGCATAGACGCGCTCCTTGAAGGGTTCGACGCCGAGGCGTTTCACCGTGTCCATGAAAAGCTCTTCCGGCCGCTCGCGCAGCGCCAGATAGGCTTCCACGATGTCCTCGACGACGTCGGCAACCTCGTCGAACTTGACGCCGGGCCCGATCAGATTGCCGAGCGCGGCGTTCTCGTCGGCGCGGCCGCCGATGGTGATCTGATAGACCTCCTCGCCGTTCTTCTCGACACCGAGAATGCCGATATGGCCGACATGGTGATGGCCGCAGGCATTGATGCAGCCGGAGATGTTGATGTGCAGCCGGCCGATCAAATTGGCGAGCTCGTGATTGGCGAAGCGCCGCGTCAGCTCCTGCGCGATCGGAATCGAGCGCGCGTTCGCCAGCGAGCAATAGTCGAGCCCCGGACAGGCGATGATGTCGGTGATCAAGTTGACGTTCGGCGTGGCAAGCCCAAGTTTGTCGAGCGCCTTCCACAGCGCAGGGAGATCGCGCTTGGCGACATGCGGCAGCGCCAGGTTCTGCTCGTGGCCGACGCGAATTTCACCGAACGAGTATTTGTCGGCGAGATCGGCCAGCGCATCCATCTGCTCGGCGGTGGCGTCGCCCCGGAGGCGCACCGATCGGCTTCAGCGAGATCGTGACGATGGAATAGCCCTGCACCTTGTGCGGGGCGACCGAGTTCTTGCGCCAGGCCTCGAAATCCGCATCGGCCGCAGCCTGACGCAGCTCGTCGGGATTGTGCGGCAGCTTCTCGTAGGCAGGATAGGTGAAGCGCGAGCGGATGTCCTCGATCACCTCGTCGTCGATCTGCAGCGAGGAGTTGCGGATATGCTGCCACTCTTCCTCGACCTCGCGGGAGAATTTCTCGATGCCGAGCTCGTGCACCAGGATCTTGATGCGCGCCTTGTAGATGTTGTCGCGGCGGCCGTACTGGTTGTAGACGCGCAGGATGGCCTCGATATAGCTCAGGATGTCGCGGCCATGGACGAAGTGCTTGATGGTCTTGGCGATGAACGGCGTACGGCCGAGGCCGCCGCCGACCAGCACCTCGAACCCGGTCTCGCCCTTCTCGTTCTTGATCAGGCGCAGGCCGATGTCGTGAATCTTGATCGCGGCGCGATCGTGATCCGACGCGGTGATCGCGATCTTGAACTTGCGCGGCAGGAACGAGAATTCGGGATGCAGCGTGGTGTGCTGGCGGATCAGCTCCGACCAGATCCGCGGGTCCTCGATCTCGCCGGGCGCGACGCCCGCCCACTGGTCCGAGGTGACGTTGCGCATGTTGTTGCCGGAGGTCTGCATCGCATGAATGCCGACCTCGGCGAGATCGGCCAACGCATCCGGCAGCTCGGCGAGCTTGATCCAGTTGAACTGGATGTTCTGCCGCGTGGTGAAATGGCCGTAGCCGCGGTCGTATTTGCGCGCGACATGGGCAAGCTGCCGCAACTGGTTCGACGCCAGCGTCCCGTAGGGGATCGCGACGCGGAACATGTAGGCGTGCAATTGCAAATAGACGCCGTTCTGGAGCCGCAGGATCTTGAACTCGTCCTCGGTGAGCTCGCCAGAAAGGCGCCGCTTCACCTGGTCGCGGAATTCCAAGACGCGTTCGTTGACCAGCGTGCGGTCGATTTCGTCGTAAGCATACATAACGGAGTGCCTTAAGCCTGGACCGGCGATCCGATGGTGACGCCGGTGCGGCGGATCTGTTCACGCAAATTGCCGGGCTGGACCTTGCCGTCGTCGCCGATCTGCACCGGGGCGATATAGGGGCCGATCGCGCCGACGTCATCGGCCACGGACTCGGCAAGCAACGCCTTCGCCTCGTCGGAGTTGCGCACGATCGCGGCTTCCGAGAGGTCCGCGGACCAACCCTTTGCGGTGGTGCGGTAGACCACGATGCCATCCCAGGTGCGGTTGGCGGTCACGACCGAGGGGCCGGCGATCTTGATCTTCTTCTGTTCGAGCGGGGAGGTCATTCGGCTGCATCCAATAGGTCAGAGATGATTTGCTTTGGGGTTTTCTCGGATGTGTCGCGGCGAAGCGAACCGGCATGCCGGACCACGTCGCCGATGATGAGGATGGCTGGACCGCCCTGGGTCCGCCGCACGAGCTCGGGCAGATCGCGCAGCGTGCCCATCGCGCCTTGCGCGTCGGAACGCGTGACGCGGGCAAACACGCCGACCGGGGTCTCCGGCGAGCGGCCGGCGGCAAACAGGCCGGCGCGCACGGCGGGTGCCGCGGTCATGCCCATATAAACGACGACGGTCATCTTGGTGTCCGTGAGCGTGGACCAATCCACCGCCTCCGCATCACGCGCCCTGTGCGCGGTGAGGAAGGTGATGCGGGTCGCTTCATGACGGTAGGTAAGCGGCACCTCGAAATCCGCGGCGCCGCCGAGCCCTGCGGTGATGCCGGGAATGATCGAATAGGCCACGGCGGCGGCACGCAGCGCCTCGACCTCTTCACCGCCGCGGCCGAACACGAAGGGATCGCCGCCCTTCAACCGCACCACACGCTGGCCCGATTGCGCGGCCTTGATCATGCGCTTGTTGATGGCGTCCTGGCCGATGCCGGGCTTGCCGACGCGGCGGCCGACCGCGACGCGCGTGGTGTCGCGGCGGATGCGGTCGAGAATTTCGGGTGAGACCAATTCGTCATGGAAGACGATATCGGCATCCTGGAGCGCGCGCAGGGCCTTGATGGTGAGCAAATCCGGATCGCCGGGGCCGGCGCCGACCAACGCGACGGAGCCTTCCGGCTTGTCGGCCCGAGCAAACGCAGACGGATCGGAGATCGTCTTGAGCGCGGCTTCCGCCTCGCCCTTGCGGCCGGCGAGCACGGCGGCCCCGATCGGACCGTCGATCACGCGCTCCCAGAAGCGGCGGCGCAACGGAAACTCGGCGATGCGCTCGTTGACGGATTTGCGGAAGCCGCCGATGAACCCGGCGAGCTCGCCGATCCGCGCCGGCAGCAGCGCCTCGATCTTCTCGCGCACGCGCCGCGCCACCACCGGCGACGTACCACCGGTGCCGACCGCGACCACGACGTCGCCGCGATCGACAATCGCCGGGAAGATGAAGCTGGAATGCTCGAGGTCGTCCATGACGTTGACAGGAAGACCCAGCGCCTTGGCGCGCACCGACATTGCGACGCCGACATCGCCGGCGCCGGCGCAGACGATCGCGATCACGCCGGAAAGATCGGCGGTCAGCGGATCGCCATCGGCAAAAGTCACCCGCGCGGTGTCATCGGACCCGAGGCCGAGATCTTGATTGCCGTCGATCGCATGCACGCGAATGCGCGCGCCGGCGGCGGCGAGCACGCGCAGCTTGGCGCGCAAAAGCTCTCCCGCGCCGATGAGGATTACCGGACCGGCCTTGAGATCGAGGAACACCGGCAAGAACCGCATACGATACTCGCTTGCCCCACATGCGGGGTTGACTGGAATTATTTTCTATATATGTGTCGTTTCGAGCGCGCAAAGAGAAAATTTTTTCTTCTCTCTTGCACCGCAACTATAGAATTTTCGCCTCCAAACGCAAAGTGGCAGAGATGCATCTTCTCAAGGACGATTCCGCTGCTGATCGAGTGAGCAGCCCCGCGTTCATCGATCGCGCGCGCTCTGAAGAATTTTCTGCCGAGCTTGCCCCCAGCATGGACCACCTCGACCAGCTCGAGGCGCAAAGCATCTATATCTTTCGCGAGGCCTTTGCCCGCCTGAAGAAGATCGCGCTGCTGTGGTCGCTGGGCAAGGACTCCAACGTCATGATCTGGCTGGCGCGGAAAGCGTTCCTCGGCCGCCTGCCGTTCCCGGCGCTTCATGTCGACACCGGCAAGAAGTTTCCGGAGATGTATCGCTTCCGCGACCATTACGGGAAAGAGTGGGATCTCGACCTGCGAGTCGAGCCCTGCCCGCCCATCGATGCCGTCGATCCAACGCTGCCGCCGGCCGCCCGTTCCGCCGCGCGCAAGACCGAGGGCCTCAAGATGGCGCTCGGCAAATACGGCTTCGACGGCCTGATCGCCGGCATTCGCCGCGACGAGGAGGCCACGCGCGCCAAGGAGCGGGTGTTCTCGCCGCGCGGACTGGAGGGCAATTGGGACGTGCGCGACCAGCCGCCGGAGTTCTGGGATCACTTCAATGCGTCGCCGCCGCAAGGCGCGCATTTGCGCATTCACCCGATCCTGCATTGGACCGAGTCCGATATCTGGGCCTACACCAAGCGCGAGAACATCCCGATCATCCCGCTCTATCTCGCCAAGGACGGCAAGCGCTATCGCTCGCTGGGTGACCAGGACATCACCAATCCGGTCGCTTCGACCGCGTCGAACATCGACGAGATCCTGGCCGAGCTCGAGCAGACCAAGGTGCCGGAGCGTGCCGGCCGTGCGCTCGATCACGAGACCGAAGACGCCTTCGAGCGCCTGCGCGTCGCCGGCTATCTCTGATTTTCAAGGACGCACCGCGGCTATGAACATGATCGTCACCCCCGCTTCGCCCGCCCCGAACGACACCAGCTCGATGCCAAACGGCACGACGTCGATGCCAAACGGCACGACGCGACCGCAGGTCCGCATCGTCATCGTCGGCCATGTCGACCACGGCAAGTCGACACTGGTCGGCCGCCTCCTGCATGAGACCGGCAGCCTGCCCGACGGCAAGCTCGAGATGCTCAAAGCCGTCAGCGCGCGGCGCGGCATGCCGTTCGAATGGTCGTTCCTGCTCGACGCGCTGCAGACCGAGCGCGACCAGGGCATCACCATCGACACCACCCAGATCCGCTTCCGCACCAATTCGCGCGACATCGTCCTGATCGATGCGCCCGGCCATGCGGAATTCCTGCGCAACATGATCACCGGCGCCTCGCAGGCCGACGGCGCGGTGCTGATCATCGACGCGCTCGAAGGCGTGCGTGACCAAACCCGGCGGCACGGCTATCTCCTGCATCTGCTCGGCGTGAAGCAGGTCGCGATCGTCGTCAACAAGATGGACCGCGTTGATTTCTCCGCCGAGCGCTTCAAGGCGATCAGCGAGGAGATTTCGGCGCATCTGCAAGGCCTCGGCGTGAGGCCCACGGCTGTGATCCCGATTTCCGCCCGCGACGGCGACGGCGTCGCCGAGCGCACCGACCGCATCGGCTGGTACAACGGGCCGACCGTGGTCGAGGCGCTGGACCGGCTGGAGCCGGCGCGCCCGCTGGAAGCGCTGTCGCTGCGCCTGCCGGTGCAGGCGATCTACAAATTCGACGATCGCCGCATCGTGGCCGGCCGGATCGAATCCGGCAGCCTCATTGCCGGCGACGAGATCGTGATCATGCCGGCCGGCAAGATCGCCAGGATCAAGACGGTCGAGAGCTGGCCGATCACGCCGGTCGCCGGCCGTCAGGGCGCCGGCCGCTCGGTCGGCATCACACTCGACCGCGAGCTCTTCATCGAGCGCGGCGACATCATCGCGCATGCGAACGCCGCTCCGCGCGAGACGCGACGGTTGCGCGCGCGCATCTTCTGGCTGCACGACAAGCCGCTCGCCAAGGGCGACCAGCTCCTGGTGCGTTGCGGGCCGAAGGAAAGCCGCGCCACCGTCGTTGCGATCGAGAAGGCAGTCGACCCCGGCGAGCTCTCGAGCATCGAGAACAAGGCAATCGGCCGCAACCATGTCGGCGAGATCGACATCTCCCTGTCCAATCCGATCGCGACCGATCCCTACACCGAGAATCCGCGCACCGGCCGTCTCGTGATCGAGGTGTCCGGGCGCATCGCCGGCGGCGGCCTCGTGCTGTCGGTCGATGCCGGCCAGCGCGCCGTGCCCGTCGATATCGTGCCGGTGGAATCGGCGCTTCGTCCTGACGAGCGCTCCGCGCGCTACCAGCACAATGGCGCGGTGGTCTGGCTCACCGGCCTGCCGGCTTCCGGCAAGTCGACGCTGGCCAAGGCCTTGGAGCGGCGGCTGTTCACCAACGGCGGCTCGCCGATCCTGCTCGACGGCGACACGGTGCGTGCCGGGCTCAACAACGATCTCGGATTCTCCGCCGCCGACCGCAGCGAGAACATCCGCAGGCTTGCCGAGGTCGCGACGCATCTGGCGCGCAATGGCCATATCGCCATCGTCGCCGCTGTGTCGCCCGCTCGCGAGGACCGCGCCACCGCACGCCGCATCGCCGACACTGCGTTTCGCGAGATCCACGTCGCGACGCCAGCCGAGGTTTGCGAGGAGCGCGATCCCAAGGGCCACTACAAAAAGGCCCGCGCCGGCACGCTCGCGTCGTTCACCGGTATCGGCAATGACTACGAGGCGCCACAGGCGGCCGAGCTCGTGATCGACACGTCGAAGCGGACGGTCGCCGAGGCCGCGGACGAGATCGAACAGATGCTGAAGGCGACCGGCGTGCTGTTCGACGAGGTCGTCGATCTGGCCGCGAATATTTGAGGCGGTCCTACTCCCTCGCTGTCGTCGCCCGGCTTGACCGGGCGACCCAGTATTCCAGAGAGGGCGTTGGGATACGGAGAAGCCTCGGCGTACTGGATTCCCCGCCTTCGCGGGGAATGACAGCGGTCCGTGAGGCTGCCGCCCACCCTTCATTGACATTTTGACAGACGCCGGGGCCCTTCTCACGGCCCCGATTTTGAGGCTAATAGGACCTCGAAAGCCGCTCTTTGCGGGCGCATTTTGCTGCTGTCGGGTCAAGAGCAGCCAAAAACAGCCATTTCCAACAAGAAAGACCATCATGAAACGCGTCGACGCCCACGGATTGAAGATCGCCCCGGTCCTGTTCGATTTCATCGCCAAGGAAGCGGCCCCGAAAACAGGGATCGCGCCGGATGCGTTCTGGGCCGGGCTGGCCGCTATCGTCAAGGAGCTGGGGCCGAAGAACCGCGCGCTGCTCGCCGTCCGTGACACGCTCCAGGCCAAGATCGACGAGTGGCACCGCGCCAACAAGGGCAAGGCGTTCGACCTCAATGCCTATACCGCCTTCCTGAAGGAAATCGGCTATCTCGTCCCCGAACCTGCGACGCAGAAGGTCGAGACCGCCAATGTCGATGAAGAAATCGGCACGATCTGCGGTCCGCAACTCGTCGTGCCCCTGACCAATGCGCGCTATGCGCTGAACGCCGCCAATGCGCGCTGGGGCTCGCTCTATGATGCCTTCTACGGCACCGACGCCATCCCGCACGATGCGTCCGAGAGCGGCAAGGGTTACAACAAGGCGCGCGGCGACAAGGTGATCGCCAAAGCAAAAGCCTTCCTCGATGCCGCCGTGCCGCCCGCCACCGGCAGCCATACCGACGTGACCGCCTACAGCGTGGTCGCAGGCCAACTCGCGGTCAAGCTGAAGAGCGGCAACGCCACCGCGCTCAAGAACGCTGCGCAGTTCGCCGGTTTCCAGGGCGATGCGGCAGCGCCGTCGGCCGTGCTGCTCGCCAACAACGGCCTGCACGTCGAGGTGAAGATCGACCGCAGCAGCACGATCGGCAAGGACGATCCGGCCGGCGTCGCCGACATGATCATGGAATCCGCGGTCTCCACCATCCTCGACATGGAGGACTCGGTGGCGGCTGTCGATGCCGAAGACAAGGTGCTGGTCTACCGCAACACGCTCGGCCTGATGAACGGGACGCTGTCGGCCGATTTCGAGAAGGGCGGCAAGACGCTGACGCGCTCGCTCAACGCCGACCGCAGCTACAAGACGCCGGATGGCAAGGGCGAGGTCAGGCTGCACGGCCGCAGCCTGCTCCTGATGCGCAATTGCGGTCACCACATGTTCACGGATGCGGTGCTGGACGAGACCGGCGAGGAGATTCCGGAAGGCCTGCTCGATGCCGCGGTCTCGGGCCTTCTCGCCATCCATGACTTGAAGGGCAATTCCAAGGTCAGGAACAGCCGCACGGGTTCGGTCTATATCGTCAAGCCGAAGATGCACGGCCCGGACGAGGTGTCGCTGACCTGCGAGATCTTCGATCGTGTCGAGAAGATGCTGGGCCTCCCCGAGAACACGCTCAAGGTCGGCATCATGGACGAGGAGCGGCGCACCACCGTCAACCTCAAGGCCTGCATCCAGCGCGCCTCCAAGCGCATCATGTTCATCAACACCGGCTTCCTCGACCGCACTGGCGACGAGATCCACACCTCGATGGAAGCGGGCCCGATGATCCGCAAGAACGAGATGAAGGCGCAGGCCTGGATCAAGGCCTATGAGGACTGGAACGTCGACATGGGCCTGACCTGTGGCCTGCCCGGCCACGCCCAGATCGGCAAGGGCATGTGGGCTGCGCCGGACAAGATGGCGGACATGCTGCAACAGAAGCTCGCGCATCCGCAGGCCGGCGCCACCACCGCCTGGGTGCCGTCGCCGACCGCGGCGACGCTGCACGCCCTGCACTATCATCAGGTCAATGTCACCGCGCGCCAGCAGGAGCTGACCAAGGGCGGGCCTCGCGCCAAACTTTCCGACATCCTCACCATTCCGGTGTCGAAGTCGAACTGGGCGCCCGACGACGTCAAGCAGGAGATCGACAACAATTGCCAGGGCATTCTGGGCTATGTCGTTCGCTGGATCGACCAGGGCGTCGGCTGCTCCAAGGTGCCTGATATTCACGACGTCGGCCTCATGGAAGACCGCGCCACCTTGCGCATCTCGAGCCAGCACCTCGCCAACTGGCTGCACCAGGGTGTCATCACCGAAGCGCAGGTGATGGAATCGCTCAAGCGCATGGCCGTCGTCGTCGACAAGCAGAACGCGGGCGACCCCATCTACAAGCCGATGGCCCCTGCCTTTGACGGTGTCGCCTTCAAGGCCGCCTGCGACCTCGTCTTCAAGGGCCGCACGCAGCCGAACGGCTACACCGAATACATCCTCACGGCACGCCGCCGCGAGGCCAAGGCGGCCGGGTAGCAAGACGGCCGGCTAAGCTCGACCGCTCCACACCAAAGCCCCGGCTCACGCCGGGGCTTTTTTGTTGGAGCAGTAGCCCGGATGGAGCGCAGCGTAATCCGGGGCCGCTATCGCATGGAGCAAGACCCGGATTGCGCTGCTCCATCCGGGCTACGAAAGCCCGGCTAAAACACCGCGAGATATTTCAGCAGCGAGACGATGCCGATGATGATGACGACCACCCGCGCGATCTGCTTGGCGCGGCCGTCCATCGGGAGCATGTTGATGAGATAAAGGACGAGAATAACGACAAGAAAGGTGACGAGTACGCCGACCAGCATCGCGAGGACCCCCCTTAAGGCAAATTGCTGACAATGTCTTAACGCGCAACCCGGGCGCTGGTTCCATAGAGGCAACCCTCTGCAACTTCTCGTAAAATACGTACTTCTACCGGGCTCTCGGCTGCCTAAACCTTTACCCTTTTTGTTTCAGATGCAGAAACCGTTTGTGGTGTGCCGCGAGCGGCATGCGATGGCCGACCATGCGGCGCCTCCCTGTTTTCGCAGTTGCCTGGGAGCGCCTTAGATTTTGAATTTTTTGCTATTGGGGGCTTCGATGCTGAATCGTCTGACCGTATCCGCGTTGCTGAAGGCGGTGATCGCGATCACGTCGGTCTGCGTGGTGATCGCGCTCTCGCTCACCGCCCACGAGTCCTGGGGTCGCCTCAAGGCCACCAACCGTATCTCGCAAGTTGCGGATGCCTCCGCCGATCTGTTCAAGGCGATGCACAATCTGCGCACCGACCGCTCGACCACCACGCGGCTCCTCAACACGACGGAGCCGATGGATCCGGACATCGAGAAGTATCTCCGCGCCTTGCGCGACGCCCAGATGCCGGCGATGGCGCGCGCCCTCGAGTTGTTGCCGACCATCGACTTCCCACAATCCGGCACGCTGGTGCCGGAGCTCGCGCGTCTCTTCAAGCTGCTGACGGACGAACAGAAGCAGTTCTGGGAGGACGTCGCGAAACCCAGGGACCAGCGCCGCGCGGGCCTGCCGAAGGAATATATGGAGACGACCCAGGGCCTGCTCGACACGCTCGACAAGCTCTCGAACATCCTGGCCGCTACCGTCAACCATCAGGACGCGGAGATCGACCAACTGCTGTCCATCAAGCAGAACGCCTGGCTGCTGCGCAACACCGCGGGCGAAGCCTCGCTGATCGTCTCGATCGGCCTCAACGCCGGCAAAATCTCACCGGAGACCCGATACGCCTACACCCAATATGTTGGCGGCACGAGCGCGATGTGGAAGGCGCTAGAGCTGTCGACTTCGGGCATGCAGCTGCCGGCAGAGCTCGCCTCGGCCATGGCAGCCGCGAAGGCAGCCTATTTCGAGCCGCCATATCTGGCTCTGCGCGACCGCCTCGCGGATGCGCTGGTCAAGGGCGAGAAGTCCGAGATGACGGCGAACCAATGGAGCCCGCTCACGGTCGGCCGCATGGCGAGCGCGGTCGCGGTCGCGGAAGGCGCGCTCGACGCCGCCAAAGCGCATACAACGGAGCAGCGCGGCGCCGCGCAGCGCGCGCTGACCGTGCAGCTGGTGCTGCTGGCGCTCGCAATTGGCCTCGCCGTCGGCGCGATCATGCTGGTCAGCCGCCGCGTCATCCGTCCGCTCAACACCATCCGCGATGCGATGCTCAAGGTCGCCGGCGGCGATCTTGCCGTCGAGAGCGGCTATCTTGACCGCAACGACGAGATCGGCGCGCTTGCCGGCGCGCTCGAAACGTTCAAGCAACAAGCCGGAGACAAGCTCAAGATCGAAGAGCACGAGCGCGAGCGCAATGCGGGCGCCGTCGCGCGGCAGCGCGCGATCGAGGCTTATGTCGGCGAATTCGAAGGCGCGGTGCGCAAGACGCTCGGCGAGCTGAGCGACGCCTCCGGCGAGATGCGCAAGACCTCGGGCGATCTCTCCGCAGTGTCGCGGCAGACCAATGAACGCGTCGAGGTCGCGGGCAAGGCGTCCCATGACGCCTCCACCAGCGTCGACAGCGTCGCGGCCGCCGCCGAGGAGCTGAGTGCCTCGATCAACGACATCAGCCAGCAGGCCGCGCATGCCGCGGGCATTGCCAGCCGCGCCGTCAACCAGGCACGCGAGACCGACGGTACCGTGCAGGGGCTGGCGCAATCCGCAGGCCGCATCGGCGAGGTGGTCGGGTTGATCAACACCATCGCACAGCAGACCAATCTGCTGGCGCTCAACGCCACGATCGAGGCCGCGCGCGCCGGCGAGGCCGGCCGCGGCTTTGCCGTGGTCGCCTCCGAGGTGAAGTCGCTGGCAAGCCAGACCGCAAAGGCGACCGAAGACATCTCCGAGCAGATCGCCGACATCCAGAAAGTTGCCGGCGAGGCCATCAATGCGATCCAGGCGATCGGCGGCATCATCGGCGAGGTCAACGAAGTCGCCACTGCGATCGCCGCCGCCGTCCAGGAGCAGGGTGCTGCCACACAGGAGATCACGCGCAGCACGCAGTACGCCGCGCAGGGCACCCGGAACGTCTCCGACAACATCACCGGCGTGAAGGCCGACGCGGACACCGCGGCGGGCGCTGCGGAGAACGTCAAGCACGCCTCCGAGACACTGGAGACCCAGAGCCGCCAGCTCGGCCAAGAGGTCAGCGACTTCCTCGGCAAGATCCGCGCGGCGTAGGGCGGCTCATACGAAGATCGCCGGCCGCACCCCTCGGTGTCGTCCCGGCGAAGGCCGCGACGACTGGCAGATTGACAGATAGCAGGCAATCGCCCCCTCGTTTTATGGCAGTTTCACTGTCTAAATTTTTACCCTTTTCGGTCCAAATGCGTCTCGGGCGCTTGCCGGAGGCATGCGCGTTCGTGCGTGCATCCCTTTGGTTTCGAAGTTCGTGGGGGCTGCCGGTCGGGGGGCACGAACTTCGAAACGCAGGTGTCCGATGCTCAATCGTTTGACCGTATCCACGCTGCTCAAGGCGGTGATCCTGTCCACCGCCCTCGTCGTCGTCATCGACTTCACGATCGGCGCATGGAGCTCTTGGGGGCGGTTGCAACAGGCCAACCGGATCGTCGCGGTCTCTGCCGCCTCCGCCGATGTCTTCAAGACGATGGCCAACATCCGGGCCGACCGCTCGACCACCAACCGGCAATTGACCGGTGACATCAAGGTCGATCCCGACATCGAAAAATACATTCGCGGCATTCGTGACGAGCTGATGCCGGCGCTCGCGCGCGCCATCGATCTCCTGCCCTCGATCGATATCCCGCAGCGCGATTCGATCGTGGCGGATCTCACCCGGTTCAACAAGGCGCTGTTGGCGCAGCAGGCGGAGTTCTGGACCGAAGTCGCCAGGCCAAAAGCCTCGCGCCGCACGGCGCTCGCCACGGAATATCTCGATAGCGAGGACAGGCTGATGGCCATCCTCGAACAGCTGTCGCCGGTGCTGGCGGCCAGCGTCAACCACCAGGATGCAACGATCGACCAGCTCCTCATGATCAAGCAGATGGCCTGGCTGCTGCGCCAGAACGCCGGCGAATCCTCTCTCATCGTCGGCAATACGCTCGCCAGCGGCAAGATCACGCCCGAGACTCAGGCAGCTTTCACCAGATTCGTCGGCGCCACCGACGCCGCCTGGAGTGCGATCGAGCTTGCCGCCACCGGCATGCATTTGCCCCCGGCGCTCTCCGCCGCCATGGGCGAGACCAAGTCGGTCTATTTCGACCCGCAATACACCACGACGCGCGACGGCATCATCGCGACGATCGCCAAGGGCGAGAAGCCGTCGATGACGGCTAATCAGTGGAGCCCCTTCTCGGTTGGCCGCATGGCGATTGTGGTCAAGCTCGCCGATACCGCCCTGCAAGTCGCCAAGGATCATGCCGCCGAGCAGCGCGCGAGTGCGGTGCAATCGCTGATCTTCCAGATGGCGCTGCTCATCGCCGCGACGGTATTGACAGGAGCCGCCATGCTGGCGGTCAGCCGTCGCGTGATCACGCCGCTGCACCGGATCCGCGATGCCATGCTCAAGGTCGCAGGCGGCGATCTCGGCGTCGACAGCGGCTATCTCGACCGCCATGACGAGATCGGCGCACTCGCCGGCGCGCTGGAGACCTTCAAACAGCAGGCGATCGACAAGCTCAAGATCGAGGAGCAGGAGCGCGAGCGCAATGCGGGGCCGCGGCGCGGCAGCGTGCGATGGAGACTTATGTCGGCGAGTTCGAGGGCGTCGTGCGCAAGTCTCTGGGCGAGCTGAGCGACGCCTCCGGCGAGATGCGCAAGACCTCGGGCGATCTCTCCGCAGTGTCGCGGCAGACCAATGAACGCGTCGAGGTCGCGGGCAAGGCGTCCCATGACGCCTCCACCAGCGTCGACAGCGTCGCGGCCGCCGCCGAGGAGCTGAGTGCCTCGATCAACGACATCAGCCAGCAGGCCGCGCATGCCGCCGGCATTGCCAGCCGCGCCGTCAACCAGGCGCGCGAGACCGACGGTACCGTGCAGGGGCTGGCGCAATCCGCAGGCCGCATCGGCGAGGTGGTCGGCCTGATCAACACCATCGCACAGCAGACCAATCTGCTGGCGCTCAACGCCACGATCGAGGCCGCGCGCGCCGGCGAGGCCGGCCGCGGCTTTGCCGTAGTCGCCTCCGAGGTGAAGTCGCTGGCAAGCCAGACCGCAAAGGCGACCGAAGACATCTCCGAGCAGATCGCCGACATCCAGAAAGTTGCCGGCGAGGCCATCAATGCGATCCAGGCGATCGGCGGCATCATCGGCGAGGTCAACGAAGTCGCCACTGCGATCGCCGCCGCCGTCCAGGAGCAGGGTGCTGCCACACAGGAGATCACGCGCAGCACGCAGTACGCCGCGCAGGGCACCCGGAACGTCTCCGACAACATCACCGGCGTGAAGGCCGACGCGGACACCGCGGCGGGCGCTGCGGAGAACGTCAAGCACGCCTCCGAGACGCTGGAGACCCAGAGCCGCCAGCTCGGCCAAGAGGTCAGCGACTTCCTCGGAAAGATCCGTGCGGCGTAGGGCGCGGGCGCGACGCTTTTAGCGCCGTCCGTCTTTAGCGTCGTCCGTCCTGGCGAAATCTCCTACTCCTTCGCCACCACCGGCACTTGGCGGAACTTGGCCCGCATCGATTCCGGCAGCGGCGAGAAGTTCATCGCGACGCCGCGACGGTCGCTAGCATTGCGGTTGGCGACGACCAGACCGTCGCTGCCCGCGACGATGTCGCCCTTGCGCAAGGTCGGATCGTCCGCAGCGTTGACCGGCGCCAGCCCGGCCGAATCCTTGCCGTTGCAGGTGCAGCCGGCGACGATCTCGTTGCGATAACGGAACGCGTTTGGCAGGTCGGAATAGGATTTTCCGGCCTGGGTCGTGGCCTCGTCGATATTGCTGCCATAGACCAACGAAGTTTCCGAGGCCGGGCAGAAACTCTTGCAGGATTGCGCCTTGCTTTCGGCATCGTTGCCCTGCGCCGGGAAATAACGTCCGTCGCAGCCGCGCACGCAATAGGCCGTGCCGCCGCCATAGGCCGCGCGCTGGCGTGGCGCGTCATAGCGCGGCATGTCGTCGTTCGGGAACGGCATCCGGATCTCCGGCGGCGGCCGCATGCGGAAACCGCCGAACAGCGCCGAGAAGAAGTCCTCCGCATGCACGGGCGGCACCAGCGCGAGGCCGAGGGAAGCGATCGTGAGGAACGCCGCCGTACCGCCGGCCAGTTTACTGATCGAACGTCCAGACATGTGACCTCGCTCTTCAGTCCACCGACGATGTCGGGATATTCAGCGCCTGGCGGCCAGAGGGCAGCGTCGTCGGCGCGGGCCGTTTGCGCGCGGGATCGCCGCCTTTTGCCATCACTGGCGCGTTCTTCGGAAGCACCACGACCTTGGCGCCGATATTGACCCGGCTGAACAGATCGGTGACGTCCTCGTTGGTCATGCGGATGCAGCCGGACGAAACGAACTTGCCGATGGTGGTGGGATCGTTGGTGCCGTGGATGCGGTATTCGCTGGAGCCGAGATACATCGCGCGGGCACCGAGCGGATTGCCGGGACCACCGGCGACGAAGCGCGGCAGATAGGGCTGGCGCGCGATCATCTCGGCGGGGGGATGCCAATCCGGCCATTCCGCCTTGCGGCTGATGCTCTGCACGCCCGACCAGGTGAAGCCCTCGCGGCCGACACCAACGCCGTAACGGATGGCCCGCCCGTTGCCGAGCACGTAGTAGAGATAGGTATTGCCGGTATCGATGACGATGGTGCCGGCCGACTCGCTCCGGTCGAAGCTGACGATTTGCCTGCGCAGGCGATCAGGCAGCGCGGCGTCTTCGTCGGGCGCCTGCGACTCCTGGGTGACGTAACCCTGCGAATAAGTTTGATCCTGCGGATAGGTTTGGGGCTGAAGCGGCATGTAGCCCAGGGTCTGCGCGCTTGCGGCGCCGCAAGGCACGGCCAGCAAAGTGGTTGCGAAGGCGAAAGCGGAGATGCGGCGCGGCGAAAAGCGGCGTCGGAGTGCAGAGAACTTTGTCATGTGCTGCCCCGTTGGATGCCTGCATCAGGGTGATGCGCTGGGCGACAAACGCGGCCGAGCCGGTACAAGTTCCGCCGAGTGCTGCGGCAGCCGCGTCACAGTCAAGCGAGCCTCTCTTCACGAAGCCGCGACGGAACCGGCGGCGTGGTCGTACGTTTCCTAGTGGTCGATGGGCGCGCGGACCGCGTTTCCGTGCCGGAGAAGTGTTGTGCGCGTCGTTCCCAGTGAACGTCTCAGTCCCGGCGGCAGCGAGGGCACTCCGCTTCGCGAGAGCCAGGGCGAACTTCCGCCGGTGATCCGCCGCACCGAATTCGTCGCGTTCGCGCTGGCCGGGCTGCTGCTCATCGCCGTGGTCGCGGTGCTCTATGTCGGAAAGGCGTTCTTCCTCCCTGTGGTGATGGCTTTCGTTACCGGCACGATGCTGTCGCCGGCGGCCAGCTTTCTGGAAAAGCAGAAAGTGCCGCGCGGGCTCGCCGCCGTGCTGATCGTTGTCGCCGGGACCGCCGTGGTCGGCTTCGTCGTCGCGCTGATCGCCTCGCCGGTGATGGAATGGAGTTCGCGCCTGCCCGAACTCGGAGCTCAGCTGAAGGACAAGCTGCACGTGTTTGACCGGCCTCTGGCACTGTGGCGCGAGCTGCAGATGATGGTCGGCGGCTCGGATGGACTGCCGAGCTTCCAGATGCCGAAATTCGAATGGGTCCAGCCGACGCTGGAATTCCTGTCGCCGACCTTTACCGAGTTCCTGCTGTTCTTCGTCACCCTGATCCTGTTCATCGCGAGCTGGCGCGATTTGCGGCGGGCGATGATCATGACGTTCAGCGATCACGACGCGCGGCTGCGTACGCTGCGGATCCTCAACGAGATCGAGGTCCATCTCGGCAACTACCTCCTGACTGTCACCCTCATCAATGTCGGCGTGGGCGTCGCCGCGGGGACCGTTTGCGCGCTGACCGGCATGCCCAATCCGGCCGGGCTCGGCGCGCTCGCGGCAACCCTCAATTTCATCCCGATCATCGGCCCGGTCGCGATGTTCGCCATTCTGGTCGTGGTGGGGCTGGTCACGTTCCCGACCATCGGCGGCGGCCTGATGGCGGCGCTCGCCTTTGGCGGCATCACTTTCCTGGAGGGACATTTCGTCACGCCGACCATCATCGGCCGGCGACTCGCGCTCAATGCGCTTGCCGTGCTGCTGGCGCTGGCATTTTGGACCTGGCTATGGGGCCCGATGGGCGCGTTTCTGTCGTCGCCGCTCCTGATCGTCGCGCTGATCCTGAAGGAGCATCTCCTGCCGGCGGATTCGCCGCAGTTGCCGCAGGGATGAGGGTTTCGAACTCGGAACTTCCGTCACCGCGAAACGTTTTCTGCCCATCTCGCCGCCAACAGTTCGGAGCTCCCGATGTCAACAGCCGACAGCGAAGCCAGGATGAGAGACTGGACTGACAAAGCCACCGCAGAACGCCTCGAGAAGGATGTAGCAGCCGTGAAAAACGATATTGCCGCCCTCACCGACCAGATCACCGACGCGCTCAACACGTTTGCCAACGCGACGGGCAAGCAGGCCCGGCGTGGCTACAATCAGGCGCGCGAAAACATGGACTCGACGCTCGACGACATTTCGGAGCGCGGCGGCGCCATGATGGGCGCTGCGCAGGATGCGTACGGTTCGATCGAGGAGACGCTGGAAGACGCGATCACCCAACGGCCGCTCGCAACGGTCGGCATCGCACTCGGCATCGGCTTCCTCATCGGGGCCGCCTGGCGCCGGTAGGGCGCGCAGAGCTTGAAGCGGCGGCGGCGCTGTAGCGCCGCCGGTTTTCAGCTCGTGGGGGATTTGAGGAGCGAGGCCATGTTTCAGCGCGTTATCGACGGCATCAGCGCAGCGACGGGGACAACGGTCCGGCTGACCTCGCTTGCCGCGGGCGCGGCGCTCGCGCTCTTCATCACGACATGCTTCCTCTGCGCGGCCGCCTTTATCGCGGTGCTGGAAAAATATGGTCCGGTGCAAGCCTGCCTGGCGGGCGCCGGCGTCTTCTTTCTCCTCACCCTGGCTGCGGCCGTGAGCTATTGGGCCTACAAGCGGCAGCTTCGCAACGAAGCCCACATCGCCGCCGAGCGCGCCTCGAAATCGGCGGCCTCGAGCATGCTCGCCGATCCCATGCTGCTCGCCACGGGCTTGCAAATTGTCCGCGCCATCGGCGTCAAGCGGCTGTTGCCGATCCTGGCGATCGGCGGCGTCGCGCTCGGAATCATGGCAAGCCGCGCCGGCGCGCCGGATGAGGCGTCGGCCGAGCCGGCCGAGTAGCGATGAGACCGCATTAAGGAAGTTGCGTCGCCAGCGGCACCAGCAGGCTCGCGGGCATTCGACGCCCGGGCTTTGCGCAATTTTTCATCAATCGCCCCCAGTCACGCAAACGCTACTCGGATAGGCAGGCCGATGCCGCTAAAAGCATCGCCCGAGATTCCAGAAGTTATTTTCCGCGATGAAATCGTCCGTCAAGGCGAACCTTGCCGCCTACAATTCCGACGCCAGGCTCTATTTGACCCTCGGCATCGCCAACTGGTCAGTCTTCGTCGACCACATCCCGAATAACGTCGTCAACCTGCTGACATTGCGCAATTTCGGTTTCAGCGGCGCCGCTGATCTGTTCGTCTTCGTGGCCGGCTACGGCATGGCCATCATTCATGGCAGGATGGCGCTGGAGCGCGGCTACATCGTCGCGGCGACCCGGATCTTCCAGCGTGTGTGGCGGCTCTACGCCGCCTATGTCGTTCTGTTCGTGATCTACATCGACACCATCGCCTATGTTGCCTCGCAGTCGATGGCACCGAGATCATCAACGAGTACAACATCTCCGGGATACTCGAGCATCCGCTCCGCATCCTGATACGCGGACTGATACTCCAGGAAGAGCCACTGAACCTCGATCTCCTGCAACTGATGATCCCGCTGATGGCGCTGCTTCCGCTGGCGCTGTGGGGGTTGTTGCGGCGGCCGAACATCACGCTGGCGCTGTCCATCGCATTGTATTTTGCGGCGCGCTGGTTCGATTGGAATTTTCGAGGCTATCCGGACCAGGAGTGGACGTTCAATCCATTCTGCTGGCAGTTGCTGATGGTGCTGGGCGGCTGGTTCGCCGTGACCGGCGCATCCGGCCGCCGGCTACACAGCAAGTCCTGGCTGCGCGTGCTCGCGGGCGCCTATCTGGTGTTCGCGATGGCGGTGACGCTGATGCGCCATTCGCCGGCACTGTCCGGCTACGTGCCGGATATCGTGCTCAACGGCATCTCGCCGACCGACAAGGAGAACCTGGCGCCGTACCGCGTCGTGCACTTCCTCGCGCTCGCGTTCCTCGCTACCTATCTGGTGCGGGCCGATCATCCCGCTTTGCAATGGAAGTCGCTTCAGATGGTCATCAGATGCGGCGAGGAATGGCTCGCGGTGTTCTGCGTCGGCGTATTCCTGTCCTTTGCCGGCCATCTCATCCTGATCACCGGTGCCAATCTGGTGATGATGCAGATCGCCGTCAGTCTGGCCGGCTTCGCGGCGATGGCCACGGTCGCCTACTACATCTCGTGGTCGAAGCGACAGGATCTGCCGGCCGCTCTGCGACAGCAAGCCTAGCCTCCGGACGTCTGGATTCCGCTAGGCCGAAAGCCGTGGCTGCGCTATGCCGAGCGAAGGCGGCTTCGGCGCGAGGAGACCGGGCGTGGTGACGGCGAAAGGCGGGGGTGAAGAGGCCGACAACGCGCCCAGGCGCGGCCGCCCGCGCTCGGTCGAGACCAGCAACGCCATCCTCGAAAGCGCCTACACGCTGATGGCGACCACGGGTCTCGCCGCCACGACGATCGATGCCGTCGCGCGCCACTCCAACGTTTCCAAAATGACGATTTACAAATGGTGGCCGTCGCGGGAGGCGTTGTTGATCGACGCCTTTCTCCATCACGCCGCGCAGATGCTGCCGCTGCCCGCAGCGAGCACCGGCACGGCTGTAGCGCGCGCGCGTCGCCATGCCGCGGCCTATGCGGAGGCCTTGCAAGGCGAGTTCGGCAAGGTGCAACTCGCCGTCATATCCGAATGCATCGCCAGGACTGGCTCGGCGGAGCTGTTCTACGCGCGCTATCTGCAATTCCGCCGCGACGCGCTGGTGGAGATGATCGCCGCTGGCCAACGCGACGGCAGCATCCTGGCCGAGGCGCAGCCTGAGGATCTCTACGACGCGATCTATGGCAGCCTGTTCTATCGCTACGTCTTCGGCATCGCGCCGATCACGCCTGGCTACGCGCGGAATCTGGTCGATCTGGTGTTGCGGCCGAAGGGCTAGCCGCACGGCATCTACCGCGCCGGCTTCACCGGTTGCGAAAGCTTTTCAGTGCGGCCACGCTCGGTCATGTCGACGACCGTCTCCATCGGTGCGGTCAGCTCGTAGACGTAGGAGACGTCGGTGAAGTAGCGCTTGGCGGCGCCGCCGAGCGCTTCGGGCGCAACGCGGTCAAGCAGGATCAGGCCGAAATCCGAATCCGGGCGGCGCGTCGCCTCGCTGGTGTTGAACTCCTCCCAGCGGAACTGGAACACCTCCTCGGGCGCCTCGCCCGTCACGGTCCAGTTCGCGGTGATGTGCGGGTGCTTGCCCACCAGCGACAGGCCTTCGTCGGAATGCGAGGCAAGCTCGAAGAACAGCAGCGACAGGCTCTGCGCGGCGCGCGCGCTGACTGCGATATCCGGGCCGCTGACGGCGATGCGATCGGCATGCGGGATGGCGCGCGCCTCGAACAGACCCTTCAGCTTGACGCCCTGCCACTGGCTTTCGCTGAGCAGCGAGACCACGTTGGACATCGCGTGGATGCGGCCAATCAGGAGCTCGCGCGCGACGTCGATGTCCGAGCCGTGGCGCAGCGTGCGCGTCACGATCGACTGGATCACTGCCAGAATGTTCTTGACCCGGTGGTTGAGCTCGTCAATGACCGCCGTCAGCCGCCGCTCGAAGCCGATCCGCACCTGGATCTCGCGGCTGAGCCGCAGATTGTTGTAGGCGACGTAGCCGAACAGGCCGCACACCATCGCGGTAATCGCGAAGCCGATCGCCGCTACGATGATCGCGGTCTGCTCGGCACGGCGCGCGGAATTGCTCTTTGCGTAATAGTCGAGCTGCCAGTCGCGGCCACCGAAGCTCACGGTGCGCGTCGCCGACGGTACTCCTCCCTCGGGCGTGGTCATGCGCGTGGAGACGACGCCCTGATCGTTGGAGATGAGCTCGCTGCCTTGCTTGCGCGGGTCCTTCAGCGCAACCGAGAACAACGACATGTCGTCATTGGTCAGCATCAGCGAGGCCAGTTCGTAGGAAAATGTGATGAAGCCGGCCGGCTCAGTCGCCCCCTCGGGAATCACCGGCGCCGCCACGATGACGCCGATCGGCCCGTTGTCGCGCAGCAGCGGGACCGGGTCGGAGGCGACCGACCGCTTCTCCGCCCTGGCGCGTGCCAACATCGCGCTGCGCACCTGGTCCTGCTCGTAGCTGCGGCCAGGCAGCGCCTTGGTCTCGTCGCTGCGCGGTTCGAGGTCCATCAGCACGTCGATCGGATGCGTGAGGCTTGCCGGATCGATCGGCTCATCCTTGTAGTTGCGGATCTGCGGGTTCGGAAAGCCGGCGGCCGCGATCGCGGCCTGCGCCGCGGGTAGCTCGTTCGGCCGAAGCCGGGCAACCCAGCCAGCCACCACGAAATCGGTCTTGAAGGCGTAGATCGCCGAGCGCAGCGGCTGCAGCATGTTCGGCTTAAGCACCGACGGCGCACGGAACAGGCCTGAGGCGACACGCGCCAGCAGTTCTCGTTCGGTCGACCTGTCCTGGACAAGGCTCGCATGCACGTCGATCGCACGCGCCAGCGCAATCCGGTCCAGCGCCAGCTCCTGGTCATGGACGCGATAGGCCGCAAGCCCGGAGAGCAAAGCTCCGAGCAGAGCGATAAAGCCGATGATGAAACCCAGCCGGACCACGCGACTACTCAGGCGAAAGCAGGAGGTCGGCAATAAACACGGAGCATGTGAACGCCGCTCGAACGGCCAGGTGCCGAAACAGGATGGACCGCAGTGGCGGGGATAATGAAGGAGCAGGCATCTGTACGCAACTTGGGTTGCCCAAAAAGCTTAATGCGCCCGGCCGGTCATCTGGCACAAACGACCTAAGCCGGCTTTGGACACCGGAGGATATCAACCACCGTGTCCGGAATTAGTTCCCGGCTTCGTTTTGCCCCAGATGTTAACGGCAGACGCCGCCCGCCTTATGTCGCCGTGCGCCGCAAGCCGCCTTTGGCCTCGATGAAGCCGGCGATGCGGTCGAGCCCCTCGCTCTTCTTCAGGTTGGTCATGACAAAGGGACGCTCGCCCCGCATGCGCCTGGCATCCGTCTCCATCTTTTCAAGTGACGCCCCGACATGGGGTGCGAGGTCGATCTTGTTAATGACCAGAAGGTCCGACCGGGTGATGCCGGGGCCGCCCTTGGAGGGAATCTTGTCGCCCGCGGCAACATCGATGACATAGATCGTGAGGTCGGCCAGTTCCGGCGAGAAGGTCGCCGCCAGATTGTCGCCGCCGGACTCGATCAGCACCAGGTCGAGCCCGGGAAATTTGGCTCGCATGTCCGCGACCGCGGCCAGATTCATCGACGCGTCCTCGCGGATCGCGGTGTGCGGGCAGCCGCCGGTCTCGACGCCGGCGATGCGGTCCGGTGTCAGCGACCCCGAACGCACCAGGAATTCCGCGTCCCATTTGGTGTAGATGTCGTTGGTGATGGCGGCGATGTCGTAGCGCTCGCGCATGGTCTTGCAGAGCAAATCCATCAGCGCGGTCTTGCCCGATCCGACCGGACCGCCGATGCCGACACGCAAGGGGCCGTGAGATTTCGACATGTGACTCGCTCTCTTTTACTGTCGTCCCGGCGAAGGCCGGGACCCATACCCACCGCACTCAGTTGATAAGGCGAACTGTGGCCGCCCTCCTCCATAACCGCACACATTTGTGGTTATGGGTCCCGGCCTTCGCCGGGACGACGGGGTGAACAGCAACGCTCTCACGACCGAAACAGCCGCGTGTATTGCGTCTCGTGCCGCAGGCTGGCGAGATCGGCGCGGAAGGCTGCGCCGCCGAGATCGTCCAAAGTCGCAGTCAGCGCACGATTGGCGGTTACGGCAACGGCGGCTTCCAGCGTCACCAGAACGCGCTGGCTGTCGGTCTGGCCGAGCGGAATGAGCCGGCTCGCCGCCGAAATCCAGTTCGAGACCAGCGCGTGCAGGAAGGCGTGCAGCGTCGGCGCCAGCGGCACGCCATGCAGCGCGGCGACGACGCCGACCGCAACGGGATAGACAAGTGCAGTGCTGCATGCCGCGACCATGGCATCCAGGCCGTCGGCATCCCACGCGGCGCGCGCGATCTCAATGAAGGCGCGCCCCTGCGAAGTGGTCTCGAGCTGCCGCTCGCGCGACGGCACGAACGCCCAGGCAAGCTCGGCGATCTCGCGCAAAGCGGCGTCATCGCCCAGTTCAGTGGCGCGATAGGCATGGACCAGAAAGGTCGCGTCGCAAAAGCCGGAGCCATCGCCGAGCATCGCATCGAGCCAGTCGGCGAGCGTCGCGATGTCGAGGATGTCGCCCGCTTCGACCGCCCATTCGATGCCGCTGGAATAGGAAAAGCCGCCGACGGGGAACGCCGGCGACAGCCACGTCATCAGCCGGTACAGCGCCGCCGCCTCGCGCTCGGCGAGGTCGCCGGCACCGGCCAGCTCATTTGTGGTCATGAGCATGGCTGTGGCCGTGATGATGGTCGGGGTGGTCGCAATGCTCGTCGTGGTGATGCCCATGGCCATTGGCGGCATGATCATGGGCGTGGTGATCATGACCATGATGGTCATGCCCCTGATCGTGATGTCCGTCGTCGTGATGCCCATGATCATCGTGACCATGCCCGTGGCCGGCATCGGCGTAAGCGCCGCCCTCGGGATCGAACGGCGCCTCGATCTCGATCACGCGCGCACCAAGGCCCTTCACCATGGCTTCAATGACATGGTCGCGGCGGATGCGCAGGCTCTTCGCCATCAACTGCGTCGGCAGATGACGATTGCCGAGGTGCCATGCAACGCGGATGAGATGGTGCGGATCGTGGCCGCGGATCTCGAGCAGCGGCTCCGGCGCCGCCACCACCTCGACGAGCCGGCCGTCTTCCAGCACCAGCGCATCGCCGCCGCGCAAGGCGACGGCGTTTTCCAGGTCGAGCAGAAACGCGAGGCCCCGCGTCCCCGTCATTGCCATCCGGCGCCGGTGCCGATCGTCGAAATCGAGCACGACGGTATCCGCTGGCGCTCCCGTGAAGCGGTGTTGCCCCTTGACCTGAATCGCCCGGATCATGTGCTTTTACCCCGTTACCTCGTCTCGACCTTCTCGGGCGTGATCACTTCGATTTTCGGCGGTGCCGTAAAACACTTTACCGCGACGCGGCCGAACGTCTTCATGTGCTCCTGGCCACGATGCGGCACCAGCGCTTCGGCGTTCTCCCACTGCTCGACGAACACCATCTTGCTGGGGTCGGTGACGCTCTCATGCAAATCATAGGCGATATTGCCGGGCTCTTTCCGCGTCTCCTTGATGCAGGCGGTGGCGGCTGCAATGAATTCGGCGCGCGTTTCGGGCTTGATGGTCAAGGTGGCAACGACGTAAATCACGAGAAATCCTCCCGGCTTTTCTTCTGGGTTGAGGTACCGGGCGGGACATTAGACCAGGCGGGATCGAACGCAACACCGGAAAAGCCGTCCCGGACGTGCTCTCTCTTGGGACATGCTCTTGGGACACATGCGCTGAGGCGCTATTTCAGTACATGAAATATCGCTGCGCCATCGGCAGCACCTCGGCAGGCGCGCAGGTCAAGAGTTCGCCGTCCGCGCGCACCTCATAGGTCTCCGGATCGACCTCGATATTGGGCGTGGCATCGTTATGGATCATGCTCTTCTTCGAGATCTTGCCGCGGGTGTTCTGGACGGCATAGAGCTTCTTGTCGATGCCGAGCTTTCGGGCCAGCCCGCCCGTGACCGCCGCCTTCGAGGTAAAGACCACGGAAGATGCGGTGCGCGCCTTGCCGAAGGCACCGAACATTGGCTGGTAGTGCACCGGTTGCGGCGTCGGGATCGACGCGTTCGGATCGCCCATCGGCGCGGCCACGATCATGCCGCCCTTGACGATGCAATCCGGCTTGACGCCGAAGAACGCCGGCGACCACAGCACGAGATCGGCGAGCTTGCCCTTCTCGACCGAGCCGATCAGCTTGGAGACGCCATGCGCAATCGCGGGATTGATCGTGTACTTGGCGATGTAGCGCTTGACCCGAAAATTGTCGTTGTCCTTGCCCTTGTCCTGGGCTAGCGACCCGCGCTGCTTCTTCATCTTGTCGGCGGTCTGCCAGGTCCGGATGATGACCTCGCCGAGTCGGCCCATGGCTTGCGAGTCCGACGACATCATCGAGAGCGCGCCGAGATCGTGCAGGATGTCTTCGGCCGCGATGGTCTCCTTGCGGATGCGGCTTTCCGCAAACGCAAGGTCTTCCGCAATCGATGGATCGAGGTGGTGACACACCATCAGCATGTCCAGATGCTCGTCGATGGTGTTGCGGGTAAATGGCCGCGTCGGGTTGGTCGAGGACGGCAGCACGTTCTTGAGCCCCGCGACCTTGATGATATCGGGGGCGTGACCGCCGCCGGCGCCTTCGGTGTGGAAGGCGTGGATGGTGCGGCCCTTGAACGCCTTGATCGTATCCTCGACGAAGCCGGATTCGTTCAGCGTGTCGGTGTGGATCATCACCTGGATGTCGTGATCGTCGGCCACCGACAGGCAGTTGTCGATCGCGGCCGGCGTCGTGCCCCAATCTTCATGCAGCTTCAGCGCGCAGGCGCCGGCCTTGATCATCTCGACCAGGGCTGCGGGCCGCGAGGCGTTGCCCTTGCCGGAAATGCCGAGATTGACCGGGAAGGCATCGAACGACTGGATCATCCGCGCGATATGCCACGGCCCCGGCGTGCAGGTCGTTGCGAAGGTGCCGTGCGACGGGCCCGTGCCGCCCCCAAGCATCGAGGTGACGCCCGACATCAGCGCGTGCTCGATCTGCTGCGGGCAGATGAAATGGATGTGACTGTCGAAACCGCCGGCGGTGAGAATCTTGCCCTCGCCCGCGATCACGTCGGTGCCGGGGCCGATGATGATGGTCACACCGGGCTGGATGTCGGGATTGCCGGCCTTGCCGATGCCCGCAATCATGCCGTCCTTGATCGCGACATCGGCCTTCACGATGCCCCAGTGATCGACGATCAACGCATTGGTGATGACCGTGTCGGCCGCGCCCTGCTTGTTGGTGACCTGCGACTGCCCCATGCCGTCGCGGATCACCTTGCCGCCGCCGAACTTCACTTCTTCGCCGTAGGTCGTGAAATCCTTCTCGACCTCGATGATGAGATCGGTGTCGGCCAGCCGCACCTTGTCGCCGGTGGTCGGGCCAAACATGTCGGCATAGACGGAACGTTTGATCTTGGCGGACATCGCTAGCCCCGTTTGCGTTTGAATCTGGTTGTCGCGATCACACCCCGGCCATCGCCCACAAGGGGGCAAAGGATCGAGACAGTCGTGCTCATCTCACTGTAATTCACTGTGCTCGCCTCATGTCGCGATCACAGCTTCCCCATCACATCACCGCGAAAACCGTAGATGGTCTTCTTGCCGGCAAGTGCGACGAGCTGGACATCGCGGGTCTGGCCGGGCTCGAAGCGGACGGCGGTACCGGCGGCGATGTCGAGGCGCATGCCGCGGGCCTTCTTGCGGTCAAACTTCAGCGCGGGGTTGGTCTCGAAGAAATGGTAGTGCGAGCCGACCTGGATCGGGCGGTCGCCGGTGTTGGCGACCGTCAGCGTCACGGTCTTGCGGCCGGCATTGAGCTCGATCTCGCCGTCCTGGATGAAGAGTTCGCCGGGAATCATTCTATCCTCCTCGTCATTCCCGGGCTCGCGCAGCGAGAACCCGGATCTCGATCAACAATTTCTGGATTACGGGTTCGCCCCTTGGGCGCCCCGGAATGACGGATTTCAAAACTACCTGATCGGCTCGTGCACCGTGACGAGCTTGGTGCCGTCCGGGAAGGTCGCCTCGACCTGGATGTCATGGATCATCTCGGGGATGCCGGCCATCACCTGATCGCGCGTCAGGACCTGCGCGCCGGACTGCATCAGTTCGGCGACGGTGCGGCCGTCGCGCGCGCCTTCGAGGATGAAATCGGAGATGATCGCGATCGCCTCGGGGTGGTTGAGCTTGACGCCGCGATCCAGCCGGCGGCGGGCCACGATGGCCGCCATCGAGATCAGAAGCTTGTCCTTTTCGCGGGGAGACAGGTTCATGCGAAATCTCTTCAGTTCAACACGTCAATTCAACCAAAGCCGCGGCAGCGAGCTGCCGGTGCGCGCCAGCACGGCCATCATGTCGGCGCGCAAGCGCGCCGCATCTTGGGCACAGAACCGCGCCATTGCAAAGCCATTCCACGCCGATATCCCGACCTCGCCGGCGAACGACTCCGATGCCTCGCGGAGGCGCTCGATGAGCGCCTCATCGCCGGGCACGATCAGAGCTGTGCCAATCGCCGCGCAGCCCTTGGCAACCGCAGATCGCGCGAGCTTTGCGCCGATATTGCCATCGAGTCGGATGGTTTCAGCGAAGACCAGCTTGCCGCCGCGGCGCAGCCGCCAGCGGTCGACGAACTCGCCCTGCTCCATCCGCTCGCCCATGGCGGTGCGGCCGAACACCACGATCTCGCAGAGCAGAAGCGAGGCCGCGTCGTCGAGCTCGATATCGAAGCGGCGCTGCACGCGCGCCCGGTCAAACAGGATCGTCTCCTGCGGCAGCCATGACAGATGCGCGCCGGCCGCAACCTTCAGCCCAATATTGAGCTGCGCCGCCGGCCCCGGCGCGCGATAGACCTTTTCCGCGGCCGCCGTGGTCAGCGTCAGGCGCGCGGCGTCCGCTGCGGTGATCTCGATGTCAAAACGATCGCCTCCAGCGACGCCGCCGGCCGTGTTGACGAACACGCCGGACAGGCCATGGTCTTCCGGCGACGGGAAGCGCACGCGCAGGGAGCCGGATTCGTGCAAGACGCCCCGCCGGGTCACGCAGTCGCGGGCGTGCACGTCGAACCGCACCGCCCCGCGGGCGCGATTGGCCTCGAACACAGGCGAGTCCAGGTCGGAAGGATTGGCCGATATTTCGCTGCGCATCCGTCTCCCCAGCCGGTCGCGGCGGAAATAGCTTACAGCGCCATCTGGCGGCTGATCTCGCTCGCGTCGAGATTGGCACGATCACAGGTGAACTTCACCGCGCCGCGGTCCATCACGGCGAAACTGTCGCCGAGTTCGCAGGCAAAGTCGAGATATTGTTCCACCAGCACGATCGCGATGTTGCCGAGATTGCGCAGGTAAGAGATCGCGCGTCCGATGTCCTTGATGATCGAGGGCTGGATCCCTTCGGTCGGCTCGTCGAGCAGAAGCAATTTTGGCCGCATCACCAGCGCGCGTCCGATCGCGAGCTGCTGCTGCTGGCCGCCGGAGAGATCGCCGCCGCGCCGGCCGAGCATGGATTGCAGCACCGGGAATAACGAGAACACGTCGTCCGGAATGTGCTTGTCCTGACGCTTGAGCGGTCCGAATCCGGTCTTGAGGTTCTCCTCGACCGTGAGCAGCGGAAAAATCTCGCGGCCCTGCGGCACGAAGCCGATGCCCTTGCGCGCCCGCTCATAGGGCTTGAGGAAGGTGATGTCGCTGCCGTCGAACACGATCGCGCCCGACGAGATCGGATACTGCCCGACCATGGCGCGGAGCAGCGACGTCTTGCCGACGCCGTTGCGTCCGAGCACGCAAGTGACCTTGCCGGGCTCGGCCGCGATCGAGACGCCGCGCAAAGCCTGCGCCGCGCCGTAGAACAAGTTGATGTCCTTGACCTCAAGCATCGCTCAGCGCCCCAGATAGACTTCGATGACCCGCTCGTTCGACGAGACCTGGTCGATGCTTCCTTCCGCGAGCACGCTGCCTTCGTGCAGGCAGGTGACCTTGACCCCGAGCTCGCGCACGAACGTCATGTCGTGCTCGACGACCATCACCGTGTGGGTCTTGTTGATCTCCTTCAACAGCTCGGCGGTGAGATGCGTCTCGACGTCGGTCATCCCGGCGACGGGCTCGTCGACCAGCAGCAGCTTCGGATCCTGTGCCAGCAGCATGCCGATCTCGAGCCACTGCTTCTGGCCGTGGCTGAGGCTCCCGGCGAGGCGGTTGCGCGCCTCGGTGAGGCGGATGGTCTCCAGCACCTTATCGATGCGCTCGGCCTCACCCTTGCTGCCGCGCCAGAACAGCGTGCCCTTGACGCTGTGATCGACATTGAGCGCGAGCAGCAGATTGTCCTGCACGGTCTGGCTCTCGAACACCGTCGGCTTCTGAAATTTGCGGCCAATGCCAAGCTCGGCGATCCGGGTTTCGTCGAGCCGCGTCAGATCGGTGACGCCGTCGAACAGCACCGTGCCCTCATCGGGCTTGGTCTTGCCGGTGATGATGTCCATCATCGTGGTCTTGCCGGCGCCGTTCGGGCCGATGATGGCGCGCATCTCACCGGGTGCGAGCGTCAGGGACAGATTGTTGATGGCGTGAAAGCCGTCGAAAGAGACGTGCACGCCGTCGAGATAGAGCATCGCGGATGTCGCGCGGGTATCCATGACATTCATTTGCGCCTACTCCGCCATGTTCGGTTCGGTGACGCCGTCTTCAGCCGCAGCACTCGCGGTGGTCTCGGCAGGGCGCTTCTGTTTCGATGACTCCCACCAGGCGTTGAAGGTGCCGACGATGCCCTTCGGCAGCAGCAAGGTCACCAGAATGAACATCGCGCCCAGCATGAAGAGCCAATAGGGTGCGAGCATGCCCGAGGTGAAGAACGTCTTTGCATAATTGACGACGACGGCCCCGAGCGCGGCGCCGATCAGCGTGCCACGGCCGCCGACCGCGACCCAGATCACCGCCTCGATCGAGTTGCCCGGCGCGAATTCGGACGGGTTGATGATGCCGACCTGCGGCACGTAGAGCGCGCCGGCCACACCCGCCATGCAGGCCGACACCGTGAATACGAACAGCTTGTAGGATTCGACGCGGTAGCCGAGGAACCGTGTGCGCGATTCTGCGTCGCGCACCGCGATCAGCACCTTGCCGAGCTTCGAAGAGACGATGGCGCGGCAGATCAGGAAGCCTGCGATCAGCGCCAGGCAGCTCAGCGCAAACAGCGCCGCGCGGGTGCCCTCGGCCTGCACGTTGAAGCCGAGAATGTCCTTGAAATCGGTGAGGCCGTTGTTGCCGCCGAAACCGAAATCGTTGCGGAAGAAGGCGAGCAGCAGCGCATAGGTCATCGCCTGCGTGATGATCGACAGGTACACGCCGGTGACGCGCGAGCGGAACGCCAGCCAGCCGAAGCAGAACGCGAGCAGGCCTGGCACCAACAGCACCATCAGCGCCGCGAACCAGAACATATCGAAGCCGTACCAGGACCAGGGCAGCTTCGAATAGTTCAGGAACACCATGAAGTCGGGCAGGAGCGGGTTGCCGTAGACGCCGCGGGTCCCGATCTGCCGCATCAGGTACATGCCCATCGCGTAGCCGCCGAGCGCGAAGAAGGCGCCATGGCCGAGCGAGAGAATGCCGCAGTAGCCCCAGATCAGGTCGATCGAAAGTGCCAGGATGGCGTAGCAGACATATTTGCCCCAAAGCGCGACCAGATAGGTCGGTACTTGCAGGGACGAGCCCTCGGGCAGCAGCAGGTTGGAGAGCGGAATGAAGATCCCGCAGGCCACGACGACGGCGAGGAAGATCGTCGCACCGCGGTCCAGCGATCGCGTCAGCATGTGTGGGGTCATGCTTCCACCGCACGGCCCTTCAGCGCGAACAGGCCGCGCGGGCGCTTTTGAATGAACAGGATGATCAGCACCAGGATCGCGATCTTGCCGAGCACGGCACCGGCGACCGGCTCAAGGAATTTGTTGGCGATCCCGAGAGTGAAGGCGCCGACCAGCGTGCCCCAGAGATTGCCGACGCCGCCGAACACGACGACCATGAAGCTGTCGATGATATAGCTCTGGCCGAGATTGGGGCTGACATTGTCGATCTGCGAGAGTGCCACGCCGGCAATGCCCGCGATCCCGGAGCCGAGGCCGAAGGTCAGCGCATCGACCCGCGAGGTGGCGATGCCCATCGAAGCCGCCATGCGGCGGTTCTGCGTCACCGCCCGCATCTCGAGGCCGAGCGCGGTATAGCGCAGCATCGCGAGCAGGACCGCGAACACCGCGAGCGTGAAGCAGAGAATCCAGAGCCGGTTATAGGTGATGGTGATCTGGCCGAGCTCGAAGGCCCCGCTCATCCAGGAAGGATTGCCGACCTCGCGATTGGTCGGACCGAACATGGTGCGCACTGCCTGCTGAAGCACCAGCGACAGGCCCCAGGTCGCGAGCAGCGTTTCCAGCGGACGGCCGTAGAGGAAGCGGATGATGCTGCGCTCGATCAGCACGCCGAGCGCGCCGGCGACGAGGAAGGCGAGCGGCACCGCAATCAAGAGCGAGTAGTCGAACAGGCCGGGATAGCGGGTGCGGATCACCTCCTGCACCACGAAGGTGGTGTAGGCGCCGATCATCACCATCTCGCCATGCGCCATGTTGATGACGCCCATCACGCCGAAGGTGATGGCGAGGCCGATCGCGGCGAGCAACAGCACTGAACCAAGCGAGAGGCCGTACCAGGCATTCTGCACCATGGACCAGACCGCGAGCGAGCTCTGGATCGAGCCGATCGCGCTCGCGGCCGCCTTGCTTACCGTGGCGGGCTGGTCGCCCATCCCAGTGAGCAGCGCCAGCGCCTCCTGGTCGCCGCGCGCCTTGAGGGTGGCGACGGCCTCAAGCTTCTCGACCTCGGTGGCGTCCGGCTTGAACAGCAGGATCGCAGCGCGGGCATCGCCCAGCGCGTTCTTGACCGACCTGTTGGTTTCCTTGGCGAGCGCGCCGTCGACCGCCTCGAGCGCGGTTTCCTCGTGCGACTTGAACACGGATTGCGCGGCCTGGAGCCGTGTTCCGAGATCTGGCGACTGCAGTGTGAGACCGCCGACCGCGGCGTCGACGCTGCGGCGCAGGCGGTTGTTGAGGCGGACCGCGTTTGCGCTGTCGGGCACGCCGGCCACGGGCTGGCCGGTCGCGGCATCGATCGACTTGCCGTCGACACCGGTGACGTAAACCTTCTTGCTGTCCGGATCGGCCATCAGACGGCCGTCCTGGAGCGCGCTGATGATGGGAAACGCCAGCGGATTGCCGCTGCTTGCGACGGCGCCGATCGCCTCTTCGGTGTCGGAAAAATCGTCGTTGGCGAACTTGGCGACCGCATCCTCGAACGGACCGGCAAAAGCCGGCAATGCAAACGCGATCAGGAACAACGAGAGCACGAGCGAACAGAGGCGCGCGGACAAATTGGCTGGCACTGTGAATGACCCCGGCAGAATGGTGGAGAAGGCGGCGGGATCGCCGCCTTCTCCGGTCGTGCTATGCCGTCAGATCCGGATCAGGAGCCCGAACCGAGGCACTTGTTGGTCTTGACGTTGTAGTTGCCGCACTTCTTCTCGACCCAGTCGCCGATCAGGTCCTTGGAGCCGTCGAGCTCCTTCGACCAGGCGTCGCCGGCAACGAGACCCGGCGTCTTCCAGACCACGTCGAACTGGCCGTTCGCCTTGATCTCTCCGATGAACACGGGCTTGGTGATGTGGTGGTTCGGCAGCATCTTGGACACGCCGCCGGTCAGGTTCGGAGCCTCGGTGCCGGGAAGGGCAGCGATCACCTTGTCCGGATCGGTCGACTTCACCTTCTCGACCGCCTTCACCCACATGTTGAAGCCGATCACGTGCGCTTCCATCGGGTCGTTGGTCGTACGCTTCGGATTCTTGGTGTAGGCCTGCCAATCCTTGATGAACTTCTCGTTCGCCGGGGTCTTGATCGATTCGAAGTAGTTCCAGGCGGCGAGATGGCCGAGCAGCGGCTTGGTGTCGATGCCGGCGAGCTCTTCCTCACCCACCGAGAACGCGACCACCGGAATATCCTTGGCCTTGATGCCCTGGTTGCCGAGCTCCTTGTAGAAGGGGACGTTGGCGTCGCCGTTGATGGTCGAGACCACTGCGGTCTTCTTGCCAGCCGAGCCGAACTTCTTGATGTCGGCCACGATCGTCTGCCAATCGGAGTGACCGAACGGCGTGTAGTTGATCATGATGTCTTCCTGGGCGACACCCTTCGACTTCAGATAGGCTTCCAGGATCTTGTTGGTGGTACGCGGATAAACGTAGTCGGTGCCCGCGAGCACCCAGCGCTTCACCTTCTCTTCCTTCATCAGGTAATCCACAGCCGGGATCGCCTGCTGGTTCGGCGCAGCGCCGGTGTAGAACACGTTGCGCTCGCTCTCCTCGCCCTCGTACTGCACGGGGTAGAACAGGATGTTGTTCAGCTCCTTGAACACCGGGAGCACCGACTTGCGCGACACCGAGGTCCAGCAGCCGAACACGACCGAGACCTTGTCCTTGGTGATCAGCTCCCGCGCTTTTTCGGCAAACAGCGGCCAGTTCGAAGCCGGGTCGACGACCACGGCCTCGAGCTTCTTGCCGAGCACGCCGCCCTTCTTGTTCTGCTCGTCGATCAGGAACAGGATGGTGTCCTTCAGCGTGGTTTCGCTGATGGCCATGGTGCCCGAGAGAGAATGAAGCACACCGACCTTGATGGTGTCGTCCGCGGCCTTCGCACCGGAAATGGAAGCCAGACCGAGCATCAGTCCGGCGGTCGCGGCAAGCACGCCGCGGCGGCTAAATGACACCGCTATATCGTGAGTGGATTTGGTAAGCATAATTGTATCATCTCCCTGACGCAGACGTGAAAAAAAGACGCTGCGAAACGGCCCCACGGCCGCCTGCGATTAAGGGAATCGCAAGAACCGTGCCATGGGCTAGACACCAGCCAACCGATTGGCCGACATACGCAATTCCGGCTCAGTCAAAGTTTCGCCGCAGTCAGGCTGCTCAACATTTGGGCGAATAAAATGTATGCGAACGCGGCAGACTGTCTATTTTGTGAGCAAGACATCATATCTGACTAAAATACCAGCATAACTATTTGCCCGGTAAATCGCTGCCGGACGAACACTTGCCTTGAAAGCGCCCCGCCGATGTTCCATATAACGCGGAGATCGTTCGCGAATCGAACGGTCGTTGCGAGCCGCGTGTTCTTAAGCCCTCTCGGGCCTCTGGCTTGCCCCATCCCATCAAGCCATCCGACACCCCAAACACGCAGGTGTCTTCTCGACACCCTCTCGCGCGTGCCCCGCCGACTGGCCGGGCGCTCGTATTTGACATGGAAAGAACCCACCTTTTGACTTCGTTTCAGGATTTCGGCCTCGCCGAACCGATCGCGCGCGCTCTCACCGAAGAGAAGTACGTCACCCCCACCCCCATCCAGGCCCAGACCATCCCGCTGGCATTGACCGGCCGGGACGTCGTCGGCATCGCCCAGACCGGAACCGGCAAGACCGCGTCCTTCGCGCTGCCGATCCTGCACCGCCTGCTCGAGAACCGCATCAAGCCGCAGCCGAAGACCTGCCGGGTGCTGGTGCTCTCACCGACCCGCGAACTGTCCGGCCAGATCCTCGACAGCTTCAACGCCTATGGTCGCCACCTTCGCCTCGCCTCGACACTCGCCATCGGCGGCGTGCCGATGGGGCGCCAGGTCCGCGCGCTCATGCCGGGCGTTGACGTGCTGGTCGCGACTCCCGGCCGCCTGCTCGATCTCGTCCAGAGCAACGGGCTCAAGCTTTCGAGCGTCGAATTCCTGGTGCTCGACGAAGCCGACCGCATGCTCGACATGGGCTTCATCAACGACATCCGGAAGATCGTCGCCAAGCTGCCGATCAAGCGGCAGACGCTGTTCTTCTCGGCCACGATGCCGAAGGATATCGCCGAGCTCGCGGACGCGATGCTGCGGGACCCCGCCCGCGTCGCCGTCACCCCGGTGTCCTCGACGGCCGAGCGGATCAATCAGCGCATCATTCAGGTCGACTTCGCAGCCAAGCCCGCCGTCCTGACCAAGCTCCTGAAGAACGAGCCGATCAACCGCGCGCTGGTTTTCACCCGTACCAAGCACGGTGCCGACAAGGTGGTGAAAACGCTGGAGAGGGCCGGCATCGCGGCCAGCGCCATTCATGGCAACAAGTCGCAGAACCATCGCGAGCGGACCTTGTCCCTGTTCCGCTCCGGTGAAATCCGCACGCTGGTCGCCACCGACATCGCCGCCCGTGGCATCGATGTCGACGGCATCACCCACGTCATCAATTTCGACATACCGAACGTGCCCGAGACCTATGTCCACCGCATCGGCCGCACCGCGCGCCGGCGCCGAAGGCACCGCGATCTCGCTGGTCGCAGGCGGTGAGGAGCTCGGCTATCTCCGCGACATCGAGCGGCTGATCAAGGTGGCGCTGCCGCGGGAAGATCATCGCACGGACGCGGGCCGCAACGATGCGGGCGCGCCCCCGTCGCAGCAACGGCAGGGCCGGCCCGGCCGCCCAGGCCAGCGCCCGCAAGGCGCGAGGCATGGTGAGGCACGGCGCGGTGACGACAGGCGCAGTGACGGGCGCCATAACGGCGGCAAGCCGAGTGACGGAAGGCCCGGCGAAGCTCGGCACGGTGACGCAAGGCATGTTGACGGACGGCCTGGTGGCGGCCAGAAGGTCTCCAAGGGTGCACGCCGTCGCCCCTCCGGCGGCAAGCCGCATTCCTCGTCAAACGACCGACCGGAACAGCGTTCTGCGCATAGCGCCGGAAAGCCTGATGGGATACAAGGCGTGGCCTTTTTGCGCCGTGACAGTCGGCCGATGGGCCAGCCGACCCGCAAACCCTATTCGCACTAGCCGCCCACGACCTGGAGAAATTCATGGCTAAGGAAGAGCTGATCCAGTTCGAAGGACTGGTCACCGAAATCCTCCCCGATGCGCGCTATCGCGTGCAGCTCGACGCCGGACACGAGATCGTTGCCTACACCGCCGGCAAGATGAAGAAGAACCGCATCAAGACGCTGGCAGGAGACCGCGTGACGGTGGAGATGTCGCCCTATGATCTCGAAAAGGGCCGGCTGATTTTCCGTCACAAGGACGAACGTCCCAGTGGGACCGGTGGCCCTCCGCGTCCCGGACAGCGCGGTGGCCAGTTCCGCCGCCGTTGACCCGCTTCAGGCGCGTCAGTGCGGAATTAAAATTCTGACCTGCATGCTGATCCGCCGTCGACATGACGGCGGATCAAAAAATCGTGCGCGTCAGGATTGTTTTGCCGCCTTATTTCCAATAAAATCAGTTCATCGATTTTCGGCCGGACGACATTGGCATCCACCGGTACAGCCGGTTCAGACACGCTGACGACCCTTCCAGAAATTCGATCTAACCTGCCTGCGCGAGCGGGCTCTTACATTGTGTTATCTGAGAAGGAACTACCCCCGTGAGCATGGGAACCGTGAAGTGGTTTAACGCGACCAAGGGCTTTGGCTTTATCCAACCCGACGACGGCGGACAGGACGTGTTCGTTCACATCAGCGCCGTCGAGCGCGCCGGACTCGGCACGCTGCGCGAAGGCCAGAAGGTCTCCTACGAGATCGTGGCCGATCGCCGGTCCGGCAAGTCGGCTGCCGACAACCTCCGCGACGCAGGCTGAGCCTGCCGGGCCTCAGGCCCGGATCGCGCGAACAAGTCAAAGGAAAAGGCCGTGCGCAATGCACGGCCTTTTTCACTGTCGGAACGAGCGCCCGCGCTTTTGCGAGTTGGTCTTGTTAGTTCGTCTCTTTAGTTTGTCTCTTTAGTTTGTCTTGGCGGCCGCGCCGCCGCTGCTGGCATTGCTGCTCAGCGAACCGGCCTGGCTCATCGTGTTGTTGAAGTAGGCATCGCTATCCCCGAGCGTCACGCGACGCTGGCAGATCGGCATGCAGCTGTAGGACTCGCGCTCGATCCCGCGATAGACGGTGACGAGCCGGTCGCTCGGACCTTCGACCTGGATCTGGCGATCGACCAGAATCTCGCCGCCGCGGTCCAGCGCGACAAAATTGGTGGCGCCGTAGCCCTTCCCGGTCACGACGATCATGCCGCCCGGCTGGAGCGTGACATCGGCGATCAGGGGATTACCCACCACAATGGTGGCCACCTTGCCGGGCAGCCGCACCAGCTTGGCCTGATCGACATTGACGGCGATGGCTTCGGCGGTGGACTCGGCTTGGCCGGCGGCTGGCGCAACCAGCGCCGCGGCCGCAGCCAGAAGACACACACGCGCATGACGGCGCAGGAACTCTTTACGCATACTCTCACCCCGGACGTACAAGCCGGCAGAAGCGATTCGAAAAGCGGAGCCGGCGCCCGACCCGGCTAACCTGCCCGCAATTCGTGAACGTTCCGCAAATTCGCCGACCATTGTTTGAACGACTGGCGTTTTGCGGCCTCAAGGCCCTGGGGCCGGTCCTAGTGGCGGAACGGGTAGGCGAGCTGGCCTGCGATCTCCTTGGGCATGGTCGCTTCGTCCTTGCCGTAATCCTGCGGCAGCTCAGCCTTCGGCATGCGGAACGTGCCGAACAGCACGTCCCAGATCGGGAAGGTGCCGGCAAAATTGGTGTCGCCGCCCACTTGGAGCGAGGTGTGGTGCCAGCGGTGGAACACCGGCGTCGCCAGCACATATCTGAATGGACCGAAGGTCCAGTTCAGGTTGGCGTGCACGAAAGCCGAATGGAAGGTGGTGAAGGGGCCGACCCAGATCATCACGTTCGGAGAAATGCCGGCCATTAGCAGCACGACATCGACGCCGATGGTGCCGAGCATCAGATTCACCGGATGGAAGCGGGCCGCGGAAATCCATCCAAGCTCCTCGGAGGAATGGTGGATGGCGTGGTACTTCCAAAATCCGCCGCCGTGGAACAGCCGATGCAGCCAGTACAGCATGAAATCGGCCAGGACCAGGAACAGCACGCCCTGCGCCCAGAGCGGCAATTGCGCCAGCGGGCCGTGGCCGTTGTCATAGAAGGCGATCAGTTCGTCGGCATCGTGAATGTTGAAGACGATTCCGGCGGTGACGATCAGAAGGCCGATCCGCATGGTGCGGGCGAATACCGGAACGAAGAACCAGTAGCAGATGTCGGTCACGATCTCCCGCTTGCGCCACCACGGCGCGCCGGGATTACAGGCCCAGAAATGCTCGAGCACCGTGAAGACCACCGCCAGCATCAAAGTGACGGGGATCACCTTCGCGATGGTCTCGCCGAGCATCAGGGCGACTTGCATGGGTAGGCTCGACATCGTCGCCTCGCTTCCAGACTGCGGATCCTGTCTACGCCTACTCCGCTAGATTTAAGGGAGGGTGAAGTTGAGGGAACGTTTGCAAGTCGAGCGAATTCCGCCGAGCCGCTTTAAGCTGAAATTCACTCTGGCCAAAAGCATCGCGTCGCGGCCGCGTTTGCGCAGTCGAATTAACTCTACCGAAAGAGCTCGGCTCACATGGTCGCCGGGTCAAGACAGCGCCGAACGAGGCGACCTCACCCCAGATGGAGTTTAGTTCATGAAGACCCTGATTGCGCGTTTCGCGAACGACGAATCCGGCGCCACCGCCATCGAATACGGCCTGATCGCCGCCGGCATCGCGCTGGCCATCATCACGGTCGTCAACAACCTCGGCACCACGCTGAACGCCAAGTTCGGCTCGATCAGCTCCTCGCTGAAGTAAGCGACCGACAACGACGGCAAAAGCCCCGGACCTCCGGGGCCTTTGTATTTTCGGACACGGCGAGTTCCAGTGGCGTTGCGCAGGTACAGAACCGATGCCGCAATTGCGGCGACCGAGACCGAAACGGCGCGCGCCGACGCGCCGGTCTATTGGATCTGCCTGGCGCTGCTGCTCGCGGTGGTCACGCTCGCGACGCGGATTGCCAGCATCTGGTGAGGCCGCCGGCACCGGCTCGCCGGTTCCGAGGCTGCCGCGCCATTGTCGGTTTGTTTAGCACTGCCCGCTAG
Organism: Bradyrhizobium sp. LLZ17; assembly: GCF_041200145.1. Taxonomy (NCBI): domain Bacteria; kingdom Pseudomonadati; phylum Pseudomonadota; class Alphaproteobacteria; order Hyphomicrobiales; family Nitrobacteraceae; genus Bradyrhizobium; species Bradyrhizobium zaerense. The sequence continues at coordinate 3,925,702 of NZ_CP165734.1, forward strand.
CCTGCGCCGACGCCCCGATCCGGCGACAGACCCAGGCCTCAAGACGCAAGCCCATGATCCTCGACTTCGCGCGCCTTCTGCTCTTCCCGGCCCTGATCGCGTTTGCCGCGGCCAGCGATCTCTTCACGATGACCATCTCGAACCGCGTCTCGCTGGCGCTGGTTGCGGGCTTCTTCGTGCTCGCGATTGCCGGTGGCATGGCACCTTACGTAATGCTGGGCCATGTCGGTGCCGGCGCGGTCGTTCTGGCGGTAGCGTTCACCTGCTTTGCGATGGGCTGGGTCGGCGGCGGCGACGCGAAAGTCGCGGCCTCCGTCGCGCTCTGGTTCGGCTTCGCACAATTGATGGACTTCCTGCTTTACGCCTCGCTGTTCGGCGGCGCGCTGACGTTGCTCCTGCTCCAGTTCCGGCAATGGCCATTGCCTTACGGGCTCGCAGGCCAGGCCTGGCTCGCGCGGCTGCACGCCAAGGAGAGCGGCATTCCCTACGGCATCGCGCTCGCGCTCAGCGCGCTGATGGTCTACCCGGAAACCGAATGGGTGAAAGCGATCGACCTCGCTCACCTCGCAATGCGCTGAAAGCCCCGCATAAACCCGGCGTTAAGCCGATTTAGATACGCCTCATTAACCATGCTTTGACGAATAGCTGGTCAACTGCCGATTACGGCGGCGGAAGCGTCGCGGCGTTTGGTTGGAAAGTGAAGCGTATGAATAGGGCACGCATTGTCGTCCTGACGGTCGCCATCTGCGCCGGCGGCATCGCCGCGTATCTGGCGAGCGGCTCGGACAATTCTGCGCCGCCTCCCGCTCCGGTCGCGCAGCTCCCCACCGTCGACGTGCTGGTGGCCAAGGCCGATATCGGACTCGGCCAGACCCTGAAGCCGGAAGACGTGCAGTGGCAGACCTGGCCGACCGCAGCCGCCAGCTCCACCTTCATCCGCCGCAGCGAACGTCCGGAGGGCGTGACCCAGGTCGCCGGCTCGATCGCGCGCGCCCCCTTCATCCAGGGTGAGCCGATCCGCGACCAGAAGCTGGTCAAGGCCGATGGCTCCGGCTTCATGGCCGCGATCCTGCCGACCGGCATGCGCGCCATCTCCACCGAAATCTCGGCGGAGACCGGCGCAGGCGGCTTCATCCTGCCCAACGATCGGGTCGACGTGCTTCTCACGCGCCGTCTCAAAAATCCGGACCAGAGCGCCGGTGCTGCCGACATCATCACGTCGGAGATCATCCTGGCCAATGTCCGCGTGCTCGCCATCGATCAGGCGCCGAAGGAGAAGGACGGCCAGAACGCGGTGATCGGCAAGACCGTCACTCTCGAACTGAATCCCGCTCAGACCCAGACGCTTTCCGCCGCCCGCCAGAGCGGCACGCTGTCGCTGGCGCTGCGCAGCATTGCCGACGTCAAGATCAGCGAGATCACGCTCGACGATTCCGCACAGAAGCGCGATGGCATTTCGATCATTCGCTACGGCGTTCAAAGTCAGACGGCGAAGGTACGATGAGGACCGGCAATATGAAATGCAGGGCGGATTTGGTGACGATGCGAGCCTCGACGGTCCGCGCCCTGTCGTTTTCGGCCGCTGTCGCGCTGACGCTCAATCCGGCGCTCACGCCCGTGGTGGCTGCCGACTACCGTCCGGTCGCGCCGGTTGCGGCCGATGGCCAGATGAACGCGCGCTTCCTCTCGCTCGGCGTCGGCAAGTCGATCGTGATCGACCTGCCGCGCGACATCAAGGACGTGCTGGTCGCCGATCCCAAGATCGCCAATGCGGTGGTGCGCTCGTCCCAGCGCGCCTATATCATTGGCGCCGCGGTCGGCCAGACCAATATCGTGTTCTTCGATTCCGCCGGCCAGCAGATCGCGGCGTATGACATCGCGGTCAAGCGCGACCTCAACGGCGTGCGTGCCGCGCTGAAACAGATCCTGCCCAATTCCGATATCCAGATCGACGGTCTCGGCGACGGCATCGTCCTCAGCGGCACGGCCGCGAACCCGGGCGAAGCGCAGCAGGCCAACGACCTCGCCGCGCGCCTCGCCGGCGCCCCCGAGAAGGTGGTCAACTCGATCGTGGTCCGTGGCCGCGACCAGGTCATGCTGAAGGTGACGGTCGCCGAAGTCGCGCGCAACATCGTCAAGCAGCTCGGCATCGATCTCACGGCCAACCTCAATTACGGCACGTCGGTGGTGAGCTTCAGCAATTCCAACCCGTTCACGGCGGTTGGCCACAATCTCGTGGACAGCAACGCTCTGACCACGAAATTCGGCGCGACGCCGTCTGTGCAGGCCACACTGCGCGCGATGGAAACCGCAGGCGTGATCCGCACGCTGGCCGAGCCGAACCTGACCGCGATCTCGGGTGAATCGGCGACCTTCATCGCCGGCGGCGAGTTCCCGGTGCCGGCAGGCTATGCGTGCGACCCCACCACGCATGTCTGCACCACCCAGATCAGCTTCAAGAAGTTCGGCATCTCGCTCAATTTCACCCCGGTGGTTCTGAGCGAAGGCAAGATCAGCCTGCGGGTGATGACCGAGGTATCGGAGCTCTCCAACGATAACGCGATTACGCTGTCGCAGGCGGTGACCAACACCTCGGTGAACTCGGTGACGGTGCCCTCGATCAGGACCCGCCGCGCTGAGACCTCGCTCGAAATTCCCTCCGGTGGCGCAATGGCGATGGCCGGCCTGATCCAGCAGCAGACCAAGCAGGCGATCAGCGGATTGCCGGGCCTGATGCAGCTCCCGGTGCTCGGCTCGCTGTTTCGCAGCCGCGATTTCGTCAACAACTCGACCGAGCTGGTCGTGATCGTGACGCCCTATATCGTGCGGGCCGTGGCGCAGAAGGACCTGTCGCGGCCGGATGACGGTTTCTCGGCGCCCGCAGATCCGCAGGCCGAACTGCTCGGCAACATCAACCGCATCTACGGCGTGCCCGGCAAAACCGAGCCCGCAAAGAACTACCGCGGCACCTACGGCTTCATCACCGACTGAAGCGGAACGGGGACTTCGTTATGACCACAAGACCACCCCAGATTCGCAGACGCGCCATCGGCCTCGGTGGCGCGCTGGTCGGTATCGCGCTCGCGCTCGGCGGCTGCCAGCATGACGAAGTGGCCACCGCGTCCATTCCCGACGACTACAAGCAGCGTCACCCGATTGCGATTGAGGAGCAGAACCGCTCGATCGTCGTCTTCGTCGGTCATGCCCGCGGCGGTCTGAGCGCCGCCCAGCGCGCCGACGTGATGGGCCTGGCTTCGACCTGGCTGCACGAGGGCACCGGCGCCATCCATATCGACGTGCCGTCCGGAGTGCCCAATGCGCATCCGGTGGCGGAATCGATGCGCGAGATCCAGGCGATGCTGGCGGCAGCGGGCGTTCCTCCGCGCGGCGTCATCGTCCGTCCCTACCAGCCCGAAGACAAGCGCTTCCTTCCGCCGATCCGGCTGACCTATTCCAAAATCGCCGCGGTCGCGGGCCCCTGCGGGCTGTGGCCGGAGGACCTCGGTCCCTCGATGAAGAACAAGAGCTGGTTCGAGAACAAGGACTATTACAATTTCGGCTGCGCCTATCAGCGCAACCTCGCGGCCATGGTCGACAATCCAACGGATCTCGAGCAGCCGCGGCCTGAGACAGCGGCCTATACCGCGCGACGCACCGCCGCCTTCGAGAAGTATCGCAAGGGAGCTCCGACGGCGGTCACCTATCCCGAGGCCGAACGGGCCAAACTCAGCGATACCGGCAAATGATCAACTACGCTCGCCAGACTCAAGAAGAGCAGCCGGAGGCCCCTGCGCCGGCCGAGGAGCATATTGCGCCCGCGCCCCGCGTTTCGGTCCAGGCCTTCTGCGAAACCGTGGAGACCGCCGCCGCCGTGCAATCGGCCGGGGAGGATCGCCGTCTCGGCAAGGCGCATCTGAAGATCCAGATGGGCGGCATGGCGGCTGCGATCGAAGCCTATCGCTCGGCGCCCACGCCGAACGTCATCGTGCTCGAGAGTGACACCCGCAACGACCTGTTGGCGGGGCTCGACCAGCTCGCCACCGTCTGTGACGCCGGCACCCGCGTGGTCGTGATCGGCCGCATCAACGACGTCATGCTCTACCGCGAGCTGGTGCGCCGCGGCGTCAGCGACTACGTGCTCGCGCCGGTTGGCGCGATCGACGTCGTGCGTTCGATCTGCAACCTGTTCTCGGCGCCGGAAGCCAAGGCGGTCGGCCGCATCATCGCGGTGGTCGGCGCCAAGGGCGGCGTCGGCGCCTCCACCATTTCCCACAATGTCGCCTGGGCGATCGCGCGGGACCTCGCGATGGATGCGGTGGTGGCCGATCTCGACCTCGCCTTCGGCACCGCCGGTCTCGACTACAACCAGGACCCGCCGCAGGGCATAGCTGACGCCGTGTTCTCGCCCGATCGCGTCGATACGGCCTTCATCGACCGTTTGCTGTCGAAGTGCACAGATCACCTCAGCCTGCTCGCGGCACCGGCGACGCTCGACCGGGTCTATGATTTCGGCATCGACGCCTTCGATTCGGTGTTCGACACGCTACGCGCGACCATGCCCTGCATCGTGCTCGACGTCCCCCATCAATGGTCGGGCTGGACCAAGCGTGCCCTGATCGGTGCCGACGACATCCTGATCGTGGCAGCGCCTGATCTCGCCAACCTGCGCAACACGAAGAACCTGTTCGATCTCCTGAAGGCCGCCCGCCCCAACGACCGGCCGCCGCTCTACTGCCTCAACCAGGTCGGCGTCCCCAAACGGCCGGAGATCGCCGCGGCCGAATTCGCCAAGGCGATCGAGAGCCAGCCGGTCGTCTCGATCCCGTTCGAGCCGCAGATCTTCGGCTCGGCGGCCAACAACGGCCAGATGATCGCGGAGATCTCCGCCAACCACAAGTCGATCGACATGTTCCTCCAGATCGCCCAGCGCCTGACCGGCCGCAGCGAAACCAAGAAGCAAAAGTCGTCGTTGCTTTCACCCCTGATTGAGAAATTGCGCGGAAAATAAGCCGCCGCATGGAGTCGTTAAGTGTTCGGTAAGCGTAGCGGAACAGACACCGACCCCCGGGCTTCCAAGCCCGGCGCCGTGTCGCCAGAGCCTGCCCCGGCTCTGGCGCCGGCGGCGTCGCGCGCGCCGCCCCCGCCGGTCGTCGCCTCGCCGCCGCTCGCCCCTGCCCGGCCCGCGCCGGTCATGGAGAACCGCCGCTCGGACAACTATTACGAGGTCAAGGCGACCATCTTCGGCGCGCTGATCGAGGCCATCGACCTCGCCCAGCTGGCCAAGCTGGATTCCGAGTCCGCGCGCGAGGAAATCCGCGACATCGTCAACGAGATCATCGCGATCAAGAACATCGTGATGTCGATCGCCGAGCAGGAGGAGTTGCTCGACGACATCTGCAACGACGTGCTTGGCTACGGTCCACTCGAGCCGCTGCTGGCGCGCGACGATATCGCCGACATCATGGTGAACGGGGCCGGCACCGTCTTCATCGAAGTCAACGGCAAGATCCAGCGAACGGGAATCCGCTTCCGGGACAACCAGCAGCTCCTCAACATCTGTCAGCGCATCGTCAGCCAGGTCGGCCGGCGCGTCGACGAATCCTCGCCGATTTGCGACGCGCGCCTCGCCGACGGCTCCCGCGTCAACGCCATCGTGCCGCCGCTCGCGATCGATGGTCCCGCGCTCACCATCCGCAAATTCAAGAAGGACAAGCTGACGCTGGATCAGCTCGTCAAGTTCGGCGCGATCTCGCCGGAGGGCGCCGAGATCCTCCAGATCATCGGCCGGGTCCGCTGCAACGTGTTGATCTCCGGCGGCACCGGCTCGGGCAAGACCACGCTGCTCAACTGCCTGACCAATTATATCGAGCACGACGAGCGCGTCATCACCTGCGAGGACGCGGCCGAGCTCCAGCTCCAGCAGCCCCACGTGGTGCGGCTCGAAACCCGCCCGCCCAACATCGAAGGCGAAGGCCAGGTCACCATGCGCGAGCTGGTGCGCAACTGCCTGCGTATGCGTCCCGAACGCATCATCGTCGGCGAAGTCCGCGGACCCGAGGCGTTCGACCTGCTGCAGGCCATGAACACCGGCCATGACGGATCGATGGGAACGCTGCACGCCAACAATCCCCGCGAAGCACTGTCCCGCTGCGAATCGATGATCACGATGGGCGGCTTTTCCCTGCCCTCCCGCACCATCCGCGAGATGATCTGCGCCTCGATCGACGTCATCGTCCAGGCCGCGCGCCTGCGCGATGGCTCGCGCCGCATCACCCACATCACCGAGGTGATGGGCATGGAAGGCGACACCATCATCACCCAGGACATCTTCCTCTACGATCTCGTCGGCGAGGACGCCAACGGCAAGATCATCGGCCGGCACCGCTCGACCGGCATCGGTCGTCCGAAGTTCTGGGAACGCGCGCGCTATTACGGCGACGAGAAACGCCTTGCCGCTGCGCTCGACGCCGCGGAAGTGGCCCCAACCAAGTGAGCAGGTCGGCCCAGCCATGAACATGCAGGTCCTCGCCCTCACCTTTCTCGCCACCGCCGCCGTCGGCGGCATGGCCTGGGTCTTCCTCTATCCGCTGCTGTCCGGCGAGCGGAAGGCCGAGAACCGCCGTGCCTCGATCTCGCGGGCCGAAGCGCCCGCCGCCAAGCAGGCCGAGAAGAGCCAGCGATCGCGCCGCGAGCAGGTCGAGACTTCGCTCAAGGATCTCGAGTCAAGACGGGCACAGGAGAAGAGCGTTCCGCTCCACATCCGCCTGTCGCAGGCCGGGCTCGACTGGACGCCGCAGAAATTCTGGATCGCGTCCGCGGTCTTGGCGGCCGTGTTTTTTTTCGTGGCCCTGTTCGGTGGTGGCGGCCTGCTCGGCGCCGCTGGTCTCGCCTTTGCCGGCGGCTTCGGCCTGCCGCGCTGGGCACTGGGTTTCCTGAAGAAACGCCGCGAAAACAAGTTCCTGGCGGCACTGCCCGATGCCGTCGACGTGATCGTCCGCGGCATCAAAGCCGGTCTGCCGCTGTTCGAATCGATCAAGGTCGTCGCCGCCGACGCGCCGGAGCCACTGCGCAGCGAGTTCCTGTCCATCATCGAGACGCAGACGATCGGCATGCCGCTCGGCGAGGCCTGTGCGCGGCTCTATGATCGCATGCCGTTGCCGGAAGCCAACTTCTTCGGCATCGTGGTGTCGATCCAGCAGAAGTCCGGCGGCAACCTGTCCGAAGCACTCGGCAACCTCTCCAAGGTGCTGCGCGACCGCAAGAAGATGAAGGAAAAGATCCAGGCGATGTCGATGGAGGCCAAGGCCTCGGCCGGCATTATCGGCTCGCTGCCTCCGATCGTGATGTTCCTCGTCTATCTCACGACGCCCGGCTATATCTCGCTGCTGTGGACCCATCCCACCGGCCAGCTCATGCTGGTCGGCTGCGTCGTCTGGATGTCGATCGGCATCATGGTGATGAAGAAGATGATCAACTTCGATTTCTGATGGTGTCATATGGTCGATTTACTCGTCACGAAGCTGCACGACGCCCACTTCATGACCATGCTGCTGGCGGCCATCGCGGCCAGCGCCACGGTGTATACGCTGGTGATGCCCCTGTTCGCCGGCGAAGGCCTCTCCAAGCGCATGAAGGCGGTGGCAAGCGAGCGTGAGCGCATCCGGCAGCGCGAGCGCGAACGTCTCAACAAAAGCGAGAAGGTCTCGCTACGCCAGACGCCGAAGCAACTCGTGTCCAGGGTCGTCGAGGACTTCAACCTCACCAAATGGCTGGCGCAGGAAGCGGCGCGCGACAAGCTCATCATGGCGGGCTATCGCGGTCATGCGCCTTACGTCACGTTCCTATTTGCCCGCATGGTGGCCCCGCTCGTGCTGTTCGTCGGCTCGGTCGTCTACGTGTTCCTGATCGCACACATGGAGAAGTCGATGCCGGTCAAGATCGGCATGTGCGTCGTCGCCGCCTATGCCGGCCTGCAGGCGCCGATGCTGTTCCTGAAGAACAGGATCTCCAAGCGCCAGCTCTCGATCAAGCGCGCGTTTCCCGACGCGCTCGATCTGCTGCTGATCTGCATCGAATCCGGCATGTCGGTGGAAATGGCGTTCCGGAAAGTCGCAACCGAAATCGTGGGCCAGTCGATCGCGCTCTCGGAGGAGTTCACCCTGACCACGGCCGAGCTGTCCTATTTGCAGGATCGCAAGGTCGCCTATGAGAATCTTGCCAAACGCACCGGCCTCGAAGGCGTCAAATCGGTGTGTCTGGCGCTTCAGCAGGCGGAACGGTACGGCACTCCGCTCGGCCAATCCTTGCGTGTCATGGCACAGGAAAACCGCGACATGCGCATGAACGAGGCCGAGAAGAAGGCCGCGGCGTTGCCGCCGAAACTGACGGTGCCGATGATCGTGTTCTTCCTGCCGGTGCTGTTCGTCGTCATTCTCGGACCGACCGGCATCAAGATCTCCGAGCTGCACTGACGCAGTCCGACTGCAACGCGGACGGCCTTACGGCTTCAGGATTGGAAGATCGGTCTGATCAGTCAGGCTGGCTGAGCGACGCCACCGGTGTCCGCTTCGGCGCACCGCGCGGGGAGTCATTGCGGCTCAGCATCTCCTTGAGATAGGCGACATCGGCTGCGGCCTGGTCCGGCGGCAGGTCCGCCCTGACGATGGTCTCGGCTTCGGCGAAGCGGCCCTGGAGGCCGACCACCAGGCCGAGATCTGCCGCACCCGGGCGCTCGCGCGCGGCGAGGCGTAGGCCTGTCGCAGCGCATCTTCGGCCTTGGGCAGATCCCTCGACAGCATGTAGGACAGGCCGAGATTGGAAAGCACGCCGGGATCGCCCGGCGCGATCTTCAGCGCGCTCGCATAGTAGGCACGTGCCTCGTCGTGACGGCCCATCTGGTCGAGCGCAGTGCCCTGCACCGAGAGCAGGCGCCAGTCCGGATTGTCGGGCGAATGCGCCTTCGACAGCACGTCGAAGGCCTGCTGGAAATTGCCGTTGTCGGCGAGCGCGCGGCCGTACAAAGCGAGCAGCGCCTTATTGCCGGGATTGGCGATGGTCGCCTGTTCCAGCACGGCGGCGGCCTGCGCGCGCTGTCCGTTGGCGCGCAAGGCCTGGCCATAGGCCAGTGCCGCGTCGGCATCCTTGGGATTGGCACGATAGCGCTCGCCATAGACTTCGGCGGCGCGCGCCGGATCGGTCGGGGCGGCTTCCGCCTTCGGGCCGATCGAGCCGGTGACGTCCGAGAGCTTTGACATTGCCGTGCAGCCGCCGAGGCTGACCGCTACCACCGCGACCAGCGAGGCGGACGCAAGAAGCCGAGCAGGACTGAACCGTTGACGCATGACGCTTTGACTCTCGAGCCGATTGATCGAGCCGAACGCGCCAGCAATAGACTGTTAACCCTAACGGCCGGTTAACACAGGGCTCCGGCTGCCTTACGGCGGCGTTTCCGGCGGCGCCTCGCCGCCGAGGTCCAGATCGAGGCCGAGCGCCAGGGCTTGCTGGTTCAGATCTCGCAGCAGTCCCAACCTCTCCGCCTGGCCCTGAACATCGACACCCTCGCGCGGCATGCTTGGCCAGCTCCGCAGAGAGGCACGATTGATCAGGCGATTGGCACGAAGCTCGTCGAGCTGAGCGCGATCGATGCCGAGCAATTCGGCGGATTGCCCGATCAGTCGATGCAGCAGGGCCTGCACTGCCGCCACCGCCTCGACATCAGAACGAGGTCCCGACCTCGTCAATTTTCCCTCGAGATCCGCCCAGGCATGGGAGGTGAGGAGATAAATGTACAGGGTGTCCGCCCAGCTTGGCGTGCCGTCATCGTAGAAGGCGCGGCGCGACAGAAGCCGGCGCGCCAACGCCCGGACCTGATCCCGCTTCAGCGACGCGCAAGAGGCGATCTCGATCACGGACTGGAAGGCAGGATCACGGGAAAAATCCCGGCCCACCGCAAGACCGATGACGCCGTTCGCCAGGTTCGAGTCGAGCGGCCTGAAGCCGCTATCGTTCCGCGGCCGCGAGTAGCGGGCGATCGCGAACCGGTACTCCGGCCGCCCGGCCCCGGACATTGGACCGAAATGGATGATGTTGAAGCCGGCATCGTCGCCGGACTGCCCGGTCGAGGAAGGACAAGAGAGCACATAGATCGTGCGCCAGAAATCCTCGCCGCCGCTCCGGATCGCCCGCGGATCGGGAATCGAATAGCGGGCGAGACCTTCGACATGCCGGTGTCCGTGCAGGACGAGATTGACGTTGAGCGAGGTCGCGGCTTCCAGGAAAGTCGCGGGCGCGGCGAGATACATCAGCGGCTCGTCTGGAGCTCCGAGAAACCGCTTTCCCTCGCCGGTCGACTGCGGCAGCGGATGATGGTGCATCGCCAGCACCCGCACCAGGTTTTCAGCGGGCTCACAATAGTCGGCGCGTCCGGCCGAACCAAGGCTGCCCGCGAGCTCGATGCTCAGCCGTGCGGAATCCGCGACCAGCGCATTGTAGGCCTCCTGATCGATATTCCGGTCGGCTAGCGTCGTGAGGCTTGCACTGTTGGAATCCAGCAGCACCAGATCGAGACCGGCCTGGCGGTAATAGACGCTCTTCGAGGTCCGCGGCAGATGCAGATAGTCGTAGGCATCGTGCCGGCCGATGCGCTGGCTCGGACGTTTGACGTCGTGATTGCCGGCAATGGCCTGGACGTCGGTGAACAGTCCGCTCTGCCGGAACGACCTGATGACCGCGAGGGCTTCGTCGAGCGCACGCGGCGTCGGGTCGTTCACGAGATCGCCCGTGATCAGCAGGATTCGGTCGGGGACTTCCGCGAACCGCGTCATCCTCTCGCGGATCGCGCCGGTGAGGGCCTCGACCGCTGCCAGCAGCCGTCCTGACCCGTCGAGATGCAGGTCGGATATCTGCGCAATGACAAATGATCTATCCATTTTGCGCCGCTCATTGCGAATGCTGCGTCGCCCAAAGATTGAGAGAAATGCTTTCGACGAAAAGATTCAGGCCGGTCGCCAATCCAGATCGGTCTCAGCCGAGATGCGAGCGCCCGCCTGCGCTCGATACGTGCAGAAACGCACGAGACAATCTAAAATGCTGGACGATCATGCCACAACCGCCGCGCTAGTAAAGCCCTGCGGCGGTACTCTCGTGAGCGACAGTTCTCAGTTGCGATACGAGGATCGTCCGGGCGTGGTTTCGCCGGTCGGTCAATATTCGATGGCAAGACGCTTGCGGATTTCGTCAATGCGCTTGTCGAGCGCATCGAACCGCGCGTGGACCGAACGGTCATGGAGATAGAAGACGTAGCCGCCGGCGAGGAACGCGAACACCCAGTGGTGATGCTCGACATAGCCAAAAACCGCCTCGATGGCCTGGCCAATGAATGTGACCACGCTCCACACAAATTCCATTGCACGTCCTCCCGGCACGCTTCGTCTTCGGTCACCGGGCGTTCTCTGCGCAGCTGGCAACCGCTGTCCGGAACCTAGCATGGCACCTTCAAAGCGAGTAGCGGCTCGCTGAACGGTGACCCGCAATCCTGATTGCAGCCTTGGCAAAACTCTGCGAAGTCTGCTCCGACCGAATGACCTTGCGGACCCGCCAATGCCTTTCGTCTTCGAGACGTCCTCAACCGCCACCCCAATCACTTTCGTCACCAAATCGAGCTGGGATCAAGTCGCCGAGACGCTGCCGCCGGCGCAACGCCAGTTCGCCACCGCGAGCGCCTTTACCGCAAGGCCGGGCAGCTATCTCGCGCTGCCGGCGCCCGACGGCGCGATCGCGCAGATCCTGTTCGGTCTCGATGACGACGGCGCCCGATCGCGCGACCCGTTCCGGCCGGGCGCCCTGCCCGGCCTGCTGCCGCCTGGCAGCTATCGCTTTGCCAATGCACCGCAGGATACGCGGCTGGCGGCGCTCGCCTTTGCGCTCGGAAGCTATCGCTTCGCCCGCTACCGCAAGGCCGACAGCCCCGACGTCCGGCTGGTGCCGCCGGAGGGCGTCGATGCCGCCGAGATCAGCCGCATCGCGGATGCCGCCATGCTGGCGCGCGACCTCATCAACACGCCGGCCAACGACATGGGACCGGGCGAGCTTGCCGCGGCCGCGCAAGGCCTCGCCGCCGAATTCGGCGCGAGCTTCGCTTGCATCGTCGGCGAGGATTTGAAGGCCGGGAACTTTCCCCTGATCCACGCCGTTGGCATGGCCTCGGACCGCGCGCCGCGGCTGATCGACATCGTCTGGGGCGACCCCGCCCATCCCAAGGTGACGCTGGTCGGCAAAGGCGTCTGCTTCGATACCGGCGGGCTCGACCTGAAGCCGTCGAGCGGCATGCTGATCATGAAGAAGGACATGGGCGGTGCCGCCAATGTGCTGGCGCTGGCGCGCATGGTGATGGATGCGAAGCTGAAGGTTCGGCTGCGCGTGCTGATTCCGGCGGTGGAGAACGCGGTTTCCGCCAATGCCTTCCGCCCGCTCGACATCTTCACCTCGCGCAAGGGCATCACGGTCGAGATCGGCAACACCGACGCCGAAGGCCGCCTCGTGCTCGCCGACGCGCTGGCGCTCGCCGACGAGGAGAAGCCCGACCTGCTGATCGATCTGGGCACGCTGACGGGCGCAGCGCGGGTCGCGCTGGGGCCGGATTTACCGCCCTTTTACACCAATGATGAGACGCTTGCCGCCGACCTCGCGCGCTGCGCGGTGAAGGAGAACGATCCATTGTGGCGCATGCCGCTGTGGCCGCCTTACGATGCTTGGCTGGACTCCAAGACGGCCACCATCACCAATGCGCCGTCCGGCGGCTTTGCCGGCTCGATCACTTGCGCGCTGTTTTTGCAGCGCTTCGTCGAACACGCCAAGAGCTGGCTGCACGTCGACATCTACGGCTGGACGCCATCGGCGAAGCCGGCGCGGCCCGAGGGCGGCGAATGCCAGGCCGCCCGCGCCATCTACACCTTGCTGAGCGAGCGCTATGCATGATCCAAGACACGATCTAAGTAACGATCCAAGACTGACACCGGCGCGGGGCGATCTCGCCGCAAAATATCTCGAAGGCAAGGTGCAGGCGGACCGCTTCGTCACCGGCGAGGAATTCGAGGTGGTCGAGCCGATCGCGCCAATGCGCGAGCAGCCCTCCTCGGACGCGATGCTGATGACGGAAGCGCTGCGCGGCGAGCGGGTCACGGTCTACGATCGCGACCGCGAAGGCTGGGCCTGGGGTCAGCTTGCCGACGATGGCTATGTCGGCTGGCTGCCCGATGCAGCGCTGATGAAGCCGGCGGCCGCGCCGACGCACAAGGTGAGCGCGCTGCGGACATTCGCCTTCCCCGGTCCCTCGATCAAGCTGCCGCCGGCCGACACGCTCGTGCTCGGATCGAAGCTCGCGATCGTGCGGGAGGACGGCAATTTCGCGGTGACGCCTGACGGAAAGTATGTGCCGAAGGCACATCTGGTGCTGCTCGACCACCGCGAGCCGGATTTGGCCGCCGTCGCCGAGCGCTTCGTCGGCACGCCCTATCTGTGGGGCGGCAAGAGCAGCCTCGGCATCGATTGCTCGGGTCTGGTGCAGGTCTCGCTGACATCAGCAGGCATCGGCTGTCCGCGCGACAGCGACATGCAGCAGGCGGGCCTCGGCCGCGCGCTGGAGCCGCATGAGCGAAGCAAGCTCCAGCGTGGCGACCTGATCTTCTGGAAGGGCCATGTCGCCATCGTGCGCGACGGCAGCACCATGGTTCACGCCAATGCGCATCACATGGCAACGGTGATCGAAGCCATCGCGCCGGCGATCGCGCGGATCAAGCAGGCGGGCAGCGAAGTCGTTGCGATCAAGCGGCTCTGACGGCGCCTACGTCGCCACCGAACCGTTTCCTTCCGTCTCCAGCCTGAACGCCGCTGCAAACAGCGCGCGTGTAATCCGTTTTCGGATTCTTGAACAGCTCGGCCGCCTGCCCTTCCTCGACCACCTTGCCGCCGCGCATCACGATCAGATGGCTGGCAAGCGAGGCGACCACGCGCAGATCATGCGAGATGAACATGTAGGTGAGGTCGCGCCTGCGCTGTAATTCGCGCAACAGGTCCACCATCTGCGCCTGGATCAGCATGTCGAGCGCGCTGGTCGGCTCGTCCAGTACGACGAAATCCGGCTCCAGCACCACGGCGCGCGCGATGCTGATGCGCTGGCGCTGGCCGCCGGAGAATTCATGGGGGTAGCGGTAGCGGGTGTCGGCCTTTAACCCCACGTCCTCGAGCGCCTTGACGACGCGCTCCTCACGCTCCTCGCGCGAGAGCTTCGGCTGATGCACGGACAGACCTTCGGCGATGATGTCGGCGATCGACATGCGCGGGCTGAGCGAGCCGAACGGGTCCTGGAATACGATCTGCATGTCACGCCGGAACGGCCGCATCTCCTTGAAGCGCAGGCCCTGGATATCTTTTCCGAGGAACACGATGCGCCCGTTCGATGAGATCAGCCGCAGCAATGCGAGCCCCAGCGTTGTCTTGCCCGAGCCGGACTCGCCGACGACGCCAAGCGTCTCGCCCTTGCGCACGGCGATGCTGACGCCGTCGACGGCCTTGATGTGCCCGACCGTCTTGCGCATCAACCCGCGCCTAATCGGAAACCAGACTTTCAGGTCGCTGGTGGACATCACCAATGGCGCATCCGGCTGCGGCGGCGCCGGATCGGGCTTCGGCTCCGCCGCCAGCAGATCGCGCGTATAGGGATGCTTCGGGCTGTTGAAGACCTGCTCGACCGGCCCCTGCTCCACGATCTCGCCGCCCTTCATGACGCAGACCTGGTCGGCGATACGGCGCACGATGCCGAGATCGTGGGTGATGAAGAGCAGGCTCATGCCGAGACGTGAGCGTATCTCGGCCAGCAGCGTCAGGATCTGCGCCTGCACGGTGACGTCAAGCGCCGTGGTCGGCTCGTCCGCGATCAACAGGTCCGGTTCGTTTGCGAGCGCCATGGCGATCATCACGCGCTGGCGCTGGCCGCCGGAGAGCTGGTGCGGATAGCTGTTCAGCCGCGTTTCGGGCTCAGGGATGCCGACCTGCGTCAGCAGCTCCAGCGTCCGCCTGCGCGCCTCGGCATTGCTGGTCGGATTGTGCAGCTGGATGATCTCGCCGATCTGCGCCTCGATCGTATGCAGCGGATTGAGCGAGGTCATCGGCTCCTGGAAGATGATGGAGATGTCGCTGCCGCGGATCTCCCGCATCTCCCGCTCCGACTGATCGATCAGCTCGCGACCCTTGAAGCGGATGCTGCCCGACGGATGCGAGGCGCTCGGATAGGGCAGCAGCTTGAGGATCGAGAGCGCACTGACCGATTTGCCGGACCCGGATTCGCCAACCAGCGCCAGGCACTCGCCGCGCCTGATCTGGAACGAGATCTTGTCGACCGCGAGCGTGGTTGCGCCGCCCTGGTGGAACGCCACCGAGAGCTCGCGCACGCTAAGCAGGGGCTGGTTGATCGCGTCCATCGACTTACCTGAAGGTCTTGCGCGGATCGAAGGCGTCGCGCACGGCTTCGCCGATGAAGATCAAAAGCGACAGCATGATCGCCACCGAGAAGAAGCCGGAGAAACCGAGCCAAGGCGCCTGCACGTTGGACTTGCCCTGCGACAGCAGCTCGCCGAGCGACGGCGAGCCGGGCGGCAATCCGAAGCCCAGGAAATCGAGGGCCGTGAGCGTCATGACCGACGAGGAGACGATGAAGGGCAGGAACGTCATCGTCGCGACCATCGCATTCGGCAGCAGATGCTTGAACATGATGACGGCGTTCGACACCCCGAGCGCCCGCGCCGCCTGGATGTACTCGAAATTGCGCCCGCGCAAAAATTCCGCGCGCACGAGTCCGACCAGCGACACCCAGGAAAACAACAACAGAATGCCGAGCAGCACGAAGAAGCCGGGAACGAGCACCGAGGACAGGATCAGCAGCAGATAGAGCGACGGGATCGCGGTCCATATCTCGATGAAACGCTGGAACAACAGGTCGATCCAGCCGCCGAAATAGCCCTGCACCGCGCCGGCCGCGATCCCGACGACGGAGGAGATAATGGTCAGGCAAAGTCCGAACAGCACCGAGATGCGGAAACCGTAGATCAGGCGCGCTACCACATCGCGGCCCTGATCGTCGGTCCCGAGCCAGTTATATTCGAGGTCGCGGCAGCTCTTGAGGCCTTTCTTCTCGACGACCGGCTTGCACTGCTCCTCTGTCAGCATCCATGTCGGCGGCGACGGTGCCGGCGTCGGCAGGTCGAGGTTGTGGGTGTCGTACGAATAGCGGATCAAGGGCCAGACGATGCTGCCGCCCTTGTCCTTGATCAGCTTCTGCAAGTAAGGATCGCGGTAATCGGCTGCGGTTTCGAAATCGCCGCCGAAGGTCGTCTCCGAATAGGTGACAAAAGCGGGCCAGTAGAGATGGCCGTCATATTTGATCAGGAACGGCCGGTCATTGGCGATCAGCTCGGCGAACAGCGACACCACGAACAGGACCAGGAAGATCCACAACGACCAATAGCCGCGCCGGTTCGCCTTGAAGTTCTGCCAGCGCCGCCTGTTCAGCGGCGATGGCACGAACGGCTTGCGCGTGAGCGGGACCGCATCTCCGAGCGGCGACTTCGCGGTGGTTTCGATCGGCGTGGGGGCGGTCAGCGTCATCAGACCTCCCGCGCCTCGAAATCGATCCGCGGATCGATCCACATATAGGTCAGGTCGGAGATGAGGTTGACCACGAGGCCGACGAGCGAAAAGATGAAGAGCGTGCCGAACACCACGGGGTAGTCGCGGTTGAGCACGCTCTCGAAGCTGAGGAGCCCCAGGCCATCCAGCGAGAAGATCGTCTCGATCAGAAGCGAGCCCGAGAAGAAGGCGTGAATGAAGGTGCTGGGAAAGCCCGCGATGACGATCAGCATCGCGTTGCGAAAGACGTGGCCATAGAGCACCCGGTTCTCGCTGCAGCCCTTCGCGCGCGCCGTCATCACGTACTGCTTGCGGATTTCGTCCAGGAACGAGTTCTTGGTCAGGAACGTCATGGTGGTGAACGCACCGAGTCCCATGGCGATCAGCGGCAGCGTCAAATGCCAGAAATAGTCGATGATCTTCCAGTACCAGGGAAATTGCGACCAGCCGTCCGACGTCAGACCGCGCAGCGGAAACCAGTTGAAGAACGAGCCTCCGGCAAACAGGATGATCAGGAGGATCGCGAACAGGAAGCCGGGAATGGCATAACCGAGCACGAGCACGCTCGACGTCCAGGTGTCGAACCGCGTGCCGTCCCTGACCGCCTTGCGGATGCCGAGTGGAATCGAGATCAGGTAGGTCAGCAGCGTCAGCCAGATGCCGAGCGAGATCGAGACCGGCAACTTTTCCTTGACGAGCTGGAGCACGCTGACGTCGCGGAAATAACTCTTGCCGAAGTCGAAGCGGGCAAAATTCCACACCATCAGCGCGAATCGCTCCGGTGCCGGCTTGTCGAAACCGAACTGCACCTCCAGCTTCTTGATGAAATCGGGGTCGAGCCCCTGCGCACCGCGATACTTCGAATTGATGGCATCGCCGCCGGCGCCTAACTGCCCCGGCGCGCGTTGCGCGAAGTCGCTGCCGCCAGAAATGCGCGAGGTGCCGCCGGTATCGGCGCCCGAGAGCTGCGCGATGACGCGCTCGACCGGGCCGCCTGGCGCGAACTGCACGACGACGAAGGAGACGAAGAGAATCCCGAGCAAGGTCGGGATCATCAGCAGGATGCGGCGGGCGATATAGGCGCTCATGATTATTTCGCCTGCTCGAGCTTCGCCGCCTTGTCGCGGTCGGACCACCACAAGGTCCGTTCGCCGACGCCGCTGGCATAGTCGGAGATCGGATAACGCGGCAGATTCGCGGGATGACCGAATTCGTCCCAATAAGCCAGCCGGTGGCTGGTATTATACCATTGCGGCACCCAGTAACGGCCCGCGCGGAAGACGCGGTCGATCGCGCGGCACGCGATTGTCAGCTCGTTGCGTGTTTCCGCTGCCATCGCCTTTTTCCACCAGCGCGTCGAGCGCGGGGCTGACGACGCCGGCATAATTGTAAGACCCCTTGGTGGCAGCAGCTTGCGAGGTGAAGTAGGTCCGCAAGCTGTCGCCGGGCGTCGCGGTCATCGTGAGGCGCTGGATTGCAAAGTCGAAATCGAATGACTCGAGCCGCGCACGATATTGCACGGCGTCGATCAGACGCAGATTGGCCTCGATGCCGAGCACGCCGAGATTCTTGAGGAAGGAGGCGTGGTGCGGCTGGAACGAGGCCTCGTCAGTCAGGAACTCGACCGCGAACACTTCGCCGTTCGGCAACAACCGTTTGCCATCCTTAACCGGAAACTGCGCCTCCTGAAGCAATTGCTGCGCTCTGCGCAACAGCGCACGATCCTGACCGGAGCCGTCCGACACCGGCGGCACGAACGGCTCACCGAACACGTCGTCGGGCACCTGGCCGTGGAAGGGCTCGAGCAGCTTCAACTCCGCGGGCGAGGGCGGGCCTTCCGCAACGAGGTCCGAATTCTGGAACGGCGATCGTGTGCGCGCATAGGCGCCGTACATGATGGACTTGTTGGTCCATTCGAAGTCGAACGCGCAGTTCAGGGCTTCGCGTACCTTCGGGTTCTTGAACTTGTCGCGCCGCGTGTTGATGAACCAGCCCTGGCCGCCCGACGGCGTCTGGTCCGGCACCTGCTCGCGCTTGACGCGGCCGTCCTTGATCGCCGGAAAATCGTAGCGCGTGGCCCAGATGCGCGCGGTGAACTCCTCGCGATACAAATAGTTCTTCCCGGTAAAGCCTTCGAAAGCGACGTCGCGGTCACGATAGAACTCGTAGCGGATCGCGTCGAAATTGTTGCTGCCCCGGCAGACCGGCAGGTCTGCACCCCACCAGTCCTTGACGCGCTCGAACTCGATGTAGCGATTGATCTCGAACTTGCCGACCTTGTAGGGACCAGAGCCCAGCGGCGTCTCGGTCGTGGTTTCGTCGAACGGCCGGTTGGCGTAATGGGCTTTCGAGAAGATCGGCAGACCCGCCACATAGAGCGGCACGTCACGTGCCCGCTTCTCGGCGAAGGTCACGACCACGTTGGCGTCGTCCAGCGCTTGCGCGCCCTTGACGTCGCGCATCTGAATCTGGATCAGCGGATGGCCCCTGTCCTTCAGCACGTTGATCGAGAACGCGACGTCATGAGCGGTCAGCTTGGAGCCATCGTGAAACCGTGCCTCGGGCCGGATGGTGAATCGATAAGCCAGCTTGTCAGGCGAGAGCTGCACCGACTTCGCGGCGAAGCCATACATCGCATCGGGCTCGTCACCCGCATGCGCCATCAGCGTGACGAAGGTCAGATCCATACCCTGGGCGCCCTCGCCCTTCAGAATGAAGGCATTGAGCGAGTTGAAGGTCTGGAAGGACTGGTTGTAGGCCTTCGTTGACGGAATCAGCGAGAACATCCCGCCCTTCGGAGCGTCCAGATTGACGTAGTCGAAATGGTGAAAGTCTGCGGGATATTTGAGGTCGCCAAACGCCGAGATGCCGTGAACTTCGGCGGGGCTCTCGGACGCCGCCGCGTTGCGCAGCCAAGCCGTGCTGAGCGCGCCGCCGACACCTAGTGCCAGGACGTGCCGGCGTGAAAGCTGCGCCATGCGAGCAATGTCCTTCACGATTTTTTTGCGATCCGCGCCGCCTTATCTGCGTCATACCACCAGATGGTTGGGAATCCCGATTGCCCGTACTTTGGCAACTCCGTCGGTCGGCCAAAGCGATCCCAGCGCGCTGTTCGCTGCTTCGGATAGTTCCACTGCGGCACGACGTAATGATTCCACAGCAGCACCCGATCAAGCGCCTTTGTGGCGGCCACAAGCTCGACGCGGTCCTTCGCGAAAATCACGCGATCAATGAGCTTGTCGATTGCGGGATTCTTTATGCCAACGATGTTGCGCGAGCCGGCCATATCTGCAGCTTTTGATCCCCAGGACTCACGTTGCTCGTTTCCGGGCGACAGCGATTCCCCCACGAACCAACGACAATATCGAAATCCCATTCGCGAAGCCGATTCTCGTACTGGGTCGGATCGATTGTGCGCACACTGACCGCAATACCCAGCCTCTCCAGGGAAGGCTTATAGAATAGCATGACCCTTTCAAAGGCGGGGTCCTGAGCCAGCAATTCGAGAGAGAATTGGGTACCCGTCTTGCTATCGATCAGCTTTCGATCACGTACCTCGTAGCCCGCGGCTTTCAACAAGCGCAGTGCCTCGCGTAAATTGTCACGCACAGCTTCGGGGCTACCCCCGACCGGATTGGTGTACGCGGTCGTGAACACTTCAGGCGGAACTTCTGCGCGCAGAGGCTCAAGAATTTCGAGCTCTTTTCCTTCGGGTAAGCCGGTTGCCATCAGCTCCTCGATACCATCGAAATAGCTACTGATGCGCTTATACTGTCCGAAGAATATCTGCTTGTTCATCTCTTCGAAATCGAACGCATAGTTCAAGGCCCGGCGCACCCGTGGATCGCCGAACTTGGCGCGGCGCAGGTTCGGTGCAAAGGCCTGCATGATTCCGGAACTGCGATTGGGAAATTCTTCCAACAGCACGCGCTTTTCGACAACGGCCGGAAACTCATAAGCGGTCGCCCAATTCTTCGCACTGTTTTCGGTGCGCCAGTCCACCTGATCGGCCTTGAACGCTTCGATCGCGACGGTGGCGTCCCTAAAATACTCGAAGCGCAGTTCGTCGAAGTTATTGCGCCCTACGTTGACGTTGAGATCACGCCCCCAATAGTCCTTCATCCGCTCCAGGACGATGTTGCGACCGGCGACAAACTCCTTGATTCGATATGCGCCTGACCCCAGCGGAACCTCCAGCGTCGTCGCAGTAACATCGCGCCTCTTGCCCTGCGCATCGCTCCCCTCCCACCAATGCTTGGGCAAAACAACGAGTTCACCGACGATCTGCGGGAGCTCGCGATTTCCTGGCGCATCGAATGTAAATTTGATGTCACGATCGCCGATCTTCTCGGTGCTCACGACGTGCCGATAGTAGGCTGAATAGAATGGATGATTCTTCTTCAGCACCTCCAGTGAGTAAATCACGTCCTCGGGCGTAACGGGTTTTCCGTCGTGCCATTTGGCCTGCGCCCGCAATCGATAGATCACGAACGAGGAATCGTCGGGACGGATGACAGCTTCGGCCAGCAATCCGTATCCAGTCGAAACCTCATCCAAGGAGGGGGTCGCAAGCGTTTCATAAATGAGCGGGACCGGCGCTGCGAGGTTGCCCTTCACGCCCGAAACAACGTAGTTGAAATTATCGAAGGTTCCGATCTGGATTTGCCGAACCGCCCCGCCCTTTGGCGCGTCGGGATTGACGTAGTCGAAGCGCTTGAAATCGGCGGGGTACTTGATGTCACCAAACAGCGACAAAGCATGCCGCCAGGGTAGCTCACCCGCCGATTGCGCCTCGGCCGCGCCGATGACGGGAACGCCGGCGGCGGAACCGAGGGCGGGAAGCGCCGCGGCGGCAGTGCCGGTGAGCAGTAGATCGCGTCGGGTAATGGCCAAATCAACATCCCTGTCTGGAAGGAGGTTACCCCTTTAAGTGCCCAATATAGGCGAGGTTTCGACCGAGTACGTTGCTTTTTCCTCATTCTTGGAGGGCCGGCGGGGCGGGTCGCTGCGGCAAAACGCCCGATAACAACGCCGCGAGGTCCGGATAAGGAAACGGCCAGACTTTTCAGCCTGGCCGCACTTCCAAGATCGATGGCCGAGGAGCCTTACTTCGCCGCGGTCGGCAGCGGCTTCGGGTTGTCGGAGAGGCTGTTCAGGTAGGCGATGACGTCGGCCCGCTCCGAGTCCTTCGGGATGCCGGCGAAGCCCATCGCGGTGCCGGGAATAAAGCCCTTCGGATTGGCAATGAACTTATTGAGGTCGTCGATGGTCCAGGTGCCGCCCTTGGCCTTCATCGCGGCCGAGAAGTTGAAGCCGTTGCGGTCTTCGCCGCGGTGGTCGTCGACGATGCCGTAGAGGTTCGGACCGACGCGGTTCGGGCCGCCCTTTTCGAAGGTGTGGCAGGCCTGGCACTTCTTGGCGGCAGCCGCGCCCTTCTCGACGGAGGCGGTCTGGAGCAGCTTTTCAATCGGCTCGGAGGGAGCTGCCGCGGCCGGAGCGCCGCCCTTTTCGCCCGCCTCTTCCTTCACGGCAATCTCGAAGCCCGGCTTTTCCGGCATTTTTGGCGAGAACAGCGCCTGCGCGGTGAAGCTCGTCACCAGCAAAACCAGACAGGTGCCGAGCACGGCACCGAGGATCTTGTTCAGTTCGAAAGAGTCCATTTCCGGCTAGGCCCCACACCGCAAGAAGGAAATAGCAGCCATGCGGCCGCCAGGACGAGCCTCGGGAGAATCAAACGTTCCTTATTGTTTCCCCGAGTTTTGCCATTGAGATATCGGTTTGCCCGGGGTCTGGCAACCCGTATAAGCGACCCGGCTTTGAGCCCGTCCCCACCCCATTTCTCGGCGCGGAAATCGCCACGCTTCCAGTCCATTGAAACCAGACCCTTGAGCTCATGACCGATCCCCGCATCCTGGTGCTGATCCCGGCTCGCATGGCCGCCACCCGCCTGCCCGGCAAGCCGCTCGCCGATATCGCGGGCCTGCCGATGATCGTGCACGTGCTGCGCCGCGCCGAAGCGGCCGGTATCGGCCGGGTCGCAGTCGCAACCGATACGGCGGAAATCGCCGCGGTGGTGAGCGCCCACGGCGGCGAAGCCGTGATGACCCGCCCCGAGCACCCCTCAGGCTCGGACCGCATCCATGAGGCCATGCAGAAGCTCGATTCCGACGGCAAGGCGGAGATCGTGGTCAATCTCCAGGGCGATTTCCCGACGATCACCATCGACAACATCCGCGACGTGCTGCCGCCGCTCCAAGACCCCGCCGTGGACATCGCCACGCTGGCCTCGCAGATCCACACCCAGGAGGAGGACCTCGCGCCGAGCGTCGTGAAAGCGATTGGAACCTCGCTCGGAGGCAGGCGCATGCGTGCACTTTATTTCACCCGCGCGACCGCCCCGACCGGCGACGGACCGCGCTACCACCATATCGGTCTGTACGCCTACCGCCGCGCCGCGCTGGAGCGCTACGTTTCGCTGCCGCCGTCACCGCTGGAGCTGCAGGAGAAGCTCGAGCAGCTCCGGGCGCTGGAGGCCGGAATGCGGATCGACTTCACCATCGTCGATACCGTGCCCCGCGGGGTCGACACGCCGGCGGATCTCGAGACCGCCCGCGGCATCCTTTCAAATCCTGAGCCGCTGCTACAAGGCCGAGCATGAGCAAGATGAAAATCGCATTCCAGGGCGAACCCGGGGCCAATTCCCACATCGCCATCGTCGAGGCCTATCCCGACGCCGAGCCGTTGCCCTGCGCCACCTTCGAGGACGCGCTGTCGGCGATCTCGTCAGGCGAGGCCGATCTCGGCATGATCCCGATCGAGAATTCGGTTGCGGGCCGCGTCGCCGACATTCATCACCTGCTCCCTGCTTCCGGCCTCTTCATCATCGGCGAATGGTTCTTGCCGGTCCGGCATCAGCTGATGGCGGTGAGAGGCACGAAGCTTGCCGACATCAAGAGCGTCGAGAAGTCATGTGCATGCGCTCGGCCAGTGCCGGCGCGTGATCCGCAAGCTCGGCATCAAGCCGATCGTGCACGCCGACACCGCCGGCAGCGCCCGCGACATCTCCGAGCGCAACGACAAGTCGGTCGCCGCGATCGCCTCGCGGCTGGCCGCCCAGATCTACGGCCTCGACATTCTGGCCGAGGACATCGAGGACGAGGCCCACAACACCACGCGCTTCGTGGTGCTGGCGCGCGAGCCGAAATGGGCGGCGCAGGGCTCCGGCCCGCTGGTCACCACTTTTGTATTCCGGGTGCGCAACCTGCCGGCCGCGCTCTACAAGGCGCTCGGTGGTTTTGCCACCAACGGCGTCAACATGACCAAGCTCGAGAGCTACATGGTCGACGGCAATTTCTTCGCCACGCAGTTTTATGCCGATGTCGACGGCCATCCCGAGGACAAGAGCCTGGCGTTCGCGATCGAGGAGTTGAAATTCTTTTCGCGCGAATTCCGCATCGTCGGCGTCTATCCGGGACATCCGTTCCGCGCGACCTTCAGCGAGACGCAGCAGGATTGACCGCGACTTCCCCTGGAGCGGAACGTTAAGCTAAGCGGCCTGCCTCGCCAGCCCGAACGCCTGCGCCAGCAGCGAATACGACTTTTTCCGCGCATCGTGGTCGTACACCGCTGTGATCACCATCAATTCGTCCGGCTTGCTCGCGTCGATCAGCGGCTGAAGCGTCTTCTGCACCGTCGCGGGGCTGCCGACGAACAGGCGCGAGCGATTGCGGGCAATCGAGCTGCGCTCGGAATCCGTATAAGGATAGGCCAGCGCCTCCTCGACGCTCGGCAGCGGCAGATATTGGCCGCGATCTCGGCGCAGGCGGTTGAGGTCGGAGGAGCTCGCGAGCTTCTCGGCTTCCTCATCGGTATCCGCCGTGATCGCCGCGACGGCGAGGATCGCGTGCGGGCTCGCGCGCCATGCCGAGGGCTGAAAGCGGTTGCGGTAGTGCACCATGGCGTCGGTCGCGTCGTGGGATGCAAAATGATGGGCGAAGGCGAAGCCCATCCCGACTTGTGCCGCCAGTTCCGACGAATAATCGCTGGAGCCGAGCAGCCAGATCGGCGGCAACGGCGTGTCGTCGGGCATCGCGATGACGTTGTTGTAGGGGTGGCCTGCGGGGAATTCGCGGGTCTGCCACAGGATCAATTCGTGCAACCGCTCCAGGAAATCGTCGCCCTCGCGGCGGTCGAGCCGGCTACGGAGCGCATACGCGGTGGCGCCGTCGGTCCCGGGCGCGCGGCCGAGGCCGAGATCGATGCGGCCGGGAAACAGCGCCTCCAGCATCTTGAAGCGCTCGGCCACGACCAGCGGGGCGTGGTTGGGCAGCATCACACCGCCGGAGCCGACGCGGAGGTGCTTCGTCACCGCCGCGATCTGGCCGATCATCACATCGGGTGCGGGGCTCGCCACCGAGGCCAGGTTGTGGTGCTCGGCGAGCCAGTAGCGGACGTAACCGAGCCCATCGACATGCCGCGCCAGGTCAATGCTGTTGCGCAGCGCCGCGGCGGGCTTGGTGCCTGTGCTGACGACGGAGAGGTCGAGGACTGAGAGCGGGATCATGACGCGCTAACGTAATGGAGGGCCGCGCGGCGACAATGGGCTGACTGCGCAGGTCTGGCGTGTGTGCGGCACTCCAGCCAGTCCGGGCGAGGCGGGGTGTTGGGATGGATATCAGCCAAATCACAACGGATTCATACTTCCCACCTAGTATAATTAATCTCGGCAGCCGCCTAATTTCATATAAAACGTTGATATAGATATACTTTCTATATATCAAGCACTTGCCCACTCAAGCCGGGTTCGGCGCAATATTTGGCCTCCGCATCAGGC
Source organism: Bradyrhizobium sp. LLZ17 (assembly GCF_041200145.1). Lineage (NCBI taxonomy): Bacteria > Pseudomonadati > Pseudomonadota > Alphaproteobacteria > Hyphomicrobiales > Nitrobacteraceae > Bradyrhizobium > Bradyrhizobium zaerense. Next base: position 3,951,215 of record NZ_CP165734.1, read on the forward strand.
AAGTGGGCCACTTCCCATCACCGATGGGCTGTCGAAAAAAACCTCCCTTGCCCTATCTTCGCCCTCACAAGCTACCTAACCGCCTGCAAGCTGGAGTGAGTGGTGCCATGACCGAGTTTACGACGCCTGCCCAAGCCGACGGGCAAGACGGGCACCTTTCCTCGAAGCGGCCGGCGATCTCTTTCGAGTTCTTTCCGCCCAAGACCGAGGAGATGGAGCGGAATCTCTGGGACACCATCAACCGCCTCGCCCCGCTCGACCCGAAATTCGTCTCGGTGACCTATGGCGCCGGCGGCTCGACGCGTGAGCGGACCCACGCCACCATCTCGCGCATCCTGAAAGAGACCGCGCTGCTGCCCGCCGCGCATCTGACCTGCGTCGGTGCCTCCTGCGGCGAGATCGACGAGATCGTCGACCGCTATCACGAGGTCGGCGTCCGCCACATCGTCGGCTTGCGCGGCGATCCGCCCGGCGGCATCGGCACGGCCTATGCCAGCCATCCCGACGGCTACCAGAGCTCCGCCGCGCTGGTCGCCGGGATCAAGAAGCGCCACGGCGACATCGAGGTGTCGGTCTCGGCCTACCCCGAGAAGCACCCCGAGGCTCGCGACTTCGACGCCGATATCGACACGCTGAAGGCCAAAGTCGACGCGGGCGCAACCCGCGCGATCACGCAGGTGTTTTTCGATAACGACCTCTACTTCCGCTATCTCGACCGGGTCCGCGCCCGCGGCATCAACATCCCGATCGTCCCGGGCATCATGCCGATGCACAATTTCAAGCAGGCGAGAGCCTTCGTCACCCGCGCCGGCACATCCGTGCCGGACTGGCTCGCGGAGAAGTTCGAAGGCCTCGACGACGATGCCGAGACCCGCAAGCTGGTGGCGGCAACCGTTGCCGCCGGCCAGGTGCAGAAGCTCGCCAAGCGCGGCGTCGACACCTTCCATTTCTACACCATGAACCGCGCCGATCTCGTGTTCGCGATCAGCCATTTGCTCGGCATTCGCGCCAAGAGCGCGCAGAAGGCGGCCTGACCCAAGATGACCATTCCCGTTTCGTCCAAGCGAACTGCCCTGCTCGACGCGGCGCGCGAGCGCATCCTCGTGCTCGACGGCGCCATGGGCACGATGATCCAGAACCTGCAGTTCGACGAAGCCGCCTTCCGCGGCGAGCGCTTCAAGGATTTCCATCGCGACCTGCGCGGCAACAACGATCTCCTGATCCTGACCCAGCCGCAGGCGATCGAGGATATCCATGCGGCGTATCTGCGCGCCGGTGCCGACATCGTCGCGACCAACACCTTCTCCACCACATCGATCGCGCAGGCCGATTACGATCTCGCCGACATCGTCTACGACATGGCGCGCGACGGCGCCCGCCTCGCGCGCAATGCGGCCGAGCGCGTGCAGCGCGAGGACGGCAAGCCGCGCTTTGTCGCCGGCGCGCTCGGGCCGACCAACCGCACCGCCTCGATCTCGCCCGATGTTGCCAACCCCGGCTACCGCGCCGTCAGCTTCGACGATCTCCGCAAGTCCTATGGCGAGCAGATCAACGGCCTGATCGACGGCGGCGTCGACCTGCTGCTGGTCGAAACCATCTTCGACACGCTGAACGCCAAGGCGGCGCTTTATGCGATCGCCGAGATCACCGAACAGCGCGGCATCGACATGCCGGTGATGGTGTCCGGCACCATCACCGACAAGTCCGGCCGCCTGCTGTCCGGCCAGTTGCCGGAAGCGTTCTGGCATTCGGTGCGGCATGCCAAGCCCGTCACCATCGGCTTCAACTGCGCGCTCGGCGCGGAAGACCTGCGCGCGCACATCGCCGACATCGGCCGGGTCGCCGACACCCTGGTCTGTGCCTATCCCAATGCCGGCCTGCCCAACGAATTCGGCCAGTATGATGAAACCCCGGAGTACATGGCGCGCCTGGTCGGCGAGTTCGCACGTGATGGTCTGGTCAACATCGTCGGCGGCTGCTGCGGCACCACGCCGGAGCATATCGCGGCGATTGCGGCGGCCGTGGCCCCGCACAAGCCGCGCATCGTGCCGGAGATCGAGCCACGCTTGAGACTCTCCGGCCTCGAGCCCTTCACTCTGACCGACGCCATCCCCTTCGTGAACGTCGGCGAGCGCACCAACGTCACCGGCTCGGCCCGCTTCCGCAAGCTGATCACCGCCGGCGACTACACCGCCGCGCTTCAGGTGGCGCGCGACCAGGTCGAGAACGGCGCGCAGATCATCGACGTCAACATGGACGAGGGTCTTCTGGACTCGGACGCCGCGATGCGGACGTTCCTCAACCTCGTCGCCGCCGAGCCCGACATCGCCCGCGTTCCCGTCATGGTCGATTCCTCGAAATTCTCGGTGATCGAGGCCGGCCTGAAATGCGTCCAGGGCAAGCCGGTCGTGAACTCGATCTCGATGAAGGAAGGCGAGGAGAAGTTCATTCACGAGGCGAAGATCGCGCGGCGCCATGGCGCCGCTGTGGTGGTGATGGCGTTCGACGAAGTCGGCCAAGCGGACACCTTCAAGCGCAAGACCGAGATCTGCAAGCGCGCCTACGACATCCTGGTGGACCGCGTCGGCTTCCCGCCGGAAGACATCATCTTCGATCCGAACATCTTCGCGATCGCGACCGGCATCGAGGAGCACAACAATTACGGCGTCGACTTCATCGAGGCGACGCGCTGGATCCGCAAAAACTTGCCGGGCGCGCATATCTCCGGTGGCGTCTCCAACCTGTCGTTCTCGTTCCGCGGCAACGAGCCGGTGCGCGAAGCCATGCACTCGGTGTTCCTGTATCACGCCATCAAGGCCGGCATGGACATGGGCATCGTCAATGCCGGCCAGATGATCGTCTATGACGACATCGACCCTGAACTGCGCCAAACTTGCGAGGACGTCGTCCTCAACCGCGATGCCGGCGCCTCCGAGCGCCTGCTGGCGCTCGCGGAAAAATTCCGCGGCAACAAAACCCAGACCAAGGAAGCCGATCTCGCCTGGCGCGAATGGCCGGTGGCCAAGCGGCTGTCCCATGCGCTGGTGCACGGCATCACCGAATTCATCGAGCAGGATACGGAAGAAGCCCGCAAGGAATCGTCGCGGCCGCTCGACGTGATCGAGGGGCCGCTGATGGCCGGCATGAACGTGGTCGGCGATCTCTTCGGCGACGGCAAGATGTTCTTGCCGCAGGTGGTCAAATCCGCCCGCGTGATGAAGCAGGCGGTGGCCTGGCTGATGCCGTTCATGGAGGAGGAGAAGGCGCGCAACCTCGCCAATGGCATCGGCACCGAGGGCAGCAGCTCCGCCGGCAAGATCGTGCTGGCGACGGTGAAGGGGGACGTCCACGACATCGGCAAGAACATCGTCGGCATCGTGCTCCAGTGCAACAATTTCGAGGTGATCGATCTGGGCGTGATGGTGCCAGCGGCGAAGATCGTCGAGACCGTGAAGGCGGAGAAGGCTGACATCGTCGGCCTGTCCGGCCTGATCACGCCTTCGCTCGACGAGATGGCGTTCTTCGCCAGCGAATTGCAACGCGAAGGCCTCAAGCTGCCGCTGCTGATCGGCGGCGCCACCACGAGTCGCGTGCATACCGCCGTCAAGATCGACCCGAGCTATCGCGCCGGGCCCGTGGTGCATGTCAACGATGCCAGCCGCGCGGTCGGCGTTGCGTCCTCGCTGCTGAGCCCAGAGAAGCGCGAGGCTTACGCGGCCGGCGTTCGCGCCGAATACGCAAAGATCTCCGAGGCGCATTTCCGCGCACAGGCCGACAAGAAGCGGCTGAAGCTGAGTGCCGCCCGCGCCAACCGCGTGCCGGTCGATTTCACCGCGAACAAGCCGGTGAAGCCGACCTTCCTCGGCATCAAGAGCTTTGACGACTACGATCTCGCCGAGCTCGTGTCCTATATCGACTGGACGCCGTTCTTCCAGACCTGGGAGCTCGCCGGCCGCTTCCCCGCCATTCTCGACGATGCCAAGGTGGGCGAAGTCGCGCGTTCGCTGTACGACGATGCGCGCAAGATGCTCGACCTGATCGTCAAGGAGAAATGGTTCCGGGCACGCGCCACCGTCGGTTTCTGGCCGGCGAATGCGCAAGGCGACGACATCGTGCTCTATGCCGATGAGAGCCGCGCCAAGACGATCGCGACACTGCACACGCTGCGCCAGCAGCTCGAGAAGCGCGAGGGCCGCTTCAACGCTGCGCTGTCCGACTTCGTCGCGCCTGAAGGCACCGGCGTGCCCGATTATGTCGGCGGCTTCGTCGTCACTGCCGGCATCGGCGAGGATGTGGTCGCCGACCGCTTCAAGATGGCCAACGACGACTATTCCTCGATCCTGTGCAAGGCGCTGGCCGACCGCCTTGCGGAAGCTTTTGCCGAGCGCATGCATGCCCGCGTGCGCCGCGAGTTCTGGGCTTATGCGCCGGACGAGGCGCTGTCGACCGACGAGCTGATCCTCGAAAAGTACCAAGGCATCCGCCCGGCGCCCGGCTATCCCGCCCAGCCCGATCACACCGAGAAGGCGACGCTGTTCGAGCTGCTCGACGCGGAAGCCACCGCCGGCGTGAAGCTGACCGAGAGCTTTGCGATGTGGCCGGGCTCCAGCGTGTCCGGGCTCTATCTTGCGAATCCCGCGAGCTATTATTTCGGCGTCGGCAAGATCGAGCGCGACCAGGTCGAGGATTACGCCGCACGCAAGGGCATGAGCGTGGCGGAGACCGAGCGCTGGCTGGCCCCGATCCTGAACTACATCCCGGCGCGAGAAACCCCGAACGACAAGGCTTTCGCGGCGATGCCCGCGAACGACGAAACGTCGAAGGACCTCGCCTCGCATCCGCCGGGCTGCACCTGCGCGGTGCATCTGGTCTGGCAGAAGAAGCGCGTGGGGGCCGGGTAGGCCCGCTGTCGTCCCGGCGAAAGCCGGGACCCATACCGCGAGATCTATCTTGAGTGCTTGATCGCAGTACCGGACGACAAATCTCCGCCAAACTCCTCCCTGGGGTTATGGGTCCCGGCCTTCGCCGGGACGACAAAAAGTGAAAGATGAAGAACAACCCCATGCACAGTAGCGATGGGGTTGAAAAGCCTGACGATTTTTCGGCCTTGCCGAAAACCGCTTGCTCCGTCGGGGCAAAACACCTGTATTGATTGATCGTCGCAGACTTGGCTGTTGGCAGACTTGGCCTGTTGGCAGATTTGGGCCGTTGGCAGACTTGGCCAGTTGAACGGCAGAGGCGCTCCACCCGATCCCGTCATTGCGAGCGCAGCGAAGCAATCCAGAATCTTGCCGCGGGGGCAGACTGGATTGCTTCGCTGCGCTCGCAATGACGGAGTGTGGGCGGCGGCGTCGTTCCCCAACTCACTTCCACGGCTGCGCATTCTCGCGGCGCGTTGCCCCCGCGTCCCATAGGGCCGTGAACGCAACGCGCGCTCGCTGCGACCAATTGCGGTCGCCATCGAGAGAGCCAAGGAAATCAGATGCTGGATGCCCATCAATTGATGTGGACGGAGATTGCCGCCGCGATCTCGATGCTGCTGTTCGGATTGACGCTGCTCGGTCTGGTCCGGACGCGGGGCCGGATGCAGGCGGCGCGGAGCTGGGACAAGGTCGAGGGCATCATCGTGGCCTCCGAGGTCAAACAGCCGGCGTCGCACGTCTCGGACGATCTGGACGATGCCACGCCCATCATCCGCTACCGCTATCGCGCCGGCGGCCAGGAGCAGGAAAGCGACAAGGTCGTGGTCGGCGGCATCGCCATGACCACGCGCGTGCTCGCCGCAAAGCTCGCCGGACGCTATCCGGTCGGCGCCCATGTCGACGTCTATGTCGATCCGAAGCAACCGGCCGAGGCGCTGCTGGAGCCGGCCACGGCGCAGAACGTCGCGGCGCTGGTGGCGTTCACGATCGTGTTCGGCTTCATCGCCGCCACCCTGACCGCGCATTCGCTGGCCGGTCACGTGCTCTACGCCAACAACGGCGTCCCGCTAGTCGCGTTCGCGCTGCCGATCATCGTGCTGCTGGGCGGTGTGTTCTGCGTCGGCGAGTATGTCAGGACGCGCCGGCTTGCGAGCGCCAGCCTGCGCTGGCCGACCGCGGCCGGAAGGGTGACCCATTGCGAGGTGATCGAGGAGATCATCGAGGACAAGAGCGACGACGACAACAAATCATCGAGCCGCAAGCTGCATTACCGTTATCAGGTCGACCTCCGTTACGCCTACAAGATCGACAAGCGCGACTTCATCGGCACCGAGGTCAATTGGAACGGCACCGCGATCTACGGCCTGCGCGAGGTCGCGGAAAAGGCGGCGGCGCAGTGGAGCCTCGGTCAGAACGTCACCGTCTCTTACGATCCGGAACGGCCGGGACACGCAGTGCTTGAGCCTGCCAGCCGGAAAGGCGCGCTGACACCGCTGATCGGAGCGGCGACCTGCGCAATCATAGGCGGCATTTTCCTGACGTTCCTGATCAAGGCCGGGCTCGGTTAGCGCGGCTTGGTGTCATTCCGGGGCGTGCGGAGCACGAACCCGGAATCCGTTGTGCAACATGTGTCGTAGAACAATGGATTCCGGGTTCGCGCCAAGTGGCGCGCCCCGGAATGACGACGCCCTCCTCACCCCTTCGGCGGCGCCAGCGGCTGCACGATCTCCTGGAACGGAGCCAAGGCCTCGCAACGCGCCGCATGCGCGCTCAGCGCCGGATAGTGCGAAGCCTCGAACAGCTGCGGATGTGCCTCGCGGGTGAAGCGGACGACGCAGGCGACCGCGACGTCGGCGTGGCCGATGCGGTCTCCCAGCCAGTACGGCATCGTCACCTTGGCGCGCTCGGTTTCGAGCACGGTCAAGACGTCCGCGATCTGCGCCTGGCAGCGCTCGACCCACAGCGCAAGCTGCTCCTTCCGCAGCACGCGCTCGTAGAGCAGGCTGACCGCCTTGTCGCCGAGGCCGGAGGCGAGCGCACAGATGCGCAGATGGCGCCGGCGCTCGGCGCCAGTCCGCGGCAGCATGGCTTTGTCCGCGCCAACGCGCTCGTCGAGATAATCGAGGATGATCGTGCTCTCGATCAGCGCCTCGCCGTCGTCGAGCACCAGGGTCGGCACACGGCGCAACGGATTATACGGCGCGATCTTATCGGCATCGCCGAAGGTCGACCATGGCCTGTGTTCGAAAGCGAGCCCGTAAAGCCGAAGCGCGATCGCGACACGGCGGACGAAGGGGGAATCGTATTGGCCGATCAGGAACATGGTTCTCGCTCTTCTCAAGCGTTGGACACGGCAGGGCCGATCAGTTTCCACGACTTCATCGGCGCGATGCAAGCATGATCTTGGAAATGGAGCATTGCGCCGGACGCAACGGCAGCAGGACAGCGTCTCCCGAATGCGCTATCAAGGACGGCATCATGACAGCGACATCAGACATCAATCGGGAGCGGATCGCGGCGACCGAGGCCGTGATCCGCCCGCACATCAGGCGCACGCCGCTCATTCAGGCTGATCTTGCCGACTTGGGGCTGCCGGCGGCGCCCGTCATTTTCAAGCTGGAGATGCTGCAGCATTCCGGATCGTTCAAGGCACGGGGCGCCTTCGCCAACCTGCTGCTGCGGCAGGTGCCGAAGACCGGGGTTGTCGCGGCATCCGGCGGCAATCACGGCGCGGCGGTGGCTTATGCCGCGCAACGACTCGGCATCCCCGCCAGCATTTTCGTCCCCGAGATCACGTCACCGGCCAAAGCCGAGCGCATCAAGAGCTACGGCGCGCAGCTCGTGATCGCGGGAGCCCGCTATGCCGATGCGCTCGCGGCGAGCGAGGCGCATGTCGCACGCACCGGCGCGCTTGCGGTCCATGCCTATGACCAGCCCGAGACCCTGCTCGGCCAAGGCAGCGTCGGCATGGAACTGGAGCAGGATGCGCCCGACGTGGATACGGTGCTGGTTGCCGTCGGCGGCGGCGGCCTGATCGGCGGCATTGCGGCGTGGTACCAGGGCCGGACCCGCATCGTGGCGGTCGAGCCGGAGCAATCGCCAACGCTGCATGCGGCCTTCGCGGCAGGCGCGCCGGTGGATGCGCCGGCCGGCGGTCTCGCCGCCGACAGTCTCGCGCCGCGCCGGGTCGGCGAATTGATGTTTCCGATCGCGCGGGCCCATGTCGAGAAGGTCGTGCTGGTCGCCGACGATGCGATCCGGCAGGCCCAGGCGGCCTTGTGGTCGAGCTTGCGCGTCGTGGCCGAGCCCGGCGGCGCGGCAGCGTTCGCGGCGCTGCTCTCCGGCCGCTATCGTCCCTCACCCGGCGAACGGATCGCGGTGCTGGTCTGCGGCGCCAACACGACAGCGGTGAATTTCGACGGCTAGCGAGGGGACGACGACGCTCACATTTCGTCATTGCGAGCGCAGCGAAGCAATCCAGAATCTTTCCGCGGAGGGACTCTGGATTGCTTCGTCGCAAGAGCTCCTCGCAATGACGCTGGAGGCAGCCGTGTAGCCCGGATGGAGCGCAAGCGTAATCCGCGAGTCAGTCAGCGGGTGAGAGAGTCCCGGATTGCGCTGCGCTCCATTCGGGCTACGACATGCGCTCGCTATTCGAGGATTGGTACATGCTTCGCCGCATCGCGCGGCGCTGTGCCGTCGAGGCGCGGATCGTCCGCCACCTCGATCTGGCGGCGGAACGGGACGAAGCCGGAGCGCTGATAGAACGCTAGTGCGGATGGATGGTCCAAGGTGCACGTGTGCACCCAGACGCGGCGCACGTCGCGTGACGATGCAAGCTCCAGCGCGCGGTTCATCAGGAAACGGGCGGCACCGGTCCCGATCAGGCGCGAGGTGACACCGAAATAGACCAGCTCGCACTGGCTGGGCTCGCGAAAATCCATCTCAAGCAGACCTTCGTCGCTTCCATTCACGGTCAACGCGTAGACCTCGATGCCTGGGGCCTGGATGACCGCGGCGAGCTCGGCGTCGTTCATGCGAGCCCGCGAAAGCCACAGCCACTCCTCGCCGACGCGGCGGTGCAGGTCGCGGTACCAATCAAGCGCGGGCGCGTCGGCCTTGCGCAGGGACCATGCGCCGGGAGGGTCGTCACGCCGTGAGGGGCGCGTGGTCATCTCGAGATGGGTGACGACCGCAGCGATCTTGCCGGCGGGAACGTCGGAATAGCCGTCCGGGACGATCATGAGGCGCACTCGTTCACTTTGTGCCAAAGCGGCGGCCATACAATCAGTGTCGTCCCGGCGAAGGCCGGGACCCATAACCACGAGTATAAATTGTTTTGCGCCGTTGGAACGACGAGTCCCGTTCACAACATCTTCTGCGGAGTATGGGTCCCGGCCTTCGCCGGGACGACGGTGGTGTTTGCGACCGCGTCCTTGCTCAGCAACGCTCACCGCGGCGTCAACGTGATGGCCTCAGCGGTCGCGACTTCAGTCGGCGGCTAAAGAAGTCCCGGATTGCGCTGCGCTCCATCCGGGCTACGAGATTCCGCTACCCCTCCCCCTCGTCGCTCGCCAGCACGCCCTTCACCGCCCTGGCCCACCCCGCAAGCTTTCGCTCCCTTGTCGCCTGGCTCATGTTGGGCTTGAAGCGATGCTCCAGCCGCCAATTGTCGGCGAACTTGGTCGGCTCGGGATAGACGCCGGCCTGGAGGCCGGCGAGATACGCCGCCCCTAACGCGGTGGTCTCCTGGATCACGGGGCGATCGACCGGGGCGTCCAGCAGATCGGCGAGGCGCTGCATGGTCCAGTCGGACGCGGTCATGCCGCCGTCGACGCGCAGCACGACGCTTGCGGTTTCCGAGCTCGGCCAGTCGGCGCGCATCGCGGCCCAGAGATCGAAGGTCTGGTAGCAGACGCTCTCCAGCGCGGCGTGGGCGAGCTCGGCAGGGCCGGTGTTGCGGGTGAGGCCGAACAGCGCGCCGCGCACGCGCGGATTCCAGTAGGGCGCGCCCATGCCGACGAACGCCGGGACGAGGTAGACGCTCTGCATGGAGTCCGACTGATCAGCAAGCGGCCCGGTCTCGGCCGCATGCTTGATGATGCCGAGGCCATCGCGCAGCCATTGCACCGCGCTGCCGGCGACGAAGATCGAGCCTTCGAGCGCGTAGGTGCGTTTGCCGCCGAGCTGGTAGGCGATGGTGGTGAGCAGCTTGTTTTTCGAGGCGACCGGCGTAGTGCCAGTGTTGAGCAGCGCGAAGCAGCCGGTGCCGTAGGTCGACTTCATCATGCCCGGGCGGAAGCAGGCTTGTCCGATGGTCGCAGCCTGCTGGTCGCCGGCAATGCCTGATATCGCGATCGTGCCGCCGAACAGATCCGGCGTGCTTTCGCCGAAATGGGCGGAGGAGTCCTTCACCTCGGGCAGCATCGAGCGGGGCACGCCGATGATCTCCAGCAGCTCGTCATCCCACTGACCGGTGTGGATGTTGAACAGCAGCGTGCGCGAGGCGTTGGTGGCGTCGGTGGCGTGCACCTTGCCGCCGGTGAGGCGCCACAGCAAATAACAATCGACGGTGCCGAACATCAGCTCGCCGCGCGCAGCGCGGGCCCGCGCGCCGGGGACCTGGTCGAGGATCCATGCGACCTTGGTGCCGGAGAAATAGGGATCGATGATCAGGCCGGTCTTCTGCGAGATGATGGGCTCGCGGCCGTCGGCTTTCAGTTTCGCGCAGATGTCGGCGGTGCGGCGGTCCTGCCAGACGATGGCCCGGTGCACGGCCTGGCCGGTGGCACGGTCCCACACCACGGTGGTCTCGCGCTGGTTGGTGATGCCGATCGCGGCGATGTCCTTTGCGCCGATGCCGGCGTTCGCGATCGCTTCGCGGCAGACGTTGATGGTCGAGGTCCAGATGTCCTCCGGCTCGTGCTCGACCCAGCCCGAGGCCGGAAAATGCTGTGGAAACTCGGCCTGCGCACGCGCCGCGATGGAAATGTCGCTGCGAAAAACAATCGCGCGCGAGGAGGTGGTGCCCTGGTCGATGGCAAGAACGAAAGACATGGAAGCACCCTTGGCGTTTTCCTGGGGTTTGCTGGTCGTTTTCTTGGCGTTGTCCCGTGAGGGATGGTTGTGTCGCGCCAAAGGGAGCGGATTGGAGGCGGCAGGTCAAGACGGGGTCAGCTGTCGTCCCGGCGAAGGCCGGGACCCATACCGCGTGATCCATCGATTGCGCACGATGCCAATCCAGCACGACCAGTCTTCGCCAAACCACTCCCTGTGGTTATGGGTCCCGGCCTTCGCCGGGACGACGAGCTGACCGCCTACACCGCCGCCGTGGTGACGCCGCCGTCGATGACGATGGTCTGGCCGGTCATGAAGCTCGAGGCGTCGGAGGCGAGATAAGCCACGGCGCCGGCGATTTCGTCGGGCTCGCCGATGCGGCGGAGCGGCGTGGTGGCGGTGCGGCGCTTGAGGTTGGCTTCGTCTTCCCACAGCGCGCGGGCGAAATCGGTCTTGACGAGGCCAGGCGCAATGCAGTTGACGCGGACGCCCTTCGGGCCCCATTCGCCGGCCAGCGAGCGGCACAATGCGAAGTCCGCGGCTTTCGAGATGCCGTAGGCGCCGATCACGGTCGAGCCGCGCAGGCCGCCGATCGAGGAGATGATGACGACGGAGCCGCCGCCGCGCTCCGCCATCTGCGGGATCGCCAGCGCCGAGAGCCAGATGTTGCTCTTGACGTTGCTGGCCATGATCTTGTCGAAGGCCTCGTCGGTGATATCGAGCAGCGGGCCGTAATACGGGTTCACCGCGGCGTTGCAGACGAGGATGTCGACCTTGCCGTAATGCTTCGTGGCGCCCGCGATCAGCGCCTCGACCTCGGCCTTGCGCGCGATGTTGCAGGGAATGACGACGGCATCGCCGCCGACCGCAATGATGCCGTCGGCGACCTCCTTGCAGGCCTCCGCCTTGCGCGATGACACCACGACTTTTGCGCCGAGCTTGGCCAGCAGCTCGGCGGAGGAACGGCCGATGCCGCGGCTGGAGCCGGTGACGATGGCGACTTTACCGGTGAGATCGAACGGGGTGTTTTTCATTGTTGTTAGCCTCCGCTGCTTCCATTTGCTCCGTCATTGCGAGCGCAGCGAAGCAATCCAGAATCTTTCCGCGGAGAAAGTCTGGATTGCTTCGTCGCAAGAGCTCCTCGCAATGACGGTGGAGAGACTCAGATCAACCCGCCGCCATCCGCGACGCGGCGCTGGTGGTAGTCGGTGTCGCCGAAGGTGTTCTCGATCATGGTGAGGCGCTTGAAGTAATGGCCGATCTTCGCCTCCATGGTCATGCCGATGCCGCCGTGGAGCTGGATCGACTGCTGGCCGACGAACTTGGCCGACTTGCCGATCTGCACCTTGGCCGCGGCGATCGCGTTGGAACGCTCTCGCGCGTCCGCGAAATCGCCGGCCATGGTCGCGAACATCGACATCGACCTCGCCTGCTCGGCGGCGACGAACATGTCGGAGGCGCGGTGCTGCAGCGACTGGAACGAGCCGATCGCGACGCCGAATTGCTTGCGCGTCTTGATGTACTCGACCGTGGTCTTGAGTGACTCGTCCATCAGGCCGACCGCCTCGGCGCAGAGCGCGATGCGGGCTTCGTCCACCACGCGCTCGATCAGCGCGAGCGAGTCGTCCGGATTGCCGAGCACCGCATCCGCGCCGACCTCGACGCCGGTGAAGGTGATGTCGGCGGCGTGCAGGCCGTCCTGGGTTGGATAGGACTTCTTCGCGACACCCTTGGCATTCGCAGGCACCAGGAATACGCCGATGCCGGTGGTGTCGCGGCGGTCGCCCCTGGTGCGCGCGGTGACGATCAGCGTGTCGGCGTTCTCGCCGTTGAGCACGACGAATTTCTCGCCGTCGATGATCCAGCCGTCGCCCTTCTTCTTGGCGGTCGTGGTGACGTCGAACAGATCGTAGCGCGAGTTCTTCTCGAGCTGGGCGAAGGCAAAAGTCTTGCTGCCGTCGACGATGCCGGGCACGTGCGCGGCTTTCTGCGCATCGGTTGCAGCATGGCGGAGGAAGCCGCCGCCGATCACCACGGTCGGGAGATAAGGCTCGAGCACCAGCGCCTTGCCGAGCGCCTCCATCACGATCATGGTCTCGACACCGCCGCCGCCGAAGCCGCCTTCGGCTTCGCTGAAGGGAAGCCCGAGCAGGCCCTGCTCGGCGAGCTTGCCCCAGACGGCTTTGCTCCAGCCGCCCTTCTCCTTCATGTACTTCTTGCGGCTCTCGAAATCATAGGAATCAGTCAGCAGGCCGTCGATGCTGTCCTTGAGAAGCCGTTGCTCCTCGGTCAAATCAAAATCCATGTTCTAGCTTTCCTGGTACCTGGAATTGTTTGGTTTCGTCATTCCGGGATGGCCCGAAGGGACAGACCCGGAATCCATCTCGCCGTTGAATGTGCGGTCCGATGGATTCCGGGCTCGCGCTGCGCGCGCCCCGGAATGACGCCTAGAGTCCCAGCACCGCCTTGGCGATGATGTTGCGCTGGATCTCGTTGGAGCCGCCGTAGATCGAGACCTTGCGGTTGTTGAAGTAGCTCGGCGCGATCTGGGCGGTCCAGTCCATGGCTTCGTTGGAGCCGTCGTCGCCGTGCACGTCGTAAGGCGCGGCGAACGGGCCGATCACTTCCATCAGCAGCTCGGTCGTGGTCTGCTGGATCTCGGAGCCCTTGATCTTCAGCACCGAGGATGCCGGATTGGGCTTGCCCTTGCCGTGCTTGCCTTCGTCGGCGACGACGCGCAATTGCGTGAGCTCGAGCGCCTTCAGCTCGATCTCGCAGGCCGCGAGTTTGTCGCGGAACGCGACGTCCTGGATGATCGGCTTGCCAGCGGATTCGACCTTGGAGGCGAGATCGCGGATGCGGCGCAGCCGCTCCTTGGAGACGCCGACCCGCGCGATGCCGGTGCGCTCATTGCCGAGCAGGAATTTGGCGTAATCCCAGCCCTTGTTCTCCTCGCCGATCAAATTCTCGATGGGGACTTCGACGTCGTCGAAGAACACTTCGTTAACCTCGACGCCACCGTCGATGGTCTGGATCGGACGTACGGTGACGCCCTTCGACTTCATCGAGAAGACGATGAAGGAGATGCCCATCTGCTTCTTGGCGCTCGCGTCGGTGCGGCAGAGGCAGAAGATCATGTCGGCGTGTTGCGCCAGGGTAGTCCAGGTCTTCTGGCCGTTGATGATCCACTTGTCGCCCTTGCGCTCGGCCTTGGTCTTGAGCGACGCGAGATCCGATCCCGAACCGGGCTCGGAGAAGCCCTGGCACCACCAATCGTCGACATTGGCGATCCGCGGCAGATACTGCTTCTTCTGCTCCTCGTTGCCGAAGGTGTAGATGACGGGGCCGACCATGCTGACGCCGAAGGCGAGCGGCTGCGGCGCCGGATAGGACTGCAGCTCCTCGTTGAAGATGTAGTGCTGCACGCTGGTCCAGCCGGTGCCGCCATATTGCTTCGGCCAGTGACTGACGCCCCAACCTTTCTTGTTGAGGATGCGCCACCACGTCACCATCTCGTCCTTGGAGAGATGACGGCCCTCGACCAGCTTGCGCCGCGTATCCGGCGGTACGTTTCCGCGGAAGAACTCCCGCACCTCTTCGCGAAACGCCTGCTCTTCTTTCGTGAATGCGAGATCCATCGGATCCTCCTGTGAGCGATAGTCCTATTTTGTGTCGTGTTTCTGCTGCTGGCGCAATTCGTGGCGCGACAGCTTGCCGACCGGTGTGCGCGGCAGGTCGTCGACGAAGGCGACTTCGGCCGGCAATTCGTGCTTGCCGAGCTTGCCGGCGAGCTGCGCGCGCAGCTCCTCGAGCGAGAACGGCTTTGCGCCGGGCCTGAGCTTGATGAAGGCTTTTGCGGCCTCGCCGCGATACGAATCGGGAATGCCGAGCACGATCACCTCATGCACGCCGGGAAGGGTGTAGATCGCCTGCTCGATCATTTGCGGATAGACGTTGAAGCCGCCGGAGATGATCATGTCCTTCTTGCGGTCGACCAGGAAGAAATAGCCGTCAGTGTCGACATAGCCGATGTCGCCGGTGACGAAGCGGCCGTCGACAAAGGCCTCCGCGGATCCCTCGGGCTTGTTCCAGTAGCCTTTGGTGACGTTCGGGCCCTTGATGCGGATCTCGCCGACTTCGCCCGGCGGCAATACGCGGGTCGGATCGTCCAGCGCGACGACGTCGAGTTCGATGCCGGGCAGCATCAGGCCGATCGAGCCCGGCTTGTCGGGGCCAACCGGCGGATGGCCGGTGCCGGGCGAGCAGGTCTCGGTCATGCCCCAGCCGCTCTTGAGCTTCTTGCCGACCTTGCGTTCGAAGAAGCTCGCGACTTCAACCGGCAGCGGCGCGCCGCCGGAGCCGACGGCGCTGAGCGAGGAGAAGTCGCGCTTGTCGAGATCGGGGAGTGCTGCGATCGCGATCCACATCGTCGGCACGCCCGGGAAATAGGTCGCGCGCTTGACCTCGATGTCGCGCATCACGGCTTCGACATCGAAGCGCTGATGCAGCGAGATCAGATAGCCGCGGCGGAGCGAGGACAGCAGCACGACGGTGAGGGCATAGATGTGAAACAGCGGCAGCACGCCGATCACGCGCTCGACGACATCGCCACGCGCGGCCCGGGACGGCTTGCCCCAGATATCGTAGATCGACACCGCCGAGGTGAGATTGCCGTGCGTGAGCATCGCGCCCTTGGGCAGGCCGGTGGTGCCGCCGGTATATTGCAGCAGCGCGACATCGTCGGCACTCACTTGGGGCCACTCTGCCGGCGCGGTGGCGCCCTCGACAAAGGCCTTGAAGGTGACGATGCGGGGATCGCCGGGGATCACAGCCTGCGGTGTGCCGACCTTGCCCCAATTGTCGTCCTCGCAGACGACCAGGCGATCGACCAGCCCCTTCTCCAGCAATTTCAGCGCGGTCGGCAGCAGGGCCGCGAGGTTCGAGGTCACCAGCACGCGCGAGCCGGGATCGGAAACCTTGTGCGTCAGCGCGATCTCGCCGTCGAGCGGCGACAGATGCGCGACGCGGGCGCCCGCCTTCAGCGCGCCGAAGAAGTTGACGGGATGATCGGGCGTGTTGCCGAGGAACAGCGCGACCGAGCTGTTCTTATCGCAGCCGGCGCGCA
Organism: Bradyrhizobium sp. LLZ17; assembly: GCF_041200145.1. NCBI lineage: Bacteria > Pseudomonadati > Pseudomonadota > Alphaproteobacteria > Hyphomicrobiales > Nitrobacteraceae > Bradyrhizobium > Bradyrhizobium zaerense. Next base: position 3,967,319 of record NZ_CP165734.1, read on the forward strand.
GGAAGGCGGCCGCGGCGCGCTCCGCCATCGCGGCGAGCTCGGCGTAGCTGATCGGACGATCGCGAAACTCGAGCGCGGTGCGCGGGCCGTAATCGGCGGCGGCTTTCGACAGCAGGTCGGGAAGCGTGCCCTGGACGATCGCGTCGTCCCAACGCACGCTCTCGGGATAAAACTGTTCGCCGGGATGGGTCATTGCTTCCTTAAATCACAGACAGTCATTCCGGGGCGATGCGAAGCATCGAACCCGGGATCTCGAGATTCCGGGTTCGCCCTGCGGGCGCCCCGGAATGACTGAGAATTGAAGCGCAACGCGCCATCACGCCGCCTTCGATGCCGCGGCCAGCGAGGCGAACGTCTTGCCTTCGGCTGCGAGCTTCTTCAGCAGCGGCGCGGGCTCGAGGCTGGGGTCGTTGGTCTCCTTGGCATAGAAGGAGAGACGATCGGCGATGTGCTTGAGGCCGACGCTGTCGGCCCAGTACATCGGGCCACCGCGGTAGATCGGCCAGCCGTAGCCATAGAGCCAGACCACGTCGATGTCGGACGGGCGCGCCGCGATGCCCTCTTCCAGGATCTTCGCGCCCTCGTTGATCATCGGATACATCATGCGCTCGAGGATCTCGTCGTCGCTGACGATTCGCTTCTTGCGGCCGAGACGGAGCAAGGTCTCGTCGATCAGCTTCTCGACCTCGGGATCGGGCATCGCCGAGCGCGAGCCGGCTTCGTATTTGTAGTAGCCCTTGCCGGTCTTCTGGCCGAAGCGGCCGGCTTCGCACAGCGCGTCCGCGATCTCCGACTTGATGCCGCGGTCTTTGCGCGAGCGCCAGCCGATGTCGAGGCCGGCGAGGTCGCCCATCGCGAACGGCCCCATCGGCATGCCGAATTTGGTCACCACGGCATCGACCTGCTGCGGCAGCGCGCCTTCGAACAGCAGCTTTTCCGACTGCTTGCCGCGCTGGGCCAGCATGCGGTTGCCGACGAAACCGTCGCAGACGCCGACCACCGCCGGCACCTTCGCGATCTTGCGCGCGATGCTCACCGCGGTGACCAACGCATCCGGCGCGGTCTTGTCGGCGCGCACGATCTCGCACAGCTTCATGACGTTGGCCGGCGAGAAGAAGTGCATGCCGAGCACATCCTGCGGACGCTTGGTCGATTTCGCGATCTCGTCGATGTTGAGGTAGGAGGTGTTGGAGGCCAGCACCGCGCCCGGCTTGACGTACTGGTCGAGCTTGCCGAACACTTCCTTCTTGACCGCCATGGTCTCGAACACGGCTTCGATCACCAGGTCAGCATCGCCGACATTCTCGATGCCGACGACGCCGTTGATCAGCGCCATGCGCTTGGCGGGCGCATCCGCCGGGATGCCGCCGCGCGCGGCGGTCGCTTCCCAGTTCTTCTGCATGATGCCCATGCCGCGCTTGAGCTGCTCCTCGCCGGTCTCGATCAGGGTGACGGGAACGCCGGCATTGGCAAACGACATGGCGATGCCGCCGCCCATGGTGCCGGCGCCGAGGATGGCGACGCGGTTCACCGGCCGCGACTTGGTGCCCTCGGGCACGCCCGCGATCTTGCTGGCCTCGCGCTCGGCGAAGAAGGCATAGCGCTGCGCCTTGGACTGGTCGCTGGCGACGAGCTTGAGGAAGCCCTCGCGCTCCTTCTTCAGGCCCTCGTCGAACGGCAGGTCGATGGCGTAGCCGACGGCGTCGGCCGCCGCGAACGGCGCTTCCAGGCCGCGCGACTTCTTGGTCATCGCGGCGACCGCACTGGTGAAGATTGAACGGTCGGCCTTCGCCGCCGCGATCTTGGAATCGTCGTCGCGCAGACGGCGCAGCGGGCGCTTCTCGGCCAGCAATTTGCGCACGAAGGCTTCGCCACCCGAGGCCGGCCCTTCGACGATCTCTTCGATCAGGCCGTGCTTCAGCGCTTCGGCGGCGCCGATGGGGTCACCGCCGACGATCATCTTGACGGCGATCTCGGGACCAACCGCGCGCGGCAGGCGCTGGGTGCCGCCGGCGCCCGGCAGCAGGCCGAGCTTGACCTCGGGCAGGCCGAGCTTGGCCTCTTTGACCGCCACGCGGAAATGACAGGCCAACGCGACCTCCAGGCCGCCACCGAGCGCGGTGCCGTGGATCGCGGCCACGATCGGCTTCGGCGAATTCTCCATCTCGGCCAGCACTTCGTTGAGGCCGGGCGGCTTCGGCGGCTTGCCGAATTCGGTGATGTCGGCACCGGCGATAAAGGTGCGGCCGGCGCAGGTCAGCACGATGCCCTTGATCGCGGGGTCGGCGATCGCGGCCTTGATGCACGTCAGAATACCGCCGCGCACTGCGGCGCTTAGCGCGTTGACCGGAGGGCTGTCGACCGTGACGATCCCGATTTCGTCATGACGCTCAAGCTTGACCACTTCGCTCACGGTGTCCCTCCTGGGGTAATTTTTGTTCAATCTCGCAGTGCGGAATTTAATTCCGCATCTTGACGGCAGGGTTATTTTGAAGCACGTGGCTTGTCAACGACTCCGCGCAAGAGCAGATCAGGGATGAAGCGTACAGGAAAGAAGACTGCGACCGACCGGAATTTCGTGGTCGCGCTTTCCCGCGGGCTGGACGTATTGCGCGCATTCGAACCCAATGACGGCCTTCTCGGCAATCAGGAGATCGCGTCGCGGACAGATCTGCCCAAGCCGACGGTATCGCGGCTGACCTATACGTTAACCAAGCTCGGCTATCTGGCGCCGGTTCCTCGCTTCGAGAAGTACCAGCTCACGCCCGCTGCAATGTCGCTCGGTTACGCGGCGCTCGCCAATCTCGGTGTTCGGCATTTGTCCGAGCCGTTTCGCGAGGAAGTGATGCGCGCCACGGGCGGAGCCGTCGCCGTCGGCGGCCGCGATCGTCACAGCATGATCTATTTCGGGCAGAGCCGCGGCAGCGAGACCGTCGGCGTTCAACTTGACGTCGGCTCCCGCGTGCCGATTGCAACCAGCGCGATGGGTCGCGCCTATTTCTGGGCTTTGGGCGAAGACGACCGCGCCGAATTGTCGCGTGTCCTGCGCGAACATTACGGCAGCCGCTGGCCCAAGATGCGCGACGGGTTGGAACGATCCGGCGAAACCGTCGCGAAGTACGGCTTTGCGATGTCCGTCGGCGACTGGCACGACGACATTGGCGCGGCCGGCGTCGCGCTCAAGCTCAACGACGGAACCGGGCCTTACGCATTCAATTGCGGCGCGCCTGCATTCCGCTTCACGGAAGAGCGTTTGATCAACGACATTGGACCGCGTCTGCTTGCGATGGTAAGGAACATCGAAGCGGCACTGGGGGGTCTGATGCCGCATTCAAAAAAACAAGACAGCAAGAAGCTGAAGTCAGGAGGAAAAGTTGCGCGTGTGGCCGAGGGGATCAGATAGCCTTCGTCATTGCCGGGAGCGGTTCACATCGCTCCTCCGCCCACTGAACAATGTGGGCGAGACGAGATGACGCAGGCACAGCTCGCGCAGGGGACATCGCCTCTGCTCGCGGTTCGCGACGTCAGCGTCGTGTTCGGCGGCATTGTCGCGCTCAACGGCGTGTCGTTCGACATGCACAAGGGCCAGATCCTCGGATTGATCGGGCCCAACGGCGCCGGCAAGACCACGCTGTTCAACTGCCTCTCCCGGCTGTACCAGCCGTCGTCCGGCGATATCCTGATGGAGGGCGCGAGCATCCTGACGCGGCCTGCGCACCGGATCGCCGAGATCGGCATTGGCCGGACCTTCCAGAACGTGGCGCTGTTTCCGAACCTCTCGGTCATGGACAATGTCCGCGTCGGCACCCACGCCCGCACCTCCAGCGACATCATCAGCGACTCGCTGCGCCTTGCCTGGATTCGCCGCAGCGAGAGCAGCGTCAACAAGAAGGTGCACGAGATCCTCGCCTATCTCGACCTGGAGGACGTCGCCCATAGCGTCGTGTCCGGCCTGCCCTTCGGCACGCAGAAGCGCGTCGAATTGGCGCGAGCGCTCGCGGCGGACCCGAAGATCCTGTTGCTCGACGAGCCCGCGGGCGGCCTCAACCACGAGGAAGTCCATGTGCTCGGCGACCTCATCCGCCGCATCCGCGACGACCGTCACATGACCGTGCTGCTGGTCGAGCACCACATGGGCCTCGTGATGTCGATCGCCGATCACGTCGTCGCGCTAAATTTCGGCAAGAAGCTCGCGGAAGGCACACCCGCCCAGGTGCAGGTGGATCCCGACGTCATCAAGGCCTATCTCGGGAGCAAGGACCAATGACGACGCTGCTCAACGTCAAGGACCTGCGCGCCTATTACGGCCAGGTCCAGGCGCTCCATGGCCTCTCCTTCTCGCTCAGCGAAGGCTCGCTGACGACGCTGCTCGGCGCCAACGGCGCCGGCAAGACCACGACGCTACGCGCGATCTGCAACATGGTGCGCTCTACCGGCGGAATCGAGTTCGACGGCAAGCCGCTGAACAACCGCTCCACCGAAAGCATCGTGCGGTTCGGCATCGCGCATGTGCCGCAGGGCCGCGGCACCTTCACCACCATGACGGTGGAGGAAAACCTCCAGCTCGGCGCCATCACCCGCAAGGACAATGCCGGCATCATCTCCGACATCGAGCGCATGTATGCGCATTTCCCGGTCCTGAAGCAGCGGCACACCCAGCAGGCCGGCACCCTCTCCGGCGGCGAACAGCAGATGCTCGCGGTCGCGCGTGCGCTGATGCTGCGGCCGCGCCTGATGCTGCTCGACGAGCCGTCCTTCGGGCTGGCGCCACTCGTGGTGCGCGACCTGTTCGGCATCCTCGGCAAGATCAATCGCGAGGACAAGGTGTCGATTCTAGTGGTCGAGCAGAACGCCCAGCTTGCGCTCGAGCTCGCCGACCAGGCCTATGTGATCGAGACCGGCCGCATCGTGATGTCGGGCAATGCCAAGGACATCGCGAACAACGAAGAAATCCGCAAATCCTATCTGGGTTACTGAGGAGCCGGGACAATGGAACTGTTTACCAACCAGGTCCTGGCTGGGATTGCCACCGGCGCGATCTACGCCTGCATGGCGCTCGCCGTGGTCATGATCTACCAGGCGATCGACCATCTCAACTTCGCGCAGGGCGAGATGGCGATGTTCTCGACCTTCATCTCCTGGCAGCTGATGCAGTGGGGCGTTCCTTATTGGGTCGCTTTCGTGCTCACGCTGGTCTTCGCCTTCGTCGGCGGCATTGCCATCGAGCGCATCCTGTTCAAGCCGCTCGCCAAGGCCCCGATCCTCACCAATGTCGCCGGCTTCATTGCGCTGTTTTCGATCATCAACTCCTCGGCCGGCCTGATCTGGGACTTCACCATCAAGCAATATCCGACCCCGTTCGGCTCTTCGCCGTTTCTTGGCAGCCAGCTGATCTCGACCCACCAGGCCGGCATGATCGGCGTCACCTTGCTGCTGCTGATCGGTCTCTACTTCTTCTTCCAGTACACCCGGATCGGCCTCGCGATGCGGGCGGCCGCCTCGGTGCCCGATCGGCCCGCCTCGTCGGCATCAACACCTCCTGGATGATCGCGCTCGGCTGGGGCATGGCGTCTGCGATCGGCGCGATCGCCGGCATGCTGATCGCTCCCGTCGTGTTCCTGGAACCCAACATGATGATCGGCATCCTGCTCTACGGCTTCGCCGCCGCCGTGCTCGGCGGACTAACCAGCCCGTTCGGGGCCGTGGTCGGCGGCTTCTTGATGGGCATCTTCGAGAACCTTGTCGGCACCTACGTCCCCGGGGTCGGCAATGAACTCAAACTCCCGATCGCGCTCGCGCTGATCATCTCCGTCCTGGTCGTCAAACCCGCTGGTCTGTTCGGCCGGCACATCGTCAAGCGAGTTTGATCATGAGCGCTGTAGAAGACGTCGTCACGGAAGCCCCGGCCGTCGAGGCCGTTCCGAAGCGCGCCATGACGCTGGGCACGGGCACCTCGCTCGTGGTGCTGCTGCTTCTCGTCGCCGTTCCGCTGTTTGCGAAGAACTTCGTCATCTTCCAGCTGACTCAGTTGCTGTATCTGGGTCTCGCCGTGCTGGCGCTGAACATCCTGACCGGCGGCTCGGGCCAGTTCTCGCTTGGCCAGAGCGCGTTCTACGGCGTCGGCGCCTATGTCACCGCGGTGATGATGGAGCAGTTCAACGTCCCCTATTTCCTCTGCCTGCCGGTCGCGGGCGTCATTTGCTTCGGCGCGGGCTTCCTGTTCGGCCAGCCGGCCTTGCGGCTGTCCGGCGTGTACCTCGCGCTGGCCACCTTCGCGCTCGCCACCGCCATGCCGCAGCTGCTGAAATTGAATTTCCTCGAGAAGTGGACCGGCGGCGTGCAGGGCCTCGTCGTCACCAAGCCGGACGCACCGTTCGGGCTGCCGATGTCGCAGGACATGTGGCTGTATTACTTCTCGCTCGTCGTCGTGCTCGCGATCTACATCTTCTCGGTGAACCTGCTGCGCTCCCGCTCGGGCCGTGCCTTCATGGCGATCCGCGACAACGAGATCGCGGCCTCCGCCATGGGCGTCAACGTCGCGCTCTACAAGACGCTGGCCTTTGGCGTCTCGGCCGGCATCACCGGCGTCGCCGGCGGCCTCAGCGCGATCGCGGTCCAGTTCGTCGCGCCCGACAGCTTCACCATCACGCTGGCGATCCAGCTGTTCCTCGGCATGGTCGTCGGCGGCGTGGGCTGGCTGCCCGGCTCGATCGTCGGCGCCGCCTTCATCATCTTCGTGCCGAACATCGCGGAGGGCATCTCGAAGGGCCTCTCCGGCGCCGTGTTCGGCGTGCTGCTGTTCCTCGTCATCTACCTCGTGCCGCATGGCGCGCGGCAGGTCGCGATCATGGGCCAGCAACTCGCCGGAAGACTCAGAAAGAACTGAAAACGGTCCATTAAAGAAGGAGACCAAATTGATTTTCGAAAGAACACTCCGAACCGCCGCGCTGGTGACAGCAACGGCGGTCATCACTTTCACCTCCGGCGCGGCCTTCGCCCAGAAGAAATACGACACCGGCGCGTCCGATACCGAGATCAAGATCGGCAACATCATGCCGTACAGCGGTCCGGCCTCGGCCTATGGCGTCATCGGCAAGACCGAAGAAGCCTATTTCAAGATGATCAACGACAAGGGCGGCATCAACGGCCGCAAGATCAACTTCGTCACCTATGACGACGGCTATTCACCGCCCAAGGCGGTCGAGCAGGTCCGCAAGCTGGTCGAGAGCGACGAGGTGCTCGCCGTGTTCAACCCGCTGGGCACGCCCTCGAACAGCGCGATCCAGAAATACCTGAACGCCAAGAAGATCCCGCAGTTGTTCGTCGCCACCGGCGCCACCAAGTGGAACGATCCGAAGAACTTCCCCTGGACCATGGGGTGGCAGCCCTCCTATCAGAGCGAAGCGCAGATCTACGCGAAATGGCTGCTGAAAGAGAAGCCCGACGCCAAGATCGCGATCCTCTATCAGAACGACGATTTCGGCAAAGACTACCTCAAGGGCACCAAGGACGGCCTCGGCGCCAAGGCCTCGTCCATCATCATGGAGGAGAGCTACGAGGTGTCCGAGCCGTCGATCGACGGCCACATCGTCAAGATCAAGGCCGCCAATCCCGACGTGCTGATGATCTACACGACCCCGAAATTCGGCGCCCAGACCATCAAGAAGACCGCCGAGCTCGGCTGGAAGCCGCTGCAGATCATCACCAATGTGTCGGCCTCGGTCGGCAGCGTGATGAAGCCGGCCGGCTTCGAGGCCTCGCAGGGCGTGCTGTCGGCGGCCTATGCCAAGGACGGCGCCGATCCGCGCTGGAACGACGACCCCGGCATGAAGAAGTGGTCCGAGTTCCTCGACAAGTACATGCCCGGCGCGGACAAGACCGATGCCAGCATCGTCTACGGCTATGGTGCGGCGCAGACGCTGGCCAAGGCGCTGGAGCAGTGCGGCGACGATCTCACCCGCGCCAATCTGATGAAGCAGGCGGCGAGCCTGAAGGACTTCGCTCCCGACACGCTGCTGCCGGGTGTCAAGATCAACACCGGTCCAAGCGACTTCGCCCCGATCAGCCAGCTCCAGATGCAGCGTTTCAAGGGCGAGAGATGGGAACAGTTCGGCGAGATCCTGAACGGCGATGTCGCTCCGGAATGATGCGCTGACGCCATAGTCGAAAGTCGAGAAGCCCCCGCGATCGAACGCGGGGGCTTTTTGTTGACGTCATGCTTCAATCTTGTTCAATGCGGGCCGATCCAGCCGCGGGTGGGAGAGCAATGATCGCCGTTCGATTTCAGGTTGCGTCCGTTTGGGCGGCATTCACGTTGTGCACTGCGATGTGCAACCCGGCGCTGGCGCAGAAGAAATACGACACCGGGGCGACCGACACCGAGATCAAAATCGGCAATATCATGCCCTATAGCGGCCCGGCCTCCGCCTATGCCGTGATCGGCCAGACCGAGGACGCCTATTTCAACAAGATCAACGCCGAAGGCGGCATCAACGGCCGCAAGGTCAAATTCATCTCCTATGACGACGCCTATTCGCCGCCGAAAACGGTGGAGCAGGCGCGCAAGCTGGTCGAGAGCGACGGCGTGCTTCTGATCTTCGGCTCGCTCGGCACCTCCACCAACGGCGCCATCCGCAAATACATGAACGACAAGAAGGTGCCGCAACTGTTCGTGGCGAGCGGCGCCTCGAAGTGGAACGACCCTCGGCAATATCCCTGGACCATGGGCTGGCAGCCGAGCTACGCCAGCGAGGCGCGGATCTATGCCAAATACATCATGACAGAGAAGCCCGACGCCAAGATCGGCGTGCTCTACCAGAACGACGATTTCGGCAAGGACTATTTGAACGGGCTGAAGGACGGCCTCGGCGCCAAGGCCTCGATGATCGTGCTGGAAGAGGGCTACGACACCACGGAGCCTGCCGTCGACGAGCACGTGGTGAAGCTGAAGGCGGCGGGCGCCGACGTCTTCATCAGCGTCACCACGCCTAAATTTGCCGCCCAGGCGATCAAGAAGGCGGCCGAGATCAACTGGCATCCGATCCACATCATCTCCAACGTCTCGGCTTCGGTCGGCGGCGTGATCGAGCCCGCGGGCTTCGAGATTGCGCAAGGCATCCTGTCGGCGAGCTACATCAAGGACGGCTCCGACCCGCAATGGAATGCCGATGAGGGCATGAAGCGGTTCTATAACTTCATCGCGAAGTACGCCCCGAAGGCGAACAAGCTCGATGCCGGCGTGGTGTTCGGCTACGCGGCCGCCCAGACCATGGTGAAGGTGCTGCAAATGTGCGGTGACGACCTCACCCGCGACAACATCATGAAGCAGGCCGCGTCCTTGAAGGATTTCGAGCCCGATACGCTGCTGCCCGGCATCAAGATCAACACCGCACCGGACAATTTCGCGCCGATCGAGCAGCTCCAGATGATGCGGTTCAGGGGCAAAAAATGGGAGCTGTTCGGCGATGTGATCTCGAGTGAGATTGGCCATTAGAGCTCTTTCCCCGCAGCGCAATTTGAAGTGACGCTGGATTCGGGACGCAACTCAGGATCAGTCCGTTGCCGCGAGAGGCGGAATCTCACCGGCCGGAATATTCCGCGCCGCATCGATCAAAATTGCGTCCACTGCGATTGTCACTGAGGCGTTTTTCTTGCTGGCCGGGCGGGAAGGGTATTCAATGTGCACTGGAGCGACGCAAACGAGCGCTCCCAATCAAAAAAACGACACATTGAAACGGACCAAGGGAGATCAAGATGCCTGCGATGCATGTGCGCCTGGGGGCCCTTGCGGCTGCCCTCGCGCTGACTGCCTTCCTATCCACGGCAGCGTCGGCGCAAAAAAAATACGATACCGGCGCAACGGACACCGAGATCAAGATCGGCAACATCATGCCTTACAGCGGCCCCGCCTCCGCTTACGGCGTCATCGGCAAGACCGAAGAAGCCTATTTCCGCAAGATCAACGCGGAAGGCGGGATCAACGGCCGCAAGATCAACTTCATCAGCTATGACGATGCCTACTCGCCGCCGAAGACGGTCGAGCAGGCGCGGAAGCTTGTGGAGAGCGACGAGGTGCTCCTGATCTTCAACTCGCTCGGCACGCCGCCCAACTCCGCTATCCAGAAATACATGAACTCGAAGAAAGTGCCGCAGCTGTTCGTCGCCACGGGCGCCACCAAGTGGAACGACCCGAAGGAATTTCCCTGGACCATGGGCTGGCAGCCCAATTACCAGAGCGAAGCCATCATCTACGCGAAATACATCCTGAAAAACCATTCGGACGGCAAGATCGCCGTGCTGTATCAGAACGACGACTACGGCAAGGACTATCTGAAAGGCTTCAAGGAGGGACTTGGCGCCAAGGCCAGCTCGATGATCGTGATCGAGGAAAGCTACGAGGTATCCGAGCCGACGATCGATTCCCACATCGTCAAGATGAAGTCGACCGGCGCCGACGTGTTCTTCAACATCACCACGCCGAAATTCGCGGCGCAGGCGATCAAGAAGAACGCCGAGATCGGCTGGAAGCCCATGCATTTTCTCAACAACGTGTCGGCGTCCATCGGCAGCGTGATCAAGCCGGCGGGTTTCGACAACGCGCAGGGCATCATCTCCTCGCAATACTTCAAGGACCCGACCGATCCGCAGTGGAAGAACGATCCAGGCATGAAGGCCTGGAACGAATTCCTGGACAAATACTACCCGGATGCGAACCGCGCCGACGCTTCGGTCATGTACGGCTACATCGTCTCGCAAGGGCTCGTGCAGGTGTTAAAGGCCTGCGGCGACAATCTCACTCGCGAAAACATCATGAAGCAGGCCGCGAGCCTGAGAGATTTCGAGCCCGCCGGACTCCTTCCCGGCATCAAGGTTAACACCAGCCCCACCGACTTCGCCCCGATCTCGCAGGTGCAACTCGAGCGCTTCAAGGGCGAGACCTGGGAGCTGTTCGGCGAGGTCATCAGCGGCTGAGGCCAAGCCAGCGAGAATGTCTACTAAAGAAGCAGCCCCTGCGACCATATCGCAGGGGCTTTTTCTTGAAGACACCGGGTAAATCGTATTGAATTGCACTCGCGTCCGCCAAAAACCATGAAGACAAAAAAAGGAACGCACACATACCAAGAAAATAGGGAGATAGGAATGCCCGCTGTCACCGGCAAGCTTGCGGCCGCGTCTCTGGCGCTCGCGCTCATTGCGGCATCGACCACCATCGCGTCGGCCCAGAAGAAATACGATACCGGCGCGACCGATACCGAGATCAAGGTCGGCAACATCATGCCCTACAGCGGACCGGCCTCCGCCTACGGCATCATCGGGCGGACCGAGGCCGCCTATTTCAAGAAGATCAACGAGGAAGGCGGCATCAACGGCCGCAAGATCAACTTCATCTCGTATGACGATGCCTACTCGCCGCCGAAGACGGTCGAGCAGGCGCGCAAGCTGGTCGAGAGCGACGAAGTGCTGTTCATCTTCAATTCGCTCGGCACGCCGCCGAATTCGGCGATCCACAAGTACATGAACTCGAAGAAGGTGCCGCAGCTGTTCGTCGCGACCGGCGCCACCAAGTGGAACGATCCGAAAGACTTCCCCTGGACGATGGGCTGGCAGCCCAACTACCAGAGCGAGACGCAGATCTATGCGAAGTGGCTCTTGAAGAACAAGCCGGACGCCAAGATCGCCGTGCTCTACCAGAACGACGATTACGGCAAGGACTATGTGAAGGGCCTGAAGGACGGCCTGGGTGCCAAGGCGGCCTCGATGATCGTTGCGGAGGAGAGCTACGAGACCTCCGAGCCGACCATCGACAACCACATCGTCAAGCTGAAATCGACCGGCGCCGATGTCTTCATGAACATCACGACGCCGAAATTCGCAGCGCAGGCGATCAAGAAGATCGCCGAGGTCGGCTGGAAGCCGCTGCACTTCCTCAACAACGTCTCGGCCTCCGTCGGCAGCGTGCTCAAACCCGCGGGCTTCGAGAACTCGCAGGACATTATCTCCGCCGACTATCTGAAGGACGTGTCCGATCCGGAATGGAACAATGATCCCGGCATGAAGGATTTCCTCGCCTTCATGACAAAATACTTCCCGGACGGCGACAAGCTCGACCACGGCACCATCGTCGGCTACGGCGTGGCCCAGACCCTGGTCCAGGTGCTGAAGCAGTGCGGGGACGACCTCACCCGCGCGAACGTCATGAAGCAGGCCGCCAGCCTGAAGAACTTCCGCACCGAGGTGCTGCTGCCGGGCATCCAGATCAACACCTCCCCTACCGACTTCGCGCCGATCAGCCAGCTCCAGCTCGAGAGATTCAAGGGCGAGAAGTGGGATCTGTTCGGCGACGTGATCAGCGCCGACGTCGGCGGCTAGCCGCATACGCAACGACAGATAGCCCCCTGCGAGGACATCGCAGGGGGCTTTTGCCTGCGTGCGGATTATGATCACGCGATTGCACAATCGAATGACGGCAAACCCTGCTTTACGCTTTCAGGTCTGATGCGGTAGGCAGGGAGCGGCGATATCGCCGCCACATGCCCGTTCGCTGAAGGCCATCGTCATGACCGACCGACGTCCCCTGCTCCGCGCGCTCTACGACGCCGCCGTTGCCGCCGCGCATCCCGACACGGTGCTGGCGCCGCATCTGCGGCCCGCTCGAAGGGACGCGTGATCTGCCTCGCCGCCGGCAAGGGTGCAGGCGCGATGGCCGCGGCCGCGGAACGGCACTATCTCGACACGATCGAGCTCGCGCCGGAGCGGCTGGTCGGCATCGCCACCACCCGCCACGGCTACGGCGTGCCGACGCGCTGCATCCGCGTGGTCGAGGCCGGCCATCCCTTGCCTGACGAAGCCGGCCTGCGGGGCGCCGCCGACACGCTCGAACTGGCAGCGCAGGCCGGGCCCGACGATCTGCTGCTGGTGCTGCTCACCGGCGGCGGCTCCGCGAACTGGATCGCACCGGCGCACGGCATCAGCTTCGCGCAGAAGCAGGCGGTCAACAAGGCGCTGTTGCGCTCGGGCGCGCCGATCGGCGAGATGAACACCGTGCGCAAGCATCTTTCGCGCATCAAGGGTGGCCGGCTGGCGCGCGCCGGCAAGAACGCGGCCGAGATCGTGACGCTCGCGATCTCCGACGTGCCGCACGACGATCCTTCCGCAATCGCGTCCGGTCCTACGGTGCCCGATCCGACCACGCTGGCGGATGCGCGCGCGATCGTGGCGAAGTACAAGCTCGACATCGACGATGCCGTGCGCCGCGCGCTCGAAGATCCCGCCAACGAAAGCTGCAAGCCGGGTGATGCCGCCTTCGCGCGCGCGCATTTCGAATTGATCGCGCGCCCCAAGCAATCGCTCGACGCCGCGGTGCGGCTGGCGAAAGACGCCGGCTACGAGACCATCGATCTCGGCGCCGATCTCGAGGGCGAGGCGCGCGAGGTCGCCGCCGATCACGCCAGGCTCGCGCTCCAGGCGCGCGCGCAAGGCAAGCGCATCGCGATCCTCTCCGGCGGCGAGCTCACGGTCATCGTGCGCGGCCATGGCCGCGGCGGGCCGAACCAGGAATATGCGCTGGCGCTGGCGGCTCTCCTGAAGGACACACCTGATATCGCGGCGCTGGCCGGCGACACCGACGGTGCCGACGGCGGCGCCGGCCATCCCACCGACCCCGCCGGCGCGCTGATCGACGCCACCACGTTCGCGAAGATGAAGGCGCTAGCGCTTCAGCCGCAGGCCTATCTGGACAACAACGACGCGACCAATTTCTTCGAAGCGACGGGCGACTTGCTGCTACCCGGGCCGACGCTGACCAACGTCAACGATATCCGGGTGATTTTGGTGGATTGAGGCCGCGCGAGTTTCTCTAACGTCATTGCGAGCGCAGCGAAGCAATCCAGAATCCCTCCGCGGTAACACTCTGGATTGCCTCGCTGCGCTCGCAATGACGGGTGGTGACAGCCGCCCCTCAGAACTCGTTGGCGATCTTCGAGAGCATCCCGAGCAGGGCTTCGCGGTTGGCTTGGCCGAGCAGCTCGTTCAGCCGCGACTCGTGCTTGGTGGCGACGAGTTTCCTGGCCCGCGCCAGCACCGCCTTGCCCTTGTCGGTCAGCACCAGAATGTGCGAGCGGCGGTCGTTGGTGGAGCGGATCCGGGCGCAGAGGTCGCGACTTTCGAGATTGTCGAGCAGGGCCACGAAATTCGGGCGCAGGATGCCGAGGGTGGAGGCGATCTCGGTCTGGTTACGGCCCGGATTCTTCTCGACCAGCAGCAGCACGGAAAACTGCGCCGGCGTGAGCTGGAGCGAGGCCACGCAGCGCAAGAAATTCTCGAACACCTTGAGCTGGGCGCGCTTGAGCACATAGCCGAGCTGTTCGGACAGCTCGCCGAGCTGGAGGGCTTCGGGCGGGCCGTCGGACGGGTCCTTGCGGCCTTTGGCCGCCTCGGCCAGTTTTTCAGCGGTTTTAGAAACGGTCATCGCCTCGTGCTCGCAATCCCGCTAAATTCGGGACGGGTCGTTCCCCACCCTTGATGTTATATTTGATAATTGTTATGGACCATATCAAATATCGTCAGCGTATTTCAATGGCTGTGAAGGGACCATCCACCGCAATTGCGGAGACGGTCCTTAATCTTTGAGGGGGAGCGTCCGGTCTTGAATACCACCATCATGCTGTTCCTGCTGCAGGACGGCATCACCAATGGCGCGATCTATGCGCTTCTCGGGCTGGCGCTGGTGTTGGTGTTCGCCGTCACCCGCGTCATCCTGATTCCGCAGGGCGAGTTCGTCACCTATGGCGCGCTGACCTATGCCTCGCTGGCCTCGGGCCAGATGCCCGGCACGGCCAAGCTCGCGCTGGCCATGGGCATCGTCGCCTTCGCCTTCGACCTGTTCGCGGCCCGCAAGGCGCTGCATGGCCGGCTGGTTGCGCGGAGCCTGCTCGCCAACATCGTGCTGCCCGCCATCGTGCTGGCTGTAACCATTTACCTCTCCGGCCAGAAGCCGCCGATCGCGGTCGCCATGGCGCTGTCCCTGGTGATTGTCGCACTGATCGGACTGTCGCTCTACCGCATCGTGTTTCAGCCGCTGGCGCACACCTCCGTGCTGGTGCTGCTGATCGCCTCGGTCGGCGTCCATCTGGCGCTGCAGGGACTTGGCTTGCTGTTCTTCGGCGCCGAGGGCCAGCGCGGGCCCGCCGTGCTGTCGGCCGCCTTCACCGCGGGCTCGCTGCGGTTCACCGGCCAAAGTCTCGCGGTCTACGGCATCACCGTCGCCTTCATCGTCGGCCTGTGGCTGTTCTTCGGCTTGACGCTCTACGGCAAGGCGCTGCGGGCCACCGCCGTCAACCGGCTCGGCGCGCGGCTCGTCGGCATCCGCACCTCGCTGTCGGGGCAGATCGCCTTTTTGCTCGCGTCCGTGATCGGCGCGCTCTCGGGCATTTTGATCGTGCCGATCACCACTCTCTATTACGACTCGGGCTTCCTGATCGGCCTGAAAGGCTTCGTCGCCGCGATCATCGGCGGGCTGGTCAGCTATCCGCTCACCGCCATTGCGGCGCTCTTTGTCGGCATCGTCGAGGCGTTCTCGTCGTTCTATGCCTCCAACTACAAGGAGGTGATCGTGTTCATGCTGTTGATTCCGGTGCTGCTGCTGCGTTCGCTGGCAGCCCCCGCCGTCGAGGAAGAGAAGGACTGACGCCAAGATGCAGAACCGGCTTCCCATTCTCATCTTCGCGCTCGTGATGGCGGCGATCCCGTTTGTCCCGGGCATGCCGCCGTTCTGGATCGTGCTGCTCGACAATATCGGCCTCACGGCCCTGGTCGCGATGGGGCTCGTGTTGCTCACCGGCGTCGGCGGCCTGACCTCGTTCGGCCAGGCGGCTTTTGTCGGCTTCGGCGCCTACACCACCGCGGTGCTGTCGGCGACTTACGGTCTGTCACCCTGGCTGACCTTGCCGCTGTCGCTGGTGGTGAGCGGCCTGCTGGCGGTCCTGCTCGGCCTCGTCACGGTCCGCCTCTCCGGCCATTATCTGCCGCTCGGCACGCTGGCCTGGGGGCTTGGCCTGTTCTACCTCTTCAGCAAGCTGGAATTCCTCGGCCGCAATGACGGCATCTCGGCGATTCCGCCGCTGTCGATCGGCTCGTTCAGGATGCTCTCACCCGGTTCGATCTATTACGCGATCTGGGTCGCCGTGATCCTCTCGGCGCTCGTCACCATGAACCTGCTGGACTCCCGCACCGGCCGTGCCATTCGGGCACTGCGACGCGGACATGTCGCGGCCGAAGCGTTCGGCGTGCAGACGCCGCGCGCAAAAATGCTGGTGTTCATCCATGCCGCGGTGCTCGCCGGCCTTTCCGGCTGGCTCTATGCCCATCTCCAGCGCGCGGTGAACCCGACGCCGTTCGGCGCGCAGGCCGGCATCGAATATCTCTTTATCGCCGTGGTTGGCGGCGCCGGTTATGTCTGGGGCGGCGTGCTCGGCGCGGCGATCGTCGTGGTCCTGAAAGAGGTGCTGCAGAGCTATCTGCCCCTGATCCTGCCCGGCTCCGGCCAGGTCGAGACCATCGTGTTCGGCATCATGCTCGTGGCGCTGCTCCAGCTTGCCCCCGGCGGCGTCTGGCCGTGGCTGATGTCGTTGCTGCCCGAAAGGTCCGGCGGCAAAAAGCCGGACACCTCGCTGAAGCTCGAGGCGCGCACCCGCTCAGTGGGCCAATCCGGCGTCCTGCTCCAGGTCGAGAAAGCGCGCAAGCAATTCGGCGGCGTGATTGCGGTCAACAACGTCTCCTTCGACGTCCAGGCCCGCGAGATCGTCGCGCTGATCGGACCGAACGGCGCAGGCAAGAGCACGACCTTCAACCTGATCACCGGCGTGCTGTCGGCCACCTCGGGCTCGATCTCCGTGCTCGGCAACAAGGTCGACCGGGCGCCGCCGCAGGAGATCGTCAAGCTCGGCATCTCCCGCACCTTCCAGCACGTGAAGCTCGTCCCCGACATGACCGTGCTGGAGAACGTCGCGATCGGCGCGCATCTGCGCGGCCATTCCGGTCCGATCTCCTCCATGCTGCGGCTCGACCGCGCCGACGAGGCAAAATTGCTTGCGGAGGCCGCCCGCCAGATCGAGCGGGTCGGGCTTGCCGAGCAGATGCACCAGCTCGCGGGCAGCCTGTCGCTTGGCCAGCAGCGCATCGTCGAGATCGCGCGCGCGCTGTGCGTCGATCCGATGCTGCTGCTGCTCGACGAGCCGGCCGCCGGCCTGCGCCACATGGAGAAGCAACAACTTGCCAAGCTGCTGCGCGAGTTGCGCGACGGCGGCATGAGCGTGCTGCTGGTCGAGCACGACATGGGGTTTGTGATGAACCTTGCCGACCGCATCGTGGTGCTCGATTTCGGCACCAAGATCGCCGAAGGCACGCCCGCCACGATCAAGACCAACCCCGAAGTGATCAAGGCCTATCTCGGAGTGGCGGCATGAGCGCCTTGTTGTCGGTCAGCGATGCGCATGTCTCGTACGGCAAGGTCGAGGCCGTGCGCTCGGTCTCGCTCGATGTCGGCGCCAACGAGATCGTCACCATTGTCGGCGCCAACGGCGCCGGCAAGACCACGCTGCTCTCGGCCATCATGGGGATTTTTCCGCTGAAGGGCCGCGTCAGCTTTGCAGGCCAGGATCTGGCGCGGCTCGACATCGAAGACCGCGTCGCGATGGGCCTGGGGCTCGTCCCCGAGCACCGCGAACTGTTCGTGACCATGAACATCGAGGACAATCTCGAGCTCGGGGCCTTCCGGATCGAGCGAAGCAAGGCAAAGACTTCGATCGAGCGTATCTACACGTTGTTTCCGCGCCTGAAGGAGCGGCGCAAGCAGCTCGCCGGCACCTTGTCCGGCGGCGAGCAGCAGATGCTCGCGATGGGCCGTGCGCTGATGGGCGAGCCGAAACTGCTGATGCTGGACGAGCCGAGCCTCGGCCTCGCCCCGATCATCGTCGCCGACATCTTCCGCATTGTCACAGAGCTTCGCGCCAGCGGTGTCTCCGTGCTGCTGGTCGAGCAGAATGCACAGGCCGCGCTGAAGATCGCCGACCGCGCTTACGTGATGGAGCTCGGCGAATTCGTGCTGAGCGGCAAGGCCAGCGATATCGCCGCAAACGAACAGGTCGCGGCGAGCTATCTCGGCTTTCAGCACGAAGCCGCGAGCGCGCTCTAGACTAGCTACCTGGGCTTTGCCGTCCGTACAAAGCCCCAGGCGGCGATCGCGGCCATCAGCAGCGAGATCAGCACATTGTAGCCGGCGAGCGAGAGGCCGAGGAAGCGCCACTGCACCTCGTCGCAGCGCACCACCTTCACGGTGTCCAGCCGCGACAGCAGATCTCCGGCGCTGCCGAGATTGCCGACCGGACCGGTGCAATCGGTCGGCCCCTTCCAAAGACCCCACTCAACGCCGGAATGGTAGGTCCCGAGACCGGCATTGGCGAGCGCCGCCAGCGCGAGGATGGCCAGGCCTGCGAGCAGCAGCGGCCGCGGCGCGCCACTCCTCGCCGCCAGCACCGTGAGCGCACCGAGCGGGATCGCGAGATAATAAGCGTAGCGCTGCTCGAGGCAGAGCGGACAGGGCAGGATGTCGAGAACCAGCTGGAAGAACCAGGCGCCCGCGATCGTCGCCGCCGCGATCAGGGTGACGGCCAGCGCGGCGGTCAGCGCAGGCGCGCCCACGGCCGGTTTAAACGCAGGTATTGCAGCACTCTGGCTCGTCACGGCAGCCTCTCCGGATGGGTCGTGCCTATAAGCCTCTAACTCCGGCCCGCAGCCCTGTCGAGAACGGCCGGGATCACTTTGGCGCGGGTTGACCGGGCTTTCGCGATGGCTATAGTCCGCCGGCTTCGCGAGGCCCCGTCCCGGGACCAACCGAGGGCCCCTGTGGCGGAACTGGTAGACGCGCTCGACTCAAAATCGAGTTCCGCAAGGAGTGCTGGTTCGATTCCGGCCAGGGGCACCAAGCTGAAAAGATCAGACATCCCAACGACTTACGGCAACACGTCGTTTCCTTCTCTTGAAGGAAAAATTTCGCGGCTGCATTGAAAACACGCGTGAAATTTCGCGGACCATTCACCGCTGGCGTCCGCTTTATTGGCATTTTGGTTGGTATCCGGAAACAAACGCTCACCACGAATTTCGCTATTTCGAAAACGCGAGCATTGAGCAGATGACCACTGGCTCAATCCCAAGAAGGTGATGCCGGTCAAAGGAGGCGCGCAGGGTTGAGAGGCGGCGCCACAGACCGCTCGATAAGAGTTGCGGAATATCCCGAATGCGGCTTGCTTGAGTGGGCGCTTCGAATGAGACGACGATAATAAGTTGAGCGAAGTGTACGGGCAGGATCAATTTGGGATGTGGACCGATTCAGGCGAAGGCGTCCACGGTCGCCAAGGCTTCTGCGTGTGAGGGTACTCCACGGCGCCGCAAGAGCGTCGCAGCCGTGGCTGCCCTAATGGGAACCATCGCCGTGTGTCCATGTTCATTTCTGGAATCACCCGGAGAGGCCGATTTTGCCGGTCCAAGCCCCCCGAGACATTTTTGAACGAGAAGCCCTCGCATGGGTCACGGGATGGATCATCGTGATCTTGGCTTGCTGTGTGACGTCGTTCCCGGCGCAGGCAGCCGTGACCGCTTCGCAGCTCGAGCAGGTCGGCTCCGTACCTCGCCCCAACGCACAACTTCCCTTGCAGATCAGGATGAGCGACCTGAGCGACCGCAGCGCACCGCTGCAAAGCTGGCTTGGAGGAATTCCCACGCTCTGGATTCTCGCCGACTACACCTGCGAAACGCTTTGCGGGCCGGCGATATCGATCGTTTCGAACACCCTGGCTGATACGGGGCTGAAAGCGGGGGCGGACTTTCGGCTGATCGTTGTCGGATTCGACCCCAAGGACAGCGTTGCGCAAGCCCGGGCGATGAGGGATGCCCAGCTCAGCACAAGAGGCGGCCTACCCGAGCACAGCTTCTTCCTGCGGGGCACAGCCCCCGATATCGGCGCATTGACCGACGCCTTCGGCGTGCGGGCGATCTATGATCGCGAGCATGATCAATTCGCCCATCCTGCTGCCGCCTTCGTGGTGACCCCCGACGGAAGGATTTCGCGTACGCTCTCGGCGCTCGCGATCGATGCGAACAGCCTGCGCCTTGCCCTGGTCGAAGCGGGCCGGGGCCGCGTCGGCCGATGGACCGATCAAATCCATCTGCTCTGCTACGGCTTCGATCCTGCAAGCGGCACCTACACGCTTGCGGCGCGGCGTCTGCTACTCGCTGCCGCGTCGACCAGCGTCACTGTGCTCGCCCTGCTAATCGGGCTGCTGCTTCGGCGCGAGTTCGCCGCCAGATAGCGGCGATCGGCGCCGCGCCGCCGCCTCTCTCTCGAGCGTCATATCGAAGACCAGCCACAACATCAGGCCAAGAAAGAGTCCCGCGGCGATCAGCATCACCCCGGTCATTGCAACCGCGAGTCCTTGAAGGGGCGGCAGGATCAGGATCGCGGACTCGAGCCAGCGCATCGCCAACGTCGTTCCGCACAGGGCCAGCAGCCAATGCGGATCCGATCGCACCCTGGCACTGAGCATCGCGCAGAACGGAAACACGAATTGCCCGAAGGAAAGCGCCGCTAGAACGAACTGCCAGCCGTTCTCCGATCGCACCAGATACCAGGTGACTTCATTGGGAATATTTCCCGACCAGATCACGATATACTGCATGGCGTGGAGATAGCACCAGAGCAGCAGCACCGAGAGCAAGAGGCCGCTGTAGCCGCGGCTCGGCCCGATCCACCGCATCGACAACAGGCCGGCGCCGATGACGAAAGCCGTTGCCGCCGTCAGCACGAAGCTGAGATAGAGGAGGCCGTAAATCGAGGAATGAAAATCGGGTTCGAGCTGCTCCATCCAGTCGATCCCGGCAAACGACACGGTGAGGGTCCACACGATCGCGCCGACCGATGCGGCGCGCACCATTGCCTCATGATTGCGCCAGGCGCGCCGGAGCCATTGGGCGAGCCCGATCCAGACCGCGAAGTAGACCACCGTCCGCAACACAAAGAACCACGACACGAACCAGCGCGCCTTGAACGGCGGCAGCAACGATGCATTCGCGATGGCCGGATAGAGGTCCCTCATGAGTAGAAGGACGGGAATAAATGCGAGCGCCACAATGGGCAGAACGCCCGCGCTTGCGACGAAGACCGGATGCAGCGCCTCAGTCCACCGCCGCCGCACCAGATAGCTGGTCATGAAAAGGCCGAGCGCACCGATCGGAATGGCACCCCAGGTGATCCAGGCAACGAGATAGGCGGCAACCGTCGATCGCGGATCGATCAGGAATCCGGCGATCAGGACCAGGCCCGACACCACGGCCGCGCCGCTCCGTGCACCGGCGCGGCTCTTCATGGCGCGCTCTCGAGTTTGGCGCGCTCCTCCGGCGGCACATCGTCGAGCGAGGCATGGCGGCTGAGCTGAAGCGCGCGGATATAGGCCGCGATGGCCCAGCGATCCCGCGGCGGGACCCGCGCGGCGTAAGAATACATCGCGCCATGCCCATTGGTGATCACATCGAAAAAGTACTGGTCGTCGGCGGCGAGCAACCGATCGCTGTGATAACTGGTCGGGCGCGGCATGCCGCGCTGAACGATGATGCCGTTGCCGTCGCCGCCCCCACCATGACATGGCGAACAGAAAATGCCGAAGCGCTCTCGTCCCCGCGCCAGGAGTTCAGGCGTGAGAGCCGGCTTCGTGGTTGCGACTTTCTCCCGTTCGAGAGCGTCACGCGCAACCGTGTTCACGGGCGGGCGGCGCAGCACGCTGCCGCGAAACAGCGGCGCCCGCGAATATTCACCATAGCGGGGCTGCACGTCCATGTTCTGGTCGCAGGCGGCGAGCAGAGTTGCAAGCGCAGCCATGAGCCACAGCCTGCTCATTGCGGTACGAGCTCCACCGAAAGCGCGCCCGCCTCGCTCAGGAACACCAGGGTCTCACCCGGCGCGAACATCGCGTCCTTCGCGCTCACGCAAAGAAAGAACCGGTCCTTGCTGGCCCGATCGAACCGTTCGGCACCGAACACGGGATAGTTGAGCCGGGGCAGCCCGTTCTGCCACAGCATGGCGACCAGCATCGATAGCGCAGAGAACAGGATCGTGAGCTCGAAGGTCACGACGGCGAAGGCCGATATCGCATAGACGGGCCGGCCGCCGACATTGAGCGGGTAGGCGTAATTCACGTAGAACTGCATGATGAGCGCGGTCGTAGCTCCCGCGATGGCTCCTATCAGGCCGACGAAGGAAATTCTGGGTCGCGGAAGCCGCAAGATGCGGTCCAGTCCCTCGACCGGAAATGGCGTGAAGGCGTCGAGCTTGCGGTAGCCGGCCTTCCGCGCCCTGCGCACGGCCGCGAGCAGATCTTCGGGGTTCTTGAACTCGGCCAATGCGCCGTAGAGCTCTTTAGCCATGCGGCTTCTCCACTTTCTCTTCGTGGAGAAGCTCCTTGGTCTCGAAGATCGAGATCATGGGGATGAGGCGTATCGCGATGAGGAACGGCACCAGGAACAGCCCGATCGTGCCGAAATAGGTCGACCAGTCCCAGAAGCTCGGCGTGAAGTGGCTCCAGGACGAGACCAGAAAGTCGCGATAGAGGCTGGTGACGAGGATCATGTACCGCTCGAGCCACATTCCGATCGCGACCGAGATCGAGATCAGCAACAACATCCATCCGCTTCGCCGCACGACGCGCCACCACAGCGCCTGGAGCGGAATGAAATTGAAGATCACCGCGCCCCAATAGGTCCAGGCATAGGCGCCGGCGAAGCGATCCGCCAGCGTCTGCAGCTCATGCTTCTCTCCCGAATAGACCGCGTCGAACACCTCAAAGACATAGCCATAGGCCGTCATCAGGCCGGTCGCGAGCAGGACCTTGCCCAGCAGGTCAAGATGATCATCGGTCACGAGATTCTCCAGCCCGAACCACGATCGCAGCGTCACCGCGATGATGGAGACGACGGCAAAGCCGGAGAATGCCGCCCCCAGCACGAAGTAGGGCGGAAAAATCGTCGAGTGCCAGCCCGGGATCTGCCCCGCGGCGAACAGCAGCGAGACCTCGCTGTGGACGGACACGACCAGCGGCACGGCAAGACCCGCGATCAGCCTGTAGGCCTGCGACCAACGCAGCCAATGCTTGGCCGAACCGCGCCATCCGAGCGCGATGACGCCGAAGAAGATCTGCCAGCCGCGGCGCGTTGCGCGGTCGCGCGCGGCGGCGAGGTCGGGGATCAGGCCGGTATACCAGAAGGCCAGCGAGACCGTGAGATAGGTCAGCACCGCCCAGATGTCCCATTCCAGCGGGCTGCGGAATTGCGGCCAGACGCCCATGGTGGCCGGATAGGGAAACATCCAGTACACGTACCAGGGCCGACCGAGGTGCAGGATCGGATAGATCCCGGCGCAGACCACGGCAAACAGCGTCATCGTCTCGGCAAAGCGGTTGAGCGAGTTGCGCCACTCGCTGCCAGTCAGAAGCAACAGCGCCGAAATCAGCGTGCCGGCGTGACCGATGCCGAGCCACCAGACGTAGTTGTGAATGGCGAAGGCCCAGTTGACGGGGATGTTGATGCCCCAGATGCCGACGCCGCGGGTGAAGAGCTCGACCACGGAGATCATCAGCAGCAACAGCAGTGCGCTCGCAAAGATCATTGCAATCAGCCAGCGGCGCTCGGCGGGAAAATGCAGGGGAATGCCGGTGAGCTGGTCGGCGATGCCGCCCATGCTCTGGCGCGTCGGCAGGATGTCGGATCGATCGGTCATCCCTGCTGCGACCCCGTGTCGCCGTCGCGCCAGCGCGCCAGATAGGTCGTGCGCGGACGCGTTCCCAGTTCCTCGAGTAGCACATAGTGCCGACCATCACGCCTGAGCCGCGAGACCTCCGAATTCGGATCGTTGATGTCCCCGAACACGATCGCCTTGGTGGGACATGCCTGCTGGCACGCGGTCACCACCTCGCCGTCGCGTAACGAGCGGTTCTCCTTGTCCGCGGCTACGTGGGCAGCTTCGATGCGCTGGGTACAATAGGTGCATTTCTCCATCACGCCCCGCGAGCGCACCGTGACATCGGGATTGTCGGCGGCATGGAGGGGGGACTCAGCAGGCGCGCGGTAATCGAAGAAATTGAAGCGCCTGACCTTGTAGGGGCAGTAACTGGAGCAGGTCCGCGTGCCGATGCAGCGGTTATAAACCATCTGATTCACACCCTCGGGACTGTGTGTCGTGGCATGGACGGGGCAGCCCATTTCGCAAGGCGCATCCTCGCAATGCATGCAGGGCACCGGCTGGAAGAAGCTGCGCGGCTCGGCGATGTCGCCGGTGTAGTAACGCGCGATACGCAGCCAGTGCATTTCACGACCGACCTTGACCTGGTCGGGCCCGACGACGGGGACGTTGTTCTCGGCGGTGCAAGCCGCCACGCAGGCATTGCAGCCGATGCAGGCATCGAGGTCGATGACCATGCCCCACGCATTTTTCGAGCCCGGCCAGGGAGCGTACAGACTGGGCTGCTCGGACGATGACCTCTCGGCACCACCCGGACTCACTTCGCGGACGAGATCAAGTCCTTCCATGCGGTGATGCAATTGGGTCACCGGAAGGTCTGCCGTGAGCTCCAGCTTGCGCAGGCTGCCTTGCGTCAACCATGGCGCGGCGCCGGACTGGACCCGGTAGGCGTCGTAGCCAAGGCTGCTACCGACCCGCCCGGCCCGGGTCCTGCCGTAACCGAGAAAGAGAGCAATTGTGTTGTCGGCCTGACCGGGCATGATCCAGAGCGGCCCCGTCACCCGACGCTCGCCGACCGTGATTTCGACTTGATCGCCATTGGCTGCAGCGAAGCGCTTCGCGAGCGCCGGACTGACAGCGATCACGTTGGTCCAGGTGACCGTCGTCAGCGGCTTCGGCAGTTCCTGAAGCCAGCCGATATTGGCGAACCGGCCATCCCAGACGGTCGGATCCGGCCGGAATACGACATCGAGTTCGCCGGCCGCCTTTGGTGACGCGATCGTGTTGTTCACGGGCGACGCCATGACAAACGGGGCGGCACCCTCGACGAAACCGTCGTGCAGCGCCTTCTTCCAACGCGGCTCGAAAGCATTGCCGAAACTCGCCTGCCAGGTCTCGCGGACCGCGGCGTCGGCTGCCGGATTGATATCGCCAAGCAGCATGCCAAATATCTGATGTACGGTTTTCACGTCATAAAACGGCTCGATCACGGGCTGGAGAATGGTCGCGGTGCCATCGACCGCGCGTGCGTCGCTCCAGCTCTCGAGCGCGTGCGTTAGAGGGAGCTGCCATTCGCAGAGATCGCCAGTCTCATCCCGCTGCAGGCCGAGATACAGGGACGAGCGGACGCGCTTGATGGCGTCGCCACACGCGAGCTCACTGGGTGCGGCGTAGGCTGCATTGCAATCGAGCACGATAAGCGTGGTGACGCGCCCGGCGTTGATATCGGACACCAGTTCAGCCAGCGTTCCAGCATTCGCCGGATCCGAGATCGGCGCAGTCAATCGGAGCGTTTGGCCGGCGTTGCCAAGCCGCTCATTGATCCGTGCCATCCACAGCGCTGCGGCAGCACCCGCGCTCACGCCTGAAATGAACAGCGAGCGTCCGGTTCGATCCTTGCAGGCAGAAGCGACCCGCGCGATCCATCGGCCCTCACGGTCGGTCAGTTCCGGCGTCGATGCCTCGGCAATTCCGAGGGCGCCTGCGAGGGCCTCGGCCAGCACCGGCATCCGCCTCGCGTCGGCAATCAAACGTTCGCCTGCCATGGCACCGGTGGCTGATGGCACGCTCTCGGCCATCAACAACTGGTTACCGGGACGATCCCCCAGCCGCCGGCGTGACCGCGACCAGCCCAGCGCGTTGCGCACCTGATCAGGTCCAGGTCCCAGGAAGTCGTCGTCGAGGCTGACGATGAGGTCGCAGTCATCGAGCACATAGTGCTGGTCCAACGCCCGCCCATACACCGCAGCCATAATTTGCCGCCTCGCCTCGAGGCCGGCGGCCGCATGCAGATGAACGCGGGCCTTCGGAAACTGCTTCAGCAAGGCATCGATCTGGCGCAGCAGCGTCGGCGAGGTTGTGGGTCCGAGCAGCAGCCGCACGCCCTCGCCCTGGTCCATTCTCCAGCTCTCGCGCAGCGTCCCGACCGCCGCCTCCACGTCGGCCCAGCTCACGGGCTCGCCGCGCCGGGTCGGCGCCGCAGCGCGGTCGGGATCATAAAGCTGCAGCACCGCACCTTGCATGAAGACGTCGCTGCGACCTTGCGTGACCGGGTGATCAGGATTGCCGTCGAGCTTTGTCGGCCGTCCAGCATAGCTCGTCGCGATCACGGGCTGCGCGAAGCCGTCGAGCAGAACCGCTGTCGCGTAGTAGCGCGGCAGCCCGATCGTCTCGCTCGCCGGCTGATCGACATAGGGCAGAGCCGCGACGAACGAACTCTTCTCGCAGCCCGTCAGCCCGGCGAGCGCAAAGGAAGCGCCCATCAGTTTCAAGAATTCGCGGCGCGCGGTCTGCGAGAACTGCTGAACGGCTGGGTACTCTGCCTCAATGAAGGCCCGAAATCGCGGATCACCCGACAGTTCCTCGATGCCG
Organism: Bradyrhizobium sp. LLZ17; assembly: GCF_041200145.1. NCBI lineage: Bacteria > Pseudomonadati > Pseudomonadota > Alphaproteobacteria > Hyphomicrobiales > Nitrobacteraceae > Bradyrhizobium > Bradyrhizobium zaerense. The sequence continues at coordinate 3,993,969 of NZ_CP165734.1, forward strand.
GCCCAAAATGGTGGCCCGCTCGCGCTCCCGGATTGATGGTCGATGCGCCTCCTCATCGGTGACACACGTAGCAATGCGTGAGCTCGCCAAGGCGGAGGCCCTCGTGTGCGGCGATCGCCTCACCCTTCACGCGCGCATCAGATGGCGGCTTCCAAGCCATGTCGGTGATGCGATCAGGCGGACGCAGGTGCGGCGCGGGATCGCGATGGCAATCGACGCAAAACTCCATCGTGAAGGCTTTTGCCCGATAGGTCAGCGCCATCTGGTCGATACGACCGTGGCAGGTTTCGCAGCCGACGCCCTTGGCGATATGGATGTCGTGACGGAAGAACACGTAGTCGGGCAGCTTTGCGACCCGCGTCCACCGGATCTGCGTGTCGTCGGCGAGGCTGCGCCGCACCGGTTCGAGCATCTTCGCATCGGTCCAGATTTCCGAATGGCACGTCATACAGGTCTCGGTCGGTGGAAGGCCCGCTTGCGGGCCTGCCTCGACATTGCTGTGACAATAACGGCAGTCGATGCCGAGCTCCCCGGCATGATGGCGGTGACTGAACGGCACGGGCTGATGCGGTCGAATTTCGGTGTCGGTCATGTAGGCCGAACGCGCAAAACCAACGACTGCGACAGTACCGCCGCTCGCCAGCGACAAGCCGCCGATCAGAAACAGGCGCAACCAGGTGTCCGCCACAGGGGAGAATATCTGGACCATTCTCGCTGCGACCCGACGGCGAGTTGTCGTTCGACAATCCCGCCGTCGTAGGTTGGTTCCTAGATCCGGAACGCAATTCCTCGTGCCGCATTGTCTTGCCGCGATCGAGGACGGCAGCATGGCGGACAGCAAGCGCTTCGACTATGAGCGGTCGGATGTCGGACCGCGCCTGGTCGGATGGCTTGCAAGCGGTCTTGCGACTTTCGTCGCAGTGACGCCTCTCCTGTTGCCGCTCATGTTTCCGCAATCCACGATGCGCGTCACGCCCGCAAATCGTCCCGCCCTCAGCGCGAATGCCCCGCCGCTCGAGGTCGCCCCCGCGACGCGTTGCAAAAATCCCGGCAAGGCGAAGCGCAGATTGACGGAAGCTATGCTTGGGTCGACCGCAATCGAGGGGTCGTTCGCATCCCGATTGACCGCGCAGTTGATCTCCTCCTGCACAAGGGCTTGCCGGGGTGGCCGTCCCCATGAACTCCCGCCGAGTGCTTCGATCGAGGTTGCGTTAGATGTGGCGCCAGTGGATCCCGTTCTGGCAACCCGGGCTCTCGCCACAAAGCGGCGATGTCGACCTGCTCTTCGCGGGTCTTCTGATGACGAGCGCGCTGGTGCTCGGGATTCTGTTCTTCCTGCTGACGCTGTTTTGCGTCCGCTATCGCGCCGGCAACCTGATCGACCGCGAGGACCACATCGCCAAGAGCTGGCACTGGGAGGTCGGCTGGACCACCGCATCGCTGGCCTGCTTCGTCGGCCTGTTCGTCTGGGGCGCCAGCGTGTATTTCGAGATGTACAAGACGCCGGCGGACGAGTTGGTCGTGTTCGTCGTCGCGAAGCAATGGATGTGGAAGACCCAGCATCCCGGCGGCCAGGCCGAGATCAACGCGCTGCACGTGCCGACCAACCGCCCGGTTCGCCTGGTCATGGCCTCGCAGGACGTGATCCATAGTTTCTTCATTCCTGCCCTGCGGCTCAAGCACGACGTCGTGCCCGGCCGCTATCAGGACATCGAGATCGAGGTAGACAGGCCCGGCACCTATCATCTGTTCTGCGCGGAATATTGCGGCACCGACCATTCAGGCATGATCGGCGAAATCGTGGCCATGGAGCCGGCCGATTTCTCCAACTGGCTCACGCGGCAGGCGCCGTCAAGCTCGCTCGCCGGCGAGGGCGGCGCGCTGTTTCGCGAACTCGGCTGTAGCGGCTGTCATGGCCCGGGCAGCAAGATCCGCGCGCCGCCGCTCGAGGGCCTCTATGGACGGCCGGTCCCGCTGTCCGACGGCAGCACCGCGATTGCGGACGACAAATACATCCGCGACTCCATCCTGCTGCCGCGTAGCCAGATTGTTGCGAGCTATGAGCCGCTGATGCCCTCGTTCGAGGGCAAGGTGAGCGAAGAACAGCTTTTGCGCCTCGTGATGTACATCAAGTCGCTTGCAGGACACCGATCATGAGCGAGAAAAGCTATCTGACCACCGACTACACGCTGAAATCCTGGTTCTTGACCACAGACCACAAGCGGATCGCAATCCTCTATTTCGCGAGCCTGATCTTCTTCTTCTTCATCGGCGGGGCAGCGGCAACCGTGATCAGGATCGAGCTTGCAACGCCCCAGGGCGACATCGTCAGCTCCGACATCTACAACCGCCTATTCACCATGCACGGCATCATCATGGTGTGGTTCTTCCTCATTCCATCTATTCCGAACACGCTCGGCAACTTCATCGTTCCGTTGATGATCGGCGCGCGCGACCTTGCCTTCCCCCGGCTCAACCTGATGAGCTGGTACATCTTCATGCTGGGAGGCTGCACGACATTGTTTGCAATCCTCGCCGGCGGCGTCGACACCGGCTGGACTTTCTATACGCCGTTCTCGACCCTCTACTCCAACAGCTACGTGATCGTGGCGGCCGCCGGCGTCTTCATTGCCGGCTTCTCATCGATCCTGACCGGATTGAATTTCATCGTCACCATCCATCGCCTGCGCGCTCCCGGCCTGACCTGGTATCGCCTTCCGCTCTTCCTGTGGTCGCTCTACGCGACATCCGTCATCCTGGTGCTGGCAACGCCGGTGCTCGCGATCACGCTATTGCTGATCGCAGTGGAACGCTTCTTCGGCGTCGGCATTTTCGATCCGCGGATCGGCGGCGATCCACTGCTGTTCCAGCACCTGTTCTGGTTCTACTCGCATCCCGCGGTCTATATCATGATCCTGCCGGGCATGGGCGTGATCAACGAACTGATCTCCTGCTTCTCGCGAAAGCAAGTGTTTGGCTACAAGTTCGTGGCGTGGTGCAGCCTCGCCATCGCCGCGGTCGGCTTCCTGGTGTGGGGACATCACATGTTCGTCAGCGGCCAGTCGCTGATCGCAAGCCTCGTCTTCTCATTCATGAGCTTCATCGTCGCGGTGCCCTCGGCGATCAAGGTCTTCAACTGGACCGCAACGCTGCACAAAGGCCTGCTGCGCTTCGATGCGCCCATGCTCTATGCGCTGGGATTTATCGGCCTGTTCACGATCGGCGGGCTCACGGGCCTGTTCCTTGCCTGCCTCGCCTTTGACGTGCACGCCACGGACACTTACTTCGTCGTGGCACATTTCCACTACATCATGGTCGGCGGCATGGTGACGGCCTATTTCGGCGGCTTGCATTACTGGTGGCCGAAGATAACCGGCCGGCTGTACTCGGAATATTGGGCGCGCGCCGCGGCCGTCCTGATCTTCTTCGGTTTCAATCTCACATTCTTCCCGCAATTCATCCTCGGCGCAGAAGGCATGCCCCGCCGCTACCACGTCTACCCTCCGGAATTTCAGGTCTGGAACGTGCTGTCATCGGGCGGCGCCGCGATTCTCGCCGTCGCCTACCTGATGCCGCTGTTCTATCTCGGCTACTCCGCGTTCTTTGGCGCCCGCGCGCCGGCGAATCCCTGGGATGCCCCCGGCCTCGAATGGCAGACGTCCTCTCCGCCGCCGGAGCACAACTTCACCACGCAGCCGGTGGTCACGCGCGCGCCCTATCAATATGACCGGGATTTCCACGCGGAGCCGCAAAATGCCTGAGAGCCCGGCCTTCGCACCGCAGTATGCCTCCATCCCCCACCGCGATCACACCGCCGAGCTTGGCATGTGGGTCTTCATTGCCACGGAGATCTTGCTCTTCGGCGGCCTGATCCTCGCTTATCTCGTTTACCGGCATGCGTTTCCGCAGGGCTTCGCCGAGGGCAGTCGGCACACCGACATCCTGATCGGGACAACCAACACGGCTGTGCTCCTGACCTCGAGCTTTCTCGTCGCATGGGCGGTCGAAATCTTCTCCGCTGAGACGGCTCGGATCAGCACGTTGCTGTTGCTCGGCGCCGCCTGTCTTGGGCTGGTCTTCATCGTGCTCAAAGGGATCGAGTACAGGAAGGAGTACGACGAGCACATCGTCCCCGGCGTCGATTTTCGGTTCGGCGGTCCGCTGGGCAACAGCGTCCAGCTGTTCTTCATCTTCTACTTCGTCGCCACGGCGATCCATGCCCTGCACATGCTCATCGGCATCGGCCTGCTTGCGACGCTTGCGATCATCTGCCGGAAGATGCCGACGACGCGTCATCATACGGCGCTGCATAGCGCAGCACTGTATTGGCACTTCGTCGACGTGGTCTGGATCTTCCTGTTCGCGCTGATCTACTTGCCCGGGCGGTCCTCGTCATGACGCATTGGCGGCCCCCGCTTCCACTCGTCGGAGCTTGGCTGGGCCTGTTGGCCTTGCTCGCACTCACCGTGACGCTTGCCTATGTGCCGCTCGGGGCCGGCAATGCCGTGGTGGCGCTGAGCATCGGCACCGTCAAGGCGGGCCTGGTCGCGGTCATCTTCATGGAGCTGCGGCACCGGAGCGGCCTCACATTGGTGTTCGCGGGCGCAGGGCTGTTCTGGCTCGGGATATTCCTTTGGCTTGGCCTAATGGATTTCATGACCCGGACGTGATCGTCAGTTCGTTCTCGCATCAAGCGCCTTGCGCTCTTTGTTGACGTCATCCGCGCTGACCGGCGGCGCCTTGCCCCAATGGTTGCGGACATAGGTCGCAACCGCCGCGACCTGCGTGTCGTTGAGTTGCCAGCCGAAGGCGGGCATGGCCGGACCGGTCGGCTCCCGGTCGGTCGCGACACTTTGCGCCCCCTGAAGGATCACCCGCAACACCGTCGTGGGATCACCCGTGTTGACCGTCGCAGCCTGCGCAAGGTTCGGAATGAGATTGGGAACGCCCGTCCCGTCCGATTTGTGGCAAGCCGAACAGAGATCCTGATAGATCGCGCCGCCCGCTGCCAGCACGCTGGAATCGCCGGAGCTGTCGGCTGCGGGCCTTGGTCCCGACACGTCCTTCAGGTAGGTCGCCATGGCGTAGATGTCGCCGTCGCTCAGTTTCGACGTCGAGAGCTCGACGACTTCGCCCATCAGACCGGCAGCGGCGGCAAAGCGGTTGTGGCCAGTCCTAAGATATTGCGAGAGATCGTCGACCGACCACTGCCCAAGCGGTCCCTGCCCGCTGGTGATGTCGGGCGCGACCCAGCCCTGGAGGGTGTATCCCTGCAAGGGCTTGGAGAGCTTGTCTCCGCCGAGGAAGGTCTTTGGCGTGTGACAGGCACCGCAATGCCCGGGACCCTGGACCAGATATGCACCACGATTCCATTCCTTGGATTTCGATGGCTCGTCCTTGAACGTCCAGGGTGCGAAGTAAAGCCTGTCCCAGACCATCATGACGGCCCGCTGGTTGAGCGGAAATGGCAGCTGGTTCACGGCCACCGCATTATGGACGGGCTCGACGGTGGCGAGATAAGTGCGAATGTCCTTGACCTCTTGTTGCGACATCCGTGCGAAATACGGAAACGGCATGGCCGGATAGAGTAGCTTGCCGTCGCGCCGGCGCCCCTTGCGCACGGCCGCATCGAACTCGTCGTCGCTCCAGGCGCCGATCCCGGTCTCGCGATCCGGCGTGATGTTGGGCGATACCAGAATGCCGAACGGCGTCTCGATCGGCCGGCCGCCGCTGAAGGGATGATTGCTACCCGGAATCGTATGACAGCTTCCGCAATCGGCAGCCGCCGCAAGATAGCGCCCGCGGTTGATGGCGGCGAAGCCCTGCAGGTCAGCGCCCGTGCCCTTGCCCGTGCCCACTGCAAGCACAAGTGCCGTCAATCCGAGCCGGGCCGATCTACGCATTGATCAGTTGCCCAGGGTTCTTGAGATACTTTGTGCGGATCGCGTCGGCGGCCCAGTAAGCGAGCGCGGCGACCGTTCCGGTCGGGTTGTAGCCGGCATTTTGCGGAAATGCGCTCGCGCCGAGCACGAACAGATTCGGCACATCCCAGTTCTGCAGGTACCGATTGAGCGCGCTGGTGTTCGGATCGCTGCCCATGATCGCGCCGCCACAGAGATGTGTCGTCTGGTATTTCGTGATGTCGTACGGCGCCTTGCGATATTCCTTGTGGACCTGCTTTGCGCCCATCGCCTCGAAGATCTCGGCGAACTTGTCGGTCAAAAATTTGTTCTGCTTGATCTCGTTGTCGTGGAAATCCATGGTGATCCGCACCAGCGGCCGACTGAAGCGGTCCTTGTAGGTCGGGTCGAGATCGACATAGACATCACGGTAGCTGTACATGCTGCCGTGGACGCCGGTCCCGGGCTTGGTCGCGCTCTGATAGTTTTCCTTGACCGCCTGTTTCCATTCTGCGCCCCACAGCGGCGTTCCCGGTGGCACGGGCGTGGTCTCGATCGGCCGCCCATTGGTCTGGACCTGTCCCACATAGCCGCCTCCGACGAAGCCATGCGCCGCGTGGTCGAAATTGTCGCCGTTGAATTCATCGATGCACATGCCGATCGCGCCCGAGGCGATGAACGGATTGAAGATGAACTTTGCGGAGTCGAAAAAGCTGACGACGTCGGACACGGTCTGGTGGGTGAAGTTGCGGCCGACCACGCCCGTGTTGGCGGAGGGATCGTAGGCCTTGCCGATGCCCGACAGCAGCAGGAGCTGGACATTGAAGATGGTGTAGGCGGAGAGTACGACCAGATCGGCCGGCTGCTCCCATTCATCGCCCGCGGTATCCACGAAGGTCACGCCGGTCGCGCGTTTGCCGGAGCTGTCCAGATCGATCCGCGTAACCTCGCTGTTGTCGCGCGCCGAGAAGTTAGAGTTGCGGATCAGCGCAGGCAGAATGGTAGTCTGCGGCGAGGCCTTTGAGTAGTTGCCGCAGCCGAACCACTCGCAGAAGCCGCAATAGGTGCATGGCCCGAGGCGCACGCCCAGCGGATTCTGGTACGGGCGCGACATGTTACCCGATGGCTGGGGGAACGGCTTATAGCCGAGGTCGCGCGCCGCCTTGGCAAACAGCGTGTGGCTGAACGGCTGGTCCTGCGGCGGATTGGGGTAAGGACGAGATCGCGGGCCCTCGAAGGGGTTGCCGCCTTCCATGATCGTGCCCTTGATGTTGCCGGCCTGGCCGGACGTGCCGCAGAGATATTCGAACTTGTCGTAATGCGGCTCGAGCTCGTCGTAAGTCACCGCCCAGTCCTGGATCGTCATATCCTCGGGCAGGAAGCCCGCGCCATAACGCTCGGTCAGGTGTGTCTTCAGCACGAAATCCGATGGCAAGAAGCGCCAGGTCTCCGCATTCCAGTGCACCCCTCCGCCGCCGACGCCGTTCGGCGGCATGAACGCGCCCCAGTTCCGGATCGGCAGTGCCGTCTGGCTCGCCTTGTTCCGGAAGGTGAAGGTGGTCTGGCCGGGCCTGAGGAACAGTTCATGGCGAATGCGGAAGCGCAACTCATCCGCCGCGTACCCCGGCGGAAAATCGGTCGCTGTGTTGCGCCAGGGGCCGCGCTCGATCGCAATCACATCGAGCCCGGCCTCGGCAAGCTCGTAGGCCATGATAGCCCCGGTCCAGCCGAGCCCGATGATGACGACGTCCTTTCGCGGCAGTTTGCGAGCCATTCGTCACGCTCTCGATTTTGGGGTCCAGTCGGCACGACCCGCAATGCTGACGGGCGGATATGGATAGCGCTCGTTGTGACGATGGACCCAGTCGCGATAGTCATAACGGATGCCAGGAAAGCCGATCATCTTCCAACCGACCATGTCGCGATTGCCGCCATGGATGGGATCGGAGAAGAAGCCTTCCGGGACATCCTTCAACAGCGCGGAGAAAAACCCTTGCGCATCGACAGTCTCGAACTTGATCTCACCGGACTCGATCTTGCGCAGCATGTCGTCCTGTTCGGACGCGCCGAGTTCGGCGAAGGACTTGCCGCCCTGGGTTGACTTGCAGTGCCCGTCAAGTGCGGCCAACGCCTTCCGATAGAGCTCGGCATGCGTCAGCTCCGATTGCGCGCCCTGCTCCTTAGTGCCTTTGCCGAACGGACCGAGTCTGTACAAACCCTGGTTAGAGCCGTACGGCCCCCTGAGCTGACGATCGATGAAGACGGCGCAGCCCGCATCCTTGCCGCCCGGCGTCTCCGGATCCGGCGGGATGATACGGTCGACGATCGCCTCCATCGCGCGGGCTTCATCGAGCGTGAAGAACTGCCATGGACCGGGGCGCACGATTTCCGGTGCCGAGTCTGGAAAAGGAGACCAGGGGATAGAGCCATGAATCACCCTCGCCCGCGTCAGCGACGTCGTGCTGACGAGCCAGCTCGCGAGCGAAATCACAAACGTCCGGCGTCGCATGGCGATGTCCATCGAACCGGTTCGGCAACGTCAACCAGGATTGCAGGTTCCTAAGACTTTCCTCGCCTTTGGTATGATGCCTGCGGAGGATCGGCCCTCCCTTCGGACCTCACTTACCGCTTTCCTTGGCCGGCTTCTCGATCAGCCGGCCTTCATGGACTTCGTGGCTGGGCGCGGTCTCGCCCGGGGACGATCGCTCCTTCGCGCTCTCTTTTGGACTTCCCGCAGTATGCTTCCCTCGAGGGGCTTCCGGCCGGCGCTTGCGGCTCTTGTCAGGTCGACGAACTCGCATATCGATCCCTTGGGGCGACCACATCGGCCAGCAACTCCGCGATATGCTGTGTCCTGCGGCCGGTGCACTGCTCGATCTGCTCGCGGCAACTGAATCCATCGGCCAGAATGATCGCATTGGAGGCTGCATCCCTGATCAGGGGCAACATGGCGCGTTCGGCCGCGGTGATGGACACGTCATATTTGTCGCGTTCGAATCCGAACGCCCCGGCCATCCCGCAACACCCGGATTTCATGACCTCGTAGTTGAGTCCGATTTGATCAAGAACGTGCTGCTCTGCCTCCGGCTCGAGGACCGCATGATGGTGGCAGTGAAACTGAACCAAGGCCGCGCCCGAGGCACGGCCGAGCTCTTGATGTGGAACGTGCCGATCGAGAAATTCGGTGAAGAACAGAGTCTGGTGCGAAAGGCGCTCGGCGTGCTCGTGACCGGGGAAGAGGCCCGGCAGTTCGTCCCGGAACGCGCTGACGCAAGCCGGCTCAAGGCCGACGATCGGCATACCTGCCTTCATGGCGGGAGCGAGCGCGACGAATGTGCGTTCCCAGAGCTTCTTGGCGCGATCGAGCATGCCCCAGTCATAGAGTGGCCGACCGCAGCACAGGATGCGGTCGGGAATCGTCACGGCGTAGCCGAGCGACTCGAGAACCTCGGTGGCGGCGATCGCGGTCTGAGGCCTGAAGTAATTGTTGAACGTGTCCGGCCACAACATGACCGGCTTGCCGCTTCCGCGCGCGCCACGCGCGCGAAACCACTGGACGAACGACTGGCGCGCGTAGGTCGGAATCCTGCGCTGCGGCGCAATCCCTCCCGCCCATTTGGCCACCGCGGAGAGTCCCGGCCATCGGAAGACCGCATTGGCGAGCCACGGCGCGGAGTTGGCAAGGCGCGACCACTCATGGATCAGGCCCATGGAGTAGGCGGCACGCGGGCGCAGGCGACCCTTGTAGTGATGCGCCCGAAACTCCGCCTTATAGGTCGCCATGTCCACCTGCACGGGGCAGTCGCTCTTGCAGCCCTTGCAACCGAGGCAGAGATCGAGCGCCTCCTCTACCTCGGTGCTGCGCCAGAGGTCGTCGATCGGTCCGCCATGCAGCATCTCGAACAGCAAGCGCGCGCGACCGCGCGTCGAATGCTTCTCCTCGTTGGTCGCCATGTAGCTCGGGCACATGACGCCCTTGTTGCTGTCGCGGCGGCGGCAGGTTCCGACGCCCACGCAGCGGCGTGTCGCCTTGGCAAAGCTGTTGGAGTCTTCCTTGAAGGAAAAATACGTCGGCAGGTCAGGCGGCTGATAATTCGGACCGATCCGCAGATTCGATGTCGGCGGGAACGGGTCGATGACCTTTCCCGGATTCATCTTGCCGGCCGGATCCCAAATCGCCTTGAACTCACGGAAGGCCTGCATCAGCTCGGGCCCGTACATCTTCTCCAAGAGGCTCGCGCGCGCCTGACCGTCGCCATGCTCGCCTGAGAGCGAGCCGCCGTAGCGGACGACGAGATCGGCAGCTTCGTCGAGGAATCGCTGCCAATTGGCGAGGCCCGACTCGGTCCGCAGATCGAACGGCACGCGGCAATGCACAAGCCCGTCGCCGAAATGGCCATAGACGGATGCCTCATAGCCGTGCTTGTGATAGAGCGCCTTGAGCTCGCGAAGATAAGGTCCGAGATTTTCCCGGCTCACCGCACTATCCTCCCATCCAGGATGGGTTTCCGGAAAGTCCGGTACGTGCGCAGTCGCCGCCAGAGCCGCCTCGCGAACCTCCCAGATCTTCGCCTGCTGCTGGGAATCAGCAACCAGCTTCGCCTCACGCCCGCGTCGCCCGAATTCCTCGGCCAGTGGCCGGGCCTTGGCCGCCACATCGTCACTGGTATCGGCACCGAATTCCGCAATCAGCCATCCGCCCCCTGCCGGAAGCACCTTGATGTCTTCGGGGTGGAGATGCTTTCGCTGGACGAACTCCACGAGCAGCCGGTCGAAGCCTTCAAGCCCGATCGGCTCATAGCGCAGCACGTCGGGCACGGCATCGGCGGCGCGATAGACATCGTCGAACCCGATGATGACGAGCGCGCGCTGCCGCGGGCTTGGCACCAGATTCAGCCTGGCGCGCAGAACGACTGCGCATGTGCCTTCGGTTCCCACGAGCGCGCGCGCAACATTGAACCCGCGCTCCGGCATGAGCTCATCCAGATTCTCGTAGCCGGATACCCGGCGCGGAATTTTGGGGTATTTCGCCAGGATGAGATCGCGATAGCGGCTGCGAAATTCGTCGAGCTGCCGGAAGATCTCCGCCCGGCGCCCGCCGGCTGCGAGATGCTGCCGGAACTCATGCTCTCCGGTACGGCCGACCTCGAGGCGGACGCCATCATAGGTGAGGATGTCCATCGAATCGACGTTGTCGGACGTCCGGCCCGCCATCACCGAGTGAACGCCGCAGGAGTTGTTGCCGATCATCCCGCCGAGCGTGTTGTGGTCATGCGTCGCTGGATCCGGTCCGAAGGTGAGGTGGTTGCGTTCGGCAGTCGAGCGCAAATTGTCCAGAATGCAGCCGGGCTCGACTTCCGCGATGCGCGAGACGGTGTCGATGGCGATCACGCGGTTGAGGTATTTCGAGCAATCGATCAGCACCGCGACGTTGCAGCCTTGGCCTGCGAGGCTCGTCCCGCCGCCGCGCATCACGATGGGCGCTTCGAACTTGCGACAAAGCTCGACGGTCCGGGCGATGGCCGCGGCCGAACGCGGGATCACCACGCCGATCGGAACCTGCCGGTAATTCGATGCATCCGTGGCGTAGAGCGCCCGGTCGCCGCTGTCGAACCGCACTTCGCCATCCACGGCGCGGGCGAGCTCGCGGCCGAGATCCTCATATTGTCCGGGAGCAGGCGGGCGGGTTTCCGCGCTGACGATCCTGCCGTCAGCCGTCCGCTCGATGCGGCGCAGCGAACCACGCGACTTGCTATGATCGACTTCGAGAGTGTGGCTCATCAGCTTCCCTCTGCCGCATGACTGTCCTCAGCTTCCCTCTGTCGCACGAATGCCATCTGCCGCATGACTGCGTGGCGGCACTGCAGGCCCGCAGGGCGCCGTCCGTTTCGCTGAGAGCGGCATCTCACGTTTGCGGGCGGCTGGCGGCCGTCGCGTGGCGCCGTGCGGCGTCAGGTAATTTCGCGGACGATGTCCGAGGCCACCGTCCAGGCGATTTTCCCGCGTGCCGGCGTTCCGCGGGCGAGCGACTCGGCGAAGTTCTTGACCTGCTTCATCGTCGCCTTCGGCGGCATTGGCGGCTCGTGCGGGTCGACGACCGCCTCAATCAGGACCGGACCGCGCGTGCTCAGCGCCTCGCGCAGCACCTCGCCGCAGCGCGCGGGATCGTCGACACTGAAAGCCTTGACGCCGAAGCCGCGCGCCACGGCGGCAAAGTCGATCGGCTGGAGGTCGCAGACATATTCCGGGTTGCCGAGGAAGACCATCTGCTCCCATTTGATCTGGCCGAGTGCGTTGTTTTTGATCACCACGATCTTCACGTCGAGATCGTATTTGACGCAAGTCGCAAGCTCGCCCATCAACATGGTGAGGCCGCCGTCACCGACAAAAGCGACGACCTGCCTGCCGGGCTGGGCGACCGCGGCGGCGATTGCATAGGGCAAGCCGCAGGCCATGGTCGCCAGATTACCCGAGCACGAGAACATCATGTTTCCGCGCATCACGAGATGACGGGCGATCCAGGTGGTGATCGTCCCGGAGTCGGTCGATACGATCGCATCGTCAGACAGGAGCCTGTTGAGCTCGTAGGCGACGACGTCGGGCTTCATGGGCTTGTCGCTCCTCGTGCCCCGCTCGGCCATCAGCTGGCTCCACTCCTTCATGCCGGATTGGGCCGTCTCCAGGAACGACCGGTCCTCCCGGTAATCCAACCGGGGCAACAGTGCCTGAAGCGCCTTCCCGGTATCGCCGACCAGACCGGCCGCAACGGGATATCGCAATCCCATTCGCATCGGGTCGAGTTCGATTTGCACCGCCTGCGCCTGGCCGGGCTTGGGGTAGAATTCGATGTAGGGAAACGAGCTGCCGGCAATCAGCAGCGTGTCGCAAGTCTCCAGCGCCTCTTGTGCCGGCTTGGTGCCGAGCAGACCGATCCCGCCTGCCGAGAACGGGCTGTCATCGGGAATGACGCCCTTGCCCAGCAGCGGTTTGATCACCGGCGCGCCAAGGCGCTCGGCGACTGCGAGCACCTGGTCGCGCGCATCGAGCGCGCCGCGGCCCGCCAGGATTGCCGTCTTCTTGCCGGCATTGAGGATTGCCGCGGCGCGGCCGACCTGGTCATCGCTCGGCGCTTGCGCGGAGCGGGCCATCAAATCCGAGACGTGATGAGGTACATTGCGCTCCGATCGCTTGCCTGCGCTCACCGGCTGAGACTGCATGTCGACGGGAACCGTGACATGCGCGACGCCGCGATAAGCGAGCGCCGTACGGCAGGCGAGTTCCACCACGTTCTCGACGTGCTGCGGCCCCATGATGCGGCTGTTGTAGACGCAAACATCCATGAACAGCTTGTCCAGTTCCACGTCCTGCTGGGTGAACGTGTGGAGCAGGTCGTGGAATTGCAATCCCGTGATGGCGAGGACCGGCTGCCCATCGAGCTTGGCGTCGTAGAGGCCGTTGAGGAGATGAATGCCGCCGGGACCAGAGGTCGCAATGCATACGCCAAGTCGTCCGGTCCACTTCGCGTAAGCGCAGGCATTAAAGGCGGCGGCCTCCTCGTGACGGACCTGAATGAACTTGATCCGATCCTGGTGCGTGCGCAACGCTTCAATGATGCCGTTGATCCCGTCCCCCGGAAGGCCAAAGACGGTGTCGACGCCCCAATCGAGCAAGGTCTCAACGAGGACGTCCGATGCAGTAGGAGAGGCCATGAGCTATTCCAGCAATTTCAAACCCCCTTGATCGCAAAACAGAGTTCGGCGAGGAGCGTTCCAATCAACCTTCGACCTAGCCTTTAACATCTTCGATGATTCAGGAACTCTTTAAAGCTGCTCGCGGTTCTCTCGCTAGTTTACTTGGCGACGGAGGACCTCCAGATGCGCCACAAGCTTCTCCATGAGACCGGCGGACAAAGAACCTATGCGGTGATCCTGGAAACGGGTGAAGAGGTCATGGATTGCCTGAAACGTTTCGTTGCCGCCGAGAAGGTGCGCGCGGCACAACTCACCGCCATCGGCGCCTTCAGCGACGCTGTCCTGCTGTATTTCAACTGGGGCAGGAAAGAGTATCAGCGGATTGCGGTGCTAGAACAGGTCGAGGTCGCCTCGCTCATCGGGGACGTGGCCGAGGAGCCCTCCGGCGAGGCCGCTCTTCACGTTCATCTGGTGCTCGGTAGGCAGGACGGTGCGGCAATGGCCGGCCATCTCGGCGAAGCGCATGTTCGGCCGACGCTTGAGGTGATTGTGACGGAAAGTCCCGCCCATCTGCGTAAGCGTAAGGATCCGCAGTCAGGCCTTGCGCTCATCCGGCTCGATGCGTGAGGCCCATCGATGGCGTTCTTGGTGTCCTCTGCATTTCGTAACCGCACGGTCGTGATCACGGGCGCATCCGCCGGCGTTGGACGGGCCGCAGCACATCGTTATGCACGGGCGGGCGCTGCAATCGGCTTGATTGCGCGCGACGAGGACGCCCTGAACGTGGTGAAGGACGAGGTCGAGCGGCTTGGCGGCCGAGCTTTTATTGCGCCGGCGGATGTTGCCGATGCGGATCAGGTTTTTGCCGCGGCGGATGCCATTGCGCGGCACCTCGGACCGATCGACGTCTGGATCAACGATGCGATGGTCACCGTATTTTCGCCGGTCTGGGATCTGACGCCGGACGAATTCCGACGCGTGACCGAGGTGACTTATCTCGGCGTGGTTCATGGCACGATGGCAGCCCTGCGCCACATGCGCCCACGTAATTGCGGCACGATCATTCAAGTCGGCTCGGCCCTGGCGTATCGCGGCATCGCATTGCAATCCGCATATTGCGGCGCGAAACATGCCATCCGCGGATTCACGAATTCCCTTCGCACAGAACTGATCCATGAAGGTTCTCGCATCAGACTGACGATCGTGGAACTGCCGGCCGTCAACACGCCGCAATTCGATTGGGCGCGGACCCACCGGGCGCACCAGCCTCGTCCGGTGCCGCCCGTCGTTCAGCCGGAGGTGATCGCGGACACGCTCTATCGCGCAGCAGTGCAGCCCGCGCGGGAATATTGGATCGGCGCGAGCACCCTGGCAGTCGTTCTCGGGAACTGGCTAGCTCCCGGGCTGTTCGATCGCTATCTCGCTCGAACGACCTTCGCCGGACAGGAAACCGATACGCCCGTGGCGCCCTATCGCAGGGACAATCTTCTGGAGCCGGTCCACGATCTGCATCGCACCCGCGGCAGCTTTGGAAGCGAGGCCAGAAATCATGCGGTCGCGGTCCGCGGCGCAGTCGCTCGCGTCGCGCCGGTCATTGCATGGGGAGCCGCACTTCTGACGCTTGGCCTGCTGGCCCGGCCGCGTCCGCGAGGAACGCTGCGTACGCGCTATCGCTGAGTATCGTTGATTACGCGCCTACCCAATGCGCAACCTGCACGAAGCCGCCGAGCGTTGCGCCATACACCATCTGGGCAATCAACGTGCTCAAGGGCGTATGATAGCCGTAGTTCATGGCAAGAAATCCGGGCGGCTCGAGCTGCCGGATCGCGCTCGCGGAGTGGTACTCCGACGCCATCCTTGGATGCACGAAGGGCAGGAGAGGAAGCGCGCAGGCCAGAAGAAACACGCCGTGCACGAGGCCCGCGAGCGCGCCGAACCACCATGTGTAGATCCGAACGCTCGAGAACAGCAGGAAATGGACGAATGCAAACAGCCAGCCGCCAATCGTGTACACAACAAAGCCGAGGATCACCGCGCGTCCGCGCCGACTCGTGAAGAACGTGCCGATCAGGAACGGAAGACTCAGACGGGAAAATCCGAGTCCGCGGCTGGCCTCCAGAATGGAGGTCATTGCCAGCGTTGCGACCAACGCCCAGAGTGACAGATCCCACGGCGCGTTCACGGGGCGGTTCTCCGTCGTGCCCGCTCGATGGCCAGCGCGGAATAGATCAAGCCGACATGAGTGAAGGCCTGAGGAAAGTTGCCGAGCGCTCTTCCGGTACCGGGTTCTATTTCTTCACCGAACAGTCCGACATCATTGGCAAAGTCGCAGAGATCATCGAAGCGGCGCACAGCTTCCGCAACAAGGCCGCGCTCGGCGAGGTGAACGATGGCAAAGAAGCTGATGAGACCAAACGCGCCCTCCCTGCCCTTCAGGCCGTCATATCCCGGACGATATCGATAGAGGAGACCGCCGCAACCGAGCTCGTCCTGAAGCCGATTGTAGGTCGCAACCATTCGTGTGTCCGATGCGACCTTGTAGCCAAAACAAACGAGCAGGAGCAGCGCAGCGTCCATCTCTCGTCCATCAAGCTCGGCTGTGTAACTGTCGAGGGCGGTGCTGAAGCCCCGGGTTTCGATGCAATCGGCGATGTCCGCGCGGGTCCGCCGAAAGCCGGCCTCTCGCGTTCCGAGATCAATGATTCCGCGCTCATGCAGCGACAGCAGCCTGTCCAATGCCACCCAACACATGGCCTTTGAGAACGTGTATGGGCGGCGGGCGCCGGGAATCTCCCAAATTCCGTTATCCGGCTCTCGCCAGCGCTTGCAGATGACGTCGCCAAAGCCAATCAGCATGCGCGCCTCCAATGGGCTGAGTTCGCAGCCGGAGGTGGCAAAGATTTGCGCTGCGGCGATCACCTGGCCGTGCACGTCGAGCTGAAGCTGTTCGATTGCGTCATTTCCGATGCGAACCGGCGCCGTGTTCATGTAGCCGGAGAGCCACTCGGCAATCTGCACACGCAAGTTCGTGCGCCCATAAACGTCATAAAGGCTGCAAAGATTCGGACGCGTCAGACGCGTCGCGTGCAACAACCAGCCCAAATAGGTCGAGGCCTCCTCGTGAAACCCGAGATCGACCAGCGAGCTCATGGTCAACCCTGCATCGCGCAGCCAGCAGTATCGATAATCCCAATTGCGCTCGCCACCGATTGCCTCCGGAACGGACGTGGTGGGTGCGGCCACGATAGAGCCGGAGAGACAGAACGTCATGAGTTTGAGCGTTATCGCGCTTCGCAACACGATATCGCGCTCGCGCCCGGGAAAGTTGCAGGTACGGCTCCAATCCTGCCACCATGCGATCGTGCGATCGCAACGCGCGTCGGCATGTGCTCCGACCGGAGCGATCGTTCCGACGTCGCATTCGACATACGAGAGGCTGAAGTGTTCCCGCTCGCCCTCCGTCGTATGCAGCTTGGCGCTCAGCATCGATCCGTGATCAGCGAGCTCGACATTGCTGTTGAGCAAGAGCAACTCGTTGGTGCTCCCGCAGCGCCATACGGCATCGGTCATCTTGCGGAAGGTGGATCGCACACGCCCATACCGAAGTCGCGGCGCGAATTCGATCTCCAGGTCGACGGAACCTGCGACGCCCTCGACGATGCGCAAGATCTCGCGCATGGGAAGGAGCGATCCGATGCTGTCCGAGATCGGGCAGAGATCAATCACTCGAGCGACGCCGCTGTCGGTCTTGAACGTTGTCTCGAGCACGGCAGTCGCCGGCAAATAGCGGCGTTCGACGGCGAAGGGAGCAGACGGCCTGATCGAGAAGTGACCTGCATTCAGGTCGAGCAGGCGAGCAAATGCGCTGGTGCTGGAGAAATTCGGCAGACACAGCCAATCAAGCGAGCCCTCCCGCGAGATCAACGCAGCGGTTCTGCAGTCGCCGATGATCGCGTAGTCTCTGATCTCCGGCTGACGAGGTCCTCTGGCGCGGGACATCTGCCGGTCCAAGTTCAGCCTCCGTGACTTCATGTCATTGGATCGGGACCAGCGCGACGCTGGTTCTGCGGCTGGGAACTCTTGCGTCAATGGGCAAGCCAGCACGAATCTGACGCGGCTGGCTTCCTTTGGTTCCCCAAGGGGCTGTGTCAGGCCACGCGCCCGGCGTGCGCCAGCAGGTGCGGACCAAGCTCCTCAATGCGGTTTGCTCCCAACAAGCCCATCGCGTCCAATGCCTCGGCCTTGATGATCGCGAGCGCGCGTGCGGCGCCTGCAGCGCCGGCCGCACATAGCCCATACAATAGAGCCCGCCCGACCCACACTGCGTCGGCGCCGAGCGCGCAAGCCTTGAGCAGGTCGGTTCCTCTCCGGACACCACCGGACATGTAAAGCGCGATCTTTTCACCAACGATCTCGCGTGCGACCGGCAGCAAATCAAGCGGCGCGACCGTCCAGTCCAACTGGCGCCCGCCATGGCTGCTCAGCACGATTCCATCCGCGCCGCTATCGAGCGCGCGCCGCACATCGTCGGGACAGAGAATGCCCTTGAGAATGAACGGCTTGTTCCAGCGCTGTCGTATCTTTGCAACCGTGTCCCAGCTCAGCGAGGTCGGTTGATGCGCTCGGACCCAGTTCGAGGCCGCGAAGAAGCTGCGCTGATCCTTCGGAACGAAGTCGATGATGTTGGCAAATTTTGGTAGTCCCAGCGACAGCGGATTTTCGGCAAACCAGAGCGGGTGCGTGAGGCTTTCGAGCGCCGCGGACGCCGAAAGCCGGGCGTTTCCGATCTGATTGCGTCGCTGCCATTCGCGATCGCCGAAGATCTGGGCATTGGTGGTCAGCACGAGGGCCTCGCACCCCGCTCGCTCCGCGCGGCGCAGAAGCTCCTGCCAGATCTCGTCCCCGCCAAAGACATAAAGCTGCCACCAATGGCGCACGCCGGGCGCGGCCCGCGCCACCTCTTCCATTGTGTCGTTCGACATCGTGCTCTGGACGAACGGAATATCCGCCTGCTGCGAAGCCTGAGCCAGCAAGCAATCACCATGCGCGTGCAGGATGCCGTTGAGGCCGGTCGGTGAAGCCACAAGCGGCATGGCGGCAGATTGGCCCAGGATGCTGGTTGCGAGCGTGCGGCCGGAAACATCGACCAGCGTCCGCGGCAGGAAACGCCAATCGGCAAAGGCGCGCCGCTCACCGAGCAGCGCGGCCTCGTCCTCCGCTCCACCTTCAAGATATTCGAGTGCAAACCGCGGCAGCCGCTTGTGAGCCATCGCTCGGAGATCGGCGATGGCAACCGCCCGTTGGGGATTGAAGCCGCTATAGTACCGCCGCGCGGGCGTACCATTGAGCTGTGCCAATTGCGTATGGCGATTGGGCTCGCGACCGCCGGGGTGGGAGCGTGTCAGCGCAGCACCAATGATAGCGCCCGCTATGCCGGCAAGAGCGCATGCAAGAAGGCGATCGCGATCTGCGGTACGGTGTTCGTCAACCCTGCCCAATGTCCGCATTGAAAACCTCGACCGTTGTTCTCGGACGGCGGGACGCTGAAGGCCGGAAATTGGGGGTACAAATCGTTGAGCACCGACTTCCATTCCGGCTGATTGCGACGACCGCTTCTACGATCTCCAAGCGACCAGCCTGAGCGGCCGCGCACCGCAGGCCGCTTTTGTCTTGATCGTGTTACCGGCGCCTGATCGATTGACGTCTGCTTCAGGCGGTCTGCACGCCGCAATGAACAACCGCGAGCGAATTGCTTTTGTTCCTGTTCGAAAATGTTTGGCGCCCCGAGTTGATCAATCGGTCGGCCGATCGATGAACCTTAGGTCCACTTTCAGATCGCCTGCCGCGGCATCCGCAACAGACGCGTTCTGTCAGCGATGCGCCGGGTTCCCCGCAAACTCTTCATGGAGCGGCAATTCGCGGAGACCGTCAAGCGCTCGCCTGTCTCCTCCAAAGATTTCGAGTCTGAGCCGGGTTCGATTCCGGTCGGCGATTGTGGAGACGAGTCCCGCATCGACCGCGCCTGCTGCCCATGGCAACTCTAGCATCTACTCACATTTGATCCGTAAGCCGCGTCCCAGCTAGGACGGATCGTGACCCAACACGCCCATCGCGACCGTCCATCGGGGGTCCGCCCTCGATGCCGAACGTTGTGGCGAGTTCTCTAACGCCGACCGGAGTTACGACGAGCGCCCGGCTATCCCTGACGTGCTCGACCCAATCGTGCTCGAGAACGTGATCAAGAATGGCGGCGCCGACTGCCCCGGCCAGATGCGGCCGGCGCTCGCTCCAGTCGAGACAGGGGCGACAGAACACCCGGCGCTTGGAGGCGAGGCGAAGATCGACGCCCAACTCATTGAAGAATGACCGGCCGGCGTCGGTGAGTTGCCCGCCATCCTCGTCGAGCAGAATAAACGACTGTTGGACCAGCCGGTCGGCGATTGCGACGGCGATGCGGCCGGCCATGTGGTCATAGCACGTGCGCGCGTGCCGGAGCGTTTCTCCACCGCGCCAGAGATTGCGCTGCCGCGCGGGGCCGTCCTGCGCCACGACCATGAGACCTTCTAGCACGCGCGCGACGTGCGGAGAGGTCAGGCGGAAATATCGCCGTCGGCCCCGCTTTGCGAGCGCGAGCAATCCCGCGTCGCTAAGTTTCGCAAGATGGCCACTCGCTGTCTGCGGCGCCACGCCAGACACATAGGCGAGCTCCGAGGCGGTCAACGTTCGGCCATCCATCAGCGCGCTCAGCATGTTGGCGCGCGCCGGGTCGCCGATGAGCGCTGCGACTTGGGCGATTTTGGGTCCGGTGTCCATGCCCGTCTCGTACGCCGATAAGGACGCAGTGCCAAGTACGAATACTTCGGTCAAGACCGTAGTGTTTCCGCGAGACTGGATCGATCACGAAACATAGGTTGCCTGGACGCCAGTAGGCCCGGTGAAGACATGCCGCGACGAGGAGAAAGATCATCCCGCGGCTCCGAATATTCGGTTGGCATCGAATGACCATCGCAAAGCGGGCTGATCTGGGCCGTCAAATTCTCACAGGCAACTGAGTGTGATCAATGCAAACCACTTCGTTCAATACAAGGCAGCCGGAACTAGCCCACTCCGACAACACATCATCCCGTTCGCCGCTCGCGACGGCGCTGGCACTTGCTGCCACGAGCCTCGGCCTCGGCGTGGTGCAGCTCGATATCACCATCGTCAATACTGCGCTGAGCAGCATTGGCACTTCGCTCGGCGGTAGCGTGGCCGAGCTGCAATGGGTGGTGACCGCCTATACGATCGCATTCGCGGCCTTCATATTGACCTCCGGCGCGCTCGGTGACCGCGTCGGCGCCAAACGGATATTCATCGCGGGCTTTGCGATCTTCACGTTGGCTTCGCTCGCCTGCGCGCTGGCGCCGTCGGCGATATTCCTGATCGCCGCACGCTCCGTGCAGGGCCTGGCAGCAGCGATCCTGGTGCCGAACTCGCTGACGCTGCTCAATCATGCCTATGCCGATCCGAAGGCGCGCGGCCGCGCGGTCGGCTTCTGGGCCGCAGGTGCGAGCGTCGCACTGACTTCGGGGCCGTTTGTCGGCGGCGCGCTGATTGCGCTGGTCGGCTGGCGCGCGATCTTTCTCGTCAACCTGCCGATTGGCGCCGCCGGCCTCTGGCTTGCCTGGCGTTATGCCGAGGAAACGCCGCGGCTCGCGCAGCGCGAGATCGATTTGCCGGGACAGATCGCGGCCGTTGCAACCCTCGGCACGCTGGCCGGCGCCCTGATCGAAGGCGGCGTGCTCGGCTGGAGCCATCCGCTCGTCATCATGGGCTTCGTGGCAGCGGCCGTGATCGGACTCCTGTTCGTATGGCGCGAGGCGCGCGCGCCACAACCGATGCTGCCACTCTCGCTGTTCCGCCACCGCATGTTTGCGCTGACCGCTCTGGTTGGACTCCTCTTCAACATCGCCTTCTACGGCCTGATCTTCGTGCTCAGTCTCTACTTCCAGAAAATCAACGGCTGGTCGCCGTTCGCAACAGGCCTCGCTTTCGTGCCCATGATGGGCATGGTGCTGCCCGCCAATCTCGTCGCCGCATCGGTCAGCGAGCGCCTCGGCGCGCCGCAAACCATTGCACTGGCTTGTGTGATCACTGCCGCGGGCTGCGTTGCGCTGCTGCCTATGGCCTCAGGCAAGCTACGCGGCGATCGGCACTCAGCTTATGATCCTCGGCGGCGGGCTCGGCTTGCTCGTGCCGTCCTTGACCTCGACGCTGCTCGGCAGTGTCGAGAAGTCGCGATCCGGCATCGCTGCGGGCGTTTTGAACGCAACGCGGCAGACCGGCAGCGTGCTTGGCATTGCCCTATTCGGCTCGCTGGTCGGAGGCAACGACGCGTTCATTGCGGGCGCCCATGCCTCGCTGCTCATTTCGGCCGCTGTGTTGCTCGCCGGTGCGGTCGCGATCTGGCTTGGCCGAGCAAAGGACTGACTCGGAATCGCGGAGGGGTGCGAACTCTGTTGGTACGTGCCCGTTGAGGCTCGTGTCTGTCGGCTGGTGTTGTAGTCGATCCTCCCTTCCTCGATGATCTGGCGGGCCTCGTTGAGATGGGCGAACAGATACTCATTGAGGTAATCGGTGCAACCGTCCCTTAAAGCTTTCGACAATGCGTGATCTGATAACGTGAGGAGGTGAGTAGTAATGTGAGTGCGTTTGCCTTCGTCACTCCGCCTTGCCGGCAAGACGCAGATTCGGCACGCCGACGCCACGGACGCGGATTGGTGGTGCCAGGTCTCGTCCGCTGACATCGAGAACGAAGCCGGCATCGTCGGGGCGGAGGCGGAGTTCGATCGCCATGCCCGCCTTGCGCCAGTCCGCCGTCTCGCCATCGTCGACATAGAGAAGGCCGAAGCCACCACGATGGGGCGCCCCGAATGCGATCGCCGTCAGCCCTTTCTCGTCTTCGATCGGAACGATCGAGCCCGCGCGTGCGAACACCGGTAGCCGGCCAAGAGGCGCCGCGACGGTGACCGTGCGGCCGCCTTCGAATGGTGTGCCGTCATGCCAGTCGTACCAGCCGTCGGGATGGACGGGCAGATAGACCTCGCGCGTTCTCGCCCCCTCTTCCAGCACGGGAGCGACGAGGAGATCGGGGCCAAGCATGAAAGCGTCCTCGACAGTTGCTGCCGTCGTATCCGAGGCGAAATCCCAGAGTAGCGGGCGCACCGCCGGCACGTCTTCCACTGCTGCGCGCCACATCTGGGTGTACAGATAGGGGATAAGGCTGTGGCGAAGATCCATGGCGGATCGGACCTGTGGAATCACACCGGGATGCATCCAGGGCGTGTTGACGATGCCGCTCGCCTTCCAGGAATTCATCACCATGCGCGGCCACAGCGCGCAGAACTCGACAAAACGACAGAGCAGTTCCGGCTCCGGCGAAGGGCCGTGAAAGCCGCCGACGTCGTGGCCGATATTATAAAGCCCCGACAGGCTCATGTTGAGGCCCTGGGTCAGGTTGTAGCGCAGCGTCTTCCAGGCGGTTTCGTTGTCGCCGCTCCAGGTCTGGCCGTAGCGGGCAATGCCGGCGCTGCCCGCGCGCGTGATCGTATAGGGCCGTTTGTCCGGCGCCTGCGCGGCCTGGGTCTCGTAGGCGAGCTTATGCATCAGCAGGGCCTGCGCGGGACGGGCGAGCCCTTGCGGAAACGGTCGCCCGTCGCCGGCGCAGACCGCATCCTCGTCCCAGATCTCAAATTCGTTGTTGTCGCTCCACACCGCGGTTACGCCAAAGGCGAGCAAGGCGTCGCAGATGCCGTTCGCCCACCATTGCCGGCCCTTCGGGTTGGTGAAGTCGACGTGGAAGCCGAGGCCGTCCCAGAACTGCGCCACCGCGGGCTCGCCGGTCTCGCCGTCGCCGACCAGAATGCCGCTCGCCTTGGCTTCGGCGAGCCGTGGATGATCGTCGAGCAGGCAGGGCTTGATGTTGGTGACCGGCTGCATGCCGGCTGCCTTCAGTCGCGCCATCGTGGCGGACGGATTCGGGAATTTGTCGCGGTTCCAGTTGAAGACGTAGCGACGGTCGCCGATGGAAGTATAGCCGGAGCCGAAGTGAAAGCTGTCGCAACGAATGCGGTGGCGTCTGCAATCTTCGATGAAGCCGGTGATACGTGCATCCGCATCCGGCGCGTCGGCGATGGTCATCGTCGTCATGGCAAAACCGAGCGTCCAGCGCGGCGCAAAAGCCTGTCCGCCGGTCAGCCAGGAAAACCGGCGCGTGACCGCGGGCACCGTGCGGCCGGCGAGCACGTAATAATCGAGGTCGCCGTCCTCGGCGCGATAGCTGCGGAATAGACCGTGGTAATTGTCGAGCGTGCAGCCGAGATCGACCGAGCCGAGGGCGAGATTGTCGTAGAAGATGCCGTGTGCGCCGCGTGCGCCATCAACGATGAAGAACGGCAGCATCTTGTAGAGCGGGTCGGACAGCTCGGCGTCGAAGCCGCAGGGATCGACGGCATCAATGGCGAAGCGCCGGCCGGTGCGATCGAGCGGACCGGCCTTGTCTCCGAGGCCGTAATGGCGTTCGTCGTCGTGCCGTTCCATCGCGTGCAGCAACGCGCCGTTGTTGCGCGACAGAAAATAAGCCTGGGTCGGGCGGTCGCGCAGGAATGGCCGGTCCTCGCCGTCGCGGTACCAGGCTATGCCGAACGGATCGAGTCGCACCCGCGCGGTGAGACCGCCGGCCGCGACAGTGACGATGCCACCGGCCTCCCACGTCGTCGGCACCGGATTTTGAAAACCTGTGACATCGTCGCGCAGCCGCCCCTCGAATGGCGGTTCAATGCGGTGGGGGGCGATCGCCCAGCCGCGATCGAGGCGATAACCCTCGGGCCGGCGCAAGGTGACGCGGCCGATGTCGCGCTCGAGAATCGCGATACGGAGTGTGGCGAGCGGGGCTGCCGCCGGTCCGGTTGCAAGATCAAACAGCGCGGCGTGGCCGTCGAGGCCGCGGAAGCGGCCGTGGGTCAGGGCTTTCATGAGGCTCAGGATTCTATGAGGGTCGCGCGATGGCCGCGCCGGTTGCGTCGAAGACGTGAAGGTGGTCGGGGGCGAACTGGATTGCGACCGCATCGCCGCGGGACAATTGCGACTGGCCATCCTGGCGCAGCGTGATCTGCGGCAGCCCGGGCGCCGAGGCATAGATGAAGGTCTCACCGCCAAGCCGTTCGACGAGATCGACCGTTGTTGCGAGCATGCCCGTCTCGGGCACGACGTCGATATGCTCGGGGCGGATGCCGAGCGTCACGCCCGCCCCGGCAGTGAGCCCGGATGCCGCGCGAGGCAGCGTGACTTCGCGGTCGCCGATGGTGACGCGGAGCATGCCGTCGTCGGAGATCACCGTTGCGGGGAGGAGGTTCATGCGAGGCGAACCGATGAAGCCGGCGACGAAGGCGTTCGCGGGTCGGTTGTAGAGTTCAAGCGGCGTGCCGATCTGCTCGATCCGGCCGGATTTGAGCACCACGATCCGGTCGGCGAGCGTCATGGCTTCGACCTGATCGTGAGTGACATAGATCATCGTGCCGCCGAGATTGGCATGCAGCGCCGCAAGCTCCTTGCGCGTCGCAACGCGTAACTCCGCGTCGAGGTTCGACAACGGCTCGTCGAACAGGAATATCTTCGGATCGCGCACGATGGCCCGGCCGATGGCGACGCGCTGGCGCTGTCCCCCGGAAAGCGCCTTGGGTTTGCGGTCGAGATAGTCCGTGAGCCGCAGCATGGCGGCGGCACGCTCAACCCGTTCTTCGATGTCGGCAGGTTTCAGCCCCATGTTCTCGAGCGCAAAGCCCATATTCTTGCGCACGCTCATGTGCGGATAAAGCGCATAGGACTGGAACACCATTGCGAGCCCCCGCTCGGAGGCCGGCAGATGGGTGACGCGCTCGCCGTCGATATGGACCTCGCCGCTGGTGACGTTTTCGAGGCCGGCGATGACACGCAGCAGCGTTGATTTTCCGCACCCGGAAGGGCCGACAAAGACGACGAATTCGCCGTCCTTCACCGCGAGATCGATGCCGTGCAGCACGTTGATGGTGCCGAACGATTTGCGTGCGCCCGTGAGCTTCAGTTCAGCCATGGTCGTTAGCTCCGATCCGTCATTTCATTCCCGTCGAGCCGATGCCCGTCGTGATGAAGCGCTGGAGGAATACAAAGACGAGCGCGACGGGAATGAGCGTCACCACCGTCATGGCGAGGAGGAAATGCCACTGGGTCTGGAGTTCGCCCTGGAACGCGTTCAGCGCGATCTGGAGGGTGTAAACCTCGGTTTTGGTCAATACCGCGAGCGGCCAGAGGAATTCGTTCCACCGCCACATGATCGAGAAAATCGCCAGAACCGCGAGCGCCGGCAGGGTCAGCGGCAGGACGATGCGCCAATAGATCTGCCACTCGGACGCCTTGTCCATCCGCGCAGCTTCGATCAGATCCTTCGGCAAGGTCAGCATGTATTGCCGGAGCAGGAAGACGCCCGTCGGCGTCGCCGCACCCGGCAGGATCACCGCCCAAAGCGAGTTGGCGAGGCCGAGCTCGGTCACGACCAGATAGACCGGCACGAGAATGATGGTCATCGGGATCATCAACGTCCCGATCACCGCGAGGGTCGCCGCCTGCTTGCCGGGGAATTGGTAGACGGCAAGCCCATAGGCCGCCATGGAATTGATCAGCAGCGTGATCAGCGTGGCGACCACCGTCACGAACACCGAGTTGGACAGGAAACGCATGAAGGCGAAGCGCTGCAGCGGTTCACTGTAATTCTCGGTCGCGAGCGCGATGCGGCGCACCGGTTCGCGCTTGTCGATCGCGACGCGGAATTGCTGCGACGGATCGGCGGGGTCGACCATCTGGCCGATCAGCCCAATGCGCCGAACCTGCGCCAGTTCGCGGACCGTGCCGTCGGGAAGCGTGGCGCGGAACAGCGGCAGCTTTTGCGACTGACCGGGCACCGCGACTTCGACCTGTGCGAACGGCAGCAGTGACGGCGGAAATTCCAGCAATGCACTCTGGGTCTTGAACGACGACAGGACGAGCCACAGCACGGGGCCGAACATGAGGACGACGCCGAGCGCGAGATAGACGTAGGCCGCGATGTCGGTCCAATGCAGCGGTCGCCCTTGCCCGTTGCGACGCTGACGAAGCATATTTGAAAGGCGCATGGTTGCCATCTCAGACCTCTTTGCGTCGCGCGGCGGCGAATTGCAGTAGCGTCAGGGCGAAAAGGACGACGCCGAGCACGACGGAGGCCGCGGCGGCGAGGCCGAAATTCTGCACCTGGTTGGAGAAGCCGGTCTCGTAGATGTACTGCACCACCATCAGCGTCGCGGTGCCGGGACCGCCGCCGGTCAGCACGAACACCTCGTCGAACGTCTGCGCGCCCTTGATCAACGCCAACACGATCACGACGATCATGTTCGGCCACAGCAGCGGCAGGGTGATGCGCAGCAGCACGCGCCAGCGCGGCGTCGCGTCCATTTCGGCCGCCTCGTAGAGATCGGCCGGGATCGCCTGCAGGCCAGCGAGCAGGATCAGGGTGTAGAAACCCATATGCGCCCACACCGAGACGAACACCGCCCAGAACATCGCCCAGCCGGGATCGACGAAGAACAGGATCTTCTGGCCGCCGAGCGTGGTTATCGCGGCATTGAGGAGCCCGTCGCGCTGCAGGATCCATTTCCAGATCAGCGCGACCACCACCGGTGACAGCAGCACGGGAAAGAAATAGACCGCGCGGAAAAAGCCACGTCCACGGATCTTCATGTTGAGGATAAGCGCGGTGAGGAGCGAAAACAGCACCATCGCCGTCACCTGAAACACGATGAACTTCGCGGTGTTGGCGACGCCGCGCCAGAAATGGTCCTCGCGGCAGCTCGCCGGATCGATATAGGAGCCGCAGTCGAACAGATAAGCGAACTGTTCGCTCCCGACGTAGGGGCGTTGCGATGGAAACAGCGCCGTGCCGCCGGTCACCGAGAACACGACGTTGATGCCGATCGGCAGGAACACGAACAGGCCGAAGAAAACGAAGTTGGGCAGCAGGAACACATACGCCATGCGCCGCGCGCCGACCATGCGCTGCAGCCAGCGCATCGGCGCATCGAGCAGTCGCAACGCCGCACCGGCCGGCAGGACCGCCGCGCCGCCCAGCCGTGCCAGCGCGCTCGCTGCCATGCAGTGCACCGGTCGAGAAATGGATGGAATGTCGGACATCGCGCTGGTCCTCCGGCCCGGTGACCGAGTGATCGTCACTTCTTGTTGCGCTCGGCGATCTGCTGCGCGACGTCGGCGGGGATGCGCTTGTAGGCATCCTCGAGCGTCGTCTCGCCGGAGACCGCCTGCCCAAGACGGCTGATGACGGCGTTGAGGATGATCCGGCTGTCGCTATAGCCCTGGATGCGGTAGGCGATCGGAGAAATCTGGGCAGCGCTTGCGGTGAAGACCTTCAGCGCGGCGGCCGCATCCGGGCTCGCTGTCGGATAGTCGATGCCTTTCTTCGCGAGCCCAAGGTGTCCGGGCACGAACAGCGAGCGCGAATAGAACTCCGCCAACACCGGTTCGCTCGCGAGATATTCCATGACCCGCGCAACTTCCCTGGGATGCTGGGTCGTCTTGAAAGCGACAAGACCGGCGCCGCCCGGCATGCTGCTGCAGCCGCCCGGGCCGCAGGGATTGGGCACCACCACCCAGTCGAAGGCGTTGTCGATGGTCTTGGCGAACTGAGCGGTCTGCCAGGATCCGGACAGATACATGACGACCTGCGCGTTCCTGAATTCGTCGTTGGCGCCGCGATAGGCCGTGCCGGAGACCGAGCCCCACAGCTCTTTCGACATCACGCCGGACTTGTGCCAGTCGTAAACGAGCTGCGCCGCGCGTTTGAGGCCGTTGTCGATGACTTGCGGCTCGCCATTCGCGCCGAACCCCTGCGTGCCTTGCGATAACGCGAGCGCGTAGAAGCGGTGGCCCGAGCGGTCGAGCGCCAGCGGGAACGGCACCTGGACCTTGTCCGCGACCTGCTTCGCCGCCTTGGCCCAGTCCTCCCAGGTCGACTTCTCGCCCGGCATCGCGACGCCGGCCTGCTCGAACAGGGTCTTGTTGACGAAGGGACCCGTGACGGTGAGCTGGGTCATGAAGCCGGGAATTGCCTGCGTATCGCCCGCCGGACGCATCCATTCGAGGAAGGGGCCGAAGTTGGTTTCCCAGTAGGCGGGATCCTTGAGGAAGGGGCGCAGATCAAGCGCGAAGCGCGACAGACCGCCCATATCGACGATACGCGCCATATCGGGGCCTTGGCCGGAGGCCAGCTGTACCGGCAAGGTCTCGTTGACCGCCTTGTAGGGCACCTGATCGAGGACGATTTCGATGTCCTTGTTCTGCTCATGGAATCGCTTGAGCAGGTCGGCCATGACCTCGCCCTCGTTTCCGTCCGAGTACCAGGTCATGCGCAGCGTCGTGGTCTCTGCCGCGGCCGGCCCGCCGAACACGGTGACGGCCAGCAGGGACAGCGCACAAGACGCGATAAGGGGCGTAACGACACGCATGGTCAGTCTCCTCGCGGCTCGCGCAAGCCCGGTCGGGCTGTGCGAGATAGGCGCTGGGTCCGTTCTCGGCCGGATTCTCAGCGCGGACGTTTCCTTCAAAAAACAGCTTTGGCAAACGTTTGCCAAGTTGTCAATCTGATTCCAAACTGTCCCGCGACCGTCCCGGAGAAACTCGACAGCGACCGCTTCGGATGACTATGACAAGACGACCGAATCAGCCCGAACGGAATCCGATGCGGGAACACGTCTCACTTGCCACGGTCGCGGCCCGCGCCGGCGTTTCGGTGTCGACCGTCTCGCGGATCGTCAACGGCGAGATGCGCCGCGCCTCCCCGGCCACGGTGGCGCGGGTGCTCGACGCGATCGAGGCCGTCGGCTACCGGCCAAATCCAGTGGGACGGGCACTCCAGCGTGGCCAAAGCCAGCTTGTGGCGATGATCGCGGCCAACCTCGACAATCCGGCCATGGCGACCATTGCAGGCTCCACTGAGGCTGCGCTGCGCGAGGCCGGCTACGTGATGATCCTGTGCGATACGCACGACCGCCCCGAACTTCAGGACGAATATCTCTACGCGATGCGGGCCCAGATGGTGTGCGGCTATATCCTCGTTGCGGCGGTGCCAAGCCCGGGGTTGAGCGAGTTGTCCGCGTCCGGCGCCCCGACGGTGTTCGTGAGCCGCCGCAATCCGACCGGCAACGGCCTGTTCGTCGGAATCGACGATTGCGCAGCAGGTGCTGCTGCGGCCGACTATTTCGCTAATCTTGGGCGGCGAACGCCCGCTGTTGTTTTTCCGCGGCTGGGCTCGTCCGCATCGCGGGATCGCCTGTCAGGCTTCCTGGCCAGACTGCGGGAGCGTGGTTGGTCCGACGAGGGGATCATCCAGGCGGAGGGGGAAGGTCGATCGCATCTCCAGGTCGGCTATGATGCCGGCACCCGCATTTTCGGCGGCAGCCACACGCCAGACGCCATTCTCTGTTTGAGCGACCAAATCGCCTATGGCGTGAACCGGAGCGCGCTCGAACGCGGCCTGAAAATCCCTGGCGATTGCGATGTGGTCAGCATCGACGGCACGCCGCTGAACCAGTGGGTCGCCCCCTGGCTGAAGTCGATCGAAATTCCATACGCCGTCTACGGGGCGGAAATCGTCGCGGGCCTTCAATCGATCTGGCGAGGCGAACCTTTTGGCGAACGCCTGCTTCCGTACAAGTTCGGCTGAAACAGGCAACTGTTCACGCGGCCTGCGGAAATCAGGCGGGGGTGACCGGCGGGACAATCACCAGCCGCTTCCTGTTGAAATTGGCAACATCCTTTTCCGCAAGGCCAAAATTGTTGGCGAGCAGATGGCGCGGCGCCTTCGACAGCCAATCCGACAGAGAGCTTTCGTGATAGGTGCCGCTGTCAAGCACGCCGACGACTTCAGCATCCTCCGGGCCGACGTTTTGAATCGAGTGTCCGCAATTGCGGGGGATGTAGGCACACTCGCCCGGCGCAAGCTCGGCCACAGCGACGCGCTTGTCGGGCGCGAACAGCGTGACCCGCGTTCGTCCCTTCAGCACATAATGCCATTCATTGGCATCGGTGTGCCAATGCGGTTCGTGCATCGCACCGCGCTTCAGTTTTAGAACCATTCCCGTCAACGTCGTCGACATCGGAAATTCCCTGGAAGACGCCACATAGAGTGCGCCTCCCGGCGTGCTCACTCTCGGCTTCTGAGCCATCATGGCGTGGCGATGGGTGCGCGAGTGATCCAATTCGCGCGCCGAACGCGCCTGCGGACCATCGAGCGCCAGCACCTCGCCCTGCATGATGTAGGTCTCTGCCTTGGGAATTTGTGCGAAAGCCTCGTCCGCAACGGCGAATGCTTGCGAAAGGGCCCTTGTGTCGTAACGGCTCATCCAGTCGCTGATGCCGAACGTGCCATGTTCCGAATACAGGCCATCGTCGAACGCGAGGATGGCGTGACAGGGCGTCGGCCCGAGCGTCTGGATGGCGTGGCCGTGGCCCTTGGGGAAGTACCAGAGATCGCCCGGCCCGAGATTGACGACCTCGGCGACACCCTCCGGGTCAACCACGGTAACCTGGCAATGACCATCGACGACATAGGCCCACTCGGCTGAATTGTGCCAATGCATCTCGCGGGCACCGCCCGCATTCATGAACAGATGCGCTCCGGCGATATCGGTGGCGATGGGCAGTCCACGTGTGGTGACTTCCCGTGCCCACCCTCCGGATGTTGCCTTGATCGGCCCCTTGTCGAGCGAGGCGTAAACACCACGGGATCGCCGGACTTGCGCGGAATCGTCTTCAGGTATTCCGAGGCGGCGGAGACCTCGTATCCGGCTGCATGGCCGTCAGGTCCGGCGGCAAGGGATTGCGAGGCGGCGAAGGTGCCGGCACCGATGGCGATGGACTGAAGGACGATCCGGCGATTTGCTTCAAACATGGCACGCGCTCCGATCTTCGTTGTGATTCGAAAGCCTGGAATCCGGCGCTGCGCCCAAATTGCCAATCAGATTGGTCGCGCCTCGATCATCTCAGAGCCATACACCTTGCACACCGGTGCTCGCTGCGATCAGCAACACCAATAATCCGATGCCGCCGAATAGCGCCACTGCACGCAGCTCATCGCTGAGAAGCTTCGCGGGCTCCTCGATGTCGGCGGCAATTCTGATGAAGGTGGGCATGGTATCCTCGCATTGCTGTCGTCTTCTCAAGCGGCCGTGAACGGCGAAATTAGTTTCGACAGTAGCAGGCTCGGCTATTTCGTTGTGTGAGCTCATTCATAGAGCGCACTAGAATAGTCCGTGACGACGGCGGACGTCTCCACCAATTGGCGTCAATAGTTGAGGCGACAATTTTGACGGTGATCGTCTTCAATTCTCGGGCGTGTGGAATCGATTGTTCGTCGGTTCACTCGCGGCCCCGCAGCTGCAGGCTTTCCGCGCATTCGCAGAATCACGCTCCGACAGATAGCGGCCCGAATCATCAAGTCGACGAAAGCCAATGCAGGTGTTTTGCGCGTCGGGCGGACGCCCCGGAAACCAACTCCAGTCTATTTGGGCGGCGGATTGTCGGCTGGCTTCTCCGCCGGCGCGAGCCTGGTCGCAGGCGCTGGCTTTGCTGCCGGCCTGGCTCCATTTTCGTGAGCTTGCTTGGCCCCCTTTGTCGGTGGGTGCTGTTGCGCAACGGGAGGCGTGTCGGGCGCCGCGGGCCGCTCTGCCCGATCGACACCGAGATGCCGAACAAGCGCCACTGGCCGTTCACCGGCGCGAACGCCAAGTCGAAATTGACCTGGCTCGGGACCGAGGGAAAGAATCCAGCCATATGCATCAGGCCGTTGGCTTCGATCTGCGGCAGCAGATTGAGCTGCGGATCAATCACGGCGACACCGGAGAGATCGAGGTTGTCGTTGCGCAGCTTGGCAAAGATTTCGCCGAGCCGGGCTGCGGTGTTGGATTGAAAGCCGGGGGCGCCGATATCGCGCAGCACGGTGTAATTACCGGTCTTGTTGGCGTGGTCGAGTGCGAGCAGCGAGGAGCGGACCAGCATCAGCACGCCGTTGCGGTCGATCTGCGCGGGTTTTGGCCCGGGCGGAGGCGTTTCCGCGTGACCGGCAGCAGCCGCGGTCAGCGCGACCGCAAACATCAAAGCCCGCCAGTCAAATTGCCTGCCATTCACCACGTTGCCGTACCACGCAATCGCCGTTCCAGCCCCTTCGCCGAAGCCACCGTGCGCGAAGCCAGACGGCGACGCCATCGAATACGAAACCGTCCGCATCATCGGCTTGCTTTTTGTCACAACAGACCCGCCGTCAGAACTCGCCGCCGATCCCGACATAAGCGGTGTGCTGGATACCGCCGCCGTTGCCGTACCCGCCGACAACGCTGAGCGGCATGGCGGTGTTGAGACGATGGGCAAATCCAAATCCAAATCCGGCCTCACTCTGAAATGTCGAGCCGCGAACCTGCCACGTCGTCTTGCCCGGTGCCGAAGGCATCGGAGCGCTCGCGGTCGCAACCGCGGCGGCAATGCCGCGCCGCGCTTCGGTGCGGTTCTCGCCGATCTGCGATTGCAGCGAACTGACCTGAGACTGAAAGCCTGACGTAAGGCCCGGAGTTGGCTCATATTGACCGCATCGGTCGGATTGACGCCGGCCGCGACGTTGGTCAGCCGCCGCTCGTTGCCGGGCGTGCCGAACGACACAGTGTTGGCCAGCGTCGCCACCGACCCGGCGCCGATCGCGACCGAGTTTGCTGCCAGCGCCGAGGCGCCCCGGCCGATCGCCGTCGCGCCGGTCGCGCTGGCGGTACTGCCTTGGCCGAGGGCGGTGGTGGCATCGCCGTTGGCCAAGCTCTGCTGACCATACGCGCTCGCTGTCGTGCCATTTGCGACGCTGCGTTGGCCCATCGCCGTTGCGCTGGCGCCCGTCGCGGTGCTGGACTCACCCGTCGCGGTCGCATTGGCGCCAGTTGCAGTGGCGTTCGAGCCCGTCGCGGTCGAAAAATCGCCTGCCGCATTGCTGAACGTGCCGGTCGCGCTTGCATTGCTGCCGTGCGCATTGCTCAATGCCCCTGATGCCGTGGCGGCGTCGCCGACAGCGATGCTGGCCGCTCCCGTGGCTGTGGCATTGGTCCCGTTCGCAACGCTCCCCGCGCCGGTCGCAGTCGCGGTATCGCCGGTGGCGCTGCTGTTAAAGCCGGTGGCGGTCGCGAAGGTGCCAGTCGCAGTGCTGCCCAGGCCCGTGGCGGTCGCGGCGGCCCCAGTGGCGTTTGCGCCGGCGCCGGTAGCGGTCGCGAATTGCCCGTTGGCGATGGCGTTGGCGCCGGTTGCTGTCGCATTAAAGCCGGTGGCATTGCTCAAGACGCCGGTCGCAGTCGCATTGGCGCCATTGGCGATGCTGCTGACGCCGACCGCGGTTGCCTGGATGCCGTTGGCATTGCTGCTTTCGCCGATCGCGGTCGCAAACGTACCCGTGGCCGAACTGAACGCGCCCAAGGTGGTTGCGCTGACACCGACGGCGTTGCTGGACTTGCCGATGGCGGTGGCGAAGTCACCATTGGCAGTGCTGTTGACGCCGGTTGCGGTGGCGTTGGCGCCGGCGGCGTTGCTGCTTACGCCTAGCGCGGTGGCCTGGGCGCCGTTCGCAATGCTGCTCTCGCCGATTGCGGTCGCAAAGGTACCGGTTGCCGAGCTGAATGCACCCAACGTGGTGGCGCTGACGCCGGCGGCGCTACTGGACTTACCGATCGCAGTCGCGAAGTCGCCATTGGCGAAGCTGCTCATTCCGTTCGAGGTTGCATTGACGCCTCCCGCAAAACTATTTACTCCCGTCGCCGTTGCCTGAGCACCATTGGCGTTACTGCCGGCACCAAGAGCGGTCGCGCTCGCGCCGGATGCGATGTTGTTGGCGCCCACCGCAGTGGCATCGTCACCGAATGCGGTTGCGCTTGCGCCGAACGCGCTCGCTCTGATTCCGAGCGTAGTGGCCCCAGAGCCGACCGCCGTCGCAAAACCCGAGGGCGCGGTAATGACGCCGCCTCCGGCAGTGTAGTCGGCAGCCGAGGCGGAGCCACAGCCGAGCGACAATATCGCCGCGACCGAAGCCAGCCCCCGTAGCGCGCGCCTCAATGATGTACTATTGGGCAGCCATTGCGCTCGCCGATGGAAATAAAGCCAATCAGAGCTGCCCGGCGACATCGATGTCCGCATTTCATTGATCATCACTGGTCCCAATTTACCCCT
Organism: Bradyrhizobium sp. LLZ17; assembly: GCF_041200145.1. Classification (NCBI taxonomy): domain Bacteria; kingdom Pseudomonadati; phylum Pseudomonadota; class Alphaproteobacteria; order Hyphomicrobiales; family Nitrobacteraceae; genus Bradyrhizobium; species Bradyrhizobium zaerense. The sequence goes on from NZ_CP165734.1 coordinate 4,028,866, forward strand.
GGAATCGGGTGCGCGGAAAAATCCGGTGGCCCGGCAAGCAAAGAGCACTACAGTCTCGCCCACTCTGCTCGCGTGTTCGTGGTCGCGTGTTCCTGGCTCGAAATGAGTCTAGTCCGGGAGTCGGCAAGCGTCGCCGCCAATCAGCGTCAATAACCGAAGCAGCGATTTTGACGGTGATTGTGTCGGCGGATCGGGAGGTGCAGGTATAATGTTTCGCAGTTCGCCCGCCGGACCTGCTGCAAAATCCGGCTGCATGATGAATTATTCACCGCAGTGACGAGCAAAACCCAAATGGCGCGGCCTCTAACGATAAACATACTGGGTCCATTCGAGGCGCTTGACACCGAAGGGAGCAGACTGGAGGTTCGCAGCCGGCGTTCGCGCGCGCTGCTCGCGTGCCTGGCCATGGAGACCGGTGAAAGCTGGACCCGAGCGCGGCTCGCGACATTGCTGTGGGACAAGCGCTCCGAACAGCAGGGACGTTCGAGCCTTCGTCAGGAACTCGTTCAGCTCAGGAAAGATATCGGCGTCACCTCGCCCGGCGATTGGGGCAATGACCCCTTCGTCTGCCTGCCAGAGCAAATCCTGACCGATGTCGGGCTGTTCCGTGCAGCGCTAGCCGGTGGCGACGCGTTGCAAGCCGCGTCGATCTGGCGGGGCGAGTTGCTGCAGGAAACGGCTCTGACGCAAGGACCATTTGCCGACTGGCTGGCGCTGTCGCGGTCGAGATTGCGCGAGGCGGCGAGCGAATGTTTCGCCAACGCATTGCGCGCCATGGAAGATGATGACGATCCGCTTCACCTCGAGGCAGTGGCGCTGAAACAGGTTGCGCTCGCTCCGGGGAATGAAGAGGCGCACCTCTGTCTGCTGCGCAGCTCTGCGCTTCGGCAAGATCTCGCGGAGGCGATCGAACGATATCGCGTGTATGCCACGAATGTCCGCGGGGAGCCTTCTGCCGCGATGAAGCGGCTGCTGGACCAGACGATAGCGGCGAGGTCGCGCAAGGGCACTTCGGCGCAGTCCGGCTTTTCGACACACTGGATCGCGGAGATCAACCGTCAGCATCGTACGGCCGCAGCACCGCAGCCGACGCGTCCTCTCCCGGTCGAGACCGCTACAACGCTTGCCGTCATTCCGTTCGTCGATCTCAGCCCCGGCGCTGTCTCAAAGGTCGCCATGGCGGACGGACTGACCGAAGAGACCACGACCGCGCTGGCGCGTATTCCAGCCGTGTTCGTCACCGCTCGTCAATCCTGCATGGTCTACAAGGGCACCACGATCGACGCGCGAACGATCGCATCGGATCTCGGCGTAAGGTATCTCGTGGAAGGTGGCATCGAGGTAAGGGGCAAATCGGTCCGGGTGAATGCGCGCCTGATCGACGGTCGCTCCGGGCTTCACATCTGGGCAAGCAGCTACGAAGAGCAGCTTGGAGAATTCTTTGCGGTCCGAAACCGGATCGTTCTGGCGGTTGCGGGCCAGCTTCAGCCGGCTCTGATGATGGCGGACCTTGATCGGGCGCTCGATGCGGGCCCCAACAACCTGGATGCCTGGACCCGCCTGCAGCGCGCCAATGCGTATGTTCTGTTCAATCGCAGCGCTCAAGGTCTTTTCAGTGCGATCGGCGAACTCAAGCAGGCGCTCGCCATCGACCCCGACTATGCCATGGCGCAATCGCTCCTCGCCGCCGTTTATACCTGGCGCGCGACCTGGTCGGCGTCCACGCGAATGGCCGGGGAGCGCGTGCTCGCTCTCGAATATGCGGCCCTGGCACGCAAGACCGATCCCAAGAACTCGTTTGTTCTGGTCAACTGCGCCGACGCCGCCATCTACAGTGCGGGCAATATCGACCTGGCACTCGAACTGCTGAACGATGCCGTGGAGCGAAGCCCCCATGATCCGCAAGGGTTGGCGCTGCTGGCGAACGCAAATCGCGTTGCGGGGGCCGATCCGGCCGACAGCCTGCGCATGATCGCGCGGGCGATTCGGATCAGCCCGCGTGACCCCCGAAGCCACCGCTGGTTTCACTATGCGGGCTGGTGTCATTGGAAACTGGGCGAGCTCGAGAAGATGGAAGCGGCCGCCCGCAACGCGATCGAACTCTATAGCGATGCGCCCGCGCAGTGGGTCGAGTTGACTTGCGCGCTCGGCCTTCAGCGCAAGAACGCTGAGGCAAAGGCGGCTGCGAAGGTGCTCAGGAAATTGGCGCCCACGTTTACGCCCGACAAGTTTTTCGACATCGCGCAACAATTTTACGGAAATCGCTTTGCGGGCGCCGTCAAAGCCGACTACCGTTCGCTCTGCTCGACACTGCAACGGGCCATGTAGGCAGCGAGCTGTCATTGAGGATCGTGTTGTTGGTGGCGCGACGCAAAGCGGCTACCCCGTCACGAGATCCGCGCATGAGCCGTTAATTGTCGAGATCGCACACATGGCCCGCGCTTCCGCTCAACGCTCCCCCAAGCCAGGCGCACAGCGAGATTTCGTGAAACAGCCCGCGGCGATTCCTCCTTGAAGAAGACCCGTCGCAATGCCCTGCATCGTGGCTCGACCTTCGATAACGGTTGAAGGACCACAAGCCGATCAGCCTCGTCGTCCCGTCCGAGGCGTCACCCCAGCCATCGATCGCGGGTTCGTTCATATCCTTTGGACCACGCATGCATCGCCTGTTCGACTTCACCGAAGCCGATGCCTATATCCTGACGGCAACGCGTGTCGATGTAGCGAGCATGTGATGGCCAGGAGACGCACGACCGAGACGGACCTCGACGACCTCCCCCGCTATTTCGTCTGGGTCCGCGGTCTCGAGGGACCCGAGCCGCAGAAATGGCTGGCGATGGATTTCGGCGTCGGTGACTGGAAACGGCCGGTTGTGCTGGCTTGGCTGGAACTGCCGGAGGACGAGCGGCGCCTGCCGTTATCAGTATTGGCGGGGCGATATCCGCCGCCGCGGGTGGAGAGCCTATAGGGGTGGGTTAGCGACAGCGTAATCCACCGTGTTTCCCTGATCTCGGACGGAGCTGGTGGGTTACGCTGACGCTAAGCCACCCACCCGCAGATACGATCTCTCACGTCCCCGCGCCGCGGTCGGGTTAATGCGGCCTCGCTATCGCACCTTGTGACCGTCCCCTGCAGAAGTAAGGCGCCCCATGATTATGGCTGTCGCGATCTCTGCGCCGCGATTAAGCTTGGCTTCGCGCGCCGCGGGGGACACGCGGCCGGGACCTTGATCATGACCGAACAGGGCGAGACGGGTGAGGCCATCACCATCCTCCTCGTCGAAGACGACGCCCCGACCTGCTGGCGTCTTCAGGACGCGCTGGTGAAGGCCGGCTACGGTGTACGCACCGCCGGCACGCTCGGCGAAGCCCGTCGCGCGCTCGGCGAGGCGGCGCCGCGCGTTCTGCTGACCGATCTGCGGCTGCCCGACGGCCATGGCGTCGAGCTGATCCGCGAGACCAGGCAGCGCTTTCCGGCCACCGAAATCATGGTGATCTCCGCCCTCGGCGACGAGGAAAGCGTGATCTCCGCGATCACGGTCGGGGCGACCGGCTACCTCCTGAAGGACGCGTTCCCGAGCGACATCGCCACCACGGTGCGAGATCTGGTCGCCGGACATTCGCCGATCTCGGCCTCGATCGCGCGCTTCATCGTGCGCAGGACGCAAGGTAGCGCGCAGAGCCCGGCCGAGCCGCCGCCCGGGCCAGCGCTCAACACCGCAAGGCTCACGCCGCGCGAGATCGACATCCTCTGGGGCATCGCCAAAGGGTTCAGCTATGCGGAGATCGCGAACCATCTCGGCCTGTCGCGCCAGACCGTGCCCGGGCATATCAAGAACATCTATCGCAAGCTCGAGGTTCACACGCGCGGCGAAGCCGTGTTCGAGGCGGTGCAGCAGGGCCTGATCAAGCTGTGAGCGAGATCGCCGCGAAGGTCGTGATCACGCGTCCGCGGCGCCGGCTGCGGCTTGCCCGCCTGGTGCCGTATCTGCTGCTCCAGCTGCTGATCGTGATCGGCACCATCCTCGCCCTGCGGCTGCTCCAGCCGAGCGATCCCGACGACTTTGCCGTGAGCGAATTTTCCTTGCGAGAAGGTGGCATGGTGCGGCCGGTGACGCTGCCGCATTTCACCGCCTCTCGTTATTCGCTCGCTGATCCGCCGCTCTATTCGGGCCGCTTCGTCTTCACGCCCGATGCGGCTGATGCGGCCTGGTCGGTTTTCCTGCCGCGCTTCAGCAACGGCGTGGAGGTCGCGGTGAACGGCGTCGCGATCCTGGACTCCCGCCGCGATCCCAGCGCCAACAGGCCGGACCGCAACACGCCGGAGATCGCGGTGATCCCGTCGTCGCTGCTGCGCGAGGGCAGCAACGACATCACGGTGCGGCTGCTGGTGTGGGGTCCGCTGCGGGGGTTCCTCGACACCGTCTATGTCGGCCCGGACGATGCCTTGCGCGGAGCATACGAGACCCGCACGCTGCTGTTCGTCACGCTGCCGGTGGTGTTCTCGGCCTGGCAATCGATCCTCGCCGTGATTCTCGCCATCATGTGGCTGATGCGGCGCCGCGAGCCGGTTTATGGCGTGCTCGCGGCAGCAATGGTGCTCGGCGTCGTGCAGGCTTTCCTGCCAGCGCCGGTGCCTCCCGCCACCTCGTCGCGGCTCGCCGCGGTGCTGCTCGCGTCTGCGCCGACCGAGAGCGCGCTGATCGTGGTGTTCGGCGTGCTGTTCTTCCGGCAACGCTGGCCTCGCTACGGAACGCTGCTGTTCGTACCGGGCCTCGTCGTGTTCGCAGTCGGATTGGTTGCGGGCCCGCCGCTGCCGCGCATCCTCTTCCTGGTGCTCGGCATTCCCACGGTCGGCATCTGCCTGTTGCTGATGGCTGGTGTCACGGCGGCGGCAGTGGTGCGGCGGCAGGATGCGGCAAGCTTCACGATCGGCTGCGCGGTCACCATCGTACTGACCTGCTGGGCCCACGACATGCTCTCGGTGTTCGACATCATGCCCAACGAGCGTACTTTCGTCTCTCGGCTATCTTATTCGGCGATGCTGGTGGCCATCGGCGCCGGACTGACCTGGCGCTTCGCCCGCGCGCTGAACCAGGTCGACAGTTTTGCCGGCCGGCTCGTCGCGCGCGTCCGCGAAGCCGAGGAGCGGCTCAAGGCAAGCTTCGCCCGGGAGCAGGAACGGGCACGGGCCGCCGCGCTCGCCAACGAGCGCACACGGCTGATGCGCGACCTGCATGACGGCCTCGGCGGCCAGCTCGTCAGCATCGTCGCACTCTCCGAACGCGGGCATGAGGGCACGACCATCACGGACGCCGCGCGCGCCGCGCTGAAGGACCTTCGGCTCGTCATCGATTCCATGGACGACATCGGCGGCGACCTCATGCTCGCGCTCGGCTCCTGGCGCGAGCGCGCGGCGATGCAGTTGCGGCCGCACGACATCGTGCTCGACTGGCGCGTGGCGACGCCGCAAGGACTGCCGCTGCATCCCGAACTGCGGCCATGGCATGTGATCCAGATCGTGCGCATTCTCGACGAGGCCGTGACCAATGCGGTCAAGCACGCCGCGGCGCGCCACATCGCTGTCACGATCGAGACGCTCGATGACGGCCGGGGGCCGTACGGGGTGATCAGCGTTGCGGACGACGGCTGTGGTTTTGCGCGTTGTGACGCGGGCAATGCCGCAGACGCGAGCCAGACGGCACGAGGCTTGCGCAACATGAGAAACCGCGCCGCACGCTGCGGCGCGGTGCTCATTTTGAACTCGGACAAGACGGGTACCCGCGTGCGGCTGCAATTGCCGCAGATATTTCCCGACAGCGACGCGGCCGTGGGCTGAAAAAGCCCTCTCTCTCCGCGCAGATGGGGCGCACGGAGAGAGGGGCCGGGCTGGGACTTGGCCTGCGGAGGACGGGGGGCGTTCGCAAGTCATCCCTTCGCCCGAAAACTGCAATCTATTCAATCGAACGCATATCAGCGCACGCCGACGCGATTGACCGGACCGCCGCGATTCATCGGCGTGCCGGCACGCACGCCGACGCCCGGGGCGCCGACACCGGGGGTCGCGACCACGGCCGCGGCGACAGGCGCTCCCGGCGCGACCACCACCGTTGCGTCCGGCCGTACCACGCACCCCTTGGGCACGCCGACTGTCTTGCAATAGACCGCGGCCTGGGCCGGACCCGTGCCCAGCGACAGCATCGCGGTACCCGCCAGCGCCATGATCGTCAGCCCGGCACTCAGCGCTCGCAATCTTTTCGACATCTTGCTCTCCTGCTTCCCGTTCGGCGCCCCAGTGCAATCACCGGGTCTCGCAGCCGACGTGCAGCCTCAATGGCAAAAGACGGTGCGCGGATACATGCCATGAAGATGGGGTGCGGCAGGCATCGCCGCACGAAGGCCAGCCTCTCGGTGCCATGAACATGGCATGGACCGGCGACACACGTCCGCGACATGGTTCGGCCCGTTTGATCCCAAGCCGAATCTGCCAGAGGTGTTTCATGAAAATTTCGGTTCTTGCCGTCCTGCTGCTCGCCACAGCCATCCTGCCGGCGGCAGCGCAATCCGGTCCCACCCTACAGGAGCAGATGGCCTGCCGCGGCGACGCCAGCAAGTTCTGCGCCCAACATGTCGGCAAGCCGCCTGAGATGAATGCCTGCCTGCGCGAGAACAAGGCGAAGCTCTCGAATTCCTGCCGCAAGGTCGTCGAGTCGCGCGGCGGCTGATACGGCTGGGGCGAGATCCCTCAGGCGCTAATCGTCGTCGTCGGGACCGAACAGCCTGATCTGCGGAAAGCTGCCACGCGGACGGCTCGGAACATCGCGCGCATCGGAATCTTCGCGGATGTTGCGCGCGACATCGTCCCAATCGGGCTGATCGCGCATGCTGCGCGAATTGCGCGCCTCATAGTGTCGGCGCTCGGCCCAGCGCTCGCGCCGCTCCGCCCGTCGCCGCTCGGACGCGGCGCGCTTCACGTCAGAATCCCTAGCCTTGGCATAAGCGTTGTCGGACGAGGACGAGGGCTGCGTGGAGGCCTGCTGTTCGGCGGGCTTTGCGGCTTGCGTCGGCGGCGAGGCTGGTGCTGGCTTGGGCGGCTCGACCGCGGCCGTCTGCGGAGTGGGTGGGGTCGCCGGTTCGGCGTTCGCCTGATTGGTCTGCGTGTCGGGCTTCGTCTCAGACTTGCCTTCCGACTTGCTGCCTTCAGACTTGGCGTCGCCTTGCGCCTGTGCGGGCGCGACCGTCGCGCTGAAGGCCTGCGAGCCGTTGAGATATTGCACGTGCTCCGATGGCGCATTTGTCGTGGCCGCGCCGGTCGTAGCTTGCCGCTCCATCTTGCTGGTGTTGGGCCCCTGCTTGGGCGCGATCGGATGCATGATGTTGCCGGCGACGATGCCGCCACCGAGACCAATGGCGATGGCGGCGACGATCGATCCGGCACCGACGAAATAAGCTGTCAATGCCCGCATTGGTCCACTCCCTATTCGGAGCGGGCAACGCCTGAGGATTGCCGGATGTTCCTGATGTTGAGAAGGTTCCTAACGGAACGGCGCGTCAGATCTGCTGCGCGACCTGTTCCAGCCCGATGATGCGGGCGAGCTTGCGCACTTCTTCTTTCTGGTCGTCACGCAGCTGGAACAGCAGCGGCATCGCAGCCGACTTCAACTGCTGGACCTCGTCGCAATTCGGATCGATCGGCACGCCCGGCGCGTTCGGGTTGGACAACTTGTTCGCCGAGATCTTGCGGACGACATTGCGCAGCGCGGTCTCGACCGAGGGCCAGTAATATTCCTGCGACGACGACAGTTTCAGGCGATCCCTGATCCCGGAGATCTGCACGTCGGACAGCAAGGAATAGGTTTTTTTGCGGCTGGGGTTTGGCGACGACCTTCGGCTTGGCCGGAGCCTCGACGGCGGCGGGCGCCTGCGGGGCCTCGTTCACGCTCGCTTTGGCCGGCGGGAAATCGGATGGGGTAGCCGCGGCAAAGGCCTGGCGCAGCGGCTCGGTCAGCAGCGGGGCCTGCGAGAGCTTGTCGGCCGGAACCTGCACCGGGTCGATCGCGGCCGAGGCCAGCGCCAGCGTCGGAACCAACCGGTCGGCCTTGGCGGCGCGGTTGGCGGCGAGCGGTTTCGGCGGCGGGGCCTCCGTGATCATCTCGGGGCTGACGCTGGGCACGCTGTCGCGGCCAAGAATGGCGGTGGTGGCGGCACCGAGGACGAGGAAGCAGGTCAGCACGACGATGGTGATGGCTCTCGACAAACGCCTCTCCGCTTCCAACTTTCAAGTCCACGTGATCACTGCCCGGAAACTGGGCGAAAATTAAGGCCTAACCGGGCCATCGGGGCGGCAATCGCGCGGACTACCGCGACAGCGCCTCAAAAACCGAATAATATCAGGCAGCTAGCGCGAGATCATAGGCGTCCTGGATGTCGGCGACGATTTCGGAGGCTTCCCACACTGCGCGGGGCTCGACCGATTGCAGCGTCACGGTCCAATTGCCGCCACGGCGGGTGCGGGGGACGCTGACCACGTCGAAGCGCACGGTGCGGCAGAGCGGGTGGCGGGCCAGCGCATGCGCCACGCGGAGCCGGATTTCGTCGAGCGAAGCCTGTGTCTTGGAATTGAGAAAATCGAAATCCATCGCCTGTCCCTCTCGGTCCTGATTGGCGGCCCGAGGGGATTCTGGGCGAACGATGGTTAATCTGCCGTTAAGGACGGCGCTGTGGAGCCATGCGGGATTAACCGTGGCGGGCGGCGCAGAGCGCTACCGCCCAGCCGCCTTGCGGTACTCAGCTGCCGTTCGCGCAACGAGACCATCGACCGCCATCACGTCGGTCACGCCCGAAGTCGAATGCCCGCCGCTCCAGATATCGCGCCAGCGCTTTGGCCGGTTCTCGCGCGCGCTGACGTCGATGTCCTTGCCGATGTCGATGACGCCGCGCGGCGGAAGGTCGTCGGGGTCGAGACCGGCCGCGACGATCGACGGACTCAGCATGCTGGTTTGCAAGCCCGTGACCGCGGTGGTGAGCAGAATGTCGTCGGCGCTGCTCTCGACCAGCATCTGCTTGTGGCGGTCATCCGCCATGCTCTCGCGCGTCGCGATGAATTTCGTGCCCATGTAGCCGAGATCGCAGCCGAGCACTTCGGCGGCGCGCAGCGCGTGACCGTCGCTGATGCCGCCGGCAAGCACGATGATGCCGTCGTAGAACGCGCGCACCGCACGGACGAAGGCGAACGGATTGAGCCAACCGGTCTGTCCGCCGGCGCCTGCGGTGAGCAGCACCAGTCCATCGGCGCCCGCTGCCGCCGCGCGCTCGGCGTGGCGGATCGAGGCGACATCCGCCAGCACCAGCGCGCCGGCCTCGTGCAACGGCTTCAGCACCGGTGCGGGCGATCCGACCGAGGTGATGACGAACTCAGGCTTATGGCGCAGCAGCACCGCGAGATCCTGCTCCAGCCGCGCGTTGGAGCGATGCACGATCAAATTCGGACAGAGTGGCGCGGCCTTGCGTCCGGTCTGATCTTCGTGCTGCCGCAAGCGGGTCGCGATCTAGGCAAGCCATTCGTCGAGTTGTTCCGGGCTGCGGCAATTCACTGTGGGGAAGCTGCCGATCACGCCGTTGCGGCAGGCCGCGACCATCAGTTCGACGCCCGACACCAGGAACATCGGCGCCGCGATCAGCGGCAAGGCCAGACGATCGCGGACATGTTGCAGTCGATCGGATGTCACCCAAGCCTCCCGCCCTGTGCTAGCGTTGCGCACAAACATTGGCACGCGCAACGCCGATGAGAAAGCTGCGAGGAAACATATGTCCGATCCGCTCCATGCATCGTCCCCGACTTGTGCGCAGACGCTACGGGCGCTGGCGCGCTATCCCGGCCGCACCGCTTTCGCGTGGCCCGGTGGATCGCTGAGCTATCAGGGCACCGTCGATTTGATCGGACGCATCCAGGGCGTGTTCATGCGGCTCGGCTTGCAGCCCGGCGCGCGCGTGGCCTTTCTCACCGCGAACCGCGCCGACACCTGGTGCGCCGGCGTCGCCGCGCAATTGTCGCGATGCTGCGTCACCTGGCTGCACCCGCTCGGATCGCAGGCCGACCAGCTGTTTCAGCTCGAGGATTCCGAGTCCGAAGTGCTGGTGGTCGACGTCGCCGCCTTCCGCGATCGCGGCGGCGAGCTCGCTGCGCAAGCGACCCGGCTCAAGGCGGTTTTCACCATGGGACCGGCCGACTACGGCGTCGATCTCCTGCAGGCGATCGAGAACGCAGGCCATGCCGGCGCGCGGTGCCTCGCAAGCCTCGACGATCTCTCCACGCTGAACTACACCGGCGGCACCACCGGCAAGTCCAAGGGCGCGCTGCGCTACCACCGCGAAAACGCCGGAGCTGCCGCCGCGATCCTCGCCGACTTCGAAATCCCGGACGCTGCGCGCTATCTCACGGTCGCCCCGATCAGCCACGTCGCCGGGACGAAAGTGCTGCCAACGCTGATGCGCGGCGGCACCGTGCACATGCTGAAAGGTTTCGATCCCGAGGCGGTGCTGGCGACGATCGCGCGCGAGCGCATCAATTTCACGCTGTTCGTGCCGACGATGATCTACGTGCTGCTCGATCATCCGGCACTGAGCAAGACCGATCTCTCCTCGCTCGATCTCGTGCTCTACGGCGCCTCGGCGATGTCGCGGAGCCGGCTGGTCGAAGCCATCGAGCGCATCGGGCCGGTGTTCTCGCAGCTCTACGGCCAGACCGAATGCTACCCGGTCTCGGTGTTGCGCAGAAAAGATCACGATCCCCGAACGCCGGAGCTGTTTTTGTCCTGCGGCTTCCCGATCGCGGCCTGCGAGGTCAAAATCCTCGACGACGACAACCACGAGGTGAAGACGGGCGATGCCGGCGAGATCTGCGTGCGCGCGCCACATGTGATGGCGGAGTATTGGAAGCGGCCCGACATCACGGCCGAGACGCTCAGGAACGGTTGGGTCCACACCGGTGACATCGCGCGCCAGGACGAGCGCGGCTACATGTTCATCCTCGACCGCAAGAAGGACATGATCGTCAGCGGCGGCTTCAACATTTTTCCGCGCGAGGTCGAGGACGTGCTGTCGCAGCACGCGGACGTGGCGATGGTCGCTGTCGTCGGCGTACCGGACGAGAAATGGGGCGAGGCGGTCACCGCGATCATCGTGCCGCGCGAGGGCGCAAAGCCCGATCCGGACGAGCTGATCGATCTGGTGAGGATGCGAAAGGGCTCGGCGCATGCGCCCAAGCAGATCCAGTTCGTCAAGCAGCTGCCGATGACCGGCGTCGGCAAGGTCGACAAGAAGGTGCTGCGCGCGAGCTTCTGGAGCGGCCGGGACCGGATGGTGGGGTAAATACCCCGGGATTTTACGGTGCTTTTGTGGCCCGGGCGCCACAATGGGCGGCGGAGTGCGCGTCCGCCCCGGCCGCCCGATTGCCGGCGAATCCGGGAATCAACTAGACCGCTGACGGGGCTGGGAAGCGGAGAGTGAAATGCGAGTCGCTTCCCTGGAAAGTGCAGTCGCCGCGGTCACGTTGATCACGGCTATCGTCGTGGTGCTGTGGGAGATCAAGATCTTCTACGGCGTGTGAACTGGCAGGATGCCGAGCATCCACTTCCGCGGCGGCGGAAGCCTGCCGTTCAATCGGCCCCAAAAGCAACCGCAGCGCTTGCCGTCACGCCTGGCGCTTCTCAATCACCAGGCTCTGCACCGCGCGGCCGAAATAGCCTTGCCGATCTGCGAGCCGCGACATCGCCAGCCCCGCGCCGTCAGGTCCGATCCAGGATTCGCCATCGAGCAGGATCCACTCGCCGACGGGCTCGCGCGCAAGGCTCACCGTGAGGTCGGCGTTGATGAAGGTCCAGGCGCGGAAGTCGAGCGTCGAGGCGGTGCCGTTGGAGAAGTCGGCAGCGATCACGGCGCGCATTGCCTGCGACACTGCTTCGCCTTGGACCAGCGGATGGTCGAGGCGAAACCAGATCGCGCCCGCACCGGCCTGTCCGAAGCGGCCGCGCGCGGCACGCATCGACACCATGCCCGCGAACGGACTGCTCGCGCCGTGGCCGTCCTCGACCAGCGAATCCTCGGGCGACGGCAAGGTGACCGGCAACTCACCGACGTTATCGGGCAGCGCCAGCGCCTGCCGCTTGATCTTGAGCACGGTGGCGCCGACGACCTGGACGCCGTCGGCCAACAGCTTCACTTCGCAGAGCTGGATCTTGCGGCCCTCGCGCAGCACCGCGGTGGCAATCGTGAGCGGCGCCACCGGGACGGGACGCATCAGGTCGATCGTGACGCGCGCGACGTTCATCGGCACCGGCGTCGGAATGCGTTCCGCCGCCCACGTCACCAGCGCCGAGGGCGCCGAGCCGTGCTGCATGCGCCGGTCCCACGGCCCCGCAGCTTCCGGGCTGGTGATCACGCTGTTGCCGTCGACGCGGTAGATGGCGGTCATCGCTTCTCCGTGATGCACATTCGGAGCTCAGCAAAAGTGTCGTCCCGGCGAAGGCCGGGACCCATACCCACAGGCAGCAGTTGGTGAAACGAGATCGTGGTTGATATCGAGCGCAGCAACGACCCGTCGGGGTTATGGGTCCCGGCCTTCGCCGGGACGACAGCGGGGCTCACAGCGGCGGATCGATCGCCTCGTCGTATTCCTTCTTGAAGCGCGCGATCAGTTCGGCGGCGGGCAGGACCTTGTCGACGCTGCCGATGCCCTGCCCACTGCCCCAGATCTCCTTCCAGGCCTTCGGCTTGGCGCGCTCGCCGGAGGCGTCGGTGCCGAAATTCATCTTGGAGGGGTCGGAGGTCGGCAGGTTTTCGGGATCCATGCCGGCGGCGAGGATGGACGGCTTCAGGTAATTGCCATGCACGCCGGTGAACAGGTTGGAATAGACGATGTCGTCGGCCGTCGCGCCCGCGATCATCTCCTTGTAGTTCTCGACCGCGTTGGCCTCCTTGGTGGCAATGAAGGCCGAGCCGATATAGGCGAAGTCGGCGCCGAGGATGCGCGCGGCCCGGATCGCCTTGCCGTTGCCGATGGCGCCCGAGAGCGCGATCGGGCCGTCAAACCATTTTCGCGTTTCGGCGACGAAAGCGAGCGGCGAAATCGTGCCGGCATGACCGCCGGCGCCGGCGGCGACCAGGATCAAGCCGTCGGCCCCCTTCTCGATCGCCTTATGCGCGAATTTCTGGTTGATCACGTCGTGGAAGACGATGCCGCCCCAACCGTGCACCGCCTGATTGAGCTCCTCACGGGCGCCGAGCGAGGAGATGATCATCGGCACCTTGTACTTCGCGCAGAGCTGCATGTCCTGGTCGAGCCGGTTGTTCGACTTGTGCACGATCTGGTTGACTGCGAACGGCGCCGACGGCTTGTCGGGATGCGCGCGATCATAGGCCGCGAGCTCTTCGGTGATCCGCGCCAGCCATTCGTCCAGCAGCTCCGGCGGCCGCGCGTTCAGCGACGGAAACGAGCCGACCACCCCCGCCTTGCACTGCGCGATCACGAGATCGGGCACTGAGATGATGAAGAGCGGCGAACCGATCACTGGGATCGAGAGGCGCCCCTTGAACAAGGCAGGCATGGACATTGGGAAGCGATCCTTGGTTGGTCAGACGCATTGCAGGTTGGCAGCCATACCAACAAGGCAATCTTTCCACTGTCAAGTATTGCGTTTTGGCGCCGTGCGGATGTCATTACCGCAATTCCAACGCGCGGAATTCGCCAGTCGAGACACGCGGCGCGCGCAACTCGTCGTCCATCGTTCCGGGATGCGCCGACAGGCGCAGGCCGGAATCCATCGGGCGCCAGCACATATGGCACAATGGATTCCGGGTTCGCGCTTCCGCGCGCCCCGGAATGACGAGCCACTGTGTTCACGCAAGCAGATCCGGATTGATCAGCCGCTCGAACGAGAACATCTCGTCCCAGGTCTCCTGCGTCAGCAGCTTGCGCTCGACCACGACGATCTGGTGCAGCGACTTGCCGCTCTTGTAGCCCTCGCGCGCGATCTCGGCGCATTGCTTGTAGCCGAGCAGCGGCTTCAGCACCGTGACGATACCCAGCGAGTTCAGCACCATGTTGCGGGTGTGCTCCTGGTTGGCGGTGATGCCGACCACGCAATTCTCGCGCAGGCTGTTGACGGCGCGCTCCATGGTGCGGATCGAGAAGAACAGCGCGAACGAGATCACCGGCTCCATCACGTTGAGCTGGAGCTGGCCGGCGGATGCGGCCAGCGTGACCGTGGTATCGAGGCCGATGACGAGGAAGCTCGTCTGATTGACGACCTCCGGGATCACCGGGTTGACTTTGCCCGGCATGATCGAGGAGCCCGGCTGCAATTGCGGCAGGTTGATCTCGTTGAAGCCGGCGCGCGGACCGGAGGCCAGCAGGCGAATGTCGTTGCATATCTTGGTGAGCTTGCTCGCGGTGCGCTTGAGCACACCGGACAATTGCACATAGGCGCCGGTGTCCGAGGTCGCCTCGACGAGATCGCCGGCGAGAATGAAGTCAACGCCGGTCAGCGCGCTCAGATGCCGGACCGCCAGCTTCGGATAACCATGCGCCGCGGTGACGGAGGTGCCGATCGCGGTGGCGCCGAGATTGACCTCGCGCAGCAGCGCGCGCGCTTCCGAGATGCGGTCGACCTCCTCGCCCATCGTGGTGCCCCAGCCGCGGAATTCGGCGCCGAGCGACATCGGCACGGCGTCCTGCAAATGCGTGCGGCCCATCTTGAGCACGCGCTCGAACTCGCGCCCCTTGGCGAAGAAGGCCTCCTGCAGCTGCCGCAGCGCCGTCATGTAGCTTTCGAGCCGCAGGATCAGCGCCAGCCGAAACGCAGTCGGGTACGTGTCGTTGGTCGACTGGCCGTAATTGACGTGGTCATTGGGGCTGACGTGCTGGTAGTCGCCCTTCGCAAACCCAAGCGATTCCAGCGCGAGATTGGCGATCACCTCGTTGGCGTTCATGTTGGTCGAGGTGCCGGCACCGCCCTGGATGAAGTCGGTGACGAACTGATCCATCATGTCGCCGGCAATGACACGGTCGCAGCCCAGGATGATCGCCTCGGCGACCTTTGTGTCCACCGCGCCGAGGTCGCGGTTGGCCATGGCGGCAGCCTTCTTGACGTAACCAAGCGCCTTCACGAAGTAAGGCTCCTGGTTCATCGGAATGCCGGTGATGTGGAAGTTCTCCTTCCCGCGGATGGTCTGGACGCCGTAGTAGATGTCGTCGGCGATCTCGCGCTGTCCGAGGAAATCCTGCTCTGTACGGCTCATGGGCGCTCCTTGTTGCTCGCGCGCGGAATCATCGCGTCAGTTCTGGCACAGCGCGCTGGTCACGAAAGTATCGGTGCGGCAGTCGTCCGGCCTGCGGGTCCTGCCCGGGATCAAAACCTTGGCCGAGCATTTTTCGGCGGAGTCGGCATTCAGGCCCTTGCCTTCCTTGTAGCCCTTGCTCTGGCACAACAGGTCGGCGGCCTGCTTGCAGTCAGGGCCGCCGTTTGACGAGGCCGGACAGGCCACGCGCCCCGACACCATGCTGGACGGCTTCGCCAGGCGTGACAAATCGTTCATGGTTTCGCTCGGACTTTTGAGCGGCGGCAGGATGGAGGGCAGCTTGTCGAACAGCTTGCTCATTTCGTTGATCAGCCCGGGATTGTCCTCGCGCGCCGGCGGTGCAGGCGTCGATGTCGGCGGCGCAACCTGCGGCCCCGGCTCCTGGACGCCAAGCGCCGGCGGTGCCGATTGCGGCCATCCAGCCGTGCTGGAGCCGAACAGGAGCAGGAGCACCGCTGAAATCAGCCTGCTCAGCCGTACCGCCGGATTGCCGGACCGAACCATCATGACGGCAACCGTAACCGAAGCCGGCCCAGCGTCAAAGCATTGGGACTTAGATCAGCTTGACCGCCACCACGAAGCCCAGCACGAGCACCGCTGCGCCGATCGCCACCCACAATCCAAGATGCTTCTCGATCCTGACCCGGATCCAGTCGCCATAGCGGTTGAGCAGGATGGCGACGATGAAGAAACGCCCACCGCGCGCAACGATCGAGCACAGGATGAAGAGGCCGAGGTTATAGCCGGCAAAGCCCGAGGTGATGGTGACCAGCTTGTAGGAATCGGCGTCAGGCCCTTGAGCAGGATGATCACCGCGCCCCATTCCGCATAGGAGGCGCGGAAAGCATCCACCTTGTCGCCGAGCCCGTAGACCTGGATCAGCCAATGGCCGACCGAGTCAAACAGCAGCGATCCGATGGCATAGCCGAGCAGGCCGCCCACCACCGATGTCGCGGTGCAGATCGCGGCATAGAGCCAGGCGCGCTGCGGGCGCGCCAGCGACATCGGGATCAGCATCACGTCCGGAGGGACGGGAAAGAAGGAGCTTTCGGCGAAAGCCACGGCACCCATGATCCAGAGCGCGTAGGGCTTGTGGGCGGCGTCGATGCACCAATCGTAGATACGTTTCAGCATGGCGCCGCGATGAAGCACCATGGGACGGATTTGTCCATGCCGAGATGGGACCGATTTGCGCCGCTTCTAGTGGCGCTTGCGCGCAGTGCGGCCTTCGTGGGCGACAATAGGCCGCCTCGCGGCAACGCGTGGCGAGGCGACTTTGGGCAGCTTCATCGCCGATTTCGGTAGCTTCTCGGCGATGCCGAGCATGTCCTCCCGCCGCGCCATCTCGCGCCAGACGTCTTCGGGACGCACGCCGGCCGAGGCCCAGAGCACGGTCAGATTGTAGAGCAGATCGGCACTTTCCCGGATCACGGCCTGGCTGTCGCCATTGACCGCGTCGATCACGACCTCGATGGCCTCTTCGGCGAGCTTCTTCGCCATTTTGGAGGGTCCACGCTGAAACAGCCGGGCAGTACGCGACGTTGCCGGATCTAGGTCCCTGGCCGCGAGCACAGCCAAATATAGCCGCTCAAGCGAATCACTCATGTCCTCAAAGCTACTCCAAACCCATGGAGAGCGCGTTAACGCCTGGCATAGAAGCGAAAAACAGGCCGGCGCGACAAGCGCGACGGCCTGTTGGTCGATGGCTTAGGTCGATCGGTTAATAGCAGCGGTAACCGGAATGGCCGTGGGAGCAGACCTTGGTGTAGCCGCCATAGCGCTCAGGATAGTCCGAGCCGTAATAGTAGGGACCATAGCCGGGGCCACTGTAGTAGGCCGGACCGCTGTCGTAATAGTAACCCGGACCCGAATCATAGGCGTAGGCGTCACGGGTCGCGGCGATCGCAAGCCCGGTGCCGATGATGCCGGCAATCGCCGCGCCGGCGAAGGCCGCGCCGCCGCCACCATGCCAATGGCGGCCGCCGGCAAACGATGCGGTGGGGGCGACACTGGTCAGCGCCAGCACCGCCGCGGTGGCGAGAACGGCCTTGCGGCCGGCACGCTTGGAAAATCTGTCAAACATGTGCTGGACCCTCCTTGGGACCTTCAATGGTGCCTTGAGACAGGCTCATGTCTCTCAACCACCGCATCCCATGTTGGGTTCCCGAACCCCAACAGAAGCTGAACGGCGCTGCGTGATCATGACGCAACCGCCGCTCATCTGCCGTTCATGTCGACGCGGAGAGCGTCGTCGCCGGCCGCGGCCAAAGGCGACAGCGAGCTCGCATTGGTCGACGTCAACGAGCTCATTCGATTCGTGACAAGGTGGATGCGCCGCTCGTCAAGGCGGTGTTCAAATTCAGCAGGCGGCCGACAGCAAGCAACAATTTCGACGACCTGTTTCTGCCGCCGCTCGAAGGGCGGCTGATCAATTGAGTAAAACTGAGAGCTTCCGCTGTATCTCGCGGGCGATCCCTGCTTAAGATACAGGCTCATCTCGTTCGATCCGCCCGAGCTCCTCGCCCGCATGTCCATGTTCAGACTGTACACCCGTGTTCTCGAGTTGCTCGGCAAGGAGGCGCGGCTGGGCTGGCTGCTGGCGTTCGCCAACCTCCTGCTTGCCGCCTCGCAATTCGCCGAGCCCGTATTGTTCGGCCGCATCGTCGATGTGCTGTCCGGCAAGACGGTGGCCGGCTCGAACTCGGCGTGGCCGTTCCTGATGGCATGGGTGGCGTTCGGCCTGTTCACGATAGCCTGCAGCGCGCTCGTGGCCTGGCAGGCCGACCGGCTCTCCCACCGCCAGCGTCAGGCAGTGCTGACGAGCTATTTCGAGCACATTCTGCAGCTGCCGCTCACCTTCCACTCCGGCACCCATTCGGGCCGGCTGATGAAGGTGATGCTCAATGGCACGGATGCGCTGTGGCGGCTCTGGCTCGGCTTCTTCCGCGAGCATTTTGCCGCGATCCTGTCGGTCGTGGTGCTGCTGCCGCTGTCGCTCTATCTGAACTGGCGGCTCGCGATCCTGCTGTTCGTGCTCTGCATCGTCTTTACCGCGCTGACCACGTTCGTGGTGCGCAGGACGTTCGGCATGCAGATGGCAGTCGAAGAGCAGTATAGCGAGCTCTCCGCCCGCGCCTCCGATGCGCTCGGCAACGTCGCGCTGGTGCAGAGCTTCGTGCGCGTGGAATCCGAGGTGCAGGGCTTGCGCTCCATCGCCGACCAATTGCTCGCCGCGCAAATGCCGGTGCTGTCATGGTGGGCGCTCGTCACCGTCATCACGCGCGCCTCCACCACCATCACGGTGCTCGCGATTTTTACGCTCGGCATCGCCTTGCACGACCAGGGGCTCACATCCGTCGGCGAGATCGTGATGTTCGTGAGCTTTGCGACGCTGCTGATCCAGAAGCTCGAGCAGGTCGTGAGCTTCATCAACAACGTGTTCATGGAAGCGCCGCGGCTGCGCGAGTTCTTCAACGTGCTCGATGCCGTGCCCGCGGTCCACGACCGGTCCGATGCGATCGATGCGGGACGACTGTCCGGCCTGGTCGAGTTCAACGACGTCACCTTCTCCTATGACGGCAAGCGGCCGGCCGTCGAGGATCTCTCCTTCACCGCCCTGCCCGGCCAGACCATTGCGCTGGTCGGCGCGACCGGCGCCGGCAAGTCGACTGCGATCGCGCTGCTGCATCGCGCCTTCGATCCGCAATCCGGCTTCATCAGGATCGACGGCATGGACGTGCGCGGCGTCACGCTGACCTCGCTGCGGCGGAACATCGGCGTCGTGTTCCAGGAAGCGCTGTTGTTCAACCGCTCGATCGCGGAGAATTTGCGCGTCGGCAAGCCGGACGCGACCGAAGCCGAGATGCGCAAGGCGGCCGAGCGCGCGCAGGCGCTCGACTTCATCGAACGCAGCGGCGGCTTCGAGACCAATGCCGGCGAGCGCGGCCGCATGCTCTCCGGCGGCGAGCGGCAGCGGCTGTCGATCGCCCGCGCGCTGCTGAAGGACCCGCCGCTTTTGATCCTTGACGAGGCGACCAGCGCGCTCGACGCCGTCACGGAAGCCAAGGTGAATACCGCTCTCGACGAAGTGATGAAGGGCCGCACCACTTTCGTGATCGCGCACCGCCTCTCCACCATCCGCAACGCCACGCGGATCCTGGTGTTCGACAACGGACGCGTGATCGAAAGCGGAACTTTCGATGAACTCGTGGCCAAAGGCGGCCATTTCGCCGAGCTCGCCAGGGCCCAGTTCATGGTGCAGGAACAGGCACAAGCGACTGCACGGGCCAGCGTGACGGCGACCGAGGCTATCGCGACCGCGGCCAAATCCCCTTAGCAAGTCCCCGTAGGGCCGTCGAAATTCGGCCTATTTCATTGCGGAATACCAGCCCGAAACCCCTATTCTCGACGCAGGAGCCGGTATAGGTTTGCGACGCCGCAAGCGGCGCTGGATTCAGAACCGAACATCAGATCACGAGAGCCGTCCGGAACCGGCGGGTCTCCAAGGACCGGAATCGGATAGTGCACGCATTTCGCCCGCTGCTTCGCAAATCCCTGTTCAACCTGTTCGCTGCGACCCTCGCGGTCGCCGCGCTGCTCGCACCGCGCACGGCGGATGCCGAAGCGCTGCTTCTGATCGAAGCCGACAGCGGCAAGGTTTTGCAGGCGGAGAACGCGACCATTCCCTGGTATCCCGCGTCTGTGACCAAGATCATGACCGCCTATGTCACGCTGAAGGCGGTGAAGGACGGCAAGATCACGCTCGACACGCTGGTCACGGTGTCGCCGACCGCTGCCTCACAATCGCCGTCGAAAATGGGATTCCGTCCAGGCACGCAGGTCACCATCGACAACGCGCTGAAGATGATGCTGGTCAAGTCGGCGAACGACATGGCGGTGGTGCTTGCCGAAGGCGTCGGCGGTTCGATCGACGGCTTCTCGGCGATGATGAACGACACCGCGAAGAAGCTCGGCATGACCCAGACGAGCTACGTCAATCCCAACGGCCTGCCGGCCGACGGCCAGATCACGTCCGCGCGCGACCTCGGCATTCTCGCACGCTCGTTCCTGCGCGACCTGCCGGAGTATGAGTATTTCGTGCACATCCCGGCGATCCGGTTCGGCAAGCGCGTCACCGGCAATTTCAACAAGCTGATCGGCCGCTATCCCGGCGCCGACGGCTTCAAGACTGGGTTCATCTGCGCCTCCGGCTACAACCTCGTGGCATCGGCCACGCGCAACGGCCGCCGGTTGATCGCGGTGGTGCTCGGCGCCAACTCCGGCACCGCGCGTGCGGTGAAGGCGGCGCAGTTGCTCGAGCGCGGCTTCAGCCAGGACACTCTGTCCTGGCTGCGTCCCTCGCTCGGCACGGTCGAAAACCTGGTGCCGGTCGACGCCTCGCCGCCGAATCTGCGCGACGAGATGTGCGGCGGTCACCGCAAGCGGCCGGCCAGCGACGACGACGATGCGCTGATCGCGACCAATGGCGGCGCCACCGGATCGGCCACCGGCGGCGAAGCCCAGGTGACGTTCTTCACCGCGGGGCTGCAGCCGCCCTTGATGAAGGCCTCCGAGCTGATGGCCTCGGCCCCCGCTCCGGCAGAGCCAGTGCTGGTCTACACCGGCCCGACCCGCACCGGCACCGCCCTGATCGCGGCGGTCGCCGCCGACGCCGACCAGCAGGCAACCCCGAAGGCGCGCAGCAAGAAGACGCGCGTCGCCAAGAAGCAGGACGCCGGCAGCGACACCAAGTCGGATGGCAAAACGGCGTCGGCAAAGCCGGATAGTGCGAAGCCCGAGGCCAAGAACGCGGCCAAGAGCGCGGCCAAGCCGGCTCCGATCAAGCACGCTGCGGCCAAGCCCGCCGAAAAGCCGGCCGCGAGCGGCGATCAGCCCGCCAAACCCGCCAAGCCCAAGGCGGCCACCAAGCCCGCGCCCAAGCCGGCGCCCAACAACAGCTAGGTTAACAGGCGCGAGCCTGTCGCATCGCGCCTGCACTTCGCAGTTGCGGCAGCGATTTGCGCCAATTCCAGTAGCCCCTCCACGCGCGATGCCCTAAGCCTCGACCGCTTGCCAGCCGTTCCGGCAGGCTCGATACTGCCGGCAACGAGGCAAGCCCGAGACACAACGGGCTCTGGTGATAGAGAGGAGTTTCCATGGAGCGCATCTGGCTCAAGCAATATCCGCCCGGCGTGCCCGCTGATATCGAGCCGACCCAATACGCGTCACTCGTCGATCTCCTGGAGGAGAGCTTTGCCAGGTTCGCCGACCGCAAGGCGTTCATCTGCATGGACAAGTCGATCAGCTACCGCGACCTCGACCAGATGTCGCTGGCGCTCGGCGCTTACCTGCAAGGCCGCGGCCTCCAGCGCGGCGCGCGCGTCGCGATCATGATGCCGAACGTGCTGCAATATCCGGTCGCGACCGCCGCCGTGCTGCGCGCCGGCTTCGCGGTGGTCAACGTCAACCCGCTCTACACCCCGCGCGAGCTCGAGCATCAGCTCAAGGATTCCGGCGCCGAAGCCGTCATCGTGCTGGAGAACTTCGCCCACACCGTCGAGCAGGTGATCGCCAAGACGGCCGTGAAGCACGTCATCGTTGCCTCCATGGGCGACCTGCTCGGCATCAAGGGCGTGATCGTCAATCTCGTCGTCCGCCGCGTCAAGAAGATGGTGCCGGCCTGGTCGCTGCCGGGCGCGGTGTCGTTCAATGACGCGCTCTCGGCCGGCCGTGGCCTGACCTTCAACAAGCCAAAATTATCGCCGGGCGACGTCGCCTTCCTGCAATATACCGGCGGCACTACGGGCGTCTCCAAGGGCGCGACGCTGCTCCACCGCAACATCGTCGCCAACGTCTTGCAGAACGACGCCTGGCTGCAGCCGGCGCTGGCGCAGCCGCCGCAGATCGAGCAGCTCCTGATCGTCTGCGCTCTGCCGCTCTATCACATCTTCGCACTGACGGCTTGCTACCTGCTCGCGGTGCGCGCCGGCGGCTGCAATCTTCTGATCCCCAATCCGCGCGATATCGCAGGGTTCGTCAAGGAGCTGGCGAAATACCAGGTCAACAGCTTCCCGGCCGTCAACACGCTCTACAACGGCCTGATGCATCATCCCGACTTCAAGAAGCTCGACTTCTCCAAGCTGAAGATTTCCAACGGCGGCGGCATGGCAGTACAGCGGCCGGTCGCGGAACAGTGGAAGGCGATCACGGGATGCTCGATCGCGGAAGGCTACGGCCTGTCGGAGACGGCGCCGACGCTGACCTGCAACACCGCGACCAATTCGGAATTCAACGGCACCATCGGCATCCCCGTGCCCTCGACCTGGATTTCGATCCGCGACGACGACGGCAACGAGGTCCCGCTCGGCCAGCCCGGCGAGATCTGCGCCAAGGGCCCGCAGGTGATGTCGGGCTACTGGAACAGGCCTGAGGAGACCGCCAAGGTGATGACATCAGACGGCTTCTTCCGGACCGGCGACATCGGCGTGATGGACGAGAAGGGCTACACCAAGATCGTCGACCGCAAGAAGGACATGATCCTGGTCTCCGGCTTCAACGTCTATCCGAACGAGATCGAGGAAGTGATCGCGAGCCATCCGGGCGTGCTCGAATGCGCCGTGATCGGCATTCCCGATGCCAAGTCGGGCGAGGCCGTGAAGGCGTTCGTGGTGAAGAAGGATCCCAACCTCACCGCAGAGGACGTGATCAAGTTCTGTCACGGGGAGCTCACCGGCTACAAGGTGCCCAAGCACATCGAATTCCGCACCGAGCTGCCGAAGACAAATGTCGGCAAGATCTTGCGCCGGCAGTTGCGCGACGAGAAGAAGGCGGAAGCGGCGTAGGCGCGCTCTCTCCACCGTCATTGCGAGGAGCTCTTCGCTACGAAGCAATCCAGCGTGCCTCCGCGGCGACATCTCTGGATTGCTTCGCTTCGCTCGCAATGACGAGAAAATTGGCAGCCTGCCAGATCACACCTTTTTGAAGCTGTTTCCCTCCGCCGGTAAAATGCTCTAGAAAGGGCCGCCCCTTTTCAGGAGAAACGACCATGACCATCCAGATTGGCGAGAAGCTGCCCGAGGCGAAATTCCGCGTGATGACGGCGGAAGGTCCGCAGGTGAAGACCACCGATGACATCTTCAAGGGCAAGAAGGTGGCGCTGTTCGCCGTACCCGGCGCCTATACGGGCACCTGCCACAAGATGCATCTGCCGAGCATCTTCCTCAACGCCTACGCCCTCAAGGACAAGGGCGTCGACAGTATCGCCATCGTCTCGGTCAACGACGCCTTCGTCATGAACGCCTGGAAGCGCGACACCGACCAGCGCGATGAGGCCACCTTCCTCGCCGACGGCAATGCCGATTTCACCAAGGCGATCGGCATGGAGCTCGACGCCTCCGCCAACGGCCTCGGCATCCGCTCCAAGCGTTATTCGATGCTGGTCGAGGACGGCGTGGTCAAGAAGCTGAACCTCGAGGCGATGCCCGGCAAGGTCGAGGTGTCCGGCGGTGATACGCTGCTGGGGCAGCTGTAAGCGTTTAGACGCCGCTCTTAGCCACAAATGACGCTGTCATGCCCCGCGAAAGCGGGGCATCCAGTATTCCAGAGGCTTCGAGGTTCACAACGACTTCTGCGGCGTACTGGATCGCCCGGTCAAGCCGGGCGATGACAGTTGAGAATGAGGTGGCATCGACGACGATGTCGACGCTGCTACTCCCGCACCCTCTGCTGCAATCTCGCCATCGCGACGCCGTCGCGTGCCAGTTGATCGGCGCGTTCGTTCTCGGGGTGGCCGGCGTGGCCCTTGACCCAGTGCCAGCGCACGTCATGGGCCTTCAGCGCGGCATCGAGGCGCTGCCATAGCTCGACATTTTTGACCGGCTTTTTGTCGGCGGTGCGCCAGCCGTTGCGTTTCCAGCCGTGGATCCAGCTGGTGATGCCCTGCCGGACATACTGGCTGTCGGTGTAGAGATCGACGATGCAGGGCTTCTTCAGCGCCTCCAGCGCGGAGATTGCCGCCATCAACTCCATCTGGTTGTTGGTGGTGTGGCGCTCGCCGCCGTTCAGCTCCTTCTCCTTGTCGCCGAACTTCAGGATCGCACCCCAGCCGCCGGGGCCGGGATTGCCCGAACAGGCGCCGTCGGTAAAGATCGTGACATTGGGAAGCTCGCTCACGCCAGCAGCCCCGAGGGCATCAGCCCGTAATCGCGCACGCTCGCAACGCTCTGGTGGAAGCGCAGCTTGCGGACATATTCCAGGGGATCCTTCGGCTTGACCAGCGCGCCCGGCGGCACGTTGAGCCAGTCGACCAGCCGCGTCAGCAGGAAACGGATCGCGGCGCCGCGCGCCAGCAGCGGCAGCGCGGCTTCTTCAGCGTCAGTCAGCTTGCGCACGCGGCCATAGGCATTGAGGAAGGCGCGCGCCTTGGTGACGTTGAAGGAATGATCCGGCTCGAAGCACCAGGCATTGAGGCAGATCGCAATGTCGTAGGCCAGCATGTCGTTGCAGGCGAAGGTGAAGTCGATGATTCCCGAGAGCTGGTCGCCGAGAAAAAAGACGTTGTCGTTGAAGAGATCGGCGTGGATCACGCCTTCCGGCAATTTGTCCGGCCAGATGCCGCTCGAGAGATAATCGAGCTCGGCCGCGAGAAAAGCGTGCAAGTCCGGCTGCACCTCGTCGGCCCGGTGTGATGCCGCATCAAATAGCGGCCGCCAGCCCGAGACCGAGAGCGCGTTGGCGCGCTTGATCGCGAAATTGGCGCCGGCCAGATGCATCTTCGCCAGCGCGTCGCCGACGCCGGCGCAATGCGTCGCGCTCGGCTTGCGCGGCCAGACGCCTTCGAGAAAGGTGATGATCGCCGCCGGCCGTCCTGCCAGATCGCGCAGCGCTTCGCCGTCCTTCGCCTTCACCGGCAGCGGGCAATTGATGCCGTGCCCGGCGAGATGCGTCATCAGCGCGAGGAAGTACGGCAGATCGTTCTTCGCCACGCGCTTCTCGTAGAGCGTGAGGATGAACGATCCCTTGGTGGTATGCAGCAGGAAGTTGGAGTTTTCGACGCCCTCGGCGATGCCCTTGTAGGAGAGCAATTCGCCGAGATCGTATTGGCCGAGGAAATCCGCAAGCTCGTCGGCGGCCACGTCGGTGTAGACCGCCATCAAGGTCTACTCGGCGGCGGCTTCGGGGCGCACCTGGCGCGGCAGCGGGAAGAACTCGTTCTCCTCCGCGGCCGAGACCGTCTCGACATGCAGCGTGAAGCGCTCGGCGAAGGCGTCCATGATCTCCTCGACGATCACTTCCGGCGCCGAGGCGCCCGCCGTGATGCCGAGGCTCGTGATGTTCTCGAACCGCTTCCAGTCGATCTCGGCGGCGCGCTGCGCCAGCACCGCGATCGGGCAGCCCTCGCGCTCGGCGACTTCGCGCAGGCGCTGCGAGTTCGACGAGTTCGGCGCACCGACCACGATCAGGGCGTCGACCACCGGCGCCACCTTCTTCACCGCGAGCTGGCGGTTGGTGGTGGCGTAGCAGATGTCTTCCTTGTGCGGCCCGTTGATGTTCGGGAAGCGCTCCTTCAGCAGCGCCACGATCTCCGCGGTGTCGTCGATCGACAGCGTGGTCTGGGTCACGAAGGCGAGGTTGTTCGGATCCTTCGGAGCGATGGTCTTGGCGTCCTCGGCGGTCTCGATCAGCGTCACGGCACCAACCGGAAGCTGGCCCAGCGTGCCGACCACCTCGGGGTGATGGGAATGTCCGATCAGGAAGATCTCGCGGCCGCGCTTGAAATGGATCGCGGCCTCGCGGTGCACCTTGGTCACCAGCGGGCAGGTCGCGTCCAACGAGAACAGGTTGCGGGACTGGGCGTCCGACGGAACCGACTTCGGCACGCCATGGGCCGAGAACACCACCGGCGCGGTGGTGTTTGCCGGGATCTCCGCCAGCTCCTCGACGAAGATGGCACCCTTCTTTTTCAACCCGTCGACGACGTATTTGTTGTGCACAATCTCATGGCGAACATAGACCGGGGCACCGTATTTATCGAGCGCCCGTTCCACGGTGTCGATCGCCCGGACCACCCCGGCACAGAAGCCGCGAGGAGAACAAAGCACGATCTTGAGGTCTGGTTTGGCTGACATTGAGCGATCTCGGGACCGAATCACTGCGCAAAACGGGCGGGAAACGGTCGATGAATGAAATAGGGCTTGGGTACGGGCTTACAGGGAATTGGGCCCCCTTTCGGGCGCTGTCAAGGCACTATCTATAGCAGAACCATTGCGTGGCTACCCCCTCCGGGCTTATATAGCGCGAATTCCCAGTCATCGCTGATGACCACCGGCTTCGCCTCCAAGGGGGTGGGCGAAGCACAAAGGAGATTTGCCATGAGCAACGCACCTCTGATGCCCAAGGCGACCGCCGTCTGGCTGCTCGACAACACGGCGCTGACCTTCGACCAGGTCGCCGATTTCACCAAGATGCATCCTCTCGAGATCCGGGCGATCGCGGACGGCGACGCCGCCCAGGGCATCAAGGGCATGGACCCGATCTCCAACGGCCAGCTCACCCGCGAGGAGATCGAGAAGGCGGAGAAGAATCCGGACGCCCGGCTCCGGCTGCAGGAGAGCAAGGTGGTGCTGCCGCCCCAACCCAAGCGCAAGGGCCCGCGCTACACCCCGGTGTCGCGCCGCCACGAGCGCCCGAGCGCCATCCTCTGGCTGCTGCGCAACCATCCCGAACTCAAGGACGCCCAGATCATGCGCCTGGTCGGCACCACCAAGAGCACGATCGCGAGCGTCCGTGACCGCACCCACTGGAATACGTCCTCGCTGACGCCGATCGATCCGGTGACGCTCGGCCTCTGCTCGCAGATCGAGCTCGATTTCGAGGTGGCGCGCGCGGCCAAGGAAAAGCCGATCGACGCAGCCTATGGCGGCGCGACGCTGCTGCCGGCCTCCGAGACCACCAAGAAGGACGAGTTCGAGCCGGCGGAGAAGTCCGGCGACGACCTCAACGTCGACGCCGTGTTCGCTAAGCTGAAGACCCTCGGCGGCAAGAAGCAGGAGCAAGAGGAGGAGTAATCCTTCTCTTGGTTGCTATTCGAATGCACTATGATCGCGGCAGGGTCAGACCTGCCGCGTTTTTGTTTTTGGTTGCGAGAAAGGACATCACCACGCTCTCAGGTGTCGTCCCGGCGAGGGCGGGACCCATAACCCCAGAGAGTAGTTTGGCGAAGATCCGCAGTTCGGTACTTCTACCGCCGCGATCGATAGATTCCGCGGTATGGGTCCCGGCCTTCGCCGGGACGACAGCGGGGAGATATTCGCGCGTGTGATGCAGAAGCGCGGCAGGATGATGCAGTGCCTTACGGCCGCTCCGGATGGTTCAGCATGTATTCGCCGAGATCGCGCTGGCGGCGGTCGGCGCGGGCGGTGGCGGCGCTGCGCTGGACATCGCGATCCTTGCGGCAGGCCACGTATTCCGGCGAGCCGGACGCATAGCCACGGCTCTGGCACACGGCATCGTCGTCGTCACCGCCCATCGCGACCGGCGTCTGATAGCGCGCCGAGCAGGCGGAGAGGATGAGGCCCGCAAACGCAATCGCAAGAAACGGCTTCGAACTCATAGCAGGCCCTTCATCCTCATGGTGAGGAGCCCGCGCAGCGGGCGTCTCGAACCATGCAGGCCCGGACGCAACAGCGGGGCCTTTCATCCTTCGAGACGCGCGCGAAGAGCGCGCTCCTCAGGATGAGGGTTGAGCGGAAAAATGCGGCCTATTCAAGCCCCATCGCAACCGTTACACCCTCCCCTTCAGCGCCTCCCCGATCTCGTCCAGCACCTTCGGGTCCTCGATGGTCGCCGGCATCGCCCACGCATCGCCGTCGGCGATCTTCTTGATGGTGCCGCGCAGGATCTTGCCCGAGCGCGTCTTGGGCAGGCGACCGACGGTGATGGCGAGCTTGAAGGCGGCGACGGGGCCGAGCTTGTCGCGCACCAGCGCGATGATTTCCTTCTCGATCTCGGCGGGCGCGCGCTTGACGCCGGCCTTGAGCACCAGGAAGCCGCAGGGCACCTCGCCCTTGATCGCGTCCTTGACGCCAAGCACAGCGCATTCGGCGACGTCCGGATGCGAGGCCAAAATCTCCTCCATGCCGCCGGTGGAGAGACGATGGCCCGCGACGTTGATGATGTCGTCGGTGCGGCCCATCACGAAGACATAACCGTCCTCGTCCTTGTAGCCGGCATCGGAGGTTTTGTAATAGCCGGGAAATTCGGTGAGATAGGCTTCCTTGAAGCGCGCATCCTGATTCCACAGCGTCGGCAGGCAGCCCGGCGGCATCGGCAGCTTGATGACGATCGAGCCCATGGTGTTGGGACCGACCGGCTTTGCCGCTTCATCTACGACGTCGACCTGGTATCCCGGCATCGGCACGGTCGGCGAACCGTGCTTCACCGGCAGCATGCCCAACCCGACCGGATTGCCGGCGATGCACCAGCCGGTCTCGGTCTGCCACCAATGGTCGATCACCGGCACCTTCAACTGTTGCTCCGCCCATTCGACCGTCGGCGGATCGGCGCGCTCGCCGGCGAGAAACAGGGTGCGGAATTTGGAGAGATCGTATTGCCGGATGAACTTGCCTTCCGGATCCTCTTTGCGGATGGCGCGGAACGCCGTCGGCGCGGTGAAGAAGGCAACCGCCTTGTGCTCGCTGATGACGCGCCAGAATGCCCCGGCATCGGGCGTGCCGACCGGTTTGCCCTCGTACATGATCGTGGTCGCGCCGTGCAGCAGCGGGCCATAGACGATGTAGCTGTGGCCGACCACCCAGCCGATGTCGGAGCCGCACCACCAGACCTCGCCCGGCTTGACGCCATAGAGGTTGAACATCGACCATTTCACCGCGACCAGATGGCCGCCATTGTCGCGCACCACGCCCTTGGGAATGCCGGTCGTACCTGACGTGTAGAGGATGTAGAGCGGATCGGTGGCAGCTACCGGAACGCAAGCCGCCTTCTTGCCGTCATTCATCGCCTTGCGGCGCAGGCTCGCCCAATCGTAATCGCGCTTTGGCGTGAGGCTGCAGATATGCTGCGGACGTTGCAGCACGATGCACGCCTTCGGTTTGCTCCCGGCAAGCCTGATCGCCTCGTCGAGCAGCGGCTTGTAGTGCACGATGCGGCCGGGCTCGATGCCGCAGCTCGCGGACAGAATGAGTTTCGGCTGCGCATCGTCGATGCGCGTCGCGAGCTCCTTCGCGGCAAAGCCGCCGAACACCACGGAATGCACCGCGCCGATGCGCGCGCAGGCGAGCATCGCGACCACGGCCTCCGGCACCATCGGCATGTAGAGGATGACGCGGTCGCCCTTGGCGACGCCGAAATCCTGCATGATGGCGGCGAGCGCCTGCACCTCGGCCAGCAGCTCGGCATAGGTGAATTTGGTGACCGAGTTGGCCAACGGCGAATCATGGATCAGCGCGACCTGGTCGGCGCGGCCGCGTTCGACATGGCGGTCGAGCGCATTGTAGCAGGTGTTGACGACGCCGCCGCTGAACCAGCGGCCGTAGACGCCCTGCGCGGGATTGAATATCTTTTTCGGCGGCTCGATCCAGTCGATCTCCTGCGCCGCCTCGGCCCAGAAACCCGCGGGATCGGCCAGCGAGCGCGCGTGGACCTCGTGATATCTGCTCTTTGCCTGAACATTCATTGCCGCGCTCCCGTTCCCTTTATTTGCCTGGCTCTGATCTGACGGCAGGACGTCAGGCCCGCCATGACCCGGATCAACTGCCGGCCTTGGTTAAGAGCTATTGTCCCGGGATCGAGGCGCGGTTCAAGCTGAAAAGAGCCGGAGAGAAGGTGTGACACCGAGCCCGGTGGCATCGACTGCGCCACGTCGCCGCATCTTCAGGTTCCCCAGCGGCCGCGGAAAACGGCTGCTTGGCGCAGCCCCGATTTGCCTTTTGGATGGGTTGACCCGCTCGCCTCATCCGGCCAATTTGCCCGCCAGTTTGGGGAGTACAAGAATCATGAAATTGAAGCTTTTCGGCGCGGCCACGGCTT
Source organism: Bradyrhizobium sp. LLZ17 (assembly GCF_041200145.1). Lineage (NCBI taxonomy): Bacteria > Pseudomonadati > Pseudomonadota > Alphaproteobacteria > Hyphomicrobiales > Nitrobacteraceae > Bradyrhizobium > Bradyrhizobium zaerense. The sequence continues at coordinate 4,059,267 of NZ_CP165734.1, forward strand.
TGGCTCTGGCGGCGTCGGCACCTTGCGCGCATGCGCAATCGTTCATCAACGTGCTGACCGGCGGCACCTCCGGCGTCTACTATCCGCTCGGCGTCGCAATCGGGAAGATCTACGGCGACAAAATTCCGAACGTGAAGACACAGGTGCAGGCCACCAAGGCGTCGGTCGAGAATCTGATCCTGCTGCAGCAGGGCCGCGGCGAGCTGGCGTTCACGCTGGGGGACTCGCTGAAAGCGGCCTGGGAGGGCAACGAGGAAGCCGGCTTCAAGACCAAGCTGGACAAGCTGCGCACCATCGGCGCGATCTATCCGAACTACATTCAGATCGTCGCCACCGCCGAGAGCGGCATCAAGACGCTGGCGGACCTCAAGGGCAAGAGCCTCTCGGTCGGCGCGCCGAAATCGGGCACGGAGCTGAACTCGCGCGCCATCCTGGCGGCCGCCGGCATGACCTACAAGGATCTCGGCAAGGTCGAGTACCTGCCATTCGCCGAATCCGTCGATCTCATGAAGAACCGTCAGCTCGGCGCGACGCTGCAATCGGCGGGCCTCGGCGTCGCCTCACTGAAGGATCTCTCGAGCTCGAGCGCGATCAGCGTGGTCGCGGTGCCGAAGGAGACTGTCGACAAGATCGGCCCGCCCTTCATCGCGGCGATCATTCCCGCCAACACCTATACCGGCCAGGACAAGGACGTGCCGACCGCGGCCGTGGTCAATTACCTCGTGACCAGCTCCGCGGTGTCGGACGATCTCGCCTACCAGATGACCAAGCTGATTTACGAGTCGCTGCCCGAGCTTGCCAACGCACATGCGGCCGGCAAGGAGATCAAGCTGGAGACGGCGGCGACCGGCAGCCCGGTTCCGCTGCACCCCGGTGCGATCCGCTATTACAAGGAAAAAGGGCTGATCAAGTAAGCCTCTGTCAGTCATTCCGGGCCGATGCGCAGCATCGAACCCGGAATGACGACGAGGGACTTTCGCAAATGCCCGGGATAAGCCCGGGCATGGCGTTTTTGGAGCCCTCTGCCAATGCTATCTCGCGTGAGCGGGCAAGGACGATTTGAGATGCTGGAAAAGCCAGAGGGCACGGAAGCGCCCGTCAAGGTCGAGTTCGACAATTTCGAGCATGGTTTCCCGGAAGGTTTTGGCCCGGGCTGGTGGGGCGCGCTCGCCTACTGGATCGGCATCGCCTTTGCCGCCTTCCAGCTCTATGTCGCCGCCTTCAACTATTTGCCGAGCCAGGTGGTGCGCGCCGTCCATGTCGGCTTCCTCATCCTCCTCACCTTTGGCCTGATCGGCAACTTCACCGCCAAGGGCGATCTCGGCCGCGCGCTTGGCTGGCTGGTCGGCGGCGCCGGTTTCCTGTGCGGGCTCTATCAATGGATCTTCTATGCCGATCTGATCGCGCGCGACGGCGATCCGACCAGGCTCGATCTCGCGGTCGGCACGCTGCTCGCGGTCCTGATCTTCGAGGGCACGCGGCGGCTGATGGGTGCGGCGCTGCCGCTGATGTGCGGCGCGTGTCTCGTCTACTGGTTCTTCGGTCAATATCTGCCGTCGCCACTCAACCATCGCGGCTATGATTTCGACCAGATCGTCACCCATCTGTCGTTCGGCACCGAAGGCTTTTACGGCGTGCCGATCTACGTCTCGGCGACCTATATCTTCCTGTTCATCCTGTTCGGCTCGTTCCTGGAACGCGCCGGCATGATCCAGCTTTTTACCGATGTCTCGCTCGGCCTGTTTGGCCGCACCCGCGGGGTCCGGCCAAGGTCGCGGTGTTCGCGTCCGGCATGATGGGCACGATCTCCGGGTCGGGCGTCGCCAACGTCGTCACCGTCGGCCAGTTCACGATTCCCCTGATGATCAGGTTCGGCTATCGCCGCGCCTTTGCCGCCGGCGTCGAAGCCACGGCGTCGATGGGCGGGCAGATCATGCCGCCGGTGATGGGCGCCGTCGCCTTTATCATGGCGGAGACGCTAGGGGTCCAATATTCCGAGATCGTCAAAGCGGCCGCGATTCCCGCGATGCTCTATTTCGCCTCCGCGTTCTGGATGGTGCATCTGGAAGCCGGCAAGCACGGCCTTACCGGCATGAAGCGCTCGGAGATCCCGAGCGCGTGGAAGGCGCTGGTGACGCGCTGGTATCTCGTGCTGCCGCTGGCAGCGCTGGTCTACATGCTGTTCGAGGGCTTTACGCCGCTTTACGCCGGCAGCATGGGCCTCGCGCTGACCGTGGCGCTGATCCTGGGCGCCAGCATCACGGCCGGCGCTCCGTCCACACTGGTCCGCTCCATCTTCTGGATCGGGCTTGCGCTTGTCGTCGCCGCGCTGTCGCATCACGGTCTCCAGATCGTGCCGGTCGCAGGCGTCGTCGTCGCACTAATCGTGATCACTGCGTTCGTGCGCGGCGGCTTTGCGGCGCTGCGGGCCTGCCGCGACTCGCTCGCCGAAAGCGCAAAATCCGCCATCACTGTTGGCATGGCCTGCGCCATCGTCGGCGTCATCATCGGCATGATGTCGCAGACCGGTGTCGGCACCATCTTTGGAGGCTGGGTCATCGGCCTTGGCGAGAAAAGCCTGTTCCTGGCGCTGATCATGACGATGCTGCTGTCGATCCTGCTCGGCACCGGCATCCCGACAATCCCGACCTACATCATCACCGCCGCGCTTGCCGCGCCCGCGCTGGCAAAGCTTGGCGTGCCGCTGATCGCGAGCCACATGTTCGCGTTCTACTACGGCATCATGGCCGACCTCTCGCCGCCGGTGGCGCTGGCCGCCCTCGCGGCGGCGCCGATCGCCAAGGAGAATCCGGACAAGATCGGCTGGGAGGCAATGCGCATCGCGCTCGCGGGCTACGTCATTCCCTTCATCTTCGTCTATTCGCCGGCCCTGATGCTCCAGGCGGGCGATCCCATGGCGGCGCAACTCGGCTTCTATGGCGCGGTGGCGCTCGCCACGTTCAAGGCGCTGGTCGCGATCGCGCTGTTCGGCATGGTCGCGATCGGCTTTCTGTTCACGCGCCTGACGCTGATCGAGCGCGTGATCGCGCTCGGTGCGGCGCTCTGCCTGCTCGGCGATTTCAGGTTCAGCGACACCGCAGGTTTCGTGCTCTCGGCCGCGCTGGTGCTGTGGCAGTGGCGGCAGCGCCCGTCGGCAACGCTCGAGGCGGTGTGAGCCTCTGCTTCGCAACAGCGGGCGGCGTGAAGGCGCTGGCGCTGTCCGCCTTCACGCTGGTCTGGACGCATTCGATCGAGAAAGTCGATTGGCAGGAGGACTGGCGCGTGACGCCGGCCGGGCTTGAACTGGTGCAGGCGCGGGTGAAAGGCTCCGGCGCCGGCATGGAGCCGCCACCGGAAGCGCGGCTCGTTGACGGCTGGTTTCAGTGGCGCCCGCAGCGCGCGCCGATGCCGGAGGTCGTGCTCGGCAATTCCGGAGCGGCCGGCGAATGGCGGCTATGCCATGACGGCGCGTGCCGGACATTGTCGGAGATCGTCGGTCACCCCATTGGTGCTAACGTGACGACGATGAAAATCTGCAACGACCCGTAGCCCGGATGGAGCGCAGCGCAATCCGGGCTACAAGAATAACAACACGGGAGAACGCGCGATGGATCGGCTCAAGGGCAAGGTTGCGATGGTGGTGGGCGCCGGTTCGATCGGGCCGGGCTGGGGCAACGGCAAGGCGACCGCGGTCACGTTCGCGCGCGAGGGCGCGCAGGTGCTTTGCGTCGATCGCAACGGCGCCGCCGCTGAAGAGACCGCGAAGCTCATCACGGACGAAGGCGGCAAGGCGACGGCGTTCACGGCCGACGTCTCGCGCGCGAGCGAAGTGGAGGCGATGGTCGCCGCGTGCCTGAGCACTTACGGTCGCATCGACGTGCTCGACAACAATGTCGGCATCGCCGAGATGGGCAGCGTGGTCGAGGTGACGGAAGAAAGCTGGGACCGCGTCTTCAGCGTCAACCTCAAGAGCGCCTATTTCGCCATGAAGCACGTCATTCCCGTCATGGTGAAGCAGGGCGGCGGCTCGATCATCAACATTTCCTCCATCGCGTCGATCCGCCACATGGGCATCTCCTATGTCACTTACGGCACCTCGAAGGCGGCGATGAACCAGATGACGCGCACCACCGCGATCGAGTTCGCCCAGCATCATGTGCGGGTGAATGCCATCCTGCCAGGCCTGATGAAGACGCCGATGGTGGAGCATTCCATCGGCCTCGCCGCCAGCTATGCCAGGGGCGACGTTGAGGCGATGTGGCGCGCCCGCGACGCCCAGGTGCCGATGGGTCACATGGGCGACGCCTTCGACGTCGCCAATGCGGCGCTGTTCCTGGCGTCGGACGAGTCGAAATATGTGACGGGAATCGAGCTCGTGGTCGACGGCGGCATCACCTGCAAGGCGGGGGCGTAGCTGCGAGCTCAAGTCAACCGGCCCGCCCGTTCGCGGAAGGTTCGTGGGGTTACACCCGTGTCCTCGCGAAACGAGCGCGCGAAGTGGGACGGGTCGGCAAAGGCGAGATCATATGCGATCTCGTTGATCGGTTGATTCGAGAACGCAAGCAGTCGCTTCGCTTCCGTCAACACCCTTTGCCTGATCAACTGGCCGGCCGTTACTCCGGTCACGCGCTTCACGTGCTTATTGAGGTGATCTGACGTCATCGCGAGCTTCGCGGCATAGAAAGCCAGCGATCGTTGGCCGCGAAAATGGGCTTCTATCAATTTGAGCAGTTTTGCGACCGTTGCATCCCCGGTGTGGGCTGACGATAGATCGTGGCTCGTCACAAGGCGGCACACCTCGACCGCGATCAGGGCAACGTAGCTATTCATTGCGATGCGGAATCCGTCGCGGGACTGAAGGCGCTCTTCAGTCAAGCTCGCGCATAGCTCGGACAGGCGGGCCATGTTCTTGCCCTGCGTGACCGAAAGCACCGGATTCATCATCGACCCTTTCAGGCATGCGATAGTCTCTCCCGAAGGATCGCCGAACGTCCGCGCCACGTCTTCCGTGAAGCTTATAACCCACCCATCCGTCGAGGTCTGAAATCTGAATCCGTGGGCTACCGTCGGGGGCACCAGGATAATGGCTGGGCTAGAAAGGGCCGCCGTCGATGCTTCGTACTGCACTTCACCGCCGCCACGCTCGATCACCAGAATCTGCGACAGGTTGGCGTGGCGATGGGTGCAAATCCTCCAATCGTGACGCGAGCTGCGTGACGGGATCGTCTCGGCGTGAACGAAATTGAACGCACGAGGATCGGGCGGGTCGCCGTAGAGATGGAAGAGCGGCAGGTCCATCGAACGGTTCTCGTGTCCTCGGCGAGGCGCCGGAAGTCGATACTATGGCGGCGAGATGCGGAACAAAATGCCGATCGATCAAGGACTGCGCGTACTGGACAATATTGCGTGTTTGGGATTGAATTTGAGCGAAGTGCGGTTGGCAAAAGTGTCACGATGGGCCGGGCGACCTGATGTACCGCGATCTCAGCAGCCGCGACGAAAGCTTCGAGACATTTCTGAGCACGTTCAACCTGCTCGCGCCTCATGCGAGGATAGAGCTCAACAGCGGCCAGAGCGCATTTCGGTGGCAAGGCAGGTTTGCCTCAGTGAGCGGCTTTTCCTGGTGGGAGGTCGAGTCCGAGATCGACTGGACTTGCCGGTTCCCGCAGCAGAAGCAAAGGCTCGGCCTCGTGCTGCCCAGCACTGGGCTCGTGAGTGCCAGGGTTCGAAACCGGACCGTGGCAATCGACCGGAACTACGCGCTTGCGCTTAGCGTGCCCGATGTCGGCTCGATCTCGTATTCTGGTCGCGGCACGCACGGGCACGTCACGCTCGAATTCGACGTGCCGACCGTGCAAAAGACCCTTTCCGCCATTTGCGAGGGCGCTGCAATGCGCAACATCGAGCTCGGCCCGCAACTCGATCTCGCCTCTCCGGCAGGACGCGTGCTCAGGACCCTGGGCGAAGCCATCGGGGTCGGCATGCGTGACACGTCGCTTCGGTCCGAGAAGTCAATGGCGCTGCTCGGGGAGGCCATTCTGCGATTGGTCCTTCTGAGCTTCCCCCATGGCTCGACCGATCGCTTGCATCGTCGACGAGCGGATGCCACGTCGCGTCAGGTCACGGAAGCAATCGATTTTATGCGCGCCAATATGCACCAACCGTTGACTTTGAGCGAAGTGGCGCAGGCTGCGGGAATCTGTGTGCGATCTCTGCAATATGGATTTCGCCGGTTCCGGAGCGTCACGCCGCTCGCCTATTTGCGCGAGATCCGTCTAGAGGCCGTACAGGCGGAATTGTCGTCCCCTTTGAACACGCTGACGATCCGCGACGTGGCGCTGAAATGGGGGTTTGCGCATATGGGACATTTTGCAGCGCGATATCGCGTGACGTTTGGCGAACCGCCGTCCGAAACGGCCAGGTCGGCGCGAGCAGGGACCTCAAGAGGAGCGCGCAAGTAGACTGCACGGCGCGCTCGGCAGGAAATTCCCGCCGTTAGAAGGTTTTCTTCCATTCGACGACGCTCCCGTTCTAGGGCGCTTCCACATCGTGATGCTACGACTTGGCAAAATACGGCAAGTCGGGGAGGTCATCATGAAGCGTCTCGGAATCATATCACGCTTTTGCGTATCAATCATCGCGCTCGCTGCTGGAGCCATCGCGCTATCCGGCGTTGCTGCAGCCAGCGGAGCGCCGGCGTGCGCGAGCCTGGCGACCGATCCGCAGTTTGAATTAAAGAGCAATCCAGTCATCAAGACGGTGACCGCAAGCATCAAGAACACAGCTGCTCCCGCCAACATCCAGTACTGCAACGTCACGCTGGTCTACGGCACCAACACGAACCAGAACATCACGATCGCGATCGGGCTGCCGCTCAACTCGACGGACGGAGGATCCGGCGGCATCGCAGGTGCCTGGAACGGTCGAACAGAAGGCCTCGGCGGTGGCGGCTGTGCCGGAAATCTCAATGTTGATGCTGCCGTGAACGCCGGCTACGTCGGATCTGGTACCGACGGCGGTCACAGCGGTGGCGACTGTACGCCGGGCGTGAATGCCAATCGCACTTATAATCTCGAATTCATCCAGGACTTCTTCCGCGTCGGGATCAAGCAGCAGATCCAGTGGTCCAAGCGCATCGCGACATCCTACTATAGCAGGCCACCCAGCTATAGTTACTGGAACGGATGCTCGACCGGGGGACGCCAGGGTTACCTGCTGGCTCAGGAGCTCGGCTCCCAACTCGATGGCGTTCTTGCAAGCGCGCCGGCGATGTACTGGACGCGCTTCCAGACCGCGCAGATGTGGGGGCAGCTTGCCATGTTCGAACAGGCGGGCGAATCGCCCAGCGGCGCAATTTCCCCGGCCAAACTGGTGGCGGTGCAGAAATCGGCAATCGCCGCCTGCGATGCCGCAGACGGCGCGATCGACGGTATCATCGATGACCCTCGCGTTTGCCGCTTCAGTGCGACGGCCAATGTGTGCGGACGACCGGGGGCGCCGGCGGCCCCGAACTGTCTGACGACGGACGAGGCGACGGCCGTCGACAGGATCTGGGACGGACCTCGCAACAAGCATGGCGATCGCATCTGGTTCGGGCTGGACCGCGGCAGCGACTTTTCCGTTCTCGATGGGCCCACCCCGTTCCCGCTCGGCGTCACCCAGTTCGAATGGAACCTGATCGATCCGAGCTATGCGCCGCCATCGACGAAATGGAGCAGCGTCAGCCTCGGCGGCAAGGGTCTCTCCTACCCGCAAGTGGCTGAAGCCGGGTCTCGCAACATCGCCGACGTGACAGACACGTTCGGCCCGCTCGACGACTTCAGGGCGCGCGGCGGAAAACTGCTGACATTTGTCGGCGCCAACGACCAGTTCATCTACCCGCGCGGCGTGCTCAATTACTATCGGCGGATGGCTGAGCGTTATCAAAGGCGGGACGATCGAACCGGCTTCGAAGGCGTGCAGAGCTTCTATCGCCTGTTCCATGCGCCCGGTGTCGGCCATTGCGGCGCGCCGATTTTCAGCCTCGGCACCACGGGACCGTGGCCGCAGAACGGCGCGGACTTCGCGGCGCTGGTGAACTGGGTCGAAAAGGGCGTTGCGCCGGATCAGGTGGTTGGCAAGAGCCTCTCGCCGGCGCTATCGCGGCCGCTGTGCCCCTATCCGCAGACCGCAAAATACAAGGGCACGGGCGACGTCAATGATGCCGCGAATTGGAGCTGCGGCGGCAATCTCGAGACGCGCGAGGCCGTCTGCCCGGACGTGCTCGTGAAGTACAAGGACGAGGTGGACGGGCCGCTCGACTTCGAGGCAAGCGCGGTCCATCCAAGCTTCTGCAAGGGCCGGAACGTCGCACACGACGATGACCGGCACTGAACATGACACCGACCTGCAAATCGTCCGATTGGAAATGATCAGACGTGCCTCACCTCTCCCGTTCTCTGCAGGACTGTCCGGGGAAAAATCACTCATAGCAGAAGCCCAGTTGATCGGAAGAAAATCTGGGCTTCGGCTTGCTCGGGTTGACCGGCGGAGGTCTGTCGATTTTTGCGATGGGACTTCGCATGAACAGGCGTTGGCAGACCAACTCGGCGAAGCGCAAATCCAGCATCCTCAAGGAGTTCAGACGCCGCGCAAGGCGCAGGAGCAAATAGGCGATCATCGCGGCGAGGATTTGCAGGCGAATAGCGTTGTCGTTTTTTGCCATGAACTTGCGAAGATTAAGATGCTGCTTGATCCAGCGGAACAGAAGCTCGATCTGCCAGCGGCTCTTATAAAGCGCCGCAATCTCGATTGCCGTGCGTTGGAGATCGTTGGTGATGAGCGTGATCATTCCACCTTTGTCACGCCTGACCTTGATGCGCCGCAATGGGATCGGAAGTATGGAGTCGCCTCTGCTGGCAAGCACGACGTTGGCATCGTCGATGATTTTGAAACCGTCGCCGAGGGTCTTGCGAACATACCGGGACTTCGTCTTGCGCAAGCGCGTGCTCACCTTGGTGCGCGTGACAAAGAAAGCCCCGGTATCATTGATCTTCTTCCACCAGCCGAAATGGTAGTAACCCTTGTCGAACACGTAAGTCACGCCGGCTTCGAGGCCGGTTTGGCGGCCGATCTCGACGTCATTGACAGTCGCCGGCGTAATCTCGACGCAGCGGGGACACTTGCCGTCCGGTTCGTAGACCGTGTGCATCTTCATGCCGCGGATACGACCATTCCATTCGGCCCATTTGCACATCTTGCCCAACGGAACCGGGCTCGAGTCGATCAGCCGAACCATCTCGGCTCCCTCCACCCGCGTATGTCGATCAGCCTTCTCCGCCAGCATGGCGAAGGTCTCGGCAAAAACGCCAACCGGGCGCCGCGCATTCGCATCCGAAAGCGTCGAGCGAGCAATCCTGCCTACGTCCAGATGATAATGCTGATGGGAGTTGGCATTGAAGGCGCCTTCGACCGCGCGCAGACTCATCGTCTGGCCCAGCTGGGCTCCGACGAGCGTCACCAAATGATCCCAGCTTTTGAAGGACTTGTCGTAGGCGCCGTCGTGCTTCTCCACAATCCCGCGAAATTGCCGCCGATCGATCGGTTTGAGGAGCTCCCCAAAGATGCTATTTACGCAGCGCATGCCCGGCCCCTTTCTGGTCTCGACAACCAGAAAGTATCCGCTTCACGCTGGATTCGCCGGGCATGCGCTGCGGCATAGTGAATCATTCCCCGGACAGCCCTGCGTTCTCTGCGGGGAGAGGTGAGATCGGCTCATCCCCCCGCGCTCAGCTCCGCCCGATCGAGCTCTTCCTCGATCCTGTGAAACGCGTCGTCGCCGATCACCTCGGTTGCGCGCAGGTCGAAGATCGTTTTTCGCGCGGCCTCGATGGCGCGGCGGCGGAGGGGATCGGCGGGCAGTTCGCCATTGGTGATGCCCCCGTGCGGATCGTCGTCGGCCTGCATCAGGACGGCGCGATACTCCAGCCGCAGGATTTCGGCTTCCTCGGACGGATCATCCTCGATCGCATCGAGCGCGGCGCGATAGGCGATTGCGCGGGCGCGCGCGACCTCGATGCCGACCGGATCGTCGTCCCGCAGGCCGAAGAACAGGATCAGCGGGCGCAGCGTCAGTCCCTGCACGACCAGCGTGCCAAGCACGACCGCGAAGGCACTGAAGACGATGAAATCGCGATGAGGAAAGTTCTCCGGCAGCGCGAAGGCGGTGGCGAGCGTGACCAGGCCACGCATGCCGCACCAGGAGATGATCAGCCCGCCTTTGCGCGAGGCGACCGCCTTCGGATCCTTCGGCTGATAGACCCCGCGCGCCATCAGCGCCCGCAGCGCCGTGCGATAGAACGTCACCCAGGCGAGCCGCACCAGGATCACCGTGAGCAGGATCCAGGCAGCCGCTACGCAATATTCCCAGCGCACGTCCGCATCTAACCGCGTCCAGATCGGTCGCATCTGCATGCCGATCAGCATGAAAGCGAGCACGTTGAGCACGAACACCATCGTCTCCCAGACCGCATAGGACGGCACCCGCAACCGCGCCGGCATGCGGGCGGGTGCAGCGCGCGCCATCGTGATGGCGTAGACGACGATGGTGAGGATGCCGGACAGGCCGAGATGTTCGGCGCCGATCCAGACCATGAAGGTGGTGGCGAACTGGACGATGATCGAACTGGGAGCCTGCGTGATCCGCACGATCATCAGTGGCATCAATCGCGCGGCGAGATAGCCGGCAACGACGCTACCGACAAGTGCCAGCACCATGGTCGGCGCGACCTGGCTCCACGTCAGGTGCTCCGTGGCAACCGCGCCGACCGCGATGCGATAGGTCAGCAGCGCGCTGGCATCGTTGAGCAGGCTCTCGCCCTCCAGCACCTTCACCATGCGGTAGGGTAGCTTCACCTGGCTCAGGATCGCGACCGCGGCCGCCGCATCCGGCGGCGCCACGATCGCGCCGAGCGCCACCGCGGCGGCCCAGGGGATCTCCGGCATCAGCCAACGCGCGACCAGCGCGACACCGGCCGTCGTCATGCCGACGGCGGCCACCACCAGCGTCGAGACCGGAACCCAGTTGTTGCGGAGGTCGCGCAGCGAGGTATCGTAAGCGGCATCGAGCAGCACCGGTGCGACAAAGAGCGCCAGCGCAAGGTCGGGCTCCAGCGTCCAGGACGGGCTGTTCGGAACGAAAGCGATCAGCGCGCCACCGATGGCGAGAAAGGTCGGGTAGGGGACCTTGATCCGCCGCGCCAGCGCCGATAATGCAACAGCGCCGAGCAGAAGCGCGATGATCCATTCGAAAGTCGACAATTGAGAGCCCCGAAACAGATTTGAGCGGCACCATAGGTTAGCATCAATCCGGCCGTAAGATGGATAGTGCTGCCACAAAGCAAGAGCTTCCGACTGCAAACAGCATGCGTTCTTTCTCTCTCATTCAAATGTCCGGCGTGGCGCTGCTCTTGCCAGCGCTCTTGGCGCTTCCGCCTGGCGCGGCTCACGCCGCGACCGGCGGCGAGCCGGCGGCAGTGCCGCAGGCTGACATAGCGCCGTGTCTCGCTGCTGCCGCCGACGACGACATGGACAAGGCTACGCCGGCCTGTGCCGCGGTCATCGATAACGAGAAGACGGCCAAGCCGGACCTGATCAAGGCGCTGATCGCGCGGGGCGCGCTGTTGGCGCGGCATGATCAGACCGATCGCGCGATCGCCGACGACAGCCGCGCGCTGTTGCTCGATCCCACGCTTGCGGACGTCTTCAACGCGCGCGGCGAGCTCTGGCTGAAGAAGGGCGACAAGCCCAAAGCGGTGCAGGACTTTGGCGCGGCGCTGAAGATCGATCCGAACCACGAGAAGGCCAAGGCCAATCACAAAGCGATGGCGCGCGAGATCGAGCGGATCGGTGCCCAGATGGCGGTCGCGGGCAAGCCGAGCTTCAATTGCGGAAGCGCGCACCGTCCGGTGGAGAAGACAATCTGTGCCAACCGCGAGCTTGCCGATCTCGACCGCGAGGTTTACGCGGCGAATGCCCGCGTGATCCAGGAAGCGCGCAACGCGGCCGAAGCGAAGTCGCTGCAGCGCGAGCAGAATGAATTCATCGCGCGCAGGAATGCCGGGTTCGGCCGGCCAGGATATGACTTGAAGAAGGCGATGCAGGATAGGCTGCAAAAGCTGAACGGGGTGGACGGGTACTAGCGTCTTCGTCTCTCCCCGTAAGAATGGGGCGAGGGAGTGCAGGGCCGGTGCTCCCCTGACTACAGGTCCGATTTGAACCCTATACCTGTCCGCCGCGACAATGGTGAAAGCCTGATGTCACGGAGCCTTCTGCCATGTGCGGCAAGCGTTCTTCCGCGCAAATTTTCAAAATTTCGCTACACGCCTTGCTTTTCGGCGCGGCGATGAGCCTCGCTCTCGCGGCCCCGGCCTCGGCGGCCGCCGATTGCGTGCTCGGCAGCAAGGCCACGCCTGCCGAATTGATCCCGACGTGCAGCGCGATCATCGATCAGGCCGCCAATCCGGCCTCCGACCGCGCCGCGGCACTGCTGGTTCGCGCTGACGCCAATGCGCGGACCTCGGGCGGTCTCACGGCCGCGCTGCGGGATATCGACCGCGCCATCGCGCTCGACGGCAAGAATGCCCGCGCCTGGCGCCTGCGCGGCGATCTGCTGCGCGAGGCCGGCGGCGATCTCAACCGCGCTGCGGCTGACCTCAGCAAGGCGATCGAACTCGATCCGCAGGATGCGGAAGCCTATGAGCTGCGCGGCGTGGCCTATACCAATCAGCGCCGGCTCGACCGCGCCCTCGCCGATTACGACCAGGCGATCAAGCTGAAGCCCGACGATGCGCAGGCCTGGTCCGATCGCGGCGCGACCTACTATCTCGGCGGCGACAACGAGAAAGCGATCAGCGATCTCAGCGAAGCGCTGCGGCTCGATCCGAACCGGCCGCGCAGCTACACCAATCGCGGCGCGGCCTACAAGAAGCTCGGCCAGCTCGACAAGTCGGTCGCCGACGACAGCGAGGCGATCGGGCTCGATCCGAAGGTTCCGGAGTATTACGACAATCGCGGCCTGTCGCTGGCCGCGATGGGCAAGTACGACGAGGCGATCGCCGATTTCGATCAGGCGCTGCGGCTGGCGCCACGGCCGAATTTCTTCACCAACCGCGGCGATTCCTACCAGTTCAAGGGCGAATTTGGCGCGGCGCTGAGCGATTATGAATCGGCGCTCAAGATCGACCCGAATTTCGCGCAGACCTACAACAACCGCGCCGTGCTCTACAAGAAGATGGGCGACCGCAAGAAGGCGCTGGCTGACTACGAGACGGCGCTCAAGCTAGATCCCGGCAACGACAACGCCGCCGGCGGCCGCCGCACCATGATCGCGGAGATCGCAAAGTTCGGCGCCGAGCCGCCGCGCCCGCTGGCGGCGAATTCCGGCAGCGGTCCGTCGTTCGGTTGTGCCGATGCGAAGCGCGAGGTCGAGAAGGTGATCTGCGCCGATCCGCAGCTGAGCGTGCTCGACCGCCAGATCGCCGAGACCTACGAGCGCATGCTGAAATCGGCAAGCGGGCGCTCGGCGGGTGACCTGCGCAAGGCCCAGCGCGATTTCCTCGTCACCCGCGATGCCAGCTTCCGCCGCCCCGGCTACGATTTGAAGAAGATCATGCAGCAGAGGCTGCAGCGGTTGAATGCGATGGCGAGTTAGCTTCGCCTCTCCCCGCCTGCGGGGACAGGCCGGAATTTGCGAAAGCAAATTCCGGGTGAGGGGGAGCTTCCGCGAGTCCAGCTCTTACGGTCGCTGCGGAAGCAGTCCGCGGCGACAGCGTGTCAGCCGCAGCGCACCCTCACTGGAACGTCATATCCAGGCATTTGGAGATGTCGGAGCCGAGGCCGGAGGAGATGGTGATGCAGCCGCGCACCTTCTGCGCGGTGACGTCGGCGGCCCACACCGAGTAGCCGCCGGGGCCGAAGAACGAGTTGGTGTTCGGCGGCTCGGTCTCGGTCGCGTCGAAATCATAGTGCCCGTCGGTTTCGAAAATGCGCGGCTTCCTGGTGCAGCCACCGTCGGTCTGGACGTTGATGACTTCCTTGTTGTCGCGGGTCAGCGCCAGGGAGACCTGGCAGCGGAAATATTCCGAGGTCTTGGTATTGAACAGATAAGTGTAGGACTTGCAGGTCGCGGTGTTGAGCTTGCCGGGCGCCAGACCGCGGCTGCACGAAATCCGCTGGTTGTGGCTGAGCTGGTAGTCATCGGCCCGGGCGGCCGGCGGCAGCGCCGTCAGCGACAACGCAGCAGCCCAGCAGAATTTAACGACATGGCGCATTCGAATCATCCCCACCCATATTTTTGTCGAGTTGCGTTCTAGACTGAAAGCGGAACATAGTCGCGAGGGGGCGAAGGGAAAATCACAAACTGCTCGGCAAGACGTGATGCGCTGGGGCGCTGATGGCGGATTGACGCCGAGATACTGTTCGTGATTTGTTCAGTCAGGGCACCCCAGTAGCGGGGAGATGGATGATGGCATTTTCAACGAAGACAGTTCTGCTTGTCGCGGTGCTGGGCGCGTTCGCGGGGCCGGCATTGGCACAAAGCGAGGCGATGCCGTGGGAGCTCAAGCCCGACATGGGCTACGCCTACGACAAGGACGGCAAGACCTTTTCCTACAAGATGGGCACCAGCAACGCCGGCGAACTCCTCAAGGGCGCCAAGAAGGTGCCCAAGGGCACGTTGTTCTTCATCGGCCACAACGGCCAGCTCTATATGCGCAGCGGTCCGTATCTCGAAGGCGATGGCAAGTTCAAGTTCGGGTCGGATCAGTAGAAGCTACGATGACGGTGCGCTCCCTCGTGCCGTTCTTGCGGGGGAGATATCCGTAGGGTGGGCAAAGGCGCATCAGCGCCGTGCCCACCATCTATTGGCACATTCCAATTGAAACGCTACGCTTTGCCCACCCTACGCGGCTGCGCTCCGCTTCGCTTGTCCGGGACGACAGCACAGCTAAAACGCCGCCGCCAACTCCCTCGCCCCACCATTGCTGCTGTTGGAGTCCATCCGCGCATCCGTGACCGCGAGCAGCTTCGCGACCGTGTTGTGGCGGATCGCGACCGGGTTGCGTTCGTATCCCCCGCGCTGGAAAAAGTTCGAGGTCGGCACCTGCTCGCGCATCGCCTGCGGCATCGTCACCATGTCGAGCCCGGTGCCGTCGCCGGTGAGGTTCATCATCTCGAGCTCGGCCGCGCTGAGCGGGCGGCTGTAACCCTTGGCGCGCGCGAACAGCACCGAGGTCAGGAGCTTGTGGGTCTGGAGCATCGGGCCAACATCGATGTCGAGCACCATCGCATGCATGGCCCAGCCCTGCGCGGTATCGCCGATCTTCTCGTGCTCCGACCAGGTGTCTGGCACCGACTTGGCATGCGCCACCATGCGCTTGAGAACGCCGAGCTTGTACTCCAGGGACTTCCGCGCCGGGCCTGAGGTGTGCGCCACCTTCTCGCTGAGCGCGCGGATGAATTCGTGGCCTTGTTCGGCCAGCAGCTCGACGCTGTTGGTGGTCAGCAACTGGTTGTAGCCCATCGCGGTCGAGATCGCGCGCTTGCCGCCATGTTCAATGCCCGCCTGCACATCGTAATTGCCGGTGCCGCCCGTCTCGAAGGCATAGACCCGCACCGCCTGCTCGCGCGTGAGCCCTGAGGCCAGGGCGTAGCGGGCATAGACACGCTTGAACTCGGCCTCGGTCGCCGGGCGTTGCGGCGTGAACTGATAGAGGTCCTGCGCCGCGCGCAGCAGATCGGCGACCACGGGAAGCGGCTTGCGCTGCGGACGCTCGGGGGTTTCCTCCGGCTCCGGGTTCACCGGCCGCTTCGGCCCGTTGTAGAGCGGCGCCTGCTCCAGCACGTAATCGTCGAGCGTGATCTGCTGGCCGCTGCGCCGCTTGGCGTTGCGGCCGCGCCGCTTCTCCGAGATCTGGCTCCAATAGGCGCCCGCCTCGGCATCGAAGGCGCCGCGCGCGGCCTGATATTCCGCGAGCTTGCGGCGATACTCGAGCACGGCCGGCGAGGCGCCACCTTGTGCAAAAAACTGCGAGAGGAGCTGGGCGTTGGCATTGCCGATTGCGGGCGGCAACGCCTCGGACTCGCCGCCGCGCGCGGCGGGCGCGAGCAATGCGAGTGCGAATGGAACCAGCGTCAGGGCATTTCGAATCGGGTGATGATGCATCCTGCCCTCTTAGCAGGCATCCGGTAACCGTCACGTTAACGCGTCGTTTACCATCGTCACTTCCAGGCGAACACCGGCTGTTCCAGCTCACGCACCCGGGTGTGCCGTCCCGCCAGCACTTCACGGAACTGATAGATCAGTGCCGCCGTCGGCGCGTGGATCAGGCTCCGCTGGTGATGGAAGCGGATCACGCGGCGCGCGCTCTCGGGGATCGCGACGAAATCGAAGGCGTCATCGCGCTCGATGGTCGCGAGCGCGATGCGGTGCACCGAGGCGACTTCATCCGGGTTCGGCGCGATCGCGGCGCTGTCGGCGGCCCAGACCACGACCGGCGTGATCAGATAGCCCGAGCGTGTCGGATAGTCGTCGAGTTGGCCGAGCACCTCGCCGCTTCCAAGCCTGAGCCCGAGCTCCTCGTTGAGCTCGCGCAGCGCGGCTTCGACCGGCGTCTCGCCGGCGTCGCAGCGACCGCCCGGCAAGGCCCATTGACCGCGATGGGCGCGCAGGCTCGCTGCGCGCAACGTGAGCAGGAGCGCGGTGTCGTCGCCCTCCCCCGTCGCGGTCAGCGCAATCGCCACCGCGGCACGCTTCAATGCCGACGGCTCGACCGCGTCAGGCAGCCGCGCGAATGCCGCGCAGGCCTCCGCGATATTCCGTCTGGTGGCATCGTCGAAAGGTCTCATGATGCTTGACTACACCAGGACCGCGCTTGATGAAACGAGGTGAGATCAAGCCTTGCAAGGATGACCGGGAGATGATCGACAAGACCGCCGCAAAGCTCAAATCGGACGGCTGGACCATCCTCGAGACCACCGGCTTCATGCACCTGGTCGGGCCGCTCTGGGAGCGCAAGATCGACGGCCAGCACGAATTCGCGCTTGCGACCGAGGACAAGCACCACAACCGTCGCGGCATGGTCCAGGGCGGCGTGATGATGACATTTGCCGACCGCACCTGCGGCATGACCGCGCGCTACGTCTCCGGCAAGGAATTCATGGCCACGGTGCAGCTCGACACCCATTTCGTCGAGGCCGGCCAGATCGGCGACCTCCTGATCTCCCGCCCCCGCGTGGTGCGCGCGACCCGCAGCCTGATTTTCATGAGCACCGAAGTGACGGTGGACAATCGCTGCGTGGTCATGGCCAACGGCGTGTTCAAGATTTTGAAGGGGCCGGGGTAGCTGCGCGCGGGCAAGACCGCCACCGCTGCCAACCCGTACTCCCGTGTCGTCCCGGCGAAGGCCGGGACCCATACCGCGTGATCTATCGATGACGGCGGGTCGGAGTACCGAACGACTGATCTTCGCCAAACTTCTCCCATGGTTATGGGTCCCGGCCTTCGCCGGGACGACATTGCGGAGGCAGTGGTGTCACCGTCATTGCGAGCGCAGCGAAGCAATCCAGGATCTCTCCGCGGATGCATTTCCAGATTGCTCCGCTACCCTCGCAATGACGCAATTGGGCGGCTATGCTGCCCGCAACAGAAACGTCGAGGAGGCTGCCCATGCAATACCGCCAGCTCGGCCGTAGCGGCCTGAAGGTGTCGCCGATTTGTTTGGGCACCATGATGTTCGGCGGGCCGACGGATGAGGCCACCTCGCAGCGCATCATCGCGAAAGCGCATCAGGCCGGCATCAACTTCATCGATACCGCCGACGCCTATTCGAAGGGCGGCGCCGAGGAGGTCGTCGGCCGCGCCATCGCCGACAACCGTCACGCCTGGGTGCTCGCGACAAAGCTCGCCAATCCCATGAACACGGCCAACGATCCCAATCGTGCCGGGCTGTCGCGGCGCTGGGTGTTGCAGGCGGTCGAGGAGAGCCTGAAGCGGCTCGGCACCGATCACATCGACATCTACTACCTGCACAAGGAAGACCATACGACTCCGCTGGAGGAAACCGTGCGCGCGATGGGGGATTTGATCCGCGCCGGCAAGATCCGTTATTTCGGCGTCTCGAATTATCGCGCCTGGCGCGTCGCCGAGATCTGCAACATCTGCGACCGGCTCGGCATCGACCGGCCCGTGGCGAGCCAGCCCTATTACAACGCGATGAACCGGATGCCCGAGGTCGAGCATTTTCCGGCCTGCGGCTATTACGGTCTCGGCGTCGTCGCCTACAGCCCGCTGGCGCGCGGCGTGCTCACCGGCAAATATCGCCCCGACGCAGCCCCGGACAGGGACACGCGCGCGGGCCGCAACGACACCCGCATGATGCAGACCGAATGGCGGCCGGAATCGCTGGAGCTCGCGCAGGAGATCAAGACCCACGCCGAGAACAAAGGCATCACCGCCGGCCAGTTCGCGGTATCCTGGGTGCTCAATTCGGCCTTCGTCTCGTCGGTCATTGCCGGCCCTCGCACCGACGAGCAATGGCACGATTACATCCGCGCGCTCGATTATCGCTTCACCGCCGATGACGAGGCGCTGATCGACCGCCTGGTGACGCCCGGCCATCCGTCGACGCCGGGCTACAACGATCCGGCCTATCCGATCGAGGGCCGCCGCGCGCGGACGGCGTGAGCGGGAGCCGACAATGGCATCTGAAGACCGCTGCGGGCTGCCGCTGTCCACCAGCTCGGACGAAGCAGCAAGCGCCTATCGCGAAGGCGTCGACCTCATGCTCGCGGGCTGGACGGGCCCGGCGGAGGCAATGGAGCGCGCCATCGCGGCCGATCCGGATCTTGCGCTGGCCCATATCGCGCGGGCACGGCTGCATTCGTTCTACCAGCAGGGCGATCTTGCACGCGCCAAGGCGGCCGTGGCGCGGGAGCTCGTGGCCAGGCGCGGCGATGCGCGTGAGCGCTCGCATGTCGAGACGCTGGCGCTCGCCATCGAGGGACGGCTGCCCGAGGCACTGGCAGCGACGCTGAAGCATATCGACGCGTGGCCGCGCGATACGATCGTGCTGTCGCTGCCGCTCGGCGCATTCGGCCTGTTCGCCTTCTCCGGCATGGCCGATCATGATCAGGCGCGGCAGGATTTGTGCGAGCGCGCCGCGCAGCATTATGGCGAGGACTGGTGGTTCCTCACGCTCTACGGCTGGGCGATGACGGAGAACGGCAATGTCGCACGCGGCCGCGCCGTCACCGAGCGCGGCTTCAGCCTGCGACGCCAGAATGCTCATGCTGCGCACGCCGTGCTGCACGCGATGTTCGAGGACGGTTCGATCGACGAGGCCGATCGCTTCGTTGACGAATGGATTCCTGGTTACGACCGCGCCGGCATTCTGCATGGCCATATTCGCTGGCACCAGGCGCTGGGCGCGCTCGAGCATGGCGATGCGGCACGGGCGCTTGCGATCTATGCCGACGTGCTCCAGCCCTCAGCAACGCAGGCGCCTCCCCTCAACGCCATCACCGACGGCGCCTCGCTGCTCTGGCGTCTGTCGGCTTACGGCCACACCGTACCAAAGACGCTCTGGGTCGAGGGCGACGTCGCCGCGCAACAACTGTTTCCGAGGTCGAGCCTGCCTTTTGCCGACGTCCACATGGCCTTGTTTGCCGCAGCGACGCAAAATCGCGAAGCTCTCGCGGCGCGGCTTGCCGTGATCGAGCAGCGGCTCGCCCAGGGCAAGCTCCGCGCCGGCCCCGTGGTGCCGGCGATCTGTCGCGCGCTCGCGGCGTTTGCGGACGAGGATTATGCCGCTTGCGTGCACTCGCTCGCACCTCTTTTGACTGACGTCGTGCGCATCGGCGGCAGCCATGCCCAGCGCGAGCTGATCGAGGACACTTTCATCGTCGCACTGATGCGCAGCGGCGAACTGCCGCGCGCCCGCGGCATGCTCGACGCCCGCCTGCACCGCCGTCCTTCCTTGCGCGATACGCGCTGGCGGGCGAGGACGGGTTAACGCGCCGCGGCCTCTGCCACGAAAAAAACACCGGCCTGGCGGCAAGTACCTGGCGGGACGGTTGAGGCGGTCGAGGCAGATCGCCGATGGGTGGCGCGGTGGTATTCCAGACGGGCTTGGCGGTACAAACGGGGTCGCAACCAATTCGTGATTCGATGGTTGTTGGATGGAACTTTTCCATGAATTTTTCATGGTCCCCCGGCATGCGAGCCTGACGATGCGCCTCCCCCGACCGGTCCTGGCTGCAATTCTCGTCTCCTTCGCAAGCCCTTGTTTTGCCGAGTCTTCCACCGCGCTTGCCGTCAACAATCCGCCCGCCCAGCAGAACTCGGTCGTCGACCTGCTGGCGCTGATGTCCGGCCACTGCAAGACGCTGAAGGTCGCCGGACGCCCATTTGCCTGCAAGACGGTGGCCTACGCCCATGACGACAAGGGCCGGGTCAATTTCGCGGTCGCCGTCGACGACCCCGGCGACGAGAACCACGTCGTCTCGTTCTCCGGAGAAAACGGCAAGCGGGCCGACGACAATTCCTATGAGCTGCCGATCGACCGCATGCTGCTCAACTCCAAGGACCGGCCGAAGGTCGACGGACTGCCGGTGCCGGCGGAGCAGACCTCCACCGGTGTCTGTCGCCAGACCGGCAATTTCGCCGCCAGGCAGGTCTCGAACGTCACCTGCACTGCGACCGACAGCGACGGCCGGCGATACGAGCTGCTGTTCGTCTCCGACGGCACCCCGGTGAGCGTGCGCCGGATCAGGCAGTCGGCGCCATCGATCCAGGATCCGTTCAAATAGACCCGCACCTTCGCAACATCACGCGAATGCCTTCTCCAGCGTCGCGAAGATCACGGCGAGCGACTTGTCGTGGCGGGTCGCGGGCGGGATCGGACGATCGACCTTCATGAGCTGATAGACCGCCATCTGCGCGGCCCGCACCGAGTATTCGACGGTGAAAACGACGTCGTCGGGGATCTCGACGAACTGGCTCACGAAGGCCAGGTTCACCGAATTTTTGGGTACCGGCAACGGCCGGTCGGTCGCCCTGCGCGGCATGAACATGCTGGTGATGTACGGCATGCGGCAGGGGATGCAGATCGCGTTGTCGAACACGCTCGCATCGAAATTGAGGTGGCCGCAGAGTTCCCCGAGGATCTCGGCGCCGCCGCACTCGGACATCGGCTTGGCGACGAAATTGCCGATGCGATCGGGATGCAGCGCATAGCCCCAGAACACCTGGACGCTCTCCGGCTGGCCGGCGAAGTGCGGCTGATGATACAGCACCACCGACATCAGCCAGTTGGAGTCCTTGAACGTCACGAGCCCGCCGGTGCCGACCCTGTTGCCGGAGAACGCTTCCATTTGGTCGAAGAAGCGCGGATCGCGGCAGGTGACGGTGAAAGACAACCAGTAGGACTCCGGGATCGACGCGTTGAACGCGGATGGATTGCCGAACGCCGGGCGGCCCTTGGCGATGTTTTCCCAGAGCACCCAGCCCTGGCTCTCGGCCTTGGTCAGATGCGCGGGCGGCTCGGTCATGTTGCCGAGGCTCGAGGCGTCGGTCATCGAGCCATTCTGAAAGAACACGAGGTCGCCATCCTCGAGCCTGACATTGGCGCTGCGGCCGTCGCGGTCGAGCGTCAACTGCCGCACGCGCAAGCGCTCGCCTTCGGGCTCGAACGCCATGTCGGTGACGCGGGTGCCCCGCACGAACTGCACGCCCTGCCGCTTCAGCCAGTCGGCGAGCGGCCGCACGATCGCGTCGTATTGATTGTAGACCGTGCGCTTGACGCCCGCGAGCGTTTCGATACGCGGGAATTCGTTCATGAAGCGATGCAGATAGCGCTTCAGCTCGACCGCGCTGTGCCAGGGCTGGAAGGCGAAGGTGGTCTGCCACATGTACCAGAAATTGGAGTTGAAGAACGGCGGCGACAGCCAGTCGGTGATGCGGCTGGCACCGAGCGTCTCCTCCGATGCCTCGGTGAGCCGCAACAGTTCGAGCCGGTCGCGCGTGGAAAATCCCATGGTGGAGACGTCGACCTTGAAGCGATTGCGATCGACCAGGCGCGCACGGGAATGCGCCGGGTTTTCCGCGTTGAATGCCGCGGTCTCCTCGCGCACGCTCAGCCCGGGACGTTCGAGCGAAGGAATGCCCGACAGCAGGTCCCAGGTGCATTCGTAATGGTCGGTGGTGAGCATGCGGCCGCCGCGCAGCGAATAGGCGCCGTTCGCAAGCAGCGCGCCGTCGAGGCTGCCGCCGACGAGCGGCTCCGCCTCGTAGATCACGATGTCCCGCCCCGGCAGCTGCGCGTCGCGAATCAGAAACGCCGCGCCCGCGAGCGATCCAATGCCGCCACCGATGAAATACGCCTTCATATGTTGCCTCGATTGCCATCAGGAATTCCGCGCGACATTGCATTGGCGAAGGACGTTGGAAGTTGCGCTGGATCAAGCGCCGCGGCAGCAGCCTTTCAAATAGAAGTGAGCGCTCTCGCTCTCCTGGCGCTTCGCAGCGAAAGGTTCGGAAGCTGTGCCTTGCGGTTGACTGAACGGCGCTGACGTGGCGTCCTGCCACGACACCGTCGATTTCCTTCGGAGAGCCCATGAACCGTGACCTCTTGTTTCTGCTTCGCCCTGATTTCGAAGATCCGGCGTTTCCTGGCCGGCGCTTCTATTGCTGGCATTGTGCGCTGATCGAAGGCGTGCTCGCCTCGTTTCCGGCGCTGGCGGACCAACTCGACGTCGCGCGCATCGGCTGGCCGCGGCCGCGACAGGCCGTGGTCGCGCTCGTCGGCGAGGAGAACCAGTCGCTGCCGCTGCTGGTGCTGGCGGATGGAGCGACATCGCCGCACCAGACCGGCAGCTATCATGGTCGCGCTTTCATCGCCGACAAGGACGGCATCCTCGCCGCGCTGTCCGAGCGCCACGGCTTTCCCGATCCGCATCCGTGAGGCGCGCGCCGGCCCGAAACGAGGGAAAATCGGCATTGCGTGCAGCGGCCGGGGCCCCGCATACTCGCCTCGCCAGATCTCCGGAATCCCCCTCCATGCCGCACTCCCTCCCCGCTCTCATCGTGGTCGACGTCCAGCGCGCGTTCGACGAATGGGAGGCGGCGGGAGAACGGCGCAACAATCCGGACGCGGTGGCGCACATCGCCGAGCTGTTGAAGGCATTCAGGGCGAGTGACGCGCCGATCTTCCACATCCGCCATGAGGGCACCAAGCCGACTTCGTCGTTCCGTCCCGAAAGCTCCGGCTACGCCGTCAAGGACGAAGCGCGCGAACAGGCGAGCGAGCCGGTGATCGTGAAGCGCGTCAACAGCGCCTTCATCGGCACCGACCTCGAAAGCCGCCTGCGCGCAAGCAACATCGGCACGCTGGTCATCTGCGGCGCCACCACCAATCATTGCGTGGAGACGACGACGCGGATGGCCGGCAATCTCGGCTTCGACGCCCGCCTCGTGCGCGACGCGACCTGGACGTTCGATCGCATCGGGCCTGACGGCGACGCGCATTCGGCCGAGGCGATCCACGCGATGACGCTGTCAGATCTCAACGGCGAATTCGCCCGCATTGTGACCACGAACGACGTGATCGCCTCGCTCGCAGCACTGCGACAATAAACCGCCACGCATTTTATCGTCACGTCTGCGTCGTTTCGACGCCCGCTCTCGCCGGAACGCGACGGACGCCCATCTGTTGTCACGCGATATCTCAACTGGAGTGATGACATGAAGTATCTCTTTGTCGCGATGGCTGTCGGCGCTGCGGCGCTGGCCGGCGGATCCGCGGCGCACGCAGCTGGCAGCGGAAGCGCGAAACCGAACGCGCGAGCGAGCCAATCGACCGACGTCAGCGCGCAGTACCGGCCGCACCATCAAGGTTATCGCCAGCATCACTGGCGCCATCATGGGCACTATCGTCCGCACTACCGAAGCTACGGCTACTACCCGCGGCATCACGGCTACTATGGCGGCGGACCGTACGGCTACTACGGCGGCGGCCGTCCCGGCGTGACGTTTGGCTTCGGCGCCGGCCATCGCTGGTGAACGAAGCAGCGCCGGTAAACCAAAAGGGCCCGCGAGCGCGGGCCTTTTTCACCCGCGCAAGAGCAAACCCGCCGTCTCCAGGCCGCTTGCCAGCGCAGCCTCGACCGTGCCCATGTCGCGGCCGCGATAGAGCGCTTCGCCGGAGAACAGCACCGGGCCATCGGCACGCGCCAAAACCGATTGCGCCGCGCGCGACTGCGGCGTGGCCCAGGAATAGGCGCCGCGCGCGAAGGGATCGTGCGCCCAGTTCGTCGCCACGGCCGCCACGACATCGCGTGCGAGATCGTTGCGGGGCAAGCCGAAGATCGCCGCGAGCGAACCGATCCCAGCCTCGATCAGCGCGGGCGGATCGAGGCCGGCAAGCTCCGCCGTCCGCGGGCCGCCGAACCAGCCGGTGAGCACGTGGTGCTCGGACGGGCGCTGCGTCCACCAGACCGGGATCGCCTTGTCCGACAGCAGGAAGGTGAGATCTTTGGTGCGGTCACGCCACCATGGCGCGTTAAAGCGCAGCAGCATCTTGATGACATTGCCGAAGCCGATATCGGCGGCGCGGGCGGCCTTCTCCCGCGCAGGCTGCGGCAGCGCGATCTCCCGCAACAGCGGCAGTGGCACGGTGAGGATCACGTTGTCGCATGGGAGCATCTCGCCATCGGCGCAGCGAACCTTGGCCGCACCGCCGTCCTGCTCGATCTCAGTCACCACGCAATTGAGCCGAATCTCGACACTATACTTGCGGCACTCCGCCGCAAGGAAGGCGATCAGCGCACCGTAACCGCCGACAATGCGTCCCTGCGTGTGGTGTCCACCATCCATCCATTCCTCGCGCAGTGCCAGCGTCGAGGCGCGCTCGGGATCGGCGGCGTCGTAGCCCTCGACCATCCGCTCGATGGAACGCCGCATCCGCGCGTACGCGTCACCGGCAAAATGCCGGCGCAGGAACTCGGCGACGGTGAGGTCGTCCTTCAAGTGCCCTAGCGCCGCATGGAGCTCGGCCTCGTGCGGATCATCGCGCTGCTCGCGCAAGAGCTTTGTGCCGTCAAAGCTCCATTGCGCTCCTTCGATCGCCTGCAGCGACAGCCCCGCTTCGCGCAGCAGGCCGCGCGTGATCGGCGCCTCGCCGTGAACGAACTCGGCGCCGCCGTCGGCAGCATAGCCGAACTGCGAGACGGGCAACGGCTGGATGCGCCCGCCGCAGCGGTCACGCGCCTCCAGGATCGTCACCCTCTTCGCGGCGCGCGCGAGCGCGCGGGCGGCGATGAGGCCGGCGGCACCCGCGCCGACAATGACAATGTGCTCCGATGTGCCCGACATGCCGCTGCTTTACCTGGCCGCAGCGTCGTTCTGGATCAGGTAGCGCAGCAATAACACACCCCCGCCGAGCTGCCGCGTGCTCTCCAGCGTCATCGCGGAGAGCGGCGCGCGTTGGTCGCTGTCGGCCTCGGTCGAGTCGAACACGAAGGGCGCGCCCCTGGCACCATCTACCGCTGGACTGAGGATCAGGTTGAATTCGTCGATGAGACCGGCGCGCAGGAACGCGCCGTTGGCGACGCCACCGCCTTCCACCAGCAGGCGCTTCACGCCAAGCTCGTGATTGAGGATGTCGAGCGTCAGCGTCAGATCGATCTCGGCCTCGCCGGCAAAGATGTAGGACACGCCCTCGCCGCGCAGCCCGGCCAGATGCGAATCCGGCACACTTTCAGTCAGCACCACGACGATCGGATCGCCGCCGATGTCGGAGCGGCCCCAGCCGATCTTGCCGCGCGCGTCGAGCACGACGCCATAGGTTTTGGCGTCGCGCCGCGCGAACCAGTTTTCGCGGGGCAGCCGCTCGCTCGAGGTCGCAGGATACGGCTTGCCCTTGGCAAACTCCGAACCGGTGACGCGGCCGATCACCCAGGCATCGCCCGCGAGCTCGTCATGAATCTTCTCGAACCAGTCGACGCCCGCGCCTTTCGGACGCCAGCGGCTGGGATGGGTGCGGCCGTCCAGGCTCGAATGCATCAGGCAGATGACGTAGGGCTTCATGCGAATTCTCCGCGGCGGGCTGTCAGGCCGCCGGCCCTCGCGCCTGGCGCGATCGTTCACGATGACCGCGAGCGGATTGAGCCTTGGCGGGGCGACCAGGGTGAGCGTGTTGCTGTCGCGATGGTTGAACGGGGCGCCTCTCACCAAAAGCTCGGTCTCGATCAGGCAGCTCCAGCTGCCATCATCGTTGAATGTGATGTCGCAGCGGTAACGATCGGTACGGAAGGCTTGTTCCAGAAAATTGGTCGAGCAGATGCCGTAGGCCGTATCGCCGCGCTTTGCCGTGACGGAGGCGGCGAAGCGGGCCGAGATTGGCAAGGCCGTCGGGCGAGACGTCCTCGGGCCCAGTGAAAATGTCGGCGGGGATGGGGAGCATTGCAGGAGTCTCGGATGATAGGACATCTCGACAATATCACGCCAGCGAGCCTTGGCGACTCACAAGCATCTGCATGTCCGCATAGCGGGCCCCGGAGCGATCTCGAATTGAACGGCTGCGCTTGGATAACGACTCGCAATTCAGATGGCGCCGTTGACCATGGAAGCACGAATGGGGACGTTCATGGATGCCGTGCGATTTGAGCGACGAGCGGGATCGATTTATTCGAAGGCAATCGTCCCTGGCGCGACACGTGCGTTCTGTATCCGATCAAGGCCTCGGACGGCGGCCCCGTCTGGTGACAGCCTCACGAATTTCAGGCTCAGATGATAAGACCGATGCTCCATCGAGCAACAGTCTGGCTGCATCGCGGCTCGCCTCCGCTATAGCTGGATCGTGCGTCGATTGTGCGATCACGATCGAACCCTGGATGAGTGACAGGATTTGGATCACGGCTTTTTCAGGCTTGCTCAATGCCAGAGGGTCGACGAGCGACGTTACAAATTCCTGCAAGCCTTTGAAATGAGCGGCGATGGTTGCCTGTACCTCCGGAGAATCAACATCCGGTCCGAACTCGGCCAGTCCCCTCACGAACGGACAGCCGCGGAACGAAGGCGATCGAAAGGACTCGCCCAGCGCGTCAAAAATGGCGAGGACGCGCTCCAGCGGCGATAGTCCGGGTTTTTCGGTCGAGGCCGCGAGCATCTGAAACCAGGCCGCATCCTGGTGACGCAGGTAGGTAGCGACCATGTTCGCCTTCGACGGAAAGTGCTTGTAAAACGTCATTTTGGCGACGCCACTTTCGGCAATGATGCGGTCGACCCCGACAGCGTGGATGCTGAACCGGTAAAACAGGTCCGACGCTGTCTTCAGAATCCGTTCTCGCGGCGCGAGAGCGCTAAGGGGCTGCCGCTCCAAATCGATCATTTCCGGCACGTTTCCGCTCCCATCTTCGGTCTGGTTCAAACTCCTCAGGTACATAGACAGACTACCCTGTCTATTTTTTGGTTGCAATGTACGTACAGGTCTGTCTAGTTATGCCGCGATGCCATTCAGGCACAAGCGAAAGGACATAGGATGAACGGAAAAGTCGTTGTCGTGACCGGCACGAGCAGTGGTTTCGGAAGACTTACGGCATTGGAGCTGGCGAGGCGGGGCCACACGGTGATCGCGACCATGCGCGGTGTCGAAGGGCGAAATGCACAAGTCCGAAGCGAGCTCATCGAAGCGGCGAAAGCGGAAGGGCGCGTGCTGCAGGTCCTTGAAATGGATGTCACCGACGAGGCGTCGGTCAATTCGGCGGTCAACCATGTCATCAAGCAACATGGAAGAATCGATGCGTTGATCAACAACGCAGGAACCATGTTCGTCGGGGTCACGGAAGCCTACACGGTTGCGGATGTCGAACGGCAATTTGCGGTGAATTTCTTCGGTGCCGTGCGAGCCGACCGTGCCGTTCTGCCGCATATGCGCGCCGCGGGCAGCGGACTTCTCGTCCATGTCACGTCGTTGATGGGCCGACTGATCTTTCCCTTCTTCGGTGTTTATTCCGCGAGCAAATTTGCGCTCGAGGCGCTCGCCGAGTCCTATCGCTATGAACTTTCAAGCTTCGGCGTCGACTCGGTGATCGTCGAACCAGGCGCATTCCCCAGCAACCTGCTCCCAACCAGTCCAGAGCCGTCAGACGAAGCCGTGCTGGCATCATACGGTGCGGTCGCGGCGATCCCGGGCCAAATCAAGGACAGCGCCAGCCAGGCACACGATCCGTCCAATCCGCCACGACCCCAGTTGGTTGCCTATGCCATCGCGCGGCTGGTCGAAGCAACGGAACGGCGCCCGTTGCGGACAGTCGTCATGCCCGAGGGCATGGATCTCGGAGTGGAACGACTAAACGAGGCCGTTACTTCTATTCAAAACGACATGCTCGGCGCATTCGGTATGTCGAGCATGATCTGAGATCGTGGGTGTCAATCGGCTTGTACATGATGGACGCCAATGCCCGGGCTTCTTGGTCAGGCCGAATGACACTCACAACTTCTTTCGAGCACCAAACAGCCTCGTGGAATTCGATCTCACGCGGCAGCGAATAAGGCGGCAAATGCCCTCTGATGTGTCGCGCAATTTCATCTGCAACCACGGGCGATGATATCAGCGCGACCGGGTTCGCGAACATCGGTCAGGGGATCGGTTTGAGGACGGCAACCGCCGCTGCTTGACTGTCGTGCTGGAGGGGCGATCAGCGCATCCATTCACCCAATCGCTTTGATCCAGTCAGCGATGCTCCTGGTCTCGGGCGCTTAAAACATCAGCGCCCGCTATCCCGGCGCGCCATATGAGCGTGCTGACGACATCACTTGCGGTATTGATCGTCGCTCGCCTTCTCCATCCGGGTCACCGGACTTGCGGCGGTCGGCGTGGCCTGAGCGTTCAACGCGTCGCACTCCTTCAGCTGCGCAGCACGCGCGTGACTACGTCATTCGAATCCAGGCGCCGTCGGATGCCGAGGACCTCACAGCAGCATCGATGAACTTCACGCCCGCCAGGCCATCCTCAACCGTCGGGAAGATCACCTCGGGATGGGGCTTTTCCCCGGCCCGTGCCGCGCGAATGGCGCGCGCGGCCTCGGCGTAAATGGTTGCGAAGCCTTCAAGGTAACCCTCCGGGTGGCCCGCGGGGATGCGGGTGACCCGACCCGCCTCGCCCAGGGCACCGGCCCCGCCGCGGGTCAGGAGTTGCTTGGGCCGGCCATAGGGCGTGAACCAGAGCTGATTCGGATTTTCCTGCGCCCATTCGAGGCCGCCTTTGCTGCCGTAGACACGGAGCGTCAGGCCGTTCTCGTTGCCGACGGCGACCTGGCTTGCCCACAGCGTGCCCTTGGCGCCGCCTTTCCACTTGAGGAGGATCTGGACGTCGTCATCGAGACGCCGCCCCTCGACAAATGTCGACAGTTGGGCGAGCAATGCGTCGAGCTTGAGCCCTGTGACGAAGCAGGCGAGATTGTAGGCGTGGGTGCCGATGTCGCCGATGCACCCGCCGGCGCCGGAGCGCGCCGGGTCCGTGCGCCACGCGGCCTGCTTGTGGCTGGTCGCCTCTACTCGCTCGGTCAGCCAGTCCTGGAGATATTCCGCATGGACAAGCCGGATCTCGCCGAGATCGCCGTTCGCGACCATGGCGCGGGCCTGCCGAACCATGGGATAGCCCGTGTAGTTGTGCGTCACCGCGAACACCCTGCCGCTCTTGTTCGCGAGCACGACCAGTTCCTCGGCCTCGGCGACGGTCGTCGTCAGCGGCTTGTCGCAGATCACATGGACGCCGGCCTCCAGGAAGATCTTCGCGACCGGAGCGTGCATGTGGTTGGGCGTCACGATCGACACGGCCTCGATGCCGTCCGTTCGCGCGGCTTCAGCCTTCGCCATCTCTTCGAACGAGCCATAGGCACGATCGTCGGCGATGCCGAGCTCCTTCGCCGACGCCTTGGCTCGCGCCGGATCGGACGCGAGTGCGCCGGCGACCAGCTCGAACTGGTCGTCGATGCGGGCGGCGATGCGGTGGACGGCGCCGATGAAAGCTCCCTGCCCGCCGCCGACCATTCCCAACCTGATCCGGCCACGACTGCCGGATTCGTTGCTTGCGTTGATCGCCATTTGCGTCTCCCGCTCAGGATAGACCGAGCATCTTGCGGTTCGCCGCATCGTCGGTGCCGGAGCCCGCGAAATCATCGAAGGCCTTCTCTGTCACCCGAATGATATGGCTCTTGATGAACTCGGCCCCCTCTCGCGCGCCTTGCTCAGGATGCTTCAGCGCACACTCCCATTCGAGCACCGCCCAGCTGTCGTAATCGTACTGCGTGAGCTTCGAGAAGATCGCGCCGAAATCGACCTGGCCGTCGCCGAGCGAGCGGAAGCGGCCAGCACGATCGACCCAGCTCTGAAACCCGCCGTAGACGCCCTGACGGCCGGTCGGATTGAACTCGGCGTCCTTGACGTGGAAGGCCTTGATGCGCTGGTTGTAAATGTCGATGTAGTCGAGATAGTCGAGCTGCTGCAGCACGAAGTGTGAGGGATCGTAGAGCAGATTGGCGCGCTTGTGGTTGTTCACCCGATCAAGGAACATCTCGTACGAAACGCCGTCGTGCAGATCCTCGCCCGGGTGGATCTCGTAAGCGAGATCAACACCGTGCTCGTCGGCATAGTCGAGGATCGGCCGCCAACGCTTCGCGAGCTCGTCGAACGCGGCCTCGACGAGGCCCGCCGGACGTTGCGGCCATGGATAGATGTACGGCCAGGCAAGCGCGCCGGAGAAGGTGGCGTGGACCGTGAGCCCAAGGCGCCTGGAGGCGAGGATCGCGCGCTTGACCTGGTCGACGGCCCATTCGGTGCGGGCCTTCGGATTGCCACGGACCTGCGGTGCGGCAAAGCCGTCGAACGCCGCGTCATAAGCCGGATGAACAGCAACGAGCTGGCCCTGGAGATGGCTCGAGAGCTCGGTAATCGCAAGCCCGTGGCGGGCCGCGGTCCCCTTCACCTCGTCGACGTAGTCTTGCGACTGCGACGCCTTGTCGAGATCGAACAGCCGTCCGTCCCAGCTCGGAATCTGAACCCCTTCGTAACCGAGCGAGGCGGCCCATCCGCAGATCGAGTCGAAGGAGTTGAAGGGCGCTGCGTCGCCGGCGAACTGAGCGAGGAATATCGCCGGCCCCTTGATCATCTTCATCGAATGCTCCTTCTTCCCTGGACCTCAGCAGCATGCGCCCGCCGAGCTCGACATTACAAAAACCCGCCTCCTTGCTGGTTCCAACACTTGCTGGTTTCAGCGGCGGAGCTGGCATCTCTTCAGAACGCCTCCTCGGCCCACAGCGCCATTGCATCGACGTCCGACAGCGGCGCCGGTCGCTCGACGCGCGAGCGCACCGCGATCGCTCCGCCCTCCAGGCCGGCCTTGAGGATCGCGTGCTTCACCTCCAGAGCGTGGCTCGCCAGCGCCCCGGAGGAGCGGTGTGGCGTGCCGCGCAGCACCGCACTTGCGAGCTCGGCGACACCGAGGCAGCGATAATTGGCCTGTTTCGGCATGTGATCGGCCCAATTCGGCGAGCGCCAGTTCGGCCTGCCGAACGGCCGGTCGTCGGCTGCGACCGAGATCCAGTCACCACCTTTCTCAGTGTACTGCACCGCGCCGCCGAAGAAATTGGGATCGGGCACGCGCAGCGAGCCTTCCGTCCCGTAAAGCTCGATCGGCGGGTGTCCGTGCTTCCAGACGTCCCAGCTCATCGCAAACATGATGTCGGCGCCTGACTCGAAGTGCAGCAACGACATCACCGTCGTCGGCGTTTCCACCGCGATGGTCTTGCCGTTCATCGGCCCCTTCGAGGTAACGAGCCGCGTGGCAAAGCCGGCGCTCGCACGCCCCCTGCACCTGGGCAACGGGACCCAACAGGTTGATGAGGGCGGCAAGGTAATACGGACCCATGTCAAGGATCGGCCCACCGCCCCGTTTGAAGAAGAAGGTTGGATCGGGGTGCCAGTGCTCCATGCCATGCGACATCAGAAAACAGGTCCCTGAGAGCACCTTGCCGATCCGGCCTGCATCCACGAGTTCGCGCGCGGTCCGTCCGCCGCCGCCGAGGAAAGTGTCCGGCGCGCAGCCGATCTTCAGGCCCCGATGCGCGGCCTCCGCAACCAGGGTCGCGGCGTCGTTGGCCTCGATCGTGATCGGCTTCTCCCCGAACACGTGCTTGTTTGCGGCCAAGGCCGCGTGGCTTATGGCGAAATGTGACTCGGGCGTGGTGAGATTGACGATGATCTGGATGTCAGAGCGCGCCAGTAGCGCATCGATCGACAAGGCCTCGATCCCGAACTTCTCCGCTTGGGCTTGCGCAGCCTCCGGCCGCAGATCGGCGCACGCGACCAGGTTGAGATCGCGAAAGTTCGGCATGTTCTGCATGTAGATCGTCGAGATGTTGCCGCATCCGACGATGCCGACTCCGAGCTTGCTCATGACCTGCTCCCCCTCACGTCCACGACGATACGGTCTCGCGCGCCCGGCGCGCGAAGCGGGCGACGTCGTTCGGCTTGTCGTGTTCGGCGACGAACAGGGAGACGCCGGCCTCCGTCATCGCCGCGCGCAGGGCCGGCCAGTCCATGATGCCGTGGCCGGGATCGGCCCAACCGTCCTCGTCCGCGCACTGTCCGGACGGTGCGAGATCCTTGATGTGGCAGGCGACCAGACGCTGGGCATGTTTCTTGATCTCGGCGACGGGATCGCCGCCGCCGCGCACGATCCATGCGAGATCGGCTTCCCAGACGAGATCGGGGGCCTCCTCGAACAGACATTCGAGATAGGTCTTGCCGCTGCCGGCGCGGCCATATTCCCAATGATGGTTGTGCCAGCCGAAACGAAGCCCCTCGCCCGTGACGGCCTTGCCGATCTCGTTCAGTTCACGTCCGATGCCGCGCCATTCTTGTTCGCCGCCCTCACGTTCGCCCGGCGGCGGAGCCGGCGCGAGAACGATTTCGATGCCGAGGCCCTTGCAAAGTCTTGCGGTGCCGACGGCATCCGCGCGCAGCCGGTCGAGCCCGACATGCGCGCTCGGCGCTGTCATGCCGTGGAGATCGAGAAGCCGCCGCAGCGCGTCGGGATCATTGAACAGTCCGCCCCACGGCTCGACCATCCTGTAGCCGAGCCCTGCTACGAGCGCGAACTGCGCCTCGAGCGGCGTGATGGAGCGGGCGGAATAGAGCTGGATGGACAGGCGGTCGATAGGCTTGGTCATAGCGGGGCTTTCGAAGGTGAAGGAGGTCAGAGACGCTGTCCGCTGTTGTCGTCGAACAGCGAGAGAGTTTCGGGAGGAAACCGCACGGTGAGCGTGTCGCCTGCGCGGAGCGGCGCGTCGGCATCATGGCGGAGCGAGAAGGCGGTGCCGTCGTCGAGGCGGCACCAGATCAAGCTATCGGCGCCCATCGGCTCCACCATCTCGACGCGAGCAGGCACCGCGCGCGGGTGGTCGGAGGCCGTGACCTCGACATGCTCGGGGCGGATGCCGAGCACGGCCGGCGCGTCAGTCGGTGGACTGCTGAACACGTAGCCATTCAGGCCAAACCGGCTCGTGCCGGCGACAAAGGCCGCCTCACCATCGCGCGCGACCCGGCCGGGGATAAAGTTCATCGCGGGGGAACCGACGAACGAGGCGACGAAGCGGTTCACCGGCGCGCGATAGATCGTCTTCGGCGTATCGAGCTGCTGGATCACGCCGCCTTGCATGACCGCGATGCGGTCCGCCAGCGTCAGCGCCTCGATCTGATCATGGGTCACGTAGATCATGGTGGCGCCGAGCCGCGCGTGCAGGCGCTTGATCTCGACCCGGAGCTCGGCGCGCAGCTGCGCGTCCAGATTGGAGAGCGGCTCGTCGAACAAATAGACACCGGCATGCCGCACCAGCGCCCGGCCGATGGCGACGCGCTGGCGTTGCCCGCCGGACAATTCGAAAGGACGGCGGTCGAGCAGCTCGGTGAGGCGCAGCATCTGCGCGGCCTCTGCGAGACGGCGGCCGATCTCGGCCTGCGGTGTGCCGGCGACCTGCAGCCCGAACGACATGTTCTTGCGCACGGTCATGCGCGGATACAGCGCGTAGCTCTGGAACACCATCGCGATGCCGCGATCCTTTGGTTCGGCCCAGGTGACATCGCGGCCGCCGATATGGATCTCGCCACTCTTGACGTCGATCAGGCCGGCGATGGCATTCAGAAGAGTAGACTTGCCGCAGCCGGAGGGACCGAGCAGCACGAGGAATTCGCTGGCCGCGACATGCAGATTGAGATTGTCCAGCACCTTCAATCCGCCGAAGCCGATTCTGAGGCTCCTGATATCGACGCTCGCCCGCTGCATGATGTGTCAGCCTTTCACCGCGCCGGCAGCGATGCCGCGCACGAACCAGCGGCCGGAGCCGAAATAGACGAGGAGGGGCAGCAGCGCGGTCAGAAGCGTCGCCGCCATGTCGACGTTGTATGCGCGCTCACCCTGAGTCGAATTGACGATGTTGTTGAGCTGCACCGTCATCGGCAAGTTGTCGCGGCCGGCGAAGACGAGGCCCAGGATGAAATCGTTCCAGATGCCGGTGGTCTGCAGGATCACCGCGACGACGATCATGGGGGTCGCCATCGGCATCATGATGCGCGCATAGATCTGGTAGAAGCCGGCGCCGTCGACGCGGGCCGCCTTGAACAATTCGACCGGCAGCGCTGCGAAATAATTGCGGAACAGCAGCGTCATCGTCGGAAGGCCGAAGATGGTGTGGATGATCACGATCGTGGCGAGCGACTGGCCGAGCCCGGTGAAGGAGAACACGCGCACCAACGGATAGATGAACAATTGATAGGGGATAAAGGCGACCACCATCATCGCTCCGAACAGGATGTTGCCGCCGCGCACGCGCCACAGCGACAGCGCATATCCGGTGAGCGATCCGACCAGGATGGAGATGACGACGGACGGCACCAGGATGCGCAGCGAATTGAAGAAGCCGACCTTGATGCCCTGGCAGGTGAGCCCGGTGCAGGCCGAGGTCCAGGCTTTGATCCAGGCGTCGATGCTGGGGGACACCGGCAGCGCCAGAATATTGCCCTGCCTGATCTCCGCCATCGGCTTCAGCGAGGTCACGACCATCACATAGAGCGGCAGCAGGAAATACAGCGCTGATATGAGGATAAAGGCATAGAGTCCCCAGCGCGCCGGCGTCATGCGCGCCCGCCGCCGCCGCGCGGCAGGCAGGGGCTCGGCGAGCACGGTCATCGGATGTCTCCCTTGCGCGCGCGCCAATAAAGATAAGGCGCGACCACCGCGATCACGGTAACGAGCATGGTGGTGGCGGCCGCGGTCGCAAGGCCGATATTGGCCCGTTCGAACAGATGATCCATGACGAATTTGGCGGGCACCTCCGAGGCAATGCCCGGTCCGCCATTGGTCATGGCGACAGAGAGGTCGTAGAGGCGCACCACGGCGGTCGACAACAACACCGCCGCGGTCGCAAAGCTCGCGCCCATCATCGGAATCACGATCGACAGGTAGACCCGCCATTTCGGCAGGCCGTCGATCCGGGCCGCCTTCCAGATTTCCTCGTCGATGCCACGCAGGCCCGCGAGCATGACCGCCATCACGAGTCCGGAAGCCTGCCAGACGCCGGCGATGACCAGGCAATAGATCACCCGCTCCGGCCGCACGATCCAGTCGAAGGTGGCACCTGCAAAACCCCAGCTGCGCAGCACGTGCTGGAGGCCGAGCGACGGGTTCAATAGCCATTGCCAGACCAGCCCGGTGACCACGAAGGACATCGAATAGGGATAGAGATAGATCGAGCGGATGGTGTCCTCCGCCCGCACCCGCTGGTCGATCGCGACCGCCAGGAGAAAGCCGATCGCCAGCGCCAGCGAGACGAACAGCACGCCATAGATGACGATGTTGTGGACCGAGGTGATCCAGCGGTCGTTGCCGAACAGCGATTCGTATTGGCGCAGGCCGATGAAATTGTTGTTCGGCAGCATGCGCGAATTGGTCAGCGATATCCACACGGTCCAGGCGGTGGCGCCGATATAGACCACGAACATCACCAGCAGCGCCGGCAGCAGCGCGGAGATCGCGGACAATCTGGAAGAAAGCGAAAGACGCATCGTGCCCAACGAATGAGAGAGGATGGACCAGCGAGACTGGGCGGCCGGGAACATCGGCCGCCCGATCGAGATGCGTCAGTACTGCGCCTTCAGCACCGCGGCGACTTTGGCGGAGAATTTGTCGGCGCTCATGTCGGTGTTCCAATATTCCGAGATCGCGTCCTGGACCGCGCCAACCAGCGCGGGCGCCGCCAGCATGTCGACAGATGGCAATTGCTGCGCCTTGTCGGCGACGTATCGCGTGCCCTTCTGGGCGCAGGCGTCGAGCGCAGAGGTGTCGACATCGCTGCGCACCGGGATCGAGCCCTTCTTCAGCGCGAACTGGATCTGGGTCTCGGGCGTCAGCATCACCTTGGCGAGGGTCATCTGCGCCTTGGTGATGGCCGCATCATTCGACTTCGGGAATACGAAGACATCGCCGCCCATCATGTAGCCGCCGCCATGATTGGACAGCACGGTGCAGCCATAATCCTTGTCGGCGACCTTGCCGGCGGCGACGAATTCGCCCTTGGCCCAATCGCCCATGATCTGCATGCCGGCCTTGCCCTGGATCACCAGGTTGGTCGCATCGTTCCAGTTGCGCCCGGGCGCACCGGCATCGACATAGTCCTTCAGCTTCTTGTAGGCGACCGCGACAGCCTTGAACTCGGCGCTCTGCGCCAGCGCCGCATCGCGCTTGCCCATCATGGCGATCCACATCGGTCCGCCGCCAACGCCGATCAGGACCGAGTTGAACAGGTTTTGCTCCCAGTTCTTCTGGCCCGAGAAGGCCAGCGGGATCACCTTGCCCCCGGCCTTGAGCTTGTCGAGGATGACGAAGGCATCGTCCCAGGTCTTCGGCTCGGCGGCGCCGACCGAGGCGAGCACCTCCTTGTTGTACCAGAGCCAGTTCTGGCCATGGATGTTGATCGGCACCGCGTACATCTTGCCCTTGCGCGTTGCCGCGGCGATGAAGGCCTGCGGCATCACGCTCTTCAATTCCCTTCGGTCGCGACCGTGTCGACGTCGGCGAGCAGGTCGCCCTCGACCAACTCGTCGAACTGTTTTCCGGTGTTGAGCTGCATGGCGGTCGGCGGATTGCCGGAGACGGTGCGGCTGATCGCGGCGTTTCGGGCATTCGCGGCGCCGGCGACCGCGCTGTCGATCCAGGTGCCGCCGGCCTTGGTGAACTGATCGGCGAACACCTTTACGGCAGCGGCTTCGCCGCCGGAGGTCCACCAGTGAATGACCTCGGCTTTCATTTCCTCGGCACAGACGGGCACCGAGGCCAAGGCGATGGCGGCAATCGCCACCGATGCGAACAGCGCGCGCTTCATGATTCCCTCCCAGGATCTGCCCTCGCGGGCTTGTTGGTCTTGCGCTTGCGGCCCTTTTTGTTAGGTCAGGATCTTTTCGGAAAATCGCTTCGCGGTTTTCCTGATCATGCCTTTGGGCTCGTTATGTCTGTACAACGGCGATGTAATCGATTACATTTCTATCGTATCAGAAGCCAGCGATTTTGCAAGGGCCGTTTGACGGCAGGAAACCGGCAATGGCAAAGCGAACCCGAGCGTTGCACCGCAACACGGCCAAGATCGCGGATGTCGCTCGGCTCGCCGGCGTCTCGGTCGCAACCGTCAGCCGCACGCTGGCGCGGCCCGAAGTGGTCACCGAAGAAACCCGCAAGCGCGTGCTCGCCGCCGTGCGCGACACCGGTTACACGCCCAACATTTCCGCGAGGAACCTGCGTGTCCGCAAGACCATGGTCGTGCTGGTCGCGGTACCTGACATCGCCAACCCCTTCTTCGCCGAGGTTCTACAGGGCATCGACGATACGCTCTCGACCGCCGGCTACGGACTTATCATTGCGAGATCTGGCCGGCTCGCCAGAAAAGGAGGCGCGCTACGTCGACCTGGTCTGCGCCGGTCAGGCCGACGGCGTACTGCTGTTATGCGGCCACGTGATGCGCAGCCCCGACCGCGATTTGCGCGAAGCGCGCGTGCCGTTGGTTGCGGCTTGCGAGTACATCCCCCGCGAAAGCTTCCCGCAGGTCACGATCGACAATGTCGCCACTGCGCGTGAGGCGGTGGCACACCTCATCGAGCTGGGCCACACCAACATCGCGTATCTGTCCGGGCCCAAATCCAACATCCTCGCGCAGCAGCGTCTCGAAGGCTACCGCCAAGCCTTGCGCGAGGCGGCGATTGCCGCGGATGCAGAGTTAATTCTCCCCGGCGATTTCACCTTCCGGACCGGTGTCGAGGCCGGCCGGGCGCTGCTCGCGCTCGAGCCCCTGGCGCGTCCGACCGCGCTGTTTGCGGCCAATGACGAAATGGCGATCGGCCTGATCAAGACCGTGCGCGCGGCCGGTCTGCAGATCCCGGATGATCTTTCCGTCGTCGGCTTCGACGGCATTGCCTATGCCGATTATTGCGAGCCCACGCTGACGACCGTCGTCCAGCCCCGCCGCGAGCTCGGGGCCACCGCCGCGGCCGAACTGATTGCGCTGATGACGGCTGACAAATCGGCGCCGCGCAACGACATCACGCTTCCCGCCAGGCTGATGCTGCGCGACAGCACAGGGACGTGTCGGCGAACGGCGCCGTTATCGAACCTGGTTTGAACTGTCATTGATGTCTCTGACGGCCGAGCGGGCGAGCCGGACATCGGGCGACCATCTGCCTCCTTGCTGGTGGCAAGAGGCGGACCGGGCATTTCTTCAGAACGCGTCCATTGCCCGCAGCTCCGTTGCCAGGAACGTCGCCATGACCGAGGCGGCCGAATTTCTCGTCGGAGCGGTCATGAAAGCGATCGAGCACATCGATCGCGCTTGACGACATCACTTGCGGTATTGCTCCTCGCTGACCTTCTCCAGCCAGCTCACCGGACTTCCGTTCAGCGATTCCTGGATGGCGATATGGCTCATGGCCGTGGAGGGGGTGGCTCCGTGCCAGTGCTTCAGGCCCGCAGGAAACCACACCACGTCGCCCGGGCGGATCTCCACGATCGGCCCACCCTCGCGCTGCACCCATCCCAATCCTGACGTGATGATCAGCGTCTGGCCGAGAGGATGCGTGTGCCACGCTGTCCGCGCGCCGGGCTCGAACGTCACATGGGCCGCGCTTCACCCGCGCCGGATCAGGCGCCTGGACCAGCGGATCAAGGCGGACTGTTCCGGTAAACCAATCCTCCGGCCCTTTGGCGGACGGTTTGGAGCCACTTCTATGTATCTCTAAATCCATGATCTCACTCCAGATGATAGGATGCTGGGCCGCTCTTCCGCGGAGCAGCCATTCGGTCTCGATCACGAGACCGGCGGCAGAGCGTCCAGATGCTTGTCCAGCGTGATCGGATAATCCCGCACCCGAACGCCGGTCGCGTTATACACGGCATTGGCGATCGCAGCGGCAACCCCGCATATGCCGAGCTCGGCCACACCCTTCGCCTTCATCGGCGAGACCTTGTCGTCAGCCTCGTCGAGGAAGACCACGTCCTGATGCGGTATGTCGGCGTGGACCGGCACCTCGTAGCCGGCAAGATCGTGGTTGACGAAGAA
This sequence comes from Bradyrhizobium sp. LLZ17, assembly GCF_041200145.1. NCBI lineage: Bacteria > Pseudomonadati > Pseudomonadota > Alphaproteobacteria > Hyphomicrobiales > Nitrobacteraceae > Bradyrhizobium > Bradyrhizobium zaerense. Next base: position 4,098,957 of record NZ_CP165734.1, read on the forward strand.
GCCGCGCCGCTTGTCGACCGCGAGCTCCTCCATCAACGCGGCTCCCGTGCCCATCGTCATGGCTCCGATCACCTGACTCCGCGCCGTCGTCGGATTCAGAATGCGGCCAGCCGCGCAGACCGCCAGCATCCGACGCACGCGGATCTCGCCGGTGAAACCATCAACCGCCGCCTCGACGAAATGGGCTCCGAAAGTTGATTGCTGATAGCTCTTGTGGAGGTCGCCCCACTCCATCTTGTCCTCGCCGACAAGTTCGCCGTCGCGGACGGCGTCGACCAATCTTGCGGAACGGTTGCCGCCGACCACCTGGCCATCGGCGAAGGAGGCGTCCTCAGAGTTGAAGCCCAGCTTCTGCGCGATGGCATCACGTAGCTTCACGCATGCTGCGTAGACGCCGGAGGTCGAACAGTTCGCGCCGAATTGTCCTCCCGACCCGGAAGAAACGGGGAAGGACGAGTCGCCGAGCCGAACCGCGACCTGGTCGATGTCGACGCCCATCATCTCGGCCGCGGTCTGCGCGATCACCGTGTAGCTTCCCGTGCCGATGTCGGTCATGTCCGTCTCGACCGTGACCCGCCCGTCCTGTCCCAGACGGACGCGTGCGCCGGATGGCAACAGAAGATTGTTGCGGAACGCGGCCGCGACGCCCATTCCGATCAGCCAGTCACCATCGCGCACCTTGCCCGGGACTGGCTTTCGATCGCGCCAGCCAAATCGCTCGGCGCCTTCGCGCAGACAGCGGATGAGGTTGCGTTGGGAGAACGGACGGTTCGGGTTCTCCGGGTCGACCTGGGTGTCGTTCCGCACCCGAAGCTCGATGGGATCGATGCCAAGTTTTTCGGCCAATTCGTCCATGGCGATTTCGAGCGCCATCATTCCCGGCGCCTCGCCGGGAGCCCGCATCGCGTTGCCTTCGGGAAGATCCAGGACGGCGAGCCGCATCGAAGTGAGACGATTGGCGCCCGCGTATAGCAGCCTCGTCTGATTGACCGCGGTTTCCGGCTGGCCGCCGGGCAGATCGCCCGAGCCGCTTTCATGCGCGATCGCCAGGATCTTGCCGTCTGTCGTGGCCCCAATCCGGATGCGCTGGCTGGTGGCCGGACGATGCGTGGTGTTGTTCGGGATCATCGGCCGCGGCAGCGCAATCTTGACGGGGCGGCCGGCGGCTTTCGCCGCCAGAGCGGCCATGACCGCATCCGAACGCAGGAACAGTTTGCAGCCGAATCCGCCGCCGATATAGGGCGAGATGAAGCGGATGTTCTCCTTCGGGATGCCAAGCGTGGCCGCGAGATCGGTCCTGCCCCAATCGATCATCTGGCTGGAGGTCCAGATGGTCAGCTTGTCGCCCGCCCAGGTCGCGATCGAGGCGTGCGGCTCCATCATCGAGTGGCTCTGGTCGGGGTCGTGTAGTGTTGGTCGAGCTTGACGGGAGCCTCAGCGAAGGCCTGTTCGAATTCGCCGGCGCGACTTTCGGGAGGTCCGTCCTTCTCGGGACTGTTCGGGTCTTTTCCGAAGGGTGCCGTCTTCAGTGCCTCCGCGAGATCAAACGCCCCTGCTGCGGATGCGTAGTCGACCCTGACCAGGGCGGCCGCGGCGCGCGCCTGTTCGAAGCTCTCCGCCACCACCACGGCGATCGCCTGGTGATAGTGGTCGACCTCCGGGCCGCCGAGCAACTTTGCGGTGTTGAACTGACCCTTGCCGAGCTTTCCGGAGTTCTCGGCCGTGACGATGGCGATGACGCCCGGCGCCCGGCGCGCCTCATCCAGATGCATCTTCTTGATGCGCCCCTTGCCGATCGCGGCGCCCACGATCACGCCGTAGGTCGGATTACTGACGACGTCATTGTTTTCGTAGGCGTAGGTCGCCTTGCCGGTGGTCTTCAGCGGGCCCTCGATACGCGGGTGCGGACGTCCGACGACACGCAGGCGATCGATGGGGTTGGTCTGCGCAGGTGTATCGAACTTCATGGCTGCCTCGCTTCGTTCATGGCCGCCGCCACGGTGCGCTCCACCAGCGCCACCTTGAATGCGTTCTTCTCGGTCCACTTCGCGCCGGCGAGCAGGCGCGCGGCGAACCCTTTCGCACCGCGCGGCAATTCGGTCTCGGCCGCCTCGACCCGCCATGGCTTGGGCGCGATGCCGCCCACCGCCACCCGGCCGGTGCCGTCGCGCTGAAGCACCGCCGCGACGGAAACGAGTGCGAAGGCGTAGGACGCGCGGTCACGGACTTTCCGGTAGATATGCCGACCGCCGATCGGAGGCGGCAGCGTGACCGCCGTGATCAGTTCTCCCGGCGCAAGCGTTGTCTCCAGGTGCGGCGTATCACCGGGGAGGCGATGCAGGTCCGCAAGCGGCATGCGCCGCGTCTTCCCTCCGGGACTGGTGGTCTCGACCTCCGCGTCGAGTGCGCGCATGGCGACAGCCATATCGGAGGGGTGCGTCGCGATGCAGGCATCGCTCACGCCGATCACTCCCAGCTGACGGCTGACGCCGTCGATGGCCGCGCAGCCCGATCCCGGGCTTCGCTTGTTGCAGGGTTGGTTGGTGTCATAGAAATAGGGACAGCGCGTCCGCTGCAGCAGATTGCCCGCGGTGGTCGCCTGGTTGCGGAGCTGGCCCGATGCACCGGCCAGAAGCGCCCGGCTGAGCACGCCGTAGTCTCTCCTGATCCGCATGTCGGCGGCGAGCGCCGTATTGCGAACCAGGGCACCGATTCGGAGCCCGCCTTCCGGGGTGGGTTCGATCTTGTCGAAGCCGAGACCATTGACGTCGATCAGATGCTTCGGCGTCTCGACCTCGAGCTTCATCAGGTCCAGCAGATTGGTCCCGCCGGCGATGAACTTCGCTCCGGGCGTTGCCTGAGCCTGAGTGGCCGCTTGCTCGGCCGAGGTGGCGCGCTGGTAAGTGAACTCTTTCATGTCTTGCTCCCGGCGACCTCGACGATGGCCTCGGCAATGTTGGAGTAAGCACCGCACCGGCAGATATTGCCGCTCATGCGCTCACGCAGCTCGAGATTCGTAAGTTCAGGCGATGCAGCCAGATCGGCGGTGACGTGGCTCGGGATTCCCGCCTTGATTTCGTCGAGCACCGCCACGGCCGAGCAGATCTGCCCCGGCGTGCAATATCCGCATTGATATCCGTCGTGCTTGACGAAAGCCGCCTGCATCGGATGCAGGCGGTCCGGCTGGCCCAATCCCTCGATGGTGGTGACCTTGTCGCCTTCGTGCATGACCGCGAGCGTGAGACACGAATTGATGCGCACGCCGTTGACGATCACGGTGCAAGCTCCGCACTGGCCGTGGTCGCAGCCTTTCTTGGTGCCGGTCAGGTTCAGATGTTCGCGCAGCGCGTCGAGCAGCGTCGTGCGGGGATCGAGCTGAAGGCTGCACGGTTTCCCGTTCACCTCGAACGAGACAGCAAGTCCGGGCTGGGTGAGCTTCGGTTGCGCCGGTTGGCCCTGTGCGCCCGGAACAGCTCCGATCATGGCTGTTGCAGTCCCGGCCGCGAGAATGCGCCGCCTCGATATTTCCTGTTCGGGTTTTTGCATATCATCACCGCTAGGTTTCCTGCGCCGGCCGCCGGATTGCAGGACGGTTCCGTCGCACAACAATTCCCACGCGGCGCGCAAGTTCGAGTGGACCGCCTGGATGTGGCGGTGAATGTTTTTCATCAATGGCAGGCGGCTCGATTGCCTCATTGCTGGGCAATGGTACGAGCATGGCGGCTTGCGCGCCGTCCGAAGCAGGCGAAGAGCGCAGAGGCACAAAGCAAGGCCGCGCTGATGCCGAAGGTGCTTTGGTAACCGCTCGAATCGTAGAATTGACCCCCGACGGTGGCGCCAATAGTGATCGCGAGCTGGATGATGGCCACCATGAGACCCCCCACCCCGCTCGGCATCGTCAGGCAGCACCCGGCTGAGCCAGGTCCACCACGCGACGGGCGCGACCGTGCCGATCAACCCCCATGCCGCAATCAGGCTAGCCACGGCCGGAAGCGAGCTTCCGAGAAAAATGAGCCCAACCGCGATCAACGCCATCGCCAGCGGCATTGCGACAAGCGGGCCGTAGAGCCGGGTCTCGAGGATCGTACCGATCAAGTAGGTTCCAAGCAGTCCGGCGAGACCCATGATCAGCAGCAGCGACGAAAGGGTGGAAACGCTGACATGAGCGATGGTTTCCAGGAACGGCCGCACGTAAGTGAACAGCGCGAATTGCCCCATGAAGAAGAACGCGACGGAGGCCATTCCGAGACTGACCTTCGGAATGCGAAGGATACCGAACACGGAGACCTCGCGTGTGGCTTTGTCCGCCGGCATCGACGGGAGCGTCAGGAGTTGCCAGACCAGCGCGAGCGCCGCGAACGGAACGACCGAAAAGAAGGCGCCTCGCCAACCGATGCACTGACCGAGAAAGCTTCCCAATGGCGCGGCAATCGTCGTCGCCAGCGCATTGCCGCCGTTGAAGATGGCGAGCGCCCGCGGCACCTGCCTCTCGGGGACCAGGCGCATGGCAGTGGCCGCAGACATCGACCAGAAGCCGCCGATGACGATCCCGATCAGCGCCCGCCCCGCCATGAAGACGGATTGGCTCGGCGCAACCGCTACGATCAGCCCCGAGATCATCATCACGCCGGTGAGAGACAGCAGGACGATCCGCCGATCGATGCCGCGCGTCGCTCTAGAAATGAGCAGGCTCGCCAGCACGGCGAAAATTCCGGAGACGGCGATGGCCCGGCCCGCTTGACCCTCCGTGATGTGAAGATCCGCGGCGATCGGCGTCAGCAGACTGACGGGCATGAATTCGGACGCAATCAGCGTCGCAACGCACAAGGTGAGCGCGAAGACCGCGCTCCATGCAGGCGCTTGCCGGCGAACGGCGCCGTTCTCATGCGTGGTTTGAACTGTCATTGTTGCCTCTGAACGGCTCAGCGCCCGGGCGAGCCGGACATCAGGCGACCATCTGCCGCCTTCGTTCAGATAACTTTCAGGCGAGCTGCAGAATAGGCCAAGCCAGTCGGACGGCGCGTTGAGAGGAATTCATCGATGGCCGTTTCAAAGGCCGAGCGGACGCAGCTCGCGGACGAGATCGATGAACAGTCGAAGCGCCGCGGGGAGCTGGCGCCGGCTCGAGTAGTAGATATGGAAGCCGGGGCCAAGCGGCGCCCAATCGTCCAACACCGTCCGCAGCGTGCCGTCGCGGAGATCCTTGCGGACCATCGGCTCGGCGACGTACATCAGCCCAGCCCCGTCCCTCACCGCGACCAAGCCAAGATGGCCTTGATCGACGGTGAGCCCGCCTGGGGCATTCACCTCGATCTTCTCGTCACCTCGCTCGAATTCCCAGCGGTAGATGCTCTCGTCTCCGATCCGAATCTTGACGCAACGATGAGCCTGGAGGTCGTCAGGATGCGTCGGCGCGCCGACCCGCTCGATGTAGGACGGCGCCCCGACGACCATCCACCTGACGTCAGCGGACAGACGCTGTGCGATCATGTCCTGCGGCACCGTGCCGCCATGGCGGATCCCTGCGTCGAAGCCGCTTTCGATCACGTCGATCATCCGGTTGTTCACCGAGAATTCAATCTCGACGTCGGGGTAGCGATCGAGGAACGTCGCCATCACCGGTCCGACGAGAAATTCGGCCGCCTCGGTCGGCACGCTCATTCGCACGCGGCCCATCGGTCCGTCCCGGAAGCGATTGAGCACGTCCATCGCGCTTCCGATCTCGTCGAACGGCCGCGCCAGCGCAGACTGCAGCGCCTCGCCGGCCGCAGAGAGCGTCACGCTGCGGCTGGTCCGGTTGAGCAGCCGGACCCGAAGGCGCTCCTCCAGGCTCCGGATCGCGTGACTCAGCGCCGAAGCGCCGATGCCGAGCTCGAGCGCAGCGCGACGGAAATTCCGGTGCTTCGCGATCTCCAGGAAGTAGGCAAGGTCAGCAAGGTCGGACCGGCGAAACTGCATGCTCAGCGGCTCTCACGCAAATACGCCCTCGCAGGAGGCGACGACTTCCCAAGCGGCATTCTTACGTCAGTCGCGCCCGGTGACAGCGGTGGGTCATGAGCCGCGCTGAATCCGATCAATCAGCGCGCTGACGGCGCGCTGCGCTCGGAGCCGATCGGCGGTTCTGACATGGGCCGCCTCTTGAAACGCAACAATCTCGAACACGATCTGCTGTGGATCCGCATTGGGCGCTAACGCACCCTCGCCCTTGGCCTGCATTGTCGCCGAAAGAAGCGCTTGGCGCCAAATCTCCCTATACTCCGTGACAAGCGATTGAATGGCGCCCGGCCGGGCGCGATACTCGCCAGCTACCGCCGTCACTATGCAGCCGCCCGGAAACTCCTCGTCCTCCAGCAGTTGGAACCAAGCATCGCAGAGCGCCTTCAGCGCCCCTAAAGCGCCCCGCCGGGCGCGCATTTTGGCACGCAACGCGGCGGCAAATGCGTCCGCACCAAACCTGAGTGTTTGTAGCTGAAGATCCTCTCGGTCCTGGAAAAGATTAGCCAAGGTGCTCTTCGGGACGTTGGCAACGAGCGCCACACGACCGAACGTGATTCCCTCTAGGCCCTCGATGCCGGCGATTTTGGCGGCTTGTTCGAGCACAGCCGCGCGGGTCCGATCGCCTCGGACTCTGCGCCCGTCGGGCCGTTCACTTCTTGGAATCGTCGCACTCATCGGCAGAAAATTACACGACCGGTCGTCTAGATTCAAATTGACCGCTCTGCCTCTGGAATTTTCGCGGTCGCGACTAGGCCACACCTGCACTGGTTTTCGCAACCACGGCCGCCATGCGTTCAGCCAAGCCTCTGGTGTCCCAATAGACATTGGCTTGGTAGATGCGATCGCCGCGAACGTTGAAACGATCTACGCCGCTCCACGCGAGCGGCTGGCCGGCGACGCTTGCGGTCGCTTGCCATTCGATCATCACAGCGTCGTCCGTAGGCGCCCACCGCACCACCTCGAGTCGCAGATCCGGCAGTCTCCTCAAGACGTCCCTGAAATGTTCGACGACAGCCTCTCTGTTGCCCGGAGCAGTCATCGGCGGGATCAGATTTTGTGTCTCCGGGTGCATCAGATCGCGCAAGGCGTCCGCGCTCGGCTTGTCCCACTTCTCTGCAAAGCGCGCGACGATATCGCGCGCTGCGGCAAGCTGCCCCGCAGTGGGAGCGACATAGGCATTTTGAGCTTGGGTGCCAACACTGGACATTGTTGTCTCCTGTTCAATTAACAACACGATCGTACGTATTGTTTTTACGGCGAAGAGTCAACAATTATAAGTACGATCGTCCGGCTTGTTGTGAAGGCGACCTTCTCCTCGCGTTCGCGACAATCTGGCCGAGCTCCTCCGGTAGCGGTTGGGAGTGCTTTCAGGGACGTCACATTGCGAGCGGCATTGACCACCGTTTTTTTTTTACAAACGTGCAGCGCTAATCCGTTGGTTGCTGATTCAATCGGGGAGAAGAGACCCTTAGAAGGGCCGTGGTGCCCAGGGGCGGAATCGAACCACCGACACTGCGATTTTCAGTCGCATGCTCTACCAACTGAGCTACCTGGGCGTGCTCCAAAGAGGGGCCAAAGAGAAGGTCAAGGCCTATGGAGCGGGCGGTTTATAGTGGGCCGGAAGCGGCCTGTCCACCCGGCTTCGCCAAGAGGCTTCGCCGGGCACGGCCCGGCTGTGCACAAGCTGGGGCGGGCTTGCCGCGGCTCGGGCCGGGTGGATCGGGATATCAACTAAATCACTGACATTGCTTTGTTATTCTTCGCCATCCACTTCGTCATCGCGGCCGGGGATGACGTAGGAGCCCTTCAGCCAGCGGTTCAGGTCGACGTCGCGGCAGCGCGACGAGCAGAACGGGCGGGTGGCCTCTGACTGCGGCTTGCCACAGATCGGGCAGGTTTTGAGGGGACCGGCGGGCTTTTTGACGTGGTCGTCCATGGGCGCGGCAGCTTACACGAGGTGACGGGGATCAAGCGCCTATCGGCAAACGGGTTCCTGGGATCGCGGTGCACGCAGAATCTGCCGGAGCGGGCGGGCCGATTCTACTGTGCATGGGGTTGTTTTCGCGTTTTTTCTTGGCGCTCACACGGCGATGGCGTTGAGCCAGCCGAAGCGGATCGGAAATCCCTCGCCGCCGAGCAAGGTCGTGGTCTCGTAGAGCGGCAGGCCGACGACGTTGGTGTAGGAGCCGACCATCTTGACCACGAACGACCCGGCGATGCCCTGCACCGCATAGCCGCCGGCTTTGCCGCGCCATTCGCCGGAGCCGATATAGGCCTGGATGTCGTCTTCCGACAGCCGCTTGAAGCGGACCCGGGTCTCGACCAGCCGCTGGCGGAAGGCCTCGCGCGGCGTGACCAGACAGATCGCGGTGTAGACGCGATGGTTGCGGCCGGATAGCAGCCGCAGGCACTGCGCGGCTTCGTCGACGAGGTTGGCCTTGGGCAGGATGCGGCGGCCGACCGCCACCACCGTGTCGGCTGAGAGGATGAAGGCGCCGCGCAGCTCGTCGTCGAGCTGGACTGATTTGAGCGCCGCATCGGCCTTGGCTCGGGCGAGGCGGTTGGCGCAGGCGCGCGGCAGCTCGCCCCGCTTCGGCGTCTCGTCGACGTCGGCGGGCCGGAGCGCATCGGGCTCGATGCCGGCCTGGTTGAGCAGCGACAGGCGCCGCGGCGAACCGGAGGCAAGAACGAATTTGGGGCGGCCAAGCATCAGGTGATTTTGGGAGGACGAAGCAGGGGTGAATTGCGCGCGGAACCTATCGGAAGGGGGCTGATTTCACAACCCGGGAACCCGGACTTTACTGATTCGGGGACCTCGGGATGCGTGTGCCCACAGTCTGTGACGCCGGTGTTACGGGAACTACCCGCTCGCCGCCCCCACCTTCGCGAACCGCCGCCGGATGCGCATCAGGAGCTGGTCGCAGACCTCGCGGTAGGCGGCGAGCTTCTGATCGCGGCTGCCTTCGATGGTGGTGGGATCATGCGTCGGCCAGTATTCGACGTCGGCGGCAAGCGTCCTGGTCAGCTCCAGCGCCTTGTGATGCGCCTCGGGTGAGAGGGTGATGATGAGGTCGAAATTCAACCCCTCCCAATCCTCCAGCTCCTCGAAGGTCTGCGGCTTGTGCGTGGAGATGTCTTGTCCCAGTTCGTCCATCACCGCGACCGCGAACGGATCGAGTTCGCCCTTCCTCGCCCCGGCTGACTTCACGTAGAGGCCCTGCGGAAACATGTGCCGCAGCAGGCTCTCGGCCATGGGCGAGCGCACGCTGTTCATCGCGCAGGCGAACAGCACCGATTGCGGATCGCGTGCGCGTGGCGGACCCGCCATCGCCGCCTAGCCTTCTTTGATCGAGGGCACGGCCTTGTCGGAAAACCGCTGCACACTTTCCCGGGCCATGCCCTACCCCTTCCAATGCAGAACGGTGATGAGTGTGAACAGCCGGCGCGAGGTCTCGAAGTCGACGCGGACCTTGCCCTTCAGCCGCTCCTGCAGCGTGCGCGAGCCCTCGTCGTGGATACCGCGGCGGCCCATGTCGATGGCCTCGATCTTGTCCGGTGTCGCTGTCCGGATCGCCTGGTAGTAACTGTCGCAAATCATGAAATAGTCCTTCACGATCCGCCGGAACGGCGTCAGCGACAACAGATGAGCGACCACGGGCGTGCCGTCCTCGCGGCGGATGTCGAACATCAGCCGGCTGCCGGTGATGCCGATATGCAGCGTGAACGGCCCCTTACCGTCGGCACCCTCGGGCGCGAACAGGTTCTGCTCGATCAGATCGTAGATCGCGATCGCGCGCTCATGCTCGATGTCCGGTCCGGAACGGCCGATCGATTCCTCGTCGAGGGTGACCGCGACGATGCGATTGGTCGAGTCGTCCTGTTCGGGCGGCTTTGTCATGACAGATTGAGGCGCAATCCGATCGAGCGCGAATGGGCGTCCAAGCCTTCCGCCTTTCCGAGCGTCATGGCAGCCGGACCCAGCGCGCGCAGCTGATCGGGACCGCATTTCAGGATCGAGGTGCGCTTGATGAAATCGTGCACCGACAGGCCTGACGAGAACCGCGCCGAGCGCGCCGTCGGCAGCACATGGTTGGAGCCGCCGACATAATCGCCGATCGCCTCCGGCGTATGTGCGCCGAGGAACACCGCGCCGGCATTGCGAATCTTGGCGGCGAGCGCATCCGGATCCGCCGTCATAATCTCGAGATGCTCGGCGGCGATCGCGTCCGCGAGCGGGATGGCGTCGTTGAGATTTTCCACCATGATGATCGCGCCGAAATCGGCCCAGGAGCGGCCTGCGATGGCGGCGCGCGGCAGCGTCTTCAGCTGCGCTTCGACGGCGTTTTCGACATCGGCGGCAAGGCGCGCGGAATCGGTGATCAGGATCGATTGCGCGCTGGCATCGTGCTCGGCCTGCGCCAATAGGTCCGCGGCGATCCAGTCGGCATTGCCGGTGTCGTCGGCAATCACCAGCACCTCGGAGGGGCCGGCGATCATGTCGATCCCGACCTTGCCGAACACCAGCCGCTTTGCGGCGGCGACATAGGCATTGCCGGGGCCGACGATCTTTGCGACCGGCGCGATCGTCGCCGTGCCGTGGGCGAGCGCGGCCACCGCCTGCGCGCCGCCGACGCGGTAGATTTCTGTGACGCCGCCGAGCCTGGCTGCCGCAAGCACCAGCGGGTTGAGCTTGCCGTCGGGCGCCGGCACCACCATTACCAGGCGCGAAACGCCGGCAACCCTCGCCGGCACCGCATTCATCAGCACCGAGGACGGATAGGCCGCAGTCCCTCCAGGCACGTAGAGGCCGGCGGATTCGATCGCGGTGTAGCGCCAGCCGAGCTCGACGCCGAGCGGGTCGGTGAAGCGTTCGTCCTTCGGGAGCTGACGCGAATGGTAGCTCTCGATCCGCTCGCGCGCGAGCCTGAGGGCATCCAGCGTCGCGCCATCGCAGGCCTTCACAGCGTCCTCGATCTCGCCGGCGGTGACGCGCAGGGAGGCCGCATCCAGCGTCAGCCGGTCGTATTTTTGCGTGGCCTCGAGCAGCGCGGCATCGCCGCGCCTGGCGACATCGTCGACGATCGCGCGCGCCGCGGCCTCGACGTCGGCCGAAGCCTCGCGCTTGGCGGCGAGGAAGGCTACGAATCGCTGGTCAAAATCGGCGCTGCTGCGGTCGAGGCGAACGGGCATGTTTCGATGCCTTTTGGCTGGTCTTTCGGGGGCGGATCGGCGTCGCAAGACCCCTGCTCAATGGCGCGGCGGCCCCCCGCCGTCAACCCTTGGCCGGGACGACACCGGAGCAAGTTTCGCTGGTATATCGCAAGCGGGCCTTACCCCTCCCCCTCCATCTCGACCCCGATCCCCAGATCATCCGCCCCGAGGTCGGTCAGCTCGCATTCCAGGCATTCGACGTCGAGGCGGATGGCGCCGCCTTGGGCGAACAGCAACAACGCGCTGCCGCCGGGCTCCTCGCGGCCGTCCTTGGGGTGAAACTCGATCCCAACCAGGTCCAGAACCGCCTCAGGCGCCTCAACATCGATGTCGCGCGACTTGCAGGCGAGCACGCGGTCGAAACGGAGCGCCGAAACCAGCCGGCGCGGCTCGGCCTCCCCGTCCAGCGTCTGCTCCCAGTCCAGCCGGCTCATGCCGACCACCAGGCGCTTCTCGGCCTGCCGCCAGATGATGTCGGAGGCTTGCACCCGGGCATCCTGCACATGAGTCGAGATCACGGCGAGATCATCGGCATCGAGCGCGATCAGCTTAAGCTGGGAAGACATCGCCGACAGTTCTCCTTCGGGGCGGATAGGCCTCAACGCGCGGAGGTGCCAGAATATCCAATCCTCATTCCCTGAAGAACGCCAGCAGGTCGGCGTTGATCGCCTCGGCGTGCGTGGTCGGCATGCCGTGCGGAAAGCCCTTGTAGGTCTTCAGCGTGCCGTTCTTCAGCAGCTTCGCCGACAGCGGGGCGGAATCGGCGTAAGGCACAATCTGGTCGTCGTCGCCATGCATCACCAGCACGGGCACGTTGATCTTCTTCAGATCCTCGGTGAAGTCGGTCTGCGAGAACGCGACGATGCCGTCGTAATGCGCCTTCGCGCCGCCCATCATGCCTTGCCGCCACCAGTTCTGGATCACCACTTCCAACGGCTTTGCGCCGGGGCGGTTGTAGCCGTAGAACGGGCCGGCGGCGATGTCGCGGTAGAACGCCGAACGGCCAGCGGCGAGCTGGGTCTGGAAATCGTCGAACACGCTCTTCGGCAGGCCGCCGGGATTGGCCTCCGTCTTCACCATCAGCGGCGGCACCGCGGAGAGGATCGCAGCCTTCGCCACCCGGCTCTCGCCGTGGCGCGCGATGTAATGCACGACCTCACCGCCGCCGGTGGAATGGCCGACGTGAATCGCGTTCTTGAGGTCGAGATGCGCCGTGACGGCCGCGAGGTCGTCGGCATAGTGGTCCATGTCGTGACCGTCCGAGACCTGCGCCGAGCGGCCGTGGCCGCGGCGGTCATGCGCGACAACGCGATAGCCACGGGTCACGAAGAACATCATCTGCGCGTCCCAGTCGTCGGAGGACAGCGGCCAGCCATGGCTGAATACGATCGGCTGGCCCGAGCCCCAATCCTTGTAGAATATCTCGACGCCGTCTTTGGTGGTGATGGTGGGCATTGGGGAAGCTCCTGCAGTAAGTGCGTCATTCCGGGCACGCGGAGCGTGAACCCGGAAGCCAGAGATTGTTGCGCGAGATTCCGGGTTCATCGCTGCGCGATGCCCCGGAATGACGACGGACGGTGGATCAGGCGAACGCCATCGGCCGGTAGCGGCGCCAGGCGCCAATGATCACCACCACGAAGAACACCAGCACGAAGCCTTGCACCACGGCGAACACCGGGCCCGCGGGCGGGGCCGGTGGCACGGCCGGCGCGAGTGCGGCCAGCGCCGGCACTTTCAGGAACGACTGGATGATCAGCACGAAGACGTTGAAATAGAGCGAGACCATGGCGGTCACGATGTAGACCGGACGCCAAGCGCCTTTGAGCTTCATGCCGTAGAGCGCGATGCAGGCGATCGCGAGCAGCACCAGCGAGATGGCCGCGATGATATGCGACGGCAACAGCTCCTTGAACGGGAACAGGAAGCCGGTCGCGTTGGTGAGGATCGTGAACAGCAGGAAAATCGCTGTGAGGCCCGGCATCGACTTCGAGCCGAGCAGGCCGAACATCACGACGAGACCGGCGGCGATGCCGATCAGGCTGATGATGACATGGACCAATGTGAAGGCGGGCAGGCTCAACCCAACAACCATGACATCTCTCCTACTCTCTGCATTGAGATCCAGGAATTGGTATTACGGTCCTCGTCGGATTGCTACATGCCTCGGCATCACACATGCGTATCAAGCCATACGTTATCTCGACAAACGCATGACTGAATTTTTTGCAGCGCTGTCAAAAAGGCTGCCACGAACGACGGCAGTTTGTAACCCGGATGGAGCGCAGCGTAACCCGCGCCTTCGCGTACGCGGATAGAGTCCCGGATTGCGCTTCGCTCCATCCGGGCTACGAGTTTTCACGAAACTTGAATCGAATTTGGCGAGAGCGGCCCGCGATGCCCGGGCCGCTCTCGCGTGCGGTTCACACTTCCTTGGTGTCGAAGATCAGCAGGTCGGCGCCGCCAGTGGCGAATTTCGGCACATCGCCGGCCGCCGCCTTGCCTGCTTCGCTGCCGAATGCCGCCTGGATATCGGCCACGCTGTTGAAGCTGAGAATGGCGACGAGGTGGATTCCGGATGGTCCGGCGGGGGAGCCGACAGGCCCCCTGCTGACCGCGTACTTTGTCAGGCCGGGAAGTTTCTTGGCGATCGGGATGTGGGTCTCGGCATAGTGCTTGTCGAAGGCAGCAGTATCCTTGGGCGTCTTGTAGAGCACGACGAGTTCAGCCATTTAGTTCCTCCCATTTGAGTTCCTGGTTTTATGCCGAACCCTCATGGTGAGGAGGCGCATCAGCGCCGTCTCGAACCATGCCGGCCCGGATCTAACAGATCGGCCTCTATCCTTCGAGACGCGCGCAAGAGTGCGCTCCTCCGGATGAGGGATAGTCTGTGGCACACGGCGAGATGGCAAGTCAGATTCGTCCTGCCATCTCCATGTCTTCTCCTTGACTAAAGCGCCGGTTTTGCGGCGTCGCCGAGATAGCCGTGCAGGGAGGCCACGACCTGCGCGCCCTCGCCGATGGCGCCGCCGACGCGCTTGACCGAGCCGGAGCGGACATCGCCGACGGCATAGACGCCGGGGACGGAGGTCTCCAGCGGCGCCACGAGCCGGCCGAGATTTTGCTCGGCCTGCGCGCCGGTGACGACGAAGCCGCCGCGGTCGAGCGTCACGCCGCAGCCGTCAAGCCAGCCGGTGGCTGGATCGGCGCCGACGAACAGGAAGAGATTGCGGACATCTGCAAAATCCTCGTCCGCCGACAGCCGGCTCTTCCAGCGGATGCGCCGCAGCAGCGACGCCTCGTCGCCCTCGAGCGCGGTGATTTCGGTGTTGAACATCAGTTCGATGTTCGGCGTCGCCTCGATGCGCTCGATGAGATAGCGCGACATGCTCGCACCCAGGCCGCCGCCGCGGATGATCATCAGCACCTTTTTGGCATGACCGGACAGGAACACGGCCGCCTGCCCGGCCGAATTGCCGGCACCGACCAGCGCCACCTCTTCTCCGGCACAGAGCCGCGCTTCGATCGGCGAAGCCCAATACCAGACGCCGCGACCTTCGAACCTGTCGAGATTGTCGATATCGGGCCGGCGATAGCGCGCGCCGCTCGCAACCACGACCGCGCGCGAGCGCAGCACGTCACCGCCATCGAGCTCGACCGAAAATGCGCCATCGCCACGCGCGCAGTCGAGCGACTTCACGGTCATCGGGATCATGATCTCGGCGCCGAATTTTTGCGCCTGGTTGAACGCGCGTGCGGTCAGCGCCTGGCCGGAAATGCCGGTCGGGAAGCCGAGATAGTTTTCGATGCGCGCACTGGCGCCGGCCTGACCGCCGAAGGCGCGGGTGTCGAGGACGGCGACCGAAAGCCCCTCGGACGCCGCATACACCGCGGTGGCGAGCCCCGCCGGTCCGGAGCCGACGATCGCGACGTCGTAGATGCGGTCGTTGCGCGGGCCGCCGATCATGCCGATCGCGCGCGCAAGCTCGGTCTCGCCGGGGTTGCGCAGCACCGCACCGTCAGGGGTGACGACCAGCGGCCAGTCCTCGGGCTTCGGCGAATAGCGCGCGATGACGTCGGCGGCATCGCGATCCCGATCGGGATCGAGCAGATGATGCGGCTGGCCGTTGCGGGTGAGGAAGCCCTGCAAGCGCACCACACCGGCGGAATGCGACGGCCCGATCAGCACGACACCGCCGATGCCGCCCTGGAGCAGATTGACCCGGCGCAGGATCAGCGCGCGCATGATGCGCTCGCCGAGTTCGGCCTCCGCGACCAGCAGCGCGCGCAGCCGCTCCGGCGGCAGCAGCAGCGTCTCGACGTCGCCCTCGGCGCGGCCATCGACCAGCGCCGGCCGGCCGGAGAGCTGGCCGAGTTCGGCCAGGAATTGCCCCGGCCCCTGCTCGATCAGCGGCGTGACATGACCGAGCCCGTCGCGCTGGGTGATGGCGACATGGCCCTTCAGCACGACGAACATGCCCGGTCCGGGCTTGCCGGTCTCGAACAGCAGCTCGCCATGCGCATAGGTGCGGACTTCGCCGAAATGCTGCATGCGCGCGATTTCGGCTGCTGTCAGCGTCGGAAAGGTCTGCTCGGGGCGCGTGAAGCGCGACATCATCGCGTCTCGATCACTGTGTTCCGGTTCGTCCTGCCCCATTGCCGCTCTCACTCATTCCAAGAAAATTAGCCGCCGGCCTTGCCGGCGGTTCCCTCATCCAGGGAAGCATCTTCATTCTGCGAGGGGTCGGAAATTGTGGCGCGTTCGCGCGCCTGCAGCTTCCGCCGCTTCAGGTTTTCGCGCAGCGCCGATTTCAGCCGGTCCTGCCGGGAGTCAGCCGCTGGCTTCTTGTCGGTCTCGTCGCTCATTGTCGAACCCGTCACATGGCCGGCCGCAGGATGCCACCGAATTATCAGAGCTCAAGAGGGTGTGAGGACGGCCGCGACAACGAAGCAGCCAGATTTGACCGAATTCGCTGAGACGGCCAACTGCCCGATTGGCTGGGGATTGCGCGGGAACCAAATCGAGCCGAAACCGGTGGCTTCGGGACAAAACGACCGATTTCGGCGCGCAACAGGGCTGATTTTATCGATTTCGCGGGGCTGGCAAGCTTGCACAGAGGGGAGGCCTGTGGCAGATATCGGCCCGCTTGGTAGGCCCCTCGTGGCGGCCGATTCTTGTCCCAGCACATGCTGCCGTAGCTCAGTGGTAGAGCACTCCATTGGTAATGGAGAGGTCGACAGTTCAATCCTGTCTGGCAGCACCATTTCATCTTCAGAGCACGCATCGGCATTCTCGCGGCAGGAAATGCCCGAGTCTTGCTCTTTTCCGTGTCCCTCTTCGGTGAAGAGGGCGCAGGGAAGACCGGGTGCCGGCTGGCACCCGCGGTCCACTGTGCGCGTGTAGCGCAGAGGAAACCGCACAGCAGCATACAGGTGTAGCCGAACACTCGGCCTTCCCTGCGCAGTGGGTTGACGGCTTATGCCGCGCTCTCCCCGGCGACGAGTTCCCTTTTGTCACCGTCACCTTGCGAATTGACGATGGCCCGAGACCCGGTAGAGCCCCGATCCATCTCCGCAAGGCTTGACCGTAGCAACGACGGCCAGGACCACATGGTTTTGCCGTACGCAACGGTCCTGCTTCGCCCAGGGGCTTCGCAGGATTTGAGGCGCCGTTCGTCCGCACGCCAGCCAAGATCTCACGAGGTTCATCTCGCCCTGATCCCCTTCGCGTGCCCGACGCTGTCGCGTCCACCGCACCCCGGCCCACGTTCGTTACGACGGACGATCGCCCCTCTTCGAGGACCGGGATGACGGATGGATAACGCAATTCCGAATTTCGGTAAAGCGGAATATTTTTGTGGCGCAGGGTTGACCGGTTTTCGCGGGAGGCGGGTGTTTTGCCCGACGGGTCAATTGGCACCCGGGATTTCAGGATTGTCAGAGTGCGGCAATGCCCATAGTTTTTCGTTTAGAGCCGTGCTGGTTTCGCAAGCGCTCTATCCATCCTACGCCTCCTTGGTCACGGTGGTCGCTCTGAACCTGTCACTCCAGCATCTTCACATAAGCTATCGCGTTGTCGGCGAGCCTGCCGAAACGTAATGCGGCCTCTTTCGTAAACTCCGAGCCATCAGTAGATTCATGAGCGGCTTGATTGCCGATGGCCCGTAAATCATCTAGTAGCGCTGACGTTTTCTCGTCGATGACCCCTGCCTTCCGAAGAATGCGCGTTGCTGTAAGAAGAGATATCGAGCGCGGCGAGGGTGTTGAAGTCGTGGTGCCGGACCAATGTGACTGAGCAATGATCCTCATTGCCTGCTCAAGCTCAGCACGCTTCTCAAGTATCGCCGCACGTGGAGAGTGCTCAGCAATCTTCTCGAAGCGGCTCTTTTCTTCTGGGGTTGGGAGTAATTCTGGAGGCGTCTGCTGCAAATCCGTTTGAGCGATCTCAGCTGACTCTTTCTCTGCTTGATCGAGGCGGAAAGATATCTCGGTATCTTTGTGCTTCAGCTTTAGGAACGGCAGGAGTGTCTGCAATCTCTCCCGGAACAGTAGCACGCAGATGACGAGAGCCGCGGGCCAAGCCAGTGAGACGAGCGACGAAAATATCGCCGCCATAAATTGATAGCCGTCCATCAAGCAGCCTTTAAGCCAATCGGCATCTCGCTCAGTAAGGACGTACGGTGCCCTCGGAGTCTAGGCGTCCAACTATACTCGATTCACGCCCACCGGCGTAATCCCAGAATCCTTTAGTGAACTGATCCTTTGATCGAGGTGATCTCTTTCGAATTTCATTTCAGCCTTTGTAAGCCGCGGGCTCCAGATGCCATACAATCCTACAATTCCACTCCAATAGCTGTGCGGCTGTTTCTCTCGGCAACAAGCGATCAGATCATAGTGGTGCTCGACGGTGGAGCAAAATGTCCGCCCGATGATCTCAAATCCGGTCCACTCGTCGGCTACCCCGGTACGAAATGAAGCTGCAATAGATTCGAGCTCGTTCAATGCAGGTAGAGCGGTTTCCAGCAGTAGTTTCTGAGTCGCCGAGGCTAGGAAGATTGTTGGAATTGAAGCTCTTGTGAAGTTTCCGATCAGGCCGTCATATTCTGGGAGGTTGCTGTTCTTCCGCGCATCGTAGAGGGCGCCCGCCTTCCTTACGTATGACTTTAAATAACGTTCGCAGGCAGTAATTGCTTTTTCTTTGGCAGCTCGCTCATTTCTCAGGTTGATGTCGAGACGGAGTAAGCTGAGCTGCCGGTAGGCTAAGAAAAGGCCAAAAGTCACAAGTATGCCGGCAAGAAAATAGCCAGCCTCCAGATACGCACGTACCGCTGAAAAATCTAACATAACATGTGCCCCTCTCCCCTAAAAAACAGCTTTTGATCAGGGTATCTCCTCGGCCCAAGTCGGAACATGTAGCCGTTTCTGGCATATCTGCACAAGGGATCAAACCTTGGACCATCCTCCGTTGAAGAGAGGTCGATAGCTCGTAGGATGGGTAGAGCGAAGCGAAACCCATCGCGGCCTTTTCGATGTCGACGCATGATGGGTTTCGCAAGTGCTCTACCCATCCTACGCTCTGCTGTGGGCCAATTGCCGAACCGATCGAGGCAGCTCATCATCAAGGCTGATCGAGGCCGTGCGGTAGGCTGATCCAGATGACGGTCTGCTCTTCGGGTGAGTGTTCCGTTTTGTGTCCCTTGCCATGAGTGTCCTCGAACAAGACGAAGCTGCCGGCCGGAACGTGCTTCTGGTCTCCGTCACTGGTCTGGTATTCGGCCGATCCATTAAGCCTCACTGTGAGCACGCGCCCTGGAACAGTGTGCCAATCGACCTGTCCGGCGCCTGCCGGAATGCGCGTGAAGCTGATGTGTGAGGACGCATATCTTGCGGACACTTCGAAAATCGCAGCATCGGGATGAACCTGCCGCGGGTTTGTCGGAACGTCGACCTCATCAAAGTGCGACTCGCCATCTGCCGTGGAGTAAATCCGCAGGCACTTCATGACTCCCCTCCCCGCGACCGCACAGACAACCTTAACATAGCTCGTAGGATGGGTAGAGCGACTTGTCCGCCGTAGCTCGAAGAGCGAAGGCGGAAGCGAAACCCATCGCGGCTATCGATGACGAGACATGATGGGTTTCGCAAGTGCTCTACCCATCCTACGCGAGCTCAACCTGCGCCAGTTGAAAAAGGCCACCATGACGGTGGCCCTCTCTTCATTTTTTCAACGTCGCGGCGAAGAGCTTGGCTGCTTCGGCTTTTGATTCCTGATCTGCCTTGGCGTCGTATCGGAGGGGCAGGTTGAACTTCTTGCCGAGCTCGGTGGCTTCGGGGTTGGTGAAGGCGTGCACGGCGCCGGGATATTGGATGATGCGATAATCGGCCTTCGCCGCGTCGAAATCCTTCTTCAGCGCATCGTACTCCTCGCGCTTCACGAAGGGATCGTCCGCGCCGTTGAGAATAAGGATTTTCACCTTGACGGTTCCCGGCGCCGGCGCCGGCGTGTTGAGACCAAGGGACGCGTGGAAGCCGGCAACGGCAGCGAGATCGGCGCCCGCGCGCGCCATATTCAGCACCACCGCGCCGCCGAAGCAGTAACCGACGGCGCCGATGCGCTGCGGATTGACCGAGGCCTGCCTGGCGAGTTCGTCCCGCGCTGCGTTGAAGCGCTGCTCCATCACCTTCGCGTTCTTCATCACGGACGCAGAGAGCGCGCCGGCGTCCTTCGGGTTGTCGGCGGTCTTGCCGTCGCCATACATGTCCGCGATGAAGGCCGTGTAGCCCTGCTCGGCGAACTTCCGCGCCTCATTGTGGATATGCGGGGTGATGCCCCACCATTCTGGCACGATAACGATGCCGGGCCGCTTGGCCTGGGTCGCGTCGTCGTAGACGACGAAGCCCTTCATCGTGGCCTCGCCGTCCATGTAGGCGACCGGCTCTTCCCTGACCGCGGCGTGCGCGCTCGCGACCATTGCGATGGCGCAAAGTGCTCCCACCATGTTCGTGATGTTCGTTTGCATGCTGACCTCCCGCGGGTTTGGCACGACGCCAGATTGGCATAGCAGCAATGCCTGCTAAGCCTTGAAGGCGGCATCGGTTCCCTCGCAGCCCGCGCTCCGGTCCCTATATGTGAAGCCCCGGCGCACATCGCGCCCCAGCCGGTACCCACGCATGATCCCCTTCTCCGTGCTCGACCTCGCTCCCATCCGCAGGGGTGGCGATGCGGCGCAGGCGTTTGCCAACTCGCTCGATCTCGCCCGGCACGCCGAGGCGTGGGGCTTCAAGCGGTTCTGGCTGGCCGAGCATCACAACATGACGGGCATCGCGAGTGCCGCGACCTCGGTCGTGATCGGGCACATCGCGGGCGGCACCAGCACGATCCGCGTCGGCTCGGGTGGCGTGATGCTGCCGAACCATTCGCCGCTGATCATCGCCGAGCAGTTCGGCACGCTGGAATCGCTCTATCCCGGGCGGATCGACCTCGGGCTCGGGCGTGCGCCGGGGACCGACCAACTGACAGCGCGGGCGCTGCGGCGCGACCTCGCCACCAGTTCCGAAAATTTTCCGCAGGACGTGCTGGAATTGCAGGCGCTGCTTGGCGATGTGCAGCCGAACCAGACCATTCGCGCCGTGCCCGGCATGGGAACGAAGGTGCCGCTCTGGATCCTCGGCTCGAGCACGTTCGGCGCGCAGCTCGCGGCCATGCTCGGCCTGCCCTTTGCGTTCGCCTCGCATTTCGCGCCGCAGATGATGATGCCGGCGTTGCGCGAGTACCGGGCGCGGTTCGAGCCGTCGGCGCAGCTCGACAAGCCCTATGCGATGGTCGGCGTCAACGTGTTCGCGGCCGACAGCGACGCCGAGGCGCAGCGCATGTTCAGCTCGCTCCAGCAGCAGTTCATCAATCTGCGCCGCGGCACGCCGGGCCCGCTACCGCCGCCGGTCGACGACATGGACGCGCTGTGGTCGCCCGCGGAGAAGGCCATGGTCGGCCAATCGCTGTCATGCTCGGCGGTCGGTTCGCCCGCCATCGTTGAACAGAAGCTCAGGGCCCTGATCGCCGACACCGCCGCGGACGAGCTGATGACGACGGGACAGATCTACGACCACGCCGCGCGGCTGCGCTCGTTCGAGATCGCAGCCGAGGTGCGGGATAGGCTGGCGGGGTGAGCGGCGGTATGAGCGAAGCACGTCGTTCGAGCATGATGAGATTGGGCTCGATGGTCGCCAAGAAGTCGATGCGCTCCCTCCCCGCCTGCGGGGGGAGGGCTGGGGAGAGGGTGTTTCCGCAAGCGAGAACCCCCGTGCGGAGAGAGCCCTCACCCGGCGCGCGGGACGATGCTTCGCATCGCCCGGCGCCGACCTCTCCCGGAAGCGGGAGAGGTGAACGACCCGTGGCAGGGAGCCAGGAATTGTCCTGCCAACGGCTGACATAGCGCCCCAATCTGTGGCAAAGGTGCAGATGTTATCAAGGACCAACGAGGCCAAGCATGCCCGCGCCGAAACCGCCTGCGTTCGAAACCCTGAGCCTGCATGCGGGCCAGCATCCGGATCCCACGACCGGCGCCCGCGCGGTGCCGATCTACCAGACCACGTCCTACGTGTTTCAGGACTCCGATCACGCCGCCGCGCTGTTCAATCTGGAGCGCGCCGGCCACATCTATACGCGCATCTCCAATCCGACCACGGGCGTGCTGGAGGAGCGGCTCGCGGCACTCGAAGGCGGCGTCGGCGCGATCTGCACCGCGAGCGGCATGGCCGCGCTGCATCTGGCCATCGCGACGCTCCTGAACGCCGGCGACCACATCGTGGCGTCGAGCTCGCTCTACGGGGGCACCATCAACCTGCTCGCGCACACGCTGCCGCGCTTCGGCATTACCACGACCTTCGTCAAGCCGCGCGACCTCGACGCGTTCCGATCGGCGATCAGGCCGAACACCAGGCTCGTGATCGGCGAGACCATCGGCAATCCCGGGCTGGAAGTGCTGGACATCCCGAAGGTCGCGGCGGTCGCGCATGACGCCAAAATCCCGCTTTTGATCGACAACACGTTTGCCACGCCCTATCTCAGTCGTCCGATCGAACTCGGCGCCGACATCGTGATGCATTCGGCGACGAAGTGGATCGGCGGCCACGGCATCGCGATCGGCGGCGCCATCGTCGATGGCGGCCGATTTGATTGGCGTTCATCGGGAAAATTCGGCGTGCTGACCGAGCCCTATGGCGGCTATCACGGCATCGTTTTCGACGAGCAGTTCGGCACCGCCGCCTTCATCATGCGCGCGCGCACCGAGGGACTGCGCGATTTCGGCGCCTGCCTGTCGCCCACCAACGCGTTTCAGCTGTTGCAGGGCGTCGAGACGCTCGGCGTGCGCATGGACCGCCACATGCAGAACACGCATCTCGTGCTTGAGGCGCTCAAGGCCAACAAGGCCGTCGACTGGGTGCTGCATCCGGCGCTGGAAACCCATCCCGACTATCAGCTGGCAAAGCAGCTGCTGCCGCGCGGCGCCGGCTCGATCATCTCCTTCGGCATCAAGGGCGGGCGGCCCGCAGGCCGCAAGTTCATCGAGCAGCTGCGCATGATCAGCCATCTCGCCAATGTCGGCGACGCCAAGACGCTGGTGATCCATCCCGCCTCGACCACGCATCAGCAGATGGATGCCGAGCAACTCAGGGCCGCCGGCATCGGCGAGGAGCTGGTGCGGCTCTCGGTCGGCATCGAGACGGCGTCCGACATCATCGACGATCTCGCGCAGGCGCTGCGCATCTCGCAAAAGGGTTAAGCCATGAAGCTCACCGTCAACGGCGCCGAAGTGTTTGTCGCGACCGGCGGCCGCGGGTTCGACAAATCCCTGCCCGCGGTCGTCTTCATCCACGGCGCCGGCTTCGATCATACGAGCTGGGCGCTGCATACGCGCTGGTTCGCCCATCACGGCTTTGGCGTGCTGGCGCCGGATCTGCCCGGACACGGCCGCTCGGACGGGCCTTCGCTCGCGAGCATCGCGGAGATGACCGACTGGACCGCCGCGCTGCTCGATGCGGCCGGCGTGTCAAAGGCGCATCTGATCGGCCATTCCATGGGCTCGCTGATCTCGCTGGAGACCGCCGCGCGGCATCCCGGCAAGGTCTCCGCGCTGAGCCTGATCGGCACGGCCGCGACCATGAGTGTCGGCCCGGACCTCTTGAAGGCGGCCGAAGCCAACGATCAGGACGCGATCGACATGGTCTCGATCTGGGGCCTCGGCTTCAACGCCGAGCTCGGCGGCAGCCTCGCGCCTGGGCTGTGGATGCATGGCGGCGCGCAGGCCGTGCTCAGGCATTGCGAACCGGGCGTGCTGTTCAAGGATCTGTCCGCCTGCAATTCCTATGCGAATGCGCTGACCGCCGCCGCGAGCGTGAAGGTGCCGACGACATTGATCCTCGGCGAGCGGGACATGATGACGCCGGCCAAGGCCGGCAAGGCACTCGCCGCCGCGATCCTGCATGCGAAGGCCGTGGTGGTGCCGGGCGCGGGCCACATGATCATGGCCGAGCGTCCGGATGAGTTGCTGGCGGCGCTCAGGAACTGACAGGATCAATCGTCTATCTTGCGCGTTGCGGTCAGACATCCCTGTGAATCCGGAGGGAACTGGACCTATGCCGAGACAGGAAATCATTCGCAAAGCCAGGCAAGACAAGCGTGCCGGTAAATCGGCAAGCACACAGGCCGGCGAATTCGTCAAGCACGAGATCGACAAGATCCGCAAAGGCAAGCACGGCGCGCGCTCGACGAAGCAGGCAATTGCCATCGGTCTGTCCGAGGCCCGCCGTGCCGGAGTCGATCTGCCGCCGCCGCGCAAAGGTCGCGCCAAGAAGGCGACGCGTCGCAGCGCCAAATATGCCTATGAGGTCGGTCAGGGCAAGCGCACCCCGAAGCGCCGGCCGCGCGTGTCGCGGGCCGTCGAAAAGGTTTTGAAAAAGGAGCCGCGCTCGACCGCATCACGCAGCGCATTGTCGAAACAGGGCAAGCGTGCCGCGAGCCGACGAACGGCCGCGTCGCGTTCAGCCACCGCGCGCAAGGCGAGCCGCACCAAAGGCGCCAAGGCCCGCTCCACCGCCTCAAAAAAGGCGGCACGCACCAGGACGCGCCGCCGGAGCTGATCAGTTCGCGCGCCGGCTCCGTTCGGAGAGCACGTTCTCCCTGCTTCCCTTCTCCCCTTGTGGGAGAAGGTGGCGCGAAGCGCCGGATGAGGGGTTGTCTCCGCGAGTTTCACTTGTGAGAGATGTGATTGCAGAGAGACCTCTCACCCGTCTCGCCGCCACGCGGCGAGCCACCTCTCCCACAAGGAAGGGGGAAGAGGCGTCACCACATCGTCGCGGCGGCACGTTCCGGCCAGATGCGATCATACTCGTCGCCGCCGATCTTGTTCTGGCTCATCTCGGCGAGGATCTGCCCGGGTGTCGGCAGCGTCTTCGGGTCGATGCGCTTG
Organism: Bradyrhizobium sp. LLZ17; assembly: GCF_041200145.1. Classification (NCBI taxonomy): domain Bacteria; kingdom Pseudomonadati; phylum Pseudomonadota; class Alphaproteobacteria; order Hyphomicrobiales; family Nitrobacteraceae; genus Bradyrhizobium; species Bradyrhizobium zaerense. Next base: position 4,123,631 of record NZ_CP165734.1, read on the forward strand.
TCGGGATTCCAGAGATCGGAGCGGACGATGGCGCGGGCGCACTGGAAGTAGATTTCCTCCACCTTCATCACCATGACGCTGCGCGGCGCCTTGCCCGCGACCTCAAAAGACCCAAGCAACTCGGGATCGACCGAGAGATGCGCGCGGCCGTTGGCGCGGACCGCGTTGCCGGAGCCGGGGATCAGGAACATCAGCGACACGCGCGGGTCGCGCACGATGTTGCGCAAGGAATCGACCCGGTTGTTGCCGCGGCGATCCGGCAGCATCAGCGTGTTCGGGTCGTGGACGCGGACGAAGCCGGGCAGATCGCCGCGCGGCGAGCAGTCGATGCCCTCCGGCCCGATGGTGGCGAGCGCCGCGAACGGCGCCTTCTCGATGAAGATGCGATAGAGCGGGGTCACGTGGTCGGCGACTTTCACGGTCGAGGCATCACCGACGGCGCCGTAGATGGCCTCTAACTGCTCGACCGTTTCGATCACCGACATTCCAAACCCCTTGTTGCGCCGGCTAGTCCTGCCAGCCTTCGTTCCTGATCACGCGCACGAGCTGGCGGCCGTGGTACTCGGCGCTGCCGGCATTGAGGATGGTGACATCGGCGTGAGCTGTCGCGTCCTCAACGCTGCGGGCGAGGCGATCGGCGATGTTGCCGTCGCTATGCCGCGACCGCGCCGCCAGCCGCTGCGCCAGCACCTCCGGCGGCGCGGCGATCGCGACCACGACGACGTTGGCGTAGGCCTCGCGCAGCGCGCCGATCACCGTGCGCGAAACGTTGGCGACGACGGCGCGGCCGGCGCGGATATCGTCGTTGATCTCGAGCGGGAGCGCGTAGCAGTGCCCGTGCGCCTCCCAATGCACGGCGAAATCGCTATGCTCGCGCGCGCTACGGAATTCGCCCTCGCTCACTGCAATATTGTCCTCGTCGGCCGAGGATCGCGCGTGACAACACGGCGCGGGAAGACGATATCGCGATCGTCGGCGCAGGCGGTCTGCGCCAGCCGCAGCAAGGTGTCCTTGCCGGCGCCGCTGGGGCCGACCACGAGCACGAGCCGGCCGGGCCCGATCCCGCCCGCCTCACCCTCGGCCGTGGTCGCGGTTTCGCTCACGCGACGCGGCCCCCTTCGCGCCAGACGCTGCGGACGACGGGGACGTGGCCTGCGATATGCACACGGATCAAATCGGCGCGTTTGCCGAGCGCGATTTCGCCGCGATCGGACAGCCCGACCGCTTCAGCCGGGGTCTTCGTCACCGTGCGGATCGCCGCTGGCAGACCGATGGCGGGGACGTGCTCCGGCAATTGCAGCGCGCCCATCAAGAGGCTGGAGGGGATGTAGTCGGACGACAGGATGTCCAGCAGGCCTTCGCGGGCGAGATCGACCGCGGCGATGTTGCCGGAATGCGAGCCGCCGCGAACGACATTCGGCGCGCCCATGAGGATGTCGATGCCGGCCTGGTGCAGGCCCCGCGCGGCCTCCAGCGTGGTCGGAAATTCCGCCACCGAGATGCGGTCGCGGACGGCGTCGGCGACGTTCTCCTCGGTGGTGTCGTCATGGCTCGCCAGCGGAATATTGTGCCCATGCGCCAGCGCCACGATCTGGCGCATGTTGGTCGCAGCATATGCTTTCTGATATTCGAAGCGTTTCGCGAACAATTCGTCGAGCTCGGCATCGGTCTTGCCACCGCCCTTGCCGCGGTAATAGTCGCGCAGCTTGACCTCGTCGCGGAACTGGCGCTGGCCGGGGGTGTGGTCCATCAGCGACATCAGCCGCACGTCGGGACGGCCGACCAGCTCCTTGGCCTCCTCGACCACGCTCGGCATCGGGATTTCGCAGCGCAGGTGAAGGAAATGGTCTGCGCGCAGCAGATCAGCATCACGCGCGGTCGTGATCGCTGCGGCGAGCACGCCGGCGCGTCCATCAACTTCTTCGGCGCCGTCCTCGCGCCAGACCCGGAGCGAGTCGAACACCGTGGTGATGCCTGACGTGGCGAGCTGGCCGTCATAGGAGACAACGGCTGCGACCGGGTTCCAGAACACTTTTGGCCGCGGCACGTAATGCGCTTCGAGATGATCGGTGTGGAGCTCGATCAGGCCGGGCATGATCAGGTCGCCGGCGGCATCCTCGGCACCTGCGGGCGCCCTGCCCTCGCCAATCTCGGCGATGCGTCCATCCGCAAGCGCAAGCCAACCCTGCTCGATCACCCGGTCAGCCAGTACGATCCTGGCATTGGCGATCACGATGTCCTTTGGCTTGGCGTTCATTTCCATGTCCTTCAGGCCGCAGCGGCGAAGCTGGTGACGTCGATGACGCGGTCGGCGATCAGATGGCGGATTTCGTCGTCGTGGACAATGGCGACCATGGCGACACCCTGGCGCTTCTTCTCCGCGATCAGCTCGACCACGACGGCGCGGTTGGCGGCATCGAGCGACGCCGTGGGTTCGTCGAGCAGCAGGATCGGCAGCTCCGGGATGAAGCCGCGCGCGATGTTGACGCGCTGCTGCTCACCGCCGGAGAAGGTCGCGGGCGGAAGCTGCCAGAGCCGCTCGGGAATGTTGAGCCGATGCAGCAGTTCACCCGCGCGCGCCTGCGCATCGGCTCGGGCCACACCGTTGACGATGAGAGGCTCGGCGACAACGTCGATGGTCGCAACCCGGGGCACCGCGCGCAGGAACTGGCTGACATAGCCGATGGTGGCCCGGCGGACGTTGAGGACCTGCCGCGGCTCGGCGGTGGCGAGGTCGATCAGCGCGCCGCGATGACGAATGCCGATGCGGCCGGAGTCGCAGCGATAATTGCCGAAAATCATCTTCAGGATCGACGACTTGCCGGCACCGGATGGGCCGGACAGCACGACGCATTCGCCCGGGTTGACTTCAAAGGTCACCCCCCTCACCACCGGCAATTCGATGCCGCCTTGCAGGTGCATCGTGAAGGTCTTTTTCGCATTGGCGATGTCGATCATTGCGGGACTGGTCATCGGAACACTCATGCCGGCAGAATCGAGGAGACCAGGAGCTGCGTATAGGGCTCGCGGGGATCGTCGAGCACCTGGTCGGTGAGGCCGGTCTCGATGACGCGGCCGTCCTTCATCACCATCACACGATGCGACAGCAACCGCGCGACCGCGAGATCATGGGTGACGATGACGACGGCGAGATGCAATTCGGCAACGAGATTGCGCAGCAGGTCAAGCAGGCGCGCCTGCACGGACACATCGAGCCCGCCGGTCGGCTCGTCCATGAACACCAGCCGCGGCTCGGTGACGAGATTGCGGGCGATCTGCAGGCGCTGGCGCATGCCGCCGGAATAGTTACGCGGCGCATCGTCGATGCGCGCTGTGTCGATCTCGACCCGCGTGAGCCAGTCCGACGCCGTGTCACGGATACGACCGTAATGATTCCAGCCCACCGCCATCAGCCGCTCGCCGACATTGGCGCCGGCCGACACCGCCATGCGCAGGCCCTGCGCGGGATCCTGGTGCACGAAACCCCAATCGGTACGGAACAGGAAGCGGCGCTCGGCTTCGCCGAGCGTGGCAAGATCGCGGGTGACGCCGTCGCGCATCCGATAGAACACCTGCCCGCCGCTGGCGGCGAGCTGGCCGGACAGCAGCTGTAGCAGCGTCGACTTGCCCGAGCCGGATTCGCCGACGATCGCCAGCACTTCACCGGGAAACAGCGAGAATGAGACATCGCGGCACGCGGCGATGCGGCCGTAGGATTTGCTGAGCGATTCTGCGACCAGCAACGGCTCGTCGTTCTCGCGCATGTCGAGATCAGCCATGTGAGCCCGCCTTCTCCTTGTACGGCGCGGCGCTGAGGCTGCCGTGATGGCCGGCGGCCTGACGGCCTTCGCAATAATCGGTGTCGGAGCACACGAACATGCGGCTGCCCTTGTCGTCGGTCACGATCTCGTCGAGATAGGAATTCTCGGCACCGCACAGCGCGCAAGGCGCGTTGAACCGATACGGCTCGAAGGGATGATCCTCGAAATCGAGCGACACCACCTGCGTATAGGGCGGGATCGCATAGATGCGCTTCTCGCGGCCCGCGCCGAACAGTTGCAGCGCCGGGCAATTGTCCATCTTGGGGTTGTCGAATTTCGGCGTCGGCGACGGATCCATCACATAGCGCGCGTTCACCTTCACCGGATAGGCGTAGGCGGTCGCGATGTGGCCGAAGCGGGCGATGTCCTCGTAGAGCTTGACATGCATCAGGCCATATTCGGCGAGCGCGTGCATCCGCCGCGTCTCGGTCTCGCGCGGCTCCAGGAAACGCAGCGGCTCCGGGATCGGCACCTGATAGACCAGCACCTGGTTCGCGTGCAGCGCCGTCTCCGGAATGCGGTGACGGGTCTGGATCACGGTGGCCTCCTCGGTCGCCGTGGTCGTAGCGACACCCGCGGTCTTGGCGAAGAATTTGCGGATCGAGATCGCGTTCGTCGTGTCGTCGGAGCCCTGGTCAATGACCTTCAGCACATCCTGGGGCCCGAGGATCGCGGCGGTGACCTGCACGCCGCCGGTGCCCCAGCCATAGGGCATCGGCATTTCGCGGCTGGCGAACGGCACCTGATAACCGGGGATCGCGATCGCCTTGAGGATCGCGCGGCGGATCATCCGCTTGGTCTGTTCGTCGAGATAGGCAAAATTGTAGGCGGGCGCGTTCATTCCGCGGCCTCCTTCATCGCATCGGGCGCATTGGCGTCGGCGAATTCCTGGCGCAGCTTGCGCAACAGGCCGAGCTCGGATTGGAAGTCGACATAATGCGGCAGCTTGAGATGCTCGACGAAGCCGGTCGCCTGGACGTTGTCCGAATGCGACATCACGAATTCTTCGTCCTGTGCCGGGGCGAGCGCCTCCTCGCCGAGTTCGCGGGCGCGCAGCGCGCGATCGACCAGCGCCATCGACATGGTCTTGCGCTCGCTCTGGCCGAAGGCGAGGCCATAACCGCGGGTGAAGCACGGGGCTTCCGTGGCCGAGCCCTTGAACTGATTGACCATCTGGCACTCGGTGAGCTCGATGGAGCCGAGCGGCACGGCGAAGCCGACGTCTTCGGCCGAAAACTCGACCTCGACCTCGCCGAAGCGGATCTCGCCGGCAAAGGGATGATTACGGCCATAGCCGCGCTGGGTGGAATAGCCCATCGCCAGCAGGAAGCCTTCGTCACCGCGCGCGAGATTTTGCAGGCGCAGGTCGCGGTCTGCCGGAAAGTTCAGCGGCTCCCGGGTGAGATCGCCGACGCTGGCGCCGTCTTCGGCTTGCGGCGAGGACTCGATCAGCCCGTCGCGACCGAGAATATCGGTCACGCGCGGCGTCGGTGCGCTCGAGGCTTCGACGGATGCCGGCACCTCGGGCACGAATCCCTCGGCGAGCGAGGGATCAAGCAGGCGGTGCGTATAGTCGAAGGTCGGTCCGAGGATCTGGCCGCCGGGAATGTCCTTGAAGGTCGAGGACACCCGCCGCTGCACCCGCATCGCACCGGTGTCGACCGGCTCGCTGGCGCCGAAGCGCGGCAAGGTGGCGCGGAAGGCGCGAACCAGGAAGATCGCCTCGATCAGATCGCCGCGCGCCTGCTTGATCGCGAGCGCCGCGAGCTCGCGATCATAGAGCGAGCCCTCGCTCATGACGCGGTCCACGGCGAGGCCGAGCTGCTCCGAGATCTGGTCGAGCGTGATTTCCGCAACGCTTCTGTCGCCACGCCGCGCGTTCGCCAAAAGGCGGTGGGCGTTCTCGATGGCGCGTTCGCCGCCTTTGACTGCGACATACATGCTTCAGCTTCCCTTGTTCGCGACACGCGTGGTGCGCGGGATCGCAACCACGGCGTCGTCCGCGACCAGCACCACATCGATGCCGCGCGGAAACAGCGCCTCGTTGAGGCGCAGCCGTTCGAAAAGATCGGCGGGCTTGATCGTCGCCTGGAGCGTTGCGACACCATCGATCCCAGGGCCGCGCAGCTCGAAGCTGCGGCCGGCATCCAGGCAGTCGACCTGGAGGATCAATGTGGTGGACCTGTCAGGATATTCGTTGCTACCGAGCGCGAAGCGCTCCAGCGCTGGAAGCAAATTGCCATCGCTGATCAACGCGAAGCTCGCGATCGAAGAATCCTGGATCACCGGCGCGCCGGTGTGGAATTTCAGCCATTTCACCAATTCGGGGCTTTCCGTCATCCGTGCATCGAGCCAGAGCGGCGTATCGTGATCGAACAGCGTTAGCGCGATCGCGGCGGTGCCGCGCATCATCGGCCCGGGTGTTCCCGCCATCGGCACGATGCGCTGGACCGAACCCGGCCGCGCCATCGCGTCCATGACCGAGCGAAAGGTCGACTGCGCCGACAAGACCTTGTCGACGAAACCCGGCGGCAGTTCCGCAATCGTGGTCATCGCTTCACCCCTCACCGCGCACCATGGTGTAGAAATCAACCTTTGTCGCGGCGGTCTCTTCCGCCGCCCGCTTGCGCCGGATCATAAGCTGCTCACGCAACGGCGCGATAACGTCCTGCTCGACGGCCGCGCTAAAATCCCGTGACTGCGCCAGCGCGTCGCACAGCGCGATCAGCCGCGCCTTGTCGCCATCGCGCCCGAGCGTATAGCCGAACCCGACCTCACCGCTCGCAAGCCGCACCGCGGCGCGCGACACCGTCGCCTCGCCGAGGTTGAACGGCGCACCGTCGCCGCCAACCCTGCCTCGCAGCATGACGAGGCCGTTTTCGGGCTCGCGCAGATCCTCATGGCTGGGCAGGGCGAGGCTGCGGAGGCGAGCGGCGATCGCGCCCGCCTCCGCGTGCGCCAGCACGGCCATCGCGGCCTTGCGCCGGGCTTGCTGATTATCGTGCTGGGTCACCGATCTCACCGAACTTGCCGAATTCAAGTTGTCTATGATACTAGACAACTTGATACGGAAGCGCCATGACTGTTTCGTGACAAAGCCGTGATTTTCGGGCTAGGCTGACCGGCGATATGAGCATGCAGGACACCGCCTCTTCAGGCGTCGCGTTGTGGCGCCTCGTTGCCGACGGCATCGAGCGCGGCATCGCCGACGGCCGCTTCGCCGCGGGCGACAAGCTGCCCGGCGAGATGGAAATCGCCGAAACCTATCGCGTCAATCGCCACACCGTGCGGCGCGCGCTCGCGGCCCTTGCCGAGCGCGGCCTGGTGCGTGCCGAACGCGGTAGCGGAACCTATGTCGAGGCGCAGCGCCTCGCTTATCCCTTGCGCTCACGCACGCGGTTTTCCGAGATCGTCGGCGCCGGCGGCCGCGAGCCGCGCGGCCAGTTGATCGAGGCCTCCGACGACGTCGCAACCCGCGAGCTTGCGCGCGAGCTGGGCTTGAAGGTCGGCGCGCCGCTGGTCCGGATCGAAGCGATTCGCTTGGCCGACCGCACGCCGATCTGCGTCTCCACCACATGGCTGTCGGCAGAGTTGTTTCCGGGCGCAGGCAGCGTCTTCGCCGCGACGCGCTCGATGACCAAGCTGCTCGCGCATTACGGTGTGCGCGACTATCGCCGCGGCGCGACCCGGATCACGGCCGGCATCGTCGATGCCACCGATGCCGCGCGGCTCGATCTGCCGCTCGGTCGGCCCATCCTGGTGGTCGATGCCACCGACCACGATCTCGACAACAAGCCGCTGGTGACCAAGCATTCGCGCTTCGTGGCGGAACGGGTGGAGTTCCTGGTAGACAACGGGTGAACGAGTGCCAAGCGCGCGGTGCACCTCTCCCCTTGTGGGAGAGGTCGGATCGCATCGCAAGATGCGATCCGGGTGAGGGGTCTCTCTCCGCGGGTGAATCTCTTGCAGCTGAATTGCGGAAGCAACCCTCATCCGGCGCTTCGCGCCACCTTCTCCCACAAGGGGAGAAGGGAGGAAAGAATCGTAGTGTGGGCAAAGGCGCACTTGCGCCGTGCCCACCATCTCTCCCCGATGTCTAAACGAACGTGGTGGGCACGCTTCCGCCTTCGCTCTCCGAGCTACGGCGGACAAGTCGCTTTGCCCACCCTACGGCAGCTGCGATCAGGCGACAGCCCTTCGTCCAATGATGGCGAAGCGAAGTTTGCCGGAAATGAAATCGATCGCGGCGACGGCGACCAGAATCATCAGGATCAGGAACGACACCTTCTGCCATTCCAGCACGCGGATCTGCTCGGCGAGCTGGAGCCCGATGCCGCCGGCACCGACGATGCCGATGATGGTGGCGGAGCGCGTGTTGGATTCGATGAAATAGAGCACCTGACCGGCAATCACGGGCAAAGCCTGCGGCAGCAGCCCGAAGCGGATCTCGTGCAAGGCGCTGCCGCCGGAAGCGCGAATGCCTTCGACCTGCTTCTGGTCGGCGCCCTCGATCGCCTCGGAGAACAGCTTACCGAAGGCGCCGAAATCCGACACCGCGATGGCGAGCACACCGGCGAACGGACCAAGCCCGACGACATTGATCCACACTAGCGCCCAGATCAGCGTATCGACGCCCCGGATCGAATCGAGGAAGCGGCGGACCGGGAATCGCAGCACCATTGACGGCACGACGTTGCGCGCGGCAAGCAGGCTGACCGGAAGCGCGAACAGCGCCGCCAGCGTGGTGCCAAGCAGCGCGATGGAGAGCGTCTCGCCCATCGCCTTCAGATAGAGCGGCAGCGACGAGCCGGGATCGGGCGGGATCATCATCATGCTGATCCAGCCGAGCTGGCTGAGGCCGTTGAAGAGCCGTGACGGCGAGAAATCGAGATCGACCAGGCCATAGATGAAAATGGCGAGCGCTGCGACGATCATGGCCGGCGTCGCGAGCCGCGCCGAGGCCGGCCGCTCGAACAGATCGGGATAGCGCGCGCGCATCTGCGCGGTGTCGACTTCGGACGGCTTGCTCACGTCCGCGCCTCCTTGCCGAACAACCGGCCGCGCACCCAGCCGGTCGTGATGTCGATCAGGAAGACCGTGACGATGATGGTGACGAGAATGGCGCTGACGTCGGAGTAGTAGAACTTGCGGATCGCGACGATGAGCTCCTGCCCGATACCGCCGGCGCCGACGAAGCCCATCACCGAGGCCTCACGCACATTGATCTCGAAGCGGAGCAGCGCGTAGCTGGCATAGCCCGCCGAGACCTGCGGCAGGATCGCAAAACGCATGCACGAGACCCAGCTCGCACCGGTCGAGCGGATGCCTTCAACTGGCTTCATGTCGGCATTTTCGACAAGCTCTGCGAACTGTTTGCCGAGCGCGCCGGTGGTATGGATGGCGATGGCGAGAACGCCGGCCATCGGGCCTAAGCCGAAGGCGATCACGAAGATAAGCGCGAAGACGATGCCAGGCACGGTGCGGGCGAATTCCAGCAGCCGGCGCACCGTGAATCGCAGCCAGGACGACGGCGAGGTGTTTTCGGCCGCGAAGAAATTCAGGCACAGCGCGAACATCGCGCCGATCAGCGTGCCGACATAGCTGATCAGCAGCGTCTCGCCCAGCATCTTCAGCCATTTGTGCCAGCCCCAGAACCATTCGGCGAAATCGGTCCAGACCCGCTGGCCATTGTCGAGCGTGAGAATGCGGTCGAAATAGCTGATGAAATGGCCGAAATAGCTGAAGAGGGTGCGCAGATTAACCTCGGCGCCGATCGAGGCCACGATCAGCGCAGCGACGAACAGCCCGGCACCTGCCAGCACCCGGAGACGCTTGCGCGCAACAGCGTGGCGGTAGGCCGCGTTCAGCACCGCGAGCTGCTGTTCGGGGAGAAGCGAAACGGCGAGCGTCATATGCTGGGCGGTCCATCAAGAAAAAGAGCCGGGTCCATCGACCCGGCTCGAGGCGCATCGTCCCGACGAGCTCAGGACGCCTTCTTGCGGAGATTGTCGACGAACTTAATCAACTCGATGGTCTTGTTGTAATCGTCATTGCCGATCGGCTCCCACGGCTTGTTCTTGCCGTCGGAGAGCTTCTTGAAGGCCTCCGGATCCTTCTGGGATGCGTCGAGGAAGGCCTTCTTGATCGCGGCCTTCATATCGTCCGGCAGATCGCTCAGATAGGCGTAGGGCGAGTTGATGATGAGCTCGGATTTCACGATGATGCGGAAGTCCTCCTTCTTCATCACGGTGCCGTCGGGCGCCTTCACCATGCCCTTGTTGAGCATGCGGGTGAGGTTCGAATCGTCGTCGGCGTTCCACCAATTGGCGGCGACGTCGACCGTGCCCTGCGCCAGCGCCAGGACCGCGTTCTCGTGGCTGCCGGTGAAGAGCACCTTGGAGAAATAGGCGTCGGGGTCGATGCCCATGGCGTTCAGCTTGAAGCGGGGCATGTTGTTCCCCGAGGTCGAGTTCGGATCGACCAGGCCGAGATCTTGCCTTTGAGATCCTCGATCTTCTGGTACGGCGACTTCGCCAGCACGTAGAACACCGAGTAATAGCCCTTCGAGCCGTCGGCATTGACGTCGATCACGAAGGCGTCGGTCTTGACGGCGGTCAGGCGGGCGCGCGCGAACGAGGCCGGGCCGTAATAACCGATGTGAATGTTGCCGGCGCGCTGGCCCTCGATGACGGCCGCATAGTCGTTGGCGACGCGCAGCGTGACCTTCACGCCGAGCTCCTTCGACAGATAGTTGATGAAGGGACCGTAGCGCTCGGTGACGCCCGAGCCGTTCTCGGCCGGAATCACGGCGAAGGTGATCTCCGGATATTTCGTCTTCCAGTCTTCGGCGGAGGCGGATCCGGCAAAGGTCAGTGCGGCGGCGCCGGCAAGAATGAGTCTGCGAGTGATCATGATACCCTCTTCATTGGTTGGGTCGGTTGACGCAAAAACTGATGACAATGATGCGGTGCGGCTCAGGCGGCCGCCGCCGTTCCAAGCGCTGGAATGCTTTCAGGCGCCGGCACGGGCATGCCGCCCATGACGTCGTTGGCCTCGAGATCGTAGAGTTCACGCGCCACATGCTCGGTCAGCGCGGACGGCGCGCCGTCGAACACCACCCGGCCCGCCGCCATGCCGATCAGGCGATCGCAATAGCTGCGCGCCAGATCGAGCGAATGCAAATTGCAGAGCACGGTGATACCGAAATGCTTGTTGATGCGCAAAAGCGCATCCATCACGATCCTGGTGTTGCGCGGATCGAGCGAGGCGATCGGCTCGTCGGCGAGGATGATGTCGGGTTGCTGGACCAGTGCGCGGGCGATCGCCACGCGCTGCTGCTGGCCGCCGGAGAGCTGATCGGCCCGCTGGGCGGCGAGCGCGGCGATGTCGAACTGTTCGAGCGCCGACATCGCCAGCGCCTTGTCCTGCTCGGGCCAGACCTGCGAAAACGAGCGCCAGGCGGGCATCGTGGCAAGACGTCCCATCAGGACATTCGTCAGCACGTCGAGCCGCCCGACCAGATTGAATTGCTGGAAGATCATGGCCGAGCGCGCCCGCCACTGCCGCAGCTCCTTGCCGCGCAACGCGGTGACGTCGATGCCGTCGAACAGGATGCGGCCCTGCGAGGGCGTTGCCAAGCGGTTGATGGTTCGCAGCAGCGTCGACTTGCCTGCGCCGGAGCGCCCGATCACACCGACGAAGCCGCCGGGGGAGACTTGAAACGAGGCGTCGTCCACCGCGGCTTTTGCGCCGAAGCGGCACGTCAGACCTTCCACCACCAGCATGCAGGGCTCCAGAGTATGCTGGGACCCACGGCTAACGCCGACGGTTAACAATTGTGTGACACGCGCCTTGCGGTGCGGCAATCCTTCACACCTCATCCACTGTCATCGTGTCGTCATGACATTGTCATGAGGCCGATCGAAGACGAACGCCCGCCCTCGAACGTTCGGATGCAACATGGTCGCCAAGGCGCTTTCGCTCGACCCCACTATCGACCCTTCCGCGAAGCTGCATGAGACCAGGCTCGGCGCCTATACCGAGGTCGGCGCCCGCACGATCCTGCATGAGGTCGCGATGGACGATTACTCCTACGTCGTGAACGACGCGCAGATCACCTACACCACGATCGGGAAATTCTGCTCGATCGCGGCGATGACGCGCATCAATCCCGGCAATCATCCGATGCACCGTGCGACCCAGGCCCACTTCACCTATCGCTCCAGCGCCTACTTCGAAGGCGAGAGCGACGACACCGAATTTTTCGATTGGCGGCGCCAGCATCACGTCCATATCGGCCACGATGTTTGGATCGGACACGGCGCGATCGTGCTGCCCGGTCGCAATATCGGCACCGGCGCGGTGATCGCGGCCGGCGCCATCGTCACCAAGGACGTGCCGGCCTACACCATCGTCGCCGGCAATCCGGCGCGGATCGTCCGCCGCCGCTTTTCGGAAGACGTCGCCGGACGGCTCGCGAAACTCGCCTGGTGGGATTGGGATCACGACAAATTGCGTGAAGCACTCCCGGATTTCCGCAAGCTCGGGATTGAAGATTTTCTCGCGGCATATGAAGCACGGGGGAGCTCTCCCGCAAGCCAACGAAGCGCGGTCGCGTGACAGACATTTTCCTTGAAGGCGGCCGGGTCCTGATCGGCACTGCGGCGGCGTCGCGCCAGGCTGTCGTTGCGGCCTAAATTGGCTATGCTCAGGCAATGACTGCTTTCCCCCGCTACGCGATTTATTTCGCCGCCGACGCCGGCAGTGCCCTCTCCCGCTTCGGTGCTGAGTTGCTCGGCTATGATGGCCACACCGGCAATGAGTTGCCCTTCCCCGACGAGGCGCTGCGCACGGCGCCGGATTGGCGCGACATCACCGCCGATCCCCGCAAATACGGCTTTCACGCCACACTGAAGGCGCCGATGGCACTTGCGCCCGACCGCACCGAGGCCGAGCTGATGGCCGCCTGCGCATCGTTCGCGGGCAAAACACGGCCGATCCCGCTGATCAGGCCGTCCGTCGATGCCATCAGCGGCTTCATCGCCGTCGTTCCGGCGGAGCCGGTCAGCGAGCTCCAGCAGCTCGCCGCCGATTGCGTCCGCGATTTTGATGAATTTCGCGCCGCGCTCAGCGCCGAAGATCGTGTCCGCCGAAAGCCGGAGAAACTCAGCGAACGCCAGCGCGACTATCTCGATCGCTGGGGCTACCCGTACGTGATGGAAGAATTCCGCTTCCATATGACGCTGACCGGACGGCTGGACGCGGAGCGGCGGGGACAGATCCTCGAGATGCTGCGCCGGCGGTTTGCGGAGCTGAAGCTCGATACGCTGGCGATCGATCGGATCGCACTGTTCAGGCAGGACGATGCCAAAGCAAGATTCGGCATCATCGGCGAATGGAAGCTGGTGAGTTAACCGGGCTCTCGCGTCACTCTCGTCATTGCGAGCGAAGCGAAGCAAGCCAGAAATGTATCCGCGGACACCGTCTGGATTGCTTCGTCGCGAGGGCTCCTCGCAATGACGGCGGTGAGCCCTACTTCCCCCACCGCAACGCCAGGGCGTCACGCTCCTTCGCCAATTCCAGCAATCCCGCCCGCGTGGCCGGATGCAGCGGCTGCAGCGGATGGCGCACCGTGTCCGATTTGATCACGCCGCCGGCCTGCATCATCGCCTTGCAGGCGATCAGGCCGCATTGGCGGTTCTCGTAATTGATCAGCGGCAGCCAGCGCTCATAGGCAGCTTTCGCCTGCTCGCGGTTGCCGGCGAAATAAGGATCGAGGATCTGGCGGATGCCGTCGGGATAGCCGCCGCCGGTCATCGCGCCGGTGGCGCCGGCATCGAGATCGGCGAGCAGCGTGATCGCCTCCTCACCGTCCCATGGGCCTTCGATGGCGCTGCCGCCCGCCTCGATCAGGCTCCGCAGCTTTGCGGCCGCGCCGGGCACCTCAATTTTGAAATAGCGGATGTTAGAGAAGTCGCGCGACAGCCGCGCCAGCAGCTCGACGGACAGCGGCGTGCCGGCCACCGGCGCATCCTGGATCATGATCGGGATGTTGATCGCGCCCGAGAGCACCTTGAAGAATTCGACGATGCCCTTCTCGGGCACCCGGAAGGTCGCGCCGTGATAGGGCGGCATTACCATCACCATGGCGGCGCCGGCGGCTTCAGCCTGCTGGCTGCGCGCCGCGCACACGGCCGAGCTGAAATGGGTGGTGGTGACGATCACGGGCACGCGGCCCGCGACATGTTCCAGCACCGCATGCATCACGGTCTCGCGCTCGGCATCGGTCAGCACGAACTGCTCGGAGAAATTGGCGAGGATGCAGAGCCCGTTCGAGCCGGCATCGATCATGAAATCGATGCAGCGGCGCTGCCCGTCGAGGTCGAGCTCGCCGCGCTCGTCGAAGATGGTGGGAGCCACCGGGAACACGCCGCGATAGGGGCGTTGGGCGTTATTGTGGGGCGTCACCGGCATCGAACTCTCCATCCCTGCTGTTCTCGTCTGTCTGTCGCCGCGCTCTCGCGGCGCCACAGATGTACTCGGCGCGCGGACCGGCGGCAATGCCGATCCGCGTGCCTTTGGAACAGGAAATGTCGAGACTAGGCGGTCTTCACCGCACCCAAAAAGCCCTCGACCGCGACGCGGAGGCGGTCGGCATCGGCTGACATCTTCTTTACGGACTGGAACAGCACCGTACCGGCGTTGCCGGTCTCCTGGTTGAGCTGGGCGACGCTGCCAATGGTGTCGGTGACCTCGCGGGTGCCTTGCGCGGCCTGCTGGAAGTTGCGCGAAATCTCTGTGGTGGCCGCGCGCTGCTGCTCGACGGCCGCTGCAATCGCCGTCATCTTCTCGTCGATGCCGTTGATCGAACGGCCAATGGAGCGGATGGCGCCGACCGCCTGGCCCGTCGCGCCCTGGATCTCCGCGACCTGACGCGAGATCTCTTCGGTGGCGGTCGCGGTCTGCGCAGCGAGGCTCTTGACCTCGCCGGCGACGACCGCAAAGCCGCGGCCCGCTTCGCCGGCGCGGGCGGCCTCGATGGTTGCGTTCAGCGCCAGCAAATTGGTCTGGCCGGCGATCGCGTTGATCATCTTCACGACCTCGCCGATGCGGCTCGCCGTCTGGTCGAGGATTTCGACGGTGGCGTTGGTCTGCTCGGCCTGGGAAACCGCTTCGCGGGCCTCGCGCGCGCTGGACTGCACCTGCGCGGAGATTTCGCCGACGGAGGCGGAGAGTTCCTCGGTCGCCGCCGCAATCGTCTCCAGATTGTTGGTGGCCTGCTCGGCCGCGGAGGAGACCGCGGCGGTCTGGCTGCTCGATTCCGAGGCCAGCTGGCGGACGTCACTCGCGGTCGCATCGAGCTCCTTGGCCGACGCGGCAACGCTGTGGATCACCGCCTGCACGGTGTCGTCAAAACTGCGGCAGGCCTCATCGACGGTGCCGGAGCGCGCAATCTGGAGCGCCTGCTGGGATCTCGCGTTCCTGGCCCAGACGTTCCGCCGTCGCCGCGCTCTCGCGCAGGCTTTCGAGCGCGGCGGCCATGGTGCCGAACTCGTCGGGATATCGCGATTGCGGAACGTGCGTCGCATAGTCGCGAGCGCTGATCCGCGCGATGGCGCCGAGAATGGCACGAACCGGCCGCATGAGGCGATTGCGCACCACAAAGACGCCGGCCAGGGTCACGGCAAGCGCCAGTACGAAGGCGAGCGACTGCACCACAAGGTTGGTGAGTGCCTTCGCCTGGACGGTCTCCGCACGCGCGATCGACTGGTCCAACGCCTGGTTCGCGACCGCAACGATCAACGCAAAGGGCGACTGGCAAAGCGCGTTCCACTCCGACGCAGCCATTGCCGGCTTGCCGCTGCCGTCGAAATTCCTGGTGATGTCGCCGATCTGCTTGAGCACCCCCTCGGTCTTGGCCTGCGCCTCCTTCGCTGCGGCAACCAATTCGGCCGTCGCGTCGGGCGCCGCCAGCAATTCGGTCATGCCGGACCAGCCGGACGCAATCGTGCCATCCCATTGCGCCAGCGATCGCTTTTGGTTGTCGTCGAGCGGCTTGCTGCTGTTGACGTTCGAGCGCAGCGCCGAGCAGTGGATTCCGTAGCGGTCGCGCACCTGCCAGGCGAGCCGGCGGACCTGGATCATGCGGGCGATGAACGGATCATCCATCCAGGCGCGGTTGGACACGGCGGTAGAGGCGAGGTTTGCTGTGTCGATTACCTTGGTGACGGCATCGTACCAGGAGTTGGTCCGCTCGATCTTGCGTTCGGCGCGCGGACGCTTGGCCTCGTCGTAGAATAGCTGGAATTGCGGTGCGGCTTCGTTCCAGCGCTGTTTCAGCGTGCTCGCCAGTTCGACGCGGCGGCCGAAATCGACAGTCGCGAGCGCGGCCGTGATGGCGTCATGGCCAGCCTGCTCGGCCTTCTCCGCCTCGCCGAGTTTTGTCCGGGGGTCGTCCTCGCCGAGCAGAGCGCTCTGGGCGTCGCCCCGATTGCTGCGCAGGGCCACCACGCCCTGGAAGATCGCCTTGTCGGCGGTCGCAAGCCGCGCAGTCTCAAGGCTATCGCTATAGCGGCCAAAGGCCCCGAGCATCTGGTTCGCCGTACTGGCCAGCGCACCGGCAGCCAGCAGCGCCATCAGGGTCAAGAGAAGCGAGCTTACCGATTTCTTAAACATTGCCATGGGCCGGGGACCTACTCTTCACGAGCGGCACCCTGCATCGCCACCTGCCAATGTTTCGTTAAGCTTGTGGTAAAATGCCTTTCTTTCCGGCCTGGTCCCCCTCCCGGCGGTCCGTCAGGCGACTTTGGTGAAATCTGGCGGACGACGCTCGGCGAACGCGGTGAACGCTTCGCGCGCCTCCGCGGTGCGCAGGCGCTGCGCGAACTGCTCGCCTTCGGCCTGCATCTGCGCGACCAATGCCTCGCCGTTGCGCATCAGCCGCTTGGTCGCGGTGAGCGCGCCGGCCGGCTGGCGGGCGAGACGCTGCGCAAGCGCCAATGCCTCGGCGTCGAGCTGGTCGAGCGGCACGACCCTGTTGACCAGGCCCCAGTCCAGGGCGGCCTTCGCCGGCACCGTCTCGCCGAGCGCGAACATCTCATAAGCGCGGGCATAGCCGATGCGCGCCGGCATCAGCAGGCTGGAGGCAGCTTCCGGCACCAGCGCAAGGCTGACAAAGGGCGTCGACAATTGCGCATTGTCGGCGAGCACGACGAGGTCGCAATGCAGCAGCATCGTGGTACCGACCCCGACGGCGCGGCCCTGGACGGCTGCGACTAGCGGTCGGGTGCAGCGCGCCAGCGATTGGATGAAGCGGACGACGTTGCGGCTTCCGTCCGACTTGCCCGACGCAACAGCCGCGAACTCGCCAACGTCGTTGCCGGCCGTGAACATGTCCCCCTCGCCGCGGATCAGGACGACACGGACGGACGCGTCGCGTTCGGCCGATTCGATGGTGTCGGCGAGCTTGCCGTACATCGCATCGGTCAGCGCGTTCTTCTTGTCGGGGCGCGCCAGCGCGAGGGTGAGAATTCCGCCGTTGTTCTCGATCCGGACATGCTCGGTCATCGCTCTCTCCTGTTATTGCTCTGCATCTGTGGTCGGGTCTCTTGTCGGGTCTCTTGGAAACTTGTCCTGAATGCTGCTCAGCCAGCGCGCGACGATATCGATCTCGGCACCGGTAAATCCGTCGGTCAGAGCTGCATTGATCTCGGCTGCCGAAGCCTTTGCTTGCGCCAGCGCGGTCCGGCCCGTCGGCGTCAGCCAGACCCGGCAGGCTCGCCCGTCCTCGCGATCGGCGCGCCGCTCGACCAGCCCAGCCGCCGCCGTGCGATCGACAAGCCCTGAGATGCCGGCAGGACCGAGATCAAGCGCCGTGCCCGCCTCGCCCATCAGACTGCCGTCCTGCTTGCCGAGGATGAACAGGAGTCCGGCCTGCGCAGGCGTCACCTCGCTCGAGGGCTGGGCCGCCATCCAACGCTGCAACCGCCTTTGCGCGACGCTGAGCAGGTAGATCAGCCGATGGTGCTTCGCCGCCGCTGCATTACTTCGCATGCGAAATAAATAGCCGGCGGCGACAACTTTGTCAAAGGAGCTCTAGTTCGACACGCGGCGGCAGCCGTCGAGGAAGAAGGCGACGCAGCTTCGCACCCGCCGCTCGATATCCTGACGCGAAGGCAGCGGCATGCCGCCGTAGATCGCCGCGCGCTGCGGTGCGGAAGCGACCATGCCGATCAGCATACCCGCAGCCTCCTCGACATCGTCGATCGCGATCAGCTTCTTCTTCACCTGCGCGCGCAGCCATCCGGCGAGCGTAGAGGCGGTGCGGGAAATTCCGTTCTTGTAGAAATTCGCGGCGAGTTCGGGAAACGCAACCGATTCCTGGAGCACCATGCGCTGCAACGCCACGACTTCCGGATCGAGCGCGAGATCGGCGCAGGCAAGCAGCGCGGCGCGCAAGCCCGCGTCGATATCGACCGCGTCGTGTGCCCGGAGATTGACATCGGAGAGCAGCCGCTCGAGCCGGTCCGCGCACATCGCCTCGAACAGCACCGCCTTGCCGGGAAACAGACGATAGAGCGTCTTGGTCGAGATGCCGGCGCTGCGCGCCAGCTCTTCGGTGCTGGTCGCCGCATAGCCGTGCGCGGCAAAGGCGTGCCGCGCGACCTCCAGGACGATCTGTTTCGTCTCCTCGTCGCTGCGCAGCGGTGGCCGGCCGCGCGGACGGCAATCTTCAGAAGATTTTGCCTCTGAAGACTTTGCCTCCGGAGATTTCGCTCCTGACGATTTTGCCTGAGCCATGTATTTAAATGATGCCTGTCATTCCATTGACAGTCTCAAAGCTAGTCCTATTTTGGAAATCGTCAAGTTTCCTAAATCAGGAGCCGGTCATGACCGTGCACACCGCCCCAACCGCCACAGCCCAGACCGCCGTTCCCGCAAGCGTCCCGGCGGGCGTGCTGCCCGCGGCGACGTCCCCCGGCCGTCGGGAAAAGCTCAATTTTCGCAAGTTGTTGCTGGCGGGGGCGGCGATCGTCGTGCTGGCCGGCGCCAGCTGGTACGGCTACGACTACTGGACCGTCGGGCAGTACCTCGTATCTACCGACGACGCCTATGTGAAGGCCGACAACACTACGATCGCGCCAAAGGTCAGCGGCTATCTCAATCAGGTCCTCGTGGCCGATAACGAGCATGTGAAGGCCGGCCAGGTGCTGGCACGGATCGACGACCGCGACTTCAGGGTCGCACTCGACCAGGCCCGCGCCGATGTTCAGGCCTCGAACGCGACCATCTCCAGCAAGGAAGCGCAGCTCGACGTGCAGCAGGCGGTGATCAAGGCGGCGCGCGCAACGCTCGATGTCGATCAGGCCAATCTCACCTTCGCTGCGCAAGACAACAAGCGCTACACCGATCTTGCCGCGACGGGCTCCGGCAGCGTGCAGAACGCGCAGCAGGCGCAGTCACGCATCGCCTCGGCACAGGCGACGCTCGAGCGTGATACCGCCAATCTCGCCTCGGCCCTCAAGCAGATCGATCTGCTCAAGGCCGAGATCGTGCAGGCCAGGGCGGCGGCCGCGCGCGCGGAGGCCGTGCAGCATCAGGTCGAACTGAACCTCGGCTACACCAATGTCGTCTCGCCGATCGACGGTGTGGTCGGGAATCGCTCCTTGCGCGTCGGCCAGTTCGTGCAGGCCGGCACGCAGTTGATGGCGATCGTGCCGACTGATGGAGCGTATGTCGTCGCCAATTTCAAAGAGACCCAGCTCACCAACGTGAGATCCGGTCAGGCCGTCGATATCGAGGTCGACATGTTCCCGGGCCAGCTCGTGCACGGTCACGTCGATTCCATTGCACCCGCGAGCGGCCAGGAATTCGCGCTGCTGCCGCCCGACAATGCCACCGGCAATTTCACCAAGGTGGTGCAGCGCATCCCCGTCAAGATCGCGCTCGATGCCGGGCGCGGGGGCGCCATTGCGCTGCGGCCCGGCATGTCCGTGATCCCCACCATCGCAACACGTTCGACCGCGCCGACCGCCAAAGCGGCCGCAGCGCCCAAAGCAAAGCTCGTTTCCGGAGGGTCGTGCCATGTCAGACAGCCTCTCAATTTCGACGCCCGCACCACCGGCCGCGACGTCTGATCGCACGGTCGCGGATCCCAATCGCGCGAGCGTCGCGACCTGGATTGCCGTGCTCGCCGCCATGATCGGCTCGTTCATGGCGATCCTGAACATCCAGATCACCAATGCCTCGCTGCTCAACATCGAAGGCGGCATCGGTACCGGCGCCGACAACGGCTCCTGGATCTCGACCTCGTATCTGATCGGCGAGATCATCGTGATCCCGCTGACCGACTATTTGAGCCGCGTGTTCTCGTTCCGCCGCTACATGCTTGCGAGCGCGGTGCTGTTCGCCGTGTTCTCGGTCGCCTGCGCCTTCACCCATGATCTGCCGTCGATGATCGCGATGCGCGGTTTGCAGGGCTTTGCCGGCGGCGTGCTGATCCCGATGGCGTTCACGCTGGTGCTGACCAAGCTGCCGAAGCCGCAACAGCCGGTCGGGCTCGCGATCTTCGCGTTGTCCGTCACCTTTGCGCCGGCGATCGGCCCAACCATCGGCGGCTATTTCACCGAAAACTACGGCTGGCGCACCATCTTCTTCGTCAACGTGATCCCGACCGCCGTCATGGTGACTGCGCTCTCTCTGACTCTGGAGCGGCAGAAGATGCAGCTCAGCCTCCTGAAGGAGGGCGACTGGGCCGGCATCGTCACCATGGCGATCGGTCTGTCGGCCCTTCAAGCCGTCCTCGAGGAGGGCAACAAGGACGACTGGTTCTCCTCGCCCTTCATCATCAAGCTGGCCGTGATCGCGGCCGTCAGCCTGACGCTGTTTGTCGCGATCGAGCTCACGATCGACAAGCCGCTGATCCGGCTTCGGCTGCTGACGCAGCGAAATTTCGGCTTCGGCACCATTGCGATGACGATGGTCGGTTTCGCGCTGTTCGGCTCGGTCTACATGCTGCCCGCCTATCTCGGCCAGGCGCAGGGCTATAATGCCGAGCAGATCGGCAATGTGCTGGCCTGGACCGGTCTTCCGCAGCTGGTGCTGATCCCCCTGATCCCCAAACTGATGCAGCGCTTCGACACGCGCTATATCGCGATCACCGGTCTTTTTGATCTTCGCTTACAGCTGCTTCATGAACACGGCAATGTCGCCGGACTATGCCGGCGACCAGCTCTGGATCCCGAACATCGTGCGCGCGATCGGGCAAGCGATGGTGTTGACGCCGCTGACCTCGGTGCTATCCGGCGGCATCGCGCCGCAGGATGCGGCCGCGGCCTCCGGCATCAGCAATATGTTTCGCAACCTCGGTGGCGCGATCGGCACGGCGACGCTCGCAACCATCATCTCCAAGCGCGAGCAATTCCACTCCAATATCATCGGCCAGTCGGTCACGCTCGGCCGCGAGGAGGTCCGCAGCCGCATCGCGCAGATGACCGACTACTTCATGGCCCATGGCGTGCCGGATCCCAACGCCGCGCGCGAGCAGGCCATCATCGCGCTCGGCAAGACGGTGAAGCGCCAGGCGCTGGTGATGGGCTACTCCGACACGTTTGCCGTCATCGGCGTGGTGCTGGTGCTCGCCGCAATCGCGGTGCTGCTGACGCGGCGCGTGAAGGCGGCCGGCGGCCCGGCGCATTAGAATTCGAGCTCATCTCAATTTATCACGGCGGTCGGCTTGACGGCCGTGTTGTTTTATGTTCCCTATTCGTTCCGTTCAATCATAGATTGTCCCGGAGATCTTCCGTAATGAATAGTAGGTGTGGCGAGAACCAGCCGACCCAGATCGTCATTCATAATGACGACGATACGCCGGACCAATTCGTGACGGATCTGCTCCGCCAGGTTTTCGGCAAATCAGAGCGTGAAGCGACCGCGCTGGTCACTCAGATCGAGCAGAAGGAAAAGGCGGTTTGCGGACCTTACCCGCAATCCGTCGCCGAAGCCCTTTTCAAATCTGCGCAACAATCCATCGGCTTGGCCGGCCACCGGCTGCAGCTCACGCTTGAGGCGATCAAGACTGCTTGCGAGCTCTGTGGCAAGCCTGAGGGACAGACGGACGTGCGGATCGGCAACCGCACGGTCTGGCTGTGCAGCGAATGCATGCGTGCGGCGGATGGGCCGTCGAACGAACAGGAAGAGAACTTCGACTTTGCTTGCGACGTTCTCGATTGGCACTTTGCCAGCATGGCGCGCAGCAAGCTCGTGACCACGATCCGCCAGTTTCCCGGGCATATGCGGGTCGACGTCCAGGCAGGGATCGACCGGCTCTTTGGCAAGGCCGTCCGCTTGCTCGGGCTGAACGAGGAGCAACGCTACGAAACGCTGTCGATTTCGCGACTCCTCAAGGACGGCCGCTATGCGGTCGCGATTGCGCCGCTGCAATATTCCGACGTCGACGTTGGCGAGAAGAGCCCCGTCAAGTGCCTCGATAATGGCTTGTGGCTGTGCGAGCAGGATGATCTTCGTTACGCAGTCTTGCTCTCCGCGCATCGCGAGTATAGCCGTGAGCCTGGACTCCGGATTGAGATCCTGGTGCCGTCGGGGTCCACAGGCGCTGCCCTCGTCCAGCAATGCTTCAGTGAACTGGAAGAGGCCGTGCAGGCCGCGCGTACCTATCGCGGCAAGATTCTCTCACTCGACGCAGATAGCGATTACCGCGGGCGTTCGCGCGGCATCACCGTGCATCGATTGCCGCCGGTCGCTCGTAGCGAGGTGATCCTGCCGGAGCAGACCTTGCGCCTGCTCGATCGCAACGTGCTGAATTTCGTCAACACCCGCGATCAGCTCCGCCGGCTGGGTCAGTCGACGCGCAAGGGCATCTTGCTGTACGGGCCGCCCGGCACCGGCAAGACCCACACCATCCGCTATCTCGCAACGCATTTGCCCGGACATACGACGCTGATCATCACGGCCGAGCAAATCGGCCTTCTCGGCGCCTATATGAGGCTGGCACGGCTGCTCCAGCCCTCAATGGTGGTGATCGAGGATGTCGATCTCATCGCCCGCGACCGCGACGACATGGGCCCGTGCGAGGAATCGATGCTGAACAAATTGCTCAACGAGATGGACGGGCTGAAGGAGGATGCGGACATCCTGTTCGTCCTGACCACCAACCGGCCGGAGGACCTTGAGGGCGCGCTGGCCGGTCGCCCCGGCCGGATCGATCAGGCGATCGAAGTGCCGCTGCCGGACGAGACCGGCCGTGGCAAGCTGGTCCGGCTCTACGGCAAGGCTCTCCCGATCGAGGACCCCGTCGTCGCCGAGGCGGCCCGGCGCAGCGAGGGCACGAGTTGCGCCTTCATCAAGGAATTGATGCGGCGACTGGCGCAAGCGAGCCTCGCGCGTGACGGCGGCAGCTCCGTGATCTCTGCCGACATCGACGAGGCGCTCGACGACATGCTGTTCTCCGGCGGCCGGCTCAACGCGCAATTGCTGGGCGGCGCACAAGCCATGGCGGCGGGGTGACGCTGCGAGCAGCGCGCCGTTCCTCACGGCGCGCAGGTAAAGCTCAATGCCTCCGTCACCGCACCCGACTTGTAGTGCGGCCAGGCCGGCCAGCGGCACAGCGGCAGCGCGCGCAACGTCGCAAACGACGGCGCCTCGACCTTCTGCTCGGTGACTTCGAGATCGCCGGGTGCCTTGCCCTTCTCGACCCAGTCGACCAGCGTGCTCAGCATGTCGACATTGGCCGGTGCGCCGGAGCCGACATGGTCGACACCCGGCGCGGTGTAGAGCCGCGCGAACTCGGCCGTCTCTGACTTGCCGAGCTTGCGCTCGACGCTTTCGAAATAACGGATCCCGGCATAGGGGCTCTGTGCATAGTCGGCCATGTGTTCGAGTATGATCAGCCTGCCGCCGCGGGCGCGGAAGCGGCTGAGATCGGGATCGGTCGAATCCATCAGGCTCGAGACCTCGAGCAGCCGCGCCTTGTGCTCCTCCACCTTGTAGGTGGTGACATCCAGCTTAGGATCGCGCGCGAAGACATATTGAATGCCACCGGCGCCGTAGATCCAGGCGATGCCGTTGTTGGGTGCGGGCGGCTGCGCCGGTGGAGCGGTGCCGAGCCACCATGCGACCCAGCCACCGGTCGGGCCAAATGCCGGCGTGTCTTCGCCGGAGACGCCCCAACCCGGGTAATCGTCGAGACCGTTGGCGAGCACGAACGGGAATTTGTACGTTGCATGCAGGGTGTCGATCGCCTTGATCTGCGCATCGGTGAGACACTGGTCGCCGCTCTGGCCGGCCTTGCAGCGCAGCGTCTCGACCTTGAACGCCGCCCTGCAGGCGACGGGGTCCTGCACCAGCGCATCGTCGGAGCCGTCGGCCTTGTCGCAAGCGGTCCGCACCGCCTCGCCGACCAGCTTCACCTGCGCCGGATTGATCCAGCCTTCGCCCATGGTCACGAGACCCGAGCGGGTGCCGGCATGCTGGAGGCCAACCCAGTTGATGACGGGCACGCGGGCCAGGATGCCGTCGAAGTCGTCGGGATAGCGCTGCGCCATGGTGAGGCCTTCGCGGCCGCCTTCGGACGAACCCATGAAGTACATCTTAACCGGCGCCTTGCCGTAGGCGCGCTGCATCAGCATCACGGCGGCGTCGCGCACCTTCTTGTAGGCGCGGTGGGCGAAATTCTCGAAGGCTTCGTCGTTGATTGCGAACAGCTGCGGCGGCTCGCCCGGTTTGGATTCATGGCCGGAATCGGTGCCGTAAGTGACGAAGCCGCGCGCGAGCGGGGACGGCTTGTCGAACGGATAGGCCGGCGGCAACGAGAGCCCCGTGATCAGCACGCCGTTGAAACCGCCGCCGCCATATTGGAGGGAGCGCCCGTTCCATTCGAGCGGAAGATTGACCTGGATTTTGATCGGCGGTGCTTTGGGGTCGGCAGGCTCGATATGACCGAGCACCTTGCAGAAGGACGGGTTGGCCGGCGTGACGCGTCCCGATGGTGTCGGTCCGCGCTCGGCAACGGCAAGCGCTGACGGCGCCTGCAACGCCGCGGAATCGATCTTCACGGCGTCAGTGCCGCCAACCAAGCCCTTGCAGACCGTGTCGGCGTCATCCGCCAGCGTGGCCGCGGACGCGCCACCCGCACTCAGCGCTGCCGCCGACCCCAGGAGCAACGCACACAGCTTTGCACTCATTCGCGCCATCGTTTCCACCCGGCTTTCTCGTTTTTTCGGTCCGACTTGGCTGCATTCAATGCAAACCTTTGCCCTTGCGTCAATCGCTCTTGCCGGGCTTCCGTCAGAACGATCCGAACGCACTGCCCAAGGCGATCACGGCCACCAGCGCGAGCAGCGACGTCACGATGCCGACCATCACGATATCGAGATAGCTGTCGCGATGCGTCAGGCCACAGATCGCCAGCAGGCTTACCACGGCACCATTATG
Organism: Bradyrhizobium sp. LLZ17; assembly: GCF_041200145.1. Classification (NCBI taxonomy): domain Bacteria; kingdom Pseudomonadati; phylum Pseudomonadota; class Alphaproteobacteria; order Hyphomicrobiales; family Nitrobacteraceae; genus Bradyrhizobium; species Bradyrhizobium zaerense. The sequence continues at coordinate 4,148,902 of NZ_CP165734.1, forward strand.
CGGCAGGATGTCGAGCGTCCCCGCGCCGATGACCGCCACACGATGCATCAGCGCGAGGTCGATTCCGGTGCGCGCGGCGATCTCGACATAGGTCGGGCCAAGCGCGTCCAGGGCTATGGTCAGGCCGCCCGAGGCCGAGCCGGTCAGCGCGGCCAGGATGTTGGTCGCAACCGCGAGCGACACCAGCGGGCCGCCTTCAATCGCGAGCACCCAATCGCGCACCGCCTCGAAAGCCGGGAGCGCCGCGATCACCGCACCAAATCCGACGAGGCTTGCAACGCTGAACGCCGGCAGAACCGACGCATTGGCGCCCGCGTCCATGCTCTGCCGCAGCGAGGGAAGCCGGGCCCAGTTCAGAACGATCGTGGTGACGATGGCTGCGCCGAGTGCGACGCTGACCGACCACACACCTGCGACCGCCGCCAGGGACGTACCGCCGAAGCGCTGCTCGCTCAGATACGCGACATCGAGCCGCGGCAACACGAACAGCGACATCAGGAGGTTGACGGCAACAACGACGGCCAGCGGCAGGATGGCACCGGCCAGCGGAGAAGATGTCTCGCTGCGCCGTCCATGCCGCATCTCGGCCGGATCGAACTCGCGTGCGGTGGTTGCGAGCTCGCGAATCAGCTGGTCATCGACGGCGCGTTCAGTACCCTGGACGTCCTCGCCGTAGCCTTCTCCGGCACGGCGCGCCGCGGCTTCGGCGCCATGCAGCCACCACAATCCCGCGCAGAGCATGATGAGCGAAGCGATGATGCCGAGGCCTGGCGCGGCAAACGGCGTCGTGCCGAAAAACGGCATCGGGATCGCATTCTGGATCGACGGCGTACCGGGCAGAGCTGACATGGTGAAGGTCGAGGTGCCGAGCACGATCGCCGCCGGAATCAACCGGCGCGGAATCGCGGCGGCGCGAAACAGCGAGCGGGCCATCGGAACGATGACGAAGAAGGCGACGAACAGGCTGACGCCGCCATAGGTGACCAGCGCCCCGGCGAGCACGACTGCGAGGATCACGCGCCGCTCGCCGAGACGCTTCGCCATGAAGCCCGCGACCGATGCCACCGCCCCGCTGTCGTCCATCAGCTTGCCGAACACCGCGCCGAGCAGAAAGATCGGAAAGAACTGCGCCAAAAACCCCGCCGCATTCGCCATGAAGACCTGGGTCAGGTTGGCGAGCAGCGGCTCGCCACCGAACAGCGCGGCGACCAGCGCCGCGAACGGCGCAAGCAGCAGAACACTCCAGCCGCGGAAGGCAAACAGGACCAGCAGGCCGAGCCCGACGAGGATGCCGAGAAGACCCACGTCTCAGCACTCCGACAGCAGCACATCGAGATCGGCGGTCGAGCGCTGGCCGACATCCGCACCGTGCTCGTCGAGAAACGCCTCGGCCGCCTGACGTCCTTCGGCGCGCAGCATGGAGACGAACTCCCATTCCGCGTTGAGCTTGGACGAGGCGCCGAACTTCGCCAGCATGTCGCTCTTGACGCGGTGGGTCCGCATCTTCGCCCAGCGCGCGCCTTCTCCGCTGCCAGGATCGGCCGCCTGGCGCAGCAGCGCGATCATGCGCAACTCCTTCATCAAAGGCGAGTTGAACGAAATCTCGTTCAGCCGATTGAGAATCTCCGCAGCTGTCCGCGGCTCGTCGGGCGTTTCAACCGGATTGATCTGCACCAGGATCGTATCGTGCGCGTCACTCTCGCGGACCAGAGGTGTGATGGTCGGATTGCCGGCAAAACCGCCGTCCCAATAGGGCTCGCCGTCGATCTCGATGGCGCGGAACATGGTCGGCAGGCAGGCCGACGCCAGCAGCACGTCGGCCGTGATCTCGGCGTTGCGGAAGATGCGCCCGCGCCCGGTGCGCACGCGGGTGGCGGTGACGAACAATTTGATCGGCGAACCCGCGAGGCGCTCGAAATCGATGCTCTCGGCCAGAACCTTGCGCAGCGGATTGTAGCCGGTCGGGTTGAGATCGTAGGGCGACAGCAACCGCGACATCAAATCGGTAAGGATGTAGGCCGGCGACGTATCGAGGGTCCAGCGTCCCATCAGCCGGTCGAGCGGCGAGCGCTGGAGCGGGCTGAAAGCCGCGGCCTTCGAAACACGGTGCCAGTATCGTTCGAGCGCATCGCGCGCACCCGCGGCACCACCCGCGATCCACCCGTCTGCGAGCACCGCCGCATTCATCGCGCCTGCGGACGTTCCGGAGATCGCGGCGATGCTGAGCCAGTTCTCTTCCAGCAGCCGATCCAGCACGCCCCAGGTGAAGGCGCCGTGCGAACCGCCGCCCTGCAGCGCGAGATCAATCAGTACGGCGTCCCGTTCCATGGCGGCACTCGCGCAACTGAAGCTCAAATTCGACGCGATTTGTCACACGCGTGCAAGATGATGCCACAGTGTAGAGAGCTTTCCTGGCGGAATGCAACCGGAACGTGGGACTCTCGCCGTCTAGTGTTCGAACACCAGCCGCGCGCCGACCGTGCCATCGAGGCCCCGGATCTGCGCCAGCAGCGCTGCCGAATCCTGACCGGCAAGGTCGGCATCGAGCACGACATAGCCGAGGTCGCCGGCGGTCTCCAGATATTGCGCGACGATATTGATGTCGCGCTGGAGGAACACCTCGTTGAGCCGGCGCAGCATGCCCGGCACGTTGCGATGGACATGGCTGAACCGCGCGCCGGAGGGGCGCAAGTGCAACTGCACCTCGGGAAAGTTCACCGCCCCCGTGGTCGAGCCGGTGATGAAATAGTCGACCAGCTTGCGCGCAACCTCGCCGCCGATGCGCTCCTGCGCCTCCTCGGTCGAGCCGCCGATATGCGGGGTGAGGATGACGTTGCCGAGACCCTGCAGCGGGCTCTTGAAGCGGTCGGAATTCGACGAGGGCTCGACCGGAAACACATCGATGGCCGCGCCGGCAAGATGGCCGTCGCGCAGGCAGCCTGCAAGGGCATCGAGATCGACGACGGTGCCGCGGCTGTTGTTGATCAGGAGTGAGCCGGGCTTCATCGCCCGCAGTTCCTTCTCGCCGATCATGCCGGCGGTCTCCGGCGTCTCCGGCACGTGCAGGCTGACCACGTCGCTCTGCGCCAACAGCTCTTCGAGCTTCTCGACCGGCTCGGTGTTGCCGTGGCGGAGCTTGTCGGTGCGGTCGAAGTAGATCACCCGCATGCCGATGGCCTCTGCCAGCGTCGAGAGCTGCGAGCCGATATTGCCGTAGCCGATGATGCCGAGCGTACGACCGCGCACCTCGCGGCTGCCGGTCGCCGATTTGTCCCAGCCGCCGCCATGGGCCGACACCGAACGCGGAAAGATCCGCCGCAGCAGCATCACGATCTCGCCGATCACGAGCTCGGCGACGCTGCGGGTGTTGGAGAACGGCGCGTTGAACACCGGAATGCCACGCTTGCGCGCCGCCAGCAGATCGACCTGGTTGGTGCCGACGCTGAAACAGCCGACCGCAAGCAGCCCATCGGCGGCTTGCAGCACCTCGTCGGTGATCTGGGTGCGCGAGCGGATGCCGAGCAGCGACACGCCCTTGACCGCCTGGCGCAGCGCCTCGCCGTCCAGTGCCTTGGTCAGCCGCTCGACATTGGTGAAGCCCGCGCTCCTGAACAGGTCGACGGCGCTGTCGTTGACGCCTTCGAGCAGCAGCGCCTTCGCGCTCCGCTCCGGGCTTTGGCCTGGGGCTGGCATAGTGTCTCCATGGATGGCGGCTTTGCCGTAGCTCTTAGACCGCGGACGACGCGCAGCACAATAGGGTTTCGAGATGGGGAGAAAATGGCGGGGCGGCGGAGATTTACGGTGCCGGGCCGCTCCGTCTCAAATCACATAAAAACCGTGCGTTCCGTCGCGGCGGAGTTGCTCGACCAGGCCGTATTCCCAGTCGAGATAGGCCTGCATCGCGCGCTCGGCGACCTCCGTGCCTTCATAGGGCCGGCGGTAGCGATGGGCTGGATCGGGCTTCGGCAGGACAAGCGGCGGGCCGGCCTCGCGCGCGCCGTCATAGCCGCCCTCGCACACATAGACCTCCCAGCCCATCTGCGCGAGCCAGGATGCCGTCATGTCGGCGCGCACGCCCTTGTCGTCGGTCAGGACAATGCTTGCGCCGCGCACCGGCGCGGCCATGTCGGTCTCCTGAACAAGCTGGCCGCCGGGATAGTGGCGGAAGCCCGGCAGATGACCGGCTGCATACTCCTCCGGATCGCGCACGTCGAAGCGGTAGAGCGTGCGATCGGTCTGCGCGGCGAGCACCGACATTTCGTTTGCGCCGATGTGGCGGACGCCGGCGCGATAGGCGACGTCGCGGGCATTGGCCGCACCCCCTTCAAACGGCCCGATCCCGCCGCGCCGGTCGGCACCATGATCCAGCGTGTGTCGTGCCAGCGTCCAGCCGATCGTGCCGTTGCGCAGCGCCCTCACCTTGTTGGGCACGCCGGCATTGATCAGCGACTGGGTGCCGATGATCGAACGGGTGCGGCCGGCGCAATTGACGATGATGGTGGTGTCGGGATCCGGCGCTGCGCTTCCGGCGCGCAGCACCAGCTCCGCGCCGGGCACGCTGACCGAGCCCGGGATGTTCATGGTCGCGTATTCATCGAAGCGGCGGACATCGAGGATGGCGATCTTGGCCCCGTCCGCGATCAGTTTTGCGACTTCGTCGGCACTGAAGGAGGGCGTGTGCCGTCGCGACTCGACCAGTTCGCCGAACGCTTTGGAGTAGGAATTGACGTCTTCGAACACTTCATAGCCGACCGCGCGCCAGGCTTTCAGCCCGCCATGGAGCGTGCGGACGTTGCTGTAACCGAGCGCCGCAAGGCGCTCGGCGCCCGCTGCGACCAGCCCCTCGCCGTCGTCATAAAGCACGACCGGCACGTCCTTGCGCGGCAGCCGCGCCTCAGCCTCGATCGCAATCCGGTCCACGGCCATGTTGGCCGCGAACAGCGGATGGCCGGTGGCGAAGGCCGCCTCGTATCTGAGATCGAGCAGCGCGATCTCCTCGCGGAGCAGCAGCGCGCGGCGGATATCGGCGGGGGTGACGGTTTGAAGCTTCATGGCGTGAACCTAGACGAGGACAGGCCATCGGCTTTTGACCGATTGCGGTGGCCTTGGCTAGCCACTCCGTTGCAGTGCGAGCTCAGCCCGTGGCCGCCAGCTGCTTCTCGATGATGCTCGCGACCCGCACCGGGGTTTCCAGCATGGAATAATGGCCGGCATCCTCGATGGTCTCGAACGTCACGCGCGGATAGGCCAGCGCAAAGGCATTCCGCAAAGGCTCGCCGCGATAGAACGGGATATCCAGTGCGCCGGTCACGACGTGCAACGGCGCGGCCAGCGCATGTGAATCGCCGGTGATGGCGGAGGTCGTGAACATCGTCAGGTAGCCGCGCATGGCCTCGACCGTGCCGGCTCCGCGGGCGATGGCGAGCTTGCGGTGCAGCCAGCCCGCGCCGTAACGATTCGACGTGCGGGCTGAGATCGCGCGGGCGGCGGCCTCATCCTGGTCGATGACGGCATTGAGCGCCTTCAGCGCGGCCTCGTCGGCGCGGAAGCCGGTGGGCGGCACCGGCGAGAACAGGGTCACGCTCTGGATCCGGCTTGGTGCCTCAAGCGCAATCTTCTGCGCCACCAATCCTGACATTGAATGGCCGATGAGATGGAATTGGCTGATGGCGAGCTCATCGGCGGTGCGCATCACGTCCGCGACCGCTTCCTCCAGCGTGTAACCGCCGCTCACGCCGCGCGACCAGCCGTACCCTCGCAAATCCATGAACACGAAGGTGTGGCGGGCGGGATCGAGATAGGGCAGCACCTGCTCCCAGTTGACGTGGTCGCCGAGCCATTCATGCAGCACTACGCAGACCGCCGGTCCGTTGCCGACGCGACAGCGCCCGAGTTGGCCGCCCGTCGCCAGTTGCGGCGCGGACCAGGGCGATGTCGACGGCGGCGCGGTCGCGGCTGTGCCTTGCGCCAGCGCGGGCGCGGCGGCGATGGCAGTCAGTCCCAGGCCTTTCAGAACATCACGGCGTTGCATGTGCTTCCTCCCACGCGACCAGTCGCGACCGGTGCGCATGCCTGATAGCGCGCGCCCCCGCACGGGAAAAATTGATTTTTGCAATGGCTTCATTGATAAATCTCATTCTGACCGCCCGTCCCGCCGGAGTCCTATCCGGCAGCGTGGTCCGGAGTTTTCCCATGCCGACGACCCTCGATATCGACACGCTCCGGTCGCTGCTCGCCATCGTCGAGCTGAAGAGTTTTTCGCGCGCAGCAAAGCAATTGGGGCGGTCGCAATCCGCCATCAGCCTTCAGATCGCCCGGCTCGAAGCCGTGGTCGGCCATTCCCTGCTGGAGCGGGCGCGCGGCCGGGTGCTCGGCCCAACCGTAAAGGGGACGGAGCTGGTTGCGCATGCGCGAGAGATCGTCGCGCTGAACGAGCGCGCCGTCTACGCGATGCGCCGGCCGAACCCGGATGAGCAGATCAGGCTTGGCATGCCTGCAGATTTTCTCGAACGTGACTTCGCGTCGGCCTTCGGCGAAATCCGCTCGCGCTTTCCCGAGGCACGGCTATCCGTGCGCACGGGCCTGTCGGCGCGGCTCGCGGACGATGTCGGTCTCGGCCGGCTCGATCTCGCCTTCTACAAGCGGGCCCCGTCAAACGCTGCCGAGGCCGCCATTGCGTTCGAGCCAATGGCCTGGTTCGGCAAGGCGGCTCGATCCGACGATGCCGTTCCGCTGGTGGCGTTCGCCGACGGCTGCGCCTATCGCGACGAAGCACTGCGCAGCCTGCGCCTCGGTCGGCGCGAATGGTCCATCGCCTGCGAGGCGCGCAGCCTTTCCGCGCTGGCTGGTGCCGTCGAGGCCGGCCTCGGCTACACGGCTTTGCCGCTCAAGCTGGGCATGCGCAAATCACTGCGGCACGCGGACGATCTAGCGGACCTGCCGCAGCTCAATGCCGTCGAGCTCGCCCTTGGCATCACCCCCGGTCGCGACCTGCCTTTCGCCCGCGCAATCGGCAGCATCATCGCTGAGCGCTGCGCGCTCGCGTGATGGCCGCAGCTTGCGGCGCGACAGGTACAACAGCACACCGATGATCGCGAACAGCGGCATCAGCGCGGCCGCCATCATGAACGCAAGCTTCCCGGGCCAGCCGAGGGCCGCGCCGCGGTGGATGTCGAGCACGCCGGCGATGGCTTTCTCGCCAAACGTTTTGTCGGCATAGCGCTCCGCGGACACCACCTGGCCGGTAACAGCATCGATGCGGAATTCGTCGCGCACGCTTTCGAGCGTCGAATCGTTCTGCCACCGCCGAACACGTATCAGTGTGCCCGGGCCGGCAGGCAGCGTCAGCAGGGCTCGCGCGAAATGGCTGCTCTCTTGGTGGAGGAGGGTTGACCACGCGCGATCGAATCCGATCGGCTGACCGGTGTCGCGGCCGCTGGCCGGGCGCGGCGCCTTGGGCTGCATCTTCGCTGCGGCCGGCTGCGGGCGCGACAGCAGCCAGACCACACCATCCTTGTACCAGTCGAACGAATACCACAGCCCGGTCAGCGTCATCATCAGGTAGATCGGCAGCACCCAGGTGCCGATCACGGCGTGCAGCGACCGGTGCAGACCACGCCCGCCGAGGCCCAGATTCGGCTTCAGCCACATTTTCACGCTGCCAGCGCGACGCGGCCAGCGTAGCACGAGGCCCGAGAGCAGCATGACGATCAGGCCGAGCGCGGCAACACCGGTGATCTGGCGGCCCCAGCCCTTGGCGTCTCCGGGATCAGCAGCCAGCGATGCAGCCTGCGGACGGTCGCAAAAAATTCTTCGCCGCGCGGCGCACCCAGCACGCGCGCGTCATAGGGATCGACATAGAGCGACGACGGCCGCGCGCCCTGCTCGTCGCGGGCGAAGCGGACATGCACGGCCGCGGATGGATCGCTCGAAAGCATCACAGAAGCAATTTTGCCAAGGTCGGGCACGGCCCTAAGACGCGCGGCCAATTCATCCGGCAGCAGCGCCGGCGTCGTTCGCGGCGCGACTTGCATGATCGCCGCGTTCAGATGCTCGACGATCTCGTCCTCAAAGCTCATGATCGCGCCGGTCAGCGCGATCAAGGAGAGCAGCAGGGCGAGCGCGAGGCCCGCAATGGAATGGACCTGAAGCAGAGCCGCCTTGATCTTTCGCCTCAGCCTACTCATCGAGTTCGATCTTCTTGATGAGCGCGGTGATTTGTACGGCATCCCCATCGTTAGAACTTCACCGTCGCCGACAGCGAGAAGCGCCGGGCATCGCCGATCGCGACGTTCAACGCGTTTCCGGTGGTGGACGTGTAGTAGACCTTGTCGAACAGGTTTTTGATGTTGAACTGATAGGTCACCGGCAGGTTGTCGATCTTCGTGTCGTAGGTCGCAAAGACGTCTGCGACGGTATAGCCCGGCATGAAGAATGTGTTGGCGGAGTCACCCGGCCGGTCGCCGACGTAATGCGCGCCTCCGCCAAGCCGCAGGCGACCGGGCAGCACATCGCCGAAATCGTACACGAGATAGAGCGAAGCGGTGTTCATCGCTGCGTTCAGCAGCCTGGCATTGCCGACAACGGGATCGTTGCTCAGGCGTGCGTCGGTGTAACCATAGCTTCCGATCACGCTCCACTGGTCGGTCAGCCTGCCGGTCACGTCCAGTTCGACGCCGCGCGACCGGGCCGCCCCGGACGTGCGCGCTGCCGACTTGCCATTGCCGAGATCGTCCAGCACAAGCACGTTCTTCTTCGCGATCTCGTAAACCGCGAAGGTGCCCGACAGCCGCTTGTTGACGTCGAACTTCAGGCCGGTCTCCCACTGCGTTCCCTCCTCCGGCGCAATGGTGGAATCAACGACAAAGCCGCTGGTGAACGCGGCGATGGTCGAGGTCGGCTTCAGCGACTGCGTATAGCTCAAATAGTACGAGAGCTGATCGTTCAGCTTGACGATAACGCCGCCGAGCGGCAGCACCTTGTCGCCTGACAAATTGGTGTTCGTGACGAAGACAGGCCGACCTTTTCCCGCGAGCTGCTCGTATTCCATCCAGCGCACGCCTCCAACCACGGACAGCCAGTTGGTCAGATGAAACGTGTCCTGGGCAAAGAAGCCGCGGGTGCCGAGCTTGTCGGTTTGCTCGCTGTCGCTCGCCGAAATGGTCGTGCCCGGCACGACCAGTCCGTAGACCGGGTTGTAAAAATTAAAGCTCGCGGTCGCCTGGCGGATCAGATCGCGGCGATCGATCGTGCGATACAGCGCCTCGCCTCCGAACAGGATTTCGTTGCGGAAGCCGCCCACCCAGACGTCGCCCTGCAGATAGGAGGTGCCGTAACTGGCGTTGCTCAGCGAATTGTGGGTGCCGTCGTTGCTGCGGGTCTCGATGCCGGTCGTGGTGTTGACGCCGGTGATGCGAAGCTGATTGGCGCTATAAGTCTCGGTGTTGAAGCTGTAGGCCGCCGTGACCTTCCAATTGTCGTCCAGCTTCTGCTCGACCGAGGCCTGCACCAGGTCGGAGGTGCCCCACATGTTGTTGAAGGGCTCGTCGAGCCGGCGCGTCGCCGGGATCGCCAGTGGAGCACCCTTGACGAACGCCGTGCCGCGGTCGAACGGGTAGATGAACTCGCGGTGCTCATAGGTGAGCTGAACCGCCGTGGTGTCGCCGTACCAGGCCAGCGACGGGTTCACCAGCATTTCCCTGTGGCGGCCGAAATTGCGCCAATAGTCCTCGCTGACGCCATAGCCGATAAAGCGATAGGCCAGACCACCCTCGCCGATCGGGCCGGTGATGTCGAGCGTACCGTCGGCGCCGCTGCGGTTGTTCGCGAAGCTCGAGCCGAGCAGCGTGACCGAGCCGTGCTGGTAGAGTTCCGGACGCTTGCTGATGGTGTTGACGATACCGCCGGGATCCATGATGCCGTAGAGCAGTGACGCCGGTCCTTTCAGCACCTCGACGCTCTCGACTGCGGCGTTCAGGCTGCGCCCCTGCACCAGCGGCATGCCGTTGCGCATGACCGAGCCGTCGCGGTTGTCGCCGAAGCCGCGGCGGATCACGGCATCCTGGGTGCCCGCGAGCGTGTTGGTCTGAGTGATCCCGCTAATGTTGACCAGCGCATCGTCGATGTTGCGCGGTAACTGGTCCTTCAGGACCTGCGCGGGCACGACATTGACGGCCTGCGACTTGTCGAGCGGCGAGGCGCCCGAGCGTAGCGTGGTCGCGCTCGGCATCGCGCGGTAGCCGAGCTTTGCCGCAGCTTGCGCGGCCGCTTCAGCCGCCGCGCGTTCCGGATCGCGTCGGCGCGGCCGGGTTGCCTCCATTTAGGCTGCGCTGGCGTGCGGCCGTTTGCGCACGGCGTTGGGACTGTTCCGATGCGCGCGCCGGTTTCGGCCGCAGCGTCGGCGCATCCACATTCACCGGCGGCAGCGCGGTTTGCGCCTGCGCATTGGTACTGCCGGCGGGATATTGGGCGAGCAGCACGGCTGCGCCGATGAGAAGATGTGCGCGGCTCTTGCCGGCGCGATTTCGATGACCTCCGATACGAGGGCGATCCACAGAAGCACGCACTTTCGATTCACTTCCAAGTCAGGCACTGCATTGAAGCAGGGGCGTCTAGCAGCCGCTGTGAATGAAGAGAACCGTGCGCGGGGTTGAATCGGTCTAGTGTTGAATCGTTCTAAGCGCAATCCATCCTCAGCGATCCGCTGCGACGCGACGGCTTGTCGCACGATCATCCTGGCTCGGAGGGCTTGCACAATCTCCATGCTGTGAATGCGGTCGCCGGTGTCTCCTTCTCACGTCTTTTTGTTAGATCGGCTGTGTAGACTATCTTTACAGTTTACCTTCGCACATATACTCGATGCGGCATGATCAATTCGTCAGGCCAACGCCCGTCCGCGCGCGCCGGTGCGCTCGCAGAAGACCTCCGTTCGCTGATCGGAAAGCTGAAGCGCCGGCTTCGCGAGCAGGCAGGCCCCAATGACCTGACGCCGTCCCAGGTGTCCGTGCTGCTGCGTCTGGAAAAGGACGGCCCGGCGACGGTGTCGAGCCTGGCGCGATCGGAAAGAATGCGTCCGCAATCCATGAGCACCGCGGTCGCCGTGCTTCAAGCGGCGGGCCTCGTCAGTGGCACGCCCGACCCGGAGGACGGCCGTCAAACCATTCTGTCGTTGACAAGGGCGTGTCGCGACTGGATCCGGATCGGTCGCGCCGCGCGGCAGGATTGGCTCTCGCGCACCATTTCGACACGGCTCTCATCGCGGGAGCAGGACGAGCTGGCCGCGGCGCTCTCCTTGCTCAAGCGGCTTGCCGACGATTGACCCGGCCTCGCCGCATCCCTGGCGCGGAACATTCGGCCCAGAAGGACACAATCATGGCTGTCACGACGCTCGACCCGGTCACCGCCCTCATCGTCGTCGACCTGCAACGCGGCATCGTCGGCACACCTTCCGTCCATTCCATGGGCGACGTCGTGGGGCGCTGCTGCACCCTTGCCGCGGCGTTTCGGCGGCATCGCCTGCCGGTCGTGCTGGTCAACGTCGATGGCGGAGCGCCGGGCCGCACGGAGCGGCCGCGTGCTGGCGGTTCCTTCCCCGACGGGTGGACCGCTCTCATTCCGGAGCTTGATCAACAACCCGGCGATATCACCGTGACCAAGCGAACATGGGGCGCGTTCGCCAGCACCGACCTCGAGAGCGAGCTACGATCACGTGGCGTCACGCAGGTCGTCATCGCCGGCGTCGCCACCGCCACCGGCGTCGAGTCCACCGCGCGCCAGGCCTATGAGGCTGGCTTCAATGTCACCCTCGCCACCGATGCGATGACCGATCCGCGTCCCGAGGCTCACGATTACAGCATCGCAAACGTCTTTCCGCGGCTCGGCGAAAGCGGTTCGACGCAGGCGATCATCGAATTACTGGCAACGCGGAGTGCGCAGGCATGAACTGGCTTGATCTGGTTTCCTATTTCTTTGGCGGCGCGTTTCTGGCGAACGCCATTCCGCATCTCGTCAGCGGCCTGAGAGGAGAGCCGTTCCAGAGCCCCTTCGCGCAACCGCGCGGTCAAGGGCTGTCTTCGTCGACCGTCAATGTGCTCTGGGGCTTCTTCAACATCATCGTCGGATATCTGCTCGTCTGCCGTGTCGGAGAGTTCGTCCTGAAGGAAACGCGCGACGTCGCCGCCCTCGGCCTCGGTGCCCTGCTCCTCAGCCTGTTTTGCGCGCGACATTTCGGCCGCTTCCACGGCGGCAACACGCCGACAGGTTCGTGAGCGTGCCGGCGGCAGGCACGTTTCGCTCACTGCGGAACTTCAATTATCGGGTCTGGGCCGCGGGCGCGCTGGTGTCCAACACCGGAACCTGGATGCAGCGCTCCGCTCAGGATTGGCTTGTCCTCACCGAGCTCACACGGCACAACGCGTCGGCTGTCGGCACGGTGATGGCACTGCAGTTCGGTCCACAACTCCTGCTGATGCCGTGGACTGGTTTTGCGGCCGATCACTTCAACCAGCGACGACTTCTGATCGCGACGCAGGCCACGATGGGCGTACTGGCGCTGGTCCTTGGCCTTCTCACCGTCAGTGGGTTGGTGCAGCTCTGGCATGTCTACGTGTTTGCCTTCCTGTTCGGCTGTGCCGCGGCTTTCGACGCGCCAGTGCGCCAGACATTCGTTGCGGAGCTCGTCGGCGACGGCGACCTCTCCAATGCCATCGCGCTGAACTCGACGTCCTTCAACGCCGCGCGGATGATCGGGCCCGCGATCGCAGGGGTCGTGATCGCTTCGATCGGCACCGGATGGGCGTTCCTGATCAACGCCGCATCGTTCATGGCGGTGCTCGGCTCGCTTTGTCTCCTGCGCAACTCGGAGCTTCGCCCGAACGCACGGGCTCACCGGGCCAAGGGCGGCATGACGGAGGGTTTTCGCTACGTGTGGTCGCGCGCCGATCTCAGGGCGATCATGATCATGCTGTTCCTGATCGGCACGTTTGGGCTGAACTTCCCGATCTTCATCTCGACCATGGCGGTCACCGTCTTCCACACCGATGCGCGCGGCTTCGGCCTGCTGTCCTCGACGATGGCGGTCGGCACGATCTCGGGCGCATTGCTGGCCGCAGGGCGCACCCAGCCGCGGTTCGTCTCGCTGCTGCTCGGGGCTGCAACTTTTGGAGCCGGCTGCACGCTGGCCGCGGTAGCACCCAGCTACTGGCTGTTCGCGGGCGCGCTTGTCGTGATCGGCGTTGCCGCCCTGACGGTCACCAACACCTCGAACAGCCTGATGCAACTCTCCACCGAGCCGAGGATGAGGGGACGCGTGATGGCGCTGCGCCTCGGCGCCGCGCTTGGCGGCACGCCCATCGGCGCGCCGATTGTCGGATGGGTGGCGGACAATCTGGGCCCGCGCTGGGCGCTCGGTGTCGGCGCGGCTGCCGGTTTTGCGGCAGCACTCGTGGCGGTGGGCGCGATCTATGCGCGCGCCTCGAGCGATTGCCGCGACCGATAGGCGGTCTTAAGCGATGGCAGGGCTGATTAGTTCGTCCAGCTTCGACTTGAGCACGGAGCCATCGGACAACGCCCGCAATGGCGGGCGTACGCGCAGCCAGCCTGCGTCGCCGGTCTGTGCGGCGAGAATGGCCTTGAGCGTCGCGAGGAAGGACGGGCTCTTGACCACGATGTCGACCGCGGCCTGCATGCGCGCTTCGACATCCCTGCCGTCGATCATCGCCTTGACCAGCTCCGGCGCGATGTTGGCCATGCCGCAGATCGTGCCGGCGCCGCCAGCGGCGATCGCGCGGGCGATGTCGGTTTCATTGCCGACGGTGATTGCGAGCTCGGGGCTAGCTGCGCGGAAGGCCTGGAACTGCTTGAAGTCGCCGCTGGAATCTTTCAGACCAGCAACCAGCTTGCCGTAGCGCTGGCGCAGGTTAGCTGCAACGGTTGTCGGGATCGCAACGCCCGAGATCTGGGGGATGTGATAGAGCACGGCGCGCAGACGATCATCGGCGACGCGGTCGATGATCGCGGCGAAGGCATCCTCGATGCCGGCAGGCGTCACGTTGCGATCGAAGTAGGGCGGCAGAAACAGCACGTGGCGCAGGCCAAGCCCGAGCACCGCGCGGGTCAGGGCGATGCTGTCGCTGATGGCGGGAAAGCCGCCGCCAATGCCGATGCGCTCGGCCGGGACGCCCGCCTTGAGCAAAGCCTCAACGGTCACGACGCGTTCTCCGACATTGAATGAGGCGCCTTCGCCGGTGGTGCCGAACAGCACGACGCCATCGATGCCCTTCCCGAACAGCTGCTTTGCGTGAGCGGCGAGCTTCACGGAATCCACGCTGCCGTTTGACGTCAGCGGCGTCGCCGACGCCACCCAGAACCCGCGAATTGCCTCGGTCATGACACCACCCATTGCTGCGGCTTCGGAATAAGCCCCTGATCCATAACAATCTTCAGGGCTTATCGAAGCCTTGTTTTTGCTTTACTTTTCATCTTGTACCTTACATACAAGAAGGATGCAATTCCCAGCCGCGACGGCGCGCAACAGGCGCCCGGCCAGATCTGCAAGAGGTCTCACATGGATATGGTGACCCCCGCTGGACACCCCGACCAACTGCTCGGCGCCCTGCGCGACAGGCTCGGCGCGGCCGCGGTGTTGACCGGCAGCGACGTGCCCGCGCGCAATGGCAACGACTGGAGCGCGAGCCTGCCGCAAACGCCGCTGGCGGTGATCCGGCCGCTCGATGCGCAAGGCGTGGCCGATGCGATCGCGACTTGCCGGCAGGCGAATCTGCCGTTCGTGCCGCAGGGCGGATTGACCGGGCTCTGCCGCGGCGCCTCGCCTGAGCCGGGCTGGGTCGCGATCTCGCTGGAGCGCGTGACCGGCATCGAGGAGATCGATCGCGCGTCGGCAACAATGACCGTGAAGGCCGGCACGCCGCTGGAGACGATTCAAAAAGCCGCCGACGAAGCCGGCTTCTTCTTTCCGCTCGACCTCGGCTCGCGCGGCTCCTGCGCGATCGGCGGCAATCTCTCCACCAATGCCGGCGGCAACCGCGTGATCCGCTACGGCATGACGCGCGAACTGGTGCTCGGCCTGGAGGTGGTGCTGCCGGACGGCACTATCATCACCAATCTCAACAAGCTGATGAAGAACAATGCCGGCTATGATTTGAAGCATCTCTTCATCGGTTCGGAAGGCACGCTCGGCATCATCACGCGCGTGGTGCTGCGGCTCTATCCGAAGCCGCGCTCGACCATGGCCGCACTCTGTGCGCTGAAGGATTATGCCGAGGTGATCGCATTGCTCGATGCCGCCCGAAGCGGGCTCGGGCCGCTGCTGTCGGCTTTCGAGGTGATGTGGCCCGACTATTGGGACGTCATCACGTCGCGCGCCGGGGTCAAGCCGCCGGTCGCGGCGGGCGACAGCCTCTACGTGCTGGTGGAGGCGCAGGGCACCGACGAGAACCTGGATGCGCCGCGTTTCCAGAGCTGGCTCGAACAGCTGATGGAACGCGGGCTGCTGGTCGATGCCGCCGTCGCGCAGTCGCTGGCGCAGACGCAAGCGTTCTGGCGCGTGCGCGACATCTGCGCCGAATTCGGCCAGGTGCTGGGGCCGCACATCTCCTACGACATCGGTCTTGCGGTGGCGCGGATGGACGAGTTCGTCACGCGCTGCAAGGCGGCGCTCGCCGCCAAGATCAGGGGATGCGAGAGCGTCTATTACGGTCATATCGGCGACGGCAATCTGCATCTGGTGTCCTGGGTGACGGGTCTGACCGTCGCGCAGCAGCCGAAGGAAGAGATGGATGCGATCATCTATGGTCTCGTCCGCGAGATGGGCGGCAGCGTCTCCGCCGAGCACGGCATCGGCACGCTGAAGAAGAAGTGGCTTGGACACGCGCGCAGCGAAGCCGAGATCGCGCTGATGCGGACACTGAAGGCCGCGCTCGATCCCGATCATCTGCTCAATCCCGGCAAAGTGATCTGAGCGCAGATGCGATCGCTGAAGCTCGATACGCCGAAATCGCTGTCGCAGCGGGTGATGCAACGCTTGCGTCAGGCCATCATCGACGGCGAGTTTGCGCTGGGCGCGGCGATCTCCGAAGACATGGTGGCGAATTCCTTCGGCGTCAGCCGCACGCCGGTGCGCGAGGCGATGGGCCAGTTGCAGGCGCAGGGGCTCGTGGTGATCCGGCCGCAGGTCGGCAGCTTCGTGTTCACACCTAGCGCCGGGGACATCAACGCGCTCTGCACCTTCAGGATCGCGCTGGAGCCGAAAGCCGCCGAGCTCGCCTTTCGCCATGATCGCGACGGTGCGATTGAAACGATGAACGCGGCGATCGCGGCGATGGAGCCGGCGGTTGCGGCCCGAGACAACATCGCTTATGGCCGCGCCGACGCCGCGTTTCACGAGGCCCTGTTCGCGCATTGCGGCAATCGCTATCTCGTCGAATCCTACCAGCTCGTCTCCGGGCGCGTCGCCGCGCTCCGCACCAACCTGACCTCGCCGATCGACGTGCGCACCCGCACATCCTTCGACGAGCATCGCAGGCTGCTCGATTTGTTCGGCCGCGGCGAGTTTGCCGATTTCGAAAGACTGATGACCACGCACATCACCAATTCAGGCGTGGTCTATGCCAAAGCCTTGAAGGTGGAGGCGCCGAAGGTGGATTGAGCGCGGCTATCGTTCGCCGTTCGATTCCGGCCTGTCCAGAAAATCCAGCGCGGTGTTGATCTGCTCGAGTTGGTGCTCGATCCTGTCGCGCTCCTCGATCGACCGCGTTTTTTCGAGCTGTTCCACGAGCTGCTGTTTCCGCGACAGCAAATTCTCTATGACTGTACTCACAGCTCCCCCATCGGCCGAGGCGGCAGCGGCGCCAACATCGCCATAACGGGCGCGAGCGCCCTGGATTGCGGGCGCGCGCCAACCGGGGTCCGCGTCGATCCCACGACCTGAATGTTCGCGGAGCCGATTGGTTCCGTTTGCAGCGCTCAACGCGTCGCGATGGCGCCGGCGAGTTGCACCGCTGCAACATGGACTTCCATCACAGTCCCCGGCGGAACCGCGACCTGTTCGGGCAGCGCATCCTCGGTTGTATTCGCGGGCCTGCAGGCCTATGCGTAGGCGCCATGAACACCCCAGCCATTGCCGAAACGCCCCTGATGTCGCGGTCGCCTGACATTGCGCGCAGGCCCGCGCCGTTCCTCCCGATGAGCCGCGCCGAGATGGACGCGCTCGGCTGGGACGCCTGCGACATCGTGCTGGTGACGGGCGATGCCTATGTCGACCATCCGAGCTTCGGCATGGCCATCATCGGCCGGCTGCTGGAAGCGCAGGGATTTCGCGTCGGCATCATCTCGCAACCGGACTGGCATTCGGCCGAGCCGTTCAGGGCGCTGGGCAAGCCGAAGGTGTTTTTCGGCGTCACCGGCGGCAACATGGATTCGATGGTGAACCGCTACACGGCGGACCGCCGCCTGCGCCATGACGACGCCTATACGGCGGGCGGCGAAGGCGGCAAGCGGCCGGACCGCTGCACCATCGTCTACGCGCAGCGCTGCCGCGAGGCGTTCAAGGATGTGCCGGTCGTGCTCGGCGGCATCGAGGCCTCGCTGCGCCGCATCGCGCATTACGATTACTGGTCCGACAAGGTGCGCCGCTCGGTGCTGGCCGACGCCAAGGCGGACCTGCTGCTCTACGGCAATGCCGAGCGCGCCGTCGTCGAGGTGGCCCATCGTCTGGCCACGGGCGAGGCGCCGCGCGAGCTCGACGACATCAGGGGTGTCGCGCTGTTCCGCCGCGTGCCGGAGGATTACACCGAGCTGCACGCCGACGATCTCGAGTCCGCCGACGAAGGCGCATCGCGGACGAAGGGCTTAACGGTGATCCGGCTGCCCGCGCTCGAGCAGGTCGAGCAGGACAAGGAAGCCTATGCGCGCGCATCGCGCGTGCTGCACCGGGAGAGCAATCCCGGCAATGCGCGGCCGCTGGTGCAGCGCCATGGCGATCGCGATCTCTGGCTCAACCCGCCGCCGATCCCGCTGACCAGCGAGGAGATGGACGCGGTTTACGATCTTCCTTACCGCGCGCGCCGCATCCGTCCTATGGCGAAGCAAAAATCCCCGCCTGGGACATGATCAAATTCTCGGTGACGATCATGCGCGGCTGTTTCGGCGGCTGCACCTTTTGCTCGATCACCGAGCATGAGGGCCGCATCATCCAGAACCGTTCGGAAGGCTCGATCCTGCGCGAGATCGAGAAGATCCGCGACAAGACGCCGGGCTTCACCGGCGTGATCTCCGACATCGGCGGGCCGACCGCGAACATGTACCGGATGGCGTGCAAGGATCCGAAGGTCGAGGCGGCGTGCCGGCGGCCGTCCTGCGTCTTCCCCGAGATCTGCCCGAACCTCAACACCTCGCATGACGATCTGATCCGGCTCTATCGCAAGGTGCGCGAGACCAAGGGCATCAAGAAGGTGATGGTCGCCTCCGGCGTGCGCTACGACCTCGCGGTGGAGAGCCCCGAATACATCAAGGAGCTCGTCACCCATCACGTCGGCGGTTATCTGAAGATCGCGCCGGAGCATACCGAGCGCGGCCCGCTCGACAAGATGATGAAGCCCGGCATCGGCGCCTACGACAAGTTCAAGCGTATGTTCGATGCCGCGGCCGAACAAGCCGGCAAGAAATATTATTTGATCCCCTATTTCATCGCGGCGCATCCGGGTACGACCGACGAGGACATGATGAACCTCGCGCTGTGGCTGAAGAAGAACCGCTACCGCGCCGATCAAGTGCAGACCTTCCTGCCCTCGCCGATGGCAACCGCGACCGCGATGTACCACACCGGCGTCAACCCGCTGCGCGGCGTGCGTCGCGGCGGCAGCGACAAGGTCGAGGCCATCAAGGGGCTTCGGCAACGACGACTGCACAAGGCCTTCCTGCGCTATCACGACCCCGACAATTGGCCGGTGCTGCGCGACGCGCTCAAGGAAATGGGCCGCGCCGACCTGATCGGCTCGCGTCCCGACCAGCTCGTGCCAGCACACCAGCCGCCCGGCACCGGCAAGGCCGCCGGCACACGACGACCGTTGCGCCCCGGCGACAAGCCGCAGCGGTTCACGACCAAGGGCCTGCGGGTGATGAAGTAGCGGGCCGGATGAGGTCCGGTTCAGATTGAGGCTGTCGTGCCTCTAAGACAAAGAATGTCGAAAACAACCCCATGCACAGTAGCCGGCATGAGCCGGATCAATGGCTTAGGCGCGTCGCGGAAGCGTTGATCCGCCTGATCAAAAACTCGTTGCTCCGTCGGGCAAAACAGGCGCAGGATGGCATCGTCGCGCTCATGGGGTGGGCAGCCCCGACCGCTACTCGGTATCGATATCCTCTAACGCCGATGATGTCGTCGAATAGCACGCCCTACTCGTTGCGGCGTGTTTGTCCGCCTCTGGCGCATAGCCGCGGCCGGCTTCCAAGTCTCAGCACAGCCGCGACTCGGTCAGATTAAAGCGGCCGGCGCGCAGAACCGCGATGGGACGGAAGCCACTCTCGGTCAGGAGCCGGTCATATTCCCTTTCGGTCCGTTCCCGTCCACCTGGACCGCGCAGCATGTTTAGATCGCTCATCGCGCACGACCTGCCCGCGTCATCGGTACCGGGCAATTCCGGCATCGCACGTTCGACTAATAGCAGTCTGCCTTTCTGGGGAAGCGCTTTGCGGCAGTTTCCCAGAATGATCCGGCTGCGCTCATCATCCCAGTCGTGAATAATGCTTTTCAAGATGATCGCATCGGCCACTGCGGGCACCGCATGAAAGAAATCGCCTGCAACAAAATCGACGCGGTCGGAGATTCCGAGGTGCCCGAAGCGCTGGTTGGCGGCGTCGGCGCACCTCGGCAGATCGAAAACCGTTCCTCTGATGGTTGAATATGCCCTCGCCACCGCGCCCATGAGTTCCCCGGAGCCGCCTCCGACATCCATCAAATGGGAGATCGTGCCAAGGTCGTAGGCCTGCAGTAAATCGTGCGTGACCAGCCGTGTCAGGTCTGTCATGGCTTCATTGAATATCCGCACATGCTCTGGCGAGCGCGCCATCAGGTCGAAATTGTCGTCGACGTCCTGAAGTTGGGAAGCCGTCTTGCCCGACATGATCAGATCCAGAAGGCCATCCCACCTCCTGGTCAGCATGGAGCCTTCAAAAATGACCCAGTTCTTGAATGATCGTCCCGCAGTACCGTCGAGTCCGGCCCCCAGTTCGGTTAGCAAGTAGCGGCCTTCACCGACGCGAGAGCAGATGCCGACGGTCGAGAGAGCGACGAGCAAGCGGGCAAGTGCGTCCCGATCCGCGCGGGTTCGGCTCGCAAGTTCGTCGACCGTTCGCGGTCCGTCGCGCAGCAACTCGGCGAGCCCCAGCCGGGCAGCGACATAGATCACTGCCGTCACGCGGTGCGACTGAACAAGATCCAACAACTTTTCGCGGGGATCGGTGGTCATGTGCCGCTCTAGCCTTCGATCGGGAATCCTGACGCCTTGACGATCGGTCCCCAGCGTTCGAACTCGGCGCGCTGAATATTTTTAAGTTCGTCCGATGTCGTTCCTGTCGGTTCGCACCCCATGGCATGAATCTTTGCGCGTATTTCGGGATCGCTCCCGATTGCAATGATCTCCTTTCCCAGGCGCTCAACGAACTGACGCGAGGAATGGGCAGGCGCATAGAATGCGAACCAACCGGCCGCGTCGATATCGATCCCGCTCTCCTTCAGAGTTGCGGTCTGGGGCAGGAAGGAAGATCGCGCAGCCGCTGCGGTGGCGATGATGCGTATGCCACCGCCCCCATGTTGCTCCAGGAGTTCGGAAAGAAACGCCATATACATCGGGACCCGGCCGGCCAGCACATCCGGGAGCGCAGCAGGCGTACCCCTATAGGGCGTGTGGCGCAGGTTTAGGCCTGTGATCCGGCCAAACTCGCCGCAGATGAAATGAGGTGCTGTACCTGCTCCCGGCGAGCCGTACACGGCCTGTTCGGGATTGGCCTTCATCCAATCAATGAGTTCGTGCACCGAATGGATGGGCAGCTTCCCGCTGACCGCCAGAGCCAGATCGACCGTCATCACCTGCGAAAGTGGCACAAAGTCGCGCTCCGCATCATATCCCAGGCTCCTGAACAGATGCGGCTGAAGTGTGAATTGCGAAGCGGAAGCAAACAGCACTGCCTCCTCTCCCGGTGCGGCATTCTTGACCGCCTGTGCGCCGATGCGCCCGCCAGCGCCAGCAAGGTTCTCCACAATCGCCACCTTGCCGAGCCTGGTATGAAGCTGCTCGGCAAACAGCCGGGCGATCGAATCTCCCGACCCACCAGGCGCGAATGGAAACACGATCTTCAGCGGCTGGTCGGCAGCAACAACGGGTAGCGGAAGAGCCATCGCCGAAAACCCGGCCAGTATGGCGCGACGCGAGTAAAGCTGCATGGCATTCTCCAAGTGCTTGGGACAGCAATGCGATGATCCGGCCGGCTTTCCATCTCGCTATTCTGACGCAACAGCGCTATAACCCGAAATTGCATTTTCCTATCGGTCTATAACGTGAGGTGATTGCCCATGCAGTGGGACGACCGCATCGGCCGACGCCTACGTCTCAAGGATCTGCATACGCTGCAGACCGTCGCAGAGGTCGGCAGCATGGCCAAGGCGTCTCGCCGTCTCGGGTTGTCGCAGCCGGCGATCTCCAAAGCCATCACCGATATGGAGCATGCCGTCGGAGCTGCGCTGCTGGATCGCACTTCGCGCGGAGTTGAACTGACTGATTGCGGTCGCCTTCTTGTCGCTCGCGCGCGCGTCGTTTTCGACGAAATAAAGCTAGGTGTTACCGACATTGTGCAAAGGTCAGATCCGGCGCAAGGGCTCGTTGCGATCGGCACAACCGAGCCGGTCACCGCCATCGTTACAGAAATCATCGGACATCTCGTCCGCAGATATCCAGGCATCAGGTATCATATCACGATAGGTGATCGGGATGCGCTGGAGCATGCTCTGCGGCAGCGAATGCTTGATCTGGCCATAACGCGCTGGGCGCCGTTGCCGGTCGCCGATGATTTGTCCGCGGAGGTGCTGTTTAGATCCTCCCTTGCGGTGATGGCGGAGCGACGGCATCCGCTCCTGCGATCGAGAAAGAAGTTGAAGCTCGCAGAACTTATGCAAGAGCAATGGACGCTCTCGCCGCCCGATTCTTTTTTGGGGCGTACCGGCGTCGAGCTATTTCGGCGACATAACCTGCCGCTTCCGCCAACGACCGTCACCACGATTTCAATCTACATGCGGTTGAATCTGTTGGCGAGCAGCCGGTTTATAACCCTATTGCCGATGCAGATACTCAGAATGCGATCGAGTAGCGCATGGCTGCGCGCGCTGAACGTCGATCTTGGCGATACTTCCGCCCCGATAGCCTCAATCACCTTGAAGGGACGACGGGCCGGAGGTGCCGTCAAATTATTCCAAGAGGCCAGCCGGGAGGTCTGCAAGGCGCTGGTTGGAGTGAGTTGATTGGTCCGAGCGGACTGTTCATAAGCGGACCTGACGAATTTATGAGGACGAGTTTATGAGTACGCGCCCTAGCTTGAGGCGTCACGGCTTCGTCAATCCTCGAACGCGCCATGAGCCGTCGCAAAACCCTCACCGCTCCACCGGCACCCCCGCCCCTCGGTGATACCGGCTGGAAAAGAACACCAGCGGCGTTGTATCCCCATAGTCGCCAGTGGGTTGACGTTCAGCATCATGTAACATATAAAGTTACATGAAACGAGACAGCCGACTGTCTGGCGTGCTCCACGTCCTGCTGCACATGGCGCAGCGGCCGGGCCCCTTTACGTCCGAGACCCTGGCGAAGGCCATGGAGACGAACCCCGTGGTGATCCGGCGCATCATGGCGGGCTTGCGGGATCTCGATTACGTCCGCTCCGAGAAGGGGCACGGCGGCGGCTGGACGCTGGCCTGCGATCTCTCGAAGGTGACGCTGCGCGACATTTACGCCGCGTTGGGCAGTCCACCGCTACTGGCCATGGGCAACCGGACGGAGGCGCCGGGCTGTCTGGTTGAGCGGGCCGTCAACGCCGCGCTTGATCAGGCCTTTCACGACGCAGAGGCGCTGCTGCTGTCGCGCCTCGGTAAGGTCACGCTGGCGATGCTGGGCGACGATCTGCGCAAGCGCCTCGGGACCCGAAAGACCGGCGACATTGTCGCGCATCACGTGTGATCGGCTCCATTCAGAAATGGCGATATCATGACCAGCATTCACAACGCGTTCTCCGATCCGCAAGCGGTGGCGAGCTACACAGATGGGCCGCCCCGCTTCGTTCCCGGCTATAGCGCCATGCTGGCCATGGCTGCGATTGTTCTCGCCGAACGCGTTCCCGAGAATGCGCGGGTGCTCGTGCTCGGTGCAGGCGGCGGCCTGGAGTTGAAGGCGTTTGCGCATGCGCATGCAGGATGGAGCTTCGATGGCGTGGATCCTTCGGCGGCAATGCTCAGCCTCGCAAGGCAAACGCTGGGATCGCTCGCGGCCCGAGCGCGTCTTCATCAAGGCTATATCGACGATGCCCCGGAGGGGCCATTCGATGGCGCCACTTGCCTGTTGACGCTGCACTTCGTTGACGTCGAGGAGCGGCGCCGCATCGCGTCGGAAGTCCGCCGCCGCCTCAAGCCGCGCGCGCCGTTCGTGGTGGCCCATTTGAGCGCTCCCGACGGCGAACAGGAACGCCCGCTGTGGCTATCGCGGTACTCCGCGTTCCTGGCGGCATCGGGTGTCGAGCCCGACAAGGCGGCGGCCGCGCGGGACGCCGTCACCAAACATCTGGAAATTCTCGCGCCCGCCCAGGATGAAGCGATTTTGCGCGAGGCAGGCTTCTCCGACCCAACCCTGTTCTACACCGGGCTCGCCTTCCGCGGCTGGGTGGCCTACGCCTGAGGCGCCTCGGCTTGGCCATCACTCGAACGCGCCATGAGCCGTCGCAAAACTCTCACCTTTCCACCGGCACCCCCGCCCCGCGATGATACCGGCTGGAAAAGAACACCAGCGGCGTGGTGTCGCGGTGGTCGCAGGTCGAGACTTCGGCGATGATCAGCGTGTGGTCGCTGACATCGACGTACTGGATGACCTCGCAGGCGAAATAGGCGAGGCATCCCTGAAGGCGCGGCAGGCCGTCGACGATTTCGCAATCCGGAGTGGCGCCGGTGTTCGGCTGGCTTGCGAAATGCCGCGACAGCTCCCGGCCATGGTCCGGCAGGACGTTGACGCAATAGCGTCCTGTCGCCGAGATCGCGCGGTGCACCCGTCCCGGCTTCACCGAGACCAGCACGGTCGGCGGCGACAGGCTGACGGTGACAAAGCTGTTTGCAGTCATGCCGCAGACGCGGCCGTGCTCGTCCAGCGCGGTCAGCACCGTGACCCCGGTCGCAAACCGCGACGCAGCTTCGCGAAACGACGCCGGACTGGCGCGCTGCATCTCAATCTCCGCTCGCATCGGACCTCACGCAATGGCTCTGACGGGTTCTGATGACACCGACATGCGTTCGATCCAGGCCTGGATGCGCTGCGGCGTGGAGATGCGGTCCCACTGCCGGTCCGGATAATTGAAATTCTCGGTGAACTCGTTCGCCAGCGCCGGGTTCTGGCTCATCGCGCCGATCAGCATGCCCAGCGCTTGCGTGGGCGGCTGCAGCATCACATTGGTCCAGCGCGAGGCCGCCAGCACACGATCCTGCCGTTTCAAATCGATCTTCTCGCACAGCCGCGCATCAAGCACATCGGCATTGACGATCTCCTCGCCGAGCACGAAGGCCGCATAGGAGGCGACGTTGGCGCCCTGGCCCATGATGGGATCGACGATCGCGTGAACGTCGCCGAGCGCGATCGCGCATTTGCCGTCGTCGAATTCGACCACCGTATTGCGCACCGTCGGGACCACACCGCCTTGCAGCAGATCCTGCGGCTGGGCGAGATCGAAGCGTGCCGTGTCGATCCGATCGTAGGTCGTGGGATGATGCTTCTCGAGCTTGCCCAGCAGCACCTTCAGAAAGTGCTTCGGGTTGTCGTCGTAGCTGAGCGTCGCCAATTCCTCCATGTCGCCGCCCGGCAAATTCTCCATCAGCAGCGCGCTGGCGATGCCGCCGAAGGTGATGGTCGGGATCACGATCATCTCGCCGTGCCCGGGGGAGACCGAGAGCGTGACATTCATCGGATCGGGCTGCCGCACGCCGGTGTAGAGCCCGACGCAGAGTCTGCGTTGCGGCTGCGAATAGGGCGTGTGCTCCGGACGGTAGGTGAAGAACTGGCCCAGTGGCCCCTTGCCGGTCGAGACGACCAACAGGTCGAAACGCGCGAGCAGCGGACGGATGTCGCGCTCTTCGATGCGGCGATATTCGATCCGGCCGCCGCGGCTGGTGAAATCCTGCATTAGCGCGGGAAGATAGATCCTGTAGTCGACGGCGCGGCTCGGCTTCGAGAAGTCGCCGCGAAAGCGCAGCGGCTGCGGGAAATTGAAGACGTGATCGTGGTAATAATAATGGTCCTTCGGATCGGTCCAGTGATTGACGCCGAGATCGTCCTCGCGTGCGATGGTGACGTGATGATGCGCGACGGTGTTGAGCAGCCGGATATTCCGATAGTCCTCCGGCGGCCGATCCGTAATGATCGTGGCATCCACGCCATGCTTCTGCAAATAGAGCGCGAGATGCAGACCTGCGATTCCTGCGCCGACAATTCCGATCCTGCGTGTCACGTCCTGGCCTCCCCGATGTTCTGATTTGCTTGTTTTGACGCAGCCTAGCGAGGCACCGGCTTGCCCACTACGGAATAGATGGCATATAATTTATTCCGGATAGGAATAGATCATGGACCGGATCGATTGCCTGCGCGCGTTCGTGCGCACCCTCGAGGGCGGCAGCTTCTCGGCTGCGGCCAAGGAACTCGGGATCGGCCAGCCCGCCATCAGCAAGCGCATCGCAATGCTGGAGAGCGAGTTCGGCACGCAGCTGTTCTTGCGCACGACGCGCACGCTGAAGCCGACAGCCGAGGCGCACCGGATCTACGATCTCGCGCGCCAGATCCTCGATCGCTTCGACATGGCGCGGTCGAGCGTCGAAAAGGCGGCGCCGCGCCCCACGGGCACGCTCCGCATCGGCGTGCCGTCGTCGTTCGGACGGCGCTACATGATGCCGGTCATCGCCGAATATGTGCGCAATTATCCGGAGGTTCGGGTCGACATCCGGTTCAGCGAGCGGCTTGTCAATCTGGTGCAAGAAGGCATCGAGCTTGCGCTGAGGATTGGAGATCTGGAGGCGAGCACGCTGGTGGCGCGCCGGCTCGGCACCGTGCAGCGCTATCTGGTTGCGACACCCGGCTATCTGCACGGTCGCCCGATGCCGCGGACGCCGGATGACCTCAGCTCACACCAATGCATCGTCTATTGGCGGATGTCACCGGCCCATCAATGGGCCTTCGAATCCGAGCATGGCCGCCACGTCGCATCGATCAACGGACCCATTCATGTCGACGATGCCGATGCGATGCAGGAGGCGACGATGCATCATCTCGGCATCGCCATCCTGCCGGAGTGGAATGCCGCGAACGGGCTTCGCAGCGGCGAGCTCGAGCATCTGCTTCCGGACTACGCCATCGCAGCGCTACCCCTGCATGCGGTCTATCCGGAGACGCACTGGATGTCGCTTCGTGCGCGAAGCTTTCTGGATCTGCTGGTCGAACGCGCCGAGCACTTTGCTGGTGGCTCGTTTCAAAGTCCCGGCATTGGTACAGGCAACTGACGCGACGCCCGCGCGAACCCCGGGGCATCAATACCTCGCGACCACCGGTCCGGGCGCGAACTGGTAGTTGAAGCCGGCGCGCAGGATGTGATCGTGGAACTTGACCGCGGTCTCGTTGGCTGTGCCACCGAAGTAAGTCGCCGAGCCCAGATCCAAATAGAGATACTCGAGCTTGGCTGACCAGTTGCGGTTGAATTTCTTTTCGATGCCGGCACCGGCGGTCCAGCCCAGGCGAGTCTGGCTCTCCGAGACCGCCGCACCGGTCCGGGTCACCGGCGCTCCGACGGGCGCGTTGCCGCCATCGAACAGCTGCGCGGTCAGCGTGGCCTGCGTTCCGAACTTGACCTCTCCGACCGCGAGCCCCCCGGTCGCATAGAGCAGCAGGCTGGGATCGGCCAAAACTCCGGCGCGACCGCGGAACGTTGCAAACCACGGAAAATCGGTGGTGCTGCTGGCAGTGCCGGTCACGCCGATCGAACCGATCCTAAGCGCCGTCAGCGCGTCGATCGAACGGCCGCGCTCGCCGGTGGCCTGAAGATCGGCCTCGACACCCAGGACCCATTTCGGATCGACCTGCCAGTTGTAGCCGATCTGACCGCCGCCAAGCCCGCCATCGACGTTCTGCCCGATGCCCACCGCGAACGGCGTGGTCGGCAAGACCGTCGCGTTGGAACGGCCCCAGCTATAGCCGCCGTTCAACCCCGCATAAAACCCGGTCCAATCGTAGCCGGGATCGACCATCGGCGGCGCCTTCACATAGGGCCGTGGCACGTTGGTCCCTGGCGCCAGGTCGGCAGCCGTCGCGCCGGTTGCGAGCAGCGACACCGCAGCCATTCCAATCACGATCCGATTCATCAAATCCTCCTCAGCACCAAATCCTGAAAGCAATTACTCCGCACGCTGGCGATCGAATGCACGCCACCGTGCACGTCACCACTGATAGCGCGCGATTCCCTTGCCCGCGTAGCTGCGGGTGACGCTGGAGAACTCGCCCTCGAACGTCGCCGCCGCAGACCAGCCGTTCAGCCATTTCAGCTCGGCCGCGCCCGTGAGCAGCGCGGCATTGTGCGCCTGCGCCGCGCCGTTCACGACGAAGCTCGCGCCCGGCAGGGTCTGGAACGTGGCCGAGATCGCGCGATCCGGATTGACATCGTGCGCCCACGCCGCGCGGCCGCGCAGCGTGAGGAGCGCCGTCTCCAGCGCATAGGAGCGATCGGCGCGCAGGCCGAGTTCGCCGCGCGCAGCGGTGACGTCCCTGCCGGCATAGTTCAGCGCGAAAGTGTTGGCGCCCGAGATCGCCTGCTCGCCATAGCGCGGCAGGTACAGCGTGGTGAACTGCGCCGCGGCGTAGGGCGTGATGCCCATCCAGGGCGTGGCATAGCGGTAACCGCCTTCGAGACGGCCCGACAGCGCGTTGGCATCGAACCGGGCGCGCAGATGATCGACGCCCGCGATGGTCACCGTGCGATCCGTCGTCACGTCCTGCCAGCCATAGGCGAGCGCACCGGCAACATAGGCGTTGCCCATGGTGTGGCGTGCGTACACGCCGGCCTGGAACAGGTCGGAGCTGCCGCTGCCGAGCCCATTGGCAACGCCAAAGCTGGTGCCGCCGCCGCCGAGTGCAAACCCGACCAGGGTGTTCGGCGATAGCTGATAGTCGGCGCCGGCGGCCACGCCGGCGATGCGGCTGGTCGTGGTGTTCGAACCGATCACCGCGTTGCCGTCGGTGGTCTGCGCACCGCCATAGCCGGCCGCCCACACGCTCCAGCGCTGCGCGAACGTCTCCCCGGCGCGCGCCTTGTCGATCGCCGCATAGGCGTCGCGACCGGCGTTGGTGCGCGTGGCGGCGCCGCCCTCGGCATAGTGCGACACACCGCCCGCCGGCGCGCCGCTATCGTTGCGGCCGCCAAAGAACGGATCGAGCATCGCATTGAGGAACTGGCCCATGGCATTGAAGGTGCCTTGCTGCGCGCCGGTTGCGACTTCGCCGGAGGCCTGCGTCAGCCCGTTGAGGAGGTTCTGGCCGGTTGCGTTGAACAGCTTATTGAAGCCTGATGTCATCGAGCCGCCCGCGAGCAGCGCGTTGTCGATCCCTGCGGCCACGTTCTTCTGGTTGATGTTGGCGAAGCCGGGCAGCGATGGCGACAGCAAGCCGGGGTCGAGCGTCAGCAGCTCGTTGTTGCCCGACTGGGTCACCCGCGCGTTGCGGGCGTCGGCCGGATTGCTGATCGAGATCGAACTGAACGTTCCGGTCGTGTTCGACGACGTCGCGATGACGTAGGTGGTGGTTGTCGCGACGCGGCCGGTCATGTTCACCACAAGCGTGCCGGCGAGCTGCGCCGAGCCGCTCACCACGGTCTTGCTCGCGGATGCGCCAGAGACTTCGACCATGTAGGTCGCGGCCGTGGTCAGCACGAGATTGCCCGCTACAGTGAGCGTGCCGATCGAATTGTTGCCCGGCGCCAGGATGCCGCCGTTGACCGTGGTGTCGCCGACGATGCCGGTGCCGCCCAGCGTGCCGCCGGTATTCACGCTCGTGGTGGAGCTCGCGATCGTGCCGTTCACCCACAGCGAACCGCCGGAAATCGTGGTCGGCCCGGTATAGGTGTCGTTGCCGGTGAGGATGGTGGTGCCCGACAATTGGCTGACGGCGCCGTTGCCGACGATATCAGGCGAGAACAGATAATTCGACGAGGTGTGATTGAAATTGATGGCGCCGGTGCCGGCGCCGAACTGGACGGTCGCTGCCGTCAGCGAACCCGGCGCTACCGCCACGGATCCCGGCGCCGCGCCGATGTTGAGATTACCGATCGAGCCGGCCAGCCTGGCGATCCAGAGCTGCCCATTGGCGGAAACGGTGCCGCCATTGGCGATCGTCAGCGAGCCTGTGCCTTGGTCACCGATCGAGATGTTCACCAAATTGGTCCAGGACGAACCCGCGCCATCGACGGTGACGCTGCCGTTTGAACCGCTGCCCTGTCCGATTCCCATGTTGATGTTGGTCAAGCTGCCGCCGTGCATAATCGCAAGCGAGCCGAGCGTGTTCATGCCGACAAAGAGCGTATTGACTGTCCATGACGAGCCAATCCCGTCGATTACGGCCGATCCGCCGCTGCCGCCGATTGTGCCGCCAATCGCAGCAGCGGCAGAGACGACTGTGCCGCCGTTGGTGATCGTCAGTGTTCCCCTGCCGGAGTACCCGAGGAAGAACGCGTTGGCGGTCATCCAACTCGACCCCACACCGTCGACCACAACCGAACCGGTCGCGCCTACCGCCGTGCCGACGAACCCGTTGACGTCAGCGACGGCCCCGCCATTGGTGATCGTGAGTGTTCCGTTTCCGGCTCCGCCGATTGTCAGATTGGCGTTCGACGTCAAGCCCAGACTCGAGCCTGCCCCATCGACCAGAACGCGGCCTGATGCGCCGATGCTATTTCCGATATTGATAGCGCCCGTGCTCGTCACGAGCCCGCCATTCGTGATCGTCAGCGCGCCGGTGCCGGCGTTACCCACGGTCAGGACGCCGGTGTTGATCCAGGTCGATCCCGCGCCATCCACTGAGGCAGTGCCGCTCGAACCGCCATAATAACCAAGGTAAGCGCCGCCGCTGCTGCTGACCTGACCGCCGTTCGAAACCGTCAGCTGGCCGATCCCATCCATGCCGGCGGCCAGCGTTCCCGCACTCAGGGCTGAACCGACGCCATCCACCGTGATGGCACCGTGGATGCCCGTCGCGGAGCCTATCTCGGTGGTCGTCGCGCTGAGCGAGCCGCCCTGTAGCACCTGCAAGGTGCCGCCAACGCCCAGTCCGACGACGAGGCTTGCCGCCGCCGCCGCTCCGCCATTGATGACCGCCGCGTTGGGTGACGTCGTGTCGATCGTGACCGCATCGGCCGCGTTCGGCACGCCCGACGGATTCCAGTTGCCGTTGATGAACCAGTCGCTCGAAACAGTGCCGATCCAGACCGGAGTGCCGGCACGTGCCGGGCTGATCAGCACCGGCGACACCGCCGTCAACGCGGTCGAGCCTATCAGCAACGCCGTCAACGACGCCGCGCGTGACGCAAAGCGGCCTCGCACGGGACCGAGCTGCGTAGCCGCGTCGCGGTTGAATGAAAGATGCGGCATGCATGACCTCGCACAAATCGACTATCGATCCCGCGCGAACGTCCCGGCCAGTTGGCGGGATTGAATCGCACGGAAACGTCGCGTGGCATCAATGAGGTATGCGGCGTTTTCTGTCTTGGAACGCAGCGCCATTCGCTTCACTCGCAGCGCCTTGCGAACGTAACGGCGGCGTTGTGATGCAGAACGGCCACGGGCAGAAGCGCCGTGAAAAGCAGCATCCAGCTGCGCTTTCGAATGGCACTTGTCCAATTGGACTCCAGCGCCAATCGTCGAGATTGAGGCGCTATCCCCTCGCGCCGGCCTTTCGATTCGGCGATCTCCCGCTATGGTGGGCCACCGCAATTGAAGGGGCCATCATGGATCAGGCGGGCGCGCCGAACGTCTTCGTCAACCGTTACACGGGTCCACCAAGCGGACGCGACTACGAGCGGTGGCGCGAGGAAATGTACCGGTGCACGCTAAGGGTCGACGTCCAGCCCGGTGCCGGCGACAGCATCGATTGCAAAATGCAGGTCAGCCTGCTGGGCGGCATCCTGTTGGGCACCACTGTCGGAACATCGGCTGAATTCTCGCGCACCCCCCGAAATTCTCAAGGACGGCTACGACGGAATGTGCCTCGTCATCGCCTCGTCCGGTCCCGTGCTCATATCGCACGAGCAACATTCGATCGAACTGGCGCAATCGCAAATGTGCCTCGGCGACATGAGTGTGCTCTGCGGCACGCGCATGAGCAGCGATTGCGAGGTCAAGACCATACGCATCCCGCGATCGCTGCTGCTGACGATCTGCCCCAGGGCCGAGGATCGGCTGGCTCTGGCCCTTGTCGACCAAGCTCCGATACGCGAAGCGATCGCCCGCTACCACAGCCTGGCCGCCAGCCTTGGTCCGTACACCGACGTGGTCGGCCAGCACCTGATAGCGCAGCACATGGTCGATCTGATCGGGCTGTTGCTGGGGACGGACCGCGACCGCGCAGAGCTGGCGAACAGCCGAGGCCATGCCGCCGCGCGGCTCGAGCTGATGCGCGCCGACGTCGTTGCCAATCTGAGCCGGGATAACCTCACGATCTATTCGGTCGCGCAGAAGGCCGGCCTCAGTCCGCGCCACGCGCAACGGATGTTCGAACAGACCGGCACCACGTTCACCGAATTCCTGCTCGAGCAGCGTCTGCTGCTGGTGCGCGGGCTGCTGCTCGATCCGCTCAACCGCTGGCGCAAGGTCAGCGACCTCGCGCATTCGGCCGGATTCTCCGACGTGTCCTACTTCAATCGCGTGTTTCGGCGGCGGTTCGGGGTCACGCCGTCCGACATGCGCAGCGATTGAGGGCGGGACGATGGCCGAACGCTGCTGCTGCTTTGCCTTCGGCGACGCCGAATCGACGCCACGAACCGCAGGTGATGCCGGCGCGGTGCGATTGGACTCCAGCACCAATCGTGTAGAGTGAGGCGCCAGCCACTCGCCCGGCCTCTCGCTGAGGCAATCTCCGACTATTGTGGGCTGTCGCAGGCGAAGGAAGCTTGATGCAACAAACCGACGCGCCGAATTTCATCGCCACCGGTTACTCGGGCCCGCCGCACGGACCCGATTACGAGAGGTGGCGCGAGGAATTGTGCCGGTGCACTTTCCGGGTCGACGTCCAGCCTGGCGCCGGCGACAGCATCGACTGCCAATTGGAGGCCAGCCTGCTGGGCGACATCATGATGGCCGTCGCCAGCGGATCGTCGGCTGAAATCTCGCGCACGCGCGAAACGCTGAAGGATGGCTACGACGGCCTGTCCCTCGTCATCGCCACCTCCGGCCCCATACTCCTACGGCATGAAGAGCAGTCGATCGAACTGGCGGAATCGCAAATGGGTCTCGGCGACATGGGCGTGCTGTGTGGCACGCGCGTGAGCAGCGGTTGCGAGGCCAGGGCCATTCGCATCCCGCGATCCCTGCTGCTGACGATCTGCCCCAGGGCCGAGGACCGGCTGGGCATGGTTCTCGGCGGTCAGGCGCCGATACGAGAAGCGATCGCGCGCTACCACGCGCTCGCCGCCAATGCTGGCCCGCACACGGATGTGGTCGGCCAGCACCTGATGGCGCAACACATGGTCGATCTGATCGGGCTGTTGCTGGGGACGGACGCCGACCGCACGGAATTGGCGAACAGCAGAGGGCATTCCGCCGCGCGGCTCGACCTCATGCGCGCCGACGTCGTCGCCAATCTGAGCCAGGGTGATCTGACGATCTATTCGGTCGCCCGTAAGGCCGGTCTCAGTCCGCGCCACGCGCAACGGATGTTCGAACAGACCGGGACCACGTTCACCGAATTCCTGCTCGAGCAACGCCTGCTGCTGGTGCGCAGGCTGCTGCTCGATCCGCTCAACCGATGGCGCAAGGTCAGCGACCTCGCTCATTCGGCCGGATTTCCCGACGTGTCCTATTTCAACCGTGTATTCCGGCGGCGGTTCGGCGTCACGCCCTCCGACATGCGCGGGGGTTGAGGGCGGGGCGCGAGTCATCGGCAATTGCGCGATGCTCTCGCAAACCGTGCCGATCGTCACTAGATTGCCCCCATGAAAAAGATCGGATTCCCTCGTTCGGGCACTGGACGCCCTCGCCGCAATCACAGACCCGCTCGGCCGCGGACACGCTGCTGCAATCGATCGAGCTTGCGGTCGCAGCCGAACAGCTGGGGTTGGACGGCGCCTATTTCCGCGTGCATCATTTCGCGCGGCAGCTCGCCTCGCCCTTTCCGCTGCTGGCCGTCGTCGGCGCCAAGACCAGCAAGATCGAGATCGGCACGGCGGTGATCGACATGCGCTACGAGAACCCGCTCTACATGGCGGAGGACGCCGGCAGCGCCGATCTCATCGCCGGCGGCCGGCTGCAGCTCGGCATCAGCCGTGGCTCGCCCGAGCAGGTGATCGACGGCTGGCGCTATTTTGGCTACCAGCCGGCCGAGGGCGCGAGCGACGCCGACATGGGCCGGCGTCACGCCGAGGTCTTTCTCGACATCCTGCGCGGCGAGGGTTTTGCAAAACCCAATCCGCAGCCGATGTTTCCGAACCCGCCGGGGCTGCTGCGGCTCGAGCCGCATTCCGAAGGCCTGCGCGAACGGATCTGGTGGGGCGCCGGCTCGAACGCGACTGCGGTGTGGGCCGCCGAGCACGGCATGAATCTGCAGAGCTCGACGCTGAAGAACGACGAGACCGGCGAAGCTTTCCACGTGCAGCAGGCCGCGCAAATCCGCGCCTATCGCGCCGCGTGGAAGGAAAGTGGCCACACCCGCGAGCCCCGCGTGTCCGTCAGCCGCAGCATCTTCGCGCTGATCGACGATCGCGACCGCGCCTATTTCGGCGGCGAGCGCGGCGGCGAC
The DNA here is from genome assembly GCF_041200145.1 of Bradyrhizobium sp. LLZ17. Classification (NCBI taxonomy): domain Bacteria; kingdom Pseudomonadati; phylum Pseudomonadota; class Alphaproteobacteria; order Hyphomicrobiales; family Nitrobacteraceae; genus Bradyrhizobium; species Bradyrhizobium zaerense. The sequence continues at coordinate 4,183,194 of NZ_CP165734.1, forward strand.
GACCAGATCGGCTTCATCGATCCGCGCACGCGCGCGATCTTCGGACGGAGCTACGCCGCCGAGCCGGACGCGCTGGTCGAGCAGCTACGGCAGGACGAGGCGATCGCGGAGGCCGACACCTTGCTGCTGACCATCCCCAACCAGCTCGGCGTCGACTATTGCGCCCATGCGATCGAGGCGATCTTGACGCACGTCGCGCCGGCGCTGGGCTGGCGATGAGAGGCTTTCACGGCGAGCGGACCTCCAAGCAAAAGTTGTGCTCCTCCTTAAGTTGCCATCTCGTACGACAGCAGACCTCTGCTGCATGCCGCGATGCGACATTCCGTCCGTCCGCACCAACCTGGTTCGCTGATCGCGCGAACGGCGGCACGTTGACGGGATTGGCGCAAATGATACGATTCCAACGCGTCGGGTAGCCGGTCGACGAGGCGCCGAATGAAGGCGCCAGGGCCCGCCGCATCTTGTCAAGCCTATCACTTGCGTCTCGCCTTATGCGTCTTGCACACGCGAGGCGGAAACAGGCATCGATATGGCCGCCGCCTTCGCGGGGCTTAAGGGGGATGCAGCGGAGTACCGGGCGAGCCCACTTCGGCTCAGACCCCCGGCACGTCCGCGGCACGGGCTGCCGACATGAACCTTTCGTCGTTTATGGGTCCTGGCTGGGCTCCCGGTCCGCAGGTTCTCTGCGACGAGGAAGGAATTCTCCTGTGCCGAACGTCCCGCGAACCCATCGACGGAGAGCAACGCGTTGTGCTGGCCGTCGTCCCGGCGGCGGAACATTCAACACCGCAATGCCTTGATCGCCTCGCGCACGAATTTGCGCTGAAGGATGAACTGGACAGTTCCTGGGCTGCCAAGCCGCTGGAGCTTGTGCAGGATCGCAGCCGCAGCATCCTTGTCCTCGAAGATCCCGGTGGCGAGCCGCTGAGCTGGCTGATCGGCACCCCCATGGAGACGGGGAGCTTCCTGCGCATCGCCATCCAGATCGCCGCCACCCTGAGCAAGGTCCATCAGCGTGGCCTGGTGCACAAGGATATCAAACCAGCAAATATCCTGGTGAGCCAGAGCAACGGCAACGTGCATCTCACCGGCTTCGGCTTCGCCTCGCGCCGTCCGCGCGAACGGCAGTCCCTGGCCCTGCCGGAGTCGATCGCCGGCACATTCGCCTACATGTCGCCCGAGCAGACCGGCCGGATGAACCGCTCGATCGATTCCCGAAGCGACCTGTATTCGCTCGGGGTCACGCTCTATCAGATGGCCACCGGCTCGCTTCCATTCGCCGCGTCCGACCCTATGGAGTGGGTGCACTGCCACGTCGCAAGAGAGCCGGAGCCGCCGGGCAAGCGATGCGGCGACGTGCCCCCGGCGGTTTCCGATATCGTCATGAAGCTGCTCTCCAAGATGGCCGAGGAGCGCTACCAGACCGCAGCCGGCGCCCAGAGGGACCTCCAGCACTGCCTTGCGCAGTGGGAGCTTCGGCATCGTATCGACAACTTCGCCCTGGGCGAGCACGACACGCCCGACCGGCTCCTCGTTCCCGAGAAATTATACGGACGAACGCAAGAGCTCGAGCTGCTGCTCGCCTCCTTTGCGCGCATCATCGAGAACGGTGCCCCCGAGTTGGCGCTGGTGTCGGGATATTCGGGGATCGGCAAATCGTCTGTCGTGAACGAGCTCCACAAGGTGCTGGTGCCTTCGGGTGGATTGTTTGCATCGGGCAAGTTTGACCAGCACAAGCGCGACGTGCCCTACGCAACGCTCGCCAAGGCATTCCAGAGCCTCATTCGGCCCCTTCTGGGCAAGAGCGAGACCGAGCTAAGCCAGTGGCGAAATGATCTCCTCAGCGCGATCGGTCCAAACGGGCAGCTCGTTGTCGAGTTGATCCCGGAGCTGAAGGCCATCGTCGGCGAACAGCAGCCCGTTCCCGAGCTCCCGCTGCAGCAAGCGCAAAGCCGCTTTCACCGCGTGTTCGAGCAATTCATCGGGCTGTTTGCCCGGCCCGAACATCCGCTGGTGCTGTTTCTCGACGACCTGCAATGGGTCGATATGGCGACGTTCGAGCTGCTCGAGGATCTCTTGTCCCGGCCGAGCCTGAAGCACCTGATGCTGATCGGTGCTTATCGGGACAACGAAGTTGGCGCCACTCACCCGGTGATGCGCATGCGCGAGGCCGTCAAGGCACCGGGTGGACGGATCGTCGAGATCACGCTCGCGCCGCTCGGCCGCAGGCATCTCCGCCAGTTGCTTGCAGACGCGCTTCGTTGCGAACAGACGCATGCGGCGCCGCTGGCGCAGCTGGTCCATGACAAAACCGGCGGCAATCCGCTGTTTGCCATCCAGTTCATGTTTTCGCTTGTCGACGAAGGGCTGCTCGCGTTCGACCATGACGCGACGCAGTGGCGCTGGGATCTCGATCGCATCCACGCCAAGCGATACACGGACAATGTCGTCGATCTCATGCTCGGCAACCTCACCCGGCTCCCCGTCGCAACGCGCGCGGCCCTAAGCCAGATGGCCTGCCTCGGAAACACGGCCGAAATCGCTGTGATTTCGATCGTCCTCGGCGCGTCCGATGACCGGGTCCATGCGGACCTGTGGCCCGCCGTCCGTCAGGAATTCGTCGAGCCCCACGCCGGCGGCTATCGATTTGTCCATGACCGATTCCAGGAGGCGGCTTACGCGCTGATCGCGGAGGGAGAACGGGCCGCGGCTCATTTGCGTATCGGTAGACTGTTCCTGGCGCGGACCTCGCCAGAGGCAGTCGAGGAAAACGTCTTCGAGATCGTGAGCCAGCTCAACCGCGGGGCGGCCCTGATCACGGCGACTGAGGAGCGCGTGAGGGTGGCGGAGCTGAACCTGCTGGCCGGCTGGCGCGCCAAGGCAGCGACCGACTTTGCCAGTGCGCTCGTCCACTTCAGCTCTGGAGAAGAGATGCTGGCGGAGGACCGATGGGAGCAGCACCACGCCCTCAGCTTCGCCCTGGCGCTCCAGCGGGCGGAATGCGAATTCGTCGCGGGCGAGCCGACAATTGCGAAAGTGCGGCTTGCCTGGCTCGCGAACCATGCCGCCACTCTGCCCGAGCTCGCCGCCGTCACCCGGCTGCGCATGGAGCCAAGCGATCGCGACGTCGAGGTTGGGCTCGGCTATTTGCGTCGCGTCGGCATCGTATGGTCGGCGCATCCCACATCGGAGGAAGTCGGCCAGGAATACGAGCGGATGTGGCGACAGATCGGCGAGCGTCCGGTCGAGGCCCTGCTCGACCTGCCCGAGATGACCGACCCGATCGCGCGCGGAACGATGGACGTTCTCACGGTCCTTGTCTCACCGGCCTGGTACATCGACGAGAGACTGCGCCGCCTGATCATCGGGCGCATGGCCAATCTGAGCATGGAATACGGCAATTCCGATGCCTCCTGCCTCGCCTATGTCGTGCTTGGCAACGTGCTTGGCCCCGACTTCGGCGACTACGCCGCCGGGTATCGCTTCGCCCGGCTCGGCCTGGATCTGGTCGAACGACAGGGGCTGGACCGGTTCAAGGCCCGCGTCTATCTCGGCTTCGGCAGCTGGACGCGCAACGTGAGGACCGGCCGCCCGTGGCTCCGGCGGGCGTTTGACGCAGCCCAGCAGGCCGGCGACATCAACTACGCGAGCTTTACCCGGCATCATCTGCTGACGCACCTTCTCGCCTGCGGCGATCCACTCTCCGAGGTGCAGCGCGAGGCAGAGGCCGGGCTGGATTTCGCGCGCCAGGCGCGCGTTGAGCTCGCCGCCGACCGTATCGCCGGGCAGCTACAACTGGTCCGGACGCTGCGCGGTCTCACCATCCAGTTCGGCTGTTTCGATGATGCCGCGTTCAACGAGGCGGAGTTTGAACATCGTCTCGAGGCGGATCCGCGGCTTGAACAAGCGGGATTCTGGTACTGGGTCCGCAAGCTGCAGGCGCGCGTCCTCGCCGACAACCGCGGTGCGATCGCGGCGGCCGCGAAAGCCGACCAGCTGCTGTGGACGTCGAAGGCGCTGTTCGATCGCGTCGAGTTTCACTTCTACGCAGCCCTGGCGCTCGCCGCATCGGGCGAGATGCCAGTCGCCGGGGAAGCAGGGGGCAGGCTCATACGCTGAGCAGTCACTACCGCCAGCTTCGGCATTGGGCCGAGATTTCTCCTGAAGACTTTGCCGACCGTGCTGATCTCATTGCCGCGGAGATCGCGCGGATCGAAGGTCGCGAGCTCGATGCGATGCGCCTCTATGACCAGGCGATTGCTTCGGCGCGCACGAACGGCTTCCCTCAAAATGAGGCGATCGCCAACGAAATTGCCGGGCGTTTCTATGCCACGCGCGGCTTCGAGAAGATCGCCTATGCCTATCTGCGCGATGCCCAATCCGGATTTCTCCGCTGGGGAGCGGCGGCCAAGGTCACGCAGCTCGAACGTTTCTATCCTCGTCTCCACGTCGCGGACGACAGCGGTTCCGCCACCAGACCGACCGTCCAGCAAATGGACGTCGCCACGGTCGTGAAGGCGTCTCAGGCGGTATCCAGCGAAATCGAGTTGCCAAAGCTCATCGAGACATTGATGAAGATCGCGCTGCAGAACGCAGGCGCCGATCGCGGCCTGCTGATCCTGTCGCGACACGATGACTTCTGGATCGAGGCGGAGGGCCATTCGAAGGGCGGCGAGTTTGCCGTCGCTATGCGACACAGCCCGCTGTCCACGCCGCACTGTCCAGAGACATTGGTGCGTTACGTCATTCGTTCGCAGAAACCCCTTATCATCGACGATGCCACCCGGCCTGATCCGCTTTACAGCGGAGACTACCTGCATCACCGGCATCCCAAATCGATCCTCTGCCTGCCGCTGATCAAGCAGGGCAAGCTGACAGGATTGCTTTATCTCGAGAACACCCTGACCACGCATGCGTTCACGCCGAACCGTGTCGCAGTGCTGGACCTGTTGGCAGCTCAGGCCGCGATTTCGCTCGAGAACACGCTGCTCTACCGTGATCTCCAGGAACGCGAGGCTCGCATCCGTCGGCTCGTCGACTCCAACATCATCGGAATATTGTTCTGGAGCAGCGGCGGCGACATCAGCTACGCCAATGACGCCTTCCTGGGCATGACCGGATACTCCAGGCAGGAGCTGATTTCGGGAGCGATCCGCTGGAGGGACATGACTCCCGCCGAATACCGTGACGAGGACACGCAACGAATCGAACATCTCCGGCTCTCGGGGCAGACTGCACCTCGCGAGAAAGAGTTCGTCAGGAAGGACGGCAGCCGCGTTCCTGTCCTGATCGGCTCGGCCTCGATCACTGGGTCGCCCGACCAATGCATCTCGTTCGTGCTCGATCTCACCGCGCGCAAGCAGGCCGAAGAGAAGTACCGCCTGCTGATGGAGCAGGCGCGCGACGCGATTCTGGTGCTCGACCAGAACGGGCTGGTGATCGAGGCAAACCGCACGGCCGAAACCATGCTCGGCCAGCCGCGAGACCAGATCATCCGGATCCCGTTCCGGTCCGTCCTGGATCCCGCGGGGCTGATCGACTTCGACGGCCTGCTCGCGCCCGGTTCAGCCGGCCTGCTTCAACTGCGTCTGGATGGCCCGGACGGGAAAGGCCTCGACGCGGAGCTGTCCGCCGCCCACGTGTCGACCGGGGGCCAAGACCTGATCATCGTCATCGGCCGAGATATCACCCATCGCCTGCGCCTGGAGCAGCAGCTTCGCCAATCGCAAAAGATGGATGCTATCGGCCAGCTCACCGGTGGGGTGGCCCACGATTTCAACAACATCCTGACCGTCATCACGGGGACCATACAGATCCTGATCGATGGTCTTGCCGATCAGCCCGACCTCGTCGCGATCGGCCACATGATCGACAAGGCCGCCAGTCGCGGCGCTGATCTCACCCAGCAATTGCTGGCGTTCGCCCGCAAGCAGCCGCTGCAGCCACGCGACGTTGACGTCAGCAGCCTCATTGTCGAGACCGCCAAGCTGCTGCGCCCGACGCTCGGCGAGCATGTCGAGATCGGTTCGACGCTGCAAGCCGACGGCTGGCACGCGTTGATCGATCCAAGTCAGCTTTCGACCGCTTTGATCAACCTGGCGGTGAATGCCCGCGACGCAATGGCGGGCGGAGGCAAGCTCTCCTTCGGGACCGCGAATGTAACCTTCGAAGCGGACAATCCCGGCCCGGACGGAATGCTCGGCGACTTCGTCCTGGTCACCGTCAGCGATACCGGCGGCGGCATTCCGCTGGCTATCCGTGACAAGATATTCGAGCCCTTCTTCACCACCAAGGAGCTTGGCAAGGGCACGGGCCTCGGATTGAGCATGGTCTACGGCTTCATCAAGCAATCCGGCGGTCACATCAGGATCGACAGCGAGCAAGGACTGGGAACCACGGTCAGCCTGTATCTGCCGCGCTCTGCGCGGGCCGCAGCGGTTTCAGAGACTGCGACGAGAACGCAGTTACTGGGTGGCAGCGAGACCATTCTCGTTGTCGAGGACGACGAGCTGGTGCGCAATTACGTCTTGGCGCAGCTCAAGAGCTTTGGCTATCGTACGATTGCCGCGGCCAATGGTCCCGACGCGCTCGTTCTGGTGAACCAGGGCACAGCGTTTGACCTGCTGTTTACCGACGTTGTCATGCCCGGCGGGATGAACGGGCGCGAACTTGCGGAGATCGTCACCCGGCTGCGCCCGAATGTGCCTGTGCTCTACATGTCCGGATATCCGGAAGCCGCCATGATGCATGACGGTCGGCTGGACCCCGACATCACCTTGCTCAGCAAGCCCTATCGGCCGGCAGATTTGGCGCGTTCAATTCGTCAGGTGCTTGATTCCCGGACAATTCGCGACGGCACGAGTTGATGCATCACGGTCAACATTCGTTTGCCGCAGTCGCCGCGATCCCTAGTTCGCCGCCAAATGGATCACATTCCAGGAGGCCGGCTTGAGCGTGGCCTGCAAGCGTCCGTCTTCGAACGTCACGCTCTGCAGCGGGCCTGGCTTGATCTTGTGCGGCGCATCCTTGTCATTGATTGCGTTGAGGTCATCATGCCGCAGTTCAAGCCGCTCGCTCACCATGAGCCGACCGAAACTTCTGGCCTCGACACTCACCTCCATCTCCTGCTTCAGATCCCGGTTGAGCAGGAACAGCGACAGGCCGCCGTCTTCTGTCGCCACCGCCGCCATCTTGAGATAGCTCACGTTTGGCACTGGAAAGGTCTGCTCCTGGGTACCGCGGGGATCGTAGTAGGACGTGTCGTAGCTCTCCGACTCCACCTGCGCACGCAAGACGCTGCCGCGGCCGAAGCGGCTCATGTGAGCGAAAGGAAAAAAAGATGGTCTGTCGCCACGCACCTCCACCCGTCTCGGTCATGATGGGCGCGATTGCGTTGACGAGTTGCGCAAGACAGGCAACCTTGACCCGATCGGCATGATTGAGCAGTGAAATGCAGGCGCCGCCGAACGCGAGCGCATCTTCCATCGTATAGATTTCCTCGAGGATCGGCGGTGCCACCGGCCAGCCCTCCTTCACCCTGTCGCCACGGCTGCGCCGGGTCCGATACCAGACGTTCCATTCATCGAAGCTCAACATCAGGCGCTTGTCGGAACGCCGTTTGGCCGCAACCGCATCGGCTAGCGCCACGACCTCGTCGATGAATCTGTCCATCAGGTCGGCGCTCGCCAGAAACGATGCCGTGTCCCGTCGGTAGTTGTTGAGATAGGTATGCAGCGAAATGTAATCGACATGATCGAAGCTGAGATCGAGCACCGTGTCTTCCCACCGGCCATAGCTCGGCATGGTGCGCCCTGACGAACCGCACGCCGCAAGCTCGATCCTCGAATCCACCCAGCGCATCATCTTCGCGGCTTCGGCCGCCACGGCACCGTAAGCGGCGGCGCTCTTGTTTTCCATCTGCCAGGAGCCATCCATCTCATTGCCGAGGCACCACAGCTTGATGTCGTGGGGCTTGTCCCAGCCATGCGTGCGGCGAAGCTCCGACCAGGCCGTTCCGCCCGGGTGGTTGCAGTATTCGACCAGGTTGCGCGCCGCATCGGCGTCGCGGGTGCCGAGGTTGACCGCCATCATCGGCTCGACGGCGGCGGCCCTGCACCAGTCGATGAATTCATTGGTGCCGAAACTGTTCGGTTCAGTGGAGAGCCATGCCAGGTCCAGGCGCGCCGGCCTCGCTGCCAACGGGCCGACGCCGTCCTCCCAATTATATCCCGACACGAAATTGCCGCCGGGATATCGGATCAGCGTCGGGCCAAGCTCTTTCACCAACGCCAGCACGTCGGTCCGAAAACCCTTCTCGTCCGCAGTCGGATGGCCGGGCTCATAGATGCCGCCATAGACGCATCGGCCCAAATGTTCGACGAACGCACCGAACAGACGAGGATCGGTGCGACCAATGGCAAAGTCGCGGTCGATCAGAACTCTGGCTTTCCTCATGTTCTTCTCTCGGGTGCCGCGGGGCTGATGGAATCGTAGATGCCGGGAGATGCGCCACGGGCAGCATCGGCGACGTCAGGTACTAGCACGGCGTCGCGCAATTGGCGGGTATAGGAATGCCGCGGCGCGTTCAACACAGTCCTCGCGTCGCCGCTTTCGACGATGCGACCCTCCTGCATGATCATGATCCGGTCGCTAACATAATAGGCCGTGGCGAGATCATGGGTGACATAGATGATCGAGATGCCAAGGTCGTCCCGCAACGTCCTGAACAGATTGACGATGGACACGCGCAGCGACGCATCGATCATGGATACCGGCTCATCCGCCACGAGCAGCTTGGGTTCGGCCAGCAGTGCGCGGGCGATTGCAACCCTTTGCAGCTGGCCGCCGGACAGCTCGTGCGGGTATCGATGGCGCACCTGCTCGAGCGACAGCCCGACCTTGTGCAACGCCGCATCGACGGCGGCCTCAATTGTGCCCTGCCCCGCCGCGCCGGAAAACCGGCTACGCGTCACAAACAGATAACGGTCGAGCCGCTTCAGCGGGTTAAAGGAGTCAAACGGATTCTGGAAAATCGGCTGCACCTTGTGCATGAAGGCCAGGCGAGCGGCGCTGCCGGTGATGGCAGCGAGGTCGATGCCATCGAGCAACAACTTTCCGCTGGTCGGGGCTTCGATGTTCAAGATCATCCGCGCCAGCGTCGTCTTCCCGCCGCCGGATCCGCCGATGACCGACAGTATCTCCGGACGTCCGGCGACAAGCTGGAAGCTGACCTGGTTTACAGCAGCAACAGTCTGCCGCGACAATAGCCCTCCCCGGACGAAGGTCTTGCTGACCTCGCAAACGTCAAGGAGCAAATCGTTCATGCCTGAATGCCTCGCTCGACCGCAAAGCACGCGACCCGATGTCCGTTGTCGGCCTCCAGCATGGCCGGGACCTCGCGCCTGCAAATTTCGGTTGCGAGTGGGCAGCGGGGATGAAAGCGGCAGCCGGGAGGCGGGTCGGCGAGATTCGGCGGGGAGCCGACAAGCCCCGCGCGCGGCGCGTCGTCGCCGATGCGCGGAAGGCTGGAAATCAGATGCCTGGTGTAAGGGTGCAATGGATTGCGGAAAATCTCCGCGGTTGCGGCTTCTTCGACAAGACGCCCGGCATACATGATGCCGAGGCGGTCCGTCACATGCGCATGCACGCCCATGTCATGGGTCACGAGCAGGATCGACGAGCCGGTCTCCCGCTGAATGCCGCGCATCATGCCGAGCACTTCTTTCTGCACCAATACATCCAGTGCGGTCGTGGGTTCGTCGGCGATGATGAAATCAGGACGGCAAATCGTAGCGAGCGCAAGCGTGGCGCGTTGACGCATGCCCCCGGACAGCTCGTGCGGAAAGGCCGTCAGCACCGAAGGCTCGAGCCGCACGCGCGCCAGATGAGCGATCACCTGCTGCTCAAACTGCTTCCGGTGACCGCCGATATGCGGATATGCGAAATCGAGGAACGCCGATTCGACACGGCGGACCGGGTTCAGAACACTCATGGATCCTTGCACGATATAGGACAAATGCCGCCAGCGGATCCGAGCCAGCTCAGCCGGCGGCGCGCGGTGCAGTCCGCCAAAGCCGGGGAGAAATGCAAAATCCACCGTGCCGCCCACGATCTCGAGCGGGGGCCTGATCACACCCGCGATGCTCTTGATCAAGGTGGTCTTTCCGGAACTGGATTCCCCGGCAAGCCCAAAGATCTCACCGCGGCGAACAGTGAAGCTCACTCCGTCGACCGCTCTGACGCCGCGCCTGAGGCCGAGATGCGTGGTCCGGTAATGGGCCTGCAGGTCGCGAACCCTGAGGATCGGCTGAACGTCTCCGGGGGTCTCTGCCTGCTGAACGTTGGCGTGCATCAGGAGGCATCTCCGGTTGTCCAGAGGCGGCTTCGTGGGTCGATGTAGGCGCTCGCCGACACCGCGAGCAGGAACAGCCCGATAAACGCCATCACCACCGTCAGCGTCGGGAAGGCGATCCACCACCAGACTCCCGCCACCATTGCGGCGTGCTGGTTGGCCCAATAGATCATGCCACCGATGGTCGGCGTGTCGATGTCGGTGAAGCCGAGCACGGCGAGCGTGACCTCCAGCCCGATCGACCATACCATGTTGTTCATCGTCGTAGAGAACACGATCGGCAGGACGTAGGGCAGATGCTCCTCGGTCAGGATCTGTCGCGTACTCATCCCGGAGAACAGGCACGTCTGGGTGAATTCGCGCGCCCTCAGGCTCATCACCACCGAACGGATCAGCCGCGCGTCATAGGCCCAGCCGAAACAGGCCATGATCAGAGCCAGCATCAGCCAGGAGATCTGGTCGCGCATCACGAAATAGAACAGCACCAGGATCGGCAACAGTGGAATGACGATCAACGTGTCGTTGACCGACATCAGGGCGCGATCGATCCAGCCACCTTTGTAGCCGCTGATGAGACCGACCGTCAGCGCGATCACCCGGCTGGTCAGGGCCACGGTGCATCCGAACAGCAGCGTGTTTCGGATGGCGAAGCTCAATTGCCAGAACACATCCTGGCCACGCGAGGTGGTGCCGAACCAATAGGTCGCTGACGGCGGCAGATCGGGCGGGACCACATAGACGATCTCCGGCGGATAGGGCGAGATGCTGGCTAGCATGGCGAGCAACAGAACGAGGGCGATCAGCACGGCCCCGATCCGGAATTCAGGGCTGTGGCGCAGCAGGTTGCGGAGAAGAACGGCCATCAGCTGATCTTCACCCTGGGATCGAGCAGCGGATACATGAGATCGATGACGAGCACGCCGACCGACACGCCAAGGATCGAGATCGTCGTAACACCAAGGACAAGCCCGTAATCTCCGGCATAGACGGCGTCGACCAGGAGCGATCCCAAACCGGGATAGCCGAACACTTTTTCGGTGATCACGGCGCCGTTGAAGATTCCACCGAGCGACATGGCAAGCCCGGTTACCTGCGGCACGATGGCGTTACGTATCACGTAGAAGGTCAGGATGCGCCAGGGCTTCACGCCGGCAAGTTCGGCGTACAGCACGAACTCTTCCGCCAGGACATTGGATACAAGTGCGCGCATGCCCAGGAACCAGCTCCCCACACCGATCAGGATCAGCGAGAGCGCCGGCAGAATCGCGTGCTGAAGCACGCTGAGAACGAATTCGAGCGTCCATGTCTGAGGGAGATTCATCGTCGAACCGCCGGTGATCGGAAGCACCGGCCAGACGAAGCCAAACACGATCAGCAGCAGCATCGCCACGATGTAATATGGGATCGGGTGGAGGCCCATGGCGATCACCCCCATCAGCTTCAGACCTCGGTTCTGCCGGTAGTAGCCCGCAAGTCCGCCCAGCAGATTTCCGAGCCCCCAGGCGACAATGGTCGAAACCGAAAGGAGACCCACGGTCCACGGCAGCGCGCGGCCGATCAGTGTGGCAACGGGTGTCGGAAACGCCGACATCGAGGGACCGAAGTCCGCGCGAAGGATTCGTTTCCAGAACAGAAGGTACTGCTCGGAAGGCGTGCCGCTGAGACCGTAGAGGTCGCGCAGCGAGTTGCGCATCTGCTCGATTGCCCCCGGCGCGGTGTTGCCGTAGGAGCTCACCGCCGAAATCGACTGCTCGACGGGATCGATGGGTGAAGCATGGGTGATGACATACGCAACATTGATGCCGATGAAGACAACCAACAGAAACTGCCCGACACGCCGGCCGACATAGGCGGCGTAGCCGCTCATGGAAGCACCGGGGACGCCGGACGACATCGTTCAGGCAAGCCCCGGCGATGCGGTCGCGTTTGCATGATCGCGTCCTAACTGGCCGGCTTCAGCCTGACGAACATGTAGCGCGAGTTGCCCCAGTTCGGCACGGGGTTGGTATAGGGATTCTCCGAGGTCGGAAATCCGGTCCAGTAGGTCTGATCCATAGCGGTGAACACGTTGTAGGCCATCAGCGGAATGGTCGGCATCTCCTTCACGGCGAGCTTGACGTACTCCTTGCCGAGCTCGATCGATTTTGGATCATCGAATCCGATAGTGCGGATCTCCTCGATGATCTTGTCGAGCGCGGGATTGGACCAGCGCTGCCAGTTGCGGAGCGGCTGCGGCTTGCCCGGCGCGGCGACAAACTCCGAATGCCAGCTGTCGAGGAAATAGGACAGGTCCTGGTTGCCGCCCCAGGTCTCGACGCTCCAGCCGATGAACGTGTCGAAATCGCCCGCGGCCCGCCGCGTGGGCAGCGTCCCCTGTGCGACATCGATTTTGGCATCGATGCCCGCCTGCTTCCAGAGCTGCACGATCATCGTGCCGGCGCGGGTCATCACCGGGCGCAAATCGCCTTCGACCATGACACGGACGCTGAACGGCTTTCCGTCCGGCGTCATCCAGGCGCCGCCTCGCTTGGTGAATCCGGCTTTCTCGAGAAGCTCCTGCGCGGCGCGCGGATCGGTTTTCCACCAGCCCCTGCCGAACGCCTTGGCGATCTCGGCAGGATCGGACGGAATCTGCTCGCCCATGGAAGGTCGCAACATGTCGGCAATCTGTTTGCCGATCGTCGGGTCATAAGGCCTGATCTTGCGCTTGCCGGTATCGATCTCGAATGTCTTGAGCCAGTCCTCCATCGGTCCATGATAGGTCGCCGGATGGGTTCCGGTCGGCGGCACCCCGATCGCAGAGATGGTGGCGGCGCCGCGATAGGCCGCCATCGCCACCGCCTTGATGTCGATCAACAGCGCCAGCGCCCATCGCACATCCGGATTCTTGAAGTTTTCATTCTGGGTGTTGAAGATCACAGCTGGAAGCGTCGGATCGGGGTGACCGTAGGGAAAGCCCTTGAACCATGCCCGCGTCGTCTTGCTCTGCTTGGCGAGGGCAAACATGCCCTCGGGCGCGATGTCGTGAATCACGTCGAGCTCGTGGTTGAGCTGGGCGATCACCCGCTTTTCGGGCGGTCCAGGATCGACATAGGCGAGATATTTCGGACCTGGTTTGCCAAACCGCGCAAGCGTGGTGCGCTGCCAATCGTCGCGGAGTTGCCAAATGTACCACTTGCCGTCCGGATCGTAGCTATGCAGCACATAGGCGCCGAGCGAGATCGGCTTGTTGAAGTCGAACTTGACCGGATCCGCCACCTTGTCGAACACGTGTTTGGGCAGGATCCACACCGCACCCCAGCGCACGGTGAAGTTGGCATGGAAGCGTGAATTCGGTTTCTTGAGCTTGAAGATCACGGTGTGAGCATCGGGAGCGCTCACCGACGCAACGTTGCTCGCCAGCACCGCACTGAAGCGCATCGCCGGATGGTTGATCTGTGTCGTGACCGTCGAGACGACATCGTCGGCGGTGAATTCGACGCCGTCGCTCCAGAAGATGCCGCTGCGGAGCTTGACTGTCATTTCGGTGAAGTCGGCATTGTAGTGTGGCTTCTCCGCTGCCAGCGAATTATCCCAGACCCCGTCGATGCCGCTCTCGGGATCGATGTACCAGAGCGTGTCGAGGGCGACCTGCTGGAGTCCGTTGGACTGCGATCCGGCATTGATGGTCCAGATGTTGAACCAGCCTGCGTTCTTCACCGTCCCTTCGGGGTTTTCCAGGATCAGCAGATCCTTCCTCGGAATGTCTTGCGGAATACCCTGCGCCAGGCCTGGCGTCGCGAAAAGCAACGGCAGCCAGGCGACCGCACACGCAACCGCCAGCAACATACGACTGCAGCGCATCATGCCCTCCCGGTGCGGCTCTTCTCGGGCTGTATTTGCCGGGATGCTAGAGGCACCGGAGTCGATGAACAACACAAATGTTGGGTCACGGAGAACAGCGCTGCACGCACCGGCTTGCCATGTGCGTGATCGTGTTGCGGTGCGCCCGAACATCAATGACGCCGCCGACCCGAGGTGCTCCGGACGAAGATGTCGAGAGGCTTAACCCAAGGGGTCGGCTCACAGGGAGCGCGAAGGCGAGGAGACCCGACACTCGGCCGGGAAGCAAGTCGTTCTCACTTCTGCTGGGCAGGAGCCTGGGCGTTCGAATTGTTCGGATTCTGCTTGTTGGCCTCGTGGTGGCCGATGGCGCAACCGGCCGCGGCGCCGACCTTACCGTGTCCGGCCATGTGGCCGGCGATACCACCGACGATGGCCCCCTTGATGCAGCCCTTGGCGTCGGCGCCGGGCGCAAAGGCGATCGAGAGCGCAGCCGCGAAGGCCACTGCGATGGTCCATTTCATTTGCATTCTCCGGTCCTGAGTTGATCGTGAAGATCAACGCGGCGCGGGCGAACTCCGTTCCGGGCGCACGGCTTCCGTCCAAACCGGCGCTGGACCGAATGCTTCAGCGCCGACGGGCGACCCACATCCCGAACAGGAACGCGGCGAAGAGCGACTGCAGCGGGGCCTTGACGGTCATCTTGCGCAACTGGTCCGCCCAGCGGATTGCCGCATCTTGCGACGGCGACTGCTGCGCTCGCCGGCGTGGCCCGGAACTGTTCTCAGTGGCGTCGATCTCGTCGGTCAGCCCGGAGGCTTCGGTCATTGCCGAGGCTTCCTTCATATCCGTGTCCATGCGTCTCTCCCACTTGGCGGTTCAGCCCAACCGCCGGCCGGGAATGGTCGTTCCACCTGCCTGCAGCAATTGCGAGCGCCTCGCTCCGGAGCTCGCGGAACCAATCCCAAGTTCGGGATTTCAGTCCTTCACCAGAGAGGTTGCGGCACAGAGAGCGCGAAGGCCGAAGGCATGAAATGGATGCTCGTGGTCCTGGTGGGCGGCGTAACCCCGGTCAATACCGACCTGGTGTTCGACAAGTTCTCTGAATGCCTGGCGGCCGAGGAGCAGATGCGCAAGCACTATGCGGACGCATTCGAGGCTTGGGATCGATTGGCCGCCGGCAGCATCGAGCGGCGGCGGGACTACTCGAAGGCTCGCGATCTGCAGGCCAAACGGCTGT
Organism: Bradyrhizobium sp. LLZ17; assembly: GCF_041200145.1. Classification (NCBI taxonomy): domain Bacteria; kingdom Pseudomonadati; phylum Pseudomonadota; class Alphaproteobacteria; order Hyphomicrobiales; family Nitrobacteraceae; genus Bradyrhizobium; species Bradyrhizobium zaerense. The sequence goes on from NZ_CP165734.1 coordinate 4,198,607, forward strand.
TGAGCAACATCGGCACATGCGTCCCGCACGGCGGTGGCGGCGACCAGCCCGCCGTCGCCGCGACCCAGCAGCCGGCGGCGACGCCGTCTCCGCACCCGGCCGCGCCACAGCCGTTGCCCACGCCTCAGCCCAGCCCCTGACTGCGCCGTCAACGTCGCTCCGAAAGCATGAGGGCGTAGTCGCAGTTAGGCGCTCGCTTGGACTCGCGGCTTGAAGAGGTCTCTGTCCCCTTGGTGCGGCAGACGTTGCGGGCGCCCGATCAGGTAACCTTGCATCTCGTCACACTTCATTGCCGCCAGCATAGCGAACTGCTCCTCGGTTTCGACCCCCTCCGCCAGCACTGGAATCCCGAAGCTGTGGGTCAGGCCGATCACCGCGCGAATAATCCCTATCGACTTTTCGCTGGTACCGAGGGTCGCTACGAAGCTGCGATCGATCTTGATGCGGTCGAGCGGAAACGCGTCCAGATATGACAATGAGGAGTAACCCGTCCCAAAATCATCCAGGGCAATCAAGACCCGAGTAATTTGAGTCGGTTCAGCGTTTCTCTGGCGCGGCCGACGTCCTCGATCAGTACGCCCTCTGTGATTTCCAGTTCCAGTCGGGCCGGCGCAAGTCCACTCTCTCTCAAGGCCGATTTCACCTGCCTTTCAAGATTCTCCCGGCGAAATTGAGCCGCAGAGATGTTGACCGCGATCCTCAGCGGCGTGGTCCATGAAGCCGCTGCGCGACAGGCTTCCTTGAGAACCCATTCGTCGATCTTGGCGATCAGCCCGCTCTCTTCCGCAACCGGAATGAACTCGCCCGGTGCAATGACGCCTCGGACAGGATGCTGCCAGCGCACCAGCGCTTCGTGGCCCACGATGCCGCGGACATGATCCACCTGGGGCTGGTACTCGACGAACAGCTCGCCGTTCTCCACGGCCGAGCGCAGATCGTGCTCGACGGCACGACGTTGGCGCAGCTGCTGATCCATCGCACTTGTGAACAGGCGGACGGCGCCCCGGCCGTCATGCTTGGCACGGTAGAGTGCCGCATCAGCATTGGCGAGCAGCGAGACCGCATCCTCTCCATCCCGCGGAAACACCGCAATGCCAACGCAGAGGTCGAGCTCCAGACAATGACCGTTGGTTTCGATCGGAACGGCAAACGCCTCACGCATCCTTTTGGCCAGGAGCTCGGCAGCGCCCGGCAGCGGAAGTTGTTCCGTAATGGCCATGAACTCGTCGCCCCCGACGCGGGCAACATAGGCTCCTTCGGCAGCGTGCTTCAGCCGCCGGGCCGTCTCGCGCAGGACAGCGTCTCCGACCGAATGCCCGAACAGATCATTGATGTCCTTGAAGCGATCGAGGTCGATACACAGGACGCCCACGCTGCTAGCGCTATCGCGCGCCCGGTTCATCGCGGCAGTCAGGGCTCCGTCGAGCGCGGTCCGGTTCGGCAGTTCGGTCAGGGCGTCATGGGATGCCAGATGACCGATCCTGCGTTGGCTTCGGTTGCGCTCGGTCACATCGAACGCGGCTACGACCTGCGCAAGCTTGCCTTCGTACATCAGAGAACGACGTTCGACGACCACTTCCAGTTCGTCGCCGCCGCGGGTCTTGTGAGCCGCAACGTCCTGCTCACCATCGCAGCGCCCCGCCTCGCCGCTATTCAGACCCGGCTCGGTCATCGCGAGCAACTCGTCCTGCTTGTATCCGTAATGGCTGCACATCGCGGCGTTCGCGGCGAGAAAGCGCTGCGAACCGGCCTCCGCCACCCACATCGGGATCGGGTTCTCTTCGAAAAGCAGCCTGAAGGATGCTTCGCGCCGCTTGAGCTCGGTAATATCGATGCGCACGCCGATACTGCCGCCATCCGCCGTTCGTCTTTCCTCGACGCGCAGCCACCTGTCTCCCGGAAGCCGCTGCTCATGCGAGGACTGCGGCAGGTTGTGCCAGGCGAGCCGTTCGCTGAGCCACTCGTCCTCTCTGCCCAGCGCGTCCGCGTATTGCCCGCGCCGCAGCCCCGCTCGCAGCATCTCCTCGAACCGGACACCTTCCGTGAGTGCGTGGTTGCTGGCCGAGTAGAAGTCGGTGTACTGGCGGTTCCACAGGACCAGTCGATCTTCCTTGTCGAAGACCGCAAGTCCTTCCGGAACGACGTCGAGCGCTTCCTTCAGATGCGCGTGCGCCGCTCGCGCGGCGGCTTCGGCCCGCTCTGCGGCCGCCTTCGCAGCAGCGAGCGCCTCTTCAGTCCGATATCGCTCCGTGACGTCTTCGTGGGTGGCGACCCAACCGTTATCCTCCATGGGTCGATGACGGATGCGAACGATCCGTCCATTGGCAAGCTCGACAGTCGTATCCGAGTTTCGATTGATCACATTGTCGCTCGTGCGCCAGCTCAGATACGCCTCCTCGGACATTTTCGGTGCAGTGCCGATACCGTATCGCAGCTGAACGATCTCTTGCAGGCGCATGCCGGGCGTCACGCTTTCCGGACTGAGAGCATAGATCTCGAGATATTGCCGGTTGCAGACGATGAGGCGCTGCTGCCCGTCGAAAAAGCAAAGACCCTGGGACATGTTGTTCAACGCGGTGGTGAACCGGTCCGCAAATTCGTCGGCCTTCGACTTCTCCTCGATTGCACTCTTTTCCGCGGCTCGCGCACGCCTGCCTTCTTCGGCCGAGTTAGCCTGCTCCTCGATCAGCCCTTCAAGATTGCGAAAATTGATGTTGAGCATTCGCGCCAGCAAGACCAGGAGCAGCGCCAGATTCAGCCCCAAGCAGAGCTGCAGGGGCTCACCCGAAAACAGCAGCCGCGCCGAGATCGGCACGCCCGCGATCAACATCGACAGCCGCGAGGCAGCCGGGAAGCTGCCAAGACAATACGACGTGCCGATGCAGCCCATGAACACCAGCAACGCCAAAGGCGCGCGCAGCGCCGGCTCCACGGTCTCCATCAGCGCCAATATCCAGCAGACGAATCCCGAGGTGAGAACGGCGGCAAAAATCCGCATTCGAGAGAGATTGCTGAAGGCTTCTTCGGGAGTAACCTCGCATGCGCGCATGCGCAGCCATTGCACCATTCGCACCATGCAGACCGCAACAAGAACTGCCGGCAGCGCGAACCTCAGCCAGGGTGAACACTCCCTCGGCAGGACCCAGGCCACACTGAAGCTGTCGAGCAACAGCACTGCGTAGAGGACAGGAACCTGCTTTCGGAGAACCTTGAATTGTTCCACCAGCAGCGCGCGATCGACCGGGGTCGTAAGACGCCCGACCGAGAACAAGTTCCATATTTTGCTGAGTTCCATGTGCCGCTCCGCCCGCCAAGCAGGCTAGGAGAGACTCTGGAAACATCGCGTAAATGGCGTTGGTATTCCGCGCGTTAAACGGAAATGCTGAGGTGGGCACCGGTATTTAGCACCAGCAAACTAACATATGTTAGTTTGCTGAGCATGAACCGAGGCAGGTCACGCATCGGGCACGACCTGTCGTTTTTTGAGCGTGCGCCTCTCATGGATCAAAGCACGCGGGCGATTTTGACCTGCATCGGCACAGCGACATGGCCATGCGCACCAATATCGAGATCGACAATACGCTGATGGCAGAAGCCCGGAAGGCCTCCGGGCACGCAACCAAAAAGCAAACGGTGAAAGAGGCGCTCCGTTTGATGATCAAGCTGCGAGGGCAGCATGAGGCCGGTGCAGCCTTCGGCAAACACCGCTGGCGCAGCAATCTCGCCCGCCGCCGCAAAGCAAGACAATCGACCTGCTAATCGGCACCTGGTGCATCGAGAACAGCGCGCCCCTGCTACTCAATGACAGCGATTTCCGTCCGATGGCGCGTTATCTGGGCTTGGTCGAAGTGCCGGTCACGATGTGAGAGGCCGCGCCGGAATTGCTCGCACGCTCTATGTCACGGCGATTGGCCGAAGAGTGGGCAGCAAGTTCCACGCGCGGCTGTCGGCGGCTTGATGCGGCGCTTGCGCGTCAACCGGCAATATCGTGCAAAATCGCAAATGGCGCGCCCGGAACGATCCGAACGTCCGACCCTCAGATTCGTAGTCTGATGCTCTATCCAGCTGAGCTACGGGCGCGTGTTTCGCGAACAGCGTTGGCGGGCATGGCCCGCACGCAGCCTCCGGACGGCGCCGAAGGGGTGCGAAAGAGCGCCCTGACTAACCGCTCTTGCCGCGATTGGCAAGGTCCGGGTGGGAGAGATTTTGCCGGGACATGGACAGTCTATCCCCGTCATTCCGGAGCTCGCGAAGCGAGAACCCGGAATCTCGCGCCGAAACCTCTGGATTCGGGTTCGGCGCACAGCGCCGCCCCGGAATGACGGGCAACTCGGCCGATGGCCGACTACGCCCGCGCCCGCTCGTTGCGGATCGAGAGCAGCTCCACCGGGCGATCGGGGATGACGATCCGGAAGGTGGCGCCGATGGTGCCTTCAACCAGGTGGATGTCGCCGCCATGGGCGCGGACCAGCTCGGCGGCGATGGCCAAGCCAAGGCCGCTGCCGCCGGGGCGGCCGGAGGTCTGGAACGCCTCGAACAGGTGCTCCCGGGTCTTCTGAGGAACGCCGGGGCCGGTGTCGGAGACCTCGAGGATGGCCACGGCGCCCTCGCGCTTGCCCGTGATCCTGATCTGCTGCGGGCCGCCGTCGCCGGAGGCATGGCTTTCCAGCGCCTGGGCGGCGTTGCGGACGAGGTTGAGCAGCACCCGGAACAGCTGGTCGGGATCGGCGTCGACGGCGAGCCCGCGCTCGATGGCGGCGACCCAGGCGATCGAGGCGTCGGAGGCGAGGCCCGCGGTCTCGCGCACCTCCATCACGACGGGCTCGATCAGCATCATGCGGCGGTCGGGCGCGGCCTCCTGGGCGCGGCCGTAGGACAGCGTCGACTGGCAGAAGGCGATGGCGCGCTCGAGCGAGCGCACGAGCTTTGGCGCAAAACGCTGCACCCGCGGATCGGGCACGCTGGCCAGCTGGTCCGACAACAATTGCGCCGAAGCGAGCAGGTTGCGCAGATCGTGATTGATCTTGGAGACGGCGAGGCCGAGGGCGGCGAGCCGGCTCTTCTGATGCAGCATCGACATCAAATCGCGCTGCATGTCCGACAATTCGCGCTCAGCGACCCCGATCTCGTCGCTGCGCTGGCTCGGCACGATGATCCGCGCCGAACTCTCGGGATTTTCGTGGAATCCGACCAGGCTCGCGGTCATCCGCCGCATCGGCCGCACGAACAGGTAATGCAGCGCGAGGTAGACGAGGCCCGCGGTCAGCACCGCGATGATCAGCGCGACCACCACGACGTTGCGGGAGAAGCGATACATCGATTGCCGCAGCGGCAGTTCGTCGGTGACGATTTCGATGAACTGGGCGTTGCCGACGCCGGGGCCGACGATGCGGATCGGCTGGTTGCCGGTCTCCAGCATCATCTGGAACGAGCCGGTGATCGCCTCCCACGCGGTGATGTCGCGCAGGTCGATGTCATGCTCGATCGTGGCCGGCAAATTGTCGCTGGCGAGCAACCGGCGCTGCTGTCCCATCTTGATCGCGACGGCGCGCGCGTTGATGCTTTTGAGGATCTCGCGTGACAGCGATCGGGGACCATGCCGAGCGGCGCCGCATCGAGCACCAGTGCCGCGGTGTTCGCCGCCGCGACGCGGTCGTTGAGCCGGTTGACCCAGAAGTTGGCGATGGCGGGGACATAGAGCAGGCTCGCCGCGATCATCACCAGGGGGACGGTCAGCAACAGCAGCTTGCCGGACAGACCGAGTCCCGTCGTTCCGCGCGACCGTGTTACCGGCGGGTCCGGCTGATCCATGACCCGATCGAAATCTTGGGTCGGCTGGAGGTCTGTCGCCACGAGATCCGCCCCTGCTGGCCTTGGATCTGGAGGATGCGACCCGCCCGGGAGCCGGTCAAATTACAGATCGCTCATCTGCCGAGGTCGGATGTAAGCGCTGATCCGGCGAGCCGCTACCTCAAGGGTTAAAACCCCGCCGAAACAGTGATATTCATCCGGCCTGCGCGGTCCTGCGGCGTTGACGAAGGCAGGACGCTCCCTTATAAGCCGGCCAAATTGTCCGCGATGACCCGGCGTGATGTCGGGAGCGGCTCTCTTGGGGCCGGAAATGGCCCATTTTGGGCCGCATCTTCCGGACTTTACCATCAATTCTACAGGCAAATTGCCCGGTCAGCGGAGAAAAACCCGTGAAGCGGACTTATCAACCCAGCAAACTGGTGCGCAAGCGCCGTCACGGATTCCGTGCCCGTCTCGCCACTGCCGGCGGCCGCAAGGTTCTCGCCGCCCGACGCGCGCGCGGCCGCAAGCGTCTGAGCGCCTGAGCCAGACCCCTTTTTGGGATTTCATCATGGATCGGCTGAGGCAGCGGGCGGATTTCCTCGCCGTTGCCAATGGCGCGCGGGTGAATAGTCCCGCGTTCGTCCTGCAAAGCCTTGACCGCCGAAGCCTTGACCGCCAAAGCCTTGGCGGCGACGACAGCGGCCCGATCCGGATCGGCTTCACCGTTACCAAAAAGAACGGCAACGCCCCCGAGCGCAATCGCATCCGGCGCCGGCTTCGCGAACTCGTGAAGCGGCTCGATCCGGTGTCGATGCAGCCCCATCATGATTATGTGCTGGTCGGACGCAGGGACGCGCTGTCGCGCGACTTCGCGACCATGCTCGACGATCTGCGCATAGCGTTCACAAGGCCCGCGCGGCATACGCACAAGGGGCGCGGTTCAAAGCCAGCTCCCGGCTCCGCCGCAGCCAGCCGCAAACCCGATTGATGACGAGACAATAGTGATGACCGACAATCGCAATACCATCCTCGCCGTCATTCTATCGGGCCTGGTGCTGATCGCCTGGCAGTATTTCTATAACGTGCCGGCGATGGAGAAGCAGCGCGCCCAGCAGCAGACGCAGGCCGAGCTCCAGAAGACCACGCCGCAGCCGACCGCGTCCGCGACGCCAGGCGCCACGCCGCAGTCCGGCACGTCGCCGGCGCCCGCGACGACGCCGGGCGCGAACCAGCAGGTGCAGCCGGTCGTCAGCCGCGACAGCGCGATTGCAGCCAGCCCGCGCGTGAAGATCGACACACCCCGCCTCGCCGGCAGCATTGCCCTGAAGGGCGGCCGCATCGACGACCTTGCGCTGGTGCAATTCCGCGAAACGGTCGACCCGAAGTCGCCGGCGATCATCCTCTATTCGCCCTCTGGCACCGCGGAGCCCTATTACGCCGAGTTCGGCTGGGTGGCGGCAACCGGCGTGACGGCCAAGCTGCCGGATGCCCAGACCACGTGGCAGCAGGACGGCAGCGGCAGCCTGACGCCGTCGACGCCGGTCGTGCTGAAATACGATAATGGCGAGGGCCTCACGTTCCGCCGCACCATCTCGGTCGACGACCACTATCTCTTCACCGTCAAGGACGAAGTGAGCAATGTCGGCAATACGCCGGTCAAGCTGTTTCCGTTCGCGCTGATCTCGCGCCACGGCACGCCGCATGTCTCCGGCTATTACATCCTGCATGAAGGCCTGATCGGCTATCTCGGCGACCACGGCTTGCAGGAATACGCCTACAAGAAGATCGACGAAGCCAAGCAGGTCAACTTCAAGGCCATCAATGGCTGGCTCGGCATCACCGACAAGTACTGGGCCTCGGCGCTGTTGCCCGACACCAATGCGCAGCTCGAGGCGCGGTTCTCGTCGAACCTCACCGGCAATGTGCACACCTACCAGACCGACTATCTGCTCGATCCCGTCACCGTCGCGATCGGCGGCACCGCGACCGCGAACGCACGGCTGTTCGCCGGCGCCAAGGAAGCCGGCGTGGTCGGCGTGTTCCCGTTCGCAGGCCTCGGCGGTTACAACAAGGAGCTCGGGCTCAACCATTTCGATCTCTTGATCGACTGGGGCTGGTTCTACTTCATCACGAAGCCGATGTTCCTCGGTCTCGACTTCTTCTACCGCTTCTTCGGCAATTTCGGCATCTCGATCCTGCTCGTGACCGTGATCGTGAAGCTCTTGTTCTTCCCGCTGGCGAACAAGTCCTACGCCTCGATGGCGAAGATGAAATCGATCCAGCCGCAGCTTGCGGTGCTGAAGGAGCGCTATCCCGACGACAAGGTGAAGCAGCAGCAGGAGATGATGGAGATCTACCGCAAGGAGAAGATCAATCCGGTCGCCGGCTGTCTTCCCGTGGTGATCCAGATCCCGGTGTTCTTCTCGCTCTACAAGGTGCTGTTCGTCACCATCGAGATGCGGCACGCACCGTTCTTCGGCTGGATCAAGGACCTCTCCGCGCCCGATCCGACCAACCTGTTCACCCTGTTCGGGCTGCTGCACTACGATCCGACCCAACTCCCGCTGTTCGGCCATTATCTGGCGCTCGGCATCTGGCCCATCATCATGGGCATCACGATGTGGTTCCAGATGAAGCTGAACCCGACGCCGCCGGATCCGACCCAGCAGCTGATCTTCAACTGGATGCCGCTGATCTTCACCTTCATGCTGGCAGGCTTCCCGGCGGGCCTCGTGATCTACTGGGCCTGGAACAACACGCTGTCGGTGCTCCAGCAGAGCTTCATCATGCGCCGCAACGGCGTGAAGGTGGAGCTGTTCGACAATCTCAAGGCAACGTTCGCGAGGAAGGCGACGTAGCGATCGTCATTGCGAGGAGCCAAGCGACGAAGCAATCCAGAGTCCCTTCCCGGGTGCATTTCTGGATTGCTTCGCTTCGCTCGCAATGACGAGGCAGACAATTGAAAGTCTTCGCGTGAATGACGAAACCGATGCGAAGCTGATCGAGGCCGGGCGAAAGCTGTTCACCCGCGACTGGCAGTTCATCTGGGCCTCGCCCTCGATTGCGACGCTGCCGCCGATGGCGGGGCTCGAGATCGCCTTTGCCGGCCGCTCCAATGTCGGCAAGTCGAGCCTGATCAACGCGCTCACCGGCCGCAACGCGCTCGCGCGCACCTCGCACACACCGGGCCGCACCCAGGAGCTGATCTTCTTCGAGGTCCCGGGCAAGACAGATTTGCGCCTGGTCGACATGCCCGGCTACGGCTATGCCAAGGCGCCCAAGACCCAGGTCGCGTCCTGGACCGACCTGATCCACAAATTCCTGCTGGGCCGCGCGTCACTCGCACGCGTCTACCTGCTGATCGATGCACGCCACGGGCTGAAGGACGTCGATCTCGAAATCCTGGGCACGCTCGACCGCTCGGCCGTCAGCTATCAGATCGTGCTGACCAAGGCCGACCAGGTGAAGGCCTCCGAGCTCGCCGAGCGGATTGCCGAGACCGGGGTGGTGCTCGCCAAGCATGCCGCCGCGTTTCCGGATGTGCTGACGACCTCCTCGCGCTCCGGGGCCGGAATGCCCGAGCTGCGCGCCGCGATGGCGAAGCTGCTGGAAGAGCGGAGCTCTTGATGGCGGCGTTGCGCCCGCTGATCGCGCTCGCCGGCCTGATGGGCGCGACCGGCGTCGTGCTGGCGGCCGCTTCCGCACATGGCGCCGACGCAGGCCGGCTTGCCTCCGCGAGCGCCATGCTGCTGTTTCATGCGACTGCCATTCTCGCGGCGGTCGCGCTGATCGAACGCGGACTTCTGCACGGCGGAATTGGCCTTGTAGCGGCATTTGGCTTCGTGATCGGCGCCGCGCTGTTCGCGGGCGACCTCACCGTGCGGCAATATGCCGGGCACTCGCTGTTTCCCTACGCCGCACCGACGGGCGGAACGGTGATGATCGCGAGCTGGCTGGCGGTGACGCTGGCGGCGGTGGTGCGGCGGAAGTAGTGTCCCTTTCTTCCTTCTCCCCTTGTGGGAGAAGGTGGCGCGCGTAGCCGGATGAGGGGTCTGCCTCAGCGGATAGAAACCCCTCACCCGTCTCGCCGCTGTCGCGGCGATCCACCCTCTCCCACAAGGGGAGAGGGTAAAGACTCTCACTTTGCGCGTCGTCCGCCAATCGGATAGAACGCAGGCCGCGTTTGTCCCGCCAGCGAGATCCGCCTCATGACCGAAATTTCCCCGCTCGACCAGGCCCGCATCCTGTCCGAAGCGCTGCCGCACATGCAGCAGTATGACGAAGAAACCATCGTCATCAAATATGGCGGCCATGCCATGGGCGACGAGGAGACCGCGAGGAATTTCGCCCGCGACATCGTGCTGCTCGAGCAGACCGCGATCAACCCCGTCGTGGTGCATGGCGGCGGACCGCAGATCGCGACCATGCTCAAGCGCCTCGGCATCGTCTCGGAATTCGCCGCAGGCCTGCGCATCACGGACGCGGCGACCATCGAGATCGTCGAGATGGTGCTGGCCGGATCGGTCAACAAGCAGATCGTCAGCTACATCAACGGCGCCGGCGGCAAGGCGGTGGGCCTCTGCGGCAAGGACGGCAACATGGTGACCGCAACCAAGACGACGCGGACCATGGTGGACCCGGACTCGCAGATCGAAAAGGTGGTAGATCTCGGCTTCGTCGGCGACCCCGAAAAGGTCGATCTCACGCTGCTCAACCAGCTGATCGGCTATGAGCTGATCCCGGTGTTGGCGCCGCTCGCGACTTCGCGTGACGGCCAGACGCTGAACATCAACGGCGACACCTTTGCCGGCGCGGTCGCCGGGGCGCTGAAGGCAAAGCGCCTGCTGCTGCTCACCGACGTGCCGGGCGTGCTCGACAAGTCGAAGAAGCTGATCCCGCAGCTTTCAGTGAAGGACGCACGGAAGCTGATCGCCGACGGCACCATCTCCGGCGGCATGATCCCGAAGGTCGAGACCTGCATCTACGCGCTCGAGCAGGGCGTGCAGGGCGTGGTCATCATCGACGGCAAGATGCAGCACGCTGTGCTGCTCGAGCTCTTCACCAACCAGGGCACGGGAACGCTGATCCACAAGTGATGAGCGCGCGGTCAAAGATTGTCGTCAAGCCCGGGCATGACGGAGAGAGAGCAAGGCGGCCTCGCCGCTCTCCCCTCGCGCGCTTCCTGATGACGCTGCCCGCCGCGGCCGTCTCGTTCGTGTTCTCCTCCGCGCCGGCCTTTGCCGATCTCAAGATCTGCAACCGCATGTCCTATGTCGTCGAAGCCGCGATCGGCATCGACGACAAGGCCGCGACCGCGACGCGCGGCTGGTTCAGGATCGATCCCGCCACCTGCCGCGTTGTGGCGCAGGGCACGCTGTCCGCCGACCGCATCCTGCTCAACGCCCGCGCGCTCGGGGTCTATGGCGCCTCGCCGATCCCGCAGAACGGCAACGATATGCTGTGCGTCGCGCCGGACAATTTCGTCATCGCCGCCGCGCGGCAGTGCCGCAGCGGCCAGACCCAGGCCGCCTTCACGCAAGTGACGCCGACGCAAGGCGATGACGGCAATCTCGTGGCTTATCTCGCCGAGGATTCCGAATATGACGACGAGCAGGCGCGGCTCGCCGGCATCCAGCGGCTGCTCGTCATCGCCGGCTATGATGCCGCGCCGATCGACGGCGTCGACGGGCCGAAGACGCAAGCGGCCCTTGCCGCCTTCCTGAAGAGCCGCGGGCTGCCGTCCGACATCGTGTCCTCGCCGAATTTCTTCAAGACCATGGTCGACGCCGTGCAGACACCCTCGCCGAGCGGCCTGACCTGGTGCAACGACACGCCGCACAAGGTGATGGCCGCGGTCGCCACCGACGACGGCAAGTCCGTGACGAGCCGCGGCTGGTATCGCATCGACCCCGGCAAATGCCTGCATCCGGATGTGACCGGACAGCCGAAGCAGATCTTCAGCTTCGCCGAAGCCATCGACGCCGACAACCGCAGCATCAAGCTGAAAGACAAGCCGCTGAACTGGGGCGGCGACAGGCAGCTCTGCACGCGCGAGACCAAGTTCGAGACCAACGAGCAGACCGATTGCGCGGCGCGCGGCTTCGCGGCGACCGGATTCGGCGCGGTGGACATGTCGAGCGGTGGCAAGACGCTGCGCTTTGCGGTGCCGTGATGGAGAGCGCTGTGGTCAGAACGCGCGCGCCACAAACACCAATGTCGTCCCGGCGAAAGCCGGGACCCATAGCCACCGAATTGCCTTTGGCGAAGAACGACGACCAGAGTGCCCCATTGACAGATCACGCGGTATGGGTCCCGGCCTTCGCCGGGACGACGACGGAATGTCTGGCGGCTGCCACGCCAACTGATAGAGAGCCGCAATGAAATCCACCCGCATCTTCACTCACGTCGACACCTGGGTGTTCGACCTCGACAACACGCTCTACCCGCATCACGTCAATCTGTGGCAGCAGGTCGATGCGCGGATCGGGGAGTTCGTCTGCAGCTGGCTGAACCTGAGCCCGGACCAAGCGCGCAAGATCCAGAAGGATTATTACCGGCGCTTCGGCACCACCATGCGCGGCATGATGACCCTGCATGGCGTGCGCGCCGACGATTATCTCGCTTACGTCCACAAGATCGACCACTCGCCGCTGGAGCCGAACCCGGCGCTCGGCGCTGCCATCGCAAAGCTGCCCGGACGCAAGCTGATCCTGACCAACGGCTCGGTCGACCATGTCGATGCGGTGCTGGCGCGGCTCGGCCTGGCCGCGCATTTCGACGGCGTGTTCGACATCATCGCCGCCGGCTTCGAACCGAAACCGGCGCCGCAGACCTATCAAAAATTTCTCGCGGACCATGCGGTCGATCCGGTGCGCGCCGCGATGTTCGAGGACCTCGCCCGCAACCTCACCGTCCCGCATCAGCTGGGCATGAGTACGGTGCTGGTGGTGCCTGATGATACCAAGGAGGTGGTGCGTGAAGATTGGGAGCTGGAGGGCCGCGATGCCGCCCATGTCGACCACGTCACGGATGATCTGGCGGGGTTTTTGGCCAAGCTGTCTCTTTGAGCGGTAGCCCGGATGGAGCGCGAGCGAAATCCGGGGGCTTTGTTGCGGTGAGACCGCCCCGGAATGCGCTTCGCTCCTTCCGGGCTACGGCCATCGCGGTGATGACATCGAACGAAGCTTGACTCCGTCCCCCCAAATCCCGAAAAAGCGCTGCAAATCACCGCAAATTCCCGCCCGCCTCTGAGGAAATCCCGATGTCCCTCCCCGCCCTCGAATCCACCATCAACGGCGCCTTCGAGGCGCGCGACGGCATCTCGACCTCGACCAAGGGCGAGGTGCGCGACGCGGTGGATCATGCGCTGGAGATCTTGGACAAGGGCGAAGCGCGTGTGGCCGAGCGCGGGGCTGACGGCAAGTGGAAGGTCAATCAGTGGCTGAAGAAGGCCGTGCTGCTGTCGTTCCGCCTCAACGACATGGGCGCCATTCCCGGCGGTCCGGGCAAGGCGACCTGGTGGGACAAGGTGCCCTCGAAGTTCGACGGCTGGGGCGAGAACCGTTTTCGCGACGCCGGCTTTCGCGCGGTGCCCGGCGCGATCGTGCGCCGCTCCGCTTTCATCGCCCGCAACGTCGTGCTGATGCCGTCCTTCGTCAATCTCGGCGCCTATGTCGATGAGAGCACCATGATCGACACCTGGTCGACGGTCGGCTCCTGCGCGCAGATCGGCAAGCGCGTACACATTTCCGGCGGCGTCGGTATCGGCGGCGTGCTCGAGCCGCTGCAGGCCGAGCCCGTGATCGTCGAGGACGACTGCTTCATCGGCGCGCGCTCCGAGGTCGCCGAAGGCGTCATCGTGCGCAAGGGCGCGGTGCTGGCGATGGGCGTGTTTCTGGGCGCTTCGACCAAGATCGTCGATCGCGAGACCGGCGAGATCTTCATCGGCGAGGTGCCGGAATATTCCGTAGTGGTGCCGGGCGCGCTGCCCGGCAAGCCCATGAAGAACGGCCAGATCGGCCCCAGCACCGCCTGCGCCGTGATCGTCAAGCGCGTCGACGAGCGCACGCGCTCAAAGACCAGCATCAACGAGCTGCTGCGGGATTAAGACTCTATCTTCCCCCTCTCCCCGTTCTTACGGGGAGAGGGTTGGGGTGAGGGGCTTCTCTCCGCGGATGAGATGGCCGCGAGACCTGTACCCCCTCACCCGGATCGCAAGAGCGATCCGACCTCTCCCCGCAAGCGGGGCGAGGTGACTTGCGGCACCAGCTTGCCGCATCGAACCCACCCTTCCTCAATCGCGACAAATCACCGGGCGGCCCGACCGCCCGGAGCCATTGGCATGGACTGGACCTGGTATCTCTTCCGCTTCGACGGCCGCATCAACCGCGCCCTGCTGTGGCAGGCGCTGCTGATCGTCATGCTGCTGGCAGCCGTACTCGGGACCATCGGTGAGGCTATCAACGTCTTCAACGGCCACAAATCCACCACCACCACCACCACCCTTATCTTCTCCCTCGACTTCAATCTCGACGAGCTCTTCAACGCTGTCGATCCGAGGTCGTACCGTTTGCTGAGATCCGCAGACCGCCCAACCCTGATCTTCAAGCTGTCCGCAACGCCGCTGTTTCTGTGGATTTATCTCGCAACCGCCAACAAGCGGCTGCACGATCGCAACAGGAGCGGCTGGTGGATGATCCCCTTCTTCGTCGTGCCCGGCCTGTTCGACCAGTTCTCGGACCTGTTGCCGAAGTCCAACTGGGTTGTTCCGTTCACCCTGGCAGCCTCCATCCTGTGGCTGTGGGGTCTCGTCGACATGTTCTGCCTGCGCGGCACCTCGGGCCACAACCGGTTTGGCCCCGACCCTCTGGCTGAAACCGAGGACAGCTCGGCATCCGCCTCGTCCCCTGCAAAAAGCTGGGACCAGCAGAGCGAAGTCGAAATTGTCCCGCCGAGTGCTAGCCCGCCCGGCGGCATGCATGTTAAGCGGAGCGCATGACCGATGCTCTCTCCATTGCCCGCGATCTGATCCGCTGCCCCTCGGTGACCCCGGCCGATGCCGGCGCACTCGGGGTGCTCGAAAAGGCCCTCACGGAAGCCGGCTTCGTTTGCCATCGCGTGACCTTCAGCGAGCACGGCACCGCGGACGTCGACAATCTCTATGCGCGGATCGGCAGCGAAGGGCCGCACATCACCTTTGCCGGCCACACCGACGTGGTGCCGCCGGGCGACGAGACCGCCTGGAGCGTCGGCGCGTTCTCGGGCGAGGTGAAGGATGGTTTCCTGCACGGCCGCGGCGCGGTCGATATGAAGGGCGGCATCGCCTGCTCGATTGCGGCGGTGCTGGAGCATCTCGCCGCGAATGGCGGCAAGCCGCGCAATGATGGAAAGGGCTCGATTTCCTTCCTGATCACCGGCGACGAGGAAGACGTCTCGATCAACGGCACCGTCAAGCTGCTCAAATGGACGGCCGAGCGCGGCGAGACATTCGATCATTGCGTGCTCGGCGAGCCCTCCAATGTCGAGACGCTCGGCGACACCATCAAGGTCGGCCGCCGCGGCTCGCAATCCGGCACGCTTTACGTCGACGGCGTGCAGGGCCATGTCGCCTATCCGCACCGCGCGTCCAATCCGGTGCCGGATATTTCGCGGCTGATCGTGGCGATCTCCGACGAGCCGCTCGACCATGGCAGCGCGCAGTTCCAGGCCTCCAATCTCGAATTCACCTCGGTCGACGTCGGCAACAAGGCCTACAACGTCATCCCCGGTGAGGCGCGCGCCAAGTTCAACATCCGCTACAACGACAACCACACCCAGGCGAGCCTGCGCGAGCTGGTCGAGACGCGGCTGACAAAAGCCTGCGGCAACCGCATCCGCGCCCGCATCGTCTGGGAGCCGTCGAACTCCAACGTGTTCGTCACCCAGCCCGGCCCGTTCACCGATCTTGCCGTGTCGGCGATCGAGGAGGTCACCGGACGCAAGCCGGAGCTGTCGACCTCAGGCGGCACCTCGGACGCGCGTTTCATCTCGAGCTATTGCCCGGTCATCGAATTCGGCCTGGTCGGCCAGACCATGCACCAGGTCGACGAACGCGTGCCGGTGGCGGATCTGCAGAAGCTGACGCAGGTGTATCGCGGGATTTTGCAGAGGTATTTTGGGTAGACGCGATCTTCGCGAGCCCTCCGCTGTCATCGCCCGACTTGATCGGGCGATCCAGTATTCCAGAGACGGCAGTGACTGAGCCGAGAGGCCGCGGCGTACTGGATGCCCCGGTCAAGCCGGGGCATG
Source organism: Bradyrhizobium sp. LLZ17 (assembly GCF_041200145.1). Lineage (NCBI taxonomy): Bacteria > Pseudomonadati > Pseudomonadota > Alphaproteobacteria > Hyphomicrobiales > Nitrobacteraceae > Bradyrhizobium > Bradyrhizobium zaerense. Next base: position 4,214,687 of record NZ_CP165734.1, read on the forward strand.
ACAATGATGGGTGTTGCGAGAGCGCAGGCCCTCGCCCCAATCAATAATCCACCTTCATCAGATACAGCCCGTCCGGCGGAGCGACGATGCCGCAGGCGGCGCGGTTGCGGGCGGCGAGTGCCGCGGCGAGATCGTCTGCGGTCCAGCGGCCGTCGCCGACCCACACCAGCGAGCCCACCATCGAGCGCACCTGGCTGTGCAGGAACGAGCGCGCCGAGGTGACGATGGTGATCTCGCGGCCGTCGCGCAGCACATCGAGCTGATCGAGCGTCTTCTCCGGCGATTTGGCCTGGCACTCGGTGTCGCGGAACGTCGTGAAATCGTGCTTGCCGAGCAGGCGCTGCGCGGCGGCATGCATCGCGTTGCTGTCGAGCCGGCGCGGCACGCGCCAGGCGTGGCCGATATCGAGGGCGAGATTGGCGCGGGTGTTGACGATGCGGTAGCGATAGTGGCGCTTGATCGCCGAGAAGCGCGCCTCGAAGCTGTCAGGGACGATCTCGGCTTCGAGCACCGCGATCGGATGTGGGCGCAGATGTGCGTTGAGACCGTCGCGAAAACGCCCCGGCGGAAACTGCTTCTCGACGTCGACATGAGCGACCTGGCCGCGCGCATGCACGCCGGCATCGGTGCGGCCGGCACCATGCACCCGCAAATCCGCGCCGGTCATCGCCTTCACCGCCGCTTCGAGCGCGCCCTGCACCGAGGGCAGCGTCTCCTGCACCTGCCAGCCGAAGAACGGCGCGCCGTCATATTCGATGGTGAGCTTGTAGCGGGGCATCTCAATCCGGATGGTGTCATCGCCCGGCTTGACCGGGCGATCCAGTACTCCGAGACATCTCTGTTAAGCCGAGAAGCCTCGGCGTACTGGATACCCCGCCTTCGCGGGGTATGACAGTGCTAGATGAATTTGGCACCTGCTTCACCGGCACGCCGCGCAGGAAGTCGACGGCCTGCATCCGCGCCTTGCCTTCGCGCTGCAGCTCGAGAATGCGGATCGCGCCCTCGCCGCACGCGACGGTGAGCTGGTCGTCGAGCACTTCGCCCGGGGCACCTGCGCCTTTGGCAAACTCGCAGCGCAGGATTTTTACGCGCGCGTTTTCGCCGACGTCTGCGAGCTCGCTCCAGGCGCCGGGAAAAGGCGACAATCCGTGGATGTGACGCAGCACGTCGCGCGCGGGTTTGGTCCAGTCGATCCGGGCCTCGGCCTTGTCGATCTTGGCGGCGTAGGTGACGCCGTCCTCGCTCTGCTTCCTGAGCTGAAGGGCACCGCGGTCGAGCGCCGCCATGGCGCGCACCATCAGATCGGCGCCGAGCCGGGACAGGCGATCGTGCAGATCGGCTGCGGTCATGGCGTCCGTGATCGCAATGCGCTCGGCCATGGCGACGTCGCCGGTATCAAGCCCGACATCCATCTTCATCACCATCACGCCGCTCTCGGCGTCGCCGGCCATGATGGCGCGGTTGATCGGCGCGGCGCCGCGCCAGCGCGGCAGCAGCGAGGCGTGCAGATTGTAGCAGCCGAGCTTCGGCGCATCGAGAATGGCCTGCGGCAGGATCATGCCGTAGGCGACGACGACCGCAGCATCAGCGTCGAACGCGCGGAATTCGTCCAGCGCCTCCGGTGTCTTCAGCGTCTTCGGCGTCAGCACGGGAATGCCGAGCTTTCGCGCGGCTTCTTCCACCGGGGTCGGCTGCAATTGCAGGCCGCGCCGCCCGCCCGGCTTCGGCGCGCGGGTGTAGACGGCGACGATCTCGTGGCCATGCGCGACGAGCTCGAACAGCGTCGGCACGGAGAAGTCGGGCGTGCCCATGAAGATCAGGCGAAGGGGCATGTGAAAAACCTGCGAGAAACGCGATCCACTGACGATCATTCCGGGCGGCTCGAACAGCCGAACTACGGCGCGCAATTGCGCGCCTGAGAATCTCGGTTCCGGGTTCGATGCTGCGCATCGCCCCGGAATGACAGATACCCTACTCCCCGCGCTTGGCGGCTTTCTCGAACTTCTTGATCACGCGGTCGCGCTTGAGTTTGGACAGATAGTCGACGAACAGCACGCCGTTGAGATGATCGATCTCGTGCTGGATGCAGGTGGCGTAGATGCCTTCGGCGTCTTCCTCGTGCACCTTGCCGTCGAGATCGGTGAAGCGCACGCGCACCTTGGCGGGGCGTTCGACCTCCTCGTAATATTCGGGGATCGAGAGGCAGCCTTCCTCATAGACCGACAGCTCCTCGGACGAGGACAGAATTTCCGGATTGATGAAGACGCGCGGCTCCGGATTGGTCTCGCCGTTCTCGTCGCGCTTGGCGAGATCCATGGTGATGAGGCGCAGCGGCTGCGCGACCTGGATCGCCGCGAGCCCGATGCCGGGCGCGTCGTACATGGTCTCGAACATGTCGTCGGCAAGCTTGCGGATCTCCGGCGTGACCTTCTCGATCGGCTTGGAGACCAGACGCAGCTGCCTGTCGGGCAGGATGATGATTTCTCTGAGGGCCATGGCCGCGATTTAAGCTGCGCGCCCGATGCGGTCAATGCAGCGAGGAACTCCGTTAACGGTCCGCTAACCATAAAACTTGAGGCTTTGCTAACCGTAAAAATTAAGGGGCCATTAACCAGAAATGTTCGCTATTCGTTCGCGAAACCCGCCGAATCGGCTAAAAGGCGGCCATGAACGAAATCATCTTCATGCTCGGCGACTGGCCGGTGCGCACCATCGACGCGCTGATCGGCTTTTGCGCCCTCGTCCTCATCCTGCTGGCAGTGATCGCCGTCGTGATCGCGCGGTCCTCGCGGCGCGGCGCGGAACTCGCGATGGCCAATGCCATCCGCGCCGACGAGCTCGAGGAGCGCGTCAGGCAGATGCTGCACGCCCAGAGCGAGGCTTCGGGCCGGGTGGATGCCATGACCCAGGCCCTCGCCGGCCGCCAGGCCGACATGGCGCGCGCGGTGAACGAGCGGCTGGATTCGGTGACCCACCGCGTCGGCCAGTCGATGGAGAACACCACTCGCAACACCATGGACAGCCTGCGCGCACTGCACGAGCGTCTCGGCATCATCGACAGCGCGCACAAGAACCTCACCGACCTCACCACCCAGGTCACGACCTTGCGCGACGTGCTCGCCAACAAGCAGTCGCGCGGCGCGTTCGGCCAGGCGCGCATGGAGGCGATCGTCCAGGACGGCTTGCCGAAGGGCGCCTACGAGTTCCAGTTTACGCTCTCGACCGGAAAGCGGCCGGACTGCGTGGTGTTCTTGCCCGACCAGCGCCCGCTCTGCATCGACGCGAAATTTCCGCTGGAGGCGATGACCGCGCTGCACGACGCCCGCACCGACGAGGAGCGCCGGATCGCCACGCAGCGGCTGCGCGCCGACGTGATGAAGCATGTCAGCGACATCGCCGAGAAATATCTGGTCGCCGGGGAGACCCAGGAAATGGCGCTGATGTTCGTGCCGTCGGAATCGGTCTACGCCGAGATCCATGACGGTTTCGACGACGTGATCCAGAAAGCCTATCGCGCCCGCGTGGTGCTGGTGTCGCCCTCGCTGCTGATGCTCGCGATCCAGGTGATGCAGCAGATCATGAAGGACGCGCGCATGCGCGACGCCGCCGACCAGATCCGCACCGAAGTGATCAAGCTTGGCGACGACCTCGGCCGCCTCAGGGACCGCGTGCTGAAACTGCAGAAGCATTTTGCCGACGCCAACGAGGACGTGCGCCAAGTGCTGATCTCCGCCGACAAGATCGAGAAGCGAGCGGGGCGGATCGAGGAGCTCGATTTCAGCAAGACCGACGCCCCCGAAGGCCCGCATTTGGTGGCCACCGGCGCCGCCGAGCTGTTCCCACGGAAGCTGCAAGCGGGGGAGTGAGGCCCGGCACACCGTCATGCCCCGCGAAGGCGGGGCATCCAGTACGCCGCGGCGGTGGTGATTGAGCCGAGATGCCGGTGATTACTGGATCGTCCGCCTTCGCGGACGATGACAGCGAGAGGAATGCGGCATGGGGGCACGCTGCTACTACGTTTACATCCTCGCCAGCAAGATCGGCGGAACGTTGTATATCGGCGTGACGAATGATCTGATCCGCCGGGTGGCCGAGCATAAATCGAAGCTGATCGAGAGCTTCACGGAGAAGTACGATGTCGCTCGACTGGTCTATTTCGAGCAGCTCGATGACCCCGAGAACGCCATCAAACGAGAGAAGCGGCTGAAAAAATGGAAGCGCGCCTGGAAGATCGCGCTAATCGAGAAGGACAATCCGGATTGGAACGATCTTTATGCGGGGATCGCTGGTCCTCCCTAATTTCGGCCTCTGGAATACTGGGTCGCCCGGTCAAGCCGGGCGACGACACCTCCTTTGTGGCCGGCGGGAACGACACCTCCCTTGTGGCCGCCAGAATCTGCTAACACCTGCCCATGACCGCACCCGACGCGACCTCCGCCGCCGGAACAGACACCATCTCGTGGCGCGACAGCCTCGCCGTGTACCTGCAATCGCGGGTGCTGATCGTGCTGTTTCTCGGCTTCTCCTCCGGGCTGCCGCTGGCGCTGTCGGGGTCGACCTTGCTGGTTTGGATGCGGGAATCCGGCGTCGACCTCGGCACCATCGGGCTGTTCGCGCTGGTCGGCACGCCGTACACGCTGAAATTCCTGTGGGCGCCGCTGGTGGATGCGCTGCATGTGCCGCTGTTCACCCGCGCGTTCGGCCGGCGGCGCGGGTGGCTGCTGTTCTCGCAGCTGCTGCTGATCATCGCGATCCTGCTGTTGGCGCTGACCGATCCCGCGCGCTCGCCGTTCTACGTCGCGCTCGGCGCGCTGCTGGTGGCGACGACGTCGTCGACGCAGGACATCGTGGTCGATGCCTTCCGCGTCGAGAGCCTGCCCGAGAGCGAGCAGGCCGCCGGCATGGCATCCTATGTCGCGGCCTATCGCATCGGCATGCTGGTCTCGACCGCCGGCGCGCTGTTCATTGTCTCCGGTTTCGAGAGCACCGGCATTGCGCGCGCATCCGCCTGGACGTGGGGCTATGTGGTGATGGCAGCGATGGTGCTGATCGGGACGGTCACGGCATTGGTCGCCACCGAGCCCGAGCAATCGGCGCGGGCCGAAGCAGCGACACACACCGAGACGGCCTTTGCGCGCGTGCTCCACGCCGCGATCGGCGCCTTCTCGGAATTCCTGTCGCGCAAGGACGCGCTCGCCGCGCTCATCTTCGTCGTGCTGTTCAAGTTCACCGACGCGTTCTCCGGCACCATGACAGCGCCGTTCGTGATCGACCTCGGGTTCTCCCGCAACGACTATGCCGCGATCGTGAAGGGCGTCGGCCTCGCCGCGACGCTGATCGGCGGCTTTGCCGGCGGCTTTGTCGCGCGGCGCTATTCGCTGGCGACGTCGCTGTGGATCGGCGGCGTCTTGCAGGCGCTCGCCAACTTCTCCTTCTCCTGGCTGGCCTTCGTGGGCACCAGCCAATGGGCGCTGGCCTTCGCCATCACCTGCGAGAACTTCACCAGCGCGATCGGCACCGTGATCTTCGTCGCCTATCTCTCGGCGCTGTGTCAGAACCCGCTGCACACGGCGACGCAATATGCGCTGCTCACCGCGCTGGCGGCAGTTGGACGAACGTATCTCTCATCGGGTGCGGGCTATGTCGCCAAGGCGACCGGATGGCCGCTGTTCTTCGTGATCTGCGTGCTGGTGGCGATCCCGAGCCTCGTCCTGCTGACATGGCTGCAGAAGCGACGGCATTTCGAGACGCTGGGGCCGGTGCGGATTTAGCAGGGCGCCGCCTCACACTCGGCATTGCGAGCGAAGCGAAGCAATCCAGAATCTCTCCTCAGAACCAGTCTGGATGCTTCGTCGCAAGGGCTCCTCGCAACGACGACGAGAGCAGAGCGGACCCCCTACTGCTTCCTCACCAAACTCCACTTCGTGATCACGGCTTCGCTCATCTGGCCGGGATCGCTGGCGCAGGCGACTTCGTCGACCTTGACCGAGATCTCCTTGCCGGCAAACGTCTTCAACTGCGCAGCCTGGGCATCGCCATTGGGGACGAGCTGGAAGGTCTCCGGCCCGGTCTCGAGATTGCACAGCCCGTTCGGCGGCGGCAGGCGGCGCGGCTCGGACGTGATCTGGTAGGTCGCAACCCTCTTGCCGGCGTTCTTGACGTCGCGCACTTTCATGGTGTTCAGCTCGCCGGAGAGCACCTCGCCGGCGTTGATCGGCTTGCCGGGCTTTGAAGGCGGCAACGCCTCGTCGTCCTGCTGCGCGGAGAAGGCCGGGGTCACCAGCACTGTTATCATCGCGGCCAAAGCCAATCGCGTGGCGAAAAGTTTCGTCATGTGGTCCGTTCCGTAACTTCTGGATTGCTAGAACAGGGTCCGCTGCCGCATCGCGGCCGACAGCGTCCCTTCATCGAGATAATCAAGCTCGCCACCGACCGGCACACCATGGGCGAGACGCGTTACTTTTACGTTGGCGTCCTGAAGCAGGTCGGTGATGTAGTGCGCTGTGGTCTGGCCGTCCACCGTCGCGTTCAGCGCCAGGATGATTTCGTGGACTTGCGCATCATGCGCGCGCGCGACCAGCGCGTCGATGGTCAGATCCTGCGGGCCGACGCCGTCGAGCGGCGACAAGGTCGCCCCTAACACATGGTAACGACCTTGAGTCGCATTGGCCCGCTCCAGCGCCCAGAGATCGGCGACATCGGCGACGACGACGATGATCGACGGATCGCGCCGCGGATCGACGCAGACCGTGCAGGGATTTTGGGTGTCGATGTTGCCGCAGGTTCTGCAGACCTGAACCTTGTCGAGCGCCACTTGCAGGGCCGAGGACAGCGGCATCATCAGCGCTTCGCGCTTCTTGATCAGATGCAGGGCCGCGCGCCGCGCGGAGCGCGGACCGAGGCCCGGCAGCCGTGCGAGAAGCTGCACCAGCCGCTCGATTTCGGGACCTGCAACCGCGCCCATATTATTGGCCGAACAGCCCCGGCGGCAGGCCGAGCCCGCCGGTGAGCGACTGCATCTTTTCCTGCATCGCCGTCTCCGCCTTGCGGCGAGCGTCACCGAGCGCGGTGACCAGAAGGTCCTCCAGCACCTCGCGCTCTTCCGGCTTCATCAGCGAGGGGTCGATCTTGACGCCCTTGACGTCCATCTTCGCGGTCATCCGCACGGCGACCAGGCCGCCGCCGGAGATACCCTCGACCTCTACATTGGCAAGCTGCTCCTGCATCTCCTGCATCTTGGATTGCAGCTGCGCCGCCTGCTTCATCATGCCGAGAAAATCAGCCATCGGTGCGTGTCCTCAAAACTGGCTCAGAGATCGTCGCCGTCGGAATCGTCGGGCGGATCGTCACTGCCATAGTCCGCATTAATATTGGTTTCCGGCGTCTCGGGGGCAAGCCTGCGGACCTCGACGACCTTCGCACCGGGGAAACGCGACAGCACCTCCTGAACGCGCGGATCGGCTTCCGCGGTACGTGCGTGCTCCTGCTTGGCGGCCTGGTTCACCGAGCGCAGCGTCGGCTGGCCCTGTTCATTGGAGACGATCACGGTCCAGCGGCGGCCGGTCCAGAGTTCGAACTTGCGTGCGAGCTCGGTGATCATGGTCTTGGAGGCATTCGGCTCGAGCGCGATCTCGAGCCGGCCTTCCTCGAAACGGACGAGGCGCATGTCGCTTTCGAGCGCGCCCTTGGTCATCAGGTCGCGTTTCTGGCCGGCGAGCGCGACGAGCTGGGTGAAGCTCGTGACCCGCAGCGCGGGGGCGGCAGCTTGCGGATCCGGCGCGGGCGCGGCCATCTGCGGCCGGGCGCCGCCGCCGAACGATGAAGGCGACGAGGTCGGCGCGCGAACAGGCGCCGCCGAGGCAACAGGTGCTGCCGGCGTACTGCGCGCGGCACTGCTGCCGCTCACGACCGGCGAACCGCCGCCGTTCTGTTCCAGCATTTTGATGGCTTCGTCCGGCGTCGGCAGGTCGGCGACATAGGCGATGCGCACCAGCACCATCTCGGCGGCAGCCGCCGGGCGCGTCGCGGCCTGCACCTCGGTAATGCCCTTGAGCAGCATCTGCCACATCCGCGACAGCACGCGCATCGAGATCTTGGACGCGAATTCACGTGCGCGCACGCGCTCGGTCTCGCCATAGGCGACATTGTCCGCGGTCGCCGGCACGATCTTGACGCGGGTGACGAAGTTGACGAATTCGGCGAGATCCGAGAGCACCACGATGGGGTCAGCCCCGACGTCGTACTGGTCGCGGAACTCCTTGAAGGCGGCCGCGATGTCGCCACGCGCCAGCGAATCGAAGAGATCGATGACGCGGGTGCGGTCGGCGAGCCCCAGCATCTGCCTGATAGCATCGGCCTTCACGGTGCCCGCCGCATGCGCGATCGCCTGGTCGAGCAGCGACAGCGAATCACGCACGGAACCTTCCGCCGCGCGCGCGATGATGCCGAGCGCCTCGGGCTCGATCTCGACGTTTTCCTTCGCAGCGATGTTGGCGAGGTGCTTCATCAGCACGTCGGCCTCGACCCGGCGCAGATCAAAACGCTGGCAGCGCGACAGCACGGTCACCGGAACTTTTCGGATCTCTGTCGTCGCGAACACGAATTTGGCGTGCTCCGGCGGTTCCTCCAGCGTCTTCAGGAAGGCATTGAACGCCGCCGTCGACAGCATGTGGACTTCATCGATGATGTAGACCTTGTAGCGGGCGCTGGCAGGGGCATAGCGCACGCTGTCATTGATCTGGCGGACGTCGTCGACGCCGGTATGCGACGCCGCGTCCATCTCCAGCACGTCCATGTGCCGGCTTTCCATGATCGCCTGGCAATGCACGCCCAGTGTCGGCATGTGGACGGTCGGCCCCTTCACCGAGCCGTCCGGGATCTCGTAGTTTAGCGCACGGGCAAGGATGCGCGCGGTGGTGGTCTTGCCGACGCCGCGGACGCCGGTGAGAATCCACGCCTGCGGAATGCGCCCGGTTTCGAACGCATTGGAGACGGTGCGAACCACGGCTTCCTGGCCGATCAGATCGTCAAAGCTGGAGGGGCGATATTTGCGTGCCAGCACCCGGTAGGGCGTGCCCGCCGGCGCGCCGAGTGCAAAGCCGGCCTGGCTGGCGCTATCGGAATTGGGAGGGGCGCCAGCATCGGTCATCGGTCGATCCGCAATGAAATCTCTCTCAGCCGGCTTTGCGGAAAGGAGCGCGCTGGCGGTTTGAGCCGCCGGCGCAATTCGCTCGAAAAAACGGTAGGAGACTGACGAGCGACCCGATCCGGACCTCGTTAGGGCTGCTTCCTTCCGGACCTGACCCGGTTGGCGAGTGGCTCGTCCACCGCCAATCTCCCGGTGCCTATTTGGAGCCAAAAGGGCGGGAAAGCAAGCGGGTATCATCTTGGACGGGCTGGGCTTAGCCTCGATTTATCCTTGGCTTGGCATTGGCATGCCTGGCCTCCGGGCAATTCCCGGTGTGCCCAGCCGATAGGCTGTGCTTTCACTGCCGAGGGCGCCTTGGAACGCTGCCGGAACTCCATCGCGGTCGACCAGGGCTCGCCGCACGACCAGGTCGTCAGCTGGCTGACACCAAAGGCGCAGATCCCGCGGCTGAAGAGCGCCGACGATGCCACCGCCGCGCTCCAGACCGGCCGCGTCGACGCTGTGCCTGATCACCATGGTGTCGCTGACGGTTTTGAAGAAGAATCCTTCGCTCGGCCAGTTTCGTGCTGCCGACGCCGATTTTCGCCACGACGTCGAATGCCGGCTTCCGCCGCGAGAGCGACAACACCTGACGCGACTACCTCAACACCTGGATCGACTTCAACAAGGGTCTCGGCTTCATCCGCAACGCGATCGTCACGAACATGGAGCTGATGGGCGTGACCGAAGCGGACATTCCGCCGAGCGTTTCGCTGTAGGCGATGAGTTTGAGTCGGACCCTATCCGCTACGCGGTGCGCCCCCTCTCCCGCTTGCGGGAGAGGGTTGGGGTGAGGGTCTCTCCTCCAGGGAGACTCCCCAAGAGGAAACAGCCCTCACCCGGCGCGCTGCCGCGCACCGACCTCTCCCGCAAGCGGGAGAGGTGCAGTGAGACCGCCGCTCTGCCTGACCAAACTTCTTCGCGACTGAGGCCCAAAAGAGTATGTATCAGTGGGACTTTGGCATCCTCTGGAGCTATCACTGGCTCTTTCTCGACGGCAAGTCGACGCTGCTCCGCTGCATCAATCTCCTGGTCGCGCCCGACGGCGGCAGCGTCCGCGTCGGCGACACGCACTTCACATTCGGCGATGGCGCAAGGCTGCCGGACGTCAAGACACTCGCAACATTCCGTGCCACCACCGGCATGGTGTTCCAGCATTTCAATATATTCCCGCACATGACGACGCTTCAGAACGTGATGGAGGGCCGAGATGGACGCCGAGAAGCTGGCGGTCGTCCCACGGGAAGACTCTTCACTACGAGCTTTCGCCAAACTTCTTCCTGGGGATATGGGTCCCGGATCTGCGCTCCGCTTCGCTGCGCTTGTCCGGGACGACGATCGAGTATGCAGTGATAGCGGAGCCCCAACCTTCCCCTCGTCAACTGCGTGTCGTATGGTCCGGCCAAACAAGCCCCATCGGGCCATCCGGAAGCCTTCATGTCTGAACCCGCCTGGTCGCTGCACTCCCGCCTGAAAGAGGACACCATCGACATCGGCGACTTGCCGCTATCGAAGGTGCTGGTCATCAAGGACGCGCATTATCCCTGGCTGCTGCTGGTGCCGCGGCGCGCGGATGCAGTCGAGATCATCGATCTCGATGAAGTGCAGCAGGCGCAGCTGATGACGGAGATCTCCCGCGTCTCGCGCGCGCTGAAGGAGATCACCCAATGCGACAAGCTCAATATCGCGGCGCTCGGCAACCTCGTGCCGCAGCTGCACGTGCACATCATCGCGCGCCGGAGCAGTGACGCCGCCTGGCCGCGGCCGGTGTGGGGGTGATGAAGCCCTTGGCGCATGACGCCACCGAGGTGCAGAGTTTCATCAGCGCGCTTCGCCGAAAAATCTGGTTGGGTTGAAAGAACAAATGTCAGCATTCGATTCCTTTCCGCTGGGGCAACCGGCCTTCGTCACCAACGTGCTCGATCGCGCCGCGCATCTGCGCCGCGACGAGGAAAAACTGTTCGCGATGGAGCAGAAGGTCTCATCGCGCGCCTATGTCGTCTACCGCGACTTGCTGCTGGTGAAGCGCGAAGGCGAAAAGGCGCGCGCGTTGCTGGCAATCGACGAGGCCCTAAAGTGCGGCGCCAATCCCGGCACGATTTTCTTAGGGCTGCGCGATGGTGCGGCCGTGTTCGGCATGGGGATGCCGCAGGCCGCCGCCGAGAAGCTGATCGGGCGGGAGGACTATACCGTCACCGAGCTGCGCGGCATGGCGATGCAGGGCGCGATTCCACCGCAAGAGCTCTCGGCGATCGCGATGGCGAAATCGATGGTGAGCTGGCACCAGCGCCACGGCTATTGCGCCAATTGCGGCGCGCGCAGCGCGATGAAGGAAGGCGGCTGGAAGCGCGAATGCCCTTCCTGCAAGGCCGAGCACTTTCCCCGCACCGATCCGGTCGTGATCATGCTGGTGGCTTCCGGCGAAAAATGCCTGCTCGGGCGCCAGAAGCAGTTTCCGCCGGGCATGTATTCCTGCCTCGCCGGCTTCGTCGAGGCCGCCGAGACGATCGAGGATGCGGTGCGCCGCGAGATCCTCGAAGAGTCCGGCATCAGCTGCACCGAAGTGCAGTATTACATGACCCAGCCCTGGCCGTATCCGTCGTCGCTGATGATCGGTTGCAGCGCGCGGGCCGTGAGCGAGGACATCGTCGTCGATCACTCCGAGCTGGAGGATGCGCGCTGGTTCACACGCGAGGAGGCAGCCCTGATGTTGACGCGAACGCATCCCGACGGGCTCGCCGGCCCGCATCCCTTCGCCATCGCCCATCATCTGCTCGGCCGCTGGGTGCACGACAAGAGCGGCGCTTGAGCTGAGATCGCCGATGGCCGGGATCGCGCCGCGCATCCTCTGCATAGGCATTCCCGTGCGCGACCTCATCTTTCGCGTCGAGGCCGTGCCTGAGCGCGGCAGCAAGGCCAATGCCAGTCACCTTGCGGAGATCTGCGGCGGCAACGCGCTCAATGCCGCGATCGCCATCGCCCGGCTCGGCGGCCGCGTCGCGTTCGCCGGTCCGATGGGCGATGCGCAGGAAACGTCGAGCCGTTTCATCCTCGAGCTGATGGCCGCCGACGGTGTCGATACCACGCATATCGTGCGCATGCCGGGTCTCATGACTCCGGTCTCTGCGATCATGATCGAGCCCTCCGGCGAACGAACGCTCACCATCTATCGCGACCCTGCGCTGTGGCGCGTGAGGCTGCCGGAGGCTGACGAGCTGCTGGCCGACTGCCGGGCGGTTCTGGTCGAAAGCCGCTGCGCCCCGTTCTGCACCGAAATCTGCCTCGAAGCGCGCCGCCGCGGCATAGCCGTCATTGTCGGCGTCGACCGCGCGATGGCGCTGACTGACCGCTTGCTGACCGACGCCTCGCATCTGCTGTTCGCCAGCGGGCAGGTGCAGGAAACCGCCGATGTGGCCGATGACGGCGAGGCCTTGAAGCGCCTCTCCGGGCTGACACCGGCCTTCCTGGCCGCCACCCGCGGCCCGCGCGGTACGATCTGGCTGAACGAGGCGGGCGCTCTGGAGGAGACGGCGGCCTTTCCGGTCCAGGCGGTCGATACGCTCGGCGCCGGCGACGTCTTCCATGGCGCCTTTACGCTTCGCTTGGCTCAAACCGGCGACGTGCGTGAGGCGCTGCGATTCGCTGCGGCGGCAGCAGCGCTGAAATGCACCCGCCATGGCGGCGGCCTAGCTGCTCCACAACTTATTGAAGTTGAAGAGTTTTTGCGCAGCTACCAGGAGCCAGCCTAAGTCGCCCGCCAAGATTATGGACTTGCGATAGAAGATTTTTCTATATATGAGGTAAAGAAGTCCACATAATGGAACAAAGTTCTTCAAATGACTGACCTCGCTGTCCAACTCCCCGAGACCAGCCGCCGCCTCGACGCCATCGATCGCAAGATCCTGATGGTGCTCCAGGACGATGCCTCCCTGTCGGTTGCCGAGATCGGCGACCGTGTCGGGCTGTCCTCGACGCCCTGCTGGAAGCGCATCCAGCGCCTGGAAGCTGACGGCGTGATCATCAAGCGGGTGGCCCTCGTCGACCAGAACAAGATCGGGCTCGGCATCTCCGTGTTCGTCTCGGTCGAGAGCTCCGACCATTCGGACGCCTGGCTCAAGAAGTTCGCCGAAGCCGTCAGTGCGATGCCCGAGGTGATGGAGTTCTACCGCATGGCCGGCGACGTCGATTACATGCTGCGCGTCGTGGTCGCGGACATGCAGGCCTATGACGTGTTTTACAAGAAGCTGATCAGCGCCGTGCCGCTGAAGAACGTCACCTCGCGCTTCGCGATGGAGAAGATCAAGTCGGTCACGGCGCTGCCGATCCCGGCGGTGGTGGCGTAGGTTTCACCGCACCGAAGCTGTCATCGCCCGGCTTGATCGGGCGATCCAGTACTCCGTGACGCCTGAAATCGATCGAGAAGCCGCGGCGTACTGGGTGCCCCGCCTGCGCGGGGCATGACACGGTGCGTCTGATACGCACTCGCCACTTCAAATCTTCTGATTGTACTCCCCGACTTGCGGATGGGTGCGCAGCACGCTGTTCACCATCTCGAACATGTCGTGCATCCGCTGCTCGGAGACCGGGCTCTCGACCACGACCACGAGTTCGGGCTTGTTGGAGGAGGCGCGCATCAGACCCCAGCTGCCGTCCTCGACCGTGACGCGCACGCCGTTGACCGTGACGAGATCGCGGATCGCCTGACCGCCGATCCTGGCGCCCTTGGCCTGCAAATCTTCAAAATGCTTCACCACGGCGTCGATGACGCCGTATTTGACCTCGTCGGCGCAATGCGGCGACATCGTCGGCGACGACCAGGTCTTCGGCAGCGCGTCCTTCAGGTCGGCCATCGACTTGCCGGGCGCGCGATCGAGCATGTCGCAGATCGCAATCGCCGAGACCAGGCCGTCGTCATAGCCGCGACCGTACGGCTTGTTGAAGAAGAAGTGGCCGGACTTCTCGAAGCCAGCGAGCGCGCCCATCTCGTGGGTGCGGCGCTTCATGTAGGAATGACCGGTCTTCCAATAGGCGACCTTCGCGCCCTGCTTCTGCAGCACGGGATCGGTGACGAACAGGCCGGTCGACTTCACGTCGACGACGAACTGCGCGTCCTTGTGGATCGCCGACATGTCGCGCGCCAGCATCACGCCGACCTTGTCGGCAAAAATCTCCTCGCCGGTGTTGTCGACAACGCCGCAGCGGTCGCCGTCACCGTCGAAGCCGAGGCCAACATCGGCCTTGTGCTGCAGCACCGCCTCGCGGATCGCGTGCAGCATCTCCATGTCTTCGGGGTTCGGATTGTATTTCGGGAAGGTATGGTCGAGCTCGGTGTCGAGCGGGATCACCTCGCAGCCGATCGCTTCCAGCACCTGGGGGGCGAACGCACCGGCGGTGCCGTTGCCGCAGGCGGCGACCACCTTGAGCTTGCGCTTCAGCTTCGGACGGCTGGTGAGATCGGCGATGTAGCGCGCCGGATAGTTTTCATGGAATTGGTAGGAGCCGCCGGCCTTGTTCTTGAAGTCGGCGTTGAGCACGATTTCTTTCAACCGAGTCATCTCGTCGGGGCCGAACGTCATCGGGCGGTTGGCGCCCATCTTCACGCCGGTCCAGCCGTTGTCGTTGTGCGAAGCGGTGACCATGGCGCAGCAGGGCACGTCGAGATCGAACTGCGCAAAATACGCCATCGGCGTCACCGCAAGCCCGATGTCGTGGACCTTGCAGCCCGCCGCCATCAGGCCCGAGATCAGCGCGTATTTGATCGAGGCCGAATAGCTGCGGAAATCATGGCCGGTGACGATCTCCTGCTTGACGCCGAGCTCGGCGATCAGCGCGCCCAGCCCCATGCCGAGCGCCTGCACACCCATCAGGTTGATTTCCTTCTGGAACAGCCAGCGCGCGTCGTATTCGCGAAAACCGGTGGCCTTCACCATCGGCTCGGATTCGAAGGCATAGGTGTTGGGCAGCAACACGGATTTCGGCTTGGGGAACATCGAGGAGGCCTCTTGAAAACGCGGATGGTGAACGCTTGAGCCATAGCCAAAGCAAAGGCTCAGCGAAAGGCGGCATGGGCGGCTTGTGGCCGAAAATTGCGGCAGATTGGCAGCGGCTAGCGGTACGGCTTGCGTACCGAACGCTCTGTCCGGTCGCGCGATCGGTTCTGAGGCAAACCGGCAAAAGCCGAGCGTGTCGCCGAAGGATTACCCCGTCCCGCTTGGCAAATACTCCGTGATCGCAATGGCGTTCGACCTTGTTTGGAGGACCAATCGAAGTGGATTTCAAAACGTGTCTAGAACTTTCTCCGCGACAGAGATATGGGAGAAGAAGCATGCGCAGGATGCTAGTCCTGGCTGCGGTCGCCGCCGCGGCAATCACGATCGCCTGTCCGCAAGCCCATTCGGGATTGTTGGGCATGCCGATCGGCCTGCTCTCCGCGATCCAGCAGATCAAGTTCAAAGACCCAGCGCTTGCGCCGATGGCGTTCACCATGTTCTGTCTGCGTTATCAGGACGAATGCCGCGCGCGCCCGATGTTTCGCGGCGGCCCCGTCCCGCTGACCGAGGCGCGATGGACCGAGCTGAAAGAGGTCAACCAGGCCGCGAACCGCGCCATCATTCCCGAACGGAATGATCTCGGTCTGGCCGGGGAAACCTGGCTCATCTATCCGGAACGCGGCGACTGCAACGACTACGCCGTCAGCAAACGACACACGCTTCTGGAGCGCGGATGGCCCGCGCGGACGCTGCTGCTGAGCGAGGTCGAGATCCCATCGGGCGAGCACCATCTGGTTCTCGTGGTACGGACCAAGAGCGGCGACCTCGTGCTGGATAATTTGACCCCGCAACTCAATCCTTGGTTACGCGCGCCCTATCGCTGGCTCCGAACTCAGCTGCCGGGCTATCCGCGATACTGGACGACCGTCGTGCAGCGCGGGTCCTAAGACTTCGGTGCGACCACGGCCGAGCCTGCGGTACGCGGTGCCGGCCTTACTGCTCCAGCACCATCTGACCGTTGGAATATTCGAAACGCTTCAGGCGGGACAGGAAGGAGAGGCCGAGCAGGTTCTCCGACAGCGCCTCGTCCGGCAGCACCATGGCATCGACGTCGCGCACGACGAGGCCGCCGACGTCGAGCATGGCGATGCGGGTGCGGGCAGCCTTGATGGTGCCGTTGGCGGTGGAGACAGTCGCGTTGTACTCGCTGCGCGAGGGACGCAGGCCGAAGCGCGCCGCCGAGCTCTCGTTCAGCGCGACCACGGAGGCGCCGGTGTCGACCATGAAGCCGATGCGCTGGCCATCGATACGGCCGTCAGTCTGGAAATGGCCGCGACCGTCCCGGGGGATGCTGAGGCTGCGACCGCCGGTTGGCGCGTTGGACGCAACTGCTACCGTAAGCGGCACCGATGTCGCCGAGGCGGAGCTCATCCTGTCCGCCATCTGCGCCATGAAGGTGCCCAGCCCAATCATGATGGCCGCGAAGATCATTATGTTACGCATGACACCACTCGGAACTGAAGGCACGATTTGACCACGCGGCGTGCCAGCCCGCGAGCGAAGCCGCGACTGGGCCGGTGTCATTTTGCCGAAAAGGATGAGCGAAGGGTTAATCCGCTCTCTGATGACTCAAGTGCCCCGCGGTTTGACCCGCCGGGTTGGCAATGCCCTGGCCGGATCCTCCGGCCAGGGGTGCCGCGGATAGCGTCCGCGCAGGTCCGAGCGCACCGCGCTGTAGCTGCAGCGCCAAAAACCGGGAAGATCGCGCGTCACCTGCACCGGGCGCTGCGCCGGCGACAGCAATTCCAGCACCAGCGGCACCTTGCCGGCCGCGATCGACGGATGGGTGTTGAGCCCGAACAATTCCTGGAGCCGCACCGCGATGGTCGGCCCCTGCTCGGCCTCGTAGTCGATCGCGAGCACCGTGCCGGTCGGCGCCTCGAAATGCGTCGGCGCTTCGCGCTCGAGCCGGGCGCGCATCTCCCAGGGCAGCAACGCCATCTGTGCATCGGAGAGATCGCCGGCCGAGATATCCTTGAGCGCGGTCTTGCCGTAGAGCGCCGGTACCAGCCAATCATCGCGCCGCGCGATCAGACCATCATCCGACAGATCAGGCCAGCTCTCGCCTTCCGCCTTGCGCAGGAACATCACACGGTCGCGCCATTGTTTGGCAGCCTTCGACCATGGTAAGCGGTCGAGACCGGCTGCGATCAACCCATCCGCGAAGATGCGCGCGGTCTCCTCCGACGGCGACACCGCCAGCGTCGCCTCGGA
Organism: Bradyrhizobium sp. LLZ17; assembly: GCF_041200145.1. Classification (NCBI taxonomy): domain Bacteria; kingdom Pseudomonadati; phylum Pseudomonadota; class Alphaproteobacteria; order Hyphomicrobiales; family Nitrobacteraceae; genus Bradyrhizobium; species Bradyrhizobium zaerense. Next base: position 4,232,138 of record NZ_CP165734.1, read on the forward strand.
CAGCGTAATCGCGTGCAGGGCGCGCTTGCGCCGCGCGCGCAGTGCCATCGCGCCGCGGTCGAAGGAGATCTCGTCCACCGTCTCGATATGCTCGGCGAAATGCCGCTCGATCTCGCCCTCGGTGATTTGCGCGGCGAGCAGGATGCGGCCGCTCGCGGCCGTCCCCGTCATCTCGCCAATGGCGATATAGGGCGCGCGCGCGAGCGGCGAGATCTGCTCCACCGCGGCACCGCGGCCATTGGCGAGCACGAAACTGCCGTTGCCGCGGTTGCGCGCGACACGATCCGGGAAAGCGTAGGCGAGCATCAGCCCGGTCGAGAGATGATCCCGCTCGGCGGCCTTCTCTGAGGCCGCGACCTGCGAAGCCCAGCGCCGCGCCAGGTCGCGCGCGCTCGACGCGCGCGGCGAGCGGTCGCGGCGGAACTGGTCGCGCCTGTGCTCCAGGTCGGCGCTGTCTCCGCCGAGCCCGCGCTCGGTGAGGATGGCGGCAATCTCGGCGGCGGCCTCACCCGCACCTTGGCGGTGCGAATCCACGATCATGCGCGCGAGCCGCGGCGGCAGTGCCAGCGCGCGCAGGCTCTTGCCTTCCGCAGTGATGCGGCCGTCGCCATCAAGCGCATTCAGCTCGGTAAGCAGGCTCTTGGCCTCCTTCCAGGCCGGCTGCGGCGGCGGATCGAGGAACGACAGGGCGGCGGGGTCAGCGACGCCCCATTGCGCCAGATCGAGCACCAGCGAGGACAGATCGGCACTGAGGATTTCCGGCTGGGTATAGGGCGCAAGTGACGCCGTCTGCGGCTCGTCCCACAGCCGGTAGCAAACGCCGGGTTCGGTGCGGCCGGCGCGACCGCGGCGCTGGTCCGCCGCCGCGCGCGAGGCGCGCACGGTTTCGAGCCGCGTCAGCCCGATATCAGGCTCGTAGCGCGGCACGCGGGCGAGACCGGAATCGACCACGATGCGCACGCCCTCGATAGTCAGCGAGGTCTCGGCGATCGAGGTCGCCAGCACCACCTTGCGCATGCCCTTGGGCGCCGGCGAGATGGCGCGATCCTGCACGGCGGCATCGAGAGCGCCGAACAGCGGCACGATCTCGATGGAGGCATCCTGCACCCGTTCAGCGAGGAAGTTCTGGGTGCGGCGGATTTCCGCAGCACCCGGCAGGAACGCCAAGACGGACCCCGCATGGGCGCGGAGCGCAGAGGCGATCGCATCCGCCATCTGCCTCTCAACCTGCACATCCGCCTTGCGGCCGAGATAGCGCGTCTCGACCGGAAACGCGCGGCCCTCGCTTTCGACGACGGGAGCCTCGCCGAGCAGCCTGGCGACGCGCGCGCCGTCGAGCGTTGCGGACATCACCAGGATGCGCAGATCCTCGCGGAGGCCCAGCTGCGCATCGCGCGCCAGCGCGAGGCCGAGATCGGCGTCGAGCGAGCGTTCGTGGAATTCGTCGAACAGGACGGCCGCAATGCCGGAGAGCTCGGGGTCGTCGAGGATCTGGCGTGTAAAAATGCCCTCCGTCACCACCTCGATGCGGGTCGCGCGCGATATTTTCGAGCCGAAGCGAACGCGATAGCCGACGGTCTCGCCTGCGCGCTCGCCGAGCGACTTGGCCATGCGATCGGCGCTGGCGCGAGCCGCGATGCGCCGCGGCTCCAGCACGATGATCTTTTTGCCCTTGGCCCAGGGCGCATCCAGCAGCGCCAGCGGCACCCGCGTGGTCTTGCCGGCGCCGGGCGGTGCCACCAGCACGGCGGCGGCATGCGCCTCCAGCGTGCGCGAGAGGTCGTCGAGCACGGCATCGATCGGGAGGGGCGTGTCGAAGCTGCGGGGCAATTGGCAATCCGTTCGTCATGCCCGGGAAAAAGCGCGAAGCGCGTCTTCGCGCAGAAGTCCCGGGCAACCACGTCTTTAGACTAGAAAACAGACGTGGATGGCCGGGACAAGCCCGGCCATGACGGAATCGTTGCAACGTTGATCGCTAGCCCTGCACCGACGACCGCCCGATGCTCTCATAGACGAAGCCGGCGGCGGCCATCTCTTCGGGGCGGTAGATGTTGCGCAAGTCGACGATGACGGGCTGTGCCATGGTCGCCTTCAGCCGGTCGAGATCGAGCGCGCGGAACTGCACCCATTCCGTGACGATAACGATAGCGTCGGCACCTTGCGCGCAGGAATAGGCGTCCTCGCAATAGATGATGTTGGGCAGCTCACCCTTGGCCTGCTCCATCCCGACGGGATCGAAGGCCTTGACCTTGGCGCCCATATCGAGAAGGCCGGTGACCAGCGGAATCGACGGCGCATCGCGCATGTCGTCGGTGTCGGGCTTGAAGGTGAGACCGAGCACCGCGATGGTCTTGCCGCGCAGCGAGCCGCCGAGCGCCTGGCTGACTTTCCGCGCCATCGCGCGCTTGCGGTTCTCGTTGACCGCGAGCACGGATTCGACGATGCGCAAGGACACGTCGTAGTCCTGCGCGATCTTAATCAGCGCCTTGGTATCCTTTGGGAAGCAGGAGCCGCCGAAGCCGGGACCGGCGTGCAGGAACTTGGTGCCGATGCGGTTGTCCAGGCCAATGCCGCGCGCGACCTCCTGCACGTTGGCGCCGACTTTCTCGGACAGGTCTGCGATCTCGTTGATGAAAGTGATCTTGGTCGCGAGAAACGCGTTCGCCGCGTATTTGATCATCTCGGCGGTGCGGCGCTCCGTGAACATCAGCGGCGCCTGGTTCAGCGAGAGCGGGCGATAGATGTCGCCCATCAGCTTGCGGCCGCGCTCGTCCGAGGTGCCGACGACGACACGGTCGGGGAACTTGAAATCGCGGATCGCGGCGCCCTCACGCAGGAACTCGGGGTTGGAGGCAACGACCACGTCGGCTAACGGATTGGTCTCGCGAATGATGCGCTCGACCTCATCGCCGGTGCCGACCGGAACGGTCGACTTGGTCACCACGACCGTGAAGCCGGTGAGTGACTGCGCGATCTCTTTCGCGGCAGCGTAGACATAGGAGAGATCGGCGTGACCGTCACCACGGCGCGACGGCGTGCCGACCGCGATGAAAACCGCATCGGCGTCCGCGACCGGCTTAGACAGGTCGGTGGTGAAGTCGAGCCGCTTGGCCTTGACGTTGCTCGCGACCAGCTCGTCCAGCCCGGGCTCGTAGATCGGGATCTCGCCGCGATGCAGTGCCGCGATCTTCTTCTCGTCCTTGTCGACGCAGGTGATGTCGTGACCGAAATCCGCAAAGCAGGCTCCGGACACCAGTCCCACATAGCCCGTGCCGATCATCGCGATGCGCATTGAATAGCCCTGTCTGTCCTGGTTAACGAAACCCCAATTCGGGGCGGTTTAGCATTTTCCTGCTGGGAAGGAACAGCCCGCATCCGAAAACCGGCACGTGATTTGTACCGGTAAAGAAGTCGGAAACCACAAGGCCCCACACTGCCGCGATCCCGGACAGCATCGGACGGAACACGGGTCGAACAGGGACACCCATGACACCAATTGGCACACCAGGCGCGAGCGGAGGCTTTAAGGCCCCGGCGACCACGCGTGTCGACTGGGTCGACTATGCCAAAGGCATCTGCATCGTCATGGTCGTGATGATGCATTCGGTGCTGGGCGTCGAGCTCGCGGCCGGCGAGACCGGTTTCATGCATGTCGTCGTGGCCTTCGCCAAGCCGTTCCGGATACCGGACTTCTTCCTGATTTCGGGCCTTTTCCTGCCACTGGTGATCGACCGCGATTGGCGAACCTATCTCGACCGCAAGGTGGTGCATTTCGCCTATTTTTATGTCCTCTGGGTGACAATCCAGTTCGGCTTCAAGGCGCCTGCGTTCGCGGCGGAGACGAGTTGGCGCGACGCGGGCCTGCTGTATCTCGGATCCTTCATCGAGCCGTTCGGCACGCTCTGGTTCATCTACCTGCTGCCGATCTTCTTCGTCGTCACAAAATCGACACGGCGATTTCCCCCGCTCGCGATCTGGATGGTCGCGGCAGCGCTGGAAACGGCACGCATCGCGACCGGCTGGACTGCGATCGACGAGTTCTGCGCGCGCTTCGTCTATTTCTATTCCGGCTATCTGTTCGCGCCTTACGTGTTCGCGCTGTCGGATCGTGCGCGCAACCATCCTGCGCTCGCGCTGGCAGCGCTGGCGGCATGGGCGCTGATCAATGCGGGCATGGTCGCGCTCGGCGCAAGCGAATGGAAGGTCGTCTCGCTCGTGCTCGGCTTTACCGGCGCCTGTGCCATCATCGTCATGGGCACACTGCTCGCGCGTGCCCATTGGCTGAAGCTCCTGCGCTTCTGCGGCGAGCATTCGATCGTGATCTATCTCGGCTTTTTCCTGCCGATGGCGGCAACGCGCACGCTGCTGCTGCGCACCGGCATCATTCCCGATATCGGCACGATGTCGCTGATCGTCACCATCGCCGGCGTGCTCGGATCGCTGGCGATCTGGCAGGCCGCGCTGCGCCTCCACGCCAACTTCCTGTTCGAGCGGCCGGATGCATTCTGGATCGCGCCGAAGAAGGCCGGGGCTCGGTTGCAAGCGGCGGAGTAGCCCGCTCTCTCGCTGTCGTCGCACGGCTTGACCGGGCGACCCAGTACGCCGAGACGTCAGTAATTCAGCCGAGAAGCCGCGGCGTACTGGATTCCCCACCTTCGCGGGGAATGACAGTGGGGATAGCGGCTCCAGCAAGCCAAAAATCCCCTTCCCAAGGCTGTCAAAACCCGCAGAAATTCATACATTGCCGCCATGCCCAAAACCTCCCCGAAGACCACCGCCAAAGCTGAGACCCAGGTTGCTGCGCCCAAGCCGCCAGCCGATAGCAAATACGCTGCTGCCAAACCCGTCGCCGCGAAGGCGGCTGGGAAGGGCGACCATGTCTTCCTGGTCGACGGTTCCTCCTACATCTTCCGCGCCTATCACGCGCTGCCGCCGCTGAACCGCAAGTCCGACGGGCTGCAGGTCAATGCCGTACTCGGCTTCTGCAACATGCTGTGGAAGCTGCTGCGCGAGATGCCCGAGGACAACCGGCCGACGCATCTGGCGATCATCTTCGACAAGTCGGAGATCACCTTCCGCAACAAGATCTATCCGGAATACAAGGCGCACCGGCCGCCGGCCCCGGACGATCTGATCCCGCAATTCGCATTGATCCGCGAAGCGGTGCGCGCCTTCGACCTGCCCTGCCTGGAACAGGTGGGCTTCGAGGCCGACGATTTGATCGCCACCTATGTGCGGCAGGCCTGCGAGCGCGGCGCGACCGCCACCATCGTGTCGTCCGACAAGGACCTGATGCAACTCGTCACCGATTGCGTCACCATGTACGACACCATGAAGGATCGCCGCATCGGCATAGCGGAGGTGATCGAAAAATTCGGCGTGCCGCCGGAGAAGGTGGTGGAGGTGCAGGCGCTGGCCGGCGATTCCACCGACAACGTACCTGGCGTGCCCGGCATCGGCATCAAGACCGCCGCACAACTGATCACCGAATATGGCGACCTCGACCAGCTGCTGTTCCGCGCCACCGAGATCAAGCAACCGAAGCGGCGCGAAGCGCTGATCGAGCACGCGGAGAAGGCGCGCATCTCGCGGCAGCTCGTGCTGCTCGACGACAAGGTCGAACTGGAGGTGCCGCTGGACGATCTCGCGGTTCACGAGCCCGACGCCCGCAAGCTGGTCGCCTTCCTGAAGGCGATGGAATTCACCACGCTGACGCGTCGCGTCGCCGATTATTCGCAGATCGACCCGGCCAATGTGGATGCCGATCCCGGCTATGCGAGCGGCGCCAGCGTGTTCTCGCCGCTGCCGCCCTCCGACGTCGTCCCGACGCCGGGAACCGGCGCCCCGGTGCAAGCCCGGCCGGGCGAGCGCAACACATCGGCGAGCAAGGAGGACAAGGCCGCGAGCCCCAAGGGCGCGCCGATCTCGCTCGCCGCGGCGCGCGAAGAGGCGCTGCGCAAGCTTCCGGTCGACCGGAGCAAATACCAGGCGATCAAGACCCTCAAGGAGCTCAACGCCTTTGTCGCGCGCATCCATGATGCCGGCCACGTCGCGGTCGAGATCCGGGCGAACTCGATCGATCCGATGCAGGCCGACCTCTGCGGCATCGCGCTGGCGCTGGCGCCGAACGATGCCTGCTATGTGCCGCTGGCGCACAAGCAGTCCGGCGGCGGTGCGGGCCTATTCGATGCCGGCCTCGCGCCCGACCAGGTCAGGCATGCCGATGCGATCGAGGCGCTGCGGCCGGTGCTGGAATCGGCCGGCATCCTCAAGATCGGCTACGACGTCAAATTCACCGCCGTCATGCTGGCGCAGCACGGCATCACGCTGCGCAACACCGACGATGCGCAATTGATCTCCTACGTGCTCGACGCCGGCCGCGGCTCGCACGCGATCGAATCGCTCGCAGAGCGGTGGTTCGGCCACGCCATGCTGAAGGAGAGCGAGCTGCTCGGCAGCGGCAAGGGCAAGATCAGCTTCGACCAGGTCCCGATCGAAAAGGCCACGCCGCTGTCGGCCGAAGCCGCCGACGTGACCTTGCGCGTCTGGCGCGTGTTGAAGCCGCGCCTCGTCGCCGAGCACATGACCACCGTCTACGAGACGCTCGAGCGACCGCTGGTCTCGGTGCTCGCGCGCATGGAACGGCGCGGCATCTCGATCGACCGCCAGGTGCTGTCACGTCTCTCCGGCGATTTCGCCCAGACCGCGGCCCGCGTCGAGGCCGAGATCCAGGAAATCGCAGGCGAGCCGGTCAATGTCGGCAGCCCCAAGCAGATCGGCGACATCCTGTTCGGCAAGATGGGGCTCTCCGGCGGCACCAAGACCAAGACCGGCGCGTGGTCGACCACCGCGCAAGTGCTCGACGAACTCGCCGAGCAGGGCCACGACTTCCCGAAGAAAATTCTGGAATGGCGGCAGGTCTCGAAACTGAAATCGACCTACACCGACGCGCTGCCGACCTACGTCCATCCGCAGACCCATCGCGTACACACGACCTACGCGCTGGCCGCGACAACGACCGGCCGGCTGTCGTCGAACGAGCCGAACTTGCAGAACATTCCGGTTCGCACCGAGGATGGCCGGAAGATCCGCCGTGCCTTCATCGCGACGCCCGGGCACAAGCTCGTCTCCGCCGACTATTCGCAGATCGAGCTGCGGCTGCTTGCCGAGATCGCCGACATTCCCGTGCTGAAGCAGGCCTTCAAGGACGGGCTCGACATTCACGCCATGACCGCGTCGGAAATGTTCGGGGTGCCGATCAAGGGCATGCCGAGCGAGATCCGCCGCCGTGCGAAAGCGATCAATTTCGGCATCATCTACGGCATCTCGGCGTTCGGCCTCGCCAATCAGCTCGGCATCGCGCGCGAAGAGGCCTCGGCCTACATCAAGAAATACTTCGAGCGCTTCCCCGGCATTCGCGCCTACATGGACGAGACCCGCGATTTCTGCCGGAACCACGGCTATGTCACCACGCTGTTCGGCCGCAAGTGCCACTATCCCGATATCAAGGCCTCGAATGCATCGGTGCGCGCCTTCAACGAACGCGCCGCGATCAACGCACGGCTTCAGGGCACCGCGGCCGACATCATCCGCCGCGCCATGACGCGGGTGGAGGACGCACTCGCCGAGAAAAAGCTCTCGGCGCAGATGCTGCTCCAGGTGCATGACGAACTGATCTTCGAGGTGCCCGACGCGGAGGTCGCCGCGACGCTTCCGATCGTGCAGCACGTCATGCAGGACGCGCCGTTCCCCGCCGTACTGCTCTCCGTGCCGCTGCATGTCGACGCGCGCGCGGCAAACAATTGGGACGAGGCGCATTGACGGCAATCGCTATGAAGATCGCCGCCATCTCCGGCAGCCTGCGCGCGGGTTCGAGCAATTCCGCGGTCTTGCGCGCAGCGGCGCGGCTCGCGCCTGCTGGTGTGGAGGTGGTCCTGTTCGAGGGAATTACGGACCTGCCTTTCTTCAATCCAGACCTGGACGGCGATGACGGGCCTGCGCCGGTCCGCGCGATGCGCAAGCTGATCGGGAGCGCCGACGGGCTCCTGATCTCGAGTCCCGAATATGCCCGCGGCATCGCGGGCGTGCTCAAGAACGCGCTCGACTGGCTTGTCGGCAGCAAAGAATTTCCCGACAAGCCGGTTGCCTTGATCAATACGTCACCGCGCGCGACGCACGCGTTGGCCGCCCTGACGCTGACGCTGGAGACGATGTCCGCCCGGCTGGCCACAGAGGCCTGCGTGACGCTACCGCTACTTGGCGGCGCCTGGGACGAACACAGCATCGCCGCCGATCCTTCACTGGCAGAACCGTTACGATTGGCGATGGAGCGTCTAGCGGCGTTCATCGCTACCGCGCAGGCCGAGCCGTAGGACCATACTGAATTGTCCTCCGAGCAATTGCATGATGGCAGCGCCACGAAGCGCAGATTAGAATCGTGCCATCTCCCGCACCGGTTCACCCATGCCGCACACCTCCGCCCTGCTCGGCTTCGCTCTCGTTTCCTTCGGCCTGGTGCTGACACCCGGACCGAACATGATCTATCTGATCTCGCGCTCGATCACGCAGGGGCCAACGGCGGGCATCGTCTCGCTCGGCGGCGTGGCGCTCGGCTTCGTGTTTTACATGCTGGCGACGGCGTTCGGCATCACGGCGCTGCTGCTCGCCGTTCCCTTTGCCTATGACGCGCTTCGCTTTGCGGGTGCCGGTTATCTGCTGTGGCTGGCCTGGCAGGCGATGAAGCCGGGCGGGCGCTCACCGTTCCAGGTCAAGCAGCTCGCGATCGACAGCCCACAGAAACTGTTCGCGATGGGATTCGTCACCAATCTGCTCAACCCGAAGATCGCGATGCTCTATCTGGCACTGCTGCCGCAATTCATCGATCCCGCCGCCGGCAGCGTGCTGGCGCAGTCGATCGTGCTCGGCGCGATCCAGATTGCGATCAGCGTAAGCGTCAACGCTGTGATCGCGCTCGCGGCAGGTTCGATTGCGTTGTTCTTGAAGAGCCGGCCGAGCTGGATGCTGGTGCAACGCTGGCTGATGGGCACGGTGCTGGCCGGCCTCGCGGTGCGGATGGCGGTCGAGGCGCGGAAGGTGTGATGGTTTTTTCACCTCTCCCCGCCCCCTCACCCCGACCCTCTCAGCGCGAGCGAAGCTCGTCGCGGCCCCGTAAGAACGGGGAGAGGGAGAAGACCCGCCTCAATCCAGCTTCGCCTCCATGCCCCGCTTCACCGCCGGCCGGGCCATCAGGGCCTCGTACCAGCGCTTGACGTTGGGGAAATCGGCCAGATCCACCTTGTGGCGCGGATGGCGCCAGGCCCAGCCCAGGATGGCGAAATCGGCCACCGAGAGCTCGCCGGCGACGAAGTCGTGGCCGTCCAGGCGGCGGTCCAACACGCCATAGAGCCGGCGGGTCTCCGCCGTGTAGCGCTTGAGGCCGTAGGCGCGGTCCTGCTCGTTCTCGAGCGCGATGAAATGGTGCACCTGGCCGGGCATCGGGCCGAAGCCGCCCATCTGCCACATCAGCCATTCGTAGACGGGGATTCGTTCCGAAAGCGGTTTGGGAAGGAATTTGCCGGTCTTTTCGCCCAGATAAAGCAGGATCGCGCCGGATTCGAACACGCTGACGGGCTTGCCGTCCGGCCCGTCGGGATCGACGATCGCGGGGATCTTGTTATTCGGGGAAATCTTGAGGAACCCAGGCGCCATCTGCTCGCCCTTGCTGATGTTGACCGGGATCACCCTGTAGGACAGGCCTATTTCCTCCAGCGCGACAGAGATTTTGCGGCCGTTCGGCGTGTTCCAGGTGTGCAGTTCGATAGTCATTTTGCCCGTTTCCTTCCCAAGACGCTCTGGCTCTCGGCTTGGGCTCTCAACTACTCCGGAGGTCGCGACCCCACAACCGGCGGACCTGGATGGCCGACCGCCGGCCGATCCCTGTTGACGGGACCCGTGCCCTCTGGAATGTCACCGCCCGGGCGGATAAATTCCGCTTCCCGCTAAAAATGCCCTCGAGGGACCGCCGTGTCGAAATCAGCCTCCCGCGCCCGCCTGTTCGAAATCATCCGCCGGCGCTCCTTTGGGCGGGGCGAGGTGACGCTTGCGTCGGGCCGCAAGAGCGATTTCTACTTCAACCTGAAGCCGACCATGCTGGATCCGGAAGGCGCGACGCTGCTCGCCGAATTGACCTATGAGACGCTGAAGGACGACCAGCTCGATTTCATCGGCGGGCTGGAGATGGGCGCGGTGCCGCTGGCGGGCGCGCTGGCGCAGATCTCCTGGATCAAGGGCCATCCGATCGCGGCGTTCTTCGTGCGCAAGAAGCCGAAGGAGCACGGTGCGAAGCTCGCGATCGAGGGCCTGCCCAGGGGCGAGAGCCTGGAGGGCAAGCGCGTTGTGATCGTCGAGGACGTCACGACCACGGGCGGGTCGGCGATGAAGGCGGTGGAATCGGTGCGCGAGATGGGCGCCGAAGTAGTGTTGGTGCTGACCATGGTCGACCGCGAGGAAGGCGCCACCGACACGTTCGGCGCGGCCGGCCTGCCGTTCCGGTCGCTCTACAAGGCCTCGGAATTCTTGACGGCTTGAAGTCCTTCCCCCTCGCCCCGTTCTTACGGGGCCGCGACGAGCTTCGCTCGCGCTGAGAGCGCCCGCTCAACCCCTCATTTACCATCCCCCTTTATGGTGAATCGGAAGCTGGGACGATTGCTCTCGGCGGGTTGCGTTGCGTCGGGTGGAGTAAGCGTTGCGTACAATTATGTCCCATGCGCGCCGGCGGCGTCGCGCGATGCTGGTGGCCGCCATGTTCGCAAGCCCGCTGCTTGCGGCGCCTGCCCCCGTTTCGGCGGAAGGCCTGTTCGACTTCTTGTTCGGCGGAGCGCAGCAGCAGCGCCCGCAGCAGGCGACCCCGTACGCCGATCCCTTCACCGGCCAGCAAAATGCCGCAACCCCGCAATATGTCCCGCCGACGCGCTCGGCGGCGGCCGGCGGCTCGGGCCCGGCGTTCTGCGTGCGCAGCTGCGACGGCAAATATTTTCCGCTGATGCGCGGCGTCGCCTCGCCGGCGCAGATGTGTCAGGCCTTCTGTCCTGCCACCACCACGAAGGTGTTTTTCGGCTCGAGCATCGACGGCGCCACGGCGCAGACCGGCGAGCGTTACGCCGACAGCGAGAACGCATTCGCCTACCGCAAGGCCCTGCGCGCGGACTGCACCTGCAACGGTCGTGAGCCGGCTGGACTCGCCCCGGTCGATCTCGCGCTGGATCCGTCGCTGAAGGCTGGCGACGTGATCGCCACCAGCGACGGCCTCGTGGCCTATACCGGCATCCGCCTCGGCAACGACCAGACCGCGGAGTTCACCCCGGTCGCCTCCTATCCCGGCCTCACCGCGCAGGTCCGCGCGCGGCTCGGCGAAATGAAGGTGGCGCCGGTGCGGGCGGAGACGGTGGCGGCGGATGCGCCAGCCGCGGAGATCGTGCGCGAGACGCTGCCTGATTTGGCGGTGCCTAAGACACAGGCGAAATCGGCAAAGCGGGCGGGATTGGATTAAAGCCCCGCCCCTCACCAAGTCGTCATTGCGAGGAGCGCTTGCGACGAAGCAATCCAGACTGCCTCCGCGGAGAGATTCTGGATTGCTTCGCTGCGCTCGCAATGACGGGAGGAGAGAGCGTCACCGCCCGATAATCACGCCGATCACGTTCGGTGCCGCCAGATATTTCTCCTCGATTGCCGCGCGCGCGGCGGCGCGGTTGTCCTGGGTGAGCAGGCCACGCTTCTCGGCCAGGATCATCCAGCAAAAGCCCCACCAGTCGGTCAGCATGCCCTGATCGCCAACGAGGTCATACCCCTGCTCGGCCGCGAAGATGCGCGCATGCGCTTCGTCCAGCGTGTCGAGAAACAAATGATCCTCGGCCGAGAACAGATCGTCGCTGACGTCATCGATGGTGTAGCCCCAGATCGACTGGCACACCGCGTTGAACTCGCGGTCGAACTGATCGTCGTCGATCCTCTGGCGCCGCGCCGTCTGGTGCAGCCGCGACAGCGACCGCGCGAAATCGGCGATCCGGGTGAGGGCAAATTGATCGAAGGCAATGGTGGACATGTAGTCCTCGCGACGTCTGACAGACCCTAGATGTTGTATCGGCAACGCGCCGAATCACCATGATATATCAAAGACTTGCTAAAGTGTTCTTAATTTGTTCTGATGACTGTCGGGCGTCGTCCCGGCGAAGGCCGGGACCCATATCCACCGCCCTCAATCGTCTCGGAAGTGGGCGCTCAGCCATGAATGCAACGGCCGCGTACTACGTCTACATTCTCGCGGGCCGACGTTATGGCACGTTGTACATCGGTGTTTGCAACAACCTTAGCAATCGGCTGGCGTTACATCGCTCGGGACGGGGTTCAAAGTTCGTCGCGAAGTACGGTGTGACGCGGCTCGTCTATGTCGAAACATACGCGACGCCGTCCGAAGCGATCGCACGCGAAAAAGGCGTTGAAGGAGTGGCAGCGCGACTGGAAGATTCGGTTGATCGAGAAGGAAAATCCGGATTGGCGCGATCTGTCGAATCTTCTTTGACAGCGGTGATTATGGGTCCCGGCCTTCGCCGGGACGACATCGTTTTCGTAGGAGCCTACTCGACTCAATTCACCGCCGACATCAACTTGTCCCCGCACGCGTTCGCATAAAACTTCCCGCCGCACTGCCGCTTGATCGCGGCGCAGCGCGCGGCGGGCGACGCATTTTGCGGGAGCGCGAAGCCGCAGCTCAGGCCGTCGGCGCCGCGGCCGGGCTTGCCGGCGGCGATCGCGCTGCCGGAGGCGGTCATGCAGACGATGAACAGGACGACGGCCGTGGTTTCGATCAGCAGTCTCATCTGCGATCTCGTCAGCAGTGCCATGGGCGTTTCCTCCACAGTGAAGGCTGAATTGTCCCCTAATCTAGCATCAGAATCCACACTTCCCCGTGCTGATCCGGGTTCCCAAACCGGCCCATTCCTTGCATAAATTTGCGCCAGTGCTGTGCACGGCCGCGCCGGTGATGGTTTCGGTCCGGAAGCATGCGTAGTGTGAGTGGTGTTCTCGCGACCAGGAAGTGACGGCCTTGCAAGATCAATCGTTTCAGCCAAGTTTTCCCGCCCCCGGTCAGCCCATCGACGAACTCGCGCTGGCTGAGATCAAAGGTGCGATCCTGGCGAAGCTGCGGCTTGCTATCGGCAAGGACGCGGGCATGGCGACCAAGCACGACTGGTACCAGGCCGCGGCGCTGACGCTGCGCGACCGCATCGTGCACCGCTGGTTGACCGCCGAGAAGCGCAGCTACGACGCGGGGCGCAAGCGCGTCTACTACCTCTCGCTCGAATTCCTGATCGGCCGGCTCTTTACCGACGCGCTCAACAATATGGGCCTGTTGAAGATCTTCGAGGTCGCGCTCGGTGACCTCGGCGTCTCCTTGCCGGAGCTGCGCAAATGCGAGCCGGATGCAGCGCTCGGCAATGGCGGCCTCGGGCGGCTCGCCGCCTGCTTCATGGAGAGCATGGCAACGTTGTCGATTCCTTCGATCGGCTACGGCATCCGCTACGATTACGGCCTGTTCCGCCAGATCATCAATCAGGGCTGGCAGCAGGAATATCCGGACGAATGGCTCGGCTTCGGCAACCCCTGGGAATTGCAGCGGCCGGAAGTGATCTATGACATCAAATTCGGCGGCGGCGTCGAGCATGTCGATGACAAGGGCCGCGACCGCGCGATCTGGCATCCGTCCGAGACCGTGCAGGCGATGGCCTATGACACGCCGATCGTCGGCTGGCGCGGCCAGCACGTCAACGCGCTGCGGCTGTGGTCGGCGCGCTCGCCCGATCCGCTGAAGCTCGACGCCTTCAACACCGGCGACTATGTTAGCGCCAGCGCCGAGCAGTCGCGCGCCGAAGCGATCTGCAAATTCCTCTATCCGAATGACGAGAGCCCTGCGGGGCGCGAGTTGCGCCTGCGCCAGGAATATTTCTTCGTCTCGGCTTCGCTTCAGGATCTCATCAAACGTCATCTCGCGTCCGACGGCCAGCTGCGCAGCCTGTCGTCCAAGGTCGCGGTGCAGCTCAACGACACCCATCCGAGCCTTGCCGTCACCGAGCTGATGCGGATCCTGATCGACGATCACAATTTCCGCTGGGACGAAGCCTGGAAGATCACGGTCGCGACGCTGTCCTACACCAACCACACGCTGTTGCCCGAGGCGCTGGAGACCTGGCCGGTCGAGCTGTTCGAGCGTCTGTTGCCGCGGCATCTCGAGATCATCTACCGCATCAACGTGCAGCATCTCGCACTCGCCGAAGCGCGGGCGCCCGGCGACATCGATTTCCGCGCCTCGGTCTCGCTGATCGACGAGAGGAGCGGCCGGCGCGTGCGCATGGGCCAGCTCGCCTTCGTCGGCTCGCACCGCATCAACGGCGTTTCGGCGATGCATTCGGATTTGATGCGCGAGACCGTGTTCCACGATCTCAACCATCTCTATCCCGGCCGCATCACCAACAAGACCAACGGCATCACCTTCCGCCGCTGGCTGATGCTGGCGAACCCCAGGCTGACCGACCTGTTGCGCGAGGCCTGCGGCGAAGCCGTGCTCGACGATCCGACCCAGCTCAGCCTGATGGAAACGCGCGCCAGCGACGTCGAATTCCAGAAGAAATTCCGCGCCGTCAAGCATCACAACAAGACGGCGTTGGCGCGGCTGATCGGCGAGCGGCTCGGCATCAAGATCGATCCCAGCGCGCTGTTCGACGTGCAGATCAAGCGCATCCACGAATACAAGCGCCAGCTGCTCAACGTGATCGAGACCGTCGCGCTGTACCAGGCGATCAAGGACGATCCCAACGGCAACTGGGTGCCGCGGGTGAAGATCTTCGCCGGCAAGGCTGCGGCGAGCTACCGCTACGCCAAGCTGATCATCAAGCTGATCAACGACGTTGCGGAGGTCGTCAACAACGATCCCGCGATCGGGGGCAAGCTCAAGGTCGTGTTCCTGCCCGACTACAATGTCAGCCTCGCGGAAGTGATCATTCCCGCGGCCGACCTGTCCGAGCAGATCTCGACCGCCGGCATGGAAGCCTCCGGCACCGGCAACATGAAGCTGTCCTTGAACGGCGCGCTCACCATCGGCACGCTCGACGGCGCCAATATCGAGATCCGCGACCATGTCGGCGCAGAGAACATCGCGATCTTCGGCATGGAGGCCGGGGACGTGATGATCCGGCGCAAGCAGGGGCTCGACGCCTCCGACGTGATCCGCAATTCGCCGAAGCTCCAGCGCGCCATCAATGCGATCGGCGGCGGCGAGTTCTCGCCCGGCGATCCCGGCCGATTCGAATCGATCGCGCATGCGCTGCGCTATCTCGACCACTACATGGTCAGCGCCGATTTCGACTCCTACTACGAGGCGCAGCGCAGCGTCGACGCGCGCTGGCAGGTGGCGCCGGCCTGGACGCGCGCCAGTATTCTCAATGTCGCACGCATGGCGTGGTTCTCGTCCGACCGCACCATCCGCGAGTACGCCGAGGAGATCTGGAACGTGCCGGTCAATCCGGTCACGCCGCCGTTCCAGGCGGCCGAGGACCTGCGCGACGCGGCGAGCTGATATTTCCGCGCTACGAAATCGGCCTTACCTGCGAAGTCATTGCATTCCGCGCGGGGGATGATGATATGATCGTCATCATCTGCAGAGGCCGATGGCAGCAAGACTGCGCCATCATCTCAACACCGCCATTGCGAGCGCAGCGAAGCAATCCAGACTGTCCCCGCGAAAAGACTCCGGATTGCTTCGCTGCGCTCGCAATAACGACGGGTCGGCATCGAGGACCAGCCATGCATGCCAAGCTCCCACATCCTTTCGACGACGCCACGCGCGTCACCGCCGGCGACTCCAGCTGGCAGGGGCACACCAGCGACGATTACTGGGCCTTTGTCGGCCCGTTCGGCGGCGCCACCGCCGCGACCATTTTGCGCGCGCTGATCGATCATCCGCAAGCTGCGGGTGATCCGCTGGCGCTCACGGTCAATTACTGCGCGCCGATCGCCAGGGGTCCGTTCGATCTCGATGTCCGGCTGGTGAAGGCCAACCGCTCCAGCCAGCACTGGAGCGTCGAACTGTCGCAAGGCGGCGGCGAGGTCGCAACGCTCGCCACCGCGGTGTTCGCCGAGCGGCGGCCGTCCTGGGAGCACAGGGTGGCGAAATATCCTGATACCAGGCCGTTCGAGCAGACGCTGCCGTACCCGAAAATGGCGGCGTCCTGGGCCAACCGATATGAATTTCGCTTCGTCGAAGGCGAGTTGCGGATCGGGCCGCCGCAGGCTGAACTCGCCAGCACCTATTCGAAAATCTGGATCGGCGATCGCGAGCCGCGCAAGGTCGACATGCTGTCGCTGATATCGATGTCGGACGCCTTCTTCGGCCGCATCTTCCATGCACGGCGCGAGCTGGTGCCGTTCGGCACGGTGTCGCTGACGACCTATTTCCACACAGATGCGGAAGAGCTCGCCGCCGAAGACATTACGCGCGTGCTCGCGACCGCCGATGCCAAGATCTTCCACAAGAGCTACGGCGACCAGAACGCCGAGCTGTGGTCGCCGAATGGAAGGTTGCTCGCGACGAGCACGCAGATCGCGTATTTCAAGGCCTAGCCGCTTTTTCCTCTCCCCTTGTGGGAGAGGGTGGCTCGCCGCATAGCGGCGAGACGGGTGAGGGGTTCTCTCCGCGAGCACTTCTCTTGCAGTTGAGTTTGCGGATACAGACCCCTCATCCGGCGCTTCGCGCCACCTTCTCCCACAACAAGGGGAGAAGGAAAAAGGCGGCCTCGCGGCCGCCCTTTTGCATTGAAGACGGAGCGAACTCACTCCGCCGCGAGCTTCACGTCCGGAGCAGCGGCACGCACCTCGGCGTCGACCTGGGCTTCGAACCTGGCAAAGTTCTTCTGGAACATGCCGACCAGCGCGCGCGCGGTCTTGTCGAACTCGTCCTTGTCCTTCCAGGTGTTGACCGGGTTGAGAATCTCGGCAGGCACACCCGGCAGTGCGGTCGGGACCGCGAAGCCAAAGTACTTGTCGGTGCGGAATTCGACGTTGCGCAAGCTTCCGTCGAGCGCGGCGGTCAGCAGCGCGCGGGTCACCTTGATCGGCATGCGCGATCCGACACCGTACTTGCCACCGGTCCAGCCCGTGTTGACCAGCCAGCAATCGACATTGTGCTGGGCGATGAGGTCGCGCAGCATGTTGCCGTAGACGGATGGATCGAGCGGCAGGAAGGGCGAACCGAAGCAGGTCGAGAATTCCGGCTGCGGCTCGTTGCCAAGGCCGCGTTCGGTGCCGGCGACCTTCGCGGTATAGCCGGACAGGAAGTGATACATCGCCTGTGCCGGCGACAGCTTTGCGATCGGCGGCAGCACGCCGAAAGCGTCGGCGGCGAGCATCACCACGTTCTTCGGCTGCGGCGCGCGGCCGGTGCGCGAGGCGTTCGGAATGAACTCGAGCGGATAGGCCGAACGCGTGTTCTCGGTCTTGGAGCCGTCGTCGAAATCGACCACGCGGGTGTCTTCGTCGAGCACGCAGTTCTCGAGCACCGCGCCGAAGCGGGTCGAGGCGGCGTAGATCTCGGGCTCGGCTTCCTTCGACAGCTTGATGCACTTGGCATAGCAGCCGCCTTCGAAATTGAAGACGCCGTTCGGGCCCCAGCCGTGCTCGTCGTCGCCGATCAGCGTGCGGTTGGGATCGGCCGACAGGGTCGTCTTGCCGGTGCCGGACAGACCGAAGAAGACCGCTGCGTCACCCTTGGGGCCGACATTGGCGGAGCAGTGCATCGGCATCACGCCGCGCTCGGGCAGGTAATAGTTCAGCGTCGTGAACACCGACTTCTTCATCTCGCCGGCATAATAGGAGCCGCCGATCAGCACGATCTTGCGGGCGAAGTCGATGGCGACGACGTTCTCCGATTTGCAGCCATGGCGCTTCGGATCGGCGCGGAAGCTCGGCATGTCGATGATGGTGAGCTCCGGCGTGAAGCTCGACAGCTCGACCGCCTCGGGGCGGATCAAGAGCGTGCGGATGAACAGCGAGTGCCAGGCGAGCTCGGTGAAGACGCGGGTCTTGATCCGGTAGGCCGGATCGGCGCCGCCGTAGAGATCCTGCGCGAATAGCGACTTGCCTTCGGCGTGCTTGAGGAAGTCCTGGTAGAGCGTCTCGAACTGCTCGGCGGTGATCGACTGGTTGCCGGCCCACCACATCTTCTTGTCAGTGGTGGCGTCACGCACCGTGAACTTGTCTTTCGGGCTGCGGCCGGTGAACTCGCCGGTGTCGGCGCAGAGTGCGCCATCGGCGGACAACACCGCCTCGCCCGCGGAGAGCGAATATTGATAGAGCTGCGGAGCGCCGAGATTCCAGTGAACCCGCTTGAGATTCTTTAAGCCGAATTTGTCGGCACCGAAGGCACCGTTGCGCACGCCCGTCTCTTGCACGAAAAATCCTCCTCGAACCCGCGACACTCGACGCGATCATGTTTTGGCGCCGTCGCGGCCACCGTGATTTACAGGCCGTCCGGCCTCGGTTGGACGACCTAATATCGGTGAACGCCCGCGTTGCCAAGCTGATCCCTTCGGATTTGGTTTATTCAAGGACCGCGCCAAACGCCGCGCATGTCAGCCTTGAGCAGACGCATCGAAAAATCCCGAATGATCGCGCAACCAAATGCGCGCTTCCGCGTTTTCCGTGATTATTGCGACGCACAACGCGCGTGCGGCTCTATCGTACCGCACCCTCGCCGATGAGCGCGAACGGTGCCCACATCGCAGGGTACGCATTGCGCGGCGATGAGGCGTCATCCAGATAAGCCAACATCGCGCGCCGCAAGGCTTCGGCTCGGCCGATTTTTGGTTCGCTTTTGAGCAAATCGAAAGTCGATGTGGTCAAGCGCGTGGCAGCTTCGGAATCGACTGCCCAATGCGAGACCAGAAGCGCGCGGGCGCCGGCATAGAAGAACGCGCGCGCCAACCCCGACAGCGCCTCGGCGCCGGGCTTGTCGCCGGCAATCGTGTTGCAGGCCGACAGCACCACCCAATCCGCATTGAGCTTGAGTTGGGCCACTTCGCTGGCCGTGAGCAGACCGTCATCGAGCTCGGAGGGCTGATCGGGAATGGAGAGCGCAAGCGATGGTTCGCCCACGCCCTTGATATCGCCGGCGACGAGGCCGTGGGTGGCGAAGTAGATGATGCCGTATTGAGCAAGCGCTGCGCGTTTGAGCGTCGTCTCGCTGGCGTCGCGGCCGAGATGGATGTCGGCCTCGGTCGCGCCGACATCCTTCGCCACCGCGCTCAGCTCGTCGGCGGTGTCAGGCAGTTGCGGCAGCGCCTGCGCAAGCCGCGCGCGATCGACCCCGGCACCGCGCCAGAAGTCGGTATAGGCGATGCTCGCGATGCTGCGCGCGGCGACTTTGCCGCCTGCTGTGCGCCGCTCGGCGGGGCCGCCTTGGGCAGGATTGAACACGGGGTCGCCAAAGCCGGTCATCGGCTTGACGCCCTGATCTTTGCGCGCAAACGCACGCAGCGATTTCAGGCTCACGACGGACGGCAGCACTGAGACGGCCTGACGGCGCAACAGCCAGGCGGCGCTGCGATAGCCTTCGAGCGTGTCCGGGATCGCGGCTTCCGGCGTCTCCGTGACGAGCAGGTGAAACGGCAGCGCCGTCAGCGCACCCGAGGGCACCACCAGCAGGCTGCGCTTCTCCCTCGTCAGCCCTTCGACCGGGCCCAGCAGCGCGGTATAAATCTCGTTGGCGAGCGCGAGATCGAACAAGCCTGATTTGCCCGAGGCGTCGCGCGCCTTGCCGACATCGAGGCCTTTGCGGAAAGCCGTGACTTTCTGCGCCAGCGCGTCTGCGCCAAGCGGAATCTCCTTCCAATCGACGCTCTCGCGCGTAATCGCGATGACATAGCTCCGCTTGTCGAGCACGGAATAGACCGTCATGGCCTCATCGGCCGACAGCCGCGGCTGGATCTCCTTCGCGGTCAGCGGCAGCGGATTGGACAGCGAGGCGTAATCGGGAAACTCGACGGCGAGCGTCTTCTGCAAGCCGGCGCGCTCGCTTGAGATTGCGGCGATCCGTGCACGGCTGCGCTGCTCGGCCGCGACATCGCGTTGCGCCGCTTGCTTCGACACCGCGGCGATGATGGCCTTGTCGAGCGCCTCAGCCTCGGCCGCGAGATCCTGATCCTTGCGCACGAGCTCGGCGAGCCGGTCGCTGCCGGCGGCGAGCCGCACCGCGAGCTTGTTCACCGCCGATGCAGCGGAGGATTGCGTGCCGCGCTGGATCGCGGCGAGCGCCTGGTTCAGCGCCTCGTCATTGGCCAGCAGGGCTTGCTCTCGCGCAGCGAACAGGATCGGCAGCACCACGCGCAACTGCGCGCGATTGGTCGCGAGCGTCTTTTCCGCGAATGGCAGTGCATCGGCGGTCCGTCCCGAGGCGTAAAGGAAATAGCCGAGATTACTGGTCGAGATCGCGACGTCAGGATGATCGGGTCCCAGCGCGCGCTCGCGTATCATCAGGGCACGGCGGTAGAGCGGCTCGGCCTCGGCATAGCGCTGCTGGTGTTCATAGAGCCCGGCGAGGTTGTTCAGCGAGCGGGCAACGTCGGGATGATCCGGCCCAAGCACCTTTTCGCGGATCGCGAGCGAGCGCTTGATCGGCGCCTCTGCATCCGCATCGCGGTTGAGGTCGCGATCGAGCTGGCCGATGTTGTTCAGGACGGTTGCCACCGCCGGATGCTCGGGGCCTGCGGCCTTTTGGTAGATCGCGAGCGCCCGTTGGAATAACGGTTCGGCTTCGAGCTGGCGCTGCTGCTTGACGTAGAGCGTGGCCAGATTGTTGAGCGCCTGGCCCACGTCGGGATGCTCGCGCGACAAGCTCTTTTCTCGAACGGCGAGCGCGCGCTTGAACAGTGGCTCGGCTTCGGCATAACGACTCTGCCGCTGATACAGTGCGGCGAGATTGGTCAGCTCGGCCGCAACCAGCGCGTTGTCGAGACCGAGCGATTTTTCCATCAATGCGATCGAGCGCATGTAGAGCGGCTCGGCGAGATCGTCATGGCCCTGGCCGGCATAGACCTGACCGAGGTTGTTCAACGCTGCCGCGAGATCACGACCATTGTCGCTCTTCTCCAGGCTCGCGACCATGCCTTGCGCCAGGGGAAGCGCTTCCGAATACTTGCCGGCGCTCATGAGGGCGTTGATCCGCGCGCCCTCCGCGGCGAGGCCTTTCTGGGCAACGCCGGGCGTGGCCAGGGACGAAGCGATCGCGAGCGCCAAGCTTGCGACCCATGCCAAACGATGGCGCGCCATGAACCCTCTCGCTCCAACCTCGGACCGTACGGTCTTGGGTCGCACCGATGGGCAGCGGCGTTCAATTTGTCGCGGCTAGTCGGGCTTCGCGCGCGCTCCGCCCGCAAGCCTGACCAGCATCTTGCGCAGCGCCGTGCCGCTCTCCACTCGCTCCGGGAAATCCAGCCGCAGTGCGGTCTGGCCATCCTGCATGTCGAGGCCTTCGGGATCGCAGCCTGTGCAGCGCCAGTCGCCCTTGGCGGCGCCGAGCAACTTTGTGGCGTACAGGCCCATGGCGTCGCGATGGTCGGCATTCATGTGCGCAACCGCGCCTTCCTCCGCGGCGAGCAGATCCTCGGCCCCGCCGAGATCCGTCAGGAACTGCTCGGGTTTCAGATCGACGATCCGGCCAAATCCGGCGACTAAATGGGTTCCCGTTGGGCGGATCCGGAAGAACGAAAAAATCCGCAAACGAGACAAAGGCTTCCGCCGACGGATGGGCATTGAGATACCTTCGCCGGAGAAGGTCCTTCTCGGCATCCGCGTGCTCGGCCCGGCCGGACAGCATGATCCGGGCGCCCTCCAGCGGATCACCCTCTGCACGCTCGTCCAGCATCAGCGACACCCTGGCGTCCGACAGGATGTTCCCGGTGTGCACCGCCAAGCGCGAGATCAGCAGGATGGGCGAGCCGTCGGGATGGCTGGCCAGATTGACCAGGGAACAATAGGGATCGCCGCTGCCGACCATCAGCGTGGCGAGCGCCCCCTGCCGGGACCGCCGCAACAGCGATTTGGCGAGCTTTCCGGGGTCGAAATCTGGGGTCGGCTGCATCGGCTTTCTCGGCTCAGGTGGTTGCAAGGGGGGCCTTTTTTCGGGTAAACGAGGGTCTGGTTATGGGTCGACATGCGGCGAATCTGCCGTGTTTCGTGGAACTTGGTCACACTTCAGCCCAGCTTGCATTGCTCGGTGACAAAGTTCGAACTCCAAGTTCGGGACCCATGTATGCGGCGCATCACTGGATTGCTCGCCGTTTAAGCCACGATCCAAACGGAAAGCAGAAAGCAGGCTCATGCCCACAATCGCTTTGGTCGACGACGACCGCAACATTCTCACATCCGTCTCGATCGCGCTGGAAGCCGAAGGCTACCGCATCATGACCTACACCGACGGCGCTTCCGCGCTCGACGGTTTCCGCACCACCCAGCCCGATCTTGCCATCCTCGACATCAAGATGCCGCGCATGGACGGCATGGAGACGCTACGCCGGCTGCGGCAGAAATCCGATCTGCCGGTGATCTTCCTGACCTCCAAGGACGAAGAGATCGACGAATTATTCGGCCTCAAGATGGGGGCCGACGATTTCATCCGCAAACCGTTCTCGCAGCGCCTGCTGGTCGAACGCGTCAAGGCGGTGCTTCGCCGCTCGGCGCCGAAGGATCCGACCGTCGCGCCGAAGGAGAACGACGCCAAGGCGCTCGACCGCGGCCTGCTGCGCATGGACCCGGAACGCCACACCTGCACCTGGAAGAACGAGCCGGTGACGCTGACCGTCACCGAATTCCTGATCCTCCAGGCGCTGGCGACACGGCCCGGCGTGGTCAAGAGCCGCAACGCGCTGATGGACGCCGCCTATGACGACCAAGTCTATGTCGACGACCGCACCATCGACAGCCACATCAAGCGGCTGCGCAAGAAGTTCAAGGTGGTCGACAACGATTTCGAGATGATCGAGACGCTCTACGGCGTCGGCTACCGCTTCAAGGAAGCCTGAGGCGCAACGAGCCTTTCACGAAACACCAGGGCTGCGCCCGGTTCTGATTCCATCGGGACCGGGATGGCTCTAGGATGCGGGGACTTGATCGCACGAGCTGTCCCAACGCGGGCATGAGCATTGCTTGACCGAACGCAGCCTGATCCAAACCTGAACGCCGAGGATGTCGCATCCGAGGGCGGCCCGGAGCGCTTGGCCGAGGACAAGCCGGTCGCGCAGGGCTGGCGGCCGCTCAACTGGCTGAAGCGCGCCGGGCAGTTCTTCTTCGCGCTGTCCTTCTCCAGCCTGACCCGCCGCATCGTCTCGCTGAACCTCGCCGGTCTCGTCGCGCTGGTCGCGAGCATCCTGTATTTGTCGCAATTCCGCGCCGGCCTGATCGATGCCCGCGCGCAGAGCCTGCTGGTACAGGCCGAAATCATCGCCGGTGCGATCGGGGCGTCGGCGACGGTCCAGACCAACGCGATTACCGTCGACCCGGAGCGGCTGCTCGACCTGAAACTGGGTGAGAGCTATGGCGGACCGGACGATTCGCTGGAGTTTCCGATCAATCCCGAACGCGTGGCGCCCGTATTGCGCACGCTGATCCTGCCGACGAAGACGCGCGCTCGGATTTTCGATCCCAACGGTTCGGTGCTGCTCGACAGCCGCGACCTCGACAACGTGCGGACCATGCCACTGCCGCCGCCGTCGGAAAAACCCGGGCTGGTCGAACGCGCGACGATCGCGGTCCGCCTCTGGATCAACCGCGGCGACCTGCCGCTGTATCGTGAGCTCGGGCGCGAGAACGGCAATGGCTATGTGGAAGTCGCCGACGCGCTCCAGGGCCAGAAGCGTTCGATGGTGCGGGTCAATGCACGCGGCGAGGTGATCGTCTCGGTCGCGGTCCCCGTGCTGCGCTCGCGCGCCATCCACGGCGCGCTGATGCTCTCGACACAGGGCGACGACATCGACCAGATGGTCACCGCCGAGCGCCTTGCCATTCTGAAGGTCGGTGGCGTAGCAGCCGCGGTCATGATCATGCTGTCGCTGCTGCTGGCGAGCACGATCGCCGGCCCGGTGCGCCGGCTCGCCGACAGCGCCGAGCGGGTCCGCCGCCGCATCAAGAGCCGCGTCGAGATCCCCGACTTCACCCGCCGCCGCGACGAGATCGGCCATCTCTCCGGCGCGTTGCGCGATATGACCAATGCGCTCTACAAGCGGATCGAGGCGATCGAGATGTTCGCCGCCGACGTCGCCCATGAACTGAAGAACCCGTTGACCTCGCTGCGCTCCGCGGTGGAGACGCTGCCGCTGGCGCGCAACGAGAACAGCCGCGCCCGCCTGCTCGAGGTGATCGAGCATGACGTGAAGCGGCTGGACCGGCTGATCTCCGACATTTCCGACGCGAGCCGTCTCGATGCCGAGCTCCAGCGGCAGGACGCTATTCCCGTCAACCTCAGGCGGCTCCTGGGCACGCTGGTTTCGGTCGCCAACGAGACCAAGCTCGGCCACGACGTCGCGGTCGAAGCGCGCTTCGAGGGCCGCAGCCCGACCGATACATTCGCGGTGACCGGCCACGATTCGCGGCTCGGGCAGGTGGTCTCCAACCTGCTCGCCAACGCCCAATCGTTCTCCGAACCCGGCAGCAAGGTGCGCCTCATTTGCCGCCGCGTCCGCGGCGAGATCGAGATCGTGGTCGACGACGACGGCCCCGGCATTCGCGACGACGCGCTGGAGCGCATCTTCGAGCGCTTCTACACCGACCGTCCGCATCAGGGCTTCGGCCAGAACTCCGGCCTCGGGCTCTCGATCTCCAAGCAGATCGTCGACGCCCATGGCGGGCGCATCTGGGCGGAGAACCGCGCAGGCGCCACGGACGCCGACGGCGCGCCGACGGTCGCCGGCGCGCGCTTCGTGGTGAGGCTGCCGGCGCTATGAGCGACGGCGACGCGAGCGTTCACGCCTCCGCAGTCAAGGTCGGATCTCTGGCGGTGCTGATCCGCGGCCCTTCGGGCGCCGGCAAGTCGCGGCTTGCCTTCGATTTAATCATGGCCGGGCGTGCCGGCGTGGTCGAAAGGGCCGTCCTGGTCGGCGATGACCGTGTCCATCTGGCGACACTCGGCCATGAAATTGAGGTCCGGCCCGCCGCGGTACTGGCCGGCCTGATCGAGATCCGGGGCTTGGGGATTCGCCGCTGCGACTTCGTGGAGCACGCGACCGTAGGCCTCGTGGTCGATCTCGACGCAGCGGACGCGGAGCGGCTGCCGCCGGCTCAATCCCTGAAAATAAGCATTTTAGGTGTTGAAATACCGCGAATCCCGGTCGGGCCGGGCTATTCGCCCCTCCCGCTGGTTGTCGCGGCCTTGACCACTACCAAGAGTTCATCTTCCGTTAACCCTTCGGACGATTGTTTGAAGGGAAATGGTAACCATATGAACCCCACTATCGCGACCGAGTAGACCGGCGCAGCTCCCCTCATCCATCCGTCTAGATTCAGGGAGATACGCAACATCCCCTCTTGCGCGGGGGCTCTGGATGGTCAAAGTGGCGCGTTCGTGCGGTGCACCAAAAGCGCCCGCGAGGAGTTTTTCCGATGATAGGTCTAGTACTTGTGACCCACGGGCGCCTTGCCGACGAATTCAAGGCAGCGCTTGAGCATGTCATGGGCCCACAAAAGCAAATCGAAGCGATCACGATCGGCGCCGAAGATGATTCCGATCTCTGCCGAAGCGACATCATCGAAGCGGTTAACCGCGTCGATTCCGGCGACGGCGTTGCGATCCTCACCGACATGTTCGGCGGCACTCCATCCAACCTGGCAATATCCTGCATGAGCCGGCCGAAGGTCGAAGTGCTCGCGGGCATCAACCTTCCCATGCTGGTGAAGCTTGCCAAGGTGCGCGAGGAGCGTTCGCTGCCCGACGCGATCGCGATGGCCCAGGAAGCGGGTCGCAAATACGTCACCATCGCCAGCCGCGTGCTCGCCGGCAAATGAGCGACGACGCGCCGCAAGCCGCGACGGGCGTGCCCGCGGGCGCGATTTCCAAAGAGCTCCTGATCATCAACAAGCGCGGCTTGCACGCTCGCGCCTCGGCGAAATTCGTCCAGGCGGTCGAGCGCTTCAACGCGCAGGTGTGGGTGACGCGCGGCGCCGAAACCGTCGGCGGCACCTCGATCATGGGCCTGATGATGCTCGCCGCCGGGCCGGGCACGACGATCACGGTCGCCGCGGCCGGTGCTGATGCCGAAGCTGCGCTCGCGGCGATTACGGAGCTGGTCGAGAGCAAGTTCAACGAAGAAGGGACCTGAAGGTCACTTCTCCGGCGGCGCGATGTAGATGTTCCACGTCATCGACGGACCGGCCTTGCCGTGGGTGAAGCGGCGCGTCGTCATCACGATGCGCTCGGCATTCGGCGCGGTCTCGGACACCCATTTCTCGAACGCCGGCAGGCGGCCGTCGGTCGGATCGAACACGCCGATGAAGCCGTACTTCTTGACGTCTTCGAGTGACGTCAGGCCGGAGCTCCAGGCCTCGTTCGGCGTGAACGCAGCCGGATGATCGGGGCTGTAGAATACCATCGGCTGGATTGATTCCATGGTGCCGGCGACGACGGCCCAGCGCGAGGCAAAGCGCGCGTGCCAGGCCTGCGTCAGTTCACGCGCAAGCTCCGAGCGCGCGCCGTAGGTCGCGGTATTGTCGGCATTGACCGCCATCTCGCGCGCGGCGATCCAGGGCGAGGCAATCAGCGTCGCGACGCTGAGCACGAGCCAGATCGCGGTGATGTTGAAGATCGCCGCACCCTGCACCCGCAAGGCGGGGATCGCGACCAGCGCCAGCGGCACCAGAAAGAACAGCGAGATGCCCCAATCGGTCTTCATGTAGATGCTGAAGACCAGCGCGCCGAGCGGCGGCCCGACTGCGACGATGACCTGGATGATCCAGATGTTGCGGGCCTGCGAGAAGTTGACGCTCGCATTGGCGCCGCGCGCCCAGGCCCGCGTGACGATGCGCAACGGTGCGCGCGCGAGCAATGTGAGCCACGGCGGCACCAGCGCCATTGCGAGCCCGGCGAGCGCCACCGGCAACGCCAGCAGCGCGGCATTGTGCAGGACATAGCCGAACACCAGCTGACGCACGAGACTGGTGTCCTCGATGCTGTAGGTGTCGCCGGCATAGGTCAGCGGCACGAAATGCGCATTCGCGAGCCAGATGAAGTGCGGAATCATCGCCACCGCCATCGTCGCGATCGCAACCCACGGCGCCGGCGACGACAGGAATCTCAGCCGCTCGGGATGGATCAGCGCGGCAAGGCCAATGGCGCCGATCATCGTCAGCACCCAGTATTTGGTCATCAGCGCCAGCGCGCCGGCAAGCCCAAGCCAAATGCCGGACTGCCAGCTCCGCTTCTCGAACGCGTTGAGATAAGCGAGCACGAGCAGCGGCAGGGTGACGAGCTGCAGCAGGTCCGGATTGTACTTGAAACCCTTGAAATTGAAGATCGGGTAGAGCGCGACCATCACCACGACCAGGAACGCGCGTCTGGCATCGACGACGCGCAGTGCCACGAGCCAGCAGATCACCATGCCGACGCTGACGGTCGCCATCGCAAGCGCATAGGTCGCCCAATCCGCCGCCGGGAACGCCATGAACCAGAGGCCGGCGATCCAGCCCGACAGCGGCGGGTGCTTGCCATAGCCGAGCAGGAACTTCTGGCCCCAGCCATAGGCCTCTGCGACGTCCATGTGAACGTCCTGCGCGGACTTGAGATTGATCAGGATGAAGGTCCAGATCACCGCATGCAGGACGGCGAACTGGATCACCAGCCAAAGCCGGGCCTCGGGGCGGATCGCGCAGGCAACCAGCCAGGCCCGGAAGCGGGCAAGGCTCACCCGGGTCTTCGCGCGCGCCCGGGCGGATGGGATTGAAGTCGTTGACATCAGGCGTTGCGTAGCGCGTTTTGGCCCGGCGTGGAATCAGCTTGGCGTGAAGAAAGCCCCTGAAATTACAGCAATATGGTTGCCGCACGGGGATGTGAGTGGTATCCCGCGCCCATGACGACCGTCCCCATTTCCAACATCCGCAATTTCTCCATCGTCGCCCATATCGACCATGGCAAGTCGACGCTGGCCGACCGCCTGATCCAGATGACCGGCGGCCTCACCGATCGCGAAATGGCGGGCAAGGAGCAGGTGCTCGATTCCATGGACATCGAGCGCGAACGCGGCATCACCATCAAGGCGCAGACGGTCCGCCTCGCCTACCACGCCAAGGACGGCAAGGATTACATCTTCAACCTGATGGACACGCCCGGCCATGTCGACTTCGCCTACGAAGTCTCGCGGTCGCTGGCGGCCTGCGAGGGTTCCCTGCTGGTGGTCGATGCCAGCCAGGGCGTCGAAGCGCAGACGCTCGCCAACGTGTACGCGGCGCTCGACAACAACCACGAAATCGTTCCGGTTCTGAACAAGGTCGACCTGCCGGCCGCCGAGCCCGACAAGGTCAAGCAGCAGATCGAGGACGTCATCGGCATCGACGCCTCCGATGCCGTGATGATCTCGGCCAAGACCGGCTTCGGCGTGCCCGATGTGCTGGAGGCCATCGTCACCCGCCTGCCGCCACCGAACGGCGACCGCGACGCGACGTTGAAGGCGCTGCTGGTCGACAGCTGGTACGACGTCTATCTCGGCGTCGTCGTGCTGATCCGCGTCGTCGACGGCGTCATGAAGAAGGGCAGCCGCGTCCGCATGATGGGCACGGGTGCCGCTTACGACGTCGAGCGCGTCGGCTTCTTCACGCCGAAGATGACGCAGGTCGACGAGCTCGGCCCCGGCGAGATCGGCTTCATCACCGCCGCGATCAAGGAAGTGGCCGACACCCGTGTCGGCGACACCATCACCGACGACAGGAAGCCGGTGACGGAGATGCTGCCGGGCTTCAAGCCGGCGATCCCGGTGGTGTTCTGCGGCCTGTTTCCGGTCGACGCCGACGATTTCGAGACGCTGCGCGCCGCGATGGGCAAGCTGCGGCTGAACGACGCCAGCTTCTCGTTCGAGATGGAAACCTCGGCGGCGCTCGGCTTCGGCTTCCGCTGCGGCTTCCTCGGGCTGCTGCACCTCGAGATCATCCAGGAGCGGCTGTCGCGCGAGTTCGATCTCAACCTGATCGCGACCGCGCCGAGCGTGATCTACAAGATGAAGCTCACCGACGGCAGCGAGCTCGAGATCCACAATCCCGTCGACATGCCCGACGTGGTCAAGATCGCCGAGATCCAGGAGCCCTGGATCGAAGCGACGATCCTGACGCCGGACGAATATCTCGGCAGCGTGCTGAAGCTGTGCCAGGACCGCCGCGGCGCGCAGAAGGAGCTGACCTACGTCGGCTCCCGCGCGATGGTGAAATACGATCTGCCGCTCAACGAAGTGGTGTTCGATTTCTACGACCGCCTGAAGTCGGTCTCCAAGGGCTACGCCTCGTTCGACTATCATCTCACCGACTACAAGCCGGCCGATCTCGTGAAGATGCAGATCCTGGTCAACAACGAACCGGTCGATGCGCTCTCGATGCTGGTGCACCGGACCCGCGCCGAGGGGCGCGGCCGCGCCATGGTCGAGCGGATGAAGGAGCTGATCCCGCCGCATATGTTCCAGATCCCGATCCAGGCGGCGATCGGCGGCAAGGTGATCGCCCGCGAGACCGTGCGCGCGCTGCGCAAGGACGTCACCGCCAAGTGCTACGGCGGCGACATCACGCGCAAACGAAAACTTCTGGAGAAGCAGAAGGAAGGCAAGAAGAAGATGCGGCAGTTCGGCAAGGTCGACATCCCGCAGGAAGCCTTCATTGCCGCGCTGAAGGTGGATAGCTGAGGCGAGGTCGCGGGGGTCTGCGGGCCTCCTCTGACTGCGCGAACCTCGCCTCAAACAAAAACCTGCAAAACAACCCCATGCACAGTAGCCGGCGCCTTGTCGGCACTACACCTTTTTCGCTTTTTACGAATCTTGTTTGACTCGTCGGGCAAAACAGGGCCATGATGCCATCATTGCAGCGTGTGTAATCGGCAGCGATAATGTCCCATCAGACCAACCGCCCCATGTTTGTGCTCATAGCCCGAATACCCAAAGAGGGTGTCGCGGACTTTCGAGCCTACGAGGATGCCGTCCTGCCGCTCTTGCCCGAGTTCAATGGACGGCTGGAGCGACGGCTTCGAAATTCGGATGACACCGTCGAGGTGCACATCGTCAGCTTCGCATCCGATGTGGATTTTCAAAACTACCGGAATGATCCTCGGCGGATGGCGCAAGCCGAGCTGTTGGGAAAATCATCCGCGAAGTTGGAATTGCTTCCAATGGCGGACGTCTAACGGGCCTCACAGTCGACGGACGCAATATCTGGAAGCTTGATGGTTTCGCTTCCGCTCTACCCATCCTACGGTGCTCTTCCCGCTCATGCCTGTCACCCCGTCATCCTGAGGTGTGAGGCTTGCGATGCGAGGCATCGCAAGCTGAGCCTCGAAGGATGAACGGCCGAGATGCAGCCGGGCCGTCGCCCTTCGATGCTCGCCGAAGAGGCGAGCACCTCCAGCGACAATGGCTGCGCCATTGCGCGGGGGTGACGGAGAGGAGGTTGCGCTTGTCGGAGCTGCGGGAGAAGCTGCCAACCTCAATAGCGCGTCCTCGTCCGTGCAACATCAATCCTTGAAAGTTGCGGGTATGATGTATCGATCCAACAACTCCAGCTCGGGCCCAACCATGTTCTTGGATCGCCGGGACGGGTTGATGACGACCACCATATCGAGCGCGGGGATGACGATGATCTTTTGAGAATTGAAGCCTCTGGCGGCGATCCATCGAATTTCGCGCTCCCCGTCCAGCGAGCGGCCAAGCCACCACTGATAGCCATAAGCGAGCGGCTCTTCGGTCTTGATGTGCTCGGCCGTCGACTGATCCACCCAGGACCCTGAAACAATCTGGCGGCCTTCCCAAACGCCACGGTTGAGAACGAGCTGGCCGATTTTCGCCCAGTCGCGGGGGCGCAGGCTCAACCCGTAAGCCGAGGTCGCAACACCGCTGAGCGGGTCTTGATCCCAGCCAACATCCTTGATTCCGAGTGGCTCGAAGATGTTCTCCCGAGCCAGCACATCGACCGCGTTCCCGGTGACCTTGTTGAGAATAGCTCCGATAAGCTCTGTTTCCCCATTGTCGTACGCGAAGGCGACACCGGGAGCTGTGCTGGAGCCCAATCCCGCCGACATCATCAGGAGATGGCGCAGCGTTATGGGATCCTTGCCGGGCATACGAAGATCGGCATTGTCCGGAAAATACGCAGCAACCGGAGCATCCATATCCTTGATCAAGCCCCGATCCATGGCGATGCCGACGAGCAGCGAGACGACGCTCTTTGTCATGGAATAACCATCGTGCCGCGTCGTCGCGTCAAAATTCAGCTGATGAGGATAATTGTAATAGCGTTCGTAGACGAGCACGCCGTGCCTGATAACGACGACGTCGTCGACATTGGCGAGCTTGCCGCCGGTTATGCCGTCGTCCATCGTGCAAAGCAGTCTCGCGTTCATCCCCTGCTTTTCAGGCGACGTCATCGCCCATCCGTCGTGGATGTCGGAAGGAATGCCGCAGGCGGATGCGGGTTCGGCTGCGAACGCGGTTTGAGCTCCGGTGGGGTGAAGAGCGAAGGCCCACAACGCCGCGATGAAGCCGATCCATGCCCGCATGACAAAGTCCCCGCAACATTCCCCAGGACGCCATATCTGGAGCTTCTGGTTTATGCGTGTTTATTTTGCGGCACTGCGAGCGTCGAAAGACCTGGCCGCTACCTTGGCGGTCGGCTCCCCGCGCAGGGGGACATTGCGACGATGCTGAGCGCATCTGGCCCGCAGGACGCCTGATCAATTCACTGCCTGAAGCGCGGCCGTGAAAGCGCCGAGATCGACGCGGGCAATTTCGTCCGGCGCCCAGTTGGGAAGGTCGGCGAGCTCGGCGATCAGGCGGGCCCGACCCTCCGGCAGCAGGTGGCTCGCCCAGACCTCGCGCGTGTCGCGCAGCGCAGCCGCGACCAGACGGGCGTTGGCCGGCTTGCTGGCACCCTGGATCGCCGCGCACACCGTGGACAGGATGAAGAGGGCGCTGTTCCTGCGCATGCCTGCAAATCCCTCCTCGCGGATCCGGGTGCGATGCTCCGGTGGAAGCTCGTTCCAGAACATCTGGCCCGCAATTGCCTCGCGCGCCATGCCGCGGATCATGAAGCTGATTGCGGTCGCGTACTGGTCGCCATACTCGGTCATGTTGCGCTGGAGCGCGACGAAATCAGGCTGCGGCCCCGGCTTCGCACCGTAAAGGATGAAAAGCTTGTGGGTCTGGTTGGCCGCGTCCAACCAGTCCGGCAGCCAGTTCATATCGCTCCCCTCGATGGGCGGCAGCGCGGCGAAGGCGTCAAGATCGTAGATGTGGCCGAGCATGGCGGCGACATCAGGCCGGGTCAGGTCGGGCCGCCCGCCCTTTCTCGCGACCCCGTCGACATAGATCTTGAAGGCCTTGGCGGCATCGCGCGCGGCGACCAGCTCGTGGATGCCGTCCTGCGCGAAGGCAGGCGCGGCGAACGCGAGCAGGATCAGGACAATTCTGACGATCGGCATGATCTTTGGTCGCACGCCGCGCCGCCGAGGTTCAGGCCTGCAGCGCCGGCAGGCGGCTTGCGCATGCGGGAGGCCTGCTCGTAGCCGTAGGCCAGCGGTAGGAAGGCGGAAGCGTGCCCACCATCTTGATTCGGTATGAGGAGATATGGTGGGCACGGCGCAAGAGCGCCTTAGCCCACCCTACGAGAGCCGTTGTTGGTCGTCGCGGCCTTCGCCGGCACGACCGCCGCGAGCTAGTTCGCGCAAGGGCCTCAACAGACTCGTCGCCGGCAGACATCGTAGGACGGGTTGAGCTCTTGCGAGACCTGCCCAAGCCTATCACCACGTGATCAACGGCGAGCGATGCAGCCAGTTGTTGCCCTGGATCTGGTCCAGCACGAATGTCGCAACGTCCTGGCGCGCTATGCTGCCGCCGTGGAAGTCAGAGAGATCCGTGATCGCGCGGATCGCGCCGCGGCCGGGCTTGTCGTTCAGGACGGACGGACGAACCAGGACCCAGTCGAGCCCGCTGTCTCTGACGACGGCTTCCTGCCGGTCCTTGTCGGCGTACACGTTCTTCAACAGAAGCGGAAAGATCAGCCTGTCGAAGAGAAAACCGCCGCGCCCGGCGCTGTCGCCGGCGCCCATCCCGGTGATGCAGACCAGCCGGGAGACCTGCTCGGCCTTCATCGCGGTCACGAGCGCGCGCGTTGCGGTCGAGAGCAATTTCACCTCGCGAAAGGGGCTTGCCGGCGTGCCGAGTGCACTGACGACCGTGTCCTGACCCCTCAGCGCGTTTCGCAAGGCGTTTTCGTCGCTGATGTCTCCGACGATCAGCCTGGCGCCTTTCAAATCGCCGGCCTTCTCCGGTGAACGCACCAGCGCGGTGACCTCGTGCCGGCGCGCCAGCGCCTCGCTGACGATCAGGCGACCGGTCCCGCCGGTTGCTCCAAGAACCAGTATCTTCGATCGCGTGGTGCTGGCGCTTTCGTCGGTCGGGTTGTTCATGGATGCCTCCTTCAATGCCGGGAGGCCTCAAGGAGGCGCTCCCGCAGTTTTGGTTTTCGATTGATCATGGTCGTGTTCGGTCGGTGCCGGAGCCGTCAGGCGGCGGCCGCGATCTCGGCGACGAAGTTGCGATAAGAGCGCAGCGGACGGCCCAGCAGCGCGGTCAGACGCTCGACGTCGCCGGCCTCGGGGATCATTCCCTCGCTAAGGAAGCGCTCGCTCATCAGGCGCATGTCGAAGGCCATCCAGCTCGGCATGAACTGCCTGAGGTTCTTCTCGAACCCGGCGGTGTCGTCGCCGCCATAGGCGATCGGACGACCCAGCACCTCGGACCAGATCGCCGCGGCCTTCGCGCCGGTCAGCGTATCGGGACCGACCAGGTTGATTCGGTCGGGCGGAAGCGGCGTGGCGGAGCTCTCGCGGCGAATGAGCTCGATGGCCGCGATCTCGCCGATGTCGCGGGCGTCGATCATCGCGAGCCCCTTGCTGCCGATCGGCATCGGGTAGACGCCGTAGCCGGTCACGACGTCCTTGACCGTGAGGTCGTTGTTCAGGAAGTAGGCCGGGCGCAGGATGGTGGCCTTGAAGTCCATCTGCTCGATCATCCGCTCGACGCCGAACTTGCCGGCGAAGTGCGGCACGTTGACGTAGCGATCGCTGTGGATCACCGAGAGATAGACGATCCGCTCAATCCCCGCTTCTCGCGCCAGGTTGAGGGCAATCAGCGCCTGGGTGAATTCGTCGGGCACAACGGCGTTGAGCAGGAACAGGGTTGAAACGCCGGAGAGCGCGCTGCGCAGCGAATCGACGTCGAGCATGTCGCCCTTCGCAACATTGACGCCGGCCGGGAAGCCGGCCTTTGCGGGGTCGCGGACGAGCGCACGGACATCGGCGTCACGCTTGACGAGTTGTTCGACGACTTGGCGGCCGACCGTGCCGGTGGCGCCGGTAACGAGGATGGTCATGGGATCACTCCGGGTTGGGGTTGGAAGAACACACCCGCAAACTAGCGATCCACATTCGAGCCGATAGACGCTATATTTGGACGCATCGTCTCACTGGTGGAACAGATGGACCTGCTTGCCTTGGCTGATTTCAACCTTGTCGCCCGTTACGGAGGGTTCGGACGGGCTGCCCGGGCCACTGGGCGCCCGAAAGCCACGCTGTCCCGGCGCGTGGCGGAGCTGGAAAGCAGCCTTGAGCTGCGCCTGTTCGAGCGTGGAGCACGCATCCTGAAGCTCACGGAGGAAGGGCGCGCGCTGTATGAGCGGACGGGGACGTTGCTCACCGAACTGGAGCAGACCGCGGCCGTAATTGCTTCAGGCGGGGACAGACCGCGCGGCAGGCTGCGGGTCAGTGCACCAGTGTTCTTCTCGCAGACCGCGATGGGCAAGCTCGCCGCCGGGTTCGCGCTCAGATATCCGGAGGTTCGGCTCGAGGTCACGACCGAAGACCGGGCCGTCGACATGGTCGAGGAAGGCTACGATTTGGTGATCCGGGTCAATCCAGATCCGGATGAAAGCCTGGTCGGACGAATCTTCCTGCGCGATCGGCTGGTGGTGGTCGCGAGTCCCGGACTCGCGCGACCGGCGGACGACATCGCCGTCCCGGCGGTGGTGCGCGGAGCCGGCGGCCAGACGACATGGAAAGTGACCATGCCAACCGGAACATCGCACATCGCGGTTGATCCGGTCCTTCGCCTGTCATCGCTCCTGATGGTCCGCGACGCCGTCCGAGCCGGCCTGGGTGCTGCACGGCTTCCCGTATCACTCGTCAGTCACCATCTCGCCGCCGGCACACTGGTGCATTGGGGCGATGTCGACGCACCGGAGATCGCGTTATGGACCCTCTATCCGTCGCGGCGGCTGCTGAGCGCGCGCGTATCCGCCTTTCTCGACTATCTCAAGCAGGCCTTTCCGATGGGGACGCCTGATGAGCTGGCCGCCTATGTCGGTGGATGAGAGTCACTGGCTCTCCAATTCGGTCACGTGATGCAGGTCTATCTCATCTCGCGATCAATCCGGGCGGCGGCTTGCGCATGCGGGAGGCCTGCTCGTAGGCGTAGGCCAGACGCAGCAGCTTGTGTTCGCTCCAGGCGCGGCCTGAGAAAGTGACGCCGAGCGGATAGTCGGGCGTGTCTTTGCCGTCGTTTGTCCCCGAGACGAACCCGCCGGGCACCATCACGCTGGGATAGCCCGCCTTGGCGGCGATTGCGGCGCCATAGGCGCCGGGGAACAGCACCGCATCGAGCTCGTGCTGGTTCAAATAGGCATCCATGCCGTGCGTCCGGGCGGAGAGCAGATCCATGGCACGCGCCGATTTGTACTCGCGCTCGCTGAGATTGCCGCGGGTGAGATTGGCCGCGAGAAACAGGTCCTGGCCGAAACGCAGCGCCTTGTCGGCATTTGCCTCGTTGAAGGCGACGATGTCGGCGATGGTCTTGATCTCCGTGTTGGTCGCCCAATCCTTCAAATAGAGATTGAGATCGTGCTTCAGCTCGTAAAGGAAGACGATCCATTGCATGGTCGGGCTGCCCTTGTTGCGGCTCAGCGGATTGCGGTTGAGCACGGCCATGGTCGTGCCCGGTCCGGCGATCCAGCCGGCAGTCGGCATGCTGGCGCGGACGATGATCGCGCCGAGATCCTCCATCACCTTGATCGCCTCGGCGATCACCTCGATCCATTTGGGTGGCAGCTTGCCGTAGTAGGGATCGTTCAGCGGATCGGCAGGATCGCTCGGCACGCCGATGCGCGCGCCCTTCATCGCATCGGATGCGAGGCCGGCGGTGTAATCGGCGGGCCGCCGCTGGCGCAGCGTCACCGGGTCGAGCGGATCCTTGGCGGCCAGCACGTTCAATAGCAGCGCCGCGTCACGCACGGTGCGCGTCATTGGCCCCGCGGTGTCCTGGCTGTGCGCGATCGGCACGATCCCGGCACGGCTGATCAGCCCGACGGTCGGTTTGACGGTGACGAGGCCGTTCAGGCCGGCGGGGTGCAGCAGCGAGCCTGAGGTCTCGGTGCCGATCGAGGCCGCGCACAGACCGGCCGCCACAGCAACCGCCGAACCCGAGCTCGAGCCCCCTGGCGTCACCACCGGGATATCGCGATCGTCCATCAGCGCCGGCGCGTAAGGGTTCTTCACTTGGCCGCCCAGCGATGAATAACCTGCGGGCATGTCAATCGCCAGCATGTTGGCGAACTCCATCAGGTTCGCCTTGCCCAGGATCACCGCGCCGGCGCCCCGCAGCAGCTTGACCACGGTGGCGTCGCGCTTGGCGCGCGCGCCCTCCAGCGCCAGCGAGCCTGCCGTGGTCGGCTGCTTGTCGGCGGTCGCGATGTTGTCCTTCACGAGGATCGGGACGCCGGCCAATGGCCGCTTGAGCGACGGCCTGGTGTGGTCGAGCTTGCCCGCGATCGTAACCGCGTCGGGATTGAGCGCGCGGACGGCATTGAGCATCGGACCGCCGCGGTCGTAAGCTTCGATGCGCGCGAGATAGAATGTGGTCAGCGCGCTCGCGGTAACGCGCCCGTCGGCCAGAGCATCGACGAGATCGCTCATCGGCGCGTGCTCGAACGCCAGCACGGTCGGCGTCTCGGCGCTGGGAGCCGCGGCGAGGCGAGCATCGCGGCGGGTCGGCTTCTTCATGATATGCCTCTTGGGCGGCCCCAAATATGCTACAAACGGTAGCATCAGGTTGGGTTGCGCGACAAGCTGATTGCCTGTGGCGGGCCTTGACATCCAGTTCTTTGCGAGTGGGAGCGAGCCTTGGAATGCACGATCCGGCCCGCGCTTGACGATGACGCCGCTGACATCAGCGTGGTCATCCTGCGTGCCCTGCGTGAAACCAATGCGAAGGACTATACCAATGAGATCATCGAAACGGTCGAGCGCAGCTTCAGCCCGACGGAGGTGCGCGAGCTGATCCGGAAACGCACGGTCTTTGTCGCCAGCATCGGCAGCCGCGTCGTTGGAACAGCCGGCCTTGACGGAAGCGTCGTTCGCACGGTCTTCGTCGCCCCCGATGTTCAAGGCCGAGGTGTCGGCAAGCTGCTGATGGCGGAGATCGAGCGCACGGCGCGCGAGCGAAACATCGCTTCGCTGACCGTGCCTTCCTTGGTCACCGCCGAAACCTTCTACGCCCGGCTTGGCTTCCATGCGGTGCGCGACAGCTATCATGGTGACGAGCGCACGATCATCATGGAGCGACCGCTTCACGATTCCATCGACTGATCCGTAGCCCAGATGGAGCGGAGCGCAATCCGGGTTGGTCGCCGTGGGAGACAGCGGCCCCCGGATTTCGCTTCGCTGCATCCGGGCTACAAGATCGCGAAGTTTCAGGTCGTGGCCGGCAAGCCAGGCTTGGGGCTACGATCTTGATCGCGCCCGCCAGATAGATCACCATCGCGCATCTACCGCTCACACCAAGAATGGGCGAGGAAACGCTGACATGAACCCAACTCCCGGATTTGGGCTGGTCGAACGGGCCCGCGCCATCGCGCCGCTGATTGCGGGCGAGGCTGACGAGATCGAGCGGACGCGGCGGCTGACGCCCGTGGTGGTGGGCGCGCTGATCGAGAACGGGCTCTATCGCGCGCTGCTGCCGCAGAGCCTCGGCGGATCGGAAGCGCCGCCCGAGATTTTCATGCAGATGCTCGAGGAGATCGCAAA
Source organism: Bradyrhizobium sp. LLZ17 (assembly GCF_041200145.1). NCBI lineage: Bacteria > Pseudomonadati > Pseudomonadota > Alphaproteobacteria > Hyphomicrobiales > Nitrobacteraceae > Bradyrhizobium > Bradyrhizobium zaerense. The sequence goes on from NZ_CP165734.1 coordinate 4,270,542, forward strand.
GGCGGACGCCTCCACCGCCTGGTGTCTCGGCCAAAACAGCGTCTGCGCGATGATCGCGGCCGCCCTCGACCACGAAACCGCGCACGAGATCTTCAACACCGCGCCCGGCATTCTCGCCTGGGGTGCCGTTGCGCATGAGGCGCGCGCGGTCGAGGGCGGCTATCGCGTCACGGCGCGCTGGGATTTTGCCTCGGGCTCGCGCCAGGCGAGCTGGCTCGGCGCGCATGTGCGCATCCTCAGTGCCGACGGCACGCCACGGAAAAACGCCGACGGCTCGCCGGAGATACGCACCATCCTGTTTCCCTCTGCGAGAGCTGTGCTGCACGACGTCTGGCAGGCAATCGGCCTCGCGGGCACCGGCACCGATTCCTACGAGGTGCGCGACCTCTTCATTCCCGATCGCTTCGCTGTGTTCCGCGACGTGCCAGAGGCTTTGCGCGAGCCGGGGCCGCTGTACAGGCTCCCGACCGGCTCGACCTTCAGTCTCGGCTTCGCCGCAGTGTCGCTCGGCGTCGCGCGCGCGACACTGGATGCCGCGATCGCGCTGGCGCGCGCAAAGCACCAGTCGCTCGCAGCAAACGCGATGCGCGACAACCAGGCGGTCCAGGGCTTGATCGGCCGCACCGAAGGGGACCTGCGCGCCGCGCGCGCCTATCTCTATGCCACGGCCAATGCGATGTGGCGCGACCTCGCCGCGACCGGCGCATTCAGTGCGGCACATCGCAGCGCGGTTCGCCTTGCGGCGACCTGGACCATCCAGCAATCAGCCAAGGTGGTCGACACCGCCTATCGTATGGCCGGCGCGACCGCCGTGTTTCGCAGCAGCCCGTTCGAGCGGCGCTTTCGCGACATGCACGCCATCACCCAGCAGATCCAGGCGCGCGACACGCATTTTGAGGATGTGGGGAAGGGGATATTGTCGGCAGTTGAAGCGGGATAACAGCCATAAGGGCGCTGCGCTCCCTCCCCCGCTTGCGGGGGAGGGCTGGGGAGAGGGTGTCTCCGCGGTGGGACTCCCAGCGTGGAGAGAGCCCTCACCCGCGCCTGCGGCGCGACCTCTCCCGCAGGCGGGAGAGGTTAACTGAGAGTCCAGTGCGTCCCTTACATTTGGAGATGCATTGAAGCAATGACCCAAAGGAACACAGCGCTCACGCCACCAGCGCCGCTTTCTCGCCGCCGTCGATGCCGCGCTGGGCGGCGAGCAGGCTGATGATCTCGGCATTGGGGCGGGCCTTGCTGAACAGGAAGCCCTGGCCTTCATCGCAGCCTTCGGCGCGCAGACAGCTCAGCTCGGCTTCGGTCTCGACGCCTTCGGCGGTGATGATGACCTCGAGACCTTGCCGAGGCTGACGATGGAGCGGATGATCGCCTGCGATTCGCGATTGCTGCCGAGGTCGCGCACGAAGGACTGGTCGATCTTGATCTTGTCGAACGGAAAGCTTCTGAGATAGCTCAGGCTGGAATAGCCGGTGCCGAAATCGTCCATCGAGATGCGGACGCCGAGCGCGCGCAGCGCATGCAGCGTCGCCAGCACCTGCGCGCTCTTCTCGAGCAGCAGCGTCTCGGTGATCTCGAGCTCAAGCCGGCGCGGCGGCAGGCCGGAATGCTTCAGCGCGTCCGTCACCACCGAGAGCAGATTGCCGCTGCGGAACTGGAGCGGCGAGAGGTTGACGGCGACGCGGACGTCGTCCGGCCAGGTCACGGCATCGAGACAGGCGCGGCGCAGCATCAGCCCGCCGAGCGGATTGATCAGCCCCGTGTCCTCGGCGACCGGAATGAATTCGGCCGGCGAGATCATGCCGCGCTCCGGATGCGGCCAGCGCACCAGCGCCTCGAAGCCGGTGATGCGCCCGCTCGAAAGATCGATCAGCGGCTGATAATGCGGCCGCAGCACGTCGCCCTGGATCGCGTCGCGCAGCTCGACCTCGATCTTGCGGCGGCTCTGGGCTTTGGCATCGAGCGCGGCCTCGAAGAAAGCAAAGCCGCCGCGCGCATCCAGCTTGGCGCGCGATAGCGCCATGTCGGCGCTCTTGAGCAGCTTTTCGGAATCATCGCCGTCGCCGGGCGCCATGGCGATGCCGATCGAGGCGCCGATCACCACGGAATGACCGTCGAGCAGATAGGGATCCGCGATGGCCGCCAGCAGGCGTTTGGCCAGCAGCACGGCGTCCTCGGGACGCGCCAGCCCGCTCTGCACCAGCACGAACTCGTCGGAGTTGAGCCGCGCCAGCGCGTCGTCCTCGCGCAGGCTCGAGCGCAGCCGCTTGGCGACGCCGCGCAGCAGCTTGTCGCCCACCGCATGTCCGAGCGTATCGTTGACCGCCTTGAAATTGTCGAGCCCCAGCATCAGCACCGCGACCTTATCGGCGCTGCGGCGCGTATGTTGGAGCATATCGTCCATGATCTGGCGCAGCAGATTGCGGTTCGGCAGGCCGGTCAGCGCGTCGTGCTGGGCCATGAAGGCGAGCCGCGCCTCGGCGCGTTTGCGTTCGGTGATGTCCATCAGCGCGAGCAGCATCGCCGGCCGCCCGGCATAGGTCAGCTCGCGGGAATAGATCGCGAGATCGATCAGCGCGCCGTCGGCCTTGACGTGCTTCCAGGTGCGCCCGGCCTGCTCCTCGCCGGCGGGACCGACGGTCCAGGGCGGCGCGCTGTCGAACGCCTGCAGGGAGCGGATCGTCAGCTTCTCGAACTCGGTACGGCTATGGCCGTAATGCGCGACCGCGGCATCGTTGACGCCGACGATACGCTCGTCATCCAGAGCGCAGATGATCATGGGGACGGGATTGCCGTCGAACAGCAGGCGGAACGAGGCCTCGCGCTGCTTCAATTCGGTGATGTCGACGCGCAGTCCGACGACGCCGCCGTCGTCGGTGCGGCGTTCCTCGATCAGGATGACGCGGCCATCCGACAGCTTCTGCTCGTGGCGCTTGCCCGGCTCGTGCAGCCTTTTCAGCCGCTCGGCGATCCACTCGTCCTCGTGGCCGGCGGCTTCCGGATAGTCGCCGCGGGCAACGCCGACGCGCAGCGTGTCTTCCAGCCGCGCGCCTTCCGCGAACAGATCGGCGGTCTTGCTGTAGATCTCCGCATATTGCTTGTTCCAGAGGACGTAGCGGCCCTCGGGATCGAGGATCACGATGCCCTGCGGCAGCATGTCGACGGCCTGACGCAGGTGGTCATGGGCTTTGCGTGCTTCGATGATCGCCGCGTCACGTTCGAGCGGCGGACGCGGCGCGCGCCCGAATCGCGGCTTGCACGGCCGTTGGCCGGTCCGAGCGAGCACGCCCCGCTTTCGCTTTTGGTGTCCGAGGCCCCAAACTCAACTTCATACGTCCCAGTCGCGCCCAGCGGCCGCAACTGTTGCGGGAAGTCTCTGAAAAAACAGTAATCTTGGGCGGGCTCGGCGCCACACGCCAGCGTCGTGCGGATCGCGCGAGACCGACTTTGTGCCTGTTTGCGAGGCGGCGCGGTGTCGGCGGGCGCCCCAAACCTGGTGCCGCGGCGCGATCGGAGAAGGCGCTGGCGCAAAATTGCGCGCTCGCCTGAATCCTTTCCGAAATCATGCGCGATTGCATACCGGCGGCGAGTTCTCCTCACCCCGCGCACCAATTTTGGTCAATGCAGCACAGGGTTATCGCGCCGTTAAAAATCGGCTGGCCCGATCGGACAATTGCGGCTTTGGACGATATCTCAGCCGACGGCCGGATTCTTAATCCTGACGCAGCGTTGGGCTATAAGGATGGCAGCATGAGTCTCCGCCGAATCGCCCCTCTCCTGCTTGTCATGACGCTCCTGGCCGCCGGCGTCGCGCTGGCCCAGGACAAGGGCAGCGTGAACCCAAAGCCGCTGCCGCCACTGGCCAATCCGAACGATCCCAAGATCGGGGCCAAAGAGCTGTTCGCGCGAAAGCTGCTGCCCTCGGCGGGGCCGGCGCGCGTGATCGGCTCCTATGTCAAAGGCTGCATCGGCGGCGCCGTCGAGATGCCGCTCAACGGCGACGATTGGCAGGTGATGCGGCTGTCGCGCAATCGCTATTACGGTCACCCCGACATGATCGCGCTGCTCAAGCGGCTCGCGGCCAAGGCGCACAAGGACGCGGGCTGGCCCGGCATCCTGGTCGGCGACATCGGCCAGCCGCGCGGCGGCCCGGCGCTGTCCGGCCACGCCAGCCATCAGATCGGCCTCGACGCCGACATCTGGCTGTCGCCGATGCCGGACCATCGCCTCTCGCGCGAGGAGCGCGAGGAGACCTCGGCGGTGATGATGGTGCGCGACGACCGGCTCGACGTCGTCCCCAAGGTGTTCACGCCGGGTCATGTGCTGGTGCTGCGCGACGCCGCGCAGGAGCCGGCGGTGCAGCGCATCTTCGTCAATGCCGCGATCAAGAAGGCGCTGTGCCGCGAGGCCAAGGGCGACCGCTCCTGGCTGTCGAAGATCCGGCCGTGGTGGGGCCACGATTATCACTTCCACATCCGCATGCGCTGTCCCGCGGGCGCAACCGAATGTCAGAGCCAGCCGTCGCAATCCGAAGACGAAGGCTGCAAGCCGTCCGACCTCGCCTACTGGTTCAGCGACGGCGTGCTGCATCCGAAGCCGCCGCCGGAGCCGCCCAAGCCGAAGCCGCCGATGACGCTGGCGCAGATGCCTGCCGCCTGCAAGGCGGTGCTGCACGCGCCGGATGCGAAGCGGTAATTGATGCGCGCGGGGACGCCGCTTGCCAATACTCCGCCGTCGTCCCGGACAAGCGCGCCTAAGCGCGCGCAGATCCGGGACCCGTACTCCCAGGGAGAAGGCGTAGCGCGGGCTGACAATTCCGAGTCTTCGCCAAATTACTTCCTGTGGCTATGGATCCCGGATCTGCGCGCGCTTTAAGGCGCGCTTGTCCGGGATGACGGCTGGATGATTGGTTCGCCTGGCTGAAATGCGCTAGGATCAGCTTGCCGCCGTGCCGTAAGCCCGCGGCATCCCGGGACGCGCATCCCGCTCTCCAACAAAATTGACAGCAAGCCCGCAGCTTCGCGTGGCCAACGATGAGATTTGACATGCGCGTCCTCACCTTCCTCGCTGCGCTTTCGATCAGTGCGACCTCCGCCCTCGCCGCCGAGGAACCGAGCGGCTGCGACAAGTTCAAATGGCCGATCGAGCGCGAGCGCGCTGCGCTCACCGCCCCGGATCGTGTCAAGCTCGCGTCGGGCAGCGAGCAGGCGGCCCTGCCGTCGTCGGCGATCACGCTCAGACTGGTGACGCCCGCGGATGCCAAATTGCCCAGCCCACCCGAGCGCGCGCCGAAGGACGGCAGCTTTGCCGGGTTCACGAGCATCAAGACCGCGAAGGCCGGGCTCTATACGGTCAGCCTGTCCAGCGGGGCCTGGGTGGACGTGATCCAGGACGGGCACGCCCTCAAGCCGGTCGCCTTCAGCGGCGCGACCGATTGCGACGGCATCCGCAAGACCATGAAATACCAGCTGTCGGCGCAGCCTTTCGTGCTGCAAATCAGCGGCGTCAGGGACAATTCGCTGGCGATCGCGATCCTGCCGGCGCAATAGGCTGAACGGCCGCCTTTGACGTGACGCGTCAGCCTGCTATCTTCGCAGCTGCGATATCCCGGCCGGCCGTAAGCCGTCGCAAGGACCCGTGGAACAGCGCTTCCGCCCGTCGCAAGCCAGACCCCCACACAACGCCAGTTGCGCGCGCGATCGCGCGCGCGCGGGCTCGGACGGAGCGCATCTGATGTTTCGTATTGCCGGACTTGTCACCGCTTTCGTGATCCTCGCGGGCGTGGGCCCCTCGCCTGCCGCCGCAGAGGACAAGACCATCATTGTGTTCGCCGCCGCCTCGATGAAGAACGTGCTCGACGAGGTCGACGCGGCCTACACCGCCCGGACCGGCGTCAAGTTCAGCGTCAGCTATGCCGCGAGCTCGGTGCTGGCCAGACAGATCGAGCAGGGCGCGCCGGCCGACGTGTTCGTCTCCGCCGACACCGACTGGATGGACTACGCGATCGCCAAGAAGACCATCAACGAGCCGACCCGCGTCAATCTGCTCGGCAACAGCATCGTGCTGATCGCGCCGAAGGATCGAAAATCGACAACGTCACAATTGCGCAAGGCTTCGACCTGGCAAAGCTCGCCGGCGACGGCAGGATCGCGACCGGCGACGTGAAGTCAGTGCCCGTTGGCAAATATGCCAAGGCTGCGCTCGAGAAACTCGGGGCGTGGCAGGCGGCCGAGCCGAAGTTCGCCATGGCCGAGAGCGTGCGCGCCGCGCTGACGCTGGTGGCCCGTGGCGAAGCCGCACTCGGCATCGTCTATTCCACCGACGCCAAGGTCGAGCCCGGCGTCAAGATCGTCGGCACCTTCCCCGCGGATTCGCATCCGGCGATCATCTATCCGGTGGCCGCGACCACGACGGCGAAGGCCGAGACCAACGATTATCTGACGTTTCTGCGCTCGGCCGCCGCCAAGGCGATTCTGGAAAAATACGGCTTCAAATTCCTGATCAGCCCCACGACGTGATGTTCGCCACTTGATGTCCGAGATTTCGCCTGCGGAATGGACGGCGATCCTGCTCTCGCTCAGGGTCGCCATCATCGCGACGCTGGTGGCGACGCCGTTCGGCATTGCGCTGGCGTGGCTGCTCGCCCGCAAGGAGTTTTGGGGCAAGGCGGTGCTCGACGCATTGGTGCATCTGCCGCTGGTGCTGCCGCCGGTCGTGACCGGCTACCTGCTGCTTCTCACCCTGGGCCGCCGCGGCCTGGTCGGCGCTTTCCTGGCCGACCATCTCGGCATCGTTTTCGCGTTCCGCTGGACCGGCGCGGCGCTCGCCTGCGGCGTGATGTCGTTTCCGCTTTTGGTGCGCCCGATACGACTGTCGATCGAGGCGATCGACCGCCGGCTCGAGCAGGCCGCGGAAACACTGGGAGCTGCGCCTTTCAAAGTGTTTGTCACGGTGACGCTGCCGCTGGCGCTGCCCGGCGTGCTCGCCGGCATGGTGCTCGGCTTTGCCAAAGCCATCGGCGAGTTCGGCGCCACCATCACGTTCGTCTCCAACATTCCCGGCGAGACCCAGACGATCTCCTCGGCGATCTATTCGCTGATCCAGACGCCCGACGGTGATGCGGCCGCGGGCCGGCTCGTCATGATCTCGATCGTTCTCGCGCTGGGCGCGCTGATCGCCGCCGAATGGTTCGCCCGCCGCGCCACCGCGCGGCTGCACGGGAACTGACGATGCTGCGCGTCGACGTCGAAAAGCAACTCGGTGAGTTCTCGCTTTCCGCATCCTTCAAAAGCGAGGGCCGCGTCATCGGCCTGTTCGGTGCGTCCGGGGCCGGCAAGACCTCGCTGGTCAACATGATCGCGGGCCTGCTGCGTCCCGACCGCGGCACCATCGTCATTGACGGCGAGACCGTGGACGACACCGCGGCCGGCATCCACATCCCCACCTGGCGCCGCCGCGTCGGCTATGTGTTCCAGGACGCGCGGCTGTTTCCGCATCTCAATGTCGCGCAGAATCTCGACTATGGACGGCGGATGAATCGCGTGCTGCCCGATCCGGCGCAGCACAAGCGCGTCGTCGACCTGCTCGACATCGGCGCGCTGCAAGGTCGCCGCCCCGGAAAGCTCTCCGGCGGCGAGCGCCAGCGCGTGGCGCTCGGCCGCGCGCTGTTGTCCAGGCCGCGCCTGTTGCTGCTCGACGAGCCGCTCGGGGCACTCGACGAGGGCCGCAAGCTCGAGATCCTGCCCTATCTGGTGCGGTTGCGCGACGAGGCCAACGTGCCGATGGTCTATGTCAGCCACGACGTCGCCGAATTGCGCCAGCTCGCGACCCAAATCGTGATGCTGAAGCAGGGGCGGGTGACGTCGCTTGGCGGGGTGAAGGTGCTGACGTGAGGGTGCAGCCCGCCGCCATCGTCATTGCGAGCGCAGCGAAGCAATCCAGAGTCTTTCGGCGGCGGCAGTCTGGATTGCTTCGCTGCGCTCGCAATGACGGGGTTGGCTCCGGCCTGCCAAACTCAATGCGGGCTGCGTAGCGGCTAAACCCCCGCCACCGACGTCCAGAGATCCGCGAGCTTGCGCCGCAGCGCTTGCCGGCGCGTCAAGGGCGCGGGCGTTTCCTCGTCTTCCGGCAGGCGGAGGCCGACGACGTTGACGCGGCCGCCCGAGATGCTTCGCGCCACAAGCACGATCTCGTCCAGCGCGAGCTCGGCGCCCTCTTTCGGCGCGCGATCGAGGTTGATGTCGAACCAGTCGGCCAATGTCAGTTTGGCTTCGTCCTCACTCACCTTCACGCCGTAGATCTCGGCGAGTTCGGCCAGCGTGTGTTCGCCGGAGACCATGAAGTCGCCGAGCAGATGCGGGTCGGGCGCCGTGCTCGGCTGCATGTCGACGAAGAAGCGGTCGAGCGACTCGGCCTTTTCCGGCGGGGCCAGCAAATAGATGTAGTCGCCGGGCGCGATCGGATCGGCTTCGACGGGCGTCAAGATGTTCTCGTTGCGGATCACCAGCGTCGGCTTGGACCAGGACGGGATCAGGCCGCGGCGGAAATACAGGCTCTTGGGCCGCACCGGATAGCCGACGAGCTGCTGCTCGAGTTGGCCAGGCAGGTCGAGCTCGACGCGGCGCGGCCCGCGCTCGGCGCGGGGCAGCGCCACGTGCAGCTTGCGCGCGGCGGGTGCCAGGGTCCAGCCTTGCAGCAGGAGCGAGATGATGACGACGACGAAGGCGACGTCGAAATAGAGATAGGCCTTTGACAGGCCCACCAGCATCGGGATCGAGGCCAGGAAGATCGCGACCGCACCGCGCAAGCCGGTCCAGGCGATGAAGATCTTCTCCCGCCAGTTGAAGCGGAACGGCGCCAGGCAGACGAACACGGCAAGCGGCCGTGCCACCAGCATCAGGACCAATGCGACCCCCACCGCCGGCAACGCACTGGCGCCGAGCCGGCTTGGCGAGACCAGCAGGCCGAGCAGCACGAACATCACGATTTGCGCCAGCCAGGTCGCCGCATCGAGGAAAGCCACCACCGAATTGTGCGCGCGCGTCGGCCGGTTGCCGATGACGATGCCGGCGAGATAGACCGCGAGGAAACCCGAGGCGTGCATGATCTGCGAGCCGCCGAAGATCACCAGCGCGGCCGTGGTGACAAACGGCGCATGCAGGCCCTGCGGCAGCGCCACCTGGTTGAGCGCGATGACGACCAGGCGCCCGCCGATCACGCCGACAATGGCGCCCAGCACCGCCTCCTGCGCGAACTCCATCAGCACGTGCGTGGCCGTGCCCGTTCCTAGCGAGATGTATTCGACCAGCATCAAGGTGAGGAAGATCGCGAACGGATCGTTGGTGCCGGATTCCACTTCCAGCGTCGCACCAACACGCGGGCGCAGGCGCAGGCCCTGGGTATGCACCAGCAGGAACACCGCGGCGGCGTCGGTCGAGGCCACCACGGCGCCGACCAGCAGCGACTCGGTCCAGTTGAGGTCGAGGGCATATTTCGCGAACGGCGCCGTGATCAGCGCGGTCAGGAGCACGCCGACGGTTGCGAGCATCACCGACGGCGCAAGCACGGTGCGGATGCTGGCAAAGCGTGTCCTTAAGCCGCCGTCGAACAGGATCAGTGCCAGCGCCACCGAGCCGACCAGATAGGTGGTGCGGACGTCGTCGAACTGCAGCTGCCCGGGTCGGAATCGCCCGCCAGCATGCCGATCGCGAGGAAGACGAGCAGCAGCGGCGCGCCGAAGCGCAACGCAAGCAGGCTCGACAGGATACCGGCCATGATCAGGACGGCGCCGAGCAGAATGGCGATGCTGACGGAATCGAGAGAGGCCATCCACCTTCCGGTTACAAATCGCTGGCAAATCGCTGGCAAATCACTGGAATGGCATCCTTATCGTCGGCAGACTCCCGCGCCAACATATTTTCTCCCGCTCGCGGCGATCTGCCCGTATTTTGCGGCCTTAACGCGCGTCGGAGGGCGGTGTATCGATGGTCCCGCCGCTGCCTTTGTGGGATTCTGCTTCTCCCTCGAATCAATCCCGACCGCTTCCCGACGAGACCTCCGGATGGACATGGACCTCAAAGACCTCATGGAGCTCGTGCAGACGACCGCGCGCGGCGTCGGGGCGGAAATCTCCTCGCCCTGGTTCTACCTGCAATTTGGTCTGATTCTGGTGGCGACCGGGATCGCCTATGCGGCGGAGGCCGCCGTTCGCAACCGCGTCGACATGACGTCGCTGGCGATGGGCTGGCCGCTGCCGCTGCGGCACTTCGTTCGCGTCATGGTGTCCAGCGCCTCGGCGGCGGTGTTCACCCTGGTCGTGATCATCTCGCGCATCGTGATGTACCATGCGACCTGGCCGAGCCGCAGCTATCTGCTGATGGTCGCCGCCAAGCTCGGCTTGGCCTGGCTCGCGATCCGCCTCTTGACCTCGGTGCTGCGCAACGAATTCATCGTCAAGCTGGTGTCGATTACGGCGTGGTTCGTCGCAGCGCTGTCCATCCTCGGCCAGCTCGATGCCACGGTCGAGCTGCTGGACTCCTATGCGATCGTGCTCGGCGGGCTGCGGCTGACGCCGCTGCTGGTGCTCAAGGCCGGAGCGCTCTTGATCATCGCGCTCTGGTTCACCAACGTCGCCAGCAATTTCGCCGAGAGCAAGATCAACTCGGCCTCCGACCTGACCCCGTCGATCCAGGTGCTGCTGGTCAAGATCATCCGCATCGGACTGCTCGCCGTCGCGATCGTGATCGCGCTCGGAACGGTCGGCATCGACCTCTCGGCGCTCGCGGTGTTCTCCGGTGCCGTCGGTGTCGGCATCGGTATCGGCCTTCAGAAGATCGTGGCCAATTTCATCTCGGGTATCATCCTGCTCGCCGACAAGTCGGTGAAGCCGGGCGACCTCGTCACCATCGGCGACAATACCGGACGCATCAGCGCGATGAAGACGCGCTATATTTCCGTCGCCGCCGGCGACGGCCGCGAATTCCTGGTGCCGAACGAGGATCTGGTGACGCAGAAGGTCGTCAACTGGACCTATACCGACAAGAACACGCTGGTGAAGATCACCTTCGGCACCAATTACGATGCCGATCCGAAGCTGGTCTGCAAGCTCGCGATCGACACCGCGGCCGCCCACCCCCGCGCCCAAAAGGCCAAGCCGCCGAACTGCATCCTGACCGAGTTCGCTGAAGCCGGCATGAAGTTCTCGCTGACCCTCTGGCTCGCCGACCCCGACGGCATGGACAACGTCAGGAGCGACGTGATGCTGGCACTGTGGGACGCCTTCAAGCGCGAGGGCATCCGGGTTCCCTATCCCGTCCGCGAAATCCGCGTCCGCGGCGGCGCGCTCCCGGTGGAAACCACCGTAGAAGTCCCGAATTGAGCCGGCTTTCGGGCGCATGCCCGCCAAGCTTGGCTTGCATGAAGGCCCGCGATCATTAAATTGGGGCCTGAAATCAGACCCTTGCGCCCACCTCGATACCGGCTCCGTGCCGAGAAGACCGCATCCGCATGAGCTACGTCGAAGCCACCGATACCTCGCTCCGCAAAACCGGACAGATCAAGCTGCATGGGCCGAGCGCGTTTGCCGGCATGCGCAAGGCGGGCGCGCTGGTGGCCAAGTGCCTCGACGAACTGACCGACATCGTCGGGCCCGGCGTGCCGACCGAGCGCATCGACCAATTCGTTCGCGACTTCGCCTTCAGCCACGGCGCCTATCCGGCGACGCTGATGTATCGCGGCTATCGCTACTCGACCTGTACCTCGCTCAACCACGTGGTCTGCCACGGCATGCCCGGCGACCGTCCGCTGAAGGAAGGCGACATCGTCAATATCGACGTCACCTTCATCCTCGACGGCTGGTATGGCGATTCCAGCCGGATGTATGCGGTCGGCCCGATCGCGCGCAAGGCCGAGCGGCTGATCGAAGTGACCTACGAAGCCATGATGCGCGGCATCGCCGCGGTGAAGCCCGGCGCCACCACCGGCGACATCGGCCACGCCATCCAGAGCTTCGTCGAGCCGCAGGGCATGAGCGTGGTGCGCGATTTCTGCGGCCACGGCCTCGGGCGCATGTTCCACGACGAGCCGAACATCATCCATATCGGCCGGCCCGGCGAAGGCGTGCAGCTCAAGCCCGGCATGTTCTTCACCATCGAGCCGATGATCAATCTCGGCAAGCCGCATGTAAAGATCTCTCCGACGGCTGGACCGCCGTGACCCGCGACCGTTCACTCTCGGCGCAGTTCGAGCACTCCGTCGGCGTCACCGCCACCGGCGTCGAGATCTTCACGCTGTCGGAGCGGCACGGCGAGAAGCAGATCGGGTAACGTGTAGCTACCGCTCGATCGCATCGCCTATCGCCGGCGGAACGACGACGGTGGCCGCTTGTAGGTCGCCGCAAAAGCATCGTTGAATCGGCGAACGCTGCCGAAGCCTGCGGCGAAGGCGATTTCGGCCAACGTCATCTCGGTTTGATCAATCAGACGCTTGGCTTCCTGCACGCGGCGGGTTGCCGCGATCTCGCTCGGGCTCGCACCGGCATGGCGCATGAACAAGCGCAGGAGATGGCGAGGTCCGACCCCTAGGGCTTCCGCGAGGTCCACCACCGACGCGCGATCCAGAAAACCGTCGCCGATCAGCCGCATCCCACGTGCAACGGTGGTGGCGGTTCCCATCCAGGCCGGAGATCCTGGCGCCGCTTCCGGCCGGCAGCGCAAACACGGGCGAAAGCCGGCCCGTTCGGCGGCGGCCGCGGTAGCATAAAAGGTGACGTTCTCCGAGCGCGCCGGGCGAACCGGACAGACCGGGCGGCAGTAGATTTTCGTCGAGCGAACGCCGGAAAAGAACAGGCCGTCGAAGGCCCGCGAACGCGACAGCCGCGCCCGATCGCAGGTTTCCCGGTCGAGATGCGGGGGCAGCGCTTGCCGATGTGCCGAGCTTGTCGCCATGGCGGAAGAATAATACCCGCCCAGCACGCCGAGTAGTTGAAATCGGACTCGATCGGGCGATGAGGTCCGAATTCAGCCAGCCTGCGCCGTCGCTCTGGATCATGTTGCCGATCAACTCCGGAGCAAATCGCATGAGCACACAGGCGCCACGGGCAACATTAGCGCAAACCACGATTACCCCGGAGATTGGGCTTCTGTTGCTCCTTTCTTTGATCTGGGGCAGTTCGTTCACGCTGATCAAGGTAGCGATTCCCACGGTTCCACCGTTCACGATGGTCGCCGCGCGTGTCGCGATCGCGGCAATTCTGCTCGCTTTGATCTCCGTGGCGCAGGGACACTCACTCCCGAGACAGGGCCAGGTATGGGCTGCTCTCTTCGTCCAGGGGCTGCTGCAAAGCGCGCTGCCCTTCACCCTGATCAGTTGGGGTGAGATTCATATCGCGAGCGGTCTTGCCGGCGTGCTCAACGCCAGCCCGCCGATGTTCGTGCTTTTGATCGCGATGATGACGCAGCGCGGGCGACGGACGATCAGCGGCCGCAAAATCGCCGGCGTCTGTCTTGGCCTGGCCGGAGTGGCGGTAACGATGGGCATCGGCGCGCTCTCCGGGATCGGCACGGCGCCGGCGCTTGCGCAATTGGCCGTGCTCAGCGCGAGCCTCTGCTACGCGCTCGCACCGATGTGGGGACAGCGGTTTTCGAAACTCCCCGCAATCGTTACGGCGGCCGGCGCCATGACCTCCGCCGCGATCGTAATGATTCCCGCGGCCGCCATCCTCGATCAGCCCTGGCAATTGACCCCCACGGTGCAGGCGATGGCCGCGGTCCTCGGCCTTGCGATCGTCTGTACTGCCCTCGCAATGGTGATCTATTTTCGGCTGATCCATACACTAGGCCCGCTCGGCACGACCAGCGGGAGTTACCTGCGCGCAGGATTCGCGGTGGCACTCGGCAGCGCTCTGCTAGGCGAGCGCTTTACCTGGTCGATTCTGTGCGGAATGGTGCTCATCGTGCTCGGAATAGTGGCTGTTACAATGCCTTCGCCGAAGCGAGACGCTGGTGCCGGCTGAAACCGGGCGGCTAGAACAGCGGCGCCGCAATTGGCGGTTGCAAAAGCGCCGGTCCGCGGCAATGCTGGCGGCCGATGCCCGCCAAAGCCGACCACGACAAGAGCAAGCCGGAGGACGCGCCGCACTATCTCGGCCATCGCGAGCGGCTGCGCGAGCGCTTCTATAGCGCGGGAGCGGATGCGCTCAGCGACTATGAGCTGCTGGAGATGGCGCTGTTTCCGGCATTGCCGCGGCGCGACACCAAGCCGCTTGCGAAGGCGCTGATCAAGACTTTTGGTTCATTCGCCGAGGTCGTCCACGCACCGGTGGCGCGGCTGCGCAAAATCGAGGGCGTAGGCGAAGGCGCGATCAACCAGCTCAAGCTGATCGCCGCTGCTGCGCACCGGGTCGCCAAAGGCGAGGTCAACAGCCGCAACGCTCTGTCGTCCTGGAACGAGGTGATCGACTATTGTCGCACCAGCATGGCGTTTGCCGACAAGGAGCAATTCCGGCTGCTGTTTCTCGACAAGCGCAACCAGCTCATCGCCGACGAGGTGCAGCAGACCGGCACGGTCGACCACACCCCGGTCTATCCGCGCGAGGTGATCAAGCGCGCGCTGGAATTATCCGCAACCGCGCTGATCCTGGTGCACAACCACCCCTCTGGCGATCCCTCGCCGTCGCAGGCCGACATCCAGATGACCAAGGCCATCATCGACATCGCCAAGCCGCTCGGGATTTCCGTGCACGACCACATCATCGTCGGCAAGGGTGGGCATGCGAGCCTGCGCGGGATGCGGCTGATTTAGTTGCCGCTCACGGTTCAACTGCGTGCCCGCTGGAAGCGGATGACCGCTCAGTAGCAATACCGGGGATCGACGGGGACATAGCGGCCGTCGGGGCGCTGCATGTAGCAGCCGCGCTGATAGGCGTAGTATCCGGAGCGGCGGCGCTCGCCTTCGGAGGCGATTGCGGCACCCGTGCCGGCGCCGACGACGGCTCCGATCGCCGCGCCACGGCCGCCGCCAAGCGCGCCACCAACGATCGCCCCACCGACGCCGCCGAGGATGGCACCGCCAATTGCATCCTGCGCCACTGCTTCATGGACCGGCATCGCCATGGCCACGGTCAGACACGCCGCAATTCCAAGACCACGAAGCATTCCAAGCCCTCCATTGTGCTGAAACACGTCATAGCGCCGCCAGCGGATTCGAGCCAGAACAATCGCAGATCGCGGGGTTGACGCCGTGCGCGACGGCGCCGGAGTCCGGGCTCGAAGGCATCCCAGACCGCATGCGATGCAGCCGCCGCCAACATCATCTCAGGGCTTGACCCAGCGCTCCACGGCTTCGACGGTGTCGGCCGGCGTCGTGTTGAAACAGATCGCCGCCTCCGGTGCGAGCCGGTGGACCAGATTCACAATTCTCTCGAACAGCAGTAGCCGTTGCCTGGGCTCGCGCAGGCCGGCTCCGATGACGATGCAGTCGAAGCGCTCATCGCGCAACGCTGCCGTCACGCTGGCTTCCGCGGTCGCGTCGAGATCGATGAGGCAGCTTGTGACCTCGTAGCCGAGATCACGCAGGCGCAGGAGCTGCGCCTCGATATAGGTACGCACGAGCTCCGGCGTGAGCTGCGGAAACGCGCTGTAATCCGCACTTCCAGGCTCGATGCCGATCGCGAGGACGCGATTGACCAAGCAGGTCTCCTTGCCAAACAAACTCCATAGCTAACGGACGACCGGCCTTGCCGGTTCCCCGACTGGCGCAGTCGTGTCGTCGGCCGGCCGCTTCGGACTGCACTGCCGCAATCGGGGTTCTCGTGACCCTGGCCACAGCTGCTCCGCTGATTTCCCGCCGAGCGTGTAAGCCATTTCACATACCCCGGAGCGGCGGCCTGCCACATTCAGCGGGCCACGCCGAGAGCCCCTGCCCGCCGATGGCACGCGGCTCGCGCCTGACTTGCACGACGAACCAATATTTTATGAATTCGCGGGAGCGGGAAAATGGTGTCATTCGAGACTCTGAAGAGCGAATATGAGCGAAACTGGGCCAATCTCGAGATCCGGCCCGCACGCCTCGCCGAAGCCAACGCCGTCGCGCGCAAGGCGATCAATGGCAAGGCGAGCTATCAGCAGGTCGAGCGGCTGACCGGGGTGCCCTGGCACTTCGTCGCGCTGTGCCATTATCGCGAGTCCAATTTCGATTTCGACACCTATCTCGGCAACGGCGAGACGCTACATCGCGCGACATGCCTGGTCCCGAAAGGGCGCGGTCCGTTCGCCTCGTTCGTCGACGGCGCCGTGGACGCGTTGAGGATCGAGAATTTCGTCGGAACGCAGGACTGGGGCGCCGCGCGGACCCTGTTCAGGCTCGAGTGCTTCAATGGCCTCGGCTATCACGCCAAGGGCGTCAACTCGCCCTATCTCTATGGCGGCTCGACCCTCTACGGGCCGCCCGAGGCACGCGCCGGCAAATTCGTCGCCGACCACGTCTTCGACCCGGGCCATGCCGACTCCCAGCTCGGCACCGCGGTGATCCTGCATGCGATGATGTCGCAGGATTCCTCGATCACGCTCGACGGCAGCCCGCCGATCGCCGGCCGTTCCGAACCCGACGACGACATGGCGCCGTCGGTCCTGCTGATGCAGCAGACGCTCAACAAGCTCGGTGCCAATCCGCCGCTCGACGAAGACGGCATCTGCGGACCGAAGACCAAGGCCGCCGTCTCGCAATTCCAGCAACGCAACGGCCTGAAAGACACTGGCCTGCTCGACGGCACCACGATTGCCGCGATCACGAAGGCCACACCGCCAGGACCGGTGGCGGTGCAGCCTCCTGACCTATCCAAGATCCTCAAGCGGCTGGAAGACCTCACGCAGGTCATACCGCCGGCGGCGACAACACCGGCGGGCACGACGTCGGGAGCATCGCCGGTCGAGCTGTCGCAGATCCTGAGCCGACTGGAAAACGTGGCCCAGCTCCTGCAGCCGGGCGCGGCGACGCCGACAGGTGCAACGCCGGTCGCGGGCCCGCTGACAGGAACGGCGCCCGGAGCGCAGCCCAACCAGCTCTCTCAAATCCTGAACCGACTCGAGAGCCTCGCACAGCTGTTGCAACCGGGAGGAGCCACAGCGGCAAGCATACAGCCCGCGGCCAACAATGCAGTCAGCGTGCTCGAACGGCTGTTCTCTCTCGTCAGCAACTCGGCTCCCGCACCCGGAACGGCGGCGGCAAATCCGGTTGCGACCGACCAACTCAAACAGGTGGTCGACCTGCTCAGCGGTTTGCTCAGCAACAAGCCCGTCCTCGGCCAGGTCAATGGCGCGCTCGGCGACACCATCGGCAATCTCCTCAACGGCAAGAAAACCGCGATTGGCATCGGCGGGTCGCTCATCACTGCGCTGCTCTCCGCGGTAACGGCAAGCCCGAACGCGGGAGGTCTTGCCGGGCTGTTCGGGACGATCGCCTCAGCGGTCCCGGGCCTGAGCCAGTTCGCGCTCCCGATCTCGCTGGCGCTCACAGCCTGGGGCGTGCTCGGCAAGATGGAGAAATGGGCGCAAGGCACCGCGCCGCCGCCCAAGCCGACATCCTAGAGAGGCTCGTCGCGGAGGGCCTCGGCGCGGCGCTGCATCAGCGCACGTTCGCGGCCGTTGGTCGCGAGCTGCGCGGCGGCCTCGAACGCCAGACGTGCCTCTGCAAGGCGTCCGAGCTTTTGCAGGAGGTCGCCACGAACCGCCGGCAGGTGATGATAGGCCGTCAGCGCCGGCTCGCCGGCGATCGCATCCACGATATCAAGTCCGGCCTGCGGTCCCTCGGCCATCCCGACCGCGACCGCGCGATTGAGCTCGATGACCGGTGAGCGCACCAGCCGCGCCAGCTCGGCGTAGAGCTGCGCGATGCGCCGCCAATCGGTGCTGGCAGCCACATCCGCGGTGGCGTGACACGCCGCGATGGCGGCCTGAAGCGCGTAGAATCCGCTCGCGCCGCCGAGCTCGCCGGCGCGTTCGAGCGCGCGCAGGCCGCGACGGATCTGCAACCGGTCCCAGAGCATGCGATCCTGGTCCATCAGCAGAATGGGATCGCCGTTTGCATCGGTGCGCGCATGCAAGCGCGAGGCATTCAGGTCCATCAGGGCGACGAGGCCATAAACCTCGGGCTCTTCCGGCGCGAGAGCGACGAGCACCCGGCCCATGCGCAGCGCCTCGTCACAGAGTTGCGGCCGCAGCCATTCCTCTCCCCGCGCCGCGAGGTAGCCCTCGTTGAAGATGAGATAGACAACCTCCAGCACCGAGCCGAGGCGCTGTGACAACGCCTCGCCGCTGGGGGTCTCATAGGCGAGGCCGGATTCCGACAGCGTCCGCTTGGCGCGGACGATGCGTTGGGAGATCGTTGCTTCCGGCACGAGGTAGGCACGCGCGATCTCCGGCGTGGTCAAGCCGCAGATCATGCGCAGCGCCAGCGCCGCGCGGGCCTCGCGCGACAGGATCGGATGACAGGCCGTGAAGATCAACCGCAACAATTCATCGCCGATGTCATCGTCGAGCGCGGCATCGAAATCCGGCACGGTCGCCTGCTCCTGCAACATGTCCCGCGCCAGCATGCCGTGCTTGTCCGCGAGCATCTTGCCGCGGCGCAGATGATCGAGCGCCCGCCGCCTGGCGGTCGTCATGAGCCACGCGCCGGGATTCTCGGGCACGCCCATGCTTGGCCAGGCTTCCAGCGCCGCAACCAGCGCGTCCTGGGTCAGCTCCTCCGCAAGCGGCACGTCGCGCAGCATCCGCGACAGCGTGGCGATCAGCCGCGGCTGCACGACACGCCAATTGGCGCGGATGACGCGATCGATGTCGGCGGCGGTCATCGCCGCCGACCGGGGTGGACTGTCTCAGCCATCAGGCGTGGGCGGCTACCCCCGCGCGCGCGTCGACCTCGCAGGCCACGTCCACGCCCGGCGTCGCAAATGCCCGCAATTCACACGTGCCTTCCCAGCCCGGCATATGGTCGAGGTGCAGCTGCATGAATTCCTTGGCCATCGTCAGGGCCTCCTCCTTGTCGCGCAGCTCGAATATCGCATAGCCGCCGATCACCTCCTTGGCCTCCACGAACGGGCCGTCGATAACGCTGAGCTCGCCATCGGCGACATGCACCCGCGCGCCGGTCGCGAGCGGCATCAGGCCCCCATTGTCGAGCATCCGGCCGGCCCTGATCTCCCGCTCGGAAATCCGCTGCATCGCCTCCATCAGCGCAGGCGACGGGCCCATAGGGGGCTTCGGGGAGGTGACGATGTACATGAAGCGCATGCAAAACTCCTGTTGAGGCGAGACGCCGCCGTTTCGGCCGCAAAATCAGCTCGCTAGGGAGATGACGGTCCAGCCGACGCCAGATCGACACAAGTCATGAAAAAATTCGAAAGCCGGGCGGCGCCTACTGCCGCAGCAGGATCAGGGGATCGGCAGTATCGGGCACGCGCCGCCACTGCGCGTTGTCGTCGGCCTCGAACTGCCAGGCCTCGCCCGTCTTCGACAGCAGGATGATCTGGCCGCGCTCCAGCCGCCATTGGGTCGGGTTGAACTGCGCAATGGCCGCGTCGCATTTTGGCTTGAGGAAGACCTGGAAATTATCCGGGCCGGCTTCCGTGTTGGTCAGCGTCAAGCCGCAGACCGGCTGACCGTTGCCGCGCACGATCGACCAGTCGCCGATCATCTGGTCCATCGACTTGGCCATCGAGCGGGCGGCGGCGAGGTCTTGCAGGATGTAGACGCCCTCGCCCTGCCGCAGGCCTTCGAAAATGCCGGCCTCGACCTCGGTGAAGTCGATCACGGATTCACCGGTGGCATCCTGCAGGCGAACGATGTCGAGACCCCTGACGCTCCAGGCGACGATGTCCTTGGTGAACGGCAGCGCGGTCTTGCAGGCCGGCTCGAGCTCGAGCTTGAAACCTTGCCCGGTAGGATCGGCTTTCATGGTGACGACACAGGTCTTGCTGCGTTCGGTGGTCGAGAGCTCCCACTGCCCGACCATCTCTTTCTTCAGCGTCGTCGCATCCTGCGCCCGCGCAGCGCCGATTGCGGCAAGAGATGCCGCGACCGCCAATGCGAAGACCCGGACAGCGATCATCAGCGCCCCTTGACCGGCGTTTCCGCAACCGGCGTCAGCGGCGCCTTGCCGGCGAACCAGGCCTTGAGATTGTCGACCACGAGCTGGTCCATCGCGTTGCGCGTCACCACCGACGCCGAGCCGATATGCGGCAGCAGGATGACGTTCTGCATGGTCTTGAGCTCGTCCGGCACGTTGGGTTCGGCCGCGAACACGTCGAGGCCGGCGGCGAGGATGGTGCCGGACTTCAGTGCCTGCACCAGCGCCGGTTCGTCGACGACGGAGCCGCGCGCCACGTTGATCAGCACGCCGCGCGGGCCGAGCGCCTTCAGCACCTCGGCATTGATCATCTTTTCGGTAGACGCACCGCCGGGCACGATCACCATCAGCGTGTCCACCGCCTTCGCCATCTCGATCAAATCGGGATAATGCTTGTAGGAGACGTCCTTGGACGGATTGCGGGTGTGATAGACCACGGGCACCAGCGACGCATCGAGGCGGCGTGCGATCGCCTGGCCGATCCGGCCCATGCCGACGATGCCGACCTTGCGGTCGCGCAGCGAGCCGACGCTGAGCGGATAGTTCTGAGTCCGCCACAGGCCGGAGCGCACATAGCGGTCGGCCTTGATGAATTCGCGCAAGGTGGCGAGCAGCAGGCCCATCGCGACGTCGGCGACCTCCTCCGTCAAGACATCAGGCGTATTGGTGACGACGATGTCGTGCTCGGCCGCATATCTGGCATCGACGTGGTCGTAGCCGACGCCGAAGCTCGCGACGATCTCGAGTTTCGGCAATTGCGACAGCGAGTCCTTGTCGGCGCGGACGGTATGATAGGTCACGGCCATGCCGCGGATCTTCTCGCGGACCGCCGGCGTCAACCGCTCGAGATCGCCTCGCGTCTCAGCCTTGTGCACGACGAAATGATCGGAAAAACCGTTCTCGAGGATCGGCCGCACCGGCCCATAGATCAGGAGGTCGATCTTGTCGGACGAAATCGAACCGGCGGTCATCAATTTTCCTTTCCAAGCGCGCTCTCGTGCCAGCGCCGTAAAACGAGGTGGGAAACTAGCGCCAGCACCCCATAGATGACAATCCCGGCCAGCGACAACAACAGCAGCGCTGCGAACATGCGGGGTATGTTCAACCGGTAGCCGGATTCGGCGATTCTGTAGGCCAGTCCGGAGCCTGCGCCCGCCGTTCCCGCCGCAATCTCGGCCACGACAGCGCCGATCAGCGACAGTCCACCGGCAATGCGCAGGCCGCCGAGGATGTAAGGCAGCGCCGCCGGCAGCTTCAGGAAACGCAGGGTCTGCTGTGGCGAGGCGCCATAGAGCTGGAACAGTCCCGCGAGGTTGCGGTCGACCGAATTCAGCCCGAGCGTGGTGTTGGACAGCACCGGAAAAAAGGCGACGATGAAGGCGCAGACGACGACCGCGGTCTGCTGCTCCAGATAAATCAGCAGCAGCGGCGCGATCGCGATCACCGGCGTGACCTGAAGCACGACGGCGTAGGGGAACAGCGAATATTCCACCCATTTCGACTGGTTGAACAACAGCGCCAGCGCGATGCCGCCAAGGCTCGCCGCGACAAAGCCTTCCAGCGTGGTCAGCAGCGTGGTCGCGAGCGATTGCGACAGCACCGCCCAGTCCTTGATCAGCGTCAGGAAGATGGCGGACGGTGCCGGCAGCACATAGGGCGGGATCTCCTTGACGCGAACCACGAGTTCCCAGACCATCAAGCCGGCGGCGAACACGATGACGGGCAGCACGAAGCGTACCGCGCGTTGCGCGCCGGACGGTCTGGTAGTCATGGCGGGCTGCGCGTTCATAGCACCGACTGCCCCAAATAGGACGGCGCCAGCGCGGCCGACACTTTCCGGCAATAATCGGAATAGGCGACCGAGGTGCGAAACTCCTCGGCCCTCGGCTCGATTGTCTCGATGCGGATGTCAGCCTGAATGCGGCCGGGCCGCGCCGTCATGACCACGACGCGTTGCGACAAATAGACGGATTCGAACACCGAATGGGTGACGAAGATGATGGTCTTGCGCAAGCCCCGCCACAGCGCGAGCAAATCGTCGTTGAGGCGGAAGCGCGTGATCTCGTCGAGTGCTGCGAACGGCTCATCCATCAGCAGGATATGGGGATCGGTGACGAGCGCGCGCGCCAGCGACACCCTCATCTTCATGCCGCCCGACAATTCGCGCGGGAAGGCTTCGGCGAAATCCGCAAGCCCGACGCTCGCCAGCGCCGCGTCGGCACGCGCGCGGGCCTCGGCTTTCGGGATGCGCGCAAGCTTCAAGGGCAACCGGACGTTTTCGCGCACGCTGGTCCAGGGCATCAGCGTCGGCTCCTGGAACACGAATCCGATACCATGGCCCGGCTGCTGCGGGCCCTCGCGATGCGCGACGCGCAACGCGCCGGACGACGGTGCAGCGAGCCCCGCGATCAGCCGCAGCGCGGTCGACTTGCCGCAGCCGGAAGGGCCGAGCAGCGAGATGAACTCGCCCTTGCGCACGGCGAGATCGAGCGGGCCGAGCGCCATGACGCCATTGTCGTAAGCCTTGGTCACGCCGCGCAGGCTCACGGCGAGCGCCGTCAGGCCGGCTTCGACCCCGGGCGAGGTCTTGCCCTCTACCATTGCGCGTTGGATGTGAGTTGCTGAGCCGAGCTGCCCACCTCTCCCCAACGGGGAGAGGTCGCGCCGAAGGCGCGGGTGAGGGGGCTCTCGTCCCACGAGAAAGCATAAGCCCTCACCCGGATCGCATCTGACGATGTGATCCGACCTCTCCCTGCGGGAGAGGTGAACTGCGCCGCGACATATCGATCCAGCCGCAGCATGCGTTACGGCTTGCTCGGGCGCAGCTCGACGCCGACGCCCTTGTTGACGAAGCGCAAGGTGTAGGACTTGCGGAAGTCGAGATCGGGCTTGACGACACCGGCCTTCACCATCTTGTCGAAGAAGGAGGTGTAGCGCTCGTCGCTCATCGCGCCGATGCCGTTCCTCAAGGACTCGCCGGAATCGACGATGCCGTATTGCTTCATCTTGGCGACGGAATAGGCGAGCAGCTCGTCGGTCATTTCCGGATTGAGCTTCTTGATCATGGCGTTGCCGGCGGAATTGTCGCCATAGATGTAATTGTACCAGCCGACGATGGAGGCATCGACAAAGCGCTGCACGAGATCGGTTTTCTTCTCGACCATGTCGCGGCGGGTCTCGACCAGGGTCGAATAGGTGTTGAAGCCGTAATCGGCGAGCAGCAGCACGTTAGGCTTGAAGCCGGCCGCCTTCTCGACGGCGAACGGCTCCGACGTCACGTAACCCTGCATCGCGCTCTTGGGATTGGCGATGAAGGGCTGCGGATTGAAATTGTAGGGCCGGACGTTCTTCTCGCTGAAACCATATTCGGACTTGAGCCATTGGAAATAGCTGGTCATGCCCTCCTTGGAGACGAACAGCGTCAGCGGCTTCAAATCTTCGATCTTGCTGACCTTGGCGTCCGGTTGTGTCAGCAGCACCTGCGGATCCTTCTGGAAGATCGCGGCGATCGTCACCACGGGGACGTTGTTGGCGACTGCATCGAACGACATCAGCGTGTTCGCGGCCATGAAGAAATCGATCTTGCCGGCGATCAGCAGCATCCGGTTGTTCTCGTTCGGACCACCCGGAACGATGGTGACGTCGAGGCCGTACTTCTTGTAGGTGCCGTCGGCGACCGCCTGGAAGAAACCGCCGTGCTCGGCCTCGGCGACCCAATTGGTGCCGAAGCTGACCTTGTCCAGGGTCTCGGCGCGCGCCGGGACGACCGAGACGAATACGGCATAAAAGGCAACCGTTAACGCTCGCCAGAGCTGAATGAGGCGCATAATTGGACTCCGTCGATCGCTTCTAGCCGACACCAAACCAACGCGATAAAACCGCAAGACGTTCGGGGACGCGAACCGGCCGGCCCGCGTCCCTCCATAACACCAAAATACGTGACAAATTCGCGCAAAGAAACCTCCAGGGAAAACTTGCAAGGAAAACTTGATGACGCCTTCCCGCGACTGGACCGAGATCCGCTGGGCCGATGCTGGCGCTGCGGACATATCGCGCTGGATCGCGGTGCTGCCGCTGGCCGCGACCGAACAGCATGGGCCGCATCTGCCGCTCGAGACCGACGTGCTGATCGCGGAGGCGTATCTCGCGCGCGTGCGCGAGCTCTTGCCCGAGACCATTCCGGCCAGTTTCCTCCCCGTTGAACCGGTCGGGATTTCCACCGAGCACATCGACTATCCGGGCACGCAGACACTGCCGACCAACGTGGCGCTGGAGAAGTGGACCGCGATCGGCGAGGACATCGCGCGGCTCGGGATGAAGAAGCTCGTCATCATCACCAGCCATGGCGGCAACAGCGCGGCGATGATGCTGGTCGCGCAGGATCTGCGCGCGCATCATAAGCTGTTCGTGGTGACGACATCTTGGTCGCGGCTGTCGGGCGCGGACCAATTATTTCCGGCCGATGAAGTGCGCCACGGCATTCACGGCGGCGCCGTCGAGACCTCGATCATGCTGTCGCGCTATCCCGATCAGGTGCGCATGGATGCGATCGCAGATTTTCCCGCGAGCAGTCTCGCGCTGGAAAAGCAATATCGCTGGCTGTCGACGCAGCGGCCGGCGCCATTCGCCTGGCAGGCGCAGGATCTCAACGCCAGCGGAGCTATCGGCAATGCGACCCTTGCTGTCGCTGACAAAGGCGGGCAACTCATCGAGCACGGCGCGCGCGCCTTCTGCGAGTTGCTTGCGGAGGTCGATAACTTCGACGTGAACAGGCTCGCCAAGGGACCCCTCGGCTAGGCACCATCCATCTGGAATCATTCGGGAATGAGCCGGGATCCGCGGCTGCTGCCAGCCGCTTCGAACCGGTTCGGGCAAGCCTCCGTCCAATGGGGCACGCGGACCACAACGGACCCGCCCTCAACCCGGATGAGTTTCAAATGTCGATCAAGACCAAAATTGCCGCTGTCGCTCTCGCTGCCCTCGCCGTGACCGGCGGCATCGTAACCACGACGTCGCAGGCCGAAGCCAAGCCGATCGGCTGGGCCATCGGTGCCGGCATCGCCACCGCCGCCATCGTCGGCACCGCGGTCGCTGCGAGCAGCCAGCCCTATTATTACGGCTATCACTGTTGCGGCTGGGTCGCCCAGTACAACGCCTTCGGCCAGTACGTCGGCAACGTTCGCACCTGCTATTGATGTGAGAACCTGAGGCCGATCTCACGTGGATCCCGCGTCCGACACGGGCGCCTCATCCACCCCGTGTCGTGCCCCCGACCCCGCCCGGCTGTCCCCCCGGGCGGGGTCAACCGTTTTGGCGACCAGAATTTGTTGCAGTCCCGTCACACAAGGATGCGAACCATCTTCCACGACATTCTGTACTCGTTGCTATTAAGAACCATTCGCAATAAGGTTTGCAGCAAGCGCAGGGGCTTGGGACTAAATCCCCTTGCATCGAGATCATCTCGTCGGATCGGACAATCAGCCGGACCCTGATGACAGGAGCGCCGCGAATCGGCAGGGATGTCGGGGCGGCTGAGGCATATTCGCGTTTGGGGGCGTGCGTTGACGTTGAGAGGGCATCGACACCGGTACTTGCGGACGGCCGCGGCGGTCGCCACGGGCGTGCTGGTGCTGCCGAACCCGAGCCTTGCAGCCGACCTGCCGCTGAAGGCACCGGCGCTGAGGGCGGTCTATGACTGGACCGGCCTCTATATCGGCGCGCATACCGGTTTCACCCGCGGAACGTCCTCGGCGACGTTGACCGATCCCACGGTCGCCACCGACAAAAATGTCTTCACCGGCGCGACCGGCGGCGTGCAGGCCGGTTACAATTGGCGCCTCAACTCGGGCCTGCTGCTTGGTGTCGAAGGCGACATCTCCTTTCCGAACTATTTGCCCTCCAACCACGTGGTGTCGTCGGCGACCACCGCGCTGTCAAGCGCGGAGGAGCGCTGGGATTATGTCGCAACTCTGCGCGCGCGCCTGGGCTACAGCACCGGCGCCTGGCTGTTCTACGCGACCGGCGGCGCGGCCTTTGCCGGCGAACGCTTTCTCTCGACGCCCACCGGTGGCAACGAAGACAAGGTTCTGAACACGCGGTTCGGCTGGGTGGCCGGCGCTGGCGTCGAATACGCGTTCGCACCGCATTGGAGCGCGCGGCTCGAATATCTCTACAGCAAGTTCGAGAACGCCAACGTCACCTTCCCCACGGGCGCGCAATATTCGTCGTCGATGGACTTCCAGAGCCTGCGGATCGGGCTCAATCGCAAGATCGATTGGCCGGGCGTGCCGAGCTACGATCCCAAGAGCTCGTTGGCCAATACCGAATCGGATCGCTGGGAGATTCACGGCCAGGGCACTTATCTGCCGCAGGGGTATCCCTCCTTCCCTGCCCGCTACAGCGGCGCGAACTCCCTGTCGCCTTCGGCGCAGGCCAAGGCGACCTGGAGCAACAGCCTGTTTCTGAACGCGCGGCTGTGGGAGGGCGGTGAGGTCTACTACAATCCGGAGCTGCTTCAGGGATTTGGGCTGAACGATACGGTGGGCGCAGCCGGTTTCCCGAGTGGCGAAGCGCAGAAGTCGAACTTCCCCTACCCGCACTACAACACCTCGCGTCTTTTCCTGCGCCAGACCTTTGGCTTTGGCGGCGAGCAGGAGGAGCTTGCGAGCGGCCAGTTGCAGCTTGCAGAGAAGGTCGACGTCTCCCGCCTCACGCTGCAGGCCGGCAAGTTCGCCGTGACCGACGTGTTCGACGGCAATGCTTACGCCAAGGACACGCGCAAGGATTTCATGAACTGGTCGATATGGGCGCCGGGCGCCTTCGACTATTCCGCCGACAAGGTCGGACTCACCTACGGCGTCACCGCCGAGCTCAACCAGAAGCAATGGGCCGTGCGCGGTGGCTATTTCCTGATGGTCGCGGAATCCAATTCAAATCATTTCGACACCAGGGTGCCGGAGCGCGGTCAATACGTGGTCGAGCTCGAGACGCGCTATTCACTGTTCTCGCAGCCCGGCAAGATCCGAACCATGGGTTGGGTCGACAGCGCCAATATGGGCAGCTTCCGCGAAACGCTGGACAATCCTGCGCTCAACCTCGACATCACGCAGACCCGGCGCGGCCGCATCAAGGTCGGCTATGTCGTCAATCTCGAACAGGCCATCACCGACGATGTCGGACTGTTCGGCCGCTGGAGCTGGAACGACGGCAAGACCGAAACGCTCGCCTTCACGGATATCAACAGCAGCCTGTCCGCCGGGCTGTCGATCAAGGGCGCGAAATGGGGCCGGCCCGACGACGTGATCGGCATCGGCGGCGCAGTCAACGCCATCTCCCAAGACTATCGCGATTTCCTGGCCGCCGGCGGGCTCGGCGTTCTCGTTGGCGATGGTGCCCTCAACTACCGCAAGGAGCGCATCCTCGAGACCTATTACGCCTACGCGCTGAATAAGAATCTGACCCTCACCGCCGACTACCAGCTCATCGTCAACCCCGCCTACAACGCCGACCGCGGGCCGGTGTCGGTGATCTCGGGAAGGCTGCACGGCGAGTTCTGAGCGCGGCCGGCTACCCGCTCCTTACGCGGCCCGGATCGCGTCCAGGAATTTTCCGACCTCGACCTTGAGGCGGCTGCTCTCGCCGGACAGCGACTTTGCTGCCGCGAGCACATGGGAGGACGCCGATCCGGTCTGGCTTGCGCCGCGCTGCACGTCGACGATGCTTGCCGAGACCTGCTGGGTGCCCCGCGCCGCCTGCTGCACGTTGCGGGAGATCTCCCGCGTTGCCGCGCCCTGCTCCTCGACCGCCGAGGCAATCGCCGAGGCGATCTCGGACATGCGGGTGATGGTATCGCCGATCGTCTTGATCGCGCCGACGGAATCGCCGGTCGCCGTCTGGATTCCCGTGATCTGCTGGCTGATCTCGCCGGTGGCCTTGGCGGTCTGCTCGGCGAGCGCCTTGACCTCGGACGCCACCACGGCGAAGCCGCGTCCGGCCTCGCCGGCGCGCGCCGCCTCGATGGTGGCATTGAGCGCGAGCAGATTGGTCTGGGCCGCGATCTGGCTGATGAGTTCGACGACATCGCCGATGCGGCCGGCGGCCTTGGCCAACTCGCCGACATGATCGTTGGTCCGCCCGGCCTGCTGCACCGCTTCGCCGGCGATGCGGGCCGAGTCCTGGACCTGCCGGCTGATCTCGTCGACCGAGGACGCCATTTCCTCGGCGGCCGCGGCAACGGTCTGAACATTGGTGGAGGCCTGTTCGGACGCGGCCGCAACCGTCGCCGTGACCTGCTCCGATTGTTCGGCCGTGCTCGTCAGCGTTCCCGCGGATGTCTCCAGCTCCGAAGATGCCGAGGACACGGTGTTGATGACGTCGCCGATCATGGCTTCGAACTCGCGCGCGATCTGGTCCATGCGCTGGCTGCGCCTGAGCTTTGCCTCAGCCTCGATTGCGGCGGCCTCGTCGGCGGATTTCTGAGCGACGAGAGAGTCCTTGAAGTGCTGGAGCGAGCCCGCGACCTGGCCGATCTCGTCATTGCGGCCGGTTGCGGGAATCTCGACCGTGTGCTGTCCGGCGGCGAGCGCTGCGATCACGTCGGCGATCCGGCTGAGCGGCGTCACCACGCGGCTGCGCAGCATCATGGTCACGCCGCCGAGCGTCCCGAGCAGCGCCAACACCGCCACGCCGGCGAGCGCGAGCATCGCCAGCGCGCCATCGCGCGCGGCGGAGGCGCGGTCAGCCGCTTCCGCCAGCGCGGCGTCACGCACGCCGTAGAACATCTGGATGGCGGGCACGATGACGTTCGCCAGCTCGTCGGCGTTGATGCCATACTTGCCGTCGCTATGGGCCGCGGGCATCTCCTTGTCCACGACGAGCGCTGCTTTGCCGAAATAGGATCCGTCGCCGCCTTCAGCGCGGTGGCAATGCGGGACGGGCTTCCGAGCTGGTCGATGCCGGCCTCGATGCGATCGCGGTCGGCCTCGACACGCCCCTGCATGCGATCCATCAGCGAGAATTCGGCCATGGTGAGCGGTCGATGCGCGCTCAGTGCCGGCGACAACGACGCGGCGCGGCTGCCGGCCGAGACGCGCAGATCCTGTGCGGTTCGCGCCAGGCTCAACAGCGCAGCAAGCGAGGAATCGGCATTGATGACCTCCGCTTCGAGCCGGTTCATGATCGGCTCGATATTGCCGATGACCTCGGCAACGCCGGGCAGGAAGCCCTTGATCACGGCGCTGTCGCGCGCCGCCAGCGGAACGGCCATCGCACGATCTGCCGCCGAATAGATATCCTTGAGCCGCCGCGCGGTACGGTCCAGCTTTTCGATCATCGGTCCGGAATCATTCAGCACCATGAGAGCGCGCCTTGCGCCCTCGAATGCGGCATCGGCCGCCTTCGCCGCCTTCGCGGCAGCTTCGGTCTGGGGCTGCGTCGCAGTCCCCTCCTGAAAGATCGGGGAGATGTAAGGGGCGCGAAGGCTGGCGACCTGTTGGCTCACCATCAGGGTCGCACCAAACGCCTCAACCGTCTTGATCGCGTCGGAGCGGTTCGTGAAAATGCGCGTCTGGGGTACAAGCACCTCGGCGCCAAGGATGACTGCAAATACCGTCACCGTCAGCATCGATAGCGCGAAAAGCTTCCCAATTCGCATTGTGGTCCCCGAATACATGTCTGCAATGCCGGAAAAATAGCGGCTGCGGGCTAAGGCCCCGTTAAGCAAGGGCAGCACCGTAGTTCCGCGGGGCTGTTCGAGAGCTCCGGGGCCGGGCGGAGGTTCCCTGGCATTGCGGGTGCGACAGAATTGGCCGGCAATTGCGCTCCAAATACCTATATCAACGCTTGGTCGCGTCACCAGCGCCACACCCACTTACCTCGGAACATCAATGCTCTCGGTCGAACTCGTCGTCGTCGTCGTCCTGATCGTCATCAACGGCCTCCTGTCCATGTCCGAGCTGGCCGTGGTGTCGTCGCGTCCGGCCCGGCTCTCGATGCTCGCCGCCAAGGGCGTGCGCGGCGCCGAGCGGGCGCTGCGTCTTGCGGCCGATCCCGGCAAATTCCTCTCGACGGTGCAGATCGGGATCACGCTGGTGGGTGTACCTCGGGCGCGTTCTCGGGCGCGACGCTCGGGCAGCGGTTGACGCAATGGCTGCTCGAGCTCGGGCTGTCGGTAGGCATCGCCGACATCGTCGGCGTCGGCATCGTGGTCACGCTGATCACCTATGCGACCCTGATCGTCGGCGAGCTGGTGCCAAAGCAGGTGGCGCTGCGCGATCCCGAAAGCATCGCGGTCAAGGTCGCGCCCGCGCTGGACTGGCTCGCAACGATCTCGCTGCCGCTCGTTTTCCTTCTT
This sequence comes from Bradyrhizobium sp. LLZ17, assembly GCF_041200145.1. Lineage (NCBI taxonomy): Bacteria > Pseudomonadati > Pseudomonadota > Alphaproteobacteria > Hyphomicrobiales > Nitrobacteraceae > Bradyrhizobium > Bradyrhizobium zaerense. The sequence continues at coordinate 4,301,011 of NZ_CP165734.1, forward strand.
GATATTTCAGGCAAGCTGATCCTCGCGCTGCTCGGCAGCGGCGGCAAGGCTGAGGAAAAGGTCTCGGAAGACGAGATCCATCATCTCGTCAGCGAGGCCGAGAACGCCGGCGTGCTCGAGCCCGGCGAGAAGGAGATGATCGCCGGCGTGATGCGGCTCGGCGACCGGCCGGTCGGCGCCCTGATGACCCCGCGCACCGAGGTGGACGAGATCGACCTCAACGATGATCCGGAGACCATTCGCAAGATCATCGCGGAGAGCCCGCATTCGCGCTTTCCCGCTTCAGACGGCGACCGCGACCAGCCGCTCGGCGTGCTCCAAGCCAAGGACCTGCTGGTCGCCTATATGAACGACCGCACGCCCGACCTGCGGCCGCTGGTCCGCGAAGCGCCGAGCATTCCCGCCTCGGCGGATGCGCGCGATGTGCTCGCGATCCTGAGGGCTGCGCCGGTCCATGTCGGGTTCGTTTACGACGAGTACGGCGCCTTCGAAGGCGTGGTCACGGCAGCCGATATTTTGGAATCGATCGTCGGCGCCTTCCATTCCGAGGAAGGGCCGCCGGAGCCGGCTTACGTCAGACGCGCGGACGACTCGCTGCTGGTCTCAGGCTGGATGCCGGTCGACGAATTCGGCGATCTGCTCGGCATCGAACTGCCGCCGCACCGCTATCACACCGTGGCCGGCCTGGCGCTGCAACAATTCAACGCGCTGCCCAATGTCGGCGACGCCTTCGATTTCGGCAGCTGGCATATCGAAGTGGTCGATCTCGACGGCCGGAGGATCGACAAGATCTGGCAAGCCGGCGCAGCGAGGCGGAGGCGGCGTGAGTTGGCGGGCGTTGAAACTCTTCCCTTCTCCCCTTGTGGGAGAAGGTGGCGCGAAGCGCCGGATGAGGGGTCTCTATCCGCTCAATCAATTGATGGTTGGAGTCGCCGAGACAACCCCTCACCCGTCTCGCCGCTACGCGGCGAGCCACCCTCTCCCACAAGCAAGGGGAGAGGGAAAACAGCCTCACCCAAACCTCACCCCAATCCGCTTTTCCTTGCGCCAGACCACGGTGCACGCCAAATGCACTGCGTCGGCCTGAATGACCAGGGTGAAGTGCTCGGGGATGCCGAGCGGGCTGGTGACGTCGAGTGCTGCGCCGGTCTCCGAGAAATTGCGGACCGTGCAATCGATCGCGCCGCCGCCGAACTCGATCGTTCCGGCCTTCAGCACGCGGTGCCTGGATTTGTCGCGTCGTTCGTTCATGGGCCAAGCCTACACCCAAAGTTGAATCAAACGTTTAGCACCAGCCCTGCTCGCAAAGAATTTACGCGGGGCCAACCGGCGTGATCCCAACGCATAGCCGGGCTTTCACGGCGCCGGCTGGAACGTATCCACCTGCGCCATCCGCCAGGCGTCGCGGAAGCGCGGGTCTTCCGTGCCTTCGAGCAGTTCGCCCGGGCGCAGCGACGGATAGAGCTGTGCAAAGGATTTCACCTGAGTCGTCGATGTCCGCTGGCTGAAGTGGATCGGGCGCAGCTGCTGCGGATGTTGCAGACCGGCCGCGGCAATCAGCTCGGTCAACGAGTGCAGCGTGGCGAGATGATAATTGTGCACGCGATCGATCTTGAGCGGCACATAGAGCGCGCGCGCGCGTCGGGTCCTGCGTCGCGACACCGGTCGGGCAGCGGTCGGTGTGGCAGCTCAGCGACTGGATGCAGCCGAGCGAGAACATGAAGCCGCGCGCCGAATTGCACCAGTCGGCGCCGATCGCCATGGCGCGGGCCATGTCGAAGGCGGTGGCGATCTTGCCGGAGGCGCCGAGCTTGATGCGGTCGCGCGCATTGATGCCGATCAGCGCATTGTGGACGAAATTGACGCCCTCGCGCATCGGCATGCCCAGATGATCCATGAACTCCAAAGGCGCGGCGCCGGTGCCGCCCTCATTGCCGTCGACCACGATGAAATCCGGATAGATGCCGGTCTGCAGCATCGCCTTGCAGATCGCCAGGAACTCCCAGGGGTGGCCGATGCAAAGCTTGAACCCGGTCGGCTTGCCGCCGGACAGCCTGCGCATCTCCGCGATGAACTGCATCATCCCGACCGGCGTGGAGAAGGCGCGATGCGAGGCCGGCGAGATGCAGTCCTCGCCCATCGCAACGCCGCGGATCTTCGAGATCTCCTCCGAGACCTTCGCCGCCGGCAGCACGCCGCCATGGCCGGGCTTGGCGCCCTGGCTGATCTTGAGCTCGACCATCTTGATCTGGTCCGTGCTGGCGACGCGTGCGAATGCCTCCGGATCGAACGTGCCGTCGAGATGGCGGCAGCCGAAATAGCCGGAGCCGATCTCCCAGATGATGTCGCCGCCCATCTCCGCGTGGTAGGGGCTAAAGCCGCCCTCGCCGGTATCGTGCGCGAAGCCGCCCATTTTGGCGCCGGCGTTGAGCGCACGCACGGCATTCGGGCTGAGCGCGCCAAAGCTCATGGCGGAAATGTTGAACACCGAGGCGGAATAGGGCTTTGCGCAGTCCGGTCCGCCGATGGTGACCCGAAACTTCTCCTCGGCATGCGCCTGCGGCGACACCGAGTGATGCATCCACTCATAACCCTCGCGGTAGACATCCTCCTGCGTGCCGAACGGCCGCTTGTCGAGCTGCATCTTGGCACGCTGGTAGACCACCGCGCGAATGTCGCGCGAGAACGGCATGCCGTCCTTCTCGCTCTCGAAGAAATACTGCCGCATCTCCGGGCGAATTTCTTCGAGCAGGAAGCGGATGTGCGCCGAGATCGGGTAATTGCGCAGGACCGCGTGGCCCTTCTGCATGAGATCGCGGACGCCCAGAGCCGTCAGGGCGCCGAAGATCACGATCGGGATCAGCAGGACGTCGAATATCTTGCGATCGGCGATGCCGATGCCGATCAGGAGCGCGGTGACGACCGCGCAGATGGTCAGGATGATGAAGCGCGGCGAGAATGGAAGCAGCAGGGTTTCCATGACCCCCTCTTCCGCCAGCGCCAGGCGTTTGGGCGATTGGGCTTTGGGCGATTCTTGCGTTTTGTTGTCGTCGGCCACGATCACATCCTCTCGCCAGCATGGGGCGGCACGATAGGCCCGCGCCTGTCATACGGATATGACGCGGCGTATGTTTCAGGCTAGCGAATTCAGCCGAACCAAATCAATCAGCCCGATGGGCGGATTTTGCAGTGCAGCAGAGGGCGGGGATACGGAAGGTGGTGGCTGCAATCTCAGCCGTCGTCCCGGGCAAGCGCCAGCGCAGACCCGGGATCCATAAGCACAGGAAGGAGTTGCGGGACGAGGCTGGTGGTTACCAACCTTCGCATAACCACGGCCTGTGGTTATGCGTCCCGGATCGGCGCGCTTGTGGCGCGCTTGTCCGGACGCCGGCCGCCCTGGGGCAGACGGTCTGAGGACGAGAAGGCGCGGTCCTTACCGCTCGACGAACGCCTTCTCGATCACGAAATGGCCGGGCCTGTTGCCGGAGCCCTCGATGAAATCGCGGCCCTCGAACATCACCTTCAGCTCTTCGAGCATCCCCGGGCTGCCGCACATCATGACGCGGTCGGTTTCGATGTCGAGCGGACCCTGGCCGATGTCGTTGAAGATCTGCTCGGAGCTGATGAGGTCGGTGATGCGGCCCCGGTTCTTGAACGGCTCGCGGGTCACGGTCGGGTAATAAACCAGCTTGTCCGCGAGCAGCTCGCCGAACAGCTCGTCCTCGCGCAAGGACGCGACCAGCTTCTCGCCATAGGCGAGCTCGGAGACCTGACGGCAGCCATGGACCAGCACGATGGATTCAAACTGCTCGTACACGTCCGGGTCCTTGATCAGGCTCGCGAAGGGGGCGAGGCCGGTGCCGGTCGAGAGCAGCATCAGCCGCTTGCCGGGAATGAGGTTGTCGGTGATGAGCGTGCCGGTCGCCTTGCGGCCAACCAGGATGGTGTCGCCTTCCTTGATCTTCTGCAGGCGCGAGGTGAGCGGACCGTCCTGAACCTTGATCGAGAAGAACTCGAGCTCTTCCTCGTGATTGGCGCTCGCCATGCTGTAGGCGCGCAGCAGCGGCCGGCCCTCGACCTCGAGGCCGATCATCGCGAACTGGCCGTTCTGGAAACGGAAGCCGGAATCGCGGGTGGCGCGGAAGCTGAACAAAGTGTCGGTCCAGTGCTGGACGGACAGAACCTTCTCTCGGTAAAACGCGCTCATGATTTTCGATATTCCGAATAGTTGCGGTTTTGAACAAAGCGTTGCCCTGCCCCTGAAGCGAGGCGAACACCACTTGCCATTGCGGCGGATTCCTCGCGGAGGATTTCCTGACGGAGGATTTCTTGGCTGTGATCTACGCCATTGAAGCCAATAATCAACCTCGTTTCGGATGCAATTGATGCCGATCAAACCGGCATTGCGGTGGAATTGGACGCATTATTCATGAATCTGCTACCAGCCGCGCGCGCAGGGCAATTTCTTTTCCCTGCGGGGCTCGATCGCAGCACTTAATTTCCGTCGCGCTCGCGAGAATTTCATTAAGAATAGCGCTGACTTTCACCCCTGTTTGGCGCCGTTTCCCGCATTTTTTGCGGCTTTTGGCGACGGAATGATGGAAGCATATGGCGAGCAATGAGCGGATCTTCGTCCAGGCCATCAGGCGCTATTGCGCGGACCATGGCATCGCGGTCGATATCCGCGCCGGCGGCTGGCTGATCGCGATGCGCCGCGGCGAGGAGCGTCGCTTTGCCTTCGGCTACGACATCGGCCTCAACAGCGCGATCGCGCACCGCCTTGCCAACGACAAATCGGCGACCGCCGAGGCGCTGTCGCTGGAGTGCGTGCCCTGCGTTCCGCATCAGCTCTTCCTCAACCCGAAGCTGGGCAGGAAGGTTGTCGATGATTCCTGGCGAGAGGCCATGCTTGGGCTGCTTCACGACAATCCGCAAGGCGTGGTGGTCAAGCCGAACGAGGGGACGTCGGGGCGATCCGTGTTCCGGGTGACGAGCGAGGCGGAGCTCGACCACGCGGTCGGCGAGGTGTTTTCGATGAGCGCAGGGCTCGTGATCTCGCCCTATGTCGCGATCGAGGACGAGGTCCGCGTGGTGCTGCTCGATGATGTGCCGCTCGTCGTCTACAGCAAGCAGCGTGGCGCGGATTGGCGGCACAATCTCGATGCCGGCGCCAAGCCGGTGCTGCTGCAGGACGGCGAGGTTCGCGCCGCCTGCGTCAAGATCGCGGTCGATGCTGCCAACGCCATCGGCATCACCTTTTCGTCGATCGATGTGGTTCGCGTTGACGGCGACTGGCGGGTGCTGGAAATCAACTCCGGCGTGATAATGGAGGCGCTGGGGAAGCTGTATCCGGAACTGGTCCAGGCGACGTATGATGCGGCGCTGGATCGGGTGTTTGGGACCTGAGCTGAGCGCCAGGCACTCGCTGCTGTCCCTTCTCCGCTTGTGGGAGAAGGTGGCGCGAAGCGCCGGATGAGGGGTTATTTCCGCGAGTTCAACTGCAAGAGGGTCCCGCGTGGAGAGAACCCCTCACCCGGCTTCGCTATCGCGAAGCCACCCTCTCCCACAAGGGGCGAGGGTGCAGCGAGCTTGGGGCGCGAACGTCGCAGTCAAGACGTTCTAATTATTCGCGCTCGCCGAATCGTCCATTGCCTTGAAGGCTTCTTCCAGTTGCAGCGAGATCGGCACGTTCAGCCGCTCTCCGGTGGGAAGGCGCGCGGTGAACCATTTGTTGTAGAGCGGCACCAAATCGTGGTTGGAGCCGAGCTTGCGGAAGGTTCGCTCGACCACGGCTGTCAATTGCGGTTCGCCCTTGCGGAACATGATGCCGTAGGGATCGTAGGACAGATAGTCGCCCGTCACGCGGAACTTGTCCTGCGCCTTGTGGCGCACGATCAGGCTCGACAGCAGGATGTCATCGGTCGCGAACGCATCCGCCTTGCCGTCCACGACCATCTGGAACGACTGCTCGTGGTCGGCGCCGACGACGATGTTCAGCCCCAGCGACGACTTCTTGTCGGCGGCCTGGATCGCCTGCTCGTTGGTGGTGCCCTTGGTCACCACGATGGTCTTGCCCTTCAGGTCGGCCAGCGCCTGGATGCTCGAGGCCTTCGGCACCATCAGCTTGGTGCCGGCGACGAACATCAGCGGCGAGAACGCGACGCGCTTGCCGCGCTCGGCATTGGCCGTGGTCGAGCCGCATTCGAGATCGATCTTGTTCTGGAGCACCGCGTCGATGCGGTCGTCCGAGGTGACCTTGACATAGTCGATCTTGAGATTGGGATCGTCGACTTCGGCGCCGATCTCCTCGACGATGGCCTCGCAGAGCTCGAGGCTATAGCCGATCGGGCGGCTGGCTTGATCGAGGAAGGAGAACGGCGGCGAGCCTCACGATAGCCGAGCCGCACGGTGTGCGCGTTCTTGATGGCAAGCAGCGTCGGGCTAAGCCCGTCGCTGCCGCCGGTCTGGGCCGACGCGCCGGTGGCCAGCAGGCTCGCCGCCAGCAACAGGCCGCCCCAAACCGGCTTAACCCAACTCGGCTTGCCCCAACTCGGCTTTAAAGGGCGCATCACGCATTCCCCATCAATGGCCGGCCATCGCGGGCACTTCGCCGGGCACCATATCGCCCGGCACGACGTCGCTCGGCCCCATCGCATGTTCGGGCCCGAGCTCGCCTTCCCATTTCGCGACCACGGAGGTCGCGAGCGTGTTGCCGATTACGTTGGTGGCGCTGCGGCCCATGTCGAGGAAGGTGTCGATGCCCATGATCATCAACAGGCCGGCTTCGGGGATGTTGAACTGCGACAGCGTCGAGGCGATCACGACCAGCGAGGCGCGCGGCACGCCGGCGACGCCTTTGGACGTGATCATCAACGTCGCCAGCATCGCAAGCTGCGTCCCGAGCGGCATGTCGATGTGATAGCTCTGCGCGATGAAGATGCTGGCAAAGGTGCAGTACATCATCGTGCCGTCGAGGTTGAAGGAATAACCGAGCGGCAGCACGAAGCTCGAGATTCGCGACGAAGCGCCGAAGCGGTTGAGGCCCTCCAGCGTCTTCGGATAGGCCGCTTCCGAGCTCGCGGTGGAGAACGCGATCATCAGCGGCTCGCGGATCAGCTTCAGCAGATGGCTGTAGCGCGGCCCGATCACGATGAAGCCGACGATGACCAGGATGCCCCAGAGCAGGAACAGCGAGAGATAGAACCCGCCCATGAACACGATCAGCTTCCAGAGCACCAGCAGGCCGTTCTTGGCGACGGTGGCGGTGATGGCGGCCCAGACCGCGAGCGGCGCGAACAGCATCACATAGCTCGTCACCTTGAGCATGATGTGGCCGAGATCGTCGATCAGCGCCAGGATCGGCTTGGAGCGTTCCGGCATCGAGCCCATCGCCACCGAAAAGAACACGGCGAAGATTACGATCTGGAGGATCTCGTTCTGCGCCATCGCATCCGCGATCGAGGTCGGGATCAGATGCGTCAGGAACTTCTCGATGGAGAAGGCGGAGACCGGCAGGCCGGTCGACTGCGCCTTGTCCGGCAACGTGCCGGGGAAGTTGGCGCCGGGCTGGAGCAGATTGACCATGATCAGGCCCAGCATCAGCGAAACGAAAGAGGCGCTGACGAACCAGCCCATGGTCTTGGCGAAGATGCGGCCGAGCTTGGAGCCCGAGCCCATATGGGCGATGCCGCCGACCAGGGTCGCGAATACCAGCGGCGCGATGATCATCTTGATCAGGCGCAGGAAGATCACGGCGACCAGATTGATGGACGAAGCCCAATCGCCTCGCGTATCCGGCAGGAAGTTATAGATCGCCGAGCCCATGATGATGCCGAGCACCATCGCCGCCAAAATGTATTGCGTAAACCTGTTCGACATTAGCGACCCCCACTACACCGGTGGTTCATGATGTCGCAGATATCAAGACGACGCAACACGCTTGGCGTGTGGTCGCGTTGTCCGGATGTTCCCGTTGTGAAACTGGCCGCACCGATCTAGCCTTCATGCAGCGCACAACGAATGCGGCTTGCATCTTTTTCTTGGCTGCGGCTGCATCAATAATCGTCACATTCAGGGAGGCAACGCCATGACCGTCAGCGCCAATCGCCAAATTCTTCTGGTGGAAAAGCCCAGCGGCAAGCTCGGTCCCGAGCACTTCAAGATGGTCGAAGGCGCACGGCCTGAGCCGAAGGACGGCGAGGCCTTGTTGCGCGTTCGCTACATCTCGCTCGATGCCGCCAATCGCGCCTGGATGCACGGTGCGACTTATCGTTCAGCCGTCGAAGCCAACAGCGTGATGGCCGGCGGCGCCATTGCCGAAGTCGTCAGCTCGAAGGCGCCGGGGCTCGCGCCCGGCGACATCGTGTTCGGCGACACCGGCTGGCAGGAGTATGCCGCCGTGCCGGCAAAGCATCTCACAAAAATGCCGAAGCTCGAGCCAATGACGCATCTGCTCAGCGTCTTCGGCATCGCCGGCCTCACCGCCTATTTCGGCCTTCTGGAGATCGGCAAGCCCGAGGAAGGTGAGACCGTGGTGGTTTCGGCGGCGGCAGGCTCGGTCGGCTCTATCGTCGGACAGATCGCCAAGATCAAAGGATGTCGCGTGATCGGCATCGCCGGCGGCGCGGACAAGTGCAACTGGCTGACGTCCGAGCTCGGCTTCGACGCCGCCGTCGACTACAAGGACGGTGCGACCTTCAAGGCGCTGCGCGCGGCCGCGCCAAAAGGCATCGACGTCTATTTCGACAATGTCGGCGGCGAGATTCTGGAAGCGTGCCTGCCGCAGATGAACAATTACGGCCGCATCGCCTGCTGCGGCGCGATCTCGCAATATGACGGCGCGCCGTCGGCGCATGGCCCGCGCGGCGTGCCCGGGCTGATCGTGGTGAAGCGTCTCGTCATGCAGGGCTTCATCGTGATGGACTACATGAAGGAAAGCCAGCGCGCGCTGGCCGATCTCCAGGCCTGGGTCAAATCCGGCAAGCTGAAAGTGCAGGAAGACATCATCGATGGACTGGAGAACACGCCGAAGGCGCTGATCGGATTGCTTGCCGGCGAAAACCGCGGCAAGCGCATGGTCAAGCTCTGAGGACGTAGTTACGTCGCAATTGCGTCGGCATTATCTACTTGCGGTAGAGGCCAAGGCGCCCAAAGATATCGCGCGCGAGGCACTGCTCGCGCTCATTGCGATTGCATCACTTTTCAAAAATCGTCGGCGTGACCGACAGGGCAGGAATTCACCCAGATGTTCAACACGTTGAAACATGTTTCGACGCGCAAAATGTTGCTCGCTGCAACACTCTTCGCAACTGCAACAAGCGCGTTCGCGCAAGCGCCGACCGAGGCTCAGAAGAGCGCCATCCGCTCCGCATGCCGCTCGGACTTCATCGCGCACTGCTCGAGCGTGACGCCCGGTGGTGTGGAGGCGTATCAATGCCTCCACAAGAACATGTCCAGCCTGTCATCGGGATGCCAGACCGCGGTTCGCGCGGTCGAGCCGGCCGCCGCGCCGAAGACCGAAGCTGCGCCGGCCAAATCTGAGCCGGCCAAATCCGAAGCAGCCAAGTCTGAGCCTCCCAAGTCTGAACCCGCAAAGTCTGAACCGGCAAAAACCGAGGCCGCGCCGACTGCGAAGCCGGCCGCCGCGGCGGCTGCGAAAGCCGCCACGCCCAAGCCGCCAAGCGGCGCGCAAGTCTCCGCCATCAAGAGCGCCTGTCGCTCCGATTATCCAAAGGTCTGCGCCGGTGTGCCGCCGGGCGGCGCGCCCGCGCTCGAATGCCTGGAGAAGAACAAGGCGAAGGTGTCGGCGGCCTGCGCAACAGCCGTGAGCGCCGCCTCCGGTGGTGGTGCTGCAGCCGCGGCGCCTGCGGGCGCTGCACCGGCTGCGGCGGCAACGCCGGCCGCAGCCCCTGCCGCGATCGTGCTGCGGCCGTTGCGGCCTCGGGAGGAGCTGTTCATCGTCCGGTCCGCCTGTGGCGGCGACATTCGCGCGCTGTGCGGCGGCGTGGCTCCCGGTGGCGGTCGCATCGTGCAATGCATTGCGAGCAATGCCGCGTCGCTGTCGCCCGGATGCAAGGACGTTCTGGCGCCGTTCGCGGCGCGATAAGACGTCGCGCGATCGCGCTGGTGGTCAAGCCGGCGCGATTTGGCTATGCTTCGCGCGTGACGGTTTCGGGCACACCCTAAGCGGGGGTCCGGGAGCGAGCCTCGGCGCGCCATGCCTTGCCGATAATTCCGCTGGCGCGGGACGCCGGAGCACATTAGTCTACCCCTAGATAGTAAGTATACTGTCAATTAGGGAGGCAGATTTTGCGGATCGCCGTGATCGGCGGGGGGCCCGGCGGGCTCTACTTCGCCTATCTCTGGAAGAAGCGTCACCCCGAGGATCAAGTCGACCTGTTCGAACAGAACCCGGCCGACGCGACCTGGGGCTTTGGCGTGGTGTTCTCCGAGCAGGCCCTGGAATTCCTGCGCGCCGACGACCCCGAGACCGTCGATGCGATCGCGCCGCACATGGAGAGCTGGCAGAACATCACGCTGAGCCTGGACGGCGACAACGTCGCTATCGACGGCGTCGGCTTCTCCTCGATCGGCCGGCTCGAGCTGTTGAAGTTCTTGCAGCAGCGCGCGCTCGATGCCGGCGTCACGTCGCGCTTCGACACGCCAATTCACGCGATCGACCAGCTCAACGGCCATGACCTGATCGTCGCCGCCGACGGCCTGAATTCGCTGGTACGCCGCGCCTATGAGGGCGATTTCGGCACCTCGCTGTCCTACTCCTCCAACAAATTCGTCTGGTACGGCACGTCGAAGCGCTTCGACACGCTGTCGCAGACTTTCGTGAAGACCGATCGCGGCGCCTTCAACGCCCACCACTATCGCTATTCGCCGAACATGAGCACCTTCCTGGTCGAATGCGACCACGCGACCTGGCAGGCCTATGGCTTCGCCTACAAGGACGTCGAGCAGTCCAAGGGCGTCTGCGAGGAGGTGTTTGCCGACACGCTCGGCGGTCACTGCCTGGTCTCGAACAAGTCGGTGTGGCGCAACTTCCCGTGGGTCTGGAACGAGCACTGGTCGTTCAAGAACATGGTGCTGATCGGAGATGCCCTGCACTCGGCGCATTTCTCGATCGGCTCGGGCACGCGGCTCGCGATCGAGGACGCCATCGCGCTGGTCAAGGCGCTGGAATCGGATGCGCATCTGACGACCGCGCTGCATCGCTACCAGGCCGCGCGAAAGCCAGTGGTGCAGAAGCTCGTCAACGCCGCGCGGACCAGCGCCTTCTGGTACGAGCACTTCGCCCAGCACATGCAGCTCGGCCTGATCGACTTTGCCTATAGCTACATCACCCGCTCGGGCCGCATCGACGATGCCCGGCTGCGGGCCATGTCGCCGGCCTTCATGGCGCGCTATGAGGCCGCGAAGAACGGCGAGGACGAGGCATGAGCAGCGAGATTCGCGACCAGGTGCCCGCGGACGGCCCGGGCGCCCGCGAGATCGGCTTCGCCGTTCCGCAAGCCTACAATGCAAGCCGCGTGCTCTTCGACAATCTCGCCAAAGGACATGGCGACAAGCTCGCGCTCATCGGCCCCGCAGGCACGCGCAGCTATGCGGAGCTCTGTACCGACGCTTGCCGCTGGGGCAACGGCCTTGCTTCACTGGGTTTGAAGCGCGGTGACCGCGTGCTGCTGTTTCTCGATGACACCCCGGCCTATCCGGCGGCGTTCTTCGGCGCGGTCCGCGCGGGCTTCGTTCCGCTGCTGATCAACACGCTGACCCCGCCGGATCTGCTGCAATTCTATCTCGCCGATTCCGGCGCGAACGTCGCGGTGGCCGAGTCCGAGTTCTGCGCGCGCTTCAACGCCGAGGCCTGCAATGACACGGGCCTGCGCACGCTGATCGTCGTCAACGGCGAGGTGGGCGAGCACGCCGCGCCGAACGCGATCGGCGCGGCAGACTGGCTTCCACAGTTTCCAACCGCGCTCGCGGAAGCCGATACCCATCGCAACGACATGGCGTTCTGGATGTACTCCTCCGGCTCGACCGGCCGGCCGAAGGGCATCGTGCATCTCCAGCACGACATGGCCTATAGCGAGGCGGCGTTTGCGCAGAACGTGTTGAAGCTGATGCCGGATGACATCTGCTTCTCCGTGCCGAAGATCTTCTTCGCCTATGGTTTCGGCAACTCCGTCACCTTCCCGTTCTCGGCTGGCGCTGCAACGCTGCTGTTGCCGGGACAGCCGAAGCCGGCCTCGATATTTGCCGCGATCGAGCAGTACAAGCCGACCGTCTTCTTCGGACTGCCGACGCTTTATACGTCGCTGACCAAGGCTGACAGTGCGGCCAAGACCGACTTCTCGTCGCTCCGCATGTCGCTGTCCGCGGCTGAAGTGCTCTCGGCCGAGGTGTCCAACGGCTGGAAGGCGCTCACCGGACTCGAAATCGTCGAGGGCCTCGGCTCGACCGAAGTGCTGCACATCTATCTCTCCAACCGCCCCGAACGGAAGAAGCTCGGCGCCGCCGGCCTGCGCGTGCCCGGCTACGAGATCGCACTGAGGGACAAGGACGGCCGCGACGTCGGCGACGACGAGGAAGGCATCTTGTGGGTGCGCGGCGATTCCAACACGCCGCTGTACTGGAACCGGCCGGACAAATCGGCGGAAACGATCCGCGACGGCGGCTGGATCTACACCGGCGACCGCTTCGTCCGCGACAGCGACGGCTTCCACTTCTTCCGCGGCCGCGCCGACGATCTCATCAAGATCTCCGGCCAGTGGGTCTATCCGCTCGAGGTCGAGTTGTGTCTGGCCGACCACCCCGACATCCGCGAATGCGCCGTGTTTGCCGCCGAGCTGCCCGACCGGCGCATGACGCTGAAGGCGGTGGTGGTGATGAACAGCAGGACCGTCGACCAGAGCGAGGCGACGCGGCGGCTCCAGGATTATGTGAAAGGCAAATTGCTGCCCTACAAATATCCGCGCGAGGTGATCTTCATCGACGACCTGCCGAAGACGGGTACGGGGAAGATTGATCGGCAGGCTTTGCTGCGGATGTGAGGAGACGGCCGGCCGCACATTCAGTGTCGTCCCGGCGAAGGCCGGGACCCATACGCCGAGGCAGCAGTGTGGCACGGAATGGTGTTTACCTGTCTTCGCCAAACCAGGAGTAGTGGTTATGGGTCCCGGCCTTCGCCGGGACGACGACGGTATTGACGCACGCCCCCTCACCCCGTTTTCCCCAGATGCTCCAGCGCGTCCTCGGTGCGCAGCGGCACCCGTGACGCCTCGTTGTTGAGATCGACGAGCTGCACCAGCAGTCCCATCAGCGCCTTGCGCTCAGTGGGCTTGAGCGGCTCCAGCATGCGCGCCTGCGCGCGTTCGACGGCAGGGATGATCTCGCGCAGGACCGCCGCGCCCGGCTTGGTCAGATAGAGCAGCTTGATCCTCTTGTCCTCGGGCGCAGGCCTGCGCTCGATATAGTTCTTGGCCTGCAGCCGCTCGATCACGCTGCCGAGCGTGGAGCGGTCGAAAGCGATCACCGCCGACAACCGCGTCGCGTCGATGCCGGGATGGGTGTGGATCGCGATCAGCGCCGCGTATTGCACCGGCGTCAGGTCGAACGCCTTGCATTCCTCCATGAAGATCGAGACCGCGATCTGCTGCATGCGCCGGAACAGATAGCCCGGCGCGGCATAGACCGCGTCGATCGTGATCGCAGCCGCGGGCTTACTCGGCATCGGGCTGCTTCTCCGGGGCTGCGTTGGCGAAGGCGGCCAGCGCCTTTGCGGCGGCTTCCGCCTTGAGCAGGCGCGGATAGGCGGAGACATCGACGCCGAAACGGCGCGCATTGGCGAGCTGCGGCACCAGGCAGAGATCGGCAAGTGTCGGCGCATCGCCGAAGCAGAACGGGCCGGGCTCGTTCCTGATCAGCGTCTCACACGCAGACAGTCCCTCGCGATTGACCCAGGCCGCCCATTCCTGGACTTTCTCCTCGGCAAGCCCGAGTTCACGCAGGCGTGCCAGCACCTTCAGGTTCTGCACGGGGTGCGTATCGCAGGCAATGGCGAGCGCGAACGCCCGCACCTTGGCGCGCTTGAGCGGATCTTTCGGCAGCAGCGGCGGATTGGGGTGGGTTTCGTCGAGCCATTCGATGATCGCCACCGACTGGGTCAGCACTGCGCCCGCATCGTCCTCCAGCGCCGGCACCAGCCCCTGCGGGTTGATGGCGAGATAGCTGGGGGCGCATTGCTCGCCCTTGCGCAGATGATGCGGCAGATGCTCCGCACCGAGGCCCTTCAGGTTCAGCGCGATCCGCACCCGGTAGGCGGCGCTGGAGCGGAAATAGCCGTGCAGCTTCATCAGAACCCTCCCTCTATCTGTCATTCCCGGGCGATGCGTTAGCATCGAACTATGGTGCGCAATTGCGCACCTGAGAATCTCGAGATTCCGGGTTCGCGCTTCGCGCGCCCCGGAATGACGACCCGGACTGTTGTTCAACAAGTTGACGCTACCTAGACTGTCAGTATACTGTCAATTAACAAAACGAACGGGAGCCGCACCATGGAAGCCGTGACCAGGACGCCGGAACGCGAGGCGTTCTACAAGAAGATCGACGGCGAGAACCTCACCGCGCTGTGGACGGTGATGGGCGATTTGATCACGCCGGAGCCCAGGAGCGCCTGCCGGCCGCACCTCTGGAAATTCGACGTCGTCCGCGACTACATGACGGAGGCCGGCAAGCTGATCACGGCCAAGGAAGCCGAGCGGCGCGTGCTCGTGCTGGAAAACCCCGGCCTGCGCGGCCAGTCCAAGATCACGACCTCGCTCTATGCCGGCGTGCAGATGGTGGTTCCCGGCGACGTCGCACCGGCACACCGGCACAGTCAGTCGGCGCTGCGCTTCGTGCTCGAAGGCAAGGGCGCCCATACGGCTGTCGACGGCGAGCGCACCGCGATGGAGCCCGGCGACTTCATCATCACGCCGTCGATGACCTGGCACGATCATTCCAACGAGACCGACCAGCCGATGTTCTGGCTCGACGGTCTCGACATTCCCATGGTGCAGTTCTTCGACTGCTCGTTTGCGGAAGGCGCCAAGGACGACCAGCAGAAGATCACAAGACCGGCCGGCGACAGCTTTGCGCGCTATGGCCATAACCTTTTGCCGGTCGACATAAAACGATCGTCGAAGACCTCGCCGATCTTCAGCTATCCCTATGCCTACACCCGCGAGGCGTTGGAGAAGGCGCGCGCGAGCCAGGAGTGGGACGCGTGCCACGGGCTGAAGCTGAAGTTCAGCAATCCCGAGACCGGCGATTTCGCGATGCCGACCATCGGCACCTTCATCCAGCTGCTGCCGAAGGGTTTCAAGACCGCGCGTTACCGCTCGACCGATGCGACGGTGTTCTGTCCGATCGAAGGCCACGGCCGTAGCCGGATTGGGGATGCCGTGTTCGAATGGGGCCCGCGCGATCTTTTCGTGGTGCCGAGCTGGCAATGGGTGACGCACGAGGCCGACATGGATGCCGTGCTGTTCAGCTTTTCGGACCGGCCCGTGCAGCAGAAGCTCGACCTGTTCCGCGAGGATCGCGGCAACGCGTAAGGCTGGATGCCAGCCACACCGTCATTGCGAGGAGCACTTGCGACGAGGCAATCCAGAATCCCACCACGGAAAGATTTCTGGATTGCTTCGCTTCGCTCGCAATGACGGGAGTACGCCTTACCGCCAGTGCAACAGCCGCGTCTCCAGCCAATTGATCACCCTGCCCACCGCCAACCCGAACACCGACAGGATCACCACGCCCGCGAGCAGCTGATCCGTCTGCATCAGATTGCCCGCCTGCAAGACGAACGCGCCGATGCCGTATTGGGCGCCGATCATCTCGGCGCTGACGACGAGCAACAGCGCCACCGAGGCGGTGATACGGAAACCGGCGAGGATCGCGGGCAAGGCGCCCGGCCAGATCACCTTGCGCACGATGGTGGCGAACGGCACGTTGAAGCTCTGCGCCATGCGGATGAGGTTGCGCGGCACCCCGTCGACGCCGCTATAGACCGAGATCGCCGTCGAGAAAAACACCCCTAACGCGATGGTCGCGATTTTGGGCTCTTCGCCGATGCCGAGCCACAGGATCAACAGCGGTAGCAGCGCGATCTTCGGGATCGGGAACAGCGCCGAGATGAAAGTGATGCCGACGCTGCGCGCGAGCCGCGACAGGCCGATGGCGAAGCCGACCGCAATTCCGGCCGTCGTCCCCAGCAGCCAGCCGACGCCGATGCGCAGCAATGAAGCGGAAAGGTGCTGCCATAGCGCGCCCGAGATCGCGAGCTGGTAGATCGCGCGCGCAATTGCCACTGGCGCCGGCAGGAACAGCGGATTGACGACGCCGGCGCTGCCGGCCGCCTGCCAGATCGCAATGACCAATGCGAGCGCGATCCAGCCGCCAAACCGGCTGCTCGCGGGCACGAAGCCGGCGCCGCGAAAGCGAACGCGGCGGGTCGTCTCGTCCTTTGTCGATGATGTCGCTGCCGGTGCGCGATCAAGCATGCTGCACCTCGCGCTCGGCATCGATCGCCTCGGTGCGGATCAGCGACCAGATCTGGTTCTGGAGCGCGAGCAGCTTTTCACGCGCGGCGATTTCGCCGCGCTCGGTGCGCGTCATCGGCACGGTCACGACCTCGCGAATGCGGCCCGGCCGGCGCGACAGCACCACGATGCGATCGGCGAGCCGCGCCGCCTCTTCGAGATTGTGGGTGACATAGACCGCGCCCATGCCGCCGTCCGCGAGCAAACGGACAAAATCCTCCATCAGCAGCTCGCGGGTCTGCGAATCCAGTGCCGACAGCGGCTCGTCCATCAGCAGTATCGCAGGCTTGACCGCAAGCGCGCGCGAGATGCCGACCCGCTGGCGCATGCCGCCGGAGAGCTGCTTCGGATAGGTTTTGCGGAAGTCGGTCAGGCCTGTGCGGCGCAGCGCGTCATCGACCAGCGCCCGGCGCTGGATGGCCGAGAGCTGCGTGTGCAGCAGCGGGAATTCGACGTTCTCCTCGACATTGGCCCAGGGCAGTAGCGCGAAATCCTGGAACACGAAGGTGAGCGGATTGAGGCTGCCCGCCGGCGGCGATCCGCGCAGCTCGGGCGCGCCCGACGTCGGCTGCAACAGCCCGCCGAGGATCGACAGCAGCGTGCTCTTGCCGCAGCCGGAGGGACCGACAATCGCCACCACCTCGCCGGCGCTGACCGTGAACGAGACATCGTCGAGCACGGCGAGATCGCCGAAGCGATGGGTGATATGGTTGGCGATCAGGTCCATCTCATGGCCTCAGTGTCGTCCCGGCGAAGGCCGGGACCCATACGCCGAGTGGCAGTTGTGGCGCAAAATAGTCATTGCCTGTCTTCGCCAAATTCAATTCGGCGGTTATGGGTCCCGGCCTTCGCCGGGACGACGCTGACGGCCGAGCTGCACGTGGGCCGTGCGCCCTTCGAGGCCTGCCTTGCGGCAAGCCGCAAGACAGGCACCTCGGGGTGACGGGGATAGTTCGAAGAACGTGGCATCAATCCGCCTTCACAAATTCCTTGGCGATGATCGTATTCGCATCAAAGCCCTTGTCGGCAAAGCCCTGCTCCTGGAGCCATTTGATCTGGTTGTCGACGTTCTTGACGTCGAGCTTGCCGTCCGGATCGATATAGGCGCAGTTGCCGACCACCTGCTCGACCGGCAAATTGGTGTACTTGGCGATGATCTCCAGCAGCGGCTTTGTCTTGTCGTTGATCGGGGCTGTGCCGTTCTTCATCGCGGCAAGGATGACGTCGTGATATTCGCGGTCGGCTTTCGCCAACACGCCGAGCAGCTTCGTCACCAGAACCTTGTTGGCGAGCGTCTTCGGCGAAGCGAACACCGCGCCCAATTGCCAGGGCGTCTCGTCGCCGACCCAACCCAGAAACTTCGCGCCGCCATCGTCCATCAGCTTTCGCGCGGTCGAAATCGGCAGCAGCGCCGCATCGACGGTCTCGCCCTTGAGCGCCGCGGCCGCATTCGACAGCGATTGCAGCGGGACGATCTTCACATCCGACAGCTTGAATCCGTATTTGTCCGCCAACAGGCCCAGCGAATAGTGGAACGAGGAGCCAACCTGCGTCACCGCCACGCGCTTGCCCGCAAGGTCCTTCGGCGTCCTCAATCCGGCTGCGTAGGCATTGTTGCTGGCGAAATAACCGATCAGGGGATAGCCGGCCCTCTCGCGGCTCATGCCGCCGATCACCTTCAACACGCCCTTGCCGGCGAGATTGTAGAGGCCGGCCGTGAACGCGGTGACGCCGAAATCGACGTCGCCCGAGGTGGTGGCGACCGCGATCGGCTGCGCGGCATCGAAGAACTTCAGCTCGACGTCGAGGCCGGCCTCGCGAAAATAGCCCTTGTCCTGCGCGATGAACACCGGCGCGGATGACGACAGGCGGAGCACGCCGATTTTGGCCTTGAGCGCGTCCTCGGCCCGGGCCGTCCCCATCGCCATGATCGCCACCAGGCCGGCAACCGCGAGCCGCGCAATCCCGATCATCTCGTTTCCTCTCTTTTTTCTCTTGCAGGCCGTCACAGTCCCTCGGGGACGGGCTGGTCCCGCCCGATGAAGGCGCCCTGTTGTTTCAACGTTTCCTGCAACTTTTCAACCGGGATTTCGCGTGGAATGCGATTACCTGAGAGTGCCAGCGCCGCTGCGGAACCGGCTGCCTCCCCCATCACGAAGCAGGCACCGGACACCCGTGCCGCCGATTGGCCCTCATGGGTCATCGAGGCGCAGCGTCCGGCGACCAGCAGATTATCGACCGCGTCGGGCACCAGCATGCGGTAGGGCAGCTCGTTATAGCCGCGCGATTCGGGAATTGGCGGAAAAGTGAACACGACATCGCCGGGAACATGGGCCTCGATCGGCCAGCCATTGACACCGATGGAATCCTCGAACGAAGCGCAGCCGAGCACGTCCTCGCCGCTGAGCTGATAGCCACCCGTGACGCGCCGGGTCTCGCGGATACCGAGCTGCGGCGGCAGGTCGACGATGTAGGACTTCTCAAACCCCGGCACGGTCCGCAGGAATTCGAACGCGGCCAGCGCCTGCTTGCGGCCTTCGATCTCGCCGCGGGTGAGATCGTCCGGCTCGATGCCGTTGATGGCGTGGCCGTCCTCGCGCGCGATTTGGGTAAAATTCACCCGCCATTCGATGCCGGACTTCTGCGGCCGTACGATCGCGCTTTTGCGCGGGAATTTGTGGGTGCCGGCGGCACTGGCCTTTTCCATCAATTGCGGGATGGTGCGCCAGGCCTCGCCCGCCCGCTGCGGATCGATGCCGTTGAGGCGGAGCATCATTGACGGGTACAGGGGATGGCCGTGTTCGTCGCCAAGCTCGAACGGCGCGCCGGCCCAGACCGCGAGATCGCCGTCGCCGGAACAGTCGATGAATATCTCCGCGCGTACCGCCTGCCGGCCGGCCTTGGTCTCCACCATCAGCGCGTCGATGCGGCGGTCGTCGCCCATCACCACGCCGGCGCCGAGCGCATGGAACAGGATGTGCACCTTGTGGCTGCCGAGCAGTTCGTCGGCCGCGATCTTGTAGGCGGCGGTGTCATAGGCCTGGGCAAAGACCTTGCCGAGGATCAGATGCGGCGCGTTCAGCCCGTTCAGGCGGTCGATCCGCGCCAACAGCTCGGATGCCATGCCCTGTACCAGCCGGTGGTGCTCGCCATGGACGTTGCCGTGCAGACCGCAGAAATTGGTGACGCCGGCAGCGGTGCCCATGCCACCGAGAAAGCCGTAACGCTCGATCAGCAGCGTCCGCCGCCCCGCGCGCGCGGCGGACGCCGCCGCCACGATGCCGGCCGGGCCGCCGCCGAGGACAACGACCTCGTATTCGCCGTAGAGCGGCACCTGGCGCGCTGGTTCTTCGATGGTCGTGGCCCGCATGGCGCGTCCTGTCCCTGAAATCTCTTGCTTGGGTCCGACTATGAATTAACGCTGAGCAAGCTACAATCCATCAAAATGGGCGATCAGCTTTCTCGAATCGCGAAAGGTCGGGATGGATATCCTGGTGAACCTTCAGGCCTTCCTCGCCACAGCCGACGCGGCCGGCTTCTCCGCCGCGGCGCGAAAGCTCAACGTCTCGACCTCGGTTGTGGCCAAGCGGGTCACGCAATTGGAGGCGCGGATCGGCACGCCGTTGTTTCATCGCTCGACCCGGCAATTGCGGCTCACCGACGCCGGCCAGCGCTACGTCCATCGCGCGCGCGGCGTCGTCACCGACGCCACCGATTTGCTGTCGCGGATGGGCGAGAAGGGCCACGATCTGGTCGATCACCTCCGCATCAAGGCGCCGACCTCGCTGACAGTGGCGCGGCTTGCGGATGCCTTTAGCGCATTCCAGACGCAGAACCCGCGGCTCAAGCTGGAGATCGTGCTGATCGATCGTCCGGTCGATCCGGTGACGGAGGGATTCGACATCGCCATCGGCGCCTTTCCGCATTCCTTCGGCGGCGTCGTGGACGAGCCGCTCTGTGCGCTGAAGCGGCTGCTCTGTGCCTCGCCCGCCTATCTGAAGAAGCACGGCACGCCAAAGCATCCGCGCGACCTCGTCGAGCATCGCTGCCTCAGCTTTCTGCCGACGGGACCGGAGTGGATCTTTGACGGCCCGCGCGGCCGCATCAGCATCCAGGTCAGCCCGCTACTATCCTCCAACGAGGGCCATGTGCTGGCGCGCAGCGCGATCGCGGGCAACGGCATCGCCCTGATCTCGCATTATCTCGTCGCCGACGCCTTACGCGAGGGGACACTGAAGCCGGTGCTGCGCGATTTTCCGATTCCGGAATTGTGGGTCAAGGCCGCGATCCCCGAGCGGCGGCGCAATGCAGCCGCGGTGCAGGCGTTGCTGACCTTGCTGAAAACGTCTCTTGCGCCGTCGCTGTAGAGGGCGCCGAGCGTGCGGTAACCGTAGCCCGCATGGAGCGCGGCGGAATGCGGGGATGCCGGCCCCGGACTGCGCTTCGCTCCATCCGGGCTACGCGCCTGTCATAAGCCGCGGCTGCTGAGCGGCTCGCTCAGCCTTTGCCGCCACCCCAATTCGCCGCCCGCTTCTCGGCGAACGAGGCCAACCCTTCCGCCGCCTCCCTGCTCTGGCGCTTCAGCGAATGCAGCTGCACGAGCCGCCTGTAAGCCGCATCATCCACAGCCATTCCGCCGAACGAGCTTTCCAGCGCGAGCCGCTTGGTCTCGGCCATCGCCTCCGGCCCGTTGGCGAGCAGCTGCTCGACCACCTTGGCGCCGGCGGCGTCGAGGTCGGCCAGCGGCACGACCTCATGCACGAGGCCGATGCGGCGGGCGTCCTCGGCGCCGAAGCGTTCGCCGGTGAGTGCGTACCGGCGGACCTGCCGCACACCAATGGCATCGCAGAGTTGCGGGATGATGATTGCAGCCGTCAGGCCCCAGCGCACTTCCGTGATCGAGAACAGGGCGTTGTCGGCCGCGATCACGACATCGCAGGCCGCGATCACGCCGGTGCCGCCGCCGAAGCAGCCACCTTGCACCAGCGCCACGGTCGGGACCGGCAAGGTGTTGAGCCGCTGCACGGCCTCGAACGTCGCGCGGGACGCGGCTTCGTTCGCGTCAGGCGATTGCGGCCGCACGCCGTTGATCCATTTGAGATCGGCGCCGGCCTGAAAGTGCTTGCCGTTGCCTCGGAGCACGACGACGCGGAGGTTGGGCTGTTTGCCGAGTTCGTCCATGGCCGCGAGCACGCCCGCGATCAACGCGCCGTCATAGGCGTTGTTCACCTCCGGACGGTTGAGCGTGACGGTCGCGACGCCACGGGCATCTGATGTCCACAGGACGGGGTTGGCGGTCATCGGGATCTCCGGTCATGTTGTTTGCCGCGCACTATGGCCGAGGCCACGCACCCCGATCCATATCTTTCCGTCGTAGGGCTGCCGCGTCCATCGCATGGCGGCTTGTGCCATGCTGGCGCCGGGCGGCAGTCAAGGGATCAGGACGGGGACATCACATCATGCGCATCTGCATTTTCGGCGCAGGCGCCGTCGGGAGCCATATCGCGGTGAGGCTGGCCCGTGCCGGCCATGAGGTCTCGTGCGTGATGCGGGGCGCGCATCTCGAAGCGGTGCGCGCGAACGGCCTGAAGCTGCGCGTCGGCGATTCCGAGGTAGGCGCCAAGGTGAATGCCACCGGCGATCCGGCCCTGCTCGGACCGCAGGACGTGGTGATCAGCACGCTGAAAGCGACTGCGCTCCAGGGGCTGGTCGCCAGCCTCAAGCCGCTGCTCCAGGACGATACCGCGATCGTGTTCGCCCAGAACGGCATTCCCTGGTGGTACGGGATCGGACTGCCGCCGCGGCACCCGACCCCGCCCGACATCTCCTTCCTCGATCCGGGCGGACGGCTGCGCGCCTGCATCCCGAAAGAACGGATCGTCGGTGGCGTGGTGTTCTCGTCCAACGAGGTGATCGCGCCGGGCGTGGTGCAAAACCTCACGCCCGATCGGAACCGCGTGCTGATCGGCGAATGCGACGACCGCAATTGCGAGCGGATTACGAAGCTCCGCAACATGTTGAACGACGCACGGCTGGACTCGCCGCCAGTTGCCGATATCCGCGAGGCGATCTGGTCAAAGCTGCTGACCAACATGTCGTTGTCGGTGCTGTGCCTGCTCACCGGCCAGACCGCGCGCGGCGTGCGCGACGACCCCGCCTTTACCGAAGTGATTCCGCGCATGCTGAACGAGGCCAACGACATCGCGCAGCACTTCATTCCCGAGGTCAAGCGCGTCACCCGCAGCGGCCCCGCCCCCAACCACAAGCCATCGCTGCTGCAGGACTACGAGCTCGGCCGCGCCATGGAGATCGACGTGCTGGTGAAGGCGCCCGCCGCCTTCGCGCGCACTGCCTGCCTCTCGACGCCGACGCTGGACCTGATCGCCGCGCTCGCGATCCAGAAGGCGCGCGACAAGGGGCTTTACTCCGCCTGAATTCAGGCGAGCGCGTCGATCCACGCCGCGAGCGTATCGAGCACCTCGGTCAGCGCTTCTTCATTGGTGCGGCCGGACTTTTTCAGCACCGCGAAGGAGTGATCGCCGCCTTCGATCTCATGCAGCGTCGCCTTCGCCCCGAGCGCAGTGACCACGGGCTTGAGAAGACCGAGGTCGGCGAGCTTGTCGCGCGTGCCTTGCAGGAACAGCATGGGAATTGCGATGCCGGCGAGGTGCTCGGCGCGCTCACTCGATGGCTTGTTGTCGGCATGCAGGGGAAAACCGAGGAAGGCGAGCCCTTTGACATCAGGCAGCGGGGCCTTGGACTGGGCCTGCGACGTCATTCGCCCGCCGAACGATTTTCCACCCGCGACGAGCTTGAGCCCGGGACACAGCCGCGCCGCCTCCTCGACTGCCGCGCGGATGGTGGCGTGCGCGACCGCCGGCTGGTCGGGGCGCCCTTGTTTCCTCTCCATGTAGGGAAAATTGAAGCGGAACGCGGCGATGCCGCGCTCCGCGAGCCCCTCCGCGACCTCGTTCATGAACGAATGCCGCATATCGGCGCCGGCGCCATGCGCCAGAACGTAGCAGGCCCCCGCATGCTCCGGCCGCGTCAGCATCGCCGAGACCGTGCCGATGCGCGCGATGTCGAGCTTGAGCTCTGTTGCCTTGGTCCTCATGACGCGTTCAACCCTCGATCGGCACTTAGCGGCGCGCCCCACTTGCGGGCCAGAGATAATTCAGAACGCGACCAAGCGTCGTCATGATCTCGCGATGTCCGGCCTCGCTGCCGACCGAGCCGAATTTCTCCTCCAGCGCCAGCTTGGCAAAGCCGTGGACAGTCGACCAGGCCGCCGCCGCCGCAATCTTCGCCTCTTTCGGCGTCCCGCCGACGAGCTCGGCGATAATGATCTCGAACTCGCGGCCGGCCGCCCTGCTCGCCTGCGTCAGACGCGAGTCGTCGGCGACGAGGCGCTTGTTGGCAAACATCATCTGGAATCGGCCGGGATGCTTGAGCGCGAATTCGACATAGGCAAGCCCCTGGGCCTGAAGCTTTTCGCGCGCTCCCTGCTTGCGGGACGCAGCATCGCGCAGCGCGCCGGCCAGTGCATCATAACCGCGGATCGCCACCTCGGTCAGCAGGCCCTGCGCATTGCCGAAGTGGTGCGACGGTGCGGCCGGAGACACACCGGCGCGGCGAGCGGCCTCGCGCAGGGTAAAAGCTTCGGCGCCGTGCTCGGCCAAAATGGCCTCGCTCGCTGCGATCAGAGCCTCCTGAAGCTCTCCGTGATGATAGCCGGGTTCGGGCCGGGGAGCCCGGTGGCTCGGCGCGGCGCGCGGCGTTTTCGATTTCGTCATGCTAACTTGACATTGTTCAGATTACAGACTACCTATCTTAACACCGTTTAGATTGGTCAGCCGGGAGTTCGAAATGACCGAAATGCAGCATAGCACCGCAAGTTCGCGCGTAAAGCGGCGTCATCTGGTGGCCGGCGCCGCGCTGGGCATGCTGGCGAGCACCGTCGGCGGCCTGGCCGGCGGCATCGCGCTCGGCCAGAGCGCGGCGCTGCCGCAGCAGAAGCCGAGCGGCAGGCGCCGCTTCGACGACAAGACCGTCATCGTGACCGGCGGCACTTCCGGCATCGGCCGCGCCGCCGCATTGATGTTCGCCGCCGAAGGCGGCAAGGTCGTGTTCTGTGGACGCAATGTCGAGCGCGGAACGCGGGTTGAGGACGAGATCAAGGCGGGCGGCGGCAACGCAACGTTCGTCCGCGCCGATGTCCGCAACGAGGCCGAGGTCAAGGCCTTGGTCGATAAAACGATCGATCTTCACGGCCGCCTCGATGTCGCTTTCAACAATGCCGGCATCTCGATCGAAAAGCCGCTGCACCAGTACAGCGCGGCCGAATTCGACGATGTGATCAATACCGACCTGCGCGGTGTGTTCCTCTCGATGAAGTACCAGATTCCGCACATGCTGCGGACGGGTGGATCGATCGTGGTGACGTCGTCATCCAACGCCATCGCCACCACGGCGAACCGTTCGGCCTATTCCGCCGCCAAGCGCGGGCTTGTCGGCATGGTTCAGGCCGCAGCACTCGAATATGCCCAATACGGGATCCGCATCAATACGCTGATTCCTGGCACCACGGATACGCCCTTCATCCGACGGCTCGCCGGCATGGAAAACCTGCCCGATGCCGCCTGGCACGTCGCCATCGCGCAATGGGCCAAATCCCATGTACCGGGAATGCAGCGCGTGGCGACGGCGGAGGAGATCGCAGCCTTCGCACTCGTGCTCGCCTCGGACGATCATCCCTACACGACGGGGGCCAGTTCGTCGTCGACGGCGGCAAGACCGCGCAGGCGGGATAGGGCATCCGCCGACGCAGCCTCAAGACACGATCTTTGGCAGCTCCGGTCGGCGTCGCAACACGACGGGCTTGCGCCCGCGTCTCGCCTTGTGGCACGGCTGAGCGGACACATCGCCAGCACGATCGAGGCCGCCATGTCCTACCGCTCCTCCTGGATGACTGAAGAGCTCGATGTCTTTCGCGACCAGTTCCGGAAATATCTCGCCAAGGACCTGGCCCCGCACGCCGAAAAATGGCGCGAGCAGAAGATGGTCGAGCGCTTTGCATGGCGCGGGCTCGGCGAGATGGGCGCGCTGCTCGCAAGCGTACCGGAGGAATATGGCGGCCTGGGCGCGAGCTTCGCTTATGACGCCGCGGTGCTGGAAGATCTCGAAAGCACGGTGCCGGAACTGACGACCGGCGTTTCCGTGCACAGCGCCATCGTTGCCCATTACATCCTCAACTACGGCTCGGAGGAACAGAGGAAGCGCTGGCTGCCGAAGATGGCGTCGGGCGAGATGATCGGTGCCATCGCCATGACCGAGCCCGGCACAGGCTCTGACCTTCAGGCCGTGAAGACCACGGCAAAAAAGCAGGGTAACTCCTACGTCATCAACGGCCAAAAGACGTTCATCACCAACGGCCAGGCCGCCGATCTCGTCGTCGTGGTGGCGCGGACGGGCGAGGTCGGCGCTAAGGGCATTTCGCTGATCGTGGTCGAGACCGCGGGCGCGGACGGCTACAAGCGCGGGCGCAACCTCGACAAGATCGGCCTGCATGCCTCCGACACGTCGGAGCTGTTCTTCGACAATGTCACGGTGCCGCCGGACAATCTGCTCGGCGGCGAGGAAGGCCAGGGTTTTGTCCAGCTGATGCAGCAATTGCCGCAGGAGCGGCTGGCGCTCGCGGTCGGCGCCGTCGCCTCGATGGAGCGCGCGGTCAAGCTCACCACCGAATACACCAAGGAGCGCAAGGCGTTCGGCAAGCCGCTGATGGATTTCCAGAACACCGCCTTCACGCTCGCGGAACGCAAGACCGAGGCCATGATCGCGCGCGTCTTCGTCGACTGGTGCATCGAGCGACTGATCGCCAAGGACCTCGACACCGTCACGGCGTCGATGGCGAAATACTGGTGCTCGGACAAGCAGGTCCAGACCGCCGACGAATGCCTGCAGCTGTTCGGCGGCTACGGCTACATGCAGGAATATCCGATCTCGCGCATCTTCATCGATTCCCGCATCCAGAAGATCTACGGCGGCACCAACGAGATCATGAAGCTGCTGATTGCAAGATCGCTATAGTCGCTATCTCATCCGCTTGTCGGTAGCGAGGAAATCGACGAACGTCCTCACCTTGGCGGAAAGATATTTGCGACTCGGACAGACCGACTGAGCCGATTCTTTTGAGCGCGCGCCTCGTCCTTCGAGACGACCGCTCCGCGGTCTCCTCAGGATGAGGCTAAGGGGCATCGGCGCCCGCTGAAAACTTTGACCGCGCACTCCGCCCTCATCCTGAGGAGCCCGCCAAAGCGGGCGTCTCGAAGGATAGGCCGCGGGGAGCCCGCTCTTAAATGCGGTCGCCCTGCTGCAAGCGGGAAGAGGCGAAATTCGGCCGACGCGTTGCGCTCCACCTAATTCGGATGCCACCAGCGGCCGCCGACGACGACGCCTTCGGAGACGATCTTGCGGTCGCCGATCAGGTGCTCGCCGACCACGTCCTCATAGTCGAACTGGCCTTCCCTCACCGAGATCAGCGTGGCATCGCCGACGCTGCCGGGCTTGAGGCTGCCGAGCTCGGGCCGCCGCAGTGCCATGGCGGCGTTGACGGTCGAGCTTGCGATTACATCCGACAGCGGCATGCCCATGCACAGAAATTTCGACAGCGTCGTGACCTGGTCGAAGGCCGGGCCGTCGATGCAGAGCTGATGGATGTCCGACGAGATGGTGTCCGGATAGAAGCCGTTGGCGAGCATCGCGCGCGCGGTCTTGAAAGCGAAC
The DNA here is from genome assembly GCF_041200145.1 of Bradyrhizobium sp. LLZ17. Classification (NCBI taxonomy): domain Bacteria; kingdom Pseudomonadati; phylum Pseudomonadota; class Alphaproteobacteria; order Hyphomicrobiales; family Nitrobacteraceae; genus Bradyrhizobium; species Bradyrhizobium zaerense. The sequence continues at coordinate 4,328,382 of NZ_CP165734.1, forward strand.
GAGCCCTTGCCGTGACCGATATCGAACAGCACGCCGCGCTCGCGCGCGTCCAGCACCGCCCTCTTCACCGTGCCTTGCGCGGTCGCCGGCGTGTTCGGGAACGGCCGGAACGCGTGGGTCAGCACGTCGCCGGGACGCAGGCGCGCCAGCACCTCCTCGTAGCTCGGCGGCGGATGGTCGATATGCGCCATCAGGGGCATGCCGACCTCGTCTGCGACCTGGAGCGCGATGTCGAGCGGCACCGTCCCCGACGTGCCCGAGGCATGCAGGCCGACGCGCACCTTGATGCCGACGATGAGGTCGCGATTGGCATCCGCGACCTTGGCCGCCTCGATCGGATTCATCAGCCGCAATTCCTCGCTCTCGCCGACCATGACCCGGTGCGAGAAGCCGAAGATGCCGGCATGCGAGACGTGCAGATAAGCGAGGATGCGGACCTGACTCGGCTCGATCACATGCTTGCGGAAGCCTGCGAAATTGCCGGGGCCGGCACTGCCGGTGTCGACTGAGGTGGTGACGCCGGAGTTGCGGCAGAATTCCTCGGCATCAATGCCGAGCGAGGTGCCGCCCCAATAGACGTGGGTGTGAAGGTCGATCAGCCCGGGGGTGACGATGTAGCTGGAAACGTCGCGCACCTCGGTGCCCGGATCCGCCTTGAGCCCGCCGCCGACCGCAGCGACCTTGCCGCCGGTAAAGGCGACATCTGTCACGGCATCGAGCCTCTGGGACGGATCGACCACACGGCCGCCGCGCAGGATCAAGTCGAAGGCATTGTCGTCTCCGGATCGGGCAGTGAGGCGCGGCCGACATGTCGGCGAGGCTAGGAGGGAGTTTCCCGATTCTAGCAACTTTTGCGTGGTGGAGCGTGGGAAAGAAGGGCGATGGCCCATGACAAAATGGCGATCCCGGGAAGACTCGAACTTCCGACCTACGGTTTAGGAAACAGCCATTTCAGCGCAACACTGGCTAACTCAAACAAACAAAGCGCTACCCGGAAAACGACAAAACCCATTGTTTTTTTGGCTTTTTTTGTCCATTTGGGTTAAGTTACAAACACAGGCTAACAGAACATAACTGCCCGTTTTTGTTACCCAGACGTTACCCTGCTGAGGACCGTTAGCGATGGCCAAGACGTTAACGGCAGCCGCCGTGAAGAACTATCGCCCCGGCAAAAAACGCCGCGAAATACCTGATGGTGGCTGCCCGGGTTTGCATCTCGTCGTGCAGCCCAGCGGAGCCAAATCTTGGGCCTTGCGCTATCGTCGACCAGACAAGCGCACAGCAAAATTGGTGTTGGGTTCAGTGTTCGAACGGGACGGTCAAGAGCGCGATAATAAACTGGAAGAGCCCGATACCAAACCGGTGATAGGCGGCCATCTTACTCTCGCCGCCGCGCACCTCCTGGTAGCAGAGCTGCGCCACCAAATAGCACAGGGTCGTGACCCCGGCGCTGCATACCTGGTTGACCGAGAACGGCGTCGCGCTGCCACTCTCGATCGCGCGGCCAATACTTCAGTGCAGCTGCGAGAGATTTTGTTGAACAATACGCGAGCAAGAAGACCCGCCGCTGGGAAGAACAAGCGCGGCTCCTCGGTATTCGACCTAAGGACCTGACATTAATTCCAAAAGGCCTCGCAGATCGATGGAACAAGCGGCCAATAGCCGAAATCGACGGCCACGATATTTACGGGGTGGTCGATGAGACGCGCCGGAATGGAGCACCCGGCTTAGCCCGGCGGAGTGATGGACTGACTGAAGCACGGGCACGCGCCATGTTAAGTTGCCTGTCTCGAATGTTCAGGTGGCTCGTGCAGCACCGTAGGATCAGCCTTAATCCATGCACCGGCGTCCACCGGCCCGACACGCCGAGAGCGCGTGACCGCGTGCTGACTGACGCCGAAATCGCCAAGTTCTGGTCGGCTGCTAGCGCCGAGCGTGCGGAATTCGGCGCACTCGTTAAGCTCCTACTGCTGACCGGCTGCAGACTCAATGAGGTCGCTGGGATGACATCGGGCGAGCTAAGCGACGATCGCATGACTTGGAGTATCCCAGGCGCGCGTACCAAGAACGGGCGACCACATTTGGTTCCTCTAGCGCCACTTGCGCAGCAAATTCTGGGTAACGTGAGAGAGACTGACACTGCTGCGGGGCAGAGTTACATCTTCTCGACCACGGACGGAATCTCCCACGTGAGTGGCTGGTCAAAGATTAAAGCTCGCATGGACGACAGAATGAAGATCCCACATTGGCGTCTGCATGATTTACGGCGAACCGCCGCGACTGGTATGGCGGAAATTGGTATTGCACCGCACATTGTCGAAGCAGCGCTAAACCATATTAGCGGAGCTAAGGCAGGCGTGGCCGGCGTCTACAACCGTGCACAATACAGCGCCGAAAAGAAAGCGGCCCTGGCGCGATGGGCGCAACATGTTTCGGGCGTCATCGACGGCGGCGTGGCAAACGTGGTGCCCCTAGGGAACAGGCGGCGATGAACGCGAGTGCACCAGCATTATTTCGGCTGGCTCCCAACACAAGCGAGCGCCAGAAGTGTGCTTGGGAAGAACATATGCGGCTTTGGCTGCATGATCAGATCTCCGAACAGCTATACAAGTCGTTCTCCCAGAAAATCCATTATGACAACAAAACTAATGAATTTATAGTGTCGGAAGAATGGGCCATTTGGCTAGCGCGGACCGGCGATCCCAGCGAGCTGCGGAAACTGTATCCGCAGCTTGCAGATCTCATTTTCTCGCCCAAGCAGCCACAGAGATACCAGCGCCCGAAATTTGATGCAGCCAAGGCGAGCGTTGATTTTGCGCGGCGCATTCGGGCGCTTTGGGGCAAGCAGTACGGCAAGGTAAAGCGAACACGTGATGAGAGCCAGGCCGGTATAAGTGCCGAACACTTCGCTGTCGACATCTGCAAGATGTTGTTTCCAGAGAAATCAGTACACTTAACCATCGAAGCAGTGCTAGCCGCCGCCAAGCCAAGCGGCAAGCACAAGCCGGGACGGAAAAGAATTCTACGCGCCAGATAGCAGGAGTCGCGCGGTAGTTTGCTGGGCACCCAATTGCCATTGTTTGGCACCGTTAACAACCGGTCCAAACACCATGCAAAAGACACCGAACACTGACCTACCCCCGGAACAGCTAGTGCCGGACCCAATCGTCGCAAAGGAGTTTGGCGGCGTCACCTTAATGACGCTCTACCGCTGGACCATGGATCCGACGTTGGGCTTCCCGCCTCCGATCAAGATTCGCAACAAGAATTATCGATCTCGCTGCGCTCTTGAACAGTTCAAAGCGCGCCTGATGCGTACCGCCGTCACGCGGCGCGTGGAGGCCTAGTGAAATCATGACACGCACAAACAAACGCCCCGCCGCGAGTTCAACAACCGTCGGGGCACCGGGTAGCTCCGCAAACAGCACACGCTATCAAAAGAAGCAGTCCGACAATGACGCCATCTGGGACGTATGCCGTGAGGCGCAGTATGCCAGGGCGGAGCGTGAGACGCAGAAGGCGGACAATTTAAGAGCTGCGGCGTTGAATCTCGACTTTACGCGAAACGAAAGCGGAAGGTGGGTGAAAAAGTGCCCCGGCTGCGGGGACGAAGTCGGGCTATACACCACGCTGAACGGCGACCTCCGCGCATCTGGCTCGAGCACTTGTGCTGCCGTTCCGGAACTTCAGATCAGACTCCGCAAGTGGGGCCTCCAATGAAGGGCTTCATCGCAACCATGCTAGACTATGCCAAATACGGCTATTTCATTTTTCCCGCCAAATTTGCCAAGAAGCAGAAGCTCAGTCACACGTCCGCCGGAAAGAGCAACGGCAACCCGTGGGGCTACACGAAGGACCCGGATGAGATATCGGAGTACTGGCGTAGATGGCCCCACGCTGCGATCGGCCTCCCTACGGGGCCAATGAACGGGCTGTTCGTAATTGACGTCGATACGCCCGATGGTCATGATCAGGAGGGCCGCGAGAGCCTGATGAAGCTGGAGATGCGGTACGGTGCTTTGCCACGGACACGCATGGCCGAATCGCCGACAGGTTCGAAGCACTACTATTTCAAGCAGCCACCCGACGTCACGATCCCATGCAGCGTGTCAAAACTCGGGCCGGGCATCGACGTTCGGGGCAACGGTGGATTCGTCATCGCTCCGCCGTCCGTGAGGCCCAAACGTGGCGAGTACAAGTGGATCAACCACGCCCTCATCGCCGACGCGCCCAAGTGGCTGCTCGATCTCGTGGCGGTAAGAAGTCACGTCCTGAAGGCGATCGTACTCGATCCAAAGTTACGAGCCATTGTGCTGAAAGATGCTGGGAAGGGAGTCTCATTGCTTCCCGAAGACAACCCGCCAGTTTACGCGACGATGTCGGCAGAGGATCTTGAGCTAAAGATCAGGGTCGCGCTGTCCGTCATTCCCAGCGACGATTACGATCTCTGGTATCGCATCGGCGCAGCAATTTGCGCAGCGCTCGGCGAGGCTGGCTATTCGCTATTCGATGAGTGGTCCCGGTCGTCGTCGAAGTATGAGGCACGCGCGTGCGAGCGCAAATGGCGCTACTGTCGCAAATTACGGTCGATCAGGGTCGAAACTATCTTCTGGCGGGCAGATCGGCACGACCGTCGCTGGCGCACACTATATCGGCGCTTACTCAGCGGCGAGGTCGCGGCATGACCAAGCCTTCAATCGCAAAGCTGAAAGCGATCATCGACGCGGATGAGGGCATCGGTGATATCCCTGTCATCGTCAGCTTGGAAAAGATTAACTCGGAGGAACCGACCTGGAATGTACGCATCCGGGGCAGCAACGGTACCATGACGATAACGGACCCCAGGGACATCACTGATTATAAGCGGTTCGTAACCCAGTGTTTCAGGCAATTGAACGTGTTTTTCCCGCCCGTGAAGCCGGTCACATGGGCGAACACCCTGAGAGACGCTATCCCCAAGATGACCGAGAAGCAGGCGGACGAGGACACGACGCGCGAGGGCCAGTTCAGAGAGTTGCTGGAGACATTCCTGACGAACCGGATGCGCGGCAGAGAGCGGGAAGATCTGCTGCGCGGCGCACCATGGGAGGACGAGAAAAGCAGGCGGCGCTACTTCACGATGGGTCCACTGGAAAAATTCCTCGAGATCGAGAGGATGCGCAACGTGGCCCGCAAGGACATTGCCGGGTGGATCAGGGCCTTGGGCGGGGGGCCGCAGGGCCTCACCATCAAGAACAAGCGCACACGCTGTTGGTGGGTCCCGAGCGACGCTGTCGATGAGGCCCCGGAATTAGCCGTGCCCGACATGCCTGAGCCGGGGTTATGACGCGGCCCCGGGCCGCCGCCACGCGCCGCCAAAGCGGCACGGAGGGCCGCCCGTGCGTACGGGGCGCGTTCCCATACCGCCGCCGCAGGGGCCTGCTTAAAAGGCCACGCCCGCGTGTATCACTACAACACCCATACAAGCGTTGCAGAGGGCCAGCCGCGGTTTTATCCGTTGTGGTGTTGCCACAGAGTTGTAGCAAAAGTACGCGCTTATATACACATGCACGTAACTACAACACTACAACACTACTTCCACACACGCACACATTTAGCACTCCACGTGCGCGTATGTAGTGCTGTACCCGTGCAGCCCACTATTGCGGTAATGCAGATTTTGCGGTGAGCAAGGTTTGGTATAAAATCAGAAATAATCAATGGGATCGATCTGAGCCAAGAGGTGGCACAGCGAGGTGGTGCTGGACGGAAGCGGGGGTCGGGCGAGGCACGACAGAAGTCAATTGGAGCGCGCGTGCGGTAGCTTTCCAACTAAGTTAGAGGATAGACAGGCGGTACACGATGCCACGCGGCCACACAGCCAGCTTGAAGATTCCGAAGAAGGGCGAACGCTTTGGGGGTCGTCAGAAGGGGACGCAAAATAAGATGACACGCGAGATCAAGCAGGCGATCATCCTTGCTGCGGAGAAGAGCAAGCACTCGAACGGTAAGGGCCTCGTCGGCTATCTCACGTTCCTCGCCGACAAGAGGCCGGAGACATTCACGACTCTCCTCGGCCGCCTGATCCCGCTGCAAGCCAAGGTGACGGGTGACGTCGACGTCGAGCACACCATTATCAGGGCCAAGGCCGAGACTAACATGAGTCCGCAGGAACTGGCAGACTACTATGCCAAATTGTGCGCGGTGCCCGGGAACACGAAGCTCATCGTCATCGACAACGATACCGGCGAGCCGCTGTACCCCGAGGCCGCAAAATGATTGCGGGCCGTGCTGCAATTGTTCGCCGAGCGTTGTCCTCGATATAGGCCACGCGCGCCCCCCAACAGCATGCGATGCTCGGCGCTGCTGGATGCCGAGCCGAGCGAGTGCATCATGCAACTCCAGCTCTGCTCACCGTCCACCGGCGAGGCGCGGTCCCGCTCGTACGTGCAACACCGCGTGCCCCGCAGCCACAAAAGGGCCCCCCGGCCGGGTGCCTGACCACCTGCGCCAGAGGCCCCGCCTGGCCGGATTCCGGCCCCGTGGTGCGACGAACGCCCGGTCCGGTACCTAACGGCCCGCACGCCCCCCCGGAACGCCAGTTCGCAGGCCGGGGCCCACGCGGCGCAGGCGCGCTTGCTCCGGGGTTATAAAAAGGCTTGGCGGGCGGCCCCCAGCCCCTAACGCAGTGCTACGGCGCGTTTCACATGCCCGCGGGCCAGGGGGAGCAACTATGGGCTTCCCCATTTGAGCATTTGTCCTAGAAGGCCTTAACCTAAGCATCCCGTGATGCGGGTGCGGAGAACCCACTGAACCGCTTGTAAAGCGCTTCTAACAGTTCGCGCTCCTTTTTCCCATGTCGCCACGCAATCCGCGTCGATGGAAACAGCGATCCGTCGTGGTTTTCGATCTCTATGAACTTTGGGACAGTTGCCTTGTTCTCGCCTATTGCGCACAGGACCGTTCTGTCGTGTGCGAACCAATATTCGATGAACTCGTTTTGAGACATTGGCTCGCTGCGGTCCAACAGTTCTCGTACGGTCTCGATCCGAGGCCTCAAATGCGCCCGCGTGATACCGTGCCCAGCTTGGTACCGATATTTTACGTCATGAAACTTTCTCAAGGCAGCTTCCGTCACGCTGTGCCAAGCGAATGGCTTCGCGGACATGATTGAGGTCAATATTCTAGTGCAATGACTAACGGTCCAAATCTGCGGCGCCTCAGTGTGCGCCGCATGAACGGCCACATACAACGAGTGATAGGTGTGCGCGCCGTCGATAGTTCTCCCCCTCGGTTATATCTCCTCCACGTGCCTCATCAACCAAGCCCTGAACGCCTCCATTTTCGGCGTCCATGCTTCCAGCTTTGATGCGGCCCGTGCGATCATGAAGGCGGCAGGCGCGCATTCGATTTCCATTTGCGCATCACCACCATGCTTGAGCCAATCGCGCTCTCGGTTCAGCAGCGCAATCCATTGCTTTCTGTCTGAGAACCGCTCTTTGGCTTGCGGATTGTCGCGTAGCCACGAGAACATATGAGGTCCTTCTCGACCGACCATTCCCTCCGCTGCCCCGGCGAGCGTGAGCGCGATGTCGAACGCACCGCGCCCGAACGCGTCTATGCGGTCTCCACCTGCCTCGTGGAAGCCTGTGGTAGGCTCAATTGTACGGATGGAGCAGGCAACGATGGCCCCTGCCAAGCCATTGGATCGCATGTCATAGACTGAACTATCCTAGTTTTCGCCTAACGAAGTGCGCGGTGGCCCAAGGTCGTCTCCAGAGTTTCCAGCAATTTCGCCCGCGAGAGCAGCGGTTTCTCCATCAATTTCGCCGCCGCTTCCAAATTCATTGGTCGTAAGTGGTGGTCGATGGGAGCTACGCCATGAGAGAAAATTGCCCAAGCCTTCTAATGGTGTGGTGCAGCACATCTCGTCGTGGATCATTTTCTAATAGACGTGATAGGCTTTGCCGCCGACGAGCGGTCGGTCTTTTTCTAATTCATTCAGGAGAGGCGCCATGCGATTGTTTTACGTCCTCCTTTTTTTGCTGGCTTCACTTGTCCTGCCAGCAACTGCCGCCGATGATCAGAGCAATCAGGAAGTGGTCAAAATTGCTGTTTCTTTTACAGAGAACTTCGACAAGCAAAATAGTGCTGGCATAGGCGCTCTTTTCACCAAGGACGGCGTGTTCGTGAACCCTACAGGCGCGCACACGGATGTTGCTCAGTTTTATGCGGAGGCCTTTAAGGCAGGTATCGACCGGATAGAGATCACGGTGAAGCAGGCAGCGGCGGTGGGCGCCGACGCTATGATCGGGATGGGTGAGTACCAGACGAGCGGAAAGGCCGCATCTGGTGCAGCCATTAGCGAGACGGGGCTTTGGACGGCAACATACGTCGGCGACGGCGGGGCGTGGAAAATCAGAATGCTCACCGGACTTCCCAAAGCACCCCCACCTAAATGACTAAACGCCGCGAGGCGCGGCGCTCAAGTGCCGTTACCAACCGCGACAGGCGCAGGGCTGTCGAGGTTCGCAAACGGGAAAAGGAAAAACAACCTACAATCAGGTTGAATTTTGAAAGGCCACCCAAGTCGCTGATGACACTTGTGCTTTGATGCGCGGGGCGGGAGCTGTAGCGCGTGGTGGCCTCATGTACATGGTCATCGCAAGTAGCTTCTTCGAGACGCGTCAGTTTTATCGCCCAGCGAGAGCACGATTGGACCGTATTGGCCGGGCCCCACGCGGTGCTACCAACCACCCTGCGTGCGTGCTGGATGCGCCGTTGCCTGTTGGCATGTCGCGCGGACTAATCCGAGCATGATCAACTTTGCCTCTTGCAGCGCCTTTGCGGTCATAGTCTTCAGTCCACTGTCGGCGCGCGCCGTTCGAACCTGCCGTCATTCGTTAAAGCTTCGTTGACCAACACTTCATATACAAAGGCGGCATTTCCTTCCGAGGAGCCGATGAAGGTGTGGGTCAGCTTGGCTTTGCTTGCGGCGATTTTGCCGCTAGGCCAGCGTTTGGCCTGGTGGTCCGCCGAGAAATCAGGCGAGGCTGCTGAGATCCGCGCCAGCTATCGTCGGCCGGCGACCATACCTTTTCCGGATGCCAATCCCTACTCCGCGGCGAAAGCGGGCCTTGGGCAGATGTTGTTCTTCGACCCGCTGCTCTCGAGGTCCCGCACCGTTTCCTGTGCGACTTGCCACAACCCGTCGCTTTCATGGGGTGATGGCCATGCGCGTGCGATCGGGGAGGACCCAAAAGGCCTGCCATTGCGCTCGCCCACTCTGATCGATGTGGCATTTGGTGAGCCGCTAGGCTGGGACGGAAAGTTCAGGGATATCGAGGCCGTCACGTTTGGTCCGATCACTGGCCGCGCCAACATGAACCTGACCGAGCCGGAGCTGATTGACCGTCTCTCCGCCGCAGCGGCCTATGCTGATGCATTCGCAAGCGCGTTCGGAGATCGTGCGATTACGCGCCCCAGGATTGAAGCCGCCTTGGCAACTTTTGAACGCACCATTGTCGCAGGCGAAGCGCCATTCGATCGGTGGATCATGGGGGATGACGCCGCGATCAGCGCGCCGGCGAAACGAGGATTCGAGATCTTCAACGGCAAAGGACGCTGCTCAAGCTGCCACAGCGGGCCGTCTTTTACGGATGGATCATTCCAGGATATCGGCACCGCAAGCGATGATAATATAGGGCGAGGCCGACTGTTTCCGACATCGCAAAAGCTGCGTTACGCCTTCAAGACCCCGACTTTGCGCGATGTCGCGCGCCGCGCGCCCTATATGCACGACGGATCGCTCTCAACGCTCGAACAGGTGATCGAACTCTACGACAAGGGCGGGATTGATCGTCCAAGCCGATCGCCGTCGATCCGGCCGCTACATCTTACGGCGGACGAAAAGACCGATCTGATCGCCTTTCTTCGGACGCTTACCGCCTTAACCCCGACCGCGCCTTTCCCCGAGGCGCCCGGATAGCGGGCCTGATCGCGGCGGCCGAGAAGGGGCTCAAAGGAGGTGCGGCAATGCCGACCCCAACAGGCCGAAGCCGAAGATAAGAAGTGCGCCTGTCCAAGCCTCAAGGGCTTCGGTGCGCATTGCGTACCGCTTTGCGCCGCGGGTCAGCACCGAGCCCACCGCCACACCTGCCGCACTTAACGCTCCGAACATGGAAGCTCCAACTATCCGCTTGTCCTTCTTTCTGTACGCCCACTCGGATTGAAGGCCCGTCATCTAAATCCGTAAAGTTTGAAAGGATTTGCGGTTGGCCTGGCCATGTAATTCTGCCCCGGCGCGGCCCATTAACCACCAAACAACCAGCAGCTGCGACGGACGCCACGAACCTTAAAATCTATGCTAAGGTGAATAAATCGTTAAGGGTGTGCTTTAGGACGGGCGGTTTTTTGAAATGTTCAGGCCCCTGGGACGAGATGCCGGTTCGGCATCCCGAGCAATCTACCTGTTTGCCACGTCCATCGCCGGATTCTGCTTCTGGATCCTGGGGACTCACGAGGCAGCCGCTCATGTCAAATGGTTCTGTGCCTACGACGCTGCGGGTCAGCCGCGAGGCCTCGAGAACGTTCTGTGCCAGGATTTTGAGCTCCTCCTGGGCGTTGCCTTGCTCTGGTTCTTTTCCGGCTGCGTGGTGGAGCGGACGTCTCTGGGTGAGCTGATGGCCCGCTCGCTGAACCGCTTCACGGAGAACCTGGAGCTGCATACCGAGCTGATAATGCGCGCAGTTTGCGGGTTCTTCTTCGTCTCGCTCTGGGCGGTCGGAGGTATTATCCTGACCCCCGAACTGAAAACGACGTCCGCGCTGGTCGGGCCTTTGCAGCTCGCCGTCGCCGCCGGCCTGCTGTCGCGTCGTACGATGCCGCTATCCGCGGCCGGGATCGCGCTGTTGTTTGCGATTGCCGTGCGGGACTACGGTACCTTCCATCTGGCCGATTATCCGATCTTTCTGGGGCTTGCGGCCTACCTCGCGCTCACCGGGCTGCAAAAGGATCTGTTCGGCATTTCGGCGCTCGATGTGGTGCGTTATGCGACCGCCGTCACGTTGATGTGGGCCTCGATTGAGAAGTGGGCCTATCCGGAATGGAGTTTTCCGCTCCTGATCGAGCATCCCGGCATCACGCTTGGGTTCGAAAGCGAGTTCTACATGCGGGCCGCGGGCATGGTCGAGTTCACCCTCGCTTTCGCCTTGGCCTGGACGCCGCTGGTCCGGCGCATTGCGGGGGCTATGTTGCTCGGCATGTTTATCAGCGCGTGCTTCGAATTCGGCAAGCTTGATGTGATCGGGCACTCCGCGATCATCGTCGTCCTGGTCGCGATCGTTTCCGATACCCGCCAGGCCGAGTCAGACCGTCGCGCTCCGTGGCTCGCCCCGGCAGGACTATGCGCGGCGCTGACGGTCACCCTGCTCGCCTATTACGTTGGCCATGCCGCGATCTTCAACACGACAATTCTCTAGGCCTGTTACTTGGTCACGTGCACGCCAAGCTTCATCTTGGGATGAATGCCGCACAGCACGGTGTAGTCGCCAGGCACGGAAAAAACCACCTCGAACTGGCTGCCCGGCTGCTGGTCACCGGTATCGAAATTAAAGCTGTCCGCGCTTAAATAGGCGTGGTGTAGGAGCTCGCCATCGTCGTTAACGAAGCGTAAAGTCTCGCCGCGCTTGATGATGATTTCTCGCGGCCTGAATTCTCGATCCTTTTGCGAGATCGTGTAAGGGGCCGCGCCCAAAGCGGCTCCTGCGAAAAGTCCCCCCACAATTGCGGCCGTGATCTGAAAAGCGAGCTCGCCCGCACGCAAAGGGAAAAGCCTCGTCATAATTTCAACCCCGCTGAAACTTCAACTTTACCAAGAATCCGTTTGGGCTCGACCCTTTCGAGCCGCGTGAGTACCCCCATACTTGTCACAGGTTGATCTTAACGATTTCCGCATCCCTTGCAGCCATTACTAGGGAAATTTTAGGCGGGGGCAGCGGCATCCGCACATATGTTTGCGATGAGTTGTTTACAGCGAAAGACACTGTGATGAGTCCTTTCGTCGACAGCGTTCCGCGTCAACTGAAACCGGTTCTCGAGACCTTTCGGTCGATAATCGCTCGATTGCCGCGGCTTGTCGCGCGCGGTTCGATCAGAACCGCGATCTTCATGTTCTGCCTTGCAATGAGTGCGATTGCAGCAGCATTGGGAGGGTATGCCACCCTCGGCATCCGGCACGCCGGTGACCTGGTTGCGAAAACCTTCGACGAGTCACTGATGTCGATCAACTATGCGCGGGCGGCCGGCGCCGATTTCGCCGCGATGCGCGTGGCATCTGCACAACGCCTTCTCACAAAAGACCCGACGGTCCATGCGCGGCTCGATGCCGAAATTGACGAGCTGGCCAAGTCGCTTTCGGAAGACGTCACCATTGCGGCCGAGCGGTCACAGTCCGCGCGCGCCGCAAAAGCAGCCGCCAAGGTCCAGGAAGCGGCAAAAGCCTGGGTCGCGCTTCATCGGCCTCAATTTCAGACGTCTGCTGACGAAGCTGGGAATGTTAAAGCGAGCGGTCGTGAGATCAACGGCGTTGATCGATATTCCAATACTGTGAACCAGCAGATCGAGTTGCTGGTGAACTATACGGCCGGGGATGGATTTCTATTTCGCCAGCGAGCGCTGGCTGCGATCAACCGGGATCTACAACTCAATGTGGCAGGGCTGACCATCGCGCTTGTTCTCTCTGGTCTTTTCTCCTGGTTGTTGGCGCGGCGGATCATTGGTCCCGTCGCTATAGCATCCAAAGCGGCCAGGAGCATCGCCGATGGCGACTTGAACACAAGCATTCCAGAGGGCAGTGGCGACGAGCTTGGTACGCTCCTGACGGCTATGGGCAGAATGCGGGACAACATAAAGGCGATGGTCGACCGGGAGGTGGCGCAGCGGCGTTCGGCGCAAGCGCGGCTTTCCGATGCGCTCGAGCACTCGCGTGAGGGCGTCGTCCTCCTGGACCAAAACGGCGAGATCGCGTTAGCCAATTCCAGAGCGAGCGAGTTTATTCGCTGCTCTCCGCAGCTGGTCCATCCGTTGCGGACGGCCGGTGCGCCCGGCGCGCAGCCCTCAACGGAACTCATGCTCCAAGAGGACGCTAACGAGTTCGCAGGGGTGGAGAGCGAGGCCCAGCTCCCGGACGGAACATGGCTGCGGGTCAGCTGTAGCCCGACCCAGGAAGGCGGGGTCATTCTCGTCTACAGCGACATCAGCGGTTTGAAGCAACAGAAAGCTGAGCTGCATGCGACCAATCTGCGATTGGATGCGGCGCTTACGCATATGTCGCAAGGCCTCTGTCTCTATGACGGAGAAGGACGGCTGCAGGTTGTCAACCGGCGCTTCTGCGAGATCTTCGACATTTCGCCGGAGCTTGTGCTTCCAGGGATGTCGTTCGACGACGTCCTCCGCCTGAGTGTTGCCGCCGGAAATCATGGCAGCCAGACGGTGGCCGACCTTCGCGCGGAAAGCGAGGAGTTGTTGGCGCGCGGGAAAGACGGCTCCTACCTTCAGCAGCTCAGCGGCAACCGCGTTGTCTCGATCGCCCATCGCTCCACATCCGACGGCAGCTGGCTCATCAGTTGTGAAGATGTGACCGAACAACAAAGGGCGCAATCTCAGATCGCGTTCATGGCGCGGCATGACGCTCTGACGGGATTGCCAAACCGGTCTTTGTTCGCCGAGCGGATCGAACAAGCTGTTGCAGAGGCGGGCCGAGGTGCAGGATTTGCCGTGTTCTGTATTGATCTAGATAATTTCAAGCAGGTCAATGACACCTTGGGACATCCGGTGGGTGATGCGCTGCTTTGCGCGGTTGCGGCCCGATTAAGCGCGTGCGTCCGAGAGGGTGATACGGTTGCGCGCCTCGGGGGCGACGAATTTGCGCTGATCCAATCTGAAGTCCGAAACGCTGACGAAGCCGAGCATTTGGCCCGGCGTGTCGTGGAGCATGTCGGAGCGCCTTATGAGCTGAATGGACATCGGGTCATCGTCGGCTGCAGCGCCGGAATCTCCCTGGCGCCGGATGACGGCACGACGCGCGAAAAGCTGCTGAAAAACGCGGACATGGCGTTGTACCGGTCCAAAATGGACGGCAGGGGAACATGGCGGTTTTTCGAGCCGGCAATGGACGCAAGCCTGCAAAGCCGAAGAGCCCTCGAAATCGACCTGCGCGAAGCCATGGACAGGGACGAATTCGATCTGTTCTACCAGCCTATCTATGATTTGCGGATGGATCGGATCAGCGGCTTTGAGGCATTGTTGCGCTGGCGACATCCGGAAAGAGGGTTGGTGCCGCCCGATCAATTCATCCCTGTCGCCGAAGAAATTGGCCTCATTGCCTCGCTTGGGGAATGGGTGCTCAATCGTGCCTGCGAACAGGCCGCGAGTTGGCCGAACGAGCTCAAGATTGCGGTCAATGTCTCGGCCGCTCAGTTTCGTGATCCACGGCTTGCGGCCGTCATCGCGAAAGCGCTCGAGCTTTCGGCGCTGGCGCCCCACCGGCTTGAGCTCGAAATTACTGAATCGGTTCTGCTTGGCAATAGCGCCGAAACCATCGCCACACTGCATGAGCTGAAGGCGCGTGGGCTGCGCATCGCCTTAGACGATTTTGGTACCGGCTACTCCTCGCTCAGCTATCTGCGTAGTTTCCCATTTGACAAACTCAAGATCGACCAATCGTTCGTCCGCGACGCGACGGCGACAAAGGGATCGAAATTGATCGTCCGGGCCATCACCAGCCTCGGGAAGAGCCTCGGCATGACGACGACGGCGGAGGGAGTGGAGACGATTGAGCAGTTGAACCAGATGAAGGCCGAAGGATGCAATGAGGCGCAGGGATACTTGTTCAGCCGCCCGGTCCCGGCGACCGAACTCGCATCAACGATCCTGAGCTTAAGAAACGGCCTCAAGAGCCTCAACAGAAGTGACTGGAGCAGTGCGATAGCCAGCTAAGTCGCGCAATACTGGTGCACTGTTGCACTATCCTCGCAACCAAATCGGGCGCCGAGCAGCTCGTGAACGTCTAGCTTTATCGTCGGTTAGCTTCGTCGCGATAGTCTGCCCAAATGAGATCCGGGCAAATCGTTCAAAGCACAAGCCGACGCTGAATGCGACCGCGCTGCTCATCGCAAGTTGGAGCGTCCTCGCAGCACTATGGCTCCGAGCGCCTGACGCTGCCGAGTTGGTCGCCGTGGCGTGTCCGCCCTGGTGGAATGGCCAGCAGGCGATACTGGCGGCGGCATCCGCCAATGCAGCCGACCGGACGACTGCCGTTCCAGCCGTTCTGGTGGTACGGTCCGATGACAATCACGGGCTCACCCACCTACGCAATTCCGTGCTTGGCTGACCATAGACCCGCAGGCGATCGCAGCCTGCATCAAGACAGACGGTTGAGAGTAGGCGAATTGAAAACAACACGTTAACATCAGCATCGTCAGCATCAACGGGGCATCCGAGGAGGGCAGCCGCGCCGCCAGGCGCCTACTCGATGCGGCGAACGCGCTGTCATCGCAATCCGATCAGCTACAACTCGAAGTCACGAGTTTTCTGGCCTCGGTACAGGGCAGCATGGGGGCCGAGTCGATCTTGCGACGTTGCAAGCGCTGCCGGATTGTCTAGCGGCGGCCGAGCGCTCCCCGGGGCTTACTTCAAGACCAGCCACTCTAGCCCCATGCGACAGTCGACGCGGGGCAGATCGATCTCACCGCGCTTCAATGTGATGTCAGGCAGACTGGCCGCGCATTTGCGCGTGGCCTACGGACGAACATCATCCCGCCGAACTCGTTCCTTGTTCTTTCGGGGGCGAGACTGAGAAACGTTGCCCCACGATGGACCGGCCCCGTGGCGTCGAGCGTACTCGAGCGATCGTTCTTCGATCTGAAGCCCCGGCTGCGGTCGGGGTCCAAGTGCGATTGTTAAGATCCTCGAATTGGATTGTAAACGTCGCCCTCCCAAATATTGTTATCGGTGATGGTGAATCCCCCCGTCGCCACTGGTGTCAACACTGCCGTTCCGAGTCTCGTTGTTGGTAGCGATGGTCACCGTTGCTCCGATAAAGAGATATTCTACTTACGATGCCCCAAAAGAGAGATGGCTGCATGAAAATCATAACGCACCAATTGGCTCTCGTGATTATAGCAGCGCTTTTGATGGACGATGGATGTGCGCGCGACTTAGATGGGCGATATGCCAGCTCTTCTCTTAAAGAGTGGTTTGAGCAGCTGGCCAGCGGCAAGGGTCGGTGTTGTTCGGATACCGACGGAGAGGCAGTGGCCGATTCGGATTGGGATTCCAGGGACGGGCATTATCGCGTCCGACTAAACGGCGATTGGATCGACGTTCCTGATGATGCAGTAATCAGGGGATCAAACCGCGCCGGTCGGACAATAGTTTGGCCGCTGAATAGCCTAGATGGTCTGGGAATCCGCTGCTTCATACCGGGAAGCATGAGCTAGATTGGCGAGCGTCAATATCGAAGCAATCTCATCGATATCGACGCCTCCTTGGCTTGCAATTCTCATGTCTTGACGGGGTGACTCTTTGGGCGTGGGACAATCGCGCTCGAAGACGCGCGACTTGTTGCGCAGATTGTCGGCCTCGAGCGGCGCACAGCACGTGGTGGCAAGGACAGCATTGACCACGCACCGGGTGCGCACGACGATTTGGCCAACAGCGTAGCAGGCGTGGTTGAAGCACTGGCCTCGCGCGGGCACGGATATGATAGCTCGACGGGATGGGTCAGCGGACCCTAGCCCGGCCAAGGCCGGTCTCTCTGGGAGCATCCCTACTTCAACGGCGGGCGATCCCGGTGGTAGCAAGATGCATCTTCACTAGCCGTCCAGCGACAACCGGGTTGAGACGTCATGGTTCTTCCGTGAGATATAGAAACGATAAGGGCACGCGCATGCGGCTCGTGATCGACAAGCAGCCTGGGGGCACGCGCAGTCCCAACCTCGCGGACGCCGTGGTCATGTGCTGCTGGAGTGGGTGTAGCGACAAACGGAAGAGTAGGTAACGACGGCGCTGCAGCGATGAGCCGGATCGGCCCCATACAGCGTCTGGCTCGGCCGCGAGGCCCACGTGGGCAACCTCGGGATCTGCAGCGCCAGTGGCGCCAGCAACCGGCCTCCGGGCCCGGTCCAAGTGGCCGTCGCCAGCCAGAGGCCTCCTGCCGGTGCGGCGGCCCCCCGCAGGTGCTGCTTTTGCGACTTCCGCCGAAAATCTGCCACCGCCCCGAGGGGGCTTGTAAGGCCTCGCCTAGCTGGTAAAAATCTTACAAAAAGTCATTCAATTACAGTATGTTACGACGATTGAGACACGCCAACGCCGGTTGCCGTGTTGTACCTTTTAGGATTATAGTCTCATGACCAAGACCGCAATTGCGTACATTCGCGTTTCGACCGTGCGACAGGGGAAATCGGGCCTTGGACTCGAGGCCCAGCAAGCGGCGCTGGCCCGGTTCGCCGAAGCCGAGGGCTACGACCTAATCCAGACCTTCAAGGAGGTCGAAACCGGTAAGGGTGCGGATGCCCTCGATCGCCGACCGCAACTCGCGGCGGCGCTGAAGGCGGCTCGGAAGCTCAAATCGCCGATTATTGTTGCCAAGCTCGATCGGCTGAGCCGAGACGTTCACTTCATTAGCGGGCTAATGGCGCACAAGACGCCGTTCATCGCCGCAGAGTTGGGCGCTGACGCCGACCCGTTCATGTTGCATCTCTACGCCGCGTTGGCTGAAAAAGAGCGCGCGATGATTTCTCGTCGTACCAGGGACGCGCTGGCGGCCAAGAAAGCCCAGGGTGTCAAGCTGGGCGGGCTGAACGCCAAGGGCATCCAGAACCGCGACGAGGCCAAGGAACGCGCTGAGCAGTTGCGTCCGATCTTCACCGAACTCACGGGCCGATCCGCGCGAGCTATCGCCACGGCACTGAATGAGCGCAAGATAGCCACGCCAACCGGTGGGAATTGGCACGCAGCGACTGTAATCCGCGTTCAAAAGCGGATTGCAGAAGGTTGCTCGGTCTGATGCGGCGCAGTTTAGTTCGGTCGCCAATATGATCTGTCTTTTGTCCGTGCCGTTTTTGAGCCTTCATGATTGGTCGATCCGCGCGGGGTTTTGGGGGGGCGCCTTGCATCCCACTTTTTCGACCCCACCGTGCGCCCCGGCAGGAATGGAGATTTTAAATGAAAAAAACCTCTTTGACGCACCCCCTGCAGATCGCGGTCGTAAGTGCTGGGCCCGAATTGGGAAGGGTTGGAATCACTTTCTGCCCAGGAAAGTGTGATCGGCACGCGATGACCGGTGAGTGGGTTCGCGATCTCGCGCTTGATCTCGACGGGATCCCGCGATTGGGGAGCAGCCGCGGTTGTCACACTTCTGGAGCCAAAGGAGCTGGTGCTGCTGAGAGTGGAACGTCTCGGCGAGGAAATATTGCGGCGGAACATGTTGTGGTTCCATCTTCCAATTGTTGACGTGTCGATTCCTGACGAGCGATTCGAGGGGCAATGGGCCGTGGCTGGTGAAGAGTTGCGCTCGATCCTACGGCGAAGGCTCGACGTCCTGGTCCAATGCCGCGGGGGGCTTGGGCGTGCTGGCACGATAGCAGCGCGCCTGTTGATCGAACTTGGCATGGAGCCGACGAAGGCGATCGAACATGTGCGCGCGGTACGACCGGGAGCCATTGAGACTAACGATCAAGACAGATTTGTCAAAAGTATTGGCGCGGCTCACAAGTGATCTCAGGAGTGATCAATGGACTGGTTTGAAGCACTTACAGGCTTTCGAGAAACGGACTACGACAATACCCGCGCCAAACTCAAGGTCGAAGGCACTCATCTGCGATCCCTGGTCAACGGCAAAGACTATGGCATCGGAGACCTAGAATTGGTCTCTTTGAAATCCCTGCGCGAAAGGGTGAAATCCGCGGGCGGACTACCCGGGCAGCTCAAGGTAAGTGTGGTGACCGGCGACGTGCGACAGATGCATAGATCGCCCGAAAACAGAAGGGCATTATTCCAAGTGGCGTCCCAGTTTAACTTGCTCGAGATGGTCTCGCCCACGGTGACACCGGAGCAAGGCGTCGCCGGTTACCAAAACGACCACACTCAAGGCCCGGCGTGCGCGATCGCCGCAGGCGCCGCCACAATCTACCGCAACTACTTCGTGCCGGTAAACGGCAGTCATGGCCAGACCACCGAACGCCAGCTCGACGGATTGGCCGATCTCGGCGGGACATTAGCGGCTGCCTTGAATCAGCCGGTCAAACGCCTTTGGGAAATGAAAAACGGCTACGCGTTATGCACCCGAGCCGGTCTCGACAGCATCGCTGATTATCTTGGCTCGCTGCAACCAGAGCAGCTCGATATTTTGCGCGGCAAGCTTTGCGTCGGACTGCACCGCGACGTGGAGGTCACCGACACTGAAGGCGAGCGTCAGCCGATGGTCTCGCAAATTTTTTGTTCGGCTATCCCAGTGGCCTACACCCGTGTGCCGCCTGCCCACTGGGCGGCATTCGCATCACTGGTTTTGGACGCCGCGTACGAAGCCACCATGTCGGCCGCCTTGCTGAACGCCAAACGCGGCGCGTCGAATGTCGTTCTGCTTACCCAACTTGGCGGGGGTGCCTTCGGCAATCATGACGACTGGATTAACACCGCTATGCGGCGATCTCTGGAGAAGATGCGGGAGTGCGATCTTGATGTGAAGCTAGTGAGCTATGGCGCGCCGTCGCGGGCGATTGTAAGAATTGCGGAGGATTTTGGCTGATAACGTACTTTGGCTGAGCAGCGCGAGGGAATTTTACAGCCGCCCGCCCAGCAGGCACTAGCACTCTTAATCAAGTTCCTGAACAGGCCGTGCGGTTTTTGAGGCAACGATTTCGCGCGTTTTGGCAACGGGCGGCACAATTCGGCAACCAGCAGTGGCCTTACCTTGGCAGCAGCTTCCCGGGTTGGGGCGCTGGCTTGTGTTACACGCCGGGCGCTGGATCGCGATGTCGAATGCCCAACCCCCCAGGGAATGTGCGATTGCGGGCCCTGCGGTATAGCCCATCAACGCGCCCGCCACCGCGCCCACCGATCTGCTCGCGCTGGCCCAAGCCCGACGGCGAGGCTCGCGCCATCTACACTGGGTCCATCCACCCGTCGTCGATCACTGACTTCGCTTTGGCGGCTCCCCTGTACTTCGGGCGAGTTGATCGTGGCGCACCCGTTCGTCCGCCCCGGAACAATAAAAACGGAGATGAGCCCGACCGGCAACCCGAAGTCCTATCGGCAGGAGTTCCTGAAGACGATTTTGTTCTTCTTGAACGTCATGCCCGAGTGCAGGCTCGATGCTCAACGATGCGCCACGCCACGCTCGGACATGCGCTCAATGCCCGGCTATTGCCATCTCGATACCCGTCAAACGGTTGATCTCAAGATCGCGCCGAGGCCGAAAAGCACACGGATTCACCAACTCCGAGCGGCACATGCGCTGAGCGCCGCTTCGACGCGTGACTACGTCGCTCTGCCGTAGGATGACCTAGAAATGCGAGAGAGCACGCTTGGCGCACTCTGGCATTGCTTGTCCACTTGCTGCGGCCAAGAAGATTTCTCGTCGGCAATCTGCGGCCAAATCTGCTTCGTCTTCCTGCGAGCGCCCCTCGAAGGCTGCGTGCAAATCATAGATGGCTCGCGCGCCTCGCAGGGTGAGCCTCTTCGCTTCCAATCCGAAGACTTTTGTCATGCCCTCGTTTGCGGCCCAATAATCAGCCTGACCCTGCCAGGAAATCAAAGGCAAAGCAGGATCGTAAGGCGGACCACCCAAATGATGACCCGTCTCATGCGCTAACACCAACGCGAGGCCTGCACGGGTCATTCCCGGATAACGCACCAGCCCTCCATAAACGAGTACGTGGAGTCGAGGACCAAATCTCCAGGCTTGAGAGTTGATTGTCGCTGACTGCCAAATTAATTCGTAAGTTATCTCCGGGAACGCCTCACGAAATTTGCGAAAAAGATCCAGGGTAACGCGTCGACGACGCAACTGGGCACGTTGGGTTGGAAACACCTCTTCTGCGGGCCAGTCTAAAAAGCTCATGTGACAATCATACCCCGAACTACCTGGCGCTTGCATCACAAATCAAGCGAACTGTAGCAACTCAGGCTTTTGGCTCTGGCCAGAATGCCTCATCGGCTCTCCGCGGAAACAGCCTTCGCGGTGCCTTTAGCCTGTAGCGGCGGTATAGAATAACTCGACAAATGGGTTTATCATCTCACTGCATTTGAGGACCCATTGATGCAGTGTTTGCGTTGCGGTTGCCAAAATGCGGCGACAAACGAATTTTGTGAGGGGTGCGGGGCAGCTCTTGGAATTGAGTGTAATGCCTGCCACCATCTCAACCGGCCGACAGCTCGCTTTTGCGGACGGTGCAGCACTGCGCTGAACTCAAAGGCTTCACAGACTTCTAACCAGTCGTGGCAGCACGTCCTGACCGCATTGAATGCCAAGGGTGGAGAGCGAAAGCGCCTCACAATCCTCTTTGCGGACATCCGCAATTCAACCGGCCTCATCGACACTCTGGGCGATCCCGAGTTGGGCGTTAAACGTCTTCAGCCCGTTCTGGATATAATGAAGGAAGCCGTTACCCGCTATGAGGGTGTAGTTAACAAGTGGCAGGGCGATGGGGTTATGGCCATCTTCGGTGCCCCTCAGCCGCATGAGGATCACGCTGTTCGCGGGTGCCTCGCTGCGCTTGCCATGCAGGACGGGTTAACTCGTCTCGGCGACCCGGATCTGCAGATCCGAGTAGGCGTTCATACCGGCGAAGTCGTGGTCCAAACGATAGAGCACGACATCTACCAGACCTATGACGCCGCGGGACCCAATGTGCACCTCGCAAACCGGCTGGAACAGCTGGCCGATGCAGGAGTCATCCTAGTGTCCAAGGAGACCTACACCGCGGCTCGGCAGTTTATCGAAGCCGAGCCGTTAGGTCCACGTACGCTGCGCGGCATCACCAACCCGACCGAGGTTTTCAAGGTGAGAGGGCTGCAGCACGCTCCCTCCAGTGGGGTTTTCCGCAGCGGGATCAGGTTGAGTCCGCTGACGGGACGAACCGATGAGTTCAAAAGCCTTCTTGATGAGCTTGAGAGCACCATCAGGGGCGAGGGTCATGTCGTCGGTGTGGTCGGAGAGGCTGGCATCGGCAAGAGTCGCCTTTGTTTCGAGTTCGCCGAGAATTGTCGCGGCAGGGACATCCGGGTCTACGAGGCGCGCGTGCTGGCGCACGGCCGCGCAACGCCGTTCCAGCCAGTTTTGGAATTGATGCGAGATTACTTCGGTTTACGGTTCAAGCAGGCTGCGGATGTTTCACGCCGTATGGTGCAAGACCAGTTGACCGCCCTGCCAGTCTCCGAGCAGCTAACCCCCATACTCTTAGAGTTCCTTGGCCTCGCCGATACGCAGCGGCCGGCGGAAAAGCACGATCCAAAGACTAGGAAGACCCAGCTCCTCGACTTTGTGAGATTATTGCCGCACTCCCCCCGCCAACCTGTCTCCGTCGTTATCGTCGAGGACCTGCATTGGATCGACGCGGCGAGCGAAGAGTTCATCGAAGCGCTAGCGGACGCCGTCGTAGGTACCACGACCCTGTTGGTGGTGAACTTTAGGCCGGGTTTCTCGGCGCCCCTGACGCAGCGATCGCATTATCGGCAGATCAACATGCGGCCTCTGTCCCCTAGCCAGGCAGCGGTTCTGGTCCAGGATCACGTCGGTGGCGATACGTCGCTCGCGTTGCTCGGTCGTAACATCGTCGAGCGTGCACAAGGTAATCCTTTCTTTCTCGAGGAATTGATCAAGGCGCTCGTCGAGCGAGGCGACTTCGAAGGCGAGCGAGGATCTTATCGGCTGAAAGGCGGCCTCGATCGCATTCCGCTCCCTTCGACAGTGCAAGCCGTCGTCGCAGCCCGCATCGATCGTCTGGAAGAGAAAGCAAAGAAAGTACTGGAGATAGCTTCGGTAGTTGGCCGTGAGATTCCAATGTCAGTTCTTGATGGGGTTGCGGGGTTGGAGCAGGCCGACTTGTCAGAAGCGTTTCAGCATCTAAGGCAAGCTGAGCTGATTTACGATGTGCCACCTTTTGAACGGCGGGTTCTTGCCTTTAGGCATCCACTAATCCAGGAGGTCGCGTACCGATCACTCTTGCAAGAACGCCGTTCTGACCTTCATTCAAGGGTCGCTAAAGCCATCGAAATTATTTTCAGGGATCGGGCGGAACAGATGGCCTCTCTCTTGGCGTACCACCTGGAACACGCGGGCGAAAACCTTAAGGCAGCGCAACAGAACATGCGCTACGCCGTTTGGGTCGGGACGAACGACACAAGCCAGGCTCTTAGAAGCTGGAAGAAAGTTCGTGAGTTGCTTTCCGGTTTGCCCTCATCTCAATCCGTAGACTATTTGAAAATGATGGCCTCTGGTCAAATTGTAAACTTTTCTTGGCGGGAGGGCGTTCCTGCCCAGGAAGCGCTGCTCTATTTCGACGAAGCCAAGCAGTTGGCGCTAGCTTTAGGGGACCTGAGAGCAAATGCGCTCATTCACGCTGCGTACGGCCGCAATCTCGCGAATGGCGGTTCAGCTGACGAGTACGTAAAAAAGGTGCTCGAAGCAAAAACGATGGCGGATAAGGGCAGCGACGTCAGCGTTCAAATCGCGCTCAAAGCTGTTCTTTGTCATGCGCTCCGAACTTCGGGCAAAATGTCCGAGGCGCTTCAGATGAACATTGAAGCTATGGAGAAGGCGCACGAGATTGGCAAGTTCGACCGCCAAACGCTAGGCTTCGACGTTGATATGTGGCTGATCGCGATGCGCGGCCAAACGCTGGTTATGCTTGGCCGATCCGATGAAGCCCGTCCATTTCTGGATCGCATCCTTAGCCTGGAGAGCAGTAAAATAGATCCTCTTCATCACGTCATTCCGAGCATAGCGTATGTGGATCTTGCTTGGGCCGAGGGAAATGCAGCTCTCGCACAGGAGCACGCTGACCGGGCGTTTTCCATCGCGTCCAGAACGGGCAATCCCTATCTTCGGGTCTATGCCCAGGGGTGTCGCGGACTATCGCACATGGTTGCCGGGAGATTCACTTCAGCGATCGAGGACTTAGCTGAGGCGCTCCGCTTTGCACGATCGCGAAGGGCTGGCCTAGAAAACGAACCTCGGCTTTTGGCAGATCTGGCCAATGCATACAGGCTGAATGGCGACGCAGTGAGGGCCTCCGAGACTGTGAGCGAAGCCATAGCAATGACCACACAGCGTCACACTCGCATTCCCGAATGCCTGGCTCGTCTCGTTAGTGGACAGCTCTTGCTGGAATCAACCAATGACGATGAGAAAGTAGAGGGAGCCAAAGAACTGGATCGGGCAAGAGCGTTGATGCGAGAAACTGGAGCCGCGCTGTTCGAACGATTGATTAACGTCGACATAGCGCAGGCCACGGGCCGTTCGGTGCGCTTGTCTTGATGGTTTCGGGCCGTTCTGCGAGGTCGGCGCTGCTAGCTCCCAAGGGGATTACGAAAGACAAGAACGGAAGCCATGCGTGACCTCAAGCCAACGCCACACACATCGGCCTACAACTCCATTGGACACGTTCTGAACTTTGTATTACGACTGGCACTTTCAATTGTTGAAACCATTTCAAGCAAAGAGGAGGGGAAGATGGGGGCTCTAATACAGACCAAAGGCACCCAGCGTTTGTTGCAGTGGTTCAATGCCAAATGTTTCGACAAAAACAGTTTGCCTCATACCCAGAAAGCGATCGCAGGAGACGGCGCGCTATATAGCCTCTTTTCAACCCCCGCGGGCAATGCCCCTGTGATCCAGCAGATCTGCAACAATGCAACAGGCAAATCGGTTTTCTTGCCGCCCTATCATCCTGCTCACAAGAACCTGTTGACCCGCTGGGACTACTTTCTCGGATATGTTCTTCAACCCACCAACCACGAATTGCTTCGGACTTATCTTTGGAACGCCATCAATAACGGCGTAAATAGAAACGGCGATCCTTACATTGCCATCGTTGTTGATTCCGTTGAAGGTACGACACAGACGATCTTGCAATCCGATGAGTATCTGTTGAAGCCGAGCGATCCTGATAACAAGGCGCTGGATCGTTCTACAGCTTTTTCTCATATTACTTTGGTAACCCAAGCAATGTCGCCGCAAGTGCCGGTGGCTCTCGATCCCCAATTCCAGGCCTCGCTTAGGAAAAGGCGAGGGAGCACCAAGGGCAAGAACGCTAAGAAAGCAAAGAAGGCCAAAGCCTAAGAGCGTAACAACAAAAATGCGCTCGCTTGTGCGTCTCAACGACGTCAAAACTAATTAGGCTGTCGGTGGCGTTCGCCACGGTCGCTCTTTTGGCGCCTCGTCAGCACACAAGGCCCCGTGTCCGATTTGGGTCCTTCGAAAAGGAGAGTGGTCGAGCTATTAAGCGTGCGCAGTCCGGATCGCCGTCGTCGGAGATGCATTCGGCCCCGGCCGCAACATTGGTCAACGCGTGAAGATCGCCAATGATGAGCGCAATTTCGATCCGAAGGACTTTCAGACGCGTTCTTAAACTATAGGTAATCCCAGTAAATCCGAAACCGGCGTGAATGACCGAGTGACGACCAAACCGTGACCTCATTGCACGGGCAATCGCGGAAACTGGCTCGGGACAGACCGAGTATCCTGGAACATGCGACCGCCAGAAAGTTGCCCGCCCCGGAGCCACTTCAGGCTCCAAATTGTCCCGGGTCGCACCGAACGGGCGCGCAAGCGCCGCAACAATCGCGGGGCACTGCCAGCACATCTGCGCAGTCTCACGCCGGTCACGAACCGTGACGCGACCTGTAAGGTTCGAACGGACGTTCCGATACGTCTAACCAAATCCTCGCTGTAAACATGAAAGTTGGCAGGACGCGCGAACTATCTTCGTCCACCTGCGCGACGATTTGTGGGTACTGCAGAGGATTCCCGAATGTCATCTTTGATCAGCTGGCAAATCTGGTTGGGCAAAATGGCATTCAGCACTCGAATATAAGCGATCGCATTTTTTTGGCAGAAATCATCAAGCGCTTTGCTGAGGGCAGGACTCCCGCCAGTGTTATAGGCGCTGCGAATTTTGTTGATCTGCAGCCAGTCTGCACTCGTAAGGCTTGCACCGTCAGAGACCGAAACAGGATGATATTTAGGACCCACCGCTAACCTCCGCCGACGCCCGCATGCCAGCAGGGGCTCGCGTCGCTCTCGTTCAGCCAAAGCAGTGCCTCGCGCGCTTCCAAAAAAGTGATCTCGCTCCTGCGCCGGCCCGATTGGACGACCGTCGGTGAGATAAAGGAGAAATCCGCATTCAAGCCGAAATAAAACCTCGTGCTCAGTGCACTCGACCAGAGTGTCAGCGTTGATGGAGTCAATCTTCCTGGAATGAAGCATCTGCATTCAGATGGACCTCTCCGATTGCTTTTCGACCTGAGGCTTTGGCTTGTTTCTTCGAGGGTCCTTGCTGATAAAATGCACTCCGACGTTTGATCCCTCAACCCAAATGAGCTCACAACGTCGAAAGGCCAGCCCGGTGGAGGATAAGAGCATGAAAACTCCCTTGCGCGGAGCACGTCGGCTGATCCCTCAATTTGAAGCTTCGCGCCTGTGTCAGACACATCGACCAGCACCCAGCTCCTGCTCCAAGTCCCATCGGTACCCATCAGCGTGACCGGCTGCTCATGCTCAAACGCAACTCTGCGGTTGTTGCGATTATCGAAGCTCATCTGGGTGCTCCGAGCAAAAGGTGGCGATTGCTCCGGCCGGACCCGAAGGAGGATCACGTCCGATCCGTGCAGCTTAGGCAGTTCAGGGAAGACAAAAAATTCACCGCTTGGCGGGCCGCCAGAGCCAGTTCCGCCGGTAATGACTTACGCAACGCGGCAACCTAAACACGCAATATGATGCCTCTACTCGGTTAAGAGAAGCTTAAAATGAGAAGTATTCGAGAGAGCCAATTATTGGAAATCGCCCCGAGTGCCGCGGCGTTTCGCGAGGGACTGATAAAGGGCAATCGACCTATTGCGCCGTTAGGCGATTTCAATATCCCCCGGCGGCGTGATGATGAGCCACAGTCTCGTCCCAGCAGACGTGAAGCAGGACGTGATTAGAAACTCCCCTGGCGGTGCTCCAACCAAGTATTGCGACGCCGCTTCAAAGGAGACGAAAGGGCCAGCGGCATCCCAGATCTCGCCTGCGAGTTGCTCGCTGATCATGAATTCACGTTTTCGCTTCATAGTCTCCGACCCCACGCCTTACGCTATCGGCCAAAAACATCATGTAAATCGGTATGCCACCGAATTCATTCCCGGAGAAAGCTACGAGGCCTGTTCGAACGTTGCGATAAGGCTTTGTACCAGGCGAAACAGTCGGGCAGAAATTGAAACTGATTACTTCGCTGCCGAATTCGTTTTGAACCGAGTAGATAACTCATGTTGCTCAACGAAACTGGTATGATAGAAGGCCATCGAAATGGAGAACGTAATGGCCAAGAAGTCGAAGAAGACGGTGAGACGGGAATATACCAAGACCGATGTAAAGGAACTGCGAGCTCATTCGAAAGCGCGAACGCCTGTCGCCAAGATTTCTAAGCTGACGAAGAGATCAGTAGGTTCGTTGCGACAGAAGGCACTGAAGCTCGGGATCGGGCTCGGCCACCAGCGGTAGGCTGCTTCTGATTACCTTCGTCAAGAGAGAGGCCTAGCCGAAAGGTGAAAACGGCCCCTCACCACCATTCGGGGCCTTTCCCCAATCGATCGTCAAGCCGGTCCGGATGGAACCTTGTAGGCCGCTTGCGCTTTAATTCCACCGGCGTGCATGAGTACAGGCGAACGATGTTCAGCTGGTCCAACTCCCATCACCGAAAGATCCGTGACGACCGGAGATACCTAGAGACGAGAGCTCGTCGCCTCTTGCAGAGCTATCTAACGTCGAGCGAATTGCAAAAGCAGCAATACTATCAGGTGATCGCCGGGGCGGCGGCTGCGTGTCAGCCCGGAGTTTCTGATCCGAGCCAAAAAAATGAGAAGCCTTGCTGAGTTGGCTGCGGAGGCCGCCATGAAAGTCGTAAAATTTCGTCTTCGGAAAGCAAAGGATGAGCACGATCACTCAGCTGTACTGATCACGGATGCCTACGCAACGGTCGCAATTGCATACCGCCGTGCTGCGACTGGCTACACAGATGATAAGGAAATGGAGCAACTGGGGACTGCGGCTGTGCATCTGGTCACGATAGCGAATTCATTTATGAATGCTGAATCGGAGCAGTCAACGACGCACTGATGCGCCGACTCCCTCTCTCCCCACTGCGCAAACCGTTTCTCCTAAGCTGCTCGTAAGGGCTTGCTTGTACCGTTGTCGCCAACAAGAAAGGGGCGGCATGTCGATTGCATTTCGGGTCTTTGTCCTTGTGGTCTGTGCTTACGCCGGTTGGGAAACGTCAAGCATCCAGTTCGGCGAATTTCGAGAGCCTCAGCAGCAAGGGCGTTCTCCAACCGGATAAACCAAGAATGAACAAACCAAAGCTTCACGTCGAAAGTCCGCAACACGCCAAGTACAGCGTGCTGATCTCGCACCCGCAGTCGGTTATGCGATAGTGGTTGATGAGCAAATAAAGACCGCATTTGCTGATGAGACCGCCGCATTCGAAAGGGCGACCGAGTTGCTGGCCAAATATCCGATGCTGAAGATCGAGATCTACGATGCAGCATCGAAGTCACGGACGCCAGCGAGATAGCACTTCTGCATCGCAGCATGCGTGCTAACCATGTCCTCCGTTTTAATCTATCCTTCTTACCGCTAACAATCCAGGTAAGGTCGTCGCCAAACGGAGGCTGGCTATGTCTTTGATGAGATATTTCGGGTTTGAGCCTCGCCGCCGTGCGGCGATCTCTGGAGACGATGTGGGAATTCGCTCTTGATGTGAAGCTAGTGAGCTATGGGGCGCGGGATCGCGCAAGTTGCGGAGGATTTTGGCTGATAACTTGCTGCCGCTGACCGGTGTGACGTAGTCAGGTGTTGGTCTTTTGCTTGTCGGGAACGGTCACCGAACGCAATGCAGCCGGTTTGTTCACTTTCGGGCTTGGCGCATCGACAACCAAGCTATCAAACTCCATTTCAGGGCTGGATTTGATTATGGGTTCCTGCGGAGCACCGTCGAAAGGTGCGTACCACGGCGGTTTCTCGATCGCCCCTCCCTCAAGTGCCTGCGCCATCAACTGTCCGATTTCTTGTCCGCTCAAAGCGACAAGTTCACCGTCTTCATTCTTGTAAAGCTGAGGACAAAAATAAAGTGCGTGTATTCGAGGGTCATATCCATCCACAACCAGGAAGTGCACAGTCTTTCGAAACATCTTCCGCTTTTTAACGACCTTTCGCTCCTGTGTCGTTAGGGCGACTCTAAGCCTGTCGCGTTGGTTGCCGACAATCGTGGCTGCTTCCAACAGAACGAGCCAGTCTCGCGTATTCGCGTTGTCCGCATGAATGGGAACTAAGGTGCCCCGCTGCTTTCCAAAGATCTTCATAAACTTACCTCCCAATCTGTGGGTGCGTGGTTTTTGAAAGTCACTGCGGAAGTCGCCCAGCTCTGAGGTTGCTACCTCGTTTCGCTCGGCCCTCCGGGTAAGAATTGCCTCAAGTGTCAGCTAATCCTGATTTCTTTCACCGAGGATAACAAGCCCTTTGGGATTACTTTTTAAACCCGGTGCACCATGACGGCTCCGGCTTCCCCAATTGGCCGTTAAGAAGCGCGTCGTAGCCCGATCAATGACGGAGGGGCATAAAGGTCGCGGGCGAACCTCGAGTGTGGTCGCCCATCACGGCGGGAATCGGGAAGGCGGCATATCGTGGGGTGCTTGACGCCTCCACTTCTCCACCGAAGGAGCGATATGCCGTGTCCAACGATAACGTCACCCACCTCCTCATCACCTCGAGCATCCGGTCCGCATAGACCCGAATCTCGTACTGCGCGTGCGCGTCGGCCCGAAGGCGCAGGAAGTTCATGAAATTGTGGAGATCGACCTTCCAGGACCACTGCGTGTAGAAATTCAGCGATAGATTCATGCGCGCGAGTTCGCGCGCGAGGCCCCGCCCGGCGTCCCGATCCGGCATCCCCCTTCGCCAAGCATCTGCAGATAGTGCCGATAGACCATTGAGCTGGTCCCGTACCTCGCTCGAGCGCGCCCGCAGCGGCAGCGGGAGCTGCAAGGCGAAAGGAAGGCTCGCGTTAATCTCGAACGCGTCCGGCATCGGCAGTGAAGAAAGCGTCACGAACGTCGGAAGCAGCCGCAAGAAGGTCGAGCGGCGCTTAGCCGATGATAACGGCTAGCGCTTTGCAAAGAGCCTAGGCGGCGACGTCAAATGTTGCGATTAACGTCCGCATGTCTAGCGCCAGATCGCGGTAGCGCTTGGCCAGCTTCTGGTATAGCTCGCGCTCACTTCCGCCCGATCGAGCGGCGATCAACTCGCATTCGATTGCGAGGCTTTCAAAACGCTCCAGCTTGGCTTGGAAAGCAGACATTAGAACCCCCAAACTCATAACAAAGGGACCGGGACCCTAATCGCGCGATTAGTTCACGACAAACATTGTTATGAGCCATAACTGCTCTGGTCAATCACGGACAATCGTTTTTGCAGTCGCTCACTGAACTGCCGCCAGGTTGTGGTTGAGAGCATCTTGGCTTCGCCTGAATGCGCAGGGCGAACATCGGGTGTCTGATCCGCTGTAGGATCGCCGGCAGAGCCTTCGGATGCTTCGGA
The DNA here is from genome assembly GCF_041200145.1 of Bradyrhizobium sp. LLZ17. Classification (NCBI taxonomy): domain Bacteria; kingdom Pseudomonadati; phylum Pseudomonadota; class Alphaproteobacteria; order Hyphomicrobiales; family Nitrobacteraceae; genus Bradyrhizobium; species Bradyrhizobium zaerense. Next base: position 4,359,211 of record NZ_CP165734.1, read on the forward strand.
TCGACCACTGAAAGAACTTGCCCTTTTTCGGAAACATCTTTCGGGACGTTCTGGCTTGACAGAACGGATTGTTGCGGCGGTGGCCACTAAGCTGTGGCCTCATGCCCGGCGCGTCCCCACGCCCCGCGAACGGCGTGGCGGAGCTGCGGAGGGGCCGCGCGGCGGCCACCAACGAAATGGCCGGCAGGCATCACTGCCGCCGGCCATCGCTTGCGCTACCGTGGCTGGGGGGCTGATCGGCAGCGCTGAACGCAAGGCTGCCGAACGTCGATTAACAATCCGTTAACCAATTCGGGCGGGCTCTGGATATTTCGCGGGCAACAACGCGGCGGGCCTGTGCTGCGCCAGCGTCGGAGAAGCCGGCGTTTCGACCACGCGCGCTGGAGGTTGGCCATCGGCTTGCCGGCGTAGCGTCGTCGATGCGGAAGAGAACGGCAATCGGTGTCTGATTGGTAGTGATCGAATAGAGATTCACATGTGAGTCCTTTCACGGCGGTATCGCCACATCGACGATCACGCCTCCGGCGTCTCTGGCGAACACCCGACCGTTGCCTTAGGAAGAGCTATGGTAGCTTATTGATCTGTGCCCTTGAGCGCAGTCCGATGGCGAGCTCGAGCGCGGAACGCGCGCAAGCGACTGCGCGTCGTGGGCCAGTTTGGGATACGTTTGATTGCGGCAGGTTAGCTGGCTTGAACCTGGGCACCATAGGCGCATATTCGGCGGATGCTCGAGGAGCGACCAAGTTTCATAGCTCGGAAGAATCCCGGACTTGGCTGGGCGGTCGATATTCTGTGGCCCGATGGCGAAACGGAAGCAATCAAGGGATTTGTTACGGAAGCCGACGCGGTTAAGTGGATTGCTGAGCATGAGCACTCCAAGCGGTGGCAGGGAAATACAAACCAAAAACCCTCCCTAGCGTCTTAGAAACCCGCCTCGATCGACTGACGGCACACTGCGTGTGTGACCGGTGGTTCGTGGGCCGACTCCTACACTTGACGGCGATCACGCGGCGGGAGTCCGATCGCTCGCGGGGGCGACATCAACGAGCTTCGCCCGCATGGAGCGCGTCTGCCCCGCGCGCGTGGGCCATCTCAAAGCTCACGCGAAATCGCCGGATGCGTTCGGTTCTTGACCTTGATCCATTCGTTGGTCCGGCCGCCGATATAGCGCCGGTCGCGCCGCTTGGAGACGATCCCCTCGAGCCCGAATTCGCAGGCCTTGCGGAACAGGTCCGGCCCGATAGCACCGGGCTCGAACGGCGCCACGAAGATGCCGTCCGGCCGGCGGTGCAGCAGCCGCTCCAGATTGGTCTTGCGCATCTCCAGCGGCAACAACCGCAGATCCTCGCCGCCAAGCGCCAGCACGTCGAAGGCATAAAGCTGGACTTCGTGATCGTGCTTGCGAGAGTGCAGCGCGTTGAAATCGGAGAAGCCATCGACGCCGAGCACGACCGCCCCGCCATCGAGCACGAACTGTTTCTGACGGACCCTTCGCGTGGCTTCCACGATTGGATATCGGTCAGCCCAGTTGTAGCCGCGCCCCCGTGATCAAACGCATGCTGTCCGTCATTGCGTTCTAAGCGGAGGCGAATAGCCTTCACCTTTTACTTCATGAAACCAATCGGGGCCGTCCGGGCCCAGTGTCTGGCATGGAAGCTGGACGACCCAGGCTCTCCTTGCTCAGGGGCTGTTCCAAAAATCGTCGCTCAACGTCTGAGAGATTGGTCTTAAGCAGCTGTCGATAGCGGCTGATGTTGTTGTCATGGGCGTGCAGACGGATGACTTCTTCGTCGGTCACGGTGCCTGGGTGTGGCTAAAAGAAATCTACCGAGAACGAAAAAGGTAACAGTGGCGTTCGAACGCGCGTTTATGAAGCAAGCTTCTTGGACCGCTATCACGATCGTCGACGCCGCACGCAAGGTCCGTCAGAAGCGCTTCGTGCTCGACGGCGAAGCCGTCGTGCTTGGCATCGATGCTTCGTGCTCGACGGCGAAGCCGTCGTGCTTGGCATCGATGGTGTCTCGGCTAACCGGCCCGCTGCGCGAAGACACGTCCGCTAGTGCGGCTTTCTCGGCCTTGCTGCTTATGGAATCGTTGCAATCGACCGTAGACCGCCAGGCGAGTGCGGCCTAACCGCTGGCCAATTTCGCTCGCAGTCATGCCACTGTCGAGTAGCGCAAGGAGTTGCGCTTCTTCCTCGGGGGACCACGAACGGATTTCCAGTCTATTGTTTGACATTGCCCATCCATGACAGCGAAAGCACCGCGAAAATTCCATTCTAGAGCAGAGGCATAAATGCCTCTTCTCCGCCTCAAAGATCCTCGAACGAGACTCCGATAAGATTTCCACTCGACCAGACCAGTCGGCAACTTCGGATGATACGATCTTTCTCGAGCATTAGTTTGAATGTGGAGTTCACGTGCCGCTTCGACGGAAGCTCAACTGCTGCCCCTTGTTCCGACATGTTGACCACACGGCAGCGCAAGCTGGCGCCGTCGCCTGAAATGTAGGCGATCTCGTCAACATCGGTGCGCTCCAGCTTTCGACGCTCTATCATTTGATCACCCCCTAGCGAGGCTCATCGGGATGTGCACCTTGTCTCTAGCAGCTGGAATTGTCGCGCGATCTGTATTGCTACGTCTGATCGTTCCTTGGCGAGACCGTCACGCTCGAGCACCCCGATCAAGACGGTATGGGTTCCAACAGAAAGTTGCTTGGCTGCGATCTCTCGAGCCAAAGCTGCTAATTCAGCATCGCAATGTGAAGTCATGGCGATCTCATGGCTAGCCTGTCGGCCAGTAAAGCTAGATCCTACCTGGCCTTACCTGCGAAAACGTTACCTGATCCGGTCGAGTCCAATAGCCCGGCGTGTCCTGCCAGCGGATTAGCTCGATGGACTAGAAGGCGCGCGCGACACATCACCCTGTTGTGCGGCGCGAAGAAGCGCCGCCTCGCGTTGTCCGTAATCTTACGGACGATGCACATCTGCAAGTTTCGAGGTCTTGAGTGTTTTTATGACGATCTGCTTTCCAGACGAGAGGGCCCATGAGCGTCAAAGCCATGATGGCGACGATCCTCCAAAACCAATTGACGTCGCGTGGCGTGCATTCGCTGATTCGGACTGCGAGGAGATCGTGGAGCTTGATCGAACACCTCAGAGAGCTGGAGCTAAATCTGGCAGCGCGCGAGATAGCTGATGATCGCGAGCCGCACTAATTGCCGCGGCATCTTCGTAAGTCCAATCTAGAACGCCCACTTGCGCGGCACCCGCGATCTGCGCCCCGGCAACTCGACAAGAACGCGCCTCTGCTTGAGTTACCTCCTAATGGTAGACTTCCGATCTACCGCTTCTTCGCGACGATTGGCATGATGCAAGCCTATACGCCGTGAGGTAAAGACAATGATCAATGACCTCCTCGTGTCGCCGCGGCCAATCGCTCGCATCAGCACGATCGGCATCATCGCAGCCGCAATCCTCCTGTTCGCAGCGATGGCCGCTTCCACCGTTCTTGGGGTAGGAACCCGCATCTCTCAAGCCTTCGAACCGTTCGCCAAATCGCCGAATGAGCGCGTGTCCGAAAGTTTCGAAGATATCAAGGGCATCGGCCCGATCTCCGACGAACTGAAGAGCGCGCTGGCATCGCTGAGCCAGAGCGTGCAGGGCGCGCAGAAGCCGCCGGTTCAGGCGCAGGGGCATTGAACATCTACTTCGGATTGACCTCATGACATGCGGATTTTGGACCAAGGGCGGTCCATGAGCGTCAAAGCCATGCTGGTGACCAGTTTTCAGAGGAAGTAATTGCGACCACGCCCGTCGGGGAGATGGACGATGACCGAAGAAGAAATTGCTCGTTTACGTACGCATAGGAACAACATTGATCGATATCGGCGCCTGCTCGAAACTGAATTAACTGAGGTGGAACGGCATTACTTCGAAATGCGGTTGTCCGAAGAGCAATCCGCGACTGAAATAGAGATAACCGCGGCTGAGACGCCGCCGTCTATGGTCGAGCCGAAATGACGATTTCAGACCGAATACGATCTCTGGCTGGCGTATACCCGGGTTGCTGTCTATTGCAAACCGTCGGCAGGAACTTGCGCACCTTGATCATCAAGCCTCCAATAATGACCGGACAATCTGGCGCGGCTGTGCAATCACCATCACTGGATGTATGACGTTGGTCTCTTTTCGATTGATGCGCTGAAGCTACAGCGTGCACACTGGCAGGAAACTAAGGGAAAGCGCACAAACGCCTTTATGAAAGATGCTGGTAAGAAGGCTGCAGCCACGCGCGCGGCGAATGCAGCAGCTAAACTGCGGAGCGAGGCGGCTCGGAAAGCCGTTGCAACACGTCGCGCCAACGTATTGAAGGGCCAGAATGACCAGGCAGCAAAAGCCCCCAAGACGTTTTATCTCCCCGATCTGGGTTAGCTGTTCTGCGTCTTGGAAGGCATCATCAGGATGGCTGATCAACCATTGGGACGACTTGAACGAGTTGAACTTCGTGACATCTGGACAAGCGAAGCAAGCAGCTTCACGCCTTGGCTTGCGCGACCTGAGAACCTCGCCATTTTAGGCGAGACCTTAAAGATCGAGCTAGAACTCGAGGCTCAGGAAAGGGCGGTGGGGCCCTTCCGTGCAGACCTACTCTGTAAGGACATCGATAACGACCGTTGGGTTTTAATTGAGAACCAATTGGAGCGCACCGATCATATACATCTCGGCCAGCTGTTGACCTACGCCTCCGGTCTTGATGCGGTGACGATCGTCTGGATTGCAGCCCGTTTCACCGAAGAACATCGATCAACACTCGATTGGCTGAACAAGATCACCAACGAGAGTTTCCGGTTCTTTGGATTGGAGGTTGAATTATGGCGGATCGGAGCTTCGCCAGCTGCGCCAAAGTTCAATATCGTGTCAAAGCCAAACATATGGTCAACCTCGGTCGCTAAGGCCGCTGGTGCAATCGATGCGGGCGAGCAGTCTGAAACGGAGGCTATGCGTGAAAGATACTGGGCGGCGCTCAATTCGAAGCTAGAAGAGATCGGTGGCGCAGTGTCGGGGAAACGCAAACCGCAACCACAATCGTGGATGCACTATAAGATCGGCCGAAGCCAGAGAATTGGCGCTGCCATGAACATCCAAAAGAATCAAATTCGTGCAGAGATCTATCTTCGAGGCCCCGCTGCAAAAACCTTCTTCAAGGCTCTCAAGGAACACGAAGCGAAGATAGAAAGCGAGCTTGGCTATCGATTAGACTGGCAGCAACTGCCAGAAGGGCAGGATTCTCGGATCGCGGTTTATACTGACGCCGACCCAACAGATGAAGCGGATTGGCCGCGCCAGCACGAGTGGTTGGCGAAACGCATCAATGAGATGTACCCCGTGTTCGCGCCGCGCGTTGGTGCAGCGCTGACGGTCGCTTCGTCGGCGCAAAGCAGCGAACTAGATAGCCCCCTATCGGGCCGCCCCACTGATTGAAACTACGACGCGAGGCTCGAACTGATCGCGAGGCTCGACAATCTGTCCGTATGATGGGAGACTTTTCAAAGCGGCGACCGCTGCCCGGAGTTGCCCGATCACTTCAGCCGCGATGCTGTTCGTCATGGTCCGCCCATCAGATATAGACACAATATTCGATACCGACTTCGGCGTTGCTAACGGGGAAAAGCGTATCGGATCGTCAAAGAAGCTCCCCGTCCCTTTTTCGGAGGCGACATTATCGTGTCTCCTGCCCGCTTTTCTTCGTACATCGCATCGCAACATGAGGGCATTTGATTGTTCGTCCGCGGATAGCCTCCAAGTTTACGATGAACCATCCCAGCACTAATCTCAAGGAATGCGGCACCGCGAAGCTCAGCGCTTCGCAGCTGAGAACGGATTTCTGACCGAAACTGATCCTTTGTAGGCACCTCGCCCCCGACCTTGCACGGATCGATCCTAGCTCAGCTAGGCGCCCGCACGAACAGCATGCGGCTGTGGCAGAGCCGGACATGGGCGAACAACGCGCTGTCTTTTCAGACTATTCATCTAGGAGCACCTTGAAGAACCTTGGTTACGCTTCTTTGCGTTCTCGACTAGGGTGTCGAATCCGAACACCTGAATAAAGATGGCTTCCCGTTCTCGATACCGAACGAAGCCGGGTCACAACCGCCCTAGGCGAGGCCGCTTACAGCATCAGCCAAGCCATCCCAGCAATCAGAACCAAAAAGCTGGTGAGCGCCGTCACCGCGAACCCATACTCAATCCTGTCCATAACCGCCCCGCGCGCATACACACCAGCAAGCAAAATGATGCCTTATGCCGGGCCACCCGAACAACACATTTGTGAATCAGCTAGGTCATAAAACCCTCCGGCAGTACGAAACTGCACCGAGCGCTTCGCGCTCAGATCAGCACCATCGCCGCCGCCGAGATCGCCGCGAGCAGGACAAGCAGGCCTGCGATGATGATGCCGAGCCAGACGGTTTGCATCGCCGGCAATGAGGTGAGGCCGGCACCGTTCCTCGACGTGCATGGCCGGCGAGCGCTTCGCTCAAAAGATGAACCCGGCGACCGTGGTCGCAACGGCGGCCAGGAGCGTCAGAGCATTTTGGGAGTCGGGAACAAACGGCAATGCACGCCGTTCTCTCTGTGCTCCGGCCTCCAGCCCCCCTGCGAACCGGAGTCCCCACGGCCCCAGCCCGCCGCCAGTTGGCTGGGGCCGTTTTTATCGGAACGATCCGAAAAACGCATCGTTGGCAACCACCGGCGGGTTCCAGGGTGTTGGGAGATGACTGTGCTCTCTCCAGATCATGTCCTGCGTGATTGCCCGAAGTGTCATGCTTGGCCGATGCCCGCCAACTTCGTCCGCACGAGCTGGCCAAGCCTGTCGCCCCAAATTGAGTTTCGATGCGCAAAGTGTGGTCATGAAGAGACGGCCGAGGTCGAAAGCACAGGGGAGATGAAGCCCGTTAAGAAGCGCAGGCGGAGATGGTCACCTGAGGTTTTTCGGTGATACAGCCAGTATCAAAGAACCACGCCGCGGGCTTTTTCTTTGCGCCTGCGCCCGAAAGTGTCATCGATTCTTGGCATAGATCGTGCTGACTAGTTTCCATCCGGGATTTTGCCGGAGTTGGAACGACAGGCACGCGTTGGAGGACATGCGTATTCACCGGCGACAGCTACTAGGTGATCTCCAAAGCGGGACGCATGTCGATCAATCGGTTCGGGCTCTACAGGAGGATCTCAAGCTGATCGAATCAGGGCTTGGCCAGATCGGCAAGGATTGATCGGGCACTGAGAAGAACAACCCGGCCGGGTAGGCAATCAAATCACGCCGTGCATGAGAACGGCCCCGATCACGCAAGGGAGCAAAGCATCGGGGCCGCCCTTTGCCGGCGGACTTGAGGAGGCCGGGCCGGCGCCGGAGTGAAGCACCGCTGAATACACAGGGCAACCGGACAGCGTTTCTGACAGGCTCTAGAGAGTCGCTGAGTGGCATTGCGTGATTTGGCGCAAGGGGGGCCCCGGTTCGCGCTGGCGGGCTTTCGTGCCATCCTACACGGGCGGCCGGCCCCTTCCGGTCGCGGTTTCAGGCAACTCCCGCTGGCCCCAAGGTTGGCGGGTTTCTTTTTTGTCCGATGTGCGCCGGTAGTGATCCGGAGACGTAAGCGCCAGCCGATGGGACTACAGTCCTCACTTTTGGCGTACTATGGCGCGTGGCGATGACACGGAGGATGCACCAACCCTCATCTGCATAAGATGTCGGCGGCCAATGGATTATCTGACGACGCTGCCGGAGATCTCAAACCTGCCCGCCGTCTACGTCTACAGGTGTATACCCTGCCGGAGAATTGAATCCGTCGTTGTAAAGTAACGGCCGTCCTTCAGCGGGCGCCCTGCGTCGGGCGCTCACGGGGCTGTTTTTATCGGAACAATCCGAAAAATGCATGGTTGGCAGTCACCGGCGGTATTCCAAGGTGTTGGAGATGACTGTGCTCTCTCCAGATCACGTCCTGCGTGCCTGCCAACTGTCATGCTTGGCCGATGCCCGCCAACTTCATCCGCCCGATCTGGCCAAGCCAGTCGCCCCAAATTGAGTTTCGGTGCGCAAGGTGTGGCCATGAAGAGACCGCCCAGGTCGAAAGCACAGGCGAGATGAAACCCGTTCAGAAGCGGGGGCGGAGATGGTCACCTGAAATTTCGGTGACACAGCCATCTGTCAGAGAACTACGCCGCTCCACGCTGGCGGCCTGTTCTCGTCATTGCCTGACGAGCTTGGACCGCATGCCGGCTAGCATCGTGTAAGCAGCGCGCCGCCAGATCAGGTTCATCAGGACTAGCATGTTGGGATCCCCGCTATTCGATGTCGCTAGACTTGAACAGTTCTGTTTCACGGTGATTTCGCCGAGGGTGGGAAATGATTTCGTCGGACCAGGAGCTTGGCCGCCGGTTCACGCTGGCCGGCCGCCTTTCAGTTTTGGAATGACCGCGGCACGAGCGCCCCCTTTAGCACCGCATCGATGGTCTTGGACCGCGTACCGGGAGCAAGTCTTCCCCTCTGCCGCTTGGGCTTGGATGATCTGGACACTCTGGCAACTAGCCAAAGATCGCTGCCGCAGCTGGCGCATTCATAGTGCTTCAGCTCGTAGCCTTTGGCCACGGGGAAAATAGCTTTGAGCACTCGAGGTTCGCTACAAACCGTGCATCCGGCTTCGCCGTTCACGATCGCCCCCGCAAGCAAGTTGATGATCGGAATGAGAACTGAGTCTCGGTTCAGGAGCAATAGCGGCTCACGCCGGCGGGCCTGTTTCGATGCGGCCGGCCGGTAATCGTCCGGAGATGTAAGCGTCGGCCAATTGAATTACGATCGTCATCTTTGGGCGGACCGGCAATGGCGCGCGGCGATCACACGGACAACGCACCACCCCTCATCTGCAACAGATGTCATCGGCCGATGGATTTTCTTGTGACCCTGCTGGCAACCGCAAACCTGCCCGCCGCCTACGCCTACCCGTCTCCCCGGACCAGTGAGAGGAGGCGCCGGAACTCCTCGTCGCGTGTGTTACTTTTCCAACGGTTAACGAAGCGGCAGACGACCTGAAGGTTGCCGTCCTCGTACTGCTTGTCGCTATTGATCCGGTCCAACGAAGGAAGAAGCTGCTCGTCTTCGTGAGCTCCCCTAAATTGAAGCTTGATGCCGGTCAGAGTGCACTTGCCTTCCTGCTTTTCCAGAAGCGCTCTCACATAGGTGTCGAGGCTGGTTTTCGACATCCAAAGCTCCTTCACCTTTTTAGTGGAGGTCACGAGTTGCCCATTCGAGTTGCGGACGGTTTCCATGGTCATCTCGACCATCTCGTAAATCGATTTCTCCATAGCGCTATAGATTTTAGCGTTCGATGCCTTGCCCTTGGCGCTTGCAACCAGAAGGATATCGGGCCGCTCCATCTCCGGCCGAACAAGCAGCCAGCAAAATGAATGCGCATCTATCAACCGCACTTCAGCCAAACCCGGCATCTCACTGAGAGCCAGACGGATCTCGTTCAGCGCGCCAAGGTAATCCTGGTAATTCGTCCACGAGCACCTCCATGCCGTCTTGACGTCCATTTCCAACGCTTCGAAGGCCTTATCGAAGGTCGTAGAGGCGATCGGCATGTACAACTGCGAATTCTTAAGGAAAAACAGGTAGGCGAGGAGGTCGTATCTTGAGCCGACTATGGAGCGGATTTGCTCGAACGCTGCGCCGGGTTCCTCATCGTCGCGGTAGAAGCTAAATGCCCAGCCCTCGATCTGGCGGCGCAACTCCGGCTCCGCTTGCGCGTCGAGAAGCACATAGTGCGAGCGGTTCCGATGCCCGTTTTCATTTCTCCACCGTACAAGATTGTTGCTGTCGTCGTCTCCCTCTGGCGCTATCTCGATCGCCGAAATTAGCCGTTTCAGGATGTCGCCCCTTCCGACCGTACTGAGTTGCCAAGCCGTCGCATTTAGGCGAGCGATCGCCTTTTGGTGAAGGGGTTCTTTATATCCCTCCCATTCCAGCGGCAGTCCATCGTGGAACGATACAAAGGGATGCTTGCTTCTTCTCGCAATGCGTTCCCTGAAGACGTCGAACTGCTGCCTGAAGACGTTTCGATCTAAAGCCAAAAATAGCTCCTGTTCGTTCGAGCGCCAATGAGCTCATCATCCGTGGAGGACGCGCGCAAAATGTAGAAATCGGCCCTAAGCTTCAAACCAGCTCCGCAACAGTGAAGATCGTTAGCGGGGACGCAAGCCACGTCAAAACCGATACAGGTTCCGATGGAGCGCCAAGTTGACGCGATGGGCTTCGCGCAGCCCCTGAAGGGGCAACGCCCTGGCAAGCCCGAGTGCTTCGCGCTCCTTCTCCCCCAGCTGAGGGCTTGCGAGAACGGAACCATCGTCGGCAAAGCTCACTAGACCGCGGTCGAACGCGGCGTCCCAAAGAGCAGAAAGTAGTAGACCGTTGTGCACATCGAGGCGCTCTGCGTCTGTACAATCGGCCCATGGCTTGATGTGAGATGCCCGGAGGAGCGCTCGCTCAGTAATGCCACTCATGGGACAGCGCCCGCTCCAGTAGTCCAACAGGGCGTCCCGGAATATGTCCTGGCCAATACGCTGGATTACGATCCTTTCGGCCTCAGTTGTTCGCGGAAGGGTGGCAGTCTTGGCCCTAAAGCGATCGAGCGGCGCCTCCGGCAAGCTTACGGCAAGCTTGTAAACGCGATCAAGAGCGACATGCAGCTCGGTCAGGCTGTTGAGCAGAAATGTGGCTCGACCGGGCCCCGACGCCGCCGAAACCGGCAACACGCCGACTTCTGCTGCGATGCCGGAATGACCGAGAGAGAGTAACCATGGTCCTGCCTCAGAGACACCGCCGATCCAAATTGAGCCAGGTGCCGTCGTTGAAGCGTAGTGTAGCCACCCGTTGTCGATACCCCGTTCCAACCGATACCCGTTGTCCCATGCGGCCTTCTGTGCCTCGGTACGCACGATGAAGCTGGGAGGATTTTCGACAATCATAGCCATAATGGCACTTTGCAACGTCAGAGATCGATCTTCAGCAATCTTTCAGCAGCAGGTGTCCCGTGGAGGATAAGGCGAAGCCATGGCTCAGAATGGAATTCGCCGGGAGGCTCCGTCGTGGTCGTTACAATGTATTGAAATAACGGAGAAGGACCGAATGCTTCGAGCTTTCTTGCAAACTCGAACAGGCGATCATAAATCGAACGGCCGAGATCCGCTTCGCGAGGGCTATCGTGGAGTAGGAAACCGGGTAGGCGGCTGTGGCCCTCCATCGTCAAAACCAGAGCAGCAAGATCAAACGCTACGACCTTAAGGAGTCGATGGCCGCAGTTGACCTTTCGCCGTCTAGTTTTGCGGTCAGGCTGAGACCATTGCCGTCCAACCTGGCTTCGCCGTCAATATTGCTCGGCACCAGTTCCTTGAGGACTGTATCGAAGGCAAACGACAAACGAGCAATGGATTCGCGGGCCGATTGACGGCGTGCCGATAATTCGTCACGGCGAGAACCTAATTGGGATGTTGCTCGCTCGAGCGACGAAGCTACGTTTTCCCGGTCGATCAGCAGCTTTTCATACCGGTCTGCATCATCGACAAGTCTTTGGACCGCGCGGATCGTATTCGACTGATCGAGCAAGCTTCGCTCAAGCGCAGCGACCGTCTGTTCCAGCGGCTTCAAATGCTGGCGGGCGATGCCAAGTTCGTACTGCAGACTCGACTTTTGATTTTCGAGGGCAAGAATGTCCTGCGCTTCCCGATCCACATTCCCCTTCAGGTTTATAATCTGATGCTGAAGGGCGTGCAGGTCGCATGTTGCTGTAGAAATTCCGCAACCTTCTGCGACAGCCTTATCGATTGGAACCGCACAGATGGGACAGACCGGATTATTCTCCGCTATCCATCGCGCCCGGGATTCCGGCAACTCCGATCGCAACATGACCAACGTCCTATTCTTCTCTTCGATCCGCGTTGATACATCGGATAGCAACGCTTGTCGGCACCGGTCACGTGTCTTCGCTTGGTGATAGAGTCGTAGGGCAAATTGATCGCCGCATGTGCCTTGCGAGGCTGCCGAAGAGTTCGGCGTTCTCGGACATGCCGCGCATGTGAATTTGAAGGAGGGCAAGGCCATCCTCGAGCGCGGCGAATTGCTCAAAGAACTGTTCCTCAGTGAACTCCTGCTCCGGGAAACTGCCTTTGTTTTTGTCGTGAGTCTCGATAAGACAATTCATGATGATGCTCCTTTGTGTTGGGTTGGGTCGTGTATCTACACAACTAAGCCCACATCGGAGAGGAGCGCGGCAGCTGATTGTCTTGCAGCCGCCGCCTCGTCCCTCCAATCTGGCCGTCACTCGACGACCAGGGCTGGTTTGAGAGCCACGGGCCGGGACATGTTGTAGAAGTTCGGCGAGGTCGCCATGACCGCCTCGTGGATTTCGGCGAACTGCTCCTTGGTGCCGCTACCCTTGATGCGGACGGTGTAGCTCAGGTTCTCGTAGCCCGGCGGCACGGCAGGATCGATCCCGAGGAAGCCGCGGAGATCGATCTCACCGCCGGTCTCGATGGCCAGGCTTTCGAGGGTGATTCCACGCACCGCGCACTGCGCCACGTATCCCACCGTCATGCAGGCGTTGAGCGCCGCGATTAGATGCTCCTGCGGATTGGCGAAGCTGTTCGATCCGCCCAGTTCGTTGGGTTCGTCGATGTCGATCGAGAACCGGCGCGACACCCGTTCTCCGCCGATCTCAAAACTCTCGACTTGCGCACGGCTCCGCGCCTGGCCCTGCCAAGTCGTGGTGACGTGCCAGTTTGTTTTACCTTTTGCAGGCTCCCGCCTCACGCCGTCGATCAGGGCAAACAAGTCGACGACATTGATGCCGTTGACGACGGTGTGGTCGGCGGTTTTCTTTTGTGCAACCATGATGGGCCTCCTTTTGCTGGGTGGTGGTGCGAGTCGATCGAGAGTTATTGGATGGTGGCGAGCGCCGACTGGATGCGTTGGCCCTGGGTTTCGGTGATCAGGCTGGAGAGGACCTTGCCGAAGTGCGGATGCTGGGCGCCTGAATGGATGTATTGCCAGCGGTAGGCCTTGAGGAAGGCAGCCTCGATCGCCTGCGCCTCCATCGCTTGGACCGTACGGCGGCACTCTGCCGCGAAATAACTCGCGTCGGCTTTGGCCTGGGCTTGCAGGATGCCGTCTACTGCGGCGACCAATTCGATGAACTCGTCGACCGCCCGATCGCGTTGCTCCGCTGTTAGCTCGGCGTCGTGGCGCACCCATTCAAGTTCGTCGAGGATCGCGTGCTGGCTCTCCTCCTTCCAGTGATAGAGGAACACGTCCTTGAACAGCTCGGAGAGCTGGGGATCGGGATCGATGCTCTGGCGATAGTGGAGCTGGGTGAACAGCTCGATATCCAGCGTCAATGCCAACACCGCCCAGGTACTTTTTCCAAGAACAGCGTGGGCGACGGCATTGTGATCGACGTCGAAGCTGTAACCCTCGGGGAGAACATCGCCGACCATCGCGTCGACACGGCGGAACAGTGCCTGGTGCTTTAACTCCTCGTCGCTGAACCGTACCAGCGCCTCGAGCGCAACCTGGTCGCCGAACCAGTGATCCTCGCTCAATTCCAGGACCTTGGCATTGATGAAGCGCTCGACCAGGCCAAAGACATTGGCGTAAGTCCGGCCCTGGATCTGGCTGACGAACCGCTTTTCATCGGCCGACAGCGTCGTGAACGCATCTGCCAGAGAAAGCCCGTCTGGAAGAAACTTGTGGGCGGTATCGAAGCTGCGCCCCCGGACCACATCCTTGTCGATGTCCCAACGAACCCGTTTGGACGTTTGAATGCAGCGTGCGTACCGTTCGCTGCTGTCGGAAATATTGCTGATCGCGTTCATTTCTGTCTCCTTTCGCGGAGTGGTGCGCCGATGGCACAGACAAACCGATCGGCCGATGCAGCGATCTTTAGGTCGTTAGACGGGCGAGGGTCTATGATCGGCCCACCGGGAGAAATGACCGAGACACCGTATCGCGGTGGACGCATTGGGAGTGGCTGGGGCGGTCGGGCGCGAGGCGTGCCAATGCACCACGGCGCGAAGAACTCGAGCGTTCAAAAGCGGCGCAAAGCGGATTTTGAACGCCCGCCGGACTTGTCAGTATCGCACTAAATTTCCGGGTAATCGGAGTTCTTGCGATAGACCCGGTGCACTCTTTCCTATGGAAATGCCTTCCAGCACTCTCGTTGCTTCAGCAACGTGCAGGCTCGCATTGCGTCAACGGGGCCGATCGCGCCGTCCGTCATTTCGTCCATGATCCGCTTGATGATGTGAGCGCAGCGGCCGCAGTGCGCGCCGCTGCCGAGGTAGTCATAGATCTGACTCATCCGCAGCCGTTGCGTCGCGTTCGCAAGCCTGGACCGAAGCTGATGGTCACTGAACACATTGCAAGAGCAGACGATCATGAGTTGTCCTAGCCGGCATATCGGACCAAGGCCGAAATGGAAGAGAACCAGAACGAGGCCACCACTCCATCCCGCCACGAGTCCTATGAAGTCCCTTCTGGACACAATAGAATGGCCGAACCGGTTGGCTCATGCGGTCATCTGTAGGTTGCCAGTCGATCGAGCGTCTATGACCAGCCCACCGGGAGACATGACCGAAATACCGTATCGTGGTAGGAGGCGGGCATGGACGCGTTATCCGACGTCTTGAGAGTGGCGCATTTGACTGGCGGCGTTTTCTTGCACGCCGATTTCTTCGCGCCATGGTGTATGGCTGCCCGCGTCGCGCCGGAACACTGCGCACCCGCACTCGGGCCAACGTCGCATATGATTCTTTATCACTATGTCGTCGAGGGCGAACTCCATATCCGGGTTGACGGCGAGGATGGAGAAGACCTCGTGCTTAGAGCCGGCGACGTCGTTCTGCTGCCGCGCAACGACTTGCATCTGGTGGGCAGCGACCTAAACCTGACGCCGGTAGCTGGTAGTGATATTATCCAACCGCCAAAGGAGGGCGGACTGTTCACGATCCATCACGGCGGCCGAGGGAAACGCACACGGATGATTTGCGGGTACCTCGGTTGCGATAGCGCCGAAGATAACCCGGTGATCTCCACCTTGCCGTCCCTGCTAAAGCTCGATGCCGAACAAGGCGGCGCAGCAGAATGGATCCGCTCGACGTTCCAGTATGCCGCCGATGAGGTCGCCGCCGGCCGCCCGGGTTCGGAGACCGTGCTGGCGAAGCTGTCGGAGCTGTTGTTCGTTGAAGCCGTGCGGCGCTATGCTGAAGGCCTGCCCCAGGGCCAAACCGGCTGGCTCGCCGGTTTACGCGACCCGCACGTTGCGCGGGCGCTTGCACTGCTGCACCGAGACATCGCGCGGCCCTGGAGCGTGGATGACCTCAGTCGCGAGGTCGGTCTCTCCCGCTCCGCGCTGGCCGACCGCTTCATTGGCTTGATCGGCATGCCACCGATGCACTACGTCGCCAGTTGGCGCATGCAGGTCGCGACCCAGAAGCTCCGCAATACCAGAGCGTCTCTTGCACAAGTCGCTGACTCGGTCGGTTACAGTTCGGAGGCCGCTTTTTCTCGCGCCTTTAAGAAGGCTTTCGGGACTGCGCCGGCTACGTGGCGACGTTCAAACGGATAGGCAACGTCCAATCTGTACGTTCGATAGCTCTGTCGACCGCCATTGAATGGTCCTGTGGACGGTTTCTCCGCCGGCACATGAACGCATCGAACACCGTTGCTATTTGCTGCAGTGCAAGAGTCCGGAAGTGGCCCATCAGCGAAGTCGCGAGACTTCGCTATGAGGTCAACTTAATGAGTCGGAGCGGACTAGATTTACCCAGTTGAGCTTTTCGCATCTTGACCCGTAGCCGACCTGCCCGCCTAGAACTTTCCTCGACTGGAGAGGGTTTGCCACTCGCCGGAGCAACCCCACCAGACTATGATCGCCGATCAGGTAACAAGCATGGGAGAGACCATGCGAAGGCGCGAACTCGTTCTACTTCTGATAACCACCGCACTCGCGTGGCCCTGGGCGCTGCACGCGCAGCAATCGTCACCTGCAATCCGTCGCATCGGCGTGCTCGTACCGCTCAGGGAGGGCGATGCCCGCGGTCTGGCAGGTATCGCGGCACTACATGATGGATTACGGCAATTGGGATGGATCGATGGCCGCAACGTTATCATTGAGGTACACTGGTCGAACGGAGGCAGCGCCGACGTGCAGAGAGCGGCGGCTGAACTAGTGGCGCTTAGGCCCGACCTGCTCGTCGCGGTTAGCGCCACAGCGACTGGTCCAATGCTACAAGCAACCCACACATTACCCATTGTCTTTGTGAACGTCGCCGATCCGGTCGGGGCTGGATTTGTCGAAAGCTTGGCCCGGCCGGGCGGCAATGCCACGGGTTTCACTTCGTTTGACTATGCTGTGGTCGGTAAATGGCTTGACATTCTCAAGCAGACCGTGCCGACGTTGAGGCGAGTAGTGGTAGTGCGAGATCCCACTATAGCAACCGGCATTGGTCAGTTCGGCGCTATCCAAGCTATCGCGACATCCCTCGGCATCGCATTAAGCCCGGTCGGCGTTGGGGATGCGAGCGATATCGAAAGGGTCATCAGCTCACTCGCTCGGAATGGAGACGCTGGTCTTATCGTGACGAGGAGCGCGACAGCCCTCACTCAACGCAAGCTGTTCGTCGAGTTAGCTAGCAAGTACAAGCTTCCGGCAATTTATTTCGAGCGCGCGTTCGCGACCGACGGCGGGCTCATGTCCTACGGTTCCGAATTTGTTGACAACTATCGCCGCGCAGCAGCATATGTAAATCGCATCCTCAAGGGCGAGAAGCCCGCCGATCTTCCGGTGCAGACACCGACGAAATACCTCTTCGTGATCAATCTAAAGACCGCGAAGCAGCTAGAACTCACAGTGCCTGCCTCGGTACTCGCGATAGCGGACGAGGTCCTTGAGTAGAGGAGACTTCCGGACTTGGCCCAGGCGAAGATCGCCATCGCGTCCGGCAGGTCGGCAGTTGAGGCCAGACCGGACATCGGCAAGACCCGAGCAAATCGACGCGAATGACCCAGAGCGGTCGTTCGCGTCTTCTCTTCCGCCCCGGTCAGTTGATCCGCTGACCTGTGATCTGCCAGGGCCCGGGATTGAGCACTAGGCCAGTCGCCTTGCCGATCTCATCGTGCAGAAAAGCAAGACGCGTGTGCTCGCCGCTATCGACGAAAAACTCATCGTTCGACATCGGGACCAGCGTGATGGGCATCCCCTTCTCGAAGTCGAGCACCGGCAGCGCTCCGCCGGCCTCGACCTGCAGCTTGCCATCCGTGATCGCGACATGGAGATCGGTGCCAAGCGGTGCGATCACAGCGCGAACGATCGTCAACTCGATCGGCTCGTTCTGCCCCTTGCGCGCGATGGTCAGGCGGATCGAGCTGTTCACCGGCCCGCGCATCTTGTCGAGAACCTGATCGAGGGATTTGCCTTGCGTCGCTTCCCCATCCAGATGTGTGATGATGTCATCAGCCATGACGCCGGCCTTGGCCGCAGGCGTGCCTTGGATTGGGAATTTCACCTCAAGGCGACCGTCCTGTATCGCGATCTGGATGCCAAGACCCCCAATCTCGTCCTGCCGGTCCCGGGAACTCAGCGTTGCGAACCTGTACGTGCCCGTGAAGGATGCGAGTGCGGCTTGATCGACGCCAGCGTCGGCTGATGCTGGCACACCTTGATCAGGAACACTGAAGGCGCCGTAGACGAGACCGTGAAACGCAGAATTGAACACGGCGAACTTGTTCGGCGCGACGTGGATGAGATTGATGGCGATCAACTGCTCCGCCGGATCAACCCAGAAATGAGTGCCCCAGATCCCATTCCAGGAGAAGCTGCCGACCGATCCGGCGACGGAGCTTCGTGCGGCCTCGCTGCGGATGGAAAATCCAAGTCCCCAAACCGAGCCGTCGGCGATGCGCTTCCCGGGCGGCACAGCGCTCGTGGTCATCCGCCGCACGATCTCAGGCGACAGAATGCGCACGCCGTCGAGTTCGCCACCATTGAGGAGCATCTGACAGAACCTGAGATAGTCGGCCGCCGTCGACACCAGTCCGCCGCCACCCGAGAACAGCGTGGTCGGCTTAGTGACATCCCGGTCCGGAAGCATCGTCGCCCCAGCCGGCGGGTCGACGAGGCGCGCGAGCTTCTCCGGTGGCACCCAGAACCCGGTGTCGACCATACCGAGCGGCTTGAACAGCCGGTTGTCGAGAAACCGATCGAACGGCTGGCCCGACGCGACCTCGATCACCCGCCCCAGCACGTCAGCATTGTGACCATACTCCCAGACTTCTCCGGGCTGATGAGCGAGCGGGAGCCGCGCCAAACGGGATACGAAGTCCTTCAGGGTGCCGTCACGCGCCAAGCCCTTCGCGTTTAGTCCGCTCTCCCGATAGAGCCTGTGCACCGCCGTATTACCCGAATCCGCGTAAGTGAGGCCGGATGTCTGGCGCAGCAGATCCTCCACCGTCATCGGATGCTTCTGCGGCTCATATGCGATCTGGGTCTTGCCGGTCACAGGATCCTTGGTCTCGACAGCGACCATCATATTCATGAGCTCGGGAAGATAGTTGGCGACCGGGGCAGCAAGATCGAGCTTCCCCTCCTCGACCAGCATCATCGCGGCCACGCTGGTGACCGGCTTCGTCATCGAGGCAATCCAGAAGATCGCATCAAGCTGCAGCGGGGTGGTCTTTGCACGGTCACGAAACCCGACTGCTCGCATATACGCCACTCTGCCGTTCCGCGCGATGGCCGCGACCGCGCCCGAGAAGGCGCCGGCATTGACCTGTGTCTGCTGCCAGGCGGCGATCCGTGACAGCCGCGGCGCCGAGAAGCCAAGCGTTTCAGTATCGCTGATCGCTGCGACGTCGTACGCACGGCCGTCGGTGGCAAGGCCGAGAGTCACGAGGAGGAGGATCGACAAAGCGGTGAGACGGCGATGCAGGCGCTTCATCCGGACGTCCCTTGCCAACTTGGCGACAGCGTGGGCGCAGTTGTATACGTCGTCGTGCCATTCGGAAGATATGCTACACATTGTAGCATTGACGAAGCGGGAGGTCAATCGGCAAGCTTCTGATGGTGGCCACGGCCGATCTCGCAATAGGTTTCGACCGGGTCTGCTGAGTCGCCGGAAGTGCGAAGGTCGCCACTCGACCCGGTCGACACGAATGCTGGCGTTAGAGGATAAGACGCGTCGTCGTGCCATGGGCGAGCAAACGTCCTTTATCATCCAGACCCGTCATTGGGCCGTGCCGATCCGCCGTCCAGAGTCCAGGACCACTCGTTCCGCCATGACTTGGGCACTACGGCTCGTGAGCCGAAGCGACGTTTCGTTGCGGCTCACGAATGCTTTGCCTTGGCAAGGGTTAATCCCATGGGATGCGGGAGCAGCAATGAAGCGACGCAACTTCATGATGGGTCTGGGAATGGCGGCCGCGCTGCCCGCAACGTTGCGCGCCCGGGAGGCGACACCGGCCCTAGGATTCCTCTCAACGCGTTCGCTGACATTGGACCTTGGCTAAACGCTTCTGCGGACAAGTCGCTTCGCTCGCAACGACCACGCGCGCAACACTCGCGTCTTTCGTGACTCGCTTTCCACGATTTCCGCTTGTATGTAGTGCGCGCCGCTCGGGCTGGGACTGGGGCCGCACATGCACGACGAGACGTCACCGCGCTACGCTGGCTGGAGGGTCGTGCTTGCCTGTTTCCTGCTGGCGCTGTCGATCTTCGGCTTTGCTCTGTATGGGCAGGGGGTCTATCTGGTAGAGCTGCAGCGGCTGAACGGCTGGCCGGCCTCGCTGATCTCGGGTGCCAGCACGCTGTCGCTTTTGATCGGTAATGTTATCGT
Organism: Bradyrhizobium sp. LLZ17; assembly: GCF_041200145.1. NCBI lineage: Bacteria > Pseudomonadati > Pseudomonadota > Alphaproteobacteria > Hyphomicrobiales > Nitrobacteraceae > Bradyrhizobium > Bradyrhizobium zaerense. The sequence continues at coordinate 4,379,147 of NZ_CP165734.1, forward strand.
CATCTTCACCGACGAGATCGTGCGGCGGCTCGGCCTGAAGCGACTGGCACTGGCAGGAATTGCTTGCCTCGCCACCTCTCTGGTGCTGCTCGCCTTCGCTGGCTCGCAGTGGATGCTATACGCGGCATTCGCGTTGATGTCGCTCGGCTGGGTGGGCATGGGCACCGTAATCATTTCGGCGGTCATCGGTGCCTGGTTCGTTCGGCGCCGCGGCCTTGCAATTAGCTTGGCCTTCCTCGGCGCCAGTTCGGGCGGCGTCATTGTGACGCCACTACTGGTCGTTCTGGTGAGCCACCTAGGATTCCAGACCGCGATGCTGGCCGCGAGCGCAGTCCTGCTGATCTTTCTAGTCCCGGCCACGCTTGCCTGGATCGGCCCGCCACCGAATGCGGGCGCAACGGCTGCAACCGCCAACCAATCCGCGCCGGCGCTCGCCAGCAGCATCTCCCGCGGCGAGGTGGTGCGCCGGCCGGTGTTCTGGACCATCGCGATTCCCTTTGCGCTCGGGATCATCGCGCAGGTCGGCTTCATCGTGCACCAGATCGCGATACTCGAGCCGAAGATCGGAGCTGTCACGGCAGGGCTCGCCGTCAGCGTGATGACTTTAATGGCGCTCGTCGGACGGCTCTCGCTTAGCGTGATCGCCGACCGCCTTGATCCGCGACTTGCAGCCGCCGTCTCGCTGGTGAGCCAGGCCGTGGCGCTGTCGACCATCTGCCTGACGGACGACGTTGAACTCGTGCTGCTGGCCTCTGCCGTGTTCGGTTTCTCGGTCGGCAACCTCATCACGCTACCGCCGCTGATCATCCACCGCGAGTTTGAGGTGCAAAACTTCACAGTGGTGATGGGGCTGTTCACCTCGATCAGCGGCACGGTCGGCGCCTTGGGTCCCGGATTGATCGGTCTAATCCGCGGCTGGAGAGGCGATTACGGCGCTTCGCTGCTGTTGGCGATTACGCTGGAAGCGATCGCCGCGGCGATCGTGCTCGCGGGGGCCGGAAAGCCTACCGTGAGCGAGGCCTAGCGTGCCCACCGTTGCACGTCGACCGTCACGATCAGGGCCTTGACCGCCCGGGTGTCCCCGCCGCAGGCCGCGATCGGCCTGGTCGGCGGCGGCCTCCAACTCGTCGACGGCGGGCGCGGGGGTCTCAGTGGTAGCGGGCATCCCCCATTGTTCCTTGTTTGTTCCCGGAGAGTCAAGACCGGCCGCCGGATTCCGCTGGTGCCGCACGCCCGGTTAAGGATGAATTCGCGCTGAGGCGGACGGGATGTCGGAACTGCCCTCGCTCGTTCGTCTTGAATCCGAGCCGCCAACGGAGTTCTGCGTATCGTGGCCCCGCGCGCCAACTGGAAAGGCTTCCTGCGTCTGTCCCTGGTGACCTGCCCGGTCGCGCTCTATCCGGCGACCTCCGAGTCCGAGAAGATCAGCTTCAACCAGCTCAATCGGCAGACCGGTCATCGCATCAAGTACCTGAAGGTCGACGCCGACACGGGCGACGAGGTGCCCAACGAGGACATCGTCAAGGGTTACCAGCTCGAGAAGGACCAGTTCATCGAGGTGACGAAGGAGGAGCTCGAGGAGATCGCGCTGGAATCCACGCGCACCATCGAGATCGACGAGTTCGTTGACAAGTCCGACATCGACCCGCGCTACCTGATCCGCCCCTACTACATCCGGCCAGACGGCAAGGTCGGCCACGACGCCTTTGCCGTCATCCGCGAGACGATTCGCGAGATGAACAAGGTCGCGATCGGGAGCGTCGTGCTGACCAACCGCGAGCACATCATTGGGCTAGAGCCATTGGACAAGGGCCTCGTCGGCACGCTGCTGCGCTACCCTTACGAGGTGCGGAGCGAGCAGGAGTATTTCGACGAGATCCAGGACGTGAAGGTGACGAAGGACATGCTCGATCTCGCGAAGCACATCGTCAACCAGAAGGCCGGGCGGTTCGAGCCCGAAAAGTTCGAAGACCACTACGAGACCGCGCTGATCGACCTGATCAACAAGAAGCGCGCCGGCAAGCCGATCACGCCGAAGGAGCGGCCTGCCGCCGGCAAAGTCGTCGATCTGATGGAGGCGCTGCGGCGGAGCGTCGGTCAGGAGCAAGCGCCGGCGAAGGCTGGTAAGCCTTCCAAGAAGCCGCGCAAGGCTGGTGCGGGGCAGAAGGAGATGCTGATGCCGATCGAGGGCAAGAAGCCGGTGAGGGAGGCCGCGGCGAAGAAGCCCGCCTCCACCAGATCGCGCAGATCGGCCTGACTACTTTGCCCAGCGAAGGGCGATTGCGACCTGCTATCTTCCGCTGGCACTGGACTCGACTGCATCCTCCTGTTTAGATCGAACCAAGCCCCACGCCCCGCCGTAAGCGGCGCGTGCAGCACACCGGCACGACGGATCACGGGCACATATCAGGTCATCGGCGCTACCAGCGCCTTGCCCATCGTGCCACCATGAGGCCGCCTTCTCAAGCAGATCGCTGACGTCTTCATCCGCTACGCCAACTTCACTCTCGGCGGCGGGAGCGCAACCACGGCTGTCATTCACGGCGAGATCGTGGGCAAGCGCCGTTGGGTGAGCGAGGAGCAATTCGCGCTTTCCTACGCGCTCGGCCGATTGACGCCGGGCACCAACCTGCTCGCATTCTGTGTCGGCATCGGGTGGCTCCTGCGGCGATGGGCCGGCGCTCTCGTCGCGCTGCTGGCCGCCTCGGTCCCATGCACGCTATTCGTGCTGGTCATCACCGTCCTGTTCGCCGAGTGGCAGGAGAATCCGTTTGCGCAGGCGGCCATTAAGGGCGCGATCGCAGCCGCTGTGGCGGTCACGGTGAAGACGTCTGGACCATCGTCCATCCGCATTTCCGGCCGGGAAAACCGCATCCGCGTCGTCCTGATCGGCGCTACGGCATTTGCGCTCCATGCGATCGCCGGGATGTCCCCGCTCGCCGTTCTGGTGCTCGCTGCGCTGATCGGTCTCTTTCTGCCGGAGCCCTCATGAACTTCGTCCTGCTGTACCTATTGCTCCTGAAGGGCACGATCACGGCGTTCGCCGGGCTGGCCTCGCTGCCCGTCATCCAGGAGTCGCTGGTCAACCACTATCACGTGCTGACCAACGAGCAGCTCAATGAGGCGGTGGTCATTACCCGGAGCTCGCCGGGCCCGGTCGGCCTCTATGTCGTCCGCGTCGGCTACTTCGTCGCCCCGGCTTCCGGGAGCGGTCGCCGGCTGGCTCGCCATGATCACGCCTGCGCTGCTCATCATTCCGCTGGTCCACTTCGTCGGGCGACGGATGGAGCACCCTCGGGTGCGATCCGTGCTGCAGACCGTCGTCATCGCCAGCGCGGGATTGCTGCTCGCAGCCGCCATTCCGCTCGGACTGGACGGCCTCACCGGCCCGGTCACCTGGGCAATTGCGGTGGTTTGCCTTGTGCTGCTGCTGACCACTCGCATCGACACGCTATGGATGATCCTAGGCGCAACACTGACCTCTCTTACCGCTTCTTCCATCGGATTGGCCGCCAACCTGTAGCCCTCAGCCTCATCGCGAGCTCTGGACCTGCCGTCATGGGCGAAGATGTGCGCGAGGCACTACTGCTGATCGGGCATGCTTGGTTTGGCAGCGGAAAACAAAGCGGACAGGGGAGCCTGCGACAGGCTCCGAGCCCCTGCCGATCGCGACAACGACGCAGCAAAATGCGGACCATCGATAATGCGTCGAAAGCCGGGCTGGTCTGCATCGACGATCGTTACGCTCATGTTCGCGCCACCTTTTGAACTGATGCTCCAAGCGGGGCGCAAAAGGAAGGGCTGGGCAAAACGCGTCGGAGGAAATCGTCATGACAACTAAGCTGGCAAGTGCCGTCTGTGCATTTTCACTTGTGTTCTGTGGCGCGGCGGCGCCCGTTCATACCGCATCGGCGCAGGCCCAGTCCGTCGCCGCGCCTCCGCTCGCCGGTCCGCCATCTCCCGAGCAAGTGCAGCCCTGGGGCTTGCCGCCCCCTCCGCCGGGTATCGGGCCGGTCACCTTGTTCGCGGACATCCATGATCAGCCGCAGGGCAAGTTTCTTGAGGGCGGGGCCTTCGACAAGGCAGGCAATTTCTGGTTCGTCGCGATCGGCAGCGGCTGGGTGTCCTATCTCACTCCCGACGCGAAGCTGGTCCCGGTGTTCAACTGTAATCCGAGAGGAGATCTCGGTCCCGCCTGCGAACCGCAGGGCACGCGTTGGCATGACGGCAAGCTTTACGTCACGACCCGTCACCTCGGCGTCCTGATCTATGATCCGGACACGAAGCAACTGAGTTCACTCGTTTCGACGTTCCACAACGAACTGTTCAAGGGTCCGAATGATCTCGACTTCGACGCCGAGGGCAATCTGTACTTCACCGATCCCTGGGGAACAGGACCCGGACCCGACGCGGCGGATCGGACCGGTGCGGTCTATCAATACTCGAAAGACGGCATTCTCCGGCGCATCATCTCCACCGGTAGTTTTCCCAATGGCATAGCGGTTTCGCCGGACGACGGCACGCTGGCGGTCGCCGACTACGCCAGCAACCGGATGCTATATTATTCATTCCTGGGAGGGCCGAATCCGGCGTGCTCCCAATGCGCCAAGGACCCGTCGCACACCACCTTCTTCTTCGCGACCGCCGGGAGCTACAATCCAGGCAACGGTGGACCTGACGGCATCCACTACGACGTACATGGCAATCTCTGGGCAGCGTGCGGCATCGGCGGACTCATCGAGTACGATCCGCGGGGTTTCATCATCGGTTATGTCCCATTGCCGAATGGTGATTCGTCGGCCACGAACTTTGCCTTCGGCGGCGAGAACAACCAGTACATCTACATGGAAGGTGCCGTCAGCGGAACAATCTACAAATTCAAGGCGCCGTACCCCGGTCTGATTGGACCAGACGGCGTGCGGTTGGCGGCGCAACCCTGACTTCGCGCGCTGTGGTGCGCGCCGCATTGGCGCGCACTTCATCACGGTGTCCTGGCGGCGCATCGCCGCGGGCAGCGGTTGTTCATCCCGGCAGGCAGGCCCGGCGGCGCGCGCCGCTGGCCTAGGTGAGCTCGCGTCGCCCGCCGCGCGGATCGCGGTCGGCGATCTCCGTAGCGCTCTAGAGAAACCCGAGCCAATTGGCAACGGAAGCAGTGCTGTGCGCTCTGGTGCAGAAAAAACTACACGTAAGACCAATTGTATCGTGCGGAGCAACTATTCTCGACAGCCCTTGAGGCGAGTGGTACCAAAACCAAGGCGTTTTCGGGGAGAACCATGGGACGGCGGCTGGAAGTTTTCATTCCAATCATGCTGCTCTCGATACTGGTGCAGTCGTTCGCACCGATTGCCGCCTTTCGCGCAGTCGCTGATGCCGTGAACGATCCGCTTTACATGGGGTCGATCTGCTCTGAAGCGATGTCATCCCCGACGGATCCGCGGACAGCTCCGACGCAACAATCTCAGGGGTGCTGTGTATTCTGCGCGGCGGGTCATAGCGTCGCCGCCATTGCGGGCGATCCGCCGCCCTTCATTTTCGCGGTTCTGCAGCGTCAATACCAGCGGGTATCCTGGCTGGAAGCCGCACCGTCGCCATCGACAGCACGGGTCGGCTCGAACGCAGAAGCTCGCGCTCCACCGCACTTGACGTGAACCCCGGCGGCCTCCGGCTGCCGATGCATTCACATCAACACCTGTGGAGGTTCTTCATGTCTATCCATCTTTGGCGCGCGGGCATCTCGGTGCTCGCGATAGCGCTGGTCCCACTCGGTCGAACCGCCGCACACGAGATCGTTGGAAACCGTTTCTTTCCCGCAACGCTTGGCATCGATGATCCCGGCGTGAACGACGAACTATCGCTACCAACCGTCGACAGCTTCAAGACGGGCGACGTGCCCCCGGTCCGGCAGCGGGATATATCGGGAGAGTTCTCCAAACGCATCACCGAGGATTTCGCGATTTCGTTCGGCTCGACCTACACCTTTCTTGGCCCGATCGATGCAGCGGCGGCCGGAGCCAATGGATTCCAGAATCTCGAGACGACGTTCAAATACCGCGTCTTCAAAGACCCCGCGCATGAGTTCGTGATGTCGGTTGGCCTCAGCGTCGAATGGGGCGGCACAGGTGCGGCGAACGTCGGGGCAGACCCGTTCAACACCTACACGCCAACGGTTTATTTCGGCAAAGGGCTGGGCGACCTTCCGGACTCTCTATCCTGGATCAGGCCCGTCGCGATAACTGGACAGATCGGCTACGCCATTCCGGGAAGACGATCCACGACGACCGTCAGCGTCGATCCGGGCAGCGGTGATCTCACGGCTGATACCGAGTTCCATCCGAGGGTGCTGAATTGGGGAGGCACGATCCAGTATAGCATGCCGTATCTCAAGTCGTCGGTCGTTGACCTTGGCCTTCCGGATTTCGTGAATCATTTGATCCCGCTCGTCGAAGCGACACTGCAAACCCCTCTGTCGAATACCTTTACTTCGGGAACTCAGACCACCGGCACCATCAACCCCGGCGTCATTTGGGTTGGAAACACCTTTCAGGTAGCCGTTGAAGCACAGATCCCGATCAACCGGCAAAGCGGAAGCAATGTCGGGGTGATCGCTCAATTGCACCTCTACCTTGACGACATCGATCCGCGCGGCATCGGCAAGCCGATATTTGGCCCAGCGGTCCAGCAAGCCAGCCCCTTTCCGAGGAATTGATCCATGCGGCGCTCCTCTGTGATCGGAATACTCCCGCTACTGACCTTGCTTGCCGGAAGGGAGGTTTCCGCCCACGCCTTTCTCGATCACGCCGATCCGCGCGTGGGCAACAAGGTCGCGACGCCGCCTCGCGAAGTGACGTTATTCTTTACGCAGAAGCTGGAGGGAGCGTTCAGCAATGTCACGGTGACCAACGCGGCCGGTCAGCGCGTCGATACAGGTAAGCCGCGCATCAGCGGCAGCCAGATGTCGGTCTCGCTGCGTCCGGGCGGCAGCGGCACCTATCATGTCACGTGGCACGTGCTCTCAGTCGATACCCACACGACGGACGGCAATTTTACGTTCGAGGTCGGGCAGTGAGGGGTTGGGGGGAAGAGTGATGCGATGAGCTGGTTTGGGGCAGAGATTGACGTCCTGATGATCGCGACCCGGACGGTTCATTTCGCCGCCTCAGCGATTACGGCTGGCGCATTGATCTTTCGCGGCCTCGTCGCTGAACCCGCTTTGCGCGCAGAGCCGCACGCAAACGCGCTGGTCGAAAGGCAGCTCCGCGGTGCTGCCTGGATCGGGATTGCCGTCGTCGTCGTCTCCGGGCTTGCCTGGGTGCTGTTGTTGACGATGTCGTTGAGCGGAGAGGGCGTTGGCGAAGCCGTGATCTCGGGAGCACTCCGCGACGTACTTCAATTAACGCAATTTGGATGGGTGTCGCAGGTCCGTCTGGCGCTCGCGATCATGCTGTCGATCTGTTTGGCTTTCGAACGCTCGGGGTTGTGGCGCTTGCTTCCACTGGGGGCGGCGGCGTCCCTTGTTGCTTCCATCGCCTGGACCGGACATGCCGCCTCGACGCCCTCCGGGTTGGGGTATCTGCACCTGGCCAGTGATGCGCTACATCTTATCGCCGCCGCGGCCTGGTTTGGCGGTCTCATACCGCTGGTGCTGCTGCTTCGTTCGCTTAGATGTCATCGGGGTTGCTTCTCGCTGAAGCTTGACGCTGTCAGGCGGTTTTCGACTCTTGCCATTATCAGCGTCGCAACGTTGACCCTGTCCGGGTTCGTCAACGCATGGATTCTGGTTGGTTCGTTCCGCGGGCTCGTCATGACCGATTATGGGCAGCTCCTGATCTTAAAGCTTTCCGTCTTCGCTGTGATGCTCGTGTTCGCCGCCATCAACCGGCTCGTCCTGACGCCGCAGCTCGCTTCGCTCTCCGATGAGGCGCGGCAAGGGCGTACGCTCCGCGCGCTCTCGCGCAATACATTGCTCGAGATTGCTTTGGGACTCTCGATCTTCTCTATGGTCGGTGTGCTGGGCATGCAGCATCCTGCCGCCCACCTGGTGAAATAGGACGACGCGATAGCCTGATGATCAAGAGGCCCATGACGTCCGGTTCCGACCGACCCGGACCCCCAGCCATATGGCGTTTGCGCCGCTACTGAGGCTAGAACAGAGGCCAAGCGAGCCTCGACTGGCAACGTTTGACCCATGAGTAGACGGCCTACCGGAGTTCGGCCGGGCACTCCGGGCAGGTGTCGCCGATCGAGTTCAGGACGTCCCGTACTTCGGCCACGGCTTCGTCGGGAGAAATTGTCGGCGGCGGATTATGGCGGGCGATGTCAATGGCCCGCTCCCGGGCGTGCGGGTCCGCGCGATCCTGCATCCAGCCGTGCACCTCGCATTCGCGGATTGCGCCGGCCTCCTGCAGGGCGTGGATCGCCCAGCCGCGCAGCGTCCGGATCGCCGGCCGTCTTTCCTTGGTCATCAGCATCGAAATCGCTCCTGCCGTGACGAATCCTTGGGGTCGCCGGCTCGTTCCGGCCGGTTAGCACGGGCCAGGGATTCCGAAATGCAGATGCTACCGCTTGTCCACGTGTTCCGTGGGCCTGTGTAGAACCTAGTTAGCGGCTGGCGCTGGGTCTTCCTTGACGCCGCGGGCGACGATTCTGAGCGCCCCGTCCGCCAGCGGCCGCTGCAGCTTCAGCGCCTCGTCCGCAGGCGCGGTCATCCAGGCCTCCACCTCTTCAGGCGTGGTCAAGATCACGGGCATCGCCTTCGGGTGGATGGCGCCGACCTCGGCATTCGGCTCCGTCGTCAGGAACGCATAGAGATCGCTCGTGGTCTCGCCCTCCCTCACCTTCCTGACCGACGTCCAGTTCGTCCAGATGCCGGCGAAGCAGAGCAGCGGGCGGGTTTCGTCCCGCGCGAACCAGATGTCGCCGCCTTCGGCCTTGTTGAATTCGCTGAACGAGTTGAACGGGACGACGCAGCGGTGCTCGGACCCAGCCATCGCGTCCAGTGCTTGGACTTCACGTTGCGGATGTTGGTGGTGCCGCCGTCCGGCTCCATCCGGAGCAATTCTTTGAAATCGACGGTCTTGCCTTTGGCCTGTAGCTTCTCGGCGCGCTTCTTGGTGGCGTCCATCAGCGCCTTCGACGACGACGGCATGCCCCAACGCGCCGTCGCGAGCTCGCGGCCCTCGGCGCCGGTCCGGACGATCGGCGCCTTGTAGTCCGGAAACACGCCGGGCATCGGCGCCAGATTGCCGACGTACCGGTTGACGACGCGGAACAGCGCGCTGATGGCGGCCTGGTTGGTGGTGATCGAATAGAGATTGCACATCGTCAGGTCTCCGGAGCGGCCTGGCGAGGGCGCTGTGCCAGCTGTAGCAGCGTCGCAGGCGGCCGGCGATTGGCCTTGGCGCACTTGCTGCAACGCAGCCGGCTCACCAGGTCGTGGACGAAAGTCGTGGGCGGGTGGGGCAGGGCCGCGAGGTCGACGTCCCGCTTCGTCTTGCAACGCGAACACTCGATCTCGAGCCATGGGTGGCCGCCGTTGATCGCCTGGTCGACCGTGGGGGACGGGTCGATCGGGCCTCCGTCGGCCCACATCCGCTCGTTCCAGGCTTCGCAGAGCAGCTTGTCGGCCGTCCGGATCAGGGACTCGCCCTCGGCCCGGAGCTCCGCCGACCGTTGCGCCAGCACCGTCGTCATGGCGCGCGCCTTGCCGAGCTCCTTGTTGAGGGCGGATCGCAGCCCTCCGGAGAGGGGCGTCGGATGCTTCCGCGCCATTGCCGGCGCTCAGCCGAACGACGGCCAGCACCCGTCGTCTTCGTGGCTGCCGGTCCGCTGCTGGCAGGTCGCGTCGAGAATCCGTTGCCCGACGTCCTTCCACACGGCATCCCGACCGTAGAGGCGGACGGCGTCGACGGTCTGAATTTCGACGATGCGACCGCAGCGGCTGCAGGAGACCCGCGACACGTGTCGGCCGATTTCGGCCAGCGTGCGCGACTGGATGGGCCGACCGGCCTGTCTGGCGTCGGCGCCCGCGTCCCGTAGCACTGCTTCCCAGTATTCGGGCGGCATCGCGTCGGCTTGGCCAGCCGAGGACGTTGCGGGCGCGTTTTTGCCGACCGGAGACTGCCCGGCCAGTTTTTCCATCTCTTTTCTGCCCGGCATGCGCCAGCTTGCAGGTCGATCTGCTGCCATCCCCAATGAGAACATAACACGAACATAGAGTCTAGTCAGACTTCAATGGCGGGGCTGGGGATTTCGTGCACGGAAGGGCGACCGTCGCGTGCATCTGCGAGCCCGCGCCACTAAATGGTGATTGACGAAATTGCGTGGGCAGGACCGGGAATTTCATGTCGAAGAAGGGCGGATCGCAGAAGCTGAAGGAGCAGAACCGAAGACAGCTCTGGCTGATCATCGCCGCAAATGCCGTCGGGTTCTATGGGGCGTGTCAGTGGTCGACGTTCGAACTGTCCGGGATCAAGGCGGCACTTACGGGTGCTGCCAACCTCCTGCCTGTAGGCCTCACCGTCGTGGTCACCACCATCGCAAACGGTCTCCTGAACTCGGCGACGAAGGAGCGTCTGGTGTTTCTGCGGTGGAGCGACGTTCTGCCCGGACACCGCGCCTTCAGCGTCCACGCGCAGGCCGATCCCCGGGTAGACTTCACCCGGCTGCAGCGCGCTTGCGGCAATAAGGTGCCGAGCGATCCCAAGGACCAAAACAGCCTCTGGTATCGATTCTATCTAGAGGTTCAGGACGTCCCCGCGGTCATGCAGGTGCACCGCGACTATCTCCTGCTGCGCGACTATACGGGTCTGGCCGCGCTGTTCCTGATCGGGTTCGGCATCGCGGCGCTGTTCCTCGTCGCGCCGTGGAAGGCGATCGGCGTTTACCTCGGCATTTTGCTTTTCCAGCTGATCGTCGTCAGACACGCCGCCGCGACCTATGGCGTCCGGTTCGTCTGCACGGTGTTGGCGCAGAAGGCCGGAAAGCCGACGTCTTCTAGCGCCGCCAAAAAATCACCCGCATGAAGCGGGGCCGGCGTCGCGGCGGATCGATCACGACCGGCGGGCTCGTCGACTCGAAGAGGTGAGGCCGGATCTCCTCCGGCGTCACGATGGTCACCAGAGTAGGCTTGTCGACGCGGTCGAGAACTGATCGCAAGCCGATGACCGCGGTCTTGTCCGTATCGCTGAGATCCGATCCGCCCGCGGGATGCGTGTGCCACTCGCCGACGTAGGTCAGCAGACCGCCGGTCCGGCGCTCGATCCGGGCGAGAGCCTCTGGCAGCTTCTCCGTGCCCCGTTCGAAGACCCAGGGCGTGCCGCGGCTGTCGGGCGGGGCCGGCACCAAGCGAGTCACGTAGATCGTCTTCATGGTCGCGGCCACCCTCCCGACCAGGATGCCGCCGGTCTCGCTCGGACTGTGTCGCCGCATCAATCCCAACATCTCCTCCGCGACAGCCGCCGCGATCCGGATCTGCCATCCGTAGTCGGCGCCGAGCACGATCGTGGGCTTGACGGGCCGCGCGCTCGCGCGAGCGTCACCTTCCTCGCCTAGGAAGCTAAGGTTGACGAGGCCCTCCGTCCGCGCTGGACCGCCCTTGGCCAAATAGGGCCGCAGCCGGCGGGTCACCGCCGCGGCGTGGAACGACACCACCTCATCGGCCAGCCGCATGGTTGCCGAACTGCAACTCAATCCGACCTGGATGTCCTCGAGGCCGCCGGACCCGACGCGATCGTCCCGCGTCGACCTGACCTCCTCCAGCCAGGCAGCGACCGCGTCGTCCTCCATCGCGGAGTCGTAGATCAGCGCCTGGAGATCGTCGATCCGGGGATTGCGCCCGGTCCCCTCGATCGACAACAGGCCGAGCATGCCGCGGTGGGCGATCTCGGCGCGGTGAACGCGCAGCGTGTCCGGAAGCGCAGCGTCGCGTAGCCCGTTGAACACGATATTGGACGCCGTCATGTCGACCAGGTTGGCGTAACCGTCGAAGAAGGCGGGGCTGCGCAGCCTGGAAAGAGCGGACGTGTTTTTGGCTTCGATGGGAAGGTCGCCTTGACCGGGATAGAGCCCGACCAGTTCGTCCTTGAGAGCTTCCGCCTTTGACTTACCCACGGTGCGGCCGCCCAACGCGTGGCGGACCAGATTGTGAGGCGCGATTTTCGCGTTGTCGGCGATCTTCAGGGCGACGCTGCCGCTACGGGCGAGATGGCTCGCCACCTTCGAGCCCAGCGCGCCGGCGCCGAACACGACCGTCGGCTCAGCGACACGGTCGGCGGGCAGCGCCGAGATCTCGCGGGCGAATTCGGGCGTCAGCGGCGTGCGATGATCGGCGAACCGGAGGCGCGCCGCCGGATCCCATGCGCCGTCCTTCGGCCAGTGATCTCCGCCGGCCAGTATCAGGAAGTTCAGCAGTTCGACGTCCGACGTCCTGCCCAGAACCTGCTGGGGGCGCCTGACGGCAAGCACGATCGGCACGCCGCTGAACAGCTGCAGGCCGTTCGCTAGATACGACGTCAGAGCGGCCCGCAACTGAAAACCGAGCTCCTCCGCCCAGACCTCGAGGTCGCCGAGCGTCTCCGGTAAGTCGCCGAAATACCGGCTGCAGACATCGGTTTCCGGCGTCCATAGCAGCAGGCCGAAGAGGCGGCGCTGGAATTGCCCCTTGTATTCCGGCTTCTCGGCGAACTCGTTCAGGAGGCCGGCGATGACCTGGTGCGCCTCGAGAGTGTCGTCGGTGACGAAGGCTGCCTGCCTGACGGTATATTCCTTCTCGCCGATCTCGGCTTTGCTCTCGTCGTCGAGCAGATCGTAAGCGACGAGGGCGCTGCCGGCGGTTCCGCCCTGCGCGGCACGGAGCCCTGCCGCTTTCGCGATGAACACCTCCGGCGGGTATACGAACGTGCCGGACGTGTCGGGCGAACGGGTGGGCTCGAAGGCGTCCCCTTCGGGGATCAACCGATTGCGCGCGGCATCGCGCAGCCAACCGCGCGCGCGTTCGACCAGGTCGCTCACCGTGTGCTCCGCGAACCAGGCGTCGATCGAACCGCGATGTAGGCAGAGCGACGCCGGCAGCTTGGGGCCCGTCGGATTGAGGTGGGGGAAGGCCTTCGAGAAGTCGCGACGGTCCGAATAGACCCTCGGCGCAAGATAGGGAAACGACCTGATGGGAAACAGCAGCAGCAGCGGCTCGCGCTTGCGGATGTCGACCCCGCCGACGGGCCCCCGCCCGGGCAGTTCGACGTCGACCGCGAGGGGCACGGCGACGTAGTTGTCGTTCCACTTCAGGACCGGAGCGGCCTGAGCGGGGTACTTGGCGCGCAATTCCGCCACCGCCGATCGGATCGCCGGCGACAGGCTATCTTCGTCCTCCTTTTCCTGTGGAGTGGAGTGCAGTTCATCCATAGGTCTGCGGCGTGCTCGCGACCTTTTTGACGGTGTCGTCGACGTGATCGAGGTCCTCTGGATCCAGCAGCACCGGCCCGTTTTCGCTCATTTCGAACGTGGTCGGCAGCGCGCGCTTTTGGTCTCCAACCTCAGCAAGGCTGATGAAATTCTCCTCGCCGACGACGTCTTCGTACTCCTCCTTGGCCGCAAAATGTGGAGGATTGTCGTCGTCGTCCTTGATCGGCTTGCACGATGCGATCACACGCGCGCCGTCTAGTCCCTTGCCGAGGATGGCGAGCGAGTCCTCGGCAGGCACCTTGTTGTACTTGTACTCTTCCTCGCTGAAGAAGGTCCACGAACAGTGGTGTGGCGCGAGGAACAGATCGAACGCCAGCTTGTCGTCGTCGCTGAGTTCCAGAATCTTCGACCAGATCGCGGCACCGGCGTCGCCGCCGAACATCGCGAGGCCGGCGTTTTTGGTTCCGCCTACGTCGAAGCAGGCCTGCAGCACCACGCTGGTGTCGTTGCGATCGGCCAGCTTGTCGTCGACCTCCTTGCGGAACGGCGCATGGACGAAGAAGCGGAAGTCCTTTTTCGTCTTGCGGTCGATGACGTCGATGTAGTTGCCCGGCGTAATGACGAGATCGCCGAGCCCCTTGTAGGCCGGGTTATTGCTGTGACCGACGACGCGGATCCGGTTGCCGGCATCGTTGCGCACGGACGACTTCGCGAGATGGAGATCGATGCGGCGTTGCGCTTCCTTCTTGAACGCCTTCGCCCACTTCGACAGCTCGCCCTCATGGTTGGCGAAGATTCGGTGGGTGAACCAGAGCTCGTCGATGAGTATCAGGTCTTCCTTGGAGTGCTTCACCGTGTATTTGGACGGGTCGCCCGTGTAGAACATCGTGTCGAAGCCGCGGCAGTGATCCTGATCAGCATGGGTCAGGATAAACACGTCAACGTGGGGAATCTTGCCGTCGAGCTTCTTGCCGAAATCGAGTAGATGCTGATGAACGTCGTAGCGGCTGGGGTCGTCCTCGTCGCTGGCTTCCTGAGTGGTGTTGCAGTCGATAATGATCTGGGTGTTGTCGCTGAGGGTGATCAGCGAGCAATCGCCGTTGCCGACGGGGAAATAGGTGATACGCGGGTCCATTGCATCTTCCCGAATCTTGTAGGAATAAATAAAACTGGCGGTTGAGCACGTGGTGGCGACGCGTCGGTTCGACAAGGTTCGGTGAATGCACTTTCCTTCGGGAAATCGACTTTTTTTCGTTGACTCCCGTTCCGCTCGATCGCCCGCGCCGATTTGATTCGGCGGCCGGTGGCTGTCGGCAATCGAAGCGCTCGATGGCACGGGCGATGATGAAGCCGTCCTGGGGCTCGATTTCAGCAGGATATTATCGGAGAGATCTCATGAAGCGTCTCGCGATCTTCCTCGACGGTACCTGGAACACGTTGAACAACAACACGAACGTCTGGAGGTTGAAGTCCCTGACCGCCGAGACCGCCGATCAACGCGTCTACTATTCGCAGGGGGTCGGCACCCGGCGCGGTGAATCGGCGCGAGGCGGCGTCACCGGGTGGGGCATCGACGACGAGATCATCGAAGCCTACACGTGGCTCATCCAGAATTTCGACGACGGTGACCAGATCTTCATCTTCGGCTTCAGTCGCGGCGCGTACACGGCGCGCAGCCTGTCTGGGCTGATCTGCAAGTGCGGTGTTATCAAGCTTGGCGCGCCGCTCTCCATCGAGCAGCTTTACGCGCGGTATCGGATCTACGATGCACCGACGATCAGGTCGCTGCTGGGCAAGCCGCTGCCGGACGGTGTCCCGCTCGAAGAGCGCTGGCTGACGACCTATTCGCGACCCACGAATGTCAAGTTCGTCGGCGTGTGGGACACCGTCGGTTCGCTCGGCCTTCCCGTGTGGAGGATGGCGGACAAGGTCCGCAAATATCGGTTTCTCGACACACATCTGCGGCTCGACAACGAGTACGCCTTCCATGCGCTGGCGCTGGACGAACACCGAAAGAATTTCGAACCCACGTTCTGGACCAGGACGGATAGGGCCGGGCACGAAGGAGCCGCCGAACGGCAAATCGACAAGGTCGAGCAGCGTTGGTTCGTAGGCGCGCATGCCAACGTCGGCGGCGGTTACGCGAGCGATCCCCTGGCGCAGCGACCGCTGAAGTGGCTAATGGAGAAGGCGGCCAGTTTGGGGCTGGTCTTGCGCAACGAAGTCTTTCTCGACCTCTCGCAGGTCGCGCCGCCGGTCACGGATTCGTACCGCGAGTTCGCTTGGGGCCTTTATCGCTTCGTCTCGCGACCATTCTACCGGCCCGTCGGCTTGCCGCCGGACAAGGGAACGCAGGCCACGACCTCGCGCATCAACGAGTCCGTTGACGGTTCGGTCTTCGACCGTTGGCGTGCTGATGGGTCGTACCGCCCGGAGAACCTGGCGTCGTGGGCGAAGACGAAGGGCGTCGATCCCGCGAAGCTCGTCGGCGCCGTCATGACCACCGATCCCAAGGTCGCCGCCTTATGACTGACGCCTAGCTTATCGATCCGAACAAACGCGCGAGGCATCCTCACTGCGGCCGACGCGCATCGACGATGCGCTGTAATGTTACCCTGGCGGTTACCCCGTGGGGACCAACAAGCCGATACGGTGGGATATCTGCAGTCCAAGCTATTGATTTTCTTGGCGATCCCGGCATGACTCGAACATGCGACCTACGGTTTAGGAAACCGTCGCTCTATCCGGCTGAGCTACGGGACCGCGGAACCCACCGAGCGGCGGGTTACTGGCGCCGTTCATATCAAAGCGGTGGCGGGACAGGAAGCCTTCAGTTTGCACGGACCGGCAGGGTCTGATCAGGACTTGCCGTACGAGCCCTGGTAGCGGCCCTCGCGAATCGCCTTCAGCGTCTCCTCCTCACGGGTGATCTGGACACGCACCACTTCGAGCAGCGCTGCTGCGCCGGCGGCGGGAAACGACACCACGCCGTCCTCGTCGCCGACCACGATGTCGCCGGGCGAGATCACGCTACCCCCGATCGAGACCGGCACGTTGATCTCGCCGGGGCCGTTCTTGTAGGGGCCGCGGTGGATCACCGCACGGGCGAAGCAGGGAAAGTCGTCCCCGGCGAAGGACGCGACGTCGCGGATCGCGCCGTCGATCACGTAGCCTTCGGCTTTGCGCCACTGCGCGATGTTCTTCATGATCTCCCCGACCAGCGCCCGGGTCTCGTCGCCACCGCCATCGACCACGATGACGTCGCCGGGTCCGACCAGCTCGAGCGCACGGTGGATCGCGAGATTGTCGCCTGGCCGCGTGCGCACCGTGAACGCCGTCCCCACCAGCTTGCCGCCGCGATGATAGGGCTTGAGCCCGACCGCGCCCGGCAGCCGACCGAGATTATCAGAGATGATCGAGGTCGGCGCCACCCTGAAACCCGCGATGATATCGGCCGGCGGTTTCGGCACGCTGTTGGCAGCGATGGTGATGGTCATCAAAGTCCAGTCCTTCTCATCCGCGTCAGCGCTCCGCCCCGCAACCAGGACTATCGAACAGCGCGGCAAGCCCGCATTTCGAGGTCAGCATCTTGTCGCCGTCATGGCCGACGCCGGCGACGTCCCACACCCGGTGATTGGGCGTGCCATGGTCACGCTTTGCCATCGCCTCCACATAGGCGTGACCGCGGGCGTAGCGATAAGGGCCTTGCGCCTTCGCCATGCAGCTCTTGTCGAGCGCCGGGTGCTCCGGATTGGTGTCGAGCGTGCCGAGCAGGTAGATCACGTCACGCTCGACATAGCGCTGCTCGAGCGCGGCCGGTGTGGCGTCGGCGAGGTAAAGCGGGCGCTCGTCCATGCCGTATTTCCACTTGTTGTAGCCCGGGCAAGATGCGGCAATAGCGGGCACGGGCCGATCCGCGCTGAAATAGGCGTAGGAGGACGGGTTGGCGACGACGTAGCGGACGTCGATGTGCTGGCGCGACAGCATCGCCTCGCCCTTGCCCGCAATGGCATAGCGCTGCGCGACCTGCCCGCCGCCGGAATGACCGGCAACCACGACCTGCTTCAGATTCGGGAAGATGCGACGATCGGAGAGCTTTGCGAGGATCGCATCCAGTGCCTCGAAAGAAGAAACCGGATTCGGCGCCAGCGCAGCGTCGCCGCCCTCCCATCCTTCCAGCGACCAGCGCAGCGTATCCGCGGGCAGTTTGTGCGCTTCGATGTCGATCTCCGCCAGGAACTGCGGCACGATCATGAGCGCGCTCTTGCCGTCGTCGCCGGCTGCGAGCTGCGCGGTGTGCGCTGACAAATAATATTCGGCGGCGTTGCGCAGGCGCCCGTGCAGAACAATGATCGCGCGCGAGATCACCGGCATCGGCAGCGACCAGTCGCTGGAGAGATAGAGCGGCAACATCCCCTGACCGCCGATGGAGAGCCTCGCGTCGGCGATCACCTTCACCGGCTTGCGGTTGGGTGCATCCTCGTCGGCTGCGAACGCATGGCCGGACACCAGCGCCAACGCAATTGCGGCGAGACAGGCCAGCGCTCTCATGGTGGTCATTCCCCTTCAAATTCAAGCCGAACTCTAAGCGCATCACCTGCCGTACGGCTGTGACTCCAGCGCCACGTCAAGCAAAAAATGTCAGCACCCCAGCCATGAAATTCCCGGGTTCCATGGGTGACAAGCCGGCAATAAAGGGGCAAAAATTCGTCCGACTCAGTTCGGGTTGAGTTTTGCAAGGAATGCTCTCGTAGAATGTCGGACGTAGTTGCATCGCGTCGTGCGGCGCTTGTCATTGCCACAGCAGGATTTTCTCTGCTGATGCCGTCGCATGCCCAGGCGCAATGGTGGAAGCACGCCCCCGTCGATTTCGAGGAATGCGCCGATGCGGCCGAGAAGGCCGCGACCAAGGCCGAGAAAACGGCGGCGCTTGCCGATTGCAACGCCAAATTCGCCGGCCGCCGCAAGACCGGTGGTGGCTATTCCTATTATGACTTCCTGCAGGACCGCACCTTCGACATCGCCGGACCAAATCCGACGCCGGAGGAGCAGAAGAAGATCGACCAATCCTATACCGCCTATCTCGCCAACCAGCGCCGCAGCACCGTTGCGGCCGAAGCCATCGCGCACCAGCAGCAGGAACAAGAGGTCCACGAGGTCGCGCTGCGAACCGAGATCGAGCGTGTGCCCGTTCCGGTCGAGCGGCCAAAGGTCCAGCAGGCGGTCGGCGCCGATCCGCGGGCGCGGCCGAAGGGCGGCAATTGCGCAAAGAGCTCGTTCTCCTGCGAATGGCCGCGCCTGTCGGAGGGCCTGAGCGAGCTCAAGAAGCTGTTCAGCCCGACGCCGAGCAAGCCGGCGAAGAAGGGCTAAGCCAGCGGCAATCCAGAGCGCCCGCCGGCCGAATGAAACTCCGCTGTCGTCCCGGACAAGCGAGCGAAGCGGAGCGCCGATCCGGGATCCATAGCCACCAAATTGAGTTTGGCGCGAGCCTCGTAACCACGAGTCTTCGCAACACCACTCGCTGTGGTTATGGGTCCCGGATCTACGCGCGCCTTGGGCGCGCTTGTCCGGGACGACAGCGGTAAATGTCGCGTCGAGCGGCGCGCGTCAGTTCGTATGCTTCTTCTTGCTGCGCCTGGGCGTCACCACCGGCGCCGTTACCGGCGCTGTTGTCGTCGGCGGGTTGCTCAATGCCTTGCGGCTCTCCTGCAGTCGCGCGTCGTAGCCGGGAGAGTTCATGACGGTCGGCGGCCTTGCCGCCGCGAAGGTGGAAGCGCCGCAGAGGGCGGCCAAAGCGAGCCCGATCAGCAAACAACACCTCATTGCGTTCTCTCCCATCGCACTCAAGCCCTAGCCGCGGATCTGCTGCGGCGTCAGCCCGGGCGGACCCTTGCCCGCGACTTCCGCTTCCTTGATCAGCGCAACAATGCGGCGCATCAGCGGCACAGCGACGCCATGTTGCTCGGCAAGCGCAATGACCGCGCCCTGGAGATAGTCGATCTCGGTCCGGCGCCCCTGCTTCAAGTCCTGCCACATCGAGGAACGCGCCTCGGGATCGATCTTCATGGTGCGCCCCAGGATCAGGTTGAAAATCGCATCGGGCAACCTCAGCAGGGTCGGTGTCCAGTTTGCAGGGACCGGCGTCGCCGACACCGGATTGATGCCGGCGGCCTTGATCACAGCCAGCCCCTCCGCCATCTGGTCGGCGAACAATTTTCGCCATTCGCGGTTCGCCAATTGCGCCGCCAGCGGCAGGTCCGACAAGGCGCTGAGCGCGTTGTTCAAATTGATGATCAGCTTGCCCCATTGCACGCCGGTGATGTCGCGGCTGGCACGGACGGCAAGCCCCGGCACCGACAGCGCGGCGGCGGTGTTGTCCGCATCTTCGCCGAGATGAATGTCACCCGACGTCGAACGATGGAAGCGGCCCTCGCCCATCGCGATCACGTTGAACGGCACCATGCCGGCGAGCACGCGCCGGCTGCCGAGGCGCTCATGCAGGACGGCGACATTGCCGACGCCGTTCTGCAAGGACACGATGACGGCATCCTGCGGGGCGTGCTGCGCGATCAGCTCCGCGACCGCAGCTGTGTCCGCACTCTTCACCGTGACCAGCACGATCCCGGCGCTGTGCAAGATCGCGGGGTCCTCCGACAGCGCCAGCTGGCCCGCACCGAGCTTGTTCTCGGCGCCGTCGAAACCGGTCAACCGCAGCCCGAACCGCTCGATCTCCGCCTTCATCCGCGGCCGCACCAAAAGCCCGACGCGGCGATTGGCGACGGCCAGCATGCCGCCGACAAAGCAGCCGATCGCGCCCGCTCCGGCCACCACGATCGATCGATCCGTATTCACCTGGCCGCGCTCCCACAAATGAGTCGCCCTCGATAGCAGAGGCGAGGTCTGCTGCCCATCGCGCGGTTACGCCGCATTCGCCTTGTAACCGTCATGAGAGCCTCATATGTTTTCGAACGGGGCTTGTACCGGCAGGAGACGGCCATGGGTTTACTCGACGTCCTCAATGGCATGCAGAACGGCCCGCGCGGCCCCAGCGCGCCGAGCTCGCAATCCTCATCGAGCGGCGGCATGTCGCCCATGACCATGGCGATCCTCGGCCTGCTCGCCTGGAAGGCATTCAAGCATTTGAGCGGCAACCAATCCGGCAGCGCGCCGCAGCCCGCCCCGGGACCGACGCAGCTTCCCCCGGCGGCGAATGCGGGTGCTGGCGGCGGCCTCGGTGACATTCTCAAGGGCAGCCTCGGCGGCCTGCTCGCGGGAGGCGCGGCTGGCAGCGTGCTCAGCGGTGGGCTCGGCGATCTCCTCAATCAGCTTCAGCAGAGCGGTCACGGCGAGACCGCGAACTCCTGGGTCGGCAAAGGCGACAACAAGCCGATCGCCCCTGGCGATCTCGCCAACGCACTCGGCGCCGACCAGATCCAAAGCCTGTCGGCCCAGAGCGGGCTGTCGCGCGACGAGCTGCTGTCAGGCCTGAGCCAGTATCTGCCGCAGGTGGTCGATCACCTGACGCCGGACGGCCGGCTGCCGACCGACAACGAGATCGCGGGTCGAGTCTGATTGCGGTCTAACCGAGGGGAGCACGGACATGAGTATGGGCGGCATCTTGTGGATCATCGTCGTCGGCTTCGTCGCCGGCCTCATCGCGCGTTGGCTGGCGCCGGGGCCGAACAACCCGTCGGGTTTCATCCTCACCACCATCCTCGGCATCGTCGGCGCGTTTCTCGCGACCTTCATCGGCCAGGCCATCGGCCATTATGGTCCGGACCAGGGCGCCGGCTTCATCATGGCCACCATCGGCGCCGTGGTGGTGCTGTTCATCTGGCACCGGCTGGTCGCGAGCGGCGTGATCAAGGGGTAGCCCACGGTTCCTTTGCGCTGTGGCCTATCAATAAGTTCGGTGTCGTCCCGGCGAAGGCCGGGACCCATAGCCACCGAATTTGGTTTGGCGAAGATTGGTAGTTGCCGACTTCGCGCGACAACGACTGCCTGTGGATATGGGTCCCGGCCTTCGCCGGGACGACCGCAATTTATGACGCGCGAAGCGGCGTCAACTAAGTCACCAAATGCATCCCCGCATCCATCCGCACGACTTCGCCGGTCATGTTGCTCGACGCCGGCATCGCGAGGAAACAGACCAGCTGCGCGATGTCCTCCGCTGATGATGCGACCTTGAGCGGCACCTTCGCCACGACGCTGTCGCGCACCTGCTTGGCGCCCGCCTCGCCGCGGCCCTTGGTGAACCAGGGCGTGTCGATATAGCCGGGGCACACCGTGTTGACGCGGATCAGCGGCGCCAGCGCACGTGACAGCGACAGCGTCATCGTGTTCAGCGCGCCCTTGCTCGCGGCGTACGCAATCGACGAGCCGATTCCACTGATCCCCGCGACCGACGACACGTTCACCACCGCGGACGGTCGCCCCGAAGCCTTGGCGCCGGCCTCCAGCAGGCTGCGCGCCGCGCGGACCATCTGGAACGGGCCGATGGTGTTGACGCCGTACAAGCGCTGGAAATCCTCCGCCGACAATCCGTCGAGGTCTGCATGGGCGACATGCTTGGTGGTGCCAGCATTGTTGACGAGTGCGTCGAGGCGGCCCCAGCCGCCGGCCGCCGCGACGATCTTGCGGCAGTCTTCGTCGCGCGACACGTCGCCTTGCGCGATCACGACCTCCGCGGCGCCCGCCTTGCGGCAGGCCTCGGCGGTGGCCTCGGCTTCCCTCTCGCTCGAGGAATAGTTGATGACGAGCCGCGCCCCGCTGCGCGCGAGAATTTCCGCGGTCGCCGCGCCGAGGCCGGACGCGGACCCCGTCACGATTGCGCACAAGCCGTCCTTTGCCATCCGGATGTCCTTCCCCGTTTGTTGAATTGCAGGCTCTTTGGATTTGGCCGGCCCTGTTTAGCGAGTTTGCGGCGCCCTGCAAATCGAGCAAACTCCGCTAAGCGGAATTAGTCCAGTTCGGTTCTTGCGCCCATGCCCGCGCCGCAGGTTGACCTGCGATCAACGCTTGTCAGGGCCATGGCTTTTTCGGATCATCGGGCGCAAGAAGAACCTGCGCGCCCGCCCAACGGCCGGACGCGCCAATGGCAAAACACGGGGCAGAAACACGGGGAACGCTGTGGCGGAGAGTGACAATATCGTCGTCGAGACCGCGGAGAGAATCTTCGCCGATCTCGCCGATCCGCAAACCATCAACAACGACAAGAAGAATTCGTGGCAGGCGCCGCTGTGGCAGGCGCTGAGCGACGCCGGGCTGCCATTGTCCTGGGTGCCTGACGATTTCGGCGGCTCCGGCGCGAGCCTGGCTGATGGCTTTGCGCTTCTCAACGCCGCCGGACGATTTGCGGTGTCGGTTCCGCTCGCCGAAACCATGCTCGCAGGCTGGCTGCTTGCGCAGGCAAAGATCGCCTCGCCCGAGGGCGAGATGACGGTGATACCTGCTTCGCCGAAGGATCGCATCACGCTCGACACTGACGGCTCGCTCTCCGGCCGCGCGCGCGGCGTTCCCTTCGCCAAGGCGGCGAAGCATATTGCGGTGCTTGCGCACGGCAAGGACGGCGTCTCGATTGCACTGGTCGAGGCAACCAGGGCGCGGATCGAATCCGGACTCAATGTTGGTTATGACCACAGCGACACCGTCACACTCGACAAGGTCCAGCCCATCACCGTCAAGCCGGCGCCAAAGGGATTTGACCAGACCACGATGATGCTGATGGGCGGCGTTGCGCGCAGCCTCCAGATCGCGGGCGCGCTGGAAGCGATGCTCGACATCTCCGTGCGCTATTCCAACGAACGTGTCGCCTTCGAGAAGAAGATCTCGAAATTCCAGGCGGTGCAGCACAATCTCGCCCGCCTTGCCGGCGAGTCCGCCGCAGCGCTGGCGGCTGCGACGTCGGCAGCCGATGCGATCGCAAACGCAGAGTCGTTCGACGACGAGGTCTATCTCGAAGCCGCTGCCGCCAAGATCCGTTGCGCAGAAGCTGCGGAAAAGGGCGGCGCCATCGCGCATCAGGTCCATGGCGCGATCGGCTTCACCCTGGAGCACATCCTGCACCGCTATTCGCTGCGGGCACTGGCCTGGCGCGACGATTTCGGCTCGGAAAGCCACTGGGCCGTCGAGCTCGGCAAGCTGGTTGCGAAGCGTGGCGCCGACGAATTGTGGCCGCTCGTGGCCGCGCGCTGATCAGGGAGAGAAACACATGACCGCCGCTCTCCGTTTCGATCCGATCCGCCTTCCGGCTGAATGCGAGCAATTGCGCAAGGAAGTGCGCGCCTTTCTCGCCGAGGAAATTGCCGCCGGCACTTTCGATCCGCACAAGCCCAACCGCGAGGACACCGACGCGCCGGAATTCTCCCGCCGGGTCGGCGCCAAAGGCTGGCTCGGCATGACCTGGCCGAAGAAATATGGCGGCCAGGAGCGCTCGTTCCTCGAGCGCTATGTGGTGACAGAAGAGATGCGCGTGGCGAACGCGCCGACGCGGCGCTTCTTCGTCGCCGACCGCCAGAGCGGACCGGTGCTTCTCAAATACGCTCCCGAGCACATCAAGATGGAGATCTTACCGCGGATCTGCCGCGGCGAGATCTGTTTTGCCATCGGCATGAGCGAGCCGAACTCCGGCTCCGACCTGTTCGCGGCGAAAACGCGCGCGACCAAGACCGACGGCGGCTATCTCATCAACGGCACCAAGATCTGGACCTCGTCGGCGCACATCGCCGACTACATGATCGCGATTTTCCGCACCTCGCCACCGACCAAGGAAAACCGCCGCCACGGCCTGACCCAGTTCCTGGTCAAGATGAAGCAGCCGGGCATAAAGGTGAATCCGATCGGCCAGATCACCGGCCAGTACGAGTTCAACGAAGTCGTCTTCACCGACTTCTTCGTCCCCGACGATCACGTGCTCGGCGAGGTCGACGGTGCCTGGAAACAGGCGACATCGGAGCTTGCCTATGAGCGCTCGGGTCCCGAGCGCTTCCTGGAAACCTACTACGTGCTGACCGAGCTGGTCCGCGCGGTCGGACCCAATC
The DNA here is from genome assembly GCF_041200145.1 of Bradyrhizobium sp. LLZ17. Lineage (NCBI taxonomy): Bacteria > Pseudomonadati > Pseudomonadota > Alphaproteobacteria > Hyphomicrobiales > Nitrobacteraceae > Bradyrhizobium > Bradyrhizobium zaerense. Next base: position 4,403,584 of record NZ_CP165734.1, read on the forward strand.
CGGATACGCGCAGCGCCGAAGGCATCGGAAGGCTGGTGGCGCAGCTCCACACCATGCGGCGCATGTCGGTCTCGGTCGCCGGCATGCTGCAAGCCGGCAAGGAACCCGTGGTCGAGGCCTCCATCGTCAAGGACATCGGCACGGTGTGGGAGCAGCAGCTGCCGCATCGGGTGCGCGATCTCGCCGCCTTCGTCGAGGAGACCGCGACCAACCGCGAGACGCTGGAACGGCAACTCGACTTCGCCATCAAGACCGCGCCGAAACTCACCATCCAGGGCGGCACCACCGAAGTGCTGCGCGGCATCATCGCGCGCGGGCTGGGACTTCGATAGTCAGATGCGAGCGACGCTCTCGCACCGCGCGCTCTTCACCTCCTCCATCGGGAGAGGTGGTTCTTCGCTACCGAGATACTGGAGACTAGAATGACCATCTACAAGGACATCGGCGTCGAGAAGGTCGGGCATGTCGGGAGCATCGAGATCCGCCGCCCGCCGCTCAATTTCTTCGACATCTCGCTGATCAACCAGATCGCGGACGCGCTCGACGAGTTCGATCGCGATATCGAAATCCGCAGCTCGGTCTTGTCGGCGCAAGGCAAGGCGTTCTGCGCCGGCGCAAACTTCGGCGATCCGGCACGACAGGCGCAGGAAGCGCGCGAGGCCGAGAAGACGGCCAAGGGCGATCCCGCCGACAGCCTTGGCCCGATCAACCATCTCTACATCCAGGCCGTGCGCATCTTCCGCGCCAAGAAGCCGATCGTCGCCGCTGTACAGGGCGCCGCCATCGGCGGCGGACTGGGTCTCGCGGTCTCGGCGGACTTCCGCGTCACCTGCCCCGAAGCGCGCTTCTCCGCCAACTTTACCAAGCTGGGCTTCCATCCCGGCTTCGGCCTGACGGTGACGCTGCCCGAGCTGATCGGGAAGAACAATGCGGAATTGATGTTCTACACCAGCCGCCGCGTCACCGGCGAGGAAGCCTACAAATGGGGCCTCGCCAACGAGCTGGTGCCGCAGGACCAGGTGAAAGCCGCAGCGCTGAAGCTCGCCGGCGAAATCGCCGAATGCTCCCCGCTCGGCCTCGTCTCCACCCGCGCCACCATGCGCGCCGGCCTCGCCGACCGCGTCATGGCTGCGACTAACCACGAGCTCGAGGAACAGACACGCCTGCGCGCGACGGAGGATTTCAAGGAAGGCGTGAAAGCCACGGAAGAGCGACGCGTAGCGAATTTCAGGGGGCAGTGACTCACGCTTCTCGCCTCCCGCCGCCATCGCCACATACTCGGGTGTCGTCCCGGCGAAGGCCGGGACCCATAACCCCAGGGAGTAGTCTAGCGAAGAGCGGTCGTTCGGGAATTGGCAGCATCCGCAACCGTTAGATCACGCGGTATGGGTCCCGGCCTTCGCCGGGACGACGCTGGTGTTTTGCGTGCTACTTCCGCCTCACCACCAGCGCATCCACGATCGTCATGCCCTGTCGTTCTGGATGCGCAACACAGGGTTGTGCACCGAGAAGGCAAGACCTCAGGCTACGAGCCGGAACGTTACCCCACCTAACAAGAACTCATTCCCAGCAACCGCGTGGCCCTTTTGCCTGGCCGCGTGCAGCACGCGCGTCACATCAGCCACCTGAAACTCCAGCGCGCTCATGATTTCGCTCGCCCCTTTTACGAAGCGAAAGCTGGCGTTGGGCAGCTTTAGCTCGGCCTCGCCACCGCACGTCGTGCCCGGCACAACACCGATGATCTTGCCCCAGTGCTCTGCAAGCCCCTGCGGGTCGGGGCTCTGCATCTCCACGGCGGTCAACGCCTGCGTCACATCCGTGCGGATGAACTTTTGCCAGTCCGGCCCCGCTGGTGGGTACGTGCCCAGAATATCGTCGCTGCCCTCGGTGTGGTTGAACTCGATGAAGGCGGCGCGGCAGTCGCGGGGGTGGAGCTGAACGCCGTGATACGGCGCATGGTCGATGACGTTGGCGGTCCGCACGCCCATGGCGTTGGCGTTGCGGCCGCGTTCGTCCGGATCGTTGCAGCAGAAGATCGCCATGTAGCCGCCGCGACCGCCGCTCTTCTCGATGAAGCGGCCGGCCGTGGTGCCGTCCCTGAACGGCGCCACCACTTCCAGCAAAATCGTGTCGACCGGGAGCAGCGCGTTCTCCAAGCCGTATTTTGCGACATTGCCGTCGCGGTAGCAGACGGCGAGGCCCATGATCTCGGCAATGTCGGAGATGACAGGCGCGAGCTGCGGCGCGACCAGGCAGATCTGTCGCAGCCGCATATAGGGCACCATCGTCATGCGCCCTTGAACGCCGGCTTGCGCTTCTCGACGAAGGCCTTGGCGGCCTCCTTGTGGTCCTCGGTGTCGCCGCAGCGGGTGTGATGGATCGCCTCGCCGTCGAAGCAGTCTTCCAGCGCCAGGTGCTCGGCATTGTTGATGTTGCGCTTGATGAATCCGAGCGCGATCGACGGCCCCTGCGCCAGCGACAGCGCGAGCTCGTGCGCGGCGGTGTCGATCTCCGCATCGGGCACGACCCTGGTCACCATGCCGATCGCATGCGCCTCCCTGGCCGTGAGCACCGGCGAGGTCAGATAGAGGTCGCGCGCCCGCGCGCTGCCGAGCAGTTGCGTCAGGAAATAGGTGCCGCCGTAATCGCCGGAGAAGCCGACCTTGGCGAAGGCGGTCGTGATCTTGCAGGATTCGCTGGCGACGCGCAGGTCGCAGGACAGTGCCATCGACAGCCCGGCGCCGGCCGCGGCGCCATCGAGCTGTGCCACCACGGGTTTCGGCATCTGGTGCAGGATGCGAGACACCTCCATGCCGCGGCGCAGGTTTGCAAGCTTCTGCTCGAACGGCAGCGGCGCGCGGCCCTCCGCCATCGACTTGACGTCGCCACCGACGCAGAAGCTGCCCCCGGCGCCCTTGAACAGCACCGCGCGCACCTCCGGATCGTCGGCCGCGCGCCGCGCGGCCTCGACCAGCCCGCGCACCATGTCGGGGTTGAGCGCGTTCTTCCGCTCGGGGCGGTTCATGGTGATGGTGAGCAGCCCGCCTTCGAGCTTTTGCAGAACCATGTCGTTGCTCATGGGTGTCTCCCTTGTTGTTGTTTTGTATCTCCGTCGTTCCGGGGCTCGCGAAGCGAGAACCCGGAACCTCGAGATCCCGGGTTCGCTTCGCGCCCCGGGATGACGGCGCGACTTCGTCACGCCGTCATTTCTTCACCAGCGGGCAGCGCGACTGCTCCAGCGACTGGAACGCCTCGTTGCCGGGCACGGTGGCGAGCAGCTTGTAATCGTCCCAGCGGCCTTTTGACTCCGACGGCTTCTTCACTTCGAACAGGTACATGTCGTGCACCATGCGTCCGTCCTCGCGGATCTTGCCGTTCTTGGCGAAGAAGTCGTTGATCGGCATCTCTTTCATCAGTTTCATGACCGCGGCGGAATCGGTCGTACCGGCCGCCTTCACGGCCTGCAGGTAGTGCATGACCGATGAATATACGCCGGCCTGCGCCGAGGTCGGCGGCCGCTTCATGCGCTCGCTGAAACGCTTGGAGAATGCGCGCGTGTCGTCGTTGAGGTCCCAATAAAACGCCTCCGCGAGCAGCAGGCCTTGCGCCGTCTCCAGTCCGATCGAGTCGATATCGGTGACGAAGGCGAGCAGCGGCGAGATCTTCTGGCCGCCTTTCATGATCCCGAACTCGGCCGACTGCTTGATGGCATTGACGGTGTCGCCGCCGGCATTGGCAAGCCCGATCACTTTGGCCTTGGAAGCCTGGGCCTGGAGCAGGAAGGACGAGAAATCCGAGGTGTTGAGCGGGTGCCGGACATTGCCCAGCACCTTGCCGCCGGTCTTCACGACGACATTGCTGGTGTCCTTCTCGAGATCCTGCCCGAAGGCATAGTCGGCGGTGAGGAAGAACCAGGTGTCGAGACCCGACTTCACCGCAGCAAGGCCGGTCACGTTGGCCTGGCCGAACGTGTCGAACACGTAGTGCACGGTGGTGGGACCGCAGGCCTCGTTGGAGAGGCGGATCGAGCCGGGTCCGTTGAAGATGATGATCTTGTTGCGCGCCTTGGCGATCTCGCCGGCGGCCAGCGCGGTCGCGGAGGCCGCGACATCGTAGATCATCTCGACGCCCTGATTGTCGAGCATGTCGCGGGCGATGCTGGCGGAGAGATCGGCCTTGTTGAGATGGTCGGCCGCCAGCACCTGGATCTTGCGTCCCAGCACCTCGCCGCCGAAATCCTCGACCGCCATCTTGGCCGCGGTCTCGCTGCCCAGGCCGGTGATGTCGGCATAGAGGCTCGACATGTCGAGGATGCCGCCGATCTTCAGCGGCGGCTTGTCCTGTGCCTGCGCCGCGCTCGCGCTCAGGGCGAACGACGCGGCAAAAATGCCCGACAAAATTCTGTTCATTGAAGATAGACCTCCCTTATCGTGCCGTGCTCTGATGGCGGCTTGCTTATTGCTCTTGGTAGAACTTGTTGCTGCAATCATGCCGCATGCGCGACAGCGCAGCAAGCGCAGCTGCACTGTCAATCTCGCGTGCGGCCTTCCGTTTTCCGCAAAACGGAATGGTCAGGGTCGGATCGATCTTTCCACGTCATTGCGAGGAAAGCGAAGCAATCCAGTCTGTCGCCACCGGAAGACTCTGGATTGGTGTTGCCCGCATGACGGAGTGTGACGAAGCCACTTCGCGACCTGCTACGCTTCAGTTAAGGTCGGCACGCAACGCAACCTCTACGGGTCACGTGACACGACCGTTTCACCTCATCGCCGCATTCCTTCTCGCCGCGAGTCACACCGCGCACGCGAGCCCGTGTCAGTTCGAGTCCCAAGGCGAGGGCCGTGTTGCCGCCATCGTCGACGCACGCAGCGTGCGCCTCGGCGACGGCCGCGAGATCCGTCTGACCGGAATCGAGACAACTGCAACGACGAAACAAGCGCTGACATCGCAGCTCGTCGGCCGCGATGTGAGCCTGCGTGGCACCGACGACACGCCCGACCGTTACGGCCGCCAATCGGCCCTCCTGTTTATCGGCGACAGCGACACCTCCGTGCAGGCCATGCTGCTGGCCCAGGGCGACGCGCTCGTCTCCGCCGAGATTGCGGACAAGGACTGCGCGGCCGCCCTGATGGGGGCCGAGGCCGAGGCGCGGCGCCAAAAAAAGGGCAATTGGGCTGACCCGTCGGCCATAAAAAACGCGGAAAGTCCGGACGATATTTTGGCCGGGATCGGGCGCTTTATGGTGGTCGAGGGCAAAGTCCTGTCGGTCCGGCAAGCTGGGGCAACGACCTACCTCAACTTCGGTCGAAACTGGACACGCGGCTTTGCCGTGACTATTTCAAGGCGCATGGTGCCGGCGTTTGAAAGCGCCGGAATGACTCTTAAGTCCCTGGAAAGTAGACGTATTCGCGTTCGGGGCTGGGTTGAGGGGACGGCGGGGCCGCGGATCGACGTGCGCCTCGTGGCACAGGTCGAGTTGCTGGGCGCAAACGAGCCGACAGGGGTAAGGCCCTAAGGGCCAGGCACGGGTTAAGCGACGTGAATGGGGTGCTAGAACGGCACGGACGAGGTCATGGCCGCAGCCTGCGGGCGGCGTCGGCTGTGCTTTGCCTCGTGCTGGGCACAGCCCTCGCCGGCTGCGGCGATATGGGCCGGTTCCAGACCGCTGCGATGCCCCCGACGATCGCGATGCCCAAGCCAAAGCCGGCCGTGGCCCAGACCCCCGCCACCGAAAAGGAGCACGAGCGCATCCTGGCGAGCTATGGCGGCACGTATGACGACCCCAGGCTCGAATCACTGGTCAGCAAGACCGTCGATCGGCTCGTCGCGGCGTCCGATCGCCCCGACCAAGGCTACAGGGTCACCATCCTCAATTCCGGTGCGGTGAACGCGTTCGCGCTGCCGAACGGCCAGCTCTATGTCACGCGCGGACTTCTTGCTCTCGCGAGCGATACCTCGGAATTGTCCTCGGTGCTGAGCCACGAGATGGCGCATGTGCTGTCGAAGCACGCCGCGATGCGCGAGGACCAGGCCCGCCAGGCCGCGATCGTCACCCGCGTCGTGACCGACATGAGCACCGATCCCGATCTCACTGCGCTTGCGCTCGCCAAGACCAAGCTCACGATGGCGAGCTTCTCGCGCAATCAGGAATTCGAGGCCGACGGCATCGGCGTCGGCATTTCCGCCAAGGCACATTTCGACCCTTATGGTGCCGCACGCTTCCTCTCGGCGATGGAGCGTAATGCGGAGCTGAAAGTCGGCAAGACCTCGCTCGATCCGCGCGCGCAGGATTTCACCTCCTCGCATCCGGCAACGCCCGAGCGGGTGCAGAACGCGCAGACCATCGCGCGGCAATATGCTGCGCCGGAGGGTGGCGAGCGCGACCGCGAGACCTATCTCGCCGCGATCGACAACCTCGTCTACGGCGAGGACCCCAGCGAAGGTTTTGTCCGCGGCCGGCGCTTCCTGCATCCGAAGCTCGGCTTCACCTTCCAGGCACCGGACAATTTTACGCTCGACAATACCGCGCAGGCGGTGATCGGCGTGCGCGAGGGCGGCTCGCAGGCGATGCGCTTCGACGTCGTGCGCGTGCCGGCCGAGCAGTCGCTCGGCGACTACCTCAATTCAGGCTGGATGGAGGGCGTCGAGAAGGCGTCCACCGAGGATATCACCATCAACGGCTTCCCGGCGGCCTCCGCCACCGCCAAGGGCGACCAGTGGCAGTTCAAGGTCTATGCGCTGCGCTTCGGCAGCGACGTCTATCGCTTCATCTTCGCCACACGGCAGAAATCGACCGAGAGCGAACGCAACGCGCGCGAGACCGTCAATTCATTCCGCCGCCTGACGCTCGAGGAGATCCAGGCCGCTCGCCCCCTGCGCATCAAGGTGATCACCGTGCAGCCGGGCGATACTGCGGAGTCGCTCTCGCACCGGATGGCCGGCGTCGATCATCCCGCCGAACGTTTTCGCGTGCTCAACGGCCTCGATGCACATGCGCAGGTGAAGGTGCGCGACCGCGTCAAGATCGTGACGGATTGAAGCGCGGCCTCAAACTCCGCTGTCGTCCCGGCGTAGGCCGGGACCCATAACCACAGGGAGCAGTTTGGCGGATGCTCGTCGTTCGGGACGAAGAACACCCGCGTTCGATAGATCACGCGGTATGGGTCCCGGCCTTCGCCGGGACGACATTTCCGTTGGTCTTACAACTGAAAGGCCCTACCCGCCCGCGTCCATATCGCCGGCCTCGCGCTGACCGCTGAGCCAGAGCGCCAGCAGGGTCCAGAACGCACCCGACAGCAGATAGGCACCGGAGGCGATGACGCCGAGATTGGTGGCGAGCAGGAGCGCTGCGAGCGGAGCAAAACCGGCGCCGAGCAGCCACGCCATGTCCGACGTCAGCGCCGAGGCCGTATAGCGATACATCTGCTTGAAGTTCGAAGCGATCGCGCCGGACGACTGGCCGAACGAGAGGCCGAGCAGGATGAAGCCGATCACCATGTAGATGGTTTCGCCGAACGCGCCGGCATCGAGCAGCTGCGGCGCAAAGCCGCTATAGATCGCGATCGCGATCGCCGAGCCCATCAGCAGCGACTTGCGGCCGACGCGGTCGGCAATCACGCCGGACAGCACGATCGCGCCGACACCGAACACGGCGGCGACGATCTCGATGATCAGAAAGCGCACCGGGCTTTCGCGGGTGAACAGGAACACCCAGGACAGCGGAAACACCGTGACCATGTGGAACAGCGCGAAGCTTGCCAGCGGCGCGAACGCGCCGAGCATGATGTTGTGGCCCTCGCGCGCGACGGTGTCTGAGATGCGCGACGGCTGCAAATCACGGGTCTCGAACAGCGAGGAATATTCCTCCGTCGAGACCATGCGCAGGCGCGCGAACAGCGCCACCACGTTGATGGCGAAGGCGACGAAGAACGGATAGCGCCAGCCCCAGTCGAAGAAGTCTTCCGCCGACAGGTTGCCGGCGAAATAGGCGAACAGCCCGCTCGCCACGATCAGCCCGAGCGGGGCGCCGAGCTGCGGCACCATCGCGTACCAGCCGCGCTTCGGGGGCGGCGCATTCAACGCGAGCAGCGAGGCCAGACCGTCCCAGGCGCCGCCCCAGGCCAGACCTTGCGCGATGCGCGCCAGCGCCAGCAGCCAGATCGCAGAGGCGCCGATGTCGTGATAGCCGGGCAGGAACGCGATTGCGACGGTCGCGGTGCCGAGCAGGAACAGCGCGGCGACCAGCTTGGCCGTCTTGCCGTACTCCCGGTCGACCGTCATGAAGATCACGGTGCCGAGCGGGCGCGCGATGAACGCCAGCGCGAAGATCGTGAACGAATAGAGGGTGCCCGTCAGTTCGTTCGCGAACGGGAAGACCAGGCGCGGAAACACGATCACCGAGGCGATCGCGTAGACGAAGAAGTCGAAGAATTCCGAGGTGCGGCCGATGATGACGCCGATGGCGATCTCGCCGGGACTCGCCTGGTCGTGGCCGTGCTCGCCCGAGTGGATGTCTGCCATTGCGGGGGTCTGTGCCGTGGCCATGCGTTCGCCCTTAACGTCCTGGAGAACCAATGCCGATCCGCCCGGCGGGCGCCGGGCGATCTGGCCCTGTTTGACGCAACCTTTCGCACTGCAACATTGGACAAATTGTCCAATGTCCGGATTGCTGCGCCGCAGCTACCCCTTGGTCCCGCAAAAGAAACTCATTCTCAAAGGCTCGGCCCGTGTCCCGTCTCAAGATCCTGGCGCTGCTACCACTGGCCGTCGCGCTCAGCGGCTGCAACTACGTCGTGCTGGCGCCGGCCGGCGACATCGCCGCCCAGCAGCGCGACCTCGTCATCATCTCCACCGTCCTGATGCTCCTGATCGTCGTGCCGGTGATGGCGCTAACGGTGCTGTTCGCCTGGCGCTACCGCCAGTCCAACACATCGGCGCGCTACGAGCCGGATTGGGATCATTCGACCAGCCTCGAGCTCGTGATCTGGTCGGCCCCGCTTCTGATCATCGTCTGCCTCGGCGCCCTGACCTGGATGGGCACGCATCTGCTCGATCCGTATCGCACGCTCGGCCGCATCAACGCGGAGCGCGCCGTGGACCAGGCCAAGGCGCCGCTCGAGGTCGACGTCGTCGCGCTCGATTGGAAGTGGCTCTTCATCTATCCGGATTACGGTGTCGCCACCGTCAACGAGTTGGCCGCGCCGGTCGATCGCCCGATCAACTTCCGCATCACCGCGTCCTCGGTGATGAACTCGTTCTACATCCCCGCGCTGGCCGGCCAGATCTACGCGATGCCGGGCATGGAGACGAAGCTCCACGCCGTCGTCAACCGTTCCGGCACGTATAAGGGCTTTTCGGCGAACTACAGCGGCGCCGGCTTCTCCGGCATGCACTTCGCCTTCCACGCCCTCGACGACAAGGGCTTTGACGGCTGGATCGCCAGCGCCAAATCGGCCGGCGGGGCGCTCGGCCGCGGCGAATATCTTAAGCTTGAGAAGCCCAGCCAGAACGAGCCGGTGCGGCGCTACGGCAGCGTCGATTCCGATCTCTACCGCCTGATCCTCAACATGTGCGTCGAGACCGGCAAGATGTGCCAGAGCGAGATGATGGCGATCGACGCCAAGGGCGGTCTCGGCCATGAGGGCCTGAACAACACCCTGCCGCTGGCCTACGACAAATACGCGCGTCGCGGCACCGCGTTCGGTCCCGAGCCGGCCTTCGTCGCCGGGACCTGCACGCCGGATGCACCGCAGGGCCAGACGACGGCGGCCATCAAGGCCCCCAGCGACCCCGCGCCGCTGCTCGGCGCCGGCCTGAAGCGGCCGAGTTTCACGCCGCTGAAGTCCTCGTCTTTCTTCCTCGGACAACGTCCCAAATCAGACTCCTGACGTCAGACTCCCAAAGAGAACTCGCATGTCTCCTGATCTTCTCAAGCTCATCTTCGGCCGGCTCACGATCGAGTCACTGCCCCTTCACGAACCGATCGTCGTCGGCACCTTCGCGGTGGTGGCGACCGGCGGGCTCGTGATGTTCGCCGGCCTCACCTACTTCCGGGTCTGGGGCTATTTGTGGCGCGAGTGGTTCACCAGCGTCGACCACAAGCGCATCGGCATCATGTACATGATCCTCGGCATCGTCATGCTGCTGCGCGGTTTCGCCGACGCGCTGATGATGCGGTTGCAGCAGGCGCTCGCCTTTGGCGGCTCCGAAGGCTATCTCAACGCCCATCATTACGACCAGGTCTTCACCGCCCACGGCGTGATCATGATCTTCTTCGTGGCGATGCCGCTGGTCACCGGCCTGATGAACTTCGTCGTGCCGCTCCAGATCGGCGCACGCGACGTGTCGTTCCCGTTCCTGAACAATTTCAGCTTCTGGATGACGGTCGGCGGTGCGGTGCTGGTGATGGCCTCGCTGTTCATCGGCGAATTCGCCCGCACCGGCTGGCTGGCTTATCCGCCGCTATCGAATATCGGCTACAGTCCCGACGTCGGCGTCGACTATTACATATGGGGACTACAGGTCGCCGGCGTGGGAACGACGCTGTCTGGCATCAACCTGATCTGCACCATCGTCAAGCTTCGCTGCCCCGGCATGACCATGATGCGGATGCCGGTGTTCACCTGGACCTCGCTCTGCACCAACGTGCTGATCGTCGCGTCGTTTCCGGTCCTGACCGTGGTGCTCGCGCTGCTGACCCTCGACCGCTATGTCGGCACCAATTTCTTCACCAATGATTTCGGCGGCAGCCCGATGATGTATGTGAACCTGATCTGGATCTGGGGCCATCCCGAGGTCTACATCCTGGTTCTCCCGGCGTTCGGCATCTTCTCGGAAGTGACCTCGACCTTCTCCGGCAAGAGGCTGTTCGGCTATACCTCGATGGTCTACGCCACGGTCGTCATCACCATCCTGTCGTACCTGGTCTGGCTGCACCACTTCTTCACGATGGGGTCGGGCGCCAGCGTCAACTCGTTCTTCGGCATCACCACGATGATCATCTCGATCCCGACGGGCGCGAAGATGTTCAACTGGCTGTTCACGATGTATCGCGGCCGGATCCGCTTCGAATTGCCGATGATGTGGACGATCGCCTTCATGCTGACTTTCGTGCTCGGTGGCATGACCGGCGTGCTGCTGGCGGTGCCGCCGGCCGATTTCGTCCTGCACAACAGCTTGTTCCTGATCGCACACTTCCACAACGTGATCATCGGCGGCGTGGTGTTCGGCGCATTCGCCGGCATCAATTACTGGTTCCCGAAGGCGTTCGGCTTCAAGCTCGATCCGTTCTGGGGCAAGCTGTCGTTCTGGTTCTGGGTCACCGGCTTCTATCTCGCTTTCATGCCGCTCTATGTGCTCGGCCTGATGGGCGTGACCCGCCGGCTTCGCGTGTTCGACGATCCGTCGTTGCAGATCTGGTTCATCATCGCCGGCATCGGCGCCTTCCTGGTGTTCCTCGGCATCCTCAGCATGCTGATGCAGTTCGCCGTCAGCTTCCTCAAGCGCGAGCAGTTCAAGGACGTCACCGGCGATCCCTGGGACGGACGCACGCTGGAATGGGCAACCTCGTCGCCGCCGCCGGCCTACAATTTCGCCTTCACGCCCGTCGTTCACGACAACGACGCGTGGTGGGACATGAAGCGCCGCGGCTACGTTCGTCCGCTGGCCGGGTTCAAGCCGATCCACATGCCGAGCAACACCGGCACCGGCATCATCCTCGCCGGCTTCGCCACCGCGATGGGATTCGGCCTGATCTGGTACATCTGGTGGCTCGCGGCTGCGAGCTTCATCGCGATGCTCGCGGTCGGGATCGGTCACACCTTCAACTACCACCGCGACTTCGACATTCCGGCCGACGATGTCGTGCGGGCCGAAGCCGCGCGCACCCAACTGCTCGCCGGAGCCAAGTAAATGACGGTCACTGTCAATCCTGCCCAAACCGGCGAGCCGCTGTTCTATCTCGCTGACGAGCACCCGCATCCGGAAGGCTACAGCACCTCGCTCGGCTTCTGGATCTACCTGATGAGCGATTGTCTCATCTTCGCGATCCTGTTCGCCACTTTCGGCGTGCTCGGCAGCAACTACGCCGCCGGTCCCGCGCCGAAAGACCTGTTCGACCTGTCGCTGGTCGCAGTGAACACCTCGATGCTGCTGCTGTCGTCGATCACCTACGGCTTCGCCATGCTGACGATGGCGCAGAACCGCATCGGCCAGACCCAGATGTGGCTGGCGATCACCGGCCTGTTCGGGCTCGCCTTCATCGGCATCGAGCTCACCGAGTTCGCCCACATGATCCATGAAGGCGCGACGCCGCAGCGCAGCGCCTTCCTGTCCGCCTTCTTCACGCTGGTCGGCACCCATGGCCTGCACGTCTCCTGCGGCCTGATCTGGCTGGTGACCTTGATGGTGCAGGTCTGGAAGTTCGGCCTGATCGAGGCCAACCGCCGTCGCCTGATGTGCCTGTCGATGTTCTGGCACTTCCTCGACGTGGTCTGGATCGGCGTCTTCACCTTCGTCTATCTCCTGGGAGTTCTGCGATGAACACCGACATCCACGCCGCGACGGCCGACCATCATCACGACGACCATTCGCACGGCTCGCTCTCGACCTATCTGCTCGGCTTCGTGCTCTCGGTGGTGCTTACCGCGATCCCGTTCTGGCTGGTGATGAGCGGCACGCTGCCAAGCAAGCAGGTCACCGCACTCGTCATCATGGCCTTCGCGGTGGTCCAGATCGTCGTGCACATGATCTACTTCCTGCACATGAACACCAAGTCCGAGAACGGCTGGAGCATGATGGCGCTGATCTTCACCATCGTCATGGTGGTGATCGCGCTGTCCGGTTCGCTGTGGGTGATGAACCACCTCAACAGCAACATGATGCCGATCCACGAGATGACCGGGATGAAGTGAGCGAGAACGACGCCGTGGCAAGCGAGGCGACCAAAACGCGTGGGAGGACCGCGCGGCCGTCCCTGTGGGTCACGATCCTCTCGCTTGCCGCCTTCGTTCTCCTCATTGCTCTCGGCGTCTGGCAGGTCGAGCGCCGCACCTGGAAGCTGGCGCTGATCGACCGCGTCGAGCAGCGCGTTCATGCTGAGGCCCAGCCGATCCCCTCGCCGGCATCATGGCCCGCGGTCACCGCCGCCAACGACGAGTACAGGCATGTCACCGTTTCCGGCCGCTTCCTACACGACCGCGAAACGCTGGTTCAGGCCGTCACCGAGGAAGGCCCCGGCTATTGGGTGCTGACGCCGCTTCAGCGCGGCGACGGCACGCTGGTCCTGATCAACCGCGGCTTCGTGCCGAGCGAGCGGCGCGACGTCTCGACGCGGCGGGATGGCAATCCGCAAGGCGAGGTCGCGATCACCGGTCTGTTGCGCGTCACCGAGCCAAAAGGCGGATTCCTCCGGAATAACGTTCCCCAGCACAACCGCTGGTACTCGCGGGATGTGGCCGCGATTGCGGCGGAGCGCGGTCTCGACGAGGTCGCCCCGTTCTTCATCGATGCCGACGCCGGATCACAAACCGCCGGCGGGCCGATCGGCGGATTGACCGTGGTCCGCTTTCCCAATAACCACCTGATCTACGCGCTGACGTGGTTTGCCCTTGCTTTCATGCTAGCTGGCAGGCTTTTCGTCACCTTCGGCGGCGGGCTGGTCCGCCGCAAGCGCTTCGTCCACGAACCGGCCGGCGGATCTGATGCCGCCGCGCACAGGACGGGATCAGATGCTGGAACGACCGTCGAACCGACCTGACGAGGGGAAAACGCTACCCCAAGCGCTTGCCCAGACGTTCGCCCCTGGCGAGCTGGCCGTCACGCTGCAATCGCAGGCGGACGCGCGCAGCGAGCTGATCGGCGCGGCTCCGACCGACGACGAGACCAACCGCAAGAACATGGCGCTGCTGATCCAGCTGCGCTGGACCGCGGTGGTCGGTCAGATCGTCACCATTGGCGGCGTGCACTTCTGGCTCGGCATTCCCCTGCCTCTCACCCGGATGGGCGCCGTGATCGGCGCGCTGGTCTTGCTCAATGTCTCGAGCCTGGTCTGGGTGCGCCACCGCGCCGCGATCACCAACAACGAGCTGCTTGTCGCGCTGATGCTCGATGTCGCGGCCCTGACCGCGCAGCTCTATCTCAGCGGCGGCGCCACCAATCCCTTCACCTCGCTCTTCCTGCTCCAGGTGACCTTGGGGGCGGTGCTGCTCGATGCCCGCTCGACCTGGTCGCTGGTGGCGCTGACTTGCGCGAGCTTCGTCTGGCTGACGCTGGCCTATCGGCCGCTCGACCTGCCGCCGAATCCTCTGAGCGAGACCTACACGCTCACCGTCACGGGCATGCTGCTGGGCTTCGTGCTCAACGCCGTGCTGCTGGTCGTGTTCGTCACCCGCATCAACAGGAATTTGCGCGAGCGCGATGCGCATCTGGCGGCACTGCGCCAGCACGCCGCCGAGCAAGACCACATCGTCCGCATGGGCCTGCTGGCTTCGGGCGCGGCGCATGAACTCGGCACGCCGCTGGCCTCGCTCTCCGTCATTCTCAGCGACTGGCGCCGCATGCCGGATCTCGCTGCCGACCAGGAGCTCGCCGAGGACCTCGCGGAAATGGAAACGTCGCTGCAGCGATGCAAGAGCATCGTGACGGGCATTCTGGTGTCGGCGGGCGAGGCCCGCGGCGAGGGATCGTCGCCGACGACGGTGGCGGCCTTCGTCACGGCGCTGGTCGAGGAATGGCGCAACGCCCGCTCGGCGCGCACGCTCTATTTCGTCAACACGTTTGGCGAGGACGTCGCGATCGTCTCGGATGTCGCGCTGAAGCAGGTGATCTTCAACGTGCTCGACAACGCCTATGAAGTCTCGCGCGACTGGGTCGAGCTGCTCGCCGAACGCGAGGGCGACAATCTCGTGCTCTCGGTCAGCGACCGCGGCCCCGGCTTTGCGCCGGAAATCCTGGCGCAGCTCGGAAAGCCCTATCAGTCGAGCAAAGGCCGCGCCGGCGGCGGGCTCGGTCTGTTCCTTGTGGTCAACGTGGTGCGCAAGCTGGGCGGCCGCGTCACCGCCGAGAACCACAGGAAGCGCGGCGCCACCGTCCGCCTCACGCTGCCGCTCGCAACGCTCGCGATCGGAGGCAGCTTTGACGCCTGACCGCTCGCTTATCGTCGTCGAGGACGATGCCGGCTTCGCTCGCACGCTGAAACGCTCGTTCGAGCGCCGCGGCTACGAGGTCGTGCTTGCAGCCTCGATCGAAGAGGTGCGGAACGTCCTGGAGGAGCGATCCTTTGGCTACGCCGTGGTCGATCTCAAGCTCGGCGGCGCCTCGGGGCTTACCTGCGTCGAGCTCCTGCACGCGCATGATGACGAGATGCTGATCGTGGTGCTCACCGGATTTGCCAGCATCTCGACCGCGGTCGAGGCGATCAAGCTGGGCGCCTGCCATTATCTGGCGAAACCCTCCAACACCGACGACATCGAAGCCGCCTTCAACAAGGCCGAAGGCAACGCCGAGGTCGCGCTGGACGTGCGGCCGACATCGATCAAGACGCTGGAATGGGAACGCATCCACCAGACGCTGATCGAGACGGATTTCAACATCTCGGAAGCCGCGCGGCGACTGGGAATGCACCGGCGCACGCTGGCAAGGAAGCTCGAGAAGCGGCCGGTGAAGTAAGCGGTTCGCCGCCCCGGGACGGAAAACACTCCCCCGAGCTGATGACCTCGCGGCCATGCCTCACTAGACTGTCCGATGCGGCGGCTGAGGGCCGCCGCTCTGCTGCAACGGTCCAACTGAGGAGATCGCCGCGTGACAATGCTGATCGAGCGCCTCGACTCGTCTGCCGCGCTGGCGCGTGCGCGCAGCGAACGCGACACCGAAACCGTTCAGTTTGCACAGGCGGCACTCGAAGCCGGCAAGAAGGAGGGCCTACGACTGGCCGTCCAGGCGCGCTATGTCGCTCTCGCCGTCATCGCCTGCCTGCTGCTGGCCATCAACCCGGTTTGGGAGCAACTCTATTACGTGGCGTTGCTCGGCATGTTCGCACTGATCGGCTGGGCCCAGGTCAGGGTGGGGCGGCTCGGCGTGTCGCGGGCCGAACTGGCGCTTATGTTCTGCGACCTGGCGCTGCTCACATTCGTCATCCTCGTCCCGAACCCATTCGTTACGACGCACTGGCCAATGGCGATGCAATACCATTTCGGCAACTTCATCTACTTCTTCGTGCTGCTCTCGGGCGCCACGCTGGCCTATTCCTGGCGAACCGTGGTTGCGGTCGGAACATGGACCGCGGCGCTTTGGGTGATCGGCGTTGCCTGGGTGTGGTGGCAGCCTGATCGCGACCCCGCATTGACCGCCCGCATTGCAGAGGCGGTGGGGAGCGATCACAGGCTGTTCGCGCTGATCTCGCCTGCTGCGATCGGATTCGGCCTCCGCATCCAGGAACTCGTCGTGTTCATGATCGTGGCTTTGACGCTGGCGCTCGCGACTCGCCGCAGCAATGATTTGCTGATCCGGCACGCCGCGGTGGAACGGGAACGCGGCAATCTGGCGCGCTACTTCTCGCCCAATGTCGTCGCGGAATTGTCGAAGCACGACGAGCCCTTGAAGCAGGTGCGCACGCAAGACGTCGCGGTGCTGTTCGTGGACATCGTCGGCTTCACCGCCTTCGCCGATGTGCGCACCCCGGAGGAAGTGGTGCGGACGTTGCGCGAATTCCACGGATTGATGGAGCAGGAGGTTTTCCGGCACGACGGCACGTTGGACAAATATCTGGGCGATGGATTGATGGCGACATTCGGCACGCCCTTCGCGGGCGCGCGCGACGCCAGCAACGCGTTGCGCTGCGCCCAGGCCATGATCGCGGCCGCGGACCGCTGGAACGCGCGGCGAACAGCCTCCGCCGAGCCACCGATGCGCGTCAGCTTTGGCCTGCACTACGGGCCGGTGGTGCTCGGCGATATCGGGCACACCTGTCTGGAATTTGCCGTGATCGGCGCGACCGTCAATGCCGCAAGCCGTCTCGAAGCACTGACGCGCACGCTCGATTGCGCGTTGGTGGCAAGCAACGATCTCGTCAGTCGCGCCAGGCTGGAGCTCGGCGGCACAGCCGAAACATTTGCGTCGTTGGTCGCCCTGGATCCCCAAGCGATCCGCGGTCTCGAGCGGCCGATCGCGATCTGGGCCCAGCCGCGCGCGACGCTGTAGACGACGCTCGACCGCCGCGGCATCACGCGTCCAAACAAAAAGCCCGGCCAATCGGCCGGGCTTTTGATTTGTTGGACGGGAGAGGCGCTTACGCGGCCTCGTCGGCAACGGCAGTGCCGTCGCCATCGGTCTCGTCGGTCTCGCCCTCGGCATCCGCCTCGCCGTCAGCGGCTTCGGTCTTGGCACCGGTGCGGCGCGGGCTCTTGGCAAGCTGCGCCTCGATTTCCTTGACCGCTTCGGTCTCGGTCGAGTGCTGCACCACCGCGATCTCGCGGGAGAGACGATCGAGCGCCGCTTCATAGAGCTGGCGTTCCGAGTAGGACTGCTCGGGCTGCGACTCGGAGCGATAGAGGTCGCGCACGACTTCCGCGATCGCGACGATGTCGCCCGAATTGATCTTTGCTTCGTATTCCTGGGCGCGACGCGACCACATGGTGCGCTTGACGCGGGCACGGCCCTTCAGCGTTTCGAGCGCCTTCTTCACCAGCGCCGGGTCGGACAGCTTGCGCATGCCGACATTGGCGACCTTGGCGGTCGGAACGCGCAGCGTCATCTTGTCCTTGATGAAGTTGATGACGAACAGCTCGAGCTTCGCACCGGCGATCTCCTGCTCCTCGATCGCCAGGATCTGGCCGACGCCGTGAGCGGGATAGACCACGAATTCATTGGCCTTGAAGCCCTGGCGCTGGGTCACGACCTTCTTTTCCTCGACCTTCGGCGCCGGTGCAGCGGCCTTCACGGCCGGCTTCGCAGCAACAACGGGGGCCTTGGCAGGAGCGGCAGCAACGGGCGCCTTTGCAGCAACGGGCTTGGCAGCGGGAGCCTTGGCAGCAGCAGGCTTGGCCGCGGGAGCCTTGACAGCAGGCTTCGCAGCAGCAGGCTTGGAAACGGTCGCTTTCGCGGCAGTTTTGGCAGTCTTGTTAGGCATTGCGCTTCTTTTGTTCTTGGAGGACTTTGCAGCCGGAGCCTTGGTCGCGGCACGGCCCTTGGATGCGCTACGGCTGGCCGCGGCGACTTTCTTGGCCTCCTTATGAGAAGCCTTTGCAGAAGCACTCTTTTTACGCGTTTTCTGTGACACAGCCTGCGCGCGGAAACTGCCACGCCCCTGTTCGACATTTGGTTTCACGGGAACCCAGAGGGGCCAAGGGGGCTGACGGGGTTCAGCTCAATGTGCCCAATATAGCACATTTCCCGCAAAAATCAATGATTTAGGGGTTGTAAGGGCTGGTTTTCGGCGCGTTTGAAGCTAACAGGGTTAAGTTTGGCCCCGAATTAGTCTCCCGAGCCAGGGTTCGGAGAGAAATATTTCTCGAACTTGCCCTCCTGGCCGTCGAATTCCTTGGCGTCCTCGGGTGATTCTTTCTTCTGGGTGATGTTCGGCCAGCTCTTGGCATAGTCGGCGTTGACCTGGAGCCACTTTTCCAGGCCCGGTTCCGTGTCCGGCTTGATGGCGTCGGCGGGACATTCCGGCTCGCACACGCCGCAGTCGATGCACTCGTCAGGATGGATGACGAGCATGTTCTCGCCCTCGTAGAAACAGTCGACCGGGCAGACCTCGACGCAGTCGGTGTACTTGCACTTGATGCAGGCTTCAGTGACGACGTAAGTCATCCAACGCTCCGAAAAGCTCTTTTAAAAGTCGCGGCTTGCGTAGCGCGGATGGCCCGGCGCTGCAAGGTCGGGAAGCTCCGATCATGACGGCTTTCCGCGTTTGATCGGCCAAGAAATGAACGTCTTGCGCAATTAATTACTCTTTGCGTTCGGAGACCTCTTCGTAGAGCACGCGCGCCGATGACGCATCGCCGCGGCGCTCGTTGAAGGCGGCGACTTTCAAGACGCGTACGCTGCGATCGAGCGCAATCGTCAGCACGTCGCCGATCTTGACCGCATGCCCGGGCGATTTCTCGCGCACCCCGTTGATGCGGACGTGGCCGGACTCCACGAGCTCAGCCGCCGAGGTGCGCGCCTTCACCACCCGCGCATGCCATAGCCATTTGTCGAGCCGCTGCCGTTCGGTCGTGGGCGTTGTTCCTCTTGGCTATTCCTTGCGCCCCGCCAGCTGCTCCTTCAGCGCGGCGAGCTTGGCGAAGGGCGAGTTCGGATCGACCGGACGATCGCGCTCACGCGGGTTCGCGCTCGAGGCGTAGGGACGCAGCGACGGGCCGCCCTGGCGGTCACGGCCCTTGTCGCGGTCGCGGCCGCGATTGTCGCGGCCCTTGTCGCGATCGCCGCCGAACTTGCCCTTGTTGCGATCGCGATCCTTGTTGTCGCGATCCTTGCCCTCAAACCGGCGGTTCTTGTCGTCGCGTCCCTCGGGACGCGGCGCGCCTTCGGCGCCATTTTCGCGCGGCTTGCGGAAATCCCTGCTGCCATCGCGACGATGGCCGCCATGGCGATGCCGCTGCTCGCCGCGCTTCTCGCCGTCGGCTGCCTGCGCCGCTTCGCCTTCGGCAGGCACGGCGCCTGCTTCAGCGCCAGCTTGCGGACGCGGCTGGTTGTTGTGACGCTGGTGGCGATGGCGCTCGTGGCGCGGCTTGCGATCCTCGTGACGGCCGCCGGGACGCCAGACCTCGATGAGTTCGGGCTCGGCGGGCGCAGCCGCTTCCGCAGGCGCGGCGGCATCGGCTGATGCAGCAGCTTCGGTCGCCAATGCTTCGGCTGGAGCCGCCTCGGCGGGTGCAACGGCTTCTTCCGGCGGAGCGATGCCGGGCGCATCTTCAGGCGTCACAGGCGTTTCAGGCAGGGCTTCCAGCGCAGGCGCGGCCTCTTCGGCCGGCTCGTCATGCTGCTCCAGGCCGGGTGCGTCTTCGACGGTGACCGGCTCGGCGACGGCTTCGATCGCGGCCTCCACGGGCGCTGCGGCGGTCTCAACGGGAGTGTCGGTCGCCGGAGTCTCGGTGACGGCCGCCTCTGCCGAAGTCTCGACGCTCGCCTCCGCGGGCGGCGTCTCCGCGGCAGCGGCATCCGCGACGACCGGCTTCGGCGGCAGCGGCGCGCGCTTCTCCATGCGATAGCCGAGCGCGCGCAGCACCGAGGCGAAATCCTCGCCCGCGGATCCCGTCAGCGAGGTCATCGCCTGGGTCACGACAAAGCCGCGGCCGTCGAACGCGCCGGCGGGCTTCTCACCGGACGCGTTTTCGCGCCACGCCAGCGCCGGACGAATCAAATCGGCAAGACGCTCCAGAATGTCGACGCGCACGGCGCGCTCGCCAGCCTGCTTGTAGCCGAGCACGCGATAGGCATCGCGCGGCAGCTGCTTGTCGACCGGGAAAGAAGTGCGACCCGAGCTTGCCAGATGCTGCGCGCCCGACAGTGCCGAGAGATCGACATTGTCCTGCTTCAGCGCCCACAGCAGCGCTGCGAGCGCACGCGCGGCGGGCTTGAGCAGGCCGGGGAAATAAAGGTGATAGGCGCCGAAGCGGACGCCGTATTTACGCAAGGTCGCGCGCGAGGCCTGGTCGAGGTCCTTCAGCTCGTTGGCGATCCTGGGACGCTCGAGCACGCCGAGCGCCTCGACCAGCTGATAGGCGATGCCGCGCGCAATGCCGGTGACGTCCTCGGCCTTGCTGAGCTCGAACATCGGCCCGAGCAGCTTTTCGATATGGGTCTTGAGCCAGAGGTCGAGCCGGGCCTGCACCTTCTCGCGCGGCGCGCCGGTCAGGCGCTCGTCGGAGATGATGCGGATGCGCGGATGCAGCGCCTCGTCCGCGGCGGTCAGTCGCGCCACGGCGTCGCCGGTCCAGCGGATGGTGCCGTCCGAGGTCAGCACGAACTGATCGTCGGGCGCGTTGCCGAGTTTCTCGGCGCGCGCGTTGATCTCGCCGGCGAGCACCGCTTGGGCGGCAGCCTGCAAGGCTTTCGCATCGGAGCCAGCTTCCGCCGCATCCGGTGCAAAGGTGAAGCCATCGAGGCGGCCGATGACATGGCCTTCGACGATGACTTCGCCGGTCTTGCCGATTTCCGTATTCAAGCTCGTGTTCTCCCGCAGGCGGCGCATCAATACACTGGTCCGGCGATCAACGAAACGCTCAGTCAAGCGTTCATGGAGCGCATCCGATAATTTATTTTCGACCTCCCGCGCGATCCCCTGCCAATGTTCGGGGTCGGCGAGCCAGTCCGGCCGGTTGGCAACGAAGGTCCAGGTGCGGACCTGCGCGATCCGGGCCGACAGCGTGTCGATGTCGCCGTCGGTGCGGTTGGCCTGGTCGATCTGGGTCGCAATCCAGGCATCGGGAATGCGGCCCTTTTGCATCAGGAAGCCGTACAGCGTGGTGACGAGCTCGGCATGGGCGGCCGGCGACAGCTTTCTGTAGTCCGGGACCTGGCAGGCTTCCCACAGCCGTTCCACCGCTTGCTTGCCATGCGCGACATCGCGCACCTCGACGTCGCGGGCGGCGTGGTCGAGCACGCGCATGTCTTCCGCGATCGGCGCCCGCGTCAGCGCCTCGTGGCCGGGGGCCAGGTTCAGGGAGACCTGGAGCGCGCCGAGCGAGGAGAAATCCAGCTTCGAATTGCGCCATTGCAGCACCTTCACGGGATCGAAGGTGTGGTTCTGGAGCGCATTGACCAGCTCGGGCTCGAACGGGCCGCAGCGGCCCGTGGTGCCGAACGTGCCGTTGCGGGTGGCGCGGCCGGCGCGGCCGGCGATCTGCGCGAATTCGACCGGCGTCAGGCGGCGGAACTGGTAGCCGTCGAACTTGCGGTCGGAGGCAAAGGCGACGTGGTCGACGTCGAGATTGAGGCCCATGCCGACGGCATCGGTGGCGACGAGGTAGTCGACGTCGCCGTTCTGGAACATCGCCACCTGCGCATTGCGCGTGCGCGGCGACAGCGAGCCGAGCACGACGGCGGCGCCGCCATGCTGGCGGCGGATCAGCTCGGCGATGGCGTAGACCTCGTCGGCGGAGAACGCCACGATCGCGGTGCGCCGCGGCTGGCGCGTGATCTTGCGGTCGCCGGCGAATTCGAGCTGCGACAGCCGCGGCCTGGTGATCATGGAGACGCCGGGCAAGAGCCGCTCGATGATCGGACGCATGGTCGCGGCGCCCAGCAGCAGCGTCTCGTCGCGGCCGCGGCGGTTGAGGATGCGGTCGGTGAAGACGTGGCCGCGTTCGAGATCGGAGGCGATCTGGACCTCGTCGACGGCGAGGAAGGAGACGTCGAGATCCCGCGGCATCGCCTCGACGGTCGAGACCCAGTAGCGCGGCGATTTCGGCTTGATCTTCTCCTCGCCGGTGATCAGCGCGACGGCTTCGGGGCCGGCCCGATCGGCGATCTTGTTGTAGACCTCGCGCGCGAGCAGCCGCAGCGGCAGCCCGATCATGCCCGAGGAATGCGCGAGCATCCGTTCGATGGCCAGATGGGTCTTGCCGGTGTTGGTGGGCCCGAGCACCGCAGTGACGCCAGCGCCAGGGGCGCGCTCGGAGGCGAAGGGGGAAGAAGAAAAGGGCATCTGGGGGATTAGGTAATGGCGATTGGGGCGAATGTCAGTGCTGTTTGGGGCGGGGGGCGCCGAAGGGGCTGGAATCACCCTTGCCTCGCTTTCTCCGCTGTCATGCCCCGGCTCGACCGGGGCATCCAGTACGCCGCGACCTCTCCGCTCAACCACGGCCGTCTCGGCGTACTGGATCGCCCGGTCAAGCCGGGCGATGACACATTGGGTGTGGGAGCCGCTTCCCCAATCCTCGCGCAACTGTCTCACTTTGCGACGCTTTTCCCGCTGGTCTTAAGCTTCGGAACGAGGTGGGAACGAATCGCGGCCGAATCGCTGACTCCCAGGAGAGTCCCGTTCCGTTCACGCAACATGTCGCGGGACCCTCTGTTTGCTGCACTAGATGGAGTTTTGCGCCGCCGCACAAGCGGCGTTGCGAGGGCGGATTCGTTAAAGCTGGGGACGGCGCGGAGTCGAATCAGAATCGGGGAGGAGTCAAATGGATTCGGAGATGCGGGGCCGGCCAAAGCAAAAAGGGCGAAAACAACCCCATGCACAGTAGGTAAGTTGTTGAAACAGAACACTTTCGTACCCTCCCCTGGAGGGGGAGGGTCGGCGCTCGTTGAGCGTAGCGAAACGAGCGACGGGGTGGGGTGATCTCTCCACGCGGGCACCTGCCCAAGAGGAGAGATCACCCCACCCCGCTCGCGCTGCGCGCGATCGACCCTCCCCTCCAGGGGAGGGTAAGAGAGAGGACGCCCCCTACTGCGTCTTCGCGAGCCGGGGCGGCTGGGGGACGGTGATGAAGCTGGTGGCTTCCAGCATGGCGGGGCCGAGCGGGGTCGGCACTTTCAGCCAGAACGGCACCAGGATGCGGGTGCCGGCGACGGGCGCGAAGGCGATCTCGATGTTGCGCTGGGCGGCAAGGTATTTGATCACGGGGCGGTCGGGGATGTAGCCGGCGACCGGCACGAAGAACAGCGAGCAGACCACGACCGGGCCGTGATAGCCCTTTTCCGCCTTGACGCTTTCCATGCGCTTGAAATCGAGCTTGAGCTCGTAGCGCATGCGGCCGTCGAACACGGCGGCGCTGCTGTGGCAGGCGTCGGGCGTCAGCACGTCGCCGGTGCCCGGCACGCGCAGCAGCGAGGCCGTCATCGGATCCCAGACGCCGCGGCGATGCGCCTCGGTGACGACGATGCGGTCGGCATCGACCGGCGGCTCCGGCACGATGCCGAACTCCTTCACATTGCCCTTGTCGAGCGTGATGTGGATCTCTTCGGTCTTCTTCGAGGTGGTGGTGGTGGCCTGATAGGCGGTCGCCACCAGCGCGCCGTTGACGACGCGCCCCTGCGAGGCGCCGGTGCCGGATCCGTTGGCGATGGTTTTCAGCAGGCCCGAGGTGCCGCCGGAGGCCGCGGCCGAGAACACGTCCTCCTGGATGTCGATGGTCCAGGCGCCCTTGCCGACGGGAATGCCTGCCAGCGTCGCCTCATACTGCGCCTCGAGCTTGCCCTGCGCCGCCGCCGGCTTCGCCCCCCAAGCCACAACGAGCCCGAAAAGGGCCGCCAGGGCCAGCCGGCCAGCGGACCGCAGCCGGGGCAGATGAGGGGTCAGGGTGTGCACGAAGCCATCCAGTGGACGTCAGTTTGCTAGGTAAGCCAAAAATCACAGGAAGCAATGCGTCCGGGCGCAAGGCCCGGTGTCCGGGCCAAAGGCCTTACGGAACTTGGGCGCACTTTTCACGGCCGATTACGCCCTTTATGTGATGGTAAGCGGTTTTAAACACTGCCGTTTTGGTGATGAGGAACGGGATCTCCATCGACATATTCCGCTGTCATGCCCCGCGAAGGCGGGGCATCCAGTACGCCGCGGCGTCTCGCTTCCAGCCGCGCGGTCTCTGGAATACTGGATCGCCCGGTCAAGCCGGGCGATGACACCTGATATGAGGCCTGAGATCTCTGCGCCGACGGCGGAAAAAGGCCCGTCGTCTTGACGTCCCGCCGCTTCCCCCCTATACGTCCGCCGCTCCCTGCAAGGACAGAGAATTTGCCCCCGTGGCGCCCCGGATGGCGGCCGCACATCGTTGGGGGGAAAGATAGAGGATTTTGACATGTCTCGCCGCTGCGAACTGACGGCCAAGGGCCCCCTAGTCGGCCACAAGGTCAGCCACTCCAACATCAAGACCAAGCGCCGCTTCCTGCCGAACCTGGTCAACGTGACCTTCATCAGCGAAGCGCTGGGCCGCAACGTGCGCCTGCGCGTCTCCACCAACGCGGTCAAGAGCGTCGACCACAATGGCGGCCTCGACGCCTACATGCTCAAGGCCAAGGCCGACACCCTGTCGCCCCGCGCCCTCGAGCTGAAGCGCGCCATCCAGAAGAAGGTCGGCCCTTCTCCCGCGCCGGAGAAGAAGGCGAGCTGAGATTTTCGACTTGGGCGGGGGCTAGGTTGCGTCGCGTGGCGTAGGCTTAGCCGAGTAGAGTTTTGTGTAGCGGCCGGATCGGAAGATCCGGCCGTTTTTGTTTTGAAGGTACGAAAATAGCATATGTCGCAACGCCTCCCTTTGGATAAGGTAGACCGAACTACAAGCAATAGTTGCTAGGCGGGGGCTGGCCACGGGCAGACTGCGACACCACGCAATTGTGCGTTCAGTTATCGGGGGAGCGACGCTCTTCACCGCGCTCAGCAGTAGTGCCATTTCACAAAACCAGAACGCCGTCGCACACCACTGTCTAGCGATCACAGACGTAGACCGACGCGTTGACTGCTTAGAGACCGGCATCCTGCCGGAAGCACGATCCACAATCTCGCCCCAACAGGCGCCGGCGACTCAACCCAATCCAAGCTTCGACTGTCGAGCGGCCAAATCCCCCATGGAGCGCGCCATATCCAGCGACACCACCTTAGCTCAACGGGACGCGGTCATGGGGCGCACCTATCTACAAGCATTGAGAGTCTCCAAAGATCGCCAAGGTCTACTAGAAAGCCAACGAAACTGGCTGACACAACGGGACACGGCCTGCTCATCCGTCGTAGGTACCTCGACCTGGTCATGCATTCTCGACTCTACGAGATCCCGCATCACTGCGCTGGGCAAGATCGTCGCCTCGAGCTCCGAACAAATTCCCGCGCCCCAAATCTCCAATTCTATCTCCTCGAGCCCAACTCAAGCGCGCTCAGAGACCGCTACGGAAAACACCTCAACTATTTCCACGACAAGTTCCTACGACTCTCAAAGGTCAGCCGTCGCCTCTAATGAGGGATCCTCGTTGATCGTAGGGCTTGCTCTTGTCATCGGAGCCTTCGTCGGCCTCAAGATTGTTCGCCACGTTTGGCGGCGACGCTATTTGACAAAGAAATACGGCCCCCACGAAGCCGCTCAAATCATGGCTCGCGAGGTATGGCAAGGGATGACGGCAGAACAGCTAACTGAATCCCTGGGCCGCCCGTCGGACATCGGACGCGAGATCATACGTGCGCGCAGTAAGGAAACGTGGAAGTACGGCCAGACCGGTAAGAACCGATTTCGGAATCGCATCTATTTGGAAGACGGCATTGTGATTGGTTGGCGAGTTTACACGTTCGATAGCGCTTCAAAAGGAAAAGCCCATATCCAATTTCTGAGCCCCGATTCCGCCGAGGGAAAGACCATTCAAAATGTTCTACAAAAGTTTAAGATCGCAGATGAGCTGTATCGATATAAGCCAGCGGACGTCGTAAAGATTGTACGAGATGCGACATCAAAGCCATTTTCAATGGCCGACCACACTAGAGCTTGGCAGAAGCACAAAGCGCGACCTCTGAAGGGATCCAAAGCTCCAGAGAAGACGAACCGAGGGTATTGCATCTATCACGCAGCTCACAAGGATTACACCTACAATGACGAGTGGATTGCGCTGTTGGTGGGTGCACTCGGCGGAGAGATTGTGATCGATGCATCTCCTCAACCCGGTTAGAAATCCTGCCCTTGGTGCATGCGGTTGGCATGCTCCCTCAGGTAGACCTCTGGAGCCCGCCATGTGTGCGGTCGCACCGGCCTCCCCCTACCCCCGAAAATCAATGCTCCGCAGCACGATCCCGGGCGGCGTCCCCTCGAACTCGGTGGCCTGATACTTCCGTTCCACGCAGGCCTCGATGCGCTCGCGCAGGCGGGTGAACTGGGCTTCGCGCTCGCTCGGCCTCGCGCGCGGGCCGCGCTCGAGGTCGTCCATGGCGGAGGTCGAGATCGCGCAGGCGATCTCCTTCGTGCCGTCCTGCATCGAGAACTGGACGATGCCGCGGTCTTGCTCGTGGCCGATGAAGCGGGTGGTGGTGAGGGTCATGGGGGTGGTCCTTTGCGATTGGTTTCGTGGAGCGGCCGCCGCAGGCGACACTCCCGATGAGGAGAGAGCCCTCACCCGCTGCGCTCGGGACGATGCTCCGCATCGCCCGGAGCGCATCGGCCTCTCCCGCAAGCGGGAGAGGCAGAGACCGAGCCCGCGGCCCGTCTTCAGCTCTCGGCGCCTAGTCTGGCGAAATCGTCGAACAGCGCGGTGACGAGGGCGCGGTGGCGGGTGTCTTCGGCTGGGAGGCTGGCGGCGTAGAGGTTGAGCAGATGGCGCGCCTTGACGGCGGCCTCGGGCCAGGAGGCGGCGGGCACCGTCATCATGCGGTTTTCGAGATCGGCCTCGCGCTCGCGCAGCTCCTGACCTGGGCCTCGACCTCGGCCAGCGCGCGGCGCAGGTCGGTCGCCTTCTGGGCGGCCATGCCGCGATGCTTGTCGAGATCGACGGGATATTCACTCATGTGGCGGCGCTCGCGTCCAGGCGTTGGGCATCGGCAAGATCGACCGAGCCGATCGACAGCATCTCCATCGCACCGCGCACGCCCTCGGCGGGCACCGTGATCATGGTGGCGACGCGGCGATAGGACGCGAACGACAGGCCTTCGATCATCTCCTCGTCGGTGACGACCTCATAGGCGCCGGCCGGCAATTCACGCGCGATGCCGCGGATATGGAAGGGATGCTTGAAGGTGATGGTTTCTCGCCGCGAGCGGATGGACATGCACGCCTGCCTTTCGCAAAGAAGGGGCCCCAACCGACGCCAGCTACGAGCGACCATGCGCCGGTTGCCCGGCAATAGCCAGCTTTATGTCAGCGCGACCCGGCACTTGAGCCGCAATGCCGC
Organism: Bradyrhizobium sp. LLZ17; assembly: GCF_041200145.1. Taxonomy (NCBI): domain Bacteria; kingdom Pseudomonadati; phylum Pseudomonadota; class Alphaproteobacteria; order Hyphomicrobiales; family Nitrobacteraceae; genus Bradyrhizobium; species Bradyrhizobium zaerense. The sequence continues at coordinate 4,431,382 of NZ_CP165734.1, forward strand.
AGCTCGCGCGCGCGGCTTTTTAGCGCTCGCGTTCGGCGGGGCGCGGGCGTAGGCTTGTCTCGATCACCGCGCCTCGGAGTGGATCGTGCCGCACGCCGACGTTCCGCCGCTTGTTCTGCCGCGCTGCGGCCGGCCGCTGTCGCGCGACGGCGCAGCACAGGTGTGTGGTTCAAGCAGAGCAAATTTCGCGAAGTCCAACCCTTCAATCAGGAGAGCGACGTCGTGGCCAAGGGACAGCAACGCAGCAATCGCGAAACCAAGAAACCGAAAAAAGACAAGACCAAGGTGATCGCCGCCGCACCCAGCCGCAAGGAAGCCGGCTGGCAGCCGGATTTCGGCCCGGCGAAGAAGAAGTAGCGGGCGGGACGCTTACCCTCCCCTGGAGGGGGAGGGTCGGCTCACATGAAGCGTAGCGGAATGTGAGACGGGGTGGGGTGACGGTCTCTCCGCATCCACACTGCCCGTGTTGAGAGATCACCCCACCCCGCTCGCGCTGCGCGATCGACCCCTCCCCTCCAGGGGAGGGTAAGCGGACTCGCACCATCTCCTCCCCGCCGCAGTTCTGGGCTATACTCGCCCCGGTAGCATCAGCGGGAGGGGTCATCCTGTGGAGCATGAGCACGCGAGCGCGAAGAATCTCGTTGTCTGCTGCGATGGCACCGGCAACGAGATCTCGGAGAACATCTCCAACGTCCTGAAGCTGTATCGCTGCCTGCGCAAGACCGAGAAGACGCAGCCGCGGCAGATGGTGTTCTATGATCCCGGCGTCGGCACGGTGACGGAGCCGTCGACGTGGAATCGCTGGAAGGCCGATATCAATCTGGTGCTGGGGCTCGCCACCGGCTACGGGCTCGACGACAATGTGCTCGCGGCCTATCGCTTCCTGGTCGAGCATTACGCGCCCGGCGACAAGATCTATCTGTTCGGTTTTTCGCGCGGCGCCTACACGGTGCGGGTGCTGGCGGGGCTGATCCACAAGATCGGGCTGATCTCGCCGGAGCAGGTCAATCTCGCGGGCTCAGGGCTGGTCGCCTACAAGCAATATTCCGGCACCGGGCGCGGCAACGACATCGAGGACCTCAAGGATATCGCCGTCGACGCCGACGGGCCGCTGCCGAAGGACCCGTTCGACCTCGCCGCGCAATTCGCGCGCATCACCTCGACGCGCTGGCCGACCATCCACTTCATCGGCGTCTGGGACACCGTGGCGAGCGTGATCGTGCCGCGGCGCGACAATTTCTTCTACGTGTTCAGCCTGGAGGAGCTCGCCTTCACGCTGCGCAATCCCAGCGTCAACATCTTCCGGCAGGCGATCGCGATCGACGAGCGGCGCTGCATGTTCCGCCTCAAAGAGTATGAGGAGCCGCAGGAGTTCTGGAGCCACCGCTACGTGCCCGACGAGAAGAAGGTGCCGCAGGACATTCTCCAGGTGTGGTTCGCCGGCGTGCATTGCGACGTCGGCGGCGGCTATCCGGAGGCCGAGAGCGGGGACTCGAAATATCCGCTGCTCTGGATGATCGAGGAGGCGACCAAGGCCGGCCTCAACTTCAACCCGCGCACGGTGAACCAGCTGGCCTGGGGCATCCAGCGCAGGAACAGCCCATTCAGTTACGTCGCGCCGTGCTACACTGGCACGGCGGGCGCGCTGCACGATTCCATGAGCGCGGCCTGGCGCCTGCTGGAATATCTGCCGAAGAGCGCGAGCTACAAGGAATGGCCGGACCGCAAGGTGGTGCTCGGCTTCTACATCCCCGACTGCGAACCGCGCGTCATTCCCGACGGCGCGCATGTGCATGAGAGCGTGCTGAAGCGGATGGCGGTGGAGCCGGCGTATCGGCCGGTGAATCTGCCGAAGGATTATGTGACGGTGCCGATGCCGGTGGCGCCGGGGGTGGAGGTGGGCGAGGTGCCGGCGGAAGTTGTGACGGGGTGAGGTGGCCTTCCCTTCTCCCCTTGTGGGAGAAGGTGGCGCGAAGCGCCGGATGAGGGGTTTGCTTCAGCGAGTTCAGCAGCAAGAGATGTGATTGCGGAGAGAACCCCTCACCCGTCTCGCCGCTACGCGGCGATCCACCCTCTCCCACAGGGGGAGAGGGGCTAGCCCCCACCCGGCTACCTCGGCTTTCCTCGCGCGCCGTCACATTTCGTTAAAATTCTCACCGCGACCTTAGCCGTATCGCATCATCTTTCGTGCATCATTGGAACTCACCGCCGCCAGTCGCGGAGTTGGAGGAGAGTGCCAATGCATCCGCGCCGACATACACGGGTGAAACCCGTCGGCCTGGTGTCCCGCCAGGCCAAGATCATCACCGACCCGCGCGCGCCGGTGATCCCGTGCACGCTGATCGACTATTCCGCCGGCGGCGCCTGCGTCGATCTCGGCGGCCAGGTGAAGATCCCCGACCGCTTCGAGCTGCTGCACGTCAACACCAAGAAACGCTGCCGCATCGCGTGGAAGCGCGGGACCAGGATCGGCGTGGTGTTTTAGCGGGCGCGATTGCTTACCCTCCCCTGGAGGGGTCCGAGACGAGCGTAGCTCGCTCGTGGGTCGGCTCACATGAAGCGTAGCGGAATGTGAGACGGGGTGGGGTGACGGTCTCTCCGCATCCAACAGTGCCCGAGTGGAGAGATCACCCCACCCCGCTCGCGCTCCGCGCGATCGACCCTCCCCTTCAGGGGAGGGTAAGCAGGCTACTTCCGCATCCGGGCTTTCGCGCCGGCGATGATCTGCATGGCTACTCCCGCGATCCAGGCCAGCAGCACGAGCCAGGTCAGCGCGCTGTGCGGCTCGAGCCGCAGCACGATAACGGCGACGGAGGCGAGTGAGGCAATCGTTGCGAGGAAGGTGCCGGCGGAGCTCAGCAATTCCGCGGCGTCGATCCGGCTGTGCGCTTCGTCGAACGGAAGCTGCGGCGTGTCGATGCCGATATAGAAGCCGACGACGCCGAGCAGCATCATCAGCATCAGAAAGCCTTGCGTGGTGAGCTGCGGGATCGCCGAGCCGACATGGGCGCCGACGAACAGCCCGCACGCGGCCCCGGCCATCGCAAGGCCGATCCGCTCCAGCACATGGGCCGCTTTCCGGAAACGAAATCGCATGGCGGGCCTCCCGCGGCGTCTGATGCGCAACAGGTTAGGCCTGTTTTGCCGCCGGTGGAAGCTGAGGGGAGTTACGGATGCGTGAGGGGCGGCGTGGTCATGCTACATTCTCAGCCGTCGTCCCGGCGAAGGCCGGGACCCATAACCACAGGGAGTGGTTTGACGAAGACTCGTCGTTCGGTACGCCTACGGCCCGCAATCGATAGATCACGCGGTATGGGTCCCGGCCTTCGCCGGGACGACAGCGGAGTTTGGCTCGCGCCGCACTCACATCCCTCACCGTGCCCCAAACGTGGTCTTGCCGAACAGCTCCTTCTGCGTCGAGGGCTGCGAGCGCCAGTATTGCGGCGGGGCTTCGACCTGGCCGCCGAGTTCGGCCGCGGCGTGCCAGCCCCAGCGCGGGTCGTAGAGCATGCCGCGGGCGAGCGCGACCATGTCGGCCTTGCCGCTCGCCACGATCTCTTCCGCCTGCCTGGCGTCCGTGATCAGGCCGACGGCGATGGTCGGCAATCCCGTCTCGCGCTTGATGGCGTCCGCGAACTGCACCTGGTAGCCGGGCCCGAGCGCGATCTTCTGCAGCGGCGAGACGCCGCCGGACGAGGCATCGATCCAGTCGACGCCGCGCGCCTTGAGCGCCCTGGCGAAGGCGATGGTCTGCGCCAGGTCCCAGCCGCCCTCGACCCAATCGGTCGACGACACCCGCATGCCGACCGGCTTGTCGTGCGGGACCACGGCGCGCACCGCGTCGAACACCTCGAGCGGAAAGCGCATGCGGTTCTCAAGCGAGCCGCCATATTCGTCGGTGCGCCTGTTGGAGATCGGCGAGAGGAACTGATGCAGGAGATAGCCGTGCGCGCCGTGCAGCTCGATGGCGTCGATGCCGATCCGCATCGCCCGCGTCGCGCTGTCGACGAAGGCATCGCGGATGCGCGTCAGCCCGGCGGCGTCGAGCGCGAGCGGCGCGGCCTCGCCCTCCTTGTGCGGCAGCGCCGATGGCGCCACCGCCTGCCAGCCGCCTTCACTCACCGGAATCTGCTGCCCGCCGTCCCAGGGCCGCGCGCTCGACGCTTTGCGGCCCGCATGCGCGAGCTGCATTCCGATCGCGGTGGAGGAATGTTTTCGTACGGAGGTGAGGATCTGCTTCAGCGCCGCCTCGCAGGCATCGCTGTAGAGCCCGAGGCAGCCCGGCGTGATGCGGCCGATCGCCTCGACATGGGTCGCCTCGATGCAGAACATCGCCGCGCCCGACAGCGCGAGATTGTTGATGTGGGTGAAATGCCAGTCATTGGCGACGCCGTCGTCGGCCGAATACTGGCACATCGGCGACACCACGACACGATTCTTCAGCGTCAGGCCGCGCAGCTTGATCGGGGAAAACAGGGCGCTCATGCGGGGAGTTCCGGAGATGGGAGGGCGGGAGTTGGAGAGAGTGTAGTGAGCGACGCGCCGATTGCCAGCCGCGCGACCGACATGGCGGCTCGCGGCGGGATGCATTGCGGTGCGGCTTTGGCGCAAGGCCACACACTCCGCCGTCGTCCTGGCGAAAGCCAGGACCCATACCGCGAGGTCTGTCGATGGCGGATGGTGCCGATCCCGAACGACAAATCTTCGCCAAACGTCTCCCTGGGGTATCGCGACGAGCGCAAGGGCGCTCGCGCGGGGGTCCCGGCCTTCGCCGGGACGACGATCACTCCACTAGCGTGAACTGCAGCAGCAGGGTGCGCTGGAGCAGGGAGAAATTGTCGTCCGAGACCATTGTCAGCACGGTCTCGCCCTCGGCCGTGACGTGGGCGTCGATGCCTTCCATGTTGTCGACCTCGTGGCCGAGATCGGCGTTGAACAGCACGGGCCCGTCGACCAGCGCGCCCGGCGCGATCGCGTTCAGCGGGATCGAGCGGATGCGGATGTTGATGCCGGTGAACCAGGAGAATTTGCGTTCGAGAATCAGAAGCTCGCCGGACGGCAGCAGCACCGCGTCGCTGATGAACTGCTGCTCGGTGCGGCGGATGCTGAACTGGCCCGGCGACGGGCCGCCGATCAAGAATCCGATCAGATTGCCGTCGGCATCGAAGCCGCCTTCCGACAGCGCGATCAGCGTGCCCGCGAGCGGCTGGCCTTTTGGGACGAACACCAGCGCCTCGAGCCCCTTGTTGTAGGGGAGCTTGCGCAAAGCCGGCGGCGTCGGCAGCACCTCGCCGCGCGCGCGGATGCCGCCCTTCGACAAATCGAACCGCATGATCTGGTTGACGCGCTCGAGCCCGACATAGACGACATCGCCGTCGCGCGCGAGCGACTCGGTGTCGTACCAGAGCCGTTTCTCGGTGATCGGCCGCCCCTCGGCATTGAGCATGGGTGCGGCCTCGACGTCGTCGAGCCCGACCATCCTGCCGCCGGAATAGCGGATGCTGCCGGTGAACCAGCTGCCCTGGTCGGACAACGCGAGGAAGCGCTCGCCCTTGCTGTCGAGGAAGCGGAAGCCGGACAGGCCGCCGAAGCCGCGATGCGGCGAGGTCAACACGAGACCGCTGCGATATTGCAGCGAGCCGAAGCGCGTCCGCGCACGATCGCGCGGCTCGAAATCCGGAATTGCCCGCGCGTTGACGTCAATGCCGACCGGCGCGGTGACGGCATGCTCGACAAGCGCCGGCTTCGACGCCGTTTGCGCCTGTGCCAACCGAGGCGTCAAGAGAGTGGAAAATCCCGCCGCCGCATGGCCGAGAAAGCTGCGGCGGGATTGTTGCGTGCTCACGAATGCAGTTTGCGTCGCGGGCGGTTCGCCGGCTGGCTCGGCGCCGTGTTGGTCTCGCTGAAGAGTTCGGCGAGCTTCTCGGTGATGGCGCCGCCGAGTTCTTCCGCGTCCACGATCGTCACCGCGCGGCGATAATAGCGCGTGACGTCATGGCCGATGCCGATCGCGATCAGCTCGACCGGCGAGCGGGTCTCGATCTCCTCGATGATGTGGCGCAGATGCCGCTCGAGATAATTGCCGGGATTGACCGACAGCGTGGAATCGTCGACCGGCGCACCGTCGGAGATCATCATCAGGATCTTGCGCTGCTCGGGCCGACCGAGCAGGCGCTTGTGCGCCCAGTCCAACGCCTCGCCGTCGATGTTCTCCTTGAGCAGGCCCTCGCGCATCATCAGCCCGAGATTCTTGCGCGCACGGCGCCATGGGGCGTCGGCTGATTTGTAGATGATGTGGCGGAGATCGTTGAGACGGCCGGGACTGGCCGGCTTGCCGGCGGCAAGCCACGCCTCGCGCGACTGCCCGCCCTTCCAGGCGCGGGTGGTGAAGCCGAGAATCTCGACCTTGACGCCGCAACGCTCCAGCGTGCGCGCGAGGATGTCGGCGCAGGTCGCCGCCACCGTGATCGGGCGCCCGCGCATCGAGCCGGAATTGTCGAGCAGCAGCGTCACCACGGTGTCGCGGAACGTCGCCTCCTTCTCGTGCATGAAGGACAGCGGGTGATAGGGATCGGTCACCACGCGCGACAGCCGCGCAGGGTCCAGAATGCCCTCTTCGAGGTCGAACTCCCAGGCGCGGTTCTGCTGCGCCATCAAGCGCCGCTGCAGCCGGTTGGCGAGACGCGCGACGATGCCTTGCAGATGCGCGAGCTGCTTGTCGAGATAGGCGCGCAGCCGCTCCAGCTCGTCATGGTCGCAGAGATCCTCGGCGGCGATGACCTCGTCGAATTTCGGCGCAAAGGCGTGATATTCCGGCCCGCGCGGCTCGTTCTTGCCGTGCGAATTCGGACGCGTCGCCTCGCCCGGGGTCTCGTCGTCGCCGAGCTCGCCGTCGTCGAAGGTATCGGAGGTCGAGGCCTGCGCGCTTTCCATCGCGCTCTCGCTCATCTCCTCGCTCGAGGCCTGCGCCTGGTCGGCGCTCATCTCCTGGGCGGCATCGGAATCGGGCGAACCCTCGGCGCCGGACTGGTCGTTGTCGCCGTCGCGGTTCTCGTCGTTCTCGTCGTTGTCCTCGCTGTCGGCGTTGCGCTCGTCGCCGAGCTCGAGCGCCGAGAGCAGATCATGCACGGCGTCGCCGAACCGGGTCTGGTCCTCGACCACGCCGTCGAGCCGGTCGAGCCGCTTGCCGATCTTGTCTTCGAGAATGGGCCGCCAGAGATCGACGACCTTCCTGGCCGCCGTCGGCGGCGCCATGCCGGTCAGCCGCTCGCGCACCAGCATCGCCAGCGCGTCGGCCAGCGGCGCATCGGCGCGGTCGGTGATCTCGTCGAACTTGCCGCGATGGAAGTGATCGTCGAGCATCGCGGTGAGGTTTTTCGCAACGCCAGCCATGCGGCGCGCGCCGATCGCCTCGACGCGGGCCTGCTCGACCGCCTCGAACACGCCGCGCGCCTGCGGATTGCCGGGCATCAGCTTGCGATGCAGCTTCGGATCGTGACAGGCGAGCTTCAGCGCGATGGAATCGGCGTGGCCGCGCACGATCGCGGCATCGCGCTTGGTCATCTTGCGCGCGGGCTCGGGCAGCCGCGCCTTGCCGGGCGCAAGGCCCGGCCGCTCGGCCGCGAAGCTGACCTCGAGCTCGGGCGTCTTCGCGATCGCCTTGAGGCACGACGCCACCGACCGCTTGAACGGCTCGGTCGGGGCTTCCTTGGTGTTGCGGAATTTGCTGTTGGAGGTGGTGCTCATGTCGCCTTTACCCGTCGTCCCGGCGAAGGTCGGGACCCATAACCACCGGTAGTCATTGCGTCAGGAGAAACGACCCGCGTCGATTCAATCGAGACATCCCGCGGTATGGGTCCCGGCCTTCGCCGGGACGACACACCGCAAGGGCTCAGCTCAGCGCCACGTTGACGGCCGATTCCGCCAGCTCCGCGTTGAAGCAGCGCTGATAGAACTCGGCGACCAGCGGACGCTCGAGCTCGTCGCATTTGTTGAGGAAGGTGACGCGGAACGCGAAGCCGATATCGCCGAAGATGTCGGCGTTCTCCGCCCAGGTGATCACCGTGCGCGGGCTCATCACCGTCGACAGATCGCCATTGGCGAACGCGTTACGCGAGAGATCGGCCAGCCGCACCATCTTGTTGACGATGTCGCGGCCCTCCTGGGTGCGATAGTGCTTGGCCTTGGCCAGCACGATCTCCACTTCCTCGTCGTGGCTGAGGTAGTTCAGCGTCGTGACGATCGACCAGCGGTCCATCTGGCCCTGGTTGATCTGCTGGGTGCCGTGATAGAGGCCCGAAGTGTCGCCGAGGCCGACGGTGTTGGCGGTCGAAAACATGCGGAACGCCGGGTGCGGCTTGATCACCTTGTTCTGGTCGAGCAGCGTCAGGCGGCCGGACACTTCCAGCACGCGCTGGATCACGAACATCACGTCGGGGCGGCCGGCGTCGTATTCGTCGAACACCAGCGCGATGTTGTGCTGAAGCGCCCAGGGCAGGATGCCGTCGCGGAATTCGGTGACCTGCTTGCCGTCGCGGACCACGATCGAGTCCTTGCCGACGAGGTCGATACGGCTGATGTGGCTGTCGAGGTTGACGCGGACGCAGGGCCAGTTCAGGCGCGCCGCAACCTGCTCGATATGGGTGGATTTGCCGGTGCCGTGATAGCCGGTCACCATGACGCGGCGGTTTTTGGCGAAACCGGCGAGAATGGCAAGCGTGGTAGCGCGGTCGAAGCGGTAGTCGGCATCGACTTCCGGGACGTGAGGATCGACTTCGGAATAGGCCGGCACTTCGAGATCGGTATCGATCCCAAAGACCTGGCGCACCGACACTTTCATGTCGGGCAGACCGGAAACTTCCTCAACTTTGGACAGGGCGGCGGTCGTCATCAATCCTCCGAGGCCCCGGGCGGTCCCGAGACCAGTTATTTGCACGTTGGCTGCGGCTGGGTGCGGCTGCGAACCTATCAGAGACAACGTGCGGGCAGAAGCCCGCGCCCCAATCAAAGTTCCGTTGTCTTTTCATTTAGATAGGCAAGGAGCGCGATTTTGGGAAGGCTGCCCTGCGAATCATGCCGAAATATCATACGGGACGCCTGGCGCTGCCCACGCGAATGGCACTTTTGGCGCCCCCCACTACTTATGTAGGGTCTGAACCCAAATGGCCCCGCCCAGCACAGAGACGACGTGACGTCATTCCTTGATCCCCTCATCTCGTTCGTTTCGGCCCATGCGTGGCTGGCCTATCTGACCCTGTTCCTGGCAGCGCTCCTCGAAGCCGTTCCGGTGGTGGGATCGGTGGTCCCGGGCTCGACCATCATCCTGGCGCTGAGCGCGCTCGTTCCCGGCGACGAGCTCAAGCTGCAATGGGTGCTGCTGGCAGCGGCGCTCGGCGCCGTCCTGGGTGACGGCTCGGCCTATTGGATCGGTCACAAGAGACAACGCGAAATCCTCAACACCTGGCCGCTGACCAATTATCCGCGCGTGGTCGCGGAGAGCGAAAGCTTCTTTCACCGCTTCGGCACCTGGGCGGTGTTCTTCGCCCGCTTCGTGCCGCCGATCCGCGCCTTTGTCCCGGTTACGGCCGGCGCGCTCGACATGCCGCCTGCGCGCTTCTACGCGATCAATATTCCGGCGATTTTGGTGTGGGCGCCTGCGCATGTGCTGCCGGGCGTGCTGGCGGTGTCGGCGCTGCACGAATATGCCGGGGTGCCGGACCACGGGCATCCGTACAAGCACATCTGGATTCTCAGCGTGATCGGCGTGGCCGTCGTCATCGGATTGGCGGTGTGGACCATCCGCCGTCGGCACGGCAGCGGCATCGCGGAAGCCAAGCCGCGGGCTTAGGGCATCAGCTCAGACCTGTGATCCGCCCGCGGGCTCACGGCGGGCCGGAGCGCTCTGTTGCTCAAATTACGGCCTCCTGCACATGGCGATGCGCAAATAGCCGTCAACGGGCGAGCTTGTCGATTAATTGCTTCACGGCGCCTGGCCTTCGGACGACCCTCGGCGATCACAGGCTGGCCGCTGCGGCCGCCAACATTTCCGGGGGTGGTCGCATGCGCTCGACAACAGCTCTTCGCATCGGCTTGTTTGCGATCTCGGCGTGTGCCGGCAGCCTGAATTCCGGCGCCAGGGCCGAAGAGATGCTGAAGGCACGGCTTGCACAGAATCTCGCGCCGATTTCGGGCCTCGCGATCGTCGCCAAGACCAACGGCCTCTTTGCCAAGCAGGGGCTCGATATCTCCGTTTCGAATTTCACCAGCGGAAAGCAGTGCCTCGACACGGTGGTGGGCGGAGGCGCGGACATCGCAACGACCGCCGAAGCCCCGGTCACCGCGGCCGCCATGGCCCAGCAGCCGATCGCCTTCGTGGCCGGCATGGAATACTCCGATCTGAAGACAATGACGGCCGGCTCCGCCGCGATCAGGACGAAGGCCGATTTGCGCGGCAAGCGCATCGGCTTCACGGCCGGGACCGGCAGCGAGGTCTACACGTCGGTCCTGTTGAAGGCGGCGGGGCTCACCGCCAAGGACGTGACGCTGGTCAATCTTCGCCCCCAGGAGATGCTGCCGGCGCTGGCGGCGGGGAGTCTGGATGCGTTCGATACCTGGGAGCCGCATGTAGCGAATGCAAAGAAGGCTCTCGGCGAGGCTGCCGTCCCGCTCGACACCAAAGGGCTCTACTCGGAGAGCTTCAACATTGTCGTGATGCGGTCCTATCTCGACGCCAATCCCGCCATCGTCGGCAAATTCCTGACGGCTCTCATTGAAGCCGAGGGCTGGGTCAAGGCGCATCCGGATGAAGCAATCGACATTGTTGCCACTGCATCCGGCATGAAGCGCGACGACCTGGCGCCGATCTGGCCGGATTACGTCTTTCACGTGCGCCTCGACGACAAGCTGCTCGAGACGCTGAAGACGCACGCCGGCTGGCGGCTTGAAACCGGCAATCATCCGCCGGGGGCGGTCATGCCCGATTTCTCCAAGATCATCGCGACTGCGCCGCTGAAAGCGCTGGATGCCGCACGTGTGACATTGTCGGCCAATCCATGAGCGTCGGCGGACGCAGCGGCTCCAATACGGCCGGACGCGTGAGCGTGCTTGTCGGCGTGCTCTCCGTGCCGGCTTTCGTCGGCGTCTGGGAATTGATTGCACGATTGCGGATCGTCAATGCGGTGCTGTTTCCGCCGCCCTCGACGGTCGCTGTTGCTGTCCTGGACTGGATCCATAGCGGTCAATTCTTCGGCGATCTTGCCGCGAGCCTGTTTCGCGTCACGGCGGGATTCCTGATCGGTGCCGCCGGAGGAATCCTGCTGGGCGTCCTGACCGGTCAGTTCCGGCTGGTCTCGAGCCTGCTCTCGCCCCTGTTCCATATTCTTCGCCCGATCCCGCCAATCGCCTTTGTGCCGATCGTGATCCTGTGGTTCGGGCTGTCGGAGACGGGCAAACTGTTTCTGGTCGTCTGGGGTGTGTTCTTCACCGTGTGGCTCGCGACCCATATCGGCGTGCAGAAGGTCGACCGCGGCCTTATTCGTGCTGCGCTGATGCTCGGCACGCCCCGACGGCAGATGTTGGGCGAGGTCGTGCTTTTGGGCGCGCTACCCTACATCGTCGTCGGTGTGCGCACCGCCGTGAGCATCTCCTTTTACACGCTCGTCGCCGCTGAGCTTGCCGGCGCGTTTTCCGGCATCGTCTACCGGATCGAGATCGCGCAACAGAATATGCAGACCGGACAGGTCATGGGAGGACTTGCCGCGCTCGGACTGCTCTCATTCGTGGCCGATCGTTCCTTCGCGGCGATTGCCGAACGGGCCGTATGGTGGCGATGATGCACAACCCGCTTCGTCCGCCCCCACCGCTGCGATTGGTGGATGCTCCGCCCTCACCTTCCTCGGCAACATCTCAGCCGATCATCCGCGTCGAGGATGTCAGCATCGTCTTCGACGTGCCGCGCGGCCAGTTGATTGCGGTAGACCGGGTGTCACTGGCCGTGGCGTCAGGCGAATTCGTCTCGCTAGTTGGTCCCTCGGGCTGCGGCAAGTCCACGCTCTTGAACGCGATGGCGGGTCTCGAACGGCCGTTCGAAGGCCAGGTGACGGTGGCTGGCAAGCAGATGCTGGCGCCGAGAGCGGATATCGGGATGGTGTTCCAGCAGCCGCATCTATTCCCGTGGAAATCGGTGCGGCGGAATATCGCTCACGGGCCCCGCGCGCTCGGCAAGCCGAAAGCGGAGGCGCTGCGCATTGCGGACCAGCTCATCGACATGATCGGGCTGACAAAATTCGCGGCCGCCTACCCCCACACGCTGTCGGGCGGCATGCAGCAGCGGGTCGCGATTGCACGCGCGCTGGCAAACCAGCCGCGTGTCCTGCTGATGGACGAACCGTTCGGCGCTCTGGACGCGCAGACCCGGGCGGTGATGCAGGACAATCTTCTCGAACTGCGCGACCGCATCAACGCCACCATCGTTTTTGTCACGCACGATATCGACGAAGCCATTCTGCTGTCCGATCGTGTGCTGATCATGAGCGCCGGGCCGGGCCGCATCCTGCGCGATCTTCCGGTCAACCTGCCCCGCCCGCGCTCGAGCGCCATCCTGACCGATCCGGCCTATCTCGCCCTCAAGCGCGACTGCCTCGACCTGATCCGCACCGAAGGCCGCAAGGCGTTCGAGCAAATGGAAACGGTGAGCTAGGAGCGTGTCCCGTAAATCCGATCAGACGCGCGAAGGAAAGCAGGTCCGTTTGCCTTCGAAACCGGAGATGGCCGGTTCGCCTCGGCGGGCCGGTTAACGGGCCACAAGCTGACAAACCGATCAGTTTGCTCGCTTCCAAACCACGTCCACTACGTCTCCACCCGGTGGACGAACGGTCAATGTCAGCTGGTCGCCAGCAATGGTGAAAAAGCGCTTCTGGTCCGTGCCATTCCAGTTTGGAAAGGAACTGCCTTTCGACATGTATTGCGATGCTGCTCTCTGCCTCTCGCAGCGAATAAGTCCCGAAGTAAGTGATCGTGCCGTCCGCCGTTTCTTTGTTTTCTTCAGGGGTAGCCTGCCATAGCGCGTTACTGGCGTATTTGGACCGATCTGATTGCATCACTGTTATGATGTATTTTCCGCCCGCGTCAAAGATCGCCATGCCTGTCGGGCTCGTCCCGTAACGCTCGACTTTGCTACCGTCAGCTTTCTTCTGCTCCCAAGAGAGCAGCATCCACGTACCAACCAGTTGCTCTTTCAACGATTGTTTCTGGCCGAGCGCATCGAAGGGCATCATGGACGATCCAAAAGCTGCAATTATGCATGTGGTAAAAATCACTCGCAAATTCATTTATCTCTCCCGAAGAGAAGAGTGGTCGAGCACGGACAATCCCGGACCTTATCACGCTCGCGGCAAATGAGAATTGCGACCACACTTGAATGGGTCAGAAGGCGAAATGCCGAACTGGTCTGCATACGTCTGCTTTACCCCGAGAAGCGGCACTCCACGCGCCCTCGCCGCAGGGCGAGCTGGCATGGCTCTTGAATAGTTCTGCTCCGACGACAAGGGAGCGGGCAGATGGCAGCGGCAACTCTCAGGGCCACGGCCGGGATCATGCTGGCGGAGTCCGATACCCTGGTCGGCTCGCTGCCAGGCCTGCTCGATCCGCTCAGCGAGGCTGACCGCCGCCGCGTCCTGGCAATCGGACGCAAGGAAGTCCTGCAAACCGGCAAGCATGTCTGGCGCCAGGGCGACACGCAGAACGGCATCTATCTGATCGAATCCGGCCGGATCCGCAGCTATGCAGCCCCCTCCGGGCGCGAGGTGACGCTGGCCTACTGGTTTGCCGGGAATTTCGTCGGCGGGCCGGACCTGTTCGGAGCCGGCGCGCATATGTGGTCTTCCGTTGCAGTCGAACACAGCCGGCTGCTGTTTCTGCCCGGCGCCGCTCTGCGGGAACTTGCGCTTCAGTCGGCGAGCATCGCGGTGGCGCTTCTGGACGCGCTGGCCTTCAAGGCCAGGTGCTACTCCGCGATGGCGCAAATGCTCGGCACGCGGTCGGTGACCGAGCGGCTGCAGCGTCTGCTGATCTTTCTTTCGAACATCTACGGATCGCAGCAGGGCCGCGACATCGTGATCGGCATTCCCTTCACCCACGGCGACCTCGCCAACCTGACCGGCGCGACACGGCAATGGGTGACGGTGCAGCTTTCGCGCATGCAGGCGAGAGGCATCATCCGTTACGACAGGGGCCAGATCGTCATCCTGAACCTGCGCGCCCTCGATCTCGAACTGGTTTAGCCGGCGCCGCGCGAATAGACTTTAAGATCGAAGCGAGCGCCGCCCTGCTCCGGCTGCCATCGTGATGCGAAATCCAGAAGGGCGTGGTCGTGCCATGCAGGTGCCAACAGGGTGACGCCCATGGGCATGCCGGTAGGAAGCGTCGCATTCGGAAGAGCGACCGCGCACAGGTCCAGAAGATTGGCGAAATAGGAGTAATGACCCAGCCGGCTGTTAAGGTTGACGGGGTCCTCCAGCATGTCCGCAATGGTGTAGGGACGTGGTGCGGTCGGCACCACAAGAACATCCATTTGCCTGAACAGCAGCTCCACCTGCCGCCGCAGCTTCAAGAGACGGTGTTGCGCCGCGAATGCATCCGCTCCGGTGAACTGCGCCGCGGAATGCAGAACCTTGCGCGTGACCTCCAGCAACTCACCATGATCGATGTCGATGAGCTTGCTGACCGACGCATAGCGTTCGGCGATCCAGGGTCCCGAAAACAGCATTTCGCCGGCCTCGGCGAAAGGCGTGAAGTCGATCTCGATGGCCTGGCCCCCCAAGCCCGCAAGCCGCTCGCAGGCCTGCTCGTAGAGCGCGTCGCATTCGGGCATCCCGAATGAATTCAGCTGTGAAGCGGACATGCGTCCGAAGCGGAATCGATCGGGAAAAACGGGCGATGCAGCCAGTGCCTTGCGGCTATATGGATCGTGGTCGTCGAAGCCCGCGATGAGCTCCAGCAACAGTTTGCCCTCGGCGGCGGAATTGCAAAAGATCGACGGACAATCGAGCGTCGGGCAGTTCGGGACCAGCCCGCGCGACGAGACCAGGCCGACCGTCGGCTTGACGCCGACGATGCCGTTGAAACCTGCCGGTATCCGGCCGGAGCCGCCGGTGTCGGTTCCAAGCGCGAAAGCAACATGGCCGGCCGCCACGGCAACCGCCGAGCCCGAACTCGATCCGCCCGAGACATAGCGCTCGTCGGCGACGCTCGGGCAGACGCCATAGGCGACCGGGCGCCGGAGAGCCCGGTGGCGAACTGATCCAGATTGGTCTTGCCCAGACAAATGGCGCCCGCGGCAATCAACCGCTCGACGCAGCGGGCCGACCGCTCGGCAACATGAGCGAATGAGGGACAGGCCGCCGTGGTCGGCATGCCCGCCACGTCGATGTTGTCCTTCACGCCGAAGGGAACGCCGAGGAGCGGCAGGTTTTCGCCTTGCGCGCCGCGCCGCGCGAGAGCCTCAACCTCCGCCAGCGCCTGATCGATCGGCTTGAGATGAATCCAGCAATGGCGGCGCCTGTCACGTTCGATGCGGTCGTAGGCCGTTGCGATCGCCGAGCTGAGTTCGGCGGATGTGCGAGGGGCCGGGCTTCGGCTATGCAGGGCGGCTTGCGACACGAACGGCTCCCGGGGAATGACAAGGCGCTGCAACGTGCCGCAGGGAGCGACCGCGGGTAAAGCAATTAAGCGCTCACCTGTTATGTGAGGCCCTAAAGGGCCTTGTTTTGGATTAGTCGCATCGGCAGCCCGTTTGCGGGACGCAGCGTGATGCGCTGGAGCGGCCAGACTTCGGCGTGCGGCAGCAGCTGCATCTGGAAATCGCGGGTCAGGACGGCCAGGACGATTGCAGCCTCCTGCAAGGCGAAAGTCGAGCCGATACAGGTCCGCGGCCCCACTCGAAAGGCAAATAGGCAAAACGCGGAATTGCGCTGCGGGCCTCCGGGAGAAATCGTGAGGGATCGAATGCATCCGGGCGGCTCCAGAGCCGGCGATGTCGATGGAGAACATAGGGCGCGATCACGATCAGCGATCCTGGCTTGACCGCCATGTCACCCAGCACGTCGGCATCGAGCGCGGCACGGCTGAGTGCGGCGATCGGCGGGTAGAGGCGAAGCGCTTCTTCGATGACGGCCTTGGTCACGATCAGCCGGTCGGCCAGGTCATCCCCTGGATTGGTCAATTCCCGTTCAGCTTCCTCAGCGACGCGCGAGCGCCATTCCGGTGCCTGCGACAGCAGGAAGATCGACCAGGCGAGCGTGTTGGCCGTCGTCTCATGTCCCGCCGAAAGAAAAGTGAGGATGTTCGAGCGAACCTCGGTGGGGCTGAGCTGCCGGCCGGTCGAGGGATCCAGCGAACGCAACAGCAGCGTCAAAAGATCGTCCGGCCCCTCGTTTGTGGCAATGGCCGCAAGCCTTTGCTGTCTTGTGCGTATGATGGTGTCGATCACCCCTTCGAAGTAAGCCATCGTGCGACGCAAGCGGCGATGGCCCGGGCGTGGCACGAACTTGGGGACGCCGAACAGGTCGAGCACCCCGATCCGGCCGATCACGCTGAAATAGGCATTCATGGCTTCCCGAAATTCATCGAGGTCGCCACCGATCCCGTCGGAAAAGATCGTGAGCGCGAGCACGTTCAGAGTGACCAGAGCCATCTCTGCGGCGACGTCGACGGTGGCGCCTGGCCCCAAGGCGGCCCACCGCGCGGCCAGTGCGTTGGCAGCCGACAGCATGGCCTTGCTGAAAGAGTTGACGGTCCTGCGCGCGAAGATGGGTGCGAGAATTCGCCGCTGCAGCTCCCAACGCTCGCCTTCGACGCTCAACAAACCGTCGGACAGACCGGCCGCGAGGATGCGGCGCTGGATCGCATCTTTCCGATAGTTCTTGGCATTGTCCATCAGCACGCGCTTGATGGCCTTGGGATCATGAACCAGAAGAGCGTCGGCGAATGGCAGGCGAAGTTTGGCTATCGGCTCGTGGAAAAATCCGCGCTCCAGCATTCGAGCGGGTTTCGCTTCAATCTGATCAACAGCTCGACGAATCCCAGCCGGACGGGCGGCGGATCCGGGGCAGGCGGGCAATAGTGCAATTCGGGGCGCTGCAACATGGCGCGACCAAAAAGAAAAGAGATGCCTGAACTGTAGCGGAATCGGAAAACGTGGCAATCGGTTCCTCGCGCAATCCTTGAGCGGCGGATGGCTTGCCTACCCCTTGGACGCCGTCGCCCTCCGCCCCGACGCCGGCTCCACATAGCGCGCCCGCGGGCGGATCAGTTTGCCGAACTGCAGCTGTTCGCTGGCGTGCGCGATCCAGCCGACGCTGCGGGCCATCGCGAACAGCGCGAGCTCGCTGCCGGCCGGACAGCGCAGCGCGTGCACGAGGACGGCCAGCGCATAGTCGATGTTAACGAACTCGCCGGTCGCCTCCGCGATCCGCTCCGGCACTTCGCGGGTGAATTTTCGCGGTGCGCCGGCGCGCGAGAGCGCGTTGAGCAGCGATTGCGCACGCGGATCGCCGTGCTTGTAGACGCCGTGGCCGAAGCCGGCAAAGCGCTCGCCGAGCGCGACGCGTTCGCGCACCATCGGAGCGACGTCGCGATCGATCAACGCCTTCACGAGCTGCGAGGCGAGCACCCCGGCGCCGCCGTGCTTCGGCCCCTTCAGCGCGGCAAGGCCGGCGATGACGGAATCATAGAGATTGAGCCCGGTCGAGGCCGCGCAACGCGCGGTGAAGGTCGAGGCGTTCAGTTCATGATCGGCCAGCAGCACCAGCGCGCGGCGGATCAGATCCGCGGCATGCTTGTTGTCCGGCGCCCAGGCCCGCGCGATCTGCTGGTGCAGCGGCTCGGATGATGGCTCGGTCGTGAGCATGATCGCAACAAGGAGCCGGACGATGCGCGCGCCGACCAGCGCGCGGCCCTCGGGCGCGCGTGAAGGCGCGGGGATCGGCGCTCGAGGCGAGTGCGAGCACCGCGATGGCGCGGTCAATCGGCGCGGCACGGCGCGCGGCCACCCGATCGCGCGCATCTCGTCGGATATCTCGGGCATGTTGTCCGGCGCAAAAGGATCGATGCCCGAAACGTCCCAAAGCAAGGTCGCGGTGTGCTCGAGCGTGTCGTTCTCGGCGAGGTCGACGCAATTGACGCCGCGGTAGATCGCGCCCGCTTCGGTGATGGTGGAGATCTCCGTGTCCATTACCGGCAAATCGGCGTCGAAACTGCGCAGGCCACGCGGCTCCGGCGACGGCACGCGGCGCTCCTTCAGGGCGCGGACGTCCTCGGCGCGATAGCGGTTTTTTCGCGAGTCCTGGGTCGGCTCGGAGCGGATCAGGCCGCGGCTGACATAGGCGTAGAGGGTGGCCGGCGAGATCGCCAGTTCGGCGGCGGCCTCGCGGGCGGAGAGGTAGAGGCCTTCGGCATTTTTCATATTGATTGATGTAATCAAGATTGATCAATCTGTCGAGAGGCCCGATTTTCCTTGTGGGTAGAACAAGGAGATTTGGGCCATGAACATTCACCTCACCAAAAGCCAGATCGGGCTGGACGGCGTTGCCGCGGCCGAAACCGTGCTGAGCCATGTCGACGGCGAGCGCGGCGAGTTGATCATCGCCGGCGAGCATGTCGGCCGGCTGGCCGCCCAGTCGAGCTTCGAGGGCGTAACCGCCCGGCTCTGGAACGGTGCCAGCAAAACCACGCTGAGCGAGGCCAATATCCGGTCGAGCCTGGGCGCGGCCCGTGAGCGCGCCTTCGCCCGGCTGCCGGACCTACTGCCGGCGACGCGTGGCATGGGCATTGTCGACGGATTTCGTGCGGCGGTCGCCGGCCTTCGCGCCGAGAACGGTTTGGAGCACGAAGCGACCATCGTCGGCGCGTTTCCGGTGATCGCAGGCGCGCTGGTCCGGCGCGCCAAGGGGCTCGATCCCGTCACGCCGGATCCGAACGCGAGCCATGCCGCCGATACGCTTCGGATGCTGCGGGGCACGCCCCGGAGCCGCGTGAGGTCGCAGCGCTGGATGCCTATTTCGTCACGGTCTGCGACCACGGCATGAACGCGTCCACCTTCACCACGCGCGTGGTGGCGTCCACGCAAGCCGATCTGTTCGCTGCGGTCACCGCCGGATATTGCGCACTGACGGGTCCCCTGCATGGCGGCGCGCCCGAGCCCGTGCTGGAAATGCTGGACGCGATCGGCTCGCGCGAGCGGATCCAGCCCTGGGTCGATGCGGCGCTGGCGCGCGGCGAGCGGCTGATGGGTTTTGGCCATCGCGTCTATCGCGTTCGCGATCCGCGCGCCGACGTGCTGAAGGCCGCGATCGAGCGGCTGTCCTCCGATGGCGCCGACCTGCCGTTCGCCGGCGAAGTCGAGGCCTATATCCGCGCAGCGTTGCGCAAGAAGAATCCGGAGCGGCCGCTCGAGACCAATGTCGAGTTCTTCACCGCGATCCTGCTCGATGCGCTCGCGATCCCTCGGCAGGCGTTTACGCCGATCTTCGCGGTCGCGCGCGCCGCAGGGTGGACCGCGCATGCGCGCGAGCAGCAGCGGACGGGGCGGCTGATCCGGCCGAGTTCGTCCTATGTGGGGGCGATGCCTGGCGAATGACGCGCAGGCTGCATGCAGCGAAGCGTATCCGGGTCTACCGATCGTGGTTGCGCGAAAGGCCGGATGACGCTTGCGCTGCATGAGGCTTGGAACGCCGGGGCTTCTGACGACTTATCTATCTGCCCCCCGCGGATCTGGAACGCAATGCTGGACTTGTTTGGACAATCGGACGAGGCCAGGATTGGCGAGATCGCGACCCGATATGCGGCGAGCCGGAGCGAGGCGGGCCCGGATCCTGAACGGCGGTTCCGCGACTTGCTTCAGGCGCTGCCTGCCGCGATCTACACGACCGACGCTGAGGGTCGCATCACCTTCTTCAATCATGCCTGCATCGATTTCGCCGGTCGCACGCCAAAGATCGGCGAAATGTGGTGCGTGACCTGGAAGCTCTATCTGCCCGACGGCACCCCGCTTCCGCACGACGAATGTCCGATGGCCATCGCGCTCAAGCAGAACCGGCCGGTGCGCGATGCCGAGGCGATCGCGGAACGGCCGGACGGCTCCCGGATCTGCTTCATGCCCTATCCGACGCCGCTGCGCGACGAGCGCGGCCGGCTGGTCGGTGCGGTGAACATGCTGGTCGACATCACGGCGCGAAAGCAGGCGGAGGAGCGGATGGTGCTGCTCACGTCCGAAGTCGATCACCGTGCGAACAACTTGCTCGCAGTGGCTCAGGCGATGCTGCGGCTGACCAAGGCGGATAGCGCGGAAGAGTTCCAGGCCGCCTTTCAAGGCCGGCTCAGCGCGCTTGCCAACGTGCAGCGGCTGTTCTCGGCGTCGCGCTGGACCGGCGCTAATCTGAAGACCATCGTCGAAGAGGAACTGAGGCCTTATGCAAGCCGCGACGGCGAGCGGATCAGGATCGCGGGAGACGACGTCCAGCTGCCGGCGACGCTGGCGCAATCGATCGCAGTCGCCGTGCACGAGCTTGCAACCAACGCCGCCAAGTACGGATCGTTGTCGACGCCTTCGGGAAAGCTGGAGATCCGCTGGCGGACCGATGATGCAGGACCTCTCGTGCTGCACTGGTCGGAGAGCGGCGGTCCGGGGGTCAACGCGCCACCGACGCGCAAGGGCTTTGGGGTCGGCGCGGTCGACGGCATCGTCCGGACCTTGCGCGGAAGGGTCACCCGGCAGTGGAGGTCGGAGGGACTGTTGTGCGAACTGTCCTTCCCGCAGATCGTTGCCTAGCCTAGCTCTGTTGCCTAGCTCTCGCGCACCACCGTCTTCAGATAATTATACGCCTTGATGATCTCGATCAGGCGGTCCTCGGTGGAGCGATCGCCGCCATTGGCATCGGGGTGGTGCTGCTTCACCAGCGCCTTGTACTTGGACTTGACGTCGGCGAGCGTGGAATCGGGGCCGAGGCCCATGACCTGGAGCGCCTTGCGCTCGGCGTTCATCACCTTGCGGGTTTCAACCTTGGGCTGGGCCTCCGGACCCTTGCGCCAGCCGGTGCGGCCGTTGAGCTCCGCGAACATGCTGAACGGATCGAAGGCGCCGTCGATCTCGGCTTCGGCGCCCTTCTTGACGCCGCCATTGGCGCCCATTTTCCAAGTCGGACGGTGGCCGGTCAGCGCATCCTTCTGGTAGCGCGCTACGGCGTCGGCATTCATGCCGGAGAAGAAATTGTAGTTCTGGTTGTACTCGCGCACATGGTTCAGGCAGAAGTGCCAGTACTCGCGCGAATTCTCGCGGCCCTTGGGCGCGCGGTGCGCGCCCTTGTTCTGACACCCCGTCCATTCGCAATTGACCACGGTATCGCGCGGCTTCGCTTCCGGCTTGCCCTTGGTCGGCTTGACCCGGATCGAGTCGAAGAATTTTGATGAATCGATCGGCATGACCAACTTTGACTACGCAATGCAAAAACGTTCAAGTCTTGACATTGCAATTAGGACGAAACGGCCGCCAAGGCGGCCTATCGGCATTGACGGCGTGCGATCGCGCACCTTAATGGCAAACATGGCCACACGAGACACTATCAGCAACAAGTTGCAGGAAGCTTTCACGCCGGAAAGCCTCCGCGTCGTCGACGAGTCACATTTGCATGAGGGCCATTCCGGCCATCGGCCGAGCGGCGAGACGCACTTCCGCGTTTATATCGTGTCTCAGGCCTTCAAAGGGAAGAGCCGGGTCGAGCGCCACCGCATGATAAATGCGGCGCTGGCCGCGGAACTCTTGGGCAGCGTGCACGCGCTGGCGATCCACGCGCAGGCACCGGGGGAAGGCGGGACGTAAAACTCCGCCGTCATGCCCCGCGCAGGCGGGGCATCCAGTACTCCGCGGCAGTACGGCAGGAAACGAACCGCCGCGGCGTACTGGATCGTCCGCTTTCGCGGACGATGACACCGTAACTTAAAACGACGTTCCGGCCCGTCTCGGCTTGGCTTCTTCCATCTCCGCGTCGCGCGCCACCGGTGAAATACGGAGTGCGGTGATGCGGTTGCGTTCGCGGCGGAGGACGCGGAAGCGGAAGCCGTGGAAGGTGAAGCTCTGGCCGCGGTCGGGGATCGAGCGCGCCTCGTGAATGACGAGGCCCGCCACCGTCGTTGCCTCTTCGTCAGGCAGGCGCCAGTCCATGGCGCGGTTGAGGTCGCGGATCGGCACCGAGCCGTCGACCACGACCGAGCCGTCCGGCTGGGGCGCGCACGCCGGCCACCACGACGTCGTGCTCGTCGGAGATATCACCGACGATCTCCTCCAGAATGTCTTCCAGCGTCACGAGACCTTCAACTTCGCCGTATTCGTCGACGACGAGCGCGAAATGGGTTTTGCGGCGCCGGAACGCCTTGAGCTGTTCGGAGACGGGGCGCATCTCCGGCACGAACCAGGGCGGCAGCGCGATAGTGGAGACGTCGATGCGCGAGGTATCGCCGTCCGAAGCCCGGATCGCGCGCAACAGATCCTTGGCGTGAAGCACGCCGATGATGTTCTCCGGCTTCTCGCGCCACAGCGGGATGCGGGTGTATTCGGTCGCCAGCACCTCGCGCACCAGTTCCTCCGGCGGCAGGTCGGCATTGATCATCATCATCTCGGTGCGATGGATCATGACGTCGGAGACCTGGAGTTCGCGCAGATCGAGCAGGCCGCCCAGCATGTCGCGGTCGAGCTTCTCGACCTTGCCCTCGTGGTGCAACAGGTCGACCGCGCCGCGCAGGCGCTCGGTCGGCGACAGGATCGGCTGGTTCTCGCCGATCGCGACGCCAAACAGCCGCATCAGGAACCGCACGATGGTTTCGACCACCGCGAGCACCGGGCCCAGCACAAATACGGTGAACCGCATCGGCCGCGCCACCGCCAGCGCGGTGCGGTCGGGCGCGTTGATGGCGATGGTCTTGGGCAGCACCTCCGCGAAAATCACGACCAGCGCCGTCATCACCCCGGTCGCGTAGAGCACGCCGACCTCACCGAACCAGGCGGTGAAGATGCCGGTCGCAATCGCCGAGGCGCCGATATTGGCGATGTTGTTGCCGAGCAGTAGCGCGCCGATCAGCCGTTCGCGATTGGCGATCAGCCGCGAGACGACGACGGCGTCATGATTGCCCTGTTTCGACAGTCGCAGCATGCTGGCGCGCGAGGCGCCGGTCAGCGCCGTCTCACTCGCGGCGAAGAATGCTGAGACGAGAAGGCAGAACACGACGATGGAGAGTCCGAGCCAGTCCATGCACCACTCTGGTTTCTTGCTTTGACGCGTTATCCCGCCGCGAACCGTACCCGCTTCGCTCGAAAACACTCTGTTATTTGAGCATGATCTTTTCGGAAAACCGCTTCGGACTTGTCCGGATCATGCTTTAGCGCCGTTCAGCCACGCCTCATATCTTCTGCGCGAGCTTTTCCTTGAGGAAGTCGCGGACCGGAGCAGGCTCGACGTCGTTGGCGATGACGGCGCGCCCGACCGCCTCCAGCAGAATGAACGTCAGCTTGCCGCGCTTGACCTTCTTGTCCTGCGCCATCAAGCCCAGCAGCGCGTCGGCATCGGCAAGGCCTTCCTGCGCGAAGCCTGCGATATCCTGCAAGCGGGTCGGCAGGCCGGCCTCGATGAGATGGCGTTCGACACGCGCCGCATCCGCCTCGCTGATCATGCCGAGCCTCGCCGAGAACTGCGCGGCCAGTGTCATGCCGATCGCGACGCCCTCGCCGTGGAACAGACGATCGGAGAAGCCGGTCGCGGCTTCCAGCGCGTGACCAAAGGTATGGCCGAGATTGAGCAGCGCGCGTTCTCCGGTCTCGCGCTCGTCGCGTGAGACGACACCTGCCTTGGCGCGGCAGGACGTCGCGATCGCGTGCTCGCGCGCGGAGCCGCCCTTGGCGATATCGGCGTGGTTTGTCTCCAGCCAGCTGAAGAAGCCCTCGTCGCCGAGCACCCCGTATTTGGCCACCTCGGCATAGCCGGCCCGGAATTGCCGCGGCGACAGCGTGTCGAGCACGGCGGTGTCGGCGACCACCAGCACCGGCTGGTGGAACGCGCCGAGCAGGTTCTTGCCCTGCGGCGAATTGATGCCGGTCTTGCCGCCGACGGAGGAATCGACCTGCGCCAGCAGCGAGGTCGGGACCTGCACGAAATCGACGCCGCGACGCAGGATCGCCGCCGCAAAGCCGGCGAGATCGCCGACCACGCCGCCGCCGAGCGCGATGACGAGATCGTTGCGCTCGATTTTTGCGGCGATCAGGGCCTCGCTGACCTTGCTCAGCCCGGCATAGGTTTTCGAGATCTCGCCTTCCTCGACGACGATGCGCGAGGTCGGAATGCCGCTCGCCGCGAGCGACGCCTCGGCGGGTTCGAGCCAGTGCTTTGCGACGGTGCGGTCGGTCACCACAGCGGTGCGCACGCCCGGCCGCAAGGCCGCAATCCGCGCCCCCAGCGAGCCAAGCACGCCGCGGCCGATGACGATGTCATAGGCACGGTCGCCGAGCGCGACGTCGACGACGACGGAATCGGAATGTTTCAAAGGCGCAGTCATCGTACGGCACTCGCGACGTCGGCTGGGGTTCGGATGCGGCGGCCTGGCCGCAGAGATGCGCGTGCAGCGTCTCGATGGTCTCCTCGACGATCTTGTCGTGCGGCACGTCGCGCGAGGCGATCGTCAGATCGGCATTGCCGTAGACCGGCTCGCGCTCGGTCAGCAGCCGCGTCACGGTTGCTTCGGGATCGGCGGTCTGGAGCAGCGGACGATCGGCGCGGCGGCGCACCCGGCGCATGATGACGTCGTGGTCCGCCTTGAGCCAGATCGAGACCGCCTTGGCGGCGATGCGGGCGCGCGTCTCCTCGCGCATGAACGCGCCGCCGCCCGTCGCCAGCACCACGGGCCCGCCGTCCAGCAGCCGCGCGATCACCCGCGCCTCGCCGTCGCGGAAATGCCGCTCGCCATGGCGCTCGAAGATCTCCGGTATGGTCATGCCCGCCGCCGCCTCGATCTCGGTATCGGCATCGACGAAGGGCAGCTTGAGCCGGGCTGCCATGCGGCGGCCGATGGTCGACTTGCCGACCCCCATCATGCCGACCAGCACGATCGAACGCGTCCCGAGCGCCGACAGGATGTCGGCCTCAGGGGAAGCAGGTGCTGGCAACGCGGCGTCGGACATGTCCCTCGCTCGATCTGCCGCCAGATGCGGCATCCGGCCACCTATACTACCCCCAAGCTTCCCTCGCCAGAGGACTCTTGCCACGAAACGGCGAACATGTTGGATGATTTCATTGGTAAATTTGGTTATCCGAGACCCTGCCGATGCCCAGCCTGTTCCGCTTCCTGACGGTCGTCGCCGTGATCGCCGGCATCGTCTACGGCGTGGTCTTCGCGCTGGCGAATTACGTCAATCCCAAACCGCGGGAAATGACCGTGACCATCCCGCCGGATAAGTTTCTCAAGAAATAGCAGCTAGGCTGCGGGCCATGCCTGTCAAATCTTCCGCCAGCAAGCCCTCTGACACCAAGCTCACCGGCCTGTTCCTCGACATGCTGGCCGCGGAACAAGGCGCCGGCGCCAACACGCTCGATGCCTATCGCCGCGACCTCACCGATTTCTCGGAATTTCTCGCCCGCGCCGGCCATCATTTTGCGGACGCGGAGACGCAAGATCTGCGCGACTACCTCGCCGATCTCGACGCGCGCGGCTTCAAATCCTCCAGCGTGGCGCGGCGGCTGTCGGCGATACGGCATCTGTTCCGCTTCCTCCTCAACGAGCGCATCCGCAGCGAGGATCCCGCAGCGATCCTGTCCGGGCCCAAGCGCGGCCGCGGCCTGCCCAAGGTGCTGTCGATCGCCGACGTCGACCGCATGCTGACGCACGCCAAGGAGATGAGCGAGGCGGCGGAGGTTTCACCCTCGCAGCGGTTGCGCGCCTTGCGGCTCTATTGCCTGCTGGAGGTGCTCTACGCCACGGGCCTGCGCGTCTCCGAGCTGGTGGCGCTGCCGCGTACGGCGGCCAAGCGCGACGCTCGCATGATCGTGGTGCGCGGCAAGGGCGACAAGGAACGGCTGGTGCCGCTCAACGAGGCCTCACGGCAGGCCATGGCGGATTACCTTGCGGCGACCGACGCCGCAAAGGCGGACAAGAAAAGCAGCCTCGCCGCCTCGAAATGGCTGTTTCCCTCGTTCGGCGAGAGCGGACACCTGACGCGGCAGCATTTTGCCCGGGACCTGAAGGAACTCGCGGTCGCCTCGGGCCTCCAGGCCCGGCTGGTCTCCCCGCACGTGCTGCGCCATGCCTTCGCCAGCCACCTCCTGCACAACGGCGCCGACTTGCGCATCGTGCAGACCCTGCTCGGCCATACCGACATTTCCACTACGCAGATCTACACCCATGTGGTCGAGGAGCGGCTGAAGAGCCTGGTCCGCGACCTGCACCCGCTGGCGGAGAAGTGAAACTGTCGTCCCGGCGAAGGCCGGGACCCATACCGCGTGATCTATCCCCAACGGGCGGTATCGGTACCGCGGAAGGACCTCTTCACGATAAGTCTTCGCCAAACGCCTCCCTGTGGTTATGGGTCCCGGCCTTCGCCGGGACGACAACTCCGCCTTGACTTCGTCGACATCTCCGCAGAAACAGCCGGGGCCTCACGAAGGATTTGGCGCGCTGCCGAGCAGCGCACAGGTCAACTCTTTGAAGAAGCTACACTTCTTTCCGAGAAGCCAACCTCGCTTCGCTCTCCAGCCCCGTCCCGCTATATTGAGTTGATGCCAGACCCGATGCGCAGCTATCTCGATTTCGAAAAGCCCGTCGCCGAGCTCGATTCCAAGCTCGACGAATTGCGCAATTTGGCTGCCTCAGGCAGCGACATCGCCGAGGAGATCGGGCGGGTCGAGGACAAGGCGGCGCAGGCGCTGGCCGACCTCTATACCAACCTGACGCCGTGGCAGAAGACGCTGGTCGCACGGCACCCGCAGCGGCCGCATTTCTCCGACTTCATCAAGGGCCTGGTCACCGAATTCACCCCGCTCGCCGGCGATCGCAAGTTCGGCGAGGACGAGGCGCTGGTCGCGGGCTTCGGCCGCTTCCGCGGCGAGGCGATCTGCGTGATGGGCCAGGAAAAGGGCGATTCCACCGACAGCCGCATCAAGCACAATTTCGGCATGGCGCGCCCCGAGGGCTATCGCAAGGCGGTGCGGCTGATGGAGATGGCCGAGCGTTTCGGCCTGCCGGTGCTGTCGATCGTGGATTCCGCCGGCGCCTATCCCGGCATCGGCGCGGAGGAGCGGGGACAAGCCGAAGCGATCGCGCGCTCGACCGATGCCTGCATGGCGCTGGGCGTGCCGAATGTCGCGGTCATTACCGGCGAAGGCATGTCGGGCGGCGCCATCGCCATCACCACCACCAACAAGGTGCTGATGCTGGAGCACGCGATCTACAGCGTGATCTCGCCGGAGGCCGCCTCCTCCATCCTCTGGCGCGACGGCACCAAGGCGCAGGAAGCCGCCAACAACATGAAGATCACCGCCCAGGACATGCTCCGTTTCGGGGTGATCGACAGCATCTTGAAGGAGCCGGTCGGCGGCGCCCACCGCGACCCCGCCGCCATGATCGCCACCACCGGCGAGGCCATCGCCAAGGCGTTCGACGAGCTGCGCGGCCTGGACGCGGACGCCATCCGCAAGCAGCGCCGGCAGAAATTTCTCGATATCGGCCGGAAACTGGGCTGATTCGGACGGGTTTTGTGCCCCGACGGACGCGTCAACCTCCGCCCGTCGTCCTGGCGAACGCCAGGACCCATACCGCGGAATCTCTCGATTGGAGGCGCTAGGAGTACCGAACAACGGATCTTCGCCAAACCACTCGTTGGGGCTATGGGTCCGGTCCTTCGCCAGGACGACACTGAATTTGAGACCGGGCCACACCGACTACCGCCCCCGGTAACCCCGCATTAACCCTTTTTTTGCCCAAATCAGCGATCTCAGTCGTAATTGGGCCGGAAGGCCCAACTAGCGTCCAAGTTCAGTCTCTGTTGACTATGCCGATGGGCCAACGGGCTCGTGATCCCCGCTCGGGTTGCGACGCCATGACCCAGCGGTTAGAATTTTAATCAATGGCTTCAGGGCATAAGGCTTGGAGCTTGGCCACCAGGACACCGTCGATACCGATCTCGGATCGACGGTCCGGCCAAGCTTGCAATCGGGGTTTCCGAGCCTTGCCCGGCACGTTGTGGGGTTCGTCTTGACTGCTAGCTCGCTTGCTCGCGCGATTTTGGCTTCGGTTGCGCTTGCCGCCAGTGTTGTGCTGGCCGGCTGCGATACCGATCAGGTCTCGCTGGCGACCAACGCCAAGGCCAATCAGCCGGTGCCGCCAAAACTTCTCGCCGCGATGGTCGAGAAGGACATGGACCTGCAATCGCCGATCCTGGTCCGCCTGTTCAAGCAGGAGGCCGAGCTCGAGATCTGGAAGCAGACACGCTCCGGCCAGTTCGCGCTGCTCAAGACCTATCCGATCTGCCGCTGGTCGGGCGATCTCGGCCCGAAGGTTCGCGAAGGCGACCGTCAGGCGCCCGAGGGATTCTACTCGATCAATCCGAGCCAGATGAATCCGCAGTCGGCCTATTACCTCTCGTTCAACACCGGCTTCCCCAACGCCTTCGACAAGGCACTCGGCCGCACCGGCTCGCAGCTGATGGTGCATGGCGATTGCTCGTCGCGTGGCTGCTACGCGATGACCGACGAGCAGATCGCGGAAATCTATTCGCTGGGGCGGGAGTCGTTCTTCGGCGGCCAGAAGGCGTTCCAGTTCCAGGCCTATCCGTTCAGGATGACGCCGGTGAACATGGCCAAGCACCGCAACAATCCGAACATGGCGTTCTGGAAGATGATCAAGGAAGGCTATGATCATTTCGAGGTGACGCGGCAGGAGCCGAAGGTCGATTTCTGCGAAAAGAAATACGTGTTCGACGCGGCGAAGGCGCCCGACGCCAAGCGCGATCCCGTGTTCGACGCCTCGGCAAAATGCCCGGCCTATGTGATCCCCGAGGACATCGCCAGCGCCGTGCGCGAGAAGCAGGCGCGCGACGAGGCGGAATACGCGAAGCTCGTCGCCAAAGGCATCCCGGTGGCGCGCATGAACACCGGCATCGACGGCGGCATGAACAAGGTCTTTGCCGCCAAGATTCCGGAAGCAAGCACCGGGCTATCGGAGGAAGCCGAAGGCTCGACGCTGCAGCTGCTGGCGATGTCGAAGGCGCCGGGCACGATCCCCGGCACCGTCAACCCGCCCAAGCCGAATTTCGGGGCAACTGCGGCCGCCGCGCAGGAAGAGCCGGTCGTCGCCGTCGCTCCGTCCGCCACGAACACCCGCCTCGCCACCGCCCAGCCGGCCGAGAAATCCGGTGGCTTCTTCGCCAATCTCGGCCGCAAGATGGGCATGGGCACCGCTGAGACCACGGCCACCGCGACGCCGCCGCAAGCCACCGCATCTGTCGCTCCGGCCGCAACCCCATCGACCGCAGCCTCGAGGCTGAAAGCCGCAGTGACCCGCTTCGTGCCCAGCCGCGACACGTCCAAGGACGCGCCGAAATCGGTTGTCGCGGTGAAGCCGCCCGAGCCCGCCAAGCCGGATACGCGGCTCGCCGCAACACGGCCGGCCTTGAAGCCTTCGGTGTCGGAGCGCGCAGGTGACAGCACGCAGCTGGCCGGCGCCGCGCCGGTGGTGCAGTCGAACTCGTTCGACAGCCGGTTCGGGGCAGTGAAGTAAGGGCGAAGGCTGCGCGCGTTCTCTCCGGTCCATCCCAGACTGACGGCGCCATTCCCGGCGAAGGCGGGGAATCGCAGCGTACTCAGCCGCGCCTACGGCGCCAGATAGCGCAGCAGCTCCGGATTGCCGCGCACCTCGGCCGCCGCGCCGTGCAGCGCGACGCGGCCGCGATCGAGGACATACGCATAGTCGGCGACGCGGAGCGCGAGGTCGAGATGCTGCTCGACGATGATGACGGCGATGCTTTTCGCGAGCTCGATCAGGCGCTCGGTGATCTCCTCGATGACGCCGATCCAGACGCCTTCGGTCGGCTCATCGAGCAGCAGCAGTTTTGGATCGCCTAACATCGCGCGGCCGATCGCCAGCATCTTGCGCTCGCCGCCGGAAAGCGTGCCGGCGGGCTGGTCGAGGCGTTGGCCGAGTTTTGGGAAGATGGTCAGCACGTGGTCGACCGCGTCGGCTTTCCTGCTCGCGAGCGAGCCGACCGCGAGGTTGTCGCGCACCGACAGGCGCGCGAACACCGAATGCTCCTGCGGCACGTAACCGATGCCGGCGCGCACGCGCTCCTGGGTCGCGCGGCGGCTGATGTCGCGGCCGTCGAACCCGACTTCGCCCTTCCATACCGGCAACTCGCCGACGATGGTCTTCATCAGCGTGGTCTTGCCGGCGCCGTTGCGCCCCAGCACGGCGACGCCGCCGCGCCAGGGAATACCGAGGTTGACGTCGAACAGGACCTGGCTGCGGCCATAGCCCGCGTCGAGATGCTTGATCTCCAAAAATTCAGGCACGGCGCAGATAAATCTCCTGGACGGCCTTGTTGGCCTGGATTTCGGACACGGTGCCGGACGCCAGCACCTTGCCCTGGTCGAGCACGGTGAGGCGATCGCAGATGTCGCGGATGAAATCGAGATCGTGCTCGACGATGACCAACGAGCAATGCTGCTTGATCGGCTGCAACAATTCGCCGGTGACGCGCCGCTCTTCGAGGCTCATGCCGCCGGTCGGCTCGTCGAGCAGCAACAGTTTCGGCTTGCCGGCGAGCGCCATCGCGATCTCCAGCCATTGCTGCTGGCCGTGCGACAGCGCAGCCGCCGCGTCGAACGCGCGATCGGCGAGACGAAACTGCGTCAGCATGGTCATGACCTGATCGTGGAGAACGTCGCGCGTGCGGGAGAACACCAGGTCGAACAGCGAGGACTGCGCCTGGAGCG
Source organism: Bradyrhizobium sp. LLZ17 (assembly GCF_041200145.1). Classification (NCBI taxonomy): domain Bacteria; kingdom Pseudomonadati; phylum Pseudomonadota; class Alphaproteobacteria; order Hyphomicrobiales; family Nitrobacteraceae; genus Bradyrhizobium; species Bradyrhizobium zaerense. The sequence continues at coordinate 4,462,398 of NZ_CP165734.1, forward strand.
CGAGCAGGATGTTGTCGTACAGCGTCAGCGACGGCAGCACCGAGGTGATCTGGAATTTCAGGCTCATGCCGGCCCGCGCACGCTCGGTCGGCGTGAACGCGGTGATGTCGGTATTGATGAAGGAGACCTTGCCCTGGGTCGGCACCTCGGCACCGGCAATGCACTTCATCAGCGTGCTCTTGCCCGAGCCGTTCGGGCCGATCAGGCCGTGAAACTCGTGCTCGCCGACGGTGAGCGCGGCGCCATCGAGCGCGGTGAGCTTGCCGAAGATCTTTTTGATACCGGCGGCCTCAAGGAGCGGCATTGCGCTTCTCCTTGCGTGCCGCACCGAAGCTGCCGACCCGTTCGCGCTCTCCCAACACGAAGCTGATCAGCCCCAGCGGGCGGAACAGGATGACGAGCAGCAGCAACACTCCCAGGATGATCGGCCAGATGTCGCGGTAATTGTCCGAGAGCCAGAAGCTGACGCCCTCGACGATGACAGCGCCGATCACAGCACCGATCAGCGTGCCGGAGCCGCCGAACAGGACATAAAGCACCACTTGCGTCGAGACGACGACGCCGACCATGTTGGGCCAGACGAAACCTTCGTGGAACGCATAGAGGCTGCCGGCAAGGCCGGCGACCGCGCCGCCGATCGCAAAGATGATCGCCTTGAGATGTTGCGCCTTGTAGCCGAAGAAAGCGATGCGCTGCTCGTTCTCGCGCAGCCCTGCCAGCGCCAGCCCAAACTGCGAGCGCACCAGGAAGCGACAGAGCAGATAGACCACCACGAGAATGCCGAGCACGAGATAGTAGAAGGGAGGACCTTCCGAGAACTCGTAGCCGCCGAGCGTCATCGGCGCGATCGAGGGGATGCCGTTCTGGCCGCCGAGATAGTACCAGCCGCGGGCAAGCCGGTCGGCGGCATAGGAGCCGGTGAGCGTGCCCAGCGAGACGAAGATGACGCTGGACGGGTGCCGGCCCAGCAGCAGGAAGCCGCCGAGCAGGAGCGCGAAGGTGAGTCCGATGATCGTGCCGGCCGGAAGCACCAGGAAGATGTTGGTGATGTCGAGGTCACGCGCGAGCAGCGCGACGCCATAGCCGGCCGAGCCGAAAAAGAGAGCCTGGCCAAAACTCATGATGCCGGCATAGCCCCAGACCAGGTCGAACGATAGCGCGAACAGCGCGAGGATGATCACGCGGGTCGCGAACACGGTGAGATAGTCCTGGAGCAGCAGCGGCGCGACGAGCGCGGCGACGAGCACCACGCCCTCGACGATCGGCAGGATGTTTCGGCCCGAGCGGACCGGTCCCGCTGCTGTGCCTTCGGCCATCGCACCATCCGCTTCATCGCCCGTGTCGGCGACGATGGCTTCTCTTACCACACTCATCGACTTCAGCATTCCGAGTTAAACATCGTGAGAAGCGGCTGGTTGGTGGCGGGTTCACCTCTCCCCAACGGGGAGAGGTCGGATTGCTTCGGCGCGCAATTGCGCCGGAGCAATCCGGGTGAGGGGCCGCCGCCGCATCCAGCGAGACCTGATCCCCTCACCCGGATCGCATCTTGCGATGCGATCCGACCTCTCCCTCCGGGAGAGGTGAAGAGCGAGCCCTCTGGCTCGCACCGCTGCAAGGAAAGATGATGGCTCGGCATGGCCTCAACATTCCTTGGGATCGACGAGCCCGTCGCTGCGCCCGACGATCTCGTAGTTTCCGCCCTTGGCGACTGCGGTGTACATCTTCATCTTGCAGTGCCGCTTGCCCGGAACCATCTCGGCCGGTCCGCCCGGACCTTCCGCGATCTTGGCGTGGTCGAGCGCGGCGGCGACCGACTCGCGATCGACCTTGCCCGCCTCTTTCACAGCGGCCTCCCACAATTTCAGGCCGCGATAGGTGCCGGTCGCGGCGCTTCCGGCGGCGAACAGGAAGTTGCCGGGAAACTCCTTCTCATAAGCCGCCTGGATGTTCGCGTCGAACGCATCCTCCTTGGTCAAGACCTTGAAATAGTCGAGACAGCTTGCCAGCCCCTCGATCTCGGCGGCCTGATTGATGTTGAGGGTGTTCTCGTCATAGTAGACGCAGGCCAAGCGCCCGCCGTTCTTGAGGAAGCCGGCCTCATAGAGCTGCTTGAAGAAGGGGCCGACGCCCGGCGGAATGACGGTGTTGAAGACGACGTCGACCTTGTTGGAGATGATGCGGTTGACCGTCGAGGAGAAGTCGATCTGGTCGAGCGGGTAATATTCCTCGAACACGACCTCGCCGCCATTGGCCTCGATCACCTTGCGGGCATAGACATTGAGCGTGTGCGGCCAGACATAATTGGCACTCGGCAGTGCGAACTTCTTGCCACCGTTCTTGATCAGCCAGGGGATGAATTCGTCGCATTGCTGCGCCGGCGTCGGACCGGTGCAGAACAGATAGGGCGTGCACTCCTTGCCCTCATAGAGCTGCGGATAGATGTAGAGCGTCTTGCCGCGCGCCACGATCGGATCCTTGATGGCGTTGCGCATCGACGAGGTGATGCCGCCCAGCACCATGTCGACCTTGTCGCGCTGGATCAGCTTTCGCACGTTGCCGACGGCGACCGATTCGTTCGAGGCGGTGTCCTCGATATAGAGCTCGAGCGGCCGGCCGAGCAGGCCGCCGGCATCGTTCATCTGCTTGACAAGCATCTTGGCGACGTTGGCGTCCGCCGTGCCGGCATAGGCGATCGGTCCGGTCAGATCGGTCGCGATGCCGACCTTGATTGGCCCTTCCGCCGCATTGGCCCAGCCGGCTGGGATCACCCAGCTGCCCACGCCGGTCGCGACCGCGCCGGTGGCAAAGGCGAAATTGCCGAGAAAGCGGCGGCGGGTGAGATTGGATCGATCAGTAAACATTGGACTAAACCCCTTTTCCAGCGATGAGGCCCTGTGGGCGGAATTTGATGAAGACAATGGCGAGTACGAAAACGAGGACATCCGCGACGACAGGTGCCATCACCCATGGCAGCGCGGCACTCAGCGTGCCGATGACGCCGGCGCCCGCGACCGGCCCGATGAAGGAGCCGACGCCGCCGACCATGACCGCGACAAAGCCCTGGATGAGGAAGCGCAGGCCGAGATCGGCAAAGAGACTGAACACCGGCACGATCAGCGCGCCGGCAAGTCCGGCGAGCGCTGCGCCGAACGCGAAGGTTGCGCCGTAGATCAGCGGCGTCGAGATGCCGGACGCCCGGGCCAGCGCAGGATTTTCCAGCGTGGCACGCACGCGCAGGCCGAAGCTGGTGCGTGACAGCAGCAGATAGCAGCAGCCCATCACCAGCAGCGTGATGATGATGATGGTGAAGCGCCATGCCGAGATGTGCATGGCCCCGATATCGATGGAGCCGCCGATCGGCTCGGGCACGGTCAGATAAAAGCCGCCGATCAGGCCGCGCACGGTCTCGCGGATGATCAGGCCAAGCGCATAGGTGCCGAGCATCGCGACGATCGGTGCGGCATAGAACCGGCGGATGATCAGCGCCTCCAGCACGAAGCCGAGCGCGCCGACCAGGAAGGGCGCCGCGACCATGCCGGTCCAGATCGGCAGGCCTTTGGCATAGGCCAGATAGGCGATGTAGGCCCCGAGCAGGACGAACTCGCCCTGCGCGAAGTTGAAGATGCCCATCATGCTGGCGATGATCCCGAGCCCCAGCACGATCAGGACGATGATCGCGCCAAAGCTCAGGATCTCGAACGCCGCGACGAACGCGTTAGCCATGTGATGCTGTTCCGTTCGCCTGCATCAATGTCTCGCTCACATCTTCTTCCAGTCGCCGATCTGCTCGAAAGCGTGCGCGGCGCGGTAGATGGTGGATTCCTCGAACATGCGGCCGACCAGCATCAAGCCGACGGGAAGGCCGTCGACCATGCCGCAGGGCAGCGACATCGCGGGATGATGGGTGATGTCGAACGGCGCGGTGTTGGAGATCATCTCCAGCGCCCGGGCGACATAGTCCTCGCGGCTCGCGGTGGGCTCCGGCAGCTTGGTCGCCTTCATCGGCGTCGTCGGCAGCAGCAGCAGGTCGTATTCGCCGAACGCCTTGTCATACGCGGCGGTCAGGCGGCGGGAGATGTTGAGCGCCTTGCCGTAGTAGCGCGGACCGAAATTGTTGTTGATGTAGGTCCCGAGCAGCAGGAACAGCTTCGTCGTCTCGGACAGCGAATCCGCCTGACGCCGCCAGCCGCGATGAAAATCCATCAGCGAGGTCGAATAGAGATCGGACCGGCTGAGACCATAGCCATCGCCATACATCATGGTCTGGGTCATGCCCTCGGTCCCGATCGGCGTCCAGATCGCAGGGCCCATGAGGTGCATCGGGATGGAGATGGTCTCGACATTGGCGCCGAGATCCTTGAAGCGTTTTGCCGCCTCGCGCACGCTTTCATTGACCGCCGCTTCCGCATTCGCCTGCTCAAAGCCCTCCTTGAGAATGCCGATCTTCATCCCCTTCACGCCCTGGCCGAGCGCCTTGGTGTACTCTTCGACCTTCGGGGCCTTGATGCGAGGATCGTAGCCGTCGTCGCCGGCGAGCACTTCGAGCATGAGCGCGTTGTCGGCGACATTGGCCGTCATCGGGCCGGTGTGATCGACGAAGATCTCGATCGGCATGATGCCGGTGTAAGGCACGAGGCCCCAGGTCGGCTTCATGCCGTAGCTGCCGCAGAACGAGGACGGCATGCGGATCGAGCCGCCCTGGTCGCCGCCCATCGCCATGTCGGCTTCGCCCAGGGCCACGACAACACCGCTGCCCGAGGACGAGCCTCCGGCCGAATAGCCCATCTTGTAGGGATTATGCACCGCGCCGACCGCGCCGGTGTGGCTGCCGCCGGACATGCAGAAGGATTCACAGTGGGTCTTGCCGAGGATTTCCCCGCCGGCATCCAGGATGCGCGTGACGACGGTGGCGTCGAAATCGGGGACGTAGCCCTCGAGCGTCGCCGAACCGTTCATCATAGGAACGCCGGCGAGCATGATGTTGTCTTTCAGCGCGACGGTCTTGCCCTTGAGCTTGCCGTGAGCTGCGCCCTTCACGGTGGATTTGCGATACCAGGCGTTGCGTGGGTTCTCTTCAGCCGGCGGCCGGTAGCCCGGCGTACGCGGATATTTCACCTCCGGCACCTCGTCCGGCATGGCGCCGACGAGATTGTAGGCTTCGATCGAGCCTTGCATCAGGCCGCGGAACGAGGCGACGTCTTCATCGGTCAGCGCGAGGCCGCATTGCTCGGCGACGCTGCGAAGTTGGGCGGGCGTGGGAAGGGCAACTGTCACGGCGCTCTCCTTGAGGCTTCTTGATCCCTGGCTTTGGACGGACAGCCTCTCGGGTCGCGCCTGCGCGGCGCGGCCCAATCGGCGTCACGTCGATATTACAGACGGAAATATTTTCCTTTTCAAGTATTATTTAGGATCGAGGTCGTATCGGAATGGCCGCGCCGGCGTCAGACCGGCTTGATCAGCTTGAAGTCGAGGCCGTCGGCTTCGGCGAGATACATCTGCATCCGGGCATGGCCGTTGCGAACGGTGACGGGGCCGCGCGCGCCGCCATAGACGATGTTGCGGCCCGCCGTGAGCATCGGCCCCATCGCCAACGTGCCGGCCTTGTTCGCGACGGCTTCGAGGAAACGCAGCCCTTCATAGGTGGATTGGCCGAGCGAGCCGATCGGCGGCCCGTTCGGCCCGAACATCAGGCGGTAGCGGCTTTGGAAGTCGTCATTAGCCCGCGAGCCGATGCCGGGAAAATAGCCGGAGGCGCAGAACATGTTCTCGCTGTTGTCGGCGCCGATGCCGAGCAGCACGGTCTCGTCCATGGCACCGGCCAGCCGCAGCGTCGTGGCGGCAAGGCCGCATTCGCCGAACGCGCGGTTGAAGGTGATGCTGTCGGTGCCGATCAGCGAGATCAGGACGACGTCCGGCCTCGCGGCACGGATACGCGCCAGATGCGGCTCGTGATTGTCTTCACCGAGAGGAACGAACTCCTCGCCGACGACCTGGCCTCCGGCCTCCTTGATGTAGCGCTTGACCGCGCGGTGGGACTGCCATGGCCAGACATAGTCGCTGCCGATCAGGTACCAGCGCGCCGCCTTCTTGACGTCGGCAAGCCAGTGGATCGACGGCCGGCTCTGCCAGCGCGGCGTCTCGCCGATCGCCATGACGCCCGGCGTCTGCTCGCCGCCCTCGTAAACGGGCGTGTAGATGTAGGGAATGCGGTGCCGCGTGGTGACCTTGCGCAGACCGACCCGTACCGCGCTGGTGTGCAGTCCGACGATGAGATCGACCTCGTCGAACGCGATCGCCTGCTCGGCGCGGTCCAGGATCTCGTCGAGTGGACCGCCGGCGTCGTAGATCGAAAGCTCGATCTCGCGTCCGAGAATGCCGCCGCGCTTGTTGATCTCGGCGACCGCGAGCTGCGCACTGCTGGTCGCACACGGACCCCAGACGCCGGGCGAGCCGGTGCAACAGATGAAGCCGCCGATGCGAAGCTTGTTGGCGCCGCGCCGCTTGAGGAAGGCATGATCACCCGGCGAGAGCGCGCCGTCGGCCACCGACGACAGATTCCGCAACAGCAAGGACGGCGGCAACGCCGGACCGCCGTGAGCCGGGAAGTTTACCGTCGCGTGCACGCCAACTCCTGTCTGGCACCAGACTTGAAAGCACATTGAGGCAGGCGGCCGCGGCATCCGCCCTTTTGTTGTGCAATCATCCTATTTTGAAAATATTGAATATTCAAGAATTGAAGTGCATATAGATGCAGCATTGATTGCAAGACATTCACTCAATTGGGTCAAGACGAAGCCTTAGCCGTGGCAAAACCGAACTCCCCGATCACCGAACACCTCGCTTATTTGCTCGCGCAAGCCAACCGGGAGATCAACCGGCAGCTGGAACTGCGGTTGAGCAAGGAAGGCGTCCCCGTCGAGCAGTGGCGCATCCTCAAGGTTCTCTCCGATGGCAACGGCCATTCGATGGGCGAGCTTGCGGATGCCGTGCTGCTCAACCATCCGACGCTGACCAAGATGATCGACCGCATGGTCTCCGACACGCTGGTCTATCGCGTGCAGGACCCCAACGACCGCCGCAAGGTTTTGATGTTCATCTCCGACCGCGGCAAGGTGCTGAGCAAGAAGCTCAACACGCTCGCGGTGGACCAGGAGGAGCACATCCTGGAGAGCTACGGCGACAAGTCGACGAGCGAGCTCAAGCGGTTGTTGGAGAGTTTGATCGACAGCTCGAATTGAGTGTTGGTTAGCGCACGCCATCTCAACACACGTCGTCCTGGACCAGCGAAGCGGAGCGCCGATCCAGGACCCATTACCCCAGAACGCGGCTTGGCGAAAACTCGCCGTCGCCAGCTTCGCGCCACAACCTCTCCCCGGGATAATGGGTCCTGGCTTTCGCCAGGACGACGTGGTGAGAGCGCTGAGCACCACACACAGCTGTCATCGCCCGATTTAATCGGGCGATCCAGTATTCCAGAGACTGATGTGTTTTGAGCCGAGAAGCCGCGGCGTACTGGGTCGCCCGGCTAAACCGGGCGACGACAGCGGAGAGTGAGGCACCGACTTCGCACCTCACACCTTATGTCTACGCGTACCGCCCGTGGCAGTGCTTGTACTTCTTGCCTGAGCCGCACGGGCAGTCCTCGTTGCGGCCGATCTTGCCCCAGCTTGCCGGATTCTTCGGATCGCGCAACGCGGCGTCGGTGGCCTGCGCGCCGAGCGTGATGCTGGCGAGCGCCATCTCGTCTTCGCCGGTGTTCGGGTCGAACTTGTGCGCTTCCATCGCGGGCAGCACCGGGGCTTCCTGCTCCGGCGGGACGATCTCGACCCGCATCAGCTGCGCGGTGACGGCCTCACGCAGATGCGCGCTCATTTCCTGGAAGAGGTTGAAAGCCTCGGTCTTGTACTCCTGCAACGGATCGCGCTGGCCGTAGCCGCGCAGGCCGATCACCTGGCGCAGATGGTCGAGCATGATCAGATGCTCGCGCCAGAGATGGTCGAGCGTCTGGAGCAAAATGGTCTTCTCGACGTAACGCATCACGTCGGGGCCCCATTGCCCGACCTTGGCCGCCATGTGCTCGTCGGCGCGGGTCTCGATGCGGCTGAGCAGCTCCTCGTCGGCGATGCCCTCTTCCTTGGCCCAGTCCTGGACCGGCAGGTCGAGATCGAGCACGCGCTTCAGCTCTTCCTTCAGACCGGCGACGTCCCACTGCTCGGCATAGGCATGCTCGGGCACGTGTTTGGCGACGAGGTCGTCGATGAAGGCGTGTCGCATGTCGGCGACCGTCTCGGCGACGCTCTCGTCCCTCATCAGCTCGACGCGCTGGTCGAAGATCACCTTGCGCTGGTCGTTCTGGACGTTGTCGAACTTGAGCAGATTCTTGCGGATGTCGAAGTTGCGGGCTTCGACCTTCTGCTGGGCCTTTTCGAGCGCCTTGTTGATCCAGGGATGGATGATGGCCTCGCCCTCCTGCAGGCCGAGACGCTGCAGCATGCTGTCGAGACGATCCGAGCCGAAGATGCGCATCAGATCGTCTTCCAGCGAGAGGAAGAACTTCGAGCGGCCGGGGTCGCCCTGACGGCCGGAACGGCCGCGGAGCTGGTTGTCAATGCGGCGGGATTCATGCCGCTCGGAGCCGATGATGTAGAGGCCGCCCGGCTTCGTCACGGTCTTGGCGGGCTTCGATCCCTTGGCCGGCTCGATCTCGACGGTCTCCTCGGCCTTCAGCACGATCTCGCGGAAGCGCTCGACGTCGGCCTTGATCTGCTCGATCTTCCTGGCCTTCTCGGCCTCGTCCTCGATGCCGGCAGTTTCCTTTGGGATGCGCATCTCGAGCGAGCCGCCGAGCTTGATGTCGGTGCCGCGGCCGGCCATGTTGGTCGCGATCGTGATCGCGCCGGGCACGCCCGCTTCGGCAACGATATAGGCTTCTTGCTCGTGGAAGCGCGCGTTCAGCACCGCGAACAACTTTGCGGGCTTGCCAGCACGGGCGGCGGCATAGAGCTTGTCGAGGGCGTTGTCCTTGCCGAAATCGATCTGCTTGTAGCCGTGTGCCTTGAGGAACTCGGCGAGCACTTCCGACTTCTCGATCGAAGCGGTGCCGACCAGCACCGGCTGCAGCCGCGAATTGGCGCGCTCGATCTCGGCGAGGATGGCGCCGTATTTTTCCTTCTGGGTGCGATAGACCTCGTCGTCCTCGTCGAGGCGCCCGACCGGCACGTTGGTCGGAATCTCCACCACTTCGAGCTTGTAGATGTCAAACAGCTCGTCGGCTTCCGTCAACGCCGTGCCGGTCATGCCGGCGAGCTTCTCGTACATCCGGAAATAGTTCTGGAACGTGATCGAGGCCAGGGTCTGGTTTTCCGGCTGAACCTGCACGTGCTCCTTGGCTTCCAGCGCCTGGTGCAGGCCTTCGGAATAGCGGCGGCCCTGCATCATGCGTCCGGTGAACTCGTCGATGATGATGACCTCGTCGTCGCGGACGATGTAGTCCTTGTCGCGGGTGAACAGCGTGTGGGCACGCAGCGCCTGGTTGATGTGGTGCACGACGGAGACGTTCTCGACGTCGTAGAGCGATTCGCCCTTGAGCTGGCCGGCGTCGCGCAGCAGCGTCTCGATCTTCTCCATGCCGGCTTCGGTCAGCGTCACCGTGCGCTGCTTCTCGTCGACCTCGTAATCGGTCTTGTCGAGCTTGGGCAGGAAGCCGTCGATGGTGTTGTAGAAGTCGGAACGGTCGTCGAGCGGGCCGGAAATGATCAGCGGCGTGCGCGCTTCGTCGATCAGGATCGAGTCGACTTCGTCGACGATCGCGTAGAAATGCGGCCGCTGGACCATGTCCTCGAGCCGGTACTTCATGTTGTCGCGCAGATAGTCGAAGCCGTATTCGTTGTTGGTGCCGTAGGTGATGTCGCAGGCATAGGCCGCCTTGCGCTCGGAATCGTCGAGGCCGTGGACGATGACGCCGGTGGTCAAACCGAGGAAACTGTAGATCTGGCCCATCCAGGCGGAGTCGCGGCGGGCGAGGTAGTCGTTGACGGTGACGACGTGGATACCTTTGCCGGCCAGCGCGTTGAGATAGACCGCAAGCGTCGCAACCAGCGTCTTGCCTTCGCCGGTCTTCATCTCGGCGATGTCGCCCTCATGCAGCACCATGCCGCCGATCAGCTGGACGTCGAAATGGCGCTGACCGAGCGTGCGCTTGGCGGCCTCGCGCACGGTGGCGAAGGCCGGCACCAGCAGATCGTCCAGCGTCCTGCCCTCGGCGAGCTGCTTCTTGAATTCGGCGGTGCGCGCCTTGAGCTCCTCGTCGGAGAGCTTGACGAGCTCGGGCTCCAGCGCGTTGATCGCGTTGACGCGGGACTGATATCCCTTCACCCGCCGGTCGTTGGCGGAGCCGAAAACTTGCGGGCGAGCGCGCCGATCATACCTAGTTCCTGTGTTCGCGATTCAACCGCGTTGCGGCCAAGAAGTTGTCGTCCGCCTGCCCATCAACTCGCCGTGACGCCCGATGGCACCAGAGCCCGGACCGCGGGGTTCATCCGCCATATGGGTGGGAATTGAGCAAGTCCGGGTTCAACGGCCAAAAACGCAGCAAAATAAACGCCATCGCCATGGTCGCGACCGGGCAGAGATATGGCCCGGTCAGGGCCTTGTCAACGGCAGCCGCATTGCCGCTAATTCATCATTTTGACAGAGTTTTCGCGTTGCCAAGCCCCCCTGAATTGGGCGAGTGTCCGCCCCGCTCGAGCAGCCCCCTGCTTCAACAAAAGGATTTTCCATGACCACCTCGTTCCCGGTAACCAAAACCGGCCTGCGCTTCGGCCTCGCCACCGCCCTCGCGGGCTGCCTTGCGCTGGCGCTGATCGCAGGTCCCGGCCGGGCCGCCGATGACCCTGTTCTGGCCAAGGTCAACGGCGCGGACATCAAGAAGAGCGACGTGGCCATGGCCGAGGAGGAACTCGGGCCGAGCCTTGCCCAGATGGACCCCGCGACCAAGGACGAGAACGTCCTGTCCTTCCTGATCGACATGAAGATCGTGTCCAAGGCCGCCGAGGACAAGAAGGTCGCCGACGGCGAGGAGTTCAAGAAGCGGATGGCGTTCGCCCGCAACCGCCTGCTGATGGACAGCCTGCTCGCCCAGGAGGGCAAGGCCGCCACCAACGATGACGCCATGAAGAAGGTCTATGAGGAGGCCTCCAAGCAGATCACCGGCGAGCAGGAGGTGCGCGCCCGCCACATCCTGGTCGAGACCGAGGACGAGGCCAAGGCGGTGAAGGCCGAGCTCGACAAGGGCGCCGATTTTGCCGAACTCGCCAAGAAGAAGTCCAAGGATCCGGGCTCTGCCGACGGCGGTGACCTCGGCTTCTTCACCAAGGAGCAGATGGTGCCGGAATTCTCCGCGGTCGCCTTCGCGCTCGAGCCGGGCAAGATTTCCGACCCCGTCAAGTCGCAGTTCGGCTGGCACATCATCAAGGTCGAGGAAAAGCGCAACCGCAAGGCGCCGGAGTTCGAGCAGGTCAAGCCCCAGATCGAGCAGTATGTGACCCGCAAGGCCCAGGCCGATTATGTCGCCAAGCTGCGCGCCGAGGCCAAGGTCGAGCGGATGGACCAGCCGACTGCCGACGCGTCCAAGGACGCCAAGCCGGCTGACGCTGCCAAGCCTGCCGATGCAAAGCCGTCCGACAGCAAGATGGCGCCGCCCGCGAAGAAGTAAGAATTCGCTGTCACTTCGCGGACGCCAATAGTATCTAACGTCGCAATGGCCGGGCTTTGCCCGGCCATCTGCGTGTCCAGACCCTACCAAGGCGCCCTCCGATGTCCTCAGCCGTCTCCCCGCTCGCCCCGACACATGTCCCCGAGATGCCCGCAATCGCGGGAATCCGTCTCGCCACGGCCGAGGCCGGCATCCGCTACAAGAACCGCACCGACGTGCTGCTGGCGGTGATGGACAAGGGCACCGCAGTCGCGGGCGTCTTCACCAAGTCGAAATGCCCGTCCGCGCCGGTGGAATGGTGCCGCGCGAAACTGAAGGGCGGCAAGGCCCGCGCCCTCGTCGTCAATTCCGGCAACGCCAATGCCTTCACCGGCAAGACCGGCCGCGGCTCGACCGCGCTGACCGCGAAGATCGCGGCGAAGGCGGTCGGGTGCAGCGAGAGCGAGATCTTCCTGGCCTCGACCGGTGTGATCGGCGAGCCGCTGGACGCGACCAAGTTCGACGGCGTGCTCGGACGGCTGGCCGAGACCACCGAGCCGGCCTCCTGGCTCGGCGCGGCCCAGGCGATCATGACCACCGACACCTTCCCGAAGGTCGCGACCGCCACCGTCAAGCTCGGCAAGGCCAAGGTCACAATCAACGGCATGGCCAAGGGCGCCGGCATGATCGCCCCCGATATGGCGACGATGCTGTCGTTCATCTTCACCGACGCGCCGATCGCGCCCGCCGCGCTCCAGGCGCTGCTCAAGAGCGGCGTCGAGGACACCTTTAACGCCGTGACGATCGACGGCGACACCTCGACCTCGGACACGCTGCTGGCGTTCGCGACCGGCGCCGCCGCCGAGCAGGGCGCGCCGAAGATCAGCCGCGCCAGCGATCCGCGCCTGAAGGCTTTCACCGAGGCGTTCCATCGCGTGCTGGCCAATCTCGCCGAACAGGTGGCGCGCGACGGCGAAGGTGCGCGCAAGCTGGTCGAGATCACGGTCGAGGGCGCCGTTTCGAAGGCATCGGCGCGCAAGATCGCGATGTCGATCGCCAACTCGCCATTGGTGAAAACCGCAATCGCCGGCGAGGACGCCAATTGGGGCCGCGTGGTGATGGCGGTCGGCAAAGCCGGCGAGCCGGCCAATCGCGACAAGCTCTCGATCGCCTTCAACGGCATCCGCGTCGCCAAGAGCGGCGCGCGCGATCCGTCCTATGACGAGGCGCAGGTGTCGGAAGCGATGAAGGCGCCGGAGATCGCGATCAAGGTCTCGCTTGGCCTCGGCAAGGGCCGCGACCGTGTGCTGACCTGCGACCTCACCAAGGAATATGTCGCGATCAACGGGGATTACAGGTCATAGATCCTCTCCCTCAACCCAAACGCGGGCAGCCTTTCCGAGCATGGCCGATCTCAAACTGACATTGGTGGTGGCCTGCGCACTGATCGACGCCGACAAGCGCGTGCTGATCGCGCAGCGTCCCGAGGGCAAGACGCTGGCCGGCCTGTGGGAATTTCCGGGCGGCAAGTGTGAGCCCGGCGAGCGGCCGGAGCAGAGTCTGATCCGGGAGCTCGACGAGGAACTCGGCATTACCGTCGCCGAACCTTGCCTCGCGCCGCTGACCTTTGCGAGTTACGCCTACGAGACCTTCCACCTGCTGATGCCGCTCTACGTCTGCCGCCGCTGGGAAGGCTTGGTGACGGCGCGCGAGGGCCAGACGCTGGCCTGGGTCCGCGCCAACAAGCTGCGCGACTATCCGATGCCGCCCGCCGACATCCCGCTGATCCCGCATTTGATTGATTTGCTGATGTGAGACGATACGCACAGCACGCCTCAATCTCCATCGTCGTCCCGGACAAGCGCGCCCAAAGCGCGCGCAGATCCGGGACCCATAACCACAGGGTCATATTGTAGAGGAAGTGGTCACTCCGAGTCGTGGCAACAACTGCTTCCTGTGGCTATGGGTCCCGGCCTTCGCCGGGCTATGTCTTCCTCACCTTCTTCACCGCCTCCGCCAGACTGGCTTTCGCCGATCCCGGCTTCAGCGGTTGCTGCTGGCTTGCATGCGGCGCCCAGCCGGAAAGCCAGATGATGTCGAAGGTCGCGCGGATGCGGCCGTCGGCATCGGCAAAGCGCTCGGCATAGATTTCGGCCATGCGCAGCAGCGTCGCGCGCCGGGACGGTGTGCGGCGCCGCTCGATCAGCACATTGGCCGCGCCCATGCGGCGGAGATCCTGCATCAGCGCAAAGGCGTTGGAATATCGCACCACGACGCGGTCGACGTCGGTGACGGGCAGCGCGAAGCCCGCCCGTTGCAACAGCGCGCCGATGTCTCTGAGATCAGCGAAGGGTGCCACGCGCGGCGATACGCCGCCCTCGCATTCGGCTTCGGCTGCCGCGAAAGCCTGGCGCAGCTCGGTCAGGCTGTCGCCGCCGACCATCGCCGCCAGTAGCAGCCCGTCCGGCTTCAGCGCGCGACGGATTTGCGCGAGCACGCCCGGCAGGTCATTGACGAATTGCAGCGCCAGCGCCGACACGACGAGGTCGAGGCTCTCGGGCGCGAAGGGCAGCTTCTCCTCGCCGGTTGCACCAGGCGCAATCCGCTGAAGAGAGGGCAACTGTGCACGCAAGGCTGCGAGCCCCTCGCCGGACGTCCAGAGATCGGCCGGAGCGTGAAACTCGCGCATCACCGCGCCCAGCCGGTCCGACATGTCCTCGGCCACGCGATCGAGCAGAAATCTCACCGCACCTTGCGCCTGCGCGCGCCGTTGCCGCGCATGCAGCAACGCACGATCGAACAGAGCGGGCGGGATTTGCGAGTCTTGAGCCATGCCGCTGGTTACGCCGATCACGACGGTTCTGGCAATCCACTGCGTGTGGCGCTAGCCTTCCCCTATGGAAGTCGACACCGCTCGCTTGCGTTCCATCGCTGCGCCCCTGCGCAGCGCGTGGACGGCCGGCCGCCACGTGCTGTCGCACGCGGCAAGGCTCGCGCTCGACATTGCGCTGCCGACCTTGTGCGTATCCTGCCGCGAGCCGGTCGATGGCGAAGGCGTCTGCGCGGCCTGCTGGGCAAAATTGTCGTTCATCGCCCCGCCCTATTGTCCGCGGCTCGGCATTCCCTTCGTCTACGACCCCGGCCCCGACATGCTGTCGATGGAGGCGATTGCAAGCCCGCCGGCGTACCAGCGGGCCCGCGCAGCGGTGCGCTATGACGACGTCGCGCGCACGCTGGTGCATGCGCTGAAATACCAGGACCGCACCGATCTGGCGCCGGCCATGGGCCGCTGGATGGCGCGGGCGGGGGGCGAGCTGCTCACGGGTGCCGACATGCTGGTGCCCGTTCCGCTGCATTGGCGAAGGGCCTGGCGCCGCCGCTACAACCAGTCCGGGGCGCTGGCGCGCGTCATCGAGCGCCAGAGCGGCGTGAGGGTGCGCGGCGAGGTGCTGCGCCGGGTGCGCGCCACCGAGCAGCAGATCGGCCTGTCGCGGGCCCAGCGCGCCACCAACGTGCAGGGCGCGTTCCAGGTATCTGCTGACCGTCAGCCCGAGGTTCAGGGCCGCCGTATCATCCTGATCGACGACGTTCTGACCTCCGGCGCGACGCTGGACGCCTGTGCGCGGGCCTTGCTCCGGGCCAAAGCGGCGCAGGTCGACGTGCTGGTCTTCGCCCGGGTTGTCGAGAGCCGGTGAAGTCCCATATAATTCAATGAATTCATGACATGAGAGCGCCAGGCAACATGACCGCTGCTGTCGAGATCTACACCAGGCCGGGCTGCGGCTACTGTTCCGCCGCCAGGTCGCTCTTGGCCCGCAAGAAGGCCAGTTTCACGGAATTCGACGTCGCCAAGAACCCGTCCTGGCGCGACGAGATGTACGATCGCGCCGGCGATGGCGCGACATTCCCGCAAATCTGGATCGGCGGAACCCATGTCGGCGGCTGCGACGAACTTTACGCACTCGACCGCGCAGGCAAGCTCGACGCCCTGCTTGAGAGCGTGAAAGCCGTATCATGAGCGAGAATCGGAGCTTCACCGCTGCCATGGTGCAGATGCGCACCGGCCTGATGCCCGAGCCGAGCCTCGCGCAGGCAACCAGGCTGATCCGCCAGGCGGCGGCGAATGGCGCCGACTACGTGCAGACGCCCGAAGTCAGCAATATGATGCAGCTGAACCGCAAGGCGCTGTTCGAGCATCTGCAGCGCGAAGAGGACGACACCTCACTGAAAGCCTACCGCGCGCTCGCAGCCGAGCTGAAGATCCACATCCATGTCGGCTCGCTGGCGCTGCGCTTCTCCGAGGAAAAAGCGGTCAACCGTTCCTTCCTGATCGGGCCCGAGGGCGATCTGCTCGCGAGCTACGACAAGATCCACATGTTCGACATCGAGCTGCCGGACGGCGAGAGCTATCGCGAATCCGCCAATTACCAGCCGGGCGAGACCGCCGTGATCTCCGACCTGCCGTGGGGCCGCATCGGACTGACGATCTGTTACGACGTGCGCTTCCCAGCGCTCTATCGCGCGCTCGCCGAGAGCGGCGCCTCCTTCATCACCGTGCCCTCCGCCTTCACCCGCAAGACGGGCGAAGCCCACTGGCACGTGCTGCTGCGGTCGCGCGCGGTCGAGACCGGCTGCTTCATCTTTGCCGCGGCACAGGCCGGCCTGCACGAAAACAAGCGCGAGACGTTCGGTCACTCGCTGATCGTCGATCCCTGGGGTGAGATTCTCGCCGAAGGCGATGTCGAGCCCGGCATCATCATGGCGAAGATCGACCCGGCCAAGGTCGAGACCGCGCGCCGGGCGATCCCGTCGCTCCAGCACGGCCGCCGCTTCGGTGTCGCCGACCCCAAGGCGGGGCCGGACCATCTGCACCTGGTGCGGGGATCGGCATGATTCGCTACGCGCTCCACTGCGACCGCGACCACGCGTTCGAAAGCTGGTTCCAGAGTTCGGCCGCGTACGATTCGCAGGTGAAGCGCAAGCTCGTGACCTGCCCGGCCTGCGGTTCGGCCAAGATCGAAAAGGCGATCATGGCGCCGCGAATCGTCGGCAAGAAGGGCCGCGGACGGGCAACGCCGCCGCCGGAGCCGGCCACCACGACCACCACGCCCCCCACACCGGAGGCTGCGCCGTCCGGATCGACCTCGCTGCTGATGGCGCAGGAGCGCGAGCTGCGCAGCAAACTAAAGGAGCTGTGCGATCACATCGTCAAGAACGCCGACAACGTCGGCGAGCGCTTTGCGAATGAAGCCCGCGCGATGCATTACGGCGACAAGGAGCACCGCCCGATCTACGGCGAAGCCTCGCCGGACGAGGCGAAGTCGCTGATCGACGAGGGTATCGAAGTGTCGCCGCTGCCGACGCTGCCGGAAGACCGGAATTAGGCGCCCACCAGCACCGCGACGCCGATCACAATCAGCACGATGCCGAAAATTTCGCGCGGGGCGATCGGCTGCTTGAACGAGTAGTACGCCACCGCTTGCGCGAACAGCACCTCGATCAGTGCGAGCGTGCGGACATTGGCGGCGGCCGTCAGCGCGAACGCCAGGAACCAGAACTGAGAGGCGAAGGCGCCCATGAAGCCCGCCAGCAGCGACGGTTTCCACAAGCCCAAGATCGCCTGAAGCACTTTCGGCGCGCGCCAGAGCAGGTAGATCGTCAGGATCAGCGTCTGCACGAACAGGCCGAGCACCAGCGTGAACGATGCCGCCGTCACGAACGAGATATCAGGCACATTGATGATCGCGCCGCGAAAGCCGACTGCTGAGAGCGCGAATGCCGCTGCGGCGACGAGGCCGGTGATGGTCGGCTTCAATTCGGCAAAGCTCTTCTCACCGCCCGGCCGCAGCGCCGTGATGACGACGCCGACGGTCGCGATCACGATCGCCAGCACCTTCAGCCATGTCAGGTGATCGCCGAGGAAGACGAAGCCGAAGATCGCGGTCTGGATCGCCTCGGTCTTGAGGTACGCCGTCGTCACCACGAACGAGCGGTCGTTCATCGCGAGCAGCATCAACCCGGTGGCAACGATCTGGCTGAGCGCGCCGAGCAGGAGCCACGGCCAGAACACCGACGGCGGCATGTCCAGATGATCGCCGGTCGCGACCAGCACCGCGCCGAGGAACAACAGCGAGAACGGGAAGCCGAACAGGAAGCGGATATTGGTCGCGCCCCAGGTCCCCAGTGGCTTGGTCAGCGACCGCTGCATCGCATTGCGCGCGACCTGCCCGAGCGCGGCAATAACGGTGAAGGGAATCCAGAGGCTGGTGACGGTGAACATGGGGGGTGTGTGCGATGGGGAGAGGAAGATTGCGGCCAACGTGCCGTCAGCAGTTCGGCAGGTCAACTGCACGAACGTCATGGGAGCGATGCCGGCGTCTCGAATACGCTGTCGTCCTGGCGAAGGCCGGGACCCATAACCACAGGATTTGGTTTGGCGAAGACTCGTGGTTACGAGCTTCGCGCCACGACTGCTCCCTGGGGTAATGGGTCCTGGCTTTCGCCAGGACGACACCGAATGTTTGCGAGCCGCGCCGCCTCACACCATCGCTTCCGCCACCACCATGTAGTTCACGTCCATGTCGGAGGAGAGCGTCCATTTGTCGGCGAAGGGGCTGTACACGACGCCGGTCTGCTCGGTGATGACGAGACGGTTGTCGAGGAGATGCTTCGTCAGCTCGTCGGGGGTGACGAATTTGTTCCACTCGTGGGTGCCGCGCGGCAGCCAGCGCAGGACGTATTCGGCGCCGACGATTGCGAGCGCAAAGCTCTTCCAGTTCCGGTTGAGCGTCGAGACCACCATCAGCCCGTTCGGCTTCAGCATCGACGCACAGCGCTTCAGGAAAAGCCCGACATCGACGACGTGCTCGACGACCTCCATCGCCAGCACGATGTCGAAACGCTCGCGGGGGTCGATCTCCTCCACCGTGGTGCAGCGATAGTCGATCGACAGATGGCTCTTGTCCGCATGCAGCTTTGCGGCCGCGATGTTGCTGACCGACGGATCCACGCCGATGACCTGCGCGCCCAGCCGGGACAGCGGTTCGCATAACAGGCCGGCGCCGCAGCCGATATCGAGCACGCGCAGGCCGCCGAGACAGTTGAGGCTGCGCATATTGCGCTCGAACTTGCGGCAGGCGGCATCGCGGATGTAGCCGAGCCGCAGCGGATTGATCCGATGCAGCGGCGCCATCTTGCCCTTGGGGTCCCACCACTCCTCGGAGAGCTTTGAGAATTTTGCGATCTCGGCGGCGTCGACGGTCGAGCCCGGCTGCGGGCTTGCGGTTGCGGAAATATCTTGCTGCATGCTCATGATTGCGCGCGGTCCTACCGCGTGGTGATCGAACTACGGAAAGCGAGCGGCGAGGCAATGGTCGCGATGGTTTCGCGCCCCTCGCCGACACCGTTGATGGTGACGTCGCCATAGTTGAGAATTCGTCCGAGAATCGTCTGGTTGACGTCGACGCTCTCGACCTTGTCCAGCGCCATCTCGAAGGTGCGGCGCTTGATGAATCCGGTCTTGTGCACGACCCGCAGATTGGTGACGTCGGTCTCGGTGGTGAAGCGGTGGAACCAGCCCCTCACCGTCCAATAAAGTGCCGCCAGCGCCACCAGGCCGGAGGCGACGAGGCAGAGCAGCACAAGTCCTTCGACGATGGTTTGCCGGGACAGGATGAACAGGATGAGGGCTGCGATCCAGGCCAGAATGGCCGGGAAATAGAAGATCCAGTGCGCATTGGTCGAGTACAGCACCCGCTCGCCCGGCTGGAGGATCTCGTCGATATAGCGCGCCATGATCTCGGTTAACCCATTGCCCCAAGCTTGACCTCAAGCCTGCCCCCGCAGGAACCCGCTTGCCCCCGGCCCCGCCGCTATGTATACGCGCGGTCGGCATCCGTGGCCCCGTCTCGCGCGGGTCACCATACTTATCATTATAAGGGAATGCACGCGTCGTCATGAGCCGCCTCGTGATGAAATTCGGCGGCACATCCGTCGCCAACATCGAACGTATCCGCAACGTCGCACGCCATGTGAAGCGTGAGGTCGACGCTGGCCACGAGGTGGCGGTGGTGGTCTCCGCGATGTCCGGCAAGACCAACGAGCTGGTGGCCTGGTGCACCGAGGCCTCGCCGATGCATGACGCGCGCGAATACGACGCGGTGGTCGCCTCCGGCGAACAGGTCACTTCGGGCCTGCTCGCCATCGTGCTCCAGGGCATGGGCATCCAGGCCCGCTCGTGGCAGGGCTGGCAGATCCCGATCAAGACCAGCGACGCCCATGCCTCGGCCCGGATCGAGGAGATCGACGGCACCGAGATCATCAGCCGCTTCAAGGAGCAGAAGGAAGTCGCGGTGATCGCCGGCTTCCAGGGCATCAATCCGCAAACCAATCGCATCACCACGCTCGGTCGTGGCGGCTCCGACACCTCGGCGGTGGCGATCGCCGCCGCCGTCAAGGCCGACCGCTGCGACATCTATACCGACGTCGATGGGGTCTACACCACTGACCCGCAGAATCGTGCCGAAGGCCAAAAGGCTCGACAAAATCGCGTTCGAAGACATGCTGGAACTGGCCTCCCAGGGCGCGAAAGTGCTCCAGGTGCGCTCGGTGGAACTCGGCATGGTCCACAACATGCCGATCTTCGTCCGCTCGAGCTTCGACAAGCCCGAGGATATTGACCCGCATGCCAACCAGCCGCCCGGCACGCTGATCTGCAGCGAGGAGGAGATCATGGAAAGCCACGTCGTGACCGGCATCGCTTTTTCGAAGGACGAGGCCCAGATCTCGGTGCGCCAGATCGAGGACAAGCCCGGCGTGGCTGCGTCGATCTTCGGCCCGCTCGCGGATGCCAACATCAACGTCGACATGATCGTGCAAAACGTCTCCGAGGACGGCAAGACCACCGACCTCACCTTCACCGTGCCGGCGGCCGACTACACCCGCGCCAGGGACACGATCACCGGTGCCAAGGCCAAGATCGGCTACCACAGGCTCGACACTGCGACCGACGTCGCCAAGATTTCGGTGATCGGCAGTGGCATGCGCAGCCATGCCGGCGTCGCCGCCCAAGCGTTTTCGGCCCTCGCCGGACGGAACATCAACATCCGGGCCATCACAACCTCCGAGATCAAATTCTCGGTTCTGATCGACACTGCCTACACCGAGCTTGCGGTGCGCACGCTGCACACGCTCTACGGCCTCGATCAATCTTAGACTAATTTTCTCTTAGCGGCCGCAGCAAACGCGAAGGTGTAGACACCTTCGCGTTTGGCAGGCGTTTTGCTTGGCAAAACAAGCCCCAATTCGCTATACGGCGAACAGGGTGGTCTGCCACAGACTGCGCCCCAGTTGAGGCGGTGCTGATTCGGCTCAGGCGTGGGCCCGGACGATTGCCTGGGCCGGCGCCGGATGAGCAAATTCGTTGTTTTTCTGGATTTTTCGGGTGAGCCGCCGGCGTCCCTTTCGGGCCCGGCTGACGAGGGAGATTGAGGGGACATGCGGAGCGCGTCGGGAGGTCCCCGCGTCTTGTTGAGACGGCTCCGCGAAACCATGGCGGAGCAGGTCTCGGCCCAGGAGCGGCTGGACAAGATCGTGGTGCTGATCGCCGCCAACATGGTGGCCGAGGTGTGCTCGGTCTACGTGCTGCGCGTCGACAATACGCTCGAGCTCTACGCCACCGAAGGCCTCAACCGCGAAGCGGTGCACCACACCGTGCTGACTGCCCATGAGGGCCTGGTCGGTCTCGTCGCCAGCGAGGCAACGCCACTCAACCTGAACGACGCGCAGAGCCATCCAGCCTTCTCGTTCCGCCCCGAGACCGGCGAAGAAATTTACCACTCCTTCCTCGGCGTGCCGATCCTGCGTGCCGGCAACACGCTCGGCGTGCTGGTGGTGCAGAACCGCGCCAAGCGCACCTATGTCGAGGAAGAGCTCGAGGCGCTGCAGACCACCGCCATGGTGCTGGCGGAGCTGATCGCCTCCGGTGAATTGTCCGCGCTGGCCCAGCCCGGCCAGGAGCCGGCTGCGCGGCATTCCATGCAGAAGGTCGGCGCCATTCTGTCGGAAGGCATCGCGCTCGGCCATGTCGTGCTGCACGAGCCGCGCGTCGTCATCAAGGATTACATCGCAGAGGATCTGCCCAAGGAGATCAAACGGCTCGACACCGCGCTCGCCAAGCTGCGCTCCGACCTCGACCGCATGCTGGAGCGCGGCGACGTCGCCGAAGGCGGTGAGCATCGCGACGTGCTCGAAGCCTACCGCATGTTCGCCAACGACCAGGGCTGGTCGCACAAGCTGCACGAGGCCGTGGCAACCGGTCTCACGGCGGAGGCCGCCGTCGAGCGCGTGCAATCCGACACCCGCGCCCGCATGCTGCGTTCGACCGATCCCTATTTGCGCGACCGGCTGCACGATCTCGAGGATCTCGGCTACCGGCTGATGCGGCAGCTGGTCGGCCAGGACCACGCGCCCTCGCGCGAGCAACTGCCCGACAACGCCATCGTCATCGCACGCGCGATGGGACCGGCGGCGCTGCTCGACTACGACCGCAAGCGCCTGCGCGGCATCATCCTGGAGGAAGGCACCGCCAATTCCCACGTCTCGATCGTGGCGCGCGCGCTCGGCATTCCCGCGGTCGGCGAAGTCCCGAATGCGCCGGGTATCGCCGATCCCGGCGACGCCGTCATCGTCGACGGTACGTCGGGCTCGATCTATGTGCGCCCGTCGCAGGAAGTCGAGGCGGCCTTCGCCGAGCGCGTGCGCTTCCGCGCCCGCCGCCAGGCGCGCAGTATCTGGCGCTCCGCGACCGGCCTTGCGTCACCAAGGACGGCGAGAAGGTCGAGTTGCTGATCAACGCAGGGCTGGCGATCGACCTGCCGCATATCGAGGACACCGGCAGCGCCGGCATCGGCCTGTTTCGCACCGAGCTGCAATTCATGGTCGGCCAGAGCCTGCCCCGCACCAGCGACCAGCTCGCGCTCTACCGCGCCGTGCTGGATGCGGCGGGCAGCAAGCCGGTCACCTTCCGCACCCTCGACATCGGTGGCGACAAGGCGCTGCCCTATATGGAGACCGTGATCGAGGAGAACCCGGCGCTCGGCTGGCGCGCGATCCGACTCGGGCTCGACCGTCCCGGGCTGCTGCGCGGCCAGATCCGCGCGCTGTTGCGCGCCGGCGGCGGCCGTGCGCTGCGCATCATGTTCCCGATGATCTCCGAGGTCGCCGAGTTCGATGCGGCAAAGGCGCTGGTCGAACGCGAGCTCACTTATCTTCGCCAGCACGGCCATACGCTGCCGGAGCGGATCGACATCGGCACCATGGTCGAGGTGCCGGCGCTGCTCTACCAGCTCGACGAGCTCCTGAAGAAGGTCGATTTCATCTCGGTCGGCTCCAACGATCTGTTCCAGTTCCTGTTCGCGGTCGACCGCGGCAATGCCAAGGTCTCGGAGCGCTTCGATACCATGTCGGCGCCGATCCTGCGTGCGCTGCGCGACATCGCGCGCAAATCGCACGCGGCGAAGAAGTCGCTCTCGCTCTGCGGCGAGATGGCCTCGAAGCCGATCGGTGCACTGGCGCTGATCGCGATGGGCTATCGTTCGCTGTCGCTCTCGGCGACCGCGCTCGGCCCGGTCAAGGCGATGGTGATCGACCTCGACGCCAAAAAGGCCGAAGCGATGCTCGGCCCGTTGCTGGACGCGCCCGCCGGCAGCGTCTCGATCCGGCAGAAGCTGACGGAGTTCGCCGAGGCTGAGGGGCTGGCGTTGTAGCGGGCCTGTCCGCCCGTCTTCGCCGCCTCGCCTCCGTCCGCCCTTTTGAGACCATACCGATGTCGTCACTCCCCGAAGCCAAACTGGATGTCCTGCTCGCCCATCACGCCTCCCTCGAGGCCGAATCGCTCGGCCAGCTCTCCTCCGAGCGTTATGTGCAGATCACACGCGAGCTCGCCGAGATCGGTCCGCTGATCGAGGCGGTCAAGGCTTATCGTTCTGCCGCCAAGGAGCTCGCGGATACCGAGGCGCTGATCGCCGATCCCGCCACGGACGCTGAGATGCGCGGCATGGCGGAGGCCGAGCGCGACGAGCTACGTCCGAAGATCGAGGATCTGGTCCAGAAGATCCGGGTCGCGCTGTTGCCCAAGGATGCCATGGACGACCGCAACGTGGTGCTGGAAATTCGCGCCGGCACCGGCGGCGACGAGGCTTCGCTGTTCGCCGGCGATTTGTTCCGGATGTACGAGCGCTTTGCGAGCTTGCAGGGCTGGAAGGTCGAGGTGATCTCGGCGAGCGAGGGCACGGTCGGCGGCTACAAGGAAATCATCGCGGAGGTTCAGGGTCGCGGCGCCTTCTCGAAGCTGAAGTTCGAGTCCGGCGTGCATCGGGTGCAACGCGTGCCCGACACCGAGACCCAGGGGCGCATTCACACGTCCGCAGCTACCGTCGCCGTGATGCCGGAGGTCGAGGAGGTCGACGTCGAGGTCAAGAACGACGATTTGCGCATCGAGACCATGCGCGCGGGAGGCGCCGGCGGGCAGCACGTCAACAAGACCGAATCGGCGATCCGCATCACGCACATCCCGACCGGCATCGTGGTGATGATGCAGGACAGCCGCTCGCAGCACAAGAATCGCGCGTCCGCCATGAACATCCTGCGTTCGCGCATCTACGACGCCGAGCAACAGCGGCTCGACGCGGCGCGCTCGGCCGAGCGCAAGGAAAAGGTCGGGTCCGGCGACCGCAGCGAGCGCATCCGCACCTATAATTTCCCGCAAGGACGCGTCACCGACCACCGCATCAATCTGACGCTCTACAAGCTGCCGCAAGTGATCGCGGGCGAAGCGCTGGGCGAGCTGATCGACGCGCTGACCACCGAGCACCAGGCCGCGCAACTCGCCGCGCAAGGCGCGGCGGCGTGATGCTCACAGCTCCTTGAACTCTCGAAACGACTTCAGCAACCGGCTGAGCGCCGGACTCGCGGCGCGGCGAAGCTCCTCGAGGTTTTTCCGCGAGAGCGCGTGGAGCTTCTGCTCTCCCTTCTTCGTCAGCCTGAGATGAACGCGCCTGGCGTCCTCGGGATCGGCAAGCCGGCTGACCAAGCCGAGCTTTGCGAGACGGTTGATCAACTCGACCGCCGAATGATGCCGGATCAGCAGGAACCGTGCGACATCGCCGACGGTCGAGGGGCCCGGACCAGCAAAACCCTTGATGCCGAGCAGCGCCTGATGCTGCGTCGGCGTCAATCCCTGCTGCGCGGCGGCTGCCTCGCTGAACGCCAGAAAGCTCCGGATCTGGTAGCGAAACTGCGCCAGTGCGGTGTAATCGGCGTCGCGCATCGTGCGCTTGCTCGGACGGCGAGCGGACGCTGCCGCCTTGGATCGCTGTGGCCTCTTCGCCTCCGCCATGCCGCGCTGTCCGACTCTGCTGCCCGGCGAGGCGGGCAGCTTGGCAAAGTAACAAGCCACCGGCTCCGGACCAACCGGCCGGTGTGGCGATACACAGATATCCGGTCGCCTATTCGAAGCTGGAGAGCAGGATTTTTACGAGAATGACCTGGAATGCGATCGGTATGCGGACGCTCTTCCGCCGGATCGACCGCTGCAGCGCACTGGCGACCTCAGCGCTGGTCAGAGCGCCGGAAGCCGCGTTGGCGATCAACCGTTCCCACATCTTCGAGAGCGAGCCGCCGGGCCGGAGCACCGGCGTGATGGTCACCCCGCATCCCTGCGCCCAGACGATGATCTCGCGCATCGTGCGAGGGCCGCAATTGCGCGCAGTTGCGAGGCGCTCGGCGGTCAGCGCCAGCAGCAACTCGCGAGAGGGCGACCATTTCCCCTTCGGCGGCTGCTCGCCGGTGAGCTCGACCGCGAGTTCCTTGAGCACGTTCTGGGCGCGCACGCTCAGCGTCATCATCGGGCCGGGCGCCCGCTTCCCCTGAACCGAGCCTGCGGACGTACCGCGCCAACCTCCCGGGCGGTTGCGCAGCTCGGATATTTGGGGCGTGTCGCCGGGCTGCGGGCCCGTGCGCTGGTCGCCTCCGTCAGCGGCCGGCCGCTCCGCTACTTGCGGCCAGGACTGCCGCTTCCGACCCTCCGCTGCTCGCCTCTGCCGTGTCATCGCGCTCGCCAAACCCGCCCGTCTCGTACTCACAAAGGCTAATGTATATCGTGAGACGATATGTTTTCACGAGATAATTTTCGTCGTTCGACCAAAGGCGAAATTGACAGAAAGCCTTCACAAGCAATGCATAGGGCAAGAACTACACGCGGATGTGACGCGCCCGGCGTTCGGCGATCGAGACCGGACACGCCGGGCGGGTTCCGTCTCGCCGGCACGCAAGACCGTCATTCAGGAGGAACCGATCATGAAGGACTCACTCATCCACCGCGGCTTGGCCTACGATATCTCGCGCCGCCGCCTGCTCCAGGGCGGCGCTGGCATCATCGGCGGCACGCTGCTGCCCGCGCTGCCGGCATTTGCAGAAGACCAGCCGGCGATCGGCACCTATCCCGCAGGCGTGTCGGGTTCCACGGCGTTCATCGGGATCTCGGTGCCGCGCACCGGCACCTATGCCGTGCAGGGTGAGGACGAGCTCAAGGGTTATCAGCTTGCGATCGAGCACATCAACGAGGGGCACGACCTGATCAAGAAGATCTCGCCCAAGACCAGCAAGGGCGTGCTCGGCAAGGAGCTGAAATATGGCGTTGCGGACTCCGCTGCCAAACCAAACGAAGCGGTGCAGGCGCAACAGCGCTTCATCAGCGAGAACAAGGCAATCATGATCACCGGCGGCACGTCAAGCGCCGTTGCGGTTGCGCTCAACAAGCTCGCGCAGCGCGAGCGTGTCCTGTTCGTGTGCGGCATTTCCGGCTCGAACGACACCACCGGCAAGGACTGCGTTCGCTACGGCTTCCGGCAAAACTTCTATGGTCAGACCGCGGCCGCGGCGATCGGGCCGGTGATGGTGAGGAGTTCGGCAAGAACAAGAAGGCCGCCTATCTGACGCCGGACTACACCTACGGCCACACGGTCACCAAGTCGATGCAGGATTTCCTCGCGACCGCGGGCTGGACCACGGCGACCGATCAGGTCGCGCCGCTCGGCGCCCCCGATTATTCCTCTTATCTCCTCAATGTCGCGAACTCCGGCGCGGACGTGCTGATCAACGTCAACTGGGGCCACGACGCGGTGCTGTCGACCCAGCAGGCCAAGCAGTTCGGCGTGCTCGACAGGATGAAGCTGGTCGTCCCCTATCAGGTACCGTTCATCGCGCGCGAGACCGGCGGGCTGATGCAGGGCGTCTATGCCGCCACGGACTATTGGTGGACGGTCGAGGACAAGTTCCCGCTGGCGAAGATGTTCAACGAGGCCTTCGAGAAGAAGTACGGCTACAAGCCGGAATGGGGCGCGGAGAACGCCTATGTCAGCTTCGCGCACTGGGCCCACATGTGCGAGGAGGCCGGCACTTTTGATCCGCCCGATGTGATCAAGACCTATGAGAAGGGCGAGACCCTGCCTTCCCTGGTCGGCGACGTGCACTACCGGCCCGAGGACCACCAGTGCGTCCGTCCCGTCATCATCGTCAAGGGCAAGATGCAGAAGGACATGAAGAACAAGGAAGATTGGTACGACGTCGTCGAGATCGTCCCGGGCGAAGGCCTGATGCAGAAGCCGGACGCGTTCGGTTGCCATCTCGGCGCCTACACCTGATCCCGTCTTCATCCCTGTGACGCCGCGGGCCGCATCTGCTCCTGCGGCGTCACGTTTTTTCGTCGCTCCTGCTTTCGTGCGCTCCCTGCGCCCAACCGCGACCGTCATGCATGATTAGTTGGCCCAATCTCGTTTCGCAGCTGTTCAACGGCCTCGCGCTCGGCGCGTTGCTTGCGCTGATCAGCTCCGGCCTGACGATCATCTACGGTACGCTCGGCGTGCTGAACCTTGCGCATGGCGCGATGTTCATGATCGGTGGCTATGCCGGCTTCGTGGCCTTCCAGTACACAGACTCGTTCATTCTCGCGGTCCTCGCCGGCTCGCTGTTCGTGATGCTGCTGGGCGTTCTGATCGAACGAATCATTATCCGTCATTTCTACCACCGTCCGCACGAAGACCAGTTGCTCGTCACCTTCGGACTCGGCATCTGCTTCGTCGAGACCGTGCGCCTGATCTTCTCGAGCCAGTCGCTGGTCGTGCCACCCCCGGCGCTGTTCCAGGGCATCACCAATCTTGGCTTCATGTTCTACCCGACCTACCGCCTCGCGCTGGTCGGCATCGTCGCGATCGCGCTGGGCGCGCTGTTCCTCGTCCTCTACCGCACCCGGCTCGGCATGATCGTGCGCGCCGGCATCGAGGACTCCGTGATGGTGGATTCGCTCGGTATCAACGTCTATCGCGTCTTCATGGTGGTGTTCGGCATCGGCGCCATGGCCGCCGGGTTCGCCGGTATCGTCAACGCGCCGGTGGTGTCGCTGACGCCGGGTGTCGGCGACGACATCCTCGTCGAAACCTTCGTGGTGGTGGTGATCGGCGGCGTCGGCTCGTTCCCGGGCGCCATCCTCGGCGGCCTGATCGCCGGCGAGATCATCAGCGTCACCTCCATGTTCAACCCCGGCTATGCCTATGTGATGCTGTTTGCGGCCATGACGCTCGTACTGGTGGTACGTCCGCACGGCCTGCTCGGCGTCCAGGGCCGCGAATAAGTGACCCCCAGATGCTCAAGCAACGCCCGTTCCTGATCGAGATCCTGACCGCGGCCGGGCTGATCGTAGCTCCCTTCGTGCTGCCTCATCTCGGCTTCGCACCGAACACCGTGAACCGAATCCTGGTCTGGGGCCTATTCGGGCTCGGCTTCGACATTCTGTTCGGCTTCACCGGGCTGCTGTCGTTCGGCCAATCCGCCTTCTACGGCACCGGCGGCTTCGTCGCGGCCTATCTGCTGACCCGCGCCGGGTTCAGCAATGTGCTGGGCGCGCTGGTCATCGGCATGATCGCTGCGGCTGCGACCGGCTATCTGGTCGGGCTGGTCGCGCTGCGCCGGACCGGCATCTACTTTGCCATGATCACGGTCGCCATCGCGGAGGTGTTCTTCTTCGTCGAGTTCAATCCGCTCTCCGACTTCACCGGCGGCGAGAACGGCCTGCCGGGTGTTCCGATGCCGAGCTTCAATCTCGGCTTCACCGCGATCCACTTCACCGACGGCTGGTCGCTCTATCAGTTCATTGCCCTTTGTTATTTCATCGGTGTCGTGATCGCGCTCAGGATCGTTCGCTCGCCGGTCGGCGCCATCTTCAGCGCGATCCGCGACAACCCGCTGCGCGCCACCGCGGTCGGCCACAATATCCACGGCTACAAGCTGACCGCCTTCGTGATCGCCGCGGCCTATGCTGGATTCGCCGGCGGCCTTCTCGGCGTGCTCCAGGCCTTCATGCCGCCCGATGCTTTCACCTTCGACACCTCCGGCCAGCTCGTGATGCAGACCGCGATCGGCGGCAGAGGCACACTATTCGGCCCGCTGGTCGGCGCCGCTGTCTGGCTCTTCCTCCAGGACTTCCTCCAGGGAGCGGTGGGCCTGGGAGCGGCCTGGAAGCTCGTGCTGGGCATCGTATTCGTGCTGCTGGTCTGTTTCCTGCGTGGCGGCATCGTCGGCGGTCTCGTGGACCTCTATCACTTTGTGTTCGGCAAGCGGTCGCGGCCGGATACGGAGCCGGACCAACAGAGCGCCCACGTCGAGGGCGCCCAGCAATCCCTCCCGGCCCCGATGCAAGCGAAGCAGATCGAAAACCCCGCCTTCTCCGGACCGATCCTGAAAGCCAGCGGCCTCACCAAACGTTATGGCGGCCTCCTCGCCAACAGCAACATCGACTTCAGCGTCAACCAGGGCGAGCTGCGCGGCATCATCGGCCCCAATGGCGCCGGCAAATCGACCTTCTTCAAGATGCTGACCTGTGAGATCGCGCCAAGCTCCGGCCGAATCACATTCGAGGGGCGCGACATCACCGGATTGAAGATCACCGACGTCTGCCAGCTCGGGCTCACCAAGAGCTACCAGGTCAACCAGCTCTTCACCGGACTGACGGTGCGGCAGAACCTCACAATCGCCGCGCTCGCCGAGTTGCGCGGAAAGTTCCGGCTCGATCTGTTCCGCAAGCTCTCCAGTGTCAAAGGCCTGTCGGAGCAGGTGGAGCACACGCTTGCGCTGGTCAACCTGACCGGCCGCGCCGACACCGAAGTCGCAGAGCTCGCCTATGGCGAAAAGCGGCGGCTGGAGATCGGGCTCGCGCTCGCCACCTCGCCCCGCCTGCTCCTGCTCGACGAACCGCTCGCCGGCATGAGTCCGCGCGAACGGGTCGAGACCGTCAAGCTGCTCAAATCAATCGCCCGCGGCCGCACCATGATCATCATCGACCACGACATGGATTCGCTGTTCGAGCTGGTCGAGCGCGTCACGGTGCTCCAGGAGGGTCGGGTCCTGCTCGACGGCACGCCGGAGGAGATCAGGACCAACGCCGCGGTGCAGGAAGCCTACCTCGGCGGCGTGCATGGAGAGATCGCCGCATGAGCCTGATCGAGGTCAACGGCCTGAACAGCTATTACGGGGACTCCCACATCCTGTTCGACGTCGCCATGCACGTCGAACAGCACGAGGTGGTCGCGCTGCTCGGCCGCAACGGCGCCGGCAAGAGCACGACGCTGAAGAGCCTGATGGGCGTCGTCACGCCGCGCAGCGGTACCGTGAAATTCGACGGCATCGATATCGCCGGACGCAGGAGCCACAAGATCGCTCAGGCCGGGATGCAGCTGGTGCACGAGGAGCGCCGCATCTTCGGCAGCCTGTCGGTCGAGGAGAACATCGTCATCGCCGGGATCACCGCGCCGAAACGCTGGCCGCTCGCGCGCATCTACGAGATGTTTCCGCGATTGAAGGAGCGTCGCAACAACCGTGGCACCGAGCTCTCCGGCGGCGAGCAGCAGATGCTCGCGATCGCCCGGGCGCTGGTGCGCGATCCCAAGATCATCCTGCTGGACGAACCCTTTGAAGGGTTGGCACCCGTCATCGTCCATGACCTCATCAAGGCCTGCCGCGAGCTCGCGGCCGCCGGCCAGACCATCGTGCTGGTCGAGCAGAACCTCGCGGCGACGCTTGCGCTGGCAAGCCGCATCTACATCATCAACAATGGCCACATCGTGCACGAGGGCCCGGCGCAAGAACTCAAGGCTCAGCCGGAACTGCTGCAGCGTTATCTCGGCGTCTAGATTTCGTCAGCCGCCGATCGCCGCGATCAGGCGCCTGGCGTGGTCGGCGAGCACGGCGGGATCCTCTCTGCGCGTCTGCGCCGGCAGCAGTTCGACACCAGCCTTGACCGGCATGACGTGCATGTGCAGGTGCAAGACCACCTGCCCGCTGGCCGGCTCGCTGAACTGCTGGAGGATGATGCCCTCGGCATCGAAAGCCTTCATTGCCGCGATCGCAACCCGTTTGGCGGTTCGGGCCACAGCGGCGAGATCGTCCTCCGCGACGTCAAGGATGCCGCGCGCCGGCGCCCTGGGGATCACCAGCGTGTGCCCGGGCGAGCGCGGCATGATGTCCAGGAAAGCGAGGCTGCGGTTGTCCCTGAACACCTCGAGGCAGGGAATCTCGCCGCGCAGGATTTTCGCGAAGACATTCTGATCGTCATAGGCCGTCATGGTCTCACCGCCGCTGCCGCCGCGATCAAACGCCACCATGTCCGTTGACGCAAGCAGGCCCGCCGATCTATCCACGATGCCAGGCAGGATGGTTCCATTGGCAGATTCCGGGTCCGGATCCAGCATCGAGAGTGCGCGGCGTGCGCTTGCGGCACGGCTGCAATCGGCCGGCATCGAAGAAGCCGCGCTCGATGCGCGCCTGCTGGTCGGCGCCGCGCTGGGCCTCGATCTGACCGCGATGGTCATGCAGGCGGGACGACGGCTCACGCCCGAGGAGGTCGTGCGGGTCGAGGGATATGCGGAGCGCCGGCTCGCGCATGAGCCGGTCGCGCGCATTGTCGGCGCGAGGGAATTCTGGGGCCTGCCGTTTCGCTTGTCCGAAGCGACGCTGGTGCCGCGCCCCGACACCGAGACGGTGGTCGAACTGGCGCTCGAGCTTTTCCGCGAGCTCACCATATCGGGACGGCGCCCGCGCATCGCCGACATCGGCACCGGGTCCGGAGCGATCCTGCTCGCGCTGCTGCACGAAATTCCAGACGCCTTCGGGGTCGGCACAGATCTCAGCCTCTCCGCGCTCGACACCGCCAGGGGCAATGCCGCGGCTCTCGGTCTTGCCGACCGCGCGGCCTTCGTCGCCTGCTCCTATGCGACCGCGCTTTCGGGCCCGTTCGATCTCATCGTGTCGAATCCACCCTACATTCCTTCGGCTGAAATTCCGAAATTGAGCATCGAAGTCCGCGCGCACGATCCCCATCTGGCGCTCGATGGCGGCAACGACGGATACGACGCCTACCGCGCCTTGATGCCCCAGGCGGCCGAGCGCCTCGCCCCCGGCGGAGCGCTGATCGTCGAGGCAGGCCAGGGCCAGGCGCGAAACATTGAAACCTTGATGGCCGCCGCCGCGTTGGTGGTGGACAGGCCGCCCAAGGCCGATCTGGCGGGAATCCCGAGGGCCGTTTCGGCCCGAAAAATGCCCCCATAAAAGCCGGATTGGGCGCCAAAAAACCTCTTGGAATATCCTATGGGAACGACTACCTTCTGCTTAGCACATCGGTGTCGGCCCCGTAGAACTACGGGCGAAAGCCGGGCTCTCGAGCGAGAGCTTCACTGATTTTAGGTTCCAAGCCGCAGGTCCCGTTAAGCGCGATAGCCCTTGAGGTGCGCTGCTTTCCGACCGCAACGTGAACGAAAGCCTGATATTGCGCGCGAAGACTAACGCAAGAAAACAAGGCTTGTTTTGGCAAGCAAAATGAATGGGTTCGCTGGCGCTGAATGCTGGCGGATGGGGAACGCGTCTTTGTTGAACGCGACGGTCGACGAACATCGGCAGGGTCTAGTCCGCTCTTGTGCGCAGTGCGCGCGAGACGTGTGAACCGCTGGGTCAGTCTCAGCAATCAGTAATGCGTACAACCTTTAGGGCTGGAATTAAAGGCAGGACATGAGAAACGGTCAGAACAAGCAGCGGATGCGCAACCGCAACAACAACAATAACAGCAACAACAATCATAACCGGCGCGGCCAGAACCCGATGACCCGGGTCTACGAATCGAACGGACCCGACATCAAGATCCGCGGTACGGCCTCGCACATCGCCGAGAAATATCTTCAGCTCGCGCGCGATGCACGTTCCTCAGGCGACCCGGTCGCCGCCGAAAACTACTACCAGCATGCCGAGCATTATTTCCGCCTGATCGCGACGGCCCAGGAGCAGTTCCGCCAAAACCAGCAGCCGCGCGGCGACGAGCCCGTCAGCAGCAGCGACGACAGCGAGGACGACGGCGAGAATTTCTCGAATTTCGGCCAGGAGCCGGGCTTCGTGCCGCAACCGCCGCCGCAGCCTTATGTGCGCGAGGGCCAGCGCGAGCACCAGCGCGATTTTCAGCCGCGTGACAACCACCCCTATCAGCGTGACAATCAGCAGCCGCGCGAGCACCGCGAGCGCGACCACCGTCCGCAGCCGCAATACCAGCCTCAGCCGCAGCCCCAACCGCCGAACCAGCCGCAGCCCGCGATCGCCGAGGCCGGCAACGTGGATCGCCTGCCCTCTTTCATCACCGGCCCGCAGCCGCAGTTGAACGGCGGCCAGAGCGTGGAAGGCGGTGGTGCTGGCGAGCGCTTCCCGCGGCGGCGCCGCCGGCCGCATGCCGGCCCGCGCCCCGAGCGCGAGGCAGCGCCGGCCGCTTCCGGCGACGATCTCGCCCCCAGCGAGTGAGCCGCAGCGCCTCTTCTGATGTCCCGAACCGCATCGTCCCGGCCTCGCCGGGACGATTTGCTTTTATGTGCGTGTCACGGTCGAGGACGGCACCAGAACCGGCTTCAACGACGGAATCAGCCGCGCCCGCTCGCGCTTGGCGGGGATCGCCCGATAGACCTGCTTGGTGGCCTCGACGATGTGGACGCCGGCAAAGGGCAGCGACAGCGCCGCACCGGCGCGCTCCCACATCTGCGCCGATTTGAGCACCCAGCCACCGGCGTAAGGCGGCATGAACAGCGCCTCGCCCCACGAGGTCGGCGTGAACCAGGTCTGGCGCAACAAGTCCGTGATCTGCGAACGCGAATAGGGCCGACCGTGGCCAAATGGCGTGTTGTCGCTGCGGGTCCACACCCCGCGCCGGTTCGGAATCACCGCGATCACGCGCCCGGACGGCGACAGCACCCGCCAGATCTCGCGGAGCAGCGCCGCCGGATCGTCGGACATCTCCAGTGCATGCACCAGCAGGATGCGGTCGACCGCGGCGTCCGGCAACGGCAGGGAGAATTCATCCACCAGTGAGGCCAGCGCCGGGCGCCCTGTCGGCCATTTCAAGACACCCTGGGCCGCCGGCATGAAGGCGATGCAGCGCTCCGCGTCTTCGCGGAACAAGCCAAGATAGGGGGTGGGATAGCCGATGCCGAGCACACGCTGACCCTTGGCGCCGGGCCAGCGCTCCTTGATGCCGCGATTGATCATTTGCCGCGCCACGATGCCGAGGCGCCGGGAATAAAACTCGCGAAGGTCGACGACATCGATGGTCATGCGGGTAATGTAACATGCACAAGGCAGCAGCTGCGCGCTGAATATTGCATTGCCTGAGCAACGCTAACGCCATATTTGTCTGGCGGGGCTGAGCCCGATGGAGATGTCATGGCCGCCGAAATTCGTACTTTCAACTGTTTAAACGACAATTTCGGTTATCTGATCCACGATCTGGAAACCGGCGCGACGGCGTCGATCGACGCGCCCGAGGCCGGTCCCATCCTTGACGCTCTGGAGCACGAGGGCTGGCAGCTCACCGACATCCTGATCACCCATCATCACGGCGATCATGTCGGAGGCGTCGCCGAACTCAAGCAGAAATACAATTGCCGCGTCGTCGCGCCGCATGACAAGACGACCAGGATTGCGAACGTCGACTTGCGCGTCGCCAACGCCGACGTGGTCAAGATCGGAAACCTGCTGGCCCGCGTGCTGGAGACGCCCGGCCATACGCTCGACCACATCTCCTACGTGTTCGACACCGAAAAGACGCTGTTCGCCGCCGACACGCTGTTCTCGATCGGCTGCGGCCGCGTGTTCGAGGGCAATTATCCGATGATGTGGGACTCGCTTCTCAAGCTGCGCGCCCTGCCCGACGACTTCATGCTCTATTGCGGCCACGAATACACCGCGTCCAACGTCAAGTTCGCGCTCACCGTCGAGCCCGACAATGCGGCGCTCCAGGCGCGCGCGGCGGAGGTGGCGAAGCTTCGGGCAGAGAACAAGCCGACGATTCCCTCGCTGCTTGGTGACGAGAAGCGAGCAAATGTGTTCCTGCGCGCTGATGAACCCTCGGTCGCGGCCAGGCTGCACATGAAGGGCGCGGATGCCGCCACGGTGTTCGGCGAATTGCGCGAGCGCAAGAACAAGTCCTGAAGAACAAATCCTGAAGAAAAATCCGGACGGGGATCGATGCCGACCGCAGCCGAGATCATCGCACGTCTCGAACTCCGCCCGCATCCCGAGGGCGGACATTACCGCGAGACTTTTCGCGACCAGGCTACCGACGCCAACGGCCGTTCGCGCTCGACCCTGATCTATTTCCTGCTCGCCCGTGGCGAGCGCTCGCACTGGCATCGCATCGATGCGGCCGAGATCTGGCACTACTACGCCGGAAGCCCGCTTGCGCTGCGCATCGCGCACGATGGCTGTTCGCAGCACGAGGTGCGCCTCGGCACCGATCTCATCAACGGCGAACGGCCGCAGGCGATTGTTCCGGCCGATGCCTGGCAAATGGCGGAGACGACCGGCGAATGGACGCTGCTCGGCTGCACCGTGGCGCCCGCATTCGAGTTCGCAAAATTCGAGCTCGCGCCGAAGGGCTGGGAGCCGTAACGCCCTATCTGGAATCGGGTGGGTTCGATCCGTTGCACAACGTAACACAGCGCATCCAGTGAACAGGAGCGCGTGATGCACGGAACATTTGACCCGCCAGCAATTCAGATAGACCCGGCCATTTTGTATTTCGGAACGCCCGTCGTTTTGATTGGCTCAACCAACGAAGACGGCTCCTCCAATCTCGCGCCAATGTCGTCGGCATGGTGGGTGGGATGGCGCGGCATGCTCGGGCTCGCGCGCAATTCCAAGACCACGGAGAACATGATTCGCACCGGGGAATGCGTGCTCAACCTGCCGTCCGCGGACCTCGTCGCTGCCGTCGACCGCCTCGCCCGCACCACAGGCTCGGATCCGGTGCCGCCGGGAAAGCTCCATCGCGGTTACCGGCACGAGAAGGACAAGTTCGGTCTTAGCGGATTGACGGCGCTACCGGGCGAGACGGTCGGCGCGCCACGCGCCGCCGAGTGTCCGGTGCAGCTGGAAGCAAAGGTCGCGCATGTGCATGAGATGGCGCAGGACGACGCCGTCTGGCGTGGTCATCTCGCCGCAATCGAGGTCCGTATCACGCGGGTCCATGCGCATCCCGACATTATGATGGAAGGAGCGAGCAATCGCATCGATCCCGACAAATGGCGGCCACTGATCCTGAGCTTCCAGGAATTTTACAGCCTGACGCCGCAGCGATTGCAGCGCTCCGAGCTCGGGCAGATTCCGGAAACGATGTATCGACCGCCCGGCTGGCAGCCGGCGCCTTAGCCGCGGATCAATCCTGATCGATCGCTTATCGTAACCGTCTCGGGCCGGCCATTCGCGTGCTCGTTCCGATAAATGCCGGTGAACGTTTCAGGCGTCGCACGGACTTGCGCCATGGCGCCCGGAGCAGCGAGCATCGAGATCAACAGTACGGCGAACGAACGCCTCATCGCTTCCGCAGCACCATGTCTTTCGCCGCAATCAGACCGCCGCCGGCGATCAGGATCGCGGCGATCGCGATGTTTGCACTCGCCTTGGCGAAGCCGGCAGCGATGAGGAAGCCGGTCGAGAGCAACGGCGTCGCATAGGATGCCGCGCCGAGCACACGGATGTCGCCGCGCTTCATGCCGATGTCCCAGGCGTAGAACGCGGCACCGACCGGGCCGATGCCGAGCGCGATGACGGAGAGCCATTGCAGTTTCGTCTCCGGCCACACCGTCGTCTCGAGCGCGGCATGCATCAGCGCGGCAAGCGCGGCGGTCACAAGGCAGAATCCTGCGACCGCATCGGTCGGCACCGCCTTGAGCCGGCGTGACAACACCGAATAGGTTGCCCACACGAACGCGGCGACGAAGGCCGCGATCAGTCCGGGCCACTGCCCCTGCGCGAAGCCAGCGGTGTTGCCGGCGAACAGCAGCACGGTGCCGACGAGGCCGAGCATGGCGCCGATGATGTGATGCGGGGCGAGCCGCTCGCCAGGCAGCAACGACGAGAACAACACGATCAACAGCGGCCAGAGATAATTCAACAGGCCCGCTTCGGCCGGTGGCGCGAAGCGCAGCGCAAGGAAGTACAGCGCGTGATAGCCGAATAGTCCGCCAACGCCGACGGCCCACACGACGGCTGGCTGGCGCAAGCTTTTCGCCGCCTCGCCGCGGCCGATCCAGGTGAGAAGGCCGACCAGACCGCCAATCGCGAACGTCATCGCGGCGAGCTGGAACGCCGGAATCCTTCCGGTCGCCACCGTCATCACGGAGAGCAGCGACCACATCAGGATCGCGGTCAATCCGATCAACGTCGCCGTGCGGGGAGTCATTGGCCAAATACTCTCGTCATGGCCGGGCGTAGCCGTCCGAGGGACGGCGTCGCTTGCGCTCGCCTATGTCCCGGCCATCCACGTTCTTTCGTGGCGACGGCTGTTGTAAGGCCGTGGATGCCCGGGACGTCTAGCGCGAAGACGCGCTTCGCGCTTTTGCCCGGGCATGACGAAGTTACCGATATGATCAAGCGTGATGCGATCGCATCACACCATGTACTGGCCGCCGTTGACGGTCAGCGTCGAGCCGGTGATGGCGCCGGCTTCATCGGCGGCGAGGAACACGACCGCGCGTGCAATTTCTTCGGGCTCGCCGAGACGGCCGATCAGGATCAGCGGCAGGATGGCCTTTTCCAGCACGTCCTTCGGCACGGCCTGCACCATCTCCGTGTTGATGTAGCCCGGGCAGATCGCGTTCACGGTGACGCCGGCCTTGGCGTTCTCCAGCGCGAGCGCCTTGGTGAAGCCGATCTCACCGGCTTTGGCTGCGGAATAGTTCACCTGGCCGAACTGGCCCTTCTGTCCGTTGATCGAGGAGATGTTGATGATGCGGCCGAACTTGCGGCCACGCATGCCTTCGATGACCTGGCGCGACATGTTGAACAGCGAACCGAGATTGGTCCCGATCACGGCGTTCCACTGCTCGAGGCTCATCTTGTGGAAGGCGCCGTCCTTGGTGATACCGGCGTTGTTGACGAGCACATCGATTGACCCGACCTCGGCTTCGACCTTCTTCACGCCTTCGGCGCAGGCATCGAAACTGCTGACGTCCCATTTGTAGACGGCGATGCCGGTCTCAGCCTTGAATTTGTCCGCAGCCGCATCGTTGCCGGCGTAGCTCGCCGCGACCTTGTAGCCGGCCGCCTTCAGCGCCTTGCTGATCGCAGCTCCGATGCCCCGCGTACCACCCGTCACCAATGCAACACGTGTCATATCGTATTCCTTCCCTAGGACTCTTCGGACGTTTCTGAGTGATCGTTTTAGATGCGGATTATGCGGGACGTTTGATGGACATCAAGAACAAAACGCCCGGCATCGAGCCGGGCGTTTCTCTTTAGTCGAGGCTTGCGCGATTGCGAAGAATATTTGATTTGCAACCGCCGCCTTTTTAATCGCGTGCAATGCACTCACTCATGTGTGCAACGCACGCACAGATGAGGCGTAAGCTGCGCGTCAGCTGTTTCAGTCGCGCGCGATGCATGTCCTCGTTTGGTGCCTCGCCCGCATCAATCGCGGGCGATGCACATGGCAATGCCCATGCCGCCGCCGATGCACAGCGTGGCGAGGCCCTTCTTGGAATCGCGCTTCTGCATCTCGTGCAGCAGCGTCACCAGCACGCGCGCACCGGAGGCACCGACCGGGTGGCCGATCGCGATCGCGCCGCCATTGACGTTGACCTTGGAGGTATCCCAGCCGAGGTCCTTGTTGACGGCACAGGCCTGCGCCGCGAAGGCCTCATTGGCCTCGATCAGGTCGAGATCGCCGACGTTCCAGCCGGCCTTCTTCAGCGCGGCACGCGAGGCCGGGATCGGGCCCGAACCCATGATCTTCGGATCGACGCCGGCCTGCGCCCAGGACACGATGCGCGCGAGCGGCTTCTTGCCTTCCTTGGCGGCCTGCTTGGCGGTCATCAGCACCACGGCGGCGGCGCCGTCATTGATGCCGGAGGCCGAGCCCGCGGTGACCGTGCCTTCCTTCTCGAAAGCTGGCTTCAGTTTTGCCATACCGTCGAGCGTTGCGCCGTGGCGCGGATATTCGTCGGCGCTGACGACGATGTCGCCCTTGCGGGACTTGATGGTGACGGGGACGATCTCGTCGTTGAACTTGCCGGCCTTCTGTGCGGCCTCCGCCTTCTGCTGCGAGGCGACCGCGAACTCATCCTGCTGGGCGCGGGTGATCTGCCACTGCCGCGCGACATTCTCCGCGGTGTTGCCCATGTGGTAGCCGTTGAAGGCATCCCACAGACCGTCCTTGATCATGGTGTCGACGAACTCGACCGGGCCCATCTTGACGCCGCCGCGCAGATACTGGGCGTGCGGGGCCATGCTCATGGATTCCTGGCCGCCGGCGACCACGATCTCGGAATCGCCGTTGAGCAGCGCCTGATAGCCGAGCGCGACGGTCCGCAGGCCCGAGCCACAGAGCTGGTTCACGCCCCAGGCCGGGCTCTCGACGGGAATGCCGGCATTGATCGAGGCTTGGCGGGCGGGGTTCTGGCCTTGGGCAGCAGTCAGGATCTGGCCCATGATGACTTCGGAGACCCGGCCGGGCTCGATGCCACCGCGCTCGAGCGCGGCCTTGATGGCGATCGCGCCGAGATCATGGGCGGGAAGGGTCGCGAACGCTCCGTTGAAGCTTCCGACCGGGGTGCGGGCGGCGCTGACGATGACGACATCGTCTGACATGGGCATCTCCTGGGTTGTATGGGGGCAGACGGGGCTGGGAAAACGGCTCGCCAGTCTCGGACGGCATCCTGTTAACGTCGTTGAGGCATGTCAATCGGCTGGCGATCGAATTCATGCCGCAGCGCATTCAAAATAGCGTTCTTGGCGATTTCGCAAGCACGTTTTTGCTGTGCAATTAACCGTGCCGCACAAAACGGTAGCGTGCCCCCGTTGAAAATGCTTATTTTGTTGCGTTGCGTACTCTTCCCGCCCTGCGGCATTGCCCGTCAGGTTCCCGTTCTCCGTGCTTGCAAGTGAGAGCCCATGGCGAAATCAGACCAACCCACAACCATCAAGAAATACGCGAACCGCCGGCTCTACAACACCGGAACGAGCACCTATGTGACGCTGGAAGACCTCGCGTCCATGGTCAAGGACGGCGAAGATTTTCTGGTCTACGACGCCAAGACCGGCGACGACATCACCCGCTCCGTGCTCGCCCAGATCATCTTCGAGCAGGAGAACAAGGCCGGCCAGAACCTGTTGCCGACCACCTTCCTGCGCCAGCTCATCCGCTTCTACGGCGACAGCATGCAGATGGTGGTGCCGAAATATCTGGAGCAGGCCATCGCATCGCTGACCCAGGAGCAGGAAAAGTTCCGTAAGCAGATCGCCACCTCGCTCTCCGGGACCCCATTTGCCCCGCTCGAAGAACAGGTCCGCCGCAACATGGAGCTGTTTCAGCAGACCTTCTCGATGTTCAAGCCTTTTGTCCCCACTCCGGGCCGCCCGGCGGGAGCCCCACCGGAGGCCGAGCCCGAGGCCAGCGCCGAGCCGGCAAAGGACACCAACATCGACGACCTGCGTCAGCAGATGAAGGAGATGCAGGAACGCCTCGAGAAGATGTCGAAGAAGGAAGAGTAGATCCTTCATTCGCGCGGAGTGCCCGCGGGCAGCGGCCGCTTTTACCGGACGCCGCCAACCGGTCTGGGTCGTCCCCGAAGGCCTGCTGACACGCCGGAGGGCCAAGGCATACGCCATGTCCGACCGAACCACGCATTGGGACCACGTCTACACCACCAAAGGCGAGACGGAGGTCAGCTGGTTTCAGGACACGCCGACGATCTCGCTGGGGATGATCCGCGCGGCCGATTCGGATCATACTGCCGCGATCATCGATATTGGCGGTGGCGCGTCACGATTGGCCGACAGCCTTTTGCAGGCGGGATATCGCAACATCGCCGTGCTGGATCTCTCGGTCAGCGCGCTTGAGGCCGCAAAGACGCGAATCGGGGCGGCCGCCGCAGCGATCGACTGGATCGTGGCCGACGCAACGACATGGCGACCGGCGAAGGCATACGATGTCTGGCACGATCGCGCTGCATTCCACTTCCTGACAGATCCGGGCGACAGGGCAGCTTACGTCGACCGCCTGCGGTCGGCGGTCGCGCCCGGCGGCCACGTCATCATCGGCACCTTCGCGCCGGATGGTCCCGAAAGGTGCAGCGGCCTGCCGGTCCAGCGGCATGACAGCGCGAGCCTTTCGATGGAGCTCGGACCGGGATTCGAACTCGTCGAAACGCGCGGCGAGACGCATCATACGCCGTGGCGTTCCACGCAGGCCTTTCAGTTCAGCCGATTTCGACGGAAAACCGGTTAGCTACCGCGTACGCCTGCCGCACTGTCAGTATCGTCTCGGCGAAAAACAGGACGCGCGTGAAGGCCTACGCCGCCAGTTTCACCGCATGCGCAAAATCCCAATAGAGCTTGCGCGCCCTGGTGTAGAGCGGACCCGGCTTCAGCTCGCGCTCGTCGATGCGGATCACGGGCGCGACCTTCGCAAAATTGCCGGTGGAGAAGATCTCGTCGGCGGCAACGAAGTCGGCGTAGCGCAGCGTCGTCTCGACCACGGTCACTCCGTCGGCGCGAAGCAGGCCGATGACGCGCTGGCGGGTGATGCCGTTGAGGAAGGTGCCGTTCGGCGCCGGCGTGAAGACCACGCCGTCCTTTGCCATGAACACGTTGGAATTGCCGAACTCCGCGACGTTGCCGAGCATGTCGAGCATCAGCGCGTTCTGGAAGCCGCGCGAGGCGGCCTCCGCCAGCGCGCGCGAATTGTTGGGATAGAGACAGGCCGCCTTGGCTTCGACCGGCGCGCATTCGGCGGTGGGCCGGCGGAACGGCGACAGCGTGATCGCGTTGCCGACCGGCTTGGGCATCGGCGCCTCGTAGATGCACAGGCACCAATTGGTGGTGTCGGGGTCGAACAGCACGCCGCCGCCGGCGCCGTTCTGTGCCCAGTACATCGGCCGGATATAGAGCTCGGCATTCGCCGCGAAGCGCGCAATGCCTTCCTTCGCGAGCGTGAGCCAGGTGCCGGCATCGACCACCGGCTTCAGACCGAAATTGATCGCGGATTGATTGGCGCGCGCGATGTGGCGATCGAGATCAGGCGCGACGCCCTCGAACGCGCGCGCGCCGTCGAACACGACCGAGCCGAGCCATGCGCCATGCGTGCGCGGCCCCATGATCGGCACGTTGCCCTCATGCCATTTGCCCTCGAAGAAGGTCCAGCTCGGCGAATATGCGATAGGCTTTGCGATATTGGCCATGACCGGCCTCCTTGGGTAATATCCGGTGCACTATTCTCCCAACTTCTAAACGATTTCCTGCGGGAAAGGCACCTCCCCCGGGAGCTCGGCCAGTAATGCCGGGGCGACACCAAATCGAGCACAAAGCGGGCTATAATGCGGGTTACCTTACGGAGTGTTCCATGCCACTCGATCCGCTTGCCAAGCGCTTGTTGACCATGATGGCTGCGGCTGCGCCGGAGGCGCGGAGCCGGCCCAGCGTCGAGGCCCGGCGGCAGTCGCTGGCGAAGCTGATGCAGTTCGCGCGTACTGATGCGCCGGATGTAACGACGTCCGACGGCGCGCTTCCCGGCCCGGGCGGCGAGCTTCCCTATCGCCTCTACACGCCCGCGGGTGCCGGCGAGCGCGCACCCGGCTTCGTGTTCTTTCACGGCGGCGGTCTCGTCGCCGGCAGCATTTTGACCCACGACCGCATCGCCGCAGCCCTCGCCCATGCGACCAACTGCCGCCTCGTCTCGATCGACTACCGCCTCGCGCCCGAGCACAAATTCCCCGCCGCCGTCGACGACGCGATGGCGGCGACCGAATGGGTCGCCCGCGAAGCGGCATCGCTCGGCATCGACGCCGAACGGCTGGTGATCGGCGGCGATTCCGCCGGTGCCACGCTGGCTGCGATCGTGTGCCAGGAGGCGCAGCAAAGCGCCGGCCTATCGATCGTGGCGCAATGCCTGATCTGTCCCGTACTGGATTTCGAGGAGGCATCGCCTTCGCGCGAGGCGTTCGCGGAAGGCCATCTCATCGACCGCATCACGATCGAGGCCGATCTCGCCGACTATCTGCCGGAGGGCATCGATGCCGCGGATCCCCGCGTCTCGCCGCTGCGCGCGACGCGACTCACGGGCCTGCCGACGACGATCATGCACACCGCCGAGTTCGACCCGATGCGCGACGAAGGTAACGCCTATGCCCGCAAGCTGCTCGGAGCCGGCGTCGTCGTCGAGCACGTCTGTCACGACGGCATGGTTCACAATTTCCACGCCATGGGCGCCATCCTGCCGCAAGCGCAGCTGGTGCTGTCGCAGATCGGCGAGCAGGTGCGGCGGGCCGTGGAGAGGTGAGATCCTCCCGCGAAGGGGACAGGGCTATCGCATATGGCTGTGGCCGGCCAAGCGCGCGCCTCGTCCTTCGAGACGACCGCTTCGCGGTCTCCTCAGGATGAGGCTAAGCGGCAATCGGAGCCCGTTAAAATTGCTACCGCACACTCGGTCCTCATCCTGAGGGCCCGCCAAAGGCGGGCGTCTCGAAGGGTGGCCACAGAGAAATCGACCTCATATGCGATGACCCTGCGCGAGGAGCGAAGGGGCTTACGCGCGTGCGTCGATCAATGCACGCGCCGCTCCGATATACTCGCGCCAATGCGCGTCTGCGTAACGCTCCGCCCGGTGCGCGCGCTTGACATTGGGCGCATGCGCCGCGGCGATCATGCGTGCGAAGCGCTCTTCGGCCACGGTCGCGTCTTCCGCGGCCTGTGGCGCCGCGAAGGCGGACGCCTCGGTTGGAATCACAGCAAGTCCCGCAAGTCCAGCGAGCAAGATGCGGCGTGAGGGCTTCATCGCTTTCATCTCAATTATCCTGCAGTTGGATCGTGCATGGCGAATCCACCGCCGTGGCGGCGGCAGGGTAGC
The DNA here is from genome assembly GCF_041200145.1 of Bradyrhizobium sp. LLZ17. Taxonomy (NCBI): domain Bacteria; kingdom Pseudomonadati; phylum Pseudomonadota; class Alphaproteobacteria; order Hyphomicrobiales; family Nitrobacteraceae; genus Bradyrhizobium; species Bradyrhizobium zaerense. The sequence goes on from NZ_CP165734.1 coordinate 4,506,566, forward strand.
CTTGCGCTTGCGTCGGGTCCAGCAGTCTAGATCGGCCAGCTATTCCGGCACCGGTACGTCGAACGTATTCAGCGTGACGGACACCATGCAGTAGATGCCGACGAGATAGGACAGCTCGGCCGCGCCGTGCTCGCCGAACTCCTTCACCGCGGCCCGATAGGTCAGCTCCGGCAGCACGCCGCCGCTCACCAGCGCAGACGCGACGTCGTAGGCGACCGCCTCTTGCTTGGTAAGATCGACCGGACGCTGCCCGGCGACGATGGTCGCGAGTTTTTCGTCGGTCAGGCCGCGCTGCTCGGCGACCAGAACATGGGCATAGAGCTCGTAGCCGGAGCGGAAATGCGAACCGGTGACGAGGATGGCGACCTCGCGCACCGGCGCCGGCAACAGCGGATTCGATGCGATCGCCTTGACCAGCTCCCACACCGGCTTGCCGAATCGCGGCTCGCGAACCCAGGGATTCCAGGGCCCGAGCAGCGCGCCGTCGTCGCGCATGTTCACGAAGCCCTTGAAGTGGTCCGTGATACCCGCGCGCATGTCGTCATAGAGCGGCTTCTGTTCGGCACTCAGGTCTTTCGGATCGAGAATGGGAAGGCGCACCGCAGGCTCTCCTCGTTGAGAAGTCGCGACCGTCGCCTGCGTAGGCGTGCAAGGCAAGTGAAGTTGCCGTGACATCCACAGCTCGGGCGAGTGCCCCGACGGCATCGGTGATGATGCCCAACGCCCTATTGGGCTTGTGGATTGGCGACGTCGTCGAAGGCGAGCGTCAGCGGCTCGCCGGTCGCGAGGAAAGACGACAGCGCCGCCTCGAACGGCGCCGGATCGAGGCCACGCTTTCTCAGCCATTCGGGCTCGTAATAGGTCTGCCGGTAACGTTCGCCGGAATCGCAGATCAGTGTCACCAGCGATCCCGTCTGGTTGGCCTTGCGCATCTCCGAGGCAAGCCGGCACAGCGCCAGGAAGTTGGTGCCGGTGGAGCCGCCCACCACGCGGCGCAGCCGGCGCGACAGCACGTTCATGGCCGCGATCGTCGCCGCATCCGGGATCTTCATCATGCGGTCGACCACGCCTGGCACGAAGGAGGTTTCGCAACGCGGCCGGCCGACGCCTTCGATCAGCGAGGGACGTTCGCAAACATGGGAGCGATCCTGGGTGCGGAAGCAGTCAAAGAAAGCGGAATGCTCGACATCGGCCACGCACAGCCGCGTCGGATACTGGCGATAGCGCAAATAGCGTCCGATGGTGGCCGAGGTGCCGCCGGTACCAGCGCCCATCACGATCCAGTCCGGCAGCGGGCGCGGCTCGCCCTTCAATTGCGTGAAGATGGACTCGGCGATGTTGTTGTTGCCGCGCCAATCGGTGGCACGCTCGGCGAAGGTGAACTGGTCCATGTAGTGGCCGTTCAGGCCAACGGCGAGCGCGGCGGCCTCGGCATAGAGCGCGCGGCCGTCGTCGATCAGATGGCAGTTGCCGCCATAATGCTCGATCGCGGCGATCTTCTCAGCCGAGGTCGTGCGCGGCATCACGGCATAGAAGGGCACGCCGATCATCTGCGCGAAATAGGCTTCCGAAACTGCGGTCGATCCCGACGAGCCTTCGACGACAGGCGTGCCTTCGCGGATGTGGCCGTTGCAGAGGGCGTAGAGGAACAGCGATCGCGCCAGCCGATGCTTGAGGCTGCCGGTCGGGTGCGTGGATTCGTCCTTCAGATAGATATCGATGCCGGCGAGCGCCGGCACGATCAATTTGATCAGATGCGTGTCGGCCGTGCGGCACTGGTCGGCTTCGATGGCGGCCACGGCGTCGTCGACCCAGCCGCGCTGGTAAGCCGGCCCGACCGGATTGTGCTGGCGGAAGGCAGGCGGCTCCATCGGCATGATCGGGTGATTCCTTGAAAGCGTACGTCAAGCTACCACGGGAGGCCTCGTCCGCGCGGCTCAAAACTCCAGCGGCGCGTTGTCGACAACTTCCTTCATGACGAAGAAGGTGCGGGTCTGGCGCACGCCGGGCAGCGCGATGAGCTGCTCGCCGTGGATGCGGTTGAAATCCTCCATGTCGCCGACGCGGATCTTGAGGAAATAGTCGAAGTCGCCGGCGACGAGGTGGCAGTCGAGCACGAATTTCAGCTTTGCGATCGCCTGCTCGAAGGTGGCAAAGCTCTCCGGCGTCGAGCGGTCGAGCACGACGCCGACCATCATGAGGGCGCCCTTCGCCACCTTTTTCGGCGCGACCATGGCGCGGACGGCGACGATGAAACCATCCGCGAACAGGCGTTGGGTGCGGCGATGGCAGGTCGCCGGGCTGATCGCAACGGTTTCGGCCAGTTCAGCATTGCTGAGCCGGCCATTATTCTGAAGCAATCTCAATAGCTTAAGGTCGGTGCGATCAAGGCGCGCGGACATGGAAGGATCTTCCGATATTTATGTACTATCTGAATGAAATACTAACGAAGCTGGCGCACGCCGCAAGGTTTGGCGCAATATGGCCGCAGCATTCGAGAGCACCTTTCTCCCGAGAAATGTTAGTCGGCATCCAACATTAACGCCAATCGGGATGACCTGACCATGCTCGAAAAATTCGCGCGCTATCCGCTGACCTTCGGCCCGACTCCCATCGAGAAGCTGGAGAGGCTCTCAAAGCATCTCGGCGGCAACGTCGAGATCTACGCCAAGCGCGAGGATTGCAATTCCGGCCTCGCCTATGGCGGCAACAAGCTGCGCAAGCTCGAATACATCATCCCCGACGCGATCGCTTCCAACGCCGACACGCTGGTCTCGATCGGCGGCGTGCAGTCGAACCACACCCGCATGATCGCGGCCGTCGCCGCCAAGATCGGCATGAAATGCCGCCTCGTGCAGGAAGCCTGGGTGCCGCACGAGGACGCCGTCTATGACCGCGTCGGCAACATCATGCTGTCGCGCATCATGGGCGCCGACGTGCGCCTGGTCGACGATGGTTTCGACATCGGCATCCGCAAGAGCTGGGAGGACGCCATTGAAGAAGTGAAGGCGGCGGGCGGCAAGCCTTACGCGATTCCCGCCGGCGCTTCCGTGCACAAATTTGGCGGCCTCGGCTATGTCGGCTTCGCCGAAGAGGTGCGCAAGCAGGAAGCCGAGCTCGGCTTCAAGTTCGATTACGTCGTGGTCTGCACCGTCACCGGCTCGACCCATGCCGGCATGCTGGTCGGCTTCGCGCCGACGGTCGCGCGCGGAAGGTGATCGGCATCGATGCCTCGTTCACGCCGGCGCAGACCAAGGCGCAGGTGCTTTCGATCGCCCAGAACACGGCCAAGCTGGTCGAACTCGGCAAGGACCTCGTCGCTGACGACGTCGTGCTGATCGAGGATTACGCTTATCCCGCCTACGGCGTGCCGTCGGAGGAGACCAAGGAGGCGATCCGCCTCACCGCGCGGCTCGAAGCAATGATCACCGACCCCGTCTACGAGGGCAAGTCGATGCAGGGCCTGATCGACCTGACGCAGAAAGGCTATTTCGAGAAGGGCGCGAAGATCCTCTACGCGCATCTCGGCGGTGCGCCGGCGCTGAACGGTTACGGCTACGCGTTCCGGAACGGCTGAGGGCTCAGCTCGCACCTCATACACCGGTGTCGTCCCGGACAAGCGTAAGCGCAGATCAGGGACCCATAGCCACAGGGAGTGGTTTGGCGAAGATTTGCTGTTCGGTACTCCTATCGATTGCAATCGATAGATCCCGCGGTATGGATCCCGGATCTGCGCTCCGCTTCGCTGCGCTTGTCCGGGATGACGATTGAGGGATTGCGGTGCGTTATCGGCCGCCGCGCCTCCTACCGCGTCCGCACGATCTGGAGCAGCTCGTCCCCGTAATGCTCGAGCTTTTTTGTCGCCGATACCCGGCACGTTGCGCAATTCGTCCAGCGTGGTTGGCCAGGCCCGGACGATGCCGTCGATGGTGGCGTCGTGCAGCACGACATAGGCCGGCACGCCGCGCTCGCGTGCAATGTCCGAACGCCAGGCGCGCAGCCGGGCACGCAATTCAGGATCGACGTCGCTTTGCGGCGTATTGGCCGCAGGCGCGAGGTCGCCGCGGCGCGATTTTGCGCGGCTTGACCTGATCCGGGTGCCGGGCGCCTCCTCGCGCAACCACACCTCGGTCTCGCCGCGCAGCACGCCGCGCGAGGACTCCGTCAGCTTCAGCGCGCCAAAGGCTTCGCTGTCGCTCTGCAAGTACCCCATCGCCACCAGCTGCCGCAGCACGGTGCGCCACTGCTTTTCGTTCAGCTCGCGCCCGATGCCGAACACGGAGAGCTTGTCGTGGCCGAACTGCGTCACCTTCTCGGTCAAGCGTCCGATCAGCACGTCGATCAGGTGCATGGCCCCAAAACGCTGCCCGGTGCGATAGGCGCACGAGAGCAGCTTTTGCGCCAGCACCTTGCCGTCGCGCATCCGCGGCGGGGTCAGGCAGTTGTCGCAATTGCCGCAACTCTCGCCATGCATGGTCTCGCCGAAATAGCCGAGCAGCCGCTTGCGCCGGCACTGCGCGGTTTCCGCAAGACCCACCAGTGCATCGAGCTTGCCGATCGAGACCCGCTTGAACTCGTCCGATGCGGTGGACTCGTCGATCATGCGGCGCTGCTGCACGATGTCCGAGAGACCGTAGGCCATCCAGGCCGCCGACGGCTTGCCGTCGCGTCCGGCGCGACCGGTCTCCTGGTAGTAGGACTCGATGCTCTTGGGCAGATCGAGATGGGCGACGAAGCGCACGTCGGGCTTGTCGATGCCCATGCCGAAGGCGACGGTCGCGACGATGACGATGCCGTCCTCGTTGAGGAAGCGGTCCTGGTTGCGCGAGCGCACGCCGCCATCGAGCCCGGCGTGATAGGGCAGCGCCGCGATGCCGGCGTCGTCGAGCGCAGCGGCGACCTCCTCGACGCGATTGCGCGACAGGCAGTAGACCACGCCAGCGTCGCCCGCATGGCGCTCCCGGATGAACTCCTTCAGCTGCGACACCGCGTTGCGCTTGTCGACGATCTCGTAGCGAATGTTGGGCCGGTCGAAGCTCGAGACGAATTGCGGGCTGCCTGCGAGGCGCAGCCGCTCGACAATTTCCTTGCGCGTCAACTCGTCGGCGGTCGCCGTCAGCGCGATGCGCGGGACGTCGGGAAAGCGCTCGGCGATGATGGAGAGGCCGACATATTCGGGCCGGAAATCGTGGCCCCATTGCGAAACGCAGTGCGCTTCGTCGATCGCAAACAGCGCCACCTTCGCCTGCGCCAGCATCGACAGGCAGCGCGGCGTGACCAACCGTTCCGGCGCGACATACAGCAGGTCGAGATCTCCGGCGATCAGGCGGCGCTCGATGTCGGAGGCCTCTTGCGGCGTCAGCGAGGAATTCAGCGCGGCAGCATTGACGCCGGCCTCGATCAGGCCCGCGACCTGGTCGCGCATCAGCGCAATCAAGGGCGACACCACGATGCCGCAGCCTGGACGCAACAGAGCCGGCATTTGGTAGCACAGCGACTTGCCGCCGCCGGTCGGCATCAGCACCAGGCAATTGCCGCCGTCGGTGACATGCCGGATGATCTCGCCCTGCGCGCCGCGAAAGCCCGGCAGGCCAAACACCGAATGCAGCACCGACAGCGCGTTGCGGCCATCGACTGAGGCAGGCAGCGAAGCGGTGGAGGGAGCGGACATGGGCGGAACTGGACCGGGCCGTGAGATTCGTCACAACGCCAGTCGCATGACCGCGCGGGCATGGCAAGACTGTTTGCGCGGCAAGGCGGCGGTCTAGGCCCCAATCCTTCGCAAAGCCTCGGCAACCGTCACGATCGGCATGTTGCGCGTCTCGGCCGCCTTCAGCGCGTGACGGAGCAAGGCCGGCGTACAGCCATAAGGGCTCGGCTGGTCGACGACGTCGTGGCCGTAGAAGATCAGCCAGCCGCCGCTTGCGGTCGCTTCGTCGAAATAGCGATCCACGCCTGCCGCATCGATCTCGCAATCGACGAGGGGCGATGCGCGCAGGAACTGGAGGTCGATGACATTGCGATTGACGCCGGGAAGAATGCCGCGCGCGGAGCGAAAGATCTTCGCGAGCTGCGGCTTGCGCGAGACCGAGGCAAGGCCATACGGATAAGCAAAATTCTCCAGCCTGATCGAGGGATCGAGGCGATGGAAGTAGTTGCGGTTCTGCTCGATCTCGCGCGCCATGGCGGCCTGGTCGAGATCGACGGCGCGCAGATGCGAGAAGGTGTGGCAGGCAATCTCGTGGCCGCTGCGATGCAGCCCCACGATCGCGTCGTTGGACAGGCCGTGCCAGTGATCTCCCGGCTGATCGATCAGGCTGCCGGCGAGATAAAACGTGCCGCGCCCGCCATGCTCTTCCAGCAGTGACGCGCCCACGCCCGCGGCGCTGTCGGGGCGTCATCGAAGGTGAAGCTCACCATCGGCGCATGCGCCGGCAAACGGTGCGGTACGCCGCGGAAATGCCGGGACAGACGATTGCTCACGCGCTGCTGGAGTACCGACCACACGATTGCATTTCCTGTCTTTCGGTGCGGCGCTACTGAAGCATTCGTGCGCCGGATGAGGCAAGCTTCACACCTGGTTAATCCTAACGCGGAACCCGCGCTCTTCAGCTAGCGCGCGAGCAGCGGCGCCTTGGTGTCCGCCGCAAGATCGTGCAACCAGTTGCGAAACAGCACTGCCGCCGCGCTGCCGGCCGCGATATCGGCGCGCAAATTCAGCGCGGGCAATTCGTTGGTGAGCGCGGGATGGCGCTGGTGCCTCGCGCACTTCTCGAATCGCGCAAGTCTCTCTTCAGTTGCTGCGTCAAAATAGCTCACGGGCAGGTGCGGGTAAGCCTCCCGCTCACGCGCAAGAAAGCGGCCGATGTCACGCAAATATTCGCGCTGGAGCGACAGCGCGTCATATTCGGGATGGCCCTGGAGGAACACGAAGCGGCTGGCATATTGGCGGACGAAGATGTCGACGCCGGCCAGAGCCGAACGTGTCAGCACCTGATAGCCGGCCTGCGCGAGGTCGCGCTCCCTGACTTCGTTCAGGCGCGAGTGCGAGATCCTCAGGGGCGCCGGCGCCCCGCGCGTCAGCAGAATCGTTCGTCACGGCGTCGCAGTCGAAGATGCCGTGGCATTTCGCCGGCAGCCGCTGCCGTTCGATCCGATCGAGATGCAGCACCGCCGCGTGCGCGGCGAGGCATGACCAGATCGTCGAGCGCGTGTTGGTCCTGGCCCAGTCAATGAGGTCGGTGAGGTCGCGCCAATACGGCTCCTGCTCGAGCTCGGGCGCGACCGGCTCGGCCCCGGTCACGATCAGCCCGTCGAATTTTTGACGCTTGAGATCGGAGAGATCGGAATATTCGCTCTCGACGTGCCACTTCGCTTCGGGCGAGCGCATGACCGACGGCAGGGAGAAGCAATGGAAACGGATGCGGCGCGGCCCCGCCGCGGCCTGGAGCAGCTTCATGAACTGCCGCTCGGTGGCCTTCAACGCCGGGTCGGGCATGTTGTTGATCAAGCCGATGGTAAGCTCGCCGCGGCTGTGATCGCGCGCGAGCTCGACTTCGGCCGGCACCAAGGCCGGGCTCGAGATACCTTGATCCCTGTCGATCAAGATGCTCATCGGGGCGGTCGCCTACTCCGCGGCCTGAAGACGCGCGGTCGAACAGGCCTTTTCCAGCGCCTGGTCGATGTCCTCGATGATGTCGGCCGCATGCTCGATGCCGATCGAGAGGCGAATCGTCTCCGGCAACACGCCGGCGGTGCGCTGCTGCTCCGCCGACATCTGGCGGTGCGTGGTCGACGCCGGATGGCACGCCAGCGACTTGGCATCGCCGATATTGACGAGACGCGTGATCAGCTTCAGCGCATCGTAGAAGCTCTTGCCCGCTTCCATCCCGCCCTTGATGCCGAAAGTGAACAGCGAGGAGGCATTACCGTCGAGATATTTCTGGACCAGCGGATAATAGGGGCTATCCGGGAACCCGGTGTAGTTGACCCAGGCCACGCGCGGATCCGCACGCAGGAATTCCGCGACCTTTCTGGCGTTCTCGCAGTGACGCTCCATGCGCAGCGCCACGGTCTCGATGCCCTGAAGCAGCAGGAAGGCGTTGAACGGCGACAGCACCGAGCCCATGGTGCGCTGATAGATGCTGCGCGCGCGCTCGATATAGGCGGTCTTGCCGAAACGCTCGGCATAGACGAGGCCGTGATAGGACGCGTCCGGCTTGTTGTAGCCGGGGAAGCGGTCGGCGTGCTTCGCCCAGGGGAAATTCCCGGATCGACGATGGCGCCCCCGAGCGTGGTGCCGTGGCCGCCCAGAAACTTGGTCAGCGAATGCACGGCGATATCTGCACCGTAGTCGAACGGCTTGAGCAGGATCGGCGTTGCGACGGTGTTGTCGACGATCAGCGGCACGCCATGCGCATGCGCGATCTTCGCCAGCGCCTCGATGTCGCAGACATTGCCGGCGGGATTGCCGATGGTCTCGGCGAACACAGCGCGCGTATTCTCGTCGATGAGTTTTTCGATCGCCTCGGGCTTGTCGCTCTCGGCAAAGCGGCCAGTGATGCCCTGGCGCGGCAGGATGTGAGAGAGCAGCGTGTGCGTGGTGCCGTAGAGCTGCGGCACCGAAACGATGTTGCCGCCGTGATCGGCGACGTTGACGAAGGCGAAATGCAATGCCGCCTGGCCGGTTGCGACCGCGAGCGCGCCGACGCCGCCTTCGAGCTCACTGATGCGCTTCTCCAGCACCGCGCTGGTCGGATTGGCGATGCGGCTGTAACGATATCCCTCGGCCTCGAGATTGAACAGCGCCGCGCCATGATCGGCGCTGTCGAAGGCATAGGCTGCTGTCTGGTAGATCGGCACGGCCACCGCGTGCGTGGTGGCTTCGGGTTCGTAGCCGGCGTGAATAGCGATCGTCTCGTTGCGCATCGTCCACCTCCGCGTGGGGCGGGCCGCACTTATTGGCCTGGATGAGGATGTGCGTTGTCCGCCGTCCTCGTGTTAGAGGCGGGTGGTAAAGCGGGCAATAATTCGTCTAGAGATCGAGGAAGTAACCCTAATGGTTGTTGGGGAATTGGCTAAAACTTGAATCAAATTAATCCGCCGCCTGCGCAGCCCTCACGGCTTCCTCGCTGAGATCGACACGACCGCGTTCCGCGCTGAAGCGCGGGGGGACGGAAAATGGCGAAATGAGGCTGATGGCGGAGAGAGTGGGATTCGAACCCACGGTACGGTTTCCCGCACACACGCTTTCCAAGCGTGCGCCTTAAGCCACTCGGCCATCTCTCCGGAGCGCCCTCTCTTGAAGGGACGCTGGTGATTTTGCAAGGGATCGCGGGTAAATCGGGCGAATTTTCCCTAAGTCATTATGTTGACAGGTAAATATCCGGCCGGCGCAATGGACTTGGCGAACCCGCTGGCTGAACCGGAGGCGGCTCTGCTGCGACGATTCACAACAGGCCGCCAAACCATCCCCTGGGGACGCCATGACCATCCGCAACACCACCGCCGCGCTGAGCCTGATTTCGGCCCTTGGCGCCGGCTTCGTTGGGTCCGCCGCCGCGCAAATCTGCACGCGCCAAGGGGTCGATGTGAGCTGCGACGACGGAGGGCGCGGGGTGCTGTCGGGCGATGCCATCCTCTGGCCGGACGGCACGCGCTCCAGCACCACGCCGCACCAGAGCGTGATCATCGGCAACAAGAGTTCGGTCCATGTCGGGCCCGGCGTCTTCGTCGGCCAAGGCAACGGCATGGTTCCGATGGATGACCCCAACGCGCCGAACAAGCGGCGCTGCGCGATTCTGGACGGCGTGTCGTATTGTTATTGAGGGCGCCGTCTTTCTCACTTTTTTCGGAAACAGCCCCGCGCCCCTCTCCCCGCAAGAACAAGACGAGGGAGAAGGGCCCAAGACTAAATCAGAGACTAGTCAGCCGCACGCCCGAGATCGCCGATTTGAGCCAACGCAACGCTTGCGGCGGCTGAGCGGCAAGCGGTGCGACCGCGGCCTTTTCGATGCGGCACTTCTCGAGCCTGGCGACAAAATCGGCGGACCATTGCTGAATGGTATGGCCGCGCAATGTCTTCATCATCGCTTCCCAGCGCATCTTGCGCTCGGTGAGCGGCATCGCGGCTGCGATCGCGATCGCGCGGGCCATTCCGTCGATGTCGTGCGGATTGACGAGCAGCGCGGCATCGAGCTCGTTGGCGGCACCCGCAAACTTTGACAGCACCAGCACGCCGGGATCGGCCGGGTTTTGCGCGGCGACATATTCCTTCGCGACCAGGTTCATGCCGTCGTGCAGTGGCGTCACCACGCCGATCTGCGCCGTGCGATAAAGGCCTGCGAGCACGGCCTGGCTGAAACCCTTGTTGAGGTAGCGGATCGGGGTCCAGTCGACCTCGCCATGGCGACCGTTGACGTCGGTGACCAGGCGCGCAACCTCGTTCTGGAGATTGCCATAGGCTTCGATGGCGCCGCGCGAGGGATTGGCGATCTGTAACAGCGAGATGCTGCGCGCAAACTGCGGATGCTCGGTCCAGAGCCGGTCGAACGCGCTGATGCGGTTGACGAGGCCCTTGGAATAGTCGAGCCGGTCGACGCCGATCGCGAGCCGCTCGCCGTTGAGGCTGCGGCGCAGCCGCGACACGTCGGGATGCGAGACCGATTTCGCCGCATATTGTGCAAACTTCTCCGCATCGATGCCGATCGGAAACACTTCGCAACGCGTGCGTCCGTGCTGTGAGATGACGACCCCGTCATCGACGGACAGGCCAAGCTCAGTGGCGGCATAGCCGACGAAATTCTGGCAATCCTCTTCGGTCTGGAAGCCGAGAAGATCGTAAGCCAGCATCGCCGTAATCAGCTCGCGATGATTGGGCACGCCCTGCATCACCGCGGCCACCGGCCAGGGCGTATGCAGGAAGAAGCCGATCGGATCATCGACGCCGAGATCGCGCAGCTCCGCGCCGAGCGCCAGGAAATGATAATCCTGCACCCAGAATGCCGTCCCGGCCTTTCGGAACCGCATCAAGGCGCGCGCCATGAAGGCGTTCACCTCACGATAGCTGACATAATCGTCGCGCGAGACGCGGATCAGGTCGCTGCGCGAATGCAGTGCCGGCCACAGCGCCGAATTGGCAAAACCTTCATAATAGCCGCCGTAATGCGCGGCCGGCAGATCCAGCGTCGCGATCGCACCCGAGCCGAGCGCCTCGATCTCCGCAAACGGTTCCTTCTGATGGCCGTCCCGCACGCGGCCGGAGGAACCCACCCAGATCGCGCCCGAATGCTCCACCACAGGGAGCAACGCCGCAGCGAGGCCCCCCGTCATCGGTTCGTTGGGTTTGCTGCGGGCCACGCGGTTCGAAACGACGATCAAGTTCACAGGTCGTCCCCTCCTGTTCATTCCACCCTGTTTAACTGATGTTCATCAATATGGTTCCTGACCATCGTTCCAACCAAATGAAACCAAAATCGGGCGCGCGCGTTGGAACTGGTTTCGCTGCGGAACCCACAAATTTCAATGGAGAACACAGTTTTTGCGGCTGTTTGCGCAGCATGAATTGCAGGCGCAACGGAACCGCGCGAGCCGCATTGTGTCCCGTCAGTGGCGCCGCCTTGCTTTTACCTTGGATCGTCAAGCAGGCGCGCAAGAAACGCGCGCACGTCGCTGGGCGCGTCGAAGTGACCGTTGACGCCCATGGCACGGCGGCCGACCGAGAAGGAGAGGCCGCTCATGTCGGGCATGATCGCGAATACGGTTTCGTCGGTGACGTCGTCGCCGATAAAGATCGGGCGGCGCCCCCTGAATGGTTCATGCGTCATCAATTCGCGCACGCCGGTCGCCTTGGTGAAGCCGGAATGCTTGATCTCGCAGACGAACTTGCCGGGCAGCACCTCGATCGGTGCATTGGGCAGATCGGCGCGGATCAGCGAGACGGCTTCGTAGATCGCCTTCTCCGCATGTGGCGCGAGGCGGTAATGCAGCGCCAGCGAATAGCCCTTGTCCTCGAGCAGAATGCCCGGGCTGAGCTTTGCGATGGCCGCGAGCCGCCGCTTCAGCTCCTTGTCCATCGGCGGCGCATGCACGTCGTCGGCTTCATTGCCGACGGACAGGCGCATCTCCGCGCCATGACCGGCGACGGCGCGAAATACGTCAGGCGCGAAGATCAGGTCGATGTCGTTGAGCGACCGGCCGCTGACCAGCGCCAGCGCACCGGACGTGCGCTCCACCAGCCGCTGGAGCGTTTCAGACAGGCCCGGCGGCACCCAGACCTCGCGTGGCGTCGGCATCAACTCGAGCAGCGTGCCGTCGACGTCGAGCAGGATCGCGATCTCGTCGAGATGCGGCACGAGCGCATGCGGCACCGGGACTGCGTCGGGCGCCTCGTCGCCATCGGGCATGATGCGCTTCTGGTCCAATGCCATTTCCGCCAGTTCAGATGTCATAGTCTACTCCATGAAGGCGAGCGGCCGGGCGATTTCTTCGAGCGATTTGCGCTCCGCGGAGATGGCGTAGCGCCACGCCACGATCGCGGCCGCGATCATCAGGAATGCTCCCAGCAGGTAACCGGCAAATACGCTGGTGCGTGATCCGGTGTCGATCAGTGCGCCGAACAGCGCGGGCCCGATCACGCCGCCGATGCCGGTGCCGACCGCATAGAACACCGCGATCGCCAGCGCGCGGACCTCCAGCGGAAAGCTCTCGCTGACGGTGAGATAGGCCGCGCTCGCTGCCGGCGAGGCAAAGAAGAAGATCACCATCCAGGCGATGGTCTGTCCCTGCGCGGTGAGCGCACCGATCGAGAACAGATAACCCGACAGCGCCAGCAGCAGGCCCGACACGCCATAGGTGAACATGATCATGGCCCGGCGACCGAGCGTATCAAACAGGCGGCCGAGCAGCAGCGGACCGAGGAAGTTACCGGCAGCGAAAGGCAGCAGATACCAGCCGACGTGATCGGCACTGATGCCGTAGAAGTCGATCAGAACCAGCGCAAAGGTGAAGAAGATCGCGTTGTAGAAGAACGCCTGCGCGACCATCAAGGTCAGCCCAACCAGCGTGCGCTGGCGATAGCTGAAGAACAGCGTATGCACGACCTCGCTGATCGGGGTGTGATCACGCATCTTGATGCAGATCCTTGCGAAGCGCCTGTCGCTTGCGTTCTGGTCGTGTCCGAGCACCGAGCGCTCGATCTCGTCGACGATATCGTGGGCCTGCTCGGGTCGGCCATGGATCATCAGCCAGCGCGGGCTTTCCGGGATCCACATCCGCATCAGCAGCACGACGAGCCCGATGGTGGCGCCGATGAGATAGGCGAGACGCCAGCCGAGATCGGGTCCGATCGTTGCGGGATCAAGCAGGACGATGGCCGCCACGGCGCCCATCGCGGCGCCGATCCAGAAACTGCCGTTGATGACGAGATCGGTCCAGCCGCGATAGCGCGCCGGGACCAATTCCTGGATGGTCGAGTTGATCGCGGTGTATTCGCCGCCGATGCCGGCTCCGGTAAGAAAACGGAACAGGGCGTAGCTGGCGACGTTCCAGGACAGCGCGGTTGCGGCGGTCGCGGTGAGATACAGCGCGAGGGTGATGAAGAACAGCTTCTTGCGGCCGATGCGGTCGGTGAGCCAGCCGAAGCCGAGCGCGCCGAGCACGGCGCCGGCAAGGTAGGCGGAATTGGCGATGCCGAGATCGAGATTGGAGAAATGCAGCGACGGGCTCTGCTTCAGCGCGCCTGAGAGCGCCCCGGCGAGCGTCACCTCAAGCCCGTCGAGAATCCAGGTGATGCCGAGCGCCAGCACGACGCGGGTGTGAAATCCCCTCCACGGCAGCGCATCGAGCCGCGCAGGAATGCTGGTCTCGACGATGCGATCGGCCGCTGCCACCGCGGAGACGACAGGGCCAAGGTTCAGCGCTGGGCTTTGCTGCAATTCCATCGCGTTGTTGCGTTTGACCAATGCGATCAGCCCCGAATGTCGCAAGACGTGGACGGGGTCGATCCAATCATGCGGGTGCGGCGTTCCGCCTGCCACCCGCGACAACGTCTGCGGCAACAGCAGGTTCCCACATGAACAGCACCGAGGGCCGTCCGTTTCCGACGGGGCCGCAAGGAGTTGACGCATGGCTCACGTCAGAAAGACGACACATTCGCGCAAAACGGCCGCGCCGGAGTGTCGATGGCTGCGGAGGATCTGACGCGTCGCGGAGAGCTACGCTGCCCTGATATTCGCCATGAAGCGGTCGAGCTCGGCGCGAAGGCGGGTGCTTTCGCTCGACAATGTCTTGGCCGAGTTCAGCACCTCTTCCGAGGCCGAGCCGGTTTCGGCGGCGCCGCGGTTGACCTGGCCGATGTCAGTGGCGGCCGTCTGGGTGCCCTGAGCGACGGTCTGGACGCTGCGCGCGATCTCCTGCGTCGCGGCGCCCTGCTCTTCCACGGCGCTCGCGATCGACGTCGAGATCGAGGATATCTTGCCGATGGTCGCGCCGATTTCCTTGATCGCAGCGACCGATTCCGCCGTGGCGCCCTGCATGCCCGTGATGTGCGACGAAATCTCGTCGGTGGCTTTGGCCGTCTGGCTCGCCAGCGATTTCACTTCGCTCGCGACCACCGCAAAGCCGCGGCCGGCCTCGCCGGCACGGGCCGCTTCGATGGTGGCGTTGAGCGCGAGAAGATTGGTCTGCTCGGCGATCGCCGTGATCAGCTTGACAACTTCGCCGATCTGCTGCGCGGCATGCGAGAGTTTTCCAATCCGGCTATCGGTCTCCTTGGCCTGCACCACGGCGGCCTCAGCAATGCGGCTGGAGTCGCGGACCTGGCGGCCGATCTCCTCGACGGAAGCCGAGAGCTCTTCCGTGGCGGTCGCCACCGACTGCATGTTGCTCGAGGCCTGCTCGGAGACGCCGGCGACCTGGCTCGAGAGGGTCTGCGTGGTCTCAGCGGTACGGGACAGCGTCGACGCCGAGGATTCGAGCTGCACGGCGGAGGCCGAGACGTTGGACACGATGGCGCCGACCGCGCTCTCGAAATCGTCGGCAAAACGGATCAGCTCGGAACGGCGCGCCGTGGCCAATTCCTTGTTCTGGGCTTCGCTGGCCGCCGCATCGCGCTCGGCCTTGGCCACGGCCTGAACCTTGAACTCTTCCACCGCGCCGGCCATCTCGCCGATCTCGTCCTTGCGGCCAAGGCCAGGCAGCACGACGTCGAAATTCCCCGACGCAAGCTCCCGCATCGCCTTGCACATTGCGATCATCGGGCGCGAGATGCCGGTGCCGAGCAGGAAGGCGAGGACTGCGCCGAGCAGCGTGCCGCCGACGGCGAGCATCAGCACCAGGTGCTCGGTCTTCGCGATCGTTGCTTCTGACTCGGACTCCAGCCGCTGCTGCTCGGAAACAAGGTCCGCCTTCATCGCGGTGGCGCCCTGAAGGATCGCACCTGCCGAGCCGCTCATCTCCGTGACGAGATCATCGACCATCTTGGCGTTGGCGATCAGCTTCTCCAGCGCCTCGCGATAGGCCGCGAGCAGCGCCTTGGCATCCTTGAGGCCGGCAACGATCTTGTCGTCCATGGAATAGACCGCGCCGAGGGAGTTATCGACGAATTTCAGTCGGGCCAGCGCGCTTGATGCGATCGCCTGGTCGGACGTCAGCACAAAATTGGTCGCCGCCGCGCCCGCGGTCTGGAACTGGGCATTGACTTGCTTGGTGCCGAACTCGATCGCCTGTGCCTCCGAATCGGAAGCATTGTTGCCGATGTCGTCGAGCTTGTATTTCAGCAGGTTGGCGTTTCGCATGAGCTGGTTCTGCACCAGCAGCGCGCTGTCGCGCTTGGCCTGAAGAACCTTGGCAAAGCTCGCAGCGTAATTCGAAAACTCCTTGGCAAGCTTGTTGAGGCCCTCCAGCCGCGCCGGCGTCTTGGCGCCCTTGATCGCCTGGTCGATGGCATTCTTGAGGTTGGCTTCAGAGTCCAGGGCGGCTTTGGCGTCATCTTCCTTGCCGGTGACGACGAAATACCTGACGGCCGAGCGGTAGGCGAGCAGTTCGCGGTCGATATTGCGGGCGAGATCGGCCTCCGACACGCTGGTGCGATAGGACCCGACGCCGGACGAGACCCGCTCGAACCCGAAATAGGCGAAGGCCATGCTGCCGGCCGAAATCACCAGCACCGCGGCAAAGCCGAGGATGATTTTGGCGCGGAACCTGAGGGTCGGAAACATGGTGCGCTTAGATGGTGACGCAATACGCCCGGACATTCCCACCCCCGATTTTCCATTCAATCGCGATTCGGAGGCGCCCCGCCTCCAGACCGGATGCGCAAAACTAAGGCAGAATCAATAAGGGGTGGTAAATTCGGCGCAGCTTGTAACTCTGGCTGGTCCTGATGCCGGGCAACCCACCCGGCCGGCGCCCTGCCTAAAACAGCCGACTCCCGACCGGCCAGCCATCGCACCTGCCGACCCCGTGACTTTTCCGTGACGGAGGCGCCCAAAATGCCAGTTGCAAAGTCGGGGGCCGCTGTCTCTAAGTGGAAACAATCAAAATCAGTCGGGGAGGTATCACGTGTCTACAGTCAAACTGACGGTGAACGGCAAGGCCGTTGCTGTCGACGTCGAAGACCGCACGCTGCTGGTCCAGCTGCTGCGGGACAACCTCAACCTCACCGGCACCCATGTCGGCTGCGATACCAGCCAGTGCGGCGCCTGCGTCGTGCATATCGACGGCAAGGCCGTGAAATCGTGCACCATGCTGGCGGGCCAGGCCGACGGCGCCAACGTCACCACCATCGAGGGCATCGCCAAGGGTGACGAGCTGCACCCGATGCAGGCCGCCTTCCGCGACAATCACGGCCTCCAGTGCGGCTATTGCACACCGGGCATGATCATGTCGGCGATCGACATCGTGCACCGTTATGGCGGCCAACTCGACGAAGAGACCGTCCGCCACGAGCTCGAAGGCAATATCTGCCGCTGCACCGGCTATCACAACATCGTCAAAGCCGTGCTGGATGCGGCCGGACGCATGAAGGTTGCGCAGGCGGCCGAGTAAAGCGGCCGTCTCGAATACATAATCACCACCCGCAGCTTTCGATGGAAAGGGCGGTCAAACAGAATTCCGGTCGGGAGGACAGGACATGGGTGTTGAAGGCATCGGCGCAAGCGTCGTGCGCAAGGAAGACAAGCGTTTCATTACCGGCAAGGGCCGCTACGTCGACGACATCAAGTTGCTGGGCATGACGCATGCCCATTTCATCCGCAGTCCGCACGCGCACGCCAAGGTCAAGGGGATCGACTCCTCCGCCGCCCTGAAGATGCCGGGCGTGGTCGCGGTGCTGACGGGCCGAGAGATCGTCGACGACAAGGTCGGCAACCTCATCTGCGGCTGGGCCATCACCTCGAAAGATGGCAGCCCGATGAAGATGGGCGCATGGCCGGCGATGGCGCCGGAGACGGTGCGCTTCGTCGGACAGGCCGTCGCGGTCGTGATCGCCGAAACCAGAATCTGGCGCGCGACGCGGCGGAAGCGGTCGTCGTCGACTATGAAGAGCTTCCCGCGGTCGCCGACGTGCGTGCCGCCATCAAGGCCGGCGCGCCGCAGCTTCATCCCGAGGCCCCCGGCAACCAGGTCTACGACTGGGTGATTGGCGACGAGGGCGCCACGGACGCCGCCTTCGCCAAGGCGGCCAATGTGGTCAAGCTCGACGTCACCAACAATCGCCTCGCCCCGAACGCGATGGAGCCGCGCGCGGCGATCGCCGATTACGACCAGGCGGAAGAGCATTTCACGCTCTACACGACCTCGCAGAACCCGCACGTCGCCCGCCTCGTGCTGTCGGCGTTCTACAACATCGCCCCCGAGCACAAGCTGCGCGTGATCGCGCCCGACGTCGGCGGCGGCTTCGGCTCGAAGATCTTCATCTATCCCGAGGAGATGGTGGCGCTATGGGCCTCGAAGAAGGTCGGCCGTCCGGTGAAATGGACCGGCGACCGCACCGAGGCCTTCCTCACCGACGCGCATGGCCGCGACCACGTCACCCATGCCGAGATGGCGTTCGATGCCAACAACAAGATCACCGGCCTGAAGGTGAAGACCTACGCCAATTTCGGCGCGTATATGTCGCTGTTCTCGTCGTCGGTGCCGACCTATCTCTACGCGACGCTCCTGTCGGGCCAGTACAACATCCCGGCGATCCATGCCGAGGTGATCGGCGTCTACACCAACACCACGCCGGTCGACGCCTATCGCGGCGCCGGCCGCCCCGAGGCGAGCTATCTGCTCGAACGTCTGATGGAGACGGCAGCGCGGCAGTTGAGCGTCGATCCTGCGGCTCTTCGCCGGACCAACTTCATCACCCAGTTCCCGCACCAGACGCCCGTGATCATGGCCTATGACACCGGCGACTTTAATGCGTCGCTCGATGCCGCGATGAAGGCGATCGACTACGCCGGCTTCGCCGGCCGCAAGGCCAAGGCGAAAGCCGACGGCAAGCTGCGCGGCATCGGCGTGTCCTGCTACATCGAAGCCTGCGGCATCGCGCCGTCGAAGGCGGTCGGCAGTCTCGGCGCCGGCGTCGGCCTGTGGGAATCGGCCGAGGTGCGCGTCAACCCGGTCGGCACCATCGAGATCCTCACCGGATCACACAGCCACGGCCAGGGCCACGAGACCACCTTCTGCCAGCTTGTGGCGGAGCGTCTCGGCGTTCCCATCAGCCAGGTCTCGATCGTCCATGGCGACACCGACAAGGTGCAGTTCGGCATGGGCACCTATGGCTCGCGCTCCGCGGCCGTGGGTCTCACCGCGATCCTCAAGGCGATGGAGAAGATGGAGGCCAAAGCCAAGAAGATCGCCGCGCATGCGCTGGAGGCGTCCGAGGCCGACATCGTCATCGAGAACGGCGAGTTCAAGGTGACCGGCACCGACAAGGCGATCGCACTGCCGATGGTCGCGCTCGCGGCCTACACCGCGCACAATTTGCCTGACGGGATGGAGCCGGGACTGAAGGAGAGCGCCTTCTACGACCCGACCAACTTCACCTTCCCGGCAGGCACCTACATCTGCGAGCTCGAGGTCGATCCCGGCACCGGAAAGACCTCCTTCGTCAACTTCGTCGCCGCCGACGATTTCGGACGGCTGATCAATCCGATGATCGTCGAGGGACAGGTCCATGGCGGCCTTGCCCAGGGCATCGGCCAGGCACTGCTCGAGCACGCGATCTATGATGCCAACGGCCAGCCGGTCACGGCCTCGTTCATGGACTACTCCATGCCGCGCGCCGACGATCTGCCGTCGTTCAAGCTCTCCCACACCACGACGCTCTGCCCGGGCAATCCGCTCGGCATCAAGGGTTGCGGTGAGGCCGGCGCGATCGGCGCCTCTGCGGCCGTGATCAACGCGATCACGGACGCGATCGGCAAGAACAATCTGGAAATGCCCGCAACCCCGGATCGGGTGTGGCGCACGATCCACGCGGCCTGAGAGGAGAGAAAGATGTACCAGACCACATATCATCGCGCCTCTTCAGTCGATGAGGCCGCCTCTCTCTTCGCGAAGGGCAGCGACGCAAAGTTTCTCGCCGGCGGCCAGACGCTGCTGCCGGTCATGAAGCAGCGCCTCGCCAGCCCCTCGGACGTGATCGATCTCGGCAAGATCAAGGAGCTGATCGGCGTCGAGGCCTCCGGCGACACGGTGACCATCAAGGCTGCCACGCCGCATTATGACGTCGCGACCAGCGATGCCGCGAAGAAGGCGATCCCCGCGCTCGCCTACCTGGCGTCGCTGATCGGCGATCCTGCCGTCCGCTATCGCGGCACGATCGGCGGCTCGATCGCCAACAACGATCCCGCCGCGGACTATCCGGCCGCGCTGCTCGCACTCGGCGCTACCGTGAAGACCAACAAGCGGTCGATCACGGCGGACGACTTCTTCAAGGGCCTGTTCACGACCGCTCTTGAAGACGGCGAGATCATCACCGCCGTATCGTTCCCGGTTCCGGCGAAAGCAGGCTACGCCAAGATGCGGCATCCGGCCTCTCGCTTCGCGCTGACCGCGGTCTTCGTCGCGCAGACCAAGTCGGGCGAGGTTCGGGTGGCCGCGACCGGCGCTTCCCAGAGCGGCGTGATGCGGGTGCCCGCGATCGAAGCCGCCCTGAAGGCAAACTGGTCGCCGGCCGCGATCGACGGCGTGAGCATTTCGGCGAGCAACCTGCTGGCCGATATCCACGGCACTGCGGAGTACCGCGCCAATCTGGTCAAGGTGATGGCACAGCGCGCCGTAACCGCCGCCGGGTGATAGCGCCTCAACACAAATCTTCCGCGGCGCGCAGCGATGCGCGCCGCTTTTATTTTGGCCAGTCGTGACGAAAACCGCTTGCCTCGCTGGCGTGAAGGCGAGAAAAGTTAATCAGCCAATTAACTCGCCCACAGAGGAACGTCCCGAGCGCTTGCCCGGACCATCGGCAATCCGCCCGCGACCCGAGGAAACAACAAATTGCTCGACAAACCAGCCGAAGAAAAACCAGAAGAAAAACCAGAAGGCTCCTCCGTTCGCAACTCGGGCCCGCTGTCAGGCTTCCGCATCGTCGAATTCGCGGGCATCGGGCCCGGCCCGTTCGCCTGCATGTTGCTGGCCGACATGGGAGCGGAGGTCGTCACGCTTGATCGCGTGGGCGCCAGGAAGAGCATGAAGTCGGTGGCCGGCCGCGGCCGCAAGGTGATCGAGCTCGACCTCAAGGACAAGGCGGCAATCGCGCAAGCGCTCGACCTGCTTGCGAATGCCGATGCACTGGTCGAGGGCTTTCGCCCCGGCGTGATGGAGCGGCTGGGCCTCGGGCCCGATGTCGTGCTCGCGCGCAATCCAAAGCTGGTCTACGGCCGCATGACCGGCTGGGGCCAGGAAGGCCCGCTTGCGAACGCCGCCGGCCACGACATCAACTACATCTCCATCACCGGCGCGCTTGCCGCGATCGGCACCAAAGAGGCGCCGGTGCCGCCGCTCAACCTGGTCGGTGATTTCGGCGGCGGCGCGCTCTACCTCGTGGTCGGCGTGCTCGCGGCGCTGCTGGAAGCGTCAAGGTCCGGCAAGGGCCAGGTGGTCGACGCAGCGATGTGCGACGGCGCGGCATCGCTGATGTCGTTCTTCTTCGACATGACGGCGATGGGCCGCTGGACCGAAGGCCGCAACCAGAATTTCCTCGACGGCGGCGCGCATTTCTACGGCGTCTATGAATGCGCCTGTGGCCATTTCGTCTCGATCGGCTCGATCGAGCCGCAGTTCTACGCATTGCTGCGCCAACACGCCGGCCTGACCGATGCCGATTTCGACGCGCAGATGGACCGCAAGGCCTGGCCCGCGCTGAAGGAGAAGCTCAAGACCGTGTTCAAGAGCAAGACGCGCGAGGACTGGTGCAAGATCATGGAAGGCACCGACATCTGCTTCGCACCGGTGCTGACCATGTCGGAAGCAACCGAGCATCCGCACATGGTCGCGAGAAAGGTGTTCGTCGAGCGCCACGGCGTGAAGCAGCCGGCACCCGCGCCGCGATTCTCGCGCACGCCGTCGACCGTGCGCGAGCCGGAGGGGGCGGAGATCGGGGCGGTGACGAAGGCGTGGACAACCGGAAGATAAACTCCCGGTCGCGCCCCAGCCTGCTCTCGTCATCCCGAACAAGCGCAAGCGCAGATCCGGGATCCATAGCCACAGACGGATGTGATTACGAAGACTCGGAGTGGCCGCCTTCGGCTTGCGACTACGTCCTGTGGTTATGGGTCCCGGATCTACGCGCGCTTTAGGGCGCGCTTGTCCGGGACGACAGCTGCGTTTTGACGCGGCAGTGTGCCCGAAAGCTACGCCGCATTCTCCACCTTCAACACCCCGCGCCGGATCTGATCCTCCTCGATCGATTCGAACAGCGCCTTGAAGTTGCCCTCGCCAAAGCCGTCATCGCCCTTGCGCTGGATGAACTCGAAGAAGATCGGGCCGATCGCATTGGCGGAGAAGATCTGGAGCAGCACTTTGGTTTGGCCGCCCTCGACGACGCCTTCGCCGTCGATCAGGATGCCATTCTTCTGCAAGCGCGCAATGTCCTCACCATGCTTCGGCAGTCTTGCGTCGATCCGCTCGAAATAGGTGGCGGGCGGCGCCGGCATGAACGGCAGGCCGGCTTCGCGCAGGCCTTCGATCGTGCTGTAGATGTCGCGGCAGCCGCAGGCGATGTGCTGGATGCCCTCGCCGCGATAGATATTGAGATATTCCTCGATCTGGCCGGAATCGCCAGCGTCCTCGTTGATCGGAATCCGGATCTTGCCGTCGGGGCTGGTCAGCGCCCGCGAGAACAGGCCCGAGGCGCGGCCCTCGATGTCGAAGAAGCGGATCTGGCGGAAGTTGAACAGCTTCTCGTAGAAGCCGGTCCAGACATCCATGCGGCCGCGATGAACGTTATGGGTGAGGTGATCGAGATAGAACAGCCCGGCGCCATCGGGCCGCGGATCGCGCGCGCCCACCCATTCGAACTCGGCATCATAGGCCGAGCCCTTGGCGCCATAGCGATCGACGAAATAGAGCAGGCTGCCGCCGATGCCCTTGATCGCCGGGAGATCGAGCGTCTTCTGCGCGGATGACAGATCCGCAGGCTCGGCACCGAGCGCAATCGCGCGCGCATAAGCGGCCTTCGCATCGACCACGCGGAACGCCATCGAGGGCGCGCAGGGACCGTGGGCGGCGACAAAGTCGAAACCGTGCGTGCCGGGCTGCTCGTTGACGAGATAGCTGATGTCGCCCTGGCGATACACCGTAATTGCCTTGGTCTTGTGGCGGGCAACGGGCGCATAGCCCATCAGCTTGAACAGCGCGTGCAGCTCTTGCGGCTTGGGATGGGCATATTCGACGAACTCGAACCCGTCGGTGCCCATCGGATTTTCGGCCGTGATCGTGGCCGGCGGTGCATCGTGCGGAAACGGACCCATTGGCTGCTCTCCCAAATTGCTCTGCAAGAACTATCCTTCATGGCGCGCGCAATGGGCGTGCAAACTGGACGTAGTTGAGCTAGGTTATGCATGCTTTGTGCATGAACAGGGCTTTTCGCGCATGATTTCAGTAGATGCCTTCGACCTCAAGATCCTGAGCGCGCTCCAGGATGACGGCCGCCTCACCAACCAGGAGCTCGCCGATCTTGCGGGCCTGTCGGCCTCGCAATGCTCGCGCCGCCGGATGCGGCTGGAGCAGGAGAAGGTGATCTCAGGCTATCACGCCGACCTCTCCAGCGAGGCCCTGGGCTTTGGCGTGGTCGCCTTCATCCAGGTGACACTGGCGACCCATTCACCTGACAACGCCAAGCGCTTCCGCACCCTGGTCAACCGCATCGACGAGATCCAGGAGGCGTATTCGTTGACGGGCGACGCTGACTATGTGCTGAAAGCCGTGCTGCACGATTTGAGGGGACTCTCCAACCTCGTCAACGATGTGTTGATGCCACACCAGAGCGTAGCGCATGTGCGCTCCTCGATCGTGCTCGACAGGTTGAAGGAAAGCTC
Source organism: Bradyrhizobium sp. LLZ17 (assembly GCF_041200145.1). Taxonomy (NCBI): domain Bacteria; kingdom Pseudomonadati; phylum Pseudomonadota; class Alphaproteobacteria; order Hyphomicrobiales; family Nitrobacteraceae; genus Bradyrhizobium; species Bradyrhizobium zaerense. The sequence continues at coordinate 4,530,091 of NZ_CP165734.1, forward strand.
GCGACTGCCGCTGAAGAATTTGAACCCTGGCTGAAATCGAGGGAATTGCGGCCTTCGCGCTGCCGGTCTGATTTGCGAAGATCCGAGCCAAACCCGGAGATTCAGCCATGGCGCTCCAGCTTCGCCCGAACTGCGAGTATTGCGACCGCGACCTGCCGCCCCATGCAACGGAGGCGCGGATCTGCTCCTATGAATGCACATTCTGCGCGGACTGCGTCGAGACGAAGCTGTCGAACGTCTGCCCGAACTGCGGCGGCGGCTTTGCGCCACGCCCGATCCGGCCAACGCGGCAATGGCGACCGGGCGTCTGCGTGATGACACACCCGCCCTACGAGACCTGCCTTCGCGGAAAGATTCTGGATTGCTTCGCTGCGCTCGCAATGACGGAGAATGTGGATAGAGCGTCGCGTCGCTCCCCCAGCAATCACTCCGCCGGCAAAATCGTCCCCTCGACCTCGCCGAACCCGACGCGGTAGCCGTTGCCCTGGCACCAGCCGCGCATCACGAGGCTGTCGCCGTCTTCCAGGAACGACCGCTTGGCGCCGCCGGCGAGCTCGACCGGCTCGGTGCCATTCCAGCTGATCTCCAGCAGGCTGCCGCGCTGGCTTTTCTCCGGACCGGAGATCGTACCGCTCCCTAAGAGATCGCCGACATTCATCGCGCAGCCGCTGGAGGCGTGGTGCATCAGCTGCTGCACCGACGACCAGTACATGTATTTGAAATTGGTGCGGCTGATGCGCGTTGGCGCATTCGTGCCGCCGGGACGCAAGGAGACATCGAGCTCGACATCGTAGTTCTGCGCCTTCGCCTGCTTGAGATAATCGAGCGGCGCCGGCTGCTGCTCCGGCCCCTTCAACCGGAACGGCTCCAGCGCCTCGCGCGTCACCACCCACGGGCTGATCGAGGTCGCAAACGCTTTGGCGAGGAACGGACCCAGCGGCACATATTCCCATTGCTGGATGTCGCGCGCGCTCCAGTCGTTGAGCAGCACGAAGCCGAAGATCATCTCCTCGGCCTGCTGCTCGGTCAGCATGCCGCCGATCGGCGACGGCTGGCCGACCACGACGCCCATCTCCAGCTCGAAGTCGAGCCGCTTGCACGGCGCAAAGCTCGGCACTTCCACATTCGGCGGCTTCAACTGCCCGCGCGGCCGCTTCACCTTGGTGCCGGACACCACGACGGTCGATGCGCGGCCGTTATAGCCGATCGGCATGTAGAGCCAGTTCGGCTGCAGCGCGTTGTCCTTGCCGCGGAACATCACGCCGACATTGGTGGCGTGCTCCTTCGAGGAATAGAAATCGGTATAGCCGGAGACCGCGAAGGGGAGATGCAGCGTCACGCCCGCCATCGGCACCAGCGCCCGCGCGCGCAGCTCCCGGTTGTCGCGCAGCTCCGGATGATCGGCGCGCAACAGTTCGCTGATCCGTGCCCGCGTCCTTGCCCAGACCTTTGGCCCCAGCGCCATGAAGGGATTGAGCGACGGCGCGGAGAACACGGCGAGCGGCCCGACATCGAGCCGGGGTCCTGCTCGAGCTCCCGGAGATCCAGCACGTCATTGCCGATCGCGACTCCGATCCGCGGCGTCGGATTGGCCGCAGTCGAGAACACGCCGTAGGGCAGGTTCTGGATCGGGAAGTCGGAGACGGGATCGACGTCGATGAAAGAGCGGAGGCTGGGGTCGTTGGGGTGGGGCATTTTTTTCCCGATACGAATTCTGGTGCCGAACAACCCTCCCCTGGAGGGGGAGGGTCGGTTCGCATGAAGCGACGCGGAATGCGAAACGGGGTGGGGTGATCTCTCAACTCGGGCACCGCCTCAATGGAGAGACTGTCACCCCACCCCGCTCGCTGACGCGAGCGACCCTCCCCCTCCAGGGGAGGGTAAGCAAGTCACGGCTTGCTGGGATCGAACCTTTTCTCCAGGCCCTTCCAGCAATCCGCGTAATCGTCCTGCAACGTTGCCGCGTTCGCGGCGTGCGCAGTTACGCGCTGCGGATAGCGGGTCTCGAACATGAAGGCCATGGTCCCGGTCAGCTTCACCGGCTTTAACTCGCCGTTGCTGGCGTGCTCGAACGCATCGCGATCCGGGCCATGCGGCAGCATGCAATTGTGCAGGCTCATGCCGCCGGGGACAAAACCTTGCGGCTTGGCGTCGTAGACGCCGTAGATCAGTCCCATGAACTCGCTCATGATGTTCATGTGATACCAGGGCGGACGGAAGGTGTTGTCCGCGACCATCCAGCGTTCCGGAAAGATGACGAAGTCGATATTCGCCGTGCCGGCGGTCTCCGACGGCGAGGTCAGCACGGTGAAGATCGAGGGATCAGGATGGTCGAAGGCGATCGCGCCGACCGGCGAAAACGTGCGCAGATCGTATTTGTAGGGCGCGTAATTGCCGTGCCAGGCGACGACGTCGATCGGCGAATGCGGCAATGTGGTTTTGAACAGCGCGCCGCCCCATTTGACGAACAGCTCGGTCGGCGTGTCCTTGTCCTCGTAATAGGCGACGGGCGTGAGGAAGTCGCGCGCATTGGCGAGGCAATTGGCGCCGATCGGCCCGCGCTCCGGCAAGGTGAAAGCGCCGCCATAATTCTCGCAAAGATAGCCGCGCGCCGGCCCGTTGGGAATCTCGACGCGGAACTTGACGCCGCGCGGGATCACCACGATTTCGCCGGGCTCGGCGTCGATGCGGCCGAACTCGGTGACCAGACGCAGATTGCCCTGCTGCAGCACGAACATCAGCTCCCCGTCGGCGTTATAGAAATGCTGGTCCACCATCGACTTGGTGATGAGATAGACATGCGCGGCCATGCCGGCCTGCGTGTTGACATCGCCGGCCGTCGTCATGGTCTGCACGCCCTGGAGGAAGGTCATGTCCTCCTTCGGGATCGGCGTCGGGTCCCAGCGCAATTGCGCGATCGGCAGATCGTTCTCATGGCACGGCGCTGAGCGCCACAGCCCGGCATCGGCCTTCTCGAAGCGACCGGAATGCTTCACCGACGGCCGGATACGATAGAGCCAGGACCGCTCGTTGGTGCCGCGCGGCGCGGTGAAGGGCGAGCCGGAGAGCTGCTCGGCATAGAGACCGTAGGCGCAGCGCTGCGGCGAGTTGCGCCCGATCGGCAGCGCGCCCGGAAGCGCCTCGGTCTCGAAGCTGTTGCCGAAGCCGGACATGTAGCCCGGCGTCACCTGCGCCGAGCTGCGGATGATCTGATCGGGCGAGGTATTGATGTTCATGACTATCCTCCTCCTTGCAGGGCGGCCCACATCTCCTGGTCGCGCTTGTCGGTCCAGATCACGGGATCGTCGATTCCCGAAGCTTCGTCGTAGGCGCGCGACACGTTGAACGGCAGGCAGTGCTCGTAGATGGCGAAGCCTTGGAATTTCGGATCCATCACCTCGCGCGTTGCCGCCATCGTCTCCTTCAACGTGCGTCCTTTGGCGACCGAGATTTCGGCGGCGACATAGAGCGAGCTGACGAAGTCGCGCGTCATCGCGATCGCTTCGCGCACGGTGGCGACACCTTTCAACGCATCGCCGCGGCCTGGCGCGATCGCCTTGGGATTGAAGTTGCGGATCTCGTTCAGGGTCAGCGGCCATTCACGCAAATGCGCATCGCCGCAATAGCAGGCCGAGTGATATTCGATCAGGTCGCCGGAGAACATGACTTCCGCGTCGGGCACCCAGGCGACGATGTCGCCGGAGGTGTGGCCGGCGCCAAGCTGCATCAGCCGCACCTCGCGCTTGCCGAGATAGATCGACATCTCGCCCTCGAAGGTCAACGTCGGCCAGGTCAGGCCGGGAATGCTCGCGGCATCCTGGAACAGGCGCGGGAAGCGGCCATATTCGGAATCCCAGTCCTGCTGGCCGCGCTCCTCGATCAGCCGATAGGTCTCCTGCGACGAAACGATGCCTTGCGCCTTGTAGGCGGACGCCCCCAGCACGCGGACGGCGTGATAATGCGACAACACGACATATTTGATCGGCTTGTCGGTGACGGTGCGCACGCGCTCGATCACCTTGTTGGCCATCGCCGGCGTCGACTGTGCGTCGAACACGAGACAGCTGTCGTCGCCGACAATGACGGCGGTGTTGGGGTCGCCTTCGGCGGTGAAGGCGTAGAGGTCAGGGCCGATCTCGGAAAAAGTGATCTTCTTCTCGGAGAGGTCGCCGGTGGATGCGAAATTCTTCGCCATCAGTTCATCCTTGGATTCACGGGTTATTGTTGTTGCTGTTGTTGCTGCTGGCCGTCGATCATGCGGCGCTTCGCAAGCCCGATCGCCTCGCGCAGCACGTCGATGTCGCCGATGTGGTTGGCGAGGATCAGAACCAGTGCTGCGTCGAAATCGGCGCTCTGCTCGTCGGTGAGACCGCGATGCGCCTCGACGAGGGCGCGAAAGGCGTCATCGGGCCGCGCGAAGTTGGAGCTGGTGGAGAGCGGCATGTGCTGACCTCAATTCAAGCCTTGTGCCCGCGACAGCGCGGCCGCCACGCCAGCGCGCGTCGGCTGGCGGAAGCGTGCGGCGACATAACCGTCCGGCCTGAGCAGATAGGCTGAGCCGGGCTCGGCATCGTAGCGCTTCGCGACGAAACCCTCTCGATCCGCCAGCCCGCCCTCACCGCCGATGCGGATGTCCTTGATGCCCTCGGGCGCTTTGATGGCCTCGCCGTTGCTGAACGACAGCAATGTGAAATCCGTTCCACCCTTGCGGAATGCATCCGTCAGATAGCCCTGCTCGCCCGCGCGCGTGGCAACGGGCGCATCGAGCATCGAACAGCCGGGAGACGGTCCGCCGCGCCACGCATCAGCATCGGGCGATGACAATGGAGAATCGTAGCTGCAAGGCACCGACAGCCGGCCGCCATTGACCATCCGCTTGCCGAACTCGGTCTCCTTGGCCAGCGACAGCACCGCCTTGCGCAGCCGCGCCTCCTGATGCGAGTTCGGCGCCATGAAGTCGGTCGAACGAGTGGATTCGCGGATATTCTCGTCGGCTGCCATACCGCGCTCGACATGATAGCTCTCGAGCAGGCTCGCAGGCGATGCGCCGCGCAGCACGCGGTCCAGTTTCCAGGAGAGATTTTCGGCATCCTCCAGACCCGAGTTGGCTCCGCGCGCGCCGAAGGGTGAGACCTGATGCGCCAAATCCCCGGCAAAAATCACGCGGCCATGGATGAAGCGGTCCATCCGTCGGCACTGGAATTTGTACAGCGAGATCCATTCGAACTCGAACTTGTCGTGGCCGAGCATGCGCGCGATCCGCGGCCGCACGTTTTCCGGCTTCTTCTCGACGATTGGATCGGCATAACGATTGAGCTGGAGATCGATGCGCCAGACATCATCGGGCTGCCGGTGCAGCAGCGCGGAGCGCCCGGCATGAAACGGCGGATCGAACCAGAACCAGCGCTCGGTCGGAAATTCCGCGGTCATCCTCACGTCGGCGATCAGGAACTGATCCTCGAACACCTGCCCGGCGAAGTCAGCGCCGACCATCTGCCGTAGCGACGACCGCGCGCCGTCGCAGGCAACGACATATTGGGCGTGCAGGCGATAGGCTCCATCCGGCGTCTCGATCGTCAGCGCGACGCAGTCGTTACGTTGCTCCAGCGCCGTGACCTTGTTGCGCCAGCGCAGATCGATCCCGGGCAGCTCCTGCACGCGATCGGCCAGGTAAGCCTCGGCGTAATATTGCTGGAGGTTGATGAAGGCTGGTCGCTTGTGGCCGTCCTCCGGCAGCAGGTTGAACTGATAGAGCTGGGACTCGCCGTGAAAGATGCGACCGACGCTCCACACCACGCCCTTCTCGACCATGCGGTCGCCGACGCCGAGCCGGTCCCAATATTCCAGCGAACGCTTCGAGAAGCAGATCGCGCGCGAGCCTTCGCCGATGCGGTCCGCATCGTCCAGAAGGACGACGCGCTGGCCGCGCTGGGCGAGATCGATCGCCAGCGACAGCCCGACCGGGCCCGCGCCGACGACCACGACCGGATGCTCGGCCGGATTCTGGACGGGACGATCCTGATCGGGGTGGCGGCGGTAGCCGAACTGGGTTTTGGCCTGATGGGTATTGGCCTGCGCCATGCACGAACCTCGGCTCTGGTCAGGAGAGGACTAATCTGCTAGATAGTCTCATGTGCAACTATTTTGGACCGGAGCCGGCCGGCCGTCAACTGGAATTCGGAGCGCTGACTTGGCGAGGACATCCGGCGATATCGCGCTGAAGACAAGAGGGGCGGATGAGGCGTTGCCGATGGCAAAGTCTCGGCTCGACCTGTTCAAGTTCGTCCCGTTCCGTCTCAACCGGCTCGCGGCAGAAGTCAGTTCCGCACTCGCGGTCGAATATCAGGAGCGCCACGGCCTCGACATTCCGGCTTGGCGGGTGCTCGCGACGCTCGGCTTCCGCAACGATGCCTGCAGCGCGCAATACATCTCGCAGTGCACCCGCACCCACAAATCGACCATCAGCCGCGCGGTGACCGCGCTGTTGCATCAAGCATTGATCGAGCGGGTCGAGAACGAAGCCGACCGGCGCGAGTTCCGCCTGCAACTGACGAAGAACGGCCGCGCGCTGTACGAGGAGCTGTTTCCGCAGCTGCTGCGGCGGGAAGATGAAATACTCTCCTGCCTCTCGGTGCAGGAGCGCAAGCAATTGTCGGCCCTGCTCGGCAAGATCGAGCAAAGCCTGGACCTGATCCAAACCAGCGCAGAGGCGGACGCAAAAGAGGCGTATTAGCGCCCTCATAAAGCGCATATGTCAGCTTCTTGGGCCAAGACACAGTACATCTGCAAGAGCACTGCCGCTCGCGACCCGAAGCGGTCTCAGCTCGCGGAGTCAGAACACGTCGATGGTTGGAAACCGAGCATCCCCTGTGACGCAATCCCAAAGATAGATTGCAAGACCGACGTCCCCGGTCCAAAGCGAATACCGACCGCGGCCAGCAACGATCTGAGCGCCGCGATATTGCAAGATGGCAGTCATGGCGAACTGGCGCGCCCGATCGAACCAAATCGGGTCGTTCGTGCGTCGGTAGAGCTTGAGGAATGCGTAGCCATTTCCGCCTGTACCGTGGCAAAGATTCTGAGCCCTTCGTTAACGGTCCGGCGGCCCAGGCGAAGCGCCCGCCATCCAACAGAAGCGCGTCAAATTCCGGTGTGGCGAACGGCGCGTCAGCAAAGGCCGTCACCATTCCCGGCGCACCGTGACAGTGCTGACAAATGAAAAGCCGCTTCTCGCGCTTGCTTCTCGGGCCCCACGTTGTTCCAATTTCGTGCCGCCATGCATTCGCTTCAAGCGCCTTCGGGACAAACTCAGTCACGTGCGCTTGCTGCGCGGGCGTCAACCAATCCCATCCGAGTAGCAATGGGATGACGTTGCCAGCGAAGCCGTGCACGGGCCCGAGAAAGCGGTCTTTGGTACCGTAAAGATCCTGCGTCCAAAGCGGCCCCTGCGGGGTATCCTCCAGTTCGGCCAACAGGCGGGCCGCTTGCACTTCGAAGAGGCAGCGCCAGCGCGCTTCCTGGGTCATCTTGGCCATATGGACCGCCGCGACCATCGAGCCAGGCATGCCCCACATGAGCTCTCGAATTGGCAATCCGCTATTTGCTTCGGCGCGCCTATACACGAGATCAGCGAGGCTCGCTGTCGGCGCAAGGCGCATGGCGAGAAGTGCGGCACCCATGTCTCCAAAAAGCAAAGAGCCATGTTTCGCATAATCGGCCGGCGAATTGCTTTGGAAGGCGGCGATTGTCCGCTCCAGAAGCTTGGGCAGCACAGGCCGAAAATCGTAAGCGACACGAGTCGCGCCCATCCGATGCAAATAGTCTAGCCCCCAGATGGTGCCGGCCGCGCCATAGTAAAAGCTGGGGTTCCCATCTCCAACCCCTTCGTCGCTAGGGTGAGCCGGCCAGAATGTGTCGGGATCGAAATGAGCAACCGCATCGGCCGCAATTTCTTCGATCGCGCTCCGAACAGTCGATTCACTCCAGTCGTCCTGTGCAAGCGGACGATGACGTCCGGCGGTAATCATGGCGTAGGGGCTCCTGAGCACTGTCCATCTAGCACTTCAGATGAAGCAAGCAAGGATCGCGCGGTTGAACGAAAGCTATCTAAAAGCGTGCCGCGCGGCAAACCAACCGTGCCTGAACGGGTCCATGGGTCGCAATATTGCGCCTGTCCAATGGGTCCGCTCGGAGATCTGGTAATATCCGCTGTCGCCCACTTTCGAGGCGCGACGGACTCATACGCGCCCCGAGTTCGGCCTGAGCTACTAGGTACACGCCTAGTTTGCTGCCGTCACTTCGCAAACGACTTCGTCGGCGGCAGATGCAGTGCCCAGGCATCGACCTTGTCGCTGGCGCGCGGATAGATCTGCGTCACGATCGGGTCGTGTCCGGGAATGAACCGGTCGGGATGGCCGGCGAGGCGCTCGATCGTCTCCCAGCCCTGCGCCATGTCGCCGACGTTGTAGACGATCGGAAACGGGCTGCGGCGCTGGAGGTTGGCGTAATAATGCGCGGCATCGGAGGCGAGCACCACCGGGCCGCGCGCAGTCTCGACCTTGACGACCTGCAAGCCGTCGGAATGGCCCCCGACGCGATGCACGGTGACGCCGGGCGCGACCTCGCCATCGCCCGAATAGAAATTGACGCGCTCGCCATAGACATGGCGCACCATCTGCGTGACGTGCTCGACCGAGAACGGATGTCGCAGCAGTCCGTTGCACATGCAGCGCCCGGTCGCGTAAGCCATCTCGCGCTCCTGGAGATGAAAGCGCGCGTTCGGGAAACGATCGAGATTGCCGGCATGGTCGTAATGCAGATGTGTCACGATGATGTCGCGAATGCTCGACGCCGCGACGCCGAAGCGCTCCAGCGCATCGACCGGGTTGAGCGTCAGCTTGCGCGCGCGCAAGCTCGCCTCCTCGGCATTGAATCCGGTATCGACCAGAATATCGCGGCCGCCGCCACGGATCAGCCAGACGAAATAGTCGAGGTCCTGCGCCGCGCTGTCGTGCGGATCCGGCGCCAGGAAATTCATGCCGGGGGTGCGCGGCGACATCGTCGCATAGCGCAGCGCATAGATTTCGTAGGCGTTTCCCATGGTTTTTGCTTTTATCTGAGGAGGACTGCGGAACGATCCCGCGCACCAAGCCATCGTCGGCCGCAAAGGTCAAACATTGCAGGTTGCGGCCGACGCGGGTCCACAATGTGAGACCAATCACATTTTCCGTCGTCAGTGCCGGCCTAGCATGGCCGCCAGACCCCAGCACCCGAATGCATCGAGCAGAGCCATGACCGCCGCATTATTCCCCTCGCAGCTTGCCCGTGCGGCGCGGTCAATTGTCGCGATAACGCCGAATCTCCAAGCAGTTGACGCCCCCTCTCCCCGGTTTGATAATGCCCCTTGCGTAAGTTAAGGTCGCCGCGGCGCAAGCTGGACACGGCGCCTTTTTGGCTGGACCGCGCTCATTATGAAAATTCGCTTCCTTCTTTGTCTGCCATTGCTTGCATCGCTGATCCCGACCGCGCCATCGCTGGCGGCCGGCGACCGCTTTGCGCTGGTCATCGGCAATGCCAAATATCCGGACGCGGACGCCCCGCTGAAGGAACCGATCAACGACGCGCGCGACGTCGCCGACGAGCTCAAGCGCGACGGCTTTTCCGTGGAGGTCGGCGAGAACCTGACCGCCGACGGCATGCGCCGCGCGTTCGACAAGCTCTACAGCAAGATCAAGCCGGGCTCCGTCGCGCTGCTGTTCTACAGCGGCTTCGGCATCCAGTCGGCACGCCAGAGCTTCATGATCCCGGTCGATGCCCAGATCTGGACCGAATCCGACGTCCGCCGCGACGGCTTCAGCATCGAGACCATCCTCGGCGAGCTCAATACCCGCGGCGCCGGGGTCAAGATCGCGCTGATCGATGCCTCCAGGCGCAACCCGTTCGAGCGTCGGTTCCGCAGCTTCTCGGCCGGATTGACACCGGTGATCGCGCCAAACGGCACGCTGGTGATGTATTCGGCCGCGCTGGCCTCGGTGGTCTCGGACGCCGGCGGCGACCACAGCCTGTTCGTCCAGGAGCTGCTGAAGGAAATCCGCGTCCCCGACCTAATGGCGGAGGAAACGCTGAACCGCACCAAAATGGGTGTCACCCGCGCCTCGCGCGGCGAGCAGGTGCCGTGGATATCCTCCTCGCTGGCCGAAGATTTCTCGTTCATTCCCGGCGCCGGCGGATCGCGTCCGACCGCGACGGCGCAGCCACCGGCCCCTCCTGCGCCGCCGGCTCCCGCCGTCGCGAACAATGCGACTCCGCCCGCCCCACCTCCGGCACCGGTCGTTGCAAACAATCCGCCGCCGGCGCCTCCCGCGCCGCCAGCACCATCGCCGAAGCCGCAGATCGAGGCCGCTTTGCCGCCGCCGCCCCCGCCGGTCAAACCGGCCGATATAGCAACCGCGCCGACCACGGAGAGCGGTCCGAGCCAGGCCATGCTGGCCGAGGACCCCACCATCAAGAGCCTGACGGCGAAGATCGCCGCCAATCCGGACGACGTGAATGCGCTGTACCGGCGCGGCCAGGTCTATGCCAGCAAGGGGGCTTTCGGCCTCGCCATTAAGGATTTTGACGACACGCTGCGGATCAATTCGAAGGACGTCGAAGCCCTGAACAACCGCTGCTGGACCCGCACCGTGGTCGGAGACCTCCAAGGTGCGCTGAAGGATTGCAACGAGGCGCTGCGGCTGCGGCCCAATTTCGTCGATGCGCTGGACAGCCGCGGGCTCGTCAACCTGAAATCCGGAGCGGCCAAGAACGCCATCGCCGATTTCGACGCCGCGCTGAAGATCAACCCGCGCCTGACCTCCTCGCTCTATGGGCGGGGGATCGCCAAGCAGCGCAACGGCTCGGCCCAGGAAGGTGCGCTCGACATCGCCAATGCCAAGGCGATGGACCCGAACATCGTTCAGGAATTCGCAAGCTACGGAGTACGTTGATATTTTTTGATTTGAGGCCGGACGCATCTCGAACCCCCGACGGCCCGGCGAAGACTAATTCAACGGATGCCGCGAGCGGCCTTGCCGGCGGACTGCTACAGGAATTTGGATCGGCGCGGGCTGCGCAGGAGGGACTGGCAATGAGATTGGCTGCAAAAGGACTGACCGCAATCCTGTCCATCATCACCATCGGCGCCGCGCTGTCGCTGCCGGTCTCGCCCGCGCGCGCAGGCGACGACGGCAACAGCAAGAACGTCACCGAGGACGAGATCGTGCGCGCCTTGGCGCCGCCGCCGAAGAAGCCCTTGACCCGCGGCCTCTCGATCGGTCCGCAAACCGATCCGGCGCCGAGCGCGGCAGACGCCAAGCTGCTCCAGACCATCCGCGGCCGTGCAACGCGCTCGCTGTCGTCGACCGAGCGCGAGGAGATCGCATCGGCCGCCAAGGACAAGCCCAATATCGACCTCGAAATCACCTTCGACTACAACTCGGCCGATATCAGCGCCAAGTCGCTGCCGTCGGTGCAGGCGCTCGGCCGCGCGCTGACCAGCCCCGACCTGAAGGGTTCCACCTTCGTGGTCGCCGGCCACACCGACGCCGCCGGCGGCGAGGCCTACAACCAGGAACTGTCTGAGCGTCGCGCGGATTCGATCAAGCGCTATCTCGTCGACAAATACGGCATCGCCGCCCCCGACCTCGTCACCGTGGGCTACGGCAAGAGCAAGCTGAAGGACCCGAGCCAGCCGATGGCGGAGGTGAACCGTCGCGTGCAGGTCGTCAATATGGAAAACAAGACCACCGCATCGAAGTGACCACGACTTAATCCGTTGAAGTGACAAGTCGTGATGTGGTGTAAAGTCTTGCTTCCAAAGCGCGTCCTGCAGCCTTGCGGGACGCCGCTTGGTTTCAGGGAAACGCCCCCCAGCAACCACGAGCCAGGCCAGGATGATCCGGCGATGAACGTCACCGAATATCTCAAGCCTGCCGGAACCGTGCTCTTCATCGTCGCGCTCGGAATCGGCTATTACTGGTTCGAGCACCGGCATCGCCCGGAGGCAAAGGACACGCCGGGCGAGGCGCTCGTCATCGTGACCAAATCCACCAATGCCTGCTTTTCCGACCTCGTACGTGTGACCGGCTTCTTCGTGCCGCGGCGCGAGGCGGTGGTCATCGCCGACCAGGAAGGATCGAAGGTCACCGACCTCTTCGTCACCGAAGGCGCGGTCGTCACCGACAATCAGGAGCTGGCGCGGCTGACGGCGCCGCCGCAGATGCCGGGCCAGCCGCAACGGCAAGGTCCGCAAGGACCGATCTCGCTGAAGGCGCCGGCCCCTGGCCTCATCACCGAGGTCCGGACCATCGTCGGCGCGCCGGCCTCGCCGCAGGCCGGGCCGATGTTCCGCATTGCCGTCAGCGGCGAGATCGAGCTCGACGCACAGGTTCCGGCCGTGCATATGCCGAAGCTCAGCCCCGGCGCGACGGTGCGGATCAGCAGGGATGACGCCGCCGACCTGATCGGCCGGGTCCGCCTGGTTGCACCGGAGATCGACCGCGCCACGCAGCTCGGCCACGTCCGCATCAGCGTCACCAACAATCCGTCGCTGAAGATCGGGACGTTCGCCCGCGCCTCGATCGACGCCAAGCGAAGCTGCGGCGTCGCGGTGCCGAAGACCGCGATCGACCATCTCACGGTTCAGGTCGTCAAGAACAACACGATCGAGACGCGCAAGGTGCGGGTCGGACTGACGTCCGACAGCCAAACGGAAATCCTGGAAGGGCTCGACGTCGGCGAAATCGTCGTGGCCGACGCCGGTTCTTCGCTCCATGACGGCGACCAGATCAAGACCATGTTCGCCGATGAACTCGATCGCACGCGGGTACGCTGATGGCTCTCAATATCTCGGCATGGTCGATCCGCAATCCGCTGCCGTCGGTGGTGTTTTCGATCATCCTGCTGATCCTCGGCTGGGTCTCCTTCACCAAGCTCGCGGTGACGCGGCTGCCCTCGGCCGACATCCCCGTGATTTCGGTCGCGGTGTCGCAATTCGGCGCGGCGCCGACCGAGCTGGAGTCCCAGGTCACCAAGACCGTTGAAGACGCGGTCTCCGGCGTCGAGGGCGTGCGGCACATCACCTCGTCGATCACCGACGGACTATCGGTCACCACCATCCAGTTCGCGCTCGAGACCAACACCGACCGCGCGCTCAACGACGTCAAGGACGCGGTGACGCGCGTGCGCTCCAATCTGCCGCAGAACGTCACCGAACCGCTGATCCAGCGCGTCGACGTGATCGGCCTGCCGATCGTCACCTATGCCGCGATCTCGCCCGGCAAGACGCCGGAGCAGCTCTCCTATTTCGTCGACGACGTGGTCAAGCGCGCGCTGCAGGGCGTGCGCGGCGTCGCCCAGGTCGAGCGTATCGGCGGTGTCGAGCGCGAGATCCTGGTCTCGCTCGATCCCGACCGACTTCAGGCGATGGGACTGACCGCGGTCAATGTCAGCCAGAGCCTGCGCGGCACCAATGTCGACGTCGCCGGCGGCCGCGCCGAAATCGGCAAGAACGACCAGGCGATCCGCACGCTGGCCGGCGCCAAGACGCTGAGCGACCTCGCCGGCACCATGATCCCGCTGTTCGGCGGCGGCGAGGTCCGGCTCGACGATCTCGGCACCGTCACCGACACCATTGCCGACCGCCGCACCTTCGCCCGCTTTAACGGCGAGCCGGTCGTCGCACTCGGCATCAAGCGCTCCAAGGGCGCCAGCGACGTGGTGGTCGCCGCCGCCGTGCAGAAGCGCATCGACGCGCTGAAGGCGGCCTATCCCGACGTCGACCTGAAACTGATCGACACCTCGGTCGAATATACCAAGGGCAATTACGAAGCGGCGATCTCGACCTTGTTCGAAGGCGCGATCCTTGCGGTCGTGATCGTGCTGTTGTTCCTGCGCGATCTGCGCGCCACCATCATCGCCGCGATCTCGCTGCCGCTGTCGATCTTCCCGGCGTTCTGGGCGATGGACATCCTCGGCTTCTCGCTCAATCTCGTCAGCTTCCTCGCCATCACGCTCTCGACCGGCATCCTGGTCGACGACGCGATCGTCGAGATCGAGAACATCGTACGGCACATGAACATGGGCAAATCGCCCTACCGCGCCGCACTGGAGGCCGCCGACGAGATCGGCCTCGCCGTCATCGCGATCTCGCTCACGATCATCGCGATCTTCGCGCCGGCGAGCTTCATGTCAGGCATTGCCGGACAGTTCTTCAAGCAATTCGGCATCACCGTGTCGGTGCAGGTGTTCTTCTCGTTGCTGGCGGCGCGCTTCGTCACGCCGATGCTGGCGGCCTACTTTCTCAAACATGGCAATCACGAGGAGCCGCCGCCGGGCCGGGTGCTGCGCGGCTATCATAAGGTCGTAACCTGGTCGGTGAGGCACTATTTCATCACCGTCCTGATCGGCTTCGGGATTTTCGCCGCCTCGATCTGGAGCATTACGCTGCTGCCGCAGGGCTTCCTGCCCGCGCAGGACAGCGCCCGCTCGCTGCTCGCGATCGAGCTGCCGCCGGGCACGCAGCTGTCCTATACCGAGAAGGTCACGGAAGACATCGTTGCTCGCCTGCGCAAGCGCTCCGAAGTGAAGAGCATCTTCGTGGATGGCGGCCGCGTCCCGCCCGGGACGCAGGAAGTTCGCCGCGCCGCCCTGATCATCAACTACACGCCCAAGACCGACCGCGACATCACCCAGCGCGAACTCGAATTCTCGATCAGCCAGGAGCTGGAGAACATCCCCGACATCCGGTTCTGGTTCCTCGACGAGAACGGCTTGCGCGCGATCTCGCTAGTCGTCACCGGCGTCGACGCCAACATCGTCAACAACGTCGCCAGCGAACTTGCGACGCAGATGAAGCGAATTCCGACCATCTCCGACGTGATCTCGGAAACCTCGCTGGAGCGGCCCGAACTGCGCATCGAGCCGCGCGCCGATCTCGCCGCGCGCCTCGGCGTCTCGACCGAAAGCCTGTCCCAGACCATCCGCGTCGCGACCATCGGCGATGTCGGCCCGGCGCTCGCCAAATTCGACGTCGGCGATCGCCTGGTGCCGATCCGCGTACAGCTCGAAGATGCCGCGCGCGGTAATCTGAAGACGCTGGAACAGTTGCGCGTGCCGCTCGGCGAGCACGGCGAGAAGGGCGGCGTGCCGCTCTCGGTCATTGCCGACGTCAAGCTCGACCAGGGTCCGACCAGCATCAACCGCTACGACCGCGAACGGCAGGCGACCGTCGCCGCCGACCTCGTCGGTGCCGCGGCGCTCGGCGATGCCACCAAGAAGATCTACGATCTTCCGGTCATGAAGAGCCTGCCGAAGGGCGTGAAGGTCTCCCCTCCGGCGATGCCGAAAGCCTCAACGAACTGTCCGATGGTTTTGCCACCGCGATCACCGCGGGCCTGATGATGGTCTATGCGGTGCTGGTGCTGCTGTTCGGCACCTTCCTGCAACCGATCACCATCCTATTCTCGCTGCCGCTCTCGATCGGCGGCGCGATCGCGGCCCTGCTCGTCACCGGCAAGCAGCTCACGACGCCGGTGTGGATCGGCATCCTGATGCTGATGGGCATCGTCACCAAGAACGCGATCATGCTGGTGGAATTCGCGATCGAGGCGATCCATGCCGGCAAGGCGCGCGACGAGGCGATGATCGACGCCGGCATGAAGCGCGCCCGCCCGATCGTGATGACCACGATCGCGATGGCCGCCGGTATGATGCCGAGCGCGCTCGCGGTCGGCGCCGGCGGCGAGTTCCGCTCACCGATGGCGCTCGCGGTGATCGGCGGCCTGATCTTCTCGACCATCCTGTCGCTGGTGTTCGTGCCCGCGATGTTCATGGTGATGGACGACCTCGGCGCCCTGATCTGGCGCTTCGGCAAGCGCCTGATCGTGCACAGCGAGGATGCGGAGACCGGTGATCATCATGCCGCTGCGCCCACCGGCGCTATGCCCGCCGAAACGGGACCGGTGCCGAAGCGCGTCGTGCACCCGGCCGCGGAGTAGTCGCGGCACCAATGTCAGCGAGGCGCTTCTGACGAGCTACTCGCTATGAGGGTAGCGAAACAGACGGGCTGCGTCCCCTACTCGTTCCGCGCAATCGCCGTCAGCTTGGTCATGTTCCTGAGCAAAATCCGCCCGCGCTGCAGATCCAGGATCGCCTCCTTGCGCCAGGCCTGAAGCTGGCGGTTGACGCTTTCGCGGGCGGCGCCGACGAAGACGCCGAGCTGCTCCTGCGAGATGTGCACCTCGGAACCGAAATCGGCGGCGAGCGCGCAGAGTCGCCGCGCCAGCCGCACCGGCAGCGGCTGCAACATGGATTCTTCCATACGCTCGCTCTGCCAGCGGATGCGCTGGCACAGCAGCCCGATGATCTTGATCGCGACCTTCGGCTCGCGCTCGAGGAAGGCCAGGAAGTCTTCGCGCCGCAGCACGAACAATTCGCTGACCTCGCCTGCGGTCGCATCCGCGGTGCGGCTCTGCCCATCCAGCACCGCGACTTCGCCGAACAGATCGCCCGGACCCATAAAGTTCAGCGTCAGCCGGCTGCCGTCGGAGGCACCGGTCTCGATCCGGACCTGTCCGCGCCGCACGCCAAACAGCGCATCGCCGGGATCGCCCTTCTGGAACAGCACCTCGCCGTTCCCCAGATGCTGGGTGTGGCACAGATTGGACAGCCGCTGGAGCTCGTCGGTGCCGAGATCAGCGAACATCGCATTCATCTTCAGAATGACCGCAAATTCGGCCTGCTTGCTCATTTCAAAGTCCTTGTGAATGTCTTTGGCCAGTTGGCCCGGCCGGTTTCCTCGGCAAATCGCTTGGAAGCATCAACTTCAGAATCGCGTAAAACCGCGCTGGAGAAGTGTGTCACAAGTCACACAACTTTACAGCTCCCCCGGACTATTTTTGTCCGCTTGGAGCGGCTTCCCGTCCGGGGATAAACTCAGGCGTAATCGACGGATGCAAAGGACGGGTATCTGCCGGGTTCGGCATCGCTCGTCCGTCGTTGGAAAATCGACATGAGAGCAGTCAAATTCGCCGGCGCGGCATTGGCCGCCGTCATCATCGTGATCGCGCTTCTGCTCGTGGTCGGGATCCCCTCGGGCTTCCTGACCGCGACGATTGCCTCACGCCTCGAGAGCGCCACAGGCTATCGCCTGTCGGTCGACGGCACGACGAAAATCAGCCTGTGGCCGACGCTGAACATCACGCTGAACGACCTCGCGCTTGCCGACCCCAGGGACCGCAGCGGCATCACCCGCCTGACGATCGATCGCGTCCAGGTCGACATGTCGCTGTCCAGCCTGTGGTCGGGCCACCCGAACATCAGCGAGATCATCGTCAGCCATCCCGTGCTCTACCAGCCGCTGCTGCGCGAGCGCCTGCCGAACGCCGATGCATCGCCGAAGCCGCTCGCGCTCGACATGGATGGCGCGAGCATCGACCGCATCAAGATCACCGACGGCGAAGTCGCATTCGCGCGCGTGCGCGACCGCGTCGAAAGCCACGTCAGCGCCATCAATGCCGACGCCGTGCTGGGCCGCGACCGCAAGATCAATGTGACCGGCACCGCGCGGGTCGGCGAGCACCCGACCAAATTCGACATCAAGGCGGCGGCGCCGACGCTCCCGATCGAGCGGCAGACTGTCCCGGTGGATTTCGCCATCGACATGCCCGACGTGTTGACGTCCCGGCTCGCGGGCCATGCCGAGCTGCGGCTCAACAGCGGGGTCGTGATGATCAACGGCGTCAACGGCACGCTCGGCGACGACGCTTTCAACGGCTGGGCTTCGGTCGACATCGCGAGCAAGCCGCTGGTGAAAGTCGATCTCGACTTCCAGCGGCTCGCGATTCCGCTGGCGAAATCGCGCGACGGCGGCTCCGGCCAGCCCTGGAGCGATGCGCCGATCGACGTCTCCGGCCTCAACTATATCGACGCGCAAATCCGGATCTCGGCGAACGAGGCCGTGATCGGGGAGGCGAGCCTTGCGCCGCTGGCGCTCGATGCAAAACTCGCCGGCGGCATCTTGAAGGCCGGCACGGCTAATCTCGGCGCCTATGGCGGCCAGGTCTCGGGCGAGGTGATCCTCGATGCGACCAGCGGCGCGCCGAGCTTTGCGATGCATTCCGACCTGGTCGGCGTCCGTGCGCTGCCGCTGCTGCAAGGCCTCGCCGAATTCGACCGCATCGACGGCAAGCTGCAGGCCAAGCTCGCGCTGCGCAGCGCCGGCGCCAGTCAGCGCGCGCTGATGGCCAATATGCAGGGCACGGCCTTCGTCAGTTTCCAGGATGGCGCCATCCGCGGCATCAATGTCGCGCAGATGATCCGCTCGCTGACCTCGGGAACGCTGTCCGGCTGGCAGGACAACCAGAACGTCGGCGACGCAGAGAGCACCGATCTGTCGCAGCTCTCCGCCTCCTTCCGCATCGACAAGGGCCAGGCGGTGACCACCGATCTCAACCTGGTCGGACCGCTGGTGCGCGTCACCGGCGCCGGCACCGTCGCGCTCGACACCAAGATGATGGGCTTTCGCGTCGAGCCGAAGCTCGTCATGACGACCGAAGGCCAGGGCCGCGCCTCCGAGCCGGTCGGCTTCGGCATCCCCGTGATGATCCAGGGCTCGTGGTCGCAGCCGCGGATCTTTCCGGACATGGCGGGCATGCTGGATAATCCGGATGCCGCCTATGCCAAGCTGCGCGAGATGGGCAAAGGCCTGTTCGGCCCCGATGGCGGCGGGCTCGGCAATCTTCTGGGCAGCCTCGGTAACCTCGGTGGTAACCTTGGTGGTAATCCTGGCGGCAATCCTGGGACCGGCGGCGCCGCGCCAAGTGGCGGCAACGCCGCCGGCAGCGCCAATCCGCAGGCGCAGCCGCCGGGGCAGAACAATCTGCTCGGCGGCCAGCTCGGGGAAGCCATCGGCAATCTGATCCAGCAGGGGCTCTCGAACGGTGCCGCGACAGGCACCGGGCGAAGCCGCAGCCTGCCCGCAACGCCGACAACGCCGCAGGCGTCGCCCGCGCCCCCGGACGACCCGCCCCCACCGCAGCAGGACAGCCAGCCGATGAATGACGTGATGCGGCAGCTGTTTAACCGGTAGTTCGCGGACCCTCGCGCGGGTAACCACGCCGGTCGCTCACCGGTCCTGCGCCCGTCGCCTGGCAGTCCCTCGGCCTGAATTGTGATAGAAAGCTCCGAGGGCCCGTGCGGCCCGTAGCGCCGGCATGGCTGGCGGCGCGAGAGGATCCGGATGGCAGGAGCGAAAGACAAAAGCCGGTTTCTGCGCGAGGGCCTCTTCGCCAAATACGTCATCTCCCTCGTCGGCCTCGTCGTGTTCGTGCTCGCCGTCAACGGCGCGATGGAGACGTGGATCTCCTACCGTGCCACCAAGACGTCGCTGACCGACGCCCTCGAGGACAAGGCGCAGGCCGCCGCCCGGCGTATCGAGCAGTCGGTCTCCGAGCTCGAGCGCCAGATCAGCTGGGTGACGACGGCAAGCCGGGACACGATCGAGAAGCGCCGCGCCGACTACGTCCAGCTGCTGCAGCAAGTCGCTGTCGTCTCGCAATTGTATCAACTCAACGGCGACGGCCGCGAGGTGCTGCGCGTCTCGCGCCAGTCGACCACGACAGGCGGCAATGCCGACCTCTCGCGCGACATGCGCTTCACCGATACGGTCGCGCGCGGCGTGAGCTACTCGCCGGTCAGCTTCGTCGACCAAAAGCCGGGGATGTCGATCTCGGTGGCGCATTCCGGCTTCAAGGCCGGCGTCACCGTGGCCGAGATCGATCTCGATTTCCTCGCCGACTACCTCACCGATGCCCAGGTCGGGAAGGTGGCCTTCGCCTATGTCGTCGATGCGCGCGGCCGCGTAATCGCCACGTCGTCGAAGGGGCCCGATGTCGGCAAGGATTTGTCGAAGCTGCCGCAGGTCGCGGCGGCGATCGCCCCTGGCCGCGAGCCCGACACCACAGGCACCGACTTCAACGGCCATGCGGTGCTGTCAGCCGCGAGCACCGTGCCAAAGCTCGGCTGGAGCGTGCTGTTCGAGCAGCCGACCCTGCAGGCGCTGACGCCGATCCGCGACCAGGTCGTGCGCGTCGCACTGCTGATCGGCATCGGCCTGATGGTCGCGATCCTCGCCGGCACGCTGCTGGCGCGCCGCATGATCATCCCGATCACGGCGCTGCGCGACGGTGCGCACAAGCTCGGCGCGGGCGATTTCAGCCATCGCATCGACGTGCACACCGCCGACGAGCTGGAAGAGCTCGCCGACCAGTTCAACCGCATGGCCGGCCAGCTGCAGGAAACCTATTCGGACCTGGAGAGCAAGGTCGAGGAACGCACCCGCGATCTCGCGCAGTCGATCAACGAGCTCAAGGTGCTCGAAGAGGTCGGCCGCGCGGTCGCCGCTTCGCTTGATCTCAACGCGGTGCTGCCGACGATTGCCGCCCGCGCGCTCGAGATCAGCCATGCCGACGCGGTGCTGATCTACGGCTATGACGCCGAGACGCGCCGCTTCAACCTGGTCCAGGCCGACGGCATCGACAAATCGGCCGAGGGCGCGCATGTCACGATCGGCGAGGGCGACAGCATCCTGAGCGATGCCGCAATGAGCGGCGAGCCGATCGCGATCGCCGATCTCGATCATACCACCGAGCAGCCGCTGCGCGAGGTCGCGGTCAATGCCGGCTTCCATTCGGTGCTCGTGGTGCCGCTGCTCGACCAGCAGGGCACGCTCGGCTCGCTGGTGGTGCTGCGCCGCGCCAGCGGTGCGTTCGCGGGCAGCCTCACCGGGCTGATGCGCACCTTTGCCAACCAGGCGGTGCTGGCGATGCGCAACGCGCGGCTGTTTACCGAAGTCGACCACAAGGGCCGCGAGCTCGCCGCCGCGCACAACACCGTGCAGCAGCAGGCGGCCAAGCTCCAGGAGCAGACCGAGCAGCTCCGCAACTGGAATCGCTCGCTGGAAGAGCGCGTCGAAAAGCAGCTCGGCGAGATCGGCCGTATCAAGCGGCTCGAACGTTTCCTCGCGCCGCAGGTAGCGCAGCTGATCGCATCCTCCGACGGGCACGATGCGCTGCTCGACAGCCATCGCCGCGAGGTCACGGTGGTGTTCTGCGATTTGCGCGGCTTCACCTCCTTCACGGAGGCGACCGAGCCGGAAGAGGCGATGAACGTGCTGCGCGAATATCACGCGGCGCTCGGCGAGCTGATCCACCGCTATGAGGGCACGCTCGACCGCTTTGCCGGCGACGGCGTGATGATCCTGTTCAACGCGCCGATCCAATTCGCCGACCACACCAAGCGTGCGGTGAAGATGGCGGTGGAGATGCGCGACGTCATCGGCGCGCTGACCGAGAAATGGAAAAACCGCGGCCATTCGCTCGGCTTCGGCGTCGGCGTCGCCATGGGCTATGCCACGCTCGGCCAGATCGGCTTCGAGCAGCGGCTGGAATATGCCGCGATCGGCAGCGTCACCAACCTCTCCTCGCGGCTGTGCGACGAAGCCAAGGCCGGCCAGGTCGTGGTCAGCCGCCGCGTCTACGGCATGGTCGAGGCTTTCGTCGAAGCCCGCGCGCTCGACGACCTCGTGCTCAAGGGCTTCAACCATCCCGTGCTGGCGATGGAGATTTTGAGCTGGCGCGAGGAGGCGGGGACTGTGGTGGACGCGTCCGCGGCACGGCGGAGAGGTAGCGCAGCCGAGCGCTAATCGCTCCGCCGTCATGCCCCGGCTCGACCGGGGCATCCAGTACGCCGCAGCCTCTCGATTAAACCCGACCGCCTCTGGAATACTGGATTGCCCGCTTTCGCGGGCAATGACGGCCATCGACAACAAAAAAATCGAAAACAACCCCATGCACAGTAGGCGGGGGCTGTTGGATCAATGGGTTACGCGGGTGTCCCAGCCGACGCTTTGACACGTCGGGCAAAACACTGGCAGAATGGCATCATCGGGCGGTCGTGACTCATCTGGTCTCATCTCGCGAAGACAGCTGAATGGATTGCGGACAGGCCCTCGCCCTCACGCCCCCCGCTTCGGCCCAATTGCCTCAAATCCTGCCTTCTGCTCGTCGCTGAGGCCGAACTCGAAATCGTCGAGTGCGTCGGCGACGCCGGCGACTGCTTGCAGCATCGTCTCAAGCCGCGCCTTCACTGCCGTGAGGCGGGCTTGTGGGGTTGGCGCAGGGCTCGACGGGCATGGGCTCAGCGACTGCATGGTGCGCAGCGTGGTGTCCTGGAGCACGTCGAGGCGGGCGCGGGCGGTGTCGTCGAGGTGCAAGCTTGTGGCGATCTCGTCGGCGGGCCATTGCTGCTGCACCAGCTGCTGGTATTGGCGCTGCGCCTGCTCGTCGTAGCGAGGGTCTTTGTCCGGTTGGCAGGCCGCAGTCGCCTGTGCGTCCTTGCGCTGGATTGAGGCGAGCGCGGCATGACGTTCGTTCGCCAGCGAATCGAGCTTCGCCTTTTGGCCATCATCGAGGAGACCTGTGAATTTCGTCAGCGGCGGGGCGAGCGCGTCCGTGGCCTTGATCATCGCGTCCAAGCGCGCCTGCATCACGCCGAGGCGCTCCGAGGCTGTTGCCGGCGCCTCTCTCGGGCAGGAGGCGCGAATGGTATCGCGCGCAGCGAGCCAGGCGCTTGCGAGCTCATCCAGCGCAGTGCGCTGCATTTCGTTCGGCTGCACGGCGGCGGCGATGCGCTCGACGGGCCGGCCGCCGGTGTCGGTGGCTTCGCAGACATTCTCGGCCGACGGAATCCGTCGCGCGCGGCGGCCGTGCGGCGCGGTGTAGGCGGCGAGCTCCGCCGCCGCATAGGGCGCGAAGATCGCGGCATAGATATCGCCATAGCCGTAAAGCGAGAGGCTGGTCGCATCACCGTAGATGATGGCGTTGGTGAGATCGTCATCCGCGAACGGCCAGAACACCGGGCCGACCCAGCCATAGCTGCCGTCGGGATGCCGCCACCAGCCCTGCGGACGACGGCCGCCATGCCAGCCCGACAGCGCGGCTCCCGCTGTGAGCACCGCACGCAGGACATAGGGATTGGCGAGCTGAGCACGCTCGGCGCCGCGGGGATCAATACGGGGGTCCTGCGACCGCAAGGCAGCCGAGCGGCTACGGCCGCCCCGCACCGCCATGCGGGCATGGCGCAGGCGCGACAGGCCGAGGACGTGGCCGACGGCGAAGCGCGCCACACCGAGCGGGCCGCCGCGGAATCCAAACTGGGCCTCGGCCGGGTTCGGCAGCAGCAGGGACATCATGAGCAGAACGCCGGCCAGTGCCGGTCCCGGGCGGGATCTCGACATGAGCATCGAACTGACCACTGAACTGGCCAATTCCTGGCCCTCCTCCAGCGCCACGCGCGCATTGCCTCGCAGGGACAAGACGCGCGAGGGAACTAAAGGTTCCCTGGCGCCGGCGGCCGAAGCGTCGCGGAACGCTGCCTTACCTCGCCCGCTTGCGGCAGGGCGACCGGATATGATGTGCACGATGCTGCGGGATCGGCACTGGGCTCCCTCTCCCGCTTGCGGGAGAGGGTTGGGGAGAGGGGTGTCTCCACATCGGGATTGTCGAGAATTTGCGGAGGATGTCCCTACGTGGTGAGAACCCTCACCCGCCGCGCTCGGGACGATGCTTCGCATCGCCCGGGGCGCGTCGGCCTCTCCCGCACGCGGGAGAGGCGGAGCAAGCCTCACTGCGCCTTGTGCGGCAGCACCAGGGTCTGACCGGGATAGATCAGATTGGGGTTGTGGATCTTGCCGCGGTTGGCGTTGAAGATCACCGCGTAGCGGGCGCCGTCGCCATAGGCGAGCCGGCTGAGAGTCCACAGGCTGTCGCCGCGGGAGATGACCTTGCTGCCGCCCTGCTCTGCCGGCGCAGGCGTAGCGCCGAACACTTCGGTGGGCGACGCCGATGCGACCGTCGCGCCGGCGGTCTCGCCTTGCGCCCTGGCCAAAGCCGTCGGTCGTGTCGGCTTCGCTGGTCCCATCATTCTGGGCCGCGCCCTCTCCGGCACCGAGGCGAGGTGCGATGCGGCTGGAGGCAAGGATGCCACGATGTCCGATTTGTCGTCCGGCTTGTCGCCCTGTTTCGTTTCCGGTTTGGCGATCGACGCAACACGCGCGGGCGGCGGCGCGGCTTCGGCGATCGTCACCGGCATGGTGCGGCCCGATTGCAGGACGGTGCCGTCCGGCGCCTTGGCGCGCAGGCTCAGCTCATAGCTGCCGGCGGGAAGCTTTGGCGGTGTCATCACGAACTGACCCGAGGCATCGGCCACCACGGTGTCGAGCGGCTGGCCGTCGCGCAGCAGCTCGACCTTCGCGCCCGGCGCGGCCTGTCCCGCGATCACCGCCGCCTCGCCGTGATCGTCGACGCGCGCGACGTCGAAACGCGGGCCGGAATCGGTTACAGCCGGCGGTGCCTTGACCGGGGCGAGATCGGCGAGCGCGGCCGTGACTTGCTTCTGGGTCTCGGCCAGCGCGGTTGGCGCCGGGGATGCGGGCGGCGCGGGCGGTGCAACAGCAGCGAGCTTCGGCTCTTCAGTCTTCAGTTCCGCTTTGGTCTCGGCTTTGGCCTCGGGTTTGATTGCAGGTCTGGCGGCGACGGCGATCTCGGTGTTCGCCCCGCCGGGCAGCAGGCGGCGCAGCTCGGTGGGGCCGATCACCAGCACGGTGCCGGCCAATGCGAGCACACAGAATGCAACGAAGGCCTTGGACGCGGTGATCATCAGACTTCAGCCCCGGTCGTAGAAAAACTTGGATCACAAATCAGCCCCGGCAAACTGCGCTGATTTGGCTGCCGCAGCAAGACCGATGCGCTGTTCGCGCCCCTGTTCCCGGATGCCGCGGATGAACCGGCGCGGCCCCATCGGCGACAAATCGCCGAGGCCGCATCGCGGCACATTTTTAAGGAATTTTTTCCGTGAACGCATTTTGCCGCGCTGCGCCATGGCTGGCGCTTGCCCTGACGCTGGCCTCTCCAGCGCTCGCCGCCTCCGGCCCGCCGCCGGGCTACATCCTCTCCGAGAATTCCGGTCTCGCCTTCACCTCGCCCGACGGCGCCACCAAGCTCGAGCAGTACATGAAGGATGGCGGCGACTGGGACGTCAAATGGCAGGTCTGGGCGCGGCACGGCGCGCAGATGACGGAGCTGAAGCCGGAGCAGGGCTACGGCGCCGGGTTCCGCTTCACCCCGGACTCGCAATGGCTGGTGCGGATGCAGAAGACCGGCTCGGGCGAGCAGGACCTCTATCTCTACCATGTCGAGAAGGGTGCCTTCGTGAACGCGATCAAGCGTTCGCTCAGCGATCTCGCCTGGGCTTATTTCTACGGCCGGCCGGAGACCAAGCGCTTTGCCAAGCTCGACTTCCACATCTCGGCCAATCTCGTCGAAGGCACGGAAGAGGCCTATCGCCAGCTCGGCGCGGAATGGCCCAACAACGGCTATCTCGTGATCTCGCTCGCCGGCGAGTATGACAAGCATCCGAAGAACGTCGCCTTGAAGGGACTGGGCGGCTGGACATGCCGCTATGATCTCGCGACCGGAAAGTTCGACGTGCCGGCGATGTTCGCCAAGCATAATGCGGAAGCGCTGACATGGGAGGTGAAGCGGCAGTGATGGGCTTCTCGCACCTGGCAGGTGCGAGCTTGCGCGACGCGCCCGGCCTGCATGGTTCGAGACGCCTGCTTTGGCGGGCTCCTCACCATGAGGGTCTGATAGCTCGCCGCAAAACGCGACCTCATCCTGAGGGCCCGCCGCAGGCGGGCGTCTCGAAGGAGGGCCGGCCGAGCGAGCACAACTCCACCGTGCGGATCAAA
Organism: Bradyrhizobium sp. LLZ17; assembly: GCF_041200145.1. NCBI lineage: Bacteria > Pseudomonadati > Pseudomonadota > Alphaproteobacteria > Hyphomicrobiales > Nitrobacteraceae > Bradyrhizobium > Bradyrhizobium zaerense. The sequence goes on from NZ_CP165734.1 coordinate 4,555,934, forward strand.
GTTGTGCACGCCAACCCTCTGATTTTGTTCCCATTCATACTTCCCTAACCTTTGCTGGTAACCCGGTCTTGTCAGTTTTGCTGCATCTTGCATTCCACGGGAGGGTTGGATGGGTGCATCAATTCGATGGACCGCGCGGATGCGCGCGGTGCTCCGGCGTTGGCAGAGCGCGCCGCTGATATGGCTGATCGTCGGCGGCTTCGTGCTGATGGCCGCGACCGCGATCGGCACTGCGCTCACCGTCGACCGCTTCCGCCAGAACGCCATCGAGAGCGGCCGCGATAGCCTCGAGAGCGCGGTCCGGCTGCTCGCCCGCCATTTCGACCGCGAGTTCGCGGATTTCGCGGTACTCCAGAAGAGCATCATCGCCGAGCTCGAAAGTCATGGCATCGAATCCGCCGATGTCTTCCGCAGCGAAATGGGCACGCTCGCCGTGCATGAAGTGCTGCGCGCCAAGGCGAGCGGCTGGTCCGACGTCGCCGGCGCCAATCTGTTCGATTCCAGCGGCGTGTTGATCAATTCGTCGCGGCGCTGGCCGGTCGCAGACATCTCCGTCGCCGACCGCGGCTATTTCAACCGGCTCAAGAACGACCCGGCATCGCAGGAAGAGATCGAGGTCGTGCCGGGCCGGTTCGGCGACGGTCAGGCGATCGTGTTCGCTCGCCGCGTGTCCGGGCCGCATGGCGAATTCCTCGGCATCGTTACGCGCGCGATCGCGCCCGAGCAGCTCGAATCATTCTTCGCCTCGTCAGGGCTCGGCGAGGACTCCTCGATCGCGATGCACCATCAGAACGGCCAGTTGCTCGGGCGCATTCCGCAGGTCGACGGCATGATCGGGAAGAATTACCGCACCGGCTCCCCAGAGCAAATGGCGGTGTTCGAGCGCACCTTCGTCACGACGGAGCTCGCCAGCCCGATCGACGGCAAGCAGCGCATCGTCGCCGCGCGCCTGCTGACCGTCGTGCCGCTGGTCATTGTCGCGACCAAGTCGCTGGACGCGACGCTCGCCACCTGGCGCACGCAGACGAAATTTTTCGTCACCGTGGCCGTGCTGTCGATCGGCCTGCTCGTGCTGACCCTGGTCCTGATCTTCCGGCAGATGACGCGACGGCTCTCGGTGGAGAAGCAGCGGCTCGACACCGCGCTCAACACCATGACGCAGGGCCTGCTGATGTTCGACCAGGACCAGCGGCTGATCGTCTGCAATCGCCGCTACACGGACATGTACCGGCTGTCTACCACGGTGGTGAAACCCGGCGTCCATTTCCGCGACGTGATCCAGCACCGGCACGACACTGGTTCGTTCGAGGGCGACGTCGATGCCTATTGCGATGCCGTCCTCGACGGCGTCGGCCGGATCCAGAGCAACATCGTGGAGACCGCCGACGGCCGCCTGATTGAAATCAAGAACCAGCCCGGGGCCGGCGGCGGCTGGCTCGCAACGCACGACGACGTCACCGAGCGCATTCGCTCCGACGAGCGCATCGCGCATATGGCGCATTACGACGCGCTCACCGATCTGCCCAACCGCGTGCTGATGCGCGGGCACCTGGAGCGCCGCGTGGCGGAGCTTGCCCAGGGCAAGCCGTTCGCGATCCTCTATATCGACGTCGACGAGTTCAAGGGCGTCAACGATTCGCTCGGCCACGAGGTCGGCGACGAGCTGTTGCGCCAGGTCGCGAACCGGCTGCGCGCCTGCGTCAGCGGCAACGATCTGGTGGCGCGGCTCGGTGGCGACGAATTCGCCATCGTCAAGGCCGGTACCTGCGACCAGGCCGAGCTGACCGCGCTCGCCGAGCAGATCCTCACGATGCTGCGCAGGCCGGTGGACTGCAAGGGCCAGGAGATCGCGACCGATGCCAGCATCGGCATCGCAATCGCGCCCGACCACGGCGACAATCTGGACGATTTGCTCAAGCGCGCCGATCTCGCAATGTATGCGGCGAAATCCGAAGGGCGCGGCACCTTCCGCATCTTCGTGCCCGAATACGACGCCAAGGCCCGGCTGCGCCGTCAGCTCGAGATCGACCTGAGGCTGGCGCTCGGCCGCGGCGAGTTCGAGGTGCACTACCAGCCGCTGGTCGACCTGGCGGCCAATGTCGTCACCGGCTGCGAGGCGCTGCTGCGCTGGCGCCATCCCGCGCGCGGCATGGTCTCGCCTGTGGACTTCATTCCGGTTGCGGAAGACACCGGCCTGATCAGCGAGATCGGCGAATGGGTCTTGAGGCAGGCCTGCACCGAGGCGGCCTCCTGGCCCGGCGATATCCACATCGCGGTCAACGTCTCGCCGGTGCAGTTCCGCTCCAGGACGCTGGCGCTGAAGGTCGCCGCCGCGCTTGCGGAATCAGGCCTCGCGCCGGGACGGCTGGAGCTCGAGATCACCGAAACCGTCCTGATCCGCGACGACGAGGAGGCGCTCACGGTGCTGCAGCAGCTGCGCGAGCTCGGCGTGCGCATCGCGCTCGACGATTTCGGCACCGGCTATTCGTCGCTGAGCTATCTGCACAGATTCCCGTTCGACAAGATCAAGATCGACCGCAGCTTCATCAGCGACATCGGCGAGCCCGAAGATTCCTCCCCCATCGTCCAGGCCGTGGTGCACATGGCCGCCGCCCGCCACATGGCGACGACGGCGGAAGGCGTCGAGACCGAAGCCCAGCGCGAGGTGCTGCGGAAGCTCGGATGCAGCCAGATGCAGGGCTGGCTGTTCAGCCCGGCCGTGCCGGCGGCAAAACTGAAGCAATTACTGTCGAATCAGGCGGCGGCGGCCTGAAATCGGCTCCTTCGCCAGCAATGATCTGTCCGCAGCCTCCCCGAAAATAGGATCAAACGCCCCGGCCCGCGGTTATGGCCCTGCTGAGACGGCTGGAACCCGGCCGGCCGGCGGGTAGGCCAATCGCATCACGCGCATCGCGGACGCTTGCGTCTCGCGCGTTGCGCGCATGCGCAGATCGAGCGAGGCGGCATGGCAATGTTGTGTTTGCGAATGATTCTTGTTGCTGCGGCGATGGCCCTGATCGGCGCGCCCGCGGACGCACGCGACGACGGGCGCTTCGCGAACTCTCCCCTCAAGGGCTGGTTCGAGAGCCTGCACAGCAAGGGCGGCGGGCCCTGTTGCGCGGACGCCGATGGCACCGCGCTGGACGATGTCGATTGGGACACGAGCAACGGGCATTATCGGGTCCGGCTCCAGGGTGAGTGGATCCAGGTGCCCGACGACACCGTGATCACCGAGCCGAACCGCGTCGGCCGCACCATCGTCTGGCCTTACTACGTCAACGGTCGCGCCCTGATCCGCTGCTTCATGCCGGGCAGCATGACGTGAGGTCACGAGCCGACCTTGCATTCGCGCAGCCGTTCCATATCTCATCGCCATGATGAAGCTCACACTTGTTCAGGACCAGGCGATACAGGCGCTGATGGCAGGCGTCGTCGGCGCCGAGACGTTCGACCGGCTGTTCGCCGGCATCCGCTTCGATAGGGTCGACGGCACGATGCTCTATGCGTTCGCCAAAGACGAGGCGATCGCGTCCGACATCGAGGACAGCTACTCGCCTTACATCGCCGCTGTGGCGTCGCAGATCCTGGACAAGCAGGTCGATATCGTCGTCGTGATGCCGAAGGTGCTGCAATAGGACGACGCGCGGGAATCGCCGCGACGAAGATTTCGTAGGGTGGGCAAAGGCGCGCTCTTCGCGCGCCGTGCCCACCATCATTCAGCGTTCGTGGTGAGAATGGTGGGCACGCCGCGCTTTGCCCACCCTACGGAACTACGGATTCGACTCAAGCCGCCCTGAGATCGCCGACGAAGCGGTCGACGTCGCGCTTGAGATCATCCGACAGGCGCGCCAGCATCTTGGCCGAGTCCAGCACTTCGCCGGCGGCCGCACCGGTCTGCCCAGCGGCGTCCGACACCCCCGAGATGTGGCGCGAGACTTCGTTGGTGCCTTGCGAGGCCTGCTGCACGTTGCGGGCGATCTCGCGTGTCGCGGCGCCCTGCTCCTCGACGGCGGCCGCGATCGCAGCCGCAATCTCGTTGACCCGCTGGATGGTGGTGCCGATCGACTGGATCGCGGTCACCGACAGCCGCGTCGCGCCCTGGATCGCCGCGACCTGGCCGGTGATCTCCTCGGTCGCCTTGGCGGTCTGCGTGGCGAGGTTCTTCACCTCGGAAGCGACCACCGCGAAGCCGCGGCCGGCGTCGCCGGCGCGCGCGGCCTCGATGGTGGCGTTGAGCGCGAGCAGATTGGTCTGCTCGGCAATCCCTGTGATCAGCGCAACGACGTCGCCGATGCGCTGCGCGGCATCGGCGAGCGCCTGCACCTCGGCATTGGTGCGATCGGCTTCGCTGGCCGCGGCGCCGGCAATGCTGGAGGATTCCGCGACCTGGCGGCTGATCTCGCTGATTGAGGCCGAGAGCTGTTCCGTCGCCGCCGCAACCGTCTGCACGTTGGACGAGGCATCGCCCGACAGGCTCGCGACCGAAGCCGCCTTGGACGAGCCCTGCTCGGCGGTCGACGACATCGATTGCGCGGTGGCGTTCAGCTCACCGGAGGCCGAGGCGAGCGTTTGCAGCGATTCCGTGACCGTCTTCTCGAACTGCTGGATCAGCCCGTCGACGGCGAGCTGGCGGCGTTCCTTGCGCCCCTGCTCTGCCGCCTGTTCCTGGGCGAGGCGATCGCCGGTGATCATGTTCTCCCTGAACACGGACACCGCGCGCGACATTTCCCCGATCTCGTCGCCGCGCTCAATGCCTGCGAGCTCGATCGCGTAATCGTTCTCGGCCAGCGAACGCATCGCCTGCGTCAGCTTGCGGATCGGCGCGCTGACGCGGCGATGCACCAGGATGAATCCAAAGATCGTGATGGCGAGCGCGACGAGCATCATCACGCCGTTGAGCGCCAGGCTCCATTTCGCCGAAACCATCTGCTGCCCGGCGCGCGCGACCATTTCGGCCAGCGCGGCCTGGCCGGCCTCGACGCTGGAGTTGAGGATGGCGGTGTTGAGCTTGGAGAGATCCTCGACCTTGATGTCGATGGTCTGGTTGTTGCTCAGCGCCTTGATGAAGCCCTGCTGCCGCTCGGTCATGGCGGCGGCCTCGCCCTGCTTCGAGCGCGCGACCACGTCGGTGAGGCTGGCGGGCGCATCAGCGCGGCCGGCGGCGTCCAGCACCTGGCTCCAGGCCTGCTTGGCGCGGCCGGTATCCTCGGCGGCACCGACGATGTCGGCGGCGCTCCAGGGTTTGACGCTGGCGGCTGCTGCTTCGAGGCGGATGGCGACCAGGCCGCCGAAACTGCGCGCGGCCCAGGCCGACTGCTTGATGCCGAGGAGATGATCGACCACGGGATCGGTGAGCTTGAGCGCGTTCTCGATCTCGGCGGTCAGCGCCAGGATCGCATCGAGATAATCCTGCGCGGCTTTGCGGAACTCGTCACCCACCTTGGCGTCACGCTCGGCTTTGGCCTGATGGATCACGGCTTCCGCCTTGGTCCGCAGCGGCATCAGCACATCATGGATCGCGACGAGCTTGCTTGACGCGGCGGCAACACCCGAATTCGACACGCCGTCGAGCTGCTCGAGCACATTCTTGTAAGCCGCCTCCGACAATTGCCGGTTGGTGGCGATGCGGGTGTCGGCATTGGCATTGGCGGGCCCCTCCGCGACCAGCGCCGACAGAAAGGTGCCGCGCTCCAGCCGGAAGCCGAGCAGGGTCGCGAACAGCTGCTGGTCGGTGCTGGCGAAGCGATCGAGCTTCTGCGCGGCGCCGTTGCGCGCGACCGCACCCAGAAGTCCGGTTGCGAGCTGCCCGATCAGGAACAGGCCCAGGACACCGATGATGGCGCCGAGAACCGAGCGGATCGAGGGATTGCCGAATAATGCCATGGGGGAGCGCCGGATCAGTGAAAAGATGCCGAAAACTACCGGCCGGCTCCTAAGATTCGGTTCACCAAACGCGTCTGCGCCCGCAGCTTGTGCGGGCCGGACTCAGTTGAACTACGGAGGTGGAGGGCTCAGGTGCCGTGGACGTTCATTTCGGCTGCCGCGCCGCCTGGATCTCGGCGAACTCGGCGTCGGGATGCGTGACGATGGTGGTGAACATGATTCCGCTGATGATGAGCGACCAGGCGGTGTCCCAATAAATCCAAAACACGTGCCAGCCTCCGTTTTGCCGTCCTCGGCCCGCGAGACCGGGATAACGGCGGGACGTGACTGCCGTTCCAGAACGGTCGTTCCGCCGGGACCACCGCCGCGAGAATGAGCCAGCGAATCGCAGCGCTACTTGGTGTTGGTCGGCCGAACCTTGCGATCGGTTTGACCGGTGTGGCGCTTTGCCACGACATCTTCATCCTGCGCGCCGCCTTTATCCTGCGGGCGCGGGCGCGGCGGCAGCTTGGGTTGGCCGGCCTGGCCACCGTGCTTGCCGCCCATGTCGGGCTTACCTTCAAGATCGTTTTCACGCGGCATGCCGGGTCAATGCATTCACCCGGCAATGGTTCGCAATTGGCTTACGCGTGGTTCGCCTGTGAGGGAGTTCATAGGAACGCCGCCTTTTGCAGTGCACGATGGGTCGCGTGCGCTCCGGCGCATCGAACTTTCGACGGACGATTTGGCTGATGCGCAAACGACTAGTCGCCTGGACCATCCTGACCTCGGCGCTGCTGGCAGTCGCGGTGTGGACCGTGCTTGGGCCGCCCGAACATCAGGCCGGCCCGCACCTGCCCTCCCGCGACCTGACCGCGGCGGCGCGGTAGATTCCTGTTTTGACGCGTTTTCTTGACGCGAAGCGGCATCCGCTTCGCTCGAAAACGCTTCGGACGTCCAACGATGCGATTTCAGCATCGATCGATCCCAATTGGATTTTGGTGTGAGGCGGGGCCTGCCGCTATCCTCTGCGGCAAAACGACAATGCCGCACCGGCTCGAGGAGGACGTCCATGCCCAAACCGACACGACGCATCGCATCCAGCGCGATCGCGACCACTCTTTTCACCTTCCTTGCTCTCATCGCTGGAGACCGTGCCGGCATGGCCGAAACCTTCGCCTATGTCGGCAATGCCGACAGCAACGACATCAGCGTTTTCAAGATCGCCGAGAGCGGCGAGATGACACCGGTGCAGACCGCCGCCTTCACGGGCGCCGGGAAGCCGGGATCCTCGACGCCGCTCGCGATCACGCCCGACCACCGCGTGCTGATCGCCGGCGTTCGTTCGCAGCCGTTCGTCGCGGTGAGCTTTGCGATCGATCCCAAAACCGGCCGGCTGAGCCATATCGGCAACGGACCGCTCGCCGACAGCATGGCCAACATCGCAATCGACCGCAGCGGCAAATTCCTGTTCAGCGCGTCATACGGCGGCAACAAGGTCGCGCTGAATCCGCTGCTCGCCAACGGTGTCGTTGGCGAGCCGAAGCAGGTGATCCCGACCGGGCTGAACGCGCACGCCTTCCTGCCCTCGCCCGACAACCGGTTCGCGTTCGCAACCAATCTCGGCTCCGACCAGGTGCTGAGCTTTGCATTCGATGCCAGCACCGGCGAGCTGACGCCGAGCGATCCGCCGATTCACAAGGTGCCGGAAAAATCAGGACCGCGGCACTTCGTGTTTCATCCGAACGGCAAGTTCGTCTATCTCATCCACGAGCTGAACGCCGACGTCGCGGTGTTTGCCTATGAAGCCAAGAGCGGCGCGTGGGACGAGATCCAGCGGACCACTGCGCTGCCGGAAGGATTTACAGGTAAGGACTCTGACAAGAAGCCCTGGGCCGCCGACATCCACATCACCCCGGACGGCCGCTTCCTCTACGCCTCCGAGCGCACCACCAACACCCTCACCGCCTACAAGGTCGATGCGACCAGCGGCAAGCTGACCACGATCGGCAGCGTGCCGACCGAGAAGCAGCCGCGCGGCTTCAACATCGATCCATCCGGCCGCTTCCTTGCCGCCGTCGGCGAACTGTCCGACGGCATCAGCGTCTATGCGATCGACCAGAGCAGCGGCGCGCTCGCCAAGCTGAAATCCTATGCCACCGGCAAGAAGCCGAACTGGGTGGAGTTCGTTAGCCTGCCGTGAAGCGGGTCTCCCTGGAAGACCATCGCAGTTGAACATTCACCAGAGGTCGTCATGCCCGGGCTTATCCCGGGCATCTACGTTCTCTCGGCTGCCAAGAAAGGCCGTGGATGGCCGGGACAGGCCCGGCCATGACGCTGTGGACGCTTCAAAGCCCTCGAAGCACTCACGTCACATGCTGGGCAAGGGACCGCGAACCTCCGCTCCATTTCCGCGACTAATTCACCAGGCGGCATCGCGCAGCCTGCGCTGCTGCCGCGTCTGCGGCCCCTCGCGCCCATGGCCGGCCGCTGCGGCTTCTGCTATCGATGAGGCCGTCACGGCCCAACCGGAATGACCGATGCGTCCATCGCCTGCGCGTTTCCTGTCCCAGGTCTCGTTGCGTTAGCCGGACTGGTGCTGCTGGCGGCGCAGCCGGCGCTTGCTGCCGACGACGACGCGCCCAAGGGCCCGGCGGTCACAGTGCTGAAGGCGGCAAAGTCGTGCTTCTCCGACATCGTCGAGGCCACCGGCTCGATCATCGCGCGCGAGGAGACCTCGGTGCGGCCCGAGCGTCCGGGGCTGAAGATCACGGAGGTGCTGGCGGAAGCCGGCGAGACCACCACGGCCGGCCAGGTTCTGGCGCGGCTGGCGCTGCCCGAAGGCGGTACGCTCCAGGTCACGGCACCCGTGGCTGGCGTGATCGCGACGTCGACGGCGCAGATCGGCGCGCCGGCCTCGGCCAAGGGCGAGGCGCTGTTCACGATCGTGGCGCGCAGCGAATACGATCTCGTCGGCCTGGTGGCGACAAACGACGTGAGGAAGCTCGCGGTCAACCAGCCGGCCACCGTGCGCATCGCCGGCATCGGCGATATCGACGGCAAGGTGCGCCGCATCGGCCCGACGGTCGAGCCCAACATCCAGCAGGGCATGGTCTATATCGGCATCTCGTCGCAGCGCAGGCTGCTGCTCAATGCGAGCGGGCGCGCGCTGATCAAGACCGGCCAGAGCTGCAACGTCGCGGTGCCGCTGACCGCCGTGCAATATTCGTCCGCCGGCACCGTGGTGCAGGTGATCCGCCGCAACCGCGTCGAGACCAAGCGCGTCGAGATCGGGTTGATGTCGGGCGGCAATATCGAGGTCCGTGACGGACTCAACGAAGGCGACATCGTCGTCGCCCGCGCCGGCGCATTGTTGCGCGAAGGCGATCCCGTGCGCCCGGCCATGGCCGCGGAGGCGGCGAAGTAGGATGGGCCCTATCGTCATTGCGAGGAGCGAAGCGACGAAGCAATCAGAATCTTTCCACGGAGGAGGTCTGGACTGCAATGACGATGTGGGTGTGCAGGTGTGCGCCAAGCACGCGATATCGTAGGGTGGGCAAAGCGCAGCGTGCCCACGTCTTTCTTTTCTATGCCTGAAAAGACGGTGGGCACGGCGCTTTGCGCCTTTGCCCACCCTACGAGAGTTCGCTGCGAGAGCTCGCGGGGCTTAAGAAAAACTAGCTGCCGGCTTCGCTGAGGTTGACGTCTTCGAGCAGCGAGGAGGAGACGGCCGGGACCTGGTCGCCTTCGGAGGCGCGGGAGACGGCGACGCGGGTCTTGTTGAAGATGCTTTCGGCGCTGCCCTGCGCATTGAGGTTGGCCAGGAGCTCGCTGACCAGCGTGCTGTGCTCGCCCTTGCCGTCGTCGGCGACCTTGCCGGGCGAGGCGGAGGACAGGATCAGCGCGTTGTCGGGCGTGCCGATCGGCGCCAGGCCGTGCGAATAGGAGCGGAAGCGGCGCTCATAGGGATTGCGGCGGGACGCGTCGACCACGACGAGCTTGGCCTTGGCGCCCTGCTCCTTCATCATCTCGAGCACGCCGTCGATGGAGACGCCCTGGCGACGGACGTCGCTCTCCTTCCAGATCACGGCATCGACCGGCAGCATGTAGCTTTCGCGACCGGCCTGCACGCCGTAACCGCCGAAGAACAGCATGACGACGCTGTCGCGCTTGATCCGGGACTTCAGGCGGCTGATCGCACGCGCCATGTCGTCCTTGCTGGCGTCTTCCACCATGTCGACGTCAAAGCCGTTCTTGCGCAGGGTCGAGGACAGCGCGCGGGCGTCGTTGATCGACTGCGTGAGCGGCGCGTTGGCGTCGGGATAATGGCCGTTGCCGATGACGAGCGCGAGGCGCGAGGTCTGGCCCAGCGAACCGCTGATTTGATCGGTCGGGACGGCCTTGGCGGCATCGAGCGAGCGCATGTTGAGAGCAGCATGGGCGCCGATCGCCAGCGACACCGTGCCGATGAGGGCTGCGGCGACTGCAATCGTGCGTCGCGAGAGATCGAGCTGCCTACATTCATCTCGGTTCGTTCCTGTCATTACCAAAAACCACCCAAGGCGCGCACATGTTAAGTAGCGCGATAGCGGCTTTGGGTTTGAGGATTGGCCGGGGGTGTGCCCCCGAATTGCGCGCAATTTGCGGCGCCGCACCAAACAAACCCTTAACCGGATATCGCCCCGGCGGCAATAGATCGCCGAAATTTTGAGCTAAGTCGCTGAAGAGATTGGTTAATTCACCAGTCCCAAAGTCTCCATTTTCGGCGCCCCCGTAGCCTTCCGGAGCCCTGTCATGCAGCCCTCGTGCCGCGTTTTTCCGTGACTTACATCACATTTGTATTTCCTGCAGATCCGGGTAGCTTTTTCAACGACTTGCAGGGGGTGGCACGCCGATGGGGGCGTCCCGGCCGGCTCCGGGCAAGGCCCCGCGACCAGGTATTTCATGAGCTTTCATTATTTCGCAGGTGCCGCGTGCCGGGCGCTGACGGCGCGGAAAGACGGCCCCTCACTTTATGAGGTCTGCGATCCCGTGTTGTCGGGACAAGCCAGCGGCGATCCGCATCTGGCCAAATTCTACAAGACCGCGCTCGGCAATCCCGCATTGCGAATGCTGCTCCGCCGCGCCGGTCTGCCCGAGCTGCGCGACGAGACCAGACTGACCCGGCTGCGCGAGGCGATCGCCCGCGCTCGCGATGATGCCGAGCCTGATTGGGCGGCGGTCGGTCAGCCCGTTGCCGATCTCGTCGACACCATCGCGCTCGATCATCCCAAGCCGCCGCCGGCGATGTTCGCCGGCAGCATGCCGGCGCCAGCGCAGATCGACGGCGTGATCCGGGACTGCGCGCAGCATCTGCTGGGCTCGTACCGCAAGAACGGTTTTCTGCCGACCTATGCTGCCTTCAACCTGATCGGCGATCCCGACCTGCGCGGGCGTGAGCTGATCATGGCACTGACCGGCCTGAACGCGCGCGGCTACAAGAATTCCTCGCTGCTGTTCAACCTGGCGCGAGTCTTCATCGCACGCTCACCGGCGCGCGCCGTGGTCAATCCGCCCTGGACCGGCATCGCCGAGCCGATGTGGGAGCCGGTGCAGATCCGCCACCGCTCGGCCTATTACGACGCGTTCTTCATCGAGGCGCTGCTCGGCTATTTCGAGACCGGGCTCGCTTCGCCCACCGAGGCGATAGCGGCCAAGCGCGCGGTCGCCGACATGGTCGATTTCTGCGTCAACACCAGCCGCGAGCAGGTCGAGGGCACCGACGGCGCCCGCTTCGACGTCATCACTGCGCTGGCGCCGGCGCCGCATCCGCGGTTTTCCGCTTCTTCGGCCAGATCAAGCAGGACCTCGGCTTCGGCGTCTACGTGCCGGATTGCGACACCACGGCGTGCTCGATCTCCGCCGCGACGCAGGCCGGCTGCACCGATCCGATCCTCGACCAGCCGCTGCTGGATTTCTACGCCGGCTATCAGGTGCGCGCCGGCGTCAACGAGCCGCGCGTGACGGTGCCGATCAACGACAATATCGACTACGAGGGTGGAGTAGCGACCTGGATCGACAATCTCCGGGGCGAGCGGCCCTATGGCAACGATCTCGATCCGACGCTTAATCTCGACATTCTGGAGGTGAGCTTTCGCAATCTCGCGCGCTGGAAGATTTTGGAGACGCCGGCGCGGCTTGCCACCGTGCATCGGATCATCGGCTTCCAGAAGCGGCTCGCCGCAAGCGGCGCCTTCGCCAATCCGCGCTCGCACATCTATTATTTGCCCGAACTCTACAGCGCCTATTTCGGCCGCTGCTATGCGGCTTTCCTGGCGCTGCCACTGGCGGCGCAGGCCGCGATCGACCCCGACGGCGATTTCGATCTCATCCGCCACCGCGTGCTGTCCTACGTCAAGGGCGAGCTGATGGCCGCGGAGATGAACGTGTTCGACGCGGCACTGGCCCTGATCGCACTCGGCCATCTCGGCGCCGACCCGCGCGCCTTCGCGCCGGCGCTGAACGTGATCGTCAATGCTGTCGGCGAAGGCGGCCGCCGCGGCCCGTTCCGCGCCTATGAATGGAACAAGATGAAGACGCCCACACGGATTCTGGTGGGCGGACCGGAGGTGACGTCGGCCTTCGTGCTGATGGCGCTGGCGGTGGCGAGAAAGGTGATGGCGCGGGGTTAGGTCTCGCGGGATTCTTCACCCTCCCCTGGAGGGTCCCCTCAAGGGAGGGTAAGTAACCTCCGCGCCACAATGACGGGAAGTTGACAGCCCGTCTGTCGGGCAGGCGCTGGCCGCGGGGACAAAAGCCGACCACAATTGGGGGCTTTATCGAGAGTTTCATCAGACGCGGACCGGCATGTTGCGAAAGTTCCTGATTGCGCTGTCTTTGCTCGCTTTGTCTTTCCCGGCCTCGCCGTCGCTGGCACAGGCCGCCGACATCACCGGCACCGCCAAGGTCCGTGACGGCGATTCCGTCCTGATCGGCAACACGCGGATCCGGCTCGGCGGCATCGACGCGCCTTCAGTCGACCAGCTCTGCCTCAACAACAAGGGCGAACGCTGGACCTGCGGCATCGCGGCCCGCGACGCGCTCGCGAAGTACACCGAAGGCAAGAATTGGGTTTGTCACGCGCGTTCGATCGACCGGCGCGGCCGCACGGTGGCGCGCTGCGAGGTCGGCGGCGAGGACATCCAGAAATGGCTGGCGCACAGCGGCTGGGCACTGGCTTACGCCCGCCTCTCCCACGATTATGATTCCGACGAAGCCGCCGCGCGCGAGGCAAAAGCCGGGATGTGGCAGGGCGCCTTCATCGCACCCTGGGACTGGCGCGTGCGCAACAAGAAGACGACCATATTGGGCGCCACCAAGCCATCGGAGGGGGCGCATTCCGTGCTGCTCGCCTCGGCCTCGGGGCCGGTCGCCCCCTCGCCGGACTGCACCATCAAGGGCAACGTCAACACCGCAGGCGAGTGCATCTATCACACCCCGACCAGCCGCTGGTACGCCCAGATCAAGATGAAGATCAGCAAGGGCACGCGCTGGTTCTGCTCGGTCGAGGAGGCGGAGGCCGCCGGCTGCCGCGAGACGAAGCGATAAGAGCCCCAGACCTGCGTTTTGCGCGCTTTTCTTGGATGCCCGCGCCGCGTAAAAGCGTCATGCGATGACCCTCCAGACCGTCTTCACGACATAAGGACAAACGAAAATGACCGTTCGCGCGGGCCGGGAATTTCTGGCCATCCCCGGGCCCACCACGATGCCCGATGCGGTGCTGCAGGCGATGCATCGTCCGGCGATCGACATCTACTCCAAGCAGATGACCGATCTGACCGAGAGCCTGCTCCGCGACATCTCGAACCTGTTTGCGACCAAGGGCAAATCCTACATCTACATCGCCAACGGTCACGGCGCCTGGGAAGCGGCGCTGAGCAACGTGCTGTCGCGCGGCGACAAGGTGCTGGTGCTGGAGAGCGGGCGGTTCGCGATCGGCTGGGGCCATGCGGCTTCGCTGATGGGCGCCGAGGTCGAGGTGCTCAAGGGCGACTGGCGCCGCGCGGTGCGGCCGCACGAGGTCGAGGAGCGGCTGCGCCGCGACAAGGAGCACACGATCAAGGCCGTCGTGGTCGTCCAGGTCGATACCGCCTCCGGCGTGCAGAACGATGTCGAGGCGATCGGCAAGGCGATCAAGGCGAGCGGCCATCCCGCGCTGTACATGGTCGACACCGTGGCTTCGCTCGGCTGCATGCCGTTCGACATGGACAAATGGGGCATCGACGTCGCGATGTCCGGCTCGCAGAAAGGCCTGATGACGCCGCCCGGTCTCGGCTTCGTTGCGGCGAACGCGCGCGCGCTCGAGGTGCACAAGAAGGCCAACATGAGCACGCCCTATTGGAGCTGGAGCGAGCGCGAGGGCACCGAGCACTATCGCAAATATGCCGGCACTGCGCCGGTGCATCTGTTGTTCGCGCTGCGCCAGGCGATCGATCTGTTGCACGAGGAAGGGCTGGAGAACGCCTTCCGCCGCCATAGCCTGCTCGGCGAAGCCGCGCGCCGTGCCGTCGGCGCATGGTCTGAAGGCCAGGTGCTCGGCTTCAATATCGCCGAGGCGAGCGAGCGCTCCAACACGGTCACCACCGTGACCATGAGTAACGGCCATGATCCGGCGGCACTGCAACGCTATTGCAAGGAGAAGTGCGGCGTGGTGCTCGGCACCGGCATCGGCGACCTCTCCGGCCAGGCCTTCCGCATCGCCCATATGGGCCACGTCAATGCACCGATGCTGCTCGGCACGTTAGGGGTGATCGAGGTCGGGTTGAATGCGCTGAAGATCCCGCACGGCAAGGGCGGACTCGAGGCGGCGGTGGCGTATCTGGGTGAGCAGGTCGCGGTGTAAGGCTTAGGCGCGCGCCCAACACTCCGCTGTCGTCCCGGCGAAGGCCGGGACCCATAACCCCGACTGGCTGTGATCCGAAGACTCCAACTCCAAGCTATCGCCAAACTACTCCCTGTGGGTATGGGTCCCGGCCTTCGCCGGGACGACACGGGAGTTTGATGAAGCTCCCGAGTTTCACATCGGTCTTCCCGCTTCTTTAAATCCCCTGCCTTCGATCTGATATAGGGACAACACCCGCCCCTATCTCGAGGATCGATTTGCCCAACACCGCCAGCAAGACCCCGCCCATCGCCCCGCGCCGGCCGCACAGCTTCACCCGGCACGGCATCACCGTCACCGACGACTACGCCTGGCTGAAGGACGCGAACTGGCAGGAGGTGCTGCGCGATCCCAAGGTGCTTGATCCCGACGTCCGCAAATATCTGGACGAGGAGAACGACTACACCGACAGCCTGCTCGGTCACACCGCGCCGCTGCAGAAGACGCTGGTGCGCGAGATGCGCGGGCGCATCAAGGAGGATGATTCCAGCGTGCCGTCGCCGGATGGGTCGTTCGCTTACTTCCGCAAATTCCGCGAGGGCGGACAACATGAATTGTTCGGCCGCATGCCGCGCGACGGCGGTGATGGCCATATCGTGCTCGACGGCGACGCGCTCGCAAAGGACCACGCGTATTTCAAGTTTGGCGGCAGCCGGCACTCGCCGGATCATAAGCTGCAAGCCTGGAGCGCGGACACCAAGGGCTCCGAATATTTTTCGATCCGCGTGCGCGACTGGGCAACGGGGAAGGATTCTGACGATATCGTCGAGGAGACCGACGGCGGCATCGTCTGGAGCAAGGACTGCAAAAGTTTCTTCTATGTGAAGCTGGACGACAATCACCGGCCAATGCAGGTGTGGCGGCACCGGCTCGGCACCAGCCAAGCCGACGATGTCCTGGTCTATGAGGAGCAGGATTCCGGCTGGTTCACCCATCTGCACGAGAGCACCAGCGGGCGCTTCTGCGTGATCGCCGGCGGCGATCACGAGACCTCGGAGCAGCGGCTGATCGACCTCGCCAATCCCGAGGCGCCGCCGCGCCTGGTCGCGGCGCGCGAGGACGGCGTCCAATATTCGCTGGCGGACCGCGGCGACGAGCTCTTCATCCTCACCAATGCCGATGACGCGATCGACTTCAAGATCGTCACCGCGCCGCTCGCATCGCCCGAGCGCGCGAACTGGCGCGACCTGATCCCGTATCGTCCCGGCATCTACATCATCGATCTCGATCTCTATGCCGGCCATTTGGTGCGGCTGGAGCGCGCCAACGCGCTGCCGGGAATCGTGGTCCGCGATCTGGCCTCCGGCGAAGAGCACGCGATCGCCTTCGACGAGGCGGCCTACTCGCTCGACACGATGGGCTCCTACGAGTTCGACACGACGAATTTGCGCTTTGCCTATTCGTCGATGACGACGCCGTCGGAAGTCTACGACTACGACATGGCGAAGCGGACGCGGGTGCTTCGCAAGCGCCAGGAGATTCCGTCCGGCCACAACGCCGCCGACTACGTGACCACCCGCATCATGGCCAAGTCGGATGACGGCGCCGAGGTGCCGGTCTCGATCCTCTATCGCCGCGGCTTGAAGCTCGACGGCTCAGCGCCGCTGCTGCTCTACGGCTACGGCTCCTACGGCATGGCGATGCCGGCCTCGTTCAGCGCCAACCGCCTGTCGCTGGTCGACCGCGGCTTTGTTTACGCCATCGCCCATATCCGCGGCGGCGCCGACAAGGGCTGGGGCTGGTATCTCGATGGCAAGCGCGACAAGAAGACGAATTCGTTCGACGATTTTGCGGCCAGCGCGCGGGCGCTGATCGACGCCAAGTACACCAGCGCAAAACGCATCGTCGGCCATGGCGGCTCGGCCGGCGGCATGCTGATGGGCGCGGTGGCGAACCGCGCCGGCGAATTGTTCGCCGGCATCGTCGCCGAGGTGCCGTTCGTCGACGTGCTCAACACCATGCTCGACGACACGCTGCCGCTGACGCCGCCGGAATGGCCGGAATGGGGCAACCCGATCGAAAGCGAGACGGATTTTCGCACCATCCTGTCCTATTCGCCGTACGACAATGTCGCGGCAAAGGAGTATCCGGCGATCCTGGCGATGGGCGGCTTGACCGATCCGCGCGTCACCTATTGGGAGCCCGCCAAATGGATCGCGCGCCTGCGCGCCACCATGAGCGGCGGCGGCCCAATTCTCCTGCGCACCAACATGGGCGCCGGCCACGGCGGCGCCTCGGGGCGGTTCAACCGGTTGGACGAGGTCGCGATCGTGTACGCGTTCGCGCTGTGGGCGGCGGGGATGGCGGAGGCCAGGGTATAGGCCACACTCTGGGCTGTCGTCCCGGCGAAGGCCGGGACCCATACCGCGTGATCTATCGAAGGCGCGCGGTGCTAGTAGCATGCTTAACTGCAGGTCTTCGCCAAACTTCTCCCTGGGGGTATGGGTCCCGGCCCCCGTGCGCAATTGCGCACTAGGCCGGGACGACAACGATGTTGTGGCGTTAGTAGCTGACCAACTACCTTCCGTTCTTCTTCCGCCATTCCGCGAAGTCGGTCAGGGTCTGCGGGTCCGTTGCCGGATAGAGCCCGAAGATGCCGCGGCCCTTGTTGACTTGCTCGGTCACGAAATCCTCGAAAGCGGTCATCTCGAAGGTCTCGTTCGCGATCTCGTCCGCGAGATGCGCGGGAATCACGATGACGCCGTCGGCATCACCCAAAATGACGTCGCCGGGAAACACCGGCGCATCGCCGCAGCCGATCGGGACGTTGATCTCGATGGCCTGGTGCAGCGTCAGATTGGTCGGCGCGCTCGGGCGATGATGGTAGGCGGGGATGCCGAGCTTTGCGATCTCGGCGGAATCGCGAAAACCGCCGTCGGTGACGACGCCGGCGACGCCGCGCTTCATCAAGCGCGTCACCAGGATTGCGCCGGCCGAGGCCGCGCGCGCGTCCTTGCGGCTGTCCATCACCAGCACGCTGCCCGCCGGACAATCCTCGACCGCCTTGCGCTGCGGATGGGAGCGATCCTTGAACACGTCGATGGTGTTGAGATCCTCGCGTGCCGGCATGTAGCGCAGCGTGAAGGCCTCGCCGACCATGGTCGGCTGGTTCGCGCCCAATGGGTGCACGTCCTGGATCATCTGGACGCGCAGGCCGCGCTTGAACAGCGCGGTGGCCAGGGTGGCGGTGGAGACGGTCTTGAGCTTGTCGCGGGTGGCTTCGGTGAGTTTGGACATATTCATCCTCTTGTCATTCCGGGGCGCGCGGAGCGCAAACTAAGATGCGCAATTGCGCATCTGGAGAATCCATCAGGCCGCACGCTCTGCGGAGAAATGGGTTCCGGGTTCGATGCTTCGCATCGCCCCGGAACGACAACGTCAATAAATCGACGGCTCGCCGATCGGCGCGCCGAAATCGGTCTCCAGGAAGTCGAAGTCGCAGCCATCATTGGCTTGCCTGATATGCTTGGTGAACATCCAGCCATAGCCGCGCTCGAAGCGGCGCTCGGGCGGCTTCCAGGCGGCGCGGCGCTTTGCAAGCTCGGCTTCGGACACATCGAGATTGATGGTGCGGGCGGCGACGTCGAGCGAAATGCGGTCGCCATTCCGCACCAAGGCGAGCGGACCGCCGACGTAGGACTCGGGCGCGACGTGCAGAATGCAGGCACCGTAGCTGGTGCCGCTCATGCGCGCGTCCGAGATGCGCACCATGTCGCGCACGCCCTGCTTCACGAGCTTGGTTGGGATCGGCAGCATGCCCCATTCCGGCATGCCCGGCCCGCCCTGCGGCCCCGCATTGCGCAAAATGAGAATGTGGTCTTCGGTGACGTCGAGATCGGGATCGTCGACCGCCTTCTTCATCGCGGCATAGTCGTCGAACACCAGCGCCGGCCCGGTGTGCTTGAGGAACCGCGGCGCGCAGGCGCTCGGCTTGATGACGCAGCCGTTGGGCGCGAGATTGCCCTTGAGCACGGCAAGCGCGCCTTCCTTGTAGATGGGATTGTCGACCGAGCGGATCACGTCGTCATTGTGGACTTCGGCCTGCGCGATGTTCTCGCCGACAGTCTGGCCGGTGACCGTGATGCAGTCGAGATGCAGATGCGGCTTGATCTGGCTCATCAGTCCCGGCAGGCCGCCGGCATAGAAGAAATCTTCCATCAGATA
Organism: Bradyrhizobium sp. LLZ17; assembly: GCF_041200145.1. NCBI lineage: Bacteria > Pseudomonadati > Pseudomonadota > Alphaproteobacteria > Hyphomicrobiales > Nitrobacteraceae > Bradyrhizobium > Bradyrhizobium zaerense. The sequence continues at coordinate 4,574,880 of NZ_CP165734.1, forward strand.
AGCATCGCCGCTCGGCCGCACGTTGGCGATGACGGGCACCTTGCGGCTCGCAATCTCGAAATCGCCGAGACCGATGTCCTGGCCGGCGCGGCGGGCCTGCGCGATCAGATGGATGATGGCGTTGGTCGAGCAGCCCATCGCCATCGCCACTGCGATCGCGTTCTCGAACGCTTTGCGCGTCTGGATGGTCTTCGGCGTCAAATCTTCCCACACCATCTCGACGATGCGGCGGCCGCATCCGGAGGCCATGCGGATGTGGTTGGCATCCGCGGCGGGAATCGAAGAAGCACCGGGCAGCGTCATGCCGATCGCTTCGGCGATCGCGGTCATGGTCGAGGCCGTGCCCATGGTCATGCAAGTGCCGTAACTGCGCGCGATGCCGGCTTCGATATCGAGCCAGTCCTTGTCGGAGATCTTTCCGGCGCGGCGCTCGTCCCAATATTTCCAGCCGTCCGAACCCGAGCCCAGCGTCTTGCCCTTCCAATTGCCGCGCAGCATCGGGCCTGCCGGCAGGTAGATCGCCGGGATATTCATCGAGGTCGCCCCCAGCAGCAGCGCCGGCGTGGTCTTGTCGCAGCCGCCCATCAGCACCACGCCGTCGACGGGATGGCTGCGCAGCGCTCCTCGGCGTCCATGGCCAGCAGATTGCGGTAAAGCATCGTGGTCGGCTTGAGCAGCGATTCCGACAGCGACAGCGCCGGCAGCTCCAGCGGCAGGCCGCCGGCCATCAGGATGCCGCGCTTGACGTCGTCGACGCGCGACTTGAAGTGCATGTGACAGGGTTGCGCGTCCGACCAGGTGTTGAGGATCGCGATGATCGGACGATCCTTCCACTCCTCGGGTGCATAGCCCATCTGCATGGTGCGGGAGCGGTGGCCGAACGAGCGGAGGTCGTCGGGCGCAAACCAGCGCGCGCTGCGGAGCTGCTCGGGCGTCTTTTTCCTGGTTGTCATTTTCCTGTCCGTCGAGGGATTCCGCCCTGCTCTTCCCATAGGCCATCCGTCCCTCGCAAGACGCCGGGCTGACCGGAAACGGGCGCCTGCTATGCACACAGGCGTGCATAGGTCCGGGTGCGCTGCAACAACAAGGCCGATGGCTCGGCGACCAGCCGCGAAATCCTTGCAGGTTGAGTGGAATCCGCGCAACACTTTCACATTTGGTGCGTCGACTGACTAACCGATTTGCCCTCGCATCCGGCCCAGAGGATTGGAATTTTGGCCAACATCCTGATCGTGGATGACGATCCGGCCGTACAGCTCACGATCCGGCTGCTTCTGGAGCGGGCCGGTCATCACGTCACAGTGGCAGGCGATGGCCACCAGGCGCTCGCTTTGTTCGAGGCGAGCCAATTCGACCTGCTGTTCCTCGACATTTTCATGCCCGGCATGGACGGGCTCGAGACGATGCGCCACATCCGGGCGCTGCAACCGGCCATTCCGATCGTCATCATTTCCGGCCGCTCGATCACCCCGGATGCCTATGCCGAACCGGACTTCCTGAACACGGCGACCAAGCTCGGCGCCGCGGCGAGCTTGCAGAAGCCATTTCGGGCCGACGCACTGCTCGCGACGGTCGACGGCTGCCTGAAATCGGTGCAATCATCATCCCCGCCGCAGCCCCAAGCCGGCGTCGGCATCCCATGACGGGGTCATCCATGGTGCGCCGGTCCAGACCATCCGGCTCCAGTCTCGACGCGGCGCGAAGGCCAACATGACTCTCGCAACACGGCTGGCCATCGCGATGATCCTGCTGGTGGCTGTTACCGTGGCCGCCGTGGGCTGGCTCGGCTATCGCAACATCACCCAGGCCGTCATTCCGCGCGTGCTGGAACGCATCGAAGCCCAGTCACGCCTGCGGGCGACCAATCTGGAATCCTATGTGGCCGGAGCTCGCGGCGACCTGGTCGGCTATCGCTCTGCCGCGGCCATCAATGGCCTGATTCGCGCGCACATCGGCGGGGGCATCGACGCCGCCGACGGCGTGTCGGAGCAAACCTGGCGCGAGCGCATTGCAGCGCGGCTCGCGGCCGAGATCGAGGCCAAACCCAGCTACGGACAATTTCGGATCATTGGCGTTGACGACGACCAGCGCGAGCTGGTCCGCGTCGATCGCTCCGGACCGAATGGTGCGGTACGGGTCGTCCCCACCAGCGAACTGGAGCCCAAGAGCGAGCGAGCCTATTTTCAGGAAACGATTCGACTGGCACCCGGCGATATCTACGTTTCGCCCATCGACCTCGCCACCCGCCAGGGAGGGACCACTGCCCTTCACACGCCCACCTTGCGGGTCGCGACGCCGCTGTTCACACCCGACGGCAAGCCGTTCGGCATCATCATCGCCAATATCGACATGCGTCCGGCACTTGACCGCGTCCGTTCGACCGGCGGCGGCGCGGACGGAGATATCTACGTCGTGAATTCGCGCGGCGACTATCTCGTCCATCCCGATCGCGCGCGCGAATTCGGCTCCTTGCGAGGCCACCCCACCGATTGGCGCAATGACTTTCCATTTTTTGCGGCCTTGGCCGGCACACTGCAAGGATCCACGCAGCTCGTCACCGACGCGTCGGGCCGGCCGAGCGGCGCGGCGATCGCGCCAGCGCTGCTTGCGGGCAAGGAATGGGTCGCGATCATCGAGACGGTTCCTCCGGCGGTGTTCGGCCGCGTGCCCGCTGCCATTCAAAAAACGTCCTTACTCGTCGGCGTGCTTGCCGTCCTCGCCGCGGCTTCGCTCGCAGTGCTCCTGGCACGGTCATTGACGCGCCCGATCGGGCGCCTGACCGCGGCGGTCGAGGCGATCGGCAGCGGGCGGCGTGCCGGCATACCCGTCGATGCAAGCGGCGAGACCGGCGTGCTGGCGCGGGCTTTTGCCCACATGGTCGAGGAGACGCGGGCGAAAACAGCCGCGCTCGAGCGCGAGGTCCGGGAGCATCGCCGCACCGAGGCGGCACGAAGCCATCATGCGGAGCGCGAGCGCCTGTTCAGCGCCGCTGTCGAATCATCCGACGAGGCCATCGTGATGCAGTCGCTCGACGCTATCATTACCGGCTGGAATCCTGCCGCTGAGCGCCTCTATGGCTATTCGGCGAACGAGGCGATCGGACAATCCACCTCGATCATCGTCCCGCCCGAGCGCCGGGAGCAGGGTAAGGACTATCTGGCCCGAATCGCCCGGGGCGAGCCGATCGAACGGTTCGAGACGGTGCGCCTGCGCAAGGACGGGACGTCGGTCGACATCTCGCTCAACCTCTCGCCGATCAGGGGGACGTCGGGCGAGATCATCGGCGTCTGCGGCAGCGCGGGCAGCCTGACCGAGGCGCGGCGCGCCGAGCGGGCGCTCCAACAGCAGATCGAGGAGCGGCGGCAGCTTTTCGACACCTCGCAAGACCTGATCATGATCATGAACGCGCGGGGCCATGTCGTGCAGATCAGCCCGAGCAGCGCGGCCATTCTGGGCTACCAGCCGGGCGAAATGATCGGCCGCAGCGGCGCCGATTTCATTCACCCCGCCCATCTCGATCAATCCCGCGACGAGATGCGCGCGCTGCGGCGCGGCGAGCGTCTGAGGCTCGCCGACACCCGCTGCCTCCACAAGGACGGGCGCGAGGTCTGGCTATCCTGGCTCGGCAGCTGGTCCGACCAGGCCCAGCGCTTCTTCTTCGTCGGGCGTGACATGACCGAGGCCAGACTCGCGCAGGAGGCCTTGCGCGAAAGCGAGCAGCTGGCGCGCAACATCGTGGACACCGCGCTCGATGCCTTCACGCAAACCGACCAGACCGGCACCATCCTGAACTGGAACTCGCAGGCCGAGAAGCTGTTCGGCTGGCCGCGCGAGGAGGCAATCGGGAAGAATGCCATCGATCTCTTCGTCGCCCCCACCGAGCGCGAAGGCGTCAGGGCCAGACTACAGCTCTTTCTCGAATCCAAGGCGCAGGAGCTGCCCGGTCCACGGCGCGAGCTTCTGGTGCGCCGGCGCGACGGCAAGGAATTCAGGGCCGAGCTCAGCGTCACGGCGCTGCGTCGGCGCGACGGGTCTTCTTCAATTCGTTCTACCGCGATCTCACCGAGAAGATCGCGGCCGAGGAGCGCATCCGTCAAGCGGAGAAGATGGAGGCGGTCGGCCAGCTCACCGGCGGCGTGGCACATGATTTCAACAACATCCTCACGGTCATCACCGGCACGATCGAGATCCTGGCTGACGCGGTGGCCAAGGAGCCGGACCTTGCGGCGATTACCAGGATGATCGACGAGGCCGCCGGACGCGGCGCCGAGCTGACCCAGCACCTGCTCGCCTTTGCGCGCAAGCAGCCGCTCCAGCCGCGCGAGATCGACATCAATTCGCTGATCATCGACACCGCGAAGCTGTTGCGACCGACGCTCGGCGAGCAGATCCAGATCGAATCCGTGTTCGAGGACGAGAGCTGCGTTGCGATCGTCGATCCCAACCAGCTCACCACGGCGATCCTCAACCTCGCGCTCAACGCCCGCGACGCCATGCCCGGCGGCGGCAAGCTGATCGTGGAGACGGGCGCCGCCTATCTCGACGAGACCTATGCCAGCAGCAACGACGTCCCGCCCGGACACTACGTGCTGATCGCCGTGAGCGACACCGGCTCGGGCATCCCCGCCAACATGCTGGCCAGGGTGTTCGATCCCTTCTTCACCTCGAAGGGGCCGGGCAAGGGCACCGGACTCGGGCTCTCCATGGTCTACGGTTTCATCAAGCAGTCGGCGGGACACATCAAGATATACAGCGAGGAGAGCCACGGCACCACGATCAAGATGTACCTGCCGCCCGGCAAGACGCCTACGGCAGTCAGCGAAGGCGTGACGCCGACGTCGATCGAAGGCGGGCACGAAACGATCCTGGTGGTCGAGGACGACCGGCTGGTTCGCGACTACGTGCTGGCGCAACTGCATTCGCTCGGCTACGTCACGCTGCAAGCCGCGAACGCCGCCGAGGCGCTCGCCATCGTCGGCTCCGGAACGCCGTTCGACCTGCTGTTCACCGACGTGATCATGCCCGGCAACATGAACGGACGGCAGCTCGCCGACGAGGTGTTGAAGACGCGTCCCGATCTGCGCGTGGTCTACACGTCCGGCTACACCGAGAATGCGATCATCCATCACGGCCGACTGGATTCAGGCGTTCTGCTGCTGGCAAAACCTTATCGCAAATCCGATCTCGCGCGGATCATCCGCAAGGCGCTGGGCGGGTGAGGCTGCGCAGGCAGGATGAAGCCGAGCGTGGTCCGGGACAAATCTATGCGTGAAGAAACAACCCCGGATTCGCTGCGCTCCATCCGGGCTACAAGATTGCGGAAGCAACCCTACGACGCGCGCTGGGCTGCCGTCATCACGATACGGATCAGATCGGCAGCATTGCGGGCGCCGAGCTTCTTCATGATGTTGGCGCGGTGATCCTCGATGGTGCGCGGGCTGATGCCGAGGGTGCGGCCCGCCTCCTTGTTGGAGGCCCCGGCGGCGAACTGCTCAAGCACCTCGCGTTCCCTCCGGGTCAGCGGCTCGCGTCCGGGGAAGTGCAGCGAACCGAACTTCGGGGACGCATTCTCCGCCTGCCTGCGGGCATAAGCCCCGATCGCCTCGTCGAGCCGCCCGACGATCTCACTGCCGCGGAACGGCTTCTCGATGAAGTCGAGCGCGCCGCTCTTGATGGCGCCCACCGCCATCGCGATATCGCCCTGCCCTGAGATCATGAAGATCGGTGCGGGATAATCCTCGCCGTGCAGCTCCCTGAGAATGTCGAGACCCGACTTTCCGGGAATGTGCACGTCGAGCAGGATCGCGGCCGGTGTGCGGTTCCGCGCGACGGAGAGCAACGCTGCGCCGTCCGCGAAACAGATCACCTCATAGCCCGCCGCCTTCAACACCATCGACAGGGTGTCGCGAACGGCAGGATCGTCGTCGACCACGAAGATTTCACCACGGGGGGTTTGATCGGCCATGTGCCAAATCCATCTGTGCCAAATCCATTTGGCATTAAGGAGTAGCGTCCGGGCCAACCGTTATGGCGTTCGGCGCGGATTGGGCCCACCATATATGTACGGGACATGGACTTAACGCACAAGTAGCCGCGCAGTGCCTTATTGCGGAGGACGGAGAATACCCATGTCAAATTTCGCCGGCACGGCGCTACCGTGGCTGAAACCGACAGCCGACAGTTGATCGCGGCCGATCTTCGCCGTCTGATCGGGCGGATCGAGGCTCCGCATGCGCCTGATCGGCGCTGCCATGGAACTGGACGGGAGCGTCACGATGTCCGGCGACATTTTCGCGCCCGATCGCATCGGCGCTCCGCGCCTTACCCGCGGTGCCGTTCCACGATCGCGTCGGTGGCAACACCGCCCCAGGTATGCATCGCCGGGAGCCCCATGGCCGTCTTGCCGAGATTGGCAAGGCTGATGCGAAGCGCCGCGAGATCCAGCGGCTTGGGCAGGCTCTGAAGCTCGATCCCCACCGAGCGGGCGAAGCTGCGAGCACCACTGCGGCGCTTGCCCTCCATGCCGCTGATCACGATCACGGAACCTGAGAATTTCGCCGCCGCCATCTCCCGCAGCACGTCGACGCCGTCGCCGTCCTCCAGCACGAGATCGAGCGTCACGCAGTCGAAGCGAGCGGTGCGGAGCTTTTCAATCGCTTCCGCGACCGACGGCGCCACGGTGACTTCGTGGCCGGCCTGCTTGGCAGCGACCGCGATCAGACTGCGTTGCGTGGCATCGTCGTCGACCACGAGCAGCTGAAGCGCGCGCCGCTCGGCGACGTCGGGCAGGTTGGACGAAACGGGAGAGAGGGAGCTTCTTGGCATTACCGAACCCTGAGATTGAGACCGGCAATCGATACACGGAACGCGCTTCAGCCCCGTAAAGCCGTTGCGACAAATTCATTCGGATGTTTTCAGAAAATGTGAAGCAACGCGTCGGGAAACGGGCACCGCGCAGGCGCGAGGATCAGACCACCGCGTCGTGGCCGGTGGTCCGCTTCTTCCGATTCTTACCGCGCAGGAACTGGATGTCCATTTCGGCGCCGTTGACGCGCACCAGCTCGCAGCGGCGGTAGGCGAGGCCCGTGGACGACAGCAGCAGGAAGAACTCCTTCAGGTTCAAGCCCTGGATCGAACCTTCCACCGTGAGGATGGCGTCGGTGTCGGAAATCGCGTTGAGCTTGCAGTCGCGGCGCCAAGTGCCGTCGATGGCCATGATGCAGACGTCATAGCCGCGACTGAACGTCACGCGTTCCAGACCCTTTCCATCCTCGGCCATGCTTATCGTCCCATTACTGCTGCCATCCGCGGCGGCGCGCCGGCGAGCGCCGGCTTGGCTGCCGTCGCACGCGGATCGTTGGGCTTGTAGAGGCCGCGCCGTTCCGGAATCGGCTTGAAAGTATCGGTCAGTCCGACCACCGTCTCGGCCGCGCCCAGCACCAGGAAGCCGTCTCCCTCGATCTGGCGGGCCAGGCGGTTGAAGATGTTGATCTTGGTGTCCTGGTCGAAATAGATCAGCACGTTGCGGCAGAAGATGACGTCGAAGGTGCCGAGCTGGGCGAAGTCGTGCAGCAGGTTGAGCTGCCGGTGCTGAATCATCGCGCGCAGCTCGGGATTGATCTGCCACGTCTCGCCAGTCTGCTTGAAATATTTCATCAGCATCTGGATCGGCAGGCCGCGCTGCACTTCGAACTGGCTGTAGATGCCCGCCTTGGCCTTCTCCAGCACTTCCTGCGACAGGTCGGTTGCGATGATCTCGACGCGCCAGCCCGTGAGGGCCGCGCCCATCTCCTTGAGGCTCATCGCCAGCGAATAGGGCTCCTGCCCGGTCGAGCCGGCTGCGCACCAGATGCGCACGCTGCGGCGGCCGGCGCGCGCCTTGATGACTTCCGGCATGATGGTGTCGCGGAAATGATCGAACGGGACCTTGTCGCGAAAGAAGAAGGTCTCATTGGTGGTCATGGCTTCGACCACGCTGGTGACGAGCGCGCTCGAGCCGCCTTGCAGCTTCTGCACCAGCTCGCCGATGCCGGACAGCCCGGCCTTGCGGGCGAGCGGTAACAGCCGGCTTTCGATCAGATATTGCTTGTCTGCGGACAGGTCGAGCCCGGAGTGATCCCTCAGGAACTTACGCAAATACTCATACTCGGTGGGGGTCACGGATGGCCTCTCGGAAGCTATACTGGGAACACTCTGCCGAGCGACTTGCTCAGCGACTCGGGCCAGACACTCAGACCATGACTTGTCCAACGGGGATCAAGCCGACTTCAGCAAATTTGTCGGCGATGATGTCTTTGTCGAAGGGCTTCATGATGTACTCGTTGGCACCGCCGCTGAGTGCCTGAGCGATATGAGCCACATTGTTCTCGGTGGTGCAGAACACGACCTTGGGCTGGTCTCCGCCGGGCAGGCGGCGCATGTGGCCCATGAACTCGAAGCCATCCATGATCGGCATGTTCCAGTCGAGCAGCACCGCGTCGGGCAATTTGCGCTGGCAGATCTCGAGCGCTTTCGAGCCGTCCTCGGCCTCGGTGACTTCGAATTCCAGGCCTTCCAGGATCCGGCGTGCGATCTTGCGCACGACGCTGGAATCATCGACCACCAAACATGTCTTCATTTTTGTTCTCCGGCTTCGATGTATTGGGGGTCACGCAGCCATTTGCACTTCGGTTTTGAGTTCGAGGACGCGATCGACGTCGAGGACGACCATGAGCTGACCGTCGAGGCGGTGGACGCCGCCGGCAAGCTTGGCCATGCGGGGGTCGAGGTTGACGGGGTTGTCTTCCTTGCCGTCCTCGGACAGGCGCAGCACCTCGCCGATCTGGTCGATCAGCAGGCCATAGGATTCGCCGCGCAAATCGACCCCGACCGCCATCGGCACCTTGCCATCCTCAGGCTTGGGCAGGCCGAGCCGGGCGCGCATGTCGACCACGGTGACGATGCGGCCGCGCAGGTTCAACACGCCCGCGATCTCGCGCGAGGACAGCGGGACGCGGGTGACACGCTCGGGCATGAACACGTCCTGGACCCGGGAGATCGGCAGGCCGAACAGCTGGCCGCCGATCATCGCGGTGACGTATTCGACCATGGCGCCTTCGCCGGACTGGGTCTTCTTGGTCATGTGCGTCTCTCCTGATCCATCCCGCTGGTTACGCCGCTGCCCGGCTCAGCTCGGAGGCGCCGGCGGCGCCCGCGGTCTGCTCCTTGAGCGCCGCGATCAGACCGGGACGGTCGAACTTGGCGACATAGTCGTGGAAGCCGGCCTGACGGCCGCGCTCGATCGCCGCCGGCGACACCAGCGCCGACAGCCCGATGATCGGCATCGCGCCGAGATTGCTGTCGGAGCGGATGGTTTCGGCAAACTCGAACCCGTTCATGTCGGGCATCTCGATGTCGGTCAGGACCACGTCGAAGGTCTGCGCGCAGCAGCGGCCAGGCCCTCCTGCGCGGTCGGCGCGGTGCGGACGCGGTAGCCGGCGGCCTTGAGCACCGGAGCCAGCATGTTGCGGAAGAAGGCACTGTCGTCGACCAGCAGCACCGATTGCGAGTGCAGCGACGGCTTCATCTCCTTGCGGGTGAACCAGTCGGCGAACGCCATCGGCAGGAAGTGGCCGACGTCGATCACCTCGGTGGCCTGGCCCTTGATCACGGCCGAGCCCAGGATGCCCTGGCTGGAGCCGCCGACCTCGATGTTGAGCCGTTCCTCGACGATGTCGATGATCTCGTCGACGACGAGGCCCATGGAGCGGCCGTCGTCGGAGAACACCAGGATCGGCTGGGCGCCCTGGCTCGCAATGGTGACGCTCTCCATCGCCACCAGCGGCATCAGCTGCTCGCGGTACTGCACCATGTAGCGGCCGTTTGAGAACTCGATCTTGTCGGCGGGCAGCTCTTCCAGGCGGGTGACGAGCCCGAGCGGGACCGCCTTGGGCTGGGACGAGCCGGCGCGGAACACCAGCAGCGAAGTGGTCTGCTCGCCGCTTCCGATGCTGTGAGCCCCGTTCTCGCTGTTCATGTCATGGGCCGAGGAGCCGGCGGCGCCGAGCGCCTTGGCGATGCCGTTGGGGTCGATGATCATGATGACCGCGCCGTCGCCCAGGATGGTATTGCCCGAGAACATGTCGATGTGACGCAGCTTGGTCGACATCGGCTTGACCACGATTTCTTCGGTGTGGAACACGCCGTCGACCACGATGCCGAAGGTCTGGCTGCCGACTTGCGTCACCACGATGAAGCCGTTCTCGGGATCGGAGACGGCGCCGTCGTCGATCTTCAAGAGCTTCTTGAGGTGGATCAGCGGCAACAGCTTGTTGCGCAACCTGAGAACGGCGGTGTCCTTGATGCGCTCGATGCGGTGCTCGGAGTTGGCGCGGGCGCGGACCAGCTCGACCACCGAGAGCTGCGGGATGGCAAAACGATCGCCGGCGGCTTCCACGATCAGGGCGGAGACGATCGCCAAGGTCAGCGGGATCTTGATGGTGACGGAGGAGCCCTCGCCGGCCACCGACTTGATGTCGATGGTGCCGCCGATCTGGTCGATATTGGTGCGGACCACGTCCATGCCGACGCCGCGCCCCGACACCGAGGTGATGGCGGCCGCGGTCGAGAAGCCCGGCGCGAAGATGAACTTGTGGATCTGGGCTTCGCTCATCTTCTCGAGCTCGGCCTCGGTGACCAACCCTGAGGAGATCGCCTTGGCCTTGATCCTGTCGGTGTTCAGGCCGCGGCCGTTGTCGGCGATGCAGATGATGATGTGGCCGCCCTCGTGATAGGCGGACAGCCGGATGGTGCCCTGCTCGCCCTTGCCGGACGCGAGCCGCTCGGCGGGGGTCTCCAGGCCATGGTCGGCGGAGTTGCGCACCATATGGGTGAGCGGGTCCTTGATCAGGTCGAGCACCTGGCGGTCGAGCTCGGTGTCGGCGCCGTGCATCTCCAGCTCGATCTGCTTGCCGAGTTCGCTCGAGAGGTCGCGCACGATGCGCGGCAGCTTCTGCCAGGCATTGCCGATCGGCTGCATGCGCGTCTTCATGACGCCTTCCTGCAGTTCGGCGGTGACGTTGGACAGCCGCTGCAACGGCACCTTGAACTCGGTGTCCTCGTTGCGCCGGCTGATCTCGAGCAGCTGGTTGCGGGTCAGCACCAGCTCCGAGACCATGGTCATCAAATGCTCCAGCGTATCCACGTTGACGCGGATCGACTGTTTGGCGATGCGGTCGCCCTCGCCGGCGCCCTCGTCGGCGGCGATCGACTTCTTGGGCGCGACCTTCTCCTTGGGCGGCTTGGTCTCCTTGGCGATGTCCTTGGCAACAGGCACTGGCGCTTCAGCGGCCGGCGCGGGCTCGGCCTTGACTTCAGCTTTGGCAACCGGGATCGGCGCTTCGATCGCGGTCTCGCGGAAGGCGCGCTCGAGCTCGTCGAGCGACACTTCGCCCGGACGCAGCGGACGCTCCAGGGTCTGGTCGGCCAGCGCGCCCTGGCTTGCGGGCGCAGCTTCCACGGCAACCGGCGCGTCCGGCACCAGCGGCGGCGCTTCAGCAACAGGGGCCGCCGCACCGGCAGCCATTGCCGCCATGCCCTGCTCGACCATCGCTTCCAGCTTGTCGATCAGATCGCGGTCGGTGCCCTCGGGCTCGGCTTCGCTCGCCTCCAGCCCGGCCAAAATCTCCTTGATGCGGTCGATCGAAGACAGGATCACGGTGACCGCCTGCCCGGTCACCGGCATGCCGTCGCGGAACTTGCCCATCAGGGTCTCGCCGGCATGCGCCAGCGCTTCCAGACGCGGCAACCCCAGGAAGCCGCAGGTGCCCTTGATGGTGTGGACCAGGCGGAAGATGTTATCCAGGATCTTGGCGTTGTTCGGCTCCTGCTCGAACTTCACCAGCTGATTGTCCACCGTGTCCAGGCTCTCGCTGGTCTCCGTCAGAAACTCCCGCAACAGATCATCCATGCGATACGCCTTAACTGAGCTGGACTTCGACGCCTGAGCCGCGCGTGGAATCGACGGAGGCCCGCTGCTAGATCGTTAGACATCCCATTTCACGGTCCCGTTAATTTCAGCCTCCGTGCTAATACGGATATTGAAAAGAAGTTTGTCATTCGACTGCATGCGACTGTGATTTTCGACAAATCCGGCGCCGCGCTTCATCACGCAGAGGCGACAGGTAAACGCGCCGATAACAGATTTACGGCATGCGCAAAAAAATCCTGCCGGCAAGGGACGATATGCGCCGTTTGCGCGAATTGAATCAAATCACTCGCCTTCGCGATCGCGCACGCGGCCTTCTAATTGGTCTTCTGCTGAAATCCGAAGGCATTGCACTTGCGGTAAACAGATGCTTACCCCGCGGCCTGTGCAATCCATACCGCGCTAACCCAACCGCGCGGCAGCAGCATGGTGCTGCGTCAGGCAATCCTTGATGGCGGCGAGCAAGGCATCCGGCGTGAACGGCTTGCGCAGGCAGCGCGCCGCGCCGAGCTCCAGCGCCATTCTCAGGAAATCGGGTGCGGGCGAGTTCAGGTTTGCGAAGGCGTAGCCCGACATCGCGATGAGTGGAATGGCGGGTGCGCGCTCGTGGAAGAGTCGGATCGATTCGAACCCGCGCATATGCGGCATGAAGATGTCGATGATCATCAGATCGAAATGTTCGTTTTCGAGCGCGCGAAGTCCTGCTTCTCCCCCTTCGGCAATCGTCACCCGAAAATTGTTCCGCTGCAGATAGATCTCGATGGCCATGCACACCATCGCGTCGTCGTCGACAACCAGAACATGGCGTGGATTTTCTGTCCCCGTTTGAGTTTGCGGCTTCGGCGCTTCAATCGTTGAACCGTGGGACACGCCTTTCTCCTCTGGCTTGGATTGATGGTGACGACCGGCCGCGCGGTCGACGTGGCGCATAAGGCGGACGCGACAGAGCCAAAACCTGCGGCCACGCTACGCAACGCTCGAGGCAATCGGCGACGACTTGGTGGACAAGCGAGCCAGCCCGCGTCGATGTCCGATCTCGTTGGGGACGCAATAAGCCGTCGAGCGCCCGCCTTCCCCCATAAGCGCCTGCCGGTGCTCGTGACCGCCAGCCAGTACCGGTGCGTCTGGCGCGTGCGCGAATCAATGCGCAGTTCTTACTTCCGCCGCAAATGAGAGAGGCTGTCTGCCCTCCAACAGGTATATGGACGGCAACACAACCTTTATACTACTTTTCATTAGCACACAACCAAGGCCGAAAGCGCGACCTACGACCGATTGGACGTGCGGGATTGATCCTGCACGAGCGCGAGCTGCGCATTGCCCGTCAGTCAGCGAATACTGGATCGGGCAGCTTTCGCTCTGCTGCGTCCTGATCTCGCTACAACTGAAATGGTCAGAGAGGCTGTCCTGGGGAAAGCGGATCCGCACAAGTAGACGTAAGCCATTACCGATGTCTCGGCCATGACCAATGAACGAATTGCCAATATATCGCGACGGGAAGATGATGGAACCTACCCCTGTGACAGATCTGAATTCGCTGACAGGAGTTTACCGGCGGAGGAAGACGGGGAGGCAGCTTTGGAAACGATGGGGCGCCCATCCAACGGTTTCCTGTCGGCGCTGTCGGCCGACGACTATGAATTGGTCCGTGCATATCTTCGCACGATCGATCTGCCGCATGACGCGGTGCTGGTCGAAACCGGCGAGACGCTCAAGCGCGCCTACTTCCCGCATCGTGGCGTGATCTCGCTGGTCGTGAAACTGGCCAAGGGCGAGCATGTGCAGGTCGCCATGATCGGCCGCGACAGCCTGCTCGGGACGCTCTCGATCATGGGCGATGCCTGCGCGCTGAACACCGCAGTCGTGCTGGTCCCGGGCGTCGCATCGGTGATGGACCTCGACCGGCTGCGCATCGCTGCCGATCAGAGCACGACGTTGCGGACGCTGCTGACGCGCCACGGGCTGGCGGTCTACGCGCAGGTCCAGCAGACAGCCGGTTGCAATGCCGCCCATCCCGTGGAGTCGCGGCTGTCGCGCTGCCTGTTGCACACGCATGATTTGTCGGGCGACTGCCGGCTGCTGCTGACCCAGGAGACCATGGCGCAGATGATCGGGGCGCGGCGCAACAGCGTGTCGCTGGTCGCCAACACCTTGCAGCAGGCCAATTTCATCCACTACAGCCGCGGGCACATCCAGATCCTCAATTTGGATGGACTGCGCCAGACCGCGTGCGAATGCTACGCCGCGGTAAAGGCCCAGTACGACAGACTGCTCGGATCCTGACCAAGCACGACGCGCTTGCGCAGAGCGCGACATGGTAAACCAACCGCTTACGGCTGCCCGCAAACACCGCGCGTCTCGCTACCGGAACCGAAATCGGAATGGGAGTAGATGTCCCGACGCATCGTGCCCCCAGGGCTCGCGATGCGCACCAACGGGACCGAGACCAAGTCATGCTTGACGCCTCTTTCGCGCCTGCGCGGAGCACGCTCGAAACCGAACCGCTGCGCGAACCGGGTGCGTTCGAGGCGCTCGTGCGCGAGATCGGCCAGGACGGTGCCGCTGAGGTCCTGGACGTGTTCTGGAGCGATACGTCCGCGCGGCTCGAACTGTTTCGAACGCTCGGCCTCGGGCAGCACCGCAGCAAGGTTGGGCGCGAGGCACATTCGCTGAAGAGCACCGCCAGAACGTTCGGCTATCTCCGGCTGGCGGCGCTGGCGCTCGAGTTGGAGACAACCGCGGAGGCGCTTGGCGAGGCCGAATTTTGCGATCTCCTCAATCGGATGGATGCCGCCTACGCGGCTGCGCGAAAGCAGGAGCCGCAGGACTGACCACCCTCGCGTGCATCTCCGCCGTACTTATACGGTTTACGATTTTCATATAAGACTAATCATAGCTGGCGATAGTCGCCGGAAACCAGGAGGGTTTCCATGTTCACCTATGAGACTGCGGACCAGAAAGAAGTCCGTCGCTTCCGCATCGCGCAGTTCAACGGCCGGATGGCCACGGTGAAGGCGGGCGAGTCGACGGTGACAGGCTTCGTGCGTTCGGTGCTGGAGCAGGAATCCACGATCCCGCCGCGCTGGATCATCACGATCATCCCGAATGCGGCCAAGGAAGAGCCGAAGGCGCTACGGCCCACCTCGCGCGCGCGCCCCTTCGCTGAAGACTATTTCTGAGCGGGATCGGGCCGCTTGCGCCCTCCCGCCTTTGACCGCGCCGCCGCCCGGCGGCGCAAGACAACGGACTCAATCGATCGAATGCAGCAGCGCCGCGCGGACAAGATCTGCGGTGTTGCGTGCGCCGAGCTTGCGCATCGCTTCAGCCCGATGGCTCTCGAAGGTGCGCGGGCTGATCTGCATCCGCAGTGCGCCCTGCTTGTTCGAATAGCCTTCGCTGATCAGCCTCAACACTTCGCGCTCGCGCTTGGTCAGCCGCTTGCCCGACAGGCTCGATGGTTCGGGGCTCGCCACACGCGGCATCTGCGGCGCGCGGACGGCCTTCAGCTCGGCATCCTCGGTGGCGGACGGCGTCGCCAAACTGCCCTTGTGAGGACCGGCGAGCTGCTTGACGAGGCCGCAGACACGCTCGGTCTGCGTCAGCGCGTTCTCCACCACCCGCTGCAAATAGGCGCGTTCGCCCGACACCGGCGCGAGCCGGTCGCTGTGATGCTTGATCTCGCCCATGTAGAGCAGGAGCGCTGTGAGGGGGCCATTGAGCTCTCGGGCAATGGCCGCGGCCATCTCGTCGGCCGCTTTGGTGCGAGCGGCATTCAGCCGGAGCTCTTCAGGCCGAGAAGCGCTGCCTTCGTACCAATCCGACGGCCGCGAATCAGTGGCCGTATCGTTCTGTGACCCCATGTGATTCGTTTAGCGGAACCCGGGCCGATCTGTGGTTAACTTTTTGGTCCGTAAGACTACGGTTATTTTGTCGGTTTTGTGCTGAAACACCGACGCGGGCACAATTTATGCTTGTGTTGCGGCGTAGCAGACCATGCGCAGGTTGATGAACTTGCCCGGATTATGGGCAGGCACGCAAAAGTCTCATTAACGCTCCGCTCCACATCGGATGTCCGCACCCCCGTATTTTACCGATAAATTAACGGCCACTTGCTTCTCTATGTCACAGTCGAGAGCGCGCAAATGCGTCCAGGCATTGGGTCGGCAGGCCCGCTGGGATCGTTGCGGAAGAACTGCGTGCCATGAACGAGATTAACCAGCTAGCGGAGTTCTTGCAGAGGCTGACGCCTCTGTCGCGCAGCTGTCTGCTGAGCGAGCTCGAGCGGCTCGAGCTGTGCGGCATCGACATGCCGGGCTCGGGCGACATCCAGGCCAAGCTGCGCGCCGAGTTTCGCAAGGACGGATCGACCCAGGCGCGCGCCGCCAATCCCTCGCGTTATTTCTTCGCGCCGCTCGAACTGCTGCTGATCGACGGTGCCCCCGAGCATGCCAATGCAGGACGGATCTCGCGCAATACGCTGACCCCGATCTGGGAGTGGATCTGCCGCGACCTGCTGCCGACCATGGCGCGCGACTACGTCAAGGCGATCAACGACCAGGTCAACGCCAACAATCCGAAGGAAGTGCTGAAGATCGCCTCGACCTTTCAGGTCAAGGTTGTCAAGGTGCTCGAGAATACCCTCGCCTCGGCCGAGAGCACCGAGTTCGCGCGCGCCAAGCTCGCGCAATACACGGCCTCGCGCACCGCCTTCGACGACGTCAGGAAGATGCAGCATGTGCTGCGCGCCGGCGACGCGTTGCCGAAGTTCAATGCGAAGCTGCCCGAGAAGATCACGAAATTCCACGACAGCCAGGTCGCCCAGATCACCGCACAGCTCGACGCCTTCAAGAAGGCTCGCCCCGATGCGCTGCCCTTTGCGCTGGCGCTGGTCGCCAGGCGCCTGAAGACGCCCTGGCACCTGGTGCGCCTCGCCACCAAGCCGGCCGCGAGCAAGAGCGCGGCCGACGTCGCCGCCACGCCCTATGCCTGCGTCGTGCACATGGTGCTCGACCGGCTCGACGACATGCGCCTCGCGCTGCGGATCGCGCTCCGGCACAACCGCGTGCTGATCGCGCGCGACCTGCTCGCCGAGATCTACGACACCGAATATGCGCTCAAGGTCCGGATCGACGGCATCGAGACGAGCGAATGGGGCGTCCGGCTTCAGCAATTGATGGATGCCATCGCGACGCTGGTGACGGCCGAGGTCAGCCGCTTCCCCTCCAACGTTGGCCACATCCTCGGCTCGCGCCGGCTGCGCAGTCACGACACGCTGGGCGGCAAGCTGAGCTATCTGGCCTGGAAGGGCCGCGACGCGGTGCAGGACGGTGCGGCGGCGTTTCGCAAATTGATCGGCGCGGATTAGTCGCCGCATACGTCAGGTGGTGTGCGCGGCAGGCACAGGAAGCGATCGAGAAATCGCCCTGACAGCACGAACCTGAACCACCAATACATCAACCGCCGCGTCGTCATAGCTGCGATCCAAAACAGCCCACCACCGGCTCCGTTGACCAATAGCGCAGGTGCGGCAATGCGCGTGTGAGGTGCTTCACATTGGCTTCGAGCCGGTCTGGTCCGGCTGCAACGCCGATCCAGGACGATCATCATGGAACCGTCGCGCCAGGTCGGAAGTTTTCGTCAAAACAACCCTATGCACCGTCGGGGGCACCGCACCAGGAAAGGCTGCTGCCATGTCCCTGTCCCATCTCGACCCCGTCTCGCTGCCAGACAGCGAGCACCAGCTTCAACTGCGCCGCGCCGTGATTGCCTCCACCATCGGCACGGCCATCGAGTGGTACGATTTCTTCCTCTATTCCACCGTCACCGGCCTTGTCTTCGCAAAGCTGTTCTTTCCGCGCTCCGACCCCTGGGTCGGCACGCTGGAAGCCTTTGCGATCTATGCCGTGGGTTTCATCGCGCGCCCGATCGGCGCCGCCATTTTCGGGCACTATGGCGACCGCATCGGTCGCAAATCGACGTTGATCGCCACGCTCCTGCTGATGGGGCTGGCGACCTTCGCGGTGGCGCTGGTGCCGACTTATGACAGCATCGGCGTCTGGGGCGCCGTGATCCTGACCGTGCTGCGCTTCGTCCAGGGTGTGGGCGTTGGCGGCGAATGGGGCGGCTCGGTGCTGATGTCGATGGAATGGGCGCGCAACGATCATTCGCGCGGGCTGGTCGCCTCATGGCCGCAATTCGGCGTACCCTGCGGGCTGTTCCTGGCAAATCTCGCCGTGCTGGCCTTCAGCCAGATGTCCGGCGAACAGTTCTTGTCCTGGGGCTGGCGCGTCCCGTTCGCGCTGAGCCTCATCCTGGTCGGCGTCGGCCTCTACATCCGCCTCGGCATCATGGAGACTCCGGTGTTCGCTCGGCTGATCGCGGAGCGCAAGGTCGAGCGCACGCCGATGCTCCAGGTGATCAAGGAGCATCCGAAGGAGATCCTGCTCTCCGCCTTTGCGCGCATGGCCGAGCAGGCGCCGTTCTACATCTTCACCGCCTTCGTCTTCTCCTATGGGATCGGCACGCTGCACGTGTCGCGCGACTTCCTGCTCACCGCGGTGCTTGCGGCCTCCGTGCTGTCCTTTGTCTCGATCCCCGTGTTCGGCCATCTGTCCGACCGCATCGGGCGCAAGAACATGTACATCATCGGCGCAATCGTGACCGGCGTGTTCGGCTTTATCTATTTCCGCATGCTCG
Organism: Bradyrhizobium sp. LLZ17; assembly: GCF_041200145.1. NCBI lineage: Bacteria > Pseudomonadati > Pseudomonadota > Alphaproteobacteria > Hyphomicrobiales > Nitrobacteraceae > Bradyrhizobium > Bradyrhizobium zaerense. Next base: position 4,593,541 of record NZ_CP165734.1, read on the forward strand.
ACACCGGTTCGCATCCGATCATCTTCTTCGCCATCATCCTGTCACTGATCCCGCACGACATGATGTATGGACCGCAAGCCGCGCTGATTGCGGAAAGCTTTACCGGGAGGCTTCGCTACAGCGGCGCTTCGCTCGGCTACCAGCTCGCCTCTGTCATTGCCGGCGGTCCGGCACCTCTGATCGCGGCATGGTTGTTCGGCACCTTCCATTCCGCGACGGCGATCGCGGCCTATATCGCGGTCTGCGCGGTGATCTCGGTGGTCGCGACCGCCGCGATGACCGACTACACCGGCAAGAACATTTCGGGCGAGTACGGATCGAGCCGAGGCTGACGCTGGCGCTCGCCGCAGCTTTGTAGGGTGGGCAAAGGCGCAAAGCGCCGTGCCCACCACTTCTGCTTCAGTCTTGAATGGTGGGCACGCGGTGCTTTGCCCACCCTACGGTATATGCGTGCACGCCACGCGCGAGCAAACGTAAAAGCTGCGCGAAAGAGATCCGAACAATTTTAGGAATGATGCGCGCTTTAAGGTTACCCAAATAATCCACCGATCGCGTGAAGCTCTCCATATTTGAATCCCCTCCGCGCCGTTAACACGTCGTTCACGGAACGGGAGTGGTTTGCGATGAACGATGCGATCGGTGAGCTCGCCGGACGAAGGCCAAAAAGCTTCGGACGGCGGAAGGTGATACCGCGGGCCTGCGTGGCCGACAGCAAGCGCCATCTGCGCGCGTTCATGCGCGAGGTGCTCGAGGATCTCGGTTTTGTCACCAGCGAATGCGCCAGCCCGGACGAGCTGCGAGCGATGCTCGGCACTGATCTGCCGGACCTGATCCTGCTCGGCATCGCCGCCGACGGCATCGAGCCCGGTCGGTTTCTGGAGACGCTGGTGCGCGATGCCTTCGACGGCAAGGTCCTGACCGTCGGCGCCCGCGACTCGATCATCGTCAAGGCGGTGCAGCAGGTCGGCGAGGAATATGGGCTGGCGATGCTGCCGCCGCTGACCACGCCCTTCGCCGCGGAGACGCTGCGCCAGCGCGTCGCCATGCTGCTGCCGGAGGAGCCGGCGCCGAGCCCGGCCGTGCATGTCGGCGAGGCCCTGCATGCAGGCTGGCTCGAGCTCTGGTACCAGTCAAAGATCGACGCCCGTTCGCTCGTCCGCTGCGGCGCCGAGGCGCTGGTGCGGATGCGACACCCGACCTGGGGCGTGGTGCCGCCGGCCTATTTCATCCCCGAGCCGCACGATCCGCATTTCCGTGAGCTGTCGGAGTTCGTGATCGAGCGTGCCGTGCAGGACTGGCATTATCTTCTGGAGCGGCAGAGCGCCGTCGATCTGTCGATCAATCTTCCCGCGCCTTATCTGAAGCAGCCGCAGGCCGTACGCGATCTCTGCCGCCGGGTGCCGACGCATCCGGCCTTCGGCGGGCTGACGATCGAGATCGCGAGCGAGGAAGCGATCTCCGATCTCGCATTCCTCACCGAGGTCGCGCGCGAGATGCGGTTTCACAATATCGGGCTCTCGATCGACAATCTCGGCGCCAACTGGCCGGCGCTGATGGGCCTGGACAGGATTCCCTTCATCAAGGTGAAGGCCGACCGGCAGTTCGTCACCGGCTGCGGCAATGACCGTCTGAAGCGGACGGTGTGCCGCCACATCGTCGAGCTCGCGCAGGGCTACGGCGCGCGCGCCATCGCCGAAGGCGTCGAGAGCCGCGGCGACCTGCTCGCGGTCAACGAGCTCGGCTTCGACCTCGTGCAGGGCTATCTGTTCGGCAAGCCGATGCCGCTGAAGAAGTTTGCCAGGAGCGCGCTGACGAAGACGGTGATGGGAGCAGGGTGAGACCTCGCTCGACCTCTCCCGCACGCGGGAGAGGCGGGGAGCAAGCAGCCAAAGCTGATCGTCATGCTCTAGTACAACGGCTCCTCATAGACCGGCTGGCCGTCGAGCAAGAGGCGTTTGATTGCGGCGCGGCCCGAGGGCAGGACGGCGGCGACGACCCGCAGCTTCCGCTGGTTGCGGGCTTGCTCGAGCGTCTTGCCCTCGCCTTCGGGCACGAAATAGCTTTCCAGACCGTAGCGGACCGTCAGCGTGTCGCAGAACGCGCGCCCGGCCGAACCGCAGGACGTGCCGTAGGCGACACGGCCGCGGATCAGCACTTGCGGAGCCGTGACCGGGACAGGCGCGGCATGCACCGAGACCGCCTCGTAAAGGCCGCTGGCATTGGACGCGAGCTTGACGAACACGATCGGGTTGCGCTCGGCGGTCGGCTGGCCGGCGAGTGCGCCAGCTGCAAGTTGCGAAATGTCGTAGCCGAGCACGACATAGTCGCCACGCAGAAGATCGCGCGGGTCCACCAGCTGCGTCTGCAGGGTGACCTCCGTACCGTCGCGCAGGATCTGCATGCGATCCGCGACTATCAGCATCAGCAGCACGCATTGAAGCAGGATGGCGACACCGAACAGCACGGCCTTCGGGATACGCTGCCAGAGATCGCTGACGGACGCGGCGAGCTTGATCATCGCGTGGCCCTCGGCAGCGCGCGATTGAGCGCGGTCGCGAATGCGACGGTGATGGCGCCGGCCGCCGCGAGAAAGGCCGAGCGGCCCAGCAGCGAGCCCTTGACCGCCCAGGTGATGCCCGCGATGACGCCGGCGATTCCAAGCCAGCCGGCAACGATGCGCGGACGAACCGCATCGAGCATGCCGGAGACGACGAGGCAGAGCATGGCGCAAAGAATGGCGGCGTAGGCCAACCAGGGCTCACCGGCCGCGGACGCGGGCCAGATCGGTGCGGCAAGCAGGACGAGGCCGATCGCGCATGCGGCGAGGACTTCGCCGGCGCGATGACTGATCCTGGCCGATGCGAGAGCAAGGCTTACACCCGCAGCCCCGCACATGACGGCCCAGAGCGGTTGGGCCGGCGCCGCGCTCCGAAACCGGATCACCTCGTCAACCGTCGTCACCTCCAGAACGGCGACAACGGCCAGCGCAAACGCGCCGTAGATCGACAGGACAGTGCCGAAGCGCAGCGCCCTTGGCGATGGCGCGGCGGCGATCGCGAGCCCGGCCCCGAACAGCAAGGCCGCGCCGTCCGCGAGAATGAATGCCGGCTGCGCACCATCGAGGTCGAAGCGAAGCGCCGTGGCGATCCACCAGGGAAGTGCTGCGATCGCGACGAGGTGGGCGGCCGCGCGGGAATTCCAGGCGAAAGCGAGAGCGGCGGCGAACAGCCAGACCGCCACGAACGGCAGATGCAGCGCGACCGGCGCGTCATAGTTGCGCATGCAGGTCCAGATGCAGGCGGCCGCGAGGCCGACCGCGAGCGCGCCGCGCGAGCCGGTCAGCAGCGCCGCCGCGAGCGCGCCGATCGACCACAGCAGCATGCCGCCGGCAAAGTCGGAGCCGAGATGATACATCTGGCCGACCAGCGCGATGCCGGCGCCAAAGACGATCGCACCGATGCTGGCGCAGAGATCGGCGAGAACCGTGCGGCCCGTATTGGCGAACCAGGCGCCGAGCCCGCCGGCGACAACCATGCCGGCGATCAGGATCGCGAACCGCACCAGCCGCGCGATCTCCGTCCAATGCGCCGCGACGAAGGCGAGGAAGGCGGCGGCGATCAACAGCCCGCCGACGATGGCGACGACCACCGCGATGTTGATGCCGGGCGAGAGCGGCGGCAGCGCGCTGCGGATGCCGGCAGCCGCCGCCGGCGCGATCACGCCATCGGCTTCCCATTGCGCAAGATCAGCCTCGAGGCGCTGCCGGTAGGTCTTGTCGAACATCGTCGTGGATCACCTGACTCCCTGCCGGCCGGCGGGATGTTGCTGGGTCGGAGCGCGCGGGTCGCGGGTTCAATTTGGCACCGCCTGGCGGGGCTTTGCGCGACCGGACAACAAAAAAGGTCGAAAACAACCCCATGCACAGTAGGCGGCGGCTGCAAGATCAATGACTTACACGGCGATCGGAATCGCCTGTATGACACGCTGCATGAGGGGGTATCTAGTTCGCCTTGATGCCGGCCTCATTGATGAGCTTGCCCCATTTCGTGCTTTCACTCTGAATGAAGCGGCCGAAGCCATCCGGCGACGTGGGTGCGGGCTCCGCGCCCAGGGTCCGGATCTTCTCGGCCACCGAGGGGTCTTTCAGGGCCTTCACGAAGGCCTCATTCAGCCTGTTGATGATGTCGGCAGGCGTGCCGGCCGGAGCGACAAGCCCGAACCAGCCGACGGCTTCGAATCCCGCGAGACCACTCTCGGCAAGCGTCGGCACATTGGGCAAGGATGAAAGGCGGTTGGCAGAGGACACGCCAATCGCGTTCAGCTTGCCATCGAGGATCAGTTGCAGCGAGGCGGGGATATCCAGCACCGCGAACGGGACATGGCCTGCGAGGACGTCGACCGCGGCCGGCGCGGTCCCGCGATACGGAATCAGCTCCATGTCGATCCCGGCCTTCTGCGTGAACAGCGCGGCCGTCAAATGCATCGCTGTCGAATTGCCGCCATGTCCGATCGACAGCGCACCCGGCTTGGTCTTGGCGAGCGCGATTGTTTCCGCCACCGTGTGCGCCGGCACGTTCGCCGACGCGACGAGCACAAAGGGAATTTGCGCAAGCAGGGTGATGGGCGCGAGGTCCTTTGGATCGAACGGCATCGCCGGATTGAGGTGCGGGTTCACGGTCAGCGCGCCCGCTGGCGCGACGCCGAGCGTGTAGCCGTCGGGCTTCGCCTGCGCGACCGCGGCCATGCCGATATTGCCACCAGCCCCGGCGCGGTTCTCGATCACCAGGCTCTGCTTGAGCTCGGCACTCACCAGCGGTTCAAGCGCGCGGATGACGGTATCGGCGCTGCCTCCGGGCGGGAAGGTCACGATGACCTTGATCAACTGCTCCGGATAAGCCGCGTCGCAGGCTCCCGGCGGCAGAACTGCGAAAATCACACCCGACAGCACAGCGAGAATGCAGCGCCTTGCAGTTTGAAACACATTCTCCTCCTCGACATTTATTATTGTAGTCGACGGCCGGTCAGCCTGGGTGATCAGACCGTGGCCGCGCCAGTGATGCGCGCCAGCAATGCTTGCGGACTTTCAGGCACCGCCTGCCCACGCCAGGAGATGTGTTGGTCGGGCCGGACCAGCACGAGCTTCTCGGCATAGGCGCCGTTTGCCTCGGCAGGCGTGATGTCGATCCGTGCGAGTGGGATGCGGCGCTGTTCGGCCGCAGACAACAGCGGCGCCACATCGATCGTCGGGTCAAGCCGCAACAGATTGTATCCCATCCCGAATGCGTCGTAGAGCGATCGTCCGTCGCGCAAGAACACGTGGGGCGCTCGCGCGCCGGGCACGGTGGAGGGCGTGAAGCTTCCCATCGCATAAGGTGGCGGAGTTTCGCCATCATAGGCGATAATCGGCGAGGCATCGTAATAATAGCCGAAGTTCAGTCCGGCGCAGCAATATTGCTGCACGTTGAGATCGTAGGCTGCTCTGGCAAGAGCCGCGCGCGCGGCGTGACCACGCGGCGTGTCGTCCTCGATCTCCACTGACACGCCGCCGCGCTGCGCCATCATGGCCATCGCATGGTCCATTGCAAAGCGCGACACCTGTTCGGTGATGGGCTGACGCTCCGCTTCATAGGCGCCGAGGATCGAAGCCGGCGCCCACCCGTTCAAATGCGCCGCCAATTGCCAGCAGAGATCGACGGCATCGGCGATGCCCGCATTCATGCCGTAGCCCGCATAGGGCATCCACAAATGCGCGGCGTCGCCGCAGATGAACACCCTGCGGTCGCGGAAGCGGTCGGCCACCAGCCGGCGCCCGACCCAGTCCTCTTTGCTGAGGACGCGGTATTCGAAACGCTCGTCGACGCCGAGGATGGCACGGATGGCCCAATCCCGATCGACCGAATCGAACTCCGGCTCGTCAGGCTTGAGATGATTGTGGATCAGCCAGCGGTCGTGACCGTCGATCGCGACTGTCGTCCCGGAGCGTCGCGGGTTCAGCGAGAGCACCATCCAGGCAGGCTTATGCGCCCCCATCAGCTCCTTGAGCTGCGGGGCCTCGATATAGGTCGATTGCACGCGCTGGATCACCGGCGTTCCGGACAGGCTTGCACCGATCGATCTGCGGACCAGCGACCGGCTGCCGTCGCATCCGATCACGAAGCAAGCTTCGATGCGCAGTGAGTTCCCGCTATCGAGATCAAGCGCCTGTGCCACCACATGATCGTCGTCCTGTTCGACCTCGGTGATTTCCGTGCGCGCCAGAACGGTGATCCGCGACTGAGCGGCAGCATGGCCGAACAGGATCGGCTCGAGATAGACCTGGTTGATCCGGTGCGGCGGCTCGGGTGTCGGCCACCAGGTGTCGGGACCGCCCGTTGCGCTGTAACGGCGCACGCGGGAGGGAATGTCGATGCGGCAGAGCTCGATGCCGGTAGCCGTGGTTCGATAGGAGCAATCGTTGGGGAAGTCCGCGGGCAGGCCTGCGTCGCGCAGCCTTGCGGCCACGCCGAGCCGGCGGAAGACTTCCATCGAGCGCGCCGACACGTGATTGCACTTGACGCTGGGCGGATCGCCGGCGTGGCGGATTTCCGCGACGACGACGTCGATCCCGCGCGCGGCCAGATCCATGGCCGCCGTCAATCCGACGGGTCCGGCCCCCACGATCAGAACCTGTGTCCTCATGCTCACTCCGATCCCCCCCCTGCATGGCCGTGGCTTCGCCGCGCGCGTGTTGTGCATTTTAGTGCAGGGGCGGTTATAAGGTAAGCCAGAAAGAACTCATCGATTCATGAGCTTTACCTTTGAATCTCACGCGGCAGCTACGGGGCTTTCACCGGCGTCGCGCGTCATTGATCCGTCGGGGCAAAACAGGGGCACGATGCGATCATGCAAGCGCCGATCGGCACGGACGCTATTGGGTCCATCGAAGCGGACGCGGTGACATGCGACCTAGTTCAGGCGCGCTCAGGGTCGGTCGGGCGCGCCGCAAAATTTTGGCACTGTCACCGTAACGGGAACGCGATTGGACGCCACGCTGCGCCATATGTCGGCGCACCTGCATACTGCCGTCCCTTACATTCAGATCAGCCAATATTCGGAATCCCGCGCATTCGTGCCACAAGTGTTCTCGCCCGTGTGCATCCACCACACTCGGCCAGCTCTTACGGGGCGCTGCGTTGATCAAAGGACTTGCCGTCAGGATCAGCGGCTGATCCGTTGGCTATGGGAGGGCTCTTCCCGAGACTATTGATTGGGCAAGCGCTTCTAGGCGTCAGATGCCGCCAATTCTGTGGCTCATCGGGCTTCCGAACTCTCCAGGGCGATCGGCACGGCTCCGGCCAGCGAAGCGGAAGCCATGCAGGCCGAGCTGACGCGGCTCAATTCCCATACAAGCCTGAGATGTCGCGAGAACGCGGTCCGCGGGTCGAAACCCATCCATGGCGAGTACCGTGGATGGCGAGATGAGCCAGCGACACTCGTCACCCGCAATGTTTAGGCTGCTTCATCACTCAGAATAATTCTTGAGCCGAAAGATTGCGATGCGCTCTTCGCCGACTTTCACGGTCTTGAGTAGTGAGCCCACGAACTGCTTGTTGCCTCGCAGATCAATCAAACGCCAGCCTCGCCCCGTAGATATCCGCTTCCCACGACTGCCCCTCTTACCTCTTACCGCTACCTGCGTTGTTTTTTTGCCATTTTACACCTCTACGCGCAGAGATAACAGAGTCGCAGATAAAAGCGAGCCGCCGCACGAACGCCGGACGAATGAGGCGGCGGCTCGCGTGCCTGGCGGTCGTCTCTTCAGGGCTGAAAGGCGGCTTGGCTTCGCGGATGCAATCCACGATCGCCATCCCGGTCGGAGCATCTAGGTGACCGATTGCCAGCGTATAGCTGTCCTGCCCCGAACCGCCTGCGGGGTCCAGGAAGGCCGAGTAAGTGACGCCTCTTTCGGCCGGCCGCTCGTATATCCCATCGGACACGCAAGCGAGCACCGCATCCAGCGAAATGTAGCTTTCGATGTCGTTACGGAACTGCGCTCCGAATTCGGCTGACGCGCTCGCCGGATCAGCGGCGTAAGCTTCATCGATCTCGGATTGCGGGACACTCGGGTTCATTGTCCGGGTATCGGCTTGCCAGACAAGCGTCGGATCGCCCTCCTTGCCGAAGTGATCGCGATAAGCCTCGTAAAGGATGCCGCGCTTGGCATAGGGCGACGAAGCGACAAGCAGCATCGCGTTGGGGATCGTGGACATCGCTGGCTTGATGGCCTTGACGATCTCGGCATCCGGCGAAGCCGAGCCCTCATCGGTCGTAAAGAAGGCTGCCTCACCTTCGCGTGTCGTCCCCATCCGATCTCTCTGCTCAATCGAAGCTGCTGAGCGGTGAGGCTCGCATAGCTCTGTAAGAGTGACTGAGGCGGCTCTTTACGCGAGCGCCGCAATCGCGCGAGGCGATCCTCGATATGGACAAGCTCGGCCTCCAGCGCGCCGATGCGCCGGCATGCGATACGCTGCGGATCAGTCACGGCATCGTCACCGCCGCAATGAGCGATCAGCGCTCGATAGGTTGCCTTGAGCAAGCGAGCCCATCGTGATCGTCCATCTTCATTCGGCAGAAGATCGCGCCCGGTGCTGATGCGTGATGAGTGCCGACCATCCGCGCCGCTTCCCCGAGGGCAAGTAGGTGGCTTCTTCTGAGTCGCTTTCACTCGCTTCGGCATTGCTCAAATTGCCCAATCTGCGCTGCGCGTTATGGGGCAGCGTGTCTGGGTAGAGCTAGCGTCAGCTTCGGTGATCGATGCAACCGGCCTTAAAAAAAGCGTGCAGTCGCTTACCGGTTAGGCGGACACCATGTCCGCTGACGATGAGCCAATCGCGCAAATTCCTCACGATTTCATTCGGCTTGATTTGTCCGATGTACCGTCAAAATCGGCCATCTCAGTCGGTCTCAATTCCGCGTCATGGGTATTGAATGCGCGCGCTGCGCTAGCCTTGGCTCACCGAGTTTTCGGCTTAAGGGGATCGCTGGAAATCCGGCGCGAGTGTCGTCTGCCATGATTACCGCGAGCACGTCGAAGTCTGATTTCGGTCTCGGAGATCGCCGAGTCCGAGGATCGATAGTGCTGGATTGCTTTGCGACGATCTAGGTTTTGGCGGCCGGCTCCAAGCCGCCTCCCCTCATATAGCGGATTATCTCTGAATTAGCACTGACACTGATACGCTCCATGAAGCGATCCATTGGAATGAAGTGGTTGAGTCGATCATAGACATTCTGAATGGAGATCGCCGCATAGATGTCTTCATAGCCAAGCATCTCTTCCATCTTCAGTCCGGCTTTGCGCTCTTTCTTGCCGAGCTTGATCTGCTCAGCGCTGAAGTAGCCGAGTGTGCGGATCAGCAGATGCCCGGTGCGATTATCGATATTCATGCTGATGTGGTCGGTGATCTTCTTGATGCGCGACTTTCTCCGCGACTTACTGGTGGGGTCTTTTCGCCGCTCCAGATAGTTGAAGTAGGCGCGGCCGAGACCTTCGACATCGGCGATGCGGTAGTAGTGGAGATTGTCATTCCAGAAGCGCAGATGGTCGAAGCTGAGCAGGTCGCGCAGGCTGATGCCTTTGCGCTTCAGCATCTGGGGCCCTTGGTCTCGCTCCTCGATATGGAGTGCTGGGGCTTTGGCCATCTTGGATACGCAGGGATAGGCGACAAGCCGGCTCTTGGCCGAACGCTTGGCGTCGTACGCTGTCGATTGGCCATCTTCGCCGAAGCAGATCGTCATCTGCTGGCCGCGCCGATCTTTCCGGAGTACGTGCGCCAGATGAAAGCGGAATGCCTCGTCGCGCTCGCTTGTGCTCCGATAGATCAGGTCGCGGGCCAGCTCGGCATAGTTGAAGTGCACATCATTGCGCCGCGCCAGCCATTCGATGGCTTCACGCGAGGGCTGGCGGAGGACAAGCCGCTGGATCAATTCCGGATCGATCCGGCTTGTGCGATTTTCAATGCGCGGCTTGCCGCCACATAGGCTCCGCAGATGGGCCAGATCGGCAGCATCCATGGGGCTGCGGAGCCAGATGGCGAAGGCGTCGGGGAAATCGATGATTTGGAGCGGGCAGCCGAGGCCGTTGGAGGCGTCCGGATAGCTCAGGAGGTGATCGGGGGCATCCGGCTGCGGAAGGGGCTTGGACGGCCGTCTCTGACGGCCAGCGCGGCGCGTCGGCGCGCGATCTCCGGCACGGGTGGCAGCTACGGACGCTCTATGGCAAGCTTTGGACACGGCAGCATCCCTTTCATGCTGTCAGCGGCAATAGCGCTCTTGGCGGAGCGGCTATCGCAAGCGATCGGGGCGCATCTTGGTGGTCGATGCGCCCCTTAAGGCCTGTGCGCTCCTTCACCGCGGGCAGGCGTAGAAAACAAAAGTCCATTGGTTACTCCTCGCAGAGCTTCGTCAGAAGCCGGGGAGCAGCGTAGATTTATCGGGGCAGATGAAAATGGCGACTAAAGCGCCCGAGCGTTCCAATTAATCATCATAGTCGCCGATCAGGCGCTTGATAGGCCCGCGGCGTCCGAAGTCTTTAAGCTCGCCGCTCTTCCGGTGGCGATTTACGAGCTCGCGCACCCGCTCCTGGTTCGCGGCCGGAAACTCGGCGCATGCACGCTCGATGAAATCATTCATGGTCGCTTTCGGGACCCGGCTGGCGCGGCCCAGCTTTTTCTGCTGATGCTGAAACCGCTGTATGTGGCTCAAGGCGCGACGAGTGGCTTTGTGATTGCCGTCGACTTCAGGGCTCTCAACGAGGTGTCCTTTTGGGCGTCCTCGCGGTCGCTTCGGCAGAGCCTTTATCGCGCTCTCAATCTGCTGAAGCTCCTCCTTAAGAGCTGCCTTGGCGGCTTGGAGGCGCGCGCGGCGCCTCTCGACCTTCTCCCAATCAAGGTCATCACCCTGCGCCATAGAGGTAGGCCTCCCACTCATTCAAGAGCGCGCGGCGCTTCTCGAGAAGATCGCCACGACGATAAGCTGCCTCGGTCTTGTTCTTGATCGTATGCGCCAAACACATTTCGATCACTTCGTGCTTGGCGTCGATCTCCTCGTTGGCCCAATCGGTGAAGCTGGATCGAAAGCCATGAGGTACGTAATCCGGCGCGATCTTCCGCATCAGTTCCAGCATCGTCATATTCGAGATGTGGGTGCCGGGCTTTTGGCCCATGAACAAGAAGGGGCTTCCCTTCTCGCGGGGGATGGTGCGCACAATCTGCTGGGCCCGCTGGCAGAGCGGTACGACATGCTCTTTGCCACCCTTCATCCGCACGCCGGGGATGGTCCAGGTGTGCGCATTTCGGAGATCAAGCTCGTTATCTCGCATCCCGATCAGCGATCCAGTCCGGGCTACAGTCAAGATCAGCAACTCGAGGGCGCGCGGTGCAATGCCATCCCGCTTGACGAGGTCGCTCATAAAGGCCGGCAAGTCATCATAAGGCATCGCCGGATGATGCCGCTGCGCCTTTTTCTTACTCGGCAGAAGATGGTCGAGGTGATTTTTCCAAATGGCCGGATTGTCGCCAGAGCGCAGCTTGGCCGCTTTGGCGGCATGGAGGATCTTCTCAATCCGCCCGCGCACGCGATCAGCGGTCTCAAGCTTGGCCGCCCAGATCGGCTTGAGCACGCGGAGCACATCGGCAGTCTCGATTTCGGCCACGTTCATCTTGCCAATAATGGGATAGGCGTACGCCTTCAGCGTCGAAGTCCACTGCTTGCGGTGTATGTCATTGCGCCAAGAGGGCGAATGCGTCGCGACGTATTCAGCCGCGAATGCTTCAAAGCTCTGAGATAGGGCGGCGTCGACGACCGCTGCACGGCGCTCGGCGTCCTTCTCTGCAATCGGATCGATACCATCGGCCACTTTTTCGCGGGCAGCTTTCGCGCGCTTGCGTGCCTGCGCGAGAGACACGTGCTCGTAAGAGCCGAGGCCCATCTGCCGTACCTTGCCCTTCCAAGAGTATTGAAAGAGCCATGCGCGGGTAACGCCGCCTGTCTTTCTGGCCGTCACCTGCAAGTAGAGCCCGCCCCCATCGGCATATCGGCCGGGCTTCCGGTATTCGGGCTTTCGGGTGATCGCGACGGAGCTGAGCTTTTCGAGCATGCCAAAGCTTATCGCCCGCGACACCCGCGCCCCACCGCGAAGACCCAATATGCTTAATTGGTAGCGGAAGGGGTACGTTGACTTGATGGCGCCAAAAAGCCCGAAAATTCCTGCCTTTTGAGATCGCCTGGCGGAGAGGGAGGGATTCGAACCCCCGATAGGCTTGCACCTATGCCGCATTTCGAGTGCGGTGCATTCAACCACTCTGCCACCTCTCCTGAAGGCGCCAAGTCAGGAGCAGGGCCCCCGGTGGTTGGGGCGTTAATAGGCGAGGATGGCGGGTCAGACAAGGCGCGCGAGAGGAAAATCGGGCCGGTTTTCTACCCCGGAGCCCGCGATGTCGCGGTGGCGACCTGAACGATTGCGGATTTGGGCGGTGGTTTGCGCGGATTGGGCGCGAACCGGCCGTCGATGACGGAGTGCGGACGGCGAGGCGGCGCATGGGATCCCGAATCACGCGGCGAGCGGAAGGCGGGATGGGACCGCCAGACGCGGTAAACACTGGCGGTCCCGTGCCGCTCATTAAAATACTGGCCAGGAAGGGCGGCTTCGCTGGTCAGGTGAGGCGACGGTTCCACCATAGGCTGTGTTCCGTGCACCGCAACGCAATCCGGTTCTTAACCTAACCAAGCAAGGTTAAGCTGGGGCGTTGCGTTCGGGATTGCCGAGGGGAATGTCCCCGAGGGTGAGAGCCCTCACCCGCCGCGCGCGGGACGATGCTTTGCATCGCCCGGGGCGCGTCGGCCTCTCCCGCAGGCGGGAGAGGCGGGGCAAGCCCCGCGGGCGGTGGATATAAGCTGACGGCGTTCCTGTCGTTCTTGCCGGTCGTTCTTGCCTCGCTGATCGTCTTGCGGGCTAGTCGTTTTTACTCTTTTTCTTGGCTGTGTCCTTGCCGTTCTCCGCGGCATCCCGATCCTTGCCGTTGCCGCCATCCTTGCGGCGGTTGGTGAAGCGGGCATTGCCAAGGCCGGTGCCGATGGTGAGCACGCCCCAGCGCTCGATGTCCTGCATGAACGGCACCTCGGAGAGGCCCTGAACCACGCCGTCATTGTGCATCAGGATCGCGGTGTCGTGCGCGCCGATCTGCGGAATGCCGTCGATCAAACTCGCCGGGAGGTTGAACTTGCTGCTTTCCCAATTGCCCGGCAGGTTCTGCGCGCCCTTCTCGATGGAGCCGTCCTCGTCGATGACGCCGGGACAGGCGATGCCGATGAAGGGCGCCAGCTTGAAGCCCTCGTTTTCGGCCTCCGTGATCAGCCCTTTCAGCATCTTGACCAGCCGCTTCACCGCGCCCTCGCGCGTCGGCTCATCGTCGGCATGACGCCACAATTCGGACTTCCACACCGCGGCCTTGGACAGATCCTCGGCCTTCTTCCATCGCGTCTCGACCACGCCGCAGCGGATATTGGTGCCGCCGATATCGACCGCGAGAATGCTGTCATAGGCCTCGAAAATCCAGGACGGCGCCAGATGCAGCGCGCCGATCAGGCCGGCCTCGTCCGGATGGGCGCGGATCGGCATCATGTCGATTTTGAAGTCCTCGGATTTCAGAATGATCTCGGTGCGCGCGATGGCGAGCTCGCCGAGCCGGGAGTCGCGGAAACCGCCGCCGACCACGATGCGCTCGGTCTTGGCCCAGGCCTTGGACTTGAGGAAACGCCGCGTGACATAGGCGAGCTCCTGGGCGAACTCCTCGATCGCACTGTGCACCACCGCGGAGGCTTCGGTGTCGTCGCCGACCAGGATGGCGTCCAGCGTCTTCTTGCTGATCGCCTCGGTCGGCTCCTTGCCGAACGGGTCCTCGCCGGATTTGCGCAGCGGCTTGCGCCAGCGCTCGAGAATCTCGCGGAACGCGCCCTTGCTGGCGCGGTCGCCGAGAAAACCGTCCTCGTCCTTCATCTCGATGTTGAAGCTGTCGATCTCCACCGACGGCAGCCGCATCGCACCGTGGGTGGCGATGCCCGTCGTCTTGACCAGTTCGTCCGTTGCCATGGAAAGCCCTGCCCGCGTGCGAATTCACGGGGACAACGGCGCGGGAACCGGTTTGGTTGCAGCTTGGTCTGAGAAACGGTCTGGGAGCCGGAAGGCGGCCCAAATCCTTCAATTCCGGGCCTTTTCAGGCGGTTTTCCTTGACTCTCGAGGGCTTGCGGCTATAAGTCCGACAACCGGCGCGGGGCGTTTCTCGCGCCGCTTGTTTTTGCGTGGGTTTTCAAAGGGATAAGCCCCGCCCGCACAAAACTCGGATAAACCCATAGCGACTGACAAAAAGCCGGCCCCGACGCTATCAGTCGCGAGGCCGGGATTGAACACGAAGGAAAACAACGATGTTCGCAGTCATCAAAACCGGCGGCCGGCAGTACCGCGTCGTTCCGGATGATGTCCTGGAAGTTGGCAAGATCGAAGGCGAAGTCGGCACGATCGTGCAGCTGAATGAAGTTCTGGTGGTCGGCGGCGACACGCCGATCCTGGGCCTGCCCACGGTGGCCGGTGCGTCCGTCGCGGTCGAGGTGCTCGACCACAAGCGCGGACCGAAGGTCATCGCGTTCAAGAAGCGCCGCCGCAAGAATTCGCGCCGCAAGCGCGGCTATCGCGACGAGATCACGGTGCTGCGCATCAGCGAGATCCTGACCGACGGCGCCAAGCCGACCAAGGGCCCGCGCCCGAAGCGGGAAAAGGTCGTCAAGGAAGAACAGACGGAAGAAGCCGCCGCATAAATTGATCACGCCAATTCACGAATTGATGCGTGAGAAATTGTGAAATGATTCCGTCAAGGAATTGATCTAGACATACGCAAGGTTTCGGAGACGAGCTATGGCTCATAAAAAAGCAGGCGGTTCATCGCGCAACGGTCGCGATTCAAGGGCAAGCGCCTTGGCATCAAGGCATTCGGCGGGGAAGTTGTGATTCCCGGCAACATCATCGCGCGTCAGCGCGGCACCACCTGGCATCCCGGCCTTAATGTCGGCATGGGCACGGACCACACCTTGTTCGCCAAGATCGAGGGTCGCGTCACGTTCCAGGCCAAAGCCAATGGCCGTACCTTCGTATCGGTGCTCCCGCTCGCAGAGGCGGCTGAATAGACGGTGGATCAAATTGGAGTCCGCCGGGTCCTACCAAACCGGCGGAGTCCAGGAGATCGCAAGATCGAAGGCTCCAGGGGAGGCGGGAAACCGGCCTCCCCTTTCGTTTGACCAATGCTTGCTTGAATTGGTGATGTTGACGGAGCCGGACATGTTGCAGGATTTTTCGGGCGCGACCTTGCGGGAGGCGAGGCCTGGTGTCGTCGCCACCGAGCGGCTGACCTTGCGTCGGCCGACCCTCGCCGATGTGAGGGCCATCGCTCATCTCGCCAACGACCGCCGGATCGCGGAGAACACCCGCCGCCTGCCGCATCCCTATTCGCAGGACGACGCCGTCGCTTTCATCCGCGCCACCGCCGAGCTCGGCAGCGAGACCGTGTTCCTGATCGAGCACGACACCACGCCGATCGGCATGGTCGGGATCGACTGCGCGAAGCCCGACAATGCCGAGCTCGGCTACTGGCTCGGCGTCGAGCATTGGGGCCGGGGCTTTGCCACCGAAGCCGCGCGCGGCGCGATCGACTTCTTCTTCGAGGAGTTCGAGGACGATCATCTCTATGCGGGAGCGCGCGTCACCAACCCGGCCTCGCGCAACGTGCTGGAGAAGTGCGGCTTCCAGTGGAGCGGCGTGCAGCTGCACCGTTTCCTGGCGCTGGGCTCGTCGACCCCGGTAGATTGCTTTCGTCTCTCGCGCGGCGTGTGGGCGTCGCTGAAGAGCTGGAGCAGCGCGCGACGGGTGAGGTAGGGGGCGCACGTAGCGCCTCATTCTCCGGTGTCGTCCCGGCGAAGGCCGGGACCCATAGCCACGACTGCTCGTGAGGCGAAGGCTCCCACTCCGAGTCTTCGTCAAACGACTCCCTGTGGGTATGGGTCCCGGATCTACGCTCCGCTTCGCTGCGCTTGTCCGGGACGACGGCGGAATATCACGCCGGCGGATTGACCTGCTCGTCGCCGCGTCCCAGATCGCGCTCGCGCAAGTAAATGTAGAAGCCGGCTCCGATGATGATGGCGGCGCCGACGAGGGTGGCGAGCTGCGGCACGTCGCCGAACACGACGAAGCCGAAGATCACGGCCCAGACGATCATCGAATATTGATACGGCACCACCACGCTGGCGGCTGCGAGCTTCAGCGAGCGGTTGACGCAGAGCAGCGCCGTCACCGAGATGAATCCGGCGAGCGCGAAGATCACGAGGCTGCCGCGGCTCGGCGGCACCCAGTGATATGCCGACAGCACCGCGCCGAGCAGGAAGGTGCCGACGAATTGCGAGGACGCCATCACGATGTCGGGCGTCTTGCGCAGGCTGCGTGTGATCAGCATCAAGGTTGCAAACGACAGGCTGCCGCCGAGCGCGATCAGCGCCGGCAGGCTGACCGTCTGTGCCGACGGGCGTAGCGCGATCAGCACGCCGCAGAAGCCGATCAGGATCGCGGTCCAGCGCCGCCAGCCGACCTTCTCGCGCAGGAAGATCGCCGACATCGCGGTGACGAAGATGGGGCCGGCGAGATAATAGGTGATGACGTCGGCGAGCGGCAGATAGACGGTGGCGAGAAAGAAGGCGGCCACTTCCAGCGTCGACAGCGCGACCCGAAACAGCTGCAGCCATGGCCGCTCCAGCTGCAGGAATTCACGGCGCTGACGCCAGACCAGCGGCGACAGCAGCAGCAACGCCGCGCAGGCGCGCAGGAACAGCAGCTGCCCGACCGAATAGGTCCCGACCAGGAATTTGCCCATGGCATCGCCGAACGAGAACATCAAGATCGACAGCAGCATCAGCGCGATGCCGGCCAGCCGCGCCGAGCGTTCGTCATAGGCGGAGAGTTTTTTGAAGAGGGGCATTGCTGTCGTTCGTAAAAACCCGTCATTGCGAGCGAAGCGAAGCAATCCAGTCTGTCTCCGCGGAAACGGGCTGGATTGCTTCGTCGCGAGGGCTCCTCGCAATGACGGTGGAGGGAGCATCGGGAACCGGCGACCAAGCTGGCGTCTGGCTGTTGTAACGACGTGGATGCACCGGACAACCCCACACTGAGCGAATTGAAAGGATTGTCGCACTGTTCACGCCGCGGTAGCGATAGGCGTCACGCTGCGAGAGAGCGCCCGAGATGACCGAGTTCGACCCGACGCTGCACCGCATGATCCCGACGCAACGCTGGTTTGAGGATTTCGTCATCGGCGAGCGCTTCGTGCTGCCGAGCCGGACCCAGACCTCGGCGGTGTTCACCGCATTCCAGACCGCGAGCGGCGACACCCATCCGGTGCACTATGACGTCGAATATTGCCGCGGCCGCGGCATGCCGCATCTGCTCGCGCATGGTTTCCAGACGCTGATCCACACCGCACCGGGCGCCGGCCTGTTTCCGTTCATGGTCGAGGACTCCCTGGTCGGCTTCCTCGAGCAATCGAGCAAGTTCCTCAAACCGGTCTTTGCCGATGACACCATTTACCCCGCACTCGAGGTCACCGAGCTCGTGCCGGGCCGCACCACGGGCCTGGTGACGCTGACAAGCACCGTCTACAACCAGGGCAAGGAGCTGGTGCTGGAGGGGACGCAGAAATTCCTGATCCGCCGCCGGCCGCTCTGACGTCGTCCCGGCGAAGGCCGGGACCCATAACCACCGGCGCATGTTGGGTCACAAGATAGCAATTGCCTGTCTTCGCCAAATCCCTTCCTGTGGTTATGGGTCCCGGATCTGCGCTTCGCTTGTCCGGGACGACGCGTAGGGGGCCGCCGGCCGGAAGGTTAAGCACCGGGCAAGAATCGCCGAAATTCGGCCCGTTTACGGGTAACTCCGGGTTGCCGCGCGGGACCGGCTGGCCTACCTATGGCCCATGAAATTCCTCGACGAAGCAAAGGTCTATATCCGCTCCGGTGACGGCGGGAACGGCTGCGTGGCGTTCCGCCGCGAGAAGTTCATTGAATTCGGCGGACCGTCCGGCGGCAATGGCGGCCGCGGCGGCAGCGTCATCCTCGAGGTCGCTGACGGCCTCAACACGCTGATCGATTACCGCTACCAGCAGCATTTCAAGGCCCAGAAGGGCGAGAACGGCGCAGGCTCGGACCGCCACGGCGCCAACGGCAAGGCGATCGTGCTCAAAGTGCCGGTGGGCACGCAGATCTTCGACGAAGACCGCGAGACGCTGATCCACGACTTCACCAATGTCGGCGAAAAATTCGTGCTCGCCGAGGGCGGCAATGGCGGCTTCGGCAACGCGCATTTCAAGTCCTCGACCAACCGCGCGCCGCGCAATGCCAATCCCGGCCAGCCCGGCGAGGAGCGCTGGATCTGGCTGCGGCTGAAGCTGATCGCGGACGCCGGCCTTGTCGGCCTGCCCAATGCCGGCAAATCGACCTTCCTCTCCAAGGTCAGCGCGGCCAAGCCGAAGATCGCCGACTATCCCTTCACCACGCTGCATCCGCAGCTCGGCGTCGTGAATGCCGACGGCCGCGAATTCGTGCTGGCCGACATTCCCGGCCTGATCGAGGGCGCGCATGAAGGTGCGGGTCTCGGCGACCGCTTCCTCGGCCATGTCGAGCGCTGCCGCGTGCTGCTGCATCTGGTCGATGCCACTTGCGAGCATGCCGGCAAGGCCTACAAGACGGTGCGCAACGAGCTCGATGCCTATGGCGGGCTGCTCACCGACAAGATCGAGATCGTCGCGCTGAACAAGATCGACGCGGTCGAGCCGGACGAATTGAAGAAGCAGAACGACCGGCTGAAGCGCGCCGCGAAGAAAACGCCGCTGCTGCTTGCCGGCGCCACCGGCCAGGGCGTCAAGGAAGCACTGCGCGCGCTCGCCGAGGTGATCGGCGAAAGCCCGGTCTCCGCCAAGGCGAAGAGCGCGGCCGAAGCGGAGCCGTGGTCGGCCTAAACTCTCGCCGTCGTCCCGGCGAAGGCGGGGACCCATACTCCTCACAAGAAGTTATGGCGCGAGATGGCAATGACCAATCTTCGCCAAATCGCATTCGGTGGTTATGGGTCCCGGCCTTCGCCGGGACGACGTGGAGTATGCAGCGGCAGGCTGGCGTATTCCTCGGGGAGCGGTTGTCACCGGCGTTCCAATAGCGCAGCATAAAAATCAAGAAACGACAGGGATGACACATGGCGCGGGCGAAGAATGTTCTCTGGATCATGTGCGACCAGCTTCGCTACGACTATCTCGGCTGCACCGGCCATCCCACATTGAAGACGCCGAACATCGACGCCATGGCCAAGCGTGGCGTGCTGTTCACCAAGGCCTATGTGCAGTCGCCGATCTGCGGGCCGTCGCGGATGTCGTTCTACACCGGCCGCTACATGCGCTCGCATGGCTCGCACTGGAATGGCTGGCCGCTGCGCGTCGGTGAGCCCACGCTGGGCGATCACCTGAACAAGATCGGCGTGCGCAACGTGCTGGTCGGCAAGACCCACATGGCGCCCGACCTCGAAGGCATGAAGGCGCTCGGAATCCCGCCGGAATCGATGATCGGCGTGCATGTCGCCGAATGCGGGTTTGAGCCCTACGAGCGCGATGACGGATTGCATCCGACCGGCCGGCCACGCCCGAAATACGACGCGTATCTGCGCCAGCAGGGCTTCGAAGCGCCGAACCCGTGGGAGCACTGGGCCAATTCCGGCGCTACCGACGACGGCGCGTTGCAGAACGGCTGGCTGCTGGTGCACGCCGACAAGGCCGCACGCGTGCCGGACGAGCATTCCGAGACGCCTTACATGACGCGGCGCGCGATGGACTTCATCAGCGAGGCCGAGACCGACGGCAGGCCGTGGTGCCTGCACCTGTCCTACATCAAGCCGCACTGGCCCTATATCGCGCCCGAGCCCTATGCCGGCATGTATTCGACTTCGGACATGATCCCGGTGATCCGCTCCGAGCGCGAGCGGCAAAATCCGCATCCGGTGTTCGGCGCCTATATGGACATGCGCTACTCCCGCAACATGGCGCGCGAGGAAGCCCGCGAGAAGGTGATCCCGACCTATATGGGCCTGATCACCCAGATCGACGACCAGATGGGCGTGCTGATGAGATTCCTGGAGGACCGCGGCCTCACGGAAACAACCATGATCGTGTTCACCTCCGATCACGGCGATTATCTCGGCGATCACTGGATGGGCGAGAAGGACCTATTCCACGAACAGTCCGCGAAGATCCCGCTGATCGTGATCGATCCCTCCAGCGAGGCCGACGCCACACGCGGCGCGCGCAGCGATGCGCTGGTCGAGGCGATCGATCTCGCGCCGACCTTCGTCGATTATTTCGGCGGCAAGGTGCCGGGCCACATTCTCGAAGGACGCTCGCTGCTGCCGCTGCTGCGCGGGCCGACGCCGTCCGACTGGCGCAAGGCGGCGTTCTCCGAATACGATTATTCCATGCAGGACGTGCGACTGAAGCTGAACCAGCCGATCGAACGCTGCCGCCTGTTCATGGTGTTCGACGGCCGCTGGAAATACATCCACGCCTCCGGCTTCCGCCCGATGCTGTACGACCTCGAAACCGATCCGGACGAGTTTTTGGATCGCGGCGACGATCCGGAATGTGCAGGGATCATCGCACGGCTGCAGGCCGAACTGTTCGACTGGGCGCTGCATCCGGGCGGCCACATCACCACCCCGCGCGAGAAGATCGCGGCCTATGCCGACAACCAGCTCCAGGTGAAGGGCGGGATTTTGATCGGCATCTGGGACGAGGCCGAGCTGGCGTCGATCAAGGACGGAATAGCGCAGCGCGCGAAGATGTGAGTCAGGGAGCAAAGCTCTCTCACTTCGTCATGCCCGGGCTTGTCCCGGGCATCCACGTCTTACCTCAATCGCGGATACGCGTGGATGGCCGGGTCAAGCCCGGCCATGACGACCTCACGCGTGGTGCCGCCCCGAGTTCAATTCTCGATCTTATATCCCGTCGCCTTGACGATCGGCTGCCACAACGCGACGTTCGCTGCGAGCTCCTTCGTCAATCCTTCCGGCGTCGACCCGACCGGAATCAGCCCGATCGCCGTGAGCTTCTCCTTCACCTCCGGCTTGGCAAGCGCGGCGCTCGCGGCGGCGCCGAGCTTGCCGGCAAACTCCGGTGGGCTGCCGGCGGGGAGCCACATACCGTACCAGGCATCCGCGACGAGATCGATGCCGCTCTCCTTCAGCGTCGGTACCTCGGGTGCAAACGGCGAGCGTTCCGCACTGGAGACTCCGATGATCGTCACGCCCTTGGCGCGGTGCTGCGGCAGCGCATCGGCCAATGTCGTAATACCAAACGAGATGTGGCCGCCGATGATGTCATTGAGGATCGGCGCGCTGCCGCGATAGGGCACGCGGGTCAAGGGAATGCCGAGGTCCTTCTCCAGCTTCGAGCCGGCAAAATGCGGAATGGTGCCGTTGCTCGGCACGCCGAACGAGGTCTTGTCCGGATGCGCCTTCAGCCACGCCACGAATCCCTTGAAGTCGTCGACATCCATAGCCGGACCGACCACGAGCGCGAATTCGAACCGCGCCAGCAGCGACACCGGCATGAAATCCTTCGCGGTATTGAAGCTCGGCGTGGTCTCCACCATCGGCAGCAGGTACATGGTGGGCCCTGTCGTCACCAGCACCATGCTGCCGTCGGCATTGGCGCCCTTCACCGCCTTGATGCCGATCAGGCCGTCACCGCCGGTGCGGTTCTCGACCACCATGGTCCGTTGCAGCACCGGCGCCATCTCCTGGGCAATCAAGCGACACAGCGTGTCGCCGCCCGCTCCTGCCGCGAACGGAAAGATGATCTTCGTGAGCCCGGCCTGCGCTCGCGCATCGCCCGCCTGCGCCAGCAGCGGCAGGCCGAGATATCCCCCGAGACATCCGGCCATGAACTTGCGGCGATCCATGCGTTTCCTCTTTCGGCCCGTTATTGCTTGCAGGCATTAGAACCGGGCCGGCGCCCAAGACAAGGCCGACCTTGGTGCCGTTTACCGGGCCGGCCGCCTTGCGCCGGCCATCGTCCTGCTGCAAAAGCAGGCCTTACCGGCGCCGGCTTTCGCTGCGCCGTTTCCCCGGTGAAAACAATACGCACGCGCCATGGCCAGCCCTGAACTCAGCCAATTCCGCCGCATCGTCGTCAAGGTCGGCTCCGCCCTTCTGGTGGATTCCGACAAGGGCGAAGTGCGCGCCGCCTGGCTGGCCGCGCTCGCCGACGACATGGCCAAACTGCACCGCGAGGGCCGCGACGTCCTCGTCGTGTCGTCGGGCTCGATCGCACTCGGCCGCAGCCGGCTTAAGCTGCCGCGCGGAGCACTGAAGCTGGAAGAGAGCCAGGCGGCGGCGGCCGTCGGCCAGATCGCATTGGCGCGGATCTGGTCGGAGGTGCTCGGCGCGCACGGCATCGGCGCCGGCCAGATCCTGGTGACGCTCCAGGACACCGAGGAGCGCCGCCGCTATCTCAATGCCCGCTCCACCATCGGCAAGCTGCTGGAGTGGCGCGCGATCCCCGTGATCAACGAGAACGACACCGTCGCCACCAACGAGATCCGCTACGGCGACAATGACCGCCTCGCCGCGCGCGTCGCCACCATGGCGAGCGCCGACCTGCTGGTGCTGCTGTCCGACATCGACGGGCTCTACGACGCCCCGCCGAAGAACAATCCGAACGCCAGGCTCATTCCGGTGGTCGACAGCATCTCCTCGGAGATCGAGGCGGTGGCGGGCGATGCCGAGTCCGAACTATCGCGCGGCGGCATGCGCACCAAAGTCGAAGCGGCCAAGATCGCCACCACCGGCGGCACGCATATGCTGATTGCCTCCGGCAAGATCGAGCATCCCCTGCAGGCGATCGCCGATGGCGGCCGCTGCACCTGGTTCCTGACGCCGGCCAACCCCATCACCTCGCGCAAGCGCTGGATCGCGGGGACACTGGAGCCGAAGGGGACGCTGACCATCGACGCCGGCGCCGTCACGGCGCTGCGCGCCGGCGCCAGCCTGTTGCCGGCCGGCGTGATCAAGGTCGAGGGCCAGTTCGCCCGTGGCGATGCCGTGATCGTCCGCGGCCCCGACAGCAGCGAGGTCGGCCGCGGCCTGATCGCCTATGACGCCGAGGTCGCCGAGCGGATCAAGGGCCGCTCCTCCCCGGACGTGATGGCCATTCTCGGCATCAGCGGCAGGTCCGAGATGATCCACCGCGACGATCTCGTGGTGGGCGGATAGCGCTCGGCAGGCGCCCAAACCGTCATGCCCGGGCTTGTCCCGGGCATCCACGTTCTTCCTTGCGGCAAAGACGTGGATGGCCGGATCAAGCCCAACCATGACGCGGCGGCTGAGCCAGTGCCCGAGCCCGAACCCACCTCCCGAAGCCCTGCCATACCCGCCCGGCCCTTCGCAAAAGCGGGATTTCCGTGCTAGGACACTGCCTTAGCAGAAGGTTCGAACTCCCATGGCCGCCCCCTCAAAGCCGTCGACGGCAATGCCGATCTTGCGGCGCTGATGACCGATCTCGGTACCCGTGCTCGCGCTGCCGCGCGCGTGCTGGCGCTGGCGCCGCCGGAGCAGAAGAACCGGGCGCTTGAGGCCATGGAGCGGGCGATCCGCGGCAAAGCGGCAGCGATCCTCGCCGCCAATGCCGAGGATGTCGCCGAGGCCCGCGCTTCGGGCAACGCCACCTCCTCCTTCATCGACCGGCTGACGCTGAGCCCGGCGCGGGTCGAGGGGATGGCCGAGGGCATCGGTGTCGTCCGCGGCATCGCCGATCCGGTCGGAATCGTCACCGAGAGCTGGCAGCGCCCGAACGGCATGACCATCGAGCGCGTGCGCGTGCCGCTCGGCGTCGTCGGCGTGATCTTCGAAAGCCGCCCCAATGTCGCGGCGGATGCCGGCGTGCTGTGCCTCAAGGCCGGCAATGCCGTGATCCTGCGCGGCGGCTCCGACAGCTTCCGCTCCTGCCGCGCCATCCATGAATGCCTGGTGCAGGGCCTGCGTGATGCGGGTCTTCCCGAGGCCGCCATCACGCTGGTACCGACGCGCGACCGCACGGCGGTGGGCATGATGCTGGCCGGGTTGAACGGCGCCATCGACGTCATCGTGCCGCGCGGGGGCAAGAGCCTGGTCGCGCGCGTCGAGGCGGAAGCGCGCGTGCCGGTGTTTGCGCATCTCGAAGGCGTCAACCACGTCTACATCGATGCCAGCGCCGACCTCGCCATGGCGAAGTCGATCGTGCTCAATGCCAAGATGCGCCGCACCGGCGTCTGCGGCGCGGCCGAGACGCTGCTGGTCGATCGCGCCGCTGCCGCGAGCAGCCTGAAGCCGCTGATCGAGATGCTGATCGAAGCCGGCTGCGAAGTGCGCGGCGACGACGCGGTCCAGCACATCGATGCACGCGTAAAACCCGCCAGCGAAGACGACTGGGACACCGAATATCTCGACGCGATCATCGCGGCGAAGCTGGTCGACGGCGTCGACGGCGCGATCGCGCATATCCAGAACCACGGCTCGCATCACACCGACGCGATCGTGAGCCAGGATGACGCTGCCGCGAAGAAATTTTTGAGCGAGGTCGACTCCGCGATCGTGCTGCACAATGCCTCGACGCAGTTCGCCGACGGCGGCGAGTTCGGTTTCGGCGCCGAGATCGGCATCGCCACCGGCAGATTCCATGCCCGCGGGCCGGTCGGCGCAGAACAATTGACGAGCTTCAAATATCGCGTCCACGGCACCGGGCAGACACGGCCGTAAGCAACGTCGCGAGGCGCGAACATTGAGTAACAATTTCGTCGCGCCGCGCTTCTTCGCGCAGGCCATACCGCCCTACACCGAGGGCATGCGCGTCGGACTGCTCGGCGGCTCGTTCAATCCGCCGCACCAGGCCCATCGCGCCATCAGCCAGTTCGCGCTGAAGCGATTGCAGCTCGACCGCGTCTGGTGGCTGGTAACGCCGGGCAATCCGCTGAAGGAGAACGGCACGCTGCACGAGCTCGGCGAGCGCATGCAGGCGGCGCGCGACATGGCCAACGATTCCAGGATCGAGGTGAGCTGTCTCGAATCCGTCATCCGTACCCGCTACACTATCGACACGATCAACACCTTGCGCCGCCGCCTCTCGGGCTTGCGCTTTGTCTGGATCATGGGCGCCGACAATCTCGCTCAATTCCATCGTTGGCAGCACTGGCGGCGCATCGCCGACCAGGTGCCGAT
The DNA here is from genome assembly GCF_041200145.1 of Bradyrhizobium sp. LLZ17. NCBI lineage: Bacteria > Pseudomonadati > Pseudomonadota > Alphaproteobacteria > Hyphomicrobiales > Nitrobacteraceae > Bradyrhizobium > Bradyrhizobium zaerense. The sequence continues at coordinate 4,618,896 of NZ_CP165734.1, forward strand.
GGCGGTCATCGATCGCCCGCCCCAGAGTTTTCGCGCCCTTGCCTCGCCCGCCGCCCAGGCGCTTGCGCGCTATCGCCTGCCGGAGAATGAGGCAGCCCTGCTTGCGGACCGGCCGGCGCCGGCCTGGGTTTTTCTGACCGGATTGAAGCTGAATCTCTCCTCGACCGGCTTACGGAACCCGGACGGGAGCTGGAAAGGTACGAAGTGAGACAGAATGCGCGGGCTTTAGGGGCTCTCTGGCATATTGAAACCCTTAACCCCACATGATGTAGTGTAACCAGCGAAGGCCGGATTCGGCGTTCGCGATACAGTGAAAGGAATGGTCCCTGGCCACGTCTGTATTGTCAAAGACAGCTTCACCCAAGTCTGTTTTACCCAAGGCAACGAAACCGGCGCGTAAAACATCGACCAAAGCTGCGGCCTTGAAGGCGCAACCCGACGCCGACAAGACCCTGAGCCTGATCCTCTCCCGCCTCGAGGACATGAAGGCGGAAGAGACGGTCACCATCGATCTTCGCGGCAAATCGGCCTACTCCGACTACATGATCGTCACCACGGGCCGGGCCAACCGGCACGTTGGCGCGATCGCGGAGAACGTCACGAAGAGCCTCAAGGAAACCGGTCTCAAGAACATCCACGTCGAGGGCTTGCCCAATTGCGACTGGGTGCTGATCGATTCCGGCGATGTGATCGTGCACGTGTTCAGACCCGAGGTCCGCGAGTTCTACAGTCTCGAGAGATTGTACACTCAGGGCCCAGGGGCGGCGAAGGCGATCTAGAGGCTACAGGCCGATAACGAATCGGCTGACGCGCATGCTAGCGTCGTGCGCGCGCGGGATGCGCGCGATCTCCAGGCACGACCCTCAAGCACCTTAAGGACTCATGCGTGTCATTGTCATCGCGGTGGGCCGGCTGAAGCAAGGCCCCGAACGGGAGCTTGCCGAGCGCTATTTCGAGCGGTTCGACGAGGTCGGCCGCAAGCTCGGTTTCCGCGAGCTCAACGTCCACGAAATTCCAGAGAGCCGCGCGCGCGACGCCGCGACGCGGATGACTGAGGAAGCCGCAGCGATCTCCGCGCATATCCCGGAGAAATCGATCCTGGTGGCGCTGGACGAACGCGGACAAAATCTCGATTCCACCATATTCGCACGGCATCTCGGGCGCTGGCGCGACGAGGGCGCCGGTCATACTATCTTCATGATCGGAGGGGCGGACGGACTTTCGCCCGAATTGCGCCGTAAGGCCAAGCTCGCGATTGCGTTCGGCTCTGCGACCTGGCCGCATCAAATGGTCCGCGTCATGCTTCTGGAACAGCTTTATCGGGCCGCCACCATTTTGGCCGGCCATCCCTATCACCGCGCGTGATGCGCGCCACAACGAGCACCTTTGTCAAAAGCGATGCGCGCGCCGATTCTCAATTTGTTGCTGATTGCGGGCTTCGCCGGCGCAAGCCTCGCGCAAGCCCAGACGGCAACGCCGGCGCCACAGACCGCAGCGATCTCGCCCGACGCCATCAAGCAACGCGAGCAGGAACTGGAAGCCGCGCGCGCGAGGCAGAAGAGCGCGGAGGAGGCGCAGGCCAAGCTCAAGGCCGAGATCACGTCGCTCGGCCAGGATCGTACCCAGCTCAATCAGCAATTGATCGACACCGCGGCCAACGTACGCACCGTCGAGACCAAGATCGACGAAGCCGAAGCGCGGCTGCGCACGTTGAACGGCCGCGAGCAGGCGACGCGCGCCTCGCTCGATTCGCGCCGCGCCGACATCGTCGAGGTGCTGGCGGCGTTGCAGCGCGCCGGACGGCGCAGCCCGCCGGCGCTGCTGGTGCGGCCGGAAGATGCGCTGCAATCGCTGCGCACCGCCATGCTGCTCGGCGCCGTGGTGCCGGAATTGCGCGGCCGCGCCGAAAAGATCGCAGGCGAGCTCGGCGAACTCGTGGCCTTGCGCAAGACCATCGCCGCCGAGCGCGACCAGCTCGCCTCCGACCGCGACAGGGTCCGCAATGACCAGACCCGGCTTACGGCGCTGGTCGACGAGCGGCAGCGCCAGCAGGCGGCGCGGGAAAAGGACCTCGACGCCGAAAATTCGCGCGCGATTACGCTGTCAAAACAGGTCGGCGACCTCCAGGGCCTGATCGTCAAGATGGAGCAGGACCTGCAAAGCGCCGCCAAGGCGGCTGAGAAGGCGGCCGAGGCCGCCAAGCAGGCCGAAGCAAAGGCGGCGGCGAGCGCCAAGCCCGGCCCGGGCACTTTCAAGGACCGCTCCCGAACCAGCCCGGCGATCCTGTTCGCCTCGGCCAAGGGCCTGCTGCCCTTGCCGGTTAACGGTAACAAGATCAGGGACTTTGGCGGTTCCGACGGGATCGGCGGGGTGCAAAAGGGCATTTCGCTGGCTACCCGGCCCGGCTCCCAGGTCACGACGCCGTGCGACGGCTGGGTGGTCTATGCCGGTCCGTTCCGCAGCTATGGACAACTCTTGATCCTCAATGCCGGTGGCGGGTATCATGTCCTGATCGCCGGGATGGAGCGCATTTCGGTAAACATCGGCCAGTTCGTGCTCACGGGAGAGCCGGTCGCGACCATGGGGTCGACATCTCAAGTCGCCTCCATTCTTGCCACGAACGCGAGTCAACCTGTGCTGTATGTCGAGTTCCGCAAAGACGGCACTCCAATCGATCCAGGCCCATGGTGGGCCGCAAATGAAGGCGAGAAGGTTCGCGGATGATGCGCAAGACTTCAGTTATCCTCCTCAGCGCGGCCACCGGTGCGGCGCTGACGCTGTTCGTGACCCAGCCGCGCGCGGTGTTCATCGGCTCCAGCGCGCGAGCCGCGACCGCGGACACCTATCGCCAGCTCAATCTGTTCGGCGACGTCTTCGAGCGCGTGCGCTCCGACTATGTCGAGAAGCCCGACGACACCAAGCTGATCGAATCCGCCATCAGCGGCATGCTCTCCGGCCTCGATCCGCATTCGAGCTACATGGACGCCAAGAGCTTCCGCGACATGCAGGTGCAGACCCGCGGTGAGTTCGGCGGCCTCGGCATCGAGGTCACCATGGAAGACGGCCTGATCAAGGTGGTCTCGCCGATCGACGACACGCCCGCTTCGCGCGCCGGCGTCATGGCCAACGACATCATCACCAATCTCGACGACGAGGCGGTGCAGGGCCTGACCCTGAACCAGGCCGTCGAGAAGATGCGCGGCCCCGTCAACACCAAGATCAAGCTCAAGATCGTCCGCAAGGGCCAGGACAATCCGATCGACGTCACGCTGGTGCGCGACAACATCCGCGTCCGCTCGGTGCGCGCGCGCGTCGAGGCCGACGACATCGCCTATATCCGCATCACCACCTTCAACGAGCAGACCACCGAGGGCCTCAAGAAGGAGGTCGCCAACCTCTCGAGCCAGATCGGCGACAAGCTCAAGGGCTACGTCATCGACCTCCGCAACAATCCGGGGGGCCTGCTCGAGGAAGCCGTGACCGTGTCCGACTCCTTCCTGGAGAAGGGCGAGATCGTCTCGACCCGCGGCCGCAATGCCGAGGAGACCCAGCGTCGCACCGCCCACGCGGGCGACCTGACCAAGGGCAAGCCGGTCATCGTGCTGGTCAACGGCGGCTCGGCTTCGGCCTCCGAGATCGTCGCCGGCGCGCTGCAGGACCACAAGCGTGCGACCATCGTCGGCACGCGCTCGTTCGGCAAGGGCTCGGTGCAGACCATCATCCCGCTCGGCTCGGGTAACGGCGCGCTGCGTCTGACCACGGCGCGTTATTACACGCCGTCGGGGAAGTCGATCCAGGCCAAGGGCATCGTGCCCGATATCGAAGTGCTTCAGGACGTGCCGGATGAGTTGAAGTCCCGCACCGACACCAAGGGCGAGGCCTCGCTGCGTGGCCATCTCAAGAACGACGGCGACGAGAAGACCGGCTCGCAGTCCTATGTCCCGCCGGACGCCAAGGACGACAAGGCGCTCAAGCTCGCCGACGATTTGCTCCACGGCATCAAGAGCAGCGCCTCCGCGGCGCCCACGCCGGGCAGCGACAACAAGGGCACGCCGACCGACAAGCCCAAAGCGGCGAACTAGCTCGTCGCTTCACTGATCTCTCGACAAAGGGCGGCTCCCGGAGCCGCCCTTTTTGCTTGGGCGTTTCACGCGCTCTCCGGCCTATCCCGGCCTGCCGCCGCCTGACCCCGGCGTGGTATCGTCGGCGCCAGTGATTCGGGATCGCGCATGACTGAAATGACCGATGATCTGAGCACCCCACTCGGACAGGACAAGCCGCGCCGAAAACGCCGGCTGCGGCTGCCGTTCACGGCCATGCAGGCGCTGGCCATGCTGCTCGGCCTGTTCCTGGCCGCCTTCGCCGGCTTCGCCATCTTCAACAAGGATCCGCTTGGCGGCGAGCCGATGACCCGGCTTGCGATCCGCGACCCGAAGACTACCGACGCGAAACCCGCCGCGGAACCGGCCGGACATGGGCAGGAGAGCAAACAAGAGAGCAAGCACGACACCAAGGAGGCGCCGAAGCAGACCTCCTCCGGCGAGAACAAGACCGTCACCATGATCGACGGCTCCACCGGCGCACGCCACGACGTGGTGATCGGCGGTGGCGACGCCGCCGACAAGGGCGAGGCTGCCTCCGCGGCACCGGCCGTCGTGGCCGGGATCGACTCCAAACTACTGGAGAAGTCGCGCTACGGCATGATCCCGGCGATGTCGGGGGATCTGAAGCCGTTCAACGTCTACGCGGCCGAGGCCGACCGCGCCAAGGCCGCGAAAATGCCAGTGGTCGCGATCGTGATCGGCGGCCTCGGCGTCGGTGCCGCCAAGACCACCGAGGCTATCATGAAGCTGCCTGCGGCGGTGACGCTGGCCTTCACGCCCTATGGCTCCGATCCCGGCAAGCTCGCCGAGCGGGCCCGCGCCCAGCGCCACGAGATCTTCCTCCAGATTCCGATGGAGCCCTACGATTTCCCGGACAATGATCCGGGCCCGCAGACGCTGCTGACCTCGCTGACCGTCGACCAGAACACGGACCGCCTGTACTGGCACCTGAGCCGGATGCAGGGCTACGCCGGCATCACCAATTTCATGGGCGCCCGCTTCGTGGCAACCGAGGCGGCGATGCAACCGATCATCCGCGAAGCCTCCAGGCGCGGGCTCGGCTTCTTCGACGATGGCTCCTCGCCGCGCAGCATCGCGCCCCAGGTCGCGGGAAGCCTGGCGGTTCCGTTCGGCAAGGGCGACATCGCCATCGACGCGGTGCCAACCCCGGCCGAGATCGACCGGGCCCTGAACAAGCTCGAATCGGTCGCGCGCGAGCGGGGTGTCGCGGTCGGCACCGCCTCAGCCCTCCCTGTCTCGATCGAGCGGGTCGGCGCCTGGACCAAAACTTTGAGTGACCGGGGTATCCTTTTGGTGCCATTGACAACCGCGATGCTGAAATCAAAATCCAGCTAAATCAACGAATTGGCACGGCAGTGGTCCCAGGGCTCGACAGGCCGGCCGGCAGTACGCGAGAGGTCTGGCGGAATGGCGCGTTATGAGGATCTGCCCTACCGAACCTGCGTCGGAGTGATGCTGATCAACAACAAGGGCCTGGTGTTCATCGGCCGCCGCGCCGGCGGCATCGAGCATGTCGACGACACCCATGTCTGGCAGATGCCGCAGGGCGGCGTCGATCCCGGCGAGGACACCTGGGAGGCCGCCAAGCGCGAGCTCTATGAAGAGACCAGCGTGCGCTCCGTCGAGCGGCTCGGCGAGGTGCCGGACTGGCTGATCTACGACATCCCGCGCACGGTCGCCGGCCGCGCCTGGAAGGGCCGCTACCGCGGCCAGCGTCAGAAATGGTTCGCGGTGCGCTTCACCGGCAAGGACAGCGAGATCAACGTCGCCAATCCCGGCGGCGGCCACAAGGCCGAGTTCGTGAACTGGCGCTGGGAGCCGATGAAGAACCTGACCGAGCTGATCATTCCTTTCAAGCGCCCGGTCTATGAGCGCGTGGTGAAGGAATTCTCCGCGCTCGCGGAGCAGTGATTACGCCGTCAATCCCGGACATGCGAAGCAGGACCTCAGGTGCGCGATCGCGTGTCTGGGGATAAGCGAAGAAAGAAGTCCGTGACTGATCAAAAGCCCTACCGTCCCAATGTCGGGATCGCGCTGTTCAACACCGATGGCCGTGTCCTGATCGGTCATCGCTTCAAAGGCGATGGGCCAGAGATCATCCTGCCCGGCCTCGATTGGCAGATGCCGCAAGGCGGCGTCGACGAAGGCGAGAACCTGCGCGACGCCGCGATCCGCGAGCTCTGGGAAGAAACCAGCGTCACAAGCGCGGACTATCTTGGCGAGACCGATTGGTTCACCTACGAATTCCCGCCTTACGACGGACCGCAGACCCATCGCTTGGCGAAATTCCGCGGCCAGCGCCAGAAATGGTTCGCGCTGCGCTTCACCGGTCGCGATGACGAGATCGACCCTTTGACGCCGCGCAACGGACAGCCTGCGGAGTTCGATGCGTGGCGCTGGGAAAATCTCGATCGGGTCGCCGATCTCGTCGTGCCGTTCCGGCGCGAGGTCTATCAGGTGGTGGCGAAGCAGTTCGCGCGCTTCGCCAGCAAGATTTGAAATCGCGAAAACAGGCGCGGCGCGCCTCGTCCTTCGAGACGACCGCTTCGCGGTCTCCTCAGGATGAGGCTAAGCGCAATCGCAGCTCGTCGAAACTGCTGCCGCACACTCGGTCCTCATCCTGAGGGTCCGCCAAAGGCGGGCGTCTCGAAGGATGGCCGCAGAGAAAACCTCCCCCACAAGGGAGAGGGAACGCAGCTTCGTCGGAGCGCCAAGCGAGCCTCGTCCATCAGCTCTAATTCGTCGGCCCGACCGTGAACGGGCCGATCGCGATCACGTGGCAGTCGCTGTCGTGCTTGACGCAATCGGCGAGCGCGGCGTTGACCGCGGTCTGCTCGTCCGCGGCCTTGAGGCCGAGGCCCGGGCGGCCTGAGGTGCCGACGGCGACCGCATTCCAGCCCATGGCGTCGCCGAGCTTGCGCACGACATCGTCGCGCGCATCGGCGACGATCGACGAATTGCTCGCGGCGTGGAAGAAGCCGGTGACCCTGAGCAGGGTGGGGATCGGCACGACGAAATTGTCGTCGACCGCAACAACCATGCAGGCAACCCCGGCGAGCGCACCGCAGGATTCCAGCGATCGCCGCGTCGCTTCGTCCACCGATGGAGCGCCCAGCGTCATGAAGTACTGGCCACCCGGCCCGAGCGCGACCGCGCGGGATTTCGCGGCCGGTGCAAACATGTTTTCGAGGCGTACCTTTGTCGCATCGCGCACCATCGGAAAATCCTTCGACGCGAACGGATGCTCGGTCGTGGCATCGTGCCGAAGCCAGGGTTGCGGCGGCATCGGCGGCTTGCCATGCGTATAGACGACCGAATTGCCGACGGCGTAAAGCTCGCAACGTCGCGGCGATTGCGCGGCATCCGCACGCTTCTGGCATTGATCGAGCGCCATGTTGCGCGCTGCTTCTTCGCTCGGCTGGTTGAGGCCGGTCCCGCTGAACCCGGCAATATTCAGGGCGTAGGCTTTGTAATCGTTGGATGCCGCGTACTCATTACTGAGAAAGCCGCGGGCGCGGTCGCTGATGAAGGGCACGCTGTCAGCGGAAAACTTGCCGCCTGAGGCGGCCGGCGGCGACGGCGTGGCCGCAGCCGCCGCGCTTTGGGTGGGCGTCGGCATGGGCATCGGCGCCTTCATAGCCGTCGTGGGTGTTGGGCTGGGTGACGCCGTCACCACCGGGCTCGGCACCGCCGCGACGGAAGAGGATCCGTCCTTGCTGGTCTCGAGCTTGGTGAAATAGAGGAAGCCGCTGACACCGATCGCGACGACGGAGACCACGCCGACCACCAGCGGCCACATCCAGTTCGGCGCGGGTGCGGCCTTCGCCACCTTCTTGATCTGCGGCGTTGCGTAAGTACCGTCCTCGCGCCGCATCGCCACCATGTAGGCGTGCACCGGCGTCGGGATGTTCTTGACCTCCTGCGCGCCGATATCCGCAAACTGCACCGACAGCTTGTTGGCGACCTGCTCGTGCACGGCGCGGGAGATGCAGATGCCGCCGACTTCGGCGAGGCCTTCCAGCCGTGCCGCGATGTTGACGCCGTCGCCGAGAAGATCGCCGTCGCGTTCGACCACGTCACCGATGGTGATGCCGATGCGAAACGACATCTGCCGGCTCGGCGGATAAGCCATGTTGCGGGTCCGCAAGCTTTCCTGGATGTCGATCGCGCAGCGCACCGCGTCGACCGCGCTCGGGAATTCCGCGAGCACGGCATCGCCGGCCGTGTTGAAGATGCGTCCGTTCGCCTTGGCGATGAAATCGTCGACGACGGAGCGATAGGACGCGAGACGCCGCAGCGTCTCCTCCTCGTCTTCCGCGACCAGCCTCGAATAACCGGCAATATCGGCCGCGAAAATCGCCGCGATCTTGCGTTTCATCTGCGACCGGCCCCTGGAACAAAATCCGCGAGCAGAATGCCGCTATCGGCGGCGCGGTGCAACAAAGTTTCAGCGCCCGCCACGGCCGTGACGAGCGCTGAACTTATTCAAGAATCTCGCGTCCCAAGCCCCGGAGCGGTACCCCGGGGCTTAGTGCATGGCTGTCGTATTGAGCTGCTGCTGAATGCTCTTGAAGTGATCGAGCCGCTCGATGGCGAGATCAAGCTCGCTGCCCTCGTGCTCCTTGAGGTTTTCTTCCATCTCCGAAATGGTCTCGGCGAACTGGGCCCGGTCGAGCTCGGCCAGCGAGGTCGCGACATCGGCCAGCACGGTCAGGCCCTTCTCGGAGACCTCGGCGATACCGCCGAGCACAATGATCTTCTCGTGCTTACCGGCGTTGGTGACGGTGAGAATGCCGGGCCGGATCGCAGCCACCACCGGCGCATGTCCCGCCAGCACGCCGAAATCACCTTCGACGCCGGGAATGTCGACCTGATCGACCTCGCCCGAGAATGCGAGCTTTTCCGGAGAGACGAGATCAAAATGGAAGGTGGCCATAACAAACCTGCGAATGGTGAGTAGCGAATGGCGAGTGGCAAAATAGGGAGCAGCTATTCGCCACTCCCTCTTCGCTATTCGCCAGCTTAGGCGGCCTCAGCGGCCAGCTTCTTGCCCTTCTCGATCGCCTCTTCGATGGTGCCGACCATGTAGAAAGCGGCTTCCGGCAGGTGATCATACTTGCCTTCGCAGAGGCCGCGGAAGCCCTTGATGGTGTCCGCGAGGTCGACGAACTTGCCGGGCGAGCCGGTGAAGATTTCGGCGACGTGGAACGGCTGCGACAGGAAGCGCTCGATCTTGCGGGCGCGGGCCACCGTCAGCTTGTCCTCTTCCGAAAGCTCGTCCATGCCGAGAATGGCGATGATGTCCTGGAGCGACTTGTAGCGCTGCAGCACCTGCTGGACCTGACGTGCGGTGTCGTAGTGCTCCTGACCGACGACCAGCGGCGAAAGCATGCGCGAGGTCGAATCGAGCGGGTCCACCGCGGGATAGATGCCCTTTTCAGAGATCGCGCGATTCAGCACCGTGGTCGCGTCCAAATGCGCGAACGAGGTCGCGGGCGCCGGGTCGGTCAAGTCGTCGGCCGGAACGTAGATGGCCTGCACCGAGGTGATCGAGCCCTTCTGGGTGGTGGTGATGCGCTCCTGCAGCGCGCCCATGTCGGTCGCAAGCGTCGGCTGATAACCGACCGCCGACGGAATACGGCCGAGCAGCGCCGACACTTCCGAACCGGCTTGCGTGAAGCGGAAGATGTTGTCGACGAAGAACAGCACGTCCTGGCCCTGGTCGCGGAAGTGCTCGGCGACGGTCAGGCCGGTGAGGCCGACGCGGGCGCGGGCGCCGGGCGGCTCGTTCATTTGGCCGAACACCAGCGCGCATTTCGACTTCACGCTCGGATCCGGATTGTGCGGATCGGCATTGACCTTGGACTCGATGAACTCGTGATAGAGGTCGTTGCCCTCGCGGGTCCGCTCGCCGACGCCAGCGAACACCGAATAACCGCCGTGCGCCTTGGCGACGTTGTTGATCAGCTCCTGAATCAACACGGTCTTGCCGACGCCGGCGCCGCCGAACAGGCCGATCTTGCCGCCCTTCGCATAGGGAGCAAGGAGATCGACGACCTTGATGCCGGTGACGAGAATTTCAGCTTCGGTCGACTGGTCGGTGTAGCTCGGCGCTTCCTGATGGATCGCGCGCTTGCCGTCGAACTTGATCGGACCGGCTTCGTCGATCGGCTCGCCGATGACGTTCATGATGCGACCGAGGGTACCGTCGCCGACCGGAACCGCGATCGGCTGGCCGGTGTCGGTGACTTCCTGGCCCCGCACCAGACCTTCGGTGACGTCCATCGCGATCGTGCGCACGGTGGATTCACCGAGATGCTGCGCAACTTCCAGCACGAGGCGGATGTTGCCGTTCTTGGTTTCCAGCGAATTGAGAATGGCCGGCAGATGGCCTTCGAACTGGACGTCGACGACGGCGCCCATGACCTGGGTGACGCGACCGATCTGGTTAGCTGCTGTAGCCATGAAGCTCTCCTTCGAAATTCTGGACTTGAACGACCGTCGTTTGGTTCGTGCGTCAGACCGCCTCGGCGCCGGAGATGATCTCGATCAGCTCCTTGGTGATCTGGGCTTGACGGGTTCGGTTGTAGATCTGGGTTTGCTTGCGGATCATTTCGCCGGCATTGCGGGTGGCGTTGTCCATCGAGCTCATCTGCGCGCCATAGAACGAGGCGTTGTTTTCCAGCAGCGCGCGGAAGATCTGCACCGCGATGTTGCGCGGCAACAGGCCGGACAGAAGCTCGTCTTCTTCCGGCTCATAATCGTAGGATGTCGACGATGCGTTCGCCGCCTTCTCTTCCACGACCAGCGGAATGATCTGCTGCGCGGTGGGAATCTGCGCGATCACCGACTTGAACTGCGCGTAGAACAACGTGCAGACGTCGAACTCGCCGGCGTCGAAACGCGCCAGCACCTTCTTGGCGATATCCTCGGCGTTGACGAAGCCGAGCTGACGCACGCCGCGCAGATCGAGATGCTCGACGATCTGCTTCTCGAACAGGCGGCGGAGCTGCTCGTAGCCCTTGCGGCCGACGCAGAAGAATTTCACTTCCTTGCCCTGCGCGATCAGGGCCTGGGCACGCTCGCGCGCCAGGCGCACGATCGAGGAGTTGAAAGCGCCGGAGAGGCCGCGCTCGCCGGTGCAGACCAGCAGCAGGTGAACCTGGTCCCTGCCGGTCCCGGCGAGCAGCATCGGCGCACCGGGCGAGCCTGCGGCGGCGCCGGCGATGTTCGAGATCACCGCGCTCATCTTGTCCGCATAGGGGCGCGCGGCCTCGGCCGCTTGCTGGGCGCGGCGCAATCTCGACGCGGCGACCATCTGCATGGCCTTGGTGATCTTCTGCGTCGCCTTGGTGGAGGCGATGCGGACCCGCATGTCTTTAAGTGACGCCATTCTTCGTTCACCCCGGCGATCAGCCTGTAGCTGGACCGCGACCCTATCTTATCGTCATGCCCGGGCTTGTCCCGGGCATCCACGTCTTCGTCTCCACGCGGTGACGCGTGGATGGCCGGGACAAGCCCGGCCATGACGGCTAACTGTTACGCGAAGCTCTTCGCGTAGCCTTCGACCACCGATTTCAGCTTGGCGGCGGTGTCGTCGGAGAGATCACGGCTGTCCCGGATCGCGTTGAGGATCTCGACGTTCTTGCCACGCAGCAGCGACAACAGCCCGTCCTCGAACGCGCGCACCTTGTTGACCGGCAGCGGATCGAGATAGCCGTTGGTGCCGGCCCAGATCACGCAGACCTGCTCTTCCATCTTCAGCGGCGCGAACTGCGGCTGCTTCAGCAGCTCGGTCAGGCGCGAGCCGCGGTTGAGCAGGCGCTGGGTCGAGGCATCGAGGTCGCTTCCGAACTGCGCGAACGCCGCCATCTCGCGGTACTGCGCCAGCTCGCCCTTGATCTTGCCGGCGACCTTCTTGGTGGCCTTGGTCTGCGCCGACGAACCGACGCGCGACACCGACAGACCGACGTTCACCGCGGGACGGATGCCCTGGAAGAACAGATCGGTTTCCAGGAAGATCTGGCCGTCGGTGATCGAGATGACGTTGGTCGGAATGTAGGCCGACACGTCGTTGGCCTGGGTTTCGATGACCGGCAACGCCGTCAGCGAACCCGAGCCCTGGTCCTTGTTCAGCTTCGCCGCGCGCTCGAGCAGGCGGGAATGCAGATAGAACACGTCGCCGGGATAGGCTTCGCGGCCCGGCGGGCGGCGCAGCAACAGCGACATCTGGCGGTAGGCGACGGCCTGCTTGGACAGATCGTCATAGATGATGACGGCGTGCATGCCGTTGTCGCGGAAGTACTCGCCCATGGTGCAGCCGGTGAACGGCGCGATGTACTGCATCGGCGCCGGATCCGAAGCGGTGGCGGCGACGATGATCGAGTATTCGAGCGCGCCCTGCTCTTCCAGCACTTTCACGAACTGGGCAACGGTCGAACGCTTCTGGCCGATCGCGACATAGACGCAATACAGCTTGATGTTCTCGTCCGGCTGCGCGTTGAGCGGCTTCTGGTTCAGGATGGTGTCCAGCGCGATCGCGGTCTTGCCGGTCTGGCGGTCACCGATGATCAGCTCGCGCTGGCCGCGGCCGATCGGGATCAGGGCGTCGATGGCCTTGAGACCGGTCGCCATCGGCTCGTTGACCGACTTGCGCGGAATGATGCCGGGCGCCTTGACGTCGACGCGCATGCGCTTGTCCGCCTGGATCGGACCCTTGCCGTCGATCGGATTGCCGAGCGCGTCGACGACGCGGCCGAGCAGGCCCTTGCCGACCGGCGCGTCCACGATGGCGCGGGTGCGCTTGACGGTCTGGCCTTCCTTGATCTCGCGGTCGGCGCCGAAAATGACGATACCGACATTGTCGGTTTCGAGGTTCAGCGCCATGCCGCGGGTGCCGTTCTCGAACTCGACCATTTCGCCAGCCTGGACGTTGTCCAGACCGTAGACGCGGGCGATGCCGTCGCCGACGGACAGCACCTGTCCGACTTCGGAGACTTCAGCTTCCTGGCCGAAATTCTTGATCTGGTCCTTGAGGATCGCGGAAATTTCCGCGGCGCGGATGTCCATCAGCCTGCCTCTTTCATCGCGTGCTTGATCGAATTGAGTTTGGTGCGAAGCGAACTATCGATCATGCGGCTGCCAAGCTTGACGACGAGGCCACCGATGATCGAGGGATCGATCTTCACGTTGAGCGCGACGTCCTTGCCGGTCACCGACTTCAGGGCAACCTTGAGGGCGTCGAGATTCTTGTCCGAAAGCGCCTCCGCGACGGTGACGTCGGCGGTCGCCTCGCCCTTGAACTTGGCAACGAGCGCGCGATAGGCGCGGATGACGTCAGCCACCACGAACAGGCGGCGGTTGGCGGTCAGCACTTTCAGGAAATTGGCGGCGATGCCGGCGATCCCGGCCTTGTCCAGCACGGCCGAAAGCGCCCTGGACTGGGTCTCGGCCGCGAACACCGGGCTCCGGACGAGGCGCGTCAGATCGGCGCTTTCGCTCAGGAGGCCCTCGAACCGGCCCAAATCGGCATTGACCTCGTCGACCACTTTCTGGTCGCGGGCCAGCTCGAACAGGGCCGTCGCATAACGGCCGGACACACCGGAAACGGAGGTATTTTCTGCAGCCACAGACGCGCTCTTTTAGCTGTCAAATTCGCAAGGGAAAAACCGTCGCCACAAAGCGGCGCCTAGCGATCCAAGCCCTTGGAATTCAAGCGGGACTTCGATTTTCGGCCGGCACGGGACGTGCCGGGACCGTTAAAATCGCGGCTTTGCTAACATAGCAGGCGCGCACGTGCAACATGACGCCAAATTAAAGGCACGAGGTTCTGTCGCCGGTTCATCGCAGTTGGCGACCTGTCCACGCCGACTTTCATGTCGCCCTGCCGTGTCACGGAATTGCCGCGAGCATTACCGTCGCAAGCGCGCCCATTCGTTCCTGCCCTCAGCGCATAGCGGCCATGAACACGGCTCGCTGATCCGTGAATCCGTCCGCCCGCCGAATACTTACCGAATTCTAAATGCCGCCCGCGATAACTTCATTTTACAGTATTCGTAAGTAATAGTTAGGTTAATAATTGGTTAAAGCGAAAGATTACGGAACATTGGTTGAATATCAGCGCCGGTAACAAGATGTTTCAGCCGCACACATAGCGGAATTACTGCCCAATTCACGCCTCATTGCGCAACGAAACGCCAACCCGCTCACAAACTGATGGGGGCTCCTCTAGCCACATATGTGGCAATACTAGCTTAGGGACCACTAAATGCTGTCTTTGATGAAGCTGGGCTTCGTGACCCGGCCGCGTACGGCGATCGCTTTCGCCGCTGCAACTCTCCTCATCGGTGGAACTGCCACCGAGGCTTCCGCCAAATCCAGGCATCACCACCACTACTCGCACCATTACCGCCACCACGCCGCCGAGACCGATTCCAGCGTGACCTCCGATTGGCGCAACGCCAACGCGTCCATCACGTCGTCCTCGGGCACCGGGCGCTCCTTTTCGGGCATGGCCTCGTTCTACGGCAACGAGTCCGGCAGCAAGACCGCGTCGGGCCAGCGCTTCAACCAGAACGCCATGACCGCGGCGCACCGTTCCCTGCCGTTCGGCACCAAGCTGCGCGTCACCCATGGCGGTTCCAGCGTCATCGTCACCATCAATGACCGTGGCCCGTTCGTGCGCGGCCGGGTGCTCGACCTCTCCACGGGTGCTGCCCGCGCCATCGGCCTCACCGGCGCCGGCGTCGGCCGCGTCACCGCCGAGGTCGTCTCCTAACCGCCCGACGCGCCGCGCAGCACGAGCAGCTTGCCGCGCGCGTGAACAAGCCCGCCGTCTTGGGGGACGGCGGGCTTTTTGTTGCATTGTCGTAGCCCGGAGGGAGCGCAGCGTAGTCCGGGATTCGTGCATACGGAGCGGCTGTCCCGGATTGCGCTTCGCTTCATCCGGGCTACAGCGCAGCGTCTACAAAAAGCTCTGCGGGTCGACGTCGACCTCTAACTTCTGATTGCCCTTCGGTTTCGGGCACACCGCGAGCCAATTGCGCAAATAGTCCGACAGGTCAAAACCGCGCGCGGATTTCACCAGAATGCGGAAGCGGTAGCGGCCCTTGATCACGGCGAGCGGGGCTTCCGCCGGGCCCAGCACCATCACGCGCTCGTCGCGTGGCGCCAGCGCAGCCAGCCTGCGGCCAAAGCCTTCCGCGCTCGGGCGGTCGCCGGCGGAGATGATCAGGCTCGCGAGCCGTCCGAACGGCGGATAGAGCGTGCGCTCGCGCAGATCGATCTCGCTGTCGTAGAAGGCCTCGCGGTCGCAGGCGATCAGCGCCTTCATGACGGGATGTTCCGGCTGGTGGGTCTGCAGATAGCCGACGCCGCGGCCTTGCTCGCGGCCGGCGCGACCGATCACCTGGTTGAGCAATTGCCAGGTGCGTTCCGCCGCGCGCGGATCGCCATTGCTCAGCCCCAGATCCGCATCGACCACGCCGACCAGGTTGAGCCGCGGGAAATTGTGACCCTTGGCGACGAGCTGCGTGCCGATGATGATGTCCACGCGCCCCTCCGCAATGTCGGCGAGTTCCGAGCGCATGGTCTCGATCGAGGCGATGAGATCGCTCGACAGCACCATGGTGCGCGCCTCCGGGAACAGCGCCGCCGCCTCTTCCTGCAGGCGCTCGACGCCGGGACCGACCGCGACGAGCGATTCCTCCGCCGCGCAATGCGGGCAGGTATTCGGCCGCGGCATCGAGAAGCCGCAATGGTGACAGACCAGCCGCTGGCGAAAGCGGTGATCGACCAGCCAGGCGTCGCAAATGGTGCAGGCGAAGCGGTGCCCGCAGGCGCGGCACAAGGTCAGCGGCGCGTAGCCGCGGCGATTGAGGAACAGCAGCGCCTGCTCGCGCCGCTCGATCGCGATCTTGATCTCGCCGGCAAGCCGCGGCGAGATGAAGCGGCCGCGCGCGGGCGGCTCGCGGCGCAGATCGATCGCCTCGATATGCGGCATGTGCTGGCCGCCGAAGCGCGACGCCAGCGCAATGCGCTGATAGCGCTTCTTGCGCGCATTGACCTCGGATTCGACCGACGGCGTCGCCGACGCCAGCACAATCGGAATCTTGGCGATATGCGCGCGCACCACCGCCATGTCGCGGGCGTGATAGTGCACGCCGTCGTCCTGCTTGTAGGCCTGGTCGTGCTCTTCATCGACGACAATGAGCCCGAGATTGCCGTAAGGCAAAAACAGCGCTGAGCGCGCGCCGACCACGACCGGCGCGCTGCCCTCGGAGATCGCCGCCCAATTGCGCGCGCGGGTGCGTTGGGTCAGCTCCGAATGCCATTCCAGCGGCCGCACGCCGAAGCGCTGTGCGAAGCGGTCGAGGAACTGGCCGGTCAGCGCGATCTCCGGCATCAGGATCAGGGTCTGCCTGCCGCGGCGGATGGTCTCCGCAATCGCCTCGAAATACACCTCGGTCTTGCCCGAGCCGGTGACGCCATCGAGCAGCGCGACGTGAAAGCTGCCGTTGGCGGCGAGCGCGCGCATGGCATCGACCCCGGCGCGCTGCAGCGGCGAAAAATCCGGCCGGCCAAAATCAGGATCGGGAGCAGGCGGCGGTGGCGGCGGCGGCAGCGGCTCGACCGTAAGCGTGCCTTCGTCCACGAGGCCGTCGATCACTCCGGCCGAGACGCCAGCCTCCCTGGCGGCATCGGACTTGCCGTGCAGCAACCGGTCCGACAGCAGCGCGATCACGCGCTGCCGCGCCGGGGTCAGCCGCTTCGGCGGCTCGCCGACCAGGCGCACGCCGGCGCGCACCCGCTCAGGCCCAAGATTGTCGCCCATCCGCAGGCACATGCGCAGCACCATGCCGCGCGGGCTCAGCGTGTAATTGGCGACCCAGTCGACGACCGAACGCAGTTCGGCCTTCAGCGGCGGAAGATCGAGCTTCTCGCTGACGTCCTTCAGGCGGTTGTGCAGGCGTGGATCGGGATTGGTATTTTCCGCCCAGACCACCGCGAGCACCTCGCGCGGGCCGAGCGGCACCGTGACAAGATCGCCTGCCTTCAGCTCCATGCCGCGCGGCACGCGGTAGGAATAGGCATGGTCGAGCGCAACCGGCACCAGCACGTCGACCATACGGGTCGCATTGGTTGGGGCGGTGCTGCTACTTGGCGAATGATCCATCAATGGACTTTGGCGGAGAATCGGAACCAGGGGCCTTGAGGCTAGCGCCACGCGCCGACCTTAGCGAACAGTAAACGGGTGTGATGCGATATACTGAGTGGAATCACCACGTCCAGAGCGCATGAGCAAAGCGGCCGCCCCAGCAATCGAGCTCGCCAGCGCCGATCCCTCGATCGCGCAGGAGATGGCGCGCTGGCTGTCGCATCTTGGCGCCGAACGGCGGCTGTCGCCGAAGACGCTGGAGGCCTATACCCGCGATTTGCGGCAATGCCTGGATTTTCTCAGCAATCATTGGGGCGAGCGGGTCACGCTCAAGCGCTTCGCCGCGCTCGAAGCCACTGACATTCGCGCCTTCATGGCGATGCGCCGTGCCGACGATATCGCCGGCCGCTCGCTGATGCGCGCGCTCGCGGGCCTGCGCTCCTTCGGCCGCTTCCTCGAGCGCGAGGGCAAGGGCAAGGTCGGCGCATTGTCGGCGATCCGCGCGCCCAAAGTCGCAAAGACCTTGCCGAAGCCGCTGCCGATGGCGTCGGCAAAACGCCTTGCCGACGCCGACGAGCGCGCGGGCGAGGACCGCAAGACCTGGGTCCTGGTCCGCGACGCCGCCGTGATGGCGCTGCTCTATGGCTCGGGCCTGCGCATCTCCGAAGCGCTCGGCCTGAAACGCCGCGAGGTGCCGCGGCCCGGCGAAGGCGACGTGCTGATCGTCACCGGCAAAGGCAACAAGACCCGCATGGTGCCGGTGCTGCAAAACGTGCTTGAGCTCGTTGCCGAGTACGTTGCGATCTGCCCGCACCCTCTTCCCGCCGAGGGCCCGATCTTCCTCGGCGCACGCGGCGGCCCGCTCAGCCCGCGCATCATCCAGCTGGCGATGGAGCGGCTGCGCGGCGCGCTCGGCCTGCCCGACAGCGCCACGCCGCACGCGCTGCGGCACTCCTTCGCCACGCATTTGTTGTCGCGCGGCGGCGATCTGCGCGCGATCCAGGAATTGCTGGGCCATTCCTCGCTCTCGACCACGCAGATCTATACCGGCATCGATTCCGAGCGGCTGCTGGAAGTCTATGCCAGCGCGCATCCGCGGCGGTGACACACTGACGTCATAACGTCCTTGCCTCTTGCGCAGTCCGCGCGGTTCGGTCAATCGTGGCGAACCAAGGCAGGAGGGATTTATGAGCGCACATGAAAGCATGGAGCATGCCGAGCATGCCGAGCACGCGTCCGGCGAAAACAGGAAGATCGCGCTTCTGATCGCCGTGCTGGCGCTATTCCTGGCGATCTCGGAAACGCTCGGCAAGGGCGCCCAGACCGAATCGATCAGCAAGAACGTCGAGGCCTCCAACCTGTGGGCCTTCTTCCAGGCCAAGAGCATCCGCCGCACCGTCGTCCAGACCGCTGCCGACCAGGGCAAGCTGACATTGGGCAGCGCCACCGACGACGCCATGAAGGCCGCGGTGCAGAAGCAGATCGACGACTGGCAGAAGACGGCGGCGCGCTACCGCTCGGAGCCCGAGACCGGCGAAGGCACCGAGCAGCTCGCCGAGAAAGCCAAGGAGGCCGAGCACGAGCGCGACGAGGCCACGGCGAAATATCATCATTTCGAGCTGGCGTCGGCGGCCTTCCAGATCGGCATCGTGCTGGCATCGGCGACCATCATCACCGGCATCATCGGGCTCGCTTATATCAGCGGGCTGCTGACACTCGCCGGCCTTGCGATGACCATCCTCGGCGCCTGGTGGCCGCATCTGTTGCATCTGCACGGGTAGGATTTCGTACGACACGGCGACGGGTTGCTCCCGCAAATCAGCTGTCATGCCCCGGCTTGACCGGGGCATCCAGTACGCCGCGGCTTCTCCGCAAGCAATTGAGGTTTCTGGGATACTGGATCGCCCGGTCAAGCCGGGCGATGACAACGAGTGTGTGGTAAACAGCTAGCGCGCTTCGTGCACGCTCTTGCGGAAGCGCTGGATCAGGCGGAACGTGCGTGACGACCAGCCTTCGCCGTTGCCGCGGGCGACATCCTTGAGACGCTGCTTGATCGGCTCGACGAGTTCGGAGGCCTTGGCGCGCAGCCTCAAGACCAGCTCATAGAGCCGTTCGAACCAGGCCATCTCCAACAGCTTGTCGCGCGTGACGTCGAACACGAAGGCGGTGACGCCGACGCCGAGCATCTTTGCGAACAGGATCGTGAACACCGCGCTTGTCCAGTACTCATGCGTGAGCAGCCAGAGGCCGACCAGCTTGAGCGGAAACAGCGGGATGATCGGGACCGCGAACACGATCAGCGTCATGGCCGGCGACAGCGCATCGACGCGATCCGACAGCCAGGCCTTGAACCGGGCGAGCGGGATGATGGCGACAACCCGCGCGACGATCGGTTCGAGATGGTCCCACAGCCAGGCTTCGATCAGGAAGATGATCGCCAGCAGGACCCAGACCGGTTGAAGAAGGCGGCGCAGCATGTGTTGTCCCGCCCGATTCGGCGCCGGGCGCATCGCCTACATATGGATGGCCCGCTTACCGACTGCAAGCGCGGCCTCCTTGATGGCTTCCGAGCGGGTCGGATGCGCATGGCAGGTGCGCGCGAGATCTTCGGCACTGCCGCCGAACTCCATGAGAACACAGGCTTCATGGATCATTTCGCCGGCTTCGCGGCCGATAATGTGCACGCCGAGCACGCGATCGGTCTTCGCATCTGCGAGAATCTTCACAAAGCCGTCAGTGGTCTGATTGACCTTGGAGCGGCCGTTGGCGGTAAAGGGAAACTTCCCGACGGTATAAGCCACGCCCGCCTGCTTCAGCTCTTCCTCGGTCTTGCCGACGGAGGACACTTCCGGCGTGGTATACACCACGCCCGGGATGACGTCGTAATTCACGTGGCCGGCTTGCCCTGCGATGATCTCGGCCACCGCAACGCCCTCGTCCTCGGCCTTGTGCGCGAGCATCGGGCCCGCAACGACGTCGCCGATGGCATAGACGCCCTTCAGGCTGGTGACGAAATGCGGATCGATCTGCACGCGGCCGCGATTGTCCAGCGCAACACCGGCTTCCTTCAGGCCGAGCCCGTCGGTGTACGGCACGCGGCCGATGCAGACCAGCACGACATCGGCTTCCAGCGTCTCGGCCGCGCCGCCGGCGGCGGGCTCGATGGTCGCCTTCAGCGTCTTGCCGGAGGTGTCGACCGCGGTGACCTTGGCCCCCAGCTTGAACGCAAAGCCCTGCTTTTCCAGGATGCGCTGGAATTGCTTGGCGATCTCGCCGTCCATGCCGGGCAGGATGCGATCGAGAAATTCCACGACGACGACTTCGGCGCCGAGCCGCTTCCACACTGAACCGAGCTCGAGGCCGATCACGCCGGCGCCGACGATCAGAAGCTTGCCGGGGACCTTGTCCAGCGACAGCGCACCGGTCGACGACACGATGCGCGTCTCGTCGATATCGATGCCCTTGAGACGCGCGATGTCGGAGCCGGTGGCGATGACGATGTTCTTGGTCTCGATGATCTGCGACTTGCCGTCGGCCGAGACTTCGACCTTGCCGGTGCCGAGGATCTTGCCGGTGCCCTTGAGCACGTCGATCTTGTTCTTCTTCATCAGGAACTCGACGCCCTTGACGTTGCCGTCGATGCCCTGCTGCTTGAAGTTCATCATCGCCGGAAGCTCGAGCTTCGGCGCCGAGACGCTGACGCCCATCTTGGCGAAGGAATGCGCGGCTTCCTCGAACATCTCCGAGGCATGCAGCAGCGCCTTTGACGGCATGCAGCCGACATTGAGGCAGGTGCCGCCGAGGGTTGCGTTCTTTTCCACCACGGCGACTTTCATGCCGAGCTGCGCTGCACGCACCGCGCAGACATAACCGCCCGGTCCGGTGCCGATGACGACGAGATCGTAGGATGCCATGAGAGAAAGTCCCGTAGGTTTAGCGTGATGAGGATGTGTCAGCGTCCGCCGGCGCGTCAGCGTCCGCCGGACACATCGAGAATGGCTGAGGTGACGTAGGAAGCATCGTCCGACATCAGCCAGACGATGGCATTGGCGATTTCCTCGGCGGTGCCGACGCGCTTCATCGGCACCAGATGGGCCAGACGATGGTGCCGATCGGGCTCGCCGCCGGAGGCGTGGATTTCGGTGTCGATCAGGCCGGGGCGGATGCCCGCGACGCGAATGCCTTCGCCGGCCACCTCATGGCCGAGGCCAACGGTGAAGGAATCAATCGCGCCCTTGGACGCGGCGTAATCGACATAGGTATTCGGCGCGCCGAGCTTGGCGGCAACCGATGACAGATTGACGATGACGCCGCCCTGGCCGCCATGCCTGGTCGACATCCGCTTCACCGCTTCGCGCGCGCACAGGATCGAGCCGGTGACGTTGACCGCCATCACGCGCCGGATGCGCTCGGCCGACATCTCGTCGACGCGCACACCGCTGGTGCCGACGATGCCGCCATTGTTGACGAGCGCACCGAGCGTACCGAATTTGTCCGCCTGCTTGAACAGTTCGAGAATGTCGCTTTCCTCGGCGACGTCGCATTTCACCGCGATGGCCTTGCCGTTGCTGGCTTCGATCGCGGAAACCACCTCGTCGGCGGCCTGCTTGTTGCTGGCATAGCCAACGACGACGCGGAAGCCGCGCGCCGCCGCCGCGATCGCAGTCGCGCGGCCAATGCCGCGGCTGCCGCCGGTGATGACAACGACTTTATCGGTCACATCAGGCCCCATAGCTATTCGCGCTTGCCCTCGAGAGCTGCCAATCGATCCAGCACGCCCTTGTCCGTCAAGCTCGCCAGGTGAAACAGGATGAAGGGAGTGAGGAACGGAATCAGGCACCAAGCGGCAAAACCGACACCCTTACCCTTCCTGCGACTTATCGGAATCGCAAAGAAGAAGAAAATAAGAGTGGTCAGAAGGAACGGCAGGAGGGAAAGAAGAAGCGCCGGTTCTTCCATGAAACCCTCCCTCAGAGGTCCAGCACCAGGCGCGCGGGATCTTCCAGGCTCTCCTTGACGCGAACCAGGAAGGTCACGGCTTCCTTGCCGTCGATCACGCGGTGATCGTAGGACAGCGCCAGATACATCATCGGGCGGACCTCGACCTTGCCGCCGATCACCATCGGGCGCTCCTGGATCTTGTGCATGCCGAGAATGCCGGACTGCGGCGCGTTCAGGATCGGGGTCGACATCAGCGAGCCGTAGATGCCGCCATTGGTGATGGTGAAGGTGCCGCCCTGCATCTCGTCGATCTTGAGCTGGCCGTCACGGGCGCGGCGGCCGAAATCGGCGATGCCCTTCTCGATATCGGCGATCGACTTGTTGTCGCAATCGCGCACGACGGGAACGACGAGGCCCTTGTCGGTGCCGACGGCGACGCCGATGTGATAGTAATTCTTGTAGATCAGGTCGGTGCCGTCGATCTCGGCGTTGACGGCCGGGATGTCCTTCAGCGCCTGCACAACCGCCTTGGTGAAGAAGCCCATGAAGCCGAGCTTCGAGCCGTGCTTCTTCTCGAACGCGTCCTTGTAGTGCGCCCGCAGCGCCATCACGTTGGTCATGTCGACCTCGTTGAAGGTCGTCAGCATCGCCGCAGTGTTCTGCACGTCCTTGAGGCGGCGCGCGATGGTCTGGCGCAGCCGGGTCATCTTGACGCGCTCTTCGCGGGCGGCGTCATCGGCCGGCGACGGCGCGCGCACCTGGACGGCGGCGGCGGGCTGATTGACCGGCGTCGGCGCGGAGGCCGCGCGCTCGATCGCGGCGAGCATGTCGCCCTTGGTGACGCGGCCGTCCTTGCCGGAGCCCGGAACGGTCGAGGCATCGATCCCGGTCTCGGCGGAGAGCTTTCGCACGGACGGTGCCAGCGGCGCGTCGGCCGGCGGTGCTTTCGATGCCGCGGGGGCGGCGGCCGGGGCCGCGGCGACGGGAGCAGGCGCGGGCGCGGCCGCAGGCTTGGCGGGCGTCCTTGCGACGCCTGCCGTGCCCTCGGTGATCTGCCCGAGCAGCGCACCGACCGCAACGGTGGCGCCATCGGCAGCGACGATCTCGCTCAGCGTGCCGGCGGAGGGTGCCGGGACTTCGATGGTGACCTTGTCGGTCTCGAGCTCAACCAGGGGCTCGTCGACGGCGACGGGGTCGCCCGCCTTCTTGAACCAGCGGCCGATGGTGGCCTCGGTGACGGATTCGCCGAGCGTCGGCACACGAATTTCAGTCATGGTCTTTTCCTTAAGGGATCGCCGATGCGGTCATGAATTTCACATCTCATCGCCCGCCTTGTGCACGCTTGCGCACGGGGGCGGGCGATCCAGTACGCCGTGACTTTCGTGATCAGAACGAACGCCGCGGAGCACTGGATGCCCCGCATTTGCGGGGCATGACTTTAGTCAAGAATTGATTAGCTCAATGCTTCGTCCAGGAACGCCTTCAACTGCGCCTGGTGCTTCGACATCAGGCCCGTGGCAGTCGCGGCGGAAGCGGCGCGGCCGACATAGCGCGGACGCCGGCTCGCACCGTTCACCTGGTTCAGCACCCATTCCAGATAGGGTTCGATGAAGTGCCACGCACCCATGTTGCGGGGCTCTTCCTGGCACCAGATCACTTCCGCCTTCTTGAAGCGCGACAGCTCGGCCACCAGCGCCTTGAGCGGCACCGGATAAAGCTGCTCGACGCGCATCAGATAGATGTCGTCGATGCCGCGCTTCTCGCGCTCCTCGTAGAGGTCGTAATAGACCTTGCCGGAGCAGAGCACGATGCGGCGGATCTTCTCGTCCGGAACGAGCTTGGTCGCCTCGCTCGGCTGCATCTGGGCGTCATCATAGAGGATGCGATGGAAGGTCGTTCCCTTGGCGAGCTCCTCCAGGCGCGACACTGCACGCTTGTGGCGCAGCAGCGATTTCGGCGTCATCAGGATCAGCGGCTTGCGGATCTCGCGGTGAAGCTGGCGACGCAGCACGTGGAAATAGTTCGCCGGCGTGGTCGGATAGACCACCTGCATGTTGTCTTCCGCGCACATCTGCAAGTAACGCTCGAGGCGGGCCGAGGAATGCTCCGGTCCCTGGCCCTCATAGCCGTGCGGCAACAGGCAGACGAGGCCGGACATGCGCAGCCATTTGCGCTCGCCCGAGGAGATGAACTGGTCGAACACGACCTGCGCGCCATTGGCGAAGTCGCCGAACTGGGCTTCCCACAGCGTCAGCGTGTTCGGCTCCGCGAGCGAGTAGCCGTATTCGAAGCCGAGCACGGCCTCTTCCGACAGCAGCGAGTTGATGACCTCGTAATGGCCCTGCTCGTGGCCGAGATGGTTGAACGGCGTGTAGCGGCTCTCGTCCTCCTGATCGATCAGGACCGAGTGGCGCTGCGAGAAGGTGCCACGCTCGGAATCCTGGCCCGACAAGCGGACATGGTGGTTCTCGTTGAGCAGCGTGCAGAACGCCAGCGCCTCGCCGGTCGCCCAGTCGATGCCCGCGCCGGTGTCGATCGCCTTGGCGCGGTTGTCGAGGAAGCGCTGGATGGTGCGGTGAACGCGAAAGCCGTCCGGCACCTTGGTGATCTTGCGGCCGATGTCCTTCAGTGCAGTGATGTCGACGCCGGTGACGCCGCGCCGCGCATCTTCTTCCTGATCGGCGATCTTGAAGCCGGCCCACTTGCCGTCGAGCCAGTCGGCCTTGTTCGGCTTGTAGGAGGTGCCCGCCTCGAACTCGGCATCGAGCCGCGCGCGCCAGTCGGCCTTGGCCTTCTCGACCTCGCCCTCGGTCATCACGCCTTCGCTGATCAGGCGGCGCGCGTAGAGCTCAAGCGTCGTCGGATGAGCCGCGATCTTCTTGTACATCACCGGCTGGGTGAACGCCGGCTCGTCGCCCTCGTTATGGCCATGCCTGCGGTAGCAGAACATGTCGATGACGACGGGCTTGTGGAATTTCTGCCGGAACTCGGTCGCGACCTTGGCCGCGAACACCACGGCTTCCGGATCGTCGCCGTTGACGTGGAAGATCGGCGCGTCGATCATCTTCGCCACATCGGAGGGATAAGGCGAGGAGCGCGAATAGCGCGGATACGTAGTGAAGCCGATCTGGTTGTTGACGATGAAGTGCACGGAGCCGCCGGTGCGGTAGCCCTTCAGATCGGAGAGGCCAAAACATTCCGCGACCACGCCCTGGCCGGCGAACGCGGCGTCGCCGTGCATCAACAGCGGCATCACCGAAATGCGCTGGTCCGGCGGATCGCCATGCTGATCCTGCTTGGCGCGGACTTTACCGAGCACCACGGGATCGACGATCTCGAGATGCGACGGATTGGCGGTCAGCGAGAGATGGATGCGGTTGCCGTCGAACTCGCGGTCGGATGATGCGCCGAGATGATACTTGACGTCGCCCGAGCCTTCGACCGCGTCCGGATTGGCCGAGCCGCCCTTGAATTCATGGAACAGCGCGCGATGCGCCTTGCCCATGACCTGCGTCAGCACGTTGAGGCGGCCGCGATGCGGCATGCCGACCACGACTTCCTTGACGCCGAGATTGCCACCGCGCTTGATGATCTGCTCGAGCGCCGGGATCAGGGATTCACCGCCGTCGAGACCGAAACGCTTGGTGCCGGTGAACTTGGTATCGCAGAACTTTTCAAAACCTTCGGCTTCGACCAGCTTCATCAGGATGGCGCGGCGACCTTCGCGGGTGAACGAGATCTCCTTGTCCGGCCCTTCGATGCGCTCCTGGATCCAGGCCTTCTGCGCGGCGTTGCTGATGTGCATGAACTCGACGCCGAGCGTCTGGCAGTAGGTGCGGTCGCAGATCGCGGTGATCTCGCGCAGATTGGCGTATTCGAGGCCGAGCACGTGATCGAGGAAGATCTTGCGGTCGAAATCGGCTTCGCTGAAGCCGTAGGTGCGCGGGTCGAGCTCTTCGCGGTTGCGCGGGGCTTCGATGCCGAGCGGATCGAGCTTGGCATGGAAGTGGCCGCGCATGCGGTAGGAGCGGATCAGCATCAGGGCGCGGACCGAGTCACGGGTCGCCTGAAGCACCTCGGCGGACGAAATGCCCGCCCCCTTGTCGCCGGGCTTGTCACCCGCCTTGGCCTGGGCCCTGGCGGCGATCTTGCTGCCGACCACCTTTTCGACTTCCGCCCAATTGCCGTCGAGGGCGGAGGTCAGGTCATCCTGGAGCGTCAGCGGCCAGTTGGCGCGCGCCCAGGACGGGCCTTGGGCATTGCGG
Source organism: Bradyrhizobium sp. LLZ17 (assembly GCF_041200145.1). Classification (NCBI taxonomy): domain Bacteria; kingdom Pseudomonadati; phylum Pseudomonadota; class Alphaproteobacteria; order Hyphomicrobiales; family Nitrobacteraceae; genus Bradyrhizobium; species Bradyrhizobium zaerense. The sequence goes on from NZ_CP165734.1 coordinate 4,645,382, forward strand.
CGGACATCGTCCGGCTGATCCTTCAGGCTTTTGAAGAACTCCTGCCACTCGGTGTCCACCGAGGACGGGTCCTGCTCGTAGCGGGCGTAGATTTCGTCGATGTAGGTGGCGTTGGTGCCCTGCAAAAAAGATGAAAGGGCAAAGGCTGCGTTCGCGTCCTGGCGAGACATGCTTAAGTTCCTGGCGATTTCGGTTCGCGCGTCACAAACGGCGCTGGCACTGGGCCCCCCGGCAGAGGCTCAGAGCGGCACCATTTACCCTATTTGCTGCGAAACTTCGCCCGGAAAAGTACGAAGAAGTGAATTAGCCTTTCAACTTTTCGGCAAGCGTGTGCCCGAGGCGGGCGGGAGACGGCGACACTGTAATTCCAGCCGATTTCATCGCGTCGGTCTTGGAACCGGCGTCGCCCTTGCCGCCTGAAATGATCGCGCCGGCATGGCCCATACGGCGGCCGGGAGGTGCGGTCACGCCGGCAATGAAGCCGACCATCGGCTTCTTGCGGCCGCGCTTGGTCTCGTCCTTGAGGAACTGGGCGGCGTCCTCCTCGGCGGAACCGCCGATCTCGCCGATCATGATGATCGACTCGGTTTTGGGGTCGGCGAGCAGCATTTCCAGCACGTCGATGAACTCGGTTCCCTTGACCGGGTCGCCGCCGATGCCGACCGCGGTGGTCTGGCCGAGGCCTTCCTGGGAGGTCTGGAACACGGCTTCATAGGTCAGCGTACCCGAGCGCGAGACGATGCCGACACTGCCGGTCTTGAAGATGTTGGCCGGCATGATGCCGATCTTGCACTCGCCGGCGGTCATGACGCCCGGGCAGTTCGGCCCGATCAGGCGCGACTTGGAGCCGGCCAGCGAGCGCTTCACGCGGACCATGTCGATGACCGGAATACCTTCGGTGATGCAGACGATCAGCGGGATCTCGGCGTCGATGGCTTCGCAGATCGCGTCCGCGGCGCCCGGCGGCGGCACGTAGATCACCGATGCGTCCGCGCCGGTGTTCTCGCGCGCCTCGCGCACGGTGTCGAACACCGGCAGGCCCAGATGCGTCGCGCCGCCTTTGCCCGGCGAGGTGCCGCCGACCATCTTGGTGCCATAGGCAATCGCCGCCTCCGAGTGGAAGGTGCCGTTTTTGCCGGTAAAGCCCTGGCAGATGACCTTGGTGTTCTTGTCGATCAGGATGGACATGAGGTCTGCTTTCGCGAAACTAACAGTGAGAGGTCAATGGATGCGGCGATAGACGCCGGTGAGCACGTCGGCCCAGCCTTCCGCGTCCGGCGAGAACTGGATCTTCAACGAATAGGAATTGTCGTCGATGATCTCGTAGACGTGGCGTGCATTGCCGCGTAGCGAGCCGCGCACCAGCGTCAGGGTCTTGCCGACCCAGCCACCCGAAGCGGGCGAGGGCGGCGTGTAGCCGAGCGAATCGTACCAGAACAATTTGTAGGTCCGGTCCTCGCGGTCGTAGGTGAAGAGGCCGTGGGTGGCGAAGATCGGCTTGCCGTCGCGCGTCTGGACACTGTCCTGGATCAAGTAGAACCCGTTGAGATCCATGCGCGCCACGGTGTGCGAGGTGGCCGGCCCGCCAGTGGTCCAGCGCGACGGGAAGACCACCTCTTCGCCATTCCATTCGCCGGCGAACGCGGCAAGGCGCGCGTGCTCTGCAAGTGGGGATGATGCGGCGAGATGGTCCTGGGTCATGGCCTTAGCCTCCCTTGACGGCCTTCACGATCTTCTGCGCGGCGTCGTCGAGATTGTCCGCCGGCACAACGTTCAGCCCGGATTCACGGATGATCTTCTTGCCCAATTCGACATTGGTCCCTTCGAGGCGAACCACCAGCGGCACGCCGAGGCCCACTTCACGCACCGCGGCGGTGACGCCCTCGGCGATCACGTCGCACTTCATGATACCACCGAAGATGTTGACCAGGATGCCCTTCACGTTGGGGTCCGCGGTGATGATCTTGAAGGCGGCTGCGACCTTCTCCTTGCTGGCGCTGCCGCCGACGTCGAGGAAATTCGCCGGCGCCATGCCGTAGAGCTTGATGATGTCCATCGTCGCCATGGCGAGGCCGGCGCCGTTGACCATGCAGCCGATATTGCCGTCCAGCGTGACGTAATTGAGGTCGTATTTCGACGCCTCGATTTCCTTGGCGTCTTCTTCGGTCTCGTCGCGCAACGCGAGCACTTCGGGGTGACGGAACAGCGAATTGTCGTCGAACGAGACCTTGGCGTCGAGCACGCGAAGCTGGCCCTGCTTGGTCACCACCAGCGGGTTGATCTCCAGCATCGACATGTCTTTGGCGACGAACGCCGTGTAGAGCTGCGCGGTGAGCTTCTCGGCCTGTTTGGCGAGATCACCGGAGAGCTTCAGCGCGTTCGCAACCGTGCGGCCGTGATGGCCCATGATGCCGGTCGCCGGATCGACCGAGAAGGTCACGATCTTCTCGGGGCTGTTGTGCGCGACGTCCTCGATGTTGACGCCGCCCTCCGTCGACACCACGAAGGAGACGCGCGAGGTCTCGCGGTCGACCAGGATCGACAGGTAGAACTCCTTGTCGATGTCGGAGCCGTCCTCGATGTAGAGACGGTTGACCTGCTTGCCGGCGGGGCCGGTCTGGATCGTCACCAGCGTGGCGCCGAGCATTTGCTTGGCGAATTCGGTGACTTCCGCGGCCGACTTGGCGATGCGGACGCCGCCCTTGTCGCCGGCCGAAGCCTCCTTGAACTTGCCCTTGCCGCGACCGCCGGCGTGGATCTGGCTCTTCACCACCCAGACCGGGCCCGGGAGAGCCTTGGCCGCGGCTTCCGCATCGGCCGCCTTCAGGACGGGAACGCCCTTGGAAATCGCGACGCCGAACTCGTTCAGCAGCGCTTTGGCCTGATATTCATGGATATTCATATGGTCGCTCCCTGAACCCGCGGGCGGTGACCCCATGGGCCCACCTCAGTCTTGTGGCTGGCATACCATATACCACCAGAACTGCAACACGGATTCGTTGACATCGAGACATCTGCCGGCCCGGAACCCGCCCAACCCTAAACAAGGTTTGGCGGGGCCCGGAAGTGAAACCGCCGAAGACCGGTTTCGGTCTTCGGCGGGGAGTGTTGCGGTTACCGGCCGAGAAGATCGGGGGCGATCTTCTTGCAGGCGTCGACCAGGCCCTGCACCGCGCCGACCGACTTGTCGAAGGCCTCGCGGTCCTTGCCAGCGAGCTCGATCTCGACGACGCGCTCGACGCCCTTGGCGCCGATCACGACGGGCACGCCGACATACATGTCCTTCACGCCGTATTCGCCGTTCAAATAGGCGGCCGAGGCCAGCACGCGCTTCTTGTCGCGAAGATAGCTCTCGGCCATCGCGATCGCGGAGGCCGCCGGCGCATAGAAGGCCGAGCCGGTCTTGAGCAGGTTGACGATCTCGGCGCCGCCGTTGCGGGTGCGGTCGACGATCTCGTCGAGGCGCGCCTGCGAGGTCCAGCCCATCTTGACGAGGTCGGGCAGCGGGATGCCGGCGACGGTGGAGTACTTTACCAGCGGCACCATGGTGTCGCCATGGCCGCCGAGCACGAAGGCGGTGACGTCCTCGACCGAGACGTTGAACTCGTCGGCCAGGAAGTAGCGGAAGCGCGAGGAATCCAGCACGCCGGCCATGCCGACGACCTTCTTGTGCGGCAGGCCGGAGGCCTTCTGGAGCGCCCACACCATCGCGTCGAGCGGGTTGGTGATGCAGATGACGAAGGCATCCGGAGCGTACTTCTTGATGCCGGCACCGACCTGCTCCATGACCTTGAGGTTGATGGAGAGGAGATCGTCGCGGCTCATGCCGGGCTTGCGCGGCACGCCGGCGGTGACGATGCAGACCTTCGCGTTGTCGAGCGCCTCGTAGGAGTTCGCGCCGGTGTAATGTGCGTCAAAACCGTCGACCGGCGAGGACTGCGCGATGTCGAGCGCCTTGCCCTGCGGCACGCCCTCGGCGATGTCGAACATCACGACGTCGCCCAGTTCTTTCAGGCCGATGAGGTGAGCCAGCGTTCCGCCGATCTGGCCGGAGCCAATCAAAGCAATCTTGTCGCGCGCCATGTGAACCTGTCCTTTAGACACGTAAGGAGGGGAAACTGACGAGGTGGTTATCCCTTTCGCTTGCAGCGTTCAAGTCGCCGGATGCCCAATTGTCGGGCTTGCCGAGATAGCAGCCAGAACACCCGTCCGTCATTCCGGGGCGCGCGCCAGCGCGAACCCGGAATCTCGCGCCACAACTTCGGGATTCCGGGTTCGCCCGCGAAGAGCGGGCGCCCCGGAATGACCGCGCGGGCAAATAGGACTTAAGTCTCTACCAGGCCTTTGGTCGAGCCGCTGGCGGTGGAATCCTTGCGGCCGTGAGGCAGCGCCAGATAGGATTCCGAGCTCATCTCGATCAAGCGCGACGAGGTCCGCTTGAACTCGTTGGCCTCGTTGCCTTCGTGGGCAAGATAGAGCGAAATCGGATTGGCATCGGCCGAGGCCATCAGCTTCACGGCATTGTCGTAGAGCGTGTCGATCAGGGTGATGAAACGCTTGGCAGCGTTGCGCTGGGAGAAGTCCATCACCGGAATATGGTCGACCAGGATGGTGTGATAATCGTGCGCGAGCCTGAGGTAGTCCGATGCCCCTAACGGCTTCTCGCAGAGATCGGCGAACGTGAACCGCGCCACGCCGTGGGCCGAGCACGGCACGTGCAGGATGCGGCCCTTGATCGAAATATCGCGGGACTTGCATCTGGCACCGCCGGTCATCTTCGACCAGGCGCGGTCGAGCGCGGTGTGCGCATCTGCATCCGCCGGCGTCAGCCACATCGGCACACCCTGAAGTTTCTCGAGCCGGAAGTCGGTGCGCGCATCGAGCCGCAGCACGTCCATGTGGTCGGTGATCTGCTTGATGAAGGGCAAGAACAGCGAGCGGTTCAAACCGCCCTTGTAGAGATCGTCGGGCGCGACATTGGAGGTCGCGACCACGACGGTCCCCAACTCGAACAGCTTGGCGAATAGGCGGCCGAGGATCATCGCGTCCGCAATGTCGGTGACGTGGAATTCGTCGAAGCAGAGCAACCAGCTCTCCTCGAAGATCGCATGCGCAGTCAGCGCGATGACGTCGGCATCGGCGATCTCGCCGCGCGCGATGCCCTGGCGATAGTCGTAGATGCGCTCATGCACGTCGGCCATGAACTCGTGGAAATGCGCGCGCCGCTTGTGCTCGACGCTACTGTGCTGGAAGAACAGATCCATCAGCATGGTCTTGCCGCGTCCGACCTCGCCATGGACGTAGAGCCCGTGCGGCGCCTCGTCCTTGTCACCACCGAACAGGCGGCCGAGCAGGCCCTGCTTGCGCTGCGGCTTGTAGCTCGCGAGCCGCTGGTCGAGCGCCGCATAGGCCTCGACGATCTCGGCTTGGGCTGCATCAGGCTCGATGGCGCCGGATGCGATCTGGGCCTGATAGGCCTCGCGGAATGAGGAACTGGGGGTGGAGAGCATGGCTCTTACCGCCAGAGACGGAGGCAAATTGCAATGGTATATCGATGCAAGGGGCGTATGCGCTTGACCCAGTCCACGTAGGAGCGGGCGTAGGCTTTAGATATCAGAGGGTTAAACAGGTCACCTTGGGATTCCCTGACATGGCTCTGAGCATCGAGGATTCCGAGACCGAGCGTCTGGCGCGGAGTCTGGCGCAACTCACCGGCGAGACGGTTGAGATCGCGACGAAGCGAGCTCTCGAGGAGCGGCTCAGCCGGATTGATAATCAACGCCGCAAAACCGCTCTCTTGGAAGACATGGTCGCAATCCGTCGACGCTGGAGCGAGTTGCCTGTGGTAGCCGACCGGACGCCGGACGAAATTGTGGGATATGACAAGCACGGATTGCCGTTCTGATCGCGATCGACGTTGCACGTCCTCGCGTCATATGGGCGAGCTTCACCTCATCATCTTACAAGCTAAGTTCACGGACTAAGCTCGTAGGCATCCTCGACCACATACGGCCCACCGCCGGTAGAGGCGCGGGACGAGAACAGCACGAAGCGCTCGGCGACGAAGGCCTTGCTTGGAAAATAGCCGCGCAGCGAGAGATAATCGGCGACGTCGCGGTCGGAGGCGTCGTGCAGACGGGCCAGCGTGACATGTGGGATGAACTTGCGGCCCTCGGGGTCGAGGCCGATCCGCTGCATCATGCGTTCGAGCTCGGCCTGCAATTCGATCAGCGGCTTGCTCGGTGCGATGGTGGCGACCACGGCGCGCGGCTTGCGGCCGCCGAAGCTCGTGAGGCCCTGCAGCTTCACCTCGAACGGCTTGCGGTTGACGCGAAACAACATCGAGGCGATCTCGTTGGCGGACATGCCGTCGATATCGCCGATGAAACGCAAGGTGACGTGATAATTTTCGGGATCGATCCATCGGGCGCCGGGAAGGCCGCCCCGCAAATTGGAAAGCGTCTGGCCGATCTCGGCCGGAATTTCCAGACCAGTGAACAAACGCGGCATCGTTTCGCACTCCCGATGCTTGGGCACGATCCTTGGACAAGGATCATATCCAAATTTTAGAGCCGGTGACGAATCACCGGTACCTTGATTCTATCGCAGTTGTGTGACTCTGCGAAGCATGGCGCCCGTCACCCCGGTAAAACCCTGGGAATAGGGTTAGCACTGCCTGCTTTTCAACGCCGTTGCTCGTTGATCGTGCCAAGAAATGCCTCCACACTGGGCATCATGTTGTTGACGATGATGTCGACGCCCGCAGCTGTCGGATGAATGCCGTCGGCCTGGTTGAGCTTGGCATCGGCCGCGACGCCGTCAAGAAAGAACGGATACAGCGGCACGTCGAATTTTTTCGCCAGATCCGGATAAATCGAATTGAAGCGCGCGGCATAGTCGGCGCCGTAATTCGGCGGCGCCAGCATGCCGCACAGCATGACTGAAATCTTGCGCGCCTTCAGCCGTGCGACGACGTCGGTCAGTGCGGCCCGCGTCAAATCGGGGTCGATGCCGCGCAGCGCGTCGTTGGCGCCGAGCTCGACGATCACGCCGTCGGTTCCGTCCGGCACCGACCAGTCGAGGCGGTCGCGGCCCCCGGAGGCGGTGTCGCCAGACACGCCGGCATTTGTCATGTCAACGGCTATGCCTTTGGCCTGCAAGGCTTTTTGAAGCTTGGCGGGGAATGCCTCCTGGGCCGGAAGGCCGAGACCGGCACTTAAGGAATCGCCGAGGACGACGAGCTTGATCGGTTTGGCCGCCGGCTGTGCCTGGGCGGATGGCATGTTCGCGACCGTCATCAAGGCGAGCATCAACACGGCTATGTGCATGAACAATCCGTAACGCCTCTCGACCGCGCCAGCGGAGTTGCCATATGACCGGACCATGGACAGTCGCATCGAATCCTCTTCGCTCGCCGGCACCACGCCGGACACCATCGCCATCTCCAACGTCAATCTGTCATTGGGTACGGGGGCGGCACGCGTTCACATCCTCAAGGATATCAGCCTGCGGGTCGGCCGTAGCGAGACCATTGGTCTGATCGGCCCGTCAGGCTCGGGCAAATCCACGCTGCTGATGGTGATGGCGGGGCTGGAGCGTCCTGATAGCGGAGAGGTGGTGGTCGACGGCACGCCTTTCAATGCCCTCGACGAGGACGCGCTGGCCCGCTTCCGCGGCCGTCAGGTCGGCATCGTCTTCCAATCCTTTCACCTGATCCCGACCATGACGGCGCTGGAGAACGTCGCGGTGCCGCTCGAACTCGCCGGCAATCCCGACGCTGCCAAGCGCGCCGCACAGGAACTGCAGTCGGTCGGACTTGGCGATCGCCTGCATCATTATCCAACGCAGCTCTCCGGCGGCGAGCAGCAGCGCGTCGCGCTCGCCCGCGCGCTGGCGCCAGATCCCGCAATCCTGGTCGCCGACGAGCCGACCGGCAATCTCGACGAAGCCACCGGCAAGCAGATCGTCGACCTCCTGTTCGGCAAGCATGCCGAGCGCGGCATGACACTGGTGCTGGTCACGCACGATGCCTCGCTTGCGCATCGCTGTGATCGCGTCATCCGCCTGCGCTCGGGCCGCATCGACACGCAGACGATTCAAGCATGAGCGCGGCAGCCGAAGCGTTCACGCGCCCGAACGGCGTGGCCTTGTCATTACGCTACGCATTGCGTGAATTGCGCGGCGGCCTGCGCGGCTTCTATGTCTTCATCGCCTGTATCGCGCTTGGGGTGATGGCGATCGCCGGCGTCGGCTCGGTTTCCGCAAGTCTCAGCGACGGGCTTGCGCGCGAAGGCCGAACGTTGCTCGGCGGCGACGTTTCTTTCGTGCTGTTTCAGCGCGAGGCCAAGCCCGAAGAGGTTGCCTTCCTGCGCTCGCGCGGCACCGTCTCGGTCGCCGCCACCCTGCGCGGCATGGCGCGTTCGGCCGACGGCCAGCTGGCGCTGGTCGAAATGAAGGCGGTCGACGACAGCTATCCGATGCTCGGACAGTTGACGCTGGCGCCGCAGATGCCGCTGTCCGACCTGCTCGCAGACCGCGACGGCGCATTCGGCGCCGCCGCCGATCCGACGCTGCTGGCGCGGCTATCCCTGAAGACCGGCGACCGCGTCACCATCGGCGCCGCGACCTTCCAGATCCGCAGCACGGTCGAGGCCGAACCCGACAAGCTCGCCGGCGGCATCGGCTTCGGCCCGCGTTTCCTGATCAGCGAAGCGGCCTTGCGCGCCACCGGCCTGATCCAGCCCGGCAGCCTGGTGCGTTGGGTTTACCGGGTGAAGCTGCCGGACGCCGCCAACGGCGACCGCGCCACGGATGCCTTCATCGCGGACGCGCGCAACGCCGCGCCGCAGGCTGGCTGGGAGGTCCGCAGCCGCTCCAATGCCTCGCCGCAGCTCGAGCGCAACATCAGCCGCTTCACGCAATTCCTCACATTGGTTGGCCTCGCCGCGCTGCTGGTCGGCGGCGTCGGCGTCGCCAATGCCGTGAAGAGCCATATCGATCGCCGGCTCGAGGTGATCGCAGCCCTCAAGGCCGTCGGCGCCACCGGGCGCGACGTGTTCGGTATCTATCTTGCGCAGGTGATACTGCTCGCTGCGATCGGCTCGCTGATCGGGCTTGCGCTCGGCGCCGCAATGCCCTTCGCCATCGTCGACCTGTTCGGCAAGCTTCTGCCCCTGCCGGTGGTGCCGGCCGTGCATATCGATGAGCTCGCGCTGTCGTTCGTCTACGGCCTGCTGACGGCGCTGGCCTTCGGTCTCTGGCCGCTCGGGCGCGTGCATGACGTGCCGGTCGCAGCCCTGTTCCGCGACACCATCAGCAACGAGTGGCATCGGCCACGCGCGAGCTATCTCGCCTTCATGGCCGTGGTCGTCGCGCTGCTCATTGCCGTCGTGATCGGATTGTCGTTCGACAAGCGCATCGCCGCGATCTTCGTGCTCTCGTCCGTCGTCGTGTTCGCGCTGCTCCGCGGAGTCGCTGCGCTCCTGATGGCGATCGCACGTCACCTGCCACGCACGCGACTTCCGATGCTGCGGCTTGCGATCGCCAACATCCACCGCCCCGGCGCGCTGACGCCCTCCGTCGTGCTCTCGCTCGGCCTCGGGCTCGCTGTGCTCGTGACCATCACCCAGGTCGACGGCAATCTGCGCCGGCAATTCCTGGCGGCGCTGCCGGACCACGCGCCGTCGTTCTACTTCATCGACATTCCGAGCGCGCAGGCAGCCCCATTCGACGATTATCTGCGGCGGATCGCGCCGGGCGCGAAGGTCGAGGACGTGCCGATGCTGCGCGGCCGCATCGTCGGAGCCCGCGGCGTCCGCGCCGAAGATCTCAAGCCGACGACCGATGCCGAATGGGTGCTGCAAAGCGACCGCGGCCTGACCTATACCGGCGAGCTGCCGAAAGGCTCCAAGGTGGTCGAGGGCGAATGGTGGAGCGCCGACTATTCCGGCCCGCCGCTGGTCTCGATCGAGAAGAAGATCGCCGACGGCCTCGGCCTCAAGCTCGGCGACGAGATCGTGGTCAACGTGCTCGGCCGCGACATCCCGGCCAGGATCGGCAATCTGCGCACCATCGACTGGCAGGGGCTCGGGATCAATTTCGTGCTGGTGTACTCGCCGAACGCCTTCAAGGGCGCGCCGCACACCCATATCGCAACGCTGACCGAAGCAGCAGGCGATGCCGCGGGCGACGGCAAGATCATCAAGCAGGTTGCCGACGCCTATCCGACGGTGACGAGCGTGCGCGTGCGGGAGGTGATGGAGACGGTCGGCGCGGTTGTGACCAATCTGGCGCTGGCGATCCGCGGCGCCAGCGCCGTGACCCTGATCTCGGCGATCCTGGTGCTGGGCGGCGCGCTGGCCGCCGGTCACCGCCACCGGGTCTATGATGCGGTGATCCTGAAGACGTTGGGCGCGACGCGGCTGCGGCTGCTCGGTGCCTACGCGCTCGAGTACCTCCTGATCGGGCTCGCCACCGCTATGTTCGGCGTGACCGCCGGCAGCATCGCCGCCTGGATGATCGTGACGCGGCTGATGACGCTGAGCTTCGTCTGGCAGGCCGGCAGCGCCGCCGGCGTGGTCGCGGCCGCCTTGGTCGTCACCGTCGGGCTCGGCCTTGCCGGCACGCTCTTGGCGTTGAACAAAAAGCCCGCCACGGTGTTGCGGAATTTGTGACAAATTGAAGCGGATGGCCGCGCGGGAGCCGAATCCGGGCATTCCCGTGGTTAACCACATCTGCCCGCCGGGATTGCGCGCCAAGGGCGACATTCGGCCGCGCATGGACGGTTGCAGCAGATGTGTTAGTTTCCCACATATCGGATGGGTTCGGAGCCCCGATTGTTAGCCAAATTTAATGTCGGCAGACATCGGTATCCGAGATAGAATTTGACGAACCGGCGGTATGGCAACCCTCATGCCGGACCGGGCAACCAACGGGAATTCGACCATGTCGGACCTCAACCGTAACTACGCTTCTCCTTTCGGCAGGGCCGCCGGGCGTGTTGACGCCGCGACGGTCGACGCCGGCCTGCGTGCCTACATGCTGCGCATCTACAATTACATGAGCATTGGCCTCGCCATCACCGGCCTCGCCGCGCTCGGCGTCTACATGGCCGCCGTCACGGACGTTCCGACCCCGGAAGCCGTCCGGGTCGGCAAGCTGTTCCTGACGCCGTTCGGCTACGCCATGTTCGTGAGCCCGCTGAAATGGCTGTTCATGCTGGCGCCGCTCGCCATGGTGTTCGTGATCTCGGCAGGCATCAATCGTCTCGCTCCCTCGACCGCCCAGATCCTGTTCTGGGTGTTCGCGGCGCTGATGGGCGTCTCGATGTCCTCGATCTTCCTGGTGTTCACGCACACCTCGATCGTGCGGGTGTTCTTCATCACTGCGGCGACCTTCGGCGCATTGAGCCTGTACGGCTACACCACCAAGCGTGACATGAGCGGGATGGGATCGTTCCTGTTCATGGGCCTGATCGGCATCATCATCGCGAGCCTGGTCAATCTGTTCCTGGCGAGCTCGGCGCTGCAGTTCATCGTCTCGGTGGTCGGCGTGCTGGTGTTCGCGGGCCTCACCGCCTGGGATACCCAGCGGCTGAAGAACGAGTACATCTACGGCTACGCCTCGGCCGGCGGTGACATCGCAGACCGTGCGGCGATCACGGGCGCGCTGTCGCTGTACCTGAACTTCATCAACCTGTTCACGCTGCTGCTGCAGCTCCTCGGCCAGCGCGACTAAGCGCCAGACCAGGGCGAACGACACCAACCCCGGCCGCGAGGCCGGGGTTTTTGTTTGGGCCGGACGTCGCAGCACCCACCGCTGTCATCGGCCGCGAAGGCGGGCGATCCAGTACGCCGCAGCGGCTCGGTTCTAGCCGCGCTGTCTCGGAGTACTGGATGCCCCGCCTACGCGGGGCATGACAGCAGAGAAGATGGAGGCTGCTTCGCTCGCAATGACGACGTGGAGAGAGGCTACTGCCCCCTTCCAGCCGCCGCGGGAAGGCTCTAATCTCTTGCCATGTCCGCACCCGAAATCAGGCCCACCCTTGAGGCGGACCTTCCCGCCATCACCGCCATCTACCAGCAGGCCGTTCGCGAGGGCACTGCGACGTTCGAGCTGGAGCCGCCTGACCTGGCCGAGATGACGCGGCGCTACCGCGCCCTGGTGGACGGCGGCTACCCCTATTTCGTCGCCATGCTCGAGGGGCGCGTCGCGGGATACGCCTATGCCGGCGCCTACCGGCCGCGGCCGGCCTATCGCTTCACGGTCGAGAACTCGATCTATCTCGATCCGTCGTTCCACCGCCGCGGCATCGGCCTGTTGCTGTTGGAGCGGCTGGTCATCGAATGCGAGGCGCGCGGCTTCCGCCAGATGATCGCTGTCATCGGCGATTCCGCCAATGCCGGCTCGATCGGCGTCCATGCCAAAGGCGGCTTCAAGATGATCGGCACCCATCCCAATGTCGGGCTGAAATTCGGTCGCTGGCTCGACACGGTGATGATGCAGCGCGACCTCGGTGAGGGCGCAAGCACGGTGCCGGGGAAGTAGGGCCCGTAGCCCGGATGGAGCGCAGCGAAATCCGGGGCAGATTATCCGCCGGCACGACGACCCGGATTGCGCTGCGCTCCATCCGGGCTGCGAAAGTGCGGCTACACCACCGCCAATTTCCGGTCGATCACCAGCAGCACGCGCTCGAGCTCGTGGCCGCGGCGCAGGATCAGGCCGGTCGCCGAAATCACGCTGTACATGCCCTGCTTGCGCGCGAGCCGCGGGTCTTTCTCGATGCGGTAGATCGGCACTTCGGAAGCGCGGCGAAACACCGAGAACACCGCGCGGTCTTTCAGGAAGTCGATGGCATAGTCGCGCCACTCGCCGTCCGCGACCATGCGGCCATACAGATTGAGGATACGGTTCAGTTCGAGCCGGTTGAACGTCACCCGGTTCGCTTGGGCAATCGCAGCGGCGGGACGCGCCACTGCGCGCTGTTCGCTCGGATCGGCATCCTCCGACGTCAGACTCATGGAGCGCCTCCTGTCGCATCAGCATGATCGCGTGCGCGAAGACCGTCCCCGGAACCGCCGATCATGACGGTTGCATGATTGCTCCAACCGTTCGCAATCGCAAGAGGCTCCTGCAAGGGCTGTTGCCAGGGAGCGCTCTCGCTCGGCGGCGAGGCCGGCTGCGGAATCATGACACACGCAACGGTGGAACTTTGCGGCGGCAAACCGTCACGGGATCGTTAGCAGGAATCATAGTATCGCCTTTTTTCCGCCTAGCGACTGCCGCCCTGCATTGCGAAAAGGATTGCGTGCGTTGACCCGGTCCTTTCGGTTCCGGATTCCTCAGCCCCCAGCCCCCCGGGGTCGCGAGGATCGGGTCTGTACGCACGACAAGGAGGGCCAACGCGAGTTGGTCCTTTTTTGTTTGTGGCGGGATGTTTCTGGTGCCTCGTCATTCCGAGACGCGCCTCTTGGCGCGGACCCGGAATCCATTTCTCAACTCGGCAAATGGATCGATGGATTCTCAGGTGCGCAGTTGCGCACCGTAGCTCGCGCCTCGCACCCCAGAATGACGACGGTTAATTTGATCTGAGATGATCTAGTCAGTCGCGTCAATGCAATGAGGTGTACGCCGCGCCGAGCATCGGGCCGGGCTTCTCGCGGCTGCCATCCTGGACATAGACTACCGCGCCGTCGACGCCGTCGCGCGACGTGAGGTTCTCGATCGGTACCGTCCAGCTTTCCTGATGTCCGTTCCAGTCGCCGACCTTGAGCAGGTTGCGCACGACGTTGTGGTAGGTGATCTGCTGCCCGCGGTTTTCGCCGCGGCTGATCTCGATCGGGACCGATCTTGCTATCGAGCAGATCCAGACCTCGCCATGCGAAACCGCGGGCGCGCTGCTCGGCGCCACCGAGACGTTGATCTGCTTGCCCGCGAGCGACATCGTCACGGGCACGCTCATCACGCCGGCGCCCTTGTCGGTCCTGCCGATCGCGCTTTCGATGCCGGCACGATCGCTGCCGATCACATGCGCAGAGCCGTTGACCACGACCTGCGGGGTATAGACCTCGCGGTCGCCGCGCATGCGCGAATAGGCGCGCTGCCGCGCAGAGAAGCGCGAATCGGCCAGCGTGTCCTTCCAGCCAAGATAGTCCCAATAATCGATCGGCATGCTCAGCGCGATGACCGAGGGATCATTGGCGAGCTCGCCGATGACCTTGTCGGCGGGCGGGCAGGACGAGCAGCCCTGGGAGGTGAAGAGCTCGACGACGGCGCGGGGATCGGCCTCCGCGGGACGGATGACGGCGACGATGGCGCAGATACCGAGCGCCCCCGACCAGAGTGCGCCGGACCATCGCGAAGCCAAATGAGAAGCCATCATTGCAGTCATGTCGAACCAGTCATGTCGAACGCCATTTCGTACGCGTGGAGGATATCCTATCGCCTGATGGTCACCGTAGTCTTACGGGCATAGTACATCCAACCGTCCGATGCGCGATTTTCCGCCAGTCGGGCCCATCCGAAGCATGCCTTAACGCACGAAGGCGGCCTTGTGATAGGCCGCCTTCGTTGAACCTTCTACTCACTTACCAGTGAGCCATTGTTCACAAATCCGCGCTTACGCAGCGAGCTTGCGCAGCACGTAGTGCAGGATGCCGCCGTTGCGGTAGTAATCGAGCTCGTCCAACGTATCGATTCGGCAGAGCAGCGAAACGCGCTGCAACGAACCGTCCCCGGAGACGATCTCCGCGGTCAGCTTCTGGCGCGGCTTCAGGTCACCGACGAGACCACGCAGCGTGACCTTCTCATCGCCCTTCAGACCGAGCGACGACGAGGAGGTGCCGTCCTCGAAGGTGAGCGGCAGCACGCCCATGCCGACCAGGTTGGAGCGGTGGATGCGCTCGAAGCTCTGGCAGATCACGGCGCGCACGCCGAGCAGACGGGTACCCTTCGCGGCCCAGTCGCGCGAGGAGCCGTTGCCGTATTCGGCACCGGCGAACACCACCAGCGGCACCTGCTCCTGCTGGTACTTCATCGCGGCGTCGTAGATCGACATCTGCTCGCCGTCGGGCCAGTGCTTGGTGAGGCCGCCTTCCGGAATGTTGCCGTCGGCGCCCTTGAGCATGAAGTTCTTGATGCGGATGTTGGCGAAGGTGCCACGCATCATCACTTCGTGGTTGCCGCGCCGCGTGCCGTACTGGTTGAAGTCGGCCGGACGCACCTGGTGCTCGCTGAGATACTTGCCGGCCGGAGAGGTAAGCTTGATCGAGCCCGCCGGCGAGATGTGGTCGGTGGTGATCTTGTCGCCGAACATGGCGAGGATGCGCGCCTCGACGATGTCGGTGATCGGCTCCGGCTCCTTCTTCATGCCGTCGAAATAGGGCGGGTTCTGCACATAGGTCGAGCTCATGTTCCAGCGATAGGTCTCGCTCTCGACAGTCTTGATCTTGCGCCAGTTGGTGTCGCCCTTGAACACGTCGGCATACTTCTTCTTGAAGATCGACGCGGTCACGAACTTCTTCATGAACGCGTTGATCTCCTTCGTCGTCGGCCAGATGTCCTTGAGGTAGACCGGCTTGCCGTCCTTGCCTTCACCGAGCGGCTCGGTGGCGAGGTTCTTGGTGACGCTGCCCGCGAGCGCGTGGGCGACGACGAGCGGCGGCGAGGCCAGATAGTTCGCCTGCACGTCCGGCGAGACGCGGCCTTCGAAGTTGCGGTTACCGGAGAGCACGGCGGCCGCGACGATGCCGTTGTCGTTGATCGACTTCGAAATCTGTTCGGGCAGCGGACCGGAATTGCCAATGCAAGTGGTGCAGCCGAAGCCGACCAGGTTGAAGCCGACCTTGTCGAGATCGGTCTGCAGACCGGAATCGGCGAGATAGGCCGCGACCACCTGGCTGCCCGGAGCCAGCGAGGTCTTGACCCACGGCTTGGCCTTGAGGCCCTTCGCGGCAGCGTTACGGGCCAGCAGCCCGGCGCCGATCAGGACGCTCGGATTCGAGGTGTTGGTGCAGGACGTGATCGCGGCGATCACGACGTCGCCATGGCCAAGGTCGAAATTCTTGCCCTCGACCGGGAAGCGCTTCGTGGGCTCGTCAGCCTTCTTGTATTCGCTGCTGAGCGCGAGCGAAAAGCCTTCGGCCACCGAGGGCAGCGCGATGCGGCCTTCGGGACGCTTCGGGCCGGCCATCGACGGCACGACGTCGCCGAGGTCGAGCGTGAGCGTCTCGGTGAACACCGGATCCACCGACTTCGCGGCGCGGAACAGGCCCTGCGCCTTGGCATAGGCCTGCACCAGCGCGACGCGCGGCGCCGCGCGGCCGGAGGTCTTCAGATAATCGACCGCAGCGGCGTCGACCGGGAAGAAGCCGCAGGTCGCGCCATATTCGGGCGCCATGTTGGCGATGGTCGCCTTGTCGGCGACCGAGAGGTGATCGAGGCCGGGGCCGAAGAATTCGACGAACTTGCCGACCACGCCGAGCTTGCGCAGCATCTGCGTCACGGTCAGCACAAGGTCGGTCGCGGTGACGCCTTCCTTCATCGCGCCCTTCAGCTTGAAGCCGACGACGGTGGGCAGCAGCATCGAGAGCGGCTGGCCGAGCATGCAGGCTTCGGCCTCGATGCCGCCGACGCCCCAGCCGAGCACGGCGAGGCCGTTGACCATGGTGGTGTGGGAGTCGGTGCCGACGAGCGAGTCGGGATAGGCGACCTCGAAGGTGCCGGTCTTCTTGCCGACCGTCATCTTCTCCTTCTTGGTCCAGACCGTCTGCGACAGATATTCGAGATTGACCTGGTGGCAGATGCCCGTGCCGGGCGGCACCACGGAGAAGTTCGAGAACGCTTTCTGGCCCCACTTCAGGAATTCGTAGCGCTCCTGGTTCTGCTTGTATTCCTCGGTGACGTTCTTGCCGAAGGCTTTGTTGTCGCCGAAGAAGTTCACGATCACGGAGTGGTCGATGACGAGATCGACCGGCACCAGCGGGTTGATCTTCTCGGCATCGCCGCCGAGCTTCTGCATGGCGTTGCGCATCGCGGCGAGATCGACCACGGCGGGCACGCCGGTGAAATCCTGCATCAGCACGCGGGCGGGGCGGAACGCGATCTCATGCTCCAGCGACCGCTTGCGCAGCCATTTCGACACCGCGACGATGTCGTCCTTCTTGACCGTGCGGCCGTCCTCGTTGCGGAGCAGATTCTCGAGCAGGACCTTCATCGAATAGGGGAGTTTCGAAATTCCCTTCAGACCATTCTTCTCGGCCGTGGGCAGGCTGTAATAGACATAGGTCTTGGCGCCGACCTTGAGGGTCTTTTTGCATTTGAAGCTGTCGAGCGAGGTCATGAAAGGAATCCCAATTGTTAGTTATACCCGGCAAGGGGTATCTTAACACCGTCCAGCGAATCCGGTGGGGTCGCTTGCAGGAGCAGGTTGAGTTGCTGCATCAAGTAGTTCCGGGCTTATAGAAGCTTTCTAACCGCGCCGCCACAGCCACAATCGTACCGCAGCAATTCGCGAGCCAAAAATTCCGATGCGCTACCCCAAGTTTTTCTTAGGGTTTTCCCTGAGGCCCTTCTGGAGGCTCCGTTGACGGCTTCGACGCGAAGCAGCATGCGGCTCTCCGGCCACGGCCTCGTCTGCGTGCGCGGCGGCCGCGAGGTGTTTGCCGGCCTCGATTTCGGGGCCGCCGCCGGGGAGGCACTGGCTGTGACGGGGCGCAACGGATCGGGCAAGACGTCGCTGCTGCGGCTGGTCGCGGGCCTGCTGATTCCGGCTGGTGGCATAATCACGCTCGACGGAGGCAACGCCGAGCTGACGCTTCCCGAGCAGTGCCACTATCTCGGCCATCGCGACGCCCTCAAACCGGCCCTGAGCGTGGCGGAGAATCTGGCATTCTGGGCTGATTTCCTCGGCGGAGAGCGTTTTGACGCGACCGAGAGCCTCGCCGCCGTGGGCCTCGACCATGCCACCGATCTGCCCGCAGCCTTCCTCTCCGCCGGCCAGCGCCGCCGGCTTTCGCTGGCCCGGCTGATCGCCGTTCGCCGCCCGGTCTGGCTGCTGGACGAGCCGACCACGGCGCTGGACATGGCCGGCCAGGACATGTTCGGCGGCCTGATGAGCGATCACCTCGGACGAGGCGGCATGATCATGGCCGCCACCCACGCCCCGCTCGGGATCGAGGCGCGCGAGTTGCGGATCGGAGGCATGGCGTGATTCCAGTGGACCCTCAGTTTTCCAAGCGGCCGGCCGGCGCCCTGTCCGGTCCCGCCCCCTTGTGGGGGAGAGCAATCGCCTATGGCTTTCACGGGGCTTGCTTCGCCTCTCCCGCTTGCGGGAGAGGCCGACGCGCTCGCAGAGCGCGGCGGGTGAGGGCTCTCGCCGCGCGGGGACGCTCACCGCAATCCTCAATAGTTCCAACGCGGAGACACCCTCTCCCCAACCCTCCCCCGCAAGCGGGGGAGGGAGCGCGGCTTGCCTCGGGCGCGAGCCGGGCTCACCTGGCCGCCTCGCGGCCGGAGCCACCCCATGACCGCCCTTGCCGCCCTGATCCGCCGGGACATCCGGATCGCGCTCCGCGTTGGCGGCGGGGCGCTGATTGGGGTGCTGTTCTTTCTGACCGTGGTGGTGCTGATGCCGTTCGCGGTGGGGCCGGATTTGGCACTGCTGTCGCGGCTGGGGCCGGCGATCCTGTGGCTCGGCGCGCTGCTGGCGAGCCTGCTCACGCTCGACCGGCTGTTCATGGCCGACCACGAGGACGGCTCGCTCGACCTGATCACGATGAGCCGGACGCCGCTGGAACTCGCCTGCGCCGCCAAGGCGCTGGCGCATTGGCTGGCGGCCGGCCTGCCGCTGATTGTCGCAACCCCCGTGCTCGGCCTCCTGCTCAACCTCGACATGGTCGCCACCGGCGCGGTGGCGCTGACGCTGCTCGCCGGCACGCCGGCCCTGACGTTCACCGGCATGATCGGCGCCGCCCTGGCGGTGACGCTGCATCGCGGCGGGCTGTTGATGGCGGTGCTGGTGCTGCCGCTGTCGATCCCGGTGCTGATCTTCGGGGTCGCGGCGTCGCAAGCCGCGATCAACGGGCCCATGTCATTCGGCGCACCGTTTTCGATCCTCTGCGCGCTGTCGCTGGTCAGCCTGGTGATCGGACCGTTTGCGGCGGCGGCGAGCCTGAAGCATGGACTGGACTGAGATGGGCCCGACCGGGCTTTGACCCCGATCAACTTTCGCTGCGCGCTTTCATGCTGATTGCGTGAGCAGCCCCCGGTGATTATCAGGATGCCATGACGCTGATCGACCTCGCCAACCCCTCGCGGTTCCTCGCGCTGACAGCGCGGATCTTGCCGTGGCTCGCGGGTGCGACCGTCATCCTGCTCGCCATCGGACTGTACCAGTCGGCGTTCGCACCCGACGACTACCAGCAGGGCGCGACCGTGAAGATCATGTTCATCCACGTCCCGAATGCGTGGCTGTCGATGTTCGTCTGGGGCGTGATGAGCATGGCCTCATTGGGCACTCTGGTGTGGCGGCATCCGCTCGCCGATGTCGCCGCCAAAGCCGCCGCGCCGATCGGTGCCGCGTTCACCTTCCTCGCGCTGCTCACGGGATCGCTGTGGGGACGTCCGATGTGGGGCACCTATTGGGAGTGGGATGCGCGGCTGACCTCGGTGCTGATTCTGTTCCTGATGTATCTCGGCCTGATGGCGCTGTGGCGCGCGGTCGAGGATCCTCGCGCGCGGCGCGCGCGGCGGCGGTGCTGACCCTGGTCGGCGCGATCAATCTTCCGATCATCAAGTTCTCGGTCGACTGGTGGAACACGCTGCATCAGCCGGCCTCGGTGCTGCGCATGGGCGGCTCGACCCTCGACAGAGCGTTCCTGATTCCGCTGCTGGTGATGGCGGTCGCATTCACGCTGCTGTTCGTCACATTGCATCTGGCGGCGATGCGCAACGAGATCCTCCGCCGCCGCGTCCGCTCGCTGCAAATGATGCAGGCCAGCCGCATCGCATTTTCGAGCGAATTGGGCGCCGGGGCACGTGGAGACAACGGGTCAAAGGAAGTTGGGGCCGTATGATGATGTCGCTCGGCCCCTACGCGTCATTCATCCTCGCATCCTATGCTGCCGCAGCCATCGTGGTCGCGACCCTGATCGGCTGGGTCGTGCTCGATCATCGCAACCAGACCCGGCGCCTGCGCGAGCTCGAGCGCAGCGGCATCACCCGCCGCTCGGGTCGCAGCGCAACGGACGCGCCAAGAGCGCTTACATGAGCGATCAATCGACCTCCACGACACAGCCGCGCCGCACCTTCCTGATGGTGCTGCCGCTGATCGCCTTCATCGGCCTCGCGCTGTTGTTCTGGTTCCGGCTTGGCAGCGGCGATCCCTCGAAAATTCCCTCCGCGCTGATCGGACGGCCGGCGCCGCAGACCACGCTGCCGCCGCTTGAAGGATTGCAGGCCGACAGCACGCAGGTCCCCGGCCTCGACCCGGCCGCGTTCAAGGGCAAGGTCAGCCTGGTCAATGTCTGGGCGTCCTGGTGCGTGCCGTGCCATGACGAAGCGCCACTGTTGACCGAGCTGGCGAAAGACAAGCGCTTCCAGCTCGTCGGCATCAACTACAAGGATGCGCCCGACAACGCGCGGCGCTTCCTCGGCCGCTACGGCAATCCGTTCGGCCGCGTCGGCGCCGATGCCAACGGCCGGGCCTCGATCGAATGGGGCGTCTACGGCGTGCCGGAGACATTCGTCGTCGGCCGCGAAGGCACCATCATCTACAAGCTGGTCGGCCCGATCACGCCGGACAATCTGCGGACCGTGCTGCTGCCGGAGCTGGAGAAGGCGCTGAAGTAATCACGGTCATTCCGGGGCGATGCGACAGCATCGAACCCGGAATCTCGAGATTCCGGGTTCACGCTTCGCGTGCCCCGGAACGACGCCAACCACTTCTCACCCCTTCCGCACATCCCCCGCCTCGGCCTCGCTCGTCTCCAGCGACACCGGCTCGATATGATAGCGCTTGGTCAGCGGCATCTGGGCGATGGCGAAGATCATGGTCAGCGGGGTCACGCCGAACACCTTGAAGTTCACCCAGAAATCCGTGCTCTGGGTGCGCCAGACGATTTCGTTCAAGACCGCCATGCCGGCGAAGAACAGCGCCCAACGCAGCGTGAGGATGCGCCAGCCCTGCGGGGTCAGGTTGAACATCTGGTCAAACATCACGGCGATAAAGGAGCGGCCGAACAACAGTCCGCCGCCGAGGATCGCGGCGAACAGGCCGTAGATGATGGTCGGCTTGACCTTGATGAAGGTCTCGTCGTGCAGCACCAGCGTCAGCGTGCCGAACACCAGCACGACGACGCCGGTCACGATCGCCATGATCGGGATGTGGCGCGTCACCACATAGGAGGCGATCATCGCCGCCACGATCGCGACCATGAAGGCGCCGGTCGCAGCGAACAGGTTGAACTTCGCATTGACGAAGAAGAAGACGAGCAGCGGACCGAGCTCGGTCGCAAGCTTGAACAGCGGATGCGGTTGGGTCTTGTCCATTCTTTAGCTTTCAATTCCGGCAATGGCGCGAGCGAAATCGCGCGCGGTGAACGGCGCGAGATCGTCGACGCCTTCGCCGACCCCGATGAAGTGCACCGGCAATTTGAATTTCTCCGCGAGCGCCACCAGGATGCCGCCGCGCGCGGTGCCGTCGAGCTTGGTCATCACGAGGCCGGTGACGCCGGCGGTGCGATGGAAAGCCTCGACCTGCGACAGCGCGTTCTGGCCGACGGTGGCATCGAGCACGAGCAGCACCGCGTGCGGCGCGGAGGCGTCCACCTTGCGGATGACGCGCACGACCTTTTCGAGCTCCTTCATCAGCTCGGACTTGTTCTGAAGCCGGCCGGCCGTGTCGATCAGGAGCACGTCGCTGTTCTGCTCCTTGGCCGCCGTCAGCGCATTGAAGGCGAGGCTTGCCGAATCCGAGCCTTGGGCAGCGGCAATGACGGGCGTCTTGGTCCGCTCGCCCCAGACCTTGAGCTGCTCGATGGCTGCTGCGCGAAACGTATCGCCCGCGGCCAGCATCACCTTGCGGCCTTCGGATGCGAATTTCTGCGAAAGCTTGCCGATCGTGGTGGTCTTGCCGGAGCCGTTGACGCCGACCACAAGAATGACGAACGGCTTCCTGGCCGGGTCGATCTCAAGCGGCTTTGCCACCGGCGACAACACCTTCTCGACCTCGGTCGCGACGACGTCCTTGACCTCGTCCGCCGAGATCGCCTTGTCGTAGCGGCCCGTGCCGACCGCATCGGCGATCCGGACCGCAACCTGCGTGCCGAGATCGGCGCGCAACAGCACGTCCTCGATGTCGTCGAGCATGGCGCGGTCGAGCTTGCGCTTGGTGACGAGGTCGGCGACCGCGGTCCCGAGCGAGGACGAGGTGCGCTTCAGCCCGTTGGACAGGCGCCGCCACCAGCTCAGCTTGGGGGTGTCGGAGGTGGTATCGTTCATGCTGGCGTGTTAGCCGTTCCCGGTTCTAAACGAAAGTCTTGCAATTGCTCGATGTTCCCGAATTGACCGCCGATGAAATCCTGGGCCGCGTGCTCCATCGCGACGGATTGATGCTGGTCATCGACAAGCCGGCCGGCCTGCCGGTGCATCGCGGGCCCAAGGGCGGCGCCAATCTGGAAGCCTCGTTCGACGCGCTGCGTTTCGGCCTGCCGCGCCCGCCGGTGCTTGCCCACCGGCTGGACAAGGACACCTCAGGCTGTCTCGTGCTCGGCCGCCATCGCAAAGCAACCGCCTCGCTCGGCCTGTTGTTCAAGCATGGCAAGATCGGCAAGACCTACTGGACCGTGGTCGAGGGCGGCCCCCCTCGAAGACGAAGGCACAATCGATATGCCGCTCGGCCGGCTCAACGCCGAACGGGGCTGGTGGCAGAAGCCCGACCCTGAAGGCCAGAAGGCAATCACCAAGTGGAAGGTGATGGGGCGTGGCGATAGCCTGACTTGGCTCGCCATGGAACCGGTGACGGGACGGACCCATCAATTGCGGGTGCATTCGGCGTCGATCGGCTGGCCGATCTTCGGCGATAACATTTACGGCAATGGCCCGCGTTTCGGCGAGCCGAAGCTGCATCTGCATTCCCGCGAGATCGTGGTGCCGATCTCCAGGAATAAAGACCCGGTCCGCGTGGTGGCGCCCGCCCCGCCCCACATGCACGAACGGCTCCGCGCCTGCGGCTGGAACGGGGAATAGCCTCATGGTGAGGAGCGCGGAACGCGCGTCTCGAACCATGAAGGCCCGGATCTCACCTGCGGCCGTCCTTCGAGACGCCCGCTTCGCGGGCTCCTCAGGATGAGGAGAAGCGCGCGATGGTTTACGAAACCTTCAGTGCTCGTCTCTAAAGATAACGACTGCTTAGAACAAGCCTTCGTAATCCCGCTCAGGACGAGCAGTGCGTCATGTCCACGGCCGAGCTATCGATCATCGACGAGGTCGAATCCGCGATCCGGGCCGGCTCGGCGGAAAAGGGCCTGGAAACCGCCCGCCGCGTGACCGACCTGTTCTTGTCCTCCGCCGGCAGTTTTGACGACGAGCAGATCGCGCTGTTCGACGACGTGCTCGAGCGCCTGATCGGCACCATCGAGCTGCGCGCCATCGCCGACATGGGCGCGCGCGTTGCGCTCGCCGAGATCAGCGCGCAGCTGGCGCCGATCGCGCAGGCGCCGCCCTCGGTGATCCGGCGGCTCGCCAACAATGACGAGATCCGCATCGCCGGTCCCGTGCTGCAGGAATCCGCGCGCCTCGACGATGGCGATCTGGTCAAGATCGCAGGCTCCAAAGGCGAGCCGCATCTGCTCGCAATCGCCGGCCGGTGGTGGCTCAAGGAGATCGTCACCGACGCGCTGCTGGCACGCCGCTATCCGAGCGTCAGCCGGCGGCTCGCCGCCAATCCAGGCGCGCGCGTTTCCGGCGGCGGCTTCGCCGTTATCGTCGGACAGGCCGAGTCCGATCCGGAGCTCGCCGTCAGCGTCGGCGTCCGCGTCGATTTGCCCTCGGAGTTGCGCCGCCAGTTGCTGCGCTCGGCGACGGATGTGGTTCGCACCCGCCTGTTGTCGCGCGCGCCGCCGCATCTGTTCGAGGAGATCCAGAGCGCGATCGCAGCGGTCACCGTCGGCGTCGAGCGCGAGATGTCGGGCGTGCGCGACTTCGAAGGCGCCAAGCGCGCCATCGCCAATCTCAAGGCGTCCGGCCAGCTCAATGAGGCGACGCTGTTCGGGTTTGCCAGGCAGCGACGATATGAAGAAGCCGTCGCCGCCCTGGCCGCGCTGTCCGGATCGACCATCGAGGTCATTCGTCCGTTGATGCAGAGCTTGCGCGAAGACGGCCTGCTGGTGCCGTGCCGCGCGGCGCAGCTCAGCTGGGAAACCACGGCCGCCGTGCTCGAAAGCCGGTTCGCCACCGGCGCAATGAAGCCGACCGACCTCGCCAGGGCGCAAGCCAATTTTGCCCGCATGACGCCGGAGAATGCACGGCGGACGTTGCGATTCTGGCAGGTAAGGGCGTTGTAGGTTTTTTGGGCGCGCTGCGCGCGACACATTCGGTGTCGTCCCGGCGAAGGCCGGGACCCATAGCCACAGGGCGAGGTTTGGCGAAGGCTGGTCGTTCGGGATCAGAACCGTGCGCGTTCGATAGACCTCGCGGTATGGGTCCCGGCCTTCGCCGGGACGACGTTCGGGCAAGTACAGCGTCTCAGCAGCTACACCTTCAGCCGCCCACCATCGCTCCCGCCGATCATCAGCGGCACGATGCTGCCCAGCTCTGCGCCCGCGATCGCCACCGGTAGATAATGCTCGGTCCGTCCCTGGCTCTCGCTCTCGATCAGCACTTCGCGCCTCGCGCCCACTTCGGCCTGCAGCCGCTGCCGCAGCGCCGCTTCTCCAGCCACCCGCAATCGCCTCGCACGCTGCTTGATCACGCTCCCCGCGACCTGCGGCATCCGCGCAGCCGGCGTGCCGGGGCGTGGGGAATAGGGGAACACGTGCAGGAAGGTCAGGCCGCATTCCGCGACGAGATCGAGCGAGCGCGAGAACATCTCCTCGGTCTCGGTCGGGAAACCCGCGATGATGTCGGCGCCAAAGGCGATGTCGGGGCGGAGGCGGCGCACCTGATCGCAGAACGCGATCGCATCGCTGCGCGAGTGGCGCCGCTTCATACGCTTCAGGATCATGTCGTCGCCGGATTGCAGCGACAGATGCAGGTGCGGCATCAACCGTGCATCATCGGCGATGGCCTCGAGCAGATCGCTATCCGCCTCGATCGAATCGATCGAGGAGATGCGCAGGCGCCTCAGCTCCGGCACATGCCGCAAAATCTGCCTGACCAGCATGCCGAGCTTCGGCGTGCCCGGCAGATCGGCGCCATAGCTGGTGAGATCAACACCGGTCAGCACGATCTCGGCATGGCCGCGTTCGACGAGCGCGCGGACCTGCTCGACCACCGCGCCCATCGGCACCGAACGCGAATTGCCGCGGCCATAGGGGATGATGCAGAAGGTGCAGCGATGGTCGCAGCCGTTCTGCACCTGCACGAACACGCGCGGCAGGCCGCTCGCAAAGCCGCCGACGAGATGCGGCGCCATCTGCTTCACCGCCATGATGTCGCTGACGGCGATCTTTTCGCCCGCGCCAAGATCGAACGCGTCGCGCGCATTGCGCCAGGCGGAAGCGCGCAGCTTGTCGTCATTGCCGACGACCCGATCGACCTCTGCCATGCCGGCAAACATCTCGCTTTGCGTCTGCGCGGCGCAGCCGGTGACGACGATGCGCGCAGCGGGACGCTCGCGCTTCAATTTGCGGATCGACTGGCGCGCCTGCGCCACGGCCTCGTTGGTGACCGCGCAGCTGTTGATGACGATGGTATCTTCGAGCCCGGCGCCCTCCGCCTCATGGCGGATCACCTCGGCCTCGAAGGCATTGAGGCGGCAGCCGAAGGTGACGACCTCGACCGCCATTACCCGACCGGCGCGAACAGCGCCGGATCGAAGCTGCCCTCATATTCGAAGGTCGCGGTGCCCGTCATCAGCACGTGGTCGTCGCGCTCGCGCCATTCGATGCCGAGTTGGCCGCCGGGCAGCGTGATCTCGACGTTGCGGCTTGTGCGCTTCAGCCGCGCCGCGGCAACCGCCGTCGCGCAGGCGGCCGAACCGCAAGCCCTGGTCAGGCCCGCGCCGCGCTCCCAGGTGCGGATGGTGATGTGTTCGCGATCGACGATATGGGCGAGCGTGATGTTGGCGCGGTCCGGGAAGATCGGATGGTTCTCCAGTAGCGGCCCGAAGCGTTCGAGATCATAGGCGTCGACGTCATCGACCCAGAAGATCGCATGCGGATTGCCCATGCTCACCACCGACGGCGAATGCAGGATCGGATTGTCGATCGGGCCGATCTGCAATTCGATGTAGCGGGTGTCGCGAAACTCCTCCGCCAGCGGAATGTCCTGCCAGCCAAACTTTGGCGCGCCCATGTCGACCGTGTAGAGGTCGGGCGACGGCCCTTGCCAGCAATTGAGCAATCCGGCGCAAGTCTCGAACGTCACCGCAGCCTGGCCGGTCTTCTCGAACACACGCCGCACCACGCAGCGCATGCCGTTGCCGCAGGCGCCGGCCTCCGAGCCGTCATTGTTGTAGATGCTGATGAAGGCTTCAGTGCCGGCGAGCCGCGGCTTCTGAAGCACCATAAGCTGGTCGTAGGGCACGCCGCCTTGCGCGGACGCTACCGCGCGAGCGTCATCCGGCGTCACCTTTGAGGTGGAATCGCGCATGTCGACAACGACGATCTCGTTGCCGATGCCGTTCATCTTGACAAATGCGTGGTTGTCCAGCGCGCTCATGAAAAATCCTGAATTTCGCCTGCCTTATATGGCGATCCTCGGCAGGTTGGCCAGTGATTTGGCGCCGGCAGAAGACCGTCTGCCATGCAGCCTGCCATGACGCATCTGTCATGGGACGAATTCGGCGGTCGCGTGTTAGAACGGCGCAGCTCGCGCGAGAACCGGGACGCGCGTGCGGGTTGAGGCCTTGGTGGGTTAAGGCCTTGGTACGTAAGGTTTTGGGGAGAATTAGAATGAATCTGTTTTGTCGTCTCGCTCTGGCCGCGCTGATCCCGGCGGCAACCCTGTCGGTGAGCCTTTCCGGCGGTTGGGCGCAAACCCCGAGCCCGGCGCCGGCCGCCTCGGCCAGCCCCTCTCCGGCGCCGTCGGCTTCGCCGTCCCCGGCCGCGAGCGCCTCGCCCGCTCCTGCGGCAACGCCCACGCCGGCGGCCAGCGCTTCACCCTCGCCCAGCCCGGCCCCGCCGCCCGCCGCAGCCGCCACCCCTGCCCCGGTGCAGACCGCCGATCCCTTCGGCCAGGAAACCACGCTCGAGGCTAGGAAAGTCGTGATGGTCAAGGGCACCGCCAACTGGGATTCTGCGTTCGACACGCTGGTCGACGCCTTCAAGGCGCTGAACGCGGTTCTGGACAAGCAGGGCATCAAGCACGCGGGCAATTCGATGATCGTCTACACCTCGACCGACGACACCGGCTTCACCTTCTTCGCCGAGATCCCGGTCGACCAGGATCCGAAGAACCTGCCCCAGGACATGAGCATCGGCAAATCGCCGGAAGGCAAGGCGCTGAAATTCGTCCATCGCGGCTCCTACGACAACATGGACAACACTTATGAGGCGATCACCAATCACCTCGACGACAAGAAGCTGGAAGCCAAGGACACTTTCATCGAGGAGTACCTCACCGATCCCCTCAAGACGGCCGAGGACAAGCTCGTGATCAACGTGTTCGTACCGCTGAAGTGAAACCGATGAAAAAGTCCATTGCCCTTGCCGCCGTCCTGGCCACCACATTGCTCGCAGCGCCGGCACTCGCCGACGATTTTCCATCCGCCATCTCGGTGAGCGGCGAGGCGACCGTTTCCGCCGCACCCGATCTCGCGCGGATCGATGCGGGCGTCGCCAATGACGCCAAAACTGCGAAGGAGGCCTCCGACGTCAACAACGGCGCGATGGGCAAGGTGCTGCTGGCGCTGAAGGGCGCCGATATTTCCGAGAAGGACTATCAGACCTCGCGGCTGTCGCTGCAGCCGCAATACGGCCAGAACAAATCAACTGGAGCCTCGCCGGTGGTCGGCTTCCGCGCCTCTAACCGGGTCACCGTGAAGATCCGCGACGTGACCAAGGTCGCCGGCATCATCGACACGCTGGTCGGTGCGGGAGCGAACGACATCGGCAACATCTCCTTCGAGGTGACACAGGCCTCGAAACTGCTCGACGATGCCCGCGAACAGGCGGTGGCCGATGCCCGCCGCAAGGCCGAGATTTACGCCAAGGCCACCGGCGTCACGTTAGGGGCACCGCTCAGCATCTCCGAAGGCGGCGGACCGATGCCGCTGTTCAAATCGCGCATGGCGACGGCGCCAATGGCAGCCACCGCTGCCGTCGCGCCCGGCGAGGAAACGCTGTCCGTGACGGTGAATGTGAGCTGGGCGATCAAGCAGGGGCAGTAGGGCAAGCGCCGTAAGAGGCACGCTGTAGCAACACCAGAACTGTCGTCCCGGCGAAGGCCGGGACCCATAGCCTCAGGGAGAAGTTTGGCGAAGACTGGCAGTTATCCAACACAGCGCGGTACTGTCGCCGAGTCATCGCCGATACATCACGCGGTATGGGTCCCGGCCTTCCCCGGGACGACGAGTTGTATGCGTGGGAACACCAGGACTAAATCTCCACCACTTGCCCCGGCTCCATCGCCACGAACCGCTGCTGCGGAATCTTCGCTGCACCGAGCGCCTCAAGCAGCGCCTTGGCCGGCGCGTCGATCGCTTCATCGGTCAGCTGAAACGTGCCGTGATGATGCCCGAGCGCTTGCTGCGCACCGCAGTCCAACAGCGCCTTCACCGCATCTTCCGGATTCATGTGCTGGTCCTGCATGAACCAGCGCGGCTCGTAGGCGCCGATCGGGAGGATTGCCAGACGCAACGGCCCGTGCTTCTCGGCGACGCGGCGGAAATGCCCGCCGTCGCCATAGCCGGAATCGCAGACGACGTAGATTTTTCCCGCCGGCGTCTCGAGCACGAAGCTCGCCCACAGCGCCTTGTTGCGGTCGAACATGCCGCGTGCCGACCAGTGCCGGGTCGGCACCAGCGTCACGGCGATGCCGCCGCCAAGCTCGACGCGATCATGCCAGTCGAACGCCTCGACCTTGATCGCGGAATCGGCGCTCCGCATCGTCAAATCGTTGCCGAGCGGCGTGACCACGCGCGGCGCAAAATTCTTGGCGAGCCGCGACAGCGTTGCCAAGTCGAGATGATCGTAATGGCCGTGCGAGACCAGCACGACGTCGATCTTTGGCAACTTCTCGAAGGCAATGCCGGGATCGTTGTGGCGCTTTGGTCCGGCCCATCCCACCGGCGAGACCCGCATCGACCAGACGGGATCGATCAGGATGTTGAGGCCAGCGGTCTGGATCAACCAGCTTGCATGGCCGACGAAGGAAAGCCGCACCTTGTCGCCATCGACCCGGGCCGGCGGGGTATCGGCGTGAGGGCTCGGCGCCCAGTCCGGCCAGACCGCGCGCTTGCGGCCGCCGCCGAATTGCCAGCGAAAGACTTCGCCGAGCGATCTCGGCGGCGCGCCGTCAGGATCGAAGAAGTGCAGGCCGTCGAAATGGTCGGAGACGGGTCCGTCGTAGGTTTTCATGCGGAATATCCAAAGGGACGGGATACCGACCAGTGCGGCAGCGCCGGCAAGCAGTCCGAAGATGCGGCGGCGGGTGACCGGCACGGGCAGGCTTCAGGAATGGTCGCGGCGGTAAGACATCACCGCCCTATATGGGCGAGGTCGCCGGAAAAGGAACCCATCGCCGGAAGCTGCATATTTTCAAGGCCTTGCCCTTCCGAGGGCGCCTCGACACCCTAACTTTCCTTGACTTTCGGGCGTGAGCGGCGTTTAACCCCGCCACTTCCTCGGAAAGGCTTTCTTTTCGACCCGCCCACTGGTCCTGGAGACCAGAGGCCAACGCCCGACAGCGCTGTGCGCCCTCGGGCGTAAAGGTGTTTGGAAGATCGCTTCCCAAGGGAAGTGGTCATCCCCCGCGAAGGCGGGGGATCCAGTATTCCAGAGACGGCTCGGCTTAAACCGAGGCGCCGCGGCCTACTGGATGCCCCGGTCAAGCCGGGGCATGACAGTGGTGAATACGGCAACCCTGCGCGAGCAGGACAAGGGACAACGGCATTGTTCGACAATCTGTCGGAACGGCTTGGTGGCATTCTCGATCGTCTGACGGGGCGCGGTGCGCTGACCGAAAAGGACGTCGATGCCGCGATGCGCGAGGTCCGCCGCGCGCTGCTGGAGGCCGACGTCGCGCTGGAGGTGGTGCGCAGCTTCACCGAACGCGTCCGCGAGCAGGCGATCGGCGCCACCGTCGTCAAGTCGGTGACGCCCGGCCAGATGGTGGTCAAGATCGTCCACGACGAGCTGATCAACACGCTCGGCGCCGAAAGCCAGACCATCGACGTCAATTCCGTGCCGCCGGTGCCGATCATGATGGTCGGCCTGCAAGGCTCCGGCAAGACCACCACCACCGCGAAGCTCGCCCGCCGCATGGTCCAGCGCGACAAGCGCAAGGTGCTGATGGCCTCGCTCGACGTCTATCGCCCGGCGGCGATGGAGCAGCTGGCCGTGCTCGGCCGCGATCTCGACATTCCGACGCTGCCGATCGTGGCCGGACAGCAGCCGGCGCAGATCGCGAAGCGTGCGCTGGAAGCCGGCAAGCTCGGCGGCTACGACGTCGTGCTGCTCGACACCGCCGGCCGCACCACGCTCGACGAAGAGATGATGGCGGAAGCAGCAGCCATCAAGGCTGCCGCGAATCCGCATGAAGTGCTGCTGGTCGCCGACAGCCTCACCGGCCAGGACGCCGTCAATCTCGCCCGCGCCTTCGACGAGCGCGTCGGCCTCACCGGCATCGTGCTGACGCGTGTCGACGGCGACGGCCGGGGCGGCGCCGCGCTGTCGATGCGCGCCGTCACCGGCAAGCCGATCAAGCTGATCGGCACCGGTGAAAAGACCGACGCGCTGGAGGATTTCCATCCCGACCGTATCGCGGGGCGCATCCTCGGCATGGGCGACGTCGTGTCGCTGGTCGAGCGCGCCGCCGCCAATATCGACGCCGAGAAGGCCGCGCGCACGGCCGAGCGCATGCGCAAGGGCCAGTTCGACCTCAACGACATGCGCGAGCAGCTGTTGCAGATGGCGAGCATGGGCGGCATCAGCGGTCTGATGGGCATGATGCCCGGCATCGCCAAGATGAAGAACCAGATCGCGGCCGCCGGCATCGACGACAAGATTCTGAAGCGCCAGGTCGCGGTGATCGATTCCATGACGCGCGACGAGCGCCGGCATCCCGATCTGCTCAAGGCCAGCCGCAAGAAGCGCATCGCGGCGGGAAGCGGCCAGAGCGTCGAGCAGGTCAACAAGCTGCTGAAGATGCACCGGAACATGGCCGATATGATGAAGGCCATGGGCTCTGGCAAGCGCGGTCCGCTCGCCGGCATCGCGCAAGCCATGGGCTTTGGCGGCGGCATGAAGCCGCCCTCGCCGGAAGAGATGAAGGCCTTGCAGGACAAGATGCAGGGTGGTGGCGGCCAGGGCCTGCCCAGCCTGCCGAAGGATCTGCCGCCTGGCCTGCGCCAGGGCCTCCCGAATGTGCCGGGGCTCACGGGCCTCAGCAACAAGCCGACCCTGCCCGGGCTCGGCGGCTTTCCCGGACTGGGGAAGAAGAAGTGAGGGCATTCTCGCCTCGTCATTCCGGGGCGCGCCGTCAGGCGCGAGCCCGGAATCCATTCCTTCGCGCGTATGCGGCGCGATGGATTCCGGGCTCGCGCTTCGCGCGCCCCGGAATGACGAACCAACCTTTGAATTAACAGCTACTCAGGAGAACCAGATGTCCGTCGTTATCCGCCTCGCCCGTGCAGGCACCAAGAAGCGCCCCGTCTATCACGTCGTCGTCGCCGATCTGCGCTTTCCGCGCGATGGCCGCTTCATCGAGCGTCTCGGCTATTTCAATCCGCTCCTGCCGAAGGACAACGAGACCCGGCTGAAGCTCGACATGGACAAGGTGAAAGCCTGGCTCGCCAAGGGCGCGCAGCCCTCGGACCGCGTGTCGCGCTTCCTCGATGCCGCCGGTGTCAAGAAGCGCGAAGCGCGCAACAACCCGGAAAAGGCCGTGCCGCGCAAGGAGCGCAAGGCGCAGGCCGAAGCCGCTGCGAAGGCCTGAGGCTAATCGATGCCGGCGCTGATCTGCGTCGCGCGGATCGGCGCCGCGCATGGCGTGCGCGGCGCGGTCAAATTGTGGACCTTCACCGAAGATCCCTTTGCCATCAGGCACTACGGTCCGCTTTCGACCAAGGACGGCAAGCGCCAGTTCGAGCTGGCGCAGGCCCGCGAAGCCAAGGATCATCTGGTCGCGACCTTCAAGGGCGTCACGACCCGCGATGAGGCCGAGCGCCTCAACGGCATCGAGCTCTACATCGCGCGTGAAAAACTGCCCGCGACCGACGAGGGCGAATATTATCACACCGATCTGATCGGGCTCACCGCTGTCACCACGGCGGGCGATGCGCTCGGCCGCGTGCTCGCGATCCACAATTTCGGCGCCGGCGACATCATCGAGATCGCGCCCCCCAAAGGCACGACGATGCTGCTGCCGTTCACCAATGCTGTGGTGCCGGAGGTTGATCTCGCCGGCGGCCGCGTCGTCATCGCGCTGCCGCAGGAGATCGAGGGTGACGAGCGGAACGACAATCCCTCCCCGGGTCGTCCCGGCGAAAGCCGGGACCCATAACCACAGGCCCTGGTTTTTGGCTAAACTGGTGGCTCCGATCATCGCAACACGAAGTGCGGTGTTTATGGGTCCCGGATCTGCGCTCCGCTTCGCTGCGCTTGTCCGGGACGACGAGACTAGGATGCTATGACCAACCCCCCACCCTGGCGCGCGACGGTGCTGACGCTGTTTCCGGAGATGTTTCCGGGGCCGCTTGGCGTCAGCCTGGCCGGACGGGCGCTGGCCTCCGGCCTCTGGGAGATCGAGGCGCGGGACATCCGGGCCTCCGCCACCGATCGCCACCGCAGCGTTGACGACACCCCGGCCGGCGGTGGCCCGGGCATGGTGCTGCGGGCCGACGTTCTGGCGGCGGCGATCGACGCAGCAGAGACCGGGTCCGACCGACCCCGCCTGCTGATGAGCCCGCGCGGTCGGCCATTGACCCAGGCACGCGTCACGGAGCTGGCCCAGGGCCCCGGCCCCCTGATCGTCTGCGGGCGGTTCGAGGGGATCGACCAGCGGGTGATCGATGCACGGCGCCTTGAGGAGGTCTCGATCGGCGATTACGTGCTGTCCGGCGGCGAAATCGCGGCGCTGGCGCTGATCGACGCCTGCGTCCGGCTGCTGCCGGGGGTGATGGGCAAGGAAGCCTCTGGAACCGAAGAGAGCTTCTCCGACGATCTCCTTGAATACCCCCAATATACCCGTCCGCAGCTGTTCGAGGGGGTTCCGATCCCGGAGATCCTGACCTCCGGCGACCATGCCAAGGTGGCAACCTGGCGGCGGGCGGAATCCGAGGCCCTGACGGCGGCCCGGCGGCCGGATTTGTGGGCGAAAGCCCCGAATCGGCCCGGACGTCAAAAAACGCCAAAAAACAAGACAGACGGGTGACAAACGGTCCAGCTTGCCTTATAGCAGCGCCAAATCCGCAAGAGCTGGATAAACGAATTTCGCGCAGCCCCCGTTTCCTAAGGCTGGGCGCGCCGATGGAGATTTACCCATGAACCTGATCCAACAGCTCGAAAAAGAGCAATTCGACAAGCTCTCCGCCGGCAAGGAGATCCCGGAGTTCGGTCCCGGCGATACCGTGATCGTCAACGTGAAGGTGGTCGAAGGCGACCGCACCCGCGTGCAGGCCTATGAAGGCGTCTGCATCGGCCGTTCCGGCGGTGGCCTCAACGAGAGCTTCACCGTGCGCAAGATTTCGTATGGCGAGGGCGTCGAGCGCGTGTTCCCGGTGATGTCACCGATGATCGACTCGATCAAGGTGGTGCGCCGCGGCAAGGTGCGTCGCGCCAAGCTCTATTATCTCCGCAACCTTCGCGGCAAGTCGGCCCGCATCGTCGAGAAGAAGCAGGACCGCCCCACCGCCGTCAACGAGTAAGCTCCGCTTACAGACGAGTTTCGAAAAGCGCGGGGCCAAAGCCCGCGCTTTTTTGTTTGGCCTCCACCGTCATTGCGAGCGCAGTGAAGCAATCCAGAATCGTTCGGCGGAGGGATTCTGGATTGCTTCCTCGCAAGAGCGCCTCGCGATGACGATCGTCGAAGCCTCTCGCGCTTTCACCGCTGCGTGCTATATAATCTCTAGAATGTTTCCAGATCTGACCAGCCTCTCCTCCGCCACGCGCATCGTCATCGACGATCGCTCGCGCTTGCCTGGCCGGTTCTTCGGACGCTTCGCGACTTCGGCAACGTCAGAGCTTAGTCCCGCAGCCTGAAGGCTGCGCTGAAGACAACCATGTTGCCCCGCGCCACCCGCGCTCATCGCTGACACACATTCCCGGAGCTGACGCTCATGTCCAAGCCCACCACACTTTATGACAAGATCTGGAACGACCATCTGGTCCACGAAGCCGAGGATGGCACCTGCCTGCTCTACATCGACCGCCACCTGGTCCACGAGGTGACCTCGCCGCAGGCCTTCGAAGGCCTGCGCGCCACCGGGCGCAAGGTCCACGCGCCGGAGAAGACGCTGGCCGTGGTCGATCACAACGTGCCGACTACCGACCGCAGCAAGCCGAACCCCGACCCTGAAAGCATCGAGCAGATCAAGACGCTGGCCGACAATGCCAAGGAGTTCGGCATCGAATATTACAACGAGTTCGACAAGCGCCAGGGCATCGTCCACGTCATCGGCCCCGAGCAGGGCTTCACGCTGCCGGGCACCACCATCGTCTGCGGTGACAGCCACACCTCGACGCATGGCGCGTTCGGCGCGCTCGCGCACGGCATCGGCACCTCCGAGGTCGAGCACGTGCTGGCGACGCAGACGCTGATCCAGAAAAAGGCCAAGAACATGCGGGTCACCGTCGACGGCAAATTGCCGGACGGCGTGACGGGCAAGGATATCATCCTCGCCATCATCGGCGAGATCGGCACCGCGGGCGGCACCGGCTACGTGCTGGAATACGCCGGTGACGCGATCCGTGCGCTGTCGATGGAAGGCCGCATGACCGTCTGCAACATGTCGATCGAAGGCGGCGCGCGCGCCGGCCTCGTCGCACCCGACCAGAAGGCGTACGACTTCCTGCGCGATCGTCCCAAGGCACCGAAGGGTGCGGACTGGGACGCGGCGATGCGCTACTGGGAAAAGCTGAGCTCGGACGAGGGCGCGCATTTCGACCACGAGCTGCGGCTCGACGCAGCCAAGCTGCCGCCGATCGTGACCTGGGGCACCAGCCCCGAGGACGTGATCTCGGTGACGGGCTTCGTGCCCGATCCCGACAAGATCGCGGACGAAGCCAAACGTCTCTCCAAGCATCGCGCCTTGAAGTACATGGGCCTGGCCGCGGGCACCAAGATCACCGACATCAAGCTCGACCGTATCTTCATCGGCTCCTGCACCAACGGCCGCATCGAAGATCTGCGCGCCGCCGCCAAGATCGCGGAGGGCAAGCAGGTCTCTGGCCATGTCAACGCCATGGTCGTGCCGGGCTCCGGCATAGTAAAGGAGCAGGCCGAGGCGGAAGGTCTGGACAAGATCTTCATCAAGGCCGGCTTCGAATGGCGCGAGCCGGGCTGCTCGATGTGCCTCGCCATGAACCCGGACAAGCTGAAGCCGGAAGAGCGCTGCGCCTCGACCTCGAACCGCAATTTCGAGGGACGCCAAGGCTTCAAGGGCCGCACCCATCTGGTCTCGCCGGCGATGGCGGCAGCGGCTGCGATCGCGGGCCACTTCGTCGACGTCAGGGAGTGGCGCTGAGCCACTCGCCTGCAATTTGAACGAAAGCGGCAAACCGCCGTTAAGGGGCGTCGCCCACATTGCATCCTCGCGACGGTTCGCGAGGATGCGCCATGGCCAACAAGCCTGAATATGTCGATCTGATCAGCGCGGCGACCCGCCAGCACCGGCGGCGTGCAGCGCCGTTGCGCGTCGTCGCCGAGCCTGAGATCGAAGAGACCTCGCGACTGAGCCGCTGGCCGCCGGCGATGTTCAAGCAGTGGAAGCTCGACAACCTGATGCGGTGGAAACCGGCGTCGTGGAAGCTGAGGGATTGGCTCTGAGCCGCGCGATGAACAAAGGGCGCCCAACGACGCCCTTTTCATTTCGCTTGCTATGCCTGCTCACCAATAGCGGTACGGATGATGCCAGCGGTGCCAATGGTGCCAGTGGCAAATGCGGCGCGGGCCGTAATAGGTCCAGATGATCCGGCAGCGGCGCGGATAGTGATAGTAGGGATAGTAGCCGCCGTAGAAGCGCCGATGGAAGTGGCGATGCCCGTAGAAGGAAGGGCGATAGCCGCCGTAACGGTGGAATCCGCCGTAGTGGCGGAATCCGCCATAGCGATAACCACCGCCGTGAAAGACCGGCGCGGCACGGAAGCCGCCGGCATGGAAGCTGCCGCCGTGGAAGCCGCCGAAATGTGCGCCACCACCGTGGAAGCCACCACCACCGTGGAAACCGCCCCCGCCATGGAAGCCTCCACCACCATGTCCGCCGCCGCCGCCGTAACGAACTTGCGTCGTCATGTCGTCGGGCGCGACCTTCGCGGCCGGCAGCGCCGACGGATTGATCGGCGTCATCGCTTCAGCGCGACGCGCAGTCCCGGCCGACAGCATCAGCGTGGCGATGGCCGCAAGGCCGAGCAAGCGCATCGGGCTTGTCACGGCACTCAAAGTCTTCAGCATGGAACTCTCCCTGAATCTGAACAGCGGAGTTGCGAGGCGCGTTTTATCTCGCGTCATCCCTGTTCATGCGCGGTCGCTCCCAAAGTGAAATAAAGACAGCGACGTGAATGCGTCATGAATGAACGACGCCCGCGCAGCGCGCGTCACGTCACCAAAACGGGCCGTAGCCGAACACGAACGGTGCGGGCACGCCGTAAGGATAGGGACGGTAATACACGGGCCGCGCGTAATAGTGCGGATCAGGACGCCGCGTGTATCGCGCGATGTCGTCGTATCGCGGATGTCGTCGTCCATCGAAAACCGCGCGCCCGGCGGAGGCGTCCGGCAGCTTCGTCACTCGCTGCACGGCGGACGCGTGCGGCAGGGCAGTCGCGAGCCCGGCAACGACGGCCAATGCGATCCATCTCGTCATCGCGACCTCCGCCCGCGCACTGATTCCGGATCAGCCCCGGCGCCAGTAGCAGCTCATACGCGGCACGATTACCGTGCCGCTCGGCCTGAATTCCTGCACATAGGTCGCGTTGCACTCGCGGACCGCATCGGGGCCGGGGTTGTAGCGGGGATAGACGCCGTCCGGGCTATAATAGGGGGTGACGCGCAGGCGGGTCCGGGACCGCGTGCGCGGGGTGTCCGGTGAGCCGGCCTGGGCCAACCGCATTTCAGGCGCGGCCGCCTGGGCTTCGGCGTAGCTTGGGGCGCCGACAAAAAAAGTCGAAAACAACCCCATGCACAGTAGCGTCAGCGCTGTTTTCGCTCGCATTTTACCGCCCACCTGAAACGTCCATCCGAGGCCCCACGCTCCCCGTTTTGGCGGCGCCCGTCAACCTCGCCGCGCTTATAATGGCGGATGCATCGCCGCGGAACCCGGGCTATGAGGAGCGCATGTGGACAGACCTGAAAGCGCCCCCGCTGGCCGAGATGGAAGCGACGGCGCACGACATCTTCGAGCGCCTGCCGGCGGAATTTCGCGGCCTCTGCGACGGCCTGATCATCCGCGTCGACGACTTCCCGACCGAGGAGGTCCTGGACGAGATGGACTGCGAGAGCGAGTTCGACCTGCTCGGCCTGTTCCAGGGCGTCGGCCTGCCCCAGCAGAGCCTTGGCGACGTGGCGCGGCTGCCCAACATGGTTTGGCTCTACCGGCGGCCGATTCTGGACTACTGGGCCGAGCACGACGAGAGCCTCGGCCATATCGTCCGGCACGTCCTGATCCACGAGATCGGCCACCATTTCGGCCTCTCGGATGACGATATGGCCGCGATCGAGGCGCAAGCGGAGTAGAGCGAAGGAGAGGGATTGTCGATCGAGCGGCGGGCTCGCTGCACCTCTCCCGCTTGCGGGAGAGGTCGGTGCGTCCGGGCGATGCGAAGCATCGTCCCGCGCGCCGGGTGAGGGCTTTCTCCTCTGGGGAGTCTCTCTGTGGAGGCAACCCTCTCCCCGACCCTCTCCCGCAAGCGGGAGAGGGGGCGCACCTCGTCCGCGACGTGTAGAGAAGCAGATGAGCCCTGCCGAATTCGGCCTAGGATTCGCTCCCCGTTCGCGATAAATACGCGGTCCCTAGACCACCCCGGGAAAGCGCAACCATGGACAAGTTCACCACGCTGGAAGGCGTCGCGGCGCCGCTGAAGATCATCAATGTCGACACCGACATGATCATTCCGAAGCAGTACCTCAAGACCATCAAGCGCACCGGCCTTGGCAAGGGGCTGTTCTCCGAGCAGCGCTACAAGGATGACGGCAGCGAGAACCCTGATTTCGTCCTCAACCAGCCCGCCTATCGCAATTCCAAGGTGCTGGTCGCCGGCGACAATTTCGGCTGCGGCTCGAGCCGTGAGCACGCGCCCTGGGCGCTGCTCGATTTCGGCATCCGCTGCGTGATCTCGACCTCGTTCGGCGACATCTTCTACAACAACTGCTTCAAAAACGGCATTCTGCCGATCCGCGTCTCGCAGGAAGACCTCGACAAGCTGTTCGACGACGCCGAACGCGGCGCCAACGCGACGTTGACGATCGACCTGCCGAACCAGGAAATCCGCGGTCCCGATGGCGGCACGGTCAAGTTCGAGATCGATCCGTTCCGCAAGCACTGCCTGATGAACGGCCTCGACGACATCGGCCTGACGATGGAGAAGAAGGCCTCGATCGACACCTATGAGGAGAAACTCAAGCGCGAGCGCGCCTGGGCCTGATCTCAAGTTTTTGTTTGAGCCCCGGTGCTGACAGCGCCGGGGCTTTTTCTTTGTCAGCGTTGTCCTCTATAGCTTGCGCCCATGCTGCCTGACATCGTCACCTTCTGGCACGGCCCGATGGACGCCCTGCGCCAGACCTGTCTGCGCTCGCAGCTGGCTGCCGGCCACAAGGTCACGGTCTACAGTTTCGACACCATTCCCGGCCTGCCCGCGGGCATCGGCAACGCGGACGCCGAGGCGATCCTGCCGCATGCGTTCTCCGAACGATTGCGACCGCCGCAGCCGGACGGCAGCTGGCGCGACTGGACCACGCTTCAGTTCAGCGACTTCTTCCGCATGAAGCTGATGGCGAAGGGCCTCGGTCTCTGGCTCGATGCCGACGTGCTGCTGCTCAAGCCCGTCGAGATCGATCCGGCAAAGCCCTATTTCGCGTGGGAGCGGCCGCGCCAGCTCGGCAATTCCGTGATCTACCTTCCGCCTGGGCATGGCATCGTTGCCGCCTTCGAAGAGCTGATGGAGCAGGAGGAGCTGACACCGAACTGGCTGTCGCTGCGCCATCGCGTCACGTTTGCGATGCGCCGCCTGCGCGGCGGCTCGAACCGCCTCTCCGACATCCGCGTCGCGATCTTCGGGCCGGCGGCACTCACCGCGCTCGCGCGCCGCACCGGCGAGCTGCACTGCGCATTGCCGAAGCAATCGTTCTACGCCGTGCATGCTGAGCCAAAACTGTTCTTCGATCCCTCGAGCTATCTCGGCCTCGTCACCGACCGCGACATCATCGGCCTGCACATCTCGCCCAAGGGCCGCGGCGGCGAGAAACCGATCCCGGGCAGCCTGTATGCGTGGGCGACGGAGCGGTTTGGGTAGCTCCGGCGCAAGGTGCGCCCCCTCGCCCGCTTGCGGGAGAGGGTTGGGGAGAGGGTGTCTCCACAACGGGACAATCCCGAGAGGCGAAAACCCTCACCCGGCGCGCGGGACGATGCTTCGCATCGCCCGGACGGCGCGACCTCTCCCGCAAGCGGGAGAGGTGCGGCGGAGGCCGCGGCGGCATTATCGCTATTTGATCCAGCGCAACGCGCTCCTGCATCATTGTGCCTAACCTTGCTCCAATACCGCGATCCGAATGGAGCTTCGCATGAGCACCGCAAGCAGGCCTTATCCTATCGTCCAAGGTCTCATCGAGTCCTTTGCCGGCTGGCTGAAGCATCGCCGCGAGCTCAACGAGATGCGGCAGCTCGACCGCACGGAATTCGACCGCATCGCGAATGACCTGCGGGTCTCGCCTGACGATCTCGAAGAGCTGGTCCGTCACGGCCACCACGCCGCCGACGAACTGCCGAAGATGCTGAAGCAGCTCGGCATCGGCGAAGAGCATCTCGGTCGTGTCCAGCCGCTGCTGCTGCGCGACATGGAGCGGGTCTGCGCGCTGTGCCAGCACAAGGCACAATGCGACCGCGACCTCGCCGACGGCACCGCCGCGGAGAACTACCACGGCTATTGCGGCAACGCCGCGACGCTGGAATCGCTCGATCAGACCGCGACGCACTGAAGGCGCAGCAAAATTCGATAGCCTCCCCAGCAGGGAGCGCTCAGTGTTGCAGGCGGCTGGCAAGCACGAACGCCGGCAATGATACGAGCTGCGCCGCCATCGCGAAGATGACGAGCGCCAGCACCGAGTGCTCATAGAGCAGGCCCGTTACGACGCTGCCGACCAGCCAGCCGACGCCGTAGCCCCCATAAAACAGGCCGAAGGCGAGACTGCGTTTGCCTTCCGGCATCACGGTCGCGACCAGCGCCTTGAGCAGCGTATCCTGCGTGGCATAGCCGATTCCCCACAATACGATGCCGAACAGCGCAGCGCTGAATCCGCCGAAAAACACGAATGGCGAGAACGCGGCGGACAGCAGGACAGCAACGAGCAGGATCGGCAAACCGAACCGGTCGAACAACTTCCCCATCGCGAGGCTGACGATGACACCACATCCGGTCGAGATCGCCAGGAACACCGGAATCCATTGCCCGGTCACGGTTCGCGCCTTGTCGAAATGATATGAAATCAGTTCGAAACTCATGAGCCCCGCAGCAAACAAAGCGCCCGCAACCATGTAACCCCAGAACGCCGGCGAGAAGTCACCGGCGAGCGCCGTCTCCCCCTGTTCGAGCTTCGATGGCACGGGAAATTCGATGCGGGCAGCGACGAGGGAGATGAGCGCTAACAGCGCCGGGACTGCGAGCAGCGCATAGCCGAACTGATAGCTGCCGCGCACCGCGAGCACCGCGGCGATCACGAGCGGCCCGATGGTCGCCCCGGTCTCGTCCAGCGCCGTATTGAGACCGTAGACCCATCCCCGGCCGAGTTCGCCCGTCGTGTACGATATCATCGCCTCGACCGTCGGCTTGCGAATCGCACGACCGACTCGCTCCGCAAGAATCAGCAGAGCTGCCATTTGCCAATTTCCCACCAGCGCCATTGCGGGCACCGCGATCAGATTGATCGCATAGCCGATGAAGGTGATGAACCAAAAGCGCCCGCTTTTGTCGGCGAGATATCCGGAAAATGGCCGCAGCGAGTAGCCGAGAAACTCGCCGCCGCCGGCGGTGATGCTGACCACCGCCGCGCTTGCACCAAGTGTCGCCATGAACGGACCATTGATGCTGCCGCCGCCTTCATACGTGACATCGCCGAACAGATTGACGATGCCCATCGTGAGCACGAACGCAAAGGCCGGAGAGCTTCCTTGCCGGATCTGCATGGGTTAAAGTCTCCGCAATCAGGCGCGCAGCGATCGTCCCAGCCGAACAAGAGCCGTCGTTCAACGGCCGATCGCGGCGATCGGTTCCTGGCGGCGGGCGCGGAGCGGCTCGGATGCGCGCAGCCGCTGCTGCCACGCGACATGGAGCGGGTCTGCTCGCTGTGCCATCACAAGGCACAATGCGACCGCGATCTCGCCGACGGCCGCGGAGAACTATCGCGGCTATTGCGGCAATGCCGCCACGCTGGAATCGCTCAATCACGCTGAGGCGTACGGCTCCCGAAACTCAGGCTTGCGTGTCTGGTGCCGCCATGGTGGACCTCGCCGGACCTGCGCATTCCCTAATGGGCGACAGCGCTGGATTTGCCTGCTATGAATGGCCCCAATCAGGGCACTCTGCGCATGGCCAAGAAGACGTCAGCCGCTCTACTCAGGTACGTCGTCAAATATGAGTTTGGCGACTCTCCGCATTACGGCGCAATTCAGATCAAGGATGGCGATCGGCTAAGTCTCGAAACCCCGCATGGATCGAAGACAGCCACTTTGAATCCAAGATCCGATCTCCACTCCCTCACGATGGTCCTGCTT
The DNA here is from genome assembly GCF_041200145.1 of Bradyrhizobium sp. LLZ17. Taxonomy (NCBI): domain Bacteria; kingdom Pseudomonadati; phylum Pseudomonadota; class Alphaproteobacteria; order Hyphomicrobiales; family Nitrobacteraceae; genus Bradyrhizobium; species Bradyrhizobium zaerense. The sequence continues at coordinate 4,687,899 of NZ_CP165734.1, forward strand.
TTAGAGCTAGGGGCAAAGCTCGTTTCGATCGATAGCCATTCGAGTTAGTCGTCGAGTCGTACGCCTCAGCCCTTCCCCATCGCAGCGATCGCGTCGGCGATCTCGATCGTGCGGCGCGCCATCTCGGCGTGCAGGCGCTCGACCATCGCGCCATCGAGCCGGATCGCGCCGCGCGAGACGTTCTCCGGCAATTCAAACGCCGCGATGATCTTTCGGGCGCGGGCGACGTCCTCTTCGGGCGGCGTGAAGATCGCGTTGCAGGCTTCGATCTGCGAGGGGTGGATCAATGTCTTGCCGTCGAAGCCGAGATCGCGCGCTTGCGCACATTCGGTGGCAAAGCCGTCGGCATTGTTGATGTCGCTGTAGGGCCCGTCGAGGATTTCGAGGCCGTGGGCGCGCGTCGCCAGGATGCAATGGGTGATCATCGGGATCATGGCCGAGCGGCCGGGCAGCATCTTGATCCGCGTCTCGCGCGAGATGTCGTTGGGGCCGAACACGAACCCTGACAGCCGCCGCGCCGGATCGCGGCCGGCGGCGGCCAGCTCCTCGGCGTGCAGCACCGCGCGCGCGGTCTCGATCATCGCCCAGACCTTGACGGTCGGCGCCGAGCCGAGCTCGGCGAGACGCCGGCCGATGCTGTCGAGATCCTCGACGCTGGAAACTTTTGGAACCAGGATGCCGTCCGGCGACGCCTTGGCGGCCATCGCGACGTCATCGCCCCACCATTGCGTGTCGAGGCCGTTGGTCCGGATCAGGACCTCGCGCCTGCCGAACCCCTTGGCGGCGATCGCGGCGGCGATCTGGTCGCGCGCCACCGCTTTGGCATCGGGCGCGACGGAATCCTCGAGGTCCAGGATCAGGCCGTCGGCGGCCAGATTACGCGCCTTTTCCAGCGCGCGGGGGTTGGAGCCGGGCATGAACAAATGGCTGCGGCGCGGGCGGGTCATGCGAGCACTCCTTCCGGTTTCGTCGTCGCACTTCTGACCGAAGCCGATAGCATCTGGCCTGCCTATTCGAAAGGCTTGTTCGCGCTACCGGTATATGATTAGGCATAGGCCATGATCACATTCCCAGAGCACTTGCTGGAAGGCTACAAGGCCTTCGCCACCCAGCGGCTGCCGACCGAGCAGAGCCGCTATCGCGAGCTGTCGGTGAAGGGGCAGTTCCCCGAAGTGATGGTGATCGGCTGCTGCGACAGCCGCGTCTCGCCCGAGGTGATCTTCGACGTCGGCCCGGGCGAGCTGTTCGTCGTCCGCAACATCGCCAATCTGGTGCCGGTGTATCAGCCCGACGCCAACGCGCACGGCGTCTCGGCGGCGCTGGAATATGCCGTGACGGTGCTCAAGGTGAAGCACATCGTGGTGCTCGGGCACGCGCAATGCGGCGGCATCCGCGCCTTCGTCGACAAGATCGAGCCGCTCACACCGGGCGACTTCATCGGCAAATGGATGCAGATGTTCATCAAGCCCGGCGAGGTGGTCGAGCAGCGCGAGCGCGAGACCATGGCGCAATTCATCGAGCGCATCGAAAAGGCCGCGGTGTTCCGCAGCCTGGAAAACCTCATGACCTTCCCGTTCGTGCGCAAGGCGGTCGATGCCGGCCAGATGCAGACGCACGGCGCCTATTTCGGCGTCGCGGAAGGATCGCTGTTCGTGCTGGACAAGGCCGCGAAGGAATTCAAGAGCGTGCGCGACGCGGCGTAAGCCTATCTCGGCTCGGCTGCGCCAAACGAGATCGTCGTCCCGGACAAGCGCAAGCGCAGATCCCGGACCCATCACCCCAGGCTTGTGTTGTCGCGCAAGCTGACAACCACGAATCTTCGCCAAACCACGTCCTGTGGTTATGGATCCCGGATCTACGCGCGCTTTTGGCGCGCTTGTCCGGGATGACGAGAGTGTTGGGATGGATTGCGTGCCCACCACTGCTATGGCGATCGTGGAGAGATGGTGGGCACGGCGCTTTGCGCCTTTGCCCACCCTACGGCAGCGGAGTTACGCCGCTTTCTTCTTCGCGGTGATCAGCTTGCGGTTGATCAGGACTTCCGCGATCTGGATCGCGTTCAGCGCGGCGCCCTTGCGCAGATTGTCGGACACGCACCACAGCACGAGGCCGTTCTCCACGGTCGCGTCCTCGCGGATGCGGCTGATGTAAGTTGCGTCCTCGCCGGCTGCTTCATAGGGCGTGGCGTAGCCGCCGGGCTCGTGCTTGTCGATGACGAGGCAGCCGGGCGCCTTGCGCAGGATGTCGCGCGCTTCGTCCGCGGTGATCGGATTTTCGAACTCGATGTTGACCGCCTCGGAATGTCCGACGAACACCGGCACGCGCACGCAGGTCGCGGAGAGCTTGATCCTGGGATCAAGAATCTTCTTGGTCTCCATCATCATCTTCCACTCTTCCTTCGTGTAGCCGTCCTCCATGAAGACATCGATATGGGGGATGACGTTGAAGGCGATGCGGGTGGGAAACTTCTTACTGACCAGCTCCTGGTTGGTGTAGACGGCCTTGGTCTGCGAGAACAATTCGTCCATCGCATCCTTGCCGGCGCCCGACACCGATTGATAGGTCGAGACCACGACACGCTTGATGGTGGCCTTGTCGTGCAGCGGCTTCAGCGCGACCACGAGCTGCGCGGTCGAGCAGTTCGGGTTGGCGATGATGTTCTTCTTCTTGAAGCCGACCGTGGCGTCCGCGTTCACTTCCGGCACGATCAACGGCACGTCCGGATCCATGCGCCAGGCCGAGGAATTGTCGATCACCACCGTGCCGGCAGCGCCGATCTTGGGCGACCATTCCTTCGACGCCTCGCCGCCCGCCGACATCAGGCAGATGTCGACATCGGAGAAATCATAGTGCTCGAGCGCTTTGACCTTCAGGGTACGGTCGCCATAGGAGACCTCGACGCCGACGCTGCGGCGTGACGCCAGGGCCACCACCTCGTCCGCGGGGAATTTGCGCTCATCGAGAATGTTGAGCATTTCCCGTCCGACATTGCCGGTCGCCCCGACGACTGCGACTTTGTAACCCATCGTTCACTCTCCGAGGAAAAAGCCCTTCCCTGAAGCTGACGCTTAAACAGGAAGAGCAGCGCTTCTATGCGAGAAACGGCCTCAAGACAACGTTGGACCCTGCCTGAAGGCCGTGGATACAGTCGCCTGAGGCCAGCACGGCCGCAACCCCCACCCAGATCCATCTTGCGCTCGCCAACTTCGCCGACGAGGTCGTCGGCACGCTGGCGCGCCTGTTTGCCTATGTGGGGGTCTTGGCGCTGTTTGCCATCCTCGGGCTCGCGGCGCTCGGTCAATTGCCGGACCTGCGTGTTCCGGCCCGGCGCCACGGCGAAGGGGACGCAAACGTGCCTGGGTTATCTCAAGCGCAACGAAGACCCGGCGCTCCAGATCTCCGGATTCTCCTGCCAGGGTGACACCCTGCCGGCGCAGCGCGCAGCGATCGCCTGCACGCTCAACCGGCTGACGCAGCTCGCCTCGGGCAACGAGCCGAAGCTGGCGGAATTGTTCGCTCATGCCGAGCTCAAGCGCCGGGCTTGTGACCCCGCAGCGTCGTCGGACTGGCTGCTGGGCGCCGCGAACGCACAATTGCGCGGGGCGCTCTGACCGGCATCAGGCCCAAATGGCGCCCCCTGCGAATGGCTCAAGTGACTGGTTCTCATGCAACTTTTGCCGGGGCGCGCGATTATTCCGCGCTGGTGTGACCCAATAGACCTAGTTGCAACGGCCTCGGCCGGGCTAGTATGGGGCGAAATCGATTGGCGGCTTGCCGCCTGAAGGGGACGTGATGAGCTCGAAATTCTCTGCCGCGAACAAATTGGCGATCTGGCTTGCGGCAGGCGCCGTCATTGCCATGTCCTCTGCCATGGGTTTCGCGACGCCGGCTTCGGCCGACGTCAAGACGAAGCGTTACGACGATCGCGGCCGACACTATTACGGGCCGAGCGGCCCCAACGCGGTGTATCAGCAGGGCCCGCGCACCCGCATCTACGTGAGCAAGCGCTCCTGGCTCGACGGCGGCACCGAGGTCAATCCGGGCGACCGCAAGTTCTCCGACTACGCGTTTCCGCCGGCCGTGGGTTATCCCTCGTTCGCGCGCGAAAACCTCAACCGCCCGATCGATCGTCAGCCGCTGCCGACGCCGGCCGATCTCGGCGGCTATCCGCAGAATTTCCCGCTGTACTGAAGCGGACGCAGGAGCTGAATCGAATGGCCGGGCTCACGCCCGGCCATTTTGTTTTGAAGGTGCTGTAGGGTGGGCAAAGGCGCGCTCTTCGCGCGCCGTGCCCACCATCCTTCGGCAATCGCGAGAGACGTGGTGGGCACGCTTTCGCTTTGCCCACCCTACGGCTGCGGTGTTTGCCGTTACGCGTGCAACTTCTGCAATTCCCTCAGAATCGCTTCGCCCATCTGCGTGGTCGAGGCGGCGATGGTGCCTTCCGACTTGATGTCGGCGGTGCGCAGGCCGCTGGCGAGCACCGCTGATATCGCGGCATCGATCTTGTCGGCGAGCGCGCCCATGTCGAAGGAATAGCGCAGCGCCATGCCGAAGGACGAGATCATCGCGATCGGATTGGCGAGACCTTGGCCTGCGATATCGGGCGCCGAACCGTGCACGGGCTCGTACAGCGCCTTGCGCTTCTTGCTCTTGACGTCGACCTCGCCGAGCGAGGCTGACGGCAGCATGCCGAGCGAGCCGGTCAGCATCGCCGCGATGTCGGACAGCATGTCGCCGAACAGATTGTCGGTGACGATGACGTCGAACTGCTTCGGCCACTTCACCAGCATCATGCCGCCGGAATCGGCGAGCTGGTGCTCGAGCGTGACGTCAGGATATTCGCGCTTGTGGACCTGGGTCACGACCTCGTTCCAGAGCACGCCCGACTTCATGACGTTGCGCTTCTCCATCGACGTCACCTTGTTCTTGCGTTTCTTGGCAAGCTCGAAGGCGACGCGGGCGATGCGCTCGATCTCATAGGTGTCGTAGACCTGGGTATCGATGGCGCGCTTCTGGCCATTGCCGAGATCGGTGATGGTCTTGGGCTCGCCGAAATAGACGCCGCCGGTGAGCTCGCGCACGATCATGATGTCGAGGCCTTCGACCGCCTCGCGCTTCAGGCTGGAAGCGTCCGCCAGCGCCGGGTAGCAGACCGCCGGGCGCAAATTGGCGAACAAAGCGAGATCCTTGCGCAGCCGGAGCAGGCCCGCTTCAGGCCGCACCTCGTAGGGGACGGCATCCCACTTCGGACCGCCGACTGCGCCGAAGATCACGGCGTCGGCATCCTTGGCCTTGGCCATATCGCCCTCGGAGATCGACACCTTGTGGGCGTCATAGGCGGAGCCGCCGACCAGACCCATATCGGTCTCGAATTTGGCGATGCCGGCTGAATTGAGCCAGTCGATCAGCCGCTTCACCTCGCCCATCACTTCCGGGCCGATACCGTCGCCGGGAAGCAGCAGCAGCTTGTGGGTCGCCATGACGTTCTTCCTCCGTTTCGTCATGCCCCGACACACGGCCGGGCATGACGGCGCTCTTGAATTTCGGCCGGAGTGCTAGAGCGGCGTTGCGTACTTGGCAAGACACCATTGCCGCTTCGGTTCTGTGCAAGGCGGGCAGGGCCTGCCACACTGCGCATGCCGGAGTACCCCTTTGCACGCACCTGACTGCCCCCCGCTCGCACACCCCGCGCGGCTGATCCTGACCCTATCGCTGGCTGCGACGGTCGGGCTCGGCATCGGCCGCTTTGCCTATGCCCTGGTGCTGCCGGACATGCGGGAAGACCTCGGCTGGTCCTATTCGGCGGCCGGTTTCATGAACACCATCAACGCCGTCGGCTACCTCGCAGGCGCGCTGGTGGCATCCCGCCTGATCCAGCGCGTCGGCTGGTCGGCCGCGATCCGCGGCGGAACCCTGGCCTGCGTCGCCGCGCTCGCGACTTGCGCGCTGACCGGGAATTTTGTCGCACTGAGCCTGGCGCGTCTCGTGCTGGGCGTTGGCGCCGCGGCCGGTTTCGTCGCCGGCGGCGCGCTGGCCGCTTCCATCGCGCAGTCGCGCCCGGAGCGGGCCAATTTCCTGCTCAGCCTGTTCTATGCCGGGCCCGGCATCGGCATTCTCGCCTCCGGGCTGATCGCCCCGTTCACGCTGCAATATTTCGGGCCGGGCTCGTGGTGGATAGTGTGGTGGGCGATGACCCTGCTGTCCGCCGTCATGACCGTGCCGCTGTTCCTGGTCCGCATCGAGAGCGGCGTGCGTTTCTCGCAAGGCGGCCACGGCGCCTTCGCGATTCTTCCCGTGCTGATCTATCTCGCCGGCTACTTCCTCTTTGGCGCGGGCTACATCGCCTACATGACCTTCATGATCGCCTATGTGCGCGACGGCGGCGGCGGGGCCGCGGCGCAGGCCGGGTTCTGGAGCCTGATTGGCTTGAGCGCGTTCGTCACGCCGTGGGCCTGGCGCGGCGTGCTCGCGCTCGATCGCGGCGGACTGGCCACCGCGATCATTCTCGGCACCAACGCGCTCGGCGCTGCCCTGCCGATGCTCGGGCATTCGCCGGCATGGCTCGCGGTCTCGGCGATTGTGTTCGGCGTCGCCTTCTTCGCCGTGGTCGGTTCGACCACCGCCTTCGTGCGCTTCAACTACCCACCCGAGGTGTGGCCGACCGCGATCGCGGCGATGACGATCTCGTTCGGCGTCGGACAGACGCTCGGCCCCATCGTGGTCGGCGCGATCACGGATGCGCTGGGGAGCTTGAGCTATGCGCTGAATGTGTCGGCCGCGCTGCTGGCGCTCGGGGCGGTGGCGGCGCTGTGTCAGCGCAAGGTGGGATCGGCCGCCTAGCATTGTCGTCCCGGCGAAGGCCGGGACCCATAACCACAGGGAGCAATTTGACGAAGACTGGTCGTTCGGGATTGGCATCTCGCGAAATCGATGGACCTCGCGGTATGGGTCCCGGCCTTCGCCGGGACGAAAACAATCAGCTCCCGCTGAACGAATTATAGCCCTGATCTTCCCAATAGCCGCCCTTGTAGTCGTTGGTGACTTCCATCGACACCACGTATTTCGGGTTCTTGAAGCCGAGCTTGGTCGGCACCCGGATCTTCATCGGGAAGCCGTAGGCGCGCGGCAGGGTCTCGCCGGCGTATTTGAACGTCATCTGGGTCTGCGGATGCAGCGCGGTGCGCATGTCGAGCGGCGAGTTGTAGCCGTCCTTGTCGGCGCACTGGAACCAGACATATTTGGCGCGGGTGTCGGCGCCGATCAGCTTGAGGAAATCGCGCAAGGGCGTGCCGGTCCAGCTGCCGATCGCGCTCCAGCCTTCGACGCAGATATGACGGGTAATCTGGGTGACTTGCGGGAGCTTGTACAACTCCGGAAGCGTCCACGATTTCTTGGTGTCGACGAGGCCGCGCACCTCGAGCTTCCAGGCGTCGCCATCGACCTCCGGCGCGTCATCGAGATCGTAATAGCCGTTGAACGGGAACGGCTTTGTGATCGCGCTTTCCGCGAAGGTCGGCGCCAGCGCGTCGGGATTGAAAATGAAATCCTGCACGGCGTCGTTGAATTTCGAGACCTTCGCCAGCAGCGCATCGGCCGACGACGAATCGACCACATCGCAGCCGGTGAGCAAGGTCAACGCGCCGAGGCTGGCGCCGCCCGCGATGAAGCGGCGGCGGGTGAGGTCCGGCATGGTCTTGATGGAATCCTTGATCAGCAGCCGCTTGTCGACGCCGGGGATCAGGAATGAACGTTTGGCCATTTCTCGGCTTCCTCTTTAGCGACCGACGATCATTGCGCGCAGGCTCTTCGGCACCAAGAGCGCGAGCGCGACATGAACCACCAGGAAGGCGCAGATCGCGGCCATGCAGAAGAAATGGACGTAGCGCGCGGTCGGGTAATCGCCGAACAGCATCACCAGCCAATGCAATTGCACCGGCTTCCAGATCGACAGGCCCGACAGCACGATCAGCACGCCGACCACGATGATGCCGGCATAAAGCGTGCGCTGCACGTAATTGTAGACGCTGAGATCATCATGGCCGAGCTTGAAGGTCAGCGCCGCCCTGACGTCATGGAGCACGCCGGAGGGCGTGATCGGCAGCAGCTTTTTCCGGAAGCGGCCGGTGGCCAGGCCGGTGACGAGATAGGCGAGGCCATTGACCATCAGCAGCCACATTGCCGCAAAGTGCCAGAGCAGGGCGCCGCCGAGCCAGCCGCCCAGCGTGATGTCATGCGAGAAACGGAAGTCGAACAACGGTGAGGCGTTGTAGATTTGCCAGCCCGACATGATCATCAGGATCATGGCCACCGCATTGGTCCAGTGCATCACGCGGACCCAGGCCGGCTGGATCACCTTGGTGGGCTTGGCGCTGACCTGCTCGTCGGTGACTGTGAGGCTCGACATGATGGTTCCGTCCTGGGATCGTGTGTCGCCGAATATACGCCGGTCGGTCCGCTTTCGTTACGCCCTACCCGCAATCAGAATCGATGCCGGCAGGCTATCATGGTCACAAAAAGCGAGCCGGGCACCCCGGCTCGCCGTGTCGCCGCATCCTGTCTCGGGGATGAAACGGGATCGCGCGGGGTTACGTCGCCGGCATCAGCACGGTATCGACCACATGGATCACGCCGTTCGACTGGTTGACGTTGGAGATCGTCACCATCGAGGTGCCGCCCTTGGCGTCGACGATCCAGACCTTGCCGTCCATCTTCTTGACCGTCAGTTCCTCGCCCTCGGCGGTCTTGAGCTTCTTGCCGTCGGTGAGGTCGGAGGCTTCGAGCTTGCCGGGCACGACGTGGTAGGTGAGGATCTTGGTCAGGGTCGCCTTGTTCTCGGGCTTGACCAGGGTGTCGACGGTGCCGGCCGGCAGCTTACCGAAGGCGGCATTGGTCGGCGCGAACACGGTGAACGGGCCCTTGCCTTCAAGCGTCGGCACCAGGCCGGCCGCCTTTACCGCCGCCACCAGCGTGGTGTGGTCCTTCGAATTGACGGCGTTCTGGACGATGTTCTTCGACGGGAACATCGCGGCGCCCCCGACCATGACAGTCTTTTCCTCGGCGCGAACCGGCGCGACGACGGTCGCGGCGATGGCCAGGGCGCTGAAGGCTGCGGCAGTGAGATAGGCAATGCGCTTCGACATGGAGAAACTCCCGATGATTGTGACCGGCGATTGCCGGAATTTGCGTTGGTCAACAACGGCGCCTGCGGCAGTTTGACGTGAAGCAGTCACGCGTCGTTGGTCCGAACTACGGGAGGTTCGGCGAAGCGGTTTCGAACAAAACTTCTTTGTGATGCGTGAAACTAAGCGCGGGGATGTTCGTGTGTGAGCGCCGCCGTCATTGCGAGGAGCGCTTGCGACGAAGCAATCCAGACTGCCGCCGCGGATACATTTGTGGATTGCTTCGCTTCGCTCGCAATGACGAATTCGTGGCTTCGACCGCCTCTCAATCCCTGTTGTGCGGCGTCTGGATGAATCCGCGATTATGCGTCGGGCTGATCAGGAGCTCGTTGATGCAGACGCGCGGCGGCATGCTTGCGATGAAGGCGATGGTGCGGCCGAGGTCTTCAGATTGCAGCATCCTCGCCTGCTCCTCGTCGCTCGGGACCACCGGGCGCTGCTTGAGGATGGGCGTGGCCACCTCGCCCGGCATCAGGCAGCAGGCGCGCAGGCCGTTGACGCATTCGTCCATGTTGAAGGAATGGGTCAATGCCAGCACCGCGTGCTTGGTGGTGGTGTAGGCCGGGCCCGGCATCTTCGAGACATGGCGGCCAGCCCACGACGAGACGTTGATGATCGAGCCGTCCTGCTGCTTGCGCATGGTCGGCAGCACCGCGCGCATGCAATAGAGCACGCCGTTGAGATTGACCTGGACCAGCCTGTCCCAGCCCTCCAGTTCCATGTCCTTCCAGCTCCGCTTCGGAACATTGATGCCGGCGTTGTTCACCAACAGGTCGATCCGGCCATGCTGGGCGACAATCTGGTCGGCCGCCTTCTGGGCCTCAGTGGCGACAGACACGTCCAGCGCGATGGCCTCGGCCGCTCCGCCCGCCTTGGCGATCTTCGCAACGACAGCATCCAGGGCGTCCTTGCGGCGGCCCGAGACCACCACCGTCCAGCCGTCGGCCGCGAGCGCCTCGGCGCCGGCTTCCCCGATCCCGCTCCCCCCGCCCGTCACCCAGGCCACGCGTTTCCCGTTTTTTGTCATGCCAACTGTCTCCGTTGCTTCATTGGGGCGGTTTTTGCTAATCCAGCCCTTGGTTTTGACCGGCCTTGCCAACAAGCCTTGTGGTCAAGCCTTGCGGTCGAGGAAATCTTGCATGAACCAAGCTGCCGACGCCAATTTGTTTTCCCGCCTGTTCGATGGTCTCGACGATCCAAAGCGCCTCGCGATCGAGACGCATGACGGGGCCCGCATCAGCTATGGCGACTTGATCGCGCGCGCGGGCCAGATGGCGAATGTGCTGGTCGCACGCGGCGTCAAGCCCGGCGACCGCGTCGCGGTGCAGGTGGAAAAATCCGTCGCCAACATCGTGCTGTATCTGGCGACGGTGCGGGCCGGCGCGGTCTACCTGCCGCTCAACACCGCCTATACGCTCAACGAGCTCGATTACTTCATCGGCGACGCCGAGCCGTCGCTGGTGGTCTGCGATCCCGCCAAGGCCGAAGGGCTCGCCCCGATCGCCGCCAAGGTGAAGGCCACGGTCGAGACGCTCGGGCCCGACGGCAAGGGCTCGCTGACCGACGCCGCCGCCAGGGCGAGCAGCGAATTCACCACCGTGCCGCGAGCGAAGGACGATCTCGCCGCGATCCTCTACACGTCCGGCACCACCGGGCGTTCCAAAGGCGCGATGCTGACCCACGACAATCTCGCGTCGAACTCGCTGAGCCTGGTCGGCTATTGGCGCTTCACCGACAAGGATGTGCTGATCCACGCGCTGCCGATCTACCACACGCATGGCCTGTTCGTGGCGACCAACGTGACGCTGTTTGCGCGGGCATCGATGATCTTCCTGCCGAAGCTCGATCCGGATCTGATCATCAAGCTGATGGCGCGCGCCACGGTGCTGATGGGCGTGCCGACCTTCTACACGCGGCTGCTGCAGAACCCGCGCTGTCGCGCGAGACCACGAAGCACATGCGGCTGTTCATCTCGGGCTCGGCGCCGCTGCTGGCCGAGACCCACCGCGAATGGGCGGCGCGCACCGGACACGCGGTGCTCGAGCGCTACGGCATGACCGAGACCAACATGAACACCTCGAATCCCTATGAGGGCGAGCGCGTGCCCGGCGCGGTCGGGTTTCCGCTGCCCGGTGTCTCCGTGCGCGTCACCGATCCCGAGACGGGCAAGGAATTGCCGCGCAACGAGATCGGCATGATCGAGGTCAAGGGCCCGAACGTGTTCAAGGGTTATTGGCGCATGCCGGAGAAGACCAAGGCCGAATTTCGTGACGACGGCTTCTTCATCACCGGGGATCTCGGCAAGATCGACGCCAAAGGCTACGTCCATATTTTGGGACGTGGCAAGGATCTCGTGATTTCCGGCGGCTTCAACGTCTACCCGAAGGAAATCGAGAGCGAGATCGACGCCATGCCGGGCGTGATCGAATCCGCCGTGATCGGCGTGCCGCATGCCGATTTCGGCGAAGGCGTCACCGCGGTCCTGGTCTGCAACAAGGGCGCCGAGATCAGCGAAGCCTCGGTGCTGAAGGCGCTCGACGGCCGCGTGGCAAAATTCAAGATGCCCAAGCGCGTCTTCGTCGTCGACGAACTGCCGCGTAACACCATGGGCAAGGTGCAGAAGAACGTGCTGCGGGATACGTACAAGGATATCTACGCGAAGAAGTAAGGGCCTGGCTCTCGCCTCGTCGTTGCGAGGAGCCCTTCGCGACGAAGCAATCCAGACTGCTCCGCGGAGAGATTCTGGATTGCTTCCGGCCTTCGCCAGAGGCTTCGGCGGACAAGTCGCTGCGCTCGCAATGACGGAGTCTGTGACGCCTACTGTCCGCCCAACAGGCTCAGCACGAACCTACTGCCGACGATAAACAGATAGCATCCGAACGCCATCTCCAGCGTCCGCTTCGACATCGCATGCGCGGCGCTGACGCCGAGCGGCGCTGTCACGAGGCTCATCGGCATCACCAGCACGGCGCCGATCAGCGAGACGTAGCCGAGCGCAAACGGGGCTTGCAGGGCGACAACGCCTGGATGGCTCGCAGCCGCCGGCCAGCCGGCATAGACGTAGCCGAGCGCGCCCGGAATCGAGATCAGCACCGCGAGCGCAGATGAGGTCGCCACCGCCTGATGGATCGGCCGGCTGTAGAAGGTCATCAGCAGATTCGAGAACAGCCCACCGCCGATGCCCATCAATGTCGAGAGGATGCCGACGCAGAAGCCGTAGACGCGCATCAACGCGCCCTTCGGCAAGTCATCTCCGAGCTTCCAGCTCTCGCGTGCGAAAATCAGCCGTATCGCGGCGGACCAGGCGACGCAGACGAAGACGATCTTGAACAGCCGCTCCGGCGCGTAGCGTGCGGCCACGCTGCCGGCGGCGACGCCGATCAGGATTGGCAGCCACCAGACGCGCAGGATCGCCATGTCGACGGCACCGCGCTTGTAGTGCGCCTGGAACGAGCGGATCGAGGTCGGGATGATCACCGCGAGCGAGGTGCCGACGCACAGCGGCATGCGCACCTCCAGCGGCACGCCGGCGATGCGGAAGCATTCGTAGAATACTGGCACGAGGATTGCGCCGCCGCCGATGCCGAACACGCCGGCTAAAAAGCCGGAGAGCGCGCCGGTTGCGATCAGCAGCAGCGCGAGCTCTGCGATGTCCTTGATATCAAGACCTGCGATCACCCCTGACCTGCCCGGCGACTGATCGCAACTTCGCCGTTACCGACCGCTCGGCGGGAAGCTGCGCTCGAAGCTGTAGGCGATCTGATTTGTGCAGTCGACGTGTCGCGCTGTCCGGCTGGGGTGGAATGCAGACGGCGCATATCCAGAACAGCGACAAAAGGATGGACCACGAGACGGCTCAGGCCGAGGTGGCCGAGCCCGCCAAAAGCGTTAGCGGCCGCTTTGGCCGGTTTGGACGAGACGGTCCGTTTAGAGGCGTTCCAACAGCGATTTCAACGCACCTGACAGGGCTTTAGTAAGAATGAATATATATTCGCTCTATGATCCGTCTCGGCGGCTCTGGTATACCAAGCCGCTGATTGGTCTAGCTTCATCAACGCTCTAGCGCTGAACTCCCGTTCGATTTATGGCGAATTGGTGATTGCGCAGGCGGAATCGACTCCGTAAATAGAGCCAACCTCTCGCGATCCCCCCGCGCGCCCGGTTGGGCCGCCCTAGAACATCAAAGCCCATGACCGCACGGATCGAACGACCGCTTTCCCCACACGTCCAAGTCTACCGCTGGACGCTGACGATGGCGCTCTCCATCGTCCATCGCGCCACCGGTATCGCCCTTTATGTCGGAACCCTGCTGCTGGTCTGGTGGCTGATCGCGGCGGCGTCCGGCCCTGCCGCCTATGGCCACGTCCAGGCCTTCACCGGCAGCCTCATCGGCCGGCTCATCGTGTTCGGCTACACCTGGGCGCTGATGCACCATATGCTGAGCGGCATCCGGCATTTCGTCTGGGACCTCGGCTACGGCTTCAAGGCCAATGAACGGGAAGCCCTGACCTGGGGCGCGCTGATCGGCGGCATCGTGCTGACGGTGCTGGTCTGGATCATCGCCTATGCGATCGGAGGCGGACGATGAGCTTTGACCGATCTCACGGCTCTCCCAAGGGCTCCTCGATGCGCACCCCTCTCGGCCGCGTCCGCAATCTCGGCGCGGCGCATTCCGGCACCGGTGATTTCTGGCGCCAGCGCATCACCGGCGTCGCCATGACGCTGCTGATGATCCCGGCGCTGGTGATCGTCATGATGCTGTTTGGCCGCAACCAGGTCTACGCTGCGCAGACTCTGAGCTCCATTCCCGTCGCAGTGATCCTGCTGCTCTTCATCATCGCCAGCACCTGGCACATGAAGATCGGCATGCAGGTCGTGATCGAGGACTACATCCATAACGAGAAGCTGAAGCTCGTCTCGATCATGCTCAACAACTTCTTCTCGGTCGCCGTGGCGCTCGCCTCGACCTACGCGATCCTGAAACTTTCGTCCGGAGTGTAACCATGGCCGCCACAACCAATGGCAAGGGCGACGGCGCTCCCGCCACCAACGGAAAAGCCTACCCGATCGAAGACCACACCTATGACGTGGTCGTGGTCGGCGCCGGCGGCGCGGGTCTGCGCGCCGTGGTCGGCTGCAGCGAGGCCGGCCTGCGCACCGCCTGCATCACCAAGGTGTTTCCAACCCGCTCGCATACGGTCGCAGCGCAAGGCGGCATCTCCGCCGCGCTCGGCAACATGCACAAGGACGACTGGCGCTGGCACATGTACGACACCGTCAAGGGGTCGGACTGGCTCGGCGACCAGGACGCGATCGAATACATGGTGCGCAACGCGCCCGAGGCGGTCTACGAGCTCGAACATTGGGGCGTGCCGTTCTCGCGCACCGAGGACGGCAAGATCTACCAGCGCCCATTCGGCGGCATGACCCTGGACTACGGCAAGGGCCAGGCGCAGCGCACCTGCGCCGCCGCCGACCGCACCGGTCACGCCATGCTGCACACGATGTACGGCCAGTCGCTGCGCCACGCGGCCGAGTTCTTCATCGAGTTCTTTGCGATCGACCTGATCATGGACGACCAGGGCACCTGCCGCGGCGTCATCGCGCTCAAGCTCGACGACGGCACGCTGCACCGCTTCCGGGCCCAGACGGTGATCCTGGCGACCGGCGGCTATGGCCGCGCCTATGCCTCCTGCACCTCGGCGCACACCTGCACCGGCGATGGCGGCGGCATGGTGCTGCGCGCCGGCCTGCCGATGCAGGACATGGAGTTCGTGCAGTTCCACCCGACCGGCATCTACGGCTCGGGCTGTCTCGTGACCGAAGGCGCACGCGGCGAAGGCGGCTACCTCGTCAACTCCGAGGGCGAGCGCTTCATGGAGCGCTACGCGCCCTCCGCCAAGGACCTCGCCTCGCGCGACGTCGTCTCGCGCGCGATGACCATCGAAATCCGCGAAGGCCGCGGCGTCGGCAAGAAGAAGGACCACATCTTCCTTCATCTCGACCATCTCGATCCCGCGGTGCTGGCCGAGCGGCTGCCGGGCATCTCGGAATCCGCAAAGATCTTCGCCAATGTCGACGTGACGCGCGAGCCGATCCCGATCGTGCCGACCGTGCACTACAACATGGGCGGCATCCCCACCAATTATCACGGCGAAGTCCTGACCAAGAGGGATGGCGACGACAACGCGATCATTCCGGGCCTGATGGCGCTGGGCGAAGCCGCCTGCGTCTCCGTGCACGGCGCCAACCGCCTCGGCTCCAACTCGCTGATCGATCTCGTGGTGTTCGGCCGCGCCGCGGCGCTGCGCCTCGCCGAGAAGCTCACGCCCAATGCCAAGCAGCCGGAGCTGCCGGCGAACTCGTCGGAGCTGGCGCTCGGCCGCCTCGACCATTATCGCTACGCCTCCGGCGGCACGCCCACCGCGAAACTGCGCGAGGGCATGCAGCATGTGATGCAGAACAATTGCGCGGTGTTCCGCACCGGCGACATCCTGAGCGAAGGCCAGAACCTGATCGCGAAGGTCCATAGCGGCATCAGCGACATCGCCGTGTCGGACCGTTCGCTGGTGTGGAACTCGGACCTGGTCGAGACGCTCGAGTTCGACAATCTGATCTCGCAGGCGGTGGTGACGATGAACTCGGCCGCCAACCGCACCGAGAGCCGCGGCGCCCATGCGCGCGAGGATTTTTCCGAGCGCGACGACAAGGACTGGATGAAGCACACGCTGGCCTGGCTCGACGATGCCGGCAAGGTCAAGATCGAGTACCGCCCGGTTCACAACTACACCATGACCAACGACGTGCAGTACATCCCGCCCAAAGCGCGCGTGTACTGAGGGGCAACGAGTGCTCGTCATTCCGGGATGGTCCGAACGACCAGACCCGGAATCTCGAGGTTCCGGGTTCGATGCTGCGCATCGCCCCGGAATGACGAAAGGTTAGAGCAATGGTTGAATTCGCACTTCCGAAGAACTCGAAGATATCAGGCGGCAAGACCTGGCCGAAGCCCGCGGGCGCGACTGAGGTTCGCGAATTCCGCGTCTATCGCTGGAATCCGGACGACGGCAAAAATCCGAGCGTCGACACCTATTACGTCGACACCCACGATTGCGGTCCGATGGTGCTGGACGGCCTGATCTGGATCAAGAACCACATCGACCCGTCGCTGACCTTCCGCCGCTCCTGCCGCGAAGGCGTCTGCGGCTCCTGCGCCATGAACATCGACGGGCAGAACACGCTGGCCTGCACCCGTTCGATGCACGACGTGAAGGACGGCGCGGTCAAGATCAATCCGCTGCCGCACCAGCCGGTGGTGAAGGATCTCGTCCCCGACCTCACCAATTTCTACGCGCAGTACGCCTCGATCGAGCCGTGGCTGAAGACGACCTCGCCGACGCCGCAGAAGGAATGGCGCCAGAGCCACGAGGACCGCGAGAAGCTCGACGGCTTGTATGAATGCATCCTGTGCGCCTGCTGCTCGACCTCGTGCCCGAGCTATTGGTGGAACAGCGAACGTTATCTCGGCCCTGCCGCGCTGCTCCAGGCCAACCGCTGGGTGTCCGATTCGCGGGATGAAGCGACCGGCGAGCGGCTCGACAATCTCGAGGATCCGTTCCGACTGTATCGCTGCCACACCATCATGAACTGCGCGAAGGCGTGCCCGAAGGGCCTCAACCCGGCCGAAGCCATTGCCGAGCTCAAGCTCAAGATGGTCGAACGCCAGATCTAGGCGACGTTTGTGCTGCAACCCCGGCCTGAGCGGCCGGGGCATTCCACGGCGGCCATCAATTTAAGTAGAATTTTCCCCTCACCTCCGTGGCGAGAGTGGGTCTGCTGAATTGCAACCAGAGGTCACAGCATAAGCAGCTTCCTTCTCAGCGGCATCTTCAGTTAAGCTCCCGTCAGGGACCGGAGCGACTGTGCAGGGCGCGCAACGCAATTCGCTGAGACTTTTGCAGTGGATGATGGCGGCATCCCTGGCGCTGCCGATTGCGCTGTTCGCGATCGCCTCCATGATCTCCTACACCTCGACCGCGGAGATCGCTGACCGCGAGATCGAGCGCACCCTCGATGTCGCGCATGAGCACGCGCTCAAGGTGTTCGAGACGATCGACCGCAGCCTCGCCGAGATCAACGAGGTCGTGCGTGGCGTTCCGGAAGACATCATCCGGGCGCGCGAACCCGCGCTGCATCGGCGCCTGAAGCAGCTCACCGATTCGCTGCCGCAGCTCAAATCGGCCTGGATCTTCGACGCGGATGGAAGGTCGCTGGTCAACAGCCTTGCCTCGCCGCCGCCGGAGCAGAGTTTTGCCGACCGCGACTATTTCTATGCCCATGTCGACCAGACCATCGGCACGTTCATTGGGATGCCCCTGACACCGCGGCAGCCCTACCAAGGTGCGCGCTTCTTCGGCGTCAGCCGCCGCCGCGATTCCGACGATGGCAGCTTCATCGGCGTGATCCAGGCTTCCGTCCTGCCGGAATATTTCGAGAGCTTTTACGCCAGGATCGGCTCCGATCCCGGCAGCTTCTTCGCGATGGGTCGCACCGACGGGGTGCTGCTGGCGCAGTATCCGCGGCCCGATCGCGACCTCCGGCTCGACCCGAGCGGGACGGTCGGCCAGAAGATCGCGGCTCACCCGGAGCACGGGCTCATGACTGTCGCTTGGCCCTCGGACGGGATCGAACGGCGCATCGGCTACCGGCGCATCGCCGAATATCCGATCTATGTCAGCGCGGGGCTGGAGACCTCGGCGATCCGCGCGCGCTGGCTCGCCACCATGAGCCAGCATCTGGTATTCGGGGTTCCCGCGACCGCGCTGCTGTTCATTCTGCTGGCCTTGGCATTCCGGCGCACGCAGCATCTGCAGACCGAGGCCGCAAAGCGGCGCGAGGCCGAGGACGCGCTCAAGCACAGCCAGCGGCTGGAAGCGCTGGGCCAGCTCACCGGCGGCGTCGCCCACGACTTCAACAACCTCCTCACCGTAATCCGCGCGTCGGTCGATCTGTTGAACCGGCCGCAACTGAGCGAGGAGCGCCGGCAGCGCTACATCACGGCGATCGCGGAGGCGGTCTCGCGCGCGGCCAAGCTGACCTCGCAGCTGCTGGCCTTTGCACGGCGCCAGACCCTGAAGCCCGAAGTGTTCGATGTCGGCGCGCGGATGCAATCGCTGCGCGACATGCTGGTCACGCTGCTCGGACCGGCGATCGAGATCATCATGCGGCTGCCGGGGGAGCCTTGCCTGGTCAATGCCGATGCCGGCCAGTTCGAGACGGCGCTGATCAACATGGCGACCAATGCGCGCGATGCCATGCAAGGCAAGGGCCGGATCGTCTTCACGGTGCAGGCGGCGACGAATGTTCCGGACACGCTGGCGCAATCGTCGGGCAGCCGGTTCGGGGGTCGCCATGGCTTTGTCCGCGTCGCAGTCGGCGACACCGGAATCGGCATTCCCGCAACTCGGCTGGGGCGCATCTTCGAGCCGTTCTTCACCACCAAAGAGGTCGGTCAAGGCACCGGGCTCGGCCTGTCGCAGGTGTTCGGCTTCGCCGGGCAATCCGGCGGCGAGGTGACGGTGACGAGCGAGCTCGGCCAGGGCAGCACCTTCTCGCTCTACCTGCCGCGCGTCCCGGCGGATCTCTTGCCCCGCAGTCAGGCGCCGACCACGGCGCCGGCGATCGCCGGCAGCGGCATGTCGGTGCTGGTGGTCGAGGACAATATCGAGCTCGGCAACTTCGCCGCCGACGGACTGACCGAGCTCGGCTACAGCATTACGCTGGTCGACAATGCCACCGACGCGCTCGCCGAGCTGGTGGTCGATGCCGATCGGTTCGACGTCGTGTTCTCGGACGTGGTGATGCCTGGAATGACCGGGCTGGATCTCGCGCAGGCGATCCGTGATCGCAGCATCGGCGTGCCGGTCGTGCTGACCACGGGATATAGCGAGGCGTTGTCGCAGCAGGGCAGCCTCGGCTTCGAGCTCGTGCAAAAGCCCTATTCGATCGACGAGCTGTCGCGCGTGCTGCATCAGGCGGCGCGCCCAAGGCGGGTGCGCGACGGCGCCGCCGAATGACGCGGCGGGCGCACGGCAGCGCCGAACGGGACCGCGTGAAGCCGTAGCCCGGATGGAGCGCAGCGCAATCCGGGACAGTCGAGCCAGACGCGAGAACCCTGGATTACGCTGCGCTCCATCCAGGCTACATTCTTTTCTCCACATTGAGTCCTTATCAAAACCCGCTATGCATGCGCCGCTTGCAACAAGGACTTTTGGCTTGACGTCCGAGACCAACCCGTCGTCCGCGCCGTTCGGCGCCTTTGCCCCGAACGCGGCGCAGGCTGCGATCATTCGCCTCGCGCAACAATCGGGGCTGAAGCGCGGCGCATTCCGTCCCTGGCTGTCGCGGCTGGTCAATCTGCTGCGCGGCGGCCCGGTCGACATGCGGTATCAGGGCGCCTCGTTCCGTTTCCATCATCAGGGCAGCGCGACCGAGCGCGGCGCGCTGTTCAATCCCGACTACAATCTCGATGAGCTCGATTTCCTGCGGCAGCACACCCAAGCCGGCGGCGCGTTCGTCGACGTCGGCGCCAATGTCGGCACCTTTGCGCTGGTGATGGCGCAGCAGGTCGGATCCGACGGCAAGGTGGTGGCGATCGAGCCGCATCCGACGACGTTTGGACGGCTTTGCTTCAATCAGGCCGCATCGAAAGCGACCCAGGTGCGGCTGGTGCAAGCCGCCGCGGGCGACAGCGACGGCGAGCTGATGATCGAGAGCGGCGGCGGCAATCTCGGTGCTACGCATGTCGTCACTGGCCCGGTCAGCGGCAAGGCAATCAGGGTCCCGTCGTTGCGGCTGACACGCATTCTCGACGAGGCCGGCGTCACGAAAGTCGATTCGCTGAAAATCGACGTCGAAGGTTTTGAGGACCGCGTGCTGATCGGCTTCTTCCGCGATGCGCCACAATCGCTATGGCCTCGCGCGGTGGTGATCGAGCATCTGTCACAAAACGAATGGCGGGACGATTGTATTGCCGACATGGTCGCGCGCGGCTTTGCGATTGCGCGCAAGACGCGGAGCAATACATTCCTGTCACGTTGACGATGACGACCAACGGAGGTTGCGATGATCGACCATATGGGTTTCTCCGTCTCCGACTATGAGCGCGCCAAAGCGTTCTACAGCAAGGCGCTGGCGCCGCTCGGCTACAGCCTGATCATGGAAGTCACGCAGGAGCAGACCGGCCACGATCCGGCTGCGGGCTTCGGCGCCGACGGCAAGCCGGATTTCTGGATCGGCGGCGAGGGTGGGCTGAACAAGCCGGTGCATGTCGCCATCCTCGCGGAAGACCGTGCCACGGTCGATGCCTTTTACAAGGCCGCGATGGCGGCCGGCGGCCGCGACAACGGGCCGCCCGGCATCCGTGCGCATTATCATCCGAGCTATTATGGCGCGTTCGTGCTCGATCCCGACGGCCACAACATCGAGGCCGTCTGCCACGCGCCCGAATAAGACGACGATTCGAGGCGGAACATCGGCGCCGCGTCGTCGTTGTCGTCCTCCGGACAACTGGTCGCGATGATGCCGATGCCGATCGAACCGCCTGAGATACCGCCGTCGACACCGGGCACGCCCACCGAGCCACCACCCGGAATCCCACCCGGCGGTCCGCCGCCTGAAATCACGCCGCCGGTGCGCGAGCCCGGCGAATCACCCTCGCCCGATGAATTGCCGGGCCGCATGCCCGAGGAGATCCATCGCGCGGACCGAGCGGGCCGCTCACGCCCAATCCCGCGACGGATGCGAAATCGTCGCAGGATCGCGCGTGAGGCGAACGATCACATGGCCGGCGATTGCAACCTGCCTCTGAATGCGCAATGAACGTCGCCAGCGTGACGTGATTTGCGTGCAGAAATAAATCGGGCCGCGACCTCTTCGCCCGCCACAATGCGGCCCTACGCGTAGCTGTTCATCCCAACACTTCGTCAAAGAACCTTCCGGGGAAGTTCACCATCATGACCAATCTTCGTTTCGTGCTGCTCGCCACGACCGCTCTGACCGCGATGCAATTCGCCGGCTCCGCATCGCATGCGCAAAGCGCAGCGCCGATCGTGGTTGCGCAGGCCCAGAGCCCAGAGACGGGCCCTGACGGAAAACCGAAGCAGCCTCCGAAGGGAGCGCCAGCGGCGCCCGCGCGCCCGGCCACACCTCCGCCGGTGGCAGCACCGCCCCACCCGCCAGCTCCGCCCCCGCCGGCTGCCGCGCCGGCGCGCCCAACTCCGCCGCCGCCACCGCCGGCGGCACGTCCAGCTCCTCCTCCGCCGCCGCCGCCCCCTGCCGCTCCGAAGCCGCCGCCGCCACCTCCAGCCCCGGCACCGCAGCAGCATGCTCCGCCCCCTCCGCCGCCGCCACCACCCGCGGCACGTCCGGCTCCGACCCCGCCGCCGGCCCCTCCCGCAGCGGCTCCGCAGCAGCACGCGCCGATAGCACCGGCTCCAACGGGACGGCCCACGCCTGCGCCGACGGCAACGCCCTCGGCAGCACCGACGGCGGGACGGCCCACGCCTGCCCCGAGCGCAACACCTGCACCTACGCCTGCGCCGACCGCGACGCCGGCTCCGGGCAGCACGCCCGGCGCACCACCGGCGGGACGCCCCGGTTCATCCCCGCCCGGTCGTTCAGGCCAGCCTCCGGCAGCAGGATCATCGCCCGCTCCAGGCGCTACGCCCGCGCCAGCGACCACGCCGACGCCCGGTGCCGGCACTCCGACCGCCCCGTCAGGGCGTCCGGGTGCGGCACCGACGCCTGCGCCCAGCGCAACCCCAGCACCGACCCCGGCCCCCGGCACTCCGACCGCGCCGTCGGGACGTCCGGGTCCGGCAGCGACGCCTGCGCCCGGCGCAACCCCTGCACCGAGCGCGACGCCGGCCCCCGGCGGCCTACCCGGACGTCAGGGCGGAACGCCTCCTGCCGGCGCGCCGGCTGCCGGAACTCCGACTGCGCCGCCGCAGGCGGGCCTGCCGCCGCGGCCGCCGACTCCCCCGCCGGCGCCGCAGCGCCATCTGCCGTGTCTGGCACGGCGGCCGCAGCGCCACCGCCCGGTAGGGCGCAATACCTCCGCCGACGGTCACGCCCGCTTTCCGCGCCGCGCCCACGACCACCACGCCCCTGCCGCCGCCGCCGCGTCCGCCGCAGCGCGACCTGACGCCGCTCGCGTTCGGCGCGGGCGTAGTGGCCGGCGCGGTGATCGGTGCGACCATCGCCGACTATCGCAACCAGCGGCACGAGGTCGTCGAAGGCGGCCGCACCGTCTACACCGAGCCGGACCGCATCATCATCCGCGACCCGGGCGGGCAGGAATACGTCCGCGGCAACGATCTCTATCGCTTCCGCTACGGTGCCCGCGACATCCGCACCGAGACTGTCGGCGGCGAAACCCGCACCGTCGTGATCCGTCCCGACGGCAGCGAGGTGATCACCGTCGTCGGTGCGGACGGCTCGCTGCTGCGCCGAATCCGCAGAGACCGCGGCGGGCGCGAGATCGTCATCATCGACAACAGCTACCGCGATCCGCGGTCGGTCGGCGGCTTCTATGTTGACGTGCCGCCGCCGGTCGTCAGCATTCCCTACGATCGCTACATCGTCGACGCGCAGGAGGCGTCGCCGGACGTGATCTACGAGACCATGGAGGCACCGCCGGTGCAGCGGATCGATCGGCGCTACTCGCTCGACGAGATCCGCTACAGCCCCAATGTTCGCATGCAGATGCCGAGCATCGACGTCAACACGATCAATTTCAGATCGGGATCGTGGACCATCCCGCAGGACCAGGCGGCGCGGCTGCAAGCGATCGCCGACGGCCTCAACCGGGCGATCCAGCGCAACCCGCGCGAAGTGTTCCTGATCGAGGGACACACCGATGCGACCGGTAACGACGTCGACAATCTGTCATTGTCGGATCGCCGTGCGCAGGCGGCGGCCGAATTGCTGACGCAGCAATTCGGTGTGCCGGCGGAGAACCTGACGTCGCAGGGCTACGGCAGGCAGTATCTGAAGGAGCAGACGGACGGGCCAAGCCGGATCAACCGGCGCGTCACCGTGCGCCGCATCACCCCGCTGCTCAACGGCGGGCAGGCCTCGCTGCCGCCGCCCCCGCCCGGCACCGTGCCGCCGCGCTGAGGCGACAGCCACAAAGGCAAAATGGCCGGGAGCGATCCCGGCCATTTTTGTTCGTGTCATGCTTGCTTTCGTAGCCCGGATGGAGCGCAGCGAAATCCGGGAGGGTCTCTCCGAGTCGCAAGGCCCCGGATTGCGCTGCGCTCCATCCGGGCTACGAAGGAATCAATCCTTGTCGCTCTCGAGCTTGAAAATCTGCGAGCCTTCGCTGCCCGAGAGCAGACCCGTGTCGGTGTAGAGCTTCAGCTTGGTGCGCGTGTCGGCGATGTCGAGATTGCGCATGGTGAGCTGGCCGATGCGATGCTCCGGCGTGAACGGTGCGTCCTCGACCTTCTCCATGCTGAGCCGCTCCGGGGCATAGGTCAGGTTGGGGCTTTCCGTGTTCAGCAGCGAATAGTCGTTGCCGCGGCGCAGTTCGAGCGTGACCTCGCCGGTGACGGCGCGTGCGACCCAGCGCTGCGCGGTCTCGCGCAGCATCAAGGCTTGCGGATCGAACCAGCGGCCCTGGTACAGCAGGCGGCCGAGGCGCATGCCGCTGATGCGGTATTGCTCGATGGTGTCCTCGTTGTGGATGCCGGTGACGAGGCGCTCATAGGCGATGTGCAGCAGCGCCATGCCGGGCGCCTCGTAGATGCCGCGACTCTTGGCCTCGATGATGCGGTTCTCGATCTGGTCGCTCATGCCGAGGCCATGACGGCCACCGATGGCATTGGCTTCGAGCAACAGCGCGACGGGATCGCTGAAGGTCTGGCCGTTCAGCGCCGTGGGCTGGCCCTCCTCGAAACGCACCACGACCTTTTCGGCCTTGACGCTGCAGTCGTCGCGCCAGAACGGCACGCCCATGATCGGGTTGACGATCTTGATGCCGCTGTCGAGGCTTTCGAGGTCCTTGGCTTCATGCGTGGCGCCGAGCAGATTGCTGTCGGTCGAATACGCCTTCTCGGCGCTCATCTTGTAGGCGAATCCCTGGGCCGTCATGAACGCCGACATCTCGGCGCGGCCGCCGAGCTCGTCGATGAACTGCTGGTCGAGCCAGGGCTTGTAGATGCGCAGGCCCGGATTGGTCAAAAGTCCGTAGCGATAGAAACGCTCGATGTCGTTGCCCTTGAAGGTCGAGCCGTCGCCCCAGATGTTGACGCCGTCTTCCTTCATCGCGGCGACCAGCATCGTGCCGGTGACGGCGCGCCCCAATGGGGTGGTGTTGAAATAGGTGAGGCCGCCGGTCGAGATGTGGAAGGCGCCGGACTGGATCGCGGCGATGCCTTCATGGACGAGCTGCGTGCGGCAATCGACCAGCAGAGCTTTCTCCGCACCGAACTCCATCGCCTTGCGCGGGATCTCGTTGTAGTCGGCTTCATCGGGCTGGCCGAGATGGGCGGTATAGGCGTAGCAGCGCGCGCCCTTCTGCTTCATCCAGAGCAGTGCGGCGCTGGTGTCGAGACCGCCCGAAAACGCGATGCCGACTTTCTCGCCCTTGGGCAGGCTTTTCAGGATCGTGGTCATGAGGCTTCCAATCGGGTCACGAAGGGGCGGATGGCGGGTGTGGTTTGACCGCGCGATTATCAAATTTCGCGGGGCTGAGCACGCATTTAATGGCTCAAATCGACGCTGTGGGACCTGGCTTGCGGCTGAACAGGCGCTGGCGGAAGCGGTAGGCGGGCATGTTCAGCCGGGTCAGGGCGGCATCGACCGCCTCGTCCG
This sequence comes from Bradyrhizobium sp. LLZ17, assembly GCF_041200145.1. NCBI lineage: Bacteria > Pseudomonadati > Pseudomonadota > Alphaproteobacteria > Hyphomicrobiales > Nitrobacteraceae > Bradyrhizobium > Bradyrhizobium zaerense. The sequence goes on from NZ_CP165734.1 coordinate 4,712,957, forward strand.
AAAACCGCGTTCGCGGCCAGCGATAGATTAGCGCATAGGCAAACCAGATCACGACAAAGGTGACGAGGCCGGCGATCGAAACATCGGTGAAGAAGTGACCGCCGAACGCCATCCGCAGGGCGCTGGTGACGAGGCCGAATACCACGGCACCGACGTAAGCCAAGGGCCGCCATGCCGGTGGCGCCAGCGCCGCCGGCGCCAGCGTCCAGAACGCGGTCGCGCCCTCGCCCGAGAAGAACGAGCAATTGCGCGCGCAGCCGCCGCGCGGATCCCACCACGGCACGAACTGCAGATCGCCGGCGAACTCCGTCACCACCACCGGACGCGGACGGCCCCAATAGGTCTTGAAGGTGAGATTGGTGAGGATGCCAGCCGACAGAATGATGGTGACCAGCAGGAAGATGATCGCGCGCCCCGACACCATCAGCGGGCGATCGGGCCGGGCCATCTTGGCCACGAGCGCGATCAGAGGCGGCAGCACGAATACCCAGGCAACCCACATCGCGACATTTCGCGCGAACCCGGCCCAATCGCTCAGCTTGAGCGGAAATGTCTTGGTCTGGGGATCGAAGAACAGCGCGGCGAGCTTGAGGTCGAGTTCGGGATAGAGCCCGAAGACGATGCCGATCACGAGCCACAGCGCCAGGGCAATGAAGAGTCCGGTCCGGTTCATAGCGCGCGGTTTAGCGGAGTGACGAGAGGATGAAAACCCTCGCAGCGGTCATTCCGGGATGGTCCGAAGGACCAGACCCGGAATCTCGAGATTCCGGGTTCGATGCTTCGCATCGCCCCGGAATGACGGTGCTGACTACCGCACATCCGGCCGGGACTGCGACGGCAGCGGCGGAGGCGGCTGGCACGGGGGCAGCGGCTGGCGCCAGGCACCGGCGTTGCGGCCGGCGATCAGCCAGTAAACCACGCCGGCGACGATGCCCGCGCCGGTCATGATCTCCAGGTGACGCCGCACGACGCCCTCGAATTGCAGTGTCTCGGAGTGAAAGGGAACGAGACCGAGATAACAGGCAAGCCCGACCAGGCCACCGCCGACGGCGTAGGCGAGCGCGCTGCGAATATAGAGCGCCTCGGTGACCGCAACGATCACCGCCGCCGGCACCAGCGCAAAACCGGAGACGAAGATGAAGCCGAACCCGAGCAGGATGTCGATCGTGCCCTGATCGACGGGACCCGCGCCAAGATCGGCGAATTCCGGAAACAGCAGCGCAAGCACGACGATCATGCCGCCGACGAAACAGGCGGCGAGAAAGCCGATGAAGATGACGATGAGGCGGCCGATCAGGGACATGACGGCACCCTCGCCGTCATTGCGAACCACCGGGTCCGCGCGAAGCGCGGCCGATGACAGGCTCCGCGAAGCAATCCAGTCTGCCTCTGCGGAAAGACTCTGGATTGCTTCGCTTCGCTCGCAATGACGGGGAGGCGAGAGCGTTGACATGATCGCTAATCCGTCATCGCCATGGCGCGGAGCGCCTGGCGTTCTCTTGCGGAGAGCTTCTCGGTCTCCGACTTGAGCTGACCGCAGGCGGCGAGGATGTCGCGGCCGCGCGGGGTGCGTACCGGCGAGGAATAGCCGGCGTTGAAGATGTATTCGGAGAATTTTTCGATCTGGTCCCAGTCCGAACATTCATAGGCCGTGCCGGGCCAGGGATTGAACGGGATCAAATTGATCTTGGCGTGGATGCCCTTGAGCAGCTTGACCAGCAGCTTCGCATCCTCGAGCGAATCGTTGACGCCCTTGAGCATCACATATTCGAAGGTGATGCGGCGCGCGTTCGACGCGCCGGGATAGTCGCGGCAAGCCTGCAACAATTCGGCGATCGGATATTTGCGGTTGAGCGGCACCAGTTCGTTGCGCAGCTCGTCACGCACCGCATGCAGCGAGATCGCGAGCATCACGCCGATCTCGTCGCCGGCGCGCACGATGTTCGGCACGACGCCGGAGGTCGACAGCGTAATGCGGCGGCGGGAAATGCCGATGCCTTCATTGTCGCCGACGATCAGCAGCGCATCGCGCACCGCCTCGAAATTGTAGAGCGGCTCGCCCATGCCCATCATCACGATATTGGTGACCCGACGCGTGCCGTCCTCGCGATCGGCCCAGTCGTTCAGGCGATCGCGCGCCACCATCACCTGTCCGACGATCTCGCCGGCGGTGAGATTGCGCACCAGGCGCTGGGTCCCGGTGTGGCAGAACGAGCAGTTCAAGGTGCAGCCGACCTGAGAGGAAACACACAATGTGCCGCGATCGTTCTCGGGAATGTAGACGCACTCGACTTCGTGCGCCTTTTCGACATTGTCGCCGCTCGGCAGCCGCAGCAGCCATTTGCGCGTGCCGTCATTGGATATCTGTTCGGCCACGACATCGGGCCGGTCGACGGTGAAATGCAAGGCGAGATCGGTGCGAATGCCCTTCGAGACCGAGGTCATCTTGTCAAAATTCTGGGCCCCCCGGAAATACATCCAGTGCCACAACTGCTGCACGCGCATCTTGCGCTGGGCCGGAGCCACGCCGATCTCGCCGAGACGATCGGCGAGCTCGTTGCGCGACAGTCCGATGAGCGACGGCTTTGCCGGCGGCACATAGACTTCGAGTGGAGTCTTCTCCACCAGTATTGCATTGCGCGGCTCGGTCGTCGGTTGCATTGAAAGGACCTGATTAGGTGGTCGTTCCGGGATGGTCCGAAGGACCAGACCCGGAACCTCGAGATTCTCAGGTGCGCAATTGCGCACCATAGTTCGCGCTTCGCGCGCCCCGGAATGACGGGAGAAAGTCTAGTACGCGCCCTATATAGCAACCAGACCTGTCGATTGCGACCTTATCGACCGCAGTCTTAACGGCGACAATCCTGCGCGATCCGGTCCAGCGCCTGGGCGAGCCCCTTCAGCGAGAAGGTGTCGGTCGTCTCCGTTCCCTTGGCCGAGACCCCTTTGACCACGAGATCGGCGGATTTGCGCATGGCTTCGACCATCCGCTCCTCCTCGGCCGCGTTCTTGATCCAGAGACCGTCGCCCTGCGTGTACATCGCGAACGAGGCGCCGCCGACCTCGACCGAGGATTCCGAGCCCGGCTTCAGCGCGTAGCCGATCATCACCGAGACCTCGTTGGTGACCTTCTCGGCCGGCCGGGTCGAGACGAAGGCATAGGCCGGGTCACGCGGCCTGTTCGGCGGATTGGTCTTGGACGACGAGGGCTTGGCCAGCGCGAAGCAGACCTTCTTGCCGTTGGGCGTCGCCGCATAGGCGCCCCAGGTGCCGAACTGGCCGATCAGCGTCGGCTCTGCGCCGCCGGCAACTGTCGCGGGCACAGCGGCCGGTTTGCTCTCAGGCTTGGCAGCGGTTTTGGCGGCCGGCTTCGGTGTCGCCTTTGGCGCCGGTTGCGGCGTCTGCGCCCGCGCGGGATTGGCGATCCCGCACGTCATCATGCCGATCATCAAAGTTAAAGATAGCACCCGCCACATGCTGGAGTGGTTCCCTCAATATTGTGACTGGAAGATGGCCCGGCCGCGCTTTGTCCGGAGGTCAGGGATAGCCGGGAAAGTCCAATTTGGGAAGGCAGTTAGCAGGAGCGCAGCGGCTAGCCTCGGGACCGCGCGGCGCGCTGCTCGGCCCATTGCGCCTCGGTCCAGTGCAACAGGTCCTCGGCGCCGGAACTGCGCAAATGCGCGCCGCCGTCGATCACCACCATCTCGCCATTGATGTAGCCGGCGCGGTCCGAAACCAGGAAACTGGCGAGATCGGCAAGCTCGCCGTGCTCGCCGGTGCGGCCAAGTGGATTGCGCGCGGTCCAACTTTCATCGCGGCCCTCGGGACGCAACTGCCCGGATGCGCGCGGTCGGGAACGGACCCGGCGCGATCGCCACGGTGCGGATGCCCTTCGGCCCCCATTCCACCGCGAGGCTTTTGGTCATGGCCAGCACCGCCGACTTCGCCATGGCGGACGGAACGGTGAAGGCGCGGCCGGTGATGGTCGAGGTCGAAAGGATCGAGAGCACGACGCCGCCATGCTTGCCCTCGATCCAGCGCCGGCCGGCGGCGAGCGTGCAATACATCGCGCCATGCAGCGTCGGCGCCAGAATCGCATCGGCGGCGCGGAACGATAGGTGCTCGCTCTGCGCCATGAAGGTGGCGGCAGCGTTGTTGACGAGGATATCGAGCGGCGCCCCGCGCCAGATCGCATCCATCATGCCGTCGACTGCGGCTCCGTCGCGGACATCGCAGGCGAATGTGGTGACCGTGCCGCCGGTCTGCGCGCGCATCTCCGTGGCCGTCGTCTCCAGCCGGTCGAGCTTGCGGCCGCAGATGATGAGCTCAGCACCCAGCGACAGGAAGCGGCGCCCCATCGCGGCGCCGAGACCGGAGCCGCCGCCGGTGACGAGAATGCGCTTGCTCTTGAGCAGACCTGTTTCAAACATCGTTTGAATCCTCCCTTTTTCTTCTTCCGTCATTGCGAGCGCAGCGAAGCAATCCAGAGTCCGTGCCGCGGAAATAGTCTGGATTTGCTTCGCTTCGCTCGCAATGACGAGGATAGGGCCGAATGCAATTTCGGACAAAGAAAGCGGATTGTCGCCCGTCGTTAAATCCGGCAGAAACAGCCAACTATAATTCTGCCTCGAAACGCTCAGGTGCCGCCATGAAAGCCATCCTCTGCTCGCAATATTGCCAGCCCGACGATCTCGTGCTCGCGGAGGTACCGGATCCGGTGGCGGGTCCCGGCGAAGCCGTGATCGCGATCAAGGCCGCGGCGCTGAACTTCTTCGACATCCTGATGATTCAGGGCAAGTACCAGGTCAAGCCGCCGTTCCCGTTCTCGCCGGCGGCCGAAGTTGCCGGCGTGATCGAGAGCGTCGGCGCGGGCGTCACTGATGTGAAGGTCGGCGATCGCGTGGTCGCCTCCTGCGGCCATAACGGCGCGCGCGAAAAGATCGCCTTGCCGGCGGCATCGATCGTCAAGATTCCCGACAATCTCGATTACGACCGCGCGGCGGGCATCATCATCATCTACGGCACCGCGCTGCATGCGCTGGAAGACCGCGCGAGCCCGAAGCCGGGCGAGACGCTCGCTGTCCTGGGCGCGGCCGGCGGCACAGGCCTGGCGGCCTGCGAACTCGGCAAGCTGATGGGCTTGAAGGTGATCGCCTGCGCCTCGTCGGACGAGAAGCTCGAATTCGCCAAAGCGCATGGTGCCGAGCTGACGCTGAACTACGCCAAGGAAGACCTGAAGGAAGGCTTGCGAAAACTCACCGGCGGCAAGGGCGTCGATATCATCTTCGATCCGGTCGGTGGTACGTATGCCGAGCAGGCGTTGCGTTCGATCGCCTGGGAAGGCCGCTTCCTCGTGATCGGCTTTGCCGCCGGCGACATTCCGAAGATGCCGCTGAACCTCGCCTTGCTGAAGGGCTGCGACATCCGCGGCGTGTTCTGGGGGGCCTGGACAAGGCTCAACCCGGCCAAGAACCGCGCCAATCTCGAGAAGCTCGTGAGGTGGACGGCGGAAGGAAAAATCTCCTCGCATGTCGACCGCACCTTCCCGTTGGCGCAGACTGCCGACGCCCTGAAGGTGCTCGCAGGACGTCAGGCCATGGGCAAGGTGATCCTGCATCCGTGAGCTGACGCGGCGTGGCGTGTGTCGCTACAGCCGCTCGCCACAAGCTCAAACTGTCATTGCCCGGCTTGACCGGGCGATCCAGTACTCCGTGACGTCAGTGATTGAATCGAGAAGCCGCGGCGTACTGGATTCCCCGCTTTCGCGCGGAATGACAGCAAGCGCGGGACAAGCATTGTCCACGCTGCCACCCGGTAGATCGCCATCAACCATTGCCGCCAAGATTGCGGTGGATTCCTCCACGTCGCCCCAATCAAACCCAAATATCTCCCGATTCGCGCAAGCCGCTGACGCTTTTTGGGCTGATTCAGACAGCGATTTACCCGTTCCAGTTTGCGGGGCATTTCTGGACAACAACAAAAAGACTGAAGCCGGGATGCCCCAGCGTTGCGTTACTAACGGGGAGCATCACCATGGAGACGGCGTACCGCCCGTCCAGGGAATCGAGGTCGTTCGATTCCGATCAAGCTGCATCACATCCGGCCGTCGCGTCCTATATCCGTGCGCGCGCCGCACGGGTCGAACTGTCACCGGACGATCCAATTCCACTGTTCCTGTCCGATCCGCTCGGTGCGCCGGACCCAAGCGAATATACGGCGCGGGCGTTGAGTCCCGGGTCGAGAATTGTCCCGCGTGTTCTCGCGGCCATACTGGTCGCATCCACGCTCGCAGTTCTGGCTGCGCTGTTTCAACCCAGTCTCGGGAGCCTGTTCGCCGCCGATGCCACCAGTCCGAGGCGTACTGAACTGGACCAGGCCATGGCGTCCGCCAACGGGCCGGACACGCCGCAGACGCGCCAGGACCCGGCGCGCGTGAGCAACACGACGCTGGCGAGCGCTGACGCGCAGGATCTCCCTGCACCAACGCCGAGCCGCGAAGCGATTGCGTCTGCCTATCAGACCGCGCTGCAAGCCCGGGCGCCCGCGCCAATCACTGCACAGCCTCCGCCTGCCAAGACGCTCGATGCCGACACGCTGGCCGGCCTGATGGCGCGCGCGAACGGTCTGTTGGCGGTCGGCGACATTGCCGCCGCCCGCCTGCTGCTCGAACGCGCCGCCAATGCACAGGATCCAACGGCAGCATTTCTGCTGGGGCAGACCTATGACCCGGCCGTATTGGGCACCAGCGACGCCAGGCGCATCGCTGCCGACGCGACCGCCGCGCGCGACTGGTACCAAAAGGCCGCAGGTCTCGGATCGGCGGAGGCGCGGCAACGCCTCGCCCAGATTCAGAACTAGAACTCATTAGGGGATATCATGCGTAACGCTTTGAGAATGGCGCTTGCCGCCATCATGACGATCTGTGCCTTCGCGGCACGCGCCGAGCAGACCGAATATGATCCGGCCAAGGTCTCGGACAGCCTGAAAGCCATCTTCCAGTTCGGCTCGACCTCGACCAAGCAGTCGCTGAACGCCAACACGGTGACCTTGATCACCGGCACGATCGGCGGCACCTATGTGCAATTCGGCGCCGACCTCGCTTCGGTGCTCGACGACGGCAACAGGCTTCGCATGCTGCCAATCGTCGGTCGAGGCTCGGTGCAGAGCGTTGCCGACATCCTGTTCCTGCAAGGCGTCGTTCTCGGAATCGTGCGCGCGGATACGCTCGACTATCTGGAACGCAAAGGCTTTGCCAAGGACATCAAGAAGCAGTTCACCTATGTGACCAAGCTCTACAACGAAGAGATGCAGGTGATCGCGCCAAAATCGGTCGCGACGCTCAAGGATCTGGAAGGCAAAACCGTAAGCGTCGACCTGCCGAACGGCGGCACTTTCGTCACCGCACTCACCGTGTTCGAGCGGCTCGGGATCAAGGCGAAATTCGTCTATGTCGAGCAACGCATTGCGCTGGAGAAACTCAAGGCCGGCGAGATCGACGCCGTCATCGTGGTCGGCGGCAAACCGTACAAGTCCGTTTCGAACTTCGGCAATGACGGCCGCTTCCACCTCGCAACCGTGGATTATGCGAAGCCGCTCCAGAGCGACTATCTGCCGGCAACGCTGACCGCCAAGGATTATCCGAACCTCATCAAGGAGGGCGAGAGCGTGGACACTATCGCGGTGCCGGCGGTGCTCGCTGCCTACAACTGGGCGCCTAAAACCGAGCGCTACCGCAAGCTTGAATTGTTCGTGGACGCGTTCTTCACGAAATTCCCGACGCTGCAGAACCCGCCTTTCCATCCCAAGTGGAAGGAGGTCTCGCTCGCGGCGCCTTTGGCAGGTTGGAACAGATTGCCGGTGGCACAGCAATGGCTCGAGCGGCACGATGTCGAACCGGTGACGCGGCAGCGCTTCGAGGCGTTCCTGAAGCAAAGCCCCGCAGCGGCGAAATTGTCCGACACGGACAAGGAAACGCTGTTCAAATAGTTCCAGGCCTGGGACGCGGAGAAGGTTCGGGCGCAGAAGAAATAGCTGCCGGTCACGCGCTCGATGTCATCGTCCGGCTTGACCGGGCGATCCAGTACGCCTGACGTCAGTGATTGAATCGAGAAGCCGCGGCGTACTGGATTCCCCGCCTTCGCGGGGAATGACGACGGAACGCGTAGCGAATGCTACTGCACTTCCACTTCCGCCTCATCCACCCCGCGCTTCAGCGCTGCACGCGCGGCGTCGCGATGCTCCGTCGTGATGTGGCTGGCGACCATGCGAAGGGCAGTGGCGAGCACCGCGGCGTCATCGGTGAAGCCGAGGATCGGCATCATGTCCGGGATGAAGTCGAACGGCAGGATGAAATAGGCGATCGCGCCCAGCAGCGAGGCCTGGACATGGCGCGGCGTCTGCCTGTCGAAGGCGCAGTAATAGGCGGCGAGCAGGTCTTCCGCGAACGGCAGATGCGCGGCGACACGCTTCAGCTTGCGCCAGAAGCGGCGGCGCAGGCCTCACGATCCTCGGCGAGCCGATCAGCCGGCTCGAAGCCGACACTGTGCTCGGCGGCCATCTCCAAAACTCCGTTCAGCCGGAGCGGCGGATCGCCGCACACCATGCTGAGCACAAGATGGGGATGCAGTCCGCCCCTGCAAGACGTCAGCCTGCTGTCAGCTTGGCCATGGCGTTCATCGCCTTGGCAAGCTCGATATCGAGCGAGGTGAGCCCGCCCGCATCATGGGTCGAGAGAACCACCTCCACCGTCTTGTAGACATTGCGCCATTCGGGGTGATGATCCATCTTTTCGGCCACCAGCGCCGCGCGGGTCATGAAGCCAAAGGCCTCGTTGAAATCCTTGAAGACGAAGGTCTTCCCGATCGCCTCCCGTCCCGGAAGCTCGGTCCAGCCCGGGATGCCGCCCAGCGCCTGCTTGCGTGCCTCTGCCGATAGCCGCTCTGCCATGATCGCCTCCGTCCTTCAGGGGAACTTTACCCTAACACCGTGCTGGCGCCCCGGTTCATACCGGATTTGGTCGATCCGCTAACCATGACGGAGATGTAACCCCGCCGGACAAGAAATTTGCTACACTTCCCGGCGTAAATCGCCGGCCAAGATGAAACTGAGTCTGAAGCGCCTGTTTGGGAGATCGATGACCGGGGGATTGGACCTGGCCGAAGCGCCCCCTCCGCCTTCGCCGCGATCCGCGGCGCGGAGGACGGCACTCGTGTCTCTGGCGCTGGTGCTTGCGATCATCGGCGCGCTGGTCGGCGGATACTATTTTGCGATGCGGCCGGTGACGCTGAAGATCGCGGTCGGCCCCGCCAACAGCGACGACGTCAAGGTGGTGCAGGCGTTGACGCAGGCTTTCGCGCAGAGCAAAGGCTATGTGCGGTTGCGTCCCGTCCAGACGGACGGTGCCGCCGCCAGCGCCGATGCGCTCGCGGAGAGCAAAGTCGATCTCGCCATCGTCCGCGGCGATCTCGACGTGCCCAAAAACGCGCAAGCGGTTGCCACCCTGCGCAAGAACGTCGCGGTGCTGTGGACCGTGCCCGGCAAGGGCAAGAAGAAGGGCGCCAAGATCACCAAGATCGCGCAGCTCGCCGGCCATCGCGTCGGCGTGGTCGGCCGCACGCAGGCCAATGTCGGCCTGCTCAAGGTGGTGCTCCAGCAATATGGCGTCGATCCGGCCAAGGTCGAGATCGTGCAATTCCCGGCGAGCGAGGTCGCCGAGGCGATCCGCACCCAGAAGGTCGACGCCTATCTCGCCGCAGGCCCCGTCAACAGCAAGATCACGGCGGACGCGATTGCGGCCTCGGCCAAGGACGGCGGCACGCCGACATTCCTCGCGATCGATTCCGCCGATGCGATCGCGCAGAACCATCCTGTCTACGAGGCGTCCGAGATTCCCGCGGGCACTTATGGCGGCTCGCCCGACCGTCCGGACGACGAGGTCAAGACGATCAGCTTCTCGCATCACATCGTGGCGCGCAAAGGGGTGTCGGAAACCACCATCGCGGCGTTCACGCGCCAGCTGTTCGCGGTGCGCCAGCAATTGGTGACGGAATTCCCGCTCGCCGCCAAGATCGAAACGCCCGACACCGACAAGGATGCCGTGATCCCCGTGCATCCGGGTGCGGCCGCCTTCGTTGACGGTGAGGAAAAGACCTTCCTCGACAAGTACAGCGATTACATCTGGTGGACCCTGATGGCACTCTCGGCTATGGGCTCGATCGGCGCATGGTTCGCGGGCTATCTGAAAAAGGACGAACGCAACACCAACAGCCATCTGCGCGAACGCCTGCTCGACATGATCGCCGGCGCACGCAAGAGCGAGACGACCGAGGAGCTCGACCAGATGCAGGCCGAGGCCGACGAGATCCTCCGCGACACGTTGCGCTGCTTCGATCACGGCGCGATCGAGGAGGGCGCGCTCACCGCCTTCAACATCGTGCTCGATCAGTTCCATGCCGCGGTTGCCGATCGCAAAACCGTGCTGTTCAGCCTGCCGCAGAACCTGCAACGCACCGGCGCGCAATTCCGGGCGGCCAGCAACGCTTAAGCGCTGGCACGCGTTATCGCTTCGTCACATTTCCTCAATATAGCGTCTGACGTCATCTCGGCGACCGCCCGGGCAGCCGTCCCTCGCGCTATTGAGAGCCATCCATGAAGATCAAATTCTCCCGCCGCCGTTTCCTGACCACCAGCGCCGGTGCGCTCGGCGCGATCGCGATGCCTCATCTATCGCGCGCGGCCGACCGGCCGGCCGTGACCCATGGGGTGCAGTCCGGCGACGTCACCGTCGACGGCGGCGTGATCTGGGCGCGTGCGGACCGCCCCTCGCAGATGCTGGTCGAGGTGGCGACGACGGACTCCTTCAAGGACGCCCGCGCGCTGCCGCCGATCGCGGCGCTGCCGGCGAGCGACTTCACGGCAAAAATGCTGGTGGAGAATCTTCCCAGCAGCCAGGACATCTTCTATCGCGTCCGCTTCCGCGATCTCTCCCACACCGCAATCGAAGGCGAGCCGGTGACCGGCCGCTTCCGCACTGCGCCCGCCGACCGCCGCGACGTCAGCTTCGTCTGGGGCGGCGATGTCGCCGGCCAGGGCTGGGGCATCAACCCCGACGACGGCGGCATGGTGTCGTTCTCCGCCATGCGCAAGCATCGGCCGGATTTCTTCCTGCATTCCGGCGACACCATCTACGCCGACGGCGTCATCCCCTCCGAGGTGAAGCTCGCCGACGGCAAGACCTGGAAGAACATCACCATCCCCGAGAAAGCCAAGGTCGCCGAGACGCTCGACGAGTATCGCGCCGCGCACAAGTACAATTTCACCGACGACAACGTTCGCGCCTTCAACGCCGAAGTGCCGATCTTCGTGCAGTGGGACGATCACGAGGTGACCAACAACTGGTCGCTGTCGAAGGAGCTGCCGGCGAGCTACAAGGTGCGCGACATCAGCCTGCTCGCGGCCCGCGCCGGCCGCGCCTTCCACGAGATGTATCCGATGCGGGAGAGCATCGTCGAGCCGGGCCGGGTCTATCGCCAGATCTCCTACGGGCCGCATCTGGACGTGTTCGTGCTCGACGAGCGCAGCTATCGCGGTCCGAACGGCGCCAACCTCGAGACCGAATACGGTCCGGCCAGCTACTTCCTCGGCCCCGACCAGATCGCATGGCTCAAGCGCGGCCTGCTCAATTCACGCGCGACCTGGAAGGTGATCGCTTCCGACATGCCGCTCAGCCTGGTCGTGCCCGACACGCCCAAGGGCGGCTCGGAAGCCTTTGCGCAAGGCGACGGTCCGGTGCGCGGCCGCGAATTCGAAATCGCCGACCTCCTGCGCTTCATCAAGATGGCGCCGATCCGCAACACGGTGTGGCTGACCGCCGACGTGCACTACGCCGCCGCGCATTATTACGATCCGAACAAGGCGCAATTCCAAGACTTCGAGCCGTTTTGGGAATTCGTCTCCGGGCCGTTGCATGCGGGCACGTTCGGGCCGAACGATCTCGACAACACTTTTGGTCCGGACGTGCGCTTCATCAAGGCCCCTGGAAAAGACAACCAGAACCTGCCGCCGTCGGCCGGCATGCAGTTCTTCGGTCACGTCAAGATCGACGGCGGCTCCGGCCAGATGATCGTGACGCTGCGCGATCGCGCCGACGTCGCGCTGTGGTCGACCACGCTCGATCCGAAATTCGCCTGAAGCCGACGCACCGTCAGGCGCGGCGCATCCGCAGCGCGGCCTCCAGCGCATCGCTGGAGCACGGCTTTTGCAGACGCGGGCGCGCTGCAAAGACCGAAGGAATGCTCGCATCCGCGCCGTAACCGGTCACGAACACGAACGGAATCTTCAGAGCGACGAGACGGTCGGCGATCGCAAAGCTTTTCTCGCGGATCAACTCGACGTCGAGCAGCGCGAAATCCGGCGGACGTCTCGCGATCGCCTCCAGCGCCTGCGCCACTGAGCCCACGGTGCGCACGCTCGTCACGCCAAACCCGAGCAGGCGATCCTCGAAATCGATGGCAATGATCGGATCGTCCTCGACGATCAGGACATCGGCAGGACACTCTGAGCCGTCGGAAAAAGCGGGTGCCATCATCGCATCTTGGAACACGGTGTTTCTCGGACCAGGACTGCCGCGTCGCGATGCTGCGCCCAGCGCATCGGAGGGTTCCCGGAACGAAACCCACCACATCGCCGTTCTCTGGTCTGTCCACTTGTGCACACAGGAAATGGCCGGAACTCGCTATTGTGGGAGGAGGATGGGAGTTCCCGATGGACGCGCGCACCGGCAAGACAACCGAGCTCGACAGCCGCCCCGCAAACAATCTGCTGCGGCGGCTGAGCCACGCGGACTACACGCTGCTCGCGCCGCATATCGCGGTTGACGCCGCTGCGGCAAACGAGCTGCTCTACAGCCCCGGCGACGACGTCCAGATTGCGCACTTCCCGTGCGGACCCTCGCTTGCGACCTTCGTCGTCCCCAATGAGGACGGCCGCGACGTCGAGACCATTCTGGTCGGCCGCGAAGGCGCGGTCGGCGGCATTGTCAGCGAGGGATTCCTGCCGGCCTACACCCGAATCTCCGTGAAGTTCGGCGGACCGTTTGCGCGTATCAATGTCGCCAAGCTGGAAGCGGCCAAGCGGCGTTCGCCGTCGCTGCACAACATCTTTGCCCGCTACGCCGACTGTATGCTGGCGCAGGTTTTCCAGTCGACCGCCTGCAACGCCATCCACTCGATCGAGCAGCGTACGGCCAAATGGATGCTGGCGGCGATGGAGCGGACCGGCGATGACAACAGCGTGCCGCTGACGCATGAGCAGCTTGCGACCTTGCTCGGCGTCGGCCGCAGCTATGCCAGCCGCGTGCTCCAGTCGTTCAAGGCGGAAGGCGTGCTTGAGACGCGGCGCGGCTCGATCCTGGTTCGCAACCGTGACGGCCTCCGCCTGCGCGCCTGCCTGTGCAACGACGCCGTCAAACTGCACTTCGAAGAGGTGCTGCGCGGGGTCTATCCGAGCGAGGAGACCGAGGCCGGCTAGCGCCTGCCGCGCTCTTCCGTCATGGAGAAGATGCCGCCGGACTATCCCGCCGAACCAGCGCAGCGGCTGCCTGACCGCGCTGATAGCGATCTTCGGGATCATCATGTTGCTGCCGCGCCTCTGCGCGCTCCTGTTCGGCGGAATTTCAAATATCCGACCGCGGCCAGATCGATTCCGACGTCTCGCCCCTGGTCTTCCTGGGCCTGGTGGTGGGGCTTGGGGGCGTCGCTCTGATCTGGGCCGCCATCAGGGGCCGGCACGTCTGAGCAAGGGTTTCGCCTAACCCCCGGGGATTCCCGGATAAAATTCAGTCAACCAATCGCGAAAGAACGCATTGTTTTTTGGGGTTTTTTGCATATATTGCGCCGCAACGCATAGGGTGCCCGGTCGAGCTGACCGGGCTTCCTTTTTGGGCGTAGCAGGCCCCCGTTTTTCACGTTTCCAGCGTTATCCGTGAACAGGTCCCGGTCTGACCGGCGAGATCGCGCTTAACCCATTGTCCGACCGCAAAGAAGCTCACTCATGAACCTTCGTAACGTCGCCATCATCGCCCACGTCGACCACGGCAAGACGACCCTGGTCGACAAGCTCCTCCAGCAATCCGGCACGTTCCGCGAGAACCAGAAGGTGACGGATCGCGCCATGGACTCCAACGATTTGGAGCGTGAGCGCGGCATCACCATTCTGGCCAAGGCGGCCTCGGTGCAGTGGAAGGACACCCGCGTCAATATCGTCGATACCCCCGGCCACGCCGATTTCGGCGGCGAGGTCGAGCGCATCCTCAACATGGTGGACGGCGCGCTTGTGCTGGTGGACGCGGCCGAAGGCCCGCTGCCGCAGACCAAATTCGTGGTTTCCAAGGCGCTCAAGGTCGGCCTCAAGCCGATCGTCGTCATCAACAAGGTCGACCGCCCCGACGCGCGCCCGACCGAAGTCATCAACGAGGTGTTCGACCTGTTCGCGGCGCTCGACGCCAGCGAGGAGCAGCTCGACTTCCCGATCCTGTACGGGTCGGCCAAGCAAGGCTGGATGGCCGAAACCCCCGAGGGTCCCAAGGACAAGGGCATGGAGCCGCTGTTCGACCTGATCCTGCGCCACGTCGCGCCGCCCACGGTCGAAGAGGGTCCGTTCCGGATGATCGGCACCATCCTCGAAGCCAATCCCTATCTCGGCCGCATCATCACCGGCCGCATCTCGTCCGGCGTGGTCAAGCCGAACCAGGCGGTCAAGGTGCTCAATGCCGACGGCAAGCTGGTCGAGACCGGCCGCATCACCAAGATCTTGGCGTTCCGCGGTCTGGAGCGTACGCCGCTCGAGGAAGCCGAAGCCGGCGACATCGTCGCCATCGCGGGCCTGACCAAGGGCACCGTCGCCGACACCTTCTGCGATCCGACCGTCGAGGTGCCGCTGCCGGCACAGCCGATCGACCCGCCGACCGTGTCGATGTCGTTCATCGTCAACAACTCCCCGCTCGCCGGCACCGAAGGCGACAAGGTGACGAGCCGCATGATCCGCGACCGTCTGCTGCGCGAGGCCGAAGGCAACGTCGCGCTGCGCGTGGTCGAAGCGTCCGACAAGGACGCCATGGAAGTCTCGGGCCGCGGCGAATTGCAGCTCGCGATCCTGATCGAGACCATGCGCCGCGAGGGTTTTGAGCTCTCGGTGTCGCGCCCGCGCGTCGTGCTTCAGAAGGACGAGGCCACCGGCGCCACCATGGAGCCGATCGAGGAAGTCGTCATCGACGTCGACGAGGAGCATTCCGGCGTCGTCGTGCAGAAGATGAGCGAGCGCAAGTCCGAGCTGATCGAGATGAAGCCGTCCGGCGGCAACCGCCTGCGGCTGGTGTTCTACGCGCCGACCCGCGGCCTGATCGGCTATCAGGGCGAACTGCTCACCGACACCCGCGGTACCGCGATCATGAACCGCCTGTTCCACGGCTACGCCCCGTACAAGGGCGAGATCCAGGGCCGTCGCAACGGGGTGCTGATCTCCAACGACCAGGGCGAGGCTGTCGCCTATGCCATGTTCAAGCTGGAAGACCGCGGCCCGATGATGATCGAGCCGGGCTGGAAGGTCTACAAGGGCATGATCGTCGGCGAGCACACCCGCGACAACGATCTCGAGATCAACGTGCTCAAGGGCAAGCAGCTCACCAACATCCGCACGACCTCGAAGGACGAAGCGGTGCGCCTGACCCCGCCGATCCGCATGACCCTGGAAAAGGCGCTGGCCTATATCGAGGACGACGAGCTCGTCGAGGTCACGCCGAAGTCGATCCGGCTGCGCAAGAAGCACCTCGACCCGAACGAGCGCAAGCGCGCGGAAAAGTCCAAGGAAGCGGTGGCGTAAGCTACCGGCCTCGACACTGTCATGCCCCGCGAAGGTGGGGCATCCGGTACGCCGCGGCTTCTCCGTACCTGACGACTGTCTCTGGAATACTGGATCACCCGCTCCAGTGCGCAATTGCGCACAAGGCGGGTGATGACGGCTATGCATGCGGCGGCTTCAGCACATCCAGCGAACGTGCTAGAGCCCGCTGATGAGCTCCCTACCGTCCTCCGTCGATGTCGCGATCATCGGCGCCGGCGCCGCCGGCCTCGGTGCGGCGCATGTGCTGCGCGACTCCGGCCTGTCCGTGATGGTGCTGGAGGCGCGTGACCGGCTCGGCGGCCGGGCCTGGACCGTGCAGGCCTCGCCGGA
Organism: Bradyrhizobium sp. LLZ17; assembly: GCF_041200145.1. Taxonomy (NCBI): domain Bacteria; kingdom Pseudomonadati; phylum Pseudomonadota; class Alphaproteobacteria; order Hyphomicrobiales; family Nitrobacteraceae; genus Bradyrhizobium; species Bradyrhizobium zaerense. Next base: position 4,729,184 of record NZ_CP165734.1, read on the forward strand.
GGTCACCTTCGATGTCGGCTGCGGCTGGCTGCACTCGGCGGACAAGAACTCCTTCGTCGCAATCGCCAAACAACTCGATTTCGAGATCAACCAGGACCTGCCGCCCTGGCGCGAGCGCGCCTTCGGCAATGCCTTTCCGCAAACCGAGCGCGACGAATTCATGCGCGCGATGGACGCATTCTATGCGCGTCTCTGGCAGGCCGCGCAGACCGGCAAGGACGAACCCGCGAGCAGCAGCCTGGAGCCCGGCAATCGCTGGAATGCGATGATCGACGCGATCTCGACCTACATCAACGGCTGCGAACTGAAGCATATGTCGACGCTCGACTGGGACGCCTATGAGGACACCGGCCTCAACTGGCGCATCCGCCGCGGCTATGGCGCACTGATTGCGGCCTATGGCGAAAACTGTCCGGTGACGCTCAATTGCAACGTCACGCTGATCGATCATTCCGGCAAGCGCATCCGCCTCGAAAGCTCGCAGGGCACGCTGACCGCCGACAAGGTCATCGTCACCGTGTCGACCAATCTGATCGCCGACGAAGCGATCCGCTTTTCGCCTCCCCTGCCCGCGAAGATCGATGCCGCAGCCGGCCTGCCGCTCGGCGTCGACGACAAGGTGACGTTGGCGCTCGACGACGCCGAAGCCTTCCCGAAGGAAGGCAATCTGCGCGGCGCCACCATGCGCACCGAGATGGGGACCTATCACATCCGCCCGTTTGGGCAGCCCTGCATCGAAGGCTTTTTCGGCGGCAGTTTTGCACGCCAGCTGGAAGAGGCCGGCGACGGCGCCATCGCCGCGCACAGCATCGACGAGATCGCGATCCTTCTCGGCAACGACATCAGGGGAAAGCTGAAGCCGCTGTACGAGTCGCGCTGGGCGCATGATCCGTTTGCGCGAGGCTCCTATTCGCACGCGCTGCCTGGCCATGCGGGGGACCGCGCCGTGCTGGCCACAGCCGTGGATGGCCGCCTGTTCTTTGCGGGAGAGGCGACATCGCCAAGTTTTTTCACGACGGCGCATGGGGCGCGAGATAGCGGCGAGCGGGCGGCGAAGGAAGTGCTCGCGATTCTGGGCAGGCCGTAACCACACACTCCGTCATTGCGAGCGCAGCGAAGCAATCCAGGGTCTTTCCGCGGCGGCAGTCTGGATTGCTTCGCTGCGCTCGCAATGACGAGCTTCCCGCAATAACGGGCTACTCGGGTTACTCAATCACCCTCGCCCGCAGATCCGCATCCGGCACAAAGCACGCATCGTACTTGCCGAAGATGCGATAGCGGTTGCGCGCGATGAGGCCGTACACCGCGTTGCGCAACGGCTTCGGCACAGCAAGTAGCGCGCGTGTCCAACTCCATCCCGGCAGATGCGACAGCACCGTCAGCGCAGCGTCCGACTGCAAGAACGCCTCTCCGCGGTGAACCACTGCATTGGTATCGGGATCATTGGGATCGATGCCGAACGTGCGCGCCAACCGCGCTCCATAGTCCGACTGGATCGGCGTGAATCGAAATCGCTTCGCCGTGTCGCGCTTGGCAATGAACCGCACCCAACGCGAGCAGAAGATACAGACGCCGTCGAACAGGATCACATCGTCATCGGGCCATTTGGGCATCAGCGGTTATCCAGCATGAGCAATGCCACGAGCATCAGCACGATCGCCGGCCCTGTCTTCACCAGCGCGCCGAGCGGCTCGATCCAGAGGTCGGGGGCCAGGATCGCCGCGCCGGCCATATAGGCGAGCGATGCGACGATGCCCGCGACCAGGCCGATGGCTGCCGTACGACGAAAAGCGATCAGGACGCCAATGCCCATGTCCATCAGGCTGGTGCCAATGGTGATGGGATCGACCAGTGCCGGCGGAAAGCCGTGCGCGCTCAAAATGCCGGCGGCGGCGCGATAGGAGACGACCAGCGCGATAAAGCCTGAAACGAGCCAGAACGCCACCAGGCTCGCGATGATCAATGCCTTGATCAGGAACAGCCGTGCGAACCATTTGTCCTGGATGGAAGCGGGATGACGCCCAACTGCTTCAGCCAGCGTCTTTGGGGCAATGCCGGTGGCTGCGATCCACGTCGAGGGATCGCCCGTCACGCCGCGGCGCAGCTCGGCGATCGCGGTGGAGCGCATTGGCGGCATCCAGCCGAGAGAGCTGGCGACGTCGCCGATTTTCGCGCCGAGATCGAGCATGAAGGATGGCATCGCGACGCGCGGCCAGCCGGCGGTGCCGAACGCACACCGGAACTGCTTGACGACGCCGGCCATCGTCATTGGTTCGGACTGCATCAGGTCCCAGCTCACGGCTTTCACGGATAGATCGTCGATGTCGCGCGCGACGAGCCAGGCAATGGTGGCAGCGATGTCCTCGACCGCAACAGGCTGGAACGGCGTCGCCATTTCGGCAGTCGGCAGGTCGAGCGGAAAAGCGGCGATCGCGCGCAGCATGGCGCTGCCGCCATAGGCCGATGGCGCGATCACGAAGCCGGGGCGCAGGATGGCGTGGGGAATGCGGGAGGCGGCGATCAGCCGCTCGGCCTCGCGCTTGGTCGTCGCGAATGCGGTGCGATCGTCCTGTGCGGTTCCGGGAATCGAGATGTGCACCAGCCGGATTGCCCGTCCGCTATCGCTCAATGCCTTGAGCAGGCGTGCGACGAAATCGCGATGCACGGCGTTGGTGTCGCTGCCCGGCCCATCCTGAAGCACGCCGAGGCAGTTCACGACGATATCCACTGCGTGCTCCCGCAACAGGCGGGTCAGCGTGGCCGCATCGAGCGAGAGAATCGGCAGCTCGAGATCAAGCGCGGTCATCTTCTGCGCCGGCGACAAGCGGCGTGCGAGACCGACCACACGAAAGCCCCGCGTGCGCAAATCGTCCGTGATGAAGCGACCGATCAGGCCGGAGGCGCCGAGCACGAGAATGGTGCGCTGGTTCATCACGTCTCTCAGATCGGTTTCGCGATCATCAGCCAGAGGATCAGCATCGTCGCGCCGAATCCGGGGAAGCCGAACGCGAACCAGCGGCGGAACAGGACGAAGTAACGCTCCGGCAGCGCGACGTGCTGCTCGGCCGCGTTGCGCGCGAGATCGCGCATCTCGATCTGCATGAAGACGACGGGCACCCAGAACAGGCCTGCGATCACAAAGAGCGCGAGCGAGGCCAGCAGCCATCGCTCCGTGATCGGCGTGGCCGAGAGCATCATCAGCAAACCGCCCGTGATCGGCTGCACGAGCACAGCCGATACCGTGAAGATCGCATCGGCGATCACCACCACCGAAGCCGTGCGCGCGATGAACTCCGCATCGTGACTGCGATGCGCCATCAGCATGAAGAAGGCGATGCCGCTTCCGGTACCGAGGATGACGATGGCACCGAGCACATGCAGATATTTGACCAGGAAATACAGTGTCATGGCTTCTTCGCCAGCGGCGGCTTCAGCGCGCGGTCGAGCTCCAGGCTTGCGGCTTTGACGCCGGCCTCGGTCTCGATCATCCAGTGGCCCTCGCTGCCCACCGCGGGCAACGCGCGGAAATCGACCTTTCCACCGCCGCTACGAAATGCGTCCGCCAGACTTCGCGAGAACGCCGGCGCAAAATAGCTGTCATTGTCCGCGACCAGCCATGTGACGGGAACGCGCGCGGCTTTGCCGAATTCGGCCGCGGCCGCAAGCAGCGTATGCGGCGCACAGATCCGGTTCGCTTCATCGTTGGCGTGGCCGCCGCGCCCCGGTGCGAAGGCAATGATCGCGGAGATCGCCTTCGGATCGGCATTCGCGAGTGCCAGCGCACCCCAGCCGCCTGCGGAGTGTCCGAGCACGACCGCGGCGTCTCTGCGGACAAAATCCTGCTTCCGCAGATAGTCCAGCGCGAACGAAATTTCCGCGGCGGTGGCGCGGCCGGAGCGGGCGTAATCAGCCTCGTCACAGCCGCCCTGGTCCTCCACATAGCGCCCGCCGGTCGCGCCATGGCCGAGCCGCTCGGGCACCAGCACGGCGAAACCGCGCGCGACGAGAAACGCGACGAGCGCGCGGTATTCCGGCTGCGGCATTTGTGCACGACGCAACACGTTCTGTGTCGTTGCGTGCGCGATCACCGCGAGCCGAAACGGACCGGTGCCGGCGGGGCGAAACAGCAGCGCATGCGCGGCAATGTCGGTATCCGGGGATGGTACAAGCCATTGTTGTCGCCGGAACGGCTCGCCTTCCTCTCCCGATGGCCCGAACGTGACCTGGGCGCGCAGCGGCGGCGCCGCCAACAGGGATAGCAGAGGCAGGAGGGCGAGGATGTTGAGGAGCCGCATCAATTGCCGAAAGCGAACAGGGGGACGCAGTCAGACTGGTAGGAACGAATCATTCTGGACGGGCTTTCTGCGGTGCCGTGGCCGTTCATTCGTTGCCGCATCGCAGTTTTGCACCGGCGTACATCACACCATTGCCGTTCAAGGCAGCCGCTTGTCTTCTTTCGGTACAACATGGTTAAAATACTGATGCAGAAAGTCCACAGCTTAACCGATAATTAACGATAGGTCTTGCCGCCGGCGCGGCGACTTGGTTTGATCGCATCCATGAGCACAACCCTGATCGAGGTCCGGCCGGCCAAAGCTGCAGATGCAACTGCAGTGGCGTCCACCCATGACGAAGCATGGCGCTCGGCCTATCAGGGCATCATTCCCGGCGCCGAGCTGGAGAAGCTGATCAACCGCCGCGGTCCGCAGTGGTGGGACAGCGCGATCCGCAAGGGCAGCCGCGTCAGCGTGCTGGTGTTCGGCGACAAGATCGCGGGCTACGCCAATTACGGCCGCAACCGCGCCCGCAGCCTGCACTTCGACGGCGAGATCTACGAGCTTTACCTGCGTCCGGAATTCCAGGGCCTCGGCTTCGGCCGTCGCCTGTTTACCGCCGCCCGCCGCGACCTCATGCAGAGCAATCTCAAGAGCATGGTGGTATGGGCGCTCTCGGACAACGACCCGGCGACCGAGTTCTACCGGGCGCTGGGTGGCCGGATGGTGGCGCGCTCCTCGGAGCGATTCGGGCCGAAATCGCTCGACAAGGTTGCCTTCGCCTGGACCAATTGAGCTGCTGAAAGCTTAACCGGCAGCGCTTCCATTCCGTCGATACCGTTGCCTCTTGAGCCGGTGATCGCTGGATTCATTATTTCACAAAAACGCGATGGAGTGGCGGGCCAAGCCCGCGTATGACAATGCCAAAATCGCTGCCGGGCGCGATTTAACCTCGGCAACAACGGAGCCTCTTGAATGCGTATCGATGCGGTCTCGATCGGAAAAAACACGCCACACGAAGTGAACGTCATCATCGAGGTGCCGGTGGGCGGCGAGCCGATCAAATACGAGATGGACAAGGAGGCCGGCACGCTGGTGGTCGACCGCTTTCTCTACACGCCGATGCGTTACCCCGGTAATTACGGTTTCATCCCGCACACGCTGTCGGATGACGGCGACCCCTGCGACGTCCTGATCGTCAACACCCGCGCCATCATCCCGGGTGCCGTCATGAGCGTGCGTCCGGTCGGCGTGCTGTTCATGGAAGACGAAGCCGGCGGCGACGAGAAGATTCTGGCGGTGCCGTCGTCAAAGCTGACGCAGCGCTACGACAAGGTGAAGACCTATTCCGACCTGCCCGACATCACGCTGCAGCAGATCCAGCATTTCTTCGAGCACTACAAGGATCTCGAACCCGGCAAGTGGGTGAAGATATTGCGCTGGGGCGGCCCGGAAGATGCCCACAAGCTGATCCTCGAAGGCGTCGAGCGCGAGAAAAAGAAGGCATGAGTTTTCCGTAGCCCGGAGCCGATGACGGTACCTCTCCCTGCAAATCGCAGGGCCATCGCATATCGCCATTGGCCGACCTGAACGCGCGCCTCGTCCTTCGAGACGACCGCTCCGCGGTCTCCTCAGGATGAGGCTAAGCGGCAGTCGGAGCCCGTTGAAACTGCTGCCGCACACTCGGTCCTCATCCTGAGGGCCCGCCAAAGGCGGGCGTCTCGAAGGATGGCCACAGAGAAATCAGCCTCATATGCGATGGCTGCCGCAAGCGGGGCGAGGTGAACTACACCGCCGGCTTCGGCAGGCCTGCGATCGCGCAGGCCGCGCGCAGCGTGTTCACGAGCAGGCAGGCGACCGTCATCTGGCCGACCCCGCCCGGCACCGGCGTGATCGCGCCAGCGACCTCAAGCGCTTCCTGAAAGGCGACGTCGCCGACGAGTCGCGTCTTGCCGTCATCCCTTGGAATACGGCTGATGCCGACGTCGATCACGGTCGCGCCCGGCTTGAGCCAGTGGCCGCGCACCATCTCCGGCCTGCCAACCGCCGCATAAACGAGATCGGCCTGCTTGACGAGCCCGGGCAAATCGCGTGAGCGCGAATGCGCGATGGTCACCGTCGCGTTCTCGTTCAACAACAACTGGACCAGCGGGCGGCCGACCAGATTGGAGCGGCCGATGACGATCGCGTTCATGCCTTCGAGCGAGGCATGCACGCTCTTGGTCAGGATGATGCAGCCGAGTGGCGTGCAGGGCGACAGCGCCTCGAACCCGCCGGCGAGCCGCCCGGCATTATTGGGATGCAGGCCGTCGACATCCTTGGCCGGATTGATGGCATTGACCACGGCTTCGGTGTCGAGGCCCTTGGGCAGGGGCAGCTGCACCAGGATGCCGTGCACGGCGGGATCGCGGTTGAGTTTTGCCACCAGCGCCAGCAGATCTGCCTGCGAGACGTCGGCGGGCAGCTTGTGCTCGAACGAGGCCATGCCGGCGGCTTGGGTCTGCGTGTGCTTGGAGCGGACATAGACCTCAGAGGCGGGATCGCTGCCGACCAGGACCACGGCGAGCCCCGGGACCAGATTGTGGTTACGCTTGACGCGGGCGACGTCGTCGCCGACGCGGGCGCGAAGCTCAGCGGCGATGACTTTTCCATCGATGATCTTGGCCGTCATGTCAGTTCCCTATGCCTTCGATTTGGCTTCAGCGAGCTGGCGCAACGCTTCGGAAAGCCGCGCCGGATCGCCCTCGACCGCGATCTGCTTCAGCCGTGACGTCGCCCCGGACAGGAGACTGACGCTGGCCTTGGGCACGCCGAGCGATTTCGCCAACAGCGCCAGCACCGCGCGATTGGCCTCGCCGCCATCAGCGATCGCGCGCACGCGCACCTTCAGGACGCTGCGGCCGTCGGAGAGCTGCTCGATCCCGTCGATGCCGTCACGCCCGCCGCGCGGCGTCACCCGCAACGCAATGCTGAGGCCCGTGGTGGAGGTGCGCCAAGGATCAGTCAAGGATCGGTCACCGCTCCATCAACGCTCCGTCACGGTTCCGCGGGTCTAGGGCACGTTGGGATAAACGTACTCGGCGAGATAGAGCTGGATCAGCCAAAGCACGAAAAACGCGACGATCGGAGACATGTCGAGGCCGCCCATGCTGGGCAGCCGGCGCCTGATAGGGCCGAGCACCGGTTCGGTGATCCGATAGAGAAATTCCGCGATCGCTCCGACGAACTGGTTGCGGGTATTCACGACGTTGAACGCGATCAACCAGGACAGAATCGCCGATGCGATCAGCAGGTAAATGTACAGATTGATGATCTGGATCAGGATGAAGACGATCGGGCGCATCAGCGAAACACTCTCTGGGCCTGTGCCGTGGGATGGTCATGGCTAGATACCGGTTCCCCCCAGCCCAAACAAGGGAAGTCGGCGCCGGGATGGCTAAAACCCCCTTACGCCCGTCCTTGACTTGACCTTGGCGGGGACTTAAATGGCGCCCGGTTGTCGGCCGCATTACCAGAGCGGCCTACTACGGGGCCATAGCTCAGCTGGGAGAGCGCGTCGTTCGCAATGACGAGGTCGGCGGTTCGATCCCGCCTGGCTCCACCAGCCTTCGCTCGCTTCGCGAGCTTCGGCTAGGCAAGCCAGCCAAGCTCCCTCATAGCGAAGGGAGCGAAGGCTGCCCCGCCATAGCCCGCAGGGCGACGGCGGGCTCCATCCGAATTTCTCCCCCTACCTCCCCGTAAACCTCGGCGGCCGCTTTTCCAAGAAGCTTGCCACGCCCTCCCGGAAATCACTGCCGTTGAGCGCGACCAGCATCTCGCGATTGGCCTCGATGGTGGCCTCGCTGAGCGTCTGGAACGGCACCTCATAGAGCTGCCGCTTGATCACGGCCATCGCGCTCGGCGAGACGAAATCGGCGAGATCGCGCGCATAGGCATAGGTCTCCTCGCGAAGTTTCTCCGGCGCACAGAGCCGGTTCACGAGCCCGATCCGCAACGCCTCCTCGCTTCCCACGCGCCGGGCCGAGAGCAGCAAATCCATCGCATTGGCATGGCCGACGATATGCGGCAGCATCCAGGAGATTCCATGCTCGGCGATAAGTCCGCGCCGTGCGAAGGCGGTCGTGAACACGGTGTTATCAGCGGCAAAGCGCAAATCGCAATAGAGCGCATGCACGAGACCGATGCCGGCGGTCGCGCCGTTGAGCATCGCGATGACCGGCTTTCCGATCGACGGATAGAAGCCATAGCGCGTCTGCCAGTCCGGCCGCCTGTTCATGTCGAACGGCGGCAGGTTCGAGGCGCGCCTGATGTCGTTTGGATCGAGCCCCTTCAGCGCATCCATGTCGGCGCCGGCGCAGAAGGCGCGGCCCGCGCCGGTGAGCACGATGACGCGGACATCATCGTTCTTGCTTGACGCTTCCATCGCATGGCGTACGTCGCGCTCCATCACCGGCGTCCACGCATTCATGCGTTCGGGACGATTGAGCGTGATGGTCGCGATCTTGTCGCCGACGTCATAGAGAATGTGTTCATATTCCATGGCGCTCTCCCTGTTTGCCGGCGTGTTCGCGCGCGCTCGTTGGCGGCAAGCCTAGCATATTCAGGGACGAGGCAAGGGCTTACGCGAAGACGCGATCACTCGGCGGCTTGCGCCAGCACCGGCCGGCGCGACAGCCAGCCATCGACGAAATGATCGAGCCAGGCGCGTTCTGCTACGTCATAGACGGCGCGGTCCGCGAAATGATGATGCCGCTGCCGTGCGCCGGGCGCGCTGAAGCCGTCATAGCCGCGCGTGGTCCAGCAATGCATCATCGCGTAGGTCACGTCGGGATGAAACTGGACGCCAAAGGCATTGCCGGACCGAAACGCCTGCACCGGAAAATCATCGCCTTCCGCAAGCAGCTCCGCGCCGACCGGCAGCCCAAATCCCTCCCGATGCCAGTGATAGACCTGCGCCGGCCAGTTCGGGCAGAGCGTACGGCCCGCCGCGGTCGGGCGGATCGGGTAGTAGCCGATCTGGGTCAGCGCGGCCGGATGCGGCGCGACGCGGGCGCCAAGCTGCATCGCGAGCATTTGCGCGCCAAGGCAGATGCCGAGGAACGGCCGCTGCTCGCGGAGCGGAATGTCGATCCAGTCGATCTCGCGGCGGATGTAGTCGTCGGAATCGTTGGCGCTCATTGGGCCGCCGAAAACGACGGCGCCGGCGTGCCGCTCGAGCGTGTCGGGCAGGGGATCGCCGAAGCGCGGCCTGCGGATGTCGAGGCGATGGCCGAGCGCGCGCAACGCATTGCCGACGCGGCCGGGCGTCGAGGATTCCTGGTGCAGGACGATGAGGACCGGCAGCCGGGCTTCAGGACTCGCAGCCGATGCGCCGAGGGCCCTTCGCTGGGGAAAGGGCACCAATTCTGCGCCACCAAACCTGTCCGTCCGGAACGACATTGCCTTTCCAGTTGCTCTCGCCAAGCGCTCTCGCCAAAGCGCTATCGGTTCAGACCGCCAGCATAACTAAGCGAAGGTTAATTTCGTGTGAGTTCGCGCACACAAGCTTCCCGATACGGAAAGCAAGCTCCGGGCCAATGCCGGCGCGCGGGCTTTCTTTAGTGCCTTTGCCTCTGAAACCAACTTGTGGCTGACAGGATGAAGCCGCGCGGGAATAACCGCAACGCGAACGGCACAAGCTTGATGCCAAGACCAGGCAGCACTGCCCGTTTGTTTGCCATCAGCCCACGATAGGCCTCGCGCGCAACATCGGCGGCAGAAACATTGAGGACGGCGGTATCGTGTCCGGAGCCAACGCCAGCGCGCGCCTGGAATTCGGTCGGCACTGGACCCGGGCAAAGCACGGTGACGCGAACGCCGTGCGGCGCGAGCTCCGCCCGCAGCGCCTCGGTGAAGGAGATCACATAGGCCTTGGAGGCGTAGTAAACCGCCATGCCGGGTCCTGGCAGAAAGCCGGCGACCGATCCGACATTGAGCAGGCCGCCCTTGTTCCTGATGAGTTGATCGGCGAAACGCAGCGACAGATCCGTCAGGGCCCGGACGTTGACATCGACGATGCCGACCTGCTCGGCGCGGTCGCGCTCGATTGCATCGCCGAACACGCCGAAGCCTGCATTATTGACGAGATGGTCGAGCTCGACGCCTTCCGCGACGAGCGCTGCCGCGATCTTTTCGCAGGCGTCCGCGTCCTGAAGATCGCACGCGATCACGATCGGCTTCTTGCCGCCCTTGCCGGCGAGCTCGCTCGCAAGCGCCTCCAGCCGGTCCGCCCGTCGCGCCGTCAGCGCGAGACGGTGTCCATTCGCGGCGAACACACGCGCCAGCTCCGTACCTATGCCCGCCGACGCACCGGTGATCAACGTTACCCGCTCAGTCACGATCGAAGTCTCTTGAATTGAAGTTTTTTGGCCCCGTAATGGCTGGAACGAGAGCATAGGCCGCGCGGAACAGGCAAGCGGCGCTGGCAGCATGGCCGCCTGAGCGGGCAAAGGGGAGAGCGGGAAAAACTGCGGATTTACAGGGGAATCCGGAAAGCCAAGCGCGCGAGCGCTACATTAAAGTTTCGTCATGTGGTCAGCACAACCGGCAATGGGCCGTGTCGGGCGTGATCAGCCGCTGATGGCGCCGTCCTTGACCTGACCGCCGATGCGGTCCGCGACCGCGTGCTTGAGATCGATCCGGTCGCGCTGGGCGATTCCGAGCAGGTCGGAGGCGCGCCAGACGACGTTGTCCTCGAACTCCGTGACCTGGCCGTCGGCATAGACCAGCTCCCACATCATCTGGACGATGCGCTTGCGACCCTGTTCGTCGAGCGAGCGCATGATGACGCTGGTGAAGTGATAGAGGTCGACCGCTTCGCCCTCGACCTGGGTCGCGTCCGCGATCAGCCGGTCGGCGGTGCCGCGATCGAGCCCGAAATGGCTCTCGATCAGGCTGTGCAGCTTGCGTTGCTCGGCCGGCGTCGGCTGCCCGTCCAGCGAAATCACGTGAACCAGCAGCGCCGTGGCGGCCAGCCGATAATCGCTTTCACCGAAGCTGCGATCCCCGGCATGAGGGGCAACGATCTCGGCGATGAACTGGCGCAGGCCGTCGAGCATAGGATCCTACCGAAATCGATGAAGCCGCCTGAGGCGCGGCCGCTACAAGCCATTATATGAGCGGGAAACTCAGATAGCGCAACGTGCGTCAGTTCCGCGCGTGCATTACGTTTCGGCAATCTGGGCAGATTGGTTGCCGCGCTCGACGGCGGGATTTGGCGCGAACCTCCCACTGCCGTCATTGCGAGCGGAGCGAAGCAATCCAGAATCTCTCCGCAGTGACCGTCTGGATTGCTCCGTCGCAAGGGCTCCTTGCAAGGACGGAGAATGTTGCGGCATCGCCCCATCCCCTTACGGTATCTCGTACACCACCATCTTGTCGGCGATGCCACGCAGCGCCGCCTGTTTCTGGATCGGCGTGATCTCGCGCTGCTTGAGGATTTCCGCAACCGCGGGCTCATCCAGCACCGGGCTCGTGATGTGGATCTCCCGCGCCGTGGACAGGCTCTGCACGCGCGCCGCGATATTGACGGTCTGGCCGAAATAATCCTGCCGCTCGTTGAGCATCACCGCGAGGCACGGGCCTTCATGGATGCCGATCTTGACGATGAGATCGGCGGTACCACGCTTCTTGTTGAGCTCGTCCATCGCCGCGCGCATCCGCAGGCCGGCGACGATCGCATGCTCGGGACGGACAAAGGTCGCCATCACGGCATCGCCGATCGTCTTCACCACCGCGCCCTTCTCGGACGAGATGATCTCGAGCAGCGCATGGAAATGCGCGCGCACGAGATCGAAGGCGGCAAGATCGCCGACCCGCTCGTAGAGCGCGGTCGAGCCTTTGAGGTCCGTGAACAGGAAGGTCAGCGAGGTGATCTGGAGGCGCTGGTCGAGACTGAGATTGTCCGCCTTGAAGACATCGCGAAAGGTCTGGTTCGACAGCATGCGCTTGGCGGTAAGGAACGGCTTGCGCTTGCCGATCAGGTGATGAAGTGCCTCGGCCGCGATGAACACCGCCGGCAGCACGCGCACGCCGGCCTGGTTCTCCAGCGACAGCCGCAGCGGGCCCGGCCGCAAGGTCGTGGTCCCGGTCGGAGCCTGAACCCTGTTGTACATGATGGCGAGCTGCTGGCGGTCCTTGGTCGGTTCGCCCTGGACGTCGATGAAATGGGCCGCGTGCGTCACCGGCTCGAAGATGATGATGAAGTCGTTCGGCAGTTGCAGCGACATGGTCGCCTTCTCGCCGGCCGGCAGCTCGAACGTATCCAGCGTCACCTCGTTGGCGAGCGTCGCAAACGAGTCCTTGTTGAAGTCGACGCCGGAACTCCAGAACACCTGCTTGAAATAGTCCCACACCGGAAGCGAGTTGGGGTCGTGCGCCGCGATGCGCCGCACGCGCGGATTCACCGTGAAGGAGACCTCGACCTGGTCGTCGACGGATGCCTTGTAACCGCAGGCGCACAGCGCACAATGATAGTCATCGGGCTTGAGTGCCTTCAGGGTCGAATGCGCCCCAAGCACGCCGCCGCAGCCCGGACACAGCACGTTCCAGCCGAGATCGAACAGCCCGAGCCGGGCCGAATGCAGGAAAGCGGAGATCGCCCGCTCTTCGTCGAGATTGTGCTGCCTGGAGAAGTCGAGAACGTTGACGCGGTTGAGCTCGTGATCCTCACCGTCCTCGATGAGGCGATGGATCGCGTTGACCACCTCGGCGTCGGCGGTCTGCTTCAGAACGGAAAGCTGGGCCTGGATGTCGCTCATGGCGTAACTCTATCTAGGATGGATCACGCCGTTGGCCAGACGATCGCCTGTCACCGACGCGTGATGCGGAACATGGGTGAGTGGTCCGGCTGGGTCGTGACGACGCCACATGGAATGACCGGATTGGCATCGACCAGCTCGACGCGGAACGCGCCGATCAGCCGGGCCAGGGCCAGGACCGATTCGGCTTGCGCAAACGGCGCGCCGATGCAGACGCGCGGGCCCGCACCGAACGGCAGATAGGCGAAGCGGTCCGGCGCCTCCGTCGACATGAAGCGTTTTGGAATGAACGCGTTCGGCTGATCCCACAATTTCTCGTGCCGGTGCAGCAGCCACGGCGCGATCATGATGATGTCGCCCTTGCCGACGGCAATGCCGGCCACATTGTCCTTGTCGCGCGCGGCCCGGGCGATCAGGAACGCCGGCGGATAGAGCCGCATGGTCTCGTCGATCACGGCGCGGGTGAATTTTTGGCGATCGATGTCGGCCATGCTGTCGAGGTGTTCGCCGCGCGTCTCGGCGGCGACCTCCTCCTGCGTGTCCGGATCGAGCGCGAGCAGATACAGCGCCCAGAACAACGCGGTTGCCGTGGTCTCGTGACCGGCGAGAATCATGGTCGCGACCTCGTCGACGAGCTGCGCGTCGGAAAAACCCTTGCCGGTTTCAGGGTCGCGCGCCTGGTCCATGAGATCGAACAGATCCTGCGGCGGCGCGCCGTCCTTCTTGCCGGCCGCACGCCGCTCGGCGATCAGCATCGCGACAAAGTCGGTCCAGCGCTTGCGAAAGCGGGCACGGGCACGATCCATCGGGGTCGGCCAGGACACCGGCAGCAGCATGTCGAGGAAATAGGGCCGGCCCAGGCGCTCGCCATATTCCGTGACGAAGTTGCGCAGAGTCGGGCCGTGCCGGTCCATGCCGAAGGAGAACATCGTGCGTCCGGCGATCTCGAGCGTCATGCGCTGCATGATCTCGCGCAGATCGACGGCCTCGCCGGTTTGCGCGTCGAGTTTCGCAATGGTCTCGTCGAGCACCGCCGTCATGTGCGGGACCAGGTTTGCGGTGGCACGCGGCGTGAAGGCGGGCGCCAGCGTCCGCCGCTGAAACGTCCAGGCGTGGCCCTCCGCGATCAGGAGACCTTCGCCGAGCACGGGGCGCAGCATGCGGATGCCGGCGGGCGTGCGCGTGTAGTTCTCGTAATTGCTGAGCAGGACATGCCGGATCGCGTCCGGGCGGTTCAGAATGAAGCTCTTGTGCAGGAAGAAGCGGCCCTGGATGATCTCTTCCTCATAGGCGCGCTGGCCCCAGGTCGCGATCATGTTCTGCCTGATCACCGCCAGACGGCCGAAGAACGACATGTCGTCGGGTGCGCGCGGCGGGCTGGGAGGAACGATGGGCCGACGCACGCTGGCGATGTTCATGGCTCTCTCCCGCAGCTAGCTTCGCAGTCAAGGCTTGCAGCTCAACAGCTAATAAGTCAGCTCGGCAATCGCAATCCTGTTCTCGGAGGCAGGCCAGGCGCGTGCCACAATTCGTTCTTCGTTGAATTGGGCCACGACGCTACGCCCGACCTCGCTGGCCGGAAAGCGCAGGGTTGCTGTCGAATCCGTGGGCACGCCCGACTTGACGTCGGCGGGCTCATGGCCGTCGAACAGAACGGTGTCGCGCGGCAGGCCGAAATAGCCCCGCGGACGCGACATGATCATGACCGATCCGGCATCCTTGTCCGCCGGCCCGAACGGGCGCGCGGCACGTAAATGCACGACGTCAGAGGAGCGGGGGAACGGCGAGCGATAGAGGTGCGTCGTCGGCGCGTCCGGCGAGGTCAGGACGATTTCGAGCGGCGAGGTGGGCTCGACCTCGGCCGGCCCCCAGCGGCCATCGGCCGCGGTGGTCGAGCGGTAGACCGCATCGCCCTTGCGCTCGCCGGTTTCGCGATCAACCTGGAATACCTCGACCGTTGCGCCCGCGACCGGGCGATTGGTCGGCACGCCGCCCGGCGTGCCCGTGACCAATCCGCTGAGGCGGACGCTCCGTTCCGGCACGATCGCAATGCGCGATGGCTCGCGGCCGGCGATGAATTTGTAGATCTCGCGGAAGGCGCGCGGGTGATACGCCGTCTCGCGATGGTCGATCGCGCCGAGCACGAGATTGGTCGCGCCCTTCAGTTCGGGCCCCTCGGCGGTGATGCCGGTCGGCACGCCGGGCTTGCCCAAGAAGCGACCGTCGGACTGCGCGTATTTGTCCATGCCGTCGCTGCGTATGGTGAGGAAAGCCGTGCCCGGCGTCACCTCGCTGTCGCCCTCGTTCAGGCCGCGCAAGAAGGCGCCGCGTCCGTTGAACTCGCTGCCGAGCAGATCATCGAACGCGAAGACCCCGTGATTGGGCGTGCCGCACACGACCGCGTGGCTGACATCGCCTCCGCCGCCGTTCTTGACGACGTTGCGGATGGCGTAGCCGCCGCGCGAATTGCCGACCAGCGCCACACGCGCCACACCGGTGCGGCGCTTCAATTCGGCGATGGCGGCGGCCAGCTCACGGCGCTGGTCCTCGGTGGACGAACGGTCGGCCTGCTCGACCGTATCGTCGGTGCGTGCGTTCGGATTGGTGAAGTTGATCGCCATCATGCGATCATGCGCAATGCCGTTGGATTCCATCCGCCAAAGCGTCGTGATCCAGAGCGCGTCGTAGTCGCCGTTGCCGTGGACGAACAGGATGGGCGGCACCTCGGACCCTCCGGCCGCGGACGACGTTTGCGCCCGTGCATCCATCCGGAAGTTCGCAACCGCGAAAGCCAGGCCACCTGCACCTTGCAGGATCGTCCGTCGTGATAGCTTCATCTGTTCCTCACCGGTAAAACCACGTCTTTGCACCGCTTATAGCGGCCTAACCACTGGACAGAGAAGGACTTTCGCAGGCATCACTGCAGGCGCCGGAATCATTTAAGCCATTTCTGCCGGACGATTTGGAAGGGGATATGACCGAGCAGCCGAAACGCCAGAAAGTGACCGCCGAGGGCATCACCGCGCCTTTGCAGTACACGATATTCCGGCGCATCTGGCTCGCCAGCCTGCTGTCCAATCTGGGCCTGCTGATCCAGGGCGTGGGCGCGGCCTGGGCGATGACACAGATGGCGGCTTCCGCCGACAAGGTGGCGCTGGTGCAGACCGCATTGATGCTGCCGATCATGCTGATCTCGATGCCTGCGGGCGCCATCGCCGATATGTACGATCGCCGCATCGTCACGCTGATCGCGCTGTCGATCGCGCTGACCGGCGCGACCGCGCTGACGCTGCTCGCCTGGTTCCAGCTCATCAGCCCGGGAACGCTGCTGGCATTCTGCTTCATCGTCGGCAGCGGCAACGCGCTGTTTGGGCCTGCCTGGCAATCCTCGGTCAGCGAGCAGGTGCCGCCGGATGCGCTGCCCTCGGCGGTGGCCTTGAACGGCATCAGTTACAACATCGCCCGCAGTTTTGGTCCGGCGATCGGCGGCGTCATCGTCGCCTCTGCCGGCGCGGTCGCTGCGTTCGCCTGCAATGCGATCCTCTATCTGCCGCTGCTGGTGGTCTTGCTGTTGTGGCGGCGCAGCACCGAGCCCTCGCGTCTGCCGCGGGAAAAGCTCAACCGCGCCATGGTCTCGGGCTTCCGCTACATCACCAATTCGCCGCCGATCAAGATCGTGCTGTTGCGCACGCTGGTGATGGGCCTGTGCGGCGGCGCCGTCATGGCGCTGATGCCGCTGGTCGCGCGCGACCTGCTGCATGGCGGCGCGCAGACCTACGGCATCATGCTGGGCGCCTTCGGCATGGGCGCCGTCGTGGGCGCGCTCAACATCCACGAGCTGCGCAAGCGCATGAGCGGCGAATCCGCGATCCGCGCCTGCACGATCTCAATGGCGTTCGCGATGGGCGCGCTTGCCTTGAGCACCGAACCCGTGCTCACGGCGGCGGCGCTCGTGCTGGCCGGCGCGGTCTGGATGGCAGCCGTCGCGCTGTTCAATATCGGCGTGCAATTGTCGGCGCCGCGCTGGGTCGCGGGACGATCGCTCGCGGCGTTCCAGGCTTCGATCTCGGGCGGCATTGCGATCGGTGCCTGGGGCTGGGGCCATCTCACCGATTACGCCGGCGTCGAGGTCGCACTGCTGGTGGCGGCCGGACTGATGCTGATCTCTCCGCTGCTGGGCATCTGGCTGGCGATGCCGCGCGTCGGCGCGCGCAACGAGGACGCCGAGGTGCTGGCCGATCCGGAAGTCAAGCTATCGCTGACCGGACGCAGCGGGCCGCTGGTGGTCGAGATCGAATATCGCGTCAGCCAGGAGAACGCGCGCCCCTTCCACAACGTGATGCAGGACGTGCAGCTCTCCAGGCAGCGCAACGGCGCCTATGGCTGGTCGATCGCGCGCGACATCGCCGACCCCGAATTGTGGACCGAGCGCTATCACTGCCCGACCTGGTTCGATTATCTGCGCCAGCGCAACCGCTCGACCCAGTCGGAACGCGCCTTGCACCAGAGCGCGATCGATTTCCACATCGGCCCCGATCCCGTGCGTATCCGCCGCATGCTGGAGCGTCCGTTCGGCTCGGTGCGCTGGAAGGAAGAGACGCCGGATCGTGCGGGTGCCGAGGTGCTGCCGGTGGTCGCGACCGCGGCGGGGAGCAGTACGTAGCAGTCAAACACTCTGCCGTCGTCCCGGCGAAGGCCGGGACCCATAGCCACAAGCGGAAGTTTGGCGAAAACTCGAAGTTGCGATCGCGCCCGGTACAGCTCGCCGCGCCTTATCGATGCATCACGGGGTATGGGTCCCGGCCTTCGCCGGGACGACAATGACAATTACTGCCCGTGATCCGTCAGCACCTTGTCGCAGGCCTTGGTCAGGCGGGCGCGATGCTCTTTCAGGCAGGCGAGCACGGCGCCATCGCCATTGTTCATGACGGCGCGACAGAAGCGCGTGACATCGCGCGCGCAGGCGTCGTGACCGGGCTGCTGCGCGGAGGCGCTGGCTGTAAACAGTAGCAACGGAAAAAGAAAAGCTGATCTGGTCATCGCGTAATGCCTCTTGCCCGGAGCAATGTGCGGGCGAAGCTAGAGCGGCGATGCCGGAGCCGCAACGGCTTTATTGACAGGGCGCAGCGGCGCGCCGGATGGCCCCGGCATCACGCCGGGGCACATTGCTCGGGAGCTCAACGGGAAATTGGTTGCTCGCGTCTTAGTGACCGTCCTGGGCGTCAGCGACCTTGTGTGAGGCGCCCTTGGCGAGATCCTTGTCCATCACCGCGCGGCAGCCGGCGCTCAGGTCGGAGCGGTGCTGCACCATGCATGCAGTGATCTTCGGGATGTTGGGGATCTCCGACGAGCAAAGGCGGAAGGCATCGCTGGTGCACATCTGCTGTGCTTCGGCCGAGAAGGCGAAGCTCGAGCTGGTCGAGGCGATCGAGACGATCGCCGCAAAGCCGAGAGCCAGGCTGGTGTCGCGGATCTTGGCAGAGAAAGACTTGGTCGAGAAAGACTTGGTCGAGAAGAACTTTGTCATTTGAAGCTCCCATTAGCACCGCCGAAGCGGGCCCGTTGTTGATGGGAGCTACAATGCTCCAGCAAAGCAGTTTCCACTGTGATGACGGTCACGTGCCGCACCGCGACTGTGACATCGGTCACTTTGGCGCACCTCGCTGAAATTCCTGCGCAACCGCTGTCGTGTTGGTGTCACGTTAACTGTTCCTTCGCATTAATGGCTCGTCGCGCGGGAAATTCCGCTGGTTTGGTTGCGTATTTGGAAAGAGTAGCGATGCGTAATGCGTTGGGCCTGATGCTGGCCAGTGTCCTTGCGGCGGCCGTGATCGCCGGAGGTTGGTTGTTCTATTCCTCGCGCGCCGACCAGGGCGGCCCCAAGACAACAGCGGCCCATGCCGCCGATCCACTGCCGGCGAAGCTCGCCGCCAAGGATGACGTCGAGACCACCGCGGCGCTCGCGGGCAAGCCTGCCGCCGCAGCGCCGGCGCCGGCACCTGCGGCCGCAGCGATCGTCCCCGTCCAGCAGAAATCGACCTGCGCCAATCCGAACGCGCTCGGCGTGTCTCGCGTGGTCGAGATCGACACCACCGGTGGTCCCGGCTTCGGCTTCGAAACTTTCAAGCAGTTCGACTTCCTCACCGACAAGGAGGTCGTGCTGACCTTCGACGATGGTCCCTGGCCGGTCAACACGCCCGCGGTGCTGAAGGCGCTCGCGGAAGAATGCACCAAGGGTCTGTTCTTCTCGGTCGGCAAGCATGCGACCTACCACCCGGAAATCCTGCGCCAGGTGCTGGCCCAGGGCCACACGGTCGGCGCGCACACCTGGTCGCACCTCAATCTCAACAGCAAGAAGTTGACGGAGCAGCAGGCCAAGGACGAGATCGAGAAGGGGTTCAGCGCCGTGAAGCTCGCGCTCGGCACCGAGCCGTCGCCGTTCTTTCGCTTCCCGCAGCTTCAGCACAATCCGGCGATGGTGACCTATCTCGGCACCCGCAACGTCGCGATGTGGTCGACCGATCTGGATTCCTTCGACTTCAGGAAGGGCGCCACGCCGGAGAAGATCGTCGAGACCGTGATGACCAAGCTCGACAAGCTCGGCAAGGGCATCATCCTGATGCACGACTTCCAGAAGCACACCGGCGAAGCGCTGCCGACGCTGCTCGCGCGCCTGAAGGCCGGCGGCTACAAGGTCGTGCAGATCAAGGCCAAGACCACCTTCCAATCGCTGCCGGAATATGACGAAGCGCTGCTGAAAGAGATGAAGGTGCCGACCTCGAGCGCGCGTCCGATCGGAAGCGTGGTTCAGACGGTTTCGCAGTAGCGCGACCAATCGGATCGAACCGCTTCACCCATTTGCGTCATGGCCGGGCTTGTCCCGGCCATTGTCGTTTTTGAATCGAGACTGAAGACGCGGATGCCCGGGATGCTAGTAGCGGCGCCAAGCGCGACGCGCACGCGAGCTGGCTGCCGCGGTGAAGACGCTGGCCGCAATGATCGAGTGAAGCGAGCGCTGGTGCCGCAAGAGGGACTCGAACCCCCGACCCCGTCATTACGAATGATGGAGATCGGAATAACTCTCGCTAACCATGAGCAACTTTCGACGCGCAACAAGCCCCTGATTCAGTTGAATTTCTTCACCTTCTCGATCACTTTCAGTACCAGTCGATAACCCTCCGTAACGGGCCGATTTGTTTACCCCGTTACCCCGGCGAGAAAGCCAATGGCACTGATAGAGGAAGCCGACCGAAGGTCCAAGGCGATGACGGTCGAAGCCGTCCGCAAGCTCAAGGCTACTGATGTCAGGCAAGAGGTCCCGATTAGGGACGGCTTGTATCTCGTCATTCAACCCAGCGGCGTGAAGTCGTGGGTCTATCGTGGCCGCGTCAGGGGCGAAACCAAAAAGATCACTTTGGGTCGATTCCCCGAAGTCGACTTGGTCCGCGCAAAAGAACGCGCAAACGACGCCAGAAAGGACGCTCACGCGGGCGTCATCTACAGGCCGCCTATTCCTGCCCCGGTCACTGAGGCCGCTCCAGAGGCCCCGGAAGGCCGCTCCGTGAGCGAAGTTTGGAAGCAATATCGGACGTTGCGGCTGGAGGTTGATTGTCGCCCGACGACCATTGCCGAGCATGCGCGCATCTTCGCAGCTCATATTGAGCCCGCGCTCGGTTCCCGCGACATCGGCACCATCACCAAGGCCGATCTCTTGCCGATAACCGACGCCGCGCTTACCCGGGGACTTGAGGCGCGCAACAAAACAGTTGCCGTAATGACTGGCTTTTTCGGGTGGGCTCACGAGAAGCGTGACCTGATCGCAAAATCACCAGTGCTAGGCATCGAGCAAATCAATGCGAGCAAGCGCAAAGACCGCAAACCGAAGCGCGCCTTAACCGATGCTGAGATTGTGGAATTTTGGAGGTCCTGTGGCGCCATCGATGCCGATAAACTTTCGTCCGTCCCGTTCGGCAAAATGTTCCAGCTACTTTTGTTGACCGGTGCTCGGCGAAACGAAGTAGCCGGCCTGTCCCGTACCGAGATCGAAGGCAACGTGTGGACGCTGCCGGCAGTGCGCGCCAAGAATGGCATCGAACTGAAAATTCACCTCACCCGAACCGCACTCGATGTCCTGAAGACCATCCCGCGTATCAAGGACTGCCCTTACGTGTTCGGACCGAGCGGCGAGAATTGTGGGTTTGGCTTTTCGAAGGCGAAAAAGCGTCTCGATGCCGAGCTGACGAAGATCAAGGCACCGTGGAAGCTGCACGACCTCCGCCGTACCTTCCGGACGGGCCTAGGACGGCTCGGCATCTCCGAGGAGATTGCGGAGCGCTGCATCAACCATCCTCCCGGTGGGCTGGTCAGAACCTATGATCAGCACAAGTACGAAGCCGAGATGGCTGCGGCTTGGCGCAAGTGGGAAAAGCACGTTCTAACGCTCTCGCGTTAACTAAGCGGCCCCAAATGATCTCCTAAGGTGCTTGACGGTATCGAGCCCAAGACCTAGATGCCCGATCAAGATAAAGCACTCCGGCTTGCCCGAGCACGGGCGGGGGCTCAGGTTGGTCAGACGAAGACCATGGGGCAGACTCCGGAACAACGAAGCCGTCCAGTCGCGTTCGAAACCCCATCGGAACGTCTGGTGAAACAGGTCAAGGTTGCGTCGGCCGACGATCGATGATCGCGGGCGATTGAGTTGGGTTTCGAGAGAGACCCGAAGCAACACAGGTGGGTCAACCTCATTTCGAGGAAGACCCTGCTATGCCTGCCACGACTTCCGATCTGTACCTGAAAACCCGGCAAGTTCAGCACCGCTACGGCGGCTGCTCACACATGTTCATCGAGCGCCGGCTCAAGAACGATCCGACATTCCCGCGACCAGTGTTTATGGGACGCCTTCGCTTTTGGAAGCTCTCCGAATTGGAGCAGTGGGAGCAAGCGAGTGTTGAGCGCGCCGAGAAGGCGGTGCGCCAATGACCCGGCCTGTGCAATTCCGAGATGACAATCTGACGCCGCTGCGCGAAGTCGCACTTCACGAAGCGGCGCACACTGTCATCGGTTGCCGGTTCGGCCTTATCCCCGATTACGTCACCATCGTGCCCGATCATGAGTGCGTAGGCCATGTGCTTTGGTTGCCGCACATTCCGTGCACGCGTGAGGAATGGGGCGCTCGGCTGTACACAGCAGCTGCACCTGCGGGATTGATCTGCCTCGACGGCAGATCAGATTGGCTCAGCTACGGCGATAGTGAACACATCGAACGAATACTTCCGCTTTGCGCACCGCTCACCAGAGATGAGTTGTACTCTGACGTCGATCGGTTGGTTCATGTTGAGCTTCAAACCATCTTCGCTGTGGCTAGGGCTCTTATGCGTAAGAAGCAGATCACCGGTCAGCAAGTCGAGCGCGTCATTCGTCGGGTGGATCACAATGCTCCAGCGAAGCGCCGTGCCACCCGAAAGGGGGTGCACTGATGACTCGGTCCGTGCAATTTCGATACGACACTCTGACGCCGCTTCAGGATATCGCGCTCCATGAAGCCGCGCACGCGGTGATCGGCTGGCGGTGCGGCCTTCCAATCGACTACGTCACTATTGTCCCCGAGCCCGGGGAATATGACGGCATTGTTTGGTGGCAATGTCGGATGCGGGCGCCGGTTTCATTCCCGATTGGGCAAGACCTCAATCCGTTCGCTCCATGGACTCGCGAATATTGGGGTGCCCAGCTCTATATGGCGGCGGCGCCCCACGGCCTGCCTTTCCACGCCTTCGGTACCTCGACGTGCCTCAGTGACAGCGATTGGGAGGTTATCGAGAAAGCGCGGCAGCATGTGCCAATCGACGAAGATAAGCTCTTCTGTAACATGGATCGTTTGGTGCAAACCGAGCTGGAGACCATCTTCGTGGTTGCTCGGTCATTGATGCGCCACAAGCAACTTACCGGCCACCAAGTCGGACGCATCATTGGACGAGTGGACCGCGATTCGGTAGCGCCTCACCGGACCTACCACGCGCTGCGCGGCAACGATTCAGGTTAGCGCGATGCGATGCCTATGGCGAATGGTGGCGCCGCGGAAGGCCGATGCCCGCGGAGCTGTTCGAGCAGGCTCCGCAGGAAACTCAGCAAGAAGCCGCCTGATCCAACTAGAGCCGGCCCTGCTTCTTAAGTTGGGGCCGGCTCCCGCTTGACTCCCTACCTCGCCGTCATACTCTGATCCCTATGGACCGCGTGAAGGCTGCGCGCGAGCGCCGCATTGAGCAACTGGCAATCGAGATCGAGCGGTACGGCGGAGACGCTTTTGCCGCCGACTTCCTGCGCGACATGATCTCACAGTCGCCCCGTGAGGGTCAGCAAACCATCCGCAAGCTCGCGGCGGAGATCGAGGCTTGGCGCCGAGCCCGGCGTATCTATCGGCAGTTCTTTGTGAGCTGGGCATCCGCCAAACGGGCTGAGTAACACATGCGCCGCGTATATATCGTTTGTGCCGCGATGCTTCTCGCTTGCAGTTCAACATCTGGATATTGCGATGACTGGGCGACCGCCCAGGATGGTAGCGCCGCGGTAGTGGCAGACGGTGCTCGGCTCAACGTCGTCTGCGATACGGATCACGGCCGCGCGCTACACCCGGACAGCCTCGGCAAAATTCTAATCTTCCTCAAAGAGCCAGTTGCAGCTTGGCGTAAGCTCGAATCCGTTGAGGTGCGAACCCGATCGGACACCGGATCGCAATCGGCCAATCCGCCTTCTCACGGCACTGCTCTTTCCTCGACCTCCTTGGTTTTGGAGGATGATGCCACTTGGGAATTGAGCGTCATGGGGGCCGCCACAAAGTCGTTCACGCTGATCGCGGGTGGCCACGCTCGCACCTTTTCAGCGATCAATCTGCGCGCGACGGTCTCGCCTGTGCTGGGGCGATGCGGAGATCATTGGTAGCGGCCCGTCACGCCTGCGTAGGTTTGAGAGCACTATCCCAGTTTCTCAAATGCTACAGCCTTAGGAATGCTTCAAGAACGTGCCATTCCTGAAAGACCGCGCGGGATCGAAGCACCGTCCTACTAGACTGATGATCTCTTTGATGCGTTTACGTTTCGCTTTTTCATGTTGGCTGTTGCTCAGACCTTGAATCTTTTGGAGGCAAGGTCCGACTAGGTCGGCGTGATGGGGTTTCATCGGCAAAGCCGTGTCGTAGACACCGACTAGGCGTTCACCATTTTGATGGCGAACTGTCTGAGCAGAAAATATACACACGCCCAAGAATGAACGAGGTTTGTTTGCGGCAGCCGAGCGTGCTTTCAATTCGGTTATAGTATGATCAAACTCAACATCACCGGCGTTCTCGCGGAGGACACTAAGACCGCTCGTGTCGATTCGGATCAACGATGCCGGATTGAGAAGTCCGTTCGCATCTAGATCGGTTGGATCACTAACTATTAGATGCAGCGCTTCAACGTCGGCGACCGGCCCAGGGGACGTATCCGCCATTGGAAACAGCTCGCACCCGCAGAGGTCTGTGGTGGCGTCCTGTAATTGACTCGCAATTTGATGTGCCGGCTGATGAGCGAATACCGCGCGGCAGTCAGCAAGGCTCATGTGCGTTGAAACAGAACCGCGAGTTCATTAGGAAGTTTGCGCCCGGTGAAAGCAACATTTTCGTGAAAATGCTCAACGCCTGCGACTTCCGCAAACCATGTGACCTGATTGGCTCCGTCGACAGTGAGATGCAAATACAGCTCGTCTGAATTGAGTGAAAAAGTCGGCCGTCCTAAGGCGTCCACAGCGAAGGTCGGATGCTGGTCCATGTTATTGAAAAAGACGGCCAACATCTCTGCTGTGTCTAGCGAATCCCATTTGGGAGCTTCCGCATCGACCCCATCCCATCCATTTTTCACGGTTCTGAATTCGGCCGTGGCGTTGATCACAGAGGTTAACCAAGCACTCCGCTGATAGGCCAAGACGAGTCGCGGCTGCTCCGACACCGAACCAACGAGGTGGGCCTCATACCTGTTGCCCGCCCGACGATTTGGCCCCGCAATGTCGCCACCGGTACGATTAGCGGCGGCACGCGGCGGCGCGAGGTCCAGCGGCTGAGCTTGGTAAGTGATGTTTGCGTCGACGGCGATCATTTCTTTGGATTCCGAGAAAATAAGCCGATGCGATTCGCCATGTTATCGTCGATGATATGGCCAAGAATGTCTTTTAGCGCAAGGTGTTGGTTCTCTAGCCGATCAACAATGAACTGTCCATCTAAGGTTGATGTGTCGATCGGTCCATAACCTCCGACATTCGCTTGATCAGTTATCATCGTGTAAATGCCAATAGACGGTCTGGGAGGGATCGTCGGCTCGGTAACTATCTCTGAGACTTCAACATTTGCGTTTACTAAACGCCTGAAGGGCCCCTCTTGTTCAAACCAGCCGGTGTGTGAATGCCACTGCTTTCGCTTCGCGGCCGCTTCTTGCGTGACCAGCCGAGAGCCCGGCTTGATCAGGGTCTTCGCGTCAAAACTATCCCAATCGCCCGACCAAATAAAACGATCCCAATACTCTAACTTGACACCGGAAATGGAGACCAAATCCAAGTAGTCGGCGAGCAAAGGCAGCACAATTCTTTCGAATTCCCCAATGTATGGCTGCCATCGGACATAGTTAGTACTAGTCCAGACCACACCATCGGCGCCGATCTGTAGGGTAACCTGCTGGCTGTTCGAAAGAAATATGACCGGAGCGCCCTCTGGCGCCGCCGGAGTCATTGAGCCATCAGGTCCGACCGAAAACCCAATCTGAAGTGTCTTCTGGGAGGTGAATCCCATCAGCAC
The DNA here is from genome assembly GCF_041200145.1 of Bradyrhizobium sp. LLZ17. NCBI lineage: Bacteria > Pseudomonadati > Pseudomonadota > Alphaproteobacteria > Hyphomicrobiales > Nitrobacteraceae > Bradyrhizobium > Bradyrhizobium zaerense. The sequence goes on from NZ_CP165734.1 coordinate 4,755,073, forward strand.
CAACGCGTCTGTCATCTTCGCTTTGAGGCGCTCGTAAGCCTTTAGCGGCAACTGCGGCGCAAATCCGATGCTTGCGGCGCAACGCTCGATAGCGTGCCGCGAGAGGATAGGCGAAAACTCGGGCCGACTAGTCATGGTGCGCTACAGGACAGAGACAGCGCGCGCATATTGGGTTCAAAATAATCAATAGGTCGTTAACCATTGCAGAAGCGGGCCTAGTCAGAACAAGAGCGCTTTTCGGGGAGGTGCGCAAGCCTGCCAAAGGGAGCGTGCAACCCCAAAGCCCGAGGTGGCCCCCCTTTAAGCCATAGGTCGCTTCTGTCTCAGCCGGTGAACACGATCGGGCCAAGCACCGGGAACAGCCTCACCGGCTCCGCTTCGACCTCGGTGAGGGCCTGCCGCAGCGCCTGTGTGGTGAAGCTCTCTATCACGGGATCAGTCACCGGCAAGCGCTCGTGGGCCGGCGTGAGCGCTAGGTCAGCGTTCGCCAGTGCCGCTTGGTAGGCTCCTCGCCAAAGCCAACTGATTGCTTGTGCAAGGTGCAGGCGCTGCCATCCGTCCGGTCCGCTTGAAGTCGCGGCGAGGGCGGCTTCGATACCAGCGACGGCCTCAGCCTTCTCCGCTGTGCGCTGATCAAGTTGCTCCACGTCGTCGACGGGCATCGCTGCTCCCTCATTAAATCAAAACTCGCCGGGACTGTTTGGACTTTGCCCGGCTCTTCTATTTTTAAGAAACGGACTTCCCGACCTAATTGCGAGCACGCTCCCTGGGACACCACCTGCTGGCGCAATTTCGGATTAATGGAATCTACCCGGTAGCTCGATCCACCCACTTCCGCCTCCCTCCGCTCGCGCCGCGGCGGCCGGCCCCGAGCTATGCAGCATAGCACGCGAGCGCTTGCGTCATTCTGCGATTCAAGCAACGATTCGTTGACCATGACAGCGCGCAGTTGACCGCCTCAAGCAGCGAACGCGCGTTCGAAGATTCCATATCCCCCGTTACGCGCGGAGAGTTGGGTTCAATTCTTGTAAGTGGCCAACTGACGGCGCCTCGATAATGCAAGGTTGTGGCCGAAGCGGCCAGTTTTCAAGGTAAACAATCCATCGCCGGCCGACCGGACCGCCGGGAGCTATGCGCGGCCAAAGTAGAATTCTGTTCTCACGGGCTGGCGTTTCGCTACAACCGAAATTCGGGTGAAGCGAAATGCCGCGCGAGCGGAGAGCCGGGGCATTTGAATAAAATTGTTCGCACCGCAGTAAGGTTAATCGTTAACCCTAACGCCCCCTCTGGAAGGCGTTTCGAGCCGCTTTTGAAGCCATCTCCGGGCCACGCCGTCCAATTCCCGGCCCTAGTTGGGGTTAAATAGCCAAATCCTGGGGTGCACAGAGTGCACAGGTTGACCCTTTTATACGACAGCTTTTATGGGAATAACGTCTCTAATTCCTCGTATGGGGGGTTAGAACAGGGGGTACTTTGTGCACACTGTGCACCCAATAAATCAAAACTATTTCCCGTCCGCGCTTGCGTACTCGGCCGCCCCGGCTACCCTCACCGGCATGAAGCGACCCATGCCTCTCAGCGTTGACAGAACCCCCGCAGCGAAAAAGCTGCGTCGCACTGGAGACATGACGACCATCTATGCGGAATGAAGTGGAATGGACGACGACGATGTAACGGATGCGCCCGGCTGGCGGGTGATGGTGGCGGTCACTCGCGATGAAACCATTATCATCGAAATATGGGCAGCCGCGGTTTCCGATTCTGACGAAGCGATCCGGCGCGTGCTCGCGGCGTCCGGCTCTGATGCAGCGACGATCAGGCAGCTAGATCAGCACGAGCTTGACAACCTCCGGCTCCAGCCGGGCGAGGTCCGGATGGTCCTCGACGACGCATGGGCGGCCATCCTCAGGCCAGCGGGCAAGCGACACTAGCGGCTCTCATCACTGGGCGAATGGCTTTCGTAGGCGCGCGATGCGGAAACTGAGTAAGAGCGGACCTCCGCCTGAGCTTCGGGTCACGTCGGAATCTGACCCAAACCGGAAGCCGTGCTTCCCCAATCAAACGCCGCTATTGTTGGAGCTCGACGGCGTAGGTGTCATAGCATAGTGATCGAAACGCATCGTGAAAGATGCACGACCACGGCTAACAGAGCGCAGGCTATTCGCGTAGCCGAACATGTTCGTGAGCGGCACCATCGCGGTGACGACCGTGGCATCAAAGCGCATGTCCAGGCCCCGGATGATCTGCCCGCGCCGCAAGTTCAAATCCGAGGTGACGTAGGGGATGCAGTCCGCCGGACCGACCACCTCTACCCTCATGATTGGCTCTACGCTCAAAGATCACTCCGCTTGTGCAACGGCCAGCTTGTATCCAACCCAAGGCTAACATTGTTACCTCGAACGGTCTAGTTTGGCCCGCTTCTGGCCCAGCGGCCAACTGGCAGCACCTCTCCACGAGGTCCGCTCACGGAGGGATGGCGGACTAGATTTGTTCAGGTTGAGATCTTCGCATTTTGACCCAAAGCTGAATTTTAGCAGTTCGCTGCTGATCTTATCGACTTGCCGGCGGCCTCGCCTTTGGATGTAATCAGCGAGTTTATCGAGCGCTGAGGAAGCCATTTGGGAGATGTTTGATGGGCGCCGGACTATTTGGAGAGTGGACTGAAATTTTCGACATTTTCGTGAAGCTCGCGCCCGCTGCATCTATTGTTGGCGGACTTTTTGCGGCACGGGCGACGTTTCGAAATAATCGGCAAATCAGTGCCGAAGCAATTGCAAAGAACCATTACAGAGAAGCGCTTGAGCAAATGACCAACAACGCCGAGATATATATTATCGAGGCGTGACGAAGGCGGGTTTTGAAGAATTGAAAGGCGACTTGCCCGCATATCGAAAATACAGAATGCTCGCGACCATTATTGGTTTTGCACTCCAAGAAATCTATCTCGCAATTGATCTTCAAAAGGATAAGCATTGGGAACAGACGGTTCGCGTCTTTCTGTCCATGTTCAAACACTACTTTTCGTCGGAAGCAGATTTTCCTGCCGCTCTACAACAGTGTCTCGACCCCCGTTTTTGGGCATTTATGAGAGATACGGTCCACGTGCATGAGCATCCGTCTGCTAAAATGGTCGTCGCGGAGCGCGAGCTCGTCGGACTTCAGCGCAAATAAGTAGGACAAGAGGTCCGCTTGTGGCCCGAAGGCGAAGATCGCCATCGCGTCCGGCACGTCGGCAGTGGAGGCCAGACCGGACGTCGGCAAGACGCGAGCGAATCGACGCGAATGACCCATACCGGAAGTCGCACCCGCTTTATTCAAAATTGAGCATTCGGCGCGTTTGAGGTTGACGTAACCGACTCTTGCAACCTATCGGTCTGACAATCGTAATCGCTAGGTTTGCATGTTGAAAAAAGGTTGTCTTATCGCGCTTGGAATACCCGTGGGTCTAGTGATCCTAGTGGTCGCTCTATTCTGGCTCAATTTTTATACTGTTCACGTCCGCTACCGGCTTACAGTCGAGGTACAGGATGGCGATCAGATTAAGACCGGGTCGAGCGTCATCGACGTTTCCTATAACATAGAGCCGGCTAACACCCCGAGCCATTGGAACGCTTTTCCTACAGCTGTCGGATATGCACCGACCGTCAACCTCGGCGAAAAGGGCATGCTCTTTTTGACGTTCGAGGAAGCGACGCGCACCCCTGAGCAGCGTATAGAGAGAAATAAACAGATTAGGTGTCTATATTGGGATATCGGATGTTTGCCCTTTGCGGCATACCAAAAAGCCAGCGGGTCCGACTATGGTAATAAGAAAGCCGCGCTTGACGAGTTGCTTCGTCAAAGTGGGCCGCGCGAGGTTCCTTTTGCCGTTTTGCCGACGCTTCTACGTGTCCGGGACATCAATGATCTACCTATGCACGCTTCGCGCTTTGGTAACCCGCCCCGTAAGCTTGTGGGCGTCTCGCCTTACGATCTTGCTGCGAGCTTTGGACCGGGCGTCGAACTCAAACGGGTCGTCCTTCAATTGACTGACGATCCGGTAACCCCGCCGCCGGAAATCTGGCCGCAGTGGCTGAAAGAATTGCCGAAGGAAAAGCGCGAGTTGTTGGCCGTAAACATAGGATATTACAACTGACTGATGCAATTTTTGCTGCTCAATGCTGGTATTTGGCACCTTTGACACGTGCCGACCAACGCAGCGGATGACTTCCGTATCGTCCATCAGCGAAGGAGAGACTCCGTCAGCTTAATAAGTGGGAGCGTCGCGGGCACGCTCGCAGATGGAGACGGGTGATGGTTTTTTGGGAACTCGTCATTCTTATTGGCGCGGCTTATCTAGGGACCGGATTCGTATATGCCCGGCTGCGGTCATTAGAGACACCTGATTTGCCCGGGCCGCCGTCATTCTGAAAGGGCCAGTAGAGACCATTTCTAATTCGGAATTTTCTTACTGGCTAATGTTCGCGCTGCTCGTGTTAGGCGTCATTTATAAATACTTGTAGGGCTGATCCCTTGTGGCGCAGTCGATTTATCAACGTCGCCTCTTGGCCCTTAGCGGAAGTGGCCGGGCCGTTTCCCGCGTCCGCCTTGATCCGAAGCGGACGCGAGACTGACGGACACCCAATCAGAACGCGGCCCATCAGATACTTCCGTTGCTGGTGGTACGTCGAGGCTGCTCCGAATTTGCAAGAGACCACGTTCGGAAGACACCGAAACGTCTCGCGAAAATTCGAGCGTTACAATGGGCCGACGGTGACGCGAGTCGCTCACTGCGCAAAATACCCTACAACTGCCGATACATTCGCGCATTTTGGGCGTCAAAACTTTTGACGACAATCGCTAGTTGTTCTCCCGGCCCGTCTGGGCGTACCCTAACGGGACACAACGTGAGCAGTCCGAAGTCATGACGCAACATGCAAAGAACGTTCTCGCCGTTTCGCAGGTTGAAGCCGCAAGTATGCTGCGGATCAATCGTCGGAAGATCACTGCCGCCGTTCGCAGTGGTGAGTTGCCGCTGCATCAACTGCCGGGCTCTCACGCCAGCCGAATTCTCGTCTCGGCTCTGGAGGACTGGGTGAAGTCGTGGCCACGGAAGCCGCGCACTCGGTCAGGAAAGGGAGAGGTCAAATGAAGTCACCGCTTGAAGTGATCCGGGCAAAGCTCGCCCCGTTGTTGAAGCCATCGGCTATACCCGACGCTGAGGCATGTGCGGCCGACTTTGTCGGCGGCACGTATGCCGGCGAGGCCTTCGCGCTCGGCACCACGACCGAGGAATTCTGCACGCGCGAGTTCATCGCGAAGCATCGCCAGCACTGGCTTAACGACTCGGTGTCCCTCGCCGACCTCATTGCGGCCGCCTGCGCTGGTCCAATCAACCTGAAAGCCCGCGGCGAGCTTCTGGCCAAGGTCGGCCAGGAGCGCTTCGCGGCCATTCTTCGAGAGCACGGCTGCACCGCGATGAAAAATGGCGTGAAGCTCGACAACTCGCCGGAAGCGATCTCAAAGAATCCGTGGCACCCGGCATACAAAGGCGACCGCATTGCCGCGCAAAGCTCCGTCATAAAAAGTATGGGCACGCGTGTGGCCGCGGGTCTTGCTAAGAGCGCAGGGGTTACGCTCGCGGGCACCCCGCTGAGGAGTTGATCCATGTCGGTTCGCAAAACGACCCTGCTCCACGGCGCACCGAAACGCCCCACGGCACCCGCACCGCATCCAGGCATGAAGCACGCTGCGGTTATCGGCGGGGAGAAGGTGATGATCGGCGGCGTGACACCGACGCAGGTCGGCCACATGCTCCGCGGCGATGAGGTCCATCGGCCATCACGCGGCAAGCACCTGCCGCCTGTGGAGACCAACCCCGGCACTCGCTCGCGCCGTAGCGATGCCCCCGCTGGTATGGTCGCGCCGGCTGCGATCGTCGACCGCGCTGCGCCCGGCGCCGTCAAGTCGCGACGCGTTTAGGTTTGGCTTCGCTCGCCGCGACGGACGGTCGCCCAAGAGCGAAGCCAACTGGCCGGATCGGCGTCTCTTGAGAGCACCGCCGACCCGCGCATCTGGTGAACTGTGAGTATGAGTCATGGCGACAGGCCGCGTAATCGTGTGGAAAGAAGAGCGCGAGAAGACCGACCGGTACTTCGGCTTTATCGTTGACGCGGCATTTGGTGATGATTGCCCCAAAGAGGCGAGCGTTCATTTCGACGAACGCTGCCTTGCTTGTGACCCGTCTGAGATGGCTCCGCGGACGCTCGTGAGTTTCGATTACGATTCCAGGCCGCCTGCGCCTGGTCGCAATCCGCGCGCTCGAAACGTCCGGCCGCTGCCGATGCCGGTGAAGATCGGCGAGGTCGTGAAGATCAGGCCGAACGACTTCGGCTTCTATGGCTTCCTGCATGCCGATGGCGACGCGCAGGATTATTACTTCACTGACAGGACGCTCACCGCCGGACGTCGCGATCCACGTCGGGACGCGCGTTCGGTTCTGGCACGATAGCGACGGTAAAAAGCCTCGCGCACGTCGTGTCGAGTTGATCGAGGAGGATTGACGTGTCTCACAAACAGATTCCACCGCGGCAAGATCGTCGCAGCGTCGGCCGCGCGCCAGTTCGCAAGCATGACGTGCCATGCGTCGGCACAGAGAAGGCCGCGCCCGGCTTCTTTAACCCCGACATGCCGCGCGGCAAACGCCAACGCGCCGCACTAGAAGCCACCATGGCGAATGCGCGCGCGAAGCAGAGGAGCCAGAACAATGGATAAAATCACCGGCTACGGCCAGAACCAATCCGCGGTGCCATCTTCACTGACGCCCGGCGAAGATGTCGAGCGCAATCCGTACGCTCCACCGCCGCTGAGAGATGCGCGCGAAAGCGCCATAGCCAACGGCGTGAAATCGAACCCACAGGTTCGCAAGATCGATGCGCGGCCGAAAGTCGCCGCTGCCTACGGCATGCGTGACCGCAGCGCAGACGCGGTGGTGAAGGTCCCGACGAAGACCTCGCATCGATAATTCAGTTTCAGCGATCTTAGCCACCTTTGATCGCTGATCGGCGCCCGCGGCGAGACCTCCGGGAAGATGTCACCGCCGCGGGCGCACTCCCTCCCAGAAAGGAACGACACAATGTTCTCAATCATGAGCGCATGCGGATCACGAGTCCGCCGCGACATCACCGCCGACGAATTGGCGTCGCTTCCAGAGGCTGAGAAGGAAATCGCTCCGCGCTACATATCGGCCGCACTCGACGCCGAGGAAGCGGCTGACGCGCTGCGCGAAGCCGAGAAAGAGCTTCGTCGCCTTCAAGCCATAGAAGACGCCGCAATCATCGCTTCTCAATCCGATCCTGTGCAGGACCATATCGACGCCCTGAAGGCTGTGATCGCCGCAAATCAATAATCGGAAGTTCCTCATTGCTCCGGTCCTCCAACAGCCGGTGCAAAACTTGCGCGGTCGGGTGAGTTCAGGACAGTCCGCACCCGGCCGCCTCATTTACTCTCGGAGCAATTCTCATGTCCGATCTCGATCTCTCCAAGCTAAACGATAAAAATCCGTCGCACTGGACAGAATCCGGCGAACCCTCGCTCGCAGCGGTGAAAGCCATTGTGGGCCGCGCCGTCACGCGCGAGGAAGTGCGGGCGACCGGCCGCATGCGGAATAAGCCTCCAGCCACAAAGCCGGCCGTGGACCGGGCGCGCCTTATTGCCGAGACTGCCCTCGCGGTGCAGGAGCAAATTCAAAAGATCGCCAAGCTAAAGGCCCAAGTGAAGGAAAAGAACGCCGCGTTCGCGGCTGTGCATGCCGAGCTGATGCGTGTGACGCCTCCGCCCTCGGTTGAGGAGGGCATCCGCGAGCACCTTCGCCGCACTGCTGAACACGCTGCCGCCGGCAACGTGGCCGTGCCGGTTGAGTTTAAGCCTGCCAGCAAGCTCGACGCCATCATGCAGGGTGCCCCGCGGCGCGGTGCTCACGATGTCACCGGCAACACGCGTCGGGTGCGGGGTCTACTGCGGTGAAGCGTGATCCTGAGTTGTTGCAAAAGCTTGTCGACTCCATCGCCGAGTACGGGACGATTGCAAACGCGTGCCGCGCGTGTGGCGTGAGCAAAGCTTCATTCTTCAATTGGTGCAAGCAGTCCGCGTCGGCCGGTGGCGATGAATTTATGGTTTCGATCGGCGAGGAGCGGATGCCCTTTTTCGAGGCCGTTCGTGCCTCGACTCGTTCTGTAGCATTCGAGGTGCAAGAAAATTTCCGTTACCGATTGCTCCGCGGGACCGACGAGATCGCACGATTTCAAGGCAAGACCGTTTACAAGCGCGATCCCGCGCTCGATCATTTGTCGGATCAGGACTTGGAAGATTTGGGCATCACGACGCGCTATCTCCGCGACGCGAACGGCGAATTTATTCCGGAGATGATTCATCACGAGCCGAGCGTGCACGGCGTGCTCGCCTTTTTGGCCGCGGAGTTTCCCAAGCAATGGGGCAATAAGAGCACTGTCGAGATCAATCAGCGGTCGACCGGAGTGCAAGTCGTCAAGCATCAGTTTGCGCCAAAGCCATCTCTCCCGCCTGTGCAAGAGGTTGCCCCGGTTGCCGCGATCGAGCCGCCCATCATTGACGTCGAGTCCGATGACCTTGCCGACCTACTCGGCGAGGAGCCCATTGCGAACCACGCAGAGACTGTGCCCGTCGCACAGCCTGCGCCGCCAGTCGTTGAGCCTGTATCGGCTCCGCCGTCACAGCCAGAGAAAGTCTCCGAGTTGACCCGTGACCTACTAGACAGGCTCGCGCGTCGCCCAGGTGCCGAGCGCGCCGCGCCCATAATCTCATCTCCGATTTTCCGCCCTGAGGCCGACGATCTCGATCAGCGACGAATAGGCGCCGGGTCAGGTCCGCCGCCGGGTGCTGTTAAAGTGGTGTGATCAATGGCCGTCGACATATTTGAAGAGCTAATTGGAGGCGGTGGGGGCGAAAATCCCCTCGGTCATGCGACGTCCGCGGCACCCGCGTCGGTCGGCGTGCTCGTGGTTCCTGAAAAGGCACCTTGGGGCCAAGCGTTGCACGTGGAGGAAATGGTTTATCTTCGCACCGCCGACATTCCTCAGGTCGTCTTCGAAAGCGAAGACTCTGACAGCTTTGAAACCGTTTTCGCGAACGAGATGGAGTTCCGGCTCGCAATGGCTTCACTCACGCGCGTGACCGTTGAGGCCGCGCTCGCGTGGACCGGTGAACGTGTCGGAGCCGTCTATGCAGCGCACCGCGAGGAAATCGACGCGGCGGCTATAGGCGCCATCGTACAGCCGCCGGGCGCCGACACCGTTCCGCGACGCGCGAAGATGCCGCATTCAACCGGCCGCGACCGAGGGCAGAAACGATGACCAGCCCGCCGGCCAGTCGGAGCGTAGCCGTGCCTACTCTATCTCACATCCACACTTCGATGTCTATCGAATCGTGCTTGCGGTTTCTTCGCAGCGCGATGCGTTCGCATGTCCGCCGTGATCCCCCTCTGCGGCTCTCGATTTCAACAGAGGAGGAACTCATGACACCCGAGCAAGCTGCACATTTCCGCGCCGTTAAATTTGTCTACCACGTTCACCTCGACAAGGTCGCGGCTGCGCTCCGCAGTCGGCGAAAAGCCGAGACCGCACTGCGCGGGGTTTGGAAAGACATCCACTTCCGCAACAAAGACCCATACGGGCTCGTGCGCGGAGCAAGCCAGCCGACGCCCACGAAGTTGATCGACCCCGCAGAGCTTCCGAGGTACGTCCAGTGACAGAAACGCTCCCCATCGCGCTCGACTACGTCGCTATCAATCCGGGCCGCTACCTATTCCCGATCAAAGCCGGCTCCAAATTTCCGCCGCTGATCAAGAACAATCTCGCAGACGCGTCCAATGATCCGGAGCAGCTCACCGCGTGGGCTAAGAAATGGCCCGGCGCAAATTGGGGCGTCGCACACGCGAAGAGCAGCTTGCTCGTGGTCGACGTCGACCAGAAGACGGGCAAGGAAGGCGAGCGCACCTTCGACGCGCTCGACATCGAATACGGCTTCCCGGAGACCGAAGAGAACCGCACACCGAGCGGCGGGCGCCATCTCGTGTACGAGGGCGCGCACGTCTTCGCGCTCGGTGAGAATGGCTTCGGCAAGGACATCGATTCCCCTAATTACTCGCTGATCCCCGGCAGCGTCCTCGGCGACAACGGCGGCGAATATGTCTCGGTCAAAGCCATCCCAGCGGCACCCGCACCCGCATGGTTTTATGACGTGCTGCGGGCGGCGAACAGCCGGCTTGCTGATGCGGGTGTGGCAGCCGTCGAGCTTGACAAGCCGGAGAACGTTGCGTGGGCAGTTGACTTCCTGAAGTTTGACGCGGAGCCCGCTATCGAGAGCAATGGAGGCGACTTCCAGACAGTCAAGATCGCGATGGGTCTCCGCGACCGCGGCATCAGCGAGGGGTTGGCTTTCGAGCTGATGGCCGATCACTACAACTCGCGCTGTGAGCCGCGATGGGAGGCCGACGATCTCCGGAAGAAAGTGGAGAACGGCTTCACCTATGCAAACCAATCTCAGGCGGGCGGCAAGACGGCGGAGGCTGACTTCGCCCAGGAGGCGATTGACGTCTCGATCATCCCAACGCAAGGCGATCCCGACGTGATCGCGGAGGAGGTTGAGCAGCGCGCCAAGCCGAAGCGTCCGACCGTCAAGGTTTTGCCGGGCCTGCTTCACGACGCGATGGACGCAACGCAAGCCATCCTTCTCAAACAGGCAGAGCGCCAGACGAACAAGAATGGTGGCAGCACGATCTCCGATCAAATATTCCAGCGCAGCGGCCACCTCGTGCGGCTCAATCGGAACCTGCATGTCAAGCGCAAGGGCGGCCGGCTTGTCCCGGCTGATACCCGTGTCGTCGATGGCGTCCTCGTGGACGCACAGTACCAGGAAGCCAAGGCCCTCACCATTAGGGAGATCAACGCGCCGTGGCTTGCGACCCGGCTCGGTCGCGCTATCGAGTACCTCGGGCCATCAGCCGGCAAGCCGGGTAAGAAGCCAATCCTCAAGCCGAAGGATGTGCCGCCCAATCTCGTCAAGCAGTTGATCGGCGACGAAACGCAGTGGCAATTCCCGCAGCTCTTCGCGATCATCGAAGCGCCCACGTTGCGCGCTGATGGTTCGGTGCTGAGTGAGCCGGGCTATGATCCGCAGTCGGGCATGTTCTTCGACCCGGGCTCAACCGCCTTCCCGAAGATCAACCCGAACCCATCCGCCGCGGAGGGGCGAGCGGCCGTTCGTTATATCGATGATGAAGTCCTCAGCTCATTCCCGTTTCAGGATGCAGAGGGTTATGAGGGCGTGTCGCGCTCCGTTGCGCTCGCCATGTTGCTCACCGCACCCGTTCGGCGCATCCTTCCGACCGCGCCTGCGTTTGCTGCGGATTCAAACGAGCCTGAAAGCGGCAAGTCCGAGCTTTTGAAAGCAGCCGTTGCGCTGATGACCGGTCGTGAGATCGCCGGCCATCCGTTCAGCGAGAATGAGGAAGAGCGCCGCAAGGCGATCGGCACGGCCTTCAGCGAGGGACGCCCAGCGCTGCTCTTCGACAACGTGACGTCGGTGATCGAGGGGCCATCGCTGGAGATGGCTTTGACAATGCCGATCTTCGAGGATCGCAAGCTCGGCAGCCATGAGGGCCTGTCGGCGCCGACAAATACCCTGATGCTCTTCTCAGCAAACCATCTGAGCGTCGGGGGCAACGGCATGTCGACCCGCATTCTCGCCTCGCGCATCGTCCCGACTAAGTCGCTCCCGGAGCGGTTCGCCGATGGTGACTTCAAACACGACAGCCTGATCGGCTGGATTATCGAGAACCGTCCGCGGCTGATCGCTGCCGTGCTCACCGCGCTCCGCGCCTTCATCCTCCACGGCCCGAAGGGCGCGAAGCCAACCTCCCGCTTTCCAGAGTGGAGCAGGCTGATTGCAAATGCGCTCGTGTGGTACGGCTATCCGGACCCGGTGCGCGGCGGCGATGCCGTGCGCCGCGACGACCCCGTGAAGGAAGCTCAGCGCGACGTTTTGCGCGAGTGGCGGGCGCTCTTCGGGTACAGAAGCGTGACCGCAGCAATGGTCCGGGGGTCGGCTGAGATGCGCGACGCCGTGGCGGCCTGTGACAAACGCGTTCGTGGTGATGTCTCAAGTCAGCAAATCGCGGCGCAATTGAAGAACCTCGAAGGGGTCCGCCTCGACCTGCCTTACATCGTGCAGCGGGTCCCTGACGGTCGAAAGCGTCGCCATGAGGCGCGCTGGGAACTCGTGCCCTCGGGGATGCCAGACGAATTCGAGGGCGATGATCCTGAGTTGGATGCGCTGCTGTACGGGACCGGGAGATAAGATGCGCACGCCGTTTGCTCAGAACTTTGCGCGTGCCAACGGCTGGACTTTGGCCCGCCATGTCGGAAGCGGATCTGCACTCGACGCATTGGCGAGAGCCAGGATCGAGCGCCACCCTCCGCTCGCGCAGCTGTCCTATTACCGGCTGAAGGTCGCCCGACGACCCGCCGCCATCGCCGTGCACAATACCATTGAGGACCGCGACCGCTTGCGCGAGATCGCCCGCGGCTGGGACCATCTGCGGCTGCACGAGCCTTCAGCCGGCTCGGATGCGAGCTGGTACGCCCCAGGTGAGACATGGCTTCAAGTCATCACGCGGCCCCAGACTGAAACCATCGTTTGGCCGGCGGCTGATGAAATGGCTGCCATGGCGAGCGGGCCAAACCGACGAGGCGAGGAGATCGAGCGGGTGCGGCTTTGTTTACCCTAGCGTTACCCTGAGCCGGCTCGAAACTTGTGCGTTTTGGGCTAAGTGTTGGTGCCGCAAGAGGGATTCGAACCCCCGACCCCGTCATTACGAATGACGTGCTCTACCAGCTGAGCTATTGCGGCGGACCCTGGCGGGACCGGCGAAGCCGGGCCCCGATACGCGCGCTCCTGATATCGGGCATGGCCCGAATTGGCAAGGACAAGCCGGGTCCGAAATGCGGCTCAGGCGCCCCAGCGGGACCAGAATCCGCGCCAGCCGCCGGCCTGGACCTTTCCGTGGACCCGGGACGCGCCGATTTGCTCCGCAAATTCATCGCTCGGACCCTCGTCATCGATCCCGGGGTCGTCCGGCGCGCGGACGACCGGGATGACCGCAGGGATCGGCGCCGGCGCGGGCTTGCCGAGATCGGCGCGGGTCCGGAACACCGGTGTTGCTGCCGGTGGCGATGATTCGGCGGGCTCCGGGGCCGGGTTGACGGGCTCAGCGTGCGCCGCCTCGAGCACTTCCGCGACCGGGGGTGAATTGTCCTGAGCGGCCGGGACCGGTTCGGCGGCGGCCGGCTCCGCCGGGCTCTCGGACGCCGTCACCCGCTTCGGCGGCGGGGCGGCGAGCATGGCTTCCTCGAACGCCGAGGATCTGATCATGGGGCCCTTATCGGATGGCAGGCTCGCGACCGGCGTCTGCCACTGGAAGGCATCGAGGCGGCCGGTGACCGGAGACACCGGACGCCAGCGGTCGCTGACGTAGCCGTCCGCGGTCCAGGCCGGATCGTGGCGGGCGCGCACCGCGCGCAACGTCCAGGCGCGGGCACGGCCGCCGTCGCCATGCTCGGTGCGCTCGATCTCGGCCATCAACAGCGCCACGCGCTGGGTCGGATCATTGACGTAAGGCGCGAGCACCTCGCGTGCACGGGCGAATTCCGAGGCATCGATCGCGGCGCGCGCGATCGCGAGCTGGCCTTCGACGCGGCCGGGCCTGTCGGCAGGCGTTTTCGCCGCGAGCGTCTCGACCCGCTGCAAGCGCTGTCGTGCGGCATCGCCGAGCTTCACATGCGCATAGGCGTCCGCAAGATCCGGATGCGGATTGGCGAGCCAGGCCGCCTCCACCAGCTTCATAGCGCGGCGCACCTGATGCGCCTCGCTCTCGAATTTCGCGGCGAGCACGGCCGCCGGCACCAGCGTCGGGGCGAGCTTGATCGCCTCCATCACGCTCTCGCGCGCGAGGTCGCGGTCCATGGTTTCCAATTCCAGCGCGCGCGCCGTGAGCAGCACGCCGCGCTGGCGGCGATAGGCCTGCTTGTCGATCAAGCCGGCGGACAGATTCGAATCGAGGATCGCGAGCGCGCCGCTCCAGTCGCCGCGCGCGCAACGGAAGCCGAGCACCGCGTGCGAGGCCCAGGTCGACGACGGTGACAGCTTGATCGCTTCCTCCGCGATCATCACGGCGCCGACCGCGTCATCGGCGCGCTGCGCCTCGATGAACAGGCCGCGCAGGCCGAGCAGCCTTGTGTCCTCGCGCTCGGCCATGGCGCGGAAGGCGCGCTGCGCCTCTTCGCGATTGCCGTCGAGCTGGGCTGATTGCGCATGCAACAGCAGCGCGAGCGGGTCGTCGGGCGCATGGCGTCGCGCCGCATCCGCGTGACGGCGGGCGAGGGCGGTATCGCCATGGCCAATCGCAAGCAGGCCGTGGGTGATGGCGTGACGTCCACGCGCGTGGCGCTTCTCGTGACGGCGGCGGCGCAACCGCCTTGGCGTGCGCCAGATCGTGGTCAGGATGCTCCAGACGAAGATGATCGCGACGGCGAATATGCCGAGGCCGAGCGCGAACACTGGGATACTCGGTGACGCCCGAAAGCCGCCCCAGGTCATCACGACGTCGCCGGGCTGGTCTGCAACCCAGGCCGCGCCGGCGCCTGCAAGCGCAATCAGAACGAGGAAGAGGACGATGCGAAGCATGGCGATCCTAATACGCGCGACTGGTTGCGCGAATCTTATTGAGCAGACTTGACGAGATCGGGCTTGGCGAGATCGGCTTTGGCGAGACCGGCCATGGCATCGTCGGCGAATTTGCGGGAGGCCGCGAGCGCGGCATCGCGGGCATCGGCCTTGTCGAGCCAGGCCTGCGCCGGCGCACGCTCGGCCTCCGGCAGCGTCTTCAGCTCGCGCCGCGCCTCGACAAAATCGTTGCGCAGCGCCGCCGACGTGACCCGCGCCACGATGGCGCCGCGATCGTTGCCGACGCCATCCGTGCGCTCGATGCGGACGAGTTTTGACGCTCCCGCCTGAAGGCGCTCGACGATGCCGGCGTTGCTGCTTGGGGCTTCCGCCGGCGGCGACAGCTTCGGCACGATGTTGAGGAGCTCGCGGCTCAACGCGACCGGCGTCGGGATGCCGGTCGACGCGAACACGTCGAGCGGCTTCAGCAGTTCGGGCTTGGCTGCTAGCGAGCGCGCCGCGGAGAGTTGCGCCTCGTAAGGATCGTTGTGGCGCACGGCGACGTCGAGCAGGGTGGCGGCGACCACATAGCGCAACGGCTTGTCGTCCATCACCTTTGCGTCGGCGATCTTCTCACCCTGCTGGGCGAGCTCGGCGCGTGCGTTGGTGCTGGCGCGCTCGAGCTGGGAAATGCGATCGTTGAGCGCGGCGAGCTCGGATGAACCAGCCGCATCGCGCGGCGCGGATTTCGCATCGTTCAATGCACTCGTGACCTTGTCGGACTGCGCGCGCAGATTGGCGATGTCGCTGCGCAGGGTGCCGACGGATTTCTCCAGGGCCTCGAGCCGCGCCGTCACTGCCGGATCGGCGGTCGGCTTGCCGGCCTTGGCTTCGACTGCGGCAACGCGACCGTTCAGTGCGTCGACCGTCGCGCTTGTCACTTGCGGCGCGGCCGGTGGCGCCTGGACCGCGGGCCAGCCCAGCATCCAGCCGACCGCGATCACAACCGCCGCTGCGACGGCACCGGAAAATGGCGCAATGATCCATGGAGAGATGGCTGCGGGCGCAACCGCGGCCTGCGCCTCGACGCGCTCCGGCTCAGGCTTGATTTCCTCAGGCTTGGTTTCCTCAACCTTGGTTTCCTCGACACTGGCCTGCTCGGACATTGCCTGCTCGGCCGATCGTTGCACCTCCGGCTCGCCGGCCGCGTCCTGCGGCTGGGTGGAGACTTCGGTCGCCTCGAGGTCGATGGTCGGGGGCGCGCGCTTGGCACGGCCAGACTCGGGGGCCAATCCTGCGTCTTCAGGCTTGTCGTCGGCCATCGTGACGGTTCCTCACACTTACGTACCGGGGCGAGCCCGCTTGCGCCGGATTCGGCCCGTCCTCTTACGCCAAACGGGCCCGCAAAGCACGCTCCAAGGTCTCAAACAAGGCATTTTCGTCCGGCGTCGCCGCAACCGCGACCTGCGCGGCGCCGGCCTCGCGCAGCACAGCGGCAACCGTCTCGGACAGGCAGCATTGCGGGATCGCCAGCGCCGAAATCTCGACGCCTTCGTCCCGCGCCGCCTCCAGGAACGCCCGCGCGCTGCGCCGGGAATAGTGCAGCACCGCTCTTATACCGTGGGAAGCAAAACCCTCGCAGACCTCGCGCGGCAAGTGCTTGACGGGCGCCATGCGATAGGTCGTCTGCGTCACCACGTTAAATCCTTCGGCGCCGAGTTCGCCGCCGAGATCGCGCGACAGATCCGCACCCGCCAGATAAAGCAGCGTGCTCTTCTTCTTCACGCGCTTGTCGCGCGCGCCCTGCATCACCTTGTCGCGCAAGGCCGCGGCATCACCTTCGGCGACAATCACCTCGGCAAAGCCGGCGTCGCGCGCCGCAGCGGCGGTGTGCTCGCCGACGGCGAACAGCGGCAGCTTCAACAGATCGAGATCCGGCAACAGCGGCGCGATGGCGCGGATCGCATTCGCCGACGTGACGACGATGGCGCCGTACGCGGCCTCGCTCTCGTGATGGAAGGCGACCGGCTCGAATTTGAGCAGCGGCGCAAGCAGCACCGCATGCCCCCGTGCCCGCAAAGCGTCCGCAGATGCCACATTGTCCGGATGCGGCCGTGTGACAAGAATGGACATCGCTTGTGTTCCCAGGGCCGAGGAGTGGGGACGTTTCACGGCAATTGCGCAAGACGACCCCGGAATGCTACCGGACCTACCAGAACTCTGGTTTACATATGAGCGCAAGGGCGCAAATTGGATAACGATCTGCCAATGCTGGTACTCGGCATCGAAACCACCTGCGACGAGACCGCGGCGGCCGTGATCGAGCGCGCACCCGATGGCCGTGGCAAGATCCTGTCCAATATCGTGCGATCTCAGGTCGAGGAGCACGCCCGTTTCGGCGGGGTCGTGCCGGAGATCGCCGCGCGCGCCCATGTCGACGTGCTCGACGGCATCATCGACCGCGCCATGCACGAGGCCGGCATCGACTACGCGCAGCTCAATGGCGTGGCGGCAGCCGCCGGCCCGGGGCTGATCGGCGGCGTCATCGTCGGGCTCACCACCGCGAAGGCGATCGCGATGGTGCATGACACACCGCTGATCGCGGTGAACCATCTCGAAGCGCATGCGCTGACGCCGCGGCTGACGGACGGAGTCGCATTTCCCTATTGCCTGTTCCTCGCCTCCGGCGGCCACACCCAGATCGTCGCAGTCACCGGTGTCGGCCAATATGTGCGGCTCGGCACCACCGTTGACGATGCCATCGGCGAGGCCTTCGACAAGGTCGCGAAGATGCTGGGCCTGCCCTATCCCGGCGGCCCTCAGGTCGAGCGCGCGGCGGCAAACGGCGACGCCACGCGCTTTGCCTTTCCGCGGCCGATGCAGGGACGCCCCGACGCCAATTTCTCGCTGTCGGGATTGAAGACGGCGGTGCGCAACGAAGCGAGCCGGATTACCGAGATCATGCCGCAGGACATCGACGACCTCTGCGCCAGCTTCCAGGCCGCCGTGCTGGACTCGACGGCGGACCGCCTGAGCGTGGGGCTCAGGCTTTTCCGCGAGCAGTTCGGCGCGCCACATGCGCTGGTCGCCGCGGGCGGCGTCGCCGCCAATCAGGCAATCCGCGGCGCGCTATACGACGTTGCCACGAAAGCGCAGACGCAACTGATCATGCCGCCGCCGTCGCTCTGCACCGACAATGGCGCGATGATCGCCTGGGCCGGCGCCGAACGCCTCGCGCTCGGCATGACCGACACGCTGGAAGCCCAGCCCCGCGCGCGCTGGCTGCTCGACGCCAACGCCACGGCACCGGCAGGCTACGGCAACACGCGGGCGGGATTTTAGCGATGGCGGAATTCCACTCCGTCGCGGTGATCGGAGCGGGCGCCTGGGGCACGGCGCTGGCGACGGTGGCCGCGCGAGCGGGACGCGCCGTGACGCTGTGGGCGCGCGATGCGGAGCATGCGACGCGAATTGCGACAACCCGTGACAATCCGCGGCTGGCTGGCGTGCGCTTGGCGCCGGAGATCGCCGTGACGCACGATCTCGCCCTGGCCGCACGCGCGGACATGCTGCTGATCGCGACGCCCGCGCAGCATCTGCGCGGTGCGGTCAACCTGCTGGCCTCGCACATCGCAAAGCCGGTGCCGGTCGTGGCCTGCGCCAAGGGCATCGAGCATGGCACGCACAGGTTCATGACCGACGTGATCGCCGAAGCCGCGCCTCACGCGCAGCCGGCGATCCTGTCAGGCCCGAGCTTCGCCGACGACGTCGCACGCGGCCTGCCGACGGCGGTGACGCTGGCGGCGAACGACGATGCGCTCGCCAGCAGTCTGGTGCAGGCGCTGGGCTCGGCGACCTTCCGGCCCTATCACTCTACAGATACCCGCGGTGTCGAGATCGGCGGCGCGGCCAAGAACGTGCTGGCGATCGCGGTTGGCATCGCGGTCGGACGCAAGCTCGGCGCCTCGGCACAAGCGGCGTTGACCACGCGCGGCTTCGCCGAGCTGACACGCCTCGGCCGCGCGCTCGGCGCGCGCAGCGAGACACTCACCGGACTGTCCGGCCTTGGCGATCTGATCCTGACCTGCTCGAGCCCGCAATCGCGCAATTTTGCGCTCGGCCTTGCGCTCGGCCGCGGCGAGCAGCCGCCTGCCGGCAAGCTTGCGGAAGGCGAGTTCACCGCGCCGGTGTTGATCGAGCTCGCCGCTTCGCACAATATCGAGATGCCGGTATCGGACGCCGTTGCGGCGATCCTGAGCGGCAGGAGCACCATCGACGCTGCGATCGAAGGGCTATTGACGCGTCCCTTCAAGGCCGAGGAATGACGTCTTCCGTCAAGCCTGCGCTTGTCGCGGGCATCCACGTCTTGATATTGAACAACTGAGACGTGGATGGCCGGACGAACCCCGGCCGCGACGAATGGACAAGGACGCGCAATGAACTACTGGCTGGTGAAATCCGAACCGTCGGTGTGGTCCTGGGACCAGCAGGTGGCAAAGGGCGCCAAGGGCGAAGCCTGGACCGGCGTGCGCAATTTCACCGCGCGCCAGAATCTGGTCGCCATGAAGAAGGGCGACAAGGCGTTCTTCTATCATTCCAACGAGGGCAAGGAGATCGTCGGCATCGCGGAGATCGTCAAGGAGGCCTATCCCGACCCGACCGACAAGACCGGCAAGTTCGTATGCGTCGACATCAAGGCTGACAAGCCATTGAAGACGCCGGTGACGATGGCCGCGATCAAGGCCGACAAGAAGCTCGCGGACATGGCGCTGGTGAAGTATTCGCGCCTGTCGGTGCAGCCGGTGACGGCCGAGGAGTGGAAGCTGGTCTGCAAGATGGGTGGCATGTAGTTGCTGGAGTAGCCCGGATGGAGCGCAGCGCAATCCGGGAAAATCTTCATGTGGCAGGGTCCCGGACTACGCTGCGCTCCATCCGGGCTACGACATCGGAGCTTGTTTCTCCGGCAGCGCAAAGACCTCGCATGGCGCGGCGATGCCCCGCAGCGGATGTTGTCCGAGCGCGACCAGGGGCGTGTCCGTCTCGGCGGCCAACGCGCCGGAGACCAGCACGGTCTGGCCAAGCGGTTTGCACAATCCCTCGAGCCGGCTGGCGAGATTCACCGCGGGGCCGATCGCGGTGAAGTCCAGCCGGTTGGCGGCGCCGATATTACCCCACAGCATCTCGCCGAGATGAAGCGCGGCGCCGAACGACAGCGGCGGCAGGCCGCGGCTTCGGCGCTCCTCATTGAGATGAGCCATTCCGGCCCTGGCAGCCGAGGCCGCACGCAAAGCGGCTTCACAGGCCTGCCGCGGCGACGCCTCCACCACCGGGAAGATCGCCAGCACACCATCGCCGATGAATTTCAGCACCTCGCCGCCGAAGGCGGGAACCGCGCCGGCAATACGATCGAACCAGGCGTCGAGCGCCGCGATGACATCGGCCGGCGGATTGGTATCCGACAAGCGCGTGAAGTTGCGCAAATCCGCATAGAGCAGTGCGGCCTGGATGGTTTCGCCGAGGTCGCGCCGCAAGGGTGCCGCCAGCACCCGCTCCGCGCTGCGCTTGCCCAGATAGGCATCGAGCGTCGCCCGCAACGTGGCGCGCGCGGCGAGCACGGCAAGCGGCGTCGCGGCAAAGCGCGCGGCCTGGCGCAATTGCTCGATCTCGCCTGCCGTAAACGGACGCGGCCCGATCCAGCCGAGCGACGGCCCATCGGGCCGTCCGACGACGTCTTCATGCACCTCGCCGCGCGCGATATCGCGCAGCCAGCGGCGCCCGGCGTCGCTCGGGGGGTCGGGCGCCAATCCACCCGGTGCGAAGCCGAGCGCTTCGATGACCCGGCCGTTCTCCGCGCGCCACAGCCAGGTCCGCTTTGCGATCAGCGGGTGCGGCACCTCCAGCGTCAGGCTGCCTGCCGCAAGCGGCACGCCGTCGGCGACCAGATGCGCGCCGAGTTCCGCAAGCAGACGGTCGGCCCCGAGGCAATCCGCGGCGGCATCGACAAGCCAGGCAAGGGTCGGGGAGAGTTGCATGTGTCTGATGATGGCGAAGATGGGCCGGCTTTGTCACGGCCAATCCTTCACGGGCCGTCTTGACGGCCCGCTTAGGCGCCGCCATGTGCCAGTGTCAGCCCAGGGATGATCGCCGATGACCGACCCGTTCATAGTGCGACGCGAGACCCAGATTTCCGCCCCGCGTGCCACCGTCTTCGCCTATCTCACCGACCCGGAAAAGATCCTGAGCTGGATGGGCTCGGACGCGACCACTGAGCCGCATCCCGGCGGGCTCTATTTGCTCAAGGGCATCGGCCCGCGCGGCATCGCCGCGCGCGGCGCCTTCCGCGAGGTCGTGCCGGTACATCGCCTGGCCTACACGTTCGGCTGGGAGGGCGGTCAGGAAGTGCCGCCCGGCTCGAGCCTGATCGAGATCGACCTGATCGAGCGCGACGGCGGCACGCTGCTGCGCATGACCCATAGCGGGTTGCCGACCGAAGAGCAGGCCGCCGCACACGCAAAGGGTTGGGCGCATTATCTGGGACGGCTCACGAGCGCCGCCGCCGGCAGCGATCCTGGTCCCGACAAGGGTGTTTCCGACAAGGCATAGCGAGGCGCGGCTCAAACTGCTGCGGTCGCCACCACTTGCTGCAAAAGCTGCTCGCGCCGCGCCTGCGAGCGCTGGCCCTTCATGGTCGCGGCGAAGCGTTCGAGGATACCGTCCTCGAAGGCAGTGACGATGGTGTCGTGCACGTAGCTCTTGCGGCAGATCGCCGGCGTGTTGGAGAGCTTGTCGGCGGCGGCGCGGATCGCGTCCAGCACCTGCTTCTTGCGGCCGCGCTGGCTGGTCGCCGGCGTGATCCGCGACAGGGATTCCACGACAACGGCGGAAGCCATCAGCGTGCGAAAGTCCTTCAGCGAAATCTTGATGCCGGCGATCTCGCGCAGGAACGCGTTCACCTGCGTGGTGTTCACGGCCCGCACGATGCCCGAGGCATCGCGATACTGGAACATGCGCTTGCCGGGCACGCCGTTGAGGATGCCGATGGCGCGCACCAGCTTGGCCGCGTCGCATTCCTTGCGCACCGCCTTGCCACCTTTCGCCTTGAAGGTCAGGACAAGGCAGTCGTCTTCCAGCAAGACGTTGGACTTCAGCAGCGTGGTGGCGCCGCGGGTGCCGTTGAGGCGGGCATAGGATTCGTTGCCCGGGCGGATCGCGGTGCGCGCGATCAACTCGATCACGGCCGAGAGCGCGAACTCGCGCGTCGGCTCGTCACCGGACAGGAACGCCGAGACCTTGCGCCGGATCTTTGGCAGCGCGCCGACGAGCTTTTCCAGGCGATGCGCCTTGCGGTGCTCGCGGACCTTTTCCCAATCCGCATGATAACGATATTGCAGCCGGCCTGCGGCATCGCGCCCCACTGCCTGGAGATGCGAACTCGGATCGGCCGAATAGCGCACCTCGCGATAGGCCGGCGGAACCGCCATGGAATGCAGACGGCGGATGGTGCGGCGGTCGCGGATATGAGCGCCGTTGGGCCGGACGAAAGAGTAGCCCTTGCCGCGCTTGATGCGCCGGATTTTGAGCTCGTTCTGGTCGCCGAGGCGCAGGCCCAGCTCCTTGGCGATTGCCTCAACGGAAGTCGCGGGCGCCGTGTCGAAAGTCTTTTTGGGGCTGAGACGGCCCGAAGCGGCCGGTTTAGGCCATTGTCCGAGGGCTTTGGCCAGCGCAATAGCGGTGGGATCGGCTGAAGCGGGCTGTATCGTCCCGAGATTCTGCTGATCCATCATAGTCTTATGCCTTAGCCCTGCCTGTTATCGGTCAATGCCGCTGTTCTGATCTTTGTTCCAAGGGGTCTCTTGCGACCCGGGTTAGCCACTTAGGGTGTTCCGAACGGCATTGCGAGTCCCGAGTCAGTGAGAGACGGTTTCCAAGTACCTCCGGGCGGCGCATAGGGGCCCTGCGCCGACTGTTCTGGAGATTTGGGTAAAGAGCCAAAGGGCTGGGCGTGGCCTGTTTCAGATCTGCGACAGCCGGGCCGGGCGGCTTGATCCTGCGCATGGCCGGCTGCTCACCGAAGGTCCAGCTTGTGGTCCTTGTCGGGCCCGGTTAGCCCGACGCATAATCGGTTCAACGATCAAGTCGGCTTGCTCGTCGCTAGCGTTCGGCTCGCCGTATGTGGAGGGAAACATGTCCGAGAAGATCTACGACGTTCCGGCGGAGTGGGCGAAGCGCGCCTGGGTCGACCAGTCCAAGTACAAGCAAATGTACGCCCGCTCGATCTCGGACCCGAACGGCTTCTGGGCCGAACAGGCCAAGCGCCTCGACTGGATGAAGGCCCCGACCAAGATCGAAAACGTCTCCTTCGCGCCCGGCAACATCTCGATCAAATGGTTCGAGGACGGCGTCCTCAACGTCGCCCATAACTGCATCGACCGGCATCTGCACAACCGCGCCCACCAGACCGCGATCATCTGGGAAGGCGACGATCCCTCGCAGTCGAAGCACATCACCTACAAGGAGCTGCACGACGAAGTCTGCCGGATGGCCAACATCCTGCGCACTCGCAACGTCAAGAAGGGCGACCGCGTCACCATCTACCTGCCGATGATCCGGAAGCGGCCTATGCGATGCTCGCCTGCGCACGGATCGGCGCGATCCATTCCGTGGTGTTCGCGGGCTTCTCGCCCGACAGCCTCGCCCAGCGCATCAACGACTGCCAATCCAAGGTCATCATCACCGCGGACGAAGGCCTGCGCGGCGGCAAGAAGGTGCCGCTGAAGGCCAATGTCGACGCGGCGCTCGCCAAGGCCGACGGCGTCGACTGGGTCGTCGTGGTCAAGCGCACCGGCGGCAAGGTCGACATGAACCCGACGCGCGATCTCTGGTATCACGACGCAGCCGCGATGGTGACAACGGAGTGCCCGGCCGAGCACATGCACGCCGAGGATCCGCTGTTCATCCTCTATACGTCCGGCTCGACCGGCCAGCCCAAAGGCGTGCTGCACACGTCGGCCGGATACCTCGTGTTCGCTGCGATGACGCATCAATACGTGTTCGACTATCACGACGGCGACATCTACTGGTGCACCGCCGACGTCGGCTGGGTCACCGGCCACAGCTACATTCTCTATGGGCCGCTGGCGAACGGCGCGACCACGCTGATGTTCGAGGGCGTGCCGAACTATCCGGACAATTCCAGATTCTGGAACGTCATCGACAAGCACAAGGTCAATATCTTCTACACCGCGCCGACCGCGATCCGCGCGTTGATGCAATCGGGTGACGAGCCCGTGAAGAAAACCTCGCGCGCTTCGCTCCGCCTGCTCGGCTCGGTCGGCGAGCCGATCAATCCGGAAGCCTGGGAGTGGTATCGCCGAGTCGTCGGTGACGAGCGCTGCCCGATCGTCGACACCTGGTGGCAGACCGAGACCGGCGGCATTCTAATCACGCCGCTGCCGGGCGCGACCAAGCTCAAGCCGGGCTCGGCGACGCAGCCGTTCTTCGGCGTGGTGCCGGAGATCGTCGATGCCGACGGCAAGGTGCTGGATGGCGAGACCACCGGCAACCTCTGCATCGCCAAATCCTGGCCGGGCCAGATGCGCACGGTCTATGGCGATCACGCCCGCTTTGAGCAGACCTACTTCTCGACCTACAAGGGCAAGTATTTCACGGGCGACGGCTGCCGGCGCGATGCCGACGGCTATTACTGGATCACCGGCCGCGTCGACGACGTCATCAACGTCTCCGGCCATCGCATGGGCACCGCCGAGGTCGAGAGCGCGCTGGTCGCGCACGAGAAGGTGTCGGAGGCCGCCGTGGTCGGTTTCCCGCACGACATCAAAGGCCAGGGCATCTATGCCTATGTGACCCTGATGGCCGGCGTCGAGCCGACCGAGGATCTGCGCAAGGAACTCGTCACCTGGGTCCGCAAGGAGATCGGCCCGATCGCCTCGCCCGACCAGATCCAGTTCGCGCCCGGCCTGCCCAAAACCCGTTCCGGCAAGATCATGCGCCGCATCCTACGCAAGATCGCCGAGGATGAGCCGGGCAGCCTGGGCGACACCTCGACCCTGGCCGATCCCGCCGTAGTCGATGATCTCGTCAAGAACCGGCAGAATCGCAAGTCGGCGTAGACCCACATCGGTCATTCCGGGCGCGCGATGGCGCGGCCCGGAATGACCGTCGCTGACATCCTCACGCACTTGTCAGGACGCGCTCCCTCGCGCCCGCATGTTTCCCGCCGAGTGTTGTTTTCAAGTCATTTACTTTGTTTCGAACATTTCCTTTGTTCTCGCTGCTGGCCGGCCCTCGGCGGCCGCGCGTGGAAACCATCCGGTTAACAGGTGCGGTTAAGAATCTCTGGGCGAGCCGGCGATTGCCGGGTTCTGCGTCATTTTGAACGATCCGCTTGGGGCAAGGGGAAGTAGCGATGTCGATGAAGGTTGCTGTGGCGCTGGCCGCCACCATCGGGGCAGGGCTCGTGATGTCGACGGCGGCGCAGGCGCGGCCGGAAATGGTGGGGACGCACGTGGCCGACTATTCGCCAGGCACCATCGTGGTCAAGACCAACGAGCGGCGGCTCTACCTCATCCTCGATAGCGGCCACGCCGTGCGCTATCCGGTCGGCGTCGGCAAGTCCGGCAAGCAATGGGCCGGCACCACCCGCATCGACGGCAAGTACCGTAACCCGGCCTGGTCGCCTCCGGCCGAAGTGAAGCGCGACAAGCCGAACATTCCCGACGTGATCCCGGGCGGCTCGCCGCGCAATCCGATGGGCGTCGCCGCGATGACGCTGGCCGGCGGCGAATATGCGATCCACGGCACCAATGTGCCGGGCTCGGTCGGCGGCTTCGTCTCGTACGGCTGCATCCGCATGCTCAACGACGACATCACCGATCTCTACAGCCGCGTCTCGGTCGGCACGACGGTGGTCGTGGCGCGCTGATCGCCGGGACCAAAATCGAATTGAAAAGCCGCGTCGTTCACGCGGCTTTTTTGTTACCAGAAGCGCCAGCCGCGTGCGCACCAGCCGTCGCGATGACCGCCATTGTAGCTGCGCGCATAACCGCCCGCGAGCAGCACGGCCGAAACATTGGCGGTGTGTCTGGTCGCGACATCGGCGAGGACGCGCCCATATTTCTCGGAGCCGAGATTGTAGATCGTGACGCCGCCCTGGCCGAGCAGATTGCGCAGCGCGTCGGCGGCCGCTTCAGCTTTGTCGAGTTCCTGCTGGCAGGATGCTTTCATCTCGGGCGCATCGATGCCGCGCAGGCGAACCCGCGCGACGAGCTCGTGTCCGTCGCGTTGATGCACGCGTGCAAGAAAAGTGTCGCCATCGATGGTGCGGACGACGTCGACCGGCAGGCGGATGTCGGGATTGCCGGTTTGCTCAAGGATGGTCGCAGTATCCCGCGCGTGCCCGCCGGGAACATGCGGAACAGGCCAGTTCGCGCCATGCCGGAAGGTGACCACGACCGCCACCACGACGCCGACCACGAACATCCACGGCAATAGTCCGGAGAAGCGACGGCCGAACGGGGAGCGGTTGTACGAAGGTCGATACGGATTGCTGGGCTCGAAACGCGACATCTGCGCACGCTAGGGCTGAGTCGGCCGAACCGGCAAGAGAACTTGAAAACAAGAACTTCAAAACAAAAGAACTTCAAAACCCGAAGCTTCAGAAATCCGAGGCGATGCCTTTGCGCTCCCAATCACCATAACGGGTGGGCTCTGGCCCCTTCGGCCCTTGCAACTCCTTCGGCGCCGCCTCGGCATGCGCCGCAGCGGCCTGCCGCCGCGCCTCGGCTTCGGCCAGCGCGCGCTGGGCCGCCGGCGACAGCGGCTTGCGATCGGGAACGGTGGGATGGTCGGTCATCGCCTGGTCTCCTAGCGCAGGATCAATGGTCGCGCGACGTCCAATAACGCATTGCTGAAATGGCCGCGAAGGACTGAAAACGCCAGAGGCCATTCTTACATTTGGCATATTCACATGCCACATGTGCAGTTGTTAAGGCATGCGCCATTGCGGCGGAACTGCCGCTTCGCTCAGAACCTTGTTTCCGCATGCCATCTCAACGTTTCGCCCCTCCATCCGAAGTGCCCGGTCTCGCGGCGCGGCGGATCGCTGCCGACATCGTCGACGGCGTTCTGCACAAGCACCGCACGCTTGACGACCAGCTCGACGGCACCGGCGCCCACCCCGGATTAAAGACGCTCGCCGACCGCGACCGTGCGCTGATGCGGCGCCTGGTTGCGACCATCCTGCGCCGGCTCGGCACACTCGGCCATGTGCTGTCGCGCCTGCTCGAAAAGGGCATCCCGTCCGATGCGCCGCGCGCCCAGAGCGCGCTGCTGATCGGCGCCGCCCAGATCCTGTGGATGGACGTGCCCGATCACGCCGCCGTCGATCTCGCGGTGCGCCTAGTGCAGTCCGACCGGCGTGCCGCGCGCTATGCCGGCCTCGTCAACGCAGTGCTGCGCCGCTGCGCGCGCGAGGGCAAGGCGCTGGTCGAGGAAGTCGCCGCGCAATCGCTGGACCTGCCGCCTTGGCTGCTCGCGCGCTGGAGCGCGCATTACGGCGAGACTGTCGCAAGGGACATGGCGCTCGCGCTCGGCCACGAGCCGTCGCTCGATCTCACCGTCAAGTCCGACGCCGCGCAATGGGCGAGCCGGCTGCACGGCGAAATGCTGCCGACCGGATCGGTGCGTACGGTGCTGCACGGCGCCGTGACCATGCTGCCCGGCTTCACTGAGGGACAATGGTGGGTGCAGGATGCCGCCGCAGCGCTGCCAGCCCGGTTGTTCGGCGACATCAAGGGCAAGTCCATTGCCGATCTCTGCGCCGCGCCCGGCGGCAAGACCGCGCAACTGGCCCACGCCGGCGCGCATGTCACGGCGATCGACCGTTCGCCGGCCCGGGTGGCGCGCCTGCGCGAAAATCTGGCGCGATTGTCGCTCCAGGCCGAGACTGTCGTCGCCGACGCCGTGGAATGGGCCGGTCCCGCGGATGGATTTGACGGTATCCTGATCGACGCGCCCTGCACCTCGACCGGGACGATCCGCCGTCACCCCGACGTGTGCTGGCTCCGGCAGGAATCCGACATCGCCGCGATGACCACGCTGCAGCAGCGGCTGCTGCGCAAATCCATCTCGCTGCTCAAGCCCGGCGGCACGCTGGTCTACTGCACCTGCTCGCTGGAACCCGAAGAGGGCGAGTACGCCATCGCCGCGCTGCTGGCGGCAGAGCCTGGACTGCGCCGCGTGCCGATCGAAGCCTCCGAGGTCTCCGGGTTCAGCGAGATCATCACCGCCGACGGTGATCTTCGGACCCTGCCGAGCCATTTGCCGCACGCCGACCCGAAGCTCGGCGGGCTCGACGGATTTTTGCGGCCCGGCTCGTTAAATCCTGATTCTGCACCGGTTTTTCCTGCTGCGACACTGATTCGGGGCGTTTCAAGGTGGTGTCAGCCGACCGATTTTGGGATTAATAAGGATTCGTCGGAATCCTCTCCCCTTCAAGGCAAGGCGTGTCGGTCGCTCAACGCAGACGTATCTCGACGCTGGTGATGAACCGCTTCGCGCGGAACATGCTCGCGCGCGCGAGCGGCGGCTCCGTTGCGCTGTCGCGGGTGTGGCCCGGCCGGACCGACCGGCTGATCATCGCGCCGCACGATCTGCGCACCGCGGACGCGACGCGTGCCGCAGAGATCTACGCCGGGCGCTTCGTCTTCGCCGGCAAGATCGTCAACTGCCATGGCCGCTCGATCTTCGATCTCGATCCGCCGTCGGAGGATTGGGAGGTCGCGCTGCTCGGCTTCGGCTGGCTGCGCCATCTGCGCGCCGCCGACACCGCGCTGACGCGCGCCAATGCGCGCGCACTGGTCGAGGACTGGATTTCCAATCCCGCCAACAAGCGCCGTCCCATTGGACGCCGCGCCGACGTGCTGGCGCGCCGCGTGATCTCGCTGTTGTCGCAGGCACCGCTGGTGCTCAACGACACCGACAACAAGTTCTACCGCCGCTATCTGCGTGCGCTGGCGCGCGAGATCCGCCTGATGCGCTACACCATGGTCAACATTCCGGATGGAGTGCCGAAGCTCCAGGTGCTGATCGCGCTGTGCTACACGGCACTCTGCCTCGCCAACCAAGCCAGCCACATCCGCAGCGCGTCGAAGAAGCTCTCGGACGAATTGCAGCGCCAGATCCTGCCCGACGGCGGGCATATCTCGCGTAACCCCGGCGCGCTGATCGAGCTGCTGATCGACCTGCTGCCGCTGCGGCAGACTTTTGCCGCGCGCAACATCGCGCCGCCGCCGGCGCTGCTCAACGCGATCGACCGCATGATGCCGATGCTGCGCTTCTTCCGGCATGGCGACGGCAATTTCGCGCTGTTCAACGGCATGAGCGCGACGCCTTCCGACCTGCTCGCCACGCTCCTCGCCTATGACGACACCCACGGCACTCCGATGGCGAACATGCCGCATACCGGATTCCAGCGCCTCGATGCCGGCCAGACCACGCTGATCATCGATACCGGCCCGCCGCCGCCGGCCGGCGTCAGCCACGATGCCCATGCCGGTTGCCTGTCGTTCGAATTGTCGTCGGGCATCAGCCGCATCGTCACCAATTGCGGGATGCCGACCACGGGACGCGACAACTGGCGCCCGTTCGCCCGCGGCACCGCGGCACATTCGACACTGACCTATCACGA
This sequence comes from Bradyrhizobium sp. LLZ17, assembly GCF_041200145.1. NCBI lineage: Bacteria > Pseudomonadati > Pseudomonadota > Alphaproteobacteria > Hyphomicrobiales > Nitrobacteraceae > Bradyrhizobium > Bradyrhizobium zaerense. Next base: position 4,784,516 of record NZ_CP165734.1, read on the forward strand.
CACCTCGTCCTGCCAGTTCGTCGAGATGTCGGCCATGAAGCGGCTGCTACATGGCGCGCCCGTGACCAGCGGCCCCGTCGAGGTCGAGAGCTATCGCGAGGTCGTGCAGGACGGCACGCTGCTCACGACTTCGCATGACGGCTACCTCGCCAAATTCGGCGTGATCTATCGCCGTGTGCTGATGATCGCCAATGACGGCGCGCGCATCGATGGCGAGGACATGCTGTCGCCGCCGCAAGGCGCGCGCCTCAGGGGCGCCGACGCCGATTTCGCGGTGCGCTTCCATCTGCATCCGGCCGTCAAGGCGAGCCGGCTGTCGGACGCCCGCGGCGTCATGCTGGTGCTGCCCAATCGCGACGTCTGGACCTTCGAGGCCCTCGACGACAAGGTCGATCTCGAGGACAGCGTGTTCCTGGCCGGCAATGACGGGCCGCGCCGCACCGCGCAGATCGTGATCCGCCAGGATGCCCGTCAGGCGCCCTCGATCCGCTGGAGCTTTGTCCGCTCGACCGCTTCGCCCACGGTCACCAACGCCCGCCGCAACGCCCGCCGCGAGCCGGAACTTCCGCTGTAGAGCGCGCGTTTCGGCCCCATCTGATCGTTGTGAAAATGGCCGAAAGCTGCTATCGAGCGCTCGTTCGCGCGACTGGCGACCTTGGATGGAGCACCATCGGGAAGCGCGACACATATCTGCCGCGCGCCTGGGCATAGACACTCCTTAAGACAGAGGATCTTGCTCATGACTGACCATCCCCGCCGCGTCACCCGCGCTCTTCTCTCCGTTTCCGACAAGACCGGCCTGATCGAATTCGCCCGGGCGCTTGCCGCGCATGGCGTCGAACTCGTGTCCACCGGCGGCACGGCCAAAGCGATTGCTGCGGCCGGCCTTAAGGTGAAAGACGTCTCCGAGTTGACCGGCTTTCCCGAGATGATGGACGGCCGCGTCAAGACGCTGCATCCGAAGGTGCATGGCGGCCTGCTCGCGATTCGCGACAACAAGGAGCATGCGGAGGCGATGAAGGCGCATGGCATCGCGCCGATCGATCTTCTCGTCGTCAACCTCTATCCGTTCGAGGCCACCGTCGACAAAGGCGCCGGCTTCGAGGAGTGCATCGAGAACATCGACATTGGCGGCCCCGCGATGATCCGCGCCGCCGCGAAGAATCATGATGACGTCGCTGTCGTGGTCGAGGCCCAGGACTACCAGGCCGTGCTCGACGAACTCGCCGCCAACAACGGCGCGACCACGCTGAAGCTGCGGCGGCGGCTTGCGGCAAAGGCCTATGCGCGCACCGGCGCTTACGATGCCGCGATCTCGAACTGGTTCGCACGTCAGCTCGAGATCGACGCACCCGATTTCCGTGCCTTCGGCGGCAGGCTGATCCAGTCGCTGCGCTATGGCGAGAACCCGCACCAGACTGCCGCGTTCTATGCGACGCCGGACAAGCGGCCTGGTGTCTCGACCGCGCGGCAGTTGCAGGGCAAGGAGCTCTCCTACAACAACATCAACGACACCGATGCGGCCTATGAGTGCATCGGCGAGTTCGACGCCAAGCGCACCGCGGCCTGCGTCATCGTCAAGCACGCCAATCCCTGCGGCGTCGCGGAAGGCTCCGATCTCGTCAGCGCCTACCGCAAGGCGCTCGCCTGCGATTCCACCTCCGCCTTCGGCGGCATCATCGCGATGAACCGCGCGCTGGATGCCGACACCGCGCGCGAGATCACCAAAATCTTCACCGAAGTGATCATCGCGCCCGATGCCAGCGAAGAGGCGATCGCCATCATCGGCGCGCGCAAGAATCTGCGCCTGCTCCTCGCCGGCAGCCTGCCCGATCCGCGTTCGCCGGGCCTGACCGCGAAGACGGTCGCCGGCGGCCTTCTGGTGCAGAGCCGCGACAACGCCGTGGTCGACGACATGACCTTCAAGGTCGTGACCAGGCGTGCCCCGACCGACGCCGAGATGCGCGACCTGAAGTTCGCGTTCCGGGTCGCCAAGCACGTCAAGTCGAACACGATCATCTACGCCAAGGATCTCGCCACGGTCGGTATCGGCGCGGGCCAGATGAGCCGGGTCGATTCAGCCCGCATCGCGGCGCGCAAGGCGCAAGATGCAGCCAGCGAGTTGAAGCTTGCCGAGCCGCTCACCAAGGGCTCTGTCGTGGCTTCGGACGCGTTCTTCCCGTTCGCCGACGGGATGCTCGCCTGCATCGAAGCCGGCGCCACCGCCGTGGTGCAGCCCGGCGGCTCGATGCGCGACGACGAGGTGATCAAGGCGGCCGACGAGCACGGCATCGCCATGGTGTTCACGGGAACCCGGCATTTCCGGCATTAAGGCTCACCACGCGGGTAGCCCGGATGAAGCGCAGCGCAATCCGGATCAGCGTCTCTGAAGCAGCAGGTTTCCCGGATTGCGCTGCGCTCCATCCGGGCTACGGGACGACGATGGGAGTTAGGACTCGCGCACCCGCATCAACAGCCCCAGCCCCGCGACGAAGAACACCACCAGCACGGCCATGCCGGCCTTCTGGCTCGCGGTTGCCGCAGTGATCAGGCCGATCAATAGAGGGCCGATGAACGACGTCACCTTTCCGGTCAGTGCAAACAGGCCAAAATACTGCGCGATACGGTCCTTCGGCGCGAGGCGGATCAACAGCGTGCGCGAGGCCGCCTGAAGCGGGCCGCCGGCTGCGCCAATCAGACAGCCCAGGATGACGTAGGCGCGCTCCGCGGCACCCGCGAACAGCGCACCTCCGGGCTCCGGTGGCGCAACTTTGACGAAGAAGATCGAGTCCTTGTCGACGAGAAGAATGGCCGCGAGCGCCAGCAGCAGGATCAGCATGCTGCCGGCGATGACGCGCTTCGGCCCCAGAAGCTCGTCGAGCTTGCCGCCAAGCCACGCGCCAAAGGTGCCGGCGATGGCGAGGATGATGCCAAACGTGCCGATCTGGATCGTATGCCAGCCGAAGGTGCCCGCGGCGTAGATGCCGCCGAATGCAAACAGCGAGACCAAGCCGTCGGTGTAGATCATGTTGGCGAGCAGAAATGCCGCCAGCGACTTCTGCTGCGGCAGGCTCTGTAGCGATTGCTTCAGTCCGGAGAGCCCCTCGCGCAGCGCCGCGCGCAGCGGTCGCTTCGCCGGATAATCCGGCGTGAACACGAACATCGGCGTCACGAAGACGATGAACCACAGCCCGGTCAACGGACCCGCGGCGCGGTCGCCTTCATGGCTGGCGGGATCGAGCCCGAACAGCGGCGAGAATCCGAGCAGCGTCCGCCCGGTCTCGGGATTGGCGGCGAGGAAGCCGAGCACGATGATCAGGCTGACGATGCCGCCGATGTATCCCGTGGCCCAGCCCGTGCCGGAGAGCCGGCCGATCCGCTCCGGTGGCACCAGGGTCGGCATCATTGCATTGTTGAAAACGGTGGCGAACTCCGCGCCGACGCTGGCAAGCGCGACCGCAGTGAGCAGCGGCGCAATGATGGTGTGATCCCCGGGCTTGCCGATCCAAAGCGCGCAGGAGGCCACCACCAAGACGGCGCCGAACGCCGCGATCCATGGCTTTCGCCGACCGGAGGCATCCGCGATGGCGCCTAACAGCGGCGACAGCAGGGCGATCGCCAGGCCCGCGGCAGCCATCGTGAAACCCCACAGCGATTGTCCGGTGGCAGGATCCGGCGCGACGCTCGTGGCGAAATAGGGCGCGAACACGAAGGTCGTGATCAGCGTGAAATAAGGCTGCGCGGCCCAATCGAAGAAGATCCAGCCGATGACGGCGGCGCGCGGCGGATAGGTCGGCTGAGCGACGGCCATGCGCGCATCCGGGGCGATCGTCGTCATCACGTAGTCCTCTTCACGAACAGTTTTGTCTCTCGTGGGGCAAACCGTATAGCATTGCGGCGCAGTGAATTGGCCCGAAGCCACGGCGGAAATTTGATGATGTCGTCATTTTCGACACGGCGGGCGTTTTTCGCCCTCATTGCCACTCTGGCGTTTGGCCTTGCATCCGCGACCGCGCAGGATGCGCGGCGGGCTTATGTTCCGCCCGCGCTCGACACGGTGCACGCCGTTCCCGCCGAGCACGGCATGGTGGTGGCGCAGGAGAAGATGGCTGCGCAAGTTGGGGCCGACATCCTGCGGCGCGGCGGCAATGCGGTCGACGCCGCGGTCGCAACCGGCTTTGCCATGGCGGTGACCTATCCGCGCGCCGGCAATATCGGCGGCGGCGGCTTCATGGTGATCCACTCCACTGAGCGCAACGAGGACATCGCGATCGATTATCGCGAGACCGCACCGGCGGCGACGACGCCACAGATCTTCCTCGGACCCGACGGCAAACCTGATGCCGCCAAGTCGCGCGATTCCGCGCTCGGCATCGGCGTGCCCGGCACGGTCGCGGGACTCGCGCTGGCGCTGGAGAAATACGGCTCGGGCCAGTTCACGCTGGCGCAATTGCTGGAGCCCGCGATCGCACTCGCCCGCGACGGCTTTGTCGTCAGCGACGATATCGCCGATACCCTGCCGGGCCTGTACCCGCGGCTGGCGCACTGGCCGTCCTCCGCCAGGATCTTCTCGCGGCCTGACGGCAAGGCGCTCAGTGAAGGCGATAGGCTGGTGCAGAGCGATCTCGCCGACACGCTGTCGGCCGTTGCGGCGCAAGGGCCGCGCGGCTTCTATCAGGGTCCGGTGGCGGACAAGCTCGCCAAGGCCGTGTCGGACGTCGGCGGCATCATGACATCAGCCGATCTGAAGGCCTACGTGCCAGTGATCCGTGCACCGGTGCGCGGCACCTATCGGGGCTATGACATCGTGTCGATGCCGCTGCCGTCCTCCGGCGGTGTGGTGCTGGTGGAGACCCTCAACATCCTTGAAGGTTTTCAACTCGGAGATCTGAAGCAGGGTTCACCGGCGTCGCTGCATCTCCTCATCGAAGCCATGAAGCGCGCCTATGCGGATCGCGCGCGCTATCTCGGCGATTCCGCCTTCGTCAACGCGCCGATCGAGACGCTGACCGCCAAGGACTACGCTGCCAGGCTGCGCGCCGGCATCTCCACCGCTCGCGCCACGCCCGCAAAGGATATTGTGGCCATCGCGGCTTCGCCGCGCGAAGGCAGCAACACCACGCATTTTTCTGTCGTCGATGCCCGCGGCAATGCCGTCAGCAATACCTATACGCTGAACTTTAGCTACGGCGTCGGTCTCGTCGCCGGCGGCACCGGCGTGCTGCTCAACAACGAGCTTGACGATTTCACCGCGGCGGTCGGCGCCTCCAACGCCTATGGCCTGGTCGGCTACGAGGCCAATCTGCCCGGACCGGGCAAGCGCCCACTGTCCTCGATGTCGCCGACCATCGTGTTGAAGGACGGCAAACCAGTGCTGGTGACCGGCTCGCCCGGCGGCAGCCGCATCATCTCGACCGTGCTCCAGGTCATCGTCAACGTGCTCGACTACAAGATGGACGTGGCGGCCGCCGTGGCCGCGCCGCGGCTGCATCACCAATGGTTGCCGGACGAGGTGCGCGTCGAGCGCGGCTTTCCCGACGACGTCCTGTTCGAGCTCAAAGCGATGGACCACCTCATCGTCGAGCCGATGGGACAGACCTCCGCCAATTCGATTCTCGTAACGCCGAACGGCCCGCTCGGCGCGCCCGATCCGCGCACCCGCGGCGCTGCAGCCGCGGGACAGTAACGCGGCCCTCGCATGGCATGACAGCACGCACCGGCTTGCGCCGGCCGCCGCCCGTGCTACCACCGCGGGACACAAAAAATTGCCCGGGGAAACGCAGATGACCACAGCCGATCCGACCGAGCGCATTGAACGCGCCGAGATCGAGGACACCAGCCTTCTCGCCTTCTATCGCGACATGAATGCGCCGGAACGGCGGACGTTCTGGGCCTGCGCCGCGGGCTGGGCGCTCGACGGCATGGATTTCATGATCTACCCGCTGGTGATCGGGACCATCATCGCGCTGTGGAAGGTCGATCCGGGCTCTGCCGGCCTCGCCGGCACGGTGACGCTGCTGGCGTCTGCCATCGGCGGCTGGCTTGGCGGCTATCTCTCCGACCATATCGGCCGGGTCAGGACACTGCAGATCACCATCCTCTGGTTCTCGGTGTTCTCGCTGGTCTGCGCAGTGGTGCAGAATTTCGAGCAGCTTCTGATCGCCCGCGCGGTGCTGGGCCTCGGCTTCGGCGGCGAGTGGGCCGCGGGCGCCGTGCTGATGGGCGAAGCGATCCGGCCGCAATATCGCGGGCGCGCGGTCGGCTCGGTGCAGTCGGGCTGGGCTGTCGGCTGGGGACTCGCGGTGCTGTCGCAGGCGATCCTATTCTCGCTGATTCCGGCCGAAACGGCATGGCGCTGGATGTTCGTGATCGGGGCGCTGCCCGCACTGCTGGTGTTTTATATTCGCCGCTCCGTCACTGAGCCGGAGATCGCGGCGGCGGCGCGCGCCAGGCACGCTGAGAGCGGCAATCGTCCGGCGCTCTGGGAAATCTTCTCCGGCCCGATCCTGAAGACCACGATTTTAGCGTCGCTGATGGCGACGGGCTGCCAGGGCGGCTACTACGCCGTCACGTTCTGGGTGCCGCAGTTCCTGACCAAGGAGCGGCATCTGTCGATCGTCGGCTCGACCGGCTATCTGTCGACGCTGATCATCGGCTCCTTCGTCGGTTATCTCGTCGGCGCCTGGCTCGCCGACCGGATCGGACGGCGCAATTTGTTCCTGACCTTCTCGCTCGGCGCAATTGCCGTGGTGCTGCTCTATACGCAGCTGCCGCTGACCAACCAGATCCTGTGGGTGCTGGGCTTCCCGCTTGGTTTCTTCGCCTCGGGTTATTTCTCCGGCGTCGGCGCCTTCCTGACTGAACTCTATCCGACGCGCTTGCGCGGCTCGGGCCAGGGCTTTTGCTACAATTTCGGCCGCGGCATCGGCGCGCTGTTTCCGTTCCTGGTCGGCGCGCTCTCAGCGACGGCGTCGCTTGCCAATGCGATCGCCATCTTTGCGGTGGTGGCTTACGCGGTGTTCTTCATTGCCGCATTCGCATTGCCGGAGACGCGCGGTCGCGTGCTGCACCCGGACTAGCAGTCAACGTCGTTCCGGGGCACGCGAAGCGTGAACCCGGAACCTCGAGAGTCCCCGGTGCGCAATTGCGCACCTGAGGTCTGGTCCTTTGGACCATCCCGGAATGACGATCAAAGTGGCTTATCGTCCGACCAGGTACGGCCCGCCCTTCTCGAGGGCGCGGCTGTAAGCCGGGCGGGCGTGGATGCGTTCGAGGAACGCCATCGCCCTGGGATGGCCCTGCTCGAGGCCGCCGCGCGCCTGCGCTGCTTCGAGCGGAAAGCTCATCTGGATGTCGGCGGCGCTGAACTCGTTGCCGGCGAACCACTCGGACTTGCCGAGCTCGCTTTCCCAGTAATCCATGTGCTGCTTGAGCTGCGGATTGACCAACCCCGTCAGCGCCTGGTTCGAGACCTTGCGCACCAGAGGCCGCAGCAAGGCCGGCGCGCGCTTCGGCATCAACGTGAACAGCAATTTCAACAGCAGAGGCTGCATCGCAGAACCCTCGGCGTAATGCAGCCAATAGGTGAAGCGCAGCCGCTCCGGCGTGTTCGGCGGCGGGATCAGCCGGCCGTTGCCGTAGGTCGCGATCAGATATTCGATGATCGCGCCGGACTCGGCGACGGTGTTGCCGTTGTCGGTGATGACCGGCGACTTGCCGAGCGGGTGGATGGCGCGGAGCTCCTTCGGTGCGCGCATGTCCGGCTGACGCTGATAGCGCACGATCTCGTAGGGCACCCCCAACTCCTCGAGCAGCCACAGCACGCGCTGCGAGCGTGAATTGTTGAGGTGATGAACGGTCAGCATCGGAGGTCCCCAGCTTGCGGTGGTCGGTTGGCCGCGCGTTCGTGCCAGCCCGGGACGGCAATGTCGAGCCGTGCGGACGATAATTTCACCCGGGTATATTGACGTTGGCAATTTACCCGGGTATTAAGAGGCCAACGTCGCAAGTTTTGGCAATGATTTCGATGCATAGGACTTTCACCGCCTTCCAGGGCCAGCGGCGCCTGGCGTCCGGACCGGCTGGAGAGGTCGCGCTGGTGGTCAAGCGAATGGCAGCGCGGCCGGACGAGCCCATCATCATCTTCGAGGACAGCACGGGCCGATCGATCGATTTCGATCTGCGTGGCGGCGATCGCGAGGTGCTGGCGCGGGTGGCGAAGCTCGTGCCGCCGCCGCCCGACGTCCCCGAACCAGCGAGCGAGCCGCGCGGGCGCGGCCGGCCGAAGCTCGGCGTGGTCGCGCGCGAGGTGACCTTGCTGCCGCGCCACTGGGAGTGGCTCAACGCGCAGCCGGGCGGCGCCTCGGTCGCGCTGCGCAAGCTGGTCGAGGAGGCGCGGCGCACCAGCGGCGACAAGGACCGCGAGCGGCAGGCGCGCGATGCGGCCTATCATTTCATGTCGACCATGGCCGGCAACCTGCCGCAGTTCGAGGAAGCCTCGCGTGCGCTGTTCGCCGATGACCGGCGCCGCTTTACCGGACTGATCGCCGACTGGCCCGCCGACATCCGCGACCACATCGTCAAGCTCGCCTATAGCGACCGCGCTTAAGCCGCGCCGCTCTCCAACCACCCCATCGACGGCCAGGCCGCGCGTGCTTCGCGCGGCAACGGTCTTGCTCGCCCTGATGAAAGGCCCATCCATGTCCGCGCCAAAGCCACTCTGGAAAACCTTCCTGCGCTTCCTCGCACCGTTGATGCTGAGCAACGCGTTGCAATCGTTGTTCGGCACGATCAGCAATGTTTATCTCGGCCAGATGATCGGCGTCGATGCGCTCGCGGCGGTCTCGGTGTTGTTCCCGGTGATGTTCTTCCTGTTCGCCTTCGTCATGGGCCTGAGCACCGGCGCCACCGTGCTGATCGGGCAGGCCTTTGGCGCCGGCGAGCACGGCCGGATCAGAGGCATCGTCGGCACGACTCTCGCAGTCGGCCTGCTGCTCTCGATGTCTGTTGCACTGGTCGGCGGGATGTTCGGCCGGCAATTGATGATGGCGCTCGCCACGCCGGCCGATATTCTCGACCAGGCCAGCGCTTATGCGCGCGCGATGCTGGTCACGATGCCGCTCGGCTTCACCTTCCTGCTGACGACCGCGATGATTCGCGGCGTGGGCGACGCGGTGACGCCGTTGTTGGCGCTGGCCTTGTCGACCACGATCGGCCTGATCCTGACGCCGATGCTGATCCGCGGCATGTTCGGAATGCCCGCGACCGGCATCTGTAGCCCCGCCTGGGCATCCGCGATCGCCAACGCGCTGACGCTGATCGCGCTGGCTTCCTATCTGCGGCGCAAGAAGCATGCGCTGGCACCGGACGCTGCACTGCTGCGCCATCTGCGGCCCAGCGGCGCCGTATTTGGAAGGATCCTCAGTATCGGACTGCCGAGCGCGATCGGCATGGTGGTCATGGCGATCGCCGAGCTGGTGCTGCTCGGCCTCGTCAACGGCTTCGGCTCCGACGCCACCGCGGCCTACGGCGCCGTCAACCAGGTGATGGGCTACACCCAGTTCACGGCGATCTCGATTTCGATCGCGGTCTCGATCCTCGGCGCGCAAGCGATCGGCAGCGGCGACAAAGCGCGCCTCGAGGGCATCGTGCGCACTGGCCTCGCGTTCAACCTGGTCCTGACCGGGGGACTTGTGGCGCTGATTTATCTCGCGCCGCGTGCGGTGCTCGGCATCTTCATTACCGACGGCGCTGTGCTCGATCTCGCCAAGGAATTGCTTCACATCGCGTTGTGGAGCTCGGTGCCGTTCGGCATGGCGACGGTGTTCTCGGGTGCAATGCGCGCCGCCGGCGTGGCGCTGACGCCGATGCTGCTGGCGATCTTCGCCATCGTCGCGATCGAGCTGCCGGCGGCGGTGATCCTGAGCCGCGCGGTCGGCGTTCAGGGCGTATGGGCCGCCTATCCGATCGTGTTCTGCGCCATGTTCGTGTTGCAGATGGGCTATTACCTGCTGGTGTGGCGCAAGCGCGCGATCCGGCGTCTGATCTAACCGGAGCGTCAAGGTATTATGACCATCATTATACGGTGGACCTGTGGCGCGCCCTGCGCCACTATGTGACAAAAGCGATGTCAGGGAGGACGATTTTGACCCGCACAGCCCCGCAATTCCTGTTCGATTTCGGCAGCCCGAACGCCTATCTCAGCCATCTGGCTATTCCGGCGATCGAGCAGCGGATCGGCGTGAAATTCGAATATGTTCCGATCCTGCTCGGCGGTATCTTCAAGTCGACCAACAACAAGTCGCCCGCCGAAACCCTCGCCGGCGTCAAGAACAAGCGCGAATTCCACGCGGTCGAAACCGAACGTTTCGTCAAGCGTTTTCAGGTCCCGCCCTATGTCTGGAATCCCTTCTTCCCTGTCAACACGCTGAACCTGATGCGCGCCGCGATTGCGGCGCAGGTCGAAGGTGTATTCGAGGCCTATGTCGACGCCGCATTCCACCACATGTGGCGCGAGCCGAAGAAGATGGATGATCCCGACGTCGCCGCGAAAGCGCTCGCGTCCTCCGGCCTCGATGCCCAAAAGCTGTTCGCCCGAGCCCAGGAGCCGGAGGTGAAGGGCAGACTGATCAAGAACACCGAGGAGGCGGTCGCGCGCGGCGCGTTCGGCTCGCCGACGTTCTTCGTCGGTGACGAGATGTTCTTCGGCAAGGAGCAGTTGCGCGAGGTCGAGGAGATGGTGTCGGGGAAGTGATTTTCGTATGATGGATAGATCGAGCCATCATCTCTGATGTCGTCTTGACGAAAGCCAGGACGACGGCAAGAAACAACAACGACGGCAAGAAACAACAAGGACAATCCCATGCGTATCCTCGTGGTCGGCGCTGGCGCCATCGGCGGCTATTTTGGCGGCAGGCTGTTGCAGGCCGGTCGCGACGTCACCTTCCTGGTCCGGCCAAGGCGCGCCGCGGAGCTTGCGAGCGCCGGCCTCGTCATCAAGAGCCCGAATGGCGATGTGACGCTGAAGGATCCGCCGCGGGTCGAGGCCGACAAGCTCAAGGACAAGTTCGACGTCGTGCTGTTGAGCTGCAAGGCGTTCGACCTCGACGACGCCATCAACTCCTTCGCGGCGGCGGTCGGCCCTAACACCGCAATCATCCCGATGCTCAACGGCATGAAGCATCTCGACACGCTCGACGGCAAGTTCGGCAAGGAGCGCGTGCTCGGCGGCCTCTGCGCCATCGCGGCGACGCTGAACGAGAAGCGCGAAGTGGTGCAGCTTCAGCCGATGCAGTCGATTAACTACGGCGAGCGCGACGGAAAATTGTCGGACCGCGTCAAGGCGATCGACGCGGCATTCAAGAGCGGGATCAATGGCGCAACCGCCAGCCAAAACATCATGCAGGACATGTGGGAGAAGTGGGTCTTCCTGTCGTCGCTGGCGGCGTCCACCAGCCTGATGCGCACCTCGGTCGGCAACATCCTCGCCGCCCCCGGCGGCCGGGATTTCCTGCTCGGCATGCTCGATGAAACCAGCGCGATCGCCACGGCTTACGGCTATGCGCCCGCAGGTGCGTTCTTCGAACGCGCCAAGGGCATGCTCACCACCGAGGGATCGCCGCTGACGGCGTCGATGTTCCGCGACCTCAGGGCAGGCTTGCCGGTCGAGGCCGATCACGTCATCGGCGATCTCATCGCGCGCGGCGATGCGGCGAAAGTGCCGGTGCCGAAGCTGCGCATCGCCTATACGCATTTAAAGGCGTATGAGAGGCAGCGGGAGGGGTAGCGAGCAGCTCGACACTCAACTGTCGTCCCGGACAAGCGCAAGCGCAGATCCGGGACCCATAGCCACGATATCGAGTTGCTGCACGAAGCGGTCACTCCGAATCTCCGTAACTACATCTTCCTGTGGTTATGGGTCCCGGATCTGCGCGCGCTTGGGGCGCGCTTGTCCGGGACGACAGCGTGGCTCGCTACTGCAAATGCGCCAGATAATGTGCGAGCGCGGTGATCTCTTCCTCGTTCAGGGAGTAGGCGATCTCGGCCATGGCGGCGCCGGCGCCGCCGACGCGCTGGCTGGTTTTGTAGTCGTGCAGCGCCTTCACCAGATATTCCTCGCGCTGGCCGGCGAGCCGCGCGACGGCCTTGGTGCCGGCATAGGAATCCGTATGGCATGAGGCGCAGCGGCGACCGGCCGCGGCTTGCGCGCCTTTCTTGGAGAGATCGGGGTCGTTGTCCTCCGCGCCCTTCGGCGGCGTCAGCGAGGCGAAATAAGCGCCGAGATTGCGGATGTCCTCGTTGTTGATCTCCCCGATGATCGGCTGCATCTGCTCGTTCTTGCGCGAGCCGGAACGGAAGAACACGAGCTGCCACTGGATGTACTGGTCCGGCTGGCCGGCAATCGAAGGGATGTTCTCGGTCTGCGAGATGCCGTTGTCGCCGTGGCAGCCGGCGCAGATTTCTGCTTTTGCCTGACCGGCCGCGACATCGGCGGCGCTGGCGGGGAGAGGGTTGAGCGTGACCAGCGCAAGCGTACTGATTGCGAGTAAGGGAAGCTGCCGACGCATGTTTGGAGATCCGATCTCACAGGCTCGTCATTCCGGGGCGTGCGGAGCACGAGCCCGGAAGCCATAACCACCAGTCGGGGTTATGGGTTCCGGACTCGCGCTAACGCGCGATCCGGAACGACATTGGAACTAAAACAAAGAGGCTGCGGCCGCCGTACAGGCTGCCGCAGCCTCGTTTCGTCACGCGCTACTTCTTGTAGCTGATGCGATAGATCGCGCCGGCCCAGTCGTCGGCGACGAGGATCGAACCATCCTTGGCGAGGACGATGTCGTCGGGACGGCCGAGATAGCCCTGGTCGCCTTCGATCCAGCCGGAGGCGAACACCTCCTGCTTGGCGTTCTTGCCGTCGGGCCCGACGATCACGCGCATGATGCGGCCGCCCTGGTACTTGTGACGATTCCAGGAGCCGTGCTCGGCGATCAGGATGTTGTTCTTGTACTCAGGCGGAAATTGGTCGCCGGTATAGAACTTCATGCCGAGCGGAGCGACGTGCGCGCCGAGATTCAGCACGGGCGGCGTGAACTCGGAGCATTTGTGCCCCATCGCGAACTTCGGATCGGGAAGGTCGCCCTGGTGGCAGTAGGGATAGCCGAAGTGCTCACCCATTTTGTTGATCATGTTGAGCTTGTCGCTGGGCAGATCGTCGCTCACCCAATCGCGGGCGTTCTCGGTGAACCAGTATTTGCCCGTGCGCGGATCGACATCGCCGCCGACGGAGTTGCGGACGCCGAGTGCATAGATTTCGGCGTTGCCGGTCTTGGGATCGACGCGCCGGATCTGCGACACGCTGGTCGGCGGAATGCCGATGTTGAAGGGCGGTCCGAACGGAATGTAGAACCAGCCGTCCTTGTCGACCGCGATGTATTTCCAGCCATGCGCGGCATAAGACGGCATGTCGTCATAGACGACCTTGCCCTCGCCGAGCTTGTCCAGATTGGCTTCCGCATTGTCGTAGCGGATCAGCTTGTCGACCGCGATGACATAGAGCGCGCCATCCTTGAAGGCGAGACCGGTGGGCATGTTGAGGCCCTTGAGGATCGTCTTGACCTCCTTCTTGCCGTTGTTGTCGGTGATGGCATAGACGTTGCCGAGGCCGAACGAGCCGACGAACAGCGTGCCCTTGTCACCCCAGGCCATTTGCCGCGCGGCCAGCACGCCGGACGCATAGACGTCGATCTTGAAGCCCGCCGGCAACTTGATCTTCTTGACGATATTGGCGAGCTCGGCGTCGGAGGCGCCGGTCGGCGGGCCTGAGGGCGGCGCGAGGCCCTTCTGCGCCTCGGTCTCGTCGCCGAGGAACCAGTCGTCCGGCGGATGGGTCCAGAATTCCTTGGTGCCGGATTCGTATTTCTTCAGTGGCTTGTTTTTGTCTTGCTGTTGCGCATGGCCGACGCTTGTCCCCGCAAGAAGGGCAAACGCTGCAAGCGCCAGGATCGATTGAAACACGGATCGATGGAATGTCATCGCGTCACTCCCCTAAGGCAGCCATCAGGGCTGCACGTTATTTGTTTTATTCGTCGAGAGGCGAGGTTCTGCGTCTGTCGAAAAGGCAGACGCCGAAAGGTTAGCACATCCGCGCGTGCTGAAAAGCGCGTCGCGTGCACCGGGGTTGCGCTGAATAAAAATTGAGACGGATTGTCAATCAAGGCGACCGTGAGGCGAACAAAACCCTCGCTGCGACGCGGAATCAAAATGGCGCGCGGCTCATTTTCCGGCCGCCCGGCGTCGCCCCAAACAAAAACGCGAAAACAACCCCATGCACAGTAGAACGACTTGGGCCAGGCTCGTTCCGGTGAGGCCCGGCATACATTTGACGCGCCAAGCAAAACGGCAAAAGCAGCGATTACGATGCGACGGGGTAGGGCCCGTCGTCGAAAGTCGTCTCATGATAGCCTTTTGATCCGACCTCCCGCGCCAGCGCGCTGCGAAAATCCTGTCCGGTGCGAAGGCTGCTCAGGACATGGGCAAAGTCGAATTCGGGACGCCAGCCCAATTCGCGCCGCGCGCGATCGTTGACGTAGACCCGATCGATCTGCGGGAACAATTGCCAGCCGCGCGCCGCATAGAGTTGCGCGCAATCCGGATAGAGCTCGCGTACGACGCTAGCTGCGTCGCGAGCGAGCGCCGCGAGATGGTGCGGCTGGAATGGGCTGGTCGCGGACACGATGTAACGGGCGAAGCCGATGTCAGGCGCGCGCTCGACGGCGGCAAGATGAGCGCTCACCGCGTCCGCGATATCGAGCCGGCGATACAGCAGCTCGTTGGCTTGCGCATTCTCCGGCGCATACGCGGACCGCAGCTCGGCATCGTCATCTGCCTCCGGAAAGAAGCGCGACGTTCGCAAAATGACGACGGGCAGCCGGCGCTCGCGCGAGAACAGCTCGCACAGATTCTCCGCCATCAGCTTGGTGGTGCCATAGATGTTTTTCGGCACCGGCGGCAGCTCCTCGGTGACCCACACCGCGGCCTGTCCCGCCTCCCGCCGCAGCTGCGAACCGAATGCGCTGGTGGTGCTGGTGAAGACGAAGCTCGTCACGCCGGCGGCCGCAGCCGCCTCGAGCAGATTGAGCGTGCCGCCGACGTTGGTGTCGATGAATTGTTGATTGGTGTGGGTCGCCACATGCGGCTTGTGCAGCGTCGCGCTGTGGATGATCGCGGTGACGCCGTGCATCTGTCGCCGGACGAAGCCCGGGTCGACGATCGAGCCGACCGCATCGGTGAAGGGCGATGGCTTCAAATCGAGCCCGCGCACAGGCGCGCCCCGCCTGCTGAGCGTGCGGAGAAGGGCCTCCCCGAGATGGCCGGCGCTGCCAGTGACCAGAATTGTCATGTGAGACCTCGCCCCACCTGCCCACGACGGAAAACCACCGTCCGTTCCGGTACATTTAGTTGAGGTTCGCTGCAGAATCTGTCCCTGCAAACGGAACAAAAAGAAAACAAATTGACTGTGACGGTTGTTGGGCGGACTGTAGATGCTCCAAGTCAGTCCTACCGGGCATCCAGATAGTGACGCAGATGAAAAGCCCCATCCTGGTCCTGACGACCGTCAATGCGCCGTACAGCAAAAAGCTGGACGCGCAGGAGCTTGTCCAATGTCTGCTGGATCCCGCTTCGGCGAAGGCAGCTTGCGGTCCGATGTCGTCATTTTTTGGCGATGTTAAGCCTGAATTGCAAATCGCGTTCGCTGAGATGCATGGCATCAGCCACGATCAATTGGTTGCCGCAGCGAAGGCGTTTGCCGAGTTCTCGGGGCAATCCCTTCCCCTCGCGGCCTAACAAATGAGCGCTCAACTAAATTGGGCGCCACTTTTTCGCATTGCCTTTGCGATGATCCGGCAAGTCGACGCCGAATAGGACATCATCGATCGTTGGACCTTCGGCGGCGGCACAGCGATGATGCTGCAAATTGATCATCGGATAAGCCACGATATCGATATCTTTCTCCCGGACCCTCAATCTCTTGCTTTCCTAGATCCACAGAAGCATGACTTCGATTTCGAGGTTAGGCCTGCTGACTGCAATGGGGACGGCACACGCTCCCTGAAGCTCGGCTTCGAATTTGGTCAGATCGATTTTATCGTCGCGCCGCCACTAACCTCCTCGCCGACCACGCAAGCGACAGTTGAGGGCGAAATGGTCCTCCTGGAGAGAATTCCGGAAATCATTGCGAAGAAGATCTATCATCGGGGCAACAGCATCGCGCCGCGCGATATATTTGACATCGCCGCGGGCGGCGAAAAGCACGCCGAATCCATGATTAGCGAGCTGGCGAGCTATCGCGACAGCGTCGCTAGTGCGCTGGCTGCAATCGAAAAGCTGAAGCCTGACTTTGTGAGCGCAGCGATCAATCAACTCTCGATCAAAGAGCCATATAAGCTGATCGCGATCGCCGCACTGGAAAAAGACCAAAGACCTTCTTCGCGCCGTATAGCTTGGGCGAGGCTCCCGCAAATTGCGGGTTGGCGCCATTTCAGGATCTGGGAACTTTGAAACGCCGCCATACGCGTCAGACCAAAACCGGCGAAGAGCGCTCTCCCCCGCAGGGATAGCCAACTCATTTTTGTTTTGGACGCTGGAAAAAAATTGGAGCGGGCGAAGGGGCTCGAACCCTCGACCCCGACCTTGGCAAGGTCGTGCTCTACCACTGAGCTACACCCGCATCCTGTGTCGGCCGCGTGAACGCGTCCGGCAACGGCTGTCGTATGCCAAAACCGGGCGGCGAATGCAACAGCTACGGGCAGCATAGATTCGGTTTCGGGACCCGATATGGGCTCTATTCCGGCAAAATCGACCCAAAATGCCGCAGGACGTCCGAATCGGGGCCCGTGGATTGAAATTCGGCCGTCCCGGCCCAATTTAGGGCCAACAGCGGAGCATATGAATTGGCGACGTGCTAAAGACCCGCAATTCCAGACATCAGACGAGGGGATCCCGTGACGATCATCGACCAGGGTAACGGAGCGGCGGGCCCGACTGCTGCCGATCTGATCAAGGACACCACCACCCAGACCTTCGTGAAGGACGTCATCGAGGAATCGAAGCGCCAGCCGGTGCTGATCGACTTCTGGGCCGAGTGGTGCGGCCCCTGCAAGCAGCTCACCCCCGTGCTCGAAAAAGCGGTCAAGGCGGCCAAGGGCAAGGTCAAGCTGGTCAAGATGAACATCGACCAGCACCCGGCGATCCCGGGCCAGATGGGGATCCAGTCGATCCCGGCCGTGATCGCCTTCGTCAACGGCCAGCCCGCCGACGGCTTCATGGGCGCGGTGCCGGAGAGCCAGGTCAACGCCTTCATCGAAAAGCTGACCAAGGGCATGACCGCGCCGGGTGAGCCGAATATCGCCGAAATCCTGCAAGAGGCCGAGGCCGTGCTCGCCGAAGGCGATGCCGCCGCCGCCGCGCAGATCTATGCCGAGGTGCTCCAGCACGAATCCACCAACATCGCGGCGCTGGCCGGGCTCGCAAAATGCTACGCCGTCTCCGGCGCGATGGAGCAGGCCAAGCAGACGCTGGCGATGGTGCCGGAATCCAAGCGCAACGACCCCGCGGTGAAGGCGGTGCAGACCGCGATCGATCTCGCCGAGCAGGCGCAATCGCTCGGCCCGGTGGCGGAGCTCGAGCAGAAAGTCGCCGCGGACCCGCTCGATCACCAGGCCCGGTTCGACCTTGCGATCGCACTCAACGCGCAAGGTGACCGAGCGGCGGCGACCGAGCATCTGCTCGCGATCGTCAAGCGCGACCGCAAATGGAACGACGACGGCGCCCGCAAGCAGCTGGTGCAGTTCTTCGAAGCCTGGGGCGGAACCGATGAGGCGACCGTCGAAGGCCGCAAGCGCTTATCGATCATCCTGTTTTCGTAAGGCGCAGTTGTTGTTTGAGCATGATGTTGTCGGAAATCCGCTGCACACTTTGCGCTAACGCGGCCCTTCGGGTCCGGATCATGCTCTAGCAAAAGCCAGCGGGGGACCGGGCAGATGCCGATCAACATCGAATATCGCGGCCCCGCCGACCTTCCGGAAATCATCCCGGTGTTTCCGCTGCCGGGCGCGTTGCTGTTGCCGCGCGGCCAGATGCCGCTCAACATCTTCGAGCCGCGCTACCTGGCGATGGTCGACGATTCCTTGCGCGACGGCCATCGCCTGATCGGCATGATCCAGCCCGACATCGCGCATTCGCCGAAGAATTCCGACAAGCCGTCGCTGTTCCGGGTCGGCTGCGTCGGCCGCATCACCCAGCTCGCCGAATCCGGCGACGGCCGCTACATCCTCGAGCTCACCGGGATCGCACGGTTCAAGGTGGTGCAGGAGCTCGAGGTGCTGACCGCCTACCGGCAATGCAAGGTGGATTTCTTTGCCTTCATGGACGATTTCACCGCGCGCAGGGGCGAGGACGAGGTCAACCGCGAGGCGTTGCTGGTGGCGCTGGCGGATTTCCTGAAGGCCAACAACCTCAAGGTCGACTGGGAGGGCGTCGAGAGCGCGCCCAACGAAGCGCTCGTCAATGCGCTGGCGATGATGTCGCCCTACGGCCCGGCGGAAAAGCAGGCCATGCTGGAGGCGCCGGACCTGAAGACCCGCGCCGAGATCCTGATCGCGGTGACCGAGATGGATCTCGCCAAGAAGCGCACCTCGGGCGATCCGCCGCTGCAGTGAACGGCCGCCATTCGTCGCGCGGCAACCTCGTATCGTCGATCAACTGGCCGCAACCGCCTGCCGCGGCCGCTCCGCTGCAATCACGCGCATCAGGACGATGGTGACGACAATAACGAGCAAGTACACCGCAAGCTGCATCTGCGTCGGCTGATCGGTGTATCCGATCAGCGTGTGCAGCGTGCGGCCCAAAATGCTGTTCTCCGGCAGCAGCCACCCGGTATCCCACACCTCGGCGTCGAGGGCGGTGAGCCAATTGGCCCGCTCGAGGAAGGCGACCGCTTGCGCGGCCATGCCTGCGGCGAGCAAGGTGATCAGCACCGTCGTGGTGGTGAAGAGGGACCGCGGCGGGATGCGCAACAGCCCGAGATAAGTGAGCAGGCAAACGGCACCGCCCAGCACGAGGCCGAGTAGGCCGCCCAGGAACAGGCTCATCGCCGAGCCGCCGTCGGACGCCGCGATGCCATAGAGAAACAGGGCGACTTCGCTGCCCTCGCGCAACGCCGCTACGCCGACCACGACGGCGAGTGCCAGCAGCGATTTGGATCCTTCCGCCACGGCCTGTCCGACCGCCCGCAACTCGCCGGCCATTGCCTTGCCGTGCTTGGCCATCCAGACATTGTGCGAGGTCAGCATCACCACGGCGACGCCGAGAATGGCGGCGTTGAACAGCTCCTGTCCCATGCCTTCGAAGAGCTGCGACAGCGCGCCCGCGAACGCCGCGACAAGACACGCCCCCGTGACGCCTGCGAGCACGCCGCCCACGATCCAGCGGTTGCGGTGCTGAACCGAGCGCGTAACCGCAAGCACGATGCCGATGATCAGCCCGGCCTCGAAAACCTCGCGGAAGACGATAATGAGCGCGGCGAGCACGGCGGGACCACCTTATTCGACGATCAGCACACCACGCGCCTTGTCGTTGAAGTCATCGTAGAATTCGTACCGGCCGGGCTTCAGCGCGCGGACATTCACCACGCCTTGGCTCTTGGCCGCAACGACCTTTTCGACCCGCAGCGAGGTGCTTTCGAACTCCATGGCTTTGGCATCGAGATTCTTGACGTGGAACACCACCGGCTTCTCCTTTGGCGCACGAACCTCGGCCGGCTGGAATTGGCCCCCGGAATAACTGATCTGAATCTCCATCGCCTGCTGAGCCAGAGCGGCCGACAATGGCAGCGTCACGCAGATTGCAGCGAGAGCGAGCTTCCGGGTCAGGGTCAGAGCGTGCATCACAAATCCTTCGGAAGTTGAGGGAGATCAGAATTCGACGGCGAATTTGAGTCTGGCGCGGTGGCGTTGAAACTCTGCCAGGTTGAGCGACAGGGGATTGCCGACCTCACGGCCCCAGACCTGTGCGTTCCAGGCCGCGGTCATGAAGATCTTGGGGGTGAAACGGACAAAGAGATTCGGGCCGAGCATCACAGCATCGCCGCTGAAAGCCGACAGACCGAAATCGTCGTAGTGACGGAGATACCACACCTCGCCGCCGATGACGACGTTGGGCGCAACGCGCAACGAGAGCGCAGCGGAGGTCCCAAGCGTGGTCTCCCGGACCGTCTCGTTCATCAGCGTGTGGGTATATTCAGGCTCGTAAAGCAGATTGAACCCGGCATAGAGCCGGTTTCTCAGCAGCTCCACATCGGCATTCAGCGTGGTCTCGAATTCGTAATTGTGCACTCGTTCGCCGCTCGTCTCGTCCATCAGTCGCACGGTCGGCTCGACGGCGAGCGTCACGGACAGCGGGTTGTTCGAGGTGCGCTCGACCGCGAGGTAGCGGAATTCGCCGAAGCCGCCGGTAACCGCGACCTGCCGGCGATCGTCGAGATCGGTCACGTTGCGGATGTCGTGGGTCGAGCCGAGCGCGCCGAACTCGATCTGCACGAATTGAGAGGGGGTAAATTCGTACTCGTACTTGGTCTCGGTCGCGTTGTAGCGGCCATCGCGCTTGCCGAAGCGCCCGATCGTGTCGATGGTAAATTCCTTCTCGCCTTCGATGCCGATGCCCGAACCGGTGGTGAAGCCGAAGATGTACTTGGTCTCGAGCTCGCGCCAATTCTCTGGATCGTCAGCGCGGACGGGCGCACTGAAACAGAAGCTGGCCAGTACGCTTGCGGCAAAAACCCGCATGCCTCGCACAGGAAAGGGCACTCGCATCGGCTCTCGCGTCCGCCAATCAATTGCAGTTATGGACTTCCTGCTAGCGGCTGCGCCGCGACACTGCAAAGAGAGTCGTTCTAAGCTAGAGCGATTCTAAGTCGGCGGACGGACCTGGCGGCGGATGCGCGTGGCAGCGCGCCAGTGGCCTTGATGAGCGCGTCAATAGGGCAGATCAATAGCCGGCGACTGCAAGCGCAACGACGGCGCTCAGGCACAGCCAGCCAAAATGTCGTCCGCGTGTCGCCCATGCATTGGCGAAGCCTGCGAAGCCGAACACGATCGCGAGCGTCACGACGATCCAGTGCCGCGCCAGGTTCGACTCCATCCAGGGCGCGGCCAGCAGCAGCACGCCGCCGCCGATCCAGGCCACCGTGCCGGCCTGCCACACCAGGCGGATCAGGGTGCGCAGCCGCGGCGGCTCGATGCTGGCACGGGCAAACACCTTGGTCTCGCCGAGTGTGCCGTGAATCAGCGCGACCAGGATCGCGGCCACGCCGGAACATTGCAGGAGAAGGTCGCGCATGGGATCAGCTCCGTCCATACAGTACTGTATGGGTATGGACCTGCTTGCAGCTGCCTGTCAATACAGTAGTGTATGGTCTCCTTCTGGAACCTGATATGACCGAGCAGTTCTCTGCCGACGACTGGATCAAACAGGGCCTCAAGGCGCTGGCCAGGAGCGGCTTCACCGCGCTCAAGGCTGATCCGCTGGCGAAGGCCATGGGGGTCTCCCGCGGCAGTTTCTACTGGCACTTTGCGGATCTCGGCGCGTTCCATGCCGCCGTGCTCAAGCGCTGGCGCGAGATCGCGGCCGAGCAGATCATCGCCGACGTCGAGGCCGGCAGCGACGAGCCGCTGAAAGCGCTGCTGCGCAGGACGTTTGGCGCGCGGCTCGATCTGGAGCGCGCGGTACGCAACTGGGCCGCGTTCGATCCCGCCGCGCAAGCGGCTGCCCGCGCCATTGACCGCCGCAGGCTCGATTACATCGAGACGCTGCTGGCGCGGCGCGAGCTTGCCGCGCCAATAGCCCAGGTCCGCGCGCAAATCCTGTACTGGACGTTCCTCGGCTTCGCCTTGTCAGGCCCGCCGGGACCGGCGGCGCGGCTTCAACCGCTGCTCGACGAGATCCTGCGCATGGTATCGGCCTGAACCGCGATGGGCCGGCGGGATTTTCTGTGCTAGAGCCCCATTCCGATGGAATCGGAACGGGACTCTAGATTCTTTTTGACGCGTTTTCTTTACGCGAACCGGTGTCCACTTCGCTCGAAAACGCTCTATAGGCAACCGATCCGGAGACCATGATGAACGCGCCCACCGAACGCCCCGAAAACAGCGTCGATCCGAAACTGCTGGAGATCCTGGTCTGTCCGCTGACCAAGGGTCCGCTGGAATTCGATTCCGCCAGACAGGAGCTGATCTCGCGCTCCGCCAAGCTCGCTTATCCCATTCGCGACGGCATCCCCATCATGCTGCCGGAAGAGGCAAGGAAGATCGATTGAGCTGGAAGTTTCGTGCGATCGCCGCGCGATAAGCCTCACTGTCGTCCTGGCGAAAGCGAGGACCCATTACCCCAGGGAGTAGTTGCGGCGAGAAGCTGGTAATTCCGGGTGTTCGCAAAACTATTGCTGCGGCGTATGGGTCCCGGATCTGCGCGCGCTTGAGGCGCGCTTGTCCGGGACGACAGGAAAAACCTACAGCGCCTCACCCTTCAACAACCGCGGCACCTCGCCGGTGAGGCCTGCGGCCTGGCGGATGAACAGGTTCTTCAACGGCGGGGCGCGGTCGACGATGCCGAGGCCGATGTCGCGGACGGTGCGCAGCAGCGTCGATTTGTTCGAGAACAGGAAGTTCAGCGAGTTGGTGGCAACGCCCATCGCCATGGTGTCGAAGCGGCGCCAGCGCTGGTAGCGCTCGAGCACGTCGGCGCCGCCGATATCCATACCGAGCCGTGCGGCGTCGACCACGACCTCGGCCAATGCGGCGACATCCTTCAAGCCCATGTTGAGGCCCTGGCCCGCGATGGGATGAATGACATGGGCGGCGTCGCCGACCAGCGCCAGCCGCTCGGCGATGAAGGAGCGCGCCACGAAATAGGACAGCGGGAACGCGCGCGGCTTGTCCAGCGCCTTGACCTCGCCGAGATGCAGGCCGAAGCGCTGCTCGAGCTCGCTGTGAAATTCGTCGTCGCTCAAGCCGACGATGCGCGCCGCTTCCGAGCGGCGCTCGGTCCACACCAGCGAGGAGCGCTTTCCGGTGAGCGGCAGGATCGCGAACGGACCCGCGGGCAGGAAGTGCTCCTCGGCGCGCCCGCCGTGATCGCGCTCGTGGCCGACGGTGACGACGATGCCGGATTGATCGTATTCCCAGCCATGGGTAGCAATGCCGGCGCGCTCGCGCAGCTTTGATCTCGCACCATCGGCGGCAATCAGCAGGCTTGCGGCAATCACCGTTCCGTCACCGAGCGTCACCTCGATGTCGTCTGCACGCGCATCGTAAGACGTGACCGCGGTGGCGCGGAGCTCGACGCCCGCCGCTTCGGCGCGGACAACCAGCGCATCGATCAGACGGCGGTTCTCGACCATATGCGCGAAGGATTCGCCGGGCGCGACATCGCCGGCGAAATTCAGGAACACCGGACGCGTCGCGTCTTCAACCTTGGAATCGGTGACCACCATGTCCAGGATCGGCTGCGCTTCGCCCTTGACGTCGTCCCAAGCGCCCAGCGCCTCGAACAGGCGGCGGCAGGCCGCGACGATCGCGGTCGCGCGGGGATCACGGCTCGGCCGGACGCTGAGCGCCGGATCGGCAACAATGACGGGAATCTCGGGGCCGAGCCCCTGGCGCAGCGCCAGGGCCAGCGCGAGGCCCGCAAACGCGCCACCGCCAATGACTATGCTACCCTGTCCCGACATACTCAATTCCCGGCTAAATCCTGGTCTTGCTAGCAGACTTGAGGTGGGCGAAACAGTGCGGTGAAACAAGGGCGGCATCCTCCCGTCATTCCGGCGCGCGCGCGAGCGCGAACCCGGAATCCAGAGGTTTTGGCTCGAGATTCCGGGTTCGCACTCCGTGCGCCCCGGAATGACAAGGCATTTTGAAAGCACCGGCATGTCCAAAGGCCTGATCGACCTCATTTCCATTCTCGACCTCGAGCAGCTCGAGGTGAATCTGTTCCGCGGCAACAGCCCGAAGACGAGCTGGCAGCGGGTGTTCGGCGGCCAGGTGATCGGGCAGGCGATGGTTGCGGCCTGCCGCACCGTCGAGGGCCGGCTGCCGCATTCGTTGCACTGCTATTTCATCTTGCCGGGCGATCCGCAGATCCCGATCATCTACCAGGTCGAGCGGCTGCGCGACGGCAAGAGCTATTCGACCCGCCGCGTCACCGCGATCCAGCACGGCAACGCGATCTTCTCGATCATGGTGTCGTTCCACGCCGAGGAGGCCAGCGCCTTCGATCATCAGGAGACGATGCCGGACGTGCCGCCGCCGGAAAAGCTGACGGCGGAGGAGGTGGCGAAGCAGCCGATGTTCAAGGAGATGCCGGAATTCATCCGCCGCTACTATGAATCCGATCGGCCGATCGAGCTGCGCCCGGTCGAGCTCGGCCGCTATTTCGGCCAAAAGATCGCGGACGGCCGCATCCATGTCTGGATCAAGACCGCGGCGACGCTGCCGGACGACCCGGCGCTGCACATGTGCGCGCTGGCCTATGCGTCGGACTTCTCGCTGCTCGACGCGATCATGGCGCGCTACGGCCGCACGCTGTTCGACAAGCGCATGATGCCGGCGAGCCTCGACCACGCGATGTGGTTTCACCGGCCGTTCCGCGCCGACGAATGGCTGCTCTACGCGCAGGATTCGCCGAGCGCCCAAGGCGGCCGCGGCCTGACCCGCGGCTCGATCTTCAAGCCGGACGGTACGCTGGTCGCCTCCGTCGCGCAGGAAGGCTCGGTGCGCGAACGGAGGAGCTGATCGCCTCGAGCGCGAGTTCGTCGCGCTTGAGACATTTGGGTTATACTTACATCGAGCCGCGCGGCGCGAGCCTCGGTCTGCGACGCGAACCAGTTCATGATCCAGCGGTACACCCACGGGATCGGGATGATCAGGCTGCACAGGATGGCGGCCACAATTCCTCGCCAGAGAATCCCAAGGCCGCTGCCCTTGAAGAAGATGTCACGCCGCGTGCCCTGGATGTTGCGGCACATCCAGCGGAGCTGGGCGGCTGCGACCCAGGCCCACCCGATGATGGTGAGGATGGAGATCGCGAACAGCAAGTTCCAGCCGATATAGGCCCAGACCGAGCCGGTGAAGCTGAGGCCGAGCGGCTGGCCATTGGAGGCGAGGTTCGCAACCATCCATTTGAGCAACATCCAGTAGAGAACAATCTGGACGATGTAGAATGCGGTGCTCAGCACCTGGATGCCGGTGTAGCCGACGACAATCGCCAGAACGATGAAGCCGAAGAACCAGGGCACGATCGCCATGGCACTCCCCGTGAAGGAGAGGTTCGGCCGTCCCGGGACTTTCACGCAGGACACGATCCATTTCGTGTACCAGACGAACACCCACGGCACCGGGATGATTAAACACATGCCGATCAGCGCCACGATCGTTCGCCAGGTGAACTCGAGGATGCCGAAATCGACCGAGAGCGACCCTCCGCCGCCGCCTCCGCCATAGCCACCGGAGCCCATCATCGGCGGCCCACCGGCGGGCATCATCGGTGGCGCTCCGCCGCCGCCGATCAGTCCCGGAATTTCGGCGGCCTTCTGCCAGCCCGCCATGCCCTCGGACCACACCAGCGTATCGGGACGGACGACGCCCTGGGCGACGAGGTCGCGGAATTTGCCGTCCGGATAGGGGCCCTGCTGCTTGCCCTCGGATGCGTAGAACCAGTTCGCCATGAACGCCCCCCAAAATACTTTTGTACCGTTCGGCGCGCGCGGGTTCACCGCATCCATGCCAAAAATGCATTGTGAAGGATGAACGGCTGCCCTGTACAGAGGCGGCGCCCTGTGGCCGGACGCGTTTTTCCGCTTCAGTCTGCAAGTTTTTTATGCCATTTGCCCAGAAAGATGCCAGATTGACGCAGCGCCGGGGACATACGGCGCGCCGAACCCCGGGGAACAGGCCTGACCATGAAACTCGTCGTCGCGATCATCAAACCCTTCAAGCTCGATGAAGTCCGTCAGGCGCTCACGGCGATCGGCGTCCACGGCATGACCGTGACCGAGGTGAAGGGCTACGGCCGGCAGAAGGGCCACACCGAGATCTATCGCGGGGCCGAATATGTCGTGAACTTCCTGCCCAAGCTGAGAATCGAGATCGCGGTCGCCTCCGACATCGCCGAGAAGGCCGTCGGCGTGATCACCGCGTCGGCGCGGACGGGACAGATCGGCGACGGCAAGATCTTCGTCACGCCGATCGACCACGCCCTGCGCATCCGTACCGGCGAAACCGACAGCGACGCGCTCTAGAGACCGTCTTCTTCGATCGCACCGGGCAACGACGCCAGTTCGTGCGACGCAAATTCTATGCTGGGGGAAATGACATGGCGGGATTGTTGCGCCGCGCGGCTGCTATGGCCGCGCCGATCGGATTTGTGTCCGTCGTGGCCTCGCCGGCACGCGCTGCGAGCTCCGGGATCAACACCGCCGACACTGCCTGGATGATCGTCGCCACCGCGCTGGTGCTGATGATGACGATCCCCGGGCTTGCGCTGTTCTACTCCGGCATGGTGCGCAAGAAGAACGTGCTCGCGACCATGGCGCAGAGTCTCGCCGCGGTGACGATGATCTCGATTCTCTGGGTCGCGTTCGGCTATTCGCTGTGCTTCGTCGGTGACGGTCCGTGGATCGGCACACTCGACCGCTGGTTTCTCGCCGGCATGACCATGGATAGCGTCAACCCGGCGGCGAAAACCATCCCGGAATCGCTGTTCATGCTGTACCAGATGACGTTTGCGATCATCACGGTGGCGCTGGTCGCGGGCTCGGTCGCCGACCGGATGCGGTTCTCCGCCTATCTGCTGTTCTCGGTCGCCTGGTTCATGTTCGTCTACATTCCGCTGGCGCATTGGGTCTGGGGCGGCGGCTTCCTCAACAGCATGGGCGTGCTCGATTTCGCCGGCGGCCTCGTCGTGCATCTGTCGGCCGGTACCGGCGGCCTCGTCGCGGCAAAGGTGATGGGACGGCGTCACGGCTACGGCACTGAAAATCTGTCGCCGTTCGATCTCTCGCTCGCGGTGATGGGCACCGGCCTGTTGTGGGTCGGATGGTTCGGCTTCAACGGCGGCTCGGCAGGCGCGGCCAATTCGCGCGCGGTGATGGCCATCATCGCGACGCATCTCGCGGCCTGTTCCGGCGCGCTGACCTGGGGCGCGATCGAATGGTCGGCGCGGCGCAAGCCCTCGGTGCTCGGCATGATCTCGGGCGCGGTGGCAGGTCTCGGGACCATCACGCCGGCCTCGGGCTTCGTCGCGCCGTGGCACGGCATCGTCATCGGCATCGCCGCAGGCGCGATCTGCTACTGGGCCTGCACCTGGCTGAAGCACCGCTTCGATTACGACGACTCGCTCGACGTGTTCGGCGTCCACGGCATCGGTGGGCTGACCGGCACGCTGCTCGCCGGCGTGTTCGCGACCAGTGCGATCGGCGGCACCGCGGGCCTGATCGAGGGCCATCCGCAGCAGCTGCTGATCCAGCTCTACGGGGTTGCCGTCACCTTCGTCTGGTCGGCCGGCGTGAGTTTCCTTCTCCTCAAGCTGGTCGGCCTGTTCGTGCCGCTGCGCGTATCCCGTGAGCACGAGCTCGAGGGACTGGACATTTCGCAGCATGGCGAAGCCTTGCAGTAGGGGCCATTCGGACCACCAAACCGCCTGAGATCACTCGGCGCTTGCGCAACACATAAGCTTGTGCTTATGTGTTGTCATGATCGAAGCCGACATCTTCAAGGCGCTGGCCGACCCGACGCGCCGAAAGGTCTTTGAGAAGCTCGCGGGCGGCAGCCAGAACGCCAGCGCCTTGCGCGACGGATTGGAGATCAGCCAACCGGCGATGTCGCAGCACCTTTCGGTGCTGCGCGCGGCAGGCTTGGTGCGTGAGCAGCGGCAGGGCCGTTTTGTGAATTACGAAGTCGACCCGGACGGAATCGTCGCCATCGGGGGATGGCTTGCGCGCTACCGGGCCTACTGGCCGAAGCGCATGGAAGCGCTTGCCGACCTCTTGAAGGATATGGATCAATGAGCGACGCCGTGAAGCCTGACCGCCCCGACGCGAAGCTGGTGCTCGAATTCGATTTCGATGCACCGCCGACAAAAGTCTGGCGCGCCGTGACCATTCCCGAATTGCGCGAGCGCTGGCTGCCGAACTCCGACCTTGCGGGCGCCGAGGCGGAATCATCGATCCCGGGGGAAGAGGTGCGCTACCGGCTTCGCGATTCCGAACCGCCGTTTCGCGAAAGCCACGTCATCTTCCGGCTCGAACCGAACGAAGACGGCGGCACCCGTTTTCGCATCATCCAGCAGGGCTGCGAGGAAGGCGTGAAGCTGCCGCAGCCGGCCAACAGCAATTGCTGCCTGATGCGTGCGGCGGCCTGACAACAACAGACGTCATCACCTGCAGACATGGAGGTCGCCGATGCGCGACATGCTTCAGCTCGTCCCTATGGTCGTCGAACAATCCACTCGCGGCGAGCGATCCTTCGACATCTATTCGCGGCTGTTGCGCGAGCGCATCATCTTCCTCAACGGCGAGGTCAATGATGCCATGTCCGGGCTGGTCTGCGCGCAATTGCTGTTCCTGGAGGCGGAGAATCCGAACAAGCCGATCAACCTCTACATCAACTCCTATGGCGGCGTGGTCACCAGCGGGCTGGCGATGTACGACACCATGCAGTTCATCAAGGCGCCGGTCCACACGCTGTGCATGGGCACGGCGCGCTCGATGGGCTCGTTCCTGCTGATGGCCGGCGAACCCGGTCACCGCGCCGCCCTGCCCAACGCAAGCCTTCACGTGCACCAGCCTCTCGGCGGCTTTCAGGGCCAGGCGTCCGACATCCTGATCCACGCCACCGAAATGCAGGAGACCAAGCGGCGCCTCATCCGGCTCTATGCGCAGCATTGCCGGCGGCCCGTGGAGGAGGTGGAACGGACGCTGGACCGCGACCACTTCATGACCGCGCAGCAGGGGGTCGAATGGGGATTGATCGACAGGGTGATTACCGAGCGCGTCGCCGCGTGACGGTCCGACACGGAGCTTCAGCCTGATACCGTCCGGCACGCTTCGTCCGGCCCGGGCCAGCGGGTCTGCCGCGCGCATCCCGTGAGCACGACTTCGGAGGCTCGACATTTTACATCACGACGAACCAATTTTCTGTAATTAGATACCCATCGGCTGCCCGAGGCGTGAGCAACATTGTGTCGGCAGCCTGTCTTGCCTACATTTTGACCAGGCATGATCACGGATTGAGCGCGACGTATTAGCGCACCGCAGCAGAATACCCGTCAAACGCGAAAACCCCCGTTTTCATAGTCCGTTAGCCAACGCGCCCGATCTGGCACGGCATTTGATTCTAGGGGGCGTGGCTGTGCCCGCGTAGTGAACTTTCTCCCTCGTGGCGAACCAGTCGAGAAGCGCCCGGCCACGTCCGGACCGGGCCCAAGCGGGGATAGGACCCATGAAAATTGTTATGGCGATTATCAAGCCATTCAAGCTGGAAGAAGTCCGGGACGCCCTGACCGCCATTGGCGTTCACGGTCTCACGGTGACGGAAGTCAAGGGATATGGCCGTCAGAAAGGCCATACGGAAATCTACCGCGGCGCCGAATATGCCGTGAGCTTCCTGCCCAAGATCAAGATCGAGGTCGCAGTCGCCTCCGACCAGGTCGACAAGACCATCGACGCCATCACGACCGCCGCGAAAACCGGACAGATCGGCGACGGCAAGATCTTCGTCATCAACCTCGACCATGCGGTTCGCATCCGCACCGGCGAGGCCGACGCCGCGGCCCTTTGATTTCGCGCTCAAGCAAAAATTCAATCAGGAGTAAATGAAATGACGTTTAAGCGTCCCTATGGCGCGGGATTGGCGGCTCTCGCAGTCGGCCTGTTCGCTGCGACCGCAGCCTATGCCGAGCCAACGGTCAATAAGGGAGACAACGCCTGGATGCTGACATCGACAGTGCTCGTGCTGTTGATGACGATCCCGGGTCTCGCGCTGTTCTACGGCGGCCTCGTCCGTTCCAAGAACATGCTCTCTGTCCTGATGCAGGTCTTCTACACCGTCTGCGTCGTCACCGTGATCTGGGCCGTGTACGGCTACAGCCTGGCCTTCACCGGCGGCTCCGACTTCATCGGCGGCTTCTCCAAAGCCTTCATGATGGGCGTGACCACCGATTCGAAGGCTGCGACCTTCAGCGTCGACGCCAACATCTCGGAGCTCGTCTATGTGTGCTTCCAGATGACTTTCGCGGCGATCACGCCCGCCCTCATCGTCGGCGCCTTCGCCGAGCGCATGAAGTTCTCGGCGATCGCCCTGTTCATCCCGCTCTGGGTCACGCTGATCTACTTCCCGATCGCGCACATGGTCTGGTACTGGCCCGGCCCGGACGCGATCCAGGATGCGGCCAAGGCACTCGCTGCTGCGGCTGACGGAGCGGCGAAGACCGCGGCCCAGGCCAAGCTCGACGAGATCAACGCCGACGCCGGCTGGATCTTCAAGAAGGGCGCGATCGACTTCGCTGGCGGCACCGTGGTGCACATCAACGCCGGCATCGCAGGTCTCGTCGGCGCTCTCCTGATCGGCAAGCGCACCGGCTACGGCAAGGAGCTGATGGCTCCGCACTCGCTGACCATGTCGATGATCGGCGCCTCGCTGCTCTGGGTCGGCTGGTTCGGCTTCAACGCCGGCTCCAACCTCGAAGCCAACGGCGGCGCTGCGCTTGCCATGACCAACTCCTTCGTCGCCACTGCAGCCGCCGCGCTGTCGTGGATGTTCGCGGAGTGGATCATCAAGGGTCACCCGTCGGTGCTCGGCGTCATCTCCGGCGCTGTCGCGGGCCTCGTGGCGGTGACGCCTGCGGCCGGCTTCTCCGGCGTGATGGGTGCGATCGTCCTCGGCCTCGTGGTCGGCGTGGTCTGCCTGTTCTTCTGCACCGTCGTGAAGAACGCGCTCGGCTACGACGACTCGCTCGACGTGTTCGGCGTGCATTGCATCGGCGGCATCATCGGCGCTCTCGGCACCGGCATCCTGGTCAATCCGGCTCTCGGTGGTGCGGGCATCATCGACTACACCGCGATCCCGCCCAAGGTTGCCGATTACGACTTCACGGCGCAGATGATCTCCCAGATCGAGGCCGTCTGCACCACGCTGGTGTGGTCGGGCATCGGTTCGGCGATCCTCTACAAGGTCGTCGACGTGATCGTTGGGCTCCGCGCGAATGTCGAGACCGAGCGTGAAGGCCTCGACATCACCGAGCACACCGAGCGCGCCTACAACATGTAACTCTCCTCCCGGGGCGCGATCCTCCCGGGGATCGCACCCACAACTACGGTTTGGGCACATACCCGGCAATGCCCCGACCGTTGAGGGGCTCCAGCGCAAGTTGGAGCCCCTTTCTTTTTGGACGGCGACGGCGCGAAGAAAAAGGTTGCCATTCGAAGCGGCCGGCGCAGAAATATCGACCACAACCAACAATAATCGGGAGGTCGTCATGCGTTTGGAAGGCGGATGCTATTGCGGCGAAGTGCGCTACGTGGCCGAGGGCGACCCGATGATGCAGGCGGAGTGTCATTGCCGCGAGTGCCAGTACATCTCCGGCGGCGCGCCGAACCTGTTCATTGCGATGCCGGCGGCGGGCTTCACCTACATCACCGGCGAGCCCAAGCAGTTCGCGCGGAAGGATCTCGCCCGCGCCGTGACGCGCGAATTCTGCGCCGAATGCGGCACCCATCTGGTGACAAAAGTCCCGGGACTGCCGGCGGCGGTCTTGAAGGTCGGCACGCTGGACGAGCCGGCGCAGTTCCATCCGCAGATGGCGATCTACACCTGCGACAAGCAGGAGTTCAACGCGATCCCGTCGGGCATGCCGGCATTCGAGAAGTTGCCGGGGCATTAGGCCCAGATGACGGTGCGCTCCCTCCCCCGATTGCGGGGGAGGGTTGGGGAAAGGGTGGCTCAACATCGGGATAGTCCCTGCGTTGAGAGAACCCTCACCCGGCGCGCGGGACGATGCTTCGCATCGCCCGGACGCGCCGACCTCTCCCGCAAGCGGGAGAGGTGAGACCAGCACCGCCATCCCGCTCTGGACGGAGCGGACCTCCGATCGGGGTCACGGAAATGACTCTTGATGGCGCGAAAGACCGATGGTTAATCGCGTCTTAACCTCGCCCTATCTATGGTGGACTGAACCGCTTCCCGCCGGTGCGCTCGCGCGACCGGCTGTTCCAAGAGTGCTGGCGCCCAACGAAATGGCTATGACCGCTTCATCCCGAGCGCCGCAGGGCAGTGGAAGCTCCGATACCGAACGCTCGCCCTTCGTCCGGCTGAACGAGCTACTGGCGCCGCATCAGCCCGGCAAGCCGTTGATTTCACTCGCAGTCGGCGAGCCACAGCATCCGGTTCCCGATTTCGTCGGCCCGGTGCTGGCCAAGCACATCGCCGATTTCGGCCGTTACCCCATGAACAAGGGCACCGACCCGTTCCGCAAAGCCGCGGGTGCCTGGTTGTCGTCGCGCTTCAAGCTGCCGCGACCGCTCGACCCCGAGAGCGAGATTCTCGTCCTCAATGGCAGCCGGGAAGGGCTGTTCCTGGCCGCGATCGCAGCCGCGCGCTATGTCGGCCCACGTCCCGGCAAGCCCGCCATCCTGATGCCGAACCCGTTCTATCCGGTCTATGGCGCCGGCGCCGGCGCCGCGGCCTGCGAGCCGGTCTATCTGCCGACGACGATCGAAAACGGCTTCCTGCCCGATCTCGACGCCATCGACGAGGCGACGAAGGCACGTACGGTGGCGTTCTATCTGGCCTCGCCCGCCAATCCGCAGGGCTCGGTCGCGTCGCGCGATTATTTCACGCGCCTGAAGGGCCTCTCCGACCGCTACGGCTTCGTGATCCTGAGCGACGAGTGCTACTCCGAAATCTACACCCGCCAGGCACCGGGCAGCGCGCTCGAATGCGCTGGGCCCGATTTCACCCGCGTGCTTGCGTTCCAGTCGCTGTCGAAGCGCTCCAACCTGCCGGGCCTGCGCGTCGGCTTCGCCGCCGGCGACAAGAAGCTCATCGGCACGTTCCTGGAGCTGCGCAACATCGCGGCGCCGCAGGTGCCGGTGCCGCTCCAGCATGTCGCGACCGTCGCCTATGGCGACGAGGCGCATGTCGAGGAGAATCGCAGGCTCTACCGGATCAAGTTCGATCTCGCCGACCAGATCATCGGCAATCGTTACGGCTATCGCCGGCCCGACGCAGGCTTCTGCGTCTGGCTCAACACGTCGGAGCTCGGCGACGACGTCTCGATCACGCTGAAGCTCTTCAAGGAAGCCGGCGTGCGCGTGGTGCCGGGCTCCTATCTGGCGCGGCGTCAGCCCGACGGCTTCAATCCCGGTGCCGGCTACATTCGCCTGGCGCTGGTGCAGGACAGTGAGACCACGGCTCAGGCACTGCACCGCCTGGTCGAGACTCTGGGTTAGGCGGGCCCATGAGCATGTCGACGATCGAACGTGTCATTCCCATGGTCGGCCATCTGCCGCCATCGATCCGCGAGGCGCTGAGCCGCCGCGTGCGCGAGCTCACCGGCCTCGGGCTGATCGCGCTATCGGGTACAGCGTCTGCCGCGCTGATGACCTGGTCGGTGCAGGATCCGAGCCTCAGCCACGCGACCTCGCGGCCGATCCGCAATATTCTGGGCTATGCCGGCGCGATCGGTGCCGACCTCGCGATGCAAATCCTCGGGCTCGGCGCGATCATGCTGATCCTGACGGTCGCGGTGTGGGGCTGGCGCATGATGACCCACCGGCCGTTCGACCGCGAAGCGCTGCGGCTCGGCTGCTGGATTCTGTGCACGGTGATCGCGGCGGGCTTTGTCAGCTGCTGGCCGCATGGCGGCGCCTGGCCGCTGCCGACCGGGCTAGGCGGCGTGGTCGGCGATGCGCTGGTGCGCGCGCCCGCGGTGATCTTCGGACCGCCCGGCGCGATCTACCGCATCATGCTCGGCGTGATCCTGTTCGGCGCGCTAACCGTGACCTTCCTGATCGCCTGCGGCCTCGGCGCGCGCGAGCACGAGGAAGAGCTCGCCTCGCTCGAGGACGAGGATACGCCGCTCGACGAAGACGAGGATAGCGATCGCGGCTCGGTGTCGCTGGGCTGGCTGTTCCATGCGCTGATGAGCACCAAGGCGCGGCTGATCTGGCTGCTCGGCACCGCATATCGCGCGCTGGTCTCGAGCGCGCCGAAGGCGAAGGCGGTTGCGTTCAACCGGCAGGAACCCAATCTCGGCGGCCGCGCAGCGCCTTCGATCTCGCCGCCGTCCGAGGACGAGGATTACGAGGACGAGGACGAGCACGAAGACGAAGAGGAGGAAGAGGAGGTGCCGGCCGCGCGCGCACCGCGCAAGAAGGCCGCACCGAAGGCTGCGCCCAAGAAATCCTCCGACAAGTTCGAGCTGCCGTCCGTGTCCGTGCTGGCCGCGCCCAAGGCCGGCGATCGCCAGCCGCTCAGCAAGGCCGAGCTGGAAGCCAATTCGCGCGCGCTCGAGGGCGTGCTGCAGGATTTCGGCGTGCGCGGCGAGATCGTGAAGTCCAATCCCGGCCCCGTCGTCACGTTGTACGAGCTGGAGCCGGCGCCCGGTATCAAATCATCGCGCGTGATTGGATTGTCCGACGACATCGCCCGCTCGATGAGCGCGCTGTCGGCGCGCGTCGCGGTTGTCCCCGGCCGCAACGCCATCGGCATCGAACTGCCGAACGCCCATCGCGAAAAGGTCTATCTGCGCGAGCTGCTGGTCGCCAAGGAGACCGTGGATACGGTCGCCAAGCTGCCGCTCTGCCTCGGCAAGACCATCGGTGGCGATCCCGTCATCATCGATCTCGCGCGCACGCCGCACATGCTGATCGCGGGCACCACCGGGTCCGGCAAATCGGTCGCGATCAACACCATGATCCTGAGCCTGGTCTACCGGCTGCGTCCCGACCAGTGCCGGTTGATCATGGTCGATCCGAAGATGCTCGAACTGTCCGTCTATGACGGCATCCCACATCTGCTCACCCCTGTCGTGACCGATCCGAAGAAGGCGGTGGTCGCACTGAAATGGGCCGTGCGCGAGATGGAGGAGCGCTACAAGAACATGGCCAAGCTCGGTGTGCGCAACATCGACGGCTACAATGCGCGCCTGCTCGAAATGAAAGCCAAGGGCGAAGAACCGACGCGCACCGTGCATACCGGCTTCGACAAGGAAACCGGCAAGGCGATCTACGAGGAAGAAAAGCTCTCGCTGGAGCCGCTGCCCTACATCGTCATCATCGTCGACGAAATGGCCGACCTGATGATGGTCGCCGGCAAGGACATCGAAGGCGCGGTGCAACGGCTGGCCCAGATGGCGCGCGCTGCCGGCCTGCACGTGATCCTCGCCACCCAGCGTCCGTCGGTCGACGTCATCACCGGCACCATCAAGGCGAACTTTCCGACCCGCATCGCGTTCCAGGTCACATCCAAGATCGACAGCCGCACCATTCTCGGCGAAATGGGTGCCGAACAACTGCTCGGCCAGGGCGACATGCTCTACATGGCCGGCGGCGGCCGCATCAGCCGCGTGCACGGACCTTTCGCGTCGGACGAGGAAGTCGAGAAGGTGGTGCGCCACCTCAAGACCCAGGGCCAGCCGGAATATCTCGAGGCGGTCACGGCCGAAGAGCCCAGCGAGGACGAGGACGGCGCGGTGTTCGACGCTTCCGCCATGGGCGCCGATGGCGGCGGCGATTTGTTCTCGCAGGCCGTTGCCATCGTCAAACGCGACCGCAAGGCCTCGACCAGCTACATCCAGCGCCGTCTGCAAATCGGCTACAACCGCGCCGCATCGTTGATGGAGCGCATGGAACTGGAAGGCATTGTCGGACCCGCCAACCACGCCGGCAAGCGCGAGATCCTGGTCGAGGAAGAAGACAGCCATATGTGAGGCGGACCGCCTCAAAACACTGTTTCACGCAAAAACGTTATCTGCTTTTGCCCGAAATCACGCTAAAACGACGCCCAGCCACACAGGACGACGCGTTGATCAGACATCCCGAGATTCAATTCACTGCCGCCATCGCTGCGCGAAGCGCGCGCGTGGCCGGCGTGCTTCTCGTCACCGCAGCCATGGTGACCGCAGCCTCGTTCGCGCAGACCGTGCCGGTGCCGAAGCCGGCACCGAAAGGCCGCGATAGCGCTGCGTCGGCGGGACCGTCGACGACGGGTGCGACCCAGGCACCGCCGAATCCGGTGATTCCGGATCCGCGCCGCAACGTGCCGAGCAGCATCTTCCAGACCTTCGATGCTAACCAGAAGGCGCAGGCCGCCAAGGTCAGCGCGTATCTGTCGTCGCTCTCGACGCTGGCCGGAAACTTCGTCCAGGTCGGTCCGGACGGCAGCAAGACGCAAGGCGATTTCTACATCCAGAAGCCGGGCAAGGTGCGCTTCGAATATGACCCGCCGAGCCCGATCGACATCGTCGCCGACGGCTCGTCGGTCGTGGTGCGCGACCGCAAGCTCGCCACGCAGGACGTCTATCCGCTGTCGCAGACGCCGTTGCGTTTCCTGCTGTCGGACCGCATCGACCTGATGAAGGACACCAACGTCGTCAACGTGACCGCCGACGACGTCTTTGTCAGCGTGACGATCGAAGAGAAGCAGGCCCTCGTCGGTACCAGCCGCCTCATGCTCATGATCGGCGCCAAGGACGGCCAGCTGAAGCAATGGACCGTCACCGACCCGCAAGGTTACGACACCACGATTGCGGTCTATAATCTCGATGCGGGCAAGAAGCTCGATCCCAATATGTTCAAGATCGACTTCACCAATTACAATATACCGTCACCGGGCTGAGCGCCCGATCGCCGTAGGGTGGGCAAAGGCGCCCTTGCGCCGTGCCCACCATCTCTCCTCCTCGCGGTCAGCATGGTGGGCACGCTTCCGCCTTCGCTCTTCTCGCTACGGCGGACAAGTCGCTTTGCCCACCCTGCAATTCTGCCGCTGTGGACAAGCATTTCGCTCACGCCAATCCATGCTAAGACGCAATTCCCATGCGTCTTTCCCTGACAACCTGGAACATCAATTCGGTGCGGCTGCGCATCGATCTGGTCGCGAAATTTCTCAAGAGCGCGCGGCCGGACGTGCTGTGTCTGCAGGAGACCAAGTGCATCGACGACGCCTTCCCGCTGAAGCGCTTCAAGCGGCTCGGCTACGAGCACGTCGCGCTGAACGGGCAGAAGGGCTATCACGGCGTCGCCATCGTCTCCAGGATTCCGTTCGAGTCCAAGGACATCCGCACCTTCTGCGACAAGATTGATTCACGCCACATCTCGGTGTCGTTTGGCGAGAAGGCGCAAATCGCAAAGCCGCTGGTGGTGCATAATTTCTACGTGCCCGCGGGCGGCGACATTCCCGATCCGGCGCTGAACGAAAAATTCGACCACAAGCTTCGCTTCCTCGACGAGATGACGGCCTGCGAACCGCTGCATCCGCGCGGCGATGACCGGCACATCCTGGTCGGCGACCTCAACGTCGCGCCGCACGAGAACGACGTGTGGTCGCACAAGCAGCTGTTGAAGGTGGTGTCGCACACGCCGGTCGAAACCGAGAAGCTCAACGCCGCGCTGAACGCGGGCGAATGGATCGACGTCGCACGCGAACGCATTGCGATGTCGGAAAAAGTCTACACCTGGTGGAGCTACCGCTCCGCTGACTGGACCGTCGGCGACCGCGGGCGCAGGCTCGACCACATCTGGGTGTCGCGCGCGCTGAAAGACGCGGTCAGCGATTTCACGATCTTGCGCGACGCCCGCAGCTGGGAACGACCGTCGGATCATGTTCCGGTGACGGTGACGCTGGAGGTGTGATCTCGCGCTGCCTGTAGCCCGGATGGAGCGCAGCGCAATCCGGGGCGGCATTTCCGGAGGCGCAGATCCCGGATTGCGCTGCGCTCCATCCGGGCTACGACAACTCACGTGCTGAGCTTGCTGCCCGCCATCAAGATGTCGCTGGCGATCTGGCTCGAGCGGATCGCGAATTCGTCGCGGAGGCGGAGCGCGGCGGCGGGATCGCTTTCGAGCACGCGCTGAAACAGGCTGCGCGCAATGCGGATGACGGAGGAATGCTCCAGCGCGACCGCGCCCGAGGGCCGCTTCATCGGCACCACCAGCGCGAGCTCGCCGATCAGCGTGCCGGGGCCCGCGATCATCTCGGCGCCGGCACCGTCATCGACGCGAAAGGCACCGCGCTGGACCACGAAGCCGGCATCGGCGTCGTCGCCGAGATTGAACAGGACGTCGCCGCGGACGAAGTCACGCTGCTCGGAACCGATCGCGAGCATGCGCAACGAGGCGTCTCCCAACAGGCGCAGTGTCGGGACTCGCTCGAGCAGCGCTACGTCGTCGTCGATTGACATTCAGATCCGAGGCTCAAGGGCGCGCGATCTCAAACGATTCGCACGCCCATCAAGCGTATCACGGCACCAGCTTGTAGCCACCGGCTTCCGTCACCAGGATTTCCGGGTTGGCGGCGTCCTTCTCGATCTTCTGGCGAAGGCGGTAGATGTGGGTTTCCAGCGTGTGGGTGGTGACGCCGGAATTGTAGCCCCAGACCTCCTGCAGCAGGGTCTCGCGCGACACCGGCATCTGGCCGGCCCGGTAGAGGAAGCGCAGGATCGCCGTCTCTTTCTCCGTCAGCCGGACCTTGCGGGCATTGGCCGCGGTCAGCATCTTGGAGCCCGGACGGAAAGAGTAGGGCCCGACCGAGAACACCGCGTCCTCGCTGGCCTCGTGCTGGCGCAGCTGGGCGCGGATGCGGGCCAGCAGCACGGCAAACCGGAAGGGTTTCGCCACGTAGTCGTTCGCGCCGGACTCCAGGCCCAAAATCGTGTCGGAATCGGTGTCATGCCCGGTGAGCATGATGATCGGCGCCTTGAAGCCGCCCTTGCGCAGGGAGCGGACCACCTCGCGGCCATCGGTGTCGGGGAGGCCGACGTCCATCAGCACCAGATCGGGGGCGTTGGCCTTTGCGGCGCTCGCACCCTTGGCGCCGGTATCCACGGCCGAGGCTTCAAATTCTTCGTGTAGCGATAATTGCTCCACCAACGTATCGCGCAGATCGGTATCGTCATCCACGATCAGGATCTTGCGGGCATTGGCCATAGGGGGTCATCCTTTTGGGGTCCGGCTCGGCGCGCATACATGCCGCACTCAACCGTAATGGGAAGTTTTGGGGTCGCTATTTTTATTGTTGTTCGTGTTGAAGTAGTGGGCTGTTACCGATTCACAAGCTGGAATTACTTTAACCCAGAATAGCAGGGCGGTTTGATGAATGTCCTGTAATGAATTCGACACGGCGCTTTCACATGAAAAACAAAGCTAATTCAAACAGTTACATTCAAAGACGGCGCTTTGGCCCGCTCGCGGCAATCCGCGTTAAGCCTGCCGCCGGCAATCCACGCCGGGGCTGGCTGACCGCCGGACAGCTGACCATTCCGGTGGCGCTGGGGCGCGGCGGCATTTTGGCCAACAAGCGCGAGGGCGATGGCGGCACCCCCAGAGGCAGCTACCGGCCGCGGCAATTGTGGTGGCGGGGCGACCGCCACAGCCGGCCGCAAACATTTCTGCCGGCCCGGATCATCACCGGCGCGGATGCCTGGTGCGAGGACCCCGGCGACCGCCACTACAACCAGTGGATCCGGCGCGGAAGCGGGCAGGGCGGCGACCGGCTCAAGCGCACCGACCATCTCTATGATTTCATCATCGAGATCGACCACAACAGGCGGCCACGCATCGCCGGCCGCGGCAGCGCGGTGTTTTTGCACCTGGTCCGCGACAATTTTGCGCCAACCGCAGGCTGTGTCTCCATGACGAAATCAGCGATGCTGCAATTGCTGCGGCGATTGGGACCACGAACACGCATCATCATCGGGTGAGGACGTATCTCTCGACGAGAGATTGCGAGCGAAGCGAAGCAATCCAGAATCTTTCCGGAGAGGCACTCTGGATTGCGTCGCTTCGCTCGCAATGACGAAATCGAGAGTTCGTATGGCTCGCGGCCGTCGGTAACGACTGCTAGCGGTGCCCGAAGATCGCGCTGCCCACGCGGACATGCGTGGCGCCGAGCATGATGGCGGTGGCATAGTCCGCGCTCATGCCCATCGACAGATTACTCAGTCCGTTGCGCGCGGCGATCTTGGCGGTGAGCGCGAAATGCGCCGCCGGCGGCTCGTCCACCGGTGGGATGCACATCAGCCCGGAGATCGTCAGCCCATAGGTGTCGCGGCAGCTCGCGAGGAAGGCATCGGCCTCACCCGGCGCGATGCCGGCCTTCTGCGGCTCCTCACCGGTGTTGATCTGGACGAACAATTGCGGGTGCTTTTTCTGGGATTCGATTTCCTTGGCTAACGCCTGGCAAATGCTCGGACGGTCAACCGAATGGATGGCGTCGAACAGCGCCACCGCCTCTTTCGCCTTGTTCGATTGCAGCGGCCCGATCAGATGCAGCGCGATACCGGGGTAAACAGAGGTTAACTGCGGCCATTTGCCTTTGGTCTCCTGCACGCGATTCTCGCCGAATACGCGCTGTCCGGCGCCGATGACGGGGATAATTGCATCCGCGGCAAAGGTCTTGGACACCGCGATCAGCGTGACCGAGGCGCGCTCGCGCCGCGCGTCCTTGCAGGCACGCGCGATTTCCGCCTCGACGGCGGCGAGCGCGTTTGGTGAATGGCCGGTTACCGGCGCGGCGTTGGCTTCTGTCATCACATCGATCGGCTGCAGGAGTGACGGAGTTAGTTCCAATTTTACCGAGTTCAAGAAAGGGTTTTTGAACCCTTCGCTTTACCTTGCCGATTGGGGTGGGCAGCGAAGATGGCAAACGTCAGTTTCAACCGCAAGCGAGCAAAACTCAAGCAGGTCCTCGGAATCCGGGCGCGGCTTGCGTTGCTCGCGGTGATTCTGGTCGCTCCCTTGATGCTCGAGCGGATCCGTTCGCTCGAGGACACGCGTACCAAACAGATCGCGCAGGCCACGACCGAATTCACCACCGTGGCGAGGCATAGCGCCGATGCGCAGCGCGAAGTGATCTCGTCGGTCGAGACCATCCTGAAATCGGAAGCCTTTATCCGCGCCTCCGCCGGCGGTGTCAGCAAAAGCTGCGACGTGCTGCGCGCCAGCCTGCCGACGAGCCTTCCCTGGATCCGCACGCTCTTGATCGCCGGCCAGGACGGCCGCATCCAGTGCGCGACCAACAATATGTATGTCGGCCTCGACCTCAGCGAGCGCCCCTATTTCCAGCAGGCGCAGGAGACCGGCCGCTTCGTGCTGTCGGACTTCATCATGTCGCAGCCGGTGCCGTCGCCGACTGTGATGGCGGTGTATCCGGTCTCTGCGTTCAGCGGCGTCGCTGACGCCGTCGTGCTCGCGACCGTCAATCTCGACTGGATGTCGAAGGTCATGAACAATCTTGGCGGCCGTCCCGGCATCACGGCGGTGCTGGTCGACAGCGCCGGCACCGTGCTGGCTGCGCCCGCCGATCAGCGCAGCGCAGTCGGACGTCCGCTCGACAACATGCCGCTGATGGCGGCGATTGCCGACATGGCGCTCCGTTCGGACCAGGACGAGGGCTCGCTGTCGTTCCTCGCCGCCGACGGCTCGCAGCGCGCGGTCAGCTTCACCCGCATTGCCGGCACCAATGCCCGCCTGATCGCCAGCATCGACGAGGACAAGGTGTCTGCGGCGGTCAGCCGCGATATCCGCACCGCCTATCTCCAGCTTGCCTTCGTCGTGATGTTCGTGCTGCTCGGTGCGCTGATCGCCGCCGAGAAGCTGGTGATCAACCCGATCGAGATGCTGGCGGACATGGCCAAGCGCCTTGGCGAGGGCGACCTGTCGGCGCGCGCGGCGCGCAATCGCCTGCCGTCCGAATTCGTGCCGCTGGCGCGCGCGTTCAACGCCATGGCCGCGCAGCTGAGCCAGCGCGAGCGCGAGCTGATCGCGAGCAATGACCGGCTGACCGTGATGGCTTCGATCGACATGCTGTCGGGGCTCGCCAATCGCCGCGGCTTCCAGAGTCGTCTCGACTTCGAATGGATGCGCGCGCAGCAATATGGCAGCGAGCTCGCGCTGCTGATGATCGACGTCGACCATTTCAAGCTGTTCAACGACACCTATGGCCATCTCGAGGGCGACTCCTGCCTGACCCGGCTCGGCGAGTCGCTGTCCGGCATCGCCGCCGACACCATGGGCTTTGCCGCGCGTTACGGCGGCGAAGAATTCTGCCTGTTGCTGCCCAACACCGACGTGATGCGCGCGGTCGAGATCGGCGAGCTGGTGCGCGCGGCCGTGCTGAAGCTCTGCCTGCCCCACATCACGTCCGCTCACATGATCGTCACGGTCTCGATCGGCGTGGCCGCGACGCGGCCCAACGAGACCTTGCGTCCGGGCGATCTGATCGAAGCCGCCGACGCGGCGCTCTATGCCGCCAAGCACCGCGGCCGCAACAATGTCGTCCAACACGGCATTTTGCGGATCGAGGGCGCCACGGGCGAGATCGCGATGGCGGGCTAGCCGGCCCGGCAGCCATGACGCGATTGCGGCGACCGCACTTGCCGAGATAGCGCGGGCGGTCGGTTCCTGACGCGCGGCAAGCCATTGACCCGTTGTAGGCTTTTATGGCCTAGTCCGGCCTCTTTAGCCGGCCCGAACTCACGAAAAGCCCAACGATTCCATGACCTCCGAACGCTATAACGCCCGCGACGCCGAACCGCGCTGGCAACGCCAATGGGACGAGCAGGCGATCTTCGTCTCCAAGAACGACGATCCGCGGCCGAAATACTACGTGCTGGAGATGTTCCCCTATCCGTCCGGGCGCATCCATATCGGCCATGTCCGCAATTACACCCTCGGC
This sequence comes from Bradyrhizobium sp. LLZ17, assembly GCF_041200145.1. Classification (NCBI taxonomy): domain Bacteria; kingdom Pseudomonadati; phylum Pseudomonadota; class Alphaproteobacteria; order Hyphomicrobiales; family Nitrobacteraceae; genus Bradyrhizobium; species Bradyrhizobium zaerense. The sequence continues at coordinate 4,827,511 of NZ_CP165734.1, forward strand.
GACGTGCTGGCCCGCTTCATGCGCGCCAAGGGTTTTAACGTGCTGCACCCGATGGGCTGGGACGCGTTCGGCCTGCCGGCCGAGAATGCCGCCATCGAGCGCAAGGTCGCGCCAAAGGCCTGGACCTACGACAACATCGCCGCGATGAAGAAGCAGCTCCGCTCGATCGGGCTGTCGCTGGACTGGAGCCGCGAGATCGCGACCTGCGATCCCTCCTATTACAAGCACCAGCAGAAGCTGTTTCTGGACTTCCTGCGCGCCGGTCTCGCCGAGCGCGAGAAGCGCAAGGTGAACTGGGACCCAGTCGACATGACCGTGCTCGCCAACGAGCAGGTGATCGACGGCCGCGGCTGGCGTTCGGGAGCCGTTGTCGAACAACGGGAAATGAACCAGTGGGTCTTCAAGATCACGAAGTACTCGCAGGAGCTGCTGGACGCGCTGGACGATCTGGACCGCTGGCCCGACAAGGTGCGGCTGATGCAGCGCAACTGGATCGGCCGCTCCGAGGGCCTGCTGGTCCGCTTCGCGCTGGATCAGGCGACGACGCCCGCGGGCGAGAGCGAGCTGAAGATCTTCACGACGCGGCCCGACACGCTGTTCGGCGCGAAGTTCATGGCGATCTCGGCGGATCATCCGCTGGCGCAGGCCGCCGCCGCCAAGAACCCGAAGCTCGCGGAGTTCATCGCCGACATCAAGAAGATGGGCACCGCGCAGGAGATCATCGACACCGCGGAGAAGCAGGGTTTTGACACCGGCATCCGCGCGCTGCACCCGTTCGATTCCAGCTGGAAGCTGCCGGTCTATGTCGCGAACTTCGTGCTGATGGAATACGGCACCGGCGCGATCTTCGGCTGCCCGGCGCATGACCAGCGCGACCTCGACTTCGTCAACAAGTACAATCTCGGCAACACGCCGGTGGTGTGCCCCGAGGGCCAGGATCCCAAGGCTTTTGTCATCACCGACACCGCCTATGACGGTGACGGCCGCATGATCAATTCCCGCTTTCTCGACGGCATGACCATCGAGCAAGCCAAGGACGAAGTCGCAAAACGCCTTGAAAACGAGCTGCGCGGCAATGCGCCGGTCGGCGAGCGTCAGGTCAATTTCCGGCTGCGCGACTGGGGCATTTCGCGGCAGCGCTATTGGGGTTGCCCGATCCCTATCATCCATTGCCCGAAATGCGACGTCGTGCCGGTGCCGGACGCGGAGCTGCCGGTGAAGCTGCCGGATGACGCGACCTTCGACAAGCCGGGCAATGCGCTCGACCATCACCCGACCTGGAAGCACGTCACCTGCCCGCAATGCGGCGGCGCGGCGAGCCGCGAAACCGACACCATGGACACGTTCGTGGACTCGTCCTGGTATTTTGCGCGCTTCACTGATCCCTGGAACGAAAACGCCCCGACGACCCCCGCGATCGTCAACCGGATGATGCCGGTCGACCAGTATATCGGCGGCGTCGAGCACGCCATCCTGCATCTGCTCTACAGCCGCTTCTTCGTCCGCGCGATGAAGGCGACCGGCCACATCGCCATGGACGAGCCCTTCGCCGGCATGTTCACCCAGGGCATGGTGGTGCACGAGACCTACCAGAAGGCCGACGGCGCCTATGTGCAGCCGGCCGAGGTCAAGATCGAGGTCGGCGGTAACGGCAGGCGCGCGGTCCTGATGGCAACCGGCGAGGACATCACGATCGGTCCGATCGAGAAGATGTCGAAGTCCAAGAAGAACACGGTCGACCCCGACGACATCATCGAGACCTACGGCGCCGATGTCGCGCGCTGGTTCATGCTGTCGGACTCGCCGCCCGACCGCGACGTGATCTGGAGCGACGAGCGCGTCCAGGGCGCCTCGCGCTTCCTGCAGCGGCTGTGGCGGCTCCTGAACGACTCCGTGGAGCTTGCCAAGACCGCACCCGCGGCGCGACCGGCCTCGTTCGGCCCCGACGCGACCGCTTTGCGCAAGGCCGCCCATGGCGCGCTGGACAAGGTCACGACCGGCATCGAGCGGCTGCATTTCAACGTCTGCCTCGCCCATATCCGCGAATTCGCCAACGCCCTGTCAGAGGCGCTCCAGCGCGCCGGCCAGCCATCCCCCGGCCTTGCTCCGGATTTGGCTTGGGCGATCCGCGAGGCCGGCCGGATCCTGGTCCAGCTGTTCTCCCCGATGATGCCGCATCTGGCCGAGGAGTGCTGGCAGCTCCTGGGCCATGACGGGCTGGTTTCCGAGGCCAATTGGCCGCAAATCGAACGCGATTTGCTGGTTGAAGACGCCGTGACCCTGGTGGTCCAGGTCAACGGCAAGAAGCGGGGTGAGGTCACGGTTGCAACAGCGGCCCAAAATCCGGAAATCGAGGCTGCCGTTTTAGCGCTCGATGCGGTAAAACTGGCCCTGGACGGCAAGCCCGTCCGCAAAGTGATCATCGTCCCCAAGAGGATCGTGAATGTTGTCGGCTAGGATCCGCATCGCAGCCCGTTTGCTGGCGGTTGCCGCATTGGCGGCGCTGACGGCTGGGTGCTTCCAGCCGATGTATGCCGAGCATACCGACGGCACCCCCGGCCTGCGCGAGAAGCTGATGGGGGTGGATCTCCCGCCGATCTCGAAGCCGAACGCCTCTCGCGAGGCCCGGGTCGGAGTCGAAGTCCGCAACGCGCTGGCGTTCAAACTCTACGGCTCGGCCACCGGCATGCCGCCGACGCACCGACTGGACATCCGCTTCACCAGCAGCAAGTCCTCCCTGATGATCGATCCCAATACCGGCCTGCCGAGCAGCGAGAATTACGGCATCGACTGCCAGTACAATCTGATCGAGGTCGCGACCGGCAAGTCGGTGATGACCGGGACGACCTTCTCGCGCGTGTCCTACGACATGCCCGGCTCCTATCAGCGCTTCTCCCGCAACCGCGCGGTGCGTGATGCCGAGGATCGTGCCGCCAACGAGATCGCCGAGAACATCAACACCCGGCTCGCCTCGTTCTTCACCGCAGGCACTTAGGTTGCTCCTGGCATGACGATCTAGGTCATGGTCGCACTGCGCGGAAAAGAGATCGACGCCTTCCTCGCCCGCCCCGACGCGGGCCGCCCGATCATCCTGCTCTATGGTCCTGATGCCGGCCTCGTGCGCGAACGCGCCGATGCGCTGATCGCCTCAGCCGTCGATGATCCGAACGACCCCTTCTCGCTGGTCAAGCTCGACGGCGACGAGCTTTCGGCCGAGCCGTCGCGCCTGGTCGATGAGGTCATGACCGTGCCGCTGTTCGGCGGCCGCCGCGCCATCCGCGTGCGCGCCGGCTCGCGCAGCTTCGCCAGCGGCATCGACACGCTGGCCGAGATGCCGGTGAAGGATTGCCGTATCGTGATCGAGGCCGGCGAACTCCGCGCCGAGTCGCCGCTGCGCAACGCCTGTGAGCGGGCCAAGACGGCCGTGGCGATCGCCTGTTATCCCGACACCGAGCGCGACCTCGCCAAGCTGATCGACGACGAGCTCCGCATCGGCAATCTGCGCATCGCGCAGGATGCCCGCGCCGCGCTGATGTCGTTCCTCGGCGGCGACCGCCAGGCCTCGCGCAACGAACTGCGCAAGCTCACGCTCTACGCCCATGGCAAGGGCGAGATCACGCTGGACGACGTGATGGCCGTCGTCGCCGATGCCTCCGAGTTGAAACTCGATCCGATCGTCGACGGCGCCTTCGCCGGCCGGCCTGACATCGTCGAAACCGAATTCGCAAAAGCCATGATCGCCGGCACCTATCCCGGGGTCATCATCTCCGCGGCGCAGCGCCAGGCCGCGTGGCTGCACAAATCCGCGCTCGCGATTGCCGACGGCACGCCGGCCTCCGCGGTGCTCGATGGCGGATTTCCGCGGCTGCATTTTTCAAGAAAGCCCGCGGTCGAAACCGCGCTGCGCAATTTCAGCGTAACGCGGCTCGCAGGAATCATCGAGCAACTTGCGACCGCCGCGCTCGACACCCGCAAGCAATCCACCCTCGCCTCGGCCATCGCCCAGCGTACGCTGATGGCGATCGCCGCGAATGCGAAGCGACGGGGCTAATCAGGATCGCGCTTTCTCCCCGTCATTGCGAGGAGCCCTTGCGACGAAGCAATCCAGAGTCTCTCCGCGGAAAGATTCTGGATTGCTTCGCTGCGCTCGCAATGACGGTGTAGAGGCGGCGCGCCAAGCTCTCACCAAGGTCGTCCCGGCGAAGGCCGGGACCCATAACCACAGGGAGAAGCTTTGACGAAGGCTCGTCTTTCGGTACTGCGGGCTTCCGCAATCGATGGATCACGCAGTATGGGTCCCGGCCTTCGCTGGGACGACACCGATGATCAGAGCGCGCCTTTGGCGAGCCGCTTCATCACCTCGTCGAGCTGATCGAGGTTGCGGTAGTTGATCTGAACGGAGCCGCCGGGGTCGCGATGGCTGACGGTGACCTTGAGGCCCAGCGCGTCGCTGACGCGCTTCTCGAGGTCGACCGTATCGGGGTCTTTCTCCTTGGCACCGGCGCGCGCCTTCTGCGGCTTGCGCTCCGGCACGCCCTCTTCATGGGCGAGCGCCTCGGTCTGGCGGACGTTGAGGCCCTCTTCGACAATGCGCTTGGCGGCCGCGAGCGGATCGGGCACGCCGATCAGCGCACGGGCATGGCCGGCCGTCAGCTGGCCGTTCGCGATCAAGCCCTGCACCTCGGCAGGCAGCTTTGTCAGCCGCATCATGTTGGCGACGTGGCTACGACTCTTGCCGACGACTTTCGCGATCTCGTCCTGGCTGCGTTTGAACTCGTCGGCGAGCGCGTGGTAGCCCAGCGCCTCTTCCATCGGGTTGAGATCTTCGCGCTGCACGTTCTCGACGATCGCGAACTCCAGCGCATCGCTGTCGCTGATGTCGACGGGGACGATCGGCACGTCGTGCAGGCCGGCCATTTGCGAGGCGCGCCAGCGCCGCTCGCCGGCGATGATCTCAAAGCGATCCTGCACGCCTTTCACCGGACGCACCACGATCGGCTGGATCACGCCGTGCTGCTTGATGGAGTCGGAGAGCTCCTTGAGCTCGGTTTCCGAAAAGGCGCGGCGCGGATTGCGCGGATTGGGCTTGATGAATTCGATCGGCACCTTGCGCTGCGCGCGCGGACGATCGACATGCTGCGCCTCGCCGCCGACATCACCGATCAGACTCGCAAGACCCCGGCCCAGTCGCGAACGCGCTTCGTCGGCCATCGCCAGCTCCCTTGGATTCACTTTGGCAACACTCCAGAACTGAATTTCAGATCGTAGGGTGGGTTAGCGCAGCGTAACCCACCATTGGTTTGTTCGAGGCCGCAGACGTGGTGGGTTACGCCTTCGGCTAACCCACCCTACGTCGTCGTCAATGTGTCGTACGCAGCTCGCGCTCGCGCTGGATCACTTCGGTGGCGAGCCGCAGATATGCTTCGCTGCCGACGCATTTGAGATCGTAGACCAGCACCGGCTTGCCGTAGGACGGCGCTTCGGAGATGCGCACGTTGCGCGGGATCATGGTCTTGTAGACCTTCTCGCCCATGAATTGCCTGACGTCGGCGACGACCTGGTTCGAGAGGTTGTTGCGCGAGTCGAACATGGTCAGCACGATGCCGTGGATCGACAGGTTCGGATTGAGCGTCGAGCGCACCTGCTCTACCGTCTGCAGCAATTGCGACAGGCCTTCGAGCGCGAAGAACTCGCATTGCAATGGCACCAGGATCGCGTCGGAAGCTGCCATCGCGTTCACAGTGATCAAGTTGAGCGAGGGCGGACAGTCGATCAGCACGTAGGTGTAATCGGCATCGGGCGAGACGTTGTTGTTGAGTGCGCTGATCGCGTCGCGCAGCTTGTACGCACGACCGGGCGTGGTGCCGAGCTCGAGCTCGAGGCCGGACAGATCCATCGTCGAAGGCGCGATATGCAGCCGCGGCACGGCAGTCGACACCACCGCTTCGCGCAGGCTCGCCTCGCCCACCAGAACGTCGTAAGTCGAGCAGGAGCGGTTGCGGCGATCGATGCCAAGCCCGGTCGAAGCATTGCCCTGCGGATCGAGATCGACGATCAGGACGCGCTCGCCAATCGCTGCGAGCGCCGTGCCGAGATTGATCGCGGTGGTTGTTTTGCCCACACCGCCCTTTTGATTCGCCAGCGCCAGGATGCGCGGGTGACCCTGGGGCACCGCCACGGTCTGTTCTTGCTGCGGTTCGTCAATCACGGTCATCGCACATCCCCCAGTCAGTCCCTGAACGTCTCAGCTGCGCCGTTCGACGGTATCGAGTTCAACGATCCAGCCATCACCCGTCCGACTTTGATGGAGCTGGGGCTGAATATTCCAATATTTAGCGGCTTCGGTCAATTCAGCCTCTACATCTTGTCCCTTGAGGAACAGCGCTTTCGCCCCTTGGCGCATCAGCGGCTCCGCAAAGCCGATCAGTTGATGTAGCGGAGCCAGCGCGCGCGCGGTGACGCAATCGACCGGGCCAGTGATTCTATCCACATTATCCCCGATCTCGGCGAGATGTACGACTCCGGGAGATGTGGTGACGCGGATGGCTTCGCGCAGAAAGGCAGCCTTCTTGGCGATTCGCTCGACGAGATGGACGCTCGCGCCCGGCGTCCCGGCCACGGCACAGGCCAATACCACGCCAGGAAAGCCGCCGCCGCTTCCGAGGTCGGCCCAGCGCTTTGCGGACGGCGCCAAGTCCACGAGCTGGAGCGAGTCGGCGATGTGCCGGGTCCAGAGATGCGGCAGGGTCGAGGGCGCGACCAGATTGGTCTTGGCCTGCCACGCCCGCAGCAGCGCGATGTAGCGATCGAGCCTATTTTCCGTTTCATGTGAAACGGGGGCGAGCCTCAATGCCTCTCGCTTGTCGGCGGCGATAGTGGAATCGAGCGCCCGATCGTTGGCGCTGGCCTTGTCGATCTTCGGCCTGGTCGGTGCCGGTTCGGATCGACCAGCGCCCTCACCTGTTCCGGGTCGTCGGGATAGCGGTTTGTCCCCGCCCGGTCCGCGCTGTTTCACGTGAAAGGCCTATGCGATTGCTCTGGAGGTCTTCCGTGCTTCACGGCGAAGGTAGGCCGCGAGGATGCCGAGTGCCGCCGGCGTCATGCCGTCGATGCGGCCGGCTTGGCCGACAGTGAACGGCCGTGCTTTCTCGAGCTTGGCACGAACCTCATTGGAGAGGCCCGGCACCAGCTGGAAGTCGACATCGGACAGCACCAGCCCCTCGTCCCGCCGGAAGGCTTCAACGTCGGCGCTTTGCCGCTCAAGATAGACGTCGTATTTGGCGTCGATCTCGAGATGGGTCGCGATCACGGGATCGATGCTCGACAGCTCCGGCCAGATCGCGCGGACCTGGCTCCAGCCGACCTCAGGATAGGCCATCAGTTCAAAGGCCGACCGGCGCTGTCCGTCCCGGTTCAGCGACAGCCCGTGCTTGATCGCTTCATTCGGGGTAATCGTCAGGGATTTCGACAGCGTCCGCGCCGCATTCAAAGCGTCCATCTTGGCGCGATGATGCTGCGTCCGGGCGCCGCCGACACATCCGAGGGCGATGCCCTTCGCGGTCAGGCGCTGGTCGGCATTATCCGCCCGCAGGGTGAGGCGGTACTCGGCGCGCGACGTGAACATCCGATAGGGTTCGCTGATCCCGCGGGTGACGAGGTCGTCGATCATCACCCCGAGATAGCCATCTGCCCGGTCGAACACCGTCAGCGCAGCGCCACTGGCGGATAGTGCCGCGTTGAGCCCGGCGACAATGCCCTGGCCCGCGGCTTCCTCATATCCGGTGGTGCCGTTGATCTGGCCAGCCAGGAACAGGCCGCGCAACCGCTTGGTCTGAAGGGTCGGGTCGAGCTCGCGGGGATCGATATGGTCGTATTCGATGGCATAGCCTGGCCTGACCATCTTGACCCGCTCCAGCCCCGGAATGGTGGCGAGGATCGCGAGCTGGACCTCCTCCGGCAGCGAGGTGGAGATGCCGTTGGGATAGACCGTGCTGTCGTCGAGCCCTTCCGGCTCCAGAAAGATCTGGTGGCCGTCGCGGTCGCCGAAACGGACGATTTTGTCCTCGATCGAGGGACAATAGCGCGGCCCAGAGCTTTTGATCTGGCCCGAATACATCGGCGAGCGATGCACATTGGCCCGGATCACGTCGTGCGTTGCAGAGGTGGTGCGGGTGATCCCGCACTGAATCTGCGGCGTCGTGATCCGCTCGGTCATCACCGAAAACGGCTCCGGCGGCTCATCCCCGGGCTGCATTTCGACCGCCGACCAGTCGATCGTGGCGCCATCGAGGCGCGGCGGCGTGCCGGTCTTCAGCCGTCCAAGGACAAATCCGGCGCGCTCGAAGGAGCTCGAAAGGCCCATGGCTGGGGCCTCGCCGACCCGGCCGGCCGGCCAATTCTTCTCGCCGAGATGGATCAAGCCGCGCAGGAAGGTGCCGGTGGTGATGACGACGGCCCCTGCTCCGAACTCTCGGCCATCGGCCAGGCGCAGGCCAGTGACCCGGCCCCCCGCTACGATCAGCTCGTCGGCCTCGCCCTCAATCACCGAGAGACCTTCGGTGCCGCGGATCGCGGCCTGCATCGCCGCTGCATAGAGCTTGCGGTCGGCCTGGGCCCGCGGACCGCGGACGGCCGGGCCCTTACGGCGATTGAGGACGCGAAACTGGATGCCACCGGCGTCCGCCACTCGCCCCATCAAACCATCCAGCGCATCGACCTCGCGCACCAGATGACCCTTGCCGAGACCGCCGATCGCCGGGTTGCAGGACATCGCACCGACCGTCGAAAAGCGGTGCGTCACCAGGGCGGTGATCGCGCCCATCCGAGCGGCCGCAGCCGCGGCTTCGCAGCCGGCATGACCGCCCCCGATAACGATGACGTCGAAGCTCTCGCGCTCTGTTCGCATGGGCGACTTCTAACTCAGAGAGGAAAAAGCCGGAAGTGGAAACTCAGGCAGCCTGCTGTTTCACGTGAAACCGGCTCAGGGCTTCAAACACTTTCTGCCAAACAACCCCATGCACAGTAGCCAAGACGTAAAATCGTTGCGTTTCACGTGAAACACTCAGCCCTACGGGCAGGTTTGTTTCACGTGAAACAGCAAGAACTGGAACAAGAAATAGTTCTAGAATGAAGAACTAGACCTACTTCCCTATACAGAACTTCTGGAAAATGGCCCCAAGAACGTCCTCGACGTCGACCCGGCCCAGCAGCCGGCCCAAGGCATAAGCGGCGGCGCGCAGCTCTTCGGCGGCGAGCTCCTCGCCCTCTTCTACAAGCGCCAGGCTTCGGCGCAAGCTGTCGGACGCCTGGTGCAACAGATCGCGTTGCCGTGCCCGGGTCACCAAGGCGCCCTCGCTGGTTCCAAAGAATTCGGCTGCGAACCCGACCATGGAATTGATCAGCTCCGGCAGTCCGTCGCCCCGGCTGGCCGAAATCGCGAAGGTCTTGTCCGCGCTCGGCCCGGCAGCCGAGACACCCTCCGCGAGGTCGATCTTGTTACGGACGGTCCACACCGGTGCCGTCCCCGTCGTCCTTTCCTCCGCTGTTGCCTCAGGACTTGTCAGCCACAGCACGAGATCGGCATCCGCGGCGCGTGCCCTCGCCCGGCGCACGCCTTCCTGCTCGACCGGATCGTCGGTCTCGCGAATGCCGGCGGTGTCGATCACCGTGACCGGATAGCCTTCCAGATCAAGCTGCACCTCGATCACATCGCGTGTGGTGCCGGCGTGCGGCGAGACGATCGCGACGTCACGGCGCGCGAGCTGATTGATCAGCGTCGACTTGCCGACATTCGGCGGCCCGGCGATCGCAACCACCAGGCCGTCCCGCAGACGTTCCGAATGTCCCTGTGCCGCAAGGACTTCTGCGATTTCATCCTGCAACGCCTTGATCGCCTTTACCGCCGGCGCCCTCAGCTCGGCCGGCACATCGCCCTCGTCCGAGAAATCAATGCCGGCTTCGATCAGCGCGGAGGCCTCGATGATGCGCTCGCGCCAGTCGCGCGCGCGATTGCCCAGCAGCCCTTGCAACTGACGCAGCGCCTGGCGGCGCTGGCGGTCAGTGTCGGCGTGGATGAGATCGTCGAGGCCCTCGGCCTCGGTGAGATCGAGCTTGCCGTTCTCGAAGGCGCGCCGCGTGAATTCACCGGGTTCGGCCGCCCGCGTATTCGGAATTACGAAAATCGCGGCCAGGAGCGCCGCCAGCACCGCGCGTCCACCATGGACATGAAATTCGGCGATGTCCTCGCCGGTCGCGCTCGCGGGTCCCGGAAACCACAGCACGACCGAATCGTCGATCGGCCGGCCAGCCGCGTCTCGGAGCAGCCGCCGGCTCGCCTGTCTCGGCGCCGGCAGCCTCCCCGCCAGCACGCTCAACACTGGCCCGGCTTGCGGTCCCGAAACCCGAACGACCGCAATCGCGCTCGGCGGCCGGCCGGACGACAATGCAAAGATGGTCTGGTCTCGCGGATGCATGGCCTATTTGTCCGGCTGTCCGCGAAAAGGCAAATTTCCGTTTCGGCGCGGCCATGCTGCTTCCCTTGCTGCAGGATGGACTGCAGCAAATGGCTTATATTGCGATGCAACACAAACGCAGCATTTTGCTGCAATAACTCGCCACGTCAGCCGGTCGCGTTCGATCGATTCTCAGCATTTAGTAGCAGAATCAAACGATTAGCTCGTCTAAAAACCTACCCTCAATCCCGTCGACTATGCTGCGCTTTGCTGCAGCATAGCCGCACAAAGAAAAAGGGCGCCCGAAAGCGCCCTCCAATTCCTTGCTGCACCTGGCTCAGGTGTTCATCGAGTCGAAGAACTCGGAATTGCTCTTGGTCGAGCGCAGCTTGTCGAGCAGGAAGTCGATCCCGTCCATCGTTCCCATCGGGTTCAGGATACGCCGCAGCACGTACATCTTCTTGAGGACCTGCGGATCGGTGATGAGTTCTTCCTTGCGGGTGCCGGAGCGCGAGATGTCGATCGCCGGGAAGGTCCGCTTGTCCGAGACCTTGCGGTCCAGGATCAGCTCCGAATTACCGGTGCCCTTGAACTCTTCGAAGATGACTTCGTCCATGCGGCTGCCGGTATCGACCAGCGCGGTCGCGATGATGGTGAGCGAGCCGCCCTCCTCGATGTTGCGCGCGGCACCGAAGAAACGCTTCGGCCGCTGCAGCGCATTGGCATCGACACCGCCGGTCAGCACCTTGCCGGATGACGGCACCACGGTGTTGTAGGCACGGCCGAGACGCGTGATGGAGTCGAGCAGGATGACGACGTCGCGGCCATGCTCGACCAGGCGTTTTGCTTTTTCGATCACCATCTCGGCGACCTGGACGTGGCGGACCGCCGGTTCGTCAAAGGTCGAGGACACCACCTCGCCCTTCACCGAGCGCTGCATGTCCGTGACTTCTTCCGGACGTTCGTCAATCAGCAGCACGATCAGGTAGCATTCGGGGTGATTGTGCGCGATCGAATGCGCGATGTTCTGCATCAGCACGGTCTTGCCGGTGCGCGGCGGCGCCACGATCAGCGCGCGTTGGCCCTTTCCGATCGGCGCGACGATGTCGATCACCCTTGCAGAAAGGTCTTTTCGCGTCGGATCGTCGATCTCCATGCGGAAACGCTGGTTCGGAAACAGCGGCGTGAGGTTGTCGAAATTGACCTTGTGCTTGGCCTTTTCCGGATCCTCGAAATTGAGGGTGTTGACCTTGAGCAGCGCAAAATACCGTTCGCCTTCTTTCGGGCTACGGATGTGGCCTTCGATGGTGTCGCCGGTGCGCAGGCCAAAGCGGCGGATCTGCGAGGGCGAAACGTAGATGTCGTCCGGGCCCGGCAGATAATTGGCGTCCGGCGAGCGCAGGAAGCCGAAGCCGTCGGACAGCACCTCGACGACGCCCTCACCGACGATGTCGGTTTCCGCGAGCGCAAGCTGCTTGAGGATGGCGAACAGCAGCTCCTGCTTACGCATAGTGCTGGCATTCTCGACCCCATTCTCTTCCGCGAACGAGACGAGCTCGGCCGGCGTCTTCGACTTGAGGTCCTGGAGTTTAATTTCCCGCATTGGGGTGGTCCTGTGGGGTAACCTGGGGAGGGGTGCGAGGAGGCTCTGAGATGCGGACGCGAGAAGGTAAGGTCCGCAGGTCTGGCAAGGAGAGTGCCGGTGAGGCTTCAAACCTGATGCGGTGTCCGGCCTTCAAGAAGCTCAGACACAACCACATCCGCCTGCGTTGGGTGGGATAGCCTCAATATAGAAAATCGCTTCCCACTCCGCAAGCCGAAGCGCTGAGCGAACATCCACGATCTTTGCCTAGAACGGCTTCACGATCACCATCACGACGATGAGAATCATCAGGACAGTCGGTACTTCGTTGATAATACGATAGAATTTCTGACTGCGGGGGCGCCGGTCGGCGGCGAAGTCTTTCAGCCAGCGCGAAAAAAAGCCGTGGACCGCCGACATCGCCAGGACCAGTGCCAATTTTACATGCAGCCAGCCGGATGCAAACCAATGGCCCGACCAGGCGAGGTAGAGCCCGGCGAGCCAGGTGACGATCATGGCCGGGTTGATGATCGCCTTGAACAGCCGGCGTTCCATGATCTTGAACGTCTCCGACTGCTTCGAGCCTATCTCGGTCTCGCAGTGATAGACGAACAGCCGCGGCAGATAGAGCATGCCGGCCATCCAGGAGATGACGGCGATCACGTGCAGCGCCTTGATCCATACGTACATGCCGGAAAGCCTTCTTCGGTATTTTTTGACGGGTTTTCTTGCGCGAAGGAGATCCACTTAGCTCGAAAACACTCCGGTCTCACCAATCGGTGGATGGAACGCAATCGGTAAGAATTCATTCATAAATGCGGGTGCACACACATATCCGCGGTCTCGGCTCTCCTCTACCTAAAACTTTTAGAATCTTAAGGTTTGAGTCTGTGTGACCGTGAATAGGACTCACACAACGCCTTCCGCCCGTTCACCGGCGCTTGTTCACATCCATCAACATGTCCTGCGATGATCCCGGCTGACTGGATAAGTCATCCGGCCTCAAGGGCTTGCGCGCGGCGCTCGGCAGCTTATCAAGAGGGTTGTCCGCACAATCCCATTTTCGCGTTGGGCGGCCACCGAACTTGTTCAGACCGGCAGTGGTGTGAACAAAATTGGCACTTGTCCCGCCCTTGGTGTCGCGCAACCCTTTCCAAGGGGTTAAGGTCCACAGAAATCCACAAACCACACCGCCTTCATACAAAGAGCTTTTGTGCCGACCTCGAACAATTATTTTCATCTGCACCTCGTCTCCGACTCCACCGGTGAGACGCTGATCACCGTGGCCCGCGCGGTCGCCGCGCAATATGCCAACGTGACCCCGGTCGAGCATGTCTATCCGCTGGTGCGCAGCCAGAAGCAGCTCGATCGTGTCCTCGACGAGATCGAGGAAGCGCCGGGGATCGTGCTGTTCACGCTGCTGGAAAAGGACCTGGTCGCGCGGCTCGAGGACAAGTGCAAGGGAATCAACGTTCCGAGCCTGTCGATCATCGGGCCGGTGATGCAATTGTTCGAGGCTTATCTCGGGGCTGCCACGACCGGCCGCGTCGGCGCCCAGCACGTCCTCAACGCCGAATATTTCAAGCGTATCGATGCGCTGAACTACACCATGATCCATGACGACGGTCAGCATGTCGAGGGGCTCGAAGACGCGGATGTCGTGCTCGTCGGTGTCTCCCGCACCTCGAAGACGCCAACGTCGATCTATCTCGCCAACCGCGGCATTCGCACGGCCAATGTGCCGCTGGTGCCGGGCATTCCCGTGCCGGCGCAGTTGGAGACGCTGACCAGGCCGCTGGTCGTCAGCCTGCATGCGACGCCGGAGCGCCTGATCCAGGTCCGCCAGAATCGCCTGCTCTCGATGGGCGCCGATTCCAGCAGCGACACCTATACCGACAGGCAAGCCGTCGCCGAGGAGGTCGCGTTTGCGCGCAAGCTGAGTGCCAAGCACGATTGGCCGCTGCTGGACGTCACGCGGCGCTCGATCGAGGAAACCGCCGCGGCGATCATGAAGCTCTACAGCGATCGCCAACGCAACCGGCCATCGGACTAGTTTCGCCCATGAGTCTCTGGCGCGGCGAAACTCCGTTGATCCTGGCCTCGCAAAGCAGCGCGCGAAAAATGTTGCTGGCCAACGCCGGGTTGGAGTTCAAGGCGATCACGGCAGACATCGACGAGCGCAGCATTCAGGCTGCTTCAAAGCTGTCGAATCCGCGCGAGATCGCCCTGCTGCTGGCCCGCGAAAAGGCCAAGGCCATCTCGGCACATCATCCCGGAAGCTACGTGATCGGTGCCGATCAGACGCTGGCGCTTGGCGAGCATCTCTTCAACAAGCCCGCGGGCCGTCCCCAGGCGATGGCGCAACTGCGCGATCTCGCCGGGCAGACACATGAACTGAATTCCGCGGTAAGTGTAGTGCGCGACGGCAAGATCGTTTTTGAGGATGTCTCGGTGGCGCGCATGACCATGCGGCAGATGACCGAGGCGGAGCTTTCAGCCTATCTCGACGCGGCCGGCGATGCCGTGACGTCAAGCGTCGGCGCCTACCAGCTCGAGGGCCTGGGCATCCATTTGTTCGAACGTGTGGAAGGCGACCATTTCACCGTCCTCGGCCTGCCGCTGCTGCCGCTGCTTGCGTTCCTGCGGCGCGAGCGGCTAGTTGCGGTGTGATGGCGAGGATGGCGTGAGCTGATGCGGATCCTGGGACTGACCGGTTCGATCGGGATGGGCAAATCCACCACCGCGAAATTGTTCGCGGAGGCCGGCGTCCCCGTTTACGACGCCGATGCCGCGGTCCATCAACTCTATGAGGGGGAGGCTGCGCCGGCGATCGAGGCCGCTTTCCCCGGAACAACGTCCGAGGGCAAGGTCGATCGAACCAAGCTGTCGGCGCGCGTCGTGCACGATCCCGCTGCCATCAAGCAGCTCGAGCAGATCGTCCATCCCATGCTCGGTGCATCCCGGCAGAAATTCTTTGCCGATGCGGAAGCGGCCCACGCGCCGGTCGTGGTGCTGGACATCCCGTTGCTGTTCGAGACCGGTGGCGAGAAGCGGGTCGATGCCGTCGTCGTGGTGTCGACCTCTGCGGAACTCCAGCGCGAGCGCGTGCTGGCGCGCGGCACCATGGACGCGGCGAAACTCGACGCCATCATCGCCAAGCAGATGCCTGACGCCGAAAAACGCAAGCGCGCCGATTTCGTGGTGGATACGTCGCACGGACTGGAGCCGGTGCGTGCTCAAATCGCGCACATTCTGGCCGAGGTCGCTAAGATGCCGCAGCGGCGAGCCTGATTCGCCGTCTCACCCCGGCCCATTCTGATGCGCGAAATCGTTCTCGACACCGAAACCACCGGCCTCGATCCCCTGCGCGGCGATCGCCTGGTCGAAATCGGCTGCGTCGAGATCTATAATCGCATGCCGACCGGCCAGAGCTTCCATGTCTACATCAATCCGGAAAGGGACATGCCGGCGGAAGCGTTCGCCGTGCACGGGCTGTCGGCCGAATTTCTGGCGACCAAGCCGCTGTTCCACGAGATCGTCGACGAGTTTCTGGAGTTCATCGGCGATGCGCCGCTGGTGATCCACAACGCCTCGTTCGACATCAGCTTCATCAATGCCGAGCTCGACCGCATCAAGCGCGCGGCTGTCCCGCGCGAGCGGCTGGTCGACACGCTGCTGCTGGCGCGGCGCAAGCATCCCGGTGTGTCCAACCGGCTCGACGATCTCTGCTCGCGTTATGCCATCGACAATTCACACCGCACCAAGCATGGCGCGTTGCTCGACGCCGAGCTGCTCGCCGAGGTCTATATCGATCTGATCGGGGCGCGGCAGTCGCAGTTGATCCTGGCGTCGGACGCCAAGGAGATTCGCGTCAATGCAGCCGGCGACGCGCCGCGGCGGCAGCGGCTGGTGCCGCTTGCGCCGCGCGTGACAGACGCCGAGCGCGAGGCCCACCGGGCCTTCATCGCCACGCTCGGCGACAAGGCGATCTGGAGCGAGTACCTCGCCGCTCCAGCCGCCGTCAGTCCGGCCGCTCAGGCCTGACCGCTCGGCTGAGCGGCCATTTGCCGCTCCATGTTCTGACGATAGAGACCGACGAAATCGACCGGATCCAGCATCAGCGGCGGGAACCCGCCATCGCGCACGGCGGTGGCGATGATCTCGCGGGCGAACGGGAACAGCAGCCGCGGGCATTCGATCATGACCAGCGGGTGCAGGTTCTCCTTCGGCACGTTGGCGATCCGGAACACGCCGGCATAGGCGAGCTCGAACGAGAACATCACCTTGCCCGCGGTCTCGGCCTTGCCCTCGACCGACAGCGTTACCTCGAACTCCTGTTCGCTGAGGTTGTTGGCGTTGACGTTGATCTGGATGTTGATCTGGGGCTGCTGGCTCTGCTGCTGCAGCGAGCTCGGCGCGTTCGGATTTTCGAACGAGAGGTCCTTGGTATATTGCGCCAGCACGTTGAGCTGGGGTGCCTGGGCCGCCTCGGGAGGGGTGCCGTTGCCGTTGGTCATCAGAGTGTCTCCTTACCCGATTAGGGCTGAATTTCGCGGCGGTTGGCTAACATAGTGCTGCCTCGTTCCACAAGGACGAACGGCTCCGGATGAAGGATCCCGGCTGCGCCGACCAGTGCGACGTCTCCGCCCCAGATGCGAAATCGTACTTAAACGATTGAAGATGCGCGATTTCCGGGCATGATCCGGGTTTCCCCTCAAGCATAAAACGCGCTACACTTCGGACTGTGCCAAAAGGCGCCATTGGCCGGGCCAGATTTCGTGCCTACATCCGGCGGACGTGACGCGCGGGCCGAAAGCTGGCCTAAAATGGTGATGTAGTCTTGCCGTTCCCCCGGGGAACGGTCTACTGGCCGGACGGATTTTTCCGGCAGCGACCTCCTGAAAAGACCAGAAAGCGAATACGACGTGGACATCTACACCATCATCTTCCTGGCGCTGGCGGTCTTTATCTTCCTGCGGCTGCGCAGTGTCCTCGGGCAGCGGACCGGTAGCGAGCGGCCGCCGTTCGACCGCACCGCCCGCAATGCGCTTGGGGGTGCCCAGGACAAGAACGTCGTGACCATGCCCGGCAAGGTGATCGATCAGGCTCCGCTGGCGCCGACGGCCGAGCCGACCCCGCCCTCCGACCGCTGGAAGGGCCTCACCGAGCCCGGCACCGCGCTGGCGCTGGGCCTGGACGCCATCGCCGAGAAGGAGTCCGCGTTCGATCCCCGCCACTTCCTGTCAGGCGCCCGTGGCGCCTATGAGATGATCGTGTTGGCGTTCGCCAATGGCGACCGTCGCGCGCTGCGCGACCTGCTGTCCTCGGAGGTCTATGAGAGCTTCGATGCCGTGATCAAGGAACGCGAGAAGAACGAGCAGAAGACCGAAACGCGTTTCGTCTCGATCGACAAGGCCGAACTGGTCGGCGCCGAGTTGCGCGACCGCACCGCCCAGCTCACCGTGCGCTTCGTCTCGCAGATGATCTCGGCCACCCGCGATAAGAGCGGCAACATCGTCGACGGCAGCGCCGATTCGGTCGCTGACATCACCGATATCTGGACTTTCGCCCGCGACATCACCTCTCGCGATCCGAACTGGAAGCTGGTTGGCACCGGAAGCCCGAATTAAGCTCGTCCTCAGGAACGCTGTGACGACGCTGTGCGCAGCGGCCGTTGCGCTGTCCACGTTTTCGCTCGGCGCCGAGGCGGCGCGGCGCCACTACCGCAGCCATCACCCTCATGTGCCCGAACTGGCCGCGATCCCTCCGCGAGCCCTTCCGTATCCGCAGCTCCCGCTCCCGCTCGAAATTCCCGGCGCGCAATATCTGCCGCAGGCCTGGGCGGACGTGAAGGGCTGGAGCGATGACGATCATCTCGCGGCCTACAAGACGTTTCGTGCGAGCTGCCGTTCGATCAATGCGCAGCCAGGTGTGGGTCAACCGAAAGTCGAAGCCAAGGCCGAAGCCAAACCTGAAGCAAAGGCTCTCGGCGTCTCGCTGAGCGAACCGTGCCGGGCCGCCAAAACGCTCGAGGTCACCGACGACGCCAAGGCCAAGAGCTTCTTCGAGGACAACTTTTCACCGCTGCGGATCTCGCGCCTCGGCGAGCCCGATGGGTTCGTGACCGGCTATTACGAGCCGGTGCTGGAGGGATCGCGCACCCAGACCGAGACCTACAACGTCCCGGTCTATCGCCGGCCCTCGAACCTGTTCGTGCGCGGCTACAACCAGGCCTCGGTCAGCCTGCCCAACAAGGGTCCGGTCTACCGCAAGATCGGCCGTCGCAAGCTCGTGCCCTATTACGATCGCGGCGAGATCGAGGACGGCAAGATCGCTGGCCGCGGGCTGGAGATCGCCTGGCTGAAAGATCCGACCGATCTCCTGTTCGCCCAGATCCAGGGCTCCGCTCGCATCAAGTTCGACGACGGCACCACCGTCCGGCTCAATTACGATTCCTATAACGGCTATCCCTACACGGCCGTGGGCCGCATCCTGATCGAGCGTGGCATCATCCCGAAGGAAGAGATGTCGATGCAGAAGATCAGGGAGTGGATGGCGCAAAACCCCGACGGGGCCAAGGAGCTGCGCCGCCAGAACCGCTCCTACATCTTCTTCCGCGAGGTCAATTTGTCCGACAAGGACGAGGCGGTGGGCGCGCAGGGCATTCCGCTGACGGCGGGCCGCTCGATCGCGGTCGACAAATCACTGCATGTCTACGGCACGCCGTTCTTCATCGAAGGCGAGCTGCCGATCGAGTCCGAGCGCGCGAAAACGCCGTTTCACCGCCTGATGATCGCGCAGGACACCGGCTCGGCCATCATCGGCCCCGCGCGCGCCGATCTGTATTTTGGTGCCGGCCAGGACGCCGGCCGGGTTTCAGGCCGGCTGCGCCACCCCATGCACTTCGTGATGCTGGTGCCGAAGAGCCTCGATCCCAGCGTACGGGGCCAAAAGCTGCCGGTGCCGGACCCGCGGCCATCGGAGAAGATCGCAAAGCTGTTTCCGCAAACCGATACGATCAAGGATACGGCTAAGGATTTAGCCAAGCCAGCGGCTCCCGCCGCGGCCGCGACGCAAGACAAGAGCGAAACCGTTGCCGTCGCCAATCCGGTCCCGCTGCCGGCCCCGCGTCCTGTGATAGAGCCTGTCCGCGAGCCGCGCCGTCCCGCGAAAAGTCATCCCCATCGGCAATGAAACGATCGTCCCGTCCGCCCGTGCTGGAGCCTCGTCCCTCACCGCGCCGCCGCGCGCTGAGTGCGGAGGAGCGCGAGCTGTGGGAGCTGGTCGCCAAGCAAGTCAAGCCGCTCAGGAAGCATCGTGCGACGAAGGTGCAGGCCTCGGCGCGCACTGAGCCTCAGCCCGCGGCAACACTTGCCAAACCCGCGCCGCCGGCGCGGCCATCGGCTATCGCGCCGGCGCCACGTCCATCAAAGCCGGCAATGCCGCCTTTGGCGCCGCTCGGCAAACGCGAACGCACAAAGCTGTCGCGGGGCCGCAGCGAGATCGAGGCGCGGCTGGACCTGCACGGCATGACCCAGACGCGCGCCCATCGCGCGCTGTCGGGCTTCCTGCATCGTGCTCATCACGACGGCCTGACCTTCGTGCTGGTCATCACCGGCAAGGGTCGCAGCGGCGGCGAAAGCGGCGTGCTCCGCCGCCAGGTGCCGGAATGGCTGCGCCTGCCGGAATTCCGCGCCTTCGTGGTCGGGTTTGAGGAGGCCGGTATCGGCCACGGCGGCGAGGGCGCGCTGTATGTGCGGATCCGGCGGGCGAGGGTTTAACCGCACCACGCGTGCGACTTCTCTTGCCTCTCCCGCTTGCGGGAGAGGCCGACGCTCCGGGCGATGCGAAGCATCGTCCCGTGCGCGGCGGGTGAGGGTTCTCTCCTCTCGGGGATTCTCGCCGCTGAGAAAGCCCTCTCCCCAACCCTCTCCCGCAGGCGGGAGAGGGGGCGCACCTTCTCCGAGGTGGCGACTGAGCTTACGCCCTTAAAACGGCCGGACGATTCCGACGCGTGGAATCAGTGTGACGACCAGGCCGAAGATGTTCGTGCTGCGATCCCCGCTCGGAATCAGCGGCGTCTCTTTTGCTGCCGGCAGCATCTTCACCGCATGCAGGATCAGGAACATGCAGACCGCCCAGTTCGAAATCCAGCGCGAATAGTCGAACACCATCGCGAACATCACGAGATAGGCGAAGCTGATTCCAGCCAGCGCCGCGACGATCAGGCGTCGGTGCATGTCGCTTGCGAGCGCGCCGATCAGGCCGGCAAAGTAGCGCCACAGCGGCATGTGCAGCCAGAGCAGCAGCACAAACACGGGCACACCGAGGATGTTGTGCGGCAGGCGTCCCCAGGTGTCCGCAATCTCCTTTGCCAGCGGCTGATACCAGATGTAGCTGAATTGCAGCAGGTCGGTGCGCGAGGGATCGGCCATCCGCGTCTTCAGGTATGCGACGAAATCGGCTTCCGGGATCGGCATCGTTCCGAGAAACTGCGCCGCAAGGAACAGCGCGGAGATGACGAGCAAGGCAACGATGCCGAACGCCACATTGGTGCGATTGCAGCCGCTGGCCAGGTAATGCCTGGTCACGACGATGGTGATGATCGTCGGCACATACATCAGGAGATGGATGTGGTGGATCAGCACGAGAATGATCGAGAACAGCGCGGCAATGGCCACGAACAGAACCGAGCCGGCCGGCAACAGCAGCAGGATGGTCGCGAGCGCGCAGCCATAGATGTCGAAATGGCCGAGCGTGTGCATGAAATTCTTCAGGAAGAACGGTGAGCCTGCGGTGAAGACGAACAGCGGCAGCGTCTTCGTGGTGAAGCCGAACGTCTTCTGAAATAATCTGGCGTACAGCCCCAGCGTCACCAACCATGTCGCGCCGCCGAGCGCGAACACCAGCCCGACCTGTACCTTCGCCGTGAACAGCGCGACGATGGCGCCAATCAGCGCGCGCTTGATGAAACCGAAATGGTAGTCGACCAGCAGGTGGATGTAGGGGACGTAAGGCGGCAGCTGGATTTTGTGGATGAAGACGCCGGCAATGACCGCGGCGTTGATCGCGAGCAGGACGCGCCAGGGGTTTTTCCTGAGGTCAGCGAGCATGAGCCACCTGGCCGGCCTCAATCTTCACCGTCGTCCCGGCGAAGGCCGGGACCCATAGCCTCCCATGTTTGTTTTGCGCCAACGCTGGGGCCGCTATCATTTCCAACAAGGACCGCCGGTGAGTATGGGTCCCGGCCTTCGCCGGGACGACGCCGCAATGAATAGCGCGGACCGGCCTCGAATTACAAAATGAACCGGCTGAGGTCGGCGTTCTTGGCGAGATCGCCGACGTGCTTCTGCACGTAGTCGGCGTCGACGCGGAGGGTCTCGCCGTTGCGGTCCGGCGCGGCGAAGGAGATTTCGTCCAGCACCCGCTCCATCACGGTCTGGAGCCGGCGCGCGCCGATGTTCTCGACGCTGGAATTGACCGCGACCGCGACGTCGGCGAGCGCATCGATGGCGCCGTCGGTGATGTCGAGCGTGACGCCCTCGGTCTGCATCAGCGCGACATATTGCTTGATCAGCGAGGCCTCGGGCTCGGTCAGGATGCGCCGCATGTCGTCGCGGGTCAGCGCCTGCAACTCGACGCGGATCGGCAGGCGACCCTGCAATTCCGGCAGCAGGTCGGATGGCTTTGCGACGTGGAAGGCGCCCGATGCGATGAACAGGATGTGGTCGGTCTTGACCGCGCCGTGCTTGGTCGAGACCGTGGTGCCCTCGATCAGCGGCAGCAGGTCGCGTTGCACGCCCTCGCGCGAGACGTCGCCGCCGACGCGGCCGTCGCGGGCGCAGATCTTGTCGATCTCGTCCAGGAACACGATGCCGTTGTTCTCGACCGCGCTGATCGCCTCCAGCGTGAGCTGATCGGTGTCCAGCAGCTTGTCGGATTCCTCGTTGACGAGGATCTCGTGCGAGCTTTCCACCGTCAGCCGCCGCGTCTTGCTGCGGCCGCCGAGCTTGCCGAAGATATCGCCGATCGAAACCGCGCCCATCTGGGCGCCCGGCATGCCCGGGATCTCGAACATCGGAAAACCGCTGCCGGACGACTGCGTCTCGATCTCGATTTCCTTGTCGTTCAATTCGCCCGCGCGCAGCTTCTTGCGGAAGGAATCCCGCGTCGCTGCGCTTGAATTGGCGCCGACCAGGGCGTCGAGCACGCGTTCTTCGGCGGCCAGCTGGGCGCGCGCCTGCACGTCCTTGCGCTTGCGTTCGCGGACCTGGGCGATCGCCACCTCGACGAGATCGCGCACGATCTGCTCGACATCGCGGCCGACATAGCCGACCTCGGTGAATTTGGTGGCTTCGACCTTCAGGAACGGCGCATTGGCCAGCTTGGCGAGCCGCCGCGCGATCTCGGTTTTGCCGACGCCGGTCGGGCCGATCATCAGGATATTCTTCGGCAACACTTCCTCGCGCAAGGAACCTTCGAGCTGCTGCCGCCGCCAGCGGTTGCGCAGCGCGATCGAGACGGCGCGCTTGGCGTCGGCCTGGCCGACGATGAAACGGTCGAGTTCGGAAACGATTTCGCGGGGGAGAAGTCTGTCATGGGACCTTAGCTAGGGTCAGAAACGGGTCGGGACAAGCGGCTTTTTTGGCCGTCAGATGATCGGCGGACCCGATTGCCATTGTTTCACGGCATCGACCGGATGGACCAGCATCAAGATATTCAGCGTCAGATTGTCGCGAATGTGCAGCGCCATCATGAGCTCGAAGGCAAGCCCGATGGCGACCGTCGCCGGAATCGGTAGCACCCGCGCGCTGAGGAACCCCAGCACCATGAACAGTGTGTCCGAGACCGAATTGACGATGCTGTCGCCAAAATAATCCAGCGAGATCGTGCCGGCGCGATAACGCTCGATGATGAACGGCGAGTTCTCGACGATCTCCCAGGCGCCCTCGATCAGCATCGCGATGATCAGCCGTGCCGGCCAGGACAGCGGCAGCAGCGGCAATCGTGCGAACAGCATCCAGGTCAGTCCGTAGAACAGGAAGCCGTGCAGGACGTGCGAGAAGCTGTACCAGTCGGCGATGTGCTGGGAGTTCTCCGAGCTGTTCACCACGCCATGCCAGAGCTTGACATAACCGCAGGTGCAGATCGGCACCCGTCCCATCGCGAACAGGATTCCGGCCTGCAGGGCGAGCAGCAACAACGCGAGGCCGAGCCAATAGGTCGGGGCGACCGCAGATTTGATGCTCTCGGGAGATGGAAGCTTCATGAATCGCGGATCATCGCAGCGAGAGGCCACCGTGCGCAACCCAGCGGAAGTGCGCTCCCTCTCCCGCTTGCGGGAGAGGGTTGGGGAGCGGGTGCTTCCGCAATGGGACAGCCCCCAAGAGGACAGAGCCCTCACCCGCGCCTTCGGCGCGACCTCTCCCGCAGGCGGGAGAGGTTACAGCCAGTCCGGAGCCCCGCTGTTCGATCACAGCCCTACCCGGCCACCAGGCTCTCGATGGTGACGTTGCGGTTGGTGTAGACGCAGATGTCGGCGGCGATGTCGAGGGAGCGGCGGACAATGGTTTCGGCGTCCTTGTCGGTGTCGAGCAGGGCGCGCGCGGCCGCCAGCGCGTAATTGCCGCCGGAGCCGATCGCCATGACGCCAGCTTCGGGCTCCAGCACGTCGCCGGTGCCGGTCAGGACCAGCGAAACGTCCTTGTCGGCCACGATCATCATGGCCTCCAGCCGCCGCAGGTAACGATCGGTGCGCCAATCCTTGGCGAGCTCGACCGCGGCGCGGGTCAACTGCCCCGGATATTGCTCGAGTTTGGCTTCCAAACGCTCAAACAGCGTGAACGCGTCGGCGGTAGCGCCGGCAAAACCGCCGATGACGTCGCCCTTGCCGAGCTTGCGGACCTTTTTGGCGTTGGACTTGATCACGGTCTGGCCGATCGAGACCTGGCCGTCGCCGCCAACCACCACCTTGCCGCCCTTGCGGACGGTCAAAATCGTGGTGCCGTGCCAGACCGGCGAGCTGTTGTGGGAATCCTGCATGAAATACCTCGTTGTCCGGCCTGATCTAGGCTGTCAGCGGCCGAGACACAACGGGCCGCTCCGGTCCCAAATTTCGCTCACCATAGGCAGAAGTGCTGCCTGCCGGGGCGATCCCGCAGTAGCGAAGGCGTCATTTGGCTGTTAAAAGACCGGCGTTTTCGGCCCAATCCAGCGAAAGCTTTCCATGCGCACCGCGACGATCAAGCGCAAGACCAAGGAGACCGACATCGAGGTCACCGTGAACCTCGATGGATCCGGCGTGTCCAAAATCGCGACCGGCATCGGCTTTTTCGACCATATGCTCGATCTCCTTGCCCGCCATTCCCGCATCGACCTCACGGTCAAGGCGGTCGGCGACCTGCACATTGATCATCACCACACCACCGAAGACACCGGCATCGCGCTCGGCCAGGCCGTCAGGCAGGCGCTCGGCACCATGGCCGGCATCACCCGTTATGCCGACGTCCACATGCCCATGGACGAGACGCTGTCGCGGATCGTCATCGACATTTCGGGCCGCCCGGTCCTGGTGTTCAAGGTCGATTTTCCGCGCGACAAGATCGGCGAATTCGATACCGAGTTGGTGCGCGAGTGGTTCCAGGCCTTCGCCATGAACGCCGGCGTGACTCTCCACGTCGAGACCCTATATGGCGATAACAGCCACCATATCGCCGAGTCCTGCTTCAAAGGTCTGGCGCGGGCGCTGCGGGCGGCGGTCACGATCGATCCACGGGCGGCGGGCGAGGTGCCCTCCACCAAGGGCTCGCTCGGCGGCTGACATCTCCGCCTCGCGGCCACCGCCGCCAGCGGCGTCTATTCAATTCTCGAGAACGGGGCATCACCATGCCTGTCTACACAGTTCATGCACCCACGCCCGGCGGGGCCGATCTGCGCGCGACCGACAAGTTCGTGTTCGTGCGCGACGGCTTCCATTTCTGGGCGATGGTGTTCGGGCCGGTCTGGCTGCTCTGGAACAGGCTCTGGCTGGCATTGATCGGCTGGGTGGTCTTTCTCGCCGCGTTCGATGCCGGGCTGCATAGCCTCGGCGTGGGCCGCGGCTCGATTTCCTTCGCCAATTTCATCGTCGCGCTCCTGATGGGATTTGAGGCGTCGAGCCTGCGCCGCTGGACCTTGTCGCGCGGCAATTGGCGGCAGCTCGACGTCGTCGTTGCCGACGACGAGGACACCGCCGAGCGTCGCTTCTTCGAGCGCTGGAGCCAGAAGCAGCGCGGCATCGTCAACGATCAATGGGCGGTCGATCGCGGCGGCCCGCCGCCGACCCGCAGCGTGCCGGGTCAGCAATTCTCGAATGCGCCGCCGCTGCCGGCGGGCGGCATCATCGGATTGTTTCCAGAACCGGGAGGGTCAAGATGAGCGTCGCCATCATCGATTACGGCTCCGGCAATCTGCATTCCGCCGCCAAGGCCTTTGAGCGGGCCGCGCGCAGCATGGAGAACCCGCAAAAGGTCTTCGTCACCAGCGATCCGGACCAGGCTTACGGCGCCGATCGTCTGGTGCTGCCGGGCGTCGGCGCCTTCGCCGATTGCCGGCGCGGGTTGGATGCCGTCAACGGCATGGTCGAGGCCATCACCGAAGCGGTCCGGGTCAAGGCGCGGCCGATGTTCGGCATCTGCGTCGGCATGCAGCTGTTCGCCACCCGCGGCAAGGAGCACGTCATCACGCAAGGCCTGAACTGGATCGGCGGCGACGTCGAAAAGATCACGCCGCGCGACGAGAGCCTGAAGATTCCGCACATGGGCTGGAATACGCTCGACGTGCTGCGCGAGCATCCGGTGCTGGAGAAGCTGCCGCTCGGCCCCAAGGGCCAGCATGCTTATTTCGTGCACTCCTATCATCTGAACGCCGCCAATGAGGCGGACGTGCTCGCGCGCGCCGATTACGGCGGGCCGGTCACCGCGATCGTCGCCAAGGACACCGCCATCGGCACGCAGTTTCACCCCGAGAAGAGCCAGCGTTTTGGGCTGGCCCTGATCTCGAACTTTTTGCGATGGAAACCGTGAGGGCTCCGATGGTTTCCACCTCGTCATTGCTCGCAATGAGGGAGTGCATGGCTGATAGCCCCGTTCCCATGAGGGAGACGGGAGAAGGTGCGACATGATTCTCTTTCCCGCCATCGACCTCAAGAACGGCCAATGCGTGCGCCTCGAGCAAGGCGACATGGCGCGCGCGACGGTGTTCAACCTCGATCCCGCGGCACAGGCGCAGAGCTTCGTCGCGCAAGGTTTTGAGTATCTCCACGTCGTCGATCTTGACGGTGCCTTTGCCGGCAAGCCGGTGAACGCGCAGGCCGTCGAGTCCATGCTGAAGACGATCAAGATTCCGGTGCAGCTCGGCGGCGGCATTCGCGATCTCGCCACCGTCGAGGCCTGGCTCGCCAAGGGCATCACCCGCGTCATCATCGGCACCGCCGCGGTGCGCGATCCCGATCTGGTGAAAATGGCCTCGAAGAAATTCCCCGGCCGGGTCGCGGTCGGCCTCGATGCCCGTGACGGCAAGGTCGCGGTCGAAGGCTGGGCCGAAACCTCTGAGGTAACGGTGCTGGAGATCGCGCAGCGCTTTGAGGATGCCGGCGTCGCAGCCATCATCTTCACCGACATCGCCCGCGACGGTCTGCTGAAAGGGCTGAACCTGGACGCGACCGTCGCGCTGGCTGACGCGATCTCGATTCCCGTGATCGCCTCCGGCGGCCTCGCCTCGATCGAGGACGTCAAGGCGATGCTGGCGCCGCGGGCAAAAAAGCTCGCCGGCGCGATCGCCGGCCGCGCGCTCTACGACGGCCGGCTCGATCCCGCTGCTGCCCTCACCCTGATCCGCAACGCGCGCGCTGCCTAGGAGATTTCCGATGTTCAAGGTGCGTGTGATCCCCTGCCTCGACGTCAAGGACGGCCGCGTCGTCAAGGGCGTCAACTTCGTCGATCTGCGCGATGCCGGCGATCCCGTCGAAGCCGCGATCGCCTACGACGCCGCCGGCGCCGATGAGCTCTGCTTCCTCGACATCACCGCGACCCACGAGAACCGCGGCACCATGATGGACGTGGTCCGGCGCACGGCCGAGGCCTGCTTCATGCCGGTCACGGTGGGCGGCGGCGTGCGCGAGGTCAACGACATCAGGATGCTGCTGCGCTCCGGCGCCGACAAGGTGTCGATCAACAGCGCCGCGGTGTCGCGGCGCGAGTTCGTCAAGGAAGCGGCCGAAAAGTTCGGCGAGCAGTGCGTGGTGGTGGCGATCGACGCCAAGCGGGTCAAGCGCGCGGGCGGCTCCGAGCGCTGGGAGATCTTCACCCATGGCGGCCGCAATTCGACCGGGATCGATGCGGTCGAATATGCCCAGGAAGTGGTCTCGCTCGGCGCCGGTGAAATCCTGCTCACCTCGATGGACCGCGACGGCACAAGGCAGGGCTTTGACATCCCGCTAACCCGGGCAATCGCCGACAGCGTTCCCGTTCCCGTGATCGCCTCCGGCGGCGTCGGCAATCTCGACCATCTCGTCGACGGTATCCGCGACGGGCGCGCCACCGCCGTGCTGGCCGCCTCGATCTTCCATTTCGGGGAATTCACTATCCGGCAGGCCAAGGAGCACATGGCCCGGCGCGGGTTACCCATGCGCCTGGATGCCTGACGACTCCGGTTCATAGAAATGCTACAGGAGTTGGTAGGGACCGGCTCAATCAGCCGGAGCGTGTTTGCTGAGTATTTTGTATGCCGCGTTTCACGATCCACGACCTGGCCGCCACCATCGACGCCCGCGCGGCAGCCGGCGGCGAGGGGTCCTATACCCGCAAGCTCCTGGACAAGGGCGCCGAACATTGCGCCAAGAAGTTCGGTGAGGAAGCAGTCGAAACCGTAATCGCAGCAGTCGAAAACGATCGCGCGCATCTGATCGCCGAAGGTGCCGACCTGCTCTACCATTTCCTTGTGCTTTTGAAGGCACGCGGCATAAAGCTGGACGAAGTCGAGGCCGCGCTGGACAAGCGGACCTCGATGTCAGGGTTGGAAGAAAAGGCGTCGCGCAAGGGCGGCTAACGGAGAGGTGGCGTCATGGATATCCGCGCACCCGAGCAGCAGTATAATCCCTACCGCGTCTATACGCGCGAGGAGTGGGCGCGACTGCGCGACGACACGCCGATGACGCTGGAGCCGGGCGAGTTCGACCGGCTGCGTTCGCTGCACGACCGCCTCGACTTGCAGGAGGTGGAGGACATTTACCTGCCGCTGTCGCGCCTGCTCTCGATCTATGTCGACGCGATGCAGCGGCTGTACTACGCGGAGCGCCAGTTCCTCAACATCCGCGACCGCAAGATGCCCTACATCATCGGCGTCGCCGGGTCGGTGGCGGTCGGAAAATCCACCACGGCGCGCGTGCTCCAGGCGCTGCTGGCGCGCTGGTCGCCGCGACCCAAGGTCGAGCTGATCACCACCGACGGATTTCTCTATCCCAACGCCGTGCTCGACCGGCAGGGGATCATGCAGAAAAAGGGTTTTCCCGAGAGCTACGATCTGCCGCTGCTGCTCAGCTTCCTGTCCGACATCAAGGCCGGACGCCGCCATGTCCGCGCGCCGGTCTATTCGCATCTGACCTACGATATCGTGCCGAACCAGTGGGTCGAGATCGACCAGCCCGATATCCTGATCGTCGAGGGCGTCAACGTGCTGCAAACCGGCAAGCTGCCGCGTGACGGCAAGGCGGTGCCGGTCGTTTCCGACTTTTTCGATTTCTCGGTCTATATCGACGCCGAGGAAGCCGCGCTGCGGCGCTGGTACATCAAGCGCTTCCTGGCGCTGCGCGACACCGCTTTCACCAATCCAAAGTCCTATTTCAACCGCTATGCGCTGTTGTCCGACGAGGAGGCCACCGCCACCGCCACCGCGATCTGGGAGCGCACCAACCTCGCCAATCTCGAGGATAACATCCTGCCGACGCGCCCGCGCGCGACGCTGATCCTGAAGAAGGGCGCGGATCACGTGGTGGAGAGCGTCGCGCTGCGAAGGCTGTAGGCCACGGTCTGGTAGGGTGGGCAAAGGCGCGCTCTTCGCGCGCCGTGCCCACCATCTCTCCGCCCGCTGAGTGTAAATGGTGGGCACGCTGCGCTTTGCCCACCCTACGGCACCTTTGATCGCGGCTACACCACCCAAATGCCGCGACGCCTGAAGGTTGTGACGCCTGAAGGTTGTGACGCCCACGCCGTCATTGCTTCGTCGCAAGAGCTCCTCGCAATGACGATGGAGAGACTCTTCTACACCACCAGATGCCGTGCCGCCGCGAGTCCGGCCAGCGCTTCTTCCAGCTTGTCGCGATCGAGCGGCTTGATCAAAAATCCATTCATGCCGGCCTCGAAACAGGCATAGCGATCCTCGACCAGCGTATTCGCGGTGAGTGCCAGGATCGGCGTGTGGCGGCCGCCTGTGGTGGCCTCGTGGGCGCGGATGCGCTTGGTCGCTTCGATGCCGTCGAGCTGCGGCATCTGGATGTCCATCAGCACGAGATCATAGGGCGTACCGGCCGAGCTCGCTGCGAGCCAGGATTCCAGCGCCACCTCGCCATGGACCGCGATAACGACGCTATGGCCGAGCTTGGTCAGCAGCGATCGCATCAACAGTGCGTTGATCTCATTGTCTTCGGCGACGAGAATCGACAGGCGCTCCACCGGGGTTGCGACCGCGGCGGGTTCGACGGGCTCCGGCGCGAGATCGGGCGAGGCGATCTCCGGCGCGAGCGCCAGGCGCGCAGCGAGCGACGCCGCACGCAGCGGCTTCACCAGAAAGCCGGTGAAGGCCTCCGCGATTTTTTCATGGCGCGAGCCTGATGTCAGCAACACCAGTCGCTGTGATGCATGAGCGCGGGCGACCTCGCCCAGGCGATCGGCGACACTGGTTCCGATCGCACGATCGATCAGAACCGCATGCCATGAGCGTTCGGGCAGCAGCGCTTCGGCCACGGTCGCATCGGCCACCAGGCAGGTCTGGCCGCCCCAGCGCTCCAGCCGGCGTGCGATCAGCGATGCTTCGATGCCGTCGGCCACCACCAGGATCGACTTGCCGCTGAGGTCGGGACTCGGGAATGCGGTTTGTCCTGCGCCGGCTTGCGATGGCGAAAGCGCGATCGCGACCTCGAAGGTCGCCCCTTTGCCCGGTTCGCTCGTCAAAGTGATGCGGCCGCCCATGCGCTTGACGATGCGCTCGCTGATGGCAAGGCCGAGCCCGGTGCCGCCATAGGTGCGCGCGACCCGCTCGTCGGCCTGCTCGAATTCGCGGAAAATGCGTGACTGCGCCTCGGGCGCGATGCCGATCCCGGTGTCGCGTACCAGAAAGCTGATCTCGTTCGGCCAGATGCCGGGCTCGACGATCAGCGCGACACCGCCGCTCGCGGTGAACTTGATGGCGTTGCCGGCGAGATTGAGCAGCACCTGGCGCAGCCGGCCGGCATCGCCGCTGACCTCGAGCGGCAGGCGTTCGTCGATGTAAGCCGCGATCTCGAGATTTTTGGCTTGCGCGCGCGGCGCCAGCAGCTCGGTGATGTCCTCGATCAAGGCCGTGAGCGCGAACGGACGCTGCTCGAGGTCAAGCTTGCCGGCCTCGATCTTGGAATAGTCGAGCAGCTCCTCGATCAGCGCCATCAAGGCCTCGCCCGAGGTTTTCACGGCCCTCGCATAGGTCGCCTGCTCCGGCGTGAGCGTGGTGTCGAGCAGCAGCCCGCCCATGCCGATGATGCCGTTCAGCGGCGTGCGGATCTCGTGCGAGGCCATCGCGAGGAAGCGCGATTTGGCGCGGTTGGCGGCGTCGGCCTGGTCGCGCGCGTCCGAGAGCGCACGCTCGGTCTCGGTGCGGTCGGTAACGTCGCGTCCGACGCTCTGCAATTCGGCGGGCTGGCCGGCATCGTGTCGGACGAGGCCCTCGCGCCAAGCAATCCAGCGCGCTCCCACAAGCGTTGCGATCTTCTGGTCGTGGATGCGCGTGCCGTTGCTTTCGCGCGCGCTGTCACCCTGCTCCAGCACGTCAAAATCGAAGCGCGTGCCGACCAGTGCGCCGCGCGCTCGTCCGGCCAGCGCACAATAGGCGTCGTTGGCAAAGGTGATGCGGCCCTGATGGTCGCGCAGCACGATCAGGTCGCCCTGCGATTCGAACAGGCTGCGGGCGCGCTCTTCGGCTTCCTTCAGCTCCCAATTGCGATCGATCAGCACGTCGTTGTGGGTGGCGAGCGTGCGCAGCCGCTTGTTGACGAAACGCAACCGCATACTGAGCGTGGCGAGACCGAGGCAGGCGAGCGCGAACAGGAAGCTCGCGCCGATCGCGAACGCGTTGGGGTCGTAGCCGGATGTCTCGGACCGGCTGCCGGCGATGAAGCCATAGGCGCCGCCGAACGTCGCCGAGAAGATCATGAAGGAGCGGATCGCGAACGCGATCCTGGGATGGCGACGCCTGAAGCGGCGCATGTGCACCTTGATCCGGAACGTCCGATCCATCGTCACCGACCCCGACTCTAAACTCTTTGACGATGTCCCGCCGACGTTGCGAACAGTTTGAGGTTTGGAGCCCGCCTCCAAACAGGATTGACGAGACGTTAACGCCTCAGAGCGAGGCGGCCTGGAGGTGGTGGAGGCCGCCATGGGCGCCGACGATCAAGGCCGCGGCGTCCCTCTGCGAAAACGTCTTCGAGCGCACATAGATGCGGTAGTCGGCCGGGCCTTCGCTGGAGAGATAGATCGTCGGCCGGCCGCCGCCCGATTGTTCGGAAATCGCGACGAGGCGCGTCGCGGGATTGGCCTGGCAGGCACCCGGCTCCTCGCTCTCGCCGTCGTCGACCACGACAAAATCCGCCACGTCGGCGTCGTCGGTGATCTGCACCCGCACGGTCGCCTGCGCAGGATCGTCGGTGAAGGCGACCTGGATCCCGGCGGTCCAGAACAGGGATGTGAGCTCGACCGAGGTTTCGCCCAGCGCGATGCAGGGATGCGAGACCGATCCGATTTCGCTGCGGGCGAAGACTGCCGCGGCCAACAGGGGAACAACCGACGACAGGATCTTAAAACGCAACATGACACTCTACTCGCCAAGTACTCGCCAAGGCCCGGAAAGCTCGTATGGGAACTCACACACGCAGCTCTTGGGCCTTATGGTTTGCAGAGCGTAAAGGAAACTCGTTACCGCCGGGTTGACGCGCGTATCGTTCACGCGAGCTGCCGCACATCCTCCGCGAGTGCGCGGTAGGACAGCGCTTCGGCCAGATGCAGCCGGCCGATCCTGTCGGCGCCGTCGAGGTCGGCGAGCGTGCGCGCCACCCGCAGCACGCGGTGATAGCCGCGCGCCGATAGCCGCATGGTCTCGGCAGCATCGCGCAACAGCTTGGCGCCTTGCGCATCGGGCTTGGCGATCTCCTCCAGCACCGAGGCGGGCGCCTCGGCATTGGTGCGGACCTGCGGCAGGCCAGCATCCGCGTAGCGCGCTATTTGGATGTCGCGCGCCGCCGCCACGCGTGCTGCGACTTCGGCTGAGCCCTCCGCCGGCGGCGGCAGGATCAGGTCCGCCGCGGTCACCGCCGGCACCTCGATGCGCAAATCGATCCGGTCCATCAGCGGGCCGGAGATGCGGGACTGGTAGTCACCCGTGCAGCGATCGACGCGGCCGCGCTTGCAGGCATAGCCGGGCTCGAACGCATTGCCGCAGCGGCAGGGATTCATCGCCGCGACCAGCATGAAGCGGGCAGGGTAGGTGACGCGGTGATTGGCGCGGGAGACCGAGACCTCGCCGTTCTCCAGCGGCTGGCGCAGCGAATCCAGCACGCGCGGATCGAACTCCGGCAGCTCGTCGAGAAACAGCACGCCCTGGTGTGCCAGCGAGATCTCGCCGGGCTTCGCGCGCGCGCCGCCGCCGGTGAGCGCGGCCATGCTGGCGGAATGATGCGGGCTGCGAAACGGCCGCCGCGACGTCAGCGCGCCGCCCTCGATCTCGCCGGCGACGGACGCGATCATCGAGACCTCGAGCAATTCCCCGGGCGACAGCGGCGGCAGGATCGAGGGCAGGCGCGCCGCCAGCATCGATTTGCCGGCGCCGGGCGCGCCGATCATGAGGATATGGTGGACAATTAAATTACTAAATGTTAATAAATGCAGATGGTTATAGCTCATCAATCGATCCGCCCGAAAGCCTTTTCCTACGTCCGGATGTCTACCGACCTTCAGCTAAAGGGCGATAGCCTTCGCCGTCAGCGTGAAGCCTCCCGGAAATACGCCGAACGGCACGGCTTGGAGCTGGTCGACGACGACCGTTGGCATGACATCGGTGTCTCCGCCTACTCCGGCAAAAATATCGCGTCAGGAAGGTTCGGAGAGTTCTTGGAGGCTGTTCGGGCAGGCGAGGTCGAAAAGGGCTCATACCTACTCGTCGAGATCATTCGACCGGATGAGCCGTCAGGAGCCGATGGTAGCCCTGAAGCCTTTCATGGAGATCGTCGAGGCAGGCCTGATTCTGGTCACGCTGGACGATGAGCGCGTCTTCTCGGGCAAGATCAGTTTCGAAGACCTGATTATTTCGATTGCCAAGATGAGCCGGGCGAATGAGGAATCAGCTCGCAAGAGCGATCGGCTGTCCCAAGCCTGGAAGGCAAAACGGTCCGTCATCGGTCAGAAGAAGCTGACCGCAAGGTGTCCAAGTTGGCTGCGCCTGACCTCGGATCGGATGGGTTTTGAGGTGGCGGAGGACCATGCTGCCGTGGTTCGCCGGATTTTCGATGAGGCTGCATCTGGAATCGGTACGTTCACGATCGTTCGCCGGTTGAACGAGGAGGGCATACCGACATTCACCGGCAAAGGAGGGTGGCAGAACTCGACCGTCAATAAAATTTTGAGTGGCGCAGCGGCGGTTGGGACGTTCCAGCCCAATCGCATGGAAGGTGGCAAGCGGACGCCCGACGGAGATCCGATCCGCAACTACTTCCCGCGCATTGTGTCCCAGGTCGTGTTCGAGGCAGCACAACGCGGCCGGCTGGAACGAAAGACAAAACCTGAGCAGGGCCGAAAGGGTAGCGGTGGACCTAAGGGCAAGCATTTCACCAATTTGTTTTCGAAGCTGGCGGTCTGCGACTACTGCGGCAAGCCAATGCACTATCAAAACAAAGGCACGCCACCAAAGGGGCAGTCGTACCTCGTGTGCTCAAAGGCACTCCGCAACGATGGCTGCGAGATGATAGGTCGTTGGCGCTATGATCAGTTCGAGATCGACGTTCTTGTCCTTCGTCGAACAGCTTGATCTGGCTTCGCTGGTGCGGTCGAGCGAACATTCGAGCAAAAGAAGCGAACTCGCCTTCCAGATCGAGGCCGTCGAAGGGAGAATCAACCTTCTTCAGGAAAAGGTGCGACGTGCCATTGATACCAGCGTCGAGCTGGCAGATTTTTCGCAGCGAGATTCTTGCGGAAATCGTCAAGAAGGGAGAGCACGAGCTAATCGGAGCAAAAAAGGCGAGACAGCAATTGCGCCATGAGATTGCGATCCTCGACCAGACGGCATTGACGTATTACCAGCACCCGGACCAGGTTGCGGGGCTGATCGAGCGTGTCCGGGCCGCCAGAGGCGGAGATGTGTACAAGCTTCGTGCCCAAATAGCCTCAAGGCTGCAATCACTGATCAGTCGGCTGCGCCTGACCGTGGACCCCGACACTCAGCGATTCGAGGTGGTCTTCCGAGATGGTCAGGGCATGACGCTGTTCGTCGATCCTGATGACCCGGCGAAATTCATCCAGAAGGTCAGCGGGAAGGCACCGGATTTCGACGCGCTTTGCGCTGATGGCACCGTTGTCCAACTGCCGGCCGACGAACCAGCTTTGGGGGAGAAATAAGAGGCCGCAATTCAAAATCGGAGTGAATCGAACGTCAGCTTCCTCGAATGCCGCCGGAAAGTAAGGACCTCAACACCAAGTTGTTCGATCGCCTTATCGATCGAGATCGTTTGCCCGGCGAGGCAAGACTAAAATCTTCCGATGTGACCGGCCCAATAATTTCTCGTAGAGAAACAACTGGCCGATCCCACGTTGGATATCCGATGCGTCCGGGGTCACTTTGATTTCGAACAAAATGGGGGTGTTGCCGATCGTTCGCAAATCAGGACCCCATCTACCCACGCGACTATTTGAGTGACGAACGTTTAGCCCGTCAAGAAGCGCTACCAGCGCGTGCCATACGGGGCCATGCTGGCGTTTAACCTTTCTAGCGGCTTGCGGTCCCACATGGTAACTCCCCACAGGCTCAGGGAAGCTCTTCTCCGCATTTAGGACAGCTTGATCTTGCTTCGCGGCCGCAGCTCCCAACGAGTAATGGACACGAACCCGACGGCACTCCGCGACAAAAGCCCACATCTGATCTTGCAACATTCGAAAGGATGTATCGATGTTCGCTACAGGCAGATATTTCGCGATCGATCCATCGGAAAACCTGACGTCAACTCGTTTCATGGAGGATGATCGGTCGAACTGATCTTCGGAAATGTGGGCCCTTAGGATGGACATCCTACCACCGTGAAGAATCCAGCGTGAGCCGTCGGGCGCGGTGGCAATCACTCCCTGCATTGCCTTAATCCGTGCGCCGTGGGGAGGATTGATTTCAACAATCATGTTCTTGCGGAGATCAGACGGCTCGACTCGAATGGATTCCAGTAACGATAGTGTCCATTATCTTTTTTGAACTCTAGAAAGTGCCCCCAGAAGCCCAGGCGGGCGATCCAAAAAGTGTTTGCCCCCAAACCCGATATTGGCTCTGCGTCGCGGGAGAAGTTTGAACGCCAATCGTGCATAGCCTTCCGGACTACGAGCGGGTTCTCCACAGCTACAAAAACTTTGTTCATGCCAAGCTTCTCAGAAACAAATTTAAAGCCATTATCAATCGCTTTCCAAGATCCATCTATACAACCTTGGACCGCGAAGATGGAGTTGGCAACGAGCACGCCTATGCACGCGGAAGGAGCACATGTTGAGCGATCCTTGGGCCTTTGGCTGGACCCAGCTATTCACTCTGGCGGGGCTGATCATGTCAGCAGTGATATCATTCCTCGGCCTCCGGACGTTCGGAAAATGGAAGCGCGAGAAGCTCGAAGAGCGACGGCTTGAGATTGCGTACGACGCTCTCACGATCGCGTACGGATCGGAGATGGTCTTCGATGACATTCGCCGGCGGTTGGTCCGCGAGTACGAATGGGCGGATATGCCAAAGGAAGGATTGAGCGAGACGGAAGCCGAGCGTCGCCGGTCCTTCTATGGCATTATCAAGCGCATGGAGAGGCATAACGGCTTCTTCGAGCGCGTCCTCGTACTCCAGCCCAAATTCATGGCTGTCTTCGGAAAGCATACAGAGGCGATCTTCCAGAAACTCCACAAGGCCCGGAATAGCATCCAGGTAGCGGTCGAAATCCTGATCGAAGTGGACGAGCCGAAGACTGGGACTGAAGAATGGGATCTTGTGCTTCAGATGCGCTCCGATATTTGGGACCATTCGAGCTCCGGGGTTAAAGAGCCCAAGCGCGTGACCAAGATGTTGGAGGAATTCAGGGGCGACATAGAGGCGCTTTGCAGCCCGCTCACAAACGAGGAGTACAAGAAGGATAGAAGCTCGTAGGGGGATCCTGCGTTCAGTACGATCTGGAGACGCTATGCTCGGGCGAATATCGCCCGGCAAATACATCTGAGATCAGTGCGCGCTGCATACGATGCCGAGGTCCAAACACCCTAAACCGCACCGAGATGAAGACTAGGTAATAGGGATTCTCAAAAAGGTCACTCAGGATCTTAATTTCCCCCGTTGGGGAAACTACGGAGTCGGGTCAGATAGTTCTTGATCGCCTTTGGACCGCATCAAGTGATGCCACTGCTCGAATGGCCCTATCATGACAGAGTACCACGATCGTCCATCCCGAATATTCCGGCCCCTAAAAGATTGCCCTCAGAAGAAGTACAATGGTCCCTCGCGCGTCACGGTTTTGACCGACAGCCCATCGAGGGTGCATCGATACTCAGCGGCCCATCGCTTCACACCCGAGAACGTATCGCTTGCGCTCTCAGCGACGATCGATATCTCGACTGGGTAACGCCGAAGCGCTGCGATCTGTCTCGTCTCGTGGTCATCCTTGTTCAAAATAACGCTTGGCCTGCCCGTGGATGCGTTCATAGCTGAGTCCATTGCCGTGAGGTTTCTCAGGTCATCCGCATCGTAATCCGGAAAGTAAACAGCGAACGAAGGCTTTGAGCCCGTGGTGGCAATTTTTTCACCGATCTTTTGGCGGCAGTCTCGAACCAGAGACTTCAGACGTTCGTCAGATGCCTGACTGACCGCAGCTCGTCCTTCATCTCTCTGCTTTTTCTCTTCCAATGCTTTGCGCGCCGCTTCTGCTGTCTTAGCCGCTTCGGCCTGCTTCTG
This sequence comes from Bradyrhizobium sp. LLZ17, assembly GCF_041200145.1. Classification (NCBI taxonomy): domain Bacteria; kingdom Pseudomonadati; phylum Pseudomonadota; class Alphaproteobacteria; order Hyphomicrobiales; family Nitrobacteraceae; genus Bradyrhizobium; species Bradyrhizobium zaerense. Next base: position 4,865,002 of record NZ_CP165734.1, read on the forward strand.
CTGTTCTAATAATAGCTCCCTCTCTCTCCGTTGGGTCTCCAGATATTGCGGGATTTGCCAAACAAGAAATCCGACGAACGAAACAACGGCGAAGATGGAAGCGATTTTCTTCATTATACAATCACCCGCGAAACAATGTTCAGCCATTCTGAGCAAAGATTCGTTCAGGGGAAATGCAACTATTTGGCGATGCACGTGGCGACGCTGAGAAGATGGGCCCTTGTTGACAGCTGCAGCACGCAAAGACGTCTAGCTGGAAATTTGGACACCTAGACCTGAGGGTGATCCGGCTGGAAAACAAGTCACGCCGCGCGATGACGATCTCCGCGCGCCCCTGCCAGCTCATGCGACCTTAGTGGGCGTACGAGGTTGCTGCACCCGCTAAACGTCGGAATTGCCGCTACTGGCGCCGTCCCTCAGGAAAACCGCGCTCCGATGGAAATCCAGGTATTTTGCCTGTGTGGCGTTGAATCGCCTCACGCCGAAGTCCTGGTCAGTCGATATGCCGAGCCGCGCAAAATCTGCAGGATCGATGTGAGGGGAGCGTAACAGGGTCCCGTCGTCCTCAAAGGAGATGTAGCCACGGTCAAAGAGCAGATCGACGTGGGGCGACAACAAGAGCCCGTTGTTACCATCTAGTCTCTCATGATTGTGTGCGCATGCGCGCCAAGGCTTGATATGACTGGCTCGTAACAATCTCGGATCAGCAACCTGGGTGAGACGGCAGCACTTTTCGATTTCGATCAGATTCTTTCGAAACCTTCCCTGACCACGGCGAGCCAGTACGACTGCTTGTCGTTCCGTCTCATCAATTGACGTATCGTTCCTGATCTTGACCTCGATCTGATCTTCAAGCCGGTCGATAGCATTTTCGGATGTAACCGTTTTTAGGACGATGGGACTCGAGCTTGGCCTCCAATTGCCGAGTGGACTAAGCAGTTCTTCAGCCATGGGCTCAGGCACAGAGGCCAAATACACGCTCTGAAGACCATCTCCCGTATCCCCTCGTATTGGAGAATACTTGCTCGGCAACAGGGGCCGCAGAGTCTCCAGAATGTCCTTGGGTCTGATGATTACAGGCGGTCGATGCCATTCAACAGGGACTAACCAACCATCTTTATCCCAAGCAGTATTTTCAAATTCAACGGGCCGATCGCCGGACACCGCCGGACTTTGGATGACGCCAATGTAAGGGATCAGCTGATCGATGTAGGAAAAGACGATATCGCCGACATCTACAAGGCGCATATTTTCGTAGAATCGATTGAAGCTTCCATCGCGACGCCGTTTAGGAGACCAAATGTAGCCACCGGCTATTTCGTGCTTCCCAGTCTGATTTTGGTTCACCCACCAGAAAGCCATTTCAGATTATCCCTATACATGTATCTGCCAGCACAGCTTGGCGCTTGCAAACAAGAGGGTATACTTTCGCCGGAGTGCAGTACAGCGACCCCTCGTGCAAGACGGTTAACGTAATGAACAATCAATCGGAGCAAACGATAACACGCACTCTGTTGGTCCTCGCAGAGTTTCACTTTCGATTCGGGCTCATAGGTATCGATGAGTACGCCGAGAGGGTTGAAATCGCGCGGTGGCTCGGCTCACAAGATTCGACAGCCGATCCCCGGAGAGATCTTGAAGCCGATGAAGGCTGTCATCGTAATGTATCCGAAGTACAGGGCAACGAAGTCGACGATAACAGCGCAGTCACATCAAACCATGATCAAACTCTCGATTCGATTGAACTAATCTTCCGAAAAAAATGGGTCTTCACAAAGTCTGATCCCGACCCGTATCCATCGACGCCCCATGGACACCTCAGCAATCAGAATCGCCGTTGGCCAAAGCTCAACCCCTACACTGGCCGCGTTTTTAAGGCAAAGCATCAGGAAGATGATTCGGCTCGCCTTAGCAAGTCGGATCTAGCCGATCTGTGGAGAGACGGAAGATTTCGCGACTTCTGCAGGAGCCATATCATTTGGTACGCCGAGCAACACCCCCATCATGTATTTCCAGTGTTGCATCCACTTCGCTTTCCAAGATGGTAGTTAGCTTCGCTCTATCTAATTCTGCATACGCCGCGGCCTCCTGCACCATCCCTGTTTGAAGCCGACTAAGATAGTTCTTGACAGTCTGCGGGTAGAACTTCCGCCCGGTTGTCGTCGTAATTCCCGTATCGTTCAAGTGCCGCGCGATCTCGCTGTAAGATCGCCGCAATAAATCCGCATCCAATTTCGCCCTGAGTTGGGATGCAAATTCGTTAGCGACCTTGCGATTCTTCGCGGCCAAATACTGACCATTCAGTCCAGAATCTTGCCTCGGCGTTTTGCTTCGGCCAGTGCTGCTTTTGTTCGTTCGGAAATCAGTCGACGCTCCTCCTGAGCAAGAGCCGCAAAGATATGAAGCTGGAAGTCGGTCGCGTTGGGCATTTCAGCGCAGACCAGGCCGATACCCTGTTCGAGAATGCTCGCAATGAAGCTGACACGGCGGGAGAAGCGGTCGAGACGCGCGATGACAATCTTGGCATTCTCGCGTTTGGCCAGCTGGATCGCTCGTTGTAATTCGGCACGTGAATCGTCCCTGCCCGACTGAACGTCACAGAACTCGGCAATAAGCGTTCCGGCGCCGGCCACGAAGTCAGAGATCGTGCGGTGTTGAGCCGCTAAGCCAAGCCCCGACCTGCCCTGGCGTTCTGTTGAGACGCGGAAATACGCGATGAATTTTGTCACAGCGAGGCAAACTCAATTTGTGCGCCGCATCAATCAAAAGTTGAGCTTAGACAACAGACATCCCATGCTATTCTTAGAAATTGCCGCCATGATTCCAAGTCTATGGCTGAGTCAGTTATAGGTAGTACGTGTCTAAGCAAATGCTTCACCAGGCCGAATTTACCAGGTTGCGGGCCCAAATCCGCATTGCTCGAAACGTTTACACCGGCCTAGCGCAATTCAAGCGCGATGCCGATGTTGCACAAGTTCGTCGGTTGCTCCCCCTCCTTCTCAGCTACCCGGGATACCGGAAAGTATTTTGGCCGTTTCCTCTACCAAAATCATACGGTCAACTCGGAGCTGGCGGGGTCCCGCTCATCACTAAGTTCGCTCGTGAATTTGTTTGGACAATCCAGTGTCTTCTGCCGTACTGCGAAACGATCAGTAGCTTTCTCGAGTACAAGCGCCTTTACGAGAATCATCTCCTAATGGGGGATGTCGACAGCATCACGAGAGTGCTGTCCGAAATTGAGGAAAAGTTTGGCGTTTCGCTCTGGCTTGCCGAAGCTCGTATTAATTTTCTTCAGACGTTCCGCGGATACGACGAGCAGGTAAAATTTGCGGACGAGCTAGCCGTTCGCCGCGGGACGCACCCACTAATCAGGTTTTTGATAAGCTGGATTAGCTCAAGAGCGAGCCAGCGCATCGCGCCGAACGAATTCTACAAACTCTTGCACGACGTCGTACCGATCGACAACGGCTTTACAGCCTTGACTCACGTCGTTCTAGGCCAGCACGAATTACCGAGTGAGCGAATTGCAGCATCTGCATTGGCATATGCCGATATATTTCCGGTAGTGGATCGGTATTTAATTTCGATAAGCATCGCCCAAGCCGCGCTAACCTCCTTCGACTTTGACGACGAGACGAAGGCGACTTTGTCTGATGAGCTATTCAGCCTGTTTCGCCGCGTTCCTAGCGTGGACGCAGCAAGACTCCTAGCTTTCTTGGGAGACGATCGCGCCGCGGACTACCTATCGTTTCCGCTTGTTGACTTACAAGATCTATATACACGTGGCGACTACACTCTCGCGTTGGACAAGGCAACCGCCGTCCAAGACAGCGACTCTTCGATTGAGGCGTTGGGGGTGCAGCTGTCATCCGCACTACAGTTGTCAGTGGAGGTAGATCGATATCAAGTCCTTTCGGACACTTCTCCGATAAAAAACATAGCAGCTGATCTCGCGCGCCTTATTGCGTTCGATCAAGAGGCGGATGAAGCAGCAACGCGCTTATCGAAGATAGCGCTAACGAGCTCAAATTGCGCCTGGTCTTCGTCGCTCTCACTCGTTCTAGAGCGCTACTATTTTGATGATCGTCTAGCTACGCGTTCGACGAGGAGCCTTTTTCATGCACTGAGATCGCAAAATAACCTCCCGTCGATGATCTTCGCGTATCATCAAGGTCCTCCGACTGGAAGCATCGAAGCGATCAAGCGCTATCCGCATTCGCAGACATGCGCCTTAGTCCTGGCGACAATTGGTCACGCGAACTGGGATAGTACCGTCCTCGATTCGGTGCCGGCTGATCGCGTGAGAAAATGGCAGGCAATTAGCCAAGTGAGACAAGGCTCGCCAGCCGGGGCAGTCAAGACACTGATGCCCTTGTATGAACGTCGGGCATCCGATTCGCGGTGGCATGACGTCGGCCGTCTCCTTGCTGGGGGGCTACTTGGAGCGGGTGATCTGCACCGCTGCTGCGAAGTGTCTGTCCAGTTGTTCGGATTGACCCGATGCTTTGCAAAGTTGCTTCCATTGCGTGCTCTCTTGTCTAGGCTTGTATCCGCCTCGGAAGCGCTGGAAGAACCAAATCCGTCGTTCTTCGGCGTTCTGGCGGTTGTTCTGGCGTTCGACATTTACTCACGTTACGTCTCGTCAGAGTACGACGAGTACAAAGCCGACGTGATGGAATGCGTAAAACGCTGGGAGCAATGCGAGAAACATGGCGTAGATACCAGCTTCTTACCCAACAACAGCGATCGACAAATATCGAAGAGCTGCAAAAGATGCTTGAGACCGCCCTCGGTGAGCGGATTGCGGTCCTGTCACTCACGCTCCCCCTAACTGAAAGCAATAAGCTATTCGCTAGGATGGTGTTCGAGGTGAGAGACATGTTCTCACTAAGCAAAGAGTTTGGATTGGACGCGAACCTTAGCACAAACATACGGCACGGGTTTGTTATGCGAGAGATTCGTGGCCCGTTACTCGCTCATCACCTTGTAACGAACAAAGACCGCGCAGCAGGTAGCTATCAAGCGAATATTCACTGGCTGGACAGGATGGAAAGCCTTCCGCAATACGCAACAGAGGAGATTGCAGACGCTCTAACGAAATTCTCTGAGGAGGTTGATGCGCAGATCGAATATCTAAATCGAAATATTATCAGAATACGTAGTGACCAAGCTAAAGAAGGGGTTTTCGACTTCACTATAGATGACGTTTCGATTCAGATACTGCAAAGGCGCTGCGAAAGAACTGCCGAATTCGATGACTTCTATGATGAGGTTATTGCGGCTTTGTGGACGCTTACTAATCGCGGGCTAGACACAATCAGAGAAATGCTATTCAGCCGCACATTGACGAGCCTACTCGGTTCGCTCCAGGCCCTTCAGGATGTTCTTCACAGGCGCAGCCACTATGAGGAGGTCTCGGGTCTCCTGTCCGCGACGAACCTTGTGCGGCCCGATCTTCGATCAGCGATCGAACGTGTTGCAAGCTGGTTCGCGATACCTAGCAACAATGAGTATCAGGATTACGATCTTCGCATTTCATACGAGGCAGGCCTGGCGACCATCAAATCGTACTATTCTCATCTTTCCATACAGTCGGACTTTACGGCAGATGAACCAATAGTGATGGCGGGATGGACCTTACCTTCGCTCGTGCGTCTGTTCTCCCTGCTCTTAGACAATTCTGCGTTTCACTCAGGGTTGGCTGGCGGCTCGCTGCGAATTGGAGTCGCGGCAAAACTTTCGAAGAATGTCCTCGAACTTCAGATTCGCAACAACCTTGGTGAAAGCGTCAACTTAAGCAATGTCCGCGCAAAATCCGCGACCATCAATGCTGAGTTTGGCCGAGAGCGTGCTTCCCAGTTGATACCGGTTGAGGGTGGATCAGGATATCCAAAGATTTGGAAGATCCTTGCTCACGATTTGGGCGGCAATCATGCACTGCAAGTGTCCGTGTCGGACGAGCGAGAGTTTGTAGTCGACATAATGCTAGAAGCTAAGGGTCTTGTCCTATGATGGTTCTGATCGTTGAAGACGATGATCATAAGCTAAATGATCTGCAAGAATTCGTTAAAGAAGTGTTTGCAGTGGACGACATTCGGATAGCCCGATCGTTTCAAAGCGGAATTAGATCTATTTTAGAGCTTCGTCCCGATTTCGTGTTCCTCGATATGACTATGCGCAATTTCGATCGCACATTAAGCGAAGAGGGAGGAAGGCCACACCCATTCGCTGGCCGAGAGATCTTAAGGCAAATGCAGCGAAGTCGGATTGGGGCACCGGTGCTGGTGGTTACTCAATTTGATCGATTTGGAGAGGAGTCTGACTATATGACGCTCGACGAGTTAGTGGATGAATTGTCGGCCAAATTCCCGAACTATATTGGCACGGTCCATTACCGTAGCAATGTTGACGACTGGAAGCCCTCGATTTTGCAAACTGTGGGCGGCTCCCTGCCAAGGAGACAACCTTGATCAAAGTCCTGGTCGTTGAGGATGACACCACAAAGTACGGTAAGATACATAACGTTCTAACCCAGACTGGGGTGAAAAGCGGCGATATCTTCCACGCAGTGACCGCTGCTAATGCAATGGTGGAAATGGGAGCTCATCATTTTGATTTGATGCTCCTAGACGTCAACATCCCTCGTCGGCTTGGAGAGTCGGTTCATAGAGGCGGCGGCGTCGAGCTTCTTGATGAGCTTCACCGCGATGGAACGATCTTTAGGCCAAGATATATTGTTGGATTGACGGCCTTTGAAGACGTAGTCGCAGAGTTCGGCGATAAGTTCACGGATCTACTTTGGACGTTGATCTATTACGCAGACAACTCGGATCATTGGATTTCGCAGGTTACTTCGCGGATTGAATATGTACGCGCAGCTAAGAACTCTGAGAACTTCAGTGACGGCAAAACATACGGAGTGGATTTAGCTGTCGTGTGCGCTTTGGAGGGCGTGGAGTTTGAAGCCTTACGAGGTCTCGACTTTGGTTGGCAGCCATTGAGGCTTTCCCACGATGAAACGCGATATCTAGCCGGCACCTTGAGTTCCGGCGCTAGGATACATTCGGTGGTCGCCGCTGCTGCGCCTCGAATGGGAATGGCATCGTCCGCGGTCCTGGTATCTAAGGTTATTGCTCAATTCCGCCCGCGCATTCTAGCGATGGTTGGGATTTGCGCCGGTCGAATTGAAAAGACTAACCTGGGCGATATCATTGTAGCGGATCCAACTTGGGACTGGGGCAGCGGGAAGATCTCGTCAGTTAACGATCAACCACATTTTCAGCCCTCTCCGCACCATATAGAGCTCGACACCGATATCTGCGCTCAATTGAAAGACTGCTGCTCGGACGTTGGTCTATTAGCTCGAATCAAGAAAGAAGCCCGAGGAGCGAAGCCCAGCAATGACTTGAGGGTACATTTCGGTCCCTTAGCGTCAGGAGCTGCTGTTGTTGCAAATGCAGATACTTTCATTTCGGTCTTGGCGCAGCACAGAAATCTTTTAGGCATTGAAATGGAGGCTTACGGCGTAGCGTTAGCTTGCAAGGGATCTGGCAAGCCTCGCCCGCGATGCTTGATAATCAAATCGGTGTGCGACTACGCAGATAAAGACAAGGCAGACGACCATCAAGAGTACGCAGCGAATACGAGCGCCTTGCTATTGTATCATACGGCAAGTCACTTGCTCCGAGAGCAGCACTGATGAGGTACGGACTTTAAATCATTATCCAGCGTTTATGTTTGACGCCTCGCATCCCTTACGGCGTGATCCGAGTCTCGGAGCGGCCGGGCGCGACGAAGCGCTTTCCGTCGCTATCTATGATGGAGTACGGAGTGATGCAAAAGAGCAGCCGCTAAGACTGGCAACGTGAGCTTCTTGCGCCCGGATTTACAGCTTGATCCTCCAACCCGATACGATGGGCTGGTAGTCGCCTCTGAAGCGCGTTCACAAAATCAAACAGCCAGCTACTAAATTGGTCTCCCCAAATGTCGTTATGGTCTTTGATGACGTCCTCAGATGTGGAAGCCACCAAAAAAGGATTGTGAGGGTAGCTTTCGGCTAGGCCCAGAGATGGCGTTTTCGGAATACGGGCAAAGCAGAGGCCAGATGCAAAGAAAGTTTCGTCGGTGCTGAAGCGGTTCCTGAAGCAAGTCTCGTAAGTTGACGGGTACAGAACATGCGTTTGAAATCGGTGGTAGTGACCCAACGTAGTCATCTCTCGCTCGGACCTGTAGGAATCAAGCCATTGGCCAACTGGAAACGCTTTCTTGGTCGCTAGGTCTCCTACGGAGGATATCGACACAAGAAGGGGTAGCTGACTATCAAACCTTTCCTCGTGTCGGGATGCGTCGTTTATCGCAGTGAACAAAGAGGCTTCAAAAGCTGGATTGAGGAGGATGATTGCATCAGCAGGACCCCGTATCGGCTTATAGCGGCCGCCAGGGTATCCGGGATGATTGTACTCAGTCTGATAGATTAGAGTCTGTCCTGTCGCCGAAAACAACAATCGAGCGCCGAAGCTGTGGCCAATGGCAACAAATTGATCCTTTCCCGATTGAGATTGATTCAGGACTGCTCCGACCGCTCCGACAATCTTCGTAACGACCGCTGATTGAGCGATCCGATCAGCGACCTGCTTCTTGGACCAAAACGTAAGGTTCTCAAGGTACGGCAAAGTCAACGGAAAGAGACGAGGTTTTGCATTCCATCCTATAAAAACGCCCAGAACTTGCTTCTTGTGAAGATTGGCCGCCGAAAGTTTGTCGACAAGTTCACCGAATCGCTTCCGATCTTCGTCTCCTCTGTCACCATTGTGCTTCCATCCGTGAATATACATCACGACTAACTTGGGAAGACTCTCGGCGTCTGATGAACGCCTGGGACGAAACTCTCCTGGACACCTTTCATAGTCCCAGTTGAGTTCGTAAAGGACGTCTGTGAGTTCGCATCTGTCGACAAATTCACCAGCGTTCGTGAGTCGAATTGAGAGAACGTTCCCCACATAAGCCGGACGCCTTGTGCGCAGCGGGTCATCTGATCGTCCGACTTTCGCGCATTTACTCTGCGAAGCGTCCGCAACTTGATCTATTCGGTCTGAGATGGTCGGTACCAGTAACAAGCCGACAAAACTTAGGGCCACGAAAGCGATGATAGCCTTGAGAGCGTTCCTCAAGAGAGGGGTGGACTGCCGCTTAGCCCTGAAGTGGAGCATGTATTTCACCACCCGCAATCAGAATCCATCAAGGCTTTCGTGTCGGTGATAATATTGATCAATGGTTGATCAGCGCCCTCACTCATCGTCGTGAGCGCTTGCTGTATCTCACCCCCTGAACTAGGCGGCGTCAGACCTTCATTTATCAAGACCGATATTGCGAGCACAATGCGATAGCGAACATGGAGGCGCTTGCACCATGTGCTTGCATCTAAGACAAGGTCGAAATCGGCCGCCCTCGGCTCGGCTATCGTCGCCGCGGTTAGCGCAAGTGCCAGAGCTTCATCCTTATGAGAGGATAGCAGCGCGCGGTCTAAACGAGACCTGACGACGATCTCGCCCATCTCGAGGGCGAGGGCGTTCTTTCGATGCAACCTTGTTCGGTAGTCAGCAATCTGCAGTCCGCAGTATTGGGATGCGAGCACGAGAAGTTCGTCCGGAACCTTAGTGGCTGTTTGATCACTGTGCTTCAGCCGGTGTGCGGTCCTCGTCTGGATCTGCATAGCCTGCACCGCAGTAACCCGCGTATTGACAGCGGTAATTCGCTGAGCCAGTTTGATGTCGACTCCGCGACGTCCAACAGTGATCTGTGCAGCTTGGCTGATCGCTTCAGAGATCCTCGTCATGAACAAACGCAGCTCAGACCTGAGAGTGCACACTCCGATCAACAAAGTAACCGGCCATGCCAGGGCCTTCACCAGTTCCACGAACTCGTGCATCGCAGAAATACTCCCAGCAGCCAGATTGTCAGTTTGCTCTGAACCATGATCAACCTCCGCTCGGCTAGGTTGGTGACTGGTTGGCTTCGCGAGTGGACAGATCCAAGCGCCAATTCCTCGGCAATGTAGAAACGTAAGGTTCTTGACGAAATTCATACTGCGCCAGCAAAGAGCGAACAGTGCCTTCACATTCTTCCGGCACAACGATCTCTCTTATAAAGTCACGGAAAGGACGGCCGCCAACTTCAGCCAAGACCCAGAACCGACGCATCTTACTTTCATCAAGCCTTCCCATACGAGTACCAAGGAAGGATCTGATTGTTTCCTTGGATCCTGCGAACCGAGCAGCGTTTGAGTCAGCATAGTACTCATTCTCGCCGAGGCTAAACCAGCACATGCCTTTTCTCATATGGTGGATCAGGCGCCACTCTCTTTGATGAAAGAATGCCAGAGGTTCGCTGTCGATAGTAGAGTCGGCATTTTGATAAAGCGAGAGAAGCATGTTTAAGAAGTCAACGAGACTCCAGCCAGCCACTCGGTCAGTGTCGAAAAGATCGAAGATCTTCTTAGCATCGCGCGACGTGAGATCATTTAGTCGATTGACGACGGGCGCTTCATACTTGGGGACCATGCCGATCTCAGTAAGGCGTTCGTAACTTGGGACAGAAAGCTTCTTCAGATTTGCGCGAGCTTCAATGAAGCTTAGAACTTTAAGGACTGTCCTGATCTCATCGAGCCGATACACAATTTGTGAGCTTAGGCTTTCGCTTGGTCCAGTCGAGTTGGTGCGATAGTAGTAGACAGCTGGCAGTATGCCCATTTCCCGGGCTTCCAATGGATCCAAACCAATTGCAAACGGGCCGAACAGTTCTGCGTGTGAAAAGATTATGGATGAGCCCTGTGGGGCACCTTCGCTGGGTCTCAGCTCGATTTGTTGGGATAGCTCCGGCAGATCGAGCAGACTGAAACATGCGCGAGACTGGTAAATCTGATCTTGAGGAAGGCCGGCCGAGAGTAACGCTAGCTTCTCCTGCCGCTCGGAAGACGGGTCCGAGAACAAGGGAAACCGCTCAGGCATGCATAGAAGTCCGTGACACAATATCAGCGACAACACCTCTATGCCGCCCTCAAACGTCTCATTAGCTCGCGGAGCGTCAGATCGCTGGGTCGGAGGCCGTGGGAACGCGTGATATAGCTTCTTCATATGGAGGCATCCGACGGCTTAACTAATGTCCCTTGAGCCGTTGGTCGTAGTAATTGCAGGCACTCTTTAGAAACGCTTGGAATAAGTCGCTGCGTTGTGTTGCAAACTGTCGCATAACTGCAGCGTTCTGAAATAGAAGAACAGCCTGGTACTGTAGTCCGGATTGCCGTCGAGGGAATTGAAATATTTCGACGTCGCGTATGACTGCTTTCTCTCCTGCGCCTACGTCCCAGACGTAGCGGAGTGGCAATCCAGCAATGTCAATGAAGCGGCGGTCACCATCCTTCGTTAGATACGCCTTGTAGTCGATGTTGAAGTCGGCATTTACGTAGGTGCCCTCCTCCGAAGAATTAAGGTTTGGAAGGCCGGAGTTTATATTGTCGATAATTGCCTTCTTCAGTGCCGAGGGCAGAGAGCCTGTCTCCGTTCCGAGATCAACAGCGTCCAAAAGGCTTTCATACTTTGTGCCAGCGAATTCCTTTGCAACGTAACCGCCGCCCGTCTCCACTAAGCCATTCTCGGAGAAGTATTGCTCGTTCTCCCTGACGACCGGAATCGTGTAGATAGTGTATGCGCCGCGAGCAACAAACATCGCCAGCGGACAAACCATGGCGTCTTCAATCGGCAATTCATAGAGGGCATTTTTATAACCGAGTTTTACTGAGCCTCCATTCTCTTCGAATTGGAGATTTAGGTCACTGATTCCAATAGGGCTGTTGTCCTCAGTCAAGAACTTCAGACTACGCGCTCGCAGACTCACGCCGCCGCTATAAAGGTAATGAGGGCTGTGGAAAAAGGCGACCGCCACACCAGACCCCGTGTTCACGAACGATGACACGTCTGCGTTTCGCACAGCCGAGGAGGCAGAGATCAAGGAGAGAAGCGCAACGACGGAAAGAAGGAACGAAAGCTTCGGCCGAGCCATATGGGCCTCCGTCAGCAATCACATCAAGAATTAACGTCATCAGAAAAGGCTAAGAATATTGTTGCGCAACCCGAGGGTGTTTACAAGCCCGTTCTGCAACGGAATCAGCTTGCAGGGCCAGTGACACGGTGCGGGTGGTAGGTTCGGTTACTTCGCTGGTGGGCCGCCAACCGCCGGTTCTCCACTCCCATCCGGGCGATTGAAGCTCCTTCGAGGGTCGCCGGAGAGTCTGCGAGGATTGTCGCGATATCATCGTTCGTGGCTGGGGGCAATTTTGTCGGTCCCCGGCAACACGTGGAAAGCCGTGAGGACCCGCCGTCCGGTATCTCTTCCGGCCGAGCTGTTGTCGAAATTCGTGACGAGCTCGATTCTATCGGAGGCACCTGCCCAGAGTGCCCGCCCGAGCGTCAGTAAACGGTAGTATATCTGTCCCATACGGCAAATTGCAGAGTGATCGCCCCTTTGCAGCACATCATGGGGTTCTTAGAAGCGGTGCGATTTCAGACGCCTTCTTCTCAAGATAGGAACCATGGCAAGGCGAATAGCCGCCGGGCTCAACACCGACCCATCCCGCCGGCAGCAAGCACGTCAGCGGTCCTGATCCCGTCCCATACTGTCCGACAGAGTCGATCTCGACCTGAAGCTCTTGGACTTGATAGTTCTCCAGGCCAGTCTTGATTGCCAACTGCTTCAAGCCTGCTCGGTCATGTCATCGAGCTTGGATACGGCGGCTTCCTTGAGATTCAGGCGGTTGTTGAGCAGCCTTCCATTGAGTGCGCCCAACTGATCCGCGTAGAATCCGCTCGACACATTGGTGATGGCCAATGTGGCGACGAATTGCTTGATACGACGGGAACAGAAGACGAGTACGAACGGCAGGACAGCGGGAAGCATAGAGCCTCCGATTTCGCGCCCGAAATGGCGTCCCATTCCGGGTCCGTTGCCAAACTCAAGCCGTCATTCGCTCCAAGTATAGACCTGTTCTCCGCGGTTCGTGGAAACAACGACCTTGATCGGATCGCAGGATGGAAGAACCTTAATGGCTTGGCCGGTGCTGAGTTTCTGAGGGAAGGAAGCCAAAGCCAGACCTGAGCATTCCTGTTTGTTGTTAATGACTACGTTCGTGACTGTTATCTCCTGGTCTTCAAGAGACTTGATCTCGAGCGTCGAGTAGGCAGGCATCGGCGGATATTGCGAAGGAGGAAATCGCTCCCTCACCACGGCCAATTTGAGAGATCCAGCATACGGGAGCTTCGACACCATCCAGTTCAGCGGCTCGTCGAGCATCCCCAAACTGAACATGCCGACAGCCACGACAGCAGCAACAACCCAGATCCCCGCTGACCGGCCGCCCGAACTTCTATTGCTTCCGCCCATTCGCGGCGGGCTTGCGCTGGCCCCAGGCTGGGTAGGAGTAGCACGATCGGCGGCTATGCTCGGTCTTCCAGCAAGGCCAGCCAGGAGCCCTGAGACGAACGTTTCCCGGCCCGCAAGTGTTTCCGCATTTTCCGCCGATTCAGGCTGCGATCGCGGCAAGCCACATGAGGCGCAAAAGTTGGCTGCAGCCGGAACGACTGCCCCACACGCCATGCAGAATCTTTGTTCAGCCGCCATACCTTCCCCCTCTTCACAATTCGGCTTTAAAGCCGTGGGCCAATAAACCACAGCGCGATTGGCTAGGTCCATGGACCTACGCCAGCTTTTTGCAACGAATCTTCGTCGGCTACGCCACAGCCGCGGTATCTCGCAGGAGCAGCTGGCCAATGACGCGGGCATCGACCGGGCCTATGTCAGCCGGGTCGAGCGAGCTGTCACCTATGTTGGTCTCGAAATAATCGGCAAGCTCTCAGCGATTCTTGACGTGGAGCCTGCCGAGTTCTTTCAAAAACCAGCCAAGCGGGCTACCAAGCGACGCTCGACTGAGTGAGCAATCAGCCTTTGCCCGCTTTCTTGTCCTTCGCAGTCTTGAAGTTCGAGCGTACTGCGTTCGCGCATGCTGAGAGTGCGTCGTCCAAGCCGCCAGCGACCGCGAGCGTTTTGATCTGGTCCAGCTGCTCGACCAGATCATCCCACGCGGCGTTGCCGGTGCCGACAGCCTTGAGGGTGCTCTTCCCCTTCTCCAGTTCGAGCGGCTGTTTCCCATAACGCAGTTGGAAGAAAATTCCGCCGTTCACGTCCACCCAGAATTGCTCCCGCGAGATGCGCTTTCCCTCGCGAAAGAGCCCGATCTTCGTAATCTGCTGATCGATGCTGGACGTGAACTTGTTGCGGCGCTGAAGGACTGGAGTGTTGGCGGTCGGCTTCTGAACGGAAACCAGAGAGATCGTCGCTCGTGCCATGATGGGCTCCTCGTTGTTGATGGAGCCGTCGTCTTCTGAATTTGGCACTTGGGCAACGGGCAAGCCTACCTTTAGGCCAAACATCAGCAAATGCGTAATGGGCTCTTCTATTGCTGTTAGAACGAGAGGTTATTCGCGTTCAGGCAAGGAGATCCGCAGGCTAGCCCTGCTGGATATGTCGCATAGATCCCGGATTTATCGGCATGGGGGAGCTCTTACCTTTTGGCCGCTGTTGCATCGGTGTGCCCCGGGCTGTCTAGCGAGGTTACAGAGACGATTGACCGGAACTCTTCAAGGATCTCCGGATGGTTTTGGTCGAGATAGCGCTCCACCTTCTTGTTGCCGACCAGCTTGACGATGTATCCGCAAGCAATCACGAGATGCAGAACGTCTTCACCGTATGAGGATCCGACCGCCTTAAAGTCCTGTTGGAGCACACTCATTTCGCGTTCCATTCGGGCGATCTGCTCGGGCGTCATACCATCGATCTTTTTCATTCGTTCGGGCTTGGCCAAATCAATCTGTTTGGTCGCGGCCAAGAGAGCTCGCGCATAACCGACGGTGAAATTCGAGGCCGACAGCATCAATTCGGCGACCTCGACCTGACGCATCGGACCCATCCTGCGAAGCACATCAAAAGTCACTGGACTGACCATCTTATCCTTCAGCATCTCGATCACTTCCGAGCTTATTCCGTCGAGCATCGCTCGCCGCCGTTTGATATGACCGATATTGACATCCAGCGCCTTCGCAAGCTTCTCTTCCGACACGCCACGCGCGAGCGCACGCACGATCATGAAGTATTCCTGAATCGTCGCGAGATGGTTGACCCGCTTGTTGTAGGTGAACGTTTCATCATCATGAGCCAAAATGCAGCGGGCGCTCATTTCGCCTCGATCCAGGAGCGCCGCACGACGCCAATGACCATCCAGCAGTAGGTATTTCCCGTTCTCATCGGGTTGCCGTGAGACAACCAGGGGCTCGATCAATCCAACTTCAGCAATTGACTGGGCGACTCGCTTGTATCGTACAAGCTTCTTCGTCTCGTCCGAAACCTGTTTGAGCGGTAGAATTGATCCAATCGGAATGACGAGAATGTCTTCCTGAAAGGCGATCTTAACCTCGGGATTGTCCATCTTTAGCCTCCCGCGGCATGGAGCCGCTCGGCAATAGGGCGCGGAAGCGTGTGTAGCTCCTCCGTCTGCAACAATTTGACGAACAGAGCCTCTCCCATCAACATTCGCAAGGCATTGACGACGAACAGGAGGCGACCTTGAGCGAGGCCCGCCTTCTTGACGAGCAGCTGTTGTCTATCCGCTTCCTTTCTGAAAGCGCGCACAAGCGCACCCGACGTTACGCGTTTCGCCTGGTGCCGCGGACCTGTCGGGGTTTTCGCCTTCCCGAGCAAATTACGCTGTTCGATGATTTTGCGGATCGTAAGCACTTGATTGCCCGGAATAGTGTTGGCCTCATACGCCTCCGCGAGCGCTTTCTGAACATCGCCGTCTTTGGCTTTTGCGATCTCCATGGCGATGGTGTGAGGGATGAGCCCCTTGTCCACCGCCGCCAATAGCCGCTGCTCTCCATTGTCCAACAGGTAGCAGATCGCATAGACATACTCGGTGCTGAAATCGATCTTGGCGGCGATCTGGGCCATCGAATAGCCGCGCTTCTTGAGATTCCCAATCTCCGAGACGAGCTCCATGGTCGAATGGTGCCGCCGCGCGAGGTTCTCGACCAAGCTCATAACGAAGCAGTCCTCCTCGGAGGCTTCGATAACGATTGCCGGGATTTCTTTTTGGCCGAGAGCGATGAAGGCTTCCAATCGCCCCTGCCCACAGACCAGGTCATATCCATGACCATTACGACGACTGACGGTAATGGGCTTTTTGAGACCAAGATGAGCAATGCTTGTCACAAGCTCACCGAATATCCGCTTATTGCGAGACCGCGGATTGATAACCTTGATGTCGACAACGGGAACTTTGACGATTTCGGGAGCGGTTTCGTCGGTCATGCGGCAACCCCTAGCTCGTTTCGTGCGCTGAGGCCGAAAAACATATCGAGATCGTCGAAACGATACGCATCCAGATAAATTCCGTTTTCTTCAGCGAGCCGCATCCGATCCTTTGATATGTCAATACTCGGGAGAAGGTAATAATCGAGAATCTCGGCGTTCTGTCCGTCCATACGGATGGCAATTGTGATATCTGGGCGTAGGCTGGTATCGAGCCTCAGCTTCCAGCGTAGAAACCCAGCCTGAGTATGCAGGCAACGCGCAATGACAATCGAAGCCGTAAACTCGCCATTGATCGTCAAAATATCGGTCAATTCATCGAACTCGACGGTCCCGCCGCCTTCTCGTATCCCAGCCAGCGTTTTCTCAAGCACTTCCGGAAACATGGTCCGTAGCGCCCGGTTTGTCTCGATATATCGGTAATCGCGGCCAGGATCGTAACCGACCAGCTGATAGGCTCGAACGAGGCTTCCAAATCTCGTTCGATACACAGAGCTCGATGGCATCTCATCGACTTCGTCGATCACGAGGCCTGAAAGATGTCCCCTGTGTTTCAATAGTGTCGTCAGCAGCTCCAACATTTCCTCATCGGTTAGTTGCTTGCTGCGCTCGTCGATAATGCGTTTGGCGGCAAGGAAGAAGTCGCTATCGATCACTGCATCGAAGACGTGATCGGCGCGAATCCACATCTCCGGTGGGTTTATGACGCGCTTCTGTTTCAGCTTAAACGAAACCCGATTGTAGATATTGTTCCCAACGTATTTCTCGTTTGTGAGGATTTGGTGGATCGTTCCTCGCGTCCACGGGCGGCCGAACTCATTCGCGATGCCTTCAGCATTCAACATCGCTGCAATCTCGGCTTCTGTTTTGAGCTGAAGGACAAAGCAGCGGTATATGCGTTGCACGACACCGATTTCGTAGGGCGGACCAGGCTTCAAGATGACCCGATCGGTTTGCAGGCTCTTGTATTCGCCGCGCGAAAGATCGGCTTTTGGAGCGCGATGCTCATCTATCAACTGACGCCGAAGCCCGTAACCGGGGGAGCCGCCTTGCCTAAAGCCGAGACCGATTAGGCGGCATTGACCCGCGAAGACCTTGGCTGAGAGCTCCCGACTGTACTCGCCCGCCATCGCCCGTTTCATGCTCTTGATGATGGTGGACGACAGGCTACCGTCGTTTTCGAACTGCTCGGCGCAATACTGAACCCTGATGCCTGCCTCCTTGCAGGTGTACTCGTAGTAGGCGCTTTCGTCCGCGTCAGGAATCGCCCCCAGCGGCTCACATCGTAGACGACTAAGACGCTGTAGTCGGCCCGGCGTTTCCTAACGTCTTCAATAAGTTGCTTGAGAGCATCGCGCCCTTCGATGCGCAGTCCACTGCGTCCCGCATCCTCGTAAGTTCGAACAATCGTGAGATTGTGGCGTGCGGCATAGGCTGCAATCGCATCTTTCTGATTCTCGGTCGAATACTTTTGATGGTCTGTGGACATGCGGACGTATTGCGCGGCCCGTACCGGTCCTTTGGCTGGCTCTTCGACGTTTGCTTGTCTTTCGCGTCGCACGGAAGAACTACCTGGTCATCGATCAACCTAAATTCGGGTTGAGCGTCGGAGATAGCAAAGCGTACCCAAGGGAGGGCCGGAATGTCGCCTCCGAAAAAGGACCGAAAGATTCAGCCGATTCCGGTAAACTCTTATCCGCCCATGGTGAATGAGATCGGAAGCGCCGAATTTACCCGGACTATAGCGCAAGCTCTTCATAAAGAATTCGGCGATACCCACGCCGCCGTTAAGACGGTCGTGGCACTCACTAGAGCCAACGAGCGGGCAGTAAAGAATTGGTTTTCGGCCAAGAACGGTCCGACGGGCCGACATCTCGTAGATCTCGTTCGAACTTCAGACGAAGTTCTCGAGGCCGTACTGCGGATGTCTGGCCGAAGCGATCTGATCGTGGCCAAGAAGCTCGGAGAGTCCAAGCGGACTTTGCTCAAGATGCTGAGACTTATCGGTGAGCTTCAGAGCTAGGCTGTGTCTGGTGACCGAGCTTTCGATGTCGCAAGGCCGGAGACTACCGACCCTCTATGGCGATCAAGGACGCACTGGACGCGATCGACGACACGCGCCGAATTGTCCGCCCAAGCAAGCGTGACCGTTCGCGGTACTAACTCTTTGCGAACTCACCTGCTGACAAACCAAGACAGGCCATGGTTTCCGAGCCAAGACATCGCCGCCGTACAAGCGATCGAAATCAGGCCAGTCCAAAACCAAGGACGACCACGTGCGGCGCTAACGGAACGCAGATACAAGAACGCTCCGAGCAGCGCTCCATAGTTCCTCCTGAAGTCTCCATTGAGCTTGGCAATCTTCGATAGCTCTGAAGACGTGTCGTCAGTCATGGATGCTGGCTCCTAACGGCGGCTACCAGCACCGTATGAACCACTGTTTTGCCCGACGGCGCAAGAGGAATTTCGGTATTATAGAAGTTCCTTTGGTAGAACGAGTCTGATGGATCGCAGCCCCGATTAACTCACAGACCTTTATGGAAGATGCGCGCCGAACCGTTTCAGCAATCCGCTATTTCCACCCGACCATCACCTACATTCACCGCGACCGTCCTCGCACCCGCGTCGAGCAATGCTTTCAAGTCGTGAACCCAGGGTAACACGCAGCTAAAGTCGTCACCGCCAACGAGCTCGCGTGCATTTCTTCTCCACTCGCGATCTCGGAACGGATTGCAACCTCTTGCATAAGCCGCGAACGATCGAGGGCTTGCCTCGTTGAGTAGGTCGCGAGGTTGACCATTCGACATCAAGTAGACACCTTCATCACAGGCCAAGATAACTGCCGCCGCGGCGACAGGTTCGGTGAGAGCGCTGCCGGTCTCCGGATCATGGCCTATAGTCTTGCCGCCCTGCGCAGGGGAATCTAATGAGTGCTTGATCACGCGGCGCACATCGTCGGCTTCGAAGATCAACTGACTCATAGCGTCGTCTCCTCACTCTTGGACAGACAACTTAGCTTAGTACGAACAGCGGTGCGCTTAGCGCCGCCCTCAGATCGCGATTGGCGATCTCAATATCGAGCAAAGCTATTCGCAACGATGAGCGAAGGTACGATCGCTACATTAGAACGCCCAACCGGCCGAAAAATGCGTCACCAAGTAGGCCCAGTATTGAGCGCAAACTCAAGTCGCCGGCAACCGATATTGCTCCCATCCGCGCACAGCACATTGAGCTGCGGGCCTAAATATCTCCACGTGCAGATCAACACTGCATCCCATTCGCACCGAACGGAGATATCATGGCTCGCAAGCCACTACGCTGGCACCATCCAGCATCTAAATTGTCAAATCCCACAAATATCGAAGAGCGCCTTATCGGCAACTATCCATCACACCTTCGGGGGATGGCGATTAATCGATATGGTGGCAATAAACTTCAACATGAATGTGGATTACGAGGCGGGACGTACGGAGCAGCAGGACCAGCTCGTGTCTATACCGAAGAGCAACGCAAGCAATACGAGAACGACCTCCGTGAACGTGGAGAGCTCGTATGATCGATCAAGGAGCTACGAATGGCTCAAGCGACCAAGAAACTGAGGCTCCTACGGTATTAGCGCCAACAAGGTCTAAAATCCTCTCGCGCTTCCCTCCTGCCGCATCATTGGGTGCGCAGCGCTTGTCGAGGCACAAGAAATGTTTCGATAACGCCGTCCGTACCGACCTGATTGCATGGATCAGGCAGAATGACCCAGCCGATTTCGCCGATCTGATGGATCTACGACGCGCTTTGTACAGCCTTACCTCAAAGGGCAAGTATCGCATCCTGCTACTAGGTCTGACGACTACCGGAGAGCGGAAGATAAAGTTGGTCGGACCGAACGGTGCAGTCATGATCGTGAGCGAAAAGTCGCGTCACTACCTATTGAGGGTGCTGTGCCGACTCAGGAAGGCTCGTGGCTGGCCGCCAATCAGATACTGATGTCCGAGCCACTTACCGTTACCCGCGACATTCTAACGAGCTTGGTCAATGCTGTACAACTTGAAAATCCCGTGGCCGTAACTTTGACGATGAAGAAGCGTGCGGGAGCGCGGGCGGCAGACGATATCGTCGCCTCTGAAAACCTTCGGCTCTTTCGCGTGCGGCTGGAAACTAGGGTTCTGGGTCGTGCCGCGAAAAGGCATGGCAAGCGGCTACGAATGGTCTGCGTGATCGAAATGAGCGCAGACCACCGTCTCCACTATCACTGTATCTTTGAACGCCCCTACCACTGCTCTTTCGAGCGGTTCAGGGCGATCATTCGAGACCAATGGCCGAAGACTGATTTCGGCTATCACGAGGTAGACGTCCAGGACCGGTCCGATTCCGGGTGGACTGACTACCTCATCAAGCCGCGGCAGAAACGCTCGCTGCTTGATTCCATAGATTGGACCAACTGCCAACCTTGATTGCCGGGCGAAAGGCCCCTCTCAGGCAACCGATCATTCTGTGTTAAGCGGAAGGCGTCTCGTGTGGAGACGCTTTAATAGCTAACTGTACTCCAACGGAAGCAAAGCGGAGGACCGAAGGCGAAGTCTTTGAAGGCGATCTAACCAATGAAGGTAATCAAGTTGCTCATCGAGCTAATCATGACAGAAGGCCACTCCAGTTAATCGGAGTCGACATGGCCAAAAAATCAAAGAAGACAGTCAGACGGGAATACACCAAGGAAGACGTGAAGAAATTGCGGGCTCATTCGAAAGCAAAAACGCCTGTAGCCAAGATCGCCAAATTGACGAAGAGATCAGTTGGCCCCTTGCGCCAGAAGGCATTGAAGCTCGGCATCGGATTAGGCCATCAACGATAGTTAGCCAGCCGTCTGCAGCTCTGGCCGGTCAGCTCTTGGGTGGTGCAGGCCAGAGCTAGAAGGCAACATCGTTCGCCACTGATGACCAAGTCCGAACCCATTGCAGCTCACGTCGCCCCAAGCCACATTGCAACACAGAAACGAATCAACTCTGATATCGGCCAAATTGGAGGAGATATAATGCTCGTTCGGCTGATGGTTTATACGACGGTTATATTGGCTGTGAGCACTACGAATGCATCGGCATTTTCGATGAGCTTTCGATGGTGTGGTCTCAGCTCTCCAGTGTTCGCGTTGAGCGGTGTGCCGAAGGGGACAGCCACACTGCAATTCCACATGGTCGATCTTCAAGTCCCCAGCTACAATCATGGTGGGGGAACGGTGCCGTACAAGGGGCAGTCTACGGTAGCTTGTGGGGCGCTGAACAACTATTCGCCGCCAAGTCCGCCGAGTGGCAGCCACTCATATCAAATCACTGTCACCGCATTTGGGCCCAATAATTCAAATCTCGGCTCGGCGACCTTCACAAGGGAATTTCCCGAGAAGAAGTGATGGCGGAAGTTCTGCTCAGCATCAATGGCCCGCGTGAGCGCAGACCAATGAGTGTCAACGACCGCACGCCGATTGTAAGTTGAGTTTGCTCATCAAAGAGCCAATGCCATCTGTTCGACAGTCTTGTGACTCAGCTACCTTGGTGGAGGTGCCGTTACGAGAGGTGTTTCTCGATGGCTCGGGCTTCAACTTCTTCGCACTGGCTCGGGTGTCATTAGGATCGTGCCAGTGGCGAGGGATGAAGTCTGGAGCTTTAGCCTTGGTGACTTCCTTTGGGGCAGGCTGAGCCGGTGCCGGAGGCTCGGAGGGTGACGTGTAGGCGAGTGCAACCTGCTCCACCGTCGGCTGGACGTCCTGGATGCTGACCAGCGATAGCCGATCGGACTTAGTGCCTGCGACAGTAGGATAGACGACCGAAGGTGGCGGCACCGGAGCAGACTTGGACGTGGCGGCAGCAATAGCTCCGACTCCGCCTACGCAAACCAATCCAAGTACGACGACCTTGATCACAGCGATGCCCCACACCGAGGCTCCGAGCCTAGACGACATTTGGCCCGGATTAAGGCGACTGGATTGTTTGGTTAATGGTACGATGCACCGGAGCGACCACCAGCTTCGTTATCGCTGGATATTCGAGCTCCTCTATCACTGTTCCTCACCGCGTTTCGCGACGATCGGTCGAGACCAAACTATCACGAGGTGGACAGCTAGAACCGCCCCAATTTCAGTGAGACTGACTACCTTCCCTATAAATCGATAAGGTGGTTACCTTTTGGGCGATGGTTGTGGCCTCCTCTTCAGAACCGCTCCCATCAGCGCCAGGCGGTCTTCTGCGTGCTGCACGTCGTCAGCTGTGAAAAGCCTCCCGCTCTGGCCGAACTCGATAACTGCTTGCTCGATAGAATCACGAAGCAGGCTGTGATCGAACAGCACACGCAAGCCCTTCGGGAATCGGCCCAAATTCTGAGGCGTCGGTGCGATCAGTCGTTTGGCAGCCCCATATGCGCCCATCTCTCGGACGAGGCTGCGGAGGCCCAGGAATGGGTATCCGGTGATCCTCGCTGCCTCACAAATTCGTTGATGGACGACCGCTTCAAATTCGTCCTCGTCAGTCATATCAGGGCTCCTTGCAGTCAACGACGATCGCTATCTTTGCCGACCTTCCACGACGCTGCTCGACCGTCACGAGGCCGGCGCTGGCGAGATGTTTTATGGCTCTCGACTTCGCATCCTTGTCGATGCCAAGCGCCCCAAGCAGTTCTGCCGGGACGGTGGCACAAGAGCTTCTTGTAAGATCGCACCGGTGCCGGATGGCCAAGTAAAGCGCCAGTGATTGCCCAGGAAGCTGTGCGGCCCTGCAGATTGCAGCGAGCGGTATGGGCCCCTTCAAAAACCGTCCACGGAGGCGCTCAGCCCTCGCAAGCGCCAATGCTGTCGGTATCTCACGCTCACTCAGTTCGGCAGACATAAGGATACTCGGATTATAGGAAGCGGATTCGCGCCAGCGCGAAACGACCTTCGCTACCAAGCGATGCTGGGGAGGCGGCAGACTGCGTCGGGCCGGTCGATCAAGTTCACAACGCGATTCCACATGTCGAGGCCACGCTCGTCCATATAACGATCTGGATATCGGACGACCTTCGCATCAGTACGAATGTTGATACCCCCTGTTACAACGCGTCCGGCCATAGCCATCAGTTGGCGCATCCGTTCGACGTCGTGATCGAGCTGCTCGATCGGCGCTGCAATCAGGAATGCGTCATGGACAGGGGCGCAAACCGCGATTCCAGCCTCTGTAGCGGCTATAGCGGCAGCCCGCATCATCTCGGCCCCGTTCGCTTGCATCGGGAAGTTCATCAGCGAAGTCGGGCGATCGAGAGAGCCAATCGTGCGACGCCATCCGAAAAGCGACGTCATCTCATTGCTGAGCAGTGCGGACGTGACAGTGTCTTCGCTCCAGCGCCAATAGCGAGGGTACGCAATGCGGTGGCGTTGAATAAGCTCAGTAGCCTGGACAGGAGCAATGCCCGCCTGGTAGGCCATCCTCTCCGCTCCGAGACCATAGTTGAGCCCAAGCACGACGGTCTTGCAGACGTCGCGAACTCGGGTGTGAGATTCACGGGTGGCCCCAGCTGGCACAAACCCTGCCCGTTGGCCGAATGCGAGATAGGGGTCGCCGCTCTCGTAGGCGTCAATTAAACCGACGTCACCAGACAACCCCGCCGCAATGGCGATCTCTTGGGAAGAAAAGTCGACATAGGCCAACCCCCAACCTTCGGGCGGTCGGATAATGCCCCGTTGCCATGCGGCTAGGCCAAACGCGAAGCGTTTGGCCGAAGGCTGATTGCGGCCGGTCTTGGAGGCAAACGGGGCGAGGAGCGTGCGGTTGCGGCCGTCTGGACCGACCGGAAGGTCGGGCAAGTGCATGCTGGTCAGAGCCTGCCTGAGCTCGCGCAGCTGCTTCAGTACGGGCCAGACCAACGACTGCTCCTTGAAGGTTTCGTCGTCGAGTTTCAGAAAGCCAGCGTCGGTGCGCGGCCAGGGGATGCCATGAACGCGCAGAAACTCATCGAACCGACCGCGCTTAAACCTCAGGCCATCGTAAACGCCGTAGTCGGCATCGACGGTCTTGACCAGCTCCACGCGAGCGCGTCGCCAACCGTCGACAAAACTTTGGCGGAGTTCAGTATCGATCGGAATACCTGTGCGCTCCATCTTCGCTATCGCGGCCATGTATCGGCCCCGAAGCAGCGCACGAGGAAGGTCCAAGGTCGGGGACATGGCATTGAGAAGGATTGCGAGGGCATCCACGTCCGACTCGCAATAGGCAAGGATCTCGGCCTGCTCAGTTTCCGACCATGACGATTGGTATAGAACTTTATCCCGCATCGCGTCTTTCGCCGCGACGTCGATGCGCGCTAGACCTCGCCAGGCGAGGGCGCCCAGCAGACCGTTCCCCGCGGGCAGCTGCAGGCCGTTAGTCTGGACACGATGCTCAGGAAAGAGGTCAATTACGGATGAAGGCAGTCGCCAACCAAGTTCGAGCATGCAGCCCAACTCTGCGGAGGCGTAGAAAGCGACCATGGCGTCTGTCGGACCAACCGGGAACGGGCACTCGCGGAAATTTGCAATCTCGTTACGCCAGTACCGCCGCACTTCGCCAGACCGGTAATCCCGGACAACCATGCACACCACGTCGGGACGGCTGCCGTTCAGCGCACGAAATTCAAAATCGACCAGCGACACGCGAGCGAACGCGTCCAGCTGCCCAGCCAAGGTGGACATGATCGGTATCACTAATTTGTCGAGTAGGGGGGAGGACGGCGGGTTTGGCCGCCGCCCCTTAGTGTTTTAAATCCGGCCGAGGATCTTGTTGAACATCGGGTGGTCTTGGCTCGAGATCACACGGTTCCTAAACGCAAGGTCCAGAAGCTCGTTGAACGGCTCCGCCGGCCACTTGGGTTCCCCAAGCTGCCCCTCTGCCTCATAGATTCTGTATCCTGACAAAGCCATGTCGGCCTGAATGCGGATCCATTTGGTTTTTGCCAAGTGGGCCGCCGTCATAGCCGTGGTCTGCCAGCCACCTTGCGCGGTGGCATCGCTCGCGAGCTTGAGCGGGAAGATGCCAACCATCTTCTGCTTCGTGATGAACGGAACCAGCGTTGCGACCGAACGTCGGTCACCGCGCGCAGCAGCGGCAGCATCTTAGGAGCCACGAAATAATGCTCCCGCGTTTCGCGGTCCTCGTAGAGCACTGCCGTAAAGCAATTCTCATCGCCGGGGCGAACGCGAAAATATTCGTGCTTTTGCGGCTTCCGGACCGGAATGCGCGAGAGGATCTCGTTCGCGCCCTGAATCCCCATTTCCTCTTGGGAGAGCTTGAGCAGTTCAAGGTCGTCGAAGAAACCAGTTGCTCCAGAGCTGAGCTTAGGCTGTTCGATCGTGGCGGCAGTTTCGGTCGGCTTGTCTAGCGTGGACATTTAGCGACCTCCAGCACACTGAGGCGAGCAACCGCTTCGCCGGATACAGTATCCGACGCGGCCGAGCGTATCCAAAAGCAATTCCGGCTCGTGTCGATCGACGTACAAGGGCATCGATTTCCGGCGCATGTACCGGCAACTCGCTTCTGACGATCGCTTAAGCTCCCGCATCTTCTTGACGAGGTTCGATTGACCCTTGATCCTGCGCTCGGCATCCCGACCAGGGAAGATTCTAAACTGCATGCGTGTCTCCTGTTGCCTCAAAACTGCAGCTTCGATCTAGGTGGTCGAAGTGCAGTGCCTTGGAGCTAAGGGAGAAGTGACTGCTGAAAAAGTCGGGGGGGTTTTAGCAGTCGCAGACGTTGGTGGGGTATTGGAAACGCACTGTTTGCGATGGCTACAAATCTGCCACCCCAGTCATACGTCGAATCTCGTTCAATTGACCTTCAGTGTAATCGCGCTGGAAACGAGGCGATGAGAGTCGACGCTTGAATTCCAGTTTGGCGGAATAGTATCGTCGTGCAATTGTACTCGGCTTCATGTCTCCTAACGGCGCTTGCCGTGATCTTTTTTGTTCTTGTTGCGGTTTGAAATAACTTCGAACGCAGCCTTTTCTGTACTTGTTTTTCCCAACAAGGCTAATTCTTTTGTCACAGCGGCCACTTGCTCCAGCACGCGAAGCTTCTCGATATCCGGAATACCAGGATCGCCAGGGACAGGTGCTGAGGCAAGCAGAGCTTCAAGCAACAAATCGCGATGGGTAACATTTAACGGATCTAAACCAGCTCTTCGGAAAACGTAGGCTGCGTTGCGATCCTCTTCATTGTCGGGATCGAGATCCCAGCCTGTGTCCGTTCTTTCGCACGCGACATTGTTGCCGAAATCGTTGACGATCATTCGAAGGAGATCGACTACCTCTTCGAAAGTTAAGTGAACTGCTTCTGTCTCCGACATCTCGCTTCCTTCTGACATGGATCATTCGCCAATAGGAAGTGAAGTGATCCGTGCGAAGCCGCAATTCAAATCCACCATCCAAGTGGCCTACGCAAAACTAGCTGATCCGATAGGACATCAGTTTCAAGTCAGACTGGGAACGTAAACAAAAGGCCATCACTTAAAGATCAGCTGGCTAATTGATCAAAAATCAAAAGGACATAACTTAAGCAGATGATGCCCGCCGGCGGCCGCGATCTCCAGCGCTCGCTTGGCGCTCTCCTGGCCCTTGATGTCGCGCAAATCGAGCAGCGAGGCTGTGGCCTCATGTACCTTCGGCACCGGCCGCGACAGCACCTGCGTGCCCTTGAAGTGGTTGGCAATCTGGATCAGCGAGTGTGCGGCGATGATCTGGATGTCCGGGCTCGCCCACGCCGCCTCCGAGCCGCAGGCGGCCGGGCAGATCAATCCCTCCTCGCGCACATTGGCGCCGATCGCGGCGGGAAGGACGCCGGCGACCGGCGCGATCGAGCCGTCGAGGCCGAGCTCACCGAGCACCGTGAAACCGGTCAGCGCGTCCGGCGGGATCGCACCGATTGCCGCCATCAGCCCGAGCGCGATGGGCAGGTCGTAATGGCTGCCTTCCTTCGGGACGTCGGCCGGCGCGAGATTGACGATGATCCGCCGCGCCGGCAGCGCCAGCCCCGAGGCGATCAGCGCCGCGCGGACCCGCTCGCGCGCCTCCGACACCGCCTTGTCGGGCAGACCGACGATGGCAAAGGCCGGCAGGCCCGGGGCGACCTGCACCTGCACGTCGACCGCGCGGGCCTCAATCCCCTCAAAGGCGACGGTAGAAACCCGCTGAACCATGCTCAAACCAGCCTGCCCTCTCGCACAATCAAGGGTAGCAGAGCCCGATCCTGTCCGCAAGAACAATACGGGAACGGTTTGGCGGCCCGGCCAGCCCTAATCGATCGTAAACAAGGCGCCGACACTACGTCTCGAATGCGAGCGGCCGTGCTCAGCACATTCCAACGAATGTCCGCTACTCCTAGAGTTGCGGGATGGGCCGTGACCTAACGGGGTGAACAATTCAAATGCTTGCAAATCGCCGCAGAAGCGAACGACGGATGTGCACTCGGCTTGCCAAGATCCATCTTGGCGCCGGCTCCTTGCCGAGGGACTGCACGATCACGGACATCTCGGACGGGGGCGTGAAAGTGGTGGCGGAATTTCTCGAAGTGCCGCCGCAATTCACCATCATCTTCGCGCCTGATTATTCGCGCCAATGCCGGCTGCGCTGGCGGATCGGCTGCGAATTCGGCGCCGAATTCACCGATTAGACCCTGCCAACGCGTTTCCTTAACGGGAATTTAGCGTTAATCGGCAAAGCATCTCTGATCAGTCCGCCGGCGGTGATCAGAGTATGTCCAAGCGTTCGTGCCTTGCCTCTTCCCCGGCGAGATTGTTGCTTCCGGCCCTCCTGGTGCTCGTTCTCGGCGGTTGCCAGACCACGAGCCTGGAGGACGTGACCGGCGCGCTCGGCGGCAGGCCGGAGCCAGCGGCCAGGGCCGACGGGAGGCCGGACATGGACGCGCTGCGCGAGCGCTACCGCGCCAAGCCGAGCGATCCCAATATCGCCCTCGATTACGGCACGGCGCTGCGCGAGACCCGCCAGCGCGCCCAGGCGGTCGCGGTGCTCGAGCAGGCCGTGCTGGCCCATCCCAGCAACAAGGCGCTGCTCGCCGGCTACGGCCGCGCACTGGCCGACAATGGCAATTTCCAGCAGGCCTACGATGTGCTCAGCCGCGCGCATACGCCTGAAGATCCCGACTGGCATATCCTGTCGGCGCAAGGCGCGGCGCTCGACCAGCTCGGCCGCAACGAGGAAGCGCAGCAATATTATGCGACCGCGCTGAAGATCGTGCCGGACGAGCCGTCGGTGCTGTCCAATCTCGGCCTGTCCTATATGCTCCAGAACAATCTGCCGAGGGCCGAGGAGACCATGCGCCGCGCTTACGGGCGTAACGCTGCCGATCCCCGCGTGCGCGCCAATCTCGCGCTGGTGCTGGGACTGGAAGGAAAGCAGGCCGAGGCCGAGACCATCGTGAAGGCCGATCTGCCGCCGGATCAGGCGGCAGCAAAGGTCGCGACGCTACGGCAGCTGCTGAGCAAGAAGCAGCAACAGCGGGCGGAGAAGTAGCGCGCCGGAGCTCAGATCCCGGGTTTGACGTTGGCGCTTACGACGCCTTGCGATGCGGAGCGGATCCGCGTCCCGATTTGCCCTTCAGCTTCTTCAGGAGCGGTCCGAGCAGCGACCGCTTCGGCTTCTTCACCTCGCCGCGCCCGGCGAGGCGGTTCGCGATGTTCTGGAACAGCTCGGTGGTGCGGTGGCTCTTGGAGACCTCCGCGATCATCTGGCCGTTATTGGCAGCGGTCGAGAACAGCTTCGAATCGAACGGGATCACCGCGATCGGCTGGCTCTCCATGGTCTTGGCGAACGACTTGACGTCGATCTCCGCCCGCTTGTGCATGCCGACCTGGTTGATGCAGTACAGCGGCGGCCGGTCGTTCGGCCGCGCCGCCTTCAGCACGGTCAGCATGTTCTTGGTGTTGCGCAGGTTGGCGAGATCGGGTTCGGCCACGATCACGATGTCGTCGGCGTTGACCAGCGCGCGCCGCGTCCAGCCCGACCATTGATGGGGCACGTCGAGCACGATGCAGGGCGTGGTCATGCGCAGCGTGTCGAACACCGCGTCGAAGGCTTCGGCGCCAAAATCATAGACACGGTCGAGTGCCGCGGGCGCCGCCAGCAGGCTGAGGCGCTCGGTGCATTTGGCGAGCAGGCGCTCCATCAGCGCCGTGTCCGGCCGGTCCTGCGACAGCACCGCGTTGGCGATGCCCTGCACCGGGTCCTGGTTGTAGTCGAGGCTCGCGGTGCCGAAGGCGAGATCGAGATCGATCACCACGGAATCGAGCGCCAGATCGCGCGCGATAGTCCAGGCCACGTTGTGGGCGACGGTGGACGCGCCGACGCCGCCCTTGGCGCCGACCACGGCGATGACGCGGCCGGTGATGATGGTTTCCGAGGCCGAGAACAGGCTACAGATCGAGCGCACCACATCGATGGTCTCGACCGGGCCGATCACGTAATCATTGACGCCGCGGCGCACCAGCTCGCGGTACGGCGCCGTGTCGCCGGGATTGCCGATCACGACCACGCGCGTGCCGGGATCGCAGACGCCGGCGAGATCGTCGAGGCCCTCGAGAATGTCGCGCGTGCCGTCGGATTCGATCACGATCACGTTCGGCGTCGGCATCGTCTCGTAGACTTCGATCGCCGCGGCCAGGCCGCCGTCCTTGGCGGTGAGATGCGCCTTGGCGAGACGGCGGTCCAGGCCGGCCGCGGTCACCGCCGCGAGCGTCTGCTCGGTCTCGCAAAACGCCTGCACCGAGATGCGAGGGACCGGCGCAATGTGTTCCTCGGGGTGCTGCGGATCGTCCGCTTCCTGGTCGTGGGCGCTCGTCATTTGCCTGTGTCGCTGAGTTTGGCTTTGTCAGCCTCGGGATAAGTGGTCGAGGTCGCGGCGCCCTTGCGATAGCGGTCGAAGGCGATATCGCGCCGTGCGGTATAGGCCGGCGTTTCGGCGCGCGGCTGCTCGAGGTCGGCGGGGTTGTCGATCATCGCCGCGAGATTGCGCTGGGTGGCGCAACCAAGATTGAAATAGGGCCGGTTCTCGTTGTAGCCGGGGTCGAGGATGGATGGGCCCATGTCCTCGGGCCACAATCCGCACGGCCCGGCGACCGCGGCGATCCTGGAATAGCTCAGCCGGATGGTCGGCAGCAGCGCGGGATCCTCGGGCCGATAGGTATGCTCGACGATGGCGCGCGACGGCACGCCGCCGGCGCCGAGCACGGCACGGATTTCGTGATAGGTCGCCGCTGCGGCGCGCGAATTCGCGGTGTCGACCGGCACGTCGACGACGACCGAGCCGGTGCCTTCGCGCACCCAGTCCCCGGCAATGCCTGCGACGTCCGCGTGCTGCGCCGCCGAGAGGCCGCCGCGCGCCTTGCCGACGAAAATCACGATCGAGCGCTTGGCTTCCTGCACCGCGATCGGGTGGCGCTGGCGATAATCGGTCGGCACCGTCTGGGTGGTGACGACGTCACCGGTGGTGTTGCACGCACCGAGCATGACGGAGAGCCCCGTCAGTGCAAGCGCGATGCGCAAATTGCGACGTCGATCGTCTATCTTCGTCATCGCTTCATCCCTCTCGTCCCGTTCCCCAAAACGTCCGTTCGTGTCAGTCGATGATGAAGCCGAAATCGCCCTGGTTGCTGTCCATCGGATCGATGCGGCGGGCGATGCCATAGAGGCGGTTCATGCGGCCGAGCAGTGCCGACTGCGAGATCCGACGACGGCGCGAAGCCGTCATCGGGCCGCGACAGTTCCTTCTGGGCGACCGCGCGCACCACGTAAGGCGTCACAATCACCATCAGCTCGGTCTCGTTGTTGACGAAGTCCTGGCTGCGAAACAGCGCGCCGAGGATCGGCACCTGGTCGACGCCGGGCAGGCCGTTGATCGCCTGCTTGGTCTGCTGCTGGATCAGGCCAGCCATCGCCATCGAGCCGCCGGACGGGATCTCGAGCGTGGTCTCGGCGCGACGGGTCTGGACCGAGGGGATGGTGATCGAGTTGGTCGAGCTCGGCGACAGCGCCTGCGACACCGTGATGGCGTTCTGGCTCGACAACTCCGAGACCTCCGTCATCACCCGCAGGCTGATCCGCCCTTCGCTGAGCACGACCGGCGTGAAGTTCAGGGAGATGCCGAATTTCTTGTAGGTGATCTGGGTCGTACAGACATGCGTTGTCGGATCGCAGGCGTAGCCGCCGGGAATTGGAAATTCGCCGCCCGCGATGAAGGTGGCGGATTCGCCCGAGATCGCCGTCAGGCTCGGCTCGGCCAGCGTCCGCATCACGCCGGCGCTTTCCATGGCGCGCATCGTGGCGCTGACGGTGGCGAAGCCCTTGGTGAGGCCGGCAACACCGAGCGCGTTGTTGCTGACCAGCGGCCCGCCGCTGGCCGAGAACGGGTTGGAATTGTTGAAATTCACGACCGCGGTGCCGGCGTTCAGGCTGGCGCTGAGGTCGACGCCGAGCTGCTTGACGATATCGCGACGCACTTCGCCGACGACGACCTTGAGCATCACCTGGTCGCGGCCGCGCACGACGATGTTGTTGACGACCTTGTCCGCGCCGCCGACCAGCTTTGCGGCGACGTCGCCGGCCTGCTGCGCCTCGACCGGGCTCGACACCGAGCCGGTCAGCATCACGCTGTCGCCGACGCCCTCGATCTGCACGCCGGGCAGCGATTGGCGGAGTGCCGTGCGCATGCCGTTGAGGTCGCGCTTCACCGCGATATCATAGGCCGCGACCTGCTGGCCGTCGGCTGAGAAGAACACGACATTGGTCTGCCCGACCGTGCCGCCGATGATATAGGCGCGCTGCGCCGATCGGATCACCGCATTGGCGATCTTGGGATCGGCCACCAGCACGTCCTTGACCTCGCGCGGCAGGTCGATGACGACCGATTTGCCGACGCCGAGCGACAGGAAGCGCGTGCGGGCCGGCGCGATGGTCGCGACCGGCGCCGCGTCGAGATCCGCCGCCCGCAGCGGCGCCTGGTCGCCGACCGGCGCATCCGCGGCGCTGACAAGGCCCGGCGCTGCGACGAGCCCGAGCATCAGCATGGTACCCGTCCAGAACGAGCGCGCGCGCGTCCCCGCATGCGCAGGCCCGTCTGATTATCCCCGTCGTTCATCCTGGGTGTCCCCATCACTTCTGTGACGTTAGTTGCCGCGCCTGGACGCCGTAGCGGATCACGTTGATGCCGCCTGGACGCTTGGCCGCCTGATCCTCGGGCACGCCATCGGACGCGTTGGCATCGGCGATGCTCCGCAGTGCGAGCGTCAGCGTGCCGCCCTGGCGCGAGGCCGATATCGTTGCGACCTGATCGGGCTTGAGCTCGAGCGTGACGGTCTTGCCGATCACCGCGTTCTGGCCGTCCTTCTCCTTCGGTGCCTGGTCGATCGCGAGCACGCGGATGTTGGACAGGATGACTTCCGACAGGATCAGGTCGTTGCCGCCGGTCGGGCCGTTGGCTCCGTCGGGATTCTTCAGGCGGCGCGTCAGCACGATGTCGACGCGGTCGTTCGGCAGGATGAAGCCGCCGGCGGCGGTTTCGGCTGAAATCTCGGTGGAGACCGCCCGCATGCCCGAGGGCAGGATCGCGGCCATGAAGCCGGAGCCGTCGGCCTTCACCAGCTTCTGCTCGCGGATTGGTTCGCCCTGCATCAAGGGCACGCGCGCGATCGAGCCTGCGATCTGCGTCTGGGCCTCGGGCCGGCTGTCACGGCGGATGAAGGCGCTGCTCGCGGTGGCTGACGGCCAGGTCTGCCATTGCAGGTCCTCGGCCTTCACGGCCTGGCCGAGCTGGATGTCGGTTTTGGCGACGAGCACCTCGACCGTCGGCAGCTTCTCGGCGACCGGTGCTGCGGGAGCCGGCTTGTTGTCATAGCCGCTCGCCAGATAGGCGGCGACTCCGCCGGCGCCCAGCGCAATGACGAGAACGACAATGCGTGCGGTGTTCATACGCCTCTACTCTTACGCGGGGCACTCGAACCGCACGTGGCGGGTTTCCCCGTGTCGATGAGTAGGGAGTAAAAGTATAAGGGGTGTTGCGAGGCCGAATGTGATGGCCGGTCACGATGCCAGTTCTTCCCGGATGGTGAATGCCGCGTTATTCGGCAGCATGCAGCTCCGTAGATTTACGCAAGGCGACAGACGCCCGCGGGGACGCGCGGCGTCATGGTGAATGGGTGGTTAGGGATGTGCGTTATCCGGAGCGGCGTCGTTAAGCAGAGAGACGGAAGCAAGGTGTCATCTCACTGGTGTCGTCCTGGCGAAAGCCAGGACCCATAACCACGCTGCGAATTATTGAGGAGGTGGTCACGCCGGTCTTCGTCAAACCGGTAGTCGGGTTAATGGGTCCTGGCTTTCGCCAGGACGACACTGGGGGGAAGCTATGATGCTCGAGCGCTACTTCGTCCGCTTCTGCTCGATCACGTCCCAGACCTTCGCCGCCACGTCGGGGCCGCCCAGTTTGGCAACGGCGCGGATGCCGGTGGGGGATGTCACGTTGATCTCGGTGAGGTTGCCGTTGATGACGTCGATGCCGACGAACAGCAGGCCGCGTTCGCGCAGCGCCGGTCCAACCGTGGCGCAGATCTCGCGCTCGCGCGGCGTGAGCTCGGTCTCGTGCGCGGCGCCGCCGCGCACCATGTTGGAGCGGAGGTCGTCCGCGGCCGGCACGCGGTTCACCGCACCGGCGAACTCGCCATTGACCAGAATGATGCGCTTGTCGCCGTGCTTCACCTCGGGGATGAACTGCTGGATCACCCACGCTTCCTTGAAGGTCACCGAGAACATGTCGAACAGCGAGCCGAAATTCATGTCCTGCGGCATCACGCGGAACACCGCCGCGCCGCCATGGCCGTGCAGCGGCTTCATCACCACGGCACCGTACTTGTCGCGAAAGGCGTTGATCTCGTCGAGGTCGCGCGAGATCAGGGTCGGCGGCATCAGCTGCGGAAAATTCATCACGAACAGCTTTTCCGGCGCGTTGCGCACGGACGCGGGATCGTTCACCACCAGCGTCTTCGGGTGGATGCGCTCGAGCAGATGCGTCGAGGTGATGTAGGCGAGGTCGAACGGCGGATCCTGGCGCAGCAGCACGACGTCGAAGCCGTTGAGCGCCTCGCGCTTGGGCTCGCCGAGGGTGAAATGATCGCCGGGCTCGTCGCGCACGGTCAGCAGTTGAACGGGAGCGACGATCTCTTCGCCAACCATCGAGAGCTTGTCGGGCGTGTAATAGGACAGGCCGTGGCCGCGCTTCTGCGCCTCCAGAAGCAGCGCAAAGGTGGAATCGCCCTTGATGTTGATGCGGGCGATGGGGTCCATCTGGACGGCGACGTTCAGTTTCATGGTCTGCCTTTCAGGTCGAGGCGTCGAATGCCGCCAACACATGGCGTGGAAGTGACCGCGGCGCAATCAGCATGGCGTCGAATCGCAGGTCGAATTCCGCATGCTCGGGATGCGCCACAAGCCAGCCCTGCGCGGCATTGATGATCCGCTGCTGCTGGCGCGGTGTTACGGCGAAGGCGGCGTCATCCAGCGTCGCGCGCGCCTTGACCTCGACGAATGCGATCAAATTGCGCCGGCGCGCCACGATGTCGATCTCGCCATGCGGCGTGCGGTAGCGTTTTGCCAGGATGCGATAACCCTTGGCCATCAGGAAGGCTGCGGCGCGGGCCTCCGCGGAGATGCCGGTACGGAATGCGGCGACGCGCTCGGGCGAGGCGATCTTCGGTTCCGCCGGCGTCGCGCCCTCAGTCTTCGCCATCGCCGCCCCGCAAGTCTTTCGCAAGCTCGAGCGCGCGGGCATAGATTTCGCGGCGCGGCCGCCCCGACAATTCGAGCGCGTGGGCGACCGCATCCTTGACGCTGTGCGCGGCAAGCTGCGCGCGCAGGAGCTCGTCGAGTGCATCCGGCGTCATCACGTCAGCGTCGGCTGCGGGCGGAGCGATCACCAGCACGAATTCGCCGCGCGTCTCCAGAGTGGCAGCTTCGCGCGCGAGCTCGGACAGCGTGGCGCGCGAGATCTCCTCGTGCAGCTTCGTCAGCTCGCGGCAGATCGCGGCTTCGCGACCACCCATGATCTCGGCCAGCTCGGCGAGGGTGTCCTGCACGCGGTTGCCGGATTCGAACATCACCAGCGTCGCGTCGATTCGGGCGAGCTCGGTGAGTCGGGTGCGCCGGGCCGCGGATTTCGGCGGAAGGAAGCCTTCGAAGAAGAAGCGGTCGGTGGGCAGCGCCGCGACCGACAGCGCCGCCAGCACCGAGGACGGGCCGGGCAGCGCGTAGACCGCATGGCCGGCGGCGCAGACCTCGCGCACCAGCTTGAAGCCGGGATCGGAGATCAGCGGCGTGCCGGCGTCGGACACCAGCGCGAGCGAGCCGCCTGCCGCAAGCGCCTCCAGGATCTTTGGGCGCGCGGCTTCCGCGTTGTGCTCGTGATATTGCTTGAGCTGCGCCGTGATGGCGTAGCGCTCGGTCAGGCGCCGCGTGATGCGGGTGTCCTCGCAGGCGATAACGTCGACGCCGGCGAGCGTCTGGAGCGCCCGCAGCGTGATGTCGCCGAGATTGCCGATGGGGGTCGCAACCAGGTGCAAGCCCGGCGCGGCCTTCGGGGCCGCAAGCCGATGGGCGTCGATGGAGAAACCGCGCGAGGCGGCTTCCGTAACTTCAGACGTATTTATCGGGGCCGGCTTTGCGCGCATAATCAAACGAACTTAGGCATGATCCCGAGGGCGGGGAACCGGTCCTCCGAAAAAGATCGCACCGCGGCAAGATACTGGGCCGAGGGGCGAGCAAGGACTGGAATGTGATCCATCCGGTATCACATTCCGGAGGGAGGAAGCGCCAGCGCCATATTCGCGGCGGAAATGCCGCCTTGATGCTGGGTGACGGACGGTGGGTGGACAGCTAGCCAGGAGTTGCGGTGGGGTCGTGTTAAGGGGGGCATTATCCTTTTGTTTTAGTTAACTATTTGCCGACAATATGCCGGAATCCACGGCTTGTGTCGTGGAAAGAATGTTGTGACCGGCCGGCGACGGCCGGCCGGAAGAGAAGCTGCCATGCCGGGCCCGCGTGATCCCAGATCCTCCTGTTCGGAGGAGTCTCCCGTTCCGGGTCCCCAATCGTCGGGGGCGACCCGGCGGAGCGCGCTTGGCCTGTTGCTGGGCGCACCGCTGCTGTCGGCCTGCGCCGGCGTGCAGCAGAGCCTCAGCCAGTTCTCAAGCCCATTCAGCAGCCCCTCCGCCCCCGCTCAGCCGGCCGGCCCGCCGCAACAGGCCACGACCGCCGGTACCGGCGGGGTGAAGGTCGGGGTGATCCTGCCGCTCTCGGCGGCCGGCAATGCCGGGCTTGCCGCGCAGTCCATGCGCAACGCCGCCGAGATGGCGCTGGCCGAGTTCCAGAATCCCAACATCCAGCTCCTGATCAAGGACGACAATGGCACCCCGCAGGGCGCGCAGGCCGGTGCGCAGCAGGCGGTCGACGAGGGCGCCGAGATCATTCTCGGACCGCTGTTCGCGCAGTCGGTCCCGGCAGTGGCGCAGGTCGCGCGCACGCGCGGCATTCCGGTGATGGCGTTTTCGACGGATTCCAGCATTGCCGGCCGCGGCGTCTACCTGCTCTCCTTCCTGCCGGAGTCCGACGTCAACCGCATCGTCGAATACTCCGCCAGCATCGGAAAACGTTCGATCGCCGTGCTCGTGCCCGACAATGCCTATGGCAATGTGGTCGAGGCGGCGGTGAAGGCGGCGGTGCCGCGCCGCGGCGGGCGCATTGTCGCATTCGAGAAATACGGCGCCGATCGCGCCACGCCGGCGCGGACCGTGGCGCAGCAACTCGGCAGCGCGGATGCATTGTTCATTGCCGACGATGGCGATGCTGTCGTCGCGGTGGCCGATGCGATGACCGCGGCCGGCGCGAATTTGCGCAACATCCAGTTGCTCGGCACCGGCCTGTGGGACAATCCGCGCGTCTATGCCAGCCCCGCGCTCCAGGGTGGCCTCTATGCCGCGCCGGACCCGGCCGGGTTCCGCGCGTTCTCCGGGCGCTATCGCACCAAATACGGCGCCGACCCGGTGCGGACGGCAACGCTGGCCTATGACGCGGTCGCGTTGGTCGCAGCCCTTGCGCGCACGCAAGGCACCACGCGCTTCTCGTCCGACGTGCTCACCAACCCTTCGGGCTTCGCCGGCATCGACGGCCTGTTCCGTTTCCGCGCCGATGGCACCAACGAGCGCGGGCTCGCAGTGATGAAGGTGACGACCGGCGGCGGTGTCGCGGTGGCGGGCTCGCCGAAGAGTTTTGGGGCTTGATGGTTCACATCTCCCGCTTGCGGGAGAGGTCGGCGCGGAGCGCCGGGTGAGGGCTTTCTCCGCTTGGGGATTGTCCCGTTGGGGAGACACCCTCTCCCCAACCCTCTCCCGCAATCGGGCGAGGGAGCGCACCGCCGATTCGGTTAAGACCTACGCCGCCAGATCCGCGACCACTGCATCCAGCACCGGAAACCCGCTGCTGGTCACGCGCAACCGTCCGGTCGCATCCACCGTGATCGCGCCCTCCTCGCGCAGCAGCGCGATGCGTTTGGGGTCGAGCGGGCGGCCGGAGAGGGCGCGGTAGCGCTCGGGATCGATGCCCTCGGCGAGACGCAATCCCATCAGCAGGAATTCGTCGGCGCGCTCCTCGCTGTTGAGGAGATCGTCGGTGACGACGCCGTGCCCGTCGCTCTCGACGCGCATCAGCCAGGCTTCGGGGCCCTTCTCGGTGGCGATGGCGTGCCTGACGCCGTCGATATCGAGTCTTCCATGCGCGCCGGGGCCGACGCCGGCGTATTCCTCGCCGCGCCAGTACACAAGATTGTGCCGGCATTCGGCGCCACGCCGCGCGTGGTTTGAAATCTCGTAGGCGGGCAGGCCGAGCTTGTCGCAGGTTTCCTGCGTCACATCGTAGAGCGCGCGCGCGACCGCTTCGTCGGGGGTCTTCAGCTTGCCGGCCTGGTGCAGGCCGAAGAACGGCGTGCCTTCCTCGATCGTGAGCTGGTACAGCGACAGATGTTCGGCGGCTTCATCGATCGCGTGTCGGAGTTCATCGGCCCACATCGCCGGGGTCTGGTCGGGGCGGGCGTAGATCAGGTCGAACGAATAGCGATCGAACGAGCGGCGCGCGATGGCGACCGCATCGAGCGCCTCGCGCGCGCTGTGCAGCCGGCCCAGCGCTTTCAGCGACACGTCGTCGAGCGCCTGCACGCCGAGCGAGACGCGATTGACGCCGGCCGCGCGATAGCCGGCGAAGCGCGTGGCTTCGACGCTGGTCGGGTTCGCCTCCAGCGTGACTTCGACATCGTTGGTGACGCGCCAGTGCTTGCCGATTGCATCGAGCACGGCGCCCACGGTCGCGGGCTGCATCAGCGACGGCGTGCCGCCGCCGAGGAAAATGGAGGTGACCTCGCGGCCGGGCGCGCGTTCGGCGGTGGTCGCGATCTCGCGGGCGAAGGCCGCGGCAAAACGCGCTTCGTCGATCGCGGCGTGGCGGACATGGCTGTTGAAGTCGCAATAGGGACACTTCGACAGGCAGAACGGCCAGTGCACGTAGACGCCAAAGGCTTCCTTAGCGCGGCTCAAGGCAGATCTCCGCGAGTTTCACGAACGCGCGCGCCCGATGCGACAGCCCGAGGCCGAGCGGCGGCAGGCCGTGCTTCTCGATGCTGGTCATCTCGCCGAACGTGCGATCATGGCCATTGGGTAGGAACATCGGATCGTAGCCGAAGCCGGCAGTGCCGCGCGGCGGCCAGACCAGCGTGCCGTCGACGCGCGCCTCGACCTGTTCGAGATGATCGTCGGGCCAGGCGACGCAGAGCGCGGAAACGAAATGCGCCGTGCGCTTCTCCGGCAAGGTTGCGCCGCGCTCCTGCAGCAGGCGTTCGATCTGCGCCATCGCTGCGGCAAAGTCCTTGGTCGGACCGGCCCAGCGCGCGCTGTAGATGCCGGGCGCGCCGTCGAGCGCATCGACCACGATGCCGGAATCGTCGGCGAAAGCGGGAAGCCTGGTCGCCTGCGCCGCCGCGATCGCCTTGATCGCGGCGTTGCTGCGGAAATCCTTGCCGGTCTCCTCCGGCTCGCCCAGGCCGAGCTCACCGGCCGAGACCGCCTCGATGCCGTAAGGCGCGAGCAGCTCCTTCATCTCGGCGAGCTTGCCGGGATTGTGGGTCGCGATGACGAGCTTTCCGGTGATTCGGCGATGCATGGGCCTATTGACTACGCCACCGCGAGTTTCTGCAAGTCCACGAGCCGCGCGACGCCCTTGCGCGCAAGCGCCATCAGCGCCAGGAACTCGGCTTCGCTGAACGGCTCGCGTTCCGCGGTTCCCTGCACCTCGATGATGCGGCCATCGCCGGTCATGACGAAATTGGCGTCGGTATCGGCTTCCGAATCCTCGGCATAGTCGAGGTCCAGCACCGGCGTGCCCTTGTAGATGCCGCAGGAGATCGCGGCGACGTTGTCACGCAACACGTTGGCCTTGATCATGTTGCGCGTTTTCATCCAGCTGATGCAATCGGCGAGTGCGACCCAGGCGCCGGTGATGGACGCCGTGCGGGTGCCGCCGTCGGCCTGGATCACGTCGCAATCGACCGTGATCTGGCGCTCGCCCAGCGCTTCGAGATCGACGATGGTGCGCAGCGAGCGGCCAATCAGGCGCTGGATTTCCACGGTACGGCCGCTCTGCTTGCCCGCCGAGGCCTCGCGGCGGGTACGTTCCAGCGTGGCGCGCGGCAGCATGCCGTATTCGGCGGTGACCCAGCCGCGGCCCTGGCCCTTCAGCCAGGGTGGTAGCCGCTCTTCCAGCGTCGCGGTGACCAGCACATGGGTGTCGCCGAATTTCACCAGGCAGGAGCCCTCCGCATATTTGACCACGCCGCGCTCCAGTGTCACGGGGCGCAATTCATCGGGCGCACGGCGGCTTGGCCGCATGGGAAATCCTCCAAAACTCGCAGGGATGCAGGGATTAAGCTGTTCGCGGTGCTTGTAGGGGGGTGAGGGTGAGCGGCAAGGGCTTTTCGGTCCCCGAGGCAAGCTTGGAGCAACCTTCAACCAACCGCAAAAGCCCGCTTGTCAGGGCGCTCCCGGATAGACAAATTACAAGCAGCCGAGAGGAGTTACGCCGTGGCCCATCACGATCCGATCCATCTGATCGCGCCGCGCGCGGGCCTCGCCCAGCTCAACGAGCGGTCTCGCGACATCTTTCGTCAAATCGTCGAGAGTTATCTCGCGACCGGTGAGCCGGTTGGCTCGCGCAACATTTCGCGCCTGATCGCCATGCCGCTGTCGCCGGCGTCGGTGCGCAATGTCATGGCCGATCTGGAACAGCTCGGCCTGATCTATGCGCCGCACACCTCCGCCGGCCGTCTGCCGACGGAACTCGGTCTGCGCTTTTTCATCGACGCCCTGATGCAGGTCGGGGACCTCACCGAGGCCGAGCGGCAGTCGATCCAGAGCCAGCTCGCCTCCGTCGGCCAGGCGCAATCGGTCGAGGCGGCGCTGGACCAGGCGTTGACACGGCTGTCCGGCCTCACCCGTGCCGCGGCCGTGGTGCTGACGCCAAAGTCCAATTCGCGGCTGAAGCACATCGAATTCGTCCGCCTGGAACCGGAAAAGGCGCTGGTGATCCTGGTCGGCGAGGACGGCCAGGTCGAAAACCGCGTGCTGGCGCTGCCGCTCGGAGTTCCTTCCTCGGCGCTGACCGAGGCCGGCAATTTCCTCAATTCCCGTATCCGCGGCCGCACGCTGGCCGAGGCGCGGCTCGAGCTCGAGACCGCGCTTGGAGAGGCGCGCGCGGAACTCGATCAACTGACCCACAAGGTGATCTCGGCCGGGATTGCAAGCTGGTCCGGCGGCGAGAACGAGGATCGCCAGCTCATCGTCCGCGGGCACGCCAATTTGCTCGAAGATCTGCATGCGCTGGAGGATCTCGAGCGGGTGCGCCTGCTGTTCGACGATCTTGAGACCAAGCGCGGCGTCATCGACCTGTTGGGGCGCGCGGAAACCGCCGAAGGCGTCAGGATTTTCATCGGTTCGGAGAACAAGCTGTTCTCCCTGTCCGGCTCCTCGACCATCATCTCGCCCTATCGGGATGCCGCCGGCCACATCGTCGGCGTCTTGGGCGTGATCGGGCCGACACGGCTGAATTATGCCCGTGTGATCCCGACCGTGGACTACGCCGCCCGCATCGTCAGTCGCCTTCTGGGCGGCTGACCGGCCTTTGGGCCGATCACGGGCGCTTGATTTTCCCCGTCCGAAGCACGATATCCGGGCCAGCAAAATCCCGTCAGACGAGTTCGAGAAAGTAGTCGATGACCGATCGAGACCGGCAACCCGAAGACACGGCCGCTGCGACCGGCGAGCCCGTGGTGTCGAAGCCCTACATCATGCCCGACGATCCGGAGCCCGGTTCGGTCGAGCTGTTGCAGAAGGAAGCCGCCGAGGCGCGCGACCGCATGCTGCGGACGCTGGCCGAGATGGAGAATCTGCGCA
Source organism: Bradyrhizobium sp. LLZ17 (assembly GCF_041200145.1). NCBI lineage: Bacteria > Pseudomonadati > Pseudomonadota > Alphaproteobacteria > Hyphomicrobiales > Nitrobacteraceae > Bradyrhizobium > Bradyrhizobium zaerense. Next base: position 4,906,945 of record NZ_CP165734.1, read on the forward strand.
AGCGCACCAGCAAGGAAGTCGCCGATTCCAAGCTCTACGGCATCACCGGCTTTGCCCGTGACGTGCTCGACATTGCCGACAACCTCCAGCGCGCGCTCGATGCCGTTCCGGTGGAAGCGCGGGCCAATGCCGATGCCGGCCTGAAGGGGCTGATCGAAGGCGTCGAGCTCACCGAGCGCTCGCTGCTCAACGCGCTGGAAAAGCACGGCGTGAAGAAATTCGATCCGCAGGGCCAGAAGTTCGACCCGAACTTCCAGCAGGCGATGTTCGAAGTGCCCGATCCGTCGGTGCCGGCAGGCACCGTGGTGCAGGTCATGCAGGCCGGCTACACCATCGGCGAGCGCGTGCTGCGTCCGGCGCTGGTCGGCGTCGCCAAGGGCGGCGCGAAGGCTGCGCCCGCGGCCAACAGCAGTGAGTCGAACGGCGCGGCCAATTAGCTCTCCGACCCTCATGGTGAGGAGCCGCGCCCTTGTGCGGCGTCTCGAACCATGAAGCCCAAGATGTAGCAGCGAGGCCTTCATCCTTCGAGACGCGCGCGAAGAAGCGCGCTCTCAGGATCAGGGTTTGGCAGTTCGATCGCGCCTTTTACGCGCTCACCGCGATATCCGCAGACTGGATCCGCTTCACGCCGGCCTTGGCCATATCGGCCCAGGCTTTTGCAAGCGAACCCTGATTGTCGATGCCGCGGCAGCCGTCTTCCACGACATAGACCTCGAAGCCCGCCTTGCGTGCATCGAGCGCGGTCCATGCGACGCAGAAGTCGGTCGCCAGCCCCGCGACGAAGACCCGCTTGATCTTGCGCGCCTTGAGATAGCCGGCGAGACCGGTCGAGGTCTTGCCGTCAGCCTCGAGGAAGGCCGAGTAGCTGTCGACATCCTTGTGAAAGCCTTTGCGGATGATGAGCTCGGCCTGCGGGATCGAGAGATCCTTCGACAGCGAAGCGCCGTCGGTGCCCTGCACGCAATGGTCGGGCCATAGCACCTGCTTGCCGTAGGGCAGGTCGATGGTCTCGAACGGCTTCTTGCCGGAATGCACCGATGCAAACGAGACGTGGCCGGGCGTATGCCAGTCCTGCGTCATCACCACGTTTGCGAATCCCTTGGCCACCTTGTTGATGACCGGCACCACCTGCTCGCCTTCCTTCACCGCGAGGCTGCCGCCCGGAAGGAAGCAGTTTTGCACGTCGATTACGAGCAGCGCGGACGTGTCGTCCGGCTTGATTGAGGCCGCTGCAAAAAGCGCGGTTGGAGCGACGCTCGCGAGTACAGTCGTCCCGAGCACCGCCAAGACTTGTCGCCGATCCAGCATGGTTCGTCTCCCTCCAGGATGATCCAACGGAGAGAAGCCTAGTTCCGTTCGTGTACAAACAAAAGCCCGAAAATACGGCCGGGTCTGATTAGTGGCTGGGCTGCTAGCTCAGCTCGACACGGAGTATGCGGGGCCGCCTTCGCCTAGCCTTTCGGCTGGATGCCGTCGCGCACGGCGCGGAAGCGGGTGAAGGCATCCGACCACTGGTCGCGCGGGGCGCTGGCGATGATGCGCAGCGAGGCGCCGCCGCTCGCGAAGCGGATCCACTGCACCACCGTGACAGCCGTCTTGTCCTTGCCGCTGACGCCGTCGATCCGAGTCTCGAAGCCCTGCTGGCCGTTGATGCGGATCGGCTCGGACATGGTGATGCGGGATTCACGCACGCCGGGGATCTGGAGCGCCGCTTCCTGGGCGAAGCGGGCGCGGTCATCCGCCTGCTGCGGTGTCTGGCCGATCAGGCCGAGGATCATGAAGGGCTTCGACTCGTAGCCTGTGCTCTCGTCGCCGTCGGCCAGGATGATGCTGCTCCCGGGCGCCAGCGTGCGGATGTCCTTGAAGTTGGCAAGATCGGTGATCTTGAACGGCATCAACGCGATCTGCTCTTCGGCCGAGACCTGCTTGCGGAGGACGGTGCTCGCAAACATCTGCCGCACCGCCTCGTCGGTGTAGATCTTGGTCGCATTTTCCGGGATCTGCACCGCGACATAGCCGGAGAAGCCGGCGCCCGGCACGATCATCGAATAGCGCTTGACCGGGGTCTCGCCGGCCTTGCCGCTTTCGGTGGTGAAATAGGCGAGGCCCGCGGCGGTCTCGATCTTGTCCGGCTTGATGCCGTTCGCTCCGGCCGGATTGGAATTGAAGGCACTCGCGACCTCGCCATAAGCCGCCGGCGGCAGCTCGGTGACCAGCACCTTGACGGCGCCGTCCTCGCTCTCGAAGCCGGGAAAGGTCTTCGCCGTGTTGAGGCCGATCAGCGGCACCATGCCGAGGCGCAGCCCGGGCGGGAAAACCGCGTCGGCGGCAAGGGCCGGAAATGCCGTGGCAATCAGGAGGGCGAGCGCGGCGAGGGGGCGAATGAGCTTCATGGGCACTCTACTTGGTTCACATTGAGGCCGTTCGATGGTCGGTCATCGGGCCCCTTTGTCGCGTAAGGCAGCCTCGCGCGGGGTGGTCCGGCCGGTCCGCCTTTTAGCGGGTTTGGCCTTGCCGCAACAGGGCGGTGGCGGGGTGCCGGCCGAGGGCGGACCTGTTAATAATTCCTCACCCGCAAGGGCGATTCAGCCCGGATATGTTCTTCCAAAACCCAATGTTTTCGCGGCTCAAACTTGCGTTCGGTCCTTGCGGGCCCCTCCCCCTCCTATATGAGCGTCAACCATCGCAATATCGCGAATGTTTGATCTTAGGGGGTTCGGTTCGGGTGCCTTCTGGGCCCAGCCAACCTGCCGCAAAAACAAGGATATCAGGACCATGGGAAAGGTCATTGGGATCGACCTCGGCACCACGAATTCGTGCGTCGCCGTGATGGATGGCAAGAACGCCAAAGTCATCGAGAATTCCGAAGGCATGCGCACGACGCCTTCCATCGTCGCCGTCACGGACGACGGTGAGCGCCTCGTCGGCCAGCCTGCCAAGCGCCAGGCCGTTACCAATCCCGAGCGCACCTTCTTCGCAGTGAAGCGCCTCATCGGCCGCCGCTACGACGATCCGATGGTCGAGAAGGACAAGAAGCTCGTTCCGTACAAGATCGTGAAGGCTTCCAACGGCGATGCCTGGGTCGAGGCCGACGGCCAGACCTACTCGCCCTCGCAGGTCTCGGCGTTCATCCTGCAGAAGATGAAGGAGACGGCGGAAGCCCATCTCGGCCAGAAGGTCGACCAGGCCGTCATCACCGTTCCCGCCTACTTCAACGACGCCCAGCGCCAGGCGACCAAGGACGCCGGCAAGATCGCGGGCCTTGAAGTGCTGCGCATCATCAACGAGCCGACCGCGGCTGCGCTCGCCTATGGTCTGGACAAGACCAAGGCCGGCACGATCGCCGTCTACGACCTCGGCGGCGGCACGTTCGATATTTCCATTCTCGAAATCGGCGACGGCGTGTTCGAGGTGAAGTCGACCAACGGCGACACCTTCCTCGGCGGCGAAGATTTCGACATGCGGCTGGTCGGCTATCTGGCCGACGAGTTCCAGAAGGAGCAGGGCATCAACCTGCGCAACGACAAGCTCGCGTTGCAGCGCCTGAAGGAAGCCGCCGAAAAGGCCAAGATCGAGCTGTCCTCGACGACGCAGACCGAGATCAACCTGCCCTTCATCACCGCGGACCAGACCGGTCCGAAGCATCTGACGATGAAGCTCACCCGCGCCAAGTTCGAGGCCCTGGTCGACGACCTCGTCCAGAAGACCGTCGAGCCGTGCCGCAAGGCGCTGAAGGATGCGGGCCTCACCGCCGCCGAGATCGGCGAAGTGGTGCTGGTCGGCGGCATGTCGCGCATGCCGAAGGTCCAGGAAGTCGTGAAGCAGCTGTTCGGCAAGGAGCCGCACAAGGGCGTCAATCCGGACGAAGTCGTGGCGATCGGTGCCGCAATCCAGGCCGGCGTGCTCCAGGGCGACGTCAAGGACGTGCTGCTGCTGGACGTGACCCCGCTGTCGCTGGGCATCGAGACGCTGGGCGGCGTGTTCACCCGCATCATCGACCGCAACACCACGATCCCGACCAAGAAGAGCCAGGTGTTCTCGACCGCCGAGGACAGCCAGAACGCGGTCACCATCCGCGTCTTCCAGGGCGAGCGTGAAATGGCGGCCGACAACAAGATGCTCGGCCAGTTCGACCTGATGGGCATTCCGCCGGCCCCGCGCGGCATGCCGCAGATCGAGGTGACGTTCGACATCGACGCCAACGGTATCGTCAACGTCTCGGCCAAAGACAAGGCGACCGGCAAGGAGCAGCAGATCCGCATCCAGGCCTCCGGCGGCCTGTCGGAAGCCGATATCGACAAGATGGTCAAGGACGCCGAGGCCAATGCCGCGGCCGACAAGCAGCGCCGCGAGGCGGTCGACGCCAAGAACCACGCCGACGCGCTGGTGCATTCCACCGAGAAGGCGCTGGCCGAGCACGGTTCGAAGGTCGCCGAGACCGAGCGCCGCGCCATCGAGGATGCCGTCAGCGACCTCAAGGAAGCGCTGAAGGGCAACGACGCCGAGGCGATCAAGACCAAGACCAACACGTTGGCCCAGGCTTCGATGAAGCTCGGCGAGGCCATGTACAAGCAGCAGGCCGAGGCCGACGCGGCCAAGGACGCTGCGAAGGACGATGTCGTCGACGCGGAGTTCACCGAGGTCGACGACGACAAGAACAACAAGAAGTCTGCATAAGCCCCAAGAGGGTGATGATGCAGACGGCTTGGACCCGACACGCTTCTTCAGCCTCCCCCTTCGAGGGGGAGGCTTTCGTGTCGGGCTCGACGGGGCTTGCTCCCGTTACGATCGATCAATTTCCAGCTGTTATCGTGAAAGCCGTCGTGCTGCCCTCTGCCGCAAGGCGGAGAGCTGCCTATATCGTCGCGTAGCGACGTTATTTCGCACCGACTTGAATCGCGATTGGATAGACCGAGTTCAACATGTCCACGTCCACCAAGCGCTGCTACTACGAAACCCTCGAAGTCGACCGCTCCGCCGACGATTCCGTATTGAAATCGTCGTTCCGCAAGCTTGCGATGAAATTTCATCCCGACCGCAATCCGGGGGATGACACCAGCGAAGTCCGCTTCAAGGAAATCAACGAGGCCTACGAGGTCCTCAAGGACAAGGACAAGCGCGCGGCCTACGACCGTTTCGGCCATGCGGCGTTCGAGCAGGGTGGTCCGGGTGGCGGCGCCGGCTTCGGTGCGGGCTTCGCCTCCTCCTTCTCCGACATTTTCGAAGACCTGTTCGGCATGGCCGGGCAGCGCGGTCGTGGCGGCCGCGAGCGCGGTGCCGACCTGCGCTACAACATGGAAATCACGCTCGAGGAAGCCTTTGGCGGCAAGACCGCGCAGATCGAGATTCCGGTCTCGGTCACCTGCGAGGCCTGCTCGGGCATCGGTGCCAAGGCCGGCACCAAGCCGAAGGCCTGCTCGACCTGCGGCGGCGCCGGCCGCGTGCGGCAGTCGCAGGGCTTCTTCACGCTGGAGCGGACCTGTCCGGGCTGCCAGGGCCGCGGCCAGATGATCGAGGACGCCTGCCCGTCCTGCTCGGGCCAGGGCCGCGTCACCCGCGAGCGGAGTCTGTCCGTCAACATCCCCGCGGGCGTCGAGGATGGCACGCGGATCAGGCTCGCCGGCGAAGGCGAGGCCGGGGTCCGCGGCGGCCCGCCCGGCGACCTCTACATCTTCCTGTCGCTGGCCCAGCACCAGTTCTTCCAGCGCGACGGCGCCGATTTGCATTGTCGTGTGCCGATCTCGATGGTGACCGCAGCCCTTGGCGGCGAATTCGAGGTGCCGACCATCGACAAGGGCAAGGCCAAGGTGAAGGTCCCCGCCGGGACCCAGTCGGCCCGCCGATTCCGCATCGCGTCAAAAGGCATGCCGGTGCTGCGCTCGCGCCAGATGGGCGACATGTACGTCCAGGTCGTGGTCGAGACCCCGCAGAACCTCACCAAGAAGCAGCAGGAATTGCTGGCCGAATTCGAAAAACTCTCCTCCGGCAACACCCAGCCGGAATCCGAGGGCTTCTTCACCAAGGTCAAGGATTTCTTCGGCAATCGGGCGAATTGACCCGGCTTGACCGTATCGTCTTCGGCCTATACCTGTTTATGACCATTTTCTGACACGCCGCGGTCACGCGGTCCCGGCCGGTCCTGACATGCCATTGCCATCGTCCGCGCGTGCGTTGAAGAAGCCTCGTCTTGATGACGAGGTGCGCTTTCTGAGATCGTGGATCGAAAAGCCTCTCCATATGGGCGCGGTGATGCCGTCCGGAAAACTCTTGGCCCGGACCATGGCCCATTATGTCGACATCGATTCGGACGCTCCGGTGGTCGAGCTTGGGCCCGGCACCGGCGCAATCACGTCGGCGCTGGTTGAGCGCGGCGTCGACCAGAAGCGTCTCGTTCTCGTCGAATATAATCCCGGCTTCTGCGCGCTGCTGCGCGATCGCTATCCGCAGGCCAAGGTGGTGCAGGGCGATGCCTATCGCCTGCGCGACACGCTCTGGAACGTGCTGAGCGCGCCGGCCGCCGCGGTGGTATCCGGTCTGCCGCTGGTGACAAAACCGATGCTGACGCGGCTGCGGCTGATCCGCGATGCCTTCACGGCACTCGCGCCCGGCGCACCCTTCGTCCAGTTTACCTATGCGGTGGTGCCGCCGATCCCGAAATCGCTGCCCGGCGTGTCCACAGAGGCTTCGGAACGGATCTGGATGAACCTTCCGCCGGCCCGCGTCTGGGTGTATCGCAAGGATTAATTCCGCCGGCTTCCTTCTTTGCGCGGCGGCCTCGTTTCGCCAATGCATTGGATCGGATGCCCTCACCGAAGATCCTGGTCATTCCCGGCTCGCTTCGCACCGGCTCGCACAATGCGAAGCTGGCGGCGGTGGCCGTCTCCGAATTTGCCCAGGCCGGCGTCGACGTCTCCCGCATCTCGCTCGCCGATTTCCCGCTGCCGATCTACGACGGCGATCTCCAGGCCAAATCCGGCGTGCCGAAGCACGCCATCAATCTCAAGCGCATGATCGGCGCGCATCATGGCGTGTTGATCGTCTCGCCCGAATACAATGCCTCGGTGCCGCCGCTGCTGAAGAACGCGATCGACTGGGTCAGCCGCGTGCATGAGCTGAACGAGGCGCGCGGCGAGGTCTTCCGCAACCGAATCTTCGCACTCGCAGGCGCCTCGCAGAGCCGGCTTGGTGCGGCCCGCGCACTCCAATCGCTGCGGCTGATCCTGACCTCCTGCCACGCCAATGTGATCGCCAACCAGCTCACGCTTGGCTTTGCCGATCAGGCCTATGACGATATGGACAGGCTGAAGCATCAGGGTGATATCGACGCCATGAAGGAGATGGTGCGGCAGCTGATCGACGTTTCCCAACGCATGATGTGAGGTGACATGACGCCAGCCGAAATCGCCCCGAGAGACCGCCTGATCGTCGCGCTCGATCTGCCGAGCCTTGATGCCGCGGAGGCGATGATTGCGAGGCTCGGCGACAGTGTGACGTTCTACAAGATCGGTTATCAGCTCGCCTATGCCGGCGGCCTGCCGCTGATCGGCAAGCTCGCCGACAAGGGCAAGAAGGTGTTTGCCGATCTCAAGATGCACGACATCGGCAACACGGTGACGCGGGGGGTCGAGAGCGTTGCCAGGCTGGGCGCGACCTTCCTCACCGTGCATGCCTATCCGCAGACCATGAAAGGCGCCGTCGAGGGCCGCGGCAGCGCCGGCCTGAAGATCCTCGCCGTCACGGTGCTGACGTCCTACAACGATGACGATCTGCATGCGGCCGGCTATCGGCTCGGCGTGTCGGAGCTGGTCGAGGCGCGCGCGCGGCAGGCACAGGGGCTTGGTGTCGACGGTCTCGTCTGCTCGCCGGAAGAGGTGGGCGCCTTGCGCAAGATCGTCGGCCACCAGATGAGCCTCGTCACCCCCGGCATCCGGCCGGCGGGCGCGGCAAGCGGCGATCAGAAACGCATCATGACGCCGGGCCGCGCGATTGCGGCCGGCGCCGACTATCTTGTCGTCGGCCGGCCAGTGGTGGAGGCCACTGATGTCAAGGCAATGGCTGAATCCATCCAGGCCGAGATCGCGCAGGCGCTCGCTTAACCTAGCTGATCAAAAAAGGGAGAAGAACAATGGCAAAAGGCTACTGGATTGGACGTGTCGACGTGAGCAATGACGAGGGCTACAAGCCCTACGCCGTCGCAAATGGTCCGATCTTCAAGAAATGGGGTGGCCGCTTCGTCGTCCGCGCCGGCAAGTTCACCACCGTCGAGGGCCAGAGCCGCACCCGCAACGTTGTGATCGAATTTCCGGACTACCAGACCGCGATCGCCTGCTACAACTCGCCGGAATACCAGGCCAACATCAAGGTGCGCCAGCCGCACTCGGTGGCCGACCTCATCATCATCGAAGGCTATGACGGCCCGCAGCCGTCGGACGGCTGAGGCGCGATCTGCGCGCCTCGTCCTTCGAGACGACCGCTCTGCGGTCTCCTCAGGATGAGGCTAAGCAGCATCGGCACCCGTCCAATTTGCTGCCCCGTGCTCCGACCTCATCCTGAGGGCCCGCCGTAGGCGGGCGTCTCGAAGGATGGCCGCAAGCGACCGCCCGACCCCCCTCGGTTGCCGGAACTGCATCCCGCCGCTACAACGCAGCTGAGAGGATCACACCATGTCCGAGATGCGCTTGATTGTTGCGGGAGCCGGCGGCCGGATGGGCCGCGCGCTGACACGGGCGATTGCCGACACCGAGGGCGCGGTGGTGGCCGGTGCGCTGGAGGCGCCGGGCTCGGAGCTGCTTGGCAAGGATGCCGGCGTGCTCGCCGGCCTGCCGGCCAACGGCATCAAGCTGTCCGCCGATCTCTGGGCGATGTCGAAGGATGCCGACGGCATTCTGGATTTCACCGTGCCGGCGGCGACCATCGCCAATGTCGCAATCGCGGCCGAGCGGGGTCTCGTCCATGTCATCGGCACCACCGGCCTATCGGCCTCAGACAATGCCGTGATCAAGAGCGTGACCAACCGCGCGGTGGTGGTGCAGTCCGGCAATATGAGCCTCGGCGTCAATCTGCTGGCCGCAATCGTCAAGCGCGTCGCCAAGGCGCTCGACGACAGTTTTGACATCGAGATCGTCGAAGCCCACCACCGCATGAAGGTCGACGCGCCCTCGGGCACTGCGCTGATGCTGGGCCAGGCGGCGGCCGCCGGCCGCGGCATCTCGCTTGAGGAGCACGCGGATCGCGGCCGCGACGGCATCACCGGCGCGCGCCGGCCCGGCGACATCGGGTTTGCTTCCGTGCGCGGCGGCACCGTCGCCGGCGAGCACAGCGTGACCTTCCTCGGTCCGTTCGAGCGGCTGACGCTGTCGCATCTCGCCGAAGACCGCATGCTGTTCGCCCATGGGGCGCTGAAGGCGGCGCTGTGGGCGCACGGCAAGCAGCCGGGGCACTACTCCATGGCCGACGTGCTCGGCCTCGCGGATATCTGAATGAGCCAGGGCATGATCCGGAAACGTCTGAAGCGGTTTCCGGCACGATCATGCTCAAGCAATAACTGAGCGGAAAGCAGTCAATGAGCGAACGTCTTCTCGTGCTCGTGCGCCACGGCCAGAGCGAATGGAATCTGAAGAACCTTTTCACCGGCTGGAAGGATCCGGATCTCACCGAGCTCGGCGTCACCGAAGCTAGGGAAGCCGGCCGCAAGCTGAAGGCGCACGGCCTTGTGTTCGACGTCGCCTACACCTCGGTGCTCACGCGCGCGCAGCACACGCTTGATCTCATTCTCGGCGAACTCGACCAGAAGGGCCTGCCGACAGCGAAGAACCTCGCGCTGAACGAGCGCGACTACGGCGATCTCTCCGGCCTCAACAAGGACGACGCTCGCAAGAAATGGGGCGAAGACCAAGTATTGGTCTGGCGCCGCTCCTACGACGTCCCGCCGCCCGGCGGCGAAAGCCTGAAGGATACACTCGCGCGCGCGCTGCCTTATTACGTTCAGGAGATCCTGCCCGGCGTTCTCAACGGCAAGCGCACGCTGGTCGCCGCCCACGGCAACTCGCTGCGCGCGTTGATCATGGTGCTGGAAAAACTTTCGCCCGAAGGCATCCTGAAGCGCGAGCTCGCAACCGGTGTGCCGATCATCTACCGACTGAACGCGGATTCGACGGTGGCTTCGAAGCTGGATCTGGCCGGGTAGGTTTCGCCACACGGGCAGAGCCGTAGGGTGGGCAAAGCAAAGCGTGCCCACCATGCATCCACACTCGCTGAACGATGGTGGGCACGGCGCGCGAAGAGCGCGCCTTTGCCCGCCCTACGGCACCTCACCTACTGCATCCCCAGCTGCCCGGCTTCCCAGCCCAGCATCGCCTGCTTGCGGGTGATGCCCCAGTGATAGCCGGTCAGCGTGCCGCTCTTGCCGAGCGCGCGGTGACAAGGCACCACGAACGACACCGGGTTCTTGCCGACCGCAGCACCGACGGCGCGCGAGGCTTTTGGGCTGTTGATGTTGCAGGCGATGTCGGAATAGGACACCGCGCGCCCCATCGGGATTTTCAACAGGGTTTCCCACACCCGCACCTCGAAGTCCGTGCCGATCATCACCACGCGCAACGGCTGATCCGGCCGCCACAGTCGGGTGTCGAAGATGCGCTGCGCGAGCGGCGCCGTGCCTTCGTGATCCTCAACATAGGTCGCATTCCGCCAGCGTCGCGTCATGTCGGCGAGCGCGATCTTCTCCTCACCGGGGTCGGCGAAGGCAAGCCCAGACAAGCCGCGATCGGTCGCGATCACGATTGCGGTGCCGAACGGCGAGGGATGAAAGCCGTAACGCAAGGTGAGGCCAGCGCCGCCGTTCTTCCATTCGCCCGGCGACATCGCTTCGTGCGTGACGAAGAGATCGTGCAGCCGCCCCGGGCCCGACAGGCCAGAGTCGAGCGCGGCATCCAGGATACTCGCTGAATCCCTGAGCAGTCCCTTGGCGTGGTCGAGGGTCAGCGCCTGCATGAAGGCCTTTGGCGTGATCGAGGCCCAGCGGCGGAACAAATGGTGCAGCTCATCCGGGGTGACGCCGGCCGCATCGGCCATCGCCTCGATGGTCGGCTGCGCGCGCCAGTTCTCGGAGATGAAGGCGATCGCCCGGCGCACCGAATCATAGTCGCGCAACGCGGCGTTCTGGGTGCCCGGCTTGGCCAGGCGTTGATCATGTATGGCGAGTGTCATCATGACCGGAAATGTAGGAGAGGCGGCGAGGCGAAACCACCCGTTTTCCGACCCGGATTCAGCAGACCGGGTTGTAGATCGGGCCGCGCTTTGCGGCGTTGAGCGCTTCAACCAAGGCCTTGTAAAAGCTCGCCTTTTCCTCGGGTCCCAAAAAACCGGCGATCTGGATCCGGCGGCCGCGCGAGATCAGATAGAGATGCTCGATGCCGTATTCCTCGTCGATCTCCTGATCGAGGCGGACCCAGAGCGGGTTGAAGGACCACTCGGCGACCTGGCCGCGATGGCTCACCCGGCGAACGCGCAGCTCGGACGGCGTAACCACGATTTCCTCGCTGGCGCGCGCGCTGCGGAAATTGACCTTGAAAGCCCACCAGACCACCAGCACATCGAGCCCGAAGAAGCCGAGCACCGGCCAGGCCCCCATCATCATGAACGCGATGCCGGTGACAAAGCTGACCACGCTCAAGAACAGCATCACGGCAAGGAAGCCGGTGCGGTTCAGCGAGCGGTGCGGCGTCAGCCGCGCCGAGAGGATCTGAACCTCGCGCGGACCCTCAGAGCCTTGGCCGGATTCTTGGCCAGACGCTTGGCGCTCAATTTCATTGCCTGTGCTCATCGTCCCTCAGTATATCCCGATCATGGCGAAAATCACCCGCAAGCCGGTCCCGCGCAAAGTGGCGGTCCCGAAGAAAAAGGCAAAGCCGACTGTCGCGAAGCCGAAGGCAGCCGCGAAGAAATCCCTCAAAGCGATCAAACCCTGGACCCGGGCCGAAGTTCACGAGGCCTTCAGCCGGTTTCGCAAAGCCAATCCGGAGCCGAAAGGGGAGCTCGAGCACATCAATCCCTTCACGCTGCTGGTTGCCGTAGTGCTCTCGGCCCAGGCAACCGATGCCGGCGTCAACAAGGCCACTCGCGCATTGTTCGAGGTCGCCGATACGCCGCAGAAGATGCTCGACCTCGGCGAGGAGCGCCTGCGCGAGTACATCAAGACCATCGGCCTTTATCGCACCAAGGCCAGGAACGTGATCGCGCTGTCGGCCAAGCTGCTCGGCGAATTCGGCGGCGAGGTGCCGCGCACGCGCGCCGAGATCGAGTCATTGCCCGGCGCGGGGCGCAAGACCGCCAATGTCGTGCTCAACATGGCTTTTGGCGAGCACACCATGGCGGTCGACACGCATGTGTTCCGGGTCGGCAACCGCACCGGGCTCGCACCTGGCAAGACGCCGCTGGAGGTCGAGCTCGGCCTGGAAAAGATCATCCCGGCCGAATTCATGTTGCATGCACATCACTGGCTGATCCTGCATGGCCGCTATACCTGTCTCGCGCGCAAGCCGCGCTGCGAGGTCTGCCTGATCAACGATCTTTGCAGGTGGCCGGAGAAGACGGTCTGACGCCGTATTCGCCGCTGGGGAGAGGCGCAAGAGCGCCTACGCCGCCTTCGCTGCACTCACGCCCGGCAAGCCCGCGCGCGCGACGCCGCCGTAGAGCTGCTCGTCCGGCATCTCCTCGCGCAAGATCTTGCGCACCGCGATCAGCTTCTCGAGATCGATGCCCGTCGCAAAACCCTTGCTCTCGCACAGGAACACCAGGTCCTCGAACACGACGTTGCCGGTCGCGCCGGGCGCGAAGGGGCAGCCGCCGAGGCCGCCGAGCGAGCCGTCGAGGATGCGGACGCCTTCGTCCAGCGCGGCTGACGCGTTCACAATTCCCATGCCGCGGGTATCATGAAGATGGATGCAGATCGGCTTCGATCCTGCGAGCTTGACAGCGGCGCGCGACAATTCGGCCACCTGCTTCGGGCCGGCATAACCGACGGTGTCGGCGATCGCGACGAAATCGACGCCCGCTTCGAGGCACTTGTCGACCAGACGCAGCACCTCGGCAGGGTCAACCGCGCCGGTGATCGAGCAACCGAGCGCCATCGAGATCGCGGCGTTGACGAGCGGCTTGTGCGCGCTGGCATCGCGCATCTCGCAGAGGCGTTTCACATTGGCAATCGCGGAGTCGCGCGAACGATGGGCGTTGGCCTGGCTGTGCTCTTCCGTGGCCGAGACCACCGAGGCGATTTCGCCGACGCCGGATTCGAGGGCTTCATTGACGCCGCGTTCGTTGAGCGCAAGCGCGATGCCATGGGCCCCACGCAGGCTTGCCACTGTCGCGATGACGTCGCGAACGTCCGCGAATTGCGGAAAGGTCTTGGCCGGCAGGAACGAGCCAACCTCGAAATGCCGCACGCCGGCGGCGTATTCCTCGCGCACCCAGCGCTGCTTCGCCTCGGTGGAGGGAAATTTCTTCACGAGCTGGAGCCCGTCGCGCAAACCGACTTCGCGCAGGCTGACGCGGTTCGCGGGGTAAATTGTCTCGATCCGGTTCATGCGCGCCTCCCAGCGGCCTTGGACGTGACGTCGCCATTGTCGATCTCGGCGCGGACTGCCGACGTGTCGGCACCGAGCGGTGCGACCTTCAGACCTTCACCGACATGGCTGCCGTTCCACTCGATCGGCAGCGCCGGAACGCGGAACGGCTTGCCGTCGGCATTGATGTTGTTGACGAGACCGCCCGGCCGCAGCACGTGCGGATCGGTCAGGAGATCCTCGGGACGGTTGATCGGCGAAAAGCAGATGTTGAGCGCGTCGAGCGTTTGCGACAGCTCTCCAACGTTCCGCTGCCGGATGATTTCCGCGACGCGCGGAATGATCCGCGGTCGCGCCAGGATGCGGTCGGTCGTGGTGCGCAAGGTCGGATCATCAAGAAGATCTGCCAGCCCAAACTCGCGGCAAAAGCTCTGCCAATGCCCTTCGGTCACTACACCGATGAAAATGCGTCCGTCGCCGGCGGCGTCAAAAATGTCGTAGATCGGCCAGGCATGCTCGCGCTCCGGCATCGAGCGCGGCTTGTTGCCGGTCATCTCATAGTCGACCATGTGCTGGGCGACCAGGAACAGGCAGTTCTCGAACAGACCGATGCGGATGTCGGCGCCTTCGCGTTTTCCCCCGCGCTTCTGGTACAGCGCGGCCAGAATCGCGATCACGCCGAACATGCCGCCCATGATGTCGTTGGCGGAGGAGCCGACGCGCTGGGGCTTCTCTTTCGTGCCGGTCATGGCGGCAAGGCCCGACATCATCTGCACGACCTCGTCGAGCGCAGGGCGATGCTCATAGGGCCCGGACAGAAAACCCTTGTGGCCGGCGATGATCAGGTGCGGATGCCGGTGCCGCAATTCCTCGGCACGCAGCCCCTGCTTCTCGAGCTGGCCGTCGCGAAAATTCTCCAGGAACACGTCCGCGGTTTGCAGCAGCCGGTGCATGGTCTCGCGGTCCTCGGGTCTCTCGAGGTCCAGCACGACGCTGCGCTTGCCGCGGTTGAACAGCGGAAAGAACGCCGTTCCCATGCCGCCAAGGGTGCGGGTCTTGTCACCAGAGGGCGGCTCGACCTTGATCACCTCGGCGCCGAATTGCGCGAGGATCATGCCGCAGGTCGGACCCATGACCATGTGCGTCATCTCGACGACCCGTACGCCCTCGAGCGGCAATCCGGCCTCGGTCATCCGTCTCTCCCTGTTCGTTCGCGAGAAGAGTAGGCCTTCACAAGCCTTCTGAAAAATATAATCTGTCGAAGATTGCCTTCGCAGTTATAGAACGCTTTGCCATGGATCCGCGCCAGCTCCGTTATTTCATTGCCGTCTATGAGCAGCGGAACCTGTCGCGCGCGGCCGACCAGGTCAACGTCGCGCAGTCCGCCCTCAGCCATCATATCTCGAACCTGGAGGCGGAATTCGCAACTCCACTGTTCGAACGCAAGCCGCGCGGCATGGAACCCACGGCGGCCGGCGAGCGGCTCTATGAGCACGCCCGCATCATCCTGCGCGCGATGGCGGAGGCCGAGACCGAGGTGCGCGAAGGCGCCCGCGTCATCGCCGGCGATATCTCGATCGGCATGGCCAATTCCGGCGTCAAGGCGATCGGCGTGGAGCTGATGCGCACCGTGCTCACCAAATATCCCAAGCTCAAGCTGTCGCTCACCGAGAGCCTGTCCGGCGCGACGCTGATGCACCTGATGATCTCCAGCGTCGATCTGGCGCTGGTCTATAATCCGCCGTCGGAGAAGGAGCTGATCACGGAAGCCGTGCTGGAAGAGGAGATGTTCTGCGTCGGCATTCCGAAGCTGGTCGGCAAAGGCAAGGCCCCGATCCGCTTCGAGGAGCTGAGCCGGATGCCGTTGATCCTGCTGCGCTACGGCCTCGGCCTGTCGTCGCGGGCGCTGCTGGATGATCCGGTCCTGCTCAAGCGGCTGGAAGGCAGCGCGATCCTGCACGCCAATTCGATTACGGGCATGACCGGCGCGCTGGTCGAAGGGCTGGGCTGCACCATCGCGACAAAGCTGTTCGCGCGGGAGGAGCTCGCGGCCGGCCGCCTGGTCGCACGCAGGGTGATCGATCCGAAGCTGACCCGCACGCTCTATCTCTGCCGCCTGCGCAACCGCCCGATGACGTATGCGATGGAAGAGATGCGCCGGTTGATGCTCGCGCTGATCGCCGAGCAGGTGCGAAGCGGCGGCTGGCAGGCGACGCTGGCGGGGTGAGGGCGATTGACGTCGCCGCGACCGCAGTGCGCTCCCTCTCCCGCTTGCGGGAGAGGGTTGGGGAGAGGGTATCTCCGCATCGGGATTGTCCCGTTGCGGAGCTAACCCTCACCCGGCGCTACGCGCCGACCTCTCCCGCAAGCGGGAGAGGTGACCGAGTTCGCCGACCCGCCGTCCTGCCTCTCATCGGCCGAGTTCGAAATTCTCGAACGCTTCGATCGATATGTTCGTCTGGATTTCTGGCTCGCGGAGGCCAACATGGCGCGGTCCGGCAGAGCCCACCAGCACCACAGAGATGAGCCGCCGGGGAACGCGCGCGATCCGCGCGCCACGGGAGGACATCATGAGCGTTGTCGGTATCGACACAGGCTTTGAGCTCGGCGCTGCGCCATCGGTTCCAGACCAGATCTCGCGACGGCTCGAGGCCATGCCGGCGACGGCCTATGTCTGGCGCCTCGTCGTCCTGCTCTCGCTGGGCGGCTGCTTCGAGATGTACGATTTGTTTCTCACCGCCTACATCGCGCCGGGCCTGAGCCGCAGCGGACTCTTGAGCGCGACGACAACGGCATTCTTCGGTTTCTCCGGCATCGGCGCATTCGTCGCCGCGACGTTCGCCGGCCTGTTCGTCGGCACCTTCTTCCTCGGCTTTCTCGCCGACCGCTTCGGCCGGCGTGCGATCTTCACCTCAGCCCTGCTCGGCTACACCGCGGCGTCGGTGGTGATGGCCTGCCAGACCTCCTCGGAAGGCCTGCTGCTCTGGCGCTTCCTCGCCGGCATCGGCATCGGCGTCGAGGTCATCACCATCGACGCCTACATCACCGAGCTGGTGCCGAGCCGGATGCGCGGACGCGCCTTTGCGGTGAACCAGTCGATCATGTTCGTTGCGGTGCCGGTCGTCGCCTTTCTGGCGTGGTGGCTGGTGCCGCTCGCGCCGTACGGCGTCGAGGGCTGGCGCTGGGTGGTGCTGATCGGCGCCGCCGCCAGCATGATCATCTGGGTGGTGAGATTGTTCCTGCCCGAAAGCCCGCTCTGGCTCGCGCGCCATGGCCGCACCGAGGAGGCTTTTGCGATCGTGACGATGCTGGAGGCCGCCGGCGGTGGCACGGGCGCACCTGCCGCGCCGTCGTCTGCACGCGCGGCGGCACAATCGGCCGCGCGCGTCAGCTTCGCCGATCTGTTCAGGCCGCCTTATCTCTCGCTCGTCGTCCTCTTCATGGTGTTCAACCTGTGCCAGGCTTTCGGCTTCTACGGCTTTGCCAATTGGGTGCCGACGCTGCTGGTGGAGAAGGGCATCACCGTTACCAAGAGCCTGCAATATTCCTTCATCGTCGCCTTCGCCTATCCGATCGCGCCGCTGCTCGCGGCCAGCTTTGCCGACAAGTTCGAGCGCCGATGCATCATTGCCGGCGCTTGCATCGCCGTCATCATTTTCGGCATGGCGTTCGCGCAATTGACCGAGCCTGGACTGCTGATCGTCTGTGGCGTGCTGCTGACCGCCTGCAACACCACGATGTCCTACGCCTATCACGCCTATCAGACCGAGGTGTTTCCGACGCAGATCCGGGCGCGGGCTTCCGGCCTGGTCTATTCGATGAGCCGGCTCAGCGCGACGTTCTCGGGCTTCATCGTCGCCTACATGCTGAAGGAGGCCGGCGTCACCGGCGTGTTCGGCCTGATCACCGCGGCGATGCTGATCGTGGTGATCGCGATGACGCTGTTCGGCCCGAACGTGCGCGGCAAGCCGCTGGACACGGTGTAGCTCCGGTCTCTTCCCCGTCATTGCGAGCGGAGCGAAGCAATCCAGTCTGCCTCCGCGGTGAGACTCCTGGATTGCTTCGCTTCGCTCGCGATGACGGAGAGGAGGGGGCTTCAGCGAATATAGCTCTCACCCTGATCGCGAAGACAGCCCCTCTCCCTGACCCTCTCCCCGTAAGGACGGGGAGAGGGAAAAGAGAGCCTGCCGTCTACGCCGCGAGCAGCTTCTGCAATGCCGCACCATCGGGGACACCGAGGCCGGAGCAGGCGTCCCAGCCGGGGCCGGCCTTGTACATGCCGTGCAGCGAGCCGGTGATGTCGTTGTTGCCGACGGTGACGTCGCGGAACACGCCTTGCTGGTGCGAGGCGTAGATCAGCGGGTTGATGAAGCCGACGGTTTTGCCGAATTTCTTGGTCGTGGCTTCGTTAATGCGGGCGATTAGTCCGGCCATCAAGGGCGCCACTGCGCTGGTGCCGCCGATCGTGGTGACGACTCCGTTCAGAAAGATCTGGTAGCCGGTCGCGGGATCGGCGTCGCCGGCAACATCGGGCACGCCACGGCCGCTCTGGTGCGTCGGCGATTTCGGCACATGAGCGTGGGCCTGGTATTTCGGCTGCGCGAACATGACGCTGACGCCGCCGCCGCCAGCGCCGCCCTGCAGCCCACCATTCCAGACCACCTCGTCGATGTGGCCGTTCGGCGCCTTCAGATTGGTGCCGCCGCAGGCGAGTGCGAACGGGCTGGACGCCGGGAAGTCGGCATGCGGCTTGCCGTCCCAGCCCTGGCCCATGTCGGCCGAGCCATTGTCGCCGGAGGCGACGCAGACGGTGACGCCCATCGCGGCGGCGTCCCGGATCGCCTCGTTCAGGCCGTCGATGAATTGCTGCGAGTTCTCCGGATCTTCCGGTCCGCCCCAGCTGATCGAGATCACCGAAGGCTTTCGCGCGGTGTCGTGGACCGCGGCCTTCACCGCATCGATGAAGCCGTTGGTGGTATTCGGCGCGAAATAGACCACAATTTTAGCGCCGGGCGCGATCGCACCGGCCACCTCGATGTCGAGCACGACTTCGCCGTCGGCATCGGAATGGCCGGGCTTGTTGGCGCCGCCGTCGACGCTTGCGGGGGCGATCTGCGGCATCGCGATTCCCGCCTTCTTGAAGAAGGTCTTCAGGTCGGCGGTCTTGTAGCCAGCGCCCGTGGGATGGCCCTTCTGGTCGATGTCGTTGAGTTCGATAATGGCGATGCACTGGCCGGCGCCGGTCTCGCCGCCGGGGAAATTGTAGAGCTGGGCGATCTGCTCGACCGAGAAGCTGCCGCCCTGCCCCGCGCGCGCGGTCGCACCCTTCGTCGCCGTCCTGCGGCGGAAGTGCGGCTGAGCCACGGGACGGTTGTCGAGGCCGTGCACGCCGACCACGATATCCTCGAGCTCGGGGGGTATCTGCACGCTGCCCTTGCGCATGCGATAGGTCGCCCCGTCGTGCCTGACGTTGTTGAGTTTGACGCCGAACGCCGCGCTCATCGCCTTCACCGTGCCGGTCAGCTTCACCGTACGGGAGGCCAGGTGCACGCTCTTGACGTTGAGTTCGTGCTGGTGCGCGAAATCGTCGATCTTGGCAACGTCGGCTGCATCGGCGCCCATCTCTTCGGCAAACTCGGCGCGGGAAAGATATTGTCGCTCCCGCGGCGGTTGTGCGCCAAGCGCCATCACCTTGTCGTCATCGGCACGTTTGGCGCGCAGGCGAACGCTGATCTCGATTTCCTGCTTGGGGTCGGCCGCGCCGACGAGCTTGGCGCCCTTCGGCAATTTCCGTGCGCTGTTCACCAGCGCGACACGCTTGGTTGGGCTTGCCATGACTTCCTCCGTTTGGTGATGGGAAAGACATTTTTTGGTATTCAACTATAGGTGTAATCCGAAGTCGCAATTGGTTCAGCGATTGGGCGATAATTTTTCAAGGAAGCGGCTGCTATATAGGCACAATCGTCGGCACGCTCGAATTGGCAAAGAATGGGTCAGCGGGTCGTACCATTCGAAATCGGGAAATTCGATTTAAGATTGCAACCGCAAGCCGGGCTCGGCCGACCAATGAACGATGTTGTCAAAAACAATTGGCGGAGACGATGCAATGCTGGCCGACCGCAAATGGGTTGAGAGAAATCTTGGGTTCGATCCGATCACGACACCGCCGCCGCGGCAAACCTTTGTCGTAAAGCGCATCGCGGACGCCGCCGTGACCAAGACCGCGAAGGTCACGGCGGAGGACTTCCAGCGCGAGATCATCGATTTCGATTCCGAATCGAGCGAAGGCCGCGAGTTCCTCGCCTTCTCGACCGCGACCGGGCTGTCGCGCTTCACCGACATCCCTGGCCCAAGGGATTGGCGCCGCAAACCGGGCCAAAGCCGAAAGGCAACGGCAACAGCCCGCTGCCGCACGCGGACGTGCTGGTCGTGACCTGGACCGTCGACGAAGGCCACGCGCTCAGCCGCGTGCTGACCCGGGCAAGGATCCGCGCAACGATTACGCCCCCTACACGCATAATTACGCGACCATCTCGCAGAAGATGCGGAACGGCTGTCCGGCCAAGGAGCTGAAACGGCTCGGCACCTACTGGACCACGACGATCGGCAAGAAGACGGTCGTGATCTTCAAATCCGACTCGCACATGTCGCAGGACGGCCCGCAATTGCCGAACATCGACGTGTGGCGCCAGATCATCACCGAGGTGCAACCGACGCTCGTCATCACCACGGGAACCGCCGGTGGCATCGGCAAGCAGGTTGAGGTCGGCGACGTCATCGTCAGCCCGATCGTCCGGTTCGACTGCCTGTCGAAGTTCAAGAAGCAGCCCTTCGCGCAGGAGCACTTCTCCAGCAAGTCGGCCAACACGACGAAATTCACGCAGGCCAAGACGCTGTTCAAGGCCAATGCCGGGCAATTGCCGAAGGACAACACGCGCGCGCCGAAGATTTTCGTCGTCAAGCCGAGCGGCCTGACGTCGTCCGTGGTTACCACCGACTTTTTCGGCTTCGACACCTCGGACGACCATTTCCGTCTTCAGGGCCTCGGCGACGTCTCGGAGATGGGCGACGCCATCCTCGGTCTGGTGGCGCAGGACATGGGTGCGAAGGCGCCGCGCTGGCTCGCGATCCGCAACGTCTCCGATCCGCAGATCAAGGCAGAGGGCACACTGAAACAGCAGGAGCAGGTCGCCGCCCAGATCTACAAGGGGTTCGGCCGCTGGAGCACGGTCTGTAGTGCCATCACCTGCTGGGCCAGCATCGCGGCGGAGCCTTAGAGCCGCAGCGAGACAAGGTCAGCCTCCCTTGCCGAAGCAGCTCGGGGTGTCTACCTCTCGCGGGTACTCGTGAGAGGGTGTTCCATGCTGGATGCCGCCGTGAAGGCGTTGTCGCAAATGATGTCGCCGCCGATGCGCTCGATCCTGTGGCGGTCGATCGGTGTCGCCTTGGTGCTGATTGTCGTGTTGGCGATCGGATTGCAGCGGCTGTTGAGCTGGTTTGCGACCTATGGCGAGGTCTGGCTCGAGGGCCTGCTCGGGCCAGGCTGGCACGCCTCGCTCGAGGTTCTGGCCTGGATCGTCTCGATCGCGGCGGGGCTTGGCGTCGTGTTCGGCAGTGTTTTCCTGATGCCCGCGATCACCTCGCTGGTGGCGAGCCTGTTCGTCGACGACGTCGCCGATATCGTCGAGCGCGAATATTATCCCGCCGAGCGGCCCGGCGTTGCGCTGCCCTTCAATCAGGCGATCTACGAGGGCGTCAAGGCCGCGCTGTTGACGATCGTGGTTTATCTGATCGCGCTGCCCTTCGTATTCCTGGCCGGCGCTGGCTTTCTGATCTTCTTCCTCGCGGCCGCCTGGCTGCTGGGCCGCGAATATTTCGAGCTCGCGGCAATGCGCTTCCGCTCGCCGCAGGAAGCCAAGGCGATGCGGCGCGACAACGCCGCGACCATCTTCACCGCCGGCCTGATCATCGCGGCCTTCGTCTCGATCCCGATCGTGAATTTGGCGACGCCGATCTTCGGCATGGCCTTCATGGTCCACATGCACAAGCGCCTGTCCGGATCGCGGCCCGAGCTGATCGAGCCGGCGCGGCAGATGCGATGAGCTCGCGTGCCGTCCAAGTCCGCTGAACCGTAGCCCGGGTGGAGCGTAGCGCAATCCGGGACGGTGCCCGATAGGTTGGCAGAACCCGGATTGCGCTCCGCTCCATCCGGGCTACGCAGATCCCTGGATCGTCACAGCCGCGTTGTGCGCAGCCGCAGCGCGTTGCCGACCACGCTCACCGAGGACAGCGCCATCGCGGCGGCGGCGATGATCGGCGACAGCAGCACGCCGAAGGCCGGATAGAGGATGCCGGCCGCGATCGGAATCCCCGCGGCATTGTAGATGAAGGCGAAGAACAGATTTTGGCGGATGTTGCTCATGGTCGCCTGCGACAGCTTCCGTGCGCGGACGATGCCGGTGAGATCGCCCTTGAGCAGGGTGACGCCGGCGCTCTCCATTGCCACGTCGGTGCCGGTGCCCATCGCGATGCCGACCTCGGCCGCCGCCAGCGCCGGCGCGTCGTTGACGCCGTCGCCGGCCATGGCGACGCTGCGGCCGGCCTTTTGCAGCTTGGTCACCACCGCGCTCTTCTGGTCCGGCAACACTTCGGCCTCGACATCGGCAATGCCGAGACGGCGCGCGACGGCATCCGCGGTCGTGCGGTTATCCCCGGTCAGCATGATCACCTTGATACCCTCGGCCGCAAGCGCCTTCAGCGCCTCCGGTGTCGAGACCTTGACCGGATCGGCGATCGCGAACAGGCCGGCGAGCGCGCCCTCGATGGCCATGTTGATGACGGTGGCGCCATCGCCGCGCAGGCGTTCGGCCTCGGCGTCGAGCGCCTTGGTCTCAATCCCGATCGACGACAGATATCTCGCATTGCCGAGCACAATGGTCTTGCCGTCGACCTTGCCGGTGGCTCCCTTGCCGGTCGGCGAGTCGAACTGCTCGACCGGAGCCAATGCGAGGTGCTTCTGCATTGCCGCACGCACGATGGCGTCGGCCAGCGGATGCTCGCTGGCGCGCTCGACGCTGGCCGCCAACCGAAGGATGTCGTCCGCCGCAAAGCCCGCGGCCGGGACAATCGACACCACCTTGGGCTTGCCCTCGGTCAGCGTGCCCGTCTTGTCGACCACGAGCGTGTCGATCTTCTCCATCCGCTCCAAAGCTTCGGCGTTCTTGATCAGGACGCCGGCCTGCGCGCCGCGGCCGACGCCGACCATGATCGACATCGGGGTGGCGAGCCCCAGTGCGCAGGGGCAGGCGATGATCAGCACGCTGACGGCGGCGACGAGGCCGAAGGCGAGCCGTGGCTCCGGGCCGAACCAGGCCCAGGCCGCAAAAGCGATGATGGCCACCAGGATGACCGTCGGCACGAACCAGCCGGCGACCTGGTCGGCCAGCCGCTGGATCGGCGCGCGCGAGCGCTGTGCGTCGGCAACCATCTGCACGATCTGCGACAGCAGCGTCTCCCGCCCGACCTTGTCGGCACGCATGATGAAGCTGCCGGACTGATTGAGCGTGCCGGCGATCACTTTTGCGTCGGTCTCCTTGGTGACCGGCATGGATTCGCCGGTCACGAGGGACTCGTCGAGCGAGGAGCGGCCCTCGAGAATGACGCCGTCGACCGGGACCTTCTCGCCGGGACGCACCCGCAGGCGGTCGCCGGCATGGAGTGAATCGATGTCGACCTCGTGCTCGCTGCCATCGGCCTCGACGCGGCGCGCAGTCTTTGGTGCGAGCTGCAACAGCGCCTTGATCGCGCCCGACGTCGCATCGCGGGCGCGCAGCTCCAGCACCTGGCCGAGCAGCACCAGCACCGTGATCACGGCCGCGGCCTCGAAATAGACGGCAACCGCGCCTTCGTGGCCGCGGAAGGTCGCGGGGAAAATCTGCGGAGCGACGGTGCCGATCAGGCTGTAGACATAAGCGACACCCGTGCCCATCGCGATCAGCGTGAACATGTTGAGGTTGCGCGTGACCAGCGATTGCCAGCCCCGCACGAAGAACGGCCAGCCGGCCCAGGCCACAACGGGCGTCGCGAACATGAGCTGGATCCAGTTCGACAGTGTCGGGTCGATCCAATTGTGCAGGCCGGCGAGATGGCCGCCCATTTCCAGCACCACCGGCGGCAAGGCCAGTGCACCGCCGATCCAGAACCGCCGCGTCATGTCGGCGAGCTCGGGATTGGGTCCGCTCTCCAGGCTCGCGACCTCGGGCTCCAGCGCCATGCCGCAGATCGGGCAGGTTCCCGGCCCGACCTGGCGGATCTGTGGGTGCATCGGGCAGGTGTAGATCGTGCCCGCGGGCACCACCGGCTCGGGCGCTTTCTCCTTGCCGAGATATTTCGCGGGATCGGCGGCGAATTTGCTGCGGCAGCCCGCCGAGCAGAAATGGAACGTCTCGCCGTGGTGCTCGAAGCGATGCCTGGATGTCGCCGGATCGACCGTCATGCCACAGACGGGATCGCGGACCTTCGTTGTCGCGTTGCCCTGACCATGTGCGTGATCGCCATGTCCTCCACAGCAAGACGCAGCCGCACGCTTCTCAGCGGGCGCTGCCGCATCGGCGGAACAGCCGCATCCGGAATGAGTTTCCGCCTGATGATGATGCTCGTGTTCTGCGTCCTTCATTGCCATGCTCCGGCCTTGCAACATATACCCTAGGGGGTATATAGAGCGCATGCGCAAGGACATCAAGGCATCCGTCGGAAAACGTCTCGGCCGGATCGAGGGCCAGGTTCGCGGTCTCTCGAAAATGGTCGAGGACGACCGTTATTGCATCGACATCGTCACGCAGATCTCGGCAGTGCGTGCCGCATTGCGCCGGGTCGAGGAAGAGATTTTGAAAGACCACGTCGCCCATTGCGTCGAGCACGCGATCGCCAGCGGCGACAAGGCGGACCAGCGCGAGAAGATCGCGGAGCTGATGGCGGTGATCGGGCGGGCGGAGCGGTAAGCACTTCGCCATTGCGAGCGAAGCGAAGCAATCCAGAATCTTTTCCGCTGCGGCAGCCTGGATTGCTTCGCTGCGCTCGCAATGACGGTGGAGTGGACTACGCCGCTCGCTCGCGCGTCCGTATCCGCCGCCTCGGCCGATACGTCGCGATCTTCTTCAACAGCAGAAAATGCTTCGAGACCATGACGGGTCCGGCCATCTCGGCGGCCTGCACGCCTACTTGCTCAGCCGAAACTTCACCCGGCGCTTCTTCGTCAATCGCTTCAGGAACGAGCGTCGGCGCACCGATCGCTTCTGGAAACACCCCGAATGAGCCCGCTACCTCCTCGAGCGGCTTTTGCTTGTCGGCCCAGTGCAGGGCGGTGTAGTCGAAGCCGTGCACAATGGTGGGTTTGACGACTTCGAAATAGGGCGAGATGTCGAAGTCGCGCGGCATGTAGAGCGAGGAATCGCGGATATGCAGGATCTCCCGGCGCGCGGCGCGGCTGCCGGCCTTGGTGATCTTGGGCAGGATCGGATAGCGCACGGCGTCGAACGCCTGTGCGATCAGCGCCGAGCAGATGATCTTGGTCGGATCGCCCGAGCCGATCGCGATCATGCGGCGCCGCCAGCGTTGCGGTATCGGCAGCGGGAACAGGAAGCGCATCAGGTCGACGATGTTCTTGGTGTCGTAGCCGAACCCGATGCGGTTGATGGCATAGCGGCAGACCGTGGTGCGGTCCTCATAGGACAGCCCCACCGGACGGCACAGGCGGGTGTGGTAGGGGAAATATTTCGATAGCGGCGCGGAGGTGACGCCTTCGCCGATATTGGCCTCGATCAGCACATGCGGCTCGCCGTCGGGCTCTTCGGCGCCTTCGATCGGGCCGACATAGAGCGCGGCATGCGACCAGGTCGACTGCGTCAGGTACTTGATGATGCCGGAGATGCGGTTGTTGCCTTCGACCAGCATCACGTCGCCGGGCTGGATCACGCCGCGCAGGTGCTCCGGGTCGCTCGGTGTGAACGGCTCGTAGCCCGGCACCTCCTTCGAGAGGTACGCGGCTATCAGCTTTCCGACCGAATCTAGGACCGTTCCCATGAACTCCCCCCACGGCCTTTTCCGACCGTCTTTTCTCTTTCTCTATCATGGTCGGAACGTGTTGCAATTCGGTTCATGGCTCTGTGAGCTCAAGCATGATTGATTCACCATGATGGTTGCCGCGCAACATCAGATACGGCAAGGTTCGCGAGCTGTTCCCGTTTGCCGCAAGTCTCCGGAAACCATGACATGACAATCACGCGCCGCAGTTTCCTATCGGCGTCGGCGGCCTTTGCCGCAATGCCGGTTCTGCGCGCAACCGCCGCGACCCTGCCGCGCGAGGCTGACATTGTCGTGATCGGCGCAGGTGCCGCCGGTATTGCCGCAGCGCGGCGCGTGATGGCGGCCAATCGCAAGGTCGTGGTGGTGGAAGCGGCCGCGCAGATCGGCGGGCGCTGTATCACCGACAGCACGACCTTCGATGTACCGTTCGATCGTGGCGCGCGCTGGATGCACAATCCCGACACCAACCCGATGATCCGGCTGGGGCGCAGCGTCGGGCTCGATGTCCTGCCGGCGCCGTCGGGCCAGAAGATGCGAATTGGCCGACGCAATGCCCGTGCCGGGGAGACCGAGGAGTTCCTGGCGGCGCTGGTGCGCGCCAACCGCGCCATCGACGAAGCCTCCCGCGGCAAGCTCGATACGTCCTGCGCGTCGGTGTTGCCGAAGGACCTCGGCGACTGGGCCGGCGCGGCCGAATTCGTGCTGGGCGCGAGCTTTGCGGGCAAGGATCTGAAGGAGCTTTCCGCGATCGACAAGGCGCGGGCGCAGGACCGCAATGCCGCGATCGCCTGCCGCCAGGGCCTGGGCACGTTGATCGCGAAGCTCGGAGAGCAGGCGCCGGTCGTGCTCTCGACGCCGGCGAGCCGGATCGTCTGGAGCAATCGTGACGTCAGCGTCGAAACCCAAGCTGGCAAGATCGCTGCGCGCGCCGCCATCGTCACGGTCTCGACCAATGTGCTCATGTCGGGCGCGATCAAGTTCGCGCCCGACATTCCCAAGCGCACGCTCGATGCCGCCTCGAAACTCGGCCTCGGCAGCTATGATCACATCGTGCTGCAACTCCCGGGCAATCCGTTGGGGCTGTCGCGCGACGACATCCTCATCGAGCAGAGCAATTCGACGCGCACCGCGCTCATGTTCGCCAATATCGGCGGCTCCTCGCTGTGTTCGATCGACGTCGGCGGCTCGTTCGGCCGTGATCTCTCGGGGCAGGGCGAGAAGGCGATGACGGCCTTCGCGCGAGAATGGATCTCAAAGCTGTTCGGGAGCGAGGCTGCCGCGGCCGTGCAGAAGACCAGCGCGACCCGCTGGAACGCCTCGCCTTACGTCATGGGCGCGATGTCGGCGGCCTCCCCGGGCGGCCAGCTCTCCCGCAGAGTGCTGGCCGAGCCGATCGGCAACATGTTCCTCGCCGGCGAAGCGACCCATGAAACGCTGTGGGGCACCGTCGACGGCGCCTGGGAAAGTGGCGAGCGCGCTGCAGATGCGGCCCTGCGCAAGATCGGGGCACTCAGGGACGAGCCTGCCGATGTGCCGACGCACTCGATGAAGAAGCGCCGAACGACGCGGCCATAGGAGTTGAGCTGCAACAATCCTAGCTCGTCGTCCCGGACAAGCGCAGCGCAGATCCGGGACCCATAACCACAGGGAGTGGTTTGACGAAGACTCGGAGTTGCCGGCTCGCGCGAAAAACGCTGACCGGGAAGTCGGCAAGACTCATGCCCTCAAAGTGCCGCCGGTCTTCTTCGTCACCTCCGCCACGATCTTTGCCGCCGCCGCCTCGATCTCCTGGTCGGTCAACGTCTTCTCGCGCGGCTGGATCGTCACCGCGATCGCGATCGATTTCTTGCCGTCGTCGATGCCCTTGCCTTCATAGACGTCGAAGACGTTGACGGCGGTGATCAGTTTCTTGTCGACGCCTTGGGCGGCGCGCACGATGTCGGCCGCCTTCACGGCGCGATCGACGATGAAGGCAAAGTCGCGCGACACCGGCTGGAACGCCGACAGCTCGATCACGGGCTTTGCGCGAGTCGGCTTCTTCTTGGCCTCGGGGATACGGTCGAGGATCACCTCGAATACCATCAGCGAACCACCGGCGCCGAGCGCCTCGAGCGCGCGCGGATGCATCTCGCCGAAATGACCGAGCACGTTTTGCGGGCCGATCTGGATCGTGCCGGAGCGGCCGGGATGCAACCATGCCGGTCCGCCGGCGACGATCTGCAGCGCCTGCATCGGCGCACCGGCCGCAGCCAGCACCGCGAGCGCATCGGCCTTGGCGTCGAACACATCAGCCTGCGCCGAGCCCGACCAGTGTCGTCCCAGACCTTCCGCCGAGCCAAAGCCGCGACGGACGCCGCTCGCGGCCGTGAACTGATCCTGCGGGCGGTCGCCCTTGAAGATCTGGCCGACCTCGAACAGCGCGACATCGCCAAAGCCGCGATCGGCATTGGCCTGTGCCGCTGCGACAAGTCCGGGCATCAGGCTCGGGCGCATGTCGGAGAGGTCTGCGGCGATCGGATTGGCCACTTCGAGTTCGCGCTGCCCGCCGCCGAACAGTTCGGCCGCAGGCTTCGTGATGAACGACCAGGTCACGGCCTCAATCATGCCGCGGGTCGCGAGCGCGCGCCTGGCGCGACGGGTGCGAAGCTGGATCGGCGTCAGCACGGGCTTGCGCGCATCCTCGCCGCGCTCGAACGGCGTCTCCGGCACCTTGTCGATGCCGTAGATGCGGACGACTTCCTCGACGAGGTCGGCCTTGCCGTGCACATCCGAGCGCCACGAGGGCACCGCGACCTTCACCACCGGCCCCGGGCCCGCCATCATGAAGCCGAGATGCGACAGGATGCGCTTCATTTCGGGCTGCGGCACCTCGATGCCGGACAGCCGCTTCACCTCGGTGACCGGGAAATCGATCACGCGGTCGTCGCCAAAAGCTTTTCCGACCACGACGTTCTCCGACGGCGTGCCGCCGCACAGCTCCATCACGAGTTTGGTGGCGAGCTCCAGCCCGGGCACCATGAAGGCCGGATCGACGCCGCGCTCGAAGCGGTAGCGCGCATCCGAATTGATGCCGAGCTTGCGGCCGGTCTGGGCGATGTTGATCTCGTTCCACAGCGCCGATTCGATCAGCACGTCGGTGGTATTCTCGTCGCAGCCGGAGGCCTCGCCTCCCATGATGCCGGCGAGCGATTCCACGCCGTGCTCATCCGCGATCACGCAGATCGCGGGATCGAGATTGTAGGTGCGGCCGTCGAGCGCGAGCAGCGTCTCGCCGTCGCGGGCGTGGCGCACCACGAGATTGCTCTTCACTTTCTTGGCGTCGAACACGTGCAGCGGGCGCGCGCGGTCGTAGGTCATGAAGTTGGTGATGTCGACGAGCGCATTGATCGGACGCAGCCCGATCGCGGTCAGGCGCTTCTGCAGCCATTCCGGCGAGGGGCCGTTCTTCACGCCGCGCACCAGCCGTAGCGCGAAGCCCGGGCACAGCGCGGCGTCCTCCACCGTGACCTTCACCGGGCAGGGGAATTCGCCCTTGATGGGCTTGATGGACGGATCCTTGAACTTGCCCATGTCGGCGGCGGCGAGATCGCGCGCGATGCCGTGCACGCCGGTGCAGTCCTGCCGGTTGGGCGTCAGATTGATCTCGACCACGGGATCGCCGAGGCCGGCCCATTCGGCGTAAGCAGCGCCGATCGGCGCATCGGCCGGCAGCTCCATGATGCCGTCATGGTCGTTGGAGATTTGCAGTTCAGCCGCCGAGCACAGCATGCCGCGGCTCTCGACGCCGCGGATGGTGCCGATCCCGAGCGTGATGTCCTTGCCTGGAATGTAGGTGCCGGGGGCTGAGAACACGCTGACGAGCCCGGCGCGCGCATTCGGCGCGCCGCAGACGACCTGCACGGGCGCGGCACCGCCACCGGTCTCAACCATGCAGACGCGCAGCCGATCCGCATTCGGATGCTGCTCGGCCGAGATCACCTTCGCAATCGTGAACGGCTTCAGCGCCTTTGCCTTGTCCTCGATGTTCTCGACCTCGAGCCCGATCATGGTGAGCTTGTCGGCCAGCCTGTCCAGCGGCTCGTCAGTCTCGAGATGATCCTTCAGCCAGGAGAGCGTGAATTTCATGGCTGTGTGCCTCGGCTCTTGTCGTTGACTACAAAATGATGTCCGAGCGCCGCCCTCACGAGCTCAGCCCTCCCGCGAGTGTCGGCACTTCGAGCGGCTTGAAGCCGTAATGGGACAGCCAGCGGACGTCGCTGTCGAACAGCTGGCGGAGGTCGCTCATGCCGTATTTCAGCATCGCGATGCGGTCGATGCCCATACCCCAGGCAAAGCCCTGGTACTCGTCGGGATCGATGCCGCACGCGCGCAGCACGTTGGGGTGCACCATGCCGCAGCCCAGGATCTCGAGCCAATCCTCACCCTCGCCGAAGCGGATCTCGCCCTTGTCGCGGCGGCATTGGATGTCGACTTCCATCGACGGCTCGGTGAACGGGAAGAACGACGGCCGGAAGCGCATGTTGATGTGGTCGACCTCGAAGAACGCCTTGCAGAACTCGTGCAGGATCCATTTGAGGTGACCGAGATGCGAGTGCTTGTCGATGACGAGGCCTTCGACCTGGTGGAATTGCGGCGTGTGGGTCGCGTCCGAATCGATGCGGTAGGTGCGGCCCGGGCAGATCACGCGGATCGGCGGCTTCTGGCTCAGCATGGTGCGCACCTGCACCGGCGAGGTGTGGGTCCGCAGCAGCATGCGCGAGCCGTCCCCCTTCGGATGGAAGAAGAAGGTGTCGTGCATCTCGCGCGCGGGATGGCCTTCCGGGAAGTTCAGCTTGGTGAAATTGTAATCGTCGGTCTCGATGTCGGGACCTTCGGCGACCGAGAAACCCATGTCGGCGAAGATCGTGGTCAGCTCGTCCCAGACCTGGCTCAGCGGATGGATGCGGCCGGCTTCCGCCGGCGTATCGCGCAGCGGCAGCGTCACGTCGACGGTTTCGGATGCGAGCCGCGCATCGAGTGCGGCCGATTTCAAAACGTCGCGCCGCGCCGCCAGCGCCTGCGTGACCTTGTCCTTGGCGAGATTGATCGCGGCGCCTTGCGTCTTGCGCTCGTCCGGCGACATCTTGCCCAAGGTCGCAAGCAGCGCCGAGATCGAGCCTTTCTTGCCGAGCGCGGCGACACGCACCGCTTCGAGCGCGGCCTCGTCGCCGGCGGCGGCGATCTGGTCGAGGATGGATGTTTCGAGCGATGCGAGGTCGGACACTGTCAAATCCCTGCTGCTAAATTCGGCTGGGTTGTCGCCGTACCAAGGCGGTAACGTCAAGCAAAAAGCCGGTCATTTCGGCGCCTGAGCAGCCGGCTTGAACCTCGCAACGGGACCCGGCACCAAGGGAGGATCAAGAGGAAAGGTCCGCGATGCCGTCGAAATGCCAGGTCGCCGCTTTGGCCGTCGTTCTGTCGCTTGCCGGCACTCCGGCGCGGGCCATGGTATGCATGGAGAAATCCATGACGCTGGACGAGGTCGTCGACACCATCAGCGCCCAAAAGGGCTGCGAGAGCGCGATGAAGGTGTTCAGGGATTGCGAACTGACCGCGAGTGGCGACGTCCAGCTCGGTGCCGCCGTCGAACGGAAATGCGAGGCGGATTTCAAGCCAGGCCTTAATAAGCCACGCCTTAATAAGCCAAGCCTGGATGCCGCGCAGGCACAGTCCTACCGACGCGAGATGCGCGTATGCGACAGCAAGTACCGGAACAAGTCCGGCACCATGTATCTCTCGTTCACGGCATTCTGTCGGGCGGAGGTCGCCCAGCGTTACTCGCAGCGCGCGCTGAAGGCTGCGGGCCAGAAGGCCCGCTAACGCAAGCCTCAGGCCGCGAGCGCAGCTTTGGCCTTCTCGGCGATCGCCTGGAACGACACGGGCTCGTTGATCGCGAGATCCGACAGCACCTTGCGGTCCACGCTGATGCCCGACTTGGCCAGCCCGTCGATAAATCGGCTGTAGGTCATGCCGAACGGACGGACGGCGGCGTTGATGCGCTGGATCCAGAGCGCGCGGAATGTCCGCTTCTTGCGCTTGCGGTCACGGAACGCGTACTGCAGGGCCTTGTCGACCGCCGGCTTGGCGGTGCGGATCGTGTTCTTGCGGCGGCCGCGGAAACCCTTGGCGGCCTTGTAGACTTTCTTGTGCTTGGCGTGGGCGGTCACACCGCGTTTGACGCGAGACATGACAAAAATCCTTCAGAGATGACTAGGTTTTCGGATTGCCGCGGGGTGCCGCGGCACGGTTGGCAATGATCGTGGACGCGATCAGGCGTTCGGCAAGAAGTACTTCTTGACGTTGTCGCCGTCGGTCTTGAACAGCACGCGGGTGCCGCGGAGCTGACGGATCTGCTTCTTCGTCCGCTTGATCATGCCGTGACGCTTGCCGCGCTGGGCGTGCATCACTTTGCCGGTGGCAGTCACCTTGAAGCGCTTTTTAGCGCCCGATTTGGTCTTCAGCTTGGGCATTTTGCTCTCCTATGGCCATAACAGAACGCCGCCCGTGAAGGCGGCCGGCCGTCTAAAATGCTCGTTAGAGCGTTGATTGTGCTCAGGTTTTGCGAACTGGCGCAAAACCCGCACGGACACCGCCGCGGCAGCCCTTAAATCAGCCGGGCGATGAAGGCTCGGCTTATGGCAGAGCGGGAGCGAAATGGCAACGGTGAACCGCCGCAACGGGCACGCCGACTATTGGGGGTTGCCACCCCAATATTTATCCCGTCTCGCCCCGGAGCAGGACCAAAATGGCCCAATTTTCCCGATCGGTTTTGTCAGTTTTCAGCCGTCCGTGCCGCCTTGTGCTCTTCGCCACGCTTGCCGCGGCCGCGGTGCCTTCGGCCGCCGATGCCCGTATCGGCGGCTATGACGGCGTCTGGAATGTCACTTTCGCCACCACTCGCGGTAATTGCAGCTCGGGCTATAGCGTTCCCTTCAGCGTGGCTGGAAACCGGGTCTCGTCCGCCGGCGGCGGCCGGGTCTCGGGCTCGGTCAATCGCGGCGGCGCCGTCGCGGTCCAGGTCTCGGTCGGCGCGTCCCATGCCACCGGCGGTGGCCGGCTCGCCGGATTGGCCGGGACTGGCTCCTGGAACGGCATCATCTCCGGCGACCGCTGTAGCGGCACCTGGCAGGCGACGCGGACGTAGTCGCCAAGAAGTTGGTGCGCCCCCTCCGCCGCCTGCGGGGGAGGGTCGGGGAGAGGGTTGCTTCCTCAAACGAGAAACCCCCAGACGAGAAAGCCCTCACCCGCGTCGCTTCGCGCCGCGACCTCTCCCGCCAGCGGGAGAGGTGCACCGACCCCGCGGCCCCGACCAACAAAACGGCCCGCCGGATGTCCGGACGGGCCGTTCATTCTCACATCCGGAAACGCTGGCGTCAGCGCGGCGCCAGCACCATGACGACCTGTCGGCCCTCGAACCGGGCGTCCTGCTCAACCTTGGCGAGCTCGGCGACGTCGCTCTTGATCTTGTCCAGCAGCTTGGTACCGATCTCCTGGTGCGCCATTTCGCGGCCGCGATAGCGCAGGGTGATCTTGACCTTGTCGCCCTCTTCGAAGAACCGCTGCATCGCACGCATCTTCACCTCGTAATCGTGATCGTCGATCATCGGCCGGAGCTTGATCTCCTTGATCTCGACGGTCTTCTGGCGTTTGCGGGCTTCGGCGGCTTTCTTCTGGGCGGAATACTTATACTTCCCGTAGTCCATGATCTTGCAGACGGGAGGGCTGACATTCGGCGAAATCTCGACCAGATCCATGCCAGCTTCCTGGGCCATGCGAATGGCGAGAACGGTCTCGACCGTACCCTTGTTGTCGCCGGTTTGGTCGATCAGCTG
Source organism: Bradyrhizobium sp. LLZ17 (assembly GCF_041200145.1). NCBI lineage: Bacteria > Pseudomonadati > Pseudomonadota > Alphaproteobacteria > Hyphomicrobiales > Nitrobacteraceae > Bradyrhizobium > Bradyrhizobium zaerense. The sequence continues at coordinate 4,940,462 of NZ_CP165734.1, forward strand.
GATTTGCGCATTGCGGATGTCATCATTGATGCGCGGCCCGTCTTTGGCGGCTGGGGCCGGGGCTCTGTTGGGACGGCGAATGGGTGGTTCTCCAAAGTTGTGAAAGGAAGCGGCTATTTTGAAGGAAGAAGCATTTGCCGGCAAGCAAGTCGCGCGGACGCGAAGCGAGAACCCTCAAATGCGAGGCATTTTGGCCACGCCTGTCGGCACGGTGCTCGACATAGACACCTTGTTCACATTCCGCAAGCGTCCCAAAAGGACAGGGTTGATACCCGATTGCGCCGCCGGGCCGGCCCGGACAGCTCGAACCGCCCAGCCAGGGTAAATGTTCCATGACTAATGCTGTTCCCGAACCCATGCTCGACTTCATCGAAATCGGTGAAGGTCCGTCGGCCCGTAAGATCGCGGTGCGCCGCCGGGCGGGAGCGGGCCCCGGGCTGGTCTGGCTCGGCGGCTTCAAATCCGACATGCAGGGCACCAAGGCCGTGGCGCTGGACAATTGGGCCCATGAACACGGCCGCGCCTCGGTCCGGTTCGACTATTCCGGTCATGGTGAATCCGGCGGCGATTTCGCTGACGGGACCATTGGGCGCTGGCTGGAAGAGAGCGTGGCTGTGTTCGAGCGGTTCTGCGCCGGCCCGCAGATTTTGATCGGCTCTTCCATGGGCGGCTGGATGGCGCTGCTGCTGGCGCGCGAGATCAGGAAGCGTGGCGCCTCGCTGGCGGGGCTGGTGCTGATCGCGCCGGCGCCCGACTTCACCGAGGAACTGATGTGGAAGACATTTTCGCCCGAGGTGAAGCTTGAGATCGAGACCACGGGCAAGTGGCTGCGGCCGTCGGAATATGGCGACGGCTCGCCCTATCCGATCACGCGAAACCTGATCGAGGAGGGGCGCAATCACCTCGTGCTCGGCAGCGCCATCGATCTCGGCTGTCCCGTTCGGATTCTCCAGGGCGCGCAGGATCCCGATGTGCCCTGGCAGCACGCCTTCGCGCTAACGCATCGGCTGCCGGCCGACGACGTCGTGCTCACCATGATTCAGGACGGCGATCACCGCCTGTCACGCCCGCAAGACATCGCGCGCATTCTCGCCGCGGTGGCGGAGATCGGGTGAAGTGTCGCGCCACTCGTCATTCCGGGGCGCGCCACTTGGCGCGAGCCCGGAATCCATTTACCCGCAGGCCCTGCGGCCCGATGGATTCGGGCTCGTGCTTCGCACGCCCCGGAATGACGGCGGGGGCTACGGCGCCGGTGCCTTCGCCATCGGCTTGCGCTGCGCAAGTGCTGCTACCGTCGCGGTGCCGATCGGGCCCTGTTCGTCGTACAGCCAGCATTCGCCGATCGCGATGCCGTCGGTGGCGTGGTGGTTCACCACTTCGAAGCCGATCCAGTTCGTCACCGGCAGCCGGTGCAGATAGATGGTCACGTCGCTGTTGATGTAGCCGAGCCCTTTGTCGCCGGCGTTCGCAAACGGACTGGCGAAATCGGCGCCGGTGGCGACATGCACAAACGGTGTCATCGGCACGCCCGCAACCAGCTCGCGCACCTCGCTCATCCAGAGTTTTCGCGGGCCCAGCGATCCCATATGGCCGACGATCGGCCGCGTCGTCCATTTGCCGTGCATGCCGAGTCTGGGATCGGTCGGCTTTGGAATGTCCGCCGGCTTCGGCACGTCCCAGTTCGGTGGCGACCAGACATGGCCGTCAGCGTCTTGCGTCCGCCGCAACAGCTGGCAAGAGGCCCGCGCCATGCTGACGCCGCCGGAGATAAACTCCGCTTCGATCACGCGGCTCCGCATTCCGTCGCGCACCAGCCGCGTCGTCACCTCAATCGGCTTGTCGATGGTCGGCAGCCGAAACATGTCGACCGTCAATCGCGCCGGCACGAACTCAGGACCGGAATGGCGCTCCTCGATGGCGAAGCCGAGCAGGCCGACGATGACGCGTCCGTGCAGCGATGTTGGATCCCACGGGCCGTTGGCGACTTCCGTCGCATGGAATGTGTCGCCGTCGCGGGTGAAGAAAGGCATGTCTGTCATGACGCGCGACCTTGAAGGAAGCTGCGGCGAAATCAAGGGTGGAGAGAGCGCGCGCAATAGCCACAACAACAAGTGTCATCGCCCGGCTTGACCGGGCGATCCAGTATTCCAGAGGCAGCAGTGATTGAACCGTTGGTCCGCGGCGTACTGGATGCCCCGGTCAAGCCGGGGCATGACAGCGGAGAATTAGGAAGCGGCTTGCCACTCCTGACGAACGCTCTCGTCGTGCTCGCTGGCGATCGCATTCGCCCTGAGCCGCACAAACTCATTCCGCGGCATCAACTGCCCCAGCGCCCACACGGCAGCCCCGCGCACCAGCGGGCTTGCGTCGTCGAGCAATCGCCGCGCCTCTTCCGCAAGCTTCGCGTCGCCGGAGTTGCCGATCGCGATCAGCACGTTGCGCAAAAACCGGTCGCGGCCGATGCGCTTGACCGGCGACTTCGTGAACAGCGCCCGAAACGCGGCATCGTCGAGCCGCACCAGTTCAACCAGCGGAGGCGCGCGTAACTCGTCGCGCGCGGCGAGCTTTGCTTCGCGCCCCTGTTGCGCGAACTTGTTCCAGGGACACGCGGCGAGGCAATCGTCGCAACCATAGATGCGGTTGCCGATGGCTTTGCGAAACTCGCGCGGGATCGGACCCTTGTTCTCGATGGTCAGGTACGAGATGCAGCGCCGCGCATCGAGTCTGTAGGGAGCGGGAAACGCCGCGGTCGGGCAGATGTCGAGACAGGCTTGGCACGAGCCGCAATGATCGATCTCGGCGCTGTCGCGTGGCAGCTCCAGCGTCGTGTAGATCGCGCCGAGAAACAGCCAAGAGCCGAACTCGCGCGAGACGAGGTTGGTGTGCTTGCCCTGCCAGCCCAGATGCGCAGCCTGTGCGAGCGGCTTCTCCATCACCGCCGCGGTGTCGACGAACACCTTCACCTCCGACGGCGCGGCCGCAACCAGCCAACGCGCCAGCGCCTTCAACCGCTTCTTGATGAGGTCGTGATAATCTTCGCCTTGCGCATAGACCGAGATCGCTGCGCGCGTGCGCTGTTGCAAGATCGCGAGCGGATCCTGGTCCGGGCCGTAATTGACGCCGAGCATGATCACCGATCGTACGTCAGCCCACAGCCCGCGCGGATCGACCCGGCGCTCCGGCTGGCTCGCGAGCCAGTCCATGTCGCCATGACCGCCCGTGGCGATGAATTCGAGGAAATGCTTTCCGGCGCTCTCGATCGTGCCGGGCTCGGTAATCCCGATGCAGTCGAAGCCGAGCGCGCGCGCCTCGCGCGCGAGTGCCGCCTTCAGTTCAGTCGGATCGGAGTTCAGAAATCGAGGTCCACATAGGTGCGCGACGCCGGCACGCCGGCCAGCCATTCGCTCAGCAGCGGACGGAACGACGGGCGGGACTTCACCCGTGCGTACCACGCCTTTGCCGCGTCGTCCTCGCTCCATGGCACGTCGCCCAGATAATCGATCGCCGAGAGATGCGCCGCGGCGGCGAGATCCGCGTAAGTGAGCCTGTCGCCGGCGAGGAAGTTACGCGTCTGCGCCAGCCAGCCGATATAGGCCAGATGATAGCGCACATTGGCTTTCGCCGCGCGCATCACGTCGGCCGAGGGCGGGCCGCCGCCGTTCTCCTCGCTCATGAAGCGTTTGTAGATGCGCTCGGTCACGAGCGGATGGGACACTTCCTCGAAGAATTTTTCGTTGAACCAGGCCATCAGCCGGCGCACCTCGACGCGCTCGGCGATGGTCACCGGCATCATCCGCTTGGGACCCAGCTCGACGCCATAGGCTTCGTCGAGATACTCCGCGATGATCGCGGCGCCCGGAATCGGGGACTGGTCGCCATCCACCAGAACCGGTGTGGTGCCGGCCGCATTGAGCAGCAGAAATGCCTCGCGCCGTTCCCAGCTGCGCTCTTCGACCAGTTTCAGGTCGAGCCCATACTCCCCCGCGATCAGGCGAATGAAACGCGAATGCGGACAGAACGGATGATGAAACAGCGTAAACATGAACCCTTTGACTATTTGATGGTGCTTAAGAATCCATCAATGTTTGTGCGGCGCCACACTAGTCTTTCGAAACCGCGAGGCAAGGGCGTGGCGTCGCATTTTGCGATTGCAGCAAGGGGGCGAATAGGCGAGAAGAGCCCCGCTTTTCCAGCCGAAATGGACCGTAAATATGTCAGATGCAATACGGGCAGTGATCCTCGGCATCATCGAGGGTGTGACCGAGTTCCTTCCCGTGTCCTCGACCGGCCACCTGCTGCTTGCGGAGCGCTTCTTCGGGCTTGGCGAGGGCGCCTTCTGGGATTCGTTTACGGTCTTGATCCAGCTCGGCGCGATCCTTGCGATCGTCGTGTTGTACTTCAGGAAATTGTGGGACGTCGCGATCGGCATGTTCACGGGCGACGTCTATGCGCGCCGCTTCGTGATCGGCGTGCTCGTGGCGTTCCTGCCCGCGGTCGTCGTCGGTCTGGTCGCCGGCAAATACATCAAGAGCATGCTGTTCAATCCGTGGGTGGTCTGCTTTTCGCTGATCGTCGGCGGCGCCATCCTGCTCTGGGTTGACCGGCTCGACCTCAAGGCGCGCGAGCATGACGCCACCAAATTTCCGCTGCTGATGTATCTCTATGTCGGCATCGCGCAGTGCGTGGCGATGATCCCCGGCGTGTCGCGCTCCGGCGCCAGCATCGTCGCGGCGATGTTCATGGGCGCCGACAAGCGCGCAGCCGCGGAGTTCTCGTTCTTCCTCGCCATTCCCACCATGATCGGTGCGTTCGCCTACGATTTCTACAAGAACCGCTCCGAGATGACGATGGACCACATGGGCATCGTCGCGATCGGCTTCGTGGTCTCGTTCATCACCGCGATCATCGTGGTGAAGAGCTTCCTGGAATACGTCACCCGCCACGGTTTCGTGGTATTCGCCTGGTGGCGCGTCATCGTCGGCACGCTCGGCCTGATCGCCCTGGCGCTCGGCCATTAACCTTTCGGAAACACGTTGAGCCCTTAGCCCGGATGGAGCGCAGCGCAATCCGGGATCGTGCCGCAAGCGACGCCGGCCCCGGATTGCGCTCCGCTCCATCCGGGCTGCGCCTCCACCACACCTTCAACGCAATATAAGCTTTTGACCGGTAGGCAGTTTCCTTGGCGGGGCGCCGCGCGCACCCCTGCAATGGAGCTGAGCCATGACCCTCGTCAGCGGCTGGGGGCGCTTCCCGGTCGTCGATAGCGAACTGCTGCGGCCGCGGTCGTTCGAAGCCGTTGGCGAAGCCATGGTCTCAGGCGCCGTGGCGCGCGGCAATGGCCGCGCCTATGGCGACGCCGCGATAGGCGCCAACCGGACCGTCGCGATGACCGGATTCGACCGGGTGCGGTCGTTCGATCCGGCGACCGGCCGCATCCGCCTCGAGGCCGGCGTGCTGCTGTCGGACCTGATCGACACGTTTGGCCCGCGCGGCTTCCTGCCGTTCGTCGTGCCGGGCACGCGGTTCGTGACAATCGGCGGCGCCATCGCCGCCGACGTGCATGGCAAGAACCATCATGGCGAGGGCGGCTTCGGCCGCTATGTCGACAGCATCCTGCTGCGCACCGGGCAGGGCGAGACGATCGAGGCCTCGCACGAACAGAATTCGGACGCCTTCTTCGCGACGATCGGCGGCATGGGCCTGACCGGGATCATTCTCGAAGCCACCATCCGGTTGCGGCCGGTCGAGACCGGCTGGATTCGCGAGCGCGTGATCTCCGCGTCGGATCTCGATGCGGCCATGCGCGCGCTCGAGGCGAATGAATCCGCGACCTATTCGGTGGCCTGGATCGATTGCGTCGCGCGCGGCCACCAGCTCGGCCGCTCGCTGATCTATCTCGGGGAGCACGCCCGCGCGGACGAGCTTTCCGATGGCGGCGATCGATTTCCGGTCGGCAAGGATCCCGGCCTTGCGGTGCCGGTCGACCTGCCGTCGATCACGCTGAACCGTACCAGCATCCGCGCGTTCAACGAGCTCTACTACCGCATGGGCGCGCGGCGCGCCGGCGGCAGCCATCTGGTATCGCTCTTCCCCTATTTCTTTCCGCTCGACAGCATCGGCGCCTGGAATCGCATTTACGGCCGGCGCGGCTTCCTCCAGCATCAATGCGTGATCCCGGAGCAGGGCGCGCGCGACGTGCTCGCCGACATCCTCGACCGCGTCTCCAAGCGCGGCGATGCCTCGTTCCTGGCGGTGCTGAAGAAGCTCGGCCAGGGCGACGGAATTTTGTCGTTTCCGCTGCCCGGCTACACGCTGGCGCTGGATTTCCCGATGAAGGGCGACATCCTGAATTTCCTCGACGAGATCGACCGCCTGATCGTCACCGCCGGCGGAAGGCTTTACCTCGCCAAGGACGCGCGTCAGTCACGTGCAACCTTCGAGGCCGGCTATCCCGCCCTGCAGCGCTTCAACGCGATCCGGAAATCGCTCGATCCCGCCGGACACATCCGATCAAAGCTTTCACAGCGTTTATTCGATGAGGTGCAGCCATGACGTCGCGCAAGACCGTTCTGGTGCTGGGTGGCTCGTCCGACATCGGCCGCGCCGCCGCGCGCGCCTTTGCCAAAGCAGGTTACGATGTCGTCGTCGCCGGGCGCGACGTCGCTGCGCTCGAGCCCGACGCGGCCGATCTCCGCGCGCGCTACAGCATCGAGGCGAGCGCGTGGACATTCGACGTGCTCGACACGGCTTCGTTCGAGAGCTTCGTCGGCGCTCTCCCCGTATTGCCCGATGTCGTCGTCTCGATCGTCGGTCTCCCGGGCGTGCAGCAGAACGCCGAGAGCGATCTCGCGCATGCCACCACGATCATGCGCTCGAACTACGAGGGGCCGTCGCTGATCCTGGGCCTGTTTGCGGAAAAATTTCTGGCGCGCGGCAATGGCACCATCGTCGGCGTATCATCGGTTGCGGGCGATCGCGGTCGGGCGTCGAACTATGTCTACGGCTCGGCGAAAGCAGGCTTCTCGGCCTTCCTGTCCGGCCTGCGCGCCCGCGCCAGCCGCGGCGGCGTGCACGTCGTCACGGTGAAGCCCGGCTTCGTTCGCACCAGGATGACGGAAGGCATGAAGCTGATCGGCCCGCTCACCGTCGAAGCACCGGTGGTGGGCGACGCGATCCTTCAGGCGGTGGAGAAGAAGAGCGATGTGGTTTACGTCAGCGGCAAATGGCGCTTGGTGATGCTGATCATCAAGACGCTGCCGGAAGCGGTGTTCAAGAAGCTGAAGTTTTGAGGCTTGAAGGAATTGCACTGGCCCCGTAGCGGCAGTGCGCTCCCTCGCCCGCTTGCGGGAGAGGGTTGGGGAGAGGGTGCTTCCGCGGAGAGACTCCCGATGAGGAGAAAGCCCTCACCCGCCGCTACGCGGCGACCTCTCCCGCAAGCGGGAGAGGTTCAGAGGGATCGCGGGGCGAGGTGAAGAAAGAAGCCTCACGCGCTCTTGCGCTGGAATTGGCCGGCCGCGCGGAAACGCCAGAGATATTGCGGGGCGATCGCTTCCAGTGAATCGGGAGCGATGCCGAGCCCTTCCAGCGTCAGGCCCGCGGCCTTGGCCGCCTCCGACACGATGTTGTCGCGCTCGAGCAGCGTGACCTGGTCCGGCGTCAGCTTCAGCGCGCCGGGCGCGAATTGCAGGAACTGGGCCTTGAGGCGGGCAAGCCCGAACGGCAGCGACACCAACGCCCGCTTGCGGTCGGCAATCGCCAAAATCGCCTCGATGATCTCGCGCATGGTCAGCACTTCCGGCCCGCCGAGTTCGTAGGTGGCGCCCGGCTTGGCCTTGCCGTCGACCGCATCCGCGATCGCGGTCGCGACATCGCCGACATAGACCGGCTGCATTTTCGTTTCGCCGCCGATCAGCGGCAGCACCGGCGAGATCCGCGCCAGCGCGGCGAAGCGGTTGGTGAACTGGTCCTCCGGCCCGAACATCACCGAGGGGCGGAAGATCGTCGCCGAGGGCACGGCCGCCGTCACCGCGGCCTCGCCGGCCGCCTTGGCTTTGGCGTAGCGCGAGGGCGATTCCGCATCGGCGCCGATCGCCGAAATATGCACCAGCTGGGCACCGGCTGCGGCCGCCGCCTTGGCGACGGTCTCGGCGCCCTTGGCCTGGACGGCGTCGAAGCTCTGCGCGCCGCCCTCGGTGAGGATGCCGACGAGATTGATGATGACGTGCAGATCACGCACGGCCGCCTCGACGGAGGCCGGGTAGCGCAGATTCGCCTGCACGGTGTGGACCTGGCCGACCTTGCCGGAGGGCTGCAGGAATCCGGCCAGTTCCGGCCGCCGCACTGCGACCCGGACCCGGTAGTCGCGCCGGCACAGCGCGCGGACGACATTGCGGCCCAAAAACCCCGATCCGCCGAAAACCGTGACGAGCGTGTCCAGATTCGATGCCATGGGGTCGATTCCTGATGGAGAGAGCGTGTTACGAGCTTGTATCGGGCCGTTTTGCGATGCGCAATCCGCGACCGCAAGCACGGTTCAAGCATGAATTGACAACCGCGTCACTGATCCGTAGTAACCGCCTCCGTGCCCCAAACGGCATGCCCAGGTGGTGGAATTGGTAGACGCGCTGGCTTCAGGTGCCAGTGGCTTAACGGCCGTGAAGGTTCGGAGTCCTTTCCTGGGCACCATTTTGCAGGATTGTCCGCAAACGAGCTGCTTTCCCGATCAGCGGAAGGAGCAGGCCGGCGATCCACGCAGCGCCGTCGTGACCTGTGCCACTCAAGCCGCAGCCCGCCCGCCTCAAACCACCCGCTTCCCCGTCCGCTCCGCCACCGCCCTCTGCACAAAATACATCGCGACCAGCGAGACGATGGCCGAGGCGACGACGACGTAGCCGATCCGGTCGAAATGGAGCAGCGAGCCGTCCGGGTTCTGCGCGATGATGGCGCCGGCGAGCACCGAACCGAGGCCGCCGGAGAGCTGCTGCAACGACGCACTGACCGCGCTGAACGAGCCGCGCTGGCTGGGATCGGGGATCGCCGACATCAGGGCCTGCGACGGGATCATGCGCGAAAAGATGCCGACGAACATCAGCACGTTGACCAGGATCGCGGTTGCGAGCGAGACATGGCCGAGATGGGTGTAGATCAGCACCATGATCACCGACACCACGCTGCCGAACACGAAGGTCGGGTATTTGCCGAACGTATCGCTCGCCCTGCCGACCAGCGGGCCCGTGACGATGCTGAACAGGCCGGAGACCAGATAGATCGTCGGCAGGTGCACGATGTCGATGCCGATATTGTTCACGGTGAAGGCGCTGGAGAACGGCATCAGCATGTAGCCGCCCGTCGCCAGCAATGTCGTGACACAGAAGGCCAGCGTATAGCGCGGCTCACCGATGGTCGCGACCAGATGGCGGAATGGGTTTCGGTCCTGCTTCAGCTTCAGATGCTTGTCGACTGGCTCCATCGCGAAGGCGATCACGGCGATCGCCAGGATGGAGAGGCCGACGATCGCGGCGAAGCAGACATGCCAGTCCCAGCGGCTGGCAAGAAACAGCCCCGCCGGAATGCCGAGCACCTGGCTCGCGGCGAACCCCGTTTGGACGAATCCCATGACGCGGCCGCGCAGATGCAGCGGGAACAGATCGGTGATGATGGCAAGCACGACCGACCCGATCACGCCGCCGAACAATCCGGTCACGATCCGGCCGAGCAGCAGCACGTGGTATGTCTGCGCCGCGGCGCAGAGCAGGGTGCCGAGCGTGAAGCCGACATAGAAGAACAGCAGCAGGCGCTTGCGATCGAAGCGATCGGCAAAGCCAGCGGCCAGGATGCCCGACAATCCCGCGCTGAACGCGTAGGCCGAGACCGCGACGCCGAATTGCCCGGCCGTGATGTTGAGCGCGGGCATCAGGATGGCGCCGAGCGGCGACATGATGATGAAATCGAGAATGATCGTGAACTGCGCGAATGCGAGCAGCGCGACCAGGAGCGATTGGTAGCGCGTGAAGCCGCGTTTGCGTTGTAGTTGATCGTTGATCGGCGCGGCGAGCGTCTGTTCGGTCATGGCACTCGATTCGTGGTGGGGGGCGGGGGAAGCCCGCAACACATAGGGTCGACCGGGACGATTTCCACGGGCCGCATGGCCCAAGTTCCGCCCGACGATCGCGCTCGCGCGCGATTGTGGGATCCCTGCAACAGCCCGAATCTCGGCCCTGTGCGACCATCGCGCTTCTCCGAGCCGATTAAGCCCGCCTTAGCGAATGCGCCCTAGGCTCGCGGGCGTCCATTTTCCTGCTCCCCGGCCTCCCCAGCCTTTGGGCGGGTCAGGTCGCGATGAGTAGAGCGTTTTCGGATGGAGCAGCCCGTCAGGCAGTACGATCGGAGCGAGGCCGCGCCGCAGGCCGGATCGGCGCTTGCCCGCACCCTCGTGATCGATCTCGAAGGCGCGCTGCTGCGCTCGGAACTGCTGATGGAAGCGCTGTTCTCTAGCCCCGGCCGAATGCTGGCCCGCTTCGGCGCGGGCGGACGCCCGGGCATGGCGGCCCTGACCGAGATTTTGGCGCGGGCCGAGATCGACTACGCCCATCTGCCCTACGATGGCGAGGTGCTGAACCGGGCGCTGGCGGCGCGGGCGCGAGGCGAGAGGATTTTTCTGCTCGCGGAGCGCTTCGCCGGGCATGCCGCAGGCGTTGCCGCGCATCTCGGCTTCGACGGCGTCATTGCGCCGGCTGATCTCGCCGCGGGTGCCAATCTGCCGTTCGATCGCGCCTCGATCGAGCGCATCGGTGAGCGCAGCCGCAGCCGCGTCAGCTTTAAGATCTGGGCGAAGGCGCTGCGGGTCTACCAATACGCCAAGAACACGCTGGTGTTCGTGCCGGCGCTCACCGCGCATCAGATGAACTTTGCGACGCTCGGCTCCGCGCTGCTGGCCTTCCTTGCGTTCTCGGCCTGTGCGTCGGGCGCGTATCTGATGAACGATCTGCTGGATCTCGCCGCCGACCGGCAGCATCCGACCAAGCGTCATCGCCCGCTTGCGGCAGGCGAGCTGCCGATCTCGTCCGCGCTAGCGGCGATCCCGGCACTGTGGGCTTTCGCAGTCGCGGCCAGCCTCTGCATTTCCACAGCCTTCCTCGGCGTGCTCGCCGTCTACCTCGCCACCACCATCGCCTATTCGCTGGTGCTCAAGCGCAAGATGCTGGTCGATGTCGTGACGCTTGCCGGCCTCTACTCCCTGCGCATCGGCGCCGGCGCGGTTGCCGCCGGCGTGATGCTGTCGGAATGGCTGATGATCTTCTCGCTGTTCGTGTTCACCTCGCTGGCGCTGATCAAGCGCTTCAGCGAGCTCGGCATGCGCGAGGGCGCCGGCCTGTCCGATCCCTCCAACCGCGACTATAGGATCACCGATCTGCACATCATCGCCGCCATGGCCGCCGCGAGCGCCATGAATGCGGTGACGGTGTTCGCGCTCTATCTGTCGTCTTCCGCGGTGACGCCGCTCTACAGCCGCCCCTGGCTGCTATGGCTGCTCGCGCCCTTGCTGCTTTATTGGTTCGGCCGCGCGCTGATGATTGCGCATCGCCGCGAGATGCCGGACGACCCCATCATCTACGCCTTCCGCGACGGCGCCAGCCGCACCACCGTGGCCGCGATGATCTGCATCATGCTGGCAGCGATCTGACCGGAGCCGCAACCGGCGCTTGCGCGCGGCGTCCGCAGTGGATACATCGCGGGCAATCCCGATTAGCCTATGCTGCCGACGCCACCGATTCGATTGAGGTTTGACACGCCATGACCGTACGCCTGCATCGCGGCGACCTGCCCGACCTCACCCGCTACACCGGCGCCGTGGCGATCGACACCGAGACCATGGGGTTGAACCCGCACCGCGACCGGCTCTGCGTTGTGCAGCTCTCGCCCGGCGACGGCAGCGCCGACGTGGTGCAGATCCCCAAGGGCCACACCGACGCGCCGAACCTGAAGGCGCTGCTGGCCGATCCCGCCATCACCAAGATCTTCCATTTCGCCCGGTTCGACGTCGCGGTGCTGTACCAGACCTTCGGCGTGATGACCGGGCCGATCTACTGCACCAAGATCGCCTCCCGCCTGACCCGGACTTATACCGACCGCCATGGCCTCAAGGACCTCGTGCGCGAGGTGCTCAATGTCGACCTCTCCAAGCAGCAACAATCCAGCGATTGGGGTTCCGACAGCCTGACCGAGCCGCAGCTGGCCTACGCCGCCTCCGACGTGCTGCATCTGCATGCCTTGCGCGAGCGGCTGGATGCGATGCTGCTGCGCGAGGGCCGCACCGCGCTGGCCAAGGCCTGTTTCGACTTCCTGCCGACCCGTGCTTTGCTCGACCTCCAGGGCTGGGCCGAAGAGGACATTTTCGCGCATTCCTGGAGCCTTTCGGCAGCCATCAGGTCAAGGCTGCCGCCCCGTTTCGGACACTTTCCTGACGGCGTGTCGGAGGCTGCATCTTCCGGCATTGCCGGGTACAATGGGGCACCTCGATCGGAGCCTTTGACTAAGAAGGTTCGGTGAGCGAGGCCTCGGGAGCAATTGTGAACTCGGCCCAGTTTTCAACCTATGACGCCGCACTCGCGGCGCGGTTTGCCACTGCGGCCCGCCACAGCCGCCTGGTGCGGATTCTGCGCATCGCGGTGCCGGCGACCGTGGTTGTGGCCATGGCCTCGATCGTCGCCGTCTCGACCTTCCTCAACCCGTTCAGCATGATCCCCATGAAGATCGATTCCGGAAACATGGTGGTCACGGGCACCAAGATCACGATGGAATCGCCGCATATGTCCGGCTTCAGCACGGACCAGCGGCCCTACGAGCTCTGGGCCAAAACCGCGACGCAGGACATCACGGATCCCGACCATGTCGATCTCGCGGATTTGCGCTCGAAAGTCCTGATGGAAGACCAGTCGACCGTGTTCCTCGATGCCCGCACCGGCAGGTTCGACAACAAGCAGCAGCAGCTCGAGCTGCACAAGGACGTCTTCGTGCGCACCTCGACCGGCTATGAGGCGCGGCTGAACTCGGCCTTCGTCGACATGGGCAAGGGCACGGTCTCCTCGGACGAGCATGTCGACGTCAAGCTGACCAACGGCACGCTCACCGCCGACCGGCTGCGCATCACCGAAGGTGGCGATGTCATTCGCTTCGAGGGCAATGTGGTGATGCATCTGGACAAGATCAGCGTGGATGATGCTGCGCCGGCGCCCGTCGAGCAGCCCGCACCGGCGCCGCTGCCGAAGTCCAAGAACAAGTCTGCGAATTCAAGATGATTGTCATGCCGAAGTGTTTTCCGCGCAGCAAGGTCAAGCGGTGCGCCATCGTCAGTGCGCTGGTCGTCTGCGCTGCGCTGGTCGCTACGCATGCCGCGGTCGCGCAGAGCACGATGCAGGGCGTGCCCAATGCCATGCAGGGCTTTTCGCAGAACCGCGATCAGCCGATCCAGATCGACGCCGCAACGCTCGAGATGCGCGACAAGAAGAAGGAAGCGACCTTCTCCGGCAATGTGAAGGTGGTGCAGGGCGACACCACCATGACCTCGAAAACGCTGGTCGTGTTCTACGAATCGAGCGGCGACAAGGCCGCGACGCCGCAGCCGGCATCGGCAAAGGGCGCGAAGGCCGCGCCGATCCAGTCGGCGACGCCGGGCCCCGGCGGCGCGTCGTCGATCAAGCGGCTGGAGGCGCGCGGCAATGTCGTGGTCACCCAGAAAGACCAGGTGGTGACCGGCGAGACCGCCGTGTTCGACACCAAGACCAACCTCATCACCATGCTCGGCGGCTCCGGCGGCCAGGTGGTCCTGACGCAATGTCAGAACGTGCTGCGTGGCGATCGTCTGCTGGTCGACATGACCACCGGCGTCTCGAGGGTGGAGTCCGAGAGCGGCCGGGTGCAGGGCCTGTTCATCCAGTCCCAGGGCGGCTCGAGCGGCAAATGCGGAACGCCCGCCGCCCCCGGTGGCGGCCCGGCGGTGCCCTCGCTCATTCCAGGCAAGCCCAAGTAAAACAATGGCTTAGATACTATCTTGCGGTCGCGAGGTTGAAGCCTGCCCGACAAGACTGTATCTAGCGCAACGGGCTTCGAAAGCGGGATCCGCTTATCGCGGGTGTTTCACTGGGCATGAGACATCCTTTCACTCATGCTGTGTCGGCGAATCGCTGTTATACGGCAGATCGCGGGATCCACCGTGCAGGATCGCCGTGAAGGCTTGAGACAGGCGGGGATGGTCGATTTATTCAGCATGTTCCGTCGGCGCCCCGCCAAGCGTGGCCGTCCCGGATTTGCGCGTCAGGACATCACCGAACTCACCCAAAGCGTCGGCGGCCTCCTCACCAGCCCGGTGCGGGATGCGCCCCCGATCGCCCGCGACCAGCCCACGCATGCGCCGGACCCGTATGGGGTCGAGGCGCCGCCGCGGCAGCGCCAGCCGGCGGCCCAGCCTGCCACAGTCAGGTCCGGTGCCAAGCCCGTTGCCAGGTCCAACGGCTCAGGCGGCCCGCAGCTCCTGAAGCGGCCGGGCTTCCTGGCTGTGCATAGCGTGGAAAAGAGCTTTGGCAGCCGGCAGGTCGTGCGCGGCGTCAGCATCTATGTGCGCCGCGGCGAAGCGGTCGGCCTGCTCGGCCCGAACGGCGCCGGCAAGACCACCGTGTTCTACATGATCACCGGCCTGATCAAGCCCGATCGCGGCGCGATCGAGCTCGACGGCCATGACGTCACCAAGCTGCCGATGTATCAGCGGGCGCGGCTCGGCATCGGCTATCTGCCGCAGGAAGCCTCGATCTTCCGCGGCCTCACCGTCGAGCAGAACATCCGCGCCGTGCTCGAAGTTGTCGAGCCCTCGCGCAAGAAGCGCGAGCAGCAGCTCGATCTGCTGCTCGACGAATTCAACATCACCCGCCTGCGCAAATCGCCTTCGATCGCGCTGTCCGGCGGTGAACGCCGCCGCGTCGAAATCGCGCGCGCGCTGGCGACGCGTCCGAACTACATGCTGCTCGACGAACCCTTCGCCGGCATCGATCCGATCGCCGTCGGCGACATCCAGGATCTCGTCCGCCATCTCACCAATCGCGGCATCGGCGTGCTCATCACCGACCACAATGTGCGAGAGACGCTCGGCCTCACCGATCGTGCCTATATCGTCTATGCCGGTGAGATCCTGACCGAGGGCAGCCCGGATGAGATCGTCAATGATCCGGACGTTCGCCGCCTTTACCTTGGCGAGGAATTCCGCCTCTAGCCCTTTTTTCGAGTTCGTCAAGGCGTGTACATCGGGCCTGGACTAAGATAAGCAAAAATCGGACCAACTTTTCGGGATCGGTTCTTGCTTCATGGCGCTTACGCAGAGATTAGAGTTCCGGCAATCGCAGTCGCTGGTCATGACGCCGCAGCTGATGCAGGCGATCAAGCTGCTGCAATTGTCCAACCTCGATCTCACCACCTTCGTGGAAGAGGAACTCGAGCGTAATCCGCTGCTGGAACGGGCCAGTGACGAGGTCCCGCCCGGGGAAGCTACTGCCGAGGCCAGCCAGTTCAACGATTCCGACGGCGGCCACAACGACGAACCGGGCGGTGGTCCGGGCGAGGCTTTCGAGCCCGGCCAGGAAGAGTGGATGAGCAAGGATCTCGGCACCCGCGCCGAGATCGAGCAAACCCTCGACACCGGCCTGGACAACGTCTTCTCCGAGGAGCCGGCCGAGGCCGCCGCGCGCAACGCCCAGGATGCGGCGCCGACCACCTATACGGAATGGGGCGGCGGTGCCTCCGGCGACGAGGACTACAATCTCGAGGCCTTCGTCGCGGCCGAAATCACGCTGGGCGACCATCTAGCCGAGCAGCTCTCGGTCGCCTTCAGCGGGCCGGCGCAGCGCATGATCGGGCAGTATCTGATCGATCTCGTCGACGAGGCCGGCTATCTGCCGCCGGATCTCGGCCAGGCCGCTGAGCGGCTTGGTGCATCGC
The DNA here is from genome assembly GCF_041200145.1 of Bradyrhizobium sp. LLZ17. NCBI lineage: Bacteria > Pseudomonadati > Pseudomonadota > Alphaproteobacteria > Hyphomicrobiales > Nitrobacteraceae > Bradyrhizobium > Bradyrhizobium zaerense. Next base: position 4,956,446 of record NZ_CP165734.1, read on the forward strand.
AAGTGGACGTCGAGGACGTTCTTGCCGTCCTGCAAAAATTCGATCCGCCCGGGGTCTGCGCGCGCAACTTAAGCGAATGCCTGGCGATCCAGCTCCGCGAACTCGATCGTTACGATCCGGCGATGCAGGCGCTGATCGAACATCTCGATCTCCTCGCCAAGCGCGACATCGCGGGCCTGCGCAAGGTCTGCGGCGTCGACGACGAGGACATCGCCGACATGATCGGCGAGATCCGCCGGCTCAATCCCAAGCCCGGCATCAAGTTCGGCTCGGCGCGCGTTCAGACCATGGTGCCGGACGTCTATGTCCGCCCGGGTCCGGACGGCGGCTGGCATGTCGAGCTCAACAGCGACACCTTGCCGCGCGTGCTGGTCAACCAGACCTATTATTCGCAACTGTCGAAGAAGATCGGCAAGGACGGGGACAAATCGTATTTCACCGACGCACTCCAGAACGCGACCTGGCTGGTGCGCGCGCTCGACCAGCGCGCCCGCACTATCCTGAAGGTCGCAACCGAGATTGTGCGCCAGCAGGACGGCTTCTTCACCCATGGCGTGGCGCATCTGCGGCCGCTCAATCTGAAGGCCGTCGCCGACGCCATCCAGATGCATGAATCCACGGTGTCGCGCGTCACCGCCAACAAATACATGGCGACCAATCGCGGCACGTTCGAGCTGAAATACTTCTTCACGGCGTCGATCGCCTCCGCCGACGGCGGCGAGGCGCATTCCGCCGAAGCCGTGCGCCACCACATCAAGCAATTGATCGATTCGGAAGCACCTGCCGCGATCCTGTCCGACGACACCATCGTGGAACGGTTGCGCGCCTCGGGCATTGATATTGCCCGCCGCACGGTCGCGAAGTACCGCGAAGCCATGCGTATTCCTTCTTCGGTGCAACGCCGTCGCGACAAGCAGAGCGCTCTTGGTAACGTCCTCTCCACTGCAATGTCCGATCGCTCCCGCAACACCGAGCCGGCCTGATTGCGCTGGCGCCAAATCGCGCTACTGTCATCTCCCATCGAGATCGATCCATGCGCGCGCATGATCCGGAATTTTCTGCAACCGTTTCCGAACAGATCATGCGCAGGCAAGAACCTAACCAAGCGAGGTTCACATGACTCTCCGCATTTCGGGCAAGAGCGTCAGCGTCGGCGAGGCCCTGCGCGGCCGCGTCGCGGACCGCACCGAGGAGGTGCTGCGCAAATATTTCGACGGCAATTATTCCGGCCATATCACGCTGAGCAAGGACGGCTTCGGCTTCCGCACCGATTGCTCGCTGCATCTGGATTCGGGAATCACGCTGGAGGCCGATTGCAATGCGCCGGACGCCTATGCCAGCGCCGACCAGGCGCTGCTGATGATCGAGAAGCGGCTGCGCCGCTACAAGAGCCGGCTCAAGGACCGTTCCGCCCGCAAGACCCACGCCGCCTCGGAAGCGCTCGCCGCCATGGACGCCACCAGCTACGTCCTGGAGGCGCCGTCTGAGGGCGATGACGAGGTCACCGGCTACAGCCCCGTCATCATTGCAGAGGCGACCACCTCGCTGAAACCGTTGTCGGTGAGCGAAGCCGTCATGGAACTCGACCTCAGCGGCGCCCCCTGCATGGTGTTCCAGCACGGCTCGAGCGGCCGGGTGAACATCATTTACCGCCGGGCGGACGGCAATGTCGGCTGGATCGATCCGCCGGGGGCCAAGGCGGACAGCAAGCCGGACGGCAAGGCCTGAGCGCCGATCTGGGCGAGCTTTGGGCCGGTTCCGGCCAGCCCCTTGCGGCCTTAACAATGACCGGGGCAAAGCTTCACGCGGGAGTTGGCACCGGGATTGCGTTGGAGTAGAAGCCCCCCACATCAGCGAGGAGCTAAGTCCGCCTCCTGCTTCATCTTCTTGACGCCGGCCCGCCTCGGTACTTTGTCCAGGCTGGCCAATTCGGAACCTGACGTTTTCATTCACCTCGGAAGACTTCCATGCCGATTACCGATCTGGTCGCGCCCGAGGCGATTCTCCCGGCATTGAAGGTCAACAGCAAGAAGCAGGCGCTCCAGGAACTCGCGGCCAAGGCCGCCGAGCTGACCGGACAAAACGAGCGCGCGGTGTTCGAGGTGCTGCTGCAGCGGGAGAAGCTCGGCACCACCGCGGTCGGCTACGGCGTCGCCATTCCTCACGGCAAGCTGCCCAAGCTGGAAAAGATCTTCGGCCTGTTCGCGCGGCTCGATCGCCCGATTGATTTCGAATCGATGGACGGCCAGCCGGTCGATCTCGTCTTCCTGCTGCTCGCCCCCGAAGGCGCCGGCGCCGACCACCTCAAGGCACTGGCCCGTATCGCCCGCCTGCTGCGCGACCAGGACATCGCCAAGAAGCTCCGCGCCTCGCGCGACGCCCAGGCGATCTATTCGGTGCTGGCGCTGCCGCCGGCCACCGCGGCATAACAACTCTCGCTTGTTCGAACCAGGCCGGGCCGTCTGCGACTTACGTCGCAGCGGGGCGCTCTCCGTCGGATTTTGCACGCGTCCGGATCGGTTGCGCCGCACGCGCGGATTTCAACAGCGTGCTCGCGCTGCCGCCGAACGACCAATGGGCCGTCGACACGGCGCGCGAAGGACTTGGCTTTGTGAAGTGATGCGAGAGTAGGGGCTGCAGCCCCGCACTCCGTCATTGCGAGCGCCGGTCTCTCGACCCCGTCATTGCGAGGAGCCCTTGCGACGAAGCAATCCAGAATCCCTCCGCGGAGAGAGTCTGGATTGCTTCGCTACGCTCGCAATGACGATGTGGAGCGACCTTCGCCGGCGCCGCTCGTGCGCTTCAGCAGACCGTCGGCAGCAGGCGACGGACTTCGTCGAGCAGTTCGGGAATCGCCGTCTTGTCGCCCGCGAGGTGCTTGAGCAGCGCGCTCTGGAAAAGACCGTCGAACAGCGCATAAAGCGCGGCGGGCGACGAGGCCGGCCGCCGGCCGCCGAACTCGGCATAGCGGGAGGCAATGCGCCAGATCATCGCTTCCAGGCTCTTGTCGATCTCGAGGACATCTTTGCGAAACGCCGCCTCGAACATCGCCTGCGAGCGCAAATCGTACCACAGCCGGTGCATACGGGCTTCGTTCTGCAGTGTTGCTGCGAGCTTGGCGAGGAAGCCCTCCGTCAATTCGTCGCGGCTCGTTGCTGTTGCGACGACCTCGTCATATCGCGTCACGCATTTCGCCTTGTAGTGACGGACGCAGCAGCAGATCAGGTCGAGCTTGTCGCTGAAATAATAGTGAAACACGCCGTGCGTGAACGCCGAGTTCTGCGCGATCTCGCGCAGGCTGGTGCGGGCGAAGCCAAGTTCTCCAAGCGTTTCGAGCGCGGCCTCGGCAAGCTCGATGCGTCGCGCGTTGAACTTCTCGTCGCGAAGCACCTCGGCCGCATCGGCCACGCGCCGGGCCGCCCCTGTCACCTGCCGCGCCATGTCGTCCTTTCCTCAGTCCTGCTCTTTCAAAGACTTATACCGCGTCGACCGCGGAATAGCTCCACCCCCTCACAACCACTTCCTTTGACAACTGTCAAATTCGTCCTTGACAAGTGTCAAGATTCTGGCGGAGGCTCGCGCCAACAATTTGGACAGTTGTCAAGATGTCCGGCCATGGAGGAACGCTTCGCTGGGTGCCGCCGAAAGGCCTGCGCCCATCGACCTGGTGCGCGCCTGTCGGCGCAGCACGAGTCAATCACCAGCAACGGAGGAGTGCGTCATGAGTGGGAAGAGCCTTGCAGGCAGGAAAGCCCTGGTCACCGGCGGTGCGCGAGGAATCGGCGCAGCCATAGCGCACGCATTGGGGCGAGCCGGCGCCTCGATCATGATCGCCGACATCCTGGAGGAGACCGGCCGCGCCAGCGCAGCGGCGATCGCGAAGGAAGATGTCGTGACGGGCTTCGTCCAGCTCGACGTCACCGACGATGCGCAATGGGAGCGGGCGGTGGCCAAGACCGTCGCCACCCTCGGCGGCTACGACATCCTCATCAACAATGCCGGGATCGAGATCACGTCGCTGATATCAGAGGTCAAGGCCGAGGACGCGCGGCGGATGTGCGACGTCAATATCGTCGGCACCGTGCTCGGCATGAAGCACGCCTTCCGCGCGATGCGGCCAGGCGGCCCCGCCGGCAAGGGCGGCGCTGTGGTCAACATCGCCTCCGTCGCAGCGACGATCGCGTTCCCGAGCATCGCGGTCTATTCCGGCACGAAATCCGCGGTCGACCGCATGACGCGGGTTGGAGCTATGGAAGCCGGCAAACTCGGGTATGGCGTGCGCGTCAACTGCATCTATCCCGGCTTGATCCCGACCGACATGGGCCTGCAGCTGGCCAACGACATCGTCAAGATCGGCCTCGCGCCCGACGTCAACGCCGCGGTCGGCTCGGTGGTCGAGCAGACGCCCCTCGGCAAGCTCGCGGAGGTCGGCGACATCGCCGACGCCGCGGTGTTCCTGTGCTCGGACGAGGCGCGCTTCATCACCGGCATCGGCCTGCCGGTCGATGGCGGCATGGGCATGTGAGCTGAGAACCTGACAACCAACATTTCGGAGGAACCCAATGAGCGCGAAGAAGCCCGTCATCGTCTATGGCGCGTCCGGCTACACCGGCCGGCTGGTCTGTGAATATCTACGCGAGTACAATATCCCCTTCATTGCCGCCGGCCGCAGCGCCGAGAAGCTCAACGCCGCGATGAAGGCGAACGTGGCCGGCATCGAGACCGCCGACTACGAGGTGGTGGAAGTGCCGCACACCGTGAGCGCACTGACGGAGTTGTTCAACGGCGCTTCGGTGGTGCTCAACACGGTGGGCCCCTTCGCCAGGTTCGGCGGCGAGGTGGTGCAGGCGTGTTGGGCGTCCCGATGCCACTACACCGACACCACCGGCGAGCAGGACTGGCTGATTACGCTCGAGCAGGAGTGGGGCACGAAGTTCGCCAATGCCGGCCTGCTTTTGGCGCCGGGCATGGCACAGATGTACACCACCGGCGAGATCGCAGCCCAGCTGTGCCTGGAGACGCCAGGCCTCGATACGCTTGATATCGCCGTGTTCTGGGGCGGCAGCCCGACCATCGCCTCGACACAGACCATCCTGGTCAACGCCGCGATGGCAAAGGCCTACTATCTGGAGCAAAACAAATACGTCGAGCATCAGCCCGATGCCGGTCTCTATAACGTCGCCATCCCCGGCCAGCATGAATTGGCGCTGGCGCTGCCCTGGGGCGGCACCTCGCATCCGGTGTGGTTCAAGCGCGATCCGCGCGTGGCCAATGTGAAAGTGCTGGGCGGCGTGTTCAATCGTGGACTGATGCTGGCCGTGCCGCAGATCGTCGCCGCCGCGCTGGAGGCGACCAAGAATATGAACCCCGACGACCGCTACGTCGCGTTGGCGCAGACCGCAGCAGGTGTGATGAACACCATGCCGCCGCGCGAGAACCCGCGCGTCAACAAGTCCTTGGATTCGGTGCATGCCTCCGGCCCGTTGGGGCGCGCGCACTGCGTCATCAACGGCAACAGCAACTACAAGCAGACTGGCTTGCTGCAGGCCTATGCAGCGGCGCACCTGCTGCAGCAGCCGCCCAAGCGCGTGGGCTTCGCCTCCGGCTGCCAGGCGTTCGGCCATCACGAGTTGCTCGGCCAATTGCGCAGTTTTGGGCTCGTCAGCAAACCGATCCTGAGTGTGCACGATTAAGTAAATCGTGGGTGGCGCGGTGCACCGCGTCACCCACTGCCATTCGGGTGTTGATCATGCGATTCGTCGATTACCTGGACAAAGGCGCTTCGCTCGGCGCTGACGCGCCATGCCTGACCATGGATGGGCGCGATCTCAGTTATCGCGAGGTGCAGTTGCTGAGCTATCACGTGGCGCGCGGGCTCGTGCGATCGGGTATTGCCGCCGGCGAGAAGATTGCAATCCTTTCCGGCAACGATCCGGTCGCCTTCGCCTGTGTGTTCGGCATCTCGCGCGCCGGCGCGGTCTGGTGCCCGATCAATCCGCGCAACGAGGCGGCCGAAAACCGGATCATCCTCGACCAATTCGATTGTAGCCTGCTGCTGTTTCATTCAAGCTTTGCGCCGATGGTCGAGGCCGTACGTGCCGAACTGCCGAAGCTGCGCGCCCTCGTCTGCCTCGATGCTCAGCTATCCTTCGCCCCCTCCTTCGACAGCTGGCTCGCTGACCTGACCGACGGCCATTATCAACGCGAGACTGTCGACGATCTCGCGATGATTCCCGGCACCGGGGGCACCACCGGCAAGCCGAAGGGGGTCATGCTGTCGGGCCGCAACATCGAGGCCATGACGGCACTGACGCTGATGGGCTATCCCTTCAAGGGCCGTCCGGTCTATCTCGCGCTCGCGCCGCTGACCCACGCGGCCGGCGTGCTGTGTTTCCCGATCATGGCGCTCGGCGGTCGCATCGTCATCATGCACCACCCCGACATCGCCGAATTCCTCGATCTGATCGAGCGCTACCGCGTCACGCACACCTTCCTGCCGCCGACCGTGATCTACATGCTGCTCGATCATCCCAAGCTCGACTCCGCGAAGCTCGGGTCTTTGCAATGTTTCTGGTACGGGGCGGCGCCGATCTCGGCCGCGCGGCTTGCGGAGGCGCTCCGGCGTATCGGGCCGATGGCGCAGTTGTTCGGCCAGACCGAAGCGCCGATGATGATCTCGATGATGGCACCTGGCGAGCACTACAATGCCGATGGCACGATCGCGATAGAGCGCCTCACCTCGGCCGGGCGGATCAGCCCGCTGGTGCAGGCTGGCATCATGGATGGCGAGGGCAATTTGCTGCCATCAGGCGCGCGCGGCGAGATCGTGGTCCGCGGCTCGCTGGTGATGGAGGGCTATTACAAGAATCCCGAGGCCACGGCGGAGGCCTCCGCGCATGGCTGGCATCACACCGGAGACATCGGCTACATCGACGGCGACGGCTACCTCTATATCGTCGATCGCGCCAAGGACATGATCATCACCGGCGGGTTCAACGTCTACTCGATCGAGGTCGAGAACGCGCTGCGGGCGCACGAGGCGGTGCAGGACTGCGCCGTGATTGGCCTTTCGGACGAGAAATGGGGTGAGCGGATCGTCGCGGTGGTGCAGCCTCGCGCCGGCCGGAGCGTCGATACGACGGCGCTGTCGGCCTTCGTCAAGCAGCGAATCGGCAGCGTCAAGACGCCGAAGCAGATCGAAGTCTGGGACGATCTGCCGCGCTCCAAGGTCGGCAAGGTGCTGAAGCCGGATATCCGTGCGCGGCTGGCGGGTGGCTCAGGCGTCTAACAAATGTTGGCCCAAGCGCCCAAAGAAAACGCGGGCCGCCTCGATCGAGGCATGCCCGCGCATTTGAATTCGTCAGTCGCGCGTCAGCGCGCGCGCTCAGTGCACGCTCACCGCTTGCAGTTCGTTGCTCCAGGCATTGGCGACTGCGGCTTCGCGGCTGTCGGTCAGCATGATCGGCGTGCCGTCGGCGGCATGGAGCGCGAACAGCTTGAGGCCCGGCGCGATTTTCGGCGCTTCCGGAAACAGGCCCGGCACATCTTCGGAGCGGATCTGCTTCACATAGGCGATATGGCCTTCGCCGAGGGTCGCCAGCGTCTCCGGGGAGACATTCTGGGCTTCGTATTCGAACGCAACGTGACCTTCACTCATGGTCTCGACTCCTTCACAGAAACTAAGCGGTCGAGTCCGCTACTCGTTCCATTATTCGTGCTCATTGATAGCGATTGTCTTAACGATCCTCTCCGGTTCCGGCCGGGCAAGATCGATCGCCAGCAATCCGTTCTTCAGATCCGCACCCAGCACCAGCATTCCCTCCGCCAGCACGAAGGTGCGCTGGAAGTGGCGCGCGGCGATGCCGCGATGAATGTATTGCCGGGTCTTGTCGTCCTGCTGCCGCCCGCGAATCACGAGCTGGTTTTCCTCAATGGTTACATCGAGTTGGTCACGGGTGAATCCGGCGACCGCCAGCGTGATGCGCAACCGCTCGGGCTGGCCCTCGGATCGGTCGCACCTCTCGATATTATAGGGAGGGTAACCGTCGGCGCCTTTGACGACGCGATCGAGCACGCGCTCAATCTCGTCGAAGCCCAGAAGGAACGGACTGGAAAGCGTGGGAACACGAGACATAGTTTACAAAGTCCTCTCGAAGCGACTTTGGCGTTTCAGGGCCCGTCAAGGCACCCCTTGGTCAGCAATATGGTCATATCCCCGTGTGGGTTCAAGGACGTAGACCGGAGGCTGTGGATGCGCGGTTGCCCGCCTTTGCTACACAGATGCTTCCGCATTCGTCATGGCGGGACAAGCCCGGGTATGACGACTCACGAGCGATTTATGCCAATGAAAACAGACCCTCGGCTACTGTGCATGGGGTTGTTTTCGTAGGTTTTGTTGAGCCGCCTGTGGAACCGGTTAGATTTCGATCCGCGTCCGCCCATCGCCGCTGAACAGATGCAGCTTCGGCCGCACCGCGGCGACGCGAATTTTCTGGCCGATCGGCGGCGCCTCGGAGCCGGGAATGCGGACGATGACCTCGCCGGGCGGCAGCTCGCCGGGATTGGCGGCGATGCGCTGCTCGTCCTGTGCGCGCGAGCCGTAGATGAAGGTCTCGGCGCCGACGCGCTCGATCGCTTCGACCGTTAGCGGCAGCGCGATGCCGCCGGCCGGCGTCTGGTCGGTGATGGCGAAATCTTCCGGGCGGATGCCGAGGATGCCGGCTTCGATGTTGCCGAGTTGCGATTTGATCTCGTCCTGGCGGATCGACATCAAATTCATCGGCGGCGCGCCGATGAAGGACGCGACGAAGGTGGTTGCCGGCTTCTCGTAAATCGCCAGCGGATTGCCGACCTGCTCGACCTCTCCGCCATTCATGACCACGAGAACATCGGCGAGCGTCATCGCCTCCAGCTGGTCGTGGGTGACGTAGATCGAGGTCGTGCTGAGCCGGCGCTGCAATTTGCGGATCTCGACCCGCATCGCGATGCGCAGCTTGGCGTCGAGGTTGGAGAGCGGCTCGTCAAACAAAAACACCTTCGGCTGGCGCACGATGGCGCGGCCCATGGCAACGCGCTGGCGCTGGCCGCCGGAGAGCTGGCGCGGCTTGCGCTCCAGCATCGGCGTGAGCTCGAGCACGCGCGCGGCTTCGTCGACGCGGGTCCTGACCTCGTCCTCTTTCATGCCGCGGTTGCGCAGGCCGTAGGCCATGTTGTTGAAGACGCTCATATGCGGATAGAGCGCGTAATTCTGGAACACCATCGCGATGTCGCGGTCGGCGGGCTCGATCTGGTTGACCACGCGGCCGCCGATGTCGATCTCGCCGCCGCTGACGGTCTCGAGGCCTGCGACCATGCGCAGCAGCGTGGACTTGCCGCAGCCGGACGGGCCGACCAGCACGCAGAACTGGCCGTCGGCGACATCGACGTTGACGCCCTTGATGGCCTCGAAGCCGCCGGGATAGGTCTTGCGGACGTTGCGCAGGGTGACGTTAGCCATAAAAAATCACTTCTCCGTCTCGACCAGCCCGCGCACGAACAATTTCTGCATGGCGACGACGACGAACACCGGCGGCAGCATCGCCAGCACGGCGGTCGCCATCACCACCGGCCACTCGGTCAGCGCGTCGGTCGTGGTGATCATCTTGCGGATGCCGACCTGGATCGTCTGCATGTCGTCGCGCGTGGTGATCAGCAGCGGCCAGAGATATTGATTCCAGCCGAGGATGAACAGGATCACGAACAGCGCCGCCATGTTGGTGCGCGACAGCGGCAACAGCGTGTCCCAGAAGAAGCGCAAGGGGCCGGCGCCGTCGATGCGCGAGGCCTCCAGCAGCTCGTCCGGTACGGTCATGAAGAACTGCCGGAACAGCAGCGTCGCGGTCGCCGATGCGATCAGCGGCAGCGCGAGCCCCGCGTAGCTGTCGAGCATGTGCAGATCGGCGACGATCTTGTAGGTCGGATAGATGCGCACCTCGACCGGCAGCATCAGCGTGATGAAGATGATCCAGAAGATCGGCATCCGGAACGGAAAGCGGAAATAGACGATCGCATAGGCCGAGATGATCGAGATCGCGATCTTGCCGACCGCGATCAACAGCGCCATCACCAGCGAGTTCAGCATCATGTTGCCGACCGGCTCGCGGGTCGAGCCGCTCGTGCCGACGAAGATGGTCTGGTAATAAACCTCGAAGAAATGGCCGCCCGGCAACAGCGACATCTGCCCGTTGGCGATCAACGCGTTGTCCTGGGTCGAGGCGACGATGGCGATATAGACGGGAAACGCGACGATCGTGATCCCGATCCAGAGAATGAAATGGGCGACGTAGCGCCGAAAGCCCTCTTGCTCGACCATCAGTAGGTCACCTTGCGCTCGACGAATCGGAACTGGATTCCGGTGAGCACGATGACCATGACCATCAGGATCACCGATTGCGCCGCCGAGCTGCCGAGATTGCCGCCGAGCAGGCCGTCGGAATAGACCTTGTAGACCAGCGTCACGGTCGACGTGCCGGGACCGCCGCGGGTCATGGTGTCGATGATGCCGAAGGTGTCGAAGAAGGCGTAGACGATGTTGACGACCAGCAGGAAGAAGATGGTCGGCGACAGCAGCGGGAAGGTCACGGTCCAGAACCGCCGCATCGGGCGCGCGCCGTCGATCGCAGCGGCCTCGAACACGCTCTTCGGGATGGCTTGCAGCCCGGCGAGGAAGAACAGGAAATTATAGGAGATCTGCTTCCACGCGGCGGCCACGATGATCAGCGCAGCCGCCTGGTTGCCGTCGAGCAGCGGATTCCAGTCGACGCCGGCGGCGCGCAGATATCGCGCCAGCACACCGAGCGAGGGATGCAGCATGAAAATCCAGAGCACGCCGACGACGGGCGGCGCGACGGCATAGGGCCAGATCAGCAGCGTGCGATAGAGCATCGATCCGCGCAGCGGCTTGTCCGCCATTACCGCGAGCAGGAGCGCGAACGACAGCGAGGACACGGCGATCGCGAACGAGAAGAAGAAGGTGCGGACGATCGTCTCGAAATAGGCGGGGTCTTTGAACAGTTCGACATAGTTGTCGAACCAGACGAAGCTCGTCGACAGACCGAAGGCGTCCTGGAGCAGGAAGGACTGGATCACGGCTTGGGCAGCCGGCCAGTAGAAAAATATCAGGACCACCGCGAGTTGCGGGGCAACCAGCGCGTAGGGCAACAGCTTTGACTGGAAAATGGCTTGCTTTTGCATGGTGTCAGCAGAGCGGCAGGCCGGGTCGCGGCCTGCCGCTCATGGGCCTCACTTCACGGCGGTCTTTTCGAACTGCCGCAGCATCACGTTGCCGCGCTCGACCGCGGAATCCAGCGCCTGCTTGGCGGTCTTCTTGCCGGCGAGCGCCTGCTCGATCTCTTCCGACCAGACGTCGCGCAGCTGCACCATGTTGCCGAGCCGCAGGCCGCGCGAATTCTCGGTCGGCTCCTTGTTGGTCAGCTCGAGCAGGGGCGTTTCGAGATAGGGCTGGTCCTTGTAGAAGCCCTCCGCCTTCGCCTTCTCATACGCCGCCTTGGTGATCGGCAGATAGCCGGAGGCCTTGTGGATGTAGACCTGGCGATCGGTGTCGGAGAGGAAGGTCAGGAATTTTGCGACGCCCTTGTATTCCTCGGCTGACTTGCCGCCCATGACCCAGAGCGAGGCACCGCCAATGATCGAGTTCTGCGGCGCGCCCTTGATGTCCGGATAGTACGGCATCGGCACGGCGTTGAAGTTGAACTTGGCCTGCGCCTTGACATTGCCGAAGAAGGCCGACGAGGTCAGGTAAATCGCGCACTCACCCGAGGTGAAGCGGCCTTCGCCGGTGTTGGTACGGCCGGCATAGTCGTAGGTCTTGTCCTTCTGCAGTTCGACCAGCTTCTCGAGATGCTTGACCTGAAGCGGGCCGTTGAACTCCAGCACGGTGTCGAAGCCGTCGAGGCCGTTCGCCTTGCTGGCGAGCGGCACGTTGTGCCAGGCGGAGAGCTGCTCGAGATTGACCCAGGTGACCCAGGAGCCGGAGAAGCCGCAGGTCGGGTGGCCGTTGTCGTGCAGCTTCTTGGCCGCCGCGAACGTTTCCGGCCAGGTCTTCGGGATTTCGACATTCGCCTTCTTCAGCTCGTCGAGGTTGACCCACATCACCGTCGATGACGAGTTGAAGGGGAAGGACAGCATCTCGCCCTTCGAGGTCGAATAATAGCCGGTGATGGCGGGCAGGTAGATCTTGGGATCGAACTTCTCGCCGGCCTCGGCCATCAGCTTGTAGACGGGCTTCACGGCGCCGGTCGCGGCCATCATGGTGGCGGTGCCGACTTCGAACACCTGCATGATATGCGGGGCGTTGCCGGCGCGGAACGCGGCGATGCCGGCATTCATCGTATCGGCGTAGTTGCCCTTGTAGGTCGGGATCACCTTGTAGTCGCTCTGCGACGCGTTGAAGTCGGTGGCGAGCTTGACGATGACGTCATTGTTCGCGCCGGTCATCGCGTGCCACCACTGGATTTCAGTCACGGCCAGCGCCGGCGAAACGCTCATGCCAACCGTTACCGCAAATGCTGCAGCTGCCCCAAAATGTCGAAGAGCCATCAAGTAAACCTCCCTTGGCCGTCAAAAAGATCGCTTGCGCTAGCAGCGCCACATGACGTTCACATGACTGTGTAAGCGGGCGAAACGAAAGCGGCAAGCGCGGCAAAAAGAAAGCCGTCAAATAGGCGAAGGCCCAGCGCGCAGTCTCATCCATTCGCGGTGCACACACGCGCCCGCGCCGCAGTGCGGTATTGGATGTGTGAGGTCGACCATCGCACCGCGGCCTCCTTGCCTCTCCCGCTTGCGGGAGAGGTCGCGCCGAAGGCGCGGGTGAGGGTTCTCTCCTCCCGGGCATTGTCCCGTTGCGGAGACACCCTCTCACGAGCCCTCTCCGCAGGCGGGAGAGGGAGCGCACCTGGGCTGGAGTTCGGTCTTCGTGTTATGTTAGCGCTTGCGCTCGGGCCCGCAGACCGTGCCGGTCTCGACCATCGCGTCGATCTCGGCCCTGGAATAGCCGAACTCGCCCAGCACCTCGGCGGCGTGCTGGCTGAATTTCGGCGGCAGGCGGCGCAGGCTCGGCTTGCTGCGATCGAGCCGGATCGGCGACGCCACGCCCTTGTACCAATCCTTTTCGATGACATCGCCGCGGGCGACCGTGTGCGGATTGGTCAGCGCCTGGTCGATCTTCTGTACGGGGCCTGCGGGCAGGCCCGCAGCAAGCAGACGATTGCACAGCGGCTCGGCCTCGTGCTGGCTGAACACCGCGGCAAGCTCGGCGCGCAGGGCCTCGCGATTGGCGATGCGGTCCTTGTTGCGGGCAAAGCGCGGATCGGTGCCGAGCTCGGGCTTGCCGATCTCCTTCGCGAGCTTGCGGAAGGTGCCGTCATTGCCCACGCCGATGAAGATGTCGTCGGTCCTGGTCGGGAAGATCGCATAAGGAACGAGATTGGGATGCTCGTTGCCGGTGAGCGACGGCGGCTTGCCGTGCATGAAATAATTCGCGGTGTGCGGATGCATGATGGCAAGGCCGGTCTCGTACAGCGTCGTCTCCAGGAACTGACCCTGGCCCGAGCGCTGCCGCTCCGACAGAGCCATCAAAATGCCGATCGCCGCGTAGAGTCCCGTGGTGATGTCGACCAAGGGCACGCCGATCCGCATCGGCCCGCTCTCCGGCGAGCCGGTCGCCGCGATCATGCCGGTCATCGCCTGGATGATGGCGTCATAGCCGGGATTGCCGCCGCGCGGGCCGTCGGCGCCGAAGCCGCAGATCCGGCAATGCACGAGGCGCGGGAATTTTTCGCGCAAGTTCTCATTGCCGATGCCCCATTTCTCCAGCGTGCCCGGCTTGAAATTCTCGATCAGGACGTCGGCCGTCTCGAGCATCTTGAGCAGCACGGCGCGGCCGCCTTCGGAGGCGAGGTCGAGGCCGATCGAGCGCTTGTTGCGGTTGATGCCGACGAAATAGGCCGCGTCTTCCTCGTGGAAGGGAGGGCCCCAGTCGCGCACCTCGTCGCCCGCCGGCGGCTCGACCTTGATCACGTCGGCGCCATGGTCGGCGAGAATCTGCGTGCAGTAGGGGCCGCCGAGCACGCGCGTGAGATCAATGACGCGCAGTCCGCTCATTGCGCCCGAAGCAGCTTCAGAACTCATGGCTTCGCTTCCCCTGTGTCGATATTGACCACAGGCCTAGCGAGGTTCCGGCATGCCAGCAATGGCTTGTTGCGTAGGGCCATATGCGGCGCACGCGCCGCAATCCCGCGGGATGGTAAATCAACGGAAATGGCCGGCCCGAGAGGATCCCGGGCCAGCCGATCCGCATCTTCGATCAGACCACCGTCAGGCGGACGTCGACATTGCCGCGCGTCGCGTTGGAGTACGGGCAGACCTGGTGCGCCTTCTCGACCAGCGCCTCGGCTTCCGCACGGGCAAGGCCCGGTAGCGACACGGCGAGATCGATGTCGAGGCCGAATCCGCCGGCCGCGCGTGGGCCGATGCCGACGGTCGAGGTGACGGAGGCGTCAGCGGGGACCTTCGGGCCGCCCTGCGAGGCCACGAACTTCATCGCGCCGATGAAGCAGGCGGCATAGCCGGCCGCAAACAGCTGTTCGGGGTTGTTGCCGGCGCCACCGCCGCCGCCGAGTTCCTTCGGCGTGGTCAGCTTGACGTCCAACGCGCCATCGAGGGTCGCGGCATGGCCGTCGCGGCCGCCGGTGGCTTTTGCACTGGTCTTGTAGAGGACATTCACCGACATTTTCGTCTCCCTGTTTTCCTGTTGGGTGCGGCTTATATGGCAGACAATTAGATTGTGCGCAATTTAAATCAGGCCGCCTCACATTTAATTGTTCGCAATTGAATGCGCGGCCGCCAGGTCCCAGAATGACAGGACGAATCTCGTGAGATCGAACATGGCCCGGAAACACTCCGCGGTGGACCCGCTGCGGCTCGACAATCAAATCTGCTTCGCGGTCTATTCCGCCGCGCATGCCTTCAACCGCGTCTACAAGCCGCTGCTCGACCGGCTCGGCCTCACCTATCCGCAATATCTGGTGATGCTGGTGCTGTGGGAGCGCGACGACGTGCCCGTGAGGGACATTGGCGAAAAGCTGTTTCTGGATTCGGGCACCCTGACGCCGCTGTTGAAGCGGCTCGAGGCCGCCCATCTGGTCAAGCGCACGCGCTCGAGCGAGGACGAGCGCCAGGTGCTGATCGCGCTGACGCCCCAGGGGCACGCGTTGAAGGAGAAAGCGCGCGCCGTGCCGCAGTCGATCCTGGCGGCATCGGATTGCTCGGTGTCGGAGCTGGTGGCGATGAAAGACGAGATCGTGGCGCTACGCGACCGGCTCAATGCGGTGATCAGAGAGTAGGGGAGTCCGTCAGTCCGTCTTCGCCGGACACCACGCTTCGCCCTTCGGGCTGTGCGCGGCTGCGCCACGCGTAGCCCGAAGGGCGAAGCGTGGTGGAGCCAGGCGGGATCGAACCGCCGACCTCTTGCATGCCATGCAAGCGCTCTCCCAGCTGAGCTATGGCCCCTTAACCGTCCGGCGCGCCTTGGGCGACGCGTCGGATGAGACCCAGAACCACAGTTCTGGGATTATCTCAAGTCTCTTCATCACCTACGACGTCACCAATGATGTCGGTCACGTCCTCGTCGCCCTCTTCGTCGTCGGCGATGAAGGTCGAATCATCGTCGTCATCGTCCTCGATGGTCTCGTCGACCTCGATGTCGTCTTCAGATTCGGGCACGACGGCCTTGACCTTGCCGGTGTTCTCCTCGGCATCGGCCTCCTCGAGCGACACCGTCTCTTCGGTCTCGACCGGCTCCGGCGTCGTGTCGGCAGCCGGCGCGTGCCGGGCTTCCGCGCGGGTCGCGCGAGCCGGCGCCACCGGGGCAATCGGCACCACTTCGCCGGTATAGGGCGAGATCACCGGATTCTTGTTGAGGTCATAGAATTTCTTGCCCGTAGTCGGGCAAATACGTTTGGTTCCGAGTTCGGACTTGGCCACGGCAGAGGAATCCTGGAATGTCTGAAAAGCGGTGTCTCACTTGGCTAGTTGGCGGCCCGCTGTCAATAGCGCATTACGGGAGAACGACATGCCGTGACGGAGCGCGGACCATGTGATACCTGCGCTCCACCCGTAAGGGGACATCCAAGGACACAATCTTGACCCATTCCGACCAACCGAGGCCGCTCAAGTCTCGCTCCAGCGGCCCCCTGACCGGGAAAGTACGGGTGCCGGGGGACAAGTCGATTTCCCACCGCGCCCTCATCCTGGGCGCGCTTGCGGTCGGCGAGACCCGGATTTCGGGCCTGCTGGAGGGCGAGGACGTCCTGAACACCGCAAAGTCCATGCAGGCGCTCGGCGCCAAAGTCGAACGCACCGGAGATTTTGCCTGGACCGTGCACGGCGTCGGCGTCGCGGGCTTCGCCCAGCCGAAGGCGCCGCTGGATTTTGGCAACTCCGGCACCGGCTGCAGACTGGTGATGGGCGCCGTCGCGGGCTGTCCGATCACGGCGGTTTTTGACGGCGATGCCTCGCTCCGCACTCGCCCGATGCGCCGAATCCTGGATCCGCTTGAAAAGATGGGCGCCAGGGTCGTTTCCGGCGGCGAAGGCGGCCGTCTGCCGCTGACCGTCCAGGGCGCGCGCGATCCGCTGCCGATCACCTACAAAACCCCGGTCGCCTCGGCCCAGATCAAATCGGCCGTGCTGCTGGCGGGTCTCGCTGCGCCGGGCAGCACGACGGTCATCGAGTCTGACGCCAGCCGCGACCACACCGAGCTGATGCTGAAGCATTTCGGTGCCGACATCACCTCGACGCCCGAAGGCGCGCACGGCCGCCGTATCACGCTCGTGGGTCAACCTGAATTGCACGGCGCCACCGTGATTGTTCCCGCCGATCCCTCCTCCGCGGCGTTTCCGCTCGTCGCGGCGCTGATCGTCGAAGGCTCCGATATCGTTCTGTCTGATGTCATGACCAATCCGCTGCGCACCGGGCTGTTTACGACACTCCGCGAGATGGGCGCCTCGATTGAGGAAAGCGAAGTGCGCGGCGATGCCGGCGAGCCGATGGCGAAATTGCGCGTGCGTGCCTCGAAACTGCGCGGCGTCGAGGTGCCGCCGGAGCGCGCGCCCTCGATGATCGACGAATATCTCGTGCTGGCGGTCGCGGCCTCGTTTGCCGAGGGCACGACCGTCATGCGCGGCCTGCAAGAGCTGCGCGTCAAGGAATCCGACCGCCTTGAGGCCACCGCAGCCATGCTGCGTGCCAACGGCGTGAAGGTCGAAATCTCCGGCGATGATTTGATCGTCGAAGGCCGCGGCCATGTCCCCGGCGGCGGCCTCGTCGCCACGCACATGGACCATCGCATCGCGATGTCCGCGCTGGTGATGGGTTGCGCGTCCGACCAGCCAGTGACAGTCGACGACACCGCCTTCATCGCCACCAGCTTCCCGGATTTCATTCCGATGATGCGTTCGCTTGGAGCCGAGTTTTCATGAGGCCGCGGCCATGAGTGCTGCCTTGGACCGCGACGCTTTGGAGCTAGGGAGAGCCACGGATGCGCCCGAATACCCTCGCTGAGGCCGTCGACCGCATCTGTGCTGGTGCGGCTCAGGACACTACGCTGGCTGAATTCCTCGACACGTTCGATCTGGCTGGAACGAGCCGCGCTCAATACGAGACGATCGAGGACGAGCCGGTACTGACGCGCAACGATCGGCTCGATGCCCTGGTCGGCGCGATCGCCGAATATCTGGCAAAGCAGCGCCGCCTCGGGCAGGTGCCGGCGTGGGTCTGCGATCCGGCCCGTCGCCTTGCCGAGCCGTGGTTCACCGCATCGTCTCCGTCGGATGCGATGCGCGAATATCTCACCTATGCGAGTCCCGCTGAATTTGCTTCTCGCAACATCTTTACCGAAGAGCGGCCATTGCGGCGCGCCCGCGGGCCCCACACAGCCAAGGTTTGAGTGACATGATCATCGCCATCGACGGACCCGCGGCCTCGGGCAAGGGGACGCTCGGCAAGCGCCTCGCCCATCATTATGGCTATCGTCACCTCGATACCGGCGTGATCTATCGCGCCGTGGCCTATGCCCTGATGCAGTCGGGCCACGATCTTCGGGACGAAGCGGCAGCAGTCGCGGCGGCTATGGAACTCGATCCCGAGAGGTTCGGTAACCCTGCCCTGAAGACCCAGAAGGTGGGCGAAGGCGCCTCGATTGTCTCAGCGATCCCCAGGGTTCGCGAGGCCCTGGTCAGTTTCCAGCGGCAATTCGCCGCCGATCCTCCGGGCGCGGTGCTTGACGGCCGGGACATTGGAACCGTGATCTGCCCCCATGCCGACGTGAAGATTTTCGTCGTCGCCGACCCCAAGGTCCGCGCCCGCCGCCGCACCATGGAGGCCAGAGCGCGGGGCGAGGAGGCGGACGAGGCGGCCGTGCTCGCCGACATCATCCAGCGCGACGAGCGGGACAAGAACCGGCCGATTGCGCCTTTAAAACCCGCCCCCGATGCTTACTTGCTAGATAACTCCCAACTGGATATAGAAGGCGGCGTCCGGGCCGCCATCGACATTATCGAGGCCGTCCGAGCGGGCCGTCCGCGGGGTTAAGCCGCGGTTGTCATTGGAGGAAGCGCCCGCTCCCGCTCTTTGAGGTCGATACATCAGGTCCCTCGGTTGGGACCGGTGCGATCCAGGCTCCGGACAAAGATTTCCACGTATCGGACGTGCGGGCCTCAGCCGGCCCGCTTCCGCTGTTCCGGCGCCAAGCCGCGGCAGCGAGCGGTCGCTCGAAGGTTTTGCGGACCTTCCGACACTGCACGCGCGATATGTCCTTGAACCCAACGGCCGGCAAGACGTCCGCAACTGGAGAACAAATGGTTTCGACTTCCGCTGATACCTACAGCCCCTCGCGCGATGATTTCGCCGCGATGCTCGATGAGTCCTTCGCAGGTGGCAACCTGCAGGAGAGCTCCGTCATCAAGGGCAGGGTTGTTGCAATTGAAAAGGACATGGCCGTCATCGACGTCGGCCTGAAGACCGAGGGCCGCGTTGCGTTGCGCGAATTCTCCGGCCCCGGCCGTGACAGCGAGCTCAAGGTCGGCGACGAGGTGGAAGTATTCCTCGATCGCATCGAAAACGCCCTTGGCGAAGCCGTGCTGTCGCGCGACAAGGCGCGCCGGGAAGAGAGCTGGGGCAAGCTCGAAAAGGCGTTCCAGAACAACGAAAAGGTCACGGGCGTCATCTTCAACCAGGTCAAGGGCGGCTTCACCGTCGACCTCGACGGCGCCGTTGCCTTCTTGCCGCGCTCGCAGGTCGACATCCGTCCGATCCGCGACGTCGCGCCGCTGATGAACAACGCGCAGCCGTTCCAGATCCTCAAGATGGACCGCCGCCGCGGCAACATCGTCGTGTCCCGCCGCACGGTGCTGGAAGAGACCCGCGCCGAGCAGCGTCAGGAGCTGGTGCAGAACCTCGAAGAGGGTCAGGTCATCGACGGCGTGGTCAAGAACATCACCGATTACGGTGCGTTCGTTGATCTCGGCGGCATCGACGGCCTGCTGCACGTCACCGACATCGCGTGGCGCCGCGTCAACCACCCGACCGAGGTGCTCTCGATCGGTCAGACCGTGAAGGTCAAGATCATCAAGATCAACCACGAGACGCACCGCATCTCGCTGGGCATGAAGCAGCTGCTGGATGATCCGTGGCAGGGCATCGAAGCCAAGTACCCGCTGGGTGCGCGCTTCACCGGCCGTGTCACCAACATCACCGACTACGGCGCGTTCGTCGAGCTCGAGCCGGGCATCGAAGGCTTGATCCACGTCTCCGAGATGTCGTGGACCAAGAAGAACATGCACCCCGGCAAGATCGTGTCGACCTCGCAGGAAGTCGAAGTGCAGGTGCTGGAAGTCGATTCCGTCAAGCGCCGCATCTCGCTCGGCCTCAAGCAGACCATGCGCAATCCCTGGGAGGTCTTCGTCGAAGGTCATCCGACCGGTTCGACGGTCGAGGGCGAGGTCAAGAATAAGACCGAGTTCGGCCTGTTCCTGGGTCTCGAGGGCGACGTCGACGGCATGGTCCATCTCTCCGACCTCGACTGGAAGCTTCCGGGCGAGCAGGTGATCGACAACTACAAGAAGGGCGACGTGGTGAAAGCCGTGGTGCTCGATGTGGACGTCGAGAAGGAGCGTATCTCGCTCGGCATCAAGCAGCTCGAAGGAGACCCCTTCGCCGAGCCGGGCGATGTCAAGAAGGGCGCTGTCGTGACCTGCGAAGTGCTCGAAGTGAAGGAAAGCGGCATCGAGGTGAAGATCACCGGTACCGACTTCTCGACCTTCATCAAGCGCTCGGAGCTCGCCCGTGACCGCAACGACCAGCGCGCCGAACGCTTCGCCGTCGGCGAGAAGGTCGATGCAAGGGTGATCCAGTTCGACAAGAAGGCCCGCAAGGTCCAGGTGTCGATCAAGGCGCTCGAAGTCGCCGAAGAGAAGGAAGCCATCGCGCAGTACGGCTCCTCCGATTCGGGAGCGACGCTCGGCGACATCCTCGGCACCGCGCTCAAGAACCGCGACAAGTAAGCGAAACGCCTGTTTCGCAACCATCAAAGCCCCGGCGCGAGCCGGGGCTTTTTGTTGTGCCTGTAGCCCGGATGGAGCGCAGCGCAATCCGGGAGAGGCGAGAACCCCGGATTGCGCTGCGCTCCATCCGGGTTACGCGGCAGAGCCTTGTTTTCTTCAAATTGCGCCGCAATTGATGTATCCAGATAAGCCAATGGTCACGCTGTGACGGCACAACGCGGTTGGCTTCCCACCTGGAGATATTCCGATGTCGCTCGATTCGGACATCATCGTCGATCGCCGCAGGATCCGCCGCAAGCTGACCTTCTGGCGCGTCGTGGCCGCGGTGATCGCGATCGCGGCGATCGCGGCTTTTGCGCTGATCGCGACGCCCGGCGCGCGCGGCAGCTTCGCCTCCGCCGGCTCGATCGCGCGCGTGGAGATCGACGGCCTGATCCGCAGCGATTCCGACCGCACGCGGGCACTGGAGCGGCTCGCGAACTCGCAGGCCGCGGCCGTCATCGTCCACGTCAACTCGCCGGGCGGCACCACCGCGGGCTCCGAACAGCTCTATGACTCGCTGACGCGGCTGAAGGCGAAGAAGCCGGTCGTCGTCGTGGTCGAGGGGCTTGCCGCGTCGGGCGGCTACATCACCGCGATTGCGAGCGACCACATCATCGCCCAGCAGAGCTCACTGGTCGGGTCGATCGGCGTGCTGTTCCAGTACCCCAACGTCGCCGAGCTGCTCAAGACCATCGGCGTCAAGGTCGAGGAAGTGAAGTCCTCGCCACTGAAGGCCGCGCCCAACGGTTTTGAGCCGACCAGCCCTGAAGCTCGTGCCGCGCTCGACGCGCTGGTGAAGGATTCCTATGCCTGGTTCAAGGATCTGGTGAAGCAACGCCGTGGCATGGATGACACGCAGCTCGAAAAAGTTGCCGATGGCCGCGTCTTCACCGGGCGCCAGGCGATCGACCTCAAGCTGATCGACCAGCTCGGCGACGAGAAGACGGCCGTGACCTGGCTGGAGGAGCAGAAGGGCGTTAAAAAGGGCCTCACCGTGCGCGATTACAAGCTGGAGCCCCGGTTCAGCGACCTGACGTTCCTCAAGACGGCCGCCTCGGTGACGCTGGAAGCGCTTGGTTTAGGCTCGATTGCGCACCAGATCGAAAAAGCCGGCGTCGTGCAGGCGGTCGATCGCTTCGGCATGGATGGAATGCTGGCCCTGTGGCAGCCGGCCGCGTCGAATTGACCGAACTCAATGGAACCGAGCGAGCTTGCGACGGCTTTCCCGTTTAGCGGGTGGTGCGTCGGCCTGCTTTTTCGGCATTTGTCACGCATTTTCACGACGCTCAACCTTCATTTAGCGTCTTGACAGATCAAGGCATTTTCACGGAAATGGTCATCCGCACGCTTCCGGGTCCTATCTCTCGATGATCAAATCCGAACTTGTTCAGCGTATCGCCGAGCACAACCCGCATCTTTACCAGCGGGATGTCGAGAACATTGTGAATGCGATTCTCGAGGAGATCGTTGCGGCACTCGCGCGCGGAGACCGCGTCGAGCTGCGCGGCTTCGGAGCTTTCTCGGTGAAGCACCGCCCCGCACGCGCCGGTCGCAATCCACGCACCGGCGCCCATGTTCCTGTCGACCAGAAGAGCGTTCCGTTCTTCAAGACCGGCAAGGAAATGCGTGAGCGGCTCAATCGCGACCATCCGGATCCGGGCGCCCCGGACTGAGATCGACATCAGGATTCCTGCGGCCGCCAGCGATGCGGCCGACAGCTTGATTCAAGGCGAGCGAAGCGAGATGCGAAAGTTCCTGACCGCGCTGATCGTGATTCCGCTGGGTTTGCTCCTGGTGATCTTCGCCGTGGCCAACCGGCATTTCGTCACGGTCTCGTTCGATCCTTTCATGTCGAACGATCCTGCACTCTCGGTCGCGTTGCCGCTGTTCCTGCTGCTGATCCTGGTGGCGGCTGTTGGCGTCATCGCCGGCGGTTGCGCCGTTTGGTTCGGCCAGCGACATTGGCGGCGCGCGGCCCGCCGGCATGAGGCGGATGCACGGGCTGCTCGGGGCGAACTGGCCGGTTTGCGAGCCTCCACAGCCCCGGCCCGGCCGGATCAGCAGCGCCTTCCAGCCCCCTCCGGAGCGGGCCTTTACGGGCCCGTCGGGCGAGACAAGCAGCGCGCGACGTTGTAGAAGCGGCCGCAACCGAAAGCCCGGTTTTCCGGCCGCGAGCCCGTGGCCTTCACCTGCTTTGAGCCCATATTCCCGAGATCATGTCCCTGCTTGTCAAAATCTGCGGCCTGTCCACGCGCGAGACGCTCAAGATAGCGCTCGACGCGGGCGCCGACATGGTGGGATTCGTGTTCTTTCCGCCGTCGCCGCGGCATCTGACGCTCGAGGCCGGGCGCGATCTCGGCCGGCAGGTGGAGCGGCGCGCGCTCAAGGTGGCGCTCACGGTCGATGCCGATGACGCAACGCTCGACAACATCATGGACGCGCTGTCGCCCGACATGTTTCAGCTCCACGGCCAGGAGAGCGTCGCTCGCGTGCGTGACATCAAGCAGAGGTTCGGCCGCCCCGCGATGAAGGTCGTCCCGGTCGCAGCCACCGCCGATCTCGCCGTGCTGCCCGGCTACGCCGCGGTCGCCGACCGTATCCTGTTCGACGCACGCGCGCCAAAAGACGCGACCCGGCCGGGCGGGCTGGGCGCGCCGTTCGATTGGCGCCTGCTCGAGAACCTCGAGCTGAACTTGCCGTATATGGTCTCGGGCGGCCTGCATGCAGGCAACGTCGCCGAAGCCGTTCGCCTCACCGGCGCCGGCGGCGTCGACGTGTCCTCCGGTGTCGGAGCGCCCCCGGCGTGAAGGATCCGGAGATGATCAAGTCCTTCATTCGCGCGAGCCGCGCCACGCAAGAGTTGAGCGTCCGATGAACATCGCCAAACCAAATTCCTATCGCAGCGGGCCCGACGAGCGCGGCCATTTCGGCATCTTCGGCGGCCGTTTCGTCGCCGAAACTTTGATGCCGCTGATCCTCGATCTGGAGAAGGCCTACACCGAGGCCAAGGCCGATCCGGCCTTCCAAGCCGAGATGAACGGCTATCTCAAGAACTATGTCGGCCGGCCCTCGCCGCTCTATTTCGCCGAGCGCCTGACCGAGCATCTCGGCGGCGCCAAGATCTACCTCAAGCGCGAAGAGCTCAACCACACCGGTTCGCACAAGGTGAACAACGTGCTCGGCCAGATCATGCTGGCGCGGCGCATGGGCAAGAAGCGCATCATTGCCGAGACCGGCGCCGGACAGCACGGCGTTGCCACCGCAACGCTGTGCGCGCGCTTCGGCCTCGAATGCGTGGTCTATATGGGCGCCGTCGACGTCGAGCGGCAGCAGCCAAATGTCATCCGGATGGAGATGCTGGGCGCAAAAGTGAATCCGGTGCAGTCGGGCACGCGCACGCTGAAAGACGCGATGAACGAGGCGCTGCGCGACTGGGTCACCAACGTGCACGACACGTTCTATTGCATCGGCACGGTGGCGGGCCCGCATCCCTATCCGACACTGGTGCGTGATTTCCAGTCGATCATCGGCAACGAGACCAAAGCGCAGATGCAGGAGGTCGAAGGCCGCCTGCCGGATTCGCTGGTCGCCTGCATCGGTGGCGGCTCCAACGCGATGGGCCTGTTCCATCCCTTCCTCGACGATTCCACCGTCGAGATCTTCGGCGTCGAGGCGGCCGGTCACGGGCTGACGCAATTGCACGCGGCCTCGATCGCGGGCGGCCGCCCCGGCGTGCTGCACGGCAACCGCACCTAGTTGCTGATGGACGCGGACGGGCAGATCCAGGACGCGCATTCGATCTCGGCCGGCCTCGACTATCCGGGCATCGGGCCCGAGCACTCCTGGTTGCACGAGATCGGCCGCGTCAACTATCTCTCCGCGACCGATGACGAGGCGCTCGCCGCGTTCCAGCTGCTGTCGAAGCTTGAAGGCATCATCCCGGCGCTCGAGCCCGCGCACGCCATCGCCAAGGTGATGGAGCTCGCGCCGAAGCGGCCGCAGGACCATCTGATGGTCGTCAATCTCTCCGGCCGCGGCGACAAGGACGTCCCCCAGGTCGGCGACATCCTGAGGGGCAAGACCAAGTGACCACGCGTATCGACACCCGTTTTGCCGAGCTGAAGACAGCGGGCCGCTCGGCTTTCGTCACTTTCCTGATGGCGGGCGATCCCGATCCGGCGACGTCGCTCGATATCATCAAGGCGCTGCCGAAGGCGGGTGCCGATTTGATCGAGATCGGAATGCCTTTCACCGATCCGATGGCCGACGGTCCGTCGATCCAGGCCGCGGGCTTGCGCGCGCTCAAGGCCGGCATGACGCTGAAGAAGACACTCGATCTCGTGCGCGGCTTTCGTAAGGACGACAACGCGACGCCGATCGTGCTGATGGGCTACTACAATCCGATCTACATCTATGGCGTCGACAAGTTTCTCGTCGACGCCAAGAGCGCCGGCATCGATGGTCTCATCATCGTCGACCTGCCGCCTGAGGAAGACGACGAGCTCTGCCTGCCCGCGATGAAGGCCGGCCTCAACTTCATTCGGCTGGCAACGCCGACCACCGACGACAAGCGTCTGCCGGCCGTGCTCGCGAACACCTCGGGCTTCGTCTACTACGTCTCGATCACCGGCATCACCGGTGCTGCATCTGCGGACTCCGCGGCGGTCAGCGAGGCGGTTGCCCGTATCAAGCGGCACACACAACTGCCGGTCTGCGTCGGCTTCGGCATCCGCACGCCGGAGACCGCCCGCGCCATCGCCTCGCATGCCAATGGCGCGGTGGTCGGCACCGCGCTGGTCGATGCCCTCAAGAACAGCCTCGATGCGGAAGGCCGGGCGACCGCCAAGACCGTCAAGGCCGTCGCCGAACTGACGGCGTCCCTGGCCGAGGGCGTCAAGGGCGCGCGAGCTGCGGCGGAATAGGCCATAATTCCGCTTTCAGGGCGGGCGACACGGCGGCTTGCCGGGGCAAGGTCCGGCGGCCATATATCCTTCAGGCGATCCCAGAGCGGGTTCGCACATCGGAGCAAACCATGAACTGGCTTACCAATGTGGTCCGGCCGAAGATCCGCAACATGCTGCGGCGGGAGACGCCGGAGAATCTGTGGATCAAGTGCCCGGATTCCGGACAGCTGGTGTTCTACAAGGACGTCGAGGCCAACCAGTTCGTCATTCCCGGCTCGAACTACCACATGCGCATGGGCGCGGTGGCGCGGCTGAAGTCGGTCTTCGACAACGAGACCTGGTTCGACGTCGCGCTGCCCGATGTCACGCCCGACCCACTCAAGTTCCGCGATGAGAAGAAATACGTCGATCGTATCAAGGATGCGCGCGCGCGGACCAACCTGAACGACGCCGTCAAGGTCGGCTACGGCAAGCTCGAAGGTGCCGCCGTCGTCATCGCCGTACAGGATTTCGATTTCATGGGCGGTTCGCTCGGCATGGCCGCCGGCGAAGCCCTGGTGCGCGGGCTCGAGCTCGCCGTCGAAAAAGAAGTCGCCTTTCATCGTGTTCGCAGCGTCCGGCGGCGCACGCATGCAGGAAGGCATCCTGTCGCTGATGCAGATGCCGCGCACCACCGTCGCCGTGCAGATGCTGCGCGAGGCAAAGCAGCCCTACATCGTCGTGCTGACCAACCCGACCACCGGCGGCGTCACGGCGTCCTATGCGATGCTCGGTGACATCCAGATCGCCGAGCCCGGCGCGCTGATCGGCTTTGCCGGTGCGCGCGTGATCGAACAGACCATCCGCGAAAAATTGCCGGAGGGTTTCCAGCGCGCCGAGTACCTGAAGGATCACGGCATGGTCGACATGGTCGTGCATCGCCATGATTTGCGGCCGACTCTGGCGCGGCTCTGCCGTCTGCTGACCAAGGCGCCGGCGCCGGAGAGCGCGGCGAAATCGGCGCAGCCGGTGACGAACCCGGCACAGATCGCCGTGCCGGCGGAAGTGGCGCCGGCCGCGCCGCACGCGTGAACGGCTCCGCTGACAATGCAAAGTCGTCGCTCGACGCATTGATCGGGCGGCTATCGGCCCTGCATCAGAAGCGCATCGATCTCGGGCTCGAGCGGATGCACCGCCTGCTCGAACGGCTCGGGCATCCCGAACGCAAGCTGCCGCCGGTGATTCACATCGCCGGCACCAATGGCAAAGGCTCGACGCTCGCCTATCTGCGCGCGACGCTGGAGGCCGCCGGCTTGCGCGTCCACGCCTACACCTCGCCCTATCTGGTCCGCATCAACGAATGTTTTCGGCTCGGCCGCGCCGGTGGCGGGGTGCTCGTCGGCGACGACGAATTGCGCGCGGCGCTGGAACAGGTCGAGCGCGTCAATGCCGGAGAACCCGCGACATTGTTCGAGCTCAAGACCGCGGCTGCGTTCCATCTGTTTGCACAGAACCCCGCAGACGCGGTGCTGCTCGAAGTCGGGCTCGGCGGTCGGCTCGATTCGACCAATGTGGTCGATACCCCGGCGGCCTGCGTGATCACGCCGGTCAGCATGGATCACATGGATTTCCTTGGGCCCACGCTGACGTCGATTGCCGGCGAGAAGGCTGCGATCATCAAGCGCGGCGTGCCCGTGATCTCGGCCGAGCAGGCGCCGGAGGCGATGGCGGTGATCGAGGCGGAGGCCAAGCGCATGCGGGCGCCGCTGTTTGCGGCGGGCGAAAGCTGGCACGTCAATGTCGAGCGCGGGCGTCTGGTCTATTCCGACGATCGCGGCCTGATGGATCTCACAGCGCCTCGGCTGTTCGGCCGCCACCAGTTCGACAATGCGGGCCTGGCAATCGCGACGCTGCGCGCGATCAGCGCCTTCAAGGTCAGTCAAGCAGCGTTCGAGGCCGGCATCGTCGGCGCGGAATGGCCGGCGCGGATGCAGCGCATCACCGCAGGCGAGCTGCTTGGATGGGGACCGCAGGGGTCGGAGATCTGGCTCGATGGCGGCCACAATGCCGAAGGCGGCCGCGTCGCCGCGGCTGCGCTCGGCGACCTGGAAGAGCGCGTGTCGCGGCCGCTGGTGGTGATCGCGGGCATGATGGCCAACAAGGACGCGCCGGCGTTTCTCGCCAATTTCGCCGGCCTCACCCGTCACATCATTGCGGTGCCGATCCCCGACACGGAGGATCCGATGCCGGTCGATCGCCTCGCAGACGCCGCGCGCGGCCTCGGCATGCGCGTCGAGACCGCGCCCGGGATCGAGGCCGCGCTGCGTGCATTGGCCAAGCTCGCCTATGAGGTGCCGCCGCGGATCCTGATCACCGGCTCTCTGTATTTGGCCGGCCATGTGCTCGCCATCAACGGCACGCCTCCTGCGTAAGCCTTTCGTGTCCCGGACAAGCGCAGCGAAGCGGAGCGCAGATCCGGGACCCAGTAAAGTCGCATAGGCCCCGGCTCTGCAGCGCACCGCTGAAGAAGCGCTGCGCTGCGTCCGGGGCACGAGACAGGAAATGACAATGCGTTTTGCCGCGATTGCCGACATCCACGGAAACTACCTCGCGCTGGAGGCGGTGCTCGCCGACATCCACGCACACGGCATTGCCGACATCGTCGATCTCGGCGACATGCTGAGCGGACCGCTCGACGCACGGCGGACCATCGAGATCCTGATGCAGCTCGAGGCCGTGCACGTGCTCGGCAATCACGACCGCTATCTGCTCGACCGTCCCCCGGAGAAGATGGGGTCGTGGGACCGCCCCGCGCATGCGCAGCTCGATGCCGCGCATCTCGACTGGCTGCGCGCCCAGCCGGCGACGCGCGTGTTTCGCGACCAGGTCTTGCTTTGCCACGCGACGCCGGACAATGACGAGGTCTACTGGCTCGACACGGTGCACCCCGACGGCACGGTCGCGATGTCGCCGCTGGATCGTATCGAGCAGCTCGCACAAGGCGTCACGCAGTCCCTCATCCTCTGCGCCCACACCCATCTCGCCCGCAGCGTGCGATTGCGCGGCGGTCGTCTGATCGTCAATCCCGGCAGCGTCGGCAGCCCCGGCTATCGCGCCAAGCATCCGTTCCCGCATGTCGTCGAAGCCGGCACGCCGCACGCGCGCTATGCGATCATGGAGTTGGCCCGCGAAGGCTGGTGCGTGACGTTCCGCCAGGTGCCCTACGATCATGAGGCGATGGCAGAGCTGGCGCGTAAAAACGGCCAGCCCACGCTCGCGGCGGCATTGGCCACGGGCTGGATTGGGTAAGCTTTTTGCTGCAAGCCGTACGCACCCTGCCGATTGACACCTATGACAGGCGCGCATGTAGAATGCGCGTCAGGCATGGGGGTCATCGCAGTGAACCACGAAGAGACCTGGCGCGCAGAATACGGGATCGAAACATCGGCGAACCCGAACGTCGTCTGGAGCATCTTTCAGGATGTGCGTGGATGGAAGACCTGGAACACAGGCATCGAGCACATCGAGATCGACGGGCCGTTCGCGACCGGAACGTGGTTCACGATGAAGCCGCCCGGACAGGAGACGCTTCGATCACGACTGATCGAAGTTCGCGAGAACCAATGTTTCGTGGACGAGACCAATGTCGGACCGCTTACCATCACGGTCGCGCATCGCATCGAATCGCTTGGTGTCGGGCGCACCCGCATCGTTTATGCGGCCCAAGCGAACGGGCCCGGCGCTGCCGAGATCGGCCCCGCCGTTGCGTCCGATTTTCCGGAGGTCCTTGCAGCCCTCGCCAAGCTTGCTGAAACAAGGTCGGCATGACGGCACGGGCGCCGTGGTTTGTCCGAGCGTGCGGCAGCCCTGCGGTGGTCTTCCGGGCAACGTCCGCCAGTTCGATCCGGCCTACAGCTGCTGCAGCATCTTCATGGGATCGGCGACCTTCTGCTTCAGCTGCTCGAAGGTGCACTGGCGCGGCGCCTTGTCGGGACGCCAGCGCAGGATCGAAGTGCCGTGGCGGAAGCGCTCGCCGCTGAAATGGTCGTAGCAGACTTCTATGACGAGCTTCGGCTTGAGGGGGCACCACTTCGCCGAGCGTTCGGTCGACCATCGGCTCGGGCCGCCCGGTGCGTTGCCGGTGAAGCCGGGTTCGCCGATCAGCGCCTCGAGCCGCTCGGTCAGCTCAAGCTTCTCGTCCGCCTTGATCGCCGAGGTGAAGCCGACATGGTGCAGCAAGCCCTTGTCGTCGTAGAGGCCGAGCAGCAGCGAGCCGACCACCTTGCGACCGGCGATCTTGTTGGTCGCATAGCGAAAGCCGCCGATCACGCAATCGGCGCTGCGGAATTTCTTGATCTTCTGCATGCCGTCGCGCGTGCCCGCCTGATAGGGCAGGTCGATGCGCTTGGCGATCACGCCGTCCGAACCACCGCCTGATTGCGCCAGCCATTTCGTCGCAATGGCGTAGCTCGCAGCGGACGGTGAGAGACGGAAGATGCTGCCCTTCAGATTGGCTTTCGCAAACGCTTCCAAGGCCGGCCGTCGCTCGCTGAGCGGCTTCTCGGCGAGCTGTTTCTCCTTCACGGTCGCGAGCAGGTCGAAAACGAGATAGAGCGCCGGCGTTTCCTGGGACAGCTTCTTCACACGGCTTGCGGCGGGATGAATCCGCTGCAACAGCGCGTCGAAGGAGAAGCCCTTGCCCTGCGGCACGACAATCTCGCCGTCGAGCGCGAAGCGATCGGCTTTCAGCTTCAGGGCCGCGGCAACAATTTCAGGAAAATAGCGCGCGAGATCCTCGCCGGACTTGGAGCGCAGATCGACCCGGTCGCCATCGCGCGACAGCAGACAGCGAAAGCCATCCCATTTTGGTTCGTACTGCCATTCGGCGCCGCGCGGGATCGCATCGACCGAGCGCGCCTCCATCGCAACGAGCGAGCCGGATTTACGCGGGCGCTTTCGGGGAGGGGCGGGCAAGGACAGGGCTCATGATACGCAGGACATGCCCCTTCAACGCAAACGGCCGGCATTTCGCCGGCCGTGTCGAAAATAATTGTGTCCGCGGAGCGGATCAGACCGCGGAGGTGATCCACTGCTGCAGCTTCGCCTTCGGCGCCGCGCCGACCTGGCGGGAAGCCATCTCGCCGCCCTTGAAGATCATCAGGGTCGGAATCGACATCACGCCGTATTTCGACGCGGTCTTGGGGCTCTCGTCGACGTTGAGCTTGACGATCTTGACCTTGTCGCCCATCGCGCCGGCGATCTCGTCCAGCGCGGGTGCGATCATGCGGCAGGGGCCGCACCATTCGGCCCAGAAATCCACGACCACCGGGCCGTTCGCCTTGAGCACTTCGGCTTCGAAATCAGTGTCGGAAACCTTACCAACGGCCATGGAGATACCTCGTACCTGAGAGAACGGCGCGACGGGAATCGCGCCAAGATCATGGCGTCAACCTATGAATGGCTCCTTGCCGGGTCAAGGACGCTCACACCGAGATGAAGGGATGCCAGTGCCGCGTCCAGCGCGGGCGCGGAAATCTCCATATATTCAAGGGCCTCGGTCCAGAGCAGGACGGCGCGCACCGGCTTCTGGGGATAAAGCCGGGCCAGCACCGCCCGGTACAACGCAAGCTGCCGGACATACGCCGCGCGCGCCTCGGCGGCGGTCTTGGGCGGGCTCTGGTTGGTCTTGAAATCGACGATCAGGACCTCGTCCGACGTCACCACCAGCCGGTCGATCTGGCCCGACACCAGCGTCGGCGGCCGGCCCGGCCGCTCCAGCCGGCCGACAATGGCGACCTCCGCCCGGCTGCCGGCGGCAAGACGGCTGCAGATCGCGGCTCGGCGATCAGCACGAGCACCTTGTCGGCGAGCGCGGCGCGGTCAGCCTCGGTCCAGTCGGCGGCGTTGCGCGCCATGAAGCCGAGCGCGGCCTCGCGCCGGCGCTCGCTGGCGATGTCGGGCAGGGATTGCAGCAGCCGGTGCACCAGCGTGCCGCGTTGCAGCGCCAGCGCGCGCGACTGGACTGATTCGCCGCTCCGGACCGCGCGGCCTACCTCGGCCGACTGCCCGGACGGGCGCACCGCATCATCCTCGAGGCTCTCGCGTGGCCCCGGCGTCCGCAGCCAGTCCGGCAGCGCGAGCGTCCGGTCCACCGACGCCGCCGGCGTTCCCTGGGCTGCGACATCCTCCGGCCGGGCGAATCGCGTCACCTTGCCAAGCGGGGTCTCGCTCGTCTGCTTGTCGAGGCCGGAGCCGGCGAGCCCGGTGTCGATCAGGTCGTACCAGCTGAGCTTGCGCACCGCCTTCCGGTTGCCCGGCAGGCAGCCACCGACGATCAAACGGTCGGCCGCGCGCGTCATTGCGACGTAGAGCAGACGACGGTACTCGTCCTCGGTCTCCTCGAGCATCGCGTTGCGTGCCTCGGCGACCGGCTTCGGATCGTCGGCCTTGCGGCCGGCCCAGACCACGACCTCGCCGCCATTGCCGCGCGGCACCTGGATCAACTGCAGCCGCTGGCTATCGGAGGGCGAAGAGGTGGTATCGACCATGAACACGACCGAGGCCTCCAGGCCTTTGGCGCCGTGCACAGTCATCACCCGCACCTCGTCGCGCGAGATCTCCATGTCGCGCTTCACCTCAGTGTCGGCCGCGCGCAGCCAGGCCATGAAACCTTGCAGCGAGGCCGGCGCCTTGCGCTCGTAGTTCAGTGCGAGCTCCAGAAACTCGTCGAGCGCGTCGTTGGCCTCGTGGCCGAGCCGGCGCAGGATGCGCGCACGACCGCCATCGCCCCCCAGCAGCCAGGCATAGAAGGCGAACGGCGTCTCCTCGCGCGCACGCGCCTCGCAGGCTTCGAGCCGGCGCAGTGCGGTCGCGAACTTTTCGTTGCCTGTCGCCTGTTCGCCGAGCGCGCGGCGCAGCGATCCCTTGCGATCCCAGGCAAGCTGGAACAGATCATCCTCGTCGAGCCCGAACAGCGGGCTTTTCAGCGCGACCGCGAGCGCAAGGTCATCCTGCGGCAGCAGCAGCGCATCCGCGAGGTTCATCAGATCGATGATCGCGATGTGCTCGGTGAGCTTGAGCCGGTCGGCGCCGGCGACAGGAATGTTGGCGTGCTTCAAGGCCTGGATCACGGCGTCGAACGCATTGCCGCGGCGACGCACCAGGATCAGCATGTCGCCATAGCCCAGCGGGCGGCGTTCGCCTTCATGGCCCGTCAGCGTGCCGCTCTCGACCAGCCGCTTGATCTCGGCCTGGATGCGGCGAGAGAGCTTGACTTCCGGACTGGTGACGGCGACGCCGTCGAACGGCGCCCGCCAGCCCTCGATGTCCTGGCGGTCGTCGGCTTCCGCAAGGTCCCACAGCTCGATCACACTTGGACCGGCGTCGCTGAGCGCATTGTGCAGGGGATGGCCGATGTCGACCGAATGGATGCTCTTGTAGATCGCGGGCTCGCGGAACACGTGGTCGACCGAGTGCAGGATCGCCGCGCCGGAACGGAACGAATAGGTGAAGGCGACAGGATCGAATTTCAGCCCGGCCGCGGTGAACTTGCGGTGCAGCTCGCGCCGCCGCGCATCGAACTCCCGGGGCTGAGCGCCCTGAAACGAGAAGATCGACTGCTTCTCGTCGCCCACGGCGAAGACGGTGCGGTTGAGGCCTTCGCGGGCGCCTGCGCCGGCCGTGAATTCCGAGATGATGTGCGCGACGATGTCCCATTGCCGGGGGCTGGTGTCCTGCGCCTCGTCAATCAGGACATGGTCGACGCCACGATCGAGCTTGTAGTGCACCCAGCCCGAGGCGACGCGGTCGAGCATCGCCAGCGTCTTGTCGATCAGGTCGTCGTAATCGAGCAGCCCGCGCTCCTGCTTCTCGCGCCGGTAGTTCGCGGCGGCGGCGGTGGCGATATGCAGGAGGGCGGCGGTCCGGTCGCGCACAGTCACGGCGCGGCGCTTCTCGATCAAAGCGTCAAGACGCTGCGCCTCGTTCTCGAACAGGCGGGCCACGGACGGATTGTGATCGCAAAACTTCTTGGTCAGCACCGCCTTGCGCGGCAGCTTTTTCGTCGGTGAAGAAGACGCAGAGATAGGCATCGACCTGCGCGCTGCCTGAAAAGACCATTGCCTCGCGCAGACGGCCCGCCTGGTCGTTGTCGGATTTGCTGCCGTCGCTCAGCGCAAAGGCGATGTCCTCCCAGTGCGACCGTGGCAGGAACGGGCCGTCGACGATCTCGTTCTCGAGGCC
The DNA here is from genome assembly GCF_041200145.1 of Bradyrhizobium sp. LLZ17. Taxonomy (NCBI): domain Bacteria; kingdom Pseudomonadati; phylum Pseudomonadota; class Alphaproteobacteria; order Hyphomicrobiales; family Nitrobacteraceae; genus Bradyrhizobium; species Bradyrhizobium zaerense. Next base: position 4,990,230 of record NZ_CP165734.1, read on the forward strand.
TTCGATGCGATCGTTCGCATCGATGCCCAGCACCGCCGTCATCTGCGCGGCAGCGGCTTCAGCGTTGCCGGCCTCGTCGGTCCAGGCCATGAAATGGTCACGGCTCAGACAAGCCTCGCGCACGACCTCCTTGAAGGTGACATCGGCGGCGCTCGCCATCGCGGTCAAAAGCGCGCGGCCGGTGACGCTCTCCGGATCGCGCGCGGCGTCCAGCAGCACCTTCAGATTGGCGCGCTCCATCATGTCGGCCTGGTCGCGCTCGTCCATCACGGCGAAGCGCGCCGGCACATTGGCCTCGAATGGAAATTGCTGGAGCAGGCGCGTGCACAGCGCGTGGATGGTCTGCACCTTCAACCCGCCCGGCGTCTCCAGCGCGCAGGCGAACAGCTTTCGTGCATCGCGCCGCAACTTGGTATTGGGGTGAGGGATTCCGACGTCGCGGATCGCTGCATCAAGAGCCGTATCGTCCAGCGTCACCCAATGGCCGAGCGTGGTGAACACCCGTTCGGCCATGTTGGCGGCGGCAGCCTTTGTAAAAGTGATGCAGAGGATTTTTTCCGGCGGCACGCCTGCCAGCAGCAGCCGGATCACGCGCTGCACCAGCACGTGGGTCTTGCCCGAACCGGCGTTGGCCGAGACGAAGGCCGATGCGGTCGGATCGAGGCGCGCCTCTGTGTGTCGCGCACGGCATCCGGGATGGGGCGCGGAGCCTTCACCATTCCTCGATCCCCAGTCCACCGGCTGCCGACCATTCCTTGATGCGGGCGAGATCGTCATAGGCGCCGTAGCGATTGGTCCACATCGGCAGGTTCAGGGATGTGTAGGGCTGGTTCACCTCGTCGAACGCCCGGATCAGCGCTTCCAGCTTGGCTCTTGCCTCGGCGGCCGCGGTGTCCGGCGGCTGTGGCTGGTCGCCTTGCTTGACCTTGAGTTCGAGGATGCGCTCCTCGCCCGGCGGATTGTTGCCGCTCAGGCGGACATAGACGAGCTGGCTCACTGACGCGCCGGCGTCGATATCGGGGAAACCGCCTTCGCGCAGGATCGCGGCCTCCAGCGTGAGCTGCGGCGAAAGGCCCATACGGACCTGCTTGCCGGTCGGCGGCTGGCCGGTCTTGTAGTCGAGGATGGCATAGCCGCCGCCCTGGCGCCGTTCGATGCGATCGGCGCGGGCGGAGAGGCGAAAGCTGCGCCCGTGATCGAGTGGGATCGAGATTTCGCCGCGGGTCTCCGCGGTGATCGCCTCGATCGCATCGCGCCGTGCCGTTTCCCATTCGCCAAACCAGCGCGCGATGCGCTGGAAACGCGGCCACCACAGCGCCCGCGCCTCGGGCCGCTCCATCAGCGGTGCGAAACATTTTTTCGCCGATCGCGCGCAGCACGCGGGCGGGATCGTCGGGCAGACGCGAAGCATAGGTTTCAGTGAACTCGCCCAGTGCATCGTGGATCGCCGAGCCGCGGTCGGCTGCGGACAGCGGCATGTCGACGGGATCGAGCGCGTCGAGCCGCAGGATGCGTTTGGCATAGATCGTATAGGGATCGCGCAACCAGTCTTCGATTTCGGTCACGGACATTTTCAGCGGCCGCGTCGCGCGCGGCGGCCGCGGCTCCGGCTGCTTGACCGGCTTGACCTCGTCGGGCTGGTCCAGCGCGCCTGCGAACTGCACGTATCTCTCGCCGGCGCTGATGGCCGCCTTCCAATGCTCCTCGCCTGCGACTGCTTCCAGCCGGTGCAGGAAGCGTGACGCCACCGCCGGGGCGCCGCCCGCCTTGGCCGAATGGGTCAGGATGACTTCATCGCCGCCGAGCAGTTGTGCGAAATCATGGCCGGAGAGGCCGATGCGCCGCTCCGGCAGATCGAGGCCGAGCTCATGCCGCATCGGCCGGCTCAGCCAGGGATCGATGCGCGGCGCCGGCGGCCAGACGCCTTCGATCAAGCCGCCGACAATGATTCGATCCGCCTGCATCAGCCGCGATTCCAGCGGGCCGTAGATCTGCAGCCGCGCGCCCGGTCTGTCGCGCCGTCGCACCGCGCGATCGCCGAACGCGGTGTGGAACACGTCGGAATAGTCGGGCAGCGGCATCATCAATCCGCTGGTCGTGCCGCCGCGCAGGAGATCGTCGAAGGCGCTCGCGAGTGCGAGACCCTCGCGCTCCTCGAAAGCCAGCGGAATGCCCTGCTCGTCGCGCGACAGTTCGATCAGGATCTCGCGATGTCGATGTGCGAGCTCGGCGAAGTCGTAGGGCGTCGAGGGCGACAGGCTCTCGATCGGGGCCAAGGCTTGTCGCAACGCATCGATCAGCGCCTGGATGCGATCGAGATCTTCCGCCTTGAGACGCGCACGCGGCTCGGCATGATGTAGTGCGGAAACCTCCTTCCGCCCCAGCTTTGCAAGCTCGTCGCGAAAACGGTTGAACTCGCGCAGCAGGCCGGCGGTGCCCGCGGGCGGGCGCGTGCCGCGTAGCACCGCAAGCTCCAGGCGTTCGACCGCCGCCTTCCATGCGCCAGGCAGCCGGCCGAGCCGGCACAACGGATGTTTCAGCATCGCCAGCAGCGTCGGCGGCTCCAATCCCTTGGTCGCCGCCTCCGCCGCGAGGCGCGCAAACACGCCGGCGGAGGTCTCCATCAGCACGTCGCCGCCGGAATCATCGAAGGCGAGATCCCATCGGGTCAGCGCCGCCATCACCCGTCGTGCCAGCGCGCGGTCGGGGGTGACGAGGGCAGCCGACTTGTCCAGATGGCGCGCCTCTCGCATCGCGATCGCAATCGCGAGTGCTTCCATCTCGGGATTGGGCGCCTCGACCACCGCGAGATTTTTCATGCCGGCGGCAATCTTTGCGGCGACGAGCGGCTGCTTCAGCCGGTCGTGCCAGATCTCCGTCGTGGCGGAGGGCCGCATCGATTCGGATGCCAGCAGATCGCGGCCGCCGTCCGCCGGCGGCTGCAGAAGTTCGACATCGCTGCGTTTGATGCCAAAGCGCTCCAACAATGCGTGCAAGGCATATTGCGGATGATTCGACGCCGGATGCTCCGCGAACTTGCCGAGCGCATCGCGCACGCCGCCGATGGTCCGCCAGGCGTCCTCGTCGAGATCGGTGTCGAGACCCGGCAGCACCACTGCGCCGTGCGACAGTGAAGCGACAGCGTGGAGGAATTTCGCGGTGGCCGGCATCGAGCCGGTTGACCCGGCTGCGATCACGGGACCATGGGCATGTGCGGTCAGGCGCCTGGCTTCCGCCGCGATCAGGAGATCGCGCCGCGCCGCGGGCTCGATCCGGTTGATCTCGGCGAGGTGATGAGGCCAGGCTTCGCGCGCAATATGCAGGAACTGGAGCGAGTGCTGCCAATATTGATCGAGCTGATCCGGCACCAGGCCATCGAGCGCGCTCCAATCGACGCCACGTGTCACCATGTCGTCGATCAGGCGTGCGAGGTCCGAGGCCAAAGCCAGCGTCGAAGCGGGACCGCCGACCACCAGCGGCGCCAGCACGGGACGCTTGGCCCACGCCGCGACCAAATGCGCCAGCGTCAGTCGCCGCTCCAGTTCGCCGAGCCGCGGTGGAATATCGAGCGGCGTTGCACCGGAAAATTGTTCGCCCTCGTCCGCGAAAGCGAGCTCGTCCTCGTCGATGTCGCCGAGCGCGACGATGCGCGGCAGCACCACCGCATCCGCCTGCATCTCGTCGAGGAAGATCTCACGGACCACGCGCATGGCGCGGCGCGTCGGCAGGTACAGCGTGGCATCCGCAAGCCGCGCCGGCTCCTTGCGCGCCTCGAATCCGTCAACCAGCCGGCCGTCGAGCAGAGCCGTCACGACTGTGCGCAGGAACGGAACTGAGATGGGAACAGTGAAAACGCGCATCGGCTGCCTGATTCGGGGATCAGGCGACAATATAGGGAGGCGGACTCAAATGGTCATGAGTGAAGGTGAGGTCGTCCCCGCTGTTCGCCGGGCCGGTACAGGTGGCGTAGGGTGGGGCAAAGGCGCTTGCGCCGTGCCCACCATTCTCCACCGAGGATCAACTTGGTGGGCACGCTGCGCTTTGCCCCCCTACGGCATCGGTGCCGGACGCGGACAGCCCTACGCTACGCTCTCCAGAAACGCCTCTTCCGCCGCCTGCACGGCATCGGGGGGTGCCGACATGCATCCAGACGCCGTCCAGCCGCAGGCCGAACAGGCGCTCCTGCTCGTTGGCGCGGTCGAACATCTTGGTGAGCGAGAACTCGCCGGTCGGCGCGTCCGTGAAGATCGACGGCGACAGGATCGCTGCGCCGGCATAGACGAACGGGACGATCTCTTTTTCCTTGCGCTTGCGCAGCGCGCCGTCGGCCAGCATGCCGTAATCGCCGCGGCCGGAATAGCCGATGCTGGTTGCGGTCGGCGCCATCAGCAGCAGGATGTCCATCCGCGCGGGGTCGAAATTTTCCGCAAGCCGCGCCAGGTTCGAGCGCACGCCGTCGATCCACAGCGTGTCGGAATTAACGTGGAAGAACGGCGCGTCGCCGAGCAGCGGCAGGGCCTTGACCACGCCGCCGCCGGTGCCGAGCACCTGGTCGCGCTCGTCCGAGATAGTCACGCGCGGATGCTGGCGGCCCGCGACGTGGTCGATGATCTGGTCCGGCAAGTAATGCACGTTGACGACGGCTTCGGTTACGCCGGCGTGGCCGAGCTTGTCGAGGACGTGGTCGAGAAGCGGTTGTCCGGCCACCGGCACCAGGGGCTTGGGCATCTTGTCCGTCAGCGGACGCATGCGCAGGCCGAATCCTGCGGCGAGCACCATGGCTTTGGTCGGTGTGACGGACATCCTTCGCTTTCTCGAACCTCTGAACTTCGTGTTCGCAGCAATCCTAGCACGAGCCCCGCTCAGCCGCACCGCATCCCAAGGGCCTTAGCGGCCTGGCGTGACGGTTGTACGACGGGTGTTGCCGTTACGCCCCGATGGATGTGGAACGCGTCTTTTTCTTCTTGTCGCCGAGCTTGAGGAAATTGACGCCGATCTGGTCGCCATTGACCCAGGCAAGTTCGCAGCGCCGGTAGGCAAGTCCGGTGGACGACAGCAGCAGAAAGAATTCCTTCAGATGCAGGCCTTCGACCGAGCCGTCGATGGTCAGCTTGGCGCCGCTCTCGGAAACGTCCTCCATGGTGCATTCGCGGCGCCAGGTGCCGTCGATGCCCATCATCTGGGCCGCAATTCCGCGCTCGAAAATAACCCGGCTGCTGCCGCGCTGGTCCGTCTTGACCGCCATCTGCCCCGCTCCAGCCTCGTAGTTGCCCGGCTGCCTCGGCGCCAGAATACCGGTGCCTTGGCTAACAGTCGGTAAATCGGCCCCAGATCAGGATTGGGGCGGCGGGACGTTGGCGAGATACCAGTCGCGCAGATGGGCAAGCACAGGGTGCGCCAGCGAGCGCTGAAGGTAGGTCCAGATCCGCGGCTGGTGGCGCAGATAATGCGGCTTGCCGTCGCGGCGGTTCAATCGTGCAAAAGTGCCGAGCAGGCGCGTGTTCCGCTGTGCCGACATGATCGCATAGAGCTCGGCGAAGGCCGCCGGATCGAAGCTCGCATCTGCCGCACGGCGCGTCTTGATGTAGCGCGACAGCAGCGTCAGTTCGATGGTCTCGGGGACATCGATGCGGGCATCCTGCAGCAGCGACACGACGTCGTAGGATTGCGGTCCGAGCACGGTGTCCTGGAAGTCGATCACGCCGAGGCGTTCGATGCCGGTGCGATCGGCAAGCCAGATCAGATTCGGCGAGTGATAGTCGCGGATGATCCACGTTCTCGGCGCTGCCAGCGGCTTTTTGAGCAGCTCGCGCCACATCGCGAAGAATTCCGCGCGCTTTGCATCACTCAGCGGCGCGTTGCGATCGGGCAAATACCATTCCGGCATCAAACCGATTTCGGTCAACAGCGCCTCGGTGTCGAAGACCGGAATGGCGTAGGTCTGCCCATCCAGCGGCAGCGTGTCCGGAAGCGTCTTGCCGTGCAGCGCGGCCAATACATCGGTGGCGGCTTCGTAACGCGCGGTGATCGGGCGCGGCGGATCGCCTTCGATCACGCCTTCGCTGCCGAAATCCTCCGTGATCAGGAAGCCATGGTCGAGATCGGAATGATGGATCGCGGGCGCTGAGATGCCCTGCGCACGCAGGCCTTGGTCGATCGCGACGAAGGGCTTGACGTTCTCGGCGAGATGCACCGCCGCGCTGTAGGATTTTCCATTGTATAGCGCCGCGCCATCGGGGCGCTGCGGAAAGTTCATGAGGATGACGACATCCTCGTCGCGCAACAGCCGCGCATAGGAGCGTGTCGAGGCGTCGCCCGCCATGCGCTTGCGCGTCGCGTCGCTGTAGCCGGAGGCATCGAGGAACTCTCGCAGCGCCTTCAGCCGCGCGACCTGAGCTGCGCTCTTGCCGTGACCCGTGATGTCGGCGGCGCGTGCATTCGAGCCCAGCGCCGGGCGATGCGTCAGCGCAATGTCGATGCGGTCCCCCGGCATCGCCGACGGCGCGCGCTCCGGCCATTCGATCAGGACAAGCGTGGCGTCCGGAAGCGGCGCCAGCCCGATCTCCTCGAGCTCGCTCTCGTCTTCCACCCGATAGAGATCGGCATGCATCACAGGGAATGGCGGCAACTCATAGCCCTGCACCAGCGTGAAAGTCGGGCTCGGCACTTCCAGCGCGTCGTCGCCGGCGAGATAGCGGATCATGGCGCGCGCGGCGGCCGTCTTGCCGGCGCCGAGATCGCCGGTGAGCGTGATGACGTCGCCCGGTCCCACTAGCAGCGCCAGATCGGCCATCAGCTGCGCGGTGGCTGTCTCGTTGTGGAGCGCGACGGAGAATGTGGCCGGCGCCGTCATTCGGCGGCGTCGCGTTGCGCCGCCTGGTCGGTCGGGAAGTCGCAGATCACGACCGTGCCCCTGTCCACGATCGAATCCACCCGCACCTTGCCGCCATGCAGCTCGACGAAGGAACGCACCAGCGACAGCCCGAGCCCGGCGCCGCGGTGACGCGAGCCCTGCGAGCGGCTTTCGAACCAGTTGAACACCTTGTCCTTCATGTCGGCAGGTATTCCAGGCCCGGAATCTGTCACAGTGAAGACCACGCTCCGCTCGGTGCGGCGGGCGCTGATGCCGATGCTCGAATCATGTGGCGAAAACCCGACGGCGTTGGCCAGCAGGTTATAGAGCACCTGTACCACGCGCTTCTCGTCGCCGACGAAGCTGCCGACGTCGGGCGCGATTTCGATCTTGAGACGGATGCGGTCGGTGGCGAGCCGGTCCTGGATGCCCTCGGCGGCCAGCTCGATGGCCTTGCTGACATCGACCGGGCCCAGTTCCAGCTTCATGGCGCCGGCGTCGATGGTGGCGAGATCGAGAATGTTGTTGGTGAGGGCCAGCAGCGCGTTGGTCGATTTGGTGACGTAGTCGAGATACTCGGCCTGCTTCGGCGTTAGCGGACCGGTCGAGGGGTCGCTGAGGAAATGCGCGAAGCCGATGATGGTGGTGAGCGGCGAGCGCAGCTCGTAGGAGACGTGGTGGACGAAATCCACCTTCATCTGGTCGGCGGTCTCCAGCGCCTCGTTGCGCTCGCGCAGCGCGCGCTCGACGTTTTCGGTGTCGGTGATGTCCAGGAAGGTCAGCATGGTCGCGCCGTCATGCAGCGGACGGATCATGCCGTCGAGCACGCTGCCGTCCTTACGCTCCAGCTTCAGCGGCACGTCGGCGCGGTTCTCGATCGAGGTGATGGCCTCGCGGATCTGGCGCCAGACGACGGGATCGTCGACCAGCTGCTGGCACCAGCCCTCGACGGTCTGGATATGCGGTTCCTCGCGCATGGCATCGTTCGACAGCTTCCACATGCGGACGAAGGCGGGATTGAACAGCTGCGCCTTGCCATTGCTGCCGAACACCGCGACGCCTTCGGCAAGGCTGTCCAGGGTCTCGCGCTGAACCCGGATCATGCCGTCGAAGCGGCGGGCGAGCTCGAGGCTCTCGGTAACGTCGTCGAACAGATAAGTGACGCCGCCTTCCGGATTCGGCGTGGTGACGACGGAGAGCGCGCGGCCGTCGGGCAGGTACCAGGTGTCTTTCGCGGCCTCGACCGCGCGATAGGCTTCGTGCAGCTTGGCCTTCCAGGCGCGGAAATCCGGCTGCTCCGGCAGTTTTCGTGCGGCGCGGAGCTTGTCGAGCACGCTGGAATCGTCGGGATTGGCATCCAGGAAGCCGCGGTCAAGGTCCCACAGCCGCCGGTAGGAATCATTGTAGAAGGCGAGCCGGCGCTGGCCGTCGAACACGGCTACGCCGGATGAGAGCTGGTCGAGCGTGCGCCGATGCGCTTCCGCCATCCGCACCAGCGCCGCGCTCAGTGCATCCGCTTCGCTGGCGTCGATCGCGACGCCCACGCTGCCGCTGCCCACATTGACCGCACGCACGTCGTAGATGCGTCGCTCGCCGCCGGTCACGATCGGCAGCCGCGCGTTGAAGTTGGCGGCGTCTTTCAGGCCCCGCTCCATCGCCGCGCGGTCGGCGCTGTCGAGCAGCTCGAGCTTGCGATCCTGGGCGTCGCCGACGCTGGTCGCTTCGGTGGCGCGCACATAAGCCGGGTTGGCGAAAGTCAGCGCGCCGTTCTCGCCCTTGGCCCAGATCGGCCAGGGCGCCGCGGCGGCGAAGCCACGCAGCATCTCGGTCTCGTCGGAGAGCGCTTTGTGGCGCAGATTGGTTTCCGCCAATTCGCGGCGCAGGCCGGAGAGCTCGCGGATCCTGACAATGGCTTGGCCGCCGATGGCACGTCCGAGCGCTTCCAGCGTGTGGCCGTTGGCGGTGGTCAGCGTCAGCTGGAACCCGTCACCGCGTTCGCGCAGGGCATCGACCGCATGATCCATTTGGAGCGCCGGTTCCGGCGGCAACCAGGTTCCGAACGCAAGCACCCGCTGGGGCGAGGAATCGCGCGGCAGCACCATCGAGACATCGCCCGAAATCTGCGCGCGATTGTCGCCGGCCGGCCAGGAGATCAAGACCTGCGGCTCGGCGAACAGCAGCGCGCCGAAGCGATCGGCCTGCAACTGCAGTTCCCTGATCCGCGCGCGCAGCGCCGCCTCGTTCTTTGCGGTGCGCACGCGCGTGCGCATCAACAGGATCGCGGCCACGACCGTAAAGCCGAGCAGGGCCAGCGCGGTGGCCAGCACCGCGAGCTCCTGCCGGTTGAAATCCAGCAATATCGAGAGTGTGTCGACGAGGTCGGCGGCCTTCTCGGTTGCTTTGGCCGGCGCAGCCGGCAACAGCGCTGCGAGAGCGCTTCCGATCAGGCCGTCGCGCACCAAGGATGTGCACGACAGCAACGTCCGACGCATCGACACGATCACGTCTGACATAGTTGCCCCAAGACCGCACGAGATCTGCGCGCGGCGACCCCCGTCGCGCGCGAATCAAACGACAATACCCTCACCGTGACTCCACCGGTAAGAGTCCAGATCGTGAACGCAAAGGTGGCCCCAAAAAATGCGGGGCGCGGGGTTCCAGTCCACGCAATTCTGCGGGTGATTCGGTCGGGATTGCTGCGCGGCGGCGCGTTGGATTGCCTGCCACGAAGCCAGTCCGCTCCCTCCTTCGCTTGCGGGGAGGGCCGGGGAGAGGGTGTCTCCGCAATGGGGCACTCCGTGTGTGGGGGAAAGCCCTCACCCGCCGCGCTCTGCGAGCGCGTCGACCTCTCCCGCAAGCGGGAGAGGTGAAGCCAACTCGCCGCGGTGTTAGCGCCCGGTCGAGCCGAAGCCGCCGGCGCCGCGATCGGTCGCCGACAATTCGGCCACGGGAACCAGTGCGGCCTGCACCACGGGCGCGATCACCAGCTGCGCAATGCGCTCGCCGCGCTTGATCACGAACGGCACAGCGCCATGATTGATCAGGATGATCTTGATCTCGCCGCGGTAGTCCGCGTCGATCGTGCCCGGCGAGTTCAACACGGTGACGCCGTGCTTGGCCGCGAGCCCCGAGCGCGGTCGCACCTGGGCCTCGTGGCCGGCCGGCAAGGCGATCGCCAGGCCCGTCGGCACCAGGGAATATTGGCCGGGTGCGAGCGTCACCGGCTCGCCGTCCGGAACCGCTGCCATCAGGTCGAGGCCGGCGGCCTCGACCGTTTGGTAGGCCGGCGGCGGCAGGCCTTCGGCATGCGCAAAGCGTTGCAGTTCGACGGTGACCTTCGTGCTCAAGATGCGGGCTCCAGGAATGTGCCGGCCACGCTTTTGACGACATGGGCGATCAGCTCGGTGGCGACTTGTTCCTTGGTCATCACGGGCCAGGAATCAACCGCGATCTCGCCGTTCTTCGCAGCATTTTCGCGCCTGATGAGATGCACGGTGTTGCGGTCGCCGCCCATCACGCCGGTGGCCGGCGAGACGTCGTTGGCGACGATCCAATCGCAGCCCTTGCGGGCGAGCTTTGTCTTGGCGTTGTCGATGAGGTGCTCGGTCTCGGCGGCAAAGCCGATCACCAGCGGCGGGCGCTTGTCGGTCAGCTTCGAGACCGTGGCGAGGATGTCAGGATTTTCGACCAGCTGAAGCGGCGGCATGCCGGCCGCGGTCTTCTTCAGCTTCTGTTCGCCTTCGTTGACCACGCGCCAGTCGGCCACCGCGGCGGCGAAGATCGCGATGTCGGCCGGAAGCGCGGCCTGCACCTGCTCCAGCATCTGGCGCGCCGATTCGACGTGCTTGACCGTGACGCCAGCGGGAACGTCGAGATCGACCGGGCCGCTCACCAAGATCACCTCGGCGCCCGCGGCTTGCGCGGCGGCGGCAATGGCAAAGCCCTGCTTGCCGGAGGAGCGGTTGGCGATGTAGCGCACCGGATCGATCGGCTCATGGGTCGGGCCCGCGGTGATCAGCACGCGTTTGCCGGCGAGCGGCCGCGGCACCGGCGGCCGCAGCAGGCGCTCGGCGGCCGCCGCGATCTCGATCGCCTCCGACATGCGGCCGATGCCGGCTTCGCCCGCTTCCGCCATCTCGCCGGAATTGGGTCCGATCAGCACCGCGCCATCGCGCTGAAGCAAGCCGACATTGCGCCGTGTCGCCGCGTTGTTCCACATCAGTGGGTTCATCGCCGGCGCGAGCAGGATCTTGCGATTGGTGGCGAGCAGGATAGCGCTGGCGAGATCGTCGGCATGGCCGTTCGCCATCTTGGCCATCAGGTCAGCGGTTGCTGGCGCCACCACGATCAGGTCGCAGTCGCGGGCGAGGCGGATATGGCCGGCATCGAACTCGCTCTGCGGGTCGAACAGGTCGGTGTGGACGCGCTCATGCGACAGCGCGCTCACGGCCAGTGGCGTGACGAATTGCTGCGCGGCCTTGGTCAGCACGCAGCGGACCTCGATGCGGCGTTCCTTCAACCTCCGGATCAGATCGAGCGATTTGTAGGCCGCGATGCCGCCGCCGATGATCAGGGTAACGCTGGCCTCGGGGAGGGCACCGGTGCGCTGCGGCGCAGGTGCAGCAGATGGCTCGGGGGGCACCGCAAACGGCGTCAACGGCTCCTCGCGGCCCTCGATCAGCTCCCGCAGGATGACCCGGACCTCCTCCTCGACCGACCGGCGGTTCTTGGCCGAACGCAGGCGCAGATAGGTTTTGACGTGTTCGTCGAGCTTGCGGATGGTCAGGCTCGCCATGACGCCCTCCAGCACGAAATGATGGCGATGCTATCAAAGGCGGGATTGCAGTGCAATCACAGATTCCGGACGGCGAACAGGATTGCAATGAAGGTCGCGGCGATGATCCAGAGCGCCACGGTGCGCGCGCGGGTCTTGCGGCCCTCGCTGCGGTCCATTGCCGCGATGGTCTCCGGCGACAGCCGCAGGCCCTCCCGCGTCATGGTCTCCAGCTGCTCGAGCACTGCGACCGAACGCTGCGCAATGTCGGGCAGGCGCATCAGCACACGCGCGAGATCGCCGCCGCCGGACAGCGCACCCTGTATCCGGCCTACGGGTCCGAGATTGCGCTCGATCCATTCGCGCACCACGGGGTCGGCGACCTTCCAGATGTCGAGCCTGGGATCGAAGGCACGCGCCACGCCCTCGACCACCACCATGGTCTTTTGCAGCAGGATCAGCTCGGGCCGTGTCGTCATGTCGAACAGGCCGGTGACCTCGAGCAGCAGCGTCAGCAGCCGCGCCATCGAGATCTCCTCGGCGGTGCGGTTGTGGATCGGCTCGCCGATGGCGCGAATGGCTTGTGCAAAGTTCTCGACCGAATGATGCGCCGGCACATAACCCGCCTCGAAATGCACTTCCGCCACGCGGCGATAGTCGCGGGTGATGAAGCCGAGCAGGATTTCCGCGAGGAAGCGCCGCTCCTTCATGCCGAGCCGGCCCATGATGCCGAAATCGACCGCGACGAGACGGGCCGTATCATCGAGGAACAGATTGCCCGGATGCATGTCGGCGTGGAAGAAACCGTCGCGTAGCGCGTGGCGCAAAAAGCTCTGGATGATCTTGCGGCCGAGATCAGGCAGGTCGACCTGCGCGTCTGCAAGGCGCTTGTGATCATTCAGCGCGATGCCGTCGATCCACTCCATCGTCAGCACGTTGTGCGTGGTGCGGTCCCAGTCGACCGCCGGCACGCGAAAATCCGGATCGTCGCGCGTGTTCTCCGCCATTTCCGACAGCGCGGCGGCTTCCAAACGAAGGTCCATCTCCATTGCGACTGAGCGCGACATCGTGTTGATGACTTCAACGAGGCGCAAACGGCGCGCCTCGGCCGAATAGGCCTCGGCCTTGTGCGCGACAAAGAAGAAATCGGAGAGGTCGCGACGGAAGCGCGAGGCCACGTTCGGCCGCAGCACCTTGACCGCGACCGCCTTGCGGATGCCGTCGTGCTCGACCTCGGCGCGGTGCACCTGCGCGATCGAGGCGGCCGCGACCGCTGGGCCGAAGCTCGCGAAGACGTTCTTGAGCGGCCGTTCCAGTGAGATCGCGATGGCAGCTTCAGCTTCCGCTTGCGGAAACGGCGGCAGCCGGTCCTGAAGGCTTTCGAGGTCGCGCGCCATGATGAACCCGACCACGTCGGGGCGCGTCGCCAGAAATTGTCCGAGCTTGAGATAGGCCGGACCCATTCGCGTCAGCGCGCGCGCGATCCGTGGTCCCTGCTTGACGCCGCGGCGTTCGATCAGGCGCGCAAGTTTCAGCGCAAGCTGCCCGGGCGGCGGCACCAGAGTCGGATCGACCGAACCGAACACGCCCTCGCGCGCGAACACGAACGCGGCGCGGATCAGGCGCGAAATGTGGGTGATGGCAGAAATCACAAACGCCAGCCCGAATGCAGTGCGACGATGCCGCCGGTCAGCGTCTGAAAGCTGACGCGCGAGAAGCCGGCGTCGCGGATCATGTCGGCGAAGACGGTCGGCTTGGGAAATTTGCGGATCGATTCGACCAGATATTGGTAGGATTCGGCGTCGCCAGTCACCATGCGGCCGAGCGGCGGGATCACCTTGAACGAGAACAGGTCATAGAGCCTGTCGAGGCCGGGCATCTCGACCGTGGAGAACTCCAGGCACAGGAAGCGGCTGCCGGGCTTCAGCACGCGATAGGCCTCGCGCAGCGCCAGATCGATCTGCGGCACGTTGCGAATGCCAAAAGCGATCGTATATGCGTCAAAGCTGCGGTCGGCGAAGGCGAGCGCTTCGGCATTGCCTTCGACGAAATCGACCTGGGTTTCGAGATGCCGCTTCGCGGCGCGCTCGCGGCCGACCGCCAGCATCCCGGAATTGATGTCGCAGACCGTAGCGTGGAAGCCGGGGCCTGCCGCCTTGGCGGCCCGGAACGAAATGTCACCGGTGCCGCCGGCGACGTCGAGCAGCGCGAACGGCCGGTCGCTTCTCGGCGGATCGAGCGCGTTGATCATGATGTCCTTCCAGACCCGGTGCAGGCCACCGGACATCAGGTCGTTCATCAAATCATAGCGCGACGCCACGCTGTGAAACACATCGTTCACCAGCGTCTGCTTGTCCCCCAGGGGAACGTCCCTGAAGCCAAAATGCGTGGTTTCGCCCGGCCGATCCATTACTCTACTCCACGAGGCGGACCATAGCGCGGCCGCCGCAATGGCGCTATCACACCGCCCTCATAAGGTGAATGCCTGACCATGCCTGAATTGCCCGAAGTCGAGACCGTTCGCCGCGGCCTTCAGCCCGTCATGGAGGGTGCAAAAATCCTTGCCGCGGAGGCGCGCAGACCCGATCTGCGCTTTCCGTTCCAGCCGGACTTCGTGGCCCGGCTCCAGGGACAGGTCGTCACCGGGCTCGGTCGCCGTGCAAAATATCTCATGGCCGATCTCGCCTCCGGCGACGTGCTCTTGATGCATCTCGGCATGTCGGGCTCGTTTCGCGTCATCAAGCCGGACAACGACGCCGCGCCCGGCGAGTTTCATTATCCGCGGGCCAAAGACTCCACGCATGACCACGTGCTGTTTCGGATGTCATCGGGCGCCGACATCGTCTTCAACGATCCGCGCCGCTTCGGTTACATGAAAGTGATCGCGCGCAGCGCGCTCGATGAGGAGCCGTTGTTGCGCGGGCTCGGCCCCGAGCCGCTCGGCAACGAATTCGATGCGGCCATGCTGGCGCGCTCCTGCGCCGGCAAGACCACGAGCCTGAAGGCCGCGCTGCTCGATCAACGCGTGGTCGCCGGGCTCGGCAACATCTATGTCTGCGAAACCCTGCACCGCTCGCACCTGTCACCGCGCCGGATCGCCGCGACACTGTCGACAAAAAAGGGCGAGCCGACCGATCATGCCAAGCGGCTCGTCGGCGCCATCCACACCGTGCTGAACGACGCCATCAAGGCCGGCGGCTCCTCTCTGCGCGACCATCGCCAGACCTCCGGCGAACTCGGCTATTTCCAGCACTCGTTCAAGGTCTACGATCGCGAAGGCGAGACCTGCAAGACACCCCGCTGCGGCGGCATCGTGAGGCGCTTCACCCAGAACGGCCGGTCGACCTTCTGGTGTGCGAAATGTCAGAAGTGAAAATCAGGCTCGTAACCGAGAGGCAATAAGCTTCTGTGCGGGTGACGAGCCCACCACGACCGTCATTGCGAGCGCAGCGAAGCAATCCAGAATCTTTCCGACGAAACAGTCTGGATTGCTTCGTCGCAAGGGCTCCTCGCAATGACCACGGAGATAGAGTTTCCGAAAAAACGCGAAGCGAAGCAATCCGGCCGGGCTGGTGGCCGGATTGCTTCGTCGCTGAGGCTCTTCAACCGGACGGCGAAGAGCCACTTGGCGTCCGGGCGATCGCCCCGCTCAGGACGTCAGAGTCGTGGTCTCGTCCGCGCCGCGCTCTGCGGCGAGGTGCAACATTCCGTCGGCGGCCGAGATGACCTGGTCGATCAACACATCGGTTGCCGAGATGTTCAGCCGGGTCTCGATCCAGTGCCACAGGCCGCGGATTTCCTCCGTGGACTTGCCGTTCGGTGCGAATTCGCTCACCGCGAGGCCGCTGGCGAGCGAGTCCTGATGATCGTTGCGCATCACGATCAGTGGGCGCGCGAGCACTTCGGCGAGATCGAGCGCGGCTTCCTCGGCGAGCGTGTTGGCCGCGTTGTCGATGCGCTGGCCGCGGATCGGCGTCTGGTTCAGCACGAAGCAGTAGGGCCGCTTCCAGGCGCGCGCGACGCTGAGCGTCGACGTCGTCGCCTCGATGTCGGCGACGCTCGGGCGGGCCGGGATCAGGCAAAGGTCGGAATGGCGGATCGCCGCGGTGGTTGTGGCGCTGAGGCCGGCCGCGGTATCGACGATCGCGAGCTGGAGGCCGCTGTCGGCCAGCATCTGCAACCGCGGCTCGATATCGGCAGCGTGATAGATCGGCTCGACCACGAGATCCTCGGTGCTGCGGCGGCGCTGCCAGTTGGACAGGGTGCCCTGCGGATCGGTCTCGATCAGGCGGACAGTGAAGCCGGCCTGCTTGGCTGCCAGCGCGAGGCCGATGGCGAGCGTGCTTTTGCCACTGCCACCCTTTTGGGTGGCCAGTACGATCGTGTGCATGGAAGATAAATCCTTTGGAGTGCCTGGGTCAGGAAAACGCCACGCGAACGTGCATCGATGGGGATGCTGAGCTGTTCTCGCTCAGGACGTGCCGGCCCGATCCAAAGGGGACCGCGGAGGTCCGAATCAGCAGTAACAATGATGGCGGAACCGGGATTGCCAGCGAATCCGTACCATTACTGGACCCGTAGTCGTACGTGTGATGTGCTCGCTGCCGCGAATGAAAGAGGGGCAGCGGCATGAGCGGAAACTGGCGCGACCGGACAGCAACGCGGTTTGAGTGCCAGAAAATGCCGGCGGTTTCCAGCCGCGGCATGGTGGTCAGCAACCATCCTCTCGCTTCCAGCGCGGGTGCCGAGATGTTGGCCGCCGGCGGCAACGCCATCGATGCCGCGATCGCGACCTTGTTCACGCTGACGGTGGTCGAGCCAATGATGGTCGGCATCATCGGTGGTGGCATGGCCCATGTCAGGTTGGCCGACGGCAGCCATCGCTTCCTCGACGGTCAGAGCACCGTGCCCTCGGCAGTGCGCGACGACACCTACACCTCCAGGCAAGGCGCGGCGCATGACGTGTTCGACACGGTCGGCAATGAGAACCTCAACGGCGCGAAGGCGGTTGCTACCCCGGGCTCGCTGAAAGCCTGGTGCGAGACGCTGCGCCGGTTCGGCGACGTGATGCAGCCCGCGATCAAGCATGCCGCGCGCGGCTACGCCGCCACGCCCTATTTGCATGAATGCATCAGCGAGAGCGCCGCCGAGATGCGCAAGGACAAGCCGATCGCGGCGATCTACCTGCCGGACGGCGAGCCGCTGAAGATTGGCGAGCGGGTGATACAGGCCGAGTACGCCGAGACGCTGCGCTATATTGCCGACCACGGCGACAACGCGCTGTACGAGGGACCACTCGGCGACATCCTCGTCGACTACATGGAGAAGACCGGCGGCTTCATCCGCCGCAACGATCTCACCAGCTACAAGACAGTCGAGCGGCAGCCGATCCGCGCCGATTATCGCGGCTGGACCATCCTTGGCCCGCCGCCGCCCGCGGCTTCGGGCGTGCATATCGCGCAGATGTTGAACATTCTGGAGGGGTACGACATCGGCGGCCTCGGCTTCGGCACGCCGGAGACCATTCACTATCTCGCCGAAGTCCTGAAGATCGCCTTTGCCGATCGAGCCGCGGCCAGCGGCGATCCCGATTACGTTGGCGTGCCCGTGGAGCGGTTGACGTCGAAGGCCTATGCCGAAGAGCGCCGCCGCGCGATCGATCCGGCGCGGGCGCAAGCCTGGGGAGCCGGCGTGTCGCAGCTGGAAGGCGCGCACACCACGCACATGACCGCGGCGGATTCTTTTGGAAATGTGGTTGCGACCACGCAGACCATCAACAATTTGTTCGGCGCAAAGATCATGATCCCGGGCCTCGGTGCCATCGCCAACAATTACATGAATCTGTTCGATCCGCGACCCGGTCATGCGCTCTCGCTGGCGCCGGGCAAGCGCGTCACCACCTCGATGTCGCCGATGATGGCTTTGCGCGACGGCAAGCTGCGCTATGCGCTGGGGCTGCCCGGCGGCAAGCGCATTTTTCCGAGCGCAATGCAGGCGCTGATCAATCTGATCGACCATGGCATGAGCCTGCAGGAGGCCGTCGAGGCGCCGCGGGTCTGGACCGAAGGCAACGCGCTCGAGGTCGAGCAGACGGTGCCGGAGAGCGTGCGCACGAGACTCGCAAGCGTCGGCCACAAGGTCCAGCCGGTTGCGACGGTTGCGGGCGGCATGAATGGCATCGCCTTCGACGACGACGGGAGCATGACGGGTGCCGCCTGCTGGCGCGCCGACGGCACGCCGGTCGGGATTTCGGGCGGCCTCGCGAAGAGCGGGATTAGGTTCAGGCTGAGTTGATCGCTACTTCCGCACGCAGATCACGCGCACGACGCTGGCTTTCGCATCTGTCGACGTGCCGTTCGCCGTGACGGCGTTCGCCTTCAGGAAATCGCGCACGGTGTCCGCGGAGACCATCACGGCCTGTGATGCCGGTAGCGCTGTTGCAGGTCCTGCAAGCATTGCCGGCTTCAAAAGTACGACGCCGGAGAACTTGCCGTCGCCGTCGATCGCAGGGCCGCCGGAGAATCCAACGGCCGGCGGCGGCGACAGCGCGGCATGCCCGCCGCCGGCGGATGCCAAGGCAGCCTTGAGGCTCGATATGGTCGCCGCGCCGCCCTGGCTCTGCGGATCCGCGATGCCGATGACATCGACATTGCTCTTCGCCGTGCCGCTGGGGAGGTTGAGCGGCTTCAACCCGCGCGCGCCGTAGATGTGCAGCAGCGCCAGATCGTGCTCCTTGTCCTCGGCGAGACGATCGGCGTGGCCATAGCCAGCGATCGTGAGCGCGAGGCAGCCATCGGTGACGAGCCGGTCCGTGACGATCGCACCGTCATCACTGACGACGATGCCAGTGCCGTATTCGACCGTCTTGCGCGGCGCCGGTCCGGCTTGCTGGCCCGACGGGAAAGCATTGAACGCGCTCGACATCGCGATCACGACCGGCTCGACCGTGTTCTCGGTGGCTTGATCGTAGAGGATCGTCATGATGCGGACCTCGTCGCCTTTGAAGGTGCCGCGCACGTAAAACTTCTTCAGGCCCTGCAGTCCCGACAGCACGAAGAAGTCGGGCTTCACCACGGTGTAGTCGACCTTGCGTCCCGCCGGCTCCTTTTTCTCTGCTTCGGCGAGCTTTGCCGTGGTCGGGTTCGCCTCCTTGCGGCGGCTGAGCAGCACCTGCACCGTTCCGGTCGGCGAGGTCCATTTCGAGCCGTTGGCGTCGGTTGCCTGCTGCGGTACCAGCTTGCCGGGAATGCCGAGGCGCGCGCCGCTGGTCATCTCCGTCACGATTTTCCAGCCGACGCTGTCCTGCTTGCGCCGCGCGGTTTCGGCGAGTGCGGCGCGCTCCTGCGGATTGAGCACGCCGGTCGGCTTGCCGCCCTTGTTCTTCTGGTACTCCTTGATCGCATCGACCATGCGCGCGCTGACATCGCCGGTGATGGCACCGTTATAGTCGCCGACCCAGGCGAGGTCGGATTGCAGCGACAGCCGCTCCGCCTGCGCCATGGCGTCGGCCGTCTCCGATGGCGTCTGCAAGGCGGGAGGACGGATCGGAACGGTCTGGACCACCTTCGGCTTGGTGCCGGGGAGCTGTGGCGTCGTCATTTGGGCGCTGGCGCCCGTGGCAGACGCCAACATCAGTGTTGCCGCAAGCATCGATCTCATGACAAATCCAGCCCGCCCATTGAACGCGTGCCATTGAAGCACATCTCGTTGGTCGCGAACAATGTTGGGGTGGTTCAGGTGGTGAGCCTCATCCTGAGGAGCCGCGCAAGCGGCGTCTCGAAGGACGAAGGCCGAGATGTTGCAACGGGGCCTTCATGGTTCGAGACGGCGCTTCGCGCCTCCTCACCATGAGGGGAGGGACCCAGAAGGATGACGATGCTGAGCCCGGACGAACTCGAACGCTATGCCCGCCATATCGTGCTGCGCGATGTCGGTGGTCCCGGCCAGGCTGCGCTGAAGCGGGCGTCGGTGCTGGTGATCGGCGCCGGCGGCCTCGGCGCACCCGCCCTGATGTATCTGGCCGCGGCCGGTGTCGGCACGCTCGGCGTGGTCGATGACGACGTCGTGTCGTTGTCAAATCTTCAACGGCAGGTCATCCATACGACACCGGATATCGGTCGGCACAAGGTCGAGAGCGCGGCGGAGCGGATCGCGGCGCTCAATCCGCATGTGCGCTTCGTTGGCCATGCCACATGGCTCAATGCCGACAATGCGCTCTCGCTGATCGGCGACTACGACCTCGTGCTCGACGGCTCCGACAATTTCTCGACGCGCTATCTGGCTTCCGACGCCTGCTTCTTTGCGAAGAAGCCGCTGATCACGGCGGCGCTCGGCACCTTCGACGGCTCGCTCACCACGATCCGCGCGCATGAGAGGAACGCCGAGGGCGTCTTCAACCCAACCTATCGCTGCCTGTTTCCGGAGGCGCCGCCGCCCGGCACCGTGCCGGCCTGCGCCGAGGCCGGCGTGATGGGCGCGCTCGCCGGCGTGATGGGCTCGATGATGGCGCTTGAGGCGATCCGGGAGATCGTCGGTTTTGGCGACGGCCTGGTCGGCCGCCTCCTGATGATCGATGCGCGCGCGATGCGCTTCGAGACGCTGCGCTACGGGCGCGATCCCACCAATCCGCTCAACGGCGATGGGCCGGTCATGACCGACCTGCGCGCCCATCGCAACTGATTGCCGCGCCTTTAGGCCGCGACCGGCTTCTCGCTGTCGAGATGCGCCATCTGCTCGGCCGCATAACGCGTGCCTGAGGCGATGTTGGGTGGAAACGCCTTTGCCAGCGCCGCAAGATGCGCCGGCATCAGCGTCACCTTGGTCGCGCTGAGCGCTTCAGCAAGACGGGTGCGGCTCTTGGCGCCGACCAGCGGCACGATCTCCTTGCCCTGCGCCGCCACCCAAGCAATTGCGACCTGCGCCGGTGTTGCGCCGATCTCGGTGGCGATCGCCCGCAACTGCTCCGCCAGCGCGAGATTGGCATCCAGGTTCGTGCCTTGGAAACGCGGGCTCATCAGCCGGTAGTCCTTGCCGATCTTCCCGGAGCCTTTGGACCAATGGCCGCTGATCAGGCCGCGCGCCAGCACGCCATAAGCGGTGATGCCGATGCCAAGCTCACGGCAGGTCTTCAGGATGTCGCGTTCGATCCCGCGCTCGATCAGCGAATATTCGATCTGGAGATCGACGATTGGATGCACGGCATGCGCGCGGCGGATGGTGACGGAGCCGACCTCGGACAGGCCGATATGCCTGATATAACCGGCCTTCACCATCTCGGCGATGCCGCCGATCGTCTCCTCGATGGGAATGCTGGGATCAAGCCGTGCCGGCCGGTAGACGTCGATGTAGTCGGTGCCGAGACGCTGCAGCGAATAGGCAAGGAAGTTCCTCGTCGCAGCCGGCCGCGAATCGAGTCCGACGAATTCGCCGGCGGGGCCGCGCAGCGCGCCGAACTTGACGCTGAGCTGAACCTTGTCGCGCGGGCGATCCTTCAGCGCCTCGCGGATCAGCAATTCATTGTGGCCCATGCCGTAGAAATCGCCGGTGTCGAGCAGCGTGATGCCGGCATCGAGCGCCGCATGGATGGTGGCGATGCTCTCGCCGCGATCGGCTGGCCCATAGGCGTCCGACATGGCCATGCAGCCGAGGCCTAGGCTCGAGACGGTGGGGCCGGTTGCACCGAGTTTGCGCTGTTCCATGGTGGCTCTCCTTGAACGGCGGCGCGGGTTGCGCCGCATGACGAGGGCAGATATGCCTCCGCTCCATTACGCTGATAAGCTGGACAATGCCGAATAGCTTGTTCAATATAACGAACAATGGCCGATCCCGACCTGCGCGACCTCGATGTCTTCGTGGCTGTCGCCCGCACCCGCAATTTCCGCCGAGCGGCGGTGGAGACTCGCGTGTCGGTGTCGAGCCTTAGCCAGCGCTTACGAGACCTGGAGGAGCGCCTCGGGGTGCGCCTGATGAACCGCACCACACGCAGCGTCGCCCTGACCGAGGCGGGCGAGCTGCTGCTGTCGCGCGTGGCGCCGGCTCTGCGCGATGTCGGCGACGCCCTGAATCAGGTCCGAGGCCTGCGCGAGGTCGCCTCAGGGCGCCTGCGCATCAACGCGCCGCCGCCTGCCGTGGATCTCGTCCTGACGCCAATGATCGGCCCGTTCATCGCGGCGCACCCGCAAGTCGATCTCGAAATCATTGCCGAAAGCGGCTTTGTCGACATCGTCAGCGCGGGCTTCGACGCAGGCGTACGCTATGGCGAGCATCTCGCGCAGGACATGGTGGCGATCCCGCTGAGCGGCCCTCAGAGCTATGCCGTCGTCGCATCGCCTGCCTACCTCGCTCGCCGCGGCAAGCCCGGTCATCCGAAGGACCTGCTCGAGCATGATTGCATTCGCGCCCGCTACTCGAGCGGCGTCATGCATCATTGGGAGTTCGAGAAAGATGGCCATCTCGTGAAGGTCGATCCGCCTGCCAAGCTGATCTCGACCAATATGGGCCTTGCCATGCGCGCTGCGCTCGACGGTGTCGGCATCTGGGCAACGCTCGATGGTTATGTCCAGGAAGCCGTGAAATCCGACGCGCTGGTCAGCTTGCTCCAGGATTGGTGCGAGCCGTTCCCGGGGCCTTTTCTGTATTATCCCAGCAGACGGCAGGTGCCACCGGCGCTGCGCGCTTTCATCGACTTCGTCGCAGACTGGCGCAAGCGCAACGCGTCGCGACCTGCGTAGCAAGGGTGGGGAAAGGCGCGAAGCGCTTGCCCACCTACAAGCTTCGTCGCGGATCTGCGCAAGCGAGAGACAAATAGATCCTAGAGCATGCTCGGCAGCACGCGATCGGGCGGCTTGTGCGCGTCGAGGAAGGTGCGGATGTTGATGATCACTTTTTCGCCCATCTCGACGCGGCCTTCGATCGTGGCCGAGCCCATATGGGGCAGCAGCGTCACCTTGCCGGCCTTCGCAAGCCGCACCAGCTTCGGATTGACCGCCGGCTCGTGCTCGTAGACGTCGAGGCCGGCGCCGCCGATCTCGCCACCTTCGATCAGCTTGACCAGGGTGTCCTCGTCGGTGACGCCGCCGCGCGCGGTGTTGACGATATAGGCGTCCTTGCGGATCAGCTTCAGCCGCCGCGCCGAGAGCAGATGGTAGGTGGCCGGCGTGTGCGGACAGTTCACCGAGATGATGTCCATCCGCGCCAGCATCTGGTCGAGGCTTTCCAGTAGGTCGCGCCAAGCTCTTCGGCGATCTTCGGCGCGACGGGACGGCGATTGTGATAGTGGATCTGGAGGCCGAACGCGCGGGCACGGCGTGCGACCGCCTGGCCGATGCGGCCCATGCCGATGATGCCGAGACGCTTGCCGCCGATGCGGTGGCCGAGCATCCAGGTCGGCGACCAGCCGGCCCAGGGTTTTCCTTCCGTCAGTACCGAGGCGCCTTCGATCATCCGGCGCGGCACCGCCAGGATCAGCGCCATGGTCATGTCGGCGGTGTCTTCGGTCAAAACTTTTGGCGTGTTGGTGACGGTGATGCCGCGCGCATGGGCGGCCTCGACGTCGATATTGTCGACGCCGTTGCCGAAATTGGCGATCAGGCGCAGCTTGCAGTCGGGCTGGTTGACGATGCCTGCACCGATGTGATCGGTGACCGTCGGAACCAGGATGTCGGCCGTGCGCGCGGCTTCCGCGATCTGCTCGGCCGACATCGGGGTGTCATCGAGATTGATCCGTGCGTCGAACAGCTCGCGCATCCGCGTTTCGATCGAATCCGGCAGCTTGCGCGTCACGACGACGAGGGGCTTTTTTTCACCGACATGTCCTGCTCTCATGAGGCATTGCAAGCCGCCTCTGTCGCCAAAGGCCGGCCGTTGAGGCCTCATTAACCCGGTTGTTCGACACTGCCCTTGCCGCGTCGTCCCCGGCGTTTCCTTCAAGCTCTCCCGACGTTTCCGGCCGGAAAATCGGGGCAAACTGGTTGTTCAGATGTCCGTCCTCTCTATCAGAAGGCCGGGCTAAGACAAGAACCACGGGCATAGGGCTCGGGAACACCCGCGTGGGGCGGGTCAGGGGCTAACGCGGCAGGGGTTTGGAATGAGTGAGGACCAGGCAGGGCCGGGTCTTCGACAGGAGACGGGTTGATGGCGTTGGGGCGTTTTTGTTCGGTGATGGCGCTCGTTTGCACCTGGTTGAGCGCCTCGGTCAGCCCCGGGCATTCGGCAAAGGACAGCACGCCCCAGACCGCGAGCGGGCTGCCGGTGCCGCGCTATGTCAGCCTCAAATCGGACCACGTGAACGTCCGCGCCGGCCCGACCAAGGACAATGACGTCGCCTGGGTCTACACCCGCTCCGGCCTGCCGGTTGAAATCACTGCCGAGTTCGAGAACTGGCGCCGGGTCCGCGACTCCGAGGGCGCCGAAGGCTGGGTCTATCACTCGCTGCTGTCGGGCCGCCGCACCGCGGTGGTCACGATGAAGCACAAGGACGATCTCGCGCCGATCTATGACCGTGCCGATCCCGACAGCGCTGTGGCCGCAAAGCTTCAGGCCGGCGTCGTCACGCAGGTGAAAAAGTGCACCACAAACTGGTGCCACGTCACCGGCAACGGTTTTGACGGCTGGATCCAGCAGGAGCGCCTCTGGGGTGTGTACTCGGACGAGCAGGTGAACTGACGCGAAGCGTCATCCCGCGGCGATGCACAGCATCGAACCCGGGATCTCGAGCTTCCCCGGTGCGCAATTGCGCACCTGAGGTCTGGTCCTTCGGACCATCCCGGAATGACAGTGTAAATGGCAATGGCCGGGACAAGCCCGGCCATTGCGACTAAATCAAGCAATTTACGATTAGAGCTCAGCGCTTCTTGCGCAGCCGCACGACCATGTCGATGCGCGCGATCTCGTATCCCGCGGGCACCTCCGGCATCTTGGACAGCGCCAGATGTGGGTCCTCGATGTCGACCAGCTCATGGCTGTTCTCGAGGTAATAATGGTGGTGCGTGGTGACGTTGGTATCGAAATAGGTCTTGGTGCCGTCGACGCTGACCTGGCGCAGCAGGCCGGCATCGGTCAGCTGATTCAGCGTGTTGTAGACGGTCGCGAGCGAGACCGGGACCTTGGCCAGTGTCGCTTCCTCGTAGAGCATTTCGGCCGTGAGGTGGCGTGCCCCCTTGCCGAACAACAGCCAGCCCAGCGCCATCCGCTGCCGGGTCGGGCGAAGGCCGGCGGACTGGAGCATTTCATTGACGTCGTGCCACGGGCAGCCGGTCAGGGCCGGCTGGCGGCCGGACAGAAGGGCCGCCGCATGGGCGTCTTCGTCGCGATGGGGCGCGTTGTTTTCGTTCATTTCCAAATTCGGGCACGCGTGAACACTATCTGTCTGCAATATATGGAGAGATAGATGCAGATGCAAGTTTCTCGCAACTAGAGCGGTTCTAATCGATCGAGGAACCCGGCCGGCAAGGAACCCGGCCGGCTCCCGTCATTTTACCTTCATGAGACCGCTTTGCCACCCGAAATGCCCTGTGTTAGAGAGCGCGCGGTTCCGCTTACCGATTTTGGCGCTGCCAGGCATTGAGGTCTGGTCGGCAGTCCAGCCGGGCTCTCGGCATTTGCGTCTGATCGATGGCAATTGGCGCTGCCTACCGGACGAATGGGGCCCATTTCTGCCAGAAACGCCGCTCAATCGGGGTTAGAACAGAGGCTTCCGCATGCTGAACAGGCGCAACGGTTACGAATATGAAGATCTTCTGGCATGTGCCCGCGGCGAGATGTTCGGCCCGGGCAATGCGCAATTGCCGTTGCCGCCGATGCTCATGTTCGACCGCATTACAGACATCAGCGAGACCGGCGGCGAATTTGGCAAGGGGGTGGTGCGCGCCGAGCTCGACGTCAAGCCCGACCTCTGGTTCTTCGGCTGCCACTTCAAGAACGATCCCGTGATGCCCGGCTGCCTTGGCCTGGATGCGCTATGGCAGATGGTCGGGTTTTATTTGGGCTGGAGCGGCGGCGAAGGGCGCGGCCGCGCGCTTGGCCTGAACGAGCTGAAGTTCAGCGGCCAGGTGCTGCCCGAGGCCCGCAAGGTTGTGTACAACATCGATATCAAACGCGTGATGCGTTCAAAGCTGGTGCTCGGCATCGCCGACGGATGGCTTTCGGTCGATGACCAGATTATTTATCGCGCAAAGGATCTGAAGGTCGGCCTGTTCAAGCAGGGTACCAGCCTAGGCTGAGCGCATCACCACGAAGACAACGATTGAGGCGAGGCTGTCATGAGGCGGGTTGTGGTCACCGGGATGGGCATCGTCTCGTCGATCGGAAACAACACCCAGGAAGTGCTTGCGAGCCTTCACGAGGCGAAGTCAGGCATTTCGCGGGCTGAGAAATATGCCGAGCTCGGCTTCCGTTCGCAGGTGCAGGGGGCGCCGACGATCGATCCCGCGACGGTTGTCGACCGGCGTGCGATGCGCTTCCTCGGCCAGGGCGCGGGGTGGAATCACATCGCGATGGAGCAGGCGATCCAGGATTCCGGTCTGGGACCTGACGAAGTCTCCAACATACGTACCGGCATCATCATGGGCTCGGGCGGCCCGTCCGCCCGCACCATCGTCGAAGCCGCCGACATCACCCGCACCAAGGGACCGAAGCGCGTCGGACCGTTTGCAGTGCCGAAGGCGATGTCGTCAACCGCGTCCGCAACGCTTGCGACCTGGTTCAAGATCAAGGGTGTCAACTACTCGATCTCGTCGGCCTGCGCCACGTCCAACCACTGCGTCGGCAATGCCTACGAGACCATCCAGATCGGCAAGCAGGACGTCATCTTCGCCGGCGGCTGCGAGGAGCTTGACTGGTCGCTGTCGGTGCTGTTCGACGCCATGGGCGCAATGTCCTCGAAATACAACGACACGCCCGCCACCGCCTCGCGGCCCTACGACATCAATCGCGACGGCTTCGTCATCGCCGGCGGCGCCGGCGTGCTGGTGCTGGAAGAGCTCGAGCATGCCAAGGCGCGCGGCGCGCGCATCTACGGCGAGATCGTCGGCTATGGTGCGACGTCGGACGGTTACGACATGGTGGCGCCGTCAGGCGAGGGCGCCGAGCGCTGCATGCGCATGGCGATGTCGACGGTGAAGACCAAGGTCGACTACATCAATCCGCACGCCACCTCGACGCCGGCCGGCGATCCGCCGGAGATCGAGGCGCTCCGCAAGGTGTTCGGCGTCGGCGAGAAGTGCCCGCCGATCTCGGCGACCAAGGCGCTGACCGGGCATTCGCTGGGCGCGACCGGCGTTCAGGAAGCGATCTATTCGCTGCTGATGATGAATAACGGCTTCATCTGCGAGAGCGCGCACATCCAGGAGCTCGATCCTGTGTTCGCCGACATGCCGATCGTGCGCAAGCGCATCGACAACGTCAAGATCGGCACCGTGCTGTCGAACTCGTTCGGCTTCGGCGGCACCAACGCCACGCTGGTGTTCAGCCGGCTGGATGGTGACGCTGCTATCTGAGACCGGTGATTATTTCGTCATGGCCGGCCTTCGCCTCGCCGAAGCGGCTTCGGCCGCGCAGGCGGGACAAGCCCGGGCATGACGAAGAGCGGAGACTAGTGGGCTATGGAAGGTTTAATGAAGGGCAAGCGCGGTCTGATCATGGGCATTGCCAATGATCACTCGATCGCCTGGGGCATGGCGAAGACGCTGCAGGCCCATGGCGCCGAGCTCGCCTTCACCTTCCAGGGCGAGGCCCTGGGCAAGCGCGTCAAGCCGCTGGCGGAATCTCTTGGCGTGGAACTGGTGCTGCCCTGCGACGTCGAGGACATCGCCAGCGTCGATGCCACCTTCGCTGAGCTGCGCGAAAAATGGGGCCAGCTCGACTTCGTGATCCATGCGATCGGTTTCGCCGACAAGAACGAGCTGAAGGGCCGCTACGCCGACACCAGCCGCGACAACTTTTCGCGCACCATGGTGATCTCCTGCTTTTCGTTCACGGAGGTCGCAAAACGCGCCGCCGAGCTGATGCCGCAGGGCGGCAGCATGATCACGCTGACGTTCGGCGCCTCTCAGCGCGCGATGCCTAACTACAACGTGATGGGCGTCGCCAAGGCGGCACTGGAAGCCTCGGTACGTTATCTCGCCGCGGATTTCGGACCGCGCGGTATCCGCGTCAACGCGATCTCCGCCGGGCCGATCCGCACGCTCGCCGGCTCCGGCATCGGCGAGGCGCGCGCGATGTTTGCGTTCATGCAAAAGCATTCGCCGCTCCGCCGCGGCGTCACGCTCGACGAGCTTGGCGGCTCGGCGCTGTATCTGCTGTCGGATCTCTCCGGCGGCGTGACCGGCGAGATCCACTATGTCGATTCCGGCTACAACATCGTCCTGATGCCGAAACCGGATGATTTGAAATCAGAGTGATTTCGTAAGGTGGGCAAAGGCGCACTTGCGCCGTGCCCACCATGTCTCGACGATCGCGACATCAGTGGTGGGCACGCTTCCGCCTTCGCTCTTCGTGCTACGGCGAACAAGTCGCTTCGCCGACCCTACAAATTCCGAGCTCGCCTCAACCCGCCGCGATCTTCTCCGCGCGCTGGAACGCTGATCGCGCCATGCAGCGCGCGAGATAGGCGTCGAAGGCCGGCCGCGACGGCACCATCTTGAACAGGCGCACCGCGAAATTCAGCCCCGAGCCGACCGTGACGTCGGCGGCGGAAAACTCCTCGCCGAGAATCCACGGCCCCTTCGCGAGTGCAGCCTCGAGCACGTCGAAGACCTGCGTCGCGCTGCCCCAGGCTGCGGTCGAGGTCGGCACCTCGATCTTGGTGAAAATCTGGATGATGGCGGGCTCGATGCAGCTCGGCGAGAAGAACAGCCACTGCAGATAGCGCGCGCGGCGCGGATCGGTTACGTGAGGCGCCAGCTTCGTCTCGGGATAGCGGTCGGCAATGTAGGCGCAGATCGCGGCGGATTCGCCGAGCGCAGCGTCGCCGTCGGAAAGTGCCGGCACCTTGCCCATCGGATTGACCTTGAGAAAATCCGGCGCCTTCTGCGCGCCGGTCGAAATGTCCGTCAGCACGCGCTCATAGGGCAGGCCGGTCTCTTCCATCAGCCAGAGCGCGGAAAACGAGCGCGAGCGGGGCGAATAGTAGAGCTTGATCATGGCGCGGACCCTTCCATCAGCAAGAGGCGACGAGGCGCATTCATTGCGTGTTTGCGCCGGATAGGCAACGCACTACGCCTAGACGGAAGCGCCGCTCCGCGAGCGACATCTTGGTCAACGCGACGGAGACGGACCTTGCAGCAGGGCCGGCAGCGTCTTGTCGAGACTCTTCGTCAGCATCGCGCGCACGCCATCGCGCAGCACCAGATTTTTGACCGCGTCCGCCGGCTTCGCCGGAAACATCGCAGCATCCAGTATGCGATAGGGGCCACCCAGCTCGTCGTGGAGAGCACGCTGTAGCGCAGAGTAATCGTCTTCGCGCGCCGGTGCATCACCGATGATTTCGAACGTTCGGCCGTCATAGACGCGCGCAGACATCATCGCGAAGAGAAATACGCGTGCATCGAGATGGTACGAGATACCGATGCCAAATTCACGCTGAGTGCCGCCGCGCCTGAGCACAGCGATGTAGCGTTCGCAGCGAGTGCGGTTGGCAAGGTATTGAACAAATCGCAGGAGATTTCCGTCGTAATCGCGAAAGAACGATCGCTGCCGGCCGGCTTCGGTGAGCTCGTGACGCGTGTACGGAATTCCCCTGACGGAGCTGCCTGGGGCGGCAGCGCGGACCCGCGAGACGACAAGTTCATCGAGCCCCCAAGCAGCGACCGATGTGTGCGCGTACGTATCTAGAAATTTGAGTGCCCCATATTTCTCGACCGAGAAGAGGTCGCCGGCCAATGAGATCACGCCGATCTGGCACGGGCCGCTCTCTACAGGCTTGGCCGGCGTGACGGTTGCCGGCTTTCTGGCCGAAGGCCTGACGACTTCCATTTTCGGCGTCGATTGCACTTGCCCACCTGTCGGCGACAGCAGGGCATATGAGACCAATGCGGCAGCAAGGACGTTCATCGGCTCACTTCAACGCGCCCTACGGCGCGCCAGCGTTTGCCTTCGGCACCGGTTTCTTTGCCGCAGGCTTGGCGGGGGCGGCTGGCGCGGAGGCTATTTGTGTCGGAGGAGACTTCGCCCATCCCGCTGCGGCAAAGGGTAACGCGAGGACGGCGGCGACGATGAAGCGTGGGAACATGGGTCCGGGAAATGAGCAGCTGGTGATACGGGAGCCGCAAAACTAGAACGTGTAAGTGGTGCCTGCAAGCGCGGCGTTCGGTTTCAGGCCGCTCTCTTCCACCGGTAGTACTTCATCACAAACCCGTTCGACGGCTCGACCTCTTCCTTCTCGAACACAAAACCCTCGCGCTCGTACCAGCGCCAGGCCTTTTCGTTCTCGCGCACGCAGCGCAGGGAGATCTCGTCGGGCATTTGCGTGCGGGTGAAGGCGAGCAATTGCCGGCCGAGCGATTGCCCTTGATAGGCGGGCCCGACGAAGAGCATGTCGAGATAGAGCTTCGGCAAATGCAGCGCCAGCATTGCGGCGATCGTGCCGTGATCGTCGGCGACGAACAGGCTCCAGCCGTCCTCGATCTCGCGCCGGATTCGCGCGCGCAAATTCGCCAGCAGGAAGTTACTCGCCTCGGCAAGCCCGGTGGAGACCCAGCTCTCCATCCAGACACGGCCGATCTCGTCGTATTCGTCGGCGCGGGCGGGGCGGATCACCGGATGCGACATCGGAGCCTAGGCCCGTTGGCCGCGCACGGATTTCGGTGCGCGCACCTTGCCGGCTGACAGGCACACCACTTCTGGAGATTTGCAGAAGTTGCCGCGCCAGCGGGCTGGTCTTGCGCCAGACCATGCCGATGGTGCGCGACGGCTCCGGGTCGCGGAAGCGCGAAACCGCGACGGAGGCCGATCGGGTCTCCACCGACACCGCCATCTCCGGAATCAGGGTGACGCCGATGCCGGCGCTCACCATCTGAACCAGCGTCGACAGCGAATTCGCATCCAGCATCTCGCGCGGCGGCGCCGATTGCATGTTGCAGAACGACAGCGCCTGGTCGCGGAAACAGTGCCCCTCCTCGAGCAGCAACAGCCGCATCTCCCGCATCATCTCGCGCGACGGCACCGGCGTTCCCGCATCGGTGCCCGGCCGCACCAGCAGGAATTTTTCCTCGAACAGGGCAACCTCGGTGAGCGAGGGCTCGGACACCGGCAACGCGACGATGGCGGTGTCGAGCCGGCCTTCCACCAGTTCCTGGATCAGCCGCGGCGTCATCGTCTCACGCACGCGGATGTCGAGCTCCGGATGCATGCGGGTGAGATTCTTGGTGATCTTGGGCAGCAGATAGGGTGCGATGGTCGGGATCATGCCGATGCGCAGGCGGCCCGCGAAACGGTCCTGCGAGGCGCGGGCAAAATCGCCGAGCTCATCGACCGAGCGCAGGATGTCGCGGACGCGTGGTGCGAGCTCCTCGCCAAACCGCGTCAGCGCGACTTGCCGGGCGCTGCGCTCCAGCAGCAGGCCGCCCAGCGCCTCTTCCAGTTCCTTGATCTGCATCGACAGGGCGGGCTGCGAAATCGAGCAGGCCTCCGCGGCGCGTCCGAAATGGCCGTGACGCGCCAGCGCGTCGAAATATCGCAGCTGGCGCATCGTGAGGTTGACCATCAGAAAATCCTATCGCAGCGATCATTAAAGTCAACTTCCCCTGATGGAATGAGAGGCCTAGACTGGTATGACTTGGTCAAAGGCGCGAGTTCGACGCCACCAGAGGAGGTATTCATGGACGACACTTCGAAGTGCCCGTTTTCGGGTGGAAAACGCGTACCGGCGAACCGCGATTGGTGGCCGACCCAGCTCAGCATCGAGATGCTGCATAAGAATTCCGCCCTGTCCGATCCGATGGGCAAGGAATTCGACTATGCCAAGGAATTCAAGACGCTGGACCTGAACGCTGTCATCAAAGACCTGACCGCGCTGATGACGGAGTCGCAGGAGTGGTGGCCGGCGGATTTCGGCCATTACGGCGGCCTGATGATTCGCATGGCCTGGCACAGCGCGGGCACCTACCGCATCACCGACGGCCGCGGCGGCGCCGGTGCCGGTCAGCAGCGCTTCGCTCCGCTGAACAGCTGGCCCGACAACGCCAACCTCGACAAGGCGCGCCGGCTGCTGTGGCCGATCAAGCAGAAATATGGCCGCAAGCTGTCCTGGGCCGATTTGATGGTGCTCGCCGGCAACGTCGCGCTGGAATCGATGGGCTTCAAGACCTTTGGTTTCGCCGGCGGTCGCGCCGACGTGTGGGAGCCGGAAGAGCTCTATTGGGGTCCCGAAGGCACCTGGCTGGGCGATGAGCGCTACAGCGGCGAACGCCAGCTCGCCGAGCCGCTCGGCGCGGTGCAGATGGGCCTCATCTACGTCAACCCGGAAGGTCCGAACGGCAAGCCGGATCCGATCGCGGCGGCCAAGGACATCCGTGAGACCTTCTTCCGCATGGCGATGAACGACGAGGAAACCGTAGCCCTGATCGCCGGCGGCCATACCTTCGGCAAGACCCATGGCGCGGGTGATCCGTCGCTGGTCGGACCGGAGCCGGAAGCGGGCGCGCTCGAGGATCAGGGTCTCGGCTGGAAGAGCAAGCACGCTTCGGGCTTGGGCGGCGATGCCATCACCAGCGGCCTCGAGGTGACCTGGACCACGACGCCGACGAAGTGGAGCAACAACTTCTTCGAGAACCTGTTCAAATACGAATGGGAGCTGACCAAGAGCCCAGGCGGTGCGAACCAGTGGACGGCCAAGGGTGCCGACGCCATCATTCCGGATCCGTTCGACAAGTCCAAGAAGCATCGGCCGACGATGCTGACGACCGATCTCTCGCTGCGCTTCGATCCGGCCTATGAGAAGATCTCGCGGCGCTTCCTCGAGCATCCTGATCAGTTCGCGGACGCCTTCGCCCGCGCCTGGTTCAAGCTGACCCATCGCGACATGGGACCGGTCGCACGCTATCTCGGCCCGCTGGTGCCGAAGGAGACTCTGATCTGGCAGGATCCGATTCCGGCCGTGAACCACGAACTGGCGAGCGATCAGGACATCGCCTCGTTGAAGGCGAAGATCCTGGCCTCGGGCCTGTCGGTGCCGGAGCTGGTCGCGACGGCCTGGGCGTCGGCGTCGACGTTCCGCGGCTCCGACAAGCGGGGCGGTGCCAATGGCGCGCGCATCCGGCTTGCGCCGCAGAAGGACTGGGAGGTGAACCAGCCGGCTCAGCTCGCGAAGGTTCTGGGCAAGCTCGAAGCCATCCAGAAGGAGTTCAACGCGTCGGCCGGCGCGAAGAAGGTCTCGCTTGCCGATCTGATTGTCCTCGGTGGCACCGCCGCGGTCGAGAAGGCCGCGAAGGATGCCGGCGTCGACGTCAAAGTCGGCTTCACGCCGGGCCGCATGGATGCTTCGCAGGAGCAGACGGATGCGGCCTCGTTCGCGCCGTTGGAGCCTCGGGCGGATGGTTTCCGCAACTTCATCGGCAAGCGGCAGCAGTTCTTGATGCCCGAGGAAGCACTCGTCGATCGCGCGCAGCTGCTGCGGCTTACCGGCCCGGAAATGACGGTGCTGCTCGGCGGCCTGCGCGTGCTCGGCGCCAATGCGGCCGGTTCGAAGAACGGCGTCCTCACCTCGAAGGTGGGAACGCTGACCAACGATTTCTTCGTCAACCTGCTCGACATGAGCACGCAATGGACCCCGACGGGCACCGATGGCAGCTACGAAGGACGCGACCGCAAGACCAACGCGGTGAAGTGGACCGGCACGCGTGTCGATCTGATCTTCGGCGCACACTCGCAGCTGCGCGCCTATGCCGAGGTCTATGCCACGTCCGATTCCAAGGAGCAGTTCGTCAAGGACTTCGCCAAGGCCTGGACCAAGGTGATGAACCTCGACCGCTTCGATCTCGCGGCGTGAGTTGTTGCACCTCTCCCGCTTGCGGGAGAGGTCGCGCCGAAGGCGCGGGTGAAGGCTTTCTCCGCACGGGCGATCCCGGCGCGGAGATACCCTCTCCCCGACCATCTCCCGCAAGCAAGCGGGCGAAGGAGCGCAGATCGGCCGGAGCAGGCACAAACCAACACAAACAAAAAGGGCGGCCGCGAGGCCGCCCTTCGTGTTTCCTGCAGAGGCGAGATTTACTCGCCGGCTGCTTCGCGCGGAGGCTGCTGGCCGTCGGCACCCTTGGCCTCGAGGTCCTCGCCGGTCTCCTGGTCGACGACCTTCATCGAGAGCCTGGTCTTGCCGCGGTCGTCGAAGCCGAGCAGCTTGACCTTGACCTTGTCGCCTTCCTTGACGACGTCGGAGGTCTTCTGCACGCGCGCCGAAGCGAGCTGGCTGATGTGAACGAGGCCGTCCTTGGAGCCGAAGAAGTTCACGAAGGCGCCGAACTCCATCACCTTGACGACGGTGCCGTCATAGATCTGGCCGACCTCCGGATCGGAGGCGATCGACTTGATCCACTTGATCGCGGCCTTCATCGCCTCGCCGTCGGAGGAGGCGACCTTCACGGTGCCGTCGTCCTCGATGTTGACCTTGGCGCCGGTCTTCTCGACGATCTCGCGGATCACCTTGCCGCCGGTGCCGATCACTTCGCGGATCTTGTCGGTGGCGATCTTGAAGGTCTCGATGCGCGGCGCGTATTCGCCGAGCTCGGCGCGGGCGTTGGTGAGCGCCTTCGACATTTCGCCGAGGATGTGGATGCGTCCATCCTTGGCCTGGCCGAGTGCGACTTTCATGATCTCCTCGGTGATGCCCTCGATCTTGATGTCCATCTGGAGCGAGGTGATGCCTTGCTCCGTACCGGCGACCTTGAAGTCCATGTCACCGAGATGGTCCTCGTCGCCGAGGATGTCCGAGAGAACCGCGAAGCGCTTGTCTTCGAGGATGAGGCCCATCGCGATGCCGGCGGTCGGCCGCTTCAACGGCACGCCGGCATCCATCAGCGCGAGCGAGGCGCCGCACACTGATGCCATCGACGAGGAGCCGTTGGATTCGGTGATCTCCGACACCACGCGGATCGTGTACGGGAACTCGTGATGCGGCGGCAGCACCGGGTGGATCGCGCGCCAGGCAAGCTTGCCGTGGCCGATCTCGCGGCGCTTGGTGCCGCCGAGGCGACCGGTCTCACCGACCGAGTAGGGAGGGAAGTTGTAGTGCAGCAGGAACGTCTCTTTGTACGTTCCCGACAGCGCGTCGATGTACTGCTCGTCCTCACCGGTGCCGAGCGTGGTCACGACCACCGCCTGGGTCTCGCCGCGGGTGAACAGCGCCGAGCCATGGGCGCGGGGCAGCACGCCGACTTCGGCGATGATGTTGCGCACGGTCTTGCTGTCACGGCCATCGATGCGCTTGCCGGTGTCGAGAATGTTCCAGCGAACGATCTTGGCTTCGAGCTCCTTGAACACACCGCTGATGCGCAGCTTGTCGTATTTCGGCTCCTGCCCTTCGGGGAAATAATGGGCAATCACCTTTTCCTTGACCTTGCCGACCGCGGCATAGCGATCCTGCTTGACCGGAATGGCGTAGGCGGCGCGCAGTTCCTGCTCGACCAGGCCGAGCATTTCCTTCTCGAGCGCCGAATTGTCGATGGTGGTGACCTCGCGCGGCTCCTTGGCGGCCTTCTCGGCGAGCTCGATGATCGCGTTGATCACCGGCTGGAAGTGACGGTGACCGAACATCACCGCGCCGAGCATGATGTCTTCGTTCAGCTCCTTGGCTTCCGATTCCACCATCAGCACGGCGTCGGCGGTGCCGGCGACGACGAGGTCGAGCTGGGTGTCGACCATCTCGTCGAGCGTCGGGTTGAGGATGAACTCGTCGTTGGCGAAGCCGACGCGCGCTGCGCCGATCGGGCCCTTGAAGGGCGCGCCGGACAGGGTCAGTGCGGCGGACGAGGCCACCAGCGCGACGATATCCGGATCGTTTTCCATGTCGTGCGACAGCACGGTGACGATCACCTGGGTCTCGTTGCGCCAGCCGTCCACGAACAGCGGACGGATCGGACGGTCGATCAGGCGGGAGACCAGCGTCTCCTTCTCGGTCGGACGGCCCTCGCGCTTGAAATAGCCGCCGGGAATGCGGCCGGCTGCGTAGGTCTTTTTCCTGGTAGTCGACGGTCAGCGGCAGGAAGTCGACGCCTTCACGCGGCGACTTCGCTGCGACCACGGTGGCGAGCACCACGGTCTCGCCATAGGTGGCGACGACGGCGCCGTCGGCCTGGCGTGCGATCTTGCCGGTTTCGAGCTTGAGAGGGCGTCCGCCCCAGTCGATCTCGACTGAATGCTTGTTGAACATAGAGGTCTTCTTTCATGGGTTCTCGAAAGAAGGGACGGCTCGAAAAACAAAAACCATGTCAAGATTGCAGGACGCTGATCTGAGCGGGCGATCAGCGTCCTGCGATCCTGCCATGGTTTTCGGATGTCGGATGGCGTCCATCCTTTCGGGTCATACGGGCGCCTTGCCCGTTGCGCCCAGCCGCCGGATTGCTGCTGGACTGTCAGTCGGCACGAATGCGAACACCGGATCGGCCTTCGCTCGTCATGCCCGGGTGCGATTCGTTATTAGCCCGCACCCGACCTGCACGCAGCCTCGATCAAAAACATTAAAACAAACGCTTTCGTTCGAAACCATGCGCGAAAACGCGCGCCGTTGGCGCGCGCAGGAACACTTAACGACGAATATTGTGCTTCTCGAGCAGCGCCTTGTAGCGCGCCTCGTCCCGCTTCTTCACATAATCGAGCAGCGAGCGGCGGGTCGACACCAGCTTCAGGAGGCCGCGACGCGAATGGTTGTCCTTCACGTGGGTCTTGAAATGGCTCGTGAGGTTGTTGATGCGTTCCGAAAGGATCGCGACCTGCACCTCGGGCGAACCGGTGTCGCCGGGTTTGTTGGCATTCGTCTTGATGACTTCCGCTTTGCGTTCTGCGGCAATCGACATCGTCAATTTCTCTCGTTGCGACCGGAGCTGGCAGTCAGGCCGGTCAGGTTGAACACACGCTTGGGGATGATTTCGCCATTGCCAACTTCAGCAAGCGCCAGAAGACGCCCTGCCACCGTGACATAGACTGTGCCGCTACTAATGGGCGCATCCCGTCCGCGCAATAAAACGGCCTGGCCCCGATGGAGCCTTGCCGCATCAGCCCGAGTGACGGCCAGTGCCGGGATGTCGTCCAGCGCGGTCTCAACAGGCATAAGCGCGTCGGCGAGGCTGCCCTCGCCGGACGCGGCTCTATCGCACAAAGCCTCCAACTGATCCAGCGGAATCATGTCGTTCTCGCCGAATGGGCCGACCAGGGTCCGGCGCAGCGCGCAGATATGGCCGTAAGTCCCGAGAATGCGGCCCATATCGCGGGCCAGCGCGCGGACATAGGTGCCCTTGCCACACTCGGCCTCGAACGTTGAACGGTCGCTATCCGGTTGATCTACAAGAGATAAATGGTGAATCTCGACCGGGCGGGGCGCCAGTTCCACGATCTCGCCGTCGCGGGCGAGGTCGTAGGCACGCTCGCCCTGGACCTTGATCGCGGAATAGCGCGGCGGGACTTGCTCGATCACCCCGGTAAA
Organism: Bradyrhizobium sp. LLZ17; assembly: GCF_041200145.1. Lineage (NCBI taxonomy): Bacteria > Pseudomonadati > Pseudomonadota > Alphaproteobacteria > Hyphomicrobiales > Nitrobacteraceae > Bradyrhizobium > Bradyrhizobium zaerense. The sequence continues at coordinate 5,027,484 of NZ_CP165734.1, forward strand.
GCGAGGCAGCAGGGCCTCGATGGCCTCGCGCGTGGGGCGCTGGTCGGAGGTCGCGGTCACCCGGCCCTCGACGTCGTCGGTGTCGCGTTCCTCGCCCCAGCACACGGTGAAGCGGTAGCGCTTGCGGCCGTCCATCACGAAGGGAACCGTCTTGGTGGCTTCGCCGAGCGCGATCGGCAGGCCGCCGGAGGCGAGCGGATCGAGCGTGCCAGCGTGTCCCGCGCGCTTGGCCTGGAACAGGCGCTTGAGCACGGCCACGGCCTGTGTCGAGGTCATGCCGATCGGCTTGTCGAGCACCACCCAGCCGTGGACGTCGCGCCGGTCGCGGCGCGGCTGCTGGCCCTTGTGCTGCTTGCTCGCGCGCGGATCGTTGTTGATGCGACGCGCCTCCTGCCGCGGCTGGATATCGCCGGCGGCATCCGCGAAATTATTTTTCTGCACGTCGCGGGTCTCGGGCTCTTCGCTGCCGATTATGCCGTGAGCCGGGTCCATCATCACTGTTCTTCTTCCCGATCCGTGTCCGGATCCTGTTCCAGGTCCTTCTGCACCGCAGGTGTTCGCAAAAGCTTCTCGATCCGTTCCGCTTCGTCGAATCGTTCGTCGACGCGGAAGCGAAGCTCAGGTGCAAATTTCAGGTTAACGCGCCGCGCGACGTCGCCGCGCAGGAATTTCTTGTTGCGCTCGAGCGCAGCGAGAACCACCTCGGTGTCGCGGCCACCGAGCGGCATGACGTAGATTGTCGCGAGCTTCAGGTCGGGCGACATCCGCACCTCCGGCACGGTGATGATGTGGCCCTCAAGGTCCGCATCATGCACGCTGCCTTGCGCCAGAATCTCGGCTATCGCGTGGCGAACCTGCTCGCCGACACGCAGCTGACGCTGCGAGCCGCCGGGGCTGGAACTCTTCTTCTGATGATGGCGGGGCATATTTCGAAATCACCTCATCGTGCCCAAATTTGGGACACGAGCATTGTCATTTGTCCTGCTGAAACGAATGAGAGGTGGGTGGCCGGAAAAATCCGGCCACCGCACTCTCGCAATTTCAGTTCAAAAAGATCCGGGCGCTTCGGTAAGATTTGGACTTACAGGGAGCGCTGGATCGTCTCCACGCGGTAACACTCGATCACGTCACCTGCACGCATGTCGTGATAGTTCTCGAAGGCCATGCCGCATTCCTGGCCGGCCTGGACTTCCTTCACTTCGTCCTTGAAGCGCTTCAGTGTCGACAGCTTGCCTTCGTGCACCACGACGTTGTCGCGGATCAGGCGCACATTGGCGCCGCGTTCCACGGTGCCGTCGGTGACGCGGCAACCGGCCACCTTGCCGACCTTGGAGATGTTGAAGATCTCCAGGATCGAGGCGTTGCCGAGCATGGTTTCGCGCAAGGTCGGCGCGAGCAGACCGCTCATTGCCTTCTTCACGTCGTCCACGAGGTCGTAGATGATGTTGTAATAGCGGATCTCGATGCCGTTGCGCTTCGCGGCGGCAGCGGCTTCCTTGTTGGCACGAACGCTGAAGCCGATGATCGCGGCGTTGAAGCCTTCCGCGAGCGTCACGTCGGATTCCGAGATGCCGCCGACGCCGGCATGCAGGATGCGGGCTGCGACTTCGTCGGTACCGAGCTTCTCCAGCGAGCCGAGGATCGCTTCCAGCGAGCCCTGCACGTCGGCCTTGATGATCAGCGGGAATTCCTTGCGGCCCGCGGTCTTCAACTGCGACATCATCTGCTCGAGCGAGCCGCGCATGCCGGAGATCGAGGCAGCCGCGTTCTCGCGCTTCTGGTGCGCGCGGTAGCTGGTGACCTGGCGGGCGCGAGCCTCGTTCTCGACGACGGCCAGGCGATCGCCGGCCTCCGGCGGTCCGTTGAAGCCGAGCACCTCGACCGGCACCGACGGACCAGCTTCCTGAACCGTCTCACCCTGGTCGGAGATCAGCGCGCGGACACGGCCCATCTCGGCGCCGGCGACGATGATGTCGCCGACACGAAGCGTGCCGCGCTGCACCAGCACGGTCGCGACCGGACCACGGCCGCGATCGAGCTTGGCTTCGATCACGGTACCCTCGGCCGGGCGCTCCGAATTGGTCTTCAGGTCGAGGATGTCGGCCTGGAGCGCGATCATCTCGAGCAGCTTGTCGAGATTGGTCTTGTTCTTGGCGGACACTTCGACGTCGACGACTTCACCGCCGAACGACTCCACCTGCACCTCGTGCTGAAGCAGCTCGGTGCGCACGCGCTCGGGCTTCGCATCGGGCTTGTCGATCTTGTTGATGGCAACAATGATCGGCACGCGCGCCGCCTTGGCATGATTGATGGCTTCGATCGTCTGCGGCATCACGCCGTCATCGGCCGCAACCACCAGCACGACGATGTCGGTGACCTTGGCGCCGCGGGCGCGCATCGCGGTGAACGCGGCGTGGCCGGGCGTGTCGATGAAGGTGATCTTCTTGCCGCTTTCGGGCGATAACACCTGATAGGCGCCGATATGCTGCGTGATGCCGCCGGCTTCGCCGGAAACAACGTTGGCATGACGGAGCGCGTCGAGCAGCGAGGTCTTGCCGTGGTCGACGTGACCCATCACGGTCACGACCGGCGAGCGCGTCTCGGTATCGGTGGAATCGTCGGTGGCGTCGAACAGGCCCTCTTCGACGTCGGACGCCGCCACGCGCTTGACGGTGTGACCAAGCTCTTCGGCGATTAGCTGCGCGGTATCGGCGTCGATCACGTCGGTGATCTTGTGGATCGCGCCCTGCTTCATCAGCATGCGGATGATTTCCACCGCGCGCTCGGCCATGCGGTTGGCGAGCTCCTGGATCGTGATCGCTTCCGGAATGATCACCTCGCGGATCAGCTTTTCCTTCGGCTCGTTCGAGACGTGACCCTTCAGGCGCTGGGTCCGGCGGCGGAACGAGGCGATCGAGCGCTCGCGCACGTCGTCGGCATTGAGCGCCGTGACGAGCGTCAGGCGGCCGCGTTCCTTCTGCGGACCGGGCTTGTGGGTGGTCTTGGGGGCTGCCACGGGGCGCATGGCGCCGCCGGGACCGCGACGGATCTGGCGCGGACCATCATCCTCGTCCGGTCCGGCCGCAACGCCCGGGGCGCGAGCTGCCGGGCCACCGGGCCGCTGGGCGGTCGTGGCCGCAGGTCGCGCGGTCGTCGTTCCGGGGCGCCCTGTGGTCGTCGTCGCAGGTCGTGCCGTGGTCGGCGCGGACCGCGCCGCGCCGGCCGCCGGTGCGGACGTCGCACCGCGTGCCGCTGATTGCGACTGCTCGCCTTCGCCAAAGCGCTTCTTGGCCTCGGTCTCGGCCTTCCGCTTGGCTTCCTCTTCGTGGCGATGCCGCTCCTCCTCGGCCTTGCGGCGGGCTTCGGCGGCTTCGCGCTCGACACGCTCGGCGCTTTCGCGGATGGCGCGGCGCTGGGCTTCGTCTTCGGCTTGGCGACGCTCTTCGACTTCGCGCACCTTGGCATCGGCCAGCGCGCTGGCGCGGGCGGAACGCTCGTCCTCGGTCAGGGTGCGCAGCACGACGCCGGAGCCGGCATTGCGCGGCGGCGCCGAGCGCGCCGGAGCGGGCGCAGGTGCGGCGGGCGCCGGCTTTGCAGTAACCTCGGGTGCCTGCGGCTCAGGGCTGCCGTCGATGCGGCGCTTGCCCCGCTTCTCGACCACGACCTGCTTGCTGCGGCCGTGGCTGAAGCTCTGGCGCACGGTACCCGTTTCGACGCGCGGCTTGAGCGATAGCGTCTTGCTCGGAACGCTCAGCTTCTTGTCGCCAGGGGTCTTGGTATCAACCATTCAGCAGTCCTAATCCTGATTTTAGTTAACGTTATGCGTTGCCGCACCGTCCTATGGGTCGTCGTTGTCTCTCAGAAATCCTGGCCGTGCTTTTCGGCAGTCTTGTCATCGTCCGCCAGCCGGTATCGGACCAGCATCTGGCTACGTGACAGGAATGTCTTGCTCGCCGGGCCCGCGAGCAGGGCAGCATGTATCACATTTGACCGGGTAAGTGCCAAATCCAATTCTATCGATTTCAGTGCGGTAACGACGGGAATCGCCGGCTTGGCGCCGCGATTTTCGTCATTTTGCCGCGCCAGCATGTCCAATTTGCGGATTCCGTCCGCGGCCCCGTCGCTGGCATGGATCAGGACCTCGACCGTGCCTTCCCGCAGGGCGCTTTCGACCTTGCCAAAACCGGCAACGATCTGCCGCGCCTTGGCGGCAATCCCAAGAGCTTCGGTCGCGCTCCGAACCAGAAGCGCTTCAATGTCGGCGGGAAGCGTCGGAGGAATGCGCAGGTCGCGCTTGAAGGCTTTGGTAAATTGGTGACGACGGACGGCTTCCGCAACCACCTGGCGCGATGCCGTAACCCACATCCCGCGCCCGGGCAGCTTGCGCTTGAGATCGGGAACTATATGCCCATCCGGCGATACGACGAACCGGATCAGCTCGTCGATCGGCCGGACCTCGCGGCTGACCACGCACATCCGCATGGTCGCGGACCTTTCGGTCCGCGGTCCATGGTCAAGTTCGGGGTCAGTGCTGGAAAGCATCCGGGCGACATTCTCCTTGGCCCTTAAGCCGACTGGTCTTCGGTTGCCTCGGCCACTTCGGCCGGCTTGGCCAGGTCAGCCTCGGTGATCCAGCCCGCCTTGACGCGCGCCTGCATGATCATGGCTTCCGCATCGTCGCGGGAGACGCCGAGACCCTCGAGCGCGCCGGGATATTTGGTCTGCTCGCCGCCTTCCTTGCGCTCGGTCCAGCCGACCAGATCATCGGTGGCGCAGCCGGCGAGGTCGTCGACCGACTTGATGTCGTTTTCGCCGAATTTCACCAGGATCTTCGAGGTCACGCCGGGCACGTCCTTGACCGCGTCCTCGACGCCGAGTTCCTTGCGCCGGGCCTCGAGTTCGGCTTCCTGCTGATCGAGATATTCGCGGGCCCGGTTCTGGAGCTCCTGCGCGGTCTCCTCGTCGAAGCCCTCGATGTCGGCGAGTTCCTTGATGTCCACCATTGCGAGTTCCTCGACCGAGGTGAAGCCTTCGGAAGCGAGCAACTGCCCGACCACCTCGTCGACATTGAGCGATTCCATGAAGACGCGGGTGGAGTTCTCGAAGTCGGCCTGGCGGCGCTCCGATTCCTCCTGCTCGGTCAGGATATCGATGTCCCAGCCGGTGAGCTGGGAGGCGAGGCGCACGTTCTGGCCGCGGCGGCCGATCGCCAGCGAGAGCTGGTTGTTGGTGTCGGGCACCACGACCTCGATGCGCTCGCGGTCCTCGTCGATGACGACCTTGGACACTTCGGCCGGCGCCAGCGCGTTGACCACGAAGGTCGCGATGTCGGGCGACCACGGAATGATGTCGATCTTCTCGCCCTGCAACTCGTTCACCACCGCCTGCACGCGCGAGCCGCGCATGCCGACGCAGGCGCCGACCGGATCGACCGAGGAATCGCGGGAAATCACGCCGATTTTCGCGCGCGAACCCGGATCGCGGGCGACGGCCTTGATCTCGACGATGCCGTCGTAGATTTCCGGCACTTCCTGCGCGAACAGCTTCGCCATGAACTGCGGGTGGGTGCGGGAGAGGAAGATCTGGGGCCCGCGGGTTTCGCGGCGGACGTCGAAGATGTAGGCGCGGACGCGGTCGCCGTTGCGGAACACCTCGCGCGGCAGCATCTCGTCGCGGCGGATGATGGCTTCGCCACGGCCGAGATCGACGATCACGCTGCCATATTCGACGCGCTTGACAACGCCGTTGACGATGTCGCCGATGCGGTCCTTGAATTCCTGATATTGCCGGTCGCGCTCGGCCTCGCGCACCTTCTGGACGATGACCTGCTTGGCCGATTGCGCGGCGATGCGGCCGTATTCCAGCGGCGGCAGGGTGTCGGCGATGGTGTCGCCGACCTGGGCGCCCGGATTGGCGCGCTGCGCATCCACCAGCGAGATCTGGTTGGAGTGGTTTTCGACATTGTCGACGACGAGCATGTGGCGCGACAGCCGCAGCTCCCCTTTCTTCGGGTCGATCTCGGCGTGAACGTCAGTTTCGCTGCCATAACGGGCGCGCGCCGCCTTGGCGATGGCGTCCTCCATCGCGGCGATGACGATGCCGCGGTCGATCGATTTCTCGCGCGCAACGGCGTCGGCGATCTGGAGCAGTTCAAGTCGATTGGCGCTGACTGCCATGGCTAGTCTCCTTCGTCAGGCTCGATCTCGCCGCGCCGCGCACGTTCGGCGGCAAGGCGATGTTTCTTTGTATTGGTCGGTGCCGGCTTCTTTTGCGGCTTGGTGTTCCTGGTGGTTTTCTCGCTGATGCTGGCATGCGGCGCCGCCGGCGGCTCGAGGCCGAGACTGCGGCGCATCTCGCGCGCCGCGGCCTTGCCGCGCCGCATCGATTGCGCGATCAGTTCGTCGGTCAATACCAGCCGCGCCTCGCCGATATCCTCCATCACCAAGAGAACCTCGGTGTCGTCGCTGCCCTTGACGTCGTCACGCAGCAGCCGGACGCAGTCGCCTTCGACGCCCGCGATCTTGCCGCGGAACCGCTTCCGTCCCTCGTGCGCGACCGCCATGTCGATCTTGACGAGATGACCGGTATACCGTTCGAAATCCGAGCGCCGCACCAGCGGTCGGTCGATCCCGGGCGAGGAAATTTCCAGCCGGTAGGCGCGCTCGATCGGGTCGGCGACATCGAGCACGGGCGACAGCGCCCGCGAGATCGCCTCGCAATCCTCGATCTGCATCGAGCCGTCCGGACGCTCGGCCATGATCTGCACGGTGCAGCCGGCCTCTCCGGAAATGCGGATCCGCACCAGCCGGTAGCCCATGCCTTCGAGCACGGGACCTGCGACCGCAGAGACGCGCGCAGCCGCGCCCGGCTCGACCACAAGCCGCGGCTCGGCCAGCAACTCGGCATCGGTGGAACCAGTATTCGGTTCGGTCATATCCAGGGTCGGGGCGCTCGATGGTTAACGCTAGGTTAAAACTTAGATTTGCAGAGCCTGCTTCGAAACTCTTGGTTCCGACACGTCGTCGGATCGCGCATCTTTCGCCAACCCGCGTTCAGGTAACAAAAAAGAGCGGGTCCTTTCGGGCCCACTCTCACTACGCGGATCGTATGAGAAGATGAATTGGCGCTGATATAGCGCCTTCCATCCTCCCGGACAAGGCCCAACGCAGCCGAGAGCGGGCTTTTTGCGCCTTCAGGTGTGTCCGGAGCAACGCTTCTTTCATCAACGGGCCCTAAATTTCCGGCTCGTGGGGCGGCTTGAGCCTATGGCGCGCCCACAGCGTGCCAGAATCGAGTTGCGTTTCATGACCGTTGCCACTTCGCTGATTCCCGGACTGGACGAGATCGTCAGACGCGGCGATCCGAAGCGCCGTGGCGAGATCGCGGGCGCCATCGCCGCGCTGTTCTTCCAGGATGCCGCAAAGCTTGGTCCCGAACTCGTCGAGCTCTTCGACAATCTCCTGGTCGATCTCGTCCCTCATGCAGAGCTTGCTTCGCGTGCCGACCTCGCGGAGCGATTCTCGTGGCTGGACAATGCACCGCCCCATCTGGTCGGCCAGCTCGCCCGCGAAAACGAAATCATGGTGGCGGCTCCCGTGCTGCGCCGCTCGCCCGTGCTCGATGACGCTGCGCTTGTCGAGATCGCCCGGCTGAAGGGCCAGGGTCATCTGCTGGCGATGACGGAGCGGCCGATATTGTCGGCCGACATCACCGACGTGCTGGTCGAGCGCGGCGATCGTGACGTGGTGCGCCGCGCCGCAGGCAATGCCGGCGCGACGTTCTCAGCCGGCGGCTATTCGGAATTGATCAAGCGTGCGAGCCAGGACGGCGTGCTGACGCTCAAGATCGGCCAGCGCGAGGATCTTTCGGGCGAGAGTCTCAAAGAGCTTCTCAACGGCACGCTCGATGTCATTCGCCGCCGTCTCTCCAGCATGGTCAAGCCCGAGCGCCAAATCGAGATCAAGCGCGCGATGGCCGCGATCGAGGAAGCCACGCTGCCGCCCGGCCCGCGGCGGGATTTCTCGGCGGCGCAGCGCACGGTGCTCGGCCTGCATCGCGGCGGCCATCTCGGCGAGAGCGCGCTGCTGAGCTTCGCCAGGGCGCACAAATACGAGGAGTCGATCGCCTCGCTCTCGGCGATGTCCGGCGTCAGGCTCACGATCCTCGACCGCCTGATGGCGGGCGATCGCTACGATCCGATCTTGATCATCGGACGCTTGCTGAACCTGGGCTGGCCCACAGTGCGCGCGCTCATCCTGATGTGGTACGGCCCGAATCGCGCGCCGGCCGATGCCGATCTCGAGCAGGCGCGCGTGAACTTCACCCGGCTGATGCCGACGACGGCGGAGCGCGTCGTGAGTTTCTGGCGCAACCGCCAGACGATCTAGAGCCTGCGAAATCTTAAGTAAGCCGCTTTGCGCCCCTCGCGCGCGGCCTTTTTCCCGTAGCGCGTCATGGCGTAGCCGTCCCAGGGCAGCCGGAAATCATCGGCGCGTTCGGCGAGCCACTGAAAATCCGGCGCGCGCGCGAGATGCGACAACGTCCAGGCGCAGTAATCGTCGATGTCGCAGACGAAGCGGAATTCGCCGCCGGATTTCAGCACGCGCGCCATCGCGGCAATCGTCCTGTCCTGAACGAAGCGTCGCTTCCAATGCCGCCGCTTCGGCCAGGGATCGGGATGGATCAGGTCGATCCGCGACAGCGAGGCCTTCGGCAGCCAGGCGAGCAGCTCGGCGGCATCGCCGGCGAACAGGCGGATATTGGCGATGTTGCCGGCCTCGATCTGCGCGAGGATTTTTGCCATGCCGTTGACATAGGGCTCGCAGCCGATGAAGCCGGTTGCGGGAAAGCACTTCGCCTCCGCGGCCAGATGCTCGCCGCCGCCGAAGCCGATCTCGAGCCGCACGTCCTCGGCAGCGGGATCGAAGATCTCGCAGGCATTCGCCGGCGCCGCCGATGCGATATCGAGCGCGAGATGCGGCAACAGATGATCGACCAGCTCGGCCTGGTGCTGCCTGAGCTTGTGGCCCTTGCGGCGTCCGAAGAAGGTGCGCTCGCTATCCTCGCGCTCCGGATCTGATTTGCGCTCGCTCATCGCAGCGTCTGATAAAGCCGGTACAGCAGTCGCGCGCGCGGCACGATCGAGGAGACGTAGATCTGCTCGTAATGGGTATGGGCGCCCTTGCCGTCGACGCCGAGGCCGTCGAGCGTGCCGGTGTACGGGGCGGTGAAGTTGCCGTCGGAGCCGCCGCCGGTGTGCGTGTCGATCAGCTCGAAGCCGATCTCCGCGGCGATGGTCTTGGCGTGCTCGTAGAGCGAGGCGCCCGCATTGCCCTTCTCGTAGGGAGGACGATTGAGTTCGCCCGTGACCTTGACGGTGACGCCTTCGGTCTTCGATGTCAGTCCGAGGATCTTGCCGACGAACTCCTCTGCGTCAGCGAATCTCGGCACGCGCAGATCGACCTCGGCATAGGCCTCTTCGGGCGTCACGTTGGGGCGTGAGCCGCCGCGCACCACGCCGACATTGACGGTGACGCCGCGTTTCAGGTCGTTCATGCCCTCCAGCGTCTGGATGACGTTGGCGAGTTCGCGGATAGCGCTGCGGCCGTCCTCGGGCCGTGTCCCGGCATGGGCGGGCACGCCCTTGATGAACACCTCGAATCGTCCGACGCCCTTGCGGCCGGTGACGATCTTGCCGCCGTCGCGCGCGGGCTCCGTCACCAGGACGTATTTGGCCTTGCGTCCTTCCTTCTCAATGAGCGCACGAGAAGTCGGGCTGCCGATCTCTTCGTCGGAGGTGAACATGTGGGTGATGCCGAGCGGCGAACGATCCGCCGTGGCGCAGAGCTCCCGAAAGGCGTGATAGGCAATGTAGGCGCCGCCCTTCATGTCGTAAATGCCCGGACCGAACGCGCTATCGCCCTCGACCTTGAACGGCAGGCGCGCGATGAATCCCATGGGGTGAACAGTATCGAGATGACTGAGCACCAGGATGCCAGGCCGGTCCTGGCCCCAGCTCGAACGCACCACGAGATGATCGCCGCAGCCGTCGACACCGGCAACGCGTTCGAGCGTGACGGGCAGATCGCGATATTGCCCGGCAACTATCGAGGTGAGCTTGTTGACTTGTTCAGGCACTTCCGTCGGCGTCTCGATCTCCACCCAGCGGCGGATACCATCGAGAATGGTTTGGGAATCGAAAGAACTGGTGCTCGCCATGGAATTATCTGTGCCTTTAAACCGGATCATCGGAGCGGAACGCGCTGAAAGCGCGCCCGCAAGGGACGACATAGGCCAGATTTGGCGCAGTCTCAAATCGGAATGAGTGGCGGGTCAGCGCTTGTCAGGGCCTTCGCGGGCGGCGATCTGTTCGACGAGATCGACGATCGAGCGGCGCAGCTTTGAATCGATGATTCGGGTGAACGCCCGGGTCAGCGCCAGCCCTTCGGAGGTCGCGAGGAAGTCGGAGACATAGGACGGCGAGGCGCCTTCTGCGAAGCCGTTGGGGCCGGCCATGCCACTCGGCCCGCCTTCGAACAGGAACGATACCGGCACCTGGAGGATTTCAGCGATTTGCTGAATCCGGCTCGCGCCGACCCGGTTGGTGCCCTTCTCGTATTTCTGAACCTGCTGGAATGTCAGGCCCAAAGCTTCGCCGAGCTTCTCCTGGCTCATGCCCAACATGATGCGGCGCATGCGCACGCGACTGCCGACATATTTGTCAACAGGGTTGGGCGCTTTCGACATTTCCTCAGCCCTCCAAAGACCACCCGTCGGCGCAATAGAAAGTATTGCCTCAGGTGACAGCGACGCCCAAAGTTCACCCTGATTGGGGAAACATTGCGGAGAAATTTAGCAATGCACCGCTGTCTTATGCAGCGGGTGCAGAATGGAGAGCCCGTGCGCAGTCTGTCAACCGTGGGACTACGGTTGTCAAAGGATTCCGGCCGTTTCGACAGGACGGCGTGATCGGGGCGGCCGTTTGGCAATACGTCGTCGTACCGCCAGAAGCACAGCCAACGCGACGAGCATGGCTGCGGGGATGTCGCCGACTCTCGCATAGAGAGTGGGCGGGATTGCGGTGGGCAGGTTCGCGTCCAAAATGCCCTCGATCCCCAGGCCGAGGCTGGCCACCGTTCGTCCGACGGGATCGATCACTGCCGAAACGCCGGTGTTCGCGGAGCGGACCAGCGGCAGTCCGAGTTCGACAGCGCGCATCCGCGCCTGCTCCATGTGCTGGTACGGACCGGTCGAGATGCCGAACCAGCCGTCATTGGTGAGGTTCACGATCCAGCCCGGGCGCTCGTCGCGCCCGCCGACCTCGCCGGGAAAAATCGCCTCGTAGCAGATCAGCGGCAGCGCAGGCGGTGCACCCGGCACCGGCAGCACGTGCCGCACCGTGCCCGGAATGAAGCCGCCGCGCATCCGCGTCAGTTGCTCGAAGCCGAGCTTCTCCATCGTGTCTTGGAACGGAAGATATTCTCCGAACGGCACCAGATGCAGCTTGTCGTAGACGGCGAGCACGCTGCCGTCATGGTCGATCACGTAGATCGAATTATAGGCGCGCGTGACCGGCTTGCCGGGCGGCAGGTCAGGGGCACGGATGGATCCGGTGATCAGCACCGTTCCCTTCGGCAGCAACTCGGCGATCTCCGCCATCGCGTCGGCTTCGCGGGTCAGGAAGAACGGAAAGGCGGATTCCGGCCAGATCAGGATGGTGGCATCGCGCACGCCGGTCGATTGCGGTCCGGAGGCGCGGTCCGACAGCGCGAGATATTTCTTCATCACCTCCGCCTTGGCGGAGTAGTTGAACCTGGCGTCCTGCTGGAGGTTCGGCTGCATCAGGCGCAGCTTGGCGCCCGCGACCATCGTGGTCGGATGCAACGACAGGCGGATCGCGCCGAAGATGCCCATCACGACCAACAGTGCGACGGCCGCGGCCGGCACGCGCCATGCCATGCGGCCATCGGGCGTGCGGTCGATCAGCACCGCGGGGCTCGCGAAGATCGCGACGGTGAGGAATGTCATGCCCCACTGGCCGATCAGGGATGCCGTCTGCGCCAGCGGCAACGGCTCCGACAGCGCATAGCCGAAGGCGTTCCAGGGAAAGCCGGTCAGCGCGTGGCCGCGCAACCATTCGGCGATGGTGAGGCTTGCGGCGAGCGCGAGAATGCGCGTGGCATCCTTGGTCCAGAGCAGCCGGGCCAGCGCAAATCCGATCGCCGTGAAGATGGAGAGATAGGCCGGCAGGCCCAGCACGGCGAAGGGCGTCAGCCAGGCGAAGACGTCGGCGTCGACGAAGAAGGCGTAGCCGATCCAGTAGAGGCCGGGGACGAAATAGCCGAGCCCGAACCAATAGCCGGTCAGCGCTGCGGCGGGGACGCCGCCGAGCCGACCGGCGCCGGTGCCGTCGATCAGCCAGACCAGCACCGGGAAGGTGACAAACAGCACCGGCCAGGCATTGAACGGCGCCAGTGCCAGAACCGATAGCGCGCCGGCCGCCATGGCAATGACGGCGCGTTTCCATCCCCAGATCAGGATGACGGCGAGGGCAACCTGCCGCAGGCGCTGGAATGAGCTCACTGTGAGCCGGTCCCGTCGGCGGGCGGCGGCGTGGGCGTGTCGCCGGCTTGCGGCTGACCGCTGTCCGGCGTCGCTTCGCGGCGGCGGCTCTCGCGCTGGGTACGCGGCGCCGGGCGTTCCTTCCGTGTCGAGATACGCAGCCGCTTGACGCGGCGCGGATCGGCATCGAGCACCTCGACTTCGTAATGGCCGGGCCCCGAGATCACCTCGCCGCGCACCGGCAGGCGGCCGACGAAGCTGACGAGATAGCCGCCCAGCGTCTCCACTTCCTCGCCGGCTTCGCCGGTGACGAAATCCGCGCCGATCACCGTGCGGACGTCCTCGAGGCTGGCGCGGGCATCGGCGATGAAGGCGTTGTCGGGCAGGCGCACGATCGAGGGCGGCTCGTCGCTGTCATGCTCGTCGTCGATCTCGCCGACGATCTGCTCGACGATGTCCTCGAGCGAAACCAGCCCGTCGCTGCCGCCATATTCGTCGACGACCAGTGCAAGGTGAATGCGCGTGGCCTGCATCTGCGCGAGCAGGTCGATCGCCCGCATCGACGGCGGCACGTAGAGCAGCTTGCGGATGATGCGCGCATCCTGAAGCGGCATCGCGAGATCGACCGCGCGCAGGTCGAGTCCGGCCGGCAACGGTTTCTTGCGCTTGGCCTTGGTCGCGTCCGGGACGCGCGCGCGTGCGGTCATGAAGGCGAGCAGGTCGCGGATGTGCACAATGCCGACGGGATCGTCGAGCGTCTCGTCATAGACCACGAGGCGCGAATGGCCGGCGCTTTCGAAGCGGCTCATCAATTCGCCGAGCGGGATGTCGCGCTTCACCGCGATGATGTCGGCGCGGTGAACCATGACATCGGCGATGCGGCGCTCATGCAGGGCGAGAATGTTGCGCAGCATGGTGCGCTCGACGGTCGAGAACCCGGTATCGTCGGGCGTCGAGGCATCGAGCACGACCTGGAGGTCGTCGCGCACCGATCCCGCCTTCCAGCCGAACAGCGTGCGGATGGCGCGCAACAGCCAGCCGTCCGCGCTCGGGCGCATCACCTCCCCGGGCGTCACCACCGCCGGCAAATTGGGCGTGTTGCGCGGATTGTCGTGGATCGGGTCGGAATCCGGCATTTCAATCCATCCGTCAGCGGTCGGCATAGGGGTCGGGGATGCCGAGATGCGCCAGGATCTGCGTTTCGAGCGCTTCCATCTCCTCCGCGTCGTCGTCGTTTTCGTGGTCGAAGCCGACCAGATGCAGGAAACCATGCACGGCGAGGTGGCTCAGATGATGGTCGAACGGCTTCTGCTCATCGTCCGCCTCGCGCCGCATGGTCTCGTAGGCGATTGCGATGTCCCCGAGCATGCGCGGCGCGTCGCCCGGCTTCCACTCGCCTTCCGGCTGGAGCGCGGGAAACGACAGCACGTTGGTCGGCTTGTCGATGCCGCGCCAATTGCCGTTGAGCGTGCGGATGCCGGCATCATCGGTCAGCATCACCGCCACTTCCGCTTCCGCAACGTCCTCATCGACCGACGCCGCCGCGGCAGCAACCGCGCGTTGGATCACGGCGTCGGCGTCGGGTTCGCTCTGCCAGCAATCGGCGACGACGAGGACCTCGGTCATGGGAAGGTTGGGATGCGACATGGCTTTGTTCGGAACGAAAACGGCGCTGTGTCCGCGCCTGCATGGTCCGGCTGTTGTCTCGTCAGGATTTGTTGCCGGCGGCCGGCCGCTGCGGCAGACCTTCGTAGGCCGAGACGATCCGCGCCACGAGCTCGTGGCGGATCACGTCTTCGGCGGTGAAATGAACTTGCGCAATGCCTTCGACGCCGTTCAGCAGACGAGTCGCTTCGGCCAGCCCCGAGGTCTGGCCGTTCGGCAGGTCGATCTGCGAGGGATCGCCGGTCACGATCATGCGGCTGTTCTCGCCGAGCCGGGTCAGGAACATCTTCATCTGCATTGATGTGGTGTTCTGCGCCTCGTCGAGGATGATGGCGGCGTTGGTCAGCGTGCGGCCGCGCATGAAAGCGAGCGGCGCGATCTCGATCTCGCCGGTCTGCAGCGCGCGCTCGACGATGCGGGCGTCCATGAGGTCGTAGAGCGCGTCGTAGATCGGGCGCAGATAAGGATCGACCTTTTCGCGGAGATCGCCGGGCAGGAAGCCGAGCCGCTCGCCGGCTTCCACTGCCGGGCGCGACAGGATGATCTTGTCGACCTCCTTGCGCTCGAACAGTTGCGCGGCATGCGCGACCGCGAGCCAGGTCTTGCCGGTGCCGGCCGGGCCGATGCCGAACACCAGCTCGTGCCGCTTCAATGCGCGGATATAGGAATCCTGTGCCGCCGTGCGCGCGCGTACCGGTCGCTTGCGCAAATTGATGCTGTCGAAAGTCGATTTGGCCGATTTGGCGTCGAACTCGAACAGGGAGCCTTGGGCGATCACGGCGCGGATCGCGCCTTCGACCTCGCCTTGGTCGAGATCCTGCCCCTTCACCGCCTGGGCGTAGAGCGCCTCCAGCACCCGGCGCGCCGCGTCGCAGCCGTCGCGTGTGCCGCCGATGGTGATGTGGTTGCCCTTGGAATCCACGACAACGCCGAGCCGTCGCTCGATCTGCGCCAGGTTCTGGCCATAGGGCCCCACCAGCGCGGATGCGGCGCGGTTGTCGTCGAAGTCGATGACGACGTGAGTCTCGGGCGGAACTTGCATGTCGCGGTCAAATTTGCGGCTGGAAGCGAGGGAAGGCGAATCCGATGCGCTTTTGGGCAAGGGTTCAGGCTCCAGTGGCAATGGGTGATAAAGCGGGCTCGCGCGCCGTACGCGGCGTCGCGAGCTCACCGAGGAAGCTGTAGCGTTCGAGGCTGTCGATCCGGACGGGCAGGATCTGTCCGATGATGTCGGGCGAGGCCATCACATGCGCGGGCTGAAGGAAAGCTGTGCGGCCGACGATCTGGCCGTCCTTGCGTGCCGGGCGTTCGAACAGCACGTCGACGGTTGAGCCAATCGCAGCCTTGTTGAAGGCCGATTGCTGGCTGTCGATCAGTTCCTGGAGCCGCTCCAACCGCTGGTCCATCTCGACGGGGGACACCGTCTCCTGCATATCCGCGGCCGGCGTTCCCGGCCGGGCGGAGTATTTGAACGAATAAGCCGCAGCGTAGCCGATTTGCGTGACAAGCGCGAGGGTGGCGAGAAAATCTTGCTCGCTCTCGCCGGGGAAGCCCACGATAAAATCTGATGAAAAAGCAATGTCTTGGCGCGCGGCCCGGAAACGGTCGACGACTCGCCGATAATCATCGGCGGTATGTTTCCGGTTCATGGCGGCCAATATCCGGTCCGCGCCCGACTGGACCGGCAGGTGCACGAACGGCATCAACTCGCCGAGGTCGCGATGGGCTGCGATCAGACTGTCATCGACGTCGCGGGGATGGCTGGTCGAGTAGCGCAGCCGCGCGACGCCCGGAATCCGCGCCAGATGCTCGAGCAATTTGCCGAGCGGCCAGCTTTTCCCGTCCGGTCCGTCGCCGTGATAGGCGTTGACGTTCTGCCCGATCAGCGTGAGCTCGCGGACGCCGTTCTCGGTGAGCCGCTTCACGTCGTCGACGATCCTCGCCACGGGCCGCGAGACTTCCGCCCCGCGCGTATAGGGCACGACGCAGAAGGTGCAGAACTTGTCGCAGCCTTCCTGCACGGTGACGAAAGCGGAAATGCCGCGCGCGCGGATCGCTGCGGGCTTTGGCTGGGCCAGGAAGCCGAACTTGTCGGCGGCCGGAAACTCGGTCTCGATCGCGCGGCCTTCGCTGCCGGCGCGCTTCAGCAACTCCGGCAGATGATGATAGCTCTGCGGGCCGACGACGACATCGACCGTCGGCGCACGGCGCACGATTTCCTCGCCTTCGGCCTGCGCCACGCAGCCTGCGACTGCGATCTGCATCGCACGGCCGGTGCGCGCGGCCTCGTCCTTGGCGAGGCGCAGGCGGCCGAGCTCGGAATAGACCTTTTCGGAGGCCTTCTCGCGGATATGGCAGGTGTTGAGGATGACGAGGTCGGCATCCTCGGCGCTCGCGGTCTCCAGGAATCCTTCCGGAGCCAGTGTGTCCACCATGCGCTGGGCATCGTAGACGTTCATCTGGCAGCCATATGATTTGATGTGCAGCTTGCGCGGCGGCTTCATGGAACCTGGAAATGAGGTGGAGGACTGCCCCCAGATATAGGCTGGAGCGGCGAAAATCCAGCGAATGGGGGTCTTTTCGGTCGTCATTCCAGGGCGCGACGCAGTCGCGAACCCGGAATCCAGAGGTTTTGGCACGAGATTCCGCATTCGATGCTGGCGCATCGCCCCGGAATGACGCCGAGAGGGGCGATTCAGCCGGTCAGGGCGTCAGCCTCGAGCCGCTGGATCAGCTCAGGCAATTCCCGCATGTCGTCAAAGATCAGGTCGGCGCCGGCCTCGCGGAGCGTTTCGGCGTAGCCGTCGCGGCAATGACTGCCGCCATGGAAGCCGAACACGATCATGCCGGCCGCTCGGGCACCGGCAATTCCCGCCAGGCTGTCCTCGATCACGACACAGCGCTCCGGTGGCACGCCCATTTTTTGGGCCGCGAACAGGAACAAGTCCGGCGCCGGCTTGCCGTTAGATACCTGCACGGCGGAAAAGATATTTGGCGCGAACCTGCCGTACAAACCAACGCGATTGAGGCTGGCGCTTATCTTCTCCGGCGGGCCGCTCGAGGCGACGCAGGTGGGCACAGCAATCTGAGCCAGCGTCTGGCTGACGTGGGGCGTGGCTTGCAGCGAAGCCGCGAATGACCGGAAAATCTCGGCATAGACTTGCGCATGGAAATCATCCGGCAGACTGCGGCCCAATTCCGCTTCGACTTCGCGGGTCGCCTGGCGCATCGAGCGGCCGAGGAAGCGATCGAACACCTGCTCCGATGTGATCGGATAGCCGTGTTTCGTCAGCACATCCGCATGCGCGCGACAGGAAATGACCTCGCTGTCCACCAGCACGCCGTCGCAATCGAAGATGATGAGGTCGATGGGCACTTCAGCTCGCGGTCCGGGTGGTGTCACTCTCCCCAACGGGGAGGGGTGAAGAGAGCTCGCCGAAGGATCTATCCATCAATTTGAGGGCTTGTCGTCGTCGAGCGGGACGCAATAGAGCTCGAGCCGGTGATCGACCAGCTTGTAGCCGAGCTTGCGGGCGATCTCCGCCTGGAGCTTCTCGATCTCCTCCGAGGTGAACTCGATCACCTTGCCGTCGCGCAGATTGATGAGATGGTCGTGATGGCTGTCGCGCATCGTCTCGTAGCGGGCGCGGCCCTCGCGGAAATCGTGGCGCTCGATGATGCCGGCATCCTCGAACAGTTTTACGGTGCGATAGACGGTCGAGATCGAGATCTTGTCGTCGACGGCGACACAGCGCCGGTACAGCTCCTCGACATCGGGATGGTCGACCGCGTCCGCGAGCACGCGGGCGATGACGCGGCGCTGCTCGGTCATGCGCATGCCAGTGGCGGCACAGCGCGCCTCGATGCCGGACGCCTTGGATGCGGAGGAAGGTTTAAGTCCAGTCATGTGGTGTCTGCCTGACGGGCGCTTACTGCCATCAATGTTACGACAAGTCACGTCGCATCAGAAGCGCGTTCAATTGTTCCCCGTTGGCCTGCTTATAGTAGCGTTCGCGGCGTCCGACTACCACGAATCCGGCTCTCTCGTAGAGCCGCCGTGCCGGCTGGTTGTTCTCTTCGACCTCCAGAAATATCGTGCGCACACCGCGTCCTGCGAGGTGACCGAGATGGGTCATCAGCAGCGTGCGGGAGAGGCCGCGGCCGCGATGGGCCTGATCGACCGCGACCGACAGGATCTCCGCTTCGTCCGCACCGATCCGCGACACCGCAAAGCCGATCGTGTTGCGACCCAGCCGCAAGCGATGCACCAGCGTATTGCGCTCGCTGAGCATGGCCTCGAACTCGGCTTCGCCCCAGCCGCGGGCAAACGAGGCGCCGTGAAGCTGCGCCAGGCGCGCCGAATCGCGCACCGAAGCCGGCTCGACGGCCGCGGTGCCGCCGCGCCACCATTCCGACAACCATCTCATCACGAGGTTGCGGCTTGAGCCGCGAGCGGCTTCTGCGCCGCCGGCTTTGCATCGGGTGCGCGCAGATAGAACGGCCGCGCCGGATTGGTGTCGGGATCGGCCGCTGCGCCCAGCCACGCAACCCAGCCGATATCGGGCGCAGGCTGCGCGTCGACGGCTAGCGGCTGCGGCCCCTGCTTTGGCCAGCGCTGGGCGAGGATGTTCGCGGCATTGCCGACCAGATGCGGCGCGCCGAATTGCGACGCCGCGATCGCCTCATCGATGCTGGCGACTTTCGGCCGCACCAGCTGGCTGCCGTCGCCGGCGACGATCTGGAAATAGACGTGATCGTGCCGCGCATCGATCGCCGAGATCACCGGCGCCGATTTGCTCTGGCCGACGATGGCGGCGGCATAGGCCGACAATGTCGTCAGCCCGACGGTCGGCCGTTTGGCCGCGAGCGCTAGGCCGCGCGCCGCCGAAATGCCCACGCGCAAGCCGGTGAAACTGCCCGGGCCCACGGTGACCGCGACCCGGTCGAGCGCCGTGAAGGCCAGATCCGCCGCCCGCATGACCCGCGCGATCATCGGCATCAGCGCCTCGGCATGGCCGCGCTTCATCAGAAGCTGCTCCTGCACAAGGAGCTTGCCGGCCTCGGTGTCGAGAACCGCGGCCGCACACGCTTCCAGCGCGGTATCGATGGCAAGGATCAGCATAACGGCAAGCATATCATTGGCGATCGGATGATGCTCAATGTTCTTGCCGTCATGGCCGGGCTTGACCCGGCCATCCACGGCTTTGCCGCCCAAAACGTCGATGCCCGGGCCTTCGCCGCGCCGAAGGGCCTTCGGCCCCCGCAGGCGGGACAAGCCCGGGCATGACGGAGTGAAACCGGTGCGCCGGTCGTGCAATTTACATCGGCCGGACTTCGACCACGTCAGGCACGAAGTGCTTCAACAGGTTCTGGATACCATGCTGGAGCGTCGCGGTCGACGAGGGGCAGCCGGAGCAGGCGCCCTTCATGTTGAGATAGACGATGCCGTCCTTGAAGCCGCGGAAGGTGATGTCGCCGCCGTCATTGGCGACCGCGGGCCGCACGCGCGTCTCGATCAGATCCTTGATCATGTCGACCGTCTCGGCGTCGGCCTCGTCGAAGAATTCGTCCTCCTCGTCGAGATCGGCATCGCTTTGAGCGGCGCCGTCGGCGAGCAGCGGCGCGCCGGACATGTAGTGCTCCATGATGGCACCGAGGATCGCGGGCTTGAGCTGCTGCCATTCACCTCCCGCCTTGGTCACGGTGATGAAGTCGGAGCCGTAGAACACGCCGGTGACGCCGGGCACCTCGAACAGCTTTTCGGCGAGCGGCGAGCGCGTGGCGGCTTCGCGGCTCGAAAACTCCATCGGGCCGCCGTCGACCACGACGCGACCGGGGATGAACTTGAGTGTGGCGGGATTGGGGGTGGCTTCGGTCTGAATGAACATGGTTTTCTCCGGACGTCGCCGGTTCAAGGCCGGCGCGTGAGCTACCCCATAGCATGTGGCGCGCGCAAACGCACCGTCAAGAGGGCGCGCGAGATTCGGCTAGACTTTCAAGAGGTTGGAGCCTGCTTGCAGCCAGTCCGGTCGCCATCATCGAGGCACCAGCCATCCTGTTCGAAGTCCGGTGCCCTCATTGAGGCCCGCCCCTCCCCGCACTATCGCCGGCGAATGAAGCCGACGATGTCCTTGGTGAGCTTCAAAGTCTCGTCCGCGATCGCACGCGCCCGGTCGGCGCCGTCGTTCAGAATGGCATCGATATGGCCGGGGTCGGCGACGAGGCGCTTCATCTCGCCGGCGATCGGCGAGAGTTTCGTCACGCAAAGCTCCACCAGCGCGTTCTTGAAGCTGGAGAACTGGCCGCCGCCGAATTCGCGCAGCACGTCGGCCTTGGAGCGGCTGGAGAGCGCGGCAAAAATGCCGACCAGATTGTCGGCCTCCGGACGTGCTTCCAGGCCCTTCTCTTCCGTCGGCAACGGCTCCGGATCGGTCTTCGCCTTGCGCACCTTCTGCGCGATGGTGTCGGCGTCGTCGGTCAGATTGATGCGCGAATTGTCCGACGCGTCCGATTTCGACATCTTCTTGGTGCCGTCGCGCAGGGACATCACGCGCGTCGCCGGTCCCGTGATCAAAGGCTCCGGCAGCGGGAAGAGCAGGCCGTCATTGGCGCCGTGGCTGCGGATCGAATCGCCAAAGTCGTTGTTGAACTTCTGCGCGATGTCGCGCGAGAGCTCGAGGTGCTGCTTCTGGTCCTCGCCGACCGGCACGTGGGTGGCGCGATAGAGCAGAATGTCGGCGGCCATCAGCACGGGATAGTCATAGAGCCCGACCGAGGCGTTCTCGCGGTCCTTGCCGGCCTTTTCCTTGAACTGGGTCATGCGGTTCAGCCAGCCCATGCGGGCGACGCAGTTCAAGATCCAGGTGAGCTCGGCATGGCCGGAGACCTGGCTCTGGTTGAACACGATGTGCTTGTTGGGATCGATGCCGCTCGCGATGAACGCCGCGGTCACTTCGCGGGTGTTGCGCGCGAGCTCGGCCGGTCCGCCCCAGACATCCAACCCTTGCGTGATCGCGTGCATGTCGACGACACAATAGATGCAATTGTGGGTTTCCTGCATCTTCACGAAGTTGACGATCGCGCCGAGATAATTGCCGAGATGCAGATTGCCGGTCGGCTGGACGCCCGAAAAAACCCGTTCAACGAATGGCATGGTAAGTGTTCCTGGCAAGCTTTCCCAGAGATAATCGGCCGTCGTTTCCAACAGCGGCGCTGCCCCGTCAAGGGTAATTCGCTAGTCCTGCGCGCCGAGCTCGGGCTCGGCCGGCCGCCTCAGGGCGTCAACCGCCTCGCGCAAGGAGGTGACCCCGAGGATTTGCAGCAGGCCACTATAGACGGCGATCCCCGCCGCGATCTGCAAACCCAGTGCAATGAACCTGATCAGCCCGTGGCTGTCGGCAGGTGAAAGGCCCGTACTCAGCCACAGCAGGGCACCCATGACAGCGGCGGCGAGCACGATCCGCGGCAGCCGTTTGCGGGCGGCGGCGTCCACCGAGAAGCCGAATTCGCTGTTGCCTTTGCGGAGCAGGGCGAGCGCGCTGCTCCAGGCGCCGGCCGCTATGCTCGCGGCGATGCCGCCCGTGCCGTAGAAATGGCCAAGCAGGACGGCAAGCGCGACCGCGACCACAAAGCCTTTGGCCGTTGCGAGCAGCGGCGTCATGGTGTCGCTGCGGGCATAGAAGGCCGGCGACAGCGCCTTGATCAGCACATGGGCCGGCAGGCCCAGCGCCAGCCACATCAGCGCATGGGCGGTGGCCGCGCTGTCATCGGCGCCGAAGGCACCGTGCTCGAACAACATCCGCACGATCGGCTCCGCCAGCACGATCAGGCCGAGCGTTGCCGGCAGCGCCAGCCCGGCCGCGAGTTCCAGCGCGCGCGATTCCGCATGCGCCACGGCGTCGCGGTCGCCGCTGGTGACGGCGCGCGTCAGCTCAGGCACCAGGACGGTGCCCATCGCGACGCCGACGATGCCGAGCGGCAATTCGATCAGGCGGTTTGCGAAATAGAGCCAGGACACGGCCGACGGCGTCGCGGAGGCGATGATCGCGCCGGCCACCATCAGCCATTGCGGGCCCGAGCTTGCGATCATGCCGGGAACGGCCTTGGCGAAGAAGCCGCGCATCTCCTTGTCGAAACTCACACGCAACGGTGTCGCAAGGCGTCCGCTTCGCCGCGACAGCAGCATCATGAGTTGCAGCAGGCCGGCGGCACCGACGGTCGCCGCCAGCATCCATGCGGCGAAGGTCGCATCGGCGTGCCAGGCCAGCAGCATCGCGATGACCGCGATCAGCGCGATGTTGAACAGCAGCGGCGAGAACGCCGTCAGCGCAAATCGCCCTTGCGCGTTGAGCAGCCCCATCAGCACGGTGACGGGACCGGCGAAGGCGAGATAGGGCAGCATCAGCCGGGCGTTCTCGATCGCGAGATCGCGCGTGTGGCTACCGAGAAATCCCGGCGCGATGATCGTGACGATCAGCGGCATCAAGACCGCAACGACGATCGAGATCGCCAACAGCGCCACGCTGACGGTGCCGAGCACACGCCCTGCAAATGCCGAAGCTGCCTGCTCGCCATCGCGGTCACGGACGCGCAGCCAGGCCGGGATCAGCGCCGCGTTGAGTGCCCCTTCGCTGAGCAGCCGGCGCACCACGTTGACGAGCTGAAACGCTGCCAAGAACGCATCCGCCACGGCACCGGTGCCGAGCAATGCGGCCATCATCGAATCGCGCGCAAAACCCAGCAGCCGCGAGGTCAGTGTTCCCGTGGAGACGGTCAGGAAGGAGCGGATCATTGCGCTGACATAATACCCTTGCTTGCCCGTGTAGGGCCGGTCGTGATAGGCCGCGAGCAAGATTTCAGACCGACAGGAAGCGGATTTCTCCGGTAATCGCAATCCGGCAACAGGATCAAGGTGAATGGCTGACGCGAAATATGACGTCTTGGGTATCGGCAACGCGCTGTTCGACGTGCTGGTCAGGACCGACGAGGCTTTTCTGGCCAAGCACGGCATGACCAAGGGCAGCATGTCCCTGATCGACGAGGCACGCGCCGCCGCCATCTATGGGGACATGGGCCCGGCGACGGAAGTCTCGGGTGGCTCGGCTGCCAACACCATCGTCGGCATCGGTAGCCTGGGTGCGCGGGCCGCCTATGTCGGCAAGGTCAAGGACGACCAGATTGGCAAGCTCTACCTCCACGACATCCGTGCGGCCGGCGTCGCCTTCAACACGCCCGCCGCCAAAGACGGCCCCGCCACCGGCTGCTCCTACATCCTGGTGACTGATGACGGCGAGCGGACCATGAACACCTATCTCGGCGCGGCGCAGGATCTCTCGCCGGCCGACATCGATCCGGCGGAGATCGCCGGCGCCGGCATTGTCTATCTCGAGGGCTATCTCTGGGATCCCAAGAACGCCAAGGACGCCTTCCTCAAGGCCGCCAAGATCGCCCATGACGCCAAACGCAAGGTGGCGCTGACATTGTCGGATTCGTTCTGCGTCGATCGCTACCGCGACGAGTTTCTCGCGCTGATGCGCAACGGCACCGTCGACATCGTGTTCGCCAACGAATCCGAGCTGCATTCGCTCTACATGACCTCGGATTTCGACACCGCGCTGAAGCAGCTGCGCAACGACGTCAATCTTGGTGTGGTCACCCGCAGCGAAAAGGGCTGCATGGTGGTGTCGGCCGAAGACACCGTTGCCGCGCCGGCATTCCCGATTGCCCAGCTGGTCGACACCACAGGCGCCGGCGACCTCTTCGCCGCCGGCTTCCTGTTCGGGCTGGCGCGTGAGTTGCCGTACAAGCAGTGCGGTCAGCTCGGTGCGCTGGCAGCGGCCGAAGTGATCCAGCACATCGGCGCAAGGCCGCAGGTGTCGCTGAAGGAGTTGGCGCAGCAACGCGGGCTGACGGGATAGGGCGGAGTTTTCACCCGGTCATGCGCGCGGCACTCTCCGCTGTCGTCGCCCGGCTCGACCGGGCGAGCCAGTATTCCAGAGCCGTTAGCGGGATACGGAGAAGCCGCGGCCTACTGGATTCCCCGCCTTCGCGGGGAATGACAGATGCGGCTCACGCCGTCTTCGCCGCCTTCAACCCCAGCCGCTGCTCCACAGCCTCGCGCATCACGAATTTCTGAATCTTTCCGGTCACGGTCATCGGGAATTCGTCGACGAACTCCACATAACGCGGAATCTTGTTGTGGGCGATCTGGCCCTCGCAGAAGGCGCGCACCTCCTCGGCCTGCAGCGTCTCGCCCGGCCTGACACGGATCCAGGCGCAAAGCTCCTCGCCGTAGCGGTTGTCGGCCACGCCAAAAATCTGCACGTCCTGGATCTTGGGGTGACGATACAAGAATTCCTCGATTTCGCGCGGATAGAGATTTTCACCGCCGCGGATCACCAGATCCTTGATGCGGCCGACGATGTTGCAATAGCCCTCGTCGTCGATGGTGGCGAGATCGCCGGTGTGCATCCAGCCGTTGGCATCGAGCACATCCGCGGTCTTTTCCTTCTCCTCCCAATAGCCCAGCATGACGCTGTAGCCGCGGGTGCAGAGCTCGCCGCGTTCGCCGCGCTTGACGATCCGCCCCTCGAGATCGACGACCTTCACCTCGACATGCGGATGAATCCGCCCGACGGTGGAGACGCGCCGTTCGAGCGGGTCGTCAGTCGCGCTCTGGAAGCTGACCGGGCTGGTCTCGGTCATGCCATAGGCGATGGTGACCTCGCGCATGTTCATCTCGGTGTTGACGCGCTTCATCACCTCGATCGGGCAGGGCGCGCCCGCCATGATGCCGGTGCGCAGCGATTTCAGGTTGAACGTCGCGAATTCGGGATGATCGAGCTCGGCGATGAACATGGTCGGCACGCCGTATAGCGCGGTGCATTTCTCCTGCTCGACCGCGCGCAGTGTCGCGAGCGGATCAAAGCCCTCGCCGGGATAGACCATGGTCGTGCCGAGCGTGACGGAGGCGAGGTTGCCCATCACCATGCCGAAACAATGGTAGAGCGGCACGGGAATGCAGATGCGGTCCTGCTCGGTCAGGCGCATCGCACGGCCGGTGAAATAGCCGTTGTTGAGGATATTGTGGTGGGTCAGCGTCACGCCCTTCGGTGATCCCGTGGTGCCGCTGGTGAACTGGATGTTGACGGGATCGTCGAACTGAAGCGCGGCACCGAGTGCGACGAGTCGCTCCCGATCTTCGGGTCGGGCCATGCCCGCGACCTCCTCGAAGGGGATCGTGCCAGGCGCTGACGGGCCGCCGATCTGGATCACGGTCCGCAATGCCGGCAGCCGCGCCGCTTGGAGCTGGCCGGGCCTGGCGCTGGCGAGCTCCGGCAGCAGCGTGTTGAGCATCTCCATGTAGTGGCTGGTCTTGAATGAAGTCGCCGTCACGATCGCCGCGCAGCCGACCTTTTTCAGCGCGAACTCAAGCTCGCTGAGCCGATAGGCGGGATTGATCGTCACCAGGATCAGGCCGGCCTTGGCGGCGGCGAACTGGGTCAGCGTCCATTCCGGCCGGTTCAGCGACCAGATGCCGATCCGCTGCCCTCGCTCCAGGCCGAGCGCGAGGAAGCCTGCGGCGAGCGCGTCGACCCGCTCTGCGAACTCCGTCCAGGTCCATCGCACGCCGTGGCTCGGCGAGACCAGCGCCTCGCGTTGGCCCCAGCGCCGCACCGCATGGTCGAGGCTGCGGCCGATCGTGTCGCCGAGCAGCGGCGTGTCCGAGATGCCGCAAACGTAGCTGTCGGCTTTGCCTGCGAGAGCGTCCACCAAGTTCGTCTCCTCGAATGTGTTGCCTCGTGCCTGAAGCCGACGGCCTGCCTGAAGTCGATGGCTTTCGGGCACGAGGTTATCCGTTGCCCCGAAGGCGCGCGACACCGCGCGCCTCATACTAAGGGGTTAGGCCGCCTTCTGCCCGCTCCCGGCATCGAGCCCGGCATAAACCCCGCGCTCGAAGCCCGCGAATGCCTCCAGGCACTTGCCGTCCGCAAACGGCAGAAGCTGCATCAGGATCACGCCGGTGACGTCGCGCGCAGGATCGATCCAGTAATAGGTATTGGCGAGGCCCGCCCAGGCGAGGCTGCCCGCGCTGCGGCCTTCCGGCGTCCTGGCGGTGTTGATCATGAAGCTGAGGCCCCACTTCTTGACCTGGTCCGGATAGAGGTCGACGTCGTTGGTGTAGATCGGCGCCGCCGTGGTCATCTTGGTCATGGCGAGATCGCCGATGTGGTTCTGTCCCATCGTCGCGACCGTCTCCGCCTTGAGCACCTGGTTGCCGTTGCCGCGGCCTTTGTTCAAGATCATCTGGGTGAACTTGATGTAGTCACCCGCGGTCGAATAGAGGCCGCCTCCACCCATGTGGAATTCCGGCTCCTGCTCAAGCTCGAACGGGATCGCGGCGAGCTGGCCGTCCTCGCCGCGCGCATGCATGCCGACCAGGCGCTTGCGCATGCTGTCGGTGATCTTGAAGGCCGTGTCGGACATTCCGAGCGGCACAAAAAGGTTGTCGCGCAGATATGCGTCGAGCCGCTTGCCGCTGACCGCTTCCACGGCCTTGCCGACGAAATCGATGTTGGTGCCGTATTCCCAGCGCGTGCCGGGATCGGTCATGATCGGTGTCTTCAACGCGGCGTTCTGGCAGGTGGTGATGGCCGGGGTGCCGGATTTGTCGAGATGGATCGCGAGATCGCCGTTCCACATGTTGTAGGCGAAGCCGGCGGTGTGGGTCATGAGCTGGCGCAGCGTGATCGGCCCCTTCGCCGGCCGCAGCTTCGGCTCGCCGCTGGCATCAAAACCTTCGAGCACCTGTGGCTTGGCCAGATCGGGCAGCACCGATCCGATCGGTGCGTCCAGCGAGAGCTTGCCTTGTTCAACCAGCTGCATCGCGCCTGCTGCTGTCACCGCCTTTGTCATCGATGCGATCCAGAACACGCTGTCGGTCGTCATCGCATCCGGTTTGGACAAATCGCGCTTGCCGAACGCGCCTTGATACAGCACGTCGTGACCGGTCGCGGCGATCGCGACGACGCCGGGGATCTCCTTGGCGTCGCTTGTCTTGCGCAGGAGTTCGTCGATCTCTGCCTGGTTTTGCATGCGTTTCCTCCGGTTTGATTATTGTTGGAAGCGATCGATTGTCCTCCCGCTTCCTTCTCGCGGCAAGCACATCCACCTAGCCGCCCCGGTCGCGATGTCGTGACTTGACGGTCCGTAGCTGACGCAGGAGGACAAGGCGGCGGAACTGCAATCTGCGGTGGATGGTCGCGTTTCGTGGTGACCAATGATGGATCGAGGCGATATGCTTCAGGAGTTTTTTCGAGCACTTGAAACATTTTGTGCGTTGCGACGTTCTGGACCCGACCCAATCGCGTGGCCGGCGTTAAAATTTGATGCGAATTTGGCGGTCGATCGGCCGCGAGGGGACCTTTGATGATTTCGACGTGGAGTGAGTGGAAGCGCTATCCCCGTCCCGGACGGGGCGATAACCTCGAGGCGCCGATCGCGCCCGGCATCTACGAAGTTCGCATCGCCAGCACCGGCGCGCTCTATTCGTTCGGCGCTGTCGACAATCTGGCGCAGGCGCTGGCACTGCTGCCGGTTGGCGCGAAATCCTGGTTCGGGCGCCGCGACGCGTCCGACGCGCCCGATCTCGAATACCGGACCTGTGCGACCTCGTCGAAGGCCGACGCCAAGGCGGCTGCGGAGCGCATGATCGGCCGACGCGAGACCTATATGAGCGGCGCGGCTTAGCCTCGCGGTTCCTATTTAACTCCCACCAGATGCGCGTTGCGGGGCGGTGCATTGCGCGCCGCCTGTGCCTATATTCCGGGCCGATCCGATCGCCCGAAGGAGTAACGCCATGACCCCGACCGCCGCCGCACGCGCTCAGCAAACCACCGCCGCCTTGCGCGACCGGCTGAAGGATCCCGCGCTCCTCAAGGAGGCCTGCTACATTGAGGGCGCCTGGGTCGGCTCGCCGAGTTTTGCTGTCAACAATCCCGCGACAGGCGTCGAGCTCGCGAAGATCCCGCAGCTTTCGGCCGCTGACGCCACCAGGGCGGTCGAAGCCGCCGAGCGCGCCTTTCCTAGCTGGGCCAAGCACACCGCCAAGCAGCGCTCCAACATCTTGCGCAAATGGTTCGAACTGATCGTCGCCAACCGCGACGACCTCGCGCTGATCCTCACTTCCGAGCAGGGCAAGCCGCTCTCCGAAGCCCTCGGTGAGGTCGACATCGGCGGCGCCTATGTCGAGTTCTTTGCCGAAGAAGCCCGCCGCGTCTACGGCGAGACCATCCCGACCCAGCGTCCCGATGCGCGGCTGCTCGCGATCAAGCAGCCGATCGGCGTCTGCGGCGCGATCACGCCGTGGAATTTCCCGAACTCGATGATCACGCGAAAAGTCTCGCCGGCGCTTGCGGCCGGCTGCACCGTGGTGCTCAAGTCCGCCAACGAAACGCCGCTGTCGGCGCTCGCGCTCGCAGCTCTTGCGGAAAAGGCCGGCGTGCCCAAGGGCGTGTTCAACATCATCACCGGCGATGCGGCACCCATTGGCAAGGTGTTGTGCGAGCATCCGGCGGTGCGCTTTGTCGGCTTTACCGGTTCGACCGCCGTCGGCAAGATCCTCTACCAGCAGGCCTCCGTCGGTGTGAAACGGCTGGGGCTCGAGCTCGGCGGCATGCGCCGTTCGTGGTGTTCGACGATGCCGATATCGACGCGGCGGTCGAAGGCGCGATCGTCTCGAAATACCGCAACATGGGCCAGACCTGCGTCTGCGCCAACCGCATCTATGCCCAGGACAAGATCTACGACGAGTTCGTGCAAAAGCTGTCGAAGAAGGTCGCGGCGATGAAGATCGGCGACGGCACCGAGAGTGGCGTCACTCAAGGGCCCCTGATCAACCTGAAAGCCGTCGACAAGGTCGAGCGCCACATTGCGGATGCCGTGAAGCGGGGCGCCAAGGTCGTCACCGGCGGCAAGCGCAGCGGGCTCGGACGCTCCTTCTTCGAACCGACCGTGCTGTCCGACGTCAAGCCGGACTCGCTGGTGGCGCAGGAAGAGACCTTTGGCCCGCTCGCGCCGGTGATCCGCTTCAAGGACGAAGCCGACGTCATCGCGATGTGCAACGCCTCGCCGTTCGGTCTCGCCTCCTACTTCTACTCCCGCGATCTCGGCCGCGTCTGGCGCGTGGCCGAAGCGCTGGAGTCGGGTATGGTCGGCGTCAACACCGGCCTGATCACCACCGAAGTCGCGCCGTTTGGCGGCGTCAAGGAGAGCGGCCTCGGCCGCGAAGGCTCGCATCACGGCATCGAGGAATATGTCGAGATCAAATACGTGATGATGGCGGGGGTGTAAGGGCGGCGTTATCCCTCCACGTCATTGCGATCGAAGCGAAGCAATCCAGAATCCTTCCGCGGAGACGGTCTGGATTGCTTCGTCGCAAGAGCTCCTCGCAATGACGCAGTTAAGAGCCAATCACCGCCGCAGCACCGCGATCGTCCGGTTCGCGAACGTCAGCCGCTCCGCCATCACCGACACGAAATAGGTCAGCAGCTTTTGGCTGAGCGTGGGATCCTCGCGCTTGATCGCGTCGAACTGGTGCGTGTTCAGTACATAGAGCACGCTGTCGACCTCGGCCTGGATGGTGGCGCTGCGCGGGGTCTGCGACACCAGGCCCATCTCGCCGATCGTGGTGTAGCGGCCGAGGCTGCGCACGCGGGTGGTGCGGTCGTCCTCGGCCGGAATCATGATGCCGACGCGGCCGTCGAGGATGAAGTGCATGGAATCGGCCGGGTCGCCGGCCTGCACGATGATGTCGCCGGCCTCGACCTCCAGGCGCTGGCAGCGGCGGATCAACTCGTCGGCGTCGCCCTCGCTGTCGAGAATGCCTGTGAACCAGTCGCGCAAGCTGGCCTGTTCCTGCGCCAGCCCCTGATGCTGCGCGATAAGCTCGTTCTCGCACCACTCCAGTGCACGATCGAGCTCGGGGATGATGATGACGCCGTCGCTGATGAAATCGCTGGAGCGCAGCACCTTCTCGGCCGCCGCCGACAGGTGCACCAGGATCAGCTCGACCCCGACATCACCCGCACTGCGCTTGATCTGCGCAAAACTATAGGCGGCCGATGAGTCGATTCCGGTGACGAGCTTGAAGTCGAATAGCAGATAACGGCACTCCGGGCGCTCCTGAAGCAGCTGCTTGACGTGCTGGTAGAGCCGGGTGGCGGAGCCGAAGAACAGATAGCTCTGGAGGTTGAGGCCCTGAATCTTGCCGCCATGCGCCAGCAGCACCTTCTGGTCGTCGCGCGAGCGGTCAAGCGAGGAGCGATATTCGGAGCCGTCAAAACCGTATTTGATCGATTCGACCCGCGCCGCGCTGAACGCGAAAGTCGCGCAGCCGAAGATCACGCCGATCAGGATGCCTGGCACGAAGCCCCAGACGACGATGATCGCGATGATGGCGATCAGCGACAGATATTCGAGCTTTGAAAGCCGCCTGCGCGATTCGATGAGCCATTTGTGCAGCTGGTCGGCGCCGAGATAGAGCAGCAGGCCGCCGAGCACGAATTTCGGCATGAAGCCGAGCAGCTCCGGTGCGACGGCGAGCATCAGCAGCGATATCGCTGCAACGGTGAGGGCGGACAGGCGCCCGCGGCCGCCGCTGGAGAAATTGAGGATCGAGCGGCTGACCGAGATGCAGCCGGCATAGCCAGCGAGGGCGCCGGTCAGGATGTTGGCGACGCCGGTGATGTTCAGCTCGCGCTCCAGATTGGCCTCGCGATGCACGGCGACCTCGATCCCGGTGGTGTTGAACAGCGTGCTGGAGGCCGCAACGAAGATGACGGCGACCACATTGCCGAGCAGGTCCGGGACAGCCGACCAGGGGTAGCTGGCGAGATCCTCGGTGCGCCAGGGCAGCATGAAGGCCGCCGGTGGCGGCGGCCGGAAGGTCCAGCCCATGGCGCGGGCCTCGTCCGGTGAAATCCCGGCGATCCAGAACGCCAGATGTGCCGCGAGCATGCCGCCGACCAGGATGATCGGCAACCCGAACGGGCTGCGCGACCGGTGCCAGGTCAGGTACAGCACCAGTGCAATCACGCAGGCGGCGCCCAGTTCCGAAAGCGTGACGGCGTTGGTGAAGCGCAGCATTGTTGCGAACTGCACGGGATGATCGGTGATCACCCGGATCGCACCCATCACGATCAAAAGCCCTGTGGCGCCAAGAAAGCCGCCGATGACGGGATAAGGCACGTAGCGGATGGCGCGGCCCATCCGCGTCAGGCCCAATCCGCACAGCGCTACCCCGGTCAACACGGTCGACAGGCCAAGCGTGATCAGGACCGGCGAGAGCAGGGGTAAATGAGCCGCCTCGATGCGTTCGACCACCGAGGCGGCCAAAATGCCCGTTACCGCGACGGTCGAGCTGTCGGGGCCGCCGACAGCAAAGGGTAGGGAGCTGCCCAACCCGATCGTCGCCGCAAGCACCGCGGTGCTGATGAAGGTTGCTGCAATACCGTAGGCGAGATAGGGCGACAGCGGGCCGGCGAAGATCAGCAGCGCATAGGACAGCCCGAAGGTGACGGCCAGGACGCTGGCGGCTGCTCCGCCCAAGACATCATTCAGCGCACGTTTGAGCGACGGATTGACCCCGGCGACCGGACCGAAGCCAATTGCTGGATCTGTCACGTCCTGACACTCGCTCATGAGGAATTGCCGTCCGAGAGGTAGACGACGGCGAGCCTAGCGCAACAGGATTCTTTCAAGTGTGAAATTGTCGACATTTTGGGCGACGACGGCAGGGATTTAGCTGGCCGAGGCTCTCCCCGTCGTTGCGAGCGCAGCGAAGCAATCCAGAATCCCGCCGTGGAGACAGGCTGGATTGCTTCGCTTCGCCGCTTCGCTCGCAATGACGGATTGAGCGGGGCCGCCCTAAATCTTCAGCTCCGCCCCCGTCACCCGCCGGTACGCTTCCAGGTACCGCTTACTCGTCGCCTCCACCACGCTCGCCGGGAGAGGCGGCGGTGGGGCGTCGCCGTTCCAGCGGCCGGCGCGGCGTTCGACGTCGAGATAGTCGCGCAGCGGCTGCTTGTCGAAGCTCGCCTGCGGCTGGCCCGGCTTGTAGGCGTCGACTGCCCAGAACCGCGAGGAGTCCGGCGTCATCACCTCGTCGATCAGGATGATGCGGCCGTCCTTGTCGCGGCCGAACTCGAACTTGGTGTCGGCGATGATGATGCCCTGCTCGCGGGCGAGCTCCTCGCCGAGCGTGTAGATCGCGCGCGTCATGCTCTCGAGCGTGTAGGCCGTCTCGTCGCCGACCACCTCGCGCATCCGCGCGATCGTGATGTTCTCGTCGTGGCCGGTCTCGGCCTTGGTCGCCGGGCTGAAGATCGCGGGCTCGAGCTTTTCGCTTTCGACCAGACCGGCTTTCAGCTTCTCACCCGCGAGCGTGCCGGAGCCGGCATATTCCTTCCAGGCGGAGCCCGAGAGATAGCCGCGGATCACGCATTCGATCGGGAATACCGTCGTCCGCTTGCACAGCATGGCGCGGCCGAGAATCTCGGCGCGATGCGGCTTCAAGACCGGCAGGGCTGCGATGATCTCGTCGGTATCGGCGCTGATCATGTGATGCGGCACCACGCCTTCGAGCTCGCCAAACCAGAACGCACTGATCTGGGTCAGCACCGCGCCTTTCATCGGGATGGTCTCGCCCATCACGACGTCGAAGGCGCTGATGCGGTCGGTGGTGACGAGCAGCAGGCGATCGTCGTCGACGGCGTAGATGTCGCGCACCTTGCCGCGCCCGATCTTGGGCAAAGGCAGGTCGCTGGAGAGCATAGTGGTCATCAGGGACGGCTTTCAGGGCAGGAATCCAGCCGCACCGGAGCGCGCGGCCGGACACCGGATTAGCCTATTCCGGCAGCGGAATGAACTCATGTTCCTGCGGAACCACCGCGAACCGGCCGGTTTTCCAGTCCTGCTTGGCCTGCTCGATCCGCTCCTTGCTGGAGGAGACGAAATTCCACCAGATGTGGCGCGGCCCTTCCAGCGCATCACCGCCGAGAAACATCATCCGCGTCGGTTTCAACGTCTTCACCGTGATGCGGTCGCCGGGCCGGAAGATTAGCAGCCGCGGTCCCTCGTAGCGCTCGTTTGCGATCTCGACCTCGCCGTCGACGACATAGATCGCGCGCTCCTCGTGATCGGGATCGAGCGGCACGCTGGCACCCGCGACGGCCGTGACCTCGGTGTAGAACCAGGGTGAGACCATCGAGACCGGCGAAGTGATGCCGAAAGCGGAGCCGGCGATCACGCGCGCGGTGAAATCGCGCTCGGAGATCATCGGCAAGTCGCCCGCGCCGTAATGCTGGAAGGACGGCGCGATCTCTTCGGATCCGGCCGGCAGCGCGATCCAGCTTTGCAGGCCCAGCATCTGCTGGCCTGAGGCGCGCTGCGCATCCGGCGTTCGCTCGGAATGGGCGATGCCGCGCCCCGCCGTCATCAAATTCATCGCGCCCGGCTGGATCTCGCAGACGTTGCCCTCGCTGTCGCGATGCATGATCGAGCCGTCAAAGAGATAGGTCACGGTGGCGAGCCCGATATGCGGATGCGGCCGTACGTCCATGCCCTTGCCCGACATGAACTGAACCGGGCCGAAATGGTCGAAGAAAATGAAGGGACCGACCATCTGCCGCTTGCCATGCGGCAGCGCGCGCCGCACCACGAATCCGTCGCCGAGATCGCGGGTGCGCGGCACGATGACGAGATCGAGCGCATCGCAGGACATGGGATCGCCGAGCACGGGATCGCCGAGCACGGGATCGTTGGAGGGTTGCCAGCTCATGGTGGGCTCCTTTTGGCCTTTTTCGAGCTAAATCGTAACAGGATTTCGTGCGGCCGTCGCGGCATAGCGGACCACATACTCCGCCGTCATCGCCCGCGAAAGCGGGCGATCCAGTACGCCGCGGCCTCTCGGTCGATCACTGCCGTCTCGGAGTACTGGATCGTTCGGTCAAGCCGGACGATGACAGCTGGGGTGCGGATGGTTCTTGAAAAAATCGACGCAACGAACGATGTTCGGCCGACCGCAACTTTGATCGACCGCAGCCTTCGATGACAACAGCCGCCCTCGAACTCGCCTTCCGTGCTGCCAGCGTGGCGCTGTTGCTGGTGCTGGCGACGTCATTGCTCGCGGGTTTTCGCAATGTGCCGGCCGGGCGGCTCGGCGCGGCTTTCGCGCTGGGCTCGGCCGCGCATGCGGCGAGCTATTCCGTGGATGTCACGTCGCGGGTCCCGCTCTGGCATGCACCGCTGATCGCATTGTCGACCGGGACCATGGTGGTGTTCTGGCTGTTCACGCGCTCCCTGTTCGACGACGAGTTTCGCCTGCGCTGGTGGCACGGAGCGATCTGGGCGCTGGTGACGGCCTTCAGCTTCGCGGGCTGCGTCTGGATTGCACCCAGCGGGCACGTGCGGTTCTCGGTGACGGTGGTCAATCTGATCGTGCTCGGCTTCATTGCGCTTGCGATCGGGCAGACGATCGCCTCGTGGCCGGCCGACCTGGTCGAGCGCCGCCGCAGCGCTCGCGTCTTCGTCGTCTGCGCAACCGCGCTCTATGGCGGGCTGAACGCGCTGCTTCAGATCGCCGTCGCCGGCCACCAATTCGGTGATGTCGCCGAAACCGTCAATGCCGGCGTGCTTGCCTGCACCGTCGCGGCGATCGTCCATGCCATGATGCGCGTTGACGGGGCGGACCTGTTTCCGGCCGCGGCGGAGCCCGCATCGCCGATTGTTTTCAGTCGGCCTGCGGCCGATGACGTTGCCGACCAAAAGCTCGTCGACGCCTTGATGCGGCTGATGGCCGACGAGCGGATCTACCGCCAGGAGAACATCACCATCGGCGTGCTGGCGGGCCGGCTGAAGATCCGGAATACCGGTTGCGCCGGCTGATCAACCAGCGGCTCGGTTATCGCAACTTCAATGTGTTTCTGAACAATCACCGGATCGAGGAGGCCAAGGCCGCACTCGCCGACCCCGCCCAGGTCGCGGTTCCCGTCATCACCATAGCGATGGATTCAGGCTTCCAGTCGCTCGGCCCCTTCAACCGCGCCTTCAAGGCGGTGACGGGCGTGACGCCGACGGAATATCGCCGGCTGAAGGCTGATGCGCCCTGAAATACCAGCCCACTGAAATCACATCAGAATTTCAAACTCGGCTAGCCTCGGTCAGTTTCGACGA
The DNA here is from genome assembly GCF_041200145.1 of Bradyrhizobium sp. LLZ17. Classification (NCBI taxonomy): domain Bacteria; kingdom Pseudomonadati; phylum Pseudomonadota; class Alphaproteobacteria; order Hyphomicrobiales; family Nitrobacteraceae; genus Bradyrhizobium; species Bradyrhizobium zaerense. The sequence goes on from NZ_CP165734.1 coordinate 5,062,941, forward strand.
GGTCGTATTTCGAATCCGGCGAGCACGTTTCGCCCGCGTCCGGCTCCTTCTCCGCCATTCGCCCGAAGCCGGAGAAAGCCCGTGACCCGCCGCCGCAAGATCATCCTCGCTATTACCGCCATTGCCTGTGCCGGCCTCGCTCTTGGGGCAGCGCGGGCCCGCAACGTGCCCAAGATTGCCACGGGCTTCATCGCCCACACGCTCTGTTCGGAGACGTTCGTCTCCGGCCTCGATCCCAGCCGCGACCTCGCCGAGACCACCGAGGCCATGCCGGGTGCGGGTCTTTTGACCTGGGCGATGGATTTTCGGGTCGATCGCGCCCGCAAGGACGTCACCGTGTCCCTGTTTGGCATCGGTCGCAGCCATGCCGTCTATCGCGAAGGGCTCGGCTGCACGCTCGAGCACGGCACCGCGCTCACCGACGTGGCGATACCGGTCGACGACGAGCGGCCCGCCTTGCTCCCCGAGATCGCCGGCCGGGGGATCGTGCCGCCGCAAAGCGAGAGGCTGTCGGCCGCGCTCGATCGCGCTTTCGCCGAGCCCGCGCAACCGCCTTATCGCCGCACCCGCGCGATCGTCGTCATGAAGGCCGGCCGCATCGTCGCCGAGCGCTATGCGGATGGTGTCGGGCCGCAGACGCAGCTGCTCGGCTTCTCCATGACGAAGTCGGTGACCTCGGCGTTGACAGGCATTCTCGTGCGCCAGGGCAAGTTGAAGCTCGACGGGCCGGCGCCGGTCGCCGCCTGGCAAGATCCGGATGACCCGCGCAATGTCGTCACCGTCGATCAATTGCTGCGTCACACCGCTGGGCTTGCGCTCGGAAGCTCGTTGGAGGCCTCGCTCGGCTCCGTCCTCGAACCGGTCAATGCCATGAAATACGCCGAAGACGATATGGCCAGCTTTGCCGAGCGCGCGCCGCTTGCGACCGCACCGGGCGCGGCTTGGAATTATCACGACGGCAACTTCCTCATTCTCGCGCAGCTGATCCGCAACGCCGCCGGTGGCAAGCCGGGGGATGCGCTGGCCTTCGCACGCCGCGAATTGTTTGCGCCGCTCGGCATGCGCGACGTCACGCTCCAGCTCGACGGAGCCGGCACGGTCGAGGGCTCCGGCGAGATGCTGGCATCCGCGCGCGACTGGGCGCGTTTCGGCCAGCTCTATCTCAATGACGGCGTCGTCGGCGGCAAGCGCATCCTCCCGGAAGGCTGGGTGAATTATTCCGCGACGGCGACGCCGCATGCCTGGGTCGGCATCGGCGCCGGCTTCTGGACCAATCAGGGCGACAGCTTTGGCGCGAAGTTTCGCGTGGAGCACGGCTGGCCGCGCGATGCCTTCTTCGCCAAGGGCACGATCGGGCAGTACACGATCGTGATCCCCTCGGAAAAACTGGTGATCGTACGGATGGGCCGCTCGCTGAACTGGCCGCCGCAAGTGGATGGCGTGTTCGACCTGGTCCGGGACGTGGTGGGGGCGACGCGCGAGACGGGAAAGATGATGGGCGCAAATTAGCGCGCTGCTCTCTATCCTTCTCCCTTGTGGGAGAAGGTGGGCGAAGCGCCGGATGAGGGGTCTGTTTCCGCGATTTCTACTGCAACAGATGTGCTCGCCGAGAGAACCCCTCACCCGGCTCGCCGCTATGCGGCGAACCACCCTCTCCCACAAGGGGCGAGGGTGCACCGCCTGCGCGGCGCGAATTCTACCTTCCCAGTTCCGTGGCCTTCGCCACACGATCGAACCGCTCCAGCGTCATGATCGCATCGGCGAATGTCTCCGCCCGTGCATTCAGCACCGGCCGTGCCAGCGTCAGAAATTTCTGCTGCATCGCCTGCGCGTCGGGGAAGGAGGTCGGCTCGCCGGAAGGATCGGCATAGAGCCGCTCGTGCACGCCATCGTCGGTGGTGATGCTGACCCGGGCGCCGAACGGATGGGTGCGGCCAACCTCGAGGCGGTCGTCCTGCACCACGTCGAACTTGTCGGCGAGCGCGTCGATCGCGGCATCGCCGAGGCGGCCGTAATCGTCCCAGCCAAATGAGCCCTGGTCGAGCGCGAGCGCGCCGGTGAAGAACATCGAGAACTGGCCGCCGACGATCGAGGTCGGATGCCGCTTGGTGGCGGCATCGCCGGTCAGCGTGATGCCGTTGCGATGCAGCCCGATCTCGACGCGCTTGACCTGGTCGGGTGTCAGATTGTGCTCGCGCCGCATCGCGATCAGCGCGTCGATCGCGGCATGCGTATAACGGCAGCTCGGATAGGGTTTGACGCCGATCTTCATGGTCTCGTAGGTCTTGCCGAGCCCGGCCACCGCCTTGTCGGGATGCGCATCGTCGGTGTAGCCGGCGAGCAGGCCGTGCTTGCCTTCGACCGATTCCGTCGCGCCGACGAAATCGTTGCGCGCCAGCGTTGCGGCGATCACGCCGTTCATGGCGGCGGCGCCGACCTGGTAGCGCTTGTTCCAGCCACCGTTGACCAGAAATTGCAGGGAGCCCGCGGCCTGGCTACCGGAGACGCCGAACGCCGCGATGATCTGCTGCTCGCTGAGGCCGTACAGCTTGCCGGCTGCCGCCGCCGCGCCATAGGTGCCGGCGGTCGCCGTCGGATGGAAGCCGCGCGCATAATGCGAGGTCGGGTCAAGCGCGTTGCCGAGCCGGCAGCAGACCTCGTAGCCCGCGACGATCGCGGTCAGCACGTCGCGCCCGGAGGCGCCGACCATCTCGCCGATTGCGAACGCGGCCGGAACCACCGGCGCGCTCGGATGCAGCGAGGAATCCGCGTGCGTGTCATCAAAGTCGAGGGAATGGCCGAGCGCGCCGTTGAGGAGCGCCGCCACCGCCGGGGTCCACGTCTTGCTGTCGCCGAACACGGTCGAGTCACCCTTGGTGTCGAGCGCCAGCGCCTCCAGCATTTTCAGCAGCGACGGCGTCGATTCCGCCTCGCTGCGGGCGCGGATGGCGCTGCCGATGAAATCCAGAATCAGCACCTTGGCGCGCTCCAGCACCTCAGCCGGAATATCCCCGTATTTCAGATTGAAGACATAGCCGGCGAGCGTTGCGGTTTCGTGAGCCATCGTGTTTCCTCGATTTGGCGGGCAAGTTAGGCGGGCTGATTTGGGCTTTCAAGCGGCCTCGCGGCCGTGGGCATCAGCTATGCTGCCGGCATGGACGGGATCGGCGACCGAGGCGTTTGACCATGGCACTCGCAACACAGCTGTTCGACCGGGTCTGGTCGCGAAAAACGCAACTAGGCTTGGCGGTCCGGGTCACGGTGGCCGCAACGGCCGCCTATGCAGTTGCCACGGCCCTGCACCTGCTGTTGCCGCTCTGGGCGGTCCTCACCTCGATCATCGTGACCCAGATGAGCGTCGGACGCTCGCTGAAGGCGACGCGCGACTACATGCTCGGCACGATCGGCGGCGCGGTCTATGGTGGCGCCATCGCAATCCTGATCCCTTATTCCGGCGAACTCGGTCTTCTCGGCTTGCTGGTGCTGGCGGTGGCGCCGCTGGCCTTTGTCGCGGCGATCTATCCGAACCTGAGCTCTGCAACGGTGACGGCCGTGATCGTGCTCGTGCTTCCCACCATGCACCATGCCGATCCCATGGCCTCGGCGATCGATCGCGTCAGCGAAGTCTCGGTCGGCGCCATCACCGGGCTGCTGGTCTCCTTCCTGGTGCTGCCGTCGCGCGCGGTGCAGCAGATTCGCGCCAGCGCGGCGAAACTGCTCGAGCTGATCGCGGAGGCGTTCACGGAGCTGCTGGCCGGCCTGACGCGCGGCCGCGACAACGACGCGCTGCACCGGATCCAGGATGGCATCGGCACCGCGATGGTAGGCCTCAACGCCATCGGCTCGGAGGCCGAGCGTGAGCGCGCGGCGCGCCTGTCGGGTGGTCCGGATACCGGCCCGCTGCTGCGAACCATTCTGCGGCTACGCCACGATGTCGTGATGATCGGCCGCTCCACCGTGGTGCCGTTGCCGGTCGAGGTGCAGGTCATGCTCGCCGCCCCGCTGGCGGAAGTCAGCGCGGCGATCGTGCGCTTCCTGAAATCGGCGGCTGAAGCCTTGCGCGAGGGCGCCGGCGCGCCGCCGATCCACCCCGTGCACGTCGCGCTCCAGCATTATTCCGACGCCGTCGCCGCCGTGCGCCAGGAAGGCCTGATCCGCGGCCAGCCCGCCGACACCGCGGAGCGCTTCTTCGCCCTCGGCTTCTCGCTGGAGCAGATGCACCAGAACCTCTGCGATCTCGACCGCGTCGTCGGCGAATGGTCGGAAGCCGCGGCGGACAAGCCCGCGCGGGTGACGGAGTGAGTGAAACGGAATGGGCTTAAGCTGATCAATCCGGCCACGAACTGGCGGACTGTGCCGATCATCCCGCCAATCTGCGCGCCAGCCGCTGGAAGCGCAGGATCAACAGCCCGGCATAGACGAACGAGCCGATCGACAGCCCAATCCAGACACCGACCGCGCCGAGATGGGCGTGAAATGCCAATATCCAGGCGATCGGGAAGGCAACGCACCAATAGCCGATCGCCGCGAACACCAGCGTCATCCTGGTGTCGTTGAGGCCGCGCAGCGCGCCGCCGATGATGGTCTGGAGGCCGTCGGCGATGAAGAAGGTGGCGCCGACCAGGAGCAGCGTCGCGGTCAGCTCGACGGTGGCCGCGCTGGCCTCGCCGCTGCCGAAGAACAGCCGCCCCAGCGCATAACGGCCGAGGACGATCGCGATGGTCAGGGCCGCGGCGAACGCGATTCCGAGCACCGCCGCGACGAGACCCGCGCGTCGCACGGCCGCAGGCTCGTTGCGGCCGACGGCGTGGCCGACCCGCACGGTCGCGGCCATGCCGATCCCGAGCGGCACCATGAACAGCACGGCCGTGACCTGAAGCGCGATCTGGTGCGCGGCAAGCGCGGTGGTCGAGATCAGGCCCATCAACAGCGCCGCCGAGGAGAACAAGCCATATTCCATCAGCATCGAAAACGAGATCGGCGCCCCGAGCGCGACGAGCTCGCGCAGCAGCGGCCAGTCGATCTGCCAGAGATCGGCGAGCGGCCGATACGAGGCGAACGGCTTTCGCCAGGCGACGATTGCGAGAGCTGCGACGAAGGTGCCGAGATTGACCAAACTGGTCGCTAGGCCTGCGCCAAGCAGGCCGAGTTCCGGCAGGCCGAACAGGCCGTGGATCAGCACGTAGACCAGGGCGCCGTTGGCGGGGATCGCCGCGAGCGTGATCCACAGCGGCGCCTGCGGCCGGTTCATCGCGCTCATCAGGCCGCGCAGCGCGACGAAGCCGAGTGCGGGCGCGATGCCCCAGGCCAGCCCGTTCAGATAGTGCTGGGCCAGCGCGGCCGAATGCGGCGCCTGCCCGAGCGCCAGCAGGATGTGCTCGCCATAGAGCGGCGAGGCCATCATCGGCAGCGATATCAGCAATGCCACCCACAGCCCGACGCGCAAGGCGCGCCGCATCCGCCTGACGTCGCCGGCGCCAAACGCCTGCGCGGCCAGCGGCGACACGGCGACGACGAGACCGAGTCCGAAGGTGAAGCTGACGAAATACACCGTGTGCGCAAGTGCCGCAGCTGCGACCGCGTCCTCGCCAAGTCGGCCGATCAGCGCGAGATCGGTCGTCATCATCGCCATCTGCCCGAGCTGCGTCAGCATCATCGGCACGGCCAGCCGCAGCGTCTCGACGAATTCATCGGCGAGATGGTTTTGCTGCACGCCGGGCTGCGGCTGCGGAGGATGTTGGACAGTGTCGAGCATGGCGGCGTCAATAGCACAGCCGCACGTCGAAAACATGGCCCCGAGAGCGAGACGGGTGAGTGGCTCTATCTGCTAGCTCGGTATCGTAGGGTGGGCAAAGGCGCACTTGCGCCGTGCCCACCATCAAGGATTTCGAGAGAAATGGTGGGCACGCTTCGCTTTGCTCCCCCTACGATACTGTCGTCGCGGAGAGTTCTCCCGCAACGGAAGCACCTCAGCCCTTCCGCTCCGGCACCCGCTTGATCTTCGCGCCCAGGGCGTTGAGCCGTTCGTCGATGCGCTCGTAGCCGCGCTCGATCTGGTCGGCGTTGTTGATGGTGGAGGTGCCCTCGGCGCAGACCGCCGCAAGCAGCATCGCCATGCCGGCGCGGATATCGGGTGAGATCATCGATGCGCCGCGCAAGCGGCTCGGGCCTGCGATGATGGCGCGATGAGGATCGCAGAGCACGATGCGGGCGCCCATCGCGATCAGCTTGTCGACGAAGAACATCCGCGATTCGAACATCTTCTCGAACATCAGGATCACGCCCTCGCATTGCGTGGCGGTGACGATCGCGATCGACATCAGATCGGCCGGGAAAGCGGGCCAGGGCTGGTCCTCCAGCTTCGGCACGTGGCCGCCGAAATCGTCCTGGATCTTCAGCGTCTGGTTCGAGGGCACGATGAGATCATCGCCCTCGACGCGGCAGACGATGCCAAGCCGCTCGAAGCCCATGCGGATGGAGCGCAGATGCTCGACCCCGGCGCGCACGATGCGGAGCGGCGAGCGCGTCACGGCCGCAAGCCCGATCAGCGAGCCGACCTCGATGTGGTCGGGCTGAATCGAATACGTCGCGGCACCCAGCGTCGCCGGGCCGTGGATGATCATGGTGTTGGTGCCGATGCCCTCGATTTTCGCACCGAGCGCGACCAGGAAATTGGCGAGGTCCTGCACATGCGGTTCGGAGGCCGCGTTGCGCAAATAGGTCGTGCCGTCGGCGGCGACCGCCGCGACCAGCGCGTTCTCGGTCGCGGTGACGCTCGGCTCGTCCAGGAACACATCGGCACCGGTGAGCTTCGACGCGCGGAATTCCAGCCGGCCGGTCGCCGTGACCTTGGCGCCGAGCTGCTCCAGCGCCAGCATATGCGTGTCGAGCCGGCGGCGGCCGATGACATCACCGCCCGGCGGCGGCAGCATCACCTCGCCGCAGCGGGCGAGCAGCGGGCCGGCGAGCAGGATCGAGGCGCGGATACGGACGCAGAGCTCGGGATCGAGATCGGCGGCGCGGATGCTCTTGGCGTGAATATGAAGCGTGTTGCGGGCGCTCCATTCGGCCGCCGCGCCGACCGACCGGATCAGCTCCACCAGCGTCTCGGTGTCGCGGATCCGCGGCACGTTCTGCAGCGTGACCGGGTGCTCGGTGAGCAGCGCGGCCGCGATGATCGGCAGTGCCGAATTCTTGTTGCCGGACGGCTCGATCGAGCCCGAGAGCCGGTGACCGCCCTCGACGATGTACTGAATGGGCGCCACGGGGTTCTCGCTGTCTGTTGGGTGGGCGGCGGGTTAGGGAGGCGGAAACTACCGACAATTGAGCGGGGGAGCAATTCTGCACTTGTCGTGGCGTGGGGCTGCTTCGCAGCCGCGACGGAGGTGCGCTCCCTCCCTCGCCTGCGGGGGAGGTCTGGGGAGAGGCTGTCGCCGCGACGGGACAATCCCCAAGAGGAGAAAGCCCTCACCCGGCGCCTTTGGCGCGACCTCTCCCGCACGCGGGAGAGGTCGCAGCAAGCCTGCGCCCCGTAGCCTCAAATATCGATCGTCGCGCTCAGCGAATGTTCCTGGATGAAGTCGCGGCGCGGTTCGACCACGTCGCCCATCAGCTTGGTGAAGATGTCGTCGGCCTCGTCGACCTCCTTGACCTTCACCTGGAGCAGCGAGCGCGCATTGATATCGAGCGTCGTTTCCCAGAGCTGCTCCGGGTTCATCTCGCCCAGACCTTTGTAGCGCTGCAGCGTGACGCCCTTGCGGCCGGCGTCGGTGACCGCTTCGAACAGGTCGACCGGGCCATAGACCATGTGCTCGACGTCCTTGCGCCGCAGCTTGCCCGGGCGGGCATAGACGTCCTGGAGCTTTACCGTGTACTCGTCGAGCTTGCGGGCTTCGACCGAGCCTAAGAAAGCGTCGTCGATGAGGGCGACTTCCTTGACGCCGCGCACCGTGCGCTCGAACTGGAATCCCTGGCCTTCCGCGTACTGACCGATCCAGCCGCGCTCGACCTCGTCGGCGAGAGTGTCGAGGCGCGCGGCGATGTATTGCGCCGCCGCGGCGGCCTTCTCCGGATCGCCGTAGATCGCCTTGTTGAGCACGCCGGTGATGGCGGCCTGCTCGATCACCTTGCGATTGTAGCGGCTGTGCAGGCTGCGCAGGATGCCGCGAACGGCGCGGGCGTCGTCGACCAGCGAACGCAGGTCGCGGCCGGTGCGATCGCCGCCGGTGCCGGGAATGAAGACGCAGTCGTCGAGACCGGTGTCGATCAGATAGTCCTCCAGCGCGCGCTCGTCCTTCAGATATTGCTCGGACTTGCCTCTGGAGACCTTATAGAGCGGCGGCTGGGCGATATAGAGATAGCCGCCGTCGATGATGTCGCGCATCTGGCGGTAGAAGAAGGTCAGCAGCAGCGTGCGGATATGGGCGCCGTCGACGTCGGCGTCCGTCATCACGATGATCTTGTGATAGCGCAGCTTCTCGATCGAGAACTCGTCGCTGATGCCGGTGCCGAGCGCGGTGATCAACGTGCCGATCTGCTCGCTGCCCAGCATCTTGTCGGGACGTACGCGTTCGACATTGAGGATCTTGCCGCGCAGCGGCAGCACCGCCTGGAATTCGCGATTGCGGCCCTGCTTGGCGCTGCCGCCTGCCGAATCGCCCTCGACGATGAAGAGCTCGGACTTTGCCGGATCCTTTTCCTGGCAGTCGGCGAGCTTGCCGGGCAGCGAGGAGACCGAGAGCGGGCTCTTGCGCGTCAGCTCGCGCGCCTTTCGCGCGGCCTCACGGGCAGCCGCCGCCTGGATCACCTTGCCGACGATCACCTTGGCTTCGCTGGGGTGTTCCTCGAACCAGGCCTGCAGCGCCTCGTTGATGACGTTCTCGACCACGGGCCGCACTTCCGAGGACACCAGCTTGTCCTTGGTCTGCGACGAGAATTTCGGATCGGGGACCTTCACCGACAAAACTGCGGTGAGGCCTTCACGGCAGTCGTCGCCGGTGAGCGCGATCTTTTCCTTCTTTGCGTAGGTGTCCGCGTAGCCGTTGACCTGGCGCGTCAGCGCGCCGCGAAAGCCGGCCAGATGCGTGCCGCCGTCGCGCTGCGGGATGTTGTTGGTGAAGCACAGCACGTTCTCGTGGTAGCTGTCGTTCCACCACAGCGCCGCTTCGACGCCGATGCCGTTGCTCTCCGCGCGCACCATGATCGGCGCCGGCACGATCGCCTTCTTGTTGCGGTCGAGATATTTGACGAACTCCTCGACACCGCCGGAATAGTGCATCTCCTCGCGCTTCTCGACCGCGTGACGCATGTCGGAGAGGGCGATGTTGACGCCGGAGTTGAGGAAGGCGAGCTCGCGCAGGCGGTGTTCCAGCGTCGCGAAATCATATTCGATGTTCTTGAAGGTGTCGGGCGAGGCCAGGAACGTCACCTCCGTGCCGCGCTTGCCCGGCGCATCGCCGACGACCTTCAGCGGTGCGACCGCATCGCCGTGCGCGAATTCGATGCTGTGTTCTTTGTTGTCGCGCCAGATGCGAAGGGTGAGCTTGCTCGACAGCGCGTTGACGACGGAGACGCCGACGCCGTGCAGGCCGCCGGAGACCTTGTAGGAGTTCTGGTCGAACTTTCCGCCGGCATGGAGCTGGGTCATGATGACCTCGGCCGCCGAGATGCCTTCGCCTTTGTGGATGTCGACGGGAATGCCGCGTCCGTCGTCGCGCACGGTGACGGACGTGTCGGCGTTGAGGACGACGTCGACGCGCGTGGCATGGCCCGCGAGCGCCTCGTCGATCGCGTTGTCGACGACCTCGTAGACCATATGGTGCAGGCCGGACCCGTCATCGGTGTCGCCGATATACATGCCCGGGCGCTTGCGGACGGCATCGAGTCCCTTGAGCACGCGGATCGATTCCGCCCCGTAATCGCTTGGATTGGAGGGCTCGTTTTCGGCAGGCGTCTGCCGAGCAGGTTCTGTCATGAGAGGCCTTCGAGATGTCGCCCGAATCAGCCGCGCAAAAGGCGCTGATTTGCAGGCTATTTGTGCCATGAAAGACCGCTTGCGCCTAGCGCAAAGTATCTCCTGGCAACCCTTTGACAAGGTAGGGTTTTTGAGCCGATTTTCAAGGCGTGCGAAGGCCGATTCTGGGGCCCGCGAAAAGGGCGATTCGAGACCCTGTTTCTTGCTCTTCAGGGGGTGGACTTTGCGGGAGTGCAGAGGCCTGTTCCGGAGCGCCGCCGCACCCGAAACAGGCGGCTCGGCTCAGTAGATCTGATCGGGCTTCTTATCGTCGTCACCGAGCCCGAGGGCCCAGGTCTCGCCTGAGGCGACGGTGATGGTCCCGGTGTGCGCCAGATGGCCCGACACGAGCAGCTGGTAGGAATAGGTGCCGGGCGGCAGATCCAGCGTTTGTGGGTGATTTACGCCGCCCGCGATCTTGACGGTTTGATCGTTGATCGCGAGCGAAGCCACGTCCGGCACCAGATAGCCGAATATCAGCCGCGCCTGTCCGGGCATCGGCAGGAAATTGGCCTTGGCCGCGGCCTCCGTATTCCGCCGCACCAGGCTGACCGTGGTCTCGCCCTTGGCGCGGCCAAGCGTCAGTGTGGCCGGCCCCTTCGGAGAGACGAAGGCGAGCTGAGCGTGATCGGCGGCGATCACCGTGCCGTCCGGCCTTTCCTCCCAGCCGCGCTTTGCGAGCTCCGTGCGGTAGAAGGCGAGCACAGCGCGCTACCGTCAACATGGCCACTCTCCAGGATGTCGCGCGCCAAAAATCCGTGCGCAATTGCAAGCTGCGACACCGCCGGCGCGGTCTCAGACAGCTAGTCGCGGCAGGAACCGGGCAGGTTCAATGGCGCTGCCGCACCGTCGGACTGATCGGACGGATCAATACAGCTGGAGCGGCGACCAGAGTTCGCCGTCGCGTCCGACCGTGAGCTCCCAGGTATCGCCGGCGGCGAAGCTGAGCGTGTTCGTGGCAGTCGAATGGCCCGGCACGCTCATTTCGTAGGAATACTTGCCGGGCGGCAGATCCAGCGCGACGGCCTGGGCGCCGCCGGCGCGCTTGACGGTGCGCTGGTTGATCGTCAGCACGGCTTCGCTGTCGCCGATATTGCTGAACACCAGCTTCGCCTGACTGGGCTCGGGCATCACGTTCGCTCTGGTCGCGGCGTCCTGATTGCGCTGCACGAGATTGACCGAGGTGCCGCTCTCGTTGCGGCCGAGCTGCAGCGTTGCCGGACCCAGCGGCGAGAGGAAGGCGAGCTGGACGTGATCGGCCGCGACCACCGCGTCGTCGGTCTGTTCCTGCCAGCCGAGATTTCCGAGCTCATTGCGGTAGAAGGCGAGGACGTCGCCGAGCTCTGCGGGCACGGTGGCCTCGAGCTTGACGCGGAGCGGCGCCTCGATGCCCCGCATCATGGTGGTGTGGATTGCCCTGAAGCTGTAGCGGGTCGGCGCCGGCAGTTTGGCATCGGGATCCGGTGCGAGCGCGGACGAAAACAGCGGCGACAGATACGGCACCCACGCGCTGGCGCTTGCCGCGAGCATGCAGCTAGCGAACAGGAAAAGGCCGCACGCGAATACGTACCAGCGCGCCGGGGCATCTGCCCCGGTCCTTACCGTCCGCATCTCACTCTCCAGGGATGTCGCGCGTCATGTCATCGCGCAATTGCCGCGACAGCGTCGGCGGCCACAGACAGCTAGTCGCGAGGAGAATAACGCGGGTTCAATGGCGGCGTTAGCGGCGGGCCGACACTTGTCCGCTCTCGACGTCAAACACCTCGCCAGCAGCGGCGATGTCGGCGAAGGCGGCCGGATCCGCGCCGGTCAGCCAGACCTGCGCGCCGAGCTTGCGCAGCTCGTCGAACAGGGCCGTGCGGCGGTTCGGATCAAGATGGGCGACGACCTCGTCGAGCAGCAGCAGCGGCACGATGCCGGTCATCTCGGCGACCAGGGTCGCATGCGCCAGCACCAGCCCGATCAGCAGCGCCTTCTGCTCGCCGGTCGAGGCATCGCGCGCCGGCATGCCCTTCGGCGCGTAGATCACCTGCAGGTCGGTGAGATGCGGGCCGTCGGTGGTGCGGCCGGCGATGGCGTCGCGCGGGCGGTTGTCGCGCAGGATCTGGCGGTAGCGGTCCTCGACCGCGGTCGCGGTCTCCTCAAGCAGCGCGTTCTCCATCCAGCCGTCGAGCGCGATCTGCGCCGACGGAAACGCGGAGGCCTGCGCGCGCGCATTCAGCATGCCGGTCAATCGCGCCGCGGTCTGGCCGCGCGTTGCGGCGACGGCGACGGCGAGCTCCGCCGTCTCGCGCTCGATCGCATCACACCAATGGTCGTCGTAATTGCGCACCTCGAGCAGGCGGTTGCGCGAGCGCAAGGAGCGCTCGAGTGCGGAGATGCGGCTGGAATGCTCGCTGTCGATCGCAAGCACGAGGCGGTCGAAGAAGCGCCGCCGTTCCGACGCGCCGCCCATGAACAGCCCGTCCATCGCCGGCGTCAGCCAGACCATGCGGATATGGTCGCCGAAGCTCGTTGCCGAGTTCACCGGCTCGCGGTCGATGCGGCAGCGCCGGCTCACCGCATTGTCGGGTCGCGGGGGTCGATGCCGGTGCCGAGCGTGGCGAGCCCCAGCGCGCCCTCGACCTGGGCCGACACCGCCCAGGAGCCGTCACCCTGGTTGTCGGCGACGTCCTCCAGCGTTGCCCGCCGCAAGCCGCGTCCCGGCGACAGGAACGAGATCGCCTCGATGCAATTGGTCTTGCCCGCCCCGTTCGGCCCGACCAGCGCCACCATGTCAGCCGCCGTCTCGAGCCCCGCCGCCCGATAATTGCGAAAATGCGTCAGCGTCAGGCGATGAATGCGGGAGGGGGTCATATCGGAACTGCGGCACGCTCTGATCCCCTCTCCCCTTGTGGGAGAGGGTGGCGCCTCACGAAGTGAGGCGACGGGTGAGGGGTATCTTACCGCCTGGCAAGCTTTGCAAGGATATCCTCCAATACAGAAGCGGGCTGCTGTAGCACGTCATTGTTCCAGTAACGCGCTATCGAGAAACCTTCGGCCGCGAGCATAGCATCACGCGCTGTATCGCTTCGTGATTCTGCGTGCTGACTGCCGTCGATCTCGATCACAAGGCGCTTCTCGAAGCAGACGAAGTCGAGAATGTAACTCTTGAACGGAACTTGTCGGCGAAGCTTGTAGGCGGACAACCGACGATCCCTGAGCAGGCGCCACATCGCGGCCTCCGCATCGGTCGGTTCGTGCCGCATGTTCTTCGCGAACTGGCGGAGACGTTTTGGGACCGACCGATGGGATGGCTCCTGCGGCACTAACCCCTCACCCAACCGAATGTGTATCCGCCAGCGGAGCAGCCCTCTCCCACAAGGGGAGAGGGCGCAGTCATGCGCATCGCGCTTGTTTCTATAAGCAGGCTATGTTGGCGAGGGAGCACCTCCCCTCACACCCGCATCGGCATCAGCACGTACAGCGCGCTCTTGTCGTCGCGGTCTTGCACCAGGGTCGGCGAGCCGGGGTCGGCGAGCCTGAGCGTTGCGACCTCGCCTTCGATCTGGGAGGCGATGTCGAGCAGATAGCGCGAGTTGAAACCGATATCGAGGGCGTCGGAGGCATATTCGACCTCGATCTCCTCGGTGGCGCTGCCGGAATCCGGATTGGTCACCGACAGCACCAGCTTGCCCGGCGACAGCGACAGTTTCACCGCACGGCCGCGTTCGCTGGAGATGGTGGAGACGCGGTCGACCGCGTTCTCGAAATCCTTCTTGTCGACCACGAGTTCCTTGTCGTTGCCCTGCGGGATGACGCGGCCGTAGTCAGGGAAGGTGCCGTCGATCAGTTTGGAGGTCAGCACCACATTGCCGATGGTGAAGCGGATCTTGGCCTGCGACAGCTCGATGGTGACTTCGGCCTCGTTGTCCTCGATCAGGCGCTGCACCTCGCCGACGGTCTTGCGCGGCACGATCACCCCGGGCATGCCCTCGGCGCCCTTGGGCTGGACCAGATCGAGCTGGGCGAGGCGATGGCCGTCGGTGGCGACGCCGCGCAGGGTCGCGGCCTTCGCCGTGCCTGCGGCGTGCAGATAGATGCCGTTGAGATAATAGCGCGTCTCTTCAGTCGAGATCGCGAACTGGGTGCGGTCGATCAGCCGCTTGACGTCCTTGGCGGCGAGCGAGAACGAGTGCGACATGTCGCCGGCGGCGAGATCCGGGAAATCATTTTCCGGCAGGGTCTGCAGCGTGAAGCGCGAGCGGCCGGCGCGGATTGCCAGCACGGCGCGGTCGCCGTCGGCCTCCAGCACGATCTGCGAGCCGTCGGGCAATTTGCGCACGATGTCGTAGAACATGTGTGCCGGCACCGTGGTGGAGCCCGCGGTCGCGGTCTCCGCCGGCAGCGTCTCCGTCACCTCGAGGTCGAGGTCGGTCGCCTTCAGCGACAATTTCGCGTTCTCGGCGCGGACCAGCACGTTGCCCAGGATCGGGATCGTGTTGCGGCGCTCCACCACGCGGTGGACATGGCCCAGCGATTTCAGGAGTTGCGCGCGTTCGACCGTAACCTTCATTGCACTACTCGCCCGATCCCCGAGAAAACTAAAGCGTTGGAAAGGCCGGGCGGCAGGATGCACACCACGGCGCCGAAGACCCCGACAGACCGGATCATCCAGCCGATATGACCAAAGCCGCCAAGGTCGCGCAAGGTGGCGCGGATGGCCCCCGGATTCAAGGGATTGGGAGGTGGTTCCCCACGATTTACCGCTGTTTTCGTACCCAATCTCGATGCCTTCGTCGCAGGCACAGGCGCCTCTCCGCGTCATGGCCGGGATTGTCCCGGCCATCCACGCCTTGCGCCGCCGTACGAAGAACGTGGATGCCCGGGACAAGCCCGGGCATGACGATCTTCCATGTCAATCGAGGTGCGGTCACCCGTGCGCGAAACGATAGGCGTTTATTCCTGAAGCTGGCGCTTCAGCGACTCGACCTCTTCCGACAGCGCGGTGTCCTTGCTGACCAGGGCCTCGATCTTGCGCACGGCGTGCAGCACCGTGGTGTGGTCGCGCCCGCCGAAGCGGCGGCCGATTTCCGGCAGGGAGCGCAAGGTCAGCGTCTTGGCGAGATACATGGCCACCTGGCGCGGACGGACCACGTTGGCGGTGCGGCGCGAGGACAAGAGGTCGGAGCGGCTGACATTATATTGCCGCGCCACGACGCGCTGGATATCCTCGATCTTGATCCGCTTCGGCTCCTGCGGCCGGATCAGGTCGCGCACCTCGTGCTCTGCCATCTCCAGCGTCACCGGCCGGTTGTTGAGCTTCGAGTGCGCGAGCAGACGGTTGATCGCGCCTTCGAGATCCCGGCCGTTATGGGTGATGGCGCGGGCCAGATAGGTCAGCACCTCCTCCGGCACCTCGAACGTCGCGTGATGGGCGCGAGCCGCCGCGACGCGCGACTTGAGGATTCCGTGCCGCAGCTCTTCCCCGAGCGAGGCCATCTCGACCACCAGCCCGCCGGCAAGACGCGAGCGGACGCGATCGTCGAGGCTTTCGAGATCGGACGGCGGCCGGTCGGCCGCGATCACGACCTGACGGCCGGCGTCGATCAGCGCGTTCAGCGTGTGACAGAACTCCGCCTGCGTCGACTTGCCCTGGAGAAACTGAAGATCGTCGATCACCAGCACGTCGATGCCGCGCAGCGCTTCCTTGAAGGCGAGCGCCGTCTGCGTTTTCAGCGCGGCGACGAAGCCGTACATGAATTTTTCCGCGGTGAGATAGAGCACCTTGCGCTCGTTGCCGGAATTGCCGGCCCAGGTCACCGCCTGGAGCAGATGCGTCTTGCCGAGGCCAACGCCGGCATGGATGTAGAGCGGGTTGAACATCACGGCATCGCCGCGGCGGCCCTCCGCGACCTGGCGTGCCGCTGCATGGGCCAGCGTGTTGGAGCGGCCGACGACGAAGCTCGCAAAGGTCAGGCGCGGATCGAGCGGCGAGCCGCCGAGCGCATCATGATTGGCGGAGACCGGCGCGGTCGCAGTCGAGCGCAGCTCCGGCGCGGGGGCGCGGCGCACCTCGACCGGCGCGGGCACTTCCTTCTGCTGCGCGACCGGGCGCACCGCAGAGCGGACGGTGAGATCGATGCGATGCACTTCCGGCATCTCGGCCTGCCAGCACGTCAGCACGCGCTCGGCATAATGGGCCTGGATCCAGCTCTTGAGGAAACGCGTCGGCACCGAGAGACGCACGCTCTCTTCCTGCACGCCTTCGAGATCCATGCGGGCAAACCAGCTCGTATAAACGTCTTCGCCAACGCTCGTGCGCAGCCGACCCTTCACGCGTGACCAGCGATCCTGTTCCGGTGTTGTCATCATTTGAGAACTTTTCTTGAGAGATAAGGTTGCGTTGTGAGCGCCATCCAGGGTTCCCGCAAGGACCCTGCGATGGTGCGACCTCGAGCGATTCCATCTGCGGGCATGGCTCGACCGTTCGGCGCGAATGCCGTGGTCAGATCAGCGATGTCAGAGATGGAGGGTCGCGAGGTCAGCGCGTACTCGGCGCCCCGTCACGTGCGGGAGGCTGGAGGTCGGACGGAGTCAGAACGGCATCGTTGGAATGGGAAACTTGTTTCGTTACCGCGTTGAGTCCGTAAAACATGATACCTCCCCGTCCTGCCGTGATTTGCGCACGGCAAGGTCCTGCGTGTCCAAAAGACAACCGCGGCGTATTCATGTCGCGGATGCCTGCCCGTGTACTCCTCGTCCGCTCGGCTTGGTCCACCATGCGCGTCGGGATAGCTTCGCGACGTCTCTCGTTTGCGCTTGGCGCGAGCGGGATGCACGAGATCCCGCTTGGAGACGTTCAGACAAAGAGCTGCCCTTCCCATATTGCTATGGGTTCTGTTCGACGATCACATGTTGAAGCGCCGCCTACGTGCACACCGCCGCCGATTTGCACGCTCGCCCCGTTTCCGATACCGCGCTGGTCTCAAGATCGTGGGCGCCGCTGACGACTTAAGGAATACACTATGCGCAAAGACTCGCAACGAAATTGATTCACACTTGAGGCGTCAAAAAACTTGACCTGGGTTAACGCCGCGCACGAGTTGTTCACAGGCTTGAGAGCAACGTTTTGAATCAGCGCACAGAATCGAACAACGAACGCGTTGTGTGACAAATCTCGAACGCCGGCCAAAAATATTTTACAAAACCTTCACGCGGGTGCCGCGTCGGCTCATTTTCCAAATGCTTCTCGTCACTATGTGGATAAGTGATTATCGAAGCACCGTTTTTTGAGTCTCGTTTCGGAGGGTAACTCCACTGCAATGCGCGTTCCGGTAAACTACGGTGTGCAAAACTTGCACGCGCAAATTGCAGTTGAACGCGCCGCGCAAAAGTTTTTGCGCAGCGCACGCGGTGTTTCCGGTCGCGCAAAGTCAGCACCGGTAAAATTACGGAGTGCACTCACGCGCAACGACGGATCATCAACACTAGCCGTTCGTCGAAGGGCTGAATTCATCATACCGCGTCCGTGATTGTGACGGGCAACAAAAAAGCCCGGCGAGATGCCGGGCTGTTTCATGATTGCGATCATCGATCGGTCGATCGACGGTTTCGCCAGCTTTGCCTGCCGAATGGTTCGGCGAGCTTGTTACTTGGCGAGCTTGGCGATCTGCGCGGTGAGCCGCGAGACTTTGCGGCTGGCATTGTTCTTGTGAATGATGTTGCGCTGTGCGGCGCGCATCAGAGCGGGCTCGGCATTCGCCAGCGCCGTGACGGCGGCGGCGCGATCGCCGGTCTTGATGGCTTCCTCGACAGTGCGCACGGCGCCGCGCATCTGGGTGCGGCGCGACTTGTTGACGGCGGTGCGGCGGGCAATCTTGCGCGTCGCTTTCTTGGCGGAAGTGGTGTTGGCCATGGTCTAAATGTCCTCTGCGGGTACCGGTCGCATCTTGATCGGGTGGCGCCGGCTGCTTGACCGCGAAATCGACGCTCGGAATTAGGGTGTTCGGCGCAAGGCTTGTGGCGTACCAAGGCTTGTTGCGTAGCAAGGCTTGTTACGTACAAGGCCGTTCCGGGAGCATCAGCGGCGGCCTTGCGGCCACCCCTGGAGACTCGAAGAGCCTCCGACTGCTCAAAGAACAGCGGCGGCAGGATTGCGCCCGCCGCCAGTTGGCGCCCTTATAGAGGGGGTCTGGGGCACCGTCAACGCTTTCCGGGCCACCAAAACAGCCTCTTGGCGCTCCGAATGGCGGCCGTAACGCCCTGATGAGGTTGAATTTCTGCCGTCCCCCGGCTATTGGCTGGCGGCGTTTTGCGGGTCGTCCGACCGGACGACCATAGAGGGTAGGGCATGATCCGCGGCTTTTTCCGACTGATTGGGCTGTTGCTGCTGGCCGGCGGGTTCATCTTCATGGTCTATGACGGTGCGCGCTGGGTGGCTGACCAGAGCCTCCGGTTCACCCGGTTTGGCCAGTTCTGGAACGACATCAATCAGGCCAGCCAGTCCGCATTCCGGACCTGGGTCGAGGCCAAGGCGCCCTGGCTCTGGACATCGGTGATCCGCCTGGTGCTGGACCAGCCGGTTTTCGCCGTCCTCGGCATTCTGGGCATCCTGTTGATGATCCTGTTCCGCCCGCGCAAGCCTCTGATCGGCTATTCGCGCGACTAGGCCCGCTCGGCGGCGTAACGGGGCTGCGCCTGCCAACGTAAATGCCTATATTCCCACTTCATCGCGAGCACGCCGCCTGAGCCCTTGGCTTTAGGATATCGACTTGGGCGACGGACGGCTCGTTTCGGAGATCCGACCCATGCTGTTCATGCGCAAGACCACCGCATTGCCGAGCGCCACGGAAGCGCTGCCGGGCCGTGCGCAAGCCATCCCGACCGCGACCACTCACTTCGTCAATGGCGCGAAGCTGCAGCCGCCTTATCCCGCCGGCCTCGAGCAGGCCGTATTCGGGCTCGGTTGCTTCTGGGGCGCCGAGCGCAAATTCTGGGAGCTCGGCGACGGCATTTACGCCACCGCTGTCGGCTATGCCGGCGGTCACACGCCGAACCCGACCTATGAGGAGACCTGCTCGGGCCGCACCGGCCACACCGAAGTGGTGCTGGTCGTGTTCGATCCCAAGAAGATCTCCTACGAGACGCTCCTGAAGACGTTCTGGGAGAGCCACAACCCGACCCAGGGCATGCGTCAGGGCAACGACGTCGGCACGCAATACCGAAGCGCGATCTACACTTACTCCGACGCGCAGAAGAAAGCGGCTGACGCATCGAAGGCGGCCTATCAGAAGGCGCTCGCCGCAAAGGGCCTTGGCGCCATCACCACCGAGATCGCGCCCGCCGGTCCGTTCTACTTCGCCGAGGACTATCATCAGCAATATCTGGCGAAGAATCCCGCCGGCTATTGCGGCCTCGGCGGCACCGGCGTGTCGTGTCCCATCGGTGTGGGCGTGAGCGCGTAAGCCAACCACGAACTCGCTGCACCTCTCCCGCTTGCGGGAGAGGTCGCATTGCATCGATAGATGCAATGCGGGTGAGGGCTTTCTCCTCTGGGAGAGTCTCTCTGCGGAAGCACCCTCTCCCCAACCCTCCCCCGCATGCGGGGGAGGGAGCGCACCATGCGCGTTGCCCGCATCGTCGCACCTCGCCCCCCTCTCAACCCTTTGTTAACCATACCGGGTGCATCACTGAACCTGTCTCGTTTCGAGGGATGGCTCAGGTGCCGGTTGCACGCGCGTTTCGATGGTCGATCCTGGCAGCGTCCGCCGCGCTGACCCTTGGCGGCTGCATGCAGACCGCCGGCCCCGTCGCCATGGTGCAGCCGCGCCCCGATCTTGATTCCATCGCCTATGGCCAGCCCTACAGCGCGCCGCGGCCGGTCGTCATCGCCGACGGTGGCGGTGCCATCAGCGCGCTGCGCAATTCCTTTGCTTCGGGTCCGGAGCCCATGCCGGTCGCCTATGCCGCGCCGATGGGCGGGCCGGTTCGTTATGACGCCTCCTATCACCTCGATGCCGGCGACAAGCTGCGCGTCGTAGTCTACGGCCAGGAAGGTCTCACCAACAGCTACGCCATCGATGCCGGCGGCTCCATCACCATGCCGCTGATCGGCGGCGTGCCGGCGCGCGGCCGCACCCCTGCGGGTCTTGCCGGCGAAATCGCGGCGCGCCTGCGCAACGGCTATATCCGCGAGCCTTCGGTGGCGGTGGAGATCGAATCCTATCGGCCGTTCTTCATCCTCGGCGAAGTCGCAGCCCCCGGCCAATATCCTTATGTGCCCAACATGACGGTCGAAAGCGCAGTCGCGATCGCCGGCGGCTTTTCGCCGCGCGCCAAGCGCGACGTCGTCACCGTCACCCACGCCGAAGCCGGCGGCTCCATGCGCGCCATCGTTCCGCTCGGCACCCCCGTCAGCCCCGGCGACACCGTGTTCGTCGGCGAGCGCTGGTTTTAACGCTCTCCTCGCGTTGCTTCACCGCCTGAAATCAAGCCTCCCGTTCGGAAAACATCCGTCGATGCGCGTGCTGTCGACCACGAGGCCGATCCATGGCCGCATGATCGCGGGATTGGTCAGGTTGATATATTTCCCGATCAGAGAATTGCCGCTCTCTCGCGCGGCATCGATCAGCCCGTGCCTTCGGCCGCCGTTCCAATCGAATCGCAGATAGATCCGTTCGCAGACGACGCGGATTTCCGCGCGACCTGGCTTCCATTGATCCGCTGTATCGCCGGCCATGGTCGGATCGGCGCCGCCGTTCCAGCGGCTGGTCCAGGCGCCTTCGAGCGGATCGGACAGCGCCGGAATGTTTGCCCAATGCGCCGCATTGGCATCGGCGGCATCGCCGGCCAGCGTGGCGGTTATGGCATAGTGCATGACTGCGGAATCGCCCGGCGCCGGCACATCCATGGTGCCGAACGGGTTGCGAATGAGGATGTTGGTATTGGCCTGCTGCATGACGCTCTCCCGGCGTGAACTGGCTTGATCGGCCAGCTCTATCGCCGCGCGTCATGGTGTAGCCACCCGATTCCTGCTCTCGTCATTCCGGGGCGCAACGAAGTGGCGAGCTATGATGCGCAATTGCGCATCAGAGAATCCATCGCGCCACCAACTCTGCAGCCTGATGGATTCGGGTCTGCGCCTGTCGGCGCATCCCGGAATGACGGGGTGACTAGTCGCGCGCTTTACTTCGTCAAATGCTTCTTGAAAAACGCCATGCTGCGCGGCCAGGCGATGTCGGCGCTGGTCTTGTCGTAGCTCGCGCGCTCGTCGCAATGGAAGCCGTGCTGGGCACCCGGATAGATGAAGACCTCGACGTCCGGCCGCTTCGCCTTGACGGTCTCGACGTCGCTCAGGGGAATGCCGGCATCCTTCTCGCCGAAATGCAGTTGCGTCGGAACCTTCGGCGTTTCGTCGGCAAAGCGCACGACTGCGCCGCCATAATAGCCGATCGCCGCCTTCAGGCCCGACAGCCGCGTCGCCGCGACGAAGGCGATGCTGCCGCCCAGGCAAAAGCCGATGATGCCGACGGGACCGACATCCTTCACCGCATCGATCGCCGCCTGGGTGTCGCGCAACATCGCGGCCCAATCCGGATTGGCGACGAACTTTCGTGCCTCCGCGATTTCATCGGCTGAATAGCCCGACTGGAAGCCGGGGGCGGTGCGGTCGAAGATCGACGGCGCGATCGCGACATAGCCTTCGCCGGCGAGGCGATCGCAGACCGAGCGGATGTGGTGATTGACGCCAAAAATTTCCTGGATCACCACCACCGCGCCCTTCGGAGCACCGGCAGGATCGGCGCGATAGGCGCCGAGCTGGAATTGGTCGGAAGCCGTCAGCTTGATGTCTTGTCCCACGCCGGTTGTCCTTTTTGTTGTCGAACTGAATATCCAGCTCCATCTCCTCATCCTGAGGAGCGCGCTCTTCGCGCGCGTCTCGAATAGAGGCCCGTGATGCCGACAGCGCGGCCTTCATCCTTCGAGACGCTTGCTTTGCAAGCTCCTCAGGATGAGGAGAGGCCTTGTGCGGCCGCCCTCACTCCCACATCCAGTTCTCGCCGTAATCCTCTTTCCATCCTGCCAGCCGTCCGTGACGGAATTGCAGGAACAGGCGGTGGCGGTAGGGGATCAGTCTGCTGCCGCCGAGGTTGCGAAGAGCGAGGTAGATCTCGTTCCCGGGGCGTCCCCGCACATATTGCAAGGGCTGTCCCAAAACACGCGCGGTCTGCTCGGCATCCATGCCGAACGCCAGTGGCGCGTTGTTCGACAAGGTCGCGACGAAAGGTAGGCGCGGCGGCGTGCCGCCGAACGGCTCCGCTTGCGTCGCGGCTGACGTCGAAAGAAGTGCCGCCATCGCGCCAATGGCCAACATCGCTTGCTTCATCCGCGTTCGTCCTCGTCCCAGCATCCTATCCCGGCAAGTTCTTCAGGAAAGGCACCACGGCGTCAACAAAAGCCTGCGGCTGATCGATGTTGACGGCGTGTCCGGCGGCGGGAATCACGATTTTCTGTGCACCGGGGATTTTAGTCGCCATGTAGTCGGAGGCCGCAAGGAACGGGGTGTCGTCGGCGCCGACCACGATCAGCGACGGCACTTTGATATAGGGCAACAGCTCGATCACGCGCGCATCGCGCTGAGTCAGCATGCCGCGCGCGGCGAGCGCCAATCCGCTGGCATTGCGGTGGCTGGCGGTGGCGCGCTCGCGCGTCGCCGCCTTCAGCACATCGAGGCCTTCGCGATCGAACTTGTCGGCGGTGGCAAGCGCCCGCGCGTTCCAGGCCTCGCGCGCGTCGTCCTTCTTGAAGCCTGGGCCGGTGTCGATGATCAGCAGCGCGCGGGTGGCTTGCGGCTGCGCGCGGTAGAAGGCGAGCGACATGTAACCGCCGAGCGACAGCCCGCCGATGACGGCGCGCTCGACGCCGACCGCATCGAGGATCGCCGCCATGTCACCGACGGCCAGCGCTTCGCTATAGGCCTTGGGATCATCGGGATAATCGGATTGGCCGTGACCGCGCATGTCCCACAGGATCAGCTGGTGATCCTTCGCAAGCGCCTCGACCTGCCCATGCCACATCGCCGAGGTCGAGGAATAGCCGTGGGTAAGCAGCAATGGCGGACCATCGCCGTGAACTTCGTAATAGATCCCGACGCCGTCCCGATCGACCCATGGCATTGCGTCCGCCTTCCTTTATTCTCGCCGCGAAATCAGTGCACCCTCTCCCCTTGTGGGAGAGGGTGGATCGCCGCGCGGCGGCGAGCCGGGTGAGGGGTCTCTCTCCGCGAGTCCGGCTGCTGTTGAATTCGCGGATAGATACCCCTCATCCGGCGCTTCGCGCCACCTTCTCCCACAAGGGGAGAAAATGAACTCCATAGCGCTCCATACAGCTCCATGCAACTCCACTAACCGATTGTTATTGCTGATTTTATCTCTACTGCGCTACAGTGGGCTCCATACTCCTCCACCCCCATCTTGGGGACATTTTGAGGACACCATGGCCCGCCGCACGCGTTCTGCATTTCTGGAAAACCGTACTGCACGCTTGAAGCTCGCGACACGTAAGAAGCCGTACACGGCGCTGATCGCGCCCGGCATCTTTCTCGCATATCGCCGCAATGCTGGTCCCGGCACATGGTCGGTGAAGTGCAATGGCTGGCTGAAGCGTTTCGCCCTCGCAGACGATCACGAGAACGCCAACGGCGAAAGCCTCATGACCTACTGGCAGGCGCTGGAGCGAGCCAAGACCCTGGCGCGTGCGGGTGAGACCAACACCGAACAGCCGATCAGTGTTGCCGAAGCCGTGACCGCATATGAAGCCGATCTCGAAACGCGCGGCGGACGCAAGTACAATGCAACTCAACTCCGTCTGCATCTGACCGACGCCTTAAAGAGCAAGGCGGTCGTCCTCCTGATTGAGCGAGAACTGCGCGACTGGCGCGCCGGTTTGGTGAAAACCGGACTGAAGCCGTCGTCGGCCGATCGCATCGGGCGTTCGCTGAAGGCGGCGCTGGCGCTTGCGGCGCGCAACGACAAGCGCATCACGAATGCATCGGCATGGAAGAACGGTCTGAAGAAACTGCCCGACAGCGAGATCGCTCGCAACGTGATCCTGCCTGATCAGACTGTCACCGCGCTGGTCAACGGATCGTATGATGAGGATCGTGACTTCGGGCTGCTGATGGACGTTCTGGCCGAGACCGGCGCGCGCGAAAGTCAGGTTTTCCGGCTGACCTCCGTTGATTTGCAAGATCACCTGACCGCGCCGCGCTTGATGATGCCGACTAGCCGGAAGGGCAAGAGCCGCAAGATCGAATATCGGCCGTTGCCGATCTCAACGCGACTGGCGAAGGCGCTGCGACAACAGGCAACGGGCCGGGCAACGCATGCGCCCCTGTTCGACAAAGTGTGGAACTTGGCGACGATGTTCCGTCCGGTGGTTGAACGTTTCGGGCTTGGTTCCGAGACGACGCCCTATGCCTTGAGGCATTCATCGATTGTCCGGCAGTTGCTCAAGGGGGTGCCCACCCGCGTGGTTGCCGCTCACCACGACACGTCAGTTGCAATGATCGAAAAGAACTACTCTCGGTTTATCATCGGCGACCCAAGCGACGCGCTGACGCGGGCGACGTTGCTCGATCTCGAAAAACCGTCTAGCTTGGCGCACGCGGCATGAGCTTTATCGGATTGTGAGCGCCCGGCGTCATCACCGCGACTGAGAGCTTTTCGATACTGCGCCGGTTCATTCGGCGCATCACGAAGCGCTGCTCGCTTCAACATGGGCGCACAGCCCCATAGCCACCGACCCAAGATGGGCGGGGCAACCTTCCTTGGTGAGCAGCGATATGACGCATTCCCGGCATAAGTTCCTACCAGCAGCCGTCGTTCAAGTCGGCACCAAGCAAGGCTCCGTCGTCGGCGAGGTGGACGACCAACCATACATGGTCACCGCCGCACGTTGCGTCACGCGCGCGTCATGACATTCAAGGCGTTCACGGAGACGCAATGGAACGCTATTCGAGCAGTCCGCAGAGCGTGGCCCGTGGACATTGACTGGATCAAATTTCGTGCGGAGCTTGAGGCCCAAGGCCAAATCTATTGGATACAGCACAAAAACAGAAAGAAGATCGAGACGCCTTCGGCCATGCGCAAGCGTTTGAAGGCAATTGAGGGACAACTCGGAAAGCTGGAGGCCGCAATCAACTCAGTGCCGTATACGCCCCCAGATCTCACACCGGTCCGGCAGTGGGTGCAGGACTTGTTCTTGCTCTACGCAAGTCTGGAGGCAGCCGACAAATTCGGTTTTGCAGGTCGCAGCAACTATTTCCGCGACATGCTTTGCGAGTGGCTGCTGATTGAATGGGTGAATACGTTGGGCGGAGACCTTTCGTTCTCACGCGATGAATTTCAAACGCCATATGGGCCACTGATAGACTTTCTGTCGATAGTTCTGACAGCGATCCTCGGACGAGCACCAGGCCCGTCCGGCGCGGCCAAAATCATCGAGCAGCATCGGAAGGCCGACGATTAGCATATCCCGCGACTTCCCGTTTCGAAACGCCGAAATATTTTTTGATTTTCCAATGCCGCGCCTCCGCCCCGTCCTCCATCGTGCTCCGAGGTAGCCACATGGACACGGAGGACACAACATGGCTCGCCCCGAAGTAACCGGCCGCAAGCTGACCGATCACGCGGATCACGCCCACGCCTTCGGCGTTCGTGAATTCTGCGCGCGGTACGGCATCAGCTCGCAACTGTTCTATAAGTTGAAGCCGCTGGGACTGATGCCGCAGACGTTCAACGTTGGCACCCGCGTCTTGATCTCGCGTGAGGCTGCCGACGCATGGCGTCGTGCCCGCGAGGCTGCGACGCAGACGGCCAACAGCGCTGCGTAATCGCAGAAAAGGCGGCCTGCCAGCCGCCTTCCCAACAATTAAACATACAGGAACTTCAATGAGCCGTAACAATACACGCGCGTCGGCGTGTTCGCAACAGGACGCCGCGCAAATTCCCGCTGAGTTTCAGCAGCCGCCCGCCCTCGACGAACTGCGTGCACGCAAACTGGTGCAGCGCTTCGCTCTCGCGCCCGAACTCGCGCGCGCCGTTGCCGATCTCGTTTTCGCTGCGGAGGCGCGCGCATGACCCGCCACGCCGAAGGCGAGGACCTTGCCGAGGCCAAGGTCCACGTCACCTACTTCAAAAACCACGCGGCCACGACCTTAACAACCGAAAATCTGACCTTGATGGAATTGCGTGAGCGTGTGCTCAACGCCTCGAACCGCGAGAAAGGCAAGCTGCCCTGGCTGAAGCTGGCGATCTTCGGCAAAAAGCGCTCGGACGAGAACAGCCTGCGTCATGATGCCAACGTCTTGCATATCACCGGTATCGAAGTGGATTACGACGAAGAGAACATCGCCTTTGATGACGCATTAAAGGCGGTCGGCGAGATGGGCATCTCGGCACTGGTCTACACCTCGCCCTCACACAGCCTCGGCGCGCCGCGTTGGCGCATCCTCGCTCCGACCTCGCAGCCGCATCCGCCCGCGATGCGCGCCAAGCTGGTGGCTCGCGTGAATGGCCTCCTCAAAATGAAGCTCGGCGCCGAGAAGATTGCTGCCAGTGAGAGCTTTACGCTCAGTCAGGCTTACTTCTACGGTTGGGTGATGAAAAAGCCGGGCCTCGACCATCGCGCCGAGGTGATCATCGGAGACTTCATCGATCTGCGCGATGACCTTGCTGAATTCGAGCCTTTGGGCGCGAAGACGGCTGACGAAACATCTGCCGGAGAGAGTGATCCGTTTGCCGATTACTCTGACCGTTCCGGCCCCAAGCGCGGCAAAAGTGACGAAGAGTTGCTGGCGCTGCTGAAGCAGAGCCGCGCGACGCCGGGCAAAGGCTGGCGCGAGCCCATGTTGTTGTTCATTGGCAGTACTGTTGGCAAAGGCTGGTCCGACCTCCAGATCAAGTTGGCGTGTGCGCCATACAGTGACGGCGGCATCAATGACCGCGACATCCAAGACTTGATCGACTACACCCGCAAAAAGTTCGGCAAGCCTGAGGCGGACCAACCGGCCGCTGACGCAGCCAGCGACGGTCCGAAGGTTGCGGTCGATCCTGTCGATCTGTGGGGGCAGTTCAAGCCGCCGTCCTTGCCTCGCGGGTTGCTGCCGGATGTCGTGGAGCGCTTTGCGCACGACCAGGGTATGGACATGGGCGCCGATATGTCGGCCATCGCGGTGTCGGCGCTGGCCGTCTGCGCGGGGGCCATTCCCGACAGCGTTCGCCTTCAGGTCAAGCGTCACAACACTGGCTGGTTTGAAGCTGCCCGGCTGTGGGTCGCGCTCGTCGGCCCGCCCAGCTCGAAGAAGAGCCCGATCATGACCGCAGCAGCCCGCCCGCTGCGCAAGATCGACGCCGATCAGGCGCGCGATTATGCCGACCAGCGCGCCGTCTATGACAAGTTGCCGAAGGAGGAAAAGCTCAAGACCAATCCGCCGAAGCAAGTGCGCAGCATTCTTCAGGATACCACGATTGAAGCGGCGCAGGATGTCGCCAAGGACAGCCCTGATGGCCTGCTTTGCTATCAGGATGAGTTGTCCGGTTGGTTCGGTTCGATGGACAAATATTCCGCCGGTCGGGGCTCGGCCAAGGATCGTTCGTTCTGGCTGGAAGCATTTAACGGTAGCACCTATTCGGTGCAGCGCGTCGGACGTGGCTTGGTCTACATCGATAACCTGTCGATCTCACTCATTGGCGGCATCCAGCCGGAGCCCATCCGGCAGATTGCCGACGAAGCCGTGGACGACGGATTGTTGCAGCGCCTGTTGCCCATCATGGTGTCACCCGCCAAGGCTGGCCGGGATGAAGCCGCGTCTCCGGTCGTGGCGGAGTACACCGCGATGATCCGCGATCTGCACTGCCTCGGCAACGCGACCCTCCGCTTTGATGACGGCGCGCAGGCTTATCGACAGGAGCTGGAACTCAAGCACCTGAATTTGCAGTCTCTTGAGTTCGTTCACCGTAAACTTGCTGCCCACATCGGCAAGTACGACGGTATCTTTGCGCGGCTGTGCGTCATCTGGCACTGCACTGAGAATATGGTGGGCTTCGGCGACATTCCCGCCGTGATCAGCGAGGCAACGGCCCGGCGGGTGGGTGCCTTTCTGCACGGCTTCCTGCTGCCGCACGCCATGGCGTTCTACACGACCGTGCTCGGGCTCTCAAACGACCACGATTGCGTTACAGCAGTCGCGGGATACATCCTGTCTCACGACCTCACGGAGATCACCAATCGCGACCTCAAGCGCGGCGACCGTGTGATGCGTCGCCTCTCGCCAGAGGCTGGACTGGCGGTGTTCGAGCAGTTGGAGGCGTTTGGTTGGCTTGAGCGCGCCGCCTCGCGTTTGCGCGGCGCTCCCACGCGCTGGGCGGTCAATCCGGTGGTGCATCAAAAGTTTGCCGAGAGAGCGAAGACCGAAGCCGCTCGCCGGGCAGAAGTTCGCAAGACGATTGCGGACGCTCTTGGTGCGGGAGTGGAGCCGTGAGCGGGCTTGAGCCGCGCGCGGCTCGGCAATCAGGGCTGCACAATGTGTCGCGCCCGCGCGCGCGCACAAGGGACAATGGCGACAACTACTCCGGCGGTGACGCGCCGACCGACCGTAAGGCAACCGAGTTGTCACCAATGTCCCTTGCGTGCGTGAGATATAAATACAAATTCAGCCTCTCTTATCTTCTCGTCCAATTCTCTCTTTGCTCCGCGTGCGCAAGGGACATTGGTGACAGCTTGTCGTGTCGAAACTCAACAACCCTGCGCGCTGCCCCGTCGGCACTGGGCAATCATGACGCCGAGCGCCGTCAGCTTCCCAGAGCTGCCTAAGTGTTTTGTTCTGCCCAATACTGACCATAAGAGAACAGTTAGAGGTAAGTGAGAATGAGTAAGGGACCGGGATGGATACAGCGCAGGCTGCTTTACATCTTCGACAAGGTGCCGGATCGACCGATGAGTACGGCCTTCCTGATCTGCATGGTGTATGGCTGCCAAGACGAATGTCTCGACGACGTGACCCAATGGGTGTACCCCGACGCCGAGCGGGTGGCTCTGACGCGTGCGCTGCGCGGTCTCGCCAACACCGGCAAGATCAGGAGCTTCGGCCGCCGCTTCCATGACAAGCAGGCGCGTTGGGGAGGGCTGGCTTGCTCTGATCCGCCCCTCAGCATTCTGTCCAATCGTCTTCTCGGGCAAACAATCCGCGTCTCGCCGACGACCGTTCAGACGGCGCGGAAGCAGATTGCTGATCAAGGATCAATGCCATGAAGCTCGGAAGCCGTAGGTTTTTTGCGGGCGGGTCCTTCCTGACCACCCGCCAATGCGGGTCGCGCCCGCGCCCTGGGGGTGGCTAGGCCCAGCTTTTTCTAAGGGGGTTACAAAAGGTGTCCACGATCTCTGAGGTCTGCAAATGGTGCGGCATCAGCAGGCCGACGTTCCACCGCGCGCTCAATCGCGGTGTGGTCGGCAAGAAGCCGCGTGGTCAGTACGACCTTCAGGAGGTTGCGCGAGCGCTCATAAAGGACGGTCAGGCGATGAAAGGTGGTCACGGGGACTATGCGTCAAAACTCGCGTTGTCCGAGGCCCGCGCGGCGCTTGCCCGCGAGCAGGCGATTGCGGTGGGAATGAAGAATGCCGTTATGCGACGCGAATACGCCTCTTTGGCGCTCGTCCAGCGGCAAGTAGAGATCATGTTTGCCGCGTTCCGTGAGCGCATCTTGTCCATCCCTGGCAAGCTCGCAGCAGTCTGCGAGATGCGTTCCCGTGACGAGGTCGAGCTGGTTCTGCGTGACGAATGCTGGGATGCACTGGACGAGCTGAGCAGACCGATCATTCCCATGGAGGGGGAGGCAATGTCGCTGACGCAACGGCACCGTTGCCGTCAGTTGTGAAAAAGAGGTGAGCCGATGTTCGACCGCAATCGTATGATCGAGATGCACTTGCAGATGCTTGCGGAACTGGGTTGGGAGCCGCCATCCGGTGACGTAATCGATCAGATCGCCGAGGGCGGCGTGCTGACCATCCAGCAGGCCGCGACCATTTGCGAGACCACCGGCCAGACGATCTACCGCTGGAATGAGGACGCGACCAGCAAGGGACAGCCACTGGGCAAAAAGGGCGTGACGTGGTTGATCGGTCGGGCACGCCTGCTCGACTACATCGAGAAGCATCAAGGCGGCTTGCCCGCGCGTGTGAAGGCCGAGAACCGGCTGCGGGAATTTTGGCCGATCTGGTCGCGAGCTCCCGAAGCAGCGTAAAGGAGCGTGCGACCGACCTGGTCTAAGCGCGTGGCGAACGGTGCACGAAGGAGACCGCAAAATATTTTCGTTCCGCCGTTTCGGTGGTAAGGTGACCGCTGTGGGATAGCGGGCGTATGGCTAATAGCCGCTGGTGCGATCTAATGAGCACTCTAGACCTGCCAGAGACGCATTACACCCGAAGTGGCGAGTTGAACATTGCCTACCAGGTTATGGGTGACGGGCCGGTCGATCTGATTTTAGTCCCCGGGATGATTACTCATGTGGAATTCCTACATGAACTCCCGGGCTATACCGATTTTCTGCGGCGCCTTGCTGCTTTCGCGCGGGTCATTACCTTCGACAAGAGCGGCCAAGGTTTATCGGATCGATATCTCGGCATGCCGTCGTTCGAGCAGCGCGTGGACGACGTGCGAGCCGTTATGGAGGCGGTCGGATCGACGCGCGCAATCCTGCTGGGTTGCTCTGAGGGTGGGCCAATCAGCATTGTGTTTGCAGCGACTTTTCCCGAACGAGTGTCACATCTAGTTCTTTTCGGTAGCTTTGCGCGATTTAGCAGCGCTCAGGGCTACCCATTCAGGCCCTCAGCAGATGAGATAGTGGCCCGCGTAGACGACCTTTGGGCAGGGGGCTGGGGAACTGGCGTAACCGTCCGGCACTTCCTTCCAAGCTATGCGAGTAATACAGATGTCGTCCAACAGTACGCTAAGCTAGAGCGTTTGGCTTTTAGCCCTGGCGCTCTCAAGATGGCGGCTCGCTACAACATTGAGATCGACGTGCGGACCATTCTTCCCGCCATTCGCGTGCCAACGCTCGTACTGCACCGTCAGGCCGACGTCATGTCAATCGACAACGGAAAGTTCTTGGCGTCACACATTCCGGGTGCGAAATTCGTGGCATATGCGGATTGCAGCGATCATCTGATTTTTCCGGGCGACCAGTTGCGTCTGTGCGGGGATATTGAGGAGTTCGTTACCGGTCATCGAGAGGCGACCGCGCCAGATTTCGACCGCGTGCTGGCAACGGTCCTGTTTGCCGATATCGTCGGCTCGACGCGGCAGGCGGCTGAAATGGGCGATCAGGCGTGGCGTCGGATGCTCGACGAACACGACAAGACAGCGCAGCGGATCGTGATACAGCATCGGGGAAATCTGGTTAAAACGACCGGCGATGGAATTCTCGCTACCTTCGACGGACCAGGACGAGCGATCCGTTGCGCTCTGGCATTCGAGGCCGCAACAAGACGCTTGGGCTTGCCTGTGCGGGCAGGCCTTCATACTGGCGAAATCGAATTGCGCAATGGCGATATTGGCGGCATCGCAGTCCATGCCGCCGCCCGTGTGATGGCTGAAGCTGGGTCCAACGAAGTTCTTGTGTCCCGGGTGGTCACCGATCTTGTCGCAGGGGCCGGGCTGAAGTTCTCCGACCGTGGGACCCACACGCTAAAGGGCTTGCCCGGAGCTTGGGACCTCTTCGCGGCAAGCGTCTAAACAGTCGGCCCACCGCGCGCAGACACTCAAAAAGGCCGAAATGTGGCGCGCGCCACAACATCCTGCACCGAATGTGGACGCCTCCACGCGCCGTGGCTCGGCAAATCACTGCCTGCGCCATAGTCTAGCTGCATGAAAAATCCGTTCAGAAAAACACCCATGCAGAACCTCGAAACCACCATCGCCTCGCTGATGAAGCGCGACGAACAGCTCGCTGCCAAGCGCGCCGTCGCGCAGGACACTTTGGACAAGGCGATCAGTGCGCGACAGCAGGAACTTCTGGCAGGCGACCTCGACGATCAGCACGCCCTCGACAAATTGCAGGGCGCGGTGGACACGGCAGCATCCACGCTGGCGGGCATCGATGATGCGCTTGCCGCACTCGCGGAACAGAAGGCCGAAGCCGAACGCCAGCTCGCCGCCGAACGTGAGCGCGGTGCCCGTGCCGCTGCGGCGGACAAGCTGCACAAACAGGTTGCCGCCATCGAGGCGGCACTGCCGGGGTATCTGGAGCAGTCGCGTGTTCTCGCCGATGCTCTTTCCGAGATCGGCCATTGGCATTTCGAGAGCGGCCAGATGGCGAGCTTCGTTCAGAACACCATGGGCCAAGTCGAGATGGCCGCCAACTTCTCCTTTGCGGAACTGAAGGCTATGCCGGACGCCGTCCGTGAAGGCCGCCAAGCGATCCCAGGAGAACCCGCGCCTATGCCGGTCGCCGTGGCTGAGCCGGAGCCTCCGATTATGACGGTCTTCATGATGCGTACCGCGAAGTACCGCGACAGTGATGGTCGTAGTCGGGGCGCAGGTCAGTGGCAAGATGTGACCATGCCGATGGCAACGGCACAGCTCGCATTGGACAAAGGCATTGCGGTTCCGCTGACTGATCGTCGCCGCGCTGAGCTGCGCGGGACGCGCGGCGGCGACTTCAATTTTCAAGCGCCCGATGTCATCGATCTCGACACCGTCGAGGAGCCCAAGAACGCGCCGCACATCGGTCCTGTGTTGCTCGCGGCCAATTTCACTCCGCTGCCCACGGCGGAACCGCGCACCATCCTGATCGACGTCCCCCGCTCATGAAAGCAGCACCGCCGGGCTGGCAGCCCCACCAAATTACGCACCGAGTTGACGGCTGGGTCGTTGATCCGGATAACGCAGGCCGCATTCCCGTGGGTGTCGCGAAGCTGATCGCCCGCGCCATGCCGAAATTGCGCGGCCACTCGGTGGGTGAGGTTCGTGCACGTATGCTCGCCCGGCAGCGCATGCGCCACGAGCTTTCGAAGCTCACAAATGAATAGCCCCTCCCGGTGGTGCGGAGAGGCGCCGCGCTCGTTTTTGTGCGGCGTCTGTTGGTGGAAGGCGGCCAGCTCATCCGGTCCGATGAGCTGGTCGCAGGAGAGTAACAAATGAATGATAAGAACGCAGGCTTTGACGACGAACACGACGAATACGATCACCTGCTCGCCGAGCTTGGCCGGACCGAGGAGGAGGACGAGCGGATTGCAATCCATGAAGCCGGTCACGCCGTGGCCGCGCGCTTGCTAGGCAAACCGCTCGGCGGAGCGACAATCAATCCTGACCCGCACGGGAACTTTGGCGGGATGGTGTGGGGTCCGGGTCACAGCGTTGCCTTCGGCAGTGATGACGATGATGGTGCGGTGCCGGAGCTGTGCAACAAGCTACAGGAATTGATGCCGCAGGATGGTCATGCTCGCAGCGATGCGGCCGATGTCTACTTGCACGCACTCGACCGTTGCGTTGAACTGGCCGCTGCATCAGTCGCAGAGCGCATGCTTCTGCCAGGCGAGCCTGTGCCGTCCGTTAGTGACGTTTCGCAAGCGGTCGCGTTTGCGTCATTGGTCTGCAAGTCGGCGGAGGCGGTCGAGCGGTTTCTCGCGTTCGCCGAGCAGCAGGCCCGTGATCTGCTCGCGCCTCATGTGCCGATCATCATGGCCTTGAGCATCGTGCTGAAAATTCGCCGTAGCCTCACCGGCGCCGAGATCGACGACGTGATCGCAACGACGGTCGCGGGTCTACAGTTGGCTGAAGAGCAGGCCCGGCGCCGCGAGTGGCGCAACGCCGAGCTGGCCGCCGAGCGCTTTCGAGCCGAGTGTAATCACACCAATGTCGTAGCCCTTGCCACATTCTGAACCAGATCGGATGTGGTAATCGGGCGACATCAATGATCGGAAGGCACGGCGGATGTACCCAGCCCGATGATCGTAAAGGCCCCGACGTGGAATGCGTCGGGGCCTTTTACCTTCGTACTCGTTGACCTCAGATGGCGTCCTCTTGCACACCAAGCGGAGATCGAACTTGGCGAGCCCGGCCACATCCGAGCTTCATAATGAGTTTGCTTCTCACTGGCTATTTCGCGGCCTGTTTGCTCGGGTCGTCGGCCGGGTTGGCGTAGGTGATAGCGAATGGCCCCGGCCCGGCGATCTGCACCACGGTCTCTTCCGTGGTCCACGCATAGTGGTTCATGCCTGTTGGCATCTCGGCAAAAGCTCCGGCCTTGAGGGACTGCCCCTTGTCCATATCGAGCTTGTCGCCGAGGCCGACGCGGAAGTCACCGGAGATCACCGTCACGAACTCGTCGGTGGGATGGTGATGGGCCGGGACTTTGTAGTTGGCTGGCATCTTTAAGCGCATCGTGAACAGCCCCTCCTTGCTGGGGTCACCAGCTACGACGGCGAGCTGCGCGCCGGGTGGGATAGTTGGGGGAGCGGGACCCCACTTAACGTCTTCCACATTGACCGGAGGCTTCATTTGCATCTCGGCGGCATGCAGCGCCGCCTTCGGCAGGATTTGTGCTGCTGCTATGACAGCAAGGCCAGAAGCAACAGCAAGTGGCACGATTGCTCGCTTCATTTC
Source organism: Bradyrhizobium sp. LLZ17 (assembly GCF_041200145.1). Taxonomy (NCBI): domain Bacteria; kingdom Pseudomonadati; phylum Pseudomonadota; class Alphaproteobacteria; order Hyphomicrobiales; family Nitrobacteraceae; genus Bradyrhizobium; species Bradyrhizobium zaerense. The sequence goes on from NZ_CP165734.1 coordinate 5,097,596, forward strand.
CTTTCCTTCCTTTGGTTTACTTCTCTCTTCACTCCTCACAAGTTAGGGGGCGAGCATACCGCATACCCTCCCGCAACCCCTCAGATACGGGGGCTTATTTCTGTTCGACGGCGCCGTGACGATGCGGAGACCGGCATTATTTTGCCTTTCGGTCTTGCACCCATCTTAACATGCCCGTCGTTCACGCCAAGCGCGATCGCTTCACCATCGAGCACAAACTGCTTCTGCCTGGTGCGGCCTAGGCTGGCCGCCGCTGATGAGCAACGAAAGCCATAAACGTTGCATGCTATGTGATGGGACCGTTCCCAACCGCCTAGAGACTTGTGTCCTGCACCTCGCAGCGAAGGTTCAATAACGACGACAACTCTACTAAGGTCAGTGCAGCAGCTTCTTTGGTCGAGCCGGTCCAGTGCGGTATGTGCCCAAGGTGTTAGCCGACCTTGATCCAAATCAAAGAAATCAAGTCCGTCGCGAACACCAGCGAATGCGCCAAGGGCAGATCGCCTCAATGGGTGGTCTCCCCGTACAGCTTGCGAGGTCGCTTTCTGACGGACCTTGCGCGCCGCCTCGACCATCCAGGGATAGCGGCTGGCCCAATTGTAGCCGCCGCGCGTGATCAGGCGCACGCGCTCGTCCTCGCGCTCAAGGCGGAGGCGATAACCATCGTACTTCACTTCGTGCAGCCAGTCGGGGCCGTCTGGGACAGTTGTGCTTTTTGCGGCAGGCAAAACTCAAATGAACATCCGGGAAAATAGGCATTCTCGACTGGTCTGGGAGTGGAACCTGCAGGGTCGCCGCCTTGACCTTGGTTCATGTCGAGGAGCTTGAGCGGCAGTCGGGGTAAACCTCGGCTTGCCAAACGAAAAGCGGAAGTCTCCCCCTGGGCGTGATCGGCGAGTTTGTGACCCACAGCAGACGTACTGTGCCAATTCCTTTGGCCGTTTTCGGCAGTTCCAGAATGCTTAATTAAGTAGTAATGTAGGCTCGGGCAAAGAATGGAGCGTGCATGCGACGGCGCGACTTCATGGTGGGCTTGGGAGCGGCGGCTGGCAGCTTTTTGCCGTACGCAATCCAGGCAGAGCAGTCCAGTCGAGTATATCGCTTGGGCGTCCTCTCTGCTGCGCAAAGGCCCGCGCCTCATATCGCCGCCATCTTCGACGAGTTGCAAAGGTCAGGCTTTGTTGAAGGGCAGAACCTCAGGATTGACAGCGGCCGTGGTGTCCAAGGCGACCTGTCGCCTGAAAATCTGGTGGCGATGCGCGAGTTCGAGCCCGATGTCATTCTCACTTCAGCCGATCGCTGGTCGCGCCCGCTTCATGATGCACTGCCCAACGTTCCCCTTGTCTGTCTCTCGGCAGACTTGCTTCGGTCTGGCTTGCTGAACTCGCTGGCTCGCCCCGAAAGCAACCTCACCGGTGTGAGTTTCTTCGGACCGGAGCTCGATGGCAAGCGCCAGGAAATTCTGCTGGAGGCGGTCCCGGGGGCTCGCCGGATAGCAATCGTAGAAGGCGGAAACGCCACTCCGCCCGACCAAATCAAGCAGCTCCAAAAAGCGGCCCATGCGCGCGGCGTAGAGTCTTCCGTGTTTCATATCCACGCCCCGGGCGACATCGTGCCCCTGACCGATCAGATCAAAGCGTCCGGGGCAATAGCGATCAACGTTCTGGCGTCGAATTTTACTTTTTCCAACCGCCGAGTACTCTTCGAGCGGTGCACCGAGCTTAGGCTTCCTGCAATCTACGAATGGCCTGAAATGGCGGAAGAAGGCGGCCTGTTGGCATATGGGGCTCGTTTATCTGGCATCTTCCGCCAGCTGGCGCGGATGGTGGTCAAAATATTTCGGGGCATCAAACCTACTGAGATCCCTGTCGAGCAACCGACGCAGTTCGACCTTGTCATTAACTTGAGAACCGCGAAAGCGATTGATCTCGAGATACCGGCTGGGCTTGTCTTACGCGCTGACAAATTGATTGAGTGATCTCGTCTATTGTGCCATCTGCGACCCTCGGAGACCATCCGCTCTTCGGCCGATCTTGGCGGTAACCGGTCATCCACGGCTACTTCTTCAACAGCAGCCTTATCGTTCGCGCCATTCGCCTCACTGATCCTGCGTGACGGCCCAGCTCGGCTGCAATCTTCGATACGCCAGCGCCGACCCGTGCAAGCCTGAACAATTGCTGGACCTCGCGATCCGTCCATTGTTTTGGCTTTGGTGTTTTCATGGTGCGCTGGTCAAAACCTGCCGACCACTTAAATCAGTGCGCTTGATTGCCAACACTTGGGAAATTTACGGGTGCCCTCGGTTCGCGGGCCTCAACATCTGATGATGCGGTCGAAGGGAGCGGCCCCAAGCCGAACAACGCTTCCACACACAGTTATGTCTGTTGTTAGGGTGACATCGGACGCGTCCGACGCATGTCCCGGATCGTTCTTTAACTGATTAGAAACTATAGAAAATGATCCGAAAATTCTAGCGAAACTACTTGGTAGCCTCTGCGTCGGTTTGTCGGAGGGCAGAACTCATGACAGAGGGCCAACTCAAAGAACAAGAAATCAAGATCGCGCGCTACAGAGTACTAGAGCAAGAGGTCACTGATCCGTTTGCAGCGTGTCTGCTTCACGCCGTGGTCGCAGAACTAGAAGCAGACTTGCAAAAGGAACGGCATATAGATGAGAGCAATTGTCGAATTGGCACGCCTTCGTAGGTTCTGGCGGCACTTGCTGATCCGCGACGATCCGACCGGCGAGTTCGGGCCGGGGAATGCCGCGTGGCGACTTGCATCGGGGTATCGATGGCGGCGATCGACCGCTCCGGCACGTTGATGCCTCAATTCGTTAGCTGCAGGACGCCGTTATCGATGCCATTGCTCCTCGCGCTCACGGTGCACTGATTTCGTGGACCCAAAGCGTGCCGGTCGGCAATCGCGCCACCGTCGAACGGCTGACACGGTTCGATGAAGCCGGAGGGACGCCGCCGCTGGATCATGGCTGGAGGATAGAGCTGCGCGCGACGCGCATTCAATCTGCGAGAAAGTGCCTGTGCGTTAACCCTCAACCTGCGGCGGTGTGATATTGCTCCGGCGGAGGCAACACCAATGGCCAAAAAGACACCTAAATTCGATCCCGACGACGACCTGATCATCGGCGAGGTCGGGTCGTGGGCGATTGAAAAGCACGAGCGGCTGCGAAAATATATTCAGGCGTCACACGGCGCACGCGCGCGGTTCTTGCGACCGCAGGGCACGGGCGGCGCGAGCTACATCGAATTGTATTCGGGCGCGGGCCGATCGCTGATCAGCGGCACAAATCAGATCATCGACGGCAGCGCAGTGGTAGCGTTCAAGGCTGGTCAAGCGAGCGGTCGTCCGTTCTCCGCAATGCACCTGTCCGATCTGGAGGAGCAGAACTCAGCCGCGCTCGCGCAGCGCATCACGGCGCTGGGCGGATCGGCGACAAGCTATGTCGGCGATGCAAGTGTCGTGGTCGATCAGGTCATGAGCGCGATCAATCCGCACGGCCTTCACCTTGCGTTCCTTGATCCGTTCAATCTGGCGCAACTGCCGTTTGCGATCATAGAGCGAATGTTGCGGGTGAAGCGGATGGACATGATTATCCACGTCAGCGTGCAGGATTTGCAGCGCAATCTCGATATCCACTCGCGCGTCGGTCGATCGCTCGACATCTTTGCGCCGGGATGGCGCGATGTCGTGGACGTGAACCAAGCGACGGCTGCCCTGCGGGCCGCGTTCATCGACTATTGGCTCGGGATGATCCGGTCGCTGGGGTCGAACCCCGCGACGGGCATCCCGCTGATCGTCGGCGAGAAGAACCAGCGGCTCTACTGGCTGGTGTTCCTGAGTTCAAATCCGCTCGGACAGAAGCTGTGGAATGACGTACAAAATTTGAGCGGACAAGGATCGCTTTTTTAAGGGGACAGAGATGGCTGACACCTCGATCGAATGGACCGACGCGACGTGGAACCCGGTCGCGGGCTGCACCGTCATCTCGCCCGGCTGCACGAACTGCTACGCCATGCGGATGGCGGCGCGGCTCGATGCGATGGGAATGAAGAAATATCGCGGCCTTACACGCAAGAGCGGCAAACGCACGGTCTGGACGGGCAAGGTCAGGCTCGATCACGCCGCGCTCTGCATCCCGGCAAGCTGGAAGAAGGCGCGCCGGATTTTCGTGAACTCGATGTCGGACCTGTTTCACGAAGCCGTGCCAGCCGAGTTCGTCGCGGCGGTCTGGCGCGCGATGCAAGCAACGCCGCAGCACACCTATCAGATTTTGACGAAGCGACCGGATCGGATGGCGGACATCACCGCTTCGCTTCCCGTGCTACCGAACGTGTGGCTCGGGACCAGCGTCGAGAGCGCCGACTATCTCGGGCGCATTGACGATCTGCGCAAGGTCGATGCTGCCGTCAGGTTTGTTTCGTTCGAGCCATTGCTCGGGTCGGTGGCTCGCGCCGATCTGACCGGCATCCATTGGGCCATCGTCGGCGGTGAGAGCGGCCCGCGTTCGCGACCGATGGCTGAGCAGTGGGTCGCGGAGATTGAAGCCGCGTGCCGCAAGGCGAGGACGGCGTTTTTCTTCAAGCAGTGGGGCGGCGTTCGCAAGAAGAGTACCGGCAGGCACTATCGCGGGCGCACGTTCGATGAGATGCCGCGCGCCGCCGCGATGTCCTGAGCCGCGAGGGCAGACCGATGGTATCGAGATTATTTCTAATTGCTTGTTTGTTGCCGGTCCTGCTCGTTGGCCTAAGTGCTTGCGGCGAGAAGGAGCTGGCGTCAAAGCATTCTTCGGAAGCCGAAAACCAGATGAAGGCCGATGCTGACCTAATGCGCGACATAAATCGCGCCACCGCAGAACTCGAACGACGCCTCACCGAGGGGGTTCGCGCGCAGGATGGAGTAGTCATCATCCGCGATCCGATCATCGGCAAATTCTTTTCGTTTGTGCTTTCATCGAACAGCCCGTGGGTTCTGTCCTGCGGCGCGGGAGTATCGGTTGTGTTCGGCACGTCGGTGAGTGGCCAAGAAGGCAGTGCAGGCAACGACGTTGAGATAAGACTTGCCTACAACACCGTTGACGAGAAGGACTGTGCCGTTCTGGGGCGGAGGCTCGGCAAGCGTCTCAATGCCATCTTCCGAGAAGCTGCTTCCGCTCAATGATCCTACGCGAACAGGTCCGCTCCGGCTTGCGTGAATTTCATGCGCGGGGGCGCGCTTGATCGAAGGTTCGGCGCGGTGCCGCCAGTCTGTTCGCCGGGGTTTGACCCGGGATAGAAGCCGCACAGCCATTGCCATGGGTCTTGATCGCTCGGGTGGCCCACGCGGCGCACGATGGTGCCGACATGGACATCGCCGAAATAAACGTGCCAGCAATCTTGGCGTTCCGGGTATAAGCGGCGGGTGATCTTGGGCATCACGCATTGAAAGCGCAGCAGCCCCGGCATCGGCAAGCCGCTACAGATTGCGGTCGATGGCGTGTCGGACACAACGGAGGCTGAGAAACGCGGGGATAAACCGTGATGGTCTGTTGCCAGCGGTCTGCGCTTTCCTCTTTGTCGGCCCTGACGAGGGCGCCATGCCCTTTTGCCAAAAAGATATTTGCAATGAACCTTGATCGCTTGCTGAACGAAATCATCCCATATCGGATGCAGGCCATTGATACGCTCATTTTGGCCACGCGCTTGGCGGCGAGATGGCCGCATCCGCCGCCTCTGGAAATCCACGTAGATGGCAAGTTGCAGGTCGAGGGCAACCTGTACGCCTTCACCAATCCAGCCATCGAGGTCGGCTTAGTTCATTGTCGCGCGCTCCTGGAGTTTCTTGGGCTGACCGCAAACAAAAGCGACCGCATTGTGAACATCAAGGGACGCCGACCCAGCGACATAGGCATTGAGCATTTTTCAAACGCGAGCGGCCATCATCTGTCGATGGTCACTCCCGACACCGCTCTCGGTCGCTATGATGGGGGCAAGGAGGAAGCCGAGAAGGCGCTGCTCGCGGTGTTTCAGATTACGAACAAAGGCATTGCTCACGTCACACAGGATATTAGGGACAATCCAGATCACGGCAGGCTGATTGAAATCGCAAGCCGTGGCGTCCCGTCGCTGGTCGTCAGCTATCTGTACATACCGCTTGGTTTGCCCACTCCAGACTACAAACTCACCCACCGGAAGCGTGAGAACTACGAGGACAAGGCTTAACCAGCTGATGGCATCACCGGGTCAACCCGGCTCTCGGCGAAAGATGTGGCTGCGAGGTTCGACATGGGGCTGCGGCTGTGGTGTTGGAACATATCCGCGCCGCCGACTTCGCCGCGAAGGTCGTCGCCGACCCGGCGAATGCGAACAAGTCCGCGCGCGATCTTGCCAAAGCGACACGCATGTCAGCCAACGATCAGTGCGGCACGCCAAAAGGCAAGGTGATAAGAATTTATCACCTGATGCCCGCGTCACTGGCGCTGACGGCAAAAGCTACCCTGCGCACAACAACTGCGTCAAAAGACGCAGTGGAAACGTCATTGCGCGGCAGCCTAAATGACCGTAGAGCCGTCACCGAGTTCTCCAATTACGGCTGAAGGGCTGGCTGTTCGTTTTCGCCGACGACGCGGCAAGGGACCCACTGGTAGCTGCGGTGCAGGTCTTAGATTGGAAGGCCCTTTTTGGAATTCGGGTGGGAGTGGAGCCGAAAAGGGGACATTCTTGAGCCACAGATATACGCGCAGCGCGAGCCATGTATCTTCGAGGGCTCCGTGCTGTCCGCTTGCTCGCGCGATGCCCATTCTGTGACAAACTGCGCCTAGAGAAGCGCTTCCCGGAAGGCCACGCTGCCGAAACGCGGTCATGGTGCAGAATGTTTCATTTGCAAACGGCGATCTGCCGGTGCGCTCCATTTCTCTGTTATAAAAAGCCAGATCAAATTCGGCGTTGTGCGCCACCAAAAGGTCCGAAGAATTGAAGAACTTCTGAATAGTTTCGGCGTGGACATCAAATGTGTCCTGATGCCGTAGCACCCAGTCCGAATAACCGTGGACGGCTTCGGCTTTCGGGTGGCTCTTTCTCCCGGGATCAAAGATCAAATGCATGAACTCGGCTTCTATCCGGGTTGCGCATGTCTCCGGGTTCAGCAGCTTGATCGCAGCGAGCGTGATGATCCGGTCGCTGGTGTTTAGGCCCGTAGTTTCGACATCAAAAAAAGTCACACATTTTGGAGTGACTGGCGGAGTTATTTTCAGGTCAGAAGCCGGGAGAGACCACGCGTGCCAAGCTGGAACAGCGGGGCGCTCGGGCTGGCTCCGCTTGGGCACGGAGATCGGAGGAGCCTTTGTCTCCAACAAGGGCGATGGCTGTGGCGATGCGCACTCTGCCGTACCAACGCATGAGGACGCGGGCGGAGCGGATGTTGACGGCGACCGAGCGGTGCTTGGAGGCGCTTCTATTTTCGTCGGAGGGGTCGAAGGGCTCGCTGTCGCATGCCCGCGTGGGGGCGTGAGCGGGTCGGACTTTGAGGGCTTTCCCTCGGCATGGTCCAGCGAGGACTGCCGTTTGAGTGCGATAAGGATCAGAAAGATGATGCACGATACAGTAGCGCCAAAGGCAAGCGCTATTAATCCTTCCATGGTTCAACCCCGCCCCGTTGTCTGAGACCAATTTTGGTCGGCATACTCCCGCGCTTGCAACCGAAAAGTGAGCATTTTGGGCGCAAAAAGGAAATCGGGTGTGATCTTGTTCACATCTTGGACCCCAAGATAAATGGGTAGTCTCGAACTGATGGTGCAGATCAACTCGAACAACGAGGTTGGATCATGCCCGCCATATTCGACCTCCTGTACCGCGAATACTGCCGCGCTTGCCTCGCCGAAATGCGGAAACAACTTCTGATCTCGCCTGAGAGGCATGAAGTCCCAGAAGCGATTTGCGATGCAAAGGATGCTGCCGGTGGGACCGCTCCTATCGCACCTGAGCTCGATGATGCGCGGACGACGCTTTGCGATTGATCATGCATCGTCAGGGATGCACCGTAGTGCGCCTCTATGCGATCGTGCGTGTCGTGATACGCTCGACGCTCGCACGCGCTATCCCCGGTCCCTGCAAAAGCCCACGCGCAGGAAACCCTGTGGGAGGGACACTATTGGGACACCGGTTTCGGTTTTCCTTGCTCTCTCAATAGGTTACATAGAGCCTCACTCTCCCACAAGGGGAGAAGGGGCGTTCGCGTCGGCGGTTACCTTCACCTCACTCATCATAATTCAGTCCGCTAAGTTACCTACAAGAAACCGCCTTACAGCGATGATATGCATGCACAACGTGCTTGCTGTTACGTTCAGTGGCTAAGGTCAGCGCTGTTGTCGCAACGCACAACAAGTACGCGACGTGTTTTGTTTCGATCGGTTCCAAATTGCATTTGCCTCCGCGCGAGAACGCGATCATTCTTGCGCGCAAGTCCGACGCCGGCCCGGTGGGCGTCGGTCACTCAAGTTGCCGCCGTAAGCGGCTTCATGCACCGGCAGGGGAAGACGCCTATGCCAACGCTCACCATCAACGGGCGGAGTCTGTCCGTAGATGCGGCAAACGACACGCCGCTCCTTTGGGCTATCCGCGAACAATTGCAGATGACCGGCACGAAGTTCGGCTGCGGCGCCGGCCTGTGCGGTGCCTGCACCGTGCACGTCAACGGCGAAGCCGTGCGCTCGTGCCAGACCATGATCGGCGATGTCGCCGGCAAGAAGATCACCACCATCGAAGGCCTCTCCGCCAAGGGTGATCACCCGCTCCAGAAGGCGTGGATCGCCGAGCAGGTGCCGCAATGCGGCTACTGCCAGTCCGGGCAGATCATGCAGGCGGCCTCGCTGCTGGCGAAGAACGCCAATCCGACCAAGGAAGAAGTCGTGGCCCATATGGACGGCAATCTCTGCCGTTGCATGACCTATTCGCGGATCCAGAAGGCAATCATGCGCGCCGCAACCGAGATGCGCACTGCATCCGCCGCCGGCAACGAGCGGAGGCCCACATGAACAAGCACGTGAACAACATCACGCCTGAGGCGACCGATCTCAGCCGCCGCTCCTTCCTGGTCGGCACCGCCGCCACCGGCCTCGTGCTCGGCTACGCCGGCGTGCCCGGCGTCGGTGAAGCGCTCGCCGCCGCGCCCGCCAATTTCGAGCCGAGCGTCTGGTATGCGATCGGGCCGGACGGCCTCGTCACCGTGACCTGTGGCAAGGCCGACATGGGCCAGCACATCGCCTCCACCATGGCGCAGATCGTCTGCGAAGAGCTGGGTGCGAAATGGAGCGACATGCGCGTGTCGCTTGCCTCCAACGATCCGAAATTCAACGACCCCGTGCTGGGAGCGCAGATCACCGGCGGAAGCTGGTCGACCATGATGAATTTCGACGCGATGAGCCGGGCCGGTGCGGCCGGGCGCATGGCGCTGACGGAAGCGGCCGCAGCCGCTATGGGCTTGCCGCCCTACTTCAAGGATCAGCTGGTCGTGCGTGAGTCCATGGTCACGCATCCGAAATCGAAGAAGTCGATGTCGTTCGCCGACATCGTCAAGAGCGGCAAGGCGACCAAGACCTTTACGCCGGACGAGCTCAAGGCGATCAAGCTGAAGACGCCGGATCAATACACCATGATCGGTGTGTCGGTGCCGCAGCTTGATATCCCCTCCAAGACCAACGGCACGGCCAAATACGGCATCGACGTGATGTTGCCGGGCATGGCCTATGGCGCGCTGGTGACGCCGCCGGTGCGCTTTGGCGCCACGGTGAAATCAGTCGACGACAGCGCGGCGAAGAACGTGCCGGGCTTCATCAAGGCCGTCATCCTCGACGACAAGACCCAGACGACCTCCGGCTGGGTCGTTGCGGTGGCTGGCACCTACGCCAATGCCAAGAAGGCGGCTGCGGCGCTCAAGATCAGCTATGACGGCGGTCCGAACGCAAAGGCCTCGAGCCAGTCGCTGCTGGACGAGGCCAAGCGGCTTCAGAAGCTGGACGATTCCGGTCAGTTCTTCGTCAAGGACGGCGATCCCGCGGCAGCGTTCGGTTCGGCCGCAAAGGTGCTGGAAGCGGAGTACACCACCAGCATCAACATCCACGCGCCGATGGAGCCGATGAACGCCACCGCGGAGTTCAAGGGCGACATCCTCCACATCTATTCCGGCAACCAGTTTGCGACGCGCTCGGGTGCGATCGCGGCCGGTGCCGCCGGGATCGATCCGAAGTTCGTGGTGATGCACCAGATGTGGCTCGGCGGCGGCTTCGGCCGCAGGCTCGATGCCGACATGATGGTGCCGGCGGTGCAGGCGGCGAAGGCGGTCGGCAAGCCGGTGAAGGTGATCTATACGCGCGAGAACGACATGACGATGGATTTCTCGCGTCCGCTCACCTATCAAAAGGTCAAGGCCGGCGTGGACGGCGACGGCAAGCTCGTCGCGCTGAGCCATGACGTGGTCTCGGCCTGGCCGACGCAACGTTGGGGCATCCCGGACTTCCTGTCGCCGTCGGTCGACAAGAAGGGCCCGCTCGATGCCTTCACGGTGAACGGGTCGGACTTCTTCTACACCGTGCCCAACCATACTGTGCGGGCGATCAAGAACGAGATGGCGCACAACGCCACCCCGTCCGGTCAGCTCCGTTCGGTGGCGCCGGGCTGGACGTTCTGGGCGGTCGAAAGCATGATCGACGAGATCGCGGTTGCGACCGGCAAGGACCCGGCGCAGTTCCGCATCTCGCTGCTCGACGGCGCCGGCAAGAACGACGGCGGCGCGCAGCGGCTGCGCAACACGCTGCTGGCCGCGATGGGGCTTGCCGGCTACGGCACCAAGCAACTGCCGAAAGGCGAGGGCATGGGCGTTGCCTGCGTCTCGTCGCAGGAACGTGCGACGGCAAGCTGGACCGCCTGCGTCGCCCACGTTGCCGTCGCGCCGTCAGGCGAGGTGACCGTGAAGAAGCTCACGGTCGCAACCGACGTCGGCACGCAAGTGCACCCCGACAACATCCGCGCCCAAGTCGAGGGCGCGGCGATGTGGGGGCTGTCGCTGGCGCTGTACGAGAAGGCGACGTTGAAGGACGGTGGCATCGAGCAGACCAACTTCGACAGCTACACGCCCTTGCGCATGAGCCAGGTGCCCGAGGTCGCGATTGCCGTAATCGCCAATGGCGAAAAGGCCACCGGCGTCGGCGAACCGGCGGTGACGGTGATCGCTCCGGCGATCGGCAACGCCATCTTCAACGCCTCCGGCGCCCGCGTCCGCGCGCTGCCGATCACGGCCGAAGCCGTGAAGGGCGCCATGAAGGCGTAAGGCCGGCTGCGATTGTGACGTGATATGATCCGCCGGAGGGCAACCTCCGGCGGATTTGTTTTGGTCGGCGTCTCTGCGGTCTCGCTGTCATGCTCCGCGAAAGCGGGGCATCCAGTACACTGCGGCTTCTCGGTTCTAGCCGCACCGTCTCGGAGTACTGGATCGCCCGGTCAAGCCGGGCGATGACGGCGGTGGGTGGAACGCACGGAGCGCCTAAATTCCCCTTTGTTATCAACGACCATTCTACTGTGCATGGGGTTGTTTTCGAGTTTTTTTTGATGGGACCCGCTGCGGGAGCCAATCCGTCAAATTGAGCGCAAGTCGTCAGGGTTTCCTTGAGCACGCCTCTTAAGGGCCGGAGAACCTGATCCGGCATAGGCTGACGCCCAATACAGTCCCGTGCTTTTGGGGAAGCCATGAACGCCTCAGCCAAACCCGCCGCCAAACGCCGGCTGCTGCTCGCCTCCGACCGGAGCGACGAGAGCACTGAGCTTGCCAGCATCCTGAAGACGGTCGGCGATGTCGCGACGGTCACGACTGACGCCATTCCCGATCAGCCCTCGCGAGAGCTCTCCGGCCTCGTGGTCGACATCAACCTGCGCTCGCCCGAGAGCGTGCAGCGGGTGCGCAACAAGCTGCGCGGCGATGCCTATCGTTCGATGCCGCGGCTGTTCGTGCTCGCCGACGCGCTTCATCACGGCACCATGCAGGCCTGGGCGCTGGGCGCCACCGACACCATCTCGCGGCCGCTCCAGGCCGAGGCGATTCTGCAGCGTATCCGTGCTGCGTTTCCCGACACGGCGACCTATGACGCGACCGATCGCGGCAAGACGCTCAACCGCGGCGTCGAAGCGGCGCATGCGGTGCTCAAGAAGATGTTCGAGAAGCTGCCGCTCGGCGTGCCTCTGACTTTCGATGACGTGATCGCCGCCGAGAGCAAGATCTTGAAGGCGATCAAGCATTCGTCGCTGCGCGAATGGCTCACCGCCGTCGGCTGCCACCATGTCGGCAGCTATCGTCACTGCCTGTTCGTCACCGGCTTTGCGGTCTCCTTCGCTCAGCATCTCGGCATGCGCGAGGACGACCAGCGCCGGCTGACCCGCGCCGCGCTGTTGCACGACGTCGGCAAGGCCTTTGTCCCCTCCGCGCTGCTCGACAAGCCGGGCAAGCTCAGCGACGAGGAGATGGACGAGGTCCGCCAGCATCCGCGCCGCGGCTATGACGCGCTCGCAGCCCAGGGCGGCTTCCCACCGGAGATGCTGGACGTGGTTCTGCACCACCACGAATTTCTCGACGGCTCCGGCTATCCCAACGGGCTCTTGTCGAACCAGATCAGCGATATCGTGCGGGTCACCACCATCGTCGACATCTACGCCGCGCTGGTGGAGAAGCGCGCCTATCGCATGCCCTTCACCCACTCCCGCGCCTTCACGATGATGGAAGGCATGGGCGCCAAGCTCGACCAGCAGCTGTTGCAGGCGTTCCGCCCCGTGGCGCTGGGATCGTTTTGATTTAGAGTCATTCCGGGGCGCGCGGAAAGCGAGAACCCGGAATCTCGAGGTTCCGCGTTCGGTGCTTCGCGCCGCCCCGGAACGACAGAATATTCACCCCAGCATCTTTCGCAGCTCCGCCTTCGCCACCTTCTCCAGCGTGGATCGCGGCATATCGTCGACCAACCTGATCTCGCGCGGCACCTTGAAGTCGGCGAGGCCTTTGCGGCAGGCCGCCATCACGCGATCATGCAGATCGGGCGCTGCGCCCGCGACGCCGTCGTGCGGGATGATGAAGACGACCGGGACCTCGTCCAGCATCGGATGCTTCTTCGCCACCACGGCGGCCTCGCGCACGCCGGGAACGACCGCGATGACCTGCTCGATCTCTGAGGCCGCGACGTTCTCGCCGCCGACCTTCAGCATGTCCTTGGCGCGGTCACCGAACCTGATGAAGCCGTTCTCCAGCAGCGTGACGCGGTCGCCGGTGACAAAGAAGCCGTGCTCGTCAAAGCTCTCGCGCGTCGCCGTTTCGTTGTGCAGATATTCGGCGAACAGCGACAGGCCGGGAATGCCCTTGATCGCGAGATTTCCGGTGTCGCCGATTGCGGTCGGCCGGCCGTCATCATCGGTGATGCGGATTTGATATTCCGGCGCGGCGCGGCCGATCGACATCGGCATGTTGGGCTGGTCGATCTCGCCGACGATGCCGTGTGTGATGGTCTCGGTCATGCCCCACCAGCCGATGATCTTGACGCCGAAGGCAGCGAACCCCGGCGGCTCGTTGACGGCCGTGCCCCACAGGCGGAATTTGTGGTCCGTCGGGATCTCCTGCTCGAGCAGCGCCTTCATGCAGAACGGAATGGTCGAGGTCCAGGTCGCGCCGTGCTCGCGCGCCACGCGCCAGAACCGGCTTGCGGAGAAGCGCGGCTGGATCACGCAAGTGGCGCCGACCCACAGCGTCGCCAGCATGGAATAGGCCAGCGCATTGGTGTGGAACAGCGGCAGATAGGTCTGGTGCACATCGCCCGCGTGCAGATCCTCGTGCGCGGCGTTGACCTTGGCGCCCCACAACGCGTTGGCGTGGGTCCAGAGCACTGCTTTCGGCCGCGATGTCGTGCCCGAGGTGTATTGCACGCTGCATGGCGCGAGCGGGTCGGTGGCGCGCCGCGGCCGGTCGGCGCTGTCGGCAAACAGAGCGTCGAAGCTGTCGCCGTGCGCGACCGTTTGCGCAGGCGCTGCTCCCGCGTCGTGCGCGGTCACCGCCATCCAGCGCAAATTGCGGCAGTGTGTTGCGACGATCTCGGCATAGGCCGGCTGGGTGATCGCGGCGACCGCACCACAATGATCCGCAAAATACGCCATCTCGGCGGGCGCCGAGCGCGTGTTGGTGGTCACCGCGACGGCGCCGAGTTCGACGCAGGCAAACCAGGCCAGCATCGCCTCGATGCAATTGTCCAGATGAATGAGCACGTACTCGCCGGGCTTGACGCCGCGTCTGGCGAGCCCTGCTGCCAGAGCGCCGACCCGGTCGTGAAACTCGCCATAGCTCCAGCGTCGCGCCGGTGCGTCGAACGGCGCCCAGACCAGGAACGGATGTGAGCTGCGCATTTCGGCGCGCATCTTGAGCAGCCAGGGCACGTCGAGCCCTGCGAACGGGCCTACGATTCCAGCCGGGGTTTGCGAATTCGGCATCTGTCCTCCCGTGCAGCCTGTTTCGCGGGGGCCGCTTTCGTTATCGGGAGTCTTTCTGCCACCGGACGGCGCGGGGAGCAAATGCTCTCACCGCGCCTCAGTCCTGGTACGACGAAATCTCGATCGGGCTGCCGTACGGGTCCGGCTGACCGTCATGCTTTATCCTTTCGTCGCCATGTTCGTTGCGGACTTTCCGCGTGCGGTCCGCCTTGTTACAAGCCGCGGACGCCACCTTCCGGCTATCCGGCTTTCAAGAACAACAATTCGGGAGAACCCTTGAGATGATCAACCGCCGTACCGCGCTGAGCCTGCTCGCCGCCACTCCGCTCGCAGCCTCGCCGCTGTCGAAGGCCTTTGCCGCGGATTATCCGACCCGGCCGGTGAAGTTCGTCGTCGGCTATCCGCCGGGCGGTGCCACCGATATTCTGGCGCGGCTGATCGGCCAGCGGCTGTCGGAACGGCTCGGCCAGCAATTCGTGATCGAGAACAAGCCGGGCGCCGGCAACAATATCGGCACCGAATCCGTCGTGAACGCCGAGCCCGACGGCTACACGGTGTTGCTGGTCAATCCGGCCAATTACACCAACGCCACGCTCTACACCAACCTCAAGTTCAACTTCGTGCGCGACATCGCGCCGATCGCCTCGTTCCAGCGCGTGCCGAACGTGATGACCGTCAATAACGACGTGCCGGCGAAGACCGTCGCCGAGTTCATCGACTACGTGAAGGCCAATCCCGGCAAGGTGAACATGGCCTCGTCCGGCAACGGCACCTCGGTGCATCTGTCCGGCGAGATGTTCATGGCAATGACCGGCTGCAAGATGCAGCACGTGCCCTATCGCGGTGCGGCGCCCGCGATCACCGACATGCTCGGCGGCCAGGTGCAGGTCATCTTCGACAACATGCCCTCGATCATCCAGCACATCCGTTCCGGCTCGCTGCGCGCGCTCGGCGTCACCACGGCGCAACGCTCGCCGCAACTGCCCGACGTGCCTGCCATCGGTGAGACCGTAAAGGACTATGAGGCGAGCGCATTGTTCGGCATGGGTGCGCCGAAGAACATGCCCAAGGACATGATCGCCAGGCTCAACAACGAGATCAACACGCTCATGAAGGACCCCGACATGACCAAGCGCCTGGTCGAGCTCGGCGGCGATCCGCTGGTGCAGACACCGGAGGCGTTCGGCGAGGACATCAAGGCCGAGACCGAGAAGTGGAAGAAGGTCGTGGAGTTCGCCGGCCTCAAGGTCGAGTAGCGATGGTGTGATGACCGGGAACGAAGCCCTGCCGCATGGCAGGGCTTTTTCTTGCGCCCCCGCTCCACACTGATCGTCGGCTGATCACGCGGTCGTGCAAACCTGCGCCTGCGGTTTTCTGCTTGACGTTCCCGCCTTCGAGCTTATACTAAACCTTATGGTTAAGTATAAAGACGAGACGCTGGACCAGACTTTCGCGGCGCTGTCTGACGCGACGAGGCGTGCAATGCTTGCACGGCTCGGCGAGCAGGAAAGCCTCTCGGTGAGCGAGCTGGCAGCGCCGTTCCCGATCTCGCTGCCCGCGATCATGAAGCATCTCGATGTGCTCACGGATGCCGGCCTGATCGTGCGGGAGAAGACCGGGCGCACGGTCGCCTGCCGGCTCACCGCGCGACCGATGAAGCAGGCAATGAACTGGCTCAATCGCTATGCGCAATTTTGGTCCGACAATTTCGACCGCCTCGCCGCTTTTGTGGAGAAAGACCCATGGCCAACGCAGCCCTCAACACCGATCCGCGCAGCGCCGAACGCCCAGCCGAACGTCCAAGCCTCACGCTCAAGCGCCGGCTCCGCGCGCGGCCGGAAAAATCTACGCCGCCTGGACGCAAGCCGAGCATCTAGCGCAGTGGTTCGGCCCACCGAACATGAAGCCGGCATCGCTTGAGGCCGAGCTCGATGTGCGCACGGGCGGCCGCTACCGCATCAGCTTCACCCGTGACGACGGCGAATACTTCCAGGCCGGCGGGAGCTACCGCGAGGTCGTGCCGAACGAGCGGCTCGTCTTCACCTGGGCCTGGCACTCGACGCCGGAACGGGAATCGCTGGTGACGATCACGCTGAAGCCGGACAGTGCCGGCACCTTGATGATCTTCCATCACGCCCAGTTCTTCGACGAGACCGCGCGCGACAATCATCAGCGCGGCTGGAGCTCGTTCTTCGACAAGCTCGAGGCCTTCGTCGCCTGATCCCTGCCAACAGGAGGACACGATGCTGCAACATCAGATCGTCTCGCGCGAGCAATGGCTCGTAGCCCGCAAAGCGCATCTGGCGCACGAGAAGGAGCTCTCCCAGGCGCGCGAGCGCCTCGTCGCGGAGCGCCGCGCGTTGCCTTGGGTGAAGGTCGACAAGAATTATGTGTTCGACGGGCCGAACGGCAAGGTTACGCTCGGCGATCTCTTCAAGGGCCGCCCGCAGCTGGTGGTCCAGCATGTGATGTTCACGCCCGACTGGGAGGCGGCCTGCAAGAGCTGCTCGTTCTGGGTCGACGGCTTCGACCGCATGGTGCCGCATCTGGCCGCGCGCGACACCAGCATGGTCGCCATCTCGCTGGCGCCGGTCACGAAGCTCGAAGCTTTCAAGGCGCGAATGGGCTGGAGCTTCGACTGGGTCTCCTCAGGCCACAACGGCTTCAACTACGACTACGAAGTCTCGTTCACGCAGGCGCAGATCGACAAGGGCGTGCCGAGATACAATTTCGGCGCCACGCCCTTCTATGGCCCCGAGCTGCCGGGCATCAGCGTGTTCTATCGCACTGAGGCCGGCGAAATCTTTCACACCTATTCCTGCTTTGCCCGGGGCATCGACATGATGAACGCCGCCTATCAATATCTCGACCTCACGCCGCTCGGTCGTCACGAGGACGGTTTGCCCTATCCGATGGACTGGGTCCGCCTGCGCGACGAGTACCAGCCGCAGGCAGCGAAGGGGGCGTGCTGCCACGGGTGAGCTGTTGGGTACGCTGGGTCTATACGCACGCTGTCATCGCCCGACTTGATCGGGCGATCCAGTACTCTGAGAAAGCAGTGATGGAATCGAGAAGCCGCGGCGTACTGGATTCCCCGCCTTCGCGGGGAATGACGGCGGGGACGCGCGGCAGCGTGCCTCAATCCGCTTCAACTACCGCTTGGCGTCGGCCTGCTCCGTTCCGTTGCACGAGATCAGCATCGTATAGGCGCGGGCGTTGCCGGCGATGTCGGTGGTCTTGAGCTCGCCTTTCGGCTCGGAGGTCTGATAGGGCACCACGGAATTGTCGAGGAAGTCGCGCAGCGCGCCGGTCTTGATCGCGAAGTTGATGTTTTCGGGGATGTTGCCGGTTGCCGCGGCGATCCGGAGCCCGTCCAGCTTTCCCGTAACCACGCCCACGATCTGCCCGGTGGTGTCGAACAGCGGGCCTCCGCTGTTGCCAGGCTGTACCGGCGCGCTGATCTGCAGGAAGCGCGAATCGTTGCGTGTGCCGCTGAGCGAGCTCACGATTCCGGTCGTCACGGTGAAGTCCGACGTCAGCATCCCGTGGTAGGGAAAACCGATCGCCACGACCGAATCACCGGAACGGATCGAGCGATCGCGGATCCGGGCAAACTCCTTGAATGTCGCCGTCGACGGCGCCTGCAACAAAGCGAGATCGTTATTTGCGTCACTTGACACCACGCGCAACACCATCGCGGCCTCCCCGGTGAGATTGCCCTTGAGGTCGCTGCAGCCGTCGATCACATGGTTGTTGGTGACGATGTGCCCGTTGGCGCTGACCACGAAGCCGGTGCCGCTCTTGGACTTGGAGGACTTGCTCGGCGGCGGCGTGGTCGGCTTGTCCGCATTGGCTACCGGCTTCGCCGCGCCTTTGGTAAAATCGCCGGCCTTGTCGAGCCCGTCGGCTTTCACCTTGGTCACGCAATTTGCCAATGCGGCGATCACCGGCCCGGTCGAGGTCAGATCGAAATTCAGAACCGCGCGGCCGGCGGTCGCCACCATCAGGCTCGCCTTCTGGAAGGTACGCACAACATTGAGCGGCATGATGGCCGTGAGCATGTTGGATTGGTACGCCGTGGCGAACAGCCTGGCTTGCTCCTGCCCGTCAAAGGTCACGTCGATCGCGGCGTTCTCGCCCTTGTTGAAGCGGTAGCTGGGACTCGCAAAGGCAAGCGACCATGTGCCGGCGGAATTTTGGCTCACGACGAGGATGACGCCGTTCGCGTAGGGCGTCGTCGCGGCGCAATGGGAAAAGGCGCCGGTCTGATCGTTGCTAAAGGCCCCGCCGATCCAGTTCCCGACATTGACGGTGCCGAACGGTCCGGCCGCTTTTGCCGCTCCGACCAGACCGAGCTGCAAAAGAAACGCAATGACAAACGACCTAAGCCACATAACTTTCCCCCGGGAACGCCTTCGGCGCCATCTTATCTGCGCAAGCGGGCATCGCGCAACCGGCAGTTGTCCGGGCTGGAGCCTACGTCCACGTGCCGACATTCCGGCTTGCCTTTACTTTGTAAGACGGTATACTTTGCGATACAAAGTGACCGGGCGAGCCGGTCCGAGAGTTTGGGTGGAGCGAGGTTTGGCGTTGCCGATGCGTGATCTCGACAAGGCGCTGGCCGACATCGTGGCAATCCGCAGCCAGATTGCCGCCGGTACGGCGTTCCGCGGTTACGGCCCGGCGACCATGGCTGCGACCGGCGGGGTTGCGCTTGTTACCGCGATCCTGCAATTCTGGCTGCTCGACGATCCCACAGGCGCGCCGCTCGGCTTCTTTCTCGGCTGGCTCATCGCCGCTGCGCTGTCCGGCCTGATGATCTGGGTCGAGATGCGCGCGCGCTCGCGCCGGCATCATTCCGGCCTTGCCGACGCCATGATCCACCAGGCTGTCGAGCAATTTCTGCCTGCGGGCGTGGCGGGCGTGCTGCTTGCGGTGGTGATGTGGAAGTTCGCCGCCGAGACGCTGTGGCTCCTGCCGGGGCTGTGGCAGATCCTGGTGTCGCTCGGCATTTTCGCGTCCGTGCGCTCGCTGCCGCGCAGCGTGGCGTTTGCCGGGGCCTGGTACTTCGTCTCCGGCTTTGCGGTGGTTGTGCTGGCGAGCGGAACCCACACGCTGTCACCGTGGACCATGGGGCTGCCCTTCGTGATCGGCCAGTCGATCATGACGGCCATTCTGTATTTCGCGTCCGGAGACAATGATGTCGAAGACTGACAGCGCGCCTTTCTCTTACGAAGGGCTCGACCGCGTGATCCACGAGAAGGCGAGGCTTGGGCTGCTGACTTCGCTGATGGCCCATCCGAAGGGACTGGCGTTCGCCGATCTCAAGCAGCTCTGCGGCCTGACCGACGGCAATCTCAGCCGGCATCTGGCCGTGCTCCAGGAGGCCGGCCTCGTCGAACTGACCAAGGGCTACGAGGGCAACCGCCCGCACACCAGCTGCCGCCTGACCAAGAGCGGCCGCCGCCGCTTCCTCGACTATCTCGCGGTGCTCGAGCGGCTGGTGCGCGACGCCGCCAAGGCCGCCGGCCGCGAGGCGCCGTCGCCCGGACGGCTCGGCATCGTTTCAACCTGATCTCCCCCATTTTGACTGGAGACTTTGCAATGCAAAGTGAAATCACGCCCCCCAACGAGAAGCTTCACGTCGGCATCATCATGGACGGCAATGGCCGCTGGGCAACGCGGCGCGGCCTGTCGCGCGTGCGTGGCCACGAGGCCGGCGTCGAGGCGATCCGCCGCATCGTCGAGGCCGCTCCCAAGCAGGGTATCGGCACGCTGACGCTGTACGCGTTCTCGACCGACAATTGGCGCAGGCCCAAGGCCGAAGTCGCAGCCCTGATGACGCTGTTGCGCTTCTATCTCGCCAACGAGGTGCAAAGCCTGGTCAAGAACGGCGTGCGGCTCTCCGTGATAGGCCGCCGTGACCGCCTGCCGGACGGCATCGCCAATGCCATCGCGCGTGCGGAGCACTCAACCGCGCACGGCACCACGCTGCACCTGCGCATCGCCGTCGACTATTCAGCGCGCGATGCCATTCTCAACGCCGCGGCCAAGGCGGCCGCGCTCACGAGCCTCACCCGCGAGGCGTTCTCGCAGCTCGTCACCGGCGAGCCCGGTTTGCGCGATGCCGATCTGATCATCCGCACCAGCGGCGAGAAGCGGCTGTCGGACTTCCTGCTCTGGGAAGGCGCTTATGCCGAGCTGCATTTCACCGAGCGGATGTGGCCTGAATTCGAGGCGGCCGACCTTGCCGAAGCCCTGGCATGCTTTCACGGCCGCGAGCGGCGCTTCGGCGGTCTTCAGGCGATCATGCCCGAGGAGGTCCCGGCACTCTCGCGGGCGTGAGGCGCGGCAACGAACAAGCGGCCGCAAGTGACGGTGCGTCGCAGGGCTGGACCGGGTCGTCGAATTCTGATGTCGTTTCGCCTCTCAACGCAGTGACCGCATGACCTCGTTCAAGACCATTCGTGCCCGCGCCGAGAAGCGCAAGGGCGGGCCCAAGGCGCTGGACAGGCTGATGCCTGACAAGCCCGATCCGAAGCGGCTGGCGAAGCTCGCCGACGATCGCATCCTCGCCGAGATGACCAGGCGGGTATTTTGCGCGGGCTTTGCCTGGAGCGTGATCGATACGAAATGGGACGGCTTTGAAGAGGCGTTCCTGGGCTTCGCACCTGCCAAGCTCAGCTTCCAACCGGAAGATTATTGGGAAGGGCTGCTGCGGGACACGCGCATCGTGCGCAACGCCGCCAAGATCATGTCGGTGCGCGACAATGCCGCCTTCGTGCAGGCGATCGCCAAGGAGCACGGCAGCTTCGGCAAGTTCCTGGCGAAGTGGCCGTCGTCCGACGAGATCGGGTTGCTCGATCTCCTGGTCAAGCGTGGCAGCCGGTTGGGCGGCAACACCGGTCAGATGCTGCTGCGCTTCCTCGGCTGGGACGGTTTCGTCACCTCCAGGGACGTCGTCGCGTGCCTGCGCGATGCCGGCCTCGATATCGCCGAAGAGGTGAAGTCCAAGGGGGATCTCGCCAACGTGCAGGCGCAGTTCAACGCCTGGGCCAGGGAGACCGGCCTGCCCTACAGCCATCTGTCGCGCATCTGCGCGCTGTCCGTCGGCGAGGTCAGGCGCGAGTAAGGGTGTGCGGCGGGGTTGATATCACGCGATCGGGAGGAAGCTATGGCAGGCGAACTGGAAGGCAAAATTGCCGTCGTGACGGGGGCCGCGTCGGGCATCGGGTTGGCCAGCACCGAAGCGATGCTGGCCGCAGGCGCGCGCGTGGTGACGGTCGACCGCGACGCTGCTGCATTGGCGGCGCTTCGCGACAAGCACGGCGATGCCTTGATCCCGCTCGTGATCGATCTGCTCGACCCGGCTGATTGCGCCACGCTGCTGCCGCGGGTCCTCGAGCGAGCCGGCCGGCTCGACATCCTGCACGCCAATGCCGGCGCCTATGTCGGCGGCGACCTCGTCGATGCCGATCATGGCGCGATCGACAGGATGCTGAACCTGAACGTCAACGTCGTGATGAAGAACGTGCGCGACGCGCTTGCTCACATGATCGAACGACGGAGCGGCGACGTCATTGTCACGAGCTCGCTCGCCGCCCATTTCCCGACGCCTTGGGAGCCCGTCTACGCATCGTCCAAATGGGCGATCGACTGCTTCGTGCAGACGGTGCGGCGCCAGGTCTTCAAGCACGGCATCCGTGTCGGATCGATCTCGCCCGGCCCGGTCGTCACTGCGCTGCTCGCGGACTGGCCGGCCGAGAAGCTGAAGGAGGCGAGGGACTCCGGAAGCCTGCTGGAGGCCCGCGAGGTGGCCGAGGTCGTGATGTTCATGCTGACGCGGCCGCGCGGCATGACGATTCGCGACGTCGTCATGCTGCCGACCAACTTCGATCTCTAGGGCCTTGCTGGCGGCGCCAACGCCAATAATGTGCGAGATGTGGCGCCCGCGTGCCGTGAGTACGGCCGATGCAACTCACGATCACGAAATACATTCCGCAGGAACATTTGCGCCCAGCGCCCGTTCGGAAGCTTGAGCCAGACGCTCACAGGCGCAGGGAACTGCCGCCTTGGGCTCGACCGATCAAGCCCGACACGAACACAACGGAGCAAGCCCATGAAGCTGACATCCGCGCAGGTGAAGCAGACCGTCAATCAACTCGGCGCCCAGGTGCTCCCCGACGAGCATCCCGCCATGCCCCAGCTCAACAGCATGTTCGGCGAGCACACGTTCTTCGTCGACGAGAGCGGGCTCAAGGTGCTCGAGCCGACCCCGTCGCTCGGCGCCGAACGCGAGACCGGCGAGGTCGTCAGTCTCGCCGACTGGAGCGACACAGAGCTGACCCGCCTGATGGCGCACGAGCCCGAGCCAACCGGCGTGATCGTGGTGTTCGAGCAGATGAAGCATTGACGATTGGCGGTCATGCGGACGTCAGGGAGCTGATTGGGAAGATCACGCCACAAAGTGGCGCACCACGGCCGATGAAGATGGGCACTACTGCCTCGCCGTGACGCTATGATGCAGCGGCCGACCTAGCGCTCCAGTTGGCCAATCTGCGACGGCCTGGGATCTTGCGCTTCGCCTCACGGCCGGCCGCCTTCCCGATTTCGCAGGGTGGTCCGGTAACTTCCGTCGCGGCCCCTTCGATCAATCCGCGCGGTCGACGAGATGTGCCAGAAACAGGCCATCGCAGCCAAGGCAGGGGGCTTGGGACCACTACTCCGGCAGTCCCGCCATCCTCAGACCTTCATAGAAGCGATTGCGCTCCTGCCAGAACGCGGCGTTACGCGAGGGTTCCGATGCTTTCAGGCTGGTGACCGTGTGGGCGGGAATGCGCTTCTGGTACTCGATCAGATTGTTCCTGGCTTGCTCACTGCGACCGTGCAGGGCATCGATCGCCGCCAGCCATTGCCAGGCAAAGCCATTTTGCGGACTACTGATCGTCGCCTGGCGCATGTGCGCGTAAGCTGCCTCGTCATGATGCAGGTGGAATTCGGCCATTCCCAGCGTGAAGTGGCCAAGGCTCACCTGTTCGGCATCGAGTGGATCAAGACGGAGCGATAGCATGACCGGCGCGGCTACCTCTTCCGGGCGGCCCTGTTGCAGCCTCAGAAAACCCAGCCGCTGCAGCGCCCGCGGCTGGTTCGGATAGAGTGACAGCACGCGTTGAATGGCTTGGTCGGCTTCGTCGATCCGACCTTGCGCGGATAACACCAGGCTTCGCACGTAGTTTGCGCGGGGATCGTTGGGTTGCAGCGCCAACGAACGCTCGATCGCTTGCGCGGCGAGCGCCGTCTGGGTGTCCGGCGCATTGCTCCAGCGCGTCAGCACCTCGGTGATGTGACTCAGGGCAAGTCCCGCCAGCGCAGAGGCGGAGCCGGGGTCTATCTGTAACGCCTGCTCGAACAGGGCGCGCGCCCGCTGCGGTTCTTCTCGCGTATGGATCCGCTTCAGCAGCCGCCAGCCCCGAAGCGTTGGATCGATACCGGCAAGCGTACGCCCGGCATACGGCCTGTCGAAGGGTGTCTCGGCCTCATCAATGCGGACCTTCAGCTCGTTGGCGATGCGCGCCGTGATGTCTCGGCGCCAATTCCAGCCGCCTTGTTCAGCATAGTCGAACCGGCCCGACCACAACAACGCGCCGGTGGCACTCGCCTGCAGTTTCAGGGCGATCGAGACGGCTTCGCCTTGGCGCTGCAGGCTGCCGCCCAAGACGTAGGTGACGTTCAACCGGCGGCCAACGCTCAGTGCATCGCTATCGGGATCGGCCAGCGAATTCCCCACGGGATATCCGATCACGAGGGTGTCGGGCAGGCGCGACACTTCGATCGTGAGATCTTCGGTCACGGCATCGGCGAGGTCCGCGGCGTTCTCACCGCCAACACCGACAAGCGGCAAAACCGTGATCGTGTTCTTGCTGACGAGGGCGCCGTTTTGTCCGCGATGCGGAAACCCGAACCAGAGCGCGCCGGCAAGCGAGGCAGTACATAAGATCGCGAATGTCGGCAGCCACGACAATGATTTGCGGGGGGACGGCACCCGGATCGAAGACCCGTGCGAGTCGCCGGGGCCCGCACCACGTTCGACCGTTCCGTCGGCATGCGGCGTGTCGACAGGCGGCTCATTCAGCAAATAACCACGGCGAGGCACGGTCTTGATCCGGCGTTGATCGCCGTCCCCAAGCGCGGCTCGCAGTTCGCTAATGCACTGAACCAGGGAATCGTCGGTTACCGCCACATCGGGCCAAACCGCTTCAATGAGCTCATCCTTGGTCAACAGCCGGCCGGGACGCCGGCCGAGATATACCAGCAGCGCAAAGCTCTTTGGCCGCAAGGTAACCACGGTGCCTCTGACACGCAATTCGCCGCGCTCCAGGTCGATGTCGAAATCGGCAAAGTGAAGAGCGCCGCGGGGGAATCGGGGCCGGCTCGTCGCTACCAGCGACGCTCGGCTCGGTTTTCGTGCCAATTTCGGCGTTCATTCGGCACTCTTTCGGGTGTCGTCGCGTCAACGCGCCTAGGCTCAGCCATCGACGCAGAACGGCGGCGCGGCCGAGATCAACTAACCCTGATGCTAGTCCAAATCGAGGGTCGCGGGAATGGCGTGCCGCATCAGCTCGGAGGTGCCACCATGACAATGAACCGACGTTTCCTTCTGGGGGCAGCCGCCAGCACAGTCGCGACCATGACCGTGACCCCGCTCACCCCGGCATTCAGCCAAAAGGCCATGCGCTCGTCCGCTTCCGAGCCAGGTCTGGACTATGCCAATGTAAGCGAGTTGCGGGCCCTGCTTGATGCACGCAGGATCTCCGCAACCGAGCTGTTCGAGCACGCGATTGGCCGGATCGAGGCCCTCGATTCCCGCATCAATGCGGTGGTCGTGCGAGACTTCGACCGCGCGAAGGCGGCTGCGCGCGAAGCCGATGCCGCGCTCGCCCGCGGCGAACGCCGGCCATTGCTCGGAATACCGATGACGGTCAAGGAAGCCTTCAATGTCGGAGGCTTGCCGACCACTTGGGGCTTGCCGATGGGCCGCGGCTGGCGGGCCACTGAAGACGCGGTTGCAGTCGCCCGCCTCAAGGCAGCAGGAGCAGTGATCCTGGGCAAGACCAATCTTGCCATCGCAATCGCGGACTGGCAAAGCTTCAATCCGATTTACGGCACGACCAACAATCCCTGGGATCTTACGCGCACGCCTGGCGGCTCATCCGGCGGCGCGGCGGCCGCGCTGGCTGCCGGATATGTGCCGTTGGAGCTCGGCTCAGATTTCAGCGGTTCGCTGCGGGTGCCGGCGCATTTGTGTGGCGTCTTCGGCCACAAGCCGACGTCCAACCTCGTGCCGCAGCGCGGTCACGCGCCGCCCCGTTCACCTGCACTGGCAACCGACCTGACCAGCGGCCTTGGCGTTTGCGGACCGATGGCCCGCACCGCCGCCGATCTTTCGACCATGCTCGACGTGATCGCCGGTCCAGACGAATACGAGGCGCGCGCTTACCATCTCGCGCTTCCCGCGCCGCGGCACGAAGCGCTACGGGACTTCCGCGTTCTTGTGCTGGATAGTCATCCTCTGTTGCCGGTTGCAAGTGAGATACGGGCCGCACTCGATCAACTCGCCGGACGGCTGGCCGCGACCGGCGCGAAGGTCGCGCGGTCCAGTCCGCTCGTCCCGGATCTCGCAGAGTCTGCTCGCCTGCATACCCGAATGGTGCGCAATTTTGCCGCGTTCGGCCAGCCTCCCGAATTCTTCGCGAAGGTCCGAGAGAACGTCGCGGCGCTGAAGCCGGATGACGACAGCCTGAAGGCTTGGCGAACACGCGGGCCACTGCTTAGTCACCACCAGTGGATGGCCGCGGAAATCGCGCGGGCCCGCCTGCGCCAGCAATGGGCCGGTCTGTTCCGGGAATTCGACGTGGTTCTCTGTCCGCCGTTTTCCGTGACCGCGTTCCCGCACGACCAAACGCCGGATATGGAGGATCGAACGATCGATATCGACGGCGAGACTCACCCCTATCCATCGCTGATTGTCTGGGCGACGGTCGCAACCCCTCCGGGCCTGCCCGCGACGGTGATGCCGGTAGGCCGTTCGAAGGCAGGGCTTCCCATTGGCGCGCAGATTATCGGCCCTTTGTTCGAGGACCGCACCCCGCTTGCCTTCGCCCAACTGCTCGAAAGCGCGTACGGGGGATTTGTGAGGCCACCCGAAATCTCGCTTTAGCGACGAAGGAGAACGCGCGCCGAGCTTTCTGGAATGGCGCGCCGCCGCCGAGACCGCGCGGCTGATCCTCCGGCTGGCACGCGCCCGAGGCCGAGGTGGTCGAGATGGCCGTACCGACCATCATCGAGGCGGCGGAGTTCGAGGCCGTGCAGACGATGCTCAAGACGCGCGGCCCGGCAACAACAGCGCCGCGGGTCGTCAGTGGACTGACGCTCCTTACCGGCATCTGCTTTTGCGCCGCTTGCGGCGGAGTCTGTCGCGTGTGCTCGACCGCCGTGAGGAGCGATCCAAGGACCGCGCAACTCACATCGCCGAACTGTGCAAGCGAGCAAGCGAAGCGGACGCCAAACTCAAGCGGCTCTACGACGCGATCGAAAACGGAATCGCTGATGTGTCCGATCCGATGTTCAAGGAGCGTGTGACCGAGCTGAAGGCTATCCGCGACCAGGCCCGCGCCCACGCAGAGCGGGCCGAAGGCGCGCTCGATCGGGCCGAGCATCACACCGCAGGCGCTGAAATCATTCGCCAGGACGCGCGCAAGCGTATGCGGACCGAGTCGGGCGGCTACCGCCGCGACCATCTCCGCGCGCTGGCACAACGCGTCGAGGTGGACGCGAAAGAAGTTCGCATCATGGGGACGAAAAGCGTGCTCCAGCGTGCGCTTATCGCAGCTTCGAGCGCAAAAACGGCAGGTTTGGAGTGCCCAGTTTTGTATCGAAATGGCGCACCCGACACGATCTCGAACGTGTGACCTTTGCCTTCGGAGGGCAACGCTCTATCCAGCTGAGCTACGGGTGCAACGAGGGTTCATTTAGCCGATCGGCGCGGGGCGGGCAACCGGTCTGGCCGGATGCGCGAACAATAAGTCAAAGCGCGATCTCATCTCGCTTTAAGCCGATTTGCGCGCGGCCGGACCCGGAACCTGCTCGCTGTCCCGGCCAAGACCGGTGAATTCGGCCAGCATCCGCTCGGCGCAGATGACGCGGTTGCGGCCGAGCCGTTTGGCCGCATAGAGCGCCTGATCGGCTGAACCGAGCAGGTGGTCGGGGCCGCCGTCGGCTTCGCCGGGGATGTGGCAGGCGACGCCGACACTGAGGGTGACGTGGTCGCCGGCCCCGATGGCGCCATGGGTGATCCTCAAGGCCATGACGGCGCAGCGGATCTCCTCGGCGATGGCGCAGGCCTCGTCGCAACTCATCTCGGGCAGGATCAGCGCAAATTCCTCGCCGCCATAGCGGCTGGCAAGGTCGAGGGGACGCGCGGCATGCCTGCTGACGACGGCGGCAACCGCCCGCAGGCACTCGTCGCCGGGCTGGTGGCCGTGCTGGTCGTTGAACAGCTTGAAATGATCGACATCGACGAACAGCAGCGCCAGCGGCTTCTGCGTGCGCTGGGCGCGGGCCCATTCGGTCATCAGCATCTGGTCGAACGCGCGGCGGTTCGACAGCCCGGTCAGCCCGTCCTTGGTGGCGAGCTCCTTCAGCGCCATCTCGGCGCGCTTCTGGTCGGTGAGGTCGCGCAGCGTCTCGACCACCGCGATCAGATTGCCGGCCTCGTCATGGATCGGGCCGGCGTCGATCGCGAGATAGAGCTGGCTGCCGAGCTTCGGCATCACGCACCAGTTCTCCGCGCTGAAGCCGAGCCCGTTGTGGCCGCGTGCGGCATATTCCGAATAGAACTCCGGCAGCTGCTCGGGGCGATCGAGCGCGACGAGGTCGGCGAGGCAGGGGCGCTTGGTCTCGTAGAAGGCCTGCCAATGCTTCGTGGTGCCGAGCACCTCGGAGGCGGCAACGCCGGTCAGCCGCTCGCAGGCTCTGTTCCAGATCACGACGCGGCGTTTCGGGTCGATCACGAAGGTCGGCACCACCAGATGCTGCATCAGCCGCACCGCGTAGGAGTCCGCGACGTCGATGGTCTTGTCCAGCTTCGGCATGTCAGGCCACCGCCGCTACGGGGATGCCATCGCCCGGGCCGAACAGCTTCCGCACCTCGGCGGCCGGCTTTGCGGCGCTGAACAGGTAGCCCTGCATCTCCGTGCAGCCGAGCGCGCGCAGCATCTCGCGTTGCGCTTCGGTCTCGACGCCTTCGGCAACCGTGGTCATGTTGCTGGCGGCGGCGATGTTCACCACTGCTTGCACGATGACGGGCGCGCCGCCGGCGTCCGCGATGTCGGCGACGAAGCAGCGGTCGATCTTGATCTTGTCGAACGGGAAGCGCTTGAGATAGCTCAGCGAGGAATAGCCGGTACCGAAATCGTCGAGCGCGATGCGCACGCCGATGGCGCGGAGCTGGTGCAGGATCGAGAGCGCCGCCTCGTCGTCGCGGATCAATACGGCCTCGGTGATCTCGAGCTCCAGCCGCCGCGGGTCCAGGCCCGAACTGGCGAGCGCGCCTGCGATCTTCAGCGCCAGCGTGTCGCATTTGAGCTGGACCGGCGAGACGTTGACCGCGAGCCGCACCTGCGCCGGCCAGGTCGCGGCCTCGTTGCAGGCGGTGCGCAGCACCCAGTCGCCGAGCTCGTTGATCAGGCCGGTGTCCTCGGCGACCGGAATGAATTCGGCCGGCGAGATCATGCCGCGTTCGGGATGGCGCCAGCGCAGCAGCGCCTCGCAGCCGGAGACGGTGTTGGTGCGCAGATCGACCAGCGGCTGGTAGTGGATCTCGAAGCCTCCATCCACCATGGCCTGACGCAGATCCTGCTCCATGGTCAGGCGCGCCTTGGCGCTCGCGTCCATCGCGGGCACGAAGAAGCGATAGGTACGGCGTCCGCCCGCCTTGGCGCCATACATCGCGAGGTCGGCGTTCTTGATGAGCTGATCGAGATCGGTGCCGTCCTGTGGCGCCAGCGCGATCCCGATGCTGGCGTCGGTCGAGAGCTGGTGACCGAGACAGTGATAGGGCCGGCGGATCGCCTCGTGGATCCGGGTCACGAATGACAGCACCTCGGTAGAGGATTCGACTTTGGTCTGGATGACCGCGAATTCGTCGCCGCCGAGCCGCGCGATTAGGTCGCCCGGCTTGAGGCAGGCGCGGATGCGGCCCGCGATCGCCTTCAAGAGCTCGTCGCCGACATGGTGGCCGAGCGAATCGTTGATGCCCTTGAACTCGTCGACGTCGATATAGAGCAGCGCGAACTCCTCGCCGCCGGCGACTTTTGCCAGCTCCCGTTCGATCTGTTCGCGGAACAGCGTACGGTTCGGCAAGTCGGTCAGCGCATCATAGTGCGCCATATGCGCGATCTTCTCGTCGGCCTTTCGCCGTTCCGTGACGTCCTCGATGACATTGATGATGTAGCGCGGCTCGCCGGCCTGATCGCGGATGCCGATGCGCTTCGAGATGGTATAGCGCTGACCTTCGGTCCTGGTCTTCCAGGTTTGCTCCTTGAGCGTCAGTCGATCGGGCGATTGCAGCAGGGCGTCATCATCGCGAGCGACGATCTCGGCATCCGGTTTGGACAGGATATCGTCGGCCGTCTTTCCTACCATCGTTTCGTTCGAATTCCCCAAGGCGTCCTCGGCAATCCGATTGACCAGGAGATATTGCCGCGTGCGGGCGTCCTTCACGGTGATCTGCGAGGGGATGTGGTCGATGATCTCCCGCAGGAACGTGTAGTTGCGGTCGCGCTCCTGCTCCAGGTTACGCCGTTCGGTGATCTCTTCGATGGTGGCAACCCATCCGCCCTGCGCGAGCGGGGTGTTGATGACCTGGAAGGCGCGGCCGTTCGGCAGCTCGTGCAGCCTTGTGGAGACCGTGCCTTCGGCCACGACCCTCATGACGTCGGCGCAAAACGCCTTGACGTCGCCAGCGAATGCCCCGCGCTCCTTGCGGTGATGCATCGCCTCAAGAATGTGGCAGCCGGGCTTGATGACGTCGCTGGACAGGCCGAACATGTCGGCATAGCGGCGGTTGCAGGTGACGATGTATCCGGCGGCGTCGTACAGGATCAGCCCTTGCGACATGTTGTTCAGGGCCGTATCGAGCCGCTGCCGCTCCGATTCGATCCGCGCTTGCGTATCCCGGTTCTGCCGGCTGATCTGGCGGATGATCAGCCAGAGAATGAGCGCGATGATCGTGGCCGAGACCGTGGCGGCGGTCACCATGAGCCTGGTCTGCTCGCGCCAGTCCGCCAGCGCCATATCAATGGTGTTGGTCGCCATGATCAGAATTGGAAAATGCGCCAGCTGGGCCCCTGCGCCGAGCCGCCCTACGCCATCGATCGGGCTGTTCTCGATCCGCACTGTCTGCCGGCCACCTTTGGCAACGATCGCTTGCAGCAACGGTCCGTTGGCGTAGCTCCTGCCGATCAACGCGTCCGCCCGCGGGTGACGCGCCAGCATGGTGCCGTCGCGATCGAGCAGCGAGATCGCCGCGCCCTTTCCGAGCGCGACGGACGAGAAGAACTTCTGGTAACTTTCGGGATCGATCCGGCGCACCATGATGCCGAGCAGTTCGCCCGCCGGGTTCGTCAGCCGGTGTGCGACCACGGTGGTCCATTTGCCGATCAGAAAGCTGCGCACGGTCTCCAGCAGCACCGGCCCGGACTGGGGGTCGGACCTGAAGGTTTGAAAATAAGCGCGGGACGAGATATTGATCTTCGGCAGCGGTTCGTTTCGCGACCAGTTGATGATGTCGCCGTTGGCGTCGTAGATCGCGATGTCCCCGAGATAATTCACGGCGCTGATCTTGTTCGTGAGCATGCGACGCGCTTCTGCGCTCGACATGCGCTCGTGGAACATCTCGGGCGAGGTGATCTCCGGCAGGTTCATTTGCGCGATCACATCGGCGGCGACGGCCTCGGAATCTTCGAATTGCTGGTCGAAATGCCGGGTCAGCAGCAGGACTGTGTTTTCCAGCTCGCGCTCGCTATTGACGAGCGCGTGCTCGCGAAACTCACCGACGGTCACGACGGTCGCGGCAAAGATACCGGCGACCAGCAAGGCGCCGCTCAAGGTCAGCCACAGCACGGGGCCACGCCGCGCGGCTGCGTCCCAGCCGTTCTTGACGGCTAGGGACATTCTGGCTGTAATCCCTGCAAAGACCTGGCGCATTCCCCCTCCCTGGAGCGACAGGAATACACCGCACAAATGGCGCAAAGCTTAGGAAAGCCAGTTACCTAAGCATTAATCCCGCACGCTGTGGGGCTCCTGTGCAGCGACGCCTGAAATGCGCCGCGCTTGCACAGCGTTCGTGACGAACGCTGCGCCGCATCATGAATAGCCGCCTAATGCGAGGCGCGCTTGTCGCCGCCGCCGTTGCGCAGCCGCCCGACCACGCCGGTCGGAAAGAAGTAGACGCTGGCAATGAACAGCAGCCCGAGCCACAGCAGCCAGCGGTCGGGGTGCAACAATCCCGGCAGCAGCGGCAGGCCGGCTTCCGACGCCGCCTTGGAGGCAACGCCCATCAGCGCTTGCAGATAGTTCTGCGCGAGGATGAAGATCGTGGCGCCGATGATCGCACCATAGATCGTGCCCATGCCGCCGATCACCACCATCAACAGGATGTCCAGCATGATCGAGAAGCTGAGCGAGGTGTCCGGACCGGCATAGCGCAGCCACAACGCGTTCAGGATGCCGGCGCTGGCGGCGACCAGCGCGGCGAGGCAGTTGGCGTAAGTCAGGTGGAAGACGGTGCGGAAGCCGAGCGCCTCGGCGCGAAAGCGGTTCTCGCGGATCGCCTGCAGCACGCGCCCGAACGGCGAATTCACCACTCGCAACAGGCCGAGGATCATCAGCGCCGAGACGGCGAACACCAGATAGTAAGTCAGGGTGCGGCCGTTGATCTCGAACCCGAAGACGTTCTTGGAGATCAGCACCGTGCCGGGCCGCAGCAGCTCCGGCAATTGAAAGCTGCGCCCGTCCTCGCCGCCGGTCAGCCAGGACAGCTGCGACGCCAGCACCTGGAAGGCGGACGCAACCGCGAGCGTGATCATCGCAAAGAAGATCGCGGCGACCCGCAGCGAGAACAGGCCGATGGCGAGCGCCAGCAAGGCCGCGAGCGGCAGCCCGACGACGATGCCGGTTGCGACCGCCGCCCAATTGGGCCCCATCCCATATAGCGCGATGGCGACCGCGTAGCTGCCGATGCCGTAGAACATGGTGTGGGCAAACGACACCGAGCCGGTGTAGCCGAGCAGGAGATCGTAGGAGGCGACCAGCGCGGCGAAGACGCAGATCTTGGCCGCGACATTCAGCGCCTTGGCGCCCGGAAACAGGAACGGCGTGGCCGCCAGCGCCAGGATGATGACGACGAGAAGGAGCGTGAGGGCGCGGCTCCGCGGCGGATCGCCTGACAGGATCATCATCGGCTGGTCACCGCATAGAGGCCGCGCGGCCGCCACATCAGAATGGCGACCATCAGCAGGATGTTGGAGACGAGGGCGAGCTTCGGCACCAGGAAGCCGCCGTAATTGGCGACCATCGCAACCAGGGTGGCGCCGATGAAGCAGCCGCCGATCGAGCCGAGCCCGCCGATGATGACGACGATGAAGATCAGCACGGTGAGGTCGTCGCTCATGGAGGCGTGGACCTGCTCGCGATAGAGCGCCCACATCACGCCGCCGAGGCCGGCGAGCGCCGATCCGGTCATGAACACGCCGAGGAACAGCCGGCGAATGCGATAGCCGAGCGCCTCGACCATCTCGCGGTTCTCGACGCCGGCGCGGATCAAAAGGCCAAGCTTGGTGCGATTGAGCACGAGCTGGATCGCGATGAAGACGACGAGGCCGATCAGCGTCGCCAGCACGCGGTATTTGGCGATCGCGACGTCGCCGAGGATGAACGAGCCGCGCAGCGAGGTCGGTAGCGGCGTCGGGATGATCTGCGGTCCCCACAGCGCATAGAGCGTCTGCTCGGCGACGATCAGGCCGCCCGTCGTCATCAGGATCTGCTTCAGATGCTGGCCGTAGACCGGCAGGATCAGCACGCGCTCGACGATCAGGCCAAGCGCGCCGGACACCGCCATCGAGAGCAGCGCGGCCGGCGCCAGCACCGCGAGGTTGATCCACAGCGAGTCGATCTGCATCGAGGCTGCGAACGGCGCCAGCACCAATGTCGCGACATAGGCGCCGACCGCGATGAACGCGCCGTGGCCAAAATTCAGCACGTCCATCAGGCCGAACACCAGCGTCAGGCCGGAGGCCATGATGAAGATCATCATGCCCATCGCGAGGCTCGCGGCGGTCAGCGTCAGCCAGGTGCTGGGCGAGCCGATCAGGGGAATCGTCACCAGCGCGAGCGCGATCGGCAGCAGGATCGGCGCGATGTCGCGCTTCGGCTTCGGGAGCGGATCATTTGCGGCGAGTTCGCTCACTGATGCGTCTCCAGGCTCAGGCCCAATAACCGTTCCTGTAGCGGCACGTCGGCGGCCAGCGCCGCCATCTCGCCGCGATGGACGACGGTGCCATTGTCCATCACCAGCACATGGTCGCCGAGCTCGCGGGCGGCAAAGAAATTCTGTTCGACCAAAAGGATGGTCGCGCCCTTGCGCTTGATCTCCTTCAGGCACTCGATCAGCGCCATGACGATCGCGGGCGCCAGCCCCTTGGTCGGCTCGTCGATCAGCAAGAGCTTGCGCGGCTCGACGATGGCGCGCGCGATCGACAGCATCTGCTTCTGTCCGCCCGAGAGGCTGCCGGCGCGTGACAGCCAGAACCGGCGCAGCGCCGGAAAGAAGCCAAAAATCCACTCCAGCTGCGCGTCGTCGAGCGGACCATCGCGCGCTGCCAGCACCAGGTTCTCTTTCACCGTGAGGTCGGAGAATACGGCCATGCTCTCGGGCACGTAACCGACGCCAAGCCGGGCGATGTCGGGTGTGGCGCGGCTTTCGATGCGTTCGCCGGCAAGGCTGATCTCGCCGCGAGAGGCCTGCCACAGGCCCATGACCGTGCGCAACGTGGTGGTCTTGCCGGCGCCGTTGCGGCCGAGCAGCATCGTGGTCTGTCCTTGCGGAACAACGAGATCGATGCCCTGTAGGATGTGATAGCGACCGATATGCGTATGCACGCCGGACAGCTTGAGGAGGTCGCTCATGCGGCACTCTCCGGCGCAGATGTCTTCTGGGCAATGCCGAGATAGGCTTCCTGCACGATTGGCGAGGCGATCACTTCGGCAGGCCTGCCGTCCGCGACGAGCTGGCCGTTATGCAGCACGATGATGCGATCCGCGAGGGAACGCACCACGTCCATCTTGTGCTCGACGAGCAGGATGATCTTGCTCTTGTCCTGCTTGAGCTGCGCGATCAGGTTCAGCACCACCGGAACTTCATCGATGCTCATGCCGGCGGTCGGCTCGTCGAACATGAACACTTTCGGCTCCAGCGCGATCATCAGCGCGACCTCGAGCTTGCGCTGGTCGCCATGCGACAGCGCGGTCGCGGTGATGCCGCGGCGATTGCCGAGCGCGACCTGGTCGAGAATGGCATCCGCGTGGCCGATCAGGTCCCGCCGCACCATCCAGGGCCGCAGCATGTCGTAATGGGTGCCATCAGTCGCCTGCACCGCGAGACGCACGTTCTCCTCCACTGTCAGGTTCGGGAAGAGGTTGGTGAGCTGGAATGCGCGCCCCAGGCCTGCGCGGGTGCGCAGCGGCGCGGAATACTGGGTGATGTCGGTGCCGTCGAACAGGACGCTACCGCTGGAGGCGCGCAGCTGGCCCGAGATCAGGTTGAAATAGGTGGTCTTGCCGGCGCCATTCGGGCCGACGATGGCGGTGAGCTCGCCGGGGCGGAACGTGCAGGACACGTTGTTAACGGCGACATGGCCGCCAAAGCGGATGGTGAGATCGCGGGTTTCGAGAGAGAGCGTCATTGAGCGTCTGGCAAATGATGAGAGGAAGATGCTTCCGCGATTGCGCTACGCTCCCTCCCCCGCTTGCGGGGGCTGGGGAGAGGGTGCCTCAGCAATCGAGACCCCCCAAGAGGATAGAGCCTCTCCCGGCCTCCCCCGCAAGCGGGGGAGGTGAAGGAAGACAGATCAGCGCTTGTTGCGGATCGGAACGTCCATGTCCTCGATCTTCAGCTCGCGCACGGACTCGAGCACGGCCCAGGCGACGTTCGGATCGACCTTGACCTTGAAGTGATACATGCTCTGGAGCGCCTGATGATCTTCCTTGCGGAACACCATCTTGCCCTTCGGCGTATCGAACTCCATGCCTTCCATCGCCGTGATCAGTTTCTCGGTGTCGGTGGACTTCGCCTTGGTGACTGCGGCGACGACGGACATCGCGGCGGCAAAGCCACCCGCGGTGAAGAAGTCCGGCGGCGCGTTGAAACGCTTCTGGTGCTCGGCGACCAGCCAGTCGTTCACCGGGTTCTTCGGGATGTCGTAGTAGTAATACGTCGCGCCTTCCATGCCCGGCAGGCCTTTATAGGCGGCGAGCGCCGGCAGGATATTGCCGCCGGTCGAGAGCTCGATGCCGTAGCGCTTCGGATCCATGTCCTGGAGCTTGGCCAGCGGATTGCCGGCGCCAGCCCAGATCACCCAGATCACCTTGCGGCCGGGCTTGTCCTTCAGCGCATCGAACAGGCGCTGGCCGACCGCGGTGAAGTCAGTGGTGGAGGTCGGGGCGTATTCCTCGGCCGCGAGTGTTGCACCGGTCTTGGCCAACGCTTCCTTGAAGGCGGCGACGCCGTCGCGGCCGAACGCGTAGTCCTGCGCCAGCGTCGCCACGGTGACGCCCTGCTTGCCGATCGCGACCGCGTTCGAGATCGCGTCCTGCGAGGAGTTGCGCGCGGTCCGGAAAATGTAGCGATTCCACTTCTCGCCGGTAATCTGGTCCGCAACCGCCGGCTCGACGATCAGGATTTTCTTGTTCTCTTCGGCGACGGGGAGAATAGCGAGTGCAGCGGCCGACGAGGTCGTGCCAATCGCGATGTCGACCTTGTCGTCCTGATAGGCTTCGGCGAGCGCGGCCTTGGCGAGGTCCGGCTTGCCCTGGTCGTCCTTGGTGATGACGACGATCTTGCGGCCGTCGAGCATCATGGTGCCCTTGGTCGCGTATTCGAAGCCCAGTTGCAGGCCGGTCTCGGTCTGCTTGGCATAGGCTTCCAACGGACCGGTCTTGCCGTAGATCAGCGCGACCTTGAGGTCGTCGGCTCGCGCGGAGCTGCTCGCGGCCAAGCCGAGAATGGCTGCGGTGAGAATGAGCGATCGACGCACGATGGATACCTCCTTGTTGAAATGCCTTGTCCACAGCGATTTGCACAACGGTGCAAACATTGCAATTCCACCTTCCGGCGGAGTCGCGGCGGGCGTCTCGTGACACTGTCTCGAGGTGGCCTTGGCGAGGAGGGCGGTTACCGCCGGTAGCCGTGTGCGCGCGAATAGCCCTGCCGGTTCTGCTGTATCGGGCGGCTGGCGACGCTGACCCGCGCCTCGCTGGAAACGGGCGCGGCGAGCTTCAGCTCTTCCAGGAAAATCGGCCGGGCGAAATAATAGCCCTGCGCATAACGGATCTTGGTTGCGGCCTGGAGGTAGGCAAGCTCCTCGTAGGATTCGATGCCCTCGGCGATCACGGTCATGCCGAGCGCCTCGCTCAGCGATTCGATCGCGCGCAAGATGCCCTGGTTGCGCGGGCGCTTATGGATATCGCAGATGAAGGAGCGGTCGATCTTGATTTCGTCGGCGGTGATGTCGGCGAGCGCCGAGAGCGAGGAATAGCCGGTGCCGAAATCGTCAATGGAGATGCCGACCCCGAGCTTGCGGAACATCGGCAGGATTTCCGCCTGGAAGTGGTTCTTGGCGACGAAGGCGTCCTCGGTCACCTCGATCATGAAACGCTGGGGAAAGCCGGTGTCTTCGAGCGCCTGTGCAAACGTACGCATGAATTCCGGGTTGCCGGCCTGCTTGGCGGCGACGTTGATGCTGATGGTCGCTTCGACACCAAAGGTGTCGTTGATTGGGTCGATCGACTTGACGATCTCGGCGAGCACGAGGTGGGTGAGCTCGTCGATTAGCCCGAGCTCGACCGCAAGATTGATGAAAGAGCCGGGAGCCTGGATGACGCCTTCGTCGTCGCGCAGGCGCACCAGCGCCTCGACGCCCTTCACGGCCTGGGTCCTGATGTCGACCTTGGACTGGAACGCGCAACAGAAGCGTTTTTCGAGAATGGCGAGCCGCAGCGACTGTTCGATCTTCATCCGCGCCAGCGCCTCGCGCTCCATGCCGGAATCGAAGAAGGCCGCCGAACCCTTGCCGTTGTTCTTGATGCGGTACATCGCGACGTCGGCGTTCTGGCGCAGCGTCTCGAAGCTGCGGCCATGGTCGGGATAAAGGCTGACGCCGACGGAGGTGGAGGCGAAGACCTCCGAATTGTCGATGAAGAACGGCGCGGTCAGGCGTTCCAGCGTCGATTGCATGAATTCGGCAACTTGCTCCTGGCTCTGGATCGGCGAGATCAGCAGCAGGAATTCGTCGCCGGAGATGCGCGACAGCATGTCGGATTCGCGCAGATCCCGCGCCAAGCGCTTGGAGAGCTCGACCAGCAGCGCATCGCCGACCGTATGGCCGTAATAGTCGTTGATGTGCTTGAAATTGTCGACGTCGAGGAAGGCCAGTGCGAACCGCTCGCCGTCGCGTGCCAGCAGGCCGCTGGCGCGATGTTCGATCACGCGCCGCGATGGCAGCCCGGTCAGCTCGTCGAAATAGGCGGAGCGGAACAGCTGGTCCTCGAAATTCTTCTGCTCGGTGATGTCTGCGGAGGTCGAGATCAGCAGATCGCGGCCGGCGAGGCGGACCGGACGGTGGGTGGTGAGCAGCACCTGGCGCGTGGGGCCGTCGTGGAGCGCCTCCTCGGTGACGACAGCCTGGCCCGCCTTGAGCGCCCGCTGACAGGCATCGCGTCGCTGCGCGAGATCGGGCGACGGACAGCGGCCGTCCATGCCGAGCTGGCTCGCCGCGGTGTCGTTGATCAGAAGAAGCTCGCCCTGCGCGTCCTGCACGGTCAGGCCGGTCGGCAGCAATTTAACGATGTCCTTGAGGAATGCGAGTTCAGCCTCGCTCGCGCCGGAATATTTGCTGTCGTTCATAGAATTCATGAATCTTGTTGTTTCAGCGCGCTTTTGCAATGGACGCGATCATGCGCGGTTCCCTCTTAGCTTTGGTTAAGGGGTCCGAAGAAATACGGGTGTGTTGTGCCGCAATGCGAGGCGCGCCACCGATCGTCATTAACAGAGGGTCAACGGCGCCTGGGAAAGCGTAAGCGAGGCGCGCGGTTCTCTTTTGGTTGAATCGATGCGAGCCGTAGTCGACACCTCTCCCGTAGGGAGAGGTCGGATCGCATCGAAAGATGCGATCCGGGGGAGGGGTTACAGTCTCACCGAACGCTGCGGCCCCTCACCCGGATTGCTCTGGACGATGCTTCGCATCGCCAGGAGCAATCCGACCTCTCCCCGCTGGGGAGAGGTGAACCGAGCGACCGATTGTCATCACCTTTATTCACTCCTGGGGATGCGGCATTGCATGATGCAATGCAGCCCGGTCTTCAGATACGAGATCTCGGCCTTGCCGTCGAAGGCGGATAGCGCCGACTTCAGCAGCTTGGTGCCGAAGCCCGGCGCAGACACCTGATCGATGCTCGGCCCCTCGGTTTCGTCCCAGGTGATGGCCAGACGGTCGTCGCTGACGGTCCATGAGACCTGCAACAGCCCCCGCGGCGCTGAGAACGCGCCGTACTTGCCGGCGTTGGTCGCGAGCTCGTGGAACATCAGTGACAGCGTCACCGCGAGCTTCGGCGGCAGGAACAGCCGGTCGCCGTTGAGAGTAAAGCGGACGTGGCCGTAAGGGCCGAGCTCCGAGATCAGGAGATCGCGGATATCGCAGCCGGCCTTGTCGATCCGCGAGATCAAATCGTCGGTGGCCGCCAGCGAGCGCAGCCGCGGGTCGATCCGAGCCCAGACCTGCGGCTGGTCGTGCAGCACCTGGTGCAGCACCGCGTGCACGGTCGACAGCTTGTTCTTCAGCCGGTGCTGGAGTTCGTCGACCAGCAGCTTGCGATAATCCTCTTCCTCGATCAGGCGCCTGGAGATCCGGCGCTGCTCCGCCAGCATCGTGCGATAGTGCTCGACGCCCCAGATCGTCAGCGCACAGACGCCCCAATAGAGCGCCAGCAGCGCGAACCGCGCGCGATCGGCAAAGGCGTCACCGAAATTCAGGGCCACGCCGAGCACGCCGCCGACCAGCGCCGTGATGACGCCGATCCGCAAGCCCCCGAACGCGGCGGCAAAGAACACGGCCGGAAAATACGGCGTGAAGTAGACGTCGGGGCGCACATGCGCGAGGCCCCAGCGCGCAAGCGTCGCGAGCAGCACGCAGGCTAACGCAAAGACCATGCTCAGGCCGAGCGACGGCGTCGCCAAGCCCTGCCAGCTTTTGCGAAATTCCTCGATCAGCTTCTCCATGCGCAGCCCGGTTGCCATGTGCGTTCGAAACTCGAGTGGCAGGTGAAGATGTTACGCATGCCGCCCGCACAAGCAAAGCTTGCGTTGCCGCGAGCCGGCAGGAATAGTGACTGTCGCGGCTCGGCGATTGATCGGCGTCGGCCTTTTGACATCAAATCGTTCGAAAACAGGAACATTCCATGGGCAGGCTGGACGGCAAGGTCGCGGTGATCACGGGTGCGACGAGCGGGATCGGATTGCGCACCGCAGAAGTCTTCGTTGCCGAAGGTGCCAAAATTGTGATCGCGGGGCGGCGTATACCAGAAGGCGAGGCGCTGGCGAAGCAGCTCGGCGCCTCCTGTGTCTTCCGCCAGACGGATGTGACCGTCGAAGGGCAGATGCAGGCGC
Organism: Bradyrhizobium sp. LLZ17; assembly: GCF_041200145.1. NCBI lineage: Bacteria > Pseudomonadati > Pseudomonadota > Alphaproteobacteria > Hyphomicrobiales > Nitrobacteraceae > Bradyrhizobium > Bradyrhizobium zaerense. The sequence continues at coordinate 5,138,095 of NZ_CP165734.1, forward strand.
TAATCGCGCTCGCGGTGGAGAAATTCGGCAGGATCGATTGCCTGTTCAACAATGCCGGCGGCCCGGCCCAGACCGGCGGCATCGAAGGCCTCGAGGTCGAACGCTTCGACGTCGCGATGGCAACGCTGGTGCGCAGCGTCATGCTCGGCATGAAGCACGCCGCGCCCATCATGAAGAAGCAGGGGTCCGGCAGCATCATCAACAATGGCAGCATCGCCGGCCGCCTCGCCGGCTTCTCGTCCTCAATGGTCTATGGCGCGGCCAAGGCCGCGGTGATTCATTTGACCAAATGCGTGGCGATGGAGCTTGGCGAGTCCAACGTCCGCGTCAACTCGATCTCGCCCGGCGCGATCGCCACCGGCATTTTCGGCAAGGCGCTGGGACTGTCGACCGAAGCCGCCGAAAAGACCCCGGCCGTCATGCGCGAAGTCTACAAGAGCGCGCAGCCGATTCCGCGTGCAGGTCTTCCCGACGACATCGCGCAGGCCGCATTGTTCCTGGCGAGCGACGAATCGAGCTTCATCAACGGCCACGACCTCGTCATCGACGGCGCCATGACAGGCGGCCGCAACTGGAGCCAGCAGCAACAGGGCTATGTCGCGCTGCGCAAGGCGTTCGATCAGGGGGCCGGGTAGTTTTCGTCATTGCGAGGAGCCCTTGCGACGAAGCAATCCAGGCCGTTTCCGCAGAGGCAGTCTGGATTGCTTCGCTTCGCTCGCAATGACGATTGCGGTTACACCGCCTTCACCGTCACCCACAAACCATCTCGCGGCTTCGGGATCGGCCACATCTGCCAGTCCGGCTTGTAACCCGGCTCGAGCGACACCTCGATATTCTGCAGGAAGTGCCGCGCGAAGCACTTTGCCTGCATGTAGGCGAAGTGCAGGCCGAGGCACATATGCGCGCCGCCGCCGAACGGCACCCAGGCGAAGCGGTGGCGGTTGCGCTGGGCGTCCTCGGTGAAGCGCGAGGGATCGAAGTGATCCGGCTCCGGCCAGATATCCTTCATGTGATGCGTATAGAGCGGATTGACGCCGATCGCGGTGCCGGCGGGAATCGTGAAGCCCTTGAAGCTGAAGTCACGCATCGCGCGGCGCGGCATCGACGGCACCGGCGGCTTGATCCGCAGCGCCTCCTTGAACGCCATCTCCGACAGCGGCATCTTGTCGAGATCGTCAAAACTGGTCGGTGCATCCGCGGCCAGCCCGAGTGCAAGAACCTCCGCGCGCAGCTTGTTCTGCCAGTCCGGATTGGCGGCGAGCTCGCCGACAAAGGACGTCAGCGACGAGGTCAGCGTGTCGTGCGCCGCCATCATCAGGAAACTCATGTGGTCGATGATGTCTTGCTCGGAGAGCAGCGCGCCGTCCTCATGGGTGGCATGGCAGAGCTGCGAAAACAGGTCCTCACCGCCTTCCCTGGCGCGGCGGCGCGGGATCTGCTCGCGGAAATAGGCGACGATGCGCTTGCGCCCATTCACGCCGCGCGCCATCTGCGTGCCCGGCAGCGGACGGCGGATCGGGGTGACGGCGGCAGCGACCATGTCGATAAAGGCGCGGTTGATCTCGTCGACCTCAGGCCCGATATCGGCACCGAGGAACGACTTCGCGGCGAGGTCGAGCGTGAGCTGCTTCATCGCCGGATAAAGCTGCATCTTGCCGGGAGCCGTTTTCCATTGGACCACCCTCGCGGCGATGCCGCGGTCGAGGTCGCTGAGATAGGACTTCATCGGCCCGGACTTGAACGCGACCGAGAGCGCCTTGCGGTGCAGCCGGTGCTCGTCGAAATCGAGCAGCATCAACCCGCGCGGAAACAGCAGGCCGAGCACCTTGTTCCAGCCATGGGTCGAGGAAAACAGCTTCTGCTGGTCGAACAGCACGAGCTCGTTAGCTTCGGGCCCGAGCAGCACGACATTGGTCTCGCCGAACAGATGGGTGCGGTAGACCGGGCCGTATTTGGCGCCGCTCTTTTCAATGTGCCCCTTTGGGTCGGCCAGCACTTGAAAAGTCTTGCCGATGATCGGCCAGCCCTCGTCGCCGGGGATGTGCGTCAGCTCGTTGCGCTTGGGCGGCGTGAAGCTGAGCGCAGGCGAGGCCACATTCTGCATCGACATGACGATTGCTCCGGTTGGACGTCCGAACAGAAATCTAGCGCCTCGGCATCATTGCGGCCTGAGCCGGGCTGACCAGGTCAGCATAGCACAGGCCGATACCCCCTGCTTATGATCCTCGTTACAAGCGTGGCGGTGATAGGGCTTACCGCTTCGCCGCTTCCTTCTGCAGATCAGGCGCGTTGACCGCCGGAATCGCAACGCGGCCGGGACCGGTCATCTTTAGCGCCTCGGCCGCCTTCTCGTTCTCCATGATCTTGGCCATCACGGCCTGTCCCGCGCGTTCGAAGATCGCGCGGTTCTCGATCACGAATTTTTGCGACTTGCGCAGTGCGTCGATGTAGCCGTTGATCTCCGGCACGACATAGCGTGCGACCATGTCCCAGCTCCGGCGCGTGTTCTCCGGATTGGCCCAGTCGTGCACGAAGCCGATGACGGCGCCGACGCCGCCCGACACCTGCATCACCTTCTTGATCATCTTGACGAGATCGTCCGGCGTGCCGATGACGGAGGCCGCACCGTCGACGAAAGCGGTCTTGTCGACGGCCTCGTCGGGCGAGGAGAATGCGGTCAGGCCCGGCCGTTGCAGCGTGCCGACGTTATATTCGTTGTGCCAGCGCATCAGGCCGGCGCCGGCCTCGCGGCGGGCCTGCTCGCGGGTTTCGGCGACATGCCAGGTCAGCAGCACGCGCCAGTTCGCGCGATCGACCCTGGTGCCGTGCTTCTTGGCCGCGTCCTCGGCGAATTGCCATTGCTGCTGCAGCGACATTAGGCCCTGCGTCGTCATCGAGCCCAGCGAGATGATGCCGATGCCGTATTTGCCGGCGAGCGTCATGCCGGATGGCGAGATTTGCGAGGCCACGACGAACGGCATTTCCTCCTGCAACGGCAGGATCTGGAGCGCGGCGTCGTTCATGGTGAACCAGTCGCTCCTGGCGGTGACGCGCTCGCCGTTGAAGAGGCGGCGGATGATGCCGATCGCCTCGTCCTGGCGGTCGCGCTGCGTCATCGGGTCGATGCCGAGCGTGTGCGCGTCGGAGGCAAGCGCGCCGGGTCCGGAGCCGAAGATGGCGCGGCCGCCGGTCATGTGGTCGAGCTGCACCATGCGCTGGGCAACGTTGTAGGGATGGTGATAGGGCAGCGACACCACGCCGGTGCCGAGCTTGACGCGCTTGGTGCGCTCGCCGGCCGCGGCCAAAAACATCTCGGGCGACGCGATCGTCTCCCAGCCGGAGGAATGATGCTCGCCGCACCAGAACTCGTCGTAACCAAGCGCATCGAGCTGCTTGACCAGATCGAGATCGCGCCGGAACTGAAGCATCGGATGCTCCCCGATGGGGTGATGCGGGGCAAGGAAAGCTCCGAACTTCAGGCGCGCCATGGCGTTTCTCCGCTTGGATTTTTTGTTTGTTGGAGCCGCGAGGCTACGTGCTGAGGCCCGCGAACGCAATCGCACGATGTCCCGCGTAGCGGAATGCAGGCATGCGCGATGGTGTGTGACAGGCTTATGGCGATTGTTGCCACGCATGCAGTCGGCGCACGGATTCCGGCGTCAGGCTGTACGCCGCCACTGTCGACGCGGACACACGTGCGGCATTCGCAGGATCCCACAGCAGTCGGCCGGTGACGACGGCCAGCGGCACGGCGACCCAGGGATCCGACCGTATCGGAACCAGCTCTTCCCGCGCACCGCGATAGCGGCCTGAACCGGTCGCGAGTTGCGCAAGGTCGCTGAGGACATCCCGACGGCGCTTCCGCCGCTGCGCGGCGTCGAGCAGCCCCATGATGCCTAGCCGGGTCACGATTCCGGCCTTTCCGGGCGCCTGTGCCGGTGGGTTCTGGCCGAGCGAGACCTGCAACAATGCGCCGGGCAGATCGACGCCGGAGAGCCAGGCGTTCATCGGCTCGACGAGGCGCGGATTCGCGTCGATGAAATAGGGCGTGCCGGACGCGGCTTCGCGGATGTAGTCGAACGACAGCGCGCCGTGCCAGTCGAGCGCGCGGCCGATCGTCTCGACGATCGCGCGCACGTCGCCATCGACCACGCTCTGTTTAAGCACGTCCCCGCCGCCCGGCCCTTCCAGAACCTGGCGATAGATATGACAGGCGACGAGACGTCCGCGGTCGAAGATCGCCTGCGTTCGCTCCAGCACGCCGGCGATTGCCTGCTGCATCAGGAGCCCGTCGCCGATGGCGTTGTCCTGTTCAAGACGTTGCACGAGCATGTCGCGTTGCCGCTCGTCCTTTACGTGCCAGACGCCTACGCTCGCCGTTCCGAACGCGGCCTTGACGAAGAACGGATAGCTCCTCGCTCCGGCAAGGTCGTCGGCGGAATGGATGAGTTCGGTTCGAGGTTGCGGCACGCCGAGCCGCGTCAGCAGGCTCGCAAACGCGGCCTTGCTCTGGACCTGCTCGAAGGCTGCAAAGTCCGCGAGAGCCAGGCCGACATTGGTCGGGAATTGCTTCCGCGCCGCCGCGAACAGATAGGCCTGCTCATGGACCGGAAGCACGGCGTCGATCGCGTTGGTTTTGATGACATCGAGCACCGCCGCGAGATAGCGATCGGGATCGGCACCTGCGGCAGGCGCCGCGTGGACGCGCGTCACGAAGCGGGAGAAGCGCCCGAGGCAGAGCGGATCGCTCGACATCAGCGCGACCCGGTGGCCGGCAAGTCCCAGCGCCGTGATGGCTTCGCGCGCGGACAGGCTCGATCCTTCGCTCAACAGGATTTTCGGCTGTCCCGGACTCATCTGCGCGCCCCAAATCGCCTGACAATCTAGCATAGGATCGGCAATGCGGCCGGAGTGGCCGCAATCGGCGCGGTGTTCTTTGCGGTCGAAGCCTTGCAATCATCACGCGCAGGTATCGTCGTCTCGCTCGCGCTGTTTGTGACATTAATCATGATCTGCGCGCATTTCCGGCGTGGATGTGCCGCGCCGCTGCACGAAGTTGAGGCATTGCGGTTAACGCGGGCGGATTTCCCGTGAATATTCCGCTGATTGACAGCACACACACTTTTTATTTTGCGCTGCAGCAACTATCTGGTCTGGGTGACGTTGAAGTCGCCTGCCAGGAGCTGTCGTTGTCGTTAACCAGAAATGTCGAACTGTTGAGACGTCTGCCGAAGCTGGACGGTCTGCGCTTTCCCGAGTTCGGACTGAGCGCTGCATCATCCAGTCCGCTGCAAGAAGTCACGGACTTCGGCGAAAACCCCGGCAACCTGCGCATGCTCGCATTCGTGCCGACACAATTGCAGAAGCCGCGCGCGCTCGTCGTTGTCTTGCATGGCTGCGGCCAGACCGCGGCGGGCTACGACCTCGGCGCGGGATGGTCGACGCTGGCGCGGCATTACGGCTTTGCGCTGTTGATGCCCGAGCAGCAGCGTTCCAATAACGCCAACACCTGCTTCAACTGGTTCAACGCCGAGGACATCGCGCGCGACAGCGGCGAGGCGCGCTCGATCCGCGAGATGGTCTCACACATGGCCGAGGCCCATCGCATCGATCCGCGGCGCGTCTTCATCACCGGTCTCTCGGCCGGCGGTGCCATGACGTCGGTGATGCTTGCGACCTATCCGGACGTGTTTGCGGCCGGCGCTGTGATCGCGGGGCTGCCCTACGGCATCGCCTCGAACCTGCGCGAGGCACTGGATGGCATGTTTCATTCGCCGGCGCGGCCGGCGCACGAGCTCGGCGATCTCGTGCGCAACGCCTCGCCCCATCGCGGGCCCTGGCCGAAAATGTCGGTGTGGCATGGCAGCGCCGACCGCACCGTCAATCCCGGCAACGCCAACGAGATCGTCAAACAATGGCTCGACCTGCACGACCTGCCCGCCGTGCCAATGGCCGAGACCAATGTCGACGGCTATCCGCGCCAGGCCTGGTGGAACAAGGACGGCGAGACGCTGGTCGAGTTCTACAACATTGCCGACATGGCACACGGCACGCCGCTCGGCATCGCCGACAACGATCAGCGCTACGGTGTGGAGGGTGCGTTTCTGATCGAGGCGGGCATCTCCTCGTCCTATCACATCGCGAAATTCTTCGGCCTGACCGGCTGGATTCCGGACGCGAAGACCAAGCCGGAGCCAAGGCCTGCCGCCGCGCCGGCGCCGAAAATGTCGCCCGCCCCGCATCTCGCCCGCTCGATCCGCACGGCCGTCGCCGACAAGCCGGCCGGGCCGAAGCCGGAGCAATCGCGCGGCTTCGATCTCGGCGCAGTCATCACGCGGGCGCTGACCGCCGCGGGGTTGATGAAGTAGCTCTTCGTCGTTCCGGATCTGCGCTTACGCTTTGTCCGGGACGACAGTTGAGTTTGTGGCGCTGTATCAACCGGCGTCTCGCCGCGATCCGCGAATGGGGCGAACGCAATTTGGGCGGACCCGCGGCGTTCGCGGATGCGGCGGAATAGGCGCTCACATCTCGCCGGTGATGAACGGATTGGTCATCCGTTCCTGGCCGATGCTCGAGCCCGCGCCATGGCCGCAGATGAAGCCGACATCGTCGCCAAGCGGCAGCAGCTTGGCCTTGATCGAATTGATCAGCGTCGCATGACTGCCGCCGGGCAGGTCGGTGCGCCCGACGGAGCCTGCGAACAGGACGTCGCCGACATGGGCGAAACGCATGTCCTTGTTGTAGAACGCCACGCTGCCGGGCGAGTGGCCGGGGCAATGCAAGATGTCGAACCGCAGGCCGCCGATCGAGACGGTGTCGCCCTCCTCGAGCCAGCGGTCCGGCGCAAAGTTACGCACGCCGGTCATTCCGAAGCGCGATCCGCTCTCCACGACGTTGTCGAGCAGGAACTTGTCCGCGATATGCGGCCCCTCGATCGGCACCTTCAGCGCATCACGCAATTCGGCGGCGCCGCCGACATGGTCGATATGGCCATGCGTCAGCCAGATTTTTTCCACGGTGACGCCGGTCTGCTTGATCGCCTCCAGGATCTTCGGCACGTCCCCGCCGGGATCGATCACCACGGCCTTCTTGCCGGGCTCGTCCCAGATGATGGTGCAGTTCTGCTCGAACAGCGTCACGGGAACGATGATCGCGCCGGCTTTGGCCTGCGAGGAGTCCTGAGTATTATCTTGGGTGTCATTTTGCTCGGTCATGGCGCCACAATGCCGATTTTTGGCCTATGGCCAAGCAAAAGATTCGTGCCGTGGCGCGGGAACAGCGGTGCTGGCCGTCACACGGCCGTCCCATTTCGCCGGCTGATTTGAACTGGGGCGTTGCTGTCGCGTTCTCCCGCGCGAGGGGCAGTTTCTTGGATGGGTTTTCCGGCATGGCTCAACGCGGCGAGAACTGGTGGCGCGACGGCATCTTCTATCAGATCTATCCGCGCTCGTTTCAGGACTCAAATAGCGACGGCGTCGGCGATCTCGCCGGCATTTTGCGGCGGCTGCCTTATGTGAAATCACTCGGCGTCGACGCGATCTGGCTGTCGCCGATCTTCCCCTCGCCGATGGCCGATTTCGGCTACGACATCTCGGAGTATACCGGTATCGAGCCGCTGTTCGGCACGATGGCGGATTTCGACACGCTGCTTGCGGCCGCGCATGACAACGGGTTGAAGCTGATCCTCGATCTCGTGCCCAACCACACCTCCGACCAGCATCCCTGGTTCGTCGAGAGCCGCTCATCGCGCGACAATCCGAAACGTGATTGGTATATCTGGCGCGATCCGAAGCCCGACGGCGGCGTGCCGAACAACTGGTTGTCCGAGTTCGGCGGCAGCGCGTGGCAATTCGACGACACCACGGGGCAATATTACTACCACGCATTCTTGGCCCAGCAGCCGGATCTCAACTGGCGCAATCCGGACGTGCGCGCGGCGATCTACGACGTGATGCGGTTCTGGCTCGAGAAGGGCGTTGACGGGTTTCGCGTCGACGTGATCTGGCACCTGATCAAGGACGCCGAATTCCGCGACAATCCGCCAAACCCGCATTATGTCGAGGGCCGGCCGCCCAACGAAAAAATCCTGACGCAATATTCCACTGACCAGCCGGAGGTGCATGACGTCATCGCCGAGATGCGGCGCGTCGTCGATTCCTACGGTGCGCGCGTGCTGATCGGCGAGATCTATCTGCCGCTGCACCGGCTGATGGCCTATTACGGCAACGATCTCACCGGCGCGCAGATGCCGTTCAATTTCGCGCTGCTGTCGACGTTCTGGAGCGCGCGCGCGATCGAGAAGATCATCGAGGACTACGAGAAGGCGCTGCCGAAAGGTGCCTGGCCGAACTGGGTGCTCGGCAATCACGACCGTCCGCGGGTGGCGAGCCGCGTCGGGCCGGAGCAGGCCCGCATTGCCGCAATGCTGCTGCTGACGCTGCGCGGCACCCCGACGCTCTATTACGGCGACGAGATCGGCATGCATCAATCGGCGATCGCCTCCGAGGATGTCCGCGACCCCTTCGAGAAGAACGTCCCCGGCATCGGCGTCGGCCGCGACGGCTGCCGCACGCCGATGCAATGGGACTCGTCACGCTTCGCCGGCTTCTCGGAGGTCAAGCCGTGGCTGCCGCTGCCGGAGGACCATGTCCATGAAAACGTCGTCAATCTCGATGCCGACGCGCGCTCGATCCTCACTCTGTACAAGCGCCTGGTCGCATTCCGGAAGGCCTGTCCGCCGCTGGTGGCGGGCGACTATCATCCAATCGCGGCGCAAGGCGATTTGCTGATCTATCGCCGAGAAGCCGAAGGCAAAGCGATGATCGTGGTGCTCAATCTCGGCCCGGACCCGATCGCCGTCACCACCAGCTCGATCCGCTTCGGCAGCGAGATCTTGCTGTCGACGTTTCTGGACCGCGAGGGCGAGAAGGTCGAGGGCGTGCTGGATCTGCGCGGCAATGAGGGCGTGGTGGTTGCGCCGCCAGATCCATAGCGTCGTCCCGGCCTTCGCCGGGACGACGGCAGAGGAGGATGGCCGACACCTCTTCCCCGTCATTGTGAGCGCAGCGAAGCAATCCAGACTGCCTCCCCGGAAAGACTCCGGATTGCTTCGCTGCGCTCGCAATGACGGTTGTGGAAACGGCGGAGCAAAGTTACCGTGTCTCGATCTCACTCCGCTTCAGCAGATAATCCAGCCCGCCGACGCGGTACCAGCGATAGCCATAGGGCTCCAGCACCACGCGATGCTGGCCGCGCTTGTCGGCATGGCTGTGGTTTTCCGCGAGCAAGTTGATGAGATGCTCGCCGACATCGCCGGGCAGCTGCACCGAAAACGCGGTCTCGCGCGGCTTCTCGTCGAGATTGTGCACGAACAGCACCGAATTGTTGCGCCAGTCGTAGCGGATGATCAAGACCGCGGGGTCGCGCGTCCGGATGATCGTGAAATCGCCCCAGCCGATCTCGGGCACTTCCTTGCGCATGCGGATGATGCGCTCGGTCCAGTTCAGCATTGAGTTCGGATCGCGGCGCTGCTTGGCGACGTTGACGTGCTCGAAGCCGTAGGGCCCCTCGCTGATGACGGGCAAGGCCGGCGTGTCGCTGATGGTGAATCCGCCGTTCGGCTCCGTCGACCATTGCATCGGCGTCCGCGCGCAGTTGCGCTCCGGCAGCGAAAGATCATCGCCCATCGCGATCTCGTCGCCATAGCGGATCACCGGCGTCCCCGGCAGCGTGCACATCAAGCTATAGGCGAGCTCGAGCCGCCGGCGGTCGCCACCCAGCATCGGCGCCAGACGGCGGCGAATGCCGCGGTTATAGAGCTGCATGTCCTTGTCGGGGCCGAAGCATTTGAACACGCGATCGCGCTGCGCCTCGGTCAGCCGGCCGAGATCGAGCTCGTCGTGATTGCGCAGGAACAGCCCCCATTGCGCCGAGGCCGGCCGCGGCTTGGTCGCCTTCAATGCTTGCGCCAGCGGACGGGAATCGGACGAGGCCAGCGCATAGAACAGATGCTGGTTGACCTGGAAATTGAACATCATGTGCATGCGGTCGGCATCGCGTCCGAAATATTCCATGTCCGTCTTGGGCAGCACGTTGGCCTCGGCGAGGATAATGGCGTCGCCCTGCCGCCATTGCAGGAATTCACGAAACGTACGCAGCATGTCGTACTGCTCGGCCGGCTTCTTGACCTTGGCGCCCTTGGTCGCGATGACGAAAGGTACGGCGTCCATCCGAAAGCCGGAGACGCCGAGCTGGATCCAGAATCCCATGATCTTGAGGATCTCGGCCTGGACGCGCGGGTTCGACGTGTTGAGATCCGGCTGAAAATCGTAGAAGCGGTGGAAGTACCAGGCGCCGGCTTCCTTGTCGCGCGTCCATGTCGATTTCTGAACGCCGGGAAACACCATGCCCTGGTTGGCGTTGGCCGGCTTCTTGTCGGACCAGACATACCAATCGCGATAGGGCGAATTCCTGTCGCTCCGCGCCGCCTTGAACCAGGGATGCTGGTCCGACGTGTGGTTGACGACGAGATCGATGATGACGCGAATGCCGCGCTGCTCGCAGCCATGGGTGAATTCGACGAAATCGCCGAGCGTGCCGTAGCGGGCATCGACGCTGTAATAATCGGCGACGTCGTAGCCATCGTCGCGTCCCGGCGAGGTCTGGAACGGCATCAGCCAGATCGTGGTGATGCCGAGCCCGTGCAGATAATCCAGACGCCGCAACAGGCCCTTGAAATCGCCGATGCCGTCGCCGTTGGCATCCATATAGGTGCCGACGGAGAGGCAATAGATGATGGCGTTCTTGTACCAGAGATCGTCGATCATGCGCGAGCGGCCTCGATGGGTCCGCCCGGGGCGGCGGCTGCGTGATAAGTGCGTTGGGAAGGGGAGGTTCCGTCCGCCGTCGTCCTGGACAAGCGAAGCGCAGATCCAGGACCCATTACCACAGGGCACAGTTTGACGAGGACTGGTGGTTATCAGCTCGTGCGACAACGACCTCTTGGGGTAATGGGTCATGGCTTTCGCCAGGACGACAACGAAGGAATCGGCTAATCTCCCCGCATGGACAACCCCGCCCGCAACATCACGCTCGTGCCGCCGCCGGACCGCCGCCAGTCCGAGACGGCGCTGGCGATCGCGCGTGGCACGGCGCGGCTGCTGCGTTCGCTCGGGTTCTCCTGCATCAGCGAATTGCCGCTGCCGTCGGGACGGCGCGCCGATCTGGTGGCGCTGAACGAACGCGGCGAGATCTGGATCGTCGAGATCAAGTCGTCGGTCGAGGATCTCCGCGCGGATCAGAAATGGCACGAATACCGCGCGCATTGCGACCGGCTGTTCTTTGCGTTTACGCAGGATTTGCCGTGCGAGATCTTTCCGCAAGACACCGGCTTGATCGTCGCGGACGCCTACGGCGCGCATCTGCACTGCGAGGCACCCGAGCACAGGCTCGCTGCGGCGACGCGCAAGCAGATGACCGTGCGCTTCGCGATGGCAGCGGCGTTGCGCATCAACCGGCTGGTCGATCCGCAAGGACATGCGGAATTTTGGGAATAGCCCGGTCTCGCGTCCCGGACGCGCTGCAACGCTTCAGCGTTGCTGCGCAGAGCCGGGACCCAGCACGCGGCGATTCGAGCTGAGGCATGGGCCCCGGCTCAGCAGCGCATCACTTCGTGCTGCGCAGCGTCCGGGGCACGGTAGCCGTGAGCATCAGCGCGGTGCTCGCTTCGCGAGAATCCGCTGCAACGTGCGCCGGTGCATGTTCAGCCTGCGCGCTGTTTCCGAGACGTTGCGGTTGCACATCTCGTAGATGCGCTGGATGTGCTCCCAGCGCACGCGGTCGGCCGACATCGGATTCGCCGGCAGCTCGGACTTGTCTCCGCCGGTCGAGAGCAGCGCGGCGACGACGTCGTCGGCGTCCGCCGGCTTCGAGAGATAATCGATCGCCCCCATCTTCACCGCGGTCACCGCGGTGGCGATGTTGCCATAGCCGGTCAGCACGATGGCGCGGGCTTCGGGGCGCTTCTTCTTCAGCGCCGAGACGACATCGAGGCCATTGCCGTCGCCGAGCCGCAAATCGACCACTGCGAAGGCGGGTGCGGACTTGCCGATCTGAGCCAGACCATCCGAGACGCTGTCACATGATGTCACCGCGAAGCCGCGCGTTTCCATGGCGCGCGACAAGCGCTCCAGAAACGGCTTGTCGTCCTCCACGATGAGAAGCGAGCGGTCGGTCTGTTCGTTGAATTCGGCGATGGCGGTCAAGATTTTGTCCTCTCTCCAGCGCGTTTACATATGGCCTCGCAAAGCGGCGGTGCCAAGGCCCTCAAGACAAGGCCGCCAATCGCCGATCGCCGCTTCGGTGCGACGCAAGGTCGCGGTCTATCCTATTGTTTCGTCGAAAGTCTCGATAGCCTCAAAACGCTGGCGCGGCCACGCGATCTGGACCACTGCACCGTGGTCCGGGAAGGTTCGGTTGGTAAACGAGACCTTGGCCCCGGTGCGTTCGAGCAGCGTGCGCGCGATGAACACGCCGAGTCCCAGGCCACCGCCGGCCTCCTGGGTGCGCCGCCGCGACAGATAGGGCTCGCCGATCCGTTTGATGAGATCGGGCGGAATGCCGGGGCCGTCGTCGGAGATCACGATCTCGATCGTCTCGTTGTTCCACCACGCGTTCACTTCCACAGTGGTGCGGGCGAAATCGACCGCGTTCTCGACGATGTTGCCGACGCCGTAGAGGATGGCCGGATTGCGCGAGCCGACCGGCTCGGCCACGGCGGCAATCGCGATCCGCACCTTGATGTCGACGCCGAAATCGCGGTGTGGCGCCACCACTTCTTCGATGAGTTCCGACAATTTCATGCGGTCGAACGGCGCGCCGCTGGAGGAGAGCTGGGTGATCTTGCTCAAGATGTCGCGGCAGCGCTGCGTCTGCTCGCGCAGGGTCTTCAGATCGGCGGCAAAGACGGGCTCCTTCACCGTCTTTTCCAGCTCGCGCGAGATCAAGAAGATGGTCGCAAGCGGCGTGCCGAGCTCGTGCGCGGCGGCCGCGGCGAGCCCGTCGAGCTGGGTCAGATGCTGCTCGCGCGTCAGCACCAGCTCGGTCGCGGCCAGCGCGTCCGCAAGCTTGCGCGCCTCCTCGGTCACCTGGAACGAGTAGAGGCTGGTGACGCCGATCGCAAGCACGATCGAGAGCCAGACTCCGACGAGATAGATCGGCGGCAGCACCAGCGGATCATCGGAATCCCACGGCAGCGGCAGATGGAAAACGAACAGGATGGAGGCACAGGCGACAGCCAGCAGACCAAGGCCGAAGGTGAGGCGAGCGGGCAGCACGGTCGCCGAGATCAGCACGGGTGCGAGGAACAGGAACGAGAACGGGTTCTGCAATCCGCCGGTGAAGAACAGCAGCCCGGCCAGTTCCACGATGTTCAGCGCCAGCAGTCCGGCCGCCTGGATCGGCTCTAGCCGCCCCATCGGGTTGGCGACGGTCTGCAGCGCCAGATTGAGCGCCGCCGACAGGCCGATGATGCTAACGCAGGGGACGATCTCGACGTTGAACTCGAGCCCCTGCGCCACGATGAAGATCGCGGCGAGCTGGCCCAGCACCGCGAGCCAGCGCAGCCGCAGGATGGTATCCAGGCGGATGTGGCGCTGCGTGTGACGGAAGTCGGAAGCGGCAGTCTCGGTCATCTCAGCCAATCTAGCGGTGCGTGCGCCCGCTCACAAACACGCTGGCGCACGCATTCGCTCTGGTTACAAACCTGTTACATTCAAGCCTTGCACTCGGTCGCGCAATGGCGGAAGAACGCCTAGCATGACCGGGAACGACAACGCTTCAAGTTGGCCGACTGTCGCGGATGGCATTTCGTCTGCGGCAATAGAGGTCGACCGCCTCGTCAAGGTCTACAAGCAGACCCGCGCGGTTGACGGCATCTCTTTCTCGCTTCCCCGCGGCAGCATCACCGGCCTCCTCGGCGGCAACGGCGCCGGCAAGACCACCACCATCGCGATGATCATGGGCCTGGTGCTGCCGACCTCCGGCCGCGTGCGGGTGCTCGGGCATCGGATGCCGGAGGAGAGCGCCGCCGTGCTGGGGCGGATGAACTTCGAGAGCCCCTATGTCGACATGCCGATGCGGCTCACCGTGCGGCAGAACCTCACCATCTTCGGCAAGCTGTATGCGGTGAAGCACCTCGCCGACCGCATCGCGAAACTGGCCGACGATCTCGACCTCACCGAGTTCATCGACCGCGCCAACGGCAAGCTGTCCGCGGGGCAGAAGACCCGCGTCGCGCTCGCCAAGGCGCTGATCAACCAGCCCGAGCTGTTGCTGCTGGACGAGCCGACTGCCTCGCTCGATCCTGATACGGCCGACTGGGTGCGGGCGCATCTGGAGACCTATCGCAAGGCGCACAATGCCACCATCCTGCTGGCCTCGCACAACATGCTCGAGGTCGAGCGGCTCTGCGACCGCGTCATCATCATGAAGCGCGGCCGGGTCGAGGACGACGACACGCCCGAGGCCATCATGGCCCGCTACAACCGCACCACACTGGAGGAGGTGTTCCTGGACGTCGCGCGGGGCCGGGTGAATGGCGCGCAGGAGGCGGCAAGATGAGCGGTCCCCTATGTTTTGGCCGTAGCCCGGATGGAGCGCAGCGTAATCCGGGGCCTTCGTCGCTTGGGGCACGATTCCCGGATGCGCTGCGCTCCATCCGGGCTACACGCTCCATCCGGGCTACGCGGCGCGGCCATGAGTGAACTGTCCCTCCTCCCCGGCATCTCCACGCAACGCATCGGCGCGATGATCCTGCGGTACTGGTATCTCTTGATGTCGTCCTGGCCGCGGCTGCTCGAGCTGCTGTACTGGCCGGCGCTCCAGGTCATCACCTGGGGATTCCTCCAGCTCTACATCGCGCAGAACGCCAATTTCTTCGCGCGCGCCGGCGGCACGCTGATCGGCGCGGTCATCCTGTGGGACATCCTGTTCCGCGGGCAGCTCGGCTTCTCCATCTCGTTCCTCGAGGAGATGTGGGCGCGCAACATCGGCAATCTCATGATGAGCCCGTTGAGGCCGATCGAGTTTCTGCTGTCGCTCATGATTATGAGCCTGATCCGGCTTGCGATCGGAATCATCCCGATGACGCTGCTGGCGCTGTTCCTGTTTCACTTCAATGTCTACAGCCTCGGCCTGCCGATGATCGCCTTCTTCTGCAACCTGATCTTCACCAGCTGGTCGGTCGGCATCTTCGTCTCGGGGCTGGTGCTGCGAAACGGCCTGGGAGCCGAGAGCATCGTCTGGACCTTGATGTTCGCGATCCTGCCGCTTGCCTGCGTCTACTATCCCGCCAGCGTCCTGCCGGACTGGCTGCAATATGTTGCCTGGTCGTTGCCGCCGACTTACGTGTTCGAGGGCATGAGAGCGCTGCTGATCGAGCAAACCTTCAGGACCGATCTGATGCTGGATGCGCTGGCCATCAACGCGGTGCTGCTGGTTGCTTCGGTTGGGGCATTCCTTGCCCTTTTGCGCAGCGCCAAGAAAAACGGCTCGCTGCTGTCCGGCGGCGAATAGCTTCACTTTCCCGTGGATTCAGGCTGGTTTAACCGTCTGCGACACGTAGATGTACGGAACCATGCATTGACGCAATATTACGCATTCGGCAGTATGCTGCGATGCGAAGAGGAATTTGATCATGCCTATTGGTGAGTTTGGCGGCGCACCGCCTTTGGCGAGCGAAGGCAGTCCGGTCCTGACCACGCCGATGTACTGGATGTACGAGATGGCGCAGGCCTCTCTCAATCCGGCGCGCGCCGTCACCGACGCGACCAAGCTGTTGTTTCAGAATCCGCTGAATCCCTGGGCGCGCACTGAAATCGGCAAGTCGGTCGCCGCGGCCTGCGAATTGTTCGAGCGCACCACGCGCCGCTATGGCAAGCCGGAATGGGGTCTCGATGACACCGAGGTCAACGGCATCCGCGTTCCGGTCGAGGTCCGTCCGGTCTGGGAAAAGCCGTTCTGCCGGCTGCTCTACTTCGAGCGCAAGTTCGCGCGTCCGCTGCGCAGCCCGCAGCCGCGCGTGCTGATCGTCGCTCCGATGTCCGGCCATTACGCGACGCTGCTGCGCGGCACCGTTGAAGCGTTCCTGCCGGCGCACGAGGTCTACATCACCGATTGGGCCGACGCCCGCATGGTGCCGCTCAGCGAAGGCCGCTTCGATCTCGACGACTACATCGATTACGTCATCGAGATGCTGCATGTCCTCGGCGGCAACACCCATGTGATGGCGGTGTGCCAGCCCTCGGTGCCCGTCGTCGCCGCGGTGTCGATCATGGAAGCGCGGCGCGATCCGTTCGTGCCGACCTCGATGACGCTGATGGGCGGCCCGATCGACACCCGCCGCAATCCGACCGGGGTGAACAACCTCGCCCAGGAGCGCGGCATCGACTGGTTCCGCAATCACGTCATCACCAAGGTGCCATTCCCGCATCCGGGCATGATGCGCGACGTCTACCCGGGCTTCTTGCAGCTCAACGGCTTCATCAGCATGAATCTCGACCGGCACATGGATGCCCACAAACAGCTGTTCGCCAATCTGGTGAAGGGCGACGGCGACCTCGTCGACAAGCATCGCGACTTCTACGACGAATATCTCGCGGTGATGGATCTCTCGGCCGAGTATTATCTGCAGACCGTCGACACCGTGTTCGTGAAGCATTCGCTGCCGAAGGGCGAGATGACCCATCGCGGAACACGCGTCGATCCCTCCAAGGTCACGCGCGTCGCATTGATGACGGTCGAAGGCGAGAACGACGACATCTCCGGCCTCGGCCAGACCGAAGCGACGCACGCCTTGTGCAGTTCGATTCCGGATCATCGCCGCGTTCATTACGTCCAGAAGGGCGTCGGACATTACGGCGTGTTCAACGGATCGCGCTTCAAGTCGGAAATCGTGCCGCGCATTCATGATTTCATGGTCTCGGCAGCGAATCCGAACGCAACGCAGGCTCTCGCGGCCGAATAACCACGTATTTCGGCTTTCCCGCTGCAAATTGCGACGTCCCGGAGCCCCTGAGAGGGCTCCGGTTCCCGCCAGATTCGCGGTATTTGGGTAGCTTTATAGGAGTGAGTCATCCCTCAGCTCTTGGGGGTGTCGCATGCGTTCGGCGAGGGCGAAAAATCCGGGTTCCAGCCCCAGTCTGTAGGGCCTCCCGGGCACCAGACCCCTGTATATTGGGCAAATGATTTGTTTTTGCGCCAAGCGCTTTCCCTGGCGGTGGTTATGGCAGAATCCGGGCGAACTCCTGCCCCCCGGACTGACAGACATGGCCACTCGCGCGCTCCTCTACCGTCGGCCCCACGAACCGAAGACCCTCCTGATCACCCACGGATCGCAATATTTCGCGATCAGATTGCGCCGCCATCGTCGGGCGCGCCGTTACACGCTCAGAATTCATCCGAGCGATCGCGAAGCCATCCTCACCATGCCGCCGCGCGGCACGCTCGCCGAGGCAAAGGACTTCGCGCAGCGTCATGGCGCGTGGATCGCCGCACGTCTCGGCCGTTTGCCGAAGGCCGCGCCGTTCCAGCCTGGCACAGTGATACCGCTTCGCGGCCTTCCTCATCGCATCGTGCATCGCGCGGGCCAGCGCGGCACGGTGTGGACCGAGGTGCGCGATAGCGGCGAACGCATCATCTGCGTCGCCGGCGGCGTCGAACATGCCGACCGCCGCGTCCATGACTTCCTCAAGCGCGAAGCGCGTCACGATCTTCAGCGCTCGGCCGAGGCCTATGCCGGCGAGCTCGGCGTCAAGGTCAAGCGGCTGTCGATCCGTGATCAGTCCAGCCGCTGGGGCTCGTGCACCTCGGCGGGCTCGCTGTCGTTCTCCTGGCGCCTGATCCTCGCACCGCCCTACGTGCTCGACTATCTCGCCGCGCACGAAGTCGCCCATCTCGTCGAGATGAACCACTCGGCACGGTTCTGGCGGGTGTGCGGAAAAGTCTGCCCGTCGATGGAGCGCGCCAAGAAGTGGCTCGATACATACGGCAACGACCTGCACCGGTACGGGGTCGAGGATTAGGCTGGGCGTCTCACTCTCTTGTCGTCCCGGCGAAGGCCGGGACCCAATAGCCATAGGGCGTCGTTTGACGAAGACCAGGCGTTCGGTACGCCCAGCTTCCGCGACCGATAAATCACGCGGTATGGGTCCCGGCCTTCGCCGGGACGACAGCAAGGTGAGGCAACGTTTTTCCCGTTTCGCGCGAGTCACCTCACTCGCCGCGACGATCGCGCGGCGCGCTCGATTTGCCCCGTCACATCAGAGGTTTCAGGCAATCCGCCGCGCATCGCTCCAGCAGTCACCGCCTACTGTGCATGGGGTTGTTTTCAAGTTTTTTGTTTGGGGGTCACGAAGACCTCAGGCCGAAGCTACCTGTTCCCGCCAAACAGCCGGTCCATCAGCCAGCCATCGAGCCCCGCCGCCGCTTCCGGCCGCGCATTGGCACGCGTGGGGGGAGGGCGATAGCCGCCGTTGCTGGCCGGTGCGGGCGCTGCCGCTGTTGGCGGCGATACCTGCGAGGCGGCCTGCGCGAGGTTCGAGAGGCCCCAGCCGGCTTGCGAGTTCGGTAATGCTGCCACCGGCACGCCCTCGTGCGCGGTCTTCATGAAGCGCGACCAGACTTCCACCGGCAGGCCGCCGCCGGTTGCCTTCTTGGTCGGCGAGTTGTCGTCGTTGCCGAGCCAGACGCCGGTGACGAGGTTGGCGGTGTAGCCGATGAACCAGGCGTCGCGGTAATCCTGGCTGGTTCCGGTCTTGCCGGCCGCCGGCCAGCCCGGGATCTCGGCCTTCTTGGCGGTGCCAGAGATCAACGTCTCCCGCATCATCGTGTTCATCATTGCCACGTAGCGGGGCTCGATGACCTGGTTACGTTCGTCCGCCGGGCGCATGTACAGCAGCTTGCCGTCGAGCGTCTTGATCCGCGTCACCACATGCGGCACCACCGCGAAGCCGCCATTGGCGAACGGTGCATAGGCGCCGACCAGCTCGACGACGGAGACCTCCGAGGTGCCGAGCGCGATCGAGGCATTGGGCTCGAGCTTCGAGGAGATGCCGAGCCGGTGCGCGGTGCGCACCACGTTCTTCGGTCCGACCTCGAGCCCAAGGCGAATGGCAACCGTATTGAGCGACATCGCCAGCGCCTGGGTCAGCGTCACCGCGCCAAAATATTCGTGCGTGTAGTTCTCGGGCTTCCAGCCCTTGACCTCGATCGGTGCATCCTGGCGGACGGTGTCGGGCGTCAGGCCCTGCTCGAGCGCGGTCAGGTAGACGAACGGCTTGAACGAGGAGCCCGGCTGGCGCTTGGCGGTCACGGCGCGGTTGTACTGGCTCTCGGCATAGTTCCGCCCTCCCACCATGGCGCGCACGGCGCCGTCGGGCGTCATCGCCACCAGCGCGCCCTGGCTGACATTGAACTTGACGCTCTTTGCCGCAAGCTCGTCGATGATGGCGGCTTCCGCCACGCTTTGGAGTTTTGGATCGATCGTGGTCTCGACCGTGATGCTCTGGTCGATCTGGCCGACCAGATCGTCCAGCACCTCGCCGATCCAGTCGGCGACGTAGTTGATGGTGCCGGCGCCGACCGGTTTCACATTGTAGGAGGGATGGCCGATCGAGGCCTGCGCCTGCGCGTCGGTGATGAACTTTGCGTCCGCCATCGCCGCCAGCACGATTTGCGCGCGCGCTTCCGCGCCTTCCGGATTGCGATTCGGCGCCAGCCGCGAGGGCGATTTGACCAGGCCGGCCAGCATGGCGGCTTCGGCGATCGTCACGTTCTTCGCCGACTTGCCGAAATAGCGTTGTGCCGCGGCCTCGACGCCATAGGCGCCGGAGCCGAAATAGACGCGGTTGAGATAGAGCTCCAGGATCTCGTTCTTGGAATGCTTGCGCTCCAGCCAGATCGCGAGCTCTGCCTCCTGCAGCTTGCGCGCCATGGTGCGCTCCTGCGTCAGGAACAGGTTTTTCGCGAGCTGCTGCGTCAGCGTCGAGCCGCCCTGCGAAACGCCGTGATGCAGCACGTTCGTCACCGCCGCGCGCAAGATACCGATCGGGTCGATGCCGAAATGCGAATAGAAGCGGCGGTCCTCGATCGCAATGAACGCCTTCGGCAAGTACGGCGGCAGATCCTTCAGCGACACGTTCGCGCCGGCCATCTCGCCGCGCTGCGCCAGCATGCTGCCGTCCATGCCGACGATCTGAATCGTCGGCGGGCGCTGGGGGATTTCCAGCGACTGGATCGGCGGCAGATGGGCGCCGACCCAGACCACGACGCCGACCACGGCGATCACGCCCCACAGACTCAGCACCGCGCCCCAGTAGACGAGGCGGCCAAGGCGGGCGCCGATGCGCGACTTCGATCGGCGCCTGGCGCCGCTGCGGCTGGCCGGCGCCTTGCGCTCGCGCGGCGGCTCGTCGCTGGAATTCTCGTTGTTGCGCTTGGCGGATGATTTCGCCGACTTTTTCGGCTTGTCGTCGGCATTGGGGATACGGTCCGCCACCGTCAGGCGCAGATCGGCGAGCGCTGCGGGCAAGCCGAATAGCGGCTCCTTCCGTCCGCTACCCTTTTTCTTTCCCAACCCCATACGAAAACGCCCGGTCAGCCCGCCCCGCCGCACGCTAGCGGGGGCTGTTTAAGGCCCGGTTACCCAGAGCTTAACGCGCGATTAGGAGGTGCGGCATTCATCCGCCGCAGTTTCGCTGGCCTGGTGACGGAGCTAGGATTTCCGGCAGAAAAGCAGAGGGAACTCGCATGGGCCACATCGATCCGACCAAGGAGATTTTCGCGCAATTCCGGGACAACGACCGCCCGGGTCCGATCCACATGCTCAATCTGGTGCGGCTGCGCAAAGAGGCCGCCTATCCGGACGGCCGCAAGGCCAGCGGCGCGGAAGCCTATGCGGCCTATGGCCGCGAGAGCGGCCCGGTGTTCGAGCGGCTTGGCGGCCGCATTATCTGGCAGGGCAAGTTCGAACTGATGCTGATCGGTCCCGAAACCGAGCGCTGGGACCATTGCTTCATCGCCGAATACCCGAGCGTTGCCGCCTTCGTCGAGATGATCCGCGACCCCGTCTATCGCGCAGCGGTCAAGCATCGCCAGGCCGCGGTGGAGGATTCGCGGCTGATCCGGCACGCGGTGCTACCGGTGGGCAAGAACTTCGGCGAGGTGCCAAGTTGAATGGTGTGTGGCGATTCTCTCGCCACCGTCATGGCCGGGCCTGACCCGGCCATCCACGCCTTGCTTTGTCTCTCCAAGAACGTAGATGCCCGGGACAAGCCCGGGCATGACGTCGTTGAGGCAGTTGTGTTCGATAACTAACCCGCCGGACCCGCATCCTCCAGGATCGGGCCGAACAGCTCCCAGCGTTCGCCGTTGAACTTCATCATCTGAAGCTGCTTGTTGACGCGATAGTCGTCCGGCGTGGTGTTGGCGACGATGCCGGGCAGCGACAAATCGAGCTCAACATTCTTCAGGTGGGTCGCTACGTTCATAACGTTCTCGCGAGTGAGATTGTCGCCGCACTTCTGGAGCACGTAGATCATCAACTGCGAAGTCGAATAGCCGTAGCTGTTGAAGCTCGAGTCCTTGTCGCCCTCAGGATAGTACTTCGCCATGAATTCGAAATACTTCTTCATGCCCGGATCGTCCTTCCAGGTCGGGTCGAGCGGATCCTTGCCGTAGTTGACGCTGATCACGCCCTTGGAAGCTTCGAGGCCTGCCGGCTTCATCACGGCGCCGACTGACGTAGCGTTGATGTCGAGGATCTGCACCGGATGCCAGCCGAGCTCGGCGATCTTCTTGATCGCCTGCGCCGCCTGCTTCGGCGTCGTCGCGCTGAAGAACAGGTCCGCGCCGGCATCCTTGATCCTGGAGAATCTGAGAATCGACGGTTGGATCTGACACCTCGTAGGAAGCCTCCGCCACGATCATGCTGGAGGCCTTGTCGCCGAGGCCGGCCTTGATGCCGTTCAGATAATCTTTGCCGAGGTCGTCGTTCTGATAAAGGATTCCGATCTTGGCGGCCGGGTAGTTCTTGATGATGTACTGGCCATAGATACGGCCTTCGACGAAGTAGTTGGGATTGAACCCCATCGTCCACGGGAAGTTCTTGGGATCGGTGAATTTGGAGGCGCCCGTGGCGGCGAACAGCTGCGGCACCTTCTTGGCGTTCAGATATTTCTGCACAGCCGCGTTCGACGGCGTGCCGAGAAGCTGGAAGGTCAGCAGCACCTCATCGCTCTCGACCAGCTTGCGGACCTGCTCGACCGCTTTAGGCGGGCTGTAGGCGTCGTCATACTGCACCAGGTTGATCTTGCGGCCATTCACGCCGCCCTGATCGTTGATCATCTTCATGTAGGCGGCCTGCGTCTTGCCGATGGTGGCGTAGGCAGAGGCGGGCCCGCTGAACGGATTGGTCTGGCCGATCTTGATCTCGGTGTCGCTGGCGCCGGGGTCGTATTTCTTCTGGGCACTGGCTGACGAAACCGACAGCGCCAACGCGAGCGCGGTCCCCGTGACCAGATGCAAAAGCCCGTTCCTCATCTGCATTTATCTCCCTTTGGTCTCGTCGATGGTCCTGTTGCGCCATCGCTCGCTGCGGATAGTGGAGGAACCGTTTGTGCAACGCAAGGTCGACGCATGCTGGCTTTTCGTAGCGGTTAACCGTGAAGGGTGGGAACGGCGCGGTGCCGTTTCCTCCTGACGGAATTTCCGGGCCCTGTGGAGGAAGGGTGGGCGCAGCGCTAGGATCGCTGCGCGGCGCGGTAGTGCCTCAGGTCAGGAGAAGTGCAAGCAGCGCAATCGCGGCCGGCGCTGCCTGCACGATCAGGATGCGTGTGCTGACGGTCGCCGCGCCAGAAGCGCCGGCTACGATCACGCAGATCAGGAAGAACGCCTTGATCTGGAACGCGAAGGCCGGATTGCCATGCAACAAGCCCCAGACCAGGCCGGCGGCGAGGAAGCCATTATAGAGCCCCTGATTGCCGGCCAGCACTTTCGTGATCTCGGCCTTCTCCGGCGTGTTGCGGAATGTCTTCAATCCCAGCGGCTTGTCCCAGAGAAACATCTCCAGGACCAGGAAATAGGTGTGCAGTGCGGCGACCAGCGCCACCAGAACATTGGCGATCAGACTCAAGTTGAGCTCCCCAAAAGCATCAGCTTTCGGGTGGACGGTAGCACGGCCGCCATGGCAAGTGCGACGTGAGTTTCAACGCAATGGTGTGGCAATGGCCGATCGATCAGCGCGTCCGTCAGAGAGCTTTGGCCTTGATCGGTTGGGCACGCCGATCGGGACCGCGTTGCTCGTCACCGATGCCGACGGCGCGCTGCGCGCGCTTGACTGGGAGGACTACGAGCACCGGATGCGCGAGTTGCTGCGGCTGCAGTGCGGCCCGGTGGATCTGCGCCAGCGAGCCGCGCCCGCCCCGATGAAGGCGGCGCTATCGGATTACTTCGCGGGCGACCTTGCGCAGCTCTCGTCGATCCCATGGCGTGTCGCCGGGACACCCTTCCAGCAAAAGGTCTGGACCGCGCTTGCGCAAATCCCCGCCGGCACCACACTGAGCTATGGCGCGCTCGCCGCGAGGCTCGACATGCCTAAGGCGGTTCGCGCCGTCGGCCATGCCAACGGCTCCAATCCGATCAGCGTCGTGCTGCCTTGCCATCGCCTGATCGGTGCAAATGGTTCGCTGGTGAAATATGGCGGCGGTCTGGAGCGCAAGCGCTGGCTGCTGCGGCACGAGGGGGTGGAGGTTTGAAGGCGTCGTGCCCAACGCGGTCGTCACGCCGCCGGCGCAACCACCTTCTCACCCGCCATCACATGGGTCAGCGCGCTCTTGATCGCGGCCTGTCGCGTCGGTGCGTTGATCTGCGCGCCGAGGAGGTCGGTGACGTAAAACACGTCGCGGGCGCGTTCGCCGAAGGTCGCGACATGCGCAGACGCAATGTTGAGGTTGAGCTTCGAGATTGCGGTGGTCAGCTCATAGAGCAGGCCGGGACGGTCGAGGCCGGACATCTCGATCACGGTATAGCGGTCGGACCATTGGTTGTTGATGGTCACTTCCGGCTCGATCACGAAAGGTCGTGCCTTACTGCGCACGGTACGTCGCGCCACCACCTCGGGGAGGCGCAGCTTGCCTTCGAGTACGTCCTCGATCATCTCGCCGATGCGGGTGGCGCGGCGGCCCTCGTCCTCGTCGCGGTCGTACTCGCGGGAGATCGAGATCGTGTCGAGCGCGCGGCCGTCGGTCGTGGTGTAGATCTGCGCATCGACGATGTTGGCGCCGGCCGAGGCGCAGGCGCCTGCGATGATCGAAAGTAGCCAGGGATGGTCGGCCGCGAAGATCGTCAGCTCGGTGACGCCGCGCACCTCGTCGAAGCCGACATTGATCGCGAGCTTGTGGCCGGCCTGCTCGCTCGATCGCACGAAGCGGGCGTGGCGGATCTTTCGCGGCAATTCGACCTTGAGCCAGTAGGCTGGATAGTGCCGGCCGATATAGGCATCGAGCTCGTCGCTCGGCCATTCGGCAAAGGCCATGCGGAATTCGGCGTGCGCGGCCACCAGGCGTTTTCCCCGGTCGACTTCCGAGAAGCCGCCGGTCAAGACCGGCTCGGTCTCGTAATACAGAGAGCGCAGGAGCTGCGCCTTCCAGCCGTTCCACACGCCGGGGCCGACGCCGCGAATATCGGCGGTGGTCAGGATCGTCAGCAGCTTCATCTGCTCGACCGATTGCACCACGGCGGCGAAATTCTCGATGGTCTTGCGATCGGACAGGTCGCGCGACTGCGCGACCGTCGACATTGTCAGATGCTCCTCGATCAGCCAGGCCACGAGCTCGGTGTCGGCCGCGCTGAAGCCGAGCCGCGGGCAGAGCCGGCGCGCCACCTTGGCGCCGGCGATCGAATGATCCTCAGGCCGGCCCTTGGCGATGTCGTGCAGCAGCGTCACGATGTAGATCACCGAACGGTGCTCGGGTCGGATCTTGCGCATCAGATCGCTCGCAAGCGTGAACTCCTCGTTGCCGCCGCGCTCGATGTCCTGCAGGAAGCCGACGCAGCGGATCAAATGCTCGTCGACGGTGTAGTGATGATACATGTTGAACTGCATCATCGAGACGATCTTGCCGAAGGCGCGGATGAAATGGCCGAGCACGCCGGTCTCGTTCATCCGCCGCAGCACGATCTCGGCGTTGTCGGAGGTCAGGATCTCCATGAACAGCCGGTTGGCCTCGGGGTTCTCGCGAAGCTGGGCGTTGATCAGGGCGAGCGAGCGCGTCACGCTGCGCATCGCATCCGGATGGAAGGCGAGGTTGTTCTTCTGCGCAAGACGGAAGATGCGGATCAGATTGACCGGATCGTGCTTGAAGACGTCGGGCGCGCCGATATTGATGCGGTTGTTGTCGACGATGAAGTCGTCGCTATCGGGCACGCGGCGCTTCGCGGCGGTGGGACGCAGCCGCGCCATCATCCGGCTCAAGACCGGCGCGGGCTTGGCCTGCTGGTCCTCGAGCTTGGCGCAGAGAATGGCGGTGAGGTTGCCGACTTCCTTGGCGACCAGGAAGTAGTGCTTCATGAAGCGCTCGACATCCTGCATGCCGGGATGCGAGGTGTAGCCGAGCCGGACCGCGATCTCGCGCTGCAGGTCGAATGACAGGCGTTCTTCGGCGCGGCCGGAATAGAAATGCAGATTGCAGCGCACCGACCAGAGGAAATCGGCACAGCGGCGGAAGGTGCGGTATTCCTGTGCGTCGAACACGCCGCGCTCGGCCAGCTCGTCGGTGTCGCGGACGCGGTAGACGTATTTCGCGATCCAGAACAGCGTGTGCAGGTCGCGCAAGGCGCCCTTGCCGTCCTTGACGTTGGGTTCGACCAGATAGCGCGACTGGCCGCCGCGGCGATGCCGCTCCTCGCGCTCGGCGAGCTTTGCGGTGACGAACTCGGACGCGGTGCCCTGCACCACTTCCTTGTCGAAACGCGCGACCAGTTCGTCATAGAGCGGTTGATCGCCGGTGAGAAAGCGCGTCTCCAGGATCGCGGTGCGGATGGTCATGTCGCCGCGCGCCTGGCGGATCGATTCATCGACCGAGCGCGTGGCGTGACCGACCTTCAGCCCCATATCCCAGAGGCAATAGAGGATCGCTTCAGCGACCTGCTCGCCCCAGGCGGTCTGTTTGTAGGGCAGGATGAACAGGAGATCGATGTCGGATTCCGGTGCCATCAGGCCGCGGCCATAGCCGCCAGTCGCGACCACCGCCATCCGTTCGGCGCCGCTCGGGATCGGTGAGCGATAGAGGTGACGGGTCGCCGCCGAATATAGAATGCGGATGATCTCGTCCTGCACATGACACAGCCGCTCGGCGCAGCGCCGGCCGTGACGATCTTTGAGCAGGATCGCCTGCGCCGCCTCGCGCGAGGCCATCAGTTCGGCCTTGAGCAGTTGCGCCATGGCCGTGCGGAACGCGTCCTCGCGCCCTTGATGCTTTCCGGCAAGCGCATCGACCGCGGCGGTGATCCGCGACGTGTCGAAGCGATCATCCACCTCTCGCTTGTGCTCAGTCGTGACGCTGTCCATGTCACACCGGATATAAGAGGCGACAGGCGCTGTCACCCGCCATTCTCTGGCAATAGTCGCTCCATGCTCGAAAAGCCCGGCTTTGGGCAAAGTTGTTCTCAGGCGGTGCGCTTTCAAGGGTGGGATTTTCTCGTTGATCTCTAGATATAACTCATTGAAAAACAATGAAGTTTTGGAGGGTCTGGGCATGATCAAGATTTCACGACGCATTCTGCTGGCGGGAGCGGTGGCGCTCGCTGTGGCCCCTGCGGCACGGGCGGCGGAGCCGCTGAAGGAGATCCGCATCGACTGGGCGACCTACAACCCGGTGTCGCTGGTCCTGAAGCAGAAGGGGCTGCTGGAGAAGGAGTTCGCCAAGGACGGCATCACCATCACCTGGGTGCAGTCTGCCGGCTCCAACAAGGCGCTCGAATTCCTCAACGCCGGTTCGATCGATTTCGGCTCGACCGCAGGCTCGGCGGCGCTGGTCGCGCGCATCAACGGCAACCCGATCAAGTCGATCTATGTCTATTCGCGTCCCGAATGGACTGCGCTGGTTACCGGCAAGGATTCCAAGATCGCAAGCGTCGCAGATCTTAAGGGCAAGCGCGTCGCGGTGACGCGCGGCACCGATCCGCACATCTTCCTGGTGCGCGCGCTGCTCGGCGCCGGCCTGACCGAGAAGGACATCACGCCGGTGCTGCTCCAGCACGCCGACGGCAAGACCGCGCTGATCCGCGGCGACGTCGATGCCTGGGCCGGTCTCGATCCGATGATGGCGCAGGCCGAGGTCGAAGAGGGCGCAAAGCTGTTCTACCGCAACGCCGACGCCAACACCTGGGGCATCCTCAATGTGCGCGAGCAGTTCCTGAAGGACTATCCGGATATCGTCCGCCGCGTGCTTGCGACCTACGAGGACGCGCGAAAATATTCGCTGGCGAATTACGATGATCTCAAGAAGACATTCATCGCCGTGACCAAGTTGCCCGATGCCGTCGTCGACAAGCAGCTCAAGGAGCGCACCGAACTCACCCACAGCCGCATCGGCGCGCCGCAGCGCGAGTCGATCCTCGCCGCGGGCCTCGCCTTGCAGCAGGCCGGCGTCCTCGATGCCAAGGTCGATGTGAAGGCGACACTGGATGCCTTGATCGACGACCAGGTGCCGCTGCCGACGAATCAATTCGGCAATCGCGCGGCAAATTAGGTGTGGTCCCGGCGAAGGCCGGGACCCATACTCCCAGGGAGTAGTTTGGCGGAAAGGCGGTCACTCCGAGTCCCCGTATCCACATCTCCCTGTGGCTATGGGTCCCGGATCGACGCTCCGCTTCGCTGCGCTTGTCCGGGACGGCGGCGGAGATCGCCGGCGCGCCCTTGCATTCCCTGATAAGACGCGCTTCCTACCGGCCATGAGCTCCGACGCGCCAGTCCTGCAGCAACCCTCGGAACCGGCCGAGAACTCGGGCGCGCCCTCGCGGCTGTCACGCTATGCGCGACCGATGCTGGGACTGCTGTTGCCGCTGACGCTGGCGCTCGGCTGGGAACTCGTGGTCCGGCTCGGCTGGTCCAATGGCCGGCTGGTGCCGCCGCCATCGCGCGTCTTCGCCACCATCGCCGATCTCGCCCGCTCTGGGGAGCTGATCCGCCACATCGCCGCGACGCTGTGGCGCGTCGGTCTTGGCTTTGCGTTCGGCGTCCTGGCAGGCACGGTGCTCGGCGCCGTCTCCGGCTATTGGTCGCTGGCGCGACGGCTGCTTGATCCGACCGTGCAGGCGCTGCGCGCGATCCCCTCGCTCGCCTGGGTGCCGCTGTTCATTCTGTGGCTCGGCATTTTCGAGACGTCGAAGATCGCGCTGATTGCGGCCGGCGTGTTCTTCCCGGTGTATCTCGGCGTGATGGGCGCGATCCTCAGCGTCGATCGCAAAATCGTCGAAGTCGGCCGCACGTTTCGCCTGTCCGGGCCCGCGATGATCCGCCGCATCTTGCTGCCCGCCGTGCTGCCGGCCTATGTCGTCTCCCTGCGTGTCGGCCTGGGCCTGGGCTGGATGTTCGTGGTGGCGGCCGAATTGATCGGTGCCTCCGAGGGCCTCGGCTATCTCCTGCTCGATGGCCAGCAGCTCGGCAAGCCGGCGCAGATCCTGGCCGCGATCGTGATCTTCGCCATCCTCGGCAAGCTCACGGACTGGCTGATCGAGGTTGCGGCAGCGCCCTTCCTGCGCTGGCAGGATGCCTTCGGGCGCGCGAGAGGAACCTGAGCGATGCTCGCGCTCGACCGGGTCAGCAAGACCTATCCCAACGGCGTGCAGGCGCTGGCGCGCTTCTCCTCACAGATCAGGCAAGGTGAGATCGTCGCCATCATCGGCGGCTCCGGCTGCGGCAAGTCCACGCTGCTGCGCGCCGTCGCCGGCCTTGATCGCGCAAGTTCGGGTACGGTGACGCTCGACAACGAGAGGATCGCCGCGCCGCATGCCAAGATCGGCATCATTTTCCAGGAGCCGCGGCTTTTGCCCTGGCTCAGCGTCGCCGACAATATCGGCTTTGGCCTCGCCGACCTGACCACGACTGAGCGGCGCGAGAAGGTGGCGCGCGCGCTGGCCCGCGTCGGGCTCGCCGACAAGGCGCAAGCCTGGCCGCGCGAACTCTCCGGCGGGCAGGCTCAGCGTGTTGCGATCGCACGCGCACTGGTGCCGCAGCCGGAGGTGCTGCTGCTCGACGAACCGTTCTCCGCGCTCGATGCCTTCACCCGCCGCGACCTCCAGGATCATCTGCTCGACCTCTGGGCCGATACGCGGCCGACGTTGGTCCTGGTCACCCATGATGTCGACGAGGCGGTCGTGCTGGCCGATCGCGTGCTGGTGATGCGGCCTCGGCCGGGCCGGTTGTTCGACCAGATCGAGATCAATCTGGGGCGGCCCCGCGATCGCAATTCGCCGCTGTTCGAGAATTTCAAGCGCAGCGTGCTGACGTCACTCGACCGTTCGCTCGACCGCAACGTGCCCGACCGTGACGCAACCCAGGGTCCCGGTCAGGCCATGTGGTGGTGACAACGTCTCTCTGAGCCGGTACATCGAGGGATAATTTCCGGGAGAGAACAAGATGGACGCCGCTGAACTGCGCCAGATGCAGGCTCCGATCAAGGAGCGTTACAAGACCGATCCCAAGACCGCGATGATCACGCTGAAGGCCAAGGGCTCGATCGACAGCGAAGGCATCGCCTGCAAGGTCGAGACCGGACGGGCCATCGCGATGGCTGGCCTGCATCCGGCGACCGGCGGCTCCGGCCTCGAGCTTTGTTCCGGCGACATGCTGCTGGAGGCGCTGGTTGCCTGTGCCGGTGTCACGCTGAAATCGGTCGCGACCGCGATCGAGGTGCCGCTCAAGACCGGCAATGTCTACGCCGAAGGCGATCTCGATTTCCGCGGCACGCTCGGCGTCGACAAGGAGACCCCGGTTGGCTTCGCCGAGATCCGGCTGCGCTTCGAGGTCGATACCGATGCGCCGCAGGACAAGCTCGATCTGCTGCTCAAGCTCACGGAGCGCTATTGCGTGGTCTACCAGACCATCAAGAACGGCCCGAAGGTCTCGGTGTCGATGCAGCGGATGTGAGGCGCGGACCGCAGTCCAACAATCGGTGTCGTCCTGGCGAAAGCCAGGACCAATTACCCCCCAACGCCGATTGTGTTGCGAGACCGGCGACTACGACCCTCCAACACAGCGAAGCCTGTGGTTATGGGTCCTGGATCGGCGCTCACTTCGTTCGCTTGTCCAGGACGACGAAGAAAAAAATGTCCCTCGAGCTCCACTTCATCCTTTTCCTCCTTCTGCGCATGGCCATCGCGGCGGCTTTCGTGGTGTCGGCGTCGATCATCACGGAGCGCTCCGGCCCGGCGATCGGCGCGCTGGTGGCGACCCTCCCGGTCTCGGCCGGTCCCTCCTATGTCTTTCTCGCGCTCGACCATGACGCTGCCTTCATCGCGCGAGGCGCGCTGTCGAGCCTGCCGGTCAATGCCGCGACGATCTTCATGTGCCTGACCTATGTCGTGCTGGCCCAGCGGCGCAGCCTTGCCATGAGTTGCGGAAGCGCTGTCGCAGTCTGGATCGTGCTCGCCTCGATCATCCGCCAGTTCGATTGGCCGCTCACCGCAGGGCTCGCCGCCAATCTGGTCGCGTTCGGCATCTGTATTCCGCTGCTCGCGCGCTATCGCCACGTGAAGATGCCGCCCGTGACCCGCCGCTGGTATGACATTCCGATGCGGGCCGCGCTGGTCGCAACGCTTGTCGCCATCGTCGTTTCGACCTCGGGCTGGGTCGGTCCCCGCATCAGCGGCATTATCGCGCTGTACCCGGTCGTCTTCACCAGTATCATGGTGATCCTGCATCCGCGCATCGGCGGTCCGCCGACTGCCGCCGTGCTCGCCAATTCCGCTTGGGGCCTGCTCGGATTCGGCATGGCAATCGCGGTGCTGCACGTTGGGGCGGCGTCGTTCGGCTCTGCCATTGGTTTGTCTGTGGCCCTCAGCACCTGCGTGGTCTGGAATCTGACGCTATGGGGGCTTGGGCTGCCTGCAATGCGCAAGGCGCGGCAAGCACCGTGACACTACGGATATGCGCGATACCGACTCGCGAACGGCATCTCCGGCGAAACCTGCTCGCGCCAACAGCGCGCGCATCGCGGCAACACGTTGAATGACAAATCTCATTTCAAATAACGAGATCGCCGCGGCCGCGTGCAAGCGGACGTTCGTGCAGCGCTAAGTTGCCCGTTTGTGTCTGCCGATCCCTAAAAATCCGTTAGAACTTTATTCGAGTTTTCCCGGTCCGAACTATCTTGCGTACCCGTCTCGGGTTTCATCAGTGCGAATTTTGCCCGCGGGAGTTGTCGATTGGAATTCGGCACGCGTTGCCGCGCAGTCACACCCAGTGGTTCCCGATGAGCATGTGCAATCGGCGTATTTCAAATTTGGAGATTCGCTGATGTTTGGTCTCAAGTCCCGCAACGACGCGGATGCTAAGCTCGCAGCCATCGGCCGCTCGCAGGCTATGATCGAGTTTGCCACTGATGGCACGATCCTGAGCGCCAACCAGAATTTCTTGAATGCCCTCGGCTACTCCCTCGACGAGATCAAGGGAAAGAAGCATGCCATGTTCATGCCGGCCGATCAGCGCGACAGCGCCGAGTACAAGGCGTTCTGGGCTGCATTGAACCGCGGCGAGTATCAGGCGCGCGAGTTCAAGCGGATCGCGAAGGGCGGCCGCGAGGTCTGGATCGAAGCATCCTACAATCCGGTGCTCGACGGCGACGGCAAGACGGTGATGGTCGCAAAGATTGCAACCGACATCACCGAGAAGAGGATCCGGAGCATGACGGACGCGTCGAAGATCGCCGCCATCAGCCGGGCCCAGGCCGTGATCGAGTTCAAGCTCGACGGCACCGTTGTCACCGCCAACGAGAATTTCTGTAACGCGCTCGGCTATTCGCTGACCGAGATCCAGGGTAAGCATCACAGCCTGTTCGTGCCCCAGGCCGAGCGCGACGGCGCGGCCTATCGCGAGTTCTGGGCCAAGCTCAACCGCGGCGAATACCAGGCCGGCGAGTTCAAACGCATCGGCAAGGGCGGCCGCGAGGTCTGGATTCTCGCCTCCTACAATCCGCTGCTCGACGAGAACGGCAAGCCGTTCGGCGTCCTCAAGTTCGCCACCGACGTTACGGCGGAGAAGCTGAAGAACGCCGATCTCGCCGGCCAGATCGCGGCGATCGACAAGGCCCAGGCCGTGATCGAGTTCAACATGGACGGCACCATCCTCACCGCGAACCCGAACTTCCTCGGCGCGCTCGGCTATTCGCTGGCCGAGGTCCAGGGCAAGCATCACAGCATGTTCGTCGAGCCGTCGGAGCGCGAGGGGACGGCCTATCGCGAGTTCTGGGCCGCGCTCAACCGCGGTCAGTATCAGGCGGCCGAATACAAGCGCATCGGCAAGGGCGGCAAGGAGATCTACATCCAGGCCTCCTACAACCCGATCCTCGACCTCAATGGCAAGCCGTTCAAGGTCGTGAAATATGCGACCGACACCACCAAGCAAGTGCTGGTCCGCATGGGCAACGAACGCGTCCGCGGCATGATGGAATCGGTCGCCGCCGGTTCGGAGGAATTGAATGCCTCGGTGCGGGAGATTTCCGAAGCCATGACCAAATCGCGCGAGACCGCGATGAGTGCGGTGGACCAGGTCGCCACCGCAGACGCCCAGGCGCAGCGCCTTACCGAAGCCGCGCAGGCGATGAGCGGCATCGTCGAGCTGATCAACAACATCACCGGACAGATCAACCTGCTGGCACTCAACGCCACGATCGAATCGGCGCGCGCGGGGAAGCCGGTCGCGGTTTCGCGGTGGTCGCCTCGGAGGTGAAGAGCCTCGCCAACCAGGCCAAGCAGGCCACCGACAAGATCGGCGCGGAGATCGGCAGCCTCAACGGCATCTCCGGCGACGTCGTCAGCGCGCTCGGTTCGATCAAGCAGGCGATCAACAATGTCAGCGAATATGTGACCTCGACCGCCGCCGCAATCGAGGAGCAGAGCACGGTGACGAACGAGATGTCGACCAGCATGCAGCGCGCGGCAGCCGAAGCGGCCGCGATTGCGGCGAGGGCGTAGGCAAGAACGGCAGAACCCTGGGGTGGGCAAAGGCGCGCGCACCTTGCGCGCCGTGCCCACCATCTCTCCGTGAACGCCGTATTGCGTGGTGGGCACGCTGCGCTTTGCCCACCCTGCGCACCGTCATTGTTTCGGCAGTTTTGCCTTCAACGCATACAGCGCATCGAGCGCCGCGCGTGGCGACATCTCGTCCGGATGCAGCGCCTTCACGGCCTCAATTAGCAGTTCGGCCTCGCTCGGCGGCGCGCGTTCCGCGGCGGCGCGCGAAGGCACGGCGAACAACGGCAGATCGTCCGCGAGTGCGCGCGCGGTCTGGCCGCGGTCCTGCGCCTCTAATTTTGCCAGCACGGATTTCGCGCGTGCGATCACGGCCGGCGGCAGGCCTGCAAGCTTGGCGACCTGGATGCCGTAGGAGCGGTCGGCCGAGCCAGGCAGCACCTCGTGCAGGAACACGACATTGCCCTGCCATTCCTTCACCCGCACCGTGGCGTTGAACATGCGTGGCAGCTTGGCGGACAGCGCGGTGAGTTCATGGTAATGCGTGGCGAACAGAGTGCGGCAGCGGTTGCTTTCGTGCAGATGCTCGATTGCGGCCCAGGCGATCGAAAGGCCGTCGAAGGTCGCCGTGCCGCGCCCGATCTCGTCGAGGATCACGAGCGCGCGCTCGCCGGCCTGATTGAGGATCGCAGCGGTCTCGACCATCTCCACCATGAAGGTCGAGCGTCCGCGGGCGAGGTCGTCGGCGGCGCCGACGCGCGAAAACAGCCGGTCGATGACGCCGATCCGCGCGCGCGAGGCCGGCACGAAAGAGCCGATCTGCGCCAGCAACGCAATCAGCGCGTTCTGGCGCAGGAAGGTCGATTTACCGGCCATGTTCGGACCGGTAATCAACCAAAGCTGGCCGGACTTTTGCCCCGGCGCCGGTGAGAGGTCGGAGGCGTTGGCAATGAACGGTTCGCCATTGCGCTTCAATGCCTGCTCGACCACGGGATGGCGGCCGGCCTCGATCGCAAAGCCGAGCGAGTCGTCGACTTCGGGCCTTACATAATTCTCGTCGATGGCGAGTTTTGCCACTGCCGTTGCGACATCGAGCAGCGCGAAAGCATGCGCGGCAGCGCGCAAATCGTCGCTGACCGCCAGCGCCTTGACGGCAAGCCGCTCAAAAATCTCGAGCTCGAGTCCGAGCGCGCGGTCGCCGGCATTGGCGATCTTGGCCTCGATCTCACCAAGCTCGGAGGTGGTGAAGCGCACCTGACCCGCCAGCGTCTGGCGATGGATGAAGGTCGCGTTCAGCGGCGGCGACATCAGCTTGTCGCCGTGTTGCGCGGTGACCTCGACGAAATAGCCGAGCACGTTGTTGTGACGGATCTTGAGGCCCTTCACGCCCGTGCTGTCGGCGTAGCGGGCCTGCATCGATGCGACCACCAGCCGCGAGGCGTCGCGCAGGTTGCGCGTTTCGTCGAGCGCGGGCTCGTAGCCCTGGCGCACGAAGCCGCCATCGCGCTTGATCAGCGGGAGTTGTTCGTCGAGCGCACTGGCAAATTCCACCGCGAGTTCCCGCGAGGGACGCTGCAGTGCCGCCGTCACCGCGGCGATTTCGTGCGGCGGCTGATCCAGCTCGCCAAGCCGTGCCAGCGCCTGGTCGGCGGCGAGGATGCCGTCGCGAAGAGCGGCAAGGTCGCGCGGGCCGCCGCGGCCGACCGAGAGCCGCGCCAGCGCGCGCGACAGGTCGGGCGCGCCGCGCAGGATGCTGCGAATGTCCTCGCGCGCCGCCGAGTCTGCAACGAAGGCGCTGACCGCGTCGAGCCGTCGCGCAATCGCCGCCGCGTCGGTCAACGGTGCCGCCAGACGTTGCGCCAGCAGGCGCGAGCCGGCCGATGTCACCGTGCAGTCGATCGCATCGAGCAGCGAGCCGCGGCGTTCGCCTGCGAGTGTCCGCGTCAGTTCAAGATTGGCGCGCGTGGCGGGGTCGATCGCCATGGTCGCGCCCGAGGCCTCGCGCGCGGGCGGCGACAGCGGTGGATGCTTGCCGACCTGGGTGCGATCGACATAAGTGACGGCCGCGGCGGCCGCGGTTGCTTCGAGGCGGGTCAGCTGCGCGAGCCCGTCCATGGTCGCGACCGCGAAATAGTCGCAGAGGCGCTTCTCGGCGGTGGCGCCGTCGAAGACGTCGCGGGTGAGCGGCGTCAGCGCCGGCAGCTCGCGCAAGGTCGGGCCGAGCTCGCTGTCATTATAGAGCGCGTCGGCGACGATCGCCTCGTTCGGGTTGATGCGTGCCAGCGTCGCGGCGAGCTCGCCGCCGCTGCATTCCAGCACCATGAATTCGGCGGTCGAGATGTCGATCCAGGCAAGGCCAAAGCGGTCGCCGCCTGAGGAGGAACGGGCGCGCGCGATCGCCAGCAGATAGTTGTTGGCGCGCGCATCGAGCAGCGTGTCCTCGGTCAGCGTGCCCGGCGTCACCAGCCGCACCACGCCGCGGCGCACCACGCTCTTGTTGCCGCGCGCCTTGGCGGCGGCGGGATCCTCGGTCTGCTCGCACACCGCCACGCGGTGGCCGGCGCTGATGAGGCGATGCAGATAATCCTCGGAGCGCTCGACCGGCACGCCGCACATCGGGATATCCGCGCCCTGATGCTTGCCGCGCTTGGTCAGCACGATGCCCAAGGTTTTGGAGGCGATCTCGGCGTCCTCGAAGAACAGCTCGTAAAAATCGCCCATCCGATAGAACAGCAGCAGGCCCGGATGCGCGGCCTTGATCTCCAGATACTGTTCCATCATCGGCGTGACGCGCGCAGCGGCGTCGGCCTGCGGGGCGGGCGCTTCGTCGGACGGCGGTACGGAAATCGGCTGTTGCATCGTCATGGGCGGCGCAACCTACAAAATTTCCTCCGGTGCTCCTATCGGTTTGGCCGGGCAGGGGAGGTTTTCCACGTTGTCCGCACCGCGGCATGCGCTGCAGTCGGCGGGCCCGTGCAAATCGCACGCGAAACCGTCAATTGACC
This sequence comes from Bradyrhizobium sp. LLZ17, assembly GCF_041200145.1. Lineage (NCBI taxonomy): Bacteria > Pseudomonadati > Pseudomonadota > Alphaproteobacteria > Hyphomicrobiales > Nitrobacteraceae > Bradyrhizobium > Bradyrhizobium zaerense. Next base: position 5,174,346 of record NZ_CP165734.1, read on the forward strand.
TGCCGCGGGCGCCCTCCTAAACCGACATTGAAGAATTTTGGCCGGACCGCGGCATTTTGGGAGAACAGCGATGCGTGACGTCTTTATCTGCGATGCCGTGCGGACCCCGATCGGCCGTTTCGGCGGCTCCCTTGCCAAGGTGCGCGCCGACGACCTCGCCGCTGCTCCGATCAAGGCGCTGATGGCCAAGCACCCGAACCTCGACTGGGCGCAGGTCGACGAGGTCTTCTTCGGCTGCGCCAACCAGGCCGGCGAGGACAATCGCAACGTCGCGCGCATGGCGCTGCTGCTCGCGGGGCTGCCGGATTCGGTTCCCGGCCAGACCCTGAACCGGCTCTGCGCCTCCGGTCTCGACGCGGTCGGTGCGGCCGGCCGTGCCATCCGCTCCGGCGAGATCGAGCTTGCGATTGCCGGCGGCGTCGAATCCATGACGCGCGCGCCCTTCGTGATGGGCAAGGCGCAGGAAGCGTTTTCACGCTCGGCCGAGATCTTTGACACCACCATCGGCTGGCGTTTCATCAATCCGCTCCTGAAGGCGCAATACGGCGTCGACGCCATGCCGGAGACGGGCGAGAATGTCGCCGAGGAATTCCAGGTCTCTCGCGCCGACCAGGATGCCTTCGCCATTCGCTCGCAGCAGCGCGCGGGCGCCGCGATCGCGGCTGGTTATTTCGCCGAAGAGATCATTCCGATCACCATTCCCGGCGGCAAGGTCGGTCCGACCATTGTGGACAAGGACGAGCATCCGCGCCCCGAGACCACGCTGGAAGCCCTCACGAAACTGAAGCCGATCGTGCGCAATCCCGGCACGGTCACCGCCGGCAACGCCTCGGGCGTCAATGACGGCGCGGCCGCGATGATCCTGGCGTCGGAAGCCGCGGTGAAGAAGCATGGTCTTACGCCCCGCGCGCGCATCCTCGGGCTTGCCTCGGCCGGCGTGCCGCCGCGCATCATGGGCATCGGCCCGGTGCCGGCGACCCGCAAGCTGATGGAGCGTCTCGGCAAGAAGATCAGCGATTTCGACCTGATCGAGCTCAATGAAGCCTTCGCCTCGCAGGGCATCGCCTGCATGCGCCAACTCGGCGTCGCCGATGATGCGGATTTCGTCAATCCGCATGGTGGTGCCATCGCGCTGGGCCATCCGCTCGGCATGAGCGGCGCGCGCCTGGCGCTCACCGCGGTCCACGGCATGGAAAAGCGCGGTGGCAAGCTCGCGCTCGCCACCATGTGCGTCGGCGTCGGCCAGGGTGTGGCCGTTGCGATCGAGAAGCTGAATTGACGAGACGCGCAGCGTCCCGTCATCCCGGAGGCGCTCGTTAGCGCGGAATCCGGGATCTCGAGATTCCCGGTTCAGCCCTGTCGGGCTGCCCCGGAACGACAGGGGGAGAGAGCGCCATGATCATCGAGCGCGAGCAGGACGTCACGGCCGCCGCTCTGGCCGTGATGGAGCGGACGTCCGATCCGCGGATGCGGCAGATCATGATCTCGCTGGTCAAGCATCTGCACGGCTTCGTCCGCGACGTACGCCTGACCGAGAAGGAATTCCGCGACGCTACTGCTGTTATCGCCGAACTCGGCAAGCTGACCACCGATACCCATAACGAAGTCGTGCTGATGGCGGGTTCGCTCGGCGTCTCGCCGTTGGTCTGCCTGCTCAACAACGGCGATCAAGGCAATACCGAAACAGATCAGTCGCTGCTCGGACCTTTCTGGCGGCTGAACTCGCCGCGGGTGGAGAATGGCGGATCGATCGTCCGCTCCGAAACGCCTGGCGCGCCGCTGTTCGTCAGCGGCCGTGTCATGGACAAAGACGGCCGCCCCGTCGCCGGTGCCGAGGTCGATGTCTGGCACGCCTCGCCGGTCGGGCTCTATGAGAACCAGGACCCCGAGCAGGCCGACATGAACCTGCGCGGCAAGTTCACGACCGATGCCGACGGGCGCTTCGCCTTTCGCTCGGTGATGATGGTCGGCTACCCCATTCCAACCGACGGTGCCGTCGGCCGACTGCTGAAGGCGCAAAGTCGGCACCCCTATCGCCCCGCGCATCTGCACGCCCTGATCTTCAAGCCGGGATTCAAGGTGCTGATCTCGCAGGTCTACGATCCCAATGACCCCCATATCGACAGCGACGTGCAGTTCGGCGTGACACAAGCGCTGATCGGCAAGTTCGTGCGCCATGCGACGGCACATCCGACCGCGCCGGACGTTTCGACGCCCTGGTATTCGCTCGACCACACCTATCGGCTCGAGGCCGGAGAGGCCGTGCTGCCAAGGCCGCCCATCAAATAAGGTGTCCATGCGGGATGCCGGGCACGCTAGAGGCCTGCTAAACTCACTTCCCTAGATTAGTTATATTCTATAATGATTGGCGGAAGTGTTGACCGGCTGGACCAAAATATGGCCGGGGAGGAGTTCGCCAAATGACATTCATCTATCCCGTCGACAGCAACAAAGCACATCCGCTGCCGCTGTCGCCCGAATACAAGAGCTCAATCAAGCGCGCGCCGCACAAGCCGTTGATCCCGATGCGCCACACGCTGTCGGAACTGACCGGTCCGGTCTACGGTCATGAGACCGTGCGCGAGGGCGACAATGACCTCACCACCCAGCACAGCGGCGAGCCGCTCGGCGAGCGCATCATCGTGCACGGCCATGTCCGCGACGAGGACGGCCGCGGCGTGCCGAACTCGCTGGTCGAGATCTGGCAGGCCAATGCCTGCGGTCGCTACGTCCATGTCCGCGACCAGCATCCGGCGCCGCTCGATCCGAACTTCACCGGGGCGGGCCGCACGCAAAGCGATGCCTCGGGTTACTACCGCTTCGTCACCATCAAACCCGGCGCTTACCCCTGGGGCAATCATCACAACGCTTGGCGGCCGGCCCACATCCATCTTTCGGTGTTTGGCTATTCCTTCGTCACGCGGCTGGTGACGCAGATGTATTTCCCGGGCGATCCCTTGTTCCCGTTCGATCCGATCTTCAACTCGGTGCCGGACGAGAAGGCGCGGATGCGGATGGTGTCGTCGTTCGATCTCGAGAACACCAAGCCCGAATGGGCGCTGTGCTATCGCTTCGACGTTGTGCTGCGCGGCAAGAACGCCACCCCCATGGAGACCAGGTAACGTGCAGGAGAACGTGGAGGACAACGTGAAGGACAACGGGATCACACCATCGCAGACCGTCGGTCCGTTCTTCAAATATGGCCTGACGCCGAACGGCGAGTACGCCTGGAACGACGCGTTCACCAACTCGACGCTGACGCCTGACGTCTCCGGCGATCGCGTTCGCATCGAAGGCCGCGTGTTCGACGGCGACGGCGTCGCCGTGCCGGACGCCATGCTGGAGATCTGGCAGGCGGATGCCCAGGGCCGCTACGCCGATCCGCAGGACAAGCGCGCGCTACCGAACGCCAGCTTCCGCGGCTTCGCTCGCAGCGGCACCGACAAGGATGGCCACTATGCCTTCGAGACCATCAAGCCCGGCGCGGTGCCGGATCCCGATGGCAAGCCGCAGGCGCCGCACATCGTCCTTGCGGTGTTCGGGCGCGGCATGCTGCGGCATCTCTATACCCGCATCTATTTCAGCGACGAGGCCGGCAACGCCGCCGATCCCGTGCTGGCGCTGGTGCCCGCCGATCGCCGCGCCACCATCATCGCGACGCGCGAGGCCGGCAAGCCGGTCTATCGCCTCGACCTGCACTTGCAGGGCGACAAGGAGACGGTGTTCTTCGACGTGTGATGCAGCGCATGCCGGCGATATCGAGTCGCCGGCACGCGTTCTTTATCCAGCGCAATGGCGCCCGTTGTCGCCTGCATCGGCCCTGAACTGATCCTGCATCACGTCTATGCGTCAGTCTCGCTGACTCAAAACCGATCGCTCAACGTCTCATTCCCGTAGTTTAGCGGTGTTTCCACGCGACGAATGTTGTCGCGAGGCAAGTCCGTATTTACCGCAACGATCTAGCATCACCGGGAAATCTGACGCGGGGCCCGGATCGTCCATGAAAATTCGCCTGTCGTTGTCCTCCGCGATCGTCGCGTTTGGGATCGTTCTCGCCATCGGTTTTACCGCCGTGGTCTCGACCAGCCTCTACGCCTTGAAAGAGCTCAAGGTCGGCGGTCCGCTCTATTCCGACATCAAGCTCGGCAACGACCTCGTCGCCGACATCCTGCCGCCGCCGGAATATGTGATCGAGGCCTATCTCGAAGCCACGCTCGCGATGCGCGAGCCCGACCAACTCGCTGCACACAGCGAGCGTCTGGTCCAGCTCCGCAAGGATTACGACGAGCGCAAGGCGTTCTGGACGAGCTCGAGCCTCTCGGCCGACCTCAAGGCTGCGCTGGTGTCGAAATCCGATGCCGAGGTGCAGAAGTTCTGGAAGCTGCTTTCCGACCAGCTCCTGCCGGCTCTCAAGGCCAGGGACAGCGGCGCTTCCGAGCGCGCCTATGCGCAGCTCAAGAATGCCTATACGGCGCATCGCGCCGTCATCGACGCCATCGTCGAGAGCGCCAACAAGCAGAATGCCGACATGGAGAAGCTCGCCGCGGACCGCGACAGCTCCATGCTTTATATCCTCCTCGGCGTCTCCGCCGCCGTCCTCGCCTTCATTGCGGCGGGCCTGCTCGGCGTCGCCCTCGGCGTGATGCGCCCGATCGTGCGCATGACGGGTAGCATGCAAACGCTCGCGACCGGCGATCTCGCCACCGACATTCCTTTCGCGCACCGCCGGGACGAGGTCGGCTCGATGGCGAGCGCGCTGCTGGTGTTCAAGCAGGCCGCGCTCGAGAATTCCCGTCTTCGCGAGGAGCAGCTGCGCAAGGAGCAGGAAGCGGCGCTGGCCAAGCGCGGTGCCCTGCACCAGATGGCCGAGACCGTCGAGCGCGAGACCGGCCGGTCGGTCGACACCGCGAGTGCGGCGACGCAAGGGGTCGAGCGGGCCGCCTCTGGCCTGTCCGACATCGCCCGATCGCTCTCCGCGGAGTCGCAGGCAGTTGCCGCGGCCTCCAACCAGGCTCTCGGCAGCTCGCAGACCGTCTCGGCGGCGGCCGAAGAGTTGAGCGCTTCTATCCGCGAGATCGCAACCCAGGTCGCGCGGACCAGCACGGCCACCAAATCGGCGGTCGCCGGTCGTGAGCAGGCGCGATCGACCATTCAGGCGCTGGCCGGATCGGTCAAGAAGATCGCCGAGGTCACCGACCTGATCGGCGGTATCGCAGGCCAGACCAACCTTTTGGCGCTCAACGCCACGATCGAGGCGGCGCGCGCCGGCGACGCCGGCCGCGGCTTTGCGGTGGTCGCAGCCGAAGTGAAATCGTTGTCCGACCAGACTGCCAAATCCACCGAGGAGATCGCGCGCCTGATCGCCGAGATCCAGGCCTCGACGCAGGCCGCGGTCGATTCCGTCGAGACGATGGGAGGCCACATCGTCGAGATCGACGGCGTGGCGACCTCGGTTGCCGCCGCGATGGAAGAGCAGGACGCCGCGACGCGGGAGATCGCGCGGTCGATTTCCGAATCGGCCTCCGCCGCGGAGGAGGTCTCGGCCAAGATCGCTAACGTCAGCCGCGACGCTGCCGCGGTGAACGAGCGCGCCGCGGAAGTCAGGCAAGCGATTGCCGGCATGGCCGCGAATCTCGAATCTCTGCGGTCGGTCGTGGTCCGGACGGTGCGGGACTCCACGGCTGCCGCTTAGCCGGCGAAGCGCCTGCCGCTGGCGCTTGCTTGCGTGATCGTGCAGAATACGCGCGGGAATCGGGGCGCCCTGCATGACACCTCCACAACTGCCTGCGGTCACTGAGCCAGCAGCCCTGACGGCTGCGCTGCGCAAAGCCGGTGTGCTGGATCGCGGCGCGGTCCGCGAGGTGAAGGTGCTGCATGAGCGCGACACGGTCCTGTCGCACATCACCCGGCTCGGGCTACGCTATGTCGGGGAGTCCGCCGGCGCGCCGCAATCTCTGATCCTCAAGACGCCGCATGCGGCCTTCGCTAAGCCGCTGGCGAACGCCGGCCGACACGAGGTGGCCTACTACACCCAGGTTGCACCCAAAATGCCGGCGCAGTTGGTGCCGCGCTGCTTCGACGGGAATTTCGACGAGGAGAGCCTCGCCTGGCATCTGCTGCTCGAGGACCTTACCGACAGCCATGAGATCATACCCCAATCGCCGCTGCCGCCATCGCGCGAACAGATGATGGCGATTGTCACTGCGCTCGCCCGCTGGCACGCGGCGTGGTGGGATCATGCCAGCCTCGGCGAGACCGTCGGCACCTGGGAGAGCACCGAAGACAGCGCAAGGCAAATGGAGACCTTCGCCGGCCACTATGACCGCTTCGCCGATCAGCTTGGCGATCGCCTCAGCGAGGAGCGGCGTATCCTCTACCGCCGCCTCGTCGAGCAGTCGGCCCGACTGTCCCAGCGTTATCATTCGCGCCGCCGCGTCAGCATCGCCCATGGCGACGCTCACACCTGGAATTTCATGCTGCCTCGTGCCGGTGTCGTCGACACCGTGCGCATCTTCGATTTCGATCTGTGGGGCATCGATGTGCCCACCAACGACCTCGCCTACATGATGGCGATGCAATGGTATCCGGAACGCCGGCAGGCTCTCGAGCGCCTTCTGCTCAACCACTACCATCAGACGCTGATCGCGAACGGTGTCAGCGGCTACACGCGCGGCGCACTCGATCAGGATTATCGCTGGTCCGTGCTCTGGCACATCACCAAGCCGATCTGGCAATGGAGCATCAACATCCCACCGGTGATCTGGTGGAACAATCTGGAGCGGGTGATGATGGCGGTCGAGGATCTCGGCTGCGAGGAGATTTTGGGGTGATGGTTCTAGAAATTCAGTGTCGTCCCGGCGAAGGCCGGGACCCATAGCCACAGGGAGTGGTTTGGCGAAGACTCGTAGTGATCTCCGTTCGGACCGACACCGCGGGGGACCGATAGACCTCGCGGTATGGGTCCCGGCCTTCGCCGGGACGACGAAAGCGTCTACTCCATCACCGCATGTTCCGGCGCCGCCGACTGCTTGCGCAGCATGGCCTTGCTCGAGCCGATCATCAGCGCCAGCGGGATGGTGCAGAGGATGAAGAACATCACCAGCTGATAGTCGCGTGCGAACGCGATGATTTGTGCCTGGAGGCCAACGAGCCGGTCGGCCATGGCGCGGCCGGCGTCGGTGGATAGATTGATCATGCCGCTCACATCCGGCATCTGCAGCGCGTGATTGAACGGGTTGATGTGCTCGGACAGGATGGCGTAGGTCCTGCGCGTGCCCTGGGTGAGCTGGGCGATGACGATGGAGATGCCGACCGAGCTCGCGACGTTGCGCAACAGCGTCAGCATCGAGGTGCCGTCGGTGCGCAAATGGTTCGGCAACGTCATGAACGCCACGGTCGAGAGCGGCACGAAGACCAGGCCGAAGCCAAAGCCCTGGATGACGCTGACGACCACGATTTCGGGCACCTGGGTCTGGTCGGTCCAGCCGGTCATCCGGAACAGCGACGCCGCCGTCAGCGTCAGGCCGCAGATGATCAGCGTGCGCGCCTCGATGTAGCGCATGATGCGGCCGACCATCATCATGGCGAAGAAAGTCCCGAAGCCGCGACTGGCGAGCAGCCCGCCCGCGGTCATGATGGGATAGCCGATGACGTTCTGAAGGTAGGGCGAGGCCAGCGCCATGGTGGAGTACAGCACGAGCCCCATCACCGTCATGAAGATGCAGCCGGTGACAAAATTGCGATCCCGGAACAGCGCGAACTGGATGAACGGCCGTGAGGTCGTGAAGGAGTGTGCGAAGAAATAATAGAAGGCGACCGCCGCGACGGCGAACTCGGTCAGGATCTCGGCGGATTCAAACCAGTCGAGCTGCTCGCCGCGGTCGAGCGCGAGCTGCAGCGCGCCAATCCCGATCGCCAGCGCTCCGAAGCCGAACCAGTCGAATTTGAGGCTGGTGTCCTGCTTGGTTTCGTCCATGAAGATGGAGAGCCCAAGGACGGTGATCGCGCCGAACGGCAAATTGACGAAGAACACCCAATGCCAGGAATAGGTCTCGGTCAGCCAGGCGCCGAGCGAAGGGCCCATGATCGGCCCCATCATCACGCCCATGCCCCAGATCGACATCGCCTTGGCGCGTTCCTGGAGCGTGTAATAGTCGAGCATGACCGACTGCGACAGCGGCACCAGCGCCGCGCCGAACACGCCTTGCAGCAGCCGGAACAGCACCATCTGGTTGATGTCCTGCGCGAGGCCGCACAGCACGGAGGTAAGGGTGAAACCGCCGGCGCAGATGATGAAGATGCGCTTGCGGCCGAAGCGGTTGGAGATCCAGCCCACCGGCGCCGTCATGATCGCGGCGGCGACGATGTAGGAGGTCAGCACCCAGTTGATCTGGTCCTGCGAGGCCGACAGCGTGCCCTGCATGTAGGGTAGCGCGACGTTGGCGATCGTGGTGTCCAGCGCCTGCATGATGGTCGCGGTCATGGCGCAGATCGTCACCATGTTCCGGCGCAGGCCGGGGACCATCAGGCTGGCATTGGGACCGGACATCCGATCAGTCCTTGTCTTGATTCGCGGTCGCGGACAATCCGAACAAGCTGGCGAGCGAGCGCTGGTGGCCGGTGTCGATCGTGGCATAGACGCTCATGCCGGCCTTCAGCTTCCTCACGTAATTGTCGGTCTCGTCGAAATAGATCCGGACCGGCACGCGCTGCACCACCTTGACGAAATTGCCGGTGGCGTTCTGCGGCGGCAGAATGGCGAACTGTGCGCCGGTGCCGGGTGAGAGCGAGCCGATCTTGCCCTTGAAGACATGGTTCGGGAACGCATCGACCTCGAGCGTGACGGGCTGGCCTGCGGTGACGTAGGTGAGATCGCTTTCCTTTGGATTGGCGTCGACCCAGGGATGGGCGACGTCGATGATGGAGAACACAGGCGTGCCGGCCGCAACGAAACGGCCGAGCTGGATCTGCTCGACTTGCGTTGCGACGCCGGCCATCGGCGCGCGAAGCACGGTGTGGTCGAGATTGCGCTGGGCCTCGTCGAGCTTGGCCTTGGCTTGCGCGTAGGGTGGAAACCGCTCGAGCGGCAGCTCGGGATCGCCGAGCAGTTGCATCTTGGCATTGGAGAGCTGCTGCTTGATGAACTGCGCCTGCGCGCCTGCGGTGACCAGCGCGTTCGATGCGTTGTCGAGATCGAGCTGCGAGCCGAAGTTGTTCTTGACCAGCGCCTGCTTGCGCTCGACGTCGCGTTGCTTCAAGTCCATGCCCTGCTGCGCGAGATCGAGCATCTGGCCGTAGATCTTGATGTTGGCGCGGAGATTGTCATAGGTGGACTGCGCCTGCATGAGCTGGGCCTTGGCCTCGTCGACCGCGAGGCGGAACGGCACGGGATCGATCTCAAACAGCTCATCGCCCTGCTTGACGATCTGGCCCTCTTTGACGACGACCTTCTCGATCTTGCCGGAGATGTCAGGTGTCACCAGCACCTTCTGCGCGCCGACATAGGCGTCGTCGGTACCGACATAGCGGCCGCCATTGAGATAGAAGGTGAAGCCGGCGATGGCGACCACGATCGGCAGCACGACCATCAGCAGGAAGCGGCGATAGCGCCGCAGGCCCGCAACCACGCGGCGGCGCGGGTCGGTGCCGGCCTTCTTGGCCGGCTTGCCGCTGTCGATCTTCTGCTCGGGCTGGAACTTGAGGACCTGATCAGCCATAGCGTTGCTCCTTACGCGCTTGCTCCGCTCCCGACGTCTGGATCGCGTTACGCACGTTTTCCTTGATGGTTTCGAGTTGAGTGAGAAGGCGATGGGCGTCCGCCGGATTGATGCCTTCGAGCGCGTTCGCCGTGAGTTCGGATTTCAATCCGCTCATCTTGCCAAGCAGCTGCCGTCCGGCCTTCCTCAGATGGAGGCGCTTGACGCGGCGGTCCGAGGCATCGCTGCGGCGTTCGATCCAGTCATTGTCGCAGAGCTTGTCAATCAGGCGCGTCAGCGTGATCGGCTGCATCTCGAGAAGTTCGGCGAGTTCCGACTGTTTCATGCCCTCGCTGCGCTCGACCTTGGCGAGCACGGCCCACTGCGCGCGGGTGATGCCGAAGCGCGACGCCTCCTTGTCGGCATAGACCCGCAGGAGGCGGTAGAGCTCACCGAGCGTGAACAGGAAGTTCTGGTCGACGGACCCGCGGGTCATGTGCTTTGTCTCCAATAAGCTTGAATATAATAAGCAAGCTTATGATTATTTCATGGCGGGTTAACGGGAGGCTGTCCCGCCGCAAAAGCATGGCTGGCAGCCGGCCACCGGTGGGACTTTGGGTTCCCGACCCGAAATGCTAGAAGGCGAGCCAGATGACCCTCGCAAAGCCGGCATTTCCGACCCCCGACCACGATCACGGCCGCTGCACCGCGGACGCGCTGTCGCATGCCGAGGCGGTTTGCGAGCAGCGGGCGCAGAAATTCACGCCAATTCGCCGCCAGGTGTTGGCGGCGTTGCTCTCCAGCCATCGCCCGCTCGGGGCCTATGAAGTGATCGACGAATTGGCCAAATCGATGCCGCGGCCGGCGCCGATCACGGTCTATCGCGCGCTCGATTTCTTGATGACGAACGGTCTCGTGCACCGCATCGAAAGCCGCAACGCCTATCTCGCCTGCGCCGCCCATGACCACGACGCGACCTCCGCGGTCGCGTTTCTGATTTGCGAGCATTGCGGCCTCGTCGGCGAGATCCCGTCCGCGTCCTTTGCGCAAGACCTTAACCTCGCGGCGCGCGCGTCAGGCTTTGCGCCGAAATTGTCCGTGGTCGAGATCACGGGCACCTGCACCCATTGTCAGAAGACGTCTTGAAGCAACAACGGCGCGAAGCCGGATTTCGGGAAGACATGTCCTCACCTCAAGCCACACAATCCGCCGGGCGTCCCCTGAGTGCCGGCGCCATCGCCTTGATGCTCATGCTGTGCCTGACCTGGGGCTTCAATCAGATCGCGGTGAAATTCGTTCTGCCCGACATCCCGCCGATGCTTCAGGCGATGATCCGGTCGATGGGTGCGTTGCCGGTGCTTTTCATCGTCGGCACGCTGCGTGGCGTCAATTTCTTCGAACGCGACGGGACCTGGAAACCAGGCCTGGTCGCCGGGCTGATGTTCGGGATCGAATTCGTGCTGATCTTCCAGGGCCTGCGCCTCACCTCCGCCTCGCGCGCGGTGGTGTTTCTCTACACCGCACCGTTCTTCGTCGCGCTCGGCTCCTATCAGGTGCTGGGCGAGCGGCTCGGCGGTACGCAATGGCTGGGGCTGGCCGTGAGCTTTGCCGGCGTTGCCCTCGCGATCGGCGTGCCGCAGGCCAATGTGGACTCGCATGTCCTGCTCGGCGATCTCTTGATCGTCGCTGGCGCTTCATTGTGGGCGGGCACCACGCTTATCGCCAAGGGCACACGACTGCGCTTCGCCGCGCCGGAGAAGGCGCTCGGCTATCAGGTCGCGACCTCGATCCCGATCCTGGGCACGGCCGCCTGGCTGTTCGGGGAATCCATCACCCACACGCCGTCGGCGCTATCGTTCGGCCTGATGGCCTTCCAGGCGATCTGGGTGGTTGGAACCACGTTCACGCTTTGGTTCGCGTTGGTGAAGACCTACTCGGCCAGCAAATTGTCCGCTTTTACCTTCATCACCCCTTTGTTTGGCGTGGTGGGTAGCTATTTCATCATGCACGACCGCCTGAGCCTGGCGTTCGGGGCTGCCGCGGTCCTTGTAATTGCTGGACTTTTCCTGGTTAACCGTCCGAGCTCAACGGCTGCGGCACCACGCGATGCATTGCTGAACGTCACCAAAACCTGATATTTGGACCCCATGAACAAGCTCGAAAACACCATCGATTCCGACATCGCGGGCCCGGCGCCGCGGCATCACACCACCCAGGTCAAGGTCGGCGGCGTCCTTGTCGGCGGCGGTGCGCCGATCGTGGTCCAGTCGATGACCAATACCGACACCGCCGATATCGACGGCACCATCGCCCAGGTCGCGGCGCTCGCGCGCGCCGGCTCCGAAATGGTCCGCATCACCGTGGACCGTGAGGAGGCCGCTGCCGCCGTCCCGCACATCCGTGACGGCCTGCTCAAGCGCGGCATCAACACGCCCTTGATCGGCGACTTCCACTATATCGGCCACAAGCTGCTTGCGGCCTATCCGGCCTGCGCGGAAGCGCTGGCCAAATATCGCATCAATCCCGGCAATGTCGGTTTCAAGGACAAGCGCGACACCCAGTTCGCCGACATCATCGAGATCGCCAACAAGAACAGCAAGCCGGTGCGCATCGGCGCCAACTGGGGTTCACTCGACCAGGAACTGCTCACCAAGCTGATGGACGAGAACGCCGCGTCGCTCGATCCGCGCGACGTGCGCGCGGTGACGCGCGAGGCCATGGTGCAGTCGGCATTGCTCTCGGCCGCGCGTGCCGAGGAGCTCGGCATGCCCAAGGACCGCATCATCCTCTCGGCCAAGGTCTCGGCCGTGCAGGATCTGATCGCGGTCTACCAGGATCTCGCGGCTCGCTCCGATTATGCCATCCATCTCGGCCTCACCGAAGCCGGCATGGGCACCAAGGGCATCGTCGCCTCCTCGGCAGCGCTCGGCATTCTCTTGCAGCAGGGCATCGGCGACACCATCCGTATCTCGCTGACGCCGGAGCCCGGCGGCGACCGCACCCGTGAGGTGCAGGTCGGCCAGGAACTGCTGCAGACCATGGGCTTCCGCACCTTCGTGCCGCTGGTCGCGGCCTGCCCCGGCTGTGGCCGCACCACCTCGACCACGTTCCAGGAGCTGGCCAGCTCGATCCAGGGCTTCATCCGCGACGAGATGCCGAACTGGAAGACGAAATATCCGGGGGTCGAAGAGCTCAACGTCGCGGTGATGGGCTGCATCGTCAACGGCCCCGGCGAGTCCAAGCACGCCAATATCGGCATCTCCCTGCCCGGCACTGGCGAAGCCCCGGCCGCGCCCGTCTTCGTCGATGGCAAGAAGTTCCGCACGCTGCGTGGTCCGACCATCTCCGCCGACTTCAAGGCGCTGGTGATCGACTACATCGACCAGAAGTATGGTGCGGGCAGCAAGGCGTCGGTGACGGCTGCGGAGTGATTTAACTCCGCTCGCGCCCTCACTCCGCCGTCGTCCCGGACAAGCGCGCCAAAAAGCGCGCGCCGATCCGGATCCATAACCACAGGAGTGTGTGGTTACGCCAGGCTGCCACTCCGAGTCTTCGCCAAACCAAATCCTGTGGTTATGGATCCCGGATCTGCGCTTGCGCTTGTCCGGGACGACGAGCTGAGTTTGCGGCGCAGATTGCGTATCTGTCACCGCGCGCTACGATGTCTCCCAATCAAAACGATCGGGAGACACGCCATGAGCTCACTCGGTGGCAAGCAGGGCCCGCGCTATCGCCACATGGCGGATGACGGTGCGCCGTATGAAACCATCGCGGTCGAAAAGCTCACGCCCATCATCGGCGCGGAGATCTCCGGCGTCGACATCGGCAGGCTCGTCTCGGACGATGCACGCTCCAACCGGCAGATGGACGAGGTCCACCGCGCGCTCGCCGAAAACCTTGTGATCTTCTTCCGCGATCAGCACATCACGCCGCAGCAGCATCTGGCGTTCGGCCGCAAGTTCGGCGAGCTGCATTTCCATCCCGCCGCGCCGCATGAGGATGAAGACCCGGCGTTGATGAAGATCTACGCGGATGCGAACTCGCCGCGCGCCAACGGCGAGGGCTGGCATTCCGACGTCTCCTGCGACCTCGATCCGCCGATGGGCTCGATCCTCTACATCAAGCAATGCCCGCCGCGCGGCGGCGACACGCTGTTCGCCAACATGTACGCGGCCTATGAAGCGCTGTCGGATCGGATGAAGGCCTATCTCGATGGATTGACCGCACTGCATGACGGCGAGCCGATCTATCGCGGGCTGTATGCGAACTACGGCGTCGCCGACCGTCCGTCCTATCCGCATGCCGAGCATCCGGTAGTGCGCACGCATCCGGTCACGGGCAAGAAGGCGCTCTACGTCAATCGCGGTTTCACCCGCCACATCAACGGCATCCCTCGCGACGAGAGCGACGCGATGCTGGCCTATCTCTACCAGCACGCGGAAAATCCGCTGTTCCAGTGCCGTTTCCGCTGGACCGAGAACGCCATCGCGTTCTGGGACAATCGCTGCACCCAGCACTGCGCGATGTGGGATTACTGGCCGCACACGCGATCAGGGACACGGGTGACGGTGAAGGGGGAACGGCCGGTTTAGTCCCCGCTTCTTGCGTTGACGTCCTCGCGCTCTCGCGCCAATCTTCCCGAAAAACAAATCGGGAGGATCCGCCATGCTCCGCGCCGAGGACAATAAGTTCCTGACCGAGTCAGGCCCGGGAACGGGCATGGGCGAATTGTTGCGCCGCTTCTGGATACCCGTTCTGCTCTCCGAAGAATTGCCGGAGCCCGACGGCGAACCCAAGAAGATCGTCGTGCTTGGCGAAGAGCTGCTCGCATTCCGTGATTCCCGCGGCGTGGTCGGTGTGATCGACCAATACTGCCCGCATCGCGGCGCCAATCTCTGGCTCGGGCGCAATGAGGAATGCGGCATCCGCTGCGTTTATCACGGCTGGAAGTTCGACACTGACGGCCGGTGTGTCGACATGCCGACCTCCTATCCCGATCTCAACGCAAAAGACCTCATCCGCATCAAATCCTATCCGGTGCGCGAATGGGGCGAGATGATCTGGGCCTATATGGGTCCGGCCGGGACGATGCCCGAGCTGCCCGATCTTGAAATGGCGCTGCTGCCGGCCTCGCACCGCTACGTCAGCAAGAAATGGCAGGACTGCAACTGGGTGCAGGCGCTGGAGGGCTCGATCGACACTGCGCATTTCACCTTCGCGCACCTTTCCTTCGACAAGGAGGAGAACGAGATCCTGGACATCAAGAAGCATTTTGTGAATCCGATTGCGCGGATGTCGAGTGACCACATGCGATGGATCGCCGAAGATCCGCGTCCGGTGATCAAGATCGCCTCGCACGAGGCGGGGCTGACCATCGCGGGCGGCCGCCTGACTGGCAGCGACAACATCTACTGGCGCATCGCGCAGTTCCTGGTGCCATTTCACGCCTATGCGCCGAGCGCGATGCCGGGCGAGAGCATCTTTGGCCAGACCTTCGTGCCTGTGACCGACACCAAGTCCTGGATCTACACCTATGCCTGGAATCCGGAACGGCCGCTGACGCAAGCAGAACGCGACGCCTATGACCGCGGCAATGGCGTGATCGCGGAAGTGGACGACAATTACCTGCCGCTGCGCCACAAGGGCAACGACTATCTGATCGACCGCAAGCTCCAGAAGACCAGGAGCTACACCGGCATCAAGGGCGTTTCCGAGCAGGACGCCGCCGTGCAGGACAGCCAGGGCCCGATCGCCGACCGCAGCCGCGAGCATCTCGGTCCGACCGACCTCGGGATCATGCATTTCCGGAAAGTCGTGATGGATCTGGCGCGCGCGCTGCAGCAGGGCGAGCCGCCGCCGCAGGCCGCGCATCAGGACCGTTACGCCGTGCGCTCGGGCGCCTGCGTCACCAGCAAGGCCAAGGACCTGCCGGCGGTGATGCTGGAGCGCTTCGGCGACGTCTCGGGCTTTGTCGGCCGCCCGCGAATTGCAGCGGCGGAGTAGGGCTTGTCGCGGGCGCGGGGCCTCGTCGCAATTCTCATGGCATCGCTCATGACGCTGCTGCTCGCACCGACCGATGCGCGCCGCGCCGCACCGGCCCGCAAGGTCGCGAAAGCCAGGCCAAAGCCGCCCGCCCCGGAGAGGTGCGAGCCGCGCAAGTTCCGGATCATCCTCGATGTCGGTCACACCTCGGAATCGCAGGGAGCGACGAGCGCGCGCAACGATGTCGAGTTCGGCTTCAACCTGCACCTGGCCCGGCTCATCGGAGAGACATTGAAGTCGGCGGGCTTTGCCGCGACGCGGCTGCTTGTGACTGAAGGCAAGGCGAGGGCGAGCCTGCTCAAGCGCGTCGGCACCGCCAACGCTGCCCATGCCGATTTTTTCCTGTCGATCCACCACGATTCCGTGCCGGACAAGATGCTCGAGGCATGGGAGTTCGAGGGTGCCAAGAGCTACTTCAGCGACCGCTTTCGCGGCCATTCGCTGTTCGTGTCCGAGCGCAATCCGCACTTCGGCACAAGCCTCGCCTTCGCCCGGCTGCTCGGCAAGGAGCTGAAGGACCGCGGCCTGCAATATGCCAGCCAATACACCCTGCCGCTGATGGGCCGCTACCGGCACCAATTGCTCGACAAGGATGTCGGCGTCTACCGCTATGACGGGCTCGTCGTGCTGTCGCAAACCAACAGCGCCGCGGTGCTGCTGGAAGCCGGCTCCATCATCAACCGCGACGAGGAAATGGCGATGAACTCGCCGGAGCGGCAGGAGCTGATCGCGACAGCCGTGACCGCGGCGATGAAGGATTTTTGCGACAGGCGGTAGTTTGCCCCGCCGCTTCAATAATCGTCATCGCGAGCGCAGCGAAGCGACCCAGAGTTTTCCCGTGGAGGCAGTCTGGATTGCTTCGCTGCGCTCGCAATGACGAGGCAGCAATGTCTCCTCTATCCACCATTGTCGCCCTGACTCGCGCGCTTGTTCGGGACGACGGAGGGTTACAGCGGCCCTGCCCGATATTCCCTATTCGCCAAACCCGCTTCCTCCAGGTCCAGATCGCGCTCGATCCGGCGCCGCGTTTCGTCAGTGATCTTGCCGTCGCGCAAGAGGTCGTGGATGAATTTGCGTTCGGCTTCGATCAGTTCGCGGGTCAATGCGGTGCCGGCGGCGGAAACATCATGGTGGCCCGGGTCGAGCGAGTCCGGAAGCTGGTTGGCGCGGATTTCGTGGCGCGCGCGCAACAGCCGCACCACCTCATCGGAGACGTCCTTCTCCTCCGTCAACGCATCGAGCGATTTCAACGCAGCGTCGAGCGCCTGGCGGCGCGCTGCGATCTCCGCCTCGTGCTCGGCAATATGCTCGTTGCGGCCGGCGTCTGCGACGCCGAGCCAGCGCACGACCGGCGGCAGCGTGAGGCCGACGCCGACCAGCGTGATGAAGATGACGCCAAAGGCGACGAACAGGATCAGGTCGCGATAGGGAAAGGCGTCGCCGCCCGGCAAGGTGAATGGCAGTGCCAGTGCGGCTGCGAGCGACACCGCGCCGCGCACGCCGGTGAAGGCCAGCGCGAACACCCATTGCCACGGCGGCGACGGATCGCGCTCGCGCAGTGACCTGCTCGCCATCCGCGGCAGATAGGTCGCGGGATAGAGCCAGGCAAAGCGTGCGATGACGACGATCGCCACGACCACGGCGGTCGCGGTCATGATGTCGTGAAGCGGAAACGCCTTCGACTTCTCGTAGAGCGCCCGCATCTGGAAGCCGGTGAGCAGGAACAGCAGGCCCTCGATGAGGTAGATGATGAGATCCCAGAAGAAGATGCCTTGCAGCCGCGTCGACGAGGATATCCACAGCGGGCCGTTCCAGCTCACATAGAGGCCGCAGGCGACGGTAGCGATCACGCCGGAGCCGCCGAAATGTTCGGGCAGCCAGTAGGAGACGTAAGGGGTGATCAGCGACAGCGTGAGCTCGACCTGCGGATCGTGAGCCCATTTGCGGGCGCGCAGGGAGAGCCAGCCGATGCCGATGCCGAACGCAATCTCGCCGGCGACGATGAGCGAGAACTCGCCGGCCGCAATCGGCAGCGAGAAATGGCCGACCATGGTCGCGGCGAGGGCAAAGCGGTAGACAATCAGCGCAGTGGCATCGTTGGCCAGCCCCTCGCCCTCGAGCACGACCAGGATCCGTCGCGGCATGTGCAGCCGTCGTGCGATCGCGAGCGGCGCCACCACGTCGGGCGGCGCGACGATGGCCCCCAACAGGAAGCCGATGGTCCAGGGCAGGCCGATCAAATAGTGGGTGGCGGTGGCCACCATCGCCGCGGTGAAGATCACCGCGCCGACCGCGAGCAGCACGATCGGACGAAGGTTGTTGTTAAATTCGCGCCAGCTCATCGCGACGCTGGCCGAGTAGATCAGCGGCGGCAGCACCATCAGCAGCACGAGTTCCGGCGGCAACTCGACCGGCGGCATGCCCGGCACGAAGGCGAGGCCAATGCCGGCCAGCATCAGGAGAATGGCCGGCGCGACGTTGAAGCGGCGTGCCGCGACCGCCGTGCCTGCCAACACCGCAAGCAGGATGAGAAAGGTCTGAAATTTCGCTTCGATCATGGCCTGTCTTCGCCCGGAAGCGACCGACAGGTCAATGTCAGGCGAGCCGCTCGCTCACCATGCGCCCGATGCTTGCGAACACGGTTTCGATCTGCGCAGCACTCGGCGAGCCGCCCTGGGTATAGGCTGCGATCACAATCGGCGTGTCCGGCCTGGGCCACGCCAGCGCGATATCGCCGGAGGCGTCCTTGCCGTTGTTGCCGGTCTTGTCGCCGATCTTCCAGCCTGCGGGCAGGCCTGCGCGGAGCCGGTTGGCACCGGTCTTGCAATTGACCATCCAGTCGGTGAGCTGGGCTCGCGACGCTGGCGACAGGCTCTCGCCAAGCACCAGGCGGCGCAGATTGCCAGCCATCGCGGCCGGCGTGGTGGTGTCATGGGGATCGCCGGGCGGCGAGCGGTTGAGCTCGGGCTCGTTGTGGTCGAGTCGCGAGGTGGTGTCTCCGAGCGTACGCCAGAATGCGGTCAGCGTGGCGGGCCCGCCGATCCGCGCCAGGAGCAAATTGGCGCAGCTGTTGTCGCTGAGCTCGACGGCCGCCTTGCACATGTCCGAGACCGACATCGCACCGGCGGAGAGATTCTGCTTTGCGACGGGCGCGTAATCGAGCAGGTCAGCCTGGCCGTAGGGGATCATTTCCGCCAGCTGTTCCTCGCCGCGGTCGACCCGCGCCAGCACGCAGGCCGCAAGCGAGGCCTTGAATGTCGAACACATGACGAACCGCTCGTCGGCACGCCAGGCGAGCTTGGCGCCCGTGGCGAGATTCTCCGCATAGACCCCGATCCGCCCGCCGCTGTCGCGTTCGTAAGCTTCAAGTTTCGGTGAGGCGTCGGCGGCGAGAACGGGGCCGGCGGCCATCCAGCAAAGCGAGGCGAGCAGGGAACGGCGGTCAAGATGCATGGGGACTTTTTGGGCGTGACGGAGGTGGGGTTGCAACTTACGCATTATCCGCGTCGTCATTGCGAGCGCGGCGAAGCAATCCAGTCCGCCTCTACGGAGAGATTCTGGATTGCTTCGCTACGCTCGCAATGACGGAGAATGGCGGGCGAGTGCGCCCGATTTCGGGCAGCGAAGGTCGCGCGCCCTCACTCCTTCAGATCATACCGATACGATTTGGACACGATCTGCCAGCCATCTGCCAGCTTCATCGCGACCAGATAGTCAGTGAAAAAACGCGGCGGCAGCTGGCATTTGACTTTGATGAAGGCGGTCTTGTCATCCGAACGATCGATGGTGACGATGAAATCCTCGCGCGGCTTGCCCTCCGCCTTCGCCGAGGTGCGCTTGCGCACGCGGTCGAGCCAGTCGGGTACGGTCAGCACCTGCAATTCGCCCTTCTCGACCCAGCGCAAATCGGCGGAGGGATGGAAGATGGCGCCGAGCTTTTCGGCGTCGCCCTCGTACAGCCCGTCAAAATAGGATTGCACCACGGCTTCGACGCTCGAACGGTTCTGGCTCATGGACCATCCCTCTGAATGTGGCTTGACGCCAACTTTGTCGTACACGTCAAATTGCGCTATGGGTGTCTGCGCCGACTGACGTGAGGGCACGGTGATGACCGGATCAGAACATTCGAACGCTCGGATGCTTGCCGGCGAATGCTACTGCCGCGCCGTTCGCTATGAGGTGGCGGACGCGTTCTCCTACGCGCTGAATTGTCACTGCTCGAACTGCCGCCGGACCACGGGTTCCGCCTTCAAGCCGTTCGCCGGCATCGAGCACAGCAAGCTCCGCATCGTCAGGGGCAAGGACCAGCGGATGATTTTCGGGGACGACACGACCCACGACGCGCACTGCGCCCGCTGTGGCTCGCTGCTTTATTCCCGGGTCCGCCAAGGAAAATGGGCCCACGTCGCCATGGGAACCCTGGTCGACGCCCCCACGATCCGCCCGACCGCCCATATTTTCGTCGGCTCCAAGGCGCCATGGCACGAGATCACGGACAATCTGCCGCAATATCGGGGCCAGGTCGCGGATGGCTAGGGAACTTGGCCCGAGGGCATTTGGCGGCGAACCGCCAACGCTCTGGCGTGACTAACAAAAAGGGTTCCTAGGTCGCCGGCGCTGTGTTCGTGACCTCCATCACAAGCGCAAGCATTCGATCTTGCTAAGGCTATCCCTGAGGGTGTGAACTGCCCCGGATTTTTGGAAGTCGTGTCATGCGCAATTTGTTCAGGCTTTGCCCGCTTCTTCTCGCCGTCGCACTGATGTTCGGCGCCGCGCCCGCCTTTGCCGGAAAACGCGTCGCGCTGGTGCTGGCCAACTCGGCCTATCAGCACGCGCCCTCACTCACCAATCCCGTCAATGACGGGGCGGTGATGGCGAAAACGCTGAAGGATGCCGGCTTCGACGTCGTCGATTCCCGTCACGATTTATCCGCGCTCGAGACGCGGCGCGCGCTGAGGGACTTCGCCGATTCCACCCGCGATGCCGATATCGCCGTCGTCTATTACGCGGGCCATGGCATCGAGGTCGAAGGCTCCAACTATCTGATCCCGGTCGATGCCAAGCTCGAGCGCGACACCGATGTCTATGATGAAGCACTCTCGCTCGACCGCGTTCTGGTCGCGGTCGAGCCGGCGAAGCAGCTTCGCCTGGTGATCCTGGATGCCTGTCGCGACAATCCGTTCGGCAGGACCATGAAGCGCACGCTTGCTTCGCGCGGCATCGGCCGCGGTCTCGCCCAAATCGAGCCGACCAGCTCCAACACGCTGATTGCCTATTCGGCCAAGGCCGGCTTTACCGCGCAGGACGGCGACGGCGCCAACAGCCCGTTCACGATCGCGCTGTCGAAGCATTTGACCACGCCCGGCCTCGACGTCCGCCGTGCCTTTGGCTTCGTGCGAGACGATGTGCTCAAATCCACCGGCAACAAGCAGGAGCCGTTCGTCTATGGCTCGCTTGGCGGCGAAGACGTGCCGCTGGTGCCGGTCAAGGGCGTGGCCGCGGCGGCGGCGGCCCACGCCCGCGACGAATCCGCAGGCCGACACGCGCCGCGACTATGAGCTCGCGCTCCAGGTCGGCAACAAGCCGGCCTGGGAAGCCTTCCTGGCCCAGCATCCGGATGGCTTCTACGCGAACCTCGCCAAATTGCAGCTCGACAAGATCCAGGCCGAGCAGGCGCATGCGGCCGCGATCGAGAGGGCGAAGCAGGCGGAGGCCGAGCGCGATCGTCTCGCTACCGTTGGCGCACAGAAGGACGCGCAGGCCAAAGCTGCGGCGGACGCCAAGGCGGCCGAGCAGGCCCAGCTTGCCGCGCAGAAGGCCAAGGAGCAGGCGCAGCAGCAGGCTGCCGCCGCCGAGCAGCAGCGCGTCAATCTCGCCGCCTCGGCGCCGAGCGCTACGCCCGCCAACACGGCAAGCCCCGCCGGGACCAATGTCGCCTCGCTGACGCCGGCCGCCACGCCGGCCGATCTCAGCCGATCGGTGCAGACCGAGCTCGGCCGCGTCGGCTGTTTCTCAGGTCAGGCTGACGGCAACTGGAATACGTCCTCGCAGCGGTCGCTGTCGCAGTTCAACCGCTATGCCGGCACCAAGCTCGACGTGAAGGTGGCGAGCACGGATGCGCTCGACACGGTCAAGTCCCGGCCGTCGCGCGTCTGTCCGCTGGTGTGCGATCACGGCTTCAAGGTCGATGGCGACAAATGCAGCAAGATCGTCTGCGGCGACGGCTATGTGCTGAATGACGACAATGCATGCGAGAAGCAGCGTGCCGCCAAACCGGCCAAGCCTGCATCCGCCAAGCCTGCGACCGCCAAGCGTGACGACAGCGACGACCGTCCCGCACGGCAGCGTCCTCAGGCCGGTGGCGCGGCCGCGGGAACGGCGGGCGGCATGGCGGCCGCCGGCGCCGGTCGCGCCTCGGGCGGCGGTGGTCAGATTTTTTGCAACGATCTCATCTGCCGTCCGGTCAAGCCCGGCTGCCATCTCGTCTATCGCGGCGGCGGCGGCCCTCACAATGATGCCAACGCCGAGGTCTGCAACTGAAGAGGCGGCTTGCCGTGACATTGTCCTGGTGAAGCCGGGACAATCTCGTTGAGATCATGTCGCGATGGCGCTCGCCGCGATGTTCACCGTTAGCGCCAGCAGCGCCGTGTTGTAGATGAAGGACACGATGCCGTGCGCGGTCGCGGTACGGCGGATGGTCTTGTCGGTGATGCCGACGTCGGAGACCTGCGCGGTCATGCCGATCACGAACGAGAAATAGACGAAGTCCCAATAATCGGCATGGTCTTCCTTGTCGCCGCTCGGGAACTGCAAGCCGCCCGGCGGGTGCCGGTAATAGTCATGGGCGTAATGCAGCGCGAAGATTGTGTGCACGGCGGCCCAGGACAGCGCGATGGTGGTGATGGCGATGGTCAGCTCCGCAGCGCCGCGATGGACACCGAGCTCCGAGACGATCGCGGCAATGCTGGCGAAGGCGCCGATCGCCGTCACCAGCAGGATCACGAAACGGCCATCGTCCTGCATCGCGGCCGCGCGGCGGATGTGCTGGTGGTCGTTGCACAGCATCATCGTGTAGACCAGCACGAGATAGACCGCGATCAGCGCATCCCAGCCGAACAGTAGCCGCGTCACCAGCCGGTGCGAGCCCGGCACGAGCAGGCAGACCAGAATGCCGGCAGCGAGGGAGATGAAGGTGCGCGGCCGCGCGTAGATCAGCCGCATCGGGCGCGACATCTGGCGGAAGCGGGCGAGGGCGGGGTCTTCTTTCTTGTCGCCCGCCATCGTGCGATTAGTTCTTCCGCTCGGCGACGAAGCGCGCGGCGGCTTGCAGCACGGCTGCACGATCGCCGAAGATCGACACGGCGCTGTCGGCCCGCGCGAGCAGGTCGCGCACGCGCTGCCTGGCGCCCTCGATGCCGAGCTGGGTGACGAAGGTGGTCTTGCCCATCGCGGCGTCCTGGCCGGAGGGCTTGCCGAGCGCTTCCGCATCGCCCTCGACGTCGAGCAGATCGTCGGCGATCTGGAAGGCCTCGCCGAGCGCGCGGCCGTAATCGTCGAGCGCCTGATATTCCTTTTGCGTTGCCTGGCCGAGGATTGCGCCGGCGATGCAGCCATAGCGCAGCAGCGCGCCGGTCTTCATCTGCTGAATACGGGCGACATCGATCGGTTCGTTGCCGCCAAAGCGACCTTCGCCCGCGAGATCGAGCATCTGGCCGCCGACCATGCCGCCGATGCCGGCGCAACGCGCCAGCGCGCGCGTCAGGAGCAGCCGCACAGTAGCATCGCGATGGAGCTCGTCGCGGGTGATGATGTCGAAGGCGAGCGTCAGCAGGCCGTCGCCGGCGAGGATGGCGGTCGCATCATCGGTCTTCTTGTGCAGGGTGGGACGGCCGCGGCGCAGGTCGGAATTGTCCATCGCCGGCAGATCGTCATGGATCAACGAATAGCAGTGGATGCATTCGAGCGCGGCACCGGCCAGCAGCGCGGCCTCGCGGGGCACGCCGAACACGGCCGCGCTCTCGACCACGAGGAACGGCCGCAGCCGCTTGCCGCCGTTCAGGCTCGAATAGCGCATTGCGTCCATCAGCCGCTTGGGCCGTGCGATCTCATCGGGCAGAATGTCGTCCGCTAGGAGTCGCCCGAGCAGGGCTTCGGTGTCATCGGCGGTCTTGTCCAGACGTTTGGCGAAATCGGACGGGGTCGTGCCGGTCATCAAGAAAGGCTCCAGAACCAAAATTCGGCGGGACAATCCTTTATGCGCCCGCCCCAGTCAATCGTTTGGAAGGCCTAAAAAGCGCTGGAAAAGGCCAGAATTATCACAGACTTAATGGCCAAGCTCGTGGCCGCGTTTCATTTTGCGCCGGAAAGGTCGATTTGCGCATCGTCAAAATCCTGCTGCTGATGCTCGCGGTCGCAGTCCTGGCGCCGTATGTGATCGCGCCGTTCTACCGCACGGGTCACCCGGTTTCGACGCTGATGGCCTGGCGCAGCCTGCGCGGTGCACCGATGCAGCGGGAATGGATCGATCTCGCGGCGATGTCGCCCTATTTGCCGCGCGCGGTGGTGGCGGCCGAGGACGCTCATTTCTGCAAGCATCACGGCATCGACTGGGGCGCGCTGCGCGAGGCGATCGACGACGCGCAGGAGGACGGAACGCCGTTCCGCGGCGCCTCCACGATCACCCAGCAGGTCGCGAAAAACCTGTTCCTCTGGCAGGGGCGAGATTTCGTCCGCAAGGTGCTGGAATTCCCCCTGGCGCTGTGGCTCGATCTTGTGCTGCCCAAGCAGCGAATCCTCGAGATCTACCTCAACATCGCCGAGCTTGGCCCGCAGGGCCAGTTTGGGGTGGAAGCGGGCAGCGCCTATGCCTTCGGCAAATCGGCCGCAAACCTCTCTCCCCGGGAGGCGGCCCTTTTGGCCTCAATCCTGCCGAATCCGGTCAAACGGAGCGCCAGGGCTCCCGGGCCGGGCGTGCGGCGGCTGGCCGGGACCTACGTGGCAAGGGCGCAGGCCAGCTGGCTTTCGACCTGCTGGCGGGAAAATCGCGGGTTTTGAGCCCCTTTTCGGGCGTATTTTCCGGTCCAGAACCCTAGCTTTACGGCCAGCCTTCCTCTATAAGCCCGGCCTTGATCGGCATTTCGCTCGCCCCGTTGGGTGCTGAGCCGTCCCGCGGACGATGCCCGGACAACACCAATCCCTAGAGGATATTGAAATGGCCGTTCCGAGAAGAAAAACCTCGCCGTCGCGTCGTGGCATGCGCCGCTCGGCAGACGCCATCAAGAAGCCGACCTATGTCGAGGACAAGGACTCTGGCGAGCTCCGTCGTCCGCATCATCTCGACCTCAAGACCGGCATGTACAAGGGCCGTCAGGTCCTGAAGAAGAAAGAGTCCTGAGACAGGGCTCTTTCCAGGATGGCTTCCTCAGGCAGGCTTATCCTCGATCAGGACCTGCCTGATTTCGGCCAATCCATGAGATATGACGGTGACGACGGCGGAGCGGGTGCTACGCCGTCGCATTGTCCTGCCCGGACATCTTGATCGAGAAGGCACATCGCCGATGGTCGGTTTCCCGCTGCTTCTGATCCCGCTCGCGGTCTACAACATCATCGCCTTCCTGATGCCCAGCGTGTCCTTCTCGGATGTGCTGTTCAAGGTACCGATGATCACAGGCGAGACATGGCCGGTGACGCTCGCCGATCTGCTGCTTGCGCTGGGCGTGGTATTGCTGCTGCTCGAAGTGGTCAAAGGCGCGCGGCCCGGCGCGAAATTCCTGATGGATCACTTGCTGTCGCTGATCGTGTTCGGCGCGGCCGCCGCCGAATTCGTGATGTGGCCCAAATTCGGCAACTCCACCTATTTCCTGCTGGTGCTGCTTGCGATGGCCGATTTCCTCGGCGGAATAGCCCAGCGCGCCCGCCGCCGCATCGCCTACGTCGCCGCTGAGACTGTGCCGGTGCCGCGCAAGGCGAAGCGCCAGCCCGAGGCGCCCGCGGAAGATACGATGTTCGAACCGAAGCTCGACCCTGCCTCGGTGCCGCCTGCACCCGCGTCCTCAGCGAAATCGGTCGCCGAATCCGTGTTGATGGATCACCCCGCGCCGAAGCCTGTCCAAGGCGTCGCGCCGTCGCCGGAAATTCCCTCGCCGCATCTGCAGCCGGGCGACGACACGCCGTCCTCCCCTGAACCGCCCCGCTAGTTCAGCTTCAAGCCACCTGCCGGGTACGCGCCGCGACGCTCGACAGCGGGCGCTTGGCGCCATAGGCCATCTGTGCATCTTGGGAAGAAGCGCGGCGCAGCCGGCCGGCCTGGGGCAGGTGTTCGGCATTGGCGATCAGCTGGGTGACGAAGCTCGGATCTGGGCGCGACAGCGCGGCCTTGCGGACCCACTGCAAGGTCCGCATCAGCGGCACCAGTGCCGTGCCTGTGCCGCTTTCGGAATTGTCCGTTCGATCAGTACTCAACATCGCCATCACCATTGATCCGGCGGAGCCTGTCGCGTTTCGGGACGGTGGCGCCGGTGCGTGTCATGTACTCGCAAGGCCTATGCCGGCGGGCCCGGTTTGGTTCCCCGGCCGCCTGTGAACGTGGTTTCCAAATTGTTTATGAACTTTGCCTAGGGTCAAGGGCTAAACTGGCTCTATCCTGTGCCGGCTCAGGACTCCCCGCTGTCCCGAAACGAGGCGATTTTGACCCCCGCATTGCCGCAAGCCTCCGAAATCCTGGCCGCCCTCGGCCAAGCCGTGTTCGTCTGGGATATCGCCAGCGACGCCATCGTCTGGGGCGAGCAGGCCGGAGCCGTCTTCCCGGGCATCCCCACTGAGCGGCTTGCGACCGGCGCCGAATTCGCCAAGCTGATCGAGCCCGTGCAGTCGCTGCGGACCGCCGCGTTGGCGCAGACCTCCGCCGTGCACGGCGCCGACGGCACGCCCTACCGGGTCGAGTACGGCGTCCGCATGAGCGCGTCCAATCCCGTGGTCTGGGTCGAGGAGACCGGCCGCTGGTTCGCTGGCGCCGACGGCCGCCCGGTGCGCGCGATCGGCTCGGTCCGCATCAACAACGAGCGCCATGCGCGGGACGAGGAGCTTTCCAAGCTCGCCCGGCTCGATCCCCTGACCGGCGAGCTCAACCGCTCCCATCTGATCGCGGCCTTGGCCGAAGCGATCGAGGAGACGACCCGCTTCCGCTCGACCGCGGCGTTCATGCTGGTCGGTATCGACCATCTCGCTCGCGTCAACGACGCGTTCGGCTTCGACGTCGCGGATGCCGTGATCCTCGACGTTGCCAAACGCATCCGCACACGCCTGCGCGGCGGCGACGTGCTGGGGCGCTTCTCCGGCAACAAGTTCGGCCTGATCCTGAAGAACTGCACCGTCGACGACATGAATATCGCGGCCGAGCGCTTCCTCGCCGGCATTCGCGACGAGGTGGTGCCGACCAAGTCCGGCCCGGTCTCCATCACCGTCTCGATTGGCGCCGTCAGCCTGCCGCGATATGCCCGCAGCACCGACGAGGCGATCAACCGTGCCCATGAGACGCTTGATGCCGCCAAGCGCCGGCGCGCCGGCTCGTTCGCCGCATGGCGTCCGGATGCCGCACGCGACGCGCAGCGCCGCGTCAACATTCGTGTCACCGACGAGATCGTCACCGCTCTGAACGAGCGCCGCATCAAGCTCGCCTATGAGCCGGTGGTGTCGGCTACTTCGCGCGAGCGCGCGTTCCACGAATGCCTGGTGCGGATGGACCAGGGCAATGGCCAGGTGCTGCTCGCGCCCGACATCGTGCCAGTGGCCGAACGGCTCGGCCTCATTCGCCTGGTCGATCATCGCGTGCTCGAGCTCGTGGTCGCCGAGCTTGCGGCTGCGCCCGACATCCGCCTCAGCCTCAATATCTCGCCGGACACGACCATGGATCCGGACTGGTGGGCGGGAATCGAATCGCTGATGCGCGCGCATCCGGGTGTCGCCGAGCGGCTCATCGTCGAGATCACCGAGACCGTCGCGATCCAGGATATCGACGATGTCCGCGGTTTCGTCACGCGGTTGAAGAATTTCGGCAGTCGCATCGCCATCGATGATTTCGGTGCCGGCTACACCTCGTTCCGGAATCTGCGCAAGCTCGGCGTCGACCTGGTGAAGATCGATGGCGCCTTCGTGCAGAACATCACGCGTTCGGCCGACGATCGCGCCTTCGTGCAGACCCTGATCGATCTCGCGCGCCGGCTCGAGATCAAGACGGTTGCCGAATGGGTCCAGGACGAGGAAGCGGCCGGCATGCTGCGCGACTGGGGCTGCGACTACATCCAGGGCCGCCTGATCGGGCTTGCGTCCGCCGAGCGCCCGTGGAGCGCGCCACCGGACACGGTGCTGCCTGCGGCGGGGTAGGGCAAACTCAACCGCAACATAGTCCGGACGCCGACTCGCGGTCTGACCTACGGTCCGTACAGCACCAGCTCCGTATCCGTGAGGTCGGCCAGCCGTGGGCGGTGCGGGCCCTTGAAATATTTGCGGCCGCGGCGCTCGGTATGAAAGCCGACGAGGCCGGAGATTGGTTCGTTGGAATCGACGAGCACCGAGATCTTGCCGAGCCGCAGCAGCAGGCGGCCGATGCGGCCGGCGCAGGCGGCGTATTCCGCTGTGCTGCGGCAATAGATCAATTGCATCACCGGCGGCGCGATGAAGCCGCGGCGGATGCGCACCGCTTGCAGGATGAAGGGGTAGGTGCCCTTCGGCGTGCGGCAGACGAGACTCAGGCAGTTGTAGCGCGCATGCCGCGTCAATAGCTCGGTCTCGGCTTCGGAGAGGCCCTCGATCTGCTTGCTGTGCTGCGAGATGACCTCGATCTTGCTCCAGCGCGGTGCGCGCGACAGCGCCGGCACCGAGACGAACAGCCCGCGGCAATAGGCACGAAAGCCCTGCATCTCGATGATCGGCCAGGTCCATACCGCCGGGCTGATGTTGAGATAGGTTACGTGCTTGTGGCGCTGCGCGATCTTGGTCAGCAGCGGCGCATAGTTGCGGTAAGCCGGATCGACATACCAGCTCGACAAATTGCACTGGATGGCGGTCTCTTCGCCGTCCTGCCGCGTCGAGTAGATCAGCAGCAGCACGCCGACCGGCGTGCCGTCATTGTCGAGCATGTAGCCGAAGCGCGGATAGCCCTCGGGCACCGGCCGAAAGGCTTGCCGGCGCAGGCCCTGGATCCAGTAATTGCGCGAGCGGCCGACGAAGCCGCGCGTCAGCAAGTCCGCGATGGCTTCCACATCGGACTCGGTGATCTCGCGGCATCGGACTTTTGTGTGGATCACGCTCGTCTTGCCCGTGGAAATGATCGGCCCCTTGCCTTAGCGCCAGCCTTCGACGTGAGCATCGGCCGGAGCTAGCGGCTGCATGCCCAGAAGGTCCCGCACCTTGACGGGCCAGGCGGAAAGATCAGTGCCGTGGGTGTGGAACATTGCGACAGCCAAGCGATCCATGCCGAACGCGACGCAGCCGGTGTGCGCGGGCTCGCCATTGGCGTCCTTGATACCCCAGGTCGTGCCGAAATGTTCGCGATGATAGTTGAAGCTCATGCAGGCGGTCGGCTGCTCTTCCGAGCGCAGCGGGATCAGGAGCTCGAACTTGAGCTGCTGCTGCTTCTGGCTCACCGCCTTCATCTGGCCGACGCGCCCGAAGAAGGGATCGCTGGCATAATCGACGCGGAAGCTCAGGCCGAGATCGGTCGCGATCGCCTGCGCACGCACCATCCAGCGCTCGCGAAAATCCGCGACGTCGTCGGGGGTGCCGATGCAGACATATTCGCGCATCCGGAACGATTGCAGCCGGTCGAGATGCTTTGACGGCTCGCGGCGGAAGCAGTCGGCGGCGACGTCGAAGCGCAAGCCGCCCTTGGGCAGCGGGCCGCGGCTCGCCGCGATCGGGTAGACGGGATAGCAGGCGGCCGGCGACAGCACGAGATCGGCGGGCGACAGCGAACTGGTCCAGTCGCCGCCGGCATCGAAGCGGCTCACCGCGGCGTTGATGTCGCGCTCGGTGCCGTGCAGGCCGCAGACGCAGCCGAGCAGGTTCGGGAAGCTCTTGAGGTAACCGGACTTCTCGAGCTGGGAGCGGCTCATCACCGGCGGGAAGCGCATCACCTCGGTGCCGGCCTCGCGATTGCGCGTGATCAGCTCGGCGAGCTGCTCGACGATGCCCTCATAGAGCGCGGTGCGCGCATAGACGCCGTCCGATCCCATGGGATGAAACAGCGCACCGGCGAGATGATCGAGCGGATCGGCGGCCTGCGGCGCGGTCTCAGGCGAGTTGGGGAGAACAGCAATGTTCATGTTCGACTTCCTGCTATCTGAAATTGTTCTTGTTGGTCCCCAAGGTTCTCAGTCTTGAAGGCACGTCAGTCCCGAGGCTTGTTAGTCCCGAAGGCTTGCCGGAATGCCGCTCATCAGGGTCGCAGTCGCGGCGTTGGCCAGAATGCGGTCATTGTTGATCATGATCGGCGACGACAGCACGTCGCGCAGATGACGGCCCATGGTGAACTCGCCATCGTTGCGGTAGCCGGAGAGGCCGGTGGTGCGCATCGCATGCATCACGGTCTCGACCGCGAGCTCGGAGGCCTGCACCTTCAAAAGCGTGATCGAGGACTGGAAGTCGAGCGAGCCCAGCGCGCGTTCGTCATGCTCGGCACGGGCGAAGGCGTCGAGATTGGCCGATATCAACGCCCGCAGCTTTGCCAGCGACATTTTCGCAGCGGTGAAGTGGGCGGCGGCCGGGGGCATCTGGCCGCCGGAGGCGCGGGCCGCCTTGCGGACAAAAGCCTGCGCGCGGGTGACGGCTGCGGCGGCAATGCCCGCCCAGGCCGACGACCAGCACAGATGTGCGAACGGCGTCATGGTCTGGGCGTGGATCTTGTCGTAGGCTTCAGGGAAGACGCGATCGGCAGGGCAGTCGACCTTCAGCTCGAAACCGGTCGAGCAGGTGCCGCGCATGCCGAGCGTTTCCCAACCCCTGCGTCTGCTTCAGCGAATAATCGTCCTTGGCGAGCGCCAGCAGCACCTGGTCTGAGGCGGCGGCTTCGGTCGCGCGGCGGGCGATGGTGACGAGGCCGTCCGCCTCGGCGCCGTAGGAGATCACGGTGGCATCGCGCACCAGCGAGACGGTGTCGCCGGCGTTGTCAACGGCGGCGGCGCTGGCGCGGATATTGCCGCCGTTCTGGCCCTCGGTCGTAGAAGAGGCGAGCAGCCACTGGTCGCGGGCGACCCGGCGCATCATGGTTTCCATCCAGGGAATGCCGTGGCCATGCCTGACGATGCAGGCGACCTTGGTCTGGTGCATTGCATAGATCATCGCTGTCGAGGCGCACGCGCGCCCGAGTGTGTAGCAGATGTCTGTGACGTCGTGGATCGAGGCGCCGAAGCCGCCATACTCGACGGGGATCATGACGCCGAGCAGCTTTTGCTCGCGTGCGGCTTGAAAAGCCTTGTGGGGGAAGCGGGCGTCGCGATCGACGTCGTCGGCCTCGGCGGCAGCGACGGCGGCGGTGCGAGCCGCGCGTTCGATCAATGAGGGGCCCTGCTCAAGCAGGCTCGTCGGCGCTTCATCGACAGTAAGAACCGCTTCACGCACGTTCATGCTCATCCGCCTCCGGTTTGTCGTTCGAGATCGCCGGCATCATTCGCGATGCCGTGTAGCGATCTTCCGACCATCTTTGCTTATGAGGTGAGGCTACGGATTTAATTCAAATTCGTCGATGAAATAGAGGGTAAACGAACCGCAATTCCGAACGAACAGTTAAGGCCCGGTTTTTTGCATGACCCGGATTTCCACGATCGCGTTAGCGATTTGGAAGAGGCATTAACTTTAGTCAATCTGAGTCATCGTTTACTAAGAAACGCGAAGTAATGGTGCCGCCCATTGCGGGATCGGGCGTCCCTGCCCATCGTAGCTCGCAATCCGGTCCGACCTTATAGACAGATGGAAATTAGCCGATGCAGGCCTTCGATACCGAATTGCGCGATCGCATCATCAAGCTGGTGAAGGGCATCCTCGAGCAGAATTCGCTCGCCGCTCACGTCATGCCGCAAGCCAAGCTTGTCGACGTCGGCCTGACCTCGATGGACATGGTCAATCTGATGCTCGGCGTCGAAGCCGAGTTCGATTTCACGATTCCCCAGTCGGAGATCACGCCGGAGAATTTCCAGTCCGTCGAGACGCTAGAGCGGATGGTGGCGGCCCAGTTGAAGCTGGCGACCGCAGCTTAGTTAAGACGCACCAATCTCTCCGCAGCGTTGTCCCGGCGAAAGCCGGGACCCATACTCCCAGGGAGTGGTTTGGCGAAGACTGGTCATTTGGGACTGACACCATCCGCGATTGATAGATTCTGCGGTATGGGTCCCGGCCTTCGCCGAGACGACACCGAATGTGTGGCGAGCGCTTTGCGCCCCTCACGGCATCGATACCCACCACCCCCGTTCCAAAACCGCCGCAAAACTGGCATAGCTTAACCATGTCGCACGTGGCGAACGGTGGAGCAGGCATGACGCAGGCGGTATTGGGCATCATCGGCGGCTCCGGCATTTACGACTTGCCGGGACTCGCGGGCGCGCACGAAGAGGCGATCCAGAGCCCCTGGGGCGAGCCGTCGGCGCCCTTGCGGCGCGGCACCATCGCCGGGTTGCCGATCGTGTTCCTGCCGCGGCACGACAAGGGCCATCGGCTGTCGCCCTCCGACATCAACTACCGCGCCAATATCGACGTGCTGAAGCGCGCCGGCGTCACCGATCTGATCTCGCTCTCGGCCTGCGGCTCCTTCAAGGAGGAGATGCCGCCGGGGACCTTCGTCCTTGTCGACCAGTTCGTCGACCGCACTCACAAGCGCGAGAGCTCGTTCTTCGGCAGAGGCTGCGTCGCCCATGTCTCGATGGCCCATCCGGTCTCGCCGCGGCTTCGCATCCATCTTGCCGCCGCGGCCGAGGCCGAAGAGATCGCGATTGCGCGCGGCGGCACCTATGTCTGCATGGAAGGGCCGCAATTCTCCACTTACGCGGAGAGCATGACCTACAAGACGCTGGGCTATTCCGTGATCGGCATGACCAACATGCCCGAAGCGAAGCTCGCGCGCGAGGCGGAGATCTGTTACGCCAGCGTCGCGATGGTGACGGATTTCGATTGCTGGCATCCCGATCACGACGCCGTCACCGTCCAGGACATTATCCGCGTGCTGAGTTCCAACGCCGACAAGGCGAAAGCACTGGTGGCGCGGTTGGCAAAGGATTTCCCGCGCGAGCACGAGCCGTGTCCGATCGGCTCGGACTGCGCGCTCGATACAGCGCTGATCACCGCGCCCGAGGCGCGTGATCCGGAGCTGTTGAAGAAGCTCGACGCTGTGGCGGGCCGTATCCTGCGAGCGTGATACGAAAGGCAGAATGCCATGAAGGTCGACGGCAAACATTTCCGCAGCATCTGGCGCGAGCGCGACGGCTGGTCGGTCGGCGCGATCGACCAGCGCAGGCTGCCGCACGAGTTTGTCGTCGCGCGCCTGACCTCGTGTGACGACGCGGCGGTGGCAATCCGCGACATGCTGGTGCGTGGGGCGCCGCTGATCGGCGCGACGGCAGCTTACGGCATGGCGCTTGCCATGCGTGAGGATGCTTCCGATGCCGGACTTAAGCGCGCCTACGAGACGCTTGTCGTGGCGCGGCCGACTGCGATCAATCTGAAATGGGCGCTGGACGAGATGGGCGCGACGCTCGCGCCGATCGATCCGGTGGAACGGGCGGAAGCCGCCTACGCACGCGCCGACGAGATCGTCGAGCAGGACGTCGAAATCAACCGCGCCATTGCCGGCAATGGTCTGGCGCTGATCGAGGCAATCTTAGCGAAGAAGAAGCCGGGCGAGACGGTCAACGTGTTGACCCATTGCAACGCCGGCTGGCTCGCGACCGTCGATTGGGGCACGGCGACGGCGCCGATCTATCTCGCGCATGAGCGCGGGATCAAAGTCCATGTCTGGGTCGACGAGACGCGGCCGCGCAACCAGGGCGCCTCGCTCACGGCGTGGGAGCTCGGCCATCACGGCGTGCCGCACACCGTGATCCCCGACAATACCGGCGGACACCTGATGCAGCACGGCATGGTCGATCTCGCCATCGTCGGCACTGATCGCGTCGCCGCCAATGGCGATGTCTGCAACAAGATCGGCACGTACCTGAAAGCGCTCGCCGCGCACGACAATAACGTGCCGTTCTATGTCGCGCTGCCGTCTCCAACGATCGATTTTGCCGTCAATGACGGCGTTCGCGACATTCCGATCGAGCAGCGCAGCGGCACTGAAGTCACCGACATGACGGGCCGTACCGCGGATGGAAGGCTTGA
Source organism: Bradyrhizobium sp. LLZ17 (assembly GCF_041200145.1). Lineage (NCBI taxonomy): Bacteria > Pseudomonadati > Pseudomonadota > Alphaproteobacteria > Hyphomicrobiales > Nitrobacteraceae > Bradyrhizobium > Bradyrhizobium zaerense. The sequence continues at coordinate 5,208,446 of NZ_CP165734.1, forward strand.
GACGGTGCGCATTGTGCCGGACGGCTCGCCGGTCGCGAATTACGCTTTCGACGTCACTCCGGCGCGTCTCGTCACAGGCCTCATCACCGAACGCGGTGTGTTGAAGCCCGACCGCGCCTCGCTCGCGGCGGCGTTCCCGGAGCGGGTTGCAATTGCGGCGGAGTAGCGCGCCTGGCGAGAACCGTCGCCCCAATCTCGTCATTGCGAGCGCAGCGAAGCAATCCAGCATCCCTCTGCGGAAACAGTCTGGATTGCTTCGCTGCGCTCGCAATGACGGAGTATGACGCGCTAGCTCAGCTTCAACCCCGTCGCGGCCTCAAGCTCGGCGATCGCCTGAGCGCCGCTGGCCACCTTGATTGTGGTCATGCCCATGTCGCGCGCGGGCTTCAGATTGACGCCGAGATCGTCGAGATAGACGCAATTCTTCGGATCGACCTTCAGCGCCTCGACCATCGTCCGATAAATGCGCGGGTCGGGCTTGCGCAGTCCGATCTTGGCGGACTCGATGACGTAGTCGAACAACGCCATCACTTCGGCGACGTAAAGCGTGCGTCCGGTCAGGCTGCCGATTGCGTTGGCCGGAAGATTGTTGGTGATGCAGCCGGTCTTGAATTGCGCCTTGATGCGTTTCAAGGCTTCGACCATTTCGGGGCGCAGATCGCCCTGAAGCAGCGGCAGCACCTCGCGGCCACGCACTTCCGCGCCGAGTGCAAGCGATTCCGCGGCAAACAATGTGTCAAAGGTGTCGATGTCGACCTCGGCGCGCTCGAATTTCGCCCAGGCATTTTCCAGATGGTTGGCAGCATTGGTGCGCCGGATGATATCGACGGGCAGGTCGCGCTCGGTCTCGAATCGCGCGAACGCCTCGAACGGCGAGCTCGTCAACACGCCGCCAAAATCAAAGATCACAGCCTCGATCGCCAATGTCCTGCCCTCGTTCATTCTTTCCAAGACGGCTAGCATGGGGTATCGGCGAGAGCCAGCCTGAAGCAATCCCGGGTCCTGGCCGATTCGAGTGCCGAGATCTGTTCCCATGAAGAATGTCGCAACGCTGATCGCTGCCGCGCTGCTGTTCACGACGCCCGCTCACGCCATTGTCGGCGGTGGCACGCCGCAGGCCGATGGCGTTGCACGCGCAGTCGTCACCATCGTCGGGTCGCGCGGCAATTTCTGCACCGGAAGCGTGATTGCGCCGAAGCTGGTGCTCACCGTCGCCCATTGCGTACAGCCCGGCGCCGACTACAAGATCGTCGACTATGGCGCCGATGGTAAGCCGCAACTGCTGAACGTGCGGAGCGTCGCGATCCATCCCAGTTTCAACATGCAGGCGATGCAGGCGCATCGCGCTACCGCCGACGTGGCGCTGCTGCAACTCGATATTCCACTGAAGGGAAAATCGACGGTGCCGGTTGGCTCGCCGAATATTCCAATTCAGGTCGGCAGCCGTTTCACCATCGCAGGCATTGGCGTCACCGTGCGCGGTGAGGGAAAAAGCGGCGGCACGATTCGCGTCGCCGCACTCGTCGCCACCGGCCAGCCCGGCACGTTGCAGATCCGGCTGGTCGATCCCCTAACCAACGGTGTTCGCGACGGAATCGGCGCCTGCACCGGCGATTCCGGCGGCCCCGTGTTCGAGGACAGACCGAACGGTGCCGTGCTTGTCGGTGTCATTAGCTGGTCGACCGGGCCGAACGGCGCCGCCGGCTGCGGCGGCTTGACCGGGGTTACACCCCTCACGCTCTATCGCGACTGGATCTTGCAGACCGCGCGGAGCTGGGGTGCGGCGCTGTGATTTGACCGCGACCTGATCTATGTCATTTTGCAGCGGAAGCGCGAGGAGCGACCATGCCCTTCGCGGAGGAAACGCGCTGTCCGGTCAAGGACGGCCTAAAAGCCACGAGGCATAGAAGCAACAATGAATGTCGCTGTTCGCAGTCACGCTACGGCCAAGCAAGCTTCAGAACATTTCGACGTGCTGATCGTCGGTGCCGGGATCTCCGGTATCGGCAGCGCCTATCATGTCGCAAAGCAGCTTCCGGGGACGAGCTACGTCGTCCTGGAGACCCAGGCGACGTTCGGCGGCACGTGGATCACGCATCGCTATCCTGGCATTCGGTCGGACAGTGACCTCCACACCTTCGGCTATAGCTTCAAGCCTTGGGTTGGCCCGCCGATCGCGACCGCCGAGGAAATCCTCGCCTACATGAACGAGGTGATCGACGAAAACGATATCGCCAGACATATCCGCTACAAGCACAAGATCAACTCCGCGAGCTGGTCGAGCGAGCAAAATCTCTGGACCATTGAGGCGGTGACGACCGACACGAGCGAAGCCAAGACCTTCACCGCGAACTTCCTCTGGATGTGCCAGGGTTACTATCGCCATTCCGAGGGCTACACGCCGCAATGGAAGGGCGCCGACCGCTTCAAGGGCCGCGTCGTCCATCCTCAGACATGGCCGGATGACATCGACCTTGCGGGCAAGAAGGTTGTCGTGATCGGCTCGGGCGCAACCGCGGCGACGCTGGTGCCGAACATCGCGGACAAATGTGGGCATGTCACCATGCTGCAGCGTTCGCCGACCTATTTCCGACTCGGCCGCAATGCGATCGAGATCGCCGAGGAGCTGCGCAGGCTCCAGGTCGACGAGGCCTGGATCCACGAGATCGTGCGGCGCAAGATACTGTTCGAGCAGGATGCGTTCACGAAGCTCTGCCTGAGCAAGCCCGAGCAAGTGAAAAAGGAATTGATAGGACAGATCAGCGCGGTCCTCGGGCCGGACTACGACGTCGAAACGCACTTCACCCCGAGCTACCGGCCGTGGCGGCAGCGCATTGCGTTCGTGCCGGATGCGGATCTGTTCAAGGGGATTGCCAGTGGCAAGGCCTCCGTCGTCACCGACGAGATCGAATGCTTCGTCGAGAACGGCATCCAGCTCAAATCAGGCAAGCTGCTCGAAGCCGACATCATCGTCACCGCCACCGGCTTCAATCTCGCCGCGCTCGGCGACATCGCCTTCGAGATCGATGGCAAGCCGCTCGCGTTCGGCGACACCGTGACTTATCGCGGCATGATGTTCACGGGCGTGCCGAACATGGTCTGGGTGTTTGGTTATTTCCGCGCCAGCTGGACGTTGCGTGTCGACCTTGTCGCCGATTTCGTCTGTCGCCTGCTCGGGCATATGAAGGCGAAGGGCAGCAAAAAAGTCGAGGTGAGCTTGCGGCCTGAAGACCACAACATGCCGATCCTGCCCTGGATCGATCCGGAAAACTTCAACCCCGGTTACATGATGCGCAACATGGACCTGTTGCCCAAGCGCGGCGACAAGCCGGAATGGCAGCACAGTCAGGATTACTGGACCGAGAAGGACGAAATCCCGAAAACGGATCTGGATGATGCGGCGTTCGTGTATGGGTGAGGTGCCTTGTGGTGGGTTGCTGAATCAGGCCAATGGCCGCCACAAACTCGTGTCGTCCCGGCGAAGGCCGGGACCCATACCGCGGAATCCATCGGTCGCGGATGGTCGTCGTACCGAACGACTAGTCGTCGCCAAACTTTGCCTTGTGGCTATGGGTCCCAGCCTTCGCCGGGATGACACCATCTTTCTGGGCGGGCTGCGTCTCAACTCATTCCCAACGCGGTTACGAATTCCTGCGCATCGCGTTCGTGGCAATGGCCGCGGCCGCCGTCCTGTTTTCCACGCCAAGCTTCGCGTAAATCTGCTCCAGATGCTTGTCGACGGTGCGCGGGCTCAATCCCAGGATCTGCGCGATGTCCCGGTTGGTCTTGCCTTTGCTGAGCCACGCCAGCACCTCGCCCTCGCGGGTGGTGAGGCCGAGTTCGCTGGTGTATTCGGGCGGCAGCGCAGTGCCGGCCTCCCGGGAGAGCCGCAGCAGGAACTCGTTCGGCGCGGTCTCGCCGACGTAGTAGAGCCGGAGTTGCGCATTGTCGGGCAGGGAGGCCGGCTGCGACTTCGAGCTGCCCTTGCTTTTCGCCTGCTCCAGCCATTGCAGCAGAGATGGCGGCAGCACGAAGTCGTCATCGGCCTGCGCGCCTTGGTGATCGGCAAGCAGCTTCTGCGCCTGCGGGGTCGCCCAGAGCAGGTTTCCCTTGCGGTTGACCGCGAACAGGAAGCGTCCGGAGACATCGAGCGCCGCACGCGCGCTCTGGGTCAGCCGCGCATTGCCGAGATGGACGCGAATGCGCGCCAGCATCTCCTCGATCACGATTGGCTTGGCGACGTAGTCGACGCCGCCGGCTTCAAGTCCGCGCACGATATGCTCGGTTTCGGCCAGGCCCGTCATGAAGATCACGGGAATATTGGCGAACCCCGCATCGCGCTTCAGGCGCCGGCAGGTCTCGAATCCGTCAATGCCGGGCATCACGGCGTCGAGCAGCACGATGTCGGGCGTGATCTGTTCGACGATGCGCATTGCGGCCGCGCCGTCGAGCGCGACCATCACCGTCATCCCCGCGCCATCGAGCGCGTCGGTGAGCAGCCGCAGCGTCTCCGGAGAATCGTCGACGACCAACGCGACGTCGCGCTTTTTCGGCTCAGTGTTCATACGCATGCAATGTCTTCAATGTGCTCATGTACTGGTCGAGGTCGAAGCGATCGACCAGGGATCGCATTTGCGCGACGAAGTCGGCATGCTCCGGATGTTCGCTGCCGATCTCGTCCAGCTTCAACTGGATGCCCTTGACATAGCCGATCCGGCCGAGCCCGATCAGCGCCTCGATGTGCCTGACCGGCGGCCGGGAGCCGCTTTCCGGCTGCCAGAGCGGCACGAGGATCTCGTCGGAACCGTATTGCCATTCGATCCTGAGAAGCTGGCGGATCGTTTCCAGAAGCCGCGGGATGTCGATCGGCTTCATCAGGTAGCCGTCGTGGAAAGGCTGTGCCAGCGGCGTGCCGTGGGCCTCCAGCGCGCTCGCCGAGACCATCAGGATGCGCGCCTGGTGATGTCCGCTTGCGCGCAATGATTCGGCCACAGTCCAGCCGTCCATGCCCGGCATCGAGATATCGAGCAGGAACAGATCGGGCCGGCAATGCTGCGCCAGCGCCAGGCAGCCCGGTCCGTCGGCGGCGCTGAGCAGGATGAAGCCCAGCGGGGCCAGGACTTCGCGCAGGAGGTCGCGATGTACGGGATCGTCGTCGGTGACGAGGATGGTCTTGCGCGCGCCGTGATAGCCGGCGACCGGCGCCTCAACGGGCGCAGTGCGCCTGGGGTTGGTGACCTCCGACAGCAGCATCTTCACTCTAAATGTGCTGCCGTGGCCAACCGTGCTGGTGACCTTGATGTCGCCGCCCATCACGCCGGCGAGCAGCCGGCTGATGGTGAGGCCCAGGCCCGTCCCGGTCTGCGGTTGCGAGACCCCGAGTGCGCCGCGCTCGAACGGCGCGAAGATGCGTTCGAGATCGTCGCCCCGGATGCCGGGTCCGGTATCGGTCACCTCGAACTCGGCGACGGGACTGCGATAGTGCACGACAAATTGCACGCTGCCGGTCCGGGTGAATTTGATCGCGTTGGACAGGAGGTTGATCAGGACCTGACGCAGCCGCTTCTCGTCGGCATAGACGACCGTCGGCAAGGTCGGAGGACGCCTGAAGACGAAGTCGATGCCCTTGGCGCCGGCCTGGAGGCGGAACATGCCGACGAGCTGGTCGAGGAACTCGCTCAGCCGGACCTCGTCGCGCGACAAATACAGCCGTCCCGCCTCGATCTTGGAGATGTCCAGAATGCCGTCGATCAGGCCGGAGAGATGATCGGCGCTGCGGCGCACGACGCGGACCTGGTCGCGCGGCTTGGCGGGCAGCGTCGAATCCTGTTCGAGCAGCTGGGCATAGCCGCTGATGGCGTTCAGGGGTGAGCGCAGTTCGTGGCTCAGCCCGACCACATAACGGCTCTTGGCGAGGTTGGCGGACTCGGCGACCTCCTTGGCGCGCTGGAGCGCGGCGTCGGTGCGCTTGTGGGCGTCGATCTCCTGGATCAGCAGCGTGGTCTGTCGCCGCGTCTCGGCCTCCGCGGCGCGGCGGCTCTGCTGCGCCAGTACGAACAGCCAGGCGACCACGCCGATGATGATGCTCAGCGAGAAGAACACCTTCCAGAGCACATTGGAGACGAGCGAGTTCTCGCCATGCACGCTTGCCGAGGTTTGCAGGTAGATCAGTCCGAGCACGAGCGCGACGAGCCCGGCGGAGACGACGAACACGCCGATATAGTGGCCGAACTGCGAGTTGATGCGCTGATAGATGGGCTGCGGCAGAATCTTGCCGAGCGCTTCCGAGAATTGCATCTGGATCCGCGCGTGCGGCTTGCACAGATCGTGGCAGCGGGCGTCGAGCGAGCAGCACAGCGAGCAGATCGGTCCCGCATAGGCGGGGCAGGCGCTCATGTCCTCCGGTTCGAACGTATGCTCGCAGATGCAGCACTGGATCGCCTCGACATTCGCCCAGCTCCGCTTCGGCTTGCGCGCGATGTAGTATTTGCCGTCAGTGAGCCAGGCAATAACAGGCGCGGTGACGAACGCCACTGTCAGTGCGACGAAGGCGGCGAGCGCCTTCATGGTCGGGCCGAACAGGCCGTAGAACGCTGCGATCGAGACGATGATCGCGAGCGTCATCGCACCAACGCCGACCGGATTGATGTCGTAGAGATGCGCCCGCTTGAATTCCATCTGCGGCGGGCGGAGCCCAAGCGGCTTGTTGATGACGAGATCGGATACCAGCGCACCGACCCAGGCAATCGCGACGTTTGAGTAGAGCGCCAGGGTTTGCTCCAGCGCCTTGTAGACGCCGATCTCCATCAGGAGCAGCGCCACCATCACGTTGAACACCAGCCAGACCACGCGACCGGGATGGCTGTGCGTCAGGCGCGAGAAGAAATTCGACCAGGCAATCGAGCCGGCATAGGCATTGGTGACGTTGATCTTGATCTGCGACAGCACGACGAAAAAGCCGGTCAACGCCAGCGCGAGGTCCGGATCCGACAGCACGTAGCGAAACGCCACGAGATACATATGGGCGGGCTCGGCGGCCTCTTCTGGCGGCACGCCGTGGCTCAGCGCGAAGAACGCGAGAAAGGAACCGGCCAGCAGTTTCAGCGCGCCGAGCACGATCCAGCCCGGCCCCGCGCTCATCAGCGCGATCCACCACGACGCCTTGGAGGTGCGGCGGTCGCGCGGCAGGAATCGCAGGAAGTCGACCTGCTCGCCGATCTGCGCCACCAGCGAGAACACCACCGAGGACGCGACACCGAACAGCAACAGATCGAAATGGCCAGCGACGTCGCCGTGCTCTCCGGCGAATTTGTGCCATTCCGTGAAGGAGCGCGGGCTGGCCCACGCGATCGCTGCGAAGGGCAGGATGTGCAGCACAACCCAGAGTGGCTGCGTCCAGAGCTGGAAGCGGCTGATCAGCGTAATGCCGTAGGTCACGAGCGGGATGATCGCGATCGCGCTGATGAGGTAGCCGATCGGGCGCGGAATGCCCAGGCACATCTCCAGCGCGGTCGCCAGGATCACCGCCTCGATTGCGAAGAAGATGAAGGTGAATGAGGCGTAGATCAGCGAGGTGACGGTTGAGCCGATATAGCCGAAGCCGGCACCGCGCGTGAGCAGGTCAATGTCGATGCCGCATTTGGCTGCATAATAGGCAATCGGAACGCCGCAGAAGAAGATGATGGTAGAGACGACGAGGATCGCGGCGGCTGCGTTGGTGACGCCGTAATTGAGCGTGATGGTGCCGCCGATCGCCTCCAGCACCAGGAACGAGATTGCACCGATTGCGGTGTTGGCAACGCGGGCGGCAGACCAACGACGCGCGCTCTTGGCGGTGAAGCGCAGCGCGTAGTCTTCCAGCGTCTGGTTGGCGACCCATTGGTTGTACTGGCGCCTGACGCGGTCTATTCGCTGCCGCCCTGCCACTGAACCCACCCCCGATACCGACCCGGGCCCTCGCAATTCCCGTACCAAAAGCCTACGTCGGCATTTTGCGGTGCAATATACGCGATCTTGCGTATCCTTGCGGTGCACAAATTCGAGCCATCCTCACCGGACCAATCGCGTGTCCTCGAACAAAAGTGGGGTGCTCATGTCAGACGAAGCCAACAAGGGCCTAATGTCGCCGCTGCGGCGCAAACTATTGATGGGAATGGCGGCCATCCCGGCCATCACGATGCTGCCGCGGGCGTCTTTCGCACAGGCTCCCGCGACCTCGGCCGTCAACACCACCGGCCTTGCGGTCACCGACACCGAGGTGACCGTCGGTATCCTACACTCCGCTACCGGCACGATGGCCATCTCCGAAACCGGTTCGATCGAGGCGGAAAAGCTTGCGATCGAGCAGATCAACGCCATGGGCGGCGTGCTCGGGCGCAAGATCAAGTTCATTCAGGAAGACGGCGCCAGCGACTGGCCGACCTTTGCGGAAAAAGCCAAGAAGCTGCTGGTCAACGACAAGGTCGCGGCGATCATGGGCTGCTGGACCTCGGCCTCGCGCAAGGCGGTGCTGCCGGTCATGGAGCAGTACAACGGCATGCTCTACTACCCGACCTTCTACGAAGGTCTCGAGCAGTCCAAGAACGTGATCTACACGGGACAGGAGGCGACCCAGCAAATTCTCGCCGGTCTGAACTGGATCGCCAAGGAAAAGGGCGCGAAGTCGTTCTTCTTCGTCGGCTCCGACTACATCTGGCCGCGCACCTCGAACAAGATCGCGCGCAAGCACGTCGAAAACGTGCTGAAAGGCAAGGTCGTCGGCGAAGAATATTATCCGCTCGGCAACACCCAGTTCAATTCGGTCATCAACAAGATCAAGCTGACCAAGCCCGACGTGATCTTCACCGACGTCGTCGGCGGCTCCAACGTCGCGTTCTACAAGCAGCTCAAGGCCGCCGGCATCGACCTTTCCAAGCAGGCGCTGCTGACGATCTCGGTGACCGAGGACGAAATCGACGGCATCGGCGGCGAGAACATCGCAGGCGCCTATGCCTGCATGAAGTACTTCCAGTCGCTCGACAATCCGAACAACAAGGCCTTCGTGCCCGCATTCAAGAAGATGTGGGGCGAGAAGACGGTGATCGGAGACGTCACCCAGGCTGCCTATCTCGGCCCGTGGCTGTGGAAGTTGACGGTGGAAAAGGCCGGTTCGTTCGACGTCGACAAGATCGCCGCGGCTTCACCCGGCGTGGAGTTCAAGGGCGCTCCGGAAGGCTATGTGCGCATCCACGAAAATCATCACCTCTGGTCGAAGACCCGGGTAGGACGCGCCAAGCTCGATGGCCAGTTCGAGCTGATCTACGAGACCGCCGATCTCGTCGAGCCGGATCCGTTCCCCAAGGGGTACCAGTAAGACCGGTTATCCGTACGAGACGCGGCGTTCGTCGCCGCTTTCCTCAACGCAAAACCTCTCCCTGGCGTGAACAGCAAATCCACGCCCAAGACCCCCGCGTCGCGAATCTGCTCGCGACGCGGGACCTTCATCCCCGACGGAGGACATCGATGTTCGGCGACTACTCGCTTGGTGACCTTGGCTCCATCTTCGTCATGCAGGGTTTTGCAGGGCTGATCCTGTTCTCGGTCTACGTCCTGATGGCGCTGGGTCTCGCCATCATCTTCGGCCAGATGGGCGTCATCAACATGGCCCATGGCGAGTTCATGATCCTCGGCGCCTACGTCACCTGGATGACCTCGAATGTCTTTCAGTCCTATTTGCCGAGCCTGTTCAGCGGCTACTTCTTCCTCGCCATGATCCTGGCCTTCATCGCATCCGGTGCGCTGGGAATGCTGGTCGAATGGGTGCTGATACGGCATCTCTACAAGCGTCCGCTCGACACGCTGCTTGCCACCTGGGGGCTCAGCCTGATCTTGCAGCAGGCCTATCGCTCGGTGTTCGGTGCGCGTGAGGTCGGCGTCGAGCTGCCGCAGTGGATGCTGGGCTCGCTGCATGTGACCGACAGCATCGAAGTGCCGATCAACGGCGTCTTCGTGATGTGCCTCACCGTCCTCATCACCATCTCCGTCGCCTACGTGATGTACAAATCGCGCTGGGGCCGCCAGGTGCGCGCGGTGGTCCAGAACCGCACCATGGCCGGCGCGGTCGGCATCAATACGGAAAAAGTCGATCGCTATACCTATGGCCTCGGTTGCGGCATCGCCGGAGTAGCCGGCAGCGCCTTCACCATGATCGGCTCGACCGGGCCGACCTCCGGACAGCTCTACATCGTCGACACGTTCCTGGTGGTGGTGTTCGGCGGCGCCGCGAGCCTGGTCGGCACCATCGCTTCGGCCTTCTCGATCTCGCAGACGCAATCCACCCTCGAGTTCTTCATGTCGGGTTCGATGGCCAAGGTGCTGACGCTGCTCGCCGTCGTCGGAATCCTGATGCTGCGGCCGCAAGGGCTGTTCGCCCTCAAGGTTCGCAAGTGAGAAATCGAGGCTGATGCAATGACCGACAATCGCTTCTTCAATCGATCGGAGCTGATCGGAATTCTGTTGCTTGCGGTGTTCCTGGTCCTGGTTCTGCCGCTCACGCTCGATGTCTTCAGGCTCAATCTGGTCGCCAAATATCTGACCTATGCCTTCGTCGCGCTCGGATTGGTGGTCTGCTGGGGATATGGCGGCATTCTCAGCCTCGGCCAGGGCGTGTTCTTCGGGCTCGGCGGCTACTGCATGGCGATGTTCCTCAAGCTCGAGGCATCGAGCGTGGAGAACACGAAGATCCAATCCACCCCCGGCATTCCCGACTTCATGGACTGGAATCAGATCACCTCGCTGCCGCTGTTCTGGAAGCCCTTTCACAGCCTCACCTTCACCATCGCCGCCATCATCCTGGTGCCCGGCATCTTCGCCCTGATCATCGGCACCGCGATGTTCAAGCGCCGGGTCGGCGGCACCTACTTCGCCATCATCACCCAGGCGGTCGCGGCCATCCTCACCATCCTGATCGTGGGACAGCAGGGCTACACCGGCGGCATCAACGGCATGACGGATCTGCGGACGCTGAAGGGGTGGGATATCCGGCCCGATCACGCCAAAATCGTGCTGTACTTCTTCGAGGTCGGATGCCTGCTCGTCTGCATCATGATCGCGCAATTCATCCGGCACTCCAAGCTCGGGCGCATCCTGGTGGCGATGCGCGAGAAAGAGGACCGGGTCCGCTTCTCGGGCTATAGCGTCGCGAACTTCAAGATCTTCGCCTTCTGTATCGCCGCGGTGTTCGCCGCGATCGGCGGCGCCATGTTCGCGCTCAATGTCGGATTCATGTCGCCGTCCTTTGTCGGCATCGTGCCGTCGATTGAAATGGTGATCTACACCGCGGTCGGTGGCCGGTTGTCGATCCTGGGCGCAGTCTACGGCACGCTGCTGGTCAATTTCGCCAAGACCAGCCTGTCGGAGACCTTTCCCGAATTGTGGCTGTTCGGACTGGGCGGGCTGTTCATCGCCGTCGTCCTCGCGTTCCCGAACGGCCTTGCCGGGATCTGGGGCGATTATGTGCAGCCGCGCATCGACCGCCTGATCTCCTCGCGCAACCCCAAGCCCGAAGGCTGGACCGACAGCTCGGTCGCCGACGGCGCGCCGGCAGAGTGAGGAGATCATCATGCTCATAGGTCATCACGATGCCGATACCACGCTGGCGGTGAGGAGATAGGTCATGCTCGTCGGTCATCACGATGCCGATGCCACGCTGACAGTGAGGAGATAGGTCATGCTCGTCGGTCATCACGATGCCGATGCCACGCTGACAGTGAGGAGATAGGTCATGCTCATTGGTCATCAGCCCAAGGAATTCCTGCTCGCGGTCGAGGCACTCACCGTGTCGTTCGACGGGTTCAAGGCGGTCAACGACCTCTCGTTCTATGTCGACGAGAACGAGATCCGCGTCATCATCGGTCCCAACGGCGCCGGCAAGACCACCGTGCTCGACCTGATCTGCGGCAAGACCAAAGCAACGTCCGGCTCGATCCAGTTCCGCGGCAAGGAGCTGACCCGGATGAAGGAAAACGAGATCGTCAAGACCGGCGTCGGCCGCAAATTCCAGAACCCGTCGATCTACGACGATCTCACGGTATTCGAGAATCTGGAGATCTCCTATCCGCGCGGCCGCTCCGTGTTCGGTGCGCTGACCTTCACCCGCGACGCCGCCGTGCGCGACCGGGTGCATGAAGTCGCCGAAATGATCTTCCTGAAGGACCGGCTGAACGTGAATGCCGATTTGCTCAGCCACGGCCAGAAGCAGTGGCTCGAGATCGGCATGCTGCTGATCCAGGACCCGGACCTTTTGATGCTGGACGAGCCCGTCGCCGGCATGAGCGTTTCCGAGCGCGCCAAGACCGCCGAACTCCTCAACCGCATCATCAAGAATCGCTCGGTGCTGGTGATCGAGCACGACATGAAGTTCGTCGAGGACATCGCGCACAAGGTCACCGTGCTCCACCAGGGCCAGATCCTGTCGGAGGGGACGATGGAGAGGGTGAAGAACGACCCCAAGGTCATTGAAGTCTATCTGGGGCACTGAGATATGGCGAAGTTGGATGAGTTCGCAGCGGCAATGACGGTCCACCTCTCCCCTTGTGGGAGAGGTCGGATTGCATCGTCAGATGCGATCCGGGTGAGGGGTATCTCTCCACACATCACACTGCCTTTCGCGTCGGCAGATGCAGACCCCTCATCCGGCGCGGACTTCGTCCGCGCCGCCTTCTCCCACAAGGGGAGAAGGAAGAAGTTCGCGGCCGAGCTGTTTCACCAGAGTTCATACTCAATCTAGGAGCGCGGCAATGCTGGCAATCTCCGATCTTCACGTCGCCTACGGCCAGAGCGAGGTGCTGCACGGGCTCAATGTCAAGGTCGCCGCCAACGAGATCGTGGCGATCATGGGCCGCAATGGCATGGGCAAGACTACGCTGATGAAATCGCTGATGGGAATCCTGCCGGCGAAGAGCGGCTCGGTCAGCATGGACGGCGCCGAGCTCGGCAGCCTGCCGAGCTATGAGCGCGTCGCCAAGGGCCTCGCCTATGTACCGCAGGGCCGCATGATCTTCTCGACCATGACGGTGAAGGAAAACATCGAGACCGGTCTGGTCGTCTCCGGCGGCACCGAAGTCCCCGCGGACATCTACGAACTATTCCCGGTGCTGCTGGAGATGAAGGGCCGTCGTGGCGGCAATCTCTCCGGCGGCCAGCAACAGCAGCTCGCGATCGCGCGCGCTCTCGCGACCAAGCCCAAGGTGTTGCTGCTGGACGAGCCGACCGAAGGCATTCAGCCCTCGATCATCAAGGAGATGGCGCGCACGCTGAAGCGCATCCGCGACGAGAAGGGGCTGTCGATCGTCGTGTCCGAGCAAGTCCTGAGCTTCGCGCTCGATATCGCCGACCGCGTGCTGGTGATCGAGAACGGCGAGATCGTGCGCGACGACCCGCGCGACGCCGTCGATGCCGCGCAGGTCTCGAAATATCTGTCCGTCTAACCAACCGTGTAAAAGGGGAGCATCTCGATGCCAGAGACACTGATCAAGGTCGATCTCACCAAGTCGGCTTACGATAATGACATGGTGCATAACCGCTGGCACCCCGACATCCCGATCGTGGCGTGGGTCAATCCCGGCGACGATTTCATCATCGAGACCTATGATTGGACCGGCGGCTTCATCAAGAACAACGATTCCGCTGATGACGTGCGCGACATCGATCTGTCGATCGTGCATTTCCTCTCGGGCCCGATTGGCGTCAAGGGCGCCGAACCCGGTGATCTCCTGGTGATCGACCTGCTCGACGTCGGGCCGATGAAGGAGAGTCTCTGGGGCTTCAACGGCTTCTTCTCCAAGCAGAACGGCGGCGGCTTCCTGACCGACCACTTCCCGCTGGCGCAGAAGTCGATCTGGGACATCAAGGGTCTCTACACCTCGTCGCGTCACGTCCCCGGCGTGAACTTCGCCGGCCTCATCCATCCCGGCCTAATCGGTTGTTTGCCCGATCCGAAGATGCTGGAGACCTGGAACAAGCGCGAGGCCGAGCTGATCTCGACCGATCCGACCCGCGTGCCCGGACTTGCCAATCCTCCATTTGCGGCGACCGCGCATGGCGGCCGCGCCAAGGGCGATGTGAAAGCCAAGATCGGTGCAGAAGGTGCGCGCACCGTGCCGCCGCGCGAGCATGGGGGCAATTGCGACATCAAGGATCTGTCGCGCGGCTCGAAGATCTACTTCCCGGTCTACGTGCCCGGCGCCGGCCTCTCGATGGGCGATCTGCACTTCAGCCAGGGCGACGGCGAGATCACCTTCTGCGGCGCCATCGAAATGGCCGGTTGGCTGCATCTGAAGGTCGAGGTGATCAAGGACGGCATGGCGAAGTACGGCATCAAGAACCCGATCTTCAAGCCCTCGCCGATCACGCCGAACTACAAGGATTATCTGATCTTCGAGGGCATCTCGGTCGACGAACAAGGCAAGCAGCACTATCTCGACGTTCACATCGCCTATCGTCAGGCCTGCTTGAATGCCATCGAGTATCTGAAGAAGTTCGGCTACTCCGGCGCCCAGGCCTATTCGATCCTCGGCACCGCGCCGTGCCAGGGCCACATCTCCGGGGTCGTCGACGTGCCCAACGCCTGCGCCACGCTGTGGCTGCCGACCGAGATCTTCGACTTCGACGTGATGCCGTCGTCGGCAGGCCCGATCAAGCATATCACCGGCGATATCCAGATGCCGATCTCGCCCGACAAATAGTCCCTGCGCGACGGGATGTGGGACGGCACGGATTTGCCGCCCCGCATCCGCGGCGGAGCATGTTGAACAGGCACTAGCGTAGGGATGAAGCGATGCCGGTCTATGAATATCTCTGTGACAATTGCGGTCCGTTCAAGGATTTGCGCCCGATGGCGGAATGCGACGATCCGCAAAACTGTCCGCATTGCGAGACGATGGCGCCGCGCGTGATCCTGACCGCACCAAATTTCTTCTGCATGCCGTCGGAGAAACGCAAGGCGCATGCCGTCAACGAACGCAGCACGCACGCGCCGCAGACGCTCGCGCAATACAGGGCCTCGCATGGGCCCGGTTGCGGCTGCTGCTCGTCGGGCAAGACCGTGAAAGACAAGGGCTCGGCGGACAAGACCAAGCCGAGCCGGCTGGTGACCAAGACCAGGAGCGGTGCCAAGGGCTTTCCCACCGCGCGGCCCTGGATGATCAGCCACTAACGCCCGCAGCAATCTCAGACGAATAAAAAGACAGGAGCGCGCAATATGCTTCACGGTGACATTTCCAGCAGCAACGACACCGTCGGTGTCGCGGTGGTCAACTACAAGATGCCCCGCCTCCACACGAAGGCCGAGGTGCTCGACAACGCCCGCAAGATCGCCGACATGCTGGTTGGCATGAAGGCCGGCCTGCCCGGCATGGACCTGGTGATTTTTCCGGAATATTCCACCCAGGGCATCATGTACGATTCTAAGGAGATGTACGAGACCGCCTCGGCGGTGCCCGGTGAAGAGACCGCGATCTTTGCGGAAGCCTGTCGCAAGGCCAAGGTGTGGGGCGTGTTCTCGCTGACCGGCGAGCGCCACGAGGAGCATCCGAACAAGGCGCCCTACAACACCCTGATCCTGATGAACGACAAGGGTGAGATCGTGCAGAAGTACCGCAAGATCATGCCGTGGGTGCCGATCGAGGGCTGGTATCCCGGCAATTGCACCTATGTCTCCGACGGTCCGAAAGGGATGAAGGTCAGCCTGATCATCTGCGACGACGGCAATTTCCCGGAGATCTGGCGCGACTGCGCCATGAAGGGTGCCGAGCTGATCGTGCGCTGCCAGGGCTACATGTATCCGGCCAAGGAGCAGCAGATTCTGATTTCCAAGGCGATGGCGTGGGCCAACAACGTCTATGTCGCCGTGGCCAACGCCGCCGGATTCGACGGCGTCTATTCCTATTTCGGTCACTCCGCGATCATCGGCTTCGACGGCCGCACCCTCGGCGAATGCGGCGAGGAGGATTACGGCATCCAGTACGCCCAGCTCTCGAAACATCTGATCCGCGATGCGCGCCGCAATGGCCAGTCGCAGAACCATCTCTACAAGCTGGTCCATCGCGGCTACACCGGGATGATCAATTCCGGCGAGAGCCCGCGCGGCGTCGCGGCGTGCCCGTACGATTTCTACAAGAACTGGATCGCCGATCCCGAAGGCACCCGCGACATGGTCGAGGCGATGACCCGCTCGACGCCGGGGACCGACGAGTGTCCGATCGACGGCATTCCGAACGAGGCCGCGCCGAGCAACTATTAGGTTGTTGTTGCTGCTGCGCCGGCAAGAGGCATGGTGCGCCCTTTTCGGAGAACCGGCTCGCAATGTTCTTAATGCTTCTGCTGTGTGGGCTTGCGCGGCGGGCGCGGGGCAACGGGCGGTGAGGGTGTCCCGCTCATCTTGTTGGCGGCCTCGCTGATGTCGAGCAGGGTCTTGCGACCGTCCTCGAGGTAGCTCGCCGACTTCTTTCGCATGGTGTCGGCGAGCTCGTGCATTTCCTTGATCTTCTCGAACATCTCGTCGGCCTTGCCGTCGGCGAAGCCCGGCACCACGCTCTCGATCTTCGTGACCGCCTTGTCGAAGCCCGCGAACGCATTGTCGACCTTGAGCATGACCGCGTCGATCTCGTCGCCCTTGCCTCTGAGATCGGCCGTGTAGTCCTCGAACGTGCGCAGGCCCTCCTTGATCGCGGGCGCGTTGCTGACGATGGTGCGGTCGACGCTGTGCAGGGTATCGACGATGGTTTCGGCATCGCTGAGGTCGGCGGTCAGCACCGGGATGCCGTCCTCGTCCAGCGGCACCGGTGGCGCGGACGGCGCGCCGCCGATCAGCGAGACCGCGGCAACGCCCGTGAGGCCCTGGAACTCGATGCCAGCCACGGTGTCCTTGCGGATCGGCGCAGCATTGTCGAGCAGCACCAGCGCCACCACCTTGCGGGGGTTGTCCAGCTTGATCGACAGGATCTGGCCCGCCGGCACGCCGTCGAAATTGACCGGGCCGCCGCGGCGCAGGCCGCTGGCTGAACCGCCTTCGAACACCACGCGCAACTGGCTGCGGCTCTGGATGGACCGCCATTTCTGCACGCCCAGTAGGCCGCCGAACGCCACGGCGATCACCGCCAGCGTCGCCGTCCCGATCACCAGATTGCTCGCGCGTGCCATACAGGGGTGATTCTACGGCCAAAGCGGGGAGTTTGGAAGGATGCTTCGGTCGTGATGTTAAGTAGGGCGGGTTGGCTCTAAAATCCGCCCTACGGCTTCAATGCCCGGCGGCGCGCTTGGCCGCAGCGTTGTTCAGCACGATGAGCGCATCGACCGCAACGCCGGTCCTGGGGTTGATCAGGAACGGATTGACGTCGATCGAGGCGATCCGGTCGCCGGCATCCGCGATCAGGTTGGACAGGCCGACCAGCGCCTTCACCGCGGAGGGCTCGTGCAACGCCGGCTTGCCGCGATAGCCGCGCAGCTTGACGCCGGCCTTGGTGCGGCCGATCAGCAGCCGCGCCTCGGTCTCGTCCAGCGGTGCGCCGGCAAGCGCCACGTCCTTCATCAGCTCGATGTCGATGCCGCCGGTGCCGAACAGCACGACTGGCCCCATCTCGGCGTCGAGCGAGGCGCCGACCACCAGCTCGAGATCGGCCTTGACCTGCTGCGCGATCAGGATGCCATCGAGCTTCGGCTTGCCCTTCAGCTTCTTCACCCGCGCCGTGATGTCCGTAAACGCCTTTTTCACCTCGGCCGCACTGTTGAGGTTCAGCACCACGCCGCCGATGTCGGATTTGTGCAGGATCTCGGCGCTGACGACTTTTGCCACGACCGGATAGCCGATCTGCTTGGCGATCTTCACCGCCTCCGCCGCCGTCTGCGCGATACCCTCCTTCGACACCGGGATGCCGTAAGCCTTCAGCAGCTTCTTCGAGGCGACTTCGTCGAGCGCGGCGCCGGTCGCCGATCTCAGCGCCTTCTCCAGCACGGCACGCGCGGCAGGCTTCGAGCTGGAGACGATATCAGGCACTTCCTTGCGCAGCCTGGCATAGTCGAGCAGCGATTTGATCGCAGTGACTGCGCGGTCCATGCCCTGCATGACGGCGAGGTGCGGCAAGGATTTGCGCAAACCCTTGGTGAACTCGGTGAAGCCGATCGACATCGCGCTGATATAGATCACGGGCTTCGAAGCCCGGCTCGCCATCTCGTCGACGATGCGCAAATTGCGCTCGCGCAATTCATGGGGGCCTTTGGCAGCTCGGCATCGACGATCACGATGTCGATGTCGGGATCGTCGATCATCAGCTTGATCGATCTCATGTAGACGGAGGGATCGACCACCGCGGCAAAGCCGGCGTCGAGCGGGTTGCCGACGATCGAGCCCGGCCCGAGCATTTTTGCAAGTTCCGAGCTGACATGCGGGCTCAGCGGCGCGAAGTTCAGGCCCGCCGCATAGAAGGCGTCGATCAGCATGCCGCGCTTGCCGCCGGACAACGTCACCGCGGCAAGCCGGTCGCCTTTGGGCACCGCGGCGTGAACGAAGCATTCCGTGGTCTCGATCAGCTCGTCCAGCCCGCCCACGCAGATCACGCCCTCGCGCGTCGCGATCGCATCGAACGTCTCGATCGAGCCGGCGAGCGCTCCAGTGTGCGCCATCGCGGCGGCGCGGCCGCCCTCGGACGATCCGAGCTTGAGCGCGATCACCGGCTTGCTGGCGGCGCGCGCGGCCTTGCAGGCATCGCGGAATGCCTTGGTGTTGCGGACGCCTTCGAGATAGACCACGATCACCTTGATGCTCGGATCTTCTGCGAAATAGCGCATCAGGTCCGGCGTCTCGAGCCCGGCCTCGTTGCCGGTCGTGACCATGTAGCCGACACCGACGCCGCGATCTTCCAGCGCCTGGCGGATCGCCATGACGATGGCGCCGGACTGCCCGGCGATCGCCACCGGGCCCTGTTCCATGGTGACGATCCGGTCGTCGATGTTGGTGAAGAGCTTTTCACCGGCGCTCAAATTGCCGAGGCAGTTCGGACCGGTGACCGCGAGGCCCGTCTCGCGCACCGCGGCTTGCAATTCCGCGGCGAGCTTCTGGCTCTCCTCATCCTGCAATTCGCTGAAGCCGGAGGTGACAATGGTGGCGGATCGCGCGCCGGCGGCGGCGGCGTCGCGGATCACCTGCACGGCAAAGCGCGCCGGCACCAGCACCAGGACGTGATCCGGCTTCTCCGGGAGGCTCGCAAAGTCCTTGTAGCAGGGCACTCCCCAGATGGCGTCGCGCTTGGCGTTGACCGGATAGAGCCCGCCCTCGAAGCCGTATTTGACCAGATTGTTCCAGATGCGCTCGGCATAATTGCCCGGCTTGTCGGTCGCGCCCACCAGCACGATGTTGCGCGGATGCAGCATGGCATGGATGCCCCTGACGATGTCGCTGGCGTCCGGCCGCGGGGCCCATGAACGGGGAGACGGAGAAACCGCGGGCGCTTGAGCTTCCATGACGCATCCTCATCTTTTGTTATTGTTGCTGGCGGTGGTTCTGTTTTGTGCGATGTCTGCCGAGGGCATTTGCGAAGCGTAATGCCACGTGACGGAATGGCGGGGCGTCACGCGAGAACGCTAACATCGCCGGAGTTTTGGCGAAAGTGCGGACAATTCTTGTGGCGCGCTGACGAACATTCGGCAGCATCCTCGCGCCGGTGAAGGGTCCACCCATCCAACAGCGCGCGATGAGCTCACCAGGTCTCACGCGGCCGTGACGGCGATGCGATGCCTGCGAGCAGCACGGCGAGAATGCCGGTGAGGAAAATGCCGTCGAACGTCCCGGCACCGCCGATCGAAGCGACGGGAGCGCCGAGGCTACCGATCTTGTCGAGATTGAGGAGGTCGGCTCCGATCAACGTTCCGATCGAGCCGCCGATATAGGCCAGTGGTGCTGCGTGTTCACGCGACAGCAGAAAAGCAAGGATCGCTGTCGCGACCACGGGCGCAAAGACGGGGACCGCGATTCCGACACCCGGCACGGGCGTTGCCGACATGTGCATGATGAGAGCGATGGCGACGACCGCGATCGTCGCTTTCAGCCAGAGCTGATAGCGGAGCACCAGATAGGTCGACATCATCGTCGGAATGACGGCACCGCCGACATTGACCGCGAGCACGGTGCCCGGCCATTGCGTCACCAAGGGCACCACGTACCGCATGCCGAAGAAATCGACGATCTCGCCGGAACGCACCACTTTTGACGGCAGCACCGTGATCGGGATGTTGAAGTAGCTGCCGATCAACGAACCGAACAGCAGGAACAGCGCAACTCCTGGACCAACCCCGAGCCGCATATAGGCGTAGCGCAGGATGCGGAGCTGGACCAGGATGATCAGCCCGGCAAACAGCAGCACCAGGACGGAGAACAATCCGGGCGTGATCGGCAGGTACTGGGCCTGGCTGTGCATGGTCAAACTCGGGCAGAGAATTCCACTGCAGCATCCCACGAGATACTGGCAATGACAAACCTATCCGCCGGTTCCGATCAAGCTGGCATGAAGGACGTAGCGCTCCGGGCCGGGCGTGACGGCATCGAATGGCCAGCAGGTCGTGAGTACGAGTTCGTAATTCTGCGTCGCAGGATCAATGCCCGATGCGTCGAAACGGACGACGCTGGAGGCGTCCGCGCGATAGCGAAAGTGCTTGCCGTCGGCGCGCGTGATCTCGATCACGTCACCGATGGCAACATTGCGCAGGAAGCGAAAATGCGTATCGCGATGCGCCGCATAGACGGCAACACCGCGTTCGCCGGCATCAACCGTTTGGTCGATATGGCCGGGACCGAAGGCAAGCGCCTGGCCGCTCGTGCCGGTGAGCACGATGGCGCTGGCGCCGATCCGCTTCACCTCGATCCGTGCCACCGGCCAGGTATCGGCCCAGGACCATGGCTTCACCGGCTGACCGGTCGCGATGCTGCTGTCGAACGCGCGCTCCAGCAATATCTGTGCGAGCCAGGCCTTGGCATGGATGTAGGCGCCGTCGCCGAACAGGATGATACCGACGATGGCAAGAGCGAGAGGAGAGATGGGGCGGGGCATTGTGTTCAGTTCCCGTCATTGCGAGGAGCAAAGCGACGAAGCAATCCAGGCTGTCTCCGCGGATGGATTTCTGGATTGCTTCGCTTCGCTCGCGATGACGAATTCGATTGAGATGGCGTGTTGAAAAAAGCGCGCGCGGCTGTTGAGACGGGGACGGGCAGCCGCGCGCGCAAGGAGAGGAGTTCGGGGGCTCCTCTCTCAAGCGGCGTCAGTGAGCAAGGGCTGACGCCGGTTGAATACGAACAGGATCAGGGCGAGCACGATCAGGATCAGGCCTGCGATCATCTTCAGCTCGGCCGAGGTCGCAGTCTTGGGCAGCCGGATTGCATCGGGCGCGACGGGTGCCGCCCGCCTGGCCGAGGCTTGGCCCGCATCGGCGCGTCGCTCGCGCAGCTCTGACGGTGCCTGCTGCGGCCGCTCGCCAAAGATCTTTGCGAAATCCCAGCCGGCTGGCAGGTTGATCGGCATCTCGCTGAGCTTGAGCGGCTCGCCTTCGGGGCGGCGCGGCGTCTTGTCGACGGCAACCAGGCTGGTCAGCCGCGTGACGATCTGGTGATCGAGTGCCAGCGCCAGGATGGCCTTGTCGGCATCTTCCGGCGTCATCTCGCGCAGCGTGCGCGCCACTTCCGCATCGGCGATCTTGCGCCTGGCCCACAGCTTTGACAGGCCCTTGCCTTCGGCGGCATTTTGCAGCGGCAGCGTCACCGACCACGGACGGTCGCCGACCCGTCCCTTGATTTCCAGCGAACCTGCGAGCTTGTCGAGCTTCGCCGCCAGCACCAACGGCTCGTCGCGATAGACATCGGGAATGATCGCCGGCGTGACGTCGGCCTTGACGTCGGCGTTGGCCTCGGAGAATTTTACGGTGAGGCCGGTCACGGCGGGATTCTCCAGCTTGGCGAACAGACCGCGCATGCGCTCCTCGACCTGCTCGACCGAGCCGATATGGGTGAAGGCGCCGCGACCAAGCTCGGCAGCGCGTGTCATCAGATAGGTGTTGGGCGCGGACCCGATGCCGACCATGAAGACGCGCGAGCGGCCGCGCATCGCCGTGATGGTTTCGAACAATTGCTGCTCATTGCCGATCGCGCCGTCGGTCAGGAACACGACCTGGCGGACCATCCTGGTCTCGCCCAGACTGTCGGTCAGCGCCGCGCGCATGGCCGGTACCATCTCCGTGCCGCCGCGTGCCTGCAGCGCGCCGACGAACGCGGTCGCCTGGCCGACATGCGCGGCGTCGGCCGGCACCGAGGCCGGAAACAGCACGTCCATGGTGTCGTCGAAACGAATGACGTTGAAGTGGTCGGTCGGCTGAAGCCGGCCGAGTGCGTAGAGCAGGCTCGCTTTGGCCTGGACGATCGAGGTGCCGCCCATCGAGCCCGAATTGTCGATCACGAACACGACCTCCCGCGGCAGCGGCTTTCGAGTGGTCTGCTCAGCGGTTGGAGGCGTGACGAAAGCGAGCAAATAGTCGGCATCGCCGACATGCTCGCGGAACAGGCCGACCGACGGCGCCTTCTCTGCCGCCGGCTTCCAGGTCAGCTCGAAATCGCGATCGGCGGGCACGGCGCCGTCGGCGAGTGTGACGACGCGCGTGGCCTGTCGGGGCTCTCGATCTTGACGTTGTGGTGGTGGCTCTTCACCTCGCCGAGCGCAAAGCCGGCCTTCAGGCGCACCGTGATGCTGGTCGGATTAACTGGCGCGTTCTTTGCGGGATCGAGCACGGGTGGCGAGATGCGGTCGCGGTCCGGCACCGGGTCTGACGTGCTCGCGCCCCAGCCGGAGCCGTCGTTGCGGAAGTCGACGCTCTGCACGATCGGCGCCGGATTATAGCGCGGTCCGACCACCAGCGGCACCCGCAGGGAATATTCACTTCCGGATTGATGCACCGGCTCCTGATATTCGATCTGAACCAGCACGGTTTCGCCGGGGCCGATATTGGCGACCGAGTTGGTGAAGATGTTAGGCCGCTCCTGCTCGGTCAGCGCGGCGGTCTGTCCGGCGCGGCGCGCCTGCTCGTAGATGATTCGCGCCTGCTGACGCTCCTTGATGTCGCCAACGATGACGCGGTCGCCGATCACCATCTTCAGCGTGTCGACCGCACCGTCGGCGGCAAGCGGATAGACATAGGTCGCCTCGACCCAGTCCTGGGTCGGGTTGCGGAAGACCTGCGTGATGCGGGCGCGCAACGTCGGGCCGGATACCGTGATATCGACGTCGATGCCGAGGCGGATGGCTTCCGTCGTGGCGCCGTCCTCTTTCAGGAGGAGGGTGCCGGAGCGGGCATCGCCGGGCTGAAGCAAGCTCGCCTGCTCCGTCGTCGCCGACCAGCCCGGCTCGAAGCTGACCAGCAGGGCCACGAAGCTGACCAGAAGCACGGCAACGCCCTGCACCAGAAGAAACAATCCGAGCCTGATCAGCTTGCCCAGGAGGGGGTGCTCGCTGCTGTCGACCGCGTCGTAATTGTCCATTTGTCCTGCTCCCGAAGGGTGTTGACGGCGCCGAGCATCCGCCGGGAGGGCTGGATTGCGCGAGCAGAATGATCGGCAATGTTCCGCCGCGGCCGGCCGCGGGCCCGCCCCGCTCCGGCCGTCCGGTGCGGTTTTGTGCTGACTTGTCCGTCCTGCTAGAGTGTTGCTCGTGGAGCAGGGTTAACGATGCAGACGCAGGACAAACTCTCCGACAGGCAGCTTTCGGACGAGCAAAGCCGCGAGGTCGCCGAGACAATTCGCGAGGAGATCGCCAGGCGCCGGATCTCGCGACAGGCGCTGGCCGAGCAGGCCAAGCTCAGCCTGTCGACGCTGGAGAAGGCGCTCGGCGGTCGCCGGCCGTTCACGTTGGCGACCACGGTCCGGCTGGAGCAGGCGCTGGGCGTCTCGTTACGCAAAAGCGCGGTCGTGGTGGCGTCTCCGGCCGGCAACGATGTCGCGCCCGACAGCCTCGGCTCCTATTCGCATCGCGCGGTGACCTGGCTCGAAGACGTCTACATCACGCTGCGGCCGTCGTTCGGCGACAAGGATGCGATCTTCGCCTATCGCACCGAGATCGTCTGGGAGCCAAAGGTGTCGTCGCTGGTCTTCCGCGAGGGCGAGCGGACCGATACGGCCTATGAGCACACCGGCGAAGTTGCGGTCCCGCACCAGTCCGGCTTCATCTACCTCGTCATCAACAAGCACGGCCAGCACCGTGTGATCACGGTGTCGCGGCCGACGGTGGCCGGCGAGATGTATGGTATCATCTCGACGCTGCGCGCCGGCTCCGGCTCGCAGCTGACGCCGATCGCAGCGCCGATCGCCTATGTGCCGGCTGCAAACATCGGCGATCCAGCTGTGGGCCGTATCGCCTCCGACCATGCGAACTACAAGCTGTATCGAGATCACCTGCGGCGGACGATCGACGAATCCTTTGCGCTGTTCTTGCCCGCCTAGACTGGCGCCCGAATTGCCGCCCCGCGCGAGCATGCCCGTGACAGAAGAACAAGCGCCCGAAAGAACGGCGCTTTGGTCAGGCGCTGATGACTTTCTTGTCGGCTTCCGAGGTCACCGAAAATTCCTTGCGCAAGGTCGGCTTGTGGATCTTGCCGGTGGCGTTGCGCGGCAGCGCATCGACGAAACGAACCTGGCGCGGGCATTTGAAGCGTGCGAGATTGGCCGCGCAGTGTGCGAACACGTCGGCCTCGGTCAGCCTTTGCCCGGGCTTGAGCGCGACGATGGCAAGGCCAACCTCGCCCCATTGCGGATCGCCGATGCCGATCACGGCGGCCTCCGCGATTGCGGCGATCTGATGCAGCACGTTTTCGACCTCGGCGGGATAGACGTTCTCGCCGCCGGAGATGTACATGTCCTTCCAGCGGTCCACGATGTAGTAAAAGCCTTCTTCGTCGACGCGCGTGGCATCGCCCGTGTGCAGCCAGCCATCCGTAAAGGAAGTTTTGTTCGCCTCCGGCCTGTTCCAGTAGCCGGGCGTGATGTTCGGCCCCTTGACCCAGAGCTCGCCAAGTTCGCCGATCTCGGCGTCGCTGCCGTCGGGCCGCACGATGCGCACCTCGGTGTGCAGCACCGGCTTGCCCGCCGAGCCTGCCTTGCGTGCCGCATCCTCGCGGTCGAGCACCAGCACGGCCGGCGAAGTCTCGGTCATGCCGTAGCCTTGCTGGAGCGCAACGCCACGGGCTTCCCAGACCTTCAGCAGCGGCACCGGCATGGGCGCGCCGCCAACGCCGCCGACGATCAGCCGGCCGAGATCGGTCGTCGCGAACGCCGGATGCTGCGCCATGAACTGGTAGATCGCGGGCACGCCGAAGAACACGTTGATGCCCTGCGCGGGATCGTCGATCAGGCCGAGCGCCGTGCCGGGATCGAACGCGCGCATGATCATCACGGTGCCGCCGGCATGCAGCACCGGATTGGTGTAGCAATTCAGCCCGCCGGTGTGGAACAGCGGCAGCACGGTGAGCAGCACCGAAGACGGCCCGATGCAGGCGGGGCCGCCGAGATTGACGCAATTCCAGAAGGTCATGCCGTGGGTGATGGTGGCGCCCTTCGGATGTCCCGTGGTGCCCGACGTGTACATGATGGTCGAAACGTCATCGAGCGTGACCTCTTCGATGCGGTCGAGCGGCTTTGCAGCGGCGATGCCGGCCTCGTACGCGCCGCCGGGGCCGAGTAGCAGGCTGGCGGCAACGCCGCAGAGCTTGGCCACAGTCAGTGCGGTCTCGGCCAGATCAGTGTCGTGGATCATCGCCTTCGGCGCGCAATCGGCGGTGATGAACTGGAGTTCGGGAACGGTGAGGCGGGTGTTCAGCGGCACGAAGACAGCCCCGAGCCGGCCGCAGGCGAACTGTACCTCGAGCGTATCGGTCGTGTTCAGCGCCAGGACGGCGACACGGTCGCCGCGCGAGACCTTCAGCGTGTCGCGCAGGAAGGAGGCGAGATGCGAGACACGTGCGTCGAGCTGCGAATAGGTGAAGCGGCGATCGCTTGCGAGATCGATAACCGCGACCTTGTTTGGCGTGCGGCGGCCGTGATGAACGATCCAGTCGTAGTAACGAACGGCCAAAATTCCCTCCCTTGGCGGTCTGGCGCCACCTGCGTTCTTATTGCCGTGCACCATGCCCGGCGTGGCCCTGAGAGGCCAGCCGGAGTTTTGTGTGCCGCGTCTTGATTTGGAGTTGGCCTGCGAGGGACGAAAATCGTCTTGCGTTGAGTTGCTAGCCCATCGCCCGTGCGAAACGGCATCCCGGATCAGCCACTCCGCGCAAGTGAGCCGCCGACGTTCCGGTGATGGTGAACGCAAGGAATCGCCGTCAGCGAGGCGAAAGCGCAATGACAAGCCCGTACTATACCGCCGAGCACGACGCCTTCCGCGACGTGATGCGCCGTTTCGTCGAGAAGGAGATCGAGCCGTTCGCCCATGAATGGGACGAAGCCGGCGAATTCCCGCGCACGCTCTATCGCAAGGCCGCCGGGATTGGACTACTGGGGCTCGGATTTCCCGAGGAATATGGCGGGATCGGCGCCGATCAGTTCATGAAGATCGTGGCGAGCCAGGAGCTGGCACGTGCGGGTGCCGGCGGCGTCAGCGCCAGCCTAATGAGCCACACCATCGGCGCGCCGCCGATCGCGCGCGCCGCGCGTCCCGAGGTCAAGGCGCGGGTGCTGCCGCAAGTGCTATCAGGCGAGAAGATCTCCGCGCTTGCGATCACCGAGCCGGGCGGCGGCTCCGACGTTGCGAACCTCCGCACCAAGGCGCGGCGCGACGGGGACCACTACGTCGTGAGCGGCGAGAAGACGTTCATCACCTCCGGGATGCGCGCCGATTATCTGACCGTTGCCGTGCGCACCGGCGGCGAGGGCGCAGGCGGCGTCAGCCTGCTCCTGATCGAGGGCGACAC
Source organism: Bradyrhizobium sp. LLZ17 (assembly GCF_041200145.1). Classification (NCBI taxonomy): domain Bacteria; kingdom Pseudomonadati; phylum Pseudomonadota; class Alphaproteobacteria; order Hyphomicrobiales; family Nitrobacteraceae; genus Bradyrhizobium; species Bradyrhizobium zaerense. The sequence goes on from NZ_CP165734.1 coordinate 5,235,413, forward strand.
GTCCGGCCTGTCGCGCACCAAGCTGAAGAAGATGGGCTGGTGGGCGTCCGATACCGCGACCTTGCATTTCGACGACTGCCGCGTGCCGGCCGAGAACCTGATCGGCGAGGAGGGCCACGGCTTCAAGATCATCATGCACAACTTCAACAGCGAGCGCATCGGCATGGCGGCGAGCTGCACCGCCTTCGCCCGCGTCTGCCTCGACGAGGCGATTGCCTACGCCAAGGAGCGCAAGACGTTCGGCAAGCCGCTCGCGCAGCACCAGGTGATCCGGCACAAGATCGTCGACATGGCGCAGAAGGTCGCTGCAAGCCAGGCGATGCTGGAGCTGCTGGCCTGGCGGCTGGAGCAGGGCGACAGCCCGGTCGCCGACATCTGCATGATGAAGAACCAGGCGACGCAGACCATGGCGTTCTGCGCCTCGGAAGCCGTGCAGATTTTCGGCGGCGCCGGCTTCATGCGCGGCATCAAGGCCGAGCGCATCTACCGCGAAGTCAAGGTCAACGCCATCGGCGGCGGCACCGAGGAGATCATGAAGGATCTGGCGAGCAGGCAGATGGGGTTGTGAACTTCCGTCATTCCGGGGCGCGCAGCGAAGCGGAGCGAGCTATGGTGCGCAATTGCGCACCTGAGAATCCATCGGGCCTCATGTACCGCAGAGAAATGAATTCCGGGCTCATCGCTTCGCGATGCCCCGGAATGACGATGGAGAGACAATGCTTTTCACCGCCGACCACGCCTGCTTGCAATACTGGGGCGGAATGGGCTTTACCAACGAGACGCCGGTCAGCCGTGCCTGTCGCGACAGCCGTCTGACCTCAATCGGCGGCGGCGCCGACGGTCATGCTGATGGTCTTGTGCAAGACGATGGGAACGCTGCCCGGCAGCAGAGGGAATGCTTGATGATCACGCTCTATCATTGCGACGCCGCGCGCTCGTTCCGTCCGCTCTGGATGCTGGAGGAGATGGGGCTGCCGTATGAGCTGAAGATGCTGCCGTTTCCCCCTCGGGTGTTCGCCAAGGAGTATCTTGCGCTCAATCCGCTGGGCACGATTCCCTTCCTGGTCGATGGGGAGACGAAGATGACGGAATCCTCCGGCATCTGCCACTATCTCGGCATCAAACACGGCCCGACGCCGCTGATGGTGGATCCCGAGGATGCCGCCTATGGCGCGTTCCTGAACTGGATGTATTTCAGCGATGCGACGTTAACCTTCCCGCAGACGCTGGTGCTCCGCTACACCCAGCTCGAGCCGGAGGAGCGCCGCAATCCGCAGGTCGCCGGCGACTACGCCAAATGGTTTCTGGGGCGGCTGCGCGCGGTCGAAGCCGCGACCGCGAATAGCGAAACCCTGTGCCCCGGCCGCTTCACCGCCGCCGACATCGTGATCGGCTACGCGCTGCGGCTGGCCGACAATATCGGGCTCGCCAAGGATTTTGGGCCGAATGTCGCGGCGTACTGGATGCGCCTGCAACAGCGCGAAGGCTTCAAACGCGCCGTCGCGGCGGAGCAGAAGGCCGGAATCGAGCAGAACATCGCGCCGAGGGTGAGGGCTTAAGACTAGTCGTCCCGGCCTTCGCCGGGACGATTGTTGTTGAAGAGTTCCGGGTCGTCCGCGACCCATCCCGGAACGCCGATCTTTTGCGCTCCATGACAGCGCTACCGCGCCGTGACAGTGCCCAAATTTCCGCTAAGGTGCCTCGTCCGCAGCGGCCAGAGAGCCGTCGCGAGGAGGACCGCCAATGGAAGATCCGGGTCGCGAATCCGACCATCTGATGCTGATCACGCCGGAGCGGGTGTTTTACGCCGGTCTGCTCGGCCGCCCCCGCAAGCGGACCCCCGGTTGCTGCCATGTCTATGTCGCGGTCAAAGGCAATTTGCATCTGACGATCGACGACGTCCACGCCACCGGCGAATTGCTGGTGACCCTGCCGAACCAGCGGCACTCCATCGCCAGCGACTATCGCACTGCGATCAGCGTCACGCTCGAGCCGGAAAGCATGCCGAACGGCGTGATCGAGGCGCTTGCGGAGCGGCTCTCCGGACCGGACAAGGCTATATATGTCCGCAAGATCCTGGCCGCTTACGCGCTGCTGCGGCAGCGCCGCTACGGCGATATCACCACCGCCGAATTCGACGAGATGTGTTTTGGCGAGGCGCTGCCGCGCCGCGCGCTCGACCCCCGCGTGATGCGCGCTGTCGCCCGCATCGGACGCTTCACGGGCGAGCCGGTGACGGCGGATACATGCGCCACGGAAGCCGGCCTGTCCGCCTCGCGCTTCCTGCACCTGTTCAAGGAGGAAACCGGCATCTCGTTCCGCTCCTTCCGCGCCTGGAAACGGGCAAGGCATCTGCTGCACTTCGCCAACCAGGACCTCAACCTCGCCCATCTCGCGCAGGATATCGGCTATCCCGACTCGACTCATTTCAGCCATTCGATCCGTCGCTTCTATGGATTGAAGCCTCGCGCGATCTTCGTCGGCTCGCGCGATCTCGCGATTTATCGCAGCAGCGAGACGGTGAGGCTGGCGGAGGCGAGCTAGCAACGCTCTCGTAGGGTGGGTAAAGCGTAGCGCGCCCACCACTTTCGTCAGGCTTGGAGACATGGCGGGCACGGCGCAAGAGCGCCTTTGCCCACCCTACGATTCCTCGTTTTCCGCTAGCTTCTCCGCGCAAGAAGCAGCACGCCGCGCGTCACATGATCGCAAGCGTTGAATCCTCAACCTGCGAGACATTTGGGGCATGAGCGACAAGGCCGTCATCACCTGCGCGCTGAACGGCGTGCTCACCGACCCCAAGCAGCACAACGTGCCGGTCACGCCCGAGCAGATGGCGCGCGAGGCCAAAGCTGCGTTCGATGCCGGCGCCAGCATCATGCACATCCATCTGCGCCAGCAGGCGCCGGACAAGGGGCATCTGCCGTCCTGGGAGGTCGCCGTCAGCAAGGAGATCCAGCAGGCGATCCGGGAGGCCTGCCCCGGCGTGATCATCAATCACACCTCTGGCGTATCAGGACCGAACTACTCGGGCGCGCTCGACTGCATCCGCGAGACCAGGCCGGAGATCGCGGCCTGCAACGCCGGCTCGCTGAATTACCTGAAGGTCAAGGCCGACAGCAATTGGGCCTGGCCGCCGATGATGTTCGACAATTCGGTCGAGAAGGTGAAGGACTATCTCGACGTCATGAACGCGGTCGGCACCATCCCCGAGTTCGAGTGTTTTGATGTCGGCATCGTCCGCTGCGTCGGCATGTACAACCAGGTCGGCATGTACAAAGGCCCGCTTGAGTATAATTTTGTGATGGGCGTCGCCTCCGGCATGCCGTCAGATCCCGATCTGCTGCCGATCCTGCTCAAGCTGAAGCTTCCCAGGGCGCATTGGCAGGTCACCGCGATCGGCCGCGAGGAGATCTGGCCGCTGCATCAGCGCTGCGCCGAGCTCGGCGGCCATTTGCGCACCGGGCTGGAGGACACCTTCTATCTCGCCGACGGCAAGAAGGTCACGTCGAACGGCCAGCTGATCGAGGCCGCCGCCGCGTGCGCCCGCCGGGCGGGACGCGAGATCGCAAGCCCGGCGGAGGCGCGGAAGATCTTTGGGACAGATCTCTGAATGTCGTTCCGGGGCGCGCGAAAGCGCGAACCCGGAACCTCGAGGTTCCGGGTTCGATGCTTCGCACCGCCCCGGAACGACGGAGTAACACTGTGTCCACCATCGAAAACACCATTTCCCCCGGCAGCGCCGCCTACCACGCCAACCGCGACGGCATGCTCGGCCTGATCGACCGCATGCGCGCACTGGAGGAGCGCACGCGCGCCGCATCTGCCGCAGCGAAAGATCGCTTCCACAAGCGCGGCCAGCTGCTGCCGCGCGAACGCGTTGCGCTGGTGCTCGACCCCGGCGCGCCCTTCATCGAGCTGTCCACGCTCGCCGGCTACATGTTCGACGTGCCCGACGCCGGCAAGAGCGTACCCGGTGGCGGCGTCATCGCCGGCATAGGTTTTGTATCGGGCATCCGTTGCATGATCAGCGCCAGCGATTCCGGTATCGATGCCGGCGCACTCCAGCCCTACGGTCTCGACAAGACGTTGCGGGTGCAGGAGCTCGCGCTGGAGAACAAGCTGCCTTACGTCCAGCTCGTCGAAAGCGCCGGCGCCAATCTCTTGCGCTACCGCGTCGAAGATTTCGTTCGCGGTGGCAACATCTTTCGCAATCTCGCCCGGCTCTCCGCGGCCGGATTGCCGGTCGTCACCGTGACGCACGGTTCGTCCACCGCCGGCGGCGCCTATCAGACCGGCCTGTCCGACTACATCGTCATGGTTCGCGGTCGCACCCGTGCGTTCCTCGCAGGTCCCCCGCTGCTGAAGGCTGCGACCGGCGAGGTCGCGACCGAGGAAGAGCTCGGCGGCGCCGAGATGCACACCCAGGTGTCCGGCCTTGGCGATTATCTCGCCGAGGACGACCGCGACGCACTGCGCATCGCCCGCGAGATCATGGCTGCGCTCGAATGGCAGCGGCCGGAGCGTATGGCCGGGCAATACAAGCCACCACGCTATGATCAGGACGAACTGCTCGGCATCATGCCGATGGACCACAAGCGCTCCGTGGACATGAAGCAGGTCATCGCGCGGATCGTGGACGATTCCGATTTCACCGAGATGGCGCCGAATTACGGCCCGGCCACCGTCTGCGGCCATGCCCGCATCGAAGGCCAGGCGATCGGCATCATCACCAACAACGGTCCGCTGGACCCGGCCGGCGCCAACAAGGCCACGCATTTCATTCAGGCCTGCTGCCAGACCCGCACGCCGCTGCTGTATCTGAACAACACCACCGGCTACATGGTCGGAAAGGCCTATGAGGAAGCCGGCATGATCAAGCACGGATCGAAGATGATCCAGGCGGTGACCTCGGCAACCGTGCCGCAGATCACCATCTATTGCGGCGCCTCGTTCGGCGCCGGCAATTACGGCATGTGCGGGCGCGGCTTCCATCCTCGCTTCTGCTTCTCCTGGCCCAATGCCAAGACCGCCGTGATGGGCGGCGAGCAGGCCGCCGAGACCATGGCGATCGTCACCGAAGCCGCCGCCGCGCGGCGCGGCAAGCCGGTCGAGAAAGACAAGCTCGACGCCATGAAGGCGCAGATCGTGGGCGTGTTCGACGGTCAGATGGACGTGTTCTCGACCAGCGCGCGCGTGCTCGACGACGGCGTGATCGATCCGCGCGATACCCGTGCGGTGCTGTCCGAGGTGCTCGCGATCTGCCGCGAGGGCGATGCGCGGACGCCGCAGCGGATGCAATTCTCGGTGACCCGCCCATGAGAAACGGATCAGTGCAGCACCGGCCGTTCTTCAAGGTCCTGATCGCCAACCGCGGCGAGATCGCGCTCCGCGTGATGCGCAGCGCGCGACAGCTTGGCCTCGGAGTGGTCGCGGTCTATTCGGATGCGGATCGCGATGCGCTCCACGTGCGGCAGGCCGATCAGGCCGTGCGCATCGGCGAGGCCCTGCCGGCGCAGTCCTATCTCAACATCCCCGCGATCATTGCCGCGGCGAAAGCCAGCGGCGCGGATGCCGTGCATCCCGGCTATGGCTTCCTCGCCGAGAACGAAGATTTTGCGCAGGCCTGCAAGGATGCGGGCCTCGTCTTCATCGGCCCGTCGCCGCAGGCGATCGAGGCGATGGGCAACAAGGCCGGCGCCAAGGAGATCATGAAGAAAGCCGGCGTGCCCTGCGTGCCCGGTTATCAGGGGGCGGACCAAAGCGACGAGGTCATGCTCGCGGAGGCCAAAAAGGTTGGCTTTCCCGTAATGATCAAGGCGGTGGCGGGCGGGGGCGGACGCGGCATGCGGCTCGTCACCGACGCCGGGTCTTTCGCAGATGCTTTGCGTAGCGCACGTTCCGAGGCCAAAGCCGCTTTTGGCGATGCGACCGTGATCCTCGAGCGTGCGATCCAGAATCCGCGTCACATCGAGATCCAGGTGTTCGGCGACAGCCACGGCAACGCCATCCATCTCGGCGAGCGTGATTGCTCGGTGCAGCGGCGGCACCAGAAGCTGATCGAGGAAGCGCCGTCGCCCGCGGTGACGCCGGTGCTGCGCGCGAAAATGGGCGAGGTCGCGGTCGCCGCCGTCAAGGCGTTGCGCTACGAGGGCGCCGGCACGCTGGAATTTCTGCTCGACGAAGCTGGCGAATTCTACTTCATGGAGATGAACACGCGGCTGCAGGTCGAGCACCCCGTCACCGAAGCGATCACCGGCCTCGATCTCGTCGAGCTGCAATTGCGCGTCGCGCGCGGCGAGCCGCTTGCCGTCAAACAGCAGGACGTCCGCTTTTCCGGCCACGCCATCGAGGTGCGGCTGTGCTCAGAAGATGCCGCGCATGATTTCATGCCGCAGTCTGGTCGCATGGCGCGGTGGCAGGTGCCGGAGGGCATCCGGGTCGAGCACGCGCTGCAATCCGGCTCGGAGATCCCGCCGTTCTACGATTCCATGATCGCCAAGGTGATCAGCCATGGCGCGACACGCGAAGAGGCGAGGGGGCGGCTGATCGCCGGGCTGGAGCAGATCACCGCGTTCGGCGTGATCACCAACCAAGCGTTCCTGATGTCGTGCCTGCGCCATCCCGGCTTTGCCAGGGGTGAGGCGACCACCGCGTTCATCGGAGCGCATCGCGACGAACTGCTTGCGCCGCGCGGGGACGCTGCTTTCACCGCCGCGCTTGCGGGTCTCCTGCTCTACGTCACCAACCCGCAGGCGCCCATATGGCGCAGCGGCCGGAGTTTGTCGGCAACGTTCGCACTGCCTGTGAAATTCGAAATCGCCGGCCACACAGTTGAACTCGAAGTCACCCGCGAGCGCGATGGCGGGTACATCGTCGCCGTCGGCGAGCGCCAGGACAGGTTCGAGATCGACCAGCTCGATCACGATGTTGTCCGCTTCCGCCACAATGGCGTGATGGACAGCGCAAGATTCTTGCGCGACGGGGACCAACTCTACCTTCAGCACCGCGGCATTCCGCTCGCGGCTAACGATCTCACTCTCGCCGCACCAAAGGCTGTCACCGCGAACGGCGGCGACGGAAAAGTCCGCGCCGTGCTGAATGGTCGCGTCGTCGCCGTGCTGGTCAAGCCCGGCGATCGCGTCACCGCCGGGCAGCCGGTCTTGACGCTGGAAGCGATGAAGATGGAGCACGTCCACAAGGCCGGCATCGACGGCCTGGTCGCCGCGATCGACGTCGCCGAGGGCGAGCAGGTGACGACGGGGAAGATCGTGGCGGAGATCGGGGCGGGGTAGCGGCGGCTCCGTCATTGCGAGCGCAGCGAAGCCAGAGTCTTTCCGCGGAGGGATTCTGGGTTGCTTCGCTGCGCTCGCAATGACGATGTGGGGGCGGTGTTGCCTCAAACCCAACTCGTCCGGACGGCGGCGGACTTACTGCCCCCGCCCTGTCCCCTCGTTCAACAAACACGCCACCTGGTGTCCATCACCCGCTGCCACCAGCGCGGGCCGCTCCGTCTTGCACCGCTCCATCGCAAACCGGCAGCGCGTGTGAAACGCACAGCCCGGCGGCGGATTGACCGGGCTCGGCACATCGCCGTCGACCAGTGGTGCGAGCTTCCTGGCAAGTGGGTTGGCAACAGGCACGGAGGCCAGCAGCGCCTGCGTATAGGGATGGCGCGGGTTGCGGAATAGCTCGTCCTTGCCGGCGATCTCGACGATGCGGCCGAGATACATCACGGCGACGCGGTGGCTGATATGGGCGACCACGGCGAGGTCGTGCGCGATGAAAAGGTAGGAGAAGCCGTGCTGCCGTTGCAGGTCGATCAACAAATTGATCACCTGCGCCTGGATCGAGACGTCGAGCGCGGAGACCGGCTCGTCGCACACGATCAGGCGCGGCTCCAGTGCAAGCGCCCGTGCGATGCAGATGCGTTGGCGCTGGCCGCCGGAGAATTGATGCGGGAAATTGCGCATCTGGTCGGGCCGCAGGCCAACCTGCTCGAACAGTTTCGCGGTGCGCGCCTCAAGCGCCTTGCCGCTCGCGAGGCCATGCACAGCCAGCGGCTCGCCGACAATGTCGCCTGCGGTCATACGCGGATTGAGCGAGGCGAACGGATCCTGAAATACGATCTGCATCGCGCGGCGATGCGAGCGCAACGCGGACTTGGAAAGATGCGTGATGTCCTCGCCCTTGAGGCGGATTTGGCCGGAGGTCGGCTCGACCAGCCGCAGCACGCTGCGCGCCACCGTCGACTTGCCGCAGCCGGATTCGCCGACGAGCCCCAGTGTTTCCCCGACGCCAACCGAGAACGAGACACCGTCGACCGCATGGACGGTGCCGACCTGTCGGCGCAGCACGCCGGCGCGCACCGGATAATGCTTTTTGAGATCGGTGATTTCGAGCAATGCCTCCGTCATGCCACCTCCGCCACTTCGGCCGCACGCCAGCAGGCGGCGAGATGGCCACCGCCCCAATCCGTCAGCGGCGGATATTCGGCCTCGCAGCGCTTGATCGCGAGCTTGCAGCGCGGCGCGAAGGCGCAGCCCGGCGGCAGCCGGACCAGCGACGGCACGGTGCCGGGAATTTCGTTGAGCCGCGCCTGCGCCGCGACGCCGGTTGCCGGTACCGCAGGGATCGAGGCCATCAGCCCGCGCGTATAGGGATGCTTTGGCGCGGCGAACAGCGCCTCGACGCTGGCCTCCTCGACCTTCCTGCCCGCATACATCACGATGACGCGCTGCGCGGTCTGCGCGACGACGCCGAGATCGTGGGTGATCAGCACGAGGCCGGTGCCGAGTTCCTTCTGGAGGTCGAGGATCAGCGCCAGGATCTGCGCCTGGATGGTGACGTCGAGCGCGGTGGTCGGCTCGTCCGCGATCAGCAGCGCCGGCCGGCAGGCCAGCGCCATCGCGATCATCGCGCGCTGGCGCATGCCGCCGGAGAGCTGATGCGGATATTCCCGCGCGCGCCGGGCCGGCTCGGAATCCGCACCAGCCGCAGCATCTCGACCGCGATCTCGTGCGCTTCTCTGGTCGGCATCGCCCGATGCAGCCGCACGGCCTCGACGATCTGGTCGCCGATCCGCATCACCGGATTGAGCGAGGTCATCGGCTCCTGGAAGATCATGGAGATGCGGTTGCCCCGGATCGCACGCATCGCCGTCTCGTCCAGCGCCAGCAGATCGGTGCCTTCGAGCGAAACCGAGCCGCCGACGATGCGCCCGGGCGGGTCGGGCACCAGCCGCATCAACGACAGCGCCGTGACGCTCTTGCCGCAGCCGGATTCGCCGACGATTGCCAGCGTCTCGCCGCGCCTGACAGTGAACGAGATGTTGTCGACGGCCTTGAACAGCCCCGAATTGGTGAAGAACACCGTTCTGAGGTTCTTCACCTCGAGCACGAGATCGGATGTATCAGCCATCAGCCGCGCTGCCGGGGATCGAGGATGTCGCGCAAGGCGTCACCGAACAGGTTTGCGCCGAACACCGCGAGGCTGATCGCGATGCCCGGAAAGATGACGAGCCAGGGCGCGGTGCGGACGTATTCGGCAGCGGATTCGAGAGCATGCGGCCCCAGGATGGGTAGGGCTCGGGGATACCGAGGCCGAGGAACGACAGCGACGCTTCGGTGAGGATGGTCGAGCCGAGCTGGGCTGTGGCCAGCACGATCAGCGGCGCCAGCGTGTTCGGCAGCACATGGCGAAGCGCGATGCGCACCTCGCTCATGCCGATCGACTTGGCGGCTTCGACAAACGGCTGCTCGCGCAGCGCCAGCGTATTGGCGCGGGTGACGCGAGCAACTGTCGGGATCAGCGGGATGGCAATGGCGATGATGACGTTTGGCAGCGATGGTCCGAGCGCGGCCGTCATCACCAGCGCCAGCACCAGCAGCGGCAGCGCCTGGAGAACGTCGGAGACGCGCTGGAACACGAGATCGACCCAGCCGGAGAGATAGCCGGAGGTGAGGCCGACGATGACGCCGATCGAGCCGCCGAGCGCGGTCGAGCCGATTCCGACCGCCAGCGAAATCCGCGCGCCATGGATGATGCGGCTGAACACGTCGCGGCCGAAAGAATCCGTGCCCATCCAGTGCGCCAGGCTTGGGCGGGCAAGCGCATGCGCCGAGTCGATCGTCAGGGGATCGTAGCGCGCGATGACGTCCGCGAAGATCGCGGTGAGCACGAACGCGATCATGATGACGAGCCCGGCCGCGCCCAGCACATGCCGCTGCGCCAGAAACAGCACGCGCCGCCATCCACCGGTCGCATGCGCCCCGGCGCGCCTCAGTTCGAGATCATAGTCGATCGTTGCCAAGCAGGTCTCCTAATCCGTGTACCTGATCCGCGGGTCGAACACCGCGTACAGCATGTCGACGATGAAATTCGCGCTCACCACCACGACGGCAATCAGCATCACGAGGTTCTGCACGATCGGATAATCGCGCCAGCGGATCGCTTCGACCAGGAAGCGTGCGACGCCAGGAATGTTGAACACGGTCTCGGTGACGATCAGCCCGCCGATCAAAAATGCCGCCTCGATGCCGATCACGGTGATGACGGGCAGAATCGCGTTCTTGAGCGCGTGCTGATAGTTCACGGCGGCTTCCGACGCGCCCTTGGCGCGCGCCGTGCGGATATAGTCCTGCCGCAGCACCTCCAGCATCGAGGAACGGGTGATGCGCATGGTCAGCGCCGAACTGCGGAACCCGACCACCATCGCCGGGATGCAATAGGTCGCAAACAGCTCGCCAAAACTCTGCGGGTTGGGGTTGAAGAGAGGCATCTGACCGAACATCGCCACCGAGACGGTGAGGACCAGCAGCCCAAGCCAAAATGACGGCAGCGACAGGCCGGAGAGGCTCACCACGCGCAGCGCATAATCCAGGCGCGTGCCCTGCTTCACCGCGCTGATCACGCCAAGCGGAATGCCGATGGATGCGGAGAACAGCAGCGCCAGCCCGGCGAGCCGTGCCGTGATCGGAATCCGCGGCAATATCTCCTGAAGCGCCGGCTTCTCCGAGACGTAGGAGTAGCCGAAATCGCCGCGCAGGAAGCCGCTGATCCAGTGCCAATATTGTAGGATCAGCGGCTGGTCGATGCCGAGCTCCTTCTCCAGATTGGCCTTGTCGGCCGGATCGACATAGCCGGCCGCGGCGAACAGGATGTCGACGATGTTGCCGGGCACGACGCGCAGCAGGAAAAAGATCACGATCGAGATCCCGAACAGGGTCACGAGCATCAGGAACAGGCGCCGCACCAGATAGGCAAACATCATTCGCCTCCGTCGAGCCTGCTAGCCGCCCACCCGGCTCGTGCTACTTGTCGAGCCACAAATCCTCAAAGCGAAAGCCGTTATAGGAGCTGTTCGACATGATCGTGACTCCCTTGACGTAGGGCTGCCAGCAGGTGCCGGCCCGCGCGTGGAAGATGATGGGGCGGGCGACGTCCTCCTGCAGTTTCTTGTCGATCTCCCAGACCAGTTGCTTGCGCTTGCCGAGGTCGGTCTCCTGCGATTGGAGGTCGAACAGTTTTTCGATGTCCTTGTTGCAGTAGTTGGTGTAGTTGCGCTCCGAGCCGCAGGAATAGTTCTCGTAGAAGGACTGGTCGGGATCGTCGACGGCATTGCCGGTCAGATTGAGGCCGAGCATGTAGTCCTTGCGTGCAACTTTCGGGAACCAGTTCGCGGTCTCCACGACGTCGAGCTCGCCGTCGATATAGATGCTCTTGAGCTGGTCGATCAGGATCACCGCGGGATCGCGATATTCCGCGAGGTTGCGGGTGGAGACCTTGACCGCAAGGTGCTTGTCGGGGCCGTAGCCCGCCTTTTGCATCAGCTTCTTTGCTTCCTCGCGGTTCGCCTTCACGTCCGGACCGTAGCCCGGAATGGTTTCGAGCATGTTCTTGGGCATGCCCCAGATGCCTTGCGGCGGCGGCTGCATGGTGCCGCCGATGTCGGCCTGACCTTCGAACAGGATGTCGACGAAGGCCTTGCGGTCGAGTGCGAGCGCCATCGCCCGGCGGATATCGATGTTGTCGAACGGCGGCGAGCTCGAGTTGACGATGATATTGGTCGAAACGTTGTCCGGCTCGACGACGCAGACCGCGTTCGGCGCCTGCGATTTGATATCCTTGAGCAGCGGAATCGTGATGTGCGTCGGGAAGGTCATGTCGAACTTGCCGGCGACGAAGGCGAGAATGGCGGTCGAGCGGTTGGGGATGATCGTGTACTCGATGCCGTCTAGATACGGCAGGCCCTTCTTCCAGTAGTCCGGGTTTCGCGTCAGCTTGATCGATTCATTGGCTTTGAACTCGACGAACTTGAACGGTCCGGTCCCGATCGGATGGGTGCGCATCTCCGCCGGCGAGACATGGCAGGGATACACCGGCGTATAGCCGGAGGCGAGCATCGCCAGCAGCGAGGGTTGCGGCCGCTTCAGCTCGAACGACACCTCGAAATCGCCGTTGGGCGTGACGTCGTTGACTTCGTTGTACCAGGATTTGCGTGGATTCTGCCGAAGCTTCTGCTGCGATTTGCCCATGAGCAGATCGAAGCTGCACTTGACGTCGGCTGACGTGAACGGCTTGCCGTCATGCCACTTGACGCCCTGGCGCAGCTTGAACGTCAGCTTCTTGTTGTCGCTGCTCCATGACCAGCTCTCGGCCAGCTCGGGCCTGATCGTGTCAGGGCTGTTCTGCGCCATATGCTGGTCGTAGATGACAAGGTTGTTGAACACGCCCATGAACGGCACGTTGACCGAATAGGTCGCGCCCTCGAGAATGGAGGCGTTCGCCGGGCTGTCACGGTGGTAGATCCGCAGGATTCCACCCTGCTTGGGCTCGCCGGCATATGTGTTGGTCGAAAACGCCAGCAAAGATAGCGCCGCCGTCGCGGCGAGCGCCCATACGCTCCGCATCCTCGGTCCTCCCTGGACATCTGCCTTTTTGGCCTGTTTGTCAGAACGATAGCCACGCACGCGCGGCGAGGCAACCGGCAAGGCCGCTCACTCTCTTGGCAATTCGGATGACGAAGGGCCGCAGAGGTTTCCTCTGACAATGTGAGGATGCGGGGCGTCGGCGAGTTCCTGCGCCGGTGTGGGTCTCCAATTGTCTCAACAAGCCTCGCCGTCGTCCCGGCGAAGGCCGGGACCCATACCGCGTGATCTATCGGTTGCGGTAGGTCCAAGTACCGAACCACAGATCTTCGCCAAACCACTCCCTGAGATTATGGGTCCCGGCCTTCGCCGGGACGACACTGATTGTTTGGTTACGACCTCACACGATCCTGGACGTCTTGTTCCCCCAGTACCGATCCCGCAGCAGCCGTTTGTACAGCTTGCCGGTCGGCAGTCGCGGCAACTCCTTCTCGAAATCGACCGAGCGCGGCACCTTCTGCCGCGACAGGGATTGGCTGCAGAAGGCGATCAGCTCTTCGGCAAGCGCCTCGCCCGGCACCACGCCCGGCATCGGCTGCACCACCGCCTTCACCTCTTCGCCGAGATCGGGATTGGGCACGCCGAACACGGCGGCATCCGCGACCTTCGGATGGGTGATCAGCAAGTTCTCGCATTCCTGCGGATAGATGTTCACCCCACCCGAGATGATCATGAAGGTGGCGCGGTCGGTCAGATAGAGGAACCGATCCTCGTCGACATAGCCGACATCGCCGACCGTGCTCATGCTGCCATCGATCGAGCGCGCCTCTCGCGTCTTCTCGGGATCGTTGAAATATTCGAATGGGGTTGCCGTCTTGAACCACACCTGGCCCGGCGTGCCGGTCGGGCACGGCCTCATGTTCTCGTCGAGAATATGGAGATCGCCGAGCAGCACCTTGCCGACCGTGCCGCGATGGGCGAGCCATTCCGCGCTGTTGCAGGCCGTGAAGCCGAGGCCTTCGGTCGCGCCGTAATATTCATGGATGATCGGCCCCCACCATTTGATCATATCGTCCTTGACCAGCGCCGGGCAGGGCGCGGCGGCGTGGATCGCGATCTCGAGCGACGACAAATCGTAGCGGCCGCGCACTTGCTCCGGCAGCTTCAGCATGCGCGAGAACATTGTCGGCACCAGCTGGGTGTGGGTGATGCCCCATTGTTGCACCAGCTGGAGATACCGCTCCGGATCGAAATTCTCCATGATGACCACGGTGCCGCCCATGCGGATCGTGAGATTCACGGCGGCCTGCGGCGCCGAGGTGGTAGAGCGGCGCCGGTGACAGATAGACCATGCCCTCGCGGTACAGCCAAAGCTTGGTCAGGAAATCGAACAGCGGCAGATTGTGCTTCGGCGGCTCCTCCGGCAGCGGCCGCAAGATTCCCTTCGGCCGTCCGGTGGTCCCGGACGAATAGAGCATCGCCGTGCCCAGCCACTCATCTGCGATCGGCGTCTTCGGCATGTCGGCCGTCACCTCTGCAAGGCCGACGATGCGGTCGCTCTCGCCCGGACCGTCGGCGACGATGCAGAGCTTGACCTCAGGACACGCCTGGATCGCCTGGCGGGCGATCTCGAGCTTTGCCACTGAGGTGATCAGGACCTTGGACTGGCTGTTGACGAGGAGATAGGCGAGCTCGCCCGCGGTCAGGAAGGAATTGATGCAGGTGTAATACAGCCCGGACCGTTCGCCCGCGCCGCAGGCTTCGAGGTAGCGGGAATTGTTCTCCATGAAGATCGAGTAGTGATCGAGCCGCTTCAAGCCCAGCTTGCGGAACAGATGTGCCAGCCGGTTGCTGCGCGCATCGAGCTCGCGATAGGTGACGGTCTCGCCCGTCGCCGCCATGATGAACGCCGGTTGCAACGGGCGCAGGCGGGCATGCTGACCTGGGTACATCAATCCTCCGGCTAGAAATTATGCGGCGAGAAGCAGGATTTCGCGCAGCTGCGCAGGGCTGTCGATCTTGCGCGGATTGCGCGGCACCCACGGCGTGCGCATCGCCTGTTCGGCGATGGTGTCGAAATGCTCGGGCGAGACGCGCACGTCCGACAGGCTGCGCGGCATGCCGAGCGAGCGGATGAAGGCATCGAGCACGTCGGCGGCATCGCGGCCGGGAAATCCCATCGCTGCGGCGACCACCATCTGCTGCTCGGCGTTGTCGCGCGCATTCCAGCGCATCACCGCGGGCAGCATGACGCAGGAGGTGTAGCCATGCGGCACGTCGAAGGCCGCGCCGAGCACGTAGCCGATGCCGTGGCTTGCTCCCATCGGCACGCCGGCCGAAAGCGCGCCCATCGACAGCCACGTGCCGATCTGCGCATCCATCCGCGCGTCGAGATCGGCAGCGTCGGCCTTCACCCGCGGGAGCGCGTCGGCGAGCATGGCCAGACCCTTCACCGATTGCGCGTCGGCGTAAGGGTGGGTCTCGCGCGAGCAGATGGCCTCGACGCAATGGTCGACCGCACGGATACCGGTCGAAAGAAACAGCCATTCCGGCGTATGCACGGTCATGGCGGGATCGAGGATGGTCGCGCGCGGCACCGTGAGCGGGTGCCGCAGCATCTGCTTGACGTGGGTGGCGCGGTCGGTCACCCCCGCAATCGAGCTGAACTCACCGCCGGCAATCGTGGTCGGCACGCTAATCTGGCGCACGGCCGGCGCCTTCATCTCGGGAGCGACGCCCTTGTGCACGCGGATGCGCTCGATGCCTTCGATATCGTCGATGCCGTTGGCGAGGCAGAGTTGCACCGCCTTGGCGCCGTCAGTGATTGAGCCGCCGCCGACGGTGACGATGAGGTCCGCGGCTGCCTCGCGCGCCGCATTGGTCGCCGCGATCACCGCCTCGCGCGGCGTATGTGCCGGCATCGCGTCGAAGACCCCAGCGCAGCGGGAGCCCAGGGCGTGTCTGATCTTCTCGATTTCGCTGGTCTGCCGGTTCAGCGTGCCGGAAACCATCAGGAAGGCCCGGCGCGTCCCCAGCCGGTCCATCTGCGCGACAATGGCCTCGGCCGCGGGATGGCCGAAAACAACCTCTTCGATCGCGCCGTAAACGACACGTCCCTGATACACGCCTGTCCTCCCGGGACAATTGCTCTTGTTTTGTGGGACTAATCTAGCCGAGCGGCCCGCCTTCGTCATGTGCGAAGGCGCTGGCTCACGCGCGCTCTCTCCCTCTCCCCGTTCTTACGGGGAGAGGGTCGGGGTGAGGGGCTGCCTCCGCAATCACGGTCAGCCGGATTCGCGGAGGCTCCCCCTCACCCGGATCGCTGTCGCGCTCCGGCCTCTCCCCGCAGGCGGGAAGAGGCGAAGAAGACGTCCCTGTCAACCCATCATCCGGCTAGGGCATTTCCCCAAGCATTGCGCTCGGCGTCGCCTTGAAGATTTCATCATGCTGACCCATCTTGTGTCGCCCGCAGGTACGCGCGTACCCTGATGTTTCTGCGGCTTTGATGCGAGGACCTGGGATGGGCGGACCGGACGGAAGCGAGCAATTTGTCAAAACGCACGATTTCGTTCAGCCGCGGCCCCGCGCAATCGCCGGACTTCTGGCCGCGGCATTCGCCCTCGCCGGCTGTGGACAGCCCGCCTCGCAGGCGGCCGCCCCGCCGCCTCCGGCGGTGACAATTGCCCAGCCGGTCAAGCGCACGGTCACCGATTGGGACGAGTTCACCGGCCGCTTCGAGGCGGTCGAGGAGGTGCAGGTCCGCCCGCGGGTCGGCGGCTATGTCAACTCCGTCGAGTTCCAGGACGGCGCGATCGTGCACGCCGGCGACCTGCTCTATGTGATCGACCCGCGTCCGTTCGAGGCGGTGGCGGAGCAGGCCGACGGCCAGCTCTCGGACGCCCGCGCCAAGGTGGAGCTCGCCAAGCGCGAGCTCGACCGCGGTCTCAACCTGGTGCAGACCAGCGCCGTCTCGGAGCAGGTGGTCGATCAGCGCCGCCAGGCCTTGCAGGCCGCGCATGCCGCCGAGACGCAGGCCGAAGGTGCGCTGAAGGCGGCCAAGCTCAATATCGAGTTCACCCATGTCACCGCGCCGATCACCGGGCGCGTCAGCCGCCATCTCGTCAGCGCCGGCAATCTCGTGCAGGGCAGCGATAGCGGGACTTCGACGCTGCTGACCTCGATCGTGACGCTCGATCCGATCTACGTCTATTTCGACATGGATGAGACGACATTCATGAAATACAGCAAGCTGTGGTTCGAGGGTAAGCGTCCAAGCTCGCGCGATACCGCAAATCCGGTGCAAGTGACGCTCGCCGGCGAGACCAAGCCCTCGCATGACGGCACCATCAACTTCCTCGACAACCGCCTTGATGTCTCGACCGGCACGCTGCGCAGCCGCGCCGTCATCAAGAACACCGATCTCTCGATCCTGCCCGGCCAGTTCGGCCGCGTCCGCCTGATCGGCAGCGCGCCCTATGAGGCGCTGCTGATTCCGGACGTCGCGGTCGCAACCGACCAGTCGCGCAAGATCGTGTTCGTGGTCAAGCCGGACGACACTGTCGAGGCGCGTCCTGTGACGCTCGGGCCACTGGATGATGGCCTGCGCGTGATCCGCGAAGGATTGAAGGCGGACGATCGCGTCATCGTCAACGGCATCCAGCGCGCCCGTGTCGGAGCCAAGGTCGCCCCGTCTCCCGCCCAGGCACCGGCTGCTGGCAAGCCCGGTGACAAATCATGAATCTTGGCCGTCTCTCCATCAACCAGCCCATTCTCGCGATGGTGCTGTCGATCGTGCTGCTGATCGTCGGCGCGCTCGCCTACACCACGCTGCCGGTCTCGGAATATCCGCAAGTGGTGCCGCCGACCGTCGTCGTCACCACGCAATATCCCGGCGCCTCGGCGCAAACCGTGTCCGACACCGTCGCCGCCCCGATCGAGCAACAGATCAACGGCGTCGAGGACATGCTGTATCTCTACAGCCAGGCGACCTCGAACGGCCAGCTCACCATCACCGTCACCTTCAAGCTGGGGACCGATCTCGACAAGGCGCAGGTGCTGGTGCAGAATCGCGTCGCGATCGCGCAGCCGCAACTGCCGGACGAGGTGCAGCGCAACGGCGTCGTCACCCGCAAGAACTCGCCCGACATCCTCATGGTCGTGTTCATGCTGTCGCCCGACGACACCTTCGACCAGCTCTACATCTCAAACTACGCGCTGCTCCAGGTTCGCGACCAGCTGCTGCGGATCGACGGCGTCGGCGACATCCAGATCTTTGGTGCGCGCGATTATTCGATGCGGCTCTGGCTCGATCCCGACCGGATCGCCAATCTCGGTCTGACCTCGGACGAAGTGCTCGGGGCGATCCGGGCGCAGAACGTGCAAATCGCAGGCGGCCAGCTCGCCGAACCGCCGATCGCCGACCGCGCCTTCCAGCCGAACCTCACCTTCACCGGACGCTTGAAGGACAAGAAACAGTTTGAGGACATTCTGATCAAGGCCGGCTCCGACGGGCGGACGGCGCGGCTGCGCGACGTCGCCCGCATCGAGCTCGGCGCGCTGGCCTACTCCACCAACA
Source organism: Bradyrhizobium sp. LLZ17 (assembly GCF_041200145.1). NCBI lineage: Bacteria > Pseudomonadati > Pseudomonadota > Alphaproteobacteria > Hyphomicrobiales > Nitrobacteraceae > Bradyrhizobium > Bradyrhizobium zaerense. Next base: position 5,253,854 of record NZ_CP165734.1, read on the forward strand.
GCTTCCTGTTGCGCAAATCGGCGGTCGCCATGCTGGTGACGCAGCGGCCGGGATCCAACGCGCTCGCGACCGCCAAGCATATCTCGGACACGATGACGAAGCTCAAGGAGAGTTTCCCGAAGGGCCTCGACTACAATATCGGCTACAACCCGACGGAGTTCATCGCTCAATCCGTCCACGAGCTGATCAAGACCATCTACGAGGCCATGCTGCTCGTGGTCGTCGTGGTGCTGGTGTTCCTGCAAGGATGGCGGCCCGCGATCATCCCGATCATCGCGATACCGGTCTCGCTGGTCGGCACGTTTGCGGTGATGGCGGCACTCGGCTTCTCCATCAACAATCTCACGCTGTTCGGGCTGGTGCTCGCGGTCGGCATCGTGGTCGACGACGCCATCGTCGTGGTCGAGAATGTCGAGCGGCATCTCGAGCACGGCATGAGCCGGCGCGACGCTGCGCTGAAAACCATGGAGGAGGTTGGCGGTGCGCTGGTGTCGATCGCGCTGGTGTTGTGCGCCGTGTTCGTCCCGACGGCGTTCCTGGGCGGCATATCCGGGCAATTCTTCCAGCAATTCGCCGTCACCATTGCGGTCGCGACCGCGATCTCCTGCTTCTGCTCGCTGACGCTGTCGCCGGCCTTGGCTTCGCTCCTCCTCGTTCCGCACGAGGAGAAGCGGCCGCCTGCGCGCTGGAATGTCCTCGCGCGCGGCTGGGGCGCGTTCACCGGCGCCTTCAACCGTGTGTTCGAGCGGCTGGCGCATGGCTATGCCGGCGTCGCCAATTTCGTGATCCGGCACTCGGTGGTGATGATCCTGGTCTATGTCGTGCTGATCGGCAGCGCCGGCTGGCTGATCGGGACCACGTCGCAGGGCTTCATTCCGGCGCAGGATCGCGGCTACGTCATCATCTCCGTGCAATTGCCGGGCGCGGCGTCGCTGGCGCGCACCACGGAGGTCGTGCGCGAGATCGAGCGGATCGCGCTGGACACGCGGGGCATCGTCCGCGTCGCCGCCTTCGCCGGCTTCTCGGGCGCGACCCGCACGCAGGCCGGCAACGCGGCGGCGCTGTTTCCCGTGTTCGACGAACCCGAGGCGCGGATCAAGAAAGGACTATCCGCCAACGCCATCACCGCCGAGTTGCGCAAGCGCCTCGCCACGATCCAGGGCGCCTTCATCATCGTCATTCCGCCGCCGGCGGTGCCCGGCATCGGCACCGGCGGCGGCTTCACCATCCGCATCCAGGATCGCCAGGGCCGCGGTCCGGAGCTGCTGGCAGCGGCGACCGACGAACTCGTCGCCGCCGCGCGCAAATCGCCCTCGCTCTTCGCCCCCTCGGTGTTCTCGCCGTTCTCGGCCAACACGCCGCAGCTCTTTGTCGATATCGATCGCACCAAGGCGCAGAAGTTAGGGGTGCCCATCGCCAATATCAACGACACGATCCAGACCTATTTCGGATCGACCTATGTCAACGACTTCAACCTGTTCGGCCGCACCTATCACGTCACCGCCCAGGCCGATTTCCCGTTCCGCAAAGAACCGGCCGACCTCGCACGCTTGCGCACGCGAAATGCCTCCGGCGACATGGTGATGCTGGGCAGCGTGGTCGACTTCAAGGATGTTTCGGGTCCGGACCGCGTCGCACGCTACAATCTCTACGCGGCGTCCGAATTGCAGGGCGAGCCGGCGCCGGGTACCAGCTCGACCACCGCGCTCAACGCCATCAAGAAGCTCGCCGACGAGACCTTGCCGAGCGGCTTCAGCTTCGAATGGACCGATCTGTCCTATCAGCAGATCACCGGCGGCAATGCCGGTCTTTACGTTTTTCCAATCTGCGTACTGTTCGTCTATCTCGTACTCGCCGCGCAATATGGCAGCTGGACACTGCCGTTCGCGGTGATCCTGATCGTACCGATGTGCCTGTTGGCGGCCACCATCGGCGTGCGCATCATGGGCCAGGACGTCAACATCCTCACGCAGATCGGCTTCGTCGTGCTGGTGGGGCTGGCGGCAAAGAACGCGATCCTCATCGTGGAGTTCGCGCGCGACATCGAGCTCGAAGGCAAGCCGCGGCTAGAGGCTGTGATCGAGGCCTGCCGATTGCGCCTGCGGCCGATCCTGATGACGTCCTTTGCCTTCATCCTCGGGGTGCTGCCGCTGGTGATCTCGTCCGGCTCCGGCTCGGAGATGCGGCAAGCCGTCGGCGTCGCCGTCTTCTTCGGCATGATCGGCGTCACTTTGTTCGGCCTGGTGTTCACCCCGATCTTCTATGTCGTGGTGCGGAACCTGGCGGAGGGGCGGAACGAGGGGAAGCCGAAACCTGAGGTCGCTGCCTGATTGCCGTTGGTTGCAGGCGCTTCAACACCCACGGTGTCGTCCCGGCGAAGGCCGGGACCCATAACCCCAGGGAGCAGTTGTGACGCGAATCTGGTCACAACGAGTCTTCGCCAAATCCAATCCTGTGGCTATGGGTCCCGACCTTCGCCGGGACGACACGTTTTGTATGGCATCCGCCCATACTAACCGCCTATCTGAAATGGATGGGCAGCGACGGCGTTCTTCACTACTATTCGCGCGATTTCAAAACAGAACAATGCTGGGAGACAACAGATGAAATCAGCACTTTTGGCCGCTGTCGCAATGTCGGCGCTGTTGCTGGCCGCGCCGGCCTCCGCGCAAGGCGTCAAGATCGGCATCCTCAACGATCAGTCCGGCGTCTATGCCGATTACGGCGGAAAGTATTCGGTCGAAGCGGCCAGGATGGCGATCGAGGATTTCGGCGGCGAAGTGCTCGGCCAGAAGATCGAGATGGTCACCGCCGATCACCAGAACAAGCCTGATCTGGCCACCTCCATCGCGCGGCGCTGGTATGACGCTGACAATGTCGACATGATCACGGAGCTGACGACGTCGTCGGTGGCGCTCGCCGTGCAGGACCTGTCGAAGGAAAAGAAGAAGATCGACATCGTGGTCGGCGCGGCCACGTCGAGCATCACCGGCAGCGCTTGCTCGCCCTACGGCTTCCACTGGGCGTTCGACACCCATGCGCTCGCGGTCGGTACCGGTGGCGCGCTGACCAAAGCGGGCGGCGACACCTGGTTCTTCCTCACCGCCGACTACGCCTTCGGCTATGCGCTGGAGAAAGACACCAGCGAGATCGTGACCCACAATGGCGGCAAGGTGCTGGGCTCGGTTCGTGTGCCGCTCAACTCGTCGGACTTCTCCTCGTTCCTGCTGCAAGCGCAGAGCTCGAAGGCGAAGATCGTCGCCCTCGCCAATGCCGGCCAGGACACCACCAATTCGATCAAGCAGGCGGCCGAGTTCGGCGTCGTCTCCGGCGGTCAGAAGCTTGCAGGCCTGTTGATGACACTCGCGGAGGTGAACGGGCTCGGCTTGCAGGCCGCGCAAGGCCTGGTGCTGACGGAAGGCTTCTATTGGGACCATGACGACACCACGCGCGCGTTCTCCGAGCGGTTCTTCAAGCGCACCGGCCGGATGCCGAGCATGATCCACGCCGGCACCTATTCGGCGACGCTGAGCTATCTGAAGGCGGTGAAGGCCGCCGGCACCAAGGACAGCGACGCGGTCGCCAGGAAGCTGAAGGAGCTGCCGGTCGACGACGCCTTCGCCAAGGGCAAGGTGCTGGAGAACGGCCGCATGGTCCACGACATGTATCTGTTCGAGGTCAAGAAGCCCTCGGAGTCGAAGAAGCCGTGGGATTATTACAAGCAGCTCGCGGTGGTCCCCGGCGACCAGGCCTTCTTCACCGCCAAGGAGAGCGGCTGCCCGCTGACGAAGTGAGAGGAAGGGGCGGCGCTGGCCCTACAGCCGCCGTGTCGTCCCGGACAAGCGCGCCACAAGCGCGCACAGATCCGGGACCCATAGCCACAGGTGGAGTTGGTTGTGGAGACTCTGAGTGACCAGTTCGAGCCACGACTCCCCTCCGTGATTATGGGTCCCGGACATGCGCTTCGCTTCGCTGCGCTTTTCCGGGACGACAGCGGTGATTAAGGCTACACCAACCTTAACACCACCGCCCCCAGAGCTCCCGCCCACAACACGATGGCCGCGATGCCCTGGATGAAGAATCCCGGGCCGCGCTTCGCGGCCGCCTTCGAATAGCCGATGAAGTAGACGATACGGCCGATGATCCACACCGCGCCGATCCCGCCGGCGGCGGCGTCGCCGATATAGACCGCGAACAGCCACAACGACGGCAGGAAGATCGGCATCCACTCCAGCGTGTTCATCTGGATGCGGAAGGCCCGCTCGAAATCCGGGTGGCCCGACATCGCCGGCGCCTTGACGCCGGTCCTGGTGCGCGAGCGCGACACGTTCATGGATGTGAAGAAGAAAAACAGGATCGCCAGCAGCGTGACGAGCGCAGTGAGGTGGTACATGGCACATCCTTTTGAGCAGACTGCGGTTCAATAGCCGGTCAGCTCGAGATAGCCAACGCCATTATGCGTGCCGGCGAAGCTGATCGGTCCTTCCCAATAGGAGAAGCCGGTCCCCATCCAGGCCTTTGGGTTGAGCGGCTTGCAAACGATCGAGAATGATCGCGACGGGATCGTGATCTGCCATTGCACCGGCAGCCTGCGTCCCGCGACATCCGCCGTTGCCTTTGGTGTCATCTGAATGTCGTTGCCCGCAATCATCTGCGTTCGGCCGTCGGCGAAAATCCAGTTGCCGAACGGATAGTCCTTGCCATCCTTTTGACGGAGCCGGTACAGCATCAGCTTGTCGCCGGAGGCGAGATGCAGCGACAGCCAGTCCCAGCCGGTCTGGTCGGTGTCGAGCGGCTGGCTGCTCCATTCGCGGTCCATCCAGGCCTGGCCCGAGACATCGACCGGCTTGTCGTCGATCGTGATGCTGCCGCGAGCGTGAAAAAACGGTTGGCTGTAATAGTAGGACGCCTGGCCGCGCTCCGACTTGCGGCTGTAGCCGCCGTCACCTTGCAACACCACCGGACGATCCGCTTCGAGCGTCAGCGCATAGCTGAAGTCAGCGCCCGCGGCTTTCAGGGTCAGCGGCGACAAGGTGCGATCGTCGGTGCGGTCAGTTGCTTTCATCTCCCAATCGTCGATCCATGCCGCGAATGGCTTTGCCGCGACGCCGGCCTGGCCGATGCCGCCGCGCGAAAACCGCTCGTTGAAACGATGGGTATCGGCCCGCGTCACCGCGGCATGCGCCATCCAGATCTGTTGATTGGCCCAGCCCTCGCCCTGCGGCCCCGGCCGGGTCGCCTGGCGGAACAGCGTCCATTGCAGCCCGCAAGGAGCGCCGTTGCTGTCGACGAGGTTCGCGGTGAGATACCACCATTCGATGCGAAACGCCGGATGCGGCCCGTGATCGGCCGGAAAGGAGAACATCTTTCCCGGCGTCACCTGCGCGAAGCCGTCCGCCTTCTCGCCGAGCCCGGCATAACCTTGCGCGGTTGGGCGGCGCGCAAGCGCGAGCGCCGCGATGCCGCCGACAAGGGCGCGTCGCGAGATGCCGTCAGCGCTCATTGGCGAACACCTTGACGAGCGCCGCCGGCTGCATCCGCGCCAGCCGGATCATCGGCAGCAGCGCCGCAAGCAGCGACGCGACCAGTGCGACCGCGACCAGCTCGACCAGTTGCAGCGGAAACACGTGGAACGGCAGTCGCCAGCCGAACGCCTTCACGTTCACGATCGCAATCAGGCACCACGCCACCAAGAGTCCGAGCGGCACAGCCAGCAGCGATGTGAACAGCGCAACCGACAGCGTCTTGGTCAACTCGATCGCGGCGAGCCGCGGCCGCGTGATGCCGATCGCCCAGAGCGGCGCGAGCTGCGGCAGGCGCGAATTCGCCAGCGTCAGCAGGCTGGTCAGCAGCGCGATGCCGGCAACGCCAAGCGTGAAGGCGTTCAGCGCCGAGGTGACCGCAAAGGTGCGGTTGAAGATCCGGATCGACTCCGCCTTCACCGTCGCCTGGTCGGCGACGCTGCGATCGTCGAGCGAAAATTGCGCCTGCAATGCTGCGATCAATCCGGCAATCTTGTCGCGCGGAACAATAAGGCCAATCCGCGTCTGCGGCGTCTGCGGAAACTGCCGGATCAGCGCCGCGACATTGACGGCAAGCTGCCCCTTGGGATTGCCGTAATCGGCATAGATGCCGACGATGTCGAGCTCCCATGTTCCGCCCGGCGCCGGCACGTCGATGACATCGCCGACCCGGACATTCAGCCGCCGGCTCAATTGCTCGCTGATGAAGGCGGCATTGCCCGGGATGAGCTGCGTCCAGGCGCGCGGCGCGGTCTCCAGCAGCGGCCAGCGCTCGCGATAGAGCGCGTGATCGGGCAGGCCGAGCAATTCCACCGGCTGGCCCTGAACTTGAGTCTCCGCGCGGCCGCCCGACAGAATGGCTTGCACGTCGTTGCGGTCCTTCAGCCAGTTCCGGATCGCAACGGCTTGGGCGTTGTCGGAGGCGCTGATGTAGACATCAGCGGCAAGCCGCCCGTTGAGCCAGCCGACAAAGGTGCGGCTGAAGGTTTCCACCATGGTGGAGACGCCGACATTGACGGAAAGCGCGAGCAGCAGCGCCATCAGCGCCAGCGATAGTCCCGAAAGCTGTTGCCGGCTATCCGCCCAGAACCACAGCGCGAGCGGCCCTCGCGCGGTGCGTTGGCCCACGCGCAGCATGATCTCGAGCAAAGCCGGCAGGATCAGCGCTGCCCCCAGCATCAGTGCCGCCAGCACCCCGAAGCCCGCGATCAGCGAGTAGCCATAGCGCAGCAACAGCAGCGCCACCGCGAACACGGCGCAAGCAGCGACGCTTTGCAGGATCAGCCAGCGGCGCTGCCGTTGCTGCCAGGCATACGGCTGCGCCGTCGCCAGCACCGGCATCCGGATCGCCTTGATCAGGCTGGTTGCCGCCGCAACAAGCGCGCCCGCAATGCTGATGCCGATGCCGGCGAGCCACCATTCAGGTCGGAGCGTGAGCTGCCCCGGAATCTGCGCGCCATAGAGCCCGCGCAGCGACGCCGCGACGTCGGGCAACAGGGCCGCCGCGATGAAATAGCCGCAGACCAATCCGATCAGGCCGGCGACCAGTGCCAGCGCCACCAGCTCGACCACGAGCACCGTGTTGACCAGCCGCGCCGAGGCGCCGCAGGCGCGCAATGTGCGCAGCATCGGCAGCCGCTGCTCGAAGGCGAGGCCGACGGCCGAATTGACGATGAAGAGACCGACGAAGAACGACAGCAGTCCGAAGGCGGTGAGGTTGAGATGGAAGCTGTCGGTGAGGCGTTCCAGCTCGGTCTCGGCGTTCGGCTCGACCAGCTGCAGCTGGTCGCCGACGACGCTTGCGAGCGGCGCGGGCTTGCCCTTTGGCTTGCCGATCAAAAGCCGCGACACCTGATCCGGTTTGTTGAGCAGCCGCTGCGCCACGCCGATATCGACGACCAGCACCTCAGGCACGAGCTGGGGCTGCACGTGCAGCGGCGGCAGTTTTGCGCCATTGCTGATGGAGGGTGTTGCGCCTTCCGGTTGCTGCAAGTCCGTCAGCGTCTCGCGCGCCACCAGCGTCTGGCCCGGCGCGTCGACGAAGCTGCTCAAATCCGCGGCCCCAAGGCGCGGCGCATTGCCGACATCGCTCGGCAGCGTCACCGGCTCGATGCCGAGCAGCCGCACCGAGCGGCCGTTGAGCTGCACGCGGCCTTCCAGCACCGGCGAGACCGGCCAACCCGCGCGCCGGAGCTTGACGAAAAACTCTTGCGGGAAGGTCGCCGCATTCGGCACGACCAGCATCGCCGTGCGCACGCCGCCAAATGTCGCCGCCGCGCGGTCATAGGCGTTGCGGGCCTGCTGATTGATCGCCTGCACTCCGCTCCACAACGCAGTCGCCGCGATCAGCCCGATCAGCAGCGTCGCGAACTGCATCTTGTGGCGCCGCCAATGGCTGAGCAGCACGGCGAGCACCCACAGCGCGCGCCTCATGCGATCCGTCCCGCATGCAGGATGACGTGGCGGTCGAGCGTACCGGCGAGATGCAGGCTGTGCGTCACCATCAGGAAGCCGCAGCCGGTGCGCGCGACGAGGTCGCGCGTCAGCGCCAGCACGTCATTGGCGGTGGCTTCGTCGAGATTGCCGGTCGGCTCGTCCGCGAGCAGCAGCGACGGCTTTGTCGCCAGCGCCCGGCCGATCGCGACCCGCTGCTGCTGGCCACCGGACAGTTGCTCGGGGTAACGCTTCAACAGGCCGCCGAGCCCGAGGCGCTCGACCAGTTCCGTGTGCCAGCTCGCATCATGCCGTCCGGCGATCCGGGCCTGGAAGGCGAGATTGTCCGCGACCGAGAGGCTCGGGATCAGGTTGAACTGCTGAAAAACTAGGCCGATCCGGTCGCGCCGCACTGCGGCGCGGCCCGCGTCCGACAGCTTGCTCACCTCAATGTCCTCCAGCCGGATCGTGCCGTCATCAGCGGCATCCAGCCCCGCGATCAGGTGCAACAGCGTGCTCTTGCCGCTGCCGGATTCGCCGGTCAGCGCAACGCGCTCACCGGCCTTGAGCTCGAGATCGACGCCGCGCAACACGTGCACCGGCTCGCCGGCCGATGCGAAGGTTTTTGAGAGGTTTTTGATGCTCAGCAAGATGAATGGCGCCGGACGGAATTAACGGAAATGCTGCGTAGCACAGTTGATGCGGAAATGCCGGGGTTGCGTTGCCGTTCAAGCCGTTGTTAGCTTCAACAACGGCCAAATCAAAAAGTACCAAAGACAGACGGGGAGAATGATGAGCGCTCAGGGAACGCCCATGGTGGCGGGCAAGACGGCGGGGGCAGCTGCGGCGACTCCGAAGCACGCTTGGACCGTTACCTTTCTCCTGTTTCTGTTCATGCTGGTGAACTTCGCCGACAAGATCGTCGTCGGCCTCGCCGGTGTTCCGATCATGACCGATTTGAAGCTCGATCCGGAGCAGTTCGGCCTGCTCGGCTCCTCGTTCTTCTTCCTGTTCTCGATCTCCGCCATCGTGGTCGGCTTTATCGTCAACAAGGTGGCGACGCGCTGGGTGCTGCTGACCCTGGCGGTGATCTGGGCACTGGCGCAGTTTCCGATGGTCGGTACCGTCAGCTTCACCACGCTTCTGATCTGCCGCATCGTGCTGGGTGCCGGCGAAGGCCCGGCGGCTGCGGTGGCGATGCACGCCGTCTACAAATGGTTCCCCAACGAGAAGCGCACGCTGCCGACCGCGATCCTGTCGCAGGGTTCGGCCTTCGGTGTCATCCTGGCGGTGCCGGCGTTGAACTGGGTGATCGTCAATCATTCCTGGCACTATGCTTTCGGTGCGCTCGGCGTTGCCGGCCTGATCTGGGTCGCGGCCTGGCTCGCGCTCGGCAAGGAAGGTCCACTGGACACCGATGAATCCGCGGTTGCCGAGCCCAAGATCTCCTATGTGCAGCTCCTGACCTCGCGCACCTTCATCGGCTGCGTGGCCGCGACCTTTGGCGCCTATTGGGCCCTGTCGCTGGGCCTCACCTGGTTCACGTCCTTCATCATCAAGGGACTCGGCTTCTCGCAATCGAACGCCGGCTGGATCTCGATCCTGCCCTGGGTGTTCGGCGCGACCATCGTGATCCTGACCGGCTGGATATCGCAGGTGATGACGGCGCGCGGCTACACGACGCGTGTCTCGCGCGGCGTGCTCGGCTCGGTGCCGCTGATCATCGGCGGCCTGATCCTGGCGGCAATGCCGTATGTCCCCGGCGTGGGCCTGAAGATCGTGTTGCTCGTGGTGGGCCCCGGGCTCTGCGGCGCGATCTATGTCGTGTGCCCGGCGATGCTCGGTGAATTCACGCCGACGTCGCAGCGCGGTGCGATCCTCGCGATCTACGGCGCGCTCTATACGCTCTCGGGCATCATTGCACCCAGCGTGATGGGCACCGTGATCCAGCGCGCCGGCAACATGGTCGACGGCTACATGACCGGCTTCACCATCAATGCCGTGATCATGGTCGGCTCCGGCCTGCTCGGGCTGCTCCTGCTCTGGCCGAATACAGAGAAGGCCAGGCTGACGCGCGGTGCGGTTCCGCAGGCCGCAGCGCTGAAGGGTGTGGTGTCGCCGACGTAAGAAGGCTTGGCGCCGCCTCAGACCTCCTGTCGTCCCGGACAAGCGCAGCGAAGCGGAGCGCAGATCCGGGACCCATAACTACAGGGGAGGTGTTTGGCGAAGACTCAGAATTGCCAGTCTCGCGCCACAACTGCTCCTTGGGGTAATGGGTCCTGGCTTTCGCCAGGACGACCACTGAATTTGTAGCTACGCCTTGCCCTGCGCCCGCCGCTCCGTGAACGGCGACAGCACCACCGTTGCCACCATGAAGATCACCGAGGCGCCGAACACCCAGTGCGGCGCACTCTGGTCCATGATCCAGCCGAACAGCAGCGGGCTGACGATGCCGCCGAGATTGAAGCCGGTGGAGACGATGCCGAAGGCGCGCCCCGCAGCACCGGGAGGCGCGGCATTGCGCACCAGCATGTCGCGCGAGGGGGCGATCACGCCGGAGAGGAAGCCCGCGGCGGTCATAGTCGCGGTGAGCGCCCAGCCGGGCAGCGCCACAAGCGCGATCAAGAGCACGATGGCCGCATTCGCGGCAAAGCAGGCGGCTGCGACATAGCCGTGGCGCTCGGTATGATCGGCGAGGAAGCCGCCCGCAAGCACGCCGGCGGCGCTGGCTGCGAGAAAGGCGGTCAGCGCGACATTGGCGGCGGAGTAGGACGCGCCATAGCCGCTCATCAGCGCCACCACGCCGAAATTGTTGATGCCGGCAACCGACAGGCTCAGCAGCATGAACAGCGCGGTCAGCGTGATCAGCGCCGGGGTGATCACGGCCTGCTTCGGCGCGTTCGCGCTGGCCGGCTTGTTCTTGTGCGCGCCGGCATCGGGAATGTTCATGGTGACCAGCAGCAGGGCCACCAGCAGGCCGATGACACCCGACGCGATCAGCGCGCCGACGCCGCCAGACACCGTGACCAGCGCAGCGACGATCGCGGGTGCAACCGCGCCGCCGAGATAGCCGGCAAAAGTGTGGATCGAGAAGGCGCGGCCCATCCGCGCCTCATCCATGTGCTCGGCCAGGATTGCGTAATCGGCGGGATGATAGACGCTGTTGGCGAGCCCAAGCAGCACGGCGCAGGCGATCAGCGAGGCATAGCTCAGGTGCACACCGAGCAGCATCAGCGCGAGCCCGCCAAGCGTCAGTCCACCCAGCAAAATCCTGCGCGCACCGAAATGATCGACCAGATAGCCGGTCGGCGCCTGCGTCAGCCCGGATACGACCGCAGATACGGTCAGCGCGAAGCCGAGCTCGACATAGCCGACCCCAAGCTGGCTCTTGAGGAACGGAAACAGCATCGGCAGGACCAGCAGATGGAAATGGCTGACCCAATGCGCGATCGAGATCCCGGTCAGCGTGCGCAGCGCGCTGTCCGCCTTGCCCTGTTGCGGTGCAGCGAGAACGTCGACCATTGCAGTTCCGTTTCACTCCCGAGGGAGCGGAAACTATCGGGCAGAGCGGTTATTTGTCCATGAACGCGGGCGCATGGCAGGTAGTGCGGGTGGGGGCGTGAGGGTCGACTGGTCGCCTCCACATCGCCCCTCCCGGCGAAGCGCGAGCTCCATCCTCAATGTCGCCCCGGCGAAGGCCGGGACCCATAACCCCAGGGAGCGGTTTGGCGAAGACTCGTCGTTCGGTACTGCGACCGACCTCAATCGAAGGATCACGCGGTATGGATCCCGGCCTTCGCCGGGACGACACGGAAGATGTCGCGCGAGCGCGTTGTCAAAACGCGCGTCGCCGCTAGCCTCACAACGGCTCGTCATCCGGCCCGTATCGATCGCGCTTCGGCGTGGCGATGTCGCCGTCCTCGTACTCGTCGTCGTTGTCGCGCGGCGGCGGAGGCTTCTTCGCCTTGTCGTCCGGCCTCTTGGGCGGTTCGGCTGGTTTGGCGGTCTTGGCCATGGCTGTTCCGGACGGTGATGCTGCATCCGATGCTACCCGCAAAACATATGCGGTTGCTGACTTATCTCAAGCCGCGATCACAGCGGTCAGGTGCACAGCACCGGCCCACCCGCCTTCTTCCAGGCGTCGATGCCGCCGGCGATGTGGGCAGTATTGGTGAGGCCGGCGTCCTTGGCCGCAGCGACGGCCATCGCCGAACGCTCGCCGAACGCGCAGAAGAACACGATGCGGCGACCGGTCGCGGCCGCGACCTCGCGCAGCATGCCGCCGGGCTTGAGGCTCTCCTCGACGGAGGGATAGGGCGTGTGCAGCGCGCCCTCGAGCGTGCCGTGCTTGGCGCGCTCGTTGCTCTCGCGCAGATCGACCAGCAGCAGGTCCGGCCGGCCGAGGATGCGAATCGCCTCCGCCGCGCTGAGCGCGCGCCCCTCTTTCTCCAGTTCCTCCTGATGCAGCCCGACATGCATGTTGGCCGGCACCGCCACGTCCATCATCTTCGGATTGGGCAGCTTCAGATTGGCCATCAGCTCGATATATTCGTCGACCGATCGCACTTGCAGCCGCGGATTGTAGCGCTTCTCCTCGCCGATGGTGGAGACGGTGTCGCCCTTGTAATCATGCGCCGGGAACACCATCGTCTCGTCCGGAAGCTTGAGCAGACGGTTGAAGATCGATTCGTATTGCGCGCGGGAAGAGCCGTTCTGGAAATCGGTGCGCCCAGTGCCGCGGATCAGCAGCGTGTCGCCGGTGAAGACGCGGTCGCCCATCAAATAGGAATAGGAATCGTCGGTGTGGCCGGGCGTGTACATCACGTCGAGCGACAGGCCCTCGATGGTCACCTTGTCGCCGTCGGCAACTCATGGCCACCACGTCGGCCTTGGTCTGATCGCCCATCACGGTCATGCAATGGGTGCGGTCGCGCAGCTCGCCGAGGCCGGTGACGTGGTCGGCATGCAAATGGGTGTCGACCGCCTTGACCAGCTTGAGGTCGAGCTCGCGCAGCAGCTGGCAATAGCGGTCGACCTTCTCCAGCACAGGATCGAGGATCAGCGCCTCGCCGCCGGCGCGGCTGGCCAGGACGTAGCTGTAGGTGCCCGAAACGCTGTCAAAGAGCTGGCGGAAGATCATGGCAAGGCCCGGCGTGAATTGATTTCGAAATTCTACTACGGGGCGGGCCAGAAAGAGAAGCAATGTGCTGTTGAAACAGGATAGTTTAGAAGATTATTGTTGCACCGCCCACGGCCGTCATTCCCCGCGAAAGCGGGGAATCCAGTACGCCGCGGCCTCTCCGTATCCCTCGCTGTCTCTGGAATACTGGATCGCCCGGTCAAGCCGGGCGATGACGGCGAGTGTGTTGCGCGGGCGTGCCCTGCCCCAGCGTGCCGGAAGACCCCTACGGCCTCACTACCGTGTAGCCATTCTCCGCCAGAAACAGGATCTGCCCGACCCCGACCTGCACCGGCGCGGCAGCGGGAATGAAGTCCGGCCGCTTTCCGGTTTCCCGTTCGATGGTGTCGACGGTGTTGAGGCAGATGTCGAAACGGACGCCCTGGGCGATCAGGCTTTCGACCTGCTTGCGGCGGTCGCTGCCGGCGAGCAGAAGGTCGATGCCGGGACCGAACGTCACCACTTCGATCGCGACCTTGTCCGGGTCGTAGAACTTCAGGAGGTTGTTGGCGACGCTCAGCACCAGCGCCTGCTTCTTCGCGTCATTGTCGGACAGTTGCAGCACGATCTTGTGCTCTGCGAACGGCTTGTCCTGGAGCGGCACCTGTTGCGCCAAGCTCTGCTGCGCCAACGCCCGATGGCTCACGGCCAGTAGCATCGCGCTTAAGGACAACAGCGCCAGCATGATCGCGCGAAAGAGTTGCAAGCGCGTCACCCCTGTCCCACAATTCCCGGATTGCCCTCGACGCCCTTCAGAGTGACGCCGGATCCGAGCCGCTCCGGCATCATCCGGCCGGAGCGCAGATAATTACTCACCACATCCCAAGCCGGCGCGCCCTGCTGCGCGTTGACGGAAGCCCAGCCCGCGACCTTGTAGCGATGGGCGGCGAGCAATGTCTTGCCGCTGTCGAGCTTCAGGTCCGAGATGTGGCTGCCGATCGCATTGGTCGGCGTGCAGGTGTAGCTGAGACCGCCGGCGCGGACCATGTCGCCGCCCTGCTGGTAGTAGGGATCGGTGTTGAAGAGATTGTCGCAGACGTCTTCCAGCACGTTTTTGATCTCGGCGCCGGTCATCTCCTGCACATAGGTCTCGGAATAGGTGATCGCGGTTTCCGCGAGCAGATCCTCCATCGTCAGCGGCTGGCCGGGCAGTGCGGTGACGCCCCAGCGGAAGCCCGGCGACAGCGCGATCTCGGCGTCGAGCTCGGTGCGCAGCGCCGTGCAGATCAGATCGTCCACCGGGCCGGCGAAATTGTCGCGGCGATAGAGCAGGCGGTCGGGTGTTGCGATCTTCTCCGACCAGTCCGTCGCGAACGGCGCGCGCACCCGGCCGATCAGCTCGGCCATCGCGGGATCGGGTTTCAGCAGCTCGGAATAGACCGGCAGCAGATGATATTTGACGTCGCGGACCTTGCCCTTGTCGAGCGCGAGATCGAGCACGGCCAGGAATTTTCCGTTGGAGCCGGCATTGGTGACCAGCGTCATGCCGCTCGGGTTCTTCACCGCAACAGGCTGCGGAACGGCGTCATGGGTATGGCCGCCCAAGATGACGTCGATGCCGGTCACGCGGCTCGCGAGCTTGAGGTCGACATCCATGCCGTTGTGCGAGAGCAGGATGACGGCATCGACCTTGTCGGCGCCACGCAACGCATCGACGTGCTTCTGCAACTCCTCCTCGCGAATGCCGAAGGTCCAGTCCGGCGTGAACCGCTTGGGATGCGCGATCGGCACGTAAGGAAAAGCCTGGCCTATGATCGCGACGCGGTAGCCGCCGAGCTCCTTGATCGTCGAGGGTTTGAACACGCGGCCGCTCGCTCTGTCGAAGGCGGGGGCGTCGTTGAACGCGGCCTCCTCGGTCAGGAACACATTCTGCGCCAGAAACTCGCCCTTGAAGCGCTCAAGATTGTTGCGCAGCGTCTGCTCGCCATACGTGAATTCCCAATGCCCCGTCATCGCCTCGACGCCGAGCAGGTTGGCGGCCTCGACCATGTCGCGGCCCTGCATGATGTTGGCAAGCCCCGTGCCCTGCCAGAGATCTCCGCCGTCAACCAGCACGGAGTGCTTCTCGCCGGCATCGCCGCGGAGACGATCGATCAGGGTCTTCAGATGCGCGAAACCGCCGAGCTTGCCGAAGCGGGTTGCGGACTTCTCGAACTCCACGCAGGTGAACGCATGCGCATCCGCACTGTCGGGCCGGATTCCGAATCGCTCCAGGAACGCGCGGCCGACCAGATGCGGAGGCCGTCCTGCCATCTCGCCGATACCGATATTGACGCTGGGCTCGCGGAAATAGACCGGATTGAGCTGCGCATGAGTGTCGGTGAGGTGCAGGATGCGCGCATTGCCGAAGCGCTCGATGTCGTAAATGCTCGCGGCCTCGGCGGCACGCGCAAGCCGCGGCACGCCGAGCGTTGCGGCGGCAGCGGCTGTGCTCTTCAGGAAATCGCGGCGGCGGATCGCCATCCAAGTTTCTCCGCGCCTATTCTCGGCAGTTCGACGGTTCCATCGCGATTTAGTCTAGCGGATTTCCATGGCCTTCCAGGCCTCTTTTTCAGACCTGGCCTGGAAGATCGACGCTTTCGCCAGAGCTTCGGCCTCCTTGGCGGCCGCCAGGGCGCGGTCGAAATCGCTGCTGTCGGCGGCCTTCTTCGCAGCAGCCAGGGTCGAGACGGTGGTGGTCCACTGGTTGCGCAGGTCTGCGGCCTCCTTGAATGCGGCTTCTGCGGCGGCATAGGCCGCCTTGTAGTCCGTCTCGTTTGCGGCGCGCGCGGGCGGCGCGACGGTCAGCGCCAGCAGCATGGCGAGAGCAAGTGACCGCTTCATGGCCGCGCTCCCGGCCCCGAAATCGGCAGGCCATTGGCGACGTAAGAGAGGAAATATTCAACGTCCCGATATTCATCCGCCTGCGGCTCCAGCGGGACCGCGCGGGTCTGGCTGTTGCAGGTGATGAAGCGGCGGCTGGTCGTGCCCATGCCGCTCCATTCGGAGCGGTAGATCGGCATTGCGTTGAGAATGCCGAGAGCCGGCGCCAGCACCTCGGCGCGGATGCGCTCACCCGGGCTCTGCACATGACAGCTCGCGCAGGAGAAATTCAGCTGGCCGCGCCTTGTGTAGAAATAGCGCTTGCCGTTCTCGAAGGCCTCGAGCGCGCGGGGATCATCGGGAATCCTGATGTCCATCGGCTTGCCGCGCGAGGTGAAGGCCATGTAGGCGGTCAGCGAGGCCATCTCGTCCTTCACATAGGAGTAGGGCGCCTCGCCATTGGCCTCGCGGCAACGGTTGAGCGCGAGCTCCAGGGTGACGACCTTGCCTTCTTTCGTGTCGAAATAGGGATAGTTCTGGCGAATGCCGATGCCGCCATTCGGGAAGCAATCGGCGTAGGTTTTGCCGTTCTTGAACGGTGTCGAAAACATCTCCTTGCCGGCATCGAGCGCGAACTCGTAGGGCGGAAACTCTTCCTTCTCCTGCCACTGCCGCTTCATGTCCTCGTTCATGGAATAAGGACCGTTGACGAAATCCTCGTGCTTCACATTTGGAAATTTCCGGAAGAAGAAATTCTGGAACGCCTTTGCGTCGGCGGCAGGGTCGACCTTGTCGGCGGCGCTCACGCCCGCAGAGGCGAGCGCGACCGCGACAAGGGCGGCGCTCAAGGAGCCAAATAGGAGAGTGAAGCGGGCCTTCATCACGAAATCTTCGCGGTGGTCGTGTCCGACCCACCCTTGTTGTCGGTCCAGGAGATCTTGAGATCGTCGCCCTTCTTGGCGCCCTTGAAGCTGAACTTGACGTAAGGGTCCTTGGAAACCGCGGTGCCCCAATTGGCGACGAAAACGTCCTTGCCGTTACATTCGAACTTCAGCTCCTGGATGTAGTGCGCGGGGATCAACTCGCCCTTGGAATCCTTGACCAGACCGGTATCCATGGGGTGCTGGATCAGCGTCTGCACCTCGGTGATATCGCCGTTGGACGTTGCGCGGACGCGAATGGTGGATGCCATCTCGGTTCTCCTTAGCCGCCACAGCCGCCGACGGTGACCTTGACCTCTTTGGTCGCGCTGTAGAGCTTGCCGTCGGCTTCCACGATTGCGACCACGTTGCTGGTCTTGGCCATCTTCAGGCGGTTGGCGACGCTCGGCACCGTGCCGTCGGGAATCCTGTAGGACGCCGCAAGTGCGTTCGGGTTTTCGGCGACGAAGAACGAGATCGAGGTCACCTTGTCGAGCGTCGTCGTCACCGAGATCGGCACCACAGCGCCATTCTCGGCGATCTCGGGCGCATCGAGCTTGACCTTGTCGGAGGGCTCGGCGGTCTTGCCGTAGAGCGCCTTGATCGCGTCGGCCTCGTTCTTGAGCTTGAACGCCTCTTCAGGATATTTGTCGTTGGCTGCGGCGTGCGCGGGCGCGAACGGCAGATTGCCGAGGCCGATCAGCGCGACCGAGGCCGCGCCCTGAAGGATCAGGCGTCGCGTCGGATGAGGGCCGGTGGGTGTGGTCATCTAAACTCTCCTGGGCCCGCCGTTACAACGTTTGCAGGAAATCAACGATGGCGTTGATCTCCTGTTCGGTCAGAATGCGGTTGCGGCCGAACGGCGGCATCATGGTCTGCGGATTGCGCTTGGTCTCGTCGAACAGGATCGCGACCAGCTCGTTGCGATCGGGGTATTTCGCCTTGAGGCCCTTCAGCTCCGGCCCGATCGTTCCCGGCAGGTCGCCGCCCTTGATGACATGGCAGGTCAGGCAATTGCCCTTGCCGCGGTCGAACGCGAGTTTCTGGCCCTCGGCCACAGCGGACTGGGCCCATGCCGGTGCGGCGGCCAAGTTGGCGAGGGCGACCAGCGTGAGCAGCAGGGCCGGCTTGCAAGGAAAGGCGGTCAAGGCGTCGTCCTGAAGCGTTATGGGTACGGAAAACATAGTGCTCAAAAGCACACCCGGCATGTCCTGACAATCAAGACTATGCGGGCTGCAAAATGGAGTTAATATCTTCCGCATTGCAATTGAAGGGATTATTTTGCTCAGGATTCGGTCCGTGGGCGCGGGCCGGTGATTTTGGAGCGTTTGGGCGCTCGTTCTGTTTTCATCTTCGTTCTCCAGTTTTCAGGGGACCTCAATTGGCTGATTATGTCGTCGAATTTGGCCGGGACGGCGGTCGGGTCGAATCCGACGGCCGGCTCGATGCGCCGGCCTTTCACCGCAACCACGAGCCGCTCTGGGCGGTGCTTGAAAAGCACCTTGCCGGGAGCGCCGGCGACGCAGTCGAAGTCGGCAGCGGAACCGGCCAGCACGTGGTCTATTTCGCCCGCCATACGCCCGATCTCGTCTGGTGGCCCAGCGACCTCAACCAGCGGCACGTCAAGAGCATCGAGGCGTGGCGGGTGCATTCCGGCCTGCAAAACATCCGCACGCCGCTGCGGATTGATCTGTCCGATCCCGACTGGTGCCCGGAGATGAACAGCGGGCAGGGACCGAAGAGCCTCGCGGCCGTGTTCTGCGCCAACGTCATCCACATCGCGCCCTGGGCCGTGGCCGAGGGCCTGTTCGCCGGCGCCGGCCGTTACTTGCGCCCCGACGGCAAGCTGTTTCTTTACGGCCCGTTCAAGCGCGACGGCAAGCACACCACGCTCAGCAACGCGGTGTTCGACACCTCTTTGCGCGACGGCAATCCCGATTGGGGCGTGCGCGATCTCAGCGACGTCGAGAAGCTGGCGCGAGGCGTCGGCCTCAACCTGATCGAAGCGACAGACATGCCCGCGAACAATCTGACGCTGGTGTTCGGGCGCTAAGCCACGAAGGCAGTGATCTCCCTCCCCCGCCTGCGGGGGAGGGCTGGGGAGAGGGTGTCTCAACAACGGGACATCCCCTAGAGGAGAAAACCCTCACCCGCCGCGCGCGGGACGATGCTTCGCATCGCCCGGGGCGCGTCGACCTCTCCCGCAAGCGGGAGAGGTAAGCGGCGCCCGCGGCCTGCACTTTTCGAGACGCCGTCACGCCTCGCCATCGCGCCACCCGATCTTGTCCTTCAAAAACTGAAATCCAAGCACCTCGAAGCCGGCGCGTTCCTTGTTGTCCTTGCCGTAGCCGTGGCCGCCTGCTCCCGGCTCGTAGAAATAAGCCTCGTAGCCCATCGCCTGGAGCTTTGCCGCCATCTTGCGCGCGTGGCCGGGATGGACACGGTCGTCGCGCCGCGTGGTGGCGATCAGGATCGGCGGATAGGGCTGTCCGGGCTTTGCATTGTGATAGGCGGAGTAGGTCTTCAGCCAGTCCCACTGCTCGGGCTTGTCGGGATCGCCATATTCCGCGATCCAGCTCGCGCCGGCGAGCAGCCTGGTGTAGCGGCGCATGTCGATCAGCGGGATCGTGCAGAACAGCGCGCCGAAGCGCTCGGGGTAGCGCACCAGCATGTTGGTGATGAGAATGCCGCCGTTCGATCCGCCCTGCGCCGCGATGCGTTTCGCTTTGGTGACGCCGCGGCGCACGAGATCGGCGGCGACCGCCGCGAAATCATCGTGCGACAATGTCTTGCCGGCGAGCCGGCCGGCATCGTGCCAGCGCGTGCCGAACTCGCCGCCGCCGCGCAAATTCGCCTGCACGACGGTGCCGCCGCGCTCCAGCCACAGCTTGCCGAGAGCGGAGTTGTAATAGGGCTTCACCGCGAGTCCGAAGCCGCCATAGGCGGTCATATAAACCGGCGCATCGCCGGTCTCCTCAGCGGGACCGGTCTGCACATAGGGAATGCGCTCGCCGTCGGTCGAAATGGCCTCGTGCTGCGTCACCACGAGGCCCTCGGGATTGAACGTCTTCGGCGCCTGTTTCAGCACGGTCGGGCTTTCGACGCCGCGCTCGATCAGCAGCAGCGACGCCGGCGTCAGCGGGTCCTGCACATTGGCAAGCAGATCGCCATTGCTCTCGGATTCGTGGTGATCGAGGCTCCAGACGTCGACCACGCCAATGTCGGGCAGTCCTTGCAGCCGCTGCCGGTTCCAGCCTGCTGCCGACGGCGTGCAGATCTCGAACACCGGCCGCAACTCGTCGAGGATGGACAGCACAAGCCTGCCGCCGCTCCAGGAAAACCCCTGTAACGCGCGCCGCGATCCCGGCTCGAACAACACGGTGAAGTCGCGGCTGCCGGCCAGGAACGCGGAGAGCGAAATGCCGAGCATCGCGTCGGCGGCGTAAGTGTGTCCCGCGACCGACCAGGTCTCGCGCGGCTTGATCGACAGCCAGTCCTGGTGCGCTTGCATCCAGATGTTGCTGGGCAGGTCGAGTTTTGCGATTGCGCCGGCTGTGGTGCCAATCGAGGAGCGAAAATTGAAGAAGTCGGATTGGTCGATGAACCAGATACGCTGTGCCGGCACGGTGTCGTCGACGTTGCTATAAACTCGCATATGGTCGGGCGTCGTCTCGAACACCACTGGCGCCTGGTCGACGCTGCTCCCGCGCCGCCACAGCCGCACCGTCCTCGCGTAGCCCGATGTCGTGGCCATGCCCTCGCCAAGCGCGCTGGAGAGCAGCAGCGTGTCGGCGTCGACCCAATCGACGCTGCTCTTGGCTTCCGCCAGAAAGAAGCCATCAGCCACGAAGCTCTTCGTCTCGACCTCGAATTCGCGCAACGTGACGGCATCGCTCCCGCCGCGCGACAGGCTCAAAATGACTCGAGAGCTTCGGGGTCGCGCGGCCACGCCGCCAAAGAGCCAGTCCTCGCCCTCACTCGCGGCGAGTTGGTCGATGTCGAGCAGGATCTCCCAGGACGGTTCAGGCTTGCGAAACTCTGCAAGCGTGGTGCGCCGCCACAGCCCGCGTGGATGGCCGGCGTCCTTCCAAAGATTATGGAGCCAGCCGCCGCGACGCCGCACATAGGGAATGTTGTCGGGACGATCGTAGATCGCGGCGAGCGCGTCGCGGTCGCGCTCGAATGCTGCGCCACCGAATGCTTGCAGCGTCAGACGGTTCTGCCGCTCGACGAAATCCAGCGCCGGTGCGCCTTCGATCTCCTCAAGCCAGAGCCAGGGATCGTCGTCGGGCTTGTCAAGCGTAGGCTTGTCGTCGATGGACATGATCGAAACTCCGAAACGTCGCGGCGGATAGGATTTGATCGAGCGCAAGCCGTCAAGACCGCGGCCCGGTATCATCGGTCCGATTGCGTCAGAGGCATGGCCTGCGCCCATTTGCGCCGGTTGCTCACCCTTCCACGCCTCTCCATAGTGCCGGGAATCAACGAGCCCCTTGAAGGCCCTTTGGGGCGGAAATGCCGATGATCGACCTGACCTCAGCCGACGAAATCGCCGACGACGCCCGCGTGCGCACCAATGTGGTGCGCCTTGCCGCGGCCCAGGCGCTGACCGGCGCCAATTCGGCGGTGATCTTTGCCACCGGCTCGATCGTCGGCGCCACGCTCGCGCCCGACATGTCGTTCGCGACCGTGCCGATCTCGATGTATGTGGTGGGGTTGGCCGCCGGCACGCTGCCGACCGGTGCGATCTCGCGCCGGTTCGGCCGCCGCGTGGCTTTTATCGTCGGCACCGGCTGCGGCGTCCTCACCGGCGTGCTCGGCTCGTTCGCGATCCTGCATGCCTCGTTCGCGCTGTTTTGTGTCGCGACCTTCCTCGGCGGCCTCTACGGCGCCGTCGCGCAGTCCTATCGCTTCGCCGCCGCCGACGGTGCCAGCGCCGCCTACCGGCCGAAGGCGGTGTCGTGGGTGATGGCGGGCGGCGTGTTCGCCGGCGTGCTCGGTCCGCAGCTCGTGCAGTGGACCATGGATGTCTGGTCGCCTTATCTGTTCGCCTTCAGCTTCCTGGTTCAGGCCGCGGTCGCGCTGGTGGCGATGGGCATCGTCGCGGGCGTCGACATGCCGAAGCCTGCGCCCGCGGATCTCCGCGGCGGGAGGCCGCTGCTGACGATCGTCCGCCAGCCGCGCTTCATCGCGGCCGCGCTGTGCGGCGTCATCGCTTATCCCATGATGAATCTGGTGATGACGTCGGCGCCGCTCGCCATGAAGATGTGCGGCCTCAGCGTCAGCGATTCCAATTTCGGCATTCAATGGCACATCGTCGCGATGTACGGCCCGAGCTTCTTCACGGGCGCGCTGATCGCCCGTTTCGGCGCACAGAGGATCGTCGCCGCGGGCCTGCTGCTCGAAGCAAGCGCTGCCACGATCGGTCTTTCCGGCATCACCGCGATGCATTTCTGGGCGACGCTGATCGTGCTCGGTGTGGGCTGGAACTTCGCCTTTATCGGCGCCTCCGCGCTGGTGCTGGAGACGCACCGGCCGCAGGAGCGCAACAAGGTGCAGGCCTTCAACGATTTCCTGGTGTTCGGGATGATGGCGATCGGCTCGTTCTCGTCGGGGCAGTTGCTGGCAAATTACGGCTGGTCGGCCGTGAACATGGTGGTGTTCCCGCCGGCGGCGCTCGGCCTTGCGGTGCTCTCGTTCGCCTCCTTTGCCCGCCGCCGCAGGGCCCGGCTGAACGCGGCCATGGGTGAGTTCCCGGATGCGATCTAGCGCATGATCCGGAAAAGTGCGTAGCGGTTTTCCGAAAAGATCATGCTCAATAGGTTGGCAGGAGGCTGTCAGCAGGGTTGATAGTTCGATCGCTGTCGAAGTGATTTTCGGATGCGAGTTATTAGTTGATGCGTCATGGCCGGGCATAGGCGAGCGGAAGCGACGCCGTCCTTCAGACGGCTATGCCCGGGCATGACGGAGTACGCGGCAATGCTCGACAACCCTCAACACCCAGCCCTCGACGAATCCTCCTTCCGCTACGAAGGCTGGCGCATCGTTGCGGTCTGCTTCCTGCTCGCGACCTTCGGCTGGGGGCTCGGCTTCTACGGCCAGAGCGTCTATGTCGCCGAGCTTCAGCGCGCGCGGGGCTGGCCGGCGTCGCTGATCTCCTCGGGCACGACGTTCTTCTATCTGTTCGGTGCGCTGCTCGTCGTCTTCGTCGGCGAGGCCGTCAGGACATATGGCCCGCGGCTCTGCCTGATCGCCGGCACGCTGGCGATGGCGGCCGCCGCGGTCGCGATCGGCGCGGTGCGCGAGCCCTGGCAGCTCTATCTCGCCAACGCGGTGCTCGCCTTCGGCTGGGCCGGCACCAGCCTGGCCATGATCACCAACACCATCAGCCTGTGGTTCGACCAGAAGCGCGGCATGGCGATCAGCCTGGCACTGAACGGCGCCAGCTTCGGCGGCATCGTCGGCGTGCCGCTGCTGGTGAGCTTGATTGGCCATATCGGCTTCGAGAACGCGATGTTGATCGTTGCCGGCGCCATGCTGGTGCTGCTCGTGCCGGTGATCCTGTTGGCGATCGGCCGTCCGCCCGAACTCCATCGCTGGCAGGCGGCGACGAAGCTGAAGCCGCAATCATCGGCGGAGATCCGTAAAGCTGCACTGCGCGACGTCGGCTTTCTCACGGTGACGATCGCCTTTGCCTTGGTGCTGTTCGCCCAGGTCGGCTTCATTGTGCACCTGATCTCGTTCCTCGATCCCATCATCGGGCGCGAGCGTGCCGCCGTCGCGGTCGCGGTGCTGACGGCGATGGCAGTCATCGGCCGGGTGCTGTTCTCGCTGGTGATCGACCGGCTCAACCAGCGCGTGGCCTCGGCGCTGTCGTTCCTGAGCCAGGCCGCGGCGCTCCTCGTCGTCATCAATTTGCACAATGACTACTTGCTGATTGCGGCCTGCGCGGTGTTCGGCTTTTCGGTCGGCAACCTCATCACGCTGCCGTCGCTGATCGTGCAGCGTGAGTTCGATTCCGCCGCGTTCGGTGTGCTGATCAGCCTCAACACCGCGATCAACCAGGTGACCTATGCATTCGGCCCGGGCGTCGTCGGCTTGCTGCGCGATGTCTCCGGCGGCTATGCGCTGCCGTTCTATCTCTGCATTGCGCTGGAGGCGGTGGCGGCGGGGTTGATCATGGTGCGTGGGAAAAAGGTTTCGTAGGGTGGGCAAAGGCGCATAGCGCCGTGCCCACCATCTCACTCACCGCTGACGCTGCAAGAAATGGTGGGCACGCTGCGCTTTGCCCACCCTACGGAAGTCATAGAGACGCGACGGCGCCCCAACACACGCCGTCATTGCGAGGAGCCCTTGCGACGAAGCAATCCAGGCTGTCTCCGCGGACACGATTCTGGATTGCTTCGCTGCGCTCGTAATGACGCGGGGAGACAGCGGAGCCTCACACTTCCCGCTGTCGCAGCAGCTCCTCCACGTCCAGCCGCTTGGTGATCATCGCAAGCTTGCCGTCCGGCCCGAACGGCCACTGCTCCTTCGGCCGGTCCCGATACAGCTCCACGCCGTTCTGGTCCGGATCGCGCAGATACAGCGCTTCGGACACGCCGTGGTCGCTCGCCCCGTCCAGCGCGATGCCGGCCGAGAGCACGCGATGCAGCGCGTCCGCGAGCGCAGGGCGGGTCGGATAGAGGATCGCGGTGTGATAGAGCCCGGTCGTGCCCGGCGGCGGCGGCGAGCCGCCCTTGCTCTCCCAGGTGTTGAGCCCGATGTGGTGATGATAACCGCCTGCAGAGATGAAGGCCGCGCCGGAGCCCATCCGCTGCATCAGCTCGAAGCCGAGCACGCCGCAATAGAAGCCGAGCGCACGATCGAGATCGGCGACCTTGAGGTGGACGTGACCGATCCTGGTGCCGGGATTCACGGGTGGATTCTGGGACATGTGGCTGCTCCATTGATCAACTCCAGATAGGGCGAACCCCGGGGCGGCGCTACAGGCCAATCCCGAAACCCAGTGTTTCCTAATCCGAAACTGCGCATCGGGTCAGGCCATCAAGCGAGCTCCGACACCTCGCCCTCCGGCAGCCCGAACTCGAACGTGTTCAGCGTCATCGACACCAGCGTGTAATAGCCGCACAGCCCGATCACCTCGACGACGCCGCGCTCGCCGAGCAGCTTCACGGCCTCGTCATAGAGGCCTTTCTCGACGCCGTGACCCTCATGCAGCGACTTTGCCACATCGTAGATCATCCTGGCCACGGGATCGTCGAACTCCGGCGTGCGGCGGTCGCGGATCGCGTCGATGATGTCCGGCTTCAGGCCGCCCGCAAGGGCGAGGCGCTTGTGCGCGTACCATTCGTAATGCGCGGTCCAGTGCCGTGCCGTCACCAGGATCGCGATCTCCGAGAGCTTGGCGGGAAACATCGTGTCGAAGCGCAGCACTTCGCCGAGCCGCGTGGCATGCCGGGCCATCTCCGGGCTGTTGAGCCAGGCCATCATCGGCGCCGGCGGCTTGCCGCGCTTGCCGGCAATCGATTCGTCATAGGTCTGCCGCTGGCTCTCGTTCATTTCGCCAGGCGAAAGAAATTTCAGGCGCATCGTTGTTTCCTCTTTGTTTTCAACCGTCGCCGCGGCGGAGAGTATAGCCGAATGCTGTCGGGCGTGCGCAGCCGTACGGCATCGAAGAGGTTGAATTCCGCAGTGCGATGGCTCAGAGTCGTGCGCAACAAGTCGATTGCGATGGATGGAAACGACCCATGACTGACCTAAAAGCCAGCGATTCCGAGACCGCCGATCTCGAAGAATTCCGCAAGCAAACACGCGCTTGGCTCGAGGCCAATTGCCCGCCGGAAATGCGCAAGCCCGCGACGTCGGATGCCGACGTGTTCTGGGGCGGGCGCAACGCGAAATTCGCCTCCGAGCCGCAGCGCATCTGGTTCGAGCGCATGCGCGACAAGGGCTGGACCGTGCCGGACTGGCCGAAGCAATATGGCGGCGGCGGCCTGAGCGCGGCCGAGCACAAGGTGCTGCGTGCGGAGATGGCAAAGATCGGCGCGCGCCCGCCGCTGTCGAGCTTCGGCATCTGGATGCTCGGGCCGGCGCTGCTCAAATATGGCAACGAGGCGCAGAAGCAGGAGCATCTGCCGAAGATTGCAGCGGGCCTGATCCGCTGGTGCCAAGGCTATTCCGAGCCCAATGCCGGCTCCGATCTCGCTTCGCTCCAGACCCGCGCCGAGAGCGACGGCGACGATTTCGTCATCACGGGGTCGAAGATCTGGACGTCCTACGCCAACTACGCCGACTGGATCTTCTGTCTAGTGCGTACCGATCCAACCGCGAAGAAGCATGACGGCATCAGCTTCATCCTGTTCGACATGACCTCGAAGGGCGTGACGACCAAGCCGATCCTGCTGATCTCGGGGTACTCGCCGTTCTGCGAAACCTTCTTCGACAATGTCCGCGTGCCGAAATCGCACGTGGTCGGCACGATCAATCGCGGCTGGGACGTCGCGAAATATCTGCTGCAGCACGAGCGCGCGATGATCTCGGGCATGGGCGAGCGCGGTGTCGGCCGCCCGCTCGGCCAGATCGCCGCGGACTCCATCGGCACCGATGCGCAAGGCAAGCTCGACGATGCGATGCTGCGCGGCCGGATCGCCAGCTTCGACGTCGACGAAGCCGCACTCGCGGCCTGCGCCGAGCGCGCGGTCGATCTCGCCAAGGCAGGACAGGCGCATCCGGCGTTTTCATCGGCGATGAAATATTACGGCACCGAGCTCAACAAGCGCCGCTACGAGATTTTGATGTCGGCCGGCGGCGTTGATGCGCTGGAATGGGAGAGCGAGCGTTCCAGGCAAGGCGCCCGTCCGCGCGCCTGGCTGCGCACCAAGGCCAACTCGATCGAGGGCGGCACCACCGAGGTCATGCTCGGCATCGTCGCCAAGCGCATTCTCGATCTGCCGGGGGCGTGAGGCACACTCTCACCACACGTCATTCCGGGGCGCGACGGAGTCGCGAACCCGGAATCCATTCGTCCACCAACTCTGCTGCTTGATGGATTCCGGGCCTCCGCCTACGGCGCAGCCCGGAATGACCGAGACAAAATAATTTTCGGAACCGGAAACATCACCATGGCCCTCGTCCTCACCGAAGAACAATCGATGCTCCGCGACAGCGCGCGCGGGCTGATCAGCGACAAGGCGCCGGTGTCGCATCTGCGGCATCTGCGCGACGCTAAGGACCCCACCGGCTTCTCCAGGGAGCTTTGGCATTCCTTCGCCGAGATGGGCTTTGCCGGCCTGCTGGTGCCGGAGGAGTTCGGCGGCAGCGGCCTCGGCTTTGTCGAGGCCGGCGTCGTGATGGAGGAGATCGGCCGCACCTTGATGCCGTCGCCGTTCCTCGCCACCGGCGTGGTCGCGGCCTCGGCGCTGAGCCGCGGCGGCAACGCCGCGCAGAAGTCGGAGTACCTGCCAAAGATCTCCAATGGCTCGCTGCTCGCGACCTTGGCGATCGACGAGGGTGCAAAGCATCGTCCGCTGCAGACCAGTTTGCAGGCCGTGCGCGCCGGCAACGGTTTCAAGCTGTCCGGCGCCAAGGCGCTGGTGGTCGACGGTCATGTCGCGGACCTCTTCATCGTCGCCGGGCGCACCGCAGGCTCTGCCGGCGAGCGCGACGGCTTGACGCTGTTCCTGGTCAATCCCAAGGCCAAAGGCGTTGCGATCGAGCGCACCATCATCGTCGACGCGCACAACGCGGCGCGCATCGAGCTCGCCAATGTCGAGGTCAATGCCGACAGCGTGCTCGGCGAGGTCGACCAGGGCGCTGCCTTGCTCGACGGCGTGCTCGACATCGGCCGCGGCGCGGTCGCCTCCGAAATGGTGGGCTTGAGCGAAGAGGTGTTCAACCGCACCGTCGAGTACCTCAAAAGCCGCAAGCAGTTCGGCAAGCTGATCGGCGAATTCCAGGCGCTCCAGCACCGCGCCGCCGAGCTCTATGTCGACATCGAAATCACCCGCGCCGCCGTGATGAAGGCGCTGCAAGCGCTCGATACGGATGTCGCCAAGGCCGCATCAAGCGTCGCAGTGGCAAAAGCCCGCGCCGGCACCACCGCCACGCGCGCGGTGCAGGAAGGCGTGCAGATGCATGGCGGCATGGGCATGACCGACCAGTTCGACATCGGCTTCTTCATGAAGCGCGCGCGGGTGTGCGAGGAGCTGTTTGGCGATGCCAATTACCACACCGAGCAGCTGGCGCGCGCGGGGGTATTGAGGCGCGGAGCGTCGTTTAACACGCGGTGTCGTCGCCCGGCTTGACCGGGCGACCCAGTACGCTGCGGCCCCTCGATTGATCACAGCCGGGTCTGGAATACCGAATCGCCCGGTCAAGCCGGGCGATGACAGTTGAGAGGGGGAAAGCGCCTGCCCCAAGCTCGTCATTACGAGGAGCACTTGCGACGAAGCAATCCAGACTTTGTCCGCGGAAAGACTCTGGATTGCTTCGCTTCGCTCGCAATGACGGCGGAGGGGACTCCTACCGCATCGGCGGTGCGTACTGCACGCCGCCGGCATTCCACAGCTGGTTCATGCCGCGCGGGATCTTCAGCTTCGACTTCTCGCCGATGTTGCGCTCGTACATCTCGCCGTAATTGCCGACGTGGCGGATGACGCGGACGGCCCAGTCCTTGGTGAGGCCGAGCTGCTCGCCGTAATTACCCTCGGTGCCGACCAGCCGCATCACCTCGGGCTTCTTCGACTTCAGGGCCTCGTCGATGTTCTGCGAGGTGACGCCGAGCTCTTCCGCGTTGATCATCGCGTAGAGCGTCCACTTCACGATCATCATCCAGTCGTCGTCGCGCTGGCGCACCACGGGAGCGAGCGGCTCCTTGGAGATCACGTCCGGCAGGATCATGTGGTCGCCGGGCTTGCCGAGGTTGAGCCGCAGCGCATAGAGCTGGGAAACGTCGGCGGTGAGCGTGTCGCACTTGCCGGTGTCGTAGGCCTTCACGACGTCTTCCAGCTTGTCGAACTTCAACTCTTCATACTTCATGTTGTTGGCGCGAAAATAGTCGGCGAGGTTGAGCGCCGTCGTGGTGCCCGACTGCACGCAGACCTTGCTGTCGGCGAGGTCCAGCGACGTCTCCTTGTTGCGGGAGCGCGGCACCATGAAACCTTCACCGTCGTAATAAGCGACGGCGGGGAAATAGAGGTCATAATCGAGCTCGCGCGCCATGCTCCAGGTCGAGTTGCGGGAGAGAATGTCGACCTTGCGGCTCTGCAATTCCTTGAAGCGCTCGCTGGCGTCGAGCGGCACGAACTTGGCCTTGCCCGGATCGTCGAAGATCGCGGAGGCGACCGCGCGGCAGAAATCGACGTCAAAACCAGTCCAGTTGCCCTTGTCGTCGGGGATGGAGAAACCGGGCAGGCCCTTGTTGACGCCGCACAGCACTTCGCCGCGTCGGACGGTGCGCTTCAAGGTGCGGGTGTCATAGAACTCGTAGGTGATGGCGAAGGCGGCGACCAGCACGGCGACCGCGAGCCCGATCAGCAGGCCGCCTCGAAATGTGCGCATCATGTTGCTCTCTCGAAATAATCGGGAAAAGGAGTTTTGGCGAAGGTGGGACGCATGATCCGGAAAGTGCGAAGCGGCTTTCCGGAACGATCATGCGCGAACGAGTGGCGTTAGAGTTCAGGCTTCTGCCGGATGACCACCTTGGTCCCGACCGGGACGCGATCGTAGAGATCGGCGACATCGTGGTTGACCAGCCGGAAACAGCCCGAGGAGACCTTGGTGCCGATCGTGTCGGGGCGGTTGGTGCCGTGGATGCGATAAACGGTGGCGCCGAGATACATGGCGCGGGCGCCGAGCGGGTTGCCGGGGCCCCCGGCCATGAAGCGCGGCAAATAAGGCTGGCGCTGGATCATCTCCGGGGGCGGCGTCCAGTC
Organism: Bradyrhizobium sp. LLZ17; assembly: GCF_041200145.1. Taxonomy (NCBI): domain Bacteria; kingdom Pseudomonadati; phylum Pseudomonadota; class Alphaproteobacteria; order Hyphomicrobiales; family Nitrobacteraceae; genus Bradyrhizobium; species Bradyrhizobium zaerense. The sequence goes on from NZ_CP165734.1 coordinate 5,283,645, forward strand.
CGGCCACTCCTTCTTGTTGCTGATGCTCACCAGCCCCTGCCACTGGAAGCCATCGCGGCCGACGCCGATGCCGTAGCGGATCGCGCGCCCGCCGGGCTGCACCAGATAGAGGTGGCGCTCCGAGGTCGAGATGATGATGGTGCCCGGTGCTTCGGTCGTGCGGTAGTACACGACCTGCTTCTGCCATTCCGGATCGAGCTCGTAAGCATCGTCGGCGACCAGGCCGGGCTCGTCGCCGCGGTCGGGCTGCTGGGCGAAAGCTTGCGGCGCAGACAGGATCAGGCCCATCGCAGCCAACAACGCCCCGGTCAGGCGACGAAAATCCGTCATTTCAAGCTCTCCCCGCTGCCACAGCGCAAATCGTTAGGATCCATCTGAACTCAGGGGCAGCTTCGTGGCAAGTTGATGGCGCGCCAAATCGTTATGTCACGAGAATGCTTTGGTTTTTTGACGGAGCCGGGCAATGCCACAAACAGGGGATGGCGCGAAAAGCGCAGAGTTGTGCTCGCTGCGCTCTCCCCGCCTGCGGGGGAGAGCGGGGGAGAGGGTGTCTCCGCAACGGGGCACTCCCGATGTGGTGAGAACCCTCACCCGGCGCGCGGGACGATGCTTCGCATCGCCCGGACGCGCCGAGCTCTCCCGCAAGCGGGAGAGGCGCAGACCGAACTCGCGGTGAGATCAACGTGCACCATAGGCCACTGTGTGCCAGTTAAATCCGGTTGCTTTCCGCCCCAATCCCGAGTCGCCGGACGATTTCGGCCGCCACCGCACGCGCCTCGTTGCGCGAGCCGATGCGGGGACTGCGAAACCTTTGTCCCGACCGCAATCGGATCACGACGATGCAGTGCTCGTCCTCGGACCGGCCGCGCCGCTCGACCGTGATCGTCTTCACATCGTGTCCCTCGATATGGTCGGCGCGCGGCTTGCCGTCTCCCGACAGGCGTTCAACGCGAATATCGCGTCGCCGGATGATCCAGAAGGCGCCGGTCGCGAGATTGGCAAACCTGTAAACCGCGAACGCGGCAATCGCGCCGAGCGGCAGCAGCATGAGGTCGATCGGGCCCGGTGACAGGCCACGCCAGAGCCGGTAGGCGTAGGGAACGGCAGACAATGTGGCGACGATCAGCGCAACGATCCGGATGTCCCTTGCGGAAAACGGCTCGACGGGGTCGCCGAGATGCATCTCGGGATTGCTGGCGTCGAGCGGATTGGCCGGCGCCTCGACGTCGGGAACGTCGAATTGCGCGGCGATCCGCGCCACTGTATCGCAGACATGCGTGACGTCGGAAATCGGCGGCGAGGTCAGGCGCTCCCCGAGGCCAGCGTGAAGGCCAGTTGGAAACGGGCCTTGGCCGCCTTGCTGCCGGCAACCTTCAATCCCCGGATGTCGTCTCTTGCGACGATCCTGGTGCGGAGCTTGCCGAAGGGACGTTGCTGCCCGATCAGGATTTCATCCGGCGTGATGATCCACACCACCGCGGGCGCCAGCATGATCCCGCCGACAAACGCCGCGCCGAGCAGCAGCGCCGCCGCGGAGATGACAACTTCCAGGGCATCGTGCGTGAACAGTCCCGGCGTGAAGCACAGCGCAACGGCCGCCGCAGAGCCGGCTATGACCAGCCGCTGCGCGATCGAGGCGCCTTCGCGAAGGCGAATGTCGTTGCTGGCGGTCGTGTCGTCCATTGCGGGCGGCTGATTTTTCGGTTGCGAACCTCCACGGACCGGTCCGTGGAGTCAAGCAACATCGGCGGCCGCCGCATGCGACGTCAGCTGTTGGCGTTCAAGAGCCGCGCCACCGTACGGTCGATCTCGTCATAGCGGCCTTCGCCTGCGTGCTGGAACACGATCTTGCCGTTCTGGTCGATGATGTACTGTGCCGGCCAATACTGGTTGCTGTAGGCATTCCAGGTCTTCGAATCGTTGTCCTGCGCCACCGGATAGGTGATGCCGTGGCGCTTCAGCGCGGCCTGCACATTGGACGCCGAACGCTCGAACGGGAATTCCGGCGTGTGCACGCCGACCACGATTAGGCCCTTGTCCTTGTACTTGGCGTAGAGGTCGGTGACGTGCGGCAGCGTGTTGACGCAGTTGACGCAGCCATAGGTCCAGAAATCCACCAGCACGACCTTGCCGCGCAGGTCGGCGAGGTTCAGCGGTTTCGAGTTGAACCAGTTATTGATGCCGGTGAAGTCGGGCGCGGTCTGCTGGCTTGCGGCAGCGACGGTGATCGGCGCCGCGCTGGCGACCTCGTCGCAGATGCCGGGAATGACGGCGCCGGTCACGGCAAAGGCCAGCAGCGCGGCGGAGACGGCGAGTAGCTTGGGCGTCATGGAACATTCCTCCGGTGGGTTTGGGATGATCACAGGCCGATCTGACCGGTGGGATAGAATCCGGTGAGCCACGCCACGATCAGCGTGTCGTACTGGAAGTAGGCGGCGGCCGCGAAGGCGATCACGATGACGCCAAAGCCCTGTTGAAGCCTGGGCGAGATGCGCGCGAGGCTGCGCACGCGCGTGGTCGCGGCCTGCCCGCCGTAGGCGATCGCCAGCATCGGAATTGCGGCGCCGATTGCGTAGCCGATCAAGAGCGTGCCCGCCCAGCCGGCGTTGTTCGAGGTCGCCACCAGCGTCAGGATCGAGCCGAGCACCGGGCCGGCGCAGGGCGTCCAGACCAGACCGAGCGTGGTGCCGAGCACGAGGCCGCCGAGCGCGCCCTCGCGTTGCGTGGCGCTGGAATTGCCGAGATCGAGCCAGCCATTGAGCCGGATCGACAGCCATTCGAACGGCGCCGGCCACAGCATCAGCAGGCCGAAGCCGAGCAGCAGGATCGAGGCGGCTTCGCGCAGCACGTTCGGATCGAAATCGAACAGCCGTGTGAGCGCGCCGAGCAGCAGCGCCGTTGCGGAGAACGAGAGCACGAAACCGAGCGCGATCATCGCGGGCCGCAGCCGGCCGGCGTGGCCGATCGAGGCGCCGAGCAGGATCGGCAGCATCGGCAGCGTGCATGGCGCGGCAATGGTGAGGATGCCGGCAAGGACAGCGAAGATCAGGTCAAGCATCGGGCCACTCGTGAAGGGGGTCACGAGGGTTGTTCGGGGTGGGTGCGCGGATTGTTACGAGCGTCACGCGTTCGTGACGGCGGTCGTGCCGCGACCTCGGTGCGCTCCCTCCCCCGCTGGCGGGGGAGGGCAGGGGAGAGGGTGCCTCCGCAATGGGACACTTCCCAAGAGGAAACAGCCCTCACCCCCGCGCGCGGGACGATGCTTCGCATCGCCCGGGGCGCGTCGGCCTCTCCCGCAAGCGGGAGAGGCGGGAGCCTGCCGCTACGTCTTTGCCCCCAAATACAAAACGACCCGGAGGGGGGCATCCCGTCCGGGTCGTTGGAGGTCTTGGGAGGTTTAAGCGAAACCGTATGTGAGCTTTATAGGGATGAAGTTTTTCCGCCTGATGTTGTGTTTTGTTTCAATTGTTTCGTCGGCGGTAACTCTTTTGTGTCCGGTGATGGGGCCCGAAATCCGGTCCTATCTCCTTGAAATCTTTGTGTTTCAGGCGGCGAAGCGTTCGACGCCACAGCTCTTGAGCAACTCGGCCAGTTGCTTGCGGGCGTAGAACATCCGGGTCTTCACCGTGCTCTGGGGGATGCCGATGATCTGCCCGACCTCCTCCACCGACTTCTCATGGTAATAGACGAGGGTGATGATCTCGCGATGCGCGGGCGACAGTTTTGCCACGCAGGCGCGCAGGATCGCGCTGGTGTCGCTGCGGTCGAGCGAGGTCTCCGGCGTCTCCGCGCCATCGGGAATCTGGCGCACGTCTTCCTGGTCGATGTCCTCGAAGCGGCGCTGGCGCATCGCGGTCAGCGCCTTGAAGCGGGCAATCGAGAGCAGCCAGGTCGAGACCTGCGAGCGGCCCTGGAATTGGCCGGCGGTCCGCCACACATCGAGAAACACCTGGCTGACCAGGTCTTCGGCCGCGGTCGCATCACGCACGATGCGCAGGATGAAGCGGTAGACGCGCACGTTGTGACGGCAATAAAGGATGTGCATCGACGTCCGGTTGCCGTCGGCAATGCTTTCGAGAAGCATATCGTCCGAGGTCGCCTGAGCGGCAATGATGCTCTGGCTGGCTTGGGCGTTGATGGCGATGACGTTCGGCATTGACCTGGCTCCCCGTAGCGCCGCAACCGAGCGGCGTTTCCTTGGACCAAAGTGTTAATGAGCCAACGTTTCGGGACGTCTGCACCAAAAGCGGAAAATGGTTTCGTGCGCCGTCAAATTGTTTCGTCGGAGACGGGCCGACGAAACATCCGGGGTAAAAAAGCGTGGAATTTCAACGTACGGGAAATACGGGGCGGGCGGTTTTGCGGGTGAGGAACGAAGTTGGGGTGTTTGTGTTCGCCGCCGCACTAATCCCGACGTCGTCCCGGCGAAGGCCGGGACCCATAACCACAGCGAGACGTTTTGCGAAGACCGGTCGTGAAGAGCCTTTGCCGGTACCGGCACATGCAATTCACCGATAGATCACGCGGTATGGATCCCGGCCTTCGCCGGGATGACGGCGGAATTTGCCGCGCACGCCTTACGCCCTCGCGTCCCCTACGCCTTCTCGCCCGCGGGCGAGAACAGGTAGCCGCCGCCGCGGATGGTGCGGATCACGGCGGGCTTGGTCGGGTCGGGCTCGATCTTGCGGCGGATGCGCATGATGCGCAGGTCGACGGCGCGATCGAACGCTTCGGCGTCGCGCGCATTGGCCAGTTCCAGCAGGCGCTCGCGTGACAGCACGCGCTTCGGATTGGCCGCGAACACCTTCAACAGCCCGAACTCGGACGCGGTCAGCGGATGCTCGTTGCCCTCGTCGTCGCGCAGCGCTTGCGCTTCGAGATCGAGCCATTTTGTCCCAAAGCGTACCAATTGATCCTTGTCGGATTTCGCAGGCGCCGCTTCGGATGCGGCGAGCTTGAGCGGCGTGCTCCGCCGCAGCACCGAGCGAATGCGCGCCATCAGTTCGCGCAGCTCGCACGGCTTGGCCACGTAATCGTCGGCGCCGAGCTCGAGCCCGACCACGCGGTCGATCGGGCTCGCGGTGGCCGTGAGCATGATCACGGGAACGTTGATGCGGCTCTTGAGGTCGCGGATGATCGAGAGACCGTCTTCTTCGGGCATGTTGAGGTCGAGCACGACGAGATCTGGCATGCTGCCGTCGATCGCGGCGCGCAAGCTCTTTCCGCCGTCGCACAGCGTCACGGTGAAGCCGTGCATCTTGAGGTAATCGCCGACCATCTCCCGGGCCGGGGCCTCGTCGTCGACGATCATGATGTGCTGGCTTTGGGTCATGGGGTCATAGCATTTCGGCTCAGTGCATTTCAGTCGCGGGAAGCGTGATGGTGAAGGTCGATCCCTTGCCGGGTCCGTCGCTCTCGGCGGTCACCTCGCCGCCATGCATGTCGATAATACGCTTGACGATGGACAACCCAAGCCCCGTCGAACTCTCGCCGGCGGTCGGTTTTGCCGACAGTCGCTGGAATCGGCCGAACAGGCGGCCGAGATCCTCCGGCGACAGCCCGGCGCCTTCGTCGGTGACGCGGATGACGGTGTCGTTGGCCTCATGGGTCACCGCGACAATGATCTTGCCGGCCATCGGTGAGTATTTGATGGCGTTGCTGATGAGATTGTCGATCGCCTCACGGATGCGGTCGGTGTCGCACATGGTGACGATGTTGGACGGCGCGGTGACGCTGATCGTCTGCTGCTTGTTGACGGCGAGCGGCTGGTTGGCTTCGGCGACCTCTTTCACCAGGGCCGCGACATCGACCGGCTCGCGGCGAATGGTGATGTCGAAGGCATCCGCCATCGCGTCCGAGATCAGGTGATCGACCATCGTGGTCAGGCGCTTGGTCGCATCGCGGATGTGATCGACTTGGGCGCTCACGCCGCTCGCGGACGCGCCGGTCGAGATCAGCTCCTTCAGCATCTCGGTGCGGCCGAGAATGACGCCGAGCGGGTTCTTGAGGTCGTGGGCGACGGTGCCCAAAATCTCGTTCTTGAAGCCGTTGGCGCGCTGCAGCCGCAGCCATTGCGCCGAGAGGCGGCGGTTGGCCTGCATCAAGGCGCGGGTGCGCTGGGCCACGCGGTCTTCCAGCTGCGTATTGGCGTCCTGGAGCTGCTGATAGAGGATGACGTTGTCGAATGCGATCGAGAGCCGGCTGGAGAAGATCTCGACCAGCGAACGGTCGGTCCCGGACAGCTCGCGTTCGGCCTGGAGCAGCACCACGACCTCGCGGCCGCTACCGGTGCGCAAATAGATCACGCTGCGGTGGTCGGCGAATTCGTTCTTGCGGCCCTGGAACGCCGCTTCCACCATCGCGCGCAGATCGGGGTCGAGCGCCTTCGACGAGGTCGTGCCGATGAAGCGGCTGTAGCAGCCGCTGCCCGCAAGCACCGACAGCTCGGGATCGACCCCGCCATTGTCGCGCAGAACCAGGATGCCGGCGCAATCGACATTGAGCAGCGAGGCGAGCTGGGTCAGCACGCCCTCGGCGAGCCGCTGCATCGACTTGAAGTCGTACAGAGTCGAGGCGGCGTCGATGATGATCTCCAGCCCGCGTCGGGTCTGCACCATGCGCTCGAGCTGCTGGTAGGAGCGCAGCGCCGCGGTCAGCGAGGTGAACAGTTTGTCGGCGGTGAGCTCGGTCTTGGCCTTGTAGTCGTTGATGTCGTATTGCACGATGACGCGGCGCTCGGGCGCCTGGCCGGGCTGTCCGGTGCGCAGGATGATGCGCACGGTCTCGTTCTTGAGCTCGTTGCGAATGAACTCGACCAGCTCGAGCCCCGCGACATCCGTCTCCATGATGACGTCGAGCAGCACCGCGGCGATGTCGCCGTGCGCGGCCATCAGCTTGCGACCTTCGGCCGCGGAATGCGCCGAGAGGATTTCCAGGCCCTGGCCGTTGAGAGAATAGTCCGAGAGCGCAAAACGCGTGCCGTCATGCACGGCCGGATCGTCGTCGATGACGGCGATCTTCCACTTCCTCGTCTCCGTATCCTCCGACGCGGTCCCGGTATCGTCGATCAGGTGGAGGACATCGTCCTGTTCGGCCATTGAGAGGTCCCGTCAGTCTCTGTGCTTTGCGTGGCGCCCTTGGCGACCCGGGGCATGATAATGCGAAAAGTAGTGCCTTGTCCCAGCTTGGATTCCAGCATCATCCGGCCGCCGAGCTGCTGGGTGACGAGGTTATAGACGATATGCAGGCCGAGTCCCGTGCCGCCTTCATTGCGCCGGGTGGTAAAGAAGGGGTCAAAGGCCTGGCGCTGCACGTCGGGGGTCATGCCGGCGCCGTCGTCGGCGAAGATGATCTCGATGTCGTCGGTCCCGCGCGGTCGCGCCGAGATCGTGATGGTGCCGGCCCGCCGGTCGGCAAAGGCGTGGTTGGCGGCATTGAGGAACAGATTGGTCAGGATCTGGCCATAGGAGCCGGGATAGCCGTCCAGCAGCAGCCCCTCGGGCACGTCGACCTGGAGCGTGGTCGGCGAGCGCTTCAGCACGGGCCTGAGGCTCGCGATGATCTGGTCGGTAGCTTCGCTCAACGAGAATTGCCGGCGCTCGGCATGGGAGCGGTCGACCGCGACCTGCTTGAACGACTGGATCAGCTCGCCGGCGCGCGTGAGATTGGCGACGAGCTGCTGCGAGGCGTCGCGCGACGACTGCACGAATTCCTCCAGCTGCGAGCGGCGCAGCCCGCCATCGCCCTTGAGCTGGGCCTCGAACATTTCGCTGCGCCGGGCCAAACTCGAGGCCACGGTCAGGCTGATGCCGATGGGGTTGTTGACCTCGTGGGCGACGCCGGCAACGAGGCCGCCCAGCGCCGCCAGCCGTTCGGCGTCGATCAGATTCTGCTGCGCGGCATTGAGCTCGAGCAGCGCGCTCTCGGCCTTCTCCTTGGATTCGCGCAGCTCGTCCTCGGTCTGGCGCTTGGCGATGGCGTTCTCGCGGAACACCTCCACCGCGCGCGCCATGGCGCCGACCTCGTCGCGGGCGCCGGTGCCCTGCACCGCGCGGCCGAGATCGCCGAGCGTGATCGCGCGCATCGCCGCCATGATCTGCTGCAGCGGCAGCCGGATCGACAGCGCGATCAGCACGCCGGCGGACAGGATGATGCCGAGGAAGATCACGGCGATCGACAGCACCCGCCGCGAAATGTCCGCCAGCGTGCGGTCGAAGGTTGCCTGCGCCTTTTGCTCGCGCTGGCGCATCTTGGTCGAGAGGTCGTCGATGGCGCCGATCGCCTCGGCCTGACTGGCGTCGATGGTGTTGCGCAGCAAGTCGGTGCGGCTGGTCAATTGCTCGGAGAGTTTTGCAAAGCCCTCGCGCAGCGCCGTGGTGCGGGTCGCGAGCTTTTGCAGCGCCATGCGCTGGAGGTCGTTGTCGGCGAGATCGATCATCACCGGGATGGTTTTCTCGATGGTCTCGGTGTTGCGGCGCGCGTCGTCGGCGGCACCCGGCGACAGCGACAGATAGTAGGAATTGGCCGCGACCAGCATCGCCGTGAAGGCCTCGCGGGACTTGCCGAGCGAGGGCCAGATCAAGGCGTCGCGATGGCCGGTGGCGCCCTCGATGATGGAGTAGAGCCCCGCCATGTCCCTGGCCGGGCCCTGCACCTGCTCCTCGTAGGTCTTGGCGATGGTCGCCTGCACGGCGCGCAGCTCGCCAAAACCGTTGAGGAAGCGGTCGGTGGTGCGCTCCAGCTCCTCGACCGAGCCCGCCAGCATCGGGTCCTTGGCGGCGCGATCGGTCAGCGTGCCCAGCACCGCCTCGCGCAGCAACAGGATTTCGGCGAACAGGTCCGGACTCGGCTGGTTGATATAACGGTGGATCAGGTTCTGGAGGCGCCCGGTCTCGCTTTCGAGCAGCGCCAGGATCCGGTCGGATTCGCGCACCTGGCGCACGTCGTCCCAGGCCGAGCCCAGCACCTGCGCGCCGTTCCAGATCATCGCCACCAGCACGATCACCACGGCGGAGTTCAGCGCCGCGATCGACAGGATGCGCCAGCGGATCGGCACCGCCCGCAGCAGGCCGACCAGACGCGCGCGCAGCCGCCCGATCGGGCCGGGCGGCCTGTCTGCGAGCTCGCTGTGTCCGGGCGCAGCCAAAAACCTCACTCCACCTTGCGAATGCGTTCGATCAGCGCGGCCGCGGCGGGATCGCGCCCGGCCTTGGCGTAGATTGACGCCATCGCGTCCTCGAACGGCTTGCGGTCGATATCCCTGACGATGGTGACGCCCGCGGCCTGCGCCTTGCGCTGCGACTGCTCCTCGAGGTCGCGCCATTTCTCGCGCATGAAATTGCCGGAGCGCGCCGCGGCCTCCCTGAAGATCTGCTGGTCCTCAGCCGACAGGCTGCGCCAGGCCTTGAGCGAGATCACCAGCACCTCCGGGCTCATCGTGTGCTCGGTCAGCGTCAGGTAGCCGGCATATTTGTAATGGTCCGTGGTCACGAAGGAGGGCCAGTTGTTCTCCGCGCCGTCGATCAGATGGGTCGCAAGACCCGTGAGCACCTGCCCGTAGGGCAGCTCGACAGGCTCGGCGCCGAGCGAGCGGATCATCTCACTCATCAGCTCCGATTGCTGCACCCGGATCCGCAGGCCCTTGAGGTCGGCGATGCTCTTCACCGGCCGAACTCCGTTATAGATCGAGCGCGCCCCCGAATCGTAGAAGGCGAGCCCCACGAAGCCGTAGGGCTCGAAGCTGTTCAGGATCTCGCCGCCGATCGGCCCGTCCAGCACCTTCTGCATGTGCTCGATGGACCGGAATAGGAACGGCATGGCCAGCACGTTCATCGCCGGAACGAAATTGCCGATCAGCGCCACGTTGGTCCGGTTGAGGTCGATCGCGCCGGCCCGGGTCTGCTCGATCGTCTCCTTCTCCTCGCCAAGCTGGCGGGAGTGAAACACCTTGATCTCGTGGCGGCCGGCGGTGCGCTCGGCGATCAGGGCGCTCATGTAGCGCAGCGCCTGCACGGTCGGGTAATCCTCAGTCTGGGTGTCGGCAGCGCGGAACTCGCGCGCAATCGCGCCCGTCGCGCACATGCCCATCGAGACTGCGGCGAACAAAAGCGCGACGAACACCATCCCGGTCCGCGAGAATTCGGCACGGTTCAACACTGGCACACTCAACCCCTTGGTGATGGAGTCTAGGGCGGAAGGAAAAGGTTCAATCCAATCTAGCAGATGGTAAAGGGAAGGCCATCCCGGTCCGCCGGCAGCGCGATTGTGCGGCGCGGCCACGGCTCATTCCCGGTTGAAACCGCGAATGCCGCGCCTTAAGCAGGATCGGTCGCCTTTTGCCGCGCGAGAGGGAAGAGCCAAATTGATTTCAGCATTGCGCCTTTTGCAGATCGCCGCCCTCTCTTTCTTGGCCCTCTCCTTGGCGCCGCTCGCGCCGGCGCGCGCTACCGACATCGCGCTGTGGCACGCCATGTCGGGCGAGCTTGGCAAGCAGCTTGAAAAGCTCACCTCCGACTTCAACGCCACGCAGCCGGATTACCGCATCGTACCAACTTACAAGGGCAGCTACACCGAGACGGTGACGGCTGCGATCTTCGCCTTCCGCTCGCGCAGCCAGCCCGCGATCGTCCAGGTCAACGAGGTCGCCACCGCCACCATGACCGCGGCCAAGGGCGCGATCTATCCCGTCTACAGCATGATGCGCGACATGGGCGAGCCGTTCTCGCTCAGCGATTATCTTCCCGCCGTCTCCGGCTACTACACCGACGCAGCCGGCAATCTGTTGTCGTTCCCGTTCAATTCGTCGACGCCGATCCTCTATTACAACAAGACCATGTTCCGCGACGCGGGCCTCGATCCGGAGACGCCGCCGAAGACCTGGCCCGAGCTCGGCGCCGCCGCAAAGCGCCTGCGCGAGCACGGCGCGGTCTGCGGCTTCACCACGTCGTGGCCGTCCTGGATCCATGTCGAGAATTTTTCGGCGTTTCACAATCTGCCGCTGGCCACCCGCGCGAACGGTTTTGCCGGCCTCGATGCACAATTGACCATCAACAATCCGGTCGTGGTCAAGCACGTCGCCCAGCTCGCCGAATGGCAAAAGACGAAACTGTTCGACTATAGCGGCCGCGGCCAAGCGGCCGAGCCGCGTTTCCAGAACGGCGAATGCGGCATCTTCATCGGCTCCTCGGCGACGCGTGCCGACATCAAGGCGAATTCGAAGTTCGAGATCGGCTACGGCATGATGCCGTATTGGCCCGACGTGAAGGACGCGCCGCAGAACTCGATCATCGGCGGCGCCACGCTGTGGGTGCTGCGCGATCGGCCGCGCGACGAATACAAAGGCGTGGCGCGGTTCTTCGCCTATCTGTCGCAGCCCGGCGTGCAGGCCGCCTGGCACCAGAACACCGGGTACCTGCCGGTCACCCGCGCCGCCTTCGAGCTGACGCGGGCGCAGGGCTTTTACGAGCGCAACCCGGGCTCCGCGATCTCGTTCGAGGAGATCACGCTGCATCCGCCGACCGAGAATTCCAAGGGCATCCGGCTCGGCTCCTTCATCTTGATCCGCGGCGTGATCGAGGACGAGCTGGAGCGAGCCTTTGCCGGCCAGAAGGGCGCGCAAGCCGCGCTGGAGTCCGCCGTCGAACGCGGCAACAAGCTCCTGCGCCAATTCGAGCGCGCCAGCCCGGAGCGGTAGCGATTTTGCCATTGGATTCCGCTATTGCCGCCGACGAGGTGCGCTCCCTTCCCCGCCTGCGGGGGAGGCATAGGCGGCCTACGGCCGCCGTTCTTAAAGGACGCCGATGCGAAGCATCGGCTATGGGAGAGGGTTGTCTCCGCAACGGGACACTCCCCAGAGGAGAAAACCCTCACCCGACGCTACGCGTCGACCTCTCCCGCAAGCGGGAGAGGTGCAGCGCGTCCTGGGCTCGCATCGAGATCAACGAAAACGCTCCGGGGTGAGCGGGCAACGATGACCAATGTTATGTCGCAACACCTGCCGGCATTCACCGACTCAAAAACCTTCCGCGCCTTTCGCTCCGATCCGGCGCGATGGCTGCCGATCGCGCTCGACATCGCCCGCAGCCACGGCATCGACGTCGGTTCGCCGCAGGTGTTTTCGACCGGCACCAACCTCGTCGCAGGCCTCGATGATAAGCTGATCGTGAAACTCTTCCCGCCGTTGTTGCGCGCCCAGTTCGTCTCCGAGCGCGGCTCGCTGACACAGCTTGCCGGTCGCCTCCACCTGCCGATTCCCGAGATCGTTGCCGAAGGCGAGCGCGACGGCTGGCCTTATCTGATCATCACGCGCCTCGCCGGCACGCTCGGCTCGGAGATCTGGCCGCAGCTCGCGGAAGCACAGAAGGAGCGCGTGCTGCGCCAGATCGGCGCGACCATCGCCGCCGTGCAGCGCGCACCGCTCGGCCCGCTGGCGCAGCTCGACCCGCGCTGGGATGCGTTCACGCGCGCGCAGATGCAGGGCTGCCGCGACAGGCACGAACGGCTCGGTCTTGCGCCGAAATTCCTCGCCGGCCTCGACGATCTCCTGCGCGATGCCGCTGAGCTCATTCCCATGGACGCGCCGCCGGTGATTCTGATCGGCGAGTACATTCCAGAGAATTTTTTGCTGGCCTGCGACAACGGCGATTGGTCGCTCGCCGGCCTGTTCGACTTCGGCGACGTCAAGGCGGGATGGCGCGACTACGATCTGCTCGGCCCCAGCGCCTTCATGGCGGCGGGACGGCCCGGCCGCGTGCGCAGCCTGCTCGAAGGTTTTGGCTATGCGAAGCCGGACTACGCACTCAAGCGGCGGCTAATGGCCCTGATGCTGCTGCACCACGCCAGCGATCTCAACAGCCACATCTGCATCGAGGGCTGGCAGGAGAGGGCGAATGATCTGATCGAGCTCCAGGAGCTGATCTGGGCGGAGTAATTCACCGCTGCCGACCTCATCAACGCCGTCGTCCTGGACAAGCGAAGCGCAGATCCAGGACCCATTACCCCCGGAGGGGTTTTGCGAAGACTCGTGGTTGCCAGCTTGGCGCCGCAACTTCTTCCTGGGGTAATGGGTCCTGGCTTTCGCCAGGACGACGGCGGTTCAATAAGCCGCCTGCCAAACAAGCGAAGCTCGATTCAGCTTATTTTATAAGCAAATGCGTATCTTTGTATGCAACGCCCCAAAGCTTGGCCTTTGATCGACGGTCCGATCAATAGCTGTTTCATGTAAATATATCAGCGGCTTATGCTGGTTCAAACCCTCATTAAGCCTTGGCATGAACCTTGCGAATCCAGTTCCAACCAGAAACTTTTGCGTTGGAGCATTTTCATGAAGCGCCGCGATTTTCTGAAATCCGCCACCGGATTGGCCGCTGGCGCGGCGCTTCCGGCGATGCCCGCCGTGATCTCTTCGGCCAGGGCCGATGCGCGCTCGGAGACGCTGCTGATCGTGTCCGAGGGCGGCCCCAACAATCTCGACATCCACGGTGTCGGCACCAACGTGCCCGGCTATGAGGTGTCCTGGAATTGCTACGACCGGCTGATCAGCCACGAGATGAAGAGCGGCCCCGGCGGCGTACCCTATTACGACCGCGACAAGTTCAAGGGTGAGCTCGCCGACGACATGAAGATCGACGACATGTCGGTCACCTTCAAGCTGAAGAAGAACGCCAAATTCCACGACGGCGCGCCGGTCACCGCCAAGGACGTGAAGTGGTCGCTCGACCGCGCCGTCACCGTCGGCGGCTTCCCGACCTTCCAGATGAGCGCGGGCTCGCTGACCAAGCCCGAGCAGTTCGTCGTGATCGACGACAACACCGTGCGGGTCGATTTCGCGAAGAAAGATCGGCTGACGATTCCCGATCTCGCCGTGATCGTGCCCTGCGTCATCAATTCCGAGCTCGTGAAGAAGAACGCCAGCGAGAAGGATCCCTGGGGCCTCGAATGCACCAAGCAGCAGACCGCCGGCTCCGGCGCCTACAAGGTGACGAAGTGGACCGCGGGCACCGAAGTCGTGATGGAGCGCAACGAGGATTGGGTCGGTGGCCCCTTGCCGAAGATCAAGCGCGTGATCTGGCGCATGGTGCCGCAGGCCGGCAACCGCCGCGCGCTGCTGGAGCGCGGCGACGCCGACATCTCCTACGAATTGCCGTTCAAGGATTTCCAGGAGATGAAGGCGAGCGGCAAGCTCAACGTGGTGTCGCTGCCGTTCTCCAACGGCATCCAGTATATCGGCATGAACGTGACCAAGCCGCCGTTCGACAATGTGAAGGTGCGGCAGGCCATCGCCTATGCGCTGCCCTATCAGAAGATCATGGACGCGGTGCTGTTCGGCCTCGCCAATCCGATGTTCGGCGCAGCTGCGGACAAGCCGACCGAGGTCGCCTGGCCGCAGCCGCACAAATACAACACCGACATGGCGAAGGCGAAGGCGCTGCTCGCCGAGGCCGGTTACGCCAACGGCTTTGAGACGACGATTTCGTTCGACCTCAATTTTGCCGGCGTCAACGAGCCGCTCTGCGTGCTGGTGCAGGAATCACTCGCGCAGCTCGGCATCAAGACCACCATCAACAAGGTGCCCGGCGCCAACTGGCGCACCGAGTTGAACAAGAAGGAGATGCCGCTCTTCACCAACGTGTTCTCGGGCTGGCTCGATTACCCCGAATACTTCTTCTACTGGTGCTATCACGGCAACAATTCCGTCTTCAACACCATGAGCTACAAGTCGGCGGCGATGGACAAACTGATCGATGGCGCGCGCACCGCCGCCGCGACCGGCGACATGGCGACCTACGACACCGACGTGAAGGGCTTCGTCGATCTCGCCTATGCCGACATCCCACGCATCCCGCTCTACCAGCCCTTCGTCAACGTCGCGATGCAGAAGAACATCAGCGGATACGAATACTGGTTCCACCGCCGCCTGGATTATCGCGCGATGGCGAAGGGGTGAGGCGTGATGAGCGCGCGCGACAAGGCCGCGTCTCCAGGTTTTTGCCGATCAGGTGAGGCGAGTGCAGCTCTCTCATTCCCTCTCCCCTTGTGGGAGAGGGTGGCTCGCCGCGCAGCGGCGAGGTGGGTGAGGGGTAGCCGCGAACTCCGATCTCGCTTGGGGTTACCCCTCACCCCAACCCTCTCCCACAAGGGGATAGGGGGCGCAGCGGAGTATGCGGCGCTATCTCATTTCCACATCAGGAGTGCAGCCCCATGCTGACCATGATCGGCAAGCGGCTGATGTTCGCGATTCCGTCGCTGATCGGGGTCATCATCGTCACCTTCCTGCTGACCCGCGCGCTGCCGGGCGATCCGGCCGCGTATTTCGCCGGCCCCGCCGCCACGAAGGAAGCCGTCGAGCAGATCCGCAAGAAGCTCGGCCTCGACAAGCCGCTGATCGAGCAGTTCTTTCGCTACACCAACGATCTCGCCCATGGCGATTTCGGCAATTCGCTCACCACGGGCCAGCCGGTCGCGGCGGAAATCCGCAATCGCCTGCCGGCCTCCGCTGAACTCACGCTGATCGGCCTGATCGTCTCGATCGTGATCGCGATCCCGCTCGGGGTTCTTGCGGCGACGCGGCCGGGATCATGGGTCGATCATCTCTGTCGGGTGACGACGACGGCCGGCGTCTCGCTGCCGGTGTTCTTCACCGGCCTGGTGCTGGTCTATGTCTTCTATTTCCAGCTTGGCTGGTCGCCCGCGCCGCTCGGCCGTCTCGACGTGTTCTACAGCGCGCCGCCGACGCTGACCGGCTTCTACCTGATCGACACGCTGATCGCCCGCGACTTCGAGGCGTTCCGTTCGGCGCTGAGCCAGCTCATCTTGCCGGCGACGACGCTGGCGATCTTCTCGCTGGCGCCGATCGCGCGCATGACGCGTGCCTCGATGCTGGCGGTGCTATCGTCGGAATTCGTGCGGACCGCGCGCGCCAGCGGCCTGTCGCCGGCAACCGTCATCGTCACCTACGCCTTCCGCAACGCGATGCTGCCCGTCATCACCACGCTCAGCATGGTGTTCTCGTTCCTGCTGGGCGCCAACGTGCTGGTGGAGAAAGTGTTTGCCTGGCCCGGCATCGGCTCCTACGCGGTGGAAGCATTGATCTCGTCGGACTTCGCGCCGGTGCAGGGCTTCGTGCTGACCATGGCGGTGATGTACGTGCTGCTCAATCTCGTGATCGACATTCTCTATGGCGTAATCGATCCACGCGTGCGGCTGGAAGGGTAGAGCATGATCCGGAAAAGTGGGCACCGGTTTTCCGATCAGATCATACTCAAAAGGATAGAGTCATGAGCACCGTTGCGCCTGCTGTTGAACCCGTTGGTCCCGCGCGGACGTCGGGATTTGCTGCGCTCATCGAGCAGACCCGCTACGTCCTCGGTGAGAACAAGGTCACCGGCTTTGCCTTCGCGCTGTTGATCGTGATCCTCATCGCCGCGATCTTCGGGCCCTATGTGGTGCCCTATGATCCGCTGGCATCCGATACCGCGGCGTCGCTGAAGCCCCCGTCCGCCGCGCACTGGTTCGGGACCGACCAATTGGGCCGCGATATCTTCAGCCGCGTCGTCGTGGCGACGCGCCTCGATACGTTCATTGCGGTCGCCTCCGTCGTGCTGGTGTTCTTGATGGGCGGGCTCGCCGGCATCGCCGCCGGCTACTTCGGCGGCTGGACCGACCGCATCGTCGGCCGCGTCGCCGACACCATTATGGCCTTCCCGCTGTTCGTGCTGGCGATGGGCATCGTCGCGGCGCTTGGCAACACCGTGCAGAACATCATTCTGGCCACAGCCATCGTGAACTTCCCGCTCTATGCCCGCGTCGCGCGCGCCGAGGCCAACGTCCGCCGCAACGCCGGTTTCGTGCAGGCCGCGCGCCTCTCCGGCAACGGCGAGTTTCGCATCCTGCTGGTGCACATTTTGCCGAACATCATGCCGATCATGATCGTGCAGATGTCGCTGACCATGGGCTACGCCATCCTCAACGCCGCCGGCCTCTCCTTCATCGGCCTCGGCGTCCGCCCGCCGACCGCGGAATGGGGCATCATGGTCGCCGAAGGCGCGGGCTTCATGGTCTCCGGCGAATGGTGGATCGCATTGTTTCCGGGGCTCGCTTTGATGATCGCCGTGTTCTGCTTCAACCTCCTCGGCGACGGCCTGCGCGACATCGTCGACCCGCAGCGGAGGACGTGATGGCTGGGTTGCGCGTAAATTTCCGCTCAAAATTCTCCAATAAAATCAATCCAGTTCTACTGTGCATGGGGTTGTTTTCGACCTTCTTGCTTGGGAGGCACCCGTGACCGCCCAGCCTCTGCTCGACGTTCAGGACCTCACCGTCGAATTCACCACCCGCCGCGGCATCGTCAAGGCGGTGCGGCACGTCAACATCTCGGTCGCGAAGGGCGAGACGCTGGCCATCGTCGGCGAGTCCGGCTCGGGCAAGTCGGTGACGTCCTACGCGGTGATGCGCATCCTCGAGCGTGCGGGCCGGATCGCCGAGGGCTCGGTGATGTTCTCCGGCATCGACGTCAAGGCCGCGAGCGAAAACCAGATGCGCGATCTGCGCGGTCGCGAAGTCTCGATGATCTTCCAGAATCCGCGCGCCGCGCTCAACCCGATCCGCAAAGTGGGCGACCAGATCGAGGACGTGCTGCGCACCCATGTGCAGCAGGCCATGGTCGCCGATCGCGGTGAGAAGGCGATCGAGGCGCTGGAGCAGGTCAAGATCGCCCGGCCGCGCGAGCGCTACCACGCCTATCCGTTCGAGCTTTCGGGCGGCATGTGCCAGCGCGTCGTCATCGCGCTCGCGCTCGCCTGCAATCCGCAACTGCTGATCGCGGACGAGCCGACCACCGGCCTCGACGTCACCACGCAGAAGGCGGTGATGGACCTGATCGTCGAGCTGACCAAGCGCAAGTCGATGTCGACCATCCTGATCACGCATGATCTCGGGCTCGCCGCCGCCTATTGCGACCGCGTCGTGGTGATGGAGAAGGGCCGCGTGGTCGAGACCGCGAAGGCCACCGACATCTTCGCCAACCCGCAGCACCCCTACACCAAGAAGCTGATGCGCGCGACGCCACGGCTTGGCGTCAGCCTGCGGGATCTGTTGCCGGAAGAGGAAGGCGCTGCACCCACTGTCGCGAGCGTTGCGCCCGCGGAATCCGCTCCGACCGCCGCAGCCGGCCAGACGCCCCTCCTCCTCATCGAAAAGCTCATCAAGGAATATCCCCGCCAGGGCGCCACCGCGACGCTCGGCAAATTGTTCGGCCGCAAGCCGCCGGTCGAGCCGGATGTCTTCCGCGCCGTCGACGGCATTAGCTTCTCGATCGGTCATGGCGAGAGCGTCGGCCTGGTCGGCGAATCCGGCTGCGGCAAATCGACGACCTCGATGATGGTGATGCGGCTGCTCGACCAGACCTCCGGCCTGGTTCAGTTCGACGGCGAAGACATCGGCGCCATTCAGCCCGCCTCCTTCGCCCGGCTGCCGCAGCGCAGCCGGATCCAGATGGTGTTCCAGGACCCGACCGACAGCCTCAACCCGCGCTTCACCGCCGTGCGCGCCATCGCGGACCCGATCATGCAGCTCGGCGACATCAGGGGCCGCGACGCGCTCCGCGCCCGCTGCGAGGAGCTGGCCACCATGGTCGGCCTGCCGCTCAACCTGCTGGATCGCTTCCCGCATCAATTGTCCGGCGGCCAGAAGGCCCGCGTCGGCATCGCGCGGGCCATCGCCCTGCATCCCAATCTCGTCATCCTGGACGAGCCGACGGCGGCGCTGGACGTCTCGGTCCAGGCGGTCGTGCTGAACCTGCTGCAGGCCCTCAAGGCGCGGCTAGGTATGAGCTATCTGTTCGTCTCGCATGATCTGAACGTAGTGCGCTTGTTGTGCGATCGTGTCATTGTCATGCGGTCGGGTCGAATCGTCGAGGAAGGGACTTCCGAGAGGGTGTTGAGCGATCCGCAGGACGACTACACCAAGGAGCTGCTGACGGCGATCCCGCATCCGCCGTTGCGAGTCCACTGAGAGCCTGTTTGGGAGCGTGATGGCCGAACCGCTGGACGATTATATCGACGCTGTCGCGAAAGCATTGGCGTTGCCGGTCGAGGAGGCCTGGAGGCCTGCCATTCGCGCCAATCTCGATGTCTCGTTGCGGCTCGCCCGCATGGTCGACGATTTCGCGCTGCCGGACGAGACCGAGCCGGCGCCCGTGTTCGCGCTGCCATGACCACCAAGCCCGATGCAACGGCTGCCGAGATCGCCAAGGCGGTGGCCGGCGGCAAATTGTCCGCGCTCGATTCGATCGATGCCGCGCTGGCGCGGATCGAGCAGCACGACGGCGTCCTCAATTCCTTCACCGCCGTCACGGCCGATCGCGCCCGCACCAAGGCGTGCGCGATCGATGCCGATATCGCCGCCGGCAAGACGGTCGGCCCGCTCGCCGGCGTTCCCTTTGCGGTGAAGAACCTGTTCGACGTTGCTGGCCTTTCGACCCGCGCCGGCTCGAAGATCAACCGCGATCTCGCGCCCGCCAAGCGCGACGCCACTTTGATTGAACGTATGGAAGCCGCCGGCGCCGTGCTGGTCGGCGCGCTCAACATGGGCGAATACGCCTATGATTTCACCGGCGAGAACGTGCATGACGGCCCCTCGCGCAATCCGCACGACACGACGCGAATGAGCGGCGGCTCCTCCGGCGGTTCGGGGAGCGCCGTCGGCGGCGCGCTGGTGCCGATCGCGCTGGGATCGGACACTAACGGTTCGATTCGCGTGCCGTCGTCGTTCTGCGGCATCTTTGGCCTGAAGCCGACCTATGGCCGGCTGTCGCGCGCGCGCTCGTTTCCGTTCGTCGCGAGCCTCGATCACCTCGGTCCGTTTGCGCGCAACGTCACCGACCTCGCGCTCGCGTATGATGCGATGCAGGGGCCGGATGCCGACGATGCGGCCTGCACCAATCGTGGTCTCGAACCGACGACGCCGCTGCTCGCCAATCCGGTTTCCGACCTGCGCATCGCGATCGCCGGCGGGTACTTCCAGAACAATTTGTTTCCGGAAGCCGTAGAAGCCGTCGCTCGCGTCGTCAAGGCGCTCGGCGCAACGCAGATCGTCGAGATCCCCGAAGCCGCGCGCGCCCGCGCGGCGGCCTATGTCATCACCACCACCGAAGGCGCCTCGCTGCATCTCGATCGCCTGCGCAAGCGCCCGAACGATTTCGATCCGGCGGTGCGCGACCGGCTGATCGCGGGCGCCATGGTGCCGGCACCGATGGTCGATCGCGCGCAAAAATTCCGCCGCTGGTATCGCGCGCAGCTCGCCGAAATCTTCAAGTCGGTGGACGTGCTGATCGCGCCGGCAACGCCCTGCACCGCGCCGAAGCTCGGTCAGGTCAATTTCAATCTCGGTGGGGTCGAATTGCCGGTGCGTGCCAATATCGGCATCCACACCCAGCCGATCTCGTTCATCGGCTTGCCCGTGGTGGCGGTGCCCGTGCCGCTCGAGCCGCTGCCGATCGGCGTGCAGATCATTGCCGCGCCCTGGCGCGAGGACATCGCGTTGCGCGTCGCATACGCATTGGAACAGATGGGCGTTGTGTCGGCGCCCGCGCCGAGAGGATTTTGAGATGGAGGTCGATCTCCCGGATGTGCTTGCGGAAGTGAAGGCGGCGTTCGAGCGCTACGAGCAGGCGCTGGTCACCAACGACGTGGCTGTGCTCGGTGAGCTCTTCCGCAATGATCCCCGCACGCTGCGCTACGGCGTCGGTGAAAATCTCTACGGCTACGACGCGATCTCCGGCTTCCGCGCCGGACGCTCGCCGATCGGCCTCAACCGCCGCACCGCGAAAACCGTGATCACCAGCTACGGCCGCGACACGGCCGTGGCCTCCACCCTGTTTTATCGGGACACCTTGCCCGGCAAGGTCGGCCGGCAGATGCAGACCTGGGTCCGCTTCCCGGAGGGCTGGCGCGTTGTCGCCGCCCATGTCAGCATCATCGACGAGCCGAAAGAGATTTGACCGTATGACGCTTGACGATCTTCCGCCCGGAACGCTGCCGACCGAGCCGGTGGTGCCGCGCGTCGACCGGGCGTCGCCTTCGGTGCAGAAAGTCACGCGCGCCGAGGAACTGCGTCTTCAGCTCGCGGACGAGATCGTGCGCGGCGCTCTCGCCCCCGGCGCGCCGCTGGACGAGACCGATATCGCACGTCGCTTCAGCGTGTCGCGTACGCCTGTGCGCGAGGCGCTGCGTCAACTGGTCGCGAGCGGCCTGGTCGAAGCGCGCGCCCATCGCGGCGCGGTCGTCGCGCAGCCCTCGTTCGAGCGGCTGACGGGCATGTTCGAGGCGATGGCAGAGCTCGAAGCGCTCTGCGCCGGCCTCGCCGCCGAGCGCATGTCTGTCACCGAGCGCCACGGCCTCGAAGCCATCCATGAAGAGCTGCGCGTGTTGAGCTACGCCGGCAATCCCGATCGCTTCCACGAGGTCAACGAGCGCTTTCACAATGCGATCTATGCCGGCTCGCAGAACGGCTACATCGCCGAGATCACGCTCGCTACGCGCGTGCGCGTGCAACCGTTCCGCCGCGCCCAGTTCCGCAATCTCGGCCGCCTCGCCAAATCGCAAGCCGAACACGACCGCGTCGTCGTTTCCATTATGCGCGGCGACAAGCAAGGCGCCGCGGCCGCGATGCGCGCGCATATCGAATTGGTGCGCGGGGAGTATGAGATTTACGCGGTGTCGGTGTAGGCTGCGCGCTCGGTGCCGTAGGGTGGGCAAAGGCGCAAAGCGCCGTGCCCACGATCCATCCGCACCGCTGGTGTAAAGGGTGGGCACGCTTCGCTTTGCCCACCCTACGAGAGCTACGCTGTCGCGGCTTCCGCCATATACTTCCGCCACCCACCATACGCGCTGATGTCGCGGGCTTCGCCCAGCACCTCCGGCTCGACAAGAAAGCCCTTGACGCTGCGGCCATCGGCAAGTCGGATCGTGCCGATCGCCATCGGCGCAGGAATCGCATTGACGAACTTGCCGAAGGCCGATGACGACAGCGACCAGATCTCAAGCTCGATCGATGCGCCCTTGCCGGCCTTGACGCGCAGCATGCCCGGCTTTGGCGGCGTGGTCTGCAGCGCATAGAGCTTGTAGTCGGGCGCAGTCGTGGTCGCCTCGATCAGCTTTCCGTTGAGGGCCTTCAGCTCGCCGTTCAGCGCCATGCCGGAGAGATGCGCGCCCACCACCGCGATCGGAATCTCGTCGGCCACGTGTTCGGGAAGCGGCGCCAGCGGGCTTGCGCCACGCCCTTGGCGCCAAGGGTCAGTCTGGTGTCGGCGTGGAAGACGCGGCCGATGCTGGCGAGAAGCGCGTCACGTCCTGCGGGGGCGAGCAGCGTGATCCCAAATGGAATGCCGTCGCCACGAATCGCAGCCGGCAGCGCGAGGCCGCAGAGATCGAGCAGGTTGACGAAGTTGGTATAGGTCCCGAGCCGGCTGTTCAGCTCGACGGGATTGGCAAGCACCTGTGCGGTCGTATACGCCGTCGGTGCCGTTGGCAGCACCAGCGCGTCGATATTGGTGAAGGTGCGCTCGGCGATCTTGCGCAATCCCTGCAAGCGGTAGAGCGCGGAGAAAGTTTCGGCTGCCGTCAACCGCGCGCCGGCAGCGGTGATCTCGCGGGTGACGGGATGGATCGAGTCCGGTGCCGAGGCGAGCAGATTGCGGATCACGAGATAGCGTTCGGCGACCCACGGCCCCTCATAGAGCAGCCGCGCGGTTTCGTAGAACGGCTCGAGGTCGAACTCGACCAGCGTTGCGCCAAGTGACGTCCAGCGCTGCAGCGCCTCGCCGTAAGCCGCTTCCGCTTTTTTGTCGCCGAAGAAGATCAGTTGCCCGTTGCGCGGCACGCCGAGACGCATCCTGGCCGGGAACGGCGTGATGGCGCCAAGCGGCCGGTCGCGCGAGAACGGATCGGCCTGGTCCGGCCCAGCCATGACCGACAGCGCAAGCGCGGCATCGTCGACCGTGAGTGCGAATACCGAGATGCAGTCGAGCGTGCGGCAGGCCGGCACGAGGCCCGCGGTCGAGATCATGCCGAGGCTCGGCTTCAGCCCGACGATGTTGTTGAGCATGGCCGGCACGCGGCCGCTGCCCGCGGTGTCGGTCCCCAACGAGAGCGGCACGAGGCCTGCGCCGACGGCGGTCGCCGATCCCGAGCTCGAGCCGCCGGGAATGAGATCGTCGCGGATCGCGTTTTTGGGAATGCCATAGGGCGAGCGGACGCCGACAAGACCGGTCGCGAACTGGTCGAGATTGGTCTTGCCGATGATGATCGCGCCGGCAGCGCGCAGGCGCTGCACCGCGGTGGAATCATGCGCCGGCGTGTAGGAGAAGGCCGGGCAGGCCGCCGTGGTCGGAAAGCCCAGCGCGTCGATATTGTCCTTCACTGCGACCGGGATGCCGTAGAGCGGCAGGTTTGCTGCGTCTGGCCGCGCAGCAAGCTTCTCGGCCTCCGCGATCGCGTCCGTCTCGTCGCGCAGGCTGATGAAGACGGCGGGATCGTTGTGGTCGCGGACGCGCTGGTAGGTTCGCGCGACCGTCTGCGCCGGCGTGACCGTGCCTGCGCGATGTGCGGCCACAATCGCGGCGATCGTTTCAGGCTGCTCAGCCCCCATGGTGACAAAACTCCGGCAACGTGTCCTCACCTGGATTGAAGCAAGCGATGTGCCATTGTGTACAGAATCCGGGCACGCCCGCCGTTCCGGATATTATAGAAGGATCAGTGACTTGGTGGATATTTCGATTGTCCCATGCACTATCGGGCCGACGCCCTGTTCCGGGCATATGCTCAAATCGTGGGCAGTCCGGATCAGGTGAAGCAGGCGTGCATTTCGAGCCGCCGCTGCTGGTTCGTCGTTCGAGGTTGGCGAACAGACGTACCAGCCGGGCGCGCTCGATCCCCAGCCCGCTGGCGCTGATCCCGCTGTGGACGACAATAATTGCTATACTCAACTTCATGGCCAAGCAGCCCGGGACGAGGCTGCGGCCGCTCCCGGCTCGCCGGGCGAGGAGGAAACCGATGACAACCGCCCTTCGCGGTGACGCTGCAAGCCTGTTCGCCACGCCAAAGACCGTCGCCGAGCATCGCGCCGACGGCAGCATCGTGCTGCGATCGTCCGAGCCCTTGCGCGACAGCGCGCGCTGCATCGGCGACTGGCTCGAGCAATGGGCGCGGCAGGCACCCGATACGATCTTCCTCGCCGAGCGCGGCAACGCCGAAGCACCCTGGACCACCGTCACCTACGCGCAGGCGCTGCGGCGGGTGCGCGGGGCAGCATCGTGGATTTTGGCGCAGGGTCTCGGTGCTGAACGCCCGCTCGTCATCCTCTCCGACAACAGCATCGACCATGCGCTGCTCGCGCTTGCCGCCCAGCATGTCGGCGTGCCCTCGGCCGCGATCTCGCCGGCCTATTCGCTGATGTCAAAGGACTTCGACAAGCTCAAGAGCATGATCACGCTGCTGCAGCCCGGCGCGATATACGTTTTCGCGACCAGGCCGTACGCGGCGGCGCTGGCCGCGATCAAGCCTCTGCATCGGGCCGAGATCATCAGCGGCAATGCCGATGATGCCGACGCGCTTGCGTTCCGGACCATCGCGGCAACGCCGGAAACTTCCGGCGTCGCAACAGCGTTCGCCGCGGTGACGCCGGACACGATCGCAAAATTCCTGTTCACCTCGGGTTCGACCGGCACGCCGAAGGCCGTCGTCAACACCCAGCGCATGCTGACCTCGAGCCAGCAGGCCAAGGCGCAGACCTGGACCTTTCTCGCGCAGAGCCCGGGCGAGCTTGTCATTCTCGATTGGCTGCCCTGGAGCCACACGTTTGGCGCCAACCACAATTTCAATCTCGTGCTGCGCAATGGCGGATCGCTCTATATCGACGGCGGCAAGCCCGTGCCCGGCCTGTTCGCAACCTCGCTCGCAGATCTCAAAAGCGTCATGCCGACCGTCTATTTCAACGTGCCGCGCGGCTTCGACATGCTGATCGCGGCGCTGCGCGGCGACGAGGAGCTGCGCCGCCGTTTCTTCGGTGAGGTGAAATTCGCCTTCTATGCGGGCGCGGCACTGCCGCAGAACCTCTGGGATGCGCTCGAACAGCTTTCCGTCGAGACCATCGGCCGCACGCTGCCGATGGTGTCGGCCTGGGGCTCGACCGAGACCTCGCCGCTTGCAACCGACTGCCATTTTCTCGCCGAGCGCTCCGGCAATATCGGCGTGCCGATTCCAGGGACGGAGCTGAAGCTCGTTCCCTCCGGCGACAAGCTGGAGGTTCGCGTGCGCGGCCCCAACGTCACACCCGGCTATTGGAAGGCGCCGGAATTGACGCAGCAGGCTTTCGACGCGGAGGGCTTCTATCTGATCGGCGATGCCGTGAAATTCGCCGATCCCGCGCGGCCCGAGCGCGGGCTGTTTTTCGACGGCCGCGTCGCGGAAGACTTCAAGCTCAATTCCGGCACTTGGGTCAATGTCGGCACGCTACGCGTCGCCGGCATTGCCGCGCTGGCGCCGCTCGCGCAGGATATCGTCGTGGCCGGTCACGGGGGAGACGAAGTGCGCTTCCTCGTTTTCCCGAACATTGCCGCTTGCCGTGCACATGCCGGCCTGCCCGAGGCGGCGGCCATCAATGATGTACTTGGCCATGACAAGGTCAGGACCGCGATCGCGCAGGGTCTCGCGAAGCTGAAGCAGCAGGGCGCCAACTCCTCCGGCCACGCCACCCGCGCGTTGCTGCTGGCGGAGCCGCCGTCGGTCGATGGCGGCGAGATCACCGACAAGGGCTACATCAACCAGCGCGCGGTGCTCACGCGCCGTGCCGATGCTGTGGCGCGGTTGAATGATGATGCCTCGGAGGAGTGGAAACGGCAGCTCTTCGCGTTAGGTGGGCGGCCGTAGGCCACCTCTCCCTGTTGTCATTGCGAGCGCAGCGAAGCAATCCAGAGTCTTTCCGCAGAGGGGATTCTCGATTGCTTCGCTTGCGCTCGCAATGACGGGGCCGAAAACAGCGCGCCAATACGCCAGCAAACCTGCCGCATTATCCTGCAGGATTCTTTTGTTGCCTAAGCAACTAATTTGTGTGCATCGTTCCGGACAAGATGACGGCGGGAGAACCGCTGCGTCGAATCTCGGAGGAAGCAATGCTCGGCCGGATCGGTGCCGTCGGCAAACGCCGGCGCATAACGGGAGACGATAGGGGACCGCGCTTGATGCGCGACCGGTCAGGCCCCGCTGCCGTCGGTCACCGCGCCGAGATTTTCATGCAGCCGGCGCAACAGGCCGATCAGGACCTCGCGCTCGTCCTCGCCGAGGCAGGACAGCAGCCGCCGTTCGCGCTCCAGCGCCGCGACGATGACTTTATCGTGGGCGGCGCGGCCCTTCGCCGTCAGCGCGATCGAATGGGTGCGGCCGTCGTTCGGATCGGTGCGGATCGACACCAGCCCGCGCTTTTCCAGACCGGCAAGCGTCCGGCTCACCGGGCCTTTATCGAAGCCGATAACTTGGCAGATGCGGGAGGCCGGAATGCCCGGTTCGATCGCCAGCAGCGACATGATCCGCCACTCTGTGACGTTGACGCCGAACTGCCGCTGATAGAACGCGGTCGCGCTATTGGACAGCTTGTTGGCGATGAAGGTGATGATCGCCGGGACGTAGCGGTCGAGATCGAGCGTCGGTCCCAGCTCGGCGGGCGCAGGCTTCTGGCGAGGTCTGGAAGGCGGCGGCATGTCGGGATTCTGACTCGCGGGATGTTCGCAGACCTAAGGGTATGCGGCGAGCTTTCACAAGATCAAAATGAGGGAGAACTTCAATGAGCGCATCCGGCTCCCCAGCATCAAGCGGTCCGTCGGTCGTCCCCCATCTCGACGTCGATCCCTTTGCGACGAGTTTTTTTGCTGATCCCTATCCCACGCACGAGCTGCTGCGGGAGGCGGGGCCGGTCGTCTATCTCGACAAGTGGAATGTCTATGGCGTAGCGCGCTTCGCCGAGGTCCATGCCGTGCTGAACGATCCCGCGACCTTCTGTTCCAGCCGCGGTGTCGGCCTCTCCGATTTCAAGAAGGAAACGCCGTGGCGGCCGCCGAGCCTGATCCTAGAAGCCGATCCGCCCGCGCACACGCGGACTCGCGCCGTGCTGTCAAAAGTGCTGTCGCCGACCGTGATGAAGGGGCTGCGCGACCGTTTTGCGGCAGCGGCCGAGGCGCGGGTGGACGTGCTTCTCGACAAGCGCAGTTTCGATGCGGTCACGGATCTCGCGGAAGCCTATCCGCTCTCGATCTTCCCGGATGCGTTGGGGCTGAAGCCGGATGGCCGCGAGCATCTCATCCCCTATGCGAGCGTCGTGTTCAACGCCTTCGGTCCGCCCAACGAGCTGCGTCAGGAGGCAATCGCGCGCTCGGCGCCGCACCAGGCCTATGTCACCGCTCAATGCCAGCGCGACAATCTCACGCCGGGCGGCATCGGTTCCTGCATCCATGCCCAAGTCGACGAGGGCGCGATCACGGCGGCGGAGGCGCCGTTGCTGGTGCGCTCGCTTTTGTCGGCCGGCCTCGACACCACCGTCAACGGCATCGGTGCTGCCGTCTATTGCCTCGCGCGCTTCCCGGAGCAGTGGCGGCGCTTGCGTGGCGATCTCACGCTCGCGCGCAATGCTTTCGAGGAGGCAGTGCGATTCGAGAGCCCGGTGCAGACATTCTTCCGCACCACGACGCGTGAGGTCGAGCTGTCCGGCGCGAGCATCGGCGAGGGCGAGAAAGTGCTGATGTTCCTCGCCGCCGCCAATCGCGATCCGCGGCGCTGGGATAATCCCGACAATTACGACATCACGCGCCGCACCTCGGGCCATGTCGGCTATGGCTCGGGCATTCACATGTGCGTCGGCCAGCTCGTGGCGCGGCTCGAAGGCGAGACAATGCTGACAGCGTTGGCGCGCCGTGTCGCGAAGATCGAGATCACGGGCGAACCGAAGCGCCGCTTCAACAACACGCTGCGCGGGCTCGATAGCCTGCCCGTCGCCATCACGCCGGTTTAAAGGGGGAAATCATGAAGCATCTGAAGTGGACGCTTGCGCTGGCCGCAAGCCTTGTGAGCGGCGCCGCAAGTGCCGAGATATCCGACAATGTCGTGCGTGTCGGCGTGCTCAACGATATTTCCGGTATCTTCCAGGACACCAATGGCATGGGCTCGGTCGAGGCCGCGCGCATGGCGGCGGAAGACTTCAACGGCGGCGGCAAAGGCATCAAGGTCGAAATCGTTTATGCCGACCACCAGAACAAGGCTGACGTGGGCAACGCCATTGCGCGAAAGTGGCTCGATGCCGACGGCATCGACGCTATCGTCGACGTGCCGAACTCCGCCGTCGGTCTCTCGATCAACACGCTGCTGCGCGACAGCCGCATGACCTTCCTGGCCTCGTCGACGGCAAGCTCCGATCTCACCGGCAAGGCCTGCTCGCCCAACACCATCCAATGGGTCAACGACGCATGGGCGACCGGCAACACCACGGCAGCCGCGATGATGTCGCGCGGCGGCAAGGACTGGTATTTCCTCACAGTCGACTACGCGCTGGGCAAGGGCATCGAGGCCGAAGCACAGAAATACATCGAGGCGCACGGCGGCAAGGTGATCGGCTCCTCGAAACATCCGCTCGGCACTTCCGACTTCGCCTCGTTCCTGTTGCAGGCGCAGGGTTCGAAGGCGCAGGTGATCGGGCTCGCCAATGCCGGCGGCGACACCATCAATGCGGTGAAGCAGGCGGCCGAGTTCGGCATCCAGCAGGGCGGGCAAAAGCTGGTGGCGTTCCTGCTCTTCATCAACGACGTCCACGGCATGGGCATCAAGGTCGCGCAAGGGCTCCAGCTCATGGAGGCCTTCTACTGGGACATGAACGACGACACCCGGGCGTTTGCAAAACGCTTCGCCGCGCGGCCCGGCATGAATGGCAAGATGCCGAGCGGTAACCAGGCGGGCGTCTATGCCGCCACGCTCGCGTACCTCAACGCGATCGCCGCGACCGGCAGCGACAATGCCAAGGACGTCGTGCCCGAGATGAAGAAGTTCAAAGGCAAAGACAAGCTGTTCGGCGATACCGCCATCCGCCAGGACGGCCGCGTCGTGCATCCGATGTATCTGTCGAAGTGAAGAAGCCGGAGGAGTCGAAATATCCGTACGACTATTACAAGCTGGTCTCGACGATTCCTGCCGATCAGGCGTTTCGTCCGATGGCGGCAGGTGGCTGTGAATTGGTGAAGTAGTGGCGGCCAGCACCGTTTGCCTCTCCCGCCTGCGGGGAGAGGCCGGAGTTTGCGGAGGCGGCTCCTTACCCCGACCGTCTCAGCGCGAGCGAAGCTCGTCACGGCCCCGTAAGAACGGGGCGAGGGCGAACAAGCGTCAGCCCACCACCTTGCTGCTTCCCTGCGTGATCAACCGCGCGGCGCGCTGGTCGCGGGCGTAGATCCAGAGCCAGCTCAGCGCGACGCTGAGCCGGTGGCGCAGGCCGATCAGGAAGTAGATGTGGGCGATGCCCCAGATCCACCATGCGATCGTGCCGCGCAGCTTGATGCGGCCGAAGTCGATCACCGCAAGCCGCTTGCCGATCTGCGCGAGGCTGCCGGCGTGCTTGTAGCGGAATGGCCCTGCGTTCTCTCCGCGCAGGCGTGCCTTGATGCTCTCGGCGACATGGCGGCCCTCCTGCTTGGCGGCCGGCGCGATGCCGGGCACCGGCTTGCCGTTCCAGGCGTTGATGGTCACGGTATCGCCGATCGCAAAGATCTCTGGATGGCCCGGGATGGTCAGGTCGGGCTCGACCTCGACGCGCCCGGCGCGATCGGCCGGCACGCCGAGCCATTCGGCGGCGGGCGAGGCGCGAACGCCGGCGGCCCAGATCTTGGTCTTCGCGTTCAGGCGCTGGCCGCCATAGACCACGCCGTCGCGGTCGATCTCGGTGACCGCCTGGCCCAGCACGACCTCGACGCCGATCTTTTCCAGTGACGCCTGCGCATAGGCCGAGAGCTCGTCGGCAAAGCCGGCGAGCACGCGCGGGCCTGCCTCGATCAGCACCACACGGGCTTTTCGCGTGTCGATGTTGCGGAAATCGTCGGGCAATGTGTGATGCGCCATCTCGGCGATGGTGCCGGCGAGCTCAACCCCAGTCGGGCCTGCGCCGACGATGACGAAGGTCAGCCGCGCCGCGCGTCGCGCTGGATCGGTCTCGCGCTCCGCGCGCTCGAACGCCACCAGGATGTGACGGCGCAAAGTCGTCGCATCCTCCAGCGTCTTCAGCCCGGGCGCGAACTGCTCCCATTCGTCATGGCCGAAATAGGCATGGTGCGCGCCGGTCGCGAGCACCAGCGTGTCGTATGGCACCTCGCTGCCGTCATCGAGCAGCACAGCGCGCCTGCCGGCATCGACGCCGCTCACTGTCGCAAACAGCGTCGTCACGTCGCGCCGGTCGCGCATGAGATGGCGCACCGGCCAGGCAATCTCGCTGGTCGCAAGCGAGGCCGTTGCCACCTGATAGAGGAGCGGTTGAAACAAATGATGGTTGCGGCGATCGATCAGCGTGATCGCGACCGGGCTGCCGGCGAGCCGGTAGGTCGTCTCCAGCCCGCCGAAGCCGGCGCCGACGATAACGACGCGATGGGGTGTCGTGGTCATGGAAGCTGCCCTCGGGTCTGACGAGACATTCTCGCCCATCATTTAAGTGCGGAAACTGGTCCGCGGTCCAATAGCCGTCATCAATGGTGGAATAGGCGATGGTATCGACGCCCGCGGAAAAGCGCCGCAGGCGCCGCCGAAGGGAGTAGAACTATAGTTCTTGCCATTAACGATCAGGGCGAATTATGGTGCAGGGCAGGGGCCGAGGCCATTGGCGGCTCGACAGATTTTGCGCTCTAAAGAGACCAGTCCGGGGCGGCGATCACCCCGCTTCCGGGACAAAGAGAATTGAGGAGGGGAGTGGTTATGAGGACAGCATTCTGGCTGGCGGGCGCAGCTGCGCTGACGCTGGCAAGTCCGGCTTTCGCCGGCGACACCATCAAGATCGGTTTCGTATCGACCTTCAGCGGCCCGACCGCCGTGATCGGCAACGACATGCGCAACTCGTTCGAGCTCGCGCTGGACCATCTCGGGCGCAAGATGGACGGCAAGCCGGTCGAGGTGATCTACGAGGACGACGGGCAGAAGCCTGATGTCGGCAAGCAGAAGACCGAGAAGCTGGTGCAGTCCGACAAGGTTGATTTCATCGTCGGCTACATCTGGTCGAACGTGCTGCTCGCCTCGCTCAAGACCGCGGTGGATTCGCAGACCTTCATGATCTCGGCCAATGCCGGCCCGTCGCAGCTCGCGGGCGAGCTCTGCAGCCCTTACGTGTTCTCGACCTCCTGGCAGAACGACCAGACGCCGGCCGCGATGGGCCTCTACATGAACGCGAATGGCGTCAAGAGCGTGTTCCTGATCGGCCCGAACTACGCCGCAGGCAAGGACATGCTCTCGGGCGTCAAGAGCACTTTCAAGGGCGAGATCAAGGGCGAGGAATATACGGTCTGGCCGAGCCAGCTCGACTTCTCGGCCGAGCTGGCGAAAGCCCGCGCCTCCGGCGCCGAATCGATCTTCGTGTTCTATCCCGGTGCGGCCGGCGCACAATTCCTCAATCAATATGTCCAGGCCGGCATGAAGACCACCATGCCGCTCTACACCGCCTTCACCGTCGACGAGACGACGTTGCCGTTGCAGAAGGAGAATGCGTTCGGGGTGCCCGGTGCGCAGGAGTGGGTGAACGATCTCCCGAACGAGCAGAACAAGAAGTTCGTCGCCGACTACCGCAAGAAATATCCGGGCGCCAGGCCGAGCTATTACGGCGCGCAGGCCTATGACGCGGCGCAGCTGATCAACAGCGCGGTGGTCGCAGTCGGCGGCGACACCAGCAAGAAGGATGCGATGAAGGCCGAGATGGAGAAGGCCAACTTCAAGTCACTGCGCGGCGCCTTCAAATACGGCAACAACCACATCCCGATCCAGAACTTCTATCTGCAGGACGTGGTGAAGGGTGCCGGCGGCGAGCTCTCGCTGAAGACCGCCGCCACCATCGTCACCGACGACCAGGACCGCTTCCACGACAAGTGCCCGATGAAGTGAGCTGAGTCAGCCACCAGTGACGTAGCCCCTTCTCCCCTTGTGGGAGAAGGTGGCGCGAAGCGCCGGATGAGGGGGTCTATCGGCGGCGTGACTGATGTTGAGGTGTACGCGGAGAAAACCCCTCACCCGTCTCGCCGCCACGCGGCGAGCCACCCTCTCCCACAAGGGGAGAGGGTAAGAGCACCTACACCCGCGGCATGCTCACCGGCCCGACCTCGCGGGCTTGCGCTGCGAGCCGAATCCCGGCATTCGCGGCGCCAAATCCCTGATAATTCCTTCGCTCGACGATCTCGAAGAAAAACCGTTCGTCGAAGATGTGGGTGTAGACCTGGAAGAATTCGCCGTCGCCCTCGCGGTCGTAGAGGATGTGGTTGGTGCGAAGTTGCGCCATCCGTTCGGGGGCCAGATCGTACTTGGCTTCGATGTCGTCGTAATAATTGTCCGGAATATCCAGGAAGTCCGCGCCGCGGGCGCGCATCGCGGCGACCGTCGCGAAGATGTCCTTGCATGTGAACGCGATGTGCTGGACGCCTGAGCCGAAAAACTCCGAGATGAAGCGCGCCGGCAGCGTGCGGTTGGCGGAGGAGCCGTTGAGCACGAAGCGCAGGCTCTGGTCGCCGTTGGTCACGGCCTGGCTCTGCACCAGCCCCCTTGGATCGGCGATCTCCATCTGCGGTAACCGCCTCAGGTCGAGAATGCCGGTGTAGAACAACAGCCAGGACAGCATCTCGTCATACGGCATCGACTGCGCGATGTGATCGACGGCGAGCAGGGCGTCGGCCGCGGCGTCGCTTGCGACCGGCTCGAAATCCGTGTCCCAGTTCCTGCCGGCATGGTCCAGGAAATAGAGAAGACTGCCGCCGACGCCGTGGATCGCCGGAATTTCCAGCTCGCCCGGCCCGACCGGCTGGTAGAAGGTGCGCGCCTTCAGCGTCTCGGCGCGCTGCATGGCGCGGGATGCATCGTCGACGTCGAGCGCGATGGCGCAGACGCCGGGGCCATGCGTGACGTAATGCGAATGTGCAAAGCCGTCGGTCTCGGAATTGATCACGAGCTCGACCTTGCCCTGTGACCAGCGCTCCACCGCCTTGCTGCGGTGCTTGCCGGTCTTGCGAAAACCGAGCTGTGAGAACAGGCGGGCGAGCTCGCCGGCCTTGGCCTCGTTCACCGCAAATTCGATGAAGCCGGTGCCACGGCTCTTCGCCTTCGGCGCCAGCGGCTCGCCGACGCGCTTCGGCCAATCCGGTGCAAGCTGGTCCTCCAGCAGGATCAGCGAGCGCAGGCCGTCCACCGCGGTTTGCGCGGTGGAGCCGGCGCGAAACTGGTCGTTGAAGATTTCCAGCGACAGCGGGCCGGCATAGCCGGTCGCCGCGATCGCCCGCATGAACTCGCCGATCGGCAGGTCGCCCTGACCGGGGAAGGAGCGGAAGTGCCGGCTCCACGACAGGATATCGAGCTCCAGTTTCGGGGCGTCGGCAAGCTGGACCAGAAAGATCTTGTCACCCGGGATCGAGGCCATCGCGCGGGTGGGAAAACCCGGTGCCAGCGCATGAAAACTGTCGAGGATGATTCCGATCGCCGGATGATCGGCCCGCCGCACGATTTCCCAGGCGTCACGGTAGTCGTTGACATGCCGTCCCCAGGCCAGCGCCTCGTAGCCGACGCGCAAGCCACGCTTGGCCGCGCTGTCGCCGAGCTCGCGGAAATCGTCCGCGGCGCGGTCGATGCCGCCGAGCGAGTGAGGTGAGACATTGGAGCAGATCAGCAGCAGATCGGTGCCAAGCTCCTGCATCAAATCGAACTTGCGCTCGGCGCGGGCAAAATTGCGCGTCCGCTGCGGCTCCGGCATGCCTTCGAAATCCCGGAACGGCTGGAACGCGCAGATCTCCAGATTGAGATCGCGGCAGAGCTTTGCGATGTCGCGCGGACCTGCGCCGAACGACAGCAGGTCGTTCTCGAAGATTTCGACGGCCTCGAAGCCGGCGGATGCGGCGGCGCGGAGCTTTTCGTCCAGCGCGCCGGAGAGAGACGGTCGCGATCGAGCGCTTGTTCATGCTGCGTTGTCCTCCATGGCGCCACCCAGGAATAATTGGCCGATGCGTGGATCGTTCAGGATGCGCTTGGCGCCGTCGAACATGCGGGTCTGGCCGAGTTCGAGCACGATGCCGAAATCGGAGATCTCCAGTGCCGAGCGCGCGTTCTGCTCGATCATCAAAATGGTGACGCCGCCGTCGCGCAAGCGTTTGAGGATGTCAAAGGTCTGCTGCACCATCAGCGGTGACAGGCCAATCGAGGGCTCGTCGATCAGCACGAGCTTCGGTTCGAGCAGCAGCGAGCGCGCGATCTCGAGCTGCTTCTGCTCGCCGCCCGACAGCGTCGAGGCCTGCTGCGTGGACTTGCGGCGAAGCGCCGGAAACAGGTCGAGCGCGGCTTCGATCCGCCTCGGCAGGTCGATGCCCTTGCCCGCGGCGACGCCGCCGAGCTCGATATTGTGGCGGACCGAGAGCTCGGGAAAGATGTTGCGGCCCTGCGGCACGTAGCAGATGCCGGCATTGAGCAGTGCGCGCTGGCTCAAATTCGTAATGTCGCGGCCTGCAAAAATGATGTTGCCCTCGCGCAGCTTCAACAGGCCGAAGATCGCCTTGAACACCGTCGACTTGCCGGCGCCGTTGGGGCCGATGATGGTGGTGATCGTGGCCTGCGGCACGGCGAAACTCGTGCCGTTCAGGATCGTCATCTTACCGTAGCCGCCGACGAGGTTTTGAACCGAGAGGATCGTGTTGCACATGCTCCCGCTCTCCCTAATGTCCGAGATAGGCTTCGATCACGGCGGGGTTGTTGCGGACCTCGTCCGGCCGTCCCATCGCCAGCACCTTGCCCTCCGCCATCACCATCACGCGCGAGCACAGCGACATCACGAACTCCATGTTGTGCTCGATCACGACGAAGGTGGCGTTCTTCTCGCGGTTGATCGCGACCAGTCGTTCCTTGAGATCTGTCAGCATCGAGGGATTGACCCCGCCGGCGGGCTCGTCGAGCAACACCAGGCGCGGCCCACCCATGAAGGCCATGGCCGCATCGAGCAATTTTTGCTGGCCGTAGGAAAGAGCGCCGGCCGGCTCGGCGGCGAGGTGGTCGAGCTTGAAGAAGCCGATCATCTGGTTGGCGATATCGGTCAGCCCGGCGTCGGAGCGACCGACCAGGCGCGAAGCCATGTTGCCCTGGTGCTCCTGCCCGGCGAGGATCAGGTTCTCGCGCACCGAGAGTTTTGGAAAGACCTGCAACAGCTGGAAGGTGCGGCTGACGCCGAGCTTGTTGAGCTCGGCGGGGCGCAAGCCCGTGACCACCTTGCCGTCGAGCTTGACCTCGCCGCCGCTCGGCGTGAGCTGGCCGAGAATGCAGTTGAACAAGGTGGACTTGCCGCAGCCGTTCGGTCCGATCAGGCCGAGGATCTCGCCTTCGCGGACGTCGAAGGAGACGCCGTCGACCGCGGTGATGCCGCCAAAGCTCTTCTTGATGTCGGTGACTTCGAGCACCGCGGTCATTGCACCGTCTCCATTCGGGACTTTGCGACGGCGCGCAACGCGGATGCGGCCTTGGTGCGGCGCTCGGCGAGATAGCGGTCGAGGATTCCCAGGATGCCGGTCGGCGACCAGATCAGGAGCAGCATCACCGCGACCGCGTAGAGCATCAAATAATAGCCCTCCGTGAAGCGCAGCCATTCCGGCAGCAGCACTGCGATCATCGCGCCGAGGAACGGGCCGAAGTAAAAGCCGGCGCCGCCGACGATCACCATCATCAGGAGGTCGAGCGAGAGCGACAGGTTGAACGGCACCGGATCGATATATTGCGTCAGCGGCGCGTAGAGTGCGCCGGCGATACCGCCCAGCGCCGAGCCGATCGCGAACGCCATCAGCGTGTAGCGCCTTGTGTCGATTCCGAGCGATTGCGCGCGCAGCGGATTTTCGCGCAGCGCCAGGAAGGCGCGGCCCCACGGCGAGCGGATCAACCACCACACCGCCAGCGACACGATCGCGAGCGAGCCGAGGCAGAGATAGTAGAAGGGCAGCGGCTTGTTGGTCGCGATCCCGAAGATGTGCGGCCGCGGAATATTGGAGATGCCGTAGATACCGCCGGTCAGCCAGCTCTCGTTGCGGAACACCAGGAAGGCGAGCGTCGAGAAGGCCAGCGTGACGAAGGCAAGGTAATGGTGTTGCACGCGTAGCGCGGGGTAGCCGAGGACCCAGCCGACTGCGAAGCTCAAGGCAATGGCGACCACAATCGCGGCCGGCAGCGGCCAGCCATGCGTGGTCATGATTGCCGCCGCATAGGCACCGATGCCGACGAAGGCGCCTTGCGCCAGCGAAACCTGACCGGCATAGCCGAGCGTGAGGTTGAGCCCCATCGCGGCGATCGTCATCACCGCCCACTGGCTCAGGATGAACAGGCCGTAGCGGTTGAAGTTCATGGGCACGATGATCAGGCCGGCGATAACGGCGAGCCCGAGCGCGACCTTGAGAGGCTTGGCAAAGCCGGTCATACCGTGCGCTCCTCGGCGCGGCCGAGCAAGCCTTGCGGCCGGAACAGGATGACGAGGATCAGGAAGATCAACGGCACCGCCGCGCGATACTGCGTCGAGACATAGGACGCCGCGAGATTGTCGAGCACGCCGATCAGCAGGCCGCCGACGATCGCGCCGCGCACCTGGTTGAAGCCGCCGACGATCGCCGCGATGAAAGCGGCCTGGCCCAGCACCTCGCCCGAAGCGAATTTTGCCAGGTAAATCGGCGTGATCAGCAGCGAAGCCAGCGCCACCAGGACAGCGTTGATCAGGAAGGTCAGCAGAATCATGCGCTCGACCGGCACGCCGATGATGCGCGCCACCGTCGGGTTTTGCGCCGCCGCCTGCATCTGGTGGCCGAGCGAGGTGCGATTCAGCAGCATGGTCAGGCCGAGCACGGCGAGGATGGCGAGGGCAAGCACGCTGATGCTTTGCAGCGAGACAACATGGCCGAGGACCGAGATGTCGCCGGTCGGCACGATCGAGGGGAACGGCGAGGCCTCCGCGCTGAAGAACTGCTTCACGGCCTCCTTGATGCCGATCGCCAGCGCCATGGTCGCGATCGCGAGCGGCAGCACGCCGTGGCGCATCATCGGATCGACCAGCAGCATCTTGAAGGCGAGGCCGAGCAGGATCATCGAGAGCAGGATGCCGAGGATGATCGCGAGCCAGAACGGCGCGCCGGCATGCATCGCTGCCAGCATCAGGAACGCCGGCAGCATCACGAACTCGCCTTGTGCGAAATTGATGGTCTGTGAGGTCTGCCACAACAGTGTGAAGCCGACCGCGACCAGCGCATAGATCGCGCCAGTGGCAAGTCCCGCGACCAGAAGATCGAACAGATTGGACATGGGTTCTCTTTGATCGTCAGCGCCCGAGTGAACTGGATCGACACGAATTCAGATCTATCGCTCCCTCTCCCCGCGAAGGGCGGGGAGAGGGAGGAAGAGAGCCTCACTTCAGCTTCGGTAGCACCTGCTTCACCACTTGCTTGCCTTCGACCACCTCGACCAGAAAGCTCTGGCGATCGATGTCGCCATTCTGGTCGAAGGTGACGTCCATCAGAATGCCCGGCTCGTCCGCGGCCTTGATGGTCAGGCCGTGCAGCGTGTCGGCAAAGGCTTTGGAATCGACCTTGCCCATCTTCTCGGTGGTGGCCTTGACCATGTAGACGGCGAGGTAGCCCTTCAGCCCGTTGTGGTCGGGCACGTAATTGTACTTCTTCGCAAACCTGTCGCGGAACGCCTTGATGAGGTCGACCGGCGCGTCGGTGGTGAGGCCGACATGGCCGCGCGCCCCGTTGGCGGCGTCGCCCGCAAGCTCGATCACCTTCTGGCCGATCAGCGTGGTCTCGCCCATCAGCGGCGCGGTGACGCCCTGGCGTTTCAGCTCCTTGAGGATGCGCGCGCTCTCTTCCTCGTTGAGATAGACGAACACGGCATCGGGATTGGCGGCCTTGATCTTGCCGACGTCGGCAGCGAAATCGGCCTGGCCTGCCTCGGTCGAGAGATCGGCGACCACCTTGGAGCCGAGCCTGTCGAGCTCCTTGATCACGACGTCGCGTCCGCCGCGGCCGAAATCATTGTTGACCCAGACCACCGCGACCGTCTTCGCCTTCATGTCGTCGTGGATGTACTTTGCGACTTTCGGCATCGAGGATTGCTGGCCGAACGAGGTGCGGAACAGGAATTTGTTTCCGGCCTGCGTCAGCTCGGCGGCTTCGCCGCCCATGATCTGCGTGATGCCGGCTTCGGCCGCGAGCGGCGCGGTCACTTTCACCGAGCCGGAATAGCCGGGTCCGAGCAGCACGTAGGGCTCGGCATCGAGCGCCTTCTGCACCTGGGCGCGAGCGACGCCCGGGTTGGATTGCGAGTCGGCGTGGGTGACCTCGAGCTTGCGGCCGAGCACGCCGCCCTTGGCGTTGATCTCCTCGATCGCGAGGTCGATGCCGTTCTTCCAGTTGGTGCCGACGGTGGCGCCGCCGCCCGAGAGCTCGGCGACGTCGGCGAGCTTGATGGCCTGGGCGTGGGCGCTGGTTGCGGCGGCGAAGGCAAGCAGGGCGCCTGCCAGTAGTGTGGATTTCATCTCATTCCTCCTTGGTTTCTTCAGTTTTGTCGACGGCCTTGTGTCCGGCCGCTTAGGTTACGCTGCGTTGTAAGTCGAGCTTCGCTGCGCCATGACGCCGTCAAAAGCCTCTCCCATGACCTCCGTGGAAGGTGCAAGCCCGGTGAACAGCTCGAAGGCATCGGCGGCCTGGTAGATCGCAAGCTCGCGCCCGGTCATGATCCGCGCGCCCATCCCTTGCGCTGCGGCGAGCAGCGGCGTGATCAGCGGCGAATAGACGGCATCGGCAACCCACAGGTTTTCGCGCAGAAGCGCCGGCGGGACCGGGATGTCCCGGTTCGGCAGCATGCCGACCGGCGTGCCGTTGACGAGGCCGGTTGCCCCGTCGAGCGCGTCCTCGACGCTTCCGGCCACCCTCGCGCCGCCATGCCGGGTCAGCAGCGCGGCGAGTTTCTCGGCCCGCGCCGGCTCGCTGTCGAAGATGCGGAGGTCAGACACATTCAGGCTCGCCAGTGCAAAGGCGATCGCCTTGCCGACGCCGCCGGTACCAATCACGGCCACCGCATTTCCGGAAGGAGCCAGCAGCGGCTTGACGGCGCGCGCAAAGCCGGTGGTATCGGTATTGTGGCCGATCAGCCGGCCGTTCTTGACGACGACGGTGTTGACTGCGGCCATGGTGGCCGCGGTCGTGGCCAACTCGTCGAGCAGCGGGACCACCGCCTCCTTGTAAGGAAAGGTGACGTTGACGCCCGCAAAGCCGAGCCGCCGCACGCCCTCGAGCATCATGCGGAGCCCGGCGGCGTCAGCTCCGGCAACCTCGATGAGCTGGTAGTGGCCGCGCAGCCCGAGCGCCTCGGCGGCGCGCTCGTGCATGGCGGGAGAGGCGGAATGGGCGATCGGGGCGCCGATCAGGCCGGTCAGGAGTTTCTTGGATGCGGCAGGTCCGCGCTTTGACATTGATCCACTATCGCTTGATGATGAGCGTTGATTTCCGGCCATTAGCCGCCAAATTCGTGCAATTCCAAGGGGAACGATAGACTTTCCCCCGCCTAACACAAATTACCCATTTGTCTGGCAAACCTAACCTGATGTTATTTCTTGCGTCCGCGTGTTGAAGCGCTCTTGCCGTTGCTACGGGACGGTTCGACCGCGCGCATTTCGGCGCGCAGGGATTCGATGAAATACTCGACATGGAGCGACAGCGGCGCGCCGCGCTTCACCGCAATATAGGTGTCGAACCGCGTCGGCTCGGTGATCTTCAGTAGCTCGATCCCGGGGTAGCCGCCATGGGCCACCGTGAACTGGTCGATGATGGCGATGCCGAGCCCCGCCTTCACCAGCGCGCACACCGTGGTGCCGAAGCGGGCGCGGATGGTGATGTTGTAGGCGAGCCGGTGGCGCGCGAACATCTCCGCCATGATCCGTCCGTAGGGATCGGTGGGATCGATGCCGATCAGGGGATAGCGGGTGATCTCGGCGGCCGAGACCTGCTTGCGGCCGGCAAGCTCGTGGCCGGGCGGCACGATGCAGTAGAGCTCGCCCGAGGCGAGCGGCATGAAGTCGAGCCCGGAATGTTCGAGCCGGTAGCTCATCGCCACGCACTCGCCGCGGCCGAGCATGAGATAGTCGATGGCCTCCTCGAGCTTGAGGATGTTGATGTCGATGCCGAGATCGGGATAGCGGCGCCGCACCCGTTCGATCGCGCGCGGCACCATCACCTGCGAAATGCTCGGCACCGAGCCGATGCGCAGCTCCGAGAGGCCGCCGCGGCCGATCTTGGAGATGATCTCGGAGAGGTCGTCGACCTTCTTGTAGACGCCGTTGATCTGCTCGAAAATGTTCTCGGCTTCCGGCGTCGGGAAGTAACGTCCGTTCTGGCGCTGGAAGAAGCGGATGCGGAGCGAGCGTTCGGTGTATTTGACCAGACGGCTGATGCCGGGCGCCGACACGTTCAGGAGCTTCGCCGCGCCGCCAATGGTGCCCGTCACCATCACGGCCCGGATCACTTCAACCTGGCGTAGCGTCATCATGTCCTGGACTTCCCGAAAGACGATCGTGGTCGCGATCATGTCACGAGAGAAGCGATGTCATCCAGCGGTAAGTGTGCGTCGAGGTGGACGGAGCGGACGGGATTCATCCGTGTCCCGGAAGCGGAGAATGGAAATCGGCTTCGCGGTTGGATTGTTGTTAGCTTGATCAGGAATTCGAATGCAAAGGAAGTCGCAGCGGCGTGATGCATTCGCACCGTTCGCTTCTGTGAGTAGCTTCAGCTCGCCGGTCCTTCCGGCGACGCGCTGCCCGGCCGCTCGTCGCGCTCGCCTTGCAGCACTTCGCGCGCGAACTCGATGATCTTCTGCTTGTTTGCCGTATCGCGGACGGCAAAAAACACGCGGTTCAATTCCAGACCGAGCACGCTGTTGAGGGCGATGTTCTCGTCTTCCATCGTGGCTTTCCCGCTTCAGGCGCGTAGGTGTAACTTGACGTCACTTCCTCCACAAGTAGTTAAATCCCTGGCGCAGGCGACACGCCGGCAAACTACGGACGCGCGAATTGAGGCAGCCCCCAAAGACGTGCTATACGGAGCGGCGAGGGTCAGGAAACGCACCGATGTCCGCCGTGGATTATGGCCGGGAAGCGCTGGACTTCATCGAAGGGCTGCAGGCCTATCGTATGGTTCCGGACGCAATGAATGCGCTCGAAGGGGCCTTCGGGCGCTTCGGCTTCGAAACCATCATCGTGACGGGATTGCCGAATCCCGATCAGCGGTTCGAGCAGATGGTGCTCGCCAAGCGTTGGCCGGCGGGATGGTTCAGCCTCTACACCGACAAGAATTACGACCGCGTCGACCCGGTGGTGCGGATGTGCCGGCAATCGGTCAACCCGTTTGAGTGGTCGGAAGCACCCTATGATTCCGAGCTCGATCCGGGAGCGGCAGAGGTGATGAACCGCGCCTCCGATTTCCGCATGTCGCGCGGCTTCATCGTCCCGATTCACGGGCTTACCGGATATGAGGCGGCCGTCTCGCTCGGCGGCATCCATCTGGATCTCAACGCCCGCAGCAAGCCGGCCCTGCACCTGATGGCGATGTATGGCTTC
The DNA here is from genome assembly GCF_041200145.1 of Bradyrhizobium sp. LLZ17. Taxonomy (NCBI): domain Bacteria; kingdom Pseudomonadati; phylum Pseudomonadota; class Alphaproteobacteria; order Hyphomicrobiales; family Nitrobacteraceae; genus Bradyrhizobium; species Bradyrhizobium zaerense. Next base: position 5,325,522 of record NZ_CP165734.1, read on the forward strand.
GATCACATTCGCCGTCTGCTCGATCGGGCACCGCAGCAGATGGCGCGCCTGACCCCTCGCGAGCGCGAGGTGATCGTCTGGGCCTCGCAAGGCAAGTCGGCCTGGGAGATCGGCGAGATCCTCCACATCACGCAGCGCACGGCAGAGGAGCATCTCGCAACTGCCGCGCGCAAGTTGGGCGCCGTCAACCGTACGCATGCGGTCGCGCTGGCGATACGCCACAAGATCATCAATCCCTAAGCGACGTACTGGGAAATTTCCCAATACCGAGCCTGTCTGTTTTCGCAGAGGCTCCCCCATTGCGGGACGAATGGGGGTTTTCATGATTCATGCAATTTCCGCGGTCAACCGTCACCTTTACGAGGACGTGCTCGATCAGCATTTCCGGTTGCGTCACGACATCTTCGTCGAGGAGCGCCACTGGGAGACGTTGCGCAAGCCGGACGGCCGCGAGATCGACTCCTACGACAACGAGGACACCGTTTATCTGCTTGCGCTGGAGGGCCGCCGCGTCGTTGGCGGCCACCGGCTCTATCCGACGACCAAGCCCTCGATGATGAGCGAGGTGTTCCCGCATCTGGCGGCCGTGCGCGGCTGCCCCGCGGATCCGCTGGTGTGGGAATGGTCGCGCTATTTCGTGGTCCGTGATCGCCGCGATGGCGCGCTCAACCTGCAGCTCATGGCGGCCGTGCAGGAGTTCTGCCTCGGCCAGGGAATCGCGCAGGTCAGTGCGATCATGGAGACCTGGTGGTTGCCGCGCTTCCACGAGGCCGGCTTCGTCGTGACGCCGCTTGGCCTGCCGGCTCTGGTGGAGGGCGCATGGACCATGGCGGCGACCATCGACATCCGCAGCGAGACAGTCGACGCGCTGCACGATCGCGTCGGCATGGTGTCGGTCGTGCGTCAGGACGGCCCGCATCTGGACGCCGTCGCCCGTGCCAACCTCTGCGGTCTTGCCACCGCGCAACGAAAGAGCGCCTGAGATGTCGAACATGATGCGGGACAGCCAGATCATGGCGCAGATCAAGGACGAAAATCTCGGGTATATGTCGGACATGGCGCTCGAGCTGGCGCAGATGGCGGAAGACAGCGGATTGGCAACCCTTGCCTATCTGTTCCGGATGGCGGCGCTGGAGGCCTCGACCGCAAACACCGAGTTCGCCGAGCCGGATGAGTTTCCCCACCAGCTGACGTCGCACTAGAGGCATCCATTATTCTGAACTGGTTCGCACCCTCTCCCGGCGACGGGGAGGGCTATCGCATATGCGTGAGAGTTCGGGGCGATGAAGCTTCCACAGCGTCATGGCCGGCATAGCCGTCCGAAGGACGGCGTCGCTTCCGCTCGCCTACGGGTGTGACAGGCTGACCCACCCGGGCGGCAACATTCTTGCGGCGCACACGCGATCACATGCAGCGGCATGCAACAAAGTGCATGTCTGGAGTCGAATCGCTCTTGCCTCGGAACGATACTGCCATTACCCATTTTTGGCCTTGAAGAGGCGGGGGAGCTCTTTCACTGATGGCGACTGTGTCCGAACATCGGCGGGCGTCCGCGTGCGCCTGAAAGAGTTTTGATGCTGCTCGTCGTCGAACAGTTCTTGAACGGATTGCAGTTCGGTCTGCTGCTGTTCCTGCTCGCCGCCGGCCTGACGCTGGTGTTCGGGATCATGGATCTCGTCAACCTCGCGCATGGCTCGCTCTACATGATGGGCGCTTATTTCGCCGCGACCTTTGCGGCCTGGACCGGCAGCTTCCTGCTCGGCGCGCTGCTGGCGCTCGGTGCGACGCTGGTGCTCGGCATCGTGCTCGAAATGACGGCGCTGCGGCATCTCTACGGGCGAGACCATCTCGATCACGTGCTCGCGACCTTCGGCCTGATCCTGTTCTTCAACGAAGCGGTGCGGCTGATCTGGGGCCCGGCTGGTCTCGCGCTGCCGCTGCCGGTCTGGCTCACCGTGCCGGTGCCGATCCTGCCCGGCATTCACTATCCCGCTTATCGCCTCGCCATTATCGTGGTGGCGCTGCTGGTGGCGCTGCTGCTCTATCTCGGCGTGATGCGCACCCGCGTCGGCATGCTGATCCGGGCCGGCGCCTCCAACCGCGAGATGATCGGCGCGCTCGGCATCAACATCAAGCTGCTGTACACGCTGGTGTTCGGCTTGGGGGCCGCGCTCGCCGGCCTTGCAGGGTTGATGCAGGCGCCGATCCTCACCGTGCAGATCGGCATGGGCGAGAACATCCTGATCCTCGCCTTCGTCATCATCGTGATCGGCGGTATCGGTTCGATCCGCGGCGCGTTCCTGGCCGCGATTTTCGTCGGCATGATCGACACGCTCGGCCGCGCCTTCCTGCCCAATTTGCTGCGGCAGGTGCTGAGCGGCGCCGCGGCTTCCACCGCCGCGCCCGCGCTGTCGTCGATGCTGATCTATCTGTTGATGGCGATCGTGCTGGTGGTGCGCCCGGAGGGGCTGTTTCCGGCCAACCGTCGATGAAGGCTTTCACCGTGAGAAAGGCCGTTACGGCCCTGATGCTGGCCGGGCTAGTGCTGCTGCCGCTGTATTCGCAAGTATCGGGCAACATCTTCATCCTGACGCTGTTCACCCGCATCGTCATCCTCGCGCTGGCGGCGGCGAGCCTCAACCTCATTATGGGTTTTGGCGGCATGATGAGCTTCGGCCATGCCGCCTATCTCGGCATCGGCGGTTACGCCGTCGGCATGCTGGCGCAGGAAGGCGTCGGAAGCGGCTTCATCCAGTTCCCGGTCGCGCTCGCGGCGTCCGCGCTTTATGCGCTGGTGATCGGCGCGCTGAGTTTGCGCACCCGCGGCGTCTATTTCATCATGATCACGCTCGCCTTCGCGCAGATGGCCTATTACGTCGCCTCCGGGCTGGCGCGGTACGGCGGCGATGACGGCCTCACCATCTACAAGCGCAGCGATTTCTCCGGGCTGGTCAACCTGTCGAACCGCACCCAGTTCTACTATCTCTGCCTCGCTTGCCTGTTCGGTGTCATCTTCCTGATCTGGCGCATCGTCAATTCGCGCTTCGGTCTTGTCGTGCAGGGGCTGCGCTCAAACGAGCAACGCATGCAGGCGATCGGCTTTCCGGCCAAGCGCTACCAGCTGGTCTGCTTCGTCATCGCAGGCACCATGTGCGGCCTTGCCGGCGCGCTGCTCGCCAACAACACCGATTTCATCAGCCCGGCCGTGATGTACTGGACCCGCTCGGGCGACCTCATGGTGATGGTGATCCTCGGCGGCATGGGGACGCTGTTCGGCCCGGTCATGGGCGCCGTGGTCTATCTGCTGCTGGAAGAGTTCCTGTCGCAGATCACCGAATATTGGGCGCTGATTATGGGCCCGCTGTTGTTGCTGATCGTGCTGTTCGGTCGCGGCGGCATCATGGGCCTGCTCGGGAGGCTCAACCGTGGCTGAACCCTGCTCCGCGTCGAAAAGCTGGTGCGCCGCTTCGGCGGCATCCTTGCGACGGACAACGTCTCGCTCGATGTGGCGGCCGGAGAGCTGCACGCCATCATCGGCCCGAACGGCGCCGGCAAGACCACGCTGATCAGCCAGCTCACCGGACATCTCGAGCCGCATTCCGGCAGCGTCTCTCTCGGCGGTCGCGACATCACCTATTTGCCGGCCTACCGCCGCTGCGCGCTGGGATTGGCGCGTTCGTTCCAGATCACGTCGCTGCTGCCCGACTTCACCGCCGCCGACAATGTCGCGCTCGCGGCCCAGGCGCATGCAGGCCACTCGTTCCGCTTCTTCGCCAATGCGCGCAAGGAGAAGGGCCTGCGCGACGCCGCGCATGAAGCGCTCGACCGCGTCGGGCTGCTGCATCGCGCCGACATCGTCGTGGCGAGACTGAGCCATGGTGAGCGCCGCGAGCTGGAGCTTGCGGTGGCGCTGGCGAGCAAGCCGAAGCTGCTGCTGCTCGACGAGCCGATGGCCGGTCTCGGCGTCACCGAGTCGCAGCGCATGGTGAAGCTGCTCCAGGAGTTGCGCAAGGAGGTCTCGATCGTGCTGGTCGAGCACGACATGCCCGCGGTGTTCGCGCTCGCCGACCGCATCTCGGTGCTGGTCTATGGCCGCGTCATTGCGTCGGGCGATCCCGCTGCGATCCGCGCCAACGAGGACGTCAAGCGCGCCTATCTCGGCGACCAGCACGCGGTGACACACCATGGCTGACGCGCTGCTCGAGGTCGACGGCATCGAGACCTGCTACGGCCTGTCCCAGGTGCTGTTCGGCCTGTCGCTCTCGATCAAAGCCGGCGAGATGGTCTCGCTGATGGGCCGCAACGGCATGGGCAAGACCACCACCATCCGCTCCATCATGGGCCTGACGCCGGCGCGCGCGGGTAGCATTCGCTTCGCGGGCACCGACGTGCGGCAGTTTCCGTCCTACAGGATCGCGCAGCTCGGCGTCGGCCTCGTGCCGGAAGGGCGTCAGATTTTCCCCAACCTCACCGTGCGCGAAAATCTCGTCGCCGCCGCCGCCGACCGCTTTGGCAGTGCCAATCCCTGGACCTTGGCCGCGATCTACGTGCTGTTTCCGCGCCTTGCCGAGCGGGCCTCCAACATGGGCAACCAGCTCTCGGGCGGCGAGCAGCAGATGCTCGCGATCGGCCGCGCGCTGATGACCAACCCAAAACTCCTGATCTTGGATGAAGCGACCGAGGGCCTGGCGCCGCTGATCCGCGAAGAGATCTGGAACTGCCTGTCGATGCTCAAAAGCCGGGGTCAGTCGATCCTGGTCGTCGACAAGAATGTCGACCATCTCGCCCGCATCTGCGATCGCCACACCATCATCGAGCGCGGCAAGACAGTGTGGAGCGGCACGTCGGACCAGCTGATGGCCGAGCCGGATCTGCAGCATAAGTATCTGGGGATTTGAGACGGTGAGGGGCGCCACGCTGGTGCCGCTCACTCGGTGTCGTCCTGGCGAAGGCCAGGACCCATACCGCAAGGTCTGTCCATTGTGGACGGTATCAGTCCCGAACGGTCCTCGCCAAACCCCTTCCTGGGGTAATGGGTCCTGGCCTTCGCCAGGACGACATCCGGGCTCTCACCAATAAATCCCATGCCGGTGCAGTTCGCGGATCACGCGCGCCTCGGTGGACGGCTGCCGGCGTTTCGGCTTGGCTGTTTCGGTCGTCCTGGCAATTGGCGCAGCGGTCGCCTGAGCAGGCGCCGCGGCCGGAGCTGTTGTTGCCGGCGGAGCTGAAGCGGGTGTGGTGGTCGCCGTCTGGACATTTGCCGCTGGCGTCGTCGCCGGGACCTGTGTTGCCTGCGGTGCGGCCGCCGGCGGTGAGGCCGGTTGTTCGGCCGCCTGCTGGCTTGCGTTGGTCGCCGCGAGGCTGAGGCTTCGCGGGCCGCCGGCATGCGCCTGCGTTGCGAACAGCGACACAGTTGCGATCAGGATCAGCTTGCGCATGGAAAATCCCCGTTATCTGGTCAGCTCGTCTTACCTAAGCCGCCCGTTAGCGCGCCAAACGGTGCGTGCCGATGTCAATGAGGGTGGCGCGGCAGGACAGGCGATAGATCAGGCTGAATAATTGACCGAACATGACCGAACTCCATTGTTGATCACGGTGGTCACCCTACATCCGCTGTCTTTCCGCCGGTTTTCGCGGAGCAGGGAAAATGGCTTCGTCGGGAGCGGTCAAATGTCGTCGGAACAGAGCGGACGAAGTCGCCTCACGAGGAGGTGAGGCGCACCCGGCTCAAAACATCTCGAAATACTCCCGATGTTCCCAATCCGTCACCTCGGCCAGGAAGCGGTCGATCTCCGCATTCTTGATATGGGTGTAATAGTCCACGAACTCCGCGCCGAGTTTTTCGCGGAAGAACGGATCGTCCTTCAGCGCGCTGACCGCGTCGCGCAGGCTCTTCGGCAGCAGCGGTGCCTTAGTCTCGTAAGGCGTATCGGCGGAGAGGCCGGGGTCGAGCTTGCGGTCGACGCCGTCAAGGCCGGCTAGAATCTGCGAAGCCATGTAGAGATAGGGATTGGCGGCCGGCTCGCCGACGCGGTTCTCGAGGCGCGTGGCGGCGTCGCCGGCGCCACCGAGCACGCGGATCATCACGCCGCGATTGTCGCGGCCCCAGATCGCGCGGTCCGGCGCCAGCGAATAGGAGCGATAGCGCTTGTAGCCGTTGATGGTCGGCGTGGTGAACACGGTCGAGGCGCGGGCGTGGTCGAGCAGGCCGGCGAGATAGCCATGGCCGAAGGCGCTGAGCGGCTCGCCACCCTCTTTCGCCATGAATTGGTTCTCGCCGCTCGTGCGCGAGACGATCGATTGATGCAGGTGCCAGCCGCTCGCCAACGTGTTCGGCAGTTTCGGACGGCACATGAAGGTGGCGTGATAGCCGTGGCGGCGCGCGATCTGCTTCACGGCACTGCGGAACAACACCATGTTGTCGGCGGGCTCCAGCCCCTTTTTCGGCGCGAAGGTGAATTCGCACTGGCTCGGTCCGAACTCGACCTCGACCGAGCGCAAGGGCAGCCCCAGCGCGACGATGTCGCGGCGCAGGATTTCCAACGCCGGCTCCATCTGATCGAAGCGCTGCTCGGTGAGATATTGATAGCCGTGGCTGAGCAGGCTCACCGACGGGGGCGTCCCGGGCTGGCCGGCGTCCTCGGGCCGCATATGCGGATCGTCGAGCTTGAAGATGTGGAATTCGACCTCGAGACCTGCGACGAAATCGTAGCCGCGGCTCGCGAGCTCATCGAGCGTCTTGCGATAAATCCCACGCGTCGCGAACGGCACGGGACGGCCGTTCGCGAAGTAGAGATCGCATAGCACCCAGCCGGTCGCCGGCGCCCAAGGCAGCACGCGAAAAGTTGTGGGGTCGGCGACCATCAGCACATCGGCCGCGCCCTCCATCTCCTTCATGCCGAACCCGCCGCCGGCGGTGAACACCGGAAATACCGTGCGGTGCGAGGTGTCCTTCGCAAGCATCGTCGTGGTGATGGAGCAGCCGCTCTCGAGCGAAGCGAGCGCCTCGGCGGCGATGATGGTCTTGCCACGCAAGATGCCGTGCTGGTCGGGGAAGGCGAGGCGGATGACCTCGAGATTCTTCTCCTCGACGATCCGACGCATCCGAGTTGCCGCGTCCCTCTGCTCGTCCGACCACAGCGCATGTCGCGCGACGAAAGTCACTTTTTCACTCCCCAACTGCCGTAGGGTGGGCAAAGCGAAGCGTGCCCACCACGTCTATCGCCTTCGTGGAAGCATGGTGGGCACGGCGCTTTGCGCCTTTGCCCACCCTACGGGAGCCGAGCACGATCGTCACTCCGCCGCCGTCAGCCGATGCACATTCTCCGCGATCTCCTTCGGCACCGGTGCGGTCCAGGGGCGCCGCGGCGGCGCTTGACGTCGACTTCCATCCAGTAGGTTTCCCAGCCCCGCGTCGGCCCGATGCCGTCCATGGTGGCCGGACCCTGGATGCTGCACGCGTTGGCCGCGTCGAGAAACAGCATCGGCTTCTCGCCGCCCGCGACCTTCTCGATTTCCTGCCGCAGCAGGCGGCGATATTGCACGATGGCCTTGTCGCTCGTGCCGAGATGCTCTTTCGTACGGTCCTGGATCGCGCCCATCGACTCCACCGCCCACTGGTCGTGCACGTTGATGTCGCTGCCCATGCCGGTGTAGGTCGCGGTCTGCTGCTCGTGCGGATCGAAACCGTAATCGTTGCCGCTGTTCTTGCGCGATTTGTAGTCGGGCAGCTCGTAGAGCTCGAGCCGCTGCTCGCGCATTTTCTGCTTGTCGACCGGGTTCGCGTAGCTGGTGAAGATCGCGTACCAGTAACAGTTCCCGTCATCGATCGGGACGTGCCACTGCGTGATCGTCATCTCCGTGCTCATGGGAATGACGAAGCCGTGCGGGAAGAGCTGGTTGGTGACGCGTACATGGGTACGCTCCTCGTCGATCTCGCGCAGCGCAATCAGCCGCAGTCCGTATTCGGTGTGCTCGACATTGATGATCGGGCGGTCGAATTCACGCAGGATCTTCGTCATCGGCAGGTCGCTACCTGCGGACGCGCCGCGGAACTGCCTGCCGTAGGCGGTGGAGGTGTCCTCGTCCTCGAAGAAACGATGCAGATAGGACGCATGCGCGGGATCGATGCCGACCTCGAGCGCCTGCAGCCAGTTGCAGGCCATGTGGCCCTTGAAGGCGAAGGTGTGCGTGCCGGGTGCGATGAAGCAGTCGAGTTCTGGAAAGGCCGGCGGATCGCCCTCGCCGAGATAAGCCCACAGGATGCCGCTCTTCTCCACCACCGGATATGAGCGCTGCCGGACGTTCTGGCAGAGCTTCGAGTCGTTCGGCTCGGCCGGGGTCTCGATGCATTGGCCGGTCGCGTCGAACAGCCAGCCGTGGAAGGCGCAGCGCAGGCCGCCATGCTCGAGCCGTCCGAAGGCGAGGTCGGCGCCGCGGTGCGCGCAGTGGCGGTCGATCAGGCCGTAGCGTCCGCCCTCGTCGCGGAACAGGACCAAATTCTCGCCGAGCAGCTTGACGGGGCGGATCGGCCGCGCGCCCTCCAGCTCATCGAGCAGCGCCGCCGGCTGCCAATAGCTTCGCATCAGTCTGCCGCAGGGCTCCTTCGCCCCAGTGCGGGTGATCAGGTCGTTCTGCTCCTGGCTCATCATGGCGAGTGCATCCTCGTGGAGTGACGTTTGTTCGCCTATTGAACGAATGGGCGAATTATGACATGCCTTGGTCCGGCAGCAAGCACTATTTTGCAGGAACGTCCCGACATGCCCAAACTGAAGCGGAGCGAGAGCGACGAACGCGCGACGGATTTCGTCGAGAGTCTCGATCGCGGGCTACGCCTGCTGCAGTGCTTCGGCACCAATGCGGGCCCGATGACGCTCAGCGATCTGGCCCGCGCCGCCGGTCTTCCGCGCGCAACCGCGCGGCGCATGCTGTTGACGCTCCAGTACGGCGGTTTTGTCAGCGGCGATGGAAAACTGTTCTCGCTGACGCCCCATGTGCTGACGCTCGCGGCGTCGTATCTGCGGTCCAACCAGCTTGTCACGGTGCTGCAACCGGTGCTGGATCGTGTCGCGACCGCGGCGAACGAAATCTCCTCGCTCGCAGTGCTCGATGGCGATGACGTCGTGTTCATCGCCCGTGGTGGCCCGGCGCGGGTGTTTTCGAGCGGACTCGAGATCGGCTATCGGTTGCCGGCCTTCTGCACCTCGGTCGGCCGCGCCATGCTCGGGCAACTCGATGATATCGAACTTCTCGAACGCCTGAAGAGAATGAAGCGCGAGGCGCTGACGCCGCAGACGGTGACCGAGCCGAAGGCATTGCTCGCGCGCATTGTCGCCGACCGCGTGCAAGGCTATGCGCTGGTCGACCGCGAAGCCGAGCCGCATTTTCGCTCGATCTCCGTCCCCGTGCGCCGCTATGACAATGTCATCGTCGCCGCCATCAACATGGGCGCCCACGTCGATCGCGTGCCGGCCAAAGAGTTGGTCGTGCGGTTTTTGCCGTTACTGTGTGAAGGCGCGGAGTCCGTCGGTACGCAGCTGTTGTAGCCTGGATGGAGCGAAGCGAAATCCGGGGATATCACCGCGGGCGAGATCTTCCCGGATTGCGCTTCGCTGCATCCGGGCTACTGCGCGGCTAGCGGTTGCGCATCCAGTCGGCGAGGCCCGACAGGGCGCGATCGAGGTCCTGCCGCGCCGCGGCGTCCACAACCGTCTCCTCCAGCGCCCAGCGCATGCAGAGCAGCCAGGCGTTGCGCTCGGCGTCGCCGATGGCAAAGCCGATGTGGCGCTGACGCAGTCGCGGATGGCCCTTCTCGACTGAGTACAGTTTTGGGCCGCCGGTCCATTCGGTGAGATAGCGCTTGAGCACGTCCCGGATCAGGCCGAGGTCGTCCGCATGCATCGCGCGGATGATGTTCGCTTGCGGCAGCGTGTCCATGCGGTCGTAGAAACGATCGACCAGAAGGTCGATGGCGGCGCTGCCGCCGATCCGCTCGAACATCGACGTCGTGACATCGCTGTCGGTCATAGCTACAGCGCCACGCTGCGCAGCCCGAAGCTGCGGGCTTCGTTTTGCAGCACCGGGCGCACCGCGTCGATCAGCCGTGCGGCGGCGGCGTCCACCGACAGCCCTGCCGTATCCACCACCGCCGTCGCGCGCGCATATAGCGGCTCGCGGCTGAGCAGGATGTTGCGCAGTTCCGCCATCGCGGAACGGTCGTCCGCCATCGGCCGCAGATCGCCCTGGCGGCGCACGCGGGCCATGTGCTCTTCCGGCTCGGCTTTCAGCCAGATCGTGTAGAACGACGAGAGAATCTGGTCGAACGTCAAGGGCTCCGAGACGATGCCGCCGCCGGTCGCCAGCACCATCAGCTCGTTGCGTGCGAGAAGCTGCTGGAGCGCGGCCTGCTCCATGCGGCGAAAGCCTTCCTGACCGTAGAGCGCGATGATCTCGGCGACCGAGAGACCGTTTTGCTGCTCGACCTCCTTGTTGAGTTCGACGAAGCTCCAGCCGACCTTCTTCGCCAAGATCTTGCCGAGCGTCGATTTGCCGGCGCCGCGCAGGCCGATCAGCGCGATGCCGCAGAACGGCGCGCGGCGCGGCGTCGATGCGCTGCCGCCAGCGAGCAGATCCTTGGCCTGGGCGATCTGGGCAGGCGTCGCCTTGCGCAGCAGGTCGCGAAACATCTGCCAGTCCGGTGTCGGATCGGCCGAGGGCAGCAGGTCTTCCAGATGTGCGCCCATCGCATCCGACACCCGGCGCAGCAGCACGATGGAGACATTGCCCTTGCCGCTTTCGAGCTGAGCAATATAGCGCTCCGATATGCCCGAAACCTTCGCGAGCACTTTTCGCGACATGCCGCGCAGTGCGCGCATCGTGCGCACGCGCTGGCCGAGTTGTTCGAGGAAGCGGGATTCGGCGTCGGGACTGTCGGTCATGGGCCTTCTTTAGCGGGTGCCTTCTTTAAAGGATGTCCTGCGGCGCATTTTAATGAAACATAATGCGTGATAGCATTGACAGCAAGCCAATGCAGTGTCTTTCTATGAATTATAATTCTAAATTCGGGGGAGACGACCGTGAGCGAGGGATCCTACAACGCGGTGACCTGGCTGCTCGACCGTAACGTCGAGGAGGGCCGCGGCGACAAGGTCGTGTTCGACGACACCGTCTCGCGGCTCACCTATGGCGAGCTCCAACAGCAGACCTGCCGCGCCGCCAACATGCTGCGTCGTCTCGGCGTCCGCCGCGAAGAGCGCGTGGCGATGATCATGCTGGATACGATCGATTTCCCGATCGTGTTTCTGGGCGCGATCCGCGCCGGCATTTTGCCGGTGCCGCTCAACACGCTGCTGACCGCGGATCAATACGCCTACACCCTCGCGGACTGCCGCGCGCGCGTGCTGTTCGTGTCCGAAGCGCTCTATCCCGTCATCAAGGATGTGGTCGGCCGGATGCCGGATCTCGAGCATGTCGTGGTGTCCGGCGCCAAGATGAACGGCCACAAGCAGCTCGCTGAAGAACTCGCGCGCGAAAGCGATCGATTCGCGACGGCCGCGACGCATCCGGACGAGCCGGCGTTCTGGCTGTACTCGTCGGGCTCAACCGGCATGCCCAAGGGCGTGCGCCATCTGCATTCCAACCTGCAGGCGACGGCCGACACCTACGCCAAGCAGGTGCTGGGCATCCGAGAGACCGATATCGGCCTCTCCGCGGCAAAGCTGTTCTTCGCCTATGGCCTCGGCAATGCGCTGACCTTCCCGATGTCGGTCGGCGCCACCACGATTTTGAACAGCGAGCGGCCGACGCCGGCGCGGATGTTCGACCTGATGAATCGCTATAATCCATCGATCTTCTACGGTGTACCGACGCTGTTCGCGGCGATGCTGAACGACGAGGCGATGAAGAACGAGCGTGGCGGCAAATCGCTGCGCATCTGCACCTCCGCCGGCGAGGCGCTGCCGGAATCCGTCGGCAACAGCTGGAAGGCCCGCTTCGGCGTCGACATCCTCGATGGTGTCGGCTCGACCGAGCTGTTGCATATCTTCCTGTCGAACGCGCCCGGCGACATCAAATATGGTTCGTCCGGCAAGCCAGTGCCGGGCTATGCGGTCCGGCTCGTCAATGAAGCGGGCCAGGACGTGGCTGATGGCGAAGTCGGCGAACTGCTGGTCGACGCGCCCTCCGCCGGCGAGGGTTACTGGAATCAGCGCCACAAGAGCCGCCGCACCTTTGAAGGACCGTGGACCCGCACCGGTGACAAATACATCCGGGACACTGAGGGCCGCTACACCTTCTGCGGCCGCGCCGACGACATGTTCAAGGTCTCCGGCATCTGGGTCTCCCTGTTCGAGGTCGAAAGCGCGTTGATCACGCACCCGGCCGTGCTGGAGGCCGCCGTCGTGCCGGAGGCCGATCGGGAGGGCCTGTTCAAGCCCAAGGCCTTCGTCGTGCTGCGCCCCGGCGCAAAGACGACGGAGTTGCAGGAGATGCTGAAGGAGCACGTCAAGCAGAAGATCGGCCCCTGGAAATATCCGCGCTGGATCGACGTGGTGGAGTCGTTGCCGAAGACGGCGACGGGAAAGATCCAGCGGTTCAAATTGCGCGACGGGGCGAATTAGTCAGCTCGTCATTCCGGGGCGATGCGAAGCATCGAACCCGGAATCTCGAGCCGCAAAGACAATATCGAGATTCCGGATCAACTCGCTTTGCGAGTTGTCCGGAATGACGGAGTGAATTGGAAACTCAGCATGACCGACCTCACCCCCACCGGCTTCCTTAGTATCGGCAACACCAGTCTCGAATACAAATGGCTGGCGCCGCATTCTGCGGACGCGCCGAGCATCGTCATGCTGCATGAAGGGCTCGGCTCGGTCGGGCTGTGGGGCGAATTCCCGGAAAAACTTCGGGAGGCGACCGGCGCCGGCATCTTCGCTTACTCGCGTGCAGGCTATGGCCAGTCGAGCCCGGTGATGCTGCCGCGGCCGCTCGACTACATGCAGCGCGAGGCGCTCGACGTGCTGCCGAAGGTCCTTGACGCAATCGGCTTCAAGCGTGGCCTGTTACTCGGCCATTCCGACGGCGCCTCGATCGCGGCGATCTATGCGGGCGCGCATCAGGATCACCGGCTCTGGGGCCTCGTGCTGATGGCGCCGCATTTCATCGTCGAGGACATCTCGGTGCTGTCGATCGCGGCGATCAAGACCGCCTATGAGACCACGGACCTCAGGCCAAAACTCGCGCGCTGGCACAAGGATGTCGACAACGCCTTCTATGGCTGGAACGGCGCCTGGCTCGATCCGGCATTCCGCGCCTGGGACATCTCGGAATATCTCGCCTACATCCGCGTTCCCGTGCTGGTCCTACAAGGCGTGGACGACCAGTACGGGACGCTGCGTCAGGCCGAGATCGCGCAGCAAGAATGCTATTGCCCGGTCGATTTGAAAGTCCTTTCAGGCGCTGCGCATTCTCCGCATCGCGAAGCTCCGGGGCAGACGCTTGACGCGATTGAGCAATTTGCAGCAGCGGCCCTGCGCCAAGACATGAAACAACAAGACATGAAACAAAATGCATGTACGTCTCGATAACGGGGTAGACGCGCTCACGAATATGCATTATTGTGCATCCAGCGGTTCAAACCGAAGATCAAAATCAAGCTCAAGGGTGGCCCATGGCCGGGGAAGATCGGCGCCTCGCAGGCGGCGCGACATTCATCGATTTCCAGACCGACCCGTCGCGGTACCGGCACTGGAAGCTCGCGGTCGAGGGTGACGTTGCGACCCTGACCATGGACGTCGACGAGAATGGCGGCCTGTTCGAGGGGTATCTGCTCAAGCTCAATTCCTACGATCTCGGCGTCGACATCGAACTCGCGGACGCGGTCCAGCGCCTGCGCTTCGAGCACCCCGAGGTGAAGGTCGTAGTGATGCGCTCGGCCAAGAACCGTGTGTTCTGCGCCGGCGCCAATATCCGCATGCTCGCCGGCTCGACCCACGCCCACAAGGTCAATTTCTGCAAGTTCACCAACGAGACCCGCAATGGCATGGAAGACTCCTCGGAGAATTCCGGCCAGCGCTTCATCACGGTTGTGAACGGCTCGGCCGCTGGCGGCGGCTATGAGCTCGCGCTTGCCACCGACCACATCATGCTCGCCGACGATGGCGCGTCGGCGGTTGCGCTCCCCGAGGTGCCGCTGCTCGCGGTGCTGCCGGGCACCGGCGGGCTGACCCGCGTCGTCGACAAGCGCAAGGTGCGCCGCGACCACGCGGACTTCTTCTGCACGATCGAGGAAGGCGTGAAGGGCAAGCGCGCCGTGCAATGGCGTCTCGTCGACGAGATCGCGCCGAATTCGAAACTGGAGGCCAAGATCACCGAGCGCGCCCGCGAGTTTGCGGCGGCCTCGAAGCGCAATGGCAGCGGCAAGGGCGTTGCGCTGACGCCGCTCAAGCGCGTGATCGACGCGACCAGCCTGCGCTATGGCTTCGTCACGGTCGACATCGACCGCGCTGCCCGCATCGCCGCCATCTCGATCAAGGCGCCGGAGACCGCGCCGCCTGCCGACATCGACGGCATGATGGCGCAGGGCGCCGCGTTCTGGCCGTTGCAAGTGGCACGCGAGCTCGATGATGCCATCCTGCACCTGCGCATCAACGAGCTCGAGATCGCGATGCTGCTGTTCAAGAGCCACGGCGACCGCGCCCACGTGCTCGCCTGCGACGCCTTCCTCGAAACCAATAAGACCCACTGGCTGGTCAACGAGATCCGCCATTACTGGAAGCGCGTGCTCAAGCGCATCGACGTCACCTCGCGTACGCTGGTCACACTGGTCGAGCCCGGCTCGTGCTTTGCCGGTACGCTCGCCGAGCTCGTGTTCGCCGCCGACCGCTCCTATATGCTGATCGGCACCCGTCAGGGCGACAACCGCCCGCCGCCGTCGATCGAGCTCTCCGCGATGAACTTTGGCCCGTATCCGATGAGCCACGGCTTGACGCGCCTGCAATCGCGCTTCCAGGCCGATCCATCCGATGTGAACCGTGCGGAAGACACTATCGGCACGACTCTCGATGCCGAGGCCGCCGAAGAACTCGGGCTCGTCACCTTCGCACTCGACGACATCGACTGGGACGACGAGGTCCGCGTTTTCCTGGAGGAGCGCGCCAGCTTCTCGCCGGACAGCCTCACCGGCATGGAAGCGAGCCTGCGCTTCGTCGGCCCCGAGACGATGGAATCGAAGATCTTCTCGCGCCTGACCGCCTGGCAGAACTGGATCTTCCAGCGCCCCAATGCGGTCGGCGAAGAAGGCGCGCTGCGCCGTTACGGCAGCGGCCAGAAGCCGAAATTCGATATGACGAGAGTGTAACGACATTCACTGCGTCATGGCCGGGCAAAAGCGCGAAGCGCGTCTTCGTACAGATGTCCCGGCCATCCACGTCCTTGGCTCAGAAAGCAAGAACGTGGATGCCCGGTACAAGGCCGGGCATGACGGAAGAGATCGCAAGGAGTACGGCCATGAACATCATGAACGTCGACTACTCGACCAAGATTCCGAACAACGTCAATCTCGCCGAAGACCGCCAGGTCTTGAAGGCGCTGGAAGGCTGGCATCCCGGCTACATGGATTGGTGGAGCGACATGGGGCCGGAGGGTTTTCAGGAATCGCTGGTGTATCTGCGCACGGCCTACTCGGTCGATCCGCGCGGCTGGGCCAAGTTCGACTACGTGCGCATGCCCGACTATCGCTGGGGCATTCTGCTTGCGCCGCAGGAAGAGAACCGCGTGGTGCCGTTCGGCGAGCACTTTGGCGAGCCGGCCTGGCAGGAAGTCCCAGGCGAGTATCGCGCCATGCTGCGCCGCCTGATCGTGATCCAGGGCGACACCGAGCCCGCCTCGGTCGAGCAGCAGCGCCATCTCGGCAAGACCGCGCCTTCGCTCTATGACATGCGCAACCTGTTCCAGGTCAATGTCGAGGAAGGCCGCCATCTCTGGGCGATGGTCTACCTGCTCCAGAAATATTTCGGCCGCGACGGCCGCGAGGAGGCCGACGATTTGTTGCGCCGCCGTTCCGGTGACGCGGATTCGCCGCGGATGCTCGGCGCTTTCAACGAGGCGACGCCGGACTGGCTGTCCTTCTTCATGTTCACCTATTTCACCGACCGTGACGGTAAGATGCAGCTGCACTCGCTGGCGCAGTCGGGCTTCGACCCGCTGTCGCGCACCTGTCGCTTCATGCTGACTGAGGAAGCGCACCACATGTTCGTCGGCGAGACCGGCATCACCCGCGTCGTGCAGCGCACCTGCGATGCGATGAAGGAAGCGGGTATCTCCGATCCGACCGACATTGCGAAAGTCCGCGCGCTCGGTGTGATCGATCTGCCGACGATCCAGAAGAAGCTGAACCTGCACTATACGCTGTCACTTGATCTCTTCGGCTCGGAAGTCTCGACCAACGCGGCCAACGCCTTCAACACCGGTATCAAGGGTCGCTATCATGAAACCCAGATCGACGATGATCACCAGCTCAAGAACGCCACCTATCCGGTACTCAAGTTCATCGACGGCGAGATCAAGCTGGTGGATGAGCCGGCGCTGACCGCGCTCAACATGCGCCTGCGCGACGATTACAGCCAGGATTGCGTCAAGGGCATGCTGCGCTGGAACAAGGTGATCTCGACCGCGGGATACGACTTCCAGCTCAAGCTGCCCAACGTCGCCTTCCACCGTCACATCGGCGAGTTCAAGGACATCCATGCCACGCCGGACGGTCTGTTGATCGACGATGCGACCTGGGCGAAACGCAAGGATGAATGGCTGCCCTCGATCGCGGACGGCGACTTCATCACTTCGCTGATGCAGCCCGTCACCGAGACCGGCCAGTTCGCCTCCTGGATCTCGCCGCCGAAAGTCGGCATCGACAACAAGCCGGGCGATTTCGAGTACGTGAAGATCGAGTCGTGAGGGGCTGCTAGCGAGACGCAACGGCAGCGAGTCACACTCACCTGTCGTCCCGGCGGAGGCCGGGACCCATAACCACAGCGAGTTGTTTGGCGAAGACTCGTCGTTCGGTACTCCTACCCAGCCGCCATCGCGAGATCACGCGGTAGGGGTCCCGGCCTTCGCCGGGACGACAGCTGAATGTGCGGCGAGAGCGCCGCCTCTACCCCGCGATCTCCAGCCCCGCGTTGGCGTACACCACGCCGCCGTCCACCGCGATGGTGTTGCCGACCACGTAGTCGCCCGCGCGCGAGGCGAGATAGATCGCCAGCCCCGCCATGTCCTCATCGGTTCCGATGCGCCGCGCCGGAATGCGCTTTGCGACTTCGTCCGAATGGTCGCGCGCGGCCCGGTTCATGTCGGATTTGAATGCGCCCGGCGCGATCGCGGTGACGTTGATATTGTCCTTGATCAGTTTGGTCGCCATCCGTCGCGTCAGATGGATCACGGCGGCTTTGCTGGCGGCGTAGGAATAGGTCTCGCCCGGATTGACGAAGATGCCGTCGACCGAGGCGATGTTGATGACCTTGGCGGGGCGCTCGCGCGAAGCTGCGGCGCGCAGCGGCTTCGCCAGCGCCTTGGTCAGGAAGAACAGCGACTTGACATTGAGGTCCATCACCTTGTTCCAGCCGCTCTCCGGGAATTCGTCGAACTCCGCGCCCCAGGCGGCGCCCGCATTGTTGACGAGGATGTCGAGCTTCGGCTCCAGCTTGATGATCTCGGAGGCGAGCCTGTCGCAGCCTTCCACCGTCGAGATGTCGATCGGCAGCGCGATGCACTCCCCGTCATATTGAGCTGACAGCTCTTTCGCCGTCGCCTCGCACGGCCCGACCTTCCGCGCGGTGATGTAGACCTTCGCTGCGCCGGCGCTGAGAAACCCCGCCGCGATCATCTTGCCGATGCCGCGCGACCCGCCGGTCACGAGCGCGACGCGGCCTTTGAGCGAGAACAGATCGTTGAACATGATGCCTCCCTTGGTTGGGGACGTTTTGATGCGGGCGGGAAGGGGAGTCAAGGAAGGCGCGACCACGAGACGCGATAGCCGTCCAACCAACTCGCTGTCGTCCCGGCGAAGGCCGGGACCCATAACCCCAGGGAGAACTTTGGCGAAGGCTGGTCGTTCGGGATTAGCATTAAACGCAATCGACGGATCACGCGGTATGGGTCCCGGCCTTCGCCGGGACGACGGTTAAGCCGCAGCAAACCGTCGAAAGCCGTTCCACATTGCCGTCGCCGCACCCGAAGTCAGCACGGGCAGAATTCGCGTGTCCTGGTAGTTGCCGTTGAGCGAGACGCGCGGCAGCGCGGTCATGTGGCCGGCATTCTCGGCGAACAGCATGCCGGGCCGTGTCGTCACAGCAGTCTTGAAGCCGGCCGACGCGGCCAGGGCGAATTCGCGGATCCCGGCGGAGTCGCGGTCGCCATAAGGATAGGCGAAGTGCAGCACGGGGCGCTCGAGAGCGTGCTCGATTCGCGCGCGGCTCACGGCCATCTCCTCTGCGGCAGCCTGCTCGCTCTGCCTGGCAAGATTGCAATGGCTGATGGTATGGGCGCCGATCGTCACCAGCGGATCGGCGGCAAACCGTTTCACCTCGTCCCACGACAAGCAGAGGCCGCGGCACAGCGCAGCCATGTCGACACCGTATTTGACGCAAAGCGCCTCGATCTCGCGCTTGAGATCGTGCTCGCCCGGCAGCGCGCGCAGCCAATCGTGCAGGCGGTCGAATGCCGCCTGCTTTGCACCTGGTGTGGTTGCATCGAGCCGCAGCGCGGAATTGCCGATCTGGATCTCGATCTGCTCGGTCCTGGCGATCACGGCTTCCAGCGCGGCCCACCATAGCCGTCCCGTGCCCTCCGCGAAATCGCTGGCAATATAGACGGTCGCGGGCGCGTCGAATTCGCGCAGCACCGGCAGGGCATGGTCGCGATTGTCACGATAGCCGTCGTCGAGGGTGAAGGCGGCGAAGCGGCGGTCGAACCGGCCCTGCACCAGCCGTTCGTGCAGCTCGTCCATGCCGACGATGTCGATCTCGCGCGAGCGCAGATGATTCAGCGTCGCGCGCAGGAAGTCGGGAGTGACTTCGAGGTGCCGGTTCGGCTGGAACGCGTCCTCACGGGCCGGCCGCACGCGGTGGAGCATGAAAATGGCACCGACGCCCGACAGTAGCGGGCGCAGCAGATGGTGCGCCCCGCTGAAATAAAGTGCCCCCAGGCCGGCGCGGATGACGTTGTTACGCAGTTGTTTCATGGCCGCATGGCCGCCCCCTGGCATTCCGCCCTCAACTTAGGGTGACACCCTTGAAGAAAAAGTTATTCCAATTGTCGGCGCAACATCCCCGGAGGGGGGTCATTTCCGGTTTGACAGCCCGCCAAGGGTTTGTTTTGTCTCCGGTTCCAGAGTTCGGGTCGTCGCATGCAGAAGCTTTTCAGGTGGGCCAGCAAATGGTGGCTGGGGTTGATCCCGCTGGCCCTCATGTGGGGAATTGCGGCCTGGAACAACACCTTGCCGGTCGAGGCGGACCTCTCGGCACGCAGCGCCGCCGCGCTCAAGGACACCGTTCTGGACAAGACCCGGATCGCGGTTGACGGCCGGGACGTCAGCCTGGCCGCGGATGCCTTCTCGGAGGAGGGGCGGCGGGATGCGGTCACCGCGGTCGAAAATGTTCCCGGCGTGCGTCTCGTCGACGACGCGACCGGCCTTGTCGCCGAAGCCAAGCCTTTCGTCTGGAACGCCGAACGTGACGTCGTGCGGGTGACGCTGTCCGGCTCCGCGCCGCTGCCGTCGATGAAGGGCAGGCTGACGGAGGCGGCGCGCAAGGATGTCGGTGGCGCCGAGGTCGCTGACCAGATGGGCCTGGCACGCGGCGCGCCGCCGCGCTTCGAGGCCGCCGCGATGCTCCTGCTCGAGCAGATCGGCAAGCTGAAGGACGGCAAGATCACGATCTCCGATACCAAGGTCAATCTGTCCGGCATGGCGCGCGATATCGGTGGCCGCGAGGCGATCGCGGCCGCGCTCAAAAACCTGCCCGAAGGTTTTTCGCTCGCCGCCAATGAGATCAAGGCGCCGCCCTACATCTTCCAGGCCTACAAGGACCCGGTTGCAGCGACGCTGACGCTGACCGGCTACGTACCTGACAACAACGCCCACGCCGCCATCGCGATGGCCGCGTCGCGAAAGTTCTTCAACGAGAAGGTCGTCGACAATCTCAAGGCCAGCGTCGGTGCACCCGGTGCCTTCAACAGCGCCGTGGTCGCGGCGCTTGGCGCGCTGTCGCGGCTGTCGACTGGCACGCTCGTCGTGTCCGACCGCGAGGTGAAGCTGTCGGGCGACGCGCTGTATGAAGGCGCCGCGAACGACATCCGCGCAGGCCTGGGCAAGGACTTTCCCAAGGCCTGGCAGTACAAGCCCGAGATCACGGTGAAGCCCGCAGCAGGCCCGGTCGACGGCAGCGTCTGCCAGCAATTGTTCTCGGAGCTCCTGGCCAAGGGCAGGATCCGCTTCGAGCCCAAGCGCGCCGACATCGACCCCGATTCCACCGGCATTCTCGACCATCTGATCGAGACGGCGCAGCGTTGCCCCACCACCGATATCGAGGTCGCCGGCCACACCGATTCCGATGGCGAAGATGGCTTCAACCGGGCGCTCTCCGAAAAGCGCGCGCAGGCGGTGATCGATTATCTCGTCAAGGCCGGCCTGCCCGCCAACCGCTTCACCGCGGTCGGTTATGGCAGCACCCAGCCCGTTGCCGGCAACGAGACCGACGACGGCAAGGCGCAAAACCGCCGCATTGAATTTCTGGTGAGGTGAGGATGCCCTATCTGGTCTCGTTTCATTTGGGCTGGTTGATCGGCTCGCTGCTGCTGGGCCTTGCAATGGGCTGGATTTCGGTGGTCCAGCGCGGCAACGGCACCTCGAAGGTGACCGCGCGCTGGCTGGCCGTACTCGCCGCCGGCCTGGTCGCGGCCTCCTTCGCGCATGTCGTCCCGGGCCGCTTCGGCTACTGGCTCGACCTCGGGCTGACGATGTTCGCCTGCTATCTCGTCGGCTGCACGATCGGTGCGTTGCTGCGCGACCGGGTGGTCTCGCGGAGCATGCCACCGGCCTGAGTCCGAGGACCGGCGGGCGGGCTGTCGGGCGGCCGTCCGGCCCCGTTTTGGAGCACCAGCCCACCTTCACATTTCGGCGGATCGGAAAGTCAGGGACCAACGGTCGGATCGCCCCCTCTTTCAACAGGCGGGTGCGGTCCATAGATTGACGTCAGCTTAAAACGTGACGGAACATTGTGCGGCCGAAATCATCAAAATTTCATGGCCCCTGCGCAGGATCGCCATGGAGATTCGCGTCAGCCTTGCCGCCGAAAGCGCCAAACCGTGCACCCTAAGCCCGCAAACCTGCCTAAAATATTGAAGGCACGTGTTTTTGTACATATTGGCGAATTCCACTCCGCCCGAAAACGCGCTAGTGGAGGGGCGAGGGGCATGCGCGAGGCCAGAGCCGGCGGCGAGGGTTCGTTGAGTGCCTGTGCGTCGTCCGCCTGTCCGCCGGCCGCCCTGGCCGCTGAAGCGTTGTTCGAGGTCTAGATGCTGGTAGCCATACGCAGAGCGATGTCGTTTCTGCGCCAGAAGCAAATCCTGCATAAGCTTGGAGTTGCGATCAGCGTCGCGGTCATCGGCATCGCTTGCTATGTGCTCTACCACATGCTGCGCGGCATCGACACCAACGAGGTGATCGAAGCGATCAAGAGCACCGAGCCGCGCCAGATCGCGATGGCGGCGCTGTTCGTGGCGGCGGGCTATTTTACCCTGACCTTCTACGACATGTTCGCCACGCGCGCGATCGGCCATACCCACGTGCGCTATCGCATCAATGCGCTTGCCGCCTTCACCAGCTATTCGATCGGACACAATGTCGGCGCCAGCGTCTTCACCGGCGGCGCGGTGCGCTACCGGATCTATTCGGCCCACGGCCTGAACGCGATCGACGTTGCCAAGATCTGCTTCCTCGCCGGCCTGACCTTTTGGCTCGGGAACGCCGCGGTGCTGGGCCTCGGCATCTCCTATCATCCGGAGGCGGCGGCTGCGATCGATCAGCTTCCGCCCTGGCTGAACCGGACGTTCGCGATGATGATCATCGTGGGGCTGGTCGCTTATGTGGTCTGGGTCTGGACCCAGCCGCGGGTGGTCGGACGCGGCCCCTGGACCGTGGTGCTGCCGGGCGGCCCCCTGACGCTGCTGCAGATCGCCATCGGCATCATCGATCTCGGCTTCTGCGCGCTGGCCATGTACGTACTGGTCCCCGACGAGCCCAATCTCGGCTTCGTCGTGGTCGCGGTGATCTTCGTCTCGGCGACGCTGCTCGGCTTCGCCAGCCATTCGCCCGGCGGGCTCGGCGTGTTCGACGCCGCCATGCTGGTCGGGCTTTGGCAGATGGACCGCGAGGAGCTGCTGGGCGGCATGCTGCTGTTTCGGGTCCTCTATTATCTTTCCCCCTTCGTCATATCTGTAATCTTGCTGACGTTTCGCGAAGTTATCATCGGCGCTCGATCGAAACGCCTGCAACAGGCGGCGCTCAAGCTCGATCCAGGTCCGGCGCCGAAAGCCGCCTATGTGAGAGAGCGCCGCGACAGCGGCGCCTGACCGGCGCAAGTCTCCAGGAGAAGCCCGCCCCGATGGCGATCGACGCCCCATCTTCTCCCTCCGCCCAGCCCTGGTCCGACCGGCTGCGGCACTCGACCATCATCCTGATCGCCGCGGCGCTGGCGCTGTCGGTGGTGGTCTCGCTCGGCGAATTGTCGGTGATGCGGGCGGCGACGGTGTTCCTCTGCATCGCGGCCGCGGCGCTCATTCCCTGGCGGCTGCATGATACCGCTGCCTCGCGCGAGGACACCCGCCGCGTCAATCCGGTCGAGAGCGCGGCGGTGGCCGCAGTCGTTGCCGGCATGCCGGATCCGGCGGTGCTGCTCGACCGCGCCGGCCGTGTCATCCATCTCAATGCTGCCGCCGCCCAGCTTGCGCCGGCGCTGCGCCGGAACGAACTTGCCCAGTTCGCGCTGCGCTCGCCGGAGATCATCACGGCACTGCGCGAGTCGATCGCGACCAGCGAGCCGCGGCGCACGACCTATCTCGACCATGTGCCGGTCGACCGCTGGATGGAACTGACCATCACGCCGGTGCCGGTGCCGACCACCTTCGGCGGTGCCGACAAATGCATGCTGATGACCTTCCACGACCAGACGCCGCTGCGCCGGGTCGAGGAAATGCGCGCCGATTTCGTCGCCAATGCCAGTCATGAACTGCGCACGCCGCTCGCCGCGCTCTCCGGCTTCATCGATACGCTCCAGGGTCAGGCCAAGGACGATCCCAAGGCGCGCGAGCGCTTCCTCGGTATCATGCACAACCAGGCCACCCGCATGGCGCGCCTGATCGACGACCTGCTGTCGCTGTCGCGGGTGGAACTGTCGGCCCATGTGCGGCCCGACACCCTGGTCGACCTGCTGCCGATCATCCTGCAGGTCGCCGACGGGCTCGAACCGCTCGCGCGCGAGCGCCAGGTCGATGTCGAGACCCATTTGCCGCAGGCGCCGGTGATGATCGCCGGTGACCGCGAGGAGCTTCTGCGCCTGTTCGAGAATCTGATCGAGAACGCCCTCAAATACGGCGCCTCCGGCGGCCGCATCATCGTGTCGCTGACCGCGGCACCGGCGACTGATGGAACTCAGGAAATCCGGGTCATGGTGCGCGATTTCGGCCCCGGCATCGCGCCCGAGCATCTGCCGCGGCTGACCGAGCGCTTCTACCGGGTCGACGTCGGCGACAGCCGCTCCCAGGGCGGGACGGGGCTCGGATTATCGCTGGTGAAACATATTCTTAACCGCCATCGCGGCCGGCTTTTGATCGAAAGCGTGCCCAAACAGGGCGCCACTTTCACCGCCTGTTTTCCCCAGGCCAAGCCTGCGGCTTCCGCGTGAAATCGTAACCGCTTCAGCGGGTTAAGACTGTCATCGGACTGTCACCAAACCTTCGTAAAAGCACAGCCGACCGCTCTTAAAGGGGCGGCACGGGAGCGCGATCGGGCGCGGAATGCGCTTCGCTCCCCTGTATGGAGACCAGCATGAATTTCCTCAAGACGATCGTCGTTGCCGGCATGGTCGCCGCATCGACTTCGGCCTTCGCGGCCGACATCACCGGCGCCGGTGCGACATTCCCGTTCCCGGTCTATTCCAAATGGGCCGACGCCTACAAGAAGGAGACCGGCAACGGTCTGAACTACCAGTCGATCGGTTCGGGCGGCGGCATCAAGCAGATCCAGGCCAAGACCGTGACCTTCGGCGCCACCGACGCGCCGCTCAAGCCCGAGCAGCTCGAGAAGGACGGCCTCGCGCAGTGGCCGATGGTGATGGGCGCGATCGTTCCCGTCGTCAACCTCGAGGGCGTCAAGCCCGGCGAGCTGGTGTTCGACGGCGAGACGCTTGCCAACGTCTATCTCGGCAAGATCACCAAGTGGGATGATCCGGCGATCAAGAAGCTCAATCCGAACGTGAAGCTGCCGTCCGACGCGATCACCGTGGTCCGCCGCTCCGACGGTTCGGGCACCACCTTCAACTTCACCAACTACCTCTCCAAGGCCAGCGCCGACTGGAAGAGCAAGGTCGGCGAGGGCACGGCCGTCGAGTGGCCGGTCGGCGTCGGCGCCAAGGGCAACGAAGGCGTTTCCGGCAACATCAGCCAGACCAAGAACTCGATCGGCTATGTCGAGTACGCCTATGCCAAGCAGAACAAGCTGACCTATACCGGCCTCGTCAACAAGGCCGGCAAGACGGTGCAGCCGACGGTCGAAGCCTTCCAGGCGGCCGCTTCCAACGCCGACTGGGCCAAGGCTCCGGGCTACTACGTCATCCTGACCGACCAGCCCGGCGACAAGTCCTGGCCGATCACGGCGGCGACCTTCATCCTGATGCACAAGGACGCGACCGACAAGGCGGCCTCGCAGGAAGCCATCAAGTTCTTCCGCTGGGCCTTCAAGAACGGCGACAAGGCGGCTGAGGAGCTCGACTACATCCCGATGCCCGACAGCGTCGTCCAGCTGATCGAGAAGACCTGGGCTGCCGAGATCAAGAGCTGAGTAAACTACGCGCGTGTCCCGGATGCCGTGCGGTGTCAATGCCGCTCCGCTGATCCGGGACCCACAAGAATGAGGCCCCGGATCAGCGTCGTGCTGCATCCGGGGCGCAAGAGCGACAACAAGCGTATATCATTTGGTACAGGGGATCGGCGTGGCAGAGATGGCCGTTCAGAGCGATATCGTCGACCACGCCGGACCTTACGACCGCGCCAAGGCGCTGAACGCGTTCAAGCTCGGCGATGTCACCTTCTACTGGATCACGCGGCTGAGCGCGATCTCGGTGCTTCTGATCCTCGGCGGCATCATCCTGTCGCTGATCGTCGGCGCCTTCCCGGCGATCAAGGAATACGGCTTCGCGTTCCTATGGACGCAGCGCTGGGCGCCGTCGGCCGATCCGCCCGTGCTTGGCGCGCTCGGGCCGATGTACGGCACGCTGGTCACCTCCTTCATCGCGATGCTGATCGCCATTCCCGTTGGCCTCGGCATTGCGATCTTCCTGACCGAGCTCTGCCCGCAATGGCTGCGCCGCCCGATCGGCATGGCGATCGAGCTGCTCGCCGGCATTCCCTCGATCATCTACGGCATGTGGGGTTTCTTCGTGCTGGGCCCGTTCCTGGCCAACACGTTCCAGCCGTTCATGATCAAGATCTTCGACGGCGTCCCCGTGCTCGGCGCGATCTTCGCCGGCCCGCCGTCCTATCTCAGCCTGTTCAACGCCGCGCTGATCCTCGCCATCATGGTGCTGCCCTTCATCACGTCGATCTCGGTCGACGTGTTCAAGACCGTGCCGCCGGTGCTGAAAGAGGCCGCCTACGGCGTCGGCTGCACCACCTGGGAAGTCGTCCGCAGCGTGGTGATCCCCTACACCCGGGTCGGCGTGATCGGCGGCGTCATGCTGGCGCTCGGCCGCGCGCTCGGCGAGACCATGGCGGTGACCTTCATCATCGGCAACTCGTTCCGCATCTCGCCCTCGATCTTCGCGCCGGGCACCACGATCTCGGCGGCGATCGCATCCGAATTCGCCGAGAGCGACGGCCTGCACCAGTCCGGCCTGATCCTGCTCGGCCTGCTGCTATTCGTGCTGACGTTCTTCGTGCTCGCGGCGGCGCGGCTGATGCTGATGCGGCTGGAAAAGAGGGCGGGGAACTGAAGCCATGAACCCGATCTATTCCCGCCGCCGCCGCAAGGACATCGTCATCCGCGGGCTCTGCATCGCCGCAACCGCGTTCGGCGTCACCTGGCTTGCGCTGATCCTGATCACGCTGCTCTACAATGGCCTCGCCGGACTCAATTTCCAGCTCTTCACCGAAAATACGCCGCCACCCGGATCGAACGAGGGCGGCCTGCTCAACGCCATCGTCGGCTCGCTGATCATGACCGTGATCGGCGTCGGCATCGGCGCGCCGCTCGGCATGTTCGCCGGCACCTATCTCGCCGAGTATGGCCGCAACGACCGGCTGACCTCGGTGATCCGCTTCATCAACGATATCCTGCTCTCGGCGCCCTCGATCATCATCGGCCTGTTCATCTACGGCGCAGTGGTGGTGCCGATGCGCGGCTTCTCGGCAATCGCGGGTGCGCTGGCGCTCGCCGTGATCGTGATCCCGGTGGTGCTGCGCACGACCGAGGACATGCTGCTCCTGGTGCCGAATGCGCTGCGTGAGGCAGCTTCCGCGCTCGGCCTGCCGCGTTCGCTGGTGATCAAGCGCATTGCCTATCGTTCTGCCCGTTCCGGTCTCATCACCGGCGTGCTGCTCGCCACCGCCCGTGTTGCCGGCGAAACCGCGCCGCTGCTGTTCACCGCGTTGTCGAACCAGTTCTTCAGCCTGGGCCTGAACAAGACCATGGCGAACCTGCCGGTCACCATCAACAACTTCGTGCAGAGCCCCTATGCCTACTGGAAGCAGCTGGCCTGGAGCGGCGCGCTGCTCATCACCCTGACCGTTCTTGCCCTGAATATTGGCGCGCGCATTCTTGGCGCCGAGAGGACCGCAAAATGAGTGATCTGTCCGTATCGATGAGCGCGGCCGGTGGACTGCCGCACGCGCCGGTGCTGCCCGAGGCGCCCCCCAAGGTGACCGTGCGCAACCTGAACTTCTACTATGGCGAGCACCACGCGCTGAAGAACATCAACCTGACGCTCGGCGCCAACCGCGTCACCGCGTTCATCGGCCCGTCGGGCTGCGGCAAGTCGACCCTGCTGCGCATCTTCAACCGGATGTACGATCTCTATCCGGGCCAGCGCGCCACCGGTCAGCTCATGCTCGACCAGACCAACATCCTCGACGGCAAGCTCGACCTCAATCTGCTGCGTGCCCGCGTCGGCATGGTGTTCCAGAAGCCGACGCCGTTCCCGATGACGATCTACGAGAACATCGCTTTCGGCATCCGCCTTTACGAGAAGATCTCGAAATCGGAGATGGACGACCGCGTCGAGAAGGCGCTGCGCGGCGGCGCGTTGTGGAACGAGGTCAAGGACAAGCTCAACGCCTCCGGCCTCTCGCTGTCCGGCGGCCAGCAGCAGCGCCTCTGCATCGCCCGTACGGTCGCGGTGCGACCCGAGGTGATCCTGTTCGACGAGCCCTGCTCGGCGCTCGACCCGATCTCGACCGCCAAGGTCGAGGAGCTGATCCAGGAATTAGCCGAGAGCTACACGATTGCGATCGTCACCCACAACATGCAGCAGGCGGCCCGCGTCTCCGACAAGACCGCCTTCATGTATCTCGGCGAACTGATCGAATTCGACGACACCAGCAAGATCTTCACGTCGCCGACCGATCGGCGTACGCAGGATTACATCACCGGCCGGTTCGGCTGAGGAGACGGGACATGGGTTCTGAACATACCGCAAAGGCCTTCGATACCGATCTCCAGGAGCTCACGCGCCTGGTCGCCGAAATGGGCGGGATCGCCGAGCGCATGATCGTCGATTCCGTCGACGCCCTGATCCGCCGCGACGTCGCGCTCGGCCAGCGCGTCGTCACCACCGACGCTGAGCTCGATACGCTCCAGAGACGCATCGAGGAGCGTGCGGTGCTCACGATCGCCCGCCGCCAGCCGATGGCGGTCGACCTGCGCGAGATCGTCGGCGCCATGCGCGTTGCGACCGATCTCGAGCGCATCGGCGACCTCGCCAAGAACATGGGCAAGCGCGTCGCGGCGCTGGAGACCGATTTCCATCCGCTCAAGCTGTTCCGCGGGCTCGAGCACATGACCGATCTCGTGCAGCAGCAGGTCAAGTCGGTGCTCGACGCCTATGCCGCGCACGATCTGCCGGCGGCGATGGCGGTGTGGAAGGGTGACGAGGAAGTCGACGCCATCTGCACTTCGCTGTTCCGCGAGCTCCTCACCTACATGATGGAAGATCCGCGCAACATTTCGTTTTGCATCCACCTGATGTTCTGCGCCAAGAACATCGAACGGATCGGCGATCACGCCACCAACGTCGCCGAGACCGTGTTCTACATGATCGAAGGTCAGGCCATGACCGACAAGCGGCCGAAGGGCGACATGACAACCTTCGCCACGACCCTCCCGAATATTTGAATCATCAAGGAGCGACGGCACCATGGGCGCACGCATTATGGTGGTTGAGGACGAGGAAGCTCTGACCGAGCTTCTCCGCTACAACCTCGAAGGCGACGGCTATGACGTCGAGACGGTGATGCGCGGCGACGACGCCGATACCCGTCTCAAGGAGCATCTTCCCGATCTGATAGTGCTCGACTGGATGCTGCCCGGCCTCTCCGGCATCGAACTGTGCCGTCGGCTGCGGGCGCGATCCGACACCAAGCAGTTGCCGATCATCATGCTCACCGCGCGCGGCGAGGAGAGCGAGCGGGTGCGGGGATTGGCGACCGGCGCCGACGACTACATCGTCAAGCCGTTTTCGGTGCCCGAGCTGTTGGCCCGCGTGAAGGGCCTGCTCAGGCGTGCAAGCCCCGAGCGGCTCGCCACCGTGCTCGCCTTTGGCGATATCGAGCTCGACCGTGACAAACGGCGTGTGGCGCGCTCGGGCCGGCCGATCGATCTCGGCCCGACCGAATATCGCCTGTTGGAGTTTTTCCTGGAGCATCCCGGCCGCGTGTTCTCGCGCGAGCAGCTGCTCGACAGCGTCTGGGGCCGCGACATCTATATCGACGAGCGCACCGTCGACGTCCATATCGGCCGCCTGCGCAAGCTGCTCAATCTCGGCCGCGAGCAGGACCCGATCCGCACCGTGCGCGGTGCCGGCTATGCGCTGGATGATCGCTTTGCGAAGGCGGAGCAGGCGTAGGGTTTAGTGGGTGAGTTTGAGTGCGGCTGGGGCCACAATCCCAGCCGTCGTCCCGGACAAGCGAGCTAGCGAGCGCTGATCCGGGACCCATAACCACAAAGAGTGGTTTGGCGAACACTCGGGGTGACCACTTCGCGCAATCATTGCGCCTGGTGGCTATGGGTCCCGGATCTGCGCGCGCTTGAGGCGCGCTTGTCCGGGACGACATCGAGTTTGTTGGAGCCGTCATCAATGACGGCCGCCGTCTTGAACGTCAGAACGACTTCACCGCGACGGCTTCACCGGCGCACGGCGGCGATCCGACGCCGGCTGGTAGGCGACGCGCGAGTGCTGGGCGCAATAGGGCAGGCCCGAGAGCGCCCTGCCGCCGCAGAAGAAGAAATCCGCGCTCGAGGGATCGCCGACCGGCCAGTGGCAGGTTGCCTCGTTCAATTCAAGCAGCGACAGCCGCTGGCTCATCGGCACCACGTTGTCGTAGGTGACCGGTTCGGCCTCCATCTCGACCTCGAAGGCCTGCGCCAGCGCGGTGTTGCCGCGCGCGACGGGGCGGCTCACCCGCATCATATGCTGCGCGGGACGCGCCTTGCGCGGCCGGGGAGCAGCTGAAGACGGGCTCTTGGCGCGGCCGGACAGGCCGAGCCTGTGCACCTTGCCGATCACGGCGTTGCGGGTCACGTTGCCGAGCTCTGCCGCGATCTGGCTGGCCGAAAGTCCGGCCTCCCAGAGCTTTTTCAGCTGTTCGACGCGATCGTCGGACCAGGTCAAAACCGTCATTGCACCCTTTCCTTCGCCGCGCGCCAGCCATCCTGGGGCACACAGCGAATGCTAAGCCTCGAAAAACCCGTGCCGTCAGAATCCCTTAAGGCTCGCCGGGCGCGCCTAGAACGCCCGAACGCTTACGCCGGTACATGAGGACTTAGAGATCAGAACCGCTGCACGAGATGTCGTATCTGACAAGCCAAACGCTACAATATGGCGTGACTCACGCGCAAGAGTCTGCCGACTCGCTTCCACATGTTCCGTGGGCAAAACCCGCAAATTCGGCACCGCAAGACTACGGATTCAGCCTTTCGCGAGGCTTTCCGGCGGCATTGACACCCGTGGTGCCAAGCATAAGATAGTGACACGTGCCGCCCTTAAAAGGCGGCACGTTTCGTTTTCCGGACCAATGATGCGCTGCGCAAGGCGCGTTCAGGCCGTCTGAAACATCCAAGAGACCATCATGACCAACAGCGCCGCGCCGCATTTGCTTCCCGTTTTCGCCAGGGCCGAGATCGGCTTCGAGCGCGGCGAAGGCTGCTGGCTGATCGCCACCAACGGCGACCGCTATCTCGATTTCACCTCGGGCGTGGCGGTGAATGCGCTCGGCCATGCCCATCCCGCGCTGGTGAAGGCATTGCAGGAGCAGGCCACAAAGCTCTGGCACATGTCGAACCTGTTCCAGAGCCCGGACGGCGAGAAGCTCGCGGCCCGCCTTTGCAGTGAGAGCTTTGCGGACTTCGTGTTCTTCTGCAATTCCGGCGCCGAAGCGCTGGAATGCGTGATCAAGGTCGTGCGCCGCTATCAGGCCGTGAAAGGTCACCCCGATCGCTATCGCATGATCACGTTCGAGGGCGCCTTTCACGGCCGCACGCTCGCAACGCTGGCTGCGACGGGCTCGGCAAAATATCTCGAAGGTTTCGGTCCGCCGATGGACGGTTTCGACCAGGTCGCTTTTGGCGACCTCGACGCAGTGAAGAAGGCGATCGGGCCGCAGACCGCGGGCATTCTGATCGAGCCAATTCAAGGCGAGGGTGGCGTGCGTTCGGCGCCCCCGGCGTTCTATCGCGCATTGCGCCAGCTTTGCGACGAACGCGGCCTGTTGCTGGCGTTCGACGAGGTCCAGACCGGCATGGGCCGCACCGGCGACCTGTTTGCGCATCGACGTTTCGGCATCACGCCGGACGTGATGTCGCTGGCCAAGGCGCTTGGCGGCGGCTTTCCGATCGGCGCCTGCCTTGCGACGGCGGAGGCCGCTTCCGGCATGACGCCCGGCTCGCACGGCTCGACTTTTGGCGGCAATCCGCTCGCAATCTCGGCAGCCAATGCGGTGCTGGACGTCATGCTCAAGCCCGGCTTCTTCGACCATGTGCAGAAGATGTCGCTGCTGCTCAAGCAGAAGCTCGCCTCCGTGATCGATCGCCATCCCAACGTTGTCAGCGAACTCCGCGGCGAGGGCCTTCTGATCGGCATCAAGGCCGTGATACCCTCCGCCGATCTGGTCGCCGCGCTGCGCGACGAAAAGCTGCTCACCGTCGGCGCCGGCGACAATGTCGTGCGCTTCCTGCCGCCGTTGATCGTCACCGAGGCGGAGATCGAGGACGGCGTCGCCCGGCTCGAGCGCGCCTGCACCGCGATTTCGGCAGGCCAGACCAAGCGGGCGGCAAGCTGATGAGCAAGACACCAAAGCACTTCCTCGACATCAACGAGCTGCCGTTGGCGGAGCTCGAGAGCATGCTCGCCGCCTCGTCCGCCATGAAGGCGAAGCAGAAGGCGCATCAGCCGGTCAAGCCGCTCGAAGGCAAGACGCTGGCGATGATCTTCGAACGCCCCTCGACGCGGACGCGGGTGTCGTTCGACGTCGCGATGCGCCAGCTCGGCGGCGAGCCCATCATGCTGACCGGCGCGGAAATGCAGCTCGGCCGCGGCGAGACCATCGCCGACACCGCGCGCGTGCTGTCGCGCTATGTCGATGCCATCATGATCCGCATCCTCAACCACGAGGCGCTGCTGGAGCTTGCGGCGAACGCGACCGTGCCCGTCATCAACGGCCTGACCCGGCAATCGCATCCCTGCCAGGTGATGGCCGACCTCATGACCTATCAGGAGCATCGCGGCCCCATCAAAGGCAAGACCGTGGCTTGGACCGGCGACGACAACAACGTGCTGGCGTCCTGGGCCCACGCGGCCGAGCGCTTCAAATTCCAGCTCAATGTCGCAACGCCTCCGGAGCTCGCGCCGAAGAAGGCGATGCGCGACTGGATCAAGGCCACCGGCGCGCCGATCGTGCTCGGCACCGACGCCGAAGCCGCCGTGCGCGGCGCCGATTGCGTCGTCACCGACACCTGGGTGTCGATGGGCGACAAGGAAGGCCAGCATCGCCACAACGTGCTCAAGCCTTACCAGGTCAATGCGAAGCTGATGTCGCTGGCCAAGCCCGACGCGCTGTTCATGCACTGCCTGCCCGCGCATCGCGGCGAGGAGGTCACCGACGAGGTGATCGACGGTCCGCAATCGGTCGTGTTCGACGAGGCCGAGAACCGCCTGCACGCGCAGAAGGGCATCCTGGCCTGGTGCTTCGACGCGGTGAAGTAACGCGGGCCGCGGTGAAGTAGGTTTGGATCGTCGTCCTGGCGAAAGCCAGGACCCATTACCACCGGCTTTCGTCTGACGAAGATCGGCAATTGCCATCCCATGCCGCAACTCCTGCCTGGGGTAATGGGTCCTGGCTTTCGCCAGGACGGCACTGAGTTTGCCGTGCTTGCGTGCGATCCAATCGTTGTCCGGAACACCGCGCTCCACGCCCCCCTTCCATTTCCCTCCTCCGACCCCAGATAAAGCGCCATGGTTTCCCAATCCCCTGACATGAATACCGGGCTCGAGGGCCCGGTTCGCGCGCCATCCGCGGTTCCGATCGATGACGCAGTGCTGCCTTACGAGGTTGACGCGCTCGATGTGCGCGGGCGGCTGGTGCGGCTTGGTCCGGCACTCGACGAGATCCTGACCCGGCACGATTATCCCGCGCCGGTCGGCAAGCTGCTGGGCGAGGCCATCGTGCTGACGACGCTGCTCGGCTCGGCGCTGAAATTCGAGGGCCGTTTCATCCTCCAGGCCCAGACCGACGGTCCGGTGTCGTTCCTGGTGGTGGACTACAACGCGCCGGATCGCTTGCGCGCCTATGCCCGCTATGACGCCTCGCGCCTTACCGGGGCAAAGGATTCCGGCGCCTTGCTCGGCCACGGCCATCTCGCCATGACCATCGACCAGGGGCCAGACATGAGCCGCTATCAGGGCCTCGTCGCGCTCGACGGCGGCAGCCTGGAAGACGCCGCCCACGAATATTTCCTGCGCTCCGAGCAGATCCCGACGCGCGTCCGCCTCGCGGTCGGCGAGGAGTGGCGCTCGAACGACGGCGGCAAGCATCGCTGGCGCGCCGGTGGCATGCTGATGCAGTTTTTGCCGAAGGCGCCGGAGCGCGCGCGGCAGGCCGACCTGCATCCCGGCGATGCGCCCGAAGGCATCGAAGTGCACAGCGTCGCCGAGGACGATGCCTGGGTCGAGGCGCGCTCGCTGATCGAGACCGTCGAGGACGTCGAGCTGATCGATCCGGATCTCTCCGGTGAGCGGCTGCTCTATCGCCTCTTCCATGAGCGCGGCGTCCGCGTGTTCAAGCCGCTGAGCCTGAAAGCGCAATGCTCCTGCTCGCGTGATGCGGTCGCCTCGATGCTGAAGAGCTTCTCGCCCGACGATCGCGCCGCGATGGTTAAGGACGATAAGGTCGTGGTGACCTGCGAGTTCTGTAGCTCGGTGTATGAATTCACACCGCATGATGCGGGCGTGGAAGACGCGTAAGGCGTCATTCTCCGTCATTGCGAGGCACGCATTCGGTGTCATCGTCCGACTTGATCGGGCGATCCAGTACTCCGAAACGTCAGTGATCGAGCCGATAGGCCGCGGCGTGCTGGATTCCCCGCCTTCGCGGGGAATGACAGGTAGGCTAGTTCAACACCCTCTTGTTGTCCGGGCTGTCCAGCGAGAACGTCGGCACGTCGATCTCGAAACGCTCGCCGCTTTCGCTGACCATCTGGTAGCGGCCGGTCATGAAGCCGGAGGCGGTCGTGAGCGGGACGCCGGAGGTGTATTCGAAGCTCTCACCGGGCGCCAGGGTGGGCTGTTCGCCGATCACGCCTTCACCCTTGACCTCCTGCTGCCGGCCGGAGGCGTCGGTGATGATCCAGTGCCGCCGCTTGAGCTGCACGGTCTCGTTGCCGGCATTGGTGATCACGATGGTGTAGGACCAGAAATAGCGCGAGAGCTCGGCCGACGACTCCTCCGGAACAAAGTTCGGCTCGACGGTGACTTCGATCTGGCGGGTCATGGCGCGGTACATGGCTGCCATCATAACGAAATCCTGGCCGGGAACCAAACGCCGCAACCGCCTTTCGCGACATCGTGCCGCCAGAATTGGCAGGGAAGTACACGCCCAGGGAATTGCACCTTATGTGATCCGGCCGCTTTGCGAGGCGGCGACTGGACCTGTACACTCCTCCCACGTCGCGATTTGCAGAAGGGTTTTGGGCCCCCGATGACCATTGCCGATCAAGTGACGGGATCGACGATCGCGGGAACCGCGGGTGCCAAGCCCGTGGAAGCGAGAGCCGTGGAAGCCAAGCTGCGCGCCGGCGCGCCGGCCATCACGCTGCCCGTCATCGGCGAGCGCGAGCTGCGGCTCGATCTGTTCCGTGGGCTGGCGCTGTGGCTGATCTTCATCGACCATTTGCCGACCAACCTGCTCACCTGGTTCACGATCCGCAATTACGGATTCAGCGACGCCACAGAAATCTTCATCTTCATCTCCGGCTACACCGCCGCCTTCGTCTACGGCCGCGCGATGCTGGAGTCCGGCGTCGTCATCGCCACTGCGCGCATCCTGCGCCGGGTCTGGCAGATCTATGTCGCCCACGTCTTCCTGTTCACGATCTTCCTCGCCGAAATCTCCTACGTCGCGACCAGCTTCGAGAACCCGCTCTACACTGAAGAGATGGGCATCATGGATTTTCTCAAGCAGCCCGACGTCACGATCGTGCAGGCGCTGCTGTTGCGCTTCCGCCCCGTCAACATGGACGTGCTGCCGCTCTACATCGTGCTGATGCTGGCGCTGCCTTTGATCCTGTGGTCGATGAAATGGAAGCCCGACCTCACGCTCGGCTTCTCGGTCCTGCTCTACGCGCTGACCTGGCAATACGACCTTTATTTCTCGGCCTATCCGAACGGCTTCTGGGCGTTCAATCCGCTGGCCTGGCAATTGCTGTTCGTGTTCGGGGCATGGTGCGCGCTTGGGGGTGCGCGCCGCATGTCTCGCATTCTGGTGTCCCCGGTGACGATGTGGATCTCGATCGCCTATCTGGTCGCGGCGTTCTACGTCACGCTGACCTGGTACGTGCCGCAGCTCTCGCAGTTCATGCCGAAGCGGCTCGAGCAGTGGATGTATCCGATCGACAAGACCGACCTTGACGTGCTGCGCTTCACGCATTTCCTGGCGCTGGCCGCGCTCACCGTGCGCTTCCTGCCGCGGGACTGGCCGGGCCTGAAATCACCGTGGCTGCGCCCGCTGATCGTGTGCGGCCAGCATTCTCTCGAGATCTTCTGCCTCGGCGTCTTCCTCGCCTTTGCCGGCCACTTCATCCTGGCCGAGGTCTCCGGGGCGCCAGCCATGCACGCGCTGATTAGTCTCTCCGGAATCCTGATCATGTGGGCGATGGCGTGGGTCATTTCGTGGTACAAGCGCGTGGCCGACAAGAGCGGGTCGAAAACCAAAAGCGCCGTCGGCAGCGCCGATATGGCCGGAGGGGGCTGATGAAGGCGAAGGTTCTCCTGAGCCTGATGCTGGTATGCGGGTGCCTCGCCGCGCCCCCGGCGCGCGCGAACGATGCTGCGCCAGCCGCCGAGCCTGCCGTGCCCGCAGCCTGCGAATTGCCGTCCTATCTGCTCACCAGCGAAAGCCGGCTTCCCAAGGTGGCCGAGGCCATCAAGGCCGGCAAACCGCTCGAAATTCTCGTGATCGGCAGTCGCTCAACGACGATTCCATCGTCGGAGAGCAGCTCGTATCCGGCGCGCATGGAGATGATTCTCAAGGAGAAGCTGCCGCCATCGGAAGCCGTGCACGTCTCCGTAGAAATACAGAGCAAGAGAACCGCGGAGGAGGCCGCGACCACCTTTGTTAAGCTGATGGAAGCAAAAGCACCTACTTTGGTCATCTGGCAGACCGGGACGGTAGATGCTATCCGATCCATTGATCCCGAGGATTTTCGCAGCGCGGTGACCGACGGGGTTACTGCGTTGCAAAATGCGGGGGCTGACGTCGTGTTGATGAATTTGCAGTACAGCCCGCGTACCGAAACCATGATCTCGGCGCCGCCCTATCTCGACAATTTGCGGGTGGTGGCGCAGGAGCATGATGTGCCGCTGTTCGACCGTTTCGCGATCATGCGGCAGTGGAATGATCAGGGCCAGTTCGACCTGTTCAGCCCGTCCCGCGGGCCTGAACTGGCGAAGCAGGTCCATGATTGCCTTGGCCGGGCGTTGGCGCAGTTCGTGATCGACGCTGCCCATCTGGAGCCGGCCCAGCAGCAAAATTGAGGTCTAGCGTTAATGAGTTCTCTCCGCCCTTTTTGCCTGACGACATGGCTGGCTGCAGCCGCAGCGGCGGCGCTGCTGTTGCTGGCGCCGGTCTCGCTGGCACCAGCTCACGCACAAGCCGCGCAAGCAACGCCGGCCCCGGCACAGACGGCTGATTCCGCTCCTGCATCATCAGCCCAGACCACGGCCGCTGCGGCCAGCCAGCCGCCTGCCGAGCAGCGCGGCCTCACCTCGCGCGCCATCGATAAAGTGAAGCAGGTCGCGAAATCCGCTGGCGACATCTTCAGCCGCGTACCCTGTCTGGCGCCGAAGGGCGCAGCGAAGGCGATGGGCTCGCTGCCGCATGTCGCGAACAAGCTCGTCGCCGGAAAGCCGGTCGTGATCGTCGCGTTCGGCTCGTCGTCGACCGCAGGTTACGGCGCGAGCTCACCGGACTTCAACTATCCGAACCGTCTCGCCGCGCAGCTGCGCCGGCAGTATCCGACCGCCGACATCTCCGTCATCAATGCCGGCGTCGGCGGCGAGGACGCGCCCGAGATGATGAAGCGCCTCCAGAAGGAGGTGATCGACGTACATCCGGATCTCGTGATCTGGCAGGTCGGCACCAATGCCGTGCTGCGCAACCTCGATCCCGGCGATACCGCCAAGATGGTCGGGGACGGCATCTCCCGCATCCAGGCCGGCGGCGGCACCGACGTGGTGCTGGTCGATCCGCAATATTCGCCGCAGGTGACGCAGCGCGCGGAGAGCGCCGGAAAAATGGTGAAGCTGCTCGGTAAGGTCGCCGAGCTCCGCCACGTCGGCATCTTCCCGCGTTTCGAAGTGATGCGCGACTGGCACGAGAAGCAGGCGATTCCGGTCGAGAGCTTCGTGATCTCCGACGGCTTGCACATGAACGATTGGGGCTACGCCTGCTTCGCCCAGCTGCTCGGCGACGACATCATCCACTCGGTCGGCCAGATCAAGCTCGGCGTAAACGTGCCGGCGGATGTGCGGACCTACCGGCCGATGTAGGTGCCGTAGCAACCATTAGGTTGGCGTCCGATTTCCGCGAGCATGACGCCGCGCTTGCGGCCGTCAAGGCGTGGCCTGGCAGCAGCGGATGTGAGGAGAGATTTGAGCGACGGCCAGCCTTGACGACCGCGGCGCGCGGCGTCGTTGTGGCGGCAGGTCGGGACGAAGAAACGGTCGCCTGATCGAACAAAGAAACGCGGTCAGACGGCGGGCAGCTTGGCGAGTTGAGGCGCCTCGGCGACCCAGGGAGTTCCGCGGGCGACGACGGCGTTGATCGTGACCAGCAATTTCCTGGCGCAGGCGATGAGCGCGCATTTGTGGCATTTGCCGGCGGCGATCAGACGGCTGTACAAAGCCTTGAGCTGCGGATTCCAGCGGAAGGATGCCGCAAGAGCCGCGTTGTAGAGCGCCCGGCGCAGGCGTTCGCGGCCACCTTCGATGTGACGGGCACCGGCGCGATTGCCGCTGTCGTCGTCGTAAGGTGCCAGCCCGCCGAGAGCTGCGGCAGGCCCGCGCGTGATGTTGCCAATCTCAGGCATCCGGATCAGGACGGCAATCGCGGTCGGCAGGCCGCAGCCGCCGACGCTGTGGATCAGATCGAGCCGTGCGGCAAGATCAGGGTGCTTGCGGATCGCCGCCAGCAGCGCCTTGAGCTCGGCTCGTTTGGACTTGGCCAGGAGCGCGATCTGCGCCTTCCAAACCCCTTGAATCCGCTTGTCGCGGCAACTCTCGAGCCGGTTCTTGAGCCTTGCGATGTCTTCCGTGATCTGGTCGATCATCGTCAGATGCTCGGCAAGGGGCTGCAGCCGCGGATCCGGAGCGGGATGGATGGTCTTGATCGCAGCAGTGCACATCGCGATCAGCGCCGCGTCGATCTTGTCGTTCTTGGCCAGCAGCTGATGGAACGTGGCAAAAGCACGGACCTGCTTCGGCTGAAACAAGACGACGACGAACCGCTTGCGCCGCAGCTCGGCGACGACCGCCTGCTCGTAGCCTCCACTGGCCTCGATCCCAACCCTCTTGACCTTGATGCGCTTCAGCCACTCTACCAAAGCCTGGTGGCCTTCCATCGTGTTGTCGACCCGCAACTGTTCCGAGCTGCCGTCGACCGCCACGTCGAGCTTATGTTTGCCGGTATCGATCCCGGCACAGATCATGATACGCTTGGCCATCTTCCTCGACCCTCCCTTGTTATGCGAACCTGAAGTTCGTTCAACCATGCGGGTCCCGATGAAGTGCCGACCGCGATCTTGCTACGAAACGCAGCCCTCAAGGCTTCGGTGGGCATCGATCCGATCGATCGGCGGCCCAGCTCGGGCGGCCACCCGGGCTGGGCCATTCCTCACGGAACGAGGCCATTATAATCCGGCGCGCTAATACAAGGGTGGGCAAAGGCGCGCTCTTTGCGCGCCGTGCCCACCATCTATCGGCAGCGTGATCGTGAATGGTGGGCACGCTTCGCTTTGCCCACCCTACGATTCCGAGCCCTTGGCGCCCTTTACGCCTTCTCCAGCGCCGCGGTCAGATCCTCGATCAGATCGTCCGGATGCTCGAGCCCCGCGGAGAAGCGGATGAAGCCCTCGCTGATGCCGAGCGCGGCGCGATCGTCCGGCTTCAGCCGCTGATGGGTCGTAGTGGCCGGATGCGTCACTAGGCTCTTGGCGTCGCCGAGATTGTTGGAAATCTTGGCGAGCTTGAGCTCGTTGAGCACGCGGAACGCGCCCTGCTTGCCGCCCTTGACCTCGAAGCCGACCAGCGTCGAGCCGCCGCGCATCTGCTTCTTCACCAGCTCCGCCTGCGGATGATCGGCACGGCCGGGATAGACCAGTCGCGAAATCTTCGGATGGCTCGCCAGCACGTCGGCAATGCGTGCGGCCGTCTCGGTCTGCGCGCGCACGCGCACCGCCAGCGTTTCGAGGCCCTTGAGCAGCACCCAGGCGTTGAATGGCGAGATCGACGGGCCGGTCTGGCGCATGAAATTGTGGATGTGCTCGGCGATGAAGGCTTCCGAGGACAGGATGACGCCGCCGAGGCAGCGGCCCTGGCCGTCAATGTGCTTGGTCGCGGAATAGACCACGACGTCGGCACCGAGCGCGAGCGGACTCTGCCAGATCGGCGTTGCGAACACGTTGTCGACGATGAGGCGCGCGCCGCCGCTGTGCGCGATCTCGGCAATCGCGGGGATGTCGAGCACGTCGAGAGTCGGATTGGTCGGGCTCTCCAGGAAGAACGTCTTGGTGTTCGGCTTGAGCGCGCGCTGCCACTGGTCGAGGTCGAAGCCGTCGACCAGCGTGGTCTCGATGCCGTAGCGGGGAAGCAGATCCTGAATGACGTAGAGGCACGAGCCGAACAGGGCGCGCGAAGCCACCACGTGATCGCCGGACTTCAGCGGCGCGAGGATCGCGGTTGTCACCGCGGCCATCCCGGTCGCGGCGGAGCGGGCGGCCTCCGCGCCTTCGAGCTCGATCATGCGGCGCTCGAACATTGCGATGGTCGGGTTCGAGTAGCGCGAATAGATGAAGCCGGGATCCTCGCCCTTGAACCGCGCCTCGCATTCCTCGGCGCTGTTGTAGACGTAGCCCTGGGTCAGGAACAGCGCCTCGGACGTCTCGCCATATTGCGAGCGCAGCGTCCCGGAATGGACCAGGCGGGTATCGGGACGGTAGTTGGCAGGCGACTTCGACATAGGTACCTCCGCATGACCATCTTGTCGAAAATGGTCACAAAAAAACCGGCCTGGAAATCTCCACTGGCCGGGATCACAGAGGTCCCCGGCCTGTTTAGCGATTTATTTAACGTGGCTGCAAGCCGGCCGGCTCAAATCACCACGGGATAAGTCATGCTCTTATTCCGCAATACCCTTTCCGTCAAGACATCCATCGGCTAGCCGTAAAAAACTGTATCTTGCATGTCTGGATGCACGCACCCCCTGATGAGGACCCCCGGTTGACGTTCACGGTTGCCGCCGACGCCAATGGTATCCTGCCCGACCGCATGATCGCGGCGATGGCGGAAGCGGGGCTCATCCTGCCTTCGTACGACTTCGTCGAAAGCCAGATCCAGCCCGCGAGCCTCGACCTTCGTCTCGGCGACATCGTCTACCGTGTCCGTGCGAGCTTCCTGCCTGGCCCGGGCGCAACGGTGGCCGAGCGCATCGACGAGTTGAAGCTGCACGAATTCAGCCTTGCCGACGGTGCGGTGCTGGAGACCAACTGCGTCTACATCGTGCCGCTGCTCGAAAGCCTCGCGCTGCCGCCGGAGATTGTCGCGGCCGCAAACCCGAAAAGCTCCACCGGCCGGCTCGATGTCTTCACCCGCGTGATCGCCGATGGCACCCGCCGCTTCGACATGATCGGCGCCGGCTATCACGGCCCGCTCTATGCCGAGATCAGCCCGAAGACGTTTCCGGTCCTGGTCAGCGAGGGCTCGCGCCTCAGCCAGGTGCGCTTTCGAACCGGAGACGCCATCCTCAACATCGAAGAGCTCGAGGCGCTGCACGCGGCCGAGCGTCTCGTCGACGTCGACGATGCCGATCTCACCGGTGGCGTCGCCGTGTCGGTCGATCTCTCCGGCGAGAAGAGCGGCGGCTTCGTCGGCTATCGCGCCAAACGCCACACCGGCGTGGTCGATGTCGATCGTCGCGCCGGCTATGCGGTCGATGATTTCTGGGAGCCGATCGCGGCGCGTCCCGATGGCCGCCTGATCCTCGATCCCGGCGAGTTCTACATCCTCGCCTCGAAAGAGGCCGTGCAGGTCCCGCCCGACTACGCCGCGGAGATGGTGCCGTTCGATCCGCTGGTCGGCGAATTCCGCGTGCACTATGCCGGCTTCTTCGATCCCGGCTTCGGCTATGCCGGTGCCGGGGGGCGCGGATCGCGTGCCGTGCTTGAAGTGCGTTCGCGCGAAGTGCCGTTCATTCTCGAGCACGGCCAGATCGTGGGCCGCCTCGTCTATGAGAAAATGCTGGCGCGCCCCGATGCCATGTACGGCCAGCGCATCGGCTCGAACTACCAGGCGCAGGGCCTGAAGCTGAGCAAGCATTTCCGGGTTTAATTCCGCAGCCCGGATGGAGCGCAGCGAAATCCGGGAACCCTCGCCGGGAAGCAGAACCCGGATTGCGCTGCGCTGCATCCGGGCTACATTTCGTCCGAGGTGGCGAGATGACAGATCAACCTGAACTCGATGCAAAGATCCTCGACGACGTCGCGGACGCGCTGATCTATTCGGATCGCTCCGGCACGATCATGCGCTGGAATCGCGCATCGTGCGCACTGTTCGGCTTCTCCGCCGAGGAAGCGCTAGGCCAAAATCTCGACCTGATCATTCCCGAACATCTGCGCGCCGCGCACTGGAAAGGCTTTGAGGCCGCGCTTGCCAGCGGCGCGATGAGGCTGGCCGGGCGGCCTACACTGACCCGCGCGCTGCACAAGAGCGGTCGCAAGCTCTACATCGAGATGACTTTCGCATTGGTGCGCGACGCCGGCGGAGCAGTGCAGGGATCGGTGGCCATGGCCCGCGACGTGACCGAGCGCATCGAGCGCGAGCGCGCGGCCAAAGCTGCGCAAAACTAAGGCTGCGCACAACTCGTGATGCGGAATTGGCGGGCGGCGTGCAGGGTGTCATGCGTGCCGCTCAGGTTGTGTGTCGGCGAATGCAGTGACACACTCGATCAAAACAACGATCGGGAGCGAACATGACCGCCGCCGCAGACTCCGCGCAGCAAGCCGAATGGACACGCTGGCGCGCGGTCGCCGATCTCTACCACGCCTACTTCACCGGCCTGATCCTCACCGTCGTCACGCGGCGCGGCACGGCGGATGCCGCGGAGTTCGTCTTTCGCGTGTTTCGCCGCCAGCAGCAGGAGCGCTTCCTGCCCGGACTCGAAAAGCTCGGGCTCAGCCATCTGCCGCCGGCGGTCGCGGCTGCGCAATATCACTATCTCTCCAACTGGATCGGCGGCGTGCATGTCGAATACATGCATGAGAGCGACCGCAAAGCCTGGATCCGCTATCCGCCGCCGCGCTGGATCTGGAAGGGGCCGGCGATCTGCGGCGTGCCCGGCGAGGTCAGCCGCGCGATGCTGCGCGGCTGGCACGCCAACAATGGCGTCGCGCTCGGCGATCTCAGGCTCGGCTTTGTCTGCACCAAGCAGAGCGTCGATGGGCAAGACGGGCTCGAGGGCTATTATTATCAACATGACCAACCGCTCGAACTCGACCAGCGGCTGGTGTATGCGCGACATCTCGAAGCGCCGCTGTTCGATGTGGCCGCGGCTCCGGCTTTGCCGGTCGCAAGCTGGCCGAAACCGCGGCTGGAGAAAGCCTATCGCAACTATGCGATGGAATACGTCCGCACTGCCGCGCCGGTGATGGTGCAACTGTTCGGGTCGGAAGATGCCGGCTACCTGCTGCGCCTGACCGGCAAGCTCATCGGCATGCAATTCTTCGACGACACTGCCGGGGCACTCGCGATGGGTCGTGGCGGGGCGCGCGAGTTCGCGTCATTCCTCGGTGCGCTGTTCGCTGCTCAGGACGACGCGGTCCACATGGCGGAGTCCGAAGGCACGTCCGAACTCAGCCAGCACAGCTGGAAGCTGATGGACGATGTCGCCGACTATCACCCCGCCTGCACCAAGGTGCTGGAGGGCTTGTTCGAGGGCCTGGCTGCCGGTTGCGGCCGGCATATTGGCGTGCACGTGAGCCCGGCTCCGGGAGGCCGGCCGCCGCTGGTCTGGACCGTCGGGT
The DNA here is from genome assembly GCF_041200145.1 of Bradyrhizobium sp. LLZ17. Taxonomy (NCBI): domain Bacteria; kingdom Pseudomonadati; phylum Pseudomonadota; class Alphaproteobacteria; order Hyphomicrobiales; family Nitrobacteraceae; genus Bradyrhizobium; species Bradyrhizobium zaerense. Next base: position 5,369,062 of record NZ_CP165734.1, read on the forward strand.
AATTCCACCACTTGAAATGCGCTGCCGCAGGGCACGCCTGCACCTGACGCAGGAGGAATCGCTGCGTGCCGTGCTAACAAGCCCGTCGTTGCGCGTTTTGCGCGAACCAATCAATTGGCACACCTAGTCATTGCCGCGCCGCAAATGGCGCTTGTGCCCGGGAGAGGAAATGTCCGACATCGCCGAAATCCCGGTCGATGAACAAGAGCGTCCGTTGCCGCCACCTCCGCGGCCGATGATGAGCGCGCTGACCGACGGTCCGATCCTGCGCACGCTGCTCGGGCTCGCCTGGCCGAACGTGGTCGCGCTCTCCGCCGGCACCTGCGTGGTGATCGCGGAGACCTCCTATATCGGGCGGCTCGGTGTCGAGGCGCTGGCTGCGATGGCGCTGGTGTTTCCGACCGTGATCTTGACCATGACCATGTCCGGCGGCGCCATGGGCGGCGCGGTGGCTTCGGCTATCGCGCGTGCGCTCGGCGCCGGCGATCGCGAACGCGCCGGCACGCTCGCCGCGCACGCGCTGCTGATCGGCATCACCTTCGGCCTCGTCTTCATGCTGGGCATGCTGATCTTCGGACCAGAGGTACTCGAGATGCTCGGTGGTCGCGGCAATGTGCTGGCGCATGCGGTCGCCTACACGCAGGTGTTCTTCGGCGGCGCGGTGCTGCCCTGGCTGCTCAACACCATGGCGGGCGTATTGCGCGGCACCGGCAACATGAAGTTGCCGTCGCTGCTGATCCTCAATTCAGCGGTCTGGCAGGTCGTGCTGGGCGGGACGCTGGGGCTCGGGCTTGGGCCGGTGCCGCAGTTCGGCATGCGCGGCGTCGCGGCCGGCTCGCTGATCGCCTATTCCATGAACATCTGCGTGATGGGCTGGTACCTGTTCTCCGGCCGCGCGCGCGTCGTGCCGAAGCTGCGCGGGCTTCGCATCCAGTGGGCGATGTTCTTCGATATCCTGAAAGTGGGCGCGATCGCCTGCTTCTCGCCGCTGCAATCGGTGCTGACGATCTCGATCTTCACCCACATGCTGGCGAAATTCGGCACCGCGATCCTCGCCGGCTACGGCATCGGCGCGCGCCTCGAATTCCTGCTGACGTCGATCGCATTCTCGTTCGGCATCGCCTCGGTGCCGATGATCGGCATGGCGATCGGCGCCGGCCGCATCGCGCGCGCTCGCCGCATCGCCTGGATCGCAGGTGCGTCCGCGTTCGTCGCCGTCGGAGCGCCGGCGTGCCTCGTCGCGCTGTTCCCGGACGTTTGGGTCAATATTTTTACCGACAGCGCAACGGTGCGCGCCACAAGCCATCAATATTTGTCGACGGTGGCGCCGTTCTACGCCTTCATCGGCCTTGCCTCGACGATGTATTTCTCGTCGCAAGGCGCGGCCAAGGTGATCGGGCCGGTGCTGGCGCAGACCGCGCGGCTCATCTACATCGCCGCTTGCGGCTGGTGGCTGTCGACGCACGACGCCACCGCGCAAAACTTCTTCTGGCTCGCCGCGAGCTCGATGATCGTGCTCGGCCTGCTGTCATGTTCGAGCGTGGTGCTGACGCGCTGGGGACCGCGGGAGAAGAAGCCCGCCGTTCGCCCGGCGCTGTCGGCAGCTATCGACTAGCGATGCCTATGGCGGCGGTGGCCGCCACCGCCGACATTGGCGAGCCGCATCAATTGCGGGATCATCGCCATCATGTCGCCACCGCCGGCACCGCCGAGCATGCCCATGATGTCGCCGCCTCCGCCCATCGGCGCGTAGCCACCGTAGCTGGGCACACTGAAGCCGCCGCCGATATCGCCACCCATCATGCCGCCGCCGTTCTCCATCATGCGGCTCATCATCGGGCCCATGGTCTGCATCATCATGGCGAAGCGGCGCTTGCCCATCTTCGCCTTCATCATCTCCAGCATCGGCGCCATCTGCGTCATCATGTCCTCGCCGACGGCGCCTGTGCCGCCGAACCCTGCGAATTGCGCCTTTGCCGGCGCGCCCGTGACGGACAGCAACAGCAGCACGGCGGCTGCCTGGCAGATCACCTTGTCAGCACCTCTCATGGCATGGTCCTCGCGTGCGTGACGCCGCCGGGAGAGCGGAGCCGACCGGACGCACGCGGGCATGGTTACGGTCGATGAGGGCAGGGCTCCGTGAGAAAGATCACGCAGCGGCGGTTGGGAATGCCTTCTGCATCGCGATCACGGCCTCCTTGGTCTGCTCCTGGACGTAAGCTGCAAGCTCGTTCGGCAGCATGTCGATGATCCAGACCAGGCGGCACCTCGCTTCGCTCTCCGCGATCACCTGCACCGAGGCGCTGTAGTGCTTCAGGCGCTCATTGTTGATGGCATAGACCAGCCGCTGCCGGGCTTCGTCGCAATCGACCAGCACTTCGCGCGCCACCGAGCCATTTGCGAAGGTGACGATGCGCGCATCGCCGTCAACCGAGCATGCGGTGACGAAGCCCGGCACCAGCCGCCGATGCAGCGCGCCGAAATCGCGCACCGCGTCCCAGACGTCGTGGGCGGAAGCGTTGAGAGGAATGTCGTTGTGGATGGAAGCCATGAAGGTGTCCTTGATTGAGAAGTTCGTAGGGTGGGCAAAGGCGCGCTCTTCGCGCGCCGTGCCCACCATTCATCGCCACGGTCGCATGTGACGGTGGGCACGCTACGCTTTGCCCACCCTACGAGTGCTCGTGCGCGGCGCTTCTACACACAAACCGCCTCGACATTGTTGCCGTCCGGATCGATCAGAAACGCCGCGTAGTATGTCGGGCTGTAATCCTTGCGCGGGCCGGCGCCGCCATTGTCGCGGCCGCCGCTCTTCAGCCCCTCGCTGTGGAACGCCTTGACCGCGTCGTGATTGCGGGCGCGAAACGCGATGTGGGCGCCGTCGGCCTTGCGGCCTTTGTTCAGATGCAGCCATAGCGCTGGTTCGCCCTTCGGCCCAAAACCGGCGTAACCGTCGCCGCTCGAGCAGAGCACGTAGCCGAGCGGCGCCAGCACCGCGCTGTAGAAGCGGGTGGCGGCATCGAGGTCGGCAACCCGCAATCCGATGTGGTCGTACATGATCGTCTCCATTTGCCAAGCGCGCCACGTGATGGCGCGCGCCGGAGACGAATCTAGTCAGTTCAGGGCGAGCTGCTCTTGGAGAATCTTGCGCTCGCCCTTCGAGGCCTGCCGGAACTTGGTCGGCGAGACGCCGGCCGCGCGATGAAAGGTGCGGACGAAATTGGAGAGATCGCCGAAGCCGACGTCATAGGCGATATCGGTGACCGCGATGGCGTCGTCGGCGAGCAGCCGCGCGGCGTGCCGCAGCCGCGAGCGCACCAGGTATTGATGCGGGGTGACGCCAAGCACCTGCGAGAACAGCCGCAGGAAATGAAACGGGCTCAGGCCCGCCTGGCGCGCGGCCTGTTCGAGGTCGATCTCGCCATGTGAATTGTCGTCGATCCACAGCGCCGCCTCCACCGCACGGCGGCGATCACGCGCCGAAGGCCGCGCAGCTTTGCGCGGCTTGCCCGAGACGACATCGACAAAACGGCCGGCGAGGATCTGGCCGACCTCGTCGAGACCGATATCGCTATTGCCATCTGCCGCCGTCTGCGCCAATTCGCCCAACACCATCAGTTCCGGCAGCGGCGGCGTCGCGCCGACCTGCCAGACCTCGCGCCGCCCGCCCAGCGCCTCGACCAGATCCTCTTCGAAGAAGAACGACAGGCAGACGTCGCCGCTGACATGCTCATGCGTGCAGGTGTATTCGTCGCCGGGAGCGCCGACCAGCACCGAGCCCGCCACCAGCTCGAAGAACCCTGCGCGGCAATGGCAGCCAAAGCTGCCGGCGCGGACATAGGCGATGGAATGACCGGAGCGACATTCGGCGAATGGCTCATCGCCCGGTCCCGCATCGCAGCGGAACTCGGAGACCGTCATCGATCGTGACGTCAACAGCGTGGTCGCATCCATCCAGGCTATCTAGGTGGGAGACCTCGGCGGGGCAACCGGCAGCAGCACTTCGAACAGCGTCTTGCTGGCGACCGGATGGGCGCCCTCCAGCGCGAGCAGCCGCCGCTTGGAGATCACTCCGCCGTAAGGCGATTGCCGGTCGGCGTAGTTGCCGGTCTCCAGCACGCGGTGGCAGGGCACGATCAGCATATAGGGGTTTTTCGCGATCGCCTGCGCCACCGAATGCGCGGCGCCGGAGGCGCCCAGCGCCTTGGCGATCTCGTAATAGGTGCGCGTCTCGCCGCGCGGGATGGTGCAGGCGTACTCGTAGACCCGCCGGTTGAAGACGGGCACGTCGCTGCAATCAAGGCTGACGTCGGAAAAATCGGGGTCGCTGCCTTGCAGCAACGCCGCGATGCCCTCGATCGCAAGCTCGGCATTGAGCGGAACCGGCTGCTCGCGCGCCTCGGGATGGACCTGGAAGATCCGGCGGCGGGTGTCGATCTCCCGCGCCTCCGGCAATTGCACGGCCACCACGCCGGAATTGCTCCAGACGATGCCGCAGCGGCCTATGGCCGTGTCGAATATTGCGTAAGCACGCCCCACCATGCGCACGCCCCACACGCTGTACGTCTTCTCAACCCGGCAGCGATCATAACACCGCCACAATCCGGCGCACCTGGAATCTTACCAGGACGTTAACAACCGTCCGGCCGGGCGCGCCAAAGCGCTTGGCGCAAGGCGCCGTCTCGGGTAATCAAGGCGAGCGTCGGCCACCGCGCATCCCGCGGGCGTAGTTCAATGGTAGAACGGCAGCTTCCCAAGCTGCATACGAGGGTTCGATTCCCTTCGCCCGCTCCAATCCCTGCCTTGTGGCAGGGCGCTTCGCAGGACTTTGATCTTTCGACAGCGCGAACAGGATGCCCCTTCGAAGTTTCAGCGGAGAGGGGCACGGATGTTGTCGTCGCGCACCGCGCCAACATTCCAATATATTAGCCTCTCGCTTCCGGCGTTCGCCGCTGCCCGCGCTAAGCTCCCTCATGCGCCGGCAGATGCGGTCCTTGCGCCGGGCAACGTTCGGATCAGAGGTCATGGATCAGCAAAAGCTCGACCGCGCGATCGGTCGCCGATTGAAGACGGTGCGGACGCAAGCCGGCATGACGCTGAACGAGCTCGCGGCGCGCTCCGGCGTGAGCCGGGCCATGATCGGGCGGGTGGAGCGGGCGCAGAGCAGTGCGACGGCGTCGCTGCTCAACAAGCTCTGCGCGGCCCTCGACGTGTCCTTGAGCGATGTGGTGGCGCTCGCCGAGAAACCGCCGGAGCGGCTGGTGCGGCTTGCCGACCAGCCGCTCTGGCGCGATCCCGACAGCGGTTATCGCCGGCGCCACGCCTCGCCGACAGATGCGGCGAGCGGCATCGAGGTCATCGTGGTGGATATGCCGGCCGGCGCGCGGGTGCCCTACAGCCCCTGGGGCCGCAACGCCTTTACCCAGCAACTCCTGATGCTGGAAGGCACGATCGCCGTGCATATCGACGCCAAGACGGTGCGCCTGCGCGAGGGCGATTGTCTGGATTTCGACGTGATGCGCGCGGTCACCTTCGAGAACGAAACCAGACAGGATGCGCGCTACGTCATCATCACGCGGCGCGGCACCTCTTACGGAAAGATGTGAGGCCCTGACGATGCAGATCCGCACCGGTGACACCTTCGATCCGCGCGTGGTCGCGCTGCTCGACCATCACGTTGCGGCCGCGCGAGCGCAGACCGCGCCGGGCAGCGCCCATGCGCTTGATCTCGCCGGGCTTCGTGTGCCAGAGGTCGCGTTCTGGACCGGCTGGGACAGCGAGACGCTGGTCGCCACTGGTGCGCTGAAGGCGCTGTCGGCGGCGTATGGCGAGGTGAAGTCGATGCATACGCTGCAAACCGCGCGGCGGCGCGGCTATGGCGGCGAGATGCTGCGCCATATCATTGCGGAGGCCCGCGCACGCGGCTTGCATCGGCTCAGCCTCGAAACCGGATCGTGGGACTATTTCAAGCCGGCGCACGCGCTGTACCAGGCGCACGGCTTTGTCCCGTGCGGTCCATTCGAGGGCTATGCCGAGGACCCCAACAGCCTGTTCTTGACGCTCGATCTGAGCGGCGGCTGACCTCGGCACGCTGCGCCTTCGGCACAGACCGGTCCGAAAATGACGTCGTCCCCCTCAAAATGAGTTGCGTACCTCAGAACACCTCTGCTAGCGTTCAGCCATGGCTCAGGACACGCTCACGGCGACCGCGCTGACGCTGAAGGATATCGCCCGTCAGGCGGGCGTCAGCCTTGCGACGGTCGATCGCGTCCTGCACAACCGCCCGGGCGTGCGGCCGGACACGGTCCGTCGCGTCCAGGAGACGATCGCGCGCAACGCGTTCCAGCCGCATGTGGCCGCAGCCGAGCTGGCCCGCGGCCGCGCCCGCCGCTTTGCGTTCGTGATGCCGTCGGGGCCGAACCCGTTCATGCAGCAGATCGAGGACTATTTCGGCGAGATGTCGGCCTGGCTCTCGGCCCGCCGCCTCCATGTCGAGACGGTCGCAACCGACGTGTTCGATCCGTCCGTGCTTGCGGCCTCGCTGGAAGCGTTGTCGGGAGATTACGACGGCGTTGCGGTGGTGGCGCTTGACCATCCCCGCGTCCGCGCCGCGATCAACGATCTCGTCGATGCCGGCAGCAAGGTGGTGACGCTGGTGTCGGACGTGCCCTCGTCGCGCCGTCATCATTATATCGGCATCGACAACATCGCCGCCGGCCGAACCGCCGGCGCGCTGGTTGGGCGACTGGCCGGACAAAGATCCGGCAAGGTCGCGATCGTCGCCGGCTCGCAGGGCCTGCGGGACCACGCCGAGCGCATTTTCGGCTTCAACCAGGTAATGGCCTCGGAATTTCCAGGTCTCAGCGTACTGCCTGTGCTGGAAGGGCGCGATGAGGACGCGCGTACGGAGCAGCTTCTGGCGCGGCTGTTGGGCAAGCATGCTGACATTGTCGGGCTTTATAACGTCGGCGCCGGCACGCAGGGTGTCGCCAACGCATTGGGCGATGCCGGACGCGACAAGCAGGTGGTGTTCGTCGGGCACGACGTTACGGTGCTGACGCGAAAGCTGTTGTTGCAGGGCGTGATGGATGCCGCGATCTCGCAGAATCCGGGACACGAGGCGCGCGCCGCCGTGCGCGTGCTGCTCGCGCTCGCCCGCGGCGAGCCGATCTTGCGCGAACAGGAGAAGATCAGGATCGACATCGTGATGAGGGACAATCTGCCGTAAGCCCAGGGAGCAAACGATGGGCTGAACGGCGCGAATTTCAAAACCGCCGTTGCGGGAAGAGGCGACGCAAGCTCGCCCGCCGCAACGGAAACGAAAGGGAGGACGGCGTGTATCTCGGAATGGACATCGGCACGTCCGGTGTGAAGGCGGTGCTCGTGAGCGAAGCCGGCGCGATCGTCGCGACAGCCGCGCGCGAGCTTGCGCTCTCGCATCCCGCGCCGTTGTGGTCCGAGCAGGATCCCGATGCCTGGGTCGATGCGGCGATCGGCGCGGTCGATGATCTCGCGGCCCACCATCCGCGTGAGGCCGCGCAGGTGCGCGGCATCGGCCTGTCAGGTCAGATGCATGGCGCGACGCTGCTCGGTGAGGACGGCCGCCCGCTGCGGCCAGCGATCCTCTGGAACGATGGCCGCTCGCAGGCCGAATGCGGCGAACTCACGCGGCGCTGTCCGTCGCTTCACGGCATTGCCGGCAATCTGGCGATGCCCGGCTTCACGGCGCCAAAGCTGCTCTGGGTCGCGCGGCACGAGCCCAAAATCTTCGAACGTGTCGCAAAGGTGCTGCTGCCGAAGGCCTATGTCCGATTCCGCCTCACCGGCGAGATGGTCGAGGACATGTCCGATGCCGCCGGCACGCTGTGGCTCGATGTCGGCCGACGCCGCTGGTCGGCCCTGCTGCTGCATGCCACCGGTCTCGATCTCCACCACATGCCGCGTCTCGTCGAGGGCAGCGAGGCGAGCGCGGTGCTCGCGCCGGAATTGGCCCAGCGCTGGGGCATGGCGAACCAAGTCGTGGTCGCCGGCGGCGCCGGAGATTGCGCGGCGAGCGCGATCGGGCTCGGTGCGATCGCGCCGGGCGATGCGTTTCTGTCACTGGGAACCTCGGGCGTGGTGTTCCGCGTCACCGATCGCTTTGCGCCGGCACCGGCCTCGGCCGTGCACGCCTTTTGCCACGCACTGCCCGGGCTCTGGCACCAGATGGGCGTGATGCTGTCGGCCGCGGCCTCGCTCGCCTGGCTTTCCGGCGTCATGGACGTGCCCGCCGCGGCGCTGCTGGCGCCGCTCGGCGAACGCGTCGACGGGCCGAGTCCGATAAAATTCCTGCCCTATCTCGACGGTGAGCGTACACCGCACAACGACGCCGCCGCGAGCGGGGCCTTCGTGGGCCTGCGGGGTGCGACCGGGCGCGCCCAGATGGTTCAGGCCGTGCTCGAGGGTGTCGCCTTCGCGGCGCGCGACAATCTCGCGGCACTAAGTGCGGCGAGCGGGCCGATCGCCGAGGTCGATCTCGTCGGCGGTGGCTCGCGCTCGCCGCTATGGGCGCAGATCTGTGCCGACGTGCTCGGCATTCCCGTTCACCGGGTCGAGGAAGGTGAGGTGGGCGCAGCACTCGGTGCTGCGCGGCTTGGCCTGCTTGCGGTCACCGGCGAAGACCCGGCGCAGGTCTGCACGCGCCCGCGGCGGCTCGCAACCTTCGCCCCTCGCGCATCCGTCGTTCCCGCCTATGACGAGGCCTATGGCCGTTGGCGTAATCTCTATCCCGCCTTGAAGGAGCGTGCTTAAGTGAACGTGTCAGCCAAATTCTTCGACGCAAGCGCGCCGATTGCCTTTGAAGGCAAGGACGCCAAGAGCCCACTTGCCTTCCGCTGGTACGACAAGGACCGGCTTGTGCATGGCCGCCGGCTCGAAGACCATCTGCGCTTCGCCGTCTGCTACTGGCATTCGTTCTGCTGGCCCGGCGGCGATCCGTTCGGCGGCGAGACGTTCTTGCGCCCCTGGCATCACGGCACCGACCCGATGGCCATGGCGCGGGCCAAGGCCGACATCGCCTTCGAGCTGTTCCGCCTGCTGGATGTGCCCTTCTTCACCTTCCACGACGTCGATGCGGCGCCGGAAGGCAACTCGCTCGCGGAGTCCGTCGCCAACCTCAACGCTATCGCCGATCTGTTCGAACAGAAGATGGCATCAAGCAAGGTTCGCCTGCTCTGGGGCACCGCGAACCTGTTCACGCATCGGCGCTACATGGCCGGCGCTGCGACCAATCCGGACCCCGAGATCTTCACCTATGCCGCCGGCCAGGTCCGCGCCGCGCTGGAAGTGACGCACCGGCTCGGCGGCCAGAACTACGTGCTGTGGGGCGGGCGCGAGGGCTACGAGACGCTGCTCAACACCGATCTCAAGCGCGAGCTCGACCAGCTCGGCCGTTTCGTTTCGATGGTCGTCGAGCACAAGCACAAGATCGGCTTCAAGGGCCCGCTCCTGATCGAGCCCAAACCGAAGGAGCCGACCAAGCATCAATATGATTTCGATGTCGCCACCTGTTACGGCTTCCTCCAGCGTTACGATCTGTTGCAGGACGTCAAGCTCAACATCGAGCAGAACCACGCCATCCTTGCCGGCCACTCGTTCCATCACGAGGTCGCGCTCGCCGAGGCGCTCGGTGTCTTTGGCTCGCTCGACATCAATCGTGGCGACGATCTGCTCGGCTGGGACACCGACCAGTTCGCCATGAACGTGCCGGAGCTGGCGCTGGTGTTCCACGAGCTGCTGCAGCGCGGCGGCTTCTCCACCGGCGGCCTCAATTTCGACGCCAAGATCAGGCGCCAATCGATCGATCCGGACGACCTGATCCACGCCCATGTCGGTTCGATGGATGCCTGCGCGCGGGCGTTGCTGGCCGCTGCCGACATGCTCGATGCCGGCGCGCTCGCAACGCCGCTCGCTGAACGTTATGCGGGGTGGGCGGGGGCCGAAGGTCGCGCTATCCTTGGGGGCCAACGTACGCTCGCCGATCTCGCCGACCGCGCGCTAGGCTCCGGCTTCGATCCGCAGCCGCGCTCGGGACGGCAGGAATATCTGGAATCGCTGGTCAACCGCTATGTTTGAACGAGGCCGATCATGAGTACGCCTGCCGCAACCCCCGTCCTGCAATTGACCGGCATCGGCAAGGAGTTCGGCGCGATCCGCGCGCTGCACGACGTCGACATGCGGGTCGAGCCCGGCGAGGTCGTCGGCTTGATGGGCGACAACGGCGCCGGAAAGTCGACGCTGGTGAAGATCATCGCCGGCAATTTCCGTCCCAGCCACGGCGAGATCCGTTTCGCCGGCTCGCCGGTTCATTTCTCTCGTCCGATCGATGCCCGCACCGTCGGCATCGAGGTGGTCTATCAGGATCTCGCAATCGCCGACAATCTGACGGCCGCGGCCAATGTCTTCCTCGGCCGCGAGCTCAAGCGCAAGATCGGCCCGTTGTCGCTGCTCGACCACAAGGCGATGGCGGCGCGCGCGCTCGAGCTATTCGGCGAGTTGCGCTCCGAAACGCGGCCGCATGATCTCGTCAAGCTGATGTCGGGCGGCCAGCGCCAGGCGGTCGCGATCGCCCGCACCCGGCTCTCCAACGCCAAGCTCGTGATGATGGACGAGCCGACGGCCGCGATTTCGGTGCGCCAGGTCGAGCAGGTGCTCGGCCTGATCCATCGCCTGAAGGAACAGGGCGTCGCGGTGATGCTGATCTCACACCGTATGCCCGACGTGTTCGCGGTCTGCGACCGCGTTATCGTCATGCGTCGCGGCGAGAAGCGCGCCGACAAGCCGATCCGGGACACCAGCCCCGAAGAGGTGACCGCCCTCATCACCGGCGCGAAGGAGGCTGCATAAATGGCGATGCCCTTGGAATCTCCGATCACCTTCTCGAATATCGGCAAGATCAGATGGTGGCAGCGCGGCATCTTCGCCTCCCAGACCGGCTACGTGCTGATCGCGCTGGCGGTGCTGCTGGTGGTCATGCATTTTGCGAGCCCCTATTTCTTCACCGAAGGCAACATGCAGAACGTGGCGAAGAACTTTTCCTTCATCGCCATCGCCACCCTCGGCATCACCTTCGTCATCATCACTGGCGGCATCGACCTCTCGGTCGGCTCGATGATGTGCTTTTCCGCCATGATCACCTCGATGGTCATGGTCGAGCTGTCGGCGCCCGGATCGCCGCTCGTCCACCTGGCCGCCGACGGTAAGACCGCGATCGCCAATGTGCCGGGCCTGATCCTGCTGCTGTCGGTGCTGGCCGGGCTTTTGGTCGCGCTGCTCGTCGGACTCGTCAACGGCTTCTGCATCGCGGTGCTGGGACTATCGCCGTTCGTAACCACGCTCGGCATGCTCTCGATCGTGCGTGGGCTCGCCTATGTCGTCTCGAACGGTCGCGGCAGCTTCCCTGGCGGCCCCGATGCCGACTATTTTTATGCGCTCACCTCGGGCGACATACTCGGCGTGCCGATGCCCTTCATCTACCTGCTGATCCTCGCCGCGATCATGGCGGTCGTGCTGCATCACAGCTCGTTCGGCCGCCATGTCTTCGCGCTCGGCGGCAACGAGAAGGCGGCCGAGCTGACCGGCATCCCGGTCGTGCGCGTCAAGATCGAGGTCTATGTGATCTGCGCGGTCGCCGCAGGGCTGCAGGGCATCATCATCTCGGGCTGGCTCGGATCGGCGCCCGCGAACATGGCGACTTCGTATGAGCTGAACGTGATCGCCGCGGCCGTCATCGGCGGTGCCAACCTTGCCGGCGGCGTCGGCGGGCCGCTCGGTGCCATCGTCGGCTGCGTGCTGCTCGAGGTGATCCGCAACGGCCTCGTGCTCGCGCAGGTCAACTCCTACTGGCAGCAGACGCTGGTGGGCGTGATCATCATCCTGGCCGTGCTGGTCGATCGGATCCGGTCGCGCATGACTTGAGAACGACTTTTCCGGGAGAATAACGATTTATCGTCTATCCGCCTCCCGGAAAGTTTCAAAGGATAGGCATCACAGTGTGGAGGGAAACTATGAGGAAACTACTTCTGGCCGGCATGGCCGTTGCGATGATGGCAACGCCGGCATTCGCGCAGACCTACAAGTTCGCGGTCGTGCCCAAGGCGATGAACAATCCGTTCTTCGACGTGGCGCGCGACGGCTGCCTCAAGCGCGCCAAGGAGCTCGGCAACGTCGAATGTATCTACAAGGGGCCGATCGAGCACGAGCCGGCGACACAGGCGCAGATCATCCAGGACTTCATCACGCAGAAGGTGGATGGGCTTGCGATCTCGGTCGCCGACGTTGCGGCGATGACCAAGTCGATCGACGCGGCCGCCGCGGCCGGTATCCCCGTCATCACGTTTGACGCGGATGCGCCGGGCTCCAAGCGCCTCGCCTATATCGGCACCAATAACAAGGACTTCGGTCTCGCGCTGGGCAAGCAGCTGCTCCAGCTCCGGCCCGAGGGCGGCAAATATGCCATGGTCTCCGGTGGTCCGGGCGCCAAGAACCTTGCCGAGCGCGTCGACGGCGTGCGCGAAGCGCTCAAGGGTTCGAAATGGGTCGAGGTCTCTGGTTCGCCGACCTTCTGCAACGACGATTCCGCGCTTGCGGTTCAGCAGATGGCCGACCTGCGTACCGCGACGCCGGATCTCGCGGCAATCGTGCCGGTCGGCGGCTGGCCGATGTTCGCGCCCGAGGGCTACAAGGCCTTCGTCAACAAGAACAAGAAGGACATCGATGCCGGCAAGTTCACCCTTGTCGTCGCCGATACGCTGAAGATGCAGCTCGAACTGCTGCGCGACGGCTATTCCAACGCGTTGACCGGGCAGCGCCCGTTCGAGATGGGCGAGAAGTCGATGGACACTCTGCTGGCGATCAAGAAGGGCCAGAAGGTGCCGGAGATCATCTATACCGGCCTCGATCTCGTGACCAAGGACAACGTTGCGAAGATGCTGAAGTAGGAGCGGCCCCAGCCCCTCGCTGAGAGCCTCTCCCGCTTGCGGCTTCCGCAAGCGGGAGAGATCAATCGGAAGTTTGAACGAATGGGAATGAAACGATCGCGGCTAGGCTCCGTCGACGTTACGTCAATCGGCCTCGGTTCCGCTCCGCTCGGCGGATTGTTTACGCCGGTCAGCGCGGCCGATGCGGAGGCGACGCTGGAGCGTGCCTGGTCGCTGGGGGCGGAGCGTGAGCCATGATCATCGACGCCCACCAGCACTTCTGGGACCCGACGCACGCCGACTATCCCTGGATGGACGCGCCGGAACTCGCGCCGATCCGCCGCGCCTTCGCTCCCGCCGATCTCGGCCCGTTGTTGAAAGCAAACGGCATCGACGCGAGCATCCTGGTGCAGTGCCGCTCCGCGCTCGCTGAGACCGAGCAATTCCTGCGCATTGCGCGCGACACGCCTTTCGTCGCTGGTGTCGTCGGCTGGGTCGACCTGACTGATGGTTGGGTTGGCGAAACGCTCGATCGTCTGCGCGTCATGCGGGGCGGGGACAAGCTGGTCGGCATCCGCCACCAGGTGCACGACGAGCCAGACCCGGATTGGCTGTTGCGCGAGGACGTTCGGCGCGGACTGACCGCGGTGTTCGCCCATGATCTCGCCTACGATTTCCTGGTCCGGACCCGCGAACTGCCGGCCGCGATCGCGACCGCGCAGGCGTTTCCGCACGCGCGCTTCGTGCTCGATCACGCCGCCAAGCCGCCGATCGCCGATGGCTGGCGCCCGGAATGGGCGGATCACATCGCAGCACTTGCTGCCTGCGGCAACGTCTGGTGCAAGATCTCGGGGCTGGCCACGGAAGCGGCCTGGAACGATTGGGATGCCGAGCGGCTGTTTCGGTTCGTCGAGCACGCCGCGAAATATTTTGGCGAGGATCGCCTGATCTTCGGCTCCGATTGGCCGGTGTGCTTGCTGGCGGGGAGCTATGGCGAGATCAAGAGCGCGCTGGAGACGTGCCTGGCGAAGCTCGGGCCGCAGGCGCGGGACAAGGCGTTCGGGGTGAATGCGAAGGCGGCGTATCGGTTGGCGATCGTGTAGGCCATGTGCTCGGTTTCCCTTCTCCCCTTGTGGGAGAAGGTGGCGCGAAGCGCCGGATGAGGGGTCTCTCTCCGCAAGCCTCACTCGCATGATCATGCGCGGCGAGAACCCCTCACCCAAGTGAGCCTGTGTCTCCCAGCAGAACCGCCCTCTCCCACAAGGAGGGCTTTGCACAATCGGCTGCACGTGATTCTTTGAATCATGGCTGATTCTAGCGAGGTGAGCCAAGCATGGTCGAGCGCAATGTCGGTCAAATGAGCTTGGCGGATGTCCTGGTTCGGGCACGCCGAGGCAGCATCCTGGATGAGGTGGAGGCTGTTGTGGATTGGGCGCCGCTGCGCTCGCTTCTTGGCAAGCGGGGTGGCGATGGTGCCGGTAACAGCAGCTATCCAGCGGAAGTCATGCTTCGCTGCTTGCTCGCCGGGATCTGGCACAATCTGTCCGATCCGGCGCTGGAAGCCGCCATTGCGGACCGGCTGTCGTTTCGTCGCTTTGTTGGTCTGAGCCTGCACGATCAGACCCCGGATCACACGACATTGTGGCGGTTTCGGCAGGAACTCGCCAAGGACGGTCTGATCGAGAAGGTGTTCGCGGAGATCAATCGGCAGTTGGAGGCCAAGAAGCTGATCCTCAAGCAGGGGACGCTGGTCGACGCCTCGTTGATCCCGGCCCGAGCCACTCCGCCCCGCAAGGCACGCAAGGATGGCGAGGATACGCCATCTGCGGATCGCGATGCACGCTGGGGCCGGAAAGGCAAAAAGAGCGTGTTCGGCTACAAGATCCACACGGGTGTGGATGCCGGTCACACCATCATTCGTCGTGTCCACATGACGGATGCCTCGATCACTGATACAGAACCGGCGGATCGTCTGTTCTGTGGTGATGAGGAAGCGGTCTATGGCGATCAGGCCTATTACACGCATGCCCGGCACGCGCGCCTGACCGAAGCCGGTATCAAGGATCGCCTGATGCGTCGTCCGAACAAGCATCATCCCGAACTGCCGCCACGACAGAAGCTGCGCAACAAGCTGATCGCGAAGATACGCTCAGCCGTGGAGCGACCGTACGCCGTGTTCAAGGAGCATTATGGTCTGCGGCGGATGCGCTTCTTCAACTTCGCGCGCAACCAGACGCACATCGTGCTGGCCTGTTGCGCCTACAATCTGCGTCGCGCGGCCGGCGCCTTGGCCGCGCAACGCCCAGAGTCCGTCTCCGTTTGAAAAAACGGAGGACAACAGGGGTGAAATGAGCAAAATGCCGCTCACTGCAGCGGGCTGACAGCAAAAAAGCCCGCGACGCACCTCAAGCGCCCGCTCGCCCCTCTGTGCAAAGCCCTCACAAGGGGAGAGGGCGCAGCAACGCGCATCGCTTTCCTCACGCGCCGGCGGGCACCTGGTCCAGGAATCCCGTGATGCTCTTGATCCGGCCGTCCTTCAGCACGGCAAAATCGGTGCCCTTGATCGGGCTGTCCACATCATCAGGGCCGAGGCCCCAGGAAAAGCGCACGTGAAAGCGCGCG
The DNA here is from genome assembly GCF_041200145.1 of Bradyrhizobium sp. LLZ17. NCBI lineage: Bacteria > Pseudomonadati > Pseudomonadota > Alphaproteobacteria > Hyphomicrobiales > Nitrobacteraceae > Bradyrhizobium > Bradyrhizobium zaerense. Next base: position 5,384,637 of record NZ_CP165734.1, read on the forward strand.
TGAACGCCGTAGCCGCTCGGCTCGCCGATCAGCTTGAACTTGAAGTCGGGAAAGCGCTGTTGCACGCCGGCGATCAGCGCGTCGACGCCGTCATGGCCGTCGCCCTTCATCAGGGGATCGACATAGCTCGCGTCCGCGGTCCAGTTCTCACTGAGCAGTTCGCGCCGGCGATTGTGTGCGCGCTCGTTCCAGACATCGATGTAGCGGCGGGCGACGGTGATGGGGTCGATCATGGTCTTCTCCTTCGATGGCGCCGTGTTCGGCTGACCGTCACTATCGAAGGTTCACGCGCGCTGATCGATTACCTCGCAGGTCATCAGCGCGCGTGAATTTTTACTTCGCCGCGGTCACCATGATCTCGACGGTGTATTGCGGCGCCGCCAGCTTGGCTTCGACGGTGGCGCGCGCCGGGGTGTTGCCGGGGGAGACCCAGCCGTCCCACACCGCGTTCATTTCCTGGAACGTCTTCATGTCGGTGATGTAGATCGTGGCCGATAGCAGCTTCGACTTGTCGGTGCCGGCCTTGGCGAGATGGCCGTCGATGGTCGCCAGGATGTCCTGGGTCTGCTTGGTCACGCTTTCGCCGGCGGCGTTGTTGGCGACGACACCGGCGAGATAGACGGTGTTGCCGTGCACGACCACCTGGCTCATGCGCGGGCCGGTTTCAAAACGCTGAATGGTCATTGGGATCTCCTGTAAATGGCGGCCCTGTCTAGCCCAGCGCACTATGCTGTGCCACCCCAGGCACGCATGCGTTGCCGGCGAAGCATGCGCGGCCCGACGGAAACCGGCTGAAGCACATCCAGATCGTCTCGGCGCCGTCGATGTCCGCGTTCTGCGGTCCGAGAGGTGAGCCGCGGTCTTCGGGAAGCGCGCATCGGGAGAGAAGCCTGGCATGCGGTGGCCGCCCTGGTTGAGGCGATCGAGCACGACGTCGTCTCCGCGTGACTGTGGACTGGTCTGCGGGCCCCCTGTCGGCATGTCGGTCACCGCAGCGCCGCCGGTCTCGCAGCCGTTGAGCTTGCGCCAGAAGGCCAGCGTCTCCTCCGTCGATCAGAAACCGTCCGCGGCAAAATAGCTCGATCCGCGCCTCGTGGGGGACCAGCGGGTCGGCCGTGCCGTTGATGATCAGCATCGGCCGCGGCCGTGGCAAGTAACCGTGGCCTCTTCGATGAGATTCACGCTCGCACCTGCCGCAAACAGATCGGCGGGGGGCGCGAACGAGCGTCATTGCCATGGCGCCGCCATTGGAGGTGCCGGCGACATAGATGCGCTTTGGGTCGGCTGTACCGTTCGCGACCAGTCTCTCGACCAGCTTGGCGATGAAGGCGACGTCGTCTGTGCCTTTGGGTGGGCCGCGGGTTCGGCCTAGGTCCTCGCATCGGCCCAGGCATGGTTGAGCCCGTCAGGAAAGACGACGGCGAAGCCTTCGCGCTTTGCAACCTGCGGCCAGGCTGTCCGCGCGATCATGTCGGCGCCATCCTGGGTGTTGCCATGCAGCACGACCATAAGCGGCGCCGGCTTTTTCGCCGGCAACTGCGCGGTGTAGGAGCGCTTTGTGCCATCAACGTCGATCGTATCGGCCGCTGCGGGATGGGCGAACCAGATCGCCGCCATGGACAGCAGAACGGGCAGCCAGTCTGGTCGCGTGGTCAAGGCCATGATGCACGTCCACTACGGTCGTCACCGCTTCAAAGCGGCATTATCGCCGGCGCGGGAGCCTTGCACAAAAAAGATGCAGGGCTAAGGAGACGAGAGCCGTGAGCGTCATTGAGTTCCAGCAAAGACAGGTGTTCAGTCTTTCGACAATTATTGGTTGAAAATGAATTTTCGCAACGGGGCCTGCTGTGCTTCAGTTGGAACAATTTCTCAATTTGCCGGACCTATTTGTTTTCATTGAAGAAAAAATTGGTATCGGGATCTGGCGCATTGATGCTGCGGGCCAGATGCAATGGTCGCGCGGGGTGTTCAGCCTGTTGGGGCTGGATCCGCGCAGAACCACTCCGTCTTTTGCGGCGTACGAGAGACGAATTCATCCGGAGGATCGCCGGTCGCCAGGTGCTCCGGGGGAATTCCTGTTCGATCGATCCTTGTTTGATGGCGAATTTCGCATCATCCGGCCCGGCGGGTCCCTGCGCTGGATTCGTGTCGAGTCCGAGGTGCTGCTGGATAGTGCCGGCGAGCCGGACTGTGTCCTCGGAGTCGCAATCGACATCACCGAGCAGCACAGGCTGCTGCAACCCTTCAAGGAGGATGCAGGGCGCTACGCGGCTCTCAGCCAGGTCGTGGATGGCTTGTTGTGGATTGGCAATTCCGACGGCAGGATCACGGCTCTGGTGAATGGGCCGAAGATATCGGAAGCCGACAAGTTCCTTGGCAGGGGCTGGGTTGATCTGGTCCACGAAGAGGAGCGCGAAGCAGCCCTGAAGAGTTGGGCGACTGCAGCCGAAACGGGACGGCCCTACAACGTAGAACACCGGTTGCGGCAGCCCGATGGATCCTATCGGTTGCACCGCTGCAAGGCCGTGCCGGTCGTGCATTCGGATGGCAGCATTCGGGAGTGGCTGGGGACTTCCACGGATATGCAACAGCCTCAACTCTCAATTCAGCACGGGGCGACATCGAGGCTGACCGGAGCACAATTGCGGGCGGCCCGTGGCATGCTGAACTGGTCGGTGAAGCAGTTGGCGGCGCGAACCGGGATCTCTGCCGCCGTTATCCGCGGGCTGGAGGAGCGGCATGGCTTTTTGCGACTGCCCGAGGAGACGCTCAGCACACTTCGCGACACCCTCTCGGGCGCAGGCATCGAGTTCATCTTTCCGGCGGTTGGTCAGCCTGGCGTTCGGCCGCGATAAGCGCGGAAAATTTTCGCAACCGCCTTCGTATTTTTCGTGGTCTCGATACGAACTTTAGTTCGCTCGACCGCAATTCTTGGATGGCGGCCCGCCGGGCTTCTCGATAAACCGCAGAAACTCTCCTCGCTCTCGCGAGTCTCGAGGCGCTTGCGGCAGCAAACCCAAATTTTGCGCGTCCTTCGGGCGCTGCCGGCAAATTTTTCTTAATCCCGCAGCAAGCATTTTTTTCCACCATCCGGATGCACGCAAAGGTGGGGATCTTGCGGTTATTTGACCGACGGTAGCATCGGGGTGATTGAGAGGCGCCGCGGCCGAGCGGGCTGGATAAGCCTCGAAACCGAGGTGACGCCATTCGGTCGCCGTGGTGCGCGCCAGCACCGTCGCAATCAACTCGCCGCACCGCGTCTGATGATCGCGACTGAAACATCATCTTCCGCGGCCTGACCGGCACGTGTCGTTCCTGGGACGTATCGCCAGGGGATATTGAGATACTGCGGAGACATTGCCTATGTCTATTTTTCAACTTCGGATTCGCGGCAAATTGATCGCCGGATTTGCGGCAGTATGCGCGATCATCGCGCTTTCGGTCGGCTACACCGTGTTTGCGGTCGGCGGAATCGCCGGCACCGTCGATCGCATGGTGAACCTCCGCGTGCCCGTCGCGCTCGCGAGCACCGAACTCGTCGGCAATCTCTATTCCACGCTGGCAACCTTGCGGGGCTATCTGCTGACGGGAAACCCTCAGGGCAAGCTTGATCGTGCGGCGATGTGGAAAGAGATGGATGCGACCGTCGCTGCGTTCGACGACAAGGCCAATCAATTCACCAATCCCGAGAACAAGCAGAAATGGGAGGAGGCCAAGACGCGGCTCGCGGAGTTTCGCGTGGCGCAGGACAAGGCCGAAGCCATCGCCTTTACCCCTGATGCCTATCCGGCGACCAAGCTGCTGACGACCGAAGCGGGCCCGCGCGCCGAAACGATCTTTCAGGAGATCACCAAGATGATCAATGAGGAGGAAGGTCTGGAGGCAACGGTGGAACGAAAGAAACTGCTCAAGGCCATGGCGGATACGCGAGGCAATTTTGCTTCCGCCACGGCCCAGCTCCGCATGTACCTGCTTTCAGGCGAGCAGGCCGACAAGGAGAAATTCTTCAAGCCGTGGGAGTCCTTTGAGAAAGGTTATGCCGCGGTCCATTCGCGCAAGGACCAGCTTACCGCCGCACAGCAGGCCGCCTTCGACAAGATCACCAAGGGCAAGACCGAGTTTGCGCCGTTGTTCGAGAAGATCTTCGCTGTTCGGGAGTCTCCGGGCTGGAATGCGCCGGTCTACCTGCTCGTGACCGAGGCCGCGCCCCGTGCAGTCAAGCTACTTGCCCTGCTCGACGGCCCGAAGGGCGGCGACGGGACGCGTTCGGACGGAATCAAGACCAACCAGAAAAAGATGCTGGTCCAGGAAGCCGGCGACGTGCAGTCGGGTATTTCGCTCCTGAAGCTGGTGTTGTGGGTCCTGCTTGCGGTCGGGCTTGCCCTCGGCGGAGCCATTGCACTGTTCACGTCGCGCTCGATCGCCGGCCCGGTTCGGGACATGACCTCGGCCATGGGCAAGCTCGCTGCTGCCGACATGGCCGTCGCGATCCCGGGCTTCGGCCGCGCCGACGAGATCGGCGAGATGGCCGGCGCCGTCCAGGTCTTCAAGGACAACATGATCGAAGCCGATCGCCTGCGCGCCGAACAGGCGCTGGCGGAATCGCGCGCGGCTGCCCAGCGCAAGGCGGACATGCACGAGCTTGCCGGCCAATTCGAGAATGCGGTCGGGGACATCGTCAAGACACTCTCGTCGTCCTCGACCGAGCTTGAAGCCTCGGCCAGGACCCTGAGCAAGACGGCCGAGACGACGCAGCAGCTGTCCGGCATAGTCTCTGCCGCCTCAGAGGAGGCCTCGACCAACGTCCAATCGGTTGCCTCCGCCACCGAAGAGATGAGTTCGTCGGTCACCGAGATCAGTCGCCAGGTCCAGGATGCAGCCAGAATTGCCGGGGTGGCTGTCGATCAGGCGCAGCGGACGAATGATCAAGTCAACAAGCTGTCGCAGGCCGCAGCCCGCATCGGCGACGTGGTCGAGCTCATCAACACGATTGCTGGGCAGACCAATCTGTTGGCCCTCAATGCGACGATCGAAGCGGCGCGTGCAGGCGAGGCGGGACGCGGCTTTGCCGTGGTTGCCTCGGAGGTCAAGGCGCTTGCGGAGCAAACGGCGAAGGCGACCGGAGAGATAGGCCATCAGATTGCCGACATCCAGGCCGCGACGGAGGACTCGGTGGTTGTCATCAAGGAGATCAGCGGAACGATCGGCCGGATTTCCGAGATCTCCTCGGCGATCGCCTCCGCGGTCGAAGAGCAAGGCGCTGCCACGCAGGAGATTGCCCGCAACATCCAGCAGGCGGCGCAAGGTGCGGACCAGGTGGCTGCCAACATCACCGAGGTGAAGCACGGTGCGGCAGAAACCGGCTCGGCTTCCACTCAGGTACTTTCCTCTGCGCAGATGCTGTCCCAAGACAGCGCGCGGCTGAAAGCGGAGGTCGATCGGTTTCTCACGACGGTGCGCGCGGCCTGACACGTGAACGCGGCCAGCAACGCGCCATTGGGGCAAGCGGGAAGCAATGAACGGCCAGATTGTGGACGTATCGTTCGAGCCGGAAGCGGCAACGTCGTCAGCTTACCGCACGGCGAGCCGCCAAGGCAGCTCGCCGGCGCCCCGAAGCGATTTCGATCATGCGCTATCCCACCGCCTTCGCCGCGGCGCGGCCCGCATTGCGGCCCGAGAACAGGCAGCCGCCGAGGAACGTGCCCTCCAGCGAGCGATAGCCATGCATGCCGCCGCCGCCGAAGCCCGAGGCTTCGCCGACCGCGTAGAGTCCGGGGATGATCCGGCCGTCCTCGCCGAACACCCGCGAGTCGAGATCGGTCTCGAAGCCGCCCAGCGTCTTGCGGGTGAGGATATTGAGCTTGACCGCGATCAGCGGGCCCTGCGCGGGATCGAGAATGCGGTGCGGCGGCGCCGTGCGGATCAGCCTGTCGCCGATGTAGCGGCGCGCATTGTGGATGTTCATCACCTGCGCGTCCTTGACGTAAGGGTTGGCGATCTCGCGGTCGCGCGCCTCGATCTGCATCTTGACGTGCTCGAGCTTGAGCAAGTCGTTGCCGGCGAGCTTGTTCATCTCCGCGACGAGATCCTCGATCCTGTCGCGCACGATGAAGTCGACGCCATGACGCTTGAACGCCTCGACCGGCGCCGGCGCGCCCTTGTTGGTGGCGCGGCGCAAGGTCATGCGCCAGCTCTTGCCCGTGAGATCGGGATTCTGCTCCGATCCCGACAACGCGAATTCTTTCTTGATGATGCTCTGCGTCAGGATGAACCAGGAATAATCATAGCCGGTCGACATGATGTATTGCAGCTGGCCGAGTGTGTCGGAGCCGGGAAACAGCGGCGCCGGCAGCCGCGTGCCGGTGGCGTCGAACCACATCGAGGACGGCCCGGGCAGGATGCGGATGCCGTGGCGCGGCCAGATCGGCGACCAGTTCTGGATGCCCTCGACGTAATGCCACATGCGGTCGCGGTTGATCAGCCGCGCGCCGGCCTTTTCAGTGATGCCGATCATGTGGCCGTCGACGTGCTCGGGCACGCCGGAGATCATGAATTTCGGCGGCTCGCCCAGCCGCTTCGGCCAGTTCGCCCGCACCAGCTCATGGTTGCCGCCGATGCCGCCGGAGGCGACGATCACGGCCTGCGCCTTCAGCGCAAACGCGCCGACCACATTGCGCGCCGAACTCTTGCCGCGCTCTGAATCGTCGGTCGCGAGAACGGCGCCGCTGACGCCATCCACCGTGCCGTTGGTGATCGAGAGCGCATCGACGCGATGGCGGAACTTGAACGTCAGCCGGCCGCTCCTGGCGGCTTCGCGCGCCCGGCGCTCGAACGGCTCGACGATACCCGGCCCGGTGCCCCAGGTGACGTGAAAGCGCGGCACCGAATTGCCGTGGCCCATCGCATCATAGCCGCCGCGCTCGGCCCAACCGACCACGGGAAAGCTGCGATGGCCCATCGTGCGCAGCCAGTCGCGCTTTTCGCCCGCCGCGAACGCCACATAGGCCTCCGCCCATTTGCGTGGCCAGAGATCCTCGTCGCGGTCGAACCCGGCGGTGCCGAGCCAGTCCTGCATCGCAAGCTCGTAGGAGTCCTTGATGCCGAGCCGGCGTTGTTCCGGCGAATTGACCAGGAACAATCCGCCGAACGACCAGAACGCCTGGCCGCCGAGCGACTGCTCGCCCTCCTGATCGACCACGATGACGCGCTTGCCCGCGTCGGCGAGCTCGGTCGCGGCCACCAGTCCCGATAATCCCGCGCCGACGATGACGACGTCCGCCTGCTCGCTCATGAGTTCCCCCTGTAGTTATCCGGATTGAAGCCGGCGGTTGCAGCTGAGATCAAGGGCTTGTCGCGTAAGACATCGTTAACTTGTTCCAGTTTGGGACCGGGCTTGGGGGCGAATACCTGCCAAGTGCAGCGCCGACGCAACACTGGATTTGAATTTGTTTTGAACGAGCCAGCGTGCCTAGACAAAACCGCAGAGTCGACAGACGCTGTGCCTGCATCACCACCTGACACACAGATCCGAATTCGACTGGGGCGGGGGATAATGAAGTTTCTGACGGGGTTGCTCGCGACAGTTCTGCTGATCGCGTGTATGGGGGGCTTCCCACGCAGTGGTTCGGATCGCGGATGACCGCGGCGGCCGGATCGGAACCTACGTCGACAAATATCAGGACCTGCGCCAGTCCGGCGATACCGTCATCATCGACGGTCTTTGCGCCTCGGCCTGCACCATCGTCCTCGGCGCCATTCCCCGCGACCGGATCTGCGTCACCTCGCATGCGACGCTTGGCTTCCACGCCGCCTGGGATTTCGGCAGCAACGGCCGCGCCGTGACCAATGCCGAAGCGACCCAGATGCTCTATGCGATGTATCCCTCGCAGGTGAAGCGCTGGATCAGCCAGCGCGGCGGCCTCACCCCGCACATGCTGTTCCTGCGGGGTAGGCAGCTCCAGTCCATGTACAAGCCCTGCTACCTCGACGCACAGGCCGCGGCCAGCAGGCCTTTGCGCGGATCTCCTCCGCCAGCGGAAGGTCTGGAGTCCGCCCGGGGGCAGTTGCTGCACTGATCAGCGCGACGTGATGGTTGACCCGCCTGCGGCGCTTGTCCGCTGGCGGGCCAACGCCTATTTGAGGGGCAGGAACCCGGCGCTTCCGGCCGATCATTGTCCCGATCATCTTGATGGCTCAACCACTGCACCCTGCGCATCCGTTACAGGACAATCCGTCCACTGCCGGCCGGACGGCGTCCGTGCTGCTGTTCGCCGGTGCAGGCGTCGGCGGGCTGATCGTGCTTGGAGCGCTGGCGCTCTGGTTCCACTACGGCAGTCAGGTGTTCTTCGAAATGATCAGGACCGGCTTTGCCGCCTGCTTCTGACCCGCGACAGGAAATTTTCCGCTCATGAGCTCCACCGCCCGTCCGTTGGTGATCGCGACCGCCTTCGCCGCAAGCCTCGTCGTCGGTCTGCTCGTGCTGTTCTGGGCAATGGGCGGGGTCAGCAAGGTGGCCCAGCCCGCCGCGATCGGCGGCCCGTTCCAGCTCACCGACCAGAATGGCAAGGCCGTCACCGACGCGAGCCTGAAGGGCAAGCCGACGCTGATCTTCTTTGGCTACACCCACTGCCCCGACGTTTGCCCGACCTCGCTATTCGAACTCTCGGAAGTGCTGCGCGCGATGGGCAAGGATGCCGACAAGGTCAACGCCGTCTTCATCTCGGTCGATCCCGAGCGCGATACGCCAGCGACGATGAAGGATTATCTCTCGAGCTTCGATCCGCATCTCGAGGGCCTGAGCGGCGATCCCGCCGAGACCGCCAAGGTGATCACGTCCTACCGGGTCTACGCCAAGAAGGTCCCGACCAAGGACGGCGACTACACCATGGACCACACCGCGCTGATCTATCTAATGGACCGCGACGGCCACTTCGTCTCGCCCTTCAATCTGAAGCGGAGCCCCGAAGAGGCGGCGACCGAGCTGAAGCGGTATTTGTAAGTTCGGCGGACTGATCGCGCGGCGTACTCGGTAACCTCTCCCGCTTGCGGGAGAGGTCGGCGCCTCCGGGCGATGCGAAGTATCGTCCCGCGCGCCGGGTGAGGGTTCTCTCCTCTGGGGGATTATCCCTCTGTGGCAAGACCCCTCTCCCCGACCCTCCCCCGCAAGCGGGGGAGGGAGCGCACCCCGGCCGCAATCCCCGTTCGCGTTCCCGGCGGGATGGTCTATAAGGCCCTCCGATCTCAATGAAATTCGTTCATTTCCCGCCGATGGCCGCATCGCGACAGCTAAAATCGCCCAAAATCATGCACCGCGTCCTGCTCGGGCTGGCGGCCGGTGCTTGCCTGCTGGCGGGATTGCCCGGTGCGAAGGCCCAGGCGCCGGCCAAGCAGCCCCCGGCGGTGCCGCAAGCCGCGCCTCAGCCGCGCCCGCAAGCCGCCCCGCAGGCGGTGCCCGGTTTTGGGACCCGCGGCGACGTCCGGAGCGGCCGGACCTGTCGCGCCTGACCGTGATCCGCTTCCTGACCGAGACCGACTATCCGCCGTTCAACTACACCGGCGCAGACGGCAACCCGGCCGGCTTCAACGTCGATTTCGCCCGCGCGCTGTGCGAGGAGATCAAGGTCACCTGCACCGTGCAGATGCGCCGGTTCGAGACGCTGGTCGATGCGCTCACCTCCAACCGGGGCGATGCCGTGATCGCCTCGATGGCGGTGAGCCCGCAGCTCCGCGCCCGCGTCGACTTCACCGACCCCTATTACCGTGTGCCGGCGCGCTTTGCCTCGCGCAAGGACGCGGTGATGCCGGAGATCCGGCCCGAATATCTCGAGGGCAAGAAGGTCGGCGTCATCGCGGGCTCCGCGCACGAAGCCTACCTCAAGGCGATGTTCACCGACGCCGAGCTGCACCCCTATCCCAATGACGAGGCCATGCGCGCAGCCTTGCGCAAGGGCGAGGTCGATTTCATCTTCGGCGACGCCATCTCGCTGGCGTTCTGGATCAACGGCACCGATTCCGGCGATTGCTGCGCCTTCTCCGGCGGCCCCTTCGTCGAGAGCCGCTTCTTCGGCGAGGGCATCGGCATCGCCGTCCGCAAAGGCAACGACGTGCTGCGCCAGGCGCTGAACTGGGCGATGTTCCGCGTCTGGGAAAAAGGCCGCTACACAGATTTGTGGCTGCGGTATTTTTCGGTGAGCCCGTTTTAGCCATCGATTGTCATTCCGGGGCGTGCGAAGCGCGAGCCCGGAATCTCGAGATTCCGGTTCGATGCTGGCGCATCGCCCCGGAATGACGATCAAGTCCATTTTTGCATTCTGCCGGGAAATCGCTATTTTCCGCGGCCCGGAGGCCCCTTGATGTCCGTTATCGATCCCCACATGAGTCCCAGCGATCTGCGCGCGCTCGCCGAACAATCCAACGCCTGGCCGTTCGAGCAGGCGAAGGCGATTGTCGCGCGGCTGAAGAAATCGCCAAAGGACGAGGTGCTGTTCGAGACCGGCTACGGTCCGTCCGGCCTGCCGCATATCGGCACGTTCGGCGAGGTCGCGCGCACCTCGATGGTGCGTCACGCCTTCCGCGTGCTCACCGAGGACAAGATCAAGACGCGCCTGCTCGCCTTTTCCGACGACATGGACGGCTTCCGCAAGGTGCCGGACAACGTGCCGAACAAGGATCTGCTGGCGCAGTATCTGGGACGTCCGCTCACCGCCGTGCCCGACCCGTTCTCGAACGAATATCCGTCGTTCGGCGCGGCCAACAACGCCCGCCTGCGCGCCTTCCTCGATCATTTCGGCTTCGACTACGAGTTCGCGAGCTCGACCGATTACTACAAATCAGGCCGTTTCGACGCGACGCTGTTGAAAATGCTCGCCGCCTACGATCAGGTGATGGCGATCATCCTGCCGACGCTCGGGCCGGACCGCCGCGCCACCTATTCGCCGTTCCTCCCCATCAGCAAGACCACCGGTGTCGTGCTCCAGGTACCGATGATCCGCCGCGACGTCGCCGCCGGCACGATCACCTATGTCGATCCCGATACCAACCAGGAGGTCGAAACGCCCGTCACCGGCGGCAACGTCAAGTGCCAGTGGAAGGCCGATTGGGCGATGCGCTGGGTTGCGCTCGGCGTCGACTACGAGATGGCCGGCAAGGACCTGATCGACTCCGTGAAGCTGTCCGGCGCCATCGCCAGAGCACTCGGCGCGACGCCGCCCGAAGGCTTCAACTACGAGCTCTTCCTCGACGAGAAGGGCCAGAAGATCTCGAAGTCGAAGGGCAACGGGCTCACCATCGACGAATGGCTGCGCTACGCCTCGCCGGAATCGCTGTCGCTGTTCATGTATCGCGAGCCGAAGGCGGCGAAGCGGCTGTATTTCGACGTCATCCCGCGCAATGTCGACGACTACCAGCAGTTCATCGACGGCTTTGCCAGGCAGGACGCCAGGCAGCAGCTCGGCAATCCCGTCTGGCACGTCCACAGCGGCCATCCGCCGAAGGGCGACATGCCGGTCACGTTCCAGCTGCTGCTGACGCTGGTGTCGTCGTCGAATGCGGAGAATGCCGAAACGCTGTGGGGCTTCATCGGCCGCTACCGCCCCGGCGTGTCGCCGCAGACGCACCCGAAGCTCGACGCGATGGTCGGCTACGCCATAAATTATTATCGCGACTTCGTGGCGCCGACCAAGCAGTTCCGCGAACCGACCGATACCGAGCGCGCCGCCTTGCAGGATCTGCGCGATGCGCTGTCGCAGCTGCCGCAGGACGCCTCGGCCGAGGAGATCCAGAACGTGGTCTACGAGATCGGCCGCCGCGAGCCTTTTCTCGACCAGGTCAAGAAGGGCAAGGACGGCCGACCCGGCGTGACGCTCGACTGGTTCAACATGCTCTACCAGGTGTTGTTGGGACAGGAGAAAGGACCGCGCTTCGGCTCGTTCGTAGCGGTGTACGGCATCCAGAACGCGATCAACATGATCGACGGCGCGCTGGCACGGAGTGCGTGAGAGGACGCGTAGCCCGGATGGAGCGTAGCGAAATCCGGGGTCTTCGCGACTTGCACCGGCCGCCCCGGATTGCGCTCCGCTCCATCCAGGCTACGGACCTCCGTTGCAGGCGCACCTATCTCCTCATCGTCGTCCTGGCGAAAGCCAGGACCCATAGCCACCGTCGGATGTGGTTACGGGGAATGGGAGTTGCTTACGTCACGCGACAACATCTCCCTGGGGTAATGGGTCCTGGCTTTCGCCAGGACGACACTGAGTTTTTGCCGCGTGTTGCGCCTCCTCACTGGCTCGCCCACACGATCCTCGCGATCCACGCCACCTCGCTCGCCGCGACACTCCGCTCGGCCGGCGTCGCACCGAGCGGCTGCAGCTCCAGCGCCTTCGCCGTGCGGCGCTTCAGCGTCGCGACCACCACCTCGCCCGCCCGCATCTTCGCCACCACGCGGTCGCCCTTGCGGATCGGTGCGCCGGGCGAGACCAGGACGACATCGCCGTTGCGATAGGCGGGTTGAAGCGCATCACCTGAGATCTCCAGCGCAAACAAATGGCTGTCCTCGGCGCTGGGAAGCGCGATCTCGCTCCAGCCCTTGCCGGATGGAAAGCCGGATTCGTCGAAGGCGCCGCTGGCGCCGGCCTGTGCGAGGCTGAGCAGCGGCACGCAGCGGCCGTCGCCGGCGCCATCACCGATCAGCCTCACGAAGCTCTCCATGGAGCAATCGGCAGCCGCCAGCGCCTTCGCGATCGATTCGGTCGAGGGCCAGCGCTCGCGGCCGTCGGGGGTGATCCGCTTGGACTTGTTGAACGTGGTGGGATCGAGCCCGGCGCGCTTGGCAAGGCCGGACGGCGACAGCCCGGCGTGCGCCGCCAGCCGATCCAGCGCGCCCCAGATCTGGTCGTGGGTCAGCATCCTCTGCGCTTTGGCCTGCCTGACCATGGATGGTCCAGCCCGTCGCAACTCAGGAAAACTATCCTCAAATCAACCGGTTTTCCGTTTTTCGCGCAAGAGGCGAGGCCAAGTCTTGAGTTCGCGAGATGCGGCCTTTACGGTCGCGCCCGGGATTTGAAGACCCGTCAGAGACGAAAAACCCCAGACGACTCAACGAACTGACTCGACGGGCAAACAGGACTCCGCAACCGGTGGTCAAGATCTACAAAATCTGTCCGGCTTCGGCCTGGCGCGAAGCGGAGCGGCAGGGCGTGTATCGCGGCAGCGCCGACGACGCGCGCGACGGCTTCATCCATTTCTCGACCGCCTCCCAGGTTCCAGAGACCCTGCGCAAGCATTTCTTCGGGCAGCGCGCGCTGTTCCTGGTCGAGGTCGATGGCGATGCGCTCGGCGGCGAATTGCGCTGGGAGCGCTCGCGCAATGACGAGCTGTTCCCGCATCTCTATGGCGAGCTCGATCTCGGTGCGGTGATCTCTGTGATCAATCTCAACATGCGCTCCGACGGCAGCCACGACGTTCCGGAGCTTCTGCCGTGATCCGCGCGTTTGACGCCTTCTCGCTGCCGGTGCTGCGCTGGCTCGATCCGGAGGATGCGCATCGCCTGGCGATCCAGGGCCTGCGCTTCCTGCCGCCGGGCAAGCCGCGGCCGGACGATCCCAGCTCGCGGTGCGCGCGTTCGGGCTCAATTTTCCCAATCCGGTCGGCATGGCCGCGGGCTTCGACAAGAGCGCGGAAGTGCCCGACGCGCTGCTCCGGCTCGGCTTCGGCTTCGTCGAGATCGGCTCGGTCACGCCGAAACCGCAAGCCGGCAATCCGCGGCCGCGATTGTTTCGTCTCGAGCGCGACGAGGCCGTCGTCAACCGCATGGGGTTCAACAATGCCGGAGCGGAGGTCGCGTTGCGCAGGCTCGCCGCGCGCGCGCAGAATGGCGGCCTGGTCGGCGTCAACGTCGGCGCCAACAAGGATTCTGCCCGACCGCGTCGGCGATTACGTCAAGCTGATTGAGACCTTTGCGCCGGTCGCGAGCTATTTCACCGTCAACGTTTCCTCGCCGAACACGCCCGGCTTGCGCAATCTGCAGGAAGGCGCGCTGCTCGACGATCTCCTCGGCAAAGTGATCGATGCGCGCGAGCGGGTCCGGCAGAAGGCCGGCGACACGCCGGTGCTGCTCAAGATCGCGCCGGACCTCAGCCTGGCCCAGCTCGACGACGTCGTGCAGGTCGCCCGTTCGCGCCGTGTCGACGGCATGATCGTGTCGAACACGACGATCGCGCGGCCGGGCACGCTGCGCGAGCAGATGCGCGCCAAGGAGCAGGGCGGCCTGTCCGGCCGGCCGCTGTTCCGCCTGTCGACCCGCATGGTCGCCGAGACCTATGTGCGCGTCGAGGGCGCATTCCCGTTGATCGGCGTCGGCGGCGTCGATTCCGGAGGCGCAGCGCTGACGAAAATCCGCGCCGGCGCGAGCCTGATCCAGCTTTATTCCTCGCTGGTCTACAAGGGCCTCGGCCTCGTCGACGAGATCAAGCGCGATTTGAGCTCGACCCTGCTGCGCACCGGCCGGGATTCCCTGTCCGAGATCGTCGGCGCCGACGCGGCGACGCTGACGGCGGAAGACTGGCCCGGGATGTAGCGCGGTCTCGTAGCCCGGATGGAGCGCAGCGCAATCCGGGAGTTGATGCGCGCACGCGACGGCCCCGGATTGCGCTGCGCTCCATCCGGACTACGGCTCTTCTACGATTTCGAAAACGTCGCCCGAAACAGCGCCGGATAGCGTGCGCCCTGCAAGCCGCCGCGCGCGACGTAGAACGCGATCAGCGCCCACCACAGTCCGGCATTGCCGAACGATTGCAGCGCCCACCACGCCGCCAGGAAAATCGCGAGCGAAGCCAGCATCAGATTGCGCATCTCGCGCGCCCAGGTCGCGCCGACATAGATGCCGTCGAAGCCGAAGGCGAATACGCCGGGCACCGGCGCGAGCACGATGAACACCAGGAAGTCGCGCGCGCTGTGGCGGACGTCCTCGCTCGCGGTCATGAAGTTGATCAGGTTCTGCCCGAACAGCGCGAACAGCACCGCGACCACGATCGCGAAGCCGAGGCCCCAGAGCAGCACAAGCCGGGTCGAGTCCGCAAATCCCTTGGAGTCGCGCGCGCCAAAGCTGCGGCCGCAGAGTTGCTGCGCCGCGTTGGCAAGACCGTCAAGGAAGAAGGCGCTGACCAGCAGGAAATTGTTGAGCACGGAGTTGGCGGCGAGCGTCACGTCGCCGGCGCGCGCGCCCTTGGCCGTGAAGAACAGGAACACGACGATCAGGGCCGCGGTGCGGATCATGATGTCGGAGTTCACCGCCAGCAGCCGCATCAGCTTTGCCCGGTCGAACAATGTCGCACGCGGCACGGCAAAGCCGCTCCGGGCATAGCGACGGCAGACGATCATGCCGAGCACGAAGCCGGTCGTCTCCGACAGCAGCGCGGCGATTGCCGCACCGGCGATGCCGAAATCATAGACCAGCACCAGCAGGATCGTCGCCATCATGTTGATGAGGTTGACGAGGATCTGAAGCAGCAGCGCCGGATTGGCGCGGGCCTGTCCCACCAGCCAGCCAAGAATGACATAGTTGGCGAAGGCGAACGGCGACGACCAGATCCGGACCATGACGTAGGTTTTGGCCGCGCGCGTCACGCCTTCGCTGCCGCCCATCAGGTCGAACAATGCGGCGGTCAGCGGCAATTGCAGCGCGATCAGCGCGGCGCCGATCACACCTGCGACGATGAAGCCGCGCATCAGAATCGCGGTCAGCTCGCCTGTTTCGCCGGCGCCGAGCGCCTGCGCAGTGAAGGCGAGCGTGCTCATCCGCAGAAAACCGAACAGCCAGAACAGGCAGTCGAAGATCACCGAGGCCATCGCGACGCCGCCGAGCAGAGCGGCATCGTCGAGCCGGCCGATCGCGGTGGTCGAGACCACGCCGATCAGCGGCGTGGTCAGGTTCGCGACCATCGCGGGACCGGCGATGGCGAACACCTGGCGGGAGCCGACTTTGGGATGAACGGGCGCGTGCATCGCTTGCGTCTACCCGACCCACCGCCCGATTGCACCATCATGGCCGACATGGCGCGATTGCATCGCCACGCGCTCTTAAGCTACCTGCCGCGCGGTGTGCCGAAAACGCGCATCAACAGCCAGATCGGGATCACGATCACTGCGCCGAGCAGGAAGTAGCGCCACAGCCAGTTTACGGTGTCGAAGCCGAGATCCCACAGGCGCTGAAACAACAGGCGGATGCTGTAGATGATATTCCAGGGATCGATCCGATCGCGGCCAGCACGACGCCGACCAGGATCGAGAGCAGGATCAGTCGAAATGCGACCGCCAGCGGCGAGCCGCCGAGAAACCGGTTCAGGCCGTCACTGCGGCCAGCCGGCAAATCTCTGACGTCGTGGGCCATCGCAAAAAACTCCTCGTTGGATTCGACCCCATTATAGGGCACGGCGACGCACATGGGGAACCCGCAACGGTGCGTCAATCGGCTTACGGGATTTTAATTCGGTGGGGCACGCCGCGGGCTCGCTAACCTTCCCCGCAAGCGGGCAGGGCTGAGCGCATATGCTGTTGGCCGGCCTGAGCGCGCGCCTCGTCCTTCGAGACGACCGCTTCGCGGTCTCCTCAGGATGAGGCTAAGCGGCATCGGCGGCGGAAACTGCTACCGCGCACTCCGCCCTCATCCTGAGGAGCGCGCTCTTGCGCGCGTCTCGAAGGATCGGCCGCAGGGAGCTCGCGCTCAAATGCGATCGTTCTGCGCAAGCGGGCGAGGGGCGCACCTTCGCTCTCGGGACAACAGCCCTCCCGCGGGGCGCTTCACGCCTCGACCTCCGCTGCCTCCGCCTTCAACATCCTTTCCAGCGTTTCCAGCCTATCCGCCTCTCGCGGCGGCTTGTCCCAGCGCAGGCGGCTGATACGGGGAAAGCGCATCGCGACGCCGGATTTGTGCCGCGGCGAGCGCTGAAGCCCCTCGAAGGCGACTTCCAGCACCAGGCCCTTGTCCGCCTCGTGCACGACATGGCGGACGGGGCCGAATTTTTCGGTGGTGTTGCGGCGGACGAAACGGTCGATCTGGAGCAGTTCCTCGTCGGTGAAGCCGAAATAGGCCTTTCCCACCGGCACCAGTTCGTCGCCGTTCTCGCTATGGGTCCAGACGCCGAACGTGTAATCGGAATAAAACGACGAGCGCTTGCCGTGGCCGCGCTGCGCATACATCAGCACGGCATCGATGATATGCGGATCGCGCTTCCACTTCCACCATTGGCCTTTCGGCCGTCCGGGCAGGTAGGGCGCGTCGCGCCGTTTCAGCATCACGCCTTCGACGGCCTCTGCATCCTCGCCGGCGCCCGCGCTTGCGGGATCGGCGCGTGCCGCGGTCAATGCCTCCCAGCTTGCAAATGGCACGGTCGGCGACAGATCGATGCGGGGATCGTCGAGCTTGCCGACGAAACTTTCCAACCGTTCGCGCCGATCGGCGAACGGCAATTCGCGCAGATCGTTCTCATCGTCGCCGAGCAGATCATAGGCGCGCAGATGGATCGGGAATTCCTTGATCAGCTTCGGCGACACGATCTTGCGGTTGAGGCGCTGTTGCAGAACGTTGAAACTCTGCACGCGACCTTCGCGCAGGATCAGCAGCTCGCCGTCGATCGCGCCGGGCAGGCGCAGCGACGACACCAGATCCGGAAAGCTTCCCGTGATGTCCTCCCCGGTGCGCGAATAGAGCCGGGCGGTGATGTGGCCGCGCGCATCGCGGCCGGCCACCGCCTGCACGCGGACGCCGTCCCATTTCCATTCGGCGATGTAGTCGGTGGGGTCGAGGTTCTGGAAGTCGGTCTCCTCGATCGCATGCGCCAGCATGACGGGGCGGAACGGCGCCGGATCGCGATTGACGGGCTTCTCGTCCCGGCCTTCCAGCCAGGCGAACAGGTCGAGATAGGGCGGGCTAAGCCCCGGCCAGATCAGCTCGATCTCATGCGGGTCCTTGTCGCCAAGCGCCGCGGCTGCGGTTTTTGCCAGACGCGCGGACACACCGATGCGAAGCGCGCCCGTGACCAGCTTCAGCAGTGCCCAGCGGCCGGTTTCATCGAGCTCGTCGAGCCAGCGTTCGAGTTGCTTCGGCATCTCGGTCTTGCCGAGCGTGCGCAGCGTGGTGACGACCTCGGTGAGGGTTGGAGGTGGTGGGTTGTTATGGGCGGCCATCGCGGTTTTCGGCCACATCAGCGCCACCGTCTCAGAGAGATCGCCGACATAGTCCCAGGATAGCCCGAACAGCACCGGATCAGTCCGCGACGAGATCAGGTCGCGGATCAGCGCGGGCTTGGCGTGCTTGAAGCTGAGCGCCCCTGTCAGCGCCGCCAGCGCATAGCCTCGATCGGGATCGCCGACCTCGCGAAAATAGCTGGTGATCAGCCGCAACTTGTTGTTGCGGCCGGGCTCGTAGGCGAGGCGGTCGAGCAGTTCGGCGAAGCGATTCATGCCTCGGCCTCGCCGGCGAGTGGCTCGTTCTCCTCCTCGCCATAGCCGACCAGATCGAGCGGCCGCGCGCGAAGTCCCTTGCTTTGGCACCAATGCACCAGCGCGTCTTCCTGGCCGTGGGTGACCCAGATCTCGCCGGCCCCGGTCGCAGCGATCGTGGCGGTGAGGCCGTCCCAATCGGCATGATCGGAAATCACCAGCGGCAGCTCGATGCCGCGCTGCCGCGCGCGGGCGCGCACGCGCATCCAGCCAGAGGCGAACGCGGTAACGGGATCGGGAAAGCGCCGGGTCCAGAGATCTGCCGTCGCCGACGGCGGCGCCAGCGTGATGGTGCCGGCGAGCGCGGCCTTCTTCACGCCCGCCACAGCTCGCAGCTCGCCGAGCGCGATCCCGCGGCTCTGATAGTAATGCGTGATCTTCTCCATCGCGCCATGCAGATAGATCGGCGCGTCGTAGCCGGCCTGCCGCAGCAGCGCGATCACGCGCTGGGCCTTGCCGAGCGAATAGGCGCCGACGAGATGCGCGCGTTCGGGAAACAACGCCACCGAGGCGAGCAGCTTCTTCACCTCGTCGGCGGCATCGCCATGGCGAAACACCGGCAGTCCGAACGTGGCCTCGGTGATGAAGACGTCGCAGGGCACGAGCTCGAACGGCGCGCAGGTCGGATCGGGCGCGTCCTTGTAGTCGCCGGAGGCGACGATGCAGGTGTCCTTGCAGGTCACCGCGATCTGCGCCGAGCCCAGCACGTGGCCTGCGGGGCGAAATTTCACGCTGACATCGCCTAGCCGGATCTCCTCGCCATAGCGAACGGCTTGGGTCGATCCCGCAAAGTGGTCGCCATAGCGCAGCCGCATCATGTCCAGCGTTTCCTGCGTTGCCAGCACCGCGCCATGGCCGGCGCGGGCGTGGTCGGAATGGCCGTGGGTGATCACGGCCCGCTCCACGGGGCGGACAGGGTCGATGTGGAAGCCGCCGGGCTTGCAGCACAGGCCGGCAGTAACTGGCAGCAGGATGTCTTGCGGACGCATGCCTGTTATATAGGTTGCACCCACGCGCGTTCGAGTCACCCGCCGCTCTGCTCCCTGGTTCCCAATGCCGCTCCGCCTGTTCCAGTCTTCCGGCGATCTCATGGCCGACCGCCGCTTCGAGTTCGCGCGCGACCTCCAGCTCAAGGGCGATCTGCCCGCCGCCGCCGACCTGCTCGAGCAGGCGCTCGAGCTTGCGCCGAACTTCACGTCGGCCTGGTTCACGCTCGGCGAAATCCGCAGCCTGCTCGGCGAACGCGACAAAGCCATCGCGGCCTTTCGAAAATCGCGCGAGTCCGATCCCGACGACCAGCATGGCGCCCATTTGCATCTGATACGCCTCGGCGACGCGCAACTCTCCGAAATGCCCAAGGCCTATGTGCAGGCGTTGTTCGACCAATATGCGCCGCGGTTCGAGCATGTCCTGATCAACGATCTCGGCTACCGCGCGCCGTCGCTGATCTTCAAGGCGGTGTTGGCTGCGCGCGGCGCCGCGAACAAGCCCGCTCTGTTCAAGCGCGCCATCGATCTTGGCTGCGGCACCGGGCTTGCGGCGGCCGCCTTCGCCAAGCAAGTCGATCATTTCACCGGCATCGATCTGTCGCCGGGGATGATCAAGGAGGCGCGTGCGACGGAGCTCTATGCCGAGCTCGAGGTCGCCGACATGATCGAAGGCCTGCGCGGCAAGGCTGACGCGAGTGCGAACCTCGTCGTCGCGGCGGATGCGTTCGTCTACCTCTCCGATCTCGCGCCGGTGCTGGGCGAAGCCAGACGCGTGCTGGCATCCGGCGGCGTGCTCGCCTTCACGCTGGAGACGCATGGCGGCAGCGGCATCGTTCTCGGTGAGGGCCTGCGCTATGCCCATGCAGCGGAATATGTGCGCGGCGCGATCGCCCGGGCCGGGCTCAAGCTCCTGACACTTGAAGCGGCCTCGCCGCGCATCGAGAACAACGAGCCGGTGCGCGGCCTGGTCATCGTGGCCGAGAAAACTTGAGTCCAGGCGCTACGGCTTTACCAATTTAGCGTCATTGCGTCGCAAAGCGACGACTTCCCACTTGCGAGCCGTGCGGCGATACCAGCACAATGCGCGCACCAGGGAGAGAAACAACATGACCAAGAATCCATCGCGGCGCGACGTCAGCGCTGCCGCGCTCGCCGCCATCGCCGCATCCGTCCTGCCCGCCCCTTACGTCTGGGCCGCCGAGAAGAAATACGGTCCGGGCGCCAGCGACACCGAGATCAAGATCGGGCAGACCGTGCCGCATTCCGGTCCCGGCTCGCTCTATGGCGTGCTCGGCCGTGTCGGCGAAGCCTATTTCCAGATGCTGAACGAGAAGGGTGGCATCAACGGCCGCAAGGTCAAATTCCTCACCATGGATGACGCCTATAGCGCGCCGAAATGCGTCGAGGCGACGCGGCGCCTGGTCGAGCAGGAGGAGGTGCTGGCGCTCTACGGTTCGCTCGGCACCGCGCCGCAGACCGCCGTGCACAAATACCTCAACTCCAAGGGCGTGCCGCAGCTCCTGCTCAACACCGGCGCATCCAAGTGGAATAATCCCAAGGAGTTCAAGTGGACCATGGCGGGCCTGCCGCTCTATCCGACGGAGGCGCGCATCCTGGGGCGGCACGTCGTCAATGTGAAGCCGAATGCGAAGGTCGGCATCCTCTACCAGAACGACGATTTCGGCCGCGACTTCTTGGGTCCGTTCAAGAAGGTGCTGGCCGATGCCGGCGGCACCGCGCAGGTGATCATGGAGCAGACCTATGACCTGACCGATCCGACCGTGGATTCCCAGCTCATCAATCTCTCGAAATCGGGCGCCGACGTCTTCTACAACATCTCGACCGGCAAGGCATCGTCGCAGTCGATCCGCAAGGTGGCCGAGCTCGGCTGGAAGCCGCTGCAATTGCTCTCGGCCGGCTCGACCGGAAAGTCCATCCTCAATGCCGCCGGCTTCGAAAATGCCAAGGACATCGTTGCGATCAGCTATTCGAAGGATGCGGGGCCCGGCCGTTGGGAAAAGGATCCCGGCCCGATGGCGTTCGAGGAGCTGCGCAAGAATTATTTGCCGAACGTCGCTCCCGACAACACCATCGCCTATGCCGGCTACGGCCAGGCCGTCACCATGGGCGAGATCCTGCGCCGCTGCGGCGACGAGCTCACGCGCGAAAACGTGCTCAAGCAGGCCTCGACCCTCGACGGTTTTCACTCGCCCTTCTTCCTCGACGGCGTCAGCTACAGCTACACGCCCGACGACTACACGCCGATGAAGACGCTGTTCATCCAGGCCTTCAACGGCAAGGACTGGGACGTTTCCGACAGGCCCGTGACGGAGTAGACGCCAGCCGCAAGCTGCCGTGCGTCGCGCATCAGTGAAGTGTGCGCGACAGCTCGGCAAGTCTGTCGGCGAGCCATTTCCGCTCCGCCGGCGGCGGCTCGAGCGCAAGGACGACTTGATAGGCGGCGCGCGCCTCCGCGGTGCGTCCGAGGCGGCGAGCAGGTCGGCGCGGACCGCATGGTAAGGCCCGAACTGCTGCAAGCCTCTCGCATCGAGGGTATCGAGTTCGGCCAGCGCCGCATCTGCGCCGTCGAGCTCGGCAACCGCAACGATCCGGTTCAGACGCACGATCGGATCGTCGCGGACGGCGAGAAGCAGGTCATAGATCTGCTTGATGCGGTCCCGTGGTGCCGGCTCGCTGCGATTGCTGCGCGCCCACCAACAGGCCTGCAGTCTCGCCTGAAGCGTTCGCGGCGCGTTCGGAGACAGCCGGATGGCCACGGCCAGCAAGGCATCCGCCTTGTCCACGAGGTCACGGCGCCAAAGCGCCGGATCCTGCGAGGACATCCTCATGGGCTTTGGAATAGGCGACCTCGACGGTCGACATGACCGCCTCGAGACGCTCGTCCCAATGTTCCGGCGCCGGCAATTCGAACGGGCACGGCCGCATCGGCGATCTTGCGCTTGGCCCGGACCAGCCGCTGCGCCAGCGCCGTCTCCTCGATCAGAAAGGCGCGCGCGATTTCGTTCGTGGTCAGGCCGCAGACCAGACGCAGCGTCAGCGCCGCGCGCGAATCCGGCGCGACCGCCGGATGGCAGCAGATGAAGATCAGGCGCAGTCTTTCGTCCGGTATGAGATCAGCAGTGCATATTTCATGTCTGGTTCCTCTCGTCTCGAAATTTAGGTCAATGGGCCGCAATGTGCGACTCCGCAGGGGAGACGCCCGCCGGCAGGCCGAATCGATACCGGGCAAAACTTTTTTTCCGAGCCGTCAGGGGCGCCAATCGAGCTGGCCTCTACGGAATGGCTGCCGCGCCATACGGCATCTTCTGCGGTCTCGGCGACGCATGGCGTGGTGCAGGCAAGCCATGCCCGAATAACATAGTAACACAACAGAGCTTTGCCTCGCCGACGCCTGCTCATGGCCCGATCCCGTCTTGCGTAGCGAACCGCCACGGCCCGCTTGCGTGAAAGACGTCCGGGCAGCGCCGCTTTCGACAGGTCCCGCCAAAATTTCTTTCCGCGGCGGGCAACGCCTCCGTCCCCCTCGACGAAGCCACTCCCGCGGCTTACCTGTGATGCCGTGCCGCCCCGCATCCTCAAAATCCCGGCCGAGAGGCCAGCGCTGCTGCCCGAGCGCTTCCAGCAATGGTTCGCGGCCCGCGGCTGGGCGCCGCGCGCGCATCAATTGGCGCTGCTGGAAAAGGCGCGCGACGACGCTAGCGCGCTGCTGATCGCACCGACCGGGGCCGGCAAGACGCTGGCGGGATTTCTGCCGACGCTGGTGGAGCTGAGCGCTGCGCCTGTCCCTTCCGCGAAATCCGTAGTCTCCACCGGCCGAAGCCTGCAGCGCAGCGGCGGCCTGCACACGCTCTACATCTCGCCGCTGAAAGCGCTGGCCGTCGACATCGCGCGGAATCTGGAGCGGCCGGTCGCCGAGATGGGGCTGCCGATCAAGATCGAGACCCGCACCGGTGATACGCCGGTGTCGCGGCGGCAGCGGCAGCGGCGCTACCCGCCGGACATTCTGCTGACGACACCGGAGCAGCTTGCGCTGTTGCTCTCCTCGGACGACGCGCCGTTCCTGTTCGCCTCCTTGAAACGCATCGTGCTCGACGAGCTGCATGCGCTGGTCACCTCCAAACGCGGCGATCTGTTGTCGCTCGGGCTGGCGCGGCTGTGGCGGCTGGCACCGCAGCTGCGCGCGATCGGCCTGTCGGCGACGGTGGCCGAGCCCGAATCGCTGGCGCGCTTCCTGGTGCCGCAGCCAAAGGACAGGCCCGAGTCGGCCGACATCGTCATTGCCGGCGGCGCGGCGCCGCCGCTGGTCGAGATGCTCGACACGCGCGAGCGGCTGCCCTGGGCCGGGCACAGCGCGCGCCATGCGCTTCCCGAGATCTATGAGCTGATCAAGGCGAACAAGACCACGCTGGTGTTCGTCAACACCCGCAGCCAGGCCGAGATGCTGTTCCAGAGTCTCTGGCGCATGAACGACGACAACCTTGCCATCGCTTTGCATCACGGCTCGCTCGATGTCGCCCAGCGCCGCAAGGTCGAGGACGCGATGTCGGCAGGAAAGCTGCGCGGCGTGGTCTGCACCTCCTCGCTCGACCTCGGCGTCGACTGGGGCGACGTCGATCTCGTCGTCAATATCGGCGCGCCGAAGGGATCGTCGCGGCTGATGCAGCGGATCGGCCGCGCCAATCACCGTCTCGACGAAGCCTCGCGCGCGGTGCTGGTGCCCGCCAACCGCTTTGAAGTGCTGGAATGCCGCGTGGCGATCGATGCTATCGCCGAGAACGCGCAGGACACGCCGCCGCTGCGGATTGGTGCACTGGACGTGCTGGCCCAGCACGTGCTCGGCTGCGCCTGCGGCGAACCGTTTCTCTCTGACGAGCTCTATGACGAGGTCCGCACCGCCGCGCCCTACGCCGAACTCACGCGGCAGGATTTCGACGACGTCGTCGATTTCGTCGCCACCGGCGGCTATGCGCTCAAGACCTATGAGCGCTTCGCCCGTATCAAGCAGGACAAGGAGGGGCGCTGGCGCGTCGCCAATCCAAAAGTGCGGCAGAGCTATCGCATGAATGTCGGCACCATCGTCGAGGATGACATGCTGAAGGTGCGCCTGGTGCGCTCGCGCGGCGGCGGCCCGGGAAAAGCCACCGGCTCGACCGGCGTGATCGCGCGCGGCGGCCGATTGCTAGGCGAGATCGAGGAAGCGTTCATCGAGGGCCTCAGCCCTGGCGACACTTTCGTGTTCTCGGGCGAAGTCGTGCGCTACGAAACCCTGGTCGAGGATCAGGTCTACGTCTCCCGCGCCAATGACAAGGACCCGAAGGTGCCGTCCTATATGGGCGGCAAGTTTCCGCTCTCGACCTATCTCGCCGAACGCGTGCGCCGCCTGCTCGATGATGGTCGCGCGTGGAATGGCTTGCCGGAGCAGGTGCGCGACTGGCTGTCGCAGCAAAAGGACGTGTCGCGCGTCCCCGCGGTGCGCGAGCTCCTGGTCGAGAGCTTTCCGCGTGCCAACAAGCACTACATCGTGTTCTACCCGTTCGAAGGACGCCTCGCGCACCAAACGCTCGGCATGCTCCTGACGCGCCGGCTGGAGCGCGCCCGCGCCCGTCCGCTCGGCTTCGTCGCCAACGAATATGCGGTGGCGATCTGGGCGCTGGGCGACATGTCGTCGATGATCCGCAACGGCAGGATCGACCTCAACGCGCTGTTTGATCCAGATATGCTCGGCGACGACCTCGAAGCCTGGCTCGCCGAATCCGCATTGATGAAGCGCACCTTCCGCAACTGCGCAATCATCTCCGGGCTGATCGCGCGCCGTCACACCGGCGAGGAGAAAAGCCGCCGCCAGGTGCTGTTCTCGACCGATCTCGTCTACGACGTCCTGCGCAAGCACCAGGCCGATCACATGCTGCTGCGCGCCGCCCGCGCCGATGCCGCCACCGGCCTGCTCGATTTGCGCCGCCTCGGCGACATGCTCACCCGCATCCAGGGCCGCATCACCCACCGGGAACTCGACCACGTCTCCCCGCTCGCCGTCCCCGTGATGCTGGAAATCGGCCGCGAGTCAGTTTATGGCGAAGCTGGAGACGAGCTGCTGGCCGAAGCCGCCGACGAGCTCGTCAAAGAGGCGATGGGATAAGAGCAGGTTTGGACGCGCTGGTTTCAGGGGATGTCGAGGACATGCGCGTTTCGAAGGTCACCATTTCCGGCATGACGTTCCACGCCGATCTGTCCGGCGCACTGTTCTGGGAAGAGCAGCGCCTGCTTGTCGTCTCCGACCTGCATCTGGAAAAAGGCTCCAGCTACGCCACGCGCGGCGTGCTGCTGCCGCCCTATGACACGATCGCGACGCTCAGCCGGCTCGCTGCTGTCATCTCCCGCCATGATCCACGCGTCGTCATCGCGCTCGGCGACAGTTTTCACGATCGCACCGCGCATGGACGCCTGTCGGGGGATGATCGCGATGGCCTCAGTGCGCTCCAGTCAGGGCGCGACTGGATCTGGATCTCCGGCAATCACGATCCGGCCCTGCCGCGCGATCTCGGCGGCACCGTCGCGGACGAAGTCGCGATCGGCCCGGTCACCTTCCGCCACGAGCCGACCGGCGCGCAGGGCGAGATCGCCGGCCATCTGCATCCCAAGGCCCGCGTCTCCGCGCGCGGCCGTTCGATGGAGCGCCGTTGCTTTGCCTCGGACGGGGTGCGCGCGGTGATGCCCGCCTTCGGCGCCTATGCCGGCGGCCTCAGCATCCGCGACGCGGCCTTCGCAAAAATCTTTCCGCAGACCAGCTTCACCGCGCATCTCCTCGGCGACCGCCGCGTCCACGCCATCGCCGCGTCGCGGTGTTGTTGAAGGCGGGTTTCGTAGTTTCGCAAGGTGGGCAAAGCGACTTGTCCGCCGTAGCTCGAAGAGCGAAGGGGGAAACGTGCCCACCATCTGCCACATCCGCTGAAGGATGGTGGGCCCGGCGCTTTGCGCCTTTGCCCACCCTGCGCATCTCGCAAGATCACGCCGCCTTGGCCTGCACATCATCGCAGAACTCCGCGAGCCGATCCGCGAGCCGCAGCGTTGCGGGGCTGGCGCCGGGGGCGGCCATCAGCGCCACCTCGGTCCGGTTGATCGGCGCAAAGCCGTCCTTCGCGGTCAGCACGCGATGATCGGATTGAATCGACATCTCCGACAGAATGCTCAGCCCCATGCCGGCGGCGACGGCTGCCTGGATGCCGGCGAGGCTCGATGAGGTGTAGGACATGTGCCAGACGCGTCCCGCGCTTTCCAGCGCGTGGATGGCGCCGGCGCGGTAGAGGCAGCCGAGTGGAAAGCCGATCAGCGGCACGGAGGCGACATCCGCGTGGATCGGATGGCTCTTGCTGGTGACCCAGTGCACCCGCTCCGGCCACACCGCGATGCCGCCCTTCTCCCCGGCTTCGCGCTTGAACAAGGCAAGGTCGAGCTCACCGCGTTCGAGGTCGCGGGCGAGATTCTTGCTCTGGTCGGCGCGCACATCGAGCCGCAGGCCTGGATGCGAGCGCGCGAAGGTCCCCAGCAGCTTTGCCAGTTGATAGGCCGCAAAATCCTCGGGGATGCCAAGCCGGATCGCGCCTTCGCTGTCGGGCTCGCGCAGCACGTCGCGCGCCTCTTCGGCCAGCGTGAGCAGCCGGCGCGCATACGACAGTAGCCGTTCGCCGGCTTCGGTCGGACGCACATCCTTGCCGTCCCGATGCAGCAGCATCTGGCCGACATCCTCCTCCAACCGCTTGATCTGCTGGCTCACCGTCGATTGCGTGCGGTGGACGCGCTCGCCGGCTCGGGTGAAGCCGCCGGCCTCGACCACCGAGACGAAGCTGCGCAGGAGCTCGAGATCGAGCATGGGTGCCTCATTCGAAAATCCACTGATCTCAAGTTAATCATTTAATTTCCAAATGACAAGCGGCGCCCCTAGATCGAGGGCTCAGGAGAATGCCCCGATGTCGCTTGCCCCCTCGATTGCCGTTCCCCGCAGCCGCTTCAACACCCTGCCGCTCGCGATCGGCCTGTTCTGTCTGCTCTGGAGCTATGCCTTCGTCGCCGGCAAGATCGGCGTCACCCATTGCCCGCCTCTGATCCTGCTCGCCGCCCGCTTCGCGCTGGCCGGCATCCTCATCATCGGTGCCACGCTGATCCGCGGCGACGGCTGGTCACTGTCGTGGCGCGACGTCGTGATTTTTGCCGTGCTCGGCATCGCCAATAACGCGCTCTATCTCGGGCTTGGCTACACCGGCCTGCAATCGGTCTCCGCCGGCCTCGGCGGGTTGATCGTGTCCGCCAATCCGGTGTTCACGGCAGGCCTGGCCGCGCTTTTCCTTGGCGAGGGCATGACCTGGCGCAAGGCCGGCGGCCTCCTGCTCGGCATCATCGGCGTGACGGCGATCGTCTGGCACCGCCTCTCGGTCGGCACCGACTCACTTCACGGCATTGTCTTCACGCTGGCGTCGCTGGCCTCGCTGGTCGCCGGCACCATCCTGTTCAAGCTGCTGGCGCCGAAGGGCAGCCTGTGGATCGGCAACGGCGTGCAGAACCTCGCCGCGGGAATCGTGCTGACGCCGGTCGCGCTGACCTTCGCCGATATCCATGCGATCGATGCCACCCCGGGCCTGATCGGCGCGTTCGGCTTCCTCGTGCTCGGCGGCTCGATCCTCGGCTACTGGCTCTGGTTTCATCTCCTGAAAGTGTGTGGCGCGACGGCCGCCAGTGCCTATCATTTCCTGATGCCGCCGCTCGGAATGCTGTTCGCCTTCATCGTGCTCGGGGAGCATGTCGAGGCCCGCGACCTCCTGGGCATCGTGCCGGTCGCGCTCGGCATTTATCTGGTGACGCGTCCGGCCAAATCGTAGCGATCCGGTTTCGAGAAGAGGAGTTGCCCATGCCCATTTCCATCACCCTGATCGGCGGCCCGACCGCGCTGATCGAGATCGACGGCTTTCGCCTGCTCACCGATCCGACCTTCGATTCCCCGGGCGCCTATCAGCTGCCGCACGTCAAGCTGGAGAAGACGATCGGACCCGCTGTGAGGCCCGATGCGATCGGCCCGGTCGATGCGGTTCTGCTCAGCCACGACCAGCATTCGGACAATCTCGACAATTCCGGTCGCGAGTTCCTCAAACATGCGAAGCGCGTGCTGACGACGGAAGCCGGCGCCAAGCGCCTCGGCGGCCATGTCGAAAGCCTCGCGCCCTGGGGCACGACGCATATCGGGGATCGCGACGGTAATTCGCTGACGATCACTGCGACGCCGGCGCGCCACGGCCCGGCCGGCATCGAGCCGCTGTCCGGCGATGTCATCGGTTTCGTGGTGTCGTCGAGCCGCAAGGACACGCGCCCGATCTATATCAGCGGCGACACGACCTGGTTCGACGGCGTCGCCGAAGTCGCGCGCCGCTTCAAATGCGGCGTGGTGATGCCGTTCGCGGGCGCCGCGCAAACGCGCGGCCCGTTCCATCTCACCATGGACACCAACGACACCATTGAGACCGCGCGTGCCTTCCCGGATGCGATGATCGTGCCGGTGCACACCGAGGGCTGGGCGCATTTCCGCCAGAACAGCGAGGATCTCCGCAAGAGCTTCGACGTGCTGGGCTTCGGGCCGCGGCTGCGCCTGCTGGAGCCGGGCGTACCGACGGTGGTGGAGGCGCCGTAGCCCCAACTGTCATGCCCCGGCTTGACCGGGGCATCCAGTACGCCGCGGCGGTCGTTGTGAGAGCGAGCTACCCAACGCAGGCCTCTGGAATACTGGGTCGCCCGGTCAAGCCGGGCGACGACGAGAGGAGAGAGCGTAGCCCCTCAATCCTTCCTGAACACAATCGCCGCCATCCACCCCGTCATCAGCGCCATCGCCGCCGTGACCAGGCCGTAGATCAGTCCGTTCTGCCGTGCCCTTGTCGCGACGAACTGCTCGAAGCCGACCTTGACGATCTCGAACGCCGTCTCCGTCTTGGTGACGAACGCGCCGTTGGCGAACAGCTTGATCTCGACCTCATAGGTGCCGATCGGCACCTCTGCCGGCAGCGGAATGCCGGTGCGGAACAATGTCGGAGTCAAGAACGTCACCGCGCTCGCATCCTCGCGATAGAGTCCGCGCGCCGTGCGCAGCCGGATGAAGGCGGAGCGGAACGCATCGTTCGGCACCACGTCGGCAAAATCGCCGCTGACGCGCTGGGTCAGCAGCACGTTGTCGAGGCCGATCTGCTGCCGCCGCGCGATCTCGGGCGAGGTGATGTGGTCGAACGGGCGGTTGGCGAACAGCGCGAGATAGCTCGGCACCTGCAGGAACTGGCGGTAATCGGTGTTGATCCAGATGCCGAAAGTGCGCTCCTTGCGCCGCGTCACCATGTCGGCGCGCGGGCCCATCACGGTGACCACGAGATCATAAGCCGTGCGCTCGGCGGGTGTGGTCGCGTCCTTCTCCACCGAGCCGAACAGCACCAGTTCCTCGCCGGAATAGTTCGGCGTCACCGTCACGCGGTGGTTGGAGACGGACACGATCAGCCGCTCCGCCCGCGCGGCACCGCTGAGCAACAGGACGACGACAGCCGCAACAAGCCCGCGCCTCATCCGCTCGCTCCTATCTCGCGGATGGTGAAGAGATCCTCGGGCCGTATCACCAGTTCGACCGCGAAGCGGATGCCGACCGACAAGATCAGCAGCCCCAGCAGCAGCCGCAACTGCTCGCCGCGGATCTTCTGGCCCGCGCGTGCGCCGAACTGCGCGCCGGTGACGCCGCCGACCATCAGGATCAGCGCCAGAACCGCATCGACCAGATGGTTGGTCACGGCATGCAGCAAGGTTGCGAACAACATGGTGACCAGCGTCAGCATCATCGAGGTCCCGATCACCGTCGCGGTCGGGACTCTAAGCAGATAGATCATGACCGGCACCAGGATGAAGCCGCCGCCGATGCCCATGATGGCGCCGACGAAGCCGATCACGAGCCCGACGACCACGACGGGAATGACCGAGAGATAGATCTTCGAGCGCTTGAACCGCATTTTCAGCGGCAGCCCGTGGATCCAGTTGTGCATGCGCCGCGGCGGAACGGCGCCGCGCCGGGTTCGCATCAGCGCGCGCAGGCCTTCGGAGAACATCAGGCTGCCGACGGTGCCGAGCAGCACGACGTAGGAGAGCGCGATCATCAAATCGAGCTGTCCAAGCGCGCGAAGCTGCGTAAAGGTCCACACTCCGAGCGCGGTGCCGGTCACGCCACCGCACAACAGCACGCTCGCCAGCGCCGGATCGATCGCGCGCCGCCGCCAATAGGTGAGGGCGCCGGAGAAGGAGGACGCCGCGATGTGACTTGCGACGGAGGCGACCGCGACCGCCGGCGTGATGCCGATGAAGATCAACAGCGGCGTCATCAGGAAGCCGCCGCCGATCCCGAACATGCCGGACACGAAGCCGACCGCGGCGCCCATCGCCAGCACGAGAAACACGTTGACCGGCAGATCGGCGATCGGAAGATAAAGCTGCATGGGACCGACGCTCCGGCGAGACGATCGATTTCGCGGAATGCTCGCAGGCAGCGCAGAACGATTGCCGCGCCCTTCAATAGCCGAATTCACTGGTGGGTGGATCAGGAATTTTGGGCGTGGTGAATGGGCTAAGAGGATCAGATGGCTGCTTCATTGCGCGATCTTGCCGCCTTCTCCGCTGTCATGCCCCGGCTTGACCGGGGCATCCAGTACGCCGCCCCCGTTGTTGTGAGAGCGAACTCTTCAACGCCGGCCTCTGGAATACTGGGTCGCCCGGTCAAGCCGGGCGACGACAAGAGGAGGGAGCCTATACTAAACCGATCAATGCGCCGCTGAGGCCGAGCGCTTGGTGGCGACCGGCTTCGGCGCGGGCTTGGCACCGGCTTGCGCGGGCGCGCTGTCCCAGCCGCCGGCGGGCGCCGCGACGTTGACGGCGTCGTCGGGCTGCGGTTCGGCGCTGAAGGTCTGGATCGCGAGCTTGGCGGCGGCGAGCGATTGCGGGTCGAGGCGCTTGGCGACGTCGTCGCGCTTGACGGCCGCATCCGCGTCACCCTGGGCGGCCGCAAGGGTGAACCATTTGTAGGACTCTGCGAGGTTCTGCTCCACGCCGATGCCGCGGGCGTAGAGGATGCCGAGGTTGAACTGGCTGTCGGCGACGCCGCGATCGGCGGCTTTGCGGAACCACTGCGCCGCGCTCTTGTAATTGGCGCCGCGTCCGCCGCCATCGGCGTCGAGCACCGCGAGATTGTGCATCGCCTTGGCGTTGCCGCGCTCGGCCGCCTGCGTGTAATAGCGGCGGGCGATGTCGGCGTCCTTCTTCACGCCAAGGCCCTTCTCGTAGAGCGTGCCGAGCCGGAAGGTCGCGGGCACCACGCCGGCCTGCGCCGCGCGGTCGTACCATTTCGCGGCTTCGTCGTAATTCGCAGCGACGCCCTTGCCCTCGGCAAAGCGCACGCCGATCTCGTAGGCCGCGCTCGCATCGCCCTTCATCGCGGCGGTGCGCAGGCCCGGGCCGGCGATGCCGTCAGGCAGCTTTTCGTTCGACGGCACCTGGACCGTTCCGAGCCGCACACGGCTCGCGCCCGACAGCGCGCCGGTGACGTCGCTGGCCGGAGGCGGTGTTGGCGCCGCGGCGGGGGCGGGCGGGATTTCGACCGAAGCCGTCCCGCCGGAGTTCGCTGCGGGATTGTTCAGGGACTGCTTTCCGATCGGCGTCGGCGAGGTCATCGACGGCGTGACCTGTTCGGGCGCGGCGGGCTTGGTCTCGGCCGGCGGCAGGCCTGCGGCGCGCGTTCGCTGGAATTCTCCATCGCCTGCGGCGCCGGCGGCGCATTGCTGCCTTCGAGCAGGTTCATGGCCATCTTGAAGGTGCCGAGCACGATCACGACCACGCTCGCGCCGACCAGCAGCGAGCGGATTTTCGAGGTGATGGTCGAGCCGCCGTCTTGGCCCTTGTCCTTGCCACGGCCGGCGGTAGCCGCCTTGGCGCCGCGTGCGGGCTTCTCGGGCTGCGCGGCAGCGGCCTGGGCTGCACGGCGCGCGGCTGCGATGAAGCTCGACGACGACACCGGCTCCTTCGACGCGGCCGGAATTTCGCTGATCGCGCTTTCGGACGCCGCAATGCGCTCCGACGGCGTGGCGACGCGTGCGCCCGGCCGCGTGCCCGGCTCAAGCGGATGATCCGGCGGCAATTCAGGAGCAAGCGCGGCGCGGGCAGGCGCCGTGTGCGGCTCCAGGATCTCGCTGATCGCGCGCGGCGGAACCGGCGGCGCCATCGGCGCCGGCGCGGCAGGCGCCGCGGCATGGAATTCGCGCGGCGCGGCTGCGAAAGCAGCATGTGCTGATTGCGCCGCGGCCGGATTTTGCAGCTCTGGCTTCGGATCGTATTTCGACAGCTCGGGCTGCGGCCGTTGCTCGCGCGCCATCGGCGCCGGCTCGAGCGGCGCAGCCATCGCCGCGGGCCCGTGCATCGGCATCGACTGCGGCGCGGGCGCCGGCGGTGCGGTGCGCACCGTGCGCAGATCGCCCTCGATCATCGCAAGGCGGTCGACGACATGGCCGAGTGTGTTGTGGACGGCCTCGAGCGAATCCTGGGTGTTGCGGGTGGTCTCGGCCTGACTGAAGCGGATGTCCGACAGCTCGCGCTTGACGAGATCGACGACACCGGAATCGGATGGCGGTGCCGAGCTGCGGCTCTCGGCCAGCGCGGAATAGGTCGCCTGCTGTCGCTCGAGATGGCGCAGGATATCATGCAGCCCGTCCTCGACCCGGCTCAGATTGCCGCCGCGCGAGTCGGAGGCGGCTTCGATCCGCTCCAGCAGATAGGAGACGCGCTGTTCGAGATGCGCAAACGTCGAGGCGGAGTCGCTGCCGACCTGCATGCGGTCGAAGCGGTCCGACAGCGCGCGGATGGCGCTTTCCAGATGCTCGGTGCTTTCCGAAGGCTGCGGCCGCTCGCGCGTTTCCAGCGCGGCGGTGAGCGCCGCGATGCGCTGCTCCAGCACGGCGAAGCTGTCGCTGTGGCCGGAACCGCGGGTGACCTGGTCGACCTTGGACGACAGCAGCTGCACGTCCTCGGAGAGGCGTGCCAGCGCTTCGTTGGAGGCAACGTTGGAGACGATGCCGCGTAGCGCCGAGATCGCGCCTTCGAGCTGGCGCACCGTCGTGGGATCGTCATTGGCGCGCAAGATCAGGTCGAGCTTGGTGCCGAGATTGCGGATGGCCTCGTCATAGCCGGTGAGCTGCTCGGCCGGGGTCAGCGTGCGCAGCACCTGCTTGATGTCGGACAGCGCGCGCTCGATGCCGGCGAGGGCCTGCCCGTCGGTGCCGTTGGAGCGGGTCTCGTCGATGCGACGATGCAGCGAGCGGATCTCGTTCTCGATCGATTCGATGGCGCGGCGCGGCATCGCCTCGGTGATGGCGTGGCGGATCTCCGCAAGCTCGCTACGGAAGCCGTTGATCGCCTGCTCGGTATTGTCAGGGCGCTGGAGCGATTCGATCTGGCTCGTGATCTTGAGCAGATGCCGCTCGAGCGACGAGAAATCCGGCCCCGGCTGCGCTGGCGGCGGGGCGTAGGCGGGCGTGGGCGGCGCCATCGAGGCCGCGAAAGCAGCTGCCGTGGGCGCAATCGGCGGCGCGGCGCGCGGCGGCAGCTGCCGCGGTGACAATCCGTCGAGCTCGCTTTGGCGTGCCGTGATCTCGGCCACCGCGACGTCGAACGAAGCGGGGTTCAGCGGCGGCGAGCTGCGATAGACTTGCGCGGCCGCGCGCTCGACCGCATCGGCCTGGCGCTGGCGCGTCTCGACCGGAGCAGGGCGCGGTGCTTGGGGCGGCTGCGGTTGAGCCCGCTGCGGTAGCGATTGCTGCGGCTTTGAGATCTGCGACAGCCGGGCATCGAGGCGCGAGATCGCGTCGTTGAGCTGGCCTGCGACGCCCTGCTCGCGCAAGACGTCCTTTTCGCGCGCGGCGTCCTGGCGTGGCGCGGGCTTTGAAATCCGTTCGATCTGCTGAGTGATCGCGTCGAGCCGCTGGTGGATGTCGGCGACTTCGCGGCTTTCCTGGCTTGGGGCAATTGGGGCTTGCGGGCGCTGTTCGTAAGCTCCGCGAAGCTGTGGCGGGGCAGTCTCGCCGAGCGTGGAGTTCAGCCAATCGTTGAGCGACATCCCGGCCCGGCGCGCAGCAGCTTCGGCCCGCTCCCTCACGGATGGATCGATGCCGTCAACACTCCACGATACGCGCGAATTCATGACTCTGTCCGGTTCCGACTCCGGCGCCCCACCCGGCGCCTCCAGTCTCCCCACGCGTGCCGCTTGCAAGACAATCGAATTCGGCGCGGGTCGTCTGCCTCGAAAATCGACTTTTGTCCGTTACGGTAAATAACGGGTTAAGGATCGGCTCGCCGGTGTCTTAAAGTTGGGCGGCGGGAACCCGGCGCGGCGCAGAAACCCGTTCGTGCCGAGCACCTGGCTGATCCGGTCGAGGTCGAGCATCTCGGGCCATGAGGCGCGCGTCGTACCATCCGCGGCGAGCGGGAACCTTGGCGTCGTTGTGGGTATCTGACCGATAGATTCCGGGACCTGCCCGATGCCGGATGACAGGTGCTGGACCTTGTCGCCGCCGAACTGAGGGACCGGGCGGCGAGCCCGCCGCAAAACTCGATTTCCTGATCAAGGGCCGACAATGGCGCAATGGACTTTGCCAGAGCGATTCTCGTTCGAAGGGCAGGCGATTGCCTGGGGTGCGATCGGAGAAGGGCCGCCAGCCGTTGTCATCCACGGTTCGCCATTCTCCTCGCGCGAATGGCGACGTATCGCGCCCTGGCTCGCTCGGCACCGGCGCGTCTTCTTCTATGACCTTCTGGGTTACGGCCAATCGGCCAAGCCCGATGCGGACGTCCTGCACGGTGCCCAGAACCGGTTGCTCGCAGCTCTCGTGGAGCATTGGAATGTCGACCCGCCCGACATCGTCGCTCATGATTTCGGCGGTTCGGCTGCGCTGCGCGCGCATATTTTGAACCGGCTCGATTACCGCAGCCTCATGCTGATCGATCCCGTGGCGATCAGCCCGCAAGGCTCAGTGCTGGTCCAGGCAGCGAAAGCGCACCCCGAGGTGTTCTCCGGTTTGCCCGCCTGGATCCATGAGGCGATCCTGCGCGCCTACATTCGTGCTTCGGTCAAGCACGCCCTGCGCGAGGACGAGATGCGTGCGTACCTTGAGCCATGGCGTGGGGAGCAAGGCCAGAGGGCCTTCTGGCGGCAAATCGCACAGATGGACGACAAGTATTCCGAGGAGGTGGAAAGGCGCTACGGCGAAATCCGGTGCCCGGTCGCCATTCTATGGGGCACCGAAGACGAGTTCATTCCGTTGAACGACGGCGAGGAACTTGCCCGCCGTATTCCCGGCGCGTCATTCACCGCGATCTCCGACGCCAAGCACCTCGTCCAGGAGGATGCGCCCGAGGCAATCGTCGCCGCTGTTCTCGACTTTTGGCAGCGGCTGGAGGCGCATCCCATCACCGCCGAACAGTGACCCGCCCTTGCGAGGAACGGGAGCGCGGAAAGGGCGTTTCCGCCGAAGTATGGAGGTGCCGAAACTCGATGCACCACAGCTTCCGAAGCTGCCATGCGCAACTTCGCGAATCATCTTCAACCGAAGCAGCTGTGACGGACCTCCCGTCCAGGGTGTGAAGCGAATCCCTAGGAGAAACAAGCGATGGATTCAGTGCAAGAGAGGCAGAAGATCCCGGGCTATGACCACGGAACCGACAAGGTCGCGGAATCGCCGATCACGATGGAGGAATGGGAAGAACTCAAGAAATCCGCTTTGTTTTCCGAAGAAGACGTCGTCTATCTTAGAATGTCGGAGGAGATACTTGCCGATCAGGTCGAGGATCTGCTGAAGGTCTGGCGGGGTGTGATTTTTGATCATCCGCATCTTCGGGCCTACGATGAAGATCCCAAGACACACAAGGTCGACACCGAATATGCAAGCGCCGTTGCAAAGAGGTTTGGGCGTTGGGTGACCGATACGGCCCGCGCGAAGTACGACCAGGCCTGGCTCGATTATCAATATGAGATCGGGCTGCGGCACCACCGGACAAAGAAGAACAAGACCGACCACGGACATACGCTCGGCCACATCCGCGCGCGTGATCTACTTGCGTTTTGTTCGACGATCGTCGTGCCGATGCGGCCGTTCCTCGCCAAGCACGGTCATCCACCGGACATCGTCAACCGAATGTACGACGCATGGTGGAAATCAATGATTCTTCAGGCGACCCTGTGGGTCCAGCCATACATACGAGAAGGCGACTTCTGACCAATAAGCAGATCTGAATCCATTCGACAGGAACTGTGGGGGTGGCCAGGAAAATGGAGTGAACAAAAATGGATGAGAAAACACTGCCCAGGAACCTCGTGACCGCCGGGTCGACGCCGATCGAACGGATGTATTTTGCCTGAATGATGCGCTGTCGCATAACGACGCGGATGGGTTGCTGGCGCTCTATGCCGAAGACGCCTGGTTCGAGAGCCCGCTCGTGCCGCACCTGCTGGGCATCGACCGCGGTTATCTTCGCGGGCACAAGGAAATCCGACCGCTGTTCGACATTCTCGCGATCCGCAAGCCTCCGGTGCGCCAGTATTCCCGCACCGGTTATCTCACCGATGGCAAGCGCTTGATCTGGGAATATCCGCGCGACGCCGGCAAAGGCGAGCAAATGGACTTCGTTGAGGCGATGGATCTCAACGATGATGGTCTCATCCAGCGCCATTGTGTCTACTGGGGCTGGTTTGGCTTCCGCGTTCTCCAGCGCAATGAATATCACAGCGGCCCTGACGCATGACAAAAGGCGGACAGCGCTGATGTCTTCCGCCACAGCGGAGCCGGCGTTTCAACCCTTCCCCTCGCGCTTGCCCTCCTCGAGCGGCACCACAGTCCCCTTGCCGCTCATCGCCGAGAGCGCCTCGAGCGCCTCCTCGCAGAAGTCCGCCACCATCTGCTCGTGGCGGGCGCCGAGTCGGAGCAGCAGCAGGTTTCCGAGGTCGAGCCGGCCCTCCGCCGTGCCGTCCGGGAAGCGCTTCTTCAGGATCCGCTCGTAATTGGCGTGGCGGTCGCGGTGGTGCTCGAGCCGGGCCATCAAATCGGTGCGCATCGGCTCGAGGCCGATGCTGTCGAGCGCATGCAGGCGCACCAGGAGGTCGTCCTTGATCGACGGCGGCGTGCTTGGCCGCGCGGCCCAGTGCCGCAGCGCTGTTCGGCCCTCGGGAGTGAGCGTATAGATGAGTTTGTTGGGCTTGCCGGATTGCACGACCTCGCGGCCCTGGATGTAGCCGCGGTCGCGCAGCTTGGAGAGCTCGCGGTAGATCTGCTGGTGGTCGGCCTTCCAGAAGAAGCCGATCGAGGAGTCGAACGTCTTTGCGAGCTCGTAGCCCGTCATCGGACGTTCCGTCAGACATGCGAGGATTGCGTCGCCCAGCGCCATGACCGGCCTCTCTGTCTTGGGTCTTAAGTGTCTTGAGTCCTAAGTCTTGGGTCTTAACCAACCGGCTTGACTTTATGCGCATCGGCGCATATGCGTCAATGTGCATATAAAAAGCTTGCGGGCGGGGCCACCGAGCCGCTCCGAAGATCCAGCGAAATCAATGATTTCGCTACTGTGCATGGGGTTGTTTTCGCAGTTTTGCGCAGGCCTTTAGGGAGGCACCTGAGAATGACCGGCCTCGATTCCTGGTACGGCTACATGAGATCCCATGACCGCGCAGCGCTCTGGGACCTGTTGCACCCCGATGCCATCTTCGAAAGCCCCGTCGTGCACTCGCCGCAGCGCGGACGTGAGATCACCTTCAAATACCTGTCCAGCGCCGAAAAGGTGCTCGGCGGTCCCGGCTTCACCTATGTCGGGGAGTGGACGAGCGAGCGCGGCGCCGTACTCGAATTCAAGACCATCATCGATGGCATCGAGATCAACGGCGTCGACATCATCGCTTTCGACGACCAGGGACGCATCACGCATTTCAAGGTGATGGTGCGTCCGCTCAAGGCGATCAACATGCTGCATCGCCTGATGGCGGAACAGCTCGCCGCCCAATCATAGTCACTTCCAAGGACCATGCCGGGAGACCACCATGCCGATCTATAAAGCCCCCGTCGAAGACGTGAACTTCCTGCTCAACGACGTCTTCCAGATCGACCGCTACGACAACCTGGCCGGCTTCTCCGATGCGTCCAGCGACGTGCGCGAGGCGATCCTGGGCGAAGCCGCCAAGCTCGCCGAAGAAGTGCTGCAACCGCTCAATCGTGTGGGCGATCTCGAAGGCTGCAAGCGCGCCGATGACGGCAGCGTCACCACGCCGAAGGGCTTCAAGGAAGCTTTCAAGCAGGTCGCGGAAGGCGGCTGGCTCGGTCTCTCCGCGCCGACGGAGTTCGGCGGGCAGGGCCTGCCGGTGACGCTGAGCCAGGCGGTCAATGAATTCCAGATCTCCGCCAATATGGCGTTCTCGATGTATGGCGGTCTCACCATGGGTGCGACCGCGGCGCTGATCGTTCACGGTACGTCGGAGCAGAAGCAGACCTATGTGCCGAAGATGGTGGCGGGCGAATGGACCGGCACCATGAACCTGACCGAGCCGCAATGCGGCACCGATCTCGGCATGCTCCGCACCAAGGCGGTGCGGCAAGCCGACGGCAGCTTCAGGATCACCGGCACCAAGATCTTCATTTCGGCCGGCGAGCATGACTTGGCCTCCAACATCATTCACCTCGTGCTCGCCCGCATCGAGGGCGCACCCGCCGGTATCAAAGGCGTGTCGCTGTTCGTCGTGCCGAAATTTCTGGTCAATGCCGATGGTTCGGTGGGGCAGCGCAACGGCGTGGCGTGCGGCTCGATCGAGCACAAGATGGGCATCCACGGCAACTCCACCTGCGTGATGAACTACGACAGCGCCACCGGCTGGCTGATCGGCGAAGAGAACAAGGGCATGCAGGGCATGTTCGTGATGATGAACGAGGCCCGCCTCGGCGTCGCCGTTCAGGGCCTCGCACAGTCCGAGGTCGCCTACCAGAACGCGGTCGCCTATGCCCGCGAACGTATCCAGGGCCGTTCGCTCACCGGCACCAAGGCGCCGGACAAGCCGGCCGATCCGATCATCGTACATCCCGACGTGCGCCGGACGCTGCTCTCGATCCGCGCCTTCAACGAGGCGGCGCGCGCCTTCGTGATGTGGACGGCGCTGAAGAGCGACGTCGCGCATCGCTCGGAGGATCCGAAGGACCGCCAGGCCGCCGACGACCACATGGGCCTGATGACACCTGTGCTGAAGGGCTTTCTCACCGAGTATGGCTTCGCCAACGCGGTGCAGGCGCAGCAGATGTATGGCGGCCACGGCTACATCGCCGAGCAAGGCATGGAGCAGTTCGTGCGCGATGCCCGCATCGCCATGATCTATGAAGGCGCCAACGGCATCCAGGCGCTCGACCTCGTCGGCCGCAAGCTGCCGCGCGACGGCGGCCGTGCCATCATGGCGTTCTTCGGCGAGGTCATGGCCTTTGCCAAGGAGAATGGCGGCGACGAGGCGCTGAAGCCGTATGTCGCCCCGCTCTCGACCGCGCTCGGCCATCTCCAGCAGGCCACCACCTGGCTGATGCAGAACGCGATGGCGAAGCCGGACAATGCCGGCGCCGCCGCAACCGATTATCTGCATCTGTTCGGCTTCGTGGCGCTCGGCTACATGTGGGCGAAGATGGCCAAGGTGACGCAGGCCAAGATTGCCGCAAGCGGGGCGACACCCTATCTCTCGACCAAGCTCGTGACCGGCCGTTTTTTCATGGAGCGGATGCTGCCGGAGACCGCGGCGAACCTCGCGCGCATCCAGGCCGGCTGCGCCACCGTGATGGAATTGCCGGCGGAAGCTTTCTGAGGATTTTCGCGTAACCAATATCCCGATCGCGTCGCGGTCGTCACCTATAACAGCAATCAGGAGGCTCACATGGCAGATGCCTATATCTACGATCACGTCCGCACTCCCCGCGGCCGCGGCAAGGCCGACGGCGCGCTGCACGAGGTCACGGCGCTCGCGCTCGCCACAGTGCCGCTGAAGGCGTTGAAGGACCGCAATAACCTCCCCGAAGATTCCGTCGACGACGTCATTCTCGGCGTGGTCGATCCGGTCGGTGAAGCCGGAAGCGACATCGCGCGCTTCGCGGCGCTGAAGGCAGGACTCGGTGAAGCCGTGCCCGGCGTGCAGATCAGCCGCTTCTGCGCCTCCGGTCTCGATGCCGTGAATTTCGCCGCAGCCCAGGTGATGAGCGGCCAGCATGAACTCGTGATCGGCGGCGGGGCCGAATCGATGAGCCGCGTCGGCATCGGTGCCTCCGGCGGCGCCTGGCCGATGGACCCCTCGATGGCGGTGCCGTCCTACTTCATGCCGCAGGGCGTCTCGGCCGACCTGATCGCCACCAAATACGGCTTCTCGCGCGACGATGTCGATGCCTATGCGGTGCAGAGCCAACAGCGCGCAGCCAAGGCCTGGGACGAGGGCCGCTTCGACAAGTCCGTCGTATCGGTGAAGGACATCAACGGCCTCACCATCCTCGCCAAGGACGAGCACATGCGTCCCTCGACGACGATGCAGTCGCTGGCCCAGCTCCAGCCGGCATTCACGATGATGGCGCAGATGGGCGGCTTTGACGGCGTCGCGGTGCAGTCGCATCCCGAGATCGAGCGCGTCAATTACGTCCATCACGCCGGCAATTCGTCCGGCATCGTCGATGGCGCCGGCGCCGTGCTGCTCGGCAGCAAGGAGGCGGCCGGCAAGTACGGGCTGAAGCCGCGCGCGAAGATCCGCGCCTTCGCGAACATCGGCTCGGAGCCGGCGATGATGCTGACCGGCCCGGTCGATGTCACCGAGAAGCTGTTCGCGCGCTCCGGCATGAAGAAATCGGACATCGACCTGTTCGAGCTCAACGAAGCCTTCGCCTCCGTGGTTCTGCGCTACATCCAGGCCTTCGACATCGACAATGCCAAGATCAACGTCAATGGCGGCGCCATCGCGCTCGGCCATCCGCTCGGTGCCACCGGCGCGATGATTTTGGGCACCGTGCTCGACGAGCTCGAGCGCACCAACAAGTCGACTGCCCTGGTGACGCTCTGCATCGGCGGCGGCATGGGCACCGCGACCATCATCGAGCGCGTGTAACGAGCTGCCGTAGGGTGAGCAAAGCGAAGCGTGCCCACCACTGAAATCTCCGCGAAAGATGGTGGGCACGGCGCAAGGGCGCCTTTGCCCACCCTACGAGATCACCACGAGATCACAGTCAACCGCCGCGCCTGAGATCGGCTGCGGCTCAGAGGGAGCGCCACATGGCTTACAAGAACTTCAAGGTTGAGACCGATTCCGACGGCATCGCGCTGGTCACCTGGGACATCCCGGGCCGTTCGATGAACGTGCTCGACGAGACCTCGACCAGCGAGCTCGACGCGATCGTCAAGGAGACCACCGCTGACGCCGCGGTGAAGGGCGTCGTCATCACCTCCGCGAAAGAGGCGTTCTGCGCCGGTGCCGACCTGTCGATGCTGGAAGGCATGAACCAGGCCTACGCAAAGCTCTTCAAGGAGCAGGGCGAGACCGCAGCGAACCAGATGCTGTTCGAGCAGAGCCGGCGCTTCTCGCAGGTGCTGCGTTCGATCGAGACCTCCGGCAAGCCGTGGGCGGCCGCGATCAATGGTCTCGCGCTCGGCGGCGGCTTCGAGATCACGCTGTGCTGCCACTATCGTGTGGCGGCGGAGAATCCCAAGACGCGGCTCGGCCTGCCCGAGGTCAAGGTCGGGCTGTTTCCCGGCGCCGGCGGCACGCAGCGTGCCGCGCCTGGTGCCGCCGCAGGACGCCATGACGATTTTGCTCAAGGGCGATCCGGTCACGGTCGAGAAAGCCAAGCAGCTCAATCTGATCCACGCCATCGTTCCGGCGGCTGACCTCATCAAGGCGGCAAAGGACTGGATCAAGGGTGGCGGCAAGGCCGTCGCACCCTGGGACGAAAAGGGCTTCAAGCTTCCGGCCGGCCCGGTGTTCTCCAAGGCCGGCATGATGATGTTCCCGGCCGGCAACGCGATCTATCGCCGGGAGACCTACGACAATTATCCGGCGGCGCGCGCGATTATGAGCTGCGTCTACGAGGGTCTGCAATTGCCGATCGACGCCGCGCTGCGCGTCGAGTCGCGTTACTTCACCTCGGTGCTGCGCTCGAAGGAAGCGGCCGCGATGATCCGCAGCCTGTTCCTGTCGATGCAGGAGCTCAACAAGGGCGCGCGCCGTCCGAAGGACGTGCCGGCAACCAAGGTGAAGAAGATCGCCGTGATCGGCGCCGGCTTCATGGGCGCCAGCGTCGGCTATGTCTCGGCCCGTGCCGGGCTCGACGTCGTCCTGATCGACCGCGACCAGGAGAGCGCTGACAAGGGCAAGGCGCACGCGCAGAAGGTGATCGAGGACCAGATCAAGAAGGGCCGCGCCAAGGCCACCGATGCCGAAGCGCTGCTTGCGCGCATCACGCCGACTGCGGATTACGCGGCGCTCAGGGATGTCGACCTGGTCATCGAGGCCGTGTTCGAGGACCGCAAGGTCAAGGCGGAGACGTTTGCCAGGGCGCAGGACTATCTCAAGCCGGACGTGGTCTTCGCCTCCAACACCTCGACCCTGCCGATCACCTCGCTCGCGGAATCCTTCAAGGACCAGGGCAAGTTCGTCGGCATCCACTTCTTCTCGCCGGTCGAGAAGATGATGCTGGTCGAGATCATCAAGGGCAAGAACACCGGCGATCTCGCGCTCGCGACTGCGCTCGACTACGTCCGGCAGATCGGCAAGACGCCGATCGTGGTCAACGACTCGCGCGGCTTCTTCGC
Organism: Bradyrhizobium sp. LLZ17; assembly: GCF_041200145.1. Taxonomy (NCBI): domain Bacteria; kingdom Pseudomonadati; phylum Pseudomonadota; class Alphaproteobacteria; order Hyphomicrobiales; family Nitrobacteraceae; genus Bradyrhizobium; species Bradyrhizobium zaerense. The sequence goes on from NZ_CP165734.1 coordinate 5,428,037, forward strand.
CAATCGCTGCGTCGGCCGCTATGTCGCCGAAGGCAACGAGATGTTTCTGGAAGGTGTGCCGCCGGCGATGATCGAGAACTGCGCCAAGATGGCCGGCATGCCGGTCGGTCCGCTCTCGCTGTCCGACGAAGTCGCGCTCGACCTCGGGCTGAAGATCATGAAGGCGACGGAGGCCGATCTCGGTCCGAACGCCATCAATCCCGATCAGAAGAAGCTGATGGTCGACATGGTGGAGAAGCAGGGTCGTCTCGGCCGCAAGAACGGCAAAGGCTTTTACGACTATCCCGAGAAGGGGAAGGGTCAGAAGAGCCTGTGGCCGGGCCTGTCGGCCTTGCAGCCGAAGCAGCTCGATCCTGACACGCTCGATATCGAGGAGCTGAAGCAGCGCTTCCTGGTGGTGCAGGCGGTGGAAGCCGCGCGCACGGTCGAGGATCACGTCATCACCGATCCGCGCGAGGCGGATGTCGGGTCGATCCTCGGCTTCGGCTTTGCGCCGTTCACCGGCGGCACCTTGTCCTACATCGACTTCATGGGACCTAAGACCTTCGTCGAGCTCTGCCACAAGCTCGAAGCGAAGTACGGCTCGCGCTTCACGCCGCCGAAACTTCTCGAGGAGATGGCCACGAACGGAGAAACCTTCTACGGCCGCTTCGCGCCGAAGAAGGCGGCGGCCTAAGACGACCCGTCATTCCGGACAGTCCGCAACGCGGACTGATCCGGAATCTCGATCGGCGTGCAACAACTGCGAGATTCCGGGTTCGCCGCGTCGCGGCGCCCGGAACGACGAAATCACTTCGCCTGCGCCAGGCCTTCCTTCCTCAGAGCCTCCTGCACCTTCGGCCGCGCCGCGATGCGGGCTTTGTAGGCGGTGAGGTTCGGCATCGCCGACAGGTCGAACTTCATGCGGTCGCCCCAGGTGAGCATCGTGAACAGATAGCCGTCGGCGACCGTGAACTGCTTGCCCAAGAGGTAGTCGCGACCGGCCAGCTGGCCGTCGATGTATTTCAGCTTGCCCATGACGCGGTCCTTGAAGAACGCCTTGGCCTCGTCATTCAGCGCCGGCGCGAACAGCGGGCCGAAGCTCTTGTGGACCTCCGAGGTGAGGAAGTTGAGCCATTCCAGCAGCTTGTAGCGTTCGGAACTGTCGCGGGCGGGCGCCAGCGCCTTGGCCGCGGCCCGGTCGGCGATCATCTGGACAATGACCGGGCCTTCGGTCACGATCTCGCCGCTGTCGAGCCCCAGCGCAGGGACCTGACCCTTCGGATTCACCTTCAGATAGTCGTCGCCGTTCTCGAGCTTCTTGGCCCGGAGATCGACCTTGACCAGCTCATAGGGCAGATCGGCCTCCAGGAGCGCGATGTGGGGGGACAGTGAGCAGGCGCCGGGCGAGTAGTACAGTTTCATGGAATTTCCTCCTCTTTTGGCTTGGCTCTGGCGAAACTACGCCTACATGCACGTGCATGGAACAGCAAGATTGATGCAGGTGCATCGAGTGGGTTAGAAGCGGGCGGCGAGTTTTGAGCGGGACCATGAAACGCAAACCATCGACCGAGGCAACTGCCGCCTGGATCCGCCTGATGCGGGTGCAGAGCCGCGTGCTCGACTGCGTCGAGCAGGATCTGAAGAAAGCGGGCTTCCCGCCGCTGGCCTGGTACGACGCGCTGCTCGAGCTGTCGCGGGCGCCCTCGGGCGAGCTGCGGCCGGTCGAGCTCGAACGGCAGATGCTGCTCCCGCAATACTCCACGTCGCGGCTGATCGACCGGCTGGTCGACGAGGGGCTCGCCTCCAGGCGCGAGTGCAAGATGGACAAGCGGGGCCAGTTCGTCGAGATCACGGAGGCCGGCCGCGAGTTGCAGAAGCGGATGTGGGGCGCCTATTCAGCCGCGATCGAGAAATATGTCGGCTCGAAACTATCCGACGCCGATGCCGTCAAGCTCAGCGGTCTGCTCGACCGGCTGGGCTGCTCGTGCGGCGAGATGAAGCTGCCGCCCGTCGTCAACGTCAACGAAAGCACGCCGTCGCGATGATCGCGCGGCAAACCAGCATGTCCGCGCGCCCGGTGGGTTCGCGGACCATCCCCGTCACCCGCGCGCGTTCGGCCGAAGCGCTTTTGATTAGAGTTTGATATGGCGCGAGACCAGATCGATATGACGCCGCTGCAATCGCGCGACGAACTCGTCGCGTGGTTCGAGGAAGGCTGCAAGGCCCCGTCCGAATTCCGCATGGGCACCGAGCACGAGAAAACGCCGTTCACGCTCGAAGGACATCGTCCCGTGCCCTACGAGGGCGCGCGCGGCATCGGCGCGTTGCTCGAAGGCATGAAGCTCCTGCTCGGCTGGGAGCCGATCATGGAGAAGGGCAACATCATCGGCCTCTACGACGTCACCGGCGGCGGCGCGATCTCGCTCGAGCCCGGCGGGCAATTCGAGCTCTCCGGCGCGCCCGTCGAGAACGTCCACCAGACCCAGAGCGAGGTGATGGCGCATCTGGCGCAGGTGCGCGAGATCGCAACTCCCCTCGGCATCGGCTTCCTTGGGCTCGGCATGACCCCGTCATGGTCGCGTGCCGAGATTCCGGTGATGCCCAAGGGCCGCTACAAGATCATGACCAACTACATGCCGAAGGTCGGCCAATACGGCCTCGACATGATGTACCGGACCTGCACGGTGCAGACCAATCTCGACTTCTCCTCGGAACGCGACATGGTCAAGAAGCTGCGCGTGTCGCTCGCGCTTCAGCCGGTCGCAACTGCCTTGTTCGCCAATTCACCGTTCACCGAAGGCCAGCCGAACGGCTTCCTTTCGTTCCGCTCCGAGATCTGGCGCGACACCGACAACGCGCGCTCGGGCATGATGCCGTGGGCCTTCGAGGACGGCATGGGGTTTGAGCGCTATGTCGACTACGCGCTCGACGTTCCCATGTATTTCGTCAAGCGCGGCGAAGACTACATCGACGTGTCGGGGTCCTCGTTCCGCGCTTTCTTCGACGGCCGCAACAATAATTTGCCTGGCGAGCGTCCGACGCTGTCGGATTGGGCCAACCATCTCTCGACGATTTTCCCGGAGGTGCGGCTCAAGCGCTATCTCGAGATGCGCGGCTCCGATGGTGGCCCGTGGGGCCGTCTGCCGGCACTCTCGGCATTTTGGGCAGGGCTACTTTACGACGACGTATCGCTCGATGCCGCCTGGGACCTCGTGAAACACTGGACCGCGCCCGAGCGCCAGGCCCTGCGCGACGACGTGCCGCGCTTCGGCTTCAAGGCGCGGATCAAGGACCGCTATCTGTTCGAGATTGCCAAGGAATGCCTTGTTCTGGCACATGCCGGCCTGCGCCGGCGTGGCCGAATCGACCAGCTCGGCCGCGACGAGACCCGGCATCTGGAGCCGCTTGATCGCATTATCGATTCCGGCCGGACGCCGGCCGAGGAAATGCTCGAGAAGTTCAACGGCGCCTGGCACGGCTCGGTGGAACCGGCCTACGCGGAATACGCTTTCTAGTTCGGTAGACCGACGATCAGGTTTCGCGCCGTTCATCGCCCATACAGGTTTGCGGCGATCAAATGACCGGCCAAAAAAACCTGAGCGTCGTCAATAACTCGAAAGCTGTTTTGATGGGGAATGGCCGCCTGCCTGGGGCCGTCATGGCAAGCGTCGTGGCCTGTGCCGCGCTGCTTTCGCTCCTGTTTGCGTGCGGGCCTGCGCATGCCCAGACGGCGTTCGATCGGCCCGGCGGCGACTATTTCAGCACGCCGGTGACATCGGGCGATCCCGAGGATTGTGCGCTGCTGTGCGAGCGCGATCGCCGCTGCCGCTCCTGGAGCTTCAGCTACCCCGATATCGACGGCGCCGCGGCGGTGTGCTGGCTCAAGAACGTCGTGCCGCCCCGGGTGCCGGGCAGTTGCTGCATTTCCGGCGTGCGCGGTGCTGGCGTGATCGAGCCGCGGGTCGAGGGCGTGGAGACCTCGATCGATCGCCCCGGCGGGGACTTGCGCAATTTCGAGCTCAAGAACGGCGAGGGCGAGGATGCCTGCAAGGCCGCCTGTACCGCCGACAACAAATGCCGCGCTTTCACCTATGCTCGCCCCGGCTACACCGGCCGCGAGGCGCGCTGTTTCCTGAAAAAGGAAATCAAGCCGCCGCGTCGCAAGGCGGGATTCACATCGGGCGTGGTGAGGTAGAAAAGATCCCGTAGGGTGGGCAAAGGCGCGAAGCGCCGTGCCCACCATCTCTGCAATCACGTTGGTTTTGGTGGGCACGCTGCGCTTTGCCCACCCTACGGGATCTCACTCCGCATTATCGTTCGCCTGCGCCGCTTTCGATGCGAGCGCGCGCCAGCGCCGCCGCAACAGCGGTTCGACGATCGCGCGCTTCGCCTTGGACAGGCGGATCAGTACGATCGGATAGTCGGCGTAGTGATCGGTGAAGTAGAAGATTTTCGACTGGCTCTCGATGAGCATCGCGCGCTCGTCGATCGGGACATCCGGCATCACCAGGCTGTCGCCATCTTCCTTCAGGCGCGCCAGCAGCTTCTTGCGGACCTTCAGTGCCGGCGTGCCGTAGGAGGTGCCATCCTCGACCTCCGGCCACGTCAGCGCAAATTTTCTGACATCGTCGAAGGTCATTTGATCAGGGTCTTGGGCTCAGCTCAGTGCACGGCGGTGAAGAACCGCGTGAGCCGGAAGCCGGAGAGCCAGGTCCACACCGGCTGGCCGCGCATGCCGAGATCCCAGGAGCCGAGCACGGCGTCGGCACGGCCGACCAGATTGTCGACCGGCAAAAGGCCGACCCCGCCCGAGCGCAACGGCACGCGGCTGTCGGCCGAGTTGTCGCGGTTGTCACCGAGCACGAAGAGATGGCCGGCCGGCACCGTGACCTCCTGCGTGTTGTCGAGGGGACCGTTGTCGCGCATCTTGAAGATCAGGTGCGACACGCCGTTCGGCAGCGTCTCCACATAGCGATACGCCGGTTCGCTGCCGCCATTGTCGTCCTCGGCAGCACCGACGCCGTCCGGCTTCAGTTCGGCCGGGCGGTCGTTGATGAAGAGCTGGCCCTGCCGCATCTGAATGCGGTCGCCGGGCAGTCCCACGACGCGCTTGACCCAGGCCTGCGAGCGATCGCCGGGCCAGCGGAACACCACGACGTCGCCTTGCTTCGGCGTCTCCGCGAAGACCCGGCCGGTTTCCGGCAGGTTGATCTGGATCGGCAGCGACGAGGTGCCGTAGCCATAAGGGAATTTCGAGGCGAGCAGCGCGTCACCGATCAGCAGCGTCGGCTCCATCGAGCCCGACGGCACATAGAACGGCTCGGCCAGCGCGCCCTTGGCGATGAACACGGCGGCGACGATGCCGGCGAGCTGGACGAGTTGTCCGGCCCAGCCGCTGCTCTTCCGCTTGGTGGTGCCAGTTACCTTCTCAACGCTCATGCGCCCGTTCCACCTACAGTAATGCGTTCCATCAGCAGCGACGGCTGGCCGACGCCGACCGGCACGCCCTGGCCGTTCTTGCCGCAAGTGCCGATGCCGGTATCAAGCGCAAGGTCGTCGCCGATCATGCGGATGCGATGCAGGTCGGTCGGCCCGTTGCCGATCAGCATGGCGCCCTTCAAGGGCGCGCCGATCTTGCCGTTCTCGATCTTGTAGGCCTCGGTACACTGGAACACGTATTTGCCCGAGGTGATGTCGACCTGTCCGCCACCGAAATTCGCGGCGAACACGCCGTTCTTCACCGAGGCGAGAATCTCGGCCGGGTCGCGATCGCCGGCAAGCATGTAGGTGTTGGTCATGCGCGGCATCGGCACGTGGGCATAGCCCTGGCGGCGACCGTTGCCGGTCGGCTTCATGTTCATCAGTCGCGCGTTCTGGCGATCCTGCATGTAGCCGACCAGAACGCCGTCCTCGATCAGCACGGTGCGGTTGGTCGGTGTGCCCTCGTCGTCGATCGACAGCGAGCCGCGGCGTGAGGCCATGGTGCCGTCGTCGACCACAGTGACGCCCTTGGCCGCGACCTGCTGGCCCATCAGACCGGCGAAAGCCGACGTCTTCTTGCGGTTGAAATCGCCTTCGAGGCCGTGGCCGACCGCTTCATGCAGCATCACGCCGGGCCAGCCTGCGCCGAGCACGACGTCCATCTCGCCGGCGGGGGCGGGAATCGATTCCAGATTGACCAGCGCCTCGCGCAATGCGCCGTCCGCGGCATCACGCCAATTCTTGCTCTCGATGAATTCCGCATAGCCGGCGCGGCCGCCATAGCCCTTGCTGCCGCTCTCCTGGCGGTCGCCTTGCCCGGCGACCACGGAGACGTTGACGCGCACCAGCGGGCGGATGTCGCGATAGCTTTCGCCGTCGGGCCGCAGGATCTCGACCACCTGCCAGGTCGCGCCCAGGCTGACGCTGACCTGCCGCACCCGCGGGTCCTTGTCGCGCAGATAAGCGTCGATCTCGGCGAGCAGCTTGACCTTGGTCTCGAAGCCCGGCGCATCCAGCGGATTGTCGTCGCCATAGAGCCGCACATTGCTGTGCGGGGGCGGCGCCGCGAAGCTGCCGGAATAGCCGCCGCGCACGGCGGCAACGGCATCGGCGGCGCGAATCAGGGCCGGCAGCGACACGTCCGAGGAATGCGCATAGCCCACCGCGTCGTCCTTGACGGCGCGCAGGCCAAATCCCTGCGAGGTGTCGTAGGTCGCCTGCTTCAGCCGCCCATTGTCGAACGTCAGCGCTTCGGTCTGACTGTATTCCAGGAACAATTCGCCGTCGTCGGCGCCCGCAAGCCCGCGCGCGACCTCGTGGCGAACCTGGTCGCGGTCGAGATTGGCGCGGTCGAGCAGGGACGTCGTGGCAGGGTTGGTCATGAATCCGTCCATTATCTGGAGATGTGCGGCAAGATAATGGTTTCGGACCCGTTCCGCGAGGGGCGCGCCCTCACATTACGGAAACAATAGAATGGGATTGGCGCGTGAGTCCCCTGAGCCGGAACGCCGACGCCAATGCTGTATCGAGTGCGGATTGATGCTATGCTACGTCCATGAAATACCAAGACATCATAGCCATTGAACCGGGCAAGCGCGGTGGGCGACCCTGCATTCGCCATATGCGGATTGCCGTGGCGGATGTGCTCGGCTGGTTGGCCGCCGGCCAGACCCACGCTCAGATCCTCGATGATTTCCCCGAATTGACCGAGGACGATATCCGGGCCTGCCTGGCCTACGCCGCCGACCGTGAGAGGCGGTTGGTGACCGCTCCGATATGAGGCTGCTGTTCGATCAGAACCTCAGCTTCAAGCTTTGCCAGACGATTGCCGACTTGTTTCCGGATTCCAGCCACGTCCGGCCTCATGGACTAACCGAAGTTCCGGATCGCGCGCTTTGGGATTTCGCGAAGGCAAATGGCTGCGTGATTGTGACCCAGGACGTCGATTTCGCCGAGCTTGCAGCCTTGTTGGGTTGTCCGTCCAAAGTCATCTGGCTGCGGGCCGGCAATCAAACGACCGCGCCACTGCCGCACTGCTTCGCAGACACGTACAAACGATTAAATCCTTCGAGGGCGATGACGGCGCGGCGTGTCTTGAAATCTACTGACCGGTCCCGGGCCCCTACGGCAGCTTGTCGTACCCCTCGCCGAGCCCGTTCAGGCTGAGCGGGAAGCCGATGCCCTCTTCCGGGGTCTCGAAGATGATGAAGGTCGCGGTCTTGGCGCTGCGGAGCTGGCCGAGCAGCTTGTCGTCCATGACGACCTCGGCGACGCAGCCATTAGGCAGGCAGCGGACGAAACCGGCGCGGCCGACGTCCTGGTTGTCGAGCTTCAGCCCGAGGCCGGAGGGCAAGAGCACGCCGAGCGGGGCGACCACCCGCATCAGGCGGCTCTTCTGGTCGGCCGTTTTCAGCACGATCACCGTCAAGCCGGCATTCGAGCGGTCCTCGGCCACCACGCTCTGGATCAGGGCGCATTGCTCGGCCTGGGCGCCCGGCGGGGTGTCGCAGCGGATCTGCCAGTCGCCATGAACGGAGCGCACCGCGCCCTGCGCATGGGCGAGGCCCGGCAATGCAAGGATCGGCAAGGCAAGGAAAAGGGGAATGGCCAGGCGGCCGATCAGCGTCCTGAGGCTGTTATCCGGCCCTGCCATCCATCTCGAAAGCCCCATCGGGGTCGGTCCCTCTGCTCGCTTCGGTCGCTCGCGCCTTGCGGATTGATACGGGAATGACGGCGGCTTGAAGGCGATTCGCAAGCAAATCCCGCGCCGCCTCGGTCCGCCTTCGCTGGCACGAATCAGGTTCCCGCGTAACTGTCCGCCAGTGCCTACCGCGGGCAATTCCGCTGTCAAGCCGCGGCATCCCGGGAAACGGTATTTTTGTCTGATGTTGCTGGGAAATATCTTGCGGGTGATGGCTGACAGAGGGGCCCCAAGACTGCATTGCGATAGATCAAGAATTATGGTTTGAGAAGCTTGATTTCGGCGTTCTAGCGATCTGGCCCAATTCCTCTTAGAGGTATTCTTGAGCGGCTGTTTGTCAGACGGGCGGATCGAATAAGCATTTCCCGGAAATAGGGGGATGCACCTGGGGTGATTTCGTTAGGGGAGCGCGAACGGCATGAAGATGTCGATAGGTCAGGTGGGCCGGCAATTGCTGGGATTAGCCACCATCGCCATGGTGGCGGCTGGCATCACGCTGGCGACGGGCGGCGCGGCGTTCGCCGAGCTCGGGCAGCCGTCCCCGTGGGAATGGCACCTTCAGGGCTCCGCGTCTCCGGTAATGGACAATATTGTCTGGTTCCACGACTTCTTGTCCGTGCTCGTTATCGTGATCACGCTGTTCGTGCTGGCGCTGCTCGTGGCCGTGGTCGTGAAGTTCAATGCGAGGGCCAATCCAGTGCCGTCGCGGACCACGCACAACACGCTGATCGAGGTAGCCTGGACCCTTGTCCCGGTGCTGATCCTGGTCGGCATCTCGGTGCCGTCATTCCGGCTGCTGTTCCTCGAACTCGATGTGCCGAAGGCGGACCTGACCATCAAGGCGACGGGAAAGCAGTGGTACTGGTCCTATGCCTATCCGGATAACGGCAAGTTCGAATTCGACTCGCTGATGGCCCAGGACAAGCAGCCGCGGCTGCTCGGCGTCGACAACGAGATGGTGGTTCCGGTCAACAAGGTCGTTCGTGTCCAGACCACCGGCGCCGACGTCATTCACTCCTTCGCGGTGCCTGCGTTCGGCATCAAGATCGACGCCATTCCCGGCCGGCTGAACGAGACCTGGTTCAAGGCAACCAAGACTGGCATGTTTTACGGTCAGTGCTCTGAACTCTGCGGCAAGGATCACGCCTTCATGCCGATCGCGGTGCGTGTGGTGAGCGAGCAGGATTTCGCCTCCTGGGTGGAAACGGCGAAGAAGAAGTTTGCGAGCGGCGGCACCAGCACTTTCGCCTCGGCGGCCGGCCCGGCGCAGTAGCGTCGGGTGAAGGCTCAGGTGGATTGAAGGCGACATAAAGGGCGGGACCTCCGAAGGTCCGAATGGGACGCAAGGCAGGATTTGAAAATGGCAACGAGCGCAGCAGCACACGGCGAACACGCGCAAGACCACGGACATGACGAGCACGCCCATCCGACCGGATGGCGGCGCTACGTCTATTCGACCAACCACAAGGACATCGGCACGATGTACCTGATCTTCGCGGTCATCGCGGGCGTCATCGGTGCCGCGATGTCGATCGCGATCCGTGCCGAGTTGATGTTTCCGGGCGTGCAGATATTCCACGAGTCGCACACCTATAACGTCTTCGTGACCTCACACGGCCTGATCATGATCTTCTTCATGGTCATGCCGGCGATGATCGGCGGCTTCGGCAACTGGTTCGTGCCGCTGATGATCGGTGCGCCGGACATGGCGTTCCCGCGCATGAACAACGTCTCGTTCTGGCTGCTGCCGGCGTCCTTCGCGCTGCTCCTGCTGTCGACTTTCGTCGAGGGCGAGCCCGGCGCCAACGGCGTCGGCGCCGGCTGGACCATGTATGCGCCGCTGTCGACCACGGGGCATCCGGGCCCCGCGGTGGACTTCGCGATCCTGTCGCTCCATCTGGCGGGCGCCTCCTCGATTCTCGGCGCCATCAACTTCATCACCACGATCTTCAACATGCGCGCGCCGGGCATGACCCTGCACAAGATGCCGCTGTTCGTCTGGTCGATCCTGGTGACGGTGTTCCTGCTGCTGCTGTCGCTGCCGGTGCTCGCCGGCGCGATCACGATGCTGCTCACCGACCGCAATTTCGGCACCACCTTCTTCTCGCCCGACGGTGGCGGCGATCCCGTGCTGTTCCAGCACCTGTTCTGGTTCTTCGGCCATCCCGAGGTGTACATCCTGATCCTGCCCGGCTTCGGCATGATCAGCCAGATCGTCTCGACCTTCTCGCGCAAGCCGGTGTTCGGCTATCTCGGCATGGCCTACGCCATGGTTGCGATCGGTGGCATCGGCTTCGTGGTCTGGGCCCACCACATGTACACGGTCGGCATGTCGTCGGCGACGCAGGCTTATTTCGTCGCCGCCACCATGGTGATCGCGGTGCCGACCGGCGTGAAGATATTCTCCTGGATCGCCACGATGTGGGGCGGCTCGATCGAGTTTCGCGCGCCGATGATCTGGGCGGTTGGCTTCATCTTCCTGTTCACGGTCGGCGGCGTCACCGGCGTCGTGCTGGCGAATGCCGGCGTCGACCGCGTGCTCCAGGACACTTATTACGTCGTCGCGCACTTCCACTACGTGCTGTCGCTCGGTGCCGTGTTCGCCATCTTCGCCGGCTGGTACTACTGGTTCCCGAAGATGACCGGCTACATGTACAACGAGACGATCGCGAAGGCGCATTTCTGGTTCACTTTCGTCGGCGTCAATCTGGTGTTCTTCCCGCAGCACTTCCTCGGCCTGTCCGGCATGCCGCGCCGCTACGTCGACTATCCCGACGCGTTCGCGGGCTGGAACCTGATCTCCTCGATCGGCTCCTACATTTCCGGCTTCGGCGTGCTGATCTTCCTCTACTGCGTGTTCGACGCCTTCATGAAAAAGGTCCCGGCGGGCGACAATCCCTGGGGTGCCGGCGCCACCACGCTGGAGTGGACGCTGTCCTCGCCGCCGCCCTTCCATCAGTTCGAAGTGCTGCCCCGCGTGCAGTAAGCGAGATCCCGCGGCGCCCGTCACGGGCGCCGCGGCCCTACAGCGAAGCAAGCAGGTTTAAGTGTCCGTCCTCGATCACAACGCCATCGATTTCAATCCCAGGATCTCCGAAGCGGAGGTCGGCGATTACATCACGCTGCTCAAGCCGCGGGTGATGTCGCTCGTGATCTTCACCGCGCTGGTCGGGATGGCGTTGGCACCGGGGCATTTCCACCCTGTGCTCGCAATCACCTCGCTGCTCTGCATCGCCGTCGGCGCCGGCGCCTCCGGTGCGCTCAACATGGCGCTTGAGGGCGACATCGATGCCAAGATGTCGCGCACGGCGAACCGGCCGATCCCGCGCGGCCGCGTCACCCGGCCCGAGGCGATGACGTTCGGGATGACGCTCGCCTTTTTCTCGGTGATGACGCTCGGCATTCTCGTCAACTGGATCGCGGGCGCGCTGCTCGCCTTCACCATCTTCTTCTACGTCGTGATCTACACCATCGGCCTGAAGCGCTGGACGGCGCAGAACATCGTGATCGGCGGCGCCGCCGGCGCGCTGCCGCCGGTGGTGGCCTGGGCTGCCGTGACCGGCACGGTCGATGTCGAGCCGCTGCTGCTGTTCGCCATCATCTTCTTCTGGACGCCGCCGCATTTCTGGGCGCTGGCGCTGTTCCGCTCCGACGACTACGCCCGCGCCGGCATTCCCATGCTGCCCAATGTCGCCGGTCCCGACGCGACGCGTCTCCAGATTCTGCTCTACACCGTCGTGCTGATCGCGGTCGCTGCCGCACCGTGGGCGCTCGGCTATTTCGACGCCATCTACGGCGTCACCTCGCTGGTGCTCGGCGCCGGCATGCTGGTGCTCGCCATCAATGTCTACTTGCGCCGGGAGCGCAGTCAGTCGCTGCGCGCCACCCGCAAGCTCTTTGCTTTCTCCATCCTTTATCTGTTCGCGCTGTTTGCGACGTTGCTCGCCGAGGTCGTGTACCGGGCGCTCGCTCCGTTGGCTGGGGGCGCATGAGAACGGGATGGCTGACAAACCCGAGCCAGATGGAATCGTCCTCACCGAGGCGCAGAAGAAGAGCCGTCGTCAGCGCTCGATTGCCATCGCGCTCGCGCTCGGTGTGCTGGTCGTGCTGTTTTTCGCCGTCACCCTGGTCAAGGGACCCGCGGTCCTAATTCGCCCGATATGAGGAAGATGGATCAGAAACCGACCATAGCGCAGGACGTGACGCCGAAGCCGCCGGCAGCGGTGCGCCGTGGTTTGGGCCGCGACGCGCTGGTCGCCTCGATCTGCGGCGGCGTGGTCGCGTTGATGGTCGGCGCATCCTATGCCGCCGTGCCGTTTTACAACTGGTTCTGCCGCTCCACCGGCTTCAACGGCACGACCCAGGTCGCGACCTCGGCACCTGCGAGCGGCCCGATCGCGCGCAAAATCTCGGTGCGCTTCGATTCCAACGTTGCGCCTGGCCTGCCCTGGAAGTTCGAGCCGGAGCAGAGCGAGGTCGAGGTCAACATCGGCCAGGTCACCACGATCTACTACACCGTGACCAACCAGGCCGCGCGCACAACGTCAGGCCAGGCTGCCTATAATGTCGCGCCGCTGACGGTCGGCTCGTATTTCCAGAAGATCAACTGCTTCTGCTTCACCGAGCAGACCATGGCGCCCGGCGAGAAGCGAGAGATGCCGGTTGTGTTCTACGTCGATCCGTCGATCGTCAACGACCACGACAATGACGGGCTCAGCACGATCACGCTGTCCTACACGTTCTATCCGGTGCGCGATCCGGTGGTGAAGCCGGTCGCAGCCGGCGAGGACGACAAGCGCAAGGGAAATCTCTGACCGCCGGGTTGATCGCCCGGGTGTCGGAGTAAGGGGATAAGTGCCGCACAGGCACGGGATTGAGGAGAGAGACCGCAATGGCTACCGCGCAAGGCAAGCATCACGACTACCACCTGGTCGATCCCTCTCCGTGGCCGGCGGTCGGCTCCGTCTCGGCCTTCATCATGGCAATCGGCGCGATCACCTGGATGCATCACATGTTCTCGGCCGCGCCGATCATCTTCGGTGTCGGTACCATCGGCGTGCTCTACACCATGGCGAGCTGGTGGGGCGACGTGATCAAGGAAGCCCAGTACAAGGGCGACCACACCCGCGTCGTGCAGATCAGCCATCGCTACGGCATGATCCTGTTCATCGCCTCCGAGGTGATGTTCTTCGTCGCCTGGTTCTGGGCCTATTTCAACGCGGCGCTGTTCCCCGCTGATCCCGTTCACGCCACCCGCGAGGCGCTGTTCGGCGGTGTCTGGCCGCCGCATGGCATCGAGACTTTCGATCCCTGGCACCTGCCGCTCTTGAACACGCTGATCCTGCTCACCTCCGGTACCACGGTGACCTGGGCGCATCATGCGCTGCTCGAGAACGATCGCCAGGGTCTGAAGTACGGCCTGATCCTGACCATCCTGTTGGGCGCGACCTTCACCTGCGTGCAGGCCTACGAGTACAGCCATGCGGCGTTCTCGTTCGCCGGTAACGTCTACGGCGCCACGTTCTTCATGGCGACCGGTTTCCATGGCTTCCACGTCCTGGTCGGCACGATCTTTCTGATCGTGTGCCTGGCGCGCGCCTATGCCGGCCATTTCACGCCCACGCAGCACCTCGGCTTCGAGTTCGCGGCCTGGTACTGGCACTTCGTCGACGTGGTCTGGCTGTTCCTGTTCCTCTGCATCTATGTCTGGGGACACGGCGCCGAGACCATGGCTCACGGCGCGCACTGAGCCGCGGGAGATCGATTGGCAAAGGGCGGCCGCAGGGCCGCCCTTTTGCTTTGCCGCTGAAGAGGTTTCTCCAGGAAGTGTGGTAGATTAGCTTGTCATGAACCAAACCACCGGCACCTCCGAGACCCAGACCTCCGTCCTGCAAAGCGCGCTGCGCGGGCTCGCCTGCAAATGCCCGCGCTGCGGCGCGGGCAAGCTCTATGCGGGCTTCCTGACGCTGGCGCCCGCCTGCGAGCGCTGCGGCCTCGACTACGCCTTCATCGATACCGGCGATGGTCCTGCGATCTTCATCATCATGCTGGCCGGTGCGATCGTGGTCGGCTGTGCGTTGGTGGTCGAGGTCAAGTACCAGCCGCCGTACTGGTTGCATGCGGTGCTGTGGCTGCCGCTGATCCTCGCCACCACGCTCCTGCCGCTACGCGCGATGAAATCGCTGTTGATCTCGTTGCAATTCCACCACAAGGCGGCGCCGGGCCGGCTGGTCGACCGCGAGAAATGAGCGAGACAGCGCGCAAGCCCCGCGTGGCCGGCTTCGCGCTGTTCACGTTGTTGCTGACGGCGGCCTTCGTCGCGCTCGGCGTCTGGCAGCTGCAGCGTCGCAGCGCCAAGCACGAACTGATCGCCGCACTCACCGAGCGTCTCGCGCAGCCGCCGATCGCGCTGCCGCCGCCGGCACAATGGGGCGGCCTGAACGCCGCGCGCGACGAATTCCGCCGCGTCAGCTTCACCGCGACCTACGCGGCCTCGCCGGATGCGATGGTTTATTCGCCCGGCTCCGCCGTGCGCAAGGATGCCTCCGGCCCCGGCACCTGGGCCTTTCTGCCGGCGCGGCTGCCGGGCGGGGAGATCGTCGTGATCGATGCGGGGTTCGTCGAGAACACGATGCAGGATCGCGGCGTCGAGGATCGCGCGGTGAAGAAGCTCGTCACCGGCACGCCGCTCGCGCTCACCGGCTATCTGCGTTTTCCGGAAGCGCCGGGATGGCTCACGCCCGCGGAGAATCGCGACAAGCGGCTCTGGTTCGTGCGCGATCACCTGGCGATCGCAAGCGCACTCGGCTGGGGCACGGTCGCGCCGTTCTACATCGACCTGGAGCAACCGGTCCCCGCGAACGGCATTCCGCGTCCGGGTCCGCTCGATGTGCATCTGAAGGACGACCATCTGCAATATGCCATCACCTGGTTCACGCTCGCAGGTGCGGTGTTGATCGCCTTCGCCCTCTGGGTGAGGGGACGGCGGCAGAGCGGAGCGACGCCGTAGGTTCCCGGACGAAACCCGGAATCGCCCGGGGTTTATTGTTCAGGACATATTCACGACTGTGATCCTAAGCCGCCTTGAGATTTTTCCGCGGCAGACAGGATTGCAGCGTGAGCGATTTTGATCAGATGGGAATAGTCGTCGATTGGGTGGATGCCTGCCGGAAGGGCGACCTTGCGGCGTTGCTCGACCTCTATACCGACGACGCCGAGCTCGAATGCACGTGCAACGGCAAGCACAGCTATCGCGGCCGGAGCGAGCTCGAAGCCTTTTGGAGGCCGCAGCTCAGCGCCTTCCCGTCGGTGCGCTTTGGCCTCGAAGAGATCAAGCCGGTGCCACAAGGCGTCGATCTCGAATATTCCGTTGCGGGCGCGCTGCGCATTCGCGTCTCGTTTCGGTTCAGCCCGGGAGGCAAGATCTACAGCATGGTCTGCGAGCCGGCGCAGCAGAGCTCTCACAATTGCGCCGCGTGCTAGCCGGAGCGCGGTACGTCCCGCGTCTTCTCGATCGGCAGGCGGCAGCGCACATAGGTTCGTTCGTCGGCACGCAGCAGTGACAGCGACCCGCTGAGCGCGCGCACGCGCTCGTGCATGCCGGTGAGGCCCCGGCCGAAGACATTCTCCGCGGGAAAGCCGCCGCCGTCATCGGAGACCTCGATGGCGAGGGCATCGCCGGCGACGGCTGCCTGCACGTGGGCGTTGCGCGCGCCGGCGTGGCGCAGCACGTTGGTCAGCGCTTCCTGGATCACCCGGTAGACGGTCTGGGCCAGCGCCCCGCCGATCCCGTCGAGCGCAGGATCGATCGTTGCCGTCACGGCGATATGCGGTGCCTGCCGGCGGAAATTCCGGAGCAGCGTCTGCACGCTGCTCTCGAGCCCCAATTCCTCGATGTACAGCGGCCGCAGCCGGTCGAGGATGCGGCGGTTGGCCTGCTGAAGTGCTTCGACCGATTGCAGCACCTCCTGCGCGGAATCGCCGAGATGTCCCGAAGCCGGCACGGCCTCGACCAGGGCGATCGTGCCGACGCGGATGCTGAACAACAGCGGCCCGAGCTCGTCATGCAGTTCGCGGGCGAGAACGCGCCGCTCGTCGTCCTGGAGCGACACCAGACGGTGCAGGAGATCGCGATTGTCCTGGCTCAATTGCGCGAGTGTTGCGGCGAGCGCATTGGCCTCCTCGCAGCTCTGCCGAATCTCCGGCGGCCCTCCGATCGGGATCAGGTTTGCGTAATCGCCGCGGCGTATCCGCGTCAGCCCTTCGCCGAGATTTTGCAGGGGATGCAGCGCCGATCCCGCGAAAACATAGGCGACGATTGCGGTGACCGCCGTCAGCACCGCGACGAGACCGATCAACGCGAGAAAGCCGACCCATTTCTCGAACACATCGGCCGACAGGTCGGGCCGGAACACGATGTCGCCGACGCGCGAGCCGCCGATCATCACCGGGGATGTCTCGTTCACGTCGGGAACACCAAGCAGGTCGATGAACCATCGTGGTACGCCATGCAGGGTGTGCAGGGCGTCATCCGCGGAAGAGGTGGGGACCTGCCTCCGCCGGCCGGAATTGGATATCCGAGGCCGTATCCATCGCGTGGACAAAGGCCTCGAGCGCCTGCCCAGGCTTGTCGGAGGCCCGCAGGGTGGCGTTGAGCGCGGCCGCGACCATCCTGGTCGAGCGCCGCCCCGCCTCGTTCTCGTCGGCAAGCTGGCCGGTCGCGAAGGTCTGGAGCAGCACGGCGCCCATGACCAGTGCGGCGACGAAGCTGACGCCGAGCGGAAGAAACAGTTGCGTCCTGAATGGGAGCCGTTGCCACATTAGGTCAATTCTAACGGGCATCAGCGGAATTTGCTCTTTCCATTTGTTCCCGGCGGCTTATGAGTCGAGAAAACAGAGAGTTACGATGCAAGATACCGCCAAGCCGGCAACCAGAGTACTGATCGTCGACGATCATCCCGTGGTGCTGTCCGGTTGCCGCACCCTGTTTGCGTCCGACCATTCCATCCGCATCGACGAGGCAACCGACGCCAAGTCCGGGCACCGCGCTTATATCAGCAAGCGTCCCGACGTCACGGTCATCGACATCAGCCTGCCCGACGTCTCCGGCTTCGAACTGATGCGCCGGATCCGCAAGGACGACCCGGACGCCAAGATCATCATGTTCAGCATGAATGACGATCCGGCTTTCGTGGTGCGCGCGGTCGAACTGGGCGCACAGGGCTATGTCTCCAAAGGCGACGACCCCAGGATCCTGCTCAAGGCAGTGCGCAAGGTGATCGCAGGCGACAATTTTATCTCGCCGCAGCTCGCGGAGGCCGTGACGTTCTCGGGCGCGGCCATCAAGGCCAATCCAGCCTCGCAGATGACCCCGCGGGAGCTGGAAATTCTCCGCCTGCTCGGGCGCGGCAACAAGATCGTCGAGGTCGCCGAGGCGCTCGGCATCTCCTACAAGACGGTCGCCAACACCACGTCCCTGCTCAAGCAGAAGCTCGGCGCCAAGAACCATTCCGACCTGATCCGGATCGCGGTGGAAATCGGGATGAACTGACGTTCGTCAGGGGACCGAACCGGCTGCTCCAGAATGCCGCCGGTCCGGCCGACGGAGTGGCGTCGCCGTGCGTCTGGGCAATGTGGGGACGAACGGCTGGTACCATCCGTCGACACAATGGGCCGACGAGATGTTCGTTCCCAGGTTGGCGCGACAGGCCGGGAAAACGAAGCAATAGCGTCCGCTGCCAAGCTGTATGAAGCTCAGCACCAGCCGTAGCGTATCGGGAAAAACCGGAACATTTGGCTGCCCCCGTCGTTTTTGTCCTTGACGATCCCTGGACAGGCGACGATAGCTCGAACGAACGATGTCAGGGGGTGGCGACACCCGACGCGAAAACCGGTCTGCACACAGTAACGACAGACCTTCCAAGAGAAGGGCTGCGGCATCGCCGCAGCCCTTTTTCGTTGGCCGGTTTCCCGATGCCGCAAAACACTCTATGGTGCCGCAAAGCCTCTGGCTGCAAACTAGGAACATCGTGAAATCAAAGGCTTAAGGCCCGGATTTCAGGCCGGGCCGGCCTTTGGAGGGCAGTTTGACTCGTTATATCTCGACCCGGGGCGAGGCCCCTGAGCTTGGCTTCTGCGACGTGATGCTGACCGGGCTTGCTCGCGACGGCGGCCTGTATGTGCCGGTCACCTGGCCGCAGCTCTCCGCTGAGACGATCACAGGTTTTTTCGGCCGCCCCTATTGGGAGGTTGCGGTCGACGTGATCCGTCCCTTCGTCGGCGGTGAGATTTCGGACGCCGACCTTGGTCGCATGGCGAACGAGGCCTACGCCACCTTCCGCCATCCGGCGGTGGTGCCGCTGCGCCAGATGTCACCGCATCAATTCGTGCTGGAGCTGTTCCACGGTCCGACGCTCGCGTTCAAGGACGTCGCGATGCAGCTGATCTCGCGGCTGATGGATCATGTTCTCGCCAAGCGCGGCCAGCGCACCACCATCGTGGTCGCGACGTCGGGCGACACCGGTGGCGCTGCGGTTGACGCGTTTGCAGGGCTGGAGAACGTCGATCTCATCGTGCTGTTTCCGCACGGCCGCATCTCCGAGGTGCAGCAGCGCATGATGACGACGACAGGCGCGGCCAATGTTCACGCGCTCGCCGTCGAAGGTAATTTCGACGATTGCCAGGCGCTCGTGAAGGGGATGTTCAACAACCACCGCTTCCGCGATGCGACCTCGCTGTCCGGCGTCAATTCCATCAACTGGGCGCGTATCGTCGCGCAGGTGGTCTACTACGTCACCTCGGCGGTTGCCGTCGGCGCGCCCGCGCGCGCGGTGGATTTCATCGTGCCGACCGGCAATTTCGGCGACATTTTCGCGGGCTACGTCGCCAAGCGCATGGGTCTCCCGATACGGACGCTTCACATTGCCGCCAACGTCAACGATATCCTCGCCCGCACGCTCAAGACCGGGATCTACGAGGTGCGCGAGGTGCATGCCACCGCGTCGCCGTCGATGGACATCCAGATCTCGTCGAATTTCGAGCGGCTGCTGTTCGAAGCCGGCCGGCGCGATGCGGCCGGCGTGCGCCGGCTGATGGAGCAGCTGAAGCAGTCGGGGCGCTTCGTGCTGCCCGACGCCACGCTGGCTGCGATCCGCGAGGAATTCGACGCCGGCCGCGCTGATGAGACCGAAACCGCGGCCGCGATCCGCGCTGCCTGGCGCGAGGCTGGCGAGCTCGTCGATCCCCACACGGCCGTCGCGCTCGCGGTCGCCGACCGCGATACCACCGACACGACCGTGCCGAATATCGTGCTCTCCACCGCCCATCCGGCCAAGTTCCCGGATGCTGTGGAGGCGGCCTGCGGCCAGCGGCCGCAACTGCCGGCTTGGCTCGACGGTCTCATGACCAAGTCCGAACACATGAAGGTGATCAAGAACGACCAGGCCGAGGTCGAGCGGTTCGTGCTGTCGGTCAGCCGCGCCGCAAAACAAGGAGTTGCCGGATGAGCGTCGAGATCTCCAAGCTTGCCTCCGGCCTGACCGTCGTGACCGACAACATGCCCCACCTCGAGACCGCGGCGCTCGGCGTCTGGGCCGGCGTCGGCGGCCGCGACGAGAAGCCGAACGAGCACGGCATCTCGCACCTTCTGGAGCACATGGCCTTCAAGGGCACGACAGGGCGATCCTCGCGCGAGATCGTGGAGGAGATCGAGGCGGTCGGCGGCGACCTCAACGCCGGCACCTCGACGGAGACGACCTCCTATTATGCCCGGGTGATGAAAGCCGACGTGCCGCTGGCGCTCGATGTGCTCGCCGACATCCTGGCCAATCCCGCCTTCGAGCCCGACGAGCTCGAGCGCGAGAAGAACGTCATCGTGCAGGAAATCGGCGCCGCCCAGGATACGCCCGACGACGTCGTGTTCGAGCATCTCAACGAGCTCTGCTATCCCGACCAGCCGATGGGGCGCTCGCTGCTCGGCACCGCCAAGACGCTGAAAGGCTTCAACCGCGACATGCTGCGCGGGTATCTCTCGACGCATTACCGCGGGCCCGACATGGTCGTGGCGGCCGCCGGCGCCGTCGATCACACGCAGGTTGTCGCCGAGGTCGAGAAGCGCTTTGCAAGCTTTGAGGGCAACGCCGGGGCCGAAGCCGCAGGCAGCCCAGTTCGGCAAGGGCGGCATCAAGGTCGTACACCGCGAACTCGAGCAGGCGCACCTGACGCTGGCGCTCGAAGGCGTACCGCAGACCGATCCGGCGCTGTTCTCGCTGCAAGTCTTCACCAACATCCTCGGTGGCGGGATGTCGTCGCGGCTGTTCCAGGAGGTGCGCGAGAAGCGCGGCCTCTGCTACTCGATCTACTCGTTCCACGCGCCCTATACCGACACCGGCTTCTTCGGCCTCTACACCGGGACCGACCCCGCCGACGCGCCCGAGATGATGGAGGTCGTCATCGACGTCATGAACGATTCGGTGGAGACGCTGACCGAAGCCGAGATTGCCCGCGCCAAGGCGCAGATGAAGGCCGGCCTCTTGATGGCGTTGGAGAGCTGCTCGTCGCGCGCCGAGCAGCTTGCCCGTCACGTGCTCGCCTATGGGCGGCCGCAAACGGCGCAGGAGCTGGTGGCCCGGATCGACGCCGTCAGCATCGAATCGACCCGCGATGCCGCGCGTGCACTGCTTCGCGCAGCCGCCCTGCGGTGGTTGCATTGGGCAGCGGCAGGGGTCTGGACACGGCGGTGTCTTTTGCGGAAGGATTGACCCGGGCGCGCACCAAGGCGCAGCTGCATTAGGAGCCGCGCACGGACCGCCCCGGGAAGCATCACCATGGCCCTGTTTCGCCTGCCATCCAGTGGACCTGCCGCCCTCGCGCCGCGCGGCAACGGGCTCTTGCTGCGCGCACCGCAGATGTCCGATTTTCTGCAATGGGCGCATCTGCGCGAGACCAGCCGCGATTATCTGACGCCGTGGGAGCCGATCTGGCCGTCGGACGATCTGACCCGGTCCGGCTTCCGCCGCCGCCTGCGTCGCTATTCCGAGGATATCGCCGCAGACCGCTCCTACCCCTTCCTGATCTTCCGCGAGCTCGACGGCGCTATGGTCGGCGGCATCACGCTGGCCAATGTCCGCCGCGGCATCGTGCAAGCGGGGACCATCGGCTACTGGGTCGGCCAGTCCCATGCCCATCGCGGCTACATGACGGCCGCGCTTCGGGTGCTGCTCCCGACGATGTTCGGCGAGCTCAATCTGCACCGGGTTGAGGCCGCCTGCATCCCCACCAATGCGCCGTCGATCCGGGTGCTGGAGAAATGCGGCTTCTCCCGTGAGGGCCTGGCGCGCCGCTATCTCTGCATCAACGGGATCTGGCAGGACCATTTGCTGTTCGGCCTGCTGCACGAGGATTTCCGCGGTTGAGCGCCGGTCTCCGCGCGGGCCAAACTCAGCTTTTTCGTGCCTTGGGATCGCCGATTTTAGCGATATAAGCGCACCAAGCTGGCGACCTGCCAGGATGGTGTCACGGAGTACGGGCGTTCATGAAAGAGCTTTGGTCATTGCGGAATGCGCTGCGGCGAGGTCCGGTGATCGGGCTGGCGCTCTCGGTCTCACTGGCGGCCGTCTCGCCGGTCGCGGCGCAGTCGCTGACCGACCGCTTCAAGAGCCTGTTCGGCGGCAAGTCCGACGAGCCGGCCGAGTCGAAGCCTGCGCCTGCGCCGGGTCAACGGCCGGCCGACGATGAGCTCGAATGTCCTCAGGTCACCGTGCGCGCCGGGGCGTCCACCTATGGGGTCGGGGTGACCGGTAAACCGGCCGTCGGCAACGACGTGCGTTTTCAGGCCTCCATCACCAAGATGGCGCGCGAATGCGCCCGCAACGGAGGCGAGATCACGGTGCGCGTGGGCATCCAGGGCCGCGTCATCGCAGGCCCCGCCGGCGCGCCCAGCACGGTCGATGTCCCGCTGCGCGTCGCGGTGGTGCAGGGCGGCGTCGGCGAGAAGGTGATCGCCTCCAAGGCCTACCGGACCACGGTCGAGATGTCGGAGGGCGGCAGCGTGCCGTTCACCTTTGTCGCCGAGGATCTGTCCTATCCGGTGCCCTCGGCCGCGGTCGCCGACAACTACATCTTCTATGTCGGCTTCGACCCGCAGGCGCTCGCGCCCGAGCCGAAGGCGCGGGGGAAGAAGAGGTAGGTCGCGGCAACTTCAGCTGTCATGCCCCGGCTCGACCGGGGCATCCAGTACGCCGCGGCGTATCGATCAATCACAATCGTCTCGGAGTACTGGATCACCCGCTTTTGCGGGTGATGACATCGAGTTTGCGGTTGTCGTGTCGGCCAAACAAAAAAGCCGGCGCTCGTGGCGCCGGCTTTTTGATTGTTGGCGAGAGCCGTTGCCCTCAGTTCAGCTTCTGCCGGACTTCGGTGATGCCCTTGGCCAGCAGATCGTCGGCGACCTGGCCCTTGACCGACTGCGACAGGATCGTGGAAGCGGCCTGGACGGCGGCTTCCGCGGCTGCGGCACGGACGTCGGCGAGCGCCTGGGCTTCGGCGAGCGCGATCTTGCCCTCGGCAGTCTTGGTGCGGCGGGCGACGAAATCTTCCATCTTCGCCTTGGCCTCCGTCGCGATGCGCTCGGCTTCGGCCCTGGCGTTGGCGATGATGTCGGCGGCCTCGCGTTCGGCCGAAGCAGTGCGCGCCTTGTAGTCGGCGAGCACCTTGGCGGCCTCCTGCTTGAGACGCATCGCGTCGTCGAGCTCGGCCTTGATGCGGTCGGCGCGATGGTCGAGCGCAGCCATGGCCTTCTTGAAGACCCCGAGATAGCCGAACACGACCATCAGGATCACGAAGGCGACGGCGACCCAGAATTCAGGTTCGAAGAACATATCGACTAACCCTTCAACGACGCGTCAACGGCGGCATTGACCGACGCCGCATCCGGAATGACGCCCGTGAGCTGCTGCACGATCGAACCTGCCGCATCGGCCGCGATGCCGCGGACGTTGCTCATGGCGGTCGTGCGGGTCGAGGCGATGGTCTTCTCCGCCTCGGCGAGCTTGGCCGCCAGCTGCTCTTCCAGCACCTTGCGCTCGGCTTCCGTCTGCGCATTCGCCTTGTCGCGTGACTCGTTGCCAATCGCCTGCGCACGCGCTCGCGCCGAAGCGAGCTCGCTCTCGTAGGCTTTCAGCGAAGCATCGGACTGATCCTTCAGCTTCTGCGCTTCGGCGAGATCGCCCTCGATCTTGTTCTGACGCGCCTCGATCGCGCCGCCGACGCGCGGCAAAGCGAGCTTGGACACGATCACGTAAAGCACGACGAAGAAGATCGCGAGCGACACCAGCTGCGAAGCAAAGGTGCTGCTCTCGAACGGCGGAAAACCGCCACCGTGACCGCCTTCGGCCTCGGTGTGGGCGCCCGCCGCCGGACTTTTCGCCCCGCCATGACTCTCAGCCATGGAGTACTCCTGTTGCTGTCAGGCGCGCCGCTTCGGTCGAAGCGGCGCGAAACAAATCGTCCTCAGAGCGGAACGAACAGCAGCAGCAGCGCGATCAGCAGCGAGAAGATGCCGAGCGCTTCGGTCACGGCGAAGCCGAAGATCAGGTTGCCGAACTGGCCCTGAGCGGCCGACGGGTTGCGAACGGCTGCGGCGAGATAGTTGCCGAAAATCACGCCCACGCCGACGCCCGCACCGCCCATGCCGATGCACGCGATGCCCGCGCCGATAAGTTTTGCTGCTGCCGGATCCATTTTTGACCCTTGGAGGAAAGATTGGGTTGTGGGTGGAAATTCCCCGGACCGCTCAGTGTCCCGGATGAATGGCGTCGTTGAGATAGATGCAGGTCAGGATCGCGAACACATAGGCTTGCAGGAACGCGACCAGGATCTCGAGAGCATACAGCGCGATCGTGAGCGCCAGCGGCAGCACGCCGCCGACCCAGCCGAGGGCGCCGAGCGAGAAGCCGAGCATGGCAACGAAGCCCGCGAACACCTTCAGCGCGATGTGGCCGGCCAGCATGTTGGCGAACAGACGGACGCTGTGGGAGACCGGCCGCAGGAAGAACGACAGGACCTCGATGAACATCACCAGCGGCAGGATGTAGATGGGGACGCCGTGGGGAACGAAGATCTTGAAGAATTTCACGCCGTTCTTGACGACGCCGTAGATCAGGACGGTGAAGAAGACCAGCAGCGCAAGCGCTCCGGTCACGATCAGGTGACTCGAGATCGTGAAGGTGTAGGGGATGATACCCACGAGGTTCGAGACGCAGAGGAACATGAAGAGCGAGAAGATCAGCGGGAAGAACTTCATGCCTTCCGCGCCGGCGGTCGAACGGATGGTCGATGCGACGAACTCGTAGGAGATTTCCGCGACCGACTGCAGGCGCCCGGGAACCAGCTGCCGGCCGCTGGCAAGCATCAGGAACGAGATGATCGCCACCGCAACCAGCATGTAGAGCGAGGAATTGGTGAAGGCGATCGTCTGATTGCCGATATGGCCGATCGTGAAGAGAGGCTCGATGTTGAACTGGTGGATCGGATCGATTTTCATCGGCGCGGCATCTCTTGGTCTGCCGGGCTAGCCGGCTGGTCTCGGTGTGCCGGTGCGGGCCGGCCCGCACCGGCGAAGCCGGCGCGATCATTCCTCTCCAGTTTGGATTGGCTACGAACCACCGCGCCTGTTTTGACCCGCGCCCGCCGTTCTCACCACGTTCACCACGCCGGCCACGAAGCCCAGCAGCAGGAACACGATAAATCCGAAAGGCGATGTCGACAGCAAGCGGTCGAAACCCCAGCCAATCCCCGCTCCGACAACGACCCCGGCGACCAACTCGGAGGATAACCGGAAACCAAGCGCCATCGCCGAGGCTCTGGCCGCTTTGTCCTCACCGTCACCTGCGGGTTGCTCGGTCTTGACGTGGCGGCCGCGAAATTCGCTCAACCGCTGATCAAGATTCCCGAGCCGTTCGGAAAGCGCAGCTTCCTCGGGCGATCTATCGCGATCTCCATTCTCGCCGCGTCCCGTGTCCTGAGCCATGCCACGAAGACCCGAAACGCTGCGGTTGAATGGAAATTACGCCCGCCACCCTCAAAAGCCGCGCGGACCATACTGACCGCTCATAATCAAGTCAAGCCGAGTCACGATTGCGTCGTGTTCTGTTATCTATTTGATCTATATGGCAATATTGCCTTGCGCGCCGGCGCTGCACACAGCTTGACGCCGCACCGCAGCAGCTGTCCTCGCGATCCGCCGACGTCGCCGACATTTCGCCGCCGCCCCGGGATCAAACGGACCGCCGCGATCGTTGATTTCGCGGATGCGTTTCGGGCGGCGGATTTGTTGGACGAAGCTATGCGCTACCGTCCGCGGAGGTGTAGAATTCGGGATGCGCCACCTGCGCGTCGTGGCGGAGAGCGCGATGAGACCAGCAAGATCATCCACTGCGTCATGGTTTGCGACGGCGGCAATTGCCGCGGTGACGACAGCCAGCGGCGGTCTGGTGGCCGCCCAATCGGCGCCCGATAGCGAAAACGGCCGCTACACCATGACGCCGATCCCGCAGGGCGTGCTGAGGCTCGACACCCGCACCGGCACGGTCTCGACCTGTACCAGGAATGACGCCGGCTGGGCTTGCTACGCGGTTCCCGACGAACGTTCCGCGCTCGATGCCGAAATCGGCCGGCTCCAGGCCGAAATCGAGCAGCTGAAGGGGCAGCTCGCCGCCGGGCCGACCGTCTCGGGCAAGGTCGACGAGGCGTTGCCGAAATCGGATTCGCTGAAGAAGGCTGAGCCGAAGGTCGCCGAGGGCGACCGCAGGATCGAGATCCCGCTGCCCAGCGACCAGGACCTCGACCGCGCGATGTCGTTCCTGGAAAAGGCCTGGCGGCGGCTGATCGACATGGCCAACCGCGTGCAGAAGGACGTGTCGGGGAAGATTTAGCGCGTGGCGGGACGCTTTCGCAGTTGAGAGAATTTTCATGACCTCAATCAAAGCGCAGACTCGCTCGACACCGTCGACGGTGCACGCCACGAGCATCAGCACCGCGACGCTGACGCTGCAGACCCCAGGCAGCGGATTCTTCGACTTCACGCCCGAAGCCGCGAAATTCATCGCCGACGTTCATGCGCGGGACGGTGCGCTGATGCTGTTTATCCGTCACACCTCGGCATCGCTGACAATCCAGGAGAATGCCGATCCGTCCGTGCTGGTCGATCTCACCACGGTGCTGGCGCGGCTCGCGCCCGACGATGAAGATGCAGGCTGGACTCACGACACCGAAGGGCCGGACGATATGCCGGCGCACATCAAGACCATGCTGACGGGGACCTCGTTGCAGGTACCGGTGCTCGGTGGCGCGCTGGCGCTGGGCACCTGGCAGGCGATCTATCTGATCGAGCACCGCAGCCGTCCGCACCGGCGCGAGGTCGTGCTGCAATTCATCGGCGCGACCTCGTGACAAAGCAAAACCGGCCGCGGGGGATCCGCGGCCGGTTTGTTTTTGGCCAGCGCCGGCGTGAACGCCGGTACCGGTCAGGTCGTCTTGATATCGACGTCCTTGGTCTCAGGCAGGAACAGGAAGCCGACCACAGCGGTGATCACCGCGAACACGATCGGGTACCAGAGGCCAGCATAGATATCGCCGGTCGAGGCCACGATCGCGAATGCGGTCGCGGGCAACAGGCCGCCGAACCAGCCGTTGCCGATATGGTAAGGCAGCGACATCGAGGTGTAGCGGATCTTGGTCGGGAACAATTCGACCAGCATCGCCGCGATCGGGCCGTAGACCATGGTGACGAAGATCACCAGGATGAACAGCAGCCCGATGATCGCTGCGACCTGCGGGCGGAAGATGTCGAACGGATTAGACATCTTCACGATACCGGTGTCGCCCGCCTTGGGATAGCCGGCCGCCTGCACCGCGGCGAGGACCGCCGGGTTGCTGTCCTTGGCGTTCGCGTAAGCCACGTCCTTGCCGTTGACGACGACCTTGACGCCGGAGCCGGGCGCGCCGCTGGTCGTTGCGTACTTGACCGACGACTGCGACAGGAAGGCGCGTGCGGTGTCGCAAGGCGAGGTGAAGACGCGGGTGCCGACCGGGTTGAACAGATCGCCGCAGCCTGCGGGATCGGCCACCACCTCGACCTTGGTTGCTTCGATCGCCTTCTCCAGCGCTGGGTTGGCGTTGGTGGTGATCATCTTGAAGATCGGGAAGAAGGTCAGCGCCGCAATCAGGCAGCCGCCGAGAATGATCGGCTTGCGGCCGATCCTGTCCGACAGCGCGCCGAAGACGACGAAGAACCCGGTGCCGAACAGCAGCGACCATGCGATCAGCAGGTTTGCCGTGTAGCCGTCCACCTTCAGGATCGATTGCAGGAAGAACAGCGCGTAGAACTGGCCGGTGTACCAGACCACGCCCTGACCCATCGTGCCGCCGAGCAGCGCGAGCAGCACGAGCTTGCCGTTCTGCCAGTTGGCGAACGCCTCCGTCAGCGGGGCCTTCGAGCTCTTGCCCTCGTCCTTCATCTTCTGGAAGATCGGCGATTCATTGAGGCGGAGCCGGATCCAGACTGAGACGCCGAGCAGCAGCACCGAGACCAGGAACGGGATGCGCCAGCCCCACGCCGCGAAGTCGGCTTCGCCGGTCGCGGAACGGGTGAACAGGATCACCAGCAGCGACAGGAACAGGCCGAGCGTCGCCGTGGTCTGGATGAACGATGTGTAGTAGCCGCGCTTGCCGTTCGGGGCATGCTCGGCCACATAAGTCGCCGCACCGCCATATTCACCGCCGAGGGCGAGACCCTGGGCGAGGCGCAGTGCGATCAGGATGACTGGCGCCGCGAAGCCGATCGTGGCCGCGCTCGGCAGCAGGCCGACGATGAAGGTCGAAAGACCCATGATCAGGATGGTGACGAGGAAGGTATATTTGCGGCCGACGATGTCGCCGATGCGGCCGAACACGATGGCGCCGAACGGGCGGACCAGAAAGCCCGCGGCAAACGCCAGCAGCGCAAAGATGTCGCGCGTCGCCGGCGGATAGGCCGAGAAGAATTGCGCGCCGATGATCGAAGCCAGCGATCCGTACAGATAGAAGTCGTACCACTCGAAGACGGTACCGAGCGAGGAGGCGAGAATGACGAAGCGTTCGTCCTTCGTCATACCTCCTGTGCGCGCCTGAGACACAGCCATTGTCGACATGTTGCGATCGCTCCCCGAAACGTGTTTCCTCTGTCCCCGACGTCCGGATCCTCCCGGATCGACCAGGGCCTTGCGGTTAAAGTAACATCGCCGTGAAACCCGCCCCAATACGACTTTCGGCCTTGCCCACTGACGCTCGCCTGACGCGCGGGTATCCGGTACCGCACAGCGGCAGGTGGTTTCGGGATTAACCCCCTTTCGCGCAAAGGGATAATGGGCACTTGCATGCCACGGCCGGCCGAGGAACAATTGACCATCGCGGGGGTCCGGATTACTGGCCCGGTGCAAACCACAGCAAGAGATCGATGAACGCTCCTACGCCCCACCTCGTCATTGCAGATGACCATCCGCTGTTCCGTGATGCGCTGCGGCACGCGGTGGCCGGCGTCCTGAGCACGGCGAAGATCGACGAGGCCGGATCGTTCGAGGATCTGACGAAACTGCTGGAGCAGACCTCCGACGTCGATCTGGTTCTGCTCGATCTCTCAATGCCCGGCATCTCCGGCTTTTCCGGCCTGATCTATCTGCGCGCGCAATATCCGGCGATTCCGGTGGTGATCGTGTCGGCCTCCGACGACAGCGCCACGATCCGCCGCTCGCTCGATTTCGGCGCCTCCGGCTTCATCCCGAAGCGGTTTGGCGTCGAGACGCTGCGCGATGCCATCCTCAAGATCATGGACGGCGACGTCTGGGTTCCCGCCGACACCGACCTGTCGGCCGCCGCAGACCCCGACATGACGCGCCTGCGCGACCGCCTGGTGACGCTGACGCCGCAGCAGGTGCGGGTGTTGATGATGCTCTCGGAGGGGCTGCTCAACAAGCAGATCGCCTATGAACTCGGCGTCTCCGAGGCGACCATCAAGGCGCATGTCTCCGCGATCCTGCAAAAGCTCGGCGTCGAGAGCCGGACCCAGGCGGTGATTGCCGCGGCCAGGATCGCAGGCGGGCAGTGGAAGCAGGGCACCCCGACCGGGTGATTGGCTACAGCGTCTCCAGGAACTCGTTTGCGGCCCGGATATCGGCGGTCTCGGAACCCGTGACAAAGCCATCGAGCGCCGATTGAAGCAATAGCTTCGCCTCCTGGCCCTGGCCGCGTTCGGCAAAGAGGTTTGCAAGATCGATTGCGGAGCGCAGCTCCCAGGCTTTTGCGCCCTTGCGACGGCTCAGTTCAAGCGCGTTGCTGAGCGAGGCTTCCGCTTCCTCGCCCATCGGCCGCGGCAGGGACAGCAACACCTTGCCCTTCATGCGCAGCAGCTCGGGCATATAGAGGTGATCGCCGCCTTGCGTGACGAGCCGGATCGCGTCGTCGATCACGCGCGCGCTCTGTTCGATCTGCCCAAGCGCCAGAAGGCCGTGAACCAGCGCGATATTGAAGGTCGTGGTGAGCAGCTCATAGCCTGCGTCGTGCAACTCCTGCAGGCTGCGCCTGATCGTCTCCACGCCGCTCCCGGCGTCTCCGCGCCGGATCGCAAGCTCGCCTTTCACGCCCCTTCCGACCGCGAGATAAGGTCCCATCGAGCGCGATTCGGCGTGAGTGATGAATCGATCGATGTTCTCTTCCGCGCCGTCGAGGTCACCGCTCCAGAGATCGATCGAGACCGCCCATATCAGAGCGATGCAGAGCGTGATCGGATGATCCATTTGCGCGGCATCATTGACCGTCTGCCGCGCCAGTTGCCGCGCATGTGAGGGCTGACCCTGTAGCCAAAGCTCTCGCGCCAGCGAGATGCCGGCCCGGTTGCGATGATCGAAGCCGTAGACCGTGCTGATCCGCTCCGTGCCGGGCCCTTGCCAGGCAGCCTCCAGCATCTTCATCGCGTCGCGATGTTCACCGCCCAGATGCAGCGAGACGCCGACGAGCGATTGCGCGAGGGCGACGGAGGCGGCGTCGCCCAACGCTTCGGCAACTGCGAGACTCTGCTGCGCATAGCCGAGCGCGGCATCGAACCGGCCGATCCGCTCGTGGAAGATGTGCATCCGGCCGAGCAACTGGAGCTGGTTCGGCGCGTCGCCAAGAGCCTCGGCAATCGCAAGGCTCCTGGTCAGGGCGTTGCGCGCGGCTTCACTGCCACCGCGGGTGAACATCAAGCTCAATCCGAGCGCGGCTTGAATATGCATTTCCTCGGCGCTGCCGCGCGAGGCGGAATCGATCGCAAGCAGCGCCCGCTCGGACCAGCGCCGGCATTCGGTGAGCAGGGACATCGCCAGGAAAACTGGCGCCGCAGCAGCGGCGAGCGCAATGCCGATGCCGACGTCGCCGCGCGGGCCGAAGCACCAGTCGAGCGCGGCACGGACATTGTGAAGCGCGGAAAAATGAATGGCGCGCTCGTCGGCGCTCGGCACCGTCGCCCATTTGGTGCCGGCCTGTTGCAGCCATCGCCAGTAATAGGTGGCGTGGCGGGCGGCGAGCGCCGATCCGTCGTCCTCGATTGCGAGCAGATAGGCGCGCGTCGTGTCGAGAAGGCGGTAGCGCATCATGGCGCCGATCGGCCGCGGCGCGACCATCGACTTGGCGACGAGGCTGTCGATGGCATCGAACAGCCGGGAGCGGTCGATGTAGTCGTCGGGCACCACCTCGAGCGCGGCGTCGATGGTGAAATGCCCGGCGAAAACCGCAAGCCTGCGCAGCACGAGGCGTTCGAGATCGGACAACAGGCCGTAGCTCCAGTCCAGCGTGGCCTGCAACGTTTTCTGTCGCGGCGGCGCGGTCCGCTGACCCTGCCAGAGCAGGTTGAGGCGCTGGTCCAGCAAGGCCGCAGTCTGCTCCAGGCCGTAGGCTTCGACGCGGCCCGCGGCGAGCTCGATCGCCAACGCCATGCCGTCGAGCTTGCGGCAGATGCCCGCAGCGATGGCGGCACTGGAATCGTCGAGTGCGATCCGCGCGCCGGCGGCTTCCGCACGTTCGAGGAAGAGTTCGAGCGCGGGATAGGTCCGGGCAGCCGCAGCCGTCAGTTCTGGGCCGTCGGGTGGAACGGCAAGCGGCGCCAGCCGGTAGACCTGCTCGCCTTCGACGCGCAGGGCCTCCCGGCTTGTGGCCAGGATATGGACGTGCGGCGCGGCGTGAAAGACCTCAGCGGCCAGCGGGGCTGCGGCCGCCATCACGTGCTCGCAATTGTCCAGGATCAGCAGCATCTTCTTGTCCTGCAGATGCGCAAGCAAGGCAGGCATGGGATCGTCGGCCTGGGCCGGCAGACCAAGCATCAGCAGCAGCGAGGTGATCACGAGATCGGGGTCGCTGAGTGCTGCAAGATCCACGAAGTGCGCGGCATCGGCGAATGTCTCGAGCAGATCGTGCGCGATCGCCACGGCAATTGCGGTCTTGCCAACGCCGCCGGGGCCGACGATCGTGACGAAGCGTGATGCGGTGAGCTTCTCCGACACGGTGGCGCACGCGTCGGCCCGCCCGACCATCCGACGCAGCCGGTTCGGCAGTTTGACGGGCGGCAATTCGATCCGCGGCACTGGGCGTCGCTGCGCCGGAAGATCCGCATGCGAGATCGGTGCCACGAAGCAATAGCCGCGGCCCGACAAGGTCGCGATGTAGCGGGCGCCGTCCTTGCCATCGCCCAGCGCTTTCCGCAGCGCTGCGATGTGAAAGCGCAGATTGGCTTCCTCGACGGCCATGCCGGGCCAGAGCTGGGCGATCAGATCCCATTTGCTGAGGGCCTGGTTCGGCCGCGACATCAGCGCGATCAGTGTGTCGAACGCCTTTGCGCCGAGCGGCAGCGCAACGCCGTCACGCATCACGAGCCTTTCATGCGGAGCCACGGTGAAGGGCCCGAACGAGAGCGTCGTTGCCGCAGGCGCAGCCGGCTCAGTCATCACGAAATCTCGCCCATTTGCGGACCCGCATAGCCAGTCCCCGGAGATCCGGCAAGTCCGGCTTTGCATCGGCGTCAGCCCGTGCATGCAAGTCTCGTCATCGGGTTCCCGGACGGGCTCACAACTTCTCACAAGTCCAAACGGGCGTGCTGGGGCGGCGGCTGGTAGGTCATTTGCGTGACAGCAAGGAGATCCTGATGAGCCAGACGGCAAAAATCCTCTACACGGCCCGGACCCACACCACCGGTGGTCGCCAGGACGGCATGTCGCGAAGCTCCGACGGCCGCCTGGATGTGAAGTTGTCGCCGCCGGGCGGCGCAGGCATCGGCACCAATCCCGAGCAATTGTTCGCGGCCGGCTGGTCCGCCTGCTTCGAAGGCGCGATGGAGATCGCAGCTCGCAAACGGAAAATCGTGCTTCCGAGCAAATGCGCAATCGATGCCGAGATCGATCTCGTCCTCGTCAAGGGCGCCTATGCGCTCAGGGCCCGGCTCGGTGTCAGCCTGCCCGGCCTCGATCGCGAGGTCGCGCGCGATCTCATCGATGAGGCGCACCAGACCTGTCCTTACTCAAAGGCCGTTCGCGGCAACATCGACGTCAGCGTCGATCTGATCTGACGACTCGACAACCATCAATAGGATATCAAGACCATGAAACAGATCATCGACCAGCATCGCCGCCAGTTTCTCGGCGTGGCAGCCGGGACCGTCGCCGTCGGTCTCGGTGTGATCGACCTTGCGCGCGCCGAGACGGAGACACCGCGACCCTCAGTAACGAATGCCTCCTTCGGTACCATCAAGCAGATCAATGCGGGTGTGCTGAACGTCGGCTACGCCGAAGCCGGTCCCGCGACCGGCCCGGTGGCGATCCTGCTCCACGGCTGGCCCTATGACATTCACAGCTTCGTCGATGTCGCACCGATCCTGGCGCAGGCCGGCTATCGCGTGATCATCCCGTATCTGCGTGGCTATGGCTCGACGCACTTTCTCTCCAGCGAGACGCCGCGCAACGGCGAGCCGGCGGCGTTGGCGGTCGACATCATCGCGCTGATGGATGCGCTCGACATCAAGAAGGCGGTCGTTGCCGGCTTCGACTGGGGCGCGCGTACCGCCGACATCATCGCGGCGCTGTGGCCGGAGCGCTGCCGCGCGCTGGTGTCGGTCAGCGGCTATCTGATCTCCGGCCAGGCTGCGGGAAGCGCACCGCTGCCGCCGGCGGCCGAGCTGCAATGGTGGTACCAGTTCTATTTCGCGACCGAACGCGGTCGCGCCGGCTACGAGAGGTATACGCATGATTTCGCCAAGCTGATCTGGAAGCTGGCCTCGCCGCAGTGGAAGTTCGACGACGCCACTTTCGATCGCAGCGCGGCAGCCTTCGACAACAAGGACCACGTCGCGATCACGATCCACAATTACCGCTGGCGGCTCGGGCTCGCCAAAGGCGAGGCGAAGTACGAGGAGATCGAAAAGAAGCTTGCGGCAGCCCCGGTCATCGATGTGCCGACGATCACGATGGAAGGCGACGCCAACGGCGCGCCACACCCCGATCCCACCGCCTATGCCAAGAAGTTCTCCGGGCGCTACGACTATCGTCTGGTCACCGGCGGCGTCGGACATAACCTGCCCCAGGAAGCACCGCAAGCCATTGCCAAGGCTGTCATCGACGCCGATGGGGGCGCCTGATCGCTACTCCGCCGCCACCATCTGCTGCGTTCGCCATTGCCCGAGCAAAGCGCGGAGCGAAGCCGGCTTCAGCGGCTTGTTCAGCACGGCTATCTTTTCCTCGCGCGCGGCCATCTGCACGGCGGGGCTGCGGTCGGCGGTGATCAGGATCGCCGGGATGGTATCGCCGAAGCGGCGGCGGATGTCCCGAATGGCGGCGATGCCGTTGCCCCGGTCGAGGTGATAGTCGACGAGCAGGCCGGTGACGCGTTTGCCGGCGGCTTCGATCGCGGCGATGGCGCCTTCGGGATCGGCGACCGCGATCACCTCGGCGTCCCAGGCCTTCAACAGCGTGCGCATGCCGTCGAGGATCGCGGCATCATTCTCGATGCAGACGATCAGCGCGCCCGCAATCGGCGTGCGCGCCAGCGGCGTTGCACTGGTCACCGCCGCGGTGAGCGTCACCGCCTTCGCGGTCGGTACCGTCACGGAGAACAACGATCCGCCGCCGGCATTGGCGTCGATGGCGATGCCGTGGTTGAGCACGCGCGCCAGCCGCTCGACGATCGAAAGTCCCAGCCCCAGCCCGCGCGCGATCCGTGCGCCTTGCTCGAGACGGTGGAATTCCTTGAAAATCTCGCCGCGTTTGAGCGTCGGGATGCCGACGCCGGTGTCGTAGACGCAGATCTTGAGCGAGGCGCCGCGGCGGCGGCAGCCGACCAGCACGCGCCCGCGCGGGGTGTATTTGATCGCGTTGGAGATCAGGTTCTGCAACAGCCGCCGCAGCAGCAGCCGGTCCGATTCTGACCGGCAGCGAGCAGGGCACGAAGGCGAGCTCGAGGTTCTTGGCGCGCGCGACCGGAGCAAACTCGATCTCCAGCGAGCGCATCAGATCGGCCATCTTGAAGCTCGAGATCGAGGTCGTCATGGCGCCGGCATCCAGCCGCGAGATGTCGAGCAGCGCGCCGAGGATTTCCTCGATGGCCTGGAGCGACTCGTCGATGTTCTCGACCAGCCGCGTCTCCTCGCCGCTGTGCTGGCGCTCGACCAGGCTCGTGACATAGAGCCGCGCCGCGTTCAGCGGCTGGAGAATGTCGTGGCTGGCGGCGGCGAGGAAGCGCGTCTTGGAGATGCTGGCGTCCTCCGCCGAGCTCTTCGCGCGCGCCAGCTCCGAATTCAGCCGGGTCAGTTCCTCGGTGCGATCACGCACGCGCTTTTCCAGCGTGGCATTGGCGCGCTCCAGCGCTTCGGCCGCTTCGAAGGTGGGCGTGACGTCGGTGAAGGTAATGACGAAGCCGCCGCCCGGCATGCGGTTGGTCAGGATCTCGATCACCATGTGGCGTTCCGGCAGGCGCTCCAGATAGGGCTCACCGTCGGTGGTGTAGGCCGCAAGCCGCCGCTCCAGCATGGCTTCGCGCTCGACCGGATCGTCGGGATTGCTCACGCCCATGAATTCCAGGATCTCGCGTAACGGCGTGCCGAACTGGATGAAATGCGGCGGCACGTTGAGCAGTTCGCCGAACTGCCGGTTCGAGCAGATCAGTTGCAGGTCGGCATCGAGCACCGCGATGCCCTGGCGCACGTGGTTGAGCGCGGTCTGAAGGATTTCGCGGTTGAAATGCAGCGCCGCATGGGAGTCGTCGAGCAGCTTTAGCGCAGCTTTCGCCGAGACCGTCCGCTTGCGCAGCAGCAGAGACATCACGAGCCGCGAGGACGCCGCACCGATCGAGGAGGCGATCAGATGCTCGGCGTGCTGCAACAGCTCGAAATCGGCGGGTGCCGCCAGCTCCAGTCGCACATTGCGCCGGGCCGAGAACGCCTCGAAGGAATGCCGGGCGCGGTCGGGCCCGAGATATTGCGCGACCGTGGTCTGGATATCCTGCACCGTGATGGTGGTGCGCCAGCGGCGGAAGTTCGGAGCGATCGGGGCGAGCGTGATCGGCACGAACAGATCAGCCTGCACGAGCTCGATGGACGAAGGCTGCCGCGCCAGAGACAGCAGCACATAAGTGAGGATGTTGAGCGAGAGCGACCAGACGACGCCGTGCATCAGGGGCGACAGGTCGGCGCCGAACAGCGCCTGCGGCCGCAACGCCTCGATGCCGAACGGGCCATGCTGCAGCAGCAGGATGCCCGAGGTCGAGGTGTCCATGAAGCTCGGGATGAACAGCGTGTAGAGCCACACCGCAAAGCCGACCAGCATGCCCCCGATGGCACCGCGGGCGGTGGGCGCGGCGCCACAACAGGCCGCCGAAGAAGCTGGGTGCGAGCTGCGCGATGGCGGCAAAGGACAGCAGGCCGATCGCCACGAGCTGCGTATTGCCGAGCGCGCGATAGTAGAAATAGGCCATCACCATGATGGCGAAGATCGCGAGCCGCCGCGAACGCAGCAGGAAGTCGCCGAAATCAACGCCACCGGTGCGGCCGTCGGGCCTTCGCTGCAACACCAGCGGCACCACCAGATCGTTCGAGACCATGATCGAGAGCGCGACGCATTCGACGATCACCATCGCGGTGGCCGCCGACAGGCCGCCGACGAAGACGGCGACGCTGAGCAGGTTGGCGCCGCCCTCGATCGGCAGTGCGAGCACGTACATGTCGGGATCGGCAGCACCGAACGGGAACGTGATGAGGCCGGCGAGCGCGATCGGGATCACGAACAGGTTGATGGCGACGAGGTAGAGCGGGAACAACCAGCGCGCCCGGCCGACCTCGGCATCCGATGAATTCTCCACCACGCTGACGTGGAACTGGCGCGGCAGCAGCATGATCGCGCACAGCGACAGCAGCGTCATGGTGAGGAAGTTGCCGATCGACGGGGAATAGTTGATCGCCCGCACCGCCTCCGGCGTCTTCATGGCGCGCTCGATCAATTCGTGCGGCGAGAACATCCAGAAGGTGACGAAGATGCCGGCGGCAAGGAATGCGACCAGCTTGATGATGGATTCGGTCGCGACCGCCAGCATCAGGCCGTGCTGGTGCTCGGTGGCGTCGGTGTGCCTCGTGCCGAACAGCACGGCGAAGGCGGCCATCGCCAGCGTCACCATCAGCGCCACGTCGCCGATGACCGGAATATGTGAGAAGGCCTGGTCTTCGCTCAGGATGACTTCGAGCGAGGAGGCGACCGCCTTGAGCTGGAGCGCGATGTAGGGCACCGAGCCGATGATCGCGATCAGCGCCACCGTTGCCGCCACCGCCTGGCTCTTGCCGTAGCGCGCAGCGATGAAGTCGGCGATCGAGGTGATGTTCTGGGCTTTCGCAAGCTGGATCACGCGACGCAGGACCCCGGCGCCGAGCCCGATCATCAGGATCGGGCCGAGATAGATCGCGAGGAAGTCGGTCGAGGTCCGGGTGGCAAAGCCGACCGAGCCGAAGAACGTCCAGGAGGTGCAGTAGATCGCCAATGACAACGGATAGATCAGCCCGGAGGCGCGGCCGCGCCCGGCCGGCGAGCGGCGGTCACCATGGCTCGCCACCAGGAACAGGAAGCCGATATAGCCGAAGGCGGCGGCGATCACGCCCCAATCGTGGAGCATTGCGGAGGACTCTCCCAGGGCGCCACAGCTCCGCGCCCGATCTCATTGTCCAAGTAAATTTCCAAGCGAATTTCAAGCAAATCTAGCGCGTCGGCGGGCTGCAAGCGACAGCGAAATGCCTTGCAGGGGCGGGAACTGGTGTTGTCGTTAAGCCGCAAACCCCAACGTCGTCCTGGCGAAAGCCAGGACCCATAACCACAGCACATGGTGATGGGCACCCAAGTGGCGTCAGCGAGCCGCAACAATTCGCAATCGGGGTAATGGGTCCTGGCTCCCGTGCGCAATTTCGCACTAGGCCAGGACGACCCCGAGCTACTCCGCCGCCAGCGACTGTTCGCGCAGCGGCAGACCCAAGCGGTCCCACACTTGCAGCAGCGCTTCGGCGAGCCGATCGATCAGGCCGTCGTCGTGATAGGGCGAGGGCGTAATGCGCAGGCGTTCGGTGCCCTTGGCAACGGTCGGATAGTTGATCGGCTGGATGTAGATGCCGTGCTCTTCGAGCAGAAGGTCGGAAGCCTGCTTGCACTTGTCGGCATCGCCGATGAACAGCGGCACGATGTGGGTGTCGTTCGACATCACCGGGAGGCCGGCGGCATTGAGGATCGCCTTGACGCGGGCGGCGCGGTCCTGGTGGCGTTCGCGCTCCCAGTTCGAGGTCTTCAGATGCCTGATCGCCGCGGTCGCGGCCGAGCAGATCGCCGGCGGCAGCGCGGTGGTGAAGATGAAGCCCGGCGCGTAGGAGCGCACGGCATCGATGATCTGTCCGTTCGCCGCGATATAGCCGCCGAGGCAGCCGAACGCCTTGGCGAGCGTGCCTTCGAGGACGTCGATGCGGTGCATGACGCCGTCGCGCTCGGCAATGCCGCCGCCGCGCGGGCCGTACATGCCGACGGCGTGGACCTCGTCGACATAGGTCATCGCGCCGTACTTCTCGGCGAGATCGCAGATTTTTGCGAGCGGGGCGACATCGCCGTCCATGGAATAGAGGCTTTCGCAGGCGATCAGCTTCGGCCGGTTCGGACCTGCGGCCTTCAAGAGGCGTTCGAGATCCGCGAGGTCGTTGTGCCGGAACACCAGCCGTTCGCAACCGGACTGGCGGATACCCTCGATCATCGAATTGTGGTTGAGCTCGTCCGAGAGGATCAGGCAATTCGGGATCAGCTTGGCGAGGGTCGCGATGCCGGTCTGGTTCGAGACATAGCCGGACGTGAACAGCAGCGCGGCTTCCTTGCCGTGCAAATCGGCGAGCTCGGCCTCGAGCTGCACCAGCGGATGATGGGTGCCGGCGATGTTGCGGGTACCGCCCGCGCCGGTGCCGACGCGCGTCGCGGTTTCGACCATGGCGCCGACCACCTTGGGGTGCTGGCCCATGCCGAGATAATCGTTCGAGCACCAGATCACCACGTCGCGCTTGCCCTTGGGCGAGTGCCAGAGCGCATGCGGGAACCGGCCGGCGATGCGCTCGAGGTCAGCGAATACGCGGTAGCGCCGCTCGGCGTGCAGGCGATCAAGGGCGGAATTGAAGAACTCGCTGTAATCCATCGGCAAAACCTGCAACGGAACCTGATCAGGGGCTCGCATCCTCTTAGAGCTTTTCCAACTCTAATGTCTATGCGCTATCCCACATTTGAACCCGAAGGGCATTTGGGCAAAATGCCCCATCGCGGGCGCGGCGGCTTGATGTGGGTCAAAACGACCGGCGGGATCGCCCATGTTGCTGTGCGGTATCTGTGGCCATCCTTCGAGACGCCCGCCTTTGGCGGGCCCTCAGGATGAGGACCGAGTGTGCGGCAGCAGTTTCAACGAGCTCCGATTGCCGCTTAGCCTCATCCTGAGGAGACCGCGAAGCGGTTGTCTCGAAGGACGAGGCGCGCGCTCACGCCGTCCAAAATGCCACATGCGACTGCCCTGCCCCGCAAGCGGGGCGAGGTGAAGTGAGCCCTCACGTCGTCCTGAAGCGCAGTACGCCGTCCTGTGTCTCGGCCGTGAGCCTGCCCTCGACGATCATGTAGTTCACGTGAGCGACCAGTTCGCCGGCGGCAAAGCCCATCTGGTGTTCGTCCAGCACATGCTTGTTGAACACCACCGGCACCAATGCGCGCGAGGTCTGCGGCTCCTCGCGGCAGGCTTCCGCGATCAGGCGGCAGCGCTCCTCGTGGTGATCGGCGAGCTGCTTGATGCGGGTCTTGAGCCCGTAGAACGGCACGCCGTGGCCGGGCAGCACCAGCAAATCATAGGGCAGGGTGGTGGTGAGGCTTGCGAGCGAGGCCAGATATTCGCCGAGCGAATTCTGGTCCGGCTCGACCGCCCAGACGCTGACATTGGGCGAGATCTTGCTCAGCACCTGGTCGGCGGACAGGAACAGCTTGTCGTCGGCGCAATACAGCATCACCTGGTCGAGCGCGTGCCCGCCGCCGGTGATCACCTTGAAGCGACGCGCGCCGATCACGACCTCGTCGCCATGCGAGATGCGGCGGTAGGATGGCGGCAGCACCGAGACGCGCTTGAGATAATCCTGGCCGCGGCCGAGCAGCTTTTCGGTGAGCGACTCGTCCATGCCGTGGCGGCGGAAGAACAGCCGCTGCGCCTCGCGCCGTTCCTCGGTGCCGCGGTTCTGGTGATAGACCGATTGCAGATACTCGACCTGCGACATCACCAACGGGCAATTGAACCGCTCGACGATCCAGCCCGCGAGGCCGACATGGTCGGGATGCGAATGCGTCACGATCAGCCGCGTGATGTGAACGCCCTTCAGCGGACCCTCGAACAGTTTTGTCCAGGCCTCGATCGACTCCTCGTTGCCGAAGCCGGCATCGACCATCGCGTAGCCCTCGCCGTCGGCGAGCAGGTAGATGTTCACGTGGTTGAGGCGGAACGGCAGCTTCAGCCGCGCCCACAACACGCCGGGCCGCACCTCCACGACCTCTTCGGGACCGGGATGCTGCTCCCAAGGGTAGCGCAGGGCCTCGGCGGAGGACTGCGCGATATCGGTTTTTGCGTTCATGCCACCGGCTTAAACCCGCTCGCCACGGCGCGCCAGCCGAAAAAGGACGCTAAAGCGGCCCGCATAGCCGTCATTCCGGCAGTTTTCCGTAGCCCGGATTTCGCCGCGCTCCATTCCCGGCTACAGGTCCGATATCGTGGTTAAGCGGCGGTCGAGGCTGAACCTCACTGGTCTCGACCGCGGTGATCGATCCAGCCGTAGGTATAGATGGAAATATCTGGAGATCCGGTCGTCCCGTACGCGCCCCAACGGATCTGTGCTGACGTCGTGGTGTGCTTGTTGAAATCTCCCGTCAGAATTTATTACGGTGACAGTGCACTAAATTGACGCCGGCCCGGATATTACGGTGACAGTGCATTAAATTGACGCCGGCCCGGTTCGGCTGGCATGATGCGGCATGGCTCGTCTTGCTCGTGTCGTCATCCCCGGCCATCCCCACCATGTCACCCAGCGCGGCAATGGCCGGGCGCGCAGAATTACGGTGACAGTGCATTTAATTGACGCCCCACGCTTCTTCGGTCATATTGCGGCATGGCCCGTCTTGCCCGTGTCGTCATTCCCGGTCATCCACACCACGTCACGCAACGCGGCAATGGCCGCGCGCGCACGTTCTTTGACGATAGCGACTATGCCCTTTATCGCGACCTGCTCGCGGCGAGCTGCCATACGGCCGGGGTCGAGGTGTGGGCCTGGTGTCTGATGCCGAACCATGTGCATCTGATCCTCGTGCCGTCCGACGCCGACGGGTTACGCCGCGCCCTGGCCCCCGTGCATCGCCGCTACGCCGGCATCATCCACGCCCGCCGCAAGCGCACCGGCCATTTCTGGCAAGGCCGTTTCGGTTGCGTGGCGATGGACGAGGCGCACCTCGCTGCTGCGCTGCGCTACGTCTCCCTCAATCCGGTGAGGGCTCGGCTCGTCGAACGGGCGCGCGACTGGCGCTGGTCCAGCGTCCGCGCCCATATCGGCGGCCGCGACGACGGCATCACCGCGATCGCGCCGATCCGCGAACGCTATCCGGACTTTTCGCATTTTCTGTCCGAGGAGAGCGAGGCTGGCATGATCGCGCAGCTACGCGGTGCCGAAACCATCGGTCGCCCGGTCGGCAATCCGAAGTTCCTGGATATGATCGAGCGGAAGACAAAGCGCGTTCTCAAGCCGGCCAAGCGAGGGCCGAAGCCGCGCGTGGATCGCGAGAAAAGTTAAATGCACTGTCACCGTAATCCCTGTTCGGCGCACTGCGTGCCGCAGAGAGCATCGGCCGACCGCTGGGAGACAGCCGCTTCATCGCCCGCATCGAGCGCCAGACCGGGCGTCTCCTCAAGCCGGCCAAGCGCGGGCCCAAGCCGTCGGCACCGGAGGACGATTGAGCTCTGGCGGTAATTAAGTGCACTGTCACCGTAATTCTAACGGGTATCCTAGCAACACTACTGGACTGCACCCCGTAAGTGAGAGAGGGGTTACAGCGACAGTGCGCGCAACAATCGACAGAAGCTTTTCCTAATCAAGGCCTGCTAGGTGAGGACGGCGCGCGACTTAGAATTCGTACGCTCCC
This sequence comes from Bradyrhizobium sp. LLZ17, assembly GCF_041200145.1. NCBI lineage: Bacteria > Pseudomonadati > Pseudomonadota > Alphaproteobacteria > Hyphomicrobiales > Nitrobacteraceae > Bradyrhizobium > Bradyrhizobium zaerense. The sequence goes on from NZ_CP165734.1 coordinate 5,469,965, forward strand.
AGGATCGACGCGCGCTGGCGCCGTTTCGACATCGGGGTGTGCGATCGCTGTGCTCCCAGGCTGGATTGCAAGCGCCTCACGAATCCAGCGGGGCCAGCTATCCAAATCCGATCCTGGTTTCACTGCTAGGGTGGTGTTGCTGACTGCGGTGGATGAAGGCGATACTTTGATCATGGCAATCTGTGCTCCGACATAAAAAAACCCGCGGCGGACTGCTCCGCGCGGGTGTGACGAACTTTCGATTTTGCCATTCTGCCAGTGTTTTGCCCGACGAGTCAACGACGCACGCGCGCAGCCGATGCGGGTCGCCGGCCGAGGAGCATTAGTCCAATGAGTTCAGTGCCCCGGCTACTGTGCATGGGGTTGTTTTCGATTTTTTTGGAAGGGCGGCTCCCGGCCCGGCAAAGGAGGGAGGGAGCCCGCGGATCAACTTCGGTGTTCTCGGGCTTTTCCTGTTCTGATGTCCTTAGTCCGGATTACGCTTCGTAGCGCAATCCGGGCTGCGGAACGGCGCTTACGCCGCCCGCATGTTGTTGAGGAACGCGTCGATCTCCCCGCGCAGCATGTCGGCCTCGCGGCGGAGCGCATCCGATGCGCCCAGCACCTCGCTCGCCGCCGCGCCGGCTTCGGCCGAGGCCGTCGAGACGCCGACGATGTTGCTGGAAACCTCGCTGGTGCCGCCGGCCGCATGCTGGATGTTGCGGGCGATCTCGCGGGTGGCCGCGCCCTGTTCCTCGACGGCCGCTGCAATCGTCGTGGTCACGTCGTTGATCTCGCCGATGATGCGGCCGATGCCCTGGATGGCGCCGACGGCAGACGTCGTGACCTGCTGCATGCTGGCGATTTGGGTGCGGATCTCCTCCGTCGCCTTGGCGGTCTGGCTCGCGAGGCTCTTCACCTCGGAGGCGACCACCGCGAAGCCGCGGCCGGCTTCGCCCGCGCGCGCCGCCTCGATGGTGGCGTTGAGCGCGAGCAGATTGGTCTGCGACGCGATGGTCTGGATCAGGTCGACCACGACGCTGATGCGGCTCGCGCTGTCGGCAAGCGTCTGCATCGTGGCGTCGGTGGCGCCGGCCTCGTCGACCGCCTTCCTGGCGATCGCGGCCGAGGTCACCACCTGCTTGCTGATCTCCTCGATCGAGGACGACAGCTGCTCGGTGCCGGATGAGACGGTCTGCACGTTGACCGAGGTCTCCTCGGCGGCCGAAGCCACCGCATTCACCAGCGCGTTGGACTGGTCGGCTGTGGTCGACATGCTCTGTGCGGTCGACTGCATCGAGTTGGCCGACTGCGCGAGATTGTCGAGTGCGGACCGCATCGCGCCCTCGAACTCGGCGATTTTCGCCTCCATATGCGCGGCCCGCTCGGCCTCGGCGACACGATCCTTGTCCTGCTCGCTCGCAAGCGCCCGGGCCTCGATCATGCTGTCGCGGAACACGGTCAGCGTCTCCTTCATCGCGCCGATCTCGTCATTTTGCCTGGAGCGGACGATCTCGGTGTCGAGGTCGCCGGCCGAGAGCAATTGCATCGCGCGCTGGAGCTCGCGGATCCGCCGCAGGATGCTGCGGCCGACATAGAGCCAGACGAACAGCGCCGAGCCCACCAGCGTCAGCGCACCCAGCGCCAGCATTGCCGTGGTCGCGAGCGATATCTCCTGCCGTGCCTGGAAGGTCGACGCGTTGGTCTCCTTCTGCACGCCGTCGACGAGCTGCTGCACGCTGATGCCGAGGCCGACATTGAGCTTGCGGGTCTCGTCCAGGATGGTCTGGCCGTAGTCGATCGAGTCGAGCTCCTTCTGCCGGATCTTGAACACGCCGGTCTTGCCCTCGCCGAAGGCGAACAGCTTCTGGATGGTATCGCGCACCGCCTGCATCGAAGGTATGTTCGGCAAGTCCTCGAGGTTGGACTTGACGCGATCGCGCGTCGTCTTGAACTCCTTCTCGATCGCCTCCAGCGTATCGCTGTTGTTGGCCGAAAGCGCCGCCATCATGTCGGCGGCCATCAGATTGCCGTTGGCCGAGACCGTCGAGATCTGGGCGACCGTGCGGGCCGCTTCGGTGGCATCGTCCGCGGAGAGGTCGACGGCGCCGAGGATGGCGTTCAGCCGCGTCTGCGTATCCAGCATCGCGGGGCCGGCCGCGCCGACGAAGGCGAGCTGCGCCTTGCGCAGCGCTTCATACTGCTTGTCGTGCAGTGCGCCGGTGTCGAGCCGCTCGCGTGCGGCCGATACCAGGCTCTGGGTCGCCTCGTCGATGCTCTTGGCGTTGTCGCGGAGCGCGGTCGCGATCTGCTTGTCGGCGCCGAGCTCGATGATCTCGCCGAGCTTGGCCATGGCGAGCTGCTGGATCTCCTGCACCTTCTTGGTGCGCTCGTTCAGCGCCTCGTCGGTGGGCGACGCCAGCACGCCCGGACCCTGCGCGGCGAGCGTTGCGCTTTGCGAGGCGAGTTGAAGGCTTGCGGAGAGCCGCGGAATGTCGCGGCCGCTCAGATCCATCATGGTCGAGCCCAGATGGTTGAACACCAGGCCGGCGCCGGCTGCGATCACCAGGGCCATACCCGCGATCACCGCGAAGGCCGCGAACAGGCTACCGCGCAGGCCCATTTTCGGCATTTTGAAACGAGGCTTGAAACGACCAAGGCTCAGACGGATCGCCATCGAAATTCCCCCACACCCGCACTCTCTTGTTTTCGGCGCGGAGTATGTCCGGGGCGGGTTAAAAAATCGCAAGTTGCCCAATTGCTTGTGCCAGTTCCGCAGAACGAAAAAAGCACAACGAAAAAAGAAAGGGCCGGCAACGGGGCCGGCCCTTGATGGTGAACAGATCGTGACGCGCGATCAGTAGCGCGCGACGGTCGAGTTTGCCCAGTTGAAGCGGTAGTTGACGCCCGCCTTGATGGTGTGGTCGTCGGTGGTGAAGTTGCCGGTGCCTGCCAGCGGGCCGCCCGTGAAGTGCGCGTCGCCGAAATTGTAATACTGGTACTCGGCCTTGGCCGACCAGCTCGGGGCGAACATGTACTCGAGGCCGGCGCCGACGGTGTAGCCGTTGCGGTGATCGCCAGTGATGACGAAGGCGGTTGGCACGCCGCCGACGGTCACCTTCTCGTTGTTGTCGGAATAGGCGTAGCCGCCCTTCACGTAGAGCAGGCCCGGACCCCAGGTGTAGCCGACCCGGCCGGTGATCGAGCCGAGGCCGCGCTGGTCGTTGGTGTAGGCGACACCGCCCGGGAATACCGCGCCGACATTGCCGGAGAGCCAGGAATACTGGGCTTCGGCGCCAACCACGAAGTTCGGGTTGAGCTGCCAGTCCGCGCCGGCCTGCAAGCCGCCGAGGAAACGGCCGTTGCCGTTGTTGCCGGTGGAGAGGCCGTTGAAATTGTTGTCGCTGGAGAACGCGCCGCCGACATGCGCACCGATATAGAATCCGGTCCAGTTGTAGATCGGCGCGGCATAGGCCGGCGCAGCCTTGTTGTAATAGGGCCGGGCACCGAGATCGGCGCCGACGGCCGGCGCAGCCGCGCCCAGCACGAGCAGAGCCGCGGTCGCAAACAGAATCTTCTTCATAGTCTTGAACTCCAACACTTTGTCCCCGGCGGGCGCGCTTTCAGCGCCGTCGTTGGTTTTGCAGATAGCTCGCTTTTGACGAAAATGCTGTCACATCCATGGCACTGCGGCCCCCAACCTAACTTGTTGGGCTGCAAATGCTTTTGTGCTTAATGGCCGCTTAAGAAATGCTGAAGGAAGACTTAATTCGAGAGCCGTCGCGTAACTTGTGCGCGGCTTTCATTAACCAAGACGCCGCCGCGCCTCGTCGCGCATCTGCTCGCGGAACGCCGCGCGCTTTGCGGGTCGGTCTTCCTCGCGGACGTCGTGGCGGTCGAAGACGTCGAATTTTTCCATGATCGGATAGCGCTCGCTCGCCATCGCGAGCACTTGAAGCACTTTGGTCGCCGCCACGGTCGGGCCGCTCACTTCCCAGCGCCTGATCGTGACGGCGCCGGTCGCCGCCGGCAGGCCACACAGCTTTGCCATGTCGGCGACCGTGAGCTCCCGGCCGAGCACCTCGGACAGGTCGGCCCGCAATTGCTTCAGTTCAGTGCCCGTCATCTCACCTCGATACGCGACGTCGTCGAGGTGAATGCAGTAACGCTGATTCGGGTCGATCCGAAGGCAGACATGATCGTGCTAGTGTGTCCGCGCCGGTCGAGCGTCAGCGAGGGAAATCGCAGGCCCGTGTTCAAGCTGCCCCTGTCGGGAGATGTCGTTCAATCCATTTATCCGAAGCGGCAGTGATGCTCGGCTTGTCGGCATTCGGCACATTTCCGCACAGATGGCGTTGTAAGCTCGGCGTCTACGGAGGCTGTCCGGCCAATGGACGCCTCGCATCAGGAAAGGATGAGCCATGACGGCAACCAGGCTCGCCATCGCGGCGTGCATCACCATCGGGCTGGTGGTGGCCCCCTTTGCGGCTGAAGCCAAGCGGCACAGATCCAGCAGGCATTCGACGACGACCGTCGTGGCCCCAACCTATAGAAGCCCCGGAGTGACCGCGCCGCAGCCCGGCGCCTACGGGTCGTCGGGCCAGTCGGTCGGGACGGTTACGGCACCTTCGATCGGAACTTATAACTGGCCATCTGTCGGCGTGACCAACTCAGTCCCGACCTGGAGCAACACCAACCCGCCCGTCAGATGAGGAGAGACCCGCGGTCTCTCACCTCAGGCGCCTCGGCCGCCCTGCTGACCCATCACGCAGCGCCATCCAGCCAGCCGTTCGGCTGGATGCTGGGTCATCCACTCCGCGAGTTGCGGCGCGCCCATCAGGCAGGACTGCATCGAGACATCGGCGAAGTCCGACGTGGTGACGATCTGCTCGTGACAACTCGCCGGTGAGGCAAGATTGCAGAGGCCGGCAATGATCTTGATCACGCGAGGTTGCCCCTGTCGTTCTGGTGCGCACTGGCTCCGCCCGGCTGCTCGCCGGCCGGATCAGTCGACGGGAAAATGCTGTCATAAATCGCACGCGCTTCCTGAATGAGGCGAATGCGCTCGCGCTCGGATTTCGAGACAAACTGAATAATCTGGCCCATGTCGGCTCCAATAAATCCTCGATCCATCATGAGATGATGGAAATAATTTTATTCGCATGTGGGGTGCCGGCTCGGGCCGCGCAGCCGCGCAGGCGGTCACGAGGGATAAAAAGCTCGTGACTATTCCGTTCCTGGGGCGGAGCGGGATACCTTGATGATGCGCCGATCATCTATCCGCCCGGACTCGCTTCGCAGCATCGTGATGAAGTGTTGAGCCCCACGTCGGGGCGGCACGGGGGCACATTTTCGCGCGGGTGGAGTTGTCAGTTTACTCAGTGCACGAGTGGTTCGCCTTGACGAACGGCCGTCGCGATTGAGAGATCGCACCCGAAAGGATCAGCCATGACAGGAACGAAACGCTCCATTGCGGCACTCGTCGCGCTCGGATTCTGCTGCTGCACCGTTCGCTGTGAACGCGCAAACGTCGGGGACGCCTGCACAGAGCAGCACCAGCGGGCGCACCGGAGCACCGGTACAGCAAGGGACGTTTGGAAGTTCGGGGCAGACTGTCGGGACGGTGACGGCGCCGTCGGTCGGAACGTCCAATCAGCCCTCCGTCGGTGTGACCAATTCAGTCCCGACCTGGAACAACACGAATCCTCGGACCAAGTAGAGCCGCGACCAGCTGACCTACGCTGCCGGCGCGCGTTCCTTCTGTCCCGGCACCGCTGCCAGCAGCTCGCGTGTATAGGGATGCTCGGGCATTGCGAAGAGCTGAGCCGTCGGCTTCAGCTCGACAATAGCGCCACGCTGCATGACCGCGATGCGGTCGCAGATTTGCGCCGCCACGCGAAGATCATGGGTGATGAACAGCATCGAGAGGCCGAGGCGTGCCTTGAGGTCTTCGAGCAGCCTCAAGACCTGTGCCTGTACGGAGACGTCGAGCGCGGAGACGGCTTCGTCGGCGACGATGATCTCGGGCTCCAGCGCGAGCGCGCGTGCGATGCCGACGCGCTGGCGCTGGCCGCCGGAGAATTCATGCGGATAGCGGTCGAGCGCGCCGGCGTCCAGCCCGACCATCTTGAGGAGATCGCGGGCGCGGTCGAACGCCATTCTTGGATCTGTACCGGCCGCGATCGGGCCGTCGGCAATGATGTGGCCGATCTTGCGGCGCGGATTGAGCGAGGCGAACGGATCCTGAAAGATCATCTGGATGCGATGGCGCTCGGCTCGCAGCGCCTTGCCCGCGAGCCGGGTGAGATCGGTGTCGCCGATCCGCACCGTACCGCGGTCGGCTTCGATCAGCCGCATGACGAGACGGGCCACCGACGATTTGCCGGAGCCGGATTCCCCGACCAGGCCGAGCGTCTCACCCTTGAGGATCGTGAAATTGACTTCGCGTGCGGCATCGACGCGGCGGTCTTCGCGAAACCAGCCGCCGGAGGTGACGTAGGTCTTGTCCAGCCCGATCACCTCGACGGCCTTGGCCCGATCGTCGAGCGGCGCGCGCGACGGCGGGGCCATCGTCGGCACCGCGGCCAGCAGCGCCTTGGTGTAGTCGTGCTGCGGATTGTTGAAGACGGCGCTGGCTGGGCCTTCCTCGACGACCTTGCCATGCCGGAGCACCAAGACCTGGTCGGCGATGTCGGCGACCACGCCGAAATCGTGGGTGATGAACATCACCGCCATGTTGCGGTTGCGCTGAAGGTTGCGGATCAGCTTGAGGATCTGCGCCTGCGTCGTGACGTCGAGCGCGGTGGTCGGCTCGTCAGCGACCAGCACGGCCGGTTCGAGCGCGAGCGCCATCGCGATCATGGCGCGCTGGCGCTGGCCGCCGGAGAGCTGGTGCGGATAAGCGCGCACGATGCGCTCGGGGTCGGGCAGGCCGACCTCGCGTGCCAGAGACAGGGCCTTGGCGCGGCGCTCCTTCGGCGTGAGCAGGCCGTGGGCCTCGAACATCTCGGCCATCTGGTCGCCGATCCGCATCAACGGATTGAGTGCGGTCATCGGCTCCTGGAAGATCATCGCGAGCCGGCGGCCGCGCAAATCGCGCCAGCCGTTGTCATCGAGCTTGAGCAGGTCGCGGCCTTCGAACTGGATCTCGCCGGAGGCGATGTCGACCGTATCAGGCAGCAGGCCCATCAGCGCATGCGCGCACATCGATTTGCCGGAGCCGGACTCGCCAACGACGCAGACGATTTTGCCCGGTCGCAGATCCAGCGAGACGCCGTCGACCGCGAAAGGACGTTCGCCGCCCTTGGGCAGCGCGATCCGCAAGTTCGTGATGGAAACGGCGGGCGGCGCGGTCATGATCAGCGCCCCTCCCGTGACAAGCGCGGATTGAGCGCGTCGTTGAGGCCTTCGCCGATCAGGTTCAGGCCGAGCACCGAGATCAGGATGGCGACGCCGGGAAACACGGTGATCCACCAGGCCTGGCGGATCACGGTGCGGCCGGCACCGACCATGTAGCCCCAGGAGATCAGATTGGGATCGCCGAGGCCGAGGAACGACAGCGAGGATTCCAGCAGGATCGCGGTCGCGACCATCAGCGAGGCCAGCACGATCACCGGCGACAGCGCATTGGGCAGGATCTCGCGCAGGATGATCCAGCTGTTACTCTGGCCGGTCACCACGGCCGCCTGGACATATTCCCGCGTCCGCAGCGACAGCACTTCGCCACGGACGAGGCGGGCGACCGGCGGCCAGCTCACCACCGCGATCGAGGTCACGATCGAATAGATCGAGGGCTGCAGGATTGCGACCAGCACGATCGCGAGCGCGAAGCTCGGAATGGTCTGGAAGAATTCGGTGAAGCGCATCAGGGCGTCGTCGACCCGGCCGCCGAAATAGCCGGCCATCGCGCCGATCGGTACGCCGACGATCAGCGCCACCAACGTCGAGATGAGGCCGACCAGCAGCGACACCCGCGCACCGAAGATCATGCCGGCAAAGACGTCGCGGCCGAGCGCGTCGGTCCCGAGCGGCACGGTCGAGAGCGTGAAGGGCGGCAGGAAAGGCCGCTGCACCATCCGCCAGGGCGAGTTCGGGAACAGTAGCGGCCCGAACACCGCGACCGAGATCGCAAGCAGCAGGATGACGAGCCCGATGACGCCGCTCGGACTCTTCAGCATCGATTTCCAGAACTGTTTCATGTGGCGTATTCGATGCGCGGATCGACCAGGCGATAGACCAGGTCGGTGATGAGGTTAAAGATCAGGACCATGACCGAGCAGGTCACGAACACGCCGAGCAGCAGATTGTAATCCCGCTGCAACAGCGCGTCGTACATCAGACGCCCGATGCCGGGCCAGGCGAACACGGTTTCGGTGATGACGGCGCCGCCGATCAGCGTGCCGGCATGCACGCCGGCAAGCGTCACGACGGGGAGCAGCGCGTTGCGCAGCACGTGGCGGCGCTGGATCACGGCGTCGGAGAGGCCCTTGGCGCGCGCGGTCTTGACGAAGTCGAGCCGCTGCACCTGCAGCATCGAGGCACGCGTCATGCGGGTGTAGGTCGCCATGAAGAACAGGCCGAGCGTCATCGCGGGCATGATCAGATGCGCACCGACGTCGATGATATGGGCAAGGCCGGTGAGGTTGGCGCCGACGGTCTCGTAGCCGAAGCTCGGCAGCCAATCGACCGTGACCGAAAACAGCAGGATTCCCATCAGCGCCACCCAGAAGATCGGCATGGCGTAGAAGATCAGTGCAAACACGGTGATGGCGGTGTCGAGGAAAGTTCCGGCAAAACGCGCGGCGAAGGTGCCGAAGAGGACGCCGAGGACGAGCGAAATCGCGAATGCCGTGAGCGTCAACAGCAGCGTCGCCGGCAGCCGTTCCATGATCAGCTTCGACACCGGCGCTTGCTGGCGGAACGAGAAGCCGAGGTCGAGATTAGCGATGCCCTTGACATAGATGAAGAGCTGCTCGGGCAGCGGCTTGTCGAGGCCGAACTTTTCCCGCAATTGCTGGACGAAGACTTGGTCACTGGCGCCGGCCTCGCCGGCCATCACGACGGCGGGGTCACCGGGCGCCAGCCGGATCAGGAAGAAATTGAGAACGACGATCGCGAGCAGCACGATGATGCCTTTCACGACACGTTGAGCGACGAAGGAGAGCATGATCAAATAGGGATGAAATCGGGGTGGTCGCGGCCGCGGCGGCGGTGCGCTCCCTCTCCGGCTTGCGGGGGAGGGCAGGAGAGGGGGTGCTTCCGCAGAGGGATTGCCAGGAGGAGAGAACCCTCACCCGCTACGCTCTTCGAGCGAAGCGACCTCTCCCGCAAGCGGGAGGGGTAAGGGGAGTTCGGAGCGCACGCCCTCACTTCTCGAGCCATGCGTCCTTGAAGCCGTCATTGACCCCGATCCCCGTGGTGATCAGGTTCTTGACGTTGCAACGCATGATGGTCGGGAATTGCAGCTCCAGCATCCAGGCCACCGGCACGTCCTCGACCAGGATCTTTTGCGCCTTCTCGTAGATCTCCTTGCGCTTGGAATCCGGCGTTGCGACCGCGCCGTCGGCGAACAACTTGTCGATCTCGGGATTGGAGTAGCCCTCGACATTGTTGAAGACCTGGCCCTTGGCGATGGCGCTGGAGACGTAGTTGCGGCCGACGCCGAGGGCTGGATCGCCATATTGGTAGAGATAGGTGAAGGCGATGTCGTAGTCCCAATCGCCGATCTTCTGGTTGCCGCCGGCAACGTCGGTCGAGATCGTCTCGATGTTCATGCCGACATCCATGAGGTTCTGCTTCACGGCCTCACCCCAGCGCTGCCAGGTCTCGCCGTAAGCGAGCGGCAAGATGCGGATCTTCTCGCCCTTGTAGCCGGCTTCCTTCAGCAGCGCCTTCGCCTTCGCGGGATCGTAGGGATATTTCGGCACGTCGTCGGTGTAGTATTTGATGGTCGAGGCCGACGGGCCCGTCGCGACCTTGCCGAGCCCGTTCCAGATCACGTCCTTGGCGAAATCGCGGTCGATCGCGTACATCACCGCCTGTCGCACCCGCTTGTCCGCGAGCGGACCCTGGCGATTGTTTAGCCACAGCCAGGCCAGCGGCGAGAAGAACTCCCAGCCCGCGCCGGTGACGCAGGTGTCCTTCAGCTTCGAGAGCCGCGGCACGTCGAAATTCTCGACCGAGCCGCCGGGCAGCACGTCGACCTTGCCGGTCTCGTAAGCCACCGAGCGTGCGGCGGCGTCGGGGATGACCTGCCAGTAGATATCGTCGAGATAGGGCTTTCCCTTCTCGTAGTAGTTCGGATTCTTGACCAGGCGGATGAACGAGCCCTTCTGCCATTCCTTGAACATGAAGGGGCCGGTGCCGACCGGCGCGTTGTTGTAGGGGTTGGTCTTCCAGTCGGTGCCTTCATAGAGATGTTTCGGCACCATCGGCATCGAGCCGACCTCGAAGATGCCGAGGAACGGCCCGAACGGCTGCTTCAGCGTGAACACCACGGTGTAGTCGTCGGGCGCCTCGACCTTGTCGACCTGCACCAGATTGTTGCGGGCACGCGCGTGGGTCTGCTTCAGCATCTCGATCGAGAACAGCACGTCGGCGGATGTGAAGGGCTTGCCGTCGTGCCAGGTCACGCCCTTCCTGAGCTTGAACGTGTAGGTCTTGGCGTCCTCGCTGATGCTCCAGCTCTCCGCCAGTTCCGGCTGCGGCTCGAGCTTGGGGCTGTAGCGCAGCAGGCCTTCGAAGATGTTGCCCGACACCATCTGGATCGGGCCGTTCTGGACCATCGCAAGCATCAGGCTCGGCGGCTCGGGCTGGATCACGGCCTTGATCGCGCCTCCCATTTTCGGCTCTTGCGCCAGCGCCGAGGCGGTGACGCCGCAAGCCAGAAGGACACCAAGCAACACTCGTTTCGGCATGTCGTATCTTTCTCAAGCGAGACCAGCCGTAACCGCTTCGCAACGTCCTCGCGCGCGAAGCGACGGCCGGCCCATCCCAGTCCCCATCCAGCATCGAGGCTCACATGGTCTCGTTCCGCGTCGCAAGATGAAAGTCTCGACAGTGTTCGCACAAAAAATGTACAGCGCGTCCTGTTTTGGCCTTTCAAGGCAGCGGGACGGCCGAAAGCGGCCACAGCGCTAAATCGATCAACGCTACGGCGTCCGATCGCCCCTCATCCCGCGAGAACAAGAAAAGGTTCTCACCGCAACCCTGCCCGCCGAAACCCTTCGAGATAATGCTCGCGATCCCTGTCATTGGCCCATGGCAATTGCGTCGCGATCCAATGCAGCGAAATGTTGGGCTGGGTGCGGCGGAGTTCGTCCAGCGCTATCCCGGCGAGCGCGGTGTCGCCGGTCATGCTGGCGGAGACCGCCAGCACGCGATAGGCGCCGGTGAGGTCGCCGCGATGCCGGATCGCTTCGCGCGCGAGCGCGATGGCCTCGTCGTAACGTCGCTCCGTGAAGCGGGCATAGCCGGCAATGCCGTGATAGATCGCCAACGACGGATCGCGCGGGCTTAGCCTTATCGCCTTCTGCGCCGCCTCGAACGAATCGTTCGATCGCCCGGCATAGGACAGCGCCAGCGCGTAGTATCCCTGCGCCAGCGAGAAGTTCGGATTGAGCGCGAGCGCCTGCTCGAACTCGGACAGCGCGTCCGCGAGCCGCCGCGTCGAGAAGCAGACGCTGCCGAGCGCGGCATGGGCCCAGGCGTCCTCGTGGTCGCAACGTACCGCGGCGAGCGCTGCCCTCTCCGCGATCGGTGCCGTCGTGGCGAGCTCAGCCCAGCCGAGATGCACGCCGAACATGTGGCTGGCCGCCAGCACCGACAACGCCTGGCCGTAATCCGGGTCGATCGCGATCGCGCGCTCAAGCAGCGTCTGCGCGGCGAGATGGTCCTGCGGCGTCACCCGCCAGTAGTGCGACAGCGCGCGCATGAGCAGGTCCCAGGCATCCAGGCTCGACGGCGGCTTGCGATGGGCGCGAAAATTCTCAGCGGCATGGATCTGCGGCTCGATCGCCGCGACGATCCGCTCGGTGATCTCGTCCTGCACGGCGAAGACGTCGACCAGCTCGCGGTCGTAGCGCTCGGCCCAGAGGTGACTGCCGGTGGCGGCGTCGTTGAGCTGCGCGGTGATGCGTACGCGGTTGTCCGCCTTGCGCACGCTGCCCTCGACGATGTAGCGCACGCCGAGCTCCTCCGCGATCTGTTTGATGTGAACGGCGCGCCCCTTGTAGGTGAAGGACGAGTTGCGGGCGATCACCATGAACCAGCGCTGCTTCGACAGCGCGGTGAGGATATCCTCGCTGATGCCGTCGCCGAAATATTCCTGCGCCGGATCACCGCTCATGTTCTCGAAGGCGAGCACCGCGATTCCCGGCCGGTCGGTCACAACGCGAGCGACGGCGGGCGTGGCCTCGGCTGGCGCAAGCACGGCTGCCGCTTCTTCCCGGACCTCGCCGACGAAGCGGAAGCCCTTGCGCGGGATCGTCTTGATCAGCCGCTGCGTCGCGCCATCGTCACCGAGCGCCTTCCGCGCGGCGTTGATCCGGCTGTTGAGCGCGGAGTCCGAGACGATGCGGTCGCTCCAGATCTCGCTGATCAGGTCATCCTTGCTGACCACCCGTGCGCGCTGCGCCACCAGGTAAAGCAAGAGGTCGAACACCTGCGGCTGCAACGGAATGGCCGCGCCGTCGCATGTCAGCTCGCGCAGCTCGCCGTCGAGCACATTGTTTTCAAAGAGAAATCGCACGTTTCTGTCGTCTCAAGCTAAAATCAAAGTCGTCTCAGGCAAAAATCAACCGTCTGCAAAAGTCACGGCACGTCCGATGCGGCATGGTGCAGCAACCAATGGAGTGCCGATATTTGGCACAACGGAGCTGCTTATGACCCAAATTGATCATCAGGTTCATTCCCTGCACCCCGAGGTTTCGAGCTCGAAGGCTTTCAAGTTCATCGCTTTTTCTGTACGGAATTGCGGCATATCTCGTGTTTTTCGTCACCATTCTCTACGCCATCGGTTTCGTGATGGGGTTGGTGGTGCCGAAAAGCATCGACACCGGCACCGACACGCCGACGGCCGAGGCTGTCATCATCAATCTCCTCCTGATGGGGCTGTTCGCCATTCAACACAGCGTGATGGCGCGGCAGCGCTTCAAGGCGTGGTGGACGCAGTTCGTCCCCAAGCCGGTCGAGCGCAGCACCTATGTGCTGCTGGCGAGCCTGTCATTGCTCCTCCTGTTCTGGCAATGGCGTCCGCTGCCCACGGTGATATGGGACGTCGCGAATCCGGATCTTGCCGTAACGCTGGTCACGCTGTCGTTGGCAGGCTGGGTGTTGGTTTTCCTCAGCACCTACCTGATCAACCACTTCGAATTGTTCGGATTGCATCAGGTGACCGATCATCTCGTCGGCAAGGAGGCCGCGCCGGCGCGCTTCAAGACGCCGCTGCTCTACAACTTCGTTCGTCATCCGATCTATCTCGGCTTCATCGTCGCCTTCTGGGCGGCGCCGACCATGACCGCCGGCCATCTCCTGTTTGCGGCCGTGACCACGCTCTACATCCTCGTTGGCATCGCGCTGGAGGAGCGCGATCTGATCGACCTGTTCGGCGACGAATACCGGCAGTACAAGCAACGGGTGTCGATGCTTATTCCCTGGCGGAAGTCAGTCTAGCCGTTGAGTCCCTCGCGGCGCGTCCGCCGAACGGAGGATGCGCCGAGTGCCAAGGGCGAGGAGATGGAACTCACTCGCCGAACCAAGCTTGATGTTCATCCAAGGAGAATACTCAATGAAACACGTTGGAAACTGCTTCTGCGGCGCCGTCACCATCGAGGTCACCGGCGAGCCCGCGGCGATGGGCTATTGCCATTGCCGCTCCTGCCGCTCGTGGTCGGGCGGACCGGTGAACGCCTTCAGCCTGTGGAAGCCGGAAGCCGTGCGCATCACCGAAGGCGCAGAGCACGTCGAGACCTTTGCCAAGACGCCACTGAGCCAGCGCAAATATTGCGGCAAGTGCGGTGGTCATCTCATGACCAATCATCCGCCGCTCGATCTGATCGACGTCTTCACCGCCACCATCCCCACGCTCGCCTTCGCGCCCGGCGTCCACGTCAACTATTCCGAAACCGTGCTGCCGATGCGCGACGGCCTGCCCAAGCTGAAGGATTTTCCCGCCGAGTTCGGCGGCAGCGGCGAGATGATGCAGGAGTAATCGAGACCGTGCACGCGTGGCCAAGCGCACGGTGTTCTTCCTTCTCCCCTTGTGGGAGAAGGTGGCGCGAAGCGCCGGATGAGGGTTCTATCCGCGATTTCACTCTAAGAGTTTCATCCGCGGAGACAACCCCTCACCCGGCTTCGATGCTTCGCATCAATCCACCCTCTCCCACAAGGGGCGAGGGTGCACCGCCATCGCTGCGTGAGATCTAGCTCAACCCGGCGCGGCGAAATCCTTCCAGATAATGCGCGCGATCCTCTTCCCGCAGCATAGGCAGCTCGCGCATGATCCAGACCAGCGAGACGCCTGGTTGGGCGCGGCGCAAGCCTTCCAGCGCGGAAGCGGCGAGTGCGGGATCCCCCAGCATGCCGGTGGCGGCGGTCAGCACGCGATGGGCACCGACGAAATCGCCGCGCTGCCGCATCGATTCTGCGCGCCATCTGCACGGCGCCGTCGTAATTGTGCCCGATGAACTGGGCATAGGCGGCCACCCCGCAATAGATCGCCGCGAGTGGATCGCGCGGGCTGAGCCGTAGCGCGCGGCGCGCGGCGGCATCGCCGTCCTGCCACCTCCCTGCGTAACACAGCGTCACGCCATGAAAGGCGTGCGCCATCGCGAAATTCGGATTGAGCTCCAGCGCCAGTTCGAACTCCGCGAGTGCGTCATCGAAGCGGCGGCGAAACAGGTAGCTATAGCCGAGGCCGCAATGGGCCCAGGCGTCCTCGCGATCGGCTTCCACCGCCGCATGCGCGGCGCGCTCGGCGACCGGGAGGGTCGCGGCCAGATCGGCCCAGCCCATGTGCGCGCCGAAGATGTGGCTGGTCGCGAGCAGGCCCAGTGCCTTGCCATAGGCGGGATCGATCGCGGTCGCCTTCCCGAGCAGTGCCTGCGCGACCGCATTGTCCTCGCGCGTGATGCGCCAGTAATGCGACAGCGCCCGCATCACGAGGTCCCAGGCATCCAGGTTGCCCGGCGGCTTCTGCTGCGCGCGAAAGCTCTCGGCGGCGTAGAGCTGCGGCTCGATCGCTGCGACGATCGCCTCGGTGATCTCGTCCTGCACGGCGAAAATGTCGGCGAGCTCGCGGTCGTAGCGCTCCGCCCAGAGATGGCTCCCCGTCACGGCATCGTTGAGCTGCGCCGAGATGCGCACGCGGTCGCCGCTCCGCCGCACGCTGCCTTCGACCACGTAGCGCACGCCGAGTTCGCGCGCGATTTCGTGGATGTGCACGGCGCGGCCCTTGTAGACAAAGGAGGAGTTGCGCGCGACGACGAAGAACCAGCGCAGCTTCGACAACGCGGTGATGACGTCCTCGCTGATCCCATCGGAGAAATAGTCCTGCTCGCGGTCTTCGCTCATATTGGTGAAGGGCAGCACGGCAATCGCAGGCCGCTCGGGCAGCGCAAGCGTGACCTGCGGCGCCTTGGCCGCATGTTCGAGGCTGGTCGCGGCTGCACCGGATTTCGTCTCGACGTCGCCGACGAAGCGAAAGCCCTTGCGCGCGATGGTGCGGATCACCGCCTGGCTGGCGCCGCTGTCGCCGACTGCCTTTCGCGCCGCGTTGATCCGGCTGGTGAGGGTGGATTCGGAGACGCTGCGGCCGTGCCAGATCTTGTCGATCAGCTCGTCCTTGCTCACCACCCGGTCGCGGTTTTCCATGAGGTGGACGACGAGATCGAAAACCTGCGGCTCCACGGCAACGGGAACCATCTCGCGGCTCAGCTCGCGGCGGTCGGTGTCGAGAAGGTGATCCCGGAACAGAAACTGCACGTCGAAAACTCAGACCTCGCTACAAACATCGGGCAATGATGAAATCAAAATGGATTTCGCACCGAGTCTGTGAGTCCGCTGGGATGTCTGTCCGGTTCACGGCAATCGCGAGATGGCTGCCATGCCATTTACGGAGGAATGCAACCTGAATTAAAATGTGGCGATGTCGGTCAAATTGTCGCCGACTACGCTCGCTCTCGTCATTCCGGGGGCGCGGAAGCGCGAGCCCGGAATCCATCATGCGCCAGGCCAAACTAGAGGAATGGATTCCGAGTTCGCGCCGAGTGGCGCGCCGCGGAATGACAGAAGTAGCGGCTTTGTCCATTGCCGAACACCGCCGCCTGCGTAAGCTGTCCCCACACAAACCCCAACCACGAAGAAACGCCGATGCCCGCCTTTCCTGGTTCGACCACCGTGCTCGATTCCATCCTGTTCCGCGACGCCTTCGGCACGCCGCAGATGCGCGAGGTGTTTTCCGACATTGCCCTGGTGGCACGTTACGCCGAGGTCGAAGTGGCGCTGGCGAAGGCGGAGGCTCGATGCGGCGTGATCCCGCAGCAGGCCGCCGAGCAGATCGCGGCGCGGACTGACGTAAGCGCATTCGATTTCGAGCTGTTGCGGCAGGAGACCGACGTGGTCGGCTATCCAATCCTGCCGCTGGTGCACCAGATGGTGAAGCAATGCGGCGAGGCCGGCCGCTACGTGCATTGGGGCGCGACCACGCAGGACATCATGGACACCGCCGTGGTCCTGCAGCTGCGCGCAGCGTTCGAAATCATCGAGAAGGATCTCGCCGAGCTCCGCAACATCCTGGCTGACCTCTCCAGGCGCCATCGCGACACGCCGATGGCCGGCCGCACCCATCTCCAGCAGGCATTGCCGGTGACGTTCGGCTACAAGACCGCGATCTGGCTCACGATGTTCGACCGCCACGCCGAGCGGCTGGCGCAATTGAAGCCGCGCGTCCTGGTCGGCCAGTTCGCTGGCGCGGCGGGCACGCTTGCTTCGCTCGGCGACAAGGGGTTTGAGGTGCAGGAGGCGCTCTGCGCCGAACTGAAGCTCGGCGTTCCCGCCTCGACTTGGCATGTCGCGCGGGACGGCTTTGCCGAGGCGGTGAACTTCCTCGCGCTCGTCACCGGCTCGCTCGGTAAGATCGCGCTCGATATCATGATCATGGCCTCGACCGAATTCGCCGAGGTCTACGAGCCCTTCGTCAAGGGCCGCGGCGCCTCCTCGACCATGCCGCAGAAGCGCAACCCGATCTCCTCGGAGCTGATGCTGGCCGCGTCCAAGGCGGTGCGCCAGCACGCCGGCCTCATGCTGGACGCCATGGTGCAGGATTTCGAGCGCGCCACCGGCCCATGGCACGCCGAATGGATGGCGATCCCCGAAAGTTTCGTGCTGACCGCAGGCTCCCTGCACCAGGCCAAGTTCGCGCTTGGCGGGCTGATCGTGGACGAGACCAAGATGAATGACAATCTCGCCGTCAGCCGCGGCCTGATTGTGGCCGAAGCGGTCATGATGGGACTTGCGCCGCAGATCGGGCGGCAGGAAGCCCATGACGTGGTCTATGACGCCTGCCGGCTCGCCAATGAGAAGGGCATGAGCCTTGCCGATGCGCTGTCGGCTGATCCGCGCGTCACCGCCAGAATCGATCGCGCAGGGATCGAGGCGCTGACTTCACCGAAAAATTACCTTGGCCTTGCGCCCGCCATGGTCGACCGGGTGCTGAAATCGGCAACGCGTTGAAAACCAAAATGCGTGAAACCGCGTAGCTTCTGCACATCTCAAGGTGCTCGCGTACTTGCGCCGTGGGATGCTAGACTTAGATTGAACGAGAGATTTTCGACAAAGGACCCGGCATGACCGAGCAACGCAATTCTGCAACTCCCATCGATCCCGTGAAGCTCGACCGGCTGGCCGAAGTGGCGGTGAAGGTGGGACTGGGCTTGCGGCCGGGACAGGACCTTCTTTTGACGGCACCAGCGATTGCGCTGCCTTTGGTGCGCCGGATCGCCGCGCACGCCTACAAGGCCGGCGCCGGCATTGTGACCCCGATCCTCTCCGACGAGGAAATGACGCTGGCGCGTTACCGCCACGGTCACGACAACAGCTTCGATCGCGCCGCCGGCTGGCTCTACGAGGGCATGGCGAAGGCGTTCTCGGAGAACACGGCGCGGCTTGCGATCGTCGGCGACAATCCAATGCTGCTGTCGAACGAGGATCCCTCGAAGGTGGCGCGCGCGAGCAAGGCCAATTCCATGGCCTATCAGCCGGCGCTGGAAAAGATCGTCAATTTCGACACCAACTGGAACATCATCGCCTATCCGAGCCCGTCCTGGGCCAAGCAGGTATTCCCCGACGATTCGAAGAGGTCGCAATCGGCAAGCTCGCGGATGCGATCTTCGCGGCATCCCGCGTCGACCGCGAGGATGCGATGGGCAATTGGGCCAGCCACAACGCGGTGCTGCGTGAGCGCACCAATTGGCTGAACGGCAAGCGCTTCCGCGCGCTGCATTACACCGGTCCAGGCACCAATCTCACCATCGGACTCGCTGACGGCCATGAATGGGAGGGCGGCGCCTCATTGTCTAAGAACGGCATCAGCTGCAACGCCAATATCCCGACCGAAGAGGTCTTCACCACGCCGCATTGCCGGCGCGTCGAAGGTCACGTCGTGAGCTCGAAGCCGCTGTCCTACCAGGGCACGCTGATCGACAACATCGCGGTGCGCTTCGAGGACGGCAGGATCGTCGACGCCAAGGCGTCCCGCGGCGCCGAGGTGCTGAACAAGGTGCTCGACACCGATGAGGGTTCGCGGCGTCTCGGCGAAGTGGCGCTGGTGCCGCATTCCTCGCCGATCTCGCAGAGCGGGCTGTTGTTCTACAACACGCTGTTCGATGAGAATGCGGCGTCCCACGTCGCGCTCGGCCAGTGCTATTCGAAGTGCTTCGTCAACGGCGCGCAGCTCACGCCGCAGCAGATCGCGGCGCAAGGCGGCAACCAGAGCCTGATCCACATCGACTGGATGATCGGTTCGGTCGAGACCGACATCGACGGCATTTTGGCCGACGGCAGCAAGGAGCCGGTGTTCCGCAAGGGCGAGTGGGCGAAGTAACTTCCTTCACCTCTCCCGTAGGGAGAGGTAAGCATCCGGCGACAGTCTTTCCTAGACATTTGCTCCAGCGTGTCGCCTTCATGCCGCCGCGTTGCGCAGCATCGGATTGCTGTCGATGCTGAAGCGGTTGAATAGCGTCGTGAACGGGCTGCCGTCGGTGGTCCGCACGATGGCGTCGGACGCCGCGACCGCCTCATAGAGCGCGCCAACCGGATCGTCCGGCTCCGGCAGGTTGAGCGCACCGCGGATTTCCTCGCGGGCTTGGTTGACCTCATCCTGGTCATCAAGCGTCGCCTCCAGCGCGCGGGCCGCGCGCCGCATCTCGGCCAGGTCGCCGCCCGCGGAGAATTTAAGGATGTCCAGCCAATAGGGGCAGGCGACGACGAGCTGGATGAACGCTTCGAAATCCTCGGCGATGACCCCGGCGCGGCCTTCCGACGAGACGTAGAGAACATCCAGCGCCGGGCGCAGCACGAAGGCGCCGCCGGAGGCGTCGCTGGCGATCTGGCGAGGCTTTTCGATGCCGTCGATGGCAAACCAGGGCTCTTCATCCGGCTCGAAGGAGAGATCGAAGGTCCCAAGCCATGCGACGACCTCGCTGTTGGCGCTCAGGCTCTCCGGGCTAAGGGGCATCGGCGCGGCCTTCCTGGTTGCTTCGTGCATTTTGTCGCACCCCGGAAAAGATGGGTTCATATGCAGGAATCTGAGGCAAATCGCAGCGTTAGGCCGTCGCTACATGCAACTTGCGGCTGATTTTCGCAGCCCAGCGTAAGAAAGAATTAAAAACCGACTACTACGGTTCCGCACATCTTTTGAAATAATCCGGGCCCCCGCCCGACCGTGTTTTATCCTGTCCTGGGGAAGCAGATGTCGCGCTCATTGATTGAAATCGCCAGTTGCAATGTGGATCTGGAGCTGCGGCCGATCGAGCCGGCCTGGGTCATCGAGGGTAACCCGGTCTCGCGCTCGCACATCCTCTCGACCAGCGCCGACGGCACCGCCTCGACCATCATCTGGTCCTGCACCGAAGGCCGCTTCAACTGGTACTATGATTTCGACGAGACCATCATGATCCTGGAAGGATCGATCGTGCTCGAGAGCGACGGTATGGCGCCGAAGCGCTACGGCGTCGGCGACGTGATCTTCTTCCGCGATGGCGCGCACGCCAAATGGCATGTCGAGGGCCACGTCAAGAAGATCGCTTTCTGCCGCAAGACCAACCCGGCGCTGATCGGCTTCATGGTCCGCGTCGTCAACAAGCTCAAGCGGATGTTCCTCTCGCCCGGCGAGCGCCGTCCCGCGACGCTGATGGGTGCCGGCTAGCCATTTCCAGGACGCTTCCCAGCGGCCACGACGGAAGAGGGGGCGGGACTAACGTCCCGGCCCCTGTTTCGCGTCAAGACGGGAGCTCGAGCCGGTAGACATTGATGGCGGTCTGCGAGAAAAGCGCCGTCTTCTCCGCTTCACGCAGAGGAGTGGCGATGCGCTTGAAGGCGTTGAAGATCACCTGATAGCTGCACTGGCCCTTGTCCGGCGGGAAGTTGCTCTCGAACATCGCCCGCGTCGGTCCGAACGCCTCAATGCAGGTCTCGACATAGGGCCGCCAAGCGTTGCCAGGCAGACCGCTTGCAGCCATTGGCGTTCGCTCCCCTCATGTTCTTTGTGAAGAGAGCCTAACATCTTGTCGTCGCGCGCAGCAGCGCGCTCTGTGCAACGGCGCCTGTCACCCCGAGCACACGGGAGCGGGGGTCAGGTTTCGCACCGTTTCGCCCGCACATCGACCACCAGCCGCCAATCGGTTGCAGCGGCCGGCTTGAGCTCGCCAAGCCAATGGAAGGAGCCGTCGGTGATCTCGGTAAAGCTCCAGCGCGTCAGGTCGCCGGATTCGGTCGTCCCTTCCTGCACGACATCCTGGCCACGCGGACGGCCGATCTGCTGGCGGAACACGCTGCGACCAGGATCGAACCAGGATACTCGCCAGGCCTCGATGGCCGGGTCGTAGACCCGCAACGTCGTGCCGTACCAATTGCCGGCGAGCGGAAATGCCGGAGCGCCGGCGGTGCGCGGGATGATCCAGACATCCTGGACGGCGCGGCCTTCCAGCACCCAGCCGAAATGGATTTCGCCGGGGGCGATGTGCTTCGTCCCGTCAGGTCCGTGAGCCGTGATCTCGGCATCCCAGTCGCCGATGAAACGGCCGTAAAGCTGCAATGCCTCCGCATGCTCGGGATTCGGTCCGTCCGCGTGCAGCAATTTCGCAAAGCCTGTCATGCCAATCTCCATTGTCGAGGGAAGATCAGCACCGGTCGGCCGCGGCCGTCTTGGAGAAAATTGCCGTCAATTGCTGTCAGGTTTTGTGCAATGACAAATGCCTCGTGCCTCGGTCGACCGCCTCGTGCGCGCGCAATCGCTCGACCGTTCAGCGCGCCAAATCACGATGACGGATACGATCACCAGGCCTGCGCCAAGCAAGCTGGCCCGTGAAAACGGCTCGCCGAGCAGAAGAGTTCCGAGCATCACGGCAATGACCGGATTGACGAAGGTATAGGTCGACACCAGCGATGTCGAAACGTTCTCCAGCAGCCAATTGTAGGCCGTAAACCCGATCACGCTGCCGAAGATGATGAGCCACAGCGCGGCTGCAATTGAAATCATCGAGACATCGCCGGGCCTGAAG
Organism: Bradyrhizobium sp. LLZ17; assembly: GCF_041200145.1. NCBI lineage: Bacteria > Pseudomonadati > Pseudomonadota > Alphaproteobacteria > Hyphomicrobiales > Nitrobacteraceae > Bradyrhizobium > Bradyrhizobium zaerense. The sequence goes on from NZ_CP165734.1 coordinate 5,491,720, forward strand.
CTGTCGAACTCACCTGTCAGCCAACTGAGCGCGAACAAGACGACGCCGCCGATCGACAGCTGCATACCTGAAAGCAGCGTCGGCGGAGCCTGGTCCGACATCCGTCGGGACAGGACGGTGCCGATCGACCACGACAAGGCTGAGGCGAGCAGCCAGATGATGGGAAGGATACTAATGCCGGCCAGCTTGACGTTTTGCCAGGCGACCAGGCCGACACCGAAGAAGCCGGGCACCAGCGCGAACAATGCAATGGGCTTCGGACGCCGGACGGTTGGGAACACGAGATCGATCAGCAGAATCCAGAACGGGATGGTTGCCAGGACGATGGCTGCCACGCCGGACGGAACCGATTGCTGGGCGAAAGCGAGTACGCCATGGCAGCCGACGAAGAACAACAATCCGCACAGGCCCGCCTGCAACCACGTCCCCAACGAGGCGCTCGCGATCTCCCGCCCGCTGACGGCGAGCAAGACGATGCCGCCGCAGAACGAGCGAAGTGCCATCAGGATAAAGGGCGGAATGGATTTCAGGCCCAACGCGATCGCGAGGTAGGTGGAACCCCACAGCAGGTAAATGGCCGCGAACGAACCAATGACCAGGAGTTTTCTACTCATGATTGCTCCGATCCAGACGACAATCGAAGCAATCAAGTCTGCGAATGGTCTTGGGTTCCGGTCTCGTCTGGATCACACGCCGTCGAGGATGATCACCGTCGGCGTCGTCGGCAGCGCGTCGCGCGATATGCGGAAACTGCGCTCGGTGCGGCGGTCGATCTCGAACTGCTGGCCGATCAGGCGCATGAATTCGTCGAGCGGGGTGGCGAAGCGGTGCATCGGCAGCACTATCGAGGCGCGCAGCCGTTTTGTGATTTCCGAGACGCCGTCGAGCGACATTGTATACGTGCCATCGATCGGCACCATCACGATATCGAGCCGTCCGATCTGGGCGAAATGGCTGTCGTCGAGTTTGTGGTGGAGATGGCCGAGATGGCCGATGCAGAGGCCCGCGACCTCGAAGATGAAGATGGAGTTGCCGTCGCGGATCATGTCGGTGCCGGAATCGTCGCCGAAATAGCGGCGGATGTCGGTCGTGACGTTGCGGATGAAGGTGTCGCCGATGCGTTCCGAAACGACGGCGGGCTTGCCGTCTTCGCCCCAGCCATGCAGCACATGCGGAATCCGCTTGTCCGGAGACAGAGAGTAGTGGGTGCTATGGGCACGGTTCATGGTGACGACGTCGGGCAACCGCCCAACCTGATATGCCCCCCGCTATAATCTGTCGCGATCCGCACGCCGCCCGGTGTGTCGATGAAATAGGTCGAGTGGCCGGCATAGGTGATCTCGACCTCGGCCGCATTCGCCGCCTGCCGGAAGGCGGCCGGCATGGCGCGGGGTGCGGCATTCGCCATCGCCAGGCATTCGCTGCGCTGAGGTGGCTGCTGGGTGAGGGCAGGCGTAGTCAGCCAGCCGAAAAATGCAAAAGCTGTCAGCAATGATCGAAACATGCAGAACCGTCCGCCGTTCATCGACGATCTGCTGAGTGTATCTACGAATTATCCTCGCGTCATGTGGTGCCAGCCACCCGAGCCAATCCGCCGCTTGCCTCGATCAGTTTCACGGCCTTCTTGTCGAAGGACACGAAGGTATCGGCTCCTAGCCAGTTGCCTTCGTGGGCGATGACACCATCGGCGAAATCGCCTCCGGCATCGAGGAGCGCCAATCCTGCTTCGGCTGCCGGCCGGTCGACGACCGCATTGGAGGCACTGATCAAGTGCCGGATCGAAGCCGCGATATTCACAGTGGAAGTTCGGTAGCCTCGCGAGAGGACCCAGACCAATTCGCACAATGCGGAGATCGAGATAGCGACTACCTCTGCCTTCTTGAGAACGGCTTCCGCCGCCTTGCTCTGTTCGGCATTGTCCCCGACCAGAACCCGTATCAGGACGTTGGTGTCGGCTGTTATCTTCATCGCTTGCCGGCCCAGCCGTCAGCAATAATCTCATTCATCTCTTCGATCGACAGCGATCGACCGTTCGTTTTTCCCTTCAGGAAGCCGAAGGCATCCGAAATCTTTCCGGTCGGCCGAACCGCTTTCACCTCAACTCGCCCCCCAGGAAGCTTTTCTATCGAGATTTTGTCGCCCGGATGCACACCGAGGTGCTCCAGGAGGTCCTTCCGCAGCGTAACCTGTCCCTTCGCCGTGACGGTGAGCGTGCCCATGCGATCCTCCTCGCGATCTCCAATAAGTAAGGCAATCTAGCCTTACTTTCAAGAGGAGTAGACCAAGGCGAAAGCGCCCTCACTCCCGCCGCGGACTGAACTTCCAGGTGATGGCGACGAGGCCGGCGGTGATCAGGCCGCTGACGAGGCCGGCGATCGGCAGAGCGAGCAGCAGCGCGGCAGTGGCGGCCCATCCGATCGAGGAGAAGGCCTCCGCGAAGGTGGCAAGCCGTGACGAGGTCTGGCGGCGGCGGAATTGACTGCGCCGGGCCTGGACGCGGAACCAGAGCTGGATCGCGGTGGCGGAGGCCGCGCTGATGATGATTGCAGCCGCAGTGATGGCGGCCTGGAACGGCGACGCGAAGGCCAGCACCATGACCAGCGGGCAGAAGATGACGGCGATCGCGATCAGCACCACCTCGATCTTGACGCGGGTGACGCCGGACGGCGTCAGCGGTGCGGTCGCGACCAGATCGGGCGCGTCCTCGCCCGAAATCGTCAGCCAGGCGAGCCCTCCGGCGAGCTGTCCCGCCGCCATCACCATGACGGGCGAGATCAGCGTCAGCGCCGCGGAGCTGTCGGCAAAGCTGCGCCACAGCAGCAGCGCCGGCGGCACCAGATAGAGCAGCTGCATCAGGGTCTGCGAGATCAGCCACGGGTCGCGCCACAGCAGAATGAATTCCTTGCGTCGCAACGCCTGCTGCCGCGATCCGCGGCGGAACGGCCGTTCCTTCGCGCTTTGGCGACTGGACACGCCGTAGGCAGCGGCGTCGATCGCGGTATCGGCAAAGCGACCCGAGAACATCGCCATCACGCTTCCGAGCAGCACGAGCCCGAGAGCGAGAAGCAACAGCAGCGCCTCGCTGTCGCCCATCGTCGCCCGCGCGGGCCACCACCACACGCTGTCGATATCCGGAGCATGGTCGGCCACTGTACCGGAGGTCAGGATGGTGAAGCGCGACAGCGTGCCATAGGAGATGATCGCCGCGACCTGAAGTGCGATCACGAAGCCTGCGCCGATGATCGCGGCGACGATTTGCGCCACCAAGCGCGTCCGCGCCGGGCCGATCAGGCGAAACAACAGAATGGTGACGGCAATCGCGATCGCGGCCGCCGACAGGCCCATCGCGACCACGACACCGAAGGCGGCGAGCCATCGCGCGCCGCCCCCGATCACCAGCACGTCGATGAACGGCGTCGAGAACAACAGTGCCATCGCCGTGACGGTCAGTGCGATCGCGGCGATGCGCACCGAGAACAGGTTCGCCAGCGTTGCCGGCGACGACATGATGAGGTCAAGGTCGGCGCGGGCATAAAACACCCGGGTCACCGATTCGATCGCCTGCGACAGCATCAGCGTCCAGGCGAGGAAAATTGTCGCCGAGATCACGATCAACGACGACTTGTCGAGCGGCAGTTGCAGATGGGCAAAGCGGCCGATCACCGCCCAGGCCGGTACATGCAGCAATGCGGCAAAGGAGAGCAGGCCGATGATTGCGACGCGCGTCCGCCGGCGCCGGCCGCCGGTCATCATGGCGATCCATTCGCGCCAGGCGAGCCGGAGTTCGTGGCGCGCGAACCAGGAGAGCGCCGTCGCGGAGGTCACGCGGCTTCCTGGAGCGTCACCAGCGCGATGAAGAGATCCTCCAGGCTGGTGTCGGAATGGCCGTTCTGCTGGCGCAGTTCGGCGAGAGTCCCTTCAGCGACAAGACGGCCCGACGCGATCACGCCGATGCGGTCGGCCATGCGCTCGGCCACCTCCAGAATATGCGTGGTCATGATGACGGTGCAACCTGCACGGACGCGCTCGCTCAGGAGACCCTTCACATGTCGGGCGGAGACGGCATCCAACCCGGTTAGCGGCTCGTCGAGGATGATGAGCCGGGGATCGTGCACCAGCGCGCCGGCCAGCGCCACCTTCTGGCGCATGCCCTTGGAAAAGCCTTCGCAGCGTTCGTGCCGGTGCGGCTCGAGCCCGAGCGAGCTCAGCAGGTCCTGCGCGACCGGTTCCGAGATCGACGGCGCGATGCCCCAGAGGCCGGCAACGAATTCGAGATATTCGAGCGGCGTCAGCTTGTCGTAGATCATCGGCTCGTCGGAGACCCACGCCATCACCTGCTTGGCCGCGACGGGATTTGCGAGCGCATCGATGCCGAAGATCGAGACTCCGCCGGCATCGGGCCGGAGCAGGCCGGCGACCATGCGCAGGGTGGTGGTCTTGCCGGCGCCATTGGGGCCGACAAGGGCATAGAATTCACCGGCGTGAATGGTGAGATCGAGGCTATCGACCGCCAAACGGTCAAAACGCTTCGTTAACCCTCGGACTTCGAGCGCCGAGCTGTCGGGCTTCATGACGGCCACACCATCCGGTTTTGCGTTGCCCGCGACCATGGCCTGAAGATGTTTCGGCAGGGTGAATCGCGCTGCTGCAAATTCCGGCATCCGCCTTGGACCAGGGCTTGGACTAAAGGCAAGTCACCGTTTGTTGACAGCGCTTGGCGGTTCAGGCTGAATTGGCACCGGGACAAAACGCGCTGACGCAGCGAAACGACTGCGTAGCGGCTGGACACAAGATGCGGCAAGGCGGTCAGGAAGAACCGCTGGTTGCGTCGGGAGGAAGCGCGGCAATGCTGGATTTCGTTCAGCAGCTGGTCAGCGGTGTTGCGCTCGGCTGTGTCTACGGCCTGATCGCGCTCGGCTTCGTGCTTGTCTACAAGGCCACCGAGGTCGTCAATTTCGCCCAGGGCGATCTGATGATGCTGGGTGGCTTCTTCGCCTTCACCTTCATCGGCATCCTGGGCCTGAACTACTGGATCGGCTTTGCCGCTGCGGTGGCCGCGATGGCGGCGTTCGGCATGCTGGCGGAACGGATCGTAGTGCGGCCGATCCTCGGCTATCCGCAATTCTCCATCATCATGGCGACCATCGGGCTCGGCTATTTCCTGCGCTCCGTCGCCGGCATGATCTGGGGCACTGACGATTTCAAGATCGACACGCCGTTCAGCCAGGGCGTGCTGCGCATCGGTTCGCTCGTGCTCGCCCATGACAAGCTCTCGGTGATCGCGGCGACGGTTATCCTTTGTGCGATGCTCTATCTCTTCTTCAACAAGACCACGCTCGGCACCGCGATGCGCGCCAGCTCCGAGAACATGCTGGCGGCCTATTACATGGGCATCCCTGTGAAGCGCGTGGTGTCGGTCGTGTGGGCGATCAGCGCTGCGGTCGCGACCTGCGCCGGCGTGCTGCTGGCGCCGATCACCTTCATCCATTCCAATGTCGGCCTCGTGCTCGGCCTCAAGGCATTTCCGGCCGCCGTGCTCGGCGGCTTCGGCTCGATTCCCGGCGCGGTCGTCGGCGGCGTGCTGATCGGGGTGATCGAGAGCATGGCCGGCTTTTACCTGGCGGAGGGCTGGAAGGACGTCGCGCCCTACATCGTGCTGCTCGCCGTGCTCTTGCTCAAGCCCGAAGGCCTGTTCGGCCTTCACATGCGCAAGAAGGTCTGAACGCCATGCGCTTCCTGTTCAAGACCGATTATGACGACGATATCAGGCTATTTCCGCATTCTGGCTATTTTGTCTCCTACGGACTTCTGCTCGCGGTGCTCTTGATCGCGCCTTACGTGCTCTCGAGCTACCTGATGAGCCAGCTCGTCTTCGTCTGCATCTATGCGACCGTGGGCGTGGCGCTCTTGATCCTGACCGGCTTCACGGGACAGGCCTCGCTCGGGCACGCGGCATTTCTTGCGATCGGCGCCTACACCGCGGCCTATCTGCAGAAATACAATGTGCCGTTCCCGGTCTACTTCGTCGCTGCGGGCGTGCTGACCGGCTGCATCGGCGCGCTGGTCGGCTTTCCCGCGCTGCGGCTCCAGGGCATCTATCTCGTGATCGCCACCATCTCCTTCGCCTTCATCGTCGAGGAGATTCTGGCGCGCTGGGAGAGCGTCACCAACGGCAATGAGGGCATGCGGATCAAGGCGCCGTCGCTGCTCGGCGTCACGGTCTCGCGCGACAGCCCGACGTTCTATTTCATCTGCCTCGCGGTGCTGGTGCTGACCATCGTCGGCACGCTCAATCTGCTGCGTTCTCCGACCGGCCGCGCCTTCGTGGCGATCCGTGACCGAGACGGCGGCGCGCAGCATGGGCATCAACGTCGCGCTCTACAAGGTGAAGTCGTTTGCGATCTCGGCGGCGATCACCGGCTTTGCCGGCGTGCTGTTCGCCCACAAGCTCTCCTTCATCTCGCCGGAGATGTTCACGCTTCAGCTCTCGATCGAGTTCATCATCGTGATCCTGATCGGCGGCACCTTCAGCCTGCACGGCGCGGTGCTGGGCGCGATCTTCATCGTGATGATCGATCCGTTCCTGACCTACCTCAAGGACGACATGCCCGGCATCCTCGCGGGCATCGCCGCCACGTTCGGGGCCGGCACGCAAACTGCCGCCAACGTGCAGTCGAAGGTCGCGGCCTTCGCCTCGCTCAACGGGTTGAAGGGCGCGATCTACGGCATCATCATCGTGCTTTTCGTGCTGTTCGAGCCGCTCGGGCTCTACGGCCGCTGGCTCAAGATCAAGCTCTTCTTCCAGCTGTTCCCGCTCTACAAGCGCGCCACCTTCAAGCGGCAGAAGATCTACGTGAAGTCGGAGCGGAACCGATGAGCTATTTCCGCGCCGAGAATCTATCGCTGCATTTCGGTGGGCTCAAAGCAGTCGATGCAGTGTCCTTTGCGCTGGAGAAGGGCGAGATCCTCTCGATCATCGGACCGAACGGCGCCGGAAAGAGCTCGATCTTCAATTTGATCTCGCGGCTCTACCGGCCGACCTCGGGCCGCATCTTCTTCGAGGACCAGGACATCACGGAACAGCCGCCTTACGACATTGCGAGACTCGGTATCGCGCGCACCTTCCAGAACATCGAGCTGTTCGAGAATGCCACCGTGCTGTCGAACCTGCTAGTCGGCCGCCACCGGCACTCGACCACGCAACTCTGGCAGGAACTGCTGTTCCTGCCGAGCGTGAGGGCCAACGAGAAGCTGCATCGCCGCAGGGTCGAGCAAGTCATCGAATTCCTTGATCTCGAGCCCTATCGCGACAAGCTGATCTCGGGCCTTCCCTACGGCGTGCGCAAGGTGATCGAGCTGGCGCGCGCGCTCTGCTCGGAGCCGAAGCTGATCCTGCTCGATGAGCCGTCGTCCGGGCTGAACGTCGAGGAGACCGACGACATGTCGTTCTGGATCCGCGACATGAAGAGCGAGCTCGGCGTCACCGTGCTGATGGTCGAGCACGACATGTCACTGGTCAACCGCGTCTCCGATCGCGTGATCGCGCTGAACTACGGCCGGGTGCTGGCGATGGGCTCGCCCGCCGAGGTGCAGCAGCATCCCGATGTCGTCGCCGCGTATCTGGGAGCCTAACGCGATGGATGCCGGCGTCACTCCCGAGATCATCCTGAAGCTTTCCAACGTCGAGAGCTATTACGGGCCCATCATGGCGATCCGCGGCATCTCGCTGGAAGTGCCGCGCGGACGCATCGTCACGCTCTTGGGCGCCAACGGTGCCGGCAAGACTACAGTACTGAAGACGATCTCCGGCATTCTCGATCCGCAGAAGGGCTCGATCGAGTTCATGGGCAAGCCGATCCAGCGCATGGAGGCCGACAAGATCGTGCGCCTCGGCCTCAGCCATGTGCCGGAGGGACGCGAGGTGTTCCCGTTCCTGTCGGTGCGCGAGAACCTGATGATGGGCGCCTATCCGCGCCGTGATCGCGGCGGCGTCGCGGACGACCTGGAGCGCGTCTACGGCTATTTCCCGCGGCTCAAGGAACGCATCAACCAGCCGGCCGGCCAGCTTTCCGGCGGCGAGCAGCAGATGCTCGCGATCGGTCGCGCGTTGATGAACCGGCCGGCGCTTCTGTTGCTCGATGAGCCGTCGCTCGGCCTGTCGCCGATCCTGGTGAAGGAGATCTTCACGATCATCCGCCGCGTCAACGAGGAGCAGGGCATGTCGATCCTGCTGGTCGAGCAGAACGCCAAGGTGGCGCTGGAGACCGCGCACTACGGCTACGTGCTGGAGATCGGCCGCATCGTGATGAACGACAGCTGCGACCGCCTGATGCATTCGAAGGACATCCAGGAATTCTATCTTGGTGCGAAGGAAGCCGGCGCGCGCGGCGAGCGGCGCTGGAAAAAGAAGAAAACTTGGCGTTAGAGCAAGATTTGGCGTTAAATGAACCGGCCCATCCGCAACAGACCGCCGGCAAGGCAGGCAACGGAGGGGAAAGCGACAAGGAGGAAACGCGCATGGCCGGACCGGCGGTGCTGACGGTCGCCGACACGATCGCGAGGAGTTTTGCGCGCAGCAGAGCTGCGTGGGAACAGGCCCGCGATCCGCGAGAAGCAATTCGGCATCTGGCAGCCGACGAGCTGGCGCGAATGGCTGCAAATCTCAAAGGAGATCGCCTATGCCCTGCACGCGACCGGATTCAAGCCTGGCGACGTTGCCTCCATCGTCGCCAACGCAGTACCCGAATGGGTCTATGCCGACATGGGCATCCTCTGCGCGGGCGGTGTCTCCTCCGGCATCTATCCGACCGACGCGGCGGCCCAGATCGAATATCTCCTGAAGGATTCCGCGACGCGCGTGATCTTCGCCGAGGACGAAGAGCAGCTCGACAAGATCCTGGCCTGCCGCGCGCATTGCGAGAGCTTGCAAAGCATCGTCGTGTTCGACATGGAAGGCCTGAGCGGCTTCTCCGACGACATGGTGATGTCGCTCGACGAATTTCGCGCGCTCGGGCGTAACCACATGGTCGGCCGCGAGGCGCTGTGGCAGGAGATGATCGACAGCCGCAGCGCCGGCGATCTTGCCGTTCTCGTTTACACCTCCGGCACCACGGGGCCGCCGAAGGGCGCGATGCACGCCAATCGCAGCGTGACGCACCAGATGCGGCACGCCAACGACTTCATCCCGGCGCGGGAAGACGAGGACCGTTTGATCTTCCTGCCGCTTTGTCACGTCGCCGAACGCGTCGGAGGCTATTACATCTCGGTCGCGCTCGGCTCGGTGATGAACTTTGCCGAGAGCCCGGAGACGGTGCCGGACAATCTGCGCGAGGTGCAGCCGACGGTGTTCCTGGCGGTGCCGCGCATCTGGGAAAAGTTCTATTCGTCCATCACCATCGCTCTGAAGGATGCGACGCCGTTGCAGCGATGGGTGTACCGGCGTGCGATCTCAATCGGCTATCGCATGGTCGATTGCCGGATCGAGGGCAACACGCCGCCGCTTTCGCTTCGCTTGGTCAGCCATCTCGCCTACCGGCTCGCATTTCGCAACATCCGCCGCATGATGGGGCTCGACCGCTGCCGCATCGCCTTCACCGGAGCCGCGCCGATCGCGCCGGAGTTGATCCGCTGGTTTCTCGCGCTCGGCATCGACATCCACGAAGTCTATGGTCAGACCGAGAATTGCGGGGTCGCGACCATGATGCCGGCCGAGCGCATCAAGCTCGGCTCGGTCGGTACGGCCGTGCCCTGGGGCGAGGTCGCGCTCTCTCCCGACGGCGAGATCCTGATCAGGGCGAGTTCCTGTTCATGGGCTATCTCAACCAGCCGGAAAAGACCGCGGAGACGATCGATGCGCGCGGCTGGCTGCACACCGGAGACGTCGGCGCCATCGACAACGAAGGCTTCATCAAAATCACCGATCGGATGAGGGACATCATCATCACCGCCGGCGGCAAGAACATCACGCCATCCGAGATCGAGAACCAGCTCAAATTCTCGCCCTATATCTCGGACGCCGTGGTGATCGGTGACAAGCGGCCGTATCTCACCTGCCTCGTGATGATCGACCAGGAGAATGTCGAGAAGTTCGCCCAGGACCACGACATCCCCTTCACCAACTACGCCAGCCTGTGCCGCGCGATGCAGATCCAGGATCTGATCTGGCGCGAGATCGAAGCGGTCAACGGCAATTTCGCCCGCGTCGAGACCATCAAGAAGTTTTACCTGATCGAACGCCAGCTTACCCCGGAAGACGAGGAGCTGACGCCAACCATGAAGCTGAAGCGCAACTTTGTGAACAAGCGCTATGCCGCTGAGATCGATGCGATGTATCCCCAGCGCGCGGTGGCTTGAAAGAACTCGTTCGTCAACAACGAAGGAGCGATGGCCCTCGCCCTTTGTACAACACGGGCCTAAGGAGGAGACGTCAATGTCGAGATCGTTGAAAGCGTTCGGCCTTGCGGTGGGTGCAATGGCGCTCACCTGTCTGCCGGCCGCGGCGCAAACCAAGGTCACCAATGAAGGCGTCTCGGCCAACGAGATTGTCATCGGCACCCATCAGGACCTGTCGGGCCCGATCAAGGTGTGGGGCGTGCCGGTCTCCAACGGCATGAAGATGGCGGTCGAGGAGATCAATGCGGCCGGCGGCATCCAGGGGCGCAAGATCAGGATGATTCTGGAGGACAATGGCTACGATCCGAAGAAGGCGGTGCTGGCCTCGCAGAAGATGGTCGAGCGCGACAAGATCTTTGCGATGATCGGCCCGATGGGCTCGCCGACGGTGCTTGCGGCGCAGGACATCCTGTTCGACGCCGGCGTGCTCCAGCTGTTTCCGCTGACGGCCGCCGAGTTCACCTTCAAGTTCGATCCGGCCAAGCCGCAGGAGCGGCTGAAGTTCAACAACCTCCTGCCCTACGTCGAGAGCACGCGCGCGGCGTTGAAATACATGGTGGAGTGGAAGAATTTCCAGAAGCCCTGCATCATGCATCAGGATGACGAGTACGGAAAGAACGTGCTCGACGGCTTCAACCAGCAGCTCACCGCCATGAAGCTGCAGCCGGCCTCGGTGACAAGCTACAAGCGCGGTGCCTCCGATTTCAGCGCGCAGGTCGCCAAGATGAAGTCCGACGGCTGCGACCTCGTCGTGCTCGGCACCGTGATCCGCGAGACCATCGGCGCGATGACGGAAGCCAGGAAGCTCGGCTGGGACGTTACCTTCCTCGGCGCCACGCCGACCAACGTGCTGGAAGTGCCGACGCTGGGCAAGGAGGCGGTCGAAGGGCTCTATGCCGCGTCGGGCTTCGAGATTCCCTATGAGGACACCGCCAAGGGCAAGGTCCACGATTGGCTCATCAATTACAAGAAGATGTTTGGCACCGATGCCAACACGCAGGCGATCATCGGCTACAACGCGGTGATGACGTTCGCGTTCTACGCGAACAAGGCGGGCAAGGATTTGACTGGCCAGAAGATGCTGGACGCGCTGGAATCCGGCGACAAGTTCCTCGACATCTTCAACTCGCCGCCGACGAAGTTTTCCAAGACCGACCACCTCGCCAACACCATCACCCAGGTACAGCAGGTCAAGGCCGGCCGCTGGGTGCTGGTGAAGGACAATCTGATGTTTTGATTTCTCGCCGCGATGACGGTGCACCCTCGCCCCTTGCGGGAGAGGGTGGCTTCGCGAAAGCGAAGCCGGGTGAGGGGTTCTCTCCGCGCGCGATTCTCTTGTTGTGGAATTCGCTGGCAGACCCCTCATCCGGCGCTTCGCGTCACCTTCTCCCACAAGGGGAGAAGGAAGAGGTCACGACCCGCCGCTCGAGACACCTGAATTCACCGGCGCCAGTTCGTCCTCGCGGCATCGCCAGCCGTCATTGGCCTTCACGAAGGCGAAGGTGCGCTGGATTCTCACGCTGCGTGTGACGTTGAAGGCCTCTGCGGCGCGCTCTCTGTTTGCGGCTGCCGGCTGCGGACGGCCTGTCCGCAAATCCCAACACGTGCCCGTGCAGGTGGACGCGACCTTGCTACAAGCGGTGAAGGGCGCCAGCACGACCATCTCGATCTCGCCGGTGACCTGCGCCTCCTCGTCGCTAACCTGGCTGTCGAGCGCATAGACGCGGTTGATGCGGACGAAATTGCCGCAGGAATTGGCGGCGTGAATCCGCGCCGCGCAGAAATCGACGGCGTCGGTGTCGGGTGATTTGGCCGCGACCTGCCGGCCGAACACCTTCTTCGGATCGCCTTTGGCCGCGGCGATCTCGTCGGTCCGGCGCCGCAAAGAGTCGGCGAGACAACCTTCCTCGGACGACAGCTCGGCAAGCGGCACGTTCTCCTTGCCGACCAGATTGCATTTGCGGTCGCGCTCCCGCGTCCATCGACCGTATTCGGCGAAGGCAAAGCGTGCCGCGTTCGGGTCGAGCTTGCCGATCAAGCCGAGCACCTCGCCGTTGAGCTCGGTCTCGGCAAGCGCCAGCGACGGGTCCGCGCAGATCAGCGCACCAGCCGCGGTGTTGGCCGCGAGGCAGTCGAAATCGGGGTCACGCAGCACAGCAGTGCGTTCCTCGGTGACCTTGAGCAGGCAGGCCCTGATCTGGTCGACCTCGTCATAGCGGATCGCGGCCTGGCCGACGATTCCGCAGCCCAGGCTGCGCTGCCGGATCCAGATCGCATTCTCCTCGATGGCGGGCAGGCGATCGGGCAGCCGCGCGAGCCGCGCCTCGATCGCGGCGCTCAGTCTCTCGGCCGCGGCGGCAAGTTCTGGGTCACCGCAGAACAATTGGTTGGCGGGGTCACGGTTCTGCCGGCAATTGTTCTTTGCAAACAGCGGCAGCTTGTCGGCGATGGAGCGGTCGGACGCGCCGGATTGGGCGGAGCTTGGTGCCGCGGGCAGGGCCAGCAGCGCAAGCACAGACAATACGATGAACCGCATCCAGTCGTCCCTAGCATGTTTGGCGCCATGCTAGCAGTTCCAGACTGCAAGACGAAATGGGCTTGTGGCGCTCGGTTTATGCAAGCGGCGGTAGCCCGGATGGAGCGGAGCGCAAGCCGGGGCCGGCGCAAGACGCGATAGAGCTCCCGGGATTTCGCTGCGCTCCATCCGGGCTACGAAACTGGAATTCAGATCAGCGCGTCTCGGCGACCAGCGACAGAGGCGGGCTATCGAGTCCGGAGAACTGCATGGGTTCGCCGACATATTTCAGCACGGCGGATTGGTAGAGCACGAACAGCGGCTGGTAGCCGCGCGCGTTCTCATCCTCGACCATCGCCATGCGGCGGTTGTCGAGCATCAGCCAGTGCCCGTCGAGCCGTGCAGCCGCGACCGCGTGCGCTTCGCCGGCCAGGGTATCGCGCACGACGACGATGCGGAGGTCCTCGGCGGCGACGCCGGCAAGCCGCAGTGCGGCCAGTTTGGCGATGGCGTAATCCTCGCAGTCGCCGGCGCCGCGCTGGAAGGTCGCAAGCGGCGAGCTCCAGATGTCGTCGGCACCGTCATTGACGGCGCGGATGGCGAGATTGATGGCGCGGTTGGTCTCGCCCAGCCGTGCGCGGCCGTCGCGAGTGCGGGCCTGGTCGACAATGGCGAGCAGCTTGAGCGCCGCGGGCGAGGCACAATTGTCGCGGTCGCCGTCGCACAGCGCGAGCTGCACCATGTCGTCGTCGAGCTGGTCTTTCAGCGCGAACCATTTCTGCGGCAGGCCGCCGGTCGAAATGGCAAAGGCGAACACGCCGAACGGCTCAGCGGATTTGCGCACGAGAACGCCCGGTCCCGGCGACAGCAGGGTGCCGGCACGAAGATCGGCGACCGATCCGAACAGGATCAATCCGCACAAGACAAGGATCGCACGCCAGGCGCGCGTATGAGCAGCGGTTTCCATCTGACATCCCCTTCCGGCTTCGCCAGGTCCCCCTCGACCTCGACGTGCCGGCTATGTTGCTTTCGGGCAGATCATGCGAGGCGGGCCGTTTTGTTCTGCTTAAGGCGCCCGGCAGAGGTCCCAAAACCGCGAAGCAGGCTGAAGCTGGACTGGCCAGTTTGGGTAAAATTTTACGATTCGAAGGCTAGGAGTGCCTCGTCCGCCGCGAAATAGAGCCAATTGCAGGTAGAAGTTGCAGGAGGGCCGGTTCTGCGGCTTATGGCTAATGACCCGCTATTTCACGGGTTCTGTTAGTTGGGTCACAGATTTAGTTCCGTATTTGCCGCAGGATGCTGCGGGGCACCACGAAGCAGAGACGACGCAAGTATCTTCTGTCCGATTTCTAGGATGGAATACATGGGATGACGGGCAGTGCGGCCAGATAGACCAGGAATTACTCAGAGCAACGCCAGCAATTACTTCAGCTTCTGCGCAGGCGAGGCGATCGGCACGCCCGGCGACGGCCTTGTGACGCGAAATCACACAAGCGATGGATGGTTTCGCTAAGGACTTGGTAATGATATGCAAGCTTAGGCGGTCGATACTTATTTAAATATTAACCCTTTTACGGTGACCGGTTGAATTACGCTGGCAAGTTTGACGCCGCGCTCTTTTTGGATGGCCAGGGTTCTCACTCCCCCGCCCATGACCATGTCGATTCTGTTCACCGCCAAGCCCTTTATCGCCAAGGGGCATGGCCATGTGCCCGAGGGCGCTTTTGTCGTTCCCGACGCCAACCTGATCTTCAACGGCGAGTTCAAGCGCGCAGGTGTCGACCTCGTGCTGTCCCATGACGGCCATGAGTTCGTCGTCGAGGACTATTTCAGGGGCGACAAGCGCGCGGCGATCGCCTCGCCCGATGGCGCCCACCTCACCGGCGACATCGTCAACGCGCTCACGGGCCACGTTGAATATGCGCAGGCCGCGCCCGGCGCGGCGGCGGCCGCGGTCATCGGTCACGTCACCAAGCTTTCCGGCAGCGCGACCGCCGTCCGCAACGGCGTCTCGATCATTTTGAACAACGGCGACAATGTCGAAAAGGGCGACGTGGTCTCGACCGGCGGCGACTCGACGCTGGGCATCACCTTCATCGACGGCACCGTGTTCGGCCTGTCCTCCAATGCGCGGATGGTGCTGAACGAGATGGTGTACGACCCCAACGGGTCGAACAATTCCTCGCTGCTCAGCCTGGTCGCGGGCACCATCACCTTCGTCGCCGGCGAGACCGCCAAGCACGGCGACATGAAGGTCGACACGCCGGTTGCGACCATGGGCATCCGCGGTACAGCCGTGCTGACCCAGATCAATTTCGTCGTTCCCTCCGGCGGCGGCGATCCGCAGCCGCAGGCGAGCTTCCAGGTGCTGGTCGAGCCCAACGGCACCACCGGCTCCTACATCCTGTTCGACAAGGTCACGCTGCTGCCGATCGCGACGGTCAACCAGGCCGGCCAGATGATCCAGATCAGCGGCGGCAACGTCTCGATCAGCAATGCGCTGATGTCCCCCGACGTTCAGAAGCTGATCACGGACGTGTTCACGCTGAAGTTCACGGACAACGGCACCAACACCAAGCTGACCAACAACTCCACCGACACGATCACCCAGACCGCTGACGGATTTCTGATCAAGGCGCAGGCCGGCTCCACGACTGCGACCGCAGTTTTCACCAACCTCAATCCCCCGGCGACGCAAGGGCAGGGCCTCGAGACGCAATCCAGCACGCGTATTCCCGGGTCGCCCGATTCGCGCGTCCTTGACGCCAACGGCAATTTGAAGACTGCGTTCAACGTCACCGAGCACCCGAACGCGACCGGCGACCGCGCGGACACGACCGGCGACACCGTGGGTCCCGACACGTTCACCTTCCGGGTCAACTTCGTCGATCAAAATCTGGGCGACCTGCCGACGGTCTCGGTGGACCTCGCTGGCGCGCCGAACTACGTCTACATGGACGCGGGCCATCACGACGTCACCGGCTCGCTCACTACTCTCCAGAAGCTGGATATCGCGGCGACGCAGATCAAGATCAATGTCGTCCCTGATGCCGGCAACAACAACAACGGATCGGCGCTCGCGACCTTCACGATCCCCGATCACGCGTTCGACTTTCTCGGGGCGGGCGAAACGCTGACGGTGACCTACCTCGTCAGCATCAACAACAATTTCGCGGTCAATCCCGAAATCACGACCATCCCGATCACCATCACCATCACCGGCACCAACGACAAGCCGGTGATCACCACCGGCGTTCAAACCATCACTTTCGCCGGTGGCACCAGCGTGCCGGGCGGGCCGCTCACGACCCACGTTCCCACCTCGGGCACGCTGACCTTCACCGATGTCGATCTCACCGACACCCACACGGTGTCGGTGTCAAAGTTCAGCGCGGTCTTGCCCGGCGCCACCGTCCCCCAGAGCATCTCCGACTTCCTCTCGAATTCCTTGCTGGTCTCGATCGCATCCGCCGACGACAGCACCGGGACGGGCACGGGATCAATCCACTGGTCGCTGAAGGACATCCCGGTCTATCTCGCCGACTTCATCCCCGCGGGCCAAGTGCTGACCCTGACCTACACCGTGACGGTCAAGGATCCGCAAGGTGCGACCTCGGACCAGACCATTACGGTCACGATCACCGGCACCGACGCTCCTGCCGTTGTGTGGATCGCGACGAACACGCCGGCCGGCGGCTTCTGGAAGGACGGCGCGAACTGGGAAACCGGCACCGTCCCGACGATCAGTGACGACGTCATTGTCATCACCGATCAGTTGCACGGACTGACGCCCTCTTATCCCGTCACAATCGACGCCGCGGCCTACGCCAAGTCGATCACGATGAACGATTTCGGCGGGCCGCCGCCGGAAGTGATCAACAAGAGCTCGCTGACGATCGCCGGCGCGCTCAACATGAGCGCGGACTCGATCTTCAACAACACCGCGATCGGTACGATGTCGGTCGGCGGCAAGGCCGAGATCCTCGACACGGCCGTGTTCAGCAATGGCGGCTATCTCACGCTCGCGGGCGGTGGCGATTTCGCCAAAGCCATAACGATCACCAATTCCGGCACGATCGAGCTGTCCGGCGGCACGCTGAAGACGCTGGCCGGGATCCACAATGCCGGTGGCACGCTGAAGGCCGACGCCGGCACGACGCTGATCGTCGATGCCGCGACGATCGACGGCGGCACCGTAAACATTCTGGGCACGCTGGAGCTCGACGGCATCAGCCTGGTCGAGAACGGCGCGCTGCACAATTCCGGCAAGGTCAACGTTACGGGGACTGTCGCTTTCGACACGGAGACTGTCACCAACAATTCGACGATCGAAGTCCATGCCGGCGCGACGCTGACGCTGGCCCACGGGACCACGGTCGACAATTCGTCGGGCGTGATGACCGTCGACGATCATGGCCAGCTGGTGCTGGATCACGTCGAGATCAGCGGCGGCGTCATCAATAATTTCAGCAGCACGCTCGGCGGCAGCATCGACGTCACCGGCAACAGCACGATCGATGGCGGCGCGACGCTCGACAAGGGTGCAGTCACGGTCGAAAGCGATGTGACGCTGACGCTCGACGATGTGACGGTGTCGGATGCGACCATCACCGACCACGGCGGACTGGTGCTTGACGGCACGGTGATGCTGAAGGGCGGCGCCACGATCCAGGGTGCATCGATCGACGCCCAGGGTCCGATCACCAACGAAGGCACGCTGGAGATTGCCGGTCCTGCCACGCTCCTCGACGACGTTGTGATCAACAACGGCACGGTCAGCGTCGATTCCGGCCAGACCCTGACGGTGTCGAGCACCGAGATAAGCGGCGGCGTCATTAGCGGGGCGGGCACGATCGACGTCACCGGCGACAGCACGATCGATGGCGGCGCGACGCTCAACAATGCTGCGGTCACGGTCGAAAGCGATGTGACGCTGACGCTCGACGATGTGACGGTGTCGGGTGCGACCATTGCCGACAACGGCGGAGTGGTGCTTGACGGCACGGTCATGCTGACGGGCGGCGCCACGATCCAGGGTGCATCGATCGACGCCCAGGGTCCGATCACCAACGAAGGCACCCTGGAGATTGCCGGTCCTGCCACGCTGCTCAACGACGTTGTGACCAACAACGGCACGGTCAGCGTCGATTCCGGCCAGACCCTGACGGTGTCGGGCACCGAGATAAGCGGTGGCGTCACTAGCGGGCCGAACGACTTTGCCATCGGCCCCGTCCAATTCTCCGAAGGCCCCTCCGTCGGCGGAAGTGGCCCGATCGTCAATAACGGCACGCTGGAGGTCGAGGGCCCCGCGACGCTGCTCGACGACGTCGTCACCAATCATGGCACGGTGGCGGTTGATGCCGGCCAGACGCTGACGCTGTCGGGCACCGAGATTCGCGGCGGTTCGATAACCGGCGCCGGTACGATCGACGTCACCGGAGCTAGCGCGATTGACGCGGGGGCAACGCTGAGCACCAGCTTTGTCACCGTCGAGAGCCTCAAGACCCTGATGCTCGACGCGATCACGGTCGATGGCACCACGATCACCGACAAGGGCAGTGTCGAGCTCGACGACACCGTTGCCCTGAAGGGCGGCGCCAAGATCCAGGGCGGTCCGGTCACCAACAACGGCACGCTGGAGATCGCCGGTGCAGCGACGCTGCTCAACGACGTCGTGACCAACGGCGGCACGGTCAAGGTCGACGGCAGCCAGACCCTGACGCTGTCAGGCACGGAGATTTCGGGCGGCAGCATCAACGGCAGCGGCACGATCGATGTCACCGGCGCCAGCAAGATCGATGGCGGCGCGACACTGAGCACGAGCACGGTCACTGCCGATGCCAAGCTGACGCTGGATGGTGTCACGGTGTCGGGCTCGATCATCACCGACAATTCCAGCATTGAGCTCGACAACCTCGTCAAGCTTCAAGGTGGCGCCAGGATCCAGGGCGGCCCGATCACCAACAACGGCACGCTGGAGATCGCAGGCGCTGCGACGCTGCTCAACGACGTTGTGACCAATGGCGGCACGACAACGGTCGACGGCAGCCAGGCCTTGACGCTGTCAGGCACGGAGATTTCGGGCGGCAGCATCAACGGCAGCGGCACCATCGATGTCACCGGGGCCAGCACGATCGACGCCAGCGCGACGCTGAGCACGAGCTTCGTCACGGTCGAGAGCGGCAAGACGCTGACGCTCGACGATATGACGGTGTCGGGCTCGACCGTCACCGATAAGGGCAGCATTGCACTCGCTGGCACGGTGACGCTCGAAGGCGGTGCCACGATCCAGGGGACCTCAACTGCTGTCAGGGGTCCGATCACCAACAACGGCACGCTGGAGATCGCCGGCGCTGCGACGCTGCTTAATGACGTCGTGACCAACGGCGGCACGGTAAAGGTCGACGGCAGCCAGACACTGACGCTGTCGGGCACCGAGATTTCAGGCGGCGCCGTCAACGGCACCGGCACGATTGACATGACCGGCGACAGCACGATCGACGGCGGCGCGACGCTGAGCACCAGCTTCGTCATAGTGGAGAGCGGGAAGACGCTGACGCTGGACACAGCGACGGTTTCGGACACTGCGATCACCGCCAATGGCACGGGTGCCGTCAAGATCGACGCCAGCAACACCCTGTCGTTCAGCGGGGCAAGTCTCGCCGGCGGCAAGCTCAACGTCTCAGGTACGCTCAGCTCATCCGGCACCAGTACGATCACGAACACCGCCATCGTCAACAGCCATCTGATCGAGGCGGTCGGCGGCGTGCTGGCCCTTGTCGCCACGACTTCGGCCGCCATCACCAATGACGGGACGATTCGGGCCAATCTCGGCGAGCTCGACATCAATGGCGAGAACGTCGCCAACAACGACACGCTCGCTGCGATCAACGGCGGCACGCTCAAGCTGATCGCGAACAAGGTGACGAACGCGAGCGGCGCCGTCGTCTCGGTCGATAGCACGTCGACGCTCGATCTCGCCGGCGCGACCATCGACGGCGGCACCGTGACCATCGCCGGGACCTTGGAATCGACCGCCGCGAGCGCCATCACCGAAGCCGACGTCACCAACACCGGCACGATCACGGTCACCAGCGGCACGCTGACGATCGATCCCGCCGTGCTCCACACCGTCACCAATCACAAGCTGATCCAGGCGAATGGCGGCGAGCTCGACATTTCCGGCGAACTCATCGTCAATACTGCGGATATCAAGGCGATCGGCGGCGGCATCGTGAAGCTCGCATCGCTGACCGTCACCAACGGCGGCGGCACGGTCACGATCGACGGCACCTCGAAGCTGTACCTGACGGACGTTTCGATCAATGGCGGCAGCCTTGGCAATTCCGGTCATCTTTATGGGGTGTCCGGCTCGAACGCGATTACGGCCGCCGTCGCCAACACCGGCACCATCGAGGTGCAGGCCGGCACGCTGAACCTCGCCGGTGGTCTCACCGGCGCCGGCTCGTTGATCGTCGACGACAATGCGACGCTGGAGCTCGCAGGAGCCACAGCGCAGACTGTGAGCTTCGCGGGCGGCACCGACACGCTTCAACTCGACAAGGTGGCCGGCCAGAGCTTTACCGGCACCATCACCGGCCAGTCGTCGGTCGGCGGCACCTTCACCGTGACCGGCGCGGCCGACATCACGACGTCGAACGGCGACGCGCTCGATTTCACGGCGAGCGGCGGCACGCTCGCCAAGGCCGCCGATATCGTTCTCACGCCAACCGGCGCGCTGACCGGTGCGGCCAATGGCGTCCTCGTTACCCAGAACGGCGTTGGCGATATCTCGCTGACGGCGACAAAGGACATCACCGGCCTCGCCGGCAACGGCATCACGCTGCGTGACAGTGCGACTGGGGCAGGCGATATCACGATCGAAAATGTCACCGGCAAGGCGACCGGGACCGGCGCGAATTCGGTCGGCGTCTTCGTCGAGAACTTGAATGTCGCCAATGCCGGCGACATCTCGATCACCCAGCTCGGCGGAGCAGCGGGCGGCGCCTATGGTATCGACGCGACCACGCACGGCGACGGCGACATCGATATCGACGCCGGCGGCAACGTCACGGGAAGCGCAATCTATGGCATCCGGGCGCGCAGCTATGGCGCCGGGCACGAGAGCGTGAAAACCGAGGCCGGCAGTGTGATTACGTCAGGCAGCTCGGGCGTTGTTGCGGTCAATCGCGCGATTTCGCTCGATGAGTCGGCCGGAAGCACCATCACGGTCGAGAACTACGGCACGGTTCATTCCGGCAGCAGCCTCACTCAAAGCAACAGTGCGCCAGCGGGCATTCAGGCCGGCTACACCGGCGCGACGACGGGAAGCAATGCCAACACCGACGTCAACGGCACTGTCGTCGTCAACAACCATGGCGACATCAGCGCCACGGGCGGCCACGGCATCGATGCCTACAACTACGGCAATGGTGATGTCACGGTGAACGACGACACAGGCACCACCGTGCTCGGTGCCCAGATGGGTGTCAGAGCCCTGGCGCTGAGCGGCGGTACCGGAAATGTCACTGTCTCGCTCGGTGCCAGCGCATCGGTGACGGGGACGGCGGGCTATGGCATCGACGCCTTCAGCCTCGACCAGGGCAACATCAGTGTCTCGCTCTCGGGTGGGGACACCATCACGTCCGGCAGTTCGGGCATCCTCGCCGTCAACGAGGCCTCCGTCATCGCGAGCGGCGTGCAGAGCACGGTCCAGGTCACTGCCCACGGCACCATCCGCTCAGGTTCGACGCCGAACCTGAGCGGCGCGACCCCGGGCGGCATCGTTGCCGGCTACAACCCCGACCAAAACGGACAGTTCTCCAACAAGGTCTACGGCGACGTGACCGTCACCAGCGATGCGACGATCACCGCGGCTGCCGGCTACGGCATCGAGGCCTTCACCTGGGGCGTCGGCAAGGTCACGGTCACGACCGGGGAGACGTCGTCGATCACGGCCGCGGGCACCGCGATCGGCGCCTTCGACCATGGCGGAGGCGATGTCAGCGTCACCAATGAAGGCTCCGCCACGGGGGCGGTTGCCCTGGGCGTGGTGGCGACCGGCGCGGGCAACGTCACCATCCTCAATGACGGCGAACTTACCGCCACGGGAACGGCTGGTATCGTCGTCACCCAGAACGGCACAGCCGACACGAATGGTCCGGCCGCAATCGGCGACACGCACATCACCAACCACGGCTCGGTCGTGGGAGCGAGCGGCCATTACGCGATCTTCGTCCAGGGAAACACGACCGGCACCGCGCTAATCGACAATTCCGGCACGATCGGGCCGGACGATGCCGGCAGCGTAACCGCGACAACCGACGCAATCGCCGAAAGCGGCCGCCACCTCACCATCAACAACACCGGCGACATCAACGGCAACATCTCGGTTGCTACCGCCACATTCAATAACCAGGCGGACGGCACCTGGACGGTCGCCGGCACCAGCGTCTTCGGCAATGCGTCATCGATCGTCAACCATGGCGCCATCGATCTGCACGGTGCCTCGATTTCCGGCGCCGGGCTGAGCATCGAAAATGACCAGAACATCGATAGCTGGGGCACAGCGTCGATCTCGGGCACCATCGCCAACACCGGGGCCATCGAGGTCCATGACGGCGCGCTGACGTTGTTCGGCTCGCTGTCCGGTTCGGGCTCGGTCACCGTCGACGCCGATGCGACGCTCGACCTCAATGCCACGGTGTCGCAGACCATCACCTTCGCCGGCGATGGCGCCGAGCTCCAGATCGACACGTCGAGCTTCGGCGGATCGGTCGCGGGCTTCGCCGCGACCGACAAGCTCGATCTGTCGACGATCAAGTATGACGGCGGCACCTCGGCGACCTACGACGCCGCGACCGGCAACCTCGTCGTAAGCGATGCCTACGGCCACACCATCACGGTGAAACTCGTCGGCGCGGACTACAGCAACGCGCATTTTGCCGGCGGCAGCGACGGTCACGGCGGCACGCTGGTCACGCTCAATGCAATCGACGACGCGCCTCACTTCGCCGGAAGCCCGGCGCAAAGCACGGGCTTCAGCGAACTCGAGAACACCACCGGTTCACCAACTGCCGATCCGGCACCGGCCGCGACCGGCACGATCGCGTTCAGCGACATCGATCTGACGGAGCGGCCGACGGCGACCGTTGCGATTACGGATCAGACCGTGACCTGGCTCGACGCCGACCACGCCACGCATCTGACCCTGACGGCCGGCGAGACCGCCGTGATCGAGCAGGCGCTGGCGCTGCAGACCACCGGTACCAACAACGGCACGGTCGGCTGGAGCTATTCGATCGCCGACAACGCGCTGGATTTCCTCGGCGAAGGCCAGACCGCCAACGTCGTCTCCACCCTCACGCTCGACGACCACCAGGGCAAGACCGATACAGCCGAGGTCACGGTCACGATCGACGGCAAGAACGACGCGCCTGCGATCACGGCGGAAACCAACGATCATTCCGGCGCGGACCTGTCCGAGACCAATGCCGGGCTGGCCAAGCAGGGCACGCTGACTGTGTCGGATGCCGATGCCACCGACCACGTGACGGTCGCGGTCGACCATCTCGATATCTATCTCGACGGCGTGCTCCAGACCGACTATGTCGGCGAACCCTCGAGCGCGACGCTGTTGAATTTTCTCTCCGTGCAGTCCGGCGACATCCTCAACGGCACCGCCACCCACTCCCACTTCACGTGGGACTTCAATTCAGGCAGCGAGGCGTTCGACTTCCTCGCCGCCGGCCACACCCTGTCGCTGCAATACACCATCGTGCCCGACGACGGCCATGCGCCGACCGGCACCGGCAACGGCGTCGTCACCATCAACATCGCCGGCAGCAACGATGCGCCGACGCTCGACAACGCGACGCTGGGCCCGGTCGCCGGCAACGACAGCAATCCAGGCGCCAGCACCGTCGGCGATCTCTTCGCGGGTAAGTTCCACGACGCCGACGATGGTGCGAGCCTGAAGGCCATCGCGGTCACTTCGGACGCTGCCGCGGCCACCGAGGGCGTCTGGCAATACGAAGTCGCCGGCGCCCATCAATGGGTCGATATCGGATCGGTCAGCGACACGCAGGCGCTGGTGCTCGGCACCGACGCGCTGATCCGTTTCGTGCCGGCGGACGGCTATACGGGCACACCGGATCCGCTCGGCGTGCACGCCTTGGACGACACCTATACCGGCGGCATCACGAATTCAGCCTTGACGGCGGCGACCGACATCACGGCGATGAGCACCGACGGGACGGCTCCGGTGTCGGACACGGCGGCCACGATCGGCACCAGCGTGATCGCGCCTGACGGCGGGCCCGTCATCGACACGACCCATCTCCGGGTTTCGCATGACCGCGAGTTCAACACCGACACCGTCACCCATCTCTCGGTCGTCGACACCGATGCCGGCGCTTCGACCGATGCCTTTACGGTCACCGCAGTCACCGCGCATGCGCCCGACAGCAGCGTCGATCTGTCGCCGGCGTCCGGCTCGCTCGACGACGTCAACACGGCCTTGCAGCACGGCATAACCTACAATCCCGGCGAACCACCACCCGATACCGACCAGATCACGCTCACGGTGACAGATACGACCACCGGTCTCCACGACACCGTCAACTTCATCTTCGACGAGGCCGGCGACACCTCCCAGGGGATCACCCTGCAAGGCACCAGCGGCAAGGACGTCATTTTCGCGACCACGACCGGCGACACGCTGACCGGCGGCGGCGGCAAGGATCAATTCGTGTTTGCGCCGGGCAAGAGCGGGGATGACGGCACCCACACCATCACCGATTTCGCAACGGGCGACAAAATCGACCTGCGGCAGTTCTCGGATGTCAGCTCCATCGACAATCTCCACATCACCCAGCAGTCCGGCGACACGCTGGTCACGTGGTGCCAGCAGGTCAGCCAACCCGACAGCGCACCGGTCACCGAGCATGAGCAGTTGTTGTTGAGGAATGTGACCGCCACGCTCAAGACCAGCGATTTCATCTTCCACATCACCTGATGCCGCGCGGGCGCTGGCGAGCGGCGGCCCTCCCGGCGCCTCAAGCTCAACTTGACCACGGCAAAAAATCGGTAATCCTTGGCCTGAGGAATAGCCATTGGCGCGCTGACCCGCCATGATCGGCCCGAAGGCGTGATGCGCGGCAGGAAGCTCGACTGACATGAAACGTCTCAAGATCCTGCGGCGGTGGTTCACGCGAAAGTTCGGCTTTGCGCGGCTGGTGTGCCTTGCGCTGCTGGTCGTGTTTGCAGCCCTGCGCGTCTGGGATCCGCCGCCGGTGCAGGAGCTGCGGCTGCGCAACTTCGACATATTTCAGTTGATAGATCCGCGCGAAAAGGCAGCGGTGCGACCGGTCACGATCGTCGACATCGACGACAAGAGCCTCGCCAGGCTCGGCCAGTGGCCGTGGCCGCGCACGCGAATCGCGGACCTGATCCAGAACCTCACCAGCAACGGTGCAGTGGCGATCGGCTTCGACGTCGTGTTCTCGGAGCCCGATCGGCTCAACCCGGATCTGGTCGCGAACCAGATGCGCTATCTGGACGACGCCACACGCACCAAGCTGCGCGATTTGCCGAGCAACGACCAGATCCTTTCGGAGGCGATCAAGCGCTCCCGCGTCGTGCTGGGCGAGACCGGACAGCCGGCGATCACGTCGGAAATCGACAAGACGCTTCCCCTTCACCGGTGTGGCGACGGTCGGCGAAGCGGAGGCCGAGCGCTTCCTGTTCGAATTCCCCGGGCTGCTGCGCAACGTGCCTGTGATCGAGACGGTGGCGGCGGGCCGCGGGCTGTTCACGATCAGGACCGAACGGGACGGCCTGATCCGGCGCGTGCCGATGATCATGCGCGCGCAGGGCAACATCATGCCTTCGCTCAGCCTCGAGATCCTGCGGGTCGTCACGGGGACGCCGACGCTGCTGGTGCGCACCGACAAGACCGGCATACGCGGCGTCCGCCTCAAAGGTGTCGAGATCCCAACCGACGAGAATGGCCAGCTCTGGGTGCACTATGCCCGTCACGATCCCTCGATCTATGTCTCGGCAGCCGACGTGCTCGACAACACCGTGCCGCCGAGCAAGATCGCTGGAAAGCTGGTGCTGATCGGCACCTCCGCCGTCGGCCTGAACGACATCAAGACCACGCCTGTGGCGCGCGCCATGCCGGGAGTGGAAATCCACGCCCAGGTCCTCGAAAGCGTGCTGAGCGGCGCTGCGATCTCGCGGCCGAATTATGCGCTCGGCGTCGAGCTGCTTGCCGCGATGATCATCGGCATCCTCGTCATCATCTTCACGCCGAATCTCGGACCGGTGCGGCTGGTGATTGCCGGCGCGATGTTCGCTGCGGTCCTGGTCGGCACGTCCTGGTTCTTCTACTGGAAATACCGCTACCTGATCGACTTCACTTACCCGTTGTTGTCGACCACCGCGCTCTACCTGACGCTGATCTTCGCGAGCTTCGTGCGTGAGCAACGCCAGCGCGTGCAGATCCGCGGCATGTTCGCGCAATACATGTCGCCGGTGCTGGTCGAGCAGCTGGCGCAGTCGCCGGAGAAGCTCGTGCTCGGCGGCGAGGAGCGCGAGATGACGATCATGTTCTCCGACGTGCGCGGCTTCACCACGATCTCGGAGAGCTACAAGCACGATCCGCAGGGCCTGATCGCGCTGATGAACCGCTTCCTGACGCCGCTCACCGACGTCATCATCGAACAAAAAGGCTATATCGACAAATATATGGGCGACGCCATCATGGCGTTCTGGAACGCGCCGCTCGACGACGCCCAACATGAGCTCAACGCCTGCGAGGCCGCGATCCAGATGCTTGACCAGATCGACGCTGTCAACAAGGAGCGCGAGCAGGAGGCCGCCGACGGCGGCCACGTCTACATCCCGCTCAATGTCGGTATCGGCCTCAACACCGGCATCGGCGTGGTCGGCAACATGGGCTCCGATCTGAAGAAGAATTACTCAGTGCTCGGCGACAGCGTCAACCTGGCCTCGCGCCTCGAAGGCCAGACCAAGGAATACGGCTTCCCGATCATCGTCGGCTCCAGGACGGCGCTCGCCGCCAAGGACAAGTTCGCAATCCTCGAGCTCGACTTCATCATGGTCAAGGGCAAGACCGAGCCGGAAGTGATCTACGCCATCGCCGGCCGTGCGGACGTGATGCATTCGGCCGCCTTCCAGCGCCTGCGCAACATCACCATCGAAATGCTCGGCTGCTACCGCAGCCGCAACTGGCAGGGCGCCCTCGACGCCATCGAGCGCGGCCGAAACAGCGAGGACGCCGGCACGCTGGAAAAGCTGTTCGGGCTCTATGAAGCGCGCATCAAGGATTTCCAGGTTGATCCGCCGCCGGAAGGATGGACCGGGGCGTATGCACTGCTGACGAAGTAGGCGTGGGTGTGTGGTCCCGGTTGCCGCCGACACGCCCGTCATTGCGAGCTCTCGCACGGTGGGGCAAAGGCGCTCTTGCGCCGTGCCCACCCTATCGCTTCATACCGAGTCAAAATGGTGGGCACGCTTCCGCCTTCGCTCTGCGAGCTACGGCGGACAAGTCGCTTTGCCCAGCCTACGATGTCTGCTCAAGCGTCACACCAACTGTCGTCCCGGCGCAGGCCGGGACCCATACTCCGCAGCAGAAGTAGTTGCACGAGATCGGAATTGGCTTTCGTCGCCAAATCCAATTTTGTGGTTATGGGTCCCGGCCTTCGCCGGGACGACAGTGGTGTTTGACGCGGCCGAGTCTCCCGCCTCACTCCACCCCGATCGTCGTCAGATCCTGGAACCAGTGCTGCGCCTGCACGAACTGCTTGATCTTCGGCGACAGCGCGTGCGGGTTGGTGTCGTGGACGACCCAGACCAGCACGGCATCGTCGACGATCAAGGCATGCGCCTGTGCGATCAAATCGTCCTGTTTGGCGGCATCGAAGGTCTGCTTGGCTTCGTTGATCAGCGCGTCGACCTTCGGGTTCTTGTAGCCGCCCCAGTTGACGCCGACCGGCGCGATCTGGTCGGAGGCGAAGAAGCGGACGATGGCGTAGAGCGGATCTGATGTCACGTAGGCGATGTTGTTGGCGGTGATGCCGGCGTTGATCTCGTCGGCCGCGCCCTTGCGCCAGTGCGTATAGAGCGTCTCGAGCTCGACCACCTTGAACTCGATGTCGATGCCGATCTCCTTGAAGCTCTGTTGCAGGAACTCGTTCATCGGCAGCGACAGCATCTGGCCGGTGCCGCCCTGCGCGATGATGAAGGTCGCCTTCAGCGGCTTGTCCCTAGAGTAGCCGGCTTCCTCGACCAGCTTCTTCGCAGCAGCCGGATCATATTTCAGCTCGAAGCTCGGCTTGCCGAACCAGGGGCTCGACGGGTCGACCTGGCCCTTGGCGGGCTTGGCAAGCCCGTTCATCAGGCCCACCACCGCCTCGCGATCGATCGCAAGGTTGAGCGCCTTGCGCAGGCGGATGTCGGTCCAGGGCGAGCCTGGCAGCACGCTCAAATGATAATTCCAGACATGCGGCGTGACGTTGTCGACGAGCTTGATGCCTGCGGCCTTCAACTGCGGCACCGCATCCGGCGCCGGCGTCTCGATCAGGTCGACTTGCCCCGCGAGCAGCGCGTTAGTGCGCGTCAGCGCTTCCGGCATCGGCACCAGCACGATCTTGTCGACCTTTGGAATGCGCTTGGCGTTCCAGTAGTCCGGATTCTTGCTGAGCTCGGCAAGCTCGCGCGGCACCAGCTTGGTGAGCTTGAACGGGCCGGTGCCCGAGGGCTGGCTTGCGAACTTGTCCCAATCCTTGCCGAGCTTTTCATACTGCGCGGGGCTCGACACCAGGAACCACAGCATCTGATAGGGGAAGAAGGAATCGACCTTCTTGGTCGTGATCTCGATCGTGGACTCGTTGATCTTGGCGTAGCTCGCGACCGACGGCAGCCGCGTCTTCACCTGCGCGCTCTGGCGCTTGTCGAATTGCGGCGCCTTGTCGTTGAGCACCTTGTCGAGATTCCAGATCACCGCATCGGCGTTGAACTCGCTGCCGTCGTGAAACTTCACCCCCTTGCGAAGCGTGAAGCGCCATTTGGTCTTGTCGGTGTCGTCGACTTTCCATTCCGTGGCGAGGCCGGGCACCAGCTTGCCGGGGCGGTCGGCGACGTCCATCTCCCAGGCGACCAGCGGATCGTAGATGGTATAGGCTGTGAACTGATAGGCGCCGGCGCCGCGATCGGGCTGGCCGGTGGTCAGCGGAATGTCCGCCATCGAGATGCCGTAGCGCACCACGGTTTCGGCGTGCGCGGAGATTGCGGACAACGCCAGCGCGAGCACGGCGAGACAGGTCGATAATCGATGACGCATGGCCCAAAGCTCCAAGGAAAAACTCAAGACAAATTCGGGGCCAAACTTGCAAGCTTGATGCCAGAATAGGCAGTAAGGCACTTTTGCGGAGGCTTGATCACAAGGACTTGTCGTCGCAGGGGCAATTTGCAGAATAAGTTTCCCCACTGGCATAGCCATTGCATACGTTTGCATCAAAATTAATCATCGAAAGCCGGAAAAGGACCAAGGCCATGCTCATCAAGACAACTCGCGCGGCGCTGATTGCGGCGCTGGCGCTGACGACGGCCGCCGCATGGCCGCGCGCCGCCTCTGCCGAAACCGTGCTGCGCATCGGCATGACCGCTGCCGATATTCCGCGCACGCTGGGCCAGCCCGATCAGGGCTTTGAAGGCAACCGCTTCACCGGCCTGACCATGTATGACGCGCTCACCGGCTGGGACCTGTCTTCCGCGGACAAGGCCAGCGTGGTGATCCCCGGGCTTGCGACCGAGTGGAAGGTCGACGATGCCGACAAGACCAAATGGACCTTCAAGCTGCGCCCCGGCGTGACCTTCCATGATGGCTCGCCGTTCAATGCCGATGCGGTGGTGTGGAATGTCGAGAAGGTGTTGAAGCAGGACGCCCCGCAGTTCGATCCGAGCCAGGTCGGCGTTACGGCGTCGCGCATGCCGACGCTCCTTTCTGCCAGGAAGCTCGACGACATGACCGTCGAGCTCACCACCAAGGAGCCCGACAGCTTCCTGCCCATCAACCTCACCAACCTCTTCATGGCGAGCCCGGCGAAGTGGCAGCATTTCTACGACAAGGCCGAAGGCGCCGACGCCAAGGCAAAGTCGCAGGCCGCCTGGACCGCCTTCGCCAAGGACGCCGCGGGCACCGGCCCCTGGAAGATGGCGGCCTTCACGCCGCGCGAGCGGCTCGAACTGGTCAAGAACGCGAATTACTGGGACAAGGCGCGTGTGCCCAAGGTCGACAAGATGGTGCTGCTGCCGATGCCGGAGGCCAACGCGCGCACCGCGGCGCTGCTGTCCGGACAGGTCGATTGGGTCGAGGCGCCGGCGCCGGATGCGTTGCCCGAACTCAAGCAGCGCGGCTTCAAGCTCTACGCCAACGAGCAACCGCATGGTCTGGCCCTGGCAGTTCTCGCGTATTGAAGGCTCGCCCTGGAACGACATCCGCGTGCGCAAGGCGGCAAACCTCTGCATCGATCGCGAAGGCCTCAAGGACGGATTGCTCGCGGGGCTGATGGTGCCTGCGACCGGCACCTTCGAGCCAGGCCATCCCTGGCGGGGAAAACCGACTTTCGAGATCAAGTATGACAAGGCGGCCGCGCAGAAGCTGATGCAGGAGGCCGGCTTCGGTCCCAACAAGAAGCTGACGGTCAAGACCCAGACCTCCGCGTCCGGGTCGGGGCAGATGCAGCCGCTGGCGATGAACGAATATCTCCAGCAGGCGCTGGCCGAATGCTATTTCGACGTGCAGCTCGACGTCATCGAGTGGAATACGCTGTTCACCAACTGGCGCCGCGGCGCCAAGGACCCGTCGGCCAACGGCGCGAACGCGACCAATGTCACCTATGCGGCGATGGACCCGTTCTTCGCGCTGGTGCGCTTCCTGCAATCGGGCATGGCGCCGCCGGTCTCGAACAATTGGGGGTTCATCAACAATCCCAAGTTCGACGAGCTCGTGAAGAAGGCGCGGCAGACTTTCGATCCTGCCGCGCGCGACGCCGCGCTCGCCGAGCTGCACGCAGCCTCCGTCGACGATGCCGCCTTCCTCTACGTCGCCCACGACGTCGGCCCGCGCGCCATGAGCCCGAAGGTCACGGGCGTGGTGCAGCCGAAGAGCTGGTTCATCGACTTCTCGCTGGTGTCGATGCAGTAGTTCGCGCCACACGCACACTGCACCCTCTCCCCCTTGTGGGAGAGGGTGGCTTCGCGAAGCGAAGCCGGGTGAGGGGTTCTCTCCGCGAACTCCTCTCTCTGATTTGAAATGTCTGTACTCGCGGACAGAACCCCTCATCCGGCGCTTTGCGCCACCTTCTCCCACAGGGGGAGAAGGGAAGAAAAGAAACAACGTGCTCGCCTATATCGCCAGACGAATCGTCTACGTCGTTCCGATCGTCATCAGCGTCGCGCTGGTGTGCTTTCTGCTCGTGCATATCACGCCGGGCGATCCACTGGTCGCGGTGCTGCCGGCCGATGCCTCGCAGGAGCTCGCCGCCCAGCTGCGCACCGCTTACGGTTTCGACCGTCCACTGCCGGTGCAGTTCGGTCTGTGGCTGCTCCGCGCCCTTCACGGCGATCTCGGCAATTCCATCGCCACTGGCCGCCCGGTGCTCGCCGAAGTCATGCGCGCGGTCGGCAACACCGTCACGCTGGCGATTGCCGCCGGGATCATCGGCTTCACGATGGGCATCCTGCTCGGCCTGGTCGCCGGCTATTTCCGTGAGACCTGGATCGACAAGCTCGCCACATCATTTGCCATCGCCGGCGTCTCGGTGCCGCATTACTGGCTCGGCATGGTGCTCGTCATCATCTTCTCGGTCGAGCTGAACTGGCTGCCCGCTGTGGGCGCCGGGCCGAACGGCTCCAGCTCCTGGGCCTGGGACTGGGCGCATTTGAGATATCTGGTGCTGCCGGCGATCACGACGTCGGTGATCCCGATGGGCATCGTGACCCGCACCGTGCGCGCACTGACCGGCGACATCCTCTCGCAGGATTTCGTCGAGGCGTTGCGGGCAAAAGGCCTGCACGAAACCGGCGTGTTCCGCCACGTCATCAAGAACGCCGCGCCGACCGCGCTGGCGGTGATGGGGCTGCAACTGGGTTACATGCTTGGCGGCTCGATCCTGATCGAGACCGTGTTCTCTTGGCCGGGCTCGGGCTTCCTGCTCAATTCGGCGATCTTCCAGCGCGATCTGCCGCTGTTACAGGGTACGATCCTGGTGCTGGCGCTGTTCTTCGTCTTCCTCAATCTGCTGGTCGACATCGCCCAAGCCGCGATCGACCCGCGCATCAAGCGGGGCTAGCGGGATGAGGTGGCACACATTCAGGGTCGTCCCGGCGAAGGCCGGGACCCATAACCCCAGTAAGCGGCTGTGGGACGAGACGGCAACCACGAGTCTTCGCCAAACTACCTTTCGTGGTTATGGGTCCCGGCCTTCGCCGGGACGACGTTGGAAGTTGCGGTGATGAGCGAGCTCCCACTTCAAGTGACCGCCGACGCCGCGCTGCAGGCAGCGCCTGCGACCAGGGCGCGCGGCTATTGGGCGACTGTCGGCCGCCGTATCGCCCGCGACAAGGTCAGCATGGCTTGCGCGCTTGTGCTGCTGTTGATCTTTCTGTCCGCGATCCTCGCGCCGTGGCTAGGACTGGAGGATCCCTACAAGGGCTCGATGATCCGCCGCCTCCGCCACATCGGCACATCAGGCTATCCGCTCGGCACCGACGAACTCGGCCGCGACATGCTGGCCCGGCTGATCTATGGCGGGCGGCTGTCGCTGGTCATCGGCATCCTGCCCGTGATCCTCGCCTTCGGCATCGGCACCTCGCTCGGCCTCGTCGCCGGCTATGTCGGCGGCAAGCTCAACACCGCGATCATGCGCACGATCGACGTGTTCTACGCTTTTCCATCCGTGCTGCTGGCGATCGCGATCTCCGGCGCGCTCGGCGCCGGCATCCTCAATTCCATCGTATCGCTGACCGTCGTGTTCGTGCCGCAGATCACCCGCGTCGCCGAAAGCGTCACCACCGGCGTGCGCAACATGGATTTCGTCGAGGCCGCGCGCGCCTCCGGCGCCGGCCCCTTCACCATCATGCGCGTGCATATCCTCGGCAACGTGCTGGGCTCGATCTTCGTCTATGCCACCAGTCTCATTTCGGTCTCGATGATTCTGGCGGCCGGTCTCTCCTTCCTCGGCCTCGGCACCAAGCCGCCGGAGCCGGAATGGGGCTTGATGCTCAACACGCTGCGGACCGCCATCTACGTCAATCCCTGGGTCGCAGCGCTCCCCGGCGCGATGATTTTCGCAGTCTCGATCTGCTTCAATCTGCTCTCGGACGGTCTGCGCAGCGCCATGGACATCAGGAATTAGAGAATGATGAGAGCGATGCAGACAGCCAGGGCCTCGGTGCCACACCTCTCCCGAAGGGAGAGGTCGGATTGCATCGCTAGATGCAATCCGGGTGAGGGGTTAGACTGCTTCGAGTTTGCCGCGCCCCCTCACCCGCGCCTTCGGCGCGACCTCTCCCCGTTGGGGAGAGGTGGGAGACCGCCGCGATGACAACGATTGAGCCGATCGCCATGCTGAAGCCCGTCGAGGATCGCGGCGGTCTCGCGCAGCCGCTGCTCAAGGTCAATGGCCTGACCAAGCATTTTCCGGTGCGCGGGGGCTGTTCGCCGCCAAGCGCACCGTGCGCGCAGTCGACAATGTCTCCTTCTCGGTCGCCAAGGGCGAGACCGTCGGCATCGTCGGCGAGTCCGGCTGCGGGAAGTCGACCACCGCGCGGCTTTTGATGCATCTGATGCCGCGCGATACTGGCGACATCATCTATGACGGCATGGCCGTCGGTCCGTCGCTGAGCTTGCGCGAACTGCGCCGCGGCATGCAGATGGTGTTCCAGGATTCCTACGCCTCGCTTAATCCGCGCCTCACCATCGAGGAATCCATCGCGTTCGGCCCGAAGGTTCACGGCATGGCCGATGGCGCGGCGCGCATCCTGGCGCGCGAGCTGCTCGGCAAGGTCGGCCTGGTCCCGGCGAATTTCGCCAACCGCTATCCGCACGAGATTTCCGGCGGCCAGCGCCAGCGCGTCAACATCGCGCGGGCGCTGGCGCTGTCGCCGCGGCTGGTGATCCTCGACGAAGCGGTGTCGGCGCTCGACAAATCCGTCGAGGCGCAGGTGCTCAATCTGCTGGCCGATCTCAAGCGCGAGTTCGGCCTGACCTATCTCTTCATCAGCCACGACCTCAACGTGGTCCGCTACATCAGCGATCGCGTGCTGGTGATGTATCTCGGCGAGGTCGTCGAGCTCGGCCCGGTCGATCAGGTCTGGGACAGGCCTGCGCATCCCTACACGCGCGCACTCCTGGCCGCGATGCCGTCGTCCGATCCGGACCGTCGTACCGAGACGCCGCCGATCACGGGCGATCCGCCCAATCCGATCGATCCGCCGCCGGGCTGCCGCTTTCACACCCGTTGCCCGTTTGCGGAGCCGCTCTGCGCAAATGCGACACCAAAACTCACCGCGCTCGATACAATGGGCCACGAGGCTGCCTGCTACATGGCGATTCCGGGTTCAGGCCATAGCCGCGCGCCCAGGGAGAAGACCGCATGACGAGACCGACACCGAAAGAGATCAAGCCGATCGCACAGCTCGCTGGCATTCCCGTGGACGACGAGATCGCAACGCGCATTTCCAATTCCATCGGACCTGCGTTCGAAGGCTTCGCGGCCATCGCCGGAACGCTGCCCTTCGACCTCGAACCGGCTTCCTACGTGCTCGCACAGACCGCGAAGGTGTCAAAATGAGCACCGAGCCCGCCTTGATGACGCTCACCGAGGTCGCGCGTGCGATCGCGATGAAGCAGGTCTCCTCGCAGGAGGTGACGCGCGCGCTGCTGCACCGCATCGCGCAGTGGCAGCCGCATCTCAACGCCTTCATGTCGATCGAATCGGAAGCCGCGCTGAAGGCGGCCGTGGCCGCCGACGCCTGGCTTACCAAGGGAATCGTCCGCGGCCCGCTGCACGGCGTGCCGCTCGCGCACAAGGACATGTATTACGATTCGGGGCATGTCGCGACTTGCGGCTCGCTGATCCGCCGCGATTTCGTGGCGGCCACGACCTCGACCGCCTTGCAGCGGCTGAAGGATGCCGGCCAGGTCCGGCTCGGCACGCTGCATCTGGCTGAATTCGCCTACGGCCCGACCGGGCACAACCATCACTATGGTCCGGTACGCAATCCCTGGAATGTCGCGCATATCACCGGCGGCTCGTCGTCCGGCTCCGGCTCGGCGGTCGCGGCGCGCTTGACCTATGCAGCGCTGGGCTCTGATACCGGCGGCTCGATCCGCATGCCCGCGCATTTCTGCGGCGTCACCGGGCTGAAGACCACCTGGAGCCGCGTCAGCCGCGCCGGTGCGATGCCGTTGTCGCAATCGCTCGACACTGTCGGCCCGCTCGCCCGCACGGCCGAGGATTGCGCGCTACTGTTGGCGGTGATGGCCGGCCCCGATCCCGAGGACTCGACCGCGAGCCACGAGCCGCTGTCGGATTATGTCGCCGCGACCAGGGGCTCGCTGAAAGGCCTGAAGATCGGCGTGCCCGCCTCCTTCTATGTCGATGATCTCGACGGCGAGGTCGCGCGCGTGCTGGACGAGACCATCGCGGTGCTCAAGCGCGAGGGCGCCGACATCGTCACCGTCGAGCTGCCTGACCAGCGGCAATTGTCCGCGGCAAGCCAGCTCGTGCTCGCGGCCGAAGCCGCCGCCTTCCACAAGCGTTGGATGATCGAGCGGCCGCAGGATTACGGCCCGCAGGTCCTGATGCGGCTTCAGAACGGCCTTGCCGTTCCCGCCATCACCTATCTCGAGGCGATGCGCTGGCGCGGGCCGGCGCTTGCCGCGCACAATGCGGCTACAGTCGGCGTCGATGCGGTGATCGCGCCGGCATCGCCCGTGCCGGCGCCGACGATCGCGGAAAGCGACGTCGGTGGCGGACCGAATGCGCCGGCGCTGTTGCAGCGGCTGACGCTGTTCACCCGTCCGGTCAACTATCTCGGCCTGCCGTCGCTCACCGTTCCCTCCGGCTTCACCAAAAGCGGCCTGCCGATCGGCATGCAGCTGATCGGCCGCTCCTTCGACGAAGCGACCCTGCTCACCATCGGCGCCGCGTTCCAGCGCGCGACCGATTATCACGACCGGATCCCCAAATTGCCGTCATGACAAAGCTCGTCGAGATCTCAGGCCTCAACATCCGCTTCACCGGCGAGCGCGCGGTCTATGCCGTGAACGATCTCAGCCTCTCGCTCGGCGACGGCGAAGTGCTGGGGCTGCTCGGCGAGTCCGGTTCGGGCAAGAGCGTGACTCTGCGGGCGTTGATGCGGCTATTGCCGAAGAAGCGCACGCAGATTTCGGGCGCAGTCAATGTCATGGGACGTGACGTGCTCGCCATGAACGACGAGGAGCTGTCGTCGTTCCGCGGGCAGACTGTGTCGATGATCTTCCAGGAGCCGGCGCTGGCGCTCGATCCGGTCTACACCATCGGCGCACAGATCGCCGAGAGCGTGGTGCGCCACGAGGGCAAGTCGCACGCGGAGGGCCGCGCGCGGGCGCTCGATATGCTCGAGGTCGTGCGCATTCCCTCGGCCAAGCGAAGGCTCGACGCCTATCCGCACGAAATGAGTGGCGGCATGCGCCAACGCGCCATGATCGCGCTGGCGCTGGCCTGCCGGCCGAAGATCCTGCTCGCGGACGAGCCGACCACGGCGCTCGATGCCACCGTGCAGATCCAAATCCTGCTGCTGCTGCGCGAGTTGCAGCGCGAGTTCGGCATGTCCGTCATCTTCGTCACCCACGACATTGGCGTTGCGGTCGAGATCTGCGACCGCGTCGCGGTGATGTATGCCGGCCAGATCGTGGAGCAGGGGACCCTTCGCGACATCGTCCGCTCCCCCGTGCATCCCTACGCCAAGGGCCTGCTCGCCTCCACCATCCATGGCGCCAAGCGGGGGCAGCGGCTCGAGACCATCCCCGGCACCCCACCCTCGCTGGCCGAGAGGCCGCACAATTGCTCCTTCGCCCCGCGCTGCACCGTGGCGCAGCCGCGCTGCCTGGAGCAGTTGCCTGCGACTGTCGAGGTGGGACCGGGCAGGGCGGCCCGGTGCGTGCTGGCAGCCTCGGTGGCCGCGCCCTCGCCGGAGCGCGCCTGATCCCGGGAATTCCCCGCACCAGCAGCGGGTTGTCACACTCCATCGGGCGCGGTCGGCGGAGACCCGTTCTACTGTGCATGGGGTTGTTTTCGACATTTTTGCCTGCGCGGGGGCCTCCGAAAGCGCGGGAACCTGTATTCACACCCCGTTCATCCCGATTGCGGTTCCATGCTCCTCGTTCACGGAGAGGGACTTCAACTTATGTATATTTCTGGCCAAAGCTTCATCATCATCCTGTTCGTCGGCCTGGTGGCCGGCTGGCTCGCCGGCAAGGTCGTGCGCGGAACAGGGTTCGGCATCATCGGCGACATCGTGATCGGCATCGCCGGCGCGTTTATCGCCAGCTTCCTGTTCCCGCGGCTCGGCATCCACTTGGGCCTCGGGCTGGTCTCGGAGATCATCTACTCGGCCATCGGCGCGATCATCCTGCTGCTGGTGGTGCGGCTGGTGCGCGGCGGCGGCCGGTTCTAGCGCTCGCACGTCCAGTCGATCGGAACTTTGCGCCTCTCCCCAAGCCGGGGGGAGGCGTCGTTTTTTTGCTATGAAAAGCCACAAAGACTGTGGAATACCGGACTTGCGCATTAGACCATCCGGGGTAGACGTGGCCGACCAAGGTCCCGGATTCAGCCGACTGCGTTGCACGCGGAAAACGCGATATTAATCCGCGGCGAGTAGTCCTCGACGTGCCGTTGAAATCAGGGGGGTTTGCCCCTCATCCGAAAGAGATCAGACTGATGGCAGCCGTTCCCGGCCTCCGCCGTTCAGAGCTCGGTGATGCGCTGCGTGCCTGCCGCACGGCGTTGATCGGGCTCGGCTTCATGAGCTGCATGATCAACCTGCTCTATCTGACCGGGTCGATCTTCATGCTCGAAGTCTACGACCGGGTGCTACCGAGCCGCAGCATCCCGACGCTGGTCGGCCTCATCGTCCTCGCCGGCGGCCTCTATATAGCGCAGGGCGTGCTCGACATGATCCGCAACCGCATCCTGGGACGGATCGGTACGGCGCTCGACGAAGCCCTGAACAAGCGCGTGTTCGACACCATCGTGCGCCTGCCGCTCTTGGTCGGCAGCCGCAACGAGGGACTGCAGCCGCTGCGTGACCTCGACAACGTC
Source organism: Bradyrhizobium sp. LLZ17 (assembly GCF_041200145.1). NCBI lineage: Bacteria > Pseudomonadati > Pseudomonadota > Alphaproteobacteria > Hyphomicrobiales > Nitrobacteraceae > Bradyrhizobium > Bradyrhizobium zaerense. Next base: position 5,530,021 of record NZ_CP165734.1, read on the forward strand.
CGCTCCTTCCTCGGCGGCATGGGACCGAGCGCGTTCTTCGATCTGCCCTGGCTGCCGCTGTATCTCGCCATCTGCTTCGCCTTCCACGTCATGATCGGCCTCACCGCGCTGATCGGCGCCGTCATCCTGGTGGCGCTGACGGTGGTCACCGAGTTTCTGTCGCGCCAGCCGGCGAAAGAGGCGATGGGCCTTGCCGCCCAGCGCAACGATCTCGCCCAGTCCAGCCGCCGCAATGCCGAAGTGCTGGTGTCGATGGGCATGGCCGGCCGGCTGAATCAGCGCTGGAGCGAGGCCAACGAAAAATATCTCGCCGGCAACCAGCGTGCGAGCGACGTCGCCGGCGGTCTCGGCGCGGTGGCAAAAGTGCTGCGCATGATGCTGCAATCGGCCGTGCTCGCGGTCGGCGCCTATCTCGTCATCCACCAGGAGGCGACTGCCGGCATCATCATCGCAGGCTCGATCCTGTCCGCCCGTGCGCTGGCGCCGGTCGATCTTGCGATCGCGCACTGGAAGTCCTTTGTCGCGGCACGCCAGAGCTGGCATCGCCTCAGCCGCCTCCTGGAGCAGATGCCGGCGCAGGCGCTGCCGACCCAGTTGCAGGCACCCGCCAGCCGGCTCTCGGTCGAAGCCGTCGCGATGGTGCCGCCTGGCGACCAGCGTCTCATCGTGCAGGACGTCACGTTTGCCCTCGAAGCCGGCAACGGCCTCGGCGTGATCGGGCCGAGCGGTTCCGGCAAATCGTCGCTGATCCGCGCGCTGGTCGGCGTCTGGCATCCGGTGCGCGGCAAGGTGCGGCTCGACGGCGCGGCGCTCGACCAATGGTCGTCCGACGCGCTCGGCCGCCACATCGGATATCTGCCGCAGGACGTCGAATTGTTCGGCGGCACCATCGCGCAGAACATCAGCCGGTTCGATCCGGAGGCGACGTCTGACGGCATCATTGCCGCGGCCAAACAGGCCGGCGTGCACGAGATGATCATCAAGATGCGCGAGGGTTACAACACCCAGGTGGGCGAGCAGGGCACCTCGCTCTCGGCAGGCCAGGCGCAGCGCGTGGCGCTTGCGCGCGCGCTTTACGGCAATCCGTTCCTGATCGTGCTGGACGAGCCCAATTCCAATCTCGACACCGAAGGTGACGAGGCGCTCACGCGCGCCATCCGTGCCTCGCGCGAGCGCGGCGCCATCGTGGTCGTGGTGGCGCACCGGCCGGTCGGCGTCGAGGCGGTCGACCAGATCCTGGTGCTGCGCGACGGCCGCATGCAGGCCTTCGGCCCGAAGGAGCAGGTGCTCGCCCAGGTGCTCCAGCCCCGCGTCGCGCCGCCGGCGCCGATCAAGATCGTCAGCGAAGGCGGAGTGGCCAAATCATGAGCACGATGACGATTGCCGGCACAAAGCCGGGCGCGAAGCGGACCGTGCGGGACTCGATCCGGTTTCACTTGATGCTCGGCCTCGGGATCGTGCTGGTTCTGGCCGTCGGCCTCGGCGGCTGGGCGTCAACGGTGCAGATTTCCGGTGCACTGATCGCACCCGGCCAGATCGTGGTCGAATCCAACGTCAAGAAGGTGCAGCACCCGACCGGCGGTGTGGTCGGCGAAGTGCGCGCGCACGATGGCGACGTGGTCAAGGCGGGCGATATCGTCGTGCGGCTCGACGACACTGTCACCAAGGCCAACCTCGCCATCGTCACCAAGAATCTCGACGCATCGCAGGCGCGCGCGGCGCGGCTTCAGGCCGAGCAGCGCGGGCTGGACAAGATCGAGTTTCCGCAATCGCTGCTCGATCGTGCCGACGATCCCGACGTCAAGGTGCTGCTCTCCGCCGAAACCAAGCTGTTCGACGTCCGCGTCAACGGCCGCGCGGGCCAGAAGGCGCAGCTTCGCGAGCGCATCCAGCAGCTCAACGAGGAGATCGATGGCCTCGCGGCGCAAGAGAAAGCCAAGGACAAGGAGATCGCGCTGGTGCAGCAAGAGCTGGTCGGTGTGCGCGACCTCTATGACAAGCATCTGGTGCAGATCTCGCGCCTGACCACGCTCGAGCGCGACAGCGCCCGCCTCAACGGCGAGCGTGCGCAGTACATCGCGTCGCGGGCCCAGGCCAAGGGCAAGATCACCGAGACCGAGCTCCAGATCATCCAGGTCGACAAGGATATGGTGAGCGAGGTCTCGAAAGATTTGCGCGAGACCAATGACAAGATCGGCGAGTTGATCGAGCGCAAGGTCGCGGCCGAGGATCAGCTCCGCCGCGTCGACATCCGCGCGCCGCAGGACGGCATGGTGCTGCAATCGACCGTTCACACGGTCGGTGGCGTCGTGACTGCCGGCGATGCCCTGATGCTGATCGTGCCGCAGGCTGACGATCTCCAGGTCGAGGCCAAGGTCAATCCGGTCGATATCGACAAGCTCCAGATCGGCCAAAAGACGCTGCTGCGTCTTTCCGCCTTCAACCAGCGGACCACGCCCGAACTCAACGGCGTCGTCACCCGCGTCTCGCCCGACGTCACCACCGACCAGCGCACCGGCCAGAGCTACTACACCATCCGCGTGTCGATGTCCGCGGAAGAGGTCGCCAAGCTCGGCGACTCCAAGCTGATCCCCGGCATGCCGGCGGAAGCCTTCGTCCAGACCGGCGACCGCACCATGCTGTCCTATTTGATGAAACCGTTGCACGATCAGTTCATGCGGGCGTTCCGGGAGAAGTGACGCGCGACGGCGCGGCGATCAAGCCGCGGCGTGACGGTCCCGTAGGGTGGGCAAAGGCGCAAAGCGCCGTGCCCACCATTTTCGTTCCCCAAGGTTGATGGTGGGCACGCTTCGCTTTGCCCACCCTACGGCACCTTGTTTCTTGCTATAGTTCGACTCACGCTCAACCATCCGCGGTCGAACCATGCAATCTCCTCCCTCCATCGCCACCGAAGCCTTTTCCGACGCGACTGCGGCCGTCGCCCGTCTCGAAGAGATCTACGAGCGCAACACTAAATTCCTGCGCGACCGGTTCGAAGCCTATGTCGGCGGCGAGGCGATCACGACGCGGGCGCGGGCTTACTATCCGTTTGTCCGCGTCACGACCGCGACGCATGCGCGGCTCGACTCGCGTCTGGCCTATGGTTTCGTCGCCCGGCCCGGCGTGCACGAAACCAGCGTGACCCGGCCGGATTTGTTCCGGACCTATCTCACCGAGCAGATCGGTTTGCTGATCCAGAACCACGGCGTGCCAGTCGAAATCGGCGAGTCCAGCGAGCCGATCCCCGTCCACTTCGCCTATCGCCGCGACATCAACATCGAAGCTGCCATTAGCACCAGCGAGAACTCGGCCGTGACGCGATCGCTGCGCGATGCGTTCGACGTGCCTGATCTGGCCACCATGGACGATGCCATCGCCGACGGCACGTTCGAGCTTCAGCCCGGCGCGCCCGAACCGCTGTCGCTGTTTCGCGCCGCCCGCGTCGATTACTCGCTGCGCCGGCTCTATCACTACACCGGCACCGACCCTGAGCATTTCCAGAACTTCGTGATCTTCACCAATTACCAGTTCTATGTCGATGCCTTCGCGCAGCTGTGCCAGCAGCGCCTCCAGTCCGGCGAGGCCGGCTTTGATGCCTTTGTTGCGCCGGGCAATGTGATCACGCGCAGCGGCGGCGCGACGACAGGCGTTGCCCCGGCGCGTGCGCCGCAGATGCCGGCCTTCCACCTGGTCGAGCCCGGCTATCGCGGCATCAGTCTGATCAACATCGGCACCGGACCGTCCAACGCGCGTAACGTCACCGACCATGTCGCGGTGCTGCGGCCGCATGCCTGGCTCATGCTCGGGCATTGTGCGGGATTGCGGAACACGCAGCGGCTCGGCGACTACGTGCTCGCGCACGGCTATGTGCGCGAGGATCACGTGCTCGATCGCGAGTTGCCGCTTTGGGTGCCGATCCCGGCACTCGCCGAGATGCAGGTGGCCCTCGAGGAGGCGGTCGAGGATGTCACGGGGCTCGAAGGCTTCGAACTCAAGCGGCTGATGCGCACGGGAACCGTCGCGAGCGTCGACAACCGCAATTGGGAGATCAGCGGGCCGGAGGTCATTCGCCGCCTGTCGCAATCGCGCGCGGTCGCGCTCGACATGGAATCGGCGGCGATCGCGGCAAACGGCTACCGCTTTCGCGTTCCCTACGGCACGCTGCTCTGCGTTTCCGACAAGCCTCTGCACGGCGAGATCAAGCTTGCCGGCATGGCCAGCGAGTTCTACCGCCGCCGCGTCGGCCAGCATCTCGAAATCGGCCTGAAGGCGCTGGAACGGCTCAAGCAGCAGGAATCGGAGCGGCTGCATTCACGCAAGCTGCGCAGTTTCGCCGAGGTTGCGTTTCAGTAGGACGAAGGCCCGTTTGCTGCTGACAAGCGGAGAGATTTTCAGCATTGTCCCGCGCGGGGGCGCTCGACCGGGACGATTAGATGCCGCTGACGCGCGACAGGATCATTGGCCATGACCTCGAACGGCTGGCCTTCCGCTTCACCATGCTGAGCGACGGCGATGGTGACATCGTGCAATGCCAGATCAGCGATGCCGCGATGGATGAGCTTGCGGGCATGCAGGGTACCGAGAGCAGCGCACGGCAGGCGCAGTTCGTGTCGCTGCGCGAGACCATCGAGCGGATCGCGTCGGACCTCTACGACGAGGCGCCGCGCTTCAAGGGTTACATCGTGCGGATTTTCATGCGGCATTTGGGAAGGTAACGTCGACCCGACCTCCGCTGTCATCGCCCGGCTTGACCGGGCGATCCAGTACTCCGAGACGGTTGTGATTCAATCGACAGGCCGCGGCGTACTGGATGCCCCGCCTTCGCGGGCATGACAGCGAGCTTTTGGGGAGGCTTTCCCGACTCACTTGAGTTGACGATGCAGTTACTCCGACAAATTCCGCAGCAGCAGCTTCAGCGCCGTCGCCGCGAACGCCTGCATGTTCGCAAGCCGGTCGTTGCTGCCGGTCTCCAGCGTCATCACCTCGGCCGCAGGCCCCGCGACGGCCATGCAGCTATGGCCGGCGGCATCGCCGTAGCGGTTGCCGGTCGGACCGGTGGCGCCGGTCTCGGACAGGCCCCAGTCGCAGCCGAATCTGCCGCACATCTGCTCCGCCAGAAGTTTCGCATAAGGCTCCGAGGACGAACGGAAGCCTTTCATTCCTTCGTCCGAAATATCCATCAGCACGCGGCGCGCGTCGCGGGTGTAGACCACGGCGCCGCCAAGGAAATAAGCCGACGCGCCGGGCACCGCGAGCAGGCTCGCCGAGATCAGGCCGCCGGTCGAGGATTCCGCGACCGCGATGGTCTGCTTGCACGCAATCAGTCTGCCTGCGATTTGTTCCGCAATGCCAACCAGCTCTTTCATCCCTGCACCTCTGATCTTCGCAACCGAGCCGCGCCTTCCTAGCATATGACAGCGCCATTGGCCGAGTTGCGGACGACGGGCAGGCCTGCTTGAATAGTGGAACGCAAGACGGCGCGAGGAAGCGCTGCGCAAGGGAAACGCGACGAGGACACGTAAGGGAGACGTCATGGCGTCCCTGATCGCTGGCGGGGTGGATTGCGATGTGCATCCGGCCGTGCCGCATCTGACCAGCCTGCTGCCGTACCTGAACGACTATTGGCGTGATCAGGTGATGACGCGCGGCATGGTCGATCTGATCTCGCAATCCTATCCGCAAAACTCGCCGATCACGGCGCGGCCGGACTGGCGGCCCGAATCCGGCAAGCCCGGCTCCGCCATCGCGGACATGCAGCGCCATGTGCTCGATGCCTTCCGGGTCGACCATGCCATCTGCAATCCGCTCTACGGCGTGCAGATGGTGTTTTCCGAGGATTTGCAACCCGCCTTCTGCCGTGCGCTGAACGATTGGCTCGCCAAGGAATGGCTCGATCGCGATCCGCGGCTGCGCGGCTCGATCGTGATCCCGACGCAAAGCGTCGAGAAGGCCGTCGCCGAGATCGAGCGTTGCGCGCCCGACAAGCGTTTCGTGCAGGTGCTGATGCTGGTGATGGGCGACACGCCGCTCGGCAAGCGCGCGCTGTGGCCGATCTACGAGGCGGCGGAACGCCTGGAGCTGCCGGTCGGCATCCACGCCGGCTCCGCCTATCACAATCCGCCGACCGCGGTGGGCTGGGGTTCCTATCACATCGAGGATTATGTCGGTCAGGCGCAGGCGTTCCAGACCCAGCTCACCAGTTTGATCGTCGAGGGCGTGTTTGTCCGGCACCCGCGGCTGAAGATGGTGATGCTGGAATCCGGAATCTCCTGGATTTCCCCCTATCTCTGGCGCCTGCACAAGTTCTGGCGAGGGGTGCGGATGGAAACGCCCTGGGTCGATCGCGCGCCGCTGGAGATTGTGCGTAGCAACATCCGCTTCTCGTTACAGCCATTTGATGCGCCGCCAGATGAAGCGACATTAATTCGCCTGTTTGATCATATGCAGTCGGACGAATTGGTCCTATTCTCCACGGACTATCCGCACTGGCAGTTCGACGGCCAGGATGCGCTGCCCAAAGGGCTCACTCCCGATCTCGTGCGCAAGATCATGATCGATAATCCACACGCCACCTATCCCCGCCTGACTTAGCCGCTGCCAAAGGAGGCAAGGCGATGAATATCCAGTTCCGCGAGAGCACCGAAGCCGCTTCCCCCGTCACCGCCAAGACCGCGATCGCGGACTGCGACATCCATCCGGCGCGCGCCACCCGAACCGAACTTTATCCCTATCTCGCCAAACGCTGGCAGCATCATCTCGAGATCTACGGCGTCCATGCCTATCAGGGGATGATGGAAGGCCCGCCCTATCCCAAGGCGCAGCCCAACGCCTCGCGCCGCGATGCCTATCCACCCGAAGGCGGCCCGCAGGGCTCCTCGCTGTCTTTCATGCAGAAGCAGTTGCTCGATCCCAATAACGTGCAGTTGGGCGTGCTCAACCCGCTCAACACCGGGCAGGGCATCCGCAACCACGAGCTCTCGGCCGCCCTGTGCTCGGCGATCAACGATTGGCAGATCGACAAATGGACCTCCAAGGACAAGCGCCTGAAGGCGTCCATTGTCGTCGGCAATGAGGACGGGATGGCGGCGGCCGCCGAGATCCGCGAGCGCGCCGGTGACAAGAACTTCGTGCAGGTGCTGTTGCTCAGCCGCAATGTCGAGCCGCTCGGGCAGCGCCGCTACTGGCCGATCTATCAGGCTGCGGAGGAAGCGGGGCTGCCGGTCGGCGTCCACGCCTTCGGCTTCGGCGGCAACCCGATCACGCCGTCGGGCTGGCCGAGCTATTACATCGAGGAGATGGTTGGCCACTCGCAGTGCCAGCAATCCGCGTTGGCGAGTCTCGTGCTCGAAGGCGTGTTCGAGCGCTTCCCGAAACTGAAGATGGTGATGATCGAGGCAGGCTTCGGCTGGGCGCCCTCACTGGGATGGCGGCTGGACAAGGTTTGGCAGCGCCTGCGCAGCGAGGTGCCGCATGTGAAGCGGCCGCCGTCGGAATATATCCGCGAGCAGGTGTGGTGGACGACGCAGCCGATGGAAGATCCGGAGCGGCGCGAGGATCTGTTCGACGTCATCAAATGGATCGGCTGGGACCGGCTGCTGTTCGCGACCGACTATCCGCATTGGGACTATGACGAGCCCTCGCGCGTGCTGCCGCCCGGCGTCAGCGAGGCCAATCGCGAGGCGTTCTACCTCGGCAATGCCAAGAAGCTCTACGGCATTTGCTGATGGCGAGACACGTTATTGGTCCGGTCGACGAGCTGCCGCCGGGCACGCGAAAATTTCTGGAGATCGACGGACGGCCGATCGCGGTCTTCAACATCAAGGGCGAATATTTCGGCCTGATGAACCGCTGCCCGCATCAGGGCGCAGCGCTATGCGAGGGCCCGCTGATCGGCCTTGCGCAATCGAGCGACCCCGGCGAGATCGAATACACCAAACTCGGGGAGATCATCCGCTGCCCCTGGCATGGCTGGGAGTTCGACGTCCGCACCGGCCAATCCTACTGCGACCCCCGCCGCTTTCGGGTCAAGGCGTATCCGGCACATGTCGAGCCGGGCGCGAGTGTGGTGAAGGGGCCGTATGTCGCCGAGACCATACCGGTGAAGGTCGAAAGGGACTACGTGGTGGTGGAGCTGTAGGGCGGCCGCTGTCATTCCGGGGCGCGCCTCTTGGCGCGGGCCCGGAATCCATCGTGCCGCAGGAATGCTCTGAGAAATGGATTCGGGCTCGCCCTTCGGGCGCCCCGGAATGACGATCAGTGTCCCGCCACCGGCTCGATCACCGCGTCATACGTTCTCACCGCCTTGCCGCCGTCGCGATAGACGACGAGCGCGCCGATGATGCCGAGCGCCGCGCCGAACATCAGCCAGTACGCCGGCGAGGCCTTGTCCCCGTTGGTCATGCCGATGAGCTTGGTTGCCACGGCCGGGGTGGACGTGCCGAAGATACCTGCAGCCAATGCGAAAGCGATGGAGAAACAGGTGGTACGGACATGTGCCGGCACGATCTCGACCAGACATCCCAGCATCGTGCCGCTGTAAACGCCAAAGTAGAACGAGAACATCATCTGGACTGCCAGCAGTTTCCCGAGAGTGGGCGCTGCCGCGAGCCAGGACAGCGCCGGGTATGCAGTCAAGAATGCCAGGATCGCGATGGTCACCAGCACCGGCTTGCGGCCGATCCGGTCAGAGACTGCGCCGCCAACCGGATTCCAGATGAAGTTGGTGACCGCGACGAGAAGGGTCACGAGCAGGGTTCCCTGCGGCGAAAGGTTGAGCTGCTTGCCGAAACCGGGAGCATACACCGTAATGAAGTAGAAGGTCGTCGTGGTCAGTACCGCGATCATCATCCCGAGAATGACGATGCGCCAGTTCGCGATCGCCGACGCGAACACCTCGCGCGCGGTCGGATGCTTTTTCATGGCCAGGAACGCCGGGGTTTCCTCGAGCGAACGCCGCAACATGAAAATGACGGGGATGATGATACAGCCGACAAAGAACGGGATGCGCCACTTCGCGATGCCCCCGATCGCATCCAGGAACGTGTCGGCCGGCACGGCTTCTCTCAAGATGAAGCCGATGATCGCTGCAACAAAGATCGCTACCTGCTGACTGGAAGATTGGAACGAGGTGTAAAAGCCGCGGTTACCTGGGGTCGCGATCTCGGACAGATAAACAGAGACACCGCCGAGTTCTACGCCGGCGGAGAAGCCCTGAATCAATCGGCCGATCAGCACAATCGCGGGGGCAGCGACACCTATCGCTGCGTAAGACGGGCAGAAGGCGATCACTACTGTGCCGAGCGCCATGAGCGCGAGCGTGACGATCAGGCCCTGGCGACGGCCAATGCGATCGATATAGGAGCCGAGGACGATCGCGCCGACGGGACGCATCAGCGCACCGAGCCAAAACACGCCATAAGCATTGAGCAGAGCTGCGGTCTCGTCTGCGGCGGGGAAGAACGCCTTTGCGATATCCTGCGCATAAAATCCAAACAGGAAGAAGTCGAACTGCTCGAGGAAATTGCCGCTGGTGGCGCGCAGGATCGCGCCGATGCGCGACTTGATCCTGGGCGGATTGGTTGATGCTGCTGGTCCAGCCATGGCGTTTCTCCCCTTCGGACGTGGCCGGACCGGAATCCATTTTCACGGCAAGGCGACAGATTGTTGCTGTGACAATCCGGCTTACCCCTCCGCGCGAGGCGCCGCGAGTCAACTTGTTTTGCTGCGGAAGCTGATGATTTTTCAGGCTTTATTCTGCGTCGCCACGATTATCCATTGGCGGAAGGCGGCGAGCTTTGGGGCTTCGCGGCGGCCCTCCGGCGAGACCAGGTAGAAGCCCGCATCGGCCGGCAACGCGATCTTGAAGGGGACAACGAGCCGGCCCTTGGTGATGTCGTCCTGCACGTAGGAGGTTCGTCCCATCGCCACGCCGATGCCGTCGATCGCGGCCTGGATGGTCATGAAGATCATGTCGAAGGTGATGCCGGGCTGTTTGGAGATGTCGACGGGCAGGCCCGCCGCCGTGAGCCACAGCCGCCAGTCGTCGCTGTTGGCGTTGGATGTGTGCAGCAGCGGATAGCCCGTCAGGTCCTCGGGCCGTTGCAACGGCTTCTCGCCGCGCAGCAGCGACGGACTGCAGACCGGAAACAACTCGTCGGCCATCAGCCAGTCGGCGCGCAGGCCCGGCCATTGGCCCCGGCCGTAGCGGATCGCAGCGTCGACGTCGTCGCGCTGGAAGTCGACGAGGCTCGTCGATGTCGTGATGCGGACGTCGATGCCGGGATGGGCCTCCTGGAAATCGGTCAGCCGCGGCAGCAGCCATTTTGCGGCGAGCGATGCCAGCGTCGAGATCGTCAGCACCTTGTCGTCGTCCTTGCGCAGCAGGCGGTCGGTCGCGAGCCGGAGGTCGTTGAAGGCGGCGCGAATGCCCGGCAGGTACTCGCGCGCCTCCGGTGTCAGCGCCAGCGCGCGGTTCTGCCGGATGAACAGGCGAATGCCGAGTTCCTCCTCGAGCCTGCGGATCTGGTGGCTGATCGCGGTCTGCGTCACGTTCAGTTCGACCGCTGCCAGCGTGAAGCTGAGATGGCGCGCGGCAGCCTCGAACGCCCGCAATCCGTTCAGGGACGGCAATCTGGCAGTCATTTGGCAGCAGGATGCATGAGCTTATTGCATGCGAAGGAGTACAAATTGTCGTTTGTCGAAGGCCGCGTATAGGCCGATATTCCGCTGGAATTTAGCTCAAGGAGCTGAAAATGTCCACTTGCACCGATAATTCGATGACAAATCATCATGCACCGGGCCTGCTCTCCCAGATCGGGGAGACGCTGCATGTCTGGCATGAGCGCTACCGCACCCGCCGCGAGCTGACCAATTGGACCGCCCGCGATCTCCACGACGTCGGCCTGTCCTGGAGCGATATCGCCGATGAAGCCGACAAACCCTTCTGGCGGGCCTGATTGGCCGCCAGGCCGGCGCCGCCTGATCACAGGGGCGCCGGCGTTCCTTTTTTCTCCTGAGGCCGATGTCATGAGCATTCTTCGCTTCGAAGACCTGAAGCAATATTCGGACACGTTGCGAACACGGCAGGGTGACGCGCTCAAGGTCCGCTTCGTCGAGCCGCGCGACACCGACGAGCTTCAGCACTATTTCCGTTCGCTCACGACCCGCTCCCGCTACAACCGCTTCTTCGGCGCGATCAGCGAATTGCCCATGGGCCTGCTGCACGACTTCCTCCAGGTCGGCGAGCGCGAACGTTTCACTGTGGTTGCGACCAGGATGATCGACGGCTTCGAGACCATCGTCGCCGAAGCCCGCTACGCTCTCCACGCGGAATCCGCGACGGTCGAATTCGGCCTGTCGGTCGCCGATCGCTGGCAGGGCCACGGCATCGCCACCGCGTTGCTCAAGAACCTGGATTGCCGTGCGGCTGCGCTGGGCGCCGCGCACATCTTCGGTGACACGCTGCGCTCCAACCAGGCCATGATCTCGCTTGCGCGCAAATCCGGCTTCGCCTTCGTCAATCATCCGGACGATTGGAAACTGGTGCGCTTCGACAAGGAGATCAATGTCGCGCCAAAGGACATTCCCTGCGCCAGCTGGCGTCTCGCCGCGCTTTCCCGTCAGACCGTAAGCCCCTCAGCCTCGGTCTGACACCACTGCAAGCCCGGCTCTGTTGATTCAGGGCCGGGCGCTTTTTTGCTTTCACGCTTGCTGCGTAGCCCGGATGGAGCGCAGCGCAATCCGGGATTCGTGCCACATTCGCAAGCGCCCCGGATTACGCTGCGCTCCATCCGGGCTACGAACGGCCAGCTACTTCCCCGTGAACACCGCCTTGCGCTTCTCGATGAAGGCCTGCACGGCCTCCTTGTGATCGGCGGTCGTGGTCAGACGGACCAGCCGCTCGGCCTCGTGGTCGCGCGCGGTTTCGAAGTCGAACTGGAGGGCTTCGTCGAGATTGTCCTTCATGTAACGCAGCGCGAGGCGCGGGCCTTCGGCGAGCGACTTTGCAAGCCCAAAAGCCTCTTCCTGCAATTTGTCGTCAGGCACCACGCGGTTGACGAGACCGATCGCCTCGCAGCGCGCGGCGTCGACCTTGTCGCCGGTGAACATCAATTCGCGCGCCCGCGCGGTCCCGACCAGCCGGGTCAGCAGCCAGGCCATGCCGTAATCGCCGCTGAGCGCGATGCGGGCGTAGCCGGTGGCGACGAAGGCCGATTGTGCGGCGATGCGGATGTCGCAGGCCATGGCAATGGCAAGTCCCGCGCCCGCCGCCGGTCCCGGCAGCGCGGCGATGGTCGGCTTGCGGACCGAGACCAGCGCGCCGGTGAGCAGCCGCTGCCGCTCCTGGAGATCGGCGACCTTGTCGTCAAAGGACATCTCGAGCTTCTTCGGGTCGCGATGCGCGCCCATGCCCTTGACGTTGCCGCCGGCGCAGAACGCTTCGCCGGCACCGGTGATCAGCAACGCGCCGATATCGGGATTCTCGCCGCAGGTGCGGATCATGGTGCGCAGCGCCGGTGTCAGCGCGTCCGACAGCGAGTTGCGCGCCTCCGGCCGGTTCAACGTGATCACCGCGACGCGGTCGCGGACGACGCAAAGCAATTCATTAGTGCCGGTGTCGATGCTGGTTTCCGTGGTCATCGTTCCTCCCTAGCCTTGTAGGGTGGGCAAAGCGAAGCGTGCCCACCATTTGTTTCTCGCCATCGATGGTGGGCACGGCGCTGTGGCCTGCCCACCCTACGGCAGCTCTTTCGTCATTACGAGCGAAGCGAAGCAATCCAGACTGTCTCCGCGGATGAAGTCTGGATTGCTTCGTCGCTTCGCGCCTCGCAATGACGGCTGTTCTTGAATTGCCGCCTCAGAACTTCTCCACCCACGGCCGCAGCTCCAGCTCCCAGCTCCAGGCGCTGCGCGGCTGCTGCAACACGTTCCAATAGCTCTCGGCGATGGCGTCGGGATCGAGCATCGAATCCGGCCTGTCCGCCGCTTCGGTCCGCGCGGCGCCACGGATGCCGCCGTCGATCACGAAATGCGCGACATGAATGCCCTGCGGAGACAGCTCGCGCGCCATGCTCTGTGCAAGGCCGCGCAGCGCGAACTTGCCCATCGCGAACGGCGCCGACTGGGCATAGCCCTTGACGCTTGCCGAGGCGCCGGTGAACAGGATCGCGCCGTGCTTGTTCGGCAGCATGCGGCGGGCCGCCTGCTGCGCCACCAGGAAACCGCCATAGCCGCTGACCGCGATCGCCTGCGCGACCTCGGCCGGGACCAGATCGACAAACGGCCCGCGCGCGCAGCCGCTGGCATTGTAGACGACGAGATCGGGCGTGCCGATCTCGCGCTCGACCAGGCCGAACAGGCGCTCGACGTCATCAGGCTCGGTGGCATTGCAGGCATAGGCCTTCGCGCCGGTCTCGGTGCAGAGCGCGCCCAGCTTCTCGATCTTGCGCGCGGCGAGCGCGACGCGAATGCCTTGGGTGGACAGCAGCCGCGCCAGCGAGGCGCTCAAGCCCTCGCCGGCGCCGACGATGAGGGCGATCTTGTATTTCGGATGTTCCATGGCGTGATCTCTCGGAGACGGGGAGCCGCTGATCTAGGCATGACGCGCGCGAACAGCCAGCGGCAGCGCCGGCAAGCTCGATCACAATTCCGCAGAGCGAATTGCTCCTTCACGGCGATCATGCCTCCCTGACGATTTGCGGCTTTATCCGCTCTCGCGGCGGGAGCATGATCGACATCATCTCAAGCGGCAAGCGCTAAAGCAGCGCAAAAACGACCGCAGGGTACGGAAACGAAGAGGACGATCATGCGACAGCCGGCCACAACGCAGCAGAAAGATGTCGCGGCCGCACCGTCCGGCCTGCTGGCGCCCGATACATCGGGCATGAATTTCTACCGGGCCGATCAGGCATTGACGGATTTGTTACGCATCCATCTGCCGGAGGCGCTGTTCCGGCATATCGAACCGCATCTCGACCGCCTGGGTGAGTTGGCCGGCGGCCCGCTCGACGAGTGCGCGCGGCTCGCCGACCGGCATCCGCCGGTGCTGCACCAGCGCGACAAGTTCGGCCGTGATGTGCAGTGGATCGAATATCACCCGGCCTATCGCGAGCTGGAGAAAGCGGCGTTCGGCGAGTTTGGCATCCATGCGCTCTCGATCCGCAAAGGCATCATGGGCTGGCCGGACAAGTATCCGGTCGTGGCCAAGCACGCCTTCACCTTCCTGTTCAACCAGACCGAATTCGGCATGGGCTGCCCGATCAACGTCACCGATGGTTGCGCCAAGCTGCTGGCGAATTTCGGCAGCGAGGCGCTGAAGGCGAAATATCTCGACGGCCTGACGCAGACCGATATGAGCAAGCTGACGCAGGGCGGCCAGTTCATGACCGAGAAGGAAGGCGGCTCCGATGTCGGCACGCTGACCACCACGGCGGTGCAGGACGGCGACCATTGGCGCCTTCATGGCGAGAAATGGTTCTGCTCGAATGCCGATGCGAAAATCGTGATGCTGCTGGCGCGTCCCGAAGGCGCCGGTCCTGGCACGCGCGGCGTGGGCCTGTTCCTGATGCCGCGCTTTCTCGACGACGGCTCGCAGAACCACTACCGGATCGTGCGCCTCAAGGACAAGCTCGGCACGCGCTCGATGGCTTCGGGCGAAATCAAGCTGGAGGGCGCGATCGCCTATGCGGTCGGCAAGCTCGACCGCGGCTTCGTGCAGATGGCCGAGATGGTGAACTCGTCGCGGCTTTCCAACGGCGTCAAATCCACCGCGCTGATGCGCCGCGCCTATCATGACGCGATGACAGTGGCGACGAACCGCGTGGTGTTCGGCAACCGCATCATCGACCTGCCGCTGGGCCGGCGGCAGATGCTCAAGATCATGCTGCCGGTCGAGCAGGCGCTGTCGATGAGCTTTCTCACCGCCGATGCGCTCGACCGCGCCGAGGACGGCAGCCAGGACGCAGCGGCGCTGCTGCGCATCCTCACCCCGACGCTGAAATTCCGCGCGACGCGCGACGCGCGCAAAGTCTGCGGCGATGCGCTCGAGATGCGCGGCGGCATCGGCTATATCGAGGAGTTCGCCACGGCGCGGCTGCTGCGCGATGCGCATCTCGGCTCGGTCTGGGAAGGCACCGGCAATATCGTCGCGATCGATGCGCTGCGGCGTGCGGTCGGCCGTCACGGCGCCGAATCCGCGCTGTCAGCCGATCTGCACGCCCGGCTCGACGACAGCCCGTCCGTGCCGCAAGCCTGGCGCGACCGCTTGCGCGATCTCACCGATCGCGCGGTCGGCTTTGCGCGCGAGGTCGCGGGCAAGGCCGACAACGAGGCCGATGCGCGGCGCGCCACCAGCGTGCTCTATCACGTCGCCAGCGCCGTTGCGCTCGCCTGGGAAGCGCACCGCATCCACGACATGCGCGGCGATGCGCGACGTCTGCTGCTGTCGCGGTTGGTGGTCGATCATCGGGTATCGCCAAGCGATCCGTTCCGGCTTACGGAAAATGCCGTGCACCAGAACATTGCCGCGCTGCTGCTCGGTGATCGTACCGCCGACATGAGCGAGGTTGGCGAACTGGTTCTGGCAGCGTAGGCTCGCGGTCACCTCTCCCGTAGGGAGAGGTGAAGACCTGCACGCAACGAAAAAAACAACAACGAGGAAACGCAAATGAAGGCCGCCGTCCTCTATGAAGTCAACAAGCCCCTGGTCATCGAGGATATCAGCTTGCCGAAGCCGGGCCCGCGCGAGGTCCTGATCCGAACGTCGGTCGCGGGCCTCTGCCACTCCGACCTGCACTTCATGGAAGGCCTTTATCCGCATCCGCTGCCCGCGGTGCTCGGCCACGAATCGGCCGGTGTGGTCGAGCAGGTCGGCTCCGACGTCACCTACGTGAAGCCGGGCGATCACGTCGTCACCTGCTTGTCCGTGTTCTGCGGCACCTGCGACAATTGCACCACGGGACGGACCGTGCTCTGCACCGACACCACCGTAAAGCTGCTGCCGGGCGTCTCCGACCGGATGCAATGGTCCAGGCCCGAGAAGCTGCACCAGTTCCTCAACCTCTCGTCATTTGCCGAGCAGATGCTGGTGCACGAGAACGCGATCGTCAAAATCAGGAAGGAGATGCCGCTCGATCTCGCCGCGCTGATCGGCTGCGGTGTCATCACCGGCTATGGCGCGGTGGTGAACACGGCGAAAGTGACGGCCGGCGAGACCGTGGCGGTGATCGGCTGCGGCGGCGTCGGCATGGCCGCGATCAACGGTGCGCAGATTGCGGGTGCAGGCCGCATCATCGCTATCGATACCAATCCGGCCAAGCGCCAGCTCGCGACCAAGCTGGGGGCCACGGACATCATCAATCCCGCCGACGGCGACGTCGTGAAGCAGGTGCGCGACCTCACCAATGGCGGCGTGCATCATTCGTTCGAGGTGCTCGGCCGCAAGGAGACGGCGGAGCAGGCGTTCGCCATGCTCGCCTCCGGCGGCACCGCCACCATCGTCGGCATGATCCCGTTCGGCCAGAAAATCGAGCTGCACGGCTTCGACTTCCTGCGCGAGCGCAGGATCCAGGGCTCCTCGATGGGCTCCAACCATTTTCGCGTCGACATGCCGCGCCTTGTCGATTTCTATCTGCGCGGCCGACTGCACTTGGAAGACTGGATCTCGGCCAAGCTGAAGCTGTCGGAGATCAACGAGGGTTTTGCCAACATGAAAGCCGGCAAGACGCTGCGCAGCGTGATCATGTTTGACAGTTGAGTGAAGCATTCTCCTCCGTCATTGCGAGGAGCTCGCGACAAAATTGCGAAGCAATTTTGCGCTGATGCGACGAAGCAATCCAGACTGTTTCGGCGGATACATTCCTGGATTGCTTCGCTTCGCTCGCAATGACGAAGACTAATCGTCAAACATCTTCGGCGGCACAAAGCCGCCGAACTCGCGCTCGATCAGTTCGGCAAGCCTCAAGGGGGTGCGGTCCTCCAGCCACGGGCCGACGATCTGGACGCCGACCGGCAGGCCGTCCGGTGCAAAGCCGGTCGGGACCGCGGTTGAGGGCAAGCCCGGCAGCGTCGCGATGCCGGGCCAGGCGAGCTGGTCGGAATAGATATGCTCCTTGCCGTCGATCTTGATGCGGCGCATCTCCTGGTCCGGCGAATGGTCGTGCGGATAGGCCGGAATCGGCATGATCGGGCAGATCACAGCGTCGAACGTCTTGAACAGCTCGCGCCATTGCGCGCGCAGCCGCGTGCGTCCGGAATTGGCGACCAGCCAATCGCGATGGCTGAGCGCGATGCCGCGCAGCCGTTCCGCGGAAAGGCTGTTGTCGCCTTCCGGCAGCGCGTCCGCCGCCGCCTTGGCGCCGGCATAGATGTCGGGCGCAAAGGACGCGGCCAGGAACGACATCAGCATGCGCATATAGAGCCGGGACGAGGCCGCGAAATCCGGCAACAGCGGACTGCTGCGTTCGATCCTGACGCCGGCCTTGGCGAGATTGTCCGCTAGCTTGTTGATGGTCCCGCGCACCGCGGTGTCGGTCGGCAGCACCGGATCCGTGTTAACCACCAGCACGCGGAAATCTCTCAGCGCGGTGTGGCGCGCCGCCGGCAAGTCGAGCCGGTAGGCGAGGCCTGCGTCGATCGGATCGGGCCCGGCCATGACATCGAGCAAGAGGGAAAGGTCGGCGGCGCTGCGGGCCATCGGGCCGATGACCGAGAGGTCACGCTCGAACGGCAAGGGCGGTAGCGGCGGGGGCGTATGACCGCGCATGGCGACGAGATTGAAGGTCGGCTTGTGCGCGTAAACACCGCAATGGAACGCCGGCACGCGCAGCGAGCCGCCGATGTCGGAGCCGATCGACAGCGGGCCATAGCCGGCCGCGAGTGCGGCCGACGAGCCGCCCGAAGAACCACCCGGCGTGCGGCCGAGATCGTAGGGATTGTTGGTGGTGCCGTAGATGTCGTTGTAGCTCTGCCAGTCGGCGAGCGCGAGCGGCACGTTGGTCTTGCCGAGCACGATGCTGCCGGCGTCCTTCACCCGCGTGACCGGCAGCGCATCTTCCTTCGCGATGAAATTCTTCTGCTCGGGAGTGCCCCAGGTCGTGGGCAGGCCGGCGATGTTGTAGGATTCCTTCACCGTCATAGGCAGGCCGAGCAGGGGCTTTCTCTCGCCGCGCGCCAATGCGGCATCCGCCTCGCGCGCGGCACTGAGCGCACGATCAAAATCCCGGACGCAGATCGCGTTGATCTTGCCGTCGTGCCGTTCGATGCGGTCGATCGCGTCTTGCGTGAGCTCGACCGACGAGACCTTCTTTGCGCTCAATGCGGCCGACAACTCGACCGCGCTTTTGAAGCTGAATTCTGATTTGGCCACCACGCTTCTCCTGTCGTTGCGGAGGGATGATGCGCAGTTTGGCCTGTTGTGGCAACCGCCGCTTGATAGAAGTTGACCCCCACAGAAAACTATCCCGGCAGCATCCGCTGCATGACCCGATCGCGGTAGACGAAAATGTGCGCGAGCGCAGATGCAACGTGAATGACGATGGTCACGAGGAGCGCCCATTCCATCGCCTGATGTAGGCCGTCGATGGTGCGTCCGGCGGCTTCGTTATCGGACGCCAGCATTGGCAGCGGCACGAGGTAGAAGAACGAAACGGACCAACCGCGGAACGACGCAAACAGCCAGCCGGAAACTGTCGTCGTCAGCACCAGCACATAGAGCAGCCAGTGCACGGCCTCCGAGCTCAGGCGCTGCCAGGCCGGGAGCGAGCTCTCCGGCGCGACAGGGTGGGTCAGCCGCCAGACGAGGCGAAGCGCGGTCAGAACCAGAATGGTCATTCCGATCGAGATGTGGAACGTCATCGCGGCACCCGGCGTCATCCCGCGGTGCAGGTCCGGCATCAGCCAGCCGATCGGATATTGAACGGCAAGCAGCGCCACAATGAGCCAGTGGAAGATCTTTGCCGGGGTCCCATAGTGCAGTTGGGCGGTCATCAATTGGTCCGATCCGACGAAAAATTCGTCCTAGGGTTGGAAGCTGCGCGCAGATGCGTGTGCGAACGGATTGACGGGGCCGCTGCTCATGCGTGTGTTGGCATCGGAGGTCGCGCCCGGGACCGGAAACGCGTAACCGATGATCGTCTTGACCACCAGCCGGTCGGATGCCGGCGTTAACCCGTAGCCGATACCAAAGTTCACATCGAAATCCCCGGCTTTGAAATCGGTGACCGCGAACAGCGGTGTTGCTGGTCCGCAAGCTTGTCGAAGCTCCCGATCTGGCCGAGGTCGCTGTAATATTCCAATCCCGCGAACAGGTTCTCGCCGAACCTGCGTGCGACACGAGCGGCCGGCGTGAAGTGCTGCTCGGCGAACTTTCCGAAATGGACGTCGACGATTGGATTGACGATGAACTCGTAGTCGCTGTTCCGGACGCCGATGATCGGGCGAATCTCCATTGAGAAGCGGGATTGGGAGAATGGCGGCGTCTCGTTGCTGAATTCAAAGTTCACGCCATAGAAGAAATTGCGCTGTTCGGCATGCGGCGAAACGAACAGCGTTCGCAATTTGAACGCGTCCGAGTAGAAGCGCTGGTCCTGAACCGAGAACGGCAGGTAGAGGCCCACCTCCCACCAGTCGGTCACGCCGTAGGCGAATTCCGGCGTGCCGTTCAGGCTGTGGTTGGAAACCAGCCCGCCGGGAAAGGCCGGGTTCTTCTGGCCGAGCGCAATGTAGTTCAGATGCTGCTGGATCGTGAACTGGCCGACATCGGCGATGCCGGCGTTGTAAACTTGGATCTCGTCGGTGGCACGCGCGGCCTCGGCCGACGCAAGCAGCATGAGCCCGCCAGACAGGCTTGCGAGCGCGGTGTATGAAAAATGCCGCTTCATTGCCGCCGCCTAAGCCGCCCCGATCAAGATGCCCACCGCGAGCACGATGGCGCCGCCGAGCACGATCTGGAACACCGCCTGGAGGAACGGCGTGTCCATGTAGCGCGCACGGATGAACGCGATCGCCCATAATTCAAAGAACACGACGACGCCGGCGATCGCGGTCGCGATCCAGAACGCATTGGGCCAGGCGTCCGGCACCAGATAAGGCATGGTGTGGCCAAGCCCGCCGAGCGTCGTCATCAAGCCGCAGGTGAGACCGCGCAGCCAGGGCGAGCCCCGGCCGGTGAGCGATCCGTCATCCGACAGCGCCTCCGCAAATCCCATGCTGATGCCGGCGCCGATCGAGGCGGCGAGGCCGACCAGGAAAGTCTGCCAGTTCTGGTGGGTGGCAAAGGCAGCCGCGAACAGCGGCGCCAGCGTCGAGACCGATCCATCCATCAAGCCGGCAAGGCCGGGCTGCACATATTGCAGCACGAACATGCGGCGGTTGGTGCGGTCTTCCTCGGCGCGCACGTCGGAGCTCAGGATCTGGTCCGTCAGCTTCGCGGCGGTCTCTTCATGGCCTTTCTCGGCTTCGGCGAGATCACCCAGCAGGCGGCGCACCCCGACATCCTCCGCCTGCTCGGCCGCCTTCACGTAAAAGCGCTCGGCCTGCATTTCCATGGTCTCGACTTCCCTGCGGATGGTGTCGAGCGGCAGGTTCTTGGTGAGCCAGACCGGGCGGCGGCGCAGGAAGCCCTTGACGTCCTCGCGGCGGATGGGAGGCAAATGCGGACCGAAGCGCTGTTCGTACATTTCCAGCAGCATGTGCCGATGGCCGCGCTCTTCCTCGGCCATCTGCTCGAAGATTTTGGCGGAATCCGGATAGCGCTCCTTCAGGTCCTCCGCGAAGCTCATGTAGATGCGGCTGTCCTCCTCCTCGGAGGAAATCGCCACGGCAAGCACCTCGCGCTCGGTCAAATCGGCAAAATTCTTCACGGATCACGCCTGCTCTAGTTTAGAATAATTCTAATCTGATATAGGCTGCAATTCGTTCAGGGTCAATTCACGCGAGCTGCGCGAACGGTTGCATCCGAAGGGCCGTCACAACGTTGTTTGGGTGCATGAACCCGGGGCCGACGCAGGTTCGAACTTTTTAAAACGTGGCTGGACGGGTGAATGATGGACAAGGTCAAGTTTCGTCTGAACGATCCGCGGCTGGCGCCGCGTCGCACCAAGCTTGAAATCCCCGGATGGGCCGGCAAGCGCGAACCTCGCGTCGATGGTTCGCGCGAGCAGGTCTGGCATTGCGTGCCGTTTTCCGAGGGCGCGCAATACGGCATCGAGCTGTTCTATCCCTATGATTTCGAGCTTCACGTTACGACCAGGGACGGTCACTTGATCCTGGAGGCCGATTGGGGTGAGCCGCCGGAAGGGGGCGCGGAATGGCCGCCGTTTCGCAAGTTTGGCGACGCCTTCTACACCTATCAGATACTGCTCGATCTCAAGGTCGAAAAAGGCCTGGCGGTTCGCACCGAGCCGCATCCGCGATCTCTATACCGATCCGACTGACACCGTGCCGATCGCCGTCCCCGCGCTGATCCGCAATTGGTGGCCCATGATGTTCTTTTGCGTCTTCAAGGCGCCCGCCGAGGGCCGAACCCACATCTTCCGGCCCAACGAGCCCTTTGCGCAGATCATCGTCATTCCCGAGGAAGCGAACTTCGATCTCGAGCCCATGGGCGAGGAGGAAGCGGCGGAGCGCGAGCTGCAGGCCCGCCGCATCTACAACAACAGGCCCAAACTGGCGGCCGGCACCGAGTGGACGTCGTCGTCCGATACGGTGTTCGACGGCACTTACCGGCACCTGCACCGCGCGGCAAAGGACAAGGCTCGCAACGGATAGGGCGGACGACCGGGTCCTGGCCCTGCGGTCCCGCCTGTTTCCTTGCTTCCGGCGTTTGCCGTTTGCGGCGATCGCGATGGGCGATTCTGCCTGGATTTCCGGATGCCCGGCCCCCCGACAGCAAAACAGGACCCGTAGGTCCTGTTCACCTCATTCCTGCCGTTGCGACCTCAGTAGCCGCGGCGATAGAAGCTGTGATGGTGGTGATGGTGATGATGATGGTGATAATAGCGCCGATATCGCGGGACCACCACGACCGGCGCGTCGTAATAGCGGCGATAGAAGCTGTGGTGATGATGGTGATGGTGGTGATGATAGAATTGGGCGACCTGAACATTTTCGCCGGCTTTTGGCGGGGTCGCTTCATCGAGGGCTTGCAGCCGGGCGCCGGCGTTTGCGATCGGCTCCAGCAGGTCGGCGTATGAATTCGCCTGCAGGACGTCCGTAGGCGCAGGCGCAGCTTGGGCGCTGCCGAGCGCTCCGAACGCGGCTGCCGCTCCCAAAATTCCAGCGATCTTCTTGTCCAATGTCGTTCTCCATGGTCGCCGGACCCAGCTCCGGTATCTCCGCAACGTCAGACATTGCCGAATGTTCCCTGAACCCCCGATTAACGCCTTGTGGCGGGAGGGTGGCGGCGCTTCAGGCGGCAGGGGCCGTGGCGGCGCGCTGGAGAAATTGAAGCAGCAATCGGCTGACCTCGGCCGGTTGCTCCTGCTGCACCCAATGGCCGGCGCCGTCGACCAGATGGCAGCCGAGCAATTGGGTGCACGCGCTCGCCTGCATCGTCTCGAACACGCCGGGGCGCTGATAGGTGCCCCAATCCTGCCTGCCCGAGATGAAACAGGAGGGAACGTCGATGCTGCGGCCGGAGAACAGCTGCAACTCGTTGTTGTAAGCAGCCGACGTGCCGCAGCGATACCATTGCAGGCCGCCCTGGAAGCCGGTACGTCCGTATTCGGCGCTGTAGTAAGCGAGATCGCTGTCCGGCAGCCATTGATTGGCGGCGATTTCGGCCGGCGAGGGCATCTCCTTCGCGACGGTCTCGGCCATCGTCTCGTCGCGGTCCATCACGTAGTAGGTCGGCAGCTTCGCCAGCTCACTCGCCGACCATGATTTCAGCGGGTACGGCTTGTTGTCGGTCCAGTCCGCGCTCTTGTGGTGATAATAGGCGCGCAGCAAATCATGCACGCCCTGCGGCGCGTGCTGCATGTCGGCGTTGGCCGCGCGTGTCGAATAATACCATTGATAATGCTTTCGCGGTCGAGGCAGGGCCGCCAGCTCACGATGCACGGGATCTTCAGCCTGCGGCTTCGCCGGTGTGTGGACCGTGTCGAACGGCAGCGGCGGCGGTCCGCCGAACGGCGCGCTCATCATCACGACCGAGCGAAACACGTCGGGCCGCATCAGCGCACACCAGGATGCGACCGGGCTGCCGAAATCATGCCCGACCAGATCCACTTGCCTGTAACCGAACGCCGACACCAGCCCGAGCGCGTCACGCACTAGGTTGAACAGACGGAACGGCGCGAGGTCGCCGTCGTAATCGGCAGTCCATCCGGTGGTGCGGCCATAGCCGCGCTGGTCCGGCACGATCACGTGATAACCGGCGGCTGCAAGCGCCGGCATCACCTTGCGCCAGGAGAACGCGAGCTCGGGAAAGCCGTGCAGCAGCAGGATGCAGGGCCGGCCTTTGGTCTCGAAGCCGGCCTCCAGCACATGCATGCGCAAGCCGTTGATGCCATCCACGTAACGCGAGCGGATTCCGGCGGGCAGGGGGATGTCAGGGAGATCGGCCATGATGTTTCCTCGTCATGGCCGGGCTTGTCCCGGCCATCCATGCTTCTTCGCTGTCGTGGATTGTAAGAACGTGGATGCCCGGGACAAGCCCGGGCATGACGGAAACGAAGGCGGCGCTACACCGCCGCGCAGACGAATCCATTCCCCTTGCGCCGGATCTTCCCGACCGACGGCGACGGAAAATGCGCGGTGCAGCACAGCGTGTCGGTGTCGCAATAGCGCTCCAGGAAGCTGCGGCGTGTGGTTGCCGCCGCTGCCTGGTCGACGTCGAACTTGATCGAGAGCTCCGGATACAGCGTCTGGATCGGCGAGTGCATGAGATCGCCGCTGAAGACCGCGTCGTCCTTGCCGCGGCCGAAGGTGAAGGCGACGTGACCGGGCGTATGGCCTGGTGTCGGCACGATGCGGACGTGATCGCCGATCTGGTGGTCGTTGCCGACGACCTCGTGGCGCTTGGCCTCGACCACGGGCAGCACGCTGTCGACGAAGGGCGCGACCTCCGCCTTCGCGTTCTGCTCGGTCCAGTAGTCGAACTCGCGCTTCGCGAACACGTAGCGCGCCTTCGGGAAGGTCGGCACCCAGCGGCCGTTTTCCAGCCGCGTATTCCAGCCGACGTGATCGACGTGCAGATGCGTGCACATCACGAAGTCGATGTCGTCGACGGAGATGCCGGCGCTCGCGAGCCCGCGGAAATAGGTGTCGTCGGTCTTCATGTTCCACTTCGGTCGCGGCCGCGGCTTGTCGTTGCCGATGCAGCTGTCGACCAGAATGGTGTGATGTGGCGTCTTGATCACGTAGGACTGGAAGCACAGGATCAACCCGTCCTGCTCGTCCAGCGCTTTCGCCTGCCGCATCCAGGTGCGGTTCTCGGCCAGCACCTCCGGCGTCAACCCGGGCAGCATCTCCAGCGCCGGCAGGAACGTGGTCTCCTGCTCGATGATGCGATGGATGGTGAGATCGCCGATCGCGTATTTCAGACTCATGACAACACTCCGCGCGCTACGCCGCCGGCGGCACCGAGATTTTCACCGAGGGCCGCTCCAGCATCTTCTGATCAAAGGCGTCGAGTTTCGGATAGGCCTTGCGCCAGCCGCAATCGGCGAAGCGGAAGTCGGCGTAGCCGAGCACGCAGACGAGGCCGATCTGCGAGATGTCGAACGGCCCGTTCAGCACGTCCGGCATGTTCTCGAAACGCGCCATGCCGGTCCAGGCCCGGTTCCAGTGGTCGTCCGACCACGCCTGCCATTGCAGGCCCTGCGGCCGCACCATCTTCTCGTAGCGGCACAGCAGCATGGAATCGAGCATGCCGTTGATGAGGGAATGATTGGTCTTGGCCTTCCAGCGCCGAGGGCCGTAGTCGGGAATGAGGCTGCCGCCCGCCATCTCGTTGAGATATTCGACGATGACGTAGGAATCCAAAATGACGTCGCCGTCATTGGTGATCAGCACCGGCAGCTTCTTCAGCGGCGTGATGCGCGAATAGTCCTCATTGACCGTACCCGGCGCCACGGTCGCGGGCATGAACTCGATGTTGTCGATCAGCCCAAGCTCGATCGCGGCGATGCGCACCTTGCGGGCGAACGGCGAGGCGGCGGAGAAGGAGAGTTTCATTTTGGATCCTTGTTGTCATTCCGGGGCGATGCGAAGCATCGAACCCGGAATCTCGAGATTCCGGGTCTGGCGCGAGAGCGCCATCCCGGAATGACAGATGAGGTCGCCGCCTAAGCCGCAACGATCTCCTGCCGCTGCTCGCCGAGGCCTTCGATGCCGAGGGTGATGACGTCGCCGACATTGAGGAAGGTCGGCGGCTTCATGCCGAGACCGACGCCGGGCGGGGTGCCGGTGGTGATGATGTCGCCGGGCAGCAGCGTCATGAACTGCGAGACATAGGAGATGCACTTGGCCATCGAGAAGATCATCGTTTTGGTCGAGCCGGTCTGGCGGCGCTGGCCGTTGACGTCGAGCCACATCGACAGGTTCTGCACGTCCTTGATCTCGTCCTTGGTGGCGAGCCACGGCCCGAGCGGGCCGAACGTGTCATGCGACTTGCCCTTCGTCCACTGTCCCAGGCGCTCGGTCTGGAAGTTGCGCTCGGAGACGTCGTTGCAGACGCAATAGCCGGCGACGTGGTTGAGCGCGTCAGCCTCCGAGACATATTTGGCGCGGGTGCCGATGATGGCGGCGATCTCGACTTCCCAGTCGAGCTTGGTCGAGCCGCGCGGCTTTTCGACCACATCGTTCGGGCCGGACAGCGAGGTGTTGGCCTTCATGAAGATGATCGGTTCGGTCGGGATGGCAGCGCCGGTTTCCTTGGCGTGGTCGCTGTAATTGAGGCCGATCGCGACGAATTTGGAAATGCCGGTGACGGGCGCGCCGAACCGCGGCTTGCCGGAGACGGCGGGCAGTGACGCGGGGTCGAGGGCCGCCAGCTTGGTCAGGGATTCCGGGGAATAGGCCTCGCCCGTGAGGTCCTTCACATGCGCCGACAGGTCGCGCAACTGGCCGGATTTGTCGACCAGGCCGGGTTTTTCCGCACTCTTTTCGCCGTAACGAACAAGCTTCATTCTCGTTTCTCCCTGGAGATGGACCGATCGGTTAAATAGCTTCATGGAACAGCGCGGCGGGAAATTCAACCGCCGACTAGCCGCCGTTCCCGCATTGCTCCCCCTCATCCTGAGGGTCCGCCGAAGGCGGGCGTCTCGAAGGATGGCCGCGGACGAGAAAGCGGGGCCTGCATGGTTCGAGACGCGCGAAGACGCGCTCCTCACCATGAGGAGCAATGTCGTCAAGCCAGCGCCTCAAACCTGAACGCGTCGCCATCGCGCTTGATATGCCCGGCCGAAAAATGCCCGCCGATCACCAGCGTCCGGGTGTCGGCAAAGCGGCCGAACAGCACTGCCCGCGTCGCGGCCGATTGTACCTGGTCGGAATCCGCGGTCGATGACCAGTCGACATGGGCCATCTGGCAGGGATGATGGGCGACGTCGCCGGTCAGCAACCCTTGTTCACCGTCCGATCGGATCAGGATGCTCATATGGCCGGGGCTGTGGCCGGGCGTCGGAATCACGCTGATCTCCTCGCACAACCGGTGATCGCTCGGGATCAGGTCGGCGCGATCGGCATCGACGACCGGCTTCACTGAATCGTTGAACACGGCCTGCTTGTCCGGCTCGGTCGAATGATCGCGCCAATATTCATATTCGGTGTCGCCGAACACATAGCGCGCTTTGGGAAAGGTCGGCACCCATTTGCCGTCGACGAGCTTCGTATTCCAGCCGACATGGTCGACGTGAAGATGCGTGCACAGCACGGTGTCGATGCTGTCGGGGGCAAACCCCGCCGCCATCATCGTCTCCAGGAACGGCGTGCTGCGGTTATTCCAGGTCGGGACGCCGCGGCCCTGCTTGTCGTTGCCGAGGCCGGTGTCGACCACGATGCGTCGGTCTGGCGTTTCCACCACCAGCGAATGGATCGACATCTTCAGCCGGCCCTCTTCGGTGGCAAAATGCGGGATCAGCCAAGGCAGCTTCCGGATCGCGTCATTGCTCGCCAAGGGCAGGATGAAGCGGGTCGAGCCGACCGTCTCCAATTCCACCACCCTGGTGATTTTGACCTTGCCGACTGTCCACTGCATTGCGGCGTGCCCTCCTTGTTCTTGCTTTGGCGGCAAAAGATGCGGGTTTCCGTCACCCAGCGCAATGGATCATCTGACGCGGTGCGGCGTTATCGCGGGAACCCAGGACAGGCCAAAAGGGGCAGTCATGCCAGAGCTTGCAATTTCCGCCGAGAAGGTCGCCTTCATCATCGAGAAGGCCCGCGAATTCGACGTCAAGGAAGCGGACTCCGATCCGGATTTGGGCTCGAACGCCGCCGATGACGATATGGTCGACGTGCTGGACGATGACGGCTCCGATCCCGCGGGGCAAGAACTCAGCAGTTTCATCGCCGCCCTCAACGAGGACGAGCAGCTGGACCTCGTCGCGCTGACATGGCTCGGGCGCGGCGAGGGCACGATCGACGATTGGGACGATTTGCGCGCCCGCGCCGTGGAGGCCCGCGCCACCTATCGCGCGCCGCGGCGCGAAACCATCCGCTATCTGCTCGGCGATCCCATGCTGGGCGATTTGCTCGCGGAGGGATTGGACGCGTTCGGCATCGACTGGACCGACGGAAACACCACCGCCGATTCATCGGCCCCGAGCCAGCGCGACGAAGACGAGATCACCAAGCAGCGGTGATCATTCTCGCTGGCTCAACGTCGTCATGGCCGGGCTTGTCCCGGCCACCCACGTCTTGCCTCGCCGTCCAAAGTACGTGGCTGCCCGGGCATAGGCGAGTGGAAGCGTAGTTGCCGCTACAGCGTTCCAGGAAACGCGCCGCCATCCAGCAGGATGTTCTGCCCGGTGATGAAGCCGGCCTTGGCGCCGCAGAGGAAAGCGCAGGCGTAGCCGAACTCGTCGGGCTGGCCGAAGCGGCCGGCGGGGTTGAGCTTGGCGCGCTCGGCCAGAAGCTGATCCGGCGTGATGCCGCGCTTGTCGGCCTCGGCCTTCGCGGTGCCGCGCAGCCGGTCGGTCTCGAACGGGCCGGGCAGGAGTCCGTTGATGGTGACGTTGTTGATCACGGTCTTGCGCGACAGGCCGGCGATGAAGCCGGTGAGGCCGGCGCGCGCACCGTTGGACAGGCCGAGAATGTCGATCGGCGCCTTCACCGCGGCCGACGTGATGTTGACGATGCGGCCGAATTTGCGCGCCATCATGCCGTCGACGGTCGACTTGATCAGCTCGATCGGGGTCAGCATGTTGGCGTCGATCGCCTTGATCCAGTCGTCGCGGGTCCAGTTGCGGAAATCGCCGGGCGGCGGGCCGCCGGCATTGTTGATCAGGATGTCGGGCTCGGGGCAGGCCTTCAGCACGGCCTCGCGGCCTGCCGGCGTCGTGATGTCGCCGACGATCTCGGTGACCGTCACGTCCGGACAGGCTTTGCGGATGTCGTCGGCCGTCTTCTTCAGGACATCAGCGCCGCGGGCGGTCAGCGTGACGTGAACGCCTGCTTCGGCAAGCGAGATGGCGCAGGCTCGGCCGAGACCCTTGCTGGATGCGCAGACGATGGCGCGGCGACCTTTGATCCCAAGATCCACTGTTTCACTCCCGTAAATAGCTGGCTGGTTTTGGATGCTCGGTACTCTAGCCAATCGTGGTGCCGCTGATAAGGGACCGGCTCGCATCAAAATGCATGCACGCTTCCGCGGCGATGCAAATGTGCGGGCATGATCCTAGATGCGCCGTTCCTGCTTGAGGCGGTCGATCGCGGCAGCCGCCTCCGGCGGCAGCGACTTGAAGCCCATCTGGCCGACGGTCGAGAACAGCGGCCGCAGCCGCGAACCGGCGAGGAAGGGTGGCTGGTGGTTGGCCGGCACGATCTGGTCGAACACCAGCACCAGCGTGGTGGCGACGAGTCCGACCCGGACGGCGCCCAGCGCAGCGCCGCCGAGGCGGTCACCGATGCCGGCCTCGCCCATGGTGTCGTTCAGCGCGACCCGGCCGATATGCCCGAACAGCATGCCGACGATCACGAAGATGGCGAAGAACCAGATCCAGTTCTGCAGCAGCGGCGAATTCGGATTGCCGGTGATCTGCGGCGCGATCAGTGGCATCAGCGCGATCGCGATCGGCGCGGCGAGCAGATAGGCCAGGATGGTCATGGCGCTGCGGAGCAGGCCGGTCCTGAAACCGAACCCGATCGCAATCGCGAGGGCCGCATAGACCGCGAGATCGAAACTGTTCATGAGCGGGAGCCTGCCATGGAACGTATGAACGCCCAACCGATCATTCCGGTTTCAGATCGCTAAAATCGTCTGTATTTTTTTGCCCCGACGGGCCCCCCGTAAGAACGGGGAGAGGGAGAAGAGCTACCGCACCTCCTCCCTGATCATGTCCGCCGCCCTCTCTCCGATCATGATCGTCGGCGCATTGGTGTTGCCGCCGATCAGCGTCGGCATGATCGAGGCGTCGACGACGCGCAATCCTTCCACGCCGTGGACCTTGAGCCTGGGATCGACCACGGCCATCGCATCCGTCCCCATCTTGCAGGTGCCGACGGGGTGATAGACGGTATCGACGCGGTTGCGCAGGACGGCGCGGATGTCGTCGTCCGTCCTCACGTCGGACGTGAACATGTCCTTCTTCTGCAACGCGCGCATCGCGGGCGTCTCCATCAGCCGTCGCGTGGTCTTGAAGCCGGCGACCATCGTCTCGAGATCCTCCGCCTCGCCCAAGAAATTCGGATCGATCATGGGGGCTGCGAGCGGATCAGCGCTTTTCAGCCAGACGCTGCCGCGGCTCTTTGGTCGCAACAGGCAGACATGGCATGAGAACCCGGCCTCCTTGTGCTTCTTGCGGCCGTGGTCGTCGAGCATCGCGATAACGAAATGAAGCTGAATGTCTGATACGTCGAGGTCGGGGCGGGTTTTCAGGAAGCCGCCACATTCGGCGAAATTGGTGGTCATCAGGCCGCGCCGCTCGCTGCGGTAGCGCTGGATCGCGCGGAGCAGGGATGGCAGCCGACCGAGCGAGGAGTGAACAAGGTGCGGATAGTCGGACGCGTACACGAACACGAAATCCGGATGGTCCTGCAGATTGCGCCCGACGCCCGGCAAATGGTGCACGACGCCGATGCCTTGTGCGGCAAGCGCATCGCCGTCGCCAATGCCCGACAGCATCAGCAATTGCGGTGACTGGAAGGCGCCGCCGGCGAGGATGACCTCGCGGCGGGCGTGCAGCCGCTTGGTGTGCTTGCCCTGCACATATTCGATGCCGACCGCGCGCCCGCCTTCGAACAGGATTTTCGTGGCATGCGCTCCCGTCTCGACGCGCAGATTCGCGCGCTTATCGATGTGGGGCTGCAGATAGGCGCGCGCCGCGCTCCAACGCTCGCCGTTCTTCTGTGTCACCTGGTAGCTGCCGAGTCCTTCCTGGTCCTCGGCGTTGAAGTCCTCGCGGACGCGGAATTGCGCCTCGCGCGCGGCCTGATGGAAGACCTCGTGGATCGGATTCTCCGAACGCAACCTGTTGACGTGCAGCGGGCCGCCCTTGCCATGATACGCGCCGTCGAAATCACTGTTGTTCTCCGAGCGCTTGAAATAGGGCAGCACGTCGTCATACGACCAGCCGGCATTGCCAAGCGAGGCCCAGTGGTCGTAATCCCATTTGTGGCCGCGGATGTAGACCATGGCGTTGATCGCCGAGGAACCGCCGAGGCCCTTGCCGCGCGGTTGATAGCCGATACGGCCGTTCAATCCCTTCTGCGGCACGGTCTCGAAGGCCCAGTTGGCCGCGCTATAGGGCAACGCAAGGCCGAATGGCGTGGTGATCCGCCAATTGTCGTTGCGTCCGCCGGCATCGAGCAGCGCCACCGATGCCGCCGAATCCTCCGACAGCCGCCCCGCCACCGCGCAACCGCCGGAGCCCGCGCCCACGACGACGAAATCGAATGTGTCAGTCACTTGTGTTTCCCCCATTATCGTCATTCCGGGGCGATGCGTAGCATCGAACCCGGAATCTCGAGGTTCCGGGTTCGCTCCGCGCCCCGGAACGACCGATTCCTACGACATGAACCGCATCAGCTTCTCCAGTCGCGCGATCTTGCCGCCATAGGGCGGATAGAGGTCGGCGAGGCGGTTTAATTTCGAGCGATGAAACACCGGCTTCAGTTTGCTGAACGTGCGAAATCCCCATTCGCCGTGATAGGCGCCGCTGCCGGATGCGCCGACGCCGCCCATCGGCTGGTTGATTTGCGCGAAATGAAACAGGCAGTCGTTGATGGTGACGCCGCCGGAGATCGTGCGCGCCAGCACCTCGTCGCGGGCGTCGCTGTTCTTCCCGAACCAATAGAGCGCCAGCGGCCGGTCGCGGGCATTGACGAAGGCGATCGCGTCTGCGGGATGGCGATAGCCAAGCACGGGCAGTACGGGGCCAAAGATCTCCTCCTGCATCACCGCCATCGCTTCGGTGGCGTTGACGATCAGCGTCGGCGGGAATTTGCGGTGCGCCTTCCAGTTGGGATCGTCGGGCGTTGCCGGTTGCAGGATCTTCGCGCCGCGTTGCGCGGCATCGGCAACGAGGCCTTCCAGTCGTGCATAGTGCCGGTCGGAAATGATCGAAGTGTAGTCCTTGTTGGCGGGATCGGTGCCGAACATGCGCCGCATCTGCGCACGCAGTTTTTCGGCAAACGCCTGCAACGCGCCCTCAGGCACCAGCACATAATCCGGCGCGATGCAGGTCTGCCCCGCATTGAGCAGCTTGCCATAGGCGATGCGCTCGGCCGCCTCCTCGAGATCGGCCGAGGCGTCGATGATCGCGGGCGACTTGCCGCCGAGCTCGAGCGTCACCGGCGTCAGATTGCGTCCCGCGGCTTCCGCGACCAGCCGGCCGACCCGGGTCGAGCCGGTGAACACCAAATGATCGAACGGCAGCGACGCAAAGGCCTTGGCGATATCGTCCTCGACGCCGGTGACGAGCAGTTCGCTCGCATCGAATTTCGCGGCGACGATCTCCTTCAGAAGGCCTGCGAAGTGCGGCACCAGTTCGCTCGGCTTGATGATGACACGGTTGCCGGCGGCGATGGCGCCGATCGCGGGCGCCAGCGTGAGCTGCAGCGGATAATTCCAGGGCGCGATGATGCCGACCACGCCGAGCGGCTGCGGGATCAGCCGGTTGCGCGCGGGCAGGAATTGCAGCGCGGTCGCCACACGCTGCGGCGCCATCCAGGCCTTCAGGTGCTTGGCGGCATGCCGGATCTCGGAGAACACCATCATCGTCTCGGCGATATTGGTCTCCACCGCGCAGCGGTGGCCGAAATCGGCCGAGATCGCCTGCCGGAAGCGCTCCTCGTTCTCGGCGACAACAGCGCGCAGCCGCGCCAGCCGGTCGAGGCGCTCGGCCAGATCAGGCGCCGGCTCGGCCCGCGATCGCGCGGTCATGGCGTGGAACGCGTCCGCGAGTGCCAGCTGCGCGGCGCTCGTCGGCGATTGGTCCAGGGTCTGGTCCAAAATCTGGTGGTCCATGGAAAGCTCCATGGCGCTCCTCCTCAAACGGCGTTTCGCCTCGTTTTGTTGCCGCAGGCTGGCCCTTTGTGGAACTTGTGGCAAGGGCGAGCCAAACAGACCCGAATTCGGTCCATCGGCCTGTCATAAAGTCGAAAAAAACGTCGCCGCAGCCCTTTCCAAAGGCAGCCCGGGTTGGTACATACCGCCCGCACCCAACGGGCTTTGCCCGGGGTTGCCTTCCAAGGAAGCCTTTGGGACGGAAGAGCAAGCCACGCGCGCAGCGCCGGCCCTCTATTCACCGTCCCCGGCATTTTTCGAAGGCGCGCAAGGATTAACGCGGGGTGGAGCAGCCCGGTAGCTCGTCAGGCTCATAACCTGAAGGTCATAGGTTCAAATCCTATCCCCGCAACCAAGATAGCCCGTCAACTCGAATGAGTTGGCGGGCTTTTTGATTCTCCCGGCTCGCCGCTGAATCATCTCCGCACTCCACGATCTCCTGCCGCCACATCCGGCTCAACACGGAAAGTTGTCACGTCAACCGCGTGTCGCCCGTCAGCGCGCGATTGGGCGGGGGCTCGGCGCTCGCGCCAATTGCGCCAAAATGGCGGCTGAGCGCCGCGCATCTCCGCCGGACGTGGGATCCGATGTGGCGGCATTGGGCTTGCCGCATCGAGTCCAGCTGTCGCCGAGATAGCGGGCGCCGAAGCCGAGCGGCACCCGGTAGGCCCAGTCGCCGGGAATTTCCTGATCGGCCTGAGCGCGTGCCGCAAGCGGCTTCGGGGCGCACAAGCTCTGCCCGATCATGTCGGCCAACCGCTTGAGCCGGGCGGTGTCGGCCGGCGTGTCGCGATAGCCGAGCCCTTCGCGCGCCGCATGCAGCACGAGCGCCGCCGAGAAGGAGAACATGTGGTAGATCAGCGCCCGTTGTCCGCGCGCCAGCTCGGCATCGATCGTTCCATCGTCGTGGATCGCCGCCATCGCCTCGTGCCAAACCTGATCCTGAAAGCTGAGCGCATCGGCATCAGGCTGGATCAGCGCGAACAATGCTGCTCCCGCCGCGGCCCAGACGCGCAGGTTGCCGCGATTGCTCGCCTTCTCGTAGAAGCTGCGATTTTCGCGGTTCAGCGTCTGCAGCCAATCGATCACCCTCGGATCGAGGGCGAATCCGGCTGCGCGGAACTTTAGCGCAAGAACGTTGAGGCCGATCAGGTATTCGCCGCGCTTGACAGTCCCATCACGATTGTATGGCTTGGACACCACAGTCAGCGCGCCAGCGGCGGCCCACTTTCTGAAATTCTCGTAGGCGCACACGGCCGCGGAATCGGTGGCGCTGACGCCGGGCCGATCGAGCGCCGATTCCAGCGAGCGTTGGAACTGGTCGACCCCGGAGGTCAACTCACTGTTCTTTTTCTCGGCGGACGGATCCGGCACCGATTGCCGCGCATCGGTGTAAATCCCGACGAGCTGAAGCGAGAGGACCGGCGGAAATTCAGGGCAGGTCGGGCCGGCGGCATGCGCCACATGCGCAAAGCTCGATGTCGCCAGGCAGAGAGCAAGGAGGGCCGTACCCCATTGTCGGACACCATACAGCACGCTCGATACTCCGTTCCGTCAAGCCCTACGCCTTGACCCTCGTTCGAGTTACGCGAGTTAGCCTGACAGAGCACTTGGTTTTTCACCCGGTTCACGCGAGCGTGCGGTCTGATGAGAACAGGCGACGTTTCGTTGGTCTGACGGGCCGCTGCCGCAATTCCAAAGCCGTTGAGGTCAAGCGGCAATGTCGGCATATCTCGGTGCTGGTGTTGCGCCTCCCTGTGACCAATTTCGGACTGCGCCGATCCGATCCGAAAATGGCCCGCATCAAGCGGGCCATTTTGTTGCAGCGTTCTACGCCGTCTTGGAGCGTGTCGACGTGCTGCTGCCGACAGGATCCCTGCATCCCGTTCGCTCGATGTACACCGCCAACATGGAAGCCGCCGCAAGCGTCACAGCCTGCTCACGGCCGGCTCAGTGCACCATGCTCCGGCCCGCCTCCTCACACGCATTCAGGCAACGACGACAGGCCTCGGCGCAGACCCGGCAGTGTTCGTGCATCTTGGCGTGCTTCTCGCATTCTTCAGCACAGAGGCGACAGGCGCTGGCGCAGGTGTCGAGCATCCTGCGGATCATCTCTTCGTCAGAACCGGTGCGGCGGGTCGCAATCCGCCCGGTGATGTTGCAGATATCGGCGCAGTCGAGGTTGAGCCGGATGGACTGCGTCAGCGACTTGACATTATCCTCCGCGAGGCAGGCGTCCGCACATGACGTGCAGGTCTGGGCGCAGGAATAGCACTCCTCGATACAGCGGATGAGCGCATCATTGGTTTGACCGCGGACGTGCGGGTGCGTGCTGATCATGTCTTGAGCGTGCATGTGGATACTCCAGGTATGTGCCCCCACCCCCCAATGATCTCGTTCTGCAAAGTTTCCTATCGCGCGACAACTCGCGCATGGCTCGTTGCAACGACAGGAACTTCAGCGGGCCGCCCCGGTTGCCTCGGCAGTCAATCGAGCAGCTAACGCCAGATGTCCACCAAAGAGCACAGCCCCAGTATCCGGGATTTCGAGACGCCGGCCGACGGCTACACGATCCTGGTCACCTGGCCGCAATATTCGGCCGGGCAGCACAAGCAGGACGTCTGGTTTCCGTATCTCTCGGAACAGGCGGCCGCCGTGCAAGCCGTCCAGAATGCGTGTGGCGCGATGAACGACGCGAAGGTCGAGATATTGGGTCAGGCGAGCAGAGACGCGCTGCTGGAACACGGTCTTTCTAGAGGAGCGGTGAAGAGAGCACCGCCGCGCTGAAGAGTGAGGGAGACACTGCGCTCAATGCCCCGAGTTACCGAGACAGTGCACTCAATGCACCATCGGAGCTGACTGCACGGTCACTGTAGTCGCGCGTAAACCCGCTGTCGTGGGCTCCCCCTTACTCCGGAAAGCTCAGGATCATCTTGAGCAGTTTCGGAAACCGCGCATTGATGTCCTCTTCGCGCAGCACATTGCGGTGCTGGACGCCTTGCTTTGAGGTTCGGATCAGGCCGGCCTCCCGCAGGATGCGAAAATGGTGCGACAGGGTCGACTTCGCCATGTCAGGGCAAGGCGCCGCCTCGGTGCACGACATGCAATCCTTCTGCGCGGCCAGGCTCTTGACGATGCGCAGCCGCATCGGATCCGCGAGGGCTCCGAGCACGCCCGCCAGTGTAATCTCCTCCCGCGCCGGGTGAACGAACTGCGCCATGCCTAAAATGTAGCATCTCCCTTGATCTACTTCAATAGTTCATTAGTATTGAACTATTGGAGTAACCGGCCTCTGCCGAATAACGGAGATATGCGATGACCAAGAGACTTGAAGGAAAAGTTGCGCTCGTGACCGGTGCCTCCAAAGGCATCGGTGCCGAGATCGCCGCCCGGCTGGCGGCGGAGGGTGCGGCGGTCGCCGTGAACTACAGCGCCAGCAAGCAGGGCGCCGACCGCGTGGTCGCCGCCATCATCGGCAAGGGCGGCAAAGCCGTCGCCGTTCAGGGCAACCTGGCCGACGCCAAAGACGTGAAGAGCGTCGTGGCCGAAACCGTGAAGGCATTCGGCGCGATAGACATCCTCGTCAACAACGCGGGGGTCTACGAGTTCGCGCCGATCGAGGCCATCACGCCGGAGCATTTCCACAAGCAGTTCGACCTCAATGTGCTCGGCCTTCTCCTGGTCTCGGCGGAAGCGGCGCGGCACTTCAACGCCAATGGCGGAAGCATCATCAATATCAGCTCTGCCGCGTCGACCATCGCGCCGGCGAACACGGCCGTCTACTCCGCGACCAAAGCCTCGGTGGATGCGATCTCCGCCGCGCTGGCCAAGGAGCTGGCGCCGCGCAAGATCCGCGTCAATGCGGTCAATCCGGGCATGATCGCCACTGAGGGCGTGGTGTCAGCCGGCCTGCACGAGGGCGACATGCGCAACTGGATCGAATCCAACACCCCGCTTGGCCGTATCGGCAAGGTTGAGGAGATCGCCGCCGCGGTCGCGTTCTTCGCGTCGGACGACGCGTCCTACGTCACGGGTGAGACACTTCACGTAGCGGGCGGCCTGCGCTGACCAGGTGCGGGCTCACTGACCCTGGTCCCCCGTGGGGCGTGCGATTGTACCGTCGGGCCGATTTTTTCGCCCGACGGGTCATTTGAGTTTCGTAGACAAAGCAAGGACTTACAAGGCCGCCTCTCCTGTGCATGGGGTTGTTTTCGACCTTTTTTGATAAGGGCCGCTCCGAGCGCGCCTCCGCGCCGTGATGACGAAGGCCCTTGCACGCACGCCAAGGTGGGCTACCGTTGCCACTGGCCGTAGGGTCAGGTGATTTTTGATTTAAGTTTTTTAGCATCCGATTTTGCCGGCGCCGCGACGGCGCCCGCCCACCGAATGAGGCGGGGTCATGATCACACGGGACCAGTCAGCACTGTTGGCGCCGGTCGAGCGCGACCTGCGGCTCGATCTGTTCCGCGGCATCGGGCTGTGGATGATCTTTCTCGATCACATCCCGCACGACGTCGTAGCCTGGCTGACGCTGCGCAATTACGGCTTCAGCGACGCCGCCGAGTTTTTCGTCTTCATCTCCGGTTATCTCGTCGGCTGGATCTACGGGCCGATCATCGCCGGCGGTTGGTTTGTCGCCGCGCTCAAGCGGCTGTGGCGGCGCGCCGCCGAAATGTACGTCGCCCACATCATGCTGTTCCTGCTGTTCACGGCGCAGATCGCGCGCACCGCGCGGCGCTTCGACAATCCCATGTACGAGCACGAGTTCAACGTG
This sequence comes from Bradyrhizobium sp. LLZ17, assembly GCF_041200145.1. Classification (NCBI taxonomy): domain Bacteria; kingdom Pseudomonadati; phylum Pseudomonadota; class Alphaproteobacteria; order Hyphomicrobiales; family Nitrobacteraceae; genus Bradyrhizobium; species Bradyrhizobium zaerense. The sequence goes on from NZ_CP165734.1 coordinate 5,567,457, forward strand.
TTCAATTTCCTGGCGCATCCGGACGAGTTGATCGGACAGGCGATCCTGCTGAAATACAAGCCGGTCAATCTTGACGTGCTGCCGCTCTACATCACGCTGGTATTCGCCGCGCCCTTCATCGTCTGGTGCCTGGTGCGCCGGCCGAGCCTGACGCTCGCGGCGTCCGTGGTGCTCTACGTGCTGTCGCGCTGGTTCGACTGGAACCTCGCGTCCTATCCGCCCGGCACGACCTGGTACTTCAACCCGTTCTGCTGGCAGCTGATGTTCGTGTTCGCTGCCTGGTGCGGCATCGGCCAGATCGACAGGATCGGCAAATGGGTCTGGTCGGCGCCGGCGATGCTGATCGCCGCGGCCTGGCTCGTCTTCGCGCTTCTGATCGTGATGACCTGGCACGTCCCTGCGCTCGAGGCGCTGATCCCGAAATGGATGATCAAGGCGATTTACCCGATCGACAAGACCGATCTCGACATGCTGCGCTTCACGCACTTCCTGGCGCTGGCACTATGGACCACCCATTTCATCTCGCGCAAATGGAAGGCGCTGCATACGGCATGGCTGCGTCCCGTGATCCTCTGCGGCCAGCATTCGCTGCCGATCTTCTGTCTCGGCGTGTTCCTGTCATTCTCCGCGCACTGGATCTTGACGCAGTATACCAAGGGCGCGTGGGAGCAGCTCGCCGTCTCGCTTGCCGGCATTCTCATCATGATTGGTGCCGCGTGGCTGCTTGATCGTGCCGAGCGGGTGCCGAACCTGTTTGTGAAGGTGACCGAGGTCGAGGAACCCGAGACCGCCGTCGAGATCGCCCCTGTCGCGACCGGTACGGCGGCGCCTGCGAGCCGCTGAACCCGTCGCCTACCCTTGGCCTGCCTCTTCGTGGAGAAGTCCATGTCCAGACGTTTGTTGACGATCGCCGGCATTCTCCTGCTCCTCGTCTGCGGAGCATCCGCCGAGACGCCGTCGGCGGAGGCGATGAATGCGGCGCGCAAGCTCGTGGTCACGCTGAGGATAGCGGATCAGTACCGCGCGTTGCTGCCGCAGCTTCTGCTCAAGCTGCGGCCCGTGGTGGCGCAGGACAGGCCGGAGATCGAGCGCGATTACGACACGATGACGGCGCCGGGCGCCGAGATCTACGCACCGTTCTTCGCTTCGATGATCGACCAGATCGCGGCCGTCTATGCCGCGAGCTTCACCCTGGATGAGCTGCGCCAGATCGAGGCGTTCTATGCCCAGCCGACCGGCCGGAAGCTGTTGGAGAAGTCGGATGCACTGGCTCAAGCCAGCGCCCAGATCGGCCAGGACGTCAGCCAGAAGGCCACCGACGAACTGAAGCAGCGCCTGGTCGAGGCGCTGCGCCAGAAGGGCCACAAGCTGTAGGCGCCGCCGCTAGTGAATCGCCGCGTACATGATCTTCTCCTCCGTCGCTTCGAGCGCTGAAAACTCTTCCACGACCTTGCCCTGGCGCGACACCAGGATGCGGTCGGACAGCGCCATGATCTCGGGCAGGTAGGATGAGATGACCACGACCGCCTTGCCGTCGTCGGCGAGCCGGTTGATCAGCTCGTGGATCTCGACGATGGCGCCGACGTCGACGCCGCGGGTCGGCTCGTCGAAGATGATCAGGTCGGGTTCCTGCACCAGCGATTTGGCGATCACGACCTTCTGCTGGTTGCCGCCTGATAGCTCGACCACCTTGCCATTGTCGCCGATGGCGCGAACGTTCAGCCGTTCGATCCAGGTCCTGCCGACCGTCTCGGCTTCCCGCCGCGACAACATCATGCGTCCCTTGGAAAACTTCGACAGCAGGCCAAGATAAATGTTGCGCGCGATCGAGGATGTTTCGAAAAAGCCCTCGACCTTGCGGTCCTCGGTGACATAGGCGATCCCGTCCTTGATCGCCGGCGCGGGCACCCGGTAGCGCACCGGCTTGTCGTGCAGCAGGATCTCTCCGCCATGGAAGAAGTCGCGCTTCAGGACGCCGGCGACGATCTTGAACGTCTCGGTACGGCCCGATCCGACGAGGCCGAACACCCCGGTGATCTGCCCTGCGAACACCGACAGCGAATTGTTCTTCACCATCGGCGCCATCTTCAGGTTCTGCACCGTCAGCACACGCGCGCCGGCCGGCCGCACGGTGCTTTTCCTGGATCCGTAGAGAGTGTTGGAGAGGTCGCGTCCGACCATCGCCTGGATGATCGCGGCGCGGTCGAACTTGGCGGCATCGTCGGTCACGACATGCTTGCCGTCGCGCAGGACCGTGATGCGGTCAGCCAGCAACAGGGCTTCTTCCAGCGCATGCGAGATGAAGACGATCGAGACACCGCGCTTCTTGAGGTCGCGGACCAGGTCGAAGAAGTATTTCTTCTCCTCCGGCGTCAGCGACGCCGTCGGTTCGTCGAAGATGATCACCTTGGCGCGGTGCAGGACCGCGCGCGCGATCTCCACCATCTGCTTCTTGGCAGCGCCGAGGCCGCTCACAGTCGCGGTCGGCGTGACGTCGAAATTGAGCGATTGCAGGAACTGCTGCGCGGCGATGTAGATGCCGCGCAGACGGTTGTAAAACTTCTCCTGTCCGAGAAACAGATTCTGCGCCACCGTCATGGTCGGCACCAGGCTGTTCTCCTGAAACACCATCGCGATGCCGAGATTGCGTGCTTCCAGCGGCGTCCTCAGCGCGACCTCCGCGCCGTCGATTGTCATGGCGCCTGACGTCAGCGTCACCACGCCCGCCATGACCTTGGTCAGGGTCGACTTGCCCGCGCCATTCTCGCCGACCAGCGCATGAATCTCGCCGCGGCGGAGCTCGAAATCGATCGCCTCGATGGCGGGCACGCCGGCGTACAGCTTGGTGGCCTTGCGCAGAGAGAGCACGACGTCGCTCATGAGCAAAACTCCTCGGCAAGGCCGGCCAGCGGCAGCCTGAGAACCCGGCCCGGCCCCTTTGCGATCAGGACGAGGTCGTCGCCCATCTCGATCGCCGCAACGATGCCGTGGTTGGCACCGTCGACGCGGCTGTGCAGCGAATAGAGCGGCTGGCCTTCCGCATCGAGGCGGATGACGAGGCCATAGGAGCGCGGCGGCGCCCATGGCTTGATCACGCCCATGGTCTTGATGTGCGCGCCCTGCATCGGCTCCTTGAACGAGATGCCGGAGCGCAGGCGCGGCGCAACCCAGTACGCCGGGTCAATCTCCGCCATCATCCGACGCCGATAAGCGGGCTCGCGCAACACGAACTCGACGAGCTGTGTACGTGCTGTGAAAGCAGTGAGCCAATAGCCGCCGCCCGAGGCCTTTGTCAGTCGCGACGGATAAACGGGAAGGTGAGCGAGCACGATCCGCGGCGACGCGCCCGGCGTCAAAAAAACGAGGCGGTGGCGCCAGCTCTCGCTGACCAGCACGCCGTTGTCATGTGCGCAGGCGCCGAAGGCGTAACCAAGTCCCTGGGCCAGTCGCGTTACGGTCTTGTTCCGGGGATCCAGCCGGAACACGCGGCCGGTCCGGTTCATCTCCATCAGGTCGCGCGCCCAATCGTCCACGCTGCATGTCGCTGAGCCGTCTGTCGCAATGAGGGTGTTGTCCTCCGCCAGCGCGAGCGCATTGATCGCGTTGAACGCCGCATCGGCAAACGACACACTCGGTTGCTCAGCCGATGGGCTTGCGTAAAGCCGCACCTCGCGTCCGCCGAGCGCGACGGCGAGGCCGCCGCCGGGCAGCGCGCATAGTGCCGTGATCGACCGCTCGAAGGCGCGCACCTCCGATGCGGATCCGGCGTTCAGGCACATCAGCCGCTGTCCGTTGGCGACGAAGAGGTTGTGGCCGTCGGTGGCGAGGTCTTCCGGCGCCTCGCAGGTCAGCAAGGTCTCGGCCGATTCCAGCTTCTGGTTAGGCTTCAGCGCGCCGTCGAAGGAGGGCACGGTGATGGTGGCATCGCCGCGCCCGAGAAAGCGGTTGGCGAACTCTTTGACAGCCGCGATCACGATAGCTTCCCCCACCGCTTGTCATACTGAACGAAGTTCGCATCGGCGTTTTCGAGCTTGTAGCGGCCGATCCGGTTGTTGGCGATGCCGCCGAGATAGAGATAGCCGCGGTGTTCGCGCATCGAGGTGATCATCGGATGGTTTTCGCCGCGCAGGTCCCAGAACGATTCGAGAATCTTGCCCTGCTCGTTGAATTTGACCACGCAGCCGGTATTAATGTTGGGGAATAGCCATTCGTCGACCGGCACGCGCTTGGCCATGCGGCGCCGGAAGCCGGGCATCTTCCAGGCGAGGTCGAGCGAGGGGCTGCGCATGCCGACCAGCGCCAGCCAGTAATTGCCGTCCGAGGCGAGATTGATGTTGTCAGGATAACCTGGGAGGTTGTCCATCACCATCTCGACCGTGCCCTTCTTCGGTCCCGCGAACCAATAGCGCTTGATCGAGCAACCGAACGTCTCGGCGAACAGGATCGACTGGCCGTCACTGGCGACGCAGATGCCGTTGGGGAATTTCAGGCCGCGCAACTCGGTTCGTGTCGCACCGGTCTTGGTATCGTAGGAAATGATGCGCCCGTTGCCGCGCGCTTCCAGTCCGTCGATCGGCCATTCGTCCATCTCGTAGCGGACGGTCGCTTCGGAGAAGAAGATGAGGCCGTCGTCGGTGATGTCGAGGTCGTCGGCGAGCCTCAGGCGGCTGTCGTCGTTGACCGAACGCATGCTGCGGTTGGTTTCGTCGGTCGCCTTTTCCACCGTGCCGTCCGGCTTGATGCGATAAAGTCCCATGCCGCCGATACAGATGTAGAGGTTGTCCTGGCGATCGAACGCCATGCCGAGCGGCTGGCCGCCGATATGGGCGAACACCTCCATGGTCTGATAGTCGGGCGCGAGAAAGCGGATGATGTCGCCGTGACGCGACCCCGCATAGAGATTGTCGTGGCGATCGAGGATGACATCCTCCGGTGCCTCGATGCGGCCAAGGCCGATCAGCTCGACATCGCGCAGCTTGTCGTTCTGCTCGAACGGGCCGCCATGGCCAATTTCGGTCGACGGTGGTGGCGGCAGGGCGTGATAGGTCGGCGCCACGTAGACCTTGCTGATGATGCGCGTGCGGTTCTTCTGCCAGCGGATATCCACCATCGCCGCGACGAGCAGGATGCCGGCCAGCGCCATCCGGTTGACGCCGCCGCGGGCGTTCATGGTCGTGAGGCCATTGGTGATCAGGAGCACGATCAGCACCCCGACGGCCGATTTGGCAACCGAGCCCTTGCCGCCGCCGAGCGTGATGCCGCCCAGGACGGTCGCGGTCAGCACGATCACCTCTAGCCCGACGCCGATGTCGCCACCGACGGTTCCGAGCCGAGATGCGAAGAACAGCGCACCGATGCTGGTCAGCACGCCGCTGGCGACGTAGCAGAGCGCGATGGTGCGACGCACGGGAATGCCGGAGTTGTACGCGGAACGGCGCGAGCCGCCGATCGCGGTGATGTGCCAGCCCGGGCGTAGCCGGGTCAGGAAGATATGGCCGAAGACGGCGATCACGACATAGGCGAGCGCTACGGTCGGAACGCCGAAGACGCTGCCGCCGCCGAGAAAATCCCAGGACGGGATGTCGGGGAAGGCCGACGCGATCGCATTGGAATAGCGCTGGATCAGGAGGTCGTAGGCGGAACGGTAGATGATCAGCGTGATCAGCGTGGTGATGAATGCGCGCAGCCGCAGGTATCCGACCAGGATGCCGTTGACGGCGCCGAGCAGTGCACCGCAGAGCAGCGTGGCGGCCACCACGGCCGGCACCGGCCAGCCCAGCACCTCGAGCAAATAGAGCGCGCAGAAATCAGTCAGCGCGAAGATCGAGCCAACAGACAGATCGATGCCGCCGACGATGACGACCAGCGCCAGGCCGAGCGCGATGAAGCCAATCTCTCCGGCCTGCCGCGCCGTGTCGGCGAGGCTCGCCGGCGACAGGAAGTTATCGATGGATCGGCTGAGCGCGAAGCCGATGATCAGGAGCAGGATCACCGGAATGGCCGTCTCGGTCCATCGCTTGGACAGGATTTCGCCGAGCAGATGATCGGGCCAGTAGCGGTAACGCAGGCTTGTCAGGGTGTCGCGCATCGGCATTCCAGGACCTTGCAAATTTCGGGAGCAAGCGTCCCGGACCTGTGATGGCCCGGGACGTCTGGGTCTGGCGTCGCGACAATTATTTCTTCAGGTCGCTGAGATTCCAGCAGGTCGTCTGGCTGTCGGCGTTCTCCTTGGTGATCGGAATCAGCGTGGTGTATTCCGAGCCCTTGATCGACCCGGGCTTGGCGCCCGACGACAGCAGCCATTTGATCGTGCCGGCCATCTGCGCTGCCTGGGTCGGCACGTCGTAGCTCATGTCGAGATCGAACGCGCCGGACTTCACCAGTTCGCAGGCGCCCTTGCGCTCTCCGCCACCCGAGGTGGTGACGAACACCTTGCCCGTGAGGCCGGCTTCCTTGACGGCCGCGGCGGTGCCGATGTCCATGCCGTCCCAGAAGCCGACGATGCCGCAGAGATCGGGATTTTGCTTCAGGACCGTTTGCGTGATGGCCTTGGCTTTGGCCGCATCCCAATCGGCGGCCTGGCTGGACACCACCTTGATCTCGGGATGCTTGGCGAGCACGTTCTCGACGCCCTTCAGCGTATAGGCGCTCGCGGCGGCCGACAGCGCCCCCTGGATGATCGCGATCTTGTTGGACTTGCCCTCGCAGGCCTTGACCACGCCTTCGGTCTGCCGTTCGCCGATTTCGACCCAGTTGGCGCCGACGAAAGCGGAGCTCCGATAGGCCGAGCCCATGTTGATCTGGATGACGTAGATGCCTTCGTTCTCGGCGCGTTGCAGCAATTTGGCGTAGGTCTGCACGTCCGGATTGTGAACCACCATCACCGCCGGCTTCTCCGAGATCAGCGAGGTGACGGCTTGCGCGCCGGCGTTGGTGTTCCAGTTGGCATCGCGGATCACGAACTTGACGCCGAACGGCTCGAGCTCCTTCTTCAGCCCGGCATACCAGCCCTCGGTGAGGTCGAAGTTCATGGCGACTGGGACGTAGGCCACGGTCTTGCCGGCCAGCGCTTCCTTGAACGGCTTCTGGAACGGCTCGTCCAGGCCTTGCTGGGCAAGAGCCGGTGCAGTCATTGCCGCGAGAGCCAATGTGGCAACGATCGCCTTTGTCGGGCTACCAAAATGTTTCATTGCTTCCTCCTTGGTTATGGTTGTCGTTCTTGTCGTTCAGATGTCGCCTTGTTGTGCCGTTTCTTCGTTGCGCGGATTCAGGAAGGAGTCCGTGATGACAGCCAGCAGCAGAACCACGCCCTTGATGAGATTTTGTCCGGCGTAGGAGATATCCATAATGGTCATGCCGTTGAGCATCGTGCCGATCAGCAGCGTGCCGATGACGACGTTGAGCACGCCGCCGCGACCGCCGGACAGGCCGATGCCGCCCAGCACCACGACCAGGATCACGTCGTAGATCAGCGTCGAGTTGAACACCCGGGTCGGCATCGAATTGACGGATGCGGCCATCACGAGGCCGGCGAAGCATCCGATCAGCGCTGCGACGACATATTGCAGGACGATGATCGGACGCGACGGGATGCCGGTGACGCGCGCGGCATAGGGGTTATCGCCGATCGCGTAGATATAGGCGCCCCACCGCGTCTGGCGCAGCAGGAAGGCGACGACGACGCAGGCGATCGCAAACATCACGATCGACGTTGGGATGCCGAGAATGGTGCCCTGTCCGAGGCGCTCGAAACCGTCCATGCCCGAGCTCCATTGCACGACGTCGAGCTGAAACAATGCGGCTTGCCCAAGTCCGGCCAGCAGCAGGCCGGTTGCGAGCGTCGCAAACAGCGAGGGCACCTCGGCATAGGCGATCAGCCAACCGTTGACGAGGCCGAACGCGATCGTGAGGATCACGGCGGTCAGAAGCGAGGCCGGCAGCGAGTGACCGTTCTGCACCATTTGCAAGACGAGCCCTGGGGGCACCGCGAGCGCCGCGATCAGCGAGATGTCGATGCCGCGTCCGATCACGACGATCGCCATGGCAAGGCCGAGGATGCCGAGCACCGCCACGTTCTGGAGCAGCGTTAGCATATTGTCCGCAGTCAGAAAGCCGTTCAGGAAAATCGAGAACACGAGGAAGAGCAGCGCGAAGACGGCGAAGACGATCTCTTGCTGATTGAATCGAATGCGCGTCATGACCGGGTCTTTCCTGCGGGCTATGGATGCGGCATGTGCAGCGCGCACGGCGTTCGGCGCGGCCGACCTCGCGGTCCCGCGGTCGCGGCTTGATGCTCATGCTTGAGTGCGGCGAAAGGCAGATTCCGCAGGCGGATCGAGGCGTGACGACGTGCCAGAATGCGCGGGCACAGCGCTTCTGTCGAGAACGTATTCGTCCACGTTCGTCGGCGCGCGAGATCCACGCTGCCTCCCAAAATTCCTCCCGGACCGTTTGGCGTTATTATCGATCCAGGCGTGGGCTTTGCGCCCTTGTCGTTATTCCTAGCGCAGAGCGTGGCAGTCGGGAAAGGGGGCAAGCCAGATTTTCTGAGGGCGCGCTCGCTCGTTTTTCCGCGCCATGCAATGTCGTGGAGCTTTCCCGCAACGGGAGACCGGTCCGTAGGGTCGCTCTCTCAAATGGTCAATTCTTGCGTCATGGCGTCGCCGTCCAGGCCCATTTGACGCCGCCGGTGGCGCCGACTAGCCTTTTGGGCAAACGCGAGGACGCGTCAAGATGCAAGAGCCGGTCGAGCATCGAGGGTGACACTCACGTGAATTAGGAGTCCGGGGGAATGGACATGTTGAGCGACATCGCAGCCACTATCTCGAAAGCGCGCGAGCATTCCATCGGCGATCTCCTGCGCCGCGCAGGCAGCCGCGAGCCAGGCAAGCTTGCCGTGAGCTGCGGCAGCGTGAGCTGGACCTTTGCCGAGATGGACGCGATCTGCAACCGACTCGGGCGCGGCCTGCTCGGTCTCGGTGTGACGAAGGGCGACCGCCTCGCCGTACTCTCGCGCAACTCGCATGCCTTTGCGGCACTGCGCTTTGCCGCAGCGCGGATCGGCGCGGTGCTGGTGCCGATCAACTTCATGCTCAATCCGGACGAGATCAATTTCATCCTGAAGAGCTCGGGCGCAAAGCTGCTCGCGGTCGGCCCTGATTTCGTCGAAGCGGCGCGCGCCGCAAGCGCCAAGAATAGCGGCAAGGATTGCGCCGTTGAAAAGCTGATCTGGCTGCCGGGCGAGGATCCGGCCTCGGCGCCCGCAGGCCTCACCACGTTCGACGATCTCCTCAGCCCCGACGGCTCGTTTCTGGAGGCGTCCGTCGACAGCCGAGATCTCGCACAGATCGTCTACACCAGCGGTACGGAATCGCTGCCCAAGGGTGCGATGCTGACCCATGAAGCCGTGATGTGGCAATATGTCAGCTGCATCATCGACGGCGGCATGAGCGTGGACGACAAAGTCCTGCACGCGCTGCCGCTCTATCATTGTGCCCAGCTCGACGTCTTCCTGGGGCCGCAGATCTACCTCGGCGCCTCCGGCGTGATCACGGGCAAGCCGAGCGCCGACAACATCCTGGCGCTGATCCAGGCGCACAAGATCACCTCCTTCTTCGCGCCGCCGACGATCTGGATCGCGATGCTGCGCTCGCCGAACTTCGACAAGACCGACCTCTCGACGCTGCAGAAGGGTTATTACGGCGCATCGATCATGCCGGTGGAAGTGCTGCGGGAGCTGCAGCGCCGCCTGCCGAAGGTCAAGTTCTGGAATTTCTACGGCCAGACCGAGATCGCGCCGCTGGCCACCGTGCTGCGCCCGGAAGACCAGCTCCGCAAGGCCGGCTCGGCCGGCAAGCCGGTGCTCAATGTTGAAACGCGCGTGGTCAACACGGCGATGCAGGACGTCAAGGTCGGCGAAGTCGGTGAGATCGTACACCGCTCGCCGCATCTGTTGTCCGGCTATTATAACGATCCCGTGAAGACCGCGGCGGCGTTCGCCGGCGGCTGGTTTCACTCCGGCGATCTCGCTACGGTCGACGAAGAGGGCCACATCACCGTGGTCGACCGCGTCAAGGACATGATCAAGACCGGCGGCGAGAACGTCGCGAGCCGCGAGGTCGAGGAGATGGTCTATCGCATCCCTGCGGTCTCGGAAGTTGCCGTCGTGGGCCTGCCTGATCCGCGCTGGATCGAGGCCGTCACCGCCATCGTCGTGGTCAAGACCGGCGAGACGCTGGATGAGGCGGCCGTCATCAAGCATTGCGGCGGCCAGATGGCACATTTCAAGGTGCCCAAGCGCGTCATCTTCGTCGACAGCCTGCCGAAGAACCCGAGCGGCAAGCTGCTGAAGCGCGAGCTGCGCCAGCGCTTCCTCGGCGCCGAGACGCTCGACAAGGCGGTCCAGAAGAACTCTGGGAGGTGATGTGCGAGACAGCGCTCTACAACTTGCTTGCGGCAGCATGAAGTGACGCGGCATCCACATCGTCATTGCGAGCGTAGCGAAGCAATCCAGAGTGCCTCCGTGGTGAACGTCTGGATTGCTTCGCTGCGCTCGCAACGACGGAGAGGCCGGAGGCTCTGCTCGTCTCTAATACTTCTTCACCGCCGCTCCGAACGCCAGCCACAGCGCTATTGACGCCACCCCGAAGCCTCCGAGCAGGAGGAAGGTCGGGCTGTAGCCGATCCATTGCGCGATCCAGCCGCCGAGTGCGGGGCTGAGGCTTGCACCGACGCCTTGTACGGTAATGACCGCGCCCTGGCCGAGATTGATGCGGCCGGTACCGTTGAGCGAGCGTGCGACCATGCCGGGAACGGCGACCGTTTGAAGTCCGGTGCCGATGCCGTCGAGCACCTGCATCGGCACGACGCCCCACCATCCCGTAACGAAGAACGCGAGCACGCCGCGGATGGGCAGCATCATGAAGGAAACCAGGATCACCGGCCAATAGTTGCGCTTGCCCGCGACCTGCATGCCGATGATCGATGTCGCGATCATCACGCCCTGTGCGATTACGACCGTTGTCGCCACGAAGCTCGGACCGTTGGCTTGCGCCTGGGCCACCGCCGCGAGACCGTAGAGCGGCACGATCGCGGCATTGCCGAGATGGAAGATCGCAAGCGCGAGCGCCAGCACCAGCAAGGGCTTGTGCTTGAACAGGATGGACAGGCCGGTGGGCGGACTGTCGGGGTCATCTTCCTTGCCACCGCGCGCGGCGCGATCGTCGATCGACTTCGCCGGGATCATCAGCACGCAGGCGACCGCGATGGCGCCGAATACCGCGGCCAGAACGAACACGATGACATAGCCGAATTTATAGCCGAGATAGCCCGATAGCGCCGCGCCGACCATATTGCCGGCGTGGTTGAAGGCCTGGTTGCGGCCGTTCAGCGCATTGAAGCCCTTCTGCTTGGCGATGCCGAGGGTGATGCCGGTCACCGCCGGTACGATCGCGGCGCTCGCCAGCGATTGCGCGACTTGCGAGAACGTCACCGCCCAGAAATTCTGCGAGATCAGGATGATTGCGGACGCAAGCACCACGCAAATGCCGGGGATGACGACCCAGAGCCGCTTGTTGCGGCTGGAATCGATGAAGCCGCCGATGGGCGTCGTGACCAGCATGCCCGCGACATTGCCGATCGTCATGGCGGTGCCGATCAATCCGCTCGCCCAGCCGCGCTCCTGGAGGAACACGCCGACAAAGGGCCCGATGCCCGACTGCATATCGGCCATGAAGAAGTTGACTGCAAAAAGGGGCCAAAGGCGAGACGGGGAAGGGCGCGATGTCATCAAGATGCTGAAAGTGATGCTGCCATCCGAATGGTCGCTCTTGCGTCGGAAATTGGCGGCCAATTGTGCCGGCACGGACGGGAATCTAACTTAGGCTAACAGCATTGGTTCCGCCCCCCACTTGCGATCGTGCGAGTGCGATGTCACTTCATTCTGTCACGGTCTCATTCTGGATCACGGCCATGCCCCTCTGGACCTGCGAAACCTGCGGCGCGCAATTCCCGGATAGAGGAAAACCGCCTGCCCTGTGTCCGATCTGTGAAGACGAACGGCAATTTGTCGGCTGGAAGGGACAAACCTTCCTCACGCGCGATGCCTTGGCCGAGCGTCACCACCTGGTCTGCCGCGAAGATCTGGGCCTCACGGGAATTGCACTCGAACCCAGTTTTGCCATCGGTCAGCGCGCGCTGCTGGTGCCGCTGGGCGACGGTTACATGATGTGGGATTGCATACCGCTGGCAACGCCGGAGGCGATCGCTCAGGTCCGCTCGCTCGGCGGTCTGAAGGCGATCGCGATCTCGCATCCGCACTATTATGGCGCACTCGCCGACTGGAGCGATGCGTTCGGCGGCGTTCCGGTCTATTTGCACGCGGATGACCGTGAATGGGTGACGCGGCAGCATGCCTCGATCGTCCACTGGACCGGAGATACCCACCGCATCTCCGACGAGGTGTTGTTGCTGCGGACCGGCGGTCATTTCGCCGGCGGCACCATGCTGCATGATGCACTGGGAGCGGACGGCAAGGGTGCCCTTCTCACCGGCGACATCGCGCAGGTGACGATGGACCGCCGCTTCGTCAGCTTCATGTACTCCTACCCGAACTACATCCCGCTCAATGCCGCCGCGGTGCGGCGGATCGCGGCCATGGTCGAGCCGCTTGCCTTCGACCGCATCTACGGCGCCTGGTGGGGCCGCAATATCGCCTCAGGTGCCAAGGCCGCGTTCGCAGCATCCGTCGAGCGATATAACGCGGCTATCGCCTGAACCGCGCGAGGGGCCAGAGTCTGCGTTGCTATCATGAAATAATTGTACTATAAGTACAGTTATTGGATGTGGCACAACGGTGCGTTTGCTGGTCCGGCATGATCGATGCATCGTTGTTTCGGCGGACGCTTTCCTGTGCCGCGTGAGCGGGAGTTGGATGCATGACGGCCCAGCGCGATTATGAGACATTCGAAGCGGGCGACGTCACGCTTCAATCCGGAACCATCTTCCCCGCGCTGAAGCTGGCCTACAAAACCTTCGGTACGCTGAACCCGGCCAAGAGTAACGTCATCCTCTATCCGACCTCGTTCAGCGCGCAGCACGCGGACACCGAGTGGCTGATCCGGCCGGGCGGCGTGCTCGATCCCGAACGCTACTTCATCATTATCCCGAACCTGTTCGGCAACGGCCTGTCGTCCTCGCCGTCGAATTCCGGCGCGCCGTTCCCGCAGTTCACCTATCACGATGCCATCGCGGTTCAGCACAGGCTGCTCACCGAGCGCTTCGGCATTACGAAACTCGCGCTGGTCTATGGCTGGTCGATGGGCGGCATGCAGGCCTATCACTGGGCGGCCCTTTATCCCGACATGGTCGGGCGCGCCGCGGTCGTGTGCGGCAGCGCGCGTTGCGCGCCGTATAATCACGTCTTCCTCGAAGGCGTGAAGGCCGCGCTGACGGCAGATCCAGCGTTCCGTGACGGCCGCTTCGTCGAAAAGCCCGTCGCGGGTTTTCGCGCGATGGGGCGGGTCTATGCCGGCTGGGCGATGTCGCATACTTTTTACCGCGACGAGGTCTGGCGCGAGGCGGGCTTTACGTCGCTGGAGGACTATCTCGTCCGCGCCTGGGACTCGACTTTTGCCCGCCGCGACGCCGACGATCTGCTGGCGCAGATCGGCATCTGGCGGAACGGCGACATCAGCCGCTGTCGCATCTTCGATGGCAATCTCGATCGCGCGCTGGCCGCCATCAAGGCGCATGTGCTGCTGATGCCGGGTGCGACCGACCGTTATTTCGACGTCCGCGACAACGAGGCCGAGCTCGGAAAGCTGGTCAACGCGAAATCTGCGGTGCTGCACCCGATCCCGTCGTTGCATGGCCATCGTGCCGGCAACCCCGTCAACAATCCGCGCGACCAGGCCTTTATCAAGGCCGAGATCGCAGAGCTTCTCAGCAGGTAGGACAGGCAATCAATCATGAGCGACGCTAGCCTTTCAGAGACGGCCCATCGCCTGAAGCCGCTGACGCCGGCGATGCTGCGCGAATTGTCGGCTCGCTCCAACCTCAGGGGAGCCGCGCAAAGCCTCATCCATTACGGCTTGATCGTGCTGGTCGGCGCATTGATCTGGAAGGTCGTTTCCAGTTACGGCGTGCTCTGGGCGCTGCCGCTGGTCTCAGTGCAGGGCTATCTCGTCGCTTTCCTGTTCATGGCGGTGCACGAGACCGCGCACAAGACCGCCTTCAAAAGCCGCGGGCTCAATCTCGCGGTCGGCTACCTCTCGGGTTTCATCATCGGCTTGCCCTACGAATATTACTGCCTGTTTCACTGGGACCATCATCGCTATACCCAGGACCTGGACAAGGATCCGGAGCTTATCGTCGGCGTGAAGCCAAAGTCCGATGCGCAGCTCGCGATCGCCTTTAGCGGCCTGCTCCAGGTTGTCGGCCGGCTCTGGCTGATGCTCGGCCATGCCGTCAGCGGCAAGGTTGTCGTGCCCTGGATCCCCGAGACCAGGCGAGCCACCATCGTCACCGAGGCGCGCGCCTATCTCGGATTTTATGTGCTGCTGCTCGCGCTCTCGCTGTGGTTCGCCTCGGCCCTGCTGCTCTGGGTCTGGATCGGACCGCTGATCATAGGACAATTCTTCCTGCGGCCCTACCTCTACGCCGAGCACACCGGCTGCGAGCGCACCCGCAGTGCCTTCGAAAACACCCGCACGACCTACACCGGCGCGATCGTCAAATGGTTGGCGTGGAACATGCCCTATCACGTCGAGCACCACGCCTATCCCTCGATCCCGTTTCACGCGCTGCCAAAATTGAATGAGATCGTCGACGGCGAGATCGTCTATCGCGGCCGCGGCTACATCGCCACGACGCGCGAAACCTGGGCCTGGTTTCGCAGGCAGCGGCAGGCTGGTTAACTCAACGCAAAACCCCGATCGCGAGGCGATCGGGGTTTTGTCGTGGTGTCCTGATCTCAGTAGATCCCGTAGCCGCAGACATTCACGACGCGCACGCGTGCGCCGTGGCGAGTCTGGATGACGCGCTCCTGATAGCAGTTGCCGACGCCGGTGTTGACGTAAAGGCCGCCAAAGCCCCAGCCGGGACCCCAGTGATGGAAGCCATGGGCCGAGGCAGCGGTGGGGGCGAGAGCGGCGACGCCGAGCGAGCCGGCAGCGATCAGACCAAGTGCAAATTTGCGAAACATATTCATTCTCCAGTGTGGCGCGGGGCCGTTGTTGTGTCCCTGCATGTCGGTCGAGCCGAGGCGTGAACGCGTTCATGCCGCGAGCGGAGAATTGCGTTTCAGGATTGTTTCGTCGAACGCGGCAAAGCGCGTCGCCTTCAGACTTTTCGCGACGCTCCGCTCGATGGTGGGCAAGTGCAAGCGAAGTCCCGGGCCTCGCGCCTTGTCCGGGAGGGCCGGGAATATGCGGCGCGCGTGAACCACTGCTTTCAAAACCTCGGCGCTCGCTTCTCCGCAAACGCCTTGATGCCTTCCTTGATCTCGTCGCCGCGCATGCTGTCGCGGTGGCGTTGGTCGGCGGCTTGCTCATCGAGCTCGCCGCGGGCGAATTCGTTGATCGCGCGCTTCATGCCGCGCATCGCATGTGGCGCGTTGCCCGCGAGGATGTTGGCGAGCTTGTCGACCTCCTCGTCCAAAAATTCCACCGCGACCATGGCAGTGAGATAGCCGATGCGTAGCATTTCCGGTGCGCTGATCTTCTGCGCGGTGAGGAACAGCTTCTTCGCGTTGTCGACGCCGAGCCGTGTGACGTAGCGTTTGATGCCGCTCCTATAGTAGTGCAGCCCGAGCCGCGCCGCCGGCATGAACATCTCGGCGCTGTCGATACCGATGCGGAAATCGCAGGCGAGCGCGAGGTCGGTCGAGCCGCCATAGACGCCGCCATTGAGCCGGCAGATCGTCGGCACGCCGAGATCCTCGAGCCGGTTGACGATCACCTCGAACGCCGAGCCCGCGCTCTGCTCTTCCTTGGCGCTGACCGCACGTTCGGCGACTGAGTTGAGGTCGTAGCCCGCGGAGAAGGCGCGTCCGGTGCCGGTCAGCACCAGCACGCGGATCGCCGGATCGGCCTCGATGCGGTCGAACAGATTGACAAGCTCGCCGAGATCTTCCGCCTGCAGCCGGTTGAGATGCCTTGGCCGATTGAGGCGGATGGTGGCACGCGGTCCGTCGATTTCGAGCACGGGCGGGCTTGCCGCGTCGGCCATGTCCGACATTTTCGTCTCCATCTAGCTGTTTTCGAGCGCGCGGCGCTTGGCTTCGGCGTCGATGGTCTCGGCGAGATCCGGGTGCCGCGCCATCAGCACGCGGAAGTCGACGAGGTCGAGCACGAGGAGCCGCGACACTTTCGTGGTCGAAACGTTGGCGCCGCGCATATTGTTGCCGAGCAGCGCCATCTCGCCGAAGAAGGCACCATCGCCGAGCTGCACCTTCTTGCCGGGCAGGTCGACCTCAACCTCGCCGTTGGCGATGAAATACATGCAGTCGCCCTGCGCGCCCTTCCGGATGATCATGGTGCGCGCCGGCAGCTCCATGGTGCGCAGCATGTGGGTGACGTCGGCGATGGCCGCGGGGCCAAGGGCTGCGAAGAACGGCACCTTGCTGACGGATTCCCAAGTCTTGAGGAAATTGTCGCGGCGGGTCTCGGCCGCAAATCCGGTCGCCAGAATACCGGTCCACAAGCCGAACACGCCGAGGCCGGAGATCATCACCAGGGCCGCCACCATGCGCCCTAGCGGCGTGACCGGCACGACGTCGCCATAGCCTGTCGTCGTCAGTGTCACGACGGCCCACCACAGTGCGGCGGGGATGCTGCCAAACGTCTGCGGCTGCACATCCCGCTCCAGAAAATATTCGGCGACGGAGGCGAGGAACACCACCATCAGGAAGATCACGAGCACGCTGAGCAGTGGCCCCGATTCCAGCACGAGCACCCGGCGCAACTGCCGCAGTCCGGGAATGCCCGGCACCACCTTCAGGACCCAGAGCACGCTGAGCAGCCAGGCCGTCTTGGGTTCGGCGCCAACAATCAGCGCGACCGGAACGGCTAGGGCCCCGACCGTATCGACCAGTCCGGCGGAGGAGGACATATAGAGCGACAGCCGCCCCGTTCGCGTCATGTGGCGCAGCCGGACCACCCATTCGAACACGAAATAGGCGAGACAGGCCCAGAGCAGGAGATCGACCCAGCGGTGCGCCGTCTCATAGGCCGGGTTGACCGTCAGCAGCACCATGCTGAGCACGCCGATCGTCACCGCCACATAGGCCGCCTTGGTCATGTTGCGGCCGGCCGTGGCGGCCACGAACTGGGCCAGAGCGGGAATCATCGGCTTGGGCATTCGGGATGGCAGCTCGGTCTTGGCTCTTGCGGTCCCGGCTGGGACTTCGGCGCCAAAGTGCCCGCCCGCACCGAGCCCGTCAACGACGAGGCGGCCGCCGGGGGCTGGGCTGACGCGCTAGCGGGCCGAATCGCTATTTGAAATGCGGGGGCTCGTCATAGCCGCGACGGCTGCTGAAAAAGAGCAACAGCATCAAGCCGATACCGACGATTAAGGAGAATCCCGCACCCAGAGCCAATGCGACGTAACCTTCCGTCGGGATCGGGTCGCCCGCGACCGACATTGCCGAATAGGCGAAGTAACCAGCCGCGACCAGCATTCCAAGCAAGATGATGAGAAGGAGCAGACGCATGGCCCGTTCTCCGGTTGTATCGTGAACCAACGGTTGCATGCCCGGACGGTTCCCCGGCCCGGCGGCGGCATTCACCGGCAATGCCGCTGGCCTGGTCGCCAGACCCATCGACAGCTCAGGCACTCTGAGCTGTCTTCACCACCACGACATTGGTGTTGTCGTCCGGGACAGGGGTGGGTTCGGGGGCAGCCTTCTCGGTCTCGGCGGCGTGCCGCTTCAGGTAGCCCCGCCGCATGTCAATCTCATCGCGCACGAATTCATAGCCGAGCTTGAACGTATCGAGCCCGTCGGTGCTGATCGTGCCGTCCCTGAGGCCAATGACCGCGCCACGCAGAATCCCCTCGAGTTCGTCCTGGAGACATTCGAGCTGATCCAGCGAATGGGCGTGCTCGATGCGTTCGCCGATATCGAGGATGGCGGTGGCGAGCTCGCTGGCCTTCTCCGGCGCGATCCGGGTGATCTTGGCGTAGATCGCGGCAAAGATCGAACCGATGACACTGAGCGCGCCGGCGCCCAGGTACATCAGGTCGCTATACTTATCCATGAACGACTTGGTGTCGTCATTGATGTAGTCGGCAGCTCCCTGATGCGCCATCACGAAAGCATCCTTCTCGACGGAAGCCGGCTCGATGTGCGTCGCGAAGCCGCTGTCGAGCCCGAGCGCGGACTTGTTCTCGTAGACGATGCGCGCGAGGTCGCCGGCGGTGGTCGCCGACATCTTGGATTGCGCGACCAGCAGCCATTCCAGCCCGATCGTATCGAGATCATCGTCAGGAATCTCTGGCGAGGCGGATAGCGTGCCCGCCGTCAGAGTCTCGTCGGAAATCCCGGGGAATTTGCGCGCCAGCGCCTTTGCTTCGTCGATCGCGTTGAGCGTGAAGCCGCCGCGTCGGGCGACCTGCTCATAGGCCTTGTCCCGTACCGCCCTGGAGGCGTGGACGATGGCGATCACCGCGCCAAAACCGCTCGATGGCGCGAACAGCTTGTCCAGGGTAGCGCCCTGCGGCGCCATCTGGATTTTCGCTGCGTCCGGGCCGTCGGGAATGTCGAGAATATTGCGGACGAAGGCAAGCGAGGACTCGGTCTCGGCGACCACTGCGACCTTCTTCTTTTTCAGCTCGGCGAGCGACTTGATCTTCTTGTTGCCGGGACCGAGCAGGAGCACGAGATCGTGCTCGAGGATTGCGAGCGCCCGTGCCCGCAGCGGCACCTTGGCATCAGTGCGCAGGACGGCAAGGTCGGCCTGCTTGCGGTCGAATTGCGTGGTCGCCTTGGCGTTGTCGGGAGTGTTGACGACCTTGATGCGGAATCGCGAGGCGTTGTTCTTCAGCACGGCCGCGAGCTTGGTCGCGAACAGCGCCTCGTCGCTGTTGGGGCTGCCGACGGCAAAGATCAGCGTCTCCGAATTGTGCAGCATGGCCCGGCCGGCCCAGACGGTCGCAAGCGACAGCAGTAGGGTCAGCACGACGTACAGCAGAACCTGCTGCTGATTGGTCTTGATCACCTTGGGACGCCGGGGCGGCGGGAGCTCGGTGGACGAGGTCGGGCCTTCAGCACTCATGGCAGCACTCTGGCCTTATTTCCGGGATGCCGGGCGGCGCGGTATCGCCGGCCGCACGCGCAAGAAAATTCGTAAGCGTCTGAAAAAAGAAAGCTATTTCTCTAGCTGGGGATGATAGCGCTCTGGCAATAGAATGCAAATTCCGCGCCGAAGGTAACCTTACTCAAGGCGACCCGGACGATGGGTCGTCCTATCACCGTTTAGTCACAGTTGCCGATTTTCCGGTTCCCCCCGGCTGCATTCCGCGGCAGGAGATGTCATAAATCCTCCGTCCGATCGTCTGATCGGCCCAAGAAGAAGTTGCGCTGAACGCTCCATTTTCCTTTCGAAGCCAATGAGGGCGTCAGCTTTGTCGTTTCCACCCATGTCATCGGCGATTCCGGTTGAAGCGCTCATTGGCTGGATGTTGCTGCTCACGTTCAAGCACATCATCGCCGATTTCGTTTTGCAAACCGCCTGGATGGCGCACGGCAAGGACCAGAAGCACGGC
Source organism: Bradyrhizobium sp. LLZ17 (assembly GCF_041200145.1). NCBI lineage: Bacteria > Pseudomonadati > Pseudomonadota > Alphaproteobacteria > Hyphomicrobiales > Nitrobacteraceae > Bradyrhizobium > Bradyrhizobium zaerense. The sequence continues at coordinate 5,587,218 of NZ_CP165734.1, forward strand.
TGGGCCCTGCCGCTTTTGGTGCACTGCCTGGTTCACCTTGCGGTTGCGCTGCCGCTGATCCTGATCGTCGCGCCCAGATTCTGGTTCGTGGCGCTGATCGATTTCGCCATCCACATCACGATCGACCGGGCCAAGGGACTGGTCTCGGCCAATCTCGGCGTCAACCATGAGCATCCCTGGTTCTGGACCCTGATCGGCGTCGACCAGGCGCTGCATCATCTCACCGGCTTCGGGCTCTCGATCTTCATGGCCGCGAACTGAAGGACGGCGGCCCTCTGGGCGTAGGTCATCGTCCATCGGCATCCACATTCTTCGCGCCTTTCGGCTTTCCGTGGATGGCCCGGACAAGCCCGGCCATGACGCCGGGGGCGCGCACTGATTCGCGGCCAGGGCGCAAGCACCCCGGGTAACTACCGGCCGGGGTGGTTAACCTTTCATTAGAGAATTGCACTGCATCTTCGGCATCGAGGGAGAACCGCAATGTTTTCAAGCCGCGACGCCTATGAAAGCGATTTCTGCCCGGTCCGCGACGAACTCCTTGGCGAAATGTATCGCGCCAACGAGAGTGGCCTGCCGAGGCTGGTTGAGACTGTTTCCCCGGACGTCCGCGCCATGCTGGCGCTGTTCTGCTATCGCCGCAGCCATCTGCACTCGCTGGCTGTCGCGATCGCGGCGAGCTGTAGCGAACGCGACCTGATCGAGAACGGCGGCCGCGTTGGCTCGACGCTCTACGCGCTGTCGCGCGAGCGCACCGCCAAATCGTCGCCCTCGCTGTCGGGCGGCCGCAAGCCGATCACGCTGTCGACCAAGCCGCTCTCGGTGCTCGCACCGTTGGAGGACGAGATCGACGACGAGATCACCGAGGCCGTTCCCGCCTAAGCGACCTCGATCACCGGCAGCCCGAATTTGCGGCGCGCCATCGCGCATTCGGCGTCGCCCGGCATGCAGGTGCGGCACACCTCCGGCCGCACTTCGTAGATGCCGCAGGCGGTCTCTTTCCCGATCTCTCCACGCAATGCCGAGCAGCGATCGCCCTCGCAGCGCATGCCGGATTGCCGTTCGTTGACGAACTTGTCAGGGATCAACGCGAGCTCCTCGTCGCTCTCGATCGAGAAGCGCGGCCAGTTCGCCGAATAGCTGCAGCAGGCGCCGCAGCTCTGGCAGCAGCTCGACAGGTCGATGGGGATCGCCTCTTCCATTGTCGTCACGTGTCCTTGGGCGGGCCCCAGACCAGGCTCTGACGCCATTTCGCGCGCAGCACGTCGCGCCGCTCCGGATATCTCTCGTCGAGGTAGGTTGCCTCCACGACGCGATCGGTGCGGAAGCTGCGGAAGTCGCTGCGCAGCTCGCACCAGGCCGCGAGCAGACGCACGGCTTCGAGATAGCCGATCGAAATCGGCCAGATCATTCGCTCGCTGGCGCGGCCCTGCTCGTCGCGATAGCGCAGCATGATCTTCTTGCCCTCGTGGATATGGGTGCGCGTGCGCGCCATATCCAGGCGGTCCGGCTCCCTGTTCCAGCTCGGCCGCGCGCGGCTTGCCGGCTCCAGCACGAAGGGGCGCAGGCGCTCCGGTACCGTGTCGGCGATCTTGGCCATCAAATCTTCGGCCGCGCGGGCCAGCGTTGAATCGGCATGGCCCGCGACCCATTGTGCGCCCAGCACCGCCGCCTCGATCTCGTCGGGTGTCAGCATGAGGGGCGGCAGGTCAAAACCTTTTTCCAGGATGTAGCCCATGCCGGCTTCGCCGCGGATCGGCACGCGCTGGCCCATTAGCGTCGCGATGTCGCGATAGATGGTGCGCTTCGAGGTCTCGAGCTCGGCGGCGATCGCATCCGCGGTCAGCGGTTTGCGGGTGCGCCTCAGCACCTGGATGATCTGAAACAGCCGGTCGGCGCGTCTCATGACAATTCTCTTATCGGTGATCGATTCCAAAAACGTCGCGCGGCTGCTGACAGGATGTTGGCAGCAGGGGAGTTCTATACCGGGGACAACACATCGACTGAAGAGGATTTGTCCATGATCATTCCAACCCGTTTCGGCCCGGTTGGTCCGTTGTGGCCGGCCCAGGCTTTCGACGGCCAGACCTTCAATTTCAAGATCTTCAGGTTCAAGGCGTTCGACGTCAACGCCTGGCAGGCCTGGGCCTTCTGCCGTCTCGTATCCGCTGATCTCATCAGTATCGACCTCCGGGTTACGCTCGTGAGCGTCATGACCCGTTCACTGGTTCAGGCCATGGACGCACTGGTCCACCACGTCATGGGCCGCGCCTGGCGAGAGGGCCCGCTTCGCAGAAGATATCACGGCTGCTGCCACCATGGTGGCAGCAGCCCGGCACTAGGTTCCGTCAACTCTTTCCGTCGTTCAGGAGAGCTATCATGATTACGCTTTACGGCTTTGGCGCCGGCTTCGGCCTGCCGGAGATCAGCCCTTTCGTCACCAAGACGGAGGTGCAGCTCAAGATGGCGGAACTGCCGTATCGAAAGGAGCGGGCGATGCCGCCGGCCTCGCCCAAGGGACAATTGCCTTTCATCGACGACGGCGGCGAGGCGGTGGCCGATTCCACGTTCATTCGCGCCCATCTCGAGCGCCGCTACGGCTTCGATTTCGACGCCGGCCTCTCCTTGCCGGAACGCGCGCAGGCCTGGGCGTTCGAGCGCATGATCGAGAGTCACGTCTATTGGGCGCTGGTCGGCGCACGCTGGGTCGATCCGGTGAATTTCGCCAAGGGGCCTGCGCATTTCTTCGATGGCGCGCCGGAACACAATCGCGAGAAGTTGCGTGAGGATGCGCAATTCCGCGTGGCCGAGAATTATCTGCTCTCCGGCCTCGGCCGCCACGGGCCCGATGACGACGTTGATCTCGCCGTGCGCTCGCTGTTCGCACTCTCGGTTCAACTCGGCGACAAGTCTTATCTGATGGGCAACAAGCCCAGCGGTGTCGATGCGACCGCGTTCGGCGCGCTTGCCGGGATTTTGACGCCGTTCTTCGAATCCCGCCTGCGCGAACGTGCCGAGGGATTTCCAAACTTGATCGCCTATGTCGATCGCATGATGGACAGTTACTATCCGGAATTCGCCTGGACGCCGCTGCGGCGGGCGGCGTAGCCGCCAGGCTGCGTGGCGGTTGGTGCATCCGCAGGCTCGCTGCAACCTCTCCCGCTTGCGGGAGAGGTCGGCGCCAAGCGCCGGGTGAGGGCTCTCTCCGCGTTGGTATTTTTTCCGTACGTCCGACAGTCCCCGCGCGGAGGCAACCCTCTCCCCAACCCTCTCCCGCAGGCGGGAGAGGGAGCGCAGCGACATCTGGGCTACAACTCGATCACAAAGACAAAAGCAAAAGAGCCGGCCCCATGGAGCCGGCTCTCGTCTTCGAAATCGTCGCCGCGTTTACCTCACCAGCGCGTACTTGCCGTTCTTCACGGTGAGCAGGATGCGCGAGCGGTCGTCGAGGCCGTAGCGGTCTTTTTCGGTGAAGTTGTAGACGCCCTGGCTCGCCGCCATTTCCTTCTCCGATAGGAGCGCCTGCCGGATCGCCTCGCGGAATTCCGGAGTGCCGGGCTTGGCCGTCTTCAGCGCCACCGGAATGACGCGCTTCAGGATCTCGAAGGCGTCGTAGGAATGGCCGGCGAACTGGCTGCGGCTGTTCGGACCATACTTGCCCTCATAGGCGGTGTTGAGCGCGAGGCCCGGCTTCTTGGTCGCGGCCTCGTCCGGCTGGTCTTCCGGGTCCATCACCGGGCCGGACGCCATCAGCACGCCTTCCGCTGCCTTGCCGGCGATGCGGATGAAATCCATGCTCGCTGCGCCATGGGTCTGGTAGATCAGGCCCTGATAGCCGCGCTCGCGCAGCTCGGTCTGCGGCAGCGCGGCGGCGGTGCCTGAGGCGCCGACCAGGATCGCGTCGGGATTGGCGGCAACGAGCTTCAGCACCTGGCCGGTGACCGACGTGTCGGGCCGTGCGAACCGCTCCTCGTCCACAAGGGTCATGCCCATCGGCACGCCCTGGGCCTTAAAGTCGTTGAACCAGAGGTCGCCATAGGAGTCGGAATAGCCGATATAGCCGACCGTCTTCACGCCCTTCGACTTCATGTGCTGATAGAGCACCTTGCCCATGATCGGAATCGGCTGCGGCATCGCCACCGACCACTTCATGCGTTCCGGCGTGATCGGGAACGGCGCGAGGCCGAAATGCGGAATGCCGGCCTCGTTGGCGACGTTGGAAACCGCGATCGTCGGTGGAGTCAGCGCCGAGCCCATGATGATGTCGGCCTTGGATTCCGTGACGAAGCGGCGGGCGTTGGTGGTCGCGGTGGTGGGATCACCGCCGTCGTCGAGTACGATCACCCTCAGCGGCACGCCGCCGATCTCTTTCGGCACGAACTCCAGCGCATTGCGCTCGGGAATGCCGAGCGCGGCACCGGGGCCGGTCGTGGTGGTGGTGATGCCGATGGTGATTTCATTGGTTTGGGCCAGCGCGGGCAGCGCCGGCAGCGCAAGCGTAGCCGCAGCGATGGCGGCGGTCAGGTAAAAGCGTTTCATTTATTCCTCCCTTGTCGTGTTTCCTTGAAAGCAGAAATCGGGGGTAATTCAGCCCCCTCTTTTGGCGATGTGGCGATTTAGCTCCAGACCTAACTTCCCGTGAATTTGGCTACCATTTCCGCCGGGAACGGTGCCGATTTCAGCTTGTCGGGGTTAACGGGATCGCGCCCGACCAGGACGCGGGTCTCGAAACCCTCAATCGCGAGATCCTCGCCCTTATAGACATTGTGCTTCACCTCGAAGCTCGAGCGCTTGATGCTCTCGATCTTCGTCTCGATGGTGATCCAGTCGCCATAGGTCGAGGGGATGTAGAACTTGGCCCGCGTGTCGACCATCGGAATCCCCACCAGACCATACTTGCGGACCAGGTCCTGCTTCGAGAACCCGGCCACCTCGAACAGAGTCGAGGTGGAATCATCGAACATCGCGAAATAGCGCGGGTAGTAGACGATGTTGGCGGGGTCGCAATCGCCCCACTGGATCTGGACCTCGCGCCGGTTCACGAACATGTATCGGGCCTATTTCGGCGCCATGCGCAGCGAGCCGTCAAGCCGGACCACTTCGCCGTTCAGATACGAATTCTCGACCATGTGCAGGGCGAGCGCGGCGAACTCGTCCGCGTGGCCGAGCCGGCGCGGGAAGGGGATCGCTGCGGCGAGCGAGTCCTGGGCTTCCTGCGGCAGGTTGGCGAGCAGGGGCGTGAGAAACAGGCCCGGCGCAATTGTCAGCACACGGACACCGAATTGCGCGAGCTCGCGCGCGATCGGCAGTGTCATGCCGACAATGCCGCCCTTGGAGGCCGAATAGGCCGACTGGCCGATCTGGCCGTCATAGGCGGCGACGGACGCCGTGTTGATGATGACGCCGCGCTCGCCGGTCGCCTGCGGCTCGAGCTTCGACATCTCGGTTGCGGCGAGACGCAGCATATTGAAGGTGCCGATTAGATTGACCTTGATCACCTTGTCGAAATCGGCGAGGGCCATCGGCCCGTCGCGGCCGACGACCCGCTTGGCGACGCCGATGCCGGCGCAGTTGACCAGCACGCGTGCCGGGCCAAGGGCTTTCGTCGCCTGCGCGATCGCAGCTTCAGCGGACGCGGCGTCGGAGACGTCGCAGGTCACGGCTACGCCCTTGATCTCGGCGGCAACACTTTCCGCGAGCTTGGCATTGAGGTCGAAGACCGCGACCTTGGCGCCCTGCGCCGCCAGCTTCCGCGCGGTCGCCGCGCCGAGTCCCGATGCACCGCCGGTGACGATGGCTGCCTGATCCTTCAACAACATGGCGTTCTCCTGGTGCGATGGTTTCTTACCCGACCGATATCACACGGTCTGAGGGATTGGCAGCGTAGAGCTCGTCGATCAATGCCGCGCGATGTTCCAGCACCGCGCGCTGGTTGATCGAGCCCTTGTCGGTGACCTCGCCCTTGTCGATCGAGAGCGGCGTATCCAGCAGGATCGCGCGCGTGATCCGGGTGGAGGAGCCGGTGGCCGAGGCAAGGAACTGCGTCAGGCGCTCGCGGAAGGCGTCGCGCACCAGCCGGTCGCGGGCCGTGACGGTGAGATTGTCGGCGGGCAGCGTCGGGTTGATCAGCCGGCAGCCATCGAGATCGAGCAGCACGAGCGCGGAGACCTCGTCGCGATTGATGCCGGCGATGACGACGTCGCGCACCAGCGGCGCACAGCCTGCGACGAAACGCGCGCGCAACGGGCCGACGCTGACCCAGGTGCCGCTCGCAAGCTTGAAATCCTCACCGATGCGGCCGTCGAAATCGAAGCCGGCATTGAGATCATTGGGGTCGGCGGGCTTGAGCGCGTCGCCGAGCTTGTAGAAGCCTTCCTCGTCAAAGGAGTTTGCCGTGATCTCGGGCTGGCGCCAGTAGCCGGGCATGACGTTCGGCCCCTTGCAGCGCACTTCCAGCTTGCCGTTGTTCGGCACCAGCTTTGCGTCGTTCCCTGATACGGGTAGGCCGACATGACCGGAACGGCTGGTGCGCGGGTTGACCGACATGAAGAACGGCGCGGTTTCGGTCGCCCCTAAGCCGGTCAGCATCGGCACGCGATAGCCCTTCTCCTTGACCGCGAGCTCGTCGAGGCTGTCCCAGACGAACGGCGAGAGCGCCGCGCCGGAGAAGAACATCGCGTGCAGCCGGTCGAAGAACTTGGCGCGCAGGCCCTGGTCGTCGCGCAGATAGGGCAGCAGCGACTCGTAACCCTTGGGCACGTTGAAATACACCGTCGGCGAAATCTCCTGGAGATTGCGCACGGTTTCCTCGATGCCGCCGGGCATCGGCTTGCCGGCATCGAGATACATCGAGCCGCCATTGTAGAGCGTCAGCCCGATATTGTGGTTGCCGCCAAAGGTGTGATTCCAGGGCAGCCAGTCGATGATGACGGGCGGCTCGTCCTTGAGGAAGGCGAGCGTCTCGCGCAGCATCACCTGGTTGGCGCAGATCATGCGCTGGGTGTTGATGACGGCCTTGGGATTGCCGGTCGAGCCCGAGGTCAGCAGGAATTTCGCGATGGTGTCGGGGCCGATCCTGCCGTGGACGTCGTCGAGATCGCCGCGGACCGGCGCCGCCATCAGGTCGGCGAGCAACGTGACGTCGCGGCCCGGCACGCTGCCGTAGGACGCCGCGATCTCGGTGCCGAGCGAGACGTTGGCGGCAAGCGCGTCGGCGAATTTGTCGGCGTTCTCGGCGAAGACGAGGCCCGGCGTCAGCAGCTTCATCAAATAAGACAGCTTGCCGTAGTCCTTTGACACCAGCGAATAGGCCGGCGACACCGGGCAGAACGGAATGCCGGCATAGAACGCGCCGAAGGCCAGCAGCGCGTGGTCGATCGAATTGCCGGAGAGGATCATGACCGGCCGCTCGGCCGACAGGCCGCGCTGGATTAGGCTCGAGGCAATGTGCCGGGTCGCGGTGAGCAGCTCCGCATACGTGATCTTGCGCCAGCCGCGGCCGCCTTCGCGCTCCGCCATGAAGACGCGGTCGGGCGTGGTCGTTGCCCAATGGTGCAGGCGGTCGGTAATGCGAACGGGATAGTCGCCGAGCGGCTGTTTTGGTCGCAGGTAAATCGTGCCGTCGTCGCGCCGCTCGATGCTGACGGCGGGATCGCCGAACGAGATCGGCCGCAGCGGAGAAGGGCTCGCGCCGCGCTCTGTGCTGGAAGAGGACGGCTGTGCGTTCATGACTTCGGCTTTACCTTGGCGGTCTTGTGTTCGAGAAACTCGCGGATCCTGCGCTTTGCTTCCTTGTCGCTCTGCGCCACCGTCGCCATCAGCGATTCCATCAAGAGGCCCGTCTGCGGATTGGCCTCTGCGATCATCGGCAGTGCCTGGAGCACGGCGAAATTCGTCAGTGGCGCGTTGGAGGCGACCTTGGTCGCAAGCTCCAGCGCCTTGCTGAGGCCGTTGCCGGCCTCCGTGACGTATTGCGCAAAGCCGTACGAGGCGCCCTCGGTCGCGGAATAGACGCGCCCGGTCAGCATCATGTCCATCATCCGCGCGACGCCGATCAGCCGCGGCAGCCGTACCGAGCCGCCGCCACCGACGAAGATGCCGCGTTGTCCCTCGGGCAAGGCAAAGTAGGTCGAAGGCTCGGCAACGCGAATATGAGCGGAGCAGGCAAGCTCCAGCCCACCGCCGATCACGGCGCCTTTCAGCGCAGCGATCACCGGCACGCGGCTGTACTGGATGCGGTCGAACACCCGGTGCCACATCTGCGAATGCAGGAGGCCGCCCGTGGCATCATGGTCCTGGAGCTCCGACAAATCGAGGCCGGAGGAGAAATGATCGCCGATGCCGTGGATGACGACCGCGCCGATTTCCTCGGGGAGGGAGGCAAAGCACTCGCCGATTTCCAGGATGATGCCGTCGTTGAGCGCATTGCGCTTGGCCGGCCGGTTCAGACCCACGGTCAAGACCCGGTCCACCCGCTCGATCCTCAACAGCCCGGAGGCGCCCGCGTCAGCGGTCTCGGCGTTTCCCTGCGTCATTTGCGTCCTTGTCAGAATAGTTATGTTGTATAACGAATTTTGGGGGAGTCAAGGAGGGGATAGGGCTGGGTATGGCTCCGGCTGGCCTGGCCGGCTGGCGCCTACGCCGTGGTCAGGGGCAAGGAGCGCGTTGGGATGCGCGGTCGTCGCCACATCCTCCGTCATTGCGAGCACAGCGAAGCAATCCAGAATCTTTCCGCGGAGGGGCTCTGGATTGCTTCGCTTCGCTCGCAATGGCGAGGTGGCAGCCGCGTCACATCACCTGGTGCACGTCGATTATCACGCGATCCGCGTGCCGGGCGGCGGAGGCAACGAAGATGTGCTGCATCAGCCAGCGATACTTCTCATGTCCCGTCTCGAACTTCGGCACCGTGCGGAAATAAATCAGCTTCGGGTCCACCGCTTCGCCGCGCTTCAGCTTCTTCAGCAGGTCGACCGGGCCGAAACGGATGCCCTTGTTCTCGACATAGACAGTAGCGCCGTCGTCGGTCTCGAAGGCGTATCTCGCCTCGAGATCGATCAGCTCGTTGGGGCGGACGGTCTGAAAATCGGCGCCCAACGGCAGCACTTTTCCGATGATCGCGCCTTTCACCTCGCCGCCGATGATCGGAATGATCCGGCGAACGCCGATGCCGGTCTCGCCGGCGGTGACGACCTCGCCGATCTGGGCGGTGACGGTGAAGACGTATTTGGTCTCAAGCGTCGGTGCGGTCATCGCTTCACCTCCTATCTGTCGAGCTAGCACCGGCGCCCTTCCTTCTCCCCTTGTGGGAGAAGGTGGCGCGAAGCGCCGGATGAGGGGTCTCTGTCGACGAGCGAGTCCGCGGAGAGAGACCCTCACCCGTCTCGCCGCTGCGCGGCGAGCCACCCTCTCCCACAAGGGGAGAGGGGACGACAGTGCGTCGCGTAGCAGCCATTGCATTCTCAATGCGCCATCATCCGCGTTGGCAGCCATGTCGCCAGCAGCGGGCAGGCGATCAGGATCACCAATCGCACCAGGTCCGTTGCCACGAACGGGATCACGCCCTTGAAGATGGTGGAGAACGAGACGTCCTTCACCACGCTCTTGATGACAAAGACATTCATGCCCACCGGCGGATGGATCAGGCCGAGCTCGACCGTCATCACGATGATGACGCCAAACCAGATCGGGTCAAAGCCAAGATGCGTGATCACGGGGAAGATGATCGGCACCGTGAGGATGATCATCGCCATCGCGTCCATCAGGCAGCCGAGCACCAGATACATCACCATGATCAGCGCCAGCACGCCGTAGGGACCGAGGCCGAGGCCGGTCAGGAATTCCGTCACCTTCTGCGGCGTCTGCGTCACCGTCAGGAAGTAACCGAAGATCAAGGCGCCGATCAGCACGGTGAACACCGCGGCCGCGGTGCGCGTTGCCTGGAGCAGCGATGCAAAAACCTTCTCGCGGTCGAGCCGGCCTGTGGCCACCCCGATGATGAAGGCGCCGGTGGCGCCGACGCCGCCGGCCTCCGTCGGCGTGAAGCGCGGCAGGAACGGCAGGCCGTAGAGGCCGCCGATCACGAAGACGAACAGCAGCACCGGCGCCCAGATCTCCTTCAACCCGGCAAGGCGCTCGCGCCACGGCAGCACCTTGCCCTTGGGCAGGAAGTCGGGCCGGAGATAGCCGATCAGGAAGATCGTGATCATGTACATCGTCATCGCCAGCAGACCGGGGATGATGCCGGCGATGAAGAGCTTGCCGATGTCCTGCTCGGTGATGATGCCGTAGACCGCAAGCACGGTGGAGGGCGGCAGCATCGCACCCAGCGTGCCTCCCGCCGCGATCACGCCGGTGGCGAACGACTGCGGATAACCGAAGCGGCGCATCTCGGGATAAGCAACCGCGGAGAAGGTCGCGGCGGTTGCCACCGACGAGCCGCAGATTGCGGCAAAGCCGCCGCAGGCGCCGACAGTGGCGATGCCGAGCCCGCCGCGGAAATGCCCGACGAAGCCGTTGGCGGCGCGGAACAGCTCGCGGCTCATGCCGGAATTGCTGACGAAGGAGCCCATCAGCAAGAACATCGGGATCACGCCGAAGGTGTAGTCGGTGACCGTGCGCATCGAGGTCTGGCCGACCAGCTTCAACGCCGGTGTGGCGCCGACCAGATAGGTGAATCCGGAGACGCCGACGAGCCCCATCGCCATGCCGACGGGCAACGCGCAGCAGCATCAGGACAAATAGGGAAACGAAGCCGAGAACGGCGACGGCATCGGTGCTCATGATTACTCCGTCGCCTTCAGCTTGGGGTCGAGCATCTCTTCGGGATGGAAGATCAGCCGGTAAGTGCGGATCGCGATCAGCAGCACCGCGGAGACGTCGCCGATCCAGGCGATCGCGAAGAACGGCCATGTCGGCATGTGCATGTCGAAGGTCTGGACGTTGTCGTTGTAGGTGCCGCGCACCTTGTCGAACAAGGTCCAGGTCTGCACGGTCACGACGAACAGCAGCACCAGGGTCGCGAACACGTCGATCCAGCGCTGATAGCGCGGCCCGACATTGCCCCAGACCAGGTCGACCGTGATGTGCGTACCGCGATACGAGGTCGCGGCGATGCCCCAGAAAATGAGGATGCCGAGCAGCATGCGGCCGATGTCGAAGCTGTCGGGGATCGAATAGTTCAGCGTATTACGCAGCAGCACCGACAGGAAGATGTCGAGCGCGACGATGCCGACGAAGCCGGCCGCGATCCATTCGATCGCATCGATAAAGCGATCCATCCAGACGCGCTTCATGGAAGATCCTTCCAACGAGTTCGAGGTGCGCCCGCGAATGAGGTGCGCTCCCTCCCCGCTTGCGGGGAGGGCTGGGGGAGAGGGTGTCTCCATAAGGAGACAATCTCCTAGAGGAGAGAGCCCCCACCCGGCGCTTCGCGCCGACCTCCCCGCAAGCGGGAGAGGCGCAGCGAGTTCGCGGTCGCAGCTCGGCGTCACTCCGCCAGCGCGTTGTACTTCTTCAGCGACGCCTTCAGATCGGCCAGCGCCGCGTCCGGATCGGCGCCGGCCTTCCTGGCGCCGTCGGACCAGGTCTTGACCAGCGGCTCGGCGGCTTTCTTCCAAGCGGCGGTTTGCTCCGGCGTCAGCTTGTAGACCTCATGGCCTTCTTCCGCCTTCACCTTGTCGATGCCGGCATCCTCGAACTTGCCCCAATGCTCGCCGACAACACCGGCCATCTCGGTCGTGCAGTTCTTGTCGATCGCGGCCTTTTGCTTGTCGGACATCGCATTGTACTTGTCCTTGTTGATCACGAACACGAAAGTCGTGGTGTAGAGCGGCGCGTCCATGTCGTACTTCGTCACCTTGTCGATGCCGAACAGCACCAGTGAGCCCCAGGGGAAGGTGACGGCGTCGGCAACGCCGCGCTCGATGATGTCGCGCACTTCGGGCGCCGAGGACTGCACATTGGTGCCGCCGAGGGCGGTGACGAAATTGGCCATGGTGGCGTGCGCGGGACGTATCTTCAGGCCCTTCACGTCTTCCGGCATCACGATCTTCTTGGTGCGGGAGTGAAAGGAGGAGGGGGAGTGGACGAAGGCGAGACAATATTTGACGTCCTTCATCTGCTTCTCGGCATATTTGCGATACCAGGCGTCCAGTCCCATCGAGCCGCCCTTGGCGTCGGAGATCAGGAACGGCAATTCGCCGGCGCCGATGATCGGGAAGCGGCCGGGCTGGTAGCCGGGATTGACGTAGGTGACGTCGGCGATGCCGTCGCGCGCCATGTCGTAATGGTCGAACGCCTTGCCGAGCTGCTGGGCCGGAAACACCTTGCCCGTGATGGTGCCGCCCGAATCCTTGTTCACCGCGGCCACCCAGTCTTCCAGAGACTTTTGCAGCGGATGCGACGCCGGCACCCAGTGCGAGACCTTCAGGTCGACGGTCTTGTCCTGCGCGAACGCAGGGTTCACGCTTGCTGCCAGCAGCAAAGCCAGACAGGCTTTCCTCATCACGCGTCTCTCCCTCTTTGCGACGGCGGGCTTCGATGGCCCGGTCTCATTAATTAACATGTTATCTAATTGGCTGGCGTGTTCAAGCCGGAACTGGCGGGTGATCTACGTCAGCCATGTTGCATGGATCCGTCCCGGATCGGGCGAGCAACCTCCTTTTGCCCAAACCGTTATATGTTATAATTATCGTGGGCGGACCGACGCGACAAGCGGATCCGTGCCGCATCCTAACAAGATCGGGAGGAGCGCGTATTGCGGACAAAAGTCGCAATCATCGGAGCCGGGCCGGCAGGATTGTTGCTCGGGCAGCTGCTGCATGCCTCCGGCATCGATAACTTCATTCTTGAGCGGCAAAGCCCGGATTACGTGCTCGGGCGCATCCGCGCCGGCCTTCTCGAGGAAGGAACCGTCGCATTGCTCGATCAAGTGGGCGCAGGTCGACGCGCGCATGCCGAAGGCCTCCTTCACGAGGGTATCGAGCTCGCCTTTTCCGGCCGTCGTCATCGCATCGACATGAAAGCCGCGACCGGCAAGACGGTCATGATCTATGGCCAGACCGAGGTCACGTTCGATCTCATGAATGCACGCCAGGCGGCCGGCCTCACGACGATCTACGAAGCGAAAGATGTGCAGCCGCACGATTTCGACGGCGGTCACCCACGCGTAACCTGGGTCAAGGACGGCGTCACTCACGAGATCGAGTGCGACTTCATCGCCGGCTGCGACGGTTTTCATGGCGTCAGCCGCGCCAGCGTTCCGGCATCGGCGATCGAGGAATTCGAACGGATCTATCCGTTCGGCTGGCTCGGCATCTTGTCCGATACGCCGCCGGTCAGCCATGAGCTGATCTATTCCAACCACGCCCGCGGCTTTGCGCTCTGCACCATGCGCTCGACCAAGCGCAGCCGGCATTACGTGCAGTGCTCGCTCGACGATCGTGTCGATCAGTGGCCAGATGAGCGCTTCTGGGACGAATTGAAGCGCCGGCTCGACCAGGAGGCGGCCGACAATCTCGTCACCGGGCCCTCGATCGAGAAGAGCATCGCACCCTTGCGCAGCTTCGTCGCCGAGCCGATGCGCTTCGGCAAGATGTTCTTGTGCGGCGATGCCGCCCACATCGTGCCGCCGACCGGTGCCAAGGGCCTGAACCTAGCGGCGAGCGATGCGCATTATCTCGCGAGCGCTCTTCGCGAATTCTACGACGAGAGGTCGAACGCCGGCATCGATGGCTATTCGGCGAAGGCGCTGGCGCGGGTCTGGAAGGCGGTGCGCTTCTCCTGGTGGATGACCTCGATGCTGCACAAATTCCCCGACACCGGCACTATCGGCGCCCGCATCCAGCTCGCCGAGCTCGACTACGTCACGCAGTCGCAGGCGGCGATGACGTCGCTGTCGGAGAATTATGTCGGGCTGCCGTTTTGACGCTGGCTGTCATGCCCCGCGAAAGGTCCCGTAGGGTGGGCAAAGCGAAGCGTGCCCACCACTTTCGTATTTGCGGAGAGACGGTGGGCACGGCGCGATGCGCCTTTGCCCACCCTACGGGACTTGCGCTCGCGACGACGAGAGCCGTTTCAAACACCCGCGCAAATTCCGTTTAAAACTTTGTAGGTGGTGCATTTGTCACGTCCGTCGCGTTCAATGGCCGCAGCCACTAACGCGAGCAACACATGACCAGCACCGACATCCCCGCTGGCTTCGAGCCACATTTCCGCAAGGCTCCTCTCACCGATCCCTGGGAGCCGCTCTATTCGAAGAAGACCGACAAGGCGGTGAGCATCGGTCTGCGCCTGGCCAAACCGCACACCAATGCGCGCGGGTTGATCCATGGCGGCCTGATCGCGGCGCTGGCCGACGCCGCCATGGGCTACAGCTGCGCACAGGCGACGGGCTGGACCACGTCGTTGGTGACGATCTCGCTGTCCGTCGACTATGTCGGAGCTGCCGAGATCGGCCAATGGCTCGCGGTCGAAGGCGAGGCCATCAAGACCGGCAGCACGATTTGCTTCGCGCAGTGCCTGGTCAGGGCCGACGACACCCTGATCGCGCGGGCCAGCGGCACGTTCCGGGTGGTGCCGAAGAAAGGATAGTTGTCACCCAAACCGCCAGTCCGCCGTCTCGACCACGAGATCGATGAACGCGCGCACCTTGGCCGAGAGCAGGCGCGAGGTCGGGTAGACGATGTGGATCGGCAGCGCCGGCTGCTCGTATTTCGCCAGCACGATTTTCAGGCGTCCGCGCCTCAAGCCTTCGGCGGCCTGATAGGCCAGCACCCGCGTCACGCCGCCGCCGGCCTCGGCATATTGCAGGGCGGCGTCGGCACTGTTGCTGATGAAGCGCGGAGTCGGCGCGATCTCGATGTCGCGGCCGTCGCGCAGGAAGCGCCACGCGGTCGAAGGCCCGAACAGGATGGTCTGGTGCTCCAGGAGCGCCTCCGGCGTCTTCGGCTCGCCGTGGCGCTTGAGATAGCGGGGCGCGGCCACCACGATCCGCCGCATCTCGCCGACCTGGCGCGCCACCAGCGAGGAATCGGCGAGATGGCCGATCCGCACCGCGGCGTCGACGGCATCTTCCACCAGGTTGACGAGGTGGTCCGACAGCCGCAATTCGCAGGCGACCTCCGGGTAGCGCTTGAGATAGGCGGTCATGACAGGTCCGACATGGAGCCGGCCGAAGCCGACCGGCGCCGACACCACCAGCCGCCCGCTCGGCCGATTGCGTTCAGCGCGGGCCGAGCCGTCGGCATCCTCGACATCGGCAAGGATGCGCCGGGCGCGTTCCAGATAGCGCGTGCCGACGTCGGTCAGGGTCACCTGCCGCGTGGTCCGCTGCAATAGCCGCGCGCCGAGATGCTCCTCCAGCGCTGCGATCAGCCGCGTCACTACCGAAGGCGACAGCCGCAGCTTGCGTGCCGCAGGCGCAAAGCCGCGCAGATCGGCGACGGTCACGAAGACATGCATGGCTTCAAGGCGGTCCATGAGGGTTATTGCATATTCCGCAACGATGAAGTGTCAAGAGGGATGATTGTTCTGGCCGCTGGAAGGTCCATTTTACGCGGCGAAAGACGCAGATCTGCGCCGGACCAGGAGATGCTCCGATGACAATTGCAGCCCGTATCTATGCCAGCGACGTGGCCTTCACGCCCGCGGTGAAGGAGATACAGACCCGCAAGGGCTCGCGCGAGGCCTATGCCCGTGCCGAGCAGCACGGCTGGCGCACCGAAATCGACGAGAAATTGGCTGGGTTCCTGGCCGATGCCAACAGCTTCTGTTTCGCCACGGCCTCGGCGGACGGCCAACCCTACATCCAGCACCGCGGCGGCCCGAAGGGTTTCCTCAAGGTGCTCGACAAGCAGACGCTCGCCTTTGCGGACTATGCCGGCAACCAGCAATTCATCAGCCAGGGCAATGTCTCCGAAAATCCCAAGGCCTACATCTTCATCATGGATTACGCCCATCGCCGCCGGGTGAAGATCTGGGGTGAAGCGCGGGTGGTCGAGCACGACGACGCATTGATGCAGTCCCTGATGCCGAAGGGCTATCGCGCGCGGCCCGAGCAGGTGATCGTGTTCAAGATCGCTGCATGGGACACCAACTGCCCGCAGCACATTCCGCAGAAATTCGACGCCGCCGATGTCGCGGCGGCGCTGGCGGCACGGGATCAGCGCATTGCGGAACTGGAAGCGGAGCTGGCGGCGTTGAAGGGACGGACGAGCGGCGAAGCCAGCTAATCGTCAACGTCGTCCTGCGTGCGGCCGAACAGGTGCACGATGCCGGGCGTCGCGATCGTGACGAACACGAATCGCGAGAGGTGATGGGCGCCGACGAAGATGGGGTCGATGTGCAGCGTCAGCGCCAGCGCCAGCATGGCGTCCATCGCGCCCGGCGCGAAGGCGACGACGACGTCGGAGAACTTCACCTGTGTGGTGAGTGCCACGATGCCGACGAAAATGGCGGAGACGGCGATCGCCACGGTAAACGAGCCCAGTGCTGCGTTGATATGGCCGGCCAGCGTCTTGATCCGCATCCGGGCAAAACGGCTGCCGATCAGCGCACCGATACCGACCAGCGCGACGCCGCGCACCCAGTTCGGCAGGCCGCCTTCGACCCAGCCTGCGCCGTGCAGCACGCTGGAGCCGATCATCGCGCCGAACATCCAGCTCGCCGGAAATTTGATCAACCTTAGCAGCAGCGATGCCGCCAGCGAGGCGGCGACCAGCTCCAAAAGCTCGAGCGGCGAGGCGATCACGGTCGTCAGCGACGGCGCGACGGACGGCGCCACCCCTGCGATCGCCAGCACCATCGGCAGCGCCGCGGTGAGGATGATCACGCGCATGGTCTGCACCACCGCGATGCCCGGCAGGTCGGCGCCACGCTCAACCGCCAAAATCGTGATCTGGGACAGCGCCCCGGGACTGCCGGCGAGAAAGGCCGAGGTGCGGTCCCAGCCGTGGACGCGCTGGAGGTAATAGCTCGAGCCGAAGGTCGAGCAGAACGTCGCGAGTGCCAATAATCCGATGGTCAGCGGATAGGCGCTGACCTGCTGGATCAGATGCCGCGAGACGACGGAGCCCAGCGAAATGCCGAGCAGCACCAGTACGGTCTGGGTCAGGAGCGGCGGCAGCGCGAGCTGGCGTCCGGCGATCGCGGCTATGCCGACCGCGATCATCGATCCAGAGATCAAGCCGCCCGGCAGGCCGGCCGCCACGAACGCCAGGCCGCCGGCGGCGCCGATGGCAAGCGTCTCCACGGTGCGCAACAGCTTGGCACGGCTCGGCAATTCGAATGGCAGGGAGGCGGTGATTTGCTTCACACCACCTTATTGCAAATCAGCGAGAGGCGCACAATTGCGGCCAGCTCATGCCGCAATGCGCGCGCCTCTCGCCAAAAGAGCGGGACGATTGTGACGGATTTACTTCTTGTCGGCCGCGGGCGCAGCAGTGGTCCCGGCCTTGGCTTCCTTCATGCATTCGGAGCGGAATTTCTTGCGCTCCTTGCCGTGCAGGCCCTTGGCGTCGGCCTGCTTGGAGCATTCCAGCGACTCGGCCGAGTGCTCCTTCGGCGCCTTCTTGTCCATGGGGGCGGCAGTTGTGGTCTTGGCGTCGGCCTTGGCAGCCGGCGCGGCGGTCTGGGCAAAAGCGGTGCCGGTTGCGAACAGGGAGGCAATCGCGACGACGGCGAGGCGGGAGGCGAGGGTCATATGATGCACTCTTCTTGAGAGAATTGCGGAGGGACGGGAACGTCGGCCCGCGTTGCTGAACGCGACATGAATGAGCTGAACGGCAGGACGACTATATTTTGGCCCCGAACGTCATCGCTTCCTTGTCGGAAGCTCCCGACACGCTAGGATAGCAATCCTCGTTTTGCTTCCCTGAGGGAGACCAAGGATGACGGCTCGAATGAAATTATTGTGTGCGGTTGCGGTGTCGGGATTTGCGGCGTTGGTGGCAACCGCACCGGCGCAGGCCCTGACCTCGCAGGAGTGTAGCGCGAAATATCAGGCCGCCAAGAAGGACGGCTCGCTCGGCACCATGAAGTGGAATGACTTCCGCAAGGCCCAGTGCGGTGCCGACGCAACGCCGGCCGCTGCGCCGACGGCCGCTGCCCCGGCTGCGCCGGCGGCTCCCGCCGAGCCGAAGGCGGCAGCGAAAAAGAGGCGGCCCCCGCGGCCGCCCCGGCGCCGACCATGCCGGTGGGTAACGCGATCTTCCCGAACGCGGTTGATCCCAAATATGCCAAGGAAAGCGCCGGCAAGGCGCGCCTGCACACCTGCGTCGACCAGTACAATGCCAACAAGACGACCAATGGCAATGCCGGCCTGAAGTGGATCGAGAAGGGCGGCGGCTACTACAGCGAATGCAACAAGAAGCTGAAGGGCGCAGCCTGAGGCTTCGATGGGATGCGGTGGCCGGAGCAAAGCTCCGGCCATTTCGCTTAGCCCAATAGTTTCTCGGCCGATTTCGCCACGAGCTGGGAGCGCTTGCGCGGGTCGCGCTCGACGAACAACAGGCTCTGGCCGAAGATAAAGCAGTAGGACAGGAAGGCCCGTACGTCGGCCTCCCGCTGCCAGCCCGTTGGCTCCATAAACTTCGGCGACCTGCTTCAGCCGTGCCGCATCCACGCCCGCGACCGCATCCGCAGGGCGCGGCGATTGACAAGCCTGCCGGTGCATCCCTTGATGCGTCATGCTTGCGAGTCTCAGTCTCGTCCTGCTCTGCCAATTGATTGGCGAGGCCGTCGCCCGCGGTCTCGGCCTGCCGCTGCCGGGACCTGTCCTCGGCCTGCTCTTGCTCCTGATCTTGCTGCTCGCCCGCGACCGGTTTTCGCTGCTCGCGCGCGGACCGCTGCGAAACGATGCGGTGGAGACCGCTAGCAAGGGCCTGCTGGCCCACCTGTCGCTCCTGTTCGTGCCCGCCGGGGTCGGCGTGGTGCAGAAGCTCGATCTGCTCGCATCCCACGGCATCGCGATCATCCTGGTGCTCGCGCTCTCGGTGGTCGTCACGCTGCTTGCGACGGTGCTGACGTTTCGCCTGGTCAGTCGCCTGCTGCGGCAGCAGGACGCGCGATGACGGACAATCCGTTCTCGCTCTGGGTCTATCTTTCGCAATCGCCGCTGCTCTGGCTGACGGTGACGCTCCTGGTCTATGCGACCACGGACGCGGTGTCGCTGGCGACGCAGCGGCATCCGCTCGCCAATCCGGTGCTGCATGCAATGTGGATCATCGGCGCGTTCCTGCTCGCGACCGGGACGTCCTACACCACCTATTTCGCCGGCGCGCAGTTCGTGCACTTCCTGCTCGGGCCCGCCACCGTGGCGCTTGCCGTGCCGCTCTATGAGAACCGCAGGCGCGTCGTCTCCTCCATCGTGCCGATGCTGGTGGCGCTGGTCGCGGGCTCCGCCACGGCGGTGGTGTCGGTCGTGCTGCTGGCTGAACTCGCCGGGCTGCCGCGCGAGGTGGTGCTGTCGCTTGCGCCGAAATCGGTCACGGCCGGGGTCGCCATGGGCATCAGCGAATCCCTGCACGCCGATCCCTCGCTGACTGCGGTCTCGGTCATCCTCACCGGCATCATGGGAGCAATCATCGTGACGCCGCTGATGAACTGCACCGGCATCACCGATTTCCGCGCCCGCGGCTTTTCCGCCGGCCTTGCCGCCCACGGCATCGGCACGGCCCGCGCCTTCCAGGTCGACGAGATCGCCGGCGTATTCTCCGGCATCGCCATGAGCCTGAACGCCTTGGTCACCTCGTTCCTGGTGCCGATTGCGGTGACGCTGCTGGTGCGATGACATCGCGGCCGCGACACTCTATATGATCGTAACAATTCCCGGTCCTGAGCCGTATTGGTGGCGATGGGACCGAAACGGGACAAGATATGACTGGATTCAGGAATAGAGGTTTTGGCCCGACGCGGCGCGCGGCGCTGACCCTGATTGGGGCCGGCGCACTGGGGGCCGGTGGGATGTCCTTCGCGCGCGCGGCCACCGAGGATGACAACGTCCTGACCGAAACCAGGGTGCTGCGCGATCCCGACGTTCCCGTCGCGGGCAACCCCGCCGGCAATATCAGTATCGTCGAATGGTCCGACTACAACTGCCCGTATTGCCGCAAGCTCGAGCCCGAGCTGCGCCAGGTCATCCAGGACGACGGCAAGGTGCGGCTGGTGATAAAGGACTGGCCGATCCTCGGTCCGGTGTCGGTCACGGCGGCGCGGATCGCGCTCGCGGCAAAATTCCAGGACAAGTACCATCAGGCCCATGATGCCATGATGGCCGTGAGCTCGCGCTTGACCGAGCCGCGCATTAACGAGCTGCTTGCGGCCGCGGGCGTCGACATGGACCGCCTCAAGAATGATCTCAACGCGCGCGCCAAGGACATCGATGCCGTCCTCAAGCGCAACAACGAGCAGGCCGAAGCCTTCGGCTTCCGCGGCACCCCGTCCTTCATCGTTGGCAAGTATCGCGTGCCCGGCGTGCTCAGCATGGCCGAATTCGAGCAAGTCATCGCCGACGCCCGCAAGGCCAAGATGAACTGACGCACGAGAAGCATTGAGCGCAGCCAACACAAAGACGCCACCGCGGATCGCGACGGCGCTTTGTTCATTGCATTGCCGGGCAGATTACTTCGACGAAATCCGGACCCAGTCCTTGTGGGCGCGATCGCGCAATGCGTCCCAATCGGCCTTCGCCACATCCCAGTTCACGATGGTGCGATTGGCGGTGGCAACCTCGCCATTGGCAACCGAGGACGTCTGCATGGAGTCATAGACGTAGACGCCGCAGCCGAGCAGCAGCGCGCCCAAAATCATTCCGAAAAAAGTCTGCATGACGAACCTCCCGGTGACGGGCGGATAACGTCGGCCGCGGACGACAGTTCCGTTGGTCGTGGGCGCAAGGGATAGCTGTAACCTAGTCGCGCGAGGCAAATTTAGACCGGATCGGTCCTGTGATCATGGATTAGGCGGGACAGATTCGCTATATTCAGACCGATGACAGTCAACGCCTCCAAACGCCTGATCGACGAACTCGGCCGGAAATATCTGTGGTGGCAGCCCAACGATCGGCAGCCTTTCACCGAGGATCGCGTCATTGCCCAGATCATGAATCTCGCAACCTATGACGACACCCTCCAACTGGAAGCAACGATAGGGGCGGTGCGCCTGGCGCAAGTCATGCTTCAGGCCGAGCCAGGCTGGTTCAGCGATCGCTCCTGGGAGTTTTGGCGGGGGCGTCTGTCATTCGCTATCGGTGTCGCAATCCCTGAAACGGCGCCGCGAAGGGCTTTCGATGCAGCGACGCCTTGAGCCAAAACTCTCGATCCTGCCTGCCGCTCAGCGCGAAATCTGGCCGTGCCTCGCTCCCTCGGCCGACCTGCAATTTGTCCTGTACGGCGGAACAGCCGTCGCGCTTCGACTTGGACATCGAGAGTCGCTCGATTTCGACTTCTTTTGCTCCGCTCCGCTGGATAAGGACGAAGTCCGAGCGCAATTCGGCTTCGTCAAAGGCGCTGCGATCCTTCAAGATGCACCGAATACGTTGGTCGTTTCGGCCAGGATGCCGTCAGGCCCGGTGAAGGTTTCTTTCTTTGGACGCATTGGGTTTGGTCGTGTCGATGACCCGATGCAGACTGCCGATGGAACGATGTTCGTAGCGTCGCTCGAAGATTTGCTGGCAACCAAGCTCAAGGCAACGCTCGACCGTGCCGAGGCCAAGGACTATCGCGATATCGCCGAGATGATCTCCGCCGGTGGCTCGTTGCCACGGGGGCTGGCGGCGTTTAAAGGAATGTTCGGTGGGGAGCCTGCGCAGGTGCTGCGTGCGCTCGGCTTCTTCGAGGATGGCGATCTTCGCAGTCTCAGCGCGATCGATCGTCAGATCCTGCGGCAGGCCCGAGATCGCGTGAGCGCGTTGCCTGATGTGGCTCTCAAGCAGGGCCTGTTATGATGCCGCCAAGCCACCATTCAGCCATTGCAGCAGCTCCGCGTTGATTTCGCGCGGATAGGTGTGGCTGAGATCGTCGATTTCGCGATAGGTGACCTCGGCGCCGGCGGCCGAGAGCGTTGCCTGGGTCTGGCGCGCGGTCTGGACCGGAAACATCCAGTCGAGCTTGCCGTGGGTGATGAAGGTCGGCAGGCCCTGCAGGCGCCTGGCGTCGGCCATTTCCGCCATCAGCGGATGAAAGGTCGCCGACACCGGCGCAAGATGCGTGAATGGCGACGCGCCGTCGAGGCCGCTGACATAGCTGAAGGTGCCGCCGTCGCTCATGCCGGTCAGCAGCATGCGCGAAGTATCGATGGTCCAGCTGCTGCACACCGTTTCCAGGATCCGCATGAGATTGGGCGTGTCGCTGTCGTCGCCCATCAGTGCCCAGGTCTGGCCGGTCGCAGTTGGTGCCACCAGGATTGCGCCTGAACTGCGAGCGTCGCGTAGCCAGCTCCACAGAAAGCCGCGGCCGTTGCCACTGCCGCCATGCAGCGCCATCACCAAAGGCCAGCCGCGATCGGGCCTGTAATATTCGGGCACGTAAACCGAGAAGCCGCCGCGGCTGCCGGGCTCGTTGTGATCGTGGAAGATACCCGTGTGTTCGCTTGCACCCGTCTCCAGCCGCGCCAGCAAGCCTTCATTGCCGCGATTGGCGGCGTTGAGAAAGAAGTTGCTCACCGGCGGAAACTGGGTCGACAGCGGATACAGCGCTTCCTGCGCGCGGGGCACCTGGCGCAGCGCACGGAAGACCGCGACCAAGTCGCCATTGCCACGCTCGACCGCGCGGATGCCGGCAAAGGCGGCGAGTGTTTCGTTGCAGGCGCCATCGAGCCGGTTGCGCAACACGGCAAACTGCTCCGGCCAGTCCCCGATCGCCCCGCGTGCCGCTTGCAGCGCCTCGTCCGGCGCGCCGATCGCGTTGATCACGGAAGCGAACGCCGGAGGATGCAGGTGCCGGGCGAAGAAGCCGAGCGCTTCCAGCGCATTGAGCAATGGCGGCAGCACGGCCACGATGTCATCGACCACGGCCTCGGTCATTGCCGCTTCCTCTGCTTGGAGTCAGTGCAGCTTCGGCGCCTTCAACAGCTTGAAGCGGTCGGTCGACGTCACAGTGACATTGAAGGTGACGCCCTCATGATACACGGTGAGCGGCACGTCGACGCCGGCGGGGCCGAGCCCCCACATCTTCTTGTAAAAAGCCGTCTGGCTCGTGACTTTCTCGCCGTCCACCGCCAGGATGACGTCGTCGGTCTTGAGCTCGGCCCGGGCGGCGGGGCCGTTCGCGGAGGTCCCGATCACCACCACGCGATTGTCGATCTCGGTCGAATACAGTCCGAGCCAAGGTCGCGCCGGCTTGTTGACGCGGCCGAACCTGCGCAGATCCTCGAGGATCGGCTTCAACAGGTCGATCGGTACGATCATGTTGACGTGCTCGGCCTTGCCGCCGCGCTCACGTTCGAGCTGGAGCGACCCGATGCCGATCAGCTCGCCGCGCGCGTTGATCAATCCGGTGCCGCCCCAATTCGGATGGGCTGGGTGGGTGAACAAGGCCTCGTCGAGCAGATATTCCCAGGTGCCGGCGAACTCCTGCTTGGCTACGATCTGGCTGGCGACCGATCGCGTCCGCCCGCCGGCCCCGCCGAGCACGACGCGATCGCCGATTTGGATCTCCGCCGACGAGCCGAGCGGCAACGGCTCGATGTCGAGGCGGCCGAGCGCCTGCACCAGGCCGAAGCCGGTGACGGAATCGAAGCCCAGCACATGCCCCTCAACTACGCGCCCCTCGCCGAGATGCAGCCATACTGATTCCGCCTCGGTGATGAGATAGCCGATGGTGAGCACCAAGCCGTCATCGATCACGACGCCGTTGCCGGCGCGTTCGGTGCCCAGCGTCTCGGCACTGAAGGCGTCCGGCGGGATGATGGCGTGCAGGCCGACCACGGAGGCGAGCGCACGGTCGAGATCGAAGCCGTAGTCGCCCGCACGCGGCTGATTGGCCGGCGGCACTCTCCATTCGGTCAGGGCGGGCATGAGTTCTCCTGGACAATAACGCTGGTTCGGGCGCGGCCGCGAAACAGCACCAATCTATGCCGCGAAAGGCCAATTTTAAAGACTTGATCAATGGCAGTGTGGCCGCATGCAGCGGAGTTTCTGAGCGGCAGCACCCGCTACAAGCCGGTCACGGGCAGGCGTCGCGTCATCATCCGGGACGCGCGGACGACCAGCTGGAGGCTTTCGTCGATAGCGGTGAGTTCCATCTTCCCTTGCATCGAAAATCATTCTACGTGCCGGCCATGCCGCTCGCGAGCATGACGAAGCCAAATCCAGAACTGAATGTGCCCGGAACGCTGGGGCAGCTTCGGCGCCTGCATGCGGCCGTGCGGTTTGCCCTGCCGCAGCGGCATGCGATCATGCTGATCATCGCGCTGGTACTCACGGTCGCCTGCATCAATGCCTTTGAGCCGCTGGTGCTCAAATGGGTGTTCGACCAGCTCACTGATCTGCAAATGCCGGGCGTGATCCTCACGGGTATCCTGCTCCTGCTTGCCTTCGCCGTCGGCCGAGAAGCCATGGATGGCATTGCCAATTGGCTGACGTGGCGCACGCGGATCGGTTTGCAATATGCGCTGCTGGAGGCAACCATCGGCAAGCTGCACCGCATGCCACTCCGGATCCAGCGCAGTGAAGGCATCGGCGCGATCATGACCCGACTCGACCGCAGCATTCAGGGCTTTACTTCGGCCGTCACGCTGATCCTGTTCAGTGTCCTGCCCGCGCTGATCTTTCTCGTGATTGCCATCGTTATCATGCTGCGGCTGGAATGGCGCCTCGCGCTGGTCGTGCTCGTCTTCGCGCCGCTGCCGGCCTTCATCGCCGCCTTTGCCGGGGCCGAGCAAGTCCAGCGCGAGCGAACCTTGCTGGATCGCTGGGCCAAGATCTATTCCCGATTCAACGAAGTCCTTTCGGGCATCATCATCGTACGCAGTTTTGCCATGGAAGACGTGGAGAAGTCGCGCTTCCTGCGTGACGTCGCCGCCGCCAACAAGGTTGTGATTCAGGGCGTTGCAGTCGACGCCGGCTATGCTTCGGCAAGCAATCTCGTGGTGGCACTCGCGCGGCTCGGCGGTTTGGGGCTCGGCGCCTATTTCGTGGTGCAGGGCGAGATCACGGTCGGCACCGTGGTGGCGTTCCTCGGCTATATCGGCGGATTGTTCGGCCCTGTGCAGGGCTTGAGCGGCGTCTATTCGAGTTTGCGCAAGGCCTCGGTCTCGCTCGACGAGATATTCGGCATTCTCAACGTCCATGAGCATCTCGGCGATAGCCCGGGCGCCATCGACCTTGCCGAGGTCAAGGGCGAAGTCAGCTTCGACAACGTGCATTTCCGGTATGAGCAGCCGCAGCGGCCGCTGCTCGACGGCCTGACGCTGCATGCCTCGCCCGGAGAGACGATCGCCATCGTCGGGCCCAGCGGCTCCGGCAAGACGACGCTGATGGCCCTGTTGATGCGCTTCTACGATCCTCTGGAGGGCAGGATCACGATCGATGGCCAAGACTTGCGCCAGGTCAAGCAAAGCTCGCTGCGCCGGCAGATCGGCGTCGTGCTGCAGGACCCGCTGCTGTTCAACGACAGCCTCAAGGCCAACATTGCCTATGGCCGGCCCGACGCGACCGATACCGAGATCGAAGCCGCGGCAAAGACTGCTCACGCGCATGATTTCATCATGCGCCTGCCGGAAGGTTACGAGACGCGCGTCGGCGAGCGCGGCGGTCTGCTCTCGGTGGGGGAACGCCAGCGGATCACGATCGCGCGTGCACTCCTGAAGAATCCTCCGATCCTGATCCTGGATGAGGCAACCTCGGCGCTCGACGCAGAATCCGAAGAGGCGGTGCAGACCGCGATCGAGCAACTCGTGGCCGCACGCACCACCTTCGTGATTGCTCACCGGCTGTCGACGGTCGTCAACGCCGACCGCATCATTGTGCTGAAGGAGGGCCGCATCGCCGAAAGCGGAACTCATGGCGAATTGATGCGGCAGAACGCCTATTACGCCTCGCTGGTCCGCCGGCAGCACCGCGGGCTTATCGACAATGATGTTGACCCTTCGGCCGTAACGGCGCGCGACTAGCCCAGCCGGGCGCCACTTCCCTCCAGGAACTTACACGCTTATCGTACGTTGCAGCGCTCGTGGCTCCATTCAGGCAAGGGGGGTCCGTGGTCAACGTCGGTAGTGTGCGAAGGCCGGTGACGGCAAAGGCTCCGTCACGGTTGCGACGGTTTTGTCGGAGTGCGGGGGGATACTGGGTCGGCCGCGGCTCTGGCATTGCCTGGCTCGTCACGGTCAGCATGACGGCCGTGGTGCTGGTCAGCCTCGGCATCACCTACAGCCTGAATCTGTGGAACCGGCATTTTTATGACGCGCTCGGCGCAAAGGATGCCGCGGTCGCATTGCACCAGGCGCTCATCTTTCCTCTCCTGGTCGGACTCTATCTCGCCCTTTGCGTCTTCGCGATGTGGGTGCGGATGACCATGCAGCGCACCTGGCGCGCATGGCTGAATGCGCATCTCGTGCAACGCTGGCTCGCCCACGGCCGCTTCTACAAGCTTGAACTGACAGGGGGGATCACAAGAACCCGGAGCATCGCATCAACGATGATCTGCGTGTTGCCACCGAGATGCCGGTCGACTTCGTCTCCGGCTTTGTCACCTCGGTGTTGTCGGCCGCGACGTTCATCGTGGTGCTCTGGAATGTCGGCGGCGCGCTCCGGCTCGAGGTCCAGGGCCATGCTGTCTTCATTCCCGGTTTTCTCGTCATCGCGGCGGTGCTGTATGCATGCATCGTGAACGGCTCGATGCTGGCGGTGGCGTTTCGGTTCATTCCGCTCACCGAACAGAAGAACCAGGCCGAGGCCGAATACCGCTACGCCCTGACCCGCGTGCGCGAGAATGCCGAGAGTATCGCACTTCTAGGCGGCGCCACGGCCGAGGCCGGGCGGCTCGACCAGGGCTTTGGCACTGTGGTCGCGCGCTGGCGCGATCTGATGGTGCAGCACATGCGCGCTGTGATCGTGCAGCAGGGCAGTGCCCAGCTTTGCGGCGTGGTACCGGTGCTGTTGTGCACGCCGCGTTATTTCGACGGCAGCATGTCGCTGGGCGCCATCATGCAGGTCGCGTCCGCCTTCACCATCGTCCAGCATGCGCTGAGCTGGTTCATGGAGAACTACACCCGGCTTGCCGACTGGACCGCTTCGGCGCGACGCGTCGGCGCGCTGATGCTTGCGATCGACGAGCTTGAAGACGCGGAGAGCGGCCGAGTCGCGCACATCGAGCGCCGCGAGGGCAGCAGGGCGGCCGTCGAGCTGAACGACCTCGTGGTGGCGCTCGACAATGGCGCGCCGATCGTGCGCGGCGCCACCGTCAGGATCGATGCTGGCGATCGCGTGCTGATCGCAGGAGAATCCGGCAGCGGCAAGAGTTCGCTGGTTCGCGCGATTGCCGGCTGCTGGCCTTGGGGCAAGGGCAGCGTGACGCTCGCCCGCGGTCAGCGTGTCCAAGTGGTACCGCAGCGGCCTTACGTGCCGTTCGGTACGCTGCGCGGCGCCGTTACCTATCCGCTGCCGGAAGCAAGCATTGACCGCGCAGCCGTATCGAGGGCGCTCGCCCTGGCGGGGCTGGGGCAGTTCGAGAGCCGGCTCGATCAAGCCGCGGCTTGGGACCGCACCTTGTCCGAAGGCGAGAAGCAGCGCGTTTCGATCGCGCGATTGTTGTTGCATCGTCCCGATATCATTGCGTTGGATGAGGCTACCTCGGCGCTTCATGTGCAGGGGCAGGCCGAAATGATGGCGGTGATCGCGCGCGAGCTGCCGCAAGCCACCATCATCAGCGTCGGTCATCGTCCCGAGCTCGAGGCCTATCACGATCGCAAGCTGACGATCGCACGGCGGATCGATGGGGCGGTGGTTTCGGCCGACCAGCCGATCCGGCGTGGTCTCGAGGCCGCGGAGTAGATCGCGGCGTCGTCTCCGGAACACGATTGCATGGCTGATCTCCCGGCCGACGCTGGTCGGGTCGCAATGAAGCTGCTAACCATTGCCGCTTCGTTTGACCCAATCACGGACCGAAGCAATGGATAACCGCAGCGACATCTGGCGTGGTATCGACACCATCAAGGCGCGTTTCATCGACCTGAGCGACAGGGTCTGGGGCATGCCCGAAGTGTGCTACACCGAGGCGCGGTCCGCGGCCGAGCATCTCGCCGAATTGCGTCACCAGGGTTTCCGCATCACCGAGAACCTCGCCGGTATTCCGACCGCCGTGATGGGTGAGTGGGGCGAGGGCGGGCCGGTGATCGCCTTCATGGGTGAATATGATGCGCTGCCGGGGCTGAGCCAGGAGGCTGGCATCGCCGAGCACCGTCCAGTCGAGACCGGCGGGCATGGCCATGGCTGCGGTCACAATCTGCTCGGCTCGGCCGCGCTGCTTGCCGCGACCGCGGTCAAGGACTGGCTTGCCGAGAACAAGGTGCCGGGCCGGGTGCGCTATTACGGCTGCCCTGCTGAAGAAGGCGGCGCGGCAAAAGCCTTCATGGTGCGTTCCGGCGCATTCGAAGACGCCGATATCGCCATCACCTGGCATCCGCACAGCTTCTGGGAAGTGGCGGTAACGCCGTCGCTCGCCAATACCCGGGCCGACTTCATCTTCACCGGCCGCACGTCGCACGCGGCGGCATCGCCGCATCTCGGCCGCTCCGCCCTCGACGCGGTGGAATTGATGAATGTCGGCGTCAACTACATGCGCGAGCACATGCCGAGCGATGCGCGCGTGCATTACGCATTGCTCGATACCGGCGGCATCGCACCGAACGTGGTGCAGGCCCATGCGCGGGTGCGCTACTCCATTCGCGCCCGTGATCTGCCCGGCATGAACGAGCTGGTCGGGCGCGTGAGCAAGATCGCAGAGGGCGCGGCGCTGATGACCGAGACCAAGGTCGAGATGAAGATCATCTCCGCGGTCTCCAACATCCTGCCCAACACGCCGCTCGAGCAGGCGCTGCACCGGGTCATGGAAGAACTCGGACCGCCGCATTTCGACGATGCGGACAACAGCTTCGCGAGCCAGATCCGGGCCACGCTGAGCGACAAGGACATCTCGTCCATCTACTACGCCATCGGCATGGAACCGACCGATCGACCGCTCGCCGACTTCCTGGTGCCGCTGGATGCCAAGCGCAACCCGCTGGTCGGCTCGACGGATGTGGGGGACGTGAGCTGGGTGGTGCCGACCGTCCAGGTCCACGCACCGACGGTTGCAATCGGCACGCCTTTCCACACCTGGCAGGTGGTGGCGCAGGGCAAGAGCGCACATGCTCATAAGGCGATGGTGCAGGCAGCCAAGGCCATGGCCGGCCTCGGCATCAAGGCGTTGAGGGAGCCGGAGCTGATCAAGGCTGCGAAGGCGGATCTGACGAAGCGGACGGCCAGGACGCCTTACGTCTGCCCGCTGCCGGATCATGTCGCGCCGCCGCTCGACATGTCCTTGGTGTAGAATTTCGTCTCGATACTTCGTCTGATCCGGCGAACAAATTTTCCGCATTGCAATGCGGAATCCGGCGCGTTTTGACGCCGGAATGCCGAAGGCTTGGGCTGCGGAACGCAGTTTTGCCCAACCGACAGCCAGAAGACCGTTTGCATACATACGGTCGCAGTTGACGTCTGCCCTATTCAGTGTGCCATCTACCGCCAGCCAAACTCGGCGGCCGCATCTCGCGGCCGCTCGCATCCATCCGGGAACCAGACGGGGACCACCATGCTGGATAAAGAACTGCGTTCGATGATCGGTGACGTGAAGGACGGGCGGATGGATCGCCGCGCCTTCATCCAACGCCTTGCCGCCGTGGGTCTCACCGCGCCGTTGGCGAACCAGATCCTGGCGCTTGGCGGTGTTGCGATGGCGCAGAGCCCCGTCCCGTATCCTCCGACCAAGCGCGGCGGCGGCGGCCCGCTGAAGCTGTTGTGGTGGCAAGGGCCGACCTTGCTCAATCCGCATTTCGCCACCGGTACCAAGGATCAGGACGGCTCGCGCCTGTTCTATGAACCGCTGGCGAGCTGGGATGCAGACGGCAATCTCAATCCGATCCTTGCGGCGGAAATTCCCTCGGTTGCGAATGGCGGCCTAGCGGCCGACGCCAAATCTGTGACCTGGAAGATCAAGCCCGGCGTCAAATGGCATGACGGCAAACCCCTGACGGCCGACGATTTCGTGTTTACCTGGGCCTATGCCAGCGATCCCGCAACTGCGGCCGTCTCGATCAGCACCTATGCCGACATGACGGTCGAGAAGGTGGACGACCTCACCATCCGTATCCTGTTCAAGAGCCCGACGCCTTTCTGGGCCAATGCGTTCGTCGGCGCCTACGGATGTGTTATTCCCAAGCATCTGTTTGCCGAGTTCAAGGGATCGAAATCCCGCGAAGCTGCGACCAATCTCGCCCCCGTGGGCACCGGCCCCTACAAATTCGTCGAGTTCAAGCCGGGCGATCTCGTTCGCGGCGCGCTCAATCCCGACTACCACATGCCCAACCGCCCGTATTTCGACACCATCGATATGAAGGGCGGCGGCGATGCCGTCTCGGCGGCACGGGCGGTGATCCAGACCGGTGAGTTTGATTTTGCCTGGAACATGCAGGTCGAAGACGACGTGCTGTTGCGTCTCGAGAAGGGCGGCAAAGGCAAGACCGTTTACGCCGTGGGCGGCGACATCGAGTTTATCGCTATCAACTTCACGGACCCGAACACCGAGGTCGATGGCGAGCGGTCCTCGATGAAGACCAAGCATCCGATCCTCTCAGATCCGAACGTTCGCAAGGCGCTGTCCCTGCTGGTCGACCGCGAGTCCGTCAAGAAGGCGATCTACGGTCGCGCCGGTCGCGCGACGGCCAACTACCTCAACGGTCCCGAGAAGTTCGTGTCCAAGAACACCTCATGGGAGTTTAGCGTCGAGAAGGCGTCGAAGATGCTCGACGAGGCCGGGTGGAAAGTCGGCGCGGACGGCGTCCGCGAGAAGGACGGAAAGAAGCTGAAGCTCCTATACCAGACCTCGACCAACGGTCCGCGCCAGAAGACCCAGGCGATCGTCAAGCAGGCCTGCCAGAAGGCCGGCATCGAGGTGGAGCTGAAATCGGTTGTCGCCTCGGTGTTCTTCTCTTCCGACGTTGCCAACCCCGACACCTACCCCAAGTTCTACGCGGACATCGAGGAATTCCAGATCCCGATGACCCAGCCGGACCCGGCTCTGCACATGCGCCGCTACATCTCCGCCAACGTGGCCACCAAGGAGAACAAGTGGCAAGGCCAGAATTTCCCGCGCTATGTCAGCAAAGATTATGATGAGGCCATTGCTGCGGCCGAAACCGAAACCGATCCGGTCAAACGCGCCGCGCTCTACATCAAGTGCAACGACCTGTTGTGGCAGGACACGGTGTTCATTCCGGTGATGCATCGCCTGAAGGTGGAAGCCGCGTCCAACTCCCTGCGGCCGGCGATCAGTGGCTGGGCGAACGAGACGGACAACATCCAGGACTGGTACCGGGAGGCGTGATCGCAGGCCTAGACGGGAATCTTCCCTGATGAGTCAATATGTCCTGCGTCGGCTTCTGGTCGCCATTCCGAGCCTGCTGGCGATTTCGCTGGTGCTGTTCGTGGTGCTGGCGCTTGCCCCCGGCGATCCGTTCTCGGAGCTGGCGACCAATCCGAATGTGCCGCCCGAAGTGCAGGCGGCGCTTCGGGCCAGGTTCGGCCTCGACGATCCGATCTACCTTCGGTACCTGCACTGGCTCAACGCCATGCTGCACGGCGACTGGGGTTTCTCCTTTGTCAGCCGGATGAACGTCGACACGCTGATCCTGCAGCGCCTGCCGGCGACGCTCTACGTGATCGGCTCCGCGCAAATCCTGGCGCTGCTGATCGCGATTCCCGTCGGCGCCTATGCTGCGACGAAGCCCTATTCGCTGTTCGACCAGATCGCAAACACGCTCGCCTTCATCGGCTTCTCGCTGCCGACCTTCTTCACCGGCCTCCTGTTCATCCTGATCTTCTCGGTGACGCTGGACTGGCTGCCGTTCGTCTATTCGACCGACATCAAGGCCACCGGCATCCGCTGGGTGCTGGAGATGATCCGGCAGGCGATCATGCCGGTGGCGGTGCTCGGACTATTCCAGGCCGCATCGATGACGCGCTTCGTGCGTTCGGCGATGCTGGACGTGATCCGGCTCGATTACGTCACCACGGCGCGCGCCAAGGGCCTCGGCCAGCGCCGCGTGATCATCAAGCACGTGATGCGCAACGCCATGATCCCGGTCGTCACCCTCATCGCGCTGCAAATGCCTGCGGTGTTCGGCGGCGCCATCATCACCGAGCAGATCTTCCGCATCCCCGGCATCGGTTCGCTGCTGATTTCCTCCATCCTGTCCAACGACACGCCGGTGGTGATGTCCGTCACCTTCGTCTTCGCGTGCCTTGTGGTGCTTTTCAATCTCATTGCGGATGTGCTGTATGGCTGGCTTGACCCTCGCATCTCCCTCCGCTGAGCGGGGCGTCTACTCGCCCGGGCGCGAGATGTGGCGGCGCTTCAGCCGCCACAAGCTCGCCCTTGTCAGCGCCTTCCTGCTCCTCATTCTGATTTTGGCGGTGGTGATCGGCCCCTTCCTCTGGCGCGTCTCGATCAACGACATCGACGTCGTGGCGGGCCTGCAGGGGCCCTCGCTGGCGCATCCCTTCGGCACCGACGATCTCGGTCAGGATATTCTGGCGCGCATGATCTATGGCGGCCGCATCTCGCTTGCGGTCGGGCTCGCCGCGATGCTGGTCTCGGTGTTCATCGGCACGCTGATCGGGGCGCTGGCCGGCATGTCGCGCGGCGCGCTCGGGCACGGATTGATGTGGCTCACCGACCTCTTCCTGTCGCTGCCGCAGCTGCCGCTCTTGCTCCTGCTGATCTACCTGTTTCGCGATGGGCTGAAGGCCGCGTTCGGGCCCGAGGGCGGCATCTTCATCCTGATCGTGCTGGTAATCGGCGGGCTGCGCTGGATGCCGGTGGCGCGGCTCGTGCGCGCGCAGTTCCTGTCGATCCGCGAGAAGGAATTCGTCGAAGCCCGCGCGCGCTGGGCGCGAGCCCGGTGCGGCAGGTGGTGCGCCATATCCTGCCCAACGCGCTCGGTCCGGTGATCATCGCCGGCACTATCGATGTTGCCGCCGCGATCATCGCGGAATCGACGCTGTCGTTTCTGGGCCTCGGGTTTCCGCCGGATACCCCGACCTGGGGCCGGCTGCTGTTCGATGCCAAGGACTTCCTCGACATCGGTCCGCACTGGGCGCTGTTTCCGGGCGGCGCGATCTTCATCGCGGTGGTCGCCATCAATTTCATCGGCGACGGTCTGCGTGACGCGCTCGATGCGCGACGGGTGATCTGATGGCGCCGCTGCTCGAGATCAAGGGGCTGAAAACCCATTTCTCCACCGACGACGGCATCCTCCAGGCAGTCGACGGCGTCGACATCTCCATCAACCGCGGCGAGACGCTCTGCGTCGTCGGTGAGTCCGGCTGCGGCAAGACCGTCACCGCAATGTCGATCCTGAAGCTGATCGCGATGCCGCCCGGCCGCATCGCGGCGGGCGAGATCATCTTCGAGGGCCGCGATCTGGTCCCGTTGACGAGCAACCAGCTCGATGACATCCGGGCCAAGGAGATCGGCTTCATCTTCCAGGAGCCGATGACCTCGCTCAACCCGGTGCTCACCGTCGGTGAGCAGATCTCCGAGAGCCTGCGCCGGCACGAGAACGTCACCCGAAAGCAGGCGCTCGAGCGCACCATCGAGATGCTGAAGCTGGTGCAGATTCCCAATGCGGAAGGCCGCGTGCACAACTATCCGCATCAGTTCTCCGGCGGCATGCGCCAGCGCGTCATGATCGCGATGGCGCTCGCCTGCAAGCCCAAGCTGATCATCGCCGACGAGCCAACCACCGCACTCGACGTCACCATCCAGGCGCAGATCCTCGATCTGTTGCAGGACATGAAGGAACGCTTCGGCATGGCGGTGATGCTGATCACCCATGCCATGGGCGTCGTCGCCGAGACCGCGCAGCGCGTGGTGGTGATGTATGCCGGCAAGGTGGTGGAGGAGGCGGATGTCGACGACCTGTTCGCCCATCCCGGCCACCCCTATACCCAAGGCCTGATCCGCTCGATTCCGCGCATCGACCTCGCAGCCGAGCACAAGATCCGGC
Organism: Bradyrhizobium sp. LLZ17; assembly: GCF_041200145.1. Taxonomy (NCBI): domain Bacteria; kingdom Pseudomonadati; phylum Pseudomonadota; class Alphaproteobacteria; order Hyphomicrobiales; family Nitrobacteraceae; genus Bradyrhizobium; species Bradyrhizobium zaerense. The sequence goes on from NZ_CP165734.1 coordinate 5,621,472, forward strand.
TCGAGGCGATCGGCGGCTCGGTGCCGATCCTGATCAATCCGCCGGTCGGCTGCCGCTTTGCGCCGCGCTGCCGCCACGCCATGAGCATCTGCACCGAGAAGGAGCCGCTGTTGCGCGAGATCGCGCCGGGCCATCGCATGGCCTGTCATCTGGGAGACGCGGCATGAGCGAACCTTTGCTGCGCGTCTCCAACCTGAAGAAGCATTTCCCCGTGCTCGGCGGCCTGATGTCGCGCCAGGTCGGCAGCGTCTATGCGGTCGACGGCGTGTCGTTCTCGGTCAATCGCGGCGAGACGCTCGGGCTTGTCGGCGAATCCGGCTGCGGCAAATCGACGACGGGCCGCTGCGTGCTGCGCCTGATCGAGCCGACCGACGGCGAGGTCACCTTCGACGGCCAGGACGTGCGCAAGCTCAGCGGCAACGATCTGCGCGCGATGCGGCGGAACATGCAACTGGTGTTCCAGGATCCGTTCGCCTCGCTCAATCCGCGCATGACGATCGGCTCCATCCTCGGCGAAGCCCTCATCATTCACAATCTCGCGTCCTCCGCCAAAACGCGCGAAGAGCGGGTCGCGAGCCTGCTCGTGAAAGTGGGCCTCAAGCCAGAGCACATGCGCCGCTACCCGCATGAATTCTCCGGCGGGCAGCGCCAGCGCATCGTGATCGCGCGCGCGCTTGCGGTCGAACCAAAACTGATCGTCTGCGACGAGCCGGTGTCGGCGCTCGACGTGTCGATCCAGGCGCAGGTCATCAACCTGCTGGAAGATCTCCAGGCCGAGTTGAATCTCACCTATCTCTTCGTTGCACATGACCTGTCGGTGGTCGAGCACATCTCGGACCGCGTTGCGGTGATGTATCTCGGTCGCATCGTCGAGCTAGCCAAGGCCAGCGACCTTTACCGCAATCCGCAGCATCCCTACACCAAGGCGCTGCTCTCCGCCGTGCCGGTGCCGGATCCCAAGCTCAAGCGTGCCCGCATCCGGCTCAAGGGCGATGTGCCGAGCCCGATGAAGCCGCCATCAGGCTGCCACTTCCACACCCGCTGCCCGATCGCCGAACCGCGCTGCGCGGAGAGCGCGCCGGAGCTGAGGGAAGGTGCTGGCGGGCACTTCGTGGCGTGCCATCTCGCCTGATGTCGAACCAGGCGGGACACGCGTTCATCTCTCTGAGCACAGGCCGTGCTCGGACAAGGCCTTGCTGAAAGCCTCTAGCGACGTGTGATGATACGCAAAGAGGCCAGCCTCGCGTGCGCCGGTGACGTTTTCCGCGAGGTCGTCGACGAACAGGACGGTCTGCGGCGCCACCTGTAGCTCCGACAGGCAGAGGCGATAGCAGTGTGGATCCGGCTTGGCCGTCTTGAACTGGGCCGAGGTGTAGATTCTGGAGCCGAACAGCGGCCGCAATTCCGGCAGCAGCGTGTCGATATGGTCGGTCACGAGCGTGGTGTTGTTGGTCAAGACCGCAATATCCACGGTATCGCGCAAGCGGCCGGTAATCTCCAGCATGGCGCGATCGGCCGTCATCGAACGGCGCCGCGCCTCCACCCATTCATCGAGGGACAGCGGATAACCGATGCGTTCGCCGAAGCCCCGCAAATAGTCCGCGGCATCGAGCGCGCCGGAATCGCCGAGAAGTTCGAACCCGGCTTCCCAGATCGCCTTGTGGACGAACTCGCTGGTGCAGCCCGCAAGCTCCGCCAGAAATGCGACGCGCTTTTCCCTGTCGTAGTCGCAGAGGACATTGTCCATGTCGAAGAGGACAAGCTTGATCCCGTCAGTCACCAGCACACTCTCGGCCTGGCCGAGACATCCGGCCGTGGGCACAGTCATATCCGGTCGGAACGCATTCCACAAACCTTGCTGCGAGGGGCGAACGTGTGATGGCCGATGTCGACCGCCGCGGAGGGTTGCAGCCGATTTGGTCAGGCGCTTTTTGCCGGCCAGGCCACGACCTGACCCGACATCACCAGCCGGTCGCGGCCGCTGTCCTTGGCGGCGTAGAGCGCGCGGTCGGCGGCTGCCACCAGCGCATTACAGTCGGTCGTGGTCTGGGATGGAAACCCCGTCGCGGCGCCGACGCTTACCGTGACGAGCCGCGACGGCAGATTCTGCGCATGCAGCATGGCGAGGTCGCGCAATGCGCCGCGAATTTCCTCGCCGACTCCGGCGCAGCCACCCGCGTCGATGTTCGGCAACAGCACCGCGAATTCCTCGCCGCCGTAGCGCGCCGCAAGATCGGCCGGGCGCTTGGCATGGGCGGACAGAATCCGACCCAGCACGCGCAGGCAACCGTCGCCCGCCAGATGCCCGTAGTGGTCGTTGAACGACTTGAAATGATCGACGTCGATCAGCAGGAGGGAAAGCTGCGTGCCATCGCGCCGGGCGCGTGCCCATTCGTCCGCGAGGCGCTCGTCAAATGCGCGCCGGTTGGCGAGCCCGGTCAGACCGTCGGTCGCCGCGAGCGAGGTGAGCTTGTCCTGCAAGCCCTTTTGCTCGGTCATGTCGCGCACCACCGCCACGACACCATCGATCTCGCCGCTGTCGGAGGCTCGCGTCACGTGCAGAGCCGCCTCGACCCAGATCTCGCCCTTCTCGCGATGGCGCTGACGATAGACAAGCCTCGCCTCCTCGGCCTCGCCCTTCTTCAGCGCGGCAATGGTCTGCGCGACCCGTTCCATATCCTCCGCGTGGATGCCGGCCACGGACGACGTGCCCACGAGTTGGTCGGGAGACCAGCCGATGATGCGCGCGCATGACGGAGAGATGTAGAGCAGCCGGTCGTCCAGGTCGATCCGGGTCACCATGTCGCTGGATTGCTCGGCCAACAGGCGGAAATGGGCTTCGTTGGCGGCCAGGACCTGTGCCGTGCGCTGGCGCTGCAAGAGCTGGCGGACTAGGTAGAAGCCGATCACCGCGATCAGCAGCACGAGGCCAAGGACGACGCTCATGCGTACGAGCGCCGCGCGTAGCCAGGGAGCCAACACCTCATCCTGCGACTTGCTCGCGAGCACCATCAGGGGATATCGGCTGCTGCGCTGGTAGTAGCTCAGCCGCTGGACGTTATCGAGCGGCGATTTGAAGTAGTAGACGGACGCGGCCGGCCGGCTTTCCCATTGCTTGAACAATGGTGCATTCGACAGGTCGCGTCCCACGAAGGCGCCGCTGTTGTCGCCGCTGCGCGCCAGCATAATGCCGTCATTGTTCAGCAGCGACGTCGAGCCGTTCGAGCCGACGTCGAACCGTTCGTAGAACCTGACGAAATAGTCGACGTCGATCGTGAGCAGGGCCACGCCGGCGAAGCTGCCATCGGGATGGTTGATCCGCCGCGACGCGGTGATGACCCACTGGCCGCCGGCGCGGCTTTTTGACGGGCCGCCCGATCAGCGTGCCCGGATCCGGCGAGTCGCGATGACGCTGGAAATATCCGCGGTCGCTGTTGTTGAGCTTGGAGAAATCGACATGCTCGGTGGTTGCAAGCCATCGGCCGGTCTCGTCGTACACGAAAATGCCGCGAACGCGGTCCGATGATTTGCGGGTCGGCAGATAGGCCTGCAACTTTACGATCGTGTCCGGGCCGGTTCCATCGAGCTCAAGCCGATGCACCAGACCGATGAGGAGCGTATCGACCAGCTCGAACGTGTCGTCGGCATGCTGGACCAGCGATTGCGCCAGATTGGCGACGTCGATCTCGGCGTTCTTGAGTTCGGTAGCGCGCGCTTCCCATTCGCGCCAGCCACTCAGGCCGAGGATCGCGGCGCAGATCAGCACCACGAATCCCGCTGCCCAGAGCGGAAGACGCGTCCTGCCGAATTCGCGGCCCGTGATCATCAGGCTTGCTCCGTTCGGCGCAAACCTCTCACTTTGGCCTTAATGGGCTATTGCATCATCCGCGCGCATTGTGCGAACCCGTATTCGGCCGGACGCAGCCCCGTCGACATTTCGACGGGTTACGCTCGGAGGATGTTAACCATGCCGGTCCGCACCGGCGTCGCTCGCCGCTGCTGCCTCATCCTTCCAGCGTGAACCCGACGCGCAGCGTCACCTGATAGTGGCGCACGGTGCCGTTTTCGATGTGGCCGCGCGTCTGCACGACCTCGAACCATTTCATCTCGCGAACGGACTTGGCGGCGCGGCTGACCGCATTTTTGATCGCATCCTCGATCGAGTTCTCGGACGATCCGACCAGTTCCAGAATCTTGTAGACGTGATCCTGCTCGGTTGTGGGCATGGTGAGCTCCCTCGGTTGCGCCGCGGCACACGCCGCGTGGGCCTCCCAGCTGAACGAGCGCCGGGCTTTCCGGTTCCGTGATCCGCATGGGCCGCATACGCCAGCGGCATGACCACTCAGGGCAAGTGCGCGACGTGCGTGAAGTTACGCGGGCTCACTATGCAGGCGGACCGCCGCCGGTTTGGCGTCGCGCAGCAGCAAGCACAATAGCATCGCCAGCACGGCCATGAGCGCGAATCCGCCGACGGCCGGGGTCATGTAGCGCTGCAAGTCGCTGGAGCCGACCTTCTCCGCGGCCAGCCGCGCCGATTGCAGCAGCCCGTAGGCATTGGCCAGCAGGATGAGCCCATAGATCGCGCCGCGTTCGCGCGGGCTCGCCAGTGTGACAAGGTCGGGAAGCAACAATGCGAGACCGATCCCCACGATCGGCAGGTCGTAGTCGTAGGCGTAGGGGCTGATCATCACGGAGGCGACCGCGGCGACGCCGAGCGCGAAGCGGTGCGACGGTCCGCGCGCGACGGCGAGTGCGATAGCGAAGAGCGCCAGACCCGCCATCGCCATCTGCCCCCAGAACGCTCCGGCAGCGGGGACGCCGGCGTTGTACAGTGCTGCATAGGCCGATATCATCCGAAACAGCTGGTACCGGCCCTCCTCCAGATAGTCTGCAGCTTCCCGGATGCTGCCGAGCCAGGCGATCCAGATCTGCGGGCCGAAGGCGAGCGTGCAGAGGAGCGAGCTCGCGACCACCACGGCCGCGGCGGTCAGGACCGTCGGCCAGCGGCGCGTCAGCAGCATGTAGGCGCCCGCTGCAATGGCCAAATGTGGCTTGATGACCATCACGCCGAGCGCGAGGCCCGCCAGAACCGGGCGCCGTTCCGCGTTGATGCAGATCAGTCCGATCAGCGCTCCCGTCAACAGGCCGTTCTGGCCGCAGGCTATCGCGATCGCGATCGCCGGGAAGACGACGACGAGCACCTGCGCAAAATTGTTTCCCGCTACGGCACGAAGCGCCATCAGATAGGCTGCGAGCGTGACCGCCGTGAAGACAAAATAGGCGGCCCAGCCCGGCAGGAATGCGAGCGGTGCGAGAAGCAGGTCGAATTGCGGCGGGTAGGTCCACGGCATGACGTCAGCCGGGCCGCCGGCCGCCGCGTGCTGCATCTTCAGGAACGACGAGAACTGATAGGTCAGGTCAAGATCGCCAACCCAGATCCGTTGCGCGACAATATGGAAGGCCGCAAAATCGACGGTCTGGCCGCCGTACCAGAATCCTGCCTCGAGGAACCGGAAGGTCTTGATGACGAGCATGATGGCCAGCAGCGTGACAATGACGCAGACATAAATCGTCCGCTTGCGTGGCGACGCCTGAATCTGCTCCAGCGTTGAGGTGAGCATGAGAATGAAGCGACCTGGCCAATTGACGGAGGATCGAACAACGGGAAGCGCGGTTGCGCGTGGTGCAGAGCTTGCCGCCTCAGGCTTAACGGACGGTAACGGGTCGTTCGTGCAGCTCAGAAACGTGTTGCCCGGGACAGTAAGGCCAGGAGCTCATCGTCGTTAACGAATGCTGACGCAAAGGGTCAGGCATGCCTTGTGATCAGGCATGCTTGGCGATCAGGAATGCTTGGCGGAAATCCGTGATTAAACTCTTGCTCGTATAGGGTGCGATGGACGAGGGCTGGGTTCGGCTTTGGGTCCCGGGAGAGCTCTGTGACGGTTGCCGTGAACGATTGCGATCGCCTGAACCAGGCAGGCGGGTTGTCGTCCGCGAGCTCCAGCATTCGCGTGTGGACACGCCCCTCAACCGTTGCCGTGCTGATCTGGTTCTGGCTGTTTGCCGCCGAGTTCGTCGCCAGCTTGGCGCAGTGCGACTTCAGGCTCGTCTTCACCCTCGATGACGCCTATATCCATCTCGCCGTTGCCGACCAGATTCTCTCCGGCGGATATGGCGTCAATGCCGGTGAATATTCATCGCCAAGCTCCTCGATCATCTGGCCTTATCTTCTCGCGCTGACCGAGGCGCTGCATCTCGGCGCATTCGGCCCGCTGCTGATCAACGGCGCTGCCGCATGTGCGACAGTGTTTGCTCTCCTGCGTGCTCTGGAACAGAGCGGGTTGTTCGATGACGCTAGCGATCGTCCGTTCGGCTATCTGATCGCGCTGATCCTGATATTCAACGTCAGCGCCGTGGCGCTGCCCATGACCGGCATGGAACACAGCGTTCATGTGTGGGCGTCCGTCGTAACCTTCGTCGGCTTGATTGGGCGGCTCGCGGAGGCACGCCAACGCCGCTGCACTTTATTGCTCTGGTGCTGCTTCCCCTGATCCGGTTCGAGGGGGCCGCGTTTGCCTGTGCGGCCATTGCCGGCTTCGCGCTGCTCGGTCATCGGCGGTTTGCCGCCAGCGCCGCGCTCGTTATCGTCATGAGCTTGGCTGGCTATTTCGCGCTGATGGCGTCGCGCGGTCTTCCGCTGCTGCCGAGTTCTGTGCTGTTGAAAGGCTATCTCGCCAATCTCGACGAGTCCGCGGGCAATTTGCCCGCGCTTGTCAAGAACATGATGCGGAGCATAACCAGTTCCTATGGCCTGCGGCTTATTCTGCTCGGCCTTGCGCTGGCCGGTTGCGCCTCCTGGCTGCGTACCGAACGCAAGGCGGTGGTCGTCTGTCTGACCGTTCTCGCAGCCATCGCCGCGCATCTAGTGTTCGGTCAATATGGCTGGTTCAACCGGTATGAGGTCTACATCATGGCACTTGCGGCGGCAGCGTTGCTTTGGGCCATCGCGCAGCTCAGGCCGTGCTTGTCCGCGTTGCAGTGGTCCGTCACGAAAGTCGTGCTGGTGGTTGGGCTCGGCGTTGCTGCGATGCCTTACGCGACCACCGCGCTGGTCACGCCGATCGCTGCGAGTGATATCTACGAGCAGCAATACCAGATGGCTCGTTTCGCCCAATCGTTTTACAGGCGCGCGGTTGCGGTCAACGATCTCGGGCTGGTCGCCTACGGCAATCGTCACTACGCGCTGGATCTCTGGGGCCTTGGTTCGGAACAGGTGCGGAAGGCAAGGACCGCGGGGCAGTATGGACCTGCGGAAATGGCAGCGCTTGCCAGCGATCACGGTGTCGGCCTGGTGATGATCTACGACGCCTGGTTTCCGAAAGGTGTGCCGTCGACCTGGACAAAGGTCGCCGTGCTGCGAACGACGACGGTGAGCCTGTCGCAACGAGATGTCGCCTTCTACCGCACGTCGTTGGCCGATGCCGCGGAGGTGACTGCAGCGCTCGAGGCATTCAAAGCGACCATTCCGCCGCGGGACAGGCTGGACATCATCGCGCCGTAACCAGCTCCAACACCGAGCAGCACGACGCGAAGTGCGCCACCGCTATGGATCCAGCTCCGTATCCCAGTACAGATAGTCCAGCCAGCTCTCGTGCAGATAGTTTGGCGGAAACAGGCGGCCGTTGCGGTGGAGCTGGTGCACCGTCGGGGCGAAGGCGTGCTGGCGCGGAAACATCTTGGCCTGGACCGGGGTCAGATTTCCCTTGCGCAAATTGCAGGGCGAGCACGCCGCAACCACGTTTTCCCAGGTGGTCTGGCCGCCTTTGCTGCGCGGGATGATGTGATCGAACGTGAGGTCCTCGGGCGAGCCGCAATATTGGCAGGCGAAGCGATCGCGCAGGAAGACGTTGAACCGGGTGAAGGCGGGGTGGGTGGTCGGCTTGACGAAGGATTTGAGCGAGACGACGCTCGGCAGCTGCATTTGCAGCGTGGGACTATGAACCGCCTGATCGTAATGCGCGACGATATTGACGCGTTCGAGGAACACCGCCTTGATCGCGTCCTGCCACGACCACAGAGACAGTGGATAGTAACTCAGCGGCCGGAAGTCCGCATTCAGCACCAACACCGGCCAACTGCCTTGCGAGACATGTGCGTTCAAGTAACGCTCCCGGCCTCCATGTACGCTGCGAAGCAGCATGTACAGACATACTACATGCAGCGTGACGGGATTGTGAAGCCCGTTGAGCGACTTATTCAGGCGCATGCAATACGGCGGCTGGGTGGCAAAAGGGCTCAAAAACGCCGGGATCCGGCGCGGGTCCAGCCGACGCGGAACTATGTTGCCCCAGCCATCTCCGGCCTTGCGCCTGAGGGTTATTCGCGCACCCGCTCCAGCTTCTGCAAGCAGCGCGTCGCGCGCACCACCGCGGGCATCTCCTGGTTCGGAAAGCTGGTGTCCCAGTTGGTGACGCCGACCTCTCCGACATAGATGTCGCCCCTGGAATCCAGCGCGATACCGTGTGGCGCCAGAAACTTGCCGCTGGCGATGCCCGGGCCGTCTTCACCGCCGAGCCGCGCAATGCGCTTGCCATTTGCGTCCACGATCGACAGCCGCGGGCCGATATTGGGCACGTTGCGGTTGATGGCGAGGCCTGGACCGAGTTCACCGATCACGAAGGTCGGTGTCTTGCCGCCGCAACAGCACAGCGCGCAGGGCCGGTGTAGATTGTTCCACTGCGTCTCGTACTTACCCTCGCCGTTGAACACCTGCACACGATGGTTCTCGCGGTCGGCGACATAGACCCAGCCGTCGGCATCGGTCGCGATGTTGTGCACGATGTTGAACTGGCCGGGATCGGTGCCGGGCTCGCCCCAGCTTTTGATCAGCTTGCCGTCCGGCGTGAACTTGTGCACACGGGCATTGCCATAGCCATCGGAGACGTAGATCTCGCCCTTCGGCGACAGCGCGGTGTGTGTGCAGCGATGGAAAGGCTCGCCGCTCATGAAGGCGGCCGGTTTTGCCGGGATCCCGATCGTCAGCAGCACCTTGCCGTCGGTACTGCATTTGCGCACCGTGTGGTCGCCGTCATCCGTGCAATAGAGATTGTCGTCGGCGTCGATATGCAGGCCGTGCGCGCGGGAGAACAGGCCTTCGCCAAAGCTGCGCAGGAAATTACCTGCGCGGTCGAGCACAACCATCGGGTGGGCACCGCGGTTGAAGACGTAGACCTGATCCTTGCTGTCGACCGCGACCGCGGCGACGTCGGTCAGCGTCCAGCCGTCCGGCAGCTTTGCGAAATTTTCGACGACGCGGTAACGGTGCTCGCCGCTGCCGAGAATGGCTGGCATATGTGGTCCTTTCCTTTGATTGTCTCTGTTGCGCTCGTCCGCTTCCGGTGTTGCTCAAGCGGTGCGCGTCGGTGCAGCCCAGGCTACTCCAAAATCCCTTCCTCAATCGCCTTGATCTGCAGCGCGAGATATTTCGAGTTGATCCGGCATTGTGCGAGGCTGCCGGCGATGAACCACAGGCCCGGCTGCCCGGTGCGCGCATACATGTTGCGCAGCTCGAGGCCGTCGCCAAAGCCCCAGATCGGGCCGACGCGATCGGCGACCGCGTCCCCGAACAGCTTTCGCACCAGATATTCCTGCGGCTTGTAGCCGGTCGAGAGCACGATGAGATCGGCGGGGAGGATCGCTCCATCGTTCATCCGCGCGCCATCGGCGACGAAGCTGTCGATGTCGGCGAACTGGATGAGCTTGATGGCGCCCTCGGCGATGAGGTTGGAGCAGCCGACGTTGAAAATAATAGCCGCCGCCGCGGGTGAGGTATTTGAACTGCCAGCCCGTGCCGGCCTCGCCAAAGTCGAGCTTGAAGCCGACGCGGCGGAGACCGTCGAGAAGCTCGTTGTCGAGCTCCTTCGATTGCTCGGTCAGCATCACATGGGTCTTCCTGGCGAGCGGCGTCGGCATCGAGGTCGCGATCAGATCGTTGTCCTCGAGCGTGCCTTCATTGTAGGTCGCGTAAGCGAGTTGCGCCGACGGCTCGATATTGGTGACCAGCGTCGGCGAACGCTGCACCAGCGTCACATCCGCGCCACTGGAACAGAGATCCTGCGCGATGTCGTGGCCGCTGTTGCCGGTACCGATGACGATGGCGCGCTTGCCTCGCCAGATCTCGCCGTCCTCGTAGCGGCTCGAATGCAGCAGCGTGCCGTTGAAATTCTCCAGGCTCGGAATCTGAGGGACGTTTGCGATACCGCTGACGCCGGTCGCCATTACCACATGGCGCGGATGCATGGTGTGCCTGCTGCCGCCTGCGCGTCGCAGCGTGACTGTCCAGTGGCCGTCCGCCTCGCTGTAGGCACCTGCCTCGAATTCGGTGCCGGTCCAGAAATTCAGCTCCATGGCGTCGACGTACGACTCGAACCAGTTCGCGAGCTTGTCCTTGGGGATATAGACCGGCCAGCTCGGCGGAAACGGCATGTAGGGCAGATGGTTGACCTGCACCTGGTTGTGCAGGGTCAGCGCGTGGTACCGCTTGCGCCAATTGTTGCCGATCCGGGCCTCGCGATCCACGATCAGCGTGTCGATATTCAGCTGCTTCAACCGCGCCGCGATCGCAAGCCCGGCCTGGCCGCCGCCGACCACCAGCACGGTGGGATCGCGCTCACAGTACTCGCGCGAGGCATTGCGCAGGTCGAGCCAGTTCGGCCCGCGGAAATCGCGCGAATAGGCCTGCCCCCGCGGCCGCGACGTGCCGAGCTGCTCCTCAAAACCTTTCAATTCATCGAGCGCGGTGAGCAGCGTCCATGCCTTCAACCGGTCGCCGTCGGCGGCATCGGGCACGAGCCGCAGGATGCCGCTGCCACGCCCGAGCGCGGTCTCGAACTGGAAGATGGCCTCAATCGTGTTGGTGCCGGCGCGGGCGACCCAGCGCGGCGGCGCGCGGTTTGTCGCGATCTTGAAATGGCTTGGCGCCGCCTTCGGTGCGAGCGCGGGCAACGCATCCACGATCGCAGCGCGGCCCGCGATCGTCTGCAGGTTCCAGCTCAATGCCAGCACATCGCGCCAATAGCTGTCGACCGCGAACAGCCGGTTCAGCGCAGCGCCATCGGATTGGCCAAGCACCCGCTCGAATCCATCGAGCCAGGCTTGCGCGGATGCGGAAATGTCCTTGGTCCTGTCCAGCATACGCGACCTCGTGCCGTCTTCGCGGCGTTCCCTCTGAGGTCGACGGTATACCGTTTCGCGATACGCAAAAAGCCGCCGATCCAAGCGGTGCAGGCATGTGGGCTTGCTCGGGCGGCATGCGGTCCGGGCTTCCGCTTCCGCAAGCGCCAGCTTACGCGCCGGGACTCACGCCCGCCCAATACGGCTCCCGCAGCTTGCGCTTGAAGATTTTTCCGGTGGCCTCGCGCGGCAGCGCGTCGCGGAATTCGACGTCCTTCGGCACCTTGAAGTTGGCGAGCCGCTCGCGCAGGAACGATTGGACGGCCGCGGATGAAAGTTCGGCACCCGGTTCGGGCTCGACATAGGCGCACAGCCGCTCGCCAAATTCGGCATCGGGTATGCCGAACACGGCGCAGTCGCGCACGCCCGGCATTCCAATCAACGCGTTCTCGATCTCGGCGGGGTAGATGTTGACCCCGCCGGAGATCACCATGTCGCGCTTGCGGTCGCACAGAAACAGGTAACCGTCCTCGTCGAGATAGCCGACGTCGCCGACGCTGACCAGGCCGTCGCGGCCGGCCTCGGCGCGGGCCTCGGCCTTGCCGTGATAGTCGAAATCCGGGACCGAGGTCTGCCGCATGTAGATCTCACCGGGCTCCTTCACGCCGCACAGTCGGCCGTCGCCGTGGAAGATCTTGACGATGCCGCCTTCGATGGCGCGACCGACGGTGCCGGGCTTCTTCAGCGCTTCGGCAGCGGAATGCCACACCGGAATCCCGGTCTCGGTCGAGCCGAAATATTCGTTGATGACCGGCCCCCACCAATCGATCATCGCCTTTTTCACGTCGGGCGGGCAGGGCGCCGCGCCGTGGACCACGAAGCGCAGCGAGGACAGATCATAACGCCGCTTCACGGCGTCGGGCAGCCGCAGCAGGCGCACGAACATCGTCGGCACCATATGCATGTGGGTGACGCGATGGCGCTCGACCAGCTGCAACAGCTCTTCCGGATCGAACCGGGCCTCCAGCACGATGGTGCAGCCGCTGCGATAGGCCAGCATGCCGTAGGAGTGCGGGGCGGAATGGTACATCGGGCCGTTGATCAGCACGATCTGCCCCTCTTTCGGCTTGATGCCGTAGGCGATCGCGCCGACGCGTTCGGAGGCCGCGACCTGATCGGGGCGCATTGGCATCCGTCGCACGCCCTTCGGCATGCCCGTGGTGCCCGAGGTGTAAAACATCGGCGCGCCACGCTGCGGTGGCTGGGCCAGTTCCGTCTGGCCGTCCCGCCACTTGTCCCAATCGGTCAGTCCGTCCGGAACTTCCGTCAGCGCGGGCGGGATGTCGAAGGCCATGGCGATCTCCGGCGGCGTCGGCACCACCATGAGCGTCAGGTCGTCCGGCAAGCCGTCGCTGATCTGCGGCAGCAGGTCGGCATGGCAGATCAGAATGTCGGCGTCGCTGTCGGCAAGGATGTAACGGACTTCGGCGGCCTTCAGGTGCCAGTTGATCGGCACCACCGGTCTGCCGAGCGCGGCTGAAGCTGCGATCACCTCGAACAACGCGAAATCGTTGCGCAGCATCATGGCGACCGGCGTGCCCTCCCGTCCGCCGAGCGCGCTGAACCCGCCCGCCGCACGTCTGATCCGTGCATGGAGGTCGGGATAGTCGATCCGGCGTTCACCGCTGATGATCATGTCGCGTCCTTATCCGTCAGGCCTAGCGGTCGTCCAGCACGTCGCCAAAACTAACCCAGCTCTTGCCGTTGAAGCGCCGCAGCTGAAGCTGCTGGAACGGCAGATAGTCGTCCGGGGCGGTCGTGACGGTCATGCCCGGCAGCAACAGCGGCAGCTTCACGTCCTTGAGCGAGGCCGCCTGGCGCATGATGTTGTCGCGGCTGAGGTCATCCTTGCACGCCTTGAGCACCGTCATCAGCAGCGTGGCATAGTGGTAACCGGCGGCGTAGTTCGAATTGGAGAGATCCGCGGTCGGCATGTACTGCTTCATGAACGCGAAATACTCCTTCGCGCCGGGATCGTCGGCCCATTGCGGGTCCATCGTGTCCTTCTGGTTGCTCGACGAGATCAGGCCGACCGCATTGTCCAGCCCAGCCGGCTCCAGGAACGAGATCGACGAGGCCGAGGTGGGCACGAAGAACAGGTCCGGCTTCCAGCCGATCTCGGCCACGCCCTTGACCATCTGCGAGGTGAACTTGCCGAGCACGACGCCGAACAGCACGCCCGAGGCCTTGAGCGTCGACAGCTGCGAGCTGATCGTCGGCGCGCTGGTCTCGTAGCTCGCCTCCGCGATGATCATGCCGGCCGCCTTGGCCCCGAGCGCGCGTTTGAAGCCGGCGACATAGTCGCGGCCGAAATCGTCATTCTGCGACAGGATGGCGATCCTGGCGTCGGGTTTGGTCTGCAGAATGTACTTGGCATAGACCACGCCTTCGGATTCGTAGGCCGCCATGCCCGGCATGGTCCACGGGTTCTTCTGCGGATCGGCCCATTTGGTGGCGCCCGAGAGCACGAACAGCTGCGGCACCTTCTTGGCGTTGAGGTAGCGCTGCACGGCGCTGTTGGTGGCGGTGCCGAGCGAGCCGAACATCATCAGCACCTCGTCCTGCTCCACCAGCTTGCGGGTTTGCTCGACCGTCTTCGGCGGCGAATAGGCGTCATCCAGCGTGATGAACTTGATCTTGCGTCCGTTGATGCCGCCTTCGGCATTGACCTTGTCGAAGAACGCCTCCTGGGTCCGCCCGATCGCGCCGAAGCCTGAGGCCGGACCGCTGTAAGGCAGGGTCTGCCCGATCCGGATCTCGTCGCTGCCCTCGGCGCAGGCGCTCCCGGCGGCGAGCGTCAGCAAGGAAATGCCGATTAGTACAGCTGCAAGCTTCATGGTGTCCTCCCGGTGTCTTGTCAGTCTGAAAGGTCAGGCGCTGGCGCGGATCAGCAGATCCTGCCGGGCCTGATCGAATTCCGCTTTCATCCGATCGACCAGCTCGGCGACCGGCGGCGCGTCGGTGATCTGGCCGATGCCCTGGCCTGAGCCCCAGATATCGCGCCATGCCTTGGATTTCGTGTTGCCGCCGGAACCGAAATTCATCTTCGTCTTGTCGGCGACCGGCAGATTGTCTGGATCGAGCCCGGCGGCGGCGATCGAGGGCCCGAGATAGTTGCCGTGCACGCCGGTGAACAGATTCGTATAGACGATGTCGTGGGCGGCATGCTGAACCAGCGCCGTCTTGTACGCGTCGGCGGCGTTAGCCTCCGCGCTCGCGATGAAGCGGGTGCCCATATAGGCGAGATCGGCCCCGAGCGTCACGGCGGAGGCGACGCCGTAACCGTCGCTGATCGCGCCTGACAGCAGGATGGTGCCCTTGAACCATTGCTTGACCTCGCGCACCAGCGCGAACGGCGACAGCGTGCCGGCGTGGCCGCCGGCACCGGCGCACACCAGGATCAGGCCGTCGACGCCTTGCTCCGCGGCCTTGCGCGCATGCTTGACGTTGATGACGTCGTGGAACACCAGCCCGCCATAGGAGTGCGCGGCCTCGACGATCTCGGCCGGCGGCCGCAGCGAGGTGATGATGATGGGGGCCCTGTGCTTCACGCAGGTCTCCATGTCCTTCATCAGCCGGTCGTTGGAGGCATGGCAGATCTGGTTGACCGCGTAGGGCGCGACCTTTTTCCGGGATAGCGCGACTTGTATTCGCCGAGCTCATCCTCGATGCGGCTCAGCCATTCGTCCAGCTTCTCGACCGGGCGGGCGTTGAGCGCGGGAAACGAGCCGACCACGCCCGCCTTGCACTGCGCGATCACCAGCTCCGGTCCGGAGACGATGAAGAGCGGCGAGCCGACCACCGGCAGTTCGAGACTGTCTTTCAAGAGAGCGGGCAGCGCCATCATGTCCTCCCGGAAACGAGCCCCGCGGGCGTGCGATGGGGGAGGGCGTTTCCTGTTGATCGTCGCCGGCGGCTTGCCGGCCGCATTCGCGGATTTGAAGCCACTATAGGGGTTGGCGAGCGGGTCCTGATCGTTCAATGTTGAACGGCCGACCATTCAGGTTTGAACAGGGGCTGAAGGTGGATTGGGACCTTTGCAAGACCTTCGTCGCGGTGGCCGAGACCGGCAGTTTCACCGCGGCGGCACGCCGGCTGCACACCAGCCATCCGACCGTCAGCCGCAAGATCGCGGCGCTGGAAGCCCAGCTCGGCACCAGATTGCTGGTGCGCGCCGCCGAAGGGCTGGTGCTGACAGCCGATGGCCGGACGCTGCGTGAGCATGCCGAGACGATGGCGGCGGCAGCGCTGCGGGCCGAGACGGCAGTCGCGGCGGGAGGGCACAAGGCGCGCGGCACCGTCAAGCTGTCGATCGGTGCGACGCTGGCGTCGCACTGGCTGATGCCGCGCCTGCCTTCCTTCCTGCGCGCGCATGATCACATCCAGCTCGAGATCATCACCCATCCGTTTCCGGCGAGCGTACGCCGGCGCGAGGCGGACGTGGTGCTGCGCCCCTTCGACAGCGGCGAGGAAAATCTGGTCGGCCGCAAGATCGGCCGTCTCGGCACCGGATTTTATGCTTCACGCGACTATGCCGGCGCACGGTCATTGCCGGAGCGGCGCGGCGAGTGGAAGGGCCACAGTGTTGTGGGGTTCGCCGACCAGACCTCCAATGTCCAGCTTGCGCGCTGGAGCGACGTCGTCACGCGTCAGGCAACGGTCGTGATGCGTTGCTCGTCGCAGGGCGACATGCTGGCGGCGGTTCGCGCCGGGATCGGAATCTCCGCGCTCTCGTGCTTCGTTGCGGAAAGCTATCCAGATCTGGTGCGCGTTGCGCCGCAGAAGCTCGCGAGCGTGGCGGACCTCTGGCTGTTGGCCCATCCCGACCTGGTCGAACTGCCGGCGGTGCGCGCCGTCGTCGATTTCGTCGCAGAATGCGCCCGAACCGATCGCGCGAGCTTACGCGGCTAGGTTTGCCCGGCGATCACGCCTTCGCGCTTCTTCACCGCGCGGTAATAGCTCCACCACAGATGCGCGGCGGCACCGCGCAGCGGCCGCCAGGGCTCGGCGAGCGGCGCCATCTGCTTTTCCGTCGGTCGCCCCGGCAAGCCGAGCCCGATGCGGATGCCCTCCTGCACGGCGAGGTCGCCTGCAGGCCAGGCGTCGCCATGGCCGAGACAAAACAGAAGATAGACGTCCGCGGTCCACGGTCCGATGCCAGGCAGCGCGATCAATGTGTGATGGGCAGCATCGGCGTCTTCTTCCGCGAGCACGTCGAGATTCAGCCGCTCCGCCATGATTTCGCGCGCGAGATGCTTCAGCGTCTTGATCTTGGCCGCGGACAGTCCGAGCCGCCCCAGCCGGTCGGCGCGCGCGCGGCGCACCGCATCATGGTCGAACGGATCGAATGCGGCGGAGAGCCGCCCCCAGATCGCCGCGGCGCTCGCCGTCGAGAGCTGTTGCCCGCAGACGATATGGGCAAGCCCCGCAAAGCCCGGCTCACGCCGCCGCAATGCCGGCATGCCCGCGATCTCGAGTATGGGCTTGAGGCGCGGGTCGCGCTTGATCAGCGTGTGGATGGCGTTTTCGAGGTCGGATTGGGTTTCGAGGTGGATGGTCATGGTGGCCTAAACTCATCATGCACGGGCTTGACCGCGTACCGAATATCTTACTCCGTCATTCCGGGGCGGTGCGAAGCACCGAGCCCGGAATCTCGAGATTCCGGGCTCGTTGCTGCGGACCGCCCCGGAATGACAACCGCGACGGTCAAGCCCGGCCATGACGAGTTCTTTCGCATGACGCCACCCATTTTCCGATTTGCCCCCAGCCCGAACGGCCTCTTGCATCTCGGCCACGCCTATTCTGCGCTGCTGAATTCCGACCGTGCGCGCGAGACTGGCGGGCGATTGCTGCTGCGCATCGAGGACATCGACGCCACACGCTGTCGGCCCGAGTTCGAGACCGCGATCTACGAGGACCTCGCCTGGCTCGGCATTGCCTGGGAAACAACAGTGCGGCGGCAGTCCGAGCATCTCCCGGATTATCGCGCCGCGCTGGAAAAGCTCGCCGCACTCGACCTCGTCTATCCCGCCTTCGAAAGCCGCGCCGAGATCGCAAGGCTCGTGGCCGCGCGCGAGGCCGAGGGGCCTTGGCCGCGCGATCCCGACGGTGCGCCGCTTTACCCCGGCGAGGCGAGATCAATGCCCCCGGTGAACGGGCGCGGCTGATCGCCTCCGGCGCGCCTTATGCGCTGCGGCTCGACATGGCGGCCGCCTGCGCCCGCGTTGCCGGCCTGACCTGGAACGAACTCGGCGAAGGTCCCGGCGGCGAGCGTGGCGTCGTTCCCGCGCGAGCCGAGGCCTGGGGCGATGTGATCCTGGCCCGGAAGGAGACCCCGACGAGCTATCATCTATCTGTGGTCGTGGACGATGCGCTCCAGGAGGTCAGTGAGGTGGTGCGGGGCCAGGACCTGTTTCATGCCACTTCGGTCCACCGCCTGCTGCAAGTCCTGTTGGGCCTGCGCGAGCCCGCCTACCGCCACCACGCCCTGATTCGCGACGGCGAGGGGCGGAAGCTGTCGAAATCGAGCCGCTCGACGGGCTTGCGGGAGCTGCGCGCTGCCGGAGCCACACCTGCAAGCATCCGCCATCTGGTGGGATTAGGTTAAGTTTCTCTGGGGGTTAGCAAAACGCCGCCGTGACTCCGGGCATTCCGCTGTGCCATGCTCGCCAACCAGCCCGGGGTTCGAAGCGGATACTTCGAAGGGGATTTATGGCGGCGAATACGCGCTCAGCGCGCACCACGCGGACGCCCGGGCAATCGCCTCGGAAGCGATCCGGGACGGCCGCTAAGCTGCGCAAGCGCAGCACCCCGGCCGAACCGGACGTGGTCCAGGCGGCGCTCGCTGCCTTTGCCCACGAGGTTCGCACCCCTCTGACCGGGATCCTGGCGATCAGCGATCTCCTTGCGACCTCCGATCTCGGCGAGCGGGAACGGCGCTGGGCCGACACGATCAAGGCCGGCGCCGAACACCTTGCGAACCTTGCCACCCTGTTTGTCGACGCCGCCAAAACCGGGAGAGGTGGCGGGAACGGCGGAAGCTCGCTGCGGCAGGACCTGTTCGACCTGCGGGCGCTTGCCCGCAGCACCGGTGATTCCCTCGCCGGGCGCGCCGCAGCCAAGGGCCTTCAGGCCGAAGTCGATATCTCCGAAAATCTCCCCGGTCTCGTGGTCGGCGATTCCGTCCGCCTGCGCGCGGCGCTCGAGAACCTGATCGACAACGCCGTGAAGTTCACCGACCAGGGCGGCGTCGCGATCTCGGCCATGCCTTGGCGACCTGCCAATGGCAGCCGAAGTGGCGAGGCCAACGATAAGGCCAAAGACAAGATCAAGGACAAAACCAAGCGCAGGGTCGGCGTTGCCTTCGCGGTGTCCGACAGCGGTATCGGCCTGACCATGGCCGAGATCAAGCGGCTGTTCCGTCCCTTCACGCAGGCCAATGTCACCATTGCCTCGCGCTTCGGCGGCGCCGGCCTGGGGCTGTGCTCGGTCAAGCAACTGGCGCGCGCGATGGGCGGCGACATCACGGTCGCACCGCGGCACGGCGGCGGTGCCACGTTCACGCTGACGGTCTCTCTCGATGCGGCGGGACCGGTGAAGTCCCGCAAATCGGGCGCCAGCGAAACGGATGCGCTGGTGCCGTTGCGCGTGCTCAGCGTCGAGGACAATCCGTTCGGGCGCGTCGTGCTCAACACCATCCTGACCGAGCTCGGCCATCATGCGGAGTTCATCGGGCGCGGCGAGGACGCGGTCAACCGGCTCGCGCAGGGAGCATTCGACGCGGTACTGATGGACATGGTCTTGCCGGGCATCGACGGCGTCGAGGCGATCAGGCAAATCCGCAACATGCTGACACCGCTGGCTCAAATCCCCATCATCGGGGTCTCCGGCCGCGGCGAGGACGAGGCGGCGTCGCGCGAAGCCGGCGCCGACGCCTTCCTGGTCAAGCCTGTGTCTCCGCGGGCATTAGCGACTGCGCTGCTTGAAGCGACACGCCGTGAGGAAGCCGCGATTTGATGATCGCGGCGTTGAGCTCGCCGCCGTACACGAAGATCGCGGCGATGAAGTACAGAAACACCAGCGCGATGATCACCGAAGCGAGCCCCGCATACATCGTCACGTAATTGTTGGCGAAGCGCGCCAGGTACTGTCCGAACACGATGCCCGAGATCAGCGAGGCCACAATGGTGAAGACGATGCCGGGCAGGATCTGGAGGAAGCTGCGCCGGCCCGCCGGCAGCCAGGTGTGCAGGATGATCAACGCCACCACCAGAGCGCTCACGGTGATGCCGTAGCGTAGCCAGGTGAGGATGCTTTCGTTGGACTCGACGAACAGCGGAATATGGCTCCGCGCAGCCTCGATGATCAGCGGGCCGAGCACGATCAGAAACGCCATCGCCAGCGCGGTGAAGGCCGCGATCAGCGTGTAGCCGATCGATTCCAGCCGCAGCCAGTACCAGCGCCGCATCTCCACCACCGCGTAGGCGCGGTTGAGCGCAACCCGCAGCGCCTCGACGCCGTTCGAGGCGAAGTAAACCGACAGCACCGCGCCGACGGTGAGCACCCCGGAACGCGTGGTGGTCAGCACATCGTGCACTTCGCCCGAGATCGAATCCGCGACCTGCTTGGGCCAGACCTGGAGCATCAGGCTGGCGGCCTGGTCGGCGAGCTCCTTGGAACCGAAGAAGCCGGCGAGCGAGGTCAGCACAATCAGGAACGGAAACAGCGCCATCAATGTCGACAGCGCGATATGGCTCGCGATCGCCCAGCCGTCATCGGCCAGGAACGTGTAGAACGCATCCATCACCACGACGTAGATGTAACGGATTGCTTTCACGCGCCACCTACCCCGCTGGTGCCAGTCCCTCGCCCCGGGTGCGAGGAGAGGCGAAGAAGAAAGGCAATTGGCGCAAATCGGAAATCATCCCCTACCATCTGATATTATTGGGCTAAAAGCCAGATCGCGCAGCGCCCCTTTGTCATTCCGGGCGCGCGAAGCGCCAACCCCGAATCCATCCAGCGGCGGCGCAGGTGCTGAGTATCGATTCCGGGCTCGATGCCTCGCATCGCACCGAACGACCGGATTGAGGCGATGGCGCATCCGCAAACACGGTGTTATCTACGGCGAATGGCATCCCTTTTGAGTACCTTCATCCTTCCGGTGGCGGCCGGCGCCGTGGCGATCGTGCTGCTGCTGGGTCTGGTCAACATGATGCGCGGCGGCTCGCCCAACACCTCGCAGAAGCTGATGCGTTGGCGCGTGCTGCTTCAGTTCGTGGCGATCGTCATCGCCATGCTCGCGGTCTGGGCGATGGGGCACTAGATGG
Source organism: Bradyrhizobium sp. LLZ17 (assembly GCF_041200145.1). NCBI lineage: Bacteria > Pseudomonadati > Pseudomonadota > Alphaproteobacteria > Hyphomicrobiales > Nitrobacteraceae > Bradyrhizobium > Bradyrhizobium zaerense. The sequence goes on from NZ_CP165734.1 coordinate 5,642,030, forward strand.
TCAGGTTGAACCGCATCTATACGAAAACCGGTGACGATGGCACGACGGCGCTCGGCTCCGGCGAGCGCCGTCCGAAATATGATCTGCGCATCGCGGCCTATGGCACCGTCGACGAAACCAACGCTGCGATCGGCGTGGTGCGGCTCCACACAAAGGACGCGCCTGAACTCGATGCAATGCTCGGCCGCATTCAGAACGATCTGTTTGATCTCGGCGCCGACCTCGCGGTGCCCGAGCGTGAAGGCAAAGCCGAACGGCTGCGGGTTGTGGCAAGCCAGGTCGAGCGGCTCGAGCGCGACATCGACGCGCTCAACGACAAGCTGGCGCCGCTTACCTCTTTCGTGCTGCCGGGCGGGACTCCGGCGGCAGCCCACCTTCATGTCGTGCGTACAATTTGCCGCAGGGCGGAACGCGTCATGGTGGAACTGGCGGCCCAGCCGGGCGAGGCGGTGGGCGCCGCTGGCATCCAATATATGAACCGCCTGTCGGATCTCCTGTTCGTGGCGAGCCGCGCGGCTAACCAGAATGGCGCCGGCGACGTGCTCTGGGTTCCGGGCCAGAATCGCTGACCCATCGAGATCAGCATTTCAGGGGCTAAATTTAGGCCCCTTCGCGCGTTGACCGGGCCGGATCAGGCCTTTAGGTTCCGCGCCAGTTGATAACCCCCTTCCCAAATTGAGTGAAAGAGGATCGATGAAGGTCTTAGTGCCGGTAAAGCGGGTGGTCGATTACAACGTCAAGGTCCGCGTCAAGAGCGATGGATCGGGAGTTGAACTCGCCAACGTCAAGATGTCGATGAACCCGTTCGACGAAATCGCGGTCGAGGAAGCGCTGCGCCTGAAGGAAGGCGGCAAGGCCACAGAGGTCGTGGTGGTCTCCATCGGACCGGCGCAGGCCTCGGAGACGATCCGCACCGGTCTCGCCATGGGCGCCGATCGCGGCATCCTGGTGAAGGCGGAAGGCGCAGTCGAGCCGCTCGCCGTGGCCAAGATCCTGAAGAAGATCGCGGAAGAAGAGCAGCCTGGCCTGATCATCCTGGGCAAGCAGGCGATCGACGACGACAGCAACCAGACCGGCCAGATGCTGGCCGCACTGCTCGGCTGGTCGCAGGCGACGTTTGCCTCGAAGCTCGAGGTTGAAGGTTCAGACTTCAAGGTCACCCGCGAAGTCGACGGCGGCTTGCAGACCGTCAAGCTCAAGGGACCGGCGATCGTCACCACCGATCTGCGTCTCAACGAGCCGCGCTATGCGTCGCTGCCCAACATCATGAAGGCCAAGAAGAAGCCGATTGCGGACAAGACCGCCGCCGATTACGGCGTCGATCTCACTGCGCGCCTCGAAGTTCTCAAGACCACGGAGCCCGCGGGCCGCAAGGCCGGCGTCAAGGTCAAGGACGTCGCCGAGCTGGTCTCGAAACTCAAGAACGAAGCCGGGGTGCTCTGATGACGACGCTTCTGATTGCCGAACACGACAATGCGTCGCTGAAGGATGCGACCAACAAGGCCCTGACCGCGGCCGCCGCGCTCGGCGCGGATGTCGAGGTGCTGGTCGCCGGTGAGAACGCCAAGGCCGCGGCGGATGCTGCCGCCAAGCTCGCAGGCGTCAAGAAGGTGCTGCTCGCCGACGGCGCGCTTTACGCGCACGATCTCGCCGAGCCGCTGGCCGCGCTGATCGTCGCGCTGGCCCCCGGCTATGATGCGATCGTCGCGCCCGCGACCTCGCGCTTCAAGAACGTGATGCCGCGTGTCGCAGCCCTGCTCGACGTGATGCAGGTTTCGGAGATCACCAAGGTTATCGCCCCCGACACCTATGAGCGTCCGATCTATGCCGGCAACGCCATCCAGACCGTGAAGTCGAAGGACGCCAAGAAGGTCATCACGGTCCGCACCTCCACCTTCGCGGCGGCTGCCGAAGGTGGCAGCGCGCCGGTCGAGACCGTCGCAGCTGCGGCCGATCCGGGCCTGTCGTCCTTCGTCGGCGAGGAAGTCGCCAAGAGCGACCGCCCCGAGCTGACCTCGGCCAAGATCATCGTCTCCGGCGGCCGCGCCATGCAGAGCCGCGAGAACTTCGCCAAGTACATCGAGCCGCTCGCCGACAAGCTCGGCGCCGGCGTCGGCGCCTCGCGCGCGGCGGTCGATGCCGGCTATGCGCCAAACGACTGGCAGGTCGGCCAGACCGGCAAGGTGGTGGCTCCCGAGCTCTATGTCGCGGTCGGCATTTCCGGCGCGATCCAGCATCTGGCGGGCATGAAGGATTCCAAGGTCATCGTCGCGATCAACAAGGACGAGGACGCGCCGATCTTCCAGGTCGCCGATTACGGCCTGGTCGCCGACCTCTATCAAGCGGTTCCTGAGCTCACCGAGGCGCTCGGCAAGCTCGGCAAGTAAAAACGCAGTAAAAACACCGGCCGGAGTGCTATACTCCGGCCGGTGTTTCTTTGCGGCGTTTTCTTGGGCGTGGGGCACGCCGGGGAAGCGATCCAATCTAGGTTTCGAGCCGAGATTCTGATTAAATCATGCTTCTGATAAAATCAGGCCTCCCGGCTCAGGGGATTAGGCAGGCGCGATCTGCGCGCCGTTCCGGTGGATGACATTATGGCGGCAGTGATCAAGAAGGTCGGCGTGATCGGCGCGGGGCAGATGGGCAGTGGCATCGCGCATGTCGCGGCGCTGGCCGGCTTCGACGTGGTCCTCAACGACATCTCGGGCGATCGCCTCAAGTCGGGCATGGCCACCATCAACGGCAATCTGGCGCGCCAGGTCTCGAAGAAGGCGGTCACCGAAGACGACAAGGCCACGGCGGTCGGACGTATCAAGCTTGCCGAGAAGCTCGACGACCTTGCCGACTGCGATCTCGTGATCGAGACCGCGGTCGAGAAGGAAGAGGTCAAGCGCAAGATATTTCACGAGCTCTGCGCGGTGTTGAAGCCGGAGGCGATCGTCGCCTCCGATACGTCTTCGATCTCGATCACGCGGCTTGCCGCCGCGACCGACCGGCCCGAGCGCTTCATCGGCATTCACTTCATGAATCCGGTGCCGCTGATGGAACTGGTCGAACTGATCCGCGGCATCGCCACCGACGATTCGACCTTCGAGGCGTCCAAGGAATTCGTCGCCAAGCTCGGCAAGCAGGTCGCGGTCTCCGAGGATTTTCCGGCCTTCATCGTCAACCGCATCCTGCTGCCGATGATCAACGAGGCGATCTACACGCTGTATGAAGGCGTCGGCAACGTCGAGGCGATCGACGCCGCGATGAAGTTGGGGGCGCACCATCCGATGGGCCCGCTCGAGCTCGCCGATTTCATCGGCCTCGATACCTGCCTGTCGATTATGCAGGTGCTGCATGAGGGCTTGGCCGACTCAAGTACCGACCGTGCCCGCTGCTGGTGAAATACGTCGAAGCAGGCTGGCTCGGCCGCAAGACCCAGCGCGGCTTCTACGACTACCGCGGCGCCAAGCCGGTTCCGACCCGCTAAGGCAAGCCTGCCGCGGGGGGACAAAGGCGCAAAGCGCCGGTGTCCACCATGTCTCTGCAATCGCCATGACGATCGGTGAGCACGCTTCGCTTTGCTTTGCCCACCCCACCGCGCTTCCCGACAATTCATGCCGCGTTAACCGCACGCCGGTAGCTTACCGCTCGCAAGAGGGTTTGCGTATGGATACGATGGCGATGGTCAGCACCATGCTGGCCTCTCAGCAGGGCGCGCTGCAGTCGAATATCGCGGCGACGCTGATGAAGCAGAATGCGGATGCGGAAAAATCCGCGGTTCTGACGCTGCTCGGCGCCGGCCAGCCCTCGCTTGCCAATGTCGGCGCGAGCGTCGGCGGTAATCTCAACGTCACTGCCTAAAGTGCGGCTGCGGCCGGGCCCAGCGCGGCGCGGATCAGCTTGAGTGCGTCGTCGCTCCCCCATTCCGCCGGTCCCGCGATCGTCGCGATCTCGCAGCCCTGCGGATCGACCAGCACCGAGGTCGGCATGCCCAAGGCCCGGCCTATGGCCTTAAGGTCCTGGAAAACCTTGGCTTTCTGGTCATTGAAATAGCCGAGCCGGGTCAGGCTGGCCTCCTTCAGGAATTTTTTCGGCTTCTCGGGGTCGCGGGTGTCGATATTGATCGCCACCACCTCGAAATTCGGCCCCGCGAGCTTGGCCTGGAGTTGGTCCAGCGCCGGCATTTCCTTGCGGCAGGGCACGCACCAGGTGGCCCAGAGGTTGACCAGCAGGGTCTTGCCGCGGAAGTCGGACAGCTTTTTCGGCTTGCCGTCGGCATCCTCGAAAGCGAGGTCCGGCAGCTTCAGGGGCGTGCTCGCCATTGTCAGCGCCGCCACCTCGCCGCGGGCGAGTGGGGCGATCTTCTGGGCCGTCGCGACCGCCGCCCGGCAGATCGGATCGCCCCCAGGGGCCGGCTCAGGCCCAGCCCATACAGCGCAGCGAAGGAGGCCAGCCCCCCGACCACCACGGCGGCGACGACGAGGGGGATGCGGCGCGTGGCCGACCGGGCCCTTCGCTGGTCGAGCATATCGTTGGGGTCGAGCATATCGTTTGTCATCCGGTCGCAGATATGGCTATCAGGGGCCTCTTAATACGGCTGGCTCCCGCCAGCAAACGTGCGGCGACCAGCAAGGCGTGAGCAGGGGATCATGAGCAACAAGATGTGGGGCGGCCGGTTCTCGGAACGCCCCGATGAGATCATGGAAGAGATCAACGTCTCTATCGACGTCGATCGTCACCTCTACGCCCAGGACATTGCCGCGTCCAAGGCCCACGCCGCGATGCTTGCCGCGCAAGGCATCATCACGGCCAGTGATGCGAAAAATATCGGCAAGGGTCTAGACACGATTTTGTCAGAGATCGGCAAGGGCGGCTTCGAGTTCAAGCGCGCGCTCGAGGACATTCACATGAATGTCGAGAGCCGCCTGTCGGACCTGATCGGCCCCGCGGCCGGCCGCCTGCACACGGCGCGCTCCCGCAACGACCAGGTCGCGACCGATTTCCGTCTCTATGTCCGCGACATCCTCGACGAGACCGACGCCGCGCTCGCCACGTTCCAGGCGGCGCTGGTCAATCGCGCGCTCGAACATGCCGCGACCGTGATGCCCGGCTTCACGCATCTGCAGACCGCGCAGCCCGTCACCTTCGGCCACCATCTGCTCGCCTATGTCGAGATGGCCGCACGCGACCGCGGCCGTTTCCAGGACGCGCGCAAGCGGCTCAACAGATCCCCGCTCGGCGCCGCCGCGCTCGCCGGCACCTCGTTCCCGATCGACCGCCATGCGACCGCAAAGGCGCTTCTGTTCGACCGCCCGATGGCGAACTCGCTTGACGCGGTCTCCGACCGCGACTTCGTGCTGGAGACGCTGTCGGCAGCCTCGATCTGTGCCGTGCACATGTCGCGCTTTGCCGAAGAGATCGTGATCTGGACCTCGCCGCTGGTCGGCATGATCCGGCTCAGCGACAAGTTCACCACCGGCTCCTCGATCATGCCGCAGAAGCGCAACCCGGACGCCGCCGAACTCGTGCGCGCCAAGACCGGCCGCGTCATCGGCGCGCTCAACGGCCTGCTGATCGTGATGAAGGGTCTGCCGCTCGCCTATCAAAAGGACATGCAGGAGGACAAGCAGGGCACCATGGAGGGCTTTGCCGCGCTGTCGCTGGCGATCCGCGCTATGACCGGGATGGTCCGCGATCTCGTCCCCGACGAGGCCAAGATGAAGGCGGCGGCGGGCGAGGGCTATGCCACCGCGACCGATCTCGCCGACTGGCTGGTGCGGACGCTGAAGATGCCGTTCCGCGAAGCTCACCACGTCACCGGCCGCATCGTGGCCAAGGCCGCCGAGGGCGGCGTGGCTCTGCATGAGCTCCCCCTCAAAGAGATGCAGGCGATCGAGCCCAGGATCACCAAAGACGTGCTCGGCGTGCTCTCGGTCGAATCCTCGGTGAAGAGCCGCACCAGCTTTGGCGGCACCGCGCCGAAGAACGTGGCGGCTCAAGCCAAGGCCTGGGTGAAGCGGCTGGAAAAAGAGCGAAAATTGGGCTGAGGGCAAAATTTCGCTTATGTTTCATGGTCCTCCGGCTCTCGCCAGCGCGCGCCAATCTCTGTATGGTGCGCTCCGTAATGGGGATTTCGTCGTGACGTCAAAGTTTCGCCCGGCCGGCTCGGGGTGGGCCATTATTGTCTTGAGCCTGAGCGCGCTCGCGCTTGCCGGCTGCGGCCGCAAGGGTCCGCTCGACCTGCCGCCGACCGCCTCCAACGCGTCCACGGCCAACATCGCAGCGCCGACCGACACCGAGACCGAAGCCCAGAAGACGCCGAGCCTGTTCAATCCCAGCTATGGTGTGGACGCGGCGCCGGCGGCAAGCAAGGGCAGGAAGAAATCGTTTATCCTCGACCCGCTCCTGGACGACAAACCCGGCAGATGAGCCGGCGCAACTGAGCCAACGCCATGAACCATTTCGACTACCGCAACGGCGTGCTGCACGCCGAGGCGGTGAACCTGTCCGAGCTCGCCGCAACCGTCGGCACGCCCTTTTATTGCTATTCGACCGCAACGCTCGAGCGGCACTATCGTGTCTTCACCGACGCCTTCGCCGGCGAGAAGGTGCTGGTTTGCTACGCCATGAAGGCGAACTCCAACCAGTCGGTGCTGCGCACGCTGGCCAAGCTCGGCGCCGGCGCCGACGTGGTCTCGGGCGGTGAACTGAAGCGCGCGCTGGCCGCCGGCATCCCCGCCACCAAAATCCTGTTCTCCGGGGTCGGCAAGACGGAAGACGAGCTGCGCGCCGCGCTTGCTGCCGACATCCTCTGTCTCAACGTCAGAATCCGAGCCTGAGCTCGATCTGCTGTCGCGCATTGCGACCGAGATGGGCAAGACCGCGCGCATCTCCATCCGCGTCAACCCGGACGTCGATGCCGGCACGCACGCAAAGATCTCGACCGGAAAGTCCGAGAACAAGTTCGGCATCCCGATCGCGCATGCCCGCGAGGTCTATGCGCGCGCCGCCAAGCTGCCGGGCATCCAGGTGACCGGCACCGACGTGCATATCGGCAGCCAGATCACCGATCTCTCCGGCATGGAGACCGCGTTCCGCATCCTCGCCGAGTTCGTGCAGACGCTGCGTGCCGACGGTCACGACATATCGCATGTCGATTTTGGCGGCGGCCTCGGCATTCCCTACTACATGGACCGCGAGGCGCCGCCTGCGCCGGACGTCTATGCCGCCATGGTCAAGCGCGTCAGCCACAATCTTGGATGCACGTTGATGTTCGAGCCGGGCCGCATGATCGTCGGCAACGCCGGAATTCTGGTCGCCAAGGTGATCTATGTGAAGCATGGCGACGGCAAGAATTTCGTCATCATCGACGCCGCCATGAACGATTTGATCCGGCCGACGCTGTACGAGGCGCATCACGACATCCTGCCGGTGACGCAGCCGGCGAACGGCGCCGCCACGATCACGGCCGATGTCGTCGGTCCGGTCTGCGAGACCGGCGACTATCTCGCACTCGATCGCACTTTGCCGACGCCGAAGCCGGGCGATCTCATCGCCATCATGACGGCCGGTGCCTACGGCGCGGTGCAGGCCGGCACCTACAATACGCGGGCGCTGGTACCCGAGGTGCTGGTGAAGGGCGACCAGTATGCGGTGGTGCGTCCGCGTGTCGAGGTCGAGCAGTTGATCGCGATGGACAAGCCGGCGCCGTGGCTGTGAGGGCGATACCGCGCTTCAACTAATTCGGTGTCGTCCCGGCGAAGGCCGGGACCCATAACCCCGGGCAGAGCTTGTGGCGCGATGCTGGCAAACGCGAGTCTTCGTCAAACTCCTCCCTGTGGCTATGGGTCCCGGCCTTCGCCGGGACGACCAGGAGAGTGTGGCGCGCTACTTTCCGGCCGATCCACCGCTCTTCCCGCCCACAACCACGCCCGCCTTCTTCTCGATCGGCTTGATCGCAGCGGTGAAATCGGACTCGGCGCCTTCCGCACTGATCACGGTCTCCCAGAGACGCCCGACCGCGTCGGCGACCTCCATCGACAGCCCGAGCTGCTTCATCTCCGCGAGCGCCAGCCGCACGTCCTTCACCATCAATCCGGTCGCAAAGCCGAAGTCGAAGGTCCGCGGCAGCACCGAGCGCGGAAACTTGTCGCGGCTCGCGGTGTTCATGCCGGAGCCGGAATTGATGACGTCGATCATCACGGCCGGATCGAGTCCGGCCTTGACGCCCATCACCACGGCCTCCGATGTCGCCACGATCGCGGTCGCGGACAGGAAATTGTTGGCGAGCTTCATCGTCTGCGCCGCGCCCGGCTTCTCGCCGATGAAGAATACTTTTCCGATGATTTCGAGCGCCGGCTTGAGAAGCTCGAACTCCGCCTTCGGCCCGGACACCATCACCGCCAGCGTGCCCTTCTCGGCGCCGCCGACGCCGCCGGAGACCGGGCAGTCGATCTGCACGATGTTTTGCTTCGCCAGGAGGCCGTGAATCTTCGACGCCATCTGCGAGCCGACGGTTGACAGATCGACGAAGCGTTTTGCGCGGCTCCCCTCGATCACGCCGTTCGACCCGGTTGCGACCTCGAGCGACGCTTGCAGCGACGGCAGGCTCGCCATCACCGTCTCGACCTGGTCGGCGACGTCCTTCGGCGACGTTGCACTTTTTGCGCCGCGCGCCACCAGCTTCCCGACGACCTCCTTGCGCGTGTCGAATACGACGAGCCGGTGGCCCGCCTCGATCAGCCGCCGCGCCATCGGGAATCCCATGTTTCCGAGGCCGATGAATCCGATGTCCATGGTGGTTTTTTCCTCCCGCCGTCATTGCGAGGAGCGAAGCGACGAAGCAATCCAGGAATGTTTCCGCGGAGGGATTCTGGATTGCTTCGCTTCGCTCGCAACGACGGAGCAATGCGTTGAAGCTAACCGTGCTTTAGTCCTTTTCGAGCTCGGCGAACACCTCGCGCGCGATTCGAAAGCTGTCGACCGCCGCCGGCATGCCGCCGTAGATCGCGACCTGCATCAGGATCTCGCGGATTTCGTCGCGCGTCACGCCATTGGTCAGCGCACCCTTGAGATGCGCGCGAAACTCGTGCTGGCGATTCAGGATCGCGATCATCGCGATGTTGAGCATGCTGCGGGTCTTGCGCGGCAGCTCGTCACGGCCCCACACCGTGCCCCAGCAATATTCGTTGAGCATCTCCTGGAACGGACGGTTGAAGTCGTCGACGTTCTTCAGGGCATTGTTGACATAGGCTTCTCCCAGCACCGCTTTACGGACTTGCAGGCCCTTGTCATGCATCTTCTTGTCCATGGTGTTCCCTCTATTCCGTTGCGTTTTCCTTGAATGGCGCCGCGGAAACTACGGGGTTGGGCCGGAGCAGTCACGTCCTCGTGTTATGCGGGAAAAGGGGGATGTCCCGTACAGGAACGGATGCCTCAGTGCTGCCGTTGTGATACGCTCCACTCACCGGGCAACCTGGAGAGTTGATTGAACGGCGTCATCCCCGACCCGTCAGACCCGATCCGTGACGACGACGCTGTGTCGCGGCTGAAGCTGGCGCAGGCCCTCGACCGGGCCACTTATGCCATCGCATGGGAGCGTGCCTGGCCGAATCTGGCGCGCGTTCTGACCGTCGCCGGCCTGTTTCTGGTGGTGTCCTGGGCTGGTCTCTGGCTGGCGCTCCCCTCCATTGCTCGCGCGATCGGCCTCGTCGTTTTCGCCGGCATCGCTGCGGCCGCCCTTTTCCCGCTGATTCGCTTTCGCTGGCCGCGCCGCGAGGAGGCGCTGGCTCGGCTCGACCGTGGCTCGGGCGTCCGCCACCGCCCCGCCACCACGCTGACGGACACGCTGAGCTCGCAGGACCCAGTTGCGCGGGCGCTGTGGCAGGCCCAGCGCGAGCGCACCTTGGCCTCGCTCACGCGTATCCGCGCCGGTTTGCCCAAGCCGCGGCTCGCGATCCACGATCCCTGGGCGCTGCGTGCGCTGGTCATGGTGATGCTGGTCGCCACCTTCTTCGCCGCCGGCGACGAGCGCGCGATGCGGCTGGGCGCTGCTTTTGACTGGAACGGCGTGCTGGCGCCCACGAATATTCGCGTCGACGCCTGGGTCACCCCGCCGGTCTACACCGGAAAGCCGCCGGTGATCCTGTCGGCGGCCAACAAGGAAGCCGCGGCACTGCCGGCGTCGGGCCCGCTCGCCGTGCCCGCCGGCTCGACCCTGATCGTGCGCTCCTCCGGCGGCAGCCTGGATGTCGCCGTCTCCGGCGGCCTCAAGGAGGTTGCCCCCGCTGAAGCCACGCCCAAGGGCACCAACGAGAAGCATTTTACCATCACCGGTGACGGCACCGCCCATGTCCGCGCGCCCTCCGGCCAGCCGCAATGGGCGTTCGCGGCGACACCGGACCGACCGCCGACGATCGCGCTCGCCAAGGATCCGGAGCGCCAGGCGCGCGGCGCGCTCCAGCTCGTCTACAAGATCGAGGACGATTACGGCGTCACCGGCGCCGAAGCGCAAATTGCTCCGCGTTCCAGCGACGCAAAAGACGCCGGCAAGGACGGCGACAGCAAGACCGCCGCGCGGCCACTGTTCCAGCCGCCGCAGTTTCCGCTGGTGCTGCCGAATGCGCGCACCCGCAACGGCGTCGGTCAGACCGTCAAGGATCTCAGCGAGGATCCCTATGCCGGCGCCGATGTCACGCTGACGCTCACGGCCAAGGACGAGGCCGGCAACGAGGCCAAGAGCGAGCCGTTCAACATGCGCCTGCCCGAGCGGCTGTTCACCAAGCCGCTGGCGCGCGCGCTGATCGAGCAGCGCCGCATCCTCGCGCTCGATGCCAACAGGAATTCGGACGTCTACACCGCGCTCGACGCGCTGATGATCGCGCCTGAATTGTTCACCCAGGAAACCGGCCAATATCTCGGCCTCTACAACGTCGCGCGCCAGCTCGAGGCGGCGCGCACCGATGACGCCATGCGCGAAGTCGTGGCGAGCCTGTGGGCGCTCGCGGTGACCATCGAGGACGGCAATATCTCCGACGTCGAGAAGGCGCTGCGCGCGGCGCAGGACGCACTGAAGCAGGCGTTGGAGCGCGGCGCCAGCGACGAGGAGATCAAAAAGCTCACGCAGGATTTGCGCGCGGCGCTGGACAATTTCATGCGCCAGCTCGCCGAGCAGTTCCGCAACAACAAGGATGCGCAAAATCTCGCGCGGCCGCTTGATCCGAACACGAAGATCCTGCGCCAGCAGGATCTCCAGAACATGATCGACCGCATGGAGCGCCTGTCGCGCTCCGGCGACAAGGATGCGGCCAAGCAGCTGCTCGACCAGCTCCAGCAGATGCTGGAGGGTCTTCAGATGGCGCAGCCGGGACAGTCCGGCGAGAGCGACATGGAGCAGGCGCTCAACGAGCTCGGCGACATGATTCGCAAGCAGCAGCAGTTGCGCGACAAGACCTACAAGCAGGGCCAGGACTCCCGGCGCGACCGCATGCGCGGCAAGCAGCAGCCGGGCGACCAGTCGATGTCGGATCTGCAGCAAGACCAGCAGGGCCTGCGCGACCGCCTGAAGAAGCTCCAGGACGAAATGGCCAAGCGCGGCCTCGCCCAGAAGGGCCAGAAAGGTCAGCAGGGACAGAAGGGGCAACAGGGTCAACAAGGCGACCAGGGCCAGCCCGGCCAGAACGGCGATCAGGACGCCGACCAGGGCGATGACGACGGCGGGCTCGACGCCGCCGACGGCGCCATGGGAGACGCCGGCAGCAAGCTCGGCGAGGGCAATGCCGACGGCGCCGTGGACTCTCAGGGCAAGGCGCTCGAGGCGATGCGCAAAGGCGCGCAGAAGATGGCCGAGGGGATGCAGCAGGGTGACGGCGACGGCCAGGGCGATGGCCCCGGCAATCGCGCCGGCCGGCAGCAGAGCGGCGGCAACCAGACCGACCCGCTCGGCCGTCCGCTGCACGGCCGCGAATTCGGCGATGATTACACGGTCAAGATCCCCGGCGAGATCGACGTCCAGCGCGTCCGCCGCATCCTCGAGGAACTCCGTCGCCGCCTCGGCGATCCCTCGCGCCCGCAGATCGAGCTCGACTATATCGAGCGGCTGCTGAAGGATTTTTGACACCATACTCAGTGTCATCGCCCGCGCAGGCGGGCGATCCAGTACTCCGTGACGGTCGTCGTTCAACCGATAGGCTGCGGCGTACTGGATGCCCCGCTTTCGCGGGGCATGACAGCGGAATACGTCGCCGCCGCCCGCTACCCCTTTTTCAGCGCGTCCGCGACCGCCGTGCGGATGTCGGCGACCGAGAATGGCTTTGTCACGACGTCATGCACCAGCGCATTGAGGTTCGAAGCGCGCTCGCGCTGGTCGGCATATCCGGTCATGAGCAAAATCGTCAGCTCGGGAAAATCGCGCGCGGCCGAGAGCGCCAACGCGATGCCGTCCATCACCGGCATCTGGATGTCGGTGAGCAACAGATCGAACGCACCGTCCTCGCGGGTCAGGATCTCCAGCGCCTCGGCGCCGTCCTGCGCGGTGACGATCTCGTGGCCGTCCATGGCGATGGCGCGCGCCACGAGCTGGCGCATCGAATCCTCGTCGTCGGCGATCAAGATTTTCGGCATGAGATCAACCTTGGGACCAACTCTCGTGCGACACCCTCGGCACGGATTATACGCTACCGCCGGCAATGTCGCGGCGGTTGAAGAAACGAACGTCGATATTGCGGCCTTCCGGCGGCGGCGAAGCCAGGCGCGACCTGAAGAAGGCGCGCTCGCCGGGCTGCAACACGGTCTGTTCCAGCACCGTATTCCATGCGTAGATTTCGGCGCCCTGCGCGTCGCGTACGGCGAAACGCAGGCGCGGGATATCGAGCGCCTTCTTGCCCTGGCCGACGATCACGCCCTCGATCACCAGCACCTGCTTGCCATCCACCGTCTCGCTCGAAAGCTTGACGTCCTTGAAGGCCAGCCCGCGCAGGTTCACATCAAACCCGACCATCTTGTAGAACGCCGCCGTCTGCGGCAGCAGCCGCACCGTGTCGACACGCCATATGACCAGTGCCAGCACCAGCGCACCCATGGCGGCGCAGGCGGTCGGCAGGCCGACATGGGATTTGCGCCTCGCCGGGGTCGCGGCCGGGCGGCTGATCCGTGCGCCGCGGCGGGGAACAGGCTGCGGAACCAGGACTGGTGCTGCTCGCCGATGTTGTCGTCCTCATCGGAGGAGGGCGCTGCCGACCAATCGTCGTCGGTCTCCTGAGCGTCCTCGGCAGGCCAGTCGCCGGCGATCGAGGGGCTCTCGACCATCGGGGTCTCGGCCGCGCCGTCGTCCTGGGCGTAGGAGTTCCACTGATCGGCGAGGTCGGACTGGTCGTCGGCCTGGCTCGCGGCCGCCAGGGCCGGCACCGCCGCCTCCTCGATCGCATCCTCGGGATGCGCCATCCAGGTCTCTTTGCAGCGGGAGCAACGGACCGTCCTCCCGTTGGCCCCAAGGCTCGCAAGCTTGATGGCGTAGGATGTCGTACAATGAGGGCAGACGATATGCATGGACGAGCCTTGATGCATGGAGAATCTTGGCAATGACCCAATCGCGCAAGACCGGGCGTCCTGGATGCTACAAGGCGACCGTTAACGAACCGGAAACCATAACGGTCGCACAACCCGTTGATCGCATGCGGCGAAACTTCGCGGCGGGCGCCGTCTCCACCCTCGAACGGAGCTGAGCTTGGTTCGGTTCGAAAATGTCGGATTGCGTTACGGCCTGGGGCCGGAGATCCTGCGCGACCTCAATTTCCAGATCCCGGCGCATTCCTTCCAGTTCCTCACTGGCCCGTCCGGCGCCGGCAAGACCTCGTTGCTGCGCCTGCTGTTCCTGTCGCATCGGCCGACGCGCGGCCTCGTCAATCTGTTCGGCCACGACATCTCCCAGCTTGGCAAGGACGAGATCGCCGATTTGCGCAAGCGCATCGGCATCGTGCTCCAGGATTTCCGCCTGCTCGACCACATGACGACCTACGAGAACGTGGCGCTGCCGTTCCGCGTCATGGGCCGCAGCGAATCCAGCTATCGCAAGGAGGTGATCGACTTGCTGCGGTGGGTCGGGCTGGGCGAGCGCATGGACGCGCTGCCGCCGATCCTGTCCGGCGGCGAAAAGCAGCGCGCCGCGATCGCGCGCGCGGTGATCTCGCGGCCGCAGCTGCTGCTCGCGGACGAGCCGACCGGCAGCGTCGATCCGACGCTCGGGCGACGCTTGCTGCGGCTGTTCATCGAACTCAACAAGTCCGGCACCGCCGTCATCATCGCGACCCACGACATCGCGCTGATGGACCAGTACGAGGCGCGCCGCTTCGTGCTGCACCAGGGACGGTTGCACGTTTATGAATAGGACCGACGAGCGCGGCGTGCTGGTCGATCTCGGACAGGAACGTCCGCAGCTTCCGCCGCGGGCGCGCAACATGTCGCCGATCGTGCCGCGCGCCTCGATTCATGGCCGCGCGCTGGTCGCCGTCGTCGCCATCATGACCTTCCTCGCCTCGATGACGACCGGCACGGTGCTGCTGGTCAGCGCCTCTGCCGCGGAATGGCAGTCGGATGTCGCGAGCGAGATCACTATCCAGATCCGCCCGCAACCGGGACGCGACATCGAGCGCGACACCGCCGCCGTCACCGAAGCGATGCGGGCGCAAACGGGCATCGTCGAGGTCAAGCCGTTCACCAAGGAGGAGAGCGGCAAGCTGCTCGAGCCCTGGCTCGGCACCGGGCTGTCGATGGACGACCTGCCGATCCCGCGGATGATCATTGCCCGCGTGCAGCCGGGCACGGCGCTCGATCTCGGCGCCTTGCGCGCGCGTGTGACGCAGGTGACGCCAAGCGCCAGCGTCGACGATCATCGCGCCTGGATCGAACGGATGCGCTCGATGACCAGCGCCACCGTACTCGCGGGCATCGGCATCCTCGCCCTCGTCATCGTCGCGACCATCATCTCGGTCTCGTTCGCAACCCGTGGCGCCATGGCGGCGAACCGTCCGATCGTCGAGGTCCTGCATTTCGTCGGCGCCGGCGACCGCTATATCGCCAACCGTTTCCTGCGGCATTTCCTCAGGCTCGGTCTCGAAGGCGGCGTGATCGGCGGCGGCGTCGCCATGCTGGTGTTCGGCTTCTCCGAGTCGATCGCCGGCTGGTTTTCCGGTACCCCTGTCGGCGACCAGTTCGCGGCCCTGCTCGGCACCTTTTCGCTGCGGCCGTCGGGCTATGTCGTGCTCGCGGTGCAGGCGGTGCTGATCGGCGCGATCACCGCGGTCGCCTCGCGCCAGACGCTGTTCGCGACACTGAATGACGTCGATTGAGCCAAAAAAACCAGACTCCACTTCGCCTTAAAACATCTTAAAATCACCCCGGGGAAGGGATCACCGACATCGCATGACCTCGCCGACCGACGATCAATCGCCGAACCTGCCGCGCGGCTGGCTGCGCGCGGCCGTCGTGTCGGTGGTCGCGTTGGTTTTCGTCGGCGCGGCGGCGGGCTTCTTCGCGTTCCTGTCGCAATTGCGCGGTGCCGAGATCGCGCCGGGCCGCAAGGCGGATGGCATCGTGGTGCTGACCGGCGGCTCCTCGCGCGTATCGGACGCGATGGAGCTCTTGGCGGCCGGCTATGGCAAGAGGCTCCTGATCTCGGGCGTGCATCCGGCCTCGACCGCAGGCGACATCTCCCGGACCCTGCCGGAGAACCAGTCCTTCATGACCTGCTGCGTCGATCTCGATCGCACCGCGCTCACGACCCGCGGCAACGCGGCTGAGGCGCGGCGCTGGGCCGAGGGGCGCGGCTTCAAATCGCTGATCGTGGTCACCTCGAACTATCACATGCCGCGCGCGCTGGTGGAGTTCTCGCATGCGATGCCGGGGACGGTTCTGGTCCCATTCGCGGTGGTCGGCGACAAATGGCGCGATGAGCCGTGGTGGACCTCGTCCTCCACGCTCCGGCTGTTGCTGTCGGAATATGTCAAGTACATCGCTGCCGAGCTCAGGATCCGGCTGGAGGATTTCGGGATTGACCTTTCGCCCGAGATGTCGGAGCAGCCAGCGGGCCTGCAACCAAAGCGGCCCGCCACCGCACAGGCCAATTGATCGGATTGTGGATGTTGCTGATTTTCCTGCGCTCGCTCGTGTTCAACGTGCTGTTCTACGCCGTGCTGGTTTGCCTTGCGATCGTGGCGCTGCCGACCTTCGCGATGCCGCCGCGCGCCCTGCTGACGGTCGCGGGATGGTGGGCGAAGGCGACGCAGTTTCTCATGCGCGTGATCTGCGACATCAAGGTGGAATTCCGCGGCGTCGAGAAGATTCCGTCGGGTCCGCTGGTGGTGGTCGCCAAGCACCAGTCGTTCTGGGAAACGTTCGCGCTGATGCCGTTTTTCGATCACCCGATCTTCATCCTCAAGCGCCAGCTCATGCACATCCCGGTGTTCGGTCAGTTCCTGGCAAAAATCGGCATGATCTCGATCGATCGCGGCGCCGGCGTCAAGGCGCTGCTGGACATGACGCGGCGGGCGCGCGCCGCGGTGCGCGGCGGCCGCCAGCTCGTGATCTTCCCGGAGGGCACACGCCGTCCGGCCGGTGCGGCGCCGGACTACAAGACCGGCTTTGCCCAGATCTATTCGGCTTGCGGCGTGCAATGCCTTCCGGTCGCACTCAACTCCGGCCTGTTCTGGCCGCGCCGCACCTTCATGCGGTATCCCGGAACGCTGGTCGTGGAATTTCTCGATCCGCTGCCGCCGGGACTTGCGAAGGACGAGTACATCACGCGCGTGCGCGACGAGATCGAGGGCGCGAGTGAGCGCATCATCGAAGCAGGGCGGAAGGAGCAGGAGCGATTGATCGGCTCCGCCCCGAGCTATGCGGGCTCTGGGGGCTAGCGATTTTCCCGATTGTCAGTCGGCGCCGCTGCGTGGAGCGAATGCGCGTCGCCATGCAGCATCGCCGCGAGCCGATGCAATTGCGTGTCGCGAAAGCCTTCGGCCTCGATCGCCTTTACCGTCGCTGTGACATAGTCGCGGTTGGCGCCGGACTGGCCGTGGCCCTGGAGCACGTGGCGGTGCTGTTCGGTGAGCGACAGCCGTCCGGCATATTGGACATGGCCGCGATCGACGACATAGGCGAGGGCGGAGACGCGCTCACGCGCGTCGTTCTCCAGCCACACCGAGCGCATCACCTCGCGATAGACCGACGTCACCTGCTCGCGCGCCCGCAAATAGGCGACGACCTCGGCGCGGTTCTGCTCGGCGACGCGGAAGGCAATGCCGCGGCAGGCGCCACCGCGGTCGAGCCCCAGCACCAGGCCCGGCTGCTCCGGCGTGCCCCGGTGCACGAACGAATAGACGCAGAGCGCGCGGTGCTCGCCGACCAGCCGCGCCGGGACGCGCTCCTCGAATGCGAAGCCCGGCCGCCACATCAGCGAACCGTAGCCGAACACCCAGAGGTCGCCTTTGGCGGTGGTGACGGAGGGGAGGGTGATTTCCGACATTTCGGGCACGGCTACCAGAACCGCGCCCGCAAGCGAAGGGAATTCTCCGCCTTTCGTCGCACCCGAACCTCGCTTACATTTGCCATCATCTGGGGTCAAAGGGTCGCCGCATGTCCGATATGACCGTTGCCGCAGGCCGGCGCTCCCGTTGGGGCCTCTTCATTGCTCCCGTCCTCCTGCTGATCCTCGCCGTCGCCTGGAGCGGCTTCTGGTTCTATGCCGCCTCGCAGGCCGAGATCGCCGCGGACGCCTGGCGCGCGCAGGAAGCCAAATCCGGCCGCATCTATGATTGCGCCAAGCGCTCGATCGCGGGCTTCCCGTTCCGCTTCGAGGTCCAGTGTTCGGGCGCCAGCGTGGCGCTGGTCTCGCAGAATGCGAGCAAGACACCGTTCACGGCCAAGCTCGACAACATTCTGGTCGTCGCCCAGGTCTATGATCCCAGGCATGTCATCGCCGAATTCTCGGCGCCCGCGACCCTGACCGATGGCGTCAGCCAAAACACTTTCGTGGTGAACTGGAGCAAGGGCCGCAGCAGCGTGATTGGCCTGCCGGCGATCCCTGAGCGCGCCCTCTCGTGTTCGACGATCTCAGTGTCAACCGGCTCGATGGCGGCGTCCAGGTGCCGCTCGCGCGCGCCAAGCAGGTTGAGCTGCACGGCCGCCTCGCGGACGGATCGCCGTCCGACCATCCCGTCATCGAGACCGTGCTCCACGTCGCGCAGGGCAGCATCCAGGGTGTGCATCCGCTGCTCGCCGAACCGTTCGAGGCGGACACGCGTGCGAAGATCACGGGCCTCTCCGATCTCACGCCAAAGCCGTGGCCGCAGCGTTTCCGCGAGATCCAGGCCGCAGGCGGCCACATCGAGATCGTGCAGTCGCGGATCCAGCAAGGCGAGATGATCGCGGTCGCGGCCGGCACGCTTGGACTATCGGCCAATGGCCGACTCGACGGCGAATTGCAGATGACGGTAACCGGCCTCGAGCGGGTGATCCCGGCGCTCGGCATCGACAAGATGCTGGAAGAGGGCGTGCCGCAGGCGACGCTCGACCGTGTCGCACCTGGCGTGAAGTCGCAGGACCTCAACAATTTGTTCGGCGCGCTCGACCGCGCCGTTCCCGGACTCGGCAAGGTCATCAAGCAGAATGCCAATGCCGGCGTTGCCGCCGGCATCAATTCGATCGGCACCGAGAGTACGCTCGAGGGCAGGAAGGCCCGCAGCTTCCCGCTGAAATTCGTCGACGGCGCCGTGCTGCTCGGCCCGGTGAAGGTCGGCCAGATCCCGCCGCTGTATTAGCTGTTGCTTCTCCCGTAGCCCGGATGGAGCGCAGTGCAATCCGGGGCTCTTGATCAAGGCTGATACTGTCCCGGATTGCGCTGCGCTCCATCCGGGCTACAGGTGCCGTATTTGAGACGCGGTCACGACGCCTTCGCGCCAACGCGATCGCGTGCCGGGAATGGGGCGCCGCAACTCTCTCTCTCTCTCTCTCTCTCTCTCTCTCTCTCTCTCTCTCTCTCTCTCATGTCGGGGGCACGATGGCCTCGAGCCCTCCGCGAATCGCCGCGCCTAACGGTAATCCGCGCGCGCGTGCGGATCGGCCCGGCAGCGAAAATATTCCGAACATGACCGTCAGTAAAACGTGATGCAGAAGATGCGTGTCGCCGCGAATAAGCACGGCCTCATTCACATCACTCCACATCAGGGAAGCACGCACGCGCCGGAGGAGGCGCGACGAACATGACCTGCTTCTCCAGAGGAGGGAAGTTCACGTGCGGATCATCAATTGCGGACTGATGCTGAGCATTCTCGCTGCCTGTTCGGGGCAGGCGCGTGCCGACGACAATGTCACGACCGAAATCCAGGCGCTCAAGACCAAGCTGAAGGAACTCCAGCAGCGCGTCGATTCGGAGGCGCGCAAGACGCATCAGGTCGCAGTGGCGCAATCGAAAGCCGCGCCACTGCCGGCGACCTACAAGGCGCTTCCCGTCGATCCATGTGCGGCCGGAAAGGTCTGCTACAAGGGCGTGACGCTGACATTCGGCGGCTGGGTCGATCTCACCGGCATCTACCGGTCCCGCAACATCGCCTCCGATACCGGCTCGGTCTACAACTTCATCCCCTACCAGCAGAGCCACAATTTTGATGTCCCCGAGACGCGGTTCTCCGCGCGCCAGAGCCGCTTCTCGGTGCTGGCCGAAGGCAACGCCGATCCTGATACGCATCTGGCCGGCTACGGCGAAATCGATTTCGAAGGCGCGGCGCAAACGGCGAGCTCAGTTGCCACCAACTCCTTCAACCCGCGGATGCGGCAACTCAGCCTCGAGCTCGACCGGACGGATCTCGGCGTTCACTTTCTCGCGGGACAATCCTGGTCGCTCAACGCGCCGACCAGGTCCGGCATCGATCCTCGCGCGGTCGATGCGCCGGGCGTGATCGACTTCGAATCCGTTCCGGGATTCCTCGCAGCACGGCAACCCGGCATTCGCGTGTGGCAGGACATCGGACCCGAGTTCAGGCTGGCCGCCTCGGTCGAAAATCCGCAGACCGCGTTCTTCGGCGGCAACGTGCCGACGGTCGGCACGCCCGCGGTTGGCCCGCAGGGCGTGCTCAACCCGAACCTCCAGGTCAATCTGACCGGGCCGGGCGGCAGCTTCTTCAACAACCTCAACAATGTCAGTCTGAACCAGGTCCCTGACGTCACCGTCAAGGCGGCCTGGGATCCAAGGCTTGGACCCTACAAGCTGCATGTCGAGGGCTGGGCGCTCTACCGCCAGCTGCTCGATCGATTCAACTCCGCCAACCACAGCTACGATACGGGGAGCTTCGGCGGGCACGTCTTTGCCGAGCTGATTCCGAAGACCCTCGACCTTCAGCTCTACGGCGCCCACGGCGTGCTCGGCCGCTTCACGGCGACGCCGTTCCCCGATGCGGCGGTGGCGCAAGATGGCACCGTGCTTCCGCTGTCGATCACGGCGGCCGCGGTCGGGCTGATCTGGCACGCAACGCCGAGCCTCGACGTCTACAGCTATGCAGGTCTGGAAAAAGCCAAGGCCAATTTCGCCAACGTCGGAACGGTGCCGTTCGGCTACGGCAACCCGCTCTACAACAACACCGGCTGCTTCACTGAAAACACGCCGGCTGCGAGCTGCAACGGCAATACCAAGGAGGTTCGTCAGGTCACCGCCGGCGTCTACGACACTCTCTACCAGGGCAATTACGGCACGCTCAAAGCCGGCGTGCAGTATTCCTACACCCAGCGCATCGCCTTCGCCGGTGTCGGTGGCGCGCCGAAGACGGACGACAACGTCGTGATGACGCAGATCCGCTACTATCCGTTCTAGCTCTCTCGTGCGAAACGCGGGTTCGTAGCCTGGATGGAGCGAAGCGCAATCCGGGAGTCTTGCCTCAAGCGAAGGCGTCCCGGATGACGCTTGCGCTCCATCCGGGCTACTCGCGCGCTACGGCTTCTTCAGCGCGGCGTGCGGGCGGCCGAAGTCGGGCGCCGCCGAATCCTGGCCGATCTCGACAATGCCGCGGCGGATGGCGCGGGTGCGCGTGAAATGCTCGAACAGCGCCTCGCCGTCGCCGCGACGGATGGCGCGGGTGAGCTTTGCGAGATCCTCGGTGAAGGTGCCGAGCATCTCCAGCACAGCCTCCTTGTTGGCGAGAAAGACGTCGCGCCACATCGTCGGATCGGACGCCGCGATGCGGGTGAAGTCGCGGAAGCCGCCGGCGGAGAACTTGATGACTTCTGATTCCGTCACCTGCGCCAGCTCGTCGGCGGTGCCGACGATGGTATAGGCGATCAGATGCGGCAAATGGCTGGTGATCGCGAGCACGAGATCGTGATGATCCGGCGTCATCACCTCGACCTTGGCACCCATTGCCGTCCAGAACGCGCGCAGATGCGCGACGGCAGCAGCGTCGGTGCCTTCCGGCGGCGTGAGGATGCACCAGCGGTTGATGAAGAGCTCGGCGAAGCCGGAATCGGGTCCGGAATGCTCGGTGCCTGCGACCGGATGCGCCGGTACGAAATGAACACCCTGCGGCAGATGCGGCGCCATGTCTCTGACGATGGCGCCCTTGACCGAGCCCACGTCCGAGATGATCGCGCCCGGCTTCAGATGCGCAGCGATCTCCTGCGCCACCGGACCGCAGGCGCCGACCGGAATGCAGAGGATGACGAGATCGGCGTCCTTCACCGCTTCCGCATTGGTCGCGACGACGTGGTTTACGATGCCGAGCTCGAGCACCCGCGCGCGCGTCTGCTCCGAGCGCGCGGTGGTGACGATCTCGGAAGCCAGGCCCTGGAGCTTCGCAGCGCGCGCGATCGAGCCGCCGATCAGGCCGAAGCCGATCAGCGCGACGCGCTGGAAGTGCGCCGCCGCCTTCATCTGCCGGCCACGAAGTCGCGCAAGGCCTCGACGACGAGGCGGTTGGCCTCCTCGGTGCCGATGGTCATGCGCAGCGCATGCGGCAGGCCGTAGTTCTTCAACGCGCGCAACACGAGACCGCGTTTGGTGAGGAACGCGTCGGCGTCATCGGCGGTCTTGCCCTTGTCGACCGGGAACTGGATCAGCACGAAATTGGCGACGCCCGGCGTCACTTTGAGCCCGAGCTTGCTGATTTCCTCGCTCAGCCAGTTGCGCCAGGTCTCGGTGAACTGCTTCGACATCGCCTGGTGCGCAGTGTCCTCGATCGCGGCGACGGCCGCGTACATCGCCGGCGTCGACACATTGAAGGGACCGCGGATGCGGTTCACGGCATCTATGACGTGTTCAGGGCCGAACATCCAGCCGACGCGCAGCGCCGCGAGGCCGTGGATCTTGGAGAAGGTGTGCGTCACCACGGTGTTTTCTGTGGTGGCGACGAGCTCGATCCCCATTTCATAATCGTTGCGAGAAACATAGTCGGCATAGGCGGCGTCCAGCACCAGTAGGACATGCGAGGGCAGGCCGGCGCGCAGGCGCTTGACCTCGTCGAATGGCAAATAGGTGCCGGTCGGGTTGTTGGGATTGGCGAGCCAGACCAGTTTTGTGCGCGGCGTCACGGCTTTCAGGATCGCGTCGACATCGGCGGTGAGGTTCGTCTCCGCCGCAACGACATTCTTGGCGCCGACCGCCATGGTCGCGATCGGGTACACCAGGAAGCCGTGGGTAGTGGAGATCGCCTCATCACCCTGGCTGAGATAGGTGTGGGCGAGCAGATTGAGGATCTCGTCCGAGCCGGCGCCGCAGATGATGCGGTTGGGATCGAGCCCGAAAGAACGGCCGATCGCCTCGCGCAGCACGCGCGAGGTGCCTTCCGGATAATCCTCCAGGTGATCGGCCACGTGCTTGAACGCCTCGATCGCCTTCGGTGAGGGCCCGAACGGCGTCTCGTTGGCCGAGAGCTTGAACACCTTGCGGCCGGGCTCGGCCACCGGGCTCTTGCCGGGCGTGTAGGGCGCAATATCGAGAATGCCGGGATTCGGCACGGGGCGGGACATCTTCAACTCCGGATAGGCTGGTCGAGGTTCGCGATTTAGGGTTTCGACCCGATCGGGGGCACCGTATAGCGCGTTGCGTGGCTGCCGACGAGGGCCGTGGAGCGCACCGATGCCCCCGCTTCGATCAGGGCAGCCTTGATCTTGTCGAGGCTGCTTGCTGCGGTGACGGAGACCAGCAGGGCCGCGCCGTCGAAGGCGGTATCGGGCACCGCCACGATCTCGGCCAGCGGCGACAGCGCCCGTGCGACCTCGGCATTCCAGCCCGAAACGCGCACGCTGAAGGTCTCGACCTCCGTCACCAGGGCGCTGTCGGCGACGCGCGAGACCGCGAACACGGGCAGCGCAGCCGGATGGTCGGCGCGCTCGACGAAGGGCAGCCGCGCGATGATTTTTGGCGCACCTTCCTGCTCGAGCAACAGCCACCACGGCGTGCGGCTGGAGGTCGCCGAGACCAGCGCCAGATCGCCCTTGGATTTCGCCACCGCCTCGACTGCGGCCTGCGCGCTGAAATGCGCGACGTAGGGCACCGTGAAGCCGAAATGGAATCGCGCGGAATCGCGCATCGCGGGCTCGCTTACCGAGATGTCCGCGTGCACCGCGAACGGCGCCTGGACGTAAGTGAAGGTCGAGATGATGACGCGCCAGATGCTCTCGACCGTGTCGAGCGGCAGGATGCCGCGATGACGCTGCACGAGGTCGCGCATCATGGCGGCCTCGCGCGCCGGGCGGAAGGCGGAGCCGACCTCCTGGGTCTGCTTTACCTGGATCAGGCGGTCGATGATGTCGCCGCGCTGCATCAGCAGGCGATGCATGCCCTCGTCGATCGCGTCGATCTCCTTGCGCAATTCCTGCAGCGATGGTGGCGCGGGCGGACGTTGAGACATATCTGACAGCGGCTATTGAGAGGCGTTCCAATACGGATCGGACGAGGAGACCAGCAAGTCCGGATCCGCTGCGATCGACCTCTGATTAGGCAGGATGGGCGGTGAAAGCAAAGAGAAATGCAAAGGAAAATAGGGCCTGTTCGGCTGAGGATGCAGAGTGGAATGTGGCTGATCCGGACCGTGACTTGACGAAAACCGCCCAAGCCGGTAGGTTTTGCCTGTTCCGTGGTCATTTGAGCCGGCCGGCTTGCAGCCACGTTAAAAAACTCGCTAAACAGGCCGGGGACGCTTTCGATCCCGGCCGAACCTATCGTTCAGGCCGGGTTTTTTATGGCCTGATGTCAGTAGCGATCTGAAGTCCGATCGCAAACGAGGTCGATGGTCAGATGGTTGGCGTCAAGTCGATTCCGAGTCCCGCGATCAGTGCCGACGACCGGTCGCATGAGGTGGATCATCCGAGTTCGCCGGTCGCGCATTTCGGCGCCGATCAGCCGCTGCGGCTCGATTGCGGCATCGATCTCTCTCCGTTCCAGATCGCGTATCAGATCTATGGCGAGCTCAATGCCGATCGCTCCAATGCAATCCTGATCTGCCATGCGCTGACGCTCGACCAGCACGTTGCCAATGTTCATCCGCTGACCGGCAAACCGGGCTGGTGGGAAATCATGGTCGGCCCCGGCCGCCCGCTCGATACCGACAAGTACTTCATCATCTGCTCGAACGTGATCGGTGGCTGCATGGGCTCGACCGGCCCTGCCTCGACCAATCCCGCAACCGGCAAGGTGTGGGGGCTGGATTTTCCGATCATTACGATCCCCGACATGGTGCGGGCGCAGGCCATGCTGCTCGACCGCCTCGGCATCGAGACGCTGCTCTGCGTTGTCGGGGGGTCGATGGGCGGCATGCAGGTGTTGCAATGGACCGCGGCCTATCCGAACCGCGTGTTCTCCGCGCTCCCGACCGCATGCAGCACGCGTCATTCGGCGCAGAACATCGCCTTCCACGAGCTCGGCCGGCAGGCGGTCATGGCCGATCCGGACTGGCATGGTGGACGCTATGTCGATCAGGCGACGCATCCGCATCGCGGCCTCGCCGTGGCGCGGATGGCCGGGCACATCACCTATCTCTCGGACGCGGCGCTGCACCGCAAGTTCGGACGGCGCATGCAGGACCGCGAGCTGCCGACCTTTTCGTTCGACGCTGACTTCCAGGTCGAGAGCTATCTGCGCTACCAGGGCTCGTCCTTCGTCGAACGGTTCGATGCCAACACCTATCTCTATCTGACCCGCGCCATGGACTATTTCGACATCGCCGCCGATCATGGCGGCGTGCTGGCAAAGGCGTTCGCCGGAATCCAGACCCGCTTCTGCGTGGTCTCCTTTACCAGCGACTGGCTGTTTCCGACCTCGGAATCGCGCGCGCTGGTGCATGCGCTGAACGCGTCGAGCGCGCGGGTGTCGTTTGCCGAGATCGAGACCGATCGCGGCCATGATGCCTTCCTGCTCGACGTGCCCGAATTCTTCGATATCTCGCGTGCTTTCCTGCAATCGGCCGGCAAGGCGCGCGGGCTCAAGGATAAGGACGGCTAGCGATGTCTGTACAGGAAGTGCTGCCGCTGGGCGGCATTGCGACCGGGCAGCCCAGTGATTTTCGCGCGGACCATGTGCTGGTCGCCGAGATGGTCAAGCCGGGATCGAAGGTGCTCGACGTCGGCTGTGGCGAGGGCGATCTGCTGCAGCTGCTGGAAACCTGCGGCGTCGATGGCCGCGGCATCGAGCTGTCGCGGGAGGGCGTCAACCGCTGCGTCGCCAAGGGCCTCGCGGTGGTGCAGGGTGATGCCGATACCGACCTCGTCAACTATCCCGATGACGCCTTCGACTACGTGATCCTGTCGCAGACGCTTCAGGCGACACGGCAGCCCAAGGTCGTGCTGGAGAATCTGCTGCGCATCGGCCGCCGCGCCATCGTGTCGTTCCCGAATTTCGGCTTCTGGAAGATGCGGCTTCAACTGCTGGTGGGGGCCACATGCCCCGCACCGAAAACCTGCCGGCAAGCTGGTACGACACCGCCAACATCCATTTCTGCACCATCAAGGATTTCGTCGAGCTCTGCGACGCCATCGGCGTCAAGATGGAGCGCGCCGAGGCGCTCGACCTCTACGGCCGACCGCTGCGGCTGCGGATGCCATGGTGGGTGTGGAATTTGTTCGGCGAGCAGGGGGTGTTTTTGCTCACGCGTGGCGGCGGGAAGTAAGATTACCGTAGCCCGGATGAAGGGCAGCGCAATCCGGGATTCTATCCGCGGACGCGAAGGCCCCGGACTACGCTGTCGCTCCATCCGGGCTACGCGATGGAGTGCGAGGCGGCGCCTTCGCGCTAATGCGCCGCCACTGATCTCGGATCTCGCACCGGCCACCGTCCCGCTTCCACCAACGTGACAAACCGCTCCACCGTCGCGTTGAACAGTGCCGGCTCCTCCAGATTGAGCACGTGGCCTGACTTCGGAAACATCGCGAGTCCCGCGGCCGGCAGCTGCTTCTTCAGAAACAGGCTCGCGCTCACGCACGGATCGTCCTCGTCGCCGCAGATGATGAGTGCCGGCGTCGAGACGCGTCCGATCGCGTCCGTCATCGTAAAGATCGAGGGGCGGCCGGCCTGGAAGCCGCGCATTGTCCGCGCCGATCCCTTGGCATCATGCCGCGCCAGCGCCGCATAGAAATCAGCGTGGCCGCGCGGATCCTTGACCAGGAAGGAATCCGGCTCGGCGCCTCGCGCGTTGCTCTTGCCACCTCGGCGGCGCCGAGCGTCTCGAACTGCTCGGCATTGGCCCGGCACTGCTCGCGCCAGGCGTCGAGAGTCTCGATCTCCGAGCCGGAGCCGACGCCGGCGAGCGTCATCGACAGCGCGCGCTGCGACGCATTCAGTCCGATCTGCAGCGAAGAGTAAGCGCCCATCGACAGACCGACGAGATGCGCGCGATCGATTCTGAGATGATCGAGCACGGCGAGCGCATCGGTGTAGAAATGGGTGTAGCTGTAGACCTCGCCCGCCGGCACGTCCGACGGTGTGTAGCCCCGCGCCGAATAAGTAATGCAGCGGTGGCCGCGCGAAAAATAGCGCATCTGCGGCTCCCAATTGCTGTAGTCGGCTGCGAACTCGTGCAGGAAAATGATCGGCGTGCCGGTGCCGGCCTCTTCGAAATAGAGGCGGCAGCCATCCTTGCTCACGGCGTGGGGCATGCAATTGTCCTCCTTTACAACTGTGGCATTGGAATGCGGCTCTGCGGTCTGCGCATGTGAGCCTAGCACCTGTTAATCACCTTCCAAAATCTCCGCCAATGCGTCTTGATCTCGCCACATCAGGATTGTGATACGCCACGCGGATGTCGGCCGCCCCACGGGCCGATGGGGAATTGGGGGGTGTCAACCAAGGATGAAGAATGTTCGAGTTGTTTGCGTCTCGCCTGTCGCGCTGTGTCCTCGCGCTGGCTCTCTTCTTCGCGGCGGTTGCCGCCTTCTCGTCGCCGGCATCAGCGCGGTCTCATCGCCATCATAGCGCAGAGCGGCACGCTTACGTGCATCACGCAGCGCGCTACGCCAGCAGACATCATCATTACCGCAACTATGCGCGCAGCTCGCGCTTCGAGCGCAATGCGGCGCAATTGCAGGCGAGCGGGTTCGGCAACAGCTTTGCGAGCTATGATCCGAACGCCAATGGCGGCGGCATGGCCATGAACGCGAGCGGCGCAATGTCGATCAACGGTCACGCGCCAGCAGCCATGAGCCGCAGAGGCGGAAGGGCTATCCGCGATAGCAGCGGAACGGCGACGAGCGCGGGCTTCGGTGGCGGATCGGGGCTCGTCTCCGAGGCGCGCCGCTATGTCGGCGGCAATCCGACCGGCCGCGGCAGCCTGTGGTGCGCGCGCTTCATGAACATGGTGCTTGAGAAAACCGGCCACCGTGGGACCGGCTCCGACATGGCGAACTCGTTCGCGCACTACGGCACGCGTGTCTCCGGTCCGCAGGTCGGCGCCATCGCGGTGATGTCGCGCGGCGGCCGGGGCGGTCATGTCGGCATCATCACCGGCGTCGACGCGCAGGGCAATCCGATCATGATCTCCGGCAACAACGGCAACCGCGTCCGCGAGGCCCCTGTCTCGCGCGGCCGCATCTATGCGTATGTGATGCCGAACTGAGGCGAGTGCTCGTCATTGCGAGGAGCGAAGCGACGAAGCAATCCAGACTGCCTCAGCGGGGAGATCTCTGGATTGCTGCGCTCCGCTCGCAATGACCGAGTGTGTTGAGGCGGCGCTCCGTCACACCAGCTTCGGCTCTTCCACCGCAACCTGATCACCGAGGCCGATCTCGCCGTCGGCGATCACCTCGGCGTAGATGCCGCACTCCATGTGGCCGAGGTTGCGTGAGAGCGTGGGCGGGATTTCGAGATCGCGCCTGGCGGTCTGCGGATCGACATTGGTGGCCGGACAGCGGACGATGCGCTTGACCACCTTCAGCCGGGCCTGCCCGATCGCGAGCGTCTCGCCGACGAGGTCGAGCTCGGACCAAGCCGGCCAGCCCGTGACATAGAGGTTGGCGCGGAAACGCAGCGGATGCACGGCGGCGCCGCCGAGCATGGTCTCGATGGCGCGGACGCTGTCCAGATTGATGATTGACACGACCTTGCGGGCGACGTCGGAGAAGCTGTGGTCGCGGCCGGACAGCAGCTTCGGCGGGCCTTTCAGCTCCGGCTGAAAGTTCTCGCTGAAATAGCGCTCGATGGCAGCGCGCCCGGCTTCGGTCTCGAGATCGCTACTGGCGGCGATCTGGCCGTCCTTGCGAATGGTCAGGCGGTTGGTCGCATCCTCGAAACGGCTGTCGAGGGAAGCCAGCCGCTCATTGCGCGCGAGCATCAGAAACTGGATTTTCGGCTTCCATGCCGGCGCTTCGGGATCGAACCCGCTTGGGCCGTTCTCGATGGCGTAGCGGCGATCGGCGGGCAGGGTCTGGCCGACCCGCAAGGGGACGCGGGAGAGGGGCTCCGGCGTCAGGCCCTTGATCGGGTAGCGATAGAGAGAGGTGATCTCGGCGGCCGGGGTGGATCTGTCGGCACTTCCAGATGGCTTGGCACTTGATGTCATGTCGCTACTTAAGGGATTCCGCCGGGCGGCGCCAAGCGACCCGATCCGGCTTGCGAATTTTCAGCGCACGAAATTGTGAAGTGGCCTCTTCCGATCCGCGGGCCCGCTTCCCACATCTGGGGCAGGCCGGCGCCAGCGCCGGCTGATAACGACCGTTGCCGGTTGAGAAAGCTCAATGCGGCCAGCGGAAACCCAATGAAGATGCCGTTTGGAGTGCCTTCGAGGGCTCCAGGGGCAGGCCGAGGGAAAGACCACGATATGAACATCGAAAAATATACCGAACGATCCAGGGGCTTCATCCAGTCCGCGCAGTCGCTCGCGATGCGCGAGGGGCACCAGCAGTTTTCGACCCTGCACCTGCTGAAGGTCCTGCTGGACGATACTGAGGGACTGGCTGCCGGTCTGATCGACCGTGCCGGCGGCAATTCCCGCGCAATTCTGAAGACGACCGAGGACGCCCTGAACAAGGTGCCGAAGGTCAGTGGTGCGGGCGCGGGGCAGATCTATCTGGCCCCGGAACTGGCTCGCACCTTCGACGCGGCCGAAAAGGCCGGCGAGAAGGCTGGCGACAGCTTCGTCACCGTCGAGCGGCTGCTGCTCGGGCTCGCGCTGGAGAAGAACAGTGAAGCCGGGTCGATCCTGAGCAAGGGCGGCGTCACCCCGCAAAATCTCAACGCCGCGATCGAAGCGCTGCGCAAGGGCCGCACGGCCGACAGCGCCACGGCCGAGAACGCCTATGACGCGCTGAAGAAATATGCTCGCGACCTCACCCAGGCGGCGCGCGACGGCAAGCTCGATCCGGTCATCGGCCGCGACGAGGAGATCCGCCGCACCATCCAGGTGCTGTCGCGCCGGACCAAGAACAATCCGGTCCTGATCGGCGAGCCCGGCGTCGGCAAGACCGCCATTGCCGAGGGCCTGGCGCGGCGTATCGTCAATGGCGATGTGCCGGAGAGCCTCAAGGACAAGAGGCTGCTCTCGCTCGACCTCGGGTCGCTGATCGCGGGCGCAAAATACCGCGGCGAGTTCGAGGAGCGGCTCAAGGCCGTGCTCCAGGAAGTGACTTCGAGCGACGGCAATTTCATCCTGTTCATCGACGAGATGCACACGCTGATCGGCGCCGGCAAGGCCGATGGCGCGATGGACGCCTCCAACCTGCTCAAGCCGGCGCTCGCCCGCGGCGAGCTGCATTGCATCGGCGCGACCACGCTCGACGAGTACCAGAAGCATGTCGAGAAGGATGCGGCGCTGGCGCGGCGCTTCCAGCCGATCTTCGTCAGCGAGCCTTCGGTCGAGGACACCATCTCCATCCTGCGCGGGCTGAAGGACAAGTACGAGCAGCACCACGGCGTGCGGATCACCGATTCCGCGCTTGTTGCCTCCGCGACGCTGTCCAACCGCTACATCACCGACCGTTTCCTGCCCGACAAGGCGATCGACCTGATGGACGAGGCTGCCGCGCGGCTGAAGATGCAGGTCGATTCCAAGCCGGAAGAGCTGGATTCGCTCGATCGCGAAATCATCCGACTCAAGATCGAGCAGGAAGCCCTGAAGAAGGAAAGCGACCTCGGCTCCAAGACCCGCCTTCAGGCGCTGGAGAAGGAGCTCGTCGAGCTCGAGGAGAAGTCGGCGGCGCTGACATCGCGATGGAGCGCGGAGAAGAACAAGCTTTCCAATGCCCAGAAGCTGAAGGCGGAGCTCGACGGCTTGCGCGTCGAGCTTGCCAATGCCCAGCGGCGCGGCGAATTCCAGCGTGCCGGCGAGCTGGCTTATGGCCGGATCCCGGAGCTCGAGAAGCAGCTCGCCGATATCGAGGCGCGTGAAGGCTCCGGCGAGATGATGGAGGAGGCGGTCACCGCCAACCACATCGCGCAGGTGGTCTCGCGCTGGACCGGCGTGCCCGTCGACAAGATGCTCGAAGGCGAGAAAGACAAGCTCCTGAAGATGGAGGACTCGCTCGGGAAGCGTGTTGTCGGCCAGGCCGAGGCGGTCCACGCGGTCGCGACCGCCGTGCGCCGTTCGCGCGCGGGGCTCCAGGACCCGAACCGGCCGATGGGCTCGTTCATGTTCTTGGGCCCCACCGGCGTCGGCAAGACCGAGCTGACCAAGGCGCTCGCCGAGTATCTCTTCAACGACGAGACCGCGATGGTGCGTCTCGACATGTCCGAATACATGGAGAAGCACTCGGTCTCGCGCCTGATCGGCGCGCCTCCGGGCTATGTCGGGTACGACGAGGGCGGCGCGCTCACCGAAGCGGTGCGGCGCCGGCCTTACCAGGTGGTGCTGTTCGACGAGATCGAGAAGGCGCATCCCGACGTGTTCAACGTGCTGTTGCAGGTGCTCGATGACGGCCGCTTGACGGATGGCCAGGGCCGGACCGTCGATTTCCGCAACACGCTGATCATCATGACCTCGAACCTCGGTTCGGAGTTTCTGGTGAATCAACCGGAAGGCGAGGACACGTCTGCCGTGCGCGAGCAGGTGATGGGCATGGTGCGGGCGCATTTCAGGCCGGAGTTCCTGAACCGCGTCGACGAGATCATCCTGTTCCACCGTCTCCAGAAGAGCGAGATGGGTCGGATCGTCGAGATCCAGTTCGGCCGTCTCGAGAGGCTGCTGACCGATCGCAAGATCGTGCTGACGCTCGATGCCGCGGCGCGCGACTGGTTAGCTGCCAAGGGCTGGGATCCCGCCTACGGCGCGCGGCCGCTGAAGCGGGTGATCCAAAAGTATCTGCAGGATCCATTGGCCGAGATGATCCTCGCAGGTGAGGTGAAGGATGGCGACACGGTCGCGATCTCGTCCGAAGGCAACGTGCTGACCTTCAACGGCAAGGCGCCGCAGACCGCGGAGATCACCCAGTTCGACGCGCCGGTGCCGAAGCGCAAGCTGAACTGATCGTCTTTGCTGGCTGCAAACAATGAACCGCCCCGGAGAGGCCTCGCCGCTCCGGGGCGGATTTTGTCGTACCGGTCTAACTTGCCAGTCTAACTTGCCGTGCCGACAGGGCCGGGGGCCTCGTCCTCGCTCTCGTCGAGCTCGGATAGGATATCCACCACCGCGCGGACCCGTCCCTGCGCCAATGGCCTCAAATCATTGATCATGGGCTCGTCATTGGCGAGCCAGGCCTGGGCTTCGGCGAGTTCGTCGATCGTTGCGCCCGTCCCGATGATCTCCGCAATGGTGGCATCATCGGCGCCGCCGATCGCCTTGCTGACGTCGCTATGTGTCAGGCGTGTCACGGCTCTCTCCCTCGCTCGAGTGCAGGACCCGTCCGCACCGGGCGGACGGGTTGTTGCATTGGCCATCTCAGGGTCGAGATCTCAACGGCCGGTGGTCAGCCGCGGCGGGTTCTGGGACATGATCCAGAGCTCGATCGCGGCCAGCACAGCGACCGCTATACCGACCACCACGTGGATGGTCATCGCCGTCCTGGCGCCCTCGAATCCGAGGACCCAAGGCGCAATGAGCGTCCACAGGCCGACGATCAGGTTCAGCCATTCTTCCCATACGGCGAACGCGGCAAGCGCCGCGATGGCCAAAATTGCGATCACGATGCCGGCGATATGTGCGTTCTGGGAAGCTTTTCCGGCGTCGAAGCCGAAGATCCACGGCGAGAGAAACAGGAATGCGCCGAGGACCAGGTTTGCGACGTCGCACAATTTTGCGTTCGTCCAATTCTCCATGGCATGCTCCGTAAAGCCCTGCCCCTGGTAGCGAAACAACAGCCGTGCTGCCCGCCAGGTTCCAACGAAATGAAGCAAGGAAATCGAAAACAGGGCGGCGCGCGGTTGCCGATTGCCTGCTGTCGGGGGCTCGTCAGACCTAGCGGTTGGTGACCTGGAGCGGCCCGCCGGTGGCGTCCGAGATCCGGGCGATGGCGCCGCCCCGGCCGCTCATCATGCCGTCGAGCCGGTCGCGCTCCTTCTCGAAGCTCGTGAGCATCGGGCCTTCCAGCGAACGGCCGCGCGGCAATTTCACGCGCATTGGGTCGACGAAGCGGCCGTTGACCAGGATCTCGTAGTGGACGTGCGGGCCGGTCGACTGGCCGGTGGAACCGACAAAGCCGATCACCTGGCCCTGGCGCACCTTTTTGCCCGGCTCCATGCCCTTGGCGAAGGCCGACATGTGGCCGTAGGCGGTCTCATAGCCGTTGTTGTGCTTGATACGGACATACTTGCCGTAGCCGCCCTCGAGCTGGGCCTTCTCGATAACGCCGTTGCCGGCGGCGAAAATCGGCGTGCCGTAAGCGGTGGCCCAGTCGACGCCGGTGTGCATCTTCACATAGCCGAGGATCGGGTGGCGGCGGCCGCCGAAGCCGGAGCGCATGATGGCGCTGTTGACCGGTTTCCTGACCAGAAACTTCTTCGCGCTCTTGCCGGTCTCGTCATAGTAATCGACGACGCCGTCGTCGGGGCTCTGGTAGCGATAATATTTCTTGGTTTCGCCGCCGACCGTGAGCGAGGCGAACAGAACGTCGTTCTTTTCGCTCGCCGTCACGCCTTCGTCCTCGCCGGCGTAGAACACGTCGAAGGAATCGCCCGGCTGCACCTTGCGCTGGAAATCGACGTCGTAGGAGTAGATCTTGATCATGTCGTCGATGACCGGCATCGGCACCTTGTTGCGTATCGCGGTCTCGTAAATGCTCTGGTAGAGCCGCACGCCGGTGCCGTCGTCATCGTCGTCATCGTCGCTGTTGGTGCTGGCCGCGGCATCAGCGACAGTGTTCATGCTGGAGACGTCGACCGCGACGTATTTGCCGAGATCGGACAGCGCCGCGATCGCCTCGACCATGGTGTCGTTGGCGACGATGACGCGGTAGGGCTGGAGTCTTGCGCCTGGGCTTGCGGGCGCCATCAGGATGCGGAGTTTTTCGCCTTCCTTCACGCCGCCATCGCGGCCGCGCGGCCCGAGCGTGGCGGTGATCGCCTTGATCTCGTCCGGCGTGGCGCCGAGATCGCGCAGCACGGAGGAGACCGAATCGCCCTTCTTGACGACATGGACGCGCTCGCCGTTGGGATTGCCGCCGGTGATCTGCTCCTTGGTCTTCGGGAGCAGCGTGACGTTTTCCGGCACCACGCGGGTCTCGAAGCCGGCATAGGGATCGGACGGCGACACTTCGGTGGCGTAGGCGCTTCTGATGTCGGATGCCCCGGAGACGTCGGCGGTGGCATTGGCGAGCGCGGCGTAGCGCACCCCGCCATTGCCGCGCCAATTGGCGGCGTCGCGGACCCGCATCAGGATGTCGTCGAGCGCCACCACCGCGGAAATCTTGGCCTTCGGCAGCACCGGCGACAGGTCCTTGGTGACGAAGGAGACCTCGGCGTCGGGCTCGACCGCTTCCGGATTGTTCGGATCGTCGGCGGCGGCCTTGGGGTCGGAGCCGACGTCAGTGAGCAGCCGCTGTGCGTTGAACGGCGGGATCTTCGCCGACAGATCGCTCGTCGTCATCGACAGATTGCCGGCGATCCGGATGAAGGGACGCACCCGCATCACGTCGCGATTGCCGACGCGGGCGACGGTGGAAACGCGCACGATGTTGCGCGAGGCCGTGGATTCATTCGGCGGCGGCAGGCGGTCGCTCTTGTGCAGCGTGGCCGCGCGATCAGCTGCGCCGAACGCGCCGCGCAGCGCGCCCTCGACCCGCTCCGGCACTTTGGCGAAAGTCATTTCGCCGTCGAGAGATGCGAAAACGGCGCCGC
Source organism: Bradyrhizobium sp. LLZ17 (assembly GCF_041200145.1). Lineage (NCBI taxonomy): Bacteria > Pseudomonadati > Pseudomonadota > Alphaproteobacteria > Hyphomicrobiales > Nitrobacteraceae > Bradyrhizobium > Bradyrhizobium zaerense. The sequence continues at coordinate 5,676,741 of NZ_CP165734.1, forward strand.
CAATCAAGGCTGCGCCGCAGAGTCCGGTCAGAATTGTCCCGCTGAACCATTGCACCGAGACGCGACGGCGATCGATGACGGCGGCCTCGGAACCATCGACGGACAGCGGCGGCTCGTGGCCGAGATCGATGATCCCGGTCTCACGCCCGTAAGCGCCGCGTGACGTCCTGTGGCTCAACCCAAGTCCCCCAATCAACGACCCGAAATGCCTTGTCCTGCACTCCTCCCGTTTCGCCCTCTTCCAGGGGAATCGCGGGAAAAGCCGTGCCGCATAGGTGTTCGCGCTCAGAAGGCCCTGATGGAGGCCCGGCCGAAATTACGAACAGCGAAGCGGGTAAAGGTCTCTCGATGTCTCTCGAATGTCCAAGGAAGGCCGCGTCATCGTAAGATCGCCTTCCTCTGACCCCGTGAAATCGCGGGCAGCCCCCACTGGCATCCCGCGATTCAAGCTTGTCTCTTACCAGAACGCCGCGGGATTGTGGCTCTAGTACGGCGTCCCATGGGGAAAAGTTTCCTGAACGGGCTGGCGCCAGAGCCTTCCCCGGGGAGGGCGCCAGAAGCCGCCTCAGGAGCCCCCACGAGCCCAAACTTTTTTGGATTTTTTCATCGACTGGTCCCGACCCGACCGCTCGACGTTCGTCTAATCGTCTGGAAACACGTGATTTTTTCGGACAATCCACTGTGCGACGATTTGTTGACAATGGGCGTTGACAATCCGGAGCGAGGGGGCCTATAACCCGACCACTGAGCGCGGCGCCGCCGGGTCAACGACCACGGCGAGCGGACGTGCCACTGATGCTCCTCACCTTGTTGAGTGACACAACGATCGACGCAAGTCGGTTGGAGTTCATTCATCGTCGGTAAGGGTGTCGGAACCCTTCCTCTAGGGAAGGATGGGGCCTCCTGGGTCCCGGGCTGTTTGACAAGTGAAGATGAAGAAAGAGAAACGTGGACGGCGGAGTCCTTGCGGGTCTCGCATTTGAAAGGCTTCGGCTTTTCGGATCGGGACCGGACGAAAGACTTCGGCGGTACACGTTTTAAGGTTACACCATCGTTGCCAGCGATGTGAATCGCAGGCAGCTCGTCGACTTCGGTCGGCGAAAAATGGTGGGACCTCGTCAAACGTTGTGATCAGCCGGTTCAAAGTTCAAGTCCAACTTGAGAGTTTGATCCTGGCTCAGAGCGAACGCTGGCGGCAGGCTTAACACATGCAAGTCGAGCGGGCGTAGCAATACGTCAGCGGCAGACGGGTGAGTAACGCGTGGGAACATACCTTTTGGTTCGGAACAACACAGGGAAACTTGTGCTAATACCGGATAAGCCCTTACGGGGAAAGATTTATCGCCGAAAGATTGGCCCGCGTCTGATTAGCTAGTTGGTAGGGTAATGGCCTACCAAGGCGACGATCAGTAGCTGGTCTGAGAGGATGATCAGCCACATTGGGACTGAGACACGGCCCAAACTCCTACGGGAGGCAGCAGTGGGGAATATTGGACAATGGGGGCAACCCTGATCCAGCCATGCCGCGTGAGTGATGAAGGCCCTAGGGTTGTAAAGCTCTTTTGTGCGGGAAGATAATGACGGTACCGCAAGAATAAGCCCCGGCTAACTTCGTGCCAGCAGCCGCGGTAATACGAAGGGGGCTAGCGTTGCTCGGAATCACTGGGCGTAAAGGGTGCGTAGGCGGGTTTTTAAGTCAGGGGTGAAATCCTGGAGCTCAACTCCAGAACTGCCTTTGATACTGAAGATCTTGAGTCCGGGAGAGGTGAGTGGAACTGCGAGTGTAGAGGTGAAATTCGTAGATATTCGCAAGAACACCAGTGGCGAAGGCGGCTCACTGGCCCGGTACTGACGCTGAGGCACGAAAGCGTGGGGAGCAAACAGGATTAGATACCCTGGTAGTCCACGCCGTAAACGATGAATGCCAGCCGTTAGTGGGTTTACTCACTAGTGGCGCAGCTAACGCTTTAAGCATTCCGCCTGGGGAGTACGGTCGCAAGATTAAAACTCAAAGGAATTGACGGGGGCCCGCACAAGCGGTGGAGCATGTGGTTTAATTCGACGCAACGCGCAGAACCTTACCAGCCCTTGACATGTCCAGGACCGGTCGCAGAGATGTGACCTTCTCTTCGGAGCCTGGAACACAGGTGCTGCATGGCTGTCGTCAGCTCGTGTCGTGAGATGTTGGGTTAAGTCCCGCAACGAGCGCAACCCCCGTCCTTAGTTGCTACCATTTAGTTGAGCACTCTAAGGAGACTGCCGGTGATAAGCCGCGAGGAAGGTGGGGATGACGTCAAGTCCTCATGGCCCTTACGGGCTGGGCTACACACGTGCTACAATGGCGGTGACAATGGGACGCTAAGGGGCAACCCTTCGCAAATCTCAAAAAGCCGTCTCAGTTCGGATTGGGCTCTGCAACTCGAGCCCATGAAGTTGGAATCGCTAGTAATCGTGGATCAGCACGCCACGGTGAATACGTTCCCGGGCCTTGTACACACCGCCCGTCACACCATGGGAGTTGGTTTTACCTGAAGACGGTGCGCTAACCAGCAATGGAGGCAGCCGGCCACGGTAGGGTCAGCGACTGGGGTGAAGTCGTAACAAGGTAGCCGTAGGGGAACCTGCGGCTGGATCACCTCCTTTCTAAGGATGGTTCTTCAGAAGCTTGCTTCTATCGAACCGTTTTAGAAACATCAGTGGCCAACGGTCGTCAGGATCGTTGAGCTGCATTGGCGGGATTTCGCCGTCTACGTTTCTCTTTCTTCGCGGACGAACACGCGCTGGGCCTGCATGCGCAGGATCCCATGGTCCTTAACGGGATATGCGTTAGGGGCTTGTAGCTCAGTTGGTTAGAGCGCGCGCTTGATAAGCGTGAGGTCGGAAGTTCAAGTCTTCCCAGGCCCACCACACTCATCGAGTAAGCATTCGTCTTCTGGTTACGGGGCCATAGCTCAGCTGGGAGAGCGCGTGCTTTGCAAGCATGAGGTCGTCGGTTCGATCCCGTCTGGCTCCACCAGATGGTTTGATTGCCGACACGTTGTGTAACTCAATCGTCCGCGAAACATCACTTCGCACCCACTAGTCCGGATGGACGGTGAGGTTGCGTGATTTCTGACATCGTAAAGAGGAGATCGATCCGAGTTGGATCGTGCAGCAAGCAATTGCTATGCGATACTTCATTATCTCCGGATCATTTCGGCGCTCACGCGTCCTTCAAGGTCAAACTTGAAAGACGGGCGAGTTGTAAATGATCCTTTTAG